>CAWHWA010000001.1:0-330547 GCA_963832935.1 uncultured Actinomycetota bacterium
AATCGCGCGTACGCGTGGTGAGAAGATCTGGGCGGCGGGCGTCAAGCCCATGCCCTGCCATGTCGACGGTGACAGCGATCCGACCTGCGGCCGCGACGTTGGTAAGCACATCACTCCAGCACCAAGAGCCGTGCGAGTAACCATGAATAAACACAAGTGGTGTGTGATTGCCAGACAAATTTATCCTCTTCCCGTTTGCGGCAGAATCCGTTGTCCTGCTTAATGAATGGTCTGATGCACGGCGGTGAATCGAAATTCAATGGCGCACTGGTGAGGGTCGACGACATTGCTGTCGAAAGCAAAAGGCTTTGTGGTGGAGGGTGATGAAGTCGCCCGGACCAGGACTACCGGGGATGAGCTGTTCTGGCGGCGGTGCGGTCGGCGGGTGCGCTTCGGTACTAGCCCAGGTATCGCGGCGGACGCCGAACACCGCGGTCGCGGTGGTTGCGACCGCGCCGTCCTGACTGAGTTCGGCGATCCAGTGTTGATTGGTGCGGTTGGTGTGCGCGGCCCGAAGCGAGATATCGAAATTGCCGTCGGCGATGGGCGCCGTGAAGTTGACGGTCAGCGCCAGTGGCTCACCGATGCGGTCGGGCTGCGTTTCAATGGCACGCAGCATGACGGCGGCGGTGATCCCGCCGAACGGGCCGACCATGTTGGCCCACTCCGGGTGGGTACAGCCGCGCCTGACGTTTCCGTCGATGGCGTCAAGGTGGATGGCATTGTCGAACGGGTGTGGTGGCGTCATGCGATTCCTTCGTTACTCGCGTAGCTCATCGGGTGCCGCGAGCCGAAGGCCATATAGGTCGCTCACGTGGGACTGCGTCTGCTCTGCTGCCATCAGGCGGTTAGACGGACCGGTAGCAGTCGCAACATATTGGTGATGTTGGACCGGGTTCTGACAGGTTCGCCATTGAGATCGATCGTGTGGAACGCGTCGAGCAATTCCTCGAAGAAGACCTTGCCTTCAAGGCGTGCGAGGTGAACCCCCAGGCAGAAATGGCCGGCGATCCCGAAGGATAGATGCGGGTTGGGGCGGCGGTGGATGTCGAACGCCTGTGGATCGGCGAACACCGCTTCGTCGCGGTTGGCGGACGTGTAGTACATCGCCACCTTGTCACCGGCAGCGATGCGGGTGCCCGAGAGTTCGGTGTCCGACAACGCAGTCCGCCTCAGGCAGTGGATCGGATTGTCATAGCGAACGATCTCTTCGACCGCCCCCGGGATCAGGGAGGGGTTCGCACGCAGCTCGGCCAGCTGCTCCGGGTGCCGGACCAGGCGAAGAAGCCCCGACGAGAGCATCCCCTTCGTCGTGTCGTTACCCGCGATTATCAGAAACACGAAGAAGCTGCCGAAGTCGATATCGCTCATCGGCTGGCCGCCGAAGTCCGCCCGCAGGATGATGCTGGTGAGGTCGTCGGCCCGGTCGTCTTGGCGGCGGGCCGCTGCGAGTCCGATCCCGTACATGGCCAACTCGATGGTGGCGGCGCTACCGTCGCTTTCTGCCTCAACGAGTTCCGGGTCCTGGTTCGAGGCGATGCGCTCGGACAACACATGGATGTGGTCCCAGTCTTCAGGTGGCAAGCCGAACAACTCACCGATCACCTTCGTCGGCAGTGGCGACACGACATCATGGACGAACTCCACCTCCTGACGCTCCCGCGCCTCGACCATGACGGTTCGGCAGATCTCTCGCACCCGGTCCTCGATCCCGGCCATCACTCGCGCCCGGAAGTGCGGTGACAGCGCCGTGCGATGCACGGTGTGGACGGGGGGGTCCATCGCCGGCAGCATGTTACGCATCATTGCTAGCTGTTCGGGTAAGAGATCCTCGAGGGCGAAGCCGCCTTCGCGTGCGGAGAAGATCTCCGGGTGGCGGGCAACTTGAGCCACGTCGGCGTGGCGCAATACCGCCCAAAACCCGGGCTCGCCCGCCATGGGCTGCCAGTGCACCGGGTCAGTACGCCGCAGCTCCGTCAGCCCGTCGTGCGGTACACCGTTGACGAAGGTGTCGGGGTTGGCCAGGTCGACGTCGCCTGCCGATGTGGGCGTCACGACTCAGCCCACCAGCACGTTCAGGGAGGAAACACACGTGCCGGTCTCCGCTGTGGTGAGCACCACCCGGAAGCGGGCCTGGTTGGCAAGCATTCGCTGGTAGCCATCGGCGGCCTTCTCCAATGGCAGGACCTCGACCATCGGCTTAATGCCCTGTAGCGCAGCGAAATTGAGGGTGTCCTCAAGGTCGTTGGGGTCGCCGACCGGATGGCCGCGGACAGTGCCCGAGATATTGATCAGCTGGATCATCGGACTGACCTGCACCGGGTCGGCCAAGAGAGCCAGCAGCAGCAGCTCACCGTGCAGCCCCAGCCCGCCGATCGCGGCGGAGATCGCCTCGGCATTGGTGGCGGTGGCCGCGATGACCCGCGCCCCACCCAGGCTCTGCAGTTCGTTGGCCACGTCGCCGGTTAGCGAGTCGATGTAGTGATGAGCGCCCAATTGTTTAGCGAGATCGCCTTTTTCACTGCCGCGCGCGATCGCGACGGTGCGAAAACCCATCTTGACCGCGAACTGAATCCCGAGATGACCAAGGCCACCGATCCCGAGGATGGCGACCAGATCGCCGGGCCCAGCGCCTGTGCGGCGCAGCGAATTGAACATGGTCAGTCCCGCGCATGCGAGCGGCGCGGCATCAACCGCCGATAGTTCATCGGGAATACGGGCCAGTGCGTTCGCCGGCGCCACGACGTATTCGGCGAATCCGCCGGGAAACGTTGCGCCGGTGACCATGCCGGCCTCGCAGTGCACCAAATCGCCGCGCCGACAGGTGCGACACTCCTCGCAATAGCCGCCCGACGCGCCGATCGCCACGCGTTCACCCTCGCGCCAACCCTGCACACCGTCGCCCAGCGCGTCGATGCGCCCGGCGATCTCGTGACCCGGCGTGAGCGGGAACTGCAGGCCCGGCCATTGGCCGTCGACGAAGTTCACGTCGGAGTGGCAGATGCCACAAGCTTCCACGGCGACCCGCACGGTGCCGGGGCCAGGATCGGTCATAGTTCGATCGATAAGGGTCAGTTGTCCTCGTGGTGAGGTGACTTGGGCCGCGCGAAACGTTGTCATGATGCGCCTTTCCGAGTTTCGCGTGATCTCGGGGTGGGCCGGAGATCAACTTGCTTTTCAGAGCTGGGAGCTGTGATGTCGCGTTTCTGGACCTTGCCGGTGGCGCCCTTGGGCAGCTCGTCGAGCAACCAGACCCGGCGTGGATATTTGTAGGCGGCCACCCGCGCCTTGACGTAGTCGCGCAGCTCGTCTGGGTCGACGTTCTCCCCTTTCTTCAGCGCGATGGCGGCGCCGACCTCTTCGCCCAGCGAATCGTGCGGAATGCCGATGACGGCGGCTTCGGCCACCGCGGGATGCTCGTATAGGACCTCCTCGATCTCCCGCGGGTACACGTTGTAGCCGCCGCGGATGATCAGATCCTTGGTCCGGTCCACGATGTAGAAGTAGCCGTCCTCGTCAACACGTCCCACATCTCCGGTGTTCAACCACCCGTCGGGGGTGATCGTGGCTTTGGTGGCCTCGGGCAGATTCCAGTAGCCCTTCATGACGTTGTGACCGCGGATCTGGATCTCGCCCGCCTGCCCCTGGGCGACCTCGGCTCCGTTCAGATCAACCACCCGCATCTGCACCCCTTCGATCGGGGTGCCGACCGAGCCAGCCTTGCGCGGCCGATGGGGATGATTGAATGACGCCGCCGGAGAGCTCTCCGTCAGCCCATAACCCTCCAGAATCAGGCAGCCGAAAGCGTTTTCGAAATCGGAGAGCACCTGAACCGGCAGGGCCGCACCACCGGAGACGGAGGCCCGTAAACTCCGGGTCGTCCCCTGCGCGGCCTCCGATGCCACGCCGAGCAACGCTGTATACATCGTCGGCACACCCGCGAACACCGTGACGCCCTCCCGCTCGATCACCTCAAGGACCTCGCGCGGGTCGAACCTGGGGATCAGCGTCAACATCGCACCGGCCAACACCGCGCAGTTGAGCCCGATGGTCAAGCCGAAGACATGAAACAGCGGCAAGCAGCCCATCACCACGTCGTCCGGCCCGATCTCGCCCACCGACCGCATACAAACCTCGGCATTGCGGCTCAGATTGCCGTGGGTGAGCATGGCGCCCTTGGGCTTACCGGTGGTGCCGGAGGTGTGCAGGATGACGGCGGTGTCATCGTGGTTGCGTTGCACCGGGGCGCCTTGCTCGGGCAGGTCGGCGGTCAGGTTCGCCAGCTCGGCGTCATCGACGATCCAGCACTGAACGCCCGTCTCCCCGGCGCCCGACACGGCCTCCTTGGCGGTGGTAGGAGCCGCGAACAGCGCCTTGGCTGCGCTGTTGGACAGGTAATAGGCCACCTCGCGGGCCTTCAGCAGCGGGTTCATCGGAACCGCGACGGCGCCGCGGTACATGACGCCGTAGAACGCGATCGCGAAGGCCGGAGTGTTGGGCGACATCACACCCACCCGATCACCCGGCTCGATTCCCGCCTTGTCGAGCAGTGTCGCCACCCGGGCGGCCGCACTGTCGAACTCGGCGAAGGTGAACCGCAGATCGCCGGAGCGCAACGCGACACGGTCGGGGTGGCGGTTTTTCGATGCAACGAGGTTGCCGCTCAAGCCGGTCACGATGCGGCTCCCGCGCCCCGCTCAGGTGGCGCGTCTGAAGGCTTGCATTCCCACAGTGCGCGCCAGTCCTGCTCCTCTTGCTCCTTTTCGTGGTGCAGCTCTGATGAAGGCGGGGTCAGGTGGATTTCTGGGTGCGGCAGGGTGAAAAAGTCGCCTTTACCTCGGGCGGAGGTGCGTGCCCCGGTGTCGATGTAGCAGTAGCCTTCGCCGGACAAACCGCCGCTGCGGTCAGTCTTGCCGAGGTAGCGCAGAACGTTGTCGGCGGCGGCTTTAGCGCCGTTTTTCGCGAAGATCGCAGCTTTCGGGAGGGGTCGGCCTGACGGCGAGGTGACTGCGGTGGTGTCGCCGATGGCGAAGATTCCAGGGTGTTGGGTTTGCATGGTGGTGGTATCGACGGCGATCCAGCCTGGTTGGTCGAGAGTGACGGCGGGTTCGTGTGGGGGGACGAACACCAGGAGGTCGAAGCCGACTGCGGTGCCGTTTCCGAACTCGATAAACCGTTCGTCGGCGTTGACGCGCGCAACGCTCTGTTCGCCGAAGAAGTCGATGTCGTTGGCTTTGAGAAGTTCGACCAGTTCGGGGCCGGCGTAGGGGCCTGCCGAAGGCATGGGTTGCTTTTCGGGGCTGTAGACAGCGATCTGTGTCGCCGACCGTGCACCGTTTTCCGTGAGCAGATCCGCAGCCAATAGTGCTCCCTCGTAGGGCGCGACGGGGCAGCGGTAGGGCTGCGAGGTCACGAGGAAAACCAGCTTGCCGCCGTTGAAGTTCTGCAGGGCGCGGTGGGCGTTGGCGGCGGCGTCGGCGCTGTAGTAGTGCACTGCCGCGCCGTTATCGACGGCCGATTGCAGTCCGGGGATCCTGCCTACAGCGTTGCGCGCACCGGTTGCGATAACTAAAGCATCGCAGGGGATTTCGGTGTTATCGGCGAGGATGACGGTTTTCTGTTCTGGGTCGATGGCCCGGACCGACCCGACGACCGTGGTGATCCCCGACAATGCTTCGGTGTTGGGGTGGATGGAAACGCTGTCGTGGTCGCGCCATCCGCGCATCACCCATGGCAGGGTGAAGCCCAGGAAGTGTGAGAAGTCTTCGTCGACGATGGTGATGTCGAGATCGTTGATGGGCACGCCTGATTCGCGGAGTTCTTTGATCACGCTGAGTCCGCCGATTCCGGCGCCGAGAATAATCAGCCTTTTATTCATCTTCTACCATTTCTTCTTGAAGAGACTCCTGCGTGCAGGAGTCTCTTCGCGGCCAGTTGTCCTCGTGGTGAGGTGACTTGGGCCGCGCGAAACGTTGTCATGTTGCGCCTTCTTTAGTTCGGTGCGATATGGGGCGGCCAGACCGCTTGGCCTGCACTAGATCAGCGCCCTTTTCGCCGATCATGATGGTGGTCGCGTTGGTGTTGCCGCCGATGATGGACGGCATCACCGAGGCGTCGATCACCCGAAGGCTGTCGACTCCGCGCACCTGGAGTTCGGGGTCGACGACGGCATCGCCATCCACGCCCATCGCACAGGTACCGACCGCGTGATATTGCGTTTGTGACCAACGCCGGATGTATTCGGTGAGCGCGGTGTCGTCGGGAACGCTGTCGGGTAGCCGCAGCGCACCGAGGTTGGCCTTGAGAGGTTGATGGTCGGCTATTTCCAGTACCGCGCGCACGCCTTGCATGACGACCTTGAGGTCGGCGGGCTCGCTGAAGTAGCCGGCGTCGATGCGGGGTGCGCCGAGCGGATCGCTGGAACGCAAGGTGAGTCGACCTCGGCTGCGCGGACGCGTACCTGCCACCAGCATGGTGAAGTTCGCCAGCGGCAGGCTGAAGCGGCCGTGGTGCACGAATGCGGTTGGACCACAGATCAATTGAATATCGGGGACGTCATTGCCGTTGGTGCAGAGAAAAGCGCCGACTTCGCCACCAATGGAGGAGAAGGGGCCACCGCCGCGCTGCTGCCAGCGGGCCATGTTTTCAGGGGTGGCCAGTTGCAGCAGATCTGTCGAGTCTTTCGTCGCCCAGACGATGGGGGTCATGGTGTGGTCGTTGAGGTTGGCTCCGACGCCGGGCAGGTCGACGTTGACCGCGATGTCGTGTGCGCGCAACTGCTGGGCTGGACCGATGCCCGACAGCATCAGCAGCTGTGGGGAATTAATCGCTCCTGCGCTAAGGATCACCTCGGCATCGGCGCGCGCGGCGGTCTCGACGCCGGCGTGCACATACGCCACCCCGCAGGCCCGTTGACCATCCAACAGGATCCGCGTGGCCGGCGAATTGGCCCGCACCGTCAGGTTGGGTCGATCGTTGACGGGTTTCAGATAGGCGTCGGCAGCCGACCATCGCCGCCCCTGATGGCACGTCACTTGGTAGGTGCCCACACCGATTTGGCCCGATCCGTTGAAGTCGTCGTTGAACGGCAGACCCCATTCGACGGCCGAGCTGATACAGCTCTGCGAGAGCTCGTGGGTAAACAGTATGTCCTCGACGCGCAGCGGGCCTTCTTTGCCGTGAAATGGTGCTGCGAGTCGGCTATTGCTCTCGGCCTTGACGAAGTAGGGCAGTACCGCGTCGTAATCCCAGCCGCTGCAACCTTTCTCGCTCCAGCCGTCGAAGTCGGTGCGGTGACCGCGAATGTAGATCATGGTGTTGATCGCCGACGATCCGCCCAGTGTCTTTCCCCGGGGGTACAGGTCAGATCCGGCGTAATGCGGTTGGGGTTCGAGGCGGTAATCCCAATCGACTTCCGAACCGATCAACCCGCTCCACAGCGCGGGCACCCGAATGGTGTCCAGGGTGTCGGGCGGGCCGGCCTCGAGCAACAACACTCGGATCGACGGATCGGCGGAGAGCCGATTGGCCAACACACAACCCGCGCTTCCGGCGCCGACGATGACGTAATCGAACGTGTCCTGCGATAAAGAAGCGTTCGTGTCGTCGTACCCGCTCATCTCGGCCATCTCTCTTCTCTCGTCGCTACCTGTGCTTCCGAGTCTTTGGCAGTCCGTTACGCGTGTCCAAGACCCGTTCCGCACTCCGCGATACCGAGATGACATCGACCGAGTCAGCCGCACACGTGACAGCCGCGCACGACCGAATGGTGATGCGTCACACGCATTCGACAGCGGCGCCTACCACCGCCAGGCGGGCACGAGCGCAGAAAAGACGGGGCGCCTCCCTGGAACAACCGACCAGCTCGAGTCGATGGGATCGACATTTCCGGTGATCCCGTCCATCAATTCGAAGGGGCGGAACGACGACGAGGGAAACTACATGACTCTTTCGCGACCGATAGCGAAGGCAATGCGGTTGTCTTCTCGGAATACAACAACTACTAGTAAGTCAGCGCTGAATATGGGTAATCGCGCGGCCTTTACCTGGGTATGGCACGCGGATCGTCGCGTGAGTGACGCCGAGCGGCTAAAGGCGCCGATCGCGGCGACCTTGACGACGCGTGGTTACGCGTCTCACCGTACGGGCCCTCTGACTCGGCGCCAACGACGTTGGCAGTAGTCCGCCCGTCGCTGCTGGAGTCGAAATCGACTGTGCTGTAACTAGTGTTATAGCCGCGTCATAGTTTGCTGACGGTCCGCTCGGCACTGCGTCGAGTGACGCTCCTTCAGTTGATGTTTCACAATCCGGAAGACATCTTCCGCTGGTCGGATAACGGCCAACCGACGCAGAACGCCGGCAGTACGATCTTGATATGCCGTTATACCGCGGCGATCTAATTGCTGGTCCCAGCAACCTGCGGCTGCTGGGATGTGTTGGGATGGGTGAGGATTACTTCACCCAGCGTCCCCGTTTGCCCGGCAGAGCGTCCCAAGAATTGAGCACCGGCGTCTGCGCCGGCGACGCCCACTGTCGATGTCTCGTGAAGAGACGGATCCGGCCGCCGTGCTAGGGCGTCTCAACGTGGTGCGCGTCAGCGACCGTGGCGAGTTCCGATTATCCGAAGTCCGTACGGGACGGGCTCTTGCAGAACGGAAGTCCTGTGATGTTTGCTGGCACCTCCAGATTTACCGGCATCACCAGCCATGCGGGTGTTGTGGCAACCGCCATTGTGTTGCTGACTGGCGCTGCAATTTTGCGCGGCGGCGCAGCAGCAGCTGACTCAAACGACGACAACCAATTCCTGGCACTGCTCGCTGATGAAGGCATCCCCGCCGTCGCAGGCGTGCCAAGCCTCGTCGACACAGCTCACAAGGTTTGTCACGAACTGGATACCGGCATGCCGGCGAATCGCGTCGTGGACGCGCTGGTCGCCAATGCGGTGAGCACTGATCCGACCCAGCGCCAAATCGCCCCCGGCCCCCTCGCACGCACCGAAGGGCGATTCGTCCTTGCGGCAGTGGGGGCCTACTGCCCATACGATAAAGCCAAGCTCGCGGTCCTCGTCACCCGTCCCAAAGCGGGATGGAATGAGCCGACGCGCCGGGCGGCCGATGGCATTCGCCCGTCGGGTTTTGAGGTGCATGGGGCAGCGCCCGCCACGCTGATCGGCACGGTTCCGCCCGCAGGGATCGCCGATCCGAACCCGCCGGCGATTCCGGAACCACCGCCGTTGGCGCACCTCCAAGACACCACCGCTGCCGATCGCGGCACCGCCTCGACCACAGCAGCCGCTGCCGCAACAGTTGCCGGCGCCTCCTCAACAGCTGCCTGCGCCTCCGCTACAGTTGCCGCCGCCTCCGCAACAGCCGCCGCCGCCTCCTCAACAGTTGCCGCCGCCGCCTCCGCAACAGTTGCCGCCGCCTCCTCAACAGTTGCCGCCGCCGCCTCCGCAACAGTTGCCGCCGCCGCCTCCGCAACAGTTGCCGCCGCCACCCGCGCCGCCTTCGCCACCGCCCGCGCCGCCTTCGCCACCGATGGAGCCGGGGTACGTCAAGCTCGCACCCTGAGCCAGCCACCGAGCATGGGGCGGCTGTCGGCGGGTTCATACGCGGCGGCACTATGAACGGGTGAAGCCATTTCGAATCGACGTTCCCGACGACGTACTCGATGATCTGCGGTCGCGTCTAGCGCGCACCCGATGGCCGGAAGCCGAATGCGTGGACGACTGGAGTCAGGGCATTCCGCTGGCTTACACCCGCGAGCTGGCCGACTACTGGGCCAACGAATACGACTGGCGGTCTCGTGAAGCCGCGCTCAACCGCTTCGACCAGTTCATCACCGAAATCGACGGGTTGGACATTCATTTCATTCACCAGCGATCCCCGCACCAGGACGCGTTCCCGCTGGTGATCACGCATGGCTGGCCGGGCTCAATTGTGGAGTTCCACAAGGTAATTGAGCCGCTGACCAATCCGGCCTCCGGACGCGCCGAGGACGCCTTTCACGTCGTGTGTCCGTCGCTTCCTGGTTACGGCTTCTCCGGCAAGCCCGCCCGCACCGGGTGGGGAGTCGAAAAGATCGCCGAGGCCTGGGAGCAGCTGATGCTTCGTCTTGGCTACCAAAGCTACGGCGCCCAGGGCGGCGACTGGGGTGCGGCGGTCACCACGCAGATCGGCCGAAACGTTGGCCACTGCACGGCCATTCATCTGAATATGCCGATCGGCGCGCCGGGAAATCTGGACAACCCGACCGAGGAGGAGAAGGCGGCCCTGGCCAGCCTGGCTGAGCACCAGAAGTGGGGCACCGGCTATTCCAAGCAGCAGTCGACCCGACCCCAGACGCTGGGCTACGGTCTGTCCGATTCACCGGTCGGACAACTGGCGTGGATCGTCGAGAAGTTCTGGGCGTGGGCGGATTGCGATGGGAACCCGGAGAATGCGGTCAGCCGAGACGAGCTGCTGGACAACGTGATGGTGTACTGGGTGACCGGCACCGCCGCCTCGTCGGCTCGCCTGTACTGGGAGAGCTTCCGGGTATGGCGTGGGGGCAATCGAGTCGAATTGCCCACCGGCGTCGCCGCTTTCCCCGGTGAGCTGTTGAAGCCGCCGCGGACCTGGTGCGAGACGAACTACAACGTCACGCACTGGACCAAGATGCCGCGCGGCGGCCACTTCGCCGCATTCGAACAACCGGAGTTGTTCGTCGACGACGTCCGCGCGTTCTTTGCGACGATTCGCTAAGACGCCTGAACGCGGTGGGCTCGTCGAGTGTGAATCTCACGACGCGACACGCCGGGTAAGCGTCGCTGGTTTCACACTCGACGGGTACTTACGCTCACCCGCCAGTGCGGCGGCCACTTGTGTCAGCCGGGCGGGGCGAAGAACTCCAACGCGATGCCGTCGGGGTCGCGGAAGCTCAATCCCGAGCCGTACGGCGCGTCGACGATGCCGCCGTGCTCGATACCCAGCTCGCCCAGCCGGGTAACCCAGCTCTCCAGCTCGGCGCGGTTGGCGCAGCCGAAGCCGACGTGGTCCAGGCCGACGCGGTGTTCGCTGAATTTCTCGTCGGGGGCCCGGTGATCATGCTGATGAATGCCGAACACGGTGCCGCCATCGAGCAACCACACCTGATGCCGGATAGCCGGCGTCGTCGTGCTCGTCGGTGAGGGGGTCGGCGCCGAGCAGGCGGCGGTACCAGGGACTGCTGACGTCGATGTCACGCACCGTGACCGCGACATGGTTGAGTGTAGGGAATGCCATGAGCCGACTCTATCCCTAGACGATGCGCCAACCGCGACGCGCTCGAAATCGCATGTCCCACAGGTAAAGCTGATAACCGAAGATCCACGCGCGGTGCGGAATCAGCCGATCGGCCAGCCGCAGGGCAGACACCAGCCATTCGAACCGGCGCTGCTGACGCTCCGACCAGTCCAGCTGCATCATCGACCGAAACTCCGGGGCCAAGAAACCCGTCGTCGCGAACAGGTTCAGCGGACCCGCCAGCGCCCGCAGCGGCCACGGCAGAAACACCAGGGCAGCTACGCCGCGCAGATGTTCGCGCACCGGCGGGTCGATGTGCAGCTCGTCGAGCGAACGCTTCCAGTACTCGTCGAACGCGACCCGGTCCCGCGGCCACAGGCGCTCGGGCACCTGCAGCGTGGTGCCCAGCCGCTTGGCGTCGCGATAGACCGCGTCGGCGCTGGCCTCATCGAGCGGGCCATGCAGGAACTCGTGCTGGTCGACGAAGTAGTGATACAGGCAGGCCGCCACCCACAGCTGCATCTTGGGGTCGAAGGCGTTGTAGGAGACCGGGCTGGACGACGTGGATCGGACCTGGCGGTGCACGACGTCGACGGCATCGCGGATCAGCGCCCGGTCGGACTCGGTCCCGATGGTCGCCACCGCGAGGTAGGTGCCGGTGGTGCGGGCCCGTTTGAACGGGTGCTTGTAGACATTGCCGCTGTCCACCGGGCTTTCCAGCACGCCGTAACCGACACCCGGCAAGGACAGCTGCATGATCACGTTCGCGGCGGGCAGTAGCGGCGCCGCCGCATTGAGCAGGTCCGCGACCCGGGTCGCGGGCCGCTTCGCTGCCGCCTCCTGCCCCATAGGATCGAGTAGACCACTTATGAGACGCTGCCGGAGTGTTTGAGACGCCACGGCACGCCCGAATCGTCGGCGTGCTGATCGGCTATCTGACCGACCTCGCGCTGCGTGACCCCAACAGGGGGCATCCGGTCGCGGTATTCGGCCAAGCGGCCGCCGAGGTGGAGGGTTTCACTTACCGCGACGCCAAGATCGCGGGCGCGCTGCACGTCAGCCTTGCGGTCGGCACGGTGGGAGTACTCGGCACGGCGGTGCAGCGGGGCGCCGCCCGCGGGGGTCCGTTCTGGTCGATTGCCGCCATCGCCGCGGCCACCTGGGTGGCGCTGGGCGGAACGTCGTTGGCGCGTACCGGCCTGGAAATGGCGCAGCTGCTCGACCGCGACGACATCGAGGCCGCGCGGCGACTGCTGCCGTCGCTGTGTGGACGCGATCCGGCCCGGCTGGACGGCTCGGGGCTGATCCGGGCGGCGCTGGAATCCGTCGCCGAGAACACCTCCGACGCCCAGGTGGCGCCGCTGCTGTGGGCGACCGCGGGCGGGGTGCCCGCCGTGCTGGTATACCGCGCCATCAACACGCTGGACGCGATGATCGGCCACCGCTCGCCGCGCTATATCCGATTCGGTTGGGCCGCAGCACGATTGGACGATCTGGCCAACTATGTCGCTGCCCGGGTGACCGCGGCGCTGGTGGTTCTATGCGCACCGCTGGTCGGCGGATCGCCGTCGGGTGCGGCGGGGGCCTGGCACCGCGACGCGGCCCGTCATCCCAGTCCCAACGCCGGGGTGGTCGAGGCGGCCTTCGCCGGGGCGCTGGGCGTGCGACTGGGCGGGCCCACGCAGTATCACCACGAGCTGCAGATTCGTCCTACTCTCGGCGACGGCCGGCAACCCACCCTTGCCGATCTGCGCCGCGCGGTAGCCCTGTCGCGGATGGTGCAGCTGGCGGCCGCGGCGCTGCTGGCCGGGTTATCGAGTGTGCGCTGGAGGCGTTGAGTGTGCAGGTAGGGCGCGATTATCGCGGTTTTCCCGCCGTCAGCGCACTGCTGAAAGCCCTCGGGGCACACTCTACCGTCGCCGGCCGTAACGGTCATCGAGTTTCTCCTCGACGGTCATCGGGGTTTCGGCCGACGATGCCTGTTGTTTGTGTTGACGGCGGGCGCGGATCTCGGAGTAGGCGAAATAGCCCAGTCCGATCGGCGCCAGGATGCCGAACGAAATCCACTGGATGCCGTAGGACAGGAACGGGCCGGCGTCGAGGTGTGGCACGTCGATCACGCCGAGCCCGCCCGGCTGGTTTTCGACCAGTTGCAGATAGGACCCGGTCAGCGAGACCTTGGTCAGCACCGATACCTGTTCGGTGTTGATCGAATACACTTGCTGGAAACCATCTCTGGAGAATGGTTCCTTGTCGTGAATGGCCGGCTCGGAGTCTCGCAGCCGCGCCGTGAGGGTTACCGTTTCTTGCGGTGGGCGGGGGATCGGCGGGACGTGCGAGCCGGGCTCCGGGCGTACGTAACCACGATCGACGAGAACCGTCGGCCCGTCGTCGACGACAAATGGGGCCAGCACCTCGAAGGCCTGATCTCCCTCGACGACTCGCAAGCGGGCCAGCACCTCGACGTCGGGCAGGTAGTGCCCGGTCGCGGTCACCCTGCGCCACTGCGCGTTCGATGCCGACGAATCCTGCTGCGGCAGCAAGGTTTTCAACGGAACCGGTGCGGTGTTGAGGGAGTTCTCGATCTGCTGGTTCTCCCGCGATGTGCGGGCGTTCTTTCCCAGCTGCCACGGCGCGAGCACCATAAAGCACAGGTACGTGAAGGCGATGACCACCAGGATCAGCGCTATCCAGCCTGGTCGCAGCAGGAACGCCAGCCTTGCCAGGAAACGGGGCATCAACCGTGTCCGTTTTGCGCTAGTTGCTCGTCGACCCAGTCGTGCAGGCCGGGCAACGCGGCCTCGATGACGGTCAAAACCTCTTCGAAGTCGGCATTGTCGCCGTAGTAGGGATCCTCGACGTCGAGGGCGTGGGCGGCCGAGCGCGGGTCGAACGAACGCAGCATCCTCATTCGATCGTCGTCGACACCCAGCTGCTGCAAGATTCGAAGGTGGTTGCGGCCCAAGGCGACCACCAGATCGGCGCCCAGGTGGTCGTCGTCGACCTGCGCGGCGCGGTGGTCGGTGGAGTAGCCGTGGGCACGCAGCACCCGGGCTGCCCGCTCGTCGGCGCAATCGCCGACATGCCAGTTGCCGGTGCCCGCACTGGTCACGCGCACCGCGTCGCCCAGTCCACGCTGCGCCAACTGGTGGGCGAACATTTTCTCGGCCATCGGCGAGCGGCAGATGTTGCCGGTACAACGAAGGTCACGTGCAGTGGATTCGGCGTCAGACACCCAGCGCCCTCCGCAGCTCGGGCATGGTCGCGGCGTGTGTGACGCCGATCGTGCTGAAGCCGTCGGGGAAATCGGCCTGGCCGTAGCCCCAGCCGACCACGACGGTGTCGATACCGTGTGCGGCCGCCCCGTCGACGTCGTGGCTGCGGTCGCCGACCATGAGCACCCGCTCGGGCAGCGGCTCTAGCTGGGTCAGTGCGTGCGCCAGCACTTCTTCCTTACTCCTGCGGGAGCCGTCCGGGCAGGCGCCGGCGATGACCTCGAAATGCTGGTCGAGCCCGAAGTGGGCGAGGATGCGTCGCGCCGTCGGCTCCAACTTCGAGGTGGCCACGGCCAGCCGGACTCCGGCGGCGCGCAGATCGGCCAGCAGCGGCTCGATCCCGTCGAACAGGCTGTTCATCGCCCAACCCCGGGCGCCGTACTCGGCCCGGAACGCCGTGAACGCCGCGTCGGCATGCTCGCCAAGGCCCATCGTCTGGAACGTTTCGTCCATCGGCGGGCCGACGATCCGGGCAGCCAGGTCGCCCTCGGGGACCGGGGCACCGATGTGGCTGAGCGCGTGTAGGAAGCTGGTAACGATCCCTTCGGCGGAGTCGGTCAGGGTGCCGTCGAGATCGAAGATCACCAGCTGGGGCGCCAGTCCATCGGCTGAAACTGCTCCTGTCACGTCACCATTGTCGTTGATGGGGTATTGCGAGGCATTAAGGGTCTGGCTGGACATGCGCTCAGTTCGCTTCCTGGGGATTCTTAGTCTGGCGGGCAACAGGTTTCGTTGCATACCGTTTTGCCAGCGCCTGACACTTCGGAAGGAATCACCATGACCACCAGTACCGTCACGGCCTGGGAAGAGGCGGAGATCGAAAGAGCCAATGCCTCTGGGCTAACTCCGGTGGTGTTCGTGCACGGCCTCTGGCTGCTTTCCAGCAGTTGGCAACGTTGGCGCGACCTGTTCGAAGCCAACGGCTACACGACCATAGCCCCAGGCTGGCCCGACGATCCGGCCACTGTCGACGGAGGCGTTCGACCATCCAGAAGTGTTCGCGCACAAAAAGGTTCAGGCCGTCACCGATCACTATCTGGATGCTATCAAGCGGCTGGCGAAGAAACCCGCGGTCGTCGGCCACTCCTTCGGCGGGTTGATAGCGCAGAAAATCGCGGGCTCCGGCGCGTCCGTGGCGAGCAGTGTCCATCGACAACGCCCCGTTCAGAGGGATTCTGCCGCTGCCGATCTCGTCGCTGAAGTCGTCGTTCCCGGTCTTGAGCAATCCAGCCAATTACGGCAAGGCAATCGCGCTGACCTTCGATCAGTTCAAGTACGGCTGGGCCAACAACCTCGACGAAGCCGAGGCCAAGGAGCTGCACGAGACCTTCCACGTCCCGGCGCCCGGCTTGCCGCTGTTTCAGGCGGCGGTGTCGAACTTCAATCCGGTCAGCGAGACCCGGGTGGACTCCAAGAATCCCGTCCGCGGTCCGCTGCTGATCATCGCGGGGGAGAACGACCATACGATCCCGCTGGCGATCACCGAGGCCACCTTCAAGCTCCAGTCCAAGCACAACCCGGGCGTGACCGAGATCGAGCGAATTCCCGGCCGAGGTCACTCCCTGGTCATCGACAGCGGGTGGAAAGAGGTCGCTGACGTCGCCGTGAGGTTCGTTCAGCGCTTCACTTGATCTCGCGCTGCGGTCACTTTGCGGGGCCGCCGATCATTTGCTGCGGCACCGCGCGCCCGGGCTATGCTCCGTTGACCACGGGGGTCTGAAGGGTGACACGGTGAGCAAGGAAAAGATCGACAAGCTGCAGGACGACTCGACCAATACGCCGGCATCGCCGGGGTGGAAATTTCCCGACGAGTGCGTCTACGCGAAGGGTCCCGCCACTGCCCCCGTATACGCAGGCAGCGGCAACACGGCGGTGAGCGGCGACACGGACACCACCTCCCTCGATAACGACCAGGACCTCATGGTGGGCCAGGTGGTGGTGTTGTTCCCCTCCGCCAAGGAGGCGAATGACTTCTTCGCAACGTCCGCCCAGCGCTGGCCTGCCTGTGCGGACCGTCAAATCGCCGAGCCCGTCACCCCGGACGGCACGCAGACGACATACAAGATCGGCCCGTTCTCCGACGCCAACGGAATTTTGAGCGTCACGCAGGCGACGACCATGAGCATGACTGGCCAGCCCAGTGCGATGGCCGTCAGCGTCCAGCGGGCGCTGACGGCTCGCAACAACGTTGTCGTCGACGTCGTCCTGATGCGCAAGGACCCGGCGGACTTTGGTGTCAAGGTCGCAGCCCAGATCGCCGGCAAAATCGACAAGCAGCAGTAGCGCTCACCCGGGCCGTGAACGGGCCTGGTACTGGCGCACTAGTGTTTCACGGATGGCGAGTCTGGACCCGAGCGCGCTTGCCGCGGCGCGCTATCACGGTGACCAAGCCGTCGCGCCCGGCATGCTGGACTTCGCCGTCAACGTGCGTCACGCGCACCCACCGCAGTGGCTGATCGAGCGGCTGGCCGCGCGGCTGCCGGACCTGGCGCGCTACCCCAGCGTCGAGGACCTGCACCGGGCAGAGGACGCGGCCGCACAGCGGCACGGCCGGGCGCGCGACGAGGTGCTGCCGCTGGCCGGGGCGGCAGAGGGGTTCGCGTTGCTGCCCAACCTGCGGCCGGCACGGGCGGCGATCATCGCGCCCTCGTTCACCGAGCCGGCCGTGGCGCTGAGCGCCGCCGGAGTGCCGGTGCACCACGTCGTGCTCGACGCGCCCTTCGGCCTCGACGGAGCGGACGTGCCCGAGGACGCCGACCTCGTCGTGGTGGGCAATCCGACCAACCCCACCTCGGTGTTGCACACCCGCGAGCAGCTGCTGGCATTGCGCCGGCCGGGGCGAATTTTGGTGGTCGACGAGGCGTTCGCCGATTCGGTTCCAGGCGAGCCGGAGTCGTTGGCCGGTGATTCGCTGCCCGACGTGCTGGTGCTGCGCAGCCTGACCAAGTCGTGGGCGCTGGCCGGATTGCGAGTGGGCTACGCCCTTGGCGCGCCAGAGGTGTTGGCGCGGTTGACCGCCCAGCGCGCGCACTGGCCGGTCGGCACGCTGCAATTGACGGCCATCGCCGCCTGCTGTGCCGCTGACGCGGTCGCCGAAGCGGCGGCCGATGCGGCGCGGCTGGCCCAATTGCGCACCGAGATGGTCGTCGGCCTGGCATCGGTGGGCGCCGACGTGGTCGACGGCCAGGCCCCGTTCGTGCTATTCCGCCGCCCCGATGCAGTTAGTCTGCGAAACAGCCTGCACGACAAGGGGATTGCCGTGCGCCGCTGTGACACGTTCGTCGGCCTGGACGAGAGTTATCTCCGGGCCGCGGTGCGCCGGGAGTGGCCGCTGCTGGTTCAAGCCATCGCCGAGGCCATGCCCGTCTCGAACAACGGGAGGCACCGGTGAGCGTACGGCTATCCGAGGTCATCGAGGTTCTCGACGAGGCCTACCCGCCACGGCTGGCCCAATCGTGGGATTCGGTTGGCCTGGTGTGCGGCGACCCCAACGACGTACTGGACTCGGTCACGGTTGCCGTCGATGCCACAGGCGGCGGTCGTCGACGAAGTCCCCGAGGCGGGCCTGCTGTTGGCTCATCACCCGTTGCTGCTGCGCGGGGTCGATACGGTTGCGGCCAGCACGCCCAAGGGTGCGCTGGTGCACCGGTTGATCCGGACCGGGCGTTCCCTGTTCACCGCACACACCAACGCCGACTCGGCATCGCCCGGTGTTTCTGACGCGCTGGCGCACACACTTGGCCTCACCGTCGAATCCGTGCTCGAACCGCTCTCGGACACAGCGGATCTCGACAAGTGGGTGATCTATGTGCCGCGAGAGAACACCGAAGCGGTGCAGGCCGCCGTGTTTGAGGCCGGCGCCGGCCACATCGGCGACTACTCGCACTGCAGCTGGAGCGTCAGCGGCATCGGGCAGTTCCTGCCGCGCGACGGGGCGACACCCGCGGTGGGCAGCGTCGGAACCGTCGAGCGCGTGGACGAGGACCGGGTCGAGGTCATCGCACCCGCGCGGGCCCGGGCGGGTGTGTTGGCAGCGATGCGCGCCGCCCATCCCGTATGAAGAGCCCGCATTCGACATCTTCGCGCTGGTGCCCCCGCCCGGTGACGCCGGACTGGGCCGTATCGGCACGCTGCCGCAACCCGAATCGTTACGCGCCTTCGTCTCCCGTGTCGGTGCCGCACTACCGCAGACCTCCTGGGGCGTGCGCGCCGCGGGCGATCCTGACAGGGTCGTGTCGAGAGTCGCGGTGTGCGGCGGTGCCGGGGATTCGCTGCTGAGCATCGCGGCTCGTGCGGACGTGCAGGCCTACGTCACGGCCGATCTGCGGCATCATCCGGCCGACGAGCATGGCCGGGCCTCGGAGGTGGCGCTGATCGACGTCGCGCACTGGGCCAGCGAATTCCCCTGGTGCGCACAAGCCGCCGAGGTGCTGCGGTTTCGATTCGGGGCGGCGCTACCGGTGCGCGTGTCCAGCACCCGCACCGACCCGTGGAATCTTGGCGACGCAACCTGTGGAGATCAGTCATGAAAGCCGAAGTAGCACAGCAGCGTTCACTATTGGAGTTGTCCCAACTGGATGCTGAGCTGTCCCGGATGGCGCATCAAGCCAACCGTCTGCCGCAGCGCGAGGAGATCGGGCGGATGCGTGGCGAACACGACGCCGCCAATGACCGTTTGGGCGCCGTCCGAATCGCTGTGCAGGACTTAGACGCTCAGGTGTCGCGGTACGAGTCGGAGATCGAAGCGGTGCGGCAGCGTGAAGACCGCGACCGATCGTTGCTCACGTCGGGGGCCACCGACGCCAAGCAGCTGGGGGATCTACAGCACGAACTGGAAACCCTGCAGCGCCGTCAGAGCAGCCTGGAAGATTCGCTGCTCGAAGTCATGGAGCGCCGTGAGGAGTTGCAGGCCCAGCTGGCTGCCGAGCTGGGCACGATCGAGACACTGCAGGCCGACCTGGCCGGCGCGCAGCAGGCCCTCGATGCCGCACTCGCCGAGATCGACGAGGCTCGTCTGGCTCATTCGTCGCGACGCGAGACCCTGGCTGCGGCACTGGCCCCCGATTTGTCTGCCCTCTACGAGCGACAGCGCGCCAGGGGAGGACCCGGCGCCGGACAGCTGCTGGGGCATCGCTGCGGCTCCTGCCGGATCGAGATCGACAAGGGCGAACTTGCCCGCATCTCGGCGGCCCCCGAAGACGACCTGGTGCGCTGCCCGGAATGCGGAGCGATCCTGTTGCGGGTCAAGGGGTTCGGCCAGTGAAGGTCGTCATCGAAGCCGACGGCGGCTCTCGCGGCAATCCCGGGCCGGCCGGCTACGGTGCGGTGGTGCGAACCGAGGATCGCGCGACCGTGCTGGCCGAAAGTAAGCAGGCCATCGGCCACGCGACCAACAACGTCGCCGAATACCGCGGACTGATAGCCGGCCTAGAAGACGCCGTGAAGCTGGATGCCACCGAGGTTGCCGTCTTCATGGATTCCAAGCTGGTGGTCGAGCAGATGTCCGGGAGGTGGAAAGTCAAGCACCCAGGCTTGATTGAGTTACACGCCCAGGCTCGCAAGCTGGCGGCGCGGTTCGACCGGATCAGCTACGCGTGGATTCCGCGCGAACGCAACAAGGATGCCGATCGGCTGGCCAACGAAGCGATGGACGCCGCCGCCGAGATCAGTGACGAGAACTCCGAGTCGGCGGTCGCGGAACCGGCGAAAGCCCCGGCCGCGAAAGCTGTTGCAATGCAATCCCTGTCGCCGCCCGGCTGGACCGGTGCTCGCGGCACGCCGACCAGGTTACTGTTGCTGCGCCACGGGCAGACCGCGCTATCGGTGCATCGCCGCTATTCGGGGCGTGGCAACCCGGAGCTCACCGACTTGGGACGCCAGCAGGCCCAAGCTGCGGCGCGGTATCTGGCCGAGCGCGGCGGCATCGCCGCGGTGGTTTCCTCGCCACTGCAACGGGCCTACGACACCGCGGCGGCAGCCGCCAAGGCGCTGGGTCTGGACGTCACCGTGGACGACGACTTGATCGAGACCGACTTCGGAGCCTGGGAGGGGTTGACGTTCGTCGAGGCCGCCGAACGCGATCCCGAATTACATGCCCGCTGGCTAAGCGATACCGCCACGGAGCCGCCGGGCGGGGAGAGCTTCGATGCCGTACTCGAGCGGGTTTGCCGGGCGCGGGAACGAATCATTGCCACCTACCAAGGCGCCACGGTGCTTGTCGTATCGCATGTCACGCCGATCAAGATGTTGTTGCGCCTGGCGTTAGACGCCGGGCCCGGCATCCTGTACAAATTGCATCTTGACCTGGCATCCTTAAGCATCGCTGAGTTCTATTCCGACGGGGCATCTTCGGTGCGACTCGTGAATCAGACCGGCTATCTTTAGCCGCTAAGGAGCCCAGTTGCAGCCGTCTCCACAATCCGATGGATCGCCGGCCGTCGTTCCGGCAGATATCCGGGCGCAGGTGATGCAGGCGGTTCTCGACGAGTTGTCCCGTTGGGGCGTCGAGCGGTTCAGCGTCGAGGCCTTGGCCGAGCGCCACCGCCTCGATACGGCGATGATCTACCGCCACTGGGGCGATCGTCAACGGCTGATCGTCGATGCGGCGCTGGCTGACCTCGAGTCCTGGGGTAAGGCAACGGACACGGGTTCGTTACGCGGAGATCTGGAGGCATTGGCCCGGAATGTGACCGATGGAATCAACACCGAGGTGGGGCGGGCTTACCTGCGGGCGTTGGTGATGGGACATCGCGGGCATCACGACGAAGAAACCCGAATGATGTTCTGGCGGGCGCGTTTCACTGTGGTACGCAAGGTGATGGACCGGGCAAGGGAGCGCGGCGAATTGCGCGACGGAATTAGCACGGAGGCTGCTGTACAGATTGTCTTGGCGCCCCTGAACATTCGTGCGCTTTACTCGGACGCCGTGGTCGACGACGACTATTGCGCGGCCGTTGCGGATATGGCATGGCATGCGCTGGCACGTAAAGAGGTAACTGGTCGGCTGTAACCGCCCGGTTCGGCGTTGAATGTGCGTTGTGGGCGCAGAGCGTGCGTTGTGGGTTGAAAGATCGCCAAAATGCCACCCTGAGCGCACACGCGAAGGTGCTAGCGCACGCTCAAAGGAGCTGGCGCACACTGAAAGTGGCCACGCCGAGCTGTTCAGCGGGACAACGTGATTGCCTGCTCCGGGCAGTTTCGCTCGCCGACGACGGCTTGCGCCTCGAGCTCACCCGCGACATCCTCGACAAGTACCACGCAGTGGCCGACCTCGTCGGCATCGAAGACGTGGTCCGCCAGGCTGTAGCAGCGTCCGTGGCCGGTGCACAGATCGGGGTCAACCGATACCTTGGTCATGAGCGCCGCTCCTCCTCATCGCTCCGCTCAGCATCGTCGCGGGCGCGCGTCACGAGACCGGGAAGATCAGCGGCAGCGACTCCACCGATCTCAGCGCTGCGGTGTAGATCAGCTGGGTGCCGGGCTTGATTTCGTAATCCGGTATGCGCCGGTGGAATTCGCGCAATGCCACCCGCAGCTCCATCCGGGCCAGGTGAGATCCCAGGCAGCGGTGCGGACCTCCGCCGAACGCCCGGTGCCGGTTTGGGCTGCGGTTGAAATCCACCACCTCGGGGTCGGGAAACTCGGCAGGATCGGTGTTGGCCGCACCGAGCAGCGGGCTGACCCGCTCGCCCTTGCTGATCGGACAGCCGCCCACCTCGAGGTCTTGCATGGCGACCCGAACCACACCGGGCACCGGTGTCTCCCAGCGCAACAGCTCCTCGATCGCGTGCGGTAGCACGTCGGGTTCCTCGACGAGCTGATGACGGTGGTCGGGGTGTCGCGCCAGGTAAACGAAGAAGCAGTCCAGTGAGTCGGTGACGGTGTCCAGCCCCGCGATCAGGAACAGGAAGCAGATGTCGAGCAGCTCCTCGCGCGAAAGCGGTTGACCCGCGACGTTCGCCGCGATCATCGCGGACAGCACGTCTTCGCGTGGGCTGGCGATGTGCTCGTCGATAGCGCGGTCGAAGTAGTCGTAAATCTGTTGCGCGACGGCTTGCGACGCGTTGTGACGACCGTCGTAACCCTCGGCGCCCTCCGGGCGGATCACGCCGTCCTTCCATTCCAGGAATTGGTCGAGGTCTTCCAACGGCAGCCCGAGCAACTGCAGGAAAACGGTGCACGGGAGCGGCACCGCGAACTCCTCGTGAAAGTCGACCTCGCCCCGGCCGGCGAACCTGTCGATCATCTCGTTCACCAGTTCGGCGACGCCTGGCTCACGTCGGGCCATCTCGCGCGGGGTGAACAGCGGATCGAGAATACGCCGGTACTTCGCGTGCTCGGGGGGATCGATCTGCAGCGGAATGAGCGGTCGGATGTTGCCGAGGTCGACCGCATCCATGTTCGACGAGAACAGTTCGGTGTGTTTGAGCGCCATCTCGATGTCGGTCAGGCGGCTGAGTACGACCGCCTCCGGCGACCGGAACACCGGAGTCGACTCCCGCAGAGCCTTGTACATCGGCTGGGGCTCGGCGACGCCCATCAACGCCTGGTCGACGAAAGCATCGGCTTCTGTCATGCGGTCAGCGTCGCACCAACTTCTTATTTAGGCAATGATTGAAAAAATTGGGCAATAGCCAGAAGTCGGTGATCAGGCGCCTATACCCGCTGGCCAGGAGAGGGGCCAACGAGTACCGTGTTCGTGCGGACGAGTTGGCTGGGCGACCGCGGCTCGTACCGGTTCGCAAGGTCCGGTTGAGTCGAGGAAAGTCCGGACTTCGCAGAGCAGGGTGATTGCTAACAGCAATCCGAGGCGACTCGCGGGAAAGTGCCACAGAAAACAAACCGCCACCCTCGCGGTGGTAAGGGTGAAACGGTGCGGTAAGAGCGCACCAGCATCCCGGGTGACCGGGATGGCTCGGCAAACCCCACCCGAAGCAAGGTCAAGAAGGCCGCACCGGAAGGTGCGGCCGCGCAGGCGATTAAGGGTTGCTCGCCCGAGCCTGCGGGTAGGCCGCTTGAGGCACCCGGCAACGGTGTGTCCAGATGGATGGTCGCCGCCGTGCCGCCGTTGGCTACGCCGCGGCGGTGGGGAACAGAATCCGGCTTACAGGCCAACTCGTCCGCCTTACCCAGTCGCGTTCTAAGACGACCTGCCTATGGGGTCGGCGATCTCTAGCCAGCTAGCGTCAGAAGGTTACGGAGCAGCTCCGTAACGGTGTCCGGCTGCTCGAGCGTGGTGGTGTGGCCGGAGTCTACGACGGTCACGAGGCGCGCCCCGGGGATGAGGTCGACGATGCGCTGCGACTCGTCGGGCGGAGTGGTTACATCGTCGGCGCCGACGATGACCAGTGTGGGCGCCTGGATGCGTCCGATCTCGCTCTCTACCGGCAGTCGGTCGGCAACACCGATGACGGCTTTGCTGATGCCCGAGCGTCGACTGCGCCGCAGCCGCCGTTCCCATTCTTCGATTACCGGCTTGTTCGAAGCGTCTGCGCGGAACGTGGGGCCGAATACCATTGGCACCACAGTTTTTCGCAGTACCCCAATGCCCGTCACCCGGAAGATTGTGCTCAGCAGTTTGAATTTAGTGCCGTCGCGCTGGGCACCCGCGCTGGTGTCCAGGAGCGTCAGCGTGCGAATCAATTCCGGACGACGGGCGGCGATGCGCTGTCCGACGAATCCCCCCATCGACAATCCGACGTAGTGGACGGGCGCTACACCGAGCGACTCGATCAAGGCGACAGCGTCGTCGGTAAGAGTGTCCATGTCATAGCCGTCGTTCGCGGCAGGACTGTCACCTTGGCCGCGCCAATCGATTGCTACACAGCGGTATTGACTTTTCAGCGCGGTGATCTGTGGATGAAACATCCAGCCGCTGAACAGCAGGCCATGGCCGAAGATCACTGTCGGCGCGTCGGCACGTTCCGGCGGCGCCCCAGTGTCCGAGTAGGAGATGGTGGCTGAACCGCGCGTGAATGTTGGCATGGCCATCCTAAAACTGAGAGTCTCACGTCGATGCTTGGCGATACGCTCGCACCGTAGTTGTATACATGATATTTCGCTGTCATCCGGGCGCTCCACCTGACATCAGAGGTTGCCGACACCGGCGACCGGATCCGGCCAGGAGCCGAGATGCGGCGAGGATTAGCAGGAAACGCCGGTCTACTTCGACAAAATGTTTATCCACACGTAGGGAATCCGGCTTACAGGCCAACTCGCCCGCCCCGCCGACACCGCGGATCGGCGTCAGCGCGCCTTTTTCACCGACTTGTCGAGTTTGCGCAGCGCCTCGTCGAGCTGCTGACGGCAGCTCTCGGCCAAGTCGGCCTCCTGCTGGTAGAGCAGACCGTAGGTGAAGGTGTCTTCGCCCGCGGCATGGGCGGCGTCGGCCTGCTGAGTCAGGTGGTCGCGGCTGACCACGCTGTCTTGATGATCGCCGAGCAACGACTGGATGGCCTTGGCCTGCTTGGACACGTCGTCCGCGCCGGTCGCCGCCGCTGTGTAGCGAAGTCGCTTGGCGCGCTTGCGAATTACGTGCAGCGCCTCGTCGCGATCGTGCTCTTCGTCGTCCTCCTGGTCCTCGTCGGCCGACGAATCGACGTGTTCCTCTTGGGCGGCCTGGTCCACTTCGGCGGCGGCCTTCGCGGCCTTGCGCACCTTCTTGTAGGCGGCGTCAATGGTGACCGGCGCCGGTTGCTCGCCGGCAGCGGCGGCCGGGCTTTCGGCCACCATCGCATCGAGGGCGTCGAGCAGCCGGAAATAGCGCTGCGACCGCATCGCGATCAAGGACCGCCGCAGCCCCGCCTGGTAGCGGCGTTTGGCGCCCTCGATCAGGCGTTCGCGCACAGGTCCACGCACCAGCTCCGGTGACAGCCGATCCAGCTCTTGCTCGTAGCGCTGTTCGAGCACCTCCGCGTCGCGAGCCACGCCCAAGACGCCGGCGAGCTCGCGTAGTTCGTCGAGCACCCAGGCGTAGGTGCCCTCCGACACGTCGAGCGACTCTTGGGCGTCCTTCAGCAGGCTGCGGATCTTGCGGGTGGTGACCCGCATTTGGTGCACGGAGTCATCGACGTCGGCGCGCACGGCGCGATCCCAGACCAGAAGCTCATCGACCTGCTCAGCCACCGCGCGCTGTACCGGGTCTTCGGAGGGTGGCCGGGTGCCGTTGGACTGCAACGTCGTCCCGAGCACCCGCGCAAGCTTGGACGCGTGACCGGCGGGTTGGCCGCCGGCGTCCAGGAGCCGGTTGCTCAACCGGTTGAGCAGCTCGGTGTCGCTTGCCCCTCGTGATTCGTCGAGCTCCAATTCCCACTCACGCCACTCTTGCTCGACGGCGCCCGAGTCGGGGCTATCCGTACCACCAGCCGACCATGCGCGGACATGGTCATTGCTGAATTCCGCGAAGGGTGCGCCCTCGATGCCGTACAGCACCTGGCTTTCGCGTTGGGTGGTGATCCGGGCGACCGGTTTGATCGGCCTGTCGCGAACGATCGCCAGCACCACGTCCAGCAACTCACTGGGCACGGTGTCGTCGTCCGCGGACCCCAGGGGTGTACGAATCTCGGTGCGGGCGTCGGGCCCGGCCGGCAATTTCAGGTGCCAACCGGCGTCGTGGCCACCGGTGCGGCGCCGCAGAGTGATCTTGTTGCGCGCGAGATCCTGCGCCTGGGTGTCGAAGTACATCGCGTCCAGCGATTGCGTCGGCAATGTCTCCACCCGGGCCACCGCCGCGATGCCTTCGAACGACGGGGTGACCGTGGATTCGGGGACGTCGAACTTGCGCTCCACCTCGAGATGGCGCGAGGTTTCTGGCATTCTTTTCGGCTCCGTAAAGGGGCGCGCCGCCGCGGAATTACCCGGTCATCGACGCTCGTAAATGATGACCCATAGCGTGCCACACCACGGTTGAACGGCGGGCAGCGATCCTGGATGCGGCGTGTCCGTCGGCGGTGGCCTGGCTAGAACGGATTTCGCGCCCGGCCGGTTACGGGGGCGGAGGGGGCGGCGGGGGGTCTTCCGGCATCGGCGCGTAAGCCGCCGGCGGCGGCACGTAGCGCTGGATGGCGTCGGCGACGTTGGCGCAGCCGCTGACCGAAACGCGCCGGCCGGCGTTGACACAGACGGAAGCCTCCGCCGTGCCAGCGGAGTGCGTGACGGTGACGATTCCCGGGATCGGGGTAATCGCCAACAAAGCCAGCAGTGCGGTAATCCAGCGGCGCTGATTCATATCGCAACTCCTGGGTGGGCGGACAGAGGGTTAAGAGGGTTGAAGTATATCGATGTCGGCACTAACCCCGGTCGGGTTTTGCATCGTTGGTACCGGGTGGATTTTTGCGGCCCGCAATTCTCTACCGCTCGTTTAGCCCATGGACCGCAGTAAAACCGCTTATGGTTTGCCTGCGGGTCAGTTTCGAATACCTGATGGAGGAGCTACCGATGGTGTTTTTCGCACACGCCACGTCACGCGCGGTCGTCGGTGGAATTGCTGCCGGCGCAATCAGTGCTGCGATGCTTTTCGCCGCCGCCGGCCCGGCTGCCGCGGACCCCGAGCCAGCGCCGGCACCGCCACCGAACTGCACGGCGGCCGATCTCGCGCAGGTGTCTTCGGGTGTCGCGGCGTCAACGTCGGACTATCTTTTCAGCCACCCAGACGTCAATACCTTCTTCACCAGCCTGAAAGGTCAGCCGCGCAGCGATCAGGCTGACCAGGTCAAGCAGTACATGGACGCCAACCCCCAGACGCACACCGACCTCGAAGGCATTCGCCAGCCACTCACCGATTTCCGTAATCGGTGCAACATGGAATAACTCAGAAGCAGTGCTCGTCGGCGGGGAAAACTCCGCCAGCTACTTCTTCCGCGTATTGGGTAGCGGCCCGGCGTAATTCGTCGCCGACATTCGCGAATCGCTTGACGAATCGCGCCGCCTTGCCACCGCTCATGCCGGCCATGTCCTGCCAGACCAACACCTGAGCGTCACAGTTCGGACCGGCTCCGATCCCGACTGTCGGGATGGTCAGCTTGCCGGTGATCTGGGTGGCCAATTCGGCGGGCACCATTTCCATGACGACCGAAAACGCCCCGGCTTCGGCGACGGCGATCGCGTCGTGGACGGTTTGCTCGGCGGCGTCACCGCGGCCCTGCACCCGGAACCCGCCCAGGGTGTTGACGCTTTGCGGCGTGAAGCCGATGTGCGCCATCACCGGGATACCCGCCGCGGTCAGACAGCCGATCTGCTCGGCCACCCGCTCGCCGCCCTCGAGCTTGACGGCGTGCGCGCCGCCTTCCTTCATGAATCGGGTGGCGGCGGCCAGCGCGGCGGCCGGGCCGGCCTCGTAGCTGCCGAACGGCAAGTCGGCGACGACGAGGGCGTGCGGCGCCCCCTTGACGACGCCGCGAACCAGCGGGATCAGCTCGTCGATGGAAACCGGCACCGTGGTGTCGTAGCCGTATACGACGTTGGCCGCCGAGTCGCCGACCAGCAACACCGGGATGCCGGCCTCGTCGAAGACGCGGGCGGTCGAATAGTCGTAGGCCGTGAGCATGGCCCACTTGTGGCCTTCGGCCTTCATTTTCTGTAGGTGGTGGGTGCGGATCTTGGTCCGGGGCGCGCTAGACGCCGCGTTTGCACCGTAAACGTTCTGCTCAGACATCATTGTCCCTAGTGGTGGTCGGGTCGATCCTCGTGGCCGCAATGGGTCCCCGGGTTCGTCTGACTTCCGTCATTCTGCCATCTCTTCTGCGCGGTTGCACCGTCGCAGCGGTGTGAGACGTGCCATCCCCGGTAGCCGGCCGGCGGTGGCCGCTCACGAAAACCTCAGGTTGTCTCTGGCAGCATGTGTTGGCATGGGTCTGACTCGCCGCGACAAGATCGCGCGCATGCTGCTGGTCTCGACAGCAATCGCTGCCGTGGCGCTGCTTCTGGGGGGCTGCGTGCGCGTTGTTGGCGGACACCCGTTGATGGCGGGGCCCAAATTGGGGCAGCCGGTGGAGTGGACACCGTGTCGGGTCGCCAGCGGATCGGTGAAGCTTCCCGGCGGCGCTCTGTGCGGCAAGCTCGCCGTGCCCGTCGACTACGACCATCCCGGCGGCGACCTCGCCACGCTGGCAATGATTCGTTTCCCCGCGACGGGGGACAAGCTCGGTTCGCTGGTGATCAACCCCGGCGGCCCCGGCGAATCCGGTATCGAAGCCGCGCTGGGCGTCGTTCAGACGCTGCCCAAGCGGGTCCGCGAGCGGTTCGACCTGGTTGGGTTCGACCCTCGTGGTGTGGCCTCGTCGCGGCCGGCGATCTGGTGTAACTCCGATGCCGACAACGACCGGCTGCGCACCGAGCCGAACGTCGACTACAGCCCGGCCGGTGTCGCCCACATCGAAGACGAGACCAAGCAGTTCGTCGGCCGTTGCGTCGACAAGATGGGCAAGGATTTCCTGGCCAGTGTCGGGACGGTCAACGTCGCCAGGGATCTGGACGCCATCCGCGCGGCGCTCGGCGACGACAAGCTGACCTACCTCGGCTACTCGTACGGCACCCGGATCGGGTCGGCCTACGCCGAGGCCTTCCCGCAGAGAGTGCGGGCGATGATCCTCGACGGCGCCGTCGACCCCAACGCCGATCCGATCGAAGCCGACCTACGGCAGGCCAAAGGATTCCAGGGCGCCTTCAACGACTACGCCACCGACTGCGCGAAGCAGTCGAGCTGCCCGCTGGGCACCGATCCCGCCAAGGCCGTCGACGTCTACCACAGCCTGGTCGACCCGATGGTCGACCCGAACAACCAAATGATCGGCAGGCCGGTGCCCACAAAAGATCCGCGCGGGCTGAGCTACAGCGACGCCATCGTGGGCACGATCATGGCGCTGTACTCGCCGACACTGTGGCATCACCTGACCGACGGCCTGAGCGAACTGGCCGACCACCACGGCGACACCCTGCTCGCCCTGGCCGATATGTATATGCGCCGCGACCCACACGGCCACTACACCAACGCCACCGATGCGCGGGTCGCGATCAACTGCGTTGATCAGCCGCCAATTACGGACCGGGCCAAGGTCATTGACGAAGACCGCCAATCTCGCGAGATCGCCCCGTTCATGAGCTACGGCAAGTTCACTGGCGACGCTCCACTGGGCACCTGCGCGTTCTGGCCGGTGCCACCCACCAGCAAGCCGCATGCCGTCTCGGCGCCCGGCCTGGTCCCGACCGTCGTGGTGTCGACCACGCACGATCCGGCGACGCCATACAAGGCCGGCGTCGACTTGGCGAACCAGCTTCGCGGCTCGCTGCTCACCTTCGACGGGACCCAGCACACGGTCGTCTTCCAGGGCGACAGCTGCATCGACGACTACGTGACGGCGTATCTGATCGGCGGCACCACGCCGCCGAACGGCGCGAAGTGCTAGCGACCGCCGAACCGACTCGCGTGCGCCGCCGGGCCCGGCCCGAGATCAAGGCGTGACCGATTCGCGCCATCACAGGTACTCGAAGCTGCGACGATTGACCACCATGTCGCGCCTGAGATCGTTGAACTCGGCGCTGCTGTCGTTAGGGCTGTTGCTTGCAGTACAACCGGCACTCCCCGAGGCCGCCGCAACTCCGGAACCCGGTGCCGGCCAGACCGCGAGCCCGGCGCCCCCGTCGGCGGCGTCATCGCTGACCTGGGGCAGTTGCAGCCAAGTTCTCACCGACCGCAGCGACGTTCCCACTGCACAGTGCACCACCGTGTCAGTCCCGATTGACTACAACAATCCGACTGGGGCACAAGCGAAGTTGGCGGTGATCCGCGTGCCCGCCACTGGTCAGCGGATCGGGTCACTGTTGATCAACCCGGGCGGACCCGGAGCGTCGGCGGTCGACATGGTGGCCGGGATGTCGTCGGAACTGCAGAACACCGACATCACCCGCAATTTCGACCTGGTTGGGTTCGATCCGCGAGGCGTGGGCCACTCCACCCCGTCGCTGCGCTGCCGCACCGATGCCGAGTTCGACGCTTACCGGACCGAACCGATGGTCGACTACAGCCCGACGGGCGTGGCGCACATCGAGCAGATCAACCGGCAATTGGCTCAGGAATGCGTGAACAAGATGGGCAAAGGGTTCTTGGCCAACGCCGGCACCGCGTCCGTCGCGCGCGACATGGACCTGGTGCGTCAGGCGCTGGGGGAGGACCAGATCAACTACCTCGGCTATAGCTATGGCACCGAGCTGGGCACCGCATACCTGGAAAAATTCGCCGACCATGTGCGCACGATGGTGCTCGATGGCGCCATCGACCCGACCGTCGACCCGGTCCAGGAGAACATCCGCCAAACGGCAGGATTCCAAACCGCTTTCAACGATTACGCCGCGGACTGCGCCCGCTCGCCGGCCTGCCCGCTGGGCACCGACCCGACCCAGTTCGTCAACCGCTACCACGCCCTGATCGACCCGCTCGTCGCCAAGCCGGGCCGCACCTCGGACCCGCGCGGCCTGAGCTACGCCGACGCGACCACGGGCACGATCAATGCGCTCTATACCCCGCAGCACTGGAAGTATCTGACGAGCGGTTTGCTCGGGTTGCAGCGCGGCACCGACGCGGGCGACCTGCTGCTGCTCGCCGACGATTACCAGGGCCGCGACAAGCACGGGCACTACGACAACGACCAGGACGCGTTCAATGGCGTCCGATGTGTCGATTCGCCGGCGCCGACGGATGCGGCGACCTGGGTATCCGCCGATCAACAAATCCGCCAGGTCGCGCCGTTCTTGAGCTACGGGCAATTCACCGGGAACGCTCCCCGCGACCTGTGTGCGCTGTGGCCGGTACCGGCGACGTCCGCGCCGCACACCACCGCGCCGGTTGCGCTCGGCAAGGTCGTCGTGGTCTCCACGACGCACGACCCGGCAACCCCGTATCAGGCGGGGGTGAGTCTGGCCCGACAGTTAGATGCTCCGCTGATCACCTTCGACGGAACGCAGCACACCGCGGTGTTCGGCGGTAATCAGTGTGTGGACAACGCGGTCGTGACCTACTTTGTCGCGGGCACCTTGCCGCCGGCGTCCCTACATTGCGCGCCCTGAGCCGAGCGACCAATCACCTGGTGAAGGCGTCGTGCAAGCCCTGATTAATCCGGTCCTCGGTCGTCTGACCGGGGGCCGGGGGCGGCGTCTGGCAGCTGCAGCCGAGGTCGTTGAACGCGGGGTCGGCGACAACCGGTGCGGCTTGGCTCACCGCTTGACCCATCGAGACACCGAGACCGATAGCTCCGATGGCTAAAAGTTTGGCGATCACTTCTTGTCCTCCCTGCTGAAATGCGACGTGCCTTGTGTAACCACTTTAGCCAGTTACATATTTCAGACCGGGAACGGTGACCGCACGAGTCGGTTACAGGGTTGGCGGGCGACACGGCGACACGGCGTTCCGGTACGCCGAGGGTCGGGCTATCCGCGCTGTTTGCGCTGGTGGCTGTAACAAGGGTGCCGAGCACTAAGCACCCGCGTAACACGGAATTAACAGCACTTGCATAGTGTGCGCGGTATGGATCGCCAGAAGGAATTCGTCCTCCGCACGCTGGAGGAACGGGACATCCGCTTCGTCCGGCTCTGGTTCACGGATGTGCTCGGTTACCTCAAGTCGGTCGCCATCGCCCCGGCCGAACTCGAGGGCGCCTTCGAAGAAGGCATCGGCTTCGACGGATCCTCGATCGAGGGCTTCTCGCGGGTCTCGGAATCCGACACCGTGGCCAACCCGGATCCGTCGACCTTCCAGGTGCTGCCGTGGGCCACTAGTGCCGGCCACCACCACTCGGCGCGGATGTTCTGCGACATCACCATGCCGGACGGCTCGCCGTCGTGGGCCGACCCCCGGCACGTGTTGCGGCGTCAGCTGCAGAAGGCCAACGACCTCGGCTTTTCCTGCTACGTCCACCCCGAAATCGAATTCTTCCTGCTGAAGCCCGGCCCCGAAGACGGAACGCCGCCCATTCCCGTCGACAACGCCGGCTACTTCGACCAAGCGGTGCATGACTCCGCGTCGAACTTCCGCCGGCTCGCCATCGATGCCCTCGAATTCATGGGCATCTCAGTGGAGTTCAGCCACCACGAGGGCGCGCCCGGCCAGCAGGAGATCGACCTGCGCTTCGCCGACGCGCTGTCGATGGCCGACAACGTGATGACCTTCCGCTACGTCATTAAAGAAGTCGCGATCGAAAACGGCGCGCGAGCGTCCTTCATGCCCAAGCCGTTCGGCGAACACCCGGGCTCGGCCATGCACACTCACATGAGCCTGTTCGAAGGCGACGTCAACGCCTTCCACAGCCCCGACGATCCGCTGCAGCTTTCGGATGTGGGCAAGTCGTTCATCGCCGGGATCCTCGAGCACGCCTCCGAGATCAGCGCGGTCACCAATCAATGGGTCAACTCCTACAAGCGCCTGGTGCATGGCGGCGAGGCGCCCACCGCGGCCTCGTGGGGTGCGGCCAACCGGTCCGCCCTGGTGCGGGTGCCGATGTACACGCCGCACAAAACATCGTCGCGGCGGATCGAAGTCCGCAGCCCCGACTCGGCGTGCAACCCCTACCTGGCGTTCGCCGTGCTGCTGGCCGCCGGATTGCGCGGGGTGGAGAAGGGCTACATGCTGGGGCCGCAGGCCGAGGACAACGTATGGGACCTCACCCCCGAAGAGCGCCGCACGATGGGCTACCGCGAGCTACCCACCAGCCTCGACAGTGCGCTGCATGCCATGGAGGCCTCCGAGCTTGTCGCGGAAACGTTGGGGGAGCACGTTTTTGACTTCTTCCTGCGGAACAAGCGCGCGGAATGGGCGAACTACCGCAGTCACGTCACGCCCTACGAGCTGAGCACCTACCTGTCGCTGTAACTCACAGGGGCTGCCGGCTGGTCTGAGAAATCGCCGGGTTGCGCTACCGTTTTGGTCGTGACCAAACCCGCGACCGAGCGCCCCAGGCTGCCCAGCGTCGGCCGGCTCGGGTTGGTCGATCCCCCCGCCAGTGAGCGGCTGGCGGAACTGGGCTGGACAACTCAGGATGACAAGGCGCACGTCGACCTGTTGTGGGCGTTGTCGCGTGCACCCGACCCCGACGCCGCGCTGCGAGCCCTGGTTCGGCTCGCGGAGAACCCGGACACCGGATGGGATGAGCTCAACGCCGCCCTGCTCAAAGAACGCGCCCTGCGCGGGCGATTGTTCTCGGTGCTCGGTTCGTCGCTGGCCCTCGGGGATCATCTGGTCGCCAATCCGCAGTCCTGGAAGCTGCTGCAGGGCAAGGTGAAACTGCCTACTCGCGACGAGCTGCACGCCGCGTTCACGGAGTGCGTCGACGACGCATTAACCGAGCCGAATTCGGTGGTGCCCCGATTGTGCGCCTTGTACCGCGACCACCTGCTGGTGCTGGCGGCGCCTCGACCTGGCCGCGACGGTCGAGGACGAGCCGGTGCTCCCGTTCACGGTGATCGGCGCCCAACTGTCGGATACTGCCGACGCGGTGCTGGCGGCGTCGCTGCGGGCGGCCGAGGCGACCGTGTGCGGTGACCGGACGCCGCCGCGGCTGGCGGTCATCGCCATGGGCAAATGCGGTGCTCGCGAATTGAACTACGTCAGCGACGTCGACATCATCTTCGTCGCCGAGCAGGCCGACGCGCTGTCCACCCGCGTGGCCACCGAGATGATGCGGATCGCTTCGACGGCATGCTTCGAGGTGGACGCCGGGCTGCGGCCGGAGGGTCGCAGCGGTGAGCTGGTCCGCACCGTCGAATCGCACGTCGCCTACTACAAGCGCTGGGCGAAAACCTGGGAGTTCCAGGCGCTGCTGAAAGCCCGGGCCGCGGTTGGTGATGCGGAACTCGGCGAGCGGTATCTGGCCGAGTTGATGCCCATGGTCTGGATCGCCTGCGAGCGTGACGACTTCGTGGGCGAGGTGCAAGCCATGCGGCGCCGCGTGGAGCAGCTGGTGCCTTCCGACGTCCGCGTCCGCGAACTCAAGCTCGGCAGTGGCGGATTGCGGGATGTGGAGTTCGCCGTGCAGCTGCTGCAGTTGGTGCACGGCCGCAGCGACGAATCGCTGCATGTGGCGTCCACGGTCGATGCGCTGGCCGCGTTGGGCCAAGGCGGTTACGTCGGCCGCGAGGACGCCGCGAACCTGACTGCCTCCTATGAGTTTCTGCGGCTGCTCGAGCACCGGCTGCAGCTGCAGCGGCTCAAGCGCACCCATCTGCTGCCGGAGGTGGACGACGATGAGGCGGTGCGCTGGCTGGCGCGCGCGGCTCATATTCGACCGGACGGCCGCCACGATGCGGCCGGAGTGCTGCGCGAGGAGCTCAAGCACCAGAACGTGCGGGTGTCCCAGTTGCACGCCAAGCTCTTCTATCAGCCGCTGCTGGAAGTCGATCGGGCATGCCGGCTTGGAAATCGCCAACGGCATGACGTCGGAAGCCGCGGAGCGCCAGCTCGCCGCGCTGGGCTACGAGGGGCCGCAGACCGCGCTGAATCACATGTCGGCGTTGGTCAACCAGAGCGGCCGTCGCGGCCGCGTGCAGTCGGTGCTACTGCCCAGGCTGCTGAATTGGATGTCCTACACGCCGGACCCCGACGCCGGGCTGCTGGCCTACCGGCGCCTGTCCGAGGCATTGGCCTCGGAAAGCTGGTACCTGTCCACGCTGCGCGACAAGCCCGCGGTGGCCCGGCGGCTGATGAACGTGCTGGGGACTTCCGCATATGTGCCGGACCTGTTGATGCGCGCACCCAGGGTGATTCAGGATTACGGCGACGGGCCGGCCGGCCCGAAACTGCTCGAGACCGACCCCGCTGTGGTGGCCCGCGCGCTGATCGCCTCGGCCGCCCGCCATGCCGACCCGGTGCGAGCCATCGCCGGCGCCCGCACGCTGCGCCGCCGGGAGCTGGCCCGCATCGGTTCCGCGGACCTGCTCGGCATGCTCGAGGTACGGGACGTGTGCAAGGCGCTGACCTCGGTGTGGGTGGCTGTGCTGCAGTCCGCTCTGGACGCGCTGACCCGGGCCTACCTCCCCGAAGACGGCAAAGCGCCAGCGGCCATCGCGGTCATCGGCATGGGCAGGCTGGGTGGCGCCGAACTGGGTTACGGGTCCGATGCCGACGTGATGTTTGTCTGCGAACCGGCTAGTGGCGTCGACGATTCGGCGGCGGTCAAATGGTCGACGCCGATCGCCGAGCAGGTTCGCACCCTGCTGGGGACGCCCAGCGTCGACCCGCCACTGGAAGTCGACGCGAACCTGCGACCCGAGGGCCGCAGCGGCGCGCTGGTCCGCACCTTGGGGTCCTATACCGCCTACTACCAGCAGTGGGCGCAGCCCTGGGAGGTCCAGGCGCTGCTGCGCGCACACGCGGTCGCCGGTAACGAGGAGTTGGGTCAGCGGTTCCTGCTGATGGCCGACAAGACGCGCTATCCAGCCGACGGTGTGTCCGCCGAAGCGGTGCAGGAGATTCGCCGGATGAAGGCCCGCATCGAGTCCGAGCGGTTGCCTCGCGGCGCCGACCCCAACACCCACACCAAGCTGGGTCGCGGGGGACTGGCCGACGTCGAATGGACGGTGCAGCTGCTGCAACTGCAACACGCGCACGAGATCCCGGCGCTGCACAACACCTCGACGCTGGAATCGCTCGACGTGATCGCCGAGATGGGGCTGGTCCCCGCCGACGAGGTGGACCTGTTGCGCGAGGCCTGGCTGACGGCCACGCGGGCCCGCAACGCGCTGGTATTGGTCCGGGGCAAGCCGACCGACCAGCTGCCCGGGCCCGGACGTCAGCTCAACGCGGTCGCGGTCGCGGCAGGCTGGCACAACGACGACGGAAGTGAGTTCTTGGACAACTATCTGCGGGTGACTCGGCGTGCAAAAGCAGTGGTGCGCAAGGTGTTTGGGAGTTGAGTCAGGGAGCCGGCGCGTTCAATCCGATGTCCGAAGCGATCTTCGAGGTGCTCAGCGCGGCGGAGGCCGATCGAGTGACGACTCTGTACGCTCCGCTGGCCGAGGCGGTCCGGGAACTCGTCGACGCCACCATCCGGACCGAGGCCGACGACGATGTCGTCGACAACGCGCGCAGCGCGATCGAGGCCGTCACTGCGCTTCTGCGCCAACGGATCAGGCCGCTGGGAGTGAGCTATCGCGTCGACGAGCGCCCACTGCCGTTGGGTAACGCCGTGGTCGGTGTGTGCAACCCGATCGCTCCGCCGGTCTTCGTGCAGCACGAGGGCGGCGGCCGCTGCTGGAGCGAGTTCGTCCTCGGGACGGCCTACGAGGGCCCGCCCGGCCTGGTGCACGGCGGCATCAGCGCCCTGGTGCTCGATCACTTGCTCGGCGAGGCGGCCAGCGAGGGGCTGTCCAAGGCGCGTTTCACCGGAACCATCACCGTGAAGTATCTGCGCGGCACGCCGCTGGGCCCGCTTCGTTGCGATGCTTGGATCGACCGCGCGGAAGGCGTCAAAGTCTTTGCCCAAGGGACTATTTCAGATTCGAAAGGGGTGACCGTGGAGGCAGAAGGCGTCTTCATCGAGCCGGCATGGGCCCGGGAAGGCCAATGAAGTTCTATATCAGCAGCGCCTTCCTGAACACCCGCGAGATCATCGAGATCGCCAAGGCCGCCGACGAGCTGGGCTACGACGGTATCGGCATCCCCGACCATGTGGTCAACCTGGAGACCCTCGAAACGCCGTACCCGTACACCAAAGACGGGCAACGACGCTGGCAGCCATTCACCGACTGGCCCGACCCCTGGGTGCTGGCCGGCGCGCTGGCCCAGGTCACCACCCGGCTGAGGTTCGTCAACACGGTCTACATTCCCGCGATGCGCAATCCCTACTCGGCGGCCAAAGCCATTGGTACGGCAGCAGTTTTGGCATCCGGACGGATCGAGCTCGGTATCGGTGTCGGCTGGTGCCGCGAGGAATTCGCGTTGATGGGCGAACAGTTCGACGCCCGCGGCAAGCGCACCGACGAGATGATCGACTTGATGCGGGCGTTGTGGACACCGGGCTGGACGGAGTTCGAGGGCCAGTTCTACAAGACGCCGCGGCTGGAGATGCAACCGACTCCGCCGCCGATACCGGTCTACGTCGGCGGGCTCAGCGACGCCGCACTGCGCCGTGCTGCTCGCAACGACGGCTGGATCGGCGACCTGATCAGCACCGATCGCGCCATCGAGGCGGTGGGCAAGCTGCGCCAAATGCGCCTCGAAAAGGGTTTGTCGATGCAGGATTTCACCATCCTGACGCCGCTCACCGACGCCTTCACCCCCGCCGACTATCAGCGCGCCGCCGATGGCGGTATCAACGGCATCATCACCATGCCGTGGATGTTCTACGCCGGACCCGACGCCACACTGGCCGACAAGATCGACGGCATGCAGCGTTTCCGCAAGGATCTCGGACTCGACGGCTAGAGGCTGGGTGGCGGCTCGCGATTCAGAGGGGGATCACCGTCGGCTCGTCAATACCAAGTAGCAGTCGGCCGTAGGCCTCGGCGCTGATCGAGGGGTTGCTGACGGCGTGGCTGGCGGCCATTTCGCTGTCCCGCCATATCCGTTGCAGCGGATTGGATTCGGCATACGCAGAGCTGCCCGCTACCGACATCAGTTCGCGGATCGCCTTGCGCGCCTCGACGATCGCGCGCGCCAGCTTCATGCGCATTCGTGCGCGGTCGAGCAACGAAGGGTGGACAAGCGTGCGGCTCGCGTGGTCCATCTCCGCGGCCGCGCTGAGCACCAGCGCTTCTGCGGTCTCGATGGACGACGCCGCTTGCGCAACGGCGAGCTGCACCGTCGGCGCTTCCGTCTGCCGCGTGTACGTGGTGGCGCTGACCCCGCGCCGGGCGGCGTTGTCGATCACCAGCTCCAGTGCGGCTCGGGCCAACCCGAGCTGTGGTCCGGCGAGATCGCTCAACGACCCCAGCGCCAGCGGGACGTGGAACGGGGCCTCGTTCGCGAATGGGGTGTCGAGTTGCGCGCTGTGAACTGCGTCAAGGGAGATCGTCCGGTGGAACGGCACGGAGACTCCAGCGGTGACCACGGTGTTGGACCCGGTACCGCGCATACCAGTTACATGCCAGGTGTCTTCGATTTCGACTTGGTCGCGCGGCACCAGCGCCACCACCGGTCGACGGCTGTCCGTCGAGGCCCGAGAACCGGGCACCCAGGAGCACCCAGTCGGCGTGCTCGACGCCCGAGCAGTACGGCCACCGACCGCTGATGCGGTACCCGTCGTCGATGATCTTCGCAGTGCCGGACGGCGGAACAGCGACCGCGACCGTCGTGTCAGGACCGTTCGACCACACTTCCCGCTGGGCTTGTTCGTTCATCATCCCGACGAACCAGGAGCCCCCAGTGAGCAGGGCGACGACCCAGCTTGTGGACCCGCAGCCGCGAGCGAGCTCGCTGACAACCCTGATCTTCGTTTCGAATCCGGCCTCGTGCCCACCCCATCGGCGCGGCGCCGTCAGGCGAAACAGGCCGGCGTCCCGAACCGCGGCCAGATTCTCCGCCGCGACTCGCCGCTCGCGGTCGGTTCGCGTGGCGTTTTCGCGCAGCAGCCCAACCAGATCGCTGGCGCGGGTCACTAGCTCCGCAGGGGCGTCGGTTGTCGGCTCGATCGTTTCGCCGAGCATCGTCATGGGGATCCCTTCTTCGACTTCTGCCGCATGCAATCCAGATTGACCGACGTCGGCGGCCTTATGTGATGCCCTGAGTGCCGACGCCCGCTCAATTCGTGCCAATCACCGGCTTGCCCCGATCCGCCAAGGGGAATTGACTCAGCCGCACCCGTTGTTAAAGAGTTCATGCAGGTCAGGCCCGCAACCTTCGCGAGCTATCGCGAGGTGATCAGCCGCACGCTCGTTCCGCTCGCTGCCGCACAGTTGGGTGACGCCCCGTTCTGGGCGGAGCTCGATGGGGCGGGCTGCGGCGAACTGCAGATCACGAGCGTTCGGTCGAGTCCGCAGCGCGTCCGCAGGACTTCGGCGCTGATCGACGACGCCACCGCCGGCTACGCGATGGCGACGATCCACGTAGCCGGTGAGTGCATGGTGGAGCAAGACGGTCGATCGGCGCGGCTCACGCCCGGCGCGATGGTGTTCTGCGACAGCACCCGTCCGTTCGACTTCTCCTTCGGCGGCCCGTTCGAACAGGTGATCGTTCAGGTGTCGCGGGACGCGGTACCGGAACGAGCCCTGAAGCGAGCCAGTGGCCTGCCGCTTCCCGGAGAGGACCCGCGTGCCGCGGCGGTCGGCGCGTTCTTTCGCGCCCTCCCTGGTGAAGACTGTTCCGGCTTCGCGACACACGCGCTGGGCTTGATCAGCTCAATGGTGTCCATCGCCGCGGGGGCGGATGCTGCGCCCGCCGAACTTGATCGGGAGCGGGTGATCCACCACCTACGCCTGGCCTTTCGCGATTCCTCGCTGGACGCGAATGCGGTGGCGCATGGTTGCCACCTGTCGAGGCGCACGCTGTTTCGTCTGTTTTCTGATACTCCTCGTTCGCTGGCCGATGAACTGCGGGAAATCCGGGTGGCCGAAGCGCAACGCCTGCTTCGTGCTCATCCGGATCGCTCGGTCGCCGACATCGCCGCGGCATCCGGATTTCGCGGGGAGACGCAGCTACGCCGAGCGTTCCGCGCCGTGGCCGGTACCACACCCGGGCGCTACCGATGCGAGATGAACTGAGTCAAACCCTTTGCGCGGGGCCGTATTTTGGCTACGAAAGGGGTCACCGGGCAGGATCTTCTCCGCAGCGCTTCCGCAAGGATCTCGGGCTCGACGGCTAGACGACCGGTTGCGGCACGGCCATACTCGACGCATGCCCTTCACGGTTGTGTTCAGCAATGGCGAGCCGCGCGACTATGGCGCCTTCGACAAGTACGAGGTCACGGACGCGGGCGTGCTGGTCATCGACATGCATCGCGAAGATGTGAGTCGGCATTACATCGCTCCCGGGAGTTGGTTGGAGCTTGTCGACATGGCCGAGGGACAGCAGCCCGGCGCATCGCGAGGGATCCTGGGCGTCCGATCTTCCCGTTAGAGCGGTTGATACCTCGACATCGAGCACAGGGGGGAGAACGTGAGACATCGCAGCTACGTCCCGGCGGCCATGGCGATGACCGTGGGTTTGGTCGCGGCAGCCTGCAGTAGTTCGCCGAATTCGACCACCGCGTCGGGCACCAGTACGACGAGTACGAAGACCGTCACGACGACGGTGTCACAGGCCACGACGACGTCGAGCGCCAGTACGGATCTGCGGTCGCTGATACCGACACCGCCGAACACTGCGCGGACTGACGGCCCCGACTCCATTGCGGACAACGGCATCCATCTGCACTTCCTGGTCAACGGGTCGCCGAACGATGTCATGGCCGGCTACAAGACCGCTCTAGAAGGTGCGAGCTGGGCGGTGACCGTTGAGAGTTCGGGTGGCAGCGGCGGAGGCGGCGGCGCGACTTACACGGGGACCAACGGCAACACCTACGGTGTGTTCTCCGGAGGCGGCTACGGCGGTTCGACAGATATCGATGCGTGCGCGTGGCCGGCTAAGCCCGCCAACCCCAACTGCGGTCACCACCAATAGAACGGTTCCCGGCCGCAGGGCGCTCAACTAGCAAGCTTCTCAACGTCTTTCACGCCGTGCTTCGGCTGACCGGGCGACGTGGTCTTGGCCTCGTCGCCGATCTTGCCTGTGTGATCTCGCCCATATTCGCGGCCAATTTATCGGTATAGCCATACCATATATACATACCGAATCAACCTGGCGGCGATCGGAAGGAATCGGCAATGGAAGCGTGGCGTGACAAACTCTCGGAACTTCGGGGCGTCGTGCAAGGACCCATCTTCACGGCCAACGACCAGGGTTACGACAGCGAGGTGGCGGTATTCAACATGGCGGTGCGGCACCGACCCGCAGTCGCCGTCGGCGCCGCCAACGCCGCCGACGTATCCGAGGCGGTGACGTTCGCGGCACGTCACGGCCTGAACATCGCCGTCCTCAACACCGGCCACGGACCGACTATAGCGGCCGACGCGGACACCGTGATGATCACGACGGGGCGAATGTCCGGTGTCACCATCGACGCTGAAAGCCGTTCGGTGCGTGTAGAAGCCGGGGTACGCTTCGGCCAGCTTGTCGAGGCCGCCGCAAAGTACGGACTGGCTCCGCTGCCGGGCTCCTCGCCCGGCGTCGGCGTGGTGGGCTACACCCTTAGCGGCGGGGCGAGTTCGACGATGGGCCGCAAGTACGGCTGGGCCGCCGATCATGTCAGCGCCATCGACGTGGTGACTGCGGACGGTCAACTGCGGTGCGTGTCAACGGAATCAGAATACGACCTATTCGGCGCACTGCTGGGAGGGAAGAGCAACTTCGGTGTCGTCGTGGCGATGAAGTTCGCGCTCTTCCCAGTGACGTGGTTGTACGCGGGTGCACTCTTTTACTCCGGCGAGCACACCGGGCAGGTACTGCAGGCCTACCGAGAACTCACCGCGTCGGCACCCGACGAGCTGACGACCGGATTTGCACTGCTGAATCTGCCACCGCTGCCCGGGCTTCCGCCATTTATGCAGGGGCAGTTGACCGTATCGGTGCGAGTCTCCTATGTCGGTGACGCTCATGTCGGCGCCAATCTGATCGAACCGCTGCGCCAGGCGGCTCCGGTGCTGGCGGACGGCGTGGCCAGCATCCCGTACACCCAGTTCGCCACCATCAGCAACGATCCGACCGATCCCGCGCCGGCAGTCGAACATTTCGGGCTGCTTCGAGAGCTGACCGAGGACACCGTGAAGGCGATCGTCGACGCGGTCGGGCCCGGCTCCGGCAGTGCGATCAACATCGTCGACATCCGCCATCTCCAAGGGGCTTTCGGCAAGCCGGCACCTTTCCCCAACGCCGTGGGCGCGCGCGACGCCGCCTACGCCATGTTCGGCCTGACCGTCGTGCCGCCCGGGCAGGAAGTGGCGGACTACCGCGACTCCGGGCGCGAACTCCTTGCGGCGCTACGGCCTTGGCTCCACGACGGGACAAACCCATGCTTTGTTGGGCCGGCCGACACGCCCGAAGATCGCACCAGGCAGATTTACGATGCCGAGGTCTACGACAGACTACAAACGGTCAAGGAAATGTACGATCCGTACAACAGGTTTCGGCTCAACCACAACATTCCGCCGCGCTTCAGTGGGTAAAGTGTGCGCGTTGATCTGTCGTGTCGAGTGGTTGCTTGACAGCGGTATATCCGTACCATACAAAAATGCCCGTTGAACGTCGAACGCGCCGGGCCGGCGGAGCCCGGCGGACCGCGGTTGTCGAAGCGGCCGCCGGGGTACTGGCCGAGCGGGGTTATGAAAATGCCCGCTTCGCCGATGTCGCGGCGGCAAGCGGCGCGGCCATCAGCACGCTGCAGAACTATTTCGGCTCGCGGGAAGACATGCTGATCGAGGCGCTGCGGCAGACGACCGAGCTCGAGGTGGCCGCCCTCGAGGCCGTGGCCGACGCCGAGAACGACCCGTGGAATTGCCTGGTAGCGATGATCGACCGCAACTTGAACACGCCCGTGCGCAACCACCAGTTGCTGATCGAGTTCTGGCGCTCAGGCATCCGCGACGCGGAGTTGCGTGACTACGGTGAAGAAGGCTGGTCGCGCTACCGGGCGCCGTTCGTCCGAACCGTGATCGCGGGCCGCGACGCCGGCGTCTTCACGCCGGTGGTCGCTCCCGATGAGGTCGTCGATCTGCTGTTCGCCACGCTCGTTGGCGCCATGATTCCCCGGGTCCTGCGTTTTCCCGACTGGTCGGCGGACGGGTTCCGGACGGCCCTGCTGCGGCAGGTCGCCGAGATGCTGGGCCGACCGGGATACCAGTAGGCCACCCGGTCAGCGATGATCGCCGCCCGGGTGGCCTCTAGTGGTCTTCGACGACTTTAGACGTCGTAGTACAGCGCGAACTCGTACGGGTGCGGCCGGATCTGGACCGGCAGAATCTCGTTTTCGCGCTTGAAGCTGATCCACGTCTCGATCAGGTCAGGCGTGAAAACGCCTCCCTCAGTGAGGTATTCGTGGTCTTCTTCCAGCCGGTCGATCACCGCGGACAGCTGGACCGGTGCCTGCGGGATGTTGGCGGCCTCTTCGGGCGGCAGCTCGTAGAGGTCCTTGTCGACCGGAGCCTGCGGCTCCATCTTGTTCTTGATGCCGTCCAGGCCCGCCATCAGCATGGCCGCGAACGCCAGATACGGGTTGCCCGACGAGTCGGGGCAGCGGAACTCCAGCCGCTTGGCCTTCGGGTTGCTGCCGGTGATCGGGATGCGCACACACGCGGACCGGTTGCGCTGGCTGTAGACCAGGTTGATCGGCGCCTCGTAACCCGGAACCAGTCGCTTGTAGGAGTTCGTCGTCGGGTTGGTGAAGGCCAGCAGCGACGGTGCGTGGTGCAACAGGCCGCCGATGTAGTGGCGCGCGGTGTCCGACAGGCCGGCGTAGCCGGTCTCGTCGTACATCAGCGGGGTGCCGTCTTTCCACAGCGACTGGTGGGTGTGCATGCCGGAGCCGTTGTCGCCGAACAGCGGCTTGGGCATGAACGTGACGGTCTTGCCGTTCTGCCATGCGGTTTGCTTGACGATGTACTTGTACAGCTGCATGTCGTCGGCCGCGTGCAGCAAGGTGTTGAACTTGTAGTTGATCTCGGCCTGGCCGCCGGTGCCCACCTCGTGGTGGCCCTTCTCCAGGCTGAAACCGGAAGTGATCAGGTTCTGCAGCATCTTGTCGCGCAGGTCGACGTAGTGGTCGACGGGGGCGACCGGGAAGTACCCGCCCTTGGGCCGGACCTTGTAACCGCGGTTGGGGGTGCCGTCGTTCTCGGTCGGCTCGCCGGTGTTCCACCATCCGGAGATCGCGTCCACTTCGTAGAACGAGCCGTTGGTGCGGGAATCGAAGGTCACCGAGTCGAAGATGTAGAACTCGGCCTCGGCGCCGAAGTACGCCGTGTCGGCGACGCCGGTGCTGATCAAGTAGTTCTCCGCCTTGCGGGCGACGTTGCGGGGGTCGCGCGAGTACGCCTCGAGGGTGAAGGGATCGTGCACGAAGAAGTTGAGGTTCAGCGTTTTGGCTTCACGGAAAAGGTCGATCTGCGCGGTCGCGGGGTCGGGCAGGAGCAACATGTCCGACTCGTGGATCGACTGGAATCCGCGAATCGACGAGCCGTCGAAGGCCAAACCGTCGTCGAAAACGCTCTGGTCGAAGAACGAGATCGGAATCGTGAAGTGCTGCATGATGCCGGGCAGGTCACAGAACCGCACGTCGACAAATTCGACGTTCTCATCCTTGGCGAGCTTGAAGACGTCGTCGGGCGTCTTTTCCGTCACTGAAAGCTCCTTTGCTTGATAATCCGCGGCCTGACGCTATGGAGATGATGTTGCCCGCCCATCAACCCCGTGTTGCGCGGAGGTTACGTGACCACGCGTCCCACAACTCAGAGCGGAGCACCGGCGGGTTCTATTGTGAGGCCCATGGATCGCAAGATCGTATCTGGTCGGCCGCGCGGGTGCTGCAGCCTGTACCGGCCCCCGGTCGAGACGACGTGATGCCCGAGTCGCGCCCGGCATACCCCGGCGAGACGCTCGGCCTGCCAAAGAGTGGGCCAGGGTCGCTGGCGTCGATGGGACGGCGGATGGCGGCACTGCTGGTCGACTGGCTGATTGCCTACGGCCTGGCAGCACTGGCCATGGCGTTTGGCATCTTCTCCGAACGGATGTTGTCGACGGCGGTGCTGGTGATCTGGTTTCTGCTCGGCCTGGTGGCGGTGCGACTGTTCGGCTTCACACCCGGTCAGCTGGCGCTCGGTCTCGGAGTGGTGGCCCTGGACGGACGGCTGGGCGTCGGTCGGGCGGCAGCGCGCGGGCTGCTGGTCGCCTTTGTGGTCCCGGCGCTGTTCACCGACTGGGACGGCCGCGGCGTGCAAGACCGGCTGACCAACACGGCAGTGGTGCGGCGTTAAATCCGCTGATTGCCTACTTGCGGCGCACGGTGCGCTGCATGCCGCGCATCTTGCCGGCGTTGGGTAGCGGTCCCTTCGGCAGGACGGCGGCACCGGCCCGCGTTCCCAGCGCCGCCAACCGCGACTCCAGGGCGTCCATTTGTTTGACGGTGATGTTGGCCGGAAGCCGGGTCAAATGACGCTCCAGCTTGCCCAGCGGAACCTCACCGTCGCCGTTGCCGACGATGACGTCGTAGATCGGCACGTCGCCGACCAGCCGCGCGGTGCGTTTCTTCTCTTGGGCCAGTAGCGGTTTGACCCGAGCCGTCGACCCCTCGCCGACGAAGATGACGCCCGGCCGGCCGATCACCCGATGCACCGCGTCGAAGTGTCCGGTGGCGGCCACACCCGGAGTGACCCGCCACTTGCCGCGCAGGTTGTCCAGCACCCAGGCCGCCGCGCCGGTTTGCCCTTCGGCTTGGCGGTAGACCGATTTCTGGGCCCGGCGGCCGAAGATGATGAAGGCCACCAGCGCGCCCAGCACCACGCCGAGCGGGATCAGGGTGATCATGGTGAACCCACCGACCAGCACGCCCACCGTCACGGAGGCGCCCACGATCAGGACGAAGGCGCCGATCATGTAGGGGAGCAGGCGCTTGTCTTGTTTGCGCTGAAGGTTGAACGCCTGCCACAGCTGGCCGCGGCGCTCCTTGGACGCGGCCTTCCGGGCGGCCTGCGCTGCTGCCCGGGCGGCCTTGTTCTCGGCAGTATTGCGGGGTTTAGCCATAATCACTAAGAATACGTGCGGGCGGGTGGCCGACGGGCCCGAGCTACCCCAAAGCGTCCGAGGTGCGGCTGCGTACGGCCTGCTCATAGAGCCGGCCCGCCCGGTACGACGAGCGCACCAGCGGCCCGGCTAGCACGCCCGCGAAGCCCAACCCCTCGGCGTGGTGCGCGAACTCGTCGAACTCCTCCGGCCTTACCCAGCGCTCCACCGGGTGGTGCCGCGCCGACGGTCGCAGGTACTGGGTGATGGTGACGATGTCGCAACCGGCGTCGTGCAGGTCGGCCAGGGCGGTGCGCACCTCGTCGGGGGTTTCGCCGAGGCCGAGAATCAGGTTGCTCTTGGTGACCAGCCCGACGTCGCACGCCGACGTCAGCACGCCCAGGCTGCGCTGGTAGGTGAATGCGGGCCGGACCCGCTTGAAGATGCGGGGCACCGTTTCGACGTTGTGCGCCAACACTTCCGGGCGCGACTCGAAGACTTCCGCAAGGCGCGCGGGCTCGCCGTTGAAGTCGGGGACCAACAGTTCGACGCCGGTCGACGGGTTGAGTTCTTTGATGGCGCGCACGGTCTCGGCATACAGCCACGCTCCGCCGTCGGGCAGGTCATCGCGGGCGACGCCGGTGATGGTGGCATAGCGCAACCCCATCGTCTGCACGCTTTGGGCGACGCGGCGTGGCTCGTCGAGGTCCAGCTCGGCTGGCTTGCCGGTGTCGATCTGGCAGAAGTCGCAACGACGGGTGCACTGATCACCGCCGATCAAAAAGGTGGCTTCCCGGTCTTCCCAGCATTCGAAGATATTGGGGCAGCCGGCCTCTTCGCAGACGGTGTGCAGCCCCTCCCGCCGGACCAGGCTCTTGAGCTCGGTGTACTCCGGTCCCATCCGGACCCGCGTCTTGATCCACGGCGGCTTGCGCTCAATTGGGGTCTGCGCGTTGCGCACTTCCAAGCGCAGCAATTTGCGGCCTTCGGGCGCAACGGTCACGGTGTCGATGCTACGCGGGCGCCGGTGGGCTGCCAGCTAAGGGCGAGATGGCCGTCCAGCGCATCGCAGACGGCGGCCGCGACCGCCGCGCGGACATCGTCGACGGTCACCCTGCGCCCCAATTCGGCGGATAGAGACGTCACCCCGGCGTCGCTGATGCCGCACGGCACGATGGCCGCGAACGCGTCCAGATCGCAGTCGCAATTGAGCGAAAACCCGTGCAGTGCGGTCGCACGCGAGACCCGGACGCCGATCGCGGCGACCTTGCGGTCGCGCCGGCCGGCCACGCCGGGCACCCAGACCCCGGACCGCCCTTCGATTCGTGTCGTCTCCAGGCCCACATCGGCGCACACCTTGATCAGCGATTCCTCTAGGCGCCGAACGTAATTGACCACGTCGAGCGGTTCGGCCAGCCCGATGACCGGGTAGCCGACCAACTGCCCCGGACCGTGCCAGGTGATCTTGCCGCCGCGGTCGGTGTCGATGACGGGAATGCCGTCGACCGGTCGTTCGTGCGGCTCGGTGCGCCGTCCGGCGGTGTAGACCGCGGGGTGCTCCAGCAAGAGCAGCGTGTCGCTGCCGCCGGCGACCCTGGCGTCGGCCAGGTCACGCTGCAGCTGCCATGCGGTGCGATAGTCGACCGTCCCCAGTTGGCGGACGTCGACCGCGGTGGCCTGCGACCGGATAGAGCTCATCATCGCGAGGTTACTCGGGTGATCGCGCGGCCCGCTTCGCGCATCGGCGATTGGCCGCCGTTGTACCTGTAATCACTTGTGTCACTTATGTTTCAGTGGTTTCAGGGTGGCATTTTTTGTCGGTGGGTCGGGCTAGTTTCGCAGTATGAGTTCAGGTGTGGTTGCGGATCCGGAAGCCTTCACGGCGGCTTTCGATGTGGTGGATGCGGCGCTCGATAGCGTCGTCGGGCTCGATTCCGAAATGTTGCACAGCCGCGAGTGCTTGGCGTTGCTAGAGCGCTGCGAGAAGGTGCGACGACGCCTACCCGCCGCCGAACATGGACTGATCAACAAGCTTGCGCGGGAGGCCACTGCGGAGGAAATCGGCGGCAAACTCTCCCACGCGGTGGCCGAATGGACGCTGGTCAGCCGGGCCGAAGCCGCCCGGCGCGTCCGCGACGCCGCTGATTTGGGCCAGCGGCATGGGCTCACCGGTGAACCAATTCCGCCGGTGTTGGCGGCGACCGCGGCCGCTCAGCGCGCCGGGCGACTCGGGGCCGGTCATGTGGCGGTCGTCCGCCGCTTCTACCACCAACTACCCGGCTGGATCGATCAGGCCACCCGCGACCAGGCCGAAGCCGATTTGGCCAGGTTGGCCACTCAATACCGGCCCGACCAACTCGCCGGACTCGCTGATCGCCTCGCCGACTGCCTCAATCCCGACGGCACCTACAGCGATGATGACCGCGCCCACCGGCGGGGAGTCACGCTGGGCAAGCAAGGGGCGGATGGCATGTCGGCGCTGAGCGGCTGGCTGACCCCCGAACTCCGCGCGAGCCTAGAAGCGGTGTTGGCCAAACTCGCCGCCCCCGGCATGTGCAACCCCAATGACGACATCCCCTGCACGGACGGCGCACCCAGCGCAAGAGGCCATCGACCACGATGTCCGCGTCGGCGGCCCAACGCCAGCACGACGGCGCTCAACGCCGCCCTGCGCGCGGTGCTCGCGTCCGGAAACCTCGGTCAGCACAATGGGCTGCCGGCCTCGATCATCGTCACCACCACTCTGACCGAACTGGAAGCAGCCGCCGGGCATGGAATCACCGGCGGCGGCACCCGGCTACCGATGTGCGACGTGATCCGCCTGGCCCGCCATGCCCACCACTATCTGGCCGTGTTCGACAAAGCCAAACCTGTCGCGCTGTATCACACCAAACGACTCGCATCGGCCGGCCAACGAATCGTGCTGTACGCCAAGGACCGTGGCTGTTCAGCGCACCCGGATGCGACGTCGGCGGCTACTACTGCGAAGTCCACCACGTCACCGATTACGCACAATGCCATACCACCGACATCGACAACCTCACCCTGACCTGCGGGCCTCACCACCGACTGCTGCGGCCCCGCGGCTGGACCACCCGAAGACGCGCCAACGGCGAGACCGAGTGGATTCCGCCCCCGCACCTAGACCGCGGCCGACCCCGGACCAACACCTTCCGCCATCCCGAGAAACTGCTGCACGACCTCGACGATCCAGACGTCGCGTAATCAGTCGTGGTCGCGCCGGGCGGTGGCGTAGCCGAGCGCTTCGCCAATGGTGTTGTGGTGGAACTGGAAACCGGCGCGCTCCAACGCGGACGGGATCGCGCGCTGACCGGTCGAGCAGCCCCTCTTCGGCAAATTCTCCGAGTGCGGTCCGCACCGCGAAGGCCGGCAGCATCAGCGGGGTCGGACGATTGACCGCGCTGCCGAATGCGGTGGTGAACTCGGCGTTGGTGACGGGCGCGGGTCCGGTCATGTTCACCGGGCCCGACAGCGACGGATGCGAGATTGCGAACAGCAAGGCCCGCACTTCGTCTTCCAGGCTGATCCACGACATGTACTGACGGCCACCGCCCAGCCGGGCGCCCATGCCCACCGAGAACAGCGGGCGCATCCGCCGCAACGCACCGCCCGCCGCGGCCAGCACCAGCCCGGTGCGGGCCAGCACGACGCGGGCACCGCCGTATTGGGCCGGCAGCGTGGCGGCCTCCCAGTCCTCGCAGAGCTGGGCCAGGAAACCCGTTCCCGCCCGGTCATTTTCGTCGACCACGCGGTCCTTGGTGTTTCCGTAGTAACCCACGGCGCTGGCATTGATCAAGGTTTCGACGCCGGCTTCGGCGACCGCGGTGGCCAGCACCTCCGTGGGAGTGATGCGGCTATCCCGCAGGCTCTGCTTGAAGGCACCCGACCACCGGCGCTGGCCGACGTTGACGCCGCACAGGTTGACGACCACGTCGACTTCGGCAAGCGCGTCGGGATCGAACTCGCCGCTCTCGGGATTCCAGTGCAGCTCATCGGAATTCGCCGGTGTCCGGCGCACGATGCGCAGCACCCGATGGTCGGCGGCGCGTAGGGCCGCAGCCAAGGCGGAGCCGATCAGACCGGACGAACCCGCAATCGCGACGACGGGCGTGGTCACTTTGCTAAAGCCCTAGATCGGCCTCGAACGCTCCCTCTTCGAGCCGGTGCTTGATCGTGGTGAGGAATCGTCCGGCATCGGCCCCGTCGATCAGCCGATGGTCGTAGGTCAGAGGCAGGTAGCAAATCGAGCGCACCCCAATCGATTCGTTACCGCTGTCGTCGACTACCACCCGCGGCCGTTTGACAATCGCGCCAGTGCCGAGCATGGCGGCCTGCGGCGGAACCAGGATCGGGGTGTCGAACAACGCGCCCTGGCTGCCGATGTTGGTGATGGTGAAAGTGCCGCCGGACAACTCGTCCGGCTTCAGGTTGCCCGACCGGGCGCGGTCGGCGATGTCGGCGACCGCGCGGGCCAGCCCGGCCAGCGACAGGTCGCCGGCGTTGTGGACGACGGGGGAGAGCAGGCCCTGGTCGGTGTCGACGGCGAAGCCGAGGTGCTCGGCGTCGTAGTAGGTGATCTCCTTGGAGTCCTCGTTGTAGCTGGCGTTGACGTTGGGGTGAATCTTCAGCGCGTCGATCACCGCCTTGGCGATGAACGGCAGGTAGGTCAGATTCACCCCCTCGCGCTCGGCGAACGCCGTCTTGGACCTGGCCCGCAGCCCGACGATCTTGGTCATGTCGACCTCGTGGGTCTGGGTGAGCTGAGCAGTGGCCTGCAGGGACTCGCGAGTCTTCTTGGCGGTGATCTGGCGGATCCGGCTGGCCTTTTGCGTGGTGCCGCGCAAGTGCGCCAGCGCGGGTGCCGGAGTGGGCGCCGCCGCGGGAGCTTGGGCTGCCGGTGCGGGAGTCGCCGCGGCCGGGGCGGGCGCCTTCGCGGCCTCTTGCTTCTGCTGTGCGGCGGCCAGTACGTCCTGCTTGCGGATGCGGCCACCAACCCCGGTGCCCTTCACCGCGGTGAGGTCGATGTTGTTTTCGGTGGCCAGTTTCCGCACCAGCGGGGTCACGTACGGGGCGCCGTCTGAATCCGAGCCCTGGGCCTGCGCCGCCGGCTGGGACGGTTCGGCCTTCGGAGCCGGCGCGGCTCGGGCTTGGGCTGCGGCTTGGGCTCCGGTGCGGGAGCGGGTTTGGCGGCAGGCTGCGGTGGGGCCTCGGCCTTGGGCTGGGGTGCCGGTTCGGGCTTGGGCTCCGGCTTGGGGGCGGGCGGCGGCGGAGCAGACGCAGCGCCGGCACTGGAGCCGACCCGGGCCAACTCACCGCCGACCGGCACGGTGGCATCCTCGTCGGCGGTGATGCTGAGCAGGACTCCGGCTACCGGTGACGGAATCTCGGTATCGACCTTGTCGGTGGACACCTCCACCAGCGCGTCGTCGATCTGGACCGAATCGCCGACTTTCTTGAGCCAGCGAGTCACGGTGCCCTCGGTGACGGACTCGCCGAGCTCGGGCATCAGCACCGGCGTCGAGCTGCCCTCGCCCTGTGGGGCGGCCTGTGCTGCGGGTTCGGGCTGGCGCTCGGGCTCCGGCTGGGCCGCGGGAGCGGGTTCCGGCTGGGCCGCGGAGCGGGCTCCGGCTCCGGCGCGGATTCGGCGGCAGGTTGGCTCGGCGCCTGCGCGGGCGCTTCGGAGGCGCCGCCTTCAGACGAGTCGCCGATGACGGCCAACTCGCCGCCGACCTCGACGGTGTCGTCCTCCTGGGCGACGATCTTGGTCAACACACCCGCGGCGGGCGACGGGATTTCGGTGTCGACCTTGTCGGTCGACACTTCGACGAGCGGTTCGTCGAGTTCGACCGTGTCGCCTTCCTGCTTGAGCCAGCGGGTGACCGTCCCCTCGGTGACGCTCTCACCGAGTGCCGGCATCTGGACAGAGAAGGCCATCTCTTTTGACTCCTCGATTGCTCGTGGGTCGGGGCAGGTCGACATCTGACTTACCACACCGTGGTGTACTGCGAGTTGACGTCAAAACTATCCTGTCATTGCCTCTGCGTCGGCACGCATCCAGGGCTGACCCGCTTGCTACGGTGTGGCCGACTGGTAGTCACAGCTAAATCGCGGGGAGGCGGAGATCCGATGCCGGCGACACAGGCACCCCAACAGTTCGTCGATAGCGCGGACGACGTCCGCATCGCGGTCTACGAAGAAGGCAACCCCGACGGTCCCACGGTCGTGCTGGTGCACGGCTTTCCGGATTCGCACGTGTTGTGGGACGGGGTCGTTCCGCTGCTGGCCGAGCGGTTCCGGATCATCCGCTACGACAACCGCGGTGTCGGCCTGTCGGCGGCCCCCAAACCGGTCTCGGCGTACACGATGGCTCGCTTCGCCGACGACTTCGCCGCGGTGACAGCTGAGCTGAGCCCCGGCGGCCCCGTGCACGTGCTGGCCCACGACTGGGGTTCGGTGGGTATCTGGGAGTACCTGAAACGGCCGGGTGCCGGCGACCGGGTCGCCTCGTTCACGTCGGTGTCCGGCCCGAGCCAGGAGCAACTGGTCGACTACATCTTCACCGGTTTGCGCCAACCGTGGCGCCCGCGACGGTTTGCCCGCTCGATCAGCCAGGCGTTGCGACTCACCTACATGATCTTGTTCTCGATCCCGGTGCTGGCACCGCTGTTGCTTCGGGCGGCTTTGTCCGTCCCCGCGCTGCGGCGCAATGCCGTCGATAACATTCCCGATGAGCAGATCCATCACTCCGCCAACTTCGCCAGGGATGCGGCCAGCTCGGTAAAAACCTATCCCGCCAATTACTTTCGTTCGTTCTCCGGTCGCGGCCAGGGCATCAGCGTCATCGACGTGCCGGTGCAGCTGATCGTCAACACCCGCGACAAGTACGTCCGGCCGTATGGCTACGACGCGACCGCGCGGTGGGTGCCGCGGCTGTGGCGGCGCGACATCAAGGCCGGTCACTTTTCTCCGATGTCACACCCGCAGGTGATGGCCGCGGCGGTGCACGACTTCGCCGACCTGGCCGACGGCAAAGCGCCCAGCCGTGCGCTGCTGCGCGCGCAGGTAGGCCGTCCCCGCGGGTCCTTCGGCGACACCCTGGTGTCGGTCACCGGCGCCGGCAGCGGAATCGGGCGGGAGACCGCATACGCGTTCGCCCGGGAGGGCGCCGAGCTGGTCGTCAGCGACATCGACGAAGCCGCCGTCAAGGAGACCGCGGCCGAGATCACCGCACGTGGTGGGATCGCGCACTCCTACGTCCTGGACGTGTCCGACACCGACGCGGTCGAGGCCTTCGCCGAGCGGGTCAGCGCCGAACACGGCGTGCCCGACATCGTGGTCAACAACGCGGGCATCGGGCAGGCCGGTCAGTTCCTGGACACCCCCGCCGAACAGTTCGACCGGGTGATCGACGTCAATCTCGGCGGCGTGGTCAACGGCAGCCGGGCGTTCGGGCGGCGCCTGGTCGAGCGCGGCACTGGCGGCCACATCGTCAATGTGTCGTCGATGGCCGCCTACGCCCCGCTGCAATCGCTGAACGCTTACTGCACCTCCAAGGCGGCGAGCTTCATGTTCTCCGACTGCCTGCGTGCCGAACTCGACGCCGCCGACGTGGGGCTCACCACGATCTGCCCCGGTGTGATCGACACGAACATCATCAACACCACCCGGTTCGACGCGCCCGGCGGCAAGCAGGATGAGCAGGTCGACGGTCGGCGGGGACAGCTGGGCAAGATGTTCGCGCTGCGTCGTTACGGGCCGGACAAGGTCGCCGACGCGATCTTGTCCGCGGTCCAGAAGAACAAGCCGATCCGGCCGGTAGCGCCGGAAGCCTATGCGCTCTATGGCGTTTCGCGGCTGTTGCCGCAGGCGCTACGCAGCACCGCGCGATTCCGGGTGATCTAGACCGGCTCAGGCCGCGGGCACGCCTTCACGGCGCACCAACAGTGCACCGGCGATCCCAATGAGTGCGACGACGGTCACCGGGATGGTCCACGTACGCCGGCTTCCCAGCGACGATTCGCACAGCGCCACATAGTCGGTGTGCGGCACGAATTGGTTGACGATCGGAATGTTGGCCACGCTCTTGTCGTTCGCGTTGCGCGCCGCGGTGAGATCCGCGACGACCGCATTGCCGCAGCCAATGGAACTGCCATTGCCGTCCGACACCGACACCGGCACCAAAAGCCCGATCACACCGGCTACCAGAAGCACGGCGGCCACACCGAGGATCAACCGTCGAACCGTCATGATTCGCCTCCCGTCGAGTACCGATCGGTAGGCAGGTTAGCCGCGGCGTCGGTGGTCTAAACCCGCGCAGTCTCAGCCATGCTCGGCGATATCCTCCAGCACCGCGAACATCGTCCGGGTCGGTACACCGGTGGAGCCCTTCGGGGAGTACCCCCACGGGCTGCCGGTGTTGTAGGCCGGTCCGGCAACGTCGATGTGCGCCCAGCCCACCCCGTCGGCGACGAACTCGCGCAGGAACACCCCGGCCACCAGCATGCCGGCGAAGCGCTGACCGCTGATATTGGACAGGTCGGCCACCTGGGACTTCAGGTCGTCCTTCAGGTCGTCGGGCAGTGGCATCGGCCAACCGTTTTCGCCCACCCTCTGCGAGATCGCCGCGACCCGGTCGCGGAACTCGTCGCTGCCCATCACCCCGGGGATGCGGGCGCCCAGGGCGACCGTCTGCGCACCGGTCAGCGTGGACGTCTCGATCAGGTAGTCCGGGTTGTCCTCGCATGCCCGCACGATGGCGTCGGCCAGGATGAGCCGGCCCTCGGCGTCGGTGTTCTGCACCTCGACCGTGATGCCGCCGTACTGCGTCAGCACGTCGCCGGGGCGCTGCGCCGTCGACGACGGCATGTTCTCGGCCATCGGCACGGTGGCGATCACGTCGATCGGTAGCTCGAGCTGCGCGGCCAGCGTGACCGTCGCGATCACCGCGGCGGCACCGCCCATGTCCGAGGTCATGTAATGCATTGAGGCGGCAGGCTTGATCGAGATGCCGCCGGTGTCGAAGGTGACGCCCTTGCCGACCAGGGCCACCGTCTTGGCCTGCTTCGCTTTCTTGGCCAGCTTCGAACCGCGATGGATCAGTCGCACCAGCCGCGGTGGCCGCGACGATCCCTGCCCGACGCCGATGATCCCGCCGTAGCCGGCTTTTTGCAGCGCCTTGTCGTCGAGCACTTCCACTTCAAGTCCGACGGATTCACCCAAAGCCTTTGCGCGCTTGGCGAATTCGGCGGGAAAGAGGTGGCTGGGCGGGGTGTTGACGAAGTCGCGAGCGGTGGCGACCGCGGCCGCGACGGCCGCACCGTGGGCGGCCTGCTTCTTGGCGTCCTTGTCGGTAGCGAGCACGGTGATCTTGCTCAGCCCCTTGTCTTTGGGCGCGGTCTTACCGCTGCGGAACGCGGTGAACCGGTAGCTGCCCAGGATCAGGCCTTCGACGGCGGCGGAGCCGACATCGTCACCGGGCAACTCGGCAAGCGTGGTGATCACCGTTTCGGCGCCGCCAAGTGAACGCGCGGCCACACCGGAGGCACGCCGGATGGTGTCGGCAGACCAATCGGATCGCGCCTTGCCCAGGCCGATCGTGAGCACGCTGGCCACCGGAAGTGAGGGCACCACCAGCCGGTGTACCTGTTCGCTGGCGCCGGTGGCCTCCAGCGCTTGCAGGCCGGCCTCGATCTCGGCGACCGCTTCGGCGGGCAGGAATGCCTCGGCGGAGACAACGGTCGCGCCCGGCCGGTCTTCGTCACCGGTCGAGACGACCGGCACGAGCAATACCGACGAACCCGCGCCGCGTTTGGGTAGCGACGTGGCGACAGTGACGGAAGGGGCCTGGTATCCGGGTTCGGTGCTCACGCGTAATTACCCTAGTCACTGGGGTTGGGCTTGGATCGGCTACGTCCCCGCGTGCAGATCGAACGCGGTGACCGGGGCATCAAAACCCTTGAGTGTCAACGGGCCCCGGGCGACCGCGGGCCAGTCGGGCAATGCGTCACGCAGCTCGGAGGTGGCCAGGATCTGTTCTGGCGCCGCTGCGGCAACGAGGCGGGCGGCCAGGTTGACCGGGTTGCCGAAGTAGTCCCCGTTGATGGCCACGACGGTGCCGAACGCCAGACCGGCGCGGACCTGCAGCCCCTCCTCGCGCGCCGAGGGGTGCTCGACGAGATCAACCGCCGCCCGCACCAGCGCCTCGGGCGACGAACTCACCCACATCACCTCGTCGCCGATGAACTTCACCACCCGGCCGCCGTCGGCATGCACCACGTCGGAGACGGTGCCGGCGAACTCGTTGAGCATGTACGACAACTCCGCCGGCGTCAGCGCCTGCGTCAACGCCGTGAAGCCGGACAGATCCGCAAAACCAACGCCGCACACCACCGACGACGACGTGTCGCGCAGGACACCCTCGAAGTAGGTCCGGGCGCTGATCAGGTGGTGTCGGTGGACGGTGTCGATCAATGCCCCGAGTCGGGGGATGAACTCCGCGACTGCGCGGTACGCCTGCGCCGTGGCGAACTCGTCGCGGGTGTGGGTCATCAGAATGTCCGGCGTTCCGGCGCGGATCATCGTCGCCTCGGCCTCGGCGAGCCTGGCCATGGAGGCGCCCAGCACCCGCAACAGGCCCAACGCGCCGTCCGGGCCGACCACCGCCTTGAGCGCGAGCCAGGTTGCCAGGGCGTCGACGTCGGCCTGGCTCAGCACCGGAATATCGGGACCGGCGACAGTCAGGCCGAGCAAAGCCCAGGCGCGCGCGACGTCCTCGGCTGCTATCCCGAGTTCCTCGGCCGCGGTCTGCAACGTGTAGATCGGGCGCCCCGACCACGACAGAACATCACCGGCCAGGCCGAACAGCCGGCCGCGGAGTTCGGCTTCGACCATTTCTTCGACCGTGAAGCCAAGGTCGTCCAGATACTTGATCAGGTCGGCCCGCTCGTGTGGGTTGGCGATTCCCGCGGCCTCAAGCGCGTCGGAGTCCAGCGGATCGATCACCTATCAAAGTGTGCCACTAGGGTGAGACGTCGTGAGCGATGCGCCGGAACTGCTAACGGGACCACTGGAAGACCGCCATCGTGAGTTGGGCGCCAGTTTTGCCGAGTTCGGCGGCTGGCTGATGCCGGTGTCTTATGCAGGCACGGTCAGTGAGCACAATGCGACCCGCAACGCGGTCGGCCTGTTCGACGTCAGCCACCTCGGCAAGGCGCTGATCCGCGGACCGGGTGCCGCGCAGTTCGTCAACTCCGCGCTGACCAACGACCTGGGCCGTATCACGCCGGGCAAGGCTCAATACACACTGTGCTGCAACGAATCCGGTGGCGTCATCGACGACCTGATCGCCTACTACGTCGACGACGACGAGATCTTTCTGGTGCCCAATGCCGCCAACACCGCCGCCGTGGTCGAGGCGCTGCAGGCCGCGGCACCGGCCGGCCTGACGATCACCGACGAGCACCGCAACTACGCCGTTCTGGCGGTCCAGGGTCCGCGATCGTCCGACGTGCTCGCCGAGCTGGGGCTGCCGACCGGCATGGATTACATGGGGTACGCCGACGCCGAATATTCCGGCGTGCCGGTGCGCGTCTGCCGCACCGGCTACACCGGCGAGCACGGCTACGAACTGTTGCCGCCCTGGAAGTCCGCGGGTGTGGTGTTCGACGCGCTGGCGACGGCGGTCTCAGAGGCCGGCGGCGAACCGGCCGGCCTGGGGGCCCGTGACACGCTGCGCACCGAAATGGGTTACCCGCTACACGGGCACGAGCTGTCGCTCGACATTTCACCGCTGCAGGCCCGCTGCGGCTGGGCGATCGGCTGGAAGAAGGATGCGTTCTTCGGCCGTGATGCGCTGCTGGCCGAGAAGTCGGCGGGGCCGCGACGGCTGCTGCGCGGTCTGCGGATGCTGGGCCGCGGTGTGTTGCGGCCCGGGCTGACGGTGCTCGCCGGGGATAAACCGGTCGGGGTCACCACATCCGGGACGTTTTCGCCGACGCTGCAGGCCGGCATCGCGCTCGCGTTGATCGACACCGACGCGGGGGTCGAAGACGGCCAGCAGGTCACCGTGGACGTCCGCGGTCGCGCCGCCGAGTGCGAAGTGGTGCGTCCGCCGTTCGTCGAGCTGAAAACCCGCTAGCCGCCGCCCCTTCACGCGGCAAAAACCCGTTGGCACGCGCATATACAATCGGCGCATGACGAGCGGCCTTCTCGAGTTCACCGTTCAACGCGCGTCTAATCCCGCTTCCGGCGTTGAACGTGAATCGATCCTGGCCGACCCCGGTTTCGGCAAATTCTTCACCGACCACATGGTGTCGATCGACTACTCCGACGGCCAGGGCTGGCACAACGGGCGGGTGATTCCGTACGGCCCGATTCAGCTGGACCCGTCGGCGATCGTGCTGCACTACGCGCAAGAGGTGTTCGAGGGACTGAAGGCGTACCGCTGGGCCGACGGCTCGGTCGTGTCGTTTCGCCCGGACGCCAACGCCGCCCGGATGTGCTCGTCGGCGCGGCGTATCGCGATCCCCGAGCTGCCCGAAGAGCTCTTCATCGAATCACTGCGCCAGCTCATCGCCGTCGACAGCGAATGGGTGCCCCGGGCCGGCGGCGAAGAGGCGCTGTATCTGCGGCCGTTCATCTTCGCGACCGAGCCCGGACTGGGAGTACGGCCGGCCAAGCACTACCGGTACCTGCTGATCGGTTCACCGGCGGGCGCGTATTTCAAGAACGGCATCAACCCCGTGGACGTCTGGGTGTCAACGGATTACGTGCGAGCCTGCCCTGGCGGTACCGGCGCGGCCAAGTTCGGCGGCAACTATGCCGCGTCGCTGGTGGCTCAGGCCGAAGCCGCGGAAAACGGTTGCGACCAAGTGGTCTGGCTGGATGCCGTCGAGCGTCGCTTCGTCGAAGAGATGGGCGGCATGAACCTGTTCTTCGTGCTGGGCAGCGGCGGGTCGTCGCGGCTGGTCACTCCGGAGCTGTCCGGCTCGCTGCTGCCCGGCATTACGCGGGATTCGTTGCTGCAGTTGGCGATTGACGCCGGATTTACCGTCGAAGAGCGCAAAATCGATATCGACGAGTGGCAGAAGAAGGCCACCGCGGGGGAGATCACCGAGGTATTCGCCTGCGGCACAGCCGCCGTCATCACGCCGGTCGCGCGGGTGAAGTACGCCGACACCGAGTTCACCATCGCCGACGGCCAACCGGGTGAAGTGACGATGGCGCTGCGCGACACGCTGACCGGCATTCAGCGCGGCACCTTCGCCGACACCCACGGCTGGATGTCCCGTCTCGGCTAGCGCCATTCCGGCTAGAAGCGGACCAACGCCGCAAGCGCCACGGCGCTGACCGTCGTGGTCAGTTCGATAGCGGCGCCCAGCACATCGCCGCTGATGCCGCCGAAGCGGCGCACGCAGTGCCCGACCAGGACCGCGCCGCAGCACACCGCCACCAACACCGCGGCCGGCCCCTGCCACGGTCGCGGACCCGCCACCAGCGAAACCCCAAGCAGCACCGCGATCCAGCCCGCGACCACCGGGATGGGCTGGGTGCCGGCGACCTGAACGCCCAGGGCGCTACCGTCGGCCGCCGGTACCGAACGGCGGCAGGCCAGCACGGCGGTCACTCGGCCGGCAACGACCGCCACGATGATCGCGGGAAGCCCGTGTTGCCAGCTCACGCCGAGCGCCGAAAATGCCAATCCCTGCAACGTGATCACCAGCACGACGGCCGCGACACCAAATGGTCCCGTCGACCCGTCGCGCATCACCGCCAGTGCGCGCGGCGGCGGCCCGTAGCAGCCCAGCCCGTCGGCCGTATCGGCGACGGCGTCGATGTGCAGTCCACGGGTGCCGAGCAAAAGTGCTGCCACCGCAAGCAATCCCGGCAGCGGGCTGGACACGCCGAAGGCCAGCGCCCCGGCCCACGTGACACCCGCGGCCAGCGCGCCCAGGGCCGCGCCGACCACCGGTAGTGCGGTCATCGCGCCGCGGCCCATCGGGGCGTCGTCCGCAACCGGCACCGGCAACACCGTTGCGAACGCGAAAGCCGTTGCCAGCGAACGAATCACAGTGTGGAAGCCGGTTCAGGAGCATCATCGGGCCCGGTGGAGACACCGGCCTGGGTGAACGTCGCCATCGACGACAGCGTGGCCACCGCGGCGCGCAGCACCGGCAGCGCCAGCGTCGCGCCGGTGCCCTCGCCCAGCCGCATACGCAGGTCCAGAATCGGGTCCAACTCGAGCGCCGCCAGCGCCAGCGTATGACCCGGCTCGGTGGAACGGTGGCCCGCTTGCCACCACTGCCGCGCGCCCGGCGCCAGCCGTTCGGCGACCAAGGCCGCGGCCGTCACCGCCATGCCGTCGAGCAGCAGGGGAGTACGCCGCACCGCGGCTTGCGCGCAAAAGCCCGCGATCGCAGCCAGATCCGCACCGCCGCAAGAGCGCAGCAACGCGACCGGGTCGGGCAGTACCTGCCGCGTCCGGAACAAGGCATCGCGGACTATGGCCGTCTTGCGTGCCCAGCCCGCGTCGTCGATCCCCGACCCGAAGCCGACCACCACGACCGGCTCGGCGTTGGTCAGCGCCGCCACCAGAACCGCTGCCGCGGTGGTGTTTCCGATGCCCATGTCGCCGGCGATGAGCAGGTCGGCGCCCGCATCGACCTCCTCGTCGGCGATCTGTTGGCCCGCCGCGATCGCGCTGGCCGTCTCATCGTCGGTCAACGCGTCCTGCACGGCGATATCGCCGCTGGCGCGCCGCACCTTGTGGGCGCCGATCTGCTCCGACAACGGATCGGCGTCGACCGCAAGGTCAGCGATGCGCACCGTCGCGTGGGCGATCGCGGCCAGCGTATTGATCGCCGCCCCGCCGGCGTCGATGTTGGCGACCATCTGGGCGGTCACCTCCGGCGGGTAGGCCGACACCCCGGACCGGGCCACACCGTGGTCACCGGCGAACACCACCACCCGCGCGCGCTCAAACTGCCGTGGCGGGCAGTGTCCCTGGCACGACGCGATCCAGACCGACAGGTCCTCCAGACGGCCCAGCGCGCCGCGCGGCTTGGTCAGCGTGTCCTGGCGCGCGCGAGCAGCCGCGGCAGCCGACGCATCGGGCGGCGAGATCGGCGTGAATTCCATCACACCACCGGCGGTTTGATCGATACCGGCTGACCGGCCACCACCAGCACCACCCGGTCGCACAACGCCGCGACGCGCTGGTTGAGTGAGCCCAGTTCGTCGGCAAACCTACGGCCGGATGCGGTGGCGGGCACCACGGTCAACCCGACCTCGGGGCTGACGAGCACCAGGGTGGCTTCAAACGCGCCGATCGCGCTGAGCATCTCCTGGACCGGGGCTGCCACCGATCCGTTCTCCCACGCCTGGTGGTGATCCAGCGTGCCGGTCAGCCAGGCGCCGAGGTCGTCGACGAGGGTCGGGGTATCCGGCGACTGCCGCAACTCGGTTGTGATGTCCTGGGTTTCGACCGTCGACCAGTGCGCGGGCCGACGGACGCGATGTTGCGCGACCCGGCGGGCCCAGTCCCCATCGGCCTGGCCGTCCGGCCCGGGGGCCAGGTAACGGACCGGCTGCCCGGTTGACAATGACTTGGCGATGGCTTCCTCGGCCCACTCGGATTTGCCCGACCTGATCCCGCCAAGCACCAGGGTGCGCACTGGGGTCAGAAGGCTTTCCGGCAACGGTCAATCGACACTGCTGCCGCGCTCAACTTTGGGCCGGGGCGCGCGCATCCGGCGTATCTGCGAAGCCCGGCCGGCGACGTAAAGGCCAAGCTTCCAACGACTTTCGGTGTTGCTCGGGAATTTCGCATCGACCAGCCGACTGACCTTTCGGCCCAGGATCACACCGTCGACGCCCATGACCGCGGTGATCAACAGCATCGCGGGAGAGATGTAAAGCTGCAGCTGCGGAACGGCGAACATGACGAACAGCAGAGCCAGCGTCGACGGCATGAACAGGCCGAGCACGTTGCGCCGGGAATCCACCACATCGCGCGCATAACGGCGTATCGGACCTTGGTCGCGCGGCAGCAGGTAGTCCTCGTCGCCGGCCATCATGCGTTCCCGGCGATCCGTCATCCGGGCCCGGCCCGCAGTGCGTTCGGCCTTGCGCTCCTCGCGGCTGAGTTTGGGGCCGGCCAGAGTCTTGCGGCGGGCCCGCGCCTCGGACGACGTCAGGGGCGCCGGCGCAACCGGGCCCTTCTTCGTATTCCGTCGGGCCTCGTCGCGTTTGGGCGTCGGCCGGCCCTTGGGGTCGGTTCGGCGCGGTGCACGAGGCGCCGCGTCCGGGGCGGCGTCGGACGCAGCCGGTGCCACGAGATCGCCTTCCAGGACCTCCGCATGGGTTTTCTTACGGCCCAACAGCTTCACAACCGCCAGGTTACTTCGCAGTCGACCCGGTTCCCGCATGGCCCCGTCAGGCATCGCCATAGCTCTGCGCCCGCGCGATACTTGCACCTACCCTTAACTGTGATGAACGGCTACGGGTAATGGATGACGGCTCGATGGCCACGGATGACGTTCCCGCTGGTCTCTCTCCGGGTCGCCTGCAATTGCCCGCCATGCGGGTGCTGGTGGCCCCGGATTGCTACGGCGACAGCCTCTCGGCGGTAGAAGCTGCCGCCGCCATCGCGACCGGCTGGACCCGGTCCCGTCCGGGCGACCAGTTCATCGTTGCCCCGCAATCCGACGGCGGTCCGGGTTTCATCGAGGTGCTGGCCAATCGGCTGGGGGAGAAGCGGCGCATCCGGGTGATCGGGCCGCTGGACACGACGGTGGACGCGGAGTGGGTGTGGGATCCCGAGTCGGCGACCGCCTACCTGGAATGTGCGCAGGCGTGCGGCCTGGCCTTGCTTGGCCGTCCGGTCGACCCGGAGACCGCGCTGACCGCGCACAGCAGGGGAGTCGGACAGCTCATCACGGAGGCGCTACGGTCCGGGCCGACGCGAATCGTGGTCGGGCTGGGCGGCAGCGCGTGCACTGACGGCGGGCAAGGAATGATCGCCGAGCTCGGCGGCCTGGAAGGCGCTCGTCGGCAACTGGCCGATGTCGAGCTGATCGCCGCCTCGGACACCGAATATCCGCTGGTGGGGCCGTGGGGCGCGGCCCGGGTGTTCGGGCCGCAGAAGGGCGCGGACACGGTCACCGTCGCGGCACTCGAAGTCCGCCTCGAGGCGTGGGCGCTGCAACTGGAAGCAGTGGCCGGACGGGATGTGAGCTCCGAGCCGGGGGCCGGCGCCGCCGGTGGTATCGGCGCGGGGCTGCTCGCGCTCGGGGGCCGCTGCGAGTCCGGCGCGGCGATCATCGCCGAACACACCCACCTGGACGAGGACCTCGAGACGGCGGACATGATCGTCACCGGCGAAGGCACGTTCGACGAGCAGTCCCTGCACGGAAAGGTGGTCGGCTCGCTCGCGGACGCGGCCGGCCCGCTGCGAATTCCGGTGATTGTGCTGGCCGGTCAGGTCGGCCTGGAGAAATCCGCAGTGCGATCGGCGGGCATCATGTCGGCGCTGTCCATGGCCGAATACGCCGGCTCGGTGGGATTGGCGCTGGCGGATGCGGCAAATCAGCTGATGGGATTAGCGTCACAGGTAGCGGCGCGACTCGGGAATAGCGGTCCTGCAAGGTACCGTTGAGGCAGTGGGTTTACCCCGCGTGGTTCGGGTGCCCGGGCACCCACCCAACAACAGGCATGTAGGAGAACTAATGACGGTGGAAAACGAGACGACCGCCAAGACCCACGGCGCCATCCTCACCGAGGCCGCCGCGATCAAGGCGAAGTCCCTGCTGGACCAGGAGGGCCGCGACGACCTGGCGCTGCGGATCGCGGTCCAGCCCGGCGGGTGCGCTGGGCTGCGCTACAACCTGTTCTTCGACGACCGGACGCTGGACGGCGACCTGATCGCCGACTTCGGCGGCGTGAAGCTGACGGTGGACCGGATGAGCGCGCCCTATATCGAAGGCGCATCGATCGACTTCGTCGACACCATCGAGAAGCAGGGCTTCACCATCGACAACCCGAACGCCACCGGCTCCTGCGCCTGTGGGGACTCGTTCAACTGACCCGCAACGGCTAGTGACCGGGGGCTAGTACGAGCCCCCGGTACGCAGCACGTACGAGCACACCAAGATCTCGCCGCGCTGGAACAGCAGCTGCGCGACACCCTGGACCTGCCCGCGCATCGCGCCGCCGGTGGCCGGCGACACCTGCATGGTGAACAGCGTCTGAGCCTGGTATTGCGACAAGTACACGATCTTGTCGATCGAGGTCAGCTGGACCTGCGAGAACTGCTTGCGAAACGCGTCGCTGCTCAACTTGGCCAGGGCCTGATCGGACCGCCGGTCGCGCACGCCCTCGTACAGGCCGCAGAGCGCGTTGCGGGCGATCTCGTCGGTGTTGCGGCTCTCGAGCGCGTCCAGGTAGCCCTGAACCGCCGTTTTGGCCGATGCTTCGGAGAACGCGGCACCGGTGTTGGCCCCATTCGTGCGGACCCCGTACACAATCGCCGCCGTCATCGCGGCTACCAGTGCGATGGCCACCAGAATCCCGATGATCAACCGCCGTGGTGAACGGCGTTTCGGGTAGCCAGGTGGTACCCCGGGGGGTTCGTGCGGGAAGTCGACGGCCTGGGGCTCGTTGTAGGGGACGGGTCCGTCGCCGCCGACAGTGTGGTTCGGCGAGTGCGGACCGCCCATTCTGGTTCTCCTACGGTGGTTGTCGGGACCACGAGCGGGTACCGCCCGCGTATTCGGTCCCGGCGACTTGAGTGAGTTCCCTAGGCAGGCTAGCGCACCACCTTTCGCCGACTGCGGACGCAACGGTGGTCGAAACGCGTGGGTAGGCTGGACGCGCTTACCGATGAAGGGTGGAGATTTCGTGACGATCGCGGTGACTGGTTCGATTGCGACCGATAACCTGATGCGTTTTCCCGGCCGGTTTTCCGAGCACCTGCTGGCCGAGCATCTGCAGAAGGTTTCGCTGAGTTTCCTGGTCGACGACCTGGTGATTCATCGTGGGGGCGTGGCGGGCAACATCGCCTTCGCCATCGGCGTGCTGGGTGGTGACGTCGCGCTGGTCGGCGCGGCGGGCGACGACTTCGGCGAATACCGCGAATGGCTGGAGCGCCACGGGGTCAACTGCGAGAACGTGCTGATCTCCAAGACCGCGCACACCGCCCGGTTCACCTGCACCACCGACGAGGACATGGCCCAGATCGCGTCGTTCTATCCCGGCGCCATGTCGGAGGCCCGCAACATCAAGCTCGCCGACGTCGTGTCGTCGGTCGGCAAGCCGGATCTGGTCATCGTCGGGGCCAACGACCCCGACGCCATGGTGGTGCACACCGAGGAGTGCCGGAAGCTCGGCTTGGCTTTCGCCGCCGACCCGTCCCAGCAGCTGCCCCGCCTGTCCGGGGACGAGATCAACAAGCTGATCGACGGGGCGGCCTACTTGTTCACCAACGACTACGAGTGGGAGCTGCTGCTCAACAAGACCGGCTGGTCAGAGGCCGATGTGCTGGGCAAGGTCGACCTGCGGGTGACCACGCTCGGCGCCAAGGGCGTCGACATCGTGGATCGCGACGGCACCACCACCCACGTCGGCGTGGTGCCCGAGAACAGCCAGACCGACCCCACCGGGGTCGGCGACGCGTTCCGGGCCGGCTTCCTCACCGGGCGCAGCGCCGGGCTGAGCCTGGAGCGCGCCGCGCAGCTGGGCTCACTGGTGGCGGTGCTGGTGCTGGAGTCGACCGGCACGCAGGAGTGGAAGTGGGACCGCGAGGTCGCCAAGAGCCGGTTGGCGGACGCCTACGGCGACGAGGCGGCCGCCGAGATCGCCGCGGTGCTGACCTAGTTGCCGAGCAGACGCAGATCGCACGCGGGAGGTCCGCGGAGTGCGATTCGCGTTGCTCGCGCCAGTGACTAGAGCTGCACTGGGTATTGCGGCTCGCCGATCTGGGGCACCACGCTCTGCTCGACGAAGATCGCGTGCCAGAGCATGAAGATCAGCACCGTCCATAGCCGGCGGCTGTGATCGCTGATGCCGCTGCGGTGTTCGTCGAGCATCCGGCGCACCGCGGCGACGTCGACCAAATGACCGGCCTGCGAGGAGTCGACCATCGCGTAGGCCCACTCCAGCAGCTCGCCGGCGCGCAACCAATGCCGAATGGGAACCGGAAACCCGAGTTTGGGCCGATGCAGCACATGCGCGGGGACGACGGGTTCCAACGCTCGCCGCAGGGCGTACTTGGTGGTCGTGCGGGTGATCTTCGCCTCCACGGGCAACCGGGACGCGACGGCGAACACCTCCGGGTCCAGGAACGGCACCCGTAGCTCCAGCGAGTTGGCCATCGTCATCTTGTCGGCCTTGACCAGAATGTCGCCGCGTAGCCAGGTGAACAGGTCGACATGCTGCATACGGGCCACCTGGTCCCAGCCCGTCGATTCGGCGTACACCGAGGCCGTCACGTCGGTGTGCGTCCACTCCTCGCGGAACCCGGGCAAGACGTCGCGCAGCTGCGCATCGGAGAAGCTGCGGGCGTTGCCGTAGTAGCGCTCCTCGAGGGTCAGCGAACCGCGATGCAGCAGGCTCTTGCCGCGCATGCCGTCGGGCAGCGGTTTACTCATCTTGCCGACCGAACGCCGCAGCGATCGCGGCAGATAATCAAAGGGCTTCAGCGACAACGGCTCTCGATAGATCGTGTATCCGCCGAACAACTCGTCGGCGCCCTCGCCGGAGAGCACCACCTTGACGTGTTTGCGGGCCTCGCGCGCGACGAAGAACAGCGGGACCAGCGCCGGATCGGCGACCGGCTCGTCGAGATACCAGACGATCTCGGGCAGGGCAGCGACGAACTCGCCGGCGCTGACCACCTTGGCGATGTGGCGGGCACCGATCGCCTCGGCCGAGGCCACCGCGACGTCGATCTCGGAGAATCCCTCACGCTCGAATCCCGTCGTGAACGTGATCAGCCGGGGGTTGTGCCGGATGGCCAGCGCCGCGATCGCGGTGGAGTCGATACCGCCGGACAGGAACGCCCCGACGGTGACGTCGGCGCGCATGTGCTTGGCCACCGAGTCCTCGAGCACCGCGGTGATCTCGTCGTAGCGGGCCTGCTCGGTGTCGCGGGTCATCGGCACCGCGGCGAATCGGGGCACGAAATAGCGGGTGATCTGCGGCGGCACCCCGGGCCGGATCCGCGCGTAGCAGCCGGATTCGAGCCGGCGCACCCCGCGGTGCAGCGTCTCGGGCTCCGGCACGTACTGCAGGACGGTGTAGTGCTGGACGGCTCGGGTGTCGATCGCGGTGTCGAACCCCACCAAATCGACCAGATCCAGCAGGCACTTCTTCTCGCTGGCCACCGCCGTGCCGCCGGTGCCGGTCGCCATGAACAGCGGCTTGATACCGAAAGGGTCTCGGGCGCAAAGTAATTCGCGGGTGACGGTGTCCCACAATGCGAAGGCGAACATGCCGCGCAGCCGCGTCAACACGTCGGTGCCCCAGTGGTGGTAGCCGGCGACGATGGCCTCGCCGTCACCGTCGGTGGCGAAGACGGCGCCATGGGCGGCCAGTTCGTCGCGCAGCTCGAGGTAGTTGTAGATCTCGCCGTTGAACACCAGGACGTAGCGGTCGGGCGCCTCGGGTGGCCCCCAGCGCAGCGGCTGATGCGAATGCGCGAGGTCGATGATCGAGAGCCGGTTGAAACCGAACACGACCGATCCGTCGGCTCCCGGATCCGTCCAGGTGCCCGGCTCGTCGGGCCCACGATGGCGCATCAGATGCGACGCGCCGGCAATGGCGCTGTCGGCCCGGGCCGCATGCGCCGCGGCAATCGCATCATCGGCACCGGCAGAGCCGGGGCCGGTCGCTTGGTCGTTCAGGACGGCCGGATCGGCCACGAACGCCAGCAGTCCACACACGGCGCCCCAGTATGCCGCACTTCGGCGATGCTTGGGGGCGCCGCACCGGACCGGTCGCGACGACGCGGCAGACGAGCCGGTCGGGGTTTAGTCGCCGGGCTGAGCGGCGTGGTCTACGCTGCGTAGTATTCGATATTCGAGCAGGAGGCGCCAACGTGACACCCGGCGGGCAGTTCCGTTCGCAACGTTTGTCGCAGGGCATATTTCAGCGCCGTTCCGCAGACGCACCGCGGGGTTTTTCCCGTCGTCTTCGACCGCTGGCGCTGGCCGGGACGCTAGGAGTGCTCGCGGTCACGTTAAGTGGATGCAGCTGGCAAACGGTATTCGCCCTGGGCTGGCCCGAGGGCATCACGCCACAGGCCCATGCCAACCGGGAGCTGTGGATCGGTGCGGTGATCGCATCCCTGGTCGTCGGAGTCATCGTGTGGGGCCTGATCTTCTGGTCGGCGGCTTTCCACCGGAAGAAGGCAACTGACACCGAACTGCCCCGGCAGTTCGGCTACAACATGCCGCTGGAGCTGGTGCTCACCGTGACGCCGTTCCTGATCGTCTCGGTGCTGTTCTACTTCACCGTCGTGGTGCAGGAGAAAATGCTGCACCTGGACAAGAACCCCGAAGTGGTGATCGACGTCACGGCCTTCCAGTGGAACTGGAAGTTCGGCTATCAGCGCGTCGAACTTCAAGGACGGCACGCTGACCTACGAGGGCGCCGACGAGGCCCGCAAGAAGGCGATGGTCTCCAAGCCGGAGGGCAAAGACGCTCGCGGCGAGGAGCGCGTCGGGCCGGTGCACGGGATCAACACCGAGGACCGCACCTACCTGAACTTCGACAAGGTCGAAACTCTGGGAACCCCCCAGGAAATTCCGGTGCTGGTGCTGCCGGCCGGCAAGCGCATCGAATTCCAATTGAATTCAGCCGATGTCATCCACGCTTTCTGGGTGCCGGAATTCTTGTTCAAGCGCGACGTGATGGCCTACCCGAAGGAAAACAACTCGGTCAACGTGTTCCAGGTGGAAGAGATCACCAAGACCGGGGCATTTGTCGGTCACTGCGCGGAGATGTGTGGCACGTATCACTCGATGATGAACTTCGAGGTTCGAGTGGTCGAGCCCAACGACTTCAAGGCCTATTTGCAGCAACGGATCGACGGAAAGACGAACGCTCAAGCGTTGCAGGCGATCGCCCAGTCGCCGGTGGCGGTGACCACTCATCCGTTCGACACCCGCCGCGGCGAACTGGCCCAACCAGTAGGTCCAGTAGGTTAGGACACGCAATGCATATCGAAGCGAGGCTGTTCGAATTCATCGCCGCGTTCTTCGTCGTCACCGCGGTGCTCTACGGAGTGCTGACTGCGCTGTTCGCTACCGGCGGCGAAGAGTGGGCGGGCACTACCGCGCTGGCGTTGACCGGCGGTTTGGCGTTGATCACGGCCACCTTCTTCCGGTTCGTGGCCCGTCGCCTCGATACCCGGCCCGAGGACTACGAGGGCGCTGAAATCAGCGATGGTGCAGGGGAATTGGGATTCTTCGCCCCGCACAGCTGGTGGCCGCTGCTGGTCGCGTTGTCGGCCTCGGTGGCCGCGGTCGGTGTCGCACTGTGGCTGCCGTGGCTGATCGTTGCCGGCGTGGTGTTCGTCCTTGCTTCGGCCGCAGGGTTGGTCTTTGAGTACTACGTAGGCCCCGAGAAGCACTGATTTGCGTCTCGAAGGTAACAATCCGGGCATCAGTTGAGCCGTCGCCCGTTTGCCAAGACTTCTTTGCCCCGCTCGGTTCGGTAGGGTTTGCGCAGGCACATGAGAATCTCCCGAGCGCTCGCGGTACTAGGTACCCCTGAAGCCCCGTGCGCAGGTGATGCAGTTGGACAGGGCAGGCAGACATGAGCGGGCCGAAACCCCCGGGATGGGAACCCGACGAATCCGATTCCGCCAGTGAGCTCGACCTCGAAGCGAATTCCGGCAGCGAGCCCGGCGACGAATTGGAACCGATCGACGAGCACGACGACGAATTACATTCCCATCACGAACTGGAACCCTTCGACGACAGCGGCGCAATAGCTGCGCCGGACCACACCGGCGGGACGGACGCATATTCCCGTGCCTACTCCGCACCCGAGGCGGAGCATTTCATCACCGGCCCGTATGTGCCGGCAGATCTGGGGCTCTACGACTACGACAACTACGACGACTCATCCGACGACGACGACGATGACGACGACGCCGCTCCGCGCTGGCCGTGGATCGTCGGCGTCGCCGCCATCGTGGCCGCGATCGCGCTCGTGGTTTCGGTGTCACTGTTGTTCGCGCGCACCGACACCGACAAACTTGCCAATCCGGGCACCAGCACGCCCTCCACGTCGCCAATGCAGGACGAAATCACCACGACCAAGCCACCGCCCCCACCGCCACCCACCACGGAACCGCCGCCGCCCCCGACAGCTACGGAGACCCAGACTGTGACGGTGACGCCACCGCCCCCGCCACCGCCACCACCCCCGCCGGCGACGTCCACCGCGCCGCCGCCGGCCTCAACGTCGGCAACCGCGGCCCCGCCTCCGCCTCCACCGCCGACGACGCCGGCCGGTCCACGGCAGGTCACCTATTCGGTGACCGGGACCAAAGCACCCGGCGACATCATCTCGGTGACCTACGTCGACGCCTCCGGTCGGTCACGTACGCAGCACAACGTGTACATCCCGTGGTCGATGACGGTCACACCGATCTCGCAATCCGACGTCGGCTCCGTCCAGGCGTCCAGCCTTTTCCGGGTCAGCAGGCTCAACTGCTCGATCACCACCAGCGACGGGTCGGTGCTTTCGTCGAACAACACCGACTCACCGCAGACGAGCTGCTGATGGTCAGCAGATACTCCGCGTACCGGCGCGGGTCCGACACCATTCCGCCGGACGTCATCGATCGGATCCTGCTGGGCGCGTGCGCCGCGATCTGGCTGCTGTTGTTGGGCGTCAGCGTGGCTGCTGCCGTCGCGCTGGCCGATCTGGGCCGGGGCTTTCACAGCGCGTCCAGCAATACCCACAGCACGCCATGGGTGTTGTACGCCGTCATCATCGTTTCCGCGTTGATCATCGCCGGGGCCGTCCCGGTGCTGTTGCGGGCACGCAGGATGACCAAGGCCGAGCCGCCGATCGTTCGGTCGCCGGCTCTGCAGGGTCGCCCGGAGAGCAGGCCGCCCGCCGCGCGACAGGTAGTCGAGCGGGTTCGCCCGCAGCGGACGCAGGCGCGGCGGGGCGGCCGGGGAGTGGTCCGGCGAGGCCGTGGACCGGGTCTGGCTGCGCGGCACCGTCGTCTTGGCGGCCACGATGGGCGCCGCGTTGATTGCGGTTGCCGCAGCGACCTATTCGATGGCCGTGGGGCACGACGGCCCGTCGTGGGTCGGCTACGGACTGGCCGGGGTCATCACCGCGGCGATGCCGGCAGCCGAGTGGCTGTTCATTCGGCAGCTGCGCGCAGTGGTTGCCGCCAACTAGTCGACACCCACCCGCGCGCGGCCGTGTTCAGGATGCTTTGGCGTACCTGCGCACCAACTCGTCTTCCCCGAACGTGCTGGTGTACTGCAGACCCCCGTCGTCACGGCAGAAAAATGTCCACTGCCGTGGACTTCTCTGCGGCCCGCCGATCATCTTGACCGTGTAGCGCAGCAGGGTGGGTTGGGCCGTGCCGATGATGTCACCGACCCGAATCTGTTCGGGATGAATCCCGGGTGCGTCGTTCCAGTTCTGTATTGCCATGGACTATCCATCCCTACTTCCGTTGCCCTCAGCCTACTTGCGATCCGGCGATCCGCGTCCCTAACCGACAGGGGAGATCGGGAAGCGCCTACCTGTGGCGTAGCGTCAGGCGTGAGTTGTTTTCGTTGTCAGCGGTGTACGCCGCATCGGCGCGCATGACCTACTCCGCCGCCCCACACCCGTGCGGGCGATGCCGACAGTGAAGGGAACGCTCGCGATGACACGTCCGTTCGGCGGTCGAGGCCGGGCCAATCCCGTCCGGCTATCGGTGGCTCGTGAGCTCGGCCGCGACATCGACGGCGCGTGGTGGCCACGCGCAGACCGCATCACCAATGAATTGCCGGACGTTGTCGGGGTCCTGACTCCCATGCTGGGCGACATCACATCCATCAACGTCAACTGGCAACCGCTGCAACGACCACCCGACTTCAACTGGCCGGGATGGGAACACAAGCGTCAGCACGTAATGACCATCAGCGGCGAGAACGGTTGCGCCAACTTGCTGATCATCCCGTATGCGACCTACAGCGCGCTCGCCCTGATGGTGATGCGCTGCGCCGCCAACCTGCCGGTCGCCAGCGCCGACCGCGAGAAGCCGGCATTCGTGACCGCCGGCTCAATCCTGCGGGCCGCCCACCAGCAACGCGCCCTCAGCTGCCCCTAGCCACCCGCACGCCGACGACGCGGCCCCAGCTGTGCGGGCCAGTGCTCGCCGTTCGTGGATCCGTTGGTGGTGTCTTGGCGGTCGCGCAGCGCGGTCAGCGCACGGTGCTCAGCGGCGTGGGCCGCCTCGCGCAGCGCCGCATCCTCGGATACCGGGTCGGCGAACAAGAAGCTGCCGCTACCCGGCGAGCCGGCCGACCCGAGTTTGTTCATCTTGTTGGGCACCGGCGCGCCCTGGTACTCCAGCGGCATCGGGTGGCCGTGATCGTCGACCGGGCCCAGCGGCTGGTGCAGCTCGATGTAGGCGCCGTGCGGCAGCCGCTTGATGATGCCGGTCTCGATGCCATGCTCGAGTACCGCGCGGTCGCTGCGTTGCAGTCCAACGCACCACCGATAGGTGATGAAGTAGACGAACGGCGGGAGGATCACCATGCCGATGCGCCCGATCCACGTCGTCGCGTTCAGCGAGATGTGGAACGTGAACGCGATGATGTCGTTCATCGCCGCCAGCGTGAGCAGCATGTAGAAGGAGATCGCCATCGCGCCGATCGAGGTGCGCACCGGGACATCCCGCGGCCGCTGCAGCAGGTTGTGGTGCGCGTAGTCGCCGGTGAACCGCTTCTCCAGGAATGGGTAGACGATCAGCAGCATGAAAACCCCACCCATGATCAGCGCAACCCAGACCACCGCGGGAATGGTGTGGTGCCAGAAGTAGAACTCCCATGGCGGCCAGATACGGGCCAGGCCCTCGGTCCACATCATGTAGAAGTCGGGCTGCGACCCGGCCGACACCTGAGATGGCTTGTAGGGGCCCAGGTTCCAGATCGGGTTGATCTGCAGCAGGCCGCCCATCAGGCCGAGCACGCCGACGATGGCGGCGAAGAATGCGCCGGATTTGACCGCGAAGATCGGCATCACCCGCACGCCGACGACGTTGTGCTCGGTGCGGCCCGGGCCGGGGAACTGGGTGTGCTTCTGGAACCAGACGAACCCCAGATGCAGCCCGATCAGGGCCAGGATGATGCCCGGGATCAACAGGATGTGCAGCGCGTACAGCCGGGGGATCAGGATGGTGCCGGGGAAGTCACCGCCGAACAGCGCCCAGTGCAGCCAGGTTCCGATCACCGGCATGCCCAGCGTGATCGACGAGAGCGCCGCCCGCAGCCCGATGCCGGACAGCAGATCGTCGGGCAACGAGTAACCGAAGTAGCCCTCGAACATGGACAGGATCAACAGCAGCGAACCGATGACCCAGTTGGCCTCGCGCGGGCGCCGGAAGGCGCCGGTGAAGAAGATGCGCGCCAGGTGCACCATGATCGACGCGGAGAACATCAACGCCGCCCAGTGGTGGACCTGCCGGACGAACAGGCCGCCGCGGATCTCGAAGGAGATGTCGAGCGCCGACTGGTAGGCGCGCGACATCTCGACGCCGCGCAGCGGCTGGTAGACGCCGTTGTAGGTGACGTCGGCCATCGACGGATCGAAGAACAGCGTCAGCTACACGCCGGTGAGCAGCAGCACGATGAAGCTGTACATCGCGATCTCACCGAGCAGGAACGACCAGTGCGTCGGGAAGACCTTGTTGAGCTGTCTGCGAACGGCCGCCGAGGGGTGATACCGGCGTGTCGATGTCCTCGCCTTGGCGGGCCAGGACCTCACCGATGTTCGGGGGACTCAGTTTCGGACTCATGTTGTCGTCCTCTCCCAGAATGCCGGTCCGACGGGCTCGATGAAGTCACCGTTGGCCACCAGATACCCGTTTGAGTCGATGGTGATGGGCAGTTGCGCCAACGCGCGGGCAGCCGGACCGAAGATCGGCTTCGCGAAATGCAATGCGTCGAACTGCGACTGGTGGCAAGGGCACAGGATTCGGTAGGACTGCTGCTCGTACAGCGATGACGGGCAACCCAGATGCGAGCAGACCTTGGTGTAGGCGAAGAACTCGCCGAAGTTGAAGCTCTCCTGGCCCTGGCGCTTGACCATCCGCGGCATGTCGGTGGGCCGGATGCGGATCAGCATCACCGGGTTGCGCACGCCCATCTTGATGGTGATCAGCTTTTCGTGCGATTCGATCGTGGTGCCGTCGCCGTCGGACTCCCGCCACGGGAACACCGTCTCCATCCCGCCGGCGTCGATGTCTTCGGGGCGCATTTGACGAACGGCGCTCCGGTGGTTGACCCGGTCGAGCGCGCCAGGAAGATCGTCTCGCCGTGGAAGCGCGGGGTCCAGCCCGACGTCCACAACACCGCCTTCAGGCCGTCGGCGGTGGGCACGACCGGCTTCCACGGGTTCTTGATCAGGCCGCCGGCAAACGCCACCAGGGTGCCGAGACCGAACGCGCCCAGGCCGAGGCCCAACGAGAGCTCCGACCAGCTTGCGCCGCTTGATCGTCGACGTCTCGAGCGCATCGGTCAGGTTGGCCACGACCGTCTTGCGGTCGATGTCACGGGATGCGCCGTCGTGGCGGTCCTGGATCGAGATCTCTTCCGGGATAAACTTTTTCTGGTAGAGGATCGCGCCGATAGCCGATCGACAAGATGGACAGCCCGAAGGTCAGGCCGTACAGCGGGGTGGTCAGCGAGTACACGAAGCTGCCCCCGGCTCTCGTTCGACTTGTACTCCCACGGCCAGAACAAGAAAACCAGCAGCAGCGCCAGCCCGAAACCGCCACCCAGCAAAAGCCAGAGGGCAACGCCGCGCTCGGCGCGCTTCTCGGCCTGGGTGCCCTCGACCGGCCAGCGCGGCTCCTTGAAGACGGTCTCGACGCCGTCGATCTTGCCGCCCAGGGTGAGCAGTTCCTGGTTGGACATCGCGGCCAGTGCCGCCTCGTCAGGCTCGCGGGGTGTCCCGGTGCCTTTGTCGGTGTCTGAGCCGTCGCTCATGCTCGCGCCCCGATCCACAGTGCCAACCCGATGGCGGCGACCATCCCGATGATCCACATCGCCATGCCCTCGGGCGCGGGTCCGAAGCCGCCGAGGCCATACCCCCCGGGGGACTTCTCCTCGCTGACGCCCTGGACGTAGCCGATGATGTCCTTCTTGGCTTCGAAGGACAGCTGCCGGTCGGCGAACTTCGGCATGTTCTGCGGGCCGGTCAGCATCGCGGTGCAGGATCTGCTGCTCGTTGGCCTCTCCCAGGTCGGGCGCGAACTTGCCCGACGACAGCGCGCCGCCCTTGCCGGTGAAGTTGTGGCACGAGGCGCAGTTGAGACGGAACAAGTCGCCGCCGCGGGCCAGGTCGCTGCCGCGCAGCGACTGCATCGCGCAGACTGCCGTCGGGGTTGCGCACCACGGTGGGGCCACCACCGTTGGCCTGCACGTATGCCCCGATCGCGTCGATCTGGGCCTCGTCGAAGATCGGCGCTTTACGTGGCGCCTGGGCCTCGCCGCGCATCGCCGGCATCCGGCCGGTGGACACCTGGAAGTAGACGGCCGCGTCGCCGACGCCGAGCAGGCTGGGCCCGTGGTCGGGCACGCCCGCCAGGTTGGCGCCGTGGCAGGACACGCAGGAGGTGTCGAACAGCTGCTTGCCGTTGCGCAGCAGCGCCGCGCCCGACTCGTCGGCGACGGCGACCTGGGGAGTGGGGGTCAGCACGGCGGCCACCCCGCCGGAGATGGTCAGCGCGATCATCAGCAGCAGGCCGCCCGACAGCCGGCGGCGAAGACGCCGCCGCGACCGATCGCCCTGCTCTTTGCGAGGCTGACTCTGCGGCTTATGGCCGCGGGATCGGGTGAATCCCAGACTCTTCAACCGAGCACTCCTGTTCATTCCTCTTTGAAAGCGCCGGCCTTCAGCGGATGAAATAGATCACGGTGAACAGCGCGATCCACACGATGTCGACGAAATGCCAGTAGTAGGAGACGACGATGCTGGCCGTCGCCTGCGCCGGGGTGAACTTGCTCATCCCGGTACGGGCCAGCAGGAATATGAAGGCGACCAGTCCGCCGATGACGTGTAGCCCGTGGAAGCCGGTGGCCAGATAGAACACGCTGCCGTAGGCGCTGCCGTGGATGGTCGTCCCGTGGGTCGCCAGGTGGAAGTACTCGTAGGCCTGTCCGAGCACGAAGAACAGCCCCATCAGGAAGGTCGCCACGTACCAGCGGCGCAGTCCGAAGACGTCGCCGCGCTCGGCGGCGAACACGCCCATCTGGCAGGTGAACGACGAGGCGATCAACACCAATGTCACCGGCACCGCTTGGTACAGATTCAGCTCGGTGGGCGGCGGTGGCCAGTCCCCGCCGGCCTGCGCCCGCGCCGTGAAATAGAACGCGAACAGGCCAGCAAAGAACATGAGCTCGCTGGAAAGCCACACTATGGTGCCGACACTGACCATATTGGGCCGGTTCAGCGAATGCACTCGAGACGTGATCGCAGTCCCCGAGGTCCCTACAGCACTCGTCACATCCGCAAGTATGACGCTTTGTAGTTGTTGAACTCCACCCGGGGCGGAAATTAGGTTGGGCGCGTCGTTTTCAGAGGCTTTGCCGCAGCTTTCCCAAGCACCCGGAACGACGGTTGGGCGGGGGTTGGTCCTCGTGGGACCATCGGCGCGTGGCTCTGTCATCTGAGGCTCCTTCGCCCCGAGCGTTTTCCGCGGCTGTGGCCGGGGCGGCGCCGACGTGGCCGCAGCTCCTGGGCCGTCTGACCGACGGGGCAGAACCTGGCGCGGGGCCAGGCCGCCTGGGCGATGGACCAGATCATGACCGGCAACGCGAGGCCGGCCCAGATCGCCGCTTTCGCGGTCGCGATGAAGATGAAGGGCCCGACCGCGGCCGAGGTCAGCGAGCTGGCCGACGCGATGCTCAGCCATGCGCGCCGGGTGCCCGCCGACGCGATCGGCGACGACGCCGTCGACATCGTCGGTACCGGCGGCGACGGCGCCAACACCGTCAACCTGTCCACGATGGCGGCGATCGTGGTCGCGGCCGCGGGCGTGCCGGTGGTCAAACACGGCAACCGCGCCGCGTCCTCGCTGTCCGGCGGCGCCGACACGCTCGAGGCGCTCGGGGTGCGCATCGACCTCGGGCCAGACAGGTCGCGCGCAGCGTGGCCGAAGTCGGGATCGGGTTCTGCTTCGCGCCGGTGTTCCATCCCTCCTACCGGCACGCGTCAGCGGTGCGCCGCGAGATCGGGATACCGACGGTCTTCAATCTGCTTGGGCCGCTGACTAATCCGGCTCAGCCGCGGGCCGGGTTGATCGGCTGCGCGTTCGCCAATCTCGCCGAGGTGATGGCCGGGGTGTTCGCCGCGCGCCGCGTCCAGCGTGCTGGTTGTGCACGGCGACGACGGCCTCGACGAATTGACCACGACCACCACGAGCACGATCTGGCGCGTGCAGGCGGGCACGGTGGACAAGCTGACATTCGATCCGGCGGGGTTCGGGTTCGCCCGCGCCGACCTCGACGAACTGGTGGGCGGCGACGCGCAGGCCAATGCCGACGAGGCACGAGCCGTGCTGGGCGGTGCCAAGGGCCCGATCCGCGATGCCGTCGTCCTCAACGCCGCGGGCGCGATCGTCGCGCATGCGGGCCTATCCAGCCGCGCTGAATGGTTGCCTGCCTGGGAGGACGGGTTGGCGCGCGCCGGCGCGGCGATCGACTCCGGAGCCGCCGAACAGCTGCTCGCGCGTTGGGTGCGGTTCAGCCAGCAGGTCTGAGCCCGGTCCCCGCACCCCCTGCGGCGGATCCTGCTCCGAGGCCAGCCGCGCCGAGCGCGCCGCTGCCGCCCACGCCGCCCAGGTACCGGCGGATCGCAGCGGTGAGGCCCATCCGACGTCGTCGGCGACCCGCACGATGCGCACCCCGGGGTGAGGAGCCAGCGCGCGATCAGGGCGGTCTCTTCGACCAGCGCACCGCCGAGCGGGGCGGCCGTCGGCAGGATCGCTTGTGCGCCAGCGTGAATCGCGTCGATGACCGGCATCGGTGGCACCCCACGCCCGGCGTTGCCCGCCGCGGCGAGCTGGCCGTAGCGGATGACGGCGAGGTGGTAGCCCCCGCCGCCGTCGGGTGCGGCGGCGATCAGCTCGGACAGCGCGGCCAGCGCCCGCAGCCGCTGGCCGCGCCACAGGATCTCGACGGCGGTGGCGGCGCGGTCGCGCAATCGCGCCGCACTCTCGTAGTGGTCGATGCTCGGCCAGCTCGGTGACCTGACGGACGGCCGCGTCCAGCGCGCTGTTGTCGACGCCGTCGATCAGGGCCGTCGGCGCGCTGCGTCGCCCCGGCGTAGTGCGCCGCGGTCACGTCGCGGGCGGCGGGGCAGGGCGACACTTCGACGTCGGGGCAGGCGGGTCCGTGCCGGGCCGAACGGCCGAGTCGCTTGGTGCACGTTCGGACTCCGGTGAACCGCGCCAGCAGCGTCGCGGTGTCGGTGGCTTCGGTGCGGGAGCGAAACGGCCCGATGGCGCGGTCGTGTCGCGGGGCCCGCACCACCGACAGCCGCGGGAATGCCTCGTCGGTCAGTGCCACCCACCACCAGCGCTGCGGGAACCTCGACCGGCGGTTGTACGGCGGAGCGTGCGCGGCCAGCATCCGCAGCTCCCGCACGCCGGCCTCCAGCGCGTGGGCGCACTCGACGTGGTCGACCGCGCCGGCCAGCGCGACCATCTCCTTCATCCGGCCGCGGGGGTCGGCGCCGTTGAAGTACTGGCTCGACCCGGCGGCGCAGGTCGACGCTGGTGCCGACGTAGAGCACCTCGCCCGAGGGCCCGCGGAACAGGTAGACCCCGGGCCGGTGCGGCAGGCCGTCGGCGAGCACGCGCTTGCGGCGCTGCGTAGGTGTCACGTTCGGGCAGATACGACGCGCAGTTCGGCATAGGTGTGCACACCCTGGTTGCCCACCCGCTCGATCAGGGCGTGCAACACCTCGACGGTGGCGCGGGCGTCGTCGAGGGCACGGTGGGTCGGGTTGGGTGGCGACGGCGAACAGGCGCGCCAGTGCGGCCAGCGCCACGCTGGGGGCCTCCTCGCGGTTCAACACCCGCCGCGCCAGCCGGACCGTGCACAGCACCGGCGGTTGGGGCCAGACGGATTTCGCAGCGCTGCGCGGCGGCCCGCAGAAACCCGATGTCGAACCCCGCGTTGTGGGCGACCAGAACCGCGCCGCCGGCGAACTCCAGGAACATCGGCAGCACCGCGTCGATGGTCGGGGCGTCGCACACCATCGCCGTCGTGATGCCGGTGAGCGTGAACAATCTGGGGCGGGATGCTGCGCTGCGGGTCGACCAGGGTGCCGAACTCGCCAAGCACCACCCCGCCGCGGACCTTGACCGCCCCGATTTCGGTGATGGTGTCGGCGGGTGTTCCGTCGCTACTGCGGGTGCGTCCGCCCGTGGTCTCCAGGTCGACCACGACGAAGGTGGTCTCGCGCAGCAGGGTTTCCGCGCTGGATTCCAGGTCGGCGAAACTCAGTTGAGTCCCGCCAGTCACACCCATGGGCGTGACGTTAAGCACCCGGACCGACACCCGCGGGGTTCCCACGCCGAAACGCGCTCGGCAAGAGATGTCGGTGCCCGCAGTTAGCGTTGCCGCAGCACCACCCAGCCGGACGAGAGGACCGATCCCGATGGCCCACAGCAGCGGACCCGACAGCAAAGGCGTCGTGGCGCCAGGACCGGGTGCACCGGTGGTGATCGACTGTGACGACTGCGCGGCGCGCGGCCCGGGATGCCGGGACTGTGTAATCAGCGTGCTACTCGGGGTACCGGAAACTTTGTTGCAGGACGAGCGGGCCGGCGCTCGAAGTGCTCGCCGAGGTCGGATTGGCGCCGCGGTTGCGTCTGGTGCCGATTCATCGCCACCGCGGGTCAGGGGTCGCATAGTGGCCCTGAGTGCCATAACGCCTGGACCGCTCGCGAATGCCGTCTCGTTCACATACTTATGACAGAAATCTTTCCATTTTCTTAACGATCTTGTTTGGACAAACGTCGATATCGTTTCGTAACCTGTTTGAGACCTAAGAGCAGCTCGACGTCGAACGTCGACGGCAGTTTAAGGAAGCAATACTTGAGTTTCGACTCCGTGCACCGGATCTCGCGTGTCATCAGGCGGTCAGTAGTCGGGGCGGTGGCAGGCTTCGCGGTTTTATCGGGTGTCTGCGCGGCCAATGTGCTGGCCGACCCGCCGACGATGCGTTGGCAAAGCTCAATGAGCTATCCCGGCAGGCCGAGCAGACCACCGAAGCGATGCACAGCGCGCAGCTTGACCTCGGTCAGAAGCTGGCTGCACAGCAGGCCGCCGACAAGAAGCACGCGGACGACCGGCCGCGGTGGATGCGGCGAAGGCCGGCTGGCCACCTTCCAGAACGCGTCAACAAATTTGCCGCCGCGAAGTACATGGGTGGCCGCACCGACGGTATGGACGCCATGCTGACCGCCGAATCGCCGCAGGGGCTGATCGACAAGATGGCCGTCCAGCGCGTGATGGCCGACCGAGATGTCCACGCAGATGGCGAGTTTCCGGGTAGCCGGAGATCAGGCCGCCAAGGCTGAGCAGGCATCGGCGAAGTCCGCCGCCGACGCCAAGAGCCGCCGCCGAGCAGGCCGCTGCCGTGCGGGCCGAGCCTGCAGTCCAAGCAGAGCCAGCTGCAGGTGCAGATCGCCGTGGTGAAGTCGCAGTACGTGTCCTTGTCGCCACAGCAGCGCACCGCGCTCGCCGACCCCGGGCAGGTCCCGGCGGCCGCCGCCGGCGCCGGTGCGCCCGCGCCGGACGCGTTGCCGCCCGGTGCGCCGCCGGCGCCTGGTGCGCTACCGCCCGGTGAGGCTCCGGCTCCGGGTGGAATGCCCGGACTGCCCGGAATGCCTGAAATGCCTCCCGGTGGTGGCGGTGGCCCCGGCGGTGACCGCGCCAACGTCGTTCAGGCGGCGCTGACCCAGGTGGGCACGCCTTACACGTGGGGCGGTGCCGCGCCCGGGCGGGTTCGACTGCTCCGGATTGGTGATGTGGGCCTTCCAGCAGGCCGGTGTCTCGTTGCCGCACTCGAGCCAGGCGCTCGCGCACGGCGGCCAGCCGGTCTCGCTGTCGGACCTGCAACCCGGCGACGTGCTGACCTTCTACTCCGACGCGTCGCACGCCGGCATCTATGTCGGCGACGGCATGATGATCCATGCGTCGACCTACGGCATGCCGGTGCGGGTGGTGCCGATGGACTCGTCCGGCCCGATTTACAACGCCCGCCGTTACTGATCGCCTTTCAACCGGGACGATTCCGTCGGCAGCGCCGGTGGCTCCCGATCCTGCTGGCCTGGGTGTTCGTCGTTGAGTTCGCCGCGGCAGCGGCTATGCCGTTCGGCGCGCGTGATGGCCGGATAAGACCCGCACAGCTGGTCGCGCCCACCGTAGCCACCGCGTCCCCGCGCGGGCACCCGTGGTCGTGGGCGACCGCGAGGTGCGATTGCTCGGTCTCGGCGATCCGGCCGCCGACCGCCTGCTGAGCCGGGTCGCCTCGGACATGGGCGCCGCGATCAACAACGTGGAGGCGTTCTGGGGGGCCGATTGGTCGCGCGATATCTCGTGGTGGTCGCCGGCTCCGACGACCAGTTCGCGCTGCCGCCGGCGGCGGACCGCCGTCACAGTGGGCGGATATCGCGGCGGTGGCCGTCGCCGATCAGGTCGATCCCACGCACCGGGTGGTGGTCGGCCAGCGGATCGTGTTCGCGCCGGGCGCGGCGGCGATGAGTGCAGCGGCATTGCGAATTGTGTTGACGCCACGAGCTTTTTCACTACGCGTCGCGCGCCGACACCGCACTCGACGCGCCGCGCTGGCTGGCCGAAGGCGTCGCCGATTTCGTCGGCCCGGCCCAGTACCCCGGTGCCGGCCGACGCGCGCTCGCAGCAGGTGGCGTTGCCGCCGGACGCCGAGCTGGACACCCCCGGGCCGCAGCGCTCGCTGGCCTATGACCGGGCCTGGTGGTTCGCCCGGTTCGTCGCCGATACCTTCGGAACGCCAAGCTGCGCGCGCTGTATCTCGCCGTCTGCGGCCTGGCGCACGCCGACCCGTCGCCGCCGCCCGCGACGTACTCGGCATCGACGCGGCCGGGCCTGCTCGCGCGGCTGGCAGCAATGGATGGTCCGGCTAGCCTGACGCAGGTGAGCCGGGTCCTGCTGGTAACCAACGACTTTCCGCCGCGACGCGGCGGCATCCAGTCCTACCTGAGGGAGTTCGTCGGCCGACTGGTGGACACCGGGTCGCACACGTGACGGTGTACGCGCCGCAGTGGAAGGGCGCCGACGAATTTGACGACTCGGCCCGCGCGGCCGGCTATCGAGGTGGTGCGTCATCCCGGCACGCTGATGTTGCCCGTGCCGACGGTCGACGGCCCGGATGCGCCGGCTGATCGCGCGAGCACGGCATCGACACCGTCTGGTTCGGCGCGGCCGCGCCGCTGGCGCTGTTGGCGCCGCGCGCCCGCCAGGCCGGGGCGACGCCGGGTGCTGGCCAGCACGCACGGCCACGAGGTGGGCTGGTCGATGCTTCCGGTGGCCCGCTCGGTGCTGCGTCGCATCGGCGACGACACCGACGTCGTGACCTTCGTCAGCCGGTACACCCGGTCGCCGGTTCGCGACGGCGTTCGGGCCCGCGGCGTCGCTGGAATACCTGCCGCCCGGCGTCGACACCGACCGGTTCGGGCCCGACCCGGCGGCTCGTGCCGAGCTGCGCGCCCGCTACCGGCTGGGCGAGCGGCCCACCGTGGTCTGCCTGTCCCGGCTGGTGCCGCGCAAGGGCCAGGACATGCTGATCAGGGCGTTGCCGTCGATCCGGCAGCGGGTCGACGGCGCCGCCCTGGTGATCGTCGGCGGCGGTCCGTACCTCGACACGCTGCGCAGGCTGGCGCAGGACTGCGGCGTGGCCGACCACGTGGTGTTCACCGGCGGGGTGCCCGCTGACGAGCTACCCGCCCACCACGCAATGGCCGACGTGTTCGCGATGCCGTGCCGCACCCGCGGCGCGGGCATGGACGTCGAGGGCCTGGGCATCGTCTTTCTGGAGGCCTCCGCGACCGGCGTGCCGGTGATTGCCGGCGGGTCGGGCGGGGCCCCGGAAGCCGTGCAGCACAACAAGACCGGGCTCGTGGTCGACGGAAGCTCGGTGACGAAGGTCGCCGACGCCGTCGCCGAGTTGCTCGACCGATCGCGACCGGGCCGCCGCGATGGGCGCGGCCGGGCGCGACTGGGTGACGTCGACAGTGGCAGCTGGGACATGCTGGCCGCCGCGGTTGGCCGAGCTTCTGCGCGGCTCGAGCGGCATGCGGCCCGTCAGTCCTTCTCGTAGAGCGCCTCGATATCGGCGGCGAACTTCTCGGCCACCACGTTGCGCTTGACCTTCATCGTCGGGGTCAGCTCGCCGGTGTCCTCGGTGAAGTCGACCGGCAGGATGCGGAACTTGCGGATCGACTCGGCGTGTGAAACCGACAGGTTGGCCTGCTTGACCGCGGCGTCGACCTCGGCGACCAAATCCGGGTCGGTGGCCAGATCGCCCACGGAGGAGTCCGCGGGCTTGCTGTTGCGTTGCTTCCAGCCGTCGAAGGCCTCCGGGTCGATCGTGATCAACGCGCCGACAAACGGTTTGGCGTCCCCGACGACCAACGCCTGGCTGATCAGCGGGTGCGACCGCAGTTGGTCTTCCAGCACGGCGGGCGCGACGTTCTTGCCGCCGGCGGTAACGATGATCTCCTTCTTGCGGCCGGTGATCTTCAGGAAGCCGTCCTCGTCGAGCGAGCCGAGATCGCCGGTCTTGAACCAGCCGTCGGCGAATGCCTCGCTCGGTGGCCTGCTCGTTGCGCCAGTAGCCGCTGAACACCACGCCGCCGCGCACCAACAGCTCGCCGTCGTCGGCGATGCGCATGCTGTTGCCCGGCAACAACGTTCCGACCGTGCCGATTTTGACCTTGCCGACCTGGTTGACCGTGATGGCCGAGCTGGTCTCGGTGAGGCCGTAGCCCTCGTGGATGGTCAGGCCCACACCCCGGTAGAAGTGACCCAGCCGCGCGCCCAGCGGTGCGCCGCCGGAGACCGACGCGTGGCAGTCGCCACCCAGCGCCGCGCGCAGCTTGTGGTAGACGAGCCGGTCGAAAAACGCATGCTTGGCGCGCAGCAGCAGCCCGGGGCCGCCGCGGTCGTGGGCCTCGCTCCAGTCGACCGCAGTCTGCACGGCCTTCGCGAAGATCGGTCCCTTGCCGTCGTTGGCGGCGTTTTGCTCAGCCGTGTTGTAGACCTTCTCGAACACCCGGGGCACCGACACCACCACCGTCGGCTTGAACACCGCGAACATCGGCAGCAGGTTCTTGATGTCGCTGGTGAAGCCGACGGTGACCTTGTTGGCGAACGCGGACAGCGTCAGCGACCGGGCCAGCACATGGGCCAGTGGCAGGAAGATCAGCAGCCGCTGCCCTTCGTCCAACAGCGTCGGGAGGCACTCCTTGGTTCCGCGGGTCTCGTAGAGCAGGTTGGCATGCGTGAGCTGGCACCCTTTCGGGCGTCCGGTGGTGCCCGAGGTGTAGATCAGTGTCGCGGGATCGTCGGGCTGCAACGCCGCAAGCCGGGCGGTCAGCTCGTCCGGATCGACCGACGCGCCGGCCTCGACGAGCTGGTCGAGCGCCTTGGGGCCCGAACCGTCGATATGCAGCACCCGGCGCAGGGCCGGAAGTTCGCCGGTGAGCTCGGTGACCATCGCGGCGTGTGCGTCGGTTTCGGCGAACACCAGCACGGCTTCCGAGTTCTCCAGCACCCAGCGCACCTGCTCTGCCGACGAGGTCTCGTAGATCGGGACGGTGACGGCGCCGACGGAAAGGATGGCCAGGTCGAGGATCGCCCACTCGTAGCGGGTGGCCGAAAAAATGGTGACCCGGTCACCGGCTTGCACGCCCAGCGAGATCAGACCCAATGCCGCGGAACGAATCTGCTTGGCGGCCTCGGCGCACGTGACGTCGGTCCACACCCCGTCGATCTGCCGCTGATAGATGACAAAGCTGGGGTCGTCGCGCTCGTGCTCGAAGACCATGGCCGCGATGTTGTCGTGCCCGCCGAGGGAGACGCGGGCAGGAACGCTGTACTCACGCACTCTTTTGACCTCGATTGATCTAGTGACCGGTGGCCGGCTTGCTGTCACCAGACTAATCGCGGGATCGGCGCAGCCCGGAGGCAGACGGCTGAGCAGCATCGCGATTGCGGCGACGGGGCCGCGCAGCGCAGTTGGCTCCGGCGTGGCCTCGCAGCGTGCGACCGATATTGATGTGTGAAGCTGACACGATGCACAGCATCCAGGTGGCGGATCAGACATATGTCGCTGCCGACGGCGCGGTGGTCGGCGCCGCGGTCGCCGACCAGTCGAGCTGGCGGCGGTGGTGGCCGGATTTGCGGCTGCAGGTCGTGGAGGATCGGGCGGACAAGGGAATGCGCTGGACGGTCACCGGAGCGCTGACCGGCACCATGGAGATCTGGTTGGAGCCGTCGCTGGACGGGGTGGTGCTGCACTACTTCCTGCACGCCGAGCCGACCGGCGTGGCGGCCTGGCAGCTGGCCAAGCTGAATCTGGCGAAAATCACACACCGCCGACGGGTCGCCGGCAAAAAAATGGCTTTCGAGGTCAAGACGACATTGGAACGGTCACGTCCGGTCGGTGTTTCTCCGGTAGTTTGACTGCGGTCACGGTTCGCACGGGGAGTACCGTTTCGGTCCGAAGGCAGGGTGCTACCGGGGATGGCCGGGAGTGAACCCGCTTGCGGGAGAGAGGGTAGCGGCCAGGTGGCGGAGAAGACGACCCAGACCATTCACATCGAGGCAGATCCGGGCACGGTGCTGCAGGTGATTGCCGACATCGATTCGTACCCGGAGTGGATCTCGGAGTACAAGGAAGCCGAAGTGCAGGAGCGCGGCGACGACGGCTACCCGAAAACCGTGCGATTCGTGATGGACGCCGGCGTCATCAAAGACACCATGGTCATGTCCTACCAATGGCCGGCCGACCACAATTCGCTGAGCTGGACCCTAGTTTCCAGCTCGCTCCTGCGTTCCCTTGAAGGGTCATATCGGTTGGCGGCCAAGGATTCTGGAACCGACGTCACCTACGAACTCTCGGTCGATCTGGCCATCCCGATGATCGGGTTGCTCAAGCGCAAGGCCGAGCGCAGGCTGACTGACACCGCTCTAAAGGATCTGAAGAAACGAGTCGAGGCTGAGTGAGTCCGCTCGCCGACCCCTCCCCTTTCCAAGGCTTTTTCCGAGGCCCGGATCAGTCTCTTCGTTGGTAAGGGCGGGGTAGGAAAATCCACCCTCGCTGCTGCCACCGCGGTCTGTGATGCGATCGAGGGGCGACGCGTGCTGGTGGTCTCCACCGACCAGGCGCACTCGCTGGGCGACGTGCTGGGCATCCCCGTCCCGCCGAGTGGTCGGGGCGAACCGGTTCGGGTGCTCGCTAATGACGCCGAGACGGGCGGCGGCTCGCTGGACGCGATGGCGCTCGACACCCTGGCCCTGCTCGAGGCCCGGTGGCACGAGGTGGTCACCGCATTGGATCGGCGGTTTCCCGACTCCGAGCTGAGCAGCATTGCCCCCGAAGAACTCTCGGCGTTGCCGGGCATCCAGGAAGTGCTTGGCCTGCATGCGGTGGGCGAGCTCGCGGCGTCCCGGCGATGGGATCGCGTCGTCGTCGACTGCGCCTCGACCGCGGACGCGTTGCGGATGCTCACCCTGCCCGCCACGTTCGGGCTTTACGTGGAGCGCGCCTGGCCGCGCCATCGCCGGCTGTCCATCACCGCCGACGACCCGCGGTCGGCCGCGGTGGTGGAACTGATCGAACGCATCAGCGTCAGCGTCGAGGCGCTCAGCGCACTGCTGACCGACGGCGAGCTGGTCAGCGCGCACCTGGTGTTGACCCCCGAGCGAGTGGTGGCGGCCGAGGCGGTCCGGACGCTGGGTTCGTTGGCGCTGATGGGTCTGCGCGTCGAGGAGCTGATCATCAATCAGGTTCTGGTGGAAGACGAGTCCTACGAGTACCGCAATTTGCCCGAGCACCCGGCGTTCTACTGGTACGGCGAGCGCATCTCGGAGCAGCGTGCGGTGCTCGGCGAGCTCGATGCCACCATCGGCGACGTGGCGCTGGTGATGACCCCGCACTTGGCGGCCGAGCCGATCGGCCCCAAAGCGCTGGGCGGATTGCTCGACAGCGCCCGTCTTCGGCGTGGAACGGCGCCACCAGGGCCGTTGCGTCCTATTGTGGAGCTCGAATCCGGGACGGGGCTTGGGTCGATATACCGTATGCGGCTAGCGTTGCCCCAGCTCGACCCCGGATCGCTGACATTGGGCCGGGTGGACGACGACCTGATCATCAGCGCCGGCGGGTTGCGGCGCAGGGTTCGGTTGGCGTCCGTGCTGCGGCGGTGCACGGTGCTCGACGCGCATCTGCGAGGCGGTGAGCTGACAGTTCGTTTTCGACCAGATCCGGAGGTGTGGCCCAAGTGAATACGGCGCATCCCGAAATTGGTGCGGAACTGCGCAAGCTTGCCCAGGCGATTCTGGACGGAATCGACCCCGCCGTGCGGATGGCAGCCGCAATGACGGCAGGCAACGGTGCCGGGACCGGCAAATGCCAGCAGATCTGGTGTCCGGTGTGCGCGCTGGCCGCCCTGGCGACCGGCGATCAGCATCCGCTGTTGACCGTCGTTGCGGACCACAGCATCGCCCTGCTGGAGGCGATCCGGGCGATCGTCGACGACATCGACCGCCCGGCGCAACCGCCTCCGGACGGGCCGCCCGGCGGCGGCGCGCCCGCCGAGGACGCCCCGGAAGGCGATGCCGGCGTGCGGACTCGCTACCAGCCCATCCCGGTCACCGTCGAAGACTGATCCGCACGCGTTGAATGTGGTCCCTTGCGTCACGGATGGGTACAGTTGGCGCAGAACATCGGGCGGGTTCGGGCGAGAGGGAGGGCCATGGCGTACTGGTTATTGAAGTACATCTTCCTGGGCCCGTTGCTGCAATTGCTTGGCCGGCCGAAAGTCGAAGGCCTGCACCATGTTCCGAGCACGGGCCCGGCGATCCTGGCCAGTAACCACCTGGCGGTGATGGACAGCTTCTTCTTGCCGCTGGTGGTTCGCCGCCGCATCACCTTCCTGGCGAAGGCCGAATATTTCACCGGCACCGGCGTCAAGGGCTGGTTCAGCCGCTGGTTCTTCACCGCCGTCGGCCAGGTGCCGATCGACCGTGCCGATGCCGACGCCGCCCAGGCCGCGCTGCACACCGCGCAGCGGCTGCTGGGCGAGGGCAAGGTGATGGGCATGTACCCCGAGGGCACCCGCTCGCCCGACGGCAGGCTGTACAAGGGCAAGACCGGCCTGGCCCGGCTGGCGCTGGAGACCGGCGTGCCGGTGATTCCGGTCGCGATGATCGGTACCAACGTCGTCAATCCGCCGGGCACCACGAGGCTGCGCTTCGGGCGGGTGACCGTCCGGTTCGGCAAACCGATGGACTTCTCCCGGTTCGAGGGACTGGCCGGCAACCGTTTCATCGAGCGGGCCGTCGCCGACGAAGTCATCTACGAGCTGATGGAGTTGTCCGGTCAGGAGTACGTCGACGTTTACGCCGCGACCGTCAAGAACCGCGGCACCGACTCGACCGACCAGGGGTCGACCGACGAGGCTGCGCGAATTCCCGAAACCGCGGCCGGCTAGCCGGCGACGTTGACGTCGCTGATCAGCTGACGCCCGGCGCCGGGGTCGGTGCTCGCCTGCCCATCCCGAGTGGCCATCCGGGTGGTGACGGTGAGTCCGGCGGTGACGATCAAGGCCAGCGCCCACCACACGTAGGACATCCCGAGAAGTTGACGCCACCAGTTGGCGGTCTCCTCATGATGCTTGGGCAGCAGTTCCAGCGGTGTCCAGGTCATCAGTGCCACTCCGGCGGCGGTGACCAGGGCCAGCGCGACGTTGCGGCGGCGCCAACCCAATATCGCCGTTACCAGGATCGCCGGGAGCGCCCACACCCAATGGTGTGACCACGAGACCGGCGAAACCATCAACCCGAACAGGGCGACGCAGATCACCGCCAGCGTCGGCTCGCCGGCCTGCAGCACGCGCCGCATCGCCCATACGGTCAACGCCAACACGGCCAGGCACAGCCCCACCCAGAGCAGGAAACGCAGATGCTCGCCAAGCCCGATCCGGGCCAGCGCGCCCGCGATGTTCTGGTCGGTGTTCAGCGCCGCGGAGCCGATCCGATCGGTGTGGTGCACGGTGTGTGTCCAGTACTCCCACGAGTCGCTCCAGGCCAGCACGAACCCGATCAGCGTTGCCGCCACAAAAGACGTCAAGGCCGTCAACGCCGAGCGGAAGTCGCGACGCACCAGGAAATAAAGCAGGAACACCGCGGGTGTGAGTTTGAGCGCGATGCCCAACCCCAGCAGCAGCCCGCGGGGCCACGGCGTGCGGCGCGGCACACAGTCGGCGATCACCAACGTCATCAGCACGACGTTGATCTGGCCGAAGTCGAAGTTGGAGCTGATGGGCTCCAGCCAGATCGCGGCCGGCGCCACGATGACCACCGCCAACCACCACCGGCGCAGCGAGCCCGGCCCGGGTACCAGTGCCGAGGTGTTCCAGACGTCGAGGCGGGTCAGCACGATCACCGTCGAGACGACCAGCAGCACCAGCGTCAACAGTGTGATCGCCACGCTGGCCGCGGGCATGTGCAGCCAGGCGAACGGGCAGAACACGATCGCCGCCAGCGGGGGGTAGGTAAACGGCAGATTCAGCCCGATGGGTGTGTGGAACAACACATCGCCCCGGTACAGCGGACGTCCGTCCAGCCAGCTCTGACCGCCCATTTGATAGATGTCGATATCGATGCGGTACGGCGTGTGCGCAAACAAGCCCCAGGCCGTGTAGCCCAGCGCCGCGGCTGCCAACAGCCACAACAGACACCACAACAACGCCCGCCCCGGTCGGCTGCCCACGCCGGGAGCCTGCGAATTACTCATGTTGCAGAACAGCGTAATCGCTGCCCATCGAGGTCATGTTCCGCAGCGCGGCTCCTGCGTTGCGGGGATCTGCTGGCGTAGGTTGCAAACGTGTTGCACTGGTTCGTGCCCAGAGTGGCCCGCTGGTTCTCGCATGACATCGTCGCCGGCGGCCGGCTTCCTTTGCTGTGCTGCCTGGTCGCCTTCATCCTGACCTTTTTCGTCACCCGAACATTCGTGCGCTTTATCCGTCACCGCGTCGCCGCCGGAAGCCCCGCCAGATGGTGGCAACCGCGCAACGTTCACCTCGGGGGACTGCACATCCACCATGTGACGTTCGGGGTCGTTTTGGTGATGATCTCCGGGTTGACGCTGGTGACGCTTTCGGTCAACGGGCAGGAACCCGAAAATACTTTGGCTGCAATATTTTTTGGGATCGGCGCGGCGTTGGTGCTCGATGAATACGCATTGATCCTGCACCTGTCCGACGTCTACTGGGAAGAGGACGGCCGCAGTTCGGTGGACGCGGTTTTCGCCGCCGTGGCGGTGGCCGGATTGTTGATCATGGGGTTGCACCCGTTGATGTTTTTCTTCCCGTTCGCCCATGGCACCGATTCGTTCGCATGGCGCGCCGCGGTTCTCGGCGCGATGGTGCTGACGCTGCCGCTGGCGGTGGTGGTGGTGCTCAAGGGCAAGGTGTGGACCGGTCTGCTCGGCATGTTCATCGTCGTGTTGCTGGTCATCGGCGCGATCCGGCTGTCGCGCCCGCATGCCCCGTGGGCCCGCTGGCGATACACCACTCAGCCGGACAGAATGCGGCGCGCCTTGGAGCGGGAACGCAAATGGCGCCGGCCCGTCGTGCAGGCCAAGCTGTGGTTGCAGTGCGCGATCGCCGGCACGCCGCGGCTGCCCGACGAACGCATGGTCGACGCCCAGCTCGACCACGACGTACATCCCGCGCCGCCGCCCGAGGGAACCGAGCCCATCCTGATCGGCAGATAGCCTGCTTCTAGGCTTTCGGGGTGCGGTACTTCTACGACACCGAATTCATCGAGGACGGCCGCACCATCGAGCTGATCTCGATCGGGGTGGTCGCCGAAGACGGCCGCGAGTACTACGCCGTGTCCACGGAATTCGATCCCGAGCGCGCCGGTGCCTGGGTGCGCGCCAACGTGCTGCCCAAGCTGCCGCCGCCGGCCTCGCAGTTGTGGCGTTCGCGCAAGCAGATTCGTCAGGATCTGGAGGAGTTTTTCGGCATCTCCGGTGGGCAGCGTTCCGGACCGATCGAGCTGTGGGCCTGGGTGGGGGCCTATGACCACGTGGCGTTGTGCCAACTGTGGGGCACCATGCCGGGCCTCCCGAAATCGATACCCCGCTTCACCCGGGAGCTGCGGCAGCTGTGGGAGGACCGGGGATCGCCACGGTTACCGCCGCGACCCCGCGACGTCCACGATGCACTGGTCGATGCCCGCGATCAGTGGCGCCGATATCAGCTGATAGTGTCCGGCGACGATGCGGGCGCCGAAGCGACCCGTTAAGCAGCCCCAGCCACGCTGGGGGTACCGGCCGGGGCCCATGCACAACTGGCGTTAGCCCTGGCTGGCCACAGATATCATGGACCGATGAACTGGACCGTCGACATTCCGATCGATCAGCTGCCGGACTTGCCGCCGCTGCCCGCTGACTTGCGGACTCGGCTGGATGCTGCCCTGGCTAAGCCGGCCGCGCAGCAGCCGTCCTGGCCCGACGATGAGGCCGCGGCGATGCGCACGGTCCTGGAAAGCGTTCCGCCGGTTACGGTGCCGTCCGAGATCGTCCGGCTGCAGGATCAGCTCGCCCAGGTCGCCAAGGGTGAGGCGTTCCTGCTCCAGGGCGGTGACTGCGCCGAGACGTTCGTCGACAACACCGAACCCCACATCCGCGGCAATGTGCGCACCCTGTTGCAGATGGCGGTGGTGCTGACCTATGGCGCCAGCCTGCCGGTGGTCAAGGTGGCCCGCATCGCCGGTCAGTACGCCAAGCCCCGGTCGGCCGACATCGACGCGATCGGCCTGAAGTCCTACCGCGGCGACATGATCAACGGCTTCGCCCCGGATGCCGCCGCGCGCGAGCACGACCCGTCGCGGCTGGTGCGCGCCTACGCCAACGCCAGCGCCGCGATGAACCTGATGCGGGCGCTGACCTCGTCGGGGCTGGCGTCGCTGCACGGGGTCCATGACTGGAACCGGGAATTCGTCCGGACCTCGCCGGCCGGCGCCCGTTACGAGGCGTTGGCTGCCGAGATCGATCGCGCGCTGAGCTTCATGAGCGCCTGTGGCGTGGCCGACCGCAATCTGCAAACCGCTGAGATCTACGCCAGCCACGAGGCTTTGGTGCTCGACTACGAGCGCGCGATGCTGCGGTTGTCGGAAAGCGAGGACGGCGTTCCGCAGCTGTATGACCTGTCGGCGCACACCGTGTGGATCGGCGAGCGGACGCGGCAGCTCGACGGCGCGCACATCGCGTTCGCCGAGGTGATCGCCAACCCGATCGGCGTCAAGATCGGCCCCACCATGACCCCGGAGCTGGCGGTCGAATACGTCGAGCGGCTGGACCCGCACAACAAGCCGGGCCGGCTGACACTGGTGAGCAGGCTGGGCAACAACAAGGTGCGCGACGTGCTGCCGCCGATCGTCGAGAAGGTTCAGGCCGCCGGCCACCAGGTGATCTGGCAGTGCGACCCGATGCACGGCAACACCCACGAGTCCTCCACCGGGTACAAGACCCGCCACTTCGACCGCATCGTCGACGAGGTGCAGGGCTTCTTCGAGGTGCATCGCGCGCTGGGCACGCATCCGGGTGGCATCCACGTCGAGATCACCGGCGAGAACGTCACCGAGTGTTTGGGTGGCGCGCAAGACATTTCGGACCACGACCTGGGCGGCCGCTACGAGACCGCGTGTGACCCGCGGCTGAACACCCAGCAGTCGCTGGAGTTGGCGTTCCTGGTCGCGGAGATGCTGCGCGACTGACCGTCGCCCCGTTTGATGGCGTTCGCGGACGGCCGCCGCGCCCCCGACGAAGGCCGTGGCCGCCCGGGTAAGCGTCCGCGCGAACAGGGTTCGCGTGTTGACCGCCAGGATGCGGGGCAACAGCGCGGGATCCCGGAGCCGCGATGGCGGGTCAATCGGGTTGCTGACCCGGAAGAGGAGTAAGGCTCACAACAGGCCGGTCAGATTGCTGCCGACCGTCCATCCCGCCGTGGCGATCAGGCCGGTGAGCGCGAGCACGAGCGCCACCCAGATCAGCACCATGCGGCGGGCGTGCTGACGCTCGAGGGCGAATTCGCTCATCGCGATACCGGCGAATTCGCCTGAGACAGACTCGTATTCGTATTCGTCGTCGGGTTCGGAGTCGACCTCGGCGTTGGGCGCTGCCTGCGGCCAATCCCCGGGGCCGCGCGTGAATTGGCGGGTGGGCTGGTGAACCGGCGCCTTCGCGGGCGGCGGCTGCGCGGCGGGCCGCTGGGCGCTGATCTGGCTGTGGTGCAGCGCCGCCGACCGGTGCTGGGCGGAGTTGCGCGGCGCCGGCACCCGGAAGTCCGGCAGGTCCAGTTCTTCGGCGATCGCGTCCACTTCGGCGGCCATCTCGATCGCGTCGGCGTACCGGTCGGCGGGGTCGCGGGCCGTTGCGCACGCCACGAAATCGTCGAATTGCGCAGGCACACCCTCGATCACGGTGCCGGGGCGTGGCACATCGTTGTCCAGTCGCTGGTAAGCGACCGACAACGGGGAGTCGCCGGTGAACGGTGCACCGCCGGTCAGCAGCTCATAGGTGAGGATCCCGGCGGAGTAGACATCGCTGCGCGGACCGGCGTTTCCGTCGCGCACCTGCTCGGGCGACAGATAGGCCGCGGTGCCCAGAATGACGCTGGTGGAGGTGATTCCGGCGGCCGCGACCGCGCGGACCAATCCGAAGTCGGCGATTTTCACGTCGCCGTCGTCGGAGATCAGCACGTTCTCGGGTTTGACATCGCGATGCACCAGCCCGGCGCGGTGCGCGGCGGCCAGCCCGCCCAGCACCGGGCGCAGCACCGCCACCACGGCATGCGGCGGCATCGGGCCGCGTTCGGCCAGCAGCTCCCGCAGGGTGCCGCCCTCGATGAGCTCCATCACCAGAAACGGGTGCCGCGCGTCCATGCCCTGGTCGTAGACCGCGACCAGGCCGGGGTTCTTCAGCCGGGCGACCGTGCGGGCCTCGAGTTGGAAGCGGGTCAGGAACTGACTGTCGCCGGCATAGCGCGAATCCATCACCTTCAGCGCGACCGGGCGGTCGAGTCGGAGGTCGAGGCCGCGGTACACCGTCGAGGTGCCGCCGCTGGCGATCTTGCCCTGGACCAGGTAGCGGCCATCCAGCAGCGTGCTGTCCAACGGGTCTCCCGTCCCGGCTCTGGTCACGGGGCCATCGTAGGTGCGGGCTTGCGATTGGCGAGGAGAACATCCGCTCAACGCGCCTACACACCGCGGTGTCGGGGCCCTACACTTGCGCGGTGGGCAGTATTCCGGCCGGCGACGATGTCTTGGACCCCGACGAGCCAACCTACGACCTGTCCCGGGTCGCCGAATTGCTCGGCGTTCCGGTGAGCAAGGTGCAGCAGCAGCTGCGAGAAGGCCATCTGGTCGCGGTGCGCCGCGCCGGGGGTGTGGTGATACCGCAGGTGTTCTTCACCAATACCGGTGAGGTCGTCAAGAGTCTGCCGGGGTTGTTGACGATTCTGCACGACGGCGGCTATCACGAAACCGAGATCGTGCGCTGGTTGTTCACCCCGGATTCGTCGTTGACGATCAGGCGCGACGGCACTCCGGACGCCATCAGCAATGCCCGCCCGGTGGACGCGCTGCATGCCCACCAGGCACGGGAAATCGTGCGCCGGGCCCAGGCCATGGCGTACTAAGCGGCGAGAGGTTCTTCGACCTGCTCAGCGCGCGCTTCCGGTGCCCGGGACAGCATGTACCAGGCAACCAGCGCGGACACGGTGGCCATCGAAAAGTGCAGCCACGAATACATGCCGTGCGATCCGTCGGGCTTGAAGATCAGCATGGCCCAGGTCGAGAGCCCGGCGATGATGGCGATCGCCCGTCGCGACTGGGCCAGCGGGGCAACCACCGCCAGCGGCCACGAGTAGTACCACGGCAGGGCGGCGGGCACGAACAGCACCACGATCAGCATCGACCACGCCATCCCGGTCAGCGCGGCCCGGTCGTCGCGCCGGAACCGCCACCACAACAGCGGCAGTGACACCGCGATGATCGCGATTCCGATGTAGCGGGTGACCCGCAGCGTGGCGTAGAAGTTGACCGGGACAAACCCGTTGAACAGGAAGTGAATAACGTTCGCCGCCGCGGTCGGCACGGTCAGCCAGTTGATGATCTTCACCGATCCGGCCAGCGCGGTCAGCCACCCCAGACCGACACCGGCCACCACGGACAGGACAGCGAAGACCACGACGAAGATCACCAGGCCCAGCGCGGTGGCCGTCGCAAATGCCCGGGCCGGCCGATACCCCCGTTGGTCGCGCAGATGTCGCATCCACACCCACACCAGAAACGGCAACGCCAACCCGGCGGTGGCTTTGACCGCGACCGCGACCGTGACCAGGGTGACGCCCAGGGTGTGGCGGCCCTGGAAGGTCAGCGCGATCCCGGCGGTCATCAGTCCCACCATCAGCATCTCGTTGTGCACCCCGCCCATCAGGTGGATCAACACCAGAGGGTTGAGAACACAGATCCACAGCGCGGTTGCGCCGCTGGTGCCGATGTGGTGGGCCAGTCGGGGAGCGGCCCAGATCAACAGGGCCAGCCCGGGCAGCATGCACAAACGCAGCAGCATGGTCCCGACGATCACGTGATTGCCGACCATCATCGTGACGAGCTTGGCAATCAGGATGAACACCGGACCATATGGCGCGGTGGTGATCGTCCAAATGGGACTTACGTTGTCCAGCAACACATTCGGGTTCGCCACCGGGCCAACGGCGTAGGGATCGAAGCCGTCGCGCAGCAGTGCGCCCTGGGCCAGATACGAATAGGTGTCGCGGCTGAAGACCGGCACCGAGGCCAGCAGCGGCACCAACCAGAAGCCGGTGGTCGCGCGCATCATGAATTCGGTGCGTCTCGCCGGCAATGACACGGCGGCCCAGTGCCAGCCAGGCGATCAGCATCAGCGCCACGCCTATCCACAACAGAATCGACGACAGCACCAGCCCGTGGCCAAAGCGCAGCCAGGACATGTGGATCGACTCGAGCAGGGGGTCGTGTGGCTTGGTGCTTCCCGCTCCTAGCCCGCCCACGGTGATCAGCACCGAGCCCAGGAACCCCAGCTTTGCCGGGCGCGGCCGCCGGCGTGGCGGAGAAAGCCTTCAGCTGTGAAAGATGCTCGGCAACATACTTTTTCGCCGTCGACGAGTCGGTTGCGGGTGGGTGAATGGTCATCGGCTCAGGCGGACCGGTTGGTGGCCATCCTGGCCAGTTCGGACAGCCCCGCTTTGGCCGGCGCGTTGATGGCTGCGGCCGCCAGCGCGTCCAGCGCCCGCTGGGTGAGCGTGGCGATGCGTTGTTCGGCTGCGGCCAGGGCGCCCACCGACTCGATGACGTCGCGCAGTTCGCCCACTTGCGTATCGGTCAACGGCGCACCGATCGAGGTCCGCAATAGGTTGGCCGCCTGGGGATCTGACTTGTCCGCTAACTCCACTGCCTCGGCCAGCAGCACGGTGCGCTTGCCGGATCGCAAATCGTCACCGGACGGCTTGCCCGTCACCGCCGGGTCTCCGAACACGCCCAGCACGTCGTCACGCAGCTGGAAGGCCACCCCGAGGTCGGTCCCGAACTGGCCGAAGACGGCTTGCACATCCGGCCGGTCGGCGGCGGCGGCGGCACCGAGCTGCAGCGGCCGCGTCACCGTGTAGCAGGCGGTCTTGAACGTGTCGACGTTCATCGCCGACGCGATCGACTCCGCGGCGCTGGCCTCGGCGACGATGTCGAGGTACTGCCCGCCGAGCACCTCGGTGCGGATATCCGCCCAGACGCGCTGGACGCGGCGTTGTGCCTCGGGTGACAGGTCGGCCCCGAACACGATGTCGTCGGCCCAAGCCAGCGCCAGGTCACCCAGCAGGATGGCGGCCGAAATCCCGAACCGTTCCGCGGAGCCCCGCCAGTTGCGGCTTCGGTGCAGCGCGGCGAAGTGGACGTGGGCCGTCGGCCTGCCGCGGCGGGTGGAGGAGTCGTCGATGACGTCGTCATGCACCAGCGCGCAGGCGTGCAGCAGCTCCAGCGCGGAAAACAGCAGCAGCACTTCCGGATTGGGCTCCGCGTCTGCCACCGCACGCCATCCCCAATACGCGAAGGCGGGCCGCAGCCGTTTGCCGCCGCCCAGCACAAAGTCTTCGAGGGCCGCGATCAACGTGGCGTAGTCGCTACCGATGTAAGCGGTCTCGCCGCGCCGCTCGTGCAGGTATCGGCGAAGTTGGTCGGTAATGGCGCCGGTCAACTCGACGGTTGCCGCTGCTTCGACGCTCAGCGCGGCGCCCCTTTCTGCTCGGCATGCCCCCGGTGATCTCTGGGCCCGATCAGTGTATTCGCCGCGCACCGGTGTGACCCAGGTTGCTTCGACTAGCTCACTATCGCGCCCCTATGCTGGCGAGGCCTGCGATGGTCGATCCGATGCAGAGGAGCCGCGTGACTCTCAACACCATCGCGCTCGAGCTGGTGCCGCCGAACGTGGACGAGGGTCGGGAGCGGGCCCTTGAAGAGGCGCGCAAGGTGGTGCGGTACTCGGCGGAATCCGGCCTCGACGGCCGCATCCGTCACGTGATGATTCCCGGCATGATCGCCGAGGACGACGACCGTCCCGTCCCGATGAAGCCGAAGCTGGACGTGCTGGACTTCTGGTCCATCATCAAGCCCGAGTTGCCGGGGATCAACGGCCTGTGCACGCAGGTCACCGCCTTCATGGACGAACCGGCGCTGCGCCGGCGGCTCACCGATCTGACCGATGCCGGGATGGAGGGCGTGGTGTTCGTCGGCGTGCCGCGCACGATGAACGACGGCGAGGGCTCCGGCGTCGCGCCGACCGATGCCCTGTCGATCTATCGCGATCTGTTGCCCAATCGCGGCGTGATCCTGATCCCCACCCGGGAGGGCGAACACGGCCGGTTCAATTTCAAGTGCGACCAGGGTGCGACCTACGGCATGACCCAGTTGCTGTATTCCGACGCGATCGTGGGCTTTTTGACCGAGTTCGCCAAGACCACCGATCACCGGCCGGAGATCCTGCTGTCGTTCGGCTTCGTGCCGAAGATGGAGAGCAAGCATCGGCCTGATCAACTGGCTGATTCAGGATCCGGGCAACGCCGCGGTGGCCGACGAGCAGGAGTTCGTCAAAAGGCTGGCCGGCAGCGAACCCGCCCAGAAGCGCCAGCTGATGGTCGACCTGTACAAGCGAGTGGTGGACGGCGTCGCCGAGCTCGGCTTTCCGCTGAGCATCCATCTCGAGGCGACGTATGGCGCTGTCCGGGCCGGCTTTCGAGACCTTCGCCGAGATGATCGACTACTGGTCTCCTGCCCAGCGCGTCTAACTCGGCGGCTGGTCGCGGGGTGCGGTGAACCGCTCGGAGCGGTCCCGGCTGATCCAGGCCAGCAGCGCCGACCACGCCGGCGGCCGCAAAGGACGCGATGCCCAGCCATATGCCCGCGCCGGTGAAGGAACGGGTGTTGGGGTCGGTGTAGCGGGCCTGCGCGGTCATGGTGCTCACCACGCCCGGCTTGAGCTTCCACTGACACCGCATCGGGATCGACGCGGTCGCCGTTGGTCGACGTCACGACGCCGGGGAAGGCGACGGTCAGCTCGACGTCGGCGTCGGGATCGGTCACCGACGTCAGATCCGCCCGGCCTTCCAGGATCACCAGGTTGCCGTTGCGGCGCAGCGACAGATTCACGCCGGCGGCGTCGGAGTTCATGTTGGCCAGCTGCGGCAACTCGCCGAAGGTCAGATCGGAGAACACCGCCTGCGACCCGACATAGCCGTCGCTGTCGTAGTTCGACACCGCGACTTTCTGGCTGAACGGCAGGTTGTTGGTGTCGAGCTGCGGGCCCGTGTCCTTGGGCGTTTTCGGTTTGGCCGCGGCGATGATCTCCCCGGACACCAGGTCGTCGGGCGAGATGGTGAGCGACGCTCTGACCCGCAGGCATCCGGTTGCCAGCGGGCACCAGCAGCAGCAGCATCGCGATGGCCAGCACGCGGCGCCGCCGAGCGGTGAACCCTCGGGCAGGACGTGGGGGAGAGCTGGCGCGCACCAGGTCATCGTGCCAGACCGGTGTGCCGCATCGGCGAGTCGTCGGGTTGCGGGGTCGGCGGGTCGTCGCGGGCACCGCTGCCGTGCTGCTAGAGCGGCAGTGCGCGGCCCAGGATCGCGAATGCCCGCGGGTCGCCGGCGAAGTGGTAGCCGCGGATGACGTCGGTGAAGCCCAGCCGCCGGTACAGCCGCCACGCGCGGTTGGCCTCGCCGTTGATTTCCGGCGTGGAGAGCAGGACGTTGTCCTCGCCGCGATCGGCGAGCAGCCGGCGGGCCAGTGCCTCGCCGAGGCCGCGGCCCTGGGCGCGCGGATGGATGTGCAGTTCGGTCAGCTCGAAATAGCTGTTCATCAGCTGCGCGATCTCCTGCGGTCGGCAAGCCACCGCGTTGCAAGCCCAGGACAACCTGTTGCTGCCACCACTGCCCGGGCGCCCCGGGGTAGCCGTAGGCCACGCCGAGCAACGGCGCATCGCTCAGTTCCGACGCCGACGGCACATCGGCGCCGGGCCTTCGGCCGCGTCTGCTTCGACCGCGGCAGACTGCCTGCCAGCCGCGTCGGCGGATGTGCTCCAGCCACATCGCGGCGCGCTGGTTCTCGGTGCCCCGGCGGGTATCGCATCGCGTCGACGTACACACCCAGGGCGTCCCGAGACGGCGCTCCATATCGTTCGGCGGCAGATCGATGAGGAATATCGCCAACTCGCGGTGTCCTCCTCGTCCCAATGATCCGGCTGCACGTGCTTACCGCCTGCGGCGGTGCGTCGGCCGTTGCCCGTATCGCCATTATCGGGTCCGAGGCTGATCGACCGACGGGTGGTGGCGGCAACCGGCCGGCGACTCGGCACGTTTCGGCAAGGCGTGTTGTAACGCATCGCCGTTGCCGCCCGATCGATTGTCGGGACGCAACGGAGATAGAATCGCGGTCGAACCAGTGGTACGGCGTCAGATTGACCTCGTATCATTGAGCTTAGTTGCCCGCTACAATGGGCATCCGCGTGCTATCGATAGTTACGTGTCAACTGTCGGCAAGGAGGGACGAATGCCACTCTCCGATCATGAGCAGCGCATGCTCGATCAGATCGAGAGCGCTCTCTATGCCGAGGATCCCAAGTTCGCGTCGAGCGTCCGTGGTGGGGGGCTTCGCGCACCGACCGCGCGGCGCCGCCTGCAAGGGGCGGCGCTGTTCGTCATCGGTCTGGCGATGCTGGTTTCCGGCGTGGCGTTCAAGGCCACCATGATCGGCAGCTTCCCGATTCTCAGCGTCTTTGGCTTCATCGTGATGTTCGGCGGCGTGGTGTTCGCCATCACCGGTCCGCGGTTGCCCGGCCGGGCGGACCATTCCGGGCCGGCGCCGGGGCGCCGCGCCAGCGTCGCAACAAGGGTGGCGGGGGCTCGTTCACCAGCCGCATGGAGGATCGCTTCCGCCGCCGTTTCGACCAGTAGCGCAACCACTAGACACGCAGACGATAAGGGGTAGCCGGGACGGCTGCCCCTCTTTTTGTGCTCTGGAGCCCGATTTGAGGCCCAATCGTGGCCGAGTTGAGCCCCACTCCGCCCCACCTGGCCGCCCCACTTCACCCCACCCGCACCGTTTTGGCGTCCTGAAATGCGGTTTCTCGACGCCCCTTGCGGGTCCCGAAGTGGCGGTCCCCGGACGCCACGCGGCGTGCGGTGGCGAACAATCTGCAAAACACCGCCACGACACTGCTTTAATGGGGCTGAGTGGGGGATTGTGGGGTATGGTGGCGGAAGTGTTTGGGCGAGGCGAGAGCCGGTCAGAGCGGGAGGTGAGCTGGTGTTTCTCGGCACCTACACGCCCAAGCTCGACGACAAGGGGCGGCTCACATTGCCCGCCAAGTTCCGCGACGCGCTGGCAGGGGGGTTGATGGTCACCAAGAGCCAAGATCACAGCCTCGCCGTCTACCCGCGGGCGGAGTTCGAACAGCTGGCCCGCCGGGCGAGCAAGACATCGCGAAGCAACCCGGAAGCCAGAGCGTTCCTGCGCAATCTGGCCGCCGGCACCGACGAGCAGCATCCCGACGCCCAGGGCCGGATCACGTTGTCGGCCGACCACCGCCGCTACGCGAACCTATCCAAGGAATGCGTGGTGATCGGGGCGGTCGACTATCTCGAGATCTGGGATGCCCAGGCCTGGCAGGACTACCAGCAGACCCACGAAGAGAACTTCTCCGCGGCCAGCGATGAAGCACTCGGCGACATCATCTGAGGCGCATGCCCGTGCATCGTGGCCTCTGCCCGAACCGACCCTGGCGTACTTCCCCAACGCCAGGTTCGTGACTTCGGACAGGGACCTCGGTGCAGGGGCGTCCTCGGGCCGACCCTCTTCCGAGGTTTCTCCAGACCCGGGGAGGTGTTGCGGTGGCCGACAAGCCAAATGATCTCGAGCCGAATGACTTCGGGCATGTGCCCGTCATGCTGCAACGCTGCGTCGAGTTGCTCACCCCGGCGCTGACCCGGCACCACTCCGACGGCTCCGGATGCAGTGCTCGTCGACGCCACCCTCGGCGCCGGCGGGCACGCGGAGCGATTCCTGACCGAGTTGCCGGGTCTGCGGCTGATCGGGCTCGACCGCGACCCCAGCGCTCTGGACATCGCCCGCGACGCGGCTGGCGCGTTCGCCGACCGGATCACGCTGGTGCACACGCGGTATGACGGCATCGATGAGGCGCTGGCCGAATCGGGTTATGCCGCAAAGGAATCGATCGACGGCGTGCTATTCGATCTGGGCGTCTCGTCGATGCAGCTCGACCGCGCCGAGCGGGGCTTTGCCTACTCCCAGGACGCGCCGCTGGACATGCGGATGGATCCGGACGTCAGCGCTGACCGCGGCCGACATCGTCAACACCTACGACGAGGCGGCGCTGGCCGAGCATCCTGCGCCGCTACGGCGAGGAGCGGTTCGCGCGCCGCATCGCCGCCCACATCGTCCGCCAGCGCGCCCGCACCCCATTCACCTCGACCGGCCGAGTTGGTCGCCCTGCTGTACCAGGCGATTCCGGCCCCGGCCCGGCGCACCGGCGGGCATCCGGCCAAGCGCACCTTCCAGGCGCTGCGCATCGCGGTCAACGATGAGCTGGACTCGCTGCGCAGCGCCATTCCCGCCGCGCTTTGGACGCACTCACTGTCGGCGGCCGCATCGTGGTGATGGCCTACCAATCGCTGGAGGACCGGATCGTCAAGACGCGTGTTCGCCGACGCGGTCGCCTCCCGCACCCCGGTGGGTCTCCCGGTCGAACTGCCCGGTCACGGGCCGCGATTCCTGTCGTTGACCCGCGGTGCCGAACGCGCCGATGCCGACGAGATCGAACGCAACCCTCGCAGTACCGCCGTGCGACTACGGGCCTTGCAGCGGCTGGAACACGAGGTGGAATCGCAACAGCGAGTGATCGGGAAGGGCGACTCATGAGAGCGAAAGCCAAGCGCGAGACGCCGAAACGCCGGCGCGCAGCGACCGTCGCGGCAGACGTGACGGTGCCGCCCGCAAGACCCGGCGCAACGCCGCGGACTCGACGGCGCGTCGCACCCGGCCCGCAGCAGGGCTCGACGCCGCCAGCGAGGCGCGGCCATCCAAATCGGGACCGCAAACCAGCCCCAATGCCCGGCCGGTCGAGCGGTCGGCCCGGCCCAAGAGCAGCGGCCAGGCCAAGGCGCGCGCTAAGGCGCGGAAAGCCAAGGCGCCCAAGGTTATTCGGCCGCCGCCTGACTGAGCGGTTTGGCCATCCGGCTGGCCTCGATCGACCTGCGGCCGCGGACACTGTCGGCCAAGGTTCCGTTTGTCGTGCTGGTCATCGGCGCGCTCGGTCTCGGGCTGGCGCTCACGCTGTGGTTGTCCACCGACTCCGCCGAACGCTCTTACCAGTTGAGCCACGCCCGCGAGACGACCCGGATGCTGCAGCAGCAGAAGGAGGCGCTGGAACGCGATGTGCGCGAGGCGGAGGCCGCGCCGGCGCTGGCCGAGGCGGCCCGCAAGCAGGGCATGATCCCGACGCGGGACACCGCCCATCTGGTCCAGGACGCCGTCCGGTAACTGGGTGGTGGTCGGCACGCCCAAGCCGGCCGACGGCGTTCCGCCGCCGCCGCTGAACACCAAGCTGCCCGACGAAGGTGCTCCGCAGCCGCCGAAACCGCCGGTGCTTCCGCCGGAGGTCGCGGTTCGGGTGCAACCAGATCCCGGTGTGTTCTGGTGCCGGGCCGGCCTGGTGGGCCAGAAGCGCTGCTGCGCGCTCCGGATGGCTCGACGACGGTGGGTGGCCAGCATCTGCCGCAGCCCGCGCCTCTGGTGCCCGGAATGCCCGGCGGCCCGGCCACCGGGCAGCTCCCGGGTGTGCTTCCGGCGCAGGGGCTGCCGGCGCAAGGACTTCCGACGCCGGGGCTGACCGTGCCGGGCTTGCAGATACCGGGGCTGACCGCGCCCGGCTTGTCAATACCGGGGCTGACCGTGCCGGGCCTGCCGATGCCGGGGCTGCCTGCCCCGGGTGGCCAAGCGACCGCTCCGGTGCCCGCCGAAGTGCCGATCCCGGTCGGTGGCCTGCCTCTCTCGATACCGGCACCTGCACCGTTGCCATCGGAAGTCTCGGTTCCCGTGCAACCGGATAGGGCGCCGCAGGCGCCCCAGGCCGGAGTCCCGGTGCTGCCCGGGCTGCCGGGGCCCCAGGTCGCACCGGCGCTCGCGCCTCCCGTCGCCGCGACACCAGGCGCTGCTCGATGAGCCGCGGCGACAACGGCCGGACACGACGGCCGCGGCCGACGCGTGGTCCGGGTAAACCGCAGGAAGCCAGGGACGTCCGGCAACCGAACCGGCTTCGGAAGCCGGAAAAGGCGCTCAAAGACCGAGATGTGCAGGAACAAAAGGGATTCCGTAAGGCCAAGAAATCCGGCGCGGCCGCTCGGTCCGAGGCGGCGGAGGGCCATTCGGCGCGTGAGCGGCGCACCCGGCAAGTCGTCGAGGTAGGGACGCGCGGCGCGTCCTTCGTCTTCCGGCATCGAGCCGGCAACGCGGTCATCTTGGTGCTGATGCTGGTGGCGGCGGCCCAGTTGTTCGCCCTGCAGGTGACCAATGCCCCGAAACTGCGGGCCCAGGCCGCAGGGCAGCTCAGGGTCACCGACGTCTCAAAAGCCGTCCGCGGCAGCATCGTTGACCGCAACAACCAACAGCTCGCGTTCACCATCGAGTCGCGAGCCTTGACGTTTCAGCCGAAGAAGGTTCGCGAGCAATTGGAGGATGCCAAAAAGAAGAACTCGGCCGCCCCCGATCCGCAGGCGCGGCTGCGGGATATCGCCAAGGAGATCGCCACCCGGCTGAACAACAGGCCGGACTACGCGACCGTGCTGAAGAAGCTACAAACCAACGAGAACTTCGTCTATGTGGCGCGTGCCGTCGACCCCGCCGTCGCCGCCGCGATCTCGGACAAGTACCCCGAGGTCGGTTCCGAGCGGCAGGATCTGCGCCAGTATCCGGGCGGTTCGCTGGCGGCCAACATTGTCGGCGGCATCGACTGGGACGGTCACGGCTTGCTGGGACTCGAGGACAGCCTGGATTCTTCGTTGTCGGGGACCGACGGCTCGGTCACCTATGACCGGGGGTCGGACGGCGTAGTCATTCCCGGCAGCTCCCGCAACCGGCACAAGGCGGTCAACGGTTCGACCGTCCAGCTCACCATCGACGACGACATCCAGTTCTACGTACAGCAGCAGGTTCAGCAGGCCAGGAATCTGTCCGGGGCGCACAATGTTTCGGCCGTCGTCCTGGATTCCAAGACCGGTGAAGTGCTGGCCATGGCCAACGACAACACCTTCGACCCATCCCAGGACATCGGGCGTCAGGGCGACCGGCAACTGGGCAACCTGTCGGTGTCCTCGCCGTTCGAGCCGGGTTCGGTGAACAAGGTGATCACCGCTTCCTCGGTCATCGAATACGGCCTGTCGAACCCCGACGAGGTCCTGCAGGTGCCCGGCTCGATCCAGATGGGCGGCGTCACCATTCATGACGCCTGGGATCACGGCGTGATGCCTTACACCACCACCGGCGTGTTCGGAAAGTCGTCCAACATCGGAACGCTGATGCTGGCCCAACGCGTTGGGCCAGAACGTTTTTACGACATGGTCCGCAAGTTCGGATTGGGTCAGCGCACCAACGTCGGGCTGCCCGGTGAGAGCGCTGGGCTGGTGCCGCCGATCGACCAGTGGTCGGGCAGCACGTTCTCCAACCTGCCTATCGGCCAAGGTCTTTCGATGACCCTGCTGCAGATGACGGACATGTACCAGACGATCGCCAACGACGGGGTGCGGATACCGCCGCGAATCATCAAGGCCACCGTCGCCCCCGACGGCACCCGGGCCGAAGAAGCGCGCCCCGAAGGTATTCGGGTGGTGTCGCCGCAGACCGCGCAGACCGTGCGGCAAATGCTGCGCGCCGTCGTGCAAAAAGATCCGATGGGCTACCAGCAGGGCACCGGGTCGGCGGCGGCGGTGCCCGGCTACCAGATGGCCGGCAAAACCGGCACCGCTCAGCAGATCAACCCGGGCTGCGGCTGCTACTTCGACAACGTGTACTGGATCACCTTCGCCGGCATGGCCACCGTCGACAATCCCCGCTACGTGATCGGCATCATGATGGACAACCCCGATCGCAATGCGGACGGTACGCCCGGCCACTCGGCGGCCCCGCTGTTCCACAACATCGCCGGCTGGCTGATGCAGCGGGAAAACGTCCCGCTGTCACCCGACCCGGGCCCACCGCTGACACTCCAGGCCACCTGAGCGCGGACCCAGAATCAGTGCTGTCAGCGCTGATTCGCAAGCGTGCTACGGTCGGAATCGATAGCGTCTAGGGTTCCGGCGCGCGAGCGTGACTGGTCCAAGCGACGCCACCGCACCTTCGGATGAGGTGCGGTCATCTGAACGGACAAAAGCCTGGAGGATCTCCGGCGGCACGCCGCGTGCCGCCGAGAAGGTCCGCCCATGTTCGCTCTTTCTGTTCTGTTTCTGGTTGCTTTGGCCGCTGGTGCGCTCGGCGGCTTGGTCGGCACCGGCTCGTCGCTGGTGCTGCTGCCGATCCTGGTGACGATGTACGGGCCCCGAATCGCCGTGCCCATCATGGGCATTGCGGCGGTGATGGCCAATGTCGGCCGGGTCGCGGCCTGGTGGCGACAGATCTGTTGGCGGCCAGTGCTTGCCTACGCGTTGCCGGGCGCACCGGCAGCCGTGATCGGCGCACACACGTTGCTGACCATCTCCCAGACGCTGGTCGACGGCGTGCTCGGGCTGTTCTTCCTGGCCATGGTGCCGGTGCGCCGGATCGTGGCGGCCCGGCAGTGGCGGGTGCGGCTGTGGCAGCTGACAATTGCGGGTGCTGTCGTGGGTTTCCTCACCGGCCTGATCCTGTCGACCGGACCGCTCAGCGTCCCGGTGTTCACCGGATACGGGCTGGGCGGCGGAGCCTTTCTCGGCTCCGAAGCGGCCAGCGCGCTGGTGCTTTACACGGCCAAGATGGCTACCTTCGGTGAGTTCGGCGCGCTCACCGGCACGGTCCTGGTCCGCGGGCTCGCGATCGGAGCGGCCTTGATGATCGGCCCCTTCCTCGCGCGCACCATCGTGCGCCGTGTCCGCCCGCATACCTACGCCCTCTTGATCGACCTCGTGCTGTTGACCGCCGCCGCGGGCATGTTCGTCGCAATGTGGACCTAGTGCCTCGACGGTGCAGTAACGGATTCGGGTGTGCGCTGAGGGCGGATTCCGGGTCCGTATCGCGCCACCAGCGCACCCGCGAAGCCCTCAGCGCACACTTCAGCGGACGGGCCAACCTCGTTGGCCTGCGGCCCGGGAATACCTCGTTGGCCGGCACTCCTAGGTAGGGTGTCATGGCCAATCATGGCGATTACGCGGCGTCTTCTCGGGAGGTGTGACCGGAGTGCAGGTGTCCACTGAGCTGCGCCCCAGCGGGGGTGCGGGCGTGCGACTGCCCGCGCTTGCGGCTCAAGTGGGCGCGGTCCTGGCCGACGGCCCCGATCACGGCCCCGATCACGGCGAAGCCATCCCGGACGTGGCGATCACCGGTGTGACGCTGCGCGCCCAGGACGTGCAGCCCGGTGACCTGTTCGCCGCGCTGCGCCGGCTCGGCCACCCACGGCGTCCGCTATGCCGGCGACGCGATCGGACGCGGGGCCGTCGCGGTGCTCACCGACGCGGCCGGGGCCGCCGAGATGGCTGCCCTCGCCGGCACCGTGCCGACGCTCGTGCACCCCGCACCGCGCAGCGTCCTGGGTGGTCTGGCCGCCACCGTGTACGGAAACCCGTCCGACCGGGTGACGGTGGTCGGGATCACCGGCACCTCCGGCAAGACCACCACGACCTACCTGGTCGAGTCGGGGCTGCGCGCCGGCGGCCACACCGCCGGGCTGATCGGCACCATCGGCATCCGGATCGACGGCGTCGACATCCCCAGCGCCCTGACCACTCCGGAGGCTCCTGCGCTGCAGGCATGCTGGCCGCGATGGCCGAGCGCGGGGTGGACACCGTCGTCATGGAGGTCTCCAGTCACGCGCTGACATTGGGCCGGGTCGACGGCACCCGTTTCGCGGTGGGCGGGTTCACCAACCTGTCCCGCGACCACCTCGACTTTCACCCCACCATGGCCGACTACTTCGAAGCCAAGGCGGTGTTGTTCGATCCGGACTCGCCGCTGCGCGCCCGCACGGTCGTGGTGTGCGTCGACGACGACGCCGGGCGCGCGATGGCCGACCGAGCCACCAATGCGATCACGGTCAGTGCCACCGGCGCGCCGGCGCACTGGCGTGCGATGGACGTGGCGTCGATGGGCGCCGGCGGACAAGAATTCACCGTCGTCGACCCCACCGGGGGCCATCACCGTATCGGCATTCGGCTGACAGGCGCCTACAACATCGCCAATTGCCTTGTGGCACTGGCGATTCTGGACGCCGTCGGGGTGTCCCCGGAGCAGGCGTCGGCCGGGCTGCTGCACACCCGCGTTCCGGGCCGGCTGGAGGACATCGACCGCGGCCAGGATTTCCTCGCCCTGGTCGATTACGCCCACAAGCCGGGCGCATTGCGAGCGGTATTGACCACCCTGCTGCGGCCGGATCGCCGGCTGGCGGTGGTGTTCGGCGCCGGTGGCGATCGCGACGCGGGCAAGCGGGCGCCGATGGGCGCCGTCGCCGCCGAGCTGGCCGACTTGGTCGTCGTCACCGACGACAACTCGCGCAGCGAGGATCCCGCGGCAATTCGCCGCGAGATCCTGTCCGGAGCGGCCGAGCACGGTGGCGCGGCGCAGGTGGTCGAGATCGCCGACCGGCGCGACGCGATCAGGCACGCGGTCGGCTGGGCCGGCCCCGGCGACGTGGTGCTGATCGCCGGCAAGGGTCATGAAACCGGGCAGCGCACCGGCGACGTGGTCCGCCCGTTCGACGACCGGGTGGAGCTGGCCGCAGCGCTGGAGGACCTCGGGCCCCGCGAGGCACGCCGATGATCGACCTGACCGTCGCGCAGATCGCCGACATCGTCGGCGGCACGCTGGCCGACATCTCGCGGCAGGATGCCGCGGAACTTCACGTCACCGGGACCGTCGAATTCGACTCGCGTGCGGTGGGCCCCGGTGGGCTGTTTCTGGCGCTGCCGGGTGCGCGCTCGGACGGCCACGACCATGCGGCCTCGGCGGTAGCGGCCGGCGCGGTCGCGGTGCTGGCCGCAAGGCCGGTCGGGGTTCCCGCGATCATCGTTGCCCCCGAAGGGATTTCCGGATCGCGGGCCGGCGTGCTCGAGCACGATCCCGACGGCTCAGGTGCGGCAGTGCTGGGCGCGCTGGCCAAGCTGGCCAAAGTGGTGGCCCAGGAGCTGATCGCCGGCGGGCTCACCATCATCGGGATCACCGGCTCGTCGGGAAAGACATCGACCAAAGACTTGGTGGCCGCGCTGCTCGAGCCGCTGGGTGAAGTGGTGGCCCCGCCGGGATCGTTCAACAACGAGCTGGGTCATCCCTGGACGGTGCTGCGCGCGACGCGACGCACCGACTACCTGGTTTTGGAGATGTCGGCGCGCCATCCCGGCAATATCGCCGCGCTGGCACAGATCGCCCCGCCCGAGATCGGCGTGGTGCTCAACGTGGGCACCGCACACCTCGGCGAGTTCGGCTCGCGTGAAGCGATCGCGCAGACCAAATCCGAACTACCCCAAGCCGTTCCACCGTCAGGAGTGGTGATCCTCAACGTCGACGACCCGGCTGTGGCGGCGATGGCGCAGGTCAGCTCGGGCTGGGTGGTTCGGGTCAGCCGGTCCAGCCAAACCGACTTGGGACCCAGCGATGTCTGGGCCGAAGGCGTGTCGCTGGATGAATTGGCCAGGCCGCGCTTTACCCTGCACGCGATGGACGCGCGCGGCGCTCTTGAAGTAGAGGTGCAACTCGGTGTGTACGGCGAACACCAGGTCACCAACGCGCTGTGTGCCAGCGCGGTCGCGCTGCAGTGCGGTGCCGGCGTCGAGCAGCTCGCTGCGTCGCTTGCCGCGGCGGGTCCGGTGTCACGGCACCGGATGCAGGTGAGTAACCGCGCCGACGGCGTGACCGTCATCGACGACGCCTACAACGCCAACCCCGACTCGATGCAGGCGGGGCTGCAGGCGCTGGCCTGGATCGCCCGCGGCGGGGAGAGCCCCGCCAGAAAAACAGGCGCAGCTGGGCGGTGCTGGGCGAGATGGCCGAGCTCGGCGAGGACGCGATAACCGAGCACGATCGCGTCGGCCGGCTGGCGGTGCGCTTAGATGTGTCTCGACTTGTTGTCGTGGGAACGGGGAGGGCGGTAACCGCCATGCACCACGCTGCGGTCATGGAGGGCTCATGGGGCGCCGAGGCTGTGAACGTGCCCGACGGCGACGCCGCCCTGGCATTGTTGCGGGCCGAACTGCAACCCGGCGATGTGGTCCTGGTGAAGGCGTCGAACGCCGCCGGACTCGGCGCTCTGGCTGAGGCGCTGGCCGCAGAGGGCCCAGCAAGCACGAGCGGCGGGGCTCGCCCGTGAGACAGATCCTGGTGGCCGTCGCGATCGCCTTGACCGTGTCGATCCTGCTGACCCCGGCGCTGATCAGGCTGTTCACCAAGCAGGGATTCGGCCACCAGATCCGGGAGGACGGCCCGCCGAGTCACCACACCAAGCGCGGCACCCCGTCGATGGGCGGTGTGGCGATCCTGGCGGGCATCTGGGCCGGCTACCTGGGCACCCACCTCGCCGGGCTGGCGTTCGACGGCGAGGGGATCTCCGCGTCGGGCCTGCTGGTGTTGGGCCTGGCCACCATACTGGGCGGCGTCGGATTCCTCGACGACCTGATCAAGATCCGCAGGTCGCGCAACCTGGGGCTGAACAAGACGGCCAAGACGGTCGGGCAGATCGCGGCGGCGGTGCTGTTCGGTGTGCTGGTCCTGCAGTTCCACAATGCCAACGGCTTGACGCCGGCCAGCATGGATCTGTCCTACGTGCGCGAAATCGCCACCGTCGCACTGGCTCCGGGACTGTTCGTGCTGTTCTGTGTGGTCGTCGTCAGCGCCTGGTCCAACGCGGTCAACTTCACCGACGGCCTGGACGGGCTGGCCGCCGGCTGCATGGCGATGGTCACCGGTGCCTACGTGTTGATCACCTTCTGGCAGTACCGCAATGCGTGCGCGACCGCGCCGGGTCTGGGCTGCTACAACGTGCGCGATCCGCTGGACCTGGCGATCGTCGCGGCCGCGACCGCGGGCGCATGCATCGGCTTTCTGTGGTGGAATGCCGCGCCCGCCAAGATATTCATGGGGGACACCGGTTCGTTGGCGCTGGGCGGCATCATCGCGGGCCTGTCCGTCACCAGCCGCACCGAGATCCTTGCGGTGGTGCTGGGTTCGCTGTTCGTCGCCGAAGTCATCTCGGTGGTGCTGCAGATCCTGACCTTCCGGACCACCGGACGCCGGGTGTTCCGGATGGCGCCCTTCCACCACCATTTCGAGTTGAGCGGCTGGGCCGAAACGACGGTGATCATCCGCTTCTGGCTGCTCACGGCGATCGCCTGCGGCCTGGGCGTGGCCTTGTTCTACGGTGAGTGGCTCGCCACGGTCGGCGCGTGACATGCCCGGGCTCGAACCGCTGGCGGCCGGCGCGCCGGTCCTGATAGCTGGTGCCCGGGTGACCGGCCGGGCAATTCTGGGTGCGCTGACCCGGTTCGGCGCCACGGCGACACTGTGCGACGACGATCCCGCCATGCTGCGCCCGTACGCCGAAAGTGGAGTCGCGACAGTCGATCCGGCGACAGCGATCCACCAGATCGCGGGGTATGCGCTGGTGGTCACCAGTCCCGGCTTCCAGCCGTCGGCGCCGGTGTTGGCCGCCGCGGCGACAGCGGGCGTGCCGATCTGGGGCGACGTGGAATTGGCGTGGCGGCTCGACGCCGCGGGGCGCTACGGGCCGCCGCGCCGCTGGCTGGTCGTGACCGGCACCAACGGCAAGACCACGACGACGTCGTTGCTGCAGGCCATGTTGATCGCCGGCGGGCGGCGCAGCTTGCTGTGCGGCAACATCGGCGACCCCGTTCTCGACGTCCTGGACCAGCCGGCCGACCTGCTGGCCGTCGAGCTCTCCAGCTTCCAGCTGTTCTGGGCACCGTCGCTGCGCCCCGAGGCGGGGGCGGTGCTCAACATCGCCGAAGATCACCTGGATTGGCATTCGTCGATGGCCGAGTACACCGCCGCGAAGGCCCGGGTTCTCAATGGCCGGGTGGCGGTGGTCGGGCTGGACGACAGCCGGGCGGCCGCATTGCTGAGCACCGCGGCGGCGCCGGTGCGGGCCGGTTTCCGGCTGGGCGAGCCGAGCGCGGGGGAGCTCGGTGTGCGCGACGGGCAGCTGGTCGACCGCGCGTTTGCCGACGACCTGGCCTTGTTGTCGGCCGCGTCCATCCCGGTGCCGGGTCCGGTCGGCGTGCTCGACACCCTGGCCGCGGCGGCGCTGGCCCGCAGCGTCGAGGTGCCCGCCGCCGCGATCGCGGACGCCGTCTCGACGTTTCAGCTCGGCCGGCATCGTTGCGAGGTCGTCGCGGTGGTCGACGGGATCTCCTACGTCGACGACTCGAAGGCCACCAACCCCCACGCCGCCCAGGCGTCGGTGCTGGCCTATCCGCGGGTGGTGTGGGTCGCCGGGGGTTTGCTCAAGGGCGCATCGCTGGACGCGGAAGTCGCCAGAATCGCGTCCCGGCTGGTCGGCGCGGTGCTCATCGGCCGAGATCGCCAGGAGGTTGCCGAGGCGTTATCACGACACGCGCCCGATGTCCCCGTCGTCCAGGTTGTGACAGGCGAGGATGCTGGTATGCATGCGACTGCTGATACTGATGTGACAGAAGTTGACAGTCCGGGGGAAAGTCTCGGCGCTCGCGTGATGACCGCAGCCGTTGCCGCGGCTCGTGACTTGGCCAGGTCGGGCGATACGGTGCTGCTGGCGCCGGCCGGGGCGTCGTTTGACCAGTTCAGCGGCTATGCCGACCGCGGTGACGCATTCGCGGCCGCCGTACGCGCGGCGCTGCGGTAGGCGGGTGTGGCTAACGCGCTGACCCGGCGCCTACGCCGGGGCAAGAAAAAGAACGAGACCGCGCCGGCCGAAAAGGGCCAGGCGGCGGATTCCGTCGCCGAGGAGGCCGCGGCCGCGGCGGACACCGAGGCTGCGACGGACGCGATGGAAGCCCAGGATGCGCCCGACGCTTCCGTCCCGGACGACGCGCCCGCATCGCCGGCCCCGGTGACAGCCAAGGCCAAGGCCAAGGTCACGAGCGGGGAGCACAGTCCGCGCGCCCGGTTCGGCGCCTGGCTGGGCCGGCCCATGACCTCGTTTCACCTGATCGTCGCCATCACCGCGTTGCTGACCACGCTCGGCCTGACCATGGTGCTCTCGGCTTCCGGTGTGCGGTCCTACGGCGACGACGGGTCGGCGTGGGTGATCTTCGGCAAGCAGGTGTTGTGGACGGTCATCGGCGTCATCGGGGCCTACGTCTCGATGCGGATGCCGATTCGCTTCCTCCGCCGCGTGGCCTTTCCCGGGTACCTGGTCACCATCATCTTGCTGGTGCTGGTGCTGGTTCCCGGAATCGGAAACCTCGCCAACGGTTCGCGGAAGTGGTTCGTCGTCGCGGGCTTTTCGATGCAGCCTTCTGAGCTGGCCAAAATCGCCTTCGCCATCTGGGGTGCCCACCTGCTGGCGGCCCGGCGCCTGGAGCGAGCCTCGCTGCGCGAGATGCTGATTCCGCTGGTGCCGGCGGCGGTCATCGCGCTGGGACTGATCGTCGCCCAGCCCGACCTCGGACAGACGGTGTCGCTGGGCATCATCCTGCTGGCCCTGCTGTGGTACGCCGGGCTGCCGCTGCGGGTTTTCGGCACGTCGCTGCTCGCGGTCTTCATGGCCGGCGCGGTCTTGGCGATGTCCGCCGGTTATCGGTCGGACCGGGTGCGGTCGTGGATCAACCCCGAGAACGACCCGCAGGACACCGGTTACCAGGCCCGGCAGGCGAAGTTCGCGCTGGCTCACGGCGGCATCTTCGGCGACGGTCTCGGTCAGGGCACCGCCAAATGGAATTACCTGCCCAACGCCCACAACGACTTCATCTTCGCGATCATCGGCGAGGAGCTCGGCTTCATCGGCGCATTCGGGCTGCTGGCGCTTTTCGGGATGTTCGCCTACACCGGAATGCGGATCGCGCGCCGTTCGGCCGACCCGTTCCTGCGGCTACTGACCGCCACCACGACGATGTGGATCCTCGGGCAGGCCTTCATCAACATCGGCTACGTGATCGGCGTGCTGCCGGTCACCGGCCTGCAGCTACCATTGATATCTGCGGGCGGAACATCCACGGCCGCAACGCTTTTCATGATCGGGATCATGTGCAACGCGGCGCGGCATGAGCCCGAGGCGGTGGCCGCGCTGCGCGCCGGGCGGGACGACAAGATGAACCGGATACTGCGGCTGCCGCTGCCCGAGCCGTATGTGCCGACCCGTCTCGAGACGTTCCGCGACCGTAAGCAGTCGCGCCCGCAATCGCCGCGGCCGCCCGCTCCGGGACGTGGCCGCAAGGCCCCGCAGCCGGCCACCCGCAAGGCCCCGCAGCCAGCCACCCGCAAGGGCGCCCGCAACTCCGAGCCGCCATTGCGGCCGGTCTTCCCGCGGACAGCTGCCCGCTCGGGGTCGCGTTCAGGGCATCATGGATCCGGTCAGCGTCAAGCACGGCGCGCTCGCGCATTGGAAGGTCAGCGTTACGGGTGAACCACATGGTCAAGGAGCCGGCCGGCGGGCAGGGGGTAAGTCCCTCGCCCGCCGGTGCCGCGTTGTCGGTCGTGCTGGCCGGCGGCGGCACCGCCGGCCATGTGGAGCCCGCGATGGCCGTCGCCGATGCGCTCAGCGCGCTGGATCCGCACGTCCGGATTACCGCGTTGGGCACCGCGCGTGGACTCGAGACCAGGCTGGTGCCCGAACGCGGCTACCACCTCGAGCTGATCACTCCGGTGCCGCTGCCGCGCAAACCCAGCGGTGACCTGGCCCGGCTACCACCACGGGTGTGGCGCGCCGTCCGGGAGACCCGCGCGGTGCTCGACCGCGTCGACGCCGACGTGGTGGTGGGTTTCGGCGGCTACGTGGCGCTGCCGGCCTACCTCGCTGCCCGGGGTATCCCCGGGCTCCGGCGCCGGATCCCGGTGGTGATCCACGAGGCCAACGCCCGTGCCGGGCTGGCGAACCGGGTCGGCGCCCGCTCGGCGGATCGGGTGCTGTCCGCGGTGCCCGGTTCGGGGCTGCGGCACGCCGAGGTGGTCGGGGTACCGGTCCGGGCCGCCATCACCACATTGGACCGCGCGGCGCTGCGGGCCGAAGCGCGCAAGCACTTCGGGTTCGCCGACGACGCGAGGGTGTTGCTGGTGTTCGGCGGTTCGCAGGGCGCTGTCTCGCTCAACCGCGCGGTCTCGGCGGCCGCCGCCGACCTGGCCGCCGCGGGCGTGTCCGTGCTGCACGCCCACGGGCCCAAGAACACCCTCGAGCTGCGCGAACCTCAGGACGGCGATCCGCCTTACCGGGCGGTGCCTTACCTCGACCGGATGGACCTGGCCTATGCGGCCGCCGACCTGGCCATCTGCCGCTCGGGGGCGATGACGGTCGCCGAGGTCTCGGCCGTCGGCCTGCCGGCCATCTATGTCCCGCTGCCGATCGGCAACGGCGAGCAGCGACTCAACGCGCTACCGGTGGTCAACGCCGGGGGCGGCATGGTGGTCCCCGACGCGGCCCTGACACCGGACCTGGTGGCCCGGGAGGTGAACGGGCTGCTCACCGACCCACCGCGGCTGGCGGCGATGACCGCGGCGGCCGCGCGGGTGGGGCATCGGGATGCGGCGCGCCAGGTCGCCGAGGCGGCGCTGGACATCGCACGCCAAGCACGCGATAGGGGGCCGCGGTCCGGCCGGAGGGCCGGGAAAACGCCGTGAGCGCCGACCAGTTGCCGCCCGAGCTGCAGCGGGTGCACATGGTGGGCATCGGGGGAGCCGGAATGTCGGGCATCGCCCGCATCCTGCTGGACCGGGGTGGGCTGGTATCCGGATCCGACGCCAAGGAGTCGCGCGGGCTGCACGCGCTGCGGGCCCGGGGCGCGCTGATCCGCATCGGACACGACCCGTCGTCGCTGGACCTGCTGCCCGGCGGCGCGACGGCGGTCATCACCACCCACGCTGCTATTCCGAAGACCAACCCCGAGCTGGTCGAGGCCCGGCGGCGCGGCATTCCGGTGGTGCTGCGCCCGGCGGTGCTGGCCAAGCTGATGGACGGGCGCACCACGCTGATGGTCACCGGCACCCACGGCAAGACCACGACGACGTCGATGCTGATCGTGGCCCTGCAGCATTGCGGCCGCGACCCGTCGTTCGCGGTGGGCGGGGATCTCGGTGAGGCCGGCACCAACGCCCACCACGGCAGCGGCGACTGCTTTGTCGCCGAGGCCGACGAAAGCGACGGCTCGTTGCTCGAGTACACGCCCAACGTGGCCGTGGTCACCAATATCGAGACCGATCACCTGGATTTCTACGGCAGCGCCGATGCCTACGTCGCGGTCTTCGATTCGTTCGTCGAGCGGCTGGCCCCGGGTGGGGCGCTGGTGGTGTGCACCGACGACCCCGGGGGCGCCGCGCTGGCCCAGCGCAGCAGCGAACTGGGCATTCGGGTGTTGCGATACGGGTCTGGGTCGCAAGGCGAGCCGGACCCGGACCTGGCCGGCACGGTTGTTGTCGTGGGAGCAGCAGGGCACCGGAGCCGTCGCCCACATCCAGTTGGGCCCGGAACTAGCCCCAGCGCCGGTGCGCGCGATGCGGCTGTCGGTGCCCGGACGGCACATGGCGCTCAACGCGCTGGGCGCGCTGCTGGCCGCGATCGAGGTCGGCGCCCCGGCCGACCAGGTGCTCGACGGGCTGGCCGGTTTTGAGGGTGTGCGTCGCCGCTTCGAACTGGTCGGAACGGTGGGGTCGGTGCGGGTGTTCGACGACTACGCCCACCATCCGACCGAGATCGCGGCGACGCTGTCGGCGGTCCGCACGGTCGTCGAGCAGGGCGGCGAGGGCCGTGCGCTGGTGGTGTTCCAGCCCCATTTGTATTCTCGGACAAAGGCTTTCGCTGCCGATTTCGGTCGCGCACTGGATGCTGCCGACGAGGTGTTCGTCCTGGACGTGTACGGCGCCCGCGAACAGCCGCTGGCCGGTGTCAGCGGGGCCAGCGTCGCCGAGCATGTCAGCGTGCCGGCGCGCTACTTGCCGGATTTCTCCGCGGTCGCCGAGCAGGTGGCCGCCGCGGCCGGCCCCGGCGACGTCATCGTGACGATGGGTGCCGGCGACGTGACCTTGCTGGGGCCCGAGATCGTAACCGCGCTGCGGGTGCGGGCCAACCGCAGCGCGCCCGGCCAGCCCGGGGTGTTGCGATGACCGAGCCCAACGACACCACACCCACCGACCTGGTCGCCGACTCGGCCGCCGGCCGCACCGAACCGACGAGCCGCCGACCGAGAGTCCACCGTCGACCCTGCCGATAACGCGATCACCGAACCGATCGCAGTCGACGAAGCCCAACCGGACAACGGTCAACCGGAGGCCGAGCAAGCCGAATTCGAGGGGCCACGTCGCCGGGCCCGCCGGGAACGGGCCGAGCGCCGGGTCGCGCAGGACCGAGCGACCAAAATCGAGGAAGCGCGCCGCGAAGCCAAGCGCCGGGCCAGCGGGCGCCTCGTCAACGAGCCCAAACCCGTTGCGCGCGGCGTGGTCCGAGGCTTGAAGATGCTGCTCGCCACCGTGATGGTGGTCATCGTCGGGGTCGGACTGGCGCTGATCCTCTACTTCACACCCGTGATGTCGGCGCGCAACATCGTCGTCACCGGCACTGGCGCGGTGTCCCGCGAAGAGGTCCTTGACACCGCAGGCGTGCGGGTCGGCACACCGTTGCTGCAGATCAACACCAACCAGGTCGCCGACCGGGTCGCCGCGATCCGCCGGGTGGCCAGCGCCCGGGTGCAGCGTCAGTACCCGTCGGCCCTGCGGATCACGATCGTCGAGCGAGTTCCCGTGGTAGTGAAGGACTTTCCGGACGGGCCGCACCTGTTTGACCGCGACGGCGTCGATTTCGCGACCGGTCCGCCGCCTCCGGCGCTGCCGTATATCGAGGTCGCCAACCCCGGGCCGACCGACCCGACGACGAAGGCCGCGCTGCAGGTGTTGCTGGCGCTGCGCCCCGAGGTCGCCGGTCAGGTGGGCCGGATCGCGGCCCCCTCGCTGGCCTCGATCACCCTCACGCTGGGCGATGGGCGAGTGGTGATCTGGGGGACGACCGACCGCACGGATGAGAAGGCCGAGAAGCTGGCCGCGCTGCTCACGCAGCCGGGCAGGACCTACGACGTGTCCAGCCCCGACCTGCCCACCGTGAAGTAGCTGCCCGCAGGGGTGCTCCCAGCTCGCGGCCCGCTGCAGCGGAAAAATTGACGAAAATTTGCGCGCGGCGCGTCGGCGCGCCTGCGGGGTTCGTGCGCGTCGTGCCCATACCGTTCTGGTTGCGCGGAACTACTTGACATAACTCTAACTCTATGGTTGAGGTTGAGAGTTTGCCAGGGGAACCGAAAACGTTCCGGGAACCGAATTCCCACCAGGGAGGAAGACGAGATGATGACCCCCCCGCATAACTACCTGGCCGTCATCAAGGTTGTGGGTATCGGTGGCGGCGGCGTCAACGCCGTCAACCGGATGATCGAACAGGGCCTCAAGGGCGTCGAGTTCATCGCCATCAACACCGATGCGCAGGCTTTGTTGATGAGCGATGCCGACGTCAAGCTCGACGTGGGCCGCGAGTCCACCCGTGGGCTGGGCGCCGGCGCCGACCCGGAGGTCGGGCGCAAGGCCGCCGAGGACGCCAAGGACGAGATCGAAGAGCTGCTCCGCGGCGCGGACATGGTCTTCGTCACAGCCGGCGAAGGCGGCGGCACCGGCACCGGCGGGGCACCCGTCGTCGCCAGCATCGCCCGCAAGCTGGGCGCGTTGACCGTCGGTGTGGTCACCCGGCCGTTCTCGTTCGAGGGCAAACGGCGCAGCAATCAGGCCGAAAACGGCATCGGCTCGTTGCGGGAGAGTTGCGACACCTTGATCGTGATCCCCAACGACCGGTTGCTGCAGATGGGGGATGCCGCGGTATCCCTGATGGATGCATTCCGCAGCGCCGACGAGGTGCTGCTCAACGGTGTCCAGGGCATCACCGACCTGATCACCACGCCGGGTCTGATCAACGTCGACTTCGCCGACGTCAAGGGCATCATGAACGGTGCCGGCACCGCGTTGATGGGCATCGGTTCGGCCCGCGGCGACGGCCGGGCGCTCAAGGCCGCCGAGATCGCCATTAACTCACCGCTGCTGGAACAGTCGATGGAAGGCGCGCAGGGCGTGCTGATGTCGATCGCCGGCGGCAGCGACCTGGGCCTGTTCGAGATCAACGAGGCGGCCTCGCTGGTGCAGGACGCCGCCCACCCGGACGCCAACATCATCTTCGGCACCGTGATCGACGACTCGCTTGGCGACGAGGTGCGCGTCACCGTCATCGCGGCGGGCTTCGACGCGGCCGGACCCGGGCGCAAACCCGTCGTCGGCGCCAACGGCGCGGAGAAGACCGGGGGTGCACACCGGATCGAGTCGGCGAAGGCGGGCAAACTCACCTCGACGCTGTTCGAGCCGGTCGACGCCGTCAGCGTGCCGGTGCACACCAACGGCGCGACGCTGAGTATCGGCGGCGATGACGACGACGTCGATGTGCCGCCCTTCATGCGCCGCTGAACGGACATGGGCGCAAGCTCCGGCCCTGGCCGGACGGCGGGGTCGGCCGGCCCGCGACGAAATCTCCGATACTGGTCATGTGAGCGTTCGCATCCGGCGAGTGACGACCACCCGCGCGGGTGGCGTCTCGAAGCCGCCGTTCGACACCTTCAATCTCGGCGACCATGTCGGTGACGACCCCGCGGCGGTGGCCGCCAACCGCGCCCGGCTGGCTCGCGCCATTGGCCTGGGCGCCGGCCGGGTGGTGTGGATGAACCAGATCCACGGTGATCGAGTCGAGGTCGTCGACGAGCCACGGGATGTCTCGTTCGACGACACCGACGCGTTGGTGACTCGCGTACCCCGACTGGCGTTGGCGGTGGTGACGGCCGACTGTGTGCCGGTGTTGCTGGCCGACGCGCGTGCCGGTGTGGCCGCGGCGGTGCACGCCGGGCGGGTCGGCGCGCAGCGGGGGGTGGTGGCTCGCACGGTGGAGGCGATGCTGAAACTGGGCGCGCAAGCCGGGGACATCTCGGCGCTGCTCGGCCCGGCGGTCAGCGGACGCAACTACGAAGTGCCCGCGGCGATGGCCGACGAAGTCGAGGCGGCCCTGCCGGGCAGCCGCACCACCACCGCGGCCGGAAAGCCCGGCCTTGACCTTCGGGCCGGAATCGCTTGCCAGCTAAAGGATTTGGGCGTCATCTCGATCGAAATCGATCCGCGTTGCACGGTGGCCGACCCCGCTCTGTTCAGTCATCGCCGGGACGCGCCCACGGGGCGGCTGGCGTCGCTGGTCTGGATGGAATGACCCCCATGGCGGTTGGAATGTCGGACTCGACAGCAAGTCAGGGCAACCGCGAAACGGAATTAACTCACGCGTTGGCGGCTGTGCGTTCGCGACTAGCGATGGCCGCGGAAGCGGCGGGCCGCAATGTCGGTGAAATTGAACTTCTCCCGATTACCAAATTCTTTCCGGCAACCGATGTCGCGATTTTGTCTCGATTGGGTTGTCGGTCGGTAGGTGAATCGCGCGAACAAGAAGCGTCGGCAAAGGTGGCCGAAGTCACTCGGTTGGCACAGGCTTCCGCTCGGCCGGATTCGCGAGAGTTGCACTGGCACATGGTGGGACACATTCAGCGTAAGAAGGCCCGTTCGGTGGCCCGCTGGGCGCACACCGCCCATTCGATCGACAGCCCGCAGCTGGTAACAGCACTGGAACGGGCGGTTACGGCGACCCTGGCCGAAGGTGGACGGCAGCACCCGCTCCGCGTCTACGTTCAGGTGAGCCTGGACGGCGACGTCTCGCGCGGCGGCATCGACATCACGGCGGCCGCGGGCCCTCGACGAGGTCTGCGCCCAGGTCGAGGAGTCGCAAGGCCTGGAACTGGTCGGGTTGATGGGCATTCCGCCGCTGGACTGGGGCCCTGACGTGGCCTTTGACCGGCTGCAATCCGAACACCGCCGGGTGCTCGAAGCACATCCGAATGCGCTCGGTTTGTCCGCGGGCATGTCCAATGATTTCGAAATTGCCGTAAAACACGGTTCAACCTGTGTGCGTGTCGGTACCGCGCTATTGGGCCCACGGCGGCTACCGTCACCGTGAGTAGTCACTGTAGTCACACCTTCATCACAGACACCAGAATTCCCAGGGGCTAGAAGGGTCATACGCAATGAGCACACTGCACAAGGTCAAGGCCTATTTCGGTATGGCCCCAATGGACGACTACGAAGACGAGTACTACGACGACCGCGCACCTTCTCGCGGGTTCCCACGTGCTCGCTTTGACGACGGATATGGCCGCTATGACGGCCGCGAGTACGAAGACCCGCGTGGCGAGGCACGCCGACTACGTACCGCCCGGCTACCGCGGCGGTTACCCGGAGGAACCGCGCTACAGTCCCGTCCATCCGCGCGAGTTCGACCGGGGACCCGAGATGGCCCGACCGCGCCTTGGATCGTGGTTGCGCAATTCCACCCGCGGCGCCCTGGCCATGGACCCGCGCCGGATGGCGATGATGTTCGAAGAGGGGCACCCGCTGTCGAAGATCACCACGTTGCGGCCCAAGGACTACAGCGAGGCGCGCACCATCGGCGAGCGGTTCCGCGACGGCACCCCGGTGATCATGGACCTGGTGTCGATGGACAACGCCGATGCGAAACGGCTGGTTGACTTCGCGGCCGGGTTGGCGTTCGCCCTGCGCGGCTCGTTCGACAAGGTCGCGACCAAGGTGTTCCTGCTGTCGCCCGCCGACGTCGATGTGACGCCGGAAGAGCGCCGCCGGATCGCCGAAACCGGCTTCTACGCTTACCAATAAGCACGTGTACCCCGCTTGACCGCGGGGTTAGGCGTCAGGCACCAACCTGTCGATGCGGCACATCTGAGATGGCTGCTCAGCCCGAGTCGGTACTCTTGCACTGGCCGCGCTACCGCGCGGGATTGACATCTCATCGGTAAGGTCGGGCTCTCGTTGGTGCTGTTCTTTCAGATCCTTGGGTTTGCGCTGTTCATCTTTTGGCTGCTGCTCATCGCTCGGGTCGTCGTCGAGTTCATCCGCTCGTTCAGCCGTGACTGGCATCCCACCGGCGTCACCGTAGTGATCCTGGAGATCATCCTCTCGATCACCGATCCGCCGGTGAAACTGCTGCGTCGGCTCATCCCTCAACTCACCATTGGAGCGGTCCGCTTCGACCTGTCCATCATGGTGCTGCTGCTGGTTGCGTTCATTGGCATGCAGCTCGCCTTTGGTGCCGCGCGTGAGTCGGCGGAACTGAGCGACGGTTTGGCCACGGTTTGGCCTCGGTTTGATGCGCGCGATTTGCAAATTCTAAGGATTGGGATTTTATGGCTCTTAGTGTTTGAAATTGGGTCTTATTTATTGCACTAAACGGCGACCGCCGGGTCTGGTGTGACAGGATGGGCGGCAGTTGCACAACCGCTGCCACTCCGTTCTACACTTTCCAGAACGTTTGACAGGAACTTGAGGGGACGAACAATGCCGCTTACACCAGCCGACGTCCACAATGTGGCGTTCAGTAAGCCGCCTATCGGCAAGCGCGGTTACAACGAAGACGAGGTCGACGCATTCCTCGACCTAGTAGAGAACGAGCTGACACGGCTCATCGAAGAGAACTCCGATCTGCGCCAGCGGATCGAGGAGCTGGACCGTGAACTGGCCGCCGGTGGCGGCGCCGCTGCGGCTCCCGCCGCTGCCGTCCAGGCCGACCCCGCCCGCTCCTGTCTTCGAGCCCGAACCCGAGCCCGAGCCGGTCAAGCCGGCACCGGTGGCGGCTGCCCACCGGCACCAACGAAGAGCAGGCCCTGAAGGCCGCTCGGGTGCTGAGCCTGGCCCAGGACACCGCCGACCGGCTGACCAGCAGCGCGCAGGCCGAGTCGGACAAGCTGCTCTCCGATGCTCGCTCCAACGCCGACCAGATCCTCACCGAGGCCCGGCAAACCGCCGAGATCCACGGTCACCGACGCCCGGCAGCGCGCCGACGCGATGCTCTCCGACGCCCAAACCCGTTCCGAGACGCAGTTGCGTCAAGCCCAGGAGAAGGCCGACGCCCTGCAGGCCGACGCCGAACGCAAGCACTCCGAGATCATGGGGACCATCAACCAGCAGCGCACCGTGCTGGAAGGCCGTCTCGAACAGCTGCGCACGTTCGAACGCGAATACCGCACCCGGCTCAAGACCTACCTCGAGTCCCAGCTCGAGGAACTCGGCCAGCGCGGATCGGCGGCTCCCGTCGACTCGAGCGCGGATTCCGGTGGGTTCGAGCAATTCAATCGGGGTAATAACTAGCCGGGAGTGGTGCCGGACCACGTTCGGCACACAGTGCACTGGACCTGGAGTCCCGCCCGTCGGCTGGAGGATGACCGATGCTGATCATTGCCCTGGTACTCGCCCTGATCGGGCTTGTCGCACTGGTGTTCGCCGTCGTCACCAGCAATGAGCTGGTGGCGTGGGTGTGCATCGGCGCCAGCATCCTGGGTGTGGTGCTGCTGATCGTCGACGCACTGCAGGAACGGCAGCGACGTGACGAAGGCCACGAGGAACCGCCGGCCGAGAATGACGCGGAGGCCGTCGACTACCCCGAAGAAATCCCGGACGAGAGCGCCGAGGACACCACCGCTGTCGAAAAGTCGGCCAAAGACGAAACGACCAAGGAGTCGACGGTAGCGGCCGAAACCGGCAGCGACGACTCGGCCAAGTAGCGCCCGCGCCGAGCAGCGCGGGCTCAGCGCGTCGGCGTATTCAGCAGCTCGCGTACTTCATCGTCACTGACCTGGTGAAAGTCGCCGTAGACCTGACCTACGGCCTCGAACCCGGGCGGCATGGTCGTACACACGACGTCGTCAGCCACTTGTGCGAGTTCGCGGCAGACCGACTGCGGCCCGACTGGGACGGCAACGACGATCGATTGCGGCCCGCCGGCCCGGATCGCCCGGACGGCGGCGAGCATGCTGGCGCCGGTGGCGATGCCGTCGTCGACCAGGATCACGATCTTGCCGCGCGGGTCGGCGACCGGGCGCCCACTCCGATACGCGTGCTCGCGTCGGGCCAGCTCGACCGTCTCGCTGTCGATTACCTCGCGCACCTGCTCGTCGGTGATGTGCAGGCCGGAAACCACGTTGTCGTTCATCACCACCCCGCCGCCGCTGGCCAGCGCGCCCATCGCGAGCTCCGACCAGCGCGGCACCCCGAGCTTGCGGACCAGGAACACATCCAGGGCGGCGTGCAGCGCCGAGGCGATCTCCCAGGCGACCGGAAGGCCACCGCGCGCCAGCCCGAGCACGAGCACGTTGTCCTTGCCGCGGTAGGCCGTGAGCTGCTCGGCCAGCGCGCGACCGGCCTCGTGACGGTCGCGGAAGGTTCGTGTCGCCGTTCGGCGGAGGAAGCCGTTCCGTGGGTTCATTGGTCGCGCTCCAGCCTCGTGCCTGCGTCCACCTTACGCCGGAGCCGAGGTCCTCCTGATGAATCGGCGAAAGATTGAATCGAATATCATTGTCCACCAAGCGAATTGGCCGACCAGCGACAAGTCATCCGTTTTTCATCGCGGCGACGATTTCATCGGTGCGGGCCACCGCGTGTGCCAAAAATGCGTAGTTCACCAGCGCCGCCTGGTAGCCGTCACCATGAGGTCGGGTGCCGCGGCCCCGCCGTGGCGTCGCGGACAACAGCTACCTCGAAACCCTGCTCGAGCAGATCGCGTAGGTGCGATTCCACGCAGATGTTGGCGAGCATCCCGCACAAGACGACCTTGTCGATCCGCCGTTTACGCAGCTGCAGGACAAGGTCGTTGGTTTGCGGGCCCCACACCTTGTGCGGGCTGGCGACGACGGTTGCCGAGTCGTCGATGAACGGCTTGAGCGCATCGAGCCAGTCAGCACCGGATGCGGTGAAGCCGTCCAGGCTCAGTGCGCCAACGCGGGCAAAAGTGTTGGTAGAGAGCTCATCTGATTCGAGTGGGCCATTGAAGAGCCAGGTATGGTCGGATGGATAGAAGTAGTGCGGCGAGATGAACACCGCGAAGCCGTGCGCCTTGGCGGCAGTGAAGATTTCGATCAGGTGCTCGACTGTTCGGTTCTCGGTGACGCTGGCTTGCAGGACAGCCCAATTCTTGCCAGTGGGGCTCAGGACGTCGTTCTGTGGGTCGATGACAACGACAGCGGTGTCGGCGGGGTCGTATTTCACCACCCGACTTCATCACAATTGTGTCCGAGGGGGGACTTGAACCCCCACGCCCATTAGTAGGGCACTAGCACCTCAAGCTAGCGCGTCTGCCATTCCGCCACTCGGACAAGACCAACCAGAGTTGGCAGCTAAGGCTAGCGGATCGGTCCGCGCGCACCCAACTTAGCTCGCCGACGATGTGGCCCGAGGTTCCGCTGCCCGAGCCGGGTAACCCCGGCAGTGGTAGGAAAGGTGGTTGTGACAGTTGAGACCGAAGTTCCCGACAATCCGAGCGACGATGTGGTCGAAGTTGTCAGCAGGTTGATCCGGTTCGACACCACCAACACCGGTGAACCCGAGACCACCCAGGGCGAGGCCGAATGTGCGCTCTGGGTCGCCGAGCAGCTCGCCGAGGTTGGCTATCAGCCCCAATATCTGGAATCCGGCGGGCCCGGGCGGGGCAATGTGTTCGTCCGGCTCAAGGGCGCGGACAGTTCGCGTGGCGCGCTGCTGATCCACGGGCATCTCGACGTGGTGCCGGCCGAACCGGCCGATTGGAGCGTGCATCCGTTTTCCGGCGCGGTCGAGGACGGTTATGTCTGGGGCCGCGGCGCGGTCGACATGAAGGACATGGTCGGCATGATGATCGTCGTCGCCCGCCAGTTGAAGCGGTCGGGCATCGTGCCGCCACGCGATTTGGTGTTCGCGTTTGTGGCCGACGAGGAGCACGGTGGCCGCTACGGGTCGCACTGGCTGGTCGACAATCGTCCCGAGCTGTTCGACGGCGTCACCGAGGCGATCGGCGAAGTGGGCGGCTTCTCGCTGACCGTGCCGCGCCGTGACGGCGGTGAACGCCGGCTCTACCTGATCGAGACGGCCGAGAAGGGCATGCAGTGGATGCGCCTGACCGCCCGGGGTCAGGCGGGGCACGGCTCGATGGCCAACGACCGCAACGCGGTCACCCTGCTCGCCGAAGCGGTCGCCCGGATCGGCCGGCACCAGTTTCCGCTGGTGATGACCGACACCGTCGTCGAGTTCCTGGCCGCCATCAGCGACGAGACCGGCCTGACCTTCGACACCGAGTCCGCCGATGTGGAGGGGGTGATCGAAAAACTCGGCCCGATGGCTCGCATGCTGAAGGCGATCGTGCGCGACACCGCCAACCCGACGATGCTCAAAGCCGGGTACAAGGCCAACGTGATCCCCGGGAGCGCCGAAGCCGTGGTGGACTGCCGTGTGCTGCCCGGCCGCCAGGCCGCGTTCGAGGCCGAGATCGACGAGTTGCTCGGCCCGGACGTGACCCGGGAGTGGATCAGGGATTTGCCGTCGTATGAGACCACCTTCGACGGCGATCTCGTCGACGCCATGAACGCCGCGGTGCTGGCGGTCGACCCGGACGGCCGCACGGTGCCCTACATGCTTTCCGGTGGTACCGATGCGAAAGCATTCGCGCGCTTGGGAATTCGCTGCTTCGGCTTCGCCCCGCTGCGGCTGCCGCCGGAATTGGATTTCGCTTCGCTGTTCCACGGCGTCGACGAGCGGGTACCCGTGGATGCGCTGAGGTTCGGCACCGAAGTGCTGGCCCACTTCCTGACCCATTGTTAGAACGAACACCAAACGAGAGGATCGCCCATGAGCTTGCCGTCCGACCCCTATGACGCGCTGCCCAAACTGCCGTCGTTCAGCCTGACCTCAGACTCGATCACCAACGGCCAACCGCTGGCCACACCGCAGATCAGCGGCATCCTGGGCGCCGGGGGAGAAGACGTCAGCCCGCAGCTGAGCTGGTCGGGGTTCCCCGAGGAAACCCGCAGCTTCACGGTCAGCGTCTATGACCCCGACGCCCCGACGCTGTCCGGGTTCTGGCACTGGGCGGTGGCCAACCTGCCGGTCGACGTCACCGAGCTGCCCGAGGATGCCGGAGACGGTCGTGAGCTACCCGGCGGGGCGCAGCAGCTGGTCAACGACGCCGGCATGCGTCGCTACGTCGGCGCCGCGCCGCCGCCCGGACACGGTGCGCATCGTTACTACGTCGCGGTGCACGCCGTCGACGTCGACAAACTCGACCTCAGCGAGGACGCCAGCCCCGCGTTCCTCGGTTTCAACCTGTTCCAGCACGCGATCGCGCGGGCTTACCTCTACGGCACCTACGAGCAGACCTGAGCGGAGCCGTTCCGACCCCATTGGCTTTCGGCTCCGAATCAATGTCGTGAAAGCTCACGCGTGTGTGCTCGTCCTACCGGGCGGCAGGGTGCGCAGCGACGAGGCTTCGCGGTGGTGGCAGTTGGCCAACGTCCGGATGATGTTGGTCGCCGCGGCGTTGCGGCGCCGGCTGGGCCGCGACGTCGAGGTGCGACGTGTCCAGTACCGCGTCCGCGGGTGGAACAGTCCGCGTTACGACGCGGTCGCCGACGCCAGCGCGGCGCTCGACGCTGTCCGCCACCGGTTCGATCCGAAAAGCATTGTGCTTGGTTGGTCATTCGATGGGCGGTCGGGTCGCGGCGCGGCTGGCTGCCGGGGGGACAGGTCGGCGCGATGGTTGCGCTGGCGCCGTACTGGCCCCGCAGTGACGTTGACCAGATTCCGGCGTCGACCCGGCTGCTGGTCGTGCACGGCACCGCCGATACCCGCGACCGACCCGGACAGCTCACGCATCCAGACATGGCGGGCTCGGCAGCGTGGGCTCGATGCGCAGTGGGTGGGTATCGAGGGGGTGGGCCATTTCATGGTGCGGCGGATGGGTGAATGGCACCGCCGCACAACGGATTTCGTCGCCGAATACCTTCAGTGCTGAGCGCCCTGACGGGCAAGTTGGCGGCGGTCTGTGGGGCCGTCTCAAACTCAATGAAATCAGTAGGTGTGCAACATCGGACACATTTGCATGAGCCAGCTGGCAATTGAGGTGCGATTAGCGTCGAGAGTGGCATCGCTGGGTTGGACGCCTACCGTGGTGACGAAATGCTCGATCGCGGCTTTAACCGGGTCGGGAGGGCTGTACTTCTCTAGCGTGTCGGCAGCCTTGCGGGCGCTCTCCGGTTTCGACGCGAGCATGAGGTCGTCTTTGGCGCTGCCAAGGTCGTAACAAGTGGAAGTGTCGGGCGGCTCGGCGTTCGCCGTGCCACTCACGCAACCCGCAACAACCACGGCGATGGCAGTCGTTCCGACAATCGTCAATCGGTTGAATCGCACCGCAGTTCTCCTTTGGGAGGATCGATTGTGGTGCGGTCACCATACAGTTATCACCGGCGCGCAGAACTGCGAAATTGCAGAAGGTGCGGCCTAGGCCGGCGGGGTGTCCGGGTTGCCCGCCGCCGAGCCGACCGCCGCGCTCAGCGAGGCGAACCCGCCGTCATGGAGCCGCCTCGCGAGGCCATCGTGAATGTGCTTGGGCCACAAGCCGCCTCCATAGATGAAGCCGGTATAGCCCTGCAGCAGTGACGCTCCCGCGGTGACCCGCTCCCATGCGTCGTCGGCGGTTTCGATGCCTCCGACGCTGATCAGCACCAGGCGATCGCCGACCCGGCCGTAGAGCCGGCGCAGCACCTGCGCGGCGCGGCGCGCCACCGGCGGCCCGGAGATGCCGCCGGCGCCGAGCTCGTCGACCCCCGGTGTGCGCAGGCCATCGCGCGACACCGTGGTGTTGGTCGCGACGATGCCGGCCAGGCCCAGCTCGACGGCCAGGTCGGCGATGTCGTCGACGTCGGAATCGGAGACGTCCGGGGCGATTTTCACCAGCACGGGTACCGACGTCTCGGCGAGAACGGCCGACAGGATGGGCCGCAGCGACTCGACCGCCTGCAGATCACGCAGCCCCGGCGTGTTCGGCGAGCTGACGTTGACCACCAGATACGACGCCAGCGCGGCGACCAGCCGGGCGCTGGCCCGGTAGTCCTCGACCGCCTCGGCGGCCGGTGTCGTCTTGGTCTTGCCGATGTTCACCCCGATCGGCACGTCGGGCCGGTGGCGGGCAAGACGGGTGGCCAGCGCCCCGGCCCCGTGATTGTTGAACCCCATCCGATTGAGCAAAGCCCGATCCTCGGGCAGCCGGAACAAGCGCGGAGCCGGGTTGCCGGGCTGTGGGTGCGCGGTGACGGTCCCGACCTCCGCATACCCGAAACCCAGGGCGCCCCAGGTGGACAATCCCATGCCGTCCTTGTCGAATCCGGCGGCCAGCCCCAGCGGTGCGGGGAAGCGCACGCCGAACACCGTGCTGGCCAACACCGGATCGGCCGGGCCCAATAGCCGGTGCAGCAGCCGCCGCAGTACGACGGCGGCGGTAGCGCCGCGCAGGACGGCGAAAACCAGCGTGTGAATGCGTTCCGGCGGGATCAGAAAAAACAGCGGGCGCAGCAGGCCGTACCCGCGATGACCGCCTTGGCTTCCGGCGTCCGCCGTCACAGTTCCGGCTGATCCGGCCGACGGTCATTGAAACGAGATTTCTTGCGGCGCAACAATACCCGTCTGCTGCCATCGGTGTAGAGGCGCACCCGGGTCAGCTCCCAGCCGCGATATTCAGCTTCGATGGACAACCGGATCGATGCGTTGAGCCTGGTCACTTCCGGCGGCAGGCGCAACGGCACCCACTCGTAGTCGTCGGACATCTCCGTGTCCCAGCCCGCCGGCAGCCGACTCCACCGCGGCGTGGGCCCGGCACTCAATGGGTGCCCGCCGCGCGCTCGATGACCTGGACTCCGGCACCGGACCCCGACACCACGTACAAGGCGTCCGAAGCTTCGTCAAAAGCCAACGAGTTGGGTTGCTGCACAGTTGGGTAACGCACCTTTTCGACGGGAATTCCGGTTGACAGATCGTAACCAATAACCATATTCGATGCGGTTTGAGACACCCAGGTCAAACCGCGCGAGCCGGCCAATCCGTACGGGGCCTGCCGTACCGGGTAGGCCTGCCGCAAGATCAGCGGGGTCTGCGGCGAACAACAGCCGTACACCAGCAGTTCGCCGCCGCGGGTGTCGACCACCAGGACCCGGCCCACCGGATCGGCGGCCATGGTCGTCGCGCCCTCGCCGGCCCGCAGCGACTGCGCGACACGACCGTCGGCGCCGATCGTCGTCACCGAGGTCTGTCCGCGATCCAGAACCACCGTCGTATTTCCTTGTGTGACAAGCCAATCGACCCGGGCGAAGATCTTCTTGCGGTTCTCGACCGCCGCGGTGCCCACGCCGCCGGACGGCGGGGAGGCCAGGGTGTACACGGCGCCGTCGGAGCTGCCCAGCACCAGCTTGCCGTCGTCACGGCGTGCGATCGCGGTGAAATCCACGCTCGCCGAATCGGCGACATTCACCTGGCCGATGTGGCCGGTGGACAGATCGATCACGAAGTAGCCGCCGCGGGCGGCCAGGTAGGCCGTGCCGCGGCCGTCGCCGGTCAACGCGGTCGCCGGTCCCGGCAACACGATGGCACGGGGCGCGACCTGCCCTTGACCGAACAACGTGACGCTGGCGGGCGCTCCCGCTTCGGCGCCGGGAGCCAGCACCACCAGCTGGTGCGTGCCGTCATCGAAGACCGACGCCGCCACGTGGCCGGACAGTGGTCGCACCGTGCCGGCCGGATTTTGGGACACCGCCGGCGACTCGGCCGGATGCGCGGCTTCGATGGTGGGCGGGGTGGGATCGAGCGGATTCGATGAACAGCTAGCGACCAGCGCCAGCAAAATGATCAGGCCAATGAAACGGCGCTGAGCAGTTCGTTTCTCGTATCTATGCCGTGATAGCAACAACCAACCTTGGCTCGGCGAACATGAAATTCAAATTCTAAGGAACGGTTCCGCATCCAATGTGGCCATGTTGGCAGCCTCCGGCCGTACTGGAGAGGTATGGTCGAATTATGACCGTCATCGCTGACCGGCATACCGCAGACACAGAGTTTGCTGTCGAAGACATCTCGACAGGAATCTTTGCCAGTGGATACGGGCAAGTCGGTGATGGACGCAGTTTTTCGTTTCACATTGAGCATCTCTCCCTCGTCGTCGAAATTTACCGGCCGCGCCTGTCCGGGCCCGTTCCGCAGGCCGAAGAGGTGGTCGCGACGGCGGTCCGCACCCTGGTCGACATCGACCTCACCGACGAGCGCAGTTTGACCGCGGCGGTGCGCGACTCGGTAGCGCGCGCGGTACCCGTCGCGCGCTAGTCGCTTCCGGTAACAGCCCGTCACACCAGGTACGGTCGTCGTCGTGACTGCGGTTTTGGCGATGTCTTGGTGGCAGGTCATCGTGTTGTCCGTGGTGCAAGGGGTGACCGAGTTTCTGCCGGTCTCGTCCTCCGGGCACCTGGCGATCGTGTCTCGGGTCTTTTTCGCCAGCGACGCCGGCGCGTCGTTCACCGCGGTGAGCCAGTTGGGCACCGAGGCTGCCGTGCTGGTCTACTTCGCCCGCGACATCTGGCGCATCCTCAAGGCCTGGTTCGCAGGCCTGGCCGTCAAGTCGCGGCGCGATCTCGACTACTGGATGGGCTGGTACGTCATCATCGGCTCCATCCCGATCTGCGTGCTGGGCCTGTTCTTCAAGGACGAGATCCGCTCCGGGGTGCGCAACCTGTGGGTGATTGCGACGGCGATGGTGGTGTTCTCGGCGGTCATCGCGCTGGCCGAATACCTGAGCCGGCAGACCCGTCATATCGAGCAGCTGAACTGGCGCGACGCCCTGGCGGTCGGGACCGCGCAATGTCTGGCCCTGATTCCCGGCGTGTCACGATCCGGATCGACGATCAGCGCCGGGCTGTTTTTGGGACTCGACCGGGAACTGTCCGCCCGCTTCGGCTTCCTGCTGGCGATTCCCGCGGTGTTCGCCTCGGGGTTGTTCTCGCTCCCGGACGCCTTCCATCCGGTCACCTCGGGCATGAGTGCCACCGGCCCGCAGCTGCTGGTGTCCACGCTGATCGCGTTCGTCATCGGCCTCAGCGCAGTGGCCTGGTTCCTGCGGTTTTTGGTGCGGCACAGCATGTACTGGTTCGTGGGCTACCGGGTGGTGGCCGGAACCGTCGTACTGATCCTGCTGGCGAATGGAACGGTGGCCGCGACGTGACCGTCATCCTGCTGCGCCACGGCCGCTCGACCTCGAACACCGCGGGCACACTGGCCGGCCGCTCCGAGGGTGTCGACCTCGACGACAAGGGCCGCGAGCAGGCCATCGGGCTGATCGACCGCATCGGCGACCTGCCGATCCGCGCGGTCATCACGTCGCCGCTGCTGCGCTGCCGGCGCACGGTCGAGCCACTGGCCGAGGCCCTGTGCCTGGAGCCGCTCGTCGAAGACCGGCTCGCCGAGGTCGACTACGGGGAGTGGACCGGCCGCAAGATCGGCGAGCTGGCCAAGGAGCCGCTGTGGCGGGTGGTGCAGGCCCATCCCAGTGCGGCGGTGTTTCCCGGCGGGGAGGGGCTGGCACAGGTGCAGGCGCGCGCGGTGTTCGCCGTCCGCGAACACGACCGGCGGCTCAGCGATGAGCACGGCGGTGATGCGCTGTGGGTGGCTTGTACTCACGGTGATGTCATCAAGGCATTGATCGCCGACGCGTACGGCATACACCTGGACGGCTTCCAGCGCGTCACGGCCGACCCGGCGTCGGTGAGTGTCATTCGTTACACCACGTTGCGGCCGTTCGTGTTACACGTCAACCACACCGGCAGGCGGCTGGCCGCCGCGTTGCGGGCCGGACCTCCACCAAAGAGTGAGGCCGAAAGCGACAAACCGGAAGAGCCGCAACAAGAACCGGCCGACCCGGCGTCGTCGAGCGACGCGGTAGTCGGGGGATCGACAGATTAATTCCGCTACGGCAAGCGGATCGAATCGCGTTGCGACGGCAACAGCCGGTATTTTGGAGGGGCCATGCCTCGCGCAATCCATGTATTCCGTACACCCGACCGCTTCGTGGCCGGGACCGTTGGTCAGCCCGGAAACCGCACCTTCTACATCCAGGCGGTGGGCGATTCCCGTGTGGTCTCGGTGGTGTTGGAGAAGCAACAGGTCGCGGTGCTTGCCGAACGCATCGGCGCGCTACTGCTCGAGGTGAATCGCCGGTTCGGCACACCCGTCCCGCCGGAGCCCGCCGAGGTCGATGACCTCAACCCACTCGTTACGCCGGTCGATGCGGAGTTCCGGGTGGGAACCATGGGCCTGGGCTGGGACTCGGAAGCCCAGACCGTTGTGGTCGAACTCCTGGCCGTCACCGACGCCGAGTTCGACGCCTCGGTGGTGCTCGACGACACCGACGAAGGTCCCGACGCGGTGCGGGTGTTTTTGACCCCGGAGTCGGCGCGGCAGTTCGCCACCCGATCCAATCGCGTGATCTCGGCGGGACGCCCGCCATGCCCCCTGTGCGACGAACCGCTCGACCCTGCGGGCCACATCTGCGCGCGCGCCAACGGCTACAAGCGCAGCGCTCTGCTGGGGCTCAACGATGAACCCGAGGAATGACGAACACGAGGTCTTGCGGAACGGCGAGCTGACGGTTCTCGGACGGATCCGCTCGGCCAGCAACGCCACCTTCCTGTGCGAGTCCACGTTGGACGAGCGCAGCGTGCACTGCGTGTACAAGCCGACCTCCGGTGAGCAGCCGCTCTGGGACTTCCCCGACGGAACGCTCGCCGGCCGCGAACTCGCCGCATATCTGGTGTCGAAGCAATTGGGTTGGAACATCGTGCCTTACACGATCATTCGCCACGGTCCGGCAGGTCCGGGCATGCTGCAGCTGTGGGTGCAGCAGCCCGGTGATGCAGTGGACTCGGCTCCGACGCCGTGGCCCGACCTGGTCGATCTGTTTCCCGCCGACAAAATTGAGCCGGGTTATCTGCCGGTTTTGCGGGCCCACGACTACGCCGGTGACGAGGTCATCCTGATGCACGCCGACGACATTCGCTTGTGGCGGATGGCGGTGTTCGATGTGCTGATCAACAACGCCGATCGCAAGGGTGGTCACGTCCTGCGCGACCTCGACGGCCACATCTTCGGGGTCGACCACGGGGTGTGCCTGCACGTCGAGAACAAACTGCGCACCGTGCTGTGGGGATGGGCCGGCAAGCCGATCGACGATAAAACCCTGAAGGCCGTCGCCGGCCTGGCCGACGCCCTTTGCGCCGATCTCGGCGATGTGCTGGCCGGGCAGATCACCCGGGCGGAGATCGCGGCGCTGCGCCAGCGGGCGCACACGCTGCTGGACAACCCGGTGATGCCCGTCCCTAATCGGCATCGCCCCATTCCCTGGCCCGCGTTTTAGGGCCCGGCATCGCCGTCGGTGATACTGAAGTGGTGAACCCGGCCGCCGATGAGATGACTGATGCCGCATTGGCCGCCGATCTCGCCGCCGACGCGGGGGAGTTGCTGCTGAAAGTGCGCGAGGAGATCGGTTTCGGTCATCCCTGGATGCTCGGCGACGCGGGCGATAGTTTGGCCAATGAGCTGATCCTGCGGCGGCTGCGGGCCGAACGTCCCAACGACGCGGTGCTCAGCGAGGAAGCCCACGACGACCTTGAGCGCCTCAACTATGACCGGGTGTGGATTATCGACCCGGTGGACGGCACCCGCGAGTTCTCCACGCCGGGGCGTGACGACTGGGCGGTACACATCGCGTTGTGGCAGCGTCCGACCGATGGCCAGCGCGAAATCACCGATGCGGCAGTTGCTTTGCCCGCTCGGGACAACATCGTTTATCGCAGTGACACCGTGACCGACAGCCAGGCGCGGGTCGGTGTTCCGCACACGTTGCGGATCGCCGTCAGCGCCACCCGGCCACCGGCCGTGCTGCACCGCATGCGGCAGACCCTGGCAATCCAGCCGGTGGCGATCGGTTCGGCGGGGGCCAAGGCGATGGCCATCATCGACGGCGACGTCGATGCCTATCTGCATGCCGGCGGCCAATGGGAATGGGATTCGGCGGCACCGGCGGGGGTGGTGATGGCCGCGGGCATGCACGCGTCGCGGCTGGACGGCTCGCCGATGCGCTACAACCAGCCCGACCCGTACCTGCCCGACTTCGTGATGTGTCGTGCCGAGGTGGCGCCCATCCTGCTCGGCGCCATCCGCGACGCGTGGCGCTAACCGGCCGGCTCGATCTGATCGCCCGCCTCGCCCCCTCGCCGCTGCGCGGCTGGGGGTGCCCCCACAGCCGCCCGCTGCGCGGCCTGCATCGTCACCGGGCTTAAAGTCGAAGCATGCAGTCGTGGCCTTCCGCACAGGTTCCGGTGCTTCCCGGACGCGGCCCGGAACTGCGGCTGTTCGACACCTCCGACCGTCAGATCCGCCCGGTCGCGGCCGGGTCGACCGCCACCATGTACGTCTGCGGGATCACACCGTATGACGCCACGCATTTGGGCCACGCGGCTACCTATCTGGCGTTCGACCTGATTCATCGTCTGTGGCTGGATCTGGGACACGACGTGCACTACGTGCAGAACGTCACCGACGTCGACGACCCGCTCTTCGAGCGGGCCAAGCGCGACGGTATCGACTGGCGTGAGCTCGGTGACCGCGAGGTGGCGCTGTTCCGCGAGGACATGTCCGCGCTACGGGTGTTAGCCCCGCGCGAGTATGTCGGGGCGACCGAAGCGATAGCCGAAGTGGTGGAGCTTGTCGAGAAGATGCTGGCGTCCGGGGCGGCATACGTCGTCGACCCGGAAATAGGGGAATACCCGGACGTCTACTACCGCGCCGATGCCACACCGCAGTTCGGCTACGAGTCGGGCTATGACCGCGAAACCATGCTGCGGCTGTTCGCCGAGCGCGGTGGCGACCCGGACCGCGCGGGCAAGACCGACGAACTCGACGCGCTGTTGTGGCGGGCCGCGCGGCCCGGGGAGCCCAGCTGGCCTTCACCGTTCGGCGCCGGCCGGCCCGGCTGGCACGTCGAATGCGCGGCGATCGCGCTCAGCCGCATCGGCAGCGGCCTCGACATTCAGGGTGGCGGCACCGACCTGATCTTCCCGCATCACGAGTTCACCGCCGCGCACGCCGAATGTGTAAGGGGCGAAAGACGATTCGCCCGGCACTATGTGCACGCCGGGATGATCGGCTGGGACGGGCACAAGATGTCGAAGAGTCGCGGCAACCTGGTGCTGGTGTCGGGGCTGCGCGCGCAAGGCGTCCCGCCGTCGGCAATTCGGCTTGGTCTGTTGGCCGGGCACTATCGCGCGGACCGGTCGTGGAGCCAGCAGCTGCTCGACGAGTCGGCAGCGCGGCTGCAGCGCTGGCGCACCGCGACGGCGCTGCCCGCGGGCCCGGACGCGACCGACGCCATCGCGCGGGTGCGCAGGTACCTCGCCGATGACCTTGACACTCCCAAAGCGATTGCCGCACTTGATGGTTGGACCACTGATGCACTCGAATACGGCGGGCATGACCCGGATGCGCCGCGGCTGGTGTCCACCGCGATCGATGCGTTACTCGGGGTGGATCTGTAATCGAGGCGAAGGGTACGTTGGCGGCCATGACATCGCTGCAGGGCAAAGTCGTTCTCATCACGGGGGGTGCCCGGGGAATCGGTGCGGAAGTCGCCCACCGGCTGCACAAGAAGGGCGCCAAACTCGTACTGACCGATCTCGATAAGACCGCGCTGGACACGCTGGCCGCCGAACTCGGCGGCGACGAGCAAGTGCTGACCGTGGTCGCCGACGTGCGTGATCTGCCTTCCATGCAGGTCGCCGCCGATCAGGCCGTCGAACGCTTCGGCGGCATCGATGTCGTCGTGGCCAACGCCGGTATCTCGAGCTACGGTTCGGTGCTGCAGGTCGATCCGGAGGCCTTCAAGCGGGTGCTGGACGTCAACCTGCTCGGCGTCTTTCACACCGCGCGGGCCACGCTGCCGGCCTTGATCGACCGGCGTGGTTATCTGCTGATCGTCTCGTCGCTGGCGGCGTTCACGGCGGCTCCGGGGATGGCGGCCTACGACGTGTCGAAGGCCGGCAACGAGCATCTGGCCCATGCGCTGCGATTGGAGGTCGGGCATCTCGGCGTCGGCGTCGGTGTGGCGCACATGTCCTGGATCGACACCGCCCTGGTCCGTGACACCAAGTCCGACCTGCCCTCGTTCGGCGACTTGCTGGAGAGGCTGCCGTGGCCGTTGAACAAGACCACCTCGGTGGACAGCTGCGCGACTGCCTTCGTCAAGGGCATCGAGGGCCGTAAGGACCGGGTTTACTGTCCGCGCTGGGTGGTCGCGTTCCGCTGGCTCAAGCCCGTGTTGTCCACCTCCGTCGGTGAATTTCCGGTTCGCCGCGCCACCGCGAAGGTGATGCTTCAGATGGACGCCGAGGTCGCTGCGCTTGGCCGCTCCACCAGCGCTTACAACCAGGAGCTGGATCAGGCCTAGCCGGCGCGCGTGGTCGCCACCCGGTTGCGCACCAGGAACCAACCCCCGAACAGCGCCGGCCCGATGACCACCAGCGATGCCACGGTATACGTGCCGATCGGTCTATCGAACGCCATCAGCACCACAATGCAGGCCAAGAACGCCAAGGTGACGTAGCCGCTGTACGGGGTGAACGGCATTTGGAATCGTGGGCGTTGCATCGTCCCGGCTTGTGTCAGCTTGTAAAACCGAAGCTGACACAACACGATCGTGGCCCAGGATGCGACGATGCCCAAAGCCGCGTCGCTGAGCACGATTTCGAAGGCTTCACCAGGGTTGAAGGCATTGAGCGCGATACCGCCGAGGCAGATGACGGCGGTCATGGCGATTCCGCCATACGGCACGCCACGTTTGGTCATCCGCATGGCGAACTTGGGCCCGCTGCCGTTCATCGCCAGCGAGTGCATGACGCGGCCGGTCGAGTAGAGTCCCGCGTTCAGGCTCGACAGCGCGGCGGTGATGACCACGATGTTCATCAGGTCGCCGGCGCCGTGGAAGCCGATCTTCGAGAAAAACGTGACGAACGGGCTTTCGCCGGCTTTGAAGGCGGTATAGGGCAGCAGCAGCGCCAGCAGCGCCACTGACCCGACGTAGAACACCGCGATGCGGGCGATCACGGAATTGATGGCCCGCGGCATGATCTTTTCCGGCTCTGCGGTCTCACCGGCGGCGATACCCACCAATTCGACTCCGGCATAAGCGAATACCACTCCCGAGGCCGTCACCGCGAGCGCTATCACACCGGTCGGGAACAGACCGCCATGGGCGGCCCATATCCCGGGTCCGGTGTCATGCCCTTCGATCTGAAATCGCCCGGCCAGGAACACAATTCCCACGACCAAGAAGGTGATGAGGGCGAAAACCTTGATCAGCGCCGCCCAAAACTCCAGCTCGCCGAACCAGGCGACGGAGATCAAGTTCATCGACAGCACCACCACCAAGGCGATGAGCGCAAGCAGCCACTGCGGGGCGGCCCCGAACGTCGTCCAATGGTGCAAGTAGGTGGCGATTGCGGTGGTGTCGACGATCGAGGTCATCGCCCAGTTCAGGAAATACATCCAGCCCACGACGAAGGCGGCCTTCTCGCCGAAGAATTCGCGCGCGTACGACACGAACGAGCCCGACGTCGGGCGGTGCAGTACCAACTCGCCCAACGCGCGCAGTATCAGGAAGACGAAGATGCCGCACACGGCGTACACCAGGAACAGCCCGGGTCCGGCCTTGACCAGCCGAGCGCCGGCGCCGAGGAACAGGCCGGTTCCGATCGCGCCACCGATCGCGATCATCTGAAGCTGCCGGGGTTTGAGTCCCTTGTGATAGCCGGCGTCCTCGTTGAAAGGTTCCGACGTGTGCGGATCGGGTTCAGGCGTTTCAGGCAGGGCGGTCATGGGGTCCAATCGTCGTTGTTCGCCCAACCCGCGGGGTTGCCCCGAATCGCCACGATCGGGGTCTGTTAATCCGGTTGGTTTGCCAGCGATCTTTTCGTAGTCGGCCCGGGACGGCAACAGGAAAGCTGCTCGGTCAGCGCCCGAATCCCGGGCGGCGGCGGCGCAGATACCGCTCGAACTCGGCGGCCAGCGCGTCGCCGTCGATCTTGCCCAGCGCTTCATTCACGTCGACCTCGGCGTCGCCGCGTTGTTCCAGCGACACCACGTATTCGGCCAGGTCCTCGTCCTCGGTGGCCATCTCGGTGACCGCCTGCTCCCACTCCTCGGCCTGGGCGGGTAAATCGGCCAGCGGAACCTCGATGTCGAGCACGTCTTCGACGCGGCGCAGCAGCGCCACCGTTGCCTTCGGATTCGGCGGGTGCGACACGTAGTGCGGCACCGCGGCCCAGAACGTCACCGCCGGGATCCCGGCGCCCACGCAGGCATCCTGGAACACCCCGGCGATCCCGGTCGGTCCCTCGTAGCGCGTCTCCTGCAGACCGAAACGTTCCGCCGACTCGGGGGAATAGGCCGCGCCCGACACCGGCACCGGCCGCGTGTGCGGGGTGTCGGCCAGCAGCGCACCGAGGATCACGACCGTGTCGACGTTGAGCTTGTCGGCGATGGCCACCAATTCGGCGCAAAACGTGCGCCAGCGCATGTTCGGCTCCACCCCGTGCATCAACACGATGTCGCGGTCGCTGCCGGGTGGCCGACAGTGGGTGATCCGCATCGCCGGCCACACCAGTTCGCGGGTAACCCCGTCGACTTGGCGGATGACCGGGCGGTTCACCTGGTAGTCGTAGTACGCCTCGTCGTCGATCTCCACGATCGGATGGGCTTCCCAGATGGCATCCAGGTGCTCCAGCGCATCGCTGGCCGCGTCACCGGCGTCATTCCAGCCCTCAAACGCCGCCACGACGATGGTGTTGTGGAGTTCGGGCAGCGCAGAGGCTTGCGGGCCACGATCGGGCGGAGTCACAGAATCAGCCTAAGGCCTGCCCGCCTCGCGGCGGCCCCCAGCCGCGCGGCGGGGAGCTCGTCGAGCAAGCACACCAGGGCATTTGCATAGGCCGACTATCCTTGTGGCGTGACTGCTGCTAGCGAACATGAGAGCCGGCGCTCAAGGGCACCGCGATCGCCCGGGGGGATCGAGCTGAGCGTCCACACGTCGGGTGACGACGTAGACTTTTCTGGTCGAGAGGCGTTGCAACGGATCCGTGTCCATGCCGGTATCCGCCACGCTCGGCAGAGTCAAGGACGCCTTCCGTTACGGAAGGAACGCACGTGAACGCCTTGGAGCCGAACATCCGCCCCGACTGCACCGACGAGCTGACGGCTACTCTCGGCCAGCGGATCATGGTGATCGACGGCGCGATGGGTACGGCGATCCAGCGGGACCGGCCGGACGAGGCGGGTTACCGCGGCGACCGGTTCACCGAGTGGCCGACCGCTCTGCAGGGCAACAACGACCTGCTCACCCTGACGCAGCCGCAGATCATCGAGGGAATCCACCGCGAGTACCTCGAGGCGGGCGCCGACATCCTGGAGACCAACACGTTCAACGCGAACGCGGTCTCGCTCTCCGACTACGACATGGCCGATCTGAGCTACGAGCTGAACTACGCCGGAGCTGCCCTGGCCCGCAAGGCAGCCGACGAATTCAGCACCCCCGACAAGCCCCGCTATGTCGCAGGCGCCCTCGGGCCGACGACGCGGACCGCGTCGATCTCGCCGGACGTCAACGACCCCGGAGCCCGCAACGTCTCCTACGACCAGCTGGTTGCCGCCTACCTCGAAGCTGCCAACGGCCTGGTCGACGGTGGTGCCGACCTCCTCATCATCGAGACGATCTTCGACTCGCTGAACTCCAAGGCGGCGGTGTTCGCCGTCGAGACGCTGTTCGAGGAGCGCGGACGTCGCTGGCCGGTGATCATCTCGGGCACCATCACCGATGCGTCCGGGCGGACGTTGTCCGGTCAGGTCACCGAAGCATTCTGGAACGCAATCAGGCACGCGAAGCCGATCGCGGTCGGCCTCAACTGCGCGCTCGGCGCGCCGGAGATGAGGCCCTACATCGCCGAGGTGGCGCGGATCGCGGACACCTTCGTCTCCTGCTACCCGAACGCCGGCCTGCCCAACGCCTTCGGCGAGTACGACGAGTCCCCGGAGGCTCAGGCCGGCTACATCAAAGAGTTCGCCGAGGCCGGCCTGGTCAACCTAGTCGGTGGTTGCTGCGGAACGACGCCGGCGCACATCGCCGAGATCGCCAAGGTCGTCGAGGGCAAGCCGCAGCGCGAGCTGCCGGAGATCCCGGTGGCCACCCGGCTCTCGGGCCTCGAGCCGCTCAACATCACCGACGACTCCCTGTTCGTGAACATCGGTGAGCGCACCAACATCACCGGCTCCGCCCGGTTCCGCAATCTGATCAAGGCCGAGGACTACGACACCGCGCTGTCGGTCGCCCTGCAACAGGTCGAGGTCGGTGCGCAGGTCATCGACATCAACATGGACGAGGGCATGATCGACGGCGTCGCCGCGATGGACCGGTTCACCAAGCTGATCGCGGCCGAGCCGGACATCAGCCGCGTCCCGGTGATGATCGACTCCTCCAAATGGGACGTCATCGAGGCGGGCCTGAAGAACGTGCAGGGCAAGCCGATCGTCAACTCGATCTCCATGAAGGAGGGCGAGGAGAAGTTCATCCGGGAGGCACGGCTGTGCCGCAAGTACGGCGCCGCCGTCGTCGTGATGGCCTTCGACGAGCAGGGTCAGGCCGACAACCTGGAGCGCCGCAAGGAGATCTGCGGGCGCGCCTACCGGATCTTGACCGAAGAGGTGGGCTTCCCGGCCGAGGACATCATCTTCGACCCGAACTGCTTTGCGCTGGCGACCGGTATCGAGGAGCACGCGACGTACGGGATCGACTTCATCGAGGCCTGCGCCTGGATCAAGGAGAACCTTCCCGGGGTGCACATCTCCGGCGGTATCTCGAACGTGTCGTTCTCGTTCCGGGGCAACAGCCCTGTCCGCGAGGCGATCCACGCGGTGTTCCTTTACCACGCCATCAAGGCCGGCCTGGACATGGGCATCGTCAACGCCGGTGCGCTGGTGCCCTACGACTCGATCGACCCCGAGTTGCGGGACCGGATCGAGGACGTCGTCCTGAACCGTCGCGAGGACGCGGCCGAAAGGCTCCTGGAGATCGCCGAACGGTTCAACAGCGCGGAGAAGGCCGACGACCCGGTGGCAGCCGAGTGGCGCAGCCTGCCGATCCGCGAACGGATCACGCACGCCCTGGTCAAGGGCATCGACGCCGACGTCGACGCCGACACCGAGGAATTGCGGGCCGAGATCGCCGCCGCCGGTGGTCGCCCGATCGAGGTGATCGAGGGCCCGCTGATGGACGGCATGAACGTCGTCGGTGACCTCTTCGGCGCAGGCAAGATGTTCCTGCCCCAGGTCGTGAAGTCGGCCAGGGTGATGAAGAAGGCCGTCGCGTACCTGCTGCCCTACATCGAGGCGGAGAAGGAACAGTCCGGCGCTGCAGCTGGGAAAGACACCAACGGCACGATCGTGATGGCGACCGTGAAGGGCGACGTCCACGACATCGGCAAGAACATCGTCGGGGTCGTCCTGCAGTGCAACAACTACGAAGTGATCGACCTCGGTGTGATGGTGCCCGCCCAGAAGATCCTGGACGCGGCGAAGGAGCACAACGCCGACATCATCGGGTTGTCCGGCCTGATCACCCCGTCCCTGGACGAGATGGTCAACTTCGCCGTCGAGATGGAGCGTCAGGGGCTGGAGATCCCGCTGCTGATCGGTGGCGCGACCACCTCGCGCGCCCACACGGCCGTGAAGGTGTCGCCGCGCCGCAGCGGGCCGGTGGTCTGGGTCAAGGACGCGTCCCGCTCGGTGCCGGTCGCTGCCGCGCTGCTCGACGACAAGCAGCGTCCAGCCCTGCTGGAGGCCACCGAGACCGACTATGCAGCCCTGCGCGAACGGCACGCGCAGAAGAACGAGCGGCCGATGCTGACGCTGGAGAAGGCCCGCGCGAACCGGACGCCGATCGAGTGGGACGGCTACACCCCGCCGGTGCCCGCCCAGGGCCTCGGCGTGCGGGAGTTCCTGAACTACGACCTCGCCGAGCTGCGCGAATACATCGACTGGCAGCCGTTCTTCAACGCCTGGGAGATGAAGGGCAGGTTCCCCGACATCCTCAACAACCCGGTCTCGGGCGAGACCGCCCGCAAGCTGTACGACGACGCCCAGGAGATGCTCGACACCCTGATCAAGGAGAAGTGGCTGACTGCCAACGGGGTGATCGGGTTCTTCCCGGCGAACGCGGTCGGAGACGACATCGAGGTCTACACCGACGAGACCCGTACCGAGGTGATGACCAAGTTGCACAACCTGCGCCAGCAGGGCGAGCACCGGGCCGGCATCCCGAACCGGAGCCTCGGCGACTACATCGCGCCCAAGGACACCGGTCTGGCTGACTACGTCGGCGCCTTCGCCGTCACCACGGGGCTCGGCAGCCAGGACAAGATCGTCGAGTTCAAGGCAGCCAACGACGACTACAGCGCGATCCTGCTGGAGTCGCTCGCCGACCGGCTGGCAGAGTCGTTCGCCGAACGGATGCACCAACGGGTCCGCAAGGAGTTCTGGGGATTCCAGCCTGACGAGCAGCTGGACAATGAGGCGCTCATCGGTGAGAAGTACGTGGGAATCCGGCCTGCCCCCGGCTACCCGGCCTGCCCGGAGCACACCGAGAAGGCGACGCTCTGGGAGCTGATGGACGTCAAGGAGCGGACCGGCATCGAGCTGACCGAGTCGATGGCGATGTGGCCCGGTGCCGCCGTCAGCGGCTGGTACTTCTCGCACCCGCAGTCGCAGTACTTCGTGGTCGGCCGGGTGTCCCAGGACCAGGTCGCCGACTACGCGAAGCGCAAGGGCTGGACCCTGAAGGAGGCCGAGCGCTGGCTCGGCCCCAACCTCGCCTACAACCCGGAGGACTGAGCCCTACGTCTGCAGTCCCGGCAGGGTCGTCGACTAGATGCGCAGGACCGGACCGAGGGCCGAGAGCGGGATGTGAGCCTGGACGGTGCCGCCGTCCATGTACCACTGCGGGAGGCCGGGCGAGAAGTTGATCGGCTCGTCGTGGCCGACGGGATAATCCGGCATGTAGATGATCAACTCGTCGGGAGTCAGTGCCCAGGCCTTGTATGCGCCGGAGTAGACCTTGTCGGGAGTCCAGCGGTCGATGACAAACGGGTAGCTGCCCGGGTCGTGCGGTGGCGGTGCCTGATTGAGCGCGGTTTCGATGAAGGGCTGCGCCAGCGGCGGGATCGCGGTCAGCGGATTCGACGTCGTCAGATCCGACAGCTGCACCCGCCTGCCGCTGGCCATGTCGAACGTGAAGGTCCGGTAGGCATTGTTGGGCTGAGGCCCGTTGGCGTGGTAGTCCTCATGGAACACCGCGCTCAGCAGGTTGCCGTGCTGGAAGATCTGGTAGTTCTCCTCGCCGTAGCTGTCGGCGGCCATGTGCGCGTTGGCGTTGCGCCAGTTGTTGACCAGGGTGTGCAGGTAGTCGCGCACCACGCCGCTGGTGGCCGGGTTGTCGATGAGCTCGCCGGGCAGCGCGACCTTGATGTCGCGGACGGCGTTGCGTTCCGACGTCACCGAGGTGTGGCAGTACTGGCCGTCCCAGTCGCCCCCGAGCTCGCCGCAGAACGACGGGGCTGACGCGTGTGCGGTGACCGTATTGGGAAGTGTTGCCGCGACGGCCAATATGACCGTCGCGATGAGCCTTGGCATCACAGCAACTGAACCTTGCTGGCCCGCCAGCGACCGTCGACCTTCTCCATCGTCATCTTGATTCTGCTGCGGTCGATGCGTGGGTCGGGTGCCGCCGAGTTCGCCACGGTCTGGTCGATAAAGACCAGCACGACAACCTTATTCGTGGATTCGGACTGAATGGCCGAGTCGATGACCACGCCGTGCGCGCTCGCCTTGTTGTCGATCAGCAATTGCCGAAGCTGCACGCTGGACTGCGTGTACATGTCCTTGAACTCACCGGTCGCGCCGTCGAGCACCTGCCTGAAGTTCTCGTCGACCTTGTTCGCGTCGATGCTCGTCAGCACTTGCGCGTAGGCGACGGCGGCTTGCTGGGCCTGTTGGCCGGCCAGCGTGACTTGATGCTCTTGCCACTGCTTCCACCCGAGGAAGCCCGAAACCGCAAGTGAGGCAATGAGTAACAGCGGAAGGAGGCTGCGCCGAAGGTATTGGCGCCAGGGCCGCTTCGGTCGCTGTGCCTTGGTGCGCTTGCTTTTGAGCAGCACATTGTCTTCGTCGTCTTCGTCGTCTTCGTCGTCCCCGTGGGTCGGTTCGTCACCGTCGTCGGCGGCCGCCGCGTCGACGTCCTCGGAGTCGTCGACCTGTATCTCGTCGGCGCCGGCATCGTCGGTTGTGGCTTCGGGTGTTTCCTCTTCCACTTCGGGGTCCTTCTTGGCTGTCACGACCATCATCATCTCCCTCGTTGGCTATGTGTGGACTTTTGACCTCTAGTGCGGTGGGTCGATCGGCAATGCCGGCCCGCCATAGGGGGTGGGAATTGTGAAGCGGCCGTTCGGTGTCGGATCGGTTCGGCGGCCCAGGTTCGCCCCGGGCGGTGGGCCGGCGGTGTCGTCGCCGCCGGGTCGCGGCGCGTTCTTGGCTCCGCGGATCGAGACGGCCGGGTCGTCGTCGCGGCAGTAGGTGTACATGAATGGCTCGTAGTAGTCGGCGGATGACGGTGGATGTGCGGGCGTCCCGTAGTCGCACACGTAGCGGGGATAGAGGTCGGCGATCGCCCAGACCCCGTTGTCGTGAAAGGCGCTTGATACCGCGTCCAGCACCGAGCCGCGGTAATCGGGGAACAGTGCGTTCAGCGCCGGCACCCGCAGGTAGAGCAGCTGGGACATGGTGGCCATGCTGCCCAGCAACTGCACCATGGTGTCGGAATTGTCGGAGAACAAGTTGTCGACCGCTGACAGCGTGCGCGGCGTCTGTGCGGTCAACCGCCGGTAGCCGGCCTGCATTCGGGCAACGCCGGACAGCGTGTGGTTGAGTTCGGTTGCGGTGGCGGCCAGTCCAGTGTTTTTGTCGCTGGCCAGGGTGAGCACCACCCGGCTGGTCTTGATGATGCTGGTGGTCTGGGGGAGCACCGAATCAAGCGTCGACAGCAGGAAGGTTCCGCCGTCGACGATCGCGGCCAGCTTCGCCGGGCCCTCCTTGCTCAGGCTCAGTTCCTTCTTGATCAGCTCGACCTTGCGCGGGTCGACCTGCGCCAGCAGCCCGTCGGCGTCACCGAGTAACTGCGCCAAGCTGACCGGGACAGTTGTGTGGGCCATGGCGATGAGGCTGCCGTCGTGCAGATACGGCCCGGCGTCGGATTCGGCTTCGAAGTTGATGTATTGCTCGCCGGCCGGTGACAACGCCGACACGTGCACGACGCTGTCGGCCGGGATCCGCACCTTCGACGCGATGTTGGCGATGGCGTTGACTCCGGTGTCGGTGATCTGCAGCGACTCGACCCGGCCAATGCGCACACCGCGCAACGACACATCCTGATTGGGCAGCAGGCCACCGGATTCCGGCAACTGCACGGTGACCCGGTAGGACGACGCGAACGGTGTCACCCGTAGCGCGCCGATCAGTAGGTAAGCGGTCCCCACCACCAGGGTCAGCACCAATCCGGCCACCGACAGCCAGACCTGTTGGCGGTGAGCGGCCCGCACCGCGCGGACCACCACGTTGGCGACGTCGTTGATCATGGCGGCGGTCCCGGTGCTGGCGGTCCCGGCGCCGGCGGAGGAGGACCGGGGGCGACATCGATTTGCCCCGGGATATTCGGGTCCGGCATTACGGGAACCTGCGGCGAGTTCGGTCCCCGGCCGACCACGCGTTCTTGCAGACGCCACAGGGTGTACTTCAGGGTGCCGACGAGAAGGTTCATGTTGTAGTGGTGTGGTCCGTGCAGCCCGATGTCACCCGGATATCCGATGTCGGGAAGGGATCCGAGTATCAGTTTGTCCACGCCCACGTGCACCGAAATCGCGCTTCCCGAAGTCGATTTGACCAACGGGGGAATCATCCGGTTCAACGCGTAAAGGCTGGTATCCGGGCTGACCGCAACGTCATTGGCGGCGCCGGCGATCGTGTTCAGGTCGCGGATCACGCTTCGGCCGCTGGTGTCGGTGCCGCCGATCGACGGGAACCTGGCCAGCAACCGGGCGGTGTCGCCGGCCTGTACGGCCAGATTGGACAGCTCGGTGGTGTTGTCGGCCAGCGTCGCGGTGGCGGGCCTGGCCGCGGTCATCAGGTCGGTGATGGTGGCGTCTTTGGCATCGAGTTGGTCCGCCAGACGCGACAATTGGGTCAACGCGGTCGAGATCTGGTCGGACCTGGTGTCGAGCGTTCCGACCAGCTGGTTGGACTTGCGGATCAACTCGCCGAACGCCTGGCCCTGGTCGCCGGTGGCCTTGCCGAAACCGTTGATGATGTTGGTGAAGTTGCGCACCGCCCCGCCGTTCACCAGGATCGCTGCCGAACTCAGTACCGACTCGACGGTGGCGGCGGCCGCCGTGGAGTCCAGGCCGATGGTGTCGCCGTTGTGCAGCATCGGATCGTCCGCGGGATCATTGGCGGGGGGCTTGAGCGCCACGAACACGTCGCCCAGTGGTGTGGCGGTGCGCAATTCGGCGGTGCTGCCCCGCGGCAGCAGCACACCGTTTCGGATGCGCAGCGTGGTGACCGCGGTGTAGTTGCGTGCGACCATCGATTCGACCTGGCCGACGTCGGCGCCGGCGAGTTTCACCTTGGCGTTCATCGGAAGGTTGAGCGCGTTGGAGAACACGGCGGTCAGCAGGTAGCCTCCCGAACCCAGCCCTGGCGCCGGAAGCGGAAGGCTGGCAAGGCCATTCGTGGCGCATCCCGAAGAGATCACCACCGCGGCGGTGATCGCGGCGGCAGCCTTCGCGCGTGCGCTGATCATTTCTGCCCCATCGCGGCCATGCCGTCCAGCACATAGGTCAACCCGAAATCCGGGCCGAAATCCTGGATTGGTCCCGGTGCTGCATCCGAGTTGCCGAAGGCCCATCAAGTTGCAGATCTCTTTGGTGTATTGGCTGTCGAAGACCAATCGGTCGGTGAGGAAACGGGCACGCACGGTGCCGTTGGCCCGGTCGACCATGTTGTAGGCGTTGTCGGCCAGCATCGGAGCCACATCAAGGAGTTCGGCGAGGTCACGCCGCTTGTCGGTCACCGTCTTCAGCGTGGAGTTGCCGTTGAGCAGAGCCTGTTTGATGGTGTCGCGGTTGGCGTCGAGCAGGTCGCCGGCCCGTTGAATCAGCTGGTCGAGTTTTCTTCCGGTATTGCCGCTCCCGATGTCCTCGTCGGCCATGATCTGGCTGACTTGGTGGATGGTGGAGGCGAATTCGCGCAGCTTGCCGTCATTGGCCGCCGCCGCATCGAACAGCGTGCTGATGTTTTTGACGATCGTGGTGATCTGCTCGCGGGTCTGGGCGCCGCCGTCGCTGCACAGGCGCAACGCCTTGGACAGTTCGTCAAGCGCCGATTTGATCTTTCCGCCATTGCCTTCGACGACCTCGGTGCCGCTGTTGAGCACGTCGGCGACCGGGCCGCCGCCATGGCCGTCCCCCTCGAGCGACTTGGTCACGCGATCGAGCACGCTGAGCACGCGGCTGAATTCGACGGGCGTCTTGGTCCGGGTCAAGCCGATGGTGTCGTGGTTTTCCAGTACCGGACCGCCGCGGTAAGGCGGGGTGAGCTCGATCTGCCGGTCGGTGAGGATGGAGGTGGACACCGTGACGGCTTGCGCGTTGGCGGGAACCTTGACGTTGCGGTCGACGGTGAACTCGACTTCGACGTAGCCGCCCTTGGCGTTGATCTTGGTGATCGTGCCGACCGGCATTCCCAGCACCGCCACCACATTGCCCTCGTAAAGTCCTGAGGCGCTGTCGAATTGGGCCGTCACCGTGATGGTGTCCTCATCGGGCGCCAGATACCACCAGCCGATACCGACTGCCGCGGCCAGCACCGCCAGAGCGGCGCTGATGGCCACCGCCTTGGACCTGAGCCTCGATGCCGTCACTTGCAGTCCTTGAAGTACTCGATCATGCCGAACTGCTTGGCGCGGCCGCTGATCGCGCACATCCACGAGTCGACGAGCGGGACGTTGGGGGCGTTGAAGTTGACCGCGTTGCCCTCGCCGGTGAGGTTGGCCGCCTCGCGGAAGAAGATCGGGCTGATCTGCAGCATGTTGCCCAGCAGGTCGTCGTGTTGAGCCATCATGCCGGTGAAGTCGCGCATGTCTTTGATCAGCGAATCCAAACCTGACCGGTCGTTGACCACGATCTGGCTCATCGTGTCGACAAGGCTGGTCAGGGATTGCATCATGGCGTGGAAAACGGCTCGCCGCGCGACGAATTGGCCCAGCAGGTCCTGTCCCTGGTTGATGAGATTGCCGATGCCGGCTTGCTGGCGCCGCAATGTGTTGGTCACCCGTTCGGTGCTTCCCAGCAGCTGGCCCAGTTGGTCACGTCGCACCGCAATGATCGACGACAGCGAGTGGACGTTTTTCATTGCCTGCGGCACTACCGCGGGCAGCCCCTCGAGTTGCTTGCCCAGCACCGCAAGGGACTGCGCGAACCTGTCGGAATCGACCTGCTCGAAAGTCGTGGTGGCATCCTGCAATGCCGATTGCAGATCGTAGGGAACCTCGGTGTGCGACAAGTCAAAGGTGTTGTCGGGAAGCGAGGCCGGGCCGTTGGGCTCCAGCGCCAGATAACGCGAACCCAGGATGGTGGTGACCTTGATCTTGGCGCGAGAATCCTTGCCCAGCACGATATTGTCGCGAATCTTCAGGCCGGCTTCGACGTGGTCGCCATCGAGTTTCATGCTGGTCACGTCGCCCACCGGAATGCCCGCGATCACGACCGGGTTTCCGGGTCGCAGCGAGGCCGCTTGCAGAAACTCCGCCGTGTAGTGCCGGTATCCGGCGCCGAATGCATGCACCGCCAGCATGGCCCCGATCACCACCGCTACCACCGCGACGGCGATAAACCCGAGCCACGTCTTGTGGTAGCTCTCCAGCGGACGCTTCTTCATCCGCTGCCAAACGGACGAATCAGCCACCAGCCGTGCTCCTGCATCTCGGGGTGTGCCACGTCTTGTTTCCCGGGGTGGCGGCGGCGACGATGATCGGCACGACATCGTTGAGGCCGGGGAAGAACCCCATGAAGTTCACGTCGCACACGTAGGCGTTGCCGTAGGCGCCCTGGTTGCCGACTCGGACAAGCCCTTTCAGCAGCAGCGGGATGTTGTCGCCGAAGAACGCCACCTGCGGCTCGACATCCATCAGGTGTCTGGCGACACCTGGTTTACGGTCGACGAATTCGCGCAGCGCCGGGTATACGTCGGTGGCCGAGGCCGAGAGCCGGCCCATCACCCGGGACAGCGAACCCACCGAGGAGACCAGCTCCGGACGCCGCCGGTCGAGTTGGTCAGACTACCTCACGGGTCTGGGTGATGACCCCGTCGAGGTTGTCGTTCTGCGAGCCAGGTTGCCGACCACCTTGTTGAGGTTGGTGATCACGCCGCCGAGGGCCTGGTCCCGTCCGGCGAATGTCTCTGTGAGCGTGGATGTTTGGCTGATCAGCGTGGTCAGCGACGAGGTATCGCCCTGCAGCGACGCGATGATGCCCTTGGTGAGGTTGTCGGCGTCTTGCGGGTTCAGCAGGCTGAACAGCGGTTCGTAGCCGTTGAGCAGCGCGGTGACATCAAAGGACGGTTCGGTGCGTTCCAACGGGATCACACTGCCGGGCGGGAGCAGGCTCTGATTGCCCTCCTGGCCCAAAGACAGCCCGAGGTAACGCTGCCCGACGATGTTCTGGTACGTCACCGAGGCGACGGTGTTGCCGTACAGGCGCTGGTCGTCTGCACCACGAACGAGACTTTCGCGAATTTCCCGTCGAGCTCGATCGTTTTCGACCCGGCCCACCCGCACCCCGGCCATCCGGACGTCGTCGCCCTCGCGCAGCCCGTAGACGTCGGTGAACACCGCCGAATACTTGGCCGTCGTTCCCGCCGACGTCACGCCGCAGGCTCACATACACCAGCCAGGTGAGGGTCAACGCGACGACCATGAACAGGGTGAGGCCGATCAGGGGGCCCGGAATTTCATTTCGGCCCTCCGGGTGGCGATTTCGGTCCCTGTTTCAGTCCTTGTTTCAAAGACACGGTGGTGCCGCGGGCAACCGGACCCAGCAGCAACTCGGTGGCGTCGGTGGCGGGTTGGCCGGTGATCACGCTCAACATGTTCCGCTCGTATTGGCTGCCGACGGGCCCGACGTTGCCTCCGAAAGACGATTGCGGTATCCACGGAGCCTTCGGCGCCACCGGCGGCACCCACGGAGCGTTGGGCGAAGGAGACGCTGGCGCCCCGGGTGACGGGTTATCAGGGTTGGCGCTGCCCGGTACCGGCGGCGACGGCGTAAGCCATGGGGGCAGTGGGGGATTGGGGTCGGTCAGGTTGGGGGTCGGGTTGATCAGCGGCGGGCCGACGGCGACGAGGTTTCCGTCCGGGCCGATCACGGTTCCCGGCGGTGGCGCCAGATCCTTGGGTGGCTGATAGTTCTGCGGCAGAAGCACTTCCGGCATATCCGGCCGCACCGGAACCAGCGGCGCGGTGAAACAACTGGGTCCCTTCAGCTCGCCGTAATGCGGGCAGTCGGCACGGGTGTACGTGGAGCTGGGCGTGAACGTCAGCATCGCGCGCATATTGCCGACGTCGTTTCCCGGCATCCAGACCTGCTCCATGAACTTGTTGGCCAGGTTGTCCAATTTGGTGACCGCGGGCACGAAGTTGTTGGATTTCATCGCCAGCACGCCCAGCACCGGCGTGAAGTCGGTGGTGATCCTGATGAGCTGGTCGATGTGGTTGCCGAAGGATCTCGCGCGTCGTGCCGACCGTGTGTATCGGCGCCGGAGAGCAGCGAGGCCAATTGCCCACGCGTCTCGGCGAAGGTCTGCATCGGCTCGACGGCCTGGTGCAGCGCGTCGAGAAGATCGGGAGCAGTTGCGCTGAGACCCTGCGTCGCGTCGACGAGCGCGGACACCGTCGAGGGGCCGGCGTCGGTGCTGACAATCGAATTGAGTTGATCGAGAAGGCGATTCAGCTGTGCCCCGGCATTCAGCAGGGTGACGCGGCGATGATCGGTGGCGGCACCCGAGCGCGGCCAGGATCCCCACGGATTTGTCGTCGCGGCCTCGGCCGGCGGCGGCGAGCAGGTCGCGCAGCTTGCTGACGGTCGTCTGGAACAGCACGGTCGGAAGCCGGGTGTCTTCGCGAATATGCGCGCCCGCCCTGATCGTCGAACCGGAAGCTCCTGTGTTGGGGAGCTCACCAGTTGAACCGACGACACGGCGAACACATTGCTGGGCACCACTCGCGCGGTCACGGCCGCCGGAATCGACTTGGCGTATTCTGGTTTGAGGTCGATGTGGACGTAGTTGGGTTTTCCGTTGGACGCGGGAACCACACCGTCGACCATCCCGACGAGCACGCCGTGATACTTGACGTCGGACTTTTGCGGCAGTCCGTCGCCGACGTTGACCAGGTCGGCGACCACCCGAACGTAGTCGTTGAGCCGGCCGGTGGACTTGACCACCATCGCGACGGTGAGCAGGGCCGCGACCACCACCACAGCCGCACCGGTGGCCAAGCAACTGCCGGTCCGAGGGCCCGCGGCCGTCCAGCTCAAAGGAATTCGGCATCAACCACCGAACCTTGCGCCGGCGTCGACCCCCCACAGCGCCATGGTGAGCAACATGTTCACGATGATCACGACGGTGATGCTGGCCCGCATGCCGTGCCCGGCGGCCACTCCGACACCCTCGGGCCCGCCGGTCGCGTAATACCCGTAGTAGCACTGAATCGTGGACGCGATCCACACGAAGATGACGGCCTTGATCAACGAGTAGACGATGTCTTTGCCGGCCAACATCAGCGAGAAGTAATGCAGGTAGGAGCCGGTCGATCCGCCGCTGCTGATCCCGACCACGACCTGTGTGGTCAGATAGCCGATCGCCAGGCACGCCACATACAGCGGGACGATGGCCGCCACGGAGGCGATCAGCCGAGTCGTCACCAGATACGGGATCGGGCGGATCGCGATCGATTCCAACGCGTCGATCTCCTCGGCGATGCGCATCGACCCCAGCTGAGCGGTGAAGCGGCAGCCGCCTTGCATGGCAAAGGCCAGCGACGCCATCAGCGGAGCCAGCTCGCGGGTATTGACCAACGAGGAGACGAAGCCAGTGGCCGGGCCCAGACCCAGCAAGTCGAGGAAGTTGTAGCCCTCGATACCGACCAGTGCGCCGACGGTCATCCCGAGCACCACGGCCACGCCGGCGGTACCGCCGCCCACCACGATGGAGCCGTTACCCCAGGTGATGTTCGACAGCAGCCGCAGGAACTCGCCGCGGTACTGGCGCAAGGCCAGTGGCACGGCGACCAGCGCCCGGATGAAGAAGACCAGCATGTGGCCGAGCCGAATGATCGGTACGGCGCCCCTGCGGTAAAGCCGGACTAGCGGGACGGTTACCGGCGCGAACGGGAGGTAAGGGGAGGCCGTCATGTCATAGCCCCGTCCTGGGCACCAACAGGATGTAGAGCTGGCTGATCGCGACGTTGACGATCATCAGCAGCAGCACCGCTTCGACGACGGCCGCATTGACCGAGTTCGCGACACCGGTGGGGCCGCCGACGGTGGACAGGCCTTTCTGGGCCGACACGACGGCCACGATGGCGCCGAAGATGACTGCTTTCACCAGGGCCAAAATCATGTCGTCGGTCGTCGCGAACGACGCGAACGTCGAGACGAAGCTGCCGGGCGCCCCGTTCTGGAAATACACGTTGAACATGTAGCTCGCGAAGAATCCGACGAAGCACACGACCCCGGTGAGCGCGACGCCGATCATGATCGCCGCGGCAAGACGCGGAACGACCAGACGACGGATCACCGATACGCCCATCACCTCCATCGCGTCGGTTTCTTCGCGCATGGTTCGCGAACCGAGATCGGCGGTGATCGCCGACCCGACGGCCGAGGCCATCAGAACGGCGGCCACCAACGACGCTCCCTGCCGAATGACCGCGAGTCCGCTGGCCGCACCGGCCAGCGAGGTGGCACCCACCTGCCCGGCGAGCAGGGCGAACTGAATGGACAAGGTGACGCTGATCGGCAGCGAGACCAGAATCGTCGGCAACACGGCGGTGCCGGCCATGAATGCGCCCTGGCGGACAAACTCCTGCCATTGAAATCGGCCGGTCACCAGGTCGAAAAAGAAGTACTGAATGGTGCGCACACCAAGGATGAATTGTTCGCCGACGGTTGTCAGCGAGGCCAGCGGATGACGTCTGACGTATCCGCTTGCCCAGTCCTGGATGGCGATGACGCCGTCTTGTTGTGCCGTCATCGAAGCCCAACCGGTAGTCCGCCTAGCAAACCCGGGCTAACGGTCATCGCGCACCAGCTACCGCCTTCATTGGCGTTCCCCCCACCAATAAGTGCCTGAGTGCAGAGCAGGTGGAGCCGGGTGCCGTGTAGCGCATCTTCAAGAAGCTAATGTCATTCGGCTCCGTGAACTGCAGTTTCCGATGTGTGCTGAGTCACACTAGCCTACTTGATAGGCACTTTCAATAGTGTAGAGTCAGTCACCTGAGTTCGTCGCTGGACGGCAACGTGGGGTCCCAATGTCGGATTGACGAAGGTGATGGTATGCCCTCAGCAAACACCGCCTCGCTGCGGGACCGACGCCGGGCGGAGTTGCTCTCCCAGATTCAGCTCAACGCGCACCAGCTTTTCGCGCAGCGCGGCTTTGCCGCGGTGACGACCGAGGACATTGCCGCTGCCGCCGGAATATCCATCAGTACCTATTTCCGGCACGCGCCCACTAAAGAGGGTCTGCTGGTCGATCCGGTGCGAGAGGCAATCGGCGAGATCGTCGGTTCGTACAGCGCGAGACCGAGCGGCGAGTCGGCCGTTGAGGCATTGATTCAGGTATTTGTCACGCGTGCCCGCGACGCCGACGAGCTCGACAATCTGGATACCTGGCGTCACGCAATCGCTACCGCGCCCCACCTGTTGAGTAAAACGATGCTGGTCAGCGAAATCGATCACGACAAGTTCATCGAACAAGTCGCTTCGCGCATGGGCGTCGATGCGTCAGCCGACACCCGGCCCGCGCTGTTGGTCCACACCAGTTTGGCCACAGTCAAATTCGTTCTCGACCGCTGGCTGGCCCCGGACACCGTCATGAGCGAACCGTTCCATATCCAGTTGGAAGAAGCGCTGCGCACCACACTCGCCGGATTCGACTGAGAGCTGAGCGTTTTGCGAAACAGCGGCACGGCACACAGCGTCGGCTGAGCGAAACCGCCGTGACTTTGCTCGCTGCCTCGTGAAACAATCGCTGGCCGTGAAGACATTCGAGGATCTGTTCGCCGAGCTCGGCGAACGCGCCCGTATCCGGCCGGCCGGCAGCGCCACGGTCGCCGCGCTCGACGCCGGGATTCATGGGCTGGGCAAGAAGATCCTGGAGGAGGCCGGCGAGGTGTGGCTGGCCGCCGAACACGAATCCAACGACGCGTTGGCCGAGGAGATCAGTCAATTGCTGTACTGGGCGCAGGTGCTGATGATCGCGCGCGGACTGTCCCTCGACGACGTCTATCGGAAGCTGTGAGCATGTTGCGAGTCGCGGTTCCCAACAAAGGCACACTGAGTGAGCCGGCCAGCGAGATCCTCTCGGAGGCGGGCTACCGACGGCGTACCGATTCCAAAGACCTCACCGTCATCGACAACGTCAACCAGGTCGAGTTTTTCTTCTTGCGGCCCAAAGACATTGCCATCTATGTCGGTTCGGGACAGCTCGATTTCGGCATCACCGGACGAGACCTCGTGCTCGATTCGGATGCGCCGGTGCGTGAATGCCTGGCGCTGGGTTTCGGGTCGTCCAGCTTCCGTTACGCGGGGCCCGCCGGGCGTGACTGGACGGCGGCCGATCTGGCCGGCAAGCGGATCGCCACGGCCTACCCGAATTTGGTGCGGAAAGATCTGGCAGAGAGAGGGATTGAAGCCACCGTCATCAGGCTCGACGGTGCCGTGGAGATTTCGGTGCAACTCGGGGTGGCCGACGCCATCGCCGACGTGGTGGGATCCGGCCGCACCCTGAGCCTGCACGATCTCGTGGCCTTCGGTGAGCCGCTGTGTGATTCGGAGGCGGTGCTGATCGAGCGCGCCGATTCCGACGGCCAGCGCGCGGCCAAAGCGTCGCGCGATCAGCTGGTTGCGCGGATTCAGGGTGTGGTGTTCGGGCAGCAGTATTTGATGCTCGACTACGACTGCCCGCGCTCGGTAATGGACAAAGCCACGTCGATCACGCCGGGGCTGGAAGTCACCGACCATCGCCCCGCTCGCCGACCCGGACTGGGTCGCGATCCGCGCGCTGGTGCCGCGTCGGGGCGTCAACGAGATCATGGACGAGCTCGCCGCCATCGGTGCCAAAGCGATTCTGGCCTCCGATATCAGGTTCTGCCGATTCTGATTCACGCCAGCCCGGCTGTGGCTGTGTTAGCGTCCGCCCTGGGGGACTGCCCGCGCGATGGGAAGGGCTGTCCCTTCTTACCGTCGCCGGGTTGTTTGTCCTCAGGAGGGTTTCGTGACACACGTACTTATTCTGCTGCTGGCTTTGCTGATTGGTGTTGTCGCCGGGTTGCGTTCGTTGACGGCTCCCGCCGTGGTCGCTTGGGCGGCGTTCCTGGGCTGGATCGACCTGCATGGCACCTGGGCGTCCTGGGTGGCGAACGTCATCACGGTCGTGGTTCTGACGATTCTCGCGGTCGCTGAGCTTGTCAGCGACAAACTGCCGAAGACGCCGCCACGCACCGCACCGCCGGCGTTCGGCGCCCGGCTGGTGATGGGCGGGTTTGCCGGCGCGGTGCTCGGGGCCTGGCCGCACTGGACCTTTTCCGCGCTGGGTGCCGGTGTGATCGGCGCGGTGCTCGGCACGCTCGGCGGCTATCAGGCCCGCAAGCGGCTGGTGGCCGCCCGCGGCGGGCAGGACTTGCCGATCGCGCTGCTGGAGGATGCCGTCGCAATCCTGGGCGGGTTTGCCATCGTTGCGGTGACGGGTCACGTGCTGACCGAGTACCTTCTGACGGCCGTTAGGTGACAGAGCATTTCGACGCGATCATCGTGGGTGCCGGCCAGGCCGGGCCGCCGCTTGCCGGGCGGTTGACAGCTGCTGGGCAACGCGTCGCGATCGTCGAGCGCAAACTGATCGGCGGCACCTGCGTCAACAACGGCTGCGTCCCCACCAAGACACTGGTGGCCAGCGCGCACGCCGCGCACCTGGCCCACCGCAGCTCGGAATACGGTGTCGCGACCGGATCGATCAGCGTGGACATGGCGAAAGTCAAGGCACGCAAGGACGGCATCATGCTCGCCGACCGTAAGGGCGTCGAGGACTGGCTGGAGGGCATGGACGGCTGCACCGTCTTTCGGGGCCATGCCCACTTCGAGGATCCGCACACCTTGCGCATCGGCGACGAGGTCCTGCGCGCCGACCGGATTTTCCTCAACGTCGGTGGCCGCGCGGTGGTACCGGATATCCCGGGCCTCGACGATGTCGAATACCTCACCAACGTGTCCATCCTCGAACTCGACACGCTGCCACACCGTCTCGTCATCGTCGGCGGCAGCTACATCGCGCTGGAGTTCGCGCAGATGTATCGGCGGTTTGGGGCCAGCGTCACAGTCGTCGAGAGGGGTCCGCGGCTGGCGGCCCGTGAAGACGAGGACGTCTCAGCCACCATCAAGGAAATTCTGGAGGCCGAAGGCATCGACATCGTCCTCGGCGCTGACGATGTACGAATCCACAAGAGCGACAATGGATTCGAACTCACACCGCGCGCCGGTGCTGACTCCATCCAGGGCAGCCATCTGCTGTTGGCGGTGGGCCGGCGGCCCAACACCGACGACCTGGGGCTCGAGGCCGCCGGTGTGCAGACCGACGCACGCGGCTACATCGTGGTCGACGATCAGCTGAAGACCAACGTCGACCACATCTGGGCGATGGGCGACTGCAACGGCAAGGGCGCATTCACCCACACCTCCTACAACGATTTCGAGATTGTGGCCGCCAACCTGCTCGACGACGACCCGCGCCGGGTGAGCGACCGCATCACCACCTACGCGCTCTACATCGATCCACCGCTGGGGCGAGCCGGGATGACCGTCGGCGAGGTCCGCGCGTCGGGACGCAAGGCGCTGCTTGGTCAGCGGCCGATGACCAGAGTCGGCAGAGCCGTGGAGAAGGGTGAGACGCAAGGCTTTATGCAGGTCGTTGTCGACGCCGATACTCACCAGATCCTCGGAGCCGCCATCCTCGGGGTCGGCGGCGACGAAGCGATTCACGCCATCTTGGACGTCATGTCAGCCAAGGCGCCGTACACCACGCTGTCGCGCACGATGCATATCCATCCCACCGTCAGCGAGCTCATTCCCACACTGCTGCAGGAGATGTCGCCGCTCGACTAGTCGGGTCTCATCTGCGCTGGATCAGTATCGTCTGCGCCGAGGTACCAATGAAGCCGGCCCGGTCGAAAATCTCGGCCGTTGTCACACCGATGGCGTCCGGTCCGATCGATGCACGGGCCCGCAGCGCGAAATCGTCGCCGTCGGGAAGCCGATGCAGATGAACAACGGTGTCGGTGTTCATGAAGGCGAACTGGTCGAGATCGAGAATCTTGCCGACGCCGTTGGCGGAATCCACAACGCTTGCAAGGCGTTGCAGCGCCGTCGTGGGCTCGGCGTCGACGACGTGGACCCGCGGGGTGAACCAGAACACGGCGGCCTCGCCGTCGGCGTGTTGCGGGCGGGAATCGATCGCGTCGAAATACCCGCAGCCGTCGGCGAACGGGGGTGGAAGCGCTGCTGTTCGTCCTTCCACCAGTGGGGGATAGCGGTCGGAAGCCAAATCGGCGGTGTCACCGACCGCCAGTAGCCAGGTGCTGACCCGGGCCACGGCGCGGGGTTCCCCGCCCTCGCGGTCGGCAAGGAGCTCGGCGACGATCATGCTGATCCGCGAACCCGGACGTTCCACCCAGGTGTGGGCCAGCAGCGGTTGCACGGGGATTGCCCCGAGGATTTCCAGGCTGAGCCGGCCGATCCGCAGGCCCGACCCCGCCGCCTGCTCCTCGATCAGCTTTGTCAGCAGCGCCAACGGAGGCGAGCCGTGCTGCAGTTCGGGGGCCCAGTTGCTGCGCGTGTCATCGGTGGGGCTGAAGGCTTGAAACTGACCTTGAGCGGGCAGCCGACGGTAGAAGCAGCCGATCATGCCGCCGGTTCGGTCGAGCGCGAAACAGCTTGTGTCCGCACGTGATCCGGCCAGCCGGGGTACGGCGGCGGTGTGCCCCCGAAAACCGGACAGTGCTCGTGGTGCGGACACCAGTCGCATAACCGCGACTGGTGGGGACGGAAATCGCCTGTCTGGCCGGCGGATTGGATTGCGCGCCACATCGCCATCAGTGTCTTCTCGAAGCGCAGCAGCTCGTCGAGGTCGGGCGAGTAGTCCAGCACCTGACCGTCGGCGAGGTAGATCAATCGCAGCCGGGTGGGCGGCACACCGCGGGTGCGCAGTAGCGCCACCGCGTAGAACTTCATCTGGAACATCGCCTTGAATTCGGCCAGTGCCCGCGCGGCCGGCGGTGACTTGCCGGTCTTGTAGTCCACCACCCGCAGCTCGCCGGTGGCGGCGACGTCGATCCGGTCGATGAAGCCACGCAGCAGCGTGCCGTCGGCGAGCTCCACTTCCACCCGCTGCTCGCAGCACTGCGGGTCGAATCGGGTGGGGTCTTCCAATCGGTAATAGCCGGCCAGCAGCGCGCGGGCTTCCTCTAACACCTGGGTCCGCTGGACGGAGTCCAGCTCGCCGACCCGGTCGGGCTCGGCGGCGATCACGTGCTCCCATGCGGGCTCCACGAGCAATGCCGCGGTCTCCGGGCCACGCGATGCCGCGGGCAGGCCGTAGAGCTGCTCCAGCGCGGCGTGCACCACCGACCCGCGGATCTGCGCCGTCGACGCCGGCTCGGGCAGTCGGTCGATCGCCCGGAACCGGTACAGCAACGGGCACTGTTTGAAATCCGCCGCCCGCGACGGTGACAGTGCCGGTCTGGAAGCCGCCCGTGCCTGGTCCTGCGGCTGGTCGGTCATATTCGCAGCCTAGGACTGGGTGCCGACAACCCCGAGCATCGGGTACGGCGAGTCGGCTGGCACGCTGAACGGCGTGTCCAGCACCGGTCCATTCACCGTCGGCGAGCGCGTCCAGCTCACTGACGCCAAGGGCCGCCACTACACGATGGAACTCACTGAAGGCGCCGAGTTCCACACTCATCGCGGCGCGATTGCGCACAACGAGGTGATCGGGCTCGAGCAGGGCAGCGTGGTCAAATCCAGCAACGGTGCCCCGTATCTGGTGCTGCGCCCGCTGCTAGTCGACTACATCATGTCGATGCCGCGGGGGCCGCAGGTCATCTATCCCAAGGACGCCGCTCAGATCGTGCACGAGGGCGACATCTTTCCGGGCGCCCGCGTGCTGGAGGCCGGAGCCGGATCCGGCGCGTTGACCTGTTCGCTGTTGCGCGCGGTGGGGCCCGAAGGACGGGTGGTCTCCTACGAAGTGCGCGCGGATCACGCCGAACATGCGCGGCGCAACGTGTCCGTCTTCTTCGGCGACGCCCCGGCCAACTGGCAGCTGACCGTCACCGATGTCGTGGACTCCGAGCTGCCCGACGGCTCCTTCGACCGCGCCGTGCTCGACATGCTCTCCCCATGGGAGGTGCTGGACGCGGTGTCGCGGCTCGTGGTCGCCGGCGGCGTGCTGGTGATCTACGTGGCCACCGTCACCCAGCTGTCCAAAGTGGTGGAGGCGCTGCGGGCCCAGCAGTGCTGGACCGAACCGCGGGCGTGGGAGACGATTCAGCGTGGTTGGCATGTCGTCGGCCTGGCGGTCCGGCCACAGCACTCGATGCGCGGTCACACCGCGTTCTTGGTCGCCTCGCGCCGGCTCGCGCCGGGCACGATCGCTCCGGTGCCGTTGGGCCGCAAACGTCCGGGCAGGGACGGCTAGGCGTAATCCTCACTGCGAAGCAGCGAACGGCGCACCGACAGCAGCTCGAACTCGGGATGTGCGGCGACCAGACGTTCGGCCGCGTCGAGGACTTCGACCGCATGGCCCCGGTCACCGGACACGACGCCCATACCGATGCCCGCTCGCCGATACAGATCCTGCGAACCGGTCTCGGCGGCCGAGGCGCTGAACTTGCGGCGCAGCTCGGCGACGACGGGACGGATCACCGACCGCTTCTCCTTGAGCGATCGCACGTCGCCCAGCAACACGTCGAATTCGAGCCAGGCGATCCACATCAGCCGGGCGGAGGTTGGGCCGGGGCGGGTTCGGGGGTTGGGGCTGGGGCGGGCTCGGGCGGCGGGGCGGACGTGGGTGGCGGGGCGGACGTGGGTGGCGGAGCCGGGGCAGGTGGCGCAGCCGGAGCAGGGGGCGGCGGCGGGGCAGGGGGCGGAGCCGGAGTCGGAGTCGGCGCGGGTCCCGCTCCCGGCGGAGGTGCCGGCGCGGGTTCCGGCGGTGGGGCTGGAGCCGGGCTTGGTGGTGGAGGCGTCGGAGCCGGCGAGTTGCCCAGGGCCAGAAGCATTTCCGCAGTTCGCCGGGATAACTGCCAGCCGCCTTGAAGAGGCGCGAACTCCATCGGGAAGGTGAACGTGCCGTTGTTCCCCTTGGCGGTGTTGACGGTGACGGTGGCCACCACGTTGGACGGATTCTTGTCCGACCACGCGATGTTGTTCGCCACAAAGGACATCGGCAGGTAGCCGTTGTCGCGCAGCGCGGTGGTGAATTTGTCCAGGGTGACCGCGCTCTCGGGCGATCGCCCCTTCGACGAGGTTGATCTTGTTCATGCCCGGAAGGGCCGGGTCGACAAGCCGGTTCAGCACGTCGACCAGAGCCTCGGGCACGGGCAGGGGAGCTGTCGGGGGAGCCGTGACGATCAACGGACTGGAAGTGGGCGACGCCGCCGCCGAACTAGTTGACGGCAGCACCTTGGGTTCGCTGTGCGAGCATCCCGCGAGCCCGAAAGCCGCCACGGCGGTGGCGGCGCTCAGTGCTACGGACAGGTGTCGATGCATCCACACGGGTCGGCCGGGCTATTCGGCCACGCCTGATTCTTGTTGGGGGTGGGAAGTTGCGGTCGGGTCAACTGGTGCAATGGAAGTCACAGTCGGAAACATTGCGTTGATGACCGCGACCACGGAGATGCCTGTGGCGAGGGCTTTTGCGGTCACGGGGTGTCCTTTCGGTGGTCCCAAATCGACGCCGAGGTTACCAGCGGGAGCAATGACGCAACTTTTCACCGCATTTGACTACACGCATGAACAGCCAATGGCCGGTAGCGTTGAAGGATCCACCGCATCAATTCGGGGCGGGAAAGGAGCGCAACATGGGTGACTCAGAGCGTTCTGAAGCATTCGGGGTCGATCCCGAAACCAGCATGTCCAGCGGCGATGCTGCCGAATTGGAACAGCTGCGCCGTGAGGCGGCGGAGCTGCGCGAGGAACTAGAGCAAGCGGCCGGATCGCAGGGCGGCCCCCGCTCGGCGCGCGACGTGCATCAACTCGAAGCCCGCATCGACTCGCTTGCTTCCCGCAATTCGAAATTAATGGAAACTCTTAAAGAGGCCCGGCAGCAACTGTTGGCGCTGCGAGAAGAAGTCGACCGGCTCGGGCAGCCGCCCAGCGGTTACGGCGTTCTGCTTTTTGTCCACGAAGACGAAACGGTCGACGTGTTCACGTCGGGCCGCAAGATGCGTTTGACATGCTCGCCGAACATCGACCTGGCGTCCCTCAGAAAAGGACAGACGGTCCGCCTCAACGAAGCCCTGACCGTCGTCGAGGCCGGGAAGTTCGAATCGGTCGGCGAGATCTCGACTTTGCGGGAGGTGCTCGACGACGGGCACCGGGCGTTGGTCGTGGGCCACGCCGACGAGGAACGGATCGTGTGGCTTGCCGAGCCACTGGTCGCCGAGGACTTGCCAGACGGTGTGCCCGACGCACTCAACGACGACACCAGGCCGCGCAAGTTGCGGCCTGGCGATTCTTTACTGGTCGACACCAAGGCCGGCTACGCGTTCGAGCGCATCCCCAAGGCCGAGGTCGAGGACCTGGTGCTGGAAGAGGTGCCCGACGTCACCTACCAGGACATCGGTGGCCTGACTCGCCAGATCGAGCAGATCCGCGATGCCGTGGAGCTGCCGTTCCTGCACAAGGACCTGTACCGCGAGTACTCGCTGCGGCCACCGAAGGGTGTGCTGCTCTACGGCCCGCCCGGCTGCGGTAAGACGCTGATCGCCAAGGCGGTCGCCAACTCGTTGGCCAAGAAGATGGCCGAGGTGCGCGGCGACGACGCCCGCGAGGCCAAGTCCTACTTCCTGAACATCAAGGGCCCCGAACTGCTGAACAAGTTCGTCGGCGAGACCGAGCGGCACATCCGGCTGATCTTCCAGCGGGCCCGCGAGAAGGCGTCGGAGGGAACACCGGTGATCGTGTTCTTCGACGAGATGGACTCGATCTTCCGCACCCGCGGCACCGGGGTCTCATCGGACGTCGAGACCACCGTGGTCCCGCAGCTGCTCAGCGAGATCGACGGCGTGGAGGGACTGGAGAACGTCATCGTGATCGGCGCCTCCAACCGCGAGGACATGATCGATCCCGCGATCCTGCGGCCCGGGCGTCTCGACGTGAAGATCAAGATCGAGCGGCCCGATGCCGAAGCGGCACAGGACATCTTCTCGAAGTACCTGGTCGAGACGCTGCCGGTGCACGCCGACGACATCGCCGAGTTCGACGGTGACCGTGGGGCATGCATCAAGGCGATGATCGAAAAGGTCGTCGACCGGATGTACGCCGAGATCGACGACAACCGGTTCCTGGAGGTCACCTACGCCAACGGTGACAAGGAAGTCATGTACTTCAAGGACTTCAACTCCGGGGCGATGATCCAGAACGTCGTCGACCGGGCGAAGAAGAACGCGATCAAGTCGGTGCTGGAGACCGGGCAGCACGGGCTGCGCATTCAGCATCTGCTCGACTCGATCGTCGACGAGTTCGCCGAGAACGAGGACCTGCCCAACACCACCAATCCCGATGACTGGGCGCGGATCTCGGGCAAGAAGGGTGAGCGGATCGTCTACATCCGCACCCTGGTCACCGGCAAGTCGTCGAGCGCGTCGCGGGCCATCGACACCGAATCCAACCTGGGCCAGTACCTGTAGGGATCCCGACACTAATCGCACACGACACGCCGAGCGGGCGTCGAGTGCGAGACTGTCAGCGAAGCGAGTAGCTGTTGGTCAGGTCGTCCTGCGTGACGCTGGGCGGGGTGAGTGTCGGTGTCCACCCGCAGCTCTCGGTGAGCACGCGCGGCTGATAGGTCCATCCCTCGGGCAGCTTGAGCCGGCCGGCCAGGCCGGGCAGGTCGGCTCGCGACAGGTTGGGGTCTGCGACCTGGCTCCAGGTCTGCATGACCCAGCGTTGTCCGTCGGGGTCGATGAGTTCGTAGATCTCTTCGCCGGCGTTGAAGACGAAGACCGTATTGCGGCTCACTTTGTTGACGGTGTACGGGCGCGGGGTTCATCGAGGACAGCAGGACGATGGCCTGCTGGATCATCTCGATCCCGCCGAAGGTCTTCGTTATCCTGCGGGCCTTGGGGCTCCTTTTCGATGGCGTTCATCAGCCAGTAGCGCGGACCGTTGAGCAGCGCCGCGGCCGCCCCGTTTTCGGTGGCGATGGCCTGCGGGTCGAGCGCGGACCACAGCTCGGCGGGACAGTCGTTGAGCGGGAAGCTGTTGTAGACCGTGGCCTGCGGGCCGGCCTCGCCGGGGGTCGACGAGAAGCACTTCGCCGTAACGCTTCCCGGCGAGGTCGGACTCTTGATGCGCTCCCTGGGTCGGACACCAGGGTGAAATTAATCACTGCTTTCAGTGGCGTCAACATCGGCGCTGTCGGACTCATCCGCGACGGCGCCGCGGTAGCGGTTGCGCGCGTCAGGGTGGTGTGCAGGTCGTCGATCAGCGGGTCGAGGAACATCGAGCGGTATTCGGCGTCGCCGGCCGCGCGGGCGCTGATGTACATGAACGTCAGCGCGCCGAGGAACAGGCACATATGGATCAGCGAATCCGGCACCGGGAGCGTCAGGCCGAACACCGTCGCCGTGCGCGGTAGGTGTTGTGGGTCCATTCGTTGAGCAGCGGCGGCTGAGCAGGATCAGGCCCGAGAATCAGGTAGATCGCGGCGGTGACCACCGCCACCACCAGGATCTGCGATCAGTTGCGAGGCGGCCAGCACGAAGACCACGTTGAGGCGTTCGGTCCGTTTCAGCGGGGCGCCGGCCGGCGGGTCCGGCATCGTCGCGAACGGTGTGCCGGCAAGGCTTTCGCTGTCTTCGGGCAGCGACGCCGTCGACTTCAGCATCGGCCTGACCCGTTCCACGGGTCGCGGATACGACGAAGGCCCCCGCGATGCCGACCAGAAACGCCATGGCCAGCGACAGCCGGTGTCCGTTGATCGTCGCGGCCATCAGCCAGACGTAGGTGTTGAAGAACACCAACGCGGTCAGCAGCACGACCGGCAGGGCCCGGACCGCCAGGGCGCCGACCATCGACGAGATGCGACAGCGTCATGCGCACCGCCCAGGCCGAGGACCGACCCGACGCCGCAGCCGGTCAGGAGCAGCACCACGGCCCACGATGACGGCGTCCCGGGCCAGTTGGATCGGGCCGGATACGATGACTCCGCAGGCGACCGCGAAGGCCAGCGCTGTGGTCGAGACGGCCGCGCGGGTCCGCCCGCTCGCCATCCGGGACACCAGCCAGCCGACGAGGGCGGCCAGCGGGAGGGCGAGCCGCCAGCAACGCCAGGATGACCCATTCGGACGGTTGTCGGCTTCCGTCGATGTAGACGTCGTGGCCGCCGGTGATCGAAGAAGATCGCCAGGAGGCAGGCCTGCAGCGTCGCGTAGGCCGCCAGCATGGCAGCGCCGACCGCGGCCACAGCCGTCGCCATCGGCCCCGCCGGGTCAGCACCGACGGCAAGCCGCGCTCCAGGAACCAGCGTTCGGCCGCGGCCGTGCCGGCTCGACCGGCTACTGGCGGTAGTCCGCACCGGCACGCTAGTGGCGCACCATCCCCGTACTGGCTGTCGACGCAGGTCAGGATTTGTCCGGCGGCCCGACTGCGCGGGTACGCCCTGGCCGTCGCCCGGATCGCCCGGCTTGCTCAGGCGGATCCGCACCTCGCCTAGGCTTGAAGTCATGCAACGGATTATCGGGACGGAGGTCGAGTACGGCATTTCGTCGCCGTCGGACCCGACCGCCAACCCGATCCTCACCTCGACTCAGGCGGTGCTGGCCTATGCGGCCGCCGCCGGCATTCAGCGCGCCAAGCGCACCCGCTGGGACTACGAGGTGGAATCGCCGCTGCGCGACGCCCGCGGCTTCGACCTGAGCCGCTCGGCCGGCCCGCCGCCGGTGGTCGACGCCGACGAGGTCGGCGCGGCCAACATGATCCTGACCAACGGCGCGCGGCTCTACGTCGACCACGCGCACCCGGAATACTCCGCGCCCGAGTGCACCGACCCGCTGGACGCGGTGATCTGGGACAAGGCCGGCGAGCGGGTGATGGAGGCCGCCGCCCGGCACGTCGCCAGCGTGCCGGGAGCCGCGAAACTGCAGCTCTACAAGAACAACGTCGACGGCAAGGGCGCCTCCTACGGGTCGCACGAGAACTACCTGATGTCGCCGGCAGACGCCGTTTTCGGCCATCATCGCCGGGCTGACCCCGTTTTTGGTGTCCCGGCAGGTGGTCACCGGCTCGGGCCGGGTCGGCATCGGGCCCTCCGGCGACGAGCCCGGCTTCCAGCTGTCCCAGCGCTCCGACTACATCGAGGTCGAGGTCGGGCTGGAGACCACCCTGAAACGCGGCATCATCAACACCCGCGACGAACCGCACGCCGACGCCGACCGGTACCGCCGGCTGCACGTCATCATCGGCGACGCCAACCTGGCCGAGACGTCGACCTATCTGAAGCTGGGCACCACGGCGCTGGTGCTCGATCTGATCGAGGAAGGCCCGGCACACGGGATCGACCTGAGCGACCTGGCGTTGGCCCGGCCGGTGCACGCGGTGCACGCGATCAGCCGCGATCCGTCGCTGCGGGCCGCCGTGGCCCTGGCCGACGGTCGCGAGCTGACCGCCCTTGCGCTGCAACGGATCTACCTCGACCGGGTGGCAAAGCTGGTCGACGGCCGCGACCCCGACCCGCGCGCGGCCGACGTCGTCGAAACCTGGGCGCACGTGCTCGACCTGCTCGAGCGCGACCCGATGGACTGCGCCGAGCTGCTGGACTGGCCGGCCAAGCTGCGGCTGCTCGAGGGTTTCCGGCAGCGGGAGAACCTGAGCTGGTCGGCGCCGCGGCTGCACCTCGTCGACCTGCAATATTCCGATGTCCGGCTGGACAAGGGCCTGTACAACCGGCTGGTCGCACGCGGCTCGATGAAGCGTCTGGTCACCGAGCATCAGGTGCTCGAGGCGGTGGACAACCCGCCGACCGACACCCGCGCGTACTTCCGCGGCGAATGCCTGCGCCGGTTCGGCGCCGACATCGCCGCGGCCAGCTGGGACTCGGTGATTTTCGATTTCGGTGGCGATTCGCTGGTGCGCATCCCGACGCTGGAGCCGCTGCGCGGCAGCAAGGCGCACGTCGGAGCGCTGCTGGATTCGGTGAACAGCGCCGCCGAACTGGTGGAACAACTCACCAGCTAAGGGCCGGTTAACCGCAGAAACGTCGGCGTTGACCGGTAGGGTAGAGGAAGCCAGCGGGCAGTGTGTGACGCGGCCGTATAACAAGCCAGACAAGCAGGAGGCGGCGATGGCTCAGGAGCAGACCAAGCGTGGCGGTGGCGGCGGCGATGACGACGACTTCGCCGGCACCACGGCCGCGGGCCAGGAGCGTCGCGAGAAGCTGGCCGAGGAGACCGACGATCTGCTCGACGAGATTGACGACGTCCTTGAGGAGAACGCCGAGGACTTCGTCCGCGCGTACGTCCAAAAGGGCGGCCAGTGACCTGGCCGTTCTCCGATCGCCTGTCCACTAACTCCGCACTTCCCGGAATCCCCGCTGTAGATCTGTCCTCGTTCGCTGACTTCCTGCGCCGCCAGGCGCCGGAGTTGCTACCGGCAAGCCTCGGCGGCGGTGCACAATCCGGCGGCGTGCGCGGTGCCAGCTGCCGCACGGCACCACGATCGTCGCGCTGAAATACCCCGGCGGTGTGCTCATCGCCGGCGACCGGCGCTCGACGCAGGGCAACATGATCGCCGGGCGCGACGTGAAGAAGGTGTACATCACCGACGACTACACCGCCACCGGCATCGCCGGCACCGCCGCGATCGCCGTCGAGTTCGCCCGGCTCTACGCGGTGGAACTCGAGCACTACGAGAAGCTCGAAGGCGTGCCGCTCACCTTCGCCGGCAAGGTCAACCGGCTGGCGATCATGGTGCGCGGCAACCTGGCCGCCGCGATGCAGGGGCTGGTGGCCCTGCCGCTGCTGGCCGGCTACGACATCCACGCCGCCGACCCGGAAAGCGCCGGCCGCATAGTCTCGTTCGACGCCGCCGGCGGCTGGAACATCGAGGAAGAGGGCTACCAGTCGGTGGGGTCGGGCTCGATCTTCGCCAAGTCGTCGATCAAGAAGTTGTATTCGCAAGTCACCGACGTCGATTCCGCGCTGCGGGTCGCCGTGGAGGCGCTCTACGACGCCGCCGACGACGATTCCGCCACCGGCGGACCGGATCTGGTCCGCGGCATCTACCCCACGGCGGTCACCATCGGCGCCGAAGGGGCGGCCGACGTGCCCGAGAGCCGCATCGCCGAATTGGCTCGTGAGGTCATCGAAAGCCGCTCGCGCGCAGACACTTTCGGCCCACGACGGCGGTGAGAAGTGAGCTTCCCGTATTTCATCTCGCCCGAGCAGGCGATGCGCGAGCGCAGCGAGCTCGCGCGCAAGGGCATCGCGCGGGGCCGCAGCGTGGTGGCGCTGGCCTACGCCGGTGGCGTGCTGTTCGTCGCGGAGAACCCGTCGCGGTCGCTGCAGAAGATCAGCGAACTCTACGACCGCGTGGGCTTTGCGGCCGCGGGCAAGTTCAACGAATTCGACAATCTGCGCCGCGGCGGCATCCAGTTCGCCGACACCCGCGGCTACGCCTACGACCGTCGCGACGTCACCGGCCGGCAGCTGGCCAACGTCTACGCGCAGACGCTGGGCACCATCTTCACCGAGCAGGCCAAGCCGTACGAGGTCGAGTTGTGCGTCGCCGAGGTCGCGCACTACGGCGAGACGAAACCACCTGAGCTGTACCGGATCACCTACGACGGGTCGATCGCCGACGAGCCGCATTTCGTGGTGATGGGCGGCACCACCGAGCCGATCGCCACCGCGCTCAAGGAGTCCTACGCCGAAAACGCCGACCTGCACGACGCGTTGCAGATCGCGGTGGAGGCGCTGCGGGCCGGCAGTGCCGACGCCGCGAGCGACGATCAGCCCAGCCTCGGAGGTGGCCAGCCTGGAGGTCGCCATCCTGGACGCCAGCCGGCCGCGGCGCGCGTTTCGGCGGATCAGCCGAGCCACCCTGGAAAACCTGCTGCAGGAGACGGATTCCAACGACTCGGATTCCGACGGAGCCGTCGGAATCCGAAGGCGAATCGTCGGATTAGACCCGCGGGGCCCGGCTTCCGCACCGGCGTGGCGGACAACCAGTACCCTCGATTACGTGCAGCGACGAATTATGGGCATCGAGACCGAGTTCGGTGTCACCTGCACATTCCACGGCCATCGCCGGCTGAGCCCGGACGAGGTGGCCCGCTACCTGTTCCGCCGGGTGGTGTCATGGGGCCGCAGCTCCAACGTTTTCCTGCGCAACGGCGCCCGTCTGTATCTCGACGTGGGCAGCCACCCCGAGTACGCCACCGCCGAGTGCGACAGCCTGGTGCAGCTGGTCACCCACGACCGGGCCGGCGAATGGGTGCTGGAAGACCTGCTGGTCGACGCCGAGCAGCGGCTCGCCGACGAGGGCATCGGCGGCGACATCTACCTGTTCAAGAACAACACCGATTCGGCGGGCAACTCCTACGGCTGCCACGAGAACTACCTGATCGTGCGGGCCGGCGAGTTCTCCCGGATCTCCGACGTGCTGCTGCCGTTCCTGGTCACCCGCCAGCTGATCTGCGGGGCCGGCAAGGTGCTGCAGACCCCCAAGGCCGCGACCTTCTGCCTGTCTCAACGTGCCGAGCACATCTGGGAGGGCGTCTCGTCGGCCACCACCCGCAGCCGTCCGATCATCAACACCCGCGACGAGCCGCACGCCGACGCCGAGAAGTACCGGCGGCTGCACGTCATCGTCGGCGACTCCAACATGTGCGAGACCACCACCATGCTCAAGGTGGGCACCGCGGCGCTCGTGCTGGAGATGATCGAAGCCGGTGTGCCGTTCCGCGACTTCTCGCTGGACAACCCCATCCGCGCCATCCGCGAGGTCAGCCACGACGTCACCGGCCGCCGGCCGGTGCGGCTGGCCGGCGGGCGTCAGGCCAGCGCGCTGGACATCCAGCGCGAGTACTACAGCCGCGCCGTCGAGCATCTGCAGACCCGGGAGCCCAACGCGCAGATCGAGCAGGTCGTCGACCTGTGGGGCCGGCAGCTCGACGCCGTCGAAAGCCAGGACTTCGCCAAGGTGGACACCGAGATCGACTGGGTGATCAAGCGCAAGCTGTTCCAGCGCTACCAGGACCGCTACAACATGGAGCTGTCCGACCCGAAGATCGCCCAGCTGGATCTGGCGTACCACGACATCAAGCGCGGCCGCGGTGTCTTCGACCTGTTGCAGCGCAAGGGCCTGGCGACGCGCGTCACCACCGACGAGGACATCGCCGAGGCCGTCGACACACCCGCCGCAGACCACCCGGGCCAGGCTGCGCGGCGAATTCATCAGCGCCGCCCAGGCGGCGGGCCGCGACTTCACCGTCGACTGGGTGCACCTCAAGCTCAACGATCAGGCGCAGCGCACCGTGCTGTGCAAGGACCCGTTCCGGGCGGTCGACGAGCGGGTCAAACGGCTGATCGCCAGCATGTAGGCGCGAATCGTCTGTCGCGCTGAAGGTTTACGCACCACCCGCGGTGACGAAGCGGTGTCGCCTGCCGCTTCCAATGGCAAACTCGATGGCCCAGGTGGATCGCCATTAGGTGGTTAGTGAATGGTGGATCGATGATCCCGGGAGCGAACTATCAGGTCAGTTGCGCTGACTCGGCCGATATGTGTCCGGATCACTGTGACAATCCATGAGCAACTGCTGGCCGCGGTCGGTGGTGAGCGGCAACGAGGAGCAGGAGACCGGCTGTGCCGGGCCTGCGTGAACTTGCTCGAGGTCGATGGCGCGGCAATCTCGCTGATCTTCGATGGTGCCAACGCCGCAACGCTGGGGTCGAGCGGACTGCTGGCGCGGGCGTACGACGAGCTGCAGTTCACTCTGGGTGAGGGGCCGTGCCTGGAATCGGTGGCCCTTCGGGCTCCTGTGCTGGTAGTGGACCTGGCCGACCCCCACGACGTACGGTGGCCGGCATATGGGGCCGCGATGCTGGCCCACCAGATCCGAGCGGTGTATGCGATGCCGGTTCTGGTTGCCGGCGAATATGTCGGGGCACTAGACCTGTTTCGTGCTCAGCCGGGTCCGTTGGGCGCCGAACAAATGGCCGGCGCGGTGGCGGCCGCCGAGTTGGCAGCCATCCCGGTACTCGATCTGATGAATTCGGACCTGCAGGCCGCAGTGTCCGATCCCACCAGCAACGCGTGGGCCGAACTGAATACCCTGTCGCGCGCGGAGGTCAGCCAGGCCACCGGCATGCTCATGGCGCAGCTCGACATCGATGCCGCAGCGGCCCTGGTCCGGCTGCGGGCACACGCGTATGCCACTGACCGCAGCGTCATCGACGTCGCCCGCGACATTCTGGACCGTCAGCTGATGCTGGAGGATGATTGATGTGGTCATCATCTGGAGTGGCGGGGCCCGTTGGCGCGTCACGCGGAGACATCCGAGAAGGAGCCGAAGATGACCGACAATGCCCGCGAGACCAGAGTTTTGGACGCTGTGGTCACGCTCGTCGATAGTCTCCTGGACGACTTTGATGTGGTCGATCTATTGACCGAACTCACCGAACGCTGCGCGGAGCTACTCGATGTTGCCGCCGCAGGGATCCTGCTTGCCGATCCGTTGCAGAACCTGCATTTGTTGGCGGCGACTTCGGAGAAAGCGCGCGGTTTGGAGCTTTTCCAGCTGCAGGCAGACGAAGGACCCTGTCTGGACTGTTATGCCAGCGGGCAGCCGGTTTCGGTGGCGAATCTCGCGGCAGAGTCGGCGCGTTGGCCTCGGTTCGTTCCGGCGGCTGTTGAGGGAGGCTTCGCCTCGGTGCACGCGGTGCCGATGCGAGCGGCCGGAATCGTGTTGGGAGCCTTGGGCTTGTTCGGTACACATTCGGGCGAACTCAATCACGCTGACCTGCTGGTCGGACAAAGCCTGGCGCACATCGCGTCTGTAGCGATCGTGCAGGAACACGCCCCAACTTCCGCTGCGGTGGCGCCACGGCTACGCAACGCGCTAATCGCCCGCGTGGTGATTGAGCAAGCCAAGGGCTTCGTACGCGAAAGACTGGACGTGTCGGTGGAAGATGCGTTCACATTGCTACGTCGTTACGCGCGGTCAAACGACGATCATCTGACGGACGTCGCGCGACGGCTGATCGCTCAGCCGGAGTCCCGTCCGGAAATACTCGCGGCGATAGCGGCGATGAATCCCTCGCCGTCGTAGACACTTTCAGTAAAAGTTGAGTGTCAGGAGAAATTGTGGCGGGCACGGGCACGGGCGCGCAGCACAGATATCTCGACCAGTCGCTCGGCGACCAGATGCAGCTTGACGTTCTCGTCCTGGCTGATCTTCATCAGCCGAGCGAAGGCCTCCTCGGCGGTGGCCCCAGATCGGCCGCGAATGATTCCGATCGCCTGGTCGATGACCGACCGGTTACTCAGCGCCTGCTGCAACCGCTCGGCCCGCTGCTGGGCCGCCATCAGCAATCGCGCGTTGTGAACCGCCACAGCCGCGGGCCCCGCGAACTTTGTACCCATCGTCACCGCGTGCTCGGCGAATGCGTCGAGGGTGTATGCGTAGGCGTTGATGACGCCGATCACCTGCTCGCGGAGGACGAGCGGCAGGGATAACGCCGAATTCACGCCCAGGCGCACAACCGCACGGCCGAAGCGCGGCCAACGACTGTCATCACTGACCGATCCACTGACGCAAGGACGTGCGGAGCGCATGGACGTAATGCACGGCCCCTCCTCGTGGACCTCGTACTGAAGTGTGTCGATCTTGCGGACGAACTCGTCAGTCACGGCCCACGACTGGATACGCAATGGCACCGTAGACGGGTGCGCCACAGTCACACCGGCGCCGTCGGCACCCGGGATCGCATGGGCCGCGAATTCGGCTATCTGGGTGAGTGACTCGTCCACTGTCAGCGCATCCACCACGATCGCGGCCAATCCGCTCAGCCCAACCTGCAAATCCTCTTCGTCGGCGTCATGCTGTGCCTGCGTGAGCTCGGGATCCGGCGGGGAAATTCGGCCGGGCTGGCTGTCGTACTCAGCCAACGCCACCCTCCCTTCTAGGTTTCACTGGGGACCTGCTTACCACTCGGCCACAGTGCCGTTCAGTGTCCTCGGTAATGACATCGGGTTTTCTGCGCCCGAGTTAATGAAACTCCACTGCACCCCTAAGCTGCTATGCGTGGCGACCTCGAAAGTCGAACGGCTGGTAAACCTCGTCATCGCTCTACTGTCCACCCGCGGCTACATCACCGCTGAAAAAATCAGAACAAGCGTGGCGGGTTATTCGGAAAGTCCCAGTGTCGAGGCCTTTTCCCGGATGTTCGAACGCGACAAGAACGAACTGCGCGACCTCGGGATCCCCCTTGAGGTCGGCCGGGTGTCGGCGCTGGACCCCACTGAGGGCTACCGCATCAACCGGGACGCGTACTCGCTGCCACCGGTCGAACTGACCGCGGACGAAGCGGCCGCAGTCGCAGTCGCCACGCAGCTATGGGAATCACCCGAACTGATCACCGCGACTCAGGGCGCATTGCTCAAGCTGCGTGCGGCCGGGGTGGATGTCGACCCCTTCGATGACGGGGCCCCGGTGGCCATCGCCTCCCCGGAGGGAGTCCCGGGTCTGCGTGGGTCGGAGAATATTCTCGGAATCCTGTTGTCCGCCATCGATTCCCGGCAGGCGGTGCAGTTCCCGCACCGGCCGTCACGAGCCGAGCCCTACACAGTGCGCACGGTCGAGCCGTGGGGCGTCGTCACCGAGAAAGGTCGCTGGTATCTCGTCGGCCACGACCGTGACCGCGACGCCACCCGTACCTTCCGGCTTTCCCGCATCGGTGACGAGGTCGCGCCCGTCGGCCCGGCCGGCGCGGTCACGATCCCCGACGGCGTCGACCTGCGCAAGATCGTCGCTGAGACGGTCGCCGAGACGCCGACCGGCGGGCAGGCCCTGGTGTGGGTTGCCGACGGGCGGGCCACCGCGTTGCGCCGCGCCGGGCGATCCACCGGTGCCCGGCAGCTGGGCGGCCGCGAGGGCGAGGTGATCGAGCTCGACATCAGTTCCACCGACCGGCTGGCCCGTGAAATCGCCGGATATGGGGCCGACGCCGTCGTGCTCGAGCCGCAGACGCTGCGCGAGGACGTGCTGGCCCGGTTGCGCGCCCACGCGTTGGGGGCACCTCCCGCTTGCGGGGGCGCGCCGGCATGACTCCCGTATCCACCCGGCTGGTCCGGCTGCTCAACATGGTGCCGTATTTCCAGGCCAACCCGCGGATCACCCGCGCCGAGGCGGCCACGAAGCTGGGGGTGTCCGCCAAACAGCTCGAAGAGGACCTCAACCAGCTGTGGATGTGCGGCTTACCCGGCTACTTCCCGGGTGATCTGATCGACTTCGAGTTCTCCGGCGACACCATCGAGGTGACGTTCTCGGCGGGCATCGACCGGCCGCTCAAGCTCACCTCGCCGGAAGCCACCGGCCTGCTGGTGGCGCTGCGGGCGCTGGCGGACATTCCGGGCGTGGTCGATCCGGAGGCGGCGCGCAGCGCGATCGCCAAGATCGCCGCCGCGGCCGGCGCCATTGGGCACGACGCCACGAGTTCGGTGACGGCAATCGACGAGCCGGCGCCCATCGAGAACCGCGCCGCGGCCGCGGTACGCGCGGCGGTGCAGTACAAACACGCACTGGCCATCGACTATTACTCCGCCTCACATGACGCCCTGACCAGCCGGATCGTCGACCCCATCCGGGTGCTGCTGATCGGCGGCCACAGCTACCTGGAGGCCTGGTCCCGCGAAGCCGAGGGCGTTCGGCTGTTCCGATTCGACCGGATCGTCGAGGCCACCGAGCTGGGCGAGCCGGCTGCCCCACCCCAACCAGCCCTGCAGGCGCCCCCGGACACGTCGCTGTTCGACGGCGATCCGTCACTGCCGTCGGCCAAGTTGCGGGTGTCTCCCTCGGCGTCGTGGATGTTCGAGTACTACCCGATGCGCGAGGTACGCGAGTTGCCGGACGGATCCTGTGAGGCGGTCATGACGTATGCCTCCGAGGATTGGATGACGCGCCTGGTGCTGGGATTCGGGTCGGCCGTGCAGGTGGTCGAACCGCAGTCACTTGCCCAGCGGGTACGCGATGCCGCCGCGGCGGCCCTGGAGTCGTACCAGGCGGTGACGTCCTGAGCCCGCGGCGCGGGGACACCGGCAGTTGACTCTGCTGCGGTAGCATCGGGTGGACGTCTGGAGGTAATCGAAAGTGGGCAGTCTTAGTCCCTGGCACTGGGCGATCCTCGCGGTCGTCGTGATTCTGCTGTTCGGTGCCAAGAAGCTCCCGGATGCAGCGCGCTCGCTGGGCAAGTCGATGCGCATCTTCAAGTCCGAGCTCCGTGAGATGCAGACGGAAGGCAAGTCGGAAGCGCCTTCCCTGGAAACCCCTGCTGCGACCCCCCAGCCGGTGCAGTCGCAGCGGGTCGACCCGTCGGCGGCCACCGAGCAGGGCCATACCGAAGCGCGCCCCGCTTAGCCGGGCATGGGCGTCGCGGTGCCCGAGCGCCACTGACCGAGCGTCGTGAAAGCATTCAAGACTTCAGCGCGCACTGCTGCCTTGCTGAAGCGCCTCAACCCGCGCCATAGGCGCAGTCGCGATCAATCCCGACGCGACGATGTCGCTGGTCGACCACCTCACCGAACTGCGCACGCCGGCTGCTGATCGCGCTGGGCGCGATCCTGGTCACCACGATTCTGGGATTCTTCTGGTACGCGCACCCGCTGTTCGGGCTGGAGAGCCTCGGCGAGTGGCTGCGCGCATCCGTACTGTTCGCTGCCGCAGTCGGCGCGCGCCGACATCAGCGCCGACGGGCAGTGCCGGTTGCTGGCCACCGCGCCGTTCGACCAGTTCATGCTGCGGCTCAAGGTCGGGATGACGGCCGGGATCGTGCTCGCCTGCCCGGTGTGGTTCTACGAGCTGTGGGCGTTCATCACGCCCGGGCTGTACCGGAAGGAGCGCCGCTTCGCGATCGGCGTTCGTGATCCCCGCGGCGGTGCTGTTCATCGGCGGTGCGGTGCTGGCGTACTTCGTGCTGTCCAAGGCGCTGGGCTTCCTGTTGACCGTCGGCAGCGACGTGCAGGTCACCGCGCTGTCCGGGGATCGGTATTTCGGCTTCCTGATCAATCTGCTGGTGGTGTTCGGCGTCAGCTTCGAATTCCCGTTGCTGATCGTCATGCTCAACATGACGGGCATGCTGACCTATCAACGGCTCAAGTCGTGGCGGCGCGGCCTGATCTTCGCGATGTTCGTGTTCGCGGCGGTGTTCACGCCCGGCTCGGACCCGTTTTCGATGACGGCGCTGGGCATGGCGCTGTCCGTGCTGCTCGAGTTGGCCATCCAGATCGCCCGCATCCACGACAAGCGAAAAGCCAAGCGCGAAGCCCGAACCACGATCCCCGACGACGAAGCGTCGGTCATCGAGCCGGCTGCGCCGATCCCCGAGCAGGCACCCGAGCCGTCGTTCGTCGCCGGCCAACATGACGACGTCACGTAGATGGCAGCACCTGGCGGCGGCGTGGCCGAGCTGACCGAGCTGCCTCGGTTCACCGCCGAACTGCCCTTTTCGCTCGACGACTTTCAGCAGCGGGCCTGTGCGGCGCTCGAACGAGGCCACGGCGTGCTGGTCTGCGCGCCGACGGGTGCCGGCAAGACGGTGGTCGGCGAATTCGCCGTGCATCTGGCGCTGGCCGCGGGCGGTAAGTGCTTCTACACCACGCCGATCAAGGCGCTGAGCAATCAGAAGCACACCGACCTGACGGCGCGCTACGGCCGCGACCGGATCGGCCTGCTGACCGGCGACATGTCGGTCAACGCCGATGCGCCGGTGGTGGTCATGACCACCGAAGTGCTGCGCAACATGCTCTACGCGGATTCACCTGCGCTGCAAGGACTTTCCCATGTGGTGATGGACGAGGTGCATTTCCTCGCCGACCGGATGCGGGGTGCGGTGTGGGAGGAGGTGATCCTGCATCTGCCCGACGAGGTGCGGCTGGTCAGCCTGTCGGCGACGGTGAGCAACGCCGAGGAGTTCGGCGGCTGGATCCAGACCGTGCGCGGCGACACGACGGTAGTGGTCGACGAACACCGGCCGGTGCCGCTGTGGCAGCACGTGCTGGTGGGTAAGCGCCTGCTTCGATCTGTTCGACTACGAGAACCAGAAACCGGCCGCCGATCGTCATCCGCGCGTCGACCCCGAACTGGTGCGCCACATCGCGCATCGCCGCGAGGCGGACCGGATGACGCGACTGGCAGCCCCGCCGGCAAGCGGGAAGAGGCGGGTCGGGGGGCGGCCGGGCCGGCCACGCTTCTACCGGCCGCCGGCGCGGCCGGACGTGATCGCGTCGCTGGACTCCGAAGGGCTGTTGCCGGCGATCACCTTCGTGTTCTCCCGGGCCGGCTGCGACGCCGCGGTCCAGCAGTGCCTGCGCTCGCCGCTGCGGCTCACCAGCGAGGAGGAACGCGCCCAGATCGCCGAGGTGATCGACCACCGATGCGGAGATCTCGCGGAAGCCGACCTGGCGGTGCTCGGCTACTACGAGTGGCGGGAGGGGTTGCTGCGCGGGTTGGCGGCCCACCACGCCGGGATGCTGCCGGCCTTCCGGCACACGGTCGAGGAGCTGTTCACCGCAGGCCTGGTCAGGGCGGTGTTCGCCACCGAGACCTTGGCGTTGGGCATCAACATGCCTGCCCGCACGGTGGTGCTCGAGCGGCTGGTGAAGTTCAACGGCGAGCAGCACGTGCCGCTGACGCCGGGGGAGTACACGCAGCTGACCGGGCGGGCCGGCCGGCGCGGCATCGACGTCGAGGGTCACGCGGTGGTGCTCTGGCATCCCGGCGAGGAGACCTCGGAACCGGCGGCGGTGGCCGGGCCTGGCGTCCACCCGCACGTTCCCGCTGCGCAGCTCGTTCGCGCCGTCGTACAACATGACCATCAACCTGGTGCAGCACATGGGCCCGGAGCAGGCGCATCAGCTGCTGGAGCAGTCGTTCGCTCAGTACCAGGCCGACCGCTCCGTCGTCGGACTGGTGCGCGGTATCGAGCGCGGCAAGCGGATGCTCGACGAGATCGCCGCCGAACTGGGCGGGGCCGAGGCGCCGATCCTGGAATACGCCCGGATGCGCGCGCGGATTTCGGAGATGGAACGCGCGCAGTCCCGGGCGTCTCGGCTGCAGCGACGGCAGGCGGCCAACGAGGCGCTGGCCGCGACTGCGCCGCGGCGACATCATCACCATCACCCACGGCCGGCACGGCGGGCTGGCGGTGGTGCTGGAGCCGGCGCGCGACGGCGACGACCCGCGGCCGCTGGTGCTCGACCGAACACCGTTGGGCGGGGCGGATTTCGTCGGCCGACTATTCGGGTGCTTCGGCGCCGGCCGGATCGATGTCGTTGCCCAAGCGGGTCGAACACCGCCAGCCGCGGGTGCGGCGCGATCTGGCCTCGGCGCTGCGGTCGGCCGCCGCCGGGCTGGCAGCTTCCGGTCGGGCCGCCGCGGCGCGGATCGCCGACGGGACGCGTTCCACGATCCGGAGCTGGCGTCGCTGCGGGAGGAGTTGCGTCGGCACCCCGCACACAACAGCCCCGGCGTCGAGTCCCAGATGCGCGAGGCCGAGCGGTACCTGCGCCTCGAACGGGACAACGCGCAGCTGGAAAAGAAGGTGGCCGCGGCCACCAACTCGCTGGCCCGCACGTTCGACCGGATCGTCGGGCTGCTCACCGAGCGCGAGTTCATCCAGGGCTCCGGCCACTGATCCCCGAGTCACCGACGACGGCCGGCTGCTGGCCCGGATCTACAGCGAGAGCGACCTGTTGGTCGCCGAATGCCTGCGCACCGGCGCGTGGGCGGGCTTGAACCCGGCCGAGTTGGCGGCGGTGGTCTCCTCGGTGCTCTACGAGACTCGCGGCGGCGACGGCCCCGGCGCCCCGTTCGCCGCCGAGGCGCCCACGCCGCGGTTGCGGCAGGCCCTGCATCAGACAGCAAAGCTGTCGGTCGAGCTGCGCGCCGACGAGCAGACGCACCGCATCGCCCCGAGCCGCGAACCCGACGACGGCTTCGTCGCCGTCATCTACCACTGGGCCCGGACCGGCGATCTGGCCGCCGCGCTGGCCGCGGCCGACGCGACCGGCAGCGGTTCGCCGTTACGGCCGGCGATTTCGTACGGTGGTGCCGCCAGGTGCTCGACCTGTTGGACCAAGTTCGCAATGCCGCGCCGGATCCTGAAGCTGCGGGCCACCGCAAAGCGCGCCATCACCGACGTTCGGCGCGGCGTCGTCGCAGTTGACGCCGGGTAGGCTGGGCGCGAGCTACGGTTACATGGCCAGGACACAAGGCGACTGAGGAGAGACGATGAGCGGACCGCAGGGATCGGACCCGGGCCAGCAGTGGCAACCGCCCGGCGAGGGTGGCGATCGCGTCCCAGGAACCGACCAGGTGGGCTCGCCGTGGCAGCAGCAGCCACCGACCCAGGACGGGACGTGGCAGGCCCCCGGCGTACACGCCGCCCGCCGAGTACCCGCAGTACCAGCAGCCGGCTGAGCACGCGTACCCGCAGCAGTACCCTCAGCAGCCGCAGCCCGGCTATGGGCAACCCGAGCAGTACGGTCAGCCCGGCCAGTACGCCCAGCCCGGTCAGCAGCCTGGCCAGTACGGTCAGCCGGCGCAGTACGGCCAGCCGGGCCAGTACGGCCAGCCAGGCCAGTATGGCCAGCCGGGCCAATACGGCCAGCCGGGCCAGTACCCGCAGCAGTACCCGGGCTACGAGCAGCCGCCAAGAAGAAGCGTTCGATGGCGCTGATCGGCGGCGTGGGCGGCGGCGATCGCCTTCCTGCTGATCGCGGTCGTGCTGGTGCTCGGTTTCTGGGAGCCCGGCTTTTTCGTCACCACCAAGCTGGACGTCAACAAGGCGCAGACCGGCGTGCAGCAGGTCCTCACCGACGAGACCAACGGCTACGGCGCGAAGAACGTCAAAGACGTCAAGTGCAACAACGGCAGCGACCCGACCGTGAAGAAGGGCGCCACGTTCGACTGCGACGGTCAGCATCGACGGCGCCCAGAAGCACGTGACGGTGACCTTCCAGGACGACAAGGGCACCTACGAGGTCGGCCGGCCGCAGTAGCGCGGTCACTGCGGCAGCGCGTCGAGCGCTTTCTGCAGCCGGGCGATCGAGGAGCCGACGCCGAATTCGGTCGCCAGCGTCGGCGGTGCGCTGCGGGTCGGCGGCCGACCAGCGGTAGCGCGTCGGTTGGTGTCGACAGCGTGACCGGCGCGTCGGTGGCCACCCGTACCACCGGGCCGGCGGCGTCGATGTAGTCGGTCGCGGCCAGCAGTTTGGCCCGCAATCCCTTGGCCATCTTGGATTTCGGGTCGTGCGCGGCGGCCAGGATCTGATCCAGCGAGCCGTGCTGAGCCAGCAGGGTGGCGGCCGTCTTCTCGCCGACGCCGGGCACACCCGGCAGGCCGTCGGACGGATCGCCGCGCAGCAGCGCCAGTTCGGCGTAGGCCGGCCCGGCCCGATCCGCCGGCACGCCGTAGTGTTCGGCCACCTCGGCGGGCCCGAACAGGGTGGCTTTGGCCAGCCCGCGGCCCAGGTAGAGCACCCGAACCGGGACGGGATCGTCGGCCACCACCTGCAGCAGGTCGCGGTCGCCGCTGACCACGACGACCGGGTCGTTGCGTTCCTGCGCCGCCAGCGTGCCCAGCACGTCGTCGGCCTCGAAACCCTCGGCGCCCGCCGTCGCGATCCCGAACGCGTCCAGCAGCTCCATGATCATGTCGACCTGTGGTGTCAGCTCGTCGGGCACTTCCTCGACGTCGGGCGTGCCGTGCTGGCTCCGGCTCGGCGACCCGATGCGCCTTGTACGACGGGATCAGGTCCACCCGGAACTGCGGGCGCCAATCCAGGTCGAGGCACACCGCCAGCCGGCGGGGCCGCTGCTGGGTGATCACCACGGCCATCGAGTCGATGAATCCGCGGACGGCGTTGACCGGCCGGCCGTCGGGAGCGGTGATCGACGACGGCACCCCGAAGTACGAGCGGAACCACATGCTGGCGCCGTCGAGCAGCAACAAGGGTGCGGGCATGCGGGCTATCCTGCCAGCGTCGGCGGCGGCGCGGTTAGCCTGGCTGCCATGGAATCTCATCGATTCGACGCCGCGGTCTATGCCCGCCGGCTGGCAGCGGCGGCCGCCGCGACTGCCGACGCCGGTCTCGACGGCCTGGTGATCACCCCGGGATACGACCTGCGCTACCTCATCGGATCACGCGCCGACACGTTCGAGCGGCTCACCGCGCTGGTATTGCCGGCTGCCGGTGATGCGACGGTCGTGGTGCCGCGGCTGGAGCTGGCCTCGTTCAAGGGATCGGTCGTCGCTGAACTGGGCCTGGCTGTGCGCGACTGGGTGGACGGCGACGACCCGTACGAGTTGGTGAGTGCCGCGTTGGGCGGTGCACCTGCGGCGACGGCCGTCACCGATTCGATGCCGGCGCTGCACGTGTTGCCGCTGGCCGGGTGCTGGGCGTGCTGCCGGTACTGGCCACCGATGTGCTGCGCACGCTGCGAATGGTCAAGGAGGAGTGCGAGATCGACGCGCTGCGCAAGGCCGGTTCGGCGATCGACCGGGTGCATGCGCGGGTGCCGGAGTTCCTGTTCCGGGCCGCACCGAGGCCGACGTCGCCGCCGATATCGCCGAAGCCATTGTCGCCGAAGGGCACTCGGAGGTGGCCTTCATCATCGTCGGCTCCGGCCCGCACGGCGCCGACCCGCACCACAGCTATTCGGATCGCGAACTGCAGGCCGGTGACATCGTCGTCGTCGACATCGGGGGCACCTACGAGCCCGGATACCACTCCGACTCGACGCGCACCTACAGCATCGGCGAGCCTGAGGACGATGTCGCGCAACAGTATTCGGTACTGCAGCGAGCCCAGCGGGCGGCGTTCGACGCGGTCCGTCCGGGGGTAACCGCCGAGCAGGTCGACGCCGCCGCCCGCGAGGTGCTGGCCGAGGCCGGGCTGGCGGAGTTTTTCGTGCACCGCACCGGCCACGGCATCGGGCTTTCGGTGCACGAGGAGCCCTACATCGTCAGCCGGCAACGACCTGCCGTTGGCCGCGGGAATGGCCTTTTCGATCGAGCCGGGCATTTACTTCCCGGGCCACTGGGGCGCCCGCATCGAAGACATCGTCGTTGTGACCGAGGATGGCGCGCTGGCGGTCAACAACCGGCCGCACGAGTTGATTGTGGTGCCGGTGTCCGCACGGGCTTAGCCGCGTGCTTGTGGAGCGGAGGTGGGTCGCACGGCGCGCAAGTTCCGCGGTGTTGTGTGCCTCCATGTCGGTGAATTCTGTGGCGGCCCGGAACGCCTTGCCGCCGATCGCGGTGAGCGATTCCCCATGGGCCTGAAGGCCTTTCACGTGTTTACCGTGGGCCACGCTCACCGTTTCGTGAAACTCCTCGGCGGCGGGAAAGCCACCGAACATTCCCGACATCAGCGGTCCCCGCGACAGGCGATCAGCCGCGTCGTGGGCATGCCCTCCCGCGCGGTGAGACTGGCTTCCCCCCGAGTGCAGTAATCCGGTGTCGACGAACACCGTTACCCCTTCCGTCAGTGCTGAGCTTTTCCGATTGTGGTGCTGCAGGCCTGGAACCAGGCGAAGTGATAAGTGGCGGACGACTTTTCGCCGGCCACCAGCGCGTCGATGGCGGCCAGTAGCTGCCAGTTGCCGACGTCGTGGAAGTCGACGTGCTCAGGGTAGCCGTCCAGAACGCGGGTGCTGACATCGCGGAGATGGGTCTGCAGGAGGTCGACCTCTCTGTCCAGCACCCCGGTACCGCTGGAGGCGGCTTTGGCCAGGGTGTGGGCCAGTCGTGGTAGGCCGTCGCGCCACTGGGTCGCTTGGTTGAGCTCCCAGCCGAGGTCGTCGATGTCGGTCACACGCCGTGGGCGTGGCGAGGTGGGGATCGGCTCGTCCTCCTCGGGAACGTGATGGATCGGGGTGTAGCCGGCGGCGACAGTGACTTCGCCGAGCAGGGTTTCCAGGTCGCCGCGACGTCGTTCCGGGGGCAACAGTGTGACGGCGGCCGGGAGCTCGATGCCAGGCGGGATCCAGCCGCTGGCCAGATCGGTGGTCAGCACCGTCGTGTTGTCCGGGCGATCGCCAGCCGCCCAGGCCAGCCGGGGTTGTTGGCGGGCCACTGCGGCCACCAGTCGTTCCAGCCGCACCCGCGCGGTGGCGTTGGCCGAGGCGGCTCCGGCGACCGCGCCGGTGGCGGTGGCCGCGACGGCCTCGGTTCCCAGACTCGACGGCGACGACGGAGGCGCGGGCGGGGGCGCTTGACGCACGACCGCGGGCTGGGCCGGGCTCCCTTGCCCCGCCGAGGGGTGCACAGGTGCAGAACCCGGCATCGCCGAGAGTGGTGGGCTCGGTGGAAGAACAGGGGCAGAGGCCGCGGGGATCGTCGGCCGTATGTCGGAGGCGTAAGCGGGTAGCGGGCCCGCAGGTGATGGTGCGGCGGGGGCGGCTGATCCTGCGACGACCTGCGGTGCCGGGGTCGCGTCGGGGGCTGCTGCGTGTGCGACGGGCGGCGGCGAATCGTATGCGGGCGCGTTGACGGGAACGTTTCCCATGCCAGCGGTGGGGGTGGTCGGGGCCTGCGGCTCCGCGAGGTGGCATCTGTAGGCGGCGGCACTGCACCAGCGGTTGCGTTGCCTGCCTGCATGCCCTTGTCGAAGCTGTGCACCAAATCGGCGGGTGTTACCGGCTGGACCGGGCTTGTGGGCGCGACTGGTGCACCGGTTAAGTGGTGTGCTCCGAGCCGTGGGCAGACCCGAATAGGCGTACCCGCCATCGGAGCTCCCGGTCGGAGCTAGGAGCCGCCGTGGCACTGGCGCGGGTGCAGACGGCATTGGGCCGTGCGGCCGGGGCGGCGCGGCTGATCCTGGCGACGGCGGTGGAGACTGGGGGACGGTGATGAGCGGCGTACACGCCGGCTGTCGCGGCACTGGCGCCCGGAGCGCTGGCCTCCACTGCGCTAGGCGGTGCCTGTGGGACAAAGCTGCTAGGCTGCCACGGGTGATCCGTGTTCAGGAGCGACCGGGACCGGCGCGTCAGGCGGCGCGGGAGCCGGTTGGAGTGAGGCCTGGCAGTTGGCGAATCCCTGCAGGCGAGCCTGGCTTGCTTAGCAAGCCCTGTACCTGGCGCGTCAGGTCCTTTTGGTCGTCGGGTTGCTCGAAACATTTGCCCGACGTCAACACCGTGAGACTGCGCGAACTGACGGGCTGACTGCCCGGTTCCCTCGGCATCGAGGATCCGCTGCATCGCATCAAACACGTTGCCGGAGTATTTCGCTGCAGCCATGTTGGCCAGCGCCCGATATTCGTGTATTGCGGCGACGATCTGCGGCACCTTGGCTTCCACGGGCTCTTTGGAATCTTGGATCTCTTTGATCCGCTTGTTGCCCTCCTCGGCCATATTGGTCAGATCGTGCCGGAGGCTCACCATGCTGTCGTAGGCGGTGCCGTACGCGCTCTCCTTGACGCCGTTCTTTTGAGCAACCTGTCGCGCCTGATCTTCGCCCTGTCGGATACGATTGCGAAGATCGTCAACCGTGTGGCCTCGCTGGTCGGCGAGTGGACCGGTTTGGGCGTTACGCAGCATGTCCGCAAAATTGGATAAATCCAGTTTTGATGTTTCCGCGGTTGAGCTTGCCATGCGAAAGCGCCATCAAATCTTGGTCGTCTACCCATTGATCACCGACGATGGAGATCGAATATTCGTCCGGGAGGAAACATCATTTGCAGAGTCCTTCAATCGCTAATGTGGCTATCGTTCCCAGCGCGTAGCAATGGGGCTACCTCTGAACTCAGCTAATGCCGTTCAGATAATCGACAGTGAGTTCCTGGAAAGCATCGGTCGAGTCTTCGCACGGCGGTTGCGAGTTCGGTTGGGTCGCCGGTTCTTCGGAAAGCGCTGTTCGAAGATATTCACTTCCGGCGACAAGTGCTTGTCCGCCCGTTGGCGCGTACAGCTAGTTGAGCTGTGGGGTCGTACCCTGATCTCGGCGCGTGTTACGCTTGACCGCTTGGTGCACTTTCTCGTACGCGGCGCATACTTTCGCCTTCGCGTCGCGCGATCTGTTGGGCGGTGTATGCGGAGGCGTCGGCGGTTTAGCTGGCACAGGCCGGAACCAGCCGACGATCGCGACGCCAAGCGTCACCAGCAGGGCGATGAGGAGGAACGCGAACATCGGCCACTGCCGCCTGCGTGGGGTGGCACTGGCCGGCCACGGGGGCGGGACAGGCGACAGGGGGCGGGAGGCAGGTCCGACATAGCTCAATCGTATCGTCCACTTCGAATATCGGTAGTCACCTCATGTTGTCTCGCTCGTGGCATGACATTAGCTGCCAATACACTCTAGCCAGCCGATCATTGTGGCAAATAATCGACGTGCGTGATTGCGCCATCAGCTTGCATGGACGCATCTCTTGTACAGATATGTCTGGCAGTTGACATCAGACTCGCCAGTGCATTAGCGCGACGAATGCGAGTTTCGGACTTGGCTTTGCTTCGTGCCGTCACTAAGTCGACCGGCAAGTCGTTGAGAGCGATAATCAACGCAGTTGCCGGAACTGTGGCGCATCGCAACCGCGAGATCGGACGGAGTCGCTGGTTGCCGCGCTCAGAGTTCGTTGACAGATGATCGCCGCCGCCATACAGCGAGTATGCCTCGACGTTCGACAGCCACCGCCGAGCAGCGCGTAGTCGTGATCGAGCCGCCTGCCGGGCTTTCGGCGCCCCGCTAGCGTTGTCCTGCTTTGTGCACCTGCTATCGTCGCACATACTTTGGCCTTGGCCTCGGCGATCTGTTGGTTCGTGTAAGTCGGCGACAGGCGGGCGGTTTGACCAGGCATAGGACGAAACCAGCGATAGCGACGCCGAGGGTCACTAACAACGCGAGCGTCATCAATGCGACCGTCGGCCACCGCGTGGCGTTGGCTTGCTGGCGTTACCGGCGGCCAGGGAGGTGGTCCAGAAGGTGGTGGGGAGGCAAATTCGACACGGGCGCATCGTACGTCCAGGAGCATACGGCGGTACTCAATCTGCGTGTGGGATCTGGGAGACTAATAGATCTTCTGGACACCAAGGGCAAGTAGGCAATCGGTAGCCGAAACGCATTGCTGCGCAAATGTTCTGACGCTGAATTCATCACGAATCGCCGATTAGGTTCAGCCAGCCCGTGTCGCTAACGACTCGCGTCCTTATCGTCGTCATCCCGCTTTTGGTCGGGCAAGATGATGCGTCGACTGGCAACTGGTTTGCCCTCAACCCGTTTGACGACTTCAGGTCCTGGCGGTGAGTGGTGATACGCCCCTGGACCGGCGCGCCGTTCTTCACTGTCGGCGCCACAACGCGTTTGGTGTCGGGCTTCTCGTCCTTGCCCGCTGCTCCTGCGCCGTGCATGGCGCCCGGCGGCATCATTGGCATCGCGCCCATCGGACCCCTGGGCCCGCCAGGCGGAGTCTGTCCACTCGGTGGCGTGGGCGAAGTCGTATGTGCTGATGCAGGCTCGGTACCGGCCGACTGCGGCGGGAGTGGCCCGAGCATCGCGGTCGGTGTGGTGGCGCCGCCTCCGCCCACACCGCCACCGCCGGCACCTGACTCGCCGGCGCCGCTCGTGGATCCCATCAGCTCACCAGGAATGGCCTCGGCAGCACCCGCGCCGTGCTGTAGCGCGCCCATACCTGCCTGCATCATCTGCTGTCCGATCTGAGCAGCCTGCTGCGGAATCTGGCTCAACGGTTGGAGCAACCCGCCCATCGCACCCGAGATACCACCCGCGACGCCAGAGATCATCTGCGGAATCTGCTGCGCCATCTCACTCGGGCTGCCGACACCGGCCATCTTCCCGGCTGACTCTGCTTCATTAGCAGGGAATTTCGCCATCGCGTCACCGGTTTTCGCGCCGCGCTCCGCATATCCCGTTTGGGCGTCGCTCATGTCGCTGGGATCGCCGCTATTAGCAGCCATACCAAAAGCTTTCAGCAGCTGACTCATGTAACTACGTCCCATGGCCAACTGATCGGGCGTGATCATCGGCGGCGGCGGTTGCCCGGCCAACTTTGCCAGGTGCTCGAGAATTATTCGAATTTCATCGTCGCCACTCATGACGTCCTCCCGAGCGCCGTTGACTGGAACGAGGCGAAGCCGTGGTTGGTTCGAGGCGCGAAGGCACGTGCGCAGCACGACTGGTCAGCTTCTGCAGCGAACCAGTGTCGATCAACATCCTTACCCGTCCCCGATTTTCAGAATTTTGATATCGCCACGATCGCTAAACCGAATCCGTTACCCGAATTCTGCGGATCCGTCTCGACCATCGTGCCCCCGCATGCCCTGATGGCGAGGCTAATCATGGCATTGACGTCGGTCAATTCACTGCGGCAATGTGCGCCCGCGTTGGCGAGCCGCTAATTACTCGCCGCGGTCGAGCAGATCTGAGGATCCCAGCACCCGCTCGATCTGAACCTCGATGACCACGCGTCGCGGATTGGGCCGCGGGGTCCGGTAGCGCTGCGCATACCGCAATTCGGCGTCACGGACGGCATCGACATCGTTGTTGACCTTGGCGCGGCCCTCCAGCGAGAGCCAGCGTGCGCCGTCGACCTGGCTGAGCACAGCCATCCCGGCACGGTCGGCATTGATGGCCTTCTGCGAGCCCCCGGTGGTGATCACCCGCGCGATATGGGTCACGGGGTCGAAGGTGAAACCCACGGCCACCACATGCGGCGAATTATCGACGCGAAGCGTGGTCAACATCGCCAAATGACGTTCGGACAGAAACGCCAAAGCGTCGTTGGTGAGCCGCGTAGTGGTGTTCGCCATCACCGTTCACGCTAGCGCAGGTGATAATCGCAGCCGTGGACGACACGGGCGCGGGTCCAGTTCTAATTCTGGGCGGCCGCAGCGAGATCGGCATCGAACTCGCGCGGCTGCTGGCTTCCGGGGCGACGGTGGTGCTGGCCGCGCGCAGGGCCGACCAGCTCGACGAGCAGGTCGATGCGCTCAAAGAAGCCGGGGCGAAGGCCGTGCACACCAGGGAGTTCGACGCCGACGACCTGGCCTCGCACGGCCCGCTAATCGCCTCGATCATCGCCGAGCACGGCCCCATCGGCACCGCGGTGCTCGCCTTCGGGATCCTCGGCGACCAGGCCCGCGCCGAGGCCGACGCCGACCACGCGGTGGCCGTCGTGCACACCGACTACGTCGCCCAAGTCAGCATGCTCACCCAGCTGGCCACCGCCATGCGCACGGCCGGCCGGGGATCGCTGGTGGTGTTCTCCTCGATCGCCGGCGCTCGCGTGCGGCGCGCCAACTACGTCTACGGCTCGGCGAAGGCCGGCCTGGACGGCTTCGCCAGTGGCTTGGCCGACGCATTGCACGGCACCGGGGTCCACCTGCTGATTGCGCGCCCCGGATTCGTCATCGGGCGTATGACAGAGGGCATGACGCCGGCACCGCTATCCAGCACCCCGGAGCAGGTGGCCGCCGCGACCGCGCGTGCGTTAGCCAAGGGCAAAAGGACCGTCTGGATCCCGTGGGCGTTGGGGCCCGCGTCTGTCGTGATGCGGATGCTGCCGCAGTTCGTCTGGCGCAGGATGCCGCGATGATCATCGTGATCGGTATCGGCGCCGACGGTATGGCGGGGCTCTCGGCGGCATCGCGCAATGAATTGCAAACGGCCACAGACATTTACGGTTCACAGCGACAACTCGGCTTGCTCGACGACACGGTGACCGCTGAGCGCAAAGAGTGGCCGTCGCCGATGCTGCCCGCCCTGCAAGCGCTGCCCGTCAACGACGCAATCCACATCGTCGCCAGTGGCGACCCGCTGCTGCACGGCATCGGCGGCACCCTGATCCGCCTATACGGCGCAGAAAAAGTGACAGTGCTGCCGCATGTGTCGGCGGTGACGCTGGCGTGCGCCCGAATGGGGTGGATCGTGCACGACACCGAGGTGATCAGCCTGGTCACCGCACCGCCGCACACCGCGGTGCGCCGCGGCGGCCAGGCAATCGTGCTGTCGAAAGACCGGTCCACGCCGAATGCCCTGGCACCGCCTGCTCACCGCGCACGGCCGCGGCGATTCCGAGGTCAGCGTGCTCGAACAGGTCGGCGGCCCCGCCGAACGCCGCCGCGACGGCACCGCGCGCCAGTGGGCCGAGGACGCGCCACAAGACATCGACGACCTCAACGTGATCGCCGTCCGCTACCTGCCCGACGAGCGCATCGCGCCATTGCCCGACGACGTCTTCGCCCACGACGGGCAGATCACCAAACAGGGCATCCGCGCCGTGACCCTGGCGGCGCTAGCGCCGCGGCCGGGGGAGCGGTTGTGGGATGTCGGCGCGGGCTCGGGCAGCATCGCCGTCGAATGGTGCCGCAGTTGGCGGGGCTGCAGCGCCGTGGCCTTCGAACAAAACGAGCAGCGCCGCCGCAACATCGAGTTCAACGCCGCGGCCTTCGGCGTCAACATCGACGTACGCCCGCAAGCCCCCGACGCATTCAACGGCGCCGCACCGCCATCCGCGATCTTCGTCGGCGGCGGCCTGACTCATCCCGGTCTGCTCGACGCCTGCCTCGACAACCTGCCCGCCGACGGGCGCCTGGTTGCCAACGCCGTCACCGTCGAATCCGAATCAATTCTGATACAAGCGTATTCGCGCCTCGGCGGCCAGCTGCGGCGCTTTCAGCTCTATCAGGGCGAACCGCTGGGCGCCTTCACCGGTTGGCGCCCGCGGCACCCGGTCACCCAGTGGGCGGTGACGAAGTGACGGTTTATTTCATCGGCGCCGGCCCCGGTGCGGCCGACCTGATCACCGTCCGCGGCCAACGCCTGCTCGAACAATGCAAAACGTGCCTCTATGCGGGTTCGATCATGCCCGACGACTTATTGGCCCTCTGCCCGCCCGACGCGAAAATCGTTGACACCGGCCCGTTGACGCTCGAGCAGATCGTCGCCGAACTCGCCGACGCCGATGCCGCCGGCCAGGACGTGGCCCGGCTGCATTCCGGTGACCCGTCGCTGTACAGCGCGCTGGCCGAGCAATGCCGCCGACTCGACGCGCTGGGCATCGGCTACGAAATCGTGCCCGGCGTCCCGGCTTTCGCTGCGGCAGCCGCCGCGCTCAAACGCGAGCTGACCGCCCCGGGGGTGGCGCAGACGGTCACGCTGACTCGCATCGCGACGCTGTCGACACCGATGCCACCCGGCGAAGACCTCCAAACCCTCGCCCAATCCGGCGGCACCCTGGTGCTGCACCTGGCCGCCGCCCAGATCGACACCATCGTTCCGCAGCTGCTGGCCAGGCGGCTATCGGCCCGAAACACCAGTCGCGGCAGTAGCTTTCGCAAGCTGGCCGCAGCAGACGATACTGCGTGGCACGCTGGCCAGCATCGCCGACCAAATGCACGAGGCCGACATCACCAAAACTGCCGTCATCATCGTCGGCGACGTGCTCGCCGCCGAAGGCTTCACCGACAGTTACCTCTACTCGACTGGGCGGGCCCGGGGGAGCCAGCACTAATGCGGGTGCTGCTGCTCGGTGGCACCGCTGAGGGACGCGCGCTCGCCAAAGCGCTGCACCCCAATGTCGACGTGATCAGCTCGCTGGCCGGCCGGGTACCGGATCCGGCATTGCCCGTCGGGCCGGTGCGCGTCGGCGGATTCGGCGGTGTGGACGGGCTGCGGAACTGGCTACAAGAACAAAGCATCGACGCCGTCGTCGACGCGACTCACCCGTTCGCGGCAACCATGACCGCGCACGCCGCCGAGGTATGTGGCGAACTACGCATACCGCACCTGGTATTGGCCCGCCCGGCCTGGGATCCCGGCGCCGCCATCGTCGTCGCCTCGGATAATGAAGCCGCGGAAGTCATTGCCCAAAAACACTATTCGCGGGTATTTCTCACTACCGGCCGCTCAGGGGTCGGAGCCTTCGCGAGCAGCGACGCGTGGTTTTTGATTCGCGCGGTCACCGAGCCGGACGCAGCAACGTTGCCGCGCCATCACCAGATCGTGCTGTCCCGAGGACCATACCGCTACGACGACGAGCTAGAACTGTTGCGCGATCACCGGATCGATGCCCTGGTAACCAAGAACAGCGGCGGCGACATGACCCGGCCGAAGCTGGATGCCGCTGCGGCACTGGATATTCCGGTGGTAATGGTGGCGCGCCCGCAGCTGCCGGACGGAGTGAACACGGTGGCGACCGTCGGCGAGGCTGCGGATTGGGTTGCCGGGCTGGGCTAACCGGTCAGGTCGTCGCGTTCCGCGTCGGCCAGCAATGCATCGCGGGCGCGGGCGACGCGGGATCGGATGGTGCCCACGGGGCAGCCGCACACCGCGGCAGCGTCGGCGTAGGGCAGCCCGAGCAGCTGAGTCAGCAACAAGGCTTCGCGTTGGTCGACGGTGAGGCTGGCGATCATCGTGGTCACTTCGACGAGGTCCTCAAATCCGCGCGCGTGGCGGTCGCCGTTGCGCACCTGCTCGGGGTCGGCACCCGGGGCGGTGCGCGGCCGCGACTGGACGTGGCGAATGTGATCGGCGACCACGCGCCGCGCGATGGACAGCAGCCAAGTGCGGGCAGTGGAGCGTCCGGAGAATCGTTCGATCGCCCCGATTGCCCGTAGGAAGGTCTCTTGGGTCAGATCGTCGGCGCTGCCCGCGTCGGACAGATACGCGACGAAACGCCACACGTCTTTCTGAGTGGCCTTGATAAAAGCCTCAAGAGCTCGTTCATTTCCGCGCGCGGCTGCCAAGGCGAGTTCGGTAACGGCCTCGTCGTCGCTTGACGCGGTCATGGCCAACCACCTTCGTTGCGCGGGTTCGGTCAGTCTACGACGGGCGTCGTAGAGTTTGCGGTGGGGTGCGACGGCGACCGGTTGATCGGCCGCAGATGGCCGCGTCGCCGATCACCGAAAGGCCGTGTGTGGCTCGGCAGATCGGCATCGAAAGCGTCGAAATCGGAGTTCCGGGGGCTCCATCGATCCGTGCGTTCGCGCGCCACCAACACCGCGAACGCCAGGCCCAGCAGCAGGGGGACGTGACTGGCGACGCGTGTCGCGGTCACCTGTCCGTCGAGGGCGTCGGCGGTCACGTAACCCATCAACGCCAGCGAGTACGCACCGGAAATCGCCGCGACACCGATCGCCATCACCGGCCAGATGCCGGCGGCGATCATCGCCACCCCCAACGCCAGCAACCAGGCGGTGGACTCGTGCAGCAGATGTTCGCCGGACATTGCCCCGTGCATGTGGTGCGACACCATGCCGAAATTGACTCCGCCGATTTGGGCAGCCGCGATCGCCACCTGGAACGCACCCACGGCGATGAGCCCCCACCGCGCGTAGCGCGACCGCACCGCCCGCATCCAGCCGTGATGTGCGGTGGCGTCGTCGTCGATACTCGCCATGATTCGGTCGACCAGGTCGGGTCCGTCGCCGGGCTCGATCGAGGCAAACCGGCGAGTCTGCGCCGCCGCACCGATCAGCCAGGTGCGGCAACCCCGGCACGACTCCAGGTGGGCATCGACCTGCTGTGCGAGCACTTCTGGACGCTCGCCATCCAATCGGGCGGAAAGCGCCTCGCGCACCACGTCACACCGCATCCCTGCATCGTTGCGCATGCTTGCGCCGCGTGCAAAGGCCTGGGAAGAAACCCGGCGGGAACTAAACCGCGCCACAAAGCGACCACTGAAGACAAGCACCGCCAGCCCGCACCGCTTACAAGGCTCACCGAAGAGGTATTCGTGTCGCCGTTTGTCCCGGAAGGCCCGCTTCAATGACCGCCCCGATCTGGCTCGCTTTTCCACCCGAGGTGCACTCGACACTGCTGACCAGCGGGCCCGGGCCCGGGCCGTTGCTGGCGGCGGCGGGGGCTTGGTCGGCGCTGAGCACCGAATACGCCGATGCCGCAGATGAACTCACCGGGTTGCTGGGCGCGGTGCAGGCCGGGGATTGGCAAGGCCCCAGTGCGGAGCAGTACGTCGCGGCCCACGCCCCGTATTTGAGCTGGCTGATGGCCAGCTCCGCCGACAGCACGGCTGCGGCCGCACTGCACGAGACCGCGGCCGGTGCCTACACGGCCGCCCTGGCCGCAATGCCCACGCTGGGCGAACTCGCTGCGAACCACGCCATTCACGGCGCCCTGGTCGGTACCAACTTCTTCGGTATCAACACCATCCCGATCGCTGTCAACGAGGCGGATTACGCGCGCATGTGGGTGCAAGCCGCCACGACGATGAGCACTTACCAGGTTGTCAGTGAATCCGCACTGGCCGCGGTTCCACCGTCCACGCCGGCGCCGCAGATCATGACGGCGGCTGCGGATACGTCGACCACCCAGCAGCAAGCCGCAACGGCCGCGCAAACCTATCCGTCCTGGATGGATCAGCTCACCCAATGGCTGCAGCAGTACACCAGCGGCTTCGCGTGGCCGGTGTCGAAGTGGCTCAATCCGGGTGGGTGGCCTTTCCCGGCGGCGCCGTGGGTCAACAACCTCGCCGCTTTCTTCGGTCAACTGGGGCTTTCGCCAGCCCTGTCGAGTGCGCTCGGCTGGGCGATCTTCCACACCTTGATGATCTTCTGGCCGTTCATCCAGGTCGCGGTTCAGCTGGCCGTTGTCGCCCTCCCGGCCATGATGGTCATCGCCGCTGCGGCTGGCGCCGGGGCGGCAGCCGGCGCGGCGGCGATCGCGGTGGGCACCGCGGTTCCCTTGTCGATTCAGCCCCCGTTGCCCGCAATGGCGCCCACGCCGATGCCTACCGCGCCGGCCCCGGCGGGATTCGGCAATGTGCCGACAACCTCGAGCGCCAGCGCACCCGGGCCCGCCCCCGCGACGGCGACTACGGCACCCGCCGGCGGCGGCCCCACCGGCCGGTGGCCCCACCCGGAGTTGGCTTCGGTCCGACCAGTACGAGCGGACTCGGCGCCGGTCTGTCCGACGCGCTGTACGCCGTCGGTCTGTCGGGGTTGTCGGGGAGCAGTAGTGCGAAGAATCGTTCACGCCGCAAGTCCGAGGAGCCCGCGCCGGACGACGCCGATGCTCCCGCAGCGGCCGCGGCGGCATCCGCCAAGGAGAAGTTGAAGGCCCGGCGCCGCCGCGGGGCAACCGTCAAGGACAAGGCCTACCGCTACGAATTCATGGACCTCGATGACGCGGCTTCTGGTCCGGGCGACGAGCCCAGCGCGTCGGTGGGAGAATCCGGCCAGCCAGCGGGACCGCTCGGATTTGCCGGAGCCGCAACCACATCCGGTGCGAGCCACGCGGCAGGGCTGGCGACGCTGACCGGTGATGGTTTGAGTGACGGTCCGGCAGTGCCGATGTTGCCGAGCAGCTGGGGCCAAGACAAGTGACGTCGGTCGCCGCGTTCAGGTCGGATAACGCCGGGGAGTAAACACCTTGTCGCCGGAATCGCTTGTATACCACTGGGTTTGAGACGATCCGACGATCAGCAGGCAGCGCATGTCGACATCGGCGGGGTCTAGGTCGGCCAACCGCACCACGCGGACGTCCTCGTCGGGCCCGGACACGTTGCGGCCGATCACCACTGGCGTTCCCGGTTCGCGATGGGTCAGCAAGACGTCGCGCATGGCGCCGACCTGCCAGGTCCGGGCTTTGGAGGCGGGGTTGTAGATGGCCAGCACCAAATCGGCTGCGGCCGCTGCGGCCAGGCGTGCCTCGATCACATCCCAGGGCTTGAGCCGGTCGGACAACGAAATCACCGCGTAGTCGTGACCAAGCGGAGCGCCGACCCGGCTGGCGACGGCCTGAGCGGCGGTCATCGCGGGAATCACGCGGACCTGCACTCCGGGCCATTGTTTGGCCTCTTCCAGGACGGCGGTGGCCATCGCGAACACTCCCGGATCGCCCGACGACACCACCGCCACGGCGCGGCCCTGTTCGGCCAGTGCGCAGGCCAGTCGCGCCCGTGCGGGTTCGTCGGTGTTGTCGCTGGGATGACGCTGCTGACCGTCGCGGACCGGGACGCGATCCAGGTAGTTGCCGTAGCCGATCAGGTCGGTTGCCGCGGCCAGCTCGCGTCGGCTCTGCGGCGTCATCCAGTCGTTGTCGCCGGGGCCCAGGCCCACGACCGCGACGGCCCCGACCGGCGACCGCTCTCGGCGCCCGCCGGGCAGCATGGCCAGTGAGAAGTAGGGAACGCTGGCCTCGTCGACGTCGGCGGCCGGCGATATCCGTTGCGCGGGGGTGCTGGCCCGCTCCACGTAGTAGGCGTCGCCAAGCCGTCCGGATGCCGAAAGTGCTTCCCGCACCGCATGATACGAACGACCCAGTTTGAGTATCACGGCCGCGTCCGCATCGGCGAGCCGGCGGGTCAGCTCGGCGACCGGCAGGGTTCCCGGCAGCACCGACAACACTTCATCACCGGCCACCAGCGGCGTCGCGATGGCCGCTGAAGCGGCGCTCACCGACGTCACACCCGGCACGATGACGGCGTCGAACCGATGGGTCAGGCGGGTGTGCAGATGCATGTAGGAGCTGTAGAACAGTGGATCGCCCTCGGCCAGCAGCGCCACATTGCGTCCCGCATCGAGGTGCGCGGCGATGCGCTGGGTGGCTTCGACATAGAAGTCCTCGATCGCGCCGGCATAACCGCCGGGATGATCGGTCACCTCGGTGGTCACCGGATAGACCAGGTGCTCCTCGATCTGGCCGGGCCGCAGATACGGTTCGGCGATGCCGCGGGCGATGCTGCGGCCGTGCCGAGCGCTGTGGTAGGCGACCACGTCGGCCTCGCCGATTACCCGGGCGGCCTTGACGGTCACCAACTCTGGGTCGCCGGGTCCCAGCCCGACTCCCCAGAGCGTGCCTCGAGTCGTCATTCGGCGTCGCTCGCGATCGCGTTGACGGCGGCGGCGGCCATTGCGCTGCCACCGCGGCGACCCCGCACCACCAGGTACGACATTCCGCGCGGGCGGTCGATGAGCTCGTCCTTGGACTGTGCCGACCCGACGAATCCCACCGGGCCGCCCAGCACCGCCACCGGTGTCGGCGCTCCCTCGTCGATCAGTTCGAGCAGCCGGAACAGCGCGGTGGGTGCATTGCCGATCGCCAGCACCGCGCCGTCGAGCCGGTCAGCCCACAGCTCCACACCTGCCGCCGAGCGAGTGGTGTGCCTTCGGGCGGCCAGCTCGGGCGCGCGTGGATCGGCCACCAACGACACGACCTCATTGCCGGCGGGCAGGCGTGCGGTGGTGATTCCGGCGGCCACCATCGACGAATCGCACAGCACGGGAGCGCCATTTCGCAGCGCGGCACCGGTCCGCGCCACCACGTCGTCGGTGAAGGCGACGTGCTCGGCGACGTCAACCTGCCCGCAGGTGTGGATCAACCGGACCACGACTTGGGCCACGTCGGCGGGGAATCGTGCCAGGTCGGCTTCGGTGCGGATGGTCGCGAACGACTGGCGATAGATCTCCGCCGCGTCGCGGATGTAGTCGAGCACGTGCTCACCCTAAGTCTTTCTGGCGTGGCGACCCGCTGCACCCGGCTCCGCCGCGCTGGCGATCGCCACAGGCCCGCTAGCTTCGAAGCAGCCGATATCCGTCGCCGGTGGCGACCAGCACCTGACCGGCCGGCGGGCTGCCGCACGCGCGTTCGCAGCCGACGAAGTGACGATGCACCGCGGAATCCGTCCCGACGCGAATGCGCGGCGTCCGCCCGCACGTCGGCGGCCGAGTGTGCGCACCCGGGGCTTCCGGTGCATGCGCTGACGTCCAGCCAGGGGGAGTTCTCGTCGAACACCAACCCCAACGGCGCCAGCACCCGCAGCGCGGCTTCGGCGACACCCTCGTCGAGGTCGCACACCAGCACCGAACGCCACGGCGTAATCACCATCGGAGCCTCGATCGCGGCGAGGTACTCCGCAACTCGTGCGGGCAGGACACCCAGCGGCACCGCGGCACCCAACGCGACCCGGCCATCGTCCTGGGATATCCAGCCCACCGGCGCTTTGGAGACGGGCGCAAAGGGGGTGGCGCTGAGCCCGGCGCCGGGCAGCAGGCTTTCTAGGTCAGCTAATTCGCTTATGCGCCAAGCTGTTTCGCGGACCTCGACGAACCGGACAGCGACTCCGACCAGTGTCATGACCACGTCGTCGGGCGCCACGCGCAGACCGGTGTCTCGCCCCGTCAGCAGCAGTGCGCAGCCGTCGTCGTAGACGTGCGCCCCGACGTCGGCGCCCAGTCCGGACACATCGGCGCGGCCGTCGTCGATGCTGAACCAGAACCGGCCGCCCAGTTCCACCAGTTTGGGCTCGGCGCAGATCGCCGCATCCAGCGCGCTCACCCAGGCCCGCACGTCTGCGCGTCCGCCGGTGCGACCGGATAGCGGCGAGGCGACAATGTTGCGCACCCGCTCGTGCGTCGCGGACGGCAGCAGCCCGGCGTTGGCGATGGTCTCGGCAACCGCTGTCACGTCGGTGATTGCGCGCAATTGCACATTGCCGCGCGCGGTCAGCTCCAAGGTTCCGGAGCCGAAGCCAGCTGGAGATGCGGGCCAGCGCCGCCAGCTGTGCGGCGGTGATCATCCCGCCGGGCAGTCGGACCCGGACCAGCGCGCCGTCAGCCGCCTGATGCACCTGCAGCGCACCTGGACAAGCGTCGGTATCGCGGGTTCGGGCCACGTGTCCACGGTAAGGCAGAAGTGAGCGGTGAAAACACCTATTGTCTGGCCGTTTGCCGGCCCACACCCGCGTACCGCGGCGGTACCGTCGGGTTAATACCGGGGGAAGTTGGTGGTTGTGATGGCCCAGCAGCGTCAATTGAGAGTCGCGATAATCGGGGCCGGGATGTCGGGCCTCTGCATGGCGGTTAAGTTGCAGGACGCCGGCATCGACTCGTACATCATTTTCGAAAAGGCCGACGAGGTCGGAGGCACCTGGCGCGACAACACGTATCCGGGTCTTACCTGCGATGTTCCGTCGCGGTTCTACTCCTACACGTTTGCGCCCAACCCGCAGTGGTCACGTCTGCTGTCGCCCGGGCCGGAGATGCAGGCGTACTTCCGACGGTTGGCCGACGAACGTGGCGTCCGGCGCCACATCCGTTTTGGCTGCGACGTCACCAGAGCCGAATACGACGACGGAAAATGGTGTCTCACCACCACATTCGGCGAAGAGACGTTCGACGTGGTGATCACCGCAACCGGGGTGCTGCGGATACCAAACTATCCCGACATCCCCGGGCGGGAGACCTTCGCCGGCCTGGCGTTTCATTCATCGCGATGGGACCACTCGGTTTCCCTGCCGGACAAGCGAATCGGCTTGATCGGAAACGGGTCGAGCGGTGTGCAGATCGTTGCGGAGCTCGGCGACAAGGTACGCCAGTTGACGCTGTTTCAGCGCACCGCGCAGTGGGTGCTGCCGCTACCCAACCCGCGGTACTCGCAGCTGACTCGGCAGCTACTGACCCGCGTGCCGGCGTTCAACGGGCTGGGGCACTGGTTTTGGCGGTCGTTCTCCGAGCGCTTCCTGGGCCGCGCTCCAATCCGTGCGGGATTGCGCCGAAGTCTGGTCCAGGGCACGTGTCGATGGAACCTGCGGCGGGTGCGCGACCCGCAGCTGCGGGCCAAGCTCACCCCGACGTACGAGCCGATGTGCAAGCGGCTGGTGATGTCGGGACGTTTCTACCGGTCCGTGCAGCACCCGACTGTCGACGTCGTCACCGACCGGATCGAGCGAATCGAGCCGCGAGGCATCGTGACCGTCGATGGCACCCTGCACGAACTCGATCTGCTGGTCTACGCCACCGGGTTTGACGCCAGGGCCTACGTGCGACCGCTGCAGCTGATCGGGGAGGGCGGGATCACCTTGGACGAGGCCTGGGCCGACGGTCCGATCGCGTATCGGTCGGTCGCGGTGCCGCGGTTTCCCAACCTGTTCATGCTGATGGGTCCACATTCGCCGATCGGCCACCAGTCCTACATGGCCATCGCCGAGGACCAAGCCGATTTCGCGATCTGGTGGATCAATCAGCTCCGCGCTGGATTGGTGCGTGCCGCCGCGCCGACGGAAGCCGCAACCAAGGAATACAACGAGCTCCTGAAAGGCGCTATACCGCAGACTATTTGGGCGTCCGGCTGCAACAGTTGGTACGTGGGCAAGGATGGCCTGCCCGAAGTGTTCCCGTGGACACCGGAAACCCACCGCAAGCTTTTGCGCCAACCCGATCTCGCGGACTTCGACGTGCGCACCGCCTGACAGGCTTAGTCGTCGATGTGCACCGGTGGGTCGGCGAAGGCGAGACCCCCAGGGTGCTGGTCAGCACCCATCACATCGCAGCGCTTGTCGGGCACCAGGAAGGAACTGGCGCCGCTAGGCACTAAGTAGGTAGATACCACGCAACGTTGCCAGGTGCCGTCGGGCTGGACGGGTCCATCGCACTTGCTCAGAACGGGTCCTCCGTACTGGCAGCCGGCGCTGGCCGGTGGCGCCGCGGCGATCAGCCCTCCGGTCATCAGCACGGCAGCCAGTCCTCCGACGATGCTGTGCTTCATCGTTTTCTCCCGTCACATCGCCGCTGGTGCGTAACCAATGACGCTACCGAGTGTGTAGTCCCGGCGTCGAGTGTGCGTTGAGGGTGAAATTCGGGGCAATTTCCCGCCTTGGACGCACCCTAAACGCCGGCATTGCACGCTCGACGCCGGTCGTACCGGAAAACCAAGCATCAAGCACCCTCGCCGTGGGCCTGCACATATTCGACTTTTTTATGTCCGCATTCTAAATCTGTATGCCTGTCAATGCCCGGCCTGCCCGCGTAATGGCTAGCGTTGCAAGGGAATCAAAAATCGACTGGGTGGCCAGCGTGCCGTAACCACTGACCAGAGGAGCCTGCATTGACGGCTAAAGCACAAGCCCACCACCCCGAGTCGACGCTCGCTAGGACAGTGCCTGCCGATGCTCACCAAGAGATTGACGTCCACCAAGAGGTGATGGACATGATCCTGGGCTACTGGGTCTCCCAAACAATAAGGGCCATCGCGGATTTGTCGATCGCCGATCACCTCGCATCGGGTGGTTTGACTGCGGCGGAGATAGCCGATCGGGAGGGCGCTGCGGTGGAGACCACTTTTCGACTCCTGAGGGCCGGAGTCGGGTTGGGGTTGATAACCGTCGATGCCGATAGGCGCTTCCACTCAACTGACGGATTGGCTACTCTGCGCCAGGACGCGACGCGTTCCCTGCGGTCGATTGCGTTGTCCTTCACCGATCCTGAGGTTTTGCAGAGTTGGAATGGATTCGTCACGTCCGTCCGGAATGGAGACCGCCAAGCCGATGGTGGCGCTGAGCCGCAGTTCTACGCACATCTCACGGAGAACCCGGAGGCTGCCGAACGATTCTCTGCTGCCATGGCTAGTGCGACGTCATGCTGGAGTCACAACATCGCTGAGGTGATCGATACGACGACGGTGCAACGTGCCGTCGACGTCGGCGGTGCCAATGGGACGTTGGTGCGCCTTCTGCAACGGGCCAACGCGACATTGCAGGCGGTCATCTTCGACGAGCCAGCGGTTATCGCGTGGGCTCAGTCCGACGTCGCCCGGTCGGGATTTTCGGATCGCACCGTGGTGGTGGGCGGGGATTTCTTCAAGTCGGTGCCGCCGGGCGATCTTTACCTTTTGAAGTTCATCCTGCATAACTGGAATGACCAGCAGTGCGTCGAAATACTGCGACAGTGCCGCCGGGCGGCCCTTCCCGGAGCCAGAATCGCGATCATCGAATTCATCATCGGAGAACTCACCGATCCCGGCCGCATGGCCGCCCTGGACGACCTAGCCATGCTTGCCGTCCTTGGCGGACGGTCGCGTTCGCTCGACGAATTCGATGGCCTCCTAACCGCCGCGGGACTGCGCCGTATCTCGGTGCGTCCTACCACGTACCCGCAGAGCGTTATCGAGGCAGTCGTTGACTAGACCGAGCTCGCCGCAGGAAGGCCGGACCTTGCCACTTAGATTTATGGATCCTGTTTGCCGACAGGAGATTTGCGAGGCTGCACGACGCGGCGCCGCTGCGCGTGTCGCGCGACTCGGGCACGGTTGCCACACACAGCCGAGCACCACTCGCGGCGGAAGTGTTCTTTGACGAAATAGTAGGCGCATCCCGGAGCGACACAGGGACGCAACTGCTGCCACTGTGGGCTGAAGATCAATTCCATTGTTTCGCGCGCGATTACCGCGGTGAGCGCATCTACGGATGATCCGCCATCCCAGACGTCGCGGCGTCCCAGCGTTGGCCCGTCCAGAACAAGTTCAGGCCGCACGGAACTCAACGCCGATGCGGTATTCACCATCGAAATGGCCGTGGTTCGGTCGGGTACGGGCGACTCACCCAAAGACCTTGGATCGTCAGTGTGTTCAGCGGCCAGCCGTCGCACCGCATCGCGCAGACCAACCAGGCGTTGGGCGGCGTCGACCGAAATCGCGTCGGTATCGCGCAGTGCCGGCCTCAGCTTCATGGACTCGCCAACCGCCCGAACCCACAGCTGCACGTCGGCGGTCTCGCCGAGCGCATCGTGCACACCAAAGCGGTCCGTCCAGATCGTGTTGACCAGGGCGATTGGCCTGGGCTCATCCAGGCGGGGCTTATACGTGGAAGTCGACATCGTCACCTCCAGTATGTCGACCACTTGACCGGCTGCCCATTGCAACCTGACGAACTAATGGTTAGTATCAACTATAACCATTAGCGCGTCAGGTTGCAGCCTTGTTTGAGGCTGACCCATCCCACCACCCCGCAGGAGATAGAGATGACGACCTTCCCGAACCTTTCTCTCGGTGACCGTGCCTTGCACGTCTCCGTGATCGAGACGATTGCCCGTGTGCTGGGGCGCTATGGCCTGGTCGTCGTCATCGGTTGGATCGGGGCGCTGAAGTTCATGAACTTCGAAGCACACCAAATTCAGCCCCTCGTGAGCCATAGCCCGTTTATGGGCTGGCTCTACCAGTACCTGCCGGTGTACGGCTTCTCGGCTTTATTGGGTGTTTTTGAAGTTAGCGCCGCGCTCTTGCTGGCGATCAAGCCGCTCGCACCAAAATTGTCGATCGTCGGAAGTCTGCTGGCGATCATGCTGTTCGTGTTCACCATCAGCTTTCTGTTCACCACCCCAGGTGTCGGTGAAGCGGCAGGTGGTGGTTTCCCGGCGCTCTCGCTTACCGGCGAGTTCTTGCTCAAAGACATTCCGCTGCTGGGCCTTTCATTCTGGACTCTGGCGGATGCCATTCGCGCCTCGAGTCTCGCGGTCACCCAGTGATCTGAAGCGGACGAGAAATTGACGACTTTGCGAACGTTGGAGTGCCTCGTCGCGCTGGTGGAGCACCGATCGATCAGCAGGGCTGCGGCAGCGCTCTACATATCACAACCCGCAATGTCCCACCAGATCGCTTCACTGGAACGAGAACTGGGTGCAACCGTCGTGGAACGCCTTCCGCGAGGGGTACAGCTGACGGCGGCTGGCCGAGCCGCAGCCGAGGAGGCCCAACTCGCGCTCGCCGCCGCAGCAAGGGCAATACAGATCGGGAGGGGAGTCGGTCGCGCCCGTGCGGGCAGGATTCGGATTTCATGTGTAGAGACGATGACCGCGTGGCTACTGGTCCCGGTGCTGCGCCAGTGGTGTTCGCAGCGCCCCGACGTGCAGCTGGACCTCTCCGAGTTCACCAGCGCCGATGCGATGGTCAAGCGTCTGGAAGGCGGACACATCGACATTGCCTTCGGTCCCCGGCCAACAACCACGAGCGCTCACGTCAGCGTCCTTGGCCAAGAGGAGATGGTCGTTGTTGTGCCAACGGGTCATCGTTTCGCAGACCTGAATACGGGAGTCGCCATACGCGAGCTGGCTGGTGAACCATTCGTACACTACGACACCGACAACGGCATGTCTGCGTGGGTCGACGAGTTTGCCGACCGGCATAAGGTCGCGCTGAATCCTGTACTGCGCACACGCAGTCCACGCACAGCAGCCCAATTGGCCGCGGCAGGAATCGGTGTCGCGCTCGTTCCCGTATCGGCCTTGGCCCCTGAGCCGCAGGGGGTAGTGCGGCGGCTACACCCCGCCGTCGAGCGCGACATCATTGCTGTGGTCGCCTCACCTTCAGACGCACTCGTGCGCCAATTTCTCACGGACATCCGTCGTCGCGGTCTGCCCGCCTGGCCGGATCCTGGTTAACGCACGAGAACGCTTCATCACACCTGGCGCGGGTTTTACAACCTCATGAAAGGCTGCCAATCCGGTGATCCACCAAATCAAGATCGGAGTCCACCTCCGCCCTAGCGGTCCCGGTGACTACTCACTGTGGCGTGACACCGTCCGGCGCGCAGAGGATCTCGGCGCTGACCTCATCTTCGGCAATGATCAAGTTCAGCACCCCACCGTCAGCGTCGCAGGCGATGCCGTCCAGATATTAACCAGCGCAGAGGAACTTAACTACTTCGAAGGCTGGACCGCGCTTGGCTCGTGGGGCGAGATTACCAACCGGGCCGAAATCGGATTGTTTGTGACGGGCATCGGGTACCGCAACATGGACCAACTGGCCGACATGGCGCACACGGTCGCTAGCATCTCAGGCGGCCGAGTCGTCTTCGGAATTGGCGACCATGATCCTGGTGCAGTGATCTCACGTTACGGCGTGGACTACAGCCGATACGGCCACGACACCGCTGCTTCGCGAATGAATCGATTCGAGGCCGCCCTTCAGCACCTCGAGCGCCTACTGTCCGACCCACTTCATCCACAAGCCCGCGCGATCCCGATCATCATGACCGGATCTGGTGGGCCACGGGCAATGGGCCTAGTCGCTCGTCATGCCCAAACATGGCACAGTTGCGGGGATCTCGTCGTCTTCCGGCGTGATAATGCCTTACTCAATACGACGATGCACGAACTATCACGTGACCCCGCTGAGATCGCACGGTCAGCCGCCTGGGCGGGGGCAGCGCACGCCGACATCCTTCTTGCCGAGGGCGTTAGAACGTTCGTCGCCGAAGTCCAAACCACGCTTGGCCGGCATGACCTGACGGTCCTCGAAGACATGGCCACCTGGCGACGCGCACTCGACCGATCGGAATAGGGCCGAGACGTCCAGCACAGCATAGGATTCCGAATTTCATTCCCAGAGTAAGGAGAGATAAATGAGTGGTGGATCAGACCAGGATGTGAATGAGCTTGTGTCTCTGGGTAATCCGGATGGTGGCGCGGGCGGCAGCGGACCTGCCAGAGCAGACATCGATCCAACGTTCAAGGCGTTACTGGACTCGTTGCCGCCGATCTTCAACTTGGCAGACGGTGTCGATGCGGTACGCGCCAGGGTCAAGCAGCTCCAAGTACCCGCGGAAACGCTTCCGGACCTACGGATCGAGGACCGCACCGTCGGCCACGGCGAACACACCGACATCGCAGTCCGCATCTACTGGCCGCCCAGTGAGGTTCCCGATGCGGCGCTGCCCGTCGTCGTCTTCTACCACGGAGGCGGCTGGTCGACCGGCGACCTGGATACCCACGATGGTGTCGCCCGTGCGCACTGTGTCGCTGCGGACGCCCTTGTGGTGTCGGTTGACTACCGGCTCGCCCCCGAGCACCCCTTCCCGGCTGGGATCAACGACAGTTGGGCGGCATTGCGTTGGGTGAGCGAGCACGCGGCCGAGTTCGGCGGTGACCCCAACCGGATCGCCGTCGCCGGGGACTCCGCCGGCGCCAACATCTCCGCTGTTATGGCACAGCTGGCGCGCGATAACGCCGAAAACGGCGTGCCGCCACTCGTTTTCCAGTTGCTCTGGTATCCATGGATCACTGCGGACCCGTCGTTGCCCTCTTTCACCGAGAATGCTGATGCGCCCCTGCTGGACCGCAAGGGCATCGAGACATTCCTGACTTGGTACGTGCCCAACCTCGACCTCAGCGATCGCGCGACACTGCCCGCCACCCTCACGCCGTCTAACGCCGCTGACTTGTCCGGTCTGCCGCCGGCCTTCATTGGCACCGCCGGGCATGATTCGCTACGCGACCATGGAATCCAGTACGCCGGGTTGCTTCAGGCCGCCGGTGTCTCGGTGGAGTTGAGCAACGAGCCGTCCCTGGTGCACGGCTATGTCAACTTCACCGATCTCGTACCCGCCGCCGCCGAAGCCACCAACCGCGGGCTGGCGGCGTTGAACAAAGCACTGCATCCCTGATATTGGCCGTGTAGAAGGCCGATGCCTCAGCGTCAGCCTCGGCCGCCGCTGAGCACCAAACCTCTCTGGGGTACGAATGGGGGTGGCTGAGCCGACGATCGTGCTGCTGTCGACGTCCGACACCGACCTGATCAGCGCCCGTTCCAGCGGCAGAAACTATCGATGGGCCAACCCGTCGCGGCTGTCCGACGAGGAACTGCCCGACCTATTGGCCGACGCGTCGATCGTGGTCGTCCGGATTCTCGGCGGCTACCGCGCCTGGCAAAGCGGCATCGACACCGTGATCGCCAGCGGGATTCCGACGGTGCTGGTCAGTGGCGAGCAGGCTGCCGACGCCGAGTTGACCGGTCTGTCCACCCTCTCGGCCGGCATCGCGGTACAGGCTCACATTTACCTGGCGCACGGTGGCGTGGAGAACCTGCGCCAGCTGCACGCCTTCCTGTCCGACACCGTGCTGATGACCGGCGTCGGGTTCACCGAGCCGGTGGTGACGCCGACCTGGGGTGAACTGGAAAGGCCGCAATCGCAGAACGCCGACGGCCCGACGATCGCGGTGCTCTACTACCGCGCGCAGCATCTGGCCGGCAACACCGCATACATCGAATCGCTGTGCGCGGCCATCGAAGATGCCGGCGCACGACCACTACCCGTCTACTGCGCGTCGCTGCGCACCGCTGAACCCGAACTGCTGCAACGCCTCGGCAATGCCGACGCCATGGTGGTCACCGTGCTGGCGGCCGGGGGATTGAAGCCCGCGACCGTGTCGGCCGGCGGGGACGACGACAGCTGGAACGTCGAACACCTTGCAGCCCTGGATATTCCGATCTTGCAGGGCTTGTGCTTGACGAGCTCACGCAGTCAATGGTGTGAAAACGATGACGGCCTCAGCCCGCTGGATGTGGCCAGTCAGGTGGCGGTGCCCGAGTTCGACGGGCGCATCATCACCGTTCCGTTCTCGTTCAAAGAGATCGACGACGACGGACTGATCGCGTATGTCGCCGACCCGGAACGCTGCGCACGGGTCGCGGGACTGGCCGTCCGGCACGCGCAGCTGCGGTATATCGCTCCCGCCGACAAGCGGGTGGCTCTGGTGTTCTCGGCGTATCCCACCAAGCACGCCCGCATCGGCAACGCGGTCGGATTGGACACCCCGGCCAGCGCGGTGGCGCTACTGCGGGCGATGCGCGACCGCGGATATCAGGTGGGCGATCTGCCGGGAGTGGACGCCAATGACGGCGACGCCCTGATACACGCGCTGATCGAACGCGGCGGGCCAGGACCCCGACTGGCTCACCGAAGAGCAATTGGCCGGCAATCCGATCAGGGTGTCCGCCAAGGATTACCGCGATTGGTTCGCCACCCTGCCCGAAGAATTCCGCGACGCCATCGAACAGCATTGGGGCCCGGCGCCCGGGGATCTGTTCGTCGATCGCACCAGCGATCCCGACGGCGAGATCGTCATCGCCGCAATGCAATCCGGCAACCTGGTAGTGCTGGTGCAGCCGCCCCGCGGGTTCGGCGAGAATCCCGTCGCCATCTACCACGACCCCGACTTACCGCCCAGCCACCACTACCTGGCCGCCTACCACTGGCTGGACGCCGGATTCGGATCCCACGCGGTGGTGCATCTGGGCAAGCACGGCAACCTCGAGTGGCTGCCGGGCAAGACGCTGGGCATGTCGGCGGCCTGCGGATCCGACGCCGCGCTGGGCAACCTGCCGTTGATCTACCCGTTCCTCGTCAACGATCCCGGCGAGGGCACCCAGGCCAAGAGGCGGGCACACGCAGTGCTCGTCGACCACCTCATCCCTCCGATGGCACGCGCCGAAAGCTATGGCGACATCGCGCGTTTGGAACAGCTGCTCGACGAACACGCCAACGTCGCCGCCCTGGACCCCGGCAAGCTACCCGCCATCCGCCAGCAGATCTGGACGCTGATCCGGGCCGCCAAGATGGACCACGACCTGGGCCTGACCGAGCAGCCGGAAGAAGACACGTTCGACGACATGATCCTGCACGTCGACGGCTGGCTGTGCGAGATCAAAGATGTCCAGATCCGCGACGGCCTACACATTCTCGGGCAAAAGCCAACGGGGGAACCAGAACTCGACCTGGTGCTGGCCATCCTGCGGGCCCGCCAGCTATTCGCCGGCGAGCATGCACTGCCGGGTCTGCGACAAGCACTCGGTCTCGCCGAAGACGGCACCGACGATCGGACCAAGGTCGATCAAACCGAGGCCGTGGCACGCGGCTTGGTCGCGTCGCTGCAAGCCAGCGGCTGGGATCCCGATGCGGTCCAACGACTCACCGACAATGCCGAGGTCGCCGCGGTGCTGCGGTTCGCGGCCACCGAAGTGGTGCCCCGACTCGCCGGCACCGCCTCCGAGATCGAGCAGATATTGCGGGCGCTGGACGGCCGGTTCATTGCGGCCGGCCCGTCAGGGTCTCCGCTGCGCGGCCTGGTCAACGTGCTGCCCACCGGTCGCAACTTCTACTCCGTCGACCCCAAGGCGATACCGTCCCGGCTGGCCTGGGAAGCCGGTGTTGCGCTTGCTGATTCACTGTTGGATCGGTACCGCAGCGACCATGGGGAATGGCCGCAATCGGTCGGGCTTTCGGTGTGGGGCACCTCGGCGATGCGCACTTCGGGCGACGATATCGCCGAAGTCCTCGCGCTGCTGGGTGTTCGGCCCGTCTGGGACGATGCATCGCGCCGCGTCGTCGGCCTGACTCCGATTCCCCTGGCCGAGCTGGAGCCGCCCGCGAATCGACGTGACGGTTCGGATCTCGGGATTCTTCCGCGACGCGTTCCCGCACGTCGTGACGATGCTCGACGACGCCGTGCGGTTGGTCGCCGAACTCGACGAGCCCGCCGAGGGCAACTACGTCCGCGCCCACGCGCAGGCCGACCTGGCCCAGCACGGCGACGAACGACGGTCCACTACAAGAATTTTCGGATCGAAACCGGGCACATACGGTGCCGGGCTGCTGCAGCTGATCGACAGCCGCAACTGGCGCGACGACGCGGACCTCGCGCAGGTGTACACCGCCTGGGGCGGGTTCGCCTACGGGCGCGACCTGGATGGTCGCGAGGCGGTCGAGGACATGAACCGCCAGTACCGGCGGATCGCGGTGGCGGCCAAGAACACCGACACCCGCGAGCATGACATCGCCGACTCCGACGACTATTTCCAATACCACGGTGGCATGGTGGCCACGGTGCGAGCCCTGACCGGCAAGGCGCCGGCCGCCTATATCGGCGACAACACCAGGCCCGACGCGATCCGCACCCGCACGCTGTCCGAAGAGACCGCGCGGGTATTCCGCGCCCGGGTGGTCAATCCCCGCTGGATGGCCGCGATGCGCCGGCACGGCTACAAGGGCGCATTCGAGATGGCAGCGACCGTCGACTACCTCTTCGGCTACGACGCCACCGCCGGGGTCATGGCCGATTGGATGTATGAGCAACTGACCGAGCGCTACGTGCTGGATCCGGAGAACCGGAAGTTCATGACGGAATCCAACCCGTGGGCGTTGCACGGCATGGCCGAACGGCTGTTGGAGGCAGCCGGGCGCGGCATGTGGGCCGAGCCGCAACCGGAAATCCTGGACGGACTACGCCAAGCGCTATTGGAAACCGAGGGTGATCTCGAGGGCTAGGCAGCACCTGCTCGCCGAGCGGGCCCTCGCGAGCAGACGCAGAATCGCACGGGTAGCCCAGTTAGCACGCGATTCTGCGTCTGCTCGCGCAGAAATCTAACGGGGACCTCAGATGAAGTCCGATCCACCGTCCACGTTCACGGTCGCTCCGGTGACGTAGCCGTTTCGCCGGGACGCCAAGTATGCGGTGATGGACGCGATCTCTTCGGGAAGCCCGGCGCGACCGAGGTCGCAGGGCTGATGAAAGTTGTTGTCGATCCAGGTCATGACATCGTGGGGGTCAGTGGCATCGAGGCCGTCGGCCGCCAGGATGTCTTTGAGGTTTTCGGTGAAGCTGGCGGTCACAATTGTCCCTGGACATACGCAGTTCACCAGGATGCCTTCGCTGGCAAGGCTTTTGGATAGATTCTTGGTGATGCTGGCCAACGCTGCCTTGGACGCGGTGTAGGCGACGATCCGCGGATTCTGTCGTTGAATAGAGTGCGCGGACAACGTCACAATGCGGGCCCACTCCGCTGAGCGCAGTAGTGGCAACGAGGAGCGGATCGACCGCACGGCCGACATCGTGCCCAGCGAGAACGCATCATCCCACTGCGTGTCGTCCATCTGCTCGAAGTAGCCGTCACCCGGGCCGATGGTGTGGACCAAGCTATTGAGTCGGCCCCAGCGCTCGGCGACTGCGGCGAAGGCATTGGCGATGGACTCGGCGTCAGCCATGTCCACGCTGATCCCCACGGCGTCGGGAGCGCCGGCTTCCTGCAGCGATCCCACGGCGGCATCGAGGGCTGCCCGGTTCCTGGCCATCACCGCCACGCTGGCCCCTTCGGCCGCAAGGGCTTCGGCAATGGCCAGCCCCATCCCCTTGCTGCCGCCGGTGACCACGGCTGTCGATCCGGCGAAACCCAGGTCCATGGATACTCCCTTGTCAGTCGCTTGAGCAGATCTGATAGATCGCTTCGGGTGCCACGCCCAACGCGCGCAGGCAGAAACGGAGCGCGTCTTCGCGGACTTCGGCGCGGTCGCAATCGCCGGTCCGCCACTGCCGGTTGGTGCTCGCCCACACCACGCCTTGGATGAACTCCGCGTCGGTCACTGGGTCGATGTGGTGGAACACGCCGCGCTGCAGGCCGCGCTGCAGGGCGTCGCTCAGTGGCTTGAGCATTTCGGCATAGGCGGGCTGAACCAGACCAGGGGAGGCGAACGTCTGTGATTGAGCTTCCAGCGACAGTCGCCGCAGATCGGACTTGAGGTTGTCGTCGAACGCCAAGTCGAGTCGTCCGTCGATCCACGCTGCGACCGCTTCGACCTCCGTTGCGGCAACGGCCATTCGGCGTCGGAGCCGGCGCCTTTCCGCGCGCGCGGCCTCCAGGAAGACCGCGGCGACCAGTTCGTCCTTGGAGTCGAAATGCCGATAGAAGGCGCGAGTGCTCAACTCGGCGCGTTCCAGCACCGCGGCAATGCTCAGTCCGCGGACACCGTTCTCGCGCAAGGTTTGTGACGCGGCCGCCAGGATGTCGCGGCGTACCGCCGGGTCTGGGTCCAGTTTGTCGCGCCGCCGCGCCCGGGGAGCGCTCACGCGGTTAGGCGGTGGCATCGTAGGCGGCGAGGTAGTCCGCGAACCGTTCACGAACCCCCTCGGACGTCAAGCCGTAGTCGGCCAGGTCATAGTCGTGTGCCCCGCGGGAGCCGGGTTTGTGCCCGTCGGCCCACTGCCTGACTGACTGCGAGGTGGCATCGGTGAAGCTCAATCCCAGGCGCTCGTAACTGGTTTGCAGCGTGCGCACCGGATCGGTCTGCAGGTCGGCGAAGGAAACGTCGGCGAATCGGTCGTCGCCCATTCGGCTGCGGAAATCCATTGCCCGCCGGACGGCTTCGGCCCAGCTGTCGACTTGCTCGGCACCGAGTTCCTTGGGATCGTCGCGGTCGCTGCTCCAGCTGCGGACATACTGGATCAGGCTGCACACCGAGCCCATCACCTTGGCCGGGTCGCGGTGACTCCACAGGAATTTGGCGTTCGGGTAGGCCTCGACGAGCGCGTCGAGGGCGAACATGTGCACCGGGGTCTTGAGGTGCCATAGCCCCGGCGGGCAATGCCACTGCAACAGCTTGAGCACCCTTCGGTGAAAGGTGTACGTCTCGCGCATGTCGCAGTCAATCAGCCACGCCAGATACCCGGGGGCGCGAACCGCGCCGTCAAAGTGGAAGGTACGGAAGCTCATTCCCATCAGGTCCTGGCATTCGGTCGCGGCCGTCGCCTCGGAGTTATGCATCGTTTTCATCAACGGGAACATGTCGTCGAGCATCTTCAGGCCGGCCTCGGCCTGTGCGATCCGCGGATCGGTGTGTTGGGTGGCGGCCTCGGGCGGTGGCGTGGGCGCCTGGGATTCCCACATCCGCAGCGACCGGAATTGGGGATCGGCGGCCACCAGTTGGCTCAACGCCGTGGTGCCCGTGCGGGGTAACCCGATCACGAAGACGGGGCCGCCGACCACCTCGTCGTCGATCTCGGGGTGCAGTCGGTAGGTGTCTTCGATCTTGAGGCGCTGGATCAAAGCGTTGCTGATGGTGGCGTGCTGGATGACGCGGCCGATCTCGTTGAGGCCTGCCTCGGTGTTCAGCGCCTCGACGATGCGTTCGAGTCCCTCGCGGTAATACGGTGAACCGAAATCGTCGAGACCTGTTGCGGTGCAGGCGCCATTCTCTAACTCGTCGGCGTCAAACATCAGTGCTCGAACCTTTCCCGCACGGCTTTCCGGCGCGCCGCGAGGATGGACGCGCGTTCCTCGGCGGTCGACCGTCGTGGTGTCGGGAGGCAACTCCGCATGAACCTGGTCGAACGGCACGACCCGCGTCGACGGTGTCGGCGCCGTTTTGGTGCGCACGCAGCGCAGGATGATTGGGCCGTTGCTGTGGCCCGCTGTGTCAAGCCAATTCGCGACCCCGGGATCGCGCTCACACAGCACCACTCGCACCACGCCGTCGGAATCCGACGGCTGCCTGATGGGCATTCAGGCTGGACTGGTGGCGCCCGTAGTGGATCGTCTCCCACCACGGATTGCCGATGGAAAAGCTCCAGTAAATGCCTTCGGGCGGTTCGACTTCCACGATCAGCGCTTCGTCCGGTTGCCAGCTCCCACCGGCCGATCACCGGCCGGTTCTCCGCCGCCGCGCCGATATCGGTGCGGTCGATCGGTGGCAGGAAGCCGTTCGGCCGGCGCCGCGGCACCGAATTGCAGAAAGAACTGCCAGGTTGTCGTGGACGAAGTCGCCGAGCGCGACCAACTGCCGCGACACCGCCGCGGCAGGATCGAGCGAACGGCCGTTCGGGTCCGCCGCGTCGCCGAGCCGCTCGATGTGCAGCGACGACGCCACCTCGGTGTCCCAGTCGTAGAAGAAGTGCCGCACCGTCAGTGTCGGGTGATCGCCTTCGATCCGCATCCAATTGCCCGGTCGTGTCATCGGCGCGACAGCACCACCTCGAAGTTCCCGTCGGCATCCACCTCGAGTTCGTCGACCAGTTCGTTGGCCGTTGCCGCGATGCCGTTCATCGTCTGCAGCCCGACGTAGCGTGCGGTGCCGCGGTTGCCGAACAGTCGGTAACTTTCTCCGCCGCGCAGCACGGCGCGGGTGTAAATGCAGTCCGGACACTCCATTCCCCAGGTCACGATGTCGTCGGTGCTGGTGCGTTGGACACCCAGGACCGGTTCGGGGTCGAACCGCAACACCTCGTCGATGCCCGCGGTGAGCAGCACCAGCAGGTGCCGCATTCCTGCGGCGAGATCGACCCGATTTCGACTCATCGGGTCGGACTCCACGACCTGCGCGGCTTTGCCGAGCTGCTCCTGCAGATACGACCACGCCTGCGCGAGGTCCACGTCGTCGCCGGCAGATCCCGACAGCGCTGCCTCAGCGATCGAGAACGGCAGCCACGCCATTGGGTTCTTTGGATGGCTCACGCGTTTCCTCGCTCCTGTCGCAGCTTCACGCCCTTAAATGAAAACATTATTTTCACTTAATACCGCTGACTATCGCAGCTGACTGCAGAGAAAGTCAACGTTCGCGAGTAGGTTGACACCGTGGCCCCCTCTTTCGCCGACCTCGCCAAGTCGCAATACATCCTGCTGACCACCTTCACCAAGGACGGCCGACCCAAGCCGACGCCGATCTGGGCTGCCCCGGACAAGGAGCGCGGTGACCGGCTGTTGGTGATCACGCAGGGAAATTCGTGGAAGGTCAAGCGGATTCGCAATACGCCCCGCGTGACGATGGCCACCTGCACCATGGGTGGTCGTCCGACGAGCGAGGCCGTCGAGGGCACCGGTGCCCTGCTCGACAAGTCGGAAACGGGCACCGTTTACGACGCGATCGGCAAGCGTTACGGCATCATGGGCACGGTATTCAACTTCTTCAGCAAGCTGCGCGGCGGCATGGAAAACAACGTCGGCCTCGAACTCAAAGTGGCCCAAGGCTAGAGCGCCATGGGCACGGTGCTGATCCCGATTCCGGACCGGGACTTCGACCCGACCGAGGTCGCGGTCAGCTGGCGGGTGTTGACCGACAACGGTCACCGGGTGATCTTTGCGACCGAAAGCGGCACGGCGGGTGTGGCCGACGACATCATGGTGACCGGTCGGGGTTTGGATATCTGGTCTGCGCTACCGGTATTGGGCTCTCTCCCGTTGATCGGTCTGGTGTTGCGCGCCAACAAGAACGGCCGCGACGCCTACGCCGCCATGGTGGGTTCGGCGGAGTATCGGCACCCCGTCAGCTGGAGTGCGAGCCACGCTGGACGGCGCCGACGCGTTGCTGCTGCCCGGCGGTCATCGCGCCCGCGGGATGCGCAGCTACATCGACAGCGACGTCCTGCAGCGCCTGGTGGTCGAAGCCTTTACCCGCGGAATGATCGTGGCCGCGATTTGTCACGGCGTGCTGCTGGCCGCCCGCAGCGTCGATCCCAGCACGGGCCGCTCGGTGCTCTACGGACGCAAGACCACGTCGCTGACCTGGGCGATGGAGCGTCTGGCCTGGCGGCTCACCCGGATCACCCGATTCTGGGATCCCGACTACTACCGGACGTACTCCGAGCAGCCAGGCCAGCCGGGCGGCTACATGTCGGTGCAGTCGGAAGTCACCCGTGCGCTGAAAGATCCGACGGATTTCCGTGACGTCGCGCGCGGTACGCCGCACTGGCGGTTGAAGTCCTCCGGGATGGTGCGCGACACCGCGACGGACTCACGGCCCGCATTCGTCGTTGACGACGGCAACTACGTCTCGGCGCGCTGGCCCGGCGACACGCACACCTTTGCCGGTGTCGTGTCGGACAAACTGCGGCCCTGAGAGAATACCGAAGTCACTACCGCAGGTGCTCACCGAAGAACGAGAAGACGCGGCTCCAGGCGTCTTCGGTCGCGGCGTGGTCGTAACCGAAACCCGCGATACGCAGTAGTGGTTGGGCGGGCAGGGTGTTCGCGAAGCTGTGCCCGACGCCCGGATAGACCTTGACGTCATTGGTGATCTGCTTTGCCGCAACCACTTCGCGCAACTTCTCGGGCGCACCCTTGCCCAGTGGGTCACGCGTGCCGAAGCTCGCCACGATCGGGCACGCGCCATCCAGCGTCTCGCTGAGGTGCTGCGGTAGGGGAGTGCTGTAGAACGGGGCGGAAGCGCCAAAGCCTTTGGGCGACATGACGAGTGCGAACTGACCGCCCATGCAGAAGCCGGCGATCCCCACCTGCCCGGAACAGTCCGGCCGGGCTTGCAGGTGATCGCGAGCGGCAAGGATGTCGTCAAGAGCGCGGCCGCGCTTTGTCATCAGCTCACGCATGACTCGGGTGATGCAGCGGATGCGGCCGCCCCGCGCATACATGTTCGGAGTCAGCGCCACATAGCCTGCCTGCGCGATGCGGTCGTTGATCGACTGCTTGTCCCGGCCGTAGCCGAACGGCGTCGTGAATCACCACCACACCCGGCCAGGGGCCATTCCCGGGTGGAATGCTCAGCAGCGCATCGATCGGTCCGTCGGGGGTATCGATCTCAATCGTGGTCATATCGTCATCTAACTGCAGCCGCGATGCGAGTCACCAGGGGAACTTCAATGCAATGCACACTCGTTGGCCTCACATGGTGAGCCGGTTGTTACTCGTTTATGCCGTTGTCGAGCTGGCAGCGATCTTCGCGCTGGTATGGACGATCGGGTGGGGCTGGACCCTGCTGACCTTGCTGGTCACATTCGTTCTCGGGTGGGGATTCCTGGCCCCGATGGCGGGGTCGCAGCTCATTCGCGACATCGGGCGGATGCGCTCCGGTCTGAAGGAGCCGCGCAGCGACCCTGGGCGACGGCGCGCTGGTAACCGTCGCGACGGGGCTAGTCCTCGTTCCCGGGTTGGTCACCACGGTTTTGGGGATGTTGCTGCTGCTACCGCCGGTGCGGGCCGCTGCCGGGCCCGGTTTGACCAATATTGCACTGCGTGGTTTGCAGCGCCGCGCACCCTTGGTCAGTTACCCGACGACTTTCACCGACTTCCGTCATCAACCTGCGGGTGATGGCGGGGACTACATCGACGGCGAGGTCATCGACGTCCACGATTTCGAGCCGGCCGCGTTGCCCAAGGATCGGCCCGGCCGACGAGCACTGGGGCGGCCCCCGATTCGCGCCAGGCTCGAACTGATTGCTTTGGGCGCTGCTCCACGTAGTTTTGCCCTGTGACGCAGATTCCTACCACGCTGCTGCTGAACGGGCGGGTGCACAGCCCCACCCATCCTGATGCGACCGCGATGGCGGTGCGGGGCGAGGTCGTTGCATGGCTGGGCAGTGATGACGTCGGCCGCGGCCAATTTCCCGACGCCGAGGTGGTGGACCTCGACGGTGGTTTCGTGGCCCCGGGATTCGTGGACAGCCACATCCATGTGACGGCGACCGGCCTCACGCTCAGCGGACTGGACTTGCGGCGGGCTACCTCGCCCGCGCACTGCGTGCAGATGGTCGCCGACTACGCCGCCGCCCACCCCGGTCGGCCGGTATGGGGACACGGCTGGGACGAGTCGGCGTGGCCCGAGAACCGTCCGCCGTCCACCGCCGATCTCGACGCGGTACTCGGTGACCGGCCGGCCTACCTGGCTCGTGTCGACGTTCACTCCGCACTGGCCTCGACGGGGCTGCGCAGGCTGGTTCCGGATCTGGCGGCCGCGCGCGGTTTCAGCGCTGACCGGCCGCTGGCCGGCGACGCACACCATCTGGTCCGGGCCGTCGCCCGTGGCCTGTTGACCGCCGCGCAGCTGGCCGAAGCCAGGTCCACCGCGCTTGGGGCCGCAGCCGCGGCGGGCATCGTCGCGGTACACGAATGCGCGGGTCCCGAGATCGGCGGCCTCGACGATTGGCTGCAGCTGCGTGCCTTCGATCACGGCGTCGAGGTGATCGGCTACTGGGGTGAAGCGGTGACCACCGCCGAACAGGTCCGCGCGCTGATGGCCGAGACCGGGGCCCGGGGGCTGGCGGGTGACCTGTTCATCGACGGAGCCCTCGGGTCACACACCGCCTGGCTGCACGAGCCCTACCTCGACGCCCCGGAGCGCGTCGGCACCTGCTACCTCGACGCCGAGGTCATCGAAGCGCACCTGCTGGCATGCACCGAGGCGCAGGTGACGGCCGGTTTCCACGTCATCGGCGATGCCGCGGTTTCGGCGGCGGTTGATGCGTTGGAGCGCGTCGTCGCCGACGCTCGGGGTAGTTGCCGTTGCTCGCTGCGGGCACCGACTCGAGCACCTCGAGATGGTGACTGCCGATCAGGCCGCCAAACTGGGCGCGTGGGGCGTCATCGCCAGCGTGCAGCCCAATTTTGATGCGCTCTGGGGTGGTAGCGACGGTATGTACGCCGATCGGCTCGGCGCAGAACGAGGGAGCCGGCTGAACCCGCTTGCGCTGTTAGCATCCCAAGGCGTGCCCCTCGCGTTAGGTTCCGACGCCCCGGTGACGGGGTTTGACCCGTGGGAGAGCGTGCGCGCAGCGGTCAATCACCGCACTCCGGGCAGTGGCGTGTCGGCCCGGGCCGCGTTCGCCGGCGCGACCCGCGGCGGGTGGCGAGCGTGCGGTATCCGCGACGACAACATCGGCGCTTTGGTGCCCGGCGCCCCCGCCTCGTATGCGGTGTGGGACACCGGCGACCTCGATGTCCACGCGCCGGACGACAGTGTCCAGCGGTGGTCCACCGACCCGCGTTCCCGTGTTCCCGCGTTGCCCCGGTTGGGCCGGACCGATGACTTGCCGCAGTGCCGGCGGACTGTTCACCGAGGTGCCGTCATTTATGGCTAGACAATGGTTCGGCCGCGACGAGCGGGCCTGGCGAGAGCGAGGTCGACCCGGCCGACGCCGGGCCGGAGACCGCCGAGGACGACGAGGCGCCAAAAGCAGCCGACCCGCAAGAGACGGCGCCGAGCCAGATAACGACGGCGCCGAGCCGGAGCCCGCGGACGACGACGCCTCGGAATCCGAGCGTCCGAAGAACACACCCCGAGCCCACCTGAGGGCCCTGGCCTGGCCGGTCGGCTGGCCGCCGCCACCGGCCACGCAATAACGAGGCTGGGCGCCGGGGCGATCGCGCGGCTCCCCGTCCTTGGAGCCGCGTTGTTGCCCCGGCTGCCGCGGCTGGTGCTCAGCGTCGGGGGCGGATTGCTGCTCTGCGCCAGCTTCCCGTCGGTGAACTGGTGGTGGGCCGCCATCGTCGCCGCCGCGCTGCTGGCGTGGGTACTGAAGCATCCCGCCACGACACCGGCGGGTGGCCTGGGCTACGGATTCCTGTTCGGGCTGGCGTTTTATGTGCCACTGCTGCCGTGGATCAGCATCCTTGTCGGACCCGTGCCGTGGTTGGCGTTGGCCACGATGTGTGCCCTGTTCCCCGGCATCTTCGGCTTCTTCGCGGTCATGGTGCGCGGACTGCCGGGTTGGCCGATCTGGTTCGCGTTGGTATGGGTGGCCCAGGAGTGGTTGAAGTCGATCTTCCCGTTCGGCGGCTTTCCCTGGGGCTCGGTCGCCTTCGGTCAGGCCGAAGGCCCGCTGCTGCCGTTGGTCCAGCTCGGCGGGGTTGCGCTGCTTTCGATGGGGGTCGTGCTGGTGGGCTTCAGCGCGACCGCGATCGCCCTGGAAATCGCCAAGTGGTGGCGAACCGGTAGCAAGGCGCGTGGTGGCGCCTCCACTACGGCGGCCCAAGCCACGGATGCCGCACCGCCGCCGCCCGCGGTGGTGCTTCCCGGTGTCTGCATCTGTCTGGTGTTGTTCGCCGCGGTCATCATCTGGCCGCAGGTGCGCCACTCCGGAGCCGGATCGGGTGGCGAACCGACGGTCACCGTCGCGGCCGTGCAAGGCAACGTCCCCCGGCTCGGTCTCGAATTCAATGCGCAACGTCGAGCGGTGCTGGACAACCACGTCGACGAGACGCTGCGGCTGGCCGAGGACGTGCGGGCCGGGGCAGCTCCGCAACCGCAGTTCGTCATCTGGCCGGAGGACTCCTCCGACATCGATCCATTCGTCAACGCCGACGCCGCCCAACGGATCGCCGAGGCAGCCCATGCGATCGACGCCCCGATCCTGATCGGCGCGGTACTCGGCAGTGCCCGGCCGCGACCCGAAGGACCCGTCGAATACACCAACACCGCCATCGTCTGGAATCCGGTCAGCGGGCCGGCCGACCGCCACGACAAGGAGATCGTGCAGCCGTTCGGCGAATACCTGCCCATGCCGTGGCTTTTCAAATATCTGTCCGGCTATGCCAATCGGGCCGGCAATTTCGTGCCCGGAAAAGGCAGCGACGTGGTGCAGATCGCCGGAGTGCCGGTCGGGGTGTCCACCTGCTGGGAGGTGATCTTCGACCGGGCGCCGCGGAAGGCCGTCCTCAACGGCGCCCAGTTGCTGGCGGTGCCCAGCCAACAACGCCACCTTCAACAAGCGATGAGTGAGCAACAGCTGGCGTTCGCCAAGGTGCGGGCCGTCGAGCACGACCGGTACGTCGTGGTCGCCGGCACGACCGGGATCAGTGCGGTGATCGCGCCGGACGGTGCCGAACTGGTCCGCACCGACTTCTTCCAGCCCGCCTACCTGGACATCCAGGTGCGCCTCAAAACGCAGCTGACGCCGGCAACCCAATGGGCCCCGATCGTGCAGTGGGTTTTGGTTGCGGCGGCCGGGGCGGTCATTCTGGCCGGAATACGGCACAATAGGTGGTTCCCGCGTCCGATTCGTCTCAGGTCCAGGCCTTCGGCTGAATCGGCAGACACGTGGGGCAGCCCCCGGACGAACCCCGGCCCGACGAGGAAGCCCCAGCCGACGCGCACGACCCATCCGCCGGCACACCGGCGGTGACTACACTCCGCTCCACCAGAGGGGCGACCCACAACCGCGTTATCTCGGGCGACACAGAGGAGCTAAATGACCACCGGCCAGCAGGCGACCCGCGCCCCGGGCAATCGTCCTAGCCAGCGCGTCCTGGTTATCATCCCGACCTTCAACGAGCGGGAGAACCTCCCGCTGATTCATCGGCGGCTGAAGGATGCCTGCCCCGATGTGCACGTGCTGGTCGTGGACGACGGCAGTCCCGACGGGACCGGCGAACTCGCCGACGAGCTGGCCGCGGCCGACGGCGGTCGCACGCATGTCATGCACCGCACGGCCAAGGACGGCCTGGGCGCCGCCTACCTTGCGGGTTTCGCCTGGGGTTTGAGTCGGGAGTATGCGGTACTCGTCGAGATGGACGCCGACGGCAGCCATTCACCCGAGCAGCTGCGCCGCCTGCTGGACGCGGTCGACGCCGGAGCCGACCTGGCAATCGGTTCGCGCTATGTCGACGGCGGGGCGGTGCGAAATTGGCCGTGGCGACGCTGGGCCCTGTCCTGGACGGCCAACACCTATGCGCGCGTGGCACTCGACATCGATATCCATGACATCACTGCCGGCTACCGTGCCTACCGTCGCGAAGTTCTCGCAGCGATCGATCTCGACGGGGTGGACTCCAAGGGCTATTGCTTCCAGATCGATCTGACCCGGCGCACCCTCGACAACGGCTTCATCGTCGTCGAGGTGCCGATCACCTTCACCGAGCGTGAACTCGGCGTCTCCAAAATGAGCGGATCCAATATTCGCGAGGCGCTGGTGAAGGTCGCGAAATGGGGCGTTGAGAGCCGCAGGAACGGCGCTCGAGCCGCTCGCGCTGCCAACCGCACGTAATCGGCCGGCGGGCCAAGCCCCGGTCAGCCGCGCCGGCGTGACCGAATCAGGTCGAGGCGCTCCTTGAGCAGCTCTTCGAGTTCTTCGACGCTGCGGCGCTCCAGCAGCATGTCCCAGTGCGTGCGCGGTGGCTTGACCTTCTTCGGCTCGGGCAGGTCGCCCTCGATCAGGGTGCCTTCCATGCCGTTGCGGCACAGCCAGCTGCCGGGGATGTCGGCGTCGTCGGCGAACGGCACCTCGAATTCCTCGCCGTTCTCGGTGCGGTACTTCGCGAGCTGACGGGGAGCCAGGTCATGGTTGCGGTCGGTCTCATAGCTCACGGCTCCGAGGCGACTGCCCCTCAGTACACGATCAGCCATGGCTGTTACTCCTTTAAATCATTTGAGCTCTTAAGCTCCGGTGACGCGATTCTATTCGCTTAGCAAACGCTCTGACGTTCTGCGTAGTTCCCGGGTCGACAATCGGCGTGCGCGACTCGACCTTCGATGATACCGGGATCGCGGAGGGCGGCGGACTAAAGTCTGCAGGCGTGAGCCGCCGTAGCCACCCACAGCCATGCCGCTGGTGCGGTCGAGACGTCACCGAAATCGGGATGGGTCGGCGCCGTCAATATTGCCGGCAGTCTTGCCGGCAGCGGGCCTACGAGCAGCGGGCTTCGATCACCCGGGGTGAGCCGGGGACCTTGTCGGGCTTGCCTGCTGACGCCGTGGTGCTGTCGGCGGACGAGGCGGCCGACCTGTCGGATCGCGTTTACCAGGTCCGATGCGCCGCGGAGGACGTCGCCACGGCACTCGACGAAGGTGCCCAGGCAACCGAACTGCGGGAACTATGCGATGTGCTGATCCGCGCCGCCCAGACTGCCGACGGCTGGCGCCGAGTGGTCGTCTGACCACATCGTTCGTACCGCGCCGCCCGTCGGTGCCTCCGATCAGGAATTCCACCGCCATGCGCCCGATCACCACCGATGATTAGCCGGGTACAGTCGCGCCATGGACGGCGTGTCGGGTGTATGGCCCGGTCGGCGGGACCGCAACGGCACCGGGCATGCCCGCATCGCCTTGGACACGGCGTTCCGCGCATCGAACCCCGTCCTCTTTTAGCAACCGGGAATGTCGGACGTTTTGAAATCCTGCCGGAGTTGGCCATACTCACCAGCGACATTCTTAGGTCGGAGAGCAGCACGACGACGTTGCTTCGTGCCGCAACTGCCGTGACTCGGCATCCGGTGGTTGAAAACGGCCAATGTTAGGCGAGAGGTACTGAGGTGGATCAACTCCAGCATGCGACCGAAGCGCTGCGGAAAGCGCTGGTCCAGGTTGACCGCCTGAAGCGCACCAACCGCGCGCTGCTGGAGCGGGCGAGCGAGCCGATCGCGATCGTCGGCATGTCCTGTCGCTTCCCGGGTGGTGTTGATACTCCCGAGAGTCTGTGGCAAATGGTGGCTGACGGCCGCGACGTGATCTCGGATTTCCCGACGGATCGCGGATGGGATCTGGCGGGGCTGTTCGACCCCGATCCCGACATGCGCCACAAGACATACGCCCGTACCGGCGGCTTCGTTGACGATGTCGCGGACTTCGACCCCGCCTTCTTCGGCATCGCGCCCACCGAGGCGCTCGCCATGGACCCCCAGCATCGAATGCTGCTGGAACTTTCGTGGGAGGCATTGGAGCGGGCCGGGATCGACCCCAGCGGGCTGCGCGGCAGCGCCACCGGAGTGTTCGCCGGACTCATCGTCCAGGGCTACGGCATGCTCGCCGAGGAGATCGAGGGCTACCGCCTTACCGGGATGACCTCCAGCGTCGCGTCGGGACGGGTGTCGTATGTGCTGGGGCTGGAGGGCCCCGCGGTCTCGGTGGATACCGCGTGCTCGTCGTCGTTGGTGGCGTTGCACATGGCGGTGCAGTCGCTGCGGTCGGGCGAGTGCGACCTGGCCCTGGCCGGCGGCGCCACCGTCAACGCCACGCCAACGGTTTTCATCGAGTTCAGCCGGCACCGGGGGCTCTCGCCCGACGGGCGGTGCAAGGCCTATGCCGGGGCGGCCGACGGGGTTGGCTGGTCCGAGGGTGGCGCCCTCCTGGTGGTGGAGCGGTTGTCGGATGCGCGGCGGCTGGGCCATCCGGTACTCGCGGTGGTGCGAGGCTCCGCGGTCAACCAGGATGGTGCCTCTAATGGGTTGACCGCGCCCAATGGTCCGTCTCAGCAGCGGGTGGTGCGCGCGGCGCTGGCCAACGCCGGGTTGTCGGCGAGCGAGGTCGATGTGGTGGAGGGCCACGGCACCGGCACCACATTGGGCGATCCCATTGAGGCGCAGGCGTTGTTGGCGACATACGGCCAGGACCGCACTGAGCCGCTGTGGCTGGGCTCGATCAAGTCGAATATGGGTCATACGCAGGCCGCTGCCGGGGTGGCCGGGGTGATCAAGATGGTCCAGGCGATGCGCCACGAGGTGCTGCCGGCGACGTTGCATGTGGATCAGCCCAGCCCGCACGTGGATTGGTCGGCGGGCTCGGTGTCATTGTTGTCCGAGGCGCGGCCCTGGCCGGCCGCCGACCGGATGCGCCGGGCCGGCGTGTCGTCGTTCGGGATCAGCGGCACCAACGCCCACGTGATCGTCGAGTCCGCCCCGGCGGAAGAGTCGCGGGAGGCCACCCCGACGCCCGTGCTGGTGCCGTGGGTGCTGTCGGCAAAGTCGTTGTCGGCGTTGGGGTCTCAGGCGGCACGACTGGCGGCGCACGTAGGTGCCGATGACTCGTTTGACGTTGCCGACGTGGCATGGTCGTTGGCGGGCCGGGCGACCTTTGAGCATCGGGCCGTCGTCGTCGCTCGTGACCGCGACCAGTTGCTGGCCGGCCTCGAGGACCTCGCCGGCGACAACCCGAGCGCCTCGATCGTTCGGGGCGCCGCGCTGCCGGCGGGCAAGCACGTCTTCGTCTTCCCCGGCCAAGGCTCCCAATGGGTGGGCATGGGCATCGAATTACTCGACACCGCACCGGTATTCGCACAGCAGATCGAAGCGTGCGCCGAGGCGTTCTCGGAATTCGTCGACTGGTCGCTGATCGATGTGTTGCGAGGCGCGCCGGGTGCTCCGGGCATGGATCGCGTGGACGTCGTGCAACCGGTGCTGTTCGCGGTGATGGTGTCGTTGACCGAACTCTGGAAATCGGTCGGAGTGCAATCCGGACGCGGTGATCGGCCACTCGCAAGGCGAGATCGCCGCGGCCTACGTCGCCGGTGCGCTGTCGTTGCGCGACGCCGCACGGGTAGTCACGCTGCGCAGCAAACTGCTGCGCACGCTGGCCCATCCCGGAGGCATGGTTTCCATCGCATGCAGCACCGAGCGGGCGCGGGAATTGCTGGCGCCCTACGGCAATCGAATCAGCATCGCCGCGGTCAATGGCCGGTCGGCGGTCGTGGTGTCGGGTGACGTCGCCGCGCTGGAGGAACTCATCGGCTTCTGCGCCGACCTGGAGCTGCGGACCCGCCGGATCGACGTGGACTATGCGTCGCATTCGATTGAGGTCGAGGCGATTCGCGACGAGCTGACCGAGGTTCTGGCCGGCATCGAGCCGCGTTCCTCGCGGATCGCTTTCTTTTCTACCGTGACCGGAAGTCGTTTGGATACGGCCGGTTTGGATGCGGCGTACTGGTATCGCAACATCCGGCAGACCGTGCAATTCGACCAGGCGGTGCGCACCGCTTGCGAACACGGATACCGGACATTCATCGAATCCAGTCCGCATCCCGCGTTGATCGCTGGAATCGAAGACACCTTCAACGACACTGGCGCCGCCGGCGATGCCGAGGCCATCGTCGTTCCCACCCTGGGCCGTGACGACGGCGGACTCGAGCGGTTCCTGACCTCGGCCGCCGCGGCGTTCGTGGCGGGTGTGACCGTGAACTGGCGCGGGGTATCGGGCGGCGCCGGCTTTGTCGAGCTGCCGACGTATGCCTTTGATCGACGCAGGTTTTGGCTGTCCGGCGAGGGCATCGGAGCCGATGTCGCGGGCTTGGGACTGGGAGCCAGTGAGCACGCGCTGCTGGGCGCGGTGGTCGAGCTACCGTCCTCGGGCGAGGTGGTGTTGACCGGTCGATTGTCGCCCAGTGTGCAGGGGTGGCTGGCCGACCACGCAGTGTCCGGCACGGTGGTGTTCCCGGGCGCCGGGTTTGTGGAGCTGGCGATCCGCGCCGGTGACGAAGTCGGTTGTTCGACAGTCGATGAGCTGACGCTGCAGGCGCCGTTGATGTTGCCGGTTGGCGATTCGGGATTCGGCTCGGTGGCCGTGCAAGTCGTCGTCGGCGCGGCGAAGAATCGGGCCAGCGCAGTGTCGCGATTTTCTCGCGCGCCGACGCCGGCTCCGCATGGGTATGCCACGCCGAAGGGGCATTGAGCTCCGCGCCGGTTGAGCCCAGCGCCGATCTGTCGGCGTGGCCACCGGCGGGTGCGGTCGCGGTGGACGCGTCCGACGGCTACGAGAAGTTGGCGGCGCGCGGATACGGATACGGCCCGGCGTTCAAGGGATTGACCGCCACGTGGGTCCGCGGCGACGAGGTGTTCGCCGAGGTGCGACTGCCCGACGCGGCGGGAGGCGTCAGCGGGTTCGGCGTGCATCCGGCATTACTCGATGCGGCAATGCATTCCATGGTCATGGCCCACCAAGCCGCGGACGAGACCGACGTGGTGTTGCCCTTCTCGTGGCAGGGCGTTTCGCTACATGCCGCGGGCGCATCGGCGGTACGTGCGCGCATCGCCCCGGCGGGTGCTCCCTCGGGAGTCTCGATCGAGCTTGCCGACGGGCTGGGGTTGCCGGTGCTGTCGGTGAGCACGATGGTCGCCCGGCCGGTGAACGAGCAGCAACTGCGTGCGGCCATCTCGGGCTCGGGCCCGGACCGCCTGTTCGAGGTGGTGTGGTCGGCCGCGCCGGCGACCGCCGGTACCAACCCGGTTCCGTCCTATCAACTGCTCGAATCTATTGCCACTGAGCATGATCCGGTGGCGGCTAGCTATCAGCGTGCTCATCAGGTGCTCGCGGCGGTGCAGTCGTGGCTGACCGAGCGCGATTCGGGAATCCTGGTCGTGGCCACTCGCGGCGCAATGGGGTTGCCGGGCGAGGACGTCACCGATCTGGCGGGCGCCGCGGTGTGGGGTCTGGTGCGATCGGCGCAAACCGAGCATCCCGGCCGCATCGTGCTCGTGGATTCCGATGCGCCCCTGGACGATGACGCAACGGCCGCCGTTTTGGCCGCCGGTGAACCCCAGGTATTGCGTGCGCGGCGCAACGATCTACACCGCACGGGTAAACGGCAGCCGCGCGGTAGACGGAATCTTGGTGCCTCCCGCCGACGGGCCCTGGCGGCTGGGTATCAGCAGCGCGGGCACCTTCGAGAACCTGCGCCTCGAGCCGGTTCCCAACGCCGATGCGCCGCTGGAGGCGGGCCACGTTCGGGTCGCTCTGCGCGCCATCGCCACCAATTTCCGCGACGTCATGATCACCCTGGGCATGTTCACCCACGATGCGCTGCTCGGCGGCGAAGGCGCGGGTGTTGTGGTGGAAGTCGGTCCGGGCGTCACCGAATTCGCGGTCGGTGATTCGGTCTATGGATTCTTCCCCGACGGCAGCGGCACGTTGGTGCCCGGCGATGTGCGCCTGCTGCTCAAGAAGCCCGACGATTGGTCCTACGCCGAAGCGGCCGCCATCTCAGCGGTTTTCACCACCGCGTACATGGCGTTCATCCACCTGGCCGATGTCAAGCCGGGCCAGCGGGTATTGGTGCATGCCGCCGCCGGCGGAGTGGGCATGGCTGCCGTGCAGCTGGCCCGGCACCTGGGCCTCGAGGTGTTCGGCACCGCTAGCCGTGGCAAGTGGGACACCTTGCGGGCCATGGGCTTTGACGACGACCACATCGGGGATTCGCGCAGCCTGGATTTCGAGGAGAAGTTCCGGACGGTTACCGGCGGGCGCGGCATGGATGTGGTGCTGGACTCGCTGGCCGGCGAATTCGTGGATGCGTCCCTGCGCCTGGTCGCCCCCGGCGGCGTGTTCTTGGAGATGGGCAAGACCGACATCCGCGACCCCGGCGTGGTCGCGCGGGAATACCCCGGTGTTCGTTACCGCGCCTTCGACCTCTTCGAGCCGGGCCGCCCCCGGATGCACGAGTGGATGCTAGAGCTCGCCGGACTATTCGACGCCGGTGTGTTGCGGCCATTGCCGGTGACGACGTTTGATGTGCGACGCGCTCGTACGGCATTGCGGTACTTGAGTCAGGCCCGCCACATCGGCAAGGTCGTCATGACGCTGCCGGACTCCTGGACGGCGGGGACTGTGTTGATCACCGGTGGAACCGGGATGGCGGGTTCCACGCTGGCCCGCCATTCGGTGACACACCACGGGGTACGCAACTCTGGTGCTGCTGAGTCGGCGCGGTCCGGATGCGCCCGGGGTCTGCCGACTTGGTCGCCGAATTGGAGTCGGCCGGAGCCCGGGTGAAGGTGATCGCATGCGACGCTGCCGACCGGGCGGCACTGGCCGCGGTGATCGCCGATATTCCGGCGCAGCATCCGCTATCCGGAGTGGTTCACGCCGCCGGTGTGCTCGACGACGCGATGGTCACATCGCTGACACCCGAGCGAGTGGATCCGGTGTTGCGGGCCAAGATCGACGCGGCATGGAACCTGCACGAGCTCACCCGCGACCTGGATGTGTCGGCGTTTGTGATGTTCTCGTCGATGGCCGGTCTGGTGGGTTCATCGGGTCAAGCCAATTACGCGGCGGGCAACTCATTCCTCGACGGGTTGGCCGCGCATCGGCGTGCCCACGGCTTGCCGGCGATCTCACTGGGGTGGGGGCTGTGGGATCAGGCCAGCGCGATGACCGGCGGACTGGACGCCGCCGACCTCGCCCGGCTGGGCCGCGACGGAATCTTGGCGCTGTCGTCAGATGAAGCGATGGAATTGTTCGACACCGCACTGATTGTCGACGAGCCATTCATGGCGCCTGCCCGCATCGACCTGGCCGCGCTGCGTGCGCATTCTGCCGCAGTGCCGCCGATGTTCACCGACCTGATCAACGCGCCGGCACGGCGCCAGGTCGACGACTCACTGGCCGCCGCGAAATCGAAATCGGCTCTGGCTCAACGCTTGCACGGGCTACCCGAACCCGAACAGCATGCTGTGCTGCTGGATCTGGTCCGCTCACACATCGCGACCGTGTTGGGCAATACCACTGCCGAGGCGATCGACCCGGACAAAGCGTTCCAGGACCTGGGTTTCGACTCGCTGACTGCGGTCGAAATGCGCAACCGGCTGAAAACCGCTACCGGACTGGCGCTTTCACCGACCCTGATCTTCGACTACCCGACGCCGAACGGACTGGCCAGCTACATCCGTCACGAGCTGGCCGGCGTCCCGCAGGAGATCGGGAACACCCCGGTCGTGCATGTCACCGGCGATGATCCGATCGTGATCGTGGGCATGTCGTGCCGCTATCCGGGCGGGGTGGCTTCCCCCGAGGATCTGTGGGAGATGCTGACCGAGGGCCGTGACGTGCTCTCCGAATTCCCGAGCGACCGTGGCTGGGATCTGGACGGCGTGTACAACCCGGATCCCGATGTTCCGGGCACGTGTTACACCCGCACCGGCGGATTCGTGGACGGTGTCGCGGACTTTGACCCCGCCTTCTTTGGTATAGCGCCGAGCGAGGCGCTAGCGATGGATCCGCAGCAGCGGATGTTCCTCGAGCTGTCCTGGGAAGCCTTGGAGCGGGCAGGAATTGAGCCCGGCGCGTTGCGCGGCAGCGCCACCGGCATATTTGCCGGGGTGTACACCCAGGGCTATGGCATGGGCGCCGCACCCACCGCGGAGGGCTTCCGGCTGACCGGCCAGTCATCCAGTGTGGCGTCGGGCCGGGTGTCCTACGTGCTGGGGCTGGAGGGCCCGGCGGTCTCGGTGGACACGGCGTGTTCGTCGTCGTTGGTCGCGTTGCACATGGCGGCCCAATCGCTACGTTCGGGCGAGTGCGATCTGGCCCTGGCCGGCGGCGTCACGGTCAACGCCACACCCGACATCTTCGTGGAGTTCAGCCGGATGCGCGGCTTGTCGGTGGATGGCCGGTGCAAGGCATACGCGGGAGCCGCCGACGGGACCGGATTCTCCGAGGGCGGCGGCATGCTCGTGGTCGAGCGGTTGTCGGATGCGCGGCGGCTGGGTCATCCCGTGCTGGCGGTGGTGCGGGCCTCGGCAATCAATCAGGACGGCGCCTCCAACGGGTTGACCGCGCCGAACGGTCCGTCTCAGCAGCGGGTGGTGCGTGCGGCGTTGGCCAATGCGGGGTTGTCGGCGGCCGAGGTTGACGTGGTGGAGGGCCACGGCACCGGCACCACATTGGGCGATCCCATTGAGGCGCAGGCGTTGTTGGCGACCTACGGGCAAAACCGCGCCGAGCCGTTGTGGCTGGGCTCGATCAAGTCGAATATGGGTCACACGCAGGCCGCCGCGGGGGTGGCCGGGGTGATCAAGATGGTGTTGGCGATGCGCCACGAGCTGCTGCCGGCGACGTTGCACGTCGACGGGCCCAGCCCGCATGTGGACTGGTCGATGGGCTCGGTGTCGTTGCTGACCGAGGCGCGGCCGTGGCCGGCTGCGGGTCGCGTGCATCGGGCGGGCGTGTCGTCGTTCGGCATCAGCGGCACCAACGCACACGTGATCATCGAGGCCGCACCCGCCGAACCGCACCCCGTCGTAGACCGCCCCAAGGTGCCGGTGCTGCCGTGGGTGGTGTCGGCAAAGTCGTTGTCGGCGTTAGGTTCGCACGCTTGTCGGTTGGCCGCTCATATCCGTGCCGATAGCGAGCTCGACGTCGCCGATGTGGCGTGGACGTTGGCGGGCCGGTCAAACTTTGAGCATCGCGCCGTGGTTGCCGGTGCTGATCGCGACCAGTTGCTGGCCGGCCTCGACGAATTGGCCACCGGCAACGTCGTATCGGTCGTACAGGGCACCACAACGCAAGGCGGCAAGACCGTCTTCGTCTTCCCCGGCCAAGGCTCCCAGATACTGGGCATGGGAATGGGGTTGCATGCCGGTTACCCGGTATTTGCCGAGGCGTTCAACACCGTCGTGGGTGAACTGGACCGGCACTTGCTGCGCCCCTTGCGCGAAGTCATGTGGGGCCATGACGAAGACCTGTTGAACACCACCGAGTTCGCGCAACCGGCCTTGTTCGCGATGGAAGTCGCCCTGTTCCGGTTGCTCGAATCCTGGGGTATACGACCCGACTTCGTGCTGGGCCACTCGATCGGCGAGTTGGCGGCCGCGCACGTCGCCGGTGTCCTGTCGCTGGAGAACGCCGCGGTCCTGGTGGCCGCCCGGGGCCGCTTCATGCAAGCGCTGCCGGCGGGCGGGGCGATGATCGCCGTGCAGGCCACCGAATCCGAAGTGCGTCCGCTGCTCGTGCCCGAGGTCGGCATCGCAGCGATCAACGGGCCGGGCTCGGTGGTGATTTCGGGCGCCGAAGACAAGGTGACCGCGATCGCCGACCGTCTCCGTGCCGACGGCCGCCGCGTTCACCAACTGGCCGTCTCGCATGCCTTCCACTCTCCGTTGATGGATCCGATGATCGACGAATTCGGAACGGTCGCAGCCGGACTCGCTATCGGCAAGCCGACTATCCCGATCGTGTCGAACGTGACCGGGCAGCTGGCGGGAGACGACTTCGCGACGGCAGCATATTGGAAGCGGCACGTGCGCGAGGCGGTGCGATTCGCCGACAGTGTGCGCTTCGCGCACTCGGCCGGCGCAACGCGTTTCCTCGAAGTCGGACCCAGCAGTGGCTTGACGGCGTCGATCGAAGAAACGCTTGCCAGCGAAGGGCAAGCGCCGGTCATCACGATGTCCGCACTGCGTAAGGACCGCCCGGAGCCGGAAACCCTGACCAATGCGATCGCCCAGGGCTTTGCCGCCGGGATGAACGTGGACTGGCGCGCCGCAATCGGCCAAGCCGGTTTTGTCGATCTGCCCACCTATACCTTTGAGCGGCGGCGGTTTTGGCTCTCCAGCGAGGGCGCCGCGGTCGACGCGGCCGGTCTGGGACTGGCCGCCAGCGAACACCCGTTGCTGGGCGCGGTCGTCGAGTTGCCGGCCTCGGGTGGGGTGGTGCTGACGGGCCGGTTATCGCCCGGCGTGCAGACCTGGTTGAACGACCACGCCGTGGGTGGAGTCGTGCTATTCCCCGGTGCGGGATTCGTCGAGTTGGCGATCCGCGCCGGTGACGAGGTGGGCTGCGGAGTTGTCGACGAACTGAATCTTGCGGCGCCCCTGGTGTTGCCGGCCGGCGGGTCGGTCGCTATCCAGGTGGTGGTTGGCGGCGCCGATGATTCGGGCACCCGTGCGGTGTCGATCTTCTCCCGTGCCGCGGCCGGTTCCGGCTGGTCGTTGCACGCCGAGGGCATGCTGCGCACGGGATCGTCCGAGCCGGGCGCGGATCTGTCGGCATGGCCACCGGTTGGCGCGGTCCCCGTCGACATCGGCGACGGCTATGACCGGCTAGCCGAGCGCGGATACGGATACGGGCCCGCGTTCCGCGGCTTGACCTCGATGTGGCGCCGCGGCGATGAAGTGTTCGCCGAAGTGACGCTGCCGACGGATGCCGGGGTGTCGGTGGCCGGGTTCGGTGTGCACCCGGTGATGCTCGACGCCGCATTGCACGCGGTGATCCTGGCCTCCGATAGCCACGAGCTTGCCGAAGGTTCGATGATGGTGCCGTTCTCCTGGCAGCAGGTGTCTCTGCATGCCGCGGGCGCGGCGGCGGTGCGGGCACGGATCGTGCCGGTCGGAGATGCCCCCGCGGGCGGCAGCAGCACGGCGGTGTCGATAGAGCTCGCGGACGGCCTTGGGCTGCCGGTGCTTTCGGTGGCCTCGATGGTGGCGCGGCCCGTCACCGATCAGCAGTTGCTTGCCGCGGTCTCGAGCTCTGGACCGGATCGGCTCTTCGAAGTCGTCTGGTCCGCGCAGGCGTCATCCTCGGTGCAACCGGTATCGGTGTCCGCCTGGGGAGCAACGGAATTGGAGGCCGCCGAGGGACAGCGATCGGCGGTGGTGTTCGAGTCGGCGCCGGTCGCCGATGATGTGCTGTCAGGCGTGTACGCGGCCACCCGCGCGGTGCTGCCGGTGCTGCAGTCGTGGTTGGCCCGCGAAGGGGCGGGGACGTTGGTGGTGGCCACTCGGGGCGCGATGACGTTGCCGGGGGAGAAGATCACCGATTTGGCGGGCGCCGCGGTGTGGGGTTTGGTGCGTTCGGCGCAGACCGAGCATCCCGGCCGGATCGTGCTGGTCGACACCGATGCGGCGCTGGACGAAGAGGCGGTGGCCGCGGTCTTGGCCACCAGCGAGCCGCAATTGTTGGTGCGTGGCGCAAAGGTATACCTCGCGCGAGTGCATGGCAGCCACGCCGTCGGTGGTCTCTTGGTGCCGCCGGGTGATGGTCCGTGGCGGCTGGGCATGAGCAGTCGCGGCACCTTCGAGAATCTGCGATTGGAACGAATCCCAGACGCCGACGCGCCACTGGGACCCGGGCAGGTTCGGGTCGCGCTGTCGGCTATCGCGGCCAACTTCCGCGACGTGATGATCGCGCTTGGTCTCTACCCCGATCCCGACGCGGTGATGGGTATCGAGGCCTCGGGCGTAGTCGTCGAAACTGCCTCGCAGGATGGCCGTTTCGCGATTGGCGACCGGGTCATGGGCCTGTTCCCGGACGGGACCGGGACGATCGCCACCACCGATCAGCGACTGCTGGTCCAGATGCCGGCCGGATGGTCGCACACCGCCGCCGCGACCACCACGGTGGTTTTCGCCACCGCCTACTACGCGCTGTTGGACCTGGCCGCGGCGAAGCCCGGTCAGCGGGTATTGGTGCACGCTGCCGCCGGCGGCGTCGGCATGGCTGCGGTGCAGTTGGCCCGGCACCTTGGGCTGGAGGTTTTCGCAACAGCCAGCCGCGGCAAGTGGGACACATTGCGGGCCATGGGCTTTGACGATGATCATATTTCCGATTCGCGCAGCTTGGAATTCGAGGACAAGTTCCGCGCGGTCACCGCTGGCCGTGGCATGGACGTGGTGCTGGACTCGCTGGCCGGTGACTTCGTCGACGCTTCGCTGCGGCTGGTTGCCCCCGGTGGGATTTTCCTGGAGATGGGCAAGACCGACATCCGCGAGCCCGGCGTGATCGCCGAGGAACACCCGGGTGTGCGGTACCGCGCTTTTGACCTCTTCGAAGCGGGACCCGAGCGCATTCAGCAGATGCTCGACGAGCTGGCCGCGCTGTTCGGCGAGGACGTGCTACGGCCGTTGCCGGTGACCAGGTTCGACGTGCGTCGCGCGCCGGCGGCATTGCGGTACTTGAGTCAGGCCCGCCATGTCGGCAAGGTCGTGATGACGCTACCTTTTGGGCCAGGGGGCGGGCTGGGTACCGGCACCGTGCTGATCACCGGCGGAACCGGCATGGCCGGTTCGGCATTGGCCCGCCACGTGGTGTCGCGATACGGCGCTCGCAACGTGGTGCTGGTGAGCCGGCGTGGTCTGGACGCGCCGGGGGCCGCGGAGTTGCTGACCGAGCTCGGCGCCACCGGTGCCCAGGTGCAGGTGGTGGCCTGCGACGTGGCCGACCGCGAGGCATTGGCCAAGGTGATCGCCGATATTCCGGTGCAGCGACCGCTGTCTGGCGTGATCCACGCGGCCGGGATGCTCGACGACGCGGTGATTTCCTCGTTGACCCCGGAGCGGGTTGATGCGGTGTTGCGGGCCAAGGTCGACGGGGCCTGGAACCTGCATGAGTTGACCCGTGACCTCGATGTGTCTGCCTTTGTTCTGTTTTCGTCGATGGCCGGCCTGGCGGGCGCGTCGGGTCAGGCCAACTACGCGGCCGCCAACTCGTTCCTCGACGGGCTGGCCGTGCACCGGCGTTCCTACGGGTTGCCGGCGATGTCCTTGGGATGGGGTCTGTGGGATCAGACCAGTGCCATGACCGGTGCCCTGGGCGCCGCCGATCGTGCCCGGTTCGGCCGCGACGGCATCCTCGCGATGTCCTCCGATCAGGCACTGGAATTGATGGACACCGCCCTGATTGTCGACGAACCGTTCCTGTTGCCTGCCCACATCGACCTCGCGGCGCTGCGGGTCAAGTTCGACGGGGGAACATTGCCGCCGATGTTCGTTGATCTGATCAACGCCCCGACGCGGCGCCAGGTCGACGACTCGTTAGCCGCGGCGAAATCGAAATCGGCTCTGCTGCAACGCCTCGAAGGGTTGCCCGAGGACGAGCAATACGACGTTCTGCTGGATTTGGTGCGCTCCAATATCGCCACGGTGCTGGGCAACTCCAGTCCCGAGTCCATCGATCCGGAAAGAGCGTTCCAGGAGCTCGGGTTTGACTCGCTGACCGCCGTCGAGATGCGCAACCGGTTGAAGTCCGCTACCGGTCTCGCGCTTTCACCCACGCTGATCTTCGACTACCCGAACTGCGCAGCGCTGGCTGGTTACATGCACCAAGAGCTCATTGAGACTTCGGAGCAAAGCACCCCGGTTGCCGTGCCCGGTGAAGCCGAAATTCAGCGTGTTGTGGGGGCCATTCCGGTCAAGCGACTCCGGCAGGCGGGAGTGCTGGAGCTGTTGCTGGCGTTGGCAACCGAAGACGGCACCACTCAGGCGGTGGCCGCCGGGCGCGAGCACGGAAAAGGACATCGCGGATATGGATCTCGAGGACCTGGTCAACGCCGCGCTGATGGACGACGACGAATAACCATGAAAGCGCGCCGGCGACGATGCAGAGCGCAGCGATGAGGAGGAGTGGCGCTTGAGCAGGGGCAGTCAGTGAGAATCGCGGTTACCGGGGCCAGTGGTGTGCTCGGCCGCGGTCTCACCGCCCGATTGCTCAGCCAGGGTCACGATGTCGTAGGGATTGCCCGGCACCGACCGGAAAGCTGGTCGAGTGCTGCCGATTTCATCGAGGCGGATATCCGGGACGCCGGCGCCGTCAGACGCGGTATCGCCGGCGCGGACGTCGTCGCGCATTTCGCGTGGGCCCACAGCCCCGGGCCCGACGAGCGTATCGGGCACGAGGTCAACGTCGGGGGCGCGCTCAATGTTCTGGAAGCAATAGCCGAGACCGGTTCCAGGCGCATCGTTTTCGCGTCGTCGGCACATGTCTATGGGCGTGCGGACGCGGCGAAAGCCGAGTACGAGGCGATGGCTCCGGTGTTGGCCGACGGGTTGCATCAGGCCCGCGTCGAAGACATGCTCGGGGCATCGGGAGCCGAATGGGTCGCGGTCCGTTCCGCGCTCATCGTCGGTCGCAACGTCGACAATTGGGTGCGCCGGCTGCTGGCGTTGCCGGCGTTCCCTAACGGGTCTGCCGATCGCCGCATGCAAGTCATCCACCTCGATGACGCGCTTCGGCTGTTTACCCGCGCCGTCGTCGGTACCGAAATTGCGAGCAGTCCAGTCAATCTTGCCGCTGCGGGTGAGCAGACGTTTCGGCAGATCGCTGCTGGCCTCGGCCGCCCGGTCGTGCGGATGGGTGGCCCGTTTACGGCTCTGGGGCGACGAGGCCCGACTGCGTTCGCCGAGCTGGAGCTGGTGCGAAGCGCCCCGCTGATGGATACGTCACAGCTGCGCGACCAGTGGAAATTTCAGCCGGCGTGGAATTGCGACGAATGTATCGAGGACTTCGCGTTGGCGGTGCGCGGCCGCGTCGCGCTGGGTAAGCGGGTCGTGTCGCTGCCGTGGCGGCTAGCCAACATTGGGGACCTGCCTGCCGTCGATGCGGCCGCCGCTGACGGTGTGCTCCCCAGACCGGCTGGCCCAGAGGAAGATAACGGCGAGTTCGACACTCCGATCGACCCGCGTTTTCCCACCTTTCTGGCCACCAACTTGTCCGAGGCGCTGCCGGGCCCGTTTTCGCCCTCGTCGGCTTCGGCGACCGTACGTGGGTTGCGCGCAGGCGGCGTCACCATTGCCGAGCGCTTGCGCCCGGGCGGCATGGTCCAGCGCGAAATCGCGATGCGGACAGTCGCGGTATTCGCCCATCGGTTGTATGGGGCGATCACGTCGGCGCACTTCATGGCCGAAACCGTGCCATTTGCCAAGCCGTCGATGATCGTCAGCAACAGCGGGTTCTTCGGCCCAAGCATGGCCTCGCTGCCGATCTTCGGTGAGCAACGTCCCGCCGAAATCAGTCGGGCCCGAAGGCAACTGCGCAACGGCCGCAATATCGGAGTATTCGGCATCAACCTGGTGGGCCTGAGCTCCGGTGCGTCGCGCGATACTCACGACTTCATTGCCGATGTCGACCGACTGGAACGGCTCGCCGACGATGTGGCCCAACTCGACGATTCCCGGCTTCTGAGCCTGATCGTGTTGGCCCGCGACCATGTGGTGCACGGTTGGGTGCTGGCCTCGGCGTCGTTCATGCTGTGCGCCGCGTTCAATGTGTTGCTGCGCGGCCTCTGCGGGCGCGACACCTCCGCGCCGGCAGGGCCGGAACTGGTCAGTGCTCGATCGGTCGAGGCCATGCATCGATTGGTGGTGGCGGCGCAGCGCGATCCGAACGTGGCTCGGCTGCTCACCGAGCCGGGGGAGCGCCTTGACAAGCTGGCCGTCGATGCGCCGGAGTTTCACGCCGCGGTGCTGACCGAGCTGGCGCTGATCGGGCATCGTGGCCCGGCGGAGCTCGAGATGCTGTCAACCAGCTACGCCGACGACCCCGAACTGCTGGTCCGGATGGTGGCCAGATCGATGAGTGCGCCTCAACCGCCGCAGCCGCGGCGTCCACGGATTCCGTTGCGGGCCAAGCCCGTAGCGCTGCTGGCCGCGCGCCAACTCCGCGACCGCGAAGCTCGTCGCGACAAAGTGGTGCGGGCCAACTGGGTGCTGCGTGCTCTGCTGCGTGAGTACGGGCGCCGCTTGGTCGACGGACGGAATCTTCCACACCGCCGACGATGTGTTCTACCTGCTGGTCGACGAACTCGACGCACTACCGGCAGACGTTGCCGGGCTGGTGGCCCGGCGCCGAGCCGAACATCGCAGGCTGGCTGCCGTCGACTCCGCCGACGGTGTTCAGCGGGAACTGGGAGCCGTCCACCACGTCGTCGACGGTTCTTTCCAGCGGAGGCACCTTGCGCGGAGTCGGTGTGTGCGGGGGGCGGGTGCGCGGGCGGGTGCGGATCGTGCGGCCCGAGACGATCGATGATCTGCAGCCCGGCGAGATACTTGTCGCGGAGGTTACCGACGTCGGGTACACCGCCGCTTTCTGCTACGCCGCGGCCGTGGTGACAGAACTCGGCGGTCCGATGTCACACGCGGCGGTGGTGGCCCGCGAATTCGGCTTTCCGTGTGTGGTCGACGTCCATGGGGCAACGAAGTCGTTGCCGCCGGGCGCCCTGGTCGAGGTCGACGGCACTACCGGTGAGATCCGCGTGCTCTGAACGGCGCTGCGTGGCCGACATACGTTCTGCTCGACCTCGCGAGTAAGCCGCGACCAAAGCCGCAGCGCTACTCGAGTGGCGAAGAGGGTTGGACCTTCGGACGGCGACGGTTGAGCAGACCTCTCCGCGCAAAACTCATGTACTCGCCGGTGGTCAGCACCAGCGGCTTCAATTCCATTGAGTTGAGCACTGTGTCCATCATCGCAAAGGGCACGGCCGTGATATTCGGTCCTCGCCCATATTCGAGATGCCATGAGCCTGCTTCGATCTCAAGGCCCCGGGCCTCGCCCTTCTTCATGAAACTGACATCTCCGGGGAGATACACCGTTGGGTCTATCTGTTCGGACTCCAGGTCATAGGTCGTGTACCGGCCGGCCAGGATGACCTTGTAAAGCTCCATGTAGTTGTATCTTCCGGTAAAGCCCTGCGTCCCAGCTGGGGCACCGAAGATCAGCAGATACTCCATGAAGCCCATGTGGAGAAAGGTCACCTTGCCCAATATGCCGCCGGCCTTGCTTCCGATCCAGCGCCGCCGCCTGTTATCGATGAGGTCCGGGTAGACGCGTGACAGCCTCTCGATGAGTGCGGAGAACCGCTCGCCGGTACCGAGCGGGAGGTCGAGAACCTGCTGGCATTCTCGAGCCAGCACTTCGGGATCGATCTTGTACGCCATCTATTTAGCGCTTACTACGCCGCGGGGAAGCGTGAGCGGCAGGTCGTTGTATGTTGCGATGCCCGGCGGAGCGGCGACTACCGCCGCAATTGCATTGATAGCGGGCATGGCCGTGATAATCATGCCCAGCACCATGAAGTCTGCCAAGGTTTCGAACTGGAAGTCCGGTGGTGGGAGTAGTTGGATCGAGGTCTTGACCGTGGGCAACCCCTGAACTTCCAGCTCATATCCCATGGTGTCCATCTTCCAGTCGGGTTCCAACGTCTGACCCTTGCGCCACCGCACCCGGATCTCGACGACGTCGCGATCGCCGACGAACCCTCGCCAGCGCGCATCAATGCCGGCAACGCAGCCCTTTTCAATTCTCCACGGCCCGGGAAGATCGAGAGGCTCAGTGGTCTGGGCATATTCGGCTTCACACCGCACATCATCAAGCTCGATGCCCAATGCATCGGCCATCATGAGTAATGCCTCGCGGAATACGCATGTGCCTTCCGCCGTCATCGCCTGCAGGTCGGGGTTGTCGATGGGTTGACCAAAGCCCGCCGGCATTTCGGTCGCCGGAGAGTCGTACAAGGTGCTGTCTCCGGACTCGGTGACCGTGATCTTGTCAATTCGATCACAGATCGTGGATGACATGACGGCCATCATCTCGGCGAATCCGGGGTTGATGCCGCTGCCGAAGATGGTCGAGCCGCCGCGCTCGCATGCGTCGATGATGCGATCGCGGCCGTCGCCGAAGGAGTGACCGGTGATGAAGGCGGCCGTCGTCACCACGTTGACCCCGGCCGACAGTATCCGGACGAGATGGTCGACATTGGGCCACATTGGGTTGTATATGACGCAATCGGGCTCCAACTCGATGAGCGCATCAATGTCGTCGGTCGCCGCTACGCCCAGCGGCTCGATGCCGGCCAGTTCGCCGACGTCCCGGCCCACCTTGTCGGGCGACCAGGCGTAACACCCCACCAGTTCGAGTGTTGGATTCGAGGCGACCGCCCGGACGGACCGTTTGCCGACGCTCCCGGTGGTCCACTGGACAACTCGGAGGGGAGATGAGATGCGCGTCAAGGCATTTCCTTTTCGAGAATCCGCAACGGCAGTCGCGGCAACGTGCAGGTGGGAGACGGCCAGGTGATCTCCGGCCGGTATCCGTCCGGAAGCTCGAAATCAGGTATGCGGCGGAGCCATTCGGTCACGACGACGTTCATTTCCATCCGCGCTAGATGAGAGCCGACGCAACGGTGCGGACCGCCGCCGAAGCCCCAGTGCTTGTGTACCTTGCCATCCATCACGAGGTCGTCACCGGATATCGCATCGCTGCCGTCTCGGTTGATCGCCCCCAGGCAGAGCCGCACCTGAGAGCCGGCGGGCAAGGTGATGCCGGCGACGGTGATTTCCTCGGTAGTGACCCGGGGGACGACCGGAGCCGACGACTCCAATCGGACCATCTCTTCGACGAAAACGCCGATCTCGTCCGGGCTTTCACGAAGTCTCTTGCGCAGGTCGGGACGGCGGGCCAGCTCGAGCATTGCCGCCCCGATAGCCGAGGTCACGGTATCCAGACCCGCCAGAACAAAGAAGAAGGCCATGCCGAGGGCTTCATCGTCGGTCAGCGCGTCCTGGCTCACCAGAACCTGGGACAGGACATCGTCGCCTGGATTCTGCCGATGCTCGGCAACGGCCTCGGTGAGGTAGGCGAACAGCTCGAGCGCCGGTGTCAGATCTGGGGTTTCGCTGGCGGCGTTCGGAATACTGAGCTCGATGATGGCGTCTTTCCATCGGATCAGCCGCTCCCGGTCCCGCAGCGGCAGACCGAACAGCGTCAGGAAGACCTGCGACGGATAGGGAGTCGCCAGATCGGCCATCACTTCACACTCGCCGCGTTCAGCAATCGCGTCGATGATGTCGATCGCCTGGGCCTGAATCGACGGCAGTATCGCCGCAAGCGCATGCGGACTGAAGAAGGGTTGCAGAATCCTGCGAAATCGGGTGTGTTCCGGAGGATCAAATGCTGCGGGCACCAGTGGCAGAGGGCTGCCGACCACTTCGAATGCCTTCTTGGACGAGAACACGCTCGGATTACGCAGTGCAGCAAGGACATCATCTCGACGAGTCAAGGCATACCAGCCGTCACTCAATACCACCGGACCGGCATCCCGCAATGTGGCCCAACCGGTACCCCGGTCGAAGGACATCGGCAGATCGGTCAGGTCGAGTATCGGAATTCCTTGGGAGTCATGCGCCTCGGCCATATTTTGATCCTTTCAGTGGGCGTCGCACCCGCGGCGCTTTGCGGTGCCGACGGTCTGGCCGTCGAGCCGGAGCTCGCTCTTGGTGCTCATGGCAGGTTGGTGGACAGAAAGGTGAGCGGTAGGCCGAACACCGACAGGTCGATTTCCTCGAGGTAGTTGCCGTCTCCCTCGAAGCCTTGCCGAAAGCGGGTGATCGAGCCGTAGCGCTGGGCAATCTCCTCCGCCTCCGACGCTCCGGGAACCTGTACCACTACCGTGAAAACACCGTCACCGTGACTCGCCAGGAATTCGCGCACCGAAGTCGCCACCGTGGCGGTGGATCCCGGGTTCGGACTGATCAGCTCGACGCCCCGATTCCAATCCAGCAACACTCGAAGCCCGAGTTCGTCCAAGTTGATGTCTTCGAAGCCGAAACCCAGCTCCCTGAACAGTTCTCCTATAGCGTCGTGTCGTTCACGCGCGACCGCGAACACGACGTGATGCAACCGCGATGAGTCGCTCATCGTCGGGGGCCGAACTCAACGGGCAGACTTGTCGGTCCGCTCATGCCGAGCATCGGTTTCCATGGAGCAGGTCCGACCCGGCGGGCGTCAGGCATGCGTCGCGCCAAAATCTTCAGTCCTTCGGCCAGCTCCAGTCTGGCCAGGTTCGCGCCAAGGCAGTAGTGCACGCCGCCGCCGAAGGTCAACACCGCCGGCGCGCCCTTGCGGGTGATGTCGAAGCGATCGGCATCCTGGTAGATGTCGGGATCACGGTTGGCGGCAAAGGAATTCACAAAAATGTAAGTGTCCTTCGGGAAGGTGTATCCGCCCAACTCGACGTCTTCGTGCACGGTGCGGACGGTGTTGCATACCGCGGGCGAGTGGCGCATGCTCTCTTCGACCGCCGCCATGGCCAGTTCTGGGTGATCGCGTAGCAACGCCCATTGATCCGGGTGATCGAGCAGCACCTGCATGGAAGCGGCCACCTGATTGCGGGTGGTATCCGTTCCCGCAAGCAGCAAACCGGCTACCGTCAAACGCAATTCGTCGGCGCTGAGCCGGTCGCCGTCGTCCTCGGCACGAATGAGATTGGAGAGCAGGTCGTCGGTCAAATGGTGTCGTCGGTCGGCGACCATCTCATCGACATAGGCGTCGAGCTCGGCCCAGCCGCGAAGGACGGCCGGCATTTCGTCGAGAAGATTGACCGAGAAGTTGACCATCTTGAAGATCTCTTCGGCCCACCGGTCAAAATGCGTCCAGTCTGCGCGTGGGGCACCAAGCAGAGCACAGATGATGGGAATGGGATAGTGCCGGGCGATGTCGGTGACGATGTCACAGCGGCCCGCGGCGGCGACGCCGTCGATCAGATCGTTGATCACTTCGCCGATCGTTTCGTCCAGACGCGCGATGGCCCGGGGCGTGAATGCCCGTGACACCAGGCTTCGCAACCGATGGTGTTCGACGCCTTCCGCGCAGATGATGCTCCCGACGACCTTGTCCCAGAGTGGTCCTGATGTCACGCCTTGCGCGCTCAGATGTAGGCCAGGGGGGATCATGAATCGGGTGTCGCGCAGAATATTTCGGGCGAGCTCGTAGGAGAGCACTTCGGGACCGAGCGGACCGATGGCGATCGGCGCCTGTTGCTGTGCCGCCCGAATTCGGTCGCAGACCGCGTGCGGCGATTCGGTGACGTCATACTCGAGCGCCGGAAGTCCTGCCTCGAAGATGCTGGGCGCACCCGTGGTGGCGGTCACCTGCGCACCGCGCCTCGGGGCTGGATGACGTGGTATTTCTTCGGCATCGAGTGCACGTCCTTTCAGTTGCGCGCCAGCACTCCGCGCGGAAGCAGCAGGGGTAGATCGTTGTACGTGGCGATGCCGGGCGGTGCCGCGACGACGGCTGGTATCGCGGTGATTGCCGGCATGGCGGTGATGGTCAAGCCGAGCATGATGTAGTCGTCGATCGATTCGCCTTGAAAGTCCGCCGGGGGCTCGAAACTCAGCGTGCTCTTGATAGTTGGCCGGCCCTCCACTGTGACGGTGTAGCCGAAACTCGTCGACCAAGCCGGGGCCAGGGATTGGCCTTTGGTCCACACCCCGCGAACCTCGACCACCTCGCGCCCTTCCAGAATTCCCTGCCACCGGACGTCGATACCCGCGACGCAACCCCGCTTGATGGTCCAGTCACCGGGCAGCAGCAGATCCTCTGTGGTGTGCGCATATTCGACTTCACACCGGATGTCGTCGAGTTGGACTCCGAGGGCGTCGGCGATCAGGAACACCGCTTCGCGGAAGATGCCGGACCCTTTCTCGGTGATCGCTTGCAGATCGGGCTGGTCGATCGGATAGCCGAAACCCATCGGAATCTCTGTTGCCGGAGAGTTGTAGATGGTGGTGTCGAAGGATTCGACTATGGAGATTCGGTCCACCCGGTCGGAGATACCGGCCGTGACGATCGCGAAGAGCTGGATGAACCCCGGGTTGATGCCGCTACCGAAGATCGTCGAGCCACCGTGCGCACATGCTTCGCTGATCCGTTCCCGGCCACGGCCCAGTTGGTGCCCGGTGATGAACTCCGACGTGGTCACGACGTTGATCCCCGCTCCGAGAATGCGCGTCACCTCGTCGACATTCGCGAACATCGGGTTGTAGACAACACAATCGGGGTCCAGGCCCAGCAGGGTGTCGACACAGTCGGTTGCGCGTACGCCCATGGGCTTGATGCCGCACAGCTCACCGACATCACGGCCGATTTTGTCGGGGGACCACGCGTAGCAGCCCACGAGTTCCAACAATGAATTCTCGGCGATCGCGTGAACTGACTTCTTGCCGACATTGCCTGTCGTCCATTGGACGACGCGCAACTTGTCCGTCACGGCTTCGAGCCGGCGTGCTGTTGCGCAGCCTGACGGGCGAGTCGTTCGTCGTGGATGCGGACCAGTTCGCGGAACCCCAGCCGGTGGTATTTCGGTATCGGCTGAATACCCCAGACGTCCTGGGCAGTGGCCTTACCCTCGGCGCCCTCGGGCGGTCCGAACGGCGGGTAGGGGTACTTGCACTCCAGGGTGTCGTTGGAGTAGCGAATCTTCAGCAGCTCACTGCAGATCTCCGTCAGGCTCAGCGTCGGGTAGCCGTAGTACACCGCCATGAAGGGCAACGTGAAGGCACCTTCGATCACGAGTGCTACGAGGCACACCAAGACGGCCCGCTTGATCCATTTGTGCATGCGTGCGTAGTACGGCGTTGTCCCGGGCTCGAGGTTTCCAGAATCGCTCGTCGGTTCTTTTTCGTCGGTCGGTGACTCTGCGGTCATGGCAATGCTCCTTAAACCTGTTCAGTCGGAGAAGATTTCGCGGTTCACCGTGTGTAGGTACGGAATCGCGAGGAAGGGGGTGATGTAGAAGATGTCGTAGAGCCACCAGCCGATGACCGGAAAAACGACACCGGCATAGCGCACATCGGCATACATCGTCATGTTGAAGATATAGGCGGACCAGATCACCACGCCCATCCAGCAGGTGACGACCATCCACTGATGGCCCCAGCGCTTCATCTGCAAGAACCCGATCGCCGCGGCAACCCGCATGGAGAACACGGTGAGGATCAACCCCGCCACATAGGCCTTCTCACCCGGCCCTGCCGCGCCACCGACCCACAGTTCGTTGTAATGCCAGAAGTAGCCCGCGTCGAACATGTTGCCCCAGCCGACCATCAGCACCCGGTTGATCAGCGTGTGGTTGGCTACCAGGTCCAGGGCCCAGCCCAGGCTGTTGAGCATGCCGTCGATCAACACCAGATAGCCGATCAGGGTCACGATCATCGGCCGGACCGACAGGCCGGCGCGCAGGGCTTGGCGCTGCAGCCACACCCCGCGCATGAAGATAGGAAATCCGATCAGACCCGGAGCCCACATGCCCATCAAGGCGGCCCCGACGATCATCCACTTATCGGCACGACGCTGCGCTCGGCGGGATTGGTCGTGGTGGTCCTCCAGGCTGACCGAACCGGCTGTCTCCGCGGTGGCGGACCCGTAACCCGAAAGCCGGTTGCGCAGAGGGAGATTCACAGGTCCCACCACCCGCGTGCAAAGGACATGTAGAGCTGGACTCCAAACATCACCAGGAGGTAGCCGTAGATGACTATCTGGAAGACGATCAGCGCTCTCTTGCGCTTCTGTTCCTGTTGGTTCATCGCGGTTGTTTCCTTTCTAGGGTCTTCAGGGGCCTGCCGCCGCCGTTCTCTAAGGCGATGTGTCCGAGGTGGCCAACCTGGCGGCCGCAACTTCACGCAGCCCGTCACTGATGGCACCGTCGTTGCTCAGCGGGGCCAGGATGCAGGCATCCGCGGCTTCCAGTTCGGTTGCGCCCGCGGCGATCAACTGTGCCGCGGTCACCAATACCCGGGTGGACGGCGGCTCGAAATGGAACGCCTCGTCCGCGGTGCGGATAGCGATCGCGCACTGCACCAGTCGCGTCGCCGTTGCCATTCCCACGCCCGTCTCCGCGACGATCACCTCGGCCTCGCGTTCGGCGGCCAGATAATTCATTCCCAGCGTGACGAACCGCTGCCGGAAGGATGGTTTGAGTTCTTTGAGCGAGCTGCGATAGGCGGGGTTGTAGGAGCATACGAGCATGAATGTCGCTGGCGCTCTGACTACTTCGTCGGCCCGGTCCAGATACAGGGCGCGGCGGTGATCGGTGAGCGAATGCAGGATTGCCAACGAGTCATGGCGAGCCTCCACGACCTCGTCCAGGTAGCAGATCGCGCCGGCTTTCACCGCTCTGGTGAGAGGCCCGTCGGTCCACACGACGTCACCACCGGTCACCATGAATCGGCCGACGAGATCTGAGCTGGTGAGGTCGTCGTGGCAGCTGACGGTCACCACGGGCCGTCCCAACAGAACGCCCATGTGCTCGACGAACCTGGTCTTGCCGCATCCCGTCGGACCGGTGAGCATCACCGGTATGCGCTGCTGAAAGGCCAATTCGAACAGCTGAACTTCGTTGCCGTTCGCGAAATACGTGTCGGCGCTCATCGGTGCTCCGTTCTTCGGAAGCTGGCTGTGGATCATGCGGCGACAAGCTCGCGATGGACGTGGGCTAGCACCTGGGGGAGTTCCTCGATGCGCCGGATGCGCTGCGACCGGCGCGGTCCGAACACTTCCGGGAGGGGGTCGACGCGGGTCGGCCCGATACCGACGTAGTACATCGACACACCCGCCTCGTTCGCCTCCTCGACGGCGTGCGCGGCGTCGGCCCAGGCGTAGCGGCCTTCGTAGCCTTCGTCGGAGATCAGGCCGTCACCGATGACGATCAGCAGTCGCCGCTCGGACGGCTGCGCGAGGAGTCGGCTCGTCAGATGGCGAAGTGGCGCACCCAGTCGCGTGTACCCGCCCGTCTGCAGCCCGAGACCGCCCGGCGGTACGAACCGGCGGTCCTCGAAGTCCTTCAGGCAGCGGACCTCGACGCGGTGCCGAGTGTTTCCGGTGAATACGAAGATGCCGTGGCGCTCGCGGGCGCGGTTCATTGCGCGCGAAAGCGCATCGGCACAATCCAATTCCAGCCGGAAGACGCGGCCGCCGTGCACTCCCAACGATGAACTCCCGTCGAGGAGCAGCGCGGTGGTCACGTCGCGACTGGCGGGTAGCAGGTCGCGGAAAATACGTGGTTGGCTCGCCCCGCCGGTCACAGTGTCGATGTAGTGCCTGACGTATTGTTCGACGTCCAGATCGGAGCCATCTTCGAGGCGATTCTTCATCGCGCGATGAGTATGTTCTTCAAACCATTTCCGAAGATCGCCGGAGACCGATCCAGGTTGACGAATGTGACTGGTGTGTGCGCGCTCCAGAACCGCGACGTGATCTCGCATGAAACTCTTTGTCCACGCGTTCCACTCGGGATACGGAATCCCGGGTCGGTGGTCCGGTGTGATATCGAGGTCGTTGTCTTGCGGGCGGCTCGGCGGCGGCAGGTTGGGGTTGCGGACGCCGCCGTCGCCGCCGACGGCAACCGAGTACGGCCGGGGAAGACGCTTTTGCGTTGTCGTCCAAGGCATCCTGCCGAAGCTGCGTCGCAACTTATCGGTCAAGCCCTGCGGCGTTGTATAGGCCAGTGGCAAATTGCCCAGCAGTGGATGAAGCGTCAGCGCCCGCTCGGTTGCCGCCAGCGCAATTGCGCGGTTGAGGATCTCGGAGGCAGCCATATCACCGGCTTCTGCATGCATTTCCGGTAGTAGGCGACGCATCTCGGGTAGCAGGCCCGGCCAACGGGACGCTATCCAGCCGAGGGCGACGCCAGCTTCGACCAGTGTGAGCGCACGCAGTTCGCGAGCGGATAACTCGTTCAGCCGGTATTCGGTAATGCGCTCTTTCGATGGCGAGCATTGCAGGGCCACACCGCATGTCAGGGTTCTGCGGGTCCAATCGGGCAGCGCGGGGTAGGGGACATGAACGAACGTGAGCTCCGTATTGAGGCCAAAACCGCGTCGGCTACCCGTGACGAGTCGGACGCCTTCCCGGCGTTGATCACTGAGCGCCACCGCCGTCACGGCGCAACTTCGTTCCAGCGCCATTGTGTGGGCATCGGAACGGTCAGTCATCGGCGAAATCCCACGCATCCGGGCCCGCGGGCGCGCTCAGAAAGTGCCGATGTTCGAGAAGAGCCAGTACCAGAACCAGATGATCAGACCCGTGCCGCCCCACGCGGCGACATAGCGAAGAATCTCCCAGAGATAACCCATGATTTAACCTCCTCGATGATGCATTCAGGCCTGACTGATGCGTGAATTTGACTGGCGGTGAAGGCTTCCGGTTTGCCGCCCGCGGACGGTGCATGCGCCTAACACGCCCGTTCGGCATCTGCTGCGCTGACCAGCAGTCGGTGGTGGAGGTCATCAGAGACTTTCAGTCGGAGAAGAGCTCGCGGTTGACGGTGTGCAGATAGGGGATGGCGAGGAAGGGGGTGATGTAGAAGATGTCGTAGAGCCACCAGCCCACGACCGGCAACACCACACCGGCAAAGCGCACGTCGGCGAACATGGTCATGTTGAAGACGTAGCCGATCCAGATCACCACGCCCATCCAGCAGGTGACGACCATCCACTGATGACCCCAGCGCTTCATCTGCAGGAAGCCGATGGCAGCGGCAATCCGCATCGTGAAGACGGTCAGGATCAGACCGACCTCCATGGCTTTTTCGCCGGGGCCCGCCGCGCCGCCGACCCACAGCTCGTTGTAGTGCCAAAAGTAGCCGGCATCGAACATGTTGCCCCAGCCGTTCAAGAGCACGCGGGCCAGCAGGCTGTGGTTTGCCACCAGGTCAAGTGCCCATCCCACGGTATTGATCGCAGCGTCGATGATGACCAGATAGCCGAGCAACGTGACCAGCATGGGTCGAACCGAGAGCCCCTCCCGCTGCGCGCCCCGCAGCAACTGCACACCCCGCAGGAACAGCGGTAGTCCGAAGACGCCTAAGGCTGCGGTGCCGATCAGGAGGCTGCCGGAGATCAGCCATTTATCGGCTCGGCGTTGCGCGAGCTCCGATTGCTCCAGGTGCTCGTCGAACGTCAGCCCCGCTAGGGCAGAGCCACTTTCGCCGACGGCCGTGGAAATTCCGCCGACATCACGCTGGCGCAGCTTCGGCAGGTTCACGAACCCTCCGCGTTGTCGAGCCTGATTGAGTATGCCCGTGGACTATAGCACTGACTGCAGTCAGCAATATAGATATCTCGATGCGTCCAGCCAAGTCGGGTGCAACCCAACTAGCCATATAATGGCCCTGATTGACGGCTGTATCGGGTGCGATTAGCAGCAGCTACTGAACTTTGCGGCTGACGAAAGTCAGACTCCTAGTCGTTGACACACTGTTGGAGAAATGCCTACGCTCAGCTGGCCACGGCCGCTGTCGATGCATCTAAAGGAGTAGCAATGACGCTCACCCAAGAGAAGACAGTGGCGCGAAAGTCGCCGGCCGACCGGAAGTATCGCGTTATCCAATGGGGCGTAGGCAATGTCGGCACGGTGGCACTGCGCCATTTCGTCCACAACCCTGCTTACGAATTGGTGGGAGTGCTGTGCAATCGTCCGGAGAAGATCGGCAAGGATGCCGGCGAACTCTGCGGTAAAGCGCCGACGGGTGTGCTTGCGACCAACGACAAGGCTGTGATCGAGGCGCTCGAGGCCGACTGCGTGTTCTATGCGCCGCTGTGGTCTGACCCCGACGAGGTGTGTCGGCTGCTGCGTGCCGGTAAGAATGTCGTCGCCTCGGGTGGCGCATGGTGGTATCGAACCGAGCACAGCCAAGCGGATATCGACAAGATTCATGCGGCGTGCCTGGATGGGGGGACATCGTTTCATGCAGGTGGGGTCAATCCGGGCTTCGCGGGCGACCTACTTGTATTGACGCTGGCACGGATCGTCAGTCAGATCGACACTATTCACATCTACGAGGTGGTGAATTTCGGCAGGGACACTCTGAAGTACTTGCACGAGATGGGGATGGGAAGCGATCCTGCCGGATTCGAGGACGGCCCGAATCTATTGGGCCAAGCTTGGCCACTCTTCGCCCAGTCGATGGCAATGATCGTCGAAGGCATGGGCAAAACAGTCGACAAGTACACGACTGAGGTGGAGCTCGGGGTCGCCACGCGTGACATCCCATTCGAGGGAGGTGAGACCAGCGACATGCCGGGCTTCAAGGGCGTGATCGAGAAGGGCACCGTCGCCCGCCAGCATCACAAATGGACAGCGTGGGTGGACGCTAAGCCTCTCATCATTTTTCATGAGATATACACGATGGACACGTTCGATGCCATTGAGCCACAGGAGGATTGGCCGCAGCACTATCACTACCGGATTGTGATCGAAGGCGATTCGTCCACCGAGCTAATCCTTCAAGGGGCTCAGGATCCGGACGGCGGCTACGCGTTGCCCGGCTACACCTGGACCGCGATGGGCCCCGCGAATGCGATTCCCGCTGTCTGCGATGCTGCGCCGGGGTTCATGTCCCACAACGAACTCGGACTCATGCCGCTGCGTGGCGTGATACGCCCGTGACGCGCCTGGGTTACGGCTGAAGACCGCGCAAAGTCCTCGCGACGTAATCTTCCAGCAGGGTGTGGCCGGTGGGCCAGTGGCTTGTGGTGATCAACAGTGCGTAGAGACCGAGCAAGAAGAACACCGCGCTATTCATGGGATTAACTTGCGCATCCGTCTCGCCGCGTTCTCGAGCTAGCGCGATCTCCTGGGCAACCAACACGATCAAGGGATGGTCCCTGCCGTCTTCGGTCTGCGGACGGGTTTGCGAGAAGTGCAGCGCAAGAAAGTCATTGAATAGCCGATCGCCGAGTCGGCGCTCTAATCCGACCACCAGGCGGACCGCCTCATCCAACGCCGAAACAAGATCGTGCTTGGACTTCAAGAATTGCGCGAACTGCTTGGCTATGCGGTCCTCTTCGCGGCGCTCCAGCTCCAGCAGCACATGCTCTTTGGTGGGGAAGTGGAAGAAGAAGGTCCCGTGGGCGACTCCTGCAGCGGCCACGATGGCACTGACGTCGGCCTCGGCCATCCCGGCGCGGGCGAACTCCGCGATCGCGGCGCCCATCAATCGCTCCCGCGTCTGCAAGCGCTTGGCTTCTCGCGCCGACACCCGGTCTGTCACAGCCATTTCTTTCCTTACGGTTGACCTGACTCATGCGAGAGTATCGAGGCGAACCAGACCATTATGCCGTGTTCCCATCAAAAACGCTTGCATTACTTGGCCATTGTCCGGCCATCCTCATCAGCATGGATGTCCATCCCGCACATTCGTTGACTTTAGTCAGCAAGGTTCATAGATTTGAACGGCGTACACACCACGCACGATCGAAGGAGCCCGGCATGGCGTTGGAGCAGTTCCAGCTGGACGGACAGGTAGCGATTGTCACGGGCGCCGGGAAGGGTGTCGGCGCAGGCATTGCCCGGGTCCTGGCGGAGGCCGGGGCCACGGTCGTCGGGACCGCACGTACCAAGGCGGATATCGTTGGCACGATTGAGGGTATCGAGGCCGCGGGCGGCACGGGGCTGGCGCTTGTCGCGGACGCGATGAGTCGTTCCGACGGCGAGCGCGTCGTAAAAACGGCCATGGAGCGTCTCGGCCGCATCGACATTCTCGTCAACAATGTCGGTGGCTCGACCTATGCGCGGTTTCTGGACATCACCGACGAGGATTTCCGGCACACTTTCGACTGGTGTGTGACTTCTGCCTTCATCATGAGCCAGCTCGCCGCGCCGCACATGCTCAGTGCCGGACACGGATCCATCATCAACATCTCTTCGGGTTCCGCGCGGTTCGGCATCCGGGCGTTGACGGCCTATTGCGTCGCGAAGGGCGGCCTCGAAGCGCTCACCCGCGCCATGGCACAGGAACTCGCGCCGAAGATTCGCGTCAACGCCATCGCTTTGGGCTCGTTCGCCACCGACGGTTTGAAGGGCAGCCTGGATTTGATGCCCGGGTCGCTGGAGAAGATGCAAGAGACCACGCCGCTGCATCGGTTGGGTGACGTCGAGGACCTCGGACGGCTCGCGGTGTATCTCTCGACGCGCGATTGTTATGCGACCAACGCGACCTTTCACATTGACGGTGGCATCGATTCGAACAATTCACCGCTGCCGATACCCGACTACTGACTCTGCGCGGCGATCGAACACGTCATGATGGGTCATCACCCGCCGCGGGAAGGATGAGGAAACAGTGCGCAGAGTCATTCAATTCTCGACCGGCAATGTGGGCCGGCATTCGTTGCGCGCGATCATCGGAAGACCAGATCTGGAGCTGGTCGGGGTGCACGCCGCCAGTGCCGACAAGATCGGCAAGGATGCGGCGCAGCTGTGCGGACGCGACGATCCGACCGGCATTGTCGCCACCGACGACATCGACGCGCTGGTGGCCCTCGGCGCCGACTGTGTGGTTTACACCTCGCAAGGTGAGACCCGGCCGATGGAAGCTATCGAACAGATGAGCAAGTTCCTCGCTGCGGGCGTCAACGTGGTCGGTACGTCGATGGTCTGGCTGGTCACGCCGCACCACGCCGACGACTGGCTGCGGGAGCCCTTGGAGCGCGCCTGCGCGGCAGGCGATACCTCGCTCTACGTGAACGGCATCGACCCCGGCTTCTCCGGCGATACGCTGGTGCACTCGGCGGTCAGCCTGACTACTCGGGTGGATTCGATCACCGTGCAGGAGATCTTCGACTACGGAAACTACGATGATGCCGAGTTCACTGGCGCTGCAATGGGTTTCGGATCAACTGAAGACGACGATTCGCCGATGATGTTTCTGCCCGGGGTGATCGTGTCGATGTGGGGCGGTCAGGTCCGGAGTCTGGCGGACAATCTCGACATCAAGCTGGACGACGTGCGCCAGCGGATCGAACCTTGGTATACGCCAGAACGCATCGACTGCACGATGATGACGGTGGAGCCGGGCCAGATGGCCGCGGTGCGCTTTGCCACCGAGGGGGTGCGCGACGGCAAGCCGGTGATCACCCTCGAGCACGTCACGAGGCTCACCACCGCCGCGGCACCCGACTGGGAATTCCCGCCCGACGGTCACACCGGCGTACACCGTGTGGTCGTGGAAGGTGAACCGCGGGTTGAAATCAACACGCACGTCTCCCACCCGGTGCTGGATTCCACCGATGCCGGCTGCATCTCGACGGCAGGCCGGGCGGTCAATGCGATCGAGTGGGTATGTCGCGCACCGCAGGGGCTGGTCGCGGTGGAGGACATTCCGCTGTCCGCGACGATGCGCGGTGTGATGTGGGCCGAGGGCTAGTGCGTCGGGGCGTGCAATGACAACACCGCGTCCCGGACGCGTTGCAGGTAAACGCATTCTGATTACCGGCGCTGCCCGCGGCATGGGGCGCAGCCACGCGCTGCGGCTTGCCGATGAGGGGGCCGACCTTATTCTGGTCGACATCTGCCGATCCCTGCCCGAGCTCGAATATCCCTTGGCCACAGAAGACGACCTGGCCGAAACAGTGCGACTGGTAGGGGAGTTCGGCCGTCGCTGTGTGAGTCGGATTGTCGATGTCCGTGACGACGTCGAACTGCGCAAGGCGGTGGATGACGGCGTCAACGAGCTCGGGGGTCTTGACGGGGCAGTAGCCAACGCCGGAATATTGACGGTCGGGCCATGGCATACAACAACTCTCGATGACTGGCGCGCCGTGGTGGACGTCAATCTCATCGGAGTCTGGAACACGTGCGCGGCCGCGTTACCCCATGTGCTCGAGCAAGGCGGCGGCAGTCTGGTGAACATCAGCTCTGCGGGAGCGATCAAAGGATTTCCATTGCAGCTTCCCTACACGGCTGCAAAGCATGGCGTCGTAGGGCTGACGCTGGCGTTGGCCAATGAATTGGCCGCCCAGAACGTACGGGTGAACTCCGTGCACCCCACCGGATGCCCGACCGGCATGATTCCCCCCTCGATCGGGACTGTTTTCGCAGAGGAGCGCCCGGACCTGGTCCCCATCTTCATCAATGCGATGCCCACGCCGGCCATCGAACCCGCGGACGTCAGCAATGCGGTGCTTTTTCTGCTGTCCGACGAGTCCAGGTATGTGACGGGTCTGCAGTTCAAGGTCGACGCCGGGGTGACGATCAACTAAGCCGCCTACAGCGGCCAGCTATTCGGCCCGACCTCATAACGCAGCTCAGTAGCCGGAGGCAATGGCTGTCGTTCGTTGACCGATATCGCATCGATAGCCAGGGCGACGTAGCGGCGCCAGCCGTCGCTTGCCGCATCCATCGTCGACAGCACACCGAAGAGCATTGCGACCAGGCGAGGAAGGTCGTCGGCGACCAGGTCGGCGCGGATGCTGCCGACTCGCTGGCCTTCGACGGGCAAGCTCGCCGAGCGCCTCGTTGAGCGAAACCGAGATGTCGGACGTGAGTGAGCCGGCCCGGCGTGCGGCGGTCAGCAGGTTGTGTTCACGGGCGCCCAGCGATATCGCCGCTTCGATCAGTTGGGTGAGACCCCGCAGCGGATCATCGGCGCGACGGGCACTCTTCGATCACCGGCGTCAGGTCCTCGGCGATGCTTTGATCCAGCGCGGCCCGAACCAGATCGGCCTTTGCCGGAAATCTGCGGTAGAGCGTTCGCTCGCCCACGCCGGCGTGGCGTGCGACCGCTTCCACCGGGGCATCGGGCCCCAGCTCGCCGTAGACTTCGCGCGCCGCGCGCAGGATGCGCTCGACGTTGCGCGCCGCGTCGGCCCGCAACGGCCGGTCTTCAACCGCGGTCATTGTGACAGCCTAACTGACAGTTGACTGCCAACGAGCGTAGCTTTACGCTCTATAACTGGCAGCCAACTGACACTTAATGGGAAACGCAGGATATGTCAACAACTTCCGAAGTCCGCTCTGACGCCGATCTTCCCGTGCTGCCCGTCCCGCGGGCCGCGCGGTGCCCGCTTGCGCCCCCGGCCGACTTCGCGGACTGGCGGGCGCAGCCCGGGCTGCAGCGGGCGATGTTCCAGGGCAACCCGGTGTGGGTGGTCAGCCGCTACCGGGACATCAGGGCGGCGCTGGTCGATCCGCGATTGTCCGCGAAGACCATTCCGGAATCCATGATGCCGAAGGACGCCGACAACAAAGTCCCGGTGATGTTCGCGCGAACCGATGATCCCGAGCATCAGCGATTGCGACGCATGATGACCACCAACTTCACCTTCAGGCGTTGCGAATCGATGCGGCCGCACATTCAGGAAACGGTTGACCATTATCTCGGCCAGATGATCGACAACGGCGCGCCGGCCGATCTGGTACTCGAATTCGCCCTGCCAGTACCGTCATTGGTGATCGCGCTGCTGCTGGGGGTGCCGCCCGACGACCTCGAGATTTTCCAGCGCCACACCACGACCGGGCTTGACCAGAGGTCCACCGACGAGCAGAAAGGCCAAGCCTTCGGGGCCATGTACGCCTATATCGAGGAGTTGGTGGAGCGCAAAGCGCGCGAACCCGGCGACGACTTGATCAGCCGGCTGGTCACCGAATACGTGGCGACGGGCCAACTCGACCATGCCACGACGGCCATGAACAGTGTGATCATGATGCAGGCCGGCCACGAAACCACCGCCAACATGATCTCGTTGGGAACGGTTGCGCTGCTGCAACATCCCGACGTTTTCGAGCGCCTCGGACAGACCGACGATCCTGCCGTCATCGCGAATATCGTCGAAGAGCTGATGCGCTACCTGACCATCGTGCACAGCCAGGTCGACCGCGTGGCGACCGAAGATCTGATGATCGGGGGTCAGCTGATTCGTGCCGGGGACTTCGTCATGATGAGTCTGCTCGCCGGGAACTGGGACGCCGAATTCGTCGACAATCCCGAATGCCTTCGATGCCGGCCGAAACACCCGCGGGCACTTGGGCTTCGGGTACGGCGTGCATCAATGCATCGGCGCGAACCTGGCCCGCGTCGAGATGCAGGTCGCGTTCGCCACGCTGGCGCGCCGCCTGCCCGCGCTCAAACTGGCGGTGCCGCCAGAGGAGCTGAGATTCAAAGAAGCCAACATCTATGGCATGAAAGAACTTCCGGTGAGCTGGTGACGACGTACTCGTGCTGGAATACAAGCTCAACGATCGGGAAACGCCGCTGATGTCAACAACTTCCGATCTGAGCTCCGACACGGATCTTCCGGTGATACCTGTACCGCGCGCTGCGCACTGCCCGCTGCATCCCCCGGCTGAGTTCGTTAACTGGCGCCAGGAACCCGGACTGCGACGGGCCGTGTACCACGGCCAACCGGCCTGGGTGGTGAGCCGGTACCAAGACATCCGGGCGGCGCTGGTCGATCCGCGTCTGTCCGCCGACACTATCCCCGAATACCTGAGGCAGAAGAACGCAGACAACACACCGGTCATGTTCGCGCGGGTCGACGACCCCGAACATAACCGGTTGCGGCGCATGATGACTAGTGACTTCACCTTCCGGCGTTGCGAATCGATGCGGCCCCAGATTCAGGAACTGGTCGACCATCACCTCGATGTGATGATCCGTAGGGGGCCGCCAGCCGACCTGGTGCATGACTTCGCCTTGCCGGTGCCGTCGTTGGTGATCGCGCTACTGCTGGGGGTGCCGTCAGAGGACCTCGAGTCCTTCCAGCAATACACCGCGGTTGGGTTGGACACTCGGGCATCCGACGACGAAAAGGCACGAGCGGGTGCCGCGATGTTTGGCTACCTACTGGAATTAGTGGCGCGCAAGGAGCGAGATCCGGCTGACGATCTGATCAGCCGCTTGGTTACCGATTACGTCGCGACCGGCGAGCTCACTCGCGAGACTGCGGCCTATTCTGGTATGACCCTGCTGGTCGCCGGCCACGAGACCAGCGCCAACATGATTTCACTGGGAACGGTTGCGCTGCTGGAACGTCCCGAGATCTTCAAGCTACTCGGCGACACCGACGATCCCGCCCTAGTCGCCAACATCGTCGAAGAGCTGATGCGCTATCTCAGCATCGTGCACAGCCAGGTGGATCGGGTGGCTACCGAGGACTTCGAACTCGGCGGTCAGTTGATCCACGCCGGCGACATGGTCCTGATGAATATTCCCGCCGGGAACTGGGACGCCGAATTCGTCGAAAATCCCGACGCCTTCGATGTCGAGCGAAATACTCGTGGGCACTTGGGCTTTGGCTACGGCGTACACCAATGCATCGGAGCAAACCTCGCTCGCGTCGAAATGCAGGCAGCGTTCACCGCCTTGGCCAGGCGTCTCCCCGGGCTGAGATTGGCGGTCGCTCCGGACGAGCTGAAGTTCAAAGAGGCCGATATTTACGGAATGAGAGAGCTGCCAGTCGGCTGGTGAGGATGCGATGACGAACGAGCTGCGATTCGACGATCAGGTTGCCGTGATCACCGGCGCCGGCGGTGGTTTGGGCAAGGAGTATGCGCTGCTGCTCGCGTCGCGCGGGCGCGCGCGTCGTGGTCAACGACATAGGCGGGTCGGTGACGGGGGATGGTTCTGACACCACGGCGGCTGAGGCCGCAGCAGCCGAAATCCGGCAGCTCGGTGGCGAATCCGTCGCCGACAGCCATAGCGTGACCACCCCGGAAGGGGGAGCGGCGATCATCGACACCGCCCTGAGTACCTGGGGGCGAGTCGACATCGTGATCAACAACGCCGGCATCGTGCGGGATGCGCCGTTCGAGGACATGACCGCCGAGCGGTTCGAACCGCTGCTGGACGTGCATCTCAGGGGTGCATTCCACGTGACCAGGCCGGCGTGGAAAGTGATGCGCGAGCAGGGATATGGGCGAATCCTCAACACGACCTCGGCGGCTGGAATCCTGGGCGCCCCCGGCATGAGCAATTACGGCTCGGCCAAAACCGGGCTGATCGGCTTCACCCGCGTCCTCGCCGCCGAGGGTGCCGACCACAACATCAAGGTGAACGCCGTCGCCCCAATCGCCTTTACCCGGATGCTGACACACTCGATCGACAGCGCCGGCCACCGGAGGATCGCGGCGTCCCAGGCGGTACTGGACGACCTTGTCAACCAGTATCTGAAAAAGCTGGACCCGGGGCTGGTGGCGCCGGTGGCGGCCTTTTTGACCCACCGCGATTGCCCGGTTAGTGGAGAGATTTATACCGTTGGCGCGGGCCATGTTTCCCGATTTTTCATCGGGCGGACCAAGGGCTTCTACAGTCCCGAACTATCCGTCGAGGACGTGCGGGATCACCTGGCGGAGATCCGCGACGAAGCCGGATACACGGTGCCCGGCGGACCCGCCGACGAGATGAGCGAGCTCTTCGCGACGCTCATGTCGTCATGAGCCACGTTGGGCTCGAGATCAGCAGCCGAACGCTATGCCGATGCCGTCGGGCGGCGGCACCGACCGCAAACAGCCGAACTGCTGGATTCCGGCGCTGCTGAACCGTACCGCGGACTGGTGGGCGTAGTTCACACAGAACAGGCCGGCCTGGTCGGCGCGACAACGGTAGTCGTCATAGGACAACGTGTCCCCGCTCACCAACTCGGCCCCGTTGCCGTTGACGAACGGACCCGGATCGGCGCGGGCCGCCCCGACCCGCAGGTTCGTCCCGTCGAAGTCGACCCAACCGCCTTTCCACTCGCCGTAGGCCGTTTCGGGCCGAGGTGGGGGATTGGTCAGGTCGACCAGGCAGGTCAGCATGCCGCCGGTGTGGTGGGAATCCGTCGTGCACATGACGGGGCGGCCTGGGGCTGGCCGACGGTGAAGGCGATGTCGTTACCCAGCTGCGTGGTGACGCCGTCGCGCGTGACGGCGTGATAGCGGGCCGGATCGGCGGCATGACCTGCCTCGATCCACGTGATGACGTCAGAGATCGCTGCGCCGGCCGCCGGTGCGGCCGACGGCGCCGGTGGTTTGCTCCCCGGCGAGACCGTGCTCGCCGTCGCAGAACTCCCGGTTGTCTGGGGCTGCTGCGGACTGGCCGCCGCCGGTGTGCGAGCAACCGGCAACCAGTATCGAGAGTGTGACCAGCGCGGCCATTCGCATGCCGACAGGCTAACCGTCACGCGTCGGATTTAGGCGCTCCGCGCGCCCTACGTCGTAGTGTCGGCTACCGTCGGCGTATGCACGAGCGCACTATCCGCGCACGCACCGCCACCGGCACCGTCGAGGGCTTCACCCGCGACGGCGTCAACCGCTGGCGATCCATCCCCTATGCGCGGCCGCCGGTCGGGCCGCTGCGATTCCGGGCGCCGCAGCCGGCCCAGCCCTGGTCGGGTGTGCGTCATTGCCACGGCTTCACCGACTGCGCTCCCCAGCAGCGTCGCTACACCATGCTCGGGCGTCGGCAAATACCAGCCGATGAGCGAGGACTGCCTCACCCTCAACGTCGTCACGCCCGAAGACCGCCTGTCGCCGAACCACTGCCGGTCATGGTCTTCATCCACGGTGGCGGATACATCCTGGGCAGTTCGGCGACCCCGCTGTACGACGGCGCCGCGCTGGCCCGCCGCGGTTGCGTGTACGTATCGGTCAACTACCGGCTCGGCGCACTGGGATGTCTGGACCTGTCGTCGCTGTCGACCCCGGACGATCACCATCGACAGCAACCTGTACCTGCGGGACCTGGTGCTGGCGTTGCGATGGGTGCGCGACAACATCGCGGGGTTCGGCGGTGACCCGGACAATGTCACCATCTTCGGCGAGAGCGCGGGTGCGTGCATCACCGCCACGTTGTTGGCCGTGCCCGCCGCCGAAGGCCTGTTCGCCCAGGCGATCTCGGAAAGCCCGGCGTCGGGCCTGGTGCGATCGAAGGAGATTGCCGCCGAGTTCGCGACGCGGTTCGCCGACTTGCTCGGCGCGCGCGGCCCAGGATGCCGCCAACGCGTTGATGCAGGCCCCGGCGGCTCAACTGGTGGAAACCCAACACCGGCTGATCGATCAGGGCATGCAGAACAGGCTGGGCGCCTTCCCGATTGGCCCGGTCTTCGGCGACGACTGCCTGCCCGAGGACCCGGTCGAGGCGATGCGGGGCGGTCGGGCGCACCGGGTGCCGCTCATCGTGGGCACCAACGCCGACGAGGGCCGGTTGTTCACCCGCTTCCTCGCGCATGCTGCCGACCAACGAATCGATGATCGAGGAGCTGCTGGCCGACACGGAACCGGCTGCCCGCGAACGGATTACCGCCGCCTACCCGGGTTATCCGACGTCGTCGGCCTGCATCCAGCTCGGCGGCGACTTCGCCTTCAGCTCGGCCGCCTGGCAGATCGCCGAGGCGCACAGCAGGCATGCGCCCACCTACCTGTACCGATACGACTACGCCCCGCGGACGCTGCGCTGGTCGGGTTTGGGAGCCACCCACGCCACCGAACTGCTCGCCGTCTTCGATTTCTATCGCACCCGGTTCGGCGCGTTGCTGACCGCCGCGGCCGACCGGCGTCGCCGCGCTGCGGGTCAGCAACCAGGTGCAACGGCGTTGGCGGGCCTTCAGCCGCACCGGGGTGCCCGGCGACGACTGGCCCGCCTACACCGCCGCCGATCGCGCCGTGATGGTCTTCGACCGCAAGTGCCGCATCGAGTTCGATCCGCACCCGCAGCGCCGGATGGCCTGGGACGGCTTCTCATTGGCGCAGTGACCTGGCACGCTGACTCTCATGGACCGCCGGACATTGACAGAGACCGAGCGCGTCATCGAACGACCCAGCGATCTCACAGCTTCGTGGTTGACCGCCGCCATCGGCGCCGGAGACCGTCGCCGATTTCGAAGTGGAGCGCATCGGCACCGGCCAGATGAGCGAGTGCTACCGCGTCCGGCTCAGCTACGCGGAGCGGAGCCGCGGACCCGGTAGGCCGGAGTCGGTGGTGCTGAAGGTTGCGGCCACCGATCCGATGAGCCGGCAGACCGGGTCGGCGCTGGGCCTCTACGAGCGCGAAGTTCGCTTCTACAGCGATATCGCGCCGCGCCTGGGCGGTCCGATAGCGCCGTGCTATCACGCCGCGGTCGATACCTCGACAGGGGTGTTCGATCTGTTGCTCGGCGACGCCGGGCCGGCGGTCGTCGGTGACGAAATCGCCGGTGCCACAACCGAACAGGCCAACACTCGGCGTCGTCGAGCTGGGGCGGCTGCACGGCCCGCTGCTCGGCGACACATCGCTGGCCGACGCGCCGTGGCTCAACCGTGAGTCTCCGCTCAACCAGGCGATGATCGCCGCGCTCTACGCCGGCTTCATCGACCGTTACGGCGACCAGATCGCGCCGGCGCACCGCATGGTGTGCGAACGCCTGGTGGCCGCGTTCGACGCCTACCTGGCCGCCGAAGGGGAGCGCGGACGGGCGATCCAGGGTCTGGTCCATGGCGACTATCGGCTGGACAACATGTTGTTCGGCGCCGACGGACGCCGACCGCGCGCTGACGGTGGTCGATTGGCAGACCGTCTCCTGGGGACCGGCACTGACCGACCTGGCTTACTTCCTCGGCTGCGCACTGCCGACCGAGGATCGTCGCGCGCACTACGACGCGTTGCTGCGGGCCTACCACGAGGCGCTCGGGCCGGGCGGCGCCGATCACCCTCGCCGATGTCGCCGAAGGTGTTCGCCGGCAAGGCTTTTTCGGCGTGATGATGGCGATCGTCTCGTCGATGCTGGTGGAGCGCACCGAGCGCGGCGACCGGATGTTCATGACGATGCTGCAACGGCACTGCGATCACGTGCTCGATACCGACGCGTTGGCGACGTTGCCCGCCGCGGTCGGCGCCGGAGCCGCTGCGGCCATCGGACGAGGACGAACTCGCCCACGACCCGACCGCCGAACCGCTGTGGAGTGAGAGCTGGTATGCCGACTTCGTCGACGCCGCACAGGGATTGGGCGGCTGGTTTCGCCTCGGTCTGGTGGCCGAACCAGCAGGCGGCGTGGGTTCAGGCGCTGCTGTGCGGGCCGGATCTGCCGACCGTGGCCGTCGTCGACTACGAAGTCCCGCTGCCCGCGGACCCGTGGGCGTTGCGCACCGATGCCTTCGAGCTCGGCCACTCGCGCCAGCGCACCGCTGCAGACCTATCGCGTCGACGTTCGCGGGCGGGGTCAGGCCTATTCGGACCCGTCGGCGTTGTTGCGCGGAGAGCCGGGAACTCCAGTCGACATGGCGATGAATCTGGTGTGGGCCACCGACGGCACCCCGTACAAGTACCGGGTGACGACGCGCTACGAAATCCCGTGCACCGTCTCGGGCAACCGTCACCATCGACGACACCGGCTACCGCCTCGATTCGGTTCCCGGGCAGCGCGACCACTCGTGGGGTGTGCGCGACTGGTGGAGCATGGACTGGATGTGGAGCGCGCTGCACCTCGACGACGGCACCCACCTGCACGGGTTGGACATCGCACATTCCGAATGTTCCCGCGATGGGTGTCGGCTACATCCAGGACGCCGACCGGAACGTCACCGAACTGCACACCGGTGACTGACCCGGGAAGCGTTCGGCGCCAACGGGTTACCGCTGAAGACGACGTTGAGTCTCGATCCGGGTGGGATCACCGGTGACGTGGATATGCGCGGCCACGCACCGGTACGGCTGACCGCCCCCGACGGACGAGTCAGCGAGTTCGCGCGCGCCTGGGTCAGCATCGACACCGCCGACGGCCGCAACGGCGTCGGCTGGATGGAATGGAACCGCAACCTCGCGCAACAGGCATAGCCGCGGTGCCAGACGGCACGGCGCCGCCCATCGTGGTGATGGGTGTCTCCGGATCGGGCAAGTCGACGGTGGGTTCGGCACTCGCACAACGGTTGCGGGTGCCCTTCCTGGACGCCGACACGTCTGCATCCACCGGCCAACGTCGCCAAGATGGCCGCCGGCGAACCTCTCAATGACGACGATCGCTATCCCTGGCTGGAAAGAGTCGGGGAGTGGCTGGCCGACCACAGCGACGGCGGTGTGGTGAGTTGTTCGGCGCTCAAACGCAAATACCGTGACCAGCTGCGCGCGCACTGTCCGCGCGTCGAGTTCTTACACCTCAGCGGTTCACCGGAGATCGATCGGCCGCTCGGTTGGCCGCCAGGTCGGAGTCATTTCATGCCGGCCGCACTGTTGCGGTCGCAATTCGATGCGTTGGAATCGCTGGGCGCCGACGAGTCGCGGTGTCACCGTCGATATCGGGCACGACGTCGACGCCATCATCGACATCTTCCTGGTTACCAGGCGGAGCCTGCGACGACGAGTCTTGACCTGCCCACCGACTCGCTCTCGCGCGGTGTCGGCCAATTCGCTCCCGTGCGCGCGGGCCGTTTCGGCCAATTCCTCCCCGCGAGCTCGGGCGGTGCCGGCCAGCTTTTCGCCGCGCTTGCGGGCCTTTTTCGCCAGCGGTCCGGCCTTCTGCGCTCGTCCGCTAGCTTTTCGCTGCGTTCGCGGGCTTTTTCGGCCCTTTCGGCCACCTCGTTGGCCAGCTTCTCGCCGCGCTTGCGTGCCTTTTTGGCCAACGGCGCGCTTCGTTCGGCCGCGGTGTTGGCCCAATCGCGGCCGCGGTCGAGGGCGACCTCGGCGTACGGCGCGCCTCGTTCGGCTGCGGTGTTGGCCAATTCGCGGCCGCGGTCGAGGGCGGCTTCGGCGTAGGGTGCGCTGCGTTCGGCGGCCGTGTTGGCCAGTTCGCGGCCGCGTTCGGCGCCGACGTGCAGTCCGTGCGCGATACTTTCGCCGAACTCAGCGAAGTCGCGTCGTCGGATCCCGGCAGGGCGGAGGACACCCGCTCCGAGAGCCGCTCGGCGGCCCGGCGGCCGCGCCATCCCAGCGACGGCTTGCCCGCGGTATCGGCGGAGGCGATCATCAATCCGCCCACCAGGCTCAGATCGGTCAGGAACCGCTGGCGCTGCTCGGCTTTGCGCTCCGGGTCGGTTTCGTTCCAGAACGCGTGCGTTCCGAGGTTGGCCGGTAGCACGGTGAACGCCAGCGCGGCCGAGGCGACGCGGGGCAATTTGCCGGTGGCGAGCAGCAGACCGCCCCCGATCTGAACGGCCGCGTTACCTGCGCGAACGTCTCGGGGTCGTTCGGCAATGCTGCTGGCAACCGAATCCGGCAACGCCTGCAGACCGTCCACCGCGGGCGCTGCGGCTTCCGCCGCTGATTTGGGGTTGAGTAGCGAATCGACGCCTTGGCCGATAAACGCAACCGACAACAGTGGCCGTGCGATTCTGCGGATCAACATGGCCGGTGGGATACCCGGCGATTCGGCAAACAAACCGCCGGCCCATCGCCGCAGTTGACGGGGATAGGGTGGAGCGCGTGCGAGCGTTGATCATCGTCGACGTGCAAAACGACTTCTGCGCGGGTGGCTCGCTGGCGGTCACCGGCGGCGCCGCGGTGGCCTGTGCGATCAACGACTATCTGGCCGGCGAGCCCGGCTACCAGCACGTCGTGGCCACCAAGGACTTCCACATCGAACCGGGTGACCATTTCTCCGGCCACCCCGACTATTCCTCTTCCTGGCCGCCGCACTGCATCGCCGGAAGCCCCGGGGCGCGATTTTCGTCCCGACCTCGACACCCGTCCGATCGAGGCGGTATTCCGCAAGGGTGCCTACGCCGCGGCGTACAGCGGCTTCGAGGGCGTCGACGAGAACGGGACGTCGCTGCTCGAGTGGTTGCGACAGCGGGGCGTCGACGAGGTCGACATCGTCGGCATTGCCACCGACCAGTGCGTCCGGCGAACGGCCGAGGACGCGGCACGAAGCGGCTTGACCACCAGGGTATTGGTTGACCTGACGGCGGCGGTGGCGCCGAGTTCGGCCGCCGAGGCCTTGGCCCAGATGCGAAGTGCCGGTGTCGAATTGATTGAGGCCGTCTGATGGTGGTGCCGCTGGATCGAGAGTCACTGCTGGCCGCGGTGGAGCGGTCGCCGCAGGCGGCGGCCGCGCATGACCGCGCAAGGTTGGGTAGGCCTGTTTACCGGCGACGGCCAAATCGAAGACCCGGTGGGCGCGCGACCGCACGTGGGCCGTGTGCAGATCGGGAACTTCTACGACACCTTCATCGGTCCGCGCGGCATCAAATTCCATCGCGATCTCGACATCGTCTTCGGGACCGTCGTGCTCCGCGACCTCGAGCTCGAGGTGACGATGGGTTCGGCCGTCACGATGTACATTCCGGCGTTCCTGCGCTATGACCTTCGAGAAGCAAACGGGGAGTGGCAGATTGCTCATCTGCGGGCGTACTGGGAGCTGCCCGCGATGATGCTGCAGTTCCTGCGAACCGGATCGCGAGCCGTGTCGCCTGCCCTGCAACTGTCGCGAGACCTGCTCGGCAATCAAGGGCTGCCGGGAACCGCGGGCTTCATGACCGGCTTCCGCCGGGCGGGTGTGCGGCACAAGAGGCTGGTGCAGACCTTCCTCGGTGCCGTTTCGCGCGGCGATACGTCCGTCGCCGCAGCGCGCGTTATCACATTCCGCCGCAATCACTTTAGGTGACAAAGACCCGCTCGACATCGCCGAACTCGCGGAAGAGCTCAACGGAGCGAACTGGACCAAGATGAATGGTGCGGGATCCACGGTCACCCTCTCACTCAATTCAGGTCACGGGCGCGGCATCATGTTCGCCGACGTGGCCTGGCGAGGCAAAGTGATCAACCAGATCCGTTATTTTCCTGCCTGACCGCGCGCCCCGATTCGGTCTCTACCAGCACCGCCCGCGGCTAAAGCTGAGCTTGCAGGTCACCGCCGCTGGCCCGACGCGCGCATCGCGTGGTTGCACGTATTGCCGTGGGGGTGATGGGTGCCGTAGAAATAGCTGTCATGGAGCGGAGGCAAACGATGAGTGTGGTGCGAACCGTCGGGGTTGGGGTGGCGATCACCGCCATGCTGACTGTCACGACAGGCTGCGGCAAAGACGAAAAACCAGCTTCCTCGTCGTCGTCGTCGAAATCGTCGTCGACTTCAGCGGCGTCGTCGAGCTCAGCAGCATCCTCGTCCGCATCGAGCGCGGCGCCGTCGGGGACGGCCCCACTGGGCGACTACTCCAACTTGCTGATCCAGGCCAGCGACATCGGCGCTGACACGACATTGGGTCCGCCGCAACAGAACCCCGGCGGCGTGGCCGGGGTGGCGGTGACCTTCAGCAACAACGCCAAGACCCACACCATCGACGACCTCCTCGTGGTCTTTACCGATCCGGCTTCGGCTACGCAAGGGGCCAAAGACCGCCCGTCGTCGCTGAGCAAATACGTCACCGGTACCCCAGCGCCGTTCGAGGTCGGGACGAACGGGATCATCGTCGTCGGCCCGTCGCCCGATAACACCAAATCGGTGACCTACGTGGTATTCGCCGAGGGCAAGGTCGTTGTCGACCTGGAGTTCGACAGCGGACCCAACGATGCTGCTCCGCAGGACTTCGTGCTTGACGTCGCCAAGAAGCAGGACGACGCCGTCAAGACCCGAATGACCAGCTAGTAGCGCTCACCGATCAGCAGCGCCACTGACGCTGCCGACAGGCACAGGAACGCGCCGGGAAAGGCGATGTTGTACAGGACGTGTGCCCTGAGGTGAGTTACCACCGCGCCGACGAAGAACAAGACCAGGCCGGCCGCGGCTGCGATACCTACCGCCGGTAGACCCGCGATCCCGACAACCAGTCCGATGGCTCCGGCTAGCTTTGCCGCCCCCAGCGCGGGTAACCACGAACGAGGAACACCGACCTCGGCCGAGTTTGCCAGGACGAATCCTGCGGGGATGAAGTCGGCGACGGCGATCCCGCCGGTGATAATTGCGGTAATCAGCGTGATCACAAGATATGCGGTGTGCATTCGAATCAGCTCCTTTTCCTTCGTTCAATCCGTTGTGGTGCAGCTATTTCCGCACCGGCGAGCCGCGTGGCTGCTGTGCGTGCTGCGGCGCACAATCGGTAGGGTCATGGTGCTGGTCTCCTTGGGACGGAGAGTTCGATCGATGCGGTCATCTTCTTGACGACTCCCGTGCGGAGAAGGTGACCTATGAGCGCAACCAAAAATCTGCTGGACCTCACCGATCTGGCACAGCGGTTTGATGCGGACCGTCAGCACTTGCGGGCGGTGGCGTTTCGGTTGCTCGGTTCGATCGCGGATGCCGACGATGCGGTGCAATCGGCGTGGCTGAAGGCCAGTCGTGCGGATTTCGACAGCATCGGCGACATTGCCAACCTGACTGGTTGGTTCACGACGATCACCGCGCACGAGGCGTTCGACCAGCTTCGCGTGCGCAAGCGCCGTGCCGAGCAGCCGCTGGCCGACGCCCGGAGCAATTCGACCGGCTGGCGGCCACGGCGTCAGCCCCGGCGGACGAGGATGCGCTGTTGGCTGACTCGGTCAGCGGCGCCATGCTGGTCGTGCTGGACCGCCTCTCACCCGCGCAGCGTGTCGCGTTCGTCCTGCACGACGTTTTCGCCGTGCCCTTCGATGCGATCGGCGACGTGTTGGACCGGTCGCCGACGGCCGCGAAGAAACTGGCCAGTCGGGCCCGATCGCGACTGCACGACAACGCGCCCGCCCAACCCGGCCGCGTCGCCCAGCACCTCAAGATCGTGGAAGCCTTTCTGGCGGCCTCCCGCGGCGGCGATATCGCCGGTTTGCTCGAGCTGCTGGCTCCCGGCGTGGTGCGCAGGGTCGACCGGGTGCTGGTTCCTGACCTGAGGGCGTGCCTGCCGAGTTGCGTGGGGCACGTGAGGTCGCCGAGGAGACCCGTCGATTCGCCCAGCGCGCGCGGGCCGGTGTCGTCATGCTGGTCGACGGTGTGCCCGGCATCGTCATCGCGCCGCACGGGCGTGCGCAGATCCTGTTGCACATCGGCATCGGGGCTGACAGCCGCATTCACGCGATTGACATCACCGCCGACGCGGACCGCCTGCGCCGGGCCATTCTCGCGCTGCCGGGGTGGCCGTCTCAGGCACATCTTAAGTCCCTTCGGGTACCAAGGACATGAGACACGGCCGGCGGAGTCGTCGGCGATGGGGCGAGAGCGGGAGCATGATGCTCGATAAGCCGTTCGGACGGCGGAGCCTGCTGCGGGGCGCTGGCGCGCTCACCGCGGCGGCTTTGGCGCCATGGGCCGGCGGTTGTGCTTCCGACGACGACGCCGTGACCTTCTTCTTCTCCGCCAACCCGGACGAGGCCGCGGCCCGGATGCGCGTCGTCCACGAATTTCAGCGCCGTCATCCCGACATCAAGATTCGCCCGGTACTTTCCGGGCCGGGCGTGATGCAGCAGCTATCGACCTTCTGCGCCGGTGGCAAGTGTCCGGATGTCCTGCAAACGTGGGAGTTGTCCTATGCCGAACTCGCCGACCGGGGCGTGCTGCTGGACCTCAACGACCTGCTGGCGCGCGACCAGGCGTTCGCCGCGCAGTTGAAGGCGGACAGCGTGGGGCCGTTGTATGACACGTTCACCTTCAACGGACGCCAATACGCCTTTCCGGAGCAATGGTCCGGAAACTACTTGTTCTACAACAGGCAGCTCTTCGCCGACGCCGGAGTGCCGCCTCCGCCCACGGCCTGGGATAAGACCTGGACTTTCGGTGAATTCCGGGACGCGGCCACCGCGTTGACCAAGCGCGACGGGTCGGGCCGAGTTACGCAATGGGGCTTCGTCAACACCTTTGTCTCGTACTACTCGGCCGGATTGTTCGCCTTGAACAACGGCGTGCCATGGTCCAGCCCGCGGAAGAATCCCACCCACTTCAATTTCGACAACGAGGCGTTCATGGAGGCGGTGCAGTTTTACGCCGATCTGGCCAACAAGTACAAGGCGGCGCCTAACGCATCCGAGGTGCAGTCGATGTCCACGCCTGATCTGTTCGCGGCCGGCAAGGCGGCGATGGCGCTGGGCGGTCACTGGCGATACCAGACATTCATGCAAGCGCCGCAGCCTGGATTTCGATGTCGCCCCGTTGCCGGTTGGACCATCGCTGCCCAAGGGGCAGAGCGCCCGTTCCAATATCGGCACCACCGGCCTGTCCATCTCGGCCAGCAGCCAACGCAAGGATCAGGCATGGCAGTTCGTCAAGTTCGCGACCGGCCCCGTCGGTCAGGCGATCATCGCCGAATCCTGCCTCTTCGTGCCGGTGTTACGGTCTGTGCTGAACTCGGACGGATTCGCCAAGGCCCACAACAGGATTCGCAATCTCGCCGTGCTCACCGAAGGGCCGTCCCACTCCGAAGGCCTGCCTGTCACGCCGGCATGGGAAAAAGTCGTCGCGCTGATGGACCGGAACATGGGACCGGTGTTGCGAGGGGCCCGCCCGGCGACATCACTGACCGGGCTATCGCACGCCGTGGACGAGGTGCTGCAGAACCCATGACGTCGATCAACACCTCCGCTGAAGTCCGCACCGGTCGGCGCACAACGACGAGTCAAAAGACCTCGTCCCTCGCGCCGGCGGGAATGGGCCGGTCGCTTGTTCGTCGCACCGAACCTGCTCGCGGTCACGGTGTTCATGCTGTTTCCGCTCGGTTTCTCGTTGTACATGAGCTTTCAGCGCTGGGATGTATTCAACCCGCCAAAGTTTGTGGGCCTCAAGAACTTCCAAGAGCTCTTCACCTCCGACCCGCTGTTTCTCATCGCCATCCGCAACACCGTGGTCTTCACCGTCGGAACGGTCGTACCGACGATCGTCATCAGCCTCGTCGTTGCCGCCGTGCTGAACCAGAAAATCAAGGGCATCGGCATCGTGCGGACCATCGTCTTCATGCCGTTGGCCATCTCGTCGGTGGTGATGGCGGTCGTGTGGCAGTTCGTCTTCAATACCGACAACGGGTTGCTCAACATCATGCTCGGCTGGATCGGAATCGGTCCGATCCCGTGGCTGGTCGATCCCAATTGGGCGATGGCATCGTTGTGCATCGTCAGCGTGTGGCGCAGCGTTCCGTTCGCCACTGTCATCTTGCTGGCCGCGATGCAGGGAGTTCCGGAGACCGTCTATGAGGCAGCCAAGATCGACGGTGCCGGCGGGGTACGGCAGTTCGTCTTCATCACGGTGCCGCTGATCCGCGGAGCGATACGTTTGTGGGGGTCATTTCAATCATCCACGCGTTCCAAGCCTTTGACATGGTCTATGTCCTCAACGGCTCCAACGGTGGCCCGGAGACCTCAACCTATGTTCTGGGCATCATGCTGTTTCCAGCACGCCTTCTCGTTCCTGGAGTTCGGCTATGCTTCGGCACTGGCATGGGTGATGTTCGCGATCTTGCTGGTGTTGACCGTCCTGCAGTTGCGGATCACGCGGCAGGCGGTCCTGGAGGCTTCCCGTGGCATCAGCTGAGCTCGTGTTCAAGCGCAGCGTGTTTCGCGCGGTTTCGGTCTACGCCGCGCTGGTCGCCATCGCATGGTGCTGGCTGTTCCCGATTGCCTGGGCGGTGTCGGGCTCGCTGAAAAGGGGCGGCGAGATCAGCGAGCCGATGCTGTTTCCCGCCCACCCGCGGTGGTCGAACTACACCGAGGTGTTCACGCTGATGCCGTTCTGGCGGATGTTCTTCAACACCGTGCTCTACGCCGGATGCGTCACGGCCGGCCAGGTCTTCTTCTGCTCGCTGGCCGGATACGCCTTTGCGCGCCTGCATTTTCGCGGCCGGGACACGTTGTTCGTCTTGTACCTCGGCACGCTGATGGTTCCACTGACCGTCACGGTGATCCCGCAGTTCATTATGATGCGGATGCTGGGGTGGGCCGACACCCCGTGGGCGATGATCGTGCCGGGCTTGTTCGGTGGCGCGTTCGGCACCTACCTCATGCGGCAGTTTTTCCAAACGCTTCCCAGCGACCTCGAGGAAGCCGCGATTCTCGACGGCTGCTCGCCGTGGCAGATCTACTGGCGGATTCTGTTGCCCCACGCCCGGCCCGCGGTGACGGTGCTTGCGGTGCTGACGTGGGTCAACGTGTGGAATGACTTCCTGTGGCCGCTGTTGATGATTCAGCGCAATAGCCTGGCCACGCTGACCTTGGGCTGGTCCGGATGCGCGGGGAGTACGTCGCGCGCTGGCCGCATGATAATGGCGGCGTCGATGCTCATCATGGTGCCGCTGGTGATCATCTATGCGATCGCGCAACGTTCCTTTGTCCGCGGCATCGCGGTGACCGGGACATGTGAGTGGGTTTGAAAGCACAGTGGCTTCGGTGAGCTTCGAGCAAGCGACACGGCAATACCCGGGCACGGAGCGACCCGCCCTGGATCGCCTCGACCTGGTCGTCGGCGACGGCGAGTTCGTCGTTCTGGTCGGGCCATCCGGATGTGGCAAGACGACGTCGCTGCGGATGGTGGCCGGCTTGGAAACGGTGGACTCCGGTGTGATCCGGATCGGCGAGCGCGACGTCACCAACGTCGATCCCAAGGATCGCGACGTGGCGATGGTGTTCCAGAACTACGCTCTGTATCCGCATATGTCGGTCGCGCAGAACATGGGGTTTCGCGTTGAAGATCGCGAAGACCCCGAAGGCCGAGATCCGCGACCGGGTGCTGGCCGCGGCGAAAATGCTTGATCTGGAACCGTATTTGGGTCGCAAACCCAAAGACCTGTCCGGTGGGCAACGCCAGCGGGTGGCGATGGGACGCGCGATCGTGCGCCGCCCGCAGGTGTTCCTGATGGACGAGCCGCTGTCCAATCTCGACGCCAAACTGCGGGTGCAAACCCGCAATCAGATCGCCGCGCTGCAACGACGGCTCGGGCACCACGACGGTTTACGTCACCCACGACCAGGTCGAGGCCATGACCATGGGTGACCGGGTGGCAGTGCTGCGCGACGGCGTGCTGCAACAGTTCGCGGCGCCACGCGAGCTCTACCGCAACCCCGCCAACGTGTTTGTCGCCGGGTTCATCGGGTCGCCGGCGATGAACCTGTTCACCCTGCCGATCGTCGATTCCACGGTTTCGCTGGGGGATTGGCCGATTCAGCTACCGCGCGAGGTCGCCGACAGCGCGAGTGAGATCGTGGTCGGGGTCCGTCCGGAGCACTTCGAGCTGGGCGGTCTCGGTGTCGAGATGGAGGTCGACGTCGTCGAAGAACTCGGGGCGGACGCCTACCTATACGGCCGAATCGCCGACTCCGCGAAGGTAATCGATCAATACGTGGTCGCCCGCGCCGACGGTCGCAATCCGCCCGAAAAGGGCAGTCGGGTGCGACTGCATCCAGAACCCGGACACCTACATTTTTTCGGCGTCGACGGCCAGCGGATTTCTTGAGGCTCCGACTGGTGTGACCGACGTCGACCAGCCGGTCGACAATGTCGGCCAATCCGGCAAAGCCGGGGGCGGAGGTGATATCGGCGGCGATGAGCTGGCTGGCGTCGCGGTAGTGCGGCTGTTTGAGCACATCGAGAATGGCGCTGCGCAGCGCCCGTGGGGATGGCCGTTCGGCTTCTGATCCGCCGTCCGACGCCGGACCATGCGACGCGGGCGCCGACCTCGGGCTTGTCTTCCTTGCCGCCGGTGGTCACGATCGGCACGCCGTAGCGCAGCGCGCACTGGACGCCACCGTAACCGCCGTTGGTCACGTAAACCGCTGTGCGGGGTAGCAATTCGTCGTACGGAAGATATGTTGCCGCACGCGCGTTCGCCGGCAGCGGGGGCAGGGTGTCCAACGGGCGACCGCCGGTTGCGACCACGATCAGGACATCGTCATCGGCAAGCGCGCGCAGTGCAGGGGCGATCACCTGGTCGTAATCAGTGTTGGCGACGGTGCCCTGGGTGACATGGATGACGGGGCGGCTTCCGTCGAGGTCGGACCACCAGTCCGGCAGCGGGGCAGCCGAAACGGTCGACGACAGTGGCCCGATGTAGTGCAGGTTTCCAGGCGTGTCGGTCCGCGGGTATTCGAACGAGGGCACGCTGAACTGTACGAGTGCGTCGGCTCGGCGGCCCCAGTCAAACATGGTTGCCCGGCATGTCTTTTCCGTGCACGTGGCGGTACTGGTCGCTGACACTGTGATTGGCCCGCCGGAGGACCCGGCGATTCAGGGCTGCCAGTGCGGCGTTGCGCGGCCGGTTGAAGAACCGGGCGGGTGGCAATCCCAGGCCGAAGGGGGCGGTGTCCCGGCTATCGATGGGCAGCGGGATAACCGAGCACATGACGACCGCGGGGCGTTGTGGCCGGTGGTGTTCGAGCAGCAACGCGGCACCGAAGGAGAGGGGCTCGGCGAGCACGGCGTCGGCGGGTTGTGCGACCAGTACCTCCATCAGCGTCTCGTATTGCGCCTTGGCGGGTCGGGCAAGAAGGTTTTCAAGGTCGAAGGTCGCCGCTCTGAGGCCCTTCAACTTCGCCCGTTCGGGGAATCGCCGGGTGAATTCTTCGAAGTCGAAATCCGCCTCGGCCAACCACGGCACAAAGGTCGCGCCGGTGGCCGCAACTTTGTCGGCGTAGCGCGTACCGGTCACGAGACGCACGTCGTCGCCGCGCTCGACGAAGCGTTCGGCGGCGGCCAGCATCGGTGTCGATGTGCCCGTGGGCCGGGACACTGCAGATGATGATCGATGCCATTGCGTGCTCCCGCGTTTCGGCCCCCGCTGGTATCCGGTAGTATTCATTACTGTGTCACCCAAGTCAATATCATCGCCGGCACCGCGCTCGTATCGATCCGACTTGCGGCAGCAACAGGCGGAAGCGACCCGAACGCGGATATTGGAGAGCGCGGCAAATCTGTTCGCGGCCGAGGGTTATGCCCGTACCACCCTGGCCAAAATCGCGACCGCCGCCGGCGTGTCCACCGAGACCGTCCAGGGACACGGGCCCAAGGCCGCCCTATTGATAGCCGCACTCGAATACGTCGGGGTCGGTGTGAGCGGCGAGGAAAATATTTTGAATCTGGATGTCGGCCGCAACCTGGTCGCCATTGATCACCCGCTGGAATCGCTCGACTTTGTCATCTCGGTGGTCACGGACGTGCACGAGCGGAGCGCGAAATTGGCACCCGCACTGTTCGGCGGCGCCAGCTGTGACCCCGAGTTGGACCGGTACCTGAACGACTTCGTCGCCGGGATCAATGGGCAGGTTCGGCGCGTCCTCGAGGTCTACCGCGACCGCGACTGGCTTCGGGATGACGTGCCGTTCGACGAACTCGTCGAGACGACGGCAGTTCTTTCTAGCGTCGAGATCTATTTGCGGATGACCCAGCGTGACGGATGGAGCGTGGACGACTATCGACGATGGTGTCGGCGTATGGTGGGAGAGGCTATTTTCGCTGCACCGCAAGTACATTGAAGCCGACTTAGGGGGCCGTTATGGACTCGGTCGATCTGGTGTGCGAAGGCGGCGGCGTTCGGGGTATCGGCTTGGTCGGGGCGGTGGACGCGCTGGCCGCGGCCGGCTACCGGTTTCCTCGCGTCGCCGGGACGAGTGCCGGCGCGATCGTCGCGTCGCTGGTGGCCGCCCTGCAAGCGGCCGGCGAACCACTGACCCGGCTCGCCGAGATCATGCGTTCTCTCGACTACCCAAAGTTCTTGGACCGCAACCTGATCGGACATGTGCCACTCATCGGTGGGGGACTCTCACTGCTGTTATCCGACGGCGTCTACCGCGGGGCCTACCTCGAGCAACTGCTGGCCGGCCTGCTCGGCGACCTGGGCGTGCACACTTTCGGCGACCTGCGCACCGGGGAGGAGCCCGAACAATTCGCCTGGTCGCTGGTCGTCACCGCCAGTGATCTGTCCCGGCGTCGGCTGGTGCGCATCCCGTGGGACCTCGACTCCTATGGGATCGACCCGAACGAATTCTCGGTGGCACGGGCGGTGCACGCCTCGGCGGCGATTCCGTATGTGTTCGAACCGGTACGGGTGAGCGGCGCTACCTGGGTCGATGGCGGGCTGCTGTCAAGCTTTCCGGTAGAGCTCTTCGACCGGGCCCAGCCGCGATGGCCCACATTCGGGATCCGGCTGTCGGCCCGGCCGGGCATTCCACCCACCCATCCGGTGCATGGGCCGGTTTCGTTGGGCCTCGCCGCGATAGAGACCTTGGTGAGCAATCAGGACAACGCCTACATCGACGATCCATGCACGGTGCGACGCACCATCTTCGTGCCCGCCGACGAGGTGAGTCCGATCGACTTCGACATCACCGTCGAACAACGCGACGCTCTATATCAGCGAGGATTCCTCGCTGGCCAAGAGTTCTTGAAGGCGTGGAACTATGCGGACTATCTGGCGGCCTGCGGTAGCCCGGTCACACTGGACTAGCGCTGCGCGCCGATCGCATCAAGTCGGCGTTCGACGCGCTTGATGTCATCCAGTGAGGGCATCGCGTTCGTGATCCGGAAGATCGCGACTCCGACATCGACGGAGCTGATGCGTGCGGCTCTCCGAGCCACGAATTCACTTGTGATAGCGACGATTTCGTCGTCAGCAAGGCGCCGCGGCAACAGCGCCGCCAGCGGTGTGTAGCCGGTCGCCGGCATCGCGACCGGGTAGCCGGCGCGCAGAAAAGCAACAACCCTCGACACCAGATTGGCCATCCCCATGCGTCCACCTCGTTAACTGCCGCGCGTTAGCGCTCTAAGTCGTTAGCGCTCTAAGTAAGGTAGCAGCGGCCACATCGTTTGAGGGCAAAGCAACGTAGTCCTTACATGTCCCGCGTTGATCTTTTCTCTTTATTAACGCCTACTCGGCCGGCGCCCGTGGGCGCGCCATAACGAACTTTGGCCGCGAGCGTTCCTAGTATTGCCGCGTGATGGATCGCTACGGAACCGACATTCTGGCCACCGGTCGGCGCAAGCCGCGCATCGACCGAACATCCGGCGGAGCCGGGCACTGTCGTCGAGGATGTCGAGACCGGCTACGTCGGCGCGGTGGTTCGAGTCGAGTACGGACGCGTCGACCTGGAAGACCGCCATGGCCACGTCCGTGGCTTTCCGCTGGGTCCCGGCTACCTGCTGGAGGGTCGTCCGGTGATCCTCACCGCGCCGCGGCGCGCGGCGCCTGCCGTCGCGAACCGTACGGCCTCTGGCTCCGTCGCGGCACCGCGCGCTCGCGCCCGAGTTGCGCGTGCCAGCCGTATCTATGTCGAGGGCCGCCACGACGCGGAGCTCATCGCGCAGGTCTGGGGCGAGGACCTGCGCATCGAAGGTGTCGTCGTCGAGCACCTTGGTGGCGTAGACGACTTGGTGGGCATCGTGGCAGAGTTCGCTCCCGGTCCGGGGCGCCGGCTCGGAGTTCTCGTCGATCACCTCGTCGCGGGTTCGAAAGAGGCGCGGATCGCCGAGGCGGTGCGCCGGGGACCGGGCGGCCCCGACAGTCTGGTCGTCGGCCATCCCTATGTCGACATCTGGCAGGCGGTGAAGCCGCAGCGGCTCGGTCTGGCGGCCTGGCCCGACGTGCCGCGACACATCGAGTGGAAGCACGGCGCGTGCCAGGCGCTCGGTTTGCCGCACGCTGACCAGGCCGACATCGCCAGGGCATGGCGGCGAATCCGCTCGCGCGTGCGCGACTGGAACGATCTGGAACCTGCGCTGATCAGCCGAGTCGAAGAACTCATCGACTTCGTGACGCAACCGGGCCACTAGGGAAATCTCACCTCGGCCCATTCGACCGGGCGGGCAGACCCAGCGCCGCTGAGCAAAGCAGAACCCCGCCCAGTGCGATCGCGTTGAGGGTGGCGTCGCGGGCTCCGTACATGTGCAGCATCGGCAGGTGATAGATCAGATGCAACAAATTGAACGTCGTCCAGCTCAGCGCGGTGACAATCCGTAGCGTCCGATTTGAGAGATAGACGAGCGTCAGTGCACTCAATGCAGTCAGCGCCAGGTACATCGCGCCGACGTCTTTGACGAGATGCTCGTTGTACGGGCCGAGAATAGGAAGCCATCTCAGGCCCATACCGGGAAAGGTGTTGTACCAACTCCGGGGAGCAAAGTACGCCCAGCAGCCGACAAACACGCCCGTAAGCGTCAGCACAAATAAACACACGCGGTACAAGATGGAATTCATGACATCTATGACGGTGCAACGTTGGTGGATGTGACATCGGACCAGCAGCTCCGGTGGGGTCCGTGGCCGTCATCCTCGCCAGAAACCACGGCTTAATCGCTACAGAAAGTTAGGTTAGGCTAAGTCGAAGGTCCCGATCCACGGGACAGGAATCGGATGCATGCAGGGCGTATTCGGCGTTTTCCTCGGCACGTTCCTCATCGGCCTGCGTGAAGGCCTGGAGGCAACGCTCATCGTGAGCATCGTTGCCGCCTTCCTCAAGCGAAATGGCCAATCGACCCGTCCGATGTTTGCCGGCGTGGTCTTGGCCGTGCTGATCAGCATTGCGGTTGGCGTCGGCCTGGATCTGTTCTCGGCGACGCTGCCGCAAGCCCAGCAGGAGATGATGGAGACGGTCATCAACGGCATTGCCGTGGTGTTCGTGACCTCGATGATCATCTGGATGAACCGCAACGCCCCGCGGCTCAAGGGCGAACTCGAGCGCGAAGCCCAACAGGCGCTGAACCGTGGCGGCGCGCTGGCACTCGTTGCTATGGCGTTCCTTGCCGTGCTCAAGGAGGGCTTCGAGACGTCGGTGTTCCTGCTGGCGGCCGCGGAGACGTCGCACGGCAACCGATGGTTCGCCGTGCTGGGCGGCGCCGTGGGGATCGGCGCGTCGATCGTGCTGGGCATCGGTCTGTACTTCGGCGGTCTGAAGCTCAACCTCGGCCGCTTCTTCCGGGTCACCGGAGTGTTTTCTGGTGCTGATTGCCGCCGGCCTGGTGCTGGGCGCGTTGCGGACCGCTCACGAGGCGGGGTGGGTGACGATCGGTCAGCAGCAGGTGCTCGACTTCTCGGCCTGGGCACCGAGCCAGTCGGTCCTGGGCGCGTTGCTTGCCGGCCTGTTCGGAATACCCACCGATCCTCGCCTCATCGAGGTGCTGGGCTGGCTGCTCTATGCGGTGCCCGTGCTTGTCGTCTTCCTCTGGCCGTCGCGCCTTGCCGCGGCGCCGCGAACGCGGTGCCGGTTGCTGGCGGCGACCTCGGCGGTGCTGGTCATCGTCGCGGCGGTGCTGACGATCGTGGTGCCCGCCGGCGGCACCGCATCCGACGCGCGGACTCGCACCGTCACCGACCGGGCCGGCCACACCGCCCGGGTGTCGCTGGCCGGGGGCCCGCAGGGCCGCACGCTGATCGTCTCCGAGGGCATCGGGAACGAACGCAGCATCCCGCTTGCCCCGCCAGGCGACCAAACCGTGGACGGCTTGCCGGTACAGGTATGGCAGGCTTCCGAGGCCGAGGGGGCCGATGGTGCGCCGGCAGTTACCTTGGATCAGTTGCTAAGTATGACCGGGGGCCGGCTGCCGGTCGGTCTCGCGGTTGGCCGCACGCCGGGGCCGTTTCTGGGGCAATGGGCAACGACCACCGTGTACACCGTGCTCGCGCACAGTGATTCCGTGGTAAGTGCGCAAGCGACGAGCAACCGCACGGCGATCCTGACCGGCGGGGGGCTGACCGGGGCCAAGACCGTCAGCCTTGGCGGGCTGCCGACCGATTGGTCCACGGCCAGTGCCGACGACCAGTCGACCGCTGCCCAGATCGCGGTAGGTGCCCAAAAACACGCGGAGAGCCAGCTATGGCGAGTCTGGCTTCCGTTGGTACTAGCCTGTTTTGCGCTGGCCTGCGCCCTTGGCGCCATAATCTCGATCCGCGGCAACACGCGAGCCGACCAGGAGAGGAAAACGATTGATAGCGAATCGCACCGCCCGGGCAAGGTGGCGGTCTAGTGAATTCTGGCTGACCGCACCGGCTTTGGTCGCCGTCGCGGCGCTGGCCGCGACCGCGTGCAGCCACTCGAGCGGCAACTCCAGCCCGTCAACGAGTGGAGGAACCAATGCGGTCAAGGTGACGATGGCCAACAACGCCGGAAAAGATGGTTGCGCGCTGAACACGACCAGCGTGCCGGCCGGGCCGGTGACCTTCACCGTGGTCAACGCCAGCGCGCCGGGCATCACCGAAATGGAGTTGCTCAGGGACCAGCGCATCGTCGGCGAGAAGGAGAACCTCGCGCCCGGCCTGGATCCGGTGTCGTTTACCGTCACTTTGGACGGCGGCTCCTATCAGCTGTATTGCCCCGGCGCGAGCGCCGAATATCAAACGCTGACGGTGACGGGTCAGGCTCCACCAGGGCCGACGGGCACGGTGGCGAGCATCCTCAGCCAAGGCACCAAGGACTACGCAACGTACATCGTCAATCAGGTCGGTCAGCTCGGTGACGGCGTGAAGGCACTCGACGCGGCGATACAGTCGGGCAACCTGGACGCCTCGAAGGCGGCTTATGCCAAAGCCCGACTGTTCTACGAGCGTGCGGAATCCACCGTGGAGGGTTTCGTCCTGCCGGGCTTCGCGGTCGGCGACAACGCGGGCAGCCTGGACTATCTGATCGACATGCGCGCGTCGACTCCCGTCGATGCCAAAGTCGGGTGGAAGGGCTTTCACGCGATCGAGCGCGACCTCTGGCAGGGCGGCGCGATCACTCCTGGCACCAAGGCTCTGAGCACCGAATTGGTCGGTAACGTCGGCAAATTGAAAGACGTGGTCGCCACTCTGCAATACAAGCCAGAGGATCTGGCCAACGGCGCGAGCGATTTGATCGAAGAGGTGCAAAACACCAAGATCACCGGCGAAGAAGAGGCCTTCAGTCACATTGACCTGGTCGATTTTTCGGGCAATGTCGAAGGCGCTCAACAGGCCTACGCTTCGCTGCGGCCGGGGCTGGAGAAGATCGACGCCAATCTGGTCAACCAGATCGATCAGCAATTCCGGGTGGTATTGAGCCTGCTGGACGGCTACCGAGATCCGTCGGCGCTGGGCGGTTACCGGACGTACACGCCCGCACTGCAGGCCAGCGATGCGCCGAAACTGACCGCGGTGATTCAGCCGCTGCACCAGAGCCTGTCCACGGTCGCTCAAAAAGTGGTCTCCGCCAACTGACAATGGCTGACGACGAGCTGGCTCAACCCGCCGACAACGCCGAGACGCCGGCAGATACCGCGGCGGTATCGCGCCGGCGCATGCTCGGCGGCGCGATGGTAGCCGGGTTCACCGGGACCGCCGTCGGCGCCGTCGGTGGCGGGTTCGCGGGCTATGCATCCGCGGCCGCGCATCGTGGTGACGAAGACGACACCGTGGACTTGCGTCGTAGCTACCCCTTTTACGGCCAGGTCCACCAGGGCGGAATCGCCACGCTCCCACAGCGTTACGCCGTATTCATGTCGTTTTCGCTGGCTTCTAGCGCCGGTCGCGCCGATCTGCAAGCGCTGCTGGCACGCTGGTCGGCGGCGGTCGCTGTCCTGCAGCAGGGCAAGCCCGTCGGAACTGTCCAGCCGCAGGTCGAAGTGCAACCTCCCACCGATACCGGGGAGGCTTACGGGCTCAGCCCCGCCAGTCTCACCGCCACGATTGGGTTGGGGCCGTCGCTGTTTGGCGATCGGTTCGGACTGGGCGCGCGGCGTCCCGCGGCGTTTACCGATCTACCGCCGCTCAACGGAGACAACCTGGATCCCCGGTTGCACGGTGGCGACCTGTCGGTACAAGCCTGCGCCGATGACCCGCAGGTCTGCTACCACGCCGTCCGCAACCTGGCCCGCCTTGGCCGCAATATCGTGTCGCCGTTCTGGGCCGTGCTGGGCTTCGGACGAGCTTCGGCCGGCCCCGGTCAGCAGACTCCGCGAAACCTCTTGGGATTCAAGGACGGTACTCGCAACGTCACCAGCGAGGCGGAGTACGCCCGTTACGTATGGGTCGACAACAGCGACCAGTCCTGGATGAACGGCGGAACCTACCAGGTGGTCCGCAAAATCCGGATGCTGCTGGAGACGTGGGACGTCGACCGGATCGGCAACCAGCAGAAGATTTTCGGCCGTACCAAGGAGGAAGGGGCGCCGCTGAGCGGCAAGGCCGAATTCGACACGCCGAACTTCAGCGCGAAAGGCGCCGACGGCAACCCGCTTATCGATCCGTTGTCACACGTCGGCTTGGCGGCCCGGGAAAACAATGACGGCATCATGATCCGTCGACGGCCGTACAACTACACCGATGGCCTCGACCCCAATGGCCAACTCAACGCCGGATTGCTGTTCATTTCGTACCAAAAAGATCCGCAAGATTTTATTCGCCTGCAGAACCGGCTCGGCGCCAACGATCTGCTCAACGAGTACATTCGCCATATCGGATCAGCTATCTTCGCTGTGCCGCCCGCACCTGCGGAAGGCCACTACATCGGGCAAAGTCTGTTCGGCTGAGCAAATCTCGCCGGCGCGCCGCTAGCCACCGCGGCCGCGGCGTTTCAGGCATGTGATGTTTCGTGTCGTCTCGGTAAATCAATCCAACCGACCGTCACGCACCGGCGTCCGCGCGAGCACTAACGGCGTGGAGACCAAAATCAGCGAGAAACGGAGGAACTCCATGACCGACGCGCTCGTCATCGACGCGGAAGGGCTCGACCGACTGTCGTGTAACGCCAAGGCCAACCCCACCACCGGCAAGAAGACCCTGAAAGCCAAAACGATTTGCGAGGCTGGGTTTCGCAACATGACCTATGTGCGCGACCTGGTACCGATGCTCGTCGGCGAGCCGCCGGCTTTACTCGGCGACGACTCCGCGCCCAATCCCTCCGAAACCGCCCTGGCCGCCTTGGGGTCCTGCATCTCGGTCGGCTTGCTGGCCAACGCCACGCACCGCGGCGTGCGGCTCACCCAGATCGAGGTCGAGATGGAGGGCGACATCGACATCTCCGCGGTGTGGGGAGTCGGCGACACGCCGGACGGCAAGGTGCTCGGCTTCAGCGCGGTCCGCTGCAAGGTGTCGTTGGCCGGCGACACCGACGACGAGACACTCAAGGAGATCCATGACAACGCGATCGCCTGGTCGCCCGTGGTGAACACGTTCCGTCGCCCGGCAAGCGTCGACTCGACGCTTGTCCTCGGCTAGTCCTCTCGATGGGAAACCAACCGTGGCAAACACATTGACTGGAACGGACCGCGCGACGAAATCACCAGCGCCATCAACCGAACAGGAGGCACTGCCGTGACCGCAACCGTGGACGCCGCAGTCGAGCGGCTCGATCCGGAGCTGCTGGCAGACATTCGTGCACATGCCGGCACGTTGGACCGTGGCGAGGAAACCTCCCGCCGCAGCTTCACTCGGCTCGGTGCCGCCGGTCTGCTTGGCCTCGGCGCGCCGGGAAACACCGACGGACGGCTCCCGCAGATGGCCGATGTGATCGGCCGGATCTCCGGAGAGTGCATGAGCACGGGATTCTCGGTGTGGGCCAACCGGATGGCGGTGGAGTATCTCCTCACGGCGGCAACGCCATTCAGCCTCGCGGCGGCCCAGCCGCTGATTTCCGGCACCACCTTGGGAGTGACCGGAATGGCGTCGGCGTTCAAGGATGCGGCCGGCTGCGGCAGCCTGGATCTGACCGCTGCACCAGTCGAGGGCGGCTACCGGCTGAGCGGTTCAATCAGGTGGGCCAGCAACCTGTATTCCGACTCGACGATGATTACCGCGGCGCGCACCGATGCCGGCGAGAAGTTGATCGTGGCTCTTCGGCTGGATACCCCGGGCATTGTGATCGGTGATCACTTCGACCTGTTGGCAATGGGAAGCACCGCTTCGTCGTATCTGAAGCTGGAAGACGCACATGTCAGTTCCGAACAGGTGCTGTCCACGGACTTCCACGAGTTTCTGCAGACGGTGCGACCGACTTTCCTTGTCCTGCAGTCGGCCATGTGTCTGGGGCTGACCAGGACTACCGTCGAGCAGAGCAAGCTCGGGCTCACCGGGGTCAACTCGGTTTTCGCCGCCGACGTCGACGTCATCACGGAGAAGCTCGCCGCGGCGGAGGTGACGTTGGCCGACTTGGCCGCCGCAGTCGGTGGGGCGAAGACTCCGACGAAGAAAGACCTGCTGTCACTGCGCCTTGCTGCTGCCGAACTGTCCAGCGCCAGTGCCGATTTAGAGATCCGAACCGCGGGCGGCAAGGGGTACGCGAGCAGGACTTCGGCCAGTCGACGCTACCGGGAGGCGGCGTTCATCCCCGTGCAGTCGCCGTCGGAGGCGCAACTGCGCTGGGAACTAGGAAGATGCGCTTGAGTTTGGGTCGATGGTGACCCCGGTGGCGGTGCCACCGGAGGGCACTCAGTATGTGGTCGGCGGGATACCGCTGGCCAATTTGGTCCGCGACTTTCATCGGCCGATGGTGAATTTCGCTCGCACAATGGTGGATTCGGCGACAGTGGCCGAAGAAGCGGTGCAGGAAGCGTGGGTACAGGTCTTGCAGTCGTCGGCGTCTTTCGAGGGCCGCTCGTCGGTGGGCACTTGGTTGTTCGGAATCGTCAAGAACACCACGTCCCGGCACCGGCGCCGGGAGTCTCGGATTCGCGATCATGAGGTGCTCAGCGCCGCCGGCGCCGACCCACTGTCGGACCGTATGCATCCCGCCGGCCACCCCGAGGCCGGGCATTGGAGTCTTCCGCCGTCACGGCGCTTTCTCCCGGAGGACCGAACCGTGGCACAGGAGCTGATCGGCTACGTGCGGGCGGCTTTGGACGCGCTGCCCCAACGGCAGCGGCAGCTCATCATCCTGCGTGATCTCGTCGGCACCTCGGGCGAAGAGGCAGCCGAGATTCTCGAACTATCCGCTGAGGCGCAGCGCGCACTTCTGTACCGCGCCCGGGGCAACCTCCGCAACGAACTGGAGAAGCGGTACCACCAATGACCATCTACGACAACACAATTCCCGCGATCGACTGCGTTGATTTCGTCCGTCTGGTCGACGATCTGGTCGACTCCGATCCGGACCAATGGGGTCCGATTGTGGCCAAACATCTCGAGGACTGCCCGCCATGTCTGGTCTATCTGCACCAAATGCTCGACCTCAAGGTTCTGCTCAACCTCGTCTTTGAGGGGGAGAAGCTCAGCGAGGAGCACATCACGGGGGTCGTCAAGGCAATCAGCAACTTCAGGGAAGGTCAACACCGATGACGATCGACGCGCAGGCGCCGCAGCGAGAGAGACAAGTGTCGACGCAGAACACGTTGACCGGCTTGCCTTCTGGGGTGACCACCAGCCAGCCTAGTGATGACCCGTTCGAGCCACTGAGCGTCGGTGCCATGGTGGATCGGGTGGCCGCCATGGCCGTGGAGAAGGCCACGCATCCCTGGGCGTTTTTCCTGCGCTCCCTGGTGGGCGGCGCGATGGTGGCGTTCGGAGCGCTGCTGGCATTGGTGGTGAGCACCGGCGTCAAGACACCCGGCATCGCAAGCCTGGTGATGGGCTTGGCGTTCGGCATGTCCTTCGTTCTGATCCTGGTGTCCGGGATGTCGTTGATCACCGCGGACATGGCCGCTGGGTTCCTCGCCGTGCTCAAACGCAGCATGAAGCTGCGCACCTACGTGTTTCTGGTCGCGATTGGCCTCGTTGGCAACATCGCGGGCGCACTGGTATTCGTGACGGTCTGCGGCGCGGCCGGGGGCCCGTACTTGGGTGCGTTCGCCGAGCGGGCGGCAACCGTTGGTGCGTTGAAAGCAGGCCAACCCTTCTGGACGGCGTTCTTGCTTGCGGTGGTGTGCACCTGGTTCCTGCAGACCGCGATGTGCATGTACTTCAAGGCGCGCAGCGACGTCGCGCGGATGGCCTTTGCGTTCTACGGCCCGTTCGCCTTTGTGATCGGCGGGACTCAGCATGTCATCGCTAACGTCGGTTTTCTCGGTCTCCCGTTGCTGCTCAACCTCTTTCACCCCACCGCGCCCCGTGGTGGGATCAGCTGGGGGTTCGGCGATGACGGGCTGCTCACCAACATCTGCATCACCACGGTGGGCAATTTGGTGGGTGGCACGCTGTTCGTGGCCCTACCGTTTTGGGCTATCGCGCGACTGCAGCGCCACCAGATCTAGCCGTGTACGCGCGAAGGTCGCGATCTGCCCTCGGTCCGGATCCCTGTCATCGTCGCCCGGCCGGCGTAAGTGCCTGGCCGAACCGGCCAGCAACGACGCTGGACGCCCATGCGCACAGCGCAGAGACGTCGCGCCCGGCGCGCATGACCGTCCGGTCGGGGCGGATCAGCGCGGCCGTGGCGCGGCCGCCGCGCAGCCATTGCGCGAGCGCATCGCCCGGCTGAGTTACCAGCACGACAATGCCGCGCTGCCCAAGCGCCGCCTCGTCGGCAACGCCCAGGCCGCGAGTGGTGATCAGGGCGAAACCTGTTCCCAGCACGTCGTCGAGCCGTTGACCATCGCGCAGCTGCGGGTTGGGGCACAGCGTGCCGCCGAGTTGGCGGGGTCGGCGCGATGTGCACACCAGGGCAGAGGTAGGCAATGCCGGTGTGGTGGAGTCGATGACCTTGTCGCGCAGACCGGGGATCAGTCGCAGCCGGGGCAGCACCACGCGGCGAACGGCGTTGCCTACCCGGGCGCCGCCGGTCATCGCGCGACCGACGTTGAGCGCCAACCGGATCATGTGCCGGGTGTGTGGTTTGCGTTCTTGCTCATAGGTATCCAGAACGTCCGGGGCAAGGGCGCCGTGGTGGACCCCGGCAATCTTCCAGGCGAGGTTCATCGCGTCACGCACCCCTGCCCCCATGCCCTGGCCGATGAATGGGGGAGTGAGGTGTGCCGCGTCGCCGAGGATGAAGATGTTCCGCCGGCGCCACCGCTCGGCGATCTGGGCGCGGAACGTGTACTCGGTGACGCGCAGCAGTGTCAGCTCGCGGTCCCCGACATCGGCCGTCCACGGCCTGATCAGTGGTCGCAGGGCGGTCAGGGTGGCGAAGTCATCGGCACATTCGCCGGCCAGCAATTGAAACTCCCAGCGGTAGCGGGATGCGCCGATGCGCATGTAGGTTCCCGCGCGAACCGGATCACATGCCTGGTGCACGCCTTCCCACTGCTGGAGGTCGGCGCCGGTGGCGACGTCGACGACCAGCCAGCGCTGCTTGAAGTTCAAATCGTTTATTTCCGAGCCCATTCGGGTGCGCACCATGCTGTTGGCGCCGTCGCAACCCAGCAGATAATCGGCATCGACCCGATGAACCGTGCCATCGGCACGGTCGGTGAAGGTGATGCGCACGTGGGTTCCGGTGTCGGTCACATCGGTCACTTCGGCGTCGCCGCGGAGCTGGGCGTGCGGGTAGCGCTTGAGGTTTGCCCGCAGCAGCGTCTCGAGCTCCGGTTGGTCGAACATGTTGGCCTGTGGGAAGCCATTCCGGCTGCGGGAGGCGTCACGGGTGAACTCGGCGAGAACCCGGAACCGATCGTCGAGCAATCGCAAACCCAGCGTCGGCCGCGAAATCGCCGCGAACTCTTCGGCAATGCCGAGCCGGGCGATGACACGGTAGATCTCGTCGTCCAGATGTACCGCACGTGGCTGGGGGTACACGCCGTGCCAGCGATCGAGGAGCATGCTGTCCACGCCGTATTGCGCCAACAATGTGGCGGCGGTGATGCCGGTCGGCCCGGCGCCGACGATGACGACGGGAACGCGGCGAATAGCCTTAGCGCTCATGCGAATCGGACGGTATTGCGCTGAGTTCCGAGGTCGATGAGTCCGTCGTCGGTGGCTATCGACGCCTCTACGACGTCGCCGTGCGCTAGATACTTCGGGTTGCCGGCTTGACGACTGAAAAAAACCTTCCATTTGAGATTCGTCGGCAACAGGTTTCCGATCATCGCCAGCGGCTTGGGCGGGGCGCTCAGCGCGGTGCCGGCCGGGGTGCCGGTGAGCAACAAGTCGCCCGGGGCGAGTTCCTGGAATTGGGTGAGCGACTGCAGCGCCTGCAGTGGCCGGTACAACATGTCCCCGTCGACGAGCGCGTTCTGCCGTTCCACGCCACCGACGTTCAAGCGCAGCCGCAGATCGCCGAAGCGCCTGAGCTCTTCGGCCGTCAGCAACACCAGTTCCGGTCCGACCGGGGTGAACGTCGGATAGGACTTGGCCTCGTAGAACTGGGTTTGCGGAAGCTGGACGTCGCGGGCGGAAACATCGTTGGTGACGACCAGTCCCGCGATGAACTCGGCCAAATTCGTCTCGGAAATGGTGGTGCCGACCGGAATTGCGCGTCCGATCACCAGCCCGATCTCCACCTCGTAGTCGAGCAGCTGGACGTGGGGGGGTTTGACGATGTCGTCGAATGGGCCGTTGATCGATGCCGACGCTTTGCGGAAGAACGTCAGCGGAACCGATGCCGGGTCCATGCCGGCATCCTTGACGTGCGACTCGAAGTTGGTCATTTGGGCCACCACCCGGCACGGCCGGGTCACCGGTGACAGCAGCGTGAGATCGTCGACCGCGACGGCATCCGCGGTGGTGGCGGCGTCGATTGCCGCCCGATTCGACAGCAGTGCAGCGGTGGTGGTCGCGGTGGTGTCGATCTTCGCGGCCCCGGCTTCGGTTTTGAGCCACCAGGCGTCGGCAGTGCGCAGGACGGAAATGGTCATGATGTGGGTACTTTCAGTAGGCCGATGAGACGGCTGATATCGAACTCGTTGCGGGCGCGAAGTGCGGTAATCATCGAAACCAGCTCGTGGCGAGCCGATTTCAGATCGGTTCCGAGGAAGTCTCTGGTCGCCGGTGGCCCCCACTGGGCCAGCCCGGACGCGCTGAACGGTGCCCAGCCGGGTTCGACGGTGTTGTCGAACCGGTCACCATCGGCGAAGTGCTCGACCAGGAAGCCGTCGGGATCGCGCCAGTAGTCGAAGATCTGACTGCCCTGGATGTGCCGGCCGATTCCCCACGACCGTGAGTAGCCGCGCTCCCGCAGGTATTCGCCGCCCGCGGCCAGGGCATCGAGATCGCTGACCTGATAAGCCGAATGGACGTAACGGTTCGCCGGGCCCAGCGCCACCGCGAGGGTGTGGTGATCGGTGGCCGCCGATCCGCGATCGCAGCGGATGAAGCTCATGGTCGGTCCTCGTTCGCGCTGCCCGGGAAAGAACAAGAAGTCGCTGACGACCATCCCCAGGTTGTCCAGATACCAGTTCAGCGTTTCGAGATACTTCGTCGTCTGCACCACCAGGTGGCCCAGGCGCTGCACCCGAGCGGGGACGCGTGCGGGACGCTGGCTGACATTGATGCGCTGCGCGTTGTCGCCGACGTTGAACGTGTGGGGTTGCTGGCCCGGTAGTTCCGGCAGCTCGTGCATGCCGGCGACCACACGGACCGGCATCCCGCTGGGGTCGATCAGGTCGACCGACAGTCCGCCCAGGGTCTGCGGCAGCGGCCGCGCGCGAATGCCGGATTTGTCGGCCAGCCGCAGCACGTCGGCCTCGTCCCCGGCCCGAAAGGCGGCGCCGCTGAATCGTGTTCGCGGCCCCCGCCGCACGATCACGCACGGTGCACCCGCGTGGGTGCCGCGCAGCTGGATTTCGTCCGGACGGTGTTGTGCCGCCTGAAAACCGAAGGCCCGCGCGAACGCCTCGCAGCGCGTCAGGTCGGGCTTCTCGAACTCCAGCCACGCGATGTCGACGGCCTTGATCACCGGATTTCGTGACCGACCGATGTGTTCGCCGGGGAGTGCTCCCTGCTCGCTGTGCAGGTCCCGGTGCGTGCGTTCCGTCTGAGGCAACATAACTGACGAAATCGTCACATATGTGTCACTGCTCAGTCAAGACTTCTGACGAAATCCTCAAAAGTGATGCATACTCTTCTGAGATGAGCGCGATGCCCGACGAAGCCGACCCGCCCAATGGCTTGGCGCGGCGCAAGCAGCGCACCCGGGCTGCGCTGATCAGGGCCGCGCAACGGTTGATCGCCGACGGCAAGGTCAACGTGCCGGTTCTGGAGATCACCCAGGCCGCCGACGTCGGGATGGGTTCGTTCTACAACCACTTCGACAGCAAGGAGCAGTTGTTCGAGGCCGCGGTCGCCGACGTGCTCGACGCCCACGGGGCAATGCTGGATCGCCTCACCGAGTCGATCGAGGATCCGGCCGAAACCTTTGCCACCAGTTTCCGGCTGACCGGCCGGCTGTTTCGTCAGCGCCCGCAGGAGAGCGAAATTCTGTTGGCACACGGAACGGCATTGCTGTCGTCCGAACGCGGCCTGGCTCCCCGCGCGCTGCGTGACATCAAGGCCGGCGTCGACGCCGGCAGATTCCACGTTGACGACCCGGAGCTCGCCCTCGCCATGGCCGGCGGTGCGCTGCTCGGCCTGGGAAAGCTGCTGCGCGACGACCCGGCCCGCGACGACGCGCATGCCGCCGACATCGTCACCGAAAACGTGTTGCGGCTGTTCGGGCTCAGTGCCGACGAGGCGTACGCGGTCTGCCGGCGTCCCCTGCCGGACGGTACGTTCGCCGAGGCCTAAGTCGTTGCGTCACACGTAGATCGGCGTCACGTCGAGGAATACGCGGTAGTCATCGATTTTTCCGTCGCCATCCGCGTGGTAAACGGTAGCGGCGGGCAGTGTTATGTGGGTGCCGTCTTTCCGCTGATACTTAGCGTCAACATGGGCGATCGTGTCATCGCCGACTCGCCAGACTCTAACGAGGGTGTGCTGAATTCCCGCGATGGTGTCGAAGAAGCCTTTGACACCATCTCTGATCGCACTCGCACCCACATACGTGCGGCTCATTGCCGAACGTCACCCGCGCATCTTCGGTGAAGAGAGTGGCGAGCTTGTCGAGATCCATCGTGTCGACGGTCTCGAATACATGTTGTGGCTGCGGGTGATTCGGCTCAGTCATGCGACAAAGCTAGCCGTCGTAAAGCGCCTCGCGGCCCGATCTAGCCCGCCGACAACGGGCGATGTGAGGACGGGCTTCTAGCGATTGCGGGTGTCGATTGACCACAAGGTTGCACAGCCCGGGCATTGCAGGTTGATCCGCGTCGCGTGATTGCTCAACAGGTATTGCCAATGCGAACGGCAATTGCGGCTGCTGCGGCACTCCGCACATTTGTCGCGGCCCCAGTGGCAGCTGGGGCAGGGGAGCCACGCGCGCCGGGACGGATCGGCGTGCGGATCAATCGGCAACGTCAGTGTCACGGCATGCCTTTCTATCGCATTCCGCATTAGGTTAGGCTACCCATACAAGTAATGCAAAACGAGTGGTCAACCTGACCCGATGGGCGCTGCCGGAGCTATCCGGATGTGTTACGAAAGCGCCTGCGTTACAGCCTCTTTGGAGGACGGTAAGGCAGGTTCACCACGCAATCCGGGGCCATCAAGCGGACGTGCCGGAGTTCATCCGGTCCTAGCCGCGGGATGGGCGGGCTGCGGGCTGACCTGTTTGGGACAAATCGCGACCAGCATCACCCCTGCTGCGAAGACCAGGGCGGTCACCAAGGGAAGGTGCCCGTCCGGAGCAAAGCCGGCGGCGGCGACAAACGCCAGACCGTAGGCCGCCATCGCGGCTCCGGCCAGCATGACCGGTTCGCCCCAGCGTTCCGCGAACGGGATACCGAGCGTGGGCAGCGGGGCGGCGAAGAAGCGTCGTCCCCACCACAACAGCACTAGCTCGACGGCTGTCACGACGCTGAGGATGGCCACCCATTCCAGCCGCGCCAGCCACCACTGCGCGCTACCTTCGGTCGGTTGCGGCAATAATCCCGCGGGGTAGCCGATGATCGCCACGATCACCACCGGAATCATGTGCCACAGGTAGAGGGCCATCACGTTGTCGTTGGCGACGGTCAGCAGGCGCCGTACCGGGCGGGCGCGCAGTGCCCGGTTGAGCGCGGGCGCGAGTGTCATCGCCAACCCGGTCTGCGCGCAGCCGAACGCCAACAACGCCACGTTGGGTGGCGTGGTGTTGTCCACGGTCTGGCCGGGAACGCCGATCATGCTGACCGGATAAATTTTCAGCCAGATCAGCAGCGCCAGCGTGATCGCCGATACCGCAGCGAGCAGCGCGGGTCGCGATCCCGCCAATAGTCCGTCGTGCCAAGCTATTCCGAGCTGGTACAACACGCCCCAACACAGCAGGTAGTTCAACCAGCCCAGGTAGGGCAGGTGGGCGCCGAGCGTGGCAACGTCTACCAACGCGACGCCGACGGCGAGTGCTGCCGGCACCAACAGGCCCCAACGGCGTTGTGCGGCAACGGCAATGGGTGTCAGCGCGACCACCATGAGGTAGACGACGAGGAACCACAGGTGCATCCCTACCGCCCAACCCGCATATTCCATCGTGGAACTGCCCACGTGCAACGCGCCCAGCACTACCACGCCCACCGACACCACCGCGGCGTACGCCGCGGTCGGGCCGAGAACTCGGGACAGTCGATGCCGCAGCCACGTCTGGCGCGATACTCCGAAGGTGTCGCGCCGATGCGCCCACGACACCGCGCTTGCGTAGCCTGCCGCCAGGAAGAAGGTGGGGACAGCCTGCAGCGGCCAGGTCAGCCATTGGGTCCAGGGCATGTCGACAAGCGGATTCTGCCTACCGAAATGTCCGTCGTAGTAGGTCACGCTTCCGGCCAGCCAGTGCCCCACCACAATAAGGACCACGCCCGATACCCGGTAGTAATCCACCGCCAGATTGCGGACCGGACGTGCGGTGTTTGCGTGGCCCATCAGATCGGGGAAGCTCGACGCGGTACACAGCGCCACGGTACCCGGGCAGCTCTCGCCGCGACCGCACGAAACCGCGCCTACGACAGGAGAACGTGCCATGAAACAGGCTCACCTCGCCGATCTGCAGGTCGGTCGTATCGGCTTGGGCGCGATGGGGATGTCCGCCGCCTACTCCATCGGCGGCTTTGACGACGCCGAGTCCATTCGCACGATTCACCGCGCTCTCGATCTGGGCGTCACGTTGATCGACACCGCCGAGGTCTACGGCCCCTACATCAACGAGGAGTTGCTCGCCCGCGCCCTGCCGGGGCGCCGGGATCAGGTGGTGCTGGCGACCAAATTCGGCCTGATCTCCCACACCGGCCGGGACGGCCTCGACAGCAGCCCCGACAACATCCGCGTCGCAGTGGACGGATCACTGAAACGGCTGGGGACCGACTACATCGACCTGTACTACCAACACCGCCTCGACCGCGGCACCCCGATCGAAGACACCGTCGGGGCGCTGGCCGAGCTGGTCGGCGCCGGCAAGATCCGCCACATCGGACTTTCCGAAGTGGGCGTGAACACCATCCGCCGCGCCCACGCCGTGCATCCGATCTCGGCCGTGCAATCCGAATATTCAATGTGGACCCGCGATCCCGAGGACGGGATATTGGAGGTCCTGCGCGAACTGGGAATCGGGTTCGTCCCTTACTCTCCGCTGGGCCGCGGCTTCCTCACCGGTGCGATCCGTTCCACCGAGGAGCTTCCCGACAGCGACTTCCGCAAGACCAACCCGCGGTTCTTCGACGAGAACTTCCGCCACAACCTCAGCAGCGCCGACGAGCTGCGCGACATCAGCGTCGACATCGGCGCTACTCCAGCCCAGGTTGCCCTGGCCTGGCTGCTGGCGAAGGGACCCGACATCGTGCCCATTCCGGGGACCAAACGGGTTGCGCGGCTTGAGGAAAACGTTGGCGCCGACAGCGTTGAACTCACACCCGAGCAGCTGGCCAGGCTTGACCAACTCACCCCGGCGGTCGGCGGCCATCACGCCGAAGCGCAAATGGGATGGATCGACCGCTAACCACGCCTACAGCGAACCCTTCAGTGCGGCAACGGTTTCGAGGTCGTCGAGAGCCGCGACGCCGCGTCGCAAGCCCTCCATGGCGATGGCTTCGACCTGCATTCCGCCCATTCCCGCGGTGATCAGCGGGGCGACATACGCGTAGAGCGCGCCTTGCCGGTACCGCAGCCATAGGTCTTCGCGGTCCAGGTCGGGTCCACCGGCGGCGGCCAGCGCCTGCCGGTAGACGTCGAGCAGCTCGCGCTGGTCGGTACGGCGGTCTTCCGGTGTCAGGCTGGTGATCAGGGTGTAGGCCAGTTCGCGGGACGGATGTCCGCGCCGCACGGCCTGCCAATCCAACAGTCCCGCCTCGCCATCGCGGAAGTACATGTTGCCCGGATGAGCGTCGCCATGCATGACCGTGTGCGGAGGAGTGTCGATCACCGCGGCGACGGCGCGGTAGTTCTCGGCGATGAATCGACCGTTTTCCACCGGTATCGTGGTCCGCTCGGCCAGGCGCTTCATCGAGGTCGTCATCAGCGAGCCGGTCAACAGCGAGGTGACGTCATCCGACGGCGTGTAGAGCCAGCTCAGCGGCCCGCGTCCGCTTTGGTTCATGCGGTCCCAGAAGGTTCCGTGCAGGTTGGCCAGTAGCTCGACGACGAGGCTGGCCTGATCGGTGGACAGCGGGTGCAAGGTGTCGGGAAATACGCACGGACTCGGGCAGGTCTTCCAGGACCAGCAGGTACCGACCGGTCCACCTGTCGAATGCCGCCCCGTAGGCCACCGGGACTCCCGGGAGTTCGGGAGCGAGCTGGCTGTAGAAGCGCACCTCGGTGTTGCCCAACCGGCCCAGCTCACCCATCAAGCGGGTTGCGGCGGTCTGCGCCGCAATCTTGATGAATACCGACTCCGGCACGTCATCGCCGGTCAGCACCAGCCGTGCCCGCGACGACGTCCCCGCGTCGCTGGCCAGGACGCGGATCGACCTGACGTTACGACCCATGACACGCGAAAGCGCCGCGGTGTTGAGATCGCCGACCGCGCGGGGCAGCCCCGCCCGACTGCCCACGATGGCGTCTGCGGTCACCCGGCCGATTCCCCGGCCGAGATGAGCTGCCAGGCCGACAACGGAAAGGGCCTGTTCAACGGGATTTGTCATCACTGTCCATCCTGTGTGCGCCACCGGACCCACGAGCAAGTGGGCGCGAATGGGTTGTCAGGACAAAAATAGCTTAATGTCTGGACATCAGACAAAGTGAGGCTAATGTCTGATCTGTGGCACCAGGGCCCGCACCAAGAACTGCTCGACGAATTGGCGCTTGTCGGCCACGGAGCCGGTGCCGCCACGCCGGCGCCAGCAAAAACAGGGTCGTCGTGTTCAGCCACTGGACGATCGCGCGAGGATCGAGGTCAGCGTGGAGCTTGCCGGCCTCCTTCCACCGGTGCAGCAGCGGCCCATAGTGGGCCAGCAGCAGATCGACCACCGGTTCAGACCCCAGCTGCAGGGCCGCGGGGACCGCGGTGCTCTCGGCAGCGAACAGCGCCTCGTTCAGAGGGATTGCCCGCCACCGACTCCACCCGCGCCAGGACCATCTCGGGCAACGAGCGCGACCGGGTCGTCGGGGTGCTGCAGGGCGCCGACCAACTCGCCCAGCGCGGTGTCGACCCGCGCCAGCATCAGGCCGAGCAGAGACCTCGTCGCGATTGGGGAAGTAGCGGTACACCGTCGAGCGGGATACGCCGGCCTCCTCGGCCACTTCGGCCATCCGGATCTGGGCGTTGCCCCGACGCACGATGCAGCGGCCCGCAGCATCCAGAAGACGCCTGCGCGCCTCCTCGTCATCGAGGATCGCGCGGTCGTCGCCCCACCACCGACTCGGCTCCATGCCGGCGATATTAGGGGATGCGTTGAGCCATTGGGTATCTGACGCGCGAGGTTTGGCAAAAATTCTCGTCGACGTGACGTGCTCTCCGAAATCATTCGATGGCAATAGATTTCGTCATCGGAGCAGAAAGGCATTGATGGGTTATAGCGCCGCTGACGAGTCATTCACCCATCAGCTGCCGACGACGTTCGATCAAGTGCACGATCCCGATCCAACGTGGTCGGACCGCTGCTACTTCTTCGCCGCCTCGCCGGACGGTACCTTGCTGCTGGCCAGCGGCTACGGCAACAACCCGAACACCGGAACCGGGTTGGGATACGTCAAGGTCAGTCTGGCCGACGGCCGGCACTGGGATCTGCTGGCCGGCCATCCAACCAGCGGGTCCGATCGCGGCGATTTGAGTGCCGGGCCCATGCGCTGGACCTGCGTCGAACCTCTGAAGAAGTGGCGTCTGGACGTGGAGCCCAACGATTCCGGCATCGCGTGGGAGCTCTATTACGAACCCACCGCCCCGATGTGGGAGTTGTTGCCCATGAAGGTCAGCGACAAAGATGGCCGGATGCTGGCCGACATGTATCACATGAAGGAGCCGGGCCGGTGGACCGGTTGGGTGCAGATCGACGGCGAGCGGATCAGCGTCGATGGATTCCACGGCGGCCGGGACCGCACCTTCGGCGTGCGTGTCTCCGACCAGATCGATTTCTGGTTGTGGCTCGACGCCGGCTTCGAAAACCGCGCGATCGAAGCCTGGATCATCGAATCATCTGATGGCACAGTCAATTACGTAGACGGTGGCATCACCCACAGCGATGGCACGCTATCGAAGCGGTTTGTGAAAATCGAGCACGACGTCGAGTTCGACGGCGACCGCAAACGGCCCGCCCGTGCGGTACTCATCTTCACAGATGAGGACGGCGAGACCTACCGGGTCACCGCCGACGCTCCGCACCAGGACGTCAACGCGTATTACGGACTGCCGATGGCGCACTGCCAGTATCAGGACCTGGGTGGCGGTGCGTACTTCATCCACTTCCAATGGGACAGCAATGATTCCGAGCAACTCAGCGAGACCGAGGGGAATTCGATGGCGTTGGATCAATTGATGCGCTTTGACCTCGACGGCGACACCGGTTGGGGCATCTTCGAGTTGCTGATGGGCGGCCAGGGTTACCGGCGTTACCCGAACTGGACGGCGATGGACATGTCGGCCTTCACCCAGGACAAGACCCCGACCGAGCGGCTGCCGGACGATGGAGTTCGCCAATGACGCTGGACGCCAACGTTGCTGAGCGCTTGACCGGCTGGCTGCGCACTCAACTGCCCGATGCCGACGATGTCTGTGTCGAGGGCCTCGATCGGGTGAACTTCGGGCATTCCGCCGAGATGATGGTGTTGACCATCGTCACGCGAAACGGAAGCCAAGATGTGGTGCTGCGGCTTCGTCCCAAACCGCCGGCGCTGCTGGAACCCTACGACCTCGCGCGCCAGTTCAAGATCCTGCGCGCATTGCAGGACAGCGCGGTTCGTGTTCCGAGGGCGCTGTGGCTCGAGGACAGCGGCGACGTCCTGGGACGGCCGTTCTTCGTGATGGAGCGGGTCGGCGGTGACGTCTATGAGATGGAAGCACCTGCCGACGCCGCCGGCGAGACGGTGGTGCGGATGTGTCAAAGTTTGGCCGAGCAACTTGCGGCAATCCATTCTGTCGACCTCCGACAGAGCGGGCTCGGCGCGCTCGATGACGGCGGCAACCACCTGCATCGTGAACTCGACCATTGGGCAAGCCGAAATGGATCGGGTCAAGCGGGGTTCGCTGCCCGCCCTGGAGCGGCTCCTCGAGGCGCTACGCGCCAGCACACCCCAGCCCTGCCCGAAAGTCGCCCTGGTGCACGGGGACGCGAAGCCGGGAAACTTCGCATTCAGCGGTGGTGAGGTCAGCGCGGTCTTCGACTGGGAGATGACGACCGTCGGTGATCCCCTCACCGACATCGGCTGGCTCGAACTGCTCTGGATGCAACCCGTCGGTATTACCAGTCACCCTTCCGCGCTGGACATCGACGCCCTTCTGGACCACTACGAAACCGTCAGCGGGATCAGGCCGCAGAACCGTTCCTGGTATCGCGCGTTCAACGCGTACAAGATGGCGGTCATCTGCCTGATCGGTGCGATGCTCGTCGACGGTGGCCACAGCGACGATCAGAAGCTCATGCTCGCCGCCTACGGCACCTCGATGCTGACCCAAGTCGGGCTGGCCGAGCTGGGCATCGACGAATCGCTCGACGCACGGTCCGGTTCTCCCGCGTGAGGAGCGCATTCAGCAAGTCCAGGCACACGCCCTCTAGGGCTGGACCGGTTCGGCTATCGAAGACACGATCCGCAAAGCCGCGATCTTCTTCGCTTAGCGCGACTAGTCCGCTGCTGATCGGCGTGAGCCAGCGCGCCGGGGCCGTATTTCTTTTCGATCAGCGCCCATGGGTCGGCGTAGGGTCCTCGTCCCTCCGCGCGGCGCTGTAGCTTCAGTGCTGTGAGCAAGACCGGCCGCAGTAACGGACCGAGCACGCGCAACACCAGGCGCAGATTCCCCTGGGTCTCGGCAATCCAGGCCATGGTTTCGGGCCAGTCGTGCTCTTGGAAGTCAAGCAGCGCTTGCGATTCGGTGGTGTCGTACCAGCCGGTGAAACTCCAACCGCGGTCGTCGTCAGGGTCTCCGGGCAGGCCCGCCGACGGGCCGAGGCGACCGAGGCCGACGGCGGTCATCAGGTCGCCCTCGAAATCGCTCTGCAGCGCCACGTAGGATTCGTTTCCGCCGATGAGCAGCGCCTTGCCGGCAATGGTGGCTTCGCGATCGACACCGTTGGCAAATGCCAGCGCCACGTCGCGCGCGTCCACCGCATGCATGCGGTTGTCGTTTGGTAGTGAGCGCATGATCAGCAGGTAGTCACCATTGATGCTCGAGCTGGGCGTCCGGCGACATGACCCCGCCGAGTCGAAGGAACGCGTACGGCAGACCGCTGGCACGGATTGCCGCCTCCGCCAGCACTTTGTCCTGACCGTACTGATCGATCGGGTTCACGGCGGTGTCCGGAGTAATCCGCTCTGGAAGGCGATGAGGGTTGCGCGACCCGTACACCGCGGCGCTGGACGCCAGCAGGAAAAGCGGTGGGCGAGGCAGTCCCGCTGCTGCCGCGAGGAGGTTTTCGGTGCCGCCGACATTCACCTTTTTGGCCAATGTGGGGTTTCGGTACGACAGTGGTGCGAGGAGCGCCGCAAGGTGAACGATCGCTCCTGGCTGGTGCGTCGCGATCAGTCCGCGCACCGCCTCGGCATCCGTGAGATCGACATATGCGGGAATCAGTGCCCCGGACGGCGCGTTGGCCGACAACTCCTGCTCTACCGCAACGGTTTTGTCGTTGCGCAGATCGACGGCGATTACGGTCCGGCCTCGATCGAGCAGGAGCTGGGCGCATCGCTTGCCGATCTGTCCGAACGCACCGGTGATCAGAATGGTGTCGACTGTCATGGAATTCCTTTGCTAACCAAGCAGCCGACCGGCGAACCTGCGGCCGTCCTGCGGATTCGGTCCCGCCAAGCCTGGCATTCACGCGTTAGCTGGACAGCGGCGGGGCGCCGGTCAGCCCTTGAAGTACACGATCTGATGTGTGGTGGCCAGCAACGCGCCGTCGCGAGTCCACACCTGCGCGCTCTGATCGAAGTGGCCGCGCGAGAAGCGGTTGGCGTCAGCGCTCGCCAGGACGTAGTCACCGCCGAGGGCGTGAAGCTGCTGCTGATCGGCGTGGAAGTAGGTCGTCAGCGAGATCGTCCCCGCGGGCACGACTCCGCCGAGGCGCTGAAACACCCGCGGATAGAACACGTCACATAGGGCGGCCAGCGCCGGATAGTCGACACGGCGTTGCGCGCGGTCGCGCACCCACAAGGTGCTTGTCGACGTCGGGGTGGCCGGCGCACCCGGGGCGGGAAATGCGCCCGCGACGAAGCGCATGTCGTAGAGGCGTGCCCAAACGACGACTTCCTCCTGACCGCTACTGGGAGCAATCTGCTCTGGCGCCGGCACCCTTGGCGGGCGCACTTCGGTGTCGCCCCAGGTGTCGCGTCGGATGCCGAAGACTGCGGTTGCCGTCGTCTTGACGTCGCCGTCCTGACTGAGTTCGAGAATCCAGTGCTGATTGGTGCGGTTGGTGCGGGCGGCCCGAAGCGAAACGTCGTAGTCGCCGTCGGCGAGGGGACTGGCGAAGTTCACGGTGATCGCCAACGGCTCACCGATGCGGTCGGGGTGAGTCTCGACGGCATGCACCAGGACAGCGGTGGTGATGCCGCCGAACGGTCCGACCATGTTGGCCCACTCCGGATGAGTCCGGCCGCGCCTGACGTTACCGTCGAGGGCGTCGAGCCGGATGGCCCTGTCGAAGGGGTGCGTGGGCGTCATAGTGACGGCAGACTACTTCCCGTCGACCCGAAGGCCGGACACCGGGTTGCCGCCATCGCTAGGCATCGGACGACATGAGCGCCACGCGTTTCACGATGCGGGCAACCGCATTGTTTGCCGGCGGCCAACCCTACGAGAACGAATACAGCGTGTGGGTTCAGGTGCGGGACGGAGTTGATCGTCCGGGTGTGGGAGTACCTCGACCTTGCCCATGCAACAGGTCAATTCAGCGCGTGATCAGTCGTCTGGGCAGCGGCGTTGCGCTGACGCATCACATCATGATTACACTGTGATCGCATGTAAGGAAGTGCCGATGTCGCCAGCAAGGCGACCGACGGTGAGGAAAGCGATGGCCTGGGACTTCGAGACGGATCCGGATTTCGCTGAAAAGCTTTCGTGGATGCGCGATTTCATCGACTCCGAGGTCATCCCGTTGGAGCCCATCCTGTCGGAGATCCCGGCCGACGACTGGCGGCTGGTCAAGCGGCACCTGCAGGCCAAGGTCAAGGCGCAAGGGTTATGGGGCTTGTTTCTCGATCCCAGCCTGGGCGGCGCGGGGCTAGGACAGCTCAAGCTCGCCCTGATGTCGGAGATCATCGGCCGGTGCATGGTGTCAATGGAGCTCTTCGGGGTCCAGGCGCCCGACAGCGGCAACATGGAGCTGCTCGCGCACGGCGCAACAGATGCACAGAAGCAGCGCTGGTTGTATCCCAACCTCAACGGAGAGATATCCAGCGCGTTCGCGCTGACCGAACCGTTCCTTGCCGGAGCCGACCCGACCGTCATCGACACCACCGCCGTACTCGACGGCGAGGACTGGATCATCAACGGTCACAAGTGGTTCACCACCAACGCTTCCTGCGCCGACATCATCTTGGTGGTCGCTGAGACCGACCCCGCCGGCCGGCCACACCGGCACGCTTCGATATTCGTCGTTCCGGCCGGAACGCCAGGATTGAACATCATCCGCGACATCCCGACGATGGCCCATCCCGACCCGGAGTTCGGCCGGCGTGGCAACCATGCCGAGATTGTGTTCACCGACTGCCGCGTGCCCGCCGATCACCTGGTCGGTGCGCGCGGGGGTGGTTTTGTGCTGGCGCAACAACGCCTTGGCGGCGGCCGTATCCATCACTCGATGCGTTGGCTCGGGCAGGCACAGCGGGCCCTGGACATTATGGGGGAGCGCGCGGTCTCGCGCCGTTCACACGGCCGGCTGTTGGGTGAACATCAGATGGTGCAGGACTATATTGCGCTGTCACACACCGAAATTCAGGCAGCCAGGCTGCTGACCTTTCAGACAGCCTGGAAAATGGACCGCTTCGGTGCGGCAGAAGTCCGGGCCGAACTGGGGATGATCAAGGCGCATGTGTCGAAGGTGGTGCTGGCCGTCCTCGACCGCACCATCCAGGTCTGTGGCGCACTGGGCTATTCCGGGGACTTGCCCGTCGAATCCTGGTATCGGATGACGAGATTCGGGCCGATCGGCGATGGGCCCGATGAACTGCACAAGTCGGTGCTGGCTCGGCACGTGCTCAAGAAATACCGTCCGGTGCAAGGTTGGCCCACCGACCACCTTCCGTCGCGGCGACCGGCAGCCGAACAGAAGTGGCAAGCCCTACGTCAGGAGGCGGGGATCGCATGAGCATTCCGGAGCGTCAGCGGGCCATCGTTATGACCGGGCCCGGCGAGCCCGTGCAGACCGTGGAAAGGCCGGTGGACGAGCCCGGCCCCGGGCAGGTGCTGGTCAAGGTCAACGCCTCGAGCCTCAACTTCCACGACAACGTCAATCTGATGGGCCTGTTGGCCGGGCCGTGGCCGCGCGTGCCAATGACCGATGGCGCCGGAGAAGTGGTGGCCATCGGGCCAGGAGTCGACGAGCTGCGGTCGGGTGATCGCGTCATGGGGGCATTTCACCCGGGCTGGCACGACGGCTTGCCCACACCGGAAGCCAAGCGGGAGGTGCCTGGCGATAGCTGCGACGGCTGGCTACAGCAATACCGCGTCGCCGACGTCGCCGACTTGGTCCGCACCCCCGAGCACCTCAGCGATGTCGAAGCTGCGACGATCCCCTGTGCGGGTGTGACGGCGTGGAGTGCGTTGGTGGAGGCCAACATCGGTGAGGGTGACGTCGTGGTTACCCAGGGAACCGGTGGGGTGTCGCTGTTCGCCGTGCAGCTCGCCCGCATGCGTGGTGCCACCGTGATCTTGACCTCTTCCTCTGACGACAAACTCAAGGTCGGATCTGATTTGGGGGCAACACATCTCGTCAACTACCGAACCACTCCGGATTGGGAGGCGGAGGTGAAGCGACTGACCGAGGGGCGCGGAGCCAAGTTGGTCGTCGATCTTGGTGGACCCGCTACGCTGCCGCATTCGCTGCATGCGGCGGCGATGGGCGGCACGGTCGCGGTGATCGGTGTGCTCAGCGGATTCGACATGGCATCGATCGCAGTCGCCGAGGTGATGCTCAATAATCTGCGCGTCATCGGAATCACGGTGGGCAGTGTGCGCGCTCACCGCGAGATGTGCGACGTGGTGTCCAAGGCCGGTATCAAGCCGCAAATCAGTCATGTTTTCGACTGGGAGCAGCTCGACGAGGCGCTTCGGGTGATGCGGGCCGGTGAGCATGTGGGCAAAATCGCCCTGACTATCCCGTGACCTCGCGAGGAGGGTAGCCGTGCCTGGTGAACTCGAGCTCGACGCGGACCAGATCGTCGCTGCCGCAGTGGAAATCATGCGCGAGAGCGGCCTGGACGCGATCAGCATGCGCAGCGTGGCCAACCGTTTGGGCGTCACGCCTCCACCGGTCTACTCCAGAATCGGCAATAAGGACGCGCTGATCGATGCGGTCGCCGAGCACCTGCTGGACGACCTCGCGCCCGACTTGGAACGCGACGAAACCTGGCCGGACTATGCGCGCCGCTGGAGCCGTCAACTTCGCGCACGATTGACCGACACGGCCGACAGCCGCCTCTTCCTGCAGGTGAAGCGTCCGGCGTATCTGGAAGCATCCCGCCCGCTGCTGAAAAGCATGCGCCGCGACGGCATGTCGACCGATATGTCGGTGCGCGCCTGCCGGCTGTTGACCTGGGCGACCGTGGGTTTCGTCGCCATGGACCACCCGCCGAGCACGAACTCGACGCGCAGGCGGGGCCGACTGGCCGGCAGCGACCCGGCGGGAGTGACTCGAGAGGAAGTCGACGAGCTCTTTGCCACGCACATCGACTATCTGATCGACGGAATCCGCCGCGACTGCGCTTAGCGTGCGGGGTTGGCACGCTCAGGGCTTGTACGATGCAGCGATGGCCAAGCCGCTGATCCCGGCCGACGATATCCTCACGCACGCCCTGGACCTCCTGGATACCGAAGGCATAGAGGCTCTCAGCGTCCGTCGGCTATCGGCCGCACTCAAGATCTCGCCGCGGACGCTGTATCAGCAGGTCGGCAACCGGGAAGCGTTGATCAGGGCGCTGGTCGCCCGACATTTCGCGCAGCTGAAACTCGACTTCAAGGAATACGACACGTGGGAGTCGACGGCGCTACATTGGTGCCTGGCTTTGAATAACGCCCTTCGTGCCCATCCCTTTCTGACCGAGCTGATGACCATCGATGATCGCAGCGCTGTCGCCGATTATGTCGATGCGCTGCTTAAAGCCGCTCTGCAGGAGGGGATTCCGCGCCCGCTGGCCACCGAATGCTGTCGCGGCCTGGCGCACCTGACGATCAACCATTCCATTGTCGAGGTGCGGGCCTTGCGTGAGCCGCAGCGCTCCGCAACGGAGACGGCCAAGATCGAGCAGAATTTTCCCCGGCTGGTCGAATGGGTGATCTCCGGGGTGCGGGTGGAGGCGCGGGACGTCGATCGCAAAACGACCCGGCCCAAGCGGGCCGGCCGGTCATCCGGTAACGCCGCCGTCAACCGTCATCAGTGACCCGGTGGTGTAAGTCGAGGCGTCGGAGAGCAAATAGACGACGGCTCCGACGATCTCGCCGGGACGGCCGACACGTCCGAGCGCGATGCGACGCACCACCTCCGGCAGGAGCTCGGGGTTACGAACGAAGCCCGACGCCGCGTCGGTATCGAAGGTGCCGCAGATGATTCCGTTGACGCGCACGCCGACGCCGGCGTATTCCAGGGCTGAGGCGGTGGTCAACGCGTTCAGGCCGGCTTTGGCCGCCGCGTAGACCGTGGTGACGGGGGTCGGCTTGACCGACGCCAGCGAACTGATGTTGATGATCGACCCACCTCTAGTCGCGGCCATCGCGGTGGCAGCCAGCGCCGTCAACCGGGTCGGGACCTTTCAAGTTCACGCCGATCACTTTGTCGAACAACACCTCTGAGGTTTCCAGCAGCGAGGGGGCAAGCGGGCTCATACCGGCGTTGTTGACCAACCCGTCCAGCCGACCCCATCGGGAGACGGCGGCCTCGACCACGCCGGGCAACGATTCCCAATCGCCGACATGGCACGCCAACGGATAGGCCTGCCCGCCCGACTCGGTGATCGTGGCGGCCAGTGTCTGGCACGAGGCAAGCTTTCGGCTCGCGATGACCACTCGTGCTCCGCGCTCGGCAAGCCCGACACTCATCGCGGCACCCAGTCCGCGGCTGCCGCCCGTGACGAGTACCACCCGATCCGTCAGGTCGAACAGAGGATCGGTCATTGCGCGAACCTCCTTGCGCGGCTGAGCAGTTCATCGATGACCGGTCCGAAGAACTCGTGGATCGGGATTGCGGGACTCGCCGCGCAGAAATTTGGCGTAGGACGCCTCCAAGACGATCGCCAGCTTCCACGCGCTGAACACCTGATACCAGTCGAATTGTGACAGATCGCGGCCGGTGGCCTCGGCGTAGCGTGCGATCAATTGACCCGGCGTCTGGCAGTGATCGCGGTCGATGCCGTGCGGCGCGTCCGGCGATCCCAGTGCGATGGGGTTTCCGGCCTCCGGCCAGAAGATCATCGCCCAGGCCAGGTCGATGAGGGGATCACCCACCGTCGTCATCTCGAAGTCGACGACGCAGGCGATCCGGGGTGGCGGCGACGGTGCCCAGATGACGTTGTCCAGCTTGTAGTCCCCGTGCATGACGGTGAGGTCGCCGCCGGCGGGCAGGTTGTCGCGCAGCCAGCCGGCGAGCTCGTCTACGCCGTCCAAATCGCGGGCCCGGTACCGCGCTAGTTGAGTGAGCCAGCGATCGACCTGGCGCGGCAGAAACCCCTGCGGGTGGGACAGTTCGGCCAGCGCGGTGCCCGACCAGTCGATCGCGTGCAGTCGGACCAGGGTGTCGATCAGCTGTTCGCCGATCAGCCCGTGTGACGACGGATCCCGACGCAGCGCTTCGGGGAGCCCGTCTCGGCGGATCACACCGCCGTCGACATACGACATCACGAAGAACGGAGCACCCAGGATCGTGGGGTCGTCGCTGCGAGCCAGCACGGTCGGCACCGGCATCCCGGCCGTGCCCAGCGCCTCCATGATCCGGGCCTCGCGGACTACTTGATGAGCGGTCTCGGATACCGCGGCCAGGGGAGCGCGGCGGACCACCCAGGCCTGTCCCAGCCGGTCGACGCGGAACATCTCGCAGCTGCCGCCCCCTCGAATAGGGCTTACCGACACCTCCGCGGCCTCGCCCGTCGCCTCGGCTAGCCAATCGCGAAACCGCGAGACGTCGAAACCCGTTGCGGCAGCACTCATGCACCGACCTCCGATTGCCGGTTAAAATCAGCGCGGATTCCGCAAAGATAGCAGCCCGAGGCAGAACTCGGGATAGTTCGCATCGGTCTGTATAGTCAGTCACCGGTGTTGTGCAGTCGCCCAGCACAAGCTCAACGTTCGGACACGACAATGGCGTCGGGAGGTCATCGGCGATGACGCACAGACGAATTCGACACCGCCGGTGACTGCCGAGACAGTCGAGGAGTTTCGCAGCCGGGCCAGGTCATGGTTGGCCACCAACATGCCGCCGTTCGATCGCGGCAAGGCAGCGCTCTTAGAGCGCGACGAACTGGTGTCCTGGAAGCGGGCCCGGGAACTGCAAAAGACGCTGTACGACGGGGGATTCGCCGGCATCTGCTTTCCGCGAGAGTACGGCGGGCTCGGACTGGGCTACGAGTACAAAAAAGCCTTCGACGCCGAGGCGCTCAACTATGAAACGCCGTTGCTCCTCAACGTGCCGTCCTTCGCCATCTGTTGCGCAACCATCCTCGACATGGGCAGTGAGGAACAGAAACGCGCCCATATCCAGGCAGCGTTGCGCGGGGACGAAGTGCTGGTGCAGCTGCTGTCCGAACCCAGCGGTGGCTCGGACCTCGCGGGCGTCATCACCCGCGCCGACCGCCGGGACGGTCGATGGTTCATCAACGGCGCCAAGACGTGGAGCACCTGGGCGTTCGCCGCGGACTACGGGCTATGCCTGGCCCGGACCGATTGGGACGCACCGAAACACGAGGGACTGACGATGTTCCTGGTGCCGCTTCGGCATCCCGGAATAACGATCAACCGCATCCAGCAGATCAACGGGTCCATCGAATTCTGCGAAGAGTTCTTCGACGACGTCGACGTGGGAGATGACGCCGTTGTCGGGGAACCGGGCAAAGGATGGGAAGTCGCGTCCCGGCAGCTCTACCACGAACGTCGGACCATGGGCGACGGCTCGGAGTACACCAGTGGGCCCGGAATATCTGAGGCCGAAGATATTTCGATCGACCTGCTGTCGCTGGTCGAGAAGACGAACCAGCAGGACAGCGAACGCGTCCGGGAGATGGTCGGGCGTGCCCTGGTCCACCGGACGGTGCAGCGTCAGCTCAGCGAGCACGTCTTTCACGCGGTGGCCGGCGGAGCCCTGCCGCCGACCGCGGGATCGATCATCCGGCTGTCGATGGCTGCGGTCCACGACGTCGAAACGGACACCGCCGTTGCCGTCACGGGTACGGCGGCCGTGATCGAGGATGATGCACACCTACTTGATATCGGCATCCGCTACCTGGGCCGTCAGATCGCCAGCATCGGCGGCGGGACCACTGAAATGGCGCGGAACGTGATCGGCGAGCGGGTGTTGAACTTCCCTCGCGAGTACGCTGCCGACCGCGGCGTGCCATTCAACCAAGTGCGGCGAAACAGACTGTCCTGACGTATAACTCAACGTCGGAGAAAGGTGGCTGAAATTGAGCGACCAACTGCGAGACATCCGAGAGTTGGCCGACGACGCCGACGCCTACCGAGATGAGCTGTTCCGCCGCTGGACGGGTCTGCTCAGTTACCGCTACATCGGGCGCAAGCACGCGTCCATGGATCTCGGCGAAGTCGATGACACCGTCGTGATCCGCCGGGACATGCGCAACGAGGCAGGCGGAATCATGGTTGCGCCGTTGGCCATCTCGTCGCCCGAGGGTTGCCAGACCGACATGGTCGCGGTGCCCAACCCGGTCATCGCCTCGGTGCAGATCATCGACCCCGGCTACGACGTCTCCCGGGTGCAGATCGTCGGGTCCGGCGTCGTGCATCAGGGCCGGACCATGGGCTATGGGCGGTGCATGATCGTCGAAGCCGACAACCCGGACCGGGTGATCGCCTTCAACGAGGGGCAGGGTGCGATCATCGGTATCCCGCCGGAAGGCCTTGACAAGATGGATGTTTCGGGTACCGAGCTGGTTGTCGAGGACTCGCCCGACCTGCCGCCGCTGTGGGCCGCATTCGGAGCCGCCAAGCGCGACGACGGTCACTGGGTGCTGCCCGCACTCAGCGCCGAACTCGCCTCGCCGGACGCTGCGTTGCACATCGGACCCCAACACGTCGTGCTCGAGACCGCGGCGACCGACCTTGCCGCCGATCTCGCCGGGACTCCGGAAGGTGCAGGTTGTCAGCTGGCACGTCATGTTCATGTCCCGCGGGAAGGTCGGCCCCTTCCGGGTGGAGGGCACCGCGCACGCGGGCGGATCCGGACGCGTCGGCGTGCGCATGCTGCTGCACGACGAAGGCAATGCGGACAAAGCCGTCACCTCCGCCGCGGCGATCTTCGAGGTCGTCGGCTGACCGCGCCGCTGAAGGGTTGCTGAGATGTCGGGGTTCGGCTTCGACACGCTGGCGCTGCTGACTGCGGTAGGTTTCGCCGGCCCGCTGCTGACGTCACTGCCGCACCTCCGGATTCCGCTGATCATCGGCGAGCTGGTCGCGGGACTCGTTCTCGGCAAGACCGGTTTCGGTGTCCTCGACGAGTCGAACTCGACGTTCCAGTTGTTCGCGAACATCGGCTTCGCGCTGGTGATGTTTGTCGCGGGCACACATGTACCGGTACGCAGCCGTGAGGTGCGTGCGGCGGTGCCGCGGGCGCTGGGGCGAGCGGTGCTGTGCGGTGTCGTCGCGGCCGCCCTCGGCGTCGGGCTGGCGTGGCAGTTCGGTACCGGCCATGCGGCGCTGTATGCGGTACTGATGACGTCGTCGTCCGCGGCACTGGCGCTGCCGGTGATCGGTTCGCTGGATTGCAGGGGCCACCGGTGCTCTCGCTGACTGCGCAAATCGCTATCGCCGATACCGCGTGTATCGTGTTGCTGCCGTTGGTGATCGACCTCCACAGGGCGCCGACAGCTGCCCTGGGTGCGTTGGTGATCGCGGCGTGCGCCGTGCTGCTGTTCGTGGTTCTGCTCGCGGCCGATCGCCGGGGCTGGCGCCAACGGATGCACGACTATTCCGAGAAACACAAACTCGCGCTGGAACTGCGGACCAATCTGTTCGTGCTGTTTGCGTTGGCGGCCCTGGCAGTCAGCACCCACGTGTCGATCATGTTGGCCGGCTTCGCATTGGGTTTGGTGATCGCGTCGGTAGGGGAACCGGGACGGCTGGCGCGCCAGCTGTTCGGGATCACCGAGGGATTCTTCGGGCCGTTGTTCTTCGTCTGGCTGGGCGCCTCGTTGCACGTGCGCGAGCTGGGTGCGCACCCGAAGTTGATTCTGTTGGGTGCGGGCCTGGGGCTGGGCGCGGTGCTGGCGCATTGCGTGGGCAGGCTGCTCGGCCAGCCGCTGACCCTTGGTGTGCTCTCGGCCGCGCAGCTTGGGGTCCCGGTGGCCGCGGCCACGATCGGGAACGAGGAACACCTGCTCGCCGCGGGCGAAGGGTCGGCGCTGATGTTGGGTGCCTTGCTGACAATCGCGTCCGCCTCGATTGCGGGTGCATTGGCGGCGCGAGGCCAACCTCGTACGTAATGGCACAAAGTCCTTGCGGATTGGGGCCGTCCTCCCCTCGTGAGGCGGCAGCGTTTGCGCGATCGTTGACCTGACGCTTCAGCGAAGGGGCAATGGCGATGAATGCGAGCCTTCCCGATGCCGCCGCGATCCGGACTGTCCTCGGTTTGGCTTCTCGCGCTCCCTCGGTCCACAACACCCAACCGTGGCGTTGGCGAGTGGATGAGTCGAGCCTGCATCTCTACTCTGACCCGGGCCGGCAGCTGCCCAACACCGACCCCGATGGCCGGGATCTGGTCCTGAGCTGCGGTGCGGCATTGCATCATTGCATCGTTGCGTGGGCGTCGGTCGGGTGGCAGGCCAAGGTAACTCGGCTTCCGGATCCGGATGACTCCAGCCATCTTGCCGCGATCACGTTGTCGCCCTACAGCGCTGATTCCCTCGATATTGCACTGGCCGCGGCGATACCACGGCGGCGAACCGATCGGCGTCACTACAGTTCCTGGCCGGTACCGGTCGGTGACATCGCGCTGATGGCCGCACGCGCGGCCCGCAATGGTGTCACGCTATGTCAAGTCGAAGACATCGATCGGCTGCATAAGATTGTGTCCCAATCTATCTGGGACCACCTCACCCATGACTATCTTGCCGAGCTCACCGAGTGGAGTGGGCGTTACGAGTCGGTCGCCGGGGTTCCTGCCCGCAATGTGCCGGTGTCGGATCGACGCGCCAAAATTCCGGGCCGGTTGTTCGCCGGTCCCGCCTTGGCGATGTCACCGGGCACCTCAGCGGCCGAGGACAACGCCGTGGTGCTGGCACTCGGCACCAGGACAGACGACCGGCTGGCGCAGCTACGCGCCGGTGAGGCCACCAGCGTGGTGCTGCTCACCGCGACGTCGATGGGCTTGGCGAGTTGCCCGGTCACCGAGCCGCTGGAGGTGGCCGAAACCCGCGAGGCGGTGCACGCGGATATCTTCGGCGGCAGCCACTATCCGCAGATGCTGCTTCGCGTCGGGTGGGCGGCGATCAACGCCGACCCATTACCGGCCACACCGCGGCGTGACCTCACCGAAGTCGTCGAGTGGGGCGGGCATTAAGGGACGAACGGCGGAACATGTAGGGCCTTTCGGCCCCTTCGCGGCCGGCGAGTCCTCAATAGCCTGAAATTGGGCGATTCGCATGATCAGCCCGGGCACGCTAATCAGGAGCCAACATGAACCAGCTGCACTGCAAGTCGGTGGTCGTCGGCGTCGACGGGTCGCAAGGCGCGATCAGCGCTGCCAAGTGGGCAATCGACGAGGCGATCAGTCGCGCACTGCCGCTGCGTCTTGTCCACGTCATCCCGCGCGCAGAGGCGTGTGGCCCGCAACCCTCCGACTGGGAGGTCGAGTGCGGCGAAATGGCACTTTGCCAGGCCGATGGCGCCGTGCACGGCATGGGAAAGCCGGTCGAGATCGAAACAGCGCTTCTTTCAGGAGATCCCGAGCAGGTGTTGATCAACGAATCACAGGATGCCGCCCTGGTGTGCCTGGGCACCGGCAAACGCGAATGGGGGAGCGACGAGCTGTTGGGGCCCACCGCAGCCGCTTTGGCGGCGCGGGCGCGTTGCCCGGTGGCCATCATCCAAAGCGATTCCGGCGAACCGCCGAGGCAAGGCGGTGTGATTGCCGTCGTGCTCAACGACGAACCCGACAACGACGAAGTTGTGCACCACGCCATGGAAGAAGGACGGCTGCGCAAAGCCACTGTGCGACAGATCGATCGGCGATTGAGCGGCTGGGCCCGGCGCTATCCCGACGTCCACGTCGAGCTCGTCGCCGCCGGCGCCGGAGTGAGAGTCACCGAAAATCACAGCAGCGCAATCGACCTCGCTGTCGTCGGCCAGGCTGACGCCAACGAGATCGGCGGACTCGGCGCTCTCAACTGCCATCCGATTCCGGGCTATCCGGATTGCTCGGTACTGCTGGTCCGCCACTGAATCGCCAAAGAAGCCTTCGATGGAGTTCGTTACCCCCCGATCGATCGTCGTCGGCATCGACGGCTCGAAAGCGGCTCTGCGCGCCGCCTATTGGGCGGTCGACGAGGCAGTAAAACGTGACGTGCCGCTGCGTCTGCTCTACGCAATCGACGCGGACCACGCCCGGGAAACCACGCCGGTCGACATGGCGCGCAAGCTTGCTACCGCCGAATCCGCCCTTCGCCGAGCTCATGCGGCAATCGAGGCGATGAGCCGGCCGGTAAAAATCGAGACCAAAATTGCCCACGAGCCGCCGGTCAAGTCGTTGTCCCGGGCTTCGGCATCGGCAGCCATGGTATGCGTGGGCGCGGTGGGATTGCATCACTTTCGGGCGGGCCGGATGGGCTCGACGACCACGGTTTTGACCGCATCGGCGCACTGCCCGGTGGCGATTGTTCGCGACCGCGACGACCATTCCCGACACCTCGCGGACGGGATTGTCGTCGAGGTCGACCGGGCTCCCGATAACGGTCTGTGCTGGGCGCCGCGATGGAAGAAGCGCTGCTGCGCGATGCCCCAATCCAGGCCGTCATCTGCCGGCAAACCGTGGCGGACGACGATGGCGCCGCGGATGACGATGGCGATCGACGGGCGCTCGCCGACCTGGATCGGCGGCTCTCCCGGTGGAAGCGGCAGTATCCGCAGCTGCGGGTGCGGTCGCTCACGGTGCGTGGCACCCTGACGGAGTATCTGGCTTATCGCCAGCGATCGGTGCAGCTGGTGATTGTCGGGTCCCACGACCGTGAGCATCTGGGAGAGCTGCTCGGGCCCGCCGGCAACGCGGTCCTGCACGACGCCGACTGCTCGTTGCTTATCGTCAATCGCCAACATTTGTGAAATGGGGCGATGATGAAGACGGCGCATCTCGCCCTCGCCAGAGCCGGCCGGAAGGACTCGCAATGATCACGGTTTTCCTGGTCGACGACCACGAAGTTGTTCGTCGCGGGCTGGCTGACTTGCTGGCCTCGGACACTGAGCTGGAAATCATTGGTCACGCGGGCTCGGTGTCCGAAGCCATGGTGCGCATACCCGCGTTGAAGCCCGACGTCGCGGTGCTCGACGTCCGTCTGCCGGACGGCAACGGAATCGAATTGTGCCGGGAGCTGCTATCTGAGCTACCCGACCTGCGGTGCCTGATGTTGACGTTGTTCACCTCCGATGAGGCAATGCTCGAGGCGATTCTGGCCGGTGCCAGCGGCTACGTCGTCAAGGACATCCGGGGTATGGAGCTGGCTCAGGCGATCAAGGATGTCGGTGCCGGTAAATCGCTGCTGGATAACCGGGCTGCGGCCGCGTTGATGGCGAAACTGCGCGGCAACGCCGAGCCTCCAGACCCGCTTTCCGGATTGACCGACCGGGAGCGAACCCTGCTCGGCCTCCTCAGTGAGGGATTGACCAACAGGCAGATCGCCGCGCGGATGTTTCTCGCCGAGAAAACCGTGAAGAACTACGTATCGCGACTGCTGGCCAAACTCGGTATGGAGCGGCGGACCCAGGCAGCCGTGTTCGCCTCGAAGCTAGAGCAGCGGTCCGCCAAGCCAACATCGCAGTAGCGGAGCAGCCTCATTGTCGTAGCACGCGTCGGAGCGATCCGCTTAAGCTGGGCCAAGGCATCTTGGCGTCGTCCGCTCCGTCGACGCGGGCTGCCTACAGCCGACGGTTTCGTGGAGGTATCGGGTCGAGTGGCCAGCGACGAGAGCGGCTCGGCTTTTGCCGGACTCGGCCGGCGCGGGCTGGTTCACCGGATGCACGAGCAACTCGACGAATTGCTGGCAGGGCGCGATCAAATGGAGCAACTGCTGCGGGTAATCGTCGAGATCGGTTCGGATCTCGACCTCGATGCGACGCTGCGCCGGATCGTCATGTCGGCCAGGGATTTAACCGCCGCTCCCTATGGCGCTTTGGCGATACGCGATCCCGATGGAGCGTTGATCTCCTTTATCCACGATGGAATCGACGCCGAGACGGTGCGACAAATCGGTTCGTTGCCCGTAGGCAAGGGAATTCTGAGCGTGTCCCTGCTGGATACGCCGGCTCTACGTCTGGACGATCTGACCGCCCACCCGGTCGCGGTCGGATTTCCCGAACATCACCCGCCGATGCGGGCTTTTCTCGCGGTGCCGATCACCATTCGGGGAACGGTGTTCGGCAATCTGTATCTGACCCACGACGAACCGACGCGGGTCTTCTCCGACTCCGATGAAGTCGCGGCCCGGGCTTTGGCGTTTGCGGCCGCGGTCGCGATCGACAATGCGCAAGTATTCGAGCGCGAACGAACGTCGGTCAAATGGATGGATGCCAGTCGCGAGATCACCACCGCCCTGCTTTCCAGCGTCGACTCGCGAACCACGCCACTGCATTTGATCGCCGAACGTGCGCGTGCCCTCACCGAAGCCGAACAGGCGATCGTGCTCGTCCCGGTGGACGCCGACCTTCCCGCAGACGAAGTCGACACGCTGGTCGTCTCTGCCGCGGTCGGGCTCAACGCCTCCGAGGTCATCGGTCAACGGGTTCCGGTGGACGGCTCCACCAGCGGTGGTGTCTTCCGCTCGGGCACGCCGCTGGTCACCGAATCGATGAGTTATCCGATTCAGGCATTCACCGACGTCGGACAACGTTCGGCGATTGTGATGCCGTTGCGGGCCCGCGACGAAGTCGCCGGCGTGATCGCGGTCGCCCGCAACGCAGACCGACCACCCTTCGACAACAGCTACCTCGACTTGGTAAGTGATTTCGCCACTCACGCCGCGCTGGCGCTCATGCTCGCCGAAGGCCGCGAACACGCGCGCCAGCTGACGATTGTGGCCGAGCGGGAGCGCATCGCGCACGACCTGCACGACCATGTCATCCAAAGGTTGTTCGCCGCAGGCATGGATCTCCAGGGCACCGTCGCGCGGCTGCGCTCACCCGAGATCTCCGACCGGCTCAATCGCACACTCGACGACCTGCAAACCATCATCGAGGAGATCCGCACCACCATCTTCCAGCTGAAATCTCCGCTGGGGAGCGACGGCGGTTTTCGGAATCAGATTCAACGGGTCGTCGCCGACCTGACCGGAAATCGTGACATCGTCACCACGGTTCGCATGCACGGGCCGATGACGGCCGTCGGCGGCGAACTCGCCGAGCATGCCGAAGCGGTCACCGCCGAGGCCGTGAGCAATGCCATTCGTCACTCCGGAGCAACGCGGCTGACCGTCGATGTCAGCGTTGCCGACATGCTGACCGTCGACATCGCCGACAACGGTTGTGGCATTCCCGCCGACAACCCGCGCCACAGCGGATTGGCCAATTTGTCCTACCGAGCTGAACAGGTTGGTGGCGCCTGCGAAGTCACTACTGCGGACGGGGGAGGTACCAGGGTTCGCTGGACCGCTCCGCTGGCCGATCGCTGATGGAGGTCAAATACCGTTGCGCGGCAGGGACTTTAGTCCCGGGCGTCGAGGTCTTTCGACCGGCTCGACGCTTGGCCCGTCATGCGTAGCGTCATTGTTATGACCTATGTGATCGGCAAGGGATGCGTCGATGTGATGGAGAAGTCCTGCGTTCAGGAATGCCCGGTTGACTGCATTTACGAGGGCGCCCGAACGATGTACATCAACCCCGATGAGTGTGTGGACTGTGGCGCTTGCAGGTCGGCTTGTCACGTCGGTGCGATTTATTGGGAGGGCGATCTTCCCGACGACGAGCAAGCGCACCTCGCCGACAACACCGCATTTTTCGCGCTACCGCTTCCGGGCCGCTCCGATCCGCTGGGTTCCCCGGGCGGTGCCACCGAATTGGGACGAGTCGGTGTCGACACCCCGTTGATCGCGGCATGCCATCGGCCGACGGCTGAAGGTTCTGGTCATACGTCCCACCGCATATGTATGGTGATCGCCAGCGTCTACGCCTGGGCGCACCGACACGACAGGAGAATATGCGGTGGCAGAACGATTGGCCGGCAAGGTCGCGCTCGATTAGCGGGGGTGCGCGGGGGATGGGCGCCTCGCACGTGCGGATGCTGGTGGCCGAGGGAGCCAAGGTCGTGTTCGGCGACATCCTCGACGACGAAGGAAAAGCAGTAGCAGCCGAAGTCGGCGACGCGGCTCGCTATCTGCACCTCGACGTGACCAAGCCCGAGGATTGGGACGCGGCGGTAGCGACCGCGCTCAGCGAATTCGGCAGCATCGACGTGCTGGTGAACAACGCGGGCATCATCAACGTCGGCACCTTGGAGGACTACGCGCTCTCCGAGTGGCATCGGATCCTCGACATCAATTTGACGGGCGTGTTTCTCGGCATCCGCGCCGTGGTGAAACCGATGAAGGAAGCCGGACGCGGCTCGATCATCAACATCTCGTCGATCGAAGGCATGGCCGGCACCATCGCCTGTCACGGTTACACCGCAACCAAATTCGCTGTCCGGGGGCTGACGAAGTCGGCCGCGATGGAACTGGGTCCCAGCGGAATCCGGGTGAACTCAATCCATCCCGGTCTGATTAAGACGCCGATGACCGATTGGGTTCCCGACGACATCTTCCAGACCGCGCTGGGCCGGGCCGCCGAACCCAGGGAGGTCTCCAGCCTCGTGGTCTATCTGGCCAGCGACGAGTCCAGCTATTCCACCGGGTCGGAGTTCGTGGTCGACGGCGGTACCACCGCGGGCCTGGGGCACAAGGACTTCTCTGCGGTCGAAACCGATGAGCAGCCGGAGTGGGTCACGTAGCGGCGGTTACCGATTCGGGTTCCTTGGCGGCCTTGCTCACTTGGACTGGGCCAGGGCGAAGGGACCGGGCGCTGCCGCACGCGTTGCGGCCACCAGAACCACTTGCCCAGCAGCGCGGCAATGGACGGTGTCATCAGCGATCGGACGATCAGGGTGTCGAAGAGCAGGCCAAGGCCGATGGTGGTGCCGACCTGGCCGATGACCGTCAGGTCGCTGACCGCCATGGTCATCATCGTGAAGGCGAAGACCAGTCCTGCTGAGGTGACTACCGAACCGGTACCGCCCATCGATCGGATGATGCCGGTGTTCAACCCGGCGTGGATCTCCTCCTTGAACCGCGCGACCAGTAGCAGGTTGTAGTCGGCGCCGACGGCGAGCAGGATGATGACCGACATCGCGAGCACCATCCAGTGCAGTTCAATGCCGATGAGGTGCTGCCAGATCAGCACCGAAAGTCCGAAGGACGCGCCCAGCGAGATCAAGACGGTTCCCACGATCACCGCCGACGCCACCACGCCCCGGGTGATGATCAGCATGATGATGAAAATCAGGCACAGCGAAGCGATTCCGGCGATCAACAGGTCGTAGGTGTTGCCGTCACTGAGGTCTTTATAGATTGCCGCGGTGCCGGCGAGGTAGATCTTCGAGCCCTCCATCGGCGTGCCCTTAAGCCCTTCGTAGGCGGCCTTTTTGATGGCAGCGATGTGCGAAATGCCTTCCTGCGACATCGGATCGCCGTCATGGCTGATGATGAAGCGCACGGCATGGCCGTCGGGGGAGATGAAATTCTTCATCCCCTTCTTGAATTCGGCGTTGTTGAAGGTCTCCGGGGGCAGGTAGAACGAGTCGTCGTTCTTGGACGCGTCGAATGCCTTACCCATCGCGTTCGAGTTCTTCTGCGCCTCGTTCTGCTGATCCTGCAGACCTTTTTGGGTCGAATACATGGTCAGCATCGTCGTTTTCATGGCGTTCATGTTCTCGACCATGCTGGGCATCAGCGCGGTCAACTGCGGCATCACCGTGTCGAGGTGATCCATGATGGGCATCAGGCTCTGGATGTCGTCGGTCATCGTGTCGATGCCGTCGAGGCCGTCGAAAACCGAGCGAAGCGACCAGCACACCGGGATGTCGAAGCAGTGCTTTTCCCAGTAGAGGTAGCTGCGCAGCGGCCGGTAGAAGTCCTCGAAATCCGCCATGTGGTTCCGCAATTCGGCGATGTCGATGGTCATGGAATGCATCTTCGCGACCATCTGATGCATATCGTCGGTCATCTGCTGGGTCAGGCTCTGCATCTTGACCATGCTGTCGATCGTCGTCTGCATCATGTCGGCCTGGTGCAGCATGTCGGCCATCTGGTCTTCTTGGTACTTCTGGTTCATCTGCTGGGTGACGCCCTGCATGCTGATTTGAAAGGGGATTGAGGTGTGCTCAATCGGAGTGCCCTCGGGCCGAGTGATGGCCTGCACGCGGGCGATCCCCGGCACCCGGAAGATTGTCTTGGCGATCTTGTCGATGACCAGGAAGTCCGCGGAGTTCCGCAGGTCGTGATCGCTTTCGATCATCAGCACCTCGGGATTCATCCGCGCCTGCGAGAAGTGCCGATCCGCCGCCGCGTAGCCCTCATTCGCGGGTAAATCGGTGGGCAGATAGTTGCGGTCGTTGTAGTTGGTGCGGTATCCGGGCAGCGTCAGCAAGCCGACAAGTGCCACCCCGATCGTCATGACCAGGATTGGTGCCGGCCACCTCACTACGATGGCGCCGACCTTGCGCCACCCGCGAATACGTTGCGTTCGCCTGGGTTCGAGTGTCTTGCCGAAACGCGTCGCTATCGAGATGGCCGCGGGGCCGAGCGTCAATGCTGCCGCCACCACGACCACCATGCCGATGGCCAACGGGATACCCAGCGTCTGGAAATACGGCAGGTTGGTGAAGTGCAGGCAGAAGGTCGCGCCGGCAATGGTCAATCCAGAGCCCAGCACCACATGTGCGGTGCCCCCGATACATGTCGTAATAGGCGTCTTCTCGGGAGTGGCCGATAGACCGGGCTTCCTGATATCGGCCTATCAAAAAGATCGCATAGTCAGTTGCGGCCGCGATCGCCAACGTGACCAACAAGTTCGTAGCGAACGTCGAAAGCCCAATGATCTTGTAGTAGCCCAGGAATGCGACCATGCCGCGCGCGGCCGACAGCTCGAACACCACCATCACCAGCGTCAGCAACACCGTGACGATCGACCGATAGACCAACAGCAGCATCGCGATGATCACGGTGAAGGTGCACATGGTGATGACTTGCACACTGCGGTCACCGGCCATGTGCTGATCGGCTGATAGCGCCGCAGGTCCGGTGACGTAGGCCTTAATCCCCCTGGGCGTGGGCACACTTTTGACGATGCTTTGGACGGACTCAACCGATTCGTTGGCCAAGGCTTCACCCTGGTTACCGGCAAGGTAGACCTGCACATAGGCGGCCTTGCCGTCGTTGCTCTGTGCGCCCGCCCCAGTCAGTGGGTCGCTCCACATATCCTGGACATGCTCAACGTGTTTGGTGTCGGCGTCGAGCTTCTTGACGATCTGGTCGTAGTAGGCATGGGCATCGGCGCCCAGCGGATTTTGACCCTCCAGCACGATCATCACCGAGCTGTTGGACTTGTACTCGTTGAACACCGCGCCCATGCGCTTGGTCGCGACCACCGATTGCGCATCGTCGGGGGCCATCGACACCGAGCGCATTTTCCCCACCTCGTCCAGGTCGGGAACGAGGATGCTGAGCACTGCGATGAGCGCGATCCAGCCCAGGATGATGGGTATGGCGAATTTTCGGATGAAGCGCGGGATCGACGGCCGTTCTTTGTCTTCGGCGATCGGGATGGTGTCGGTCCGGGTGTCGTTAAAGGTTGTGCTCATGCGGATTTCACCAAGCAGAATGTCAGGGCGTGCACGCCGTTGGTTATTTTCTCGTCCTTGACTTCGTCATCGATGGTGATGCGGCAACCGAGGTAGTCGCCGTCGCTTTGTGCCGAAAGGTTCGGAAAGACCGAGGGGGCGGTCGTGCTGAGGACCAACGTCCACGGCAGCGGCGCACCGTCGACCCGCTTGGGGTCGGCGGACGAGATCCAAGTAGTTCACGTTGGCGTGGGGTGCCGAGCCGAAGACTTCGTATTTGACGACCTTGGGCTTGAACGGCTTGGAATCCTCCAGCCGTGGGCTGGTCATGACGCCGGTGTCGTTAGCGCCGAAAAACGACTTGACCCGGACCACGGCAAAGCCGCCGACCACCACGACTGCCACGATCAACAGCGGCAGCCATGCGTTGCGCAAAATCTTTGATCGCTGCAACTACGTGATTCCCTTCCTCACCACGCAACCGTGATGTGGCCAGCGTCCGCGTGACCCTCAGACGAGCTCAGCTGCGCGCGAGTGATGTAGCTCAGCAATGGATTGCGGCGATTGCTGTGATACCCGCATGCCTTGTCAAGCGCGGGGACAGCCACCCAAGCACTCCGGCGGCCGTTCCCGGTACTGACCTCGCATTGCTGAAGCGTTCCCGAATACCGCCACCAGCGCATAGTACATGATGTGCATATCTTGCACAGCATGCAACATTAGCTCGCGGTGTTTCAGATCACTTCGTGAAGATGCCGTTGACCAGCGCGGCAGCGCGCTCGACATAGGGCATCGGCGTGTCGTCGGGATCCTTTGGCTCGCCGCTTGCCCACCTCTCGAGGCCCGAGCGCACCGCCGTCAACGCCAGCGCGGAGATCAACTCAGCCATCTCATCGTCGGGCTGCATCGCTTGGCGGCGGACAATGATGTCGGTCAACTGCAGCTGAAACCGCTCCAGGTCGGCGAGGAACGCTGCCAAGACCGCGGGGGTTGTTTTGGCAAGCTCCAGCATGTGGGCCGCCTGCTCGCGCTGCGGCGGCACGTCACGGAGGTGGTGCGCCGCGAGGGTGATCAGCTCAGCCAGCACTGCTGAGTAGGGGGCGGGTCCGGCCGCGACGAAATCTGCTACCAGCTCGGGGGGGATGTCCGAGGGGCCATAAGCGATCGCGGATTCCTTGTTCGAGAAGTAATTGAAGAACGTTCGCGTCGAGATCCCCGCTTCGGAGCAGATTTCCTCGATGGTTACCTTGTCGAAGCCGCGTTCGAGAGCCAGGCGCACCGCGGCATCGCGGATGTCTGCGCTGGTCTGCCGCCGCCGGCGCTCGCGCAGTCCCATCTGCTCGGTCATGACCCCCATAGTTGCACGTTCTGCACACTTTGCAGTCGAATGGATCGGTCTGATCACTCGGCCGGTCATTCCCAAATGGTGGTTGTCAAAGGTTGAAGTCGGGAAAACCGCACGTGCATAACGTAATTCATCGATAAGCGGCGTGATTAGCGCTGGTGGTCATCCGCCGGCGCGGCCAGGGCCGCCCATAGCTGGTCGCGCTGGCTGGCGAAGAATTTCACCGAGATCGGCGCCTTGTCCGCGAGGTGGTCGAACGCGTGGAACGCGCCACGGGCGATTTCCTCGTGAACGGGCACGCCCGCCTCGCGCAGGCGTCGTCCGTATTCCAGGCACTCCTGGTAGAAGAGGTCCAAGGTCCCGACACCGATCCAGGTCGGAGGCAGCCCGGACAAATCTTGCCGGCGCCCAGGCGCGGCCTCGACGGGGTCTGCTCCGTTCAGGTACCACTTCCAGGCCAGCTGATTGTCGTTTTCGGTCCACATGATGCGCTTGACGCCCTCGCCGTTTGCGCCAGTGCGATCGTCGAGCATGGGGTACACCAGCATTTGATAGGCGAGCTTGACGTCTTTGCGATCGTGCGCCCGTTGCGCCACCGCCGCCGCGAAATGTCCACCGGCACTTGCCCCGCCGACGGCGACTCGATCCGGGTCCACCCATGCTTGGCGGGCCAGCCATTGCAGGGCTGCATAGCAGTCTTCGACTGGTGTCGGGTAGGGGTGCTCCGGAGCCAGGCGGTGCTCTACGGCTGCTACCGCGATGCCGGTGAGATGGGACAGCTTGCGGCAGAACTTGTCGTCCTGGACGGCGGTCCCCATGATGGTGCCGCCGCCATGGATCCACAGCATTGCGGGTCCCCGGACGGGCAGGCCGGTGGGACGATGCAGTCGGACCTTGACGTGTTCGTTGACCGCGATCACCGGTACATTGCGCAGCCGGCCGGCATTGCCGAGAAGCCGCATGACGGCCCGCTGGGCCTTATAGCCGCGATGCAGCGCGTGGCCCTTGGGCAGAAAGCGGGCCACTTTACGTAGATCGGGATCCAGCGCCTGTCGCGAGGTGTAGGCATTCTCGGCGAACTTGTGTGCCATCGCTGTTCTCTGTTCCCTTACGCCGACAGGCCAGTTTGACCATACATAGCGGAAACGATGTCAATACGACGGGTTATCGGGCAGAGCCATCAATCTGAACGGGGTATCCCGCGCGCAGTATCTCGACGATGGACGGTGGGGTAAGCACGGTCGCCGCGCCGGCACCGGGACGTGGCAGCTTGTCCCGATAGCTGTTGTCGCGTTGATCCCAGACCGCGAGATGGTCACCGGCCGCGACGGCGGGCCCGAACTCGGTGGCGACGAATGCACCGTCGGGAACACGGTCCCAGGGATGGGGCTGGCCCGTCCCGCCGATCCGCTCACGGTGTAGCTGCGTGTCCATGTCCTTGGCGTAAACCCGTGTACTGCCGTGGATTTCGGTCCAGAGGTCCCGGAAAGTGGTGTAAGCGCGGTGCCGGCACTCACCGCACGGGCGGTGTCCGGCGGCCAATGCGACGGCCTCGTCGAGGAAGAACAGCGGCGTATAGCGGTTGGGCTCCCACTGGGCCACCCGGCGGCCCCGGAACGACAGTACGCAGGTGATCCAGGTCTTGTGTTGATGGTTGCGAACGATGTCGCGAGTGCCGCGACCGTGGTGCAGACGGCCGCGGTTGCCCATCCAGGCACCGCGGCCCGCAACGGCGACGATCTCGCCCAGCGGTGAGACGCGGTTGCGTGCTGGCCCTTGCGTCGTCATCCCTGCCGCTCGAGGTCGAGGAGCACGCGCTTGGCGACGGGTCCGCCGCGGTAGGCGCCGACGGTGCCATCGGATCGGATCACCCGATGACACGGCACGACGACAGGGATCGGGTTGGTCGCGCAGGCGGTGCCGACGGCGCGTACCGCCTTGGGGGAGCCGGCCAGTTGCGCCAGCGCTGCATAGCTGGCCGTGGCGCCGTAGCTGATGTCGGTATTGAGGTGTTCCAGGACCGTGCGCCGAAACCCGTGCGACAGCGTCCAGTCCAGCGCAACCTCGAAGCTGTGCCGGCGGCCCGCAAAGTATTCGTCGAGCTGTCGCGCGATCGGATCCAGCCGCATCGGCGCCTCGAGCACCCGCGGGCTGATGCGTTGGGAGAGAGTCAGCAGCACGCCCTCGTGGCCCTCGTTCGCGAAGGCCACCCGAACCAGTCCGCGCGGGGTGGCAGCCAGCAGGAGTGGGCCGACGGCGGAATCTACTGTGCGATAGGCGATGTCGAGTAGATCGCCGGCCTGTGCGTCATGTTCCAAACGGGCGTGCAGGCGCCGCAGATGATCCGGGTCGACGGGGTAGTGGTGGGCGAGGTCAGTCGAGGTCATGGTCATTCCTTGCAGTGTCGATGAGGGGATAGGTGCGCCGCAGCGTGGCGATTCCGTCAGCTGCGGCCCGGCGGGCAGCGGCGACGCTGCTGTCGAGGATCATCGCGATCTCGGAGTAGGGCAGGCCCGCAAGATAGTGGTAGGCCACAGCCTGACGCTGCTTCGGTGGCAGCGCGCCCACGGCCGCATCCAGGTCGAGATCGTGGCCGTCGGCTCGTTCCCTGGCGGGGGAGTCGGGGGTATCGGCGACTGGGACGGCGTGCCGTGCCGCCGCCCGAGTGATGTCGATGGCTTTGCGGTGCGCGATCGTGACCAGCCACGCCTCGACATTGGCGTCGGCCGGCAATTGCGTATAGGCCTTCATGGCCGCCAGGAACGTGTCCGACCAAGCATCATCGGCGTCGGTATGGCCTACCACGGCGCGCACCACTCGCAATACCGTGGCGCCATGCTGTGCCACGACCGCCTCAAACGGCGGCTTGACGTGCTGGTCGACACTCACCCTGGCGTTCCTCCGCGGAAAATAACAACTCTTACTGTGAAGACGTCAGCGCATCGTGGAACGTGAGAAAACAATTCGAGCCCCCCCATCTCACGCTTCTGGCCCGATCATCGTCTACAGGTAAAGGAGGTTGAACGATGACAGCACGACACACGGTGATCGATAGCCCACTGGGTGAGCTGACACTAACCGCCGACGGCGACGCTCTGACCGGCGTGTACTTCCGGCATCATTGGCACCCGCCCACCGTGGACACTCTCGGCCAACACGTCGAGCCGGCTGCCGACGAACTGTTCCGGCGCACCGGCGAGCAACTGGGCGAGTACCTCGCCGGAGAGCGCACCCAATTCGATCTTCCGATCGCATTGGTGGGCGACCCGCGCTGGCGCCGAATCTGGGACCTGCTCGCCGGCATTGGCTATGGCCAGACAAGGACATACGGTGAGCTGGCCGCCGAACTAGCGGACGGTACCACGGCCTACGAGGTAGGCCAGGCCGTCGGGCGCAATCCACTCAGCATCGTCGTTCCGTGCCATCGCATCGTCGGAAAGAACGGCACGCTAACGGGTTACGCGGGCGGCCTCAAACGCAAGCGGTTCCTGTTGGAGCTGGAAGAGCCGGCACCCGCGGTTGCAGGCAAACTGTTCTAATGCCATCGACCTGGCGTAAGCGCGTCAATGCCGCGGACTGGGAAGCGGTCACCGCTGACATGAACGACATCGGCGGTGCACTGCTCCCACAGCTGATCACCCCCGCCGAGTGTGCTTCGGTGATCGATCTTTACGCAGACGACCGGTTATTTCGCGCCGTCGTCGACATGGGCCGCCACCGCTACGGGCAAGGCGAGTACCGCTACTTCAAGGAGCCCTACCCGCCTCCGATCGAAGACCTGAAACAGGCGCTCTACCCGCGGCTCTTGCCGATCGCCCGTGACTGGTGGGCCAAGCTGGGCCGCGATGCTCCGTGGCCCGACACTCTCGACGAATGGCTGGACATGTGCCATCGCGCCGAGCAAACCAAGCCCACCGCACTGATGCTCAAATATGGGCCGGGCGACTGGAACGCCCTGCACCGAGACCTGTACGGAGACCTCATCTTTCCGCTTCAGGTTGTCATCAACCTGAACGAACCGGGGGTCGCGCACACCGGCGGCGAATTCCTGCTCGTCGAGCAACGGGCCCGGGCTCAGTCCCGGGGGACAGCGACGACGCTGCCGCACGGGCACGGTTACGTCTTCACCACCAGAGAACGGCCGATCCGATCGACCCGGGGGTGGTCGGCGGCAGCGGTACGCCACGGAGTGTCCGCGGTCCGCTCCGGCCGGCGCTACACGCTGGGATTGATCTTCCACGACGCCGCCTGAACACCGCCATCGCCGGTTGCGGCACCATGGTGGTCATGGAGTTGTACAACGTCATGCGATCGACGCCGGCAGTGCGCGAATTCACCGACGACCCGCTTCCCGATGATGTTCTCGGACGGATCCTCGACAACGCCCGTTTCGCACCGACCGGCGGTAACCGGCAGGGCGTGCGCGTGATCGTCGTCCGCGATGACGCGACCCGCGCTGCGTTGGCCGATCTGGGGCTCCCGGCCGCTCGCCGGTACACCGCACAGCTGGCCAATGGCGAATCACCATGGAACCCGTTGCAGCCCACCGCCGCAACCGCGTCAACGATCGAGGAGACCGAGCCGCCGGCGCAGCTGTGGGCCACGCTTCGTGAGGCGCAGGTGGTGCTGGTGGTCTGCCTGGACCTCGCCGTCGTCGCTGCCACCGATCAGGATCTCGACCGCATCGCGGTGGTGCCCGGGGCGTCGGTGTATCCGTTTGCGTGGAATATCCTGTTGGCCGCGCGCAACGAGGGCTACGGCGGGGTCTTGACCACGATGGTCGTCGCCGAGGAGCGGCGCGCAAAGGATCTGCTGGGCATACCGGATCCGTACGCCATCGCCGCAGTGCTTCCGCTGGGCAAAGCCGTGCGCCAAGTGACGAAGTTGCGGCGACGCCCGGTGCACGAGTTCGCCACGTCCGAGCGGTTCGATGGAGCGCCCTTTACCGGCTAACCGTTTGCTCCGTCGCGTGCGGCTATCAAGCGAACGGGCAACCGGGGTTTGCGGCATCCTCGGCTAGTGGCTTTCCCGCCGGGTTGACGTAGATGACTTCCAAGATCATCGGCGTGGTGCCGAGGTTGCGGCCGAGATGGACGTGTTCGGGCCCAGCAGGTTCGGTGATGGAATCACCCGGGTTGTATACGCCGTCAACCGAGCAGTTGGCGGAGTAATGCGTGAGGGTCCCGAGCTTGACTGCTCCGACGAGGGTGCCGTCGTGCCAGTGCCAGCCGGTGCTGCCACCGGGGTCGATGGTGACGTCGCGCACGACGAAGTCTCGTCCTTCTTGTGAGGATTGGGTCAGTTGAGCCGAATTCATTCCGCTCCCGGGCGTCGCAGCGCTGCGCACGGGTGGTGCAACGAGCAAAGGCAAGAGTAGAAGTGAGAGAACCCCTAGGCGGCGTGGACGCATCGATTTGATCCTCACCCTCAAGCTGTGCCGCAGAATCAATGGCGGAGCCTCTCAGCAACTTTCACCAGCTTCGGCAGCAGTCGTGTCAACTAATCAGAGCAACGGAATTTCATGGTGTCCAATGAATGATTTTGATCTGAGTCATCTAATTTTCAGATGCGATGATTGCCACGCACCGCCGGCGGCGCGATACTGCAGGGGACCCCGGACAGGTGCACATAGGAGACGGTGAATTGACACGAATCGCGCCATCCACCGCCTTTGCCGCGGTGCCGACTGAAGATCTCGGTCAAGGGGATCGGATCAACCTCGGCGTTGCCTCGATCATCAGTCGCCTTCCCGCGGCGGCCGAGGCGATGGGCGCGTTGACCGCGGCGCTGCGCGCCAATGGAAGTTTGTCGCCCCGGCTGCTCGAATTGGTGCGGCTGCGCATCGCGTTTTTCAACCAATGCCGAAGCTGCATCGCGGTTCGCTATCAAAGCGCCATCGACGATGGTCTTGACGAGGACGCGGTGTGCTCGCTGGAACGACCGGCCGACGCGGATAATCTTTCGGACGCCGAGCGATCGGCCTTGAAATTTGCCGAGTTGTTCGCGACCAACCATCTCGCGATCGACGATGCGGTGTACGACGAGTTGCGCGCGCACTTCAGCGAAGACCAGCTGGTGGAACTCGGCCTGCACTGCGCGATCGCGCTGGGTGTCGGACGGCTGTCGGCGACGTGGGATGTCAGCGATGATCTCCCCGAATCGAACGGCTCATCCGAGCGCTCGGCGCCGTGGAACTCCGCGTCCGTGGTTGCGACGGGCTAGGCGCCTACGCAGCAAATAACGGGTTAGGGTGCGTCAAACTCGATGCACATCGGTGAGAATGGCCGCGGCACGTTCGCCGATGATGACGCAAGGCGCCATGGTGTTGCCGGTCGTGATGCGCGGCATGATCGAGCCATCCGCGACACGGAGGCGTTGAACCCCGTGAACGGCGAGCTTGTTGTCAACGACGGACATCGTGTCGTGACCCATTTTTGCGGTGCAGGTCTGATGCCAGTAGCTTGAGGCGGCGTCGCGGATAAAGCGTTGCAGCTCTGGGCCTTTGAGGTCTCCGGGCATCACTTCACGTTTGCTGAACTTGCGAAGCGGTGCGGCGTTACCGATCTCGCGGCACAGCTTCACCGCGGCGATCGCGGCGGTCAGATCGTCGGGGTGCGACAGCATGTTGGCTTCGATGCACAACGGGTCGCCTGGATTGGGGCCTGTTATGCGGATTCGGCCACGGCTTTTCGGCCGCACCACCCCGGCGATCAAGGCCCAGCCCGACGTCGGCAGCCCAAACCTGGCCGTGTTCTCGGCGCTCGACAAGGCCACCTCGGTCTGACACGTCTGCAGGTCTGGCGTGTCCAGACCGGGATCGCTCTTCCAGAAATAGGTCGCCTCCGCGGCATTGTTCCGCGGTTCGAGCGGCTGGTCGTACTCCCAGACACAGTCGAAGCGCGGATGATCCTGATAGTTGCGGCCTACCCCGGGCAGGTGTTGTACCACCGGGATGCCCAGTGGACGCAGCTCGTCGGCATCGCCAATGCCGGACTGCATCAATATCTTTGGAGTATTGATCGCTCCCAGCGACAGCACCACTTCCGAATTCGCACCTACGCGGAGAACCTTGCCCTCGCGCATCAACTCCACCCCCGTCACCCGGGTTTTTTCCAGCAGCAACCGAGTGACGAGCGCGCCCGTGAGAATAGTGAGGTTTGTCCGTTCGGTGAGCGGACGGACGTAGGCAGAGAACACAGACTGGCGTTTGCCTGCTCGAGTGCGCAGGTCGATGATCGACGCTCCACCCCCTCCCTCCATCATCCGACCGTTATTGCTCGCGAACGTCGGGATCCCGACCAAGCGGGCAGCCTCAACCATCGCGGGAGCAATTGGGTTGGGATCAGGGGCGGATTCGACGTAGATGGGACCACCGGTTCCGCGGTATTCGGGGTCGGGTGCTCCATGCCAATCCTCGATGCGTCGGTAAATATCGAGGACGGCCTCATAGCCCCAGTCCTTGTCGTTGGCTTCGGCGGCGAAGAAATCCCAATCGTTTTTGTGACCCCGCGCCCACCCCATCACATTGATGCTCGAACCGCCCCCCAATACTTTGCCCATCGACAACGGGATCGACCGGCCATTGACGCGGGCACTGGGCTCCGCCGCAAACTGCCAATCCCGGTCACTACCGAGATTTTTCGGCCATTGGTCCGCCCGTACAACGGCGTCCACATCATCGCGACCGCCAGCTTCCAAGAGCAGCACACTGACATCGGGATTTTCCGCAAGTCGGCCAGCCACCACCGATCCCGATGACCCCGACCCACACACGATGAAGTCGTACTGACTGTTGAGTTCCCCCTGCTCATTGCACTCATATGTCGAGCCTGCGGTGTGCCGTGCAGGACTACCAGGCATCGGTGAACGGGGGATTGGCAGTCCTAGGTAGGCAACTCCCTCCCAGGAGGACAATGGTGCAATGGACTACGACTCAATGGCCGACTTTCTACTGGCCCGTCGGAGAGCGCTGACACCACAGGACGTCGGGCTTCCCGGGGGTCTCAGGCGCAGGGTGCGAGGCCTACGCCGCGAAGAGGTCGCACACCTGAGTCACATGTCGGTGGACTACTACACGCGACTAGAACAGAGCCGCGCGTCTCAGCCGTCGGGGCAGATGCTGGCGGCACTGGCGCGCGCGCTACGGCTCGATCCGGAAGAACGTGACCACCTGTACCGGCTTGCGGGTGCAGGGCCCGCTCCCGACGGGACCAAGACTTCCGACGTCGTCCGGCCGGCCCTGATCGATCTGCTCGACCAACTCGACAACTCCGCCGCCTTCATCTGTTCTGACCTCCTTGTCGTCTTGGCCCAGAACCGATTGTCGGCGCTCTTAATGGGCAACCACATCCGTGGCGGAGGAATTGAAGACAGTGTGATTTGGCGTTGGTTCACCGAACCGGAATACCGCAACTTGTTCTCACGAGAAGATCGTGAGTCTCAGGCTGGCCTCCACGTCGCCGATCTGCGGGCGACGTCGTCGCGGCGCCGAGGAGACCCCGACGTGGAGGCGATCGTCAACGGACTGTCCTGCCGCAGCGAGGAATTCCGGCGATTGTGGAAGCGTCACGAAGTCGGCCGGCCTCTGAAAGAGGTCCAGAAAATCATCATGCATCCGCGGGTGGGCCCGGTGCCGGTCGACGTCGAGATTCTTTCCACCGCTGACGAGGGCCAGCGGCTGGTTGTCCTCAGTGCGCCAGCGGGCACGAACTCCCGTCGCAAGTTCGAGCTGCTCGGCAAGCTCGGCGATCAAGCAATCGGGGCCTGAAGCGCCCTTCTCTCACCGCGGAGTGGAATCGGGTCTTTCTCTAGGACGATGGACTTGCCCAGCACCGTTAATCGAGGCAATTGCTCCATTGTCTTCTGAGGGGCTCTGCCTGCCTAGGACCGCCAGTCCTCCGTTCAGCGATGCCTGGTAGGCCTCGCCGACGCACTGCAGGCTTGGCCTATGCGTGCAATGAGCCAGGGCGAACTCAACAGTCAATACGACTTCATCGTGTGCGGGTCGACAGGCGCAGAGTCGATCGATGAGGTTGGAGCAGAATGCATTGCGCGGATTCAGGGCGGGGCGCGCGCCAGGTGAGCCGGCAAGAAGCCAGTGGCCCGGCGCGCCCGGTGCTGCTACTCGTACCGGGCGCGTGGCATGGCCCGTGGGTGTGGGAGAAAGTGCAACCCGAGCTCACAGCACGAGGATGGTTAGTCCAGACGATGGACTTGCCCAGCACCGCTGATCGAGGCGGTCCACGTGGTGACTTGTACGACGATGCGGCGGCGGTGCGTCAGCGCATCGAAGGCATCGAGGGCTCGGTCGTGGTGGTGGCGCATTCCTACGGCGCCGTCCCGGCGACGCAGGGCGCGGCAGACTTACCCAACGTCCGGCACATCGTCTATGTCTGTGGGTTTGTGCTGGACGTCGGGGAATCGCTATTAGGATTACTTGGCACTGAACCGGATTGGTGGGTCGTGGACGGCGACATCGTGACCGTGGACAATCCGCGGGCGGCCTTCTTCCATGATGTCGGACGGGAGGACGTCGAGCGGGCGATCGCGCGGATGAAGCCGTTCAACCGGGTCGCGGCCACTCAGGCATTGACCTCTGCAGCGTGGCATAGTGTTTCATCGACGTACATCGTCTGCGACCACGACGCCAAAATCGGCGCAGGTCAGTGGATGTTTGCCACGAGAGCAGCCGAGATCCGTCGCCTACCGTCGAGCCACTCGCCCATGTTGTCTATGCCTTCCGAACTGACCAGCCTCATCGGCGAAGCAGCGAACAGGTCGGCGTAGGGGACCGGCCCTGCGGCCGTCCGACGCCTGCCCCAACGACCGTGACCCACCGAAACGGTATGCACCGCAATGCCGTTGGCCGCGATCTGTACGTGCTCGAATGGTTCAGTGGCCACGATCGCTCCTATCGTGTTGAGCGTCTCAGCTCACGGAGTCTCGTAGCGTCTTGAAGCCGCTCCCGAACTGGCGGACGTCATTGGAAGACCCCAGTCTTGCTACCGGTTTAATGAACACATGTCCGAACGCGATCGCGACGAATCCGGCCGGCCTCGCAACGCTCGACCCCGCGACGCCCTGGGCCGACTCCTTCCGCCGGGCAGCGAGGGCGTGCCCCGCATCCCAGACGACCTCGAACTGTCACCGTCCGAATCCCTTGCCTACGCCCAGGATCTGTTGAACCAGGGCTTGGCGTTCAACGCGCACGAGGTGCTCGAGGCCGCGTGGAAGAACCGCCCCGACGACGAGAGACCGCTGTGGCAAGGCCTGGCCCAGCTCGCAGTCGGAATCACCCACGTTCAGCGCGGCAACCGCGACGGTGCGACCATTCTACTTCGGCGCGGGTCCGGTCACCTTGGCGAGGTGGATCATCCGGCGCCGCACTTCGTAGACGTCGACGGTCTAGTCGACTGGGCCGCTGCGCTGGTCGACGACCTTACCGGGTGCGACGAGATCTCACCGCCGCGTCTGCGCCCGGCGCTGACGAAACCTTAGCGAGCCCTACGGCGGTGCTTGGCTTGACAGCGATAGGTACACCGTACCTCTCACGTCTTCCCGGATTGGACTATCAAATACGTTGCAGCCCAACAGGATAGCGGATATTGAGTAGCGGAGAATTGCGGTATCCGTCGCTGCGACGAAAGGGGCTCTGCGACAGTAGCAATCATGTCCATTGGGACCCACCTCCGGCAAGCGCATGACCGTCATTTATGGGCCTGGGTGGACACGGAGGCGATGTTAGACGCAAGCGGCGAATCACTCAGCCAGAGTTCGGTCAGACCTGCACGGCAATAGGGGGCCACCGCTAGCTGCTTAACGATGCAGTCACCCTCACCCATTGTCTGACGGACGGCGCAGATGCGACCGATCCCTGTCCTGCCGCTACTGGTCCGGATCCCCCTAGATCGGGGCCCGCAGGATGCCGGGGTATCGCTGTGGGAAGGCAAGTTACTGCGGACCGTCGCGGCGACCAGTGACCTGGTCGAACAAGTCAACAACCTCGAGCACGAGCTGAACGAAGGTCCTTGCATCGATGCCCTGCACATGAGGCGCACCTACCGGATCGACGACATGTCGCACGAGAGGCGGTGGCCGAGATTTGCCCCGGCCGCGCAAGCTCACGGCATCCAATCGATGCTCGGATATCGGCTCTTTACCAGCGGCAGAACGCTGGGATCGTTAGACCTTTACTCCACACAGCCGAACGCTTTCGATGCTGAGGCCGAAATCGTTGGGGAGTTGTTCGCCGCGCACGCCGCGATCGCGCTGCTGGGGTCGACTCAGCAGGCCGAATGGCAGGCCGCGCTCAATTCCCGAGACAGTATCGGCATGGCCAAAGGGATCTTGATGAACCGCGACGGTCTCACCGACGATCAGGCCTTTCACGTGCTGGTCTCGACCTCCCAATACGCAAACATGAAGGTCCACGATGTCGCCCGGTGGCTGGTTGCTCAAACCAACAACACGGCACGCGGACGCCACGAGTAGCGCATTTGATGTGAAGGACTGGTCCTGCATTGTGACCACCGATCCTTTTGCCTGCAGTGGGCTGGGCCACGCAGGAGCGATGGGAGCCAAACGAATAGGCGCTGACCGCTGACGCCGCCGGCGTAAGTCGTTGTTGACGCAACTGGTTCTAACTAGCGGCACGGACTCATTTCGCCCAGCAAGTTCCCCTCGCCGTCAACCCTTTCCAAAAGGACTTCCGCAAATCCCCTGCATATTCCGGCGAGCTTGTCGCGCGGGCAGCCCGCTGGGCAGCAGCGTAGGGAATCCGCCCTCGGTCTCGATGAGATAGAGCCGACCGAACTCGACCAAGCGATCAGCGTCTGATTGCAGGGTACTCATCGCGGCGGCCTGGGCAGTCTCACGATCACCGAACCGGCCGCAAAAGAAGGTTTGCAGTCGCGGCGCGCGCATCCCGCAGCCGTACAGATGCTCTACCGCGGCGACGATATTGGAGCCTGAGCGCAATTGCA
>CAWHWA010000002.1:0-559516 GCA_963832935.1 uncultured Actinomycetota bacterium
GATGTATTGCTCAAGGCCGGAGGAGGCTCGCCGCGAGGCCACCAAGGACCGTAGCCGTCGGCCCGGTACCGCTATTGCATTGCGGGACAAGGAAGTCGAGCTACACCACCACTACCGCAGGGCGTCCAAAGCGCGTGGCACCTGGCAGGCCAGCCGAGCCACGGCGGGGTATTCGTCGTCGGCGCGGCGCGCGGGTGATCGGGCCGGACGGCGGGCGCGGCTCGGCGACAGCCCCGAGTTGCCCGGGGCGCGGAGCGCGCTCGGAACGTGACCGCAGGGGATTCGACGAAGCGGGATTCCCAACGCTCCAAGGTGTACGCCGCCGAGGAGTTTGTCCGCACGTTGTTCGACCGTGCCGCTGAGCACGGATCTTCGGCCGTGGAATCTTCGGCACCCAGTTGACGCTGCCCCCGGAGGGGCGATTCGGCTCCGTCGCGTCGGCGCAGCGCTATGTTGACGATGTGCTTGCGCTACCGGCGGTGCGGGAACGCTGGCCCCAGGTGTCACCGCTGCGAGTGCGGTCACGACGGGCGCCACCGCGGCGCACTACGAAAACCGCGATGGCACAGGCATTATCGCGGTTCCCGACCGTGACACCGCCGACTGGGCGCTGCGCGAGCTGGTGGTGCTGCACGAAGTGGCACATCACCTGTGCGAGGCACAGCCGCCGCACGGTCCGGAGTTCGTCGAGACGATCACCACGTTGGCGGAACTGGTGATGGGTCCGGAACTGGGGCACGTGCTGCGGGTGGTCTACGCCAAAGAGGGTGTGCGGTGGGCGAACTAGACGACCCCGACGTCTGGGCGCGTGACATCGAAAGCCGGATGACCGACGACGAGCGATTCACGCTGCTGGTCGCGGTGATGGGGGTCTCCGAGCTGTGGCCGCTGCCGGATGACCGCATCCCGCCGGGCGTCCCGATGAGTGCCGGGTATGTGCCCGGATCCACGGCTCGGTATCCCGGCCCTGCGGATGAGCGACGCCGGCCTCGGGGTCACCAATCCCGGCTATCGGCCGGGCGACACCGCCACCGCGCTGCCGGCCGGATTGGCGCTGGCCGCCGGTTCGACCCGGCTCTCGCTCGCGCCGCGGGCCAGGTGATCGGTCGCGAGGCACGCAGCCGCGGATTCAACGTGCAACTGGCGGGCGCGATGAACCTGGCGCGCGACCCGCGCAATGGCCGCAATTTCGAATACGTCTCGGAAGACCCGCTTTTGACCGCCACGATCGCCGCGGAGTCGGTCAACGGGATACAGCAACAGGGTGTCATCTCGACGGTCAAGCATTATTCGCTGAACTGCAACGAGACCAATCGGCACTGGCTGAACGCGATCATCGATCCCCCCGCACATCGCGAATCCGATTTGCTGGCCTTCGAGATCGCCATCGAGCGGTCGCAGCCCGGCGCGGTGATGACGGCTTACAACAAAGTCAACGGCGACTACGCCTCGGCGAATCGCGTGTTGATCAACGACGTGCTGAAAGGCGCCTGGGGATACCGCGGCTGGGTCATGTCCGATTGGGGTGCCACACCCAGCTGGGAGTGCGCGCTGCACGGCTTGGACCAAGAATGTGGTGCCCAGATCGACACCGTGTTCTGGCAATCCGAGGCGTTCACCGAACCGCTGCGATCCGCCTACGCCGACGGCAGGTTGCCCAAAGACCGCCTCTCCGACATGGTTCGGCGGATCTTACGGTCGATGTTCGCGGTCGGGATCGACCAGGGCGGGACCGTAGCCAGGCCCCTTTCCAAGCCGGATATGGCCGCACACCACGAGATCGCGCTGCGCATCGCGCGGCAGGGAACCGTGCTGCTGCAGAACCGCGGGGTGCTGCCGCTGGCTCCCGGTGCCCGTATCGCCGTCATCGGCGGCCACGCGCAGCTCGGTGTGCCGACGGGCTGCGGGTCGAGTGCCGTCGTCCCCCCGGGAGGCTACGCGCACGTGCTTCCGATCGGCGGGCCCGGCTTGACGGGTGGCACCCGAAATCTGTACCTCTTGCCGTCGAGCCCGTTAGACGAGTTGAGGAAGCAATTCCCCAACGCGCAGGTCGAGTTTGATCCCGGGATCAGCCCGGCGGAGGCGGCGTTGGCCGCGCGGCGAGCAGACGTCGCGATCGTGTTCGGGATCCGCGTCGAAGGCGAGGGCTTTGACAGCGCCGACTTGTCGCTGCCGTGGGGCCAAGACGCGGTCATCGCTGCCGTCGCGGGCGCCAACCCCAACACCGTGGTGGTGCTCGAGACCGGCAACCCGGTGGTCATGCCGTGGCGGGACGAGGTGAACGCGATTGTGCAGGCGTGGTATCCGGGGCAGGCCGGTGGGCAAGCGATCGCGGAGATCGTTGCCGGCCAAGTGAATCCGTCAGGAAGGCTGCCGATCACGTTCCCGGTCGACCTCCTTCAGACACCGCGTCCGGAGCTGACCGACCCCGGCGCCGGGTGGGGGATACCGACCACCATCGACTACTTCGAAGGTGCCGAGATCGGCTACCGCTGGTTCGCCGCCAGGGGTCACATGCCGTTGTTCGCGTTCGGTCATGGCTTGTCGTACACCAGCTTTGAGTACCGCGACTTGGCGGTTACCGGCGGTGACACCGTTACCGCGAGCTTCAGCGTCGTCAACACCGGCGAGCGCAGCGGGGCCGACGTCCCGCAGCTGTATCTGACCGACGCGGCCGGCGAGCAACGCGTGCGGTTGCTGGGTTTCGAGCGGGTCGAGTTGGACCCGGGCGCCACCTGCCGGGTGAGCCTCACGGCCGACCCACGCCTGCTCGCCCGCTACGACGGCAACGCCCAGAGTTGGCAGATCAAGTCCGGCCGCTATGCCGTGGCGGTCGGCGCTTCGGCGGTCGCGTTGCGGCTGACGGCCGAGGCCGAGCTGACCGGTCGTGCGTTCGCGCGCTGATTGGCAACTTGAAGGTGAAGCTCGAACGCACGACCGGCCGACGGCTTTTACTTGACGGGCACCAATTGGTCACCGCAGGTGCAGCGATAGGCCTCGGCTGAGCCTGAGCAGTGGCATTCGACCTCGATGCGGACGCGACATCCGCACCCGTCGTGACCGCAGGTCAGCAGGGTCGCCTCGTCGTACTGCGCCATCTGAATCACCCTTGTCCGTTACGGGATTCCGGTGGATTCACCGAGATCCGGTGGTTGTTTCCCGTGGTTGCCCTGGGCGGGCCGCCACACTCTTCAATGTATACCCCATACGGGTATCTGGTAAAGCATCGGTGCGGTGTCCGTGCTGGGCCGGACGCGTGACCAGGTGCTACGGCGAAGGTCCGGCGGTCGCGACTAGCGTCGATCGCATGACCGAGAAACCCACCCCTCAAGACGTCGATGCCTTCTTGGACAGCACCGTCATCGGTGACGATCCGGCGTTGTCCGCGGCCCTGGAGGCCAGCAACGCGGCCGGGCTGCCTCAGATCGCCGTGTCGTGGCAGCAGGGCAAGTTCCTGTCCCTGCTGGCCACTGCTACTGCGGCGCGCCGCATTCTCGAGATCGGCACCCTCGGTGGTTTCAGCACCATTTGGCTGGCGCGCGGAGCCGGCCCGGACGGACGAGTGGTGACCCTGGAATACGAGCCCAAACATGCCGAGGTCGCACGGGCCAATTTGCAGCGGGCCGGTGTCGCCGACCGGGTGCAGGTGGTGGTCGGCGCGGCGCTGGAAACCCTGCCGACGGTGGACGGTGATCCCTTCGACTTGGTGTTCGTCGACGCGGACAAAGAAAACTATGTCGCGTACCTGGAGTGGGCGGTCAAGCTGGCCCGCCCCGGCGCACTCATTGTGGTGGACAACGTCATTCGTGAAGGCGGGATCCTCTCGCCGGAGTCCGCCGATGCCAAGGTGACCGCGACGCGGCAGACGTTGGAGGCGATGGGTGAGCACCCGCGGCTGGACACGGCGGTGATCCAGACCGTCGGAGCCAAGCATTGGGACGGTTTTGCGATCGCGTTGGTGAGGTAGCTCGCAATCGCCGAAATGCGCTGAGCCGCGGCTATTTCGCGGCATCAATTTTCGTTGCTGGCGCAGCCTAATCGCGCGTACTCTTGAGAAGATGGATGGTTGGCAGTGAGCCCACAGTGCTTGTTGCACAACGGGCTTGCTGCATGACAGAAAGGTCACAAAATGAGCACAGTCCATTCATCAATCGATCACCACCCCGATCTGTTGGCTCTGCGCGCGAGCTATGAGCGCGTTGCCGAGTCGATGAGTGCGCATCTCACCTTCGGACTGAGTCTGTTGACGGGCCTGTATGTGGCTGCCTCACCGTGGATCGTTGGTTTCGGTGCGACGGGATCACTTTCCACGTGTGATCTCGTCGTCGGGATCGCGGCGGCGTTCTTGGCATATGGGTTCGCGACAACGCTGGACCGCGCGCACGGGATGACCTGGATCTTGCCGGTACTCGGCGTGTGGGTCATCGTTTCGCCGTGGATTCTGCCGGGCGTCACGCTGACTGCCGGCATGATCTGGTCGCATGTTGTCGCAGGTGCGTTGATGACATTCTTGGGTCTCAACGCCACCTACTTCGGCATGCGTACGCGCGCCGCGACTACCCACGCATAGTGCAGGGTTAGCCGCAGACCGCGCCGATCGCCGCCGAGCCGACCAGCTTGACGTACTTGGCCAGCACGCCAGTCTTGTAGCGCGGCGGCGGCGGGTCGAAACCCTCTCGCCGAGAGTCGAATTCGGCCGGGTCGACCAGCACGTCCAGCGTGCGCCTTGGCACGTCGAGCCGGATCCGGTCGCCATCGCGCACGAAGGCGATGGGTCCGGCGTCGACGGCCTCCGGCGCGACGTGCCCGACGCACAGGCCGGTGGTGCCGCCGGAGAACCGGCCGTCGGTCATCAGCAGCACGTCCTTGCCCAGCCCGGCGCCCTTGATCGCGCCGGTGATGGCGAGCATCTCGCGCATGCCGGGGCCGCCCTTGGGGCCTTCGTAGCGGATCACCACGACGTCGCCCTTGGTGATGGTGCCGTCCTCGAGCGCGTCCATCGCGGCGCGCTCGCCGTCGAAAACCCGTGCGGTGCCCTCGAATACGTCGGAGTCGAAGCCGGCCGACTTGACCACCGCGCCGTCGGGGGCGAGCGACCCGCGCAGGATGGTGATCCCGCCGGTCGGGTGGATCGGGTTGTCCAGCGCGCGCAGCACCTTGCCGTCGGGGTCCGGCGGCGCGATGTCGCGCCAGGTTCTCGGCCATGGTCTTGCCGGTCACCGTCAGGCAGTCGCCGTGCAGAGCCCGGCGTCGAGCAGCGCCTTCATCACCACCGGCACGCCGCCGATGTGGTCGACGTCGCGACATCACGTGCGGCCGAACGGCTTGACGTCGGCCAGATGCGGCACCTTCGACCGATCCGGTTGAAGTCGTCGAGCGTCAGCGTCGACGTCGGCCTCGTGGGCGATGGCCAGCAGGTGCAGCACCGCGTTGGTCGATCCGCCGAACGCCATCACCACGGCGATCGCGTTCTCGAACGCCTCCTTGGTCAGGATGTCGCGCGCGGTGATGCCGCGTCGCAGCAGTTCGACGACGGCCTCGCCGCTGCGCCGCGCGAACCCGTCGCGGCGGCGGTCGGTGGCGGGCGGAGCGGCGCTGCCCGGCAGCGACATGCCCATCGCCTCGGCGGCGCTGGCCATGGTGTTGGCGGTGTACATGCCGCCACAGGCGCCCTCGCCGGGGCAGATCGCGCGCTCGATGGCGTCGACGTCCTCGCGCGACATCAGCCCGCGCGCGCACGCGCCGACCGCCTCGAAGGCATCGATGATCGTGACCTCGCGTCTCGTGCCGTCGGAGAGCTTGGCCAGCCCGGGCAGGATCGAACCCGCATAGAGGAACACCGAGGCCAGGTCCAGCCGGGCGGCGGCCATCAACATGCCGGGCAGCGATTTGTCGCAGCCGGCCAGCAGCACCGAGCCGTCGAGGCGCTCGGCCATCATGACGGTTTCGACGCTGTCGGCGATCACCTCGCGCGACACCAGCGAGAAGTGCATGCCCTCATGGCCCATCGAGATGCCGTCGGAAACCGAGATCGTGCCGAACTCCAGCGGATAGCCGCCGGCCGCGAACACGCCTTCCTTGACCGCCTTCGCGAGTCGGTCCAGGGACAGGTTGCACGGCGTGATTTCGTTCCATGACGATGCGACGCCGATCTGCGGCTTGGCGAAGTCGTCGTCGTCCATGCCTACCGCGCGCAGCATGCCCCGGGCGGCGGCCTTCTCCAGGCCGTCGGTGACGTCACGACTGCGGGGTTTGATGTCGACGAGCTGGGCCGCATCGGTGGTTGAGGGCATCGTTCAATTATGCGCGGGCGCAGCACGCTGCAAATACGCGGGTGATACCCCACAGGGGTATAGTGTGAGGTCAGGCGCGTATTGAGAGGGGCTTGAAGGATCGAGATGACGACTGCACACGGCTATTCGCAGCAGAAAGACAATTACGCCAAGCGGCTGCGGCGCATCGAGGGTCAAGTGCGTGGCATCGCGCGGATGATCGAGGAAGACAAGTACTGCATCGACGTCCTTACCCAGGTCAGCGCCGTGAACAGTGCGCTGCGGTCGGTGGCGCTGAACCTGCTCGACGAGCACCTCAGTCACTGCGTGACCCGCGCCGTCGCCGAGGGTGGCAGCGACGCCGACGACAAGCTTGCCGAGGCATCGGCCGCCATCGCGCGTCTCGTTCGTTCCTGATCGGTGACGTAGTTGAGACCGATGTTGCGGCTCTAACTGGGCCGAAGGCGCTGTTGCGGTGCGTACGGTAATGCAGTGTGATCGCATTAGGCACGACGACCCAGGAACTGGGAAGCCCGGCCGATACCGCATCCCACGCCATGACTGCCGAAACCGGAACAGCCGCCGCTACCGCGCGAACCTGGACGCCCCGGATCGCCGCGCAACTGACGGTGCTGGCGGCGGCGGCCTTCATCTATGTCACGGCCGAGATCCTGCCGGTGGGCGCGCTGTCCCCGATCTCCCGGGACCTGCACGTCAGCGTCGTCTACGTGGGGACCTTGCTGACGTGGTATGCCCTGGTCGCAGCCCTGACGACGGTCCCGCTGGTGCGTTGGACCGCGCATTGGCCGCGCCGGCGTGCGCTGATGCTCAGCCTGACCTGCCTGACCGCCTCGCAGGTCATCTCGGCGCTGGCGCCTAGCTTCGCGGTGCTGGCCGCGGGACGGGTGCTGTGCGCGATCACCCACGGTCTGCTGTGGGCGGTGATCGCCCCGATGGCCACCCGGCTGGTGCCACCCAGCCATGCGGGACGCGCGACCACGTCGATCTATGTCGGCACCAGCCTGGCGCTGGTGATCGGTAGCCCGCTCACGGCGGCGTTGAGCCTGATGTGGGGCTGGCGGTTGGCGGTGGTGTGCGTGCTGGCCGCGGCGGTCATCGTCACGATCGCCGCCCGGGTGATGTTGCCGGAAATGGTGCTCACCGAGGGTCAGTTGGCTTGCGTCGGCCCGCGGTCGCGTCACCACCGCAACGGCCGGTTGATCACGGTGAGTGTGCTCGCGATGGTCGCGGTCACCGGGCATTTCGTTTCCTACACCTACATCTCGGTCATCATCCGCGACGTCGTCGGGGTGCGCGGGCCGAATCAGGCCTGGTTGCTGGCCGCCTACGGGCTGGCCGGCCTGCTGTCGGTGCCCCTGGTGGCGCGGCCGCTGGACCGTCGGCCGCGTGGCGCCGTCATCGTGTGCATGGCGGGATTGACCGGCGCCTTCGTGGTGCTGACCGCGCTGGCGTTCGGCGACCGCACCACCGCGGCGACCGCCCTGGTCGGGACCGCCGCGATCGTGCTGTGGGGGGCCTTGGCCACCGCGGTGTCGCCGATGATGCAATCCGCCGCGATGCGCAACGGGGCCGACGACCCCGACGGGGCGTCCGGCCTGTACGTGACCGCGTTCCAGGTCGGCATCATGGCCGGCTCGCTGTCGGGTGGTCTGTTGTACGAGCACAGCGTGGCGCTGATGCTCACCGCGTCGGCGGGTTTGATGGGGATCGCATTGGTCGGCGTTGCGGCCAACAAGCGGATGCTGGACGTTGCCCCGTCAAGCTCACTCGATTCATAACTTGGCAGCTCATAGCCCTAAATTGCCTCTCTGACCGGTGCTGGGCGCGCCGCGGGTGAGATAGCTGGCCACGCCGCTATGCCACACTGGGTCCAGCTACTGACTGGAGGGATGCATATGTCGGGCTGGACGAGGGCAAGCCTCTCCGCGGCTCTGAGCGCAGCCGGAATCGCCGCTTCGCTGGTGCTGGGCTCCGGCCCCGCGTTGGCGGATCCGGACCCAGTTCCCGGCGATCCGGGCGTGGTCGCCGCGCCTCCTGCTCCGCCGCCGCCCTTCGAGCTACCTCCGTTGCCGGGTTTGCCGCCGCCACCTCCGCCGGGTGATCCGCTGGCACCGCCTCCGCCGCCGTGGGCGCCGCCGGTGGCACTGCCGGCCGCCGCGGGTACCGCTGACGGGCAGGACCCGACCCCGTTCACCGGCACGGCGCCGTTCGGGACGCCGTCGTTCGTCCCGAAGACCGGCTCGATGGTGGGTGTGGGACAGCCGATCATCATCAATTTCCCGGGGCGCGTTGATGACTCCGGCGCCGCCCAAGCCGCCGTGCACGTGTCGTCGATCCCGCCGGTCCCGGGCAAGTTCTACTGGATGACCCCGACCCAGTTGCGCTGGCGCCCGCTGAGTTTCTGGCCCGCCAACACCGCGGTGAACATCGACGCGGGCGGCACCAGGTCAAGCTTCCGGACCGGAGACTCGCTGATCGCCACGGCCGACGACGCCACCCACCAGCTCACCGTCACGCGCAACGGCACCGTGGAGAAGACCATTCCGATGTCGATGGGCATGTCGGCCGGTAACCACCAAACCCCGAACGGCACTTACTACGTGCAAGAGAAGATGCCCTCGGTGGTGATGGACTCGTCGACCTACGGCGTTCCGGTCAACTCGACATACGGCTACAAGGTGACCGTCGAGCTGGCCGTCCGGTTCGACAACGTCGGCGACTTCGTGCACAGCGCCCCGTGGTCGGTGGATGACCAAGGCAAGCGCGACGTCAGCCACGGCTGCATCAACATCAGCCCCAGCAACGCGAAGTGGTTCTTCGACAACTTCGGTCCGGGCGATCCGATCATCGTGAAGAACTCCAGCGGTGGCTCGTACAAGAAGAACGACGGCTCGAGCGACTGGATAACCAACTAGCCAGACGGCCGCTAGGCCGAATTGTTTGTGACGATGACGTGGTCGCCGGTGGTCGATGCGGGTGCGTCGGCTCGGGCCCAAGACCGCTGTTCGATTGAACCGTGATTCGGTTCGCTCGCAGCGTGATTCGTACGCAGAATCGCTGGGCGGCTCATGTCGACCGACAGGCTGAAGATGTCCGCACGGTTGTAGGTGCCGACGATGTCGTGGGCCTGCTTGGCGATGACCTCCTTCTGCAGGTCGACCTCGGCATGCAGGATTCCTTCCTGCTGGGTCATCGGTCCGGCGACGATCTGACCGTCGGGGCCGATCACCATCGCGGCGGGAGGGGCTGCCGTCAAGGCCTTTTCGATGCGGGCGTCGCCGCGCGCTACCTCACGGACGGCAGTGTCGTCCAGCGTCGTCGCCGCGACGACGACGAACACCTTGCCCTCGAACGCGTGGGCGGCGCTGCGAAGCCGGATGAACTCGGCGAGGTCGTAGTCGAAGTCCTGGGACCGGCCGTCGAACGGCCAAGCCGGTGGGTAGGTCGCGATATGCAGCCGTTCGCCCTGGGCGAGCAGAGTGAATCTCGCTAGCGTGTTCGTGTTTTCGCCACAGATGAGCGTGCCGAGGTGCCATCCGCCGAGTTCGACCGGCCGCAGGTCGTAAGCGTCTCCGTGTGACCAGGTCAGGCGTTCATACCAGGTCGCCACGAGCTTGCGACGGTGATTCACCAGCCGGCCGCTCGGGTCGAACACCAGGTTCGAGTTCCAGAGTTGGCCCAGGCTGTCCGGGTTGCGTTCGTTGACGCCGATGGACAGTGTCACCCCGTACGCACGGGCAATGCGGCCGAGACGCTCCGTGTGGGGACTGGGCACGACGATCGACTCGGCAACAAGTCGCTCGTGCCATTCATGTTGATCGATCGGAGCCAGAACAGCGTTCCAGACTGGGAATCCGGCAAGAAATGCCTCACCGAAGACGACCAACTGCGCGCCGTCTCGAGCGGCGCTTCCGACGAGCTCGTCCACCTTGTCGAGGCTGGCCTGCAGGTCGAGAAAGACGGGGGCCGCGTTCACGGCGGCGACGGCCACCTTCGGGAGATCGAGCGATGACATGTCGTTGCCTTTCTCGAGATTGTTCTGATCCATCGACAATATTTTGGTGTGTCGGTCGATACGCGAATCCCACTTTATCCGTGGCTGATTGGCTGTCAATCGGATTGTCCTGCCATCGATTCTGGCGTAGACGTCGACATTTCTCGACAACCAAGTGTGGTGGAAGTCTTTACCGAACACGTAGGAGGTAAAGGCTTTCACCGTTAAGTTGCCGATGGCGGATCGCCACTTATAGTGATGCACAACACTATTCGATGCTCTCATCTAGTGTGTCGACACTTGTCGACACACCATTTTGTGCTGAATTCGGAGGGCTCACGTGTCACAGCCAACGGCGAGTAGCGAACAGCAGCGGGACCCTACCGGTCCCATTGCGTCGCCGCAATCACCCAATAATGGCTATTCGGTGAACAATTCGACCTCAGTAAGCCTCGATGCCGGCGCGGGACAAGAACCGCATGCGGCGAGAACGACACCGAATCCCGACGAATTCGTGCGTATGCAAGCCTCCCCAGAGTTCCAGGATCTGCGGCACCGACTGCGCCGATTCGTCTTTCCGATGACGGCGTTCTTCCTCACCTGGTACCTGGCCTACATGTTGCTCGCCACGTATGCGCACGCGTTCATGGCGACAAAGGTGGTCGGCCACATCAATTTAGGTGTGGTGCTTGGGTTTGGCCAATTCGTCACGACCTTCGCGATCACGATTCTCTACGTGAGGTTCGCCGGACGAACGCTGGATCCGCGGGCCACGAAGATCCGCAACGAACTCGAAGGAGCAGGCGAGTGACCGCTACCCTTGCTGCTGCTGCCAACGTCGGAAATCCACTGATCAACATCGCAGTCTTCGGGGTGTTCGTCGCCGGCTCGATGGCATTGGTGATCCGGGCCGGTCGAACGACCAAGAGGGCCACCGACTTCTACACCGGTGGAGGTCAGTTCTCGGGAGCGCAAAACGGATTCGCGATCGCTGGTGACTATTTGTCGGCCGCGTCTTTCCTCGGCGTGTCCGGCGCCATCGCGATTTACGGATATGACGGATTCCTCTACTCGATCGGTTTTTTGGTGGCGTGGCTGGTGGCGCTGCTCTTGGTCGCGGAGTTGCTGCGGAACACGGGTCGGTTCACGATGGCCGATGTGTTGAGTTTCCGGCTCAACCAGCGTCCAGTCCGGATGGCCGCCGCCTTGTCGACCCTCACGGTCTCGCTGTTCTACCTGCTTGCCCAGATGGCCGGTGCCGGTGGACTCGTCGCGTTGTTGCTCGACGTCCGGAGCCAGGTTGGCCAGTCGACTGTGGTCGCGGTCGTCGGTGCGTTGATGATCGCCTACGTGCTCATCGGCGGAATGAAGGGCACCACATACGTGCAGATGGTGAAGGCCGTTCTGCTGGTGACGGGGGCGGCGATCATGTTTGCACTCGTCGTGATCGCGGTTCGCGGCAATTTCTCCAAGCTGCTCGCCAATGCCCAAGCGGTGGTTGACCATTCGCATAACGAGGCCGTCGCCGGTCGAGACATCCTGGAACCGGGAGCCAAATACGGCGCGAGTCAGATCACCAAGCTGGACTTCCTGTCGCTGGGCATTGCTCTGGTGCTGGGAACCGCCGGTCTGCCCCATGTGCTGATGCGCTTCTACACGGTTCCCACCGCCATCCAGGCCCGCCGCTCGGTCACGTGGGCGATCGCGCTTGATAGGTGGCTTCTACTTGTTCTCGTTGGCCATCGGCTACGGCGCGGCCTGGCTGGTCGGCCCCGACGTGATTCTCGCGACCGCCGGAAAAGAGAACTCCGCTGCGCCGCTGCTCGCGTTCAAGTTGGGCGGGACCGTATTCCTCGGTGTGATCGCCGCCGTCGCATTCGCCACCATCCTGGCGGTGGTGGCCGGGTTGGCGATTACCGCGGCCACCTCGTTCGCTCATGACATCTACGCCGGTGTGATCAAACGAGGCGAGGCCTCCGAGGAGCAACAGGTTCGGGTATCGCGGATACATGGTCGTAGTGATCGGGATCCTGGCCATCATTCTCGGAATCCTTGCGATGGGCCAGAATGTGGCGTTCCTGGTAGCTCTGGCATTTGCCGTCGCCGCCTCGGCGAACCTGCCGACCCTGCTGTATTCGTTGTTCTGGAAGAGCTTCAACACCACCGGCGCCTTGTTCAGCATCTATGGCGGGCTGGTCAGTTGTCTGGTACTCATCATCTTCTCGCCCGCGGTTTCCGGGAATCGCTCGGCGATGTTCCCGCACCACGACTTCGCCTGGTTTCCGCTGGCGAACCCGGGAATTGTCAGTATTCCGCTGGCGTTCGCGCTCGGCATTGTCGGAACCTACGTCGGGCGACGCTGGCCCGAGGACCCGGCTAAGCAAGCAGAAATGGAGGTTCGATCTCTGACCGGCGTCGGCGTGGAAAAGGCCCTCGTCCATTGACGATCAGAGAGACGCGCAATGTGGGCAGAGCTCGTTGAAGCCGGGCTTGAACCGAAGGAAGCTCGCTTCTACCTGGCTGCGCTCAACATGGACTCGGCATCGATTGCCCAGCTCGCCGAGGCATCGCGGATCAGCCGCACCAACGCCTACGACATCGCCAAACGCCTTGCCCAGCGTGGGTTGATCTCGTTGATCGAAGGTGGCAGCCATCGCGATAACCCGAAAGCCCGCGGACGCCCCAGAACCATTGTGCGAGCGGCAGATCCGCAATGCCTGCTGGACGAATGGAGTCAGCGGCGCCGGGTCCTGGAATCAGTGGTGCCACAGCTGCGCGCCTTTCATGCCAAGGCCGGCACGGCTCCTCGCATGCGGTATCTAGAGGGCGCGAGTGGTATCAGGACGGCGTTGTTCGAGACCTTGGACTGGCCTTCGCCGCTGCGTGGCGTTCTGTCGATGCGCGACTTGTTGAGCGTGCCGGGAGTCGAGGCGATGGAGGAGTACATCGCCGGGCGCCGTGAGCGTCAATTGTGGCTGCATGTGCTGAGGTCACCCGAGAAAGATCTGCCCGGCGGCTGGCCCACCAGCCATGACGACTATCGCCGCACCCGTTATGTGCCCGCTGAATACCTCTTCACGATGTCGATGATCATCGGCGACGTGTCGGCAGCGATGATTTCGTCCAAGCGCGAGAACTTCGCTCTGGTGGTGGAGAGCCTCGAGTACGTCGAGATGCACCGCAACTTGTTCGAAGTGCTTTGGGCCGTCGCCGCTGAAGATCCGCCCGCGCGCGATGCCAAGAGCCGCTGCAGCACCTGATCCCCGCCAATGTCGGGCTGAGGCCTTTCGCCGGCCGGTGATTATGTATAGCATCATACATAGCCTGGTAGAGGGGGTGCCGATGCGAAGTCCACGCGAGCGGATGGTCGTTTCCGCTGCGCTGCTGATCCGGGAACGGGGTGCGCACGCCACCGCGATCTCCGACGTGCTGGCGCACAGCGGCGCGCCGCGCGGGTCGGCGTACCACTACTTCCCGGGCGGGCGAACCCAACTGCTTTGCGAAGCAGTCGATTACGCCGGCGATCACGTCGGCTCCGTCATCGCCAAGGCCGACAGCGGCCTTGAACTGCTGGACACGCTGATCGACAAGTACCGGCGCCAGCTGCTCGACAGTGATTTCCGCGCCGGCTGCCCGATCGTGGCCGTCTCCGTGGAATCCGGCGACGGGGAGGACCGCCAGCGGATGCTGCCCGTGGTCGAACGTGCGGCAGCGGTATTCGACCACTGGACCGGCCAGATCGCGCAGCGCTTGATCGCCGACGGCATACCGGCCGAGCAGGCCGGCGAACTGTCGGTGCTGACCACCTCGGCACTCGAGGGCGCCATTGTGCTGGCCCGGGTGCGGCGCGACGTGGCGCCGCTGGATCTCATTCACCGTCAGCTGCGCAACTCGCTGCTGGCTGCCCTAGAGAAGGGAAGTCCCGCGATGACCGCTGAATGGCAGTCCACCGCGTGCATCCTCTGCGAATGCAACTGCGGCATCGTCGTCAACGTCGAAGATCGCACGCTGGCCCGCATCCGCGGCGACAAGAACCATCCGGCATCGCAGGGCTACACCTGCAACAAGGCGCTACGGCTGGACCACTACCAGAACAACCGCGCTCGACTGACTTCGCCGATGCGCCGGCGCGCCGACGGGACCTACGAAGAAATCGATTGGGACACCGCGATCGTCGAGATCGCCGAGGGATTCAAACACATCCGTGACACCTATGGCGGCGACAAGATCTTCTACTACGGCGGCGGCGGACAGGGCAACCATCTGGGCGGGGCCTACAGCGGCGCTTTCCTGAAGGCACTGGGGTCGCGGTACCGGTCAAATGCGCTGGCACAGGAGAAGACCGGCGAAGCATGGGTCGACGGACATCTGTACGGCGGCCACACCCGCGGCGAGTTCGAGCACGCCGAAGTGTCGGTGTTCGTCGGGAAGAATCCGTGGATGTCGCAGAGCTTTCCCCGAGCTCGGGTGGTGCTCAACGAGATCGCCAAGGACCCCAACCGGGCGATGATCGTGATCGACCCCGTCGTCACCGACACCGCGAAGATGTCCGACTTCCACCTGCGGGTGCGGCCGGGTACCGACGCGTGGTGCCTGGCCGCCCTGGCCGCAATCCTGGTTCAGGAAAACCTTTGTAACGAAGCATTTCTGGCCGAGCACGTGCACGGCGTCGACACCGTGCGCGACGCGCTGCGCGACGTCCCGGTCGGTGACTACGCGCTGCGCTGCGGGGTGGACGAAGAGCTGCTGCGGGCCGCGGCGCGGCGCGTCGGCAGCGCCGAGAGCGTCTCGGTGTTCGAAGACCTCGGAGTTCAGCAGGCACCCAACAGCACCCTGAGTTCCTACCTGAACAAACTGCTGTGGATTCTCACCGGCAACTTCGCGAAAAAGGGCGGCCAGCACCTGCATTCGTCGCTGGCGCTGCTGTTCAGCCAGGTTTCGGGGCGCACCCCCGTCACGGGCGCGCCCATCATCGCCGGCCTGGTGCCCTCCAACGCCGTGCCCGAGGAGATCCTCACCGACCACCCGGACCGGTTCCGGGCGATGATCGTCGAAAGCGCTAATCCCGCCCACTCGCTGGCCGACTCGACGGCGTGCCGGGCGGCCTTTCAGGCGCTGGAACTGATGGTGGTCGTCGATGTGGCGATGACCGAGACGGCAAGGCTGGCTCACTACGTATTGCCCGCGGCATCCCAATACGAGAAGACCGAAGCCACCTTCTTCAATTTCGAGTTCCCGCACAACGGCTTTCACCTGCGCCGCCCGCTGCTCGAACCGTTGCCGGGAACGCTGCCCGAGCCGGAGATCTGGGCACGGCTGGTGCGCGCGCTCGGCGTCATCGACGAGGCGGACCTGCGGCCGCTGCGCGAGGCCGCCGAACAGGGCCGCCAGGCTTATGCCGAGGCGTTTCTCACCGCCGTGGCGGCCAATCCGACTATGGCGAGGCTGGCTCCGTACGTGCTCTACGAAACGCTCGGGCCGACGCTGCCCGACGGTATGTCCGGAGCGGCTGCGGTGTGGGGGCTGGCCCAGAAGACCGCGATGACCTACCCCGAGGCCGTGCGGCGAGCTGGCCACGCCGACGGCAACGCGCTGTTCGACGCCATCCTGAACAGCCCGTCGGGAGTCACGTTCACCGCGCACAATTACGAGGATGACTTCGCGCTGATCAGCCACGCCGATCACCGGATCGCCCTCGAAATCCCCGAAATGCTGGACGACTTAAGGGCACTGGCCGCCATGCCGCCGCAACTGACCACGTCGGAATTGCCCATCGTGCTATCGGTCGGCGAGCGGCGCGCCTACACCGCCAACGACATAATCCGCGACCCGTCCTGGCGCAAACGCGACGCCGACGGAGCACTGCGCGTCAGCGTCGAAGATGCCCAGAGTCTCGGGCTGGTCGACGGCTGTCGGGTGCGCATCACCACCGCTGCCGGCAGCGCCGAGGCGACCGTCGAGATCACCGAAACGATGCTTGCCGGACATGCGGCCCTGCCCAACGGTTTTGGGCTCGACTACATCCACAAGGATGGGGAAACCGTCATCCCCGGCGTCGCGCCGAACGCGCTGACATCGACCGGGTGGCGTGACTCCTATGCCGGAACGCCCTGGCACAAGCACGTGCCGGCCCGCATCGAGGCGTTGGCGGGGGTCAGTTCCAGATCCTGACCCGGCGCGCCGGCGCCAGGAACAACTCGTCGTCCTCGGCCACGTCGAAGGCCTCGTAGAAGGCGTCGACGTTGCGGATCACACCGTTGCACCGGAACTCCGGCGGGGAATGCGGATCCACGGCCAGCCGCCGAATAGCTTCTGCCCCACGAGATTTGGTGCGCCACACCTGGGCCCAGCCGTAGAACACCCGCTGCACACCGGTCAGGCCGTCGATGACCGGGGCGGGCTCGCCCTGCAGCGACAGCTGGTAGGCCAACAGGGCAATGGATAGCCCGCCCAGGTCGCCGATGTTCTCACCGACGGTGAATGCACCGTTGACGTGGTGGGCGCCGTCGAGTTCCCGGGGAATGTAGGCCTCGTACTGCTCGATGAGCGCCTTGGTCCGGGTACCGAACTCGCTGCGATCGTCGTCGGTCCACCAATCGACCAGGTTGCCGTCGCCGTCGTACTTGGCGCCCTGGTCGTCGAAGCCGTGCCCGATCTCGTGTCCGATCACCGCGCCGATTCCGCCATAGTTGGCGGCGTCGTCGGCTTGGGCGTCGAAGAACGGCGGCTGCAAAATCGCTGCGGGGAAGACGATCTCGTTCATCCCCGGGTTGTAATACGCGTTGACGGTCTGGGGTGTCATGAACCATTCGTCACGGTCCACTGGTCCACCCAGTTTGGCCAGCTCGCGGTCGTGATTGACCGCGTACCCGCGTCGGTAGTTGCCGTAGAGGTCGTCGCGGTCGATCACCAGGGCAGAGTAATCGCGCCACTTCGACGGGTAGCCGACCTTGGCGGTGAACTTGCGCAGCTTGGTCTGCGCGCGCTCCCGGGTCTGCGGCGTCATCCAGTCCAGGTTGCTGATGCTGATCCGGTACGCCTCTCGCAGGTTGTCCACCAACGCATCGATGCGGGCCTTGGCATCCGGCGGGAAATGCTGGTCCACGTATAGCTTTCCGACGGAGTCGCCCATCAGGCTCTCCACCAGCGAAACCCCTCGCTTCCAGCGGTCCCGGATCTGCTCGGTCCCGGTCAGCAGGCGGCCATAGAAGTCGAAGTCCGCCGCGACCAGGGCGTCGGTCAGCCAGGAGGCGCGGGCGCGGATCAACCGCCAACGCGCCCAGCGCTTCCAGTCGTCGAGGTCTTCGCTGTCCCACAGCGCGGCGAAGGCGGTGAGGTAATCGGGCTGGCGCACAACGACTTCCGAGACGGTCTGTGGATCACCGCCCAGCGCGGTGACCCAGCCGGTCCAATCGAAGCCCGCGCCCTCGGTCTGCAGCTGGGCGAAAGTCCGCAGGTTGTAGGTCAGGTCGGCGTCGCGGCGTTTGACCACATCCCAGTGTGCGGCAGCAAGTTTGGTCTCCAGCGCCACGATGCGGGCCGCGGTATCGGCGTGGTCGTTCGCGTCCCCGCCGTACACCAGGCTGAACATTCGTGCGATGTGTCCCGGGTAGGCCGCGAGCACCTCGGCGTGCTGCTCGTCGCGGTAGTACGACTCGTCGGGCAACCCGATGCCGGATTGGTTGACGTGCACCAGGTAGCGGGTCGAGTTCTTGGCGTCGGTGTCCACGTAGACGCCGACGCCGCCGCCCACCCCGGTGCGCTGCAGGGCGCCGACGGCGGCGGCCAATGCCGCCGAATCGGCGGCGTCGTCGATGGTGGCCAGCTCATCGAGCAGCGGTTGGGCTCCCCGGCGTTCGACGGCGTCCTCGTCGAGGAAACTGGCGTACAGGTCGCCGATGCGTTGCGAGTCGCTGCCCGCTGCGGCGCCGCTGTTGCTCGCTTCGATGATCAGGTCGCGCACCTGCTCTTCGGCCTGGTCGAACAGGGTGCGGAAGGCGCCGTCGGTGGCGCGGTCCGGAGGAATCTCGTATTCGGCCAACCAGCGACCGTTCACGTGACCGAACAGGTCGTCTTGGGGACGGGCATTTTCGTCGATATGGCTCAGGTCGAGGCCCGAGCGGATGGCCGCATACGTCACCCCGCCATCCTTCCATCTCCTGCGCGCCGGCCGCCTGCCGCGCCGACCGCGACCGGGGGCGGGGTACCCTCGCGCCCATGCCTGAGGGCGAACAGACCGAGCCAGCGACCGAAGACGATGCTGCCGACGCGCAGGACGCCGAGGCCAGCGGCGCAGAACCCGAAGCCGCCGACGGTGTGATCCTTTCTCCGTACGGCATCGCCTCGGCGGTACTCGGCGTGCTGTCGGTCGCCGCGATCGTGCTTGTCGCGATCATCTGGTCCACCCACCGCGACGAGTCCGCCGAGCGCACCTACCTGAGCCGCGTCATGCAGACCGCCGCCGACTGGACGGGTGTGCTGATCAACATGAACAGCACGAACGTCGACGCCAGCCTGCAGCGGCTGCATGACGGAACGGTCGGCGAACTCAACACCGACTTCGACGCGACCGTGCAGCCCTACCGGCAGGTGGTGCGAGAAACTGCAGTCACAAAGCAGCGGCCGGATCGAGGCGGTGGCGATCGAGACGGTGCACCACGACCTGGATACCCAACCCGGTGTCGCGCGGCCGGTGGTCACCACCAAGCTGCCGCCGTTCGCCACCCGGACGGATTCGGTGATGCTGGTCGCGACATCGGTCAGCGAGAACGTCGGCGCCAAACCGCAGACGGTGCACTGGAACCTGCGCCTCGATGTCTCCAACGTCGATGGCAAGCTGATGATCTCTCGGGCTGGAGTCGATCCGATGAGAAACCTGTGGCCGGCTGCTGGCGTTCGACATCCTGGCGCCGCTGGCCGCAATCGGCGCGCTGCTGATGATCGGGGTCGTCCTCGACTGGCCGCTGTGGTGGGTGTCGGCGTGCTCGGTGCTGTTGCTGCTGATCATCGAGGGGGTGGGCGGTCAATTTCTGGCTGCTGCGCCGTGATTCGGTCAGCGTCGGTACCGATGACGACGCGCCGGGGCTGCGACTGGCCGTTGTCTTGCTGTGCACGGTCGCCCTGTCGGCGGCGGTGCTGACCGGATACACCCACTGGACGAGCGCCGGACCGCGAGTTCAAGAAGGATTCCCGAGACGTGGTCCAGATCGCCAGCGGGATGGCCGAGGCGATGGCGTCGTTCACCCCGAGCTCCCCGACCAGCTCCCTCGACCGGGCCGCGGCGATGATGGTGCCGGAGCAGGCGGACGCGTTCAAGGAGGAGTACGCAGAAGTCCAGCGTCGATCTGGTGCAGCACAACGTCACGGCGCAGGCCGCCACGCTGGCGGCCGGAGTCGAGGCGATCGGGCCGTCGGCGGCCAGCGTGGCGGTGATCCTGCGGGTAACCCAGAACACGCCCGGTCAGCCGCCCAGTCGGGCGGCGCCGGCATTGCGGGTGGCATTGATCAAGCGGGGCAGCGACTGGCTGGTGTCCGACGTGCTGCCGATCAACGCCCGCTGAGCGGGTCAGTCTGGATTCGGGCTGAGGGTGTGTCCGACTTCACCTTGACGAACCGGTCCGACAACCGACGTATCCGGATCATCAGCGAGGCCGACGGGCTGACGCTGCCGTCGAGGTAGGTGGCCAGATCCTCGGGCGCCACCCCGATGCGGGACGCGAATTCCTGCTGCGCCCAGGCCGGAGCGCTCGATCAGCAGCCGCACGTGGCGGGCCACCTCGGCGCGTTCGTTGGCCTCCAGGTGGGTGCGGGCGCGCTCCAGCACCTCCCACAGCGCTTTGGAGATGCCATACGGGCGCGTGCCCTCGAGGACTTCCTCGACCTGGCGGGCGGTGCGCCCGTACGGGTCACGTTTCAGCGCGGCGGCAATCCGCTTCCAGGTGTCGATGTCGCCGCCCTGCAGCGCCGAGCGGATGGCCGGCGGTCGGCCAGAACTCCACCGGCTGGTCGAAGTCCTGGGGCGCCGGATCCTCCGCGGCGGGCCGCTGCGGCGGCGGTGCGCGGGCGTCGGTCGGCTGCCAACGTCACCTCGCCTCCTCCAGCATCGCTACGGCCACCGACAGGCAGCGCTGCCTGACCTCATCCCAGTCTGCCTTGGCATCCGGTTCGGACCACTGATCATCGGCGAAGTCGGACGGATTCGGATCCGCGAGCCGACGGACCAACTGGGTGGCGATCCATTGCTGCCTGGGTGGTTGACAACAGTAATACCTGTCCATTCCGGCCAGCACCACCGCGGCGGTTTCGGGTTCTATTGTGTCGACCATGTCAGCAAATTCGGCATAGTCGCGGCTGCTGTTACGGCACATGATCAGATAGCCCTTGAGACGCAGCGTTTCGGCGCCGGTCGGGATCTGCAGCCGATCGCCGGTGGGCAATTGGACGTTGGTGGTCTCCACCGGGCTGCGCCGCTGCGTATTGCGGCCGGTCAGCGGTGCCGGCTTTCGGATGCGCTGGGCCTCCAGCGCGTCGATGGCGACCGAGAGCCGCCCGCGCCACAGGGTGACCGGATGAACCGGCCGGTCGCGCCCACGGCATCGCCCGGGCGATGCCGTTGCGGGACGACAGGCCGCCGACCAGCTTCTTGGCCGCCGAGTGACCGTTGGTGCCGGTTTTCGGCTCGTCGGCGGCCACGGCGCGCCGACGACGCGTCCTCGCGATGTCGACCTGGTGCGGCTGTCCGGGGCCCTGCCGCAGGTTTCCTCGGTCAGCTTGCCGTTGCGCCCGCAGCCGGTGAACGCCAGCGGATCGGCCACGCAAATGGCGTCGGGCGCCAGGTGCTTGAGCTTGGCCGCCGACTTGAGCACCATCCGCAGGTCCGCGCTGGGCGCTATCGGCGCCGAGATGTCGTCGGGAATGACCACGACGTCACCGAGGTCGACCTCGGGCAGCGGCCGGTCGAAGTCGACCGACGGCAGGACGCGGGCCAGCCATCGGGGCAGCCACCAGTTCCACTGGGCGAACATCGCCATCAGCGCCGGCACCAGCACCAGCCGCACCACGGTGGCGTCGACCGCGATCGCGACCGCGCACGCCACCCCGATTTCGGCGACCAGCGGCATGCCGGCGAACGCGAAGCCGATGAACACCGCGATCATGATCAGGGCGGCGCTGGTGATGGTGCGCGCGCTGGTGCTCACGCCGTATGCGACCGCATCGCGGGTGTGGCCGGTCTGCAGGAAGCGTTCCCGGATGCGGGTGAGCAGGAAGATCTCGTAGTCCATCGACAACCCGAACGTCATCGCCAGCACCAGCGGGGGAACGGTGCTGTCGATCGAAGTGATCTGCGGCGAAACCGAGATCCTTCAGCCAGCCCCACTGGAAGACCATCACCAGGCTGCCGTAGGCGGCGGCCACCGACAGCAGCGTCATCAGCACGCCCTTGAACGCCAGGAACACCGAGTGGATCGAGATCAACAGCATCACGAACGCGATCAGCGCGACGAAGCAGCAGCACCAGCGGCTCGGTCGTCGACACCCGGTCATCGAAGTCTTTGATCAGCGCGGTCGGGCCGCCGACGTCGACGTGCGCGTCGCTGCGCCGGGAACCTCGGGCAGCTGGTCGCGCATCCAGTCGACGGTCTGCGCGGGCGCCCATGTCCTCGGGATCGACCGACAACACCGCGCTGAAGCAGAGCGCTGCTGTTGTCATCGGCGAACTGCCGGCGGTGTCACCGAGACGATGTTGGGGGCCTGCGTCATCCGCTGCCGGATCGCGGCGACGGTCTGGCTGTGGTCGGGTGCGGACGCGCCGCCGTCGGGAAAGGTGACCAGCACCTGAACCGGGCCCAGCGCGCCGGGCCCGAGCGCTTGGGCCGCCGCGGCCACCCCGGCGCGGATCTCGTGCGACGGAGTCGAACTGGCGCAGCAGGCTGTTGCCCAGCACCATCGATGCCGCCGGTGCCGCCATGACGAGCAGCACGACCGACGCCGCCAGCGCCGATATCCACGGCCGGCGCATCACCCAGCCGACCCAGCGGTTCCAGAACCGGGACTGGGTGCTCTCCGGCCGGCGCGACCAGTGCAGCAGCGCCGACCTCTTGGCGGCCGCCCGGCCGAACGTCGCCAGCACCGCCGGGCGTCAAGGTGGCCGACGTCAGCATCGCGACCGCGACCGCCAGGATCGCGCCGGTGGCCATCGACTTCAGCGCCGGGGTGTTGATCAGGTAGATCCCGGTGAGCGAGGCGATGACGGTCATGCCGGACAACACCACCGCCAGCCCGGAGGTGGCCATCGCGGCGTCAACGGCTTCGCGTGGCTGGCGGCCGGCACGCAGTTCCTCGCGGAACCGCATCAGGATGAACAGCGAATAGTCGACGGCGAGCGCGATGCCGAACATCGACACCGTCGAGGTCACGAACACCGACATGGTGGTGTACGTCGACAGCAGGTAGACCAGGCCCATGGTCACCACGACCGTGCAGATGCCGAGGGTCAGCGGGATCGCCGCGGCGGCCAGCGAACCGAACACCGCGAGCAGGACGATCAGGATGATCGGCAGGTTCCAGCGTTCCGCCTCGGCGATGTCGTGTTTGGTGTTTGCCGCCGCGGCGGCGCTGAGCGCGCCCTGCCCGATGACGTAGAGCCGCACCCGGCCGTTCGGCGGTCTGCCCGGACTGATCGCCCTTGACGCCGACCTGCTGGCGCAGCCGCTTGGCGATGTCGCTGGTGCCGGCGTTGCGGGCGTCCAGCCGCAGCGACACCACATAGGGCCGGTCGGGTTGCGGCGGGCGCTGCGTGGGATTGGGTATCTCCGTGACGCCGGGGAACTCGCCGGCGATCTGTCGCAGCTGGCGACTGCGTCGTTCATGTCCTGGTAGCTGGCGTCGGGCGGGGGGCCGCCACCAGCGCCAACGACGACGCCCCGGTCGTGGTATTGCTCCTCGAGCTGATCGTGGACCACTCAGCGACTGCGAACCGGCCACTTCGAAGCCACCGCCGGTGAGATTCCCCGACTGCGTCATCGCCAAATAGATCGCCGGCACCAATGTCAGCAACCAGCCTGTGAAGACCAACCAGCGGAATCTGCGCAGGTTGCGGCTGAGGCGCATCATAAACTGCTGGATTTCGGTCTCCCCGAGTTTTCTCGCGTACGCGTGCTGGCGAGAATACCGCAGCAGCCTGTGCATTAGTTCGGCTTATCGAGTTCGTGAGCTGCGCATACGCCTCTGTAGCCAAGACGCGGCCAAGTCGTTGCGAACCGGTGACCAAGCGGGATCTCGGTCACACCGGCTGGCAGGGCACTGGCCCGAGATGGCAGGATGTCGCTGGCCGCGCGGGGGCACTGGGGAACCCCGCGATATAAGGCCTGCGATCGCGCCGTTTGCCGTCGGCCGTAATCGGCGGCCTTGGCAAACCGTGAGGAGTTCAGGCATGAGGACAGGCTTCAAGACAGACGTTGCGACCACACGGCGCAGGCTCATCGCCGGGCTGATCGCCGCCGCAGTGCCAACCGCGGCTGTTGCACTCATGGCCGGGCCGCCGGCGACGGGCGCCAACGACCCGTGCGCGGCCAGCGAAGTCGCCCGGACGATCGGTTCGGTCTCCAAGTCGATGGGCGACTACCTGGACTCGCATCCAGAGACCAACCAGTCGATGACCGCGATGCTGCAGCAGCAGGCCGGTCCGCAGTCGGTCACCTCGCTGAAGTCCTACTTCGAGGCCAACCCCAAGGTGGCCCTTGACATGACGTCGATCGCGCAGCCGCTGACCAATATGTCGACGCAGTGCAAGCTGCCGATCAGCATCCCGCAGGCCATGGGCCTGATGCAGCAGACGCAGGGTGCCGGCGGGCTGCCCGCTGCGCCCGCAGCTGGCCTGGGCGGATTGCCGTCCGGCGGAACGCCGGGGACCCGCGCCCGCAGCGACCGCGCCGGGCGGCACGCTTCCTGGCCCGTCGCGGCAGAACAACGTCGGCTAGCCGACGCCCCTGGGGTCGGGTGGCGGTAACGGACCCTGCAGCGCGGTCTCACTCGCGGCGGGATCGTTCCAGCGCCGCAGATGAGGCTCTAAGACGGGCAGCGGGCCGGTCGGTGAATCGTCGTCGGAGCCGCCCGTGTTCTCGGTGCGGAACATGAAGAAGAACACCACCCAGCCGACAGCGGAGATGAGCAGCCAGCTGATCAGCCGATAGATCAGCATCGCCGAGATGGCGTTGGGCAACGACATACCGCTGGACACCAGGCCGGGCACCAGCACCGCTTCGACGACCAACAACCCGCCCGGCATCAGCGGAATCGTGCCGACGGCGCGTGCGGCCGCGTAGGCGACCGTCAGGCCGGCGACAGACGCATGGTCGCCGGCCGCGTACGCGGCGAAGGCGAGGCAGGCCACGTCGGCGATCCAGTTGAACATCGACCAGCTGAACGCCACCCCCAAGTCGCGTCGGCCCAGGCTGACCGACTCGAGCTGCATCAGGGTCTCGCGCCACTTCGCCAGGCCGGAGTCGGCCGGCTTGCCGCGAACCGAGTTGACCCACGACAGCACCCGGCTGCCGATGCCCTCGATCAGCTCCGGCCGCGATGCCACCGCCTGGGCAAGCAGCAGCAACGCGATGAAGCCGCCGAGCGTGAACAACAACGAGAAGGGGTTGTTCTTGGCGCCCAGGAAGAAAGCGCCGCCCAACCCGAGCAGCGCCAACCCCACCGCCTGCAGCACACCCGACATCACCAGCTGCCAGGACGCCACCACGGTCGAGGCGCCCCAGATGCGTTGCTGGCGAAGCAGAAACGTCGCCGACAGCACCGGGCCGCCGGGCAGCGTGGTGCTCAGCGAGTTGGCGGCATAGAACGCGGCCTCCGAGCGCACTTGCTTGACATGCACCCCGGCGGACTTCAGCAGAGTGCGTTGGATCTGGGCGAAGCTGTGCATCGATGCGGCCGCCGCCAGGACCGCCGCGAGCAACCACCACCAGTTGGCCTGGAACAGGCTCATCCAAGCCTTGGCCAGCTGGTCCCAGCCCAGGGCGACCTCGACGGCCAGCACGATCGCGACGACGCCCAGGACCGCCCAGCGCACCCACCAGTACTTGCCCCGCGGCGTCTGCCTCGCGCGGGCACGTCGAGCTTGCGGGCGGGTGCGTCGTGCGACACGCGATTTAGGGTAACCGCGCAGGTGGCGCCATAATCGAGGCGCAACTCCGAGCGTGTCGCCCTCGTAACCGGATCGTGCCAGGCGCAACCACCCAAACAGGCCTCTCGGCGGTCCTCCGAGCGTCTGCGGATGGCCCCCGGAGGCCGAAGGGCCAGATAGGCTGGCCGGATGCCGGCAAACACCGACGACGCTTCCGTCGAACCCCTTGTCCGCAAGACGGCAGCCTGGGCGTGGCGTTTGCTGGTCATCCTGGCCGCGGGCGTCGCCTTCCTGTGGGTGGTGGCGAAGCTCGAGATCATCGTCGTCCCGGTGCTGCTGGCCTTGATGATCAGCGCCCTGCTGGTGCCGGCCGTGGACTGGCTGGACCGGCGGGGCCTGCCGCGTGGCGGCGCGGTCGCGCTGGTGTTGCTGGGCGGATTCGCGCTGCTCGGCGGCATCCTGACCTTCGTCATCACCCAGTTCGTCGTCGGGCTACCCGATCTGATCGAGCAGGTGACCCGCAGCATCGACAGCAGCCGCAGGTGGCTGATCGAGGGGCCGGCGCATCTGCGCAGTGAGCAGATCACCAACGCGGGCAACGCCGCGATCCAGGCGCTGCACAACAATCAGGCGAAGTTGACCAGCGGGGCGCTGTCCACCGCGGCCACCCTCACCGAAATGGTCACGGCCGCGGTGCTGGTGCTGTTCACCTTGATTTTCTTCCTCTACGGCGGCCGCAACATCTGGCAGTACGTGACCAAGATCTTCCCGGTCGACGTGCGCGACCGGGTGTATGGAAGCCGGCCGTGCCGGATACGGGTCGCTGATCGCCTACGTGCGGGCCACCTTTCTGGTGGCCCTCACCGACGCGGCCGGTGTCGGTACCGGGCTGGCGATCATGGGCGTCCCGCTGGCGCTGCCGTTGGCGTCGCTGGTGTTTCTCGGTGCCTTCATCCCGCTGATCGGTGCCCTGATCTCGGGGTTGGTGGCCGTGGTGGTTGCACTGCTGGCCAAGGGGATCGTCTACGCGCTGCTCACGCTCGGCTTGCTGATCGTGGTGAATCAAATCGAGTCGCATGTGCTGCAGCCGCTGGTGATGGGGCGCGCGGTCTCCATTCACCCGCTCGCGGTGGTGCTGGCGATCTCCACCGGCGGTGTGCTTGCCGGGATCGTCGGCGCCTTGCTGGCCGTTCCGACGGTCGCGTTCCTCAACAACGCGATGCAGGTGTTGCTGGCCCGCGATCCCGCCGCCGAGGCCGAAAAGCAATCCGAGGACGCCGAGGATACGGCCATGGTCAAGGCAAAGCCGGACAGCCCGGAGAAGGAGCCCGACTAGGAGCCGAGCGGGTCTATAACCGTCCCTCGCGGCGCAGCAGATCCTGCGCGGACAGCCCGCCGCCGGCGCGACGGCGCGGACGTGGGTTCTCGCCGTTGTCGCCCTGCCCGCTGGCGTTCAGCTTCTCGGTGGCGGCGTCGGAGTCGTTGCCCTCCGACCGCAGGACCGGGAGAGCAGTGGTGGGGTCGGCCGGGTCGCCCTTGTTCTCGTGGTTACCCGGGATGGGCATGGCTCGCGTCTGACCGGCCGATGGCGGCGGTGCGGGTGGCGGGGGTGTGGCCGGCGCCGGTGCCGGTGCGGTCGCGCGGCGCTGGCCTCGGAGTTGCCCGGCGCCGAGAAGCGCGTCGTCTTGGCTTCCGTCGGCTGGCTGGGCCTGGACTGAGTGCGGGCGGTGTTGGGACCCGGGGGCAGTTCCGCGGCGGGCCGAAGCTCAGGCTGGCTCGCCGGACCCGAACGGGTGGCGCGCGACGGGTCCGGGGGCGCGCCGGGGTGCGTGGGATCGTGCGGTGCGCGCGGTTTCGCGGCGACCAGGCTGGCCGCGACCGGCGGCCGGACCGCGCGGCCGTTGACGGTGGTCCGCTTGCGCTCGTCGGGCAGGTCGATCTCGCCCAGCCCGATGCGGTTCTGCAGCCGCCGGGCCCAGCGCGGGGCCCACCAGCAGTCGTCGCCGAGCAGCTTCATCACCGAGGGCACCAGGAACATCCGCACCACGGTCGCGTCCAGCAGCAGCGCCGCCATCAGACCGAACGCCAGATATTTCATCAGCACGAGGTCGGAGAACACGAATGAACCAGCGACCACGGCGAGCACCAGGGCGGCGGCCGTGATCAGGCGCCCGGTGGTCGCGGTGCCGATCCGGATGGCCTCCGCGGTCGACATGCCACGCTCGCGTGCCTCGACCATTCGGGACACCAGGAACACCTCGTAGTCGGTGGCCAGACCGAAGCCCACCGCGACGACCAGCGCGATCACCACCACCATCAGCGGAGTCGGCGTGAAATTCAGCCATGTCGAGAAGTGCCCGTCGACGAAGATCCACGTCAGGATGCCCATCGTCGACCCGAGTGTCAGCGCGCTCATCACCGCCGCCTTGACCGGCAACACCACCGATCCGAACGCCAGGAACATCAACAACATGGTGGCGGTCAGCAACAGCACGAGCATCAGCGGAGCCTTGTCGAACAGGCTGTGAATGCTGTCCTGCTCCAGCGCCGGCGTGCCGCCGACCAGCAGGGTGAGGCCCTTGGGTGGGTTTATCGCCCGCAGATCGTCGATCTTCTTCGCGGCATCATTTTTGTTGACCAGGCCGTTCTGGATCACCCGCACCGAGTCGTCTTTGGGCACCGTTGTCCCGTTCGGCCCGGGGACGCAGGGGTTGCCGGCAATGGTCGGGCACGGCCGCTCCTCCCACGTCTTGTCGGTGAACCCGTTGATCCCCGCGATCCTGCTGCGGATATCGGCAACCTGCTGGTCGGTGACCTTGCTGTGGTTGTTGCTCTCGATCACCACCGTCAGCTGCTCGGTCCGGTATCCCGGGAACTGCTTGTCGAAGTGCTCCTGCGCCAGGCGCACGGAATTATTCGGTGGCAGGTATTTCTCGCTCATGCCGCCGAACGAGAGGTTGCCCAGCGGGATGACCAGCAGGATCATGCCGACGGCGATCGGGATGGCGAACGCCAGCGGCCGCTTCATCACCCAGTTGACGAGCTTGCCCCAGAAGCCGGCCTCTACTTCTTCTCGGGTCTTGGTCTTCTGGAGGCGGTCCGCGAGCCAGTTGAGGTAGGCACGCGAGTACTTCCAATTCCGCAGGAACGGCACTCGGAAGGCGGTCCGCACGCCCAGCGCGTCGACGTGGCGACCGAGGATGCCCAGGCAGGCCGGCAGGAAGGTGATCGACAGCAGCGCCGCGAGTCCCACCGCGGCGAAGATCGCGTAGGTCAGCGAATGCACGAAGCCCTGCGGCAACACCAGCAGGCTGGCGCTCGACGCGATGATCAGCACCGCCGAGAACGCTATCGTGCGCCCGGCCGTCATGACCGTGCGCCGCACGGCGGCCTCGGTGTCGTAGCCTTCGGCGATCTCTTCCCGGAACCGGCTCACGATGAAAAGCCCGTAGTCGATGGCCAGGCCCAATCCGACCAGCGAGACCACCGGCTGGGCGAAAAAGTGCACCGGCCCGAACATGGTGGCGAGCCGCAGGATGCCTATTGCGCCCGCGATCGTCAGTCCGCCCACGATGGCCGGCAGGCCGGCGGCGATTGCGCCCCCGAAGACCAGGAAAAGGACTACCGCCACCAGCGGCACCGCAAGGACCTCCATGCGGCGCTGGTCGGTGGCGATAGTGCCGGTCAGAGCGTTGGCGATCGGCTCCAGGCCGGCGAGTTGGGCCGTGCCGCCATCGAGCTTTTGCAGGTCGGGTGCGACGGCCTTGTAGTTATTGAGGATGGTGTCGTCGTCGTCGCCCTTCAGCGGGATGCTGACGAAGGTGTGCTTTCTGTCCTCGCTCACCATCCCCTTGATGAGCGGGGGGGCGTCGGCGGGGTTCTGAACTGCCAACCAGCCGGCCCAGCCGACGATCTGGTCCGGATGGTCGCTTTTCAGCTTGTTGAGTTCGGCGACGATCTTGTCCCGCCATGCGGGGTCATCGACGGTTTTGCCGTCGGGGGCGGTGAAGCTGGCGACGACGTGGCTGGTGCGGTCGCGCCCGTAGACCTTGTCGCCCAGTATCGAAGCCTTGACGGATTGACTGCCGTCGTCGTAGAAACCGCTCTGCGTGACGTGCTTACCCAGGCTCATCCCGAAGATGCCTCCGCCAAGGCACAGAGCCACCATGACCCCGATTACGATGAATCGGTAGCGGTACACAGTTCGACCCCACCAGGCGAACACCTAAGCTCCTTACTGGATCACTAACAGCGACCCGCGCATTGGTTTTCCAGTGTCACACACGCGTGGTCAATAGCGCGGCCAGCGGCCGGAACGGCTGCAGCCACGCCCCCGGTCAGGCAGCGAATCTAGGCCGATCCGCGGCAACGGTTCCCGGAAGACACCTTCGATGTCCTCCAGATCAACGAAGTCCAAGGTATCCGACGCTAGTGCCCAACTCGCGTGTTCGCGAAATCCGATCACCTGGACAGGGGTTACACCACCGGCCCCGGTGCGTGCGATTTCTTCCAGCGGTAGACGGAACGCTTGGCCGTCAGCGGATGCCACAACCAGCGCCGCAAGGCCTTCTCGACGCCGCAGTTCGATGTGCTCGAGCATGTCCCGGTCGACATCGCTGTCTTCATCTATCTTCGGCTTGGCGAAGACCGCGAATCCCACGTTGCGCAAAGCGTCCACCCACGGTCGAACCACGTCGGCGCTGCCCGGAGCGATGTTGGTGAACACGGTGGCCTCGGGTTCGACGACGACGCCCGGACGGCCGGTGCTGACCTCGGCCGTGCGCGCCAGCAGCCAGCGACCGAGCGCGTCGAAACGGGGGCGTTCCAGAGCTGTCGGGCGCCGGCCCAGGATCGAGCCCAGGCCCATGTCGAGGTTGGGAGCGTCCCATACCAGCAGCACGCGCTGGGTCGGTGCATCGAGGCTGAGGTCGTCGCCGGACGGCGCCGCCGGTGAAGCGGCGGATTCCGCGGCGGTCGTTTGTTCTGCGAGGCTCATACTCATCGTCTTTTCCAGATGAAGTCGGATACGGAGCTGCCCGCTTCTTGGGCTTTCAGCTCGTATTTGGTGGTAGGGCGGACGATCGAGATCGGCAGCCGGCTACCGGGATCGGCGCGACACAGCCGGGGTTCGCCGGTGCCGACTTCGGCGATCTGCTCGGCGTAGCCGGGGTGGTCCGTCGCGGCGTGCAGGACACCACCGGGGAGCAACCGGTCCGCGATCAGGCCAATCGTGGCCGGTTGCAGGAAGCGGCGCTTGTGATGGCGTGCCTTCGGCCACGGGTCCGGGAAATAGACACGAACCCCGGTCAGCGACCCCGGTGCGATCAGATGCTGCAGCACGTCGATCCCGTTGCCGCGGATCAATCGGATGTTGCGCACCTGCTCGCGGTCGATCGCGCATAGCAGCTGGGCCAGGCCCCGCCGGTAAACCTCCACGGCGATCACGTCGATTTCAGGTTCGTCGCGCGCCATCGCCAGCGTCGATATGCCACTGCCGCAGCCGATCTCGAGCACGAGCGGCGCCTCCCGGCCGAACCAGGCGCGAGTGTCGAGTGGTTCAAAGCGGCTCGGTATTTCGGACAGGCCCACTGTCGGCCACAGCCGGTCCCAGGTCTCCCGCTGGGTGCCGGACAGGGTGGAGCGCCGGGAGCGGAAACTTGTGGCCGGCAGATAGCCCCGTTGAGGGGCGCCCGAACCGGAAGGCTCTGGCTCTGGCGTCATGGCTTCTTCGATCTCCAGGCCGGCTCCCACCTCCACCGGTGCATCAGGACACGTCCCGACCCCGGGTTGCGCATGCATTTGTCCATGGTGGCCCATGAACCCCCGATGTAGCCGCTCCTGGTCCAGATTGATACCCAACAGTTGCTTTCAACTGGTAACAGATAAGCGGTGGCTCGCAACTCGGTGACGCAAGTGCCACTATTCGTTGGGGCCAGATCGGCTGCCCGGCAAACAGGCCTGGCGCCGGCGACGACCCCGCATTCGGCGGGAGCAACGCCGGCGTGGGGAAGCCGGCCAATCGGATCGAGCAGGTAAGAAATGAAGGTACGGGGGCACCAAGTTTTCGTCGACGAGCTGTCGCGATTTGCTGCCGGGTGTGCCGACCCGCGGGTGAGCGCGATTGCCGACAAAGCCGCCGCACCGCTGGGGGTGGCGGTCCGTGGACGCCCGGGGGTGGGCCGCAGCACGGTGGCACGCGCGCTGGCACAGGCCGCGACCGCGTCGGGAATCACCGTGATGCCATCCGCGGGCGAGGCCGACGTGATCGTCCAGGTGATCGCTGAGGTGGTCAAACCCGAGGACGCCGACGCGATCGCGACCGCCGGGTGCCCGGTGCTGACCGTGCTCAACAAGGCCGATCTGATCGGCCCGCTGGCGGGCCGCACCGGAACCGGGCCGCTCGCGACCGCGCGGACTCGGTGTGCCGATCTCGCCGAGCTCGTCGGGGTTCGGTTCGAACCGATGAATGCTTTGCTGGCCGTTGCCGCGATCGAGGGGCTGGACGGCACGTCGTGGTCGGCGTTGCAGGCGCTGGCCGCTCATCCCGGCGGCTCCGCTTGCCTGGACGGCTCCTTCGAGGGGTTCGTGGCGGCGAATACCCCGGTGCCGACGGAGGCGCGGCTGCAACTGCTGGACACCCTGGACCTGTTCGGCACGGCGCTGGGTATTGCCGCTGTGCGCCGGGGCAGCACGCCAACACAGGTCCGGGCGCTGCTGCGCCGGATGAGTGGCATCGATGCGGTCATCGCCACGTTGTCGGCCCTCGGCGCCGAGGTGCGCTACCAGCGGATGCTCGGGGCGATCGCGGAGTTGGAGGCCATGGCCGTCGGCACCGCCGCGATCGGGGAGCAGGTCAGCGGGTTCCTGTCCCGCGACGACACGGTGATCGCGCGGATGGCCGCCGCGGTCGAGGTGGCCGAGGCGGCCGGGCACGTCGTCGGCGGGTGCGACGATCCGGTCGAACACCTGCCGCGGGCAGTGCGGTGGCAGCGCTACGGCCGCGGAACGGTGAGCGAGTTGCACCGCTCCTGTGCTGGCGACATCGCCCGAGGATCACTGCGGCTGTGGTCGCGGACCCGGGAGTCCTGGTGAGCGACAAGGCTTCTGGCGATTCGGCAGACCAGGTCGACGAACTGGTGGCTGCGATCGGGCCGCAGCTGGATGCGCCCGCCATCAGCCGCCACGACGTGGTGGTGGTGACCGGCCCGTGGATGGCCGGCGTGACCGGGGTGGTTACCGCGTTGGGCGAGCGGCTGCCTCAGCACAAATTCGTGGAGTCGATGGACCTGCGGCCCGGAGAGGCGCCGATGGCCGTGGTGTTCGTTGTCTCCGCGGCCGCCCACCTGACCGAGTCGGACTGTGCACTGCTGGACGCCGCCGCCGAGCACACCGACGTGGTGGTCGGCGTGGTGTCCAAGATCGACGTGCACCGCGCCTGGCGCGACACGCTCAGCGCCAACCGCGACCTGCTGGCCGCACATGCGCCGCGCTACGCCCAGGTGCCGTGGATAGGCGTGGCCGCGGCACCCGAGCTGGGCGAGTCACGGCTGGACGAACTGGTCGACACGGTTTCGGCGCAGCTTGCCGTTTCCGATGTCGAACGGCGAAATCGGTTGCGGGCCTGGGAATCCCGGCTTCATACGGTCGCGCAGCGGTTCGACCGCGACGTGGACGGCGCCGGCCGGCGGGCCCGGGTGGACGCGCTGCGCGAGGAGCGCAGCACTGCCCTGCGTGAGCGTCGCCAAGTGAAATCCGAACGCACCATCACCTCGCGCGGCCAGATCCAGCAGGCGCGGGTCCAGCTGTCGCACCTCGCGCTCAACCGTTGCTCGTCGGTGCGCAGCGAACTACAAGAAGACGCCGCGCGGCTGCCCCGGCGAAATATGGCCGGGTTCGAGGCGTACGCGCGGGGCCGGGCCGCCGAGGTGGTCGGCGAGGTGTACGAAGGCACCGCCACCCACCTCGACGACCTCGCCCGCGAGCTGGATATGCCGATGGAGTTACCGCCCGTCGAGCAGCTGCCGACGGTCGACGTCGCGCCGGCGCCGCTGAAATCGCGGCGCCAGGAGACCTGGCTGATGATGCTGTTGGGAGTCGGGTTCGGGGTGGGCGTCGCGCTGACGCTCAGCCGGCTGGTGGCCGGCGTCGCGCGGCGGCTGAATCCGGCAGTAGAGATCGCCGGCGCCGCGGCGTGCGTGGCGGTCGGTCTGGCGGTCACCTTCCTGGTGGTCAACCTGCGAGCCCTGCTGCATGACCGCGCATTGCTGGACCGCTGGGTGGGCGATCTGACCTCGTCGCTGCGGTCGGTGGTGGAGGAGTTGGTCGCGACCCGCGTGCTGGCCGCCGAGACGTTGCTGAGCACCGAGCTGGTTGTCCGCGACGAGGCCGAGAACGAGCAGGTGTCAGAGCAGGTCGGCGCCATCGACGCCGAACTGCGCGAGCACGCCATCGCCGCGGCGCGCGCCGCCGCGGCCCGGGACCGCGAAATGCCGATCGTCGCGGCGGCGCTGGATGCGGTGCGTGCGGAACTTGGACAACCGGGTATACCTCAACCCCATGGCCCCGCCGACGACGCCGGCGGTGCCGAAACCGCTAAATCGGCCCCGAGGAGCGCGGATGAGGACAATTCTTGACCTTTTTGGCGCTTCTGAATCGTTGATGTGAGAAGGCTTATACCCGCCCGGGCCTTCCCCAGCAAGGGGATCGCGATAGCCTGTAGCTAACGCCACCATGTCAATATTTGTGTGGGCCACTGCATACGCATTCACAATATGCCCACACGTACGGAGATGAATTCAGGAGAGTTCAATGACCTCAGCGACCATTCCCGGTCTGGAGACCGCGCCCACCAATCATCGGGGGCTGCTGGCGTGGGTAGAGGAGGCTGCCGAGCTGATGCAGCCCGACCGGGTTGTGTTCGCTGACGGCTCCGACGAGGAGTTCAACCGGCTGGCCGCCCAACTGGTCGAGGCCGGCACCTTGAAGAAGCTGAACGAAGAGAAGCGCCCCAACTCCTACCTGGCGCTGTCCGACCCGTCCGACGTGGCGCGGGTGGAGTCTCGGACCTTCATCTGTTCCGAGCGCGAAATCGACGCCGGCCCGACCAACAACTGGACGGACCCGGCCGAGATGCGGTCCACCATGACCGAGCTGTACCGCGGCTGCATGCGCGGTCGCACGATGTGGGTGGTGCCGTTCTGCATGGGCCCGCTCGGCGCCGACGACCCCAAGCTGGGCGTGGAGATCACCGACTCCGAATACGTCGTCATCTCGATGAAGGTGATGACCCGGATGGGCAAGGCCGCCCTGGAGAAGATCGGCGACGACGGATTCTTCGTCAAGGCGCTGCACTCGGTGGGGGCGCCGCTGGAGCCGGGCCAAAAGGACGTGCCGTGGCCGTGCAACGACACCAAATACATCACCCACTTCCCGGAGACCCGCGAGATCATGAGCTACGGCTCGGGCTACGGCGGTAACGCGCTGCTGGGCAAGAAGTGCTACTCGCTGCGTATCGCCTCGGCGATGGCGCACGACGAGGGCTGGCTCGCCGAGCACATGCTGATCCTCAAGCTGATCTCCCCGGAGAACAAGGCGTACTACTTCGCCGCGGCCTTCCCGTCGGCATGCGGCAAGACCAACCTCGCGATGCTGCAGCCGACCATTCCGGGCTGGCGCGCCGAAACCCTCGGCGACGACATCGCCTGGATGCGGTTCGGCAAGGACGGCCGGCTCTACGCCGTCAACCCCGAATTCGGTTTCTTCGGGGTCGCGCCGGGCACCAACTGGAAGTCCAACCCGAACGCGATGCGCACCATGGAGGCGGGCAACACCGTCTTCACCAACGTCGCGCTGACCGATGACAACGACGTGTGGTGGGAGGGTCTGGAAGGCGAGCCCGACCACCTGATCGACTGGAAGGGCAACGACTGGATCCTGCGCGAGTCGGATACCAAAGCGGCGCACCCGAATTCGCGGTACTGCACCCCGATGTCGCAGTGCCCCATTCTGGCGCCCGAGTGGGACGACCCGGAGGGTGTGCCGATTTCCGGCATTCTGTTCGGCGCGCGTCGCAAGACAACGGTGCCGCTGGTGACGCAGGCTCGCGACTGGCAGCACGGCGTCTTCATGGGCGCCACCATGGGCAGCGAGCAGACCGCCGCGGCCGAGGGCAAGGTCGGCACCGTGCGCCGCGACCCGATGGCGATGCTGCCGTTCCTGGGCTACCACGTCGGTGACTACTTCCAGCACTGGATCGACCTGGGCAAGAACGCCGACGACTCCAAGCTGCCAAAGGTGTTCTTCGTCAACTGGTTCCGTCGCGACAAAGACGGCAGCTTCCTGTGGCCGGGCTTCGGCGAGAACAGCCGGGTGCTCAAGTGGATCGTCGACCGCATCGAACACCAGGCCGGCGGTCAGGACACCCCAATCGGTATCGTGCCGACGGCCGAGGACCTGGACCTGGACGGGCTCGACATCGAGGGCAGCGACGTGACCAAGGCGCTGGCGGTCAACGCGGCCGAGTGGCGCGAGGAACTGCCGTTGATCGAGGAGTGGTTCGAGTTCGTCGGCGACAAGCTGCCCACCGGCGTCAAGGACGAGTTCGAGGCGCTCAAGCAGCGGCTGTCCGAGGCGGGCTAAGACCCGCTAGAACACCTTGAATCGGGCTGGCGCGCAAGACGCGCCGGCCCGATTTTCTTTGTTGGGCTTTGTCGGCAAACGCCATCCCTCGATTCCCGTCGGGTGTTTGGGAGCGCAAGCTTGTGTCTATAGCTAGCTAACACCCCTCCTGGAAGGCTGACGATGAAGTCTGTGAAGTCAATGACCCCCTCCGCGCTCACGATTGTGGTTGCCGCGGCTGGAATTCTGTTCAGTGGATGCTCCGCGTCGCAGGTGATCAACACCGGTGGCGACACCAAGTGCAAGGACTTCACCACCCAGGATGAGAAGAAGCAGAACGACGAGATCAGCAAAATGCTGAAGGACAAGAGCGGTCAAGACCCGACCACCTTGGAGATTTCCGCGACGCGTTTGTCGGCGCAGACCTACTGCCAAACGCTGGGCAAGCCGGACAGCAAGATCTCCGAGGCGCCGCACGGCTGACGCTTGATGGGGCCCGGCCTTCCGGCCACTTAACACCCGTCAAATTCGGCGGCGGTACAGTCGGCGCATGCAGATACGCCCCTATATCGGCGCCGACAAACCTGCTGTCATCCTCTATCCGTCCGGGACGGTCGTCACCTTCGACGACCTCGAGGCTCGCGCCAACCGGCTGGCACACCGGTTCCGCAAGGCCGGTCTGCGCGAAGGCGACAGCGTCGCGATCCTGATGGAGAACAACGAGCACATCCACGCGGTCATGTGGGCGGCTCGGCGCAGTGGCTTGTACTACGTGCCGATCAACACCCACCTGACGGCAGCCGAAGCGGCCTACATCATCGACAACAGCAACGCCAAGGGGATCATCGGGTCGGCGGCATCGCAGGAAACTCTGCGCGGGCCTGGGCGAGCATTTACCCGGCGGTCTACCGGATCTGTTGCTGATCGCTAGTCCTGACGAAGAAGGCGACCTCCCGGGCTGGGAGCGATACCCGGAATGCGTTGAAGGACAGCCGGATACCCCGATCGACGACGAAATAGAGGGCGACCTGCTGCAGTACTCCTCGGGCACCACCGGCCGGCCCAAGGGGATCAAACGCGAATTGCCGCACGTCCCGCCGGAGCAGGCGCCGGGCATGATGTCGGCGCTGGTCGGGTACTGGCTGGATCCGGACGCGGTCTACCTGAGCCCGGCCCCGCTCTACCACACCGCACCGTCGGTATGGTCGATGACCATTCAGGCCGGCGGCATCACCACGGTCGTGATGGAGAAGTTCGACGCCGAGGGCACCCTGGACGCGATCCAGCGCCACCGGGTTACCCATGGCCAGTTCGTCCCGGCCATGTTCGTCCGGATGCTGAAACTGCCTCAGAGCGTTCGTGATTCGTATGACTTGTCCAGCCTCAAGCGGGTGATGCACGCCGCGGCGCCGTGCCCCGTGCAGATCAAGAAGCAGATGATCGACTGGTGGGGACCGATCGTCGACGAGTACTACGCATCCTCGGAAGCGCACGGGTCGACACTCATCAGTGCCGAGGACTGGCTGACGCATCCGGGTTCGGTGGGCAAGCCGATGACGGGCGGGGTGCACATTCTCGACGAGGACGGCAACGAGTTGCCGCCCGGTGCGGCCGGCGAGATCTACTTCGAGGGCGGTTATTCGTTCGAATACCTCAACGACCCAACGAAAACCGCCGCGTCGCGTGACAAGCACGGCTGGATGACCGTCGGCGACATCGGCTACCTCGACGAGGACGGCTACCTGTATCTGACCGACCGGCGCCACCACATGATTATTTCCGGCGGGGTGAACATCTACCCGCAGGAAGCCGAGAACCTTCTGGTCACCCACCCGAAGGTGCTGGACGCGGCGGTGTTCGGGGTGCCCGACGACGAGATGGGCCAGCGGGTCATGGCGGCCGTGCAGACCGTCGAGGAGGCCGATGCCACCGATCAGTTCGCCGACGAGCTGATGGCGTGGCTGCGAGAACACTTGTCGCACTTCAAATGTCCACGCTCGATCGCGTTCGAGGCACAGCTGCCGCGCACCGACACCGGCAAGCTCTACAAGAACGGGCTGATCGAGAAATACTCGGTGTGACCGATGCTCCGGGTGGTCCAGCTATCGAACTCGGTATCGAGCGCGCCGGAGGCCGGCCCGGCGTCACCGCCGGGTGTGATTGTCGGCGTCGGCTCGGCCGCTGAGATTGCCCAAGGCCAATCCTGGCTCCAGGCAGCGACTTTCACGCTGACCGAGGATGCCTGCGCTGACCGCCGGGTGGTTACCGTCGACTCGGTTCGCGAGACGCTGGCCGAGCTCCGCACCCGTTGTGAACACTGGCCGCAGGCCAGCAGCGTCTGCGATGACGTGCTGCGCGCCGTTGCGCCCGACGGCCCGGCATTGGCTTCAGTGCTGACCGAATCGCTGGCCTACTCGACCTTGCAATCCGGTCCGGAGTTCGCCCGCTGGCTCGAGGAACGCGGCCCGGCCCGCATGCCCGAGATCGCCGACCCGGTGCAGGCGGAGCGCGACGGCGACACCCTGCGGATCCGGTTCAACCGGCCGCAACGCCACAACGCCTTTTCCACCGATGCGCGCGCCGCGCTGCTCGAGGCGCTGACCGTCGCGCAGCTGGATCCGTCGGTGACCGGGATTGTGTTGAGCGGCAACGGCCCTTCATTTTGCAGCGGCGGAGACCTCGCCGAATTCGGCACCTTCGCCGACCCGGCGAGCGCGCACCTGGCCCGCACTCGTCACAGCCCAGCCTTGGCGCTGGATGCGCTCACCGCCAGGCTCGGCCGGTGCTGCCGCGCCGACGTACACGGCCGGGTGCTGGGCAGCGGATTGGAGATGGCCGCATTCTGCGGATGGGTTGAGGCGCACGAAGATTCGCTCTTCGGACTACCCGAACTGAGTCTGGGGCTGATCCCCGGCGCCGGCGGCACCTTCAGCGTCACGCGCCGTATCGGGCGCTGGCGTACGGCCTATCTGGTGTTGTCCGGCCGCACCGTCGGCACGGACACCGCGTTGGACTGGGGACTAGTGGACGCGACTTATGTTGGCGCGCAAGAGGGTTGCTCAGTAGCCGGAGAATGTGGTGGTGGTGGTCGACGGGATGCTGGAGACGGCGACCACGGCGATGACGATGTACAAGATGGCGATGATCGCATAGGTGACGCCACCTGCGATTGCGCCGATGATCGCCCACTTCTTGGCGTTGCTCGACGCTTCCTGCGCCTCGCCGAACCGGCCTTGGGACCACAACCCGGCGACCTTGTTGGAGTAGACAAGCGACACAATCCCAAACGGGAGGCAGCATAGGACCGTGCACAGAATCGCCCAGACGAGGTAGTTATCCGGTTCCTGCTGGCCCTGCCAACCCGCCGGCTGCTGGGCCGGCCAGCCGCCGGGTTGTTGCGGCTGCTGCCAGCCTTGCTGCGGCTGACCTTGCCACTCCGGCTGCTGCGGTTGGCCCTGCCATTCCGGTTGCTGGCCCTGCCACTCGGGGGAACCTTCGTACGGCCCTGGGGGATAACTCATGGCAGCTGCCTTCCTTGGGGTTCCTCCGGAACCAAACAGGTTTACTCCCGCGCCGGTTTGCTGGTGCGCAAGTCAGGCAAATATAGCGCACAAGGTGTGGTCGGGCGCTGGATTCAGATCCCGCCCCGGGCGACCAGTTGCCCGGCAATGACATTGCGCTGGATCTCGTTCGTGCCCTCGCCGACGATCATCAGGGGTGCGTCGCGAAAGTAACGCTCGACGTCATACTCGGTGGAGTAGCCGTAACCGCCGTGGATGCGTACCGCGTTCAGTGCGATCTCCATCGCGATCTCGGAGGCGAACAGCTTGGCCATCCCGGCCTCCATGTCGCAGCGTTCGCCGCTTTCGTAGCGCTCGGCCGCGTAACGGGTGAGCTGGCGGGCGGCGGTGAGTTTGGTGGCCATGTCGGCCAGGTAGTTGCCGACGGCCTGATGCTTCCAAATCGGCCGGCCGAAACTCTCCCGTTGCTGGGCATAGGCCAACGCGTCCTCGAGCGCCGCGGTTGCCACGCCCAGGGCCCGGGCAGCCACTTGGATGCGGCCCGTCTCGAGCCCCTTCATCATTTGCGAAAAGCCCTCGCCCATAAGGTCTCCCAAGACGGCCGATGCGGGTGCGGCAAAGTTGTCGAAGGACAGCTCACACGACTCGACGCCCTTGTAGCCCAACTTGGGTAGGTCCCTGGATATCGTCAGACCCGGCCCGTGCTCGACAAGCACAATCGAGATGCCCCGGTGCCGCGGTGTGGCATTCGGGTCGGTCTTGCACAGCAGCGCGATCAGTCCGGAATGACGCGCGTTGCTGATCCAGGTTTTGGCACCGTTGATCAGCAAGCCCCCGGATCCGTCCGGCAGCGCGGTGGTCGAGATGTTCTGTAGGTCGGAGCCGCCGCTGGGCTCGGTCAATGCCATGGTGGCGCGCACCTCGCCGGTGGCCATCGGCGGCAGGTAGGTCCGCTTCTGCTCCTCGGTGCCGAACAGTGTCAGCAGCTTGGCGACCACGGTGTGCCCGCCCATCGCGCCGGCCAGGCTCATCCAGCCGCGGGCCAGCTCCTGGGTCACGCGCACATAACCGGGCATCGACACCGGCGACCCGCCGTATTCCTCCGGGATGGCCAGGCCGTAGATGCCGATTCGCTTCATCTGTTCGATCCACGCCTCGGGGTAGGTATTGGCGTGCTCGACCTCGCGGACGGTCGGTTTGACCTCGCGGTCGATGAAGGCTCGCACCGTGGCGACCAGCATGTCTTCGTCGTCGTCCACCTGTGACCCATCCATTTAGCACCTCCGACGTTGCGTCCCGATTCGACAGCCTGCCAGCATGTGGCGTTGTGACGGGTAATGGGTATGCGGGGATCCGCGAGGGCGGGCCATACTTCGACGACCTCTCGAGAGGCCAGGTCTTCGACTGGGCGCCGGTGGCGACGCTGTCGGCGGGAATGGCCGCCGCTCATCAGGCGATCGTGGGGGACCGGTTGCGTCTGGCCTTGGACATCGACCTGTGTGCCGCGGTGACCGGTGTGCCGGGTCCGCTGGCGCATCCGGGACTGGTCTGCGATGTTGCAATCGGGCAGAGCACCCTGGTCACCCAGCGGGTCAAAGCCAACCTTTTCTACCGCGGGCTGACGTTTCACCGGTTCCCGTTGATCGGCGACTCCCTCTACACCCGGACCGAAGTGGTTGGGCTGCGCGCCAACTCGGTCAAGCCTGGCCGCGCGCCGACGGGGCTGGCGGCGCTGCGAATGATCACGATCGACCAGGCCGATCGATTGGTGCTCGATTTCTACCGCTGTGCCATGTTGCCCGCCAGCCCGGACTGGAACCCCGATCAGGCGCCCAGCGACGATTTGTCCACCATCGGCGCCGAGGTAGTGCCGCCGGCCGTGAATCCGGCCGCGCAATGGGACGGCGCGGCCTTCCGAAAGCGGGTGCCCGGACCGCATTTCGACGCCGCCATCGCTCCTGCGGTGCTGCACAGCAGCGGCGACGTCGTCACGCAACGCGCCCGAATTAGCCAGGCTCACCCTGAATATTGCTGCTGCACATCATGATTTGCGGGCCGGCGGGCGCCGCCTGGTGTACGGCGGACACACCATCGGACTGGCGCTCGCGCAGGCGAGCCGGCTGCTGCCGAACCTGGGGACGGTGCTGGGCTGGGTGTCATGCGATCACACCGGGCCGGTGTACGAGGGTGACACCCTGTACAGCGAGCTGCACGTCGAGTCGGCCAAGCCAACCGAGCATGGGGGTGTGCTGGGGCTGCGGTCGCTGGTCTACGCGGTCAGTGACTCGGCCGGCGATCCCGACCGAGCGGTGCTGGACTGGCGGTTCAGCGCGCTGCACTTCTAACCGGTTCGCGAGCAGCGGCGTTACGCTGGCGGCCGTGAGCTCGGCGGTGTCCAAGTGGGGAAGCAGCGGGCTGGCCTACCTGACCGGCCTGCCCAGCGGGCGCCCCGACTTCTCCCGGGCCGACGTGCTGGCGCGCGCCGAGCAGGTCGCCGCGGCGATCGGCGCCCATTTGGGCGCCACCGTCGATGCGGCCACCCTGCTGACCGGGCGTGCCGGACTGCTCGGGTTGACCCGCGGCGGGCGGATCTCGGCCGGTGGTGGTACCCGGCTGCTCTCGGCGCGCGACGGCTGGTGCGCGCTCACGCTATCGCGCCCCGACGACATCGCCGCTGTCCCAGCCTTGCTGGAAGTCGAGAGAGTGCCAGTCGACCCGTGGCCGGTGCTGCAGCATTGGGCCGCAACATGTCTCGTGTCGGGGATCACCGAGCGTGCGAGTCTGCTCGACATCCCGGCGGCCGGCCTGGGCGAGGTTATGCAAGCGCCGTCGCGGATACACCCGACGGGCACCCGGGCCCCCGCGCGCAGGTTGGCGGACCTGCTGGTGGCCGACCTGTCGTCGATGTGGGCCGGACCGCTGTGCGGGCAGCTGCTGGCCCGCGCCGGGGCCACCGTCGTCAAAGTCGAAAGCCCACGCCGCCCGGACGGCACCCGGGGAGGCAATCGCCAATTCTTCGACTGGATGAACGGTGAAAAGCTGTCCTACTGCCTCGATTTCGACAGCCAGGCCGACGAGCTGCGCGAGCTGCTCGCGGTCGCCGACATCGTGATCGAAGGCTCGCGGCCCGCGGCGCTGACCCGGCGCAGGCTGGGACCGGATCACATTGCACCGCGAGCAGGCCGAATCTGGTTGCGCATCAGCGGGTATGGCCAGAACCCGGCACGGCCCGCGTTCGGTGACGATGCCGCCGTGGCGGGCGGCCTGGTCAGCACCAGCGCCGATGGGCCGGTGTTCTGCGGCGACGCCATCGCGGATCCACTCACGGGTCTGGAGGCGACCTCGGCCGTGGCCGAAGCGCTGGCTCGGGGTGGCGGCGAGTTGATCCACGTGTCGATGGCCGAGACCGCCGCGGGCTACGCGGCGCTGCCCGCCAGGTCGCCCGTCGACCACTGTCCGGCGCTACCACCTCAGGCTCCGCCGTCACATCGCCCGGCCGCCGGTCTGGGTGCGGATAACCACGCCGTGCGCCGGTTGGTCGCCGAAAAACGGCTCCTGTCATGCTGATTCAGCGGGCAACGTTGCTGGACGGCAGGGTGACCGACATCCGGGTCGGCGCGGTGATCGACGAGATGGGCGACGGGCTGGCCGCCCAACGCGGGGAGACCGTGCTCGATGCGCGCGGCGGCACCGTGCTACCCGGCCTGCATGACCACCACGTGCACCTGCGGTCGGCGGCTTCCGCGTTGGACTCGCTCATGCTCGGCCCGCCTCGCATCCGCACCGAAGAGGAACTAGCACAAGCACTGTCGAGGGCCGCGCCGAATCCCGAAGGATGGATCCGGGCGATCGGTTACCACGAATCCGTTGCCGGTGAGTTGGATCGGGCCGCGCTCGACGCCGTGGTGCCCGACATTCCGGTTCGTGTCCAGCACCGCAGCGGCGCCTTGTGGATCCTCAATTCCGTGGCACTGCGCCTGCTCGGAATGGCCGAACACCCCGACGGCCGGCTGCGTGCCAGCGACCGTTGGTCCGAGGCACTGCAGCGTCGCGACACCGACCTCACCGAACTCAGTCGGCGCCTCACCGCGCTCGGCGTCACCGGAGTCACCGACGCCACACCGGATCTCGGTGCGGACGACATGGTGTCGCTGTTGGTGGCGCATCGGCGCGGCGAGTTCGCGCCACGGGTGTCGTTTCTGGCCCCGGGCAAGAAAATCCTGCACGATGACCGCCTCGACCTGGAGTCGCTCACCGGATGGATCGCCGATCACCACGCCGACGGACAGCCGGTAGCCGTGCACTGCGTGACCGCAGCCCAATTGGTGGTGACCATCGCCGCCCTGCGCGCCGCAGGTAGCCATCCGCTGGATCGCATCGAGCATGCCGCGGTCGTCGACGACGACAATCTGGCCGACCTCGCCGACCTCGGTCTCACGGTGGTGACCCAGCCCAACTTCGTTGCCGAGCGTGGCGATCAGTACCTCGCCGAGGTCCCCGCCGCCGAGCACCCCACGCTGTGGCGGGTCGCGTCGCTGCGGAAAGCCAAGGTGCGCGTGGCACTGTCGACTGATATGCCGTTCGGTCGCGGTGACCCGTGGGCGGCGATGCGTGCCGCGGTGCATCGCACCACTGAAAGCGGAGCCGTGCTGGGGGTCGACGAATGTGTCTCGGCGACAGACGCTTTGACGATGTTTCTGGGCTATGCCGATCAGCCGGGCCGGACCAGGACCGTCGACCTTGGGCAGCCGGGGGACCTATGCGTGCTGAGCGGAGCCGCCCGCGGCGGTGTTGGCCGAGCTGGATGCCGGGCTGGTGGCAGCGACCGTCATCGGTGGCGACGTCGCTTACGCGGCGGACTAGCGCGCCGACGAGGCCAACGCGGCGCGCAAAGCCTCGCACTGGCTGTCGAAAAAGCGCTGCGACACTTGTGCTTTCGCCGCCACGACATCGAAGCCGTGGAAGGCGCCGGAGATGACTTCGACCTCGCACGGCACTCCGGCCGTCGCGCAGGCGCTCGGCGTAGGCGAGGTCTTCGTCGTGGAACAGGTCGTGGGTGCCCACGCCAATCCACGCCGGCGGCAAGCCCGCTGAGGTCGTCGCGGCGGGCCGGGACGGCGACCTGCGGATCGGCGTCGCCCAGGTATGCCGTCCAGCCGAACTGATTGCTGCGGGCGTTCCACAGGCGATAGTTCGGGTTCTCGGCGGTCTGCCGAACTGCGGTCGTCGAGCATCGGGTAGACCAACAGCTGGAATAGCGGCGCGACCTCGCCGCGGTCGCGGGCCAGGAACGCCAGCGCCGCCGCAAGACCGCCGCCGGCGCTGGCGCCGCCGATCGCCACGCGCGTCGGGTCCACGGCGGGAAGCCCGGCCAGCCAGGTCAGCGCCGCATAGCAGTCCTCGAGCGGTGCGGGATACGGATGTTCGGGCGCCAGCCGGTATTCCACCGATGCGACGGTGATGCCGAGCCTGGTGGCGAACCCACGGCACACCCGATCGTCTTGCTGGGCGCTGCCCATCACGTATCCGCCGCCATGCATCCACAGCAGGGCCGGTGCGGGTTCGGTGACACCGGGCGGCCGGAACAGCCGGATACCGACACCAGAACCCAGGGTGATCACTTCGGCATGGCGGGACGCGCCGGCGTTACGGCGTTCCCTCAACGCGGTCAATGCCCGGATGGTCGGAAAGGCTCCGGGGACTGATCAGTTGTCTCGGGGCGATGCGCGCGATCCTGCGCAAATCAGGGTGAACGTCGGTGTTCGGCATCGGTCCAGTATGCGCACCCGGCGAACTGCCGGCGGCTGTGCTCGGCATCGGGCGTTGTCGCCGCCGGTACGGCGAGTTCGGCGCCGCGACGGCGCCTAGGCTTGTCGATGAACATGGAGGCGAAGTGACGCACGTTGGTTCCGCGGTTTGTCGACACCGTCCTCGGCAAGATCCGCGTTCAGGTCAGCCCGGGAACCGGGCCCGCGGTGTTGATGTGGCCCAGCCTGTTGATGACGGGCGACTTGTGGGCTGGCCAAGCCGCCCGCTTCGGTGCAGACAACCGCCTGGTGCTCATCGACCCCCCTGGGCACGGCGGCAGCGAGCCGCTCAGCGCGATGTTCAGCTTCACCGATTGCGCGCGCTGCGTCGTGGACCTGATGGATGGGCTTGGCATCGACAAGGCGCACTTCGTCGGTAATTCCTGGGGTGGGATGATCGGGGCCACCTTCGCCGCTCAGCATCCGAGCCGCGTCGACCGCGCCGTCTTGATGAATTGCACCGCGTCGAAAGCCGGCTTCGCGCAAAGGGTCGAATACGCGGTGATGTTGCAGTTGGCGAGGATCCTCGGGGGCATACGACCGCCGCTGACGCGATCGGTAGTCCGCGGCTTCCTCGGGCCGACGACGCTGCGCACCCGGCCCGAAGTCGTCGAGGCCGTACGGGCGAGCCTGCGAGCCGTCGACCTCACTTCGGGTAGCTGGGCGGTGCGCAGTGTGGTACCCGCCCGACCGGATCAGCACGCGCTGCTCAGCCACATCACCGCCCCGGTGCTGGTGGTCGCCGGCGTCGAAGATGCCACCTTCCCGGTGGCCGAGACGCGGGCCATGGCCGACTCCATTCCCCATTCGTCCTTCGTGGTTCTCGACGAAATCGGGCACCTCACGGCGATGGAGGATCCGGCGCGCGTGAACGAGTTGCTCGAGCAGTTCTTGTTCGACGCCGGCTGACACAACGAAGCGCCCGAGCGGTAGCCGTCCAAGCCTGCTTCGGCTCCGAATCACCCGTGTGACGCATATCGCCCCGTCGGTCGACCAGGGTTGATCGGTGTGGTTAACCGGCGCGAGATCGGGGTATCGATCGCAGTGATCCAAATGCTGGCGTAACGCGTGAATATGACCATGGGGCCGTGCCGGTTCGGATGCGAAAGGCGTCAAATGCTGGGGCATCTCTACGATCGGGCGCTTGGCGGCGAGCGATGTTGGATTCGTCATGAGGACGGTGAGGTCCGGGCGCTGCCGGCACACCGCTGGTCGGGGCCCGATGTCCCTCGAAGCGGATCGGCTGACGCCCTGGACGAGGGCTTCGACGAAGCCGTCACGCAGATGTGCAGCGGGCCGACGATCGAGCTGGGCTGCGGGCCAGGCCGGTTGGTCGCGCGGCTGTTTGAGCGGGGGATTCCCGCGCTCGGCATCGACCGGTCCGCGACCGCGATCCGGTTGGCCGGTCGCGGCGGTGCGCCGGCCCTGCTAAGTGACGTGTTCGAGCCGCTGCCCGGCATGGGTCGTTGGCACACGGTCCTGCTGGTCGACGGAAATGTCGGCCTGGGCGGTGATCCGCGACGGATCCTGGGTCGCGCCGCCGAGCTGCTGCGCGGCGGTGGGCGCTGCGTGGCCGAGTTCGAGGCGGACGCCGTCGGCATCCGCGAGCGCTGGGTGCGCCTGGAGTCGGCCTGCGATGTCGGGCCCTGGTTCCGGTGGGCGTCGGTCGGTGTGGACAGCGCCGCCACCCTCGCGGCGCAAGTCGGTCTGACGTTGACCAGCGTTCGTCTGGTCGGCGGCCGGGTGATTGCGACTCTGGCCGCGCCATGAGGGGCCTGCTCGCCCGGTTTCGCAGCCCGCTGCGCGGTCCGTGGCTGACGTCGGTGTTCGGGCTGGTGCTGTTGCTCGCACTGCCGATCATCACGATCACCGGCCTGCTGTCCTACATCGCCTACGCCCCGCAATTCGGCCAGGCCATCCCCGCGGACGTCGGCTGGCTGCGACTGCCCCTCTTCGCGTGGCCCACCCGCCCGTCGTGGCTGTACCGGCTGACCCAGGGCATTCATGTGGGGCTCGGGTTGGTGATCATCCCGGTGGTGCTGGCCAAGTTGTGGTCGGTGATCCCGCGGCTCTTCGTCTGGCCGCCGGCGCGGTCGGCCGCCCAGCTGCTGGAGCGGTTGTCGCTGGTGATGCTGGTCGGGGGGATCCTGTTCGAGATCGTCACCGGGGTGCTCAACATCCAGTACGACTACATCTTCGGGTTCAGCTTCTACACCGCGCATTACTTCGGAGCCTGGGTCTTCATCACCGGATTTCTGATGCACATCGCGATCAAGCTGCCGCGCATGGTCACCGGGTTGCGGTCGCTGTCGATGCGCGACGTCTTGCGCACCGGCCGCGCCGACACCCGCCCACAGCCGGCCGATCCCGACGGCCTGGTGGCCGTCGATCCGACCGAACCGACGGTGAGTAGGCGTGGCGCGCTGGCTTTGGTCGGCAGCGGTGTGCTGCTGATCGCGGCTCTCACGGTCGGGCAGACGGTCGGCGGGGCCGCTCGGGGCACCGCCCTGCTGCTGCCCCGGGGGCGGGGCCGCGGCGATTTTCCGGTCAACAAGACCGCCGTCGCCGCGGGCATCAGTCCCGAAAGTGTGGGCGAGAGTTGGTCGTTGGCCCTGCGCGGCGGCCCCGCGGAGGTCCTGCTGGACCGCGCCACGCTGACCGGTATGCCGCAAAGCACCGCGCGCCTGCCCATCGCCTGCGTCGAGGGATGGTCAACCGTGCAGACCTGGAGCGGAGTACGGCTGGCCGAGCTTGCCCGCGTCGCGGGCGTCCCTGCTCCGCGCTCGGCGCGGGTGGTGTCACTGCAGCGAGGCGGTGCATTCGGCGAGGCGACGTTGCAGGCCAACCAGATTGGCGATCCTGACGCGCTCCTCGCGCTGCGGGTCAACGGCGCTGATCTGTCGTTGGACCACGGCTATCCGGCCCGCATCATCGTTCCCGCGCTGCCCGGCGTGCACAACACCAAATGGGTGGCCGCCATCGAATTCGAAGCCGGTTGAGATGTCCAGATTCCCAACACGTTTCACCGCAGTATACGGATCTCATCCACTGCATCTGCTGACCATGGTGTCCGGTTTCGCACTTTTGGGCTACATCCTGGCCACCTTCAAGCCGGCGACCTTGTGGAACCCGGGCAGCTGGTGGCAGTCGATCGCGGTCTGGTTCGCCGCCGCCGTCGTAGTCCACGACCTGCTGTTCTTCCCGATCTACGCGCTGGCCGACCGGGCGCTGTCCGCCCGTCTCGGTGGGCGCCCTGCCCGCATCCAGCCAAATGTGCTGGTCCGCAACTACATTCGGATTCCTGCCCTGGGCGCTGGGCTGACATTTCTGATTTTCCTACCCGGCATCATCGAGCAGGGCGGACCCACCTACCAGGCGGCGACCGGCCAGACCCAGCAGCCCTTCCTGGGCAGGTGGCTGCTGCTTACCGCGGCGATGTTCGCGGTGAGCGCGATCGGCTATGGCGCGCGTCTGATCGCGGTGCGCCGGCGAGCCTCGAGCGCCTCGCTCAGCGAAGCGCAACAACCTGTCTAGGACGGTAAATCCGGCAATTTAGCAAACATGTGTCCAGGCGATTTCGCGCCAGGTTTAGGACTTCTACGCGAACGTCGAGTTTCCCTCCTCGGCGTCGGGGTACAGTCCCCTACATGACGGCGAGGGTACCGAGCATGACGCCTTGTTTGCAATGGTTGCTGCGGGCCCGTCCCGCCGACTATGCGCTGGCACTAAGCGTCGCCGGGGCTTCGCTACCGGTAGTCGGCAAGCACCTGGAACCGCTGGGCGGCGTGACCGCGATGGGCGTCTGGGGCGCACGGCAGGCCCCAGAGGCCTTGTCCGCACTGAAGAAGGGCTGGCTGACGCCCGGGATCAACGACGCGCGTCGCCGGGACCGGGAAAGCACCCTCGACGTCTCCGTCGCGGCCCTGCGCGGAGTCGTGTCGGCCGCGGACCTGGATCTCGAATGGCCGGTCGCCGAGAAAACGCCGCCGATCTGGGAGGCGTTGCGGCAGCGCCGTTACCTGTACCGCCGGGCAGTCCACTACGGGGACCACCCAGCGCAGGTGCTCGACGTGTGGCGGCGCAAGGATCTGCCGGCCCAACCCGCGCCGGTGCTCATCTTCGTCCCCGGCGGCGCCTGGGTGCACGGGCGCAGCATGATGCAGGGCACCGCCCTGATGTCACGGTTGGCAGAGATGGGCTGGGTGTGCCTCGCGATCGACTACCGCGTCGCGCCGTATCACCGCTGGCCGCGACACATCACCGACGTCAAGACCGCGATCGCGTGGGCGCGTGCCAACGTCGACAAGTTCGGCGGTGATCGCGAATTCGTTGCGGTGGCGGGTTGTTCGGCGGGCGGGCACCTGTCCGCACTGGCCGGGCTGACCCCCGACGACCCGCAGTTCGAGCGAAGGCTGCCCGAGGGCGCCGACAGCTCGGTGGACGCGGTGGTCGGCATTTACGGCCGCTACGACTGGGAGGACCGCTCGACCCCCGAGCGTGACCGGTTCGTCGAATTCTTGGAGCGGGTGGTGGTCAAAAAGTCCATCGCCCGTCACCCCGAGGTGTACCGCGACGCGTCGCCGATCGCGCGTGTGCATCGAAATGCTCCGCCGTTCTTGGTGATTCACGGCAGCAAGGACAGCGTCATCCCCGTCGAGCAGGCGCGCAACTTCGTCGAGCGGCTGCGGGCGGTCTCGCATTCGATGGTCGGCTACCTGGAGTTGCCCGGGGCGGGACACGGCTTCGACCTGATCGACGGTGAGCGCGCCGGCGTGGCGGCCCACGCGACTTCGCTGTTCCTCAACCAGATCTATCGCGCCAAGGCGCAGATCAGGGCAAAAGAGGTTATCTGAGCTCCACCGCTGAGTAAGGTCCCTCCTGAGGGGAAGGGGCAGCAATGAAACGGCTGAGCGGCTGGGACGCGGTACTGCTGTACAGCGAGACCCCGAACGTGCACATGCACACGATCAAGGTCGCCGTGATCGAGCTCGACCCGGATCGCCACGACTTCGACCTCGACTCGTTTCGCCAGGTCATCGGGGGCCGGCTGAACAAGCTCGAGCCCTTCACCTACCAGCTCGTCGACATCCCGTGGAAGTTCCACCATCCGATGTGGCGGGAGCACTGCGAGGTGGACCTCGACTACCACATCCGCCCGTGGCGGCTGCCCGCGCCGGGTGGGCGTCGCGAGCTGGACGACGCGATCGGCAGCATCGCCAGCACCCCGCTGGACCGCGACCGTCCGCTGTGGGAGATGTACTTCATCGAAGGCCTGGCCAACAATCGGGTCGCGGTGGTCGGCAAGATCCACCACGCGCTTGCCGACGGCGTCGCGTCGGCCAACTTGATGGCCCGGGGCATGGACCTGGTGCCCACACCGGAGAGCGGCCCGCAGATCACCGACCCCGCACCGAGCAAGCCGCAACTGCTGAGGTCGGCGTTCAGCGATCACCTCCGGCAGGCGGCAAAACTACCGGCGACGTTCCGCTACACCGCACAAGGTATCGGCCGGGTCCGGCGCAGCTCACGCAAGCTTTCGCCGGAGCTGACCATGCCGTTCACCCCACCGCCCACCTTCATCAACCACCGGCTCACCCCGGAACGCCGTTTCGCCACGGCCACCCTGGCGCTCGCCGACATCAAGGAGACCGGCAAGCGGCGCGGCGCGAGCATCAACGACGTGGTGCTGGCCATCTCCACCGGGGCGTTGCGCACCTTGCTGTTGCGTTACGACGGCACGGCCGAACCGCTGCTGGCCTCGGTGCCGGCGAGTTTCGACTTCTCACCGGACCGGATATCGGGTAACTACTTCACCGGATTGATGGTGGCGCTGCCGGCCGACCTCGATGACCCGTTGGCGCGGCTGCAGGCCTGCCACGACAACGCCAACTTCGCCAAAGAGGCGTTCCACTTGGTCGGGCCCGAATTGATCAGCCGGTGGTCGAACTACATGCCGCCGCTGGCCACCGAGTCGTTTTTCCGCTGGGCGTCCAGCCGCGACGGCCAGAACAAGGTGCTCAACCTCCCGATCTCGAATGTTCCCGGACCCCGCGAGCGCGGCCGGGTCGGCGATGCGGTGGTCACCGAGATCTATTCGGTGGGGCCACTGACCGCCGGCAGCGGCCTCAACATCACCGTGTGGAGTTACGTCGATCAGCTCAACATCTCGGTGCTGTCCGACGGCGCCACCGTCAAAGACCCGCACGAGGTGACCGACGCCATGGTCGCCGACTTCATCGAATTACGCAGGGCGGCAGGGATTTCCGAAGAACTGACGGTCATCGAGGCCGCGATGGCGCCGGCCTGATCGGTCTGGCGCGTCCAGCGACTTGGTATCGGGGTAACGCGACTCTTTCCTGGTGCCAGTGCCATTTCCGTCGGCGGTTACCATCAGGCGAACCACTGGTTTGCACCGATTACCACTGCTAGTCGAAGGAGCTTGGTAGCACCGTGAGCACTGGAAACGAAGAAGCCAACGAACCCGAGGTTCTGGTCGAACAACGGGATCGGATCCTGATCATCACGATCAACCGGCCGAAGGCCAAGAACGCGGTCAACTCCGCGGTGGCCAACGGCTTGGCCGAGGCCGTCGACCGGCTCGACGACGAAGCGGGTCTGTCGGTGGGCATCCTGACCGGGGCGGGCGGCTCGTTCTGCGCGGGCATGGACCTCAAGGCGTTCGCGCGGGGCGAGATTGCCCATCGTCGAGGGCCGCGGCATGGGCATTCACCGAACGTCCGCCGATCAAGCCGCTGATCGCGGCCGTCGAGGGCTACGCCCTGGCCGGCTGGCACCGAGCTGGCGCTGGCCACCGATCTGATCGTGGCATCCAAGGATTCGGCCTTCGGTATCCCGGAGGTCAGGCGCGGGCTGGTCGCCGGCGGCGGCGGACTGCTGCGGCTGCCGCAGCGCATCCCGTCGGCCATCGCGATGGAACTGGCACTGACCGGCGAGAACCTCAGCGCCGAGCGCGCGCACGCGCTGGGCATGGTCAATGTGCTGGCCGAGCCGGGAACGGCGCTGGACGCCGCGATCGCGCTGGCCGAAAAGATCGCCGCCAACGGGCCGCTCGCGGTGGCCGCCACCAAGCAGATCATCGTCGAGTCCCGCGGCTGGAGCCCGGATGACGTTTTTCGCCGAGCAGAACAAGCTGCTGATGCCGGTGTTCTCGTCCAACGACGCCAAGGAAGGCGCGATCGCGTTCGCCGAGAAGCGGCCGGCGCAGTGGACCGGTACCTGAGATCAGGCGGCGCGTTCCTCGACCCCGGCAAGCCGACAACATTGAGTGCGCAGGTGCCAAGGCCGAGCAGGAGCAGCACGAACGTGCCGAAGAACTCGGCCAGCATCGCGCCGGGCAACCCCGCGCGCAGCCGAACGGCTGCCGATGTCAATTTCACGTGTTTCCCCCACTAGAGCGTCGCAGTGGGTTAACCCATCGCTATCTGCGGATAAACCTCGCCGCCGCCACGGGGAACGGCCCAGGCCGACTGCGCTGGGCCGCAAGATACTTGCGTGATCTAAACTACAGTCGAGCATGACACTTCTGGCCCGCTTTGTAACGTGCTGATACCGGAGAAACTTCAAGCGTGAGCATTTCTTTGCTTCTTGAGATGGCTGCGTCGAGCAACCCCGATCGCACCGCCGTTGTGTCGGGTGACATGCGGCTGACGACGCAGGAGCTCAGCGATCTGGCCGACGGCGGCGCGGGCGTCATCACGGAATCGGGCGCCCAGCACGTGGCTTATGTCGGGCCTCGGCGGCGCAATGCTGCCGGTGCTGATCTTCGCCGCGGCACGCGCCGGGCTGGCCTTCACCCCGATCAATTACCGGCTGTCCGCCGAGAGCATCCAGACGCTGATCGAGCGGCTGCCCGAACCCCTGGTCATCGTCGACGGCCGCTACCAGGACATGCTCGGCGATTCCTCGAAACGGGTGATGGTTTCCGACGACTTCCTGACGGCCGCCCGCACCAGCCGAACCCGCCTCAGAATTTGCCGACCCGGAGTCGGTCGCGATCGTGCTGTTCACCTCGGGCACCACGTCGCAGCCCAAGGCCGTCGAACTCTCGCACAACAACCTGACCAGCTACGTCACCGGTACCGTCGAATTCGATTCGGCCGGTGCCCACGACGCGGCATTGATCTGCGTGCCGCCGTATCACATCGCCGGGGTCGGCGCGGCGCTGTCGAACCTGTACGCCGGCCGCAAGATGGTCTACCTGCCCAACTTCGATGCCAACGAATGGGTGCGGCTGATCAATGCCGAGCACGTGACCACCGCGACGCTGGTGCCCACCATGCTGGACCGCGTCGTCACCGTGCTCGAGGCCGGCGGCCATGAGCTGACGTCGCTGCGCAACCTGGCCTACGGCGGGTCGAAGGTCGGCCTGCCCCTGGTCCGCCGGGCACTCGAGCTGTTGCCGGGTGTCGGCTTCGTCAACGCCTACGGGCTGACCGAGACGAGCTCGACGATCGCGGTGCTGACCCCCGACGACCACCGCGCGGCGCAATCCGCAGCGGACGTGACCGTCGTCAAGCGGCTGGGTTCGGTCGGCCGCCCGGTGCCCGGCATCGAGCTGGAGATCCGCGATGACGAGGGCAAGGTGCTGGCGGCCGGCGAGACCGGCGAGCTCTTCGTGCGCGGCGAGCAGGTCTCCGGCCGCTACACCGGGATCGGCTCGGTGCTCGACGAAAACGGTTGGTTCCCAACCAAAGACATCGCGATGCTGGACGAAGAGGGCTTCCTGTTCATCGGCGGACGCAGCGACGACACCATCATCCGCGGCGGCGAGAACATCGCGCCCGCCGAGCTGGAGGAGGTGCTCGTCGAGCACCCGCGGTGCGCGACGTCGCCGTGGTCGGTGTCGAAGACGCGCAGTGGGGACAGGCGATCGTTGCCGTGGTGGTACCGCGGCCCGGCGCCGAACCCGATCCCGAGGAATTGCGGGAGCACGTGCGTAAGAGTTTGCGCGGTTCGCGTACCCCCGACCGCGTAGTGTTTCGCGACGAGCTGCCGACCACACCCACGGGCAAGGTGCTGCGCAGGGAGATCATCGAAGGATTGCAGGCCGCGCCGGCCGAGCAGTAAGCAGAGGACGAAATCATGATCAAGAACGGAACCCGCCTCACCAGCCAGGTGTGTGACACCCAGGTCATCGTCGTCAGGAGCGCCGACAGCCTCGACGACCTGCGCTGCGGTGGTGTGCCGATGGTGCCGATCGGTGGCGAGCGCTCGGGCGAACTCGACCCGGCTTTCTCCGAGGGCACCGTGATGGGCAAGCGTTATGTCGACGACGCCGGCGCCGAGGTGCTGGTGACCAAGCCGGGCGCGGGGAGCCTGAGCGTCGGTCAGACCGCGCTTGCGCTCAAAGAGGTCAAGCCGCTACCGGCGAGCGACTAAGGCTCACCCGGTAGCCCCGGCGGGGGCTACGCGTCGTCTTGCTTGCCGGGCATTCCATTGCGAGTAACGAATTCCCTTGCCTTGATCAGGAATTCGAGCTGTTCACCAACCTGGCTGAGCGGGCGGATGCAGCGCGTCGAGCGCGACAGCACGATCGCGCCCTCCAGCGCGGAGATCGACATCACCGCCAGCGAGGCCGCATCGTCGTCGCCGAAGCCGTCTTTGCTGAATGCCTGGGTCAATGCGGTACACCACCGGCCCAGGATCATGCCCGCTTCGATAGTCAGATCCTGATCAGTTTCGTCCGAGCTGATCGCGGCCGCGACCACGGGGCAGCCGGCGTTGAAGTCGCCATCGGCGAGCAGGCGCTCCCACATTTCGATGAACTCGCGGAGCAACGCCCTAGCGCCATGGTCGGCGGCGGCGTCGATGGTCGCGGTGATGGAATCACCCGAATACCGCAGCGCCTCGCTCAGGATCTGATTGCGCCCGTCGGGAAAGTGGTAATAGACCGAACCCCGCGGCGCGCCGCTGCGGGCCAGCACGGCGTCGATGGTCACCCCGGCGGCCCCGCGCTCACGCATCACTTCTGCGGCGCTGACGAGCATCTTGGTCCGGGTGCCGACCCGTTTCGCCGGCGCACCTTCCGGCGCGATGTCGCTGGTAGTAGTAGGCACTGCCGTACCTCCGGGAGCTGACGTCATGCAGCGTGCGAATGCCGCGATACCGGCCAGTGCATGTTGCGCGGGCTGAACCGGAATGACGGGCGTTTCAGGTCGGGCACCTCGCGGGTGAATTGATAGCCGGCGACGTTGAGTTCGATGATCCACATGATCTTTCTCCCGGCCTAGTGCTGCTGTCATGCGCCGGGGCCAGGCGGCTCATGATTATGCTGAGAATCATATAAGGCGTTCGTCTACTAAGCAACTTGTTAGTGGAACTAAACGCGCAGACCAGGGGATTGTGTGACCTAGGTCATTGCTTGCGTCCACTATCGAACTGAGTAGACCGTAAGGATTATGCTTTATTGCATAATTTTCGGTTGTGAGATTCACTTGGGCGATGGCACACACTTACAACGGCCCTGCCGGCCAGAACCTTCCCGCTCTGGACACTGTGTCGCTGGAGCGTGACGGTGACGTTTTGCTGATCGGCCTGAACCGACCGCACAAACGCAACTCGTTTGACCGCGCGATGCTCGCCGATCTCTCCCGCGCCTACGCGCTGCTGGAGTCCGACACCTCGGTGCGAGCCGGGGTGCTGTTCGCGCACGGCGACCACTTCACCGCCGGTCTGGATCTCGCCGACGTCGGCCCGGGCATCGCTTCCGGTCAGAATCCCTTCCCCGACGACGGCCGGGACCCATGGCGGCTGGATGGCACGTGGACCACGCCGCTGGTCGCGGTCGCGCACGGCTGGTGCACGACACTGGGCATCGAGTTGCTGCTGGCCGCCGACATCCGCATCGCCGCCGTCGGTACCAGATTCACCCAGCTCGAAGTGCGGCGGGGCATTTACCCGTTCGGCGGTGCGACGATCCGCCTGCCCCGCGAGGCCGGCTGGGGCAACGCCATGCGCTGGTTGCTCACCGGCGATGAGTTCGACGCCACCGAGGCGCACCGCATCGGGTTGGTCCAGGAGGTGGCCGATGATGCGGCCGCGGCTCTGGCCCGGGCGCGCGACATCGCCCACACGATCGCCGAGCGTGCCGCGCCGTTAGGCGTGCGGGCCACGCTGGCGTCGGCGCACCTGGCGCGCGCCCAGGGTGAGGCGGCCGCGATCGAGCGTCTGCGCCCCGCCGTCACCGAACTTTTCGCCAGCCAGGACGCCGCCGAGGGCATGCAGTCGTTCATTGAGCGACGGGATGCGCACTTCCAGGGCGCGTGCGAGCGCGAAACTAACTTCACGCTCGGCGTGATAGGCGTCGATCGTGTAGCCCATCGGCATCAGCACGCTCTTGTGCTGGGTGAAGTGCTCGACACCTTCTGGCCCGTTTTCTCGGCCGATGCCGGAGTTCTTGTAGCCACCGAACGGGCAGCCGGGGTCAAAGGCATACCAGTTGATTGCGTACGTCCCGGTGCGGATCTTCTCCGAGATCTCGATGCCCTTCGGGATGTCGGTGGTCCACACGCTGCCGGCCAGCCCGTACACCGAATCGTTGGCGATCTTGATCGCGTCCTCTTCGGTGTCATAGGGGATGATGCTCAGCACCGGCCCGAAGATCTCCTCCTGCGCGATCGTCATCTTGTTGTCGACGTCGGCGAACACCGTGGGCTCCACGAAGAAACCGCCGTCCAGGCCCTCGGGACGGCCGCCGCCACACACCAGCCGCGCGCCCTCCTCGATGCCCTTGGCGATGTAGGCCTCGACCCGGGCGCGCTGCTTCTCCGAGATCAGCGACCCGATCTGAGCGGCCGGGTCCGACGGTGGGCCGACCGGGAGTGCCTGCACGAAAGTGCTTACCGCGTCCACGATTTCGTCGTAACGAGAGCGAGGCGCCAGGATGCGGGTCTGACCCACGCAGGCCTGCCCAGTGTTCATCACGCCGGAGAACACCATCATCGGGATCGCGGAAGCCAGGTCGACATCCTCGAGGATGATGGCCGCCGATTTCCCGCCGAGCTCCAGGGTGCACGGCTTGAGCATGTCCGCGGCGCGCTTACCGATCTCCTTGCCGACGGCCGAGCTACCGGTGAAGGTGAACAGGTCGACGTCGGGGTTGGACGTCAGCGCCTGTCCGGTCTCGATCCCACCGGGCACCACCGACAGCACACCTTCGGGCAGGCCGGCCTCGGCGAACACGTCCGCCAAAGCGTTTGTGGTCAAAGGGGTTTCGGCGGCCGGCTTGAGCACCACCGTGCAGCCGGCCAGCAGTGCCGGTCCCAGCTTGTTGACGGCCAGGAACAGCGGCACGTTCCATGCCACGATCGCGCCCACCACGCCTATCGGCTCGCGATGGACGATGGTCTGACCGTAGGAGCCGTTGCGGATCTCCCGCCATTTGATTTGGTCGACAGCGGGGCCGGCGAAGAAGTTCATCGCCCCCATCGAGCCCATCCAGTGCATCGTTTCGATCGTCATCGCCGGCTGACCGGTCTCGCCGGCGAGCAGGGCCGACAACAGCTCCTTGCGGTCCTCCATCAACTTGAGCGCGTTGGCGAGGACGGCCGCGCGCTCCTTAGGCGGCGTCGAGGGCCAGGGGCCACTGTCGAACGCGGCGCGGGCTGCGGCAACCGCGGCGTCGACGTCGGCCTTCGCCGCCAGCGCCGCCTTGCCGAAGTACTCGCCGGTGGCCGGGTTGTGCACCTCAATGACCTCGGAGGTCGACGGCGCCGTCCACTTGCCGCCGATGAAGAGCTTGTCGTATTCCGTCTTAATCTCGCCCATGGCCGCCACCCTACCCAAGCCGAAGCAAAACGAGAACATGTTTCATTCTCGCGGTGACAGCACCAGCACGAGATTGCTGACCAGGAACTCGCGCAGCACCGGCACCGACGTCAGCCACCACGCCCATCGCGGGTGGTAGCGCGGGAATGCGGCCACCACCGCGCCCGTGTTCTCGGCCCAGCTCAGCCCCTCGGCGGCGGACACCGCAAACAACGACGACCCGTAGTCGTTCTTTGCCGGATGGCCGTGTTTGCGGGCATAACGCGCCGCGGCGCGGGCGCCGCCCAGGTAGTGGGTCAGACCCATCTCGTGCCCACCGAACGGACCCAGCCAGACGGTGTAGGACAGCACGGCCAGCCCGCCCGGCTTGGTCACCCGCAGCATCTCGGCGCCCAGCTGCCACGGCCGCGGCACGTGTTCGGCGACATTCGAGGACAGGCAGATGTCCACCGAGTCGTCGGCGAACGGCAGCGCCATGCCCGACGCCCGGACGAAGGTGTCCGTTGCCCGGGCGAAGGCGGGTCCGGCGGCGTGCATTTCGCTCGGGTCGGGTTCGACGCCGAGGTAGCGGACACCGGCGTCGGCGAACGCCTGCGCGAAATATCCCGGCCCCCCGCCGACGTCGAGGAGGGTGCGGCCGGTCGGTGGTTCGCCGCGGGCGGCCAGCCAGAGGTCGCCGACCATCGCCGCGGTATCGGTGGCCAGCGCGCCGTAGAACCGGGCCGGATCCGGCTGTTCGTAGCGGAACGCCGACAGCAGCCGCACCGAGCGCGACAGCGTCGCCCGTCGCGCAAACAAGTCAGTGACCGCCACCGGCCACACCCTACGTCGGGCAACCGCTAGGCCTGACCAGGATGTCTGACCTGCGCTCCGTCCTGCTTTTGTGCTGGCGCGACACCGGACACCCGCAGGGCGGCGGCAGCGAAACTTACTTGCAGCGCATCGGCGCGCAGTTGGCCGCATCGGGGATCACTGTCACCCTGCGCACCGCCCGCTATCCGGGCGCGCCGCGCGACGAAGTCGTCGACGGTGTGCGGATCAGCCGCTCCGGTGGGCGCTACTCGGTGTACATATGGGCCCTGCTGGCGATGGCCGGAGCCCGGTTGGGGCTCGGGCCGCTGCGGCGAGCGCGGCCCGACGTGGTGGTAGACGCGCAAAACGGTTTGCCGTTTCTGGCCCGGCTGCTCTATGGCCGCCGCGTGGTGGTGCTGGTACACCACTGCCATCGCGAGCAGTGGCCGGTCGCCGGGCCGGTGTTTCGCCGGCTGGGCTGGTTTGTCGAGTCGTGGTTGTCGCCGCGGTTGCACCGGCGCAATCAGTATCTGACCGTGTCGCTGCCGTCGGCGCGCGACCTGGTCACCCTGGGCGTGGACAACGAGCGGATCGCCGTGGTGCGCAACGGCCTCGACGAGGCGCCGGCCCGGTCGCTGTCCGGCCCGCGTTCGGCCGTGCCACGGGTGGTGGTGCTCTCGCGGTTGGTGCCGCACAAGCAGATCGAGGACGCGCTGGAAACGGTCGCCGAGCTGCGCCCGCGACTGGGCGAACTGCATCTCGACATCGTCGGCGACGGCTGGTGGCGGCAGCGTCTCGTCGACCAGGTGCGCAGCCTCGGCATCAGCGACGCGGTGACCTTCCACGGTCATGTCGACGACGTGACCAAACACCATGTGCTGCAAAGCGCTTGGGTGCATGTGCTGCCCTCGCGCAAGGAGGGCTGGGGTCTGGCGGTCGTTGAGGCCGCGCAGCACCGGGTGCCCACCATCGGCTACCGATCCTCGGGCGGACTGTCCGACTCGATCGTCGACGGGGTGACCGGGATATTGGTGGACAATCGCGCCGAGCTGGCGGATCGCCTCGAACAAGTGCTGTGCGATCCGGTGCTGCGCGACCAACTCGGGGTCAAGGCGCAGACGCGCAGCGGTGAGTTCTCCTGGACGCAAAGCGCCGACGCGGTGCGCGCCGTGCTGGAAGCCGTCCAGGCCGGCGAATTCGTCAGCGGCGTGGTCTAACCGGACACCCGGCGCCGGACTCCGGCGACCACCGCGCCGGTCGCGCCCACGATCAGCATCGCCAGCCACGCCAGGTGCGCGAGCACCGTGGCTCGGCGCCGATCCGACGGCACCCCGGCGTCCGCGCCGCCGATCCGGTAAAGCGTCAATTCCTCGTCGCGGAAGACCGGTGTGAGCGCGCCGAGGGTGCGGGCGGCCGAACCCATGTCACCGGCGCTGTCCGATTCGACGACCAACCACCCCACGCCGGCCGGGGCCAACGCGGACGGATCGGGACCGGATCGCAGCAACTCCTGGACCGCCCGGGCGCGGTTGCCCTCCCCGGGCACGACCAACCCGGAAATCGCCAAGTCACCGGTGCTCAGCACGTCGGCGCGGAGCCAGCGGGGCAGCGGATCCAGCACCGGCGCCGGACCCGACCACGCGAAGCGGCGCATCGAACCCGCGGGCAACACGGCGACCGGGGCGGGCGCACTGTTGATCGCCGCCGCGACGGCAGCCCACCCGTGCGGGTAATGCACCGGCGCAACCTTGCCCCCCACCCCCCACGCCAAGTCGGGCAACACCGCGATCAGCGCGAGACAGCCGACCAGCGCCGTCGCCGCCGGGTGCAGCCACTTGCGCAGCGTCACCACCGCGGCGGCACCCGCGAGTGCGTATCCGGGCACCGCCAGCGCAACCCACTTCTGCCCGTCGCGCAGCACACCGAGGCCGGGTGCGGCGTCAACCACCGCGGCCAGCACGTGCAGGCCGGGCCCGGTCGCCAACGCCGCCGGTGTCAATACCGACACCGCGGCCAGCACCAGCAACGGCAGCGCTGCCGGGCGGCGTAGCACGGTCGGCATCCCGGCGGCCACCACGCCCAGCAGTGCCAGCGCCGACACCACCGCGAAAACCGTTGCCCGCGAACTGGGTACGGCCTCGCCGTTCCATATCCCGCCCAGGCTGGCCAGGCTGGCCAGCGTGCCCAGACCGGGCTCGGCGCGTGGCGCGAACGCGAGAACCCCGAGCGTGCTCGCCGCTTTGGGGGTGGACAACGACGAGCCCATCGCCGCGGCCGTCAGCCAGGGCAGCGCCGCGACCAGCGCCACGCCCAACGCCGCCGCGGCGCAGAGCCACCGCGGCCGGCCCGCACCGGGTGCCGCCACGCAGACCAGCGCCACCGTCGCGGCAAGCATCAGCCCGGTCGGGGTCAGTCCGGCCAGCGCGATCCAGAACACCAACGCGAAAAAGCCGACCCCGCCCGTGGACTCACCCGAGCGCAGCGTCAGCACGGCCGTCGCCACCCAGGGCAGGCAGCCGTAGCCGACCAGCAGGCTCCAGTGACCCTGCAGGAGTCGTTCGGCGACATAGGGATTCCAGATCGCCAGCGTGATCGCGACCAACTGACCGGACGTGCCGGCACAAGGCAGGACGGCCGCGACGAGTCGCGCCGCGCCCCAGCCCGCCAGCCACAGTCCCAGGACCAGCAGCGCCTTGACGACGATGCCGCCATCGATCAGGTGCGAGGCCAGCGCCACCGCGAAATCCTGCGGCGTCGCCCGCGGCGGCGACGTCAACCCCAGGGCGGTATCCGACAGATACGAGCGTGGCGTGGACACCGCGTCGCGCAGCAGCAGATACCCCGGCCGCAGCAACGGTGCAACCACCAGCAGCGCCAGGACCAACGCGTATCCGGGCAGTGACCAGTGCACGCGAGGCGCGGTCACCGTCGGCGCGACCGCGGGCTAGTCCCGGTCGGGCGGGGCGGGTGGATTGGGTTCGGGCGGGCCCACGTCGGGCGGATCGCCGTGCGGTGGGTCGGACTCGGGTGGATCGTCGTCCGATTCGGAGCGCTGCGTGGGCAACTTCTCGGTCTCGGCTTCGGCGCCGGGCACCTTCTCTTCGAGCCCGCTGCGGCCGAAGAACTCCTCGTCGCCGCGGTCCAGGCCCGGATCGGTCAGCGCACTCTCGGTCCGCAGGCTGAACGCCGCCAGCACTCCGCCGCCGATCAGCGCGATCAGGCCGACCGCGGTGAACGTGATCGGCAGTACCCGCGACCACAGGGCGAGCCGGTCACGCTCGTCGCGGGCCGCGTTCACCTGAGATTCCACGGTGTCTTCGTTGGAGGTGAGCTTGTAATCGGCCAGCGTCACCTCTGGCTTCAGCGGATCACGGGCGAAGAAGTGGTTGGCGTGCTCGGTTTGCTTGATGATGGTGCCCGAGACCGGGTCCACCCAGAAGGTCCGCTGGGCCGCGTAGTAGCGGGTCATCGTGATCTGCTCGGCCGGATCGCCCGGCAAGCCCCACATCGCCGCGGACGTGGTCACCTTGCCGTCTTCGTCGCCGGCGTACAGCGACGGGTACTTCACCGGGGCCACCAGCTTGCCGTCGGCGCTGTAACCGATGTTCTGCGTGAACCGGTAGGCGCTCAGGCCGTTGACGTCCTCTTGGGTGTCGTAGTTGACGTCGTAGGTCTTCTGCGCGACCGGGTCGAAATACGGATAAGTCTTCTTCTCGGTGTTGAACGGGAATCGATAGGACAGGCCGTCGTGGCGCACCGGGATCGAGGTGGGCGGGTTCTCATCGCTGAAGGTCCGCGGCTTCTGGACGGCGCCGCCGGTGTGGGTGTCGTCGGAGACGGCCATCGCCGTCTTGCGGTTGAGCGTGACGGTGTCGACGATCGCCAGCAGCAGCCCGGTGTCCTTTTGCTTATCGGTGCGCCGAACCGACGTGCCGACCTGCAGCGTGACCACATCGGCGTTGGCGGGCGACTCGACGCTGATCTGCTGCTGGGAAACCAGCGGCACGTTCTGGTTGACGACGACGTGATCACTGGATAGCGATGCCGAGTCGAGTGCGGTTCCGCTGCCGTCGCTGACCAACGTGGCGTCGAGGTTGAGCGGGATCTTGGTGATCCTGCTGGTGGTGTAGGTCGACAGCAGCAGCGCGGCGATCAGCAGGGCGGCCCCGAGCCCGACGATTCCGCATGCGGCGAACCGCAACATAACCGCTCGGTTCACGTTGCTGTGCCCTCCTGTAAACGCTCTATTGGACTCGCCGGCCGCGACCTGCTCCCGGCCCGATCAAGCAGCGAGGCAAACCCGTTTGACCCTAACAGCAGTACCCGATCCGCCAGGTAACACAGCGCAGGCAGACTGGGATCGTGACCGATGGCCAGCAGGTGGGCGGAATCCGCAGCTTCCTGCCCGCTGTCGAGGGTATGCGCGCCTGCGCGGCCATGGGTGTGGTCATTACGCATGTGGCTTTTCAGACCGGACACTCCAGCGGTGTCGACGGCCGGCTGTTCGGCCGCTTCGACCTCGCCGTGGCGGTGTTCTTCGCGTTGTCGGGGTTCCTGCTGTGGCGGGGCCATGCGGCAGCGGCACGGGATCTGGGGCCGCGTCCGCTCACCGGCCACTACCTGCGCTCGCGGGTTGTCCGGATCATGCCGGCCTATCTGGTGGCGGTCGTGGTGATCCTTACCCTGCTGCCCGACGCGGATCACGCCAGCCCGACGGTGTGGCTGGCAAACCTGACGCTCACCCAGATCTATGTGCCGCTCACCCTGACCGGCGGCCTGACCCAGATGTGGAGCCTCTCGGTCGAGGTCAGTTTCTATGTGGCGTTGCCGATTCTCGCGTTACTGGCCCGCCGCATTCCGGTGGGCGCCCGGGTGCCGGTGATCGCCGCGCTGGCGGTCCTCAGTTGGGCGTGGGGGTGGGTGCCTCTATTTTCCGGGTATTCGGGAGCCGGCAACCCACTCAACTGGCCGCCGGCATTTTTCTCCTGGTTCGCCGCGGGCATGCTGCTGGCGGAGTGGGTCCACAGCCCGATCGGGCTGCCGCACCGGTTGGCGCGCCGGCGGGTGCTGATGGCTGTCATCGCGGTGCTGGCCTTTGTGGTGGCGGCGTCCCCGCTGGCAGGTCCGGAGGGGCTGATTCCGGGTACCGCGACACAGTTCGCGGTGAAGACATCGATGGGCTCGCTGGTCGCGTTTGCGTTGGTCGCGCCGTTGGTGCTGGACCGGGTCGGCACCGGCCACCGGCTGCTGGGCAACGTGGGCATGGTCACCCTGGGCCGCTGGTCCTACGGCTTGTTCATCTGGCACCTGGCCGCCCTGGCGATGGTGTTCCCGGTGATCGGAACGTTCCCGTTCACCGGGGACATGCCGACGGTGTTGATACTGACGCTGATCTTCGGGTTCGCGATCGCGGCGGTGAGCTACGCCCTGGTCGAGTCGCCGTGCCGGGAGGCGTTGCGCCGCTGGGAGAAACGCGAGAAGCCGGCCGAAACAGGCGGGGCCGTCGATGCCGAGGCGGACGCGATCGCACCCTAGCCGGTGCGATCCATCCACTGTTCCAGCGTGTCCGCGGACGGTAGGCAGATGGCCTGCTCGATCTTCTCGATCAGATCGGCCCCGTACTCGACGGTGGACTTGATGAAGTTGCCCAGCGCCGCCAGGTGGATGCCGTCGGTCAGCAGGTAGGCACTCTCACCGACCACACTGACGTGGCTCGGCGCGGCGGTCTCGCGCACAAACGCCTTGGGCCAATGGGTATCGCGGTTCCAGTCGTTCACCAGTTCCATCAGGCGCGGGCGCTCGCTGGCTTGGTAGTACCCAGCAGGGCTGATCGAGATCTCCAAGATGTCGGGCCGCAAGCCGTTGATCCGCAGGTTCACGTGCAGCTTGCCCCGCTCACAGCTGGCCAGCACCATCATGAATTCCGCGCCGTCATCGCTGCGGAAAAATCGCAAATGACGTGATCGCAGATAACGTTCGATCAGGTCGGTACTCAATGGCTCGATCTGCATAGCCCTCATGGTGGGGTAGCGGGCTTAGAAGATTCTCTACGAATTCTTGGTGCCCGCGATCCGACGAGCGTCAGCCCGCCTCTGCGGTGAGCGAGCGGGCCATGATTTCGGCCCGGACCGCCGATCGCCGGGCCTTGCCGGCGTCGTCGCGCAGGGGAGTGTCGACGAATTCGATGAAGTCGGAGGTGGGCGGCACCTTGTATCCCGCGATGTGCTCGCGCAGAAACTCCTGCACACCCGCGGCATCCAGGGTGGAGTCGTCGATGGTCTGCACCAGCGCGTAGGGCACCTGACCCAGATCGCCGGCGTTCGGGTCGGGGACGCCAACGACTAAGCAGGACAACACATCCGGGTGTGCCGACAGGGCGCTTTCGATCTCGGCGGGGTAGACGTTGCGGCCGCCGACGGTGAACATGTCGACCCGGCGGTCCGACAGATACAGGAACCCGTCGGTGTCGAAGTAGCCGAGATCGCCCAGCGAATCCCAGCCGTCGCGGCTTTTCGCCGTGGCGCCGACGTAGCGATAGGTGGGCGCACTGCCTGGGTTGGGCCGCATGTAGATCTCGCCCTCCACGCCGGGCGGGCAGGGCTTGCCGTCGTCGTCGAGCACCTTCATCTCGCCGGCGACGACCATGCCCACCGAGCCGCGGTGGGTCAGCCACTGGTCGCCGGAGATGAACGTCAGCGCCTGTAACTCGGTGCCGCCGTACAGTTCCCAAACCTTTTCCGGGCCCAGCAGGTCGATCCACGCCTGCTTGATGGCCGGTGGGCACGGGGCCGCCAGATGCCAGAAGCGCCGGATCGAGGACAGGTCGTAGGACTGCGGGTTGGCCTGGTAGACCGGCAGCGTCCGCTGCATGATCGTCGGCACTGCCGTCAGGAACGTCACGCGATGGTCGGTGATCAGTTGGAGGAACCCGTGCGGGTCGAACCGGCTCATCAACACCAGATGCTGGCGCATCAGCAACGCGATCGTCGCCGCGGTGAAGCCGGTGTTGTGGCTCAGCGGCACCGGCACCAACGTGGTGTCTCCCTCTTGGGCGCCCAGCGGATAGCCAATGGCGGCCGGTATCCGGCTGTCGCCGCCGGACTCGATGAGCTTGGGCCGGCCCGTGCTGCCGCCCGACCCCATCGCCTTCCACACCGGCGAGACCGCTTCCGGCAATGCGGCGTCAGACAGCGCCGGGTCGGGGGTGAAACCAGCTGGCACGCTGGGTCGATTTTCCCGGCGTGGCTCCTCCGGGCCACCAGCAGGGCCGGTGGCCGCAGCTGCAGCAGGCCCTCCAGTTCGGCGGCCGGCAACCGTGCCGACAGCGGCTGGGGCACCGCGCCGAGCTTCCAGCACGCCGCGGCGGCCTGAATCCACTCGACCGAGTTGGGCAGCACCATCGTCACGTAATCGCCGACGCCGACACCGCGATCGGCGTAGGCGCGGGCCAACCGGTTCGTCGACCGGTCGAGTTCGGCGCGGGTAATTGTCAGGCCGTCGCAGGTGACCGCGGGCTCGTCGGGGGCCAGTGCGGCAAGCGCCGAAATCTGGGTACCGATCGGAGGGACCGGCTCACTCATAAGCGCCCTGCCGCTCGAAGATGCGCCGCGGGTTGTCCACCAGCATGGTGTGCAGTTGCTCCTCGGTGACCCCACGCTCTTTCAATGCGGGGATCACGTCGTTGTGGATGTGCAGGTAGTGCCAGTTCGGCGCCATCTGTGGCATGAGCTCCTCGGGGAGCGCGTCGAAGTAGCAGTTGGCGTCGTGGGAGAGCACCATCTTGTCGGCGTGCCCGCGCTCGCACATCTGCGCGACGATGCCCACCCGTTCTTCGAACGGTAAAAGCAAGTCGAGGCCGAACCGGTCCATCCCGAGATAGGAACCCGCGGCGATGAGTTCCTCGAGGTAGCCGACGTCGGTGCTGTCGCCGGAATGTCCGATGACCACCCGGGTCAGGTCGACGCCTTCTTCTTCGAAGATGCGCTGCTGCTCGAGGCCGCGCCGCAGGCCGGCATGGGTGTGCGTGGAGATCGGCACCCCGGTGCGTTTATGCGCCTGGGCGACGGCGCGCAGCACCCGCTCGACGCCGGGGGTGATGCCGGGTTCGTCGGTGGCGCACTTGAGGATTCCGGCCTTGACACCGGTGTCGGCGATGCCCTCCTCGATGTCCTTGACGAACATCTCGGTCATGATCTCCGGGCCGCCCAGCATCCCGCCCGGGCCCTCGTAGTGAAACCGGAACGGCAGGTCGTTATAGGTGTAAAGCCCTGTCGCCACAACGATATTCAGCCCGGTGGCCGCGGCGACGCGGGCAATGCGCGGGAGATAGCGGCCCAGGCCGATCACCGTGAGGTCGACGATGGTGTCCACGCCGCGGGCCTTCAGCTCGTTGAGCCGGGCGATGGCATCGGCCACTCGCTTTTCTTCGTCGCCCCATGCGTCGGGGTAGTTCTCGGCAATTTCGGTGGTCATGATGAATACGTGCTCGTGCATGAGCGTCACGCCGAGATCAGCGGTATCGATGGATCCACGCGCAGTATTGAGTTCGGACACGTCGCTGATGCTAGGCCCGGCCGGTGGTCATCCAACAGAGGCAGTCGCGACAATATGGATTTTCGCTGGCAACCATCCGATGATGCCCAGGTGGCCTGTTATTGGCGTACCGTCGGCCGCGTCCGTTTTGCCACCCGTTTGACCGGAGCCCGCCATGTTGCTCAATCCCAATCATTTGCAACGCCGTTACCCAGACGATCGGTCGGGGGAGATCATGGCCGCCACCGTGGACTTCTTCGAGTCCCGGGGCAAGGCCCGGCTGAAGGCCGACGACCACGCCCGGGTCTGGTACTCCGACTTCCTGGACCACATCGGACGGGAGCGCATCTTCGCCTCCCTGCTGACGCCGTCGGAATACGGCGGCTCCGATTGCCGCTGGGACACCTACCGGATCAGCGAGTTCGCCGAGATCGTCGGCTTCTACGGGTTGAACTACTGGTACCCCTTCCAGGTCACCGCCCTTGGCCTGGGCCCGATTTGGATGAGCGACAACGAGGACGCCAAGCGCAAGGCCGCAGCCCAGCTGGAGCAGGGTGAGGTGTTCGGCTTCGGATTGTCGGAGCAGAGCCACGGCGCCGATGTCTACCAGACCGACATGATCCTGACGCCGTCCGAGCACGGCTGGGTCGCCAACGGCGAGAAGTACTACATCGGCAACGCCAACGTCGGCCCGGATGGTGTCGACCTTCGGCAAGATCGCCGGCACTGACGAGTACGTGTTCTTCGTCGCCGACTCCCAGCACGACCGCTACGAGCTGATCAAGAACGTCGTCAACTCGCAGAACTATGTCGCCAACTACGCGCTGCGCGACTATCCGGTCACCGAGGCCGACATCCTGCACCGCGGGCCCGAGGCCTTCCACGCCGCGCTCAACACGGTCAACGTGTGCAAGTACAACCTCGGTTGGGGTGCGATCGGCATGTGTACCCACGCCATGTACGAGGCGGTCACCCACGCGTCCAACCGCCACCTGTACGGCACCGCCGTCACCGACTTCACCCACGTGCGGCGTCTGCTCACCGACGCCTACGTGCGGCTGATCGCCATGAAGCTGGTCGCCACCCGTGCCTGCGACTACATGCGCAGCGCGTCGGCAAACGACCGTCGCTACCTGCTGTACAGCCCGCTCACCAAGGCGAAGATCACCAGCGAGGGTGAGCGCGTGATCACCGCCCTGTGGGATGTCATCGCCGCCAAGGGCGTGGAGAAGGACACCATGTTCGAGGGCATGGCCCGCGAGATCGGGCTGCTGCCGAGGCTGGAAGGCACCGTTCACATCAACATCGGGTTGCTGGCCAAGTTCATGCCCAACTACCTGTTCGCGCCGAACACCGAATTGCCGGTGATCGACCGTCGCGACGACGCGACCGACGATTCGTTCCTGTTCGACCAGGGCCCGACCGGAGGACTGGGCAAGGTGCGGTTCCACGATTGGCGACCGCCGTTCGACCACTTCGCTTATCTGCCCAACGTCGATCTGCTGCGCAAGCAGATCGACGTGCTGGCCGAGATGCTGGCCAGCGCCACCCCCGACGCCACCCAGCAGAAGGACATCGACTTCGCCTTCGGAGTCGGACAGCTGTTCGCGGTCGTCCCGTATGCCCAGCTGATCCTGGAGGAGGCGCTGCTGTCGGGCTTGGATGAGGCGCTGCTCGACGGGATCTTCGCCGTGCTGGTGCGCGACTTCAACAGCTACGCCGTCGAGCTGGGCGACAAGCCCGCCACGACGGACGCGCAGGCCCGCTTCGCGATGCGGATGATCCGTCGTCCGGTGCACGACCAGGCGCGCTACGACCAGGTGTGGAAGGAACACATCCAGCCGATCAACGGTGCGTATCAGATGCGGCCGTAGGCGGGCCGACCCTGCGCGCCGAACGTGACGCCAGCGCGACATTCGGGCGCGCAGCGTGAAGCTAGCGCGACATTCGGCGGCCGGCGCGCGCAATGCCGGGAACTAGCCCCTTGACTGTGACGTAGCTCACCGTAAGATGACCAGTGGTCATCGACAAGGAGGTCGAATGCCGACGGTGACATGGGCGCGGGTCGACCCCGCTCGTCGCACAGCCATCATCGAGGCCGCGGAGGCCGAGTTCGGGGCGCACGGATTCTCCGGCGGCAGCCTCAACGTCATCGCGCGCCGGGCCGGCGTCGCCAAGGGCAGCTTGTTCCAGTACTTCGCGGACAAGCGCGACCTGTTCGCGTTCATCGCCGACATCGGCAGCCAGCGGGTGCGGGTCTACATGGAAGACCTGATCCGCGACCTCGACCCGAACCGGCCGTTCTTCGAATTTCTCACCGAGCTGCTCGACGGCTGGGTCGCCTACTTCGCCGAGCATCCGCACGAACGCGCGCTGCACGCCGCGGCGACCCTGGAGGTCGATACCGACGCCCGCATCACCGTGCGCAGCGTCATCCACCGTCATTACCTGGACGTGCTGCGGCCATTGGTGCACGGTGCCAAGACCCGCGGCGACCTGCGCGCCGACGCCGACACCGACGTGCTGATCTCGCTGCTGCTGTTGATCTTTCCGCACCTGGCGCTGGCGCCCTACATGCGCGGCCTGGACCCCATCCTCGGGCTCGACGAGCCCAGCCCCGAGCAGCCGGCCCTGGCCGTGCGCCGGCTGGTCGCGGTGCTGGTCGCCGCGTTCGCGGCGCTGCCGCATCCGCCCGTCGAGGCGAAGCCACAAGGATTTACAGCCCCACACCAATCCGAGGAGGTCAGATGACACGGACACATACGGGCTCGATGGTTGCCGGCGGACTCAACTGGGACAGCTTGCCGCTCAAGCTGTTTGCCGGTGGCAATGCGAAGTTCTGGAATCCGGCCGACATCGATTTCTCCCGCGATCGCGCGGACTGGGAGCAGCTGTCGGACGACGAACGGCACTACGCCACCCGGCTGTGCGCCGAGTTCATCGCCGGCGAGGAGGCGGTGACCGAGGATATTCAGCCGTTCATGTCCGCGATGCGGGCCGAAGGCCGGCTGGGCGACGAAATGTATCTGACCCAGTTCGCGTTCGAGGAAGCCAAGCACGTCCAGGTGTTCCGGATGTGGCTCGATGCCGTCGGCGTCACCGAGGACCTGCACGTCTACCTCGATGACATCCCGACCTACCGGACGATTTTCTACGAGGAGCTACCGGCCTGTCTGAGCGTGTTGTCGTCGGATCCGTCACCGGCTGCCCAGGTACGGGCGTCCGTCACCTACAACCACGTCGTCGAAGGCATGTTGGCGCTGACGGGCTACTTCGGCTGGCACAAAATCTGCGTGGAGCGCGGCATTCTGCCCGGGATGCAGGAGTTGGTCCGGCGCATCGGCGACGACGAGCGACGCCACATGGCGTGGGGAACCTTCACCTGTCGACGGCATGTCGCGGCCGACGATGCCAATTGGGGAGTGTTCGAAACGCGCATGAACGAGCTCATGCCGCTCGGGCTGCGCCTTATCGAGGAGAGCTTTTCGCTCTACGACCCGATGCCCTTCGACCTGTCGGTGGAGGAGTTCATGGCATACGCCGCCGACAAGGGGATGCGGCGGCTCGGCACGATCGGCAGCGCCCGCGGACGACCGGTCGGCGAGATCGACCTCGACTACTCACCGGTGCAGCTCGAGGACACCTTCGCCGACGAGGACGCGAAGGCCCTCGTCGGCGCCTCTGCCTAGCTAGCCCGAGTTACCCGACCCAGACGGTCTTGGCGTTGCAGAACGCGCGGATGCCGAGGTCCGCGAGTTCACGGCCGTAACCGGAACGCTTGACGCCGCCGAACCCGAGTTCGGGGTACGACACCGTCATCCCGTTGATGAAGACCTGGCCAGCCTCGATGTCGTCGATGAAGCGCTCCTGCTCGGCTTCGTCGTTGGTCCAGGCGTTGGACCCCAGGCCGAAGGTGGTGGCGTTGGCGATCTCGATCGCCTCGTCGATGCCCGAGGCGCGGTACATCGAGGCGACGGGCCCGAACACCTCTTCGGTGTAGAGCGCCATGTCCTTGGTGATGTCGGTGACCACGGTCGGCGGGTAGAACCAGCCGGGCTGGTCGGGTGTCTTGCCGCCGAGGCGGATCGTGGCGCCCGCCGCAGCGGCGTCGTCGACCTGCTTGGCGATCTCGTCGCGGCCCGACTCGGTGGCCAGCGGGCCCACGTCGGTGTCCGGGTCGGTCGGGTCGCCGACCTTGAGCGCCTGCATCCGTTCGACGAACTTGTCGACGAACGCGTCGTAGATGTCGGTGTGCACGATGAACCGCTTGGCGGCGATACAGGACTGCCCGTTGTTCTGGACCCGGGCGGTGACCGCGGTCTTGACCGCCTCGTCGAGGTCCACCGAGGGCATCACGATGAACGGGTCGCTGCCGCCGAGCTCCATCACGGTGGGTTTGATCTCGTCACCGCAGATCGCGGCGACGGACTGCCCGGCCGGTTCGCTTCCGGTTAGCGTGGCCGCTTTGACCCGGGGATCCCGCAGGATGCCCTCGACGGCACTGGACGAGACGAGCAGCGTCTGGAAGCAGCCCTCCGGAAAGCCGCCGCGGGTGATGACGTCGGAGAGATACAGCGCCGACTGCGGGACGTTGGAAGCGTGTTTGAGCAGGCCGACATTGCCTGCCATCAGCGCGGGCGCGGCGAACCGGACGGCCTGCCAGAGCGGGAAGTTCCACGGCATCACCGCCAGGACCACCCCGAGCGGCTGCCAGCGCGTGTAGGCCCTTTTCGCTCCGACCTTCGAGGCTTCGGCCGGTTCGTCGGCCAGCAGCTTCTCGGCGTTCTCGGCGTAGTAGCGAAAACCCTTGGCGCACTTGAGCGCTTCACCCTTGGCTGATTTGAGGGTCTTCCCCATCTCGAGGGTCATCATCGCCGCGACATCGTCGGCCTCCTTCTCCAGGAGGTCGGCCGTCGCGTTCGCCCATTCGGCGCGCTGAGCGAAAGTGGTGGAGTGGCGGTAGTCGAGGAAGCGCTCGTGCGCGCGGGCGATGGCTGCGTCGACTTCCGCGTCGGTTGCCGGGGTGAAGGTCTTAACCGTCTCGCCGGTAGCCGGGTTGATGGTGGCGATCGCCATGCTGACATCCTTCGCTTGCGATGGTTGTGAAAGGTTCAACATCTAGCCTGCCACTATCGTTCCTCGAGGGAGGTGCCGGATGAGTACAGCGGCTCAGCTGATGGTCAAGTGCCTGGAAAACGAGGGCGTTGCCGTGGTGTTCGGGCTGCCCGGTGAGGAGAACATCCGCTTCACGCAGGCGCTGGCCGCCTCGAAGATCCGTTACGTGCTCACCCGGCACGAGCAGGCCGCGGCGTTCATGGCCGAGATGTACGGGCGGGTCACCGGACGGGCGGCGGTGGTGTCGGCCACCTTGGGCCCGGGCGCGATCAACATGCAGCTGGGCGTCGCCGATGCGACCACGAACAGCACCCCCATGGTGGCGATCTCCGCTCAGGTTGGCCAGGACCGCCAGTACAAAGAATCGCACCAATACGTCGACCTGGTTTCGATGTTCGCCCCGATCACCCGGTGGGCCGCCGGCGTCCCCACCGCGCGCGCAATTCCGGAAATGTTCCGCAAAGCGTTCAAACTCGCCGAGACCGAACGCCCCGCCGCGGTCTACCTGGCCGTGCCCGAGAACATCGACGTCGACGAGACCGACTACGACCTGACTCCATTGCCACGCAACGTGGTCCGCGCCGACGCGCCCGCGCCCGGTCAGGTGGAACGAGCGGCCGATATCCTGCACACCGCGAAGCGACCGGTGATGCTGGCCGGACATGGTGCGGCGCGCAGCGACGCTACGGCGGCGTTGGTACGGTTCGCCGAGAAATTCGGCATTCCGGTGGCTAACAGCTTCCACGGCAAGGGCGTGATGCCCGATGATCACCCCAACAGCATCGGAACCATCGGATTCATGCGCCACGACTACGTCAATTTCGGGTTCGACAACGCCGACGTCGTCATCGCGGTCGGCTACGAGCTGCAGGAGTTCGACCCCGTCCGGATCAACCCGCAGGCCGACAAGAAGATCATCCACATCCATCGCTTCCCGGCCGAGGTCGACGCGCACTACTCGGTTGACGTCGGCATCATCGGCGATATCAGCGACTCACTTGATGCACTCGCCGATGCACTGGCCGATCACACCTACGAGGCGGAGCCGGAGGTGCCGGGGTCCGGCCTGCTGGCCGAGGAATTCGCTCGGGGACAACAGGATTCGCGCTACCCGTTGGCGCCGCAGCGGGTGGTGGCCGATACCCGCGAAGCGCTGGGCCGCAGCGACGTGGTGCTGGTCGACACCGGGGCCACGAAGATGTGGATGGCCCGGCTCTACCCGACCTACGAGCGGAACACCTGCCTGATCTCGAATGGCTTGTCCACCATGGGTTTCGCGCTGCCGGGGGCGCTCGGGGTCAAACTGGCCCTGCCCGACTCCAAGGTGCTCGCCGTGGTAGGCGACGGCGCGTTCATGATGAACTCGCAGGAAATCGAGACCGCCGTCCGAGAGAGCATCCCCCTGGTGGTGTTGATCTGGGATGACGGCGGTTACGGCCTCATCGAATGGAAGATGGATCTCGAACTCGGCGAACACTACTACGTCAAGTTCGGCAATCCTGACATCGTGAAGTACGCCGAAAGCTTTGGCGCCAAAGGGTATCGGATCAACAGCGCCGACGAGTTACTGCCGACGTTGCAGGCCGCGCTCGACGAGGACGGCGTCTCGCTGATCTGCTGTCCGGTCGACTACTCGGAGAATCTCCGGTTGACCGACCGACTCGGTGAACTCGACGATACGCTGTAACACCAGGAGCAGGCCCGTTGACTAGTGCCGCAGGTTGTCCAGCTGTACATCGACCTTGAGCGCGTTGGCGGCCATTTTGTAGCCTTCGATGACACCCTCAAGCCGTGCGCGTGAGCCATCGAAGCACGTCCAATCAAAAACGGCTTGACACACGTGATCGACAAGGCTGCGCAGAATCCCATCCCGGGGAGGGTTGTCAATAACCCGGATAGCGGCCCTGCTTAGCATTTCCTTGTCAACGTTTTCGCCCTGCAGAGCCTGCTCAGCCAGCGTCAGAAGGTCCCGGGTATGCGCGCCCTCGAAATCCATATTCTCTCTCTTGGGATCTGATGGAAGTTCGTGTGCTCACGCGCGCAGGCAGGAGAACCATCTTCCAGCTAAGCCTGAGAACGAAAAAGCACTAAGTCTGCCGAGTCGTTAACATAGTTCGGCGGCGCATACGAATCGGCCACGCTTTGGTCACAGAGCTGACACGAAAGAAAGAGGCGCTGCGATTATGTCTCGGCAGCAACGAGTTTCAGCAAAGCAGACCGACTGCGAGGGCCGCATGCCCGGGCGATAGCCCGACCACACTTGCAGCGTGGTCGAATAGGTCATGCTGTTTCGTCAGCTGGAGTATTTCGTGGCGCTCGCCCGGGAGCGTCATTTCGCCCATGCCGCGAACGTGTGCCATGTATCCCAGCCGGCGTTGTCGGAAGCCATCCGCAAGCTCGAACACGAGCTGAAGGTCCCGTTGGTCCGGCGCGGCCAGAAGTTCGAAGGCCTCACCCCCGAAGGCGAACGGCTCGTGCATTGGGCGCGGCGCATCCTGGCCGATTGCGACGCCCTCAAGCTTGAAGTCGCGGCATTGCAGACCGGCCTCGTCGGCGAGCTGCGGTTGGGGGTGGTCCCGAACGCCGCCACCACTGTTGCGCTGCTGACCGATCCGTTTTGTGCCGCCCACCCGTTGGTGCGCGTCCAGCTGGAGACCAACCTGCGCTCGGCCGAGATCATCGAACGAATCCGGCGGTTCGAATTGGACGCCGGGATTCTGTATCCGGACAGCCACGACACCGACGAACTACTGGTCACCCCGCTGTATCAGGAGCATCAAGTGCTCGTCGTCGGCAGTGAGCTGCTCGCCGGCAAATCCGACACCATAAGTTGGTCGGATGCCTTGGCCTTGCCGCTGTGTTTGCTGACCGAGGGGATGCGAGGGCGCCGCGTTATCGACGACGCCTTGGACGCCCAAGGTCTCGTGGTCAGCCCGCAACTCGAAACGGACTCTGTCGCCACGTTATTCGCTCACGTAGCCACCGGACGCTGGGCGACCATCGTGCCGCATACCTGGATCCGCGCCCTTGGGGTACCGGCCGGGGCTTCCGTGCTGCGGCTGCACGATCCTTCGGTCACGGCTCCGATGGTGCTGGTCACCAACGCCGCAGAACCCGGCTCGGTGGTGACCCGCACGCTGGTTCAGACCGCGCGGGACGCGGGCATCGGTGAGGAGCTCGGCCGGCCGTCGACGACGGCCAGTGACCGACTTCACGAGGTCTGATCGGCGCGGCCTATCGGCCGGTCGAAATTGAGTCTTGGACACCTTCGATGCCACCGGAGAAGACTGGGACATACCAACCTCCGAAGAATCGAGCCAGGAGAAACCGATGGCCAAGTGTGTGATGGTGCTCTACCCGGACCCCGTCAATGGGTATCCGCCGAAGTACGCCCGCGACAGCATCCCGACGATCCAGAGCTACCCCGACGGCGCCAGCGTGCCGACTCCGGAGAACATCGACTTCACTCCCGGTGAGCTACTCGGCTGCGTATCGGGTGCGCTCGGGTTGCGTAAGTTCTTCGAAGACGGCGGCCACGAGTTGGTGGTGACGTCGGACAAGGACGGGCCGGATTCGGAGTTCGAGCGCGAGCTGGTCGATGCCGATATCGTGATTTCCCAACCATTTTGGCCGGCCTACCTGACCAAAGAGCGCATTGCGAAGGCGCCCAGACTCAAGCTGGCGCTGACCGCGGGCATCGGCTCCGACCATGTGGATCTCGACGCGGCCAAAGAGCACGGCATCACCGTCGCCGAGGAGACCTACAGCAACAGCATCAGTGTCGCCGAACACACGGTGATGCAGATCCTGACGCTGGTGCGTAACTTCGTCCCGTCGCATCGGTGGGCCACCGAAGGCGGCTGGAACATCGCCGATTGCGCGGAGCGTGCCTACGACCTGGAGGGCATGGACGTCGGGCTGATCGCGGCCGGCCGGATCGGGCGGGCCGTGTTGCGCCGGCTGGCGCCGTTCGACGTCAACCTGCACTACACCGACACACGACGGCTGTCGCCGGAGGTCGAGAAGGAACTCAACGTCACGTTCCATCCCGACGTCGAGTCGCTGGTGCGTTCGGTCGACGTCGTGTCCATCCACTCGCCTCTCTACGAAGCCACCCGTCGGATGTTCAACGAGCGGTTGCTGGGCACCATGCGGCGCGGCTCCTACATCGTCAACACCGCCCGCGGCGAGGAGACCGTCCCCGAGGCCATCGCGGCAGCGCTGCGTAGTGGCCAGCTCGCGGGCTATGCCGGCGATGTCTGGTTCCCGCAACCGCCGCCGGCCGATCACCCGTGGCGGACCATGCCGAATAACGCGATGACTCCGCATGTTTCGGGAACCACGTTGTCCGCCCAGGCCCGCTACGCAGCCGGCACCAGGGAGATCCTGGAAAGCTGGTTCGCCGGCAAGCCCATCCGTCCGGAGTACCTGATCGTCGAGGGTGGCAAGCTCGCCGGAACGGGAGCTTTGTCCTACCAGAAGTAAGGCTCAGAAGTAGGTTTAGCGGCCTCGGTTATGCCGAGGCCGCTAAAGCCTTGGTGCCATGTGACCTCAACGGGCGTTGCGGGACTTCATGATATGTCTTCACCCTGGATGTATCGGCTGACGAAATCCAGCCCAGCATCGGCGACTTCGTATTTGTAACGGGTTGGTTCACCGGGTCGGATCGCTACCGGCGATAGTTCGACTCGTTTCAAAAGCCCATCATTGACGGCATGCAGGAGAGGGATCTCCAAACCCGCCTCGACAATGAAGGATCTCCGGTCTGTCTCGGCAATCTGATCGAACACCCGGCGCTCGAAATCAGAGTAGCGGCTGTTCAAGATCCCGAGATTGCGCTTGTACATGCGGATCGACTGCCGATCGATTTCTTTCTTTTGGCAGTCCGGGCATAACGCGATGAGGTTTTCGAACGAGTCGTCATGGCTCTGTGACTCCGGCACGATGTGAGCTATCTCGGTCGTTGGGTTCCGACAGGTGGGGATGGCGCATCTATGGGCCGCCTCGACTAGCACCCTTCTCTTTACCGCTGAGCCTGGATGATCAATCGTCGGAAACGTGAGCGTGGATTTGGCGGCTAGCGCACCGCGGCCGGCCCGGCGAGGTTCCGCCCGGGGCGGGATCGGAGGTGTGCCACTGGCGCGACGTGAAGACAATCCGACAATCCAGGCGACAAGGCCCACTGCTGTCACCAACGCCCCATAGTGCAGCGCCGCCGAGTGCCCCCAGGGTCGGGTCGGCTCCTCATCTGCGGCCCTGACGGAATCGTGCTCGGGGGCGGAGGACGTGGCGGAAGGGCCGGTAGCGTCTGCTCCAGCGTCGGAAAACGGAGCCGCCTGTGCCACACCGGGTGTGGTTGCTACCACTGAAAGCGGTGCGAGCGCTATGGCGGCTGCCGCCGCAATCCCCAGTGCTTTCATCTCACTGATGCCGAGGCGGCCATGGCCTTTTCGTCCTCGTCGGCGAAGGTGTCCTCGAGCTGCAGCGGCGAATAGTCGACGTCGATCTCGCCGAGCGGACGCCCGCGGGCGCTGGAGATGGTGCCGAACCGTCGCATTCCCTTGTCCGAGGCGTACTGCCTCGATCTCGTCGATGTCCAGGTCCGAACGGGATGGGGTCGCTGAATATCGAATAATTCTGTTCGGTGGATTGCAGGACTAGCGGGATGAGCTCGTTCATCCGCGTTTCAAAGACGGTCCAGTTGGCGTCGTCGGCCGCGACATGGCGCCGGCACGTGAAGGTACCCCACGCCATGTGGCGTCGCTCATCGTCGCCGATGCGCCGGACCAACTCCTGCATGCCGGGAAGAATGTTGCGGCCGGCACAGATTTTGTGCCAGGAGTGGTACCCGGTCAGCGCCATCATGCCCTCGACCACGTGGTTGTAGGTCACGGATGCCCTGATCTGGGCGGCCGGTGAGGGATCCCACGACAATGCGTTGAGGCAATCCGGAAGTTCTTGGTAGAAGATCGTCCGGTACGCCGACAGGGGTTCGAGGTAACTCTGCAGATCTCCGGTCTCCCCCACGGCGTCGAGCCACATGCGGAACACCTGGGTGTGCTTAGCCTCCTCGAAAGCGAACTGCGTCAGATACATCTCGTCACCGAGCCGGCCTTCGGCCCGCATGGCCGCCATGAACGGCTGAATGTCCTCGGTCACCGCTTCCTCGCCGGCAACGAACTGAGCGCACAACTGCAAGGCGTAGTCGCGTTCGTCATCGGTCAGTTGTTCCCAGTCCGCGCGGTCGCGGGAGAAGTCGATATCGGCGGGATCCCAGAACTTGGCATTGCCTCCGGCGAAGAGCCGCAGCGGCAAGCTATCCCAGTTGAGCCCACCGGCAACCAGCGAACCTGTATGTGTGCGTGTCATCTGACCGACCTCCTGGACTGGCGAGCCGAGCCCGCATGATTCGATGGTGCCGCCCGGCCGGAAGCACGGCTAGAAACGTGGACAGAACGCGCACGAGTTGATACGCCAACCGCAGGAGTGGGGCGGTTGTCGCGGTGGGAGCGTTCATTAGCTGATCTATCTCGTTGTGCCGCAAGCCATGTACATCGGTGAGGTGGATCACTGGGTCCTTCAGTCGGGCCAGTGGTCGGGCGGTTCAAAATCAACTATCCGGCGCGGCGAAGCCAAGATCATCGGTCAGAAGGCCTACCAATGTTGCGGCACAGACGTATATCTGTAGCGGCGGCGGTAGCAGCGGCTGACTCGTCCGCCTGGCAAATTGTCCATATGCTGTACAGCGAGCGGCCGATAAGCGGTCGTGGGCCGAGGAGATATACGCATTTCGGCTGATGTTTGCCGGCCGTGCTGGCTGCAGAGTGGCGAGTGTGACGGATATTGACCGGTGTGCGCATACGTCGCGGTCAGAGCGGCGGGATCTTGGGGTGAGTGAGTTGCTCCCAACCGGAACGGTGACGCTGCTGCTGGCGGACGTCGAGGCGTCAACCCGGCTGTGGGATACCGCTCCGAGCGACATGACTGCTGCCATCGCGGCGCTCGACCGCACACTGTCCGACGCGATCGCGGCGCATGGTGGCGTCCGCCCGATCGAGCAGGGCGAGGGCGACAGCTTCGTGGTGGCATTCGCCCGGGCCAGCGACGCGGTCGCGTGTGCTCTCGAACTGCAGAGGGCGCCGCTGGCGCCAATCCGGTTGCGCATCGGTTTACATGCCGGCGAGGTGCAGCTGCGCGATGAAGGCAACTACGTCGGAACCACCATCAATCGAGCCGCGCGGGTACGTGATTTGGCGCATGGGGGCCAAACCGTGCTGTCGGGCACCACGGCAGATCTAGTCATCGAACATCTTCCCGCCGATGCGTGGCTGGCCGACCTTGGCACCCACAGCCTGCGCGATCTGCCCCGGCCCGAACGGGTGGTGCAGCTGTGCCACCCCGACCTGCATAACGAGTTTCCGCCGCTGCGCACGGCGACTGCCGTTCTGACCCATAACGTTCCGGTGCAGCTCACCAGTTTCGTGGGACGGACCGAGGAGCTGCAACGAGGTAGGGCAACTGCTGGCCAACAGCCGGCTTGTCACCCTCACCGGCGCTGGGCGGTGATCGGTAAAACCCGTCTGGCCCAAGAACTTTCAGCTCAGCTGAGCCGCTGATTTCAGTGACGGAGTGTGGTACGTCGATCTGGCGCCGATCGGCTCTGCCGACATCGTGGCGGCCACCGTAGCCCGCGCGCTTGGTCTGTGCGACCAACCGGGCCGTGCTGAGATCGACATGCTCGCGCAGTCGGTGGGCGGCCGCCAGATGCTGATCGTGTTGGATAACTGCGAACATCTGCTCGATGCATGTGCCGTGCTCGCGGATGCCTTGCTCGCGGCCTGCCCCAGACTGACCCTGCTTGCCACGAGTCGTGAGCCGCTTGGTGTGACCGGCGAGGTCATCTGGCGGGTCCCGTCACTACCGATAGCCGACGACGCCCTCGAGCTGTTCGCCGACCGTGCGGGTCTTGCCCGGCCCGGTTTCCGCATCACCGACGACAACGTGGCCGCCGTTGGCGGAGATCTGCCGACGCCTCGATGGGGTGCCGTTGGCCATCGAGCTGGCAGCCGCTCGGGTGCGTACGTTATCGCTGGGCGAAATCCTCGACGGACTGCACGATCGTTTCCGCCTGTTGACCGGCGGCGCCCGCACTGCAGTGCGACGCCAGCAGACCCTGCGTGCCTCCGTCGATTGGTCACACGCGCTGTTGACCCAGCCCGAGCGTGTCCTATTCCGGCGGTTGGCAGTGTTTGTGGGCGGCTTCGACCTCGACGCGGCGCAAGCGGTCGCCGGTAGTGGCGAACTCGAGCGCCATCACGTGCTGGACCAGCTCAGTCTGCTGGTGGACAAGTCGCTGGTGGTTGCCGAGGACCATCGGGGCCGAACCCGGTATCGGCTGCTGGAGACGGTGCGTCAGTATGCCCAAGAAAAGCTCAGCGACTCGGCTGAGGCCGAGACCATTCGGTCCCGCCACCGCGGTCACTACAGCTCGTTCGCGGCAATGTTCGAGACCTTGGCGCCCACTGAACTCGAGCGGCACACCGAGCAAGCCGAAACCGAAATCGACAATCTCCGTGCAGCTTTCGCCTGGTCACTCGATTGCGCCGAACCGGAGGCGGCGCTAGCCCTGGCATCATTTCTGCAGCCGCTGTGGCGGCGCCGCGGCCGGATTCAGGAGGGGCTGGCCTGGTTTGACGCCGCCCTCGCCACTGCCGAAGCCCACGGCGCGGACATCGCGCCCGCCATGCGGGTACGCGCGCTCGCCGACCGCATCATGCTGACCGTCTCGGTGGTAGATCCCGGAAGCAAAGACGCGGCCGCAGAGGCGCTCACCCTCGCCCGTGGTATCGGGGAACCGGCGCTTTTGCTGAGGGCGCTGACCGCGTGGTGCTGCGTCTGGTCGTATAGCGGGGAGGCATCCGAGGAGTCTTTCACCGAGGCGCTCGACCTCGCCCGATCGCTGGGAGATTTGGCGGCGCTGAGTCAGATCCAGCCCTACCGGGCATTTGCGGCCCTCTTCGCCGGTGATGCCAGGGCGGAGCGGGTGGCCGCCGAAGAGGGACGCGATATCGCGGAGGCGATCGGCGATCAGTTCGTCGCGCGTCACTGCCGCTGGAACCTCGGAATGGCGCAGATGCATTGTGGCGATCTCGACGGAGCCGTTCAACAGTTCGATGCGCTGATCACCGATGCTGACGCCTGCCAGGACGCGCTCTTCAGCTTCGCTGGGCGAGTCGGCCACAGTATGGCGCTCGCATTTCGAGGAGACACGACCGCGGCCCGCGCCATCGCTGCGGCCGCCGTCGAGCAAGCGACCGAACTCGGTGACTTCGTGGAAGGGTTCAGCAATGCGGCGCTGGCGCTGGCCGCCCTCGCCGCCGGCGATGTCACCGCCGCGGCTCAGGCCAGCGAGATTGCGATGCAGCGATTGAGCCAACGACGGGAATTCTTGGCGCTGTACGTGAATCCCGTTGCAGAGATTGCGCTGGCTCGCGGCGACCTTCGGGCGGCTCGACGCTGCGCCGACGAAGTTGTCCGCGCGACAGCCGGATGGAATGCTGCCATGGCATTGACGGCGCGTGCCCGCATCGCGGTAGCCCAAGGTGACTTCGTGCAAGCCGAGAAGGATGCACACGGGGCGCTCGTCTGCGCGTCCGGATCCGGCGCGTACTTGGGGGTTGCCGACACCCTGGAATGCCTGGCCAGTCTGGCGGCCGACGCGGGCAGCCATCGGGAGGCCGTACGGCTGTTCGGGTCCGCACAAGCGATGAGAGACCGGACCGGCCAGGTCCGCTTCCAGATCTACGACGTCGCCTACGAAGCCTCGGTCGCAGCGCTACGTGATGCAATGGGCGACAGCGAGTTTGAGGCCACCTGGGCCGCGGGCGCCGCGTTGTCTATCGCGGAGGCAATCGCGTATGCGCAGCGCGGCCGCGGTGAACGGAAACGGCCTTCGAGCGGTTGGGCATCTGTGACTCCGACAGAGCGCGAGGTCGTCCAACTAGTGAGTGATGGACTTGCCAACAAAGACATCGCTGCCAAGCTATTCATCTCGCCACGCACGGTACAAACCCACCTCAGTCATATTTTCCGCAAGCTGGGCGTCGCTTCCCGCGTTCAACTCGTCCAAGAAGCCGCACGCCACTGCTGAGAGGGCTTGCATCGCAACCGATATCTCGTTTGGTGAATGAAAGATGCGGTGATGGAACTAGTTTCGTCGCGGGCCCAACGTTAAGGTGGGAACTATGGATGTCGATGGATACTTCGGACTGTTCGGCGAACCGGGGCTCGCGCTCACCGATGCGGAGTGGGTGGAACGCGCGAACAAGCATCTGATGCCTAACCTTTCGGCGCTGAATGCGAAGTACCTCGAGGGCTGTCGCGAAGAGCGATGGCTGCGCATGTCCTACGAACCGGGCCCCACTGCTTTCAATTTCAGGCAACTCAGTGGAGGGTCGATCGCCGAAATGCTGGATCAGACGGCCACGCATTGCGGCTCGCTCGTGACGGGTTGTCCCTGCCCGACGCTGAGTATGACGGTGACGATCCTGCGGGCCGGATCGGCGAAATCCTTTGTGGCGACCGGGCGGGTGCTGAAGCTGACGAGAACAAACGCCGTTCTGGCCGCCGACCTCGACGACGACGCGGACCGCCGGATCGCCACGGTCACGGTGGTTTCCCAGCTCATTACGGATCTCGGCCGACTGGGCTGACTGCCTTGCTCAGCCGGCTGGAGGCGCTGTCCCCAACGCCATCGGCGCGACGTAGCGGCCTTCCAGTGTGCGATGCCACCACGCCCGATCGCGTCGCAACTCCGCCGGTGTGGTGAAGCGGTACCGGTAGAGCTGTGCCCGCACGTAGCGGGGCGGTGATTCCGGGAACGGGTTGTGCCGCAACAGGTGCAGGGCGGCCCGGTCGTTGCGCAGCAGCCGTTGCAGGAACGGCGTCAGCCATGGCTGGGCATAGCCGGGCGAGATCGCGGCAAACCACATCAGCCAGTCCAGCCGCAGATGGTACGGGGCCCATTGCCGTGGCAGCCGGCGCAGCGCGCCGGGCTTGCCCTTGAATTCGTATTCCTTCCATACCGTCTGCGCGGTGATCCTCGGCTTCGTCGGTGCCCTCGATCACCACCTCCCGGCGGGTACGGCCGATGCTGCCGAAGGCGCCGTAGGTATTGACCAAGTGAAATGGGTTGAACGACATGTTCATTCGCTGACGTGACGACAGCATGTTGCGCACCGGCCAGTAGGTCAGGAACAGCACCGCGACGGCGAACGCGACCACCAGTGCGGCGAACCACGGCGGCGGTGCCGACAGCGGCGGATGCGCGGGTATCGGCAGCAGCAGCGCTGCCGACGAGTCGTCGATCGCGCTGAACGCCAGGACGATCGTCAGCCAGTTGAGCCAGGCGAAATTGCCCGACATCACCAACCACAGCTGCGTGACGACGATGATCGCCCCGGCCGACGCTGGCTATCGGCTGCGGCGCGAACAGCCCGAACGGCACCACCAGCTGCGCGAAATGGTTGCCCGCCACCTCAATTCGATGCAGTGGTTTGGGGAGATGATGGAAGAACCAGCTCAGCGGCCCCGGCATCGGCTGGGTTTCGTGGTGGTAGTACAGGCAGGTCAGATCGCGCCAGCACGGGTCGCCGCGCATCTTGATCAGTCCCGCGCCGAACTCGACCCGGAACAGCAGCAGCCGCACGATCCATAAGGTCAGCACCGGGGGCGCAACGCGATCGTTGCCGAGGAAGATCATCAGGAATCCGCTTTCCAGCAGCAGGGATTCCCAGCCGAACGAATACCACGCCTGCCCGACGTTGACGATCGACAGGTAGAGGACCCACAGCGTCAGCCACATCAGCATCGCCGCCCACAGCGGCACCAGGTCCGCCGCGCCGACGACAACGGCCGCCGACAGCGCCGCACCGAACCAGGAGACAGCCGCGAACAGCCGATCGGAATAGCGCAGATGAAAAATGCTTGGCGTTCTCCAAAATGACTGACTCGCCAAAAACCGTGGCACCGGCAGGATTCCGTGCTCTCCGATCAGTGATCGGAACTGCGCCGCGGCGGCGACGAACGCGATCAGATAGATGGCCGCCACGCCACGCTCGAGCACGAATCTGCCCAACCAGTAGTCGGGTGCAGAAAACCATCCCATGGCCATAACTATCCCGCGCGGCGGTTGCGCAAGAGATCGGGCGTCACCACCACCGAGGCGGTGACCGCCGCAAGCGAAATCAAAGCCAGCAGTTGCACATTCGCGGAATGGCCGGCGTAGCCGTCGACCGACCGCCAGGGATGGCGGGACAGTGCCGCCCCGGCCAGAATCAGTCCGCCCGCACTGGCCGCGATGGTGGCCCGGTCGCGCAACCGCTCTCGATGGCGCAGCGCGTACCGCAGGCCGAGGGCGGCGCCGATCACGACGACCCCGGCCACGCCGGCGATCACCGCAGCGGCCGCCAGCACCGGCACCGCGGCCCACGGCCCGGGCGACCAGGGTGGCGGGGGTGGGTCGTCGGAACGCCCTCGCCGGGTGCGCCACAACGCGAGCATCGCCAACAGCGGCAGCAACGCCAGCCCGGCGGCCAGGCCAACCCGGTACAGCGAATTGGATGCGAAGGTCAGCGTGATCGTGCCGGGGTCTCCCGCGGGCACCACCCAGCCCTGTTGCCACCCGTTGACGGTTACCGGCGTCAGCCGGGCCCCGGTGCTGGTGCGTGCCACCCAGCCCGGATTGATGCTCTCGGGGATGACCAGCACCCGCGGGGTCGCCGAGGCCGGGGCCCGCACCTCGCGACGGTCGGGACCCCAGGTCCCCGTCGCCGCGCGGAACCGCCGCGGGGCCCGCGGTGACGGGCAATTCGGCGGCGGTTGCGGTCGACAGCTGTGCCCCGTCCACCACGAACTGGGCGCCGGGGCTGATCAGTAATTCCTGTTGCCCCGCCGGCAGCGCGATCGGATTGCGATCGCACGGGCTGGCGGGAACCGGCTCGCCGTCCAGCAGCGCACCCGCCGTGGTCCGGATCGAGGTGTGCACAAACCGGCCCGCGACCGCGATGACCGGACCGTGGTCGCAGTCGACGACGATCTCGCGCGACCGGTTGCGGGCCGCGTCGGCGGGGGCGATCGGGTTGCCGTCGGTGTCGAGCACCGCGACTTCGGCCAGCCCCGGCGGCTTGAGCTGGTCGAAGCCCAACGCGTTGCGGTCGATGATGTCTTGCCAGTCCAGCAGGCTGATCGTGACGGTGTCGGTTACCCGGGGTCGCAGCGACAGGGTTTGGGGTCGGGCGGCCCCGCTGGAAACCTCGTCGCTCGGCCTGAACTCCCGGACCTGTGGGCCGTCGCCGAGGTTGACGGCCACCACCGTCGGCTGGGCAGGCAGGGTCGACCGGCTCGGCAGCAGCCGCACCCCGGCGACCTCGGTGGGCCGCGGCAGTACCAGCGTCAGCGTCGGTGCGCTCTTGTGTTGCACCACCCGCTGTGGCGCCGTCCACGCCGTGGCCGGGTCACCGTCGGTGACCGCAAAGGCCGAGCCGAGAATGTCGAACGTGTCGGAATCGCCCTGGGCCCGGGTGGTATTCGGCTCGGCGATCAGATCGGCCAGCTTGGGGCCCTGCCGGGGCCGCACCCACAGCCGCGGGGTCACCGACACCGGAGTGGGAACGGTCAGGGTACGGCTGAAATTGACCGGCTCTTCGGGGGCCAGCGCCATCGACGGCGCGCACCGCACGCTGTCGGTTACCGGGGCGCAACCCGGCCGGCCCAGCAGTTCGGAGCCCAGGTCCCAGCCCGCGATCGCCGAACCCTGCGGCGGCCCGGGCACCCGCACCGTGTGCCGCAGGTCGACGGGGTGAGCGAATCCGGAGGCGTCGTACTGGGTGATCGACAGGTCGGTGATGCCGAACTGCACGCCGCTGGATCCGTCGTCGGTGCCGGCGGCGGTGATCCGCACCCACGGGGTTTCCCCGTAGGGCAGCGCCGCGGTGAGCGGCTTGCCCGGCTGGTCGAATCGCAGGGTGGTGCTGCCGGTGGCGGTATCGATCGCGATGCGACGAACCTGGGAACCGACCGCGGTCGCGCTGGGTGTCAGCGTGATCGCGGCGTTGGTCACCGGGTGGTCGAAATTGACCTGCAGCCACTGCCCGACCGCGGATTGCAGGGCATTGGTCACCCACGCCGTCGCCGGGTCGCCGTCGATGGCGGCGGCGGGGGAGGTCGCCGGAGCGACGTCGGGCATGGCGGTGGAATCCGACGACGAACTCGACACGGTGATCCGCCCGCCGTTCCAGCCGCCGAAGACCGGGTCGGCGCCGGGCACCGGGTAGTCGGGCACCCGGTTGTAGGTGTGCCTCGTATCGCCGTCGGCGCGGATCGCCGACGAATGCTCGATCGACGCGGCCGTAATCGGTCTCACGCGCCACCGGCGTGTCCGTCACGGTCACGACGGGCGCCGGCAGCCCGGCACCGCGAGTGTCGGCGGTCATCAGCACCGGACCCAGTGGCGGCTGGCCCAGCAGCCGGCGGCGCTCGTCGAGCCGCAGCAGCACTTCGGGCCCGCCGTCGACGCGGGCCAGGTGGTCGATGTCGGCGAAATAGGGCGCGCCGGGATCGGCGGCGGCCACGCGGTAAATCTCCACCGCCGGATAGCGCGGGCGCAGCCCGCTGTCGGCGACGAACCCGGGCAACGTGCCGGGCCCCACCGGCGCGCCGAACTGCGCCACCTTCTCCAGTCGCGGTGACCCTTCGATCGCGCGGTGTACCAGGATCGGGCGCGCCGAACGCGACGAGTCGGGATCCAGGTCGTTGCGCACCACCACATACGAAATACCTTGGCGGGCAAGGGTATCGGCCAGGCCGGCCGAGGGAAGGCCGGCGGCGAACAGCCGTTGCACCGAATCCAGCGCCCGGATGGTCTGCGGCGGGGTCAACGGGATGGAGTCGCGCACGCCCCAGGGGCTGCTGCCGAGCACCTGGAGTGGTTCGTCGTGGCTGGTGCCCCACGTCTGCGTGGCGAACGGCGCCCCCGGGGCCACCAGCACCCGCCCGGGTGGTGGGCTCCCGGTCCCCGATCCGGAATTGTGCTCGCTGAGCCAGTCGGCGGCGTCGTGCCAGTACTGCGGGATCGCGCCGAACGTGCCCGGCGGGGTGAGCCGGGCGCTCCACGCCAGCGAGGTGCTGACCGTCAGCGCAGTCAGCACCACAACCGTCGCGGCGACCCGTTTGTCGCGCTCGGGGTGAGCGAACGCGCGCAGCCACTGCGCTCGCGGCGCGCTGCCCGGTAGCGGTATCCGGCCCAGCAGCGCCGCGATGCCCAGCACGATCGGAATCCGGATCAGCGACTCCAGCTTGTGCACGTTGCGCAGCGGCGCGCCCGCCGCATCCAAAAACACCTGCACCTGATGCGCCACCGGCGAGCCCAGCCCACCGCTGTAGCCGGCGGCCATCAGCACCACCCCGACCAGCAGCATGGTCACCAGCCGTCCGCGCGCCGGCATCCCCGGGCTGGCCAGCCCGGCCAGTCCGGCCGCGGCGACCAGGCAGGTAGCCAGGATGGCCGCCGATCCAGTCACCAGCGGCGCGCCCGCGGTGGCCGTCGGTGCCACGAACGGGGTCCAGCTGTCGGTACCGCGCAGCATCTCGACCAGCGACGACCACTGCGTCGTCACGCCCGAGGATTCGATGAAGTCCAGGAAAGGGGGGCTGACGTTACGCAGCAGCACCAACGCCACGACCCACCACAGCATCGCCAGCACGAGACTTAACAGCCACCATGCGGTGTAGCGCCGCCACAACCGATTGGGCCGATGGCATGCCCACCAGATCACGGCCGGCAGGCAACCCGCCAGCGTGGCGATCGCGTTGACCGCGCCCATCAGCGCGACTGCCAGCCCGGCCTGGCCGGCCAGTGCGCGCACCGAGCGGTCCGCGCGTCCCCCGCGCGGATTTCAGAGCCAGGATCGTCGGCAGCAACACCCACGGCGCGAGCATGATCGGCAAGGTTTCCGACGAGATCGATCCGAGCGTGGTCAGCACCCGCGGCGACAGCGCGAACGCGGCCGCGCCGATCAGACGCGAGGAGGGGCTGCCGATGCCCAGCGCCTCGGCGACCCGCAGAAATCCCCAGAAGCCGACCATGAGCAGCAGCGCCCACCACAGCCGCTGGGTCATCCAGCCGGGCACGCCCAGCAGGTGACCGATCAAGAAGAAGGTGCCGTGCGGAAACAGGTAACCGTAGGCCTGATTCTGCGTCTGGCCGAACGGCAGCTCGCTGTTCCACAAGTTGGTCGCGCGGAGCAGGAAGCGCAGCGGGTTGGCGGTGAGGTCGAGCTTGGTATCGGGGGACACCTGCCCCGGGGATTGCGCGAACGTCAGCGCCAGCGCGATCGCACCGACCAAGAACAGCCAACGCCGGGATAGCGGCGAGGCCGACAAGCCCACGGCCGATTCCGCAGGCGCCGCCGGCGCAGTCCGTATCGCCGAGCTAGCTACGGTTGCCGTATTCGACCCGGTTGAGCACTGACGACTGCGGATCGCCCCCGGGAAGTGGCGGCTTCGTGTCCTGTTGCACCATCAGGGTGATCCCGAAGATCGCGGCCGCGCCCAGCAACAAACCAACCACCACGCTCGCGGCGGCGGGCGCAACGATCCGGTTCATCGGTGACTCCTCGGGTTTTGCGGGCGTGACTGAGGACAACCCCAGGCCAACCTAGCAGAACGACTGTCGCGATCCGGGCCGGTGAGTCACGGCCACGGCACGCAATGACCGTGAAAACACCGATCGCCGTAGTTCACCAGAAAGGGCCCCGAAGGGATCGAGGTAGCCGGTGGGGTCTGCGCCGGCACCACGCCGTGGTCTGCCGTGGCGTCCAAGGCGAGCGTGACGCCGACGGTTGCCGCGGCACCGATCATCAGCCCCGCCGCGATGCCGGCCGCGGCCAGCATTATCCCGCCCATCGCCGGCTCCTCTCCCCGCTCGCCATCTTGCCAGCGAACGCGTCCAAGGGGCCGCGCCGACGCGGCCGCCCCTCGTGACAACATGTCCCGATGGCTTTTCCGCGCACCCTGGCCGTGCTGGCCGCCGCCTCGGCGCTGATAGCGGCGTGTGGCCATGACGCCGCCCGGCCCCCCGCGTCGACCACGACAAGCAAGGCGGTCGCCGCATCCCCCGCGCCACCGGTCTGCGCCGACCCGACGACCCTGCCGGCCAAGCTGTCGACCCGCGACAAGCTGGCCCAGCTGCTGATGGTGGGCGTGAAAAACGCCGACGACGCCCGCGCCGTGGTCAACGGCAACCACGTCGGCGGGATCTTCATCGGCAGCTGGACGGACCTGGGGATCTTCAAGGGTCCGCTGGCCGAGATCGCGGGCAGCGCGGGGCCGCTGCCGCTGGCGGTCAGCGTCGACGAAGAAGGCGGCCGGGTGTCCCGGTTGAAGTCGCTGATCGGCACGGCCCCGTCGCCCCGGGAGCTGGCCAAGAGCCAAACCGTCGAGCAGGTCCACGATCTGGCGGCGCAGCGCGGCAAGAAGATGCGCGACCTGGGCATCACGATCGACTTTGCGCCGGTGGTCGACGTCTCCGACGCCCCCGACGACAGCGTGATCGGGGACCGCTCGTTCAGCAACGACCCGAACACGGTCACCGCCTACGCCGGGGCCTACGCGCAAGGTTTGCGAGACGCCGGACTGCTGCCGGTGCTCAAACACTTCCCCGGCCACGGGCACGGATCCGGTGATTCGCACACCGGTGGCGTCGTCACCCCGCCGCTGAGTGAGCTGCAGAACGTCGACCTGGTGCCGTACCGGACGCTGGTGACCGCCGCACCGGTCGCAGTGATGGTGGGTCACCTGCAGGTTCCCGGGCTGACCGGCGATGACCCGGCCAGCCTGAGCCGCGCCGCGGTGCAATTGCTGCGCGATGGCATCGGCTACGGGGGCCCACCCTTCAATGGACCGGTGTTCAGCGACGATCTGTCCAGCATGGCGGCGATCTCCGATCGGTTCGGCGTGGCCGAAGCGGCGCTGCGCACTTTGCAGGCGGGTAGCGACGTCGCGCTGTGGGTCACCACCGACGAGGTTCCCGCGGTCCTGGACCGGCTCGAAAAAGCCGTGGCGGCAGGAGAATTGGCGCTGCCCGCGGTGGACCAATCGCTGGTGCGGGTGGCGACGATGAAGGGCCCCGGCCGGACGTGTGGGCACTAACCGGCCGCTCGATCGTTACCCTGGAGTCAGATAGACGGGCTAGAAGGGCACATCGATGGCAGGTGGTACCAAGCGGCTACCGCGCGCTGTCCGGGAACAGCAGATGCTCGACGCCGCCGTGCAGATGTTCTCGGTCAACGGCTACCACGAGACCTCGATGGACACCATCGCGGCCGCGGCGGAGATCTCCAAGCCGATGCTGTACCTGTATTACGGCTCGAAAGAGGACTTGTTCGGCGCCTGCCTGAACCGCGAACTGTCCCGGTTCATCGACGCGGTGCGTGCCGACATCGACTTCACCCAAAGCCCCAGGGACCTGCTGCGCAACACCATCGGCTCGTTCCTGCGCTACATCGACGCCAACCGGGCGTCCTGGATCGTGATGTACACCCAGGCCATCAGCTCGCAGGCGTTCGCCCACACCGTGCGTGAAGGGCGCGAGCAGATCATCGAACTGGTGGCCGGGCTGGTACGGGAAGGCAGTCGCACGCCGCGGACGGACGCCGAGCACCAGATGATGGGGGTGGCGCTGGTGGGCGCGGGCGAGGCGATGGCCAACCGGCTTTCCACTGGCGACATCGACGTCGACGAGGCGGCCGAGCTGATGATCGAGCTGTTCTGGCACGGCCTGCGTGGCGTGCCGGTGGATCAGGACGTCGGCCCCGCCCAGCGGCCCGCGTCCTAGGGGCGACAGCGTCGGGTCCGGGCTAGATTCGTGCAGTGCCTCGCTTGCACGCTTCGACCTCGGGCCGCAATTTCGACTTCTTCTGTGCGGTCGTCATCGTGGGGGTGCTGGCTGGGATCGCCGGGCTGTCGACCACGTTCGTGCTGCGCTTCGTTCAGCACCTGACCTACAACTACAGTTTCGGCACCCTGCTGGCCGGGGTCACCGGCAGCAGTCCGGTGCGCCGCGTGTTGGGGCCGATGGTCGGTGCTGCGCTGGCGGCTGTGGGTTGGTGGATCCTGCGCCGCAGGGCCGAGGTGCCGCCGCTGGCCGGAACCATCGCCCGCCATGAGCGCATACCGCGGCTGTCCTGGAGCATCGACGCCATGCTGCAGGTGCTGTTGGTCGGCTCGGGGGCATCCCTTGGCCGGGAAGGGGCGCCACGCCAATTCGCCGCGGCGCTCAGCGATTTGGGCACCGGATGGCTGAAGCGGATGTCGAGCCGTGACCGCGAGATCCTGCTGGCCTGCGCCGCCGGGGCCGGGCTGGGCGCGGTGTATGCCGTGCCGCTGGCCGGTGCGTTGTTCTCCGCGCGGATCATGCTCAACACCTGGCATCCCAGGGCGCTGGGCGCCGCGTTGCTCACCTCCAGCCTGGCCGTCGCGATCGGCTCGGCCATTACCCGCGATCAGCCCGACCTGGACTGGCCGATCGGGGAATCCACCTATCTGCTGACGGCGCACGGGCTGCTGTTGGCTCCATTCGCCCTCGCCGTGGGGCTGGCGTTCAACCGGCTGATGGCGGCCGCGCGCCCCGCGCGCCAGATCAAGACCTGGGTGCTGATCCCCGCGCTTGCCGGCGCCGGGCTGGTGATGGGCATCTGCTCGCATTGGTGGCCCGAACTGCCCGGCAACGGCCGAAGCATCCTGACCGTCAGCCTCGCCAGCGGGTTGACGCTGTCCGCGGCGGCCGCGATCCTGCTGCTGAAGCCGCTGCTGACCGCCTTGTTCCTCCGCGCCGGCGGGGCCGGCGGGATGCTCACCCCCTCGCTGGCGACCGGCGCGGCAACGGGCACGCTGCTGGTGTTGACGATCAATTGGATTGCCGGGACGCACCTGCACGTGCCGGCGGTGTCGCTGGCCGGTGCCGCTGGAGTGCTCGCGGTCACTCAGGGCTCGCCGATCTGGGCCGCGATCTTCGTCTGGGAGCTCGCCCGGCCGCCGCTCTGGCTGTTCTTGGTTTTTCTGCTGACCGCGACCGGTGCGCACGGGCTGAAAGCGCTTCTCCGCGGTCGCGGCGTGCACGCGCAGAAGCACGACGAACGCGCGGGCTGAACGGGCTGCTACAGCGGCCGGACGTTGCCCGTCAGGTGCGGGTAGCCCTTGGTGATGTTGCGCAGCGAAAGGTCCCAGCCCCCGGCGCCCTGGTCGCCTTCGTCGATGTAGAGGCCGGTGGTCGCGGGCAGGATCACCGGCTTGCCGAACCGCACCGAGTACCGCACCGCATCGGGAAGTCCACCTTCGATGTTAGCCAATACCGCTGCGGCACTGAACATGCCGTGTGCAATCACGGTCGGGAATCCGAATAACTTGGCGGCGATCGGGTTGGTGTGGATCGGGTTGTGGTCGCCGCCGACGGCGGCGTAGCGCCGGATCTGGCCGGGAGTGATTCGTAGCACGATGGGTGGCGGCGGAAGCTTGGGCTGTTTTTGCGGTGGCGGTTTCGGTTCGTCCGACAGGCTGGTGCGCTGCTGGTGCAGGAAGGTCGTCACCTGGTGCCATGCGGTTTCGCTGCCAACGCTGACGTCGGTGACCAAGTCGACCAGCAGACCCTTGCGATGCTCGCGGAGATTCTCGGCATGCACCTTCACTGCGACGGTGTCGGTGACCGCGATGGGGCGGTACTGCGTGATGTGGTTCTCGGTGTGCACCGAACCCATTGCGGCGAAAGGAAAGTCAAACCCCGTCACCAACGACATCAGCGCCGGAAAGGTCAACGCGAAAGGGTAGGTGAGTGGCACGTTGTTGCCGTAGCGCAGACCGGTGAGCGCGGCGTACTCGGCCACGTTTGTCTGGTCGATGGGCAGCTCTTCGACGGTCACCGTGCGGCTGGGCAATTGGTCGGACCGGGACACCAGGGGCAGTGCCCCGGCGGCCGCTCGCAGCATGTTCCGCAGGCCGCTTGGTTGATTCATCGTGTTCTCCTCGAACTCCGGCTCAAGCGCCCAGCATGGCCTGGCCGCAGACACGAATGACGTTGCCGGTCACCGCGTTTGACGCCGGGCTGGCGAAGTAGGCGATGGCTTCGGCGACGTCGACCGGCTGGCCGCCCTGCAGTAGCGAGTTCATCCGGCGGCCTACCTCACGGGTGGCCAGCGGAATCGCGGCCGTCATCTGGGTTTCGATGAATCCCGGCGCGACGGCGTTGATCGTGACGCCCTTCTCGTACAGTCCCGGTGCCAGTGCCTGCGTGAGGCCGATCATCCCGGCCTTCGTGGTGGCGTAGTTCGTCTGTCCGCGGTTACCGGCGATGCCGGCCATCGACGACAAGCCGATCACCCGGCCTCCCGCGCCGATGCTGCCGTTTTCGACCAGTCCTTCGGTAAGTCGCAGTGGGGCAAGCAGATTGACGGCCAAAACGGCGTCCCACCGGGCGTCATCCATATTGGCCAGCAGCTTGTCGCGGGTGATACCGGCATTGTTGACCAGGACGTCGGCGTGCCCGGCGTAGTGGTCGCGCAGGTGCTCGGTGATCTTGTCGACGGCATCGTCGGCGGTGACATCGAGCCATAACGCCGTGCCCCCCACCCGGCTCGCGGTTTCGGCCAGCGTCTCGGCGGCGGACTCCACGTCGATCGCGACGACGCGGGCACCGTCACGGGCGAACACTTCGGCGATCGTCGCGCCGATGCCGCGGGCGGCGCCGGTCACGATGGCGACCTTGCCGTCCAGCGGCCGGTCCCAGTCGGCCGGTGGGGTGGAGTCGGCGGCGCCGAGGTAGAAGACCTGGCCGTCGACGTACGCCGATTTGGCGGAAAGGATGAACCGCATGGTGGATTCCAGGCCCGTCGCGGCCGGTTTGGCCTCCGGAGACAGGTAGACCAGGGACGCGGTGGCGCCGTTGCGCAGCTCCTTGCCCAGCGAGCGGGTGAAGCCCTCCAGTGCGCGCTGTGCAATCCGCTCGCCGGTGCTGGCGGCGGCGTCGGGTGTGGTGCCGACCACGACGACGCGCGCGCTGTGGCCCACGTTGCGCAGCAGCGGCGTGAAGAAATCGTGCAACGCCTTGAGGCCGTCGGGCGCCGTGATGCCGGTGGCGTCGAAAACCAGACCGCCGAATCGGTCGGCCCAGCGGCCACCCAGGTTGTTGCCCACCAGGTCGTAGTCGTTGTCCAGTGCCGCGCGCAGCGGCTCGACGACCCGGCCTTCGCCGCCGATCAGCAAGGCTCCGGCCAGCGGCGAATCACCGGCCCGGTAGCGGCGCAGGTCCTCGGGTTGCGGGACACCAAGTTGCCTCGCCACAAAGGATCCGGGGCCGGAGTTGACGACTTGCGAGAACAGATCGGACGAACGATTGGGAGCCACTGAGCTGCCTTCCGTTTTCTTTCTGGGTCGAACGTGTCGTATAAGCCAACCGTATCGGGGACGAACTTACTGCAGAGTAAGAACAGTGGGTAGTATGGCCCCAGACGGCCGAATCCCCCAAACTGATAACCGGAGATGAACGTGGCGCCTGCAAGTTCTGAGGCAAGTAAACAGGCTGCTCAGACGAGTGTGAAGTCCCGGCGACGCGTCGCCGTGCTCGGCGGCAATCGCATTCCCTTCGCACGCTCGGACGGCGCCTACGCCGACGCGTCGAACCAGGACATGTTCACCGCGGCCCTCGGTGGGCTGGTGGATCGGTTCGGGCTGGGCGGCGAGCGACTGGGCGTGGTCGTCGGCGGTGCGGTACTCAAACACAGCCGCGACTTCAACCTCATGCGCGAATGCGTGCTGGGCTCTGAATTATCTTCGTACACACCAGCATTCGACATTCAACAGGCCTGCGGCACGGGTTTGCAGGCGGCCATCGCCGCAGCCGACGGCATCGCGTCGGGGCGCTACGATGTCGCCGCCGCCGGCGGGGTGGACACCACCTCTGACCCGCCGATCGGCCTGGGGGACAACCTGCGGCGGACCCTGCTGAAGTTGCGCCGGTCCAAGTCCAACGTGCAACGGCTGAAGCTGGTCGGCACGCTGCCCGCCACCCTGGGTATCGAGATCCCGGCCAACAGCGAGCCGCGCACCGGGCTGTCGATGGGGGAGCATGCCGCCATCACCGCCAAGCAGCTGGGGATCAAGCGGGTAGACCAGGACGAATTGGCCGTCGCCAGCCACCACAACATGGCCGCGGCCTACGATCGAGGCTTTTTCGACGACCTCGTCACACCGTTCTTGGGGCTGTACCGCGACGACAACCTGCGGGCCAACTCCAGCGTCGAGAAGCTGGCCACGCTGCGCCCGGTCTTCGGTGTCAAGGCCGGTGACGCGACGATGACGGCGGGCAACTCGACGCCGTTGACCGACGGCGCCTCGGTCGCCCTGCTGGCAACCGAACAGTGGGCCGCCGACCATTCGTTGCCCACGCTGGCCTACCTGGTGGACGCGGAGACCGCCGCGGTCGACTACGTCAACGGACGTGACGGGCTGCTGATGGCGCCCACCTATGCGGTGCCGCGTCTGCTGGCCCGCAATGGGCTGAGCCTGCAGGATTTCGACTTCTACGAAATCCACGAGGCCTTTGCTTCGGTGGTGCTGGCGCATCTGCAGGCCTGGGAGTCCGAGGAGTACTGCAAGGAGCGGTTGGGTCTGGACGCCGCGCTGGGCTCGATCGACCGGTCCAAACTGAACGTCAACGGCTCGTCGTTGGCCGCCGGCCACCCCTTTGCGGCCACCGGCGGGCGGATTCTCGCGCAGGCCGCCAAGCAGCTCGCCGAAAAGAAGGCAAGAGGAGCGCAAAGGTGAGGGTCCGGTCCGCGCGCTGATCTCGATATGTGCCGCCGGCGGGCAGGGCGTTGCCGCGATTTTAGAGGCTTGACCTGCGCATTGGGCTGCAGCCGGGTCCGACGAGATTAGAACAGCAGGGGATGGGTAACCGATGAACGGATTGCCCCGTGTTGTGGTCTGACCCCCGACCCCGACGGCGACGCGGGGCCTTCCCCGATTCGATCGCCGGTATGAAAAAACGGGCGTACGAAAAGGGCCGCCGCTGGAGTGAGGGGATCCAGCGGCGGTCTTTTTCGTACGCTCCCAAAGACACAAAATCCCCCGCTTCAGCGTGGAAGCGGGGGATTTTGCATGTGTAGTCCGGCCAGCGAAGTCGCTTAGAAAGCGGCCTCGTCCAGCTCCATGATGTCGTTGTCCAGCGTCTCGATCACCTCGCGGGTGCTGGCCAACAGCGGCAAGAAGTTCTTCGCGAAGAACGACCCGACCGCGATCTTGCCCTCGTAGAAGGATCGCTCAGTGCCGCTGGCGCCGGCGTCGAGCGCCGCCACGGCCACCGCGGCCTGACGCTGCAGCAACCAGCCGATGACCAGGTCGCCGACGCTCATCAGGAAGCGCACCGAACCCAGGCCCACCTTGTACAGGCTGGTGACGTCTTGCTGGGCCTCCATCAGGTAGCCGGTCAGCGTCGCCGCCATGCTCTGGACATCGGCGAGCGCCTTGGCCAGCAGCTCGCGTTCGGTCTTCAGCCGGCCGTTGCCGGACTCGGCGTCGACGAACTTCTGGATCTCGCCCGATACGTGGGCCAGCGCCACACCCTTGTCGCGGACGATCTTGCGGAAGAAGAAGTCCTGCGCCTGGATGGCGGTGGTGCCTTCGTAGAGCGAGTCGATCTTGGCGTCCCGGATGTACTGCTCGATCGGGTAGTCCTGCAGGAAGCCGGACCCACCGAACGTCTGCAGGCTCTCGGTCAACTTCGCGTAGGCCTGCTCGGAGCCCACACCCTTGACCACCGGCAGCAACAGGTCGTTGATCTTGACGGCCAGGTCGGCGTCGATGCCGTGAATCGCCTCGGCAACCGCCGTGTCCTGGAAGGTCGCGGTGTAGAGGTACAGGGCACGCAAACCTTCGGCGTACGCCTTCTGGGTCATCAGCGACCGGCGCACGTCGGGGTGATGCGTGATCGTCACGCGCGGTGCCGACTTGTCGGTCATCTGGGTCATGTCGGCGCCCTGCACGCGAGACTTGGCGTAGTCCAGCGCATTCAGGTAACCGGTCGACAGGGTGGCGATGGCCTTGGTGCCGACCATCATGCGGGCCTGCTCGATGACGTCGAACATCTGCGCGATGCCGTTGTGCACCTCACCGACCAGCCAGCCCTTGGCGGGCACGTCGTGCTGACCGAAGGTCAGCTCACAGGTCGCGGAGGCCTTCAGGCCCATCTTGTGCTCGACGTTGGTGACGAACACGCCGTTGCGTTCGCCCAGTTCACCGGTCTCGAAGTCGAACAGGAACTTGGGCACGAAGAACAGCGACAGACCCTTGGTGCCGGGACCGGCGCCCTCCGGGCGGGCCAGTACCAGGTGGAAGATGTTCTCGAACAGGTCGCCGGAGTCGGCCGAGGTGATGAACCTCTTGACGCCATCGATGTGCCAGGAACCGTCTTCCTGCTGCACGGCTTTGGTGCGGCCGGCGCCGACGTCCGAACCGGCGTCCGGCTCGGTGAGCACCATGGTCGAACCCCAACCGTGCTCAGCGCACAGCACGGCCCACTTCTTCTGCTCCTCGGTACCGAGGTGGTAGAGGATGTTGGCGAAGCCGGCGCCGCCGGCATACATCCAGACCGCCGGGTTGGCGCCCAGGATGTGCTCGTGCAGCGCCCACAGCAGGGACTTGGGCGCGGGTACGCCGCCGAGGGCCTCGTCGAGACCAACCTTGTCCCAGCCGCCTTCTTGCACTGCGCGGACTGACTTCTGGAAGGACTCCGGCAGGGTCACCGAGTGCGCCTTGGGGTCGAATACCGGCGGGTTGCGGTCGCCCTCGATGAACGACTCGGCGATCGGCCCCTCGGCCAGTCGGCTGATCTCGTTCAACATTTCCTGGGCGGTGTCGACATCGAGGTCGCTGTACTCGCCTTGGCCTAATGCCTTGTCAACGCCTAACACCTCGAACAGGTTGAATACCTGGTCACGGACGTTGCTCTTGTAGTGGCTCACTACTTTCCTCCTCGTTGAGAATGCCACGTAGTGGTTGGGTACTTGGGCTAAGTTACCCACCAGTAACTCTGCTAAAAATATATCGGGTTGTGACATGAGCGCAAGTGAGTGTGAGCTAGATTTCATTGTCTAATTAACCAACCGGTTGGGAAGTGCCTGTTCGCGCTTTCGACAGCGGCTCTACCTGCGGCGATAATGGATGCGTGACAGGTGTGAAGAGCGTCACCGCCTTGCCCGTGGTGGACCTGGCGGTTAGTGCCGGCCGACTGCGCGAGGGCCTCCGCGAGGCTGCCCACGAGGTGGGATTCTTCTATCTGACCGGCCATGGCGTACCCGAGACGCTCGTCGCCCGGGTGCTCGAGGTGGCGCGCAAGTTGTTCGAGCTGCCGCAGGCCGACAAGGACGCCGTGGCGATGGTGCGCAGCCCGCATTTCCGCGGCTACACCCGGCTGGGCGGCGAGCTGACGCTGGGCGAGGTGGATTGGCGCGAGCAGATTGATATTGGACCCGAACGCCCGCCGATCGGCGGGCCGGACAAGCCCGACTACCTCTGGCTGCAGGGCCCCAACCAGTGGCCGGCCGCGCTGCCGGAGCTACCGGCGATCATCGCCGAGTGGGACGCCGCCTTGTCGAGGGTGTCCCGCACGCTGTTGCGGCACTGGGCGGCGTCGCTGGGCAGTCCGCCCGACGTATTCGACGACGCCTTTGCCGAGGCGCCGGCCACCCTGATCAAGGTCATCCGCTATCCCGCCGCGCGCGGCCAACCTCGCAGGGCGTGGGCGCGCACCGAGACTCCGGGGTGCTGACGCTGCTGCTGGCCGAGCCGGGCAGTCGGGGCCTGCAGGTGCGACGGGGCAGGGGCGGTGATCCGACGACGGCTGGATCGACGCGGCGCCGCTGGACGGGGCGTTCATCGTCAACATCGGCGAGCTGCTCGAGGTCGCGACCGGCGGCTACCTGCGTGCTACCGAACACCGGGTGGATCTGGGCGGGCAGGTGGCCGAGCGGATTTCGGTGCCGTTCTTCTTCAATCCGCGGCTGGACGCGCAGATACCGGTGCTGTCGCTCCCCGGACGAACTCGCGCACGCGCACCGACAAAACCTGGTCCCCGACCGAGGATCCGGCCGACCCGATCTTCTCGGTCTACGGCCGCAACGCCTGGAAGAGCAGGCTGCGGGCCCACCCGGACGTGGCCGACGCGCATGGATACTCGGCAGGTAGGGTCGACAAAAGCGAATCCGTCGTCATCTCAAGGGGCGAGTGAAGTCCAGTGAATGCAACGAACAAGCTGACAGCATCCACACTGCGTGATGCCTTCGGCCACTTCCCGTCCGGCGTGGTGGCGATCGCCGCGGAGGTTGTCGGGAGTCCGGGTGGACTGGCTGCCAGTACCTTTGTCCCCGTCTCGCTGGAACCGCCGCTGGTGTCGTTCTGCGTGCAGAACACCTCGACGACCTGGCCCAAGCTCAAGGACCTGCCGATGCTGGGCATCAGCGTGCTCGGCGAGTCGCACGACGAGGCGGCGCGGGCACTGGCCGCCAAGACTGGCGACAGGTTCGCCGGGCTTGGAGACGGTGTCCAACGACTCCGGTGCGGTCTTCATCAAGGGCACCGGCCTGTGGCTGGAGAGCGCGATCGAGCAGCTGATCCCGGCCGGGGACCACACCATCGTGGTCTTGCGGGTCACCGAGGTGACGGTGGACGCCGAGGTGGCGCCCATCGTGTTCCACCGCAGCGCGTTCCGCCGGCTCGGCGTCTGACAGCTTCGTCTCGCTGGGAAATTTCGAGAGCCGCAGGATGACTCGCGGCGGAACAGCTTGTTGCCCAGCCAGACGACCGGATCGTATTTACGGTCGGCAACCCGCTCTTTCATCGGGATCAGCGCGTTGTCGGTGATCTTGATGTGTTCCGGGCAGACCTCGGTGCAGCACTTGGTGATGTTGCAGAAGCCCAGACCGTGCTCTTCCTGGGCGTCGTTGCGGCGGTCCCGGGTGTCCAGCGGGTGCATTTCGAGTTCGGCGATGCGCATCAGGAAACGCGGCCCGGCGAACTCCTTCTTGTTTTCCTCGTGGTCGCGGACCACGTGGCAGACGTTCTGGCACAGGAAGCACTCGATGCATTTGCGGAACTCCTGCGAGCGCTGAACGTCGACCTGCGCCATCCGGTATTCCCCGGGCTGCAATTCCTTGGGCGGCGCGAAAGACGGGATCTCACGGGCCTTCTCGTAGTTGAACGAGACGTCGGTGACCAGATCGCGGATCACCGGGAAGGTCCGCAGCGGCGTTACCGTCACGACCTCGTCCTCGGCGAATGTCGACATCCGGGTCATGCACATCAACTTTGGCTTGCCGTTGATTTCGGCCGAGCAGGATCCGCACTTGCCCGCCTTGCAGTTCCACCGCACTGCGAGGTCGGGGGTCTGGGTCGCCTGCAGGCGATGGATGATGTCGAGCACCACCTCGCCCTCGTTGACCTCGACCGTGAAGTCCTGCAGCGCGCCGCCGGCTTCGTCGCCGCGCCACACCCGCATCGTCGCGTCGTAGCTCATTAGCCTCTCCGTCCTGGGTGGTCGGCCAGCTCTTCCTCGGTGAAGTACTTCTCCAGCTCGGAGACCTCGAAGAGCTCCAGCAGATCAGGTCCGCATCGGTACCTGGTCCTCGCGGGTGACGGTGACGTCGGGAATCACGTCGTCGTCGCCGCCGGCCGCGCGGCACACCAGCAACACCTTGCGCCAGGACGAGTCCATTCCCGGGTGGTCGTCGCGGGTGTGTCCGCCACGGCTCTCGGTGCGCAGCAGCGCGGCTTTGGCCACGCATTCGCTGACCAGCAGCATGTTGCGCATGTCGATGGCCAGGTTCCAGCCGGGGTTGTACTTGCGATGCCCCTCGACGTGCATGCGCGTGAACCGCTCGCGCAGCTTGGTGAGCCGATCCAGGGCCTCGCGAGATTTCCTCCGACTTGCGGATGATCCCGACCAGGTCGTTCATCGACTGCTGCAGTTCCTGTTGCAGCGTGTACGGGTTCTCGGCGGCGGCGCCGTTCGTCGGTCCGTCGAAGGGGGCCAGCGCCCGCTTCGCCGCCGCGTCGACGGCGTCCTCGCTCACCGCCGGGCGGCTGGCCAGGGCGCGGGCGTAGTCGGCGGCGCCGAGCCCGGCACGCCGGCCGAAGACCAGCAGGTCCGACAGCGAGTTGCCGCCCAGCCGGTTGGAGCCGTGCATGCCGCCGGAGCACTCGCCCGCGGCGAACAGCCCGGCGACGGTCGCCGCGCCGGTGTCGGGGTCGACCTCGACACCGCCCATCACGTAGTGACAGGTGGGCCCGACTTCCATCGGCTCCTTGGTGATGTCGACCCCGGCCAGCTCCATGAACTGGTGGTACATCGACGGGAGCCGCCGCTTGATCTCCTCCGGCGTCAACCGGGAAGCGATGTCCAGGTAGACACCGCCGTGCGGGGTGCCGCGACCGGCCTTGACTTCCGAGTTGATCGCGCGAGCGACCTCATCGCGGGGCAGCAGGTCCGGGGTGCGACGGGCCGAGTCGTTGTCCTTGAGCCACTGGTCGGCCTCTTGCTCGGTTTCGGCGTACTGGCCCTTGAACACCGGGGGGATGTAGTCGAACATGAAGCGCTTGCTGTCGGAGTTCTTCAGCACTCCGCCGTCGCCGCGCACACCCTCGGTGACCAGGATCCCCTTCACACTGGGCGGCCACACCATGCCCGTCGGGTGGAACTGGATGAACTCCATGTTGATCAGCGTCGCGCCGGCGCGCAGCGCCAGCGCGTGGCCGTCGCCGGTGTACTCCCAGGAGTTCGAGGTCACCTTGAAGGACTTGCCGATCCCGCCGGTGGCCAGCACCACCGCGGGGCCTCGAACAAGACGAACCGCCCGCTTTCGCGCCAGTAGCCGAACGCCCCGGCGATTCTGTCACCGTCCTTGAGCAACTCGGTGATCGCGCATTCGGCGAACACCTTGATCCGCGCCTCGTAGTCGCCGAGCTCGGCGAAATCCTCCTGCTGCAGCGAGACGATCTTCTGCTGCATGGTGCGGATCAGCTCCAGGCCGGTGCGGTCGCCGACGTGGGCCAGCCGCGGGTAGGTGTGCCCGCCGAAGTTGCGCTGGCTGATCTTGCCGTCCTTGAGGCGGTCGAACAGCGCGCCGTAGGTCTCCAGCTCCCAGACCCGGTCCGGCGCCTCCTTGGCGTGCAGTTCGGCCATCCGCCAGTTGTTCAGGAACTTGCCACCGCGCATGGTGTCGCCGAAGTGGGTCTGCCAGTTGTCTTTCGGGTTGGTGTTGCCCATCGACGCGGCGCAGCCACCCTCGGCCATCACCGTGTGTGCCTTGCCGAACAGCGATTTGGACACCACCGCGACCTTGAGGCCGCGTTCGCGCGCCTCGATGACCGCCCGCAAGCCCGCGCCGCCGGCACCGATCACTACGACGTCGTAGGAGTGCCGTTCGACCTCAGTCATAGAACCTCACTTAGCTTTCTGATTTGCGGGAAAGGGCTTCTCAGCCAACAAATCTCAGGTCCGAGAATGGTGCCACTGGCCACCAGCGCGATGTAGAAATCGGTGAGCATCAGGGTGCCGAGCGTGATCCACGCGTACAGCTTGTGCCGGGTGTTGAGCCTGCTGACCTGGGTCCAGATCCAATACCGCACAGGGTGTTTGGAGAAGTGCTTGAGCCGCCCGCCGGTCACGTGCCGGCACGAATGGCAGGAGATCGTGTAGACCCACAGCATGACGACGTTGCCGACCAGGATCACGTTGCCCAGGCCGAAGCCGAATCCACCTGGTCCGTCCTCGGAATGGAACGCGACGATCGCGTCGTAGCTGTTGATCACCGAGATGATGCCGGCGATGTAGAAGAAGTACCGGTGGGTGTTCTGGACGATCAGCGGGAACTTGGTCTCGCCGGTGTAGTGGGCGCGCGGCTCGGCCACCCCGCAGGCGGTGGGCGACTGCCACACCGTGCGGTAATAGGCGCCGCGGTAGTAGTAGCAGGTCAATCGGAACAGCAGCAGGAATGGCAGCGTCAGTGCCGCGTACGGCAACCACCACACATCCGGCAGGATCCGCGGCCAGAAGTCGCTGGCCTCACCGCATGCCGTGCTGACGCACGGCGAGTAGAACGGCGTCAGGTAGTGGTATTTCGGGACGAAGAAGTAATCCTGCTGGAACGCGCGCAGCGTCGCGTAGATGACGAATGCGGCGAAGCCAAGATCGATCCGCAATGGCGACAACCACCACCGGTCGGTGCGGAGCGTCCGTTGCTGGATGTGGGCTCGCGTGGGTGAAAAGACACCGGACGCAGGACGGTTCGCCGTGGGTGCGCTCATCAAATGTTCCTCTTCGAACAGGGCTGTTGGTCGAAGGGTACAAGACAGAGCCCTCCGTTTTAACGGGGGCTTGGAATATCAGGAGCGATTGTGACCCCCGACACCCTCGTCATCGACATCGCGCCAGAAATCGGTGTCGTATTGGGTGTCGGGAATGGTGATTTTCTCGCCGGAATGCTGCACCGTGGCGCCCGCCAAGTCTAATTCCGAAACATCGGTGTCGAGTAATTCGACATCACTCATGATCCGGTCGGCGTCGATGACGATGCGACGCATCGCCGGACTGTCGCCGTAGCGCGACTTCAAGGAGCTCACACACCGCCGCAAGCCGCCGATGAGATCGTGCAGTTCGGCAAGTTCAGTAGTGGTGGACAAGGGATCTCCTAGGGCCGAGGTGTCACGGATCACAGTCCGCCCCCCGATACTATCGACCGCACAGGATTGACGCCGGACAGATGACTCGCCCAGACCGCGGAGCAAACACCCATGACAGGTCAGACCACGTCCGCGCGGCGCGCGGCGGCGCTGCTGGAATTGCATCAGCCAGGCAACCCGGTGGTGCTGCCGACCGTCTGGGATGCCTGGTCGGCGCGTCTTGCCACGGATGCCGGATTCGCCGCGCTGACCGTGGGCAGCCATCCGCTGGCCGACTCGATCGGCAAACCGGATGGCGAGGGCATGTCGTTCGACGATGTACTGACCCGGGTCGCCCAGATCACCGCGGCGGTCGACGTCCCGGTGTCGGTGGACATCGAGTCGGGCTACGGCCAACCGGCGCCGCGCCTGATCGAAGGCTTGCTGAGCGTGGGTGCCGTCGGCCTGAACATCGAAGACACCGTGCACTCCGAGGGCAAGCGACTGCGGTCCGCCGGTGAGCACGCCGAATTAGTAGGTGCGACTGCGATCGGCCGCCGATGCCGCCGGGGTCCACGTCGTGATCAACGCCCGCACCGATCTTTTCCTGCGCAAGGACGGGGAACGATTCCGACCGCGTCGAACGTGCGGTGGCGCGACTGACGGAGGCGGCCGGCGCCGGCGCCGATGTGCTCTACCCGGTGGGTCGCCACGACCCGGAGACGTTGCGGCGCTTGGCAACTGAGTTGCCGCTGCCGATCAACGCGATCGCACTGCCCGACCAGGACGACCCGGCGTCGTTCGGCCCGCTGGGGGTGGCCCGGATCAGTTTCGGCCCGTTCTTGCAGGCCGCGCTGGCCGGCCGGGCCAAGGAACTGTTGGCCCGCTGGGGCTGAGCGGCTAGATCGGCTCCAGCATCCGGTGCGGCCGGCGCAGCGCCGCACTGGCCGGATCGTTGCCGACTCGGATCACGCGGGCGCTGCGGCGGATGCACGATCAGGTCGGCGACCTGGGGGACCTGGCCACATCGCTGACAGATGCGGTCCTGCCCGATGACGCCGTCGCACTCCGCGTGCCGATAGGTCCGCCTGGTGGGCTTCTCCATGTAGTTCTCGTCGCCCCAGCTGATCATTGACCAGATCATCGGCCAGAGCTGACGGCCCTTGGTGGTCAACTCGTACTCACCCGCCACCTTGGCCAGCACCTCCTCTTTCACGAGGAATGACAGCCGTTCGGCCAGCACCGCTTTCGGAATGCCGAGGTGGCCGCGAAAGTCGCTGAAGCGCCGCACCCCGAAGAAGGCGTCGCGCATGATCAGCAACGTCCAGCGCTCGCCGACGATCTCCAATGACCGGGCGATCGGGCAGCTCTCGCTGGGGTATTCACGGGGAAGGGCCACGATGTCCGATATTACCCCTTGCCGGTTCATTCACCGAACCGTATAGTCAGAATCGTCAAGTTCGTTCACCGAACCACTGGGGGTAGGCCGCTATGAAGGCAGTCAGCTACGACCGCTTCGGTGGGCCGGAAGTGCTTGAGTACCTTGATCTTCCGGACCCCACGCCCGGTCCGCGACAGCTGCTGATCGAAACAGCCGCGATCGGCGTCAACTTCCCCGACATCCGCGAGCGGTTGGGGGTTTACAACAAGGCCGAGACTCGGGTGGGCGGGGTGCGGCTTCCCCAAGTGGGTGGTCTGGCGGTGGCAGGCAGCGTGGTCGCGGCCGGTCCGGAAACGTCGGTGCCAGTCGGCCGCAGAGTAGTAGCGCTGATGAAGAAGGGTGCGTACGCCCAGCGTGCGGTGGCCGAGGAGGCGCTCTGCGCGGTCGTCGATGACGACGCCTCCGACGAGCAAGTAGTCGCGCTGGCGGGTTTCGCCGCCCAAGGCGCATGCGCGCACCTGCTGCTGCAGGCGTCGACGACGTTGCGGCCAGGGGAGTCGGTGCTGGTGCACGGCGCGGCGGGGGCGTGGGCGGCCTGGCGGTGCAAATCGCGAAAGTGCTGGGTGCCGGCCCGATTATCGGGACGGCCAGCACAGCCGAGCGGCGCGAGTTCGTCAAGACCCTGGGCGCCGACGCGGCGATCTCCTATGACGAGCCCGGGTGGACCGAGCAGGTACGCGCGCTGACTTCGGGACGCGGCGTGGACGTGTTGATCGAGTCGATCGGCGGTGAGGTGTTCGAGCAGAACTTCGACGCGCTGGCCACCTTCGGCAGGTATCTGCTGCTCTGGCTCGACTCGCGGCCCCGGCGAACCGTTCGCTCCGCGCCGGCTGATGACCAAATCGCAAGCCATGATCGGGTTCTACCTTCCGGTGTTCTACGACCGGCCGGAGCTGATCGGCAACGCGCTGCGATTTCTCGCCGACGGAATCAAGACCGGGCAGATCACTTCTCGGGTAGACGAGGTGTTGCCCCTGAGCCAGGCGGCCGAGGCGCATCGGCGGCTGGAAAGCCGCGAAGTGCGCGGCGTCATTGTTTTGAACCCAACTATCGAATTATGAGGAATGCCATGACAAATAGCGTCAAGACAACCGAATTCAGTGTGGCGTCGCACACCATGAATCGCATCGATATCTCCACCGGTGTGGAGTTCGACCAATTCATCGCGGCGTTCGAGAAGGCGGCACCGCCGTTCGACCCGGCGACGGTACGCGAGATCGCCGAGCGCGGCGGCAGTTGGGACGAAGTTCTTGCGGCCGCGGCGATCAACGCGCCCAACGAACTGATGGTCTACGCAAAGATCGACGGACTGCCGTTCTTTGCTCTCGCCGGCCATACCACCAAGGCGGTGGAGTATCTGCTCGGCAATCACACGATCGCCGAAACCATGTTCCGCCATGACCCGAAAATCTTGCTGTACGCCCCATTACGGCTTTTGATCCACGCCGACGCCGAGGGCAATGCGGTCTTCTCGATGGACCAGCCCAGTGCCGCGTTCGGCAGCCTGGGCATCGCGGAGGTGACCACGGTGGGCGAGAGCCTGGATCGCAAGGTGGTAAACCTGTTGCGAGTGATCGGAATTGACGCCGATCGAGGCGTTTCGCTGATGAGTACGGCCAAGCCGGCGGAACGTGTGGCTCCGCCGGCTTGGCCGTTGTTCGCCCGAATTTACTTCGTGATCTCGATGCGCTGCGCCTGGCTTCCGGCTGGCTTCTTAAGGCGCCGGTGACCCGCACCGTCAGCACGCCGGCGTCGTAGGAAGCCGCGATGGCCTCGCCGGTGACGTGGGCGGGCAGCTGGAACGAGCGACGGAACGATCCATAGCGGATCTCCCGCAACGTGCGGCCGTTCTGCCCCTCGGCGTGCTCGTCGCGGTGTTCGCCGTGGATTACCAGGCGGCCCTTGTCGACCTCGACGTTGACGTCCTTCTCGACATCAACACCAGGTAGTTCCAGGCGTACCACTGCGTCGTCGCCGTCCTTGACGATCTCTGCGGCGGGGTTGAAACCGCTGGTCACTGGCTTGTACCAGTCCGCCGTCGCGGCCGGGCCGAAAAAGTCGCGCAACCACCGGTCGGTGTCCCAGGCCGAACGCGACCGCAATGCAAGATTGCTCATTGTCGTCTCCTCTTCGCTTCCTTGAGCTTCATTGTGAGTGTGCTGTGACCGACGCCTTGCGGGCCGGCTACATAGACGAACTTGAGTCGACCACGCTAAAGTTCCAGCAGGTCATTCGCCGGGAGCGAACACACATCACACAGGAGATTGTGAGGTGTGAGAGCCACGTCATACGAGCGATACATTGGGCGGGTTTTCGTTAATTTCTGGCGCTTAACCTCATGGCATGACCCCAACCCCCAACACGCGCGCGCAGTGTGCTGCCCGTCACTTGGTTGTGGTCGGGCATGGCATGGTCGGCCACCGCTTGGTCGAGGCGCTGCGCGCCCGTGACGCCGACGGCTCTTGGCACATCACCGTTTTGGCCGAAGAGACCGACGCCGCCTACGACCGCGTTGGGCTGACCTCGTACACCGAGAGCTGGGACCGCGCCCTGCTGGCACTGCCCGGTAACGACTACGCCGGCGACGAGCGGGTGCGGTTGCTGTTGAACGCGCGGGTCACCGAAATCGACCGCGCGGCAAAGTCAGTCGTGACCGCGGACGGCGAACGACACGGCTACGACGCCCTGGTCCTGGCCACCGGCTCTTACGCCTTTGTTCCACCGGTGCCCGGCCATGACCTGCCCGCGTGCCACGTGTACCGGACCCTGGACGACCTCGACGCCATCCGCGCCGACGCCGAGCGCACCCGTGACGGGTGGTCACAATGCGGCCGGCGTTGTGATCGGCGGCGGTCTGCTCGGGCTCGAAGCCGCCAATGCATTGCGGCAGTTCGGGTTGCAGACCCACGTTGTCGAGATGATGCCGCGATTGATGGCCCAGCAGATCGACGAGGCCGGCGGCGCACTGCTGGCCAGGATGGTCAGCGAGCTCGAGATTTCGGTGCACGTCGGCACGGGTACCGAATCGATTGAATCCGTTGAGCATGCGGATGGTTCGGCAGCGGCGCAGGTGCGGCTGACCGACGGCGAAGTGATCGACGCCGGCCTGGTGATCTTCGCGGCCGGCGTCCGGCCGCGCGACGAGCTGGCCGCGGCGGCGGGCTTGACGCTCGCCGAGCGCGGCGGCGTGCTCACCGACTTGTCCTGCCGAACCAGCGATCCCGACATCTACGCCATCGGCGAGGTCGCTGCGATCGACGGTCGGTGCTACGGCCTGGTCGGACCGGGCTACACCTCCGCGGAGGTCGTGGTCGACCGGCTGCTGGGTGGCGCCGCGGAGTTTCCCGAGGCGGATCTGTCCACCAAACTCAAACTGCTGGGCGTCGACGTCGCCAGCTTTGGCGACGCGATGGGCACGACCGAGAACTGCCTCGAGGTCGCGATCAACGACGCCGTGAACCGGACCTACGCCAAGTTGGTGCTCTCCGATGACGCCAAGACCCTGCTCGGCGGGGTGCTGGTGGGCGACGCTTCCACCTACGGGGTGCTGCGGCCCATGGTCGGCAGCGAGTTGCCCGGCGACCCGCTCGCGCTGATCGCCCCAGAGCAGGCCGGCGGCGGCGCTTCGGCTTTGGGCGTTGGCGCGCTCCCGGATTCGGCGCAGATCTGCTCCTGCAACAACGTCACCAAGGGCGATCTGAAGTGCGCGATCGCCGATGGTTGCGGCGACGTTCCCGCGCTCAAGTCGTGCACCGCGGCCGGCACGTCGTGTGGGTCATGCGTGCCGCTGCTCAAGCAGCTGCTCGAAGCCGAGGGCGTGGCACAGTCCAAAGCGTTGTGCGAGCACTTCAGCCAGTCGCGCGCAGAGCTTTTCGAGATCATCTCGGCCACCGAGATCCGGACCTTCTCCGGTCTGCTGGAGCGGTTCGGTCGCGGAAGGGGTTGCGACATCTGCAAACCCGTGGTCGCTTCCATCCTTGCTTCGACCGGCTCGGACCACATTCTCGAGGGTGAGCAGGCCGCGCTGCAGGATTCCAACGACCACTTCCTGGCCAACATTCAGAAGAACGGAAGCTACTCGGTGGTGCCGCGGGTACCCGGCGGCGACATCAAGCCCGAGCACCTGATTCTGATCGGCCAGATCGCCCAGGACTTCGGGCTTTACACGAAGATCACCGGCGGCCAGCGAATCGACATGTTCGGCGCCCGGGTGGACCAGTTGCCGCAGATCTGGCAGCGGCTGGTGGACGGCGGCATGGAATCCGGCCACGCCTACGGCAAGGCGTTGCGCACGGTGAAGAGCTGCGTGGGCAGCGACTGGTGCCGCTACGGCCAGCAGGACTCGGTGCAGCTGGCCATCGACCTGGAGATGCGTTATCGGGGCCTGCGCGCACCGCACAAGATCAAGTTCGGGGTCTCGGGTTGCGCGCGGGAGTGCGCCGAGGCGCGCAGCAAGGACGTGGGCGTCATCGCAACCGAGAAGGGCTGGAACCTCTACGTCGGCGGCAACGGCGGGATGACTCCCAAGCATGCCCAGCTGCTGGCCAGCGACCTGGACACCGAGACGATGGTCCGCTACATCGACCGGTTCCTGATGTACTACATCCGCACCGCCGATCGGCTGCAGCGCACCGCGCCGTGGGTCGAATCCCTGGACGGCGGTCTCGATCACGTGCGCGAGGTCGTGTGCGACGACTCCCTGGGCTTGGCGCAGGAATTCGAGGCCGCGATGGAGCGGCACGTGGACAACTACAAGTGCGAGTGGAAGGGCGTGCTCGAAGATCCGGACAAGCTGTCGCGGTTTGTCTCCTTCGTCAACGCGCCGGAAGAAATCGATTCGACTGTGACATTCACCGAGCATGCCGGGCGCAAAATCCCTGTGTCCATTGGCATGCCGCGGGTCCGCTCATGAGTGAAGGAGGCAGCGTGACAATCGTCAACGACGTTCAGGTGTGGATCACCGCCTGCTCCTACGACCACCTCATCCCGGGCCGTGGCGTCGGCGTGCTGCTCGACGACGGTTCCCAGGCGGCGCTGTTTCGTCTGGACGACGGGTCGGTGCACGCGCTCGGCAACATCGACCCGTTCTCCGGTGCGGCGGTGATCTCACGCGGGATCGTCGGCGACCGTGGCGGTCGCGCCACCGTCCAATCGCCCATCCTCAAGCAGGCTTTCGCGCTCGAGGACGGTTGCTGCCTGGACGATCCGCGGGTGTCGGTGCCGGTGTACCAGGTGCGCGTCACCGATGCGGGAGAAATCCAGATCGCGCGATCGGCTGCCTAACCGATATCGCCGACCAGGTAGCGCTGCATCGTCGGGCCGATGGCGTCGACGAGCATGTCCACCGACATGGAGTGCAGCGGCTCGGAGCGCACCCCGTAGCGCATGATGCCGAGGCCGACCAGTTGCGAGGCGCACAACGATGCCCGCACGGCGGCCTTATCGGCGCCCAGCATCTTCAGCAGCGGGCCGAAAACCGGTCCGATGAACATGCTTTGCACGACCTCGGCGGTCTTGGCCATCCCCGTGGAAGCCACGGCGCTGGCTGCGAACGGCCCACCGCCGGCGGCATCCCACGTGGTGATCAGCATGTACAGCGTTCGCCGGCCGACCTGGTTGACCCCGCCGGTGACGATACGGTCGATGAATTCCGGTGTGCCGAATGGCAACCGCAGCATCTTCGCGACCGGGTCGAGGAGCCCACGCGACGGCTCTTCGCGACGGGGCATGGTGCCAGGATCACCCGTGCGTGATCAAAGATCAAGCATTGCCGGTGTCGGCGCGCCCCGCCGGTAGCGACGCACAGGGTGCCGGGTGGCAGGCGCCGGTAGGGCCCTGCGGAATCGGTTCGCAATCAACCGTGCCAGCCGCGGATGGGTCCCCAGTGGCCGGCTGACCAGGTCGGCACCACAATCCCGCAGCCTCTCCTGAAACAGACCGTCGGCCAGCAGATAGGAGGCGACCGCGACGCGGCGCGCCCCGTCGGCCCTGGCCATCTCGACGGCCTCGGTGATATGCGGATCGCCAATGGCCGCAAATCCCAGGCTGACTCGTGATCCGGTCAGCGCCGACAGCAGCGTCGCGGTGGTGTGCAGGTCCGCGCGGGCTATCGGATCCGATGTTCCGGCTGCCCCGAGAATCACCGAATCGCCAAGGCGCCAACCGGATTTCATCAACTGGTCGGCGACGATCCGGGCGATCTCCCCACCCGGCCCCAAAGCCGGGGTGACGATGACATTGGGGTGCCCGCTGGCCGCCACATGGGCGGGGACATCGGTGCGGACGTGGTAGCCGCGGGACAAAAATGCGGGCACCACCACGGCTCGGTGGCCGCCGACCGCGGAAAGTACCTCGCTCGGGGTGGGGCCCAGGACGTCGACGAAGGCAACCCGCACCGTGCGCCCCAGGAGTCTGCTCACCTGCGCCGCCAGGTCGCCGATCATCGCGACACCGCCCGGTCGGCGGGTGCCGTGCGCTGCCAGGATCAGGCTCATGGCAATCCCGCCGGTTCGTCGATCGCGAGCCGGTAGCCGCGCTTGACGACTGTTGCCACAATGTTCTTGTCGCCCAGCGATGTTCGCAACCGAAGCACGGCCGTGTCGACAGCGTGTGGGTCGTTGCTATGGCCGGGGAGCACCCGTAGCAGATCGCCGCGAGCGACAACGTCGCCGGGACGGTGTGCCAGCGCGCGCATTACCGCCATCCCGGATCCGGACAGCGATTGGACTGAACCGTCGACCAGCACGCAGTTTCCCCGGATCTCTATCGCGTGTCCCGCGGCCTTCACGGCGCACGATCCGAGCACCGGAAGCTTTTCGGCGATATGGCGCGCCAACGCGCCCAGCCGCATTCGTTCGGGCGCCGATGTCGGAATGCCCTTGCGGTGCAGGGGCTGCGACGTCACCGGGCCGACACACATCGCATGCACATTGGTGCGCAGCGCCTCGATCACTTGGTCCTCGATATTCAGGTCGCGGCTGCGTTCCAGGACCGCCGCCGCTGCGGGTGCCGAGGTGAAGCTGACCGCATCGAACTGTCGTCGCGCGATCCCGGTGACGAGTTGGTCGAAGTTGCCGCCCATGGCGGTGGATTTCCATCGATACACCCGGATGGGCACCACTTCGGCACCCGCGGCGCTCAATCCCCCGATGAACTCGGGGAACGGATCCCACGCATCGGCGGCTCCGTGCAGCTGGACGGCGATACGCGCGCCGGACAGATTCGATTCGAGCAGGTATTTGAGAAGCTCTTGGGAGGATTCGGATTTCGGGGACCACTCTTCGTGCAGGCCGGCGGCGCGCAGGGCCCCGGTTGCTTTTGGCCCGCGGGCTAAGACCCGCGATTTGGACAACGACGTGATGAGCTGGTTGGACAGACCCCAACCCTCGGCGGCGGCCAGCCAGCCGCGAAACCCGATGCCGGTGTGGGCGACTAGGATGTCGGGCGGATCGGCGATGACGGCTTCGGTATTGCTTTGCAGTTCTTCGTCTTCGGGCAGCGCGATCATGTTGATCGCGGCGGCGCTGGAAACCTCGGCACCCTGGCGGCTCAGCAACGCGCACAACTCCTCGGAACGGCGCGACGAGGTGACCGCTATCCGGTAACCGGTAAGCGGTGGTGAGCCGGGCTGCCCCATACGACCTGTGTATTCCTGTGACGTTTCGGCGGCGTTACCTGACGATTGCTGACGCATTGCCCGGGTTGCGGTGGTGATCACACTCGGGCGGGTTCTGCTGTGAGAAGCGAATTCGGCGCGTCCGGCGCCGATACAGGGCGGCGCACATACATCATCCACGTCAGGATCGCCGCGACGACGTAGGACGCCAGGAACAGCCAATACGCCGACGTTTCGGTGCCGCTGCGCAGGTAGGACTCGCGCAGTGCCAAGTTGATTGCGACGCCGCCGAGCGCCCCGACCGCCGAGCAGATGCCGATCAGCGATCCAGACTTCGCGCGCGACCATTGCCGGCGCTCCGCTTCACTGGCATCCAGCGAGCGGCTGCGTGCCTCGAAGACTGACGGAATCAGTTTGAACACCGAGCCATTGCCCATCCCGGACAGGACGAACAGCACCATGAAGCCGATGATGTAGCCGATCACCGCGGTGGACGGCGTGGTTCCGCTGCGGTCGTCCAACGTGCTGATGCCCGCAAGCACCCCGGCGCCCAAAATCATGCCGCCCAGGACGCCCAGGGTGACGCGGCCACCGCTCCGGCGGTCTGCCAGTCTGCCGCCGTAGATCCGCGCCAGTGAGCCTAATAGCGGCCCGACAAAGGCGATTTCGGCCGCATGCAGCGACGCGTGCGCGGTGCTTTCGCCATTGGCCAGGAAGTTGACCTGCAACACCTGGCCGAAGGCAAACGAAAAGCCGATCCAGGAGCCGAAGGTGCAGATGTAGAGCAGCGAGATCACCCAGGTGTCGCGGTCGAACAGGATCGACCGCATGTGGTTGAGCTCGATGCCGTGGTCGAGATTGTCCATGAACAGCGCCGAAGCAATACCGACCACCGCGAGCAATACCAGGTAGACGGCGCACACCCAGTACGGCGCCTGGTGGCCCGCTGTCGCCAGCACCAGCAGGCCGATCAGTTGGATCACCGCGACACCGAGGTTGCCGACACCGGCGTTGATGGCGAGCGCGGTGCCCTTCAGTCGCTGCGGATAGAACGCGTTGACGTTGGCCAGCGACGCCGCGTAGTTGCCACCGCCCAGCCCGGTTAGCCCCGCGCACAACACATATGGCCAAAGCGGCAGCCCAGGGTTGGACAGCAACACGATGGTGCCGACAGTCGGGATCAGCAGGACGAACGCAGAGAACGTGGTCCAGTTGCGGCCGCCGAACCTGGCGATGCCCAGGGTGTACGGGATGCGCGCGCAGGCGCCGACCAGCGTGGCAACCGCACTCAGCAGCAACTTGTCACTGACGGAAAAGCCGTAGACCGACATCGGCATGAACAGCGCCATCACTGACCACAGGCTCCAGATCGAGAAGGCGACATGGTCGCCCGCCATCGTGCACAGCAGATTGCGGCGGGCGATCTTGTTGTCGCCGGCCTCCCAGGCCGCGGTGTCTTCGGGATTCCAGTCCGTGATGCGGTGGTTGCGGCCCATGCGATCTGCACTCTTCACCGAAATCGTCTGGGCGCATTGAAATGAAGGACCGCCGCCAACCTCAGGCATAAGAATCCCTCTCGTCGAGCCGCCCACGTCAACCGCACAACAGAAACCTCGGGCCACACCGTCAGCCAGCCCACCCGATAAGCGGGAAGAGCTGTTGTGCGTCTGGCCTTCGATGCCCTTGTGGGCGCCTCGAATTAAGAGGCACGCCCTGCCGTAGTTCCGATGCTCACATTCGGAACCGAACTCCGTCAACTCAATCGGACCAATTTCGCCTGTAAGTTGAATCCCAGTTATCTGGTAAGTCGCTGAAGAATTACCAGAGCTCGAAAGATCGCAGATCAGAAGGGATCTCACCGGCAACAATCACACCCAAAGACGGTTAATATTCGCCGCCCCCAAGGTGGCTGTGAAATTCGGTGTGAGGTGGAATACATTTCGTGTTATGCGACTTCTCTACCGAATCGCAATGGCACATATATCGCGGCTATACATGAGCCAGCCGAGCGGGCGATGAAGCCTCCGGTGTGATCGGGGCGGTGACCTCGAGTGGGCGGCGAATGTACACCGCCCAGGTCAGCACCGCAGCGGCCACGTAGCACAACGCGAAGGCCCAGAAGGCCGAGGTCGCCGTGCCGCTGTGCAGATACGACTGCCGCAGCGCCAGATTGACGCCGACGCCACCGAGGGCGCCGATCGCCCCGGCGAGTCCGATCAGCGCGCCGGACATCGAACGTGACCACTGCCGGCGCTCCACCTCGCCGATCTGCAGCGAGTGACTACGCGCCTCGAAGATCGACGGAATCATCTTGTACACCGACCCATTGCCGATGCCGGACAGGATGAACAGGGCAACGAAGCCGATCACATAGCCGACCATCGTCGCAGCGGGCGTCCGACCGGCGCCGTGGCCACCGAAAGTACTTGCGCTGACCAGTATTCCGGCGGCCAGGATCATCGAACAGAAGACGGCGAGGGTGACCCGGCCACCACCGACGCGGTCGGCGAGTTTACCGCCGTACACCCGCGACGCCGATCCCAATAGTGGTCCCAGGAAGGCGATCTGGGCGGCATGCAACGATGCCTGCGCGGTGTTCTCCCCGCCGGCAATGAAGTTCATCTGCAGCACTTGGCCAAACGCGAACGAGAACCCAATGAAGGAGCCGAAGGTGCCGATGTAGAGCAGTGCGATCACCCAGCTGTGTGGCTCGGCCAGCACCGCGCGCATGGTGTTCATCTCGATGCGATACTGCGGCAGGTTGTCCATGTAAAGCGCGGCCCCGATGCCCGCGATCGCCAGCAGCACAAGGTAAATCGCGCACACCCAGTAGGGCTGCCGGTTTCCCGCGGCCGCGATCACGAGCAGGCCGACGAGCTGGACCAGCGGCACGCCGAGGTTGCCGCCACCGGCGTTGACCGCCAATGCCCAGCCCTTAAGGCGTTGCGGATAGAACGCATTGATGTTCGTCATCGACGACGCGAAGTTGCCGCCGCCGAGGCCGGCCAGCGCCGCGCACACCAGGTACGGCCACAGCGGCAGACCCGGATGGGCCAGTAGCAGCATGGTGCCGACGGTCGGGATCAGCAGCACCAGCGCGGAGAACACCGTCCAGTTGCGGCCGCCGAACTTCGCGGTGGCAAACGTGTAGGGGAACCGCAGGCAGGCCCCGACCAGGGTTGCGGTGGCGCCGAGCAAGAATTTGTCGCTGGCGGAGAAGCCATACACCGACGCCGGCATGAACAAGACCATCACCGACCAGATCGACCAGATCGAGAAGCCGATGTGCTCGGCGGCCACTGACCAGATCAGGTTGCGACGGGCGATCTTGTCGTTGCCGGCCTCCCAGGCTGTCGTGTCTTCGGGGTCCCAGTCCGAAAGGACATGCGAACGGCCCAGCGAGATTTTCATGGGACTCCAATCGTCATCGCTCTTGGCGACTACGCTAGGAATCCTTTGTTGCCCGCGGCGCTGCCCGCAGTGACCCGGGCGTGAATTTCCGCTCACCACCTGGCGGCCGACAATGTGAGGGCGGTCAATCAGTGTGGCGTGCACCACAAACAGCGCGGCCCGAAGCAATGACAACGCTCATTGTAGCTGATTGCGCTGTGGTGAATCATGTCGTGATGTAGAAGATTTCGCCCCGCTTCGGCCAATGTTCAGCTTTTCAGTACTCGCGATGATCTGGCTAGACGGGTCGCTGCGTCAGCTCGGCTGTCGCGAATCGAAACTGCCTTGACGATTTTGCGCAGACCATCGTCTCGGCCCACTCGATATGCCCTTCATAGCCAAGGGACTTCGCCATCGTCTGATGGCGGTGGACAAGTTCCCGATACGAGGCATGATCGTTATGAGCTCGCGCCACCAGAGCGCGCAATCGCAACAACCAAATGTCGCGAACACGCGTACGGTCGCCAGGTGCCGCCACTAAACGCTCGATAGCGGCTTCGGCTTCGGCCACGTCACTCTCGGCTCCACGATCGAGCAGCGTCTCTACCAGGGCACCCGTGGTGGCCGCGCTCCACGCCAGCCTTCCTTCTCGAAACAGGCGGTCAATGGCGGCGCGCATGAGCGAGATGGCCTCTTCACGCTCTCCACAAAGAGCCCTCTCCCGTGCCAAGCAAACCTCGACGATTGGCGAATTGCTAGCGCCGTATCCGTCTTGCCGGAACACTTCGGCTAAGAGCGTTTGTCCACGGTGGCGCATCGCAACCGTTTGGTGGTGTACCAGCGCAAGGCCCAGCGTCACCCGTGTGATGGTCAACGCGGAATCATCACCGCACCGCTCGGCGATCGCCAGTGCACTCTCGATCTCATTGATCACCGAGTCTTTGGGGCTCACAACACCGTTCGGTACACCTCCCATGTAGGCGGTGACGACCATGGCGTAGGAAGTGGGATCGGCATCGCGCGCCAGTGCCAGCCCCTGGCGCATGTCGGTGCGCCATCCATCATTACCCAAATGCCACCTGGCAGCAGCTCGCGTCGCAAAGGCGACCGCTAACGGAGATCCGACAATAAAGTTGCCTTTGGCTGCATCACCCTCTGCGAGGTCGATGATCTCGTGTGACCACCGCAGCACCTCGGACCACTCACCGCATTCCATCTTCGCGTACAGCAGTGGCATACACAGTCCCACTGTCAAAGTCGGTTGGGCGAGTGATTTGGCGAGAGCCATCGCTTCCGACGCCAGTTGTGACGCTTGACGCAGTTGGTTGCGTCGTAACGAATGCTCAGCCACCAGCCCCGCCATGGCGACGGCCAGGGACGCCTTATCCCCGCTGGCGGTACACAACTCCTGCAACTCGCCAAACCGTCGACCCGCAACATTCATAGGGACTTTGAAGGCGATTCCGCAGAGCATGGTGCGCGGGGCGATGCGCATGGCTGTCCGGTTTGGGGTATCGGTGGGCAACGTATCGGCAATATCTCTGGCGCGCTCCCAACTTCGCCGCGCCGTGGTGATGTCGCGCTTGGCCGCCCAGGCCGCGGAGCGCATGTGCCAGCTAAAGGCAACGTACAGATCACCGGCGGCTGTGAGGTGTTCGGCAATCAGCGCAGCCTTGGGCCCGGCTGAGCCCGATTCACGAGCTTCGATCGCGGCGGCCAACTCTCGATGTAACCGGGCACGATCGGACTTCAGTTGTGATTCGTAAGCCACGGTGTGGATGAGCGGATGGCGAAATGCGTATTCCGCCCCTTCATTGGACTGTAGGTGGTCGACGAGTTCGGCGGCGATTAGCTCCTCGATGGATCCATCAATTCCTAGGCTCCCCAACAGATCCGAGCCGAAGCTGTGCCCGATGACTGCCGCTGCGCTAAGCGTGCGTTTAGCTGCACGGCTCAGCCGGTCGATGCGGGCGGCGATCGTCGCTTGCAGCGTCGCCGGGACGCGGACCTCAGCGACCTTTTCCACGCACACGTGGGATCCGCGCTGGCCCGCCAGGACCCGACGTTCGGCGAGCTCACGAGTAATCTCCTGCGCAAAGAAGGGGTTACCGGCCGCGCGTCCGGCAATGATCTCGGCGATCTCGCTCACAGACGGATCGGAGCCCAACAGTTCGCCAACCAACGCGCCGGTTTCCGCATTGCTCAGGGGTGCCAGGGAAATAGTCTTCGCACCGGCAACCTGCCGCAGGCACCCGCGATACTCGGGGCGATAGGTGATGAGCACCAGCCAGCGCCTCTGAGTTGTCACGGCCAGAAAGTCCGCCAGCATGGATTCGCTGACCGCGTCGATCCAGTGCGCATCCTCCACCAGAAGAACCGCTGGTTGAGAGCCAGCCGCCTGAGTTGCACTCAACAGTGAGGTCAACCGCCGACGCCGTGCATCCGGCGCGATCTTCGGCAGCACCACGTTGGGATCGGCGATGCCCAAGAGGTCATCAAGCAAGAGCATGTCTTCTGGATCGGCAGCGGTGTTCTGGGCCCGTATCCGCGTTCGAGCGGTCTGGTCGTCCAGATCGCTAACCCGTCCCACCGCCCGCAGCAGGCGCGTCATCACCCCATACGGCACATCGGCCGCGTGCGATTCGCAGAAGGTGCAAAACACCTCGACACCACGACTTGTCGCCAGCCGCACGATTTCGCGGGCAAGTCGAGTCTTGCCGATACCAACAGGACCCGCCACACCAACCACAGAACCGCGTCCAGTGATCGAGCGATCCAGCATCGCCGCAATTGCGGCCAACTCCCGCTTCCGGCCCACCAGCGTCGACTCTGAGAAAGCGGTCCGCTGCCGCTCGGCGCCGATACCCAAAAGTTGACGGGCAACCACTGGCTCGTCACTACCCTTGATCTGAACCAACTGGGATTCGCCGAGCGTTGCGGCGCCTTCGACTAGTCGTGCCGTGGATGCGCCGATCATCACCGCACCGGGCGGCGCAATCGACTCCAACCGATGCGCCATGCCCACTTCCTCACCCACCGTGGTGTATGTCAATCCAACCGAACCGATCTCACCGGCCACCACTAGACCCGAATTGAGGCCGACACGCAGATTCAGGTCGACTCCGTCCTGCTGCCCGACCTCATCGGCTAGGCGTTTGGCCTCGTCTTGAATACCAAGCGCGGCCAAACACCCCCGCAACGCGTGATCCTCCAACGCGGTCGGCGCGCCAAACACTGCCATGACACCATCGCCGGTGAACTTGTCCAACGTGCCGCCGTAACGCCGCACCACCGCCGCCGACCGATTGATCAGCTCGCTCATGATCTCGCTCAATCGCTCCGCTCCCACCGCGGCAGCGACATGCATCGAGCGCACGACATCGGCAAATAGCACCGTGACTTGCTTGTACTCAGCAGATGTTCTCGCGCTCGCAGTTGGTGACCCGCACACATCGCAGAACTTCGCGCTCGACCGTAATTCTGTGCCGCATGCCGTGCACGTCAACGGAAATGTCATGCGCAGCAGCCCCAGACCCGATGTCTAGGTGGTGGATCAAATCCGTTGCGGCAGAACATTATACGCCTCATGGCCGCAACCGAATATAGTCCGAACGATTCCACACTGCGGTCGTAGCACCGGTCACGGTCAACCCCCTAAGCAGCTTGCGATCGTCGTGGGTCTTTGCTGTGGTCGGCCGACTTCGCCGCGCGCCGTAACTCCCTGGTAGAGGGGGCAAGCGGTTCACGGCTCTATCGCCAGGTTAGTGATATCCAGCAGTCCGTGCCGTCGGCAACCATGAAACTTTCGAATGCATGGTGAGTTTCTATGAATGCGACCTTGCGTTCAGCGCGTCCGTCGTGGCCGCCGGCGGGATTCGTGGAATTCGTTGTGCTCTAAAGGCAACTAAGCTTCTTCAGTGGCAACACGCCACGATTTCGATTTGTGACTAGATTGTGCGAATGACAACTTTGCGGACACTAGAGTGTTTGGTCGCGCTGGTTGATCATGGTTCAGTCAGCGCGGCGGCCGTGGCGCTGCACATGTCGCAGCCGGCACTTGTCTCACCAGATCGCCTCCCTGGAAAAGGAACTGGGTGCCCAGGTAGCGGAGAGGCTGTGGCGGGGTGTGCGTATCACTGCCGCCGGTAGGGCGACAGCCGAAGAGGCGCGGGTGGCGTTGCGGGCCGCCGAGCAGGCGGTGAAGATCGGGCAACGGGTCGCGCGTGGGGGCGCGGGGCGAATACGCATCTCCTGCGGTAGAGACGATGACGGCATGGCTTTTGCTTCCGGTGTTGCGCCAGTGGCGATCTCGGCGGCCCGACGTGTACCTCGATTTGTCGGAGTTCACTAGCATTGATGTCATGGTCGAGCTTGCTCGAAGCGGGGCGGACCGACGTTGCCTTCGGCCCCAGGCCCACCCACACCGATGCACACGTTGAAGTTTTCGGCACAGAGGAATTCGTTGTGGTGGCAGCAGCCGGGCATCCCTTTGCCGAACTATCCCGCGTGCCGATTCCCGCCCTGGAAGGTGAACCGTTCGTGCACTACGACACAGAACATGGGATGGCCGACATGGGTCGACCAGCTGGCCGCGCGCCACGGGGTCGTGCTCGATCCGGTATTGCGCACTCGCAGTCAGCGTACGGCTGCACAACTGGCCGCCGCGGGGATGGGAGTCACCGTTGTGCCGGTATCGGCGTTGCCACCGCGGCCTGCAGGAACCGTGCGCCGGTTACAGCCTGCGATTAGCCGCGATGTCGTAGCAATCGTGGCTGCGCCGTCAGACACACTCGTCCATCAATTCGTCGCCGACATCCATCGCAGGGGTCTGCCTCTTGGGCCGGACCAACATAACGCGAGGTAGCGGGGGACCATCGATCGGCAGCGGTGTCTCGCCATCGCCGTACTTGCCGGCGGCTGGTTTCGTCCACTTCACCCGTCCAGATCGACGGACACCCTACGTTTTGCCATTCGAATTATCTAAGTACGTCCTCTATAACTTTCATATCCTTGATGCCGCCAGGGGCAGTGCGAAACACGTACCCTTGCAAAAGAGTTGCAGCGACGGGAAGCCCACCTTGCCACAGGGCAGCGCATGTGGTCTGCGAGTGTGGTGTCTGCAAGTTCAGTTGTAATGCGCCGCAGTCTGCAGCGATCTTTACCGACGTGGAGACTTCTTTGAATAGTGAACACGAACGCACGACGAGCATTCCGGTCTCAGTAGGCAGGGCCTTGGACGACCTTGCCATGGATCTTCCTTTCGGCGGACGGGCACGTTCCCTCGGCCGAATTCGATGGCCCGCTCACGGCTGCAGGCCTGCGCCGCGTGTCTGTACGCACCACTGTTACCTCACAACGTGTCATCGAGTCGATCGTTTCCTGGAGCGTTCGCCGCTTGAGACGTCGTCGCTGGCCGCCGGTACGACATCGTCAGAGAAGGGTTCTAAACGGCCACATGCAGAAAGCCAACGAACACGTCGCCACACGTGACGATTACGACAAAGTATTCGAAATAATCATGATTTCTTTGAGCAGCCAGGTTGTCCGTACCCTTGCGCTGCTATCAGTTGCTGAACACCTACACGGTTCTGCCGCCCTGACCGCGGATCAGATCGCTGCGCGCGAGTCCAGCGATCCCGCCATGACATACCGATTACTGCGCGCAGGTGCGGCACTGGGGTTTTTGGCGTACCAAGCCGACACGAACCAATTTGTCGGTACATCGCTTCTTGATGTCCTGCACGAAGATTCGCCATTCTCCTTGAAGTTTTACGCGCAGGCCGCCCCGGGGCCCGCGTTCTGGCTCCCTAATCTGTTGATGCCCGAAACCGTGCGAGAGGGCAAAACGCACGTGATCGATGCCCTGGGCAGCAACGTCTTTGAGTACTTCGCAGCACACGAGGACCAAGCACGGATGTTTAGCGCCGCAATGACGAACTTCTCGAAACCCGTTATCCGCGAGGCGGTCATGGCCATAGACGTCGGGGCCGCGCAGTTCGCGGTCGACGTCGGAGGTGCGGATGGGGCCTTTATCGCCGAGTTGCTGCAACGTAATCCGGAGCTCGAAGGGGCCGTCCTCGACCTCCCCAAAGTAATACCGGGAGTTGAGGAAGCGGCAGACGTCCAAGGACTTAAAAAGCGGATGACCGGTATTGCCGGAGATTTTTTCCAGAAGGTTCCCGCGGCGGACATCTACATACTGAAGTCCGTTCTACACGACTGGGACGACGAAACGTGCGTGAAGGTCTTGTCGAACATCCGTGCCGCTATTAAACCCGGCGGACGAATCTTCATCGTAGAAATGGTGATCACTACTGCTACGCCCCTAAGCGCAACGCTGATGGACATGGCGATGCTAGCCGCTTTCACCGGTCAGGAACGTGAATTGCCGCAGTTCGAAATGCTGATCAAGTCGGCCGGGTTCGCGATGGGCGATGTCGTCTCCTTGCACCCCCCGTTCCACCTCATAGAAGCTCATTCTGAGCAGATGTGCGACTGAGGGTGCAGGCAGGAACCCTTTCCGCGCCTGGTGCAAATAACCGATTCGGCGACCCACACTGAACTTCCGTCGAGGGAGAATATTGCAGTCCCAATTCGACGGTTGAGTCGCGCTAGCACGCCACCAGAGCGCGGGCGACGACAACTGGTTACCGAACCAATTCTGCTTTTGTGCATGGCTTTACACCAACAGCCATTGCCCGCTGGCGCTGATTTGCTCGTTAGATGATGCGTCGTCACCTATCAGATGAGATCCGAACCTCTTCGCGTGGAACTAGGCATGGGTTGCGCCGGAATCGGCAGGAGTGTTCGCTGCCTCGACGATGAGGTCCGTGAGGGCGGCGGGCATTGACAGCTGCGGCACGTGACCGGCCGGCAGGTGGCGAACGTAGGTGGAGCGCGATGCCAGCACCTCCTGGTGCATGGGAGCAATGGCATTGTCACGACCAGTAACGATGTACGTAGACGAGACAGTGCGCCAAGCAGCAGCGGTCAACGGCTGGGTGGCCGTGCACAGGCTGACCGGTCGGAGGCGGGCGACCGCTCGAACCGCGGCGTCTTGCGGCATGTCGTTAAAGAAGATCTTTGCAGGGTCGCGCACAGTCATGACCTCTCCGTGGGCATTCCACCAATCGGGTGGCTTGCCGATGAGGCCAAGCCCAGATTCACCTATGTCAAGTTGAAATGCGCAGACGTAAACCAGATGTCGTACATTGGGCAGAGCGGCTGCGGCCTGAGTTGCAACCGCACCTCCGTAGGAGTGGGCGACGACCACTGCGGGGCCGCCAATTTCTTTGATACGTTGACGGACCACTTCTGCATCATCGAAAAGCCCAAGGCGTGTGCTTCCTGGGTGGGCCACGCTGGGTAGCTCAACGGTTTCCGACCGCCAGCCTCTAAACGTAAGATGTAGGCGCACATCGTCCCAACTCCACCCACCGAACCAGGCGCCGTGAACCAGCAACAGCACTGGCCGAGAAGCGTTTTCCTGCAACCGCGTTGTCATCGAGTGCGCGTCCTCACGTTTATTCAAGGCGATATCGAGGTGCGGATGATATTGCGATCGGCGCCAAATTGGGCACGCGATCCTACTTTTTAGTCAGGTTAGCCGCTTCTAGCGCTGCCATGGGATTCGATATCATGAAACTTCTGGTCGCTGTGGTTCGAGTTTTTGAATGTCATATCGCGCGCATCTCCGACACCCAACTCGAAAACCAACCGCCGCGTGGCCCGCGAGCATATTTCAAATTTGCGTGTGCCACAGGAGGTTCCGCTGCGCTGCCGTCGGCGTAGCGAGGTCGGCGACTTCCATCCAGTCGCGGCTGATGACCTTGATCTGCCCGTCGATGACCTCACGTGTCGGGCCGGTGGTCAGGCCGTACATTGCGGCAGTGCGTAGGCAGGTGTCCGTCTAGTTTCGATCCTGTCGAGCCCAACACACGTGTAGCCCGGGCTACCAGACGTCGCCCGCGCGCCAATCGCACATCAGTTCCGCGGAAGTGTCCAGGCTGATCACGGCCGGGAAGACGAATATCGTTCCGTCGTCGTCGGGCGTGCGCGTCGACCCGGTCGGGGTCAGCACCGACGTCGGGCCATGCCAGGGCAACCAACCCCGCCCCGCGTAGAGGTTGCGGGCCCGGGCCGATGAACTCAGTGCCCCCACCTGATAGGCGCCGCGTATCACCTGTTCGACTCCGTCTAGCAGGGCGTGCACCAGCCCCTGGCCGCGGTGATCTTCTCGCACCGCGACTCCTTCGACGTAACCACAACGCACCGCGTTGCCCTGGTAAAACAATCGCCGCTGGACCACTGCGGCATGCGCGATGATTGCGCCGTGCTGCCAGATCAGGGCGTGCATACCGCCCAGGGCGTGTTCCCAGTCGTTCTCGGTGAAACGACCGGCGAAGGCGTCGGTGACCATCTGGTGGATGCGCTGCCTGGTGTCGCTGTCAAGATCGGCAGTGTGGACGAGGCGGGCGGTGAGTACCCGGGTGTGCACCCCTCTTGTCTACAGGCTTGTGGGCGGGCTCGCACTCCGAGGCGGCGAACTCGATCAACCCGAGTGCGACTGGGGGCCGACCGGAGACCGTGGCCGCGCCCAATGCAGCCGCACCCGCTGACCCGCCCGCACCTGGGCGACCTTGTCGATGTCGTCGTCGATCACCACGCCGACGACCGGGTAACCGCCGGTGATCGGGTGGTCAGGCCCCAGGATTACGGGTAATCCGTTGGGCGGCACCTGAATCGCGCCCCGGGTGGCACCCTCACTGGGCAGCTGCCGGTCGGGGAAGCGGTACTGCAGCGGGCGGCCGACCAGCCGCATCCCGACTCGGTCGCTGCGATCGGATGCCACCCAGTCGGTGTGCACCAGGACGTCGGGATCGACGAACCAGTCGTCGCGTGGCCCGGGGACCGCCAACAGTTCGACCGTGTCGCCGCTGATGGCCGCGACGGGAGCCTGGTCGAGTTCGGGGTACTCGTCGGTATGCGCGCCGACCGGCAGTTGGTCTCCGGGCGACAGCGGGGACGGCCCTATCTCCGACATCACGTCGTAGCTTCGAGAGCCCAGGACCGGTTCCACGGAAATGCCGCCGCGCACCGCCAGATACGTCCGTAGGCCGGCCCGCGGGGTGCCCAGCGAAATCAGTTGGCCATCACGGACATGATGAATGCTGTTGGTGCCGAACTTGATTCCGTTGACCGAAGGGTCGGTGTCGGCTCCCGTCACCGCGATGTCGACATCGCCGCCGTGCACCCGGGCCGCGAAACCGCCGAAGGTCACTTCGACGGTGGCGCGGTCGGCGGGGTTGGCGACCAGTCGGTTGGCGAGCTTGTGCGAGCGGCGGTCGGCGGCGCCGGACCGGCCGACGCCGATGTGGGCCTGCCCGATCCGGCCGAGGTCCTGGACAACGGCGAGCGGTCCGGTGCGCAGAATTTCAAGGGTTGTCACGGTGTACTCCTCTACGCGGCCCGGAACTGAACCCACATGCCCTGCGTCAGCAACGCGGGATCGGACCGCACCAGGTCCCACAGGACCACGTCGGTATGACCGATGAGTTGCCAGCCCCCGGGGGACCGGCGTGGATATATCGCGCTGAATTCGCCCGCGAGTGCTACCGAGCCGGCCGGCACCGAGGTCCGCGGCTCGTCGCGGCGCGGCACCCGCAGGCGCGGGTCGCCGTCGACCAGGTACGCGAAACCTGGTGCGAATCCGCTGAATCCGACTCGCCACAAGGTGGCGGTGTGGGCATTGATCACCTGTGCGGTGGTGAGCCCGGTGTGGCCGGCGACCTCGGCGAGGTCCGGGCCGTCGTACACGACGTCGATCACCACGTCGGCGGTGCGCTCCGCCGGGGCGGGCGCATCGGCGGTGACCCGCAGTTTCCGTAGCCGCTGACGGATGACTCCCTGATACCGGGGGCCGTCGAGCTTGACCAGCACCGTGCGGGCGGCGGGAACGATGTCGAGCACACCGGGCAGCGCCGCCGCGCGCAACGCGTCCGCCCAGGCCAATACCTCAGCGGTGCTGCCACATTGCACCAAGAGGGCCTGATCGCCGTAGTCGAGAACGACATTGCCGACCAGTTCGGTGGGCAGGTCCGCAGGGAGATCCGTCACGCTCATTACTCGACGGTAACCCCGGAATCGGGGCAGGCGGGAGGGGGCGGCGCGGGATTTTCGAACTCTGCCAGAGCTGCCTTAGCGAACGCTCAAAGTGGAGGGCCCGCCGCGGGCAGCTATCCGAGGACCTTGCTGATCTGTGGGGGCAGTTGATCGGCGACCATCGGATAGCTCAGAACCGAGGCGAAAGCAATCGCGCCGGCCTGGTCCTTGGTGGTGAAGATGTGGCGGTTCTGCGCGGTCGCCTGCGATCCCGCTATCTCGGGGTCGGCCAGCAGCGTCTTCTGGTCGTCCGGATTCTCGGTCGTCCAGATCACCACGTCGGCGGAATCGAGCACCGCTTTGATCTGATCGCGGGGAATGACGGCGCGGTGATCGGTGACGAAAGGCTTGATGCTGTCGGAGATCACCAGACCCATCTGGTTCAGGAAGTCGGTCCGCCAGCCCGCCGCGGTGGCGACGACGGTGCCCTGGAACAGGCGGCCCTGCATCAGCAACACCTTCTTGGCTTTCCACTGCGGATGATTCTGGGCGACAGCGACGAACTGCTTGTCGACGGCATCGATCAGCGACTTCATCTGGTCGGCCTGGTACACCGCCTGGCCGACCGTGCTGGCCTGGTCCTTCCACGGCTCGAAGAAGGCGTCACCGCCGGACTGCGCGACGGTCGGAGCGATCGCGGACAGCTTCTGGTAGGTGTCGGCGTCTAGGCCGGCATTGATGGCCACGATCAAGTCGGGCTTCAGACCGGCGATCTGGTCGACGGGAATTCCGTTGTCCAGGTTCAACACCACGGGTTGCGCGCCGCCGAGCTTGGGCTGGGCCCACGGCCACACCGCGGACGGCTGATCACCGAACCAGTTGGTCACCGCGACCGGCACAATGCCCACCGCGAGCAGGTCGTCTTGCTCGGTGTAGCCGGCACTGACCACGCGCTTGGGCGGCTGCTTGATGACGGTCTGACCGAAAAGGTGGGTGATCGTCACCCCTTCGCCGCCAGCGGCGCCCGGCGTCGGTTTGGGCGAGGAGCACCCCGATGAGAGCCCGGACGCCCCGGCTGCCGCGGCGGCCGCCGCGGCCCCGGCGAGCTGCAAGAACCCCCGCCGATTCCAACCCTGTCGCATCGCGTGAGAGTATCGCGTTGCCGACTCTGACCTGCAGCGCCGCGCGGTTTTGCGCGCTCAGCCCAGCCGCATGCCGGCGTCCACGAAGTCCAGGGCCCGGTGGATCGTCTCGGCCGTCTGCGGTGCGCCGTCGAAGGCGGCCATCATGGCGCCGGTCAGCGCACCAGCGAACACCCGGACCTCGAAATCGTCTGCGGCACGGCCGATTCGGCGGCTGATAAACTCGGCGACGACGTTGACGGTGCGGTAGTACTCGTCGTACATGGCGGCCTTGAGCTCGGGTATCGAGAACATCAGCCGCTGCCGGGTGTTCTCGAAGTCCAGCTGGTCGGCGGGAAGACGCGCCATGACGTCGGTGGTAGGCCCGGCGGATCGCCTCGGTGGGCGACAGTTCGGGCGGAACGCCTCGCGCCTGATGGCCTGGCGGGTCTTGCGCTCGCGCAAACCCAGGGGCTGATCAGTCGCCGGCATGGGGCGATTCTCCCGCACCCGCGGCACCCGGCCGGGAAGCCGGCGGCGTGTACTTCCCTCCCAGGGGCTGTAATCGGCGATCAGTTCCTCCTGCGGCGGGCGCTGATCGACCGGAACGTGCTGCAGGTTGATCCGGATCCGGTACCAAATCGAACTCGGCCCGCGCATGCCGTCGACCAGCACGTCGGCCGGCTGCAACCGCCCGGCCACGGCGGGGTGGCGGTCGCGCCAGGTGTCCAGCGCGGCCATCGCCTCGTCTTTGGTTTTGGTCCGGGCGATCTCGATGAGCGGCTTCGACGACTGGCGCCGGCCGTCGGCACGCTTTTTCGATCCCCGCGGCGCCCGCTCCGGCGGGCCCAGTTCCTCGGCCAGCATCAGCAACCGGTCCAGTTCGCCGACCGCGTCGTCCATCCCCGCCCACGGGTCGCCCATGTCGGCGAACCGGTCGGGCACGGTGGCGATCGTGAACGCCTCCGGTCGGCAGTCGGCGACCTCGTCCCAATGCAGCGGCGTCGACACCCGGGCGTCCGGAGTGGCCCGGACCGAGTACGCCGAGGCGACCGTGCGGTCCTTGGCGTTCTGGTTGAAGTCGACGAATACGCCCTCGCGCTCTTCCTTCCACCAGCGGCTGGTCGCCGCGTCGGGCACCCGCCGCTCGACCTCACGGGCCACGGTCTGGGCGGCCAGCCGGACCTGACGGAACTCCCAGCGCGGGGCGATCCGGGCGTAGACGTGAAAGCCGCGGGACCCGGACGTCTTCGGCCACGCGACCAGGCCGTAGTCCTCCAACACCTCGCGGGCCACCAATGCCACGTCGACGATCCGTTGCCACTCGACCCCGGGCATCGGGTCCAGATCGACACGCAGTTCGTCGGGGTGATCGAGGTCGTCGGCGAGCACCGGATGCGGGTTGAGGTCCACGCATCCGAGGTTGACCGCCCACGTCAGCCCGGCGGCGTCGTGGATGACTGCCTCCGCGGCAGACGTGCCCCGCGCGTAGTGGAGTTCGGCAACGTCGACCCAGTCCGGCCGCTTCGTCGGCGCGCGCTTCTGGAACACGGCCTCTTCGGAGATTCCCTTGACGAAGCGCTTGAGGATCATCGGCCGGCCGGCCACCCCCCGCAACGCTCCGTCGGCGACCGAGAGGTAATAGTGGACCAGGTCGAGCTTGGTGTAGGCCCTGGTGTCGCCTCGGCGCTCGAACACAACTTTGTCCGGATGGGTGATGGTGACGTGGTGCCCGGCTACCTCAAATGACGCCGGACCGGTCATGAGGTTCATCGTAATTCCGGGAAAATTTTCTGGCCGCGATGCGACCCGCGTCACATATGGTGAGGTTATGCCTAACCTTCCTGGCCTGCCCGGGCAAGCCGTTTCAAAGCTCCAGCAGTACGTCGAACGCGGTGCGGCTGAATTGCACTACGTGCGCAAAATCTTCGAATCGGGCGCGTTTCGGCTGGAGGCGCCGCAGAACTACGCGGGGTTGGTGACGGACATCGCCAAGTGGGGCGAGTTCGGCATGCTGCCCTCGCACAACGCCAGGCGCACGCCCGACCGCGCCGCACTGATCGACGAAGACGGCGCGTTCAGCTACCGGGAGCTCGACGAAGCCGCCCACGCGGTGGCTAACGGCCTGATCGAGAAGGGCGTGAAGGGCGGTGACGGCGTCGCGATCCTGGCCCGCAACCACCGCTGGTTCGTCATCGCCAACTACGGCGCGGCCCGGGTCGGCGCCCGCATCATCCTGCTCAACAGCGAATTCTCCGGGCCGCAGATCAAAGAGGTCTCCGAGCGCGAGGGCGCCAAGGTCATCATCTACGACGACGAGTACACCAAGGCCGTCAGCAAAGCGGAGCCGGAGCTGGGCAAGCTACGGGCGCTCGGCGTCAACCCGGACAGCGACGAGCCGTCGGGCAGCACCGACGAGACGCTCGCCGAGCTGATCGAGCGCAGTAGCAAGGAGCCCGCCCCCAAGGCCGCCAAGCACGCCTCGATCATCATCCTGACCAGCGGCACCACCGGGACCCCGAAGGGCGCGAACCGCAGCACCCCGCCCACCCTGGCACCGGTCGGCGGCATCCTGTCGCACGTTCCGTTCAAGGCGAACGAGATCACCTCGCTGCCGGCGCCGATGTTCCACGCGCTGGGTTATCTGCACGCCACCATCGCGATGTTCCTGGGCTCGACGCTGGTGCTGCGGCGCAAGTTCAAGCCGCCGCTGGTGCTGGAAGACATCGAGAAGCACAAGGTGACAGCCATGGTCGTGGTGCCGGTCATGTTGTCCCGCATCCTCGATGCGCTGGAAAAGATGGACACCAAGCCCGACCTGTCCAGCCTGAAAATCATCTTCGTGTCCGGGTCCCAATTGGGCGCCGAGCTCGCCAACCGCGCACTGAAGGACATCGGTCCGGTCATCTACAACATGTACGGCTCGACCGAGATCGCCTTTGCGACCATCGCCCGGCCCGAGGACCTGGAAAAGAACGCGTCGACGGTCGGTCCGGTGGTCAAGGGTGTGAAGGTCAAGATCCTCGATGACAACGGCAATGAGTTGCCCCAGGGCGACGTCGGACGGATCTTCGTCGGCAATGCCTTCCCGTTCGAGGGCTACACGGGTGGCGGTCACAAGCAGATCATCGACGGCCTGATGTCCTCGGGCGACGTCGGCTACTTCGACGAGGACGGCCTGCTGTATGTCAGCGGCCGCGACGACGAGATGATCGTGTCCGGCGGCGAGAATGTCTTCCCGGCCGAAGTCGAGGACCTGATCAGCGGGCATCCCGACGTGGTGGAGGCCACCGCGATCGGTGTCGAGGACAAGGAGTACGGCCACCGGCTGCGCGCGTTCGTGGTCAAGAAGGGCGACGCGGACGTCGACGAAGACGGAATCAAGCACTATGTGCGCGACCACCTGGCCCGCTACAAGGTGCCGCGGGAAGTGATCTTCCTCGAAGAGCTGCCGCGCAACCCGACCGGCAAAATCCTCAAGCGCGAGCTACGCGAGATGGAGGTCGACTAGCGGCAAGCGGTTCAGCGCCGGTCCTGGATGGCGCGAACGATCTGCGTCGCGAGTTTGGGGTCGGCCAGCAGTTGGTCGATCAGCGCGGTGAGCACCTCTTGCCCCGTCACGCGCGCGACACCAAGGCGGTCGGCGGCTTCCCGCTGCCAGATGTCGAGGGCTCGGTGGGTGGCGGCCGGGAGGTCGACGGTGCGACGTGTCCGCTGGATCCGTGCCGGCTGCTCGCCTGCCGACCGCTCCCGTGGCTGGGGATCCACCGGCTCGGCGACCAGTCGTTGGGGGCGCGGCTGTCGGAAGCCGGTGAGGCGTTCGGTGGGTGCGCCATCTCCGGGAGGGGTCGCAGCGGACATCTGCGCGCGGAACGGTCCGGCGCCGGGTCCGATGTGGCCGGGGTTGAAGCTCACTGCGGCGACGTCCCTCCCGTGGGTGCCAATCAGTAGATCAGTGCTTGCATGACTTCTATCGATTGTCTCACTGACCCCAGCGTAAGTCGCGTCGCGCGGCGTCGGGTGTCACCGGGCGGACCCAACGCGGCCCGCACGAACCCGGTCGTGATGAGGGGCCCCACCAGCGGTTTCGTGCCGCGAATTCCACTAAAGTAGCTGTCAGAAATATGATTGCGCGGCATGCCGATTACTGCTTAGCCGGATTAAATCCGGCCGCCTGCCTATCTATTTGGGCAATGACAGTGGGTCAGATCACTAACTGGACGAGCTTATTGACACGACAATAGTGATGTACTGAAGTGCGCAAATCCGTATCTCAGTAGCTCAGTAGAGTGGGTTTGTACTGGGCATTCGACGCAATCAGTGAGTACTGATCTCAGTATCGAGCGAATATCCTGAATGGCGTAAATGACGGATTAATGGAAATGCGGAAATCGAATACGCTGATACGGAAATGTGCGATGGGTGAAAAGCTGAGACTGACATCAAATTCACAGGTGGAATTAGTGCCATTTCCATTGTTTGCCTAGGAATTTATGCGTAGCGTCCAGAATGTCGGGGAACTGAGGTCTCGGAAGGAGCTCACCAAAATGAATACACTGCGATCGATCCGCGGCGCGGCCGCTGGTGCAGTCGGCGCCAGCGCTGTGGCGGGCGCGATGTTGTTCGGCGGCATTCCGGCGGCGCAGGCCGCACCGGCGCCCGCCCCTGCCACAAGCTTCGAAACTGTCGGGCCGCATGGCGGCGCACCGCTCGGCCCGGGCCTGCTCCCGGAACGGCCCGGTTGGGGTCATGGGGGCGGAGGCCACGGTGGCTGGGGTCACGGAGGCTTCGGCCGCGGCGGTGGCTTTGGCCACGGCTGGGGTCACGGCGGTGGCTTTGGCCGCGGCTGGGGTCACGGTGGCTGGGGCCACGGTTGGGGTCACGGAGGCTTTTGGCGCCCTTGGTGGTGACCAGTGGTGACCAATAGCGTGAGGTCGGCCAGCCTCGTCCTGCCAGAGTCATAGGTTGGCCGGCCCGCATTGAGGGGGGAAACCACGCCGGTCTGACACTCTCAGGCCGGCGTGGCCTCACCTCTAAAGACGTCCATGCCGATCCGAGACCGGCCTCGGGTCGGCATGGATTTTGTTTAGGGGTCGCGGGGCAGGCCCAGCAGTCGCTCGGCGATGATGTTGAGCTGCACTTCCGACGTGCCGCCGTAGATCGTGGTGGCCCGGCTGGCCAGCAGATACTCGCCCCACTTGCCCGCCAACTGATCCGGGTCGCCGATGGCGGCGTCGGTGCCGAATGAGGACACCGCGAATTCGGCGTAGCCCTGTCCGGTGCGCATCGACAACAGCTTGGAGATCGCCGCGGACGGCATGGCGTCGCCACCGGCCAGCGTCAACAGCGTCGAGCGCAGGTTCAGCACCTTGGCGGCATGCCCTTCGGCGATCAACTGCCCGGCCCGGTGTTGTGCGACCTGGTCGAACTGGCCGTCGCGAACGAAGTCGACGAACTCGCGGCAGGGTCGCCAGAAAGTTCGCGTCGCTGCTGCCAATCGATACCCGCTCGGCGGTCAGCGTGTTGCGGCTGACCTCCCAGCCGCGGTCGACCTCGCCCAGCACGCACTCGTCGGGCACGAACACGTCGTCGATGTAGACGGTGTTGAACATCGCGTTCCCGGTGAGCTCACGCAGCGGCTTGACCGTGACACCTTCGCTCTTCATGTCCAGCAGGAAGTAGGTGATGCCGTTGTGCTTGGGTGCCGACGGGTCCGTCCTGGCCAGCAGCGCACCCCATTGCGAGTACTGCGCGGCGGTGGTCCAGATCTTCTGGCCGGTAATGCGCCAGCCGCCGTCGGCCCGGGTCGCCTTGGTGGTCAGCCCAGCCAGGTCCGATCCGGCGCCCGGCTCGGAGAACAGCTGGCACCAGATCATCTCGCCGCGGAACGTCGGCGGCAGGAACCGTTGCTTTTGCTCCTCGGTTCCGAACGCGACGATCGACGGAATGATCCACGCGGCGATGCCGACCTGCGGCCGTTTGACCCGCCCGGTGCTGAACTCCTGGGCGATGATGACCTGCTCGATCGGGCCGGAGGCCCGGCCCCACGGCGCGGGCAGGTAAGGCAACACCCAGCCACCCTCGGCGAGTGCCACCGTGCGCGATTCGCGATCCATCTCTTTGAACGCGGCGACCTCGGAGCGGATCTCTGCCCGCAGTTTTTCGGTCTCGGGATCCAGGTCGATGTCCACCGCGCGCATGCCGGTGGTGGTCGCGGTGTTGACCACTTTCTGCGGGTATTCCGAGCTGCGACCGAAGCAGGCGGCCAGCATCAGCGCCCGGCGGTAGTACACGTTGGTGTCGTGCTCCCAGGTGTAGCCGATGCCACCGTGCACCTGGATGCAGTCCTGCGTGCACCGCTGGGCGGCCGCGGGTGCCAGCGTCGCGGCCACGGCGGCGGCGAACTCGACTCCGGAAGCGACGATGTCCCCATCGTTTTGGCTGGCATCGTCGATCGCGCGGGCAGCGTCCCACACCGCCGCGGTGGCCCGCTCGGTGTCGGCGATCATCTCTGCGCACTTGTGCTTGATGGCCTGGAACTGGCCGATCGGCCTGCCGAACTGCTCCCGGATCTTGGCGTATTGCGCCGCCGTATCGGTCGCCCAGCGCGCCACACCGATCGCCTCGGCGGACAGCAGCGTGGACATCACGGCGTACGCGGTTGTCATGGTCAGGTTGCTCAAGGCGGCATCATCGCCGACCTCGACGGCATTGGCCCGCACATGCGCGATGGGCCGAAGCGGGTCAAGACTTTTCACCGGCTCGATCTCCAGCTGGTCTGCGCGCAGCACCATCCACTCGTCACCACTGTCGATCGCCACGGGGAGCACCAGCACCGACGCCTGCGCCGCGGCGGGAACCGCGCGGACTTCGCCTCGGATCACCAGCACTTCCTCACCGGGGCGGCCCTGCCGGGTCGCGGTCAGCCCGGAATCCAGCGCGTAGGCCGCGATGGCCGCGCCGGACGCCAAGTCGGCGAGCACCTTGGCCTCCGGGTCGTGCGCGGCGATCAGCGCGCTGGCGATCGCCGACGGCACGAACGGCCCGGGCACGGCGCCGTAGCCGAACTCGGCCAGCACGATGGCCAGCTCGAGGAGGCCGAAACCCTGTCCGCCGACGGACTCGGACAGGTGAACACCCTGCAGGCCTTGTTCGGCGGCCGCCTGCCAATACGGCGGCGGGTTCTCGATCGGGGTCTCAAGTGTTGTTTCTAAGGCCGCGTGCAGTACCTCCGACGGCGCGATGCGCGCCACCAGGGATCGCACCGAGTCCGCCAGGGCTTGATGCTCAGGAATTATTGCGATCGGCATTGGTCGCCTTCCCATTTTTTCGGGGTTCGTTTCGGCCAAGCACTCATTAATCTAATAACCGGTCGGTTGGTTGACCACATTGGCCAAGGGCTCGCCGTCGCGCAGGCGGTGGCAGTTGGCCACCGCCTCGACCAGATAGCGCCGCATCGTGTCGGCGGTGTACCAGGTGACGTGCGGTGTCAGCACGACGTTGTCAAGGTCAAACAGCGCACTGTCGGACGCGACCGGCTCGACCTCGAAAACGTCGAGCCCCGCGGCGGCCAGCCGCCGGTCGCGCAGCGCGCCGACAAGGGCGTCTTCGTCGACGACGGCTCCACGCGACGTGTTGACCAGCACCGCGCTGGGCTTCATCAAGGCGATCGCATCCCGGTTGAGCAGATGATGGGTGCCAGCCGTCAACGGTAGGTGCAGCGAGACGATGTCGCTATCGGCCAGCAGCTCGGGCAGCCGCCGCCAGCCGGGGCGCCCGTCGTCGCGGGTACTGGTGTGCACGACGGTGGCGCCCATTGCTCCGACGATCTCGCCCACCCGCTTGGCGATATTGCCGTAGCCCACCAGCCCGACGGTGCAGCCGCCGATGTCGCGGACCGTCTCGCCCAGCTCGGGATCGAGCGGCCAGCCACGCCCCTGCCGGGTGGCGCGGTCCAGCGCCGGCAGCTGGCGCAACGCGGCGAGCATTAACAGCACCGTTCCCTCGGCCACCGACGGTGCGTTGGCGCCGGGCATGTTGGCGACCGCGATACCGCAGCTCGTCGCGGTCTCGACGTCGATGGTGTTCACCCCGGCGCCGAGTTTGTGCACCAGCCGCAGCCGTTCCCCGCGGCGCAGGTCGCCGCCTGACAACGGTCGTAGTACATGCCAAATCACGTCGGCTTCGGGCAGCTCACGGTAGAAGCCCGCGTCGTCATCCGCGGCACACCATCGGATGTCGAGCCAATCTGCCTCGGCGGCAAGGAAATCGAGGACTTTGTCACCGGGAACGAAGTGGGCGAGAACTCTCAGCGCCACCGCTTGCTGATCCACCTGGCGATGGTATCCGCCTGCTCGCTGCGCGCGCCCGGGGTGGTGAAGTAGTGGTCGGTTTCGATCGAGGCTTGCGACTTGTCGGTGCCGGCGAGCGCGTCGTAGATACGTTGGGCGTCAGACGGAAACACTCCGGTGTCGGCCTCGGCGTTGATCACCAGGGTCGGGCAGGTGATGCGGCTCAGGTGGGGCTCGGCCCGGGTCTGCGCCACCCGCAAGCTCCACATGCCCAGCCAGCTGCGCAGTGTGCACGACGCGGCGATGCCTTGGGCGGAGCGGTTGGCCTTGGCCGGCACACCCGCGTAGCAGAGGTTGGGCGCACGTTTGGTGGGCTCGATGCCGGGATCGACCATGCGGGGATCGGCCCAGGTTCGCATCACGGAGAACGGCCGGTCGGAAAACCCCGCGGCGCGAACACGTTTGAGCTCCATCTCGGCCCAGTCGGTAATAGCGTGGTTGCGCGCAGTCTGGGCCGAGCGGTAGCGGGTGATGAACTCCGCTGAGTATGGCGGCCCGTTGACCTCGTTGAACAGGTCCAGCTCGGGTTCGCTGGCGACGGGATCGTTTTCGTCGACGACGGAGGCGTCCATCCAGGAGGTCAGCACCTCGGGGCGTCCGGGATGAGCTGCGGTGGCGATGTAGCCGTCCGCGAGCGGCAGCTCGGTCAGACCGGACGCTGGCCGCATGCCCTGCAGTGGGGTCACATTCGGGTCGGCGGCTTGCGACTGATAGGCGGCCATCAACGACCCGCCTCCCGAGTTACCCAGCAGCACAACCGTATCCACTCCCTGTACCTCGCGCAGCCAGCGCACCCCGACGCCGATGTCGACCAGCGCGTGGTCAAGCAGGAAGTTGGCTTCGAAGCCGCGGAACCTGGTGTTCCAGCCGAGGAATCCGATACCCCGGATGGCCATGTAGTCGGCGAGATAATGCTCGGAGAAGTCGATCTGGTAGTGCGTGGCGATCATGGCCACCTTCGGCTTGCGTCCCATGCCGCGGTGGTACAGCCCTTGGCACGGATGTCCGCCCGCGCCGGCCCGTCCGGCGGTGGGCGACGTCAGCGCCGACGAACTCGCGGATAACCCCTGCACCGCCGCTGTTACGCGTCAACTCAGCGACCTTCCTTCCAGTAGATCGCCCGGTAGTAGATGTTGGCGAGGGTTTGGATGCAGGCCTGGTCGTCGAGCGCGTCGGAGTCTGCCCGGCTGAGCTGGATGTAGCAGAACTGGTTGAACATCGCCACGATCGCCTCGGCGATCAGCTGCGGGTCATCGCCCGCGCAGTAGCCCTTTGCTTGGGCGCGACGGACCGTATCGGCGATGAAAGAGATTGGGATATCGCAGATTTCAGCCCAGTACTGTGCGAAATCGTCGTTGACCATCGCCAGCTGAGACACGCTGATCACCTCGGCGAGGCGGTTGCGGTAGGTGTGCCAGTGCGCGGCGGCGGCCTCGTGGGCGCGTTCGCGATGGGACAGGCCATGCCCGGTGACCGAGCGCGCTCGCTCGTTGGCCTCGTCGCGGAAACGCATTGCCCACTGGCGGACCATCGCCTCTTTGGAGTCGTAATAGTTGTAAAAGGACGCCGCCGAGCGGCCCGCTTCCGCGGCGATGTCGGCAATGGTCGTCGCCAGGATTCCCTTGCGCGCGATGACCGTTCGCGCGGCTGCGTCGATCGCGGCCTGCGTCCGCCTGCCACGGTGTGTCGGGAACTCGGCAGGCCGGTTTCCCCGACCTTTGGATTCCGCCGCGATCGACACCCGATGTTCCTCCCCTGGAGCGAAACTGAATCTGATGTTAGATTCAGTTTTGCATCTTGGCCAGGCCCTCCAATCGATGGGAGCCGCAGCATGATCAAGCCGAACAACACCAACACCGAATTCGAACTCGGTGGGATCAATCATGTTGCGCTGGTGTGTTCCGACATGGCTCGCACCGTGGACTTCTACAGCAACATCCTCGGGATGCCGCTGATCAAATCGCTTGATCTGCCCGACGGTGGCGGCCAGCACTTCTTCTTCGACGCCGGCAACGGCGACTGTGTCGCGTTCTTCTGGTTCGCCGATGCACCCGATCGGGTGCCAGGCATCTCGTCCCCGGACGCCATCCCCGGCATCGGGGACATCACCAGCGCGGTCAGCACGATGAACCATCTCGCCTTTCATGTACCGGCCGAGAAGTTCGACGCATATCGGCAGCGGCTCAAGGACAAGGGTGTGCGGGTTGGCCCGATACTCAACCACGACGAGAGCGAAATGCAGGTCTCCGCGACGCTGCATCCCGGTGTGTACGTTCGCTCGTTCTATTTCCTGGACCCCGACGGCGTCACGCTTGAGTTCGCCTGCTGGGTAAAGGAATTCGGTGACGGCGATACCCAGGCCGTTCCGAGGACGGCTGCCGACCGGCGACCCCGGGCGCAGGCCGTAGGCTGATCGGCAAACCTGTGGCCGAGCCGGGGGATGTCCACGATGACCGACGGCATTTTGACCGATGAGCAGATCGAGGCGCTGACACCCGAGCAGCGGCGCGACCTGATCACGCGACTGGAAGCACCGCTCAGCGAAGTGATCGACCCGATGCTGCTGGCGCGGATACGGCGCATCCGACTGGGCCTGATGGTCGGTGGCTCGATCGCGATGATTCCCTGGCTGGTCTATCTCTCCCAGACATTGCCGGACAACTACGTCGCGCACAACTGGCCCGCGACCTGGGTCGGCTTCGACATCCTGTTGGCCAGCTTCATGGTGGCGACCGCGGCTTTCGGTTACTTTCGCCGCCAGGTGCTGATGTTTGCGGCGTTCACCTCAGGCGTGCTGCTGATCTGCGACGCGTGGTTCGACCTGATGACCGCCGGGCCCAATGATGTCTGGTTATCGGTGGTTACGGCGCTGGGCATCGAGGTGCCGCTGGCGATTTTCATGATCACCGGAGCCCATCGCATTTTGCGACTCACCATGATGCGCCTGTGGCTCCTGGATCCGAAGATGCGGCTTTGGCAGCTCCCGTTGTTCCCGTGAGGCCGTACAGCCGCGGATGGGCGAGTTCGTCGAGTAGCGACGCCAGCTGATCGACGAGTTCGTCGGGCTCCAGCCGCACGTCCCCGGCCAGCCACGCGCTGATCATCTGTCCGACACCGCCCACCGCGAAGTGCGCGCCCGCTTTGATGCGATCGTTTGCCGGCATCCGCAGCACGTCGCCGGCATGCTGGCCGGACAGCATCGCGAACAGCGCGCTGGATTCGGCGCGCTTGCGCACGATCACGGCATCGGCGAGTTGGGTGCTGAACAGCAGACGTCCGATGCGGGCATCTCCGGCGATGGTCCGCACGATATTGGTCATGCCGGCGCGGGCCTGTTCGGGGATCGGCACCGTCGCCACCGCGGCCTGGGTGGTGGCGGCCAGGTCGGCTATCACCGAGTCGAAGACCGCGCCGACGAACCCGTCCCTGTCGCTGAAGCTTTCGTAGAAATAACGGGGGGTCAGGCCGGCCCGGCCACAGACGGCGCGAACCGTCAACGCCGAGGCATCCTGCTCGTCGGCACCCAGTAAGTCCAGGCCCGCGGCCAGCAGCCGGCCGCGCCGCTCGGCCAGTCGCCGGGAGGCCTCGACGCCGCGGTAGGGACGCTCGCTTGGGGTCTGCGCCATGAGCACCATCTTGACACCGTCGCGATGCCCGGACAATATCAGGAAACAATCGTTGTCACATTTAGCGCACGAGCGTCGGGAGGTTTTCGGATGGCGATTCAGGAGGCCGTTGACCAGCCGCTTCCACATGTCGAGCGCCCGGTCTCCGACCCGCCCCTGCCGCGGCGCGCACGGCGCGGGCGCAGGCGGGGGATCGACGAAGGTCTGATGGGCGTGGCGCTGCTGGCCGGTCCGGCCAACGTGATCATGCAACTGGCGCTTCCCGGCGTCGGCTATGGCGTGATGGAGAGTCGCGTCGAAAGCGGCCGGGTCGATCTGCACCCGATCAAACGGGCTCGGACCACCTTCACCTACCTGGCGGTGGCCACCGGCGGCAGCGACGCGCAAAAGGACGCCTTTCGCCGCGCGGTGAACAAGGCGCACGCGCAGGTCTACTCCACTGCCGAAAGTCCAGTGCAATATGACGCTTTCGACCTGAACCTGCAACTGTGGGTCGGGGCGTGCTTGTACAAGGGCGGGGTCGACATCTACCGGATTTTCATCGGTGAGCTAGAGGGCGAGAACGCCGATCGGCACTACCGCGAGGGCATGACGCTGGCCACCACGTTGCAGGTGCCGGTGGCGATGTGGCCGACGGACCGGGCGGCCTTCGACCGGTACTGGCAAGAGTCCCTGAGCAAGATGCACATCGACGACGCCGTTCGGGACTACCTGTATCCGATCGCCGCGGGCCGCGTGCGCGGGGTGGCGTTGCCGCGCCGGCTGCAGCGTCGGCTGGACAGTTTCAATCTGCTGATCACCGCCGGGTTTTTGCCGCAGCAATTCCGCGACCAGATGCGGTTGCCGTGGGACGCCGGCAAACAACGTCGGTTCGACCGGCTGATTGCGGTATTGCGAACGCTGAACGGGCTTCTGCCGCGGTTCGTCCGGCAGTTCCCGTTCAACGTCCTGCTCTGGGACCTGGACCGCCGGATCAGGACGGGACGCCCATTGGTCTAGGCGCGGTCCCGGCGCGCAGGGAGACCGCCGCCGCGGCGGGTCTGACCACCCTGGCCGGTGACGAATTCGGGGGACGGCTGACGCCCGGCGCGGCGCGTAATGTCGGGCGAGTGCGTAGCGAAGGTGATACCTGGGACATCACGACAAGTGTCGGTTCGACGGCGTTATTCGTAGCGACCGCGCGGGCGTTGGAGGCGCAAAAGCCCAACCCCCTGGTCGTCGACCCGTATGCGGAGATCTTCTGCCGAGCCGTCGGTGGTTCGTCGGCGGACGTTCTCGACGGCAAGGAACCCGACCACCAACTCAAGAGCGCCGGCTTCGGCGACCACTTCGTCAACTTCCAGGCCGCTCGCACGAAATACTTCGACGAGTACTTCCTGCGGGCCGCCGAGGCTGGCGCGCGGCAAGTAGTCATCCTGGCAGCCGGACTCGACTCGCGCGCCTACCGTCTGAATTGGCCCGCCGCGACGACGATCTTCGAGCTGGACCGCCCGCAGGTCCTCGATTTCAAGCGTGAGGTGCTCAGCGGCCACGGCGACCAGCCGCGCGCCGAGCGCCGGGAGATCGCTGTCGATCTGCGGGAAGATTGGCCACAAGCCCTGCGGGACAGCGGTTTCGATCCCGCCAAGCCCTCGGCGTGGATTGCCGAGGGTCTGTTGATCTATCTCCCGGCCGCCGCGCAGGAGCAGCTGTTCACCGGCATCGACGGCCTGGCCGGTCCCGGCAGCCATGTCGCCGTCGAGGATGGCGCGCCGCTGAAGCCCGACGAATTCGAGACGGCCGTCGAAGAGGAACGTGCGGCGCCGCCGAGGGCGACAAGCGGGTGTTCTTCCAGTTGGTCTACAACGAGCAGCATGCCCCGGCCACCGAATGGTTCGGCCAGCACGGATGGACCGCGGTCGGCACCCCCTTGGCCGACTACCTGCGCGAGGTCGGCCGTCCGGTTCCCGGACCGGAAATCGAAGCCGGGCCGATGATTGCGCGCAACACCCTGGTCAGCGCCGTCAGGGCCTAGCCACCGGAGCAGCCGCACTGGTGGCTTTCTCAGAATTTTCAATGAGTTGAACGTGAGCCGGAACTTTTTCGGACTGCCACCCGACTCCTAACGGGGTTGATACGTGCGCCATCTACGCCCAGGCGTCGTTGACTCGCCCCCGCGAGGAGTCCTGGTATGGCACTACCGGTTCTGTCCCATGGATTAGTCGCATCGCCGGCGGTATCGCCTTTGATCGCGGGCGGCCGAGAATGACCGCGCCGATTTGGATGGCATCGCCCCCGGAGGTTCACTCCGCGTTGCTGAGCAGCGGGCCGGGGCCCGGCAGCTTGCTGGCGGCCAGCGGCGCATGGAGTTCATTGAGTGCGGAATATGCGGACACCGCAGACGAACTCAGCGCGACGCTGGCGGCGGTACAGGGCGGCGCGTGGGAGGGTCCGAGCGCCGAGGCGTATGTGAGCGCACATGGGCCCTACCTGGCGTGGCTGATGAAGGCAAGTGCCGACAGCGCGTCGATGGCTGCCGAGCACGCGACGGCTGCCGCCGCCTACACCGTGGCGTTGGCCGCGATGCCGACCCTGCCGGAACTGGCGACCAACCACGTCGTCCACGGCGTGTTGACGGCGACCAACTTTTTCGGGATCAACACCATCCCGATCGCGGTCAACGAGGCCGACTATGCGCGGATGTGGGTCCAGGCCGCCACCACGATGTCCACCTATCAAGCGGTCTCCACCACGGCGCTGGCCGCGGCACCGCAGGCTGATCCGGCGCCGGTGATCATGCACGCCGACGACGACAGTGGTGGCGAGGGCGATGGCGGCGATGACGACATCGTCGACGATGACTCCGGCAACCCCTACCAACTGAGTTGGTGGATAAACCGATTCCTGGAGATATTCAAGACTTTCGCGCGCGACCTCAAGGATTTTCAGACGGACCCGATCGGGGCGATCACCCACCTGTTAGCCGACATCGGGCCCCTCATCGCCGACGAGCTCGGCCACGCCCTCGAGGCCATTCAAGCCTTCGCGCCCCAAATCGCGATCCTCGTCGCGACCTCCACCCTGGGGTTTGCGGGAGCCCTCGCAAGCCTGGCTTCGCTGGCCGCGATCCAACCCGCACCCGCGGCCCCGGCCGTGGCGGCCGCACCACTGCCCGAAGCGCCCAGGGCGCTGGCGGTGACAAGTAGCCCTTCTGCGGCGAGCGCCGCGGCCCCGACGCCGTCTTCTGCCCCGGCTTCGACTCCGGCATCCGCGCCGGCCTCGACGCCGGCAGCCGGATCCCCACCGCCGCCCGCCGGTATCGAGGCGGCCGCGTACCCGTACCTGGCAGGAGGCCCCGGCATTGGCACCGGCGCGGGGATGAGCAGCGGCGCACAGCGCAAGGCTCCGGAGCCCGATTCGGCCGCGGCCCTCGCGGCAGCGGCGGCGGCCGCGAGGGAACAGAGTAGGGCGCGTCGGCGCCGCCGGACGGCGATGAGGGGCCACCAGCCCGGCTACCGTTACGAATTCCTGGACGGCGAAGTCGGGGCAGCGGCCGGCCCGTCAGTCGCCGAGCCCGCAACGACCGCAGCATCCGACCGGTCGGCGGGTGCTCTGGGGTTTGCTGGGACGGTCCACAAGGGCGCCGCCGAGGCCGCGGGCTTGGCCACGCTAGCCGGTGATGAGTTCGGCGGCGGACCGGCTGTCCCGATGCTGCCTGGCACTTGGCAGCCCGGCGACGAATCTGCCAAGGGCCGTGCGCACCACCCCGAGCCCGACTAGTTTTCTGAATGAAAGCAATATCGAGCGTGTTTGGGGCATGCGTAGCGGTGGCGAAACCTGCTGGCCGGGAACTTTTCCGCTCCAGTAGCCGACTAGTACTTGCGTGCTTGCTGAGCCGTCCGCCAGTCTCGGCGGGTATCACTCGTTCACCCCGATCGGTAAGGAGTCGTTGCGATGACCGCGCCGGGTCTGGAGGCCACTCCACTCAGCGGGCAGCGACAAGTTTGCTAATGAAAATGATTTTCAGTGAGGCTTCGCCGCCAAGGAGCGTGCGGCCAACGCCATAACCGGAGAAGTGAGCCGGTGATCACGCAGAACACCGTGGTCAAAGCCCCCGCGAGGGCCGACGAGTGGTCCGTCACACGGGCCCGAGAGCCTCGACAGTTAGCTTATGCAATGCTAACTTCAGCAAATTAAGTTAGGGGAGACTATCTTCATGGAAAATGGCGGCCGTGGAACGCGGTGATAGTGGTGCGCTCGCAGTCCAGCCGGGCACTTCGCGCTTGGACAGCAGAGTCGACGGCGACGTCGTCAGCCGATTTGCTACGTGTCTCCGGGCACTGGGCATCTCGGTTTACCAACGCCAGCGTCCGGCCGATCTAGCCGCCGCCCGTTCCGGCTTCACGGCGCTGACCCGAGTCGCCCATGACCAGTGCGACGCATGGACCGGGCTCGCGGCCGCCGGCGATGCGTCCTTCCGGGTACTCGAGGCGGTTTCGCGCACCGCGGCCAACTCGGGCGTGCTGCAGCGGCAGGTCGACTTGGCGCCCGGCGCCTTGGGCTTCCGCTACGACAGCGGGCTGTATCTGCAGTTTCGCGCCACCAACCCCGACGATTTCCATCTCGCCTATGCCGCGGCGCTGGCGACGGAGGGGCGGTTTGCCGAAGCGGACGAGATCGTCACCGGGCTCACCGCGCGCCGCCCGAGCTGGCGTGAGGCGCGGTGGATCTCGGTCGTCATCAACTATCGCGCCGAGCGGTGGTCCGACGTCGTCAAACTGCTGACCCCGATCGTCAACGACTCCGATCTCGACGAGGCCTACGCGCACGCGGCCAAGATCGCCCTGGGCACCGCGCTGGCCCGGCTGGGCATGTTCGCCCCCGCGCTGTCGTATCTCGAGGAACCCGACGGCCCGGTCGAGGTGGCCGCGATCGATGGGGCCCTGGCAAAGGCGCTCGTCCTGCGCGTGCACGTCGACGAAGAGTCGGCGAGTGAAGTCCTGCAGGACTTGTATGCCGCACACCCCGAGAACGAACAGGTCGAAAAGGCGCTGTCCGACACCAGTTTTGGGATTGTGACCACGAATGCGGCCCGCATCGAGGCCCGCACCGATCCGTGGGACTTGGAAACCGAGCCCAGCGCCGAGGACTTTGTCGACCCCGCCGCCCATGAACGCAAGGCCGTGTTGCTGCACGAGGCCGAACGCCAGCTCACCGAGTTCATCGGCCTGGACGAAGTGAAAAACCAGGTTTCTCGGCTCAAGAGCTCGGTGGCCATGGAACTGGTGCGCAAGCAGCGCGGGCTCCAGGTTGCGCAGCGCGCCCACCACCTGGTCTTCGCCGGACCACCCGGGACCGGTAAGACCACCATCGCGCGTGTGGTCGCCAAAATCTATTGCGGCCTCGGCCTATTGAAGCGGGAGAACATCCGAGAGGTGCACCGCGCCGACCTCATCGGTCAGCACATCGGCGAGACCGAAGCCAAGACCAACGCGATCATCGACAGCGCGCTGGACGGGGTGTTGTTCCTCGACGAGGCCTACGCCCTGGTGGCCACCGGCGCCAAGAACGACTTCGGGCTGGTGGCCATCGACACGCTGCTGGCCCGCATGGAAAACGACCGCGACCGGCTGGTGGTGATCATCGCCGGCTACCGGGCAGACCTCGACAAGTTCCTGGACACCAACGAGGGTTTGCGGTCGCGGTTCACCCGCAACATCACCTTCCCGTCGTACAACTCCCACGAGTTGGTGGAGATCGCGCACACGATGGCCGAGCAGCGAGACAGCATCTTCGAAAAATCCGCGCTCGACCATATGGAGGCGCTGTTCGCCAAATTGGCGACGGCCAGCACTCCCGACTCCAACGGAATCGAGCGTCGCAGCCTCGACATCGCGGGTAACGGCCGTTTCGTCCGAAACATCGTCGAGCGCTCCGAGGAGGAGCGCGAATTCCGTTTGGACCATTCAGAACACGCGGGAACTGGTGCGTTCACCGATGAGGAGTTGATGACGATCACCGACCGGGACGTCAGTAATTCGGTAGAGCCGCTGCTGCGCGGCCTGGGGCTCTCGGTGCCGGCATGACCAACCCGGAGTCGCAGGACGAACGACGTTCGTTTTCCTCACGCACCCCTGTGAACGACAATCCCGACAAGGTGGTGTATCGCCGCGGTTTCGTCACCCGGCACCAAGTGACCGGCTGGCGCTTCGTGATGCGCCGTATCGCTGCCGGAATCGCCTTGCACGACACCAGGATGCTGGTCGACCCGCTGCGTACCCAGTCGCGTGCGGTGCTGATGGGCGCGGTCATTCTGATCACCGGCTTGGCGGGTTGCTTCGTGTTCTCCATGATCCGGCCCAACGGGCAGGCGGGCACCAACGCGGTGCTTGCCGATCGGTCGACCGCCGCACTGTACGTGCGGGTGGGTGACGACCTGCACCCCGTGTTGAATCTGACCTCGGCCCGGCTGATCGTCGGCAAGCCGGTCAACCCCGCCACGGTGAAAAGCAGTGAGCTGGACCGGTTTCCGCGTGGCAACCTGATCGGCATTCCGGGCGCGCCAGAACGCATGGTGCAGAACACATCTCATGACGCGAACTGGACGGTATGCGATGCGGTCAACGAGGCCGCCCAGGGTTCGCACGCGGTGCACAGCACCGGTGTCACCGTGATCGCCGGCACGCCCGACAGCAGCGGCGCACGTGCCGCCGCGATCGCGTCCGGCCAGGCGATCCTGGTCGAGTTCACCGGTGACAAGGGCACCAGCACCTGGCTGCTGTGGGATGGCAAGCGCAGCCAGATCGACCTGACCAACCACGCGGTCACCAACGCACTCGGCCTCGGTGCCGACGTGCCCACACCGCGGCCCATCGCAGCGGGGCTGTTCAATGCGATACCCGAAGCGCCGTCGCTGACCGCGCCGGGCATTCCGAACGCCGGCACCCCGGCGAACTACGGAGTCCCAGCGCCGATCGGGGCGGTGGTGACGTCCTACGCCGTCGATCCGGGCAGCCTGCGGCACTACGCGGTGTTGCCGGACGGCCTGCAACCGATCTCGCCGGTGCTCGCCGCAATCCTGCGTAACACCAATTCCTATGGCTTGGACCAACCGCCGCGGCTCGGCGCCGATGAGGTGGCCAAGCTGCCGGTGTCACGGATGCTGGACACCACGCGCTTTCCTGACCGCCAGGTGTCCCTCGTCGACGCGGCCAAAGATCCCGTCACCTGCGCCTACTGGGGCAAGCCGGCCGGGGCCGCAAGCAGCTCGCTGAGCCTGCTGGCCGGCTCGGGGCTGCCGGTACCCGACGCGGTTCGCACCGTGAACCTGATCGGCGGTGGCTCCCCAGGGATCGCCACCCGCGTCGCCCTGGCACCGGGCACCGGCTATTTCACTCAGACCGTGGGCGGTAGTGCGACCTCGCCGGGCACCGGCTCGCTCTTTTGGGTCTCCGACACCGGAGTGCGCTACGGCATCGACAACGAGGCCGAGAACGGCGCCGCCGGACGCGGGAAAACCGTTGAGGCCCTTGGCCTAACCCCAACCCCCGTTCCTATTCCGTGGTCGATACTGTCGCTGTTCGCGGCGGGCCCGACGCTATCGCGCGCCGACGCGCTGCTCGCACACGACGGCTTGGCGCCCGACAGCAGGCCCGGTCGTCCGGTGTCGGCCGAGGGAGGACCCCGATGAGCCGACTGATCTTCGAAGCGCGCCGGCGGCTGGCGCCCCCGAGCACCCGCCAGGGCACCATCAGCATCGAGGCGCCTCCCGAACTGCCCCGGGTGATTCCGCCGTCGTTTCTGCGCCGCGCGATGCCCTATGTGATCGTGATCCTGATCGTCGGCATGATCGTCGCGCTGGTCGCCACCGGGATGAAGGTGATTTCCCCGCAGACCCTGTTCTTCCCGTTCGTGTTGCTGTTGGCGGCAACCGCGCTCTATCGCGGCAACGACAACAAGATGCGCACCGAGGAGGTCGACGCCGAACGTGCCGACTACCTGCGCTACCTGTCGGTGGTTCGGGACAACATCCGCACCCAGGCCGCCCAGCAGCGGGCTTCCGCGCAGTGGTCCCATCCCGAGCCGGCGGCACTGGCCACGGTGCCCGGATCTCGCCGTCAGTGGGAACGTGACCCGCGCGACCCCGACTTCTTGGTGTTGCGGGCCGGGCGTCACCAGGTTCCACTGGCCACCGCGGTACGGGTCCAGGACGCGGCCGACGAGATCGATCTGGAACCGGTGTCGCACAGCGCATTACGCAGCCTGCTCGACACCCAGCGCACGGTGCGCGATGTGCCCACCGGAATCGATTTGACCAAGGTCTCCCGGATCACCGTCCTCGGCGAGCCGGATGAGGTGCAGGGGGCGTTGCGGGCCTGGGTCGCTCAGGCGGTGACTTGGCACGACCCGACGGTGCTGGGGGTGGCGCTAGCTACCCGCGATGTGGAGAACCACGACTGGTCCTGGCTGAAGTGGTTGCCCCACATCGACATTCCCGGCGAGGTGGATGGCGTGGGGCCGGCCCGGTTCCTGGCCACCAACCCCGATGAGCTGGTCTTGATGCTGGGCCCCGCGCTGGCCGACCGCCCGGCATTCACCGGGGGGCCGTCCGATGCGCTGCGGCACCTGTTGATCATCGTCGACGATCCCGACTACGACGTGAACGCCTCGGCGCTGGCGATCGGCCGGGCCGGAGTCACCGTCGTGCATCGCAGCAGCACGGCGCCGAACCGCGAACAGTATTCGGATCCGGAAAAGCCGATTCTGCGCTGATCGCCCAGACGGGGCCATCCAACGCTGGCAGACCGGCGGCTGGCAGCCCTACATCGACAACGCGGATCAGTTCGGCGTCGACGAGGCCGCCCACCTGGCCCGTCAGTTGTCGCGCTGGGACTCCAACCCCACCCACACCGGGCTGCGCTCGGCGGCAACTCGTGGCGCCACGTTTACGACGCTGCTGGGTGTTCCGGACGCGTCGCAGCTCGATGTGCCGACGCTGTGGGCACCGCGTCGCCGCGACGACGAGTTGCGGGTGCCGATCGGTGTCACCGCGACCGGCGAGCCGCTGTTCTTCGACCTCAAGGACGAAGCCGAGGGCGGCATGGGTCCACACGGCCTGATGATCGGTATGACCGGTTCCGGCAAGTCGCAGACCCTGATGTCGATTCTGTTGTCGCTGTTGACAACTCATTCGGCGGATCGGCTGATCGTCATCTATGCCGACTTCAAGGGTGAGGCCGGTGCCGACAGCTTCCGGAACTTCCCGCAGGTCGTCGCGGTGATCTCGAACATGGCCGAGAAGAAGTCGCTGGCCGACCGGTTCGCCGACACGCTGCGCGGCGAGGTGGCCCGACGCGAGACACTGCTCCGCGAGGCCGGCCGCCGGGTTCAGGGCAGTGCGTTCAACTCAGTCGTCGAGTACGAGAACGCCATCGCCGCCGGGCATGATCTACCGCCGATCCCGACACTGTTCGTGGTCGCCGACGAATTCACACTGATGCTGGCCGACTACCCGGAGTACGCGGAACTGTTCGACTACGTGGCGCGCAAGGGCCGCTCGTTCCGCATCCACATTCTGTTCGCGTCCCAGACGCTGGATGTCGGCAAGATCAAGGACATCGACAAGAACACCTCGTACCGCATCGGGTTGAAGGTGGCCAGTGCCAGCGTGTCTCGCCAGATCATCGGCGTGGACGACGCCTACCACATCGAATCGGGCAAAGAGCACAAGGGCATCGGCTTCCTGGTGCCCGCTCCCGGTGCGGCGCCGATCAAGTTCCGCAGCACCTACGTCGACGGCATCTACGAGCCGCCGCAGACCGCTAAAACCCTTGTGGTGCATTCTGTTCCGCAGCCGAAGCTGTTCACGGCCGGCAGGGTGGAGCCCGATCAGGGCACGGTGATCACCGGAGCCGACGAACAAGACCTGGCCGGACCGCCGCGCAAGCTGATCGCCACCATCGGTGAGCAGCTCGCCGGCTACGGGCCGCGGGCGCCGCAGCTGTGGCTGCCGCCGCTGGACGAGCCGATCCCGTTGACCACGGTGCTGGCTCACGCCGGAGTGCCGGACCGGCAGTGGCGCTGGCCGCTCGGTGAGATCGACAAGCCATTCGAGATGCGCCGCGACCCGCTGGTGTTCGACGCCACGTCGGCGTCCGGCAATATGGTGATCCACGGCGGCGCCAAGTCCGGCAAATCATCTGCGCTGCAGACATTTATCCTGTCGGCGGCCAGCCTGCACTCGCCTCGTGATGTCACGTTCTACTGCCTGGACTACGGCGGCGGGCAGCTACGCGCGCTCGAAGATCTGGCGCACGTCGGCAGCGTCGCGTCGCCGCTGGAGCCCGAACGCATTCGCCGCACTTTCGGCGAGCTGGAGCAGCTGCTGCTTTCCCGGCAGCAGCGAGAGGCCTTCCGGGACAAGCATGGTTCGACTCACGACGACGGCTTCGGCGAGGTGTTCCTGGTCGTCGACAACCTCTACGCATTCGCCCGGGACAACACCGACCAGTTCAATACGCGTAACCCGTTGCTGGCCAAGGTGACTGAACTCGTCAATGTCGGTCTCGCATACGGCATCCACGTGATCGTCACCACCCCGAGCTGGCTGGAGGTCCCGCTGGCAATGCGTGACGGCCTTGGGCTGCGACTCGAGCTCAAGCTGCACGACGCGCGGGACAGCAATGTGCGGGTAGTCGGGGCCCTGCGCCGTCCGGCCGACGCCGTGCCGGCCGACCAGCCGGGTCGCGGGTTGACCATGGCCGCCGAGCACTTCCTGTTCGCGGCTCCCGAGCTGGACGCGGAAACGAACCCAGTGGCCGCGATCAATGCCCGTTACCCGGGCGTGGCCGCACCGCCGGTTCGGCTGCTGCCGAGAAACCTGGCACCCGATGCCCTCGGGCCGTTGTATCGGGGATCCGAGCAAGTGGTCATCGGTCAGCGCGAAGAGGACCTGGCACCGGTCGTGCTCGACTTCACCGAGAACCCGTTGCTGATGGTGTTCGGTGACAGCAAGTCGGGCAAGACCACGCTGCTGCGCCACATCATCCGCACCATCCGTGAGCATTCCACCGCGGACCAGGTGGCCTTCACGGTGCTGGATCGTCGGCTACATCTCGTCGAGGAGCCACTCTTCGCCGACAACGAATACACCGCCAACATCGACCGGATCTTCCCGGCGATGCTCGGGTTGTCCAACATCATCGAATCGCGGCGCCCGCCGGCGGGCCTGTCGGCAGCGGAGTTGGCCCGGTGGAGCTACGAGGGCCACACCCACTACCTGATCATCGATGACGTGGACCAGATCCCGGATGCACCGGCGATGAGCGGCCCGTACATTGGACAGCGCCCATGGACCAGCCTGATCCCGGAACTCAGCCAGGCCGCTGATCTGGGGCTGCGGGTGATCGTCACGGCACGCGCCACGGGGTCGGGGCACGCGCTGATGACTAGTCCGTTGCTGCGCCGCTTCAACGACTTGCAGGCAACCACGTTGATGCTGGCGGGTAATCCGCAAGACAGCGGCAAGATCCGGGGTCAACGATTTGGCCGGTTGCCTGCCGGACGGGCAATTCTATTGGGAGACAGTGAAAGCCCGACGTACGTGCAGTTGGTCAACCCGTTGGTTGGCGAGTCTGTTGTAGGGGGAGCCGACGATGGTTTCGCCCGCTGATGGTTAGTGAAACAGCAACTGAAGGACCACAGAAGGAGGGGTTATGACGTTGCGAGTAGTTCCTGAAGGCCTGGTGGCGACCAGTGCTGCGGTAGAGGCGCTGACGGCGCGGTTGGCGGCCGCGCATGCGGCGGCCGCTCCGGCGATCACCGCAGTGGTGCCGCCCGCAGCGGATCCGGTGTCGCTGACGACGGCCGCCGGGTTCAGCGCCCAAGGCCAGATGCACTCCGCCGTGGCCGCCGAGGGCGTGGAGGAACTCGGCCGCGCCGGTGTAGGCGTGGGCAGGGTCCGGGGCAAGCTATCTCGTGGGTGACACCGCGGCGGCCGCTACGTACGGAGGGGCGGGCGCCTGATAATGACCGCGCCCATCTGGATGGCTGCTCCGCCGGAGGTGCATTCGGCGTTGCTGACCGCGGGTCCGGGACCGGGGCCGCTGTTGGCGGCTGCCGGCGCATGGACGTCGCTCAGCGCCGAATACTCCGACGCGGCAGCCGAACTCAGTGGGCTTCTGGGGGAGGTGCAAGCGGGGGCGTGGGAAGGGCCCAGCGCCGAGCAGTATGCGGCCGCGCATGTGCCATATCTGGCGTGGCTGATGCAGGCCAGTGCCAACAGCGCGGGCGTGGCCGCCCAGCATGAGGTCGCCGCGGCGGCGTACACGGGCGCCCTGGCGGCAATGCCGACGCTGGGGGAGTTGGCCGCCAACCACACCATCCACGGGGTGCTGGTGGGGACGAATTTCTTTGGGATCAACACGATTCCGATTGCGGTCAACGAAGCCGACTACGCGCGGATGTGGGTCCAGGCCGCCACCACGATGAGCACTTATCAGGTCGTCTCCGATGCGGCGCTGGCGTCGGCGCCGCAGACGGACCCGGCGCCCAACGTGCTGCGTCCCGGTGCCGAGGCCAACAACTTCTCGACCCTGGCCGCGCCGAACGCCCACGAACTCCGGCAACTGGCTGGACAACCTGCTCAAGCAACTGCAGCAGTTCTTTCAAAGCTTGTCCAACATGATTCAGCAGTTCATGCAGGCCTTGCTGCCGTGGCTGGTGGCCAACGGCCCACTGCTGTTCTTCATCGCCTACGAGGCGTTTTTCATTCCGTTCGGTACTACGTTCTGGACCGTTTTGTTGATTGTCACCGCTCTGCTGATCCCGCTGGTCATTGGGATCGGTGCTTACCTCTACCTGCAAACTCCCGAGGATCTACCGGATGCGGTGGTGCCGGTGGTCCCGCCCGCTCTCGCCTCTCAAGCTCCCTCGATGCCGTCGGTGGCGGCTATGGCCCCGCCGGCGCCGGCGCCCGCTTCGGCTCCGGCGACTGCCCCGGCCCCGGCTGCCAGTGCGGCTGCCGCACCGGCTCCGGCACCGGCGCCATGGGCCTTTCCCTATGCGGTGGCCCTCGGCGGTGGCCCAGAAGGTGGCTTCTCGCCGACGGTGGGTGGCCGTAGTGGGCTCAAGGCCCCGGCCGCGACCATCCCGGCGGCCGCCGCGGCGGTGCCGGGTCGGGTGGCCGCGGCGCGGCGGCGCCGGCGGGCCGAAATGCATGATCACGGCGATGAATTCCTGGACATGAATGTCGACGTCGACCCGGACTGGGGCGGCCCGGCCGATGAAGAGGCGCTATTGGCCGCCGCGACGGCTTCGGGGAGTGGGGCCGGAAGGCTGGGATTCGCCGGAACCGCGCACAAAGACGCGGATCTGCAGGCCTCGGGGTTGACCAAGCTGGCCGGCGATGAATTCGGCAGCGGCCCGCGGATGCCCATGGTGCCGGGCACCTGGGATCACAACGGTGAGGCCCCGGGCGAGCCCGATGAAGCGGGGGGAGGGGGCGAAAAAGACAGTTAGCAACTTGTCAGCCAGTAATCGAAATCGTAAGGGACAGAAGAGAAAGGAAACGTTATGAGTCTTCTGGATGCTCACATTCCACAGTTGGTGGCCTCGCAGTCGGCGTTCAGCGCCAAGGCGGCGGTGTTGCGCAGCACGATCAACCAAGCCGAGCAGGAAGCGATGTCGGCCCAGGCGTTCCACCAGGGCGAGTCCTCGGCGGCGTTTCAGGCCGCTCACGCCCGGTTTGTGGAGATGGCCGCACGAGTCAACACCCTGCTCGATATCGCCCAGGCCAACCTCGGTGATGCGGCGGGTACCTATGTGGCCGCCGACGCCGCTGCCGCGTCCGGCTACAACGGGTTCTGAGCCGACCACCAATAACCGCGAAAGGACTTGTGATGTCACAGATTATGTACAACTACCCGGCGATGCTGAGCCACGCCGCCGACATGTCGGGCTACGCCGGCACGATGCAGGGGCTGGGCGCCGATATCGCCACTGAGCAGGCCGCGTTGCAGAACGGCTGGCAGGGTGACACTGGGATGAGCTACCAGCTCTGGCAGGCCCAGTGGAACCAGGCCATGGAGTCATTGGTGCGGTCCTACCAGGCGATGGCCAGCACGCACGACTCCAACACCCTGGCCATGTATGCCCGCGACACGGCCGAAGCCGCCAAGTGGGGCGGCTAGTCCCTCGTCGATGAGTGTCGAGCCCAATGCCGTCGAGCTGACGGTCGAAAATGCGTGGTTCATCGCCGAAACCATTGGAGCGGGCAGCTTCCCATGGGTTTTGGCGATCACGACGCCTTACCGCGACGCCGCGCAACGAGCCGCGTTCTTCCAAGATCAGAAGGAAGAACTGACCCGGATGGGTCTGATGTCGCCAGACGGTGTCGTGAATCCGGCGGTCGCCGACTGGATCAAAGTGGTGTGTTTTCCCGGCCAATGGCTTGATCTGCGCTACGTGGGCTCCGGCGCAGCCAGCGGTGCCGGCGAACTGCTGCGCGGCGTGGTCGCGCGGCGGGCCGGCACCACCGGCAAGTCGTCGGTGACCATCGTCGCGCTGCGCAGCGCGCAGCTGGTCACGTTTACCGCCATGAACATCGACGACGCCCGGGCGCTGGTTCCGGTCCTCGGTGCCGGGCTGGCCCAGCGGCCGCCCGCTCAGTTCGCGGAGTTCAGCATGCCGACGCGGGTCGGAGCCCGGGCCGACGAGCGACTGCGCTCCGGTGCGTCGCTGGCGGAAGTCCTTGACTACCTGGGGATTCCGGAATCAGCGCGATCGGTGGTGGAATCGGTTTTCACGGGTCCACGCAGTTACGTCGAAGTCGTCGCCGGCTGCCATCGCGACGGGCAGCATGCCACCACCGAAGTCGGAGTGAGCATCGTGGACACCACCGCCGGACGGATCCTGGTCAGTCCGTCCCGCGCGTTCGACGGCGAATGGGTCTCGACGTTTCGCCCGGGAACCCCGTTCGCAATTGGCGTCGCCCTCGAGCACTTGACCGCCTCCCTGCCCGATGGCCACTGGTTCCCCACCCAGCCGCTGTCCCGAGATTTGTCCACCCAATACGCGTAACCGCAACGAGATAGAGAGAGAGCACGATGTCCCAGGAACGGCCCCAGTCTAATTCGAGGGTCCGGTGACCTCCGGCGCCGTCATGCCCATCGTTCGCGTGGCTATCCTCGCGCACAGCAGGCTGACTGAAATTGCGCTGCCCGCCGAACTGCCGCTGCGCGAAATCCTGCCCGCGGTACAGCGATTGGTGGTCCCGACGGCCCAGAACGGCGATGGTGGTGACCTCAATGACGGTGCAGTGGGCACCGGCGGAGTTTCGCACCTGAGCTTGGCGCCCATCGGGGGAGCGCCGTTCAGCCTGGACGCCAGCCTGGACACCGTCGGCGTCGTCGACGGGGATCTGCTTGCGTTGCAGCCGGTTCCGATCGGCCCGGCCGCGCCCGGCATCGTGGAGGACATCGCCGACGCCGCGATGATCTTCTCGACCTCCCGCCTGAAGCCATGGGGCATAGCGCAGATCCAGCGCGGGGCGCTGGTCGCCGCGATCGTCGTGGCTTTCCTGGCGACAGGCCTGGGAGTTACCTACCGGGTGGCCACCGGTGGACTGACCGGACTGGTCGCGGTCAGCGTGATCGCGGCGGTGACCGCGATCGCCGGCTTGTTCGTCACGCTGCGTTCCGAACGCACCGGAATGGCGCTGTCGGTGGCTGCGCTGGTGCCCATTGGCGCCGCCCTGGCGTTGGCGGTGCCCGGGAAGTTCGGGGCGGCGCAGCTGGTGCTGGCCGCTGCCGGCGTCACCGCTTGGTCGCTGATCGCCCTGATGGTGCCGAGCACCGAGCGCGAGCGGATTGTCGGTATCTTCACCGCGACCGCGGTGGTCGGGGCTGGGGTGTTGTTGGCCGCCGGTGCCGAATTGCTTTGGCAGCTACCGATATTGAGCATTGGTGCTGGTCTGATCGTGGCGGCCCTGCTGGTGACCATCGAAGCCGCGCAGCTTTCCGCACTATGGGCGCGCTTCCCGTTGCCGGTCATTCCGGCACCCGGTGATCCGACCCCATCGGCGCCGGCGCTTCGGGTGCTCGAGGACCTGCCCCGGCGGGTGCGCATCGGCGACGCTCATCAGAGTGGCTTCATCGCCGGTGCCGTGCTGCTCAGTGTCCTGGGATCGGTGGCGATCGGGCTGCGCCCCGAGTCGCTGAGCGGTTGGGGATGGTACGTGGTGGCGGCAACTGCGGCTACGTCCGTCTTGCGGGCCCGCGTGTGGGATTCGGCCGCGTGCAAGGCCTGGCTGCTGGCTCAGCCCTACCTGGTCGCCGGTGTTCTGCTGGTGTTCTACGCCTCGACCGGGCGCTACCTCGCCGCACTCGTCGCGGCGGCGGTGCTCGTCGTGCTGGTGTTGGCGTGGGCCGTGGTGGCGCTGAACCCGGGCATCGCCTCGCCGGAAACCTATTCGTTGCCGTTGCGCCGGCTGTTGGGCTTCGTCGCGACCGGCCTGGATGCTTCGCTGATTCCGGTCATCGCCTATCTGGTCGGCTCTGTTCGCCTGGGTGCTCAATCGATGATCCGTGTCGGATTCGCCTGCCTCACAGCGGCTTTGATTTTTTCGCAGGCCGTTGCGCCGTGGGCTTGTCCGTCGGCGTCCGCGATCACCCAGCCGGTGGTCGACCCGGGCGTGCAACCGCCTAGCGGGACGGCGGGACCGGTGCAGCCGATGGAGCAGCGCGGGCCCTGTACTACCTCCGGTGTGATCCCCGGTAGCGATCCCGCTGCGGTGACGCCAAGCCAGGGAACGCTGAACCTTCCTGCGGCGTGGCAGTTTTCCCGCGGTGAAGGGCAGCTGGTCGCGGTGCTCGACACCGGCGTGCGGCCGGGGCCTCGGCTACCCAATGTCGATCCCGGTGGCGATTTCGTGGAGACGACCGACGGCCTGACCGACTGTGACGGGCACGGAACGCTGGTCGCCGGAATCGTCGCCGGCCAGCCGTCCGGTGAGGACGGTTTCTCGGGGGTCGCGCCCGCAGCGCGCGTGTTGTCGATCCGCACGGCGTCGGGCAAGTTCTCGCCGCGCACGCCGGGTGGCGATCCGATGGTCGCGCGGGTGTCCCTCGAGGTCGCCACGCTGGGTCGGGCAATCGTGCACGCGGCCGATCTGGGTGCCCGGGTGATCGATATCTCGGACGTCACCTGTGTGCCCGCCGATCGGCCTGTCGATCAGGCCGCGCTCGGTGCGGCGATCCGCTACGCGGCGGTGGACAAGGACGCGGTGATCGTGGCGGCCGCGGGCAACACCGGGTCGACCGGAACGGTTGGCGGCGGAACGTCCTGTGAGTCAAACGCGCTCACGGATCTCGGCCACCCGGACGATGCGCGGAATTGGGCCGGCGTCACCTCGGTCTCCACTCCGTCGTGGTGGCAGCCCTACGTGCTGTCGGCGGCGTCCTTGACACCGGATGGGCAGCCGTCGAAATTCACCATGTCGGGGCCGTGGGTCGGTATCGCCGCCCCGGGCGAAAGGATCGTGTCGGTGAGCAATCGCGACGGCGGCGGCCTCGCCAACGGCCTGCCCGACGAGCATCAGCAACTGGCGGCGCTCAGCGGGACCAGCTACGCGGCGGGCTACGTGTCGGGAGTAGCGGCACTGGTGCGCAGTAAGTACCCCACCCTGTCCGCCGACCGAGGTGGTGCGCCGGATCACCGCGACCGCGCACAACGGCGCCCGCGCGCCCTCCAACATCGTCGGCACCGGCAGCGTGGACCCACTGGCAGCCCTGACTTGGGAACTGCCCGCTAGTACCGGACCGGCCGGAACGCCGGCGAAGCCGGTCGCCGTTCCCCCGGCACCGGCGCCGAAAGACAACACCCCGCGAACCGTCGCGTTCGCCGGAACTGCCGCGCTGGCTTTGGTTGTCGCGGCTGCTGCTGCGGCGGCCGCGATCGCCGCGCGCCGACGGAAGGAGACCACCTCGTGAGCTCGATCCCGATCCCAGGGAGTGCCCGAATTACCTTGGCGGCGCTGGCGGTGGTACCCGCGGCGCTGGCCTACCCCTGGCACTCGACTCGCGACTACTGGCTGCTCGGTATCGCCGGTGTCGTGGTGATCGTGTTGTTCGGCTGGTGGCGTGGATTGCACTTCACCACGATCCTGAGGCGTCGGCTGGCCATCATGGGCCGCGGCTCCAACCGTGCCAACGAGCCCGTCACTGAATCCGTTATTGCCGCAAAGACAACCGCGTTGGTGCGGATCGGGCCGTCCACCACCGGCGGGGCGGTGCTCCCCCTGGAGTTGATCGCCGGGTACCTGGATCGCTACGGCATCCGCGCCGACAGGGTCCGTATCACGAGCCGCGACAACGCATCTGACGCCTCGCGACGCGAGACATGGATCGGTATCACAGTGTCGGCCGCCGACAACCTGCCGGCGCTGCAGGCGCGCTCGTCGGTGATCCCGCTGCAGGAGACGGCTCAGGTCGCCGCGCGGCGGCTTGCCGACCACCTTCGCGAGATCGGCTGGGAAGCCACTGCGGTCGCCTCCGACGACGTGCCGCGCTGGCTTACTGCCAAGGCGCGCGAGACGTGGGGTGCTGTGCAGCGCGGCAACTCGGATTATGTTGCGGCATATCAGATCGTCGTCGACTCGGCCTTGGCCGAGACGTTGGAGGCCATCCGGTCGCATCCGGCGCGCGAGACGTGCACCGCACTCGAGATCGCCGCCCCGCGATCGGGAGACCAGAACACGATCGCGGCCGCGTGTGCATTCCTCACCGATGCGCCGCCGGAAGGTGCGCCGCCAGTCGGCGGACTGATTCCGCAGCGCGGCAACCAGGGGCCGGCGCTGGCGGCGTTGGATCTGTTGTCTACGCAACGACTTGACGGCCACACCGACGCGCCCGCCAACGTGCTGGCGAGCCTGGACTGGCCGACTCCAGTGGCGGGGGCCCATCGGACGGCGCGAACCGAGGCGGCTACTCCAGCATAAATCCGTGCAGGAAGCTGGTCATCCTGCGCAGATAGTCCAGTTGACTGACGTGCAGCACGTGACTGCCGGGGAACCAGTGCAGCGCGCAGCGATCCCAGTGCTCCCACAGCATTTCGGCCTGCCCCGGCGGGAGCCATCCGGTCGGCGAGGCCGGTGATGATCATCCGGCGGTCCTGGGAAAGCAGGGGCTGGTAGTTCAGCGGGCAGTGGTAGGCCAGCCCGGCGTTTAATTCGTCGCGGTTGATATTGGACAACAGCAGCCCCAGGCCGACCAATTTGTTGGCCGGGAACCACTGGTCGAACATCGTCGCCGGCGTGACGACCGGGCAGTTGGGGATGACGGCCGCAAGCCGGTCGTCGACCGAGGCCACCAGCGCGGAGGTGTAGCCGCCCAGCGAAATACCGGTCAGCGCAATACGGTCGACACCGGTGTGACGCAAATAGTCGACGATGGACCGGAAGTCGTGCACCGCCTGGGCCATCGATTCGGCGAAGCCGCTGAGCCCACCGGCGAAGTAGCCGAAACCGCTGAACGGTGAGTACTTTTCGGCGCGCTGGCCATGGAACGGCAAGGTGTACATCAAGACGTCGTAGCCGGATCGGTAGTACCACGGCAGCGAGAAGAAGCGGCCGTTGGCCAGATACGACGACCCCATGAACCCATGGATGACGCACAGCGTGGGACGCGGTCCGTCGTCGTGGCGCCAATGCTGAGCGCGCACGATGTTATTGGATCCCCACGCATTCCACCGTTGGCGCATCGCGGGATTGATCGCCGCGAAGCTGCTGTCGAATGAGATGTTGTCGACGGTGCCGCGCGCGATCCATTTGGCGAGCGGTCCGGCCGGCCGCGACGACACCCGGGGCAGCTCGGTGGGAGCCGGAAACGACTTCGCCGGGTCATGCTCGGCCGCCAGCTCGGCATAGAAGTTCAGGTTGCTGCGCTCGGTGCCGGATTTGGTGTGGCGCAACGAGGTGGCGACCACAGCGGGCGCCGCCGTCGCGGCCAGCAGCGACGAGACCCAGGTGCGCAACGCGAGATCACCGACTGCCGACGCCGCGACCACCCTGCGCTCATGCGGCGACAACGCCGAGAGCGGTGGCAATCCGTCTGCACCGGCGGCTACGTCGGCACCGGGAACGTCGGGAACGGGAATGGGCGGATCGATGGGATCGGTGTCGGACGCCACGAATGCCGATGTTATCCCGCCGGACCGGCCGATCTCGCGCGTTTGACAGCATGCGGTAATACGGTTTTGTCTAGATGGCCGACTAGCGGCGATGTTGATCAGGAGGACCGACATGTGGGATCCCGACGTCTACCTGGCATTTGCAGACCACCGCAGCCGGCCGTTTTACGACTTGGTGTCGAGGGTGGGGGCCGAACGGGCGCGCCGGGTGGTCGACCTGGGCTGCGGACCCGGCAACTTGACGAAGTACCTGGAGAAGCGCTGGCCCGGCTCGGTCATCGAGGCGATGGACACCTCGCCGGAGATGGTCGCCGCCGCCCGGGAACGCGGGATCGATGCCTCCGTCAGCGACTTGCGCGACTGGAAGCCGCAACCCGATACCGACGTGGTAGTCAGCAACGCGGCCCTGCATTGGGTGCCCGAACATGCCGACCTGCTGCTCCGCTGGACCGGCGAACTACCGGAAAGGTCTTGGATCGCGGTTCAGATCCCGGGCAACTTCGAAACGCCGTCGCATGCCGCCGTGCGGGCGGTGGCACGCCGCGAGCATTATGCAAAGACGTTGAAGGACATACCGTTTCGAGTCGGCGCTGTGGTCCAGCCGCCGGCGCATTACGCCAATCTACTGATGGACGCAGGCTGCCGGGTCGATGCCTGGGAGACGACATACCTGCACCAGCTGACCGGGGAGCACCCGGTGCTGGAATGGATTACTGGCACCGCGCTGGTTCCGGTGCGTGAGCGGCTCAATGACGCGGGCTGGGAGCAGTTCCGTGAGGAGCTCATCCCGCTGCTGGACGATGCCTACCCGGCCCGGGCCGACGGGACGACGATCTTCCCGTTCCGGCGGGTGTTCATCGTCGCCGAGGTCGGCGGTACCCGCCGCACCGGTGGATAGCCGGGGATTGCCTACTCTTCGACGCCGCGGTCGGCGGCGATCGCCGACCGGCTCGTCGGCGTCGTGTGATGGATCTGTAGATACGTTTCGGTATAGCGCATCGCGACGCGACTGCCGGCGAAGTCCGACGGGATGACGTCGCCGGTGCGCTGCCGCCAATCATTAAGGCGGACAGCCAGATCAGCGGCGATCGCATCCATGCCGGGGTCGCTGTCGGCCAGCAGATTGGTGGTCTCGGTGGGATCGGTTCGCAGATCGTAGAGTTCGCGCTCCGGACGTGGCGACTTGACGAATGGCGCGACCGCCAAACCCGACGGGCTCTGCTCGATGTCCCAGGGCAGGTCCAGTAACGGCCGTGGCACGTAGTTCTCGATGTAGCTGTATTCCTTTGTGCGAATTGCCCGAATCGGATCGAACGAGTCGTGGTAGGTCTTCATCGTGTACACCTGCTCACGCACCGGATCGGCTGGCGGGGTATCCGCTGCGAGCAGGGCGTGCGCGTGGGACACGCCCTCGATCTCGCCCGGCACCTCGAGGCCCAACAGCTCCAGCAACGTCGGGACCAGGTCGACGCCGCTGAACAACTCGTCGTAGACCCGGGGCACCGCGGCCCGGCCGGTGGGCGGGCGGATGAGCAGTGCAATGCCGGTTCCGGCGTCGTACAAGGTGGATTTCGCGCGGGGGAGGGCGGGACCGTGATCGGTGAAGAACACCACCCAGGTGCTGGCATCCAGCCCGGTCTCGGCCAACGTGTCCAGTATCTGGCCGACCGCGGCGTCGGCCGTGGTGATGGCACCGTAGAAGTCGGCGAGATCGCCGCGTACCTCCGGAGTGTCGGGCAGGTAGTCGGGCAGCTCGACGGCCGCGCTGTCGGCCGGCTCGTAGCGGTCCCGCGGATAGGGACGGTGGGTTTCGAAAAATCCCGCCGTCAACAGAAACGGTTGTCCGTCGGATTGCGGGGCCTGCGCGCGCAGCCAGTCTCCGACCTTGTCCACCACGTAGTCGCAGTACGAGTTCGACACGTCGAACTCGTCGAAGCCCAGCCGTTTTGGGTAGGACGTCTCGTGCTGCATACCGAAAAGTGCTGAATGCCAGCCAGATTCGGCCAATATCTGGGGGAGGGTCTGGACTCCGGCGCGGTACTCCCAGCCATGGTGGGCCAGGCCGACGAGTCCGTTACTTTGCGGGTAGCGGCCGGTGAACAACGATCCCCGCGACGGCGTGCATAGCGGTGCGGTGGCGTGGGCCCGGGTGAACTGGATGGATTCGGCGGCGAGCCGGTCCAGTCGTGGGCTACAGACGTCCGGATGACCGTAGGCACCGAGATAGCGCCCGAGGTCGTGCCAGTGCACGATCAGTACGTTGTCGCCGGTCATTTCCGTCACCTTATTCACGTTGCCTTGCGACCGGCGACGATACCGCAGCTACCTGCGATGAATCTGGGTGTGTCGCCCAGTCAGACAACAGCAGATGGCCAGCTGGTGAAAACGATCTCCGCGAACAGAAGTCGGGAGGCACGCGCTATGGATGCTCTGATCACCGGGTTGGGGTTGCTGGAGTCGCCGCGCTGGCAGAACGGGCGATTGTGGGTGGCCGACTGGACGGCCGGCCTGATCCGCGCCATTGACCCGGCGGGACGGGCCGAGGTCGTGCTCGAACACCGGTCATTGCCAATGTGTTTCGACTTCCTGCCGGCAGCCGGCGGGCTGGTGCTGACATCGAGTTCGCAGCGGGCGCTGCTTCGGCTGTCCGCAGACGGCACGCTGTCGCGATATGCCGACCTGTCGGTGCTGTCGCCGCACGGCCCCAACGACGTCGTGATCGACGGTCGCGGCAACACCTACGTCAACAACGTCAACTTCGACTTCGCCGCGGGGCCGCCCGCCGGTGACCCGGCTCCCGGGTTCGTGGCCCTGGCCAGTGCGGGAAGCGCCCGGGTGGTCGCCGACGACCTGGCGTTTCCCAACGGGATGGCGGTTACCGCGGACAACGCGACGCTGATCGTGGCCGAGTCGTACCGGCACCGGCTGACCGCCTTCGATATCGGCGCCGACGGGTCGCTGTCGAACCGCCGGGTGTGGGCGGACGTCGGGGATCACTCACCCGACGGCATCTGCCTCGACCGCGACGGCGCGGCCTGGTACGCCGACGTCGCCGATCGCTGCTGCGTGCGAGTCCGCGAGGGCGGCGAGGTGCTGGATCGGGTCCAACTCGACCGCGCGGCGTTCGCCTGCATGCTGGGCGGGAACGATCGCCGCACCCTGTTCGTCGTTGCCGCGCATTGGCCCGGCCCGCAGAACTTGATGCATCACACCGAATGGGATGGCACCGTGCTGGCCGTTCCGGTGCTGGTTCCCGGCGCGGGCTGGCCGGGCCGCGGGTCCGGCGGCTGACCCCAGCGGTTTTCCGAGACGAACTCCGACAGCGGCCGCGCGGAGGTCCACCCGTCGAGTTCCAACGCCGGCCGATCCGGAAATTCGGGCACCGGGCCCACGCACAGGATGGCCACCGGCTCAGCGCCGGCGGGCATTGCCAGCAGGTCTGCCATGGGTTGCGGATCGAACAGCGAAACCCAGCCGACCCCGAGTCCTTCGGCCCGGGCGGCCAGCCACAGGTTCTGGATCGCGCAGGACACCGACGCCAGATCCATCTGCGGTAACGTGCGCCGGCCGAAAATGTGGGCGTCGCGATTGTCGGCCAGCGCCACCACGAGGAGTTCGGCGCATTCGAGAATGCCCTCGACCTTCAGCCGCAGAAACTCCTCGCCCCGCGGCCCCAGTGCCTGCGCGGTCCGCGGGCGTTCTTCGTCGACGAGCGCGTGGATGTCCCGGCGCAGCGCGTCATCGGTGACCCGGATGAAACGCCACGGCTGCATCAGGCCGACGCTGGGCGCGGCGTGCGCGGCCTGTAACAAGCGGGCCAGCACCTCCTCGGGGACGACGCTGTCGGGCACGAATTGGCGCATGTCTCGCCGTTCGGCGATCACCCGGTAGACGACGCGGCGGTCCGATGAGCTGAACGCATGTTCGCTCACAGCGCCGTCGGAGAACTCGCCGGAGGAGAATGGCATTAACGTCAATCTATCAACGGTGCAGGCCCACAACACGAGCAAAGGGAGCGTGTAGTGAAGTATTCCGACGTGCTCGACCAGCTGCCCATCGACCGCGGCCCCCGGCGTGTCTACGGCGAGCCCTACGAGACCGGCGACGGTGCCACCGTGATCCCGGTCGAAAAACCGGTCGGCGTCTTCGTCATCAGCGCGGGCGAGGCGTCCTGGGTCCCTGCCGTCGACTGCCAATCGCGTCGCGCTGATCGGAGTGCTCACCGGCCTGCTCGCGGCGGTGATCGGCAGCCTGGCAGTGCTCCGGCAGCCGCCGTGGCCGCGGATCACGATCACGGACTATAGGTAACGCCGACCGCGCGGACCACGCAGTCCGGCGCCATGTCGAAACTCAAGGACCGCGCGGGTAGTCCGCTGAGCACATCTGCCGGGATGGTGGCCTTGTAGAGCAGCGAGAGTTCGCCGCTGAACTTGTCGTCGACCTGCGAGACGTCGACGTCGACCGCTAAACCCGCCGACGAGATCTCGGCTCTGGCCGCGCCGGCCTGTGCATCCCAGCACGCGTCGACGGTCACGCCGGCCAGCTTCGGCAGCATCGACAGCGTCGCCAGCACCCGGTGCTTGGTGAGCACCAGCGAACCGGTGTAGTAGGCGACACTGTGCGGCAACCGCACACCGGGGACGACGCCGCTGAACCGCCTGGTCACCGCGACGAAATCGGCGAGATAGAGCAGGCCCTCCGCCTCGACCTGAGCATGCAGATCCTCGGGTAACTTGCCGATGCCGAGCAATCTGCGGACAAAGACCGCCATGACGCCAGTATGGCCCTTCCCGGGGGCGTCGAGCGTGGGGGCTGGCGGTCCTGGTATCGCTTAGGGATGACCCGCCCCCGGCCCACCGCGGCTGTTTACGTCGCTCTGGTGGCCGCCGTCGTCTATGCGGTGATGTGGGTGGGTTACCGCCAGAATTGGGGTTGGCTGCATGGCCTCGATTGGTCGTTGCTGAATGCCTCCCACGACATCGCGATCAAGCATCCGGTGTGGGTGCGATTCTGGGAGGTGGTGTCGGTTGTGCTGGGCCCCAACCCACTGCGGCTGCTGGACACGGTGGCGGCGGTGGTCGCGTTGGTGAGACGCAATGTGCGCGTGGCGCTGCTGTTGTTGGCCTGCGGGCTGCTGAACGGATTCGTGACGCTGGGCGCCAAGGCGCTGGCCAATCGGCCGCGACCGCCGACCATGCTGGTGGCCACACCCCAGACGTCGTTTCCGTCGGGGCATGCGCTCGAGACGATGGCTGCCTTGCTCGCCCTGCTGGCCTTCGTATTGCCGATGATGAGTCGGGCGATGGGCCGTGTCGCGATCGCGGTGAGCGCGCTGATCTTGGTCCTGGTCGGGGTTTCCCGGGTCGCCCTGAACGTGCATTACCCGTCCGATGTGTTGGCCGGCTGGTCGCTGGGATACCTCTACGCCCTGGGGTGCCTGTGGGTGCTACGGCCTAAACCCTTGTCGCGCTGGGCTTTCCGTTGATCACGGTGCTGTGACCCAACTGGCGCTAAAGCTTGACTTGACCCTGGGGCCGGTGTCACCGGACGATGGAATGTATGCGCCGACTGCTAGTTTCAGTAAGTGCCGTGGCGTGCTTCGCTTGGGTATCGCTTGTGCTCGCACCGATGGGAAGCGCCGCTCCGGCAGGCACCACGCCCGGCACTCCGTGGTTTGCGAACGCGGTTGGCAATGCCACACAGGTGGTTTCGGTTGTCAGCACTGGCGGCTCGAACGCGACCATGGATATCTACCAGCACACCGCCGCCGGCTGGCAGGCGCTGCGCACCGGTGTTCCGACGCACGTCGGTTCGGCGGGCATGGCACCGCAGGCCAAGAGTGGGGTTCCGGCCACGCCGATGGGCGTCTACAGCCTCGACTCCGCGTTCGGCACGGCGCCGAATCCCGGTACCGGGCTGCCCTACACCCAAGTCGGCGGGTCGAATTACTGGTGGAGCGGCGACGACCACAGCCCGACCTTCAACTCGATGCAGGTGTGCCCGAAGGCGCAGTGCCCGTTCAACACGGCCGACAGTGAGAACCTGCAGATCCCGCAGTACAAGCACGCCGTGGTGATGGGCGTCAACAAGAACAAGACCCCCGGTGGGGGTGCCGCGTTCTTCTTCCACACCACCGACGGCGCGCCCACCGAGGGCTGTGTGGCGGTCGACGATGCTCAGCTGGTGTCGATCATGAAATGGCTGCGGCCCGGCGCGGTCATCGCGATCGGCAAATAGTCTTCAGTCGACGCCGCTGGATGGCGCGACCGGGCTTGACGTTGAAGTCCATGCCCTTCAACGACATCGTGGCGTCGTAGGTCCGGTCGTAACCGGTGCCGCTGATCTTCCACCCGTTGTCGGTGCGCCGATACTGGTCGCGGTAGAAGGCCGCACCGATCAGCATGAAGTCGAGCTCGGCGACGATGACGCGGTCCTGCAGATACCAACTGCCCGTTGCGGTATCGCCGGTGACGATGATCTCCGGATGCGTCACCCGGTGTTCGGTGATGACGTTCGCCGGAATCGAGGTGCGCATGTACTCGACCAGGTCGGCGCGGGTGGTGAAGTGCAGCTCGTTACCGATCGACGGACCGTAGTCGGCCTTGATGTCCTCGGCCAGCGTGTCGGCGAAGTCGTCCCAGCGCTTGGTGTCCAGCGAGCGCAGATACCGGTATTTGACTTGCTTGATTGCTTCGATGTCGGCGAGATCTTGGGGGGTCATCCCGTCATTGCAGCACATATATGTGCCAACTGCGGTCGCATAGACGACCGACATCCCGAGACATAAACCTCGGTCACGTTTACGGCGTTGTTTAGGGTGACCATGTCGATCAGGGCACGTCGTTCCAGGCTCCAATCGATGGCCGTGCCGGTGACCATCTGCGCCAGCACCACACCCCGCAATGTTGCCCAAATCACTTCGGCCACACCCGTATTCGCCGGGTCTGTGGTGATCAGTCGGCCGAGCTGGCCGATCGCGGAGTTCATCTCCAGCAGGTGCCGCCGCGACGATTCACCCAGGCCGCCGCGGGTTGCCCGCAGGATTTCGAAGGCGGCCATCGACGTGGGACTGCTGTAACAACCCCACGCGGTGTCGATGACGACTTCGATGCGCTCTTGCGGCGGTAGCTCGCTGACGTCGGCCGACGACAGGCTCTCGATCAGTCTGTCCACCCCGTCGTCGACGACGGCCATCAGCAGGCCGTTGCGATCGCCGAAGTGGTATTGGATGACGCCCCACGTGACGCCGGCGCGCTCGGCCACGTGCTTGGCGGTCGCGGCGGCGAAACCTTCCTCGGTGATGCAGCGGACCGTCTCGTCGATGATCTTTGCCCGGGTGTCGTCACCGCGTTTGCGCGGCGCGCTGGTACGCCGGGTCGGGCTGACGGAGCGCCCGGACGCCTGGCCTGCAGCAATAGACATTATTGACTTTATAACATAGTCGAGTTTATTTTTGTACTGTGAGCAGCCCTTCACGTTATGCGCAATTGTCCCGCGAGCAGCTGGCCGTGTTGGTCCCCGAACTGCTGTTGATCGGCCAGCTGATCGACCGATCCGGAATGGCCTGGTGTATCAGCTCGTTCGGCAGAGACGAGATGGTGCAGATCGCCATCGAAGAGTGGGCGGGCGCCAGCCCGATCTACACCAGGCGCATGCAACAGGCGCTGAAGTACGAGGGCACCGATGTGCTCACCATTTTCAAGGGCCTGCAGCTCGACATCGGCGCCCCACCGCAATTCATGGATTTCCGGTACACCGTCCACGACCGGTGGCACGGCGAATTCCACCTCGACCACTGCGGCGCCCTGCTCGATGTCGAGCCGATGGGCGAACAGTACGTGTTCGGGATGTGCCACACCATCGAGGATCCGACGTTTGACGCCACCGCGGTGGCGACCAACGCGCGCGCCCAGGTGCGACCTATCCACCGGCCGCCGCGGGTGCCCACCGGTCGCCATCCGCACTGCGCATGGACCGTCATCATCGACGAGTCCTATCCCGAGGCCCAGAGCATCCCGGCGTTCGACATCGTTCGTCAAACCCGGGCCGCAACATGGGAACTCGGTCCCATCGACCGTTCCGACGAGGGGCAGGCGGACTACTCGGGTCCGTTGCTGTCCGATTTCGACTTCGCCGCCTTTTCGCACTCGGCACTGGTCCGGATGGCCGACGAGGTCTGCCTGCAGATGCACTTGTTGTATCTGTCGTTCGCTATTGCGGTCCGGGCGCGTGCCGCCGACGAGGCCCAAGCCGTTTCGGTGTGCACCCGCGGCTTGATCGGTATCGCGGGCGTGGCCGCCGAGCGCATTCACCACGCACTGGGACTTCCGGGCGGCATCGAAGGAGTGCTGCGGGTGCTGGAATTGCACCCACTGCTGAATCCCCTGGGTTACGTTGCCGCAGAGATCGAATCGAACCGGCTGCTCGTCCACCGGTCGCCGGCGCACGACGACGGGTCCTGGATCTCGTTGTGCTCGCCAGACTCTGTGCAGCCGCTACAAGCGATCGCTACCGCGGTGGATCCGCATATCGAGGTCCGTGTTAGCGGGACAGACACCGACTGGACCGCTGAGCTCACCGAAACCGATGCCACCGCAGCCGAACTACCTGAGGTGGAAGTGGTCAAGTTCAGTGGCGGTGCGTCTTTTCAGTTCGAGCCGAGGCGTTCGCTGCCGCTGACCGTCGTGTGATCTCAGGGCGTTTGTCAAGGGGTTTTTGATACCGCTTCGGTGACGCAACCGCATCGGCGCGATACCAATGGCATTGCAAGCCATCGGCTTTCCGCGTGTCCGCGGCTATCGTTAACGCTGGCCAAGACCCCTATAGACGGAAGCATTCGCTCTATGTACGACCCCCTTGGGTTGTCGATCGGGACCACGAACCTGGTCGCTGCGCGCGACGGAAACCCTCCGGTTTCACGTCGTGCGGTACTGACGCTGTACCCGCACTGCGCACCGAAAATTGGTCTGCCCGACGAAGACCCGAACCCGACCGAACCCGGCATGCGGCTGGGCGGCTTTGTCGAGCGCATCGGCGACTCGGTGGCGCTGGTGTCGGGCGACGGCTCCGCTCACGACCCGGAACTGTTGATGGTCGAAGCGCTGGATGCGATGGTGCTGGCCGCGGGTGCGGACGCGGGTTCCTCGGAGATCTCGATCGCCGTGCCGTCCTACTGGAAACCCGGTACCACACAGGCATTGCGCAACGGATTGCGAACACATCTGGGGTTCGTTCGAAGTGGCATGGCGCCGCGCCTGGTTTCGGATGCGATCGCCTCGCTGACCGCGGCGAACGCGGAGCTGTGCCTCGCGGCAACCGGCGTCGTCGGATTGCTTGATTTCGGCGGCTCAGGTACTTCTGCCACGCTGGTCGACCTCGCGGGCGATTTCAAACCGCTCAGCGCCACAATGCGTTACGCGGATTTCTCCGGCGACGAGATCGACCAGGCATTGTTGCTCTGCGTCTTCGAGGAGCTGGGACACGGCAGCGGTATCGATCCGGCCAGCACCGCCGCGGTCGGGCAACTCGCGCGACTGCGGGAGCAGTGCCGTACCGCCAAAGAACAGCTATCCACGGAAAAGGCAACAGAATTCGCCGCCGAGCTCGGCGGACGCCGTGCCACCATGAAGTTCACTCGTGACGAGCTGGGCGACCTGATACAGGACCGGCTAACCGGCTTCATCTACGCCTTCGACGACTTGCTGTCCCGGCACCGTAAGGGTTGGTGCGACCTTGCCGCGGTGGTCACCGTCGGTGGCGGTGCCAGCATTCCGCTTGTCAACGAACGCCTTTCGGTACACAGCCGTAGACCGGTCGTGTCGCCATCGCAACCCGCATCCGCCGCCGCTGCCGGCGCGCTGCTGCTGGCCTCCCGTGGCGAAGACGTCGACATCCGCACCCGCACGTCGATCAGCGTGCTCGCCGCGTCGTCGGGAAGCGACGTCATCGAACTTCCCGCCGGTGACCTGCTGGTGATCGACGAGGAAGCACTCACCGATCGCGAGCTGGCCTGGTCGCAAACCGAATACCCCGGCGATATCCGGGTGCCTTACACCCCCGAGGCCTTCGACGAAGACAATCCCGCCGGCTGGTCGATGCGCCTGAACGTGATCGACCCACCCCGGGCACGGGCGTGGCGGAGTGTGCGGCTGTCACAGTTGGTCGTCGGGATGTGTGCACTGATCGCCATGACGGCCATCGGCGGCGTGGCGTACACGTTGACAGGGATAGAAAACCACCAGGCTCCTCCGGTGCCCTCCGTCGCACCCATCCCGCTGCCGCCGGTCAGCTCCCTGGTGCCCAGCCCCGTCCCGCCGCCTCCTACGGCCGTGCCGCCGCCGCCCACCGCGGCGCCGGTTCCCAGCTCGGAGCCCCCGCCCCCGCCTCCGCCGCCTGAACCGCCGCCGCCGCCACCGCCGGCGCCACCGGTCGTGGTGGCCCCGGAGCCGCCGCCGGTCGTCACGCATCCGCGTCCGCGCCCCCCGCAGACGACGCAGCCGCCGGCGCCGGTGATGACCACGCGCGACGACACCGCCACCGCCGCCACCGCCGCCACCCACGACGCCTCCGCCGCCGCCGACCACGTCGACGCAAACGCCGATGACCACGCAGTGGATCCACGTTCCGCTGCTGCCGGTGCCGATCCCGATCCAAGTGCCAGCCAGTCAGGCACCCGCGAACCCGGCGCCGCAATATCCGCCAGCAATATCCCGGGCAGTATCCGGGCTACGGCGGTGGGTATCCCGGCGGCGGTTACTCCCAGAACCCGTTCCTGGGCCCCGGCTATTAGGGGAGATGTTCGGCTCGGAGCAAACTTCATGGCGGATCGTCGCGAGCGGGCGCACACTGGGCAGTAACGCTACGAGCTGCAAGGAGGCCACGTGGGCGAGCACGGAGGGTTCGGATTTGATCCCGAGGACCTCGATCGGGTGATCAGGGAGGGCAGCGAGGGACTGCGCGACGTTTTCGAGCGGCTCGGCAGGTTCGCGGTCACTCCGGGGACCCGGGCGGGTTGGTCGACGCTCTTCGACGACCTGTCACGGCGGCCCCGTTCCGCCCCGGAGACCGCAGGCGAGGCCGGCGACGGCGTGTGGGCGATCTACACCGTCGACGCTGCGGGCGGCGCTCAGGTCGAACAGGTGTATGCCAGCGAGCTCGACGCGCTGCGGGCCAACAAGAACAATGTCGATCCGAAGCGCAAGGTGCGCTTTCTGCCCTACGGCATTGCGGTCGGCGTCCTCGATGATGATTCGGAAGAGCAGGCGTAATCCGCCGATAGCCGTGCGTTCCCTCTAGCAGGGAATCCGCCTAGGGTTTCAGACGTGACGCCAGCATCGTTGCTGTGCCAGGTATGCGGCACGGAGCCGCGTAAGGGCGCGCGTTTCTGCGATGCCTGCGGCGCCCCGCTGGCGCCGACGTCGAGCCGGCCGAATACAAGCAGGTGACCGTTCTCTTCGCGGACGTGGTGCGCTCGATGGACATCGCCGCGTCGTTGGGCCCCGAGCGGCTGCGCGAGGTGATGACCGAGCTTGTCAATGAGTCGGCAACCGTGGTCCAGCGTTACGGCGGCACCGTCGACAAGTTCACCGGCGACGGCATCATGGCGCTTTTCGGCGCACCAATCACGTTGGAGGATCACGCGTTTCGCGCGTGCCTGGCGGCGCTGGACATCCAGGAGGTGGTCCGCCAATTGGCGGTCGAGGTGGGCCGCCGGGACGGGATCGACCTGCGGTTGCGGGTCGGGCTGAATTCCGGGCGGGTGATCGCCGGCGATGTCGGCGCGACCCACCTCGGGTACACCGCGGTGGGCGAACAGGTGGGCATGGCCCAGCGGATGGAAGCGGTGGCGCCGCCAGGCGGTGTGATGCTCAGCGAATCGACCGCCCGGCTCGTCGAGGACCGGGCCGTGCTGGGTGAGCGCGAGACCGTGCACATCAAGGGTTTCGCCACCACCGTGCCGGCGCGGCGCCTGCTGAGCGTCGATGCCGAACGTCGCAAGCCCCGCCACCAGTCCCGGCTGGTTGGACGCCGAAGCGGAGAAGGACGCCGTCGCGGAATTGCTGGACCAGGCCGCGGGCGGCGAAGGGACCGTCGTCACGGTGACGGGTCGGCCGGGCGTCGGCAAGACCAGGCTGATGCGTGAGGCGCTGGCGACAGCGCGTGGCAGCGGTTTCGAGGTGTTCGTCACCTATTGCGAATCCCATACCCGCGAGGTCCCGTTGCAGGTGATCTCGCGGTTGTTGCGTGCGGTCTTCGGTATCGTCGGCCTCCCCCTGAGGAGGCGCGGGCCCGGGTCCGCAGCCAGATCCCCGGGGCCGGGGCGGAGGATCTGTAGCTGCTCGATGACCTGCTGGGCATGTGCGGTGGGCCTGTCCGGATATCGATCCGGACGCCCGGCGCCGTCGCTTGTTGAGCTCATCAGAACCGTATCGCTGGCGCGCCCCGCGCCCGCGATTTATCTCGTCGAGGATGTGCAGTGGATCGACAGTGTCAGCGAGTCGCTGCTCGCCGACTTCGCGGCGATGGTGCCCAGAATGCGCGCGACGCTGCTGGTCGTCTACCGGCCCGAGTATTCGGGTTCGCTGTCGGTTATCACCGGGGCGCACCCGGTCTAGCTTGAGCCGCTGTGTGATTCGCACATCGGCGAGTTGATCAACGGAGCTGCTGGGTGACCGATCCTTCGGTCGCCGGGCTGCCGGCGGTCATCACTGAGCGGGCGGCGGGCCTGCCGTTCGCCGCCGAGGAGATCGTGCGCGACCTGGTCGAGCGGGGCGAACTCGAGGGTGATCCGGGCGCCTATCTCTGCGTTCGGGAGGTTGGCGAAATCCATGTCCCGGCCAGTCTGCAAACGATCATCGGAGCCCGCATCGATAGGCTCACTCCCACGGCAAAGCGTACGTTGCACGCCGCAGCCGTCATCGGCCCACGGTTCGATACCGAGCTGCTGGAAACCCTTTTGGACACACCGTCGATTTGGCGCCGCTCGTGGAAGCGGATCTCGTCGAGCAGGTCGCGGCCACGCCTCAAGCGACTTATGCGTTCTGTCATCCGCTGATTCACGCGGTGGCATACGAGGTCCAATTGAAGGCCGCGCGCGCAGAGCTGCACCGCCGAGTAGCCGCGGCAATGAAACGAAGGCCTGGCGGGTTTACCGGCGAACAGGCCGCGACCGTCGCCACCCAGTCCGCCGCCGCCGGCGATCTGCGCGATGCATTCGACTGGCACATGCGAGCGGCCACCTGGTTCGGCGCGCGGGATATCCGGGCCGCGCGGGAGAGTTGGCGACAGGCGGTCCGAGTCGCTGACCAGCTTCCCGCCGATCGACCCCGATCGGCTGACCTCTCGGATCGCCCCACGAGCACTGTTGTGCGGGAGTGCTTTTCAAGTGGGGGGCACACCCGCCGACACGGGCTTCGAGGAATTACGTGAGCTGACCATCATTGCCGGTGACAAGAGATCGTTGGCCCTCGGCATGGCGGGCTACCTCACCACGCTGACGTTCAACGCGCATCACCGCGAAGCGGCAGGCATGGCGTCCGAATTCGCCACACTCGTCGAGTCGATCGGTGACCCGGCGATGACCGTCGGGTTGTTCTACGCGGGCGCCCAGGCCAAGTGGGAAGTGGGTGAAACGGCCGAAAGTCTGCGGCTGGCCCAGCGTGTCATCGACCTGGCTGACGGCGACCCCACCATGGGTGACTTCGTCATCGGATCGCCTCTCGCCTGGGCGCTTACCGTCAAGGGAGCGGCCAGGATGGTCCTGGGACAGCCCGGGTGGCGAAGCGACCTCGAGGCAGGTGCCGCCATCGCCCGGTCAGTTGATCCGGCTGCCAAACCCTTTGTGCAGCTGTATAAGTACGCATGCGCGATCGAGAACGGCGCATTGCGTCCCAGCCCATCCGACGTAGCTCAGGCCGCGGAATCGCTGGAAGTCGCACAACGGTCCGGGAACAACACTGCCGTCACCTACGCGCTGATGATCAGGGCTATCACACTGATTCACAGCGATTCTGAAAGGGGCGCCGGACTCGAATTCCTGATGGAGGCAAGCGAATTGATCGTGAACCAACAGCTGACCATGACGCTGCGGCGCATGTCCGATATCGAATTCTCAAGGGAGAGAGCACGATCAGGAGATATCGACGGTGCGATCGATCTGGCCGCGACGGTTCTTGCCGAGCAGATCGACACAGGAGAGATGATCTTCCGGGGTCCGGCCACCACCGTGTTGGTCGAGGCGTTGCTATCGCGCGGCGGCCCCGGCGACGTCGAGGATGCCGAACGCGCGGTGGACAGACTCGCCGCCGTTCCGACCGAGCCGGGATTCGTGCTGCACGAGATTCCGGTGCTGCGGCTGCGGGCGCTGCTGGCCCGAGCCCGTGGCGACGAGTCCGGCTATCGGCAGTTCCTGCAACGCTTTCGGGCTAAGGCGCTAGAAGCCGATTTCGAGGGCTATCTGGCGCAAGCCGAAGCGATGGACGGCGACTGACGCACGTCAGCCCTGCGTGACGACGTTGTCGACCCCGGACTTGGTGATCTTCGGCGAGCCCGAGTGAAACGTCACCTGGTTGTTGAGGCCGGATGCATCGATGGTGTCGGCCGCATCGACGGTGACCGAGTTCTTCATGCCGGATACCGTCAGGCTCGCGCAGTGGCCGGTGATCACGATCGTGTTGGAAATCCCGCTGACGGTGACCACGTTGTCGTTGCAGGCGATCGTCTGGTTCTCGTTGATGCCGGACACGTCGAGCGGCGCGCCCTGCGGCGGCGGCAGCGTCGATGGGCCGGAACTGGGGGTCGGACTGATTGACGACCTCGGGGTACGCGTGGTTGTCCGCGGCGAAGTCGTCACCGGTGTGGTGGTCACGCCGGAGGAGTTGATGATCGACCGAACACCGGAAAGTTGGTGTGCGGCAAAGGCCGCGATGCCTCCCGCAAGAGCCAGCACGCCGATGACGATGATGGTTCCCACGATCCACCACATCCGGTTGCCCGAGGGAGGTTTGGGTGCGGGTCCGGCGTACGGACCGCCGTAGCCGTACATGGGCGGTGGCGGTGGTGGCACTGCGCCCGGTGGCGGCGGCGGGTAGCCATGACCGCCCTGCGGAGCGTCTCCCATTTCGGACGCGCGCGCGGCATCGGCAAGCGGGCGCTCCAGGTCCCGGATCCGTTTTTCCGGGTCGTCCTGCGATTCCATGGACAGATGCTCCCACTGCACGGCGTCTAATGGGTAGTTTCAGCACCGTGCCCGACATGCCGAATCGACAGATCCTGTTGCGTCGCCGCCCGAGCGGGCTGGTCCAGCCCGATGACACCGAGCTGATCACCCGGCCGGCGCCCGAGCCCGCCGACGGCGAAGCCCTGGTCCGAACCACCTACGTCGGGCTCGACGCGGCGGTCCGGACCTGGCTGAACGACCAGCCGGGCTACCTTCCGCCGGTGCAGCTCGGCGAGGTGATCCGGGCGGCCGGGATCGGCGAAGTCGTCGCGTCGCGGTGCGACGCCTACGCCGTCGGCGACGTGATCACCACGCTGACCGGTTTCCAGGAGTACGTGATCATCCGCGACGACCTGTTCAGCACACCCATCCCGGGTGAGGACGACCAGCTGGCGATCATGTCGGTCTACGGCCCGACCGGTGCCACCGCCTACTTCGGCATGACCGACATCGGTAAACCGCAGGCGGGTGAGACGGTGGTGGTCTCGGCGGCGGCGGGCGCCACCGGATCGGTGGCCGGGCAGATCGCCAAGATCGCCGGTGCCCGGGTGGTGGGCATCGCGGGCGGGCCGGAGAAATGCCGGGCGGTGGTCGAGGACTTCGGTTTCGACGCGTGCATCGACTACAAAAACGACGACCTGCCGGCCGCACTCAAACGGCACTGCCCCAAGCGGGTCGACGTCTACTTCGATAACGTCGGCGGACCAATCCTCAATGCGGTGCTGGGCCGGCTGGCCACCAACGCACGCGTCGTGCTCTGCGGCGTGATCTCCAGCTACCTCACCGGGGAGCACCCGGGTCCGGCCAATTACGTGAACCTGCTGTCGAAGACCGCGCTGATGCAGGGATTCAACTCGCTCGATCAGTGGGGCCGCTTCGACGAAGCCTTCGCCGCGCTACGTCAGTGGGAGGCCGAGGGCGGGCTCAAGCACCGGCAAACGATTTTCGATGGCATCGAGTCGTGCGTCGACGCCCTCAATGGGTTGTTCACCGGGGCCAACATCGGCAAGACATTGGTCAAGCTCAGCGAGCCCTCGAGCCCCCTGACGCTCAGTCCTCGCCGAGAACTCGGTGCAGCGTCTTCTTGGCCTCGCGCAGGGCGTCCAGCACTTTGGTCCGCGCCTCGGCGAGCTGTTGCTTCTGCTCGTCGGTGCCGGTCCAGGTGATCGTGCGCGCCAGACCGGCGATCTCGAACAGCTCCCGGCGGATCTTGAAGACGTCGCCGAACTGACCCGCGCGCGCCAGGAAAGCGTGTGCGGTCTCGCTGCTGACACCCCGCCAGGCCAGCAGGTTGTTGCCGAGCTCGGTCAGGGTTGCCACGCCGTTGTCGACCGTCACCACGCCGCGGCCGGCGAGCAGGCCGATGGCCAGCTCCGCGATTTCCTGCGGGGGAGTTATCGCGCCGTCGGTCGCGTCAGACACCCGCTGGACAACCTGCGCGGCATCGGCCGGACCGTCCAGCAGCAGCGCCGCGGTGACAAAGGCCGCGCGCTTGAGCGGAGGCCGACCGCCCGGACCGAAACCGCCGCCGAAACCGGGACCGCCGGGCCCACCATGACCCCAGCCGTGATTGCCCCAACCGCCGCCGCCGAAACCGCCGCCGCCGCCGAAACCGCCGGGGCCGCCGAACCCGGGACCACCGAAGCCAGGACCACCGAAACCGCCGAAGCCCCCAAAGAATCCGTTACCAGACATCCTTGTCGTTCCTTTCCTATCGGATCATGAAGTCCATATCGGACCATCAAGCTCCTTGATACCACTGACTCCGGCAATGTCAACAAAGTTGATGGTTCGGTGCGGTTAACGACACGGCGCATGCCAGCATGTGGAGCATGAGTCAATCCCACGACGAGCCTTTGGGGTTCCTGTTGTACCGAGTGATGGCGTCGTTGCGGCCCCAGGTCGCCGCGGAGCTGAAGCCGCTGGGGGTGGGGCTGCCGGAATTCGTGTGCATGCGGATCCTCGCCAAGCATCCGGGGCTCACCAGCGCGGAGTTGGCTCGCGGTACCAACGTCTCCGCTCAGGCGATGAACCAAGTACTGCATGCGCTCGAGGACCGCGGTGCATTGAGCCGGGTGGCTTCGGCTCCCGCCGGACGGGCGATGCCGGCCCGGCTGACGCGGCGCGGCAAGGCTTTGCTGAAGCGTGCGGACACCGCCGTAGAGGTGGCCGACCAACGGATCTTGACCCGACTCACCGCCGAGCAGCAAAGCCAGCTCAAACAACTCCTTTATGCTGCGGGAACCCCGTAGCCGAAAGGTTGAGATGGATCGTCGCCGGATGATGACGCTGGCGGGATTCGGTGCGCTCGCCGCGGTCATTCCCACGGCGACGTCGGGCGCCGCGCCGGCGCGGCCGGCCGGGGCGTACCTGTTTCACGATGAGTTCGATGGCCCGGCCGGATCGGCTCCTGATCCGTCGAAATGGGTTGTGGCGAACCACCGTACGCCGATCAATAACCCGACCGGATTCGACCGGCCCGAGTTTTTCGCGCAGTACCGCGACAGCCGCCAAAACGTGTTCGTCGACGGCAAATCCAATCTCGTGCTGCGTGGCACCCGAGATGGCGGTAGCTACTTCGGCGGCTTGGTGAGTGGCATCTGGCGGGGAGCCATCGGGACCACCTGGGAAGCCCGCATCAAACTCAACTGCCTCACCGGCGGTTGCTGGCCGGCCTGGTGGTTGTCCAATGACGACCCCGGCCGCAGTGGGGAAGTCGACCTGATGGAGTGGTACGGCAACGGGCAGTGGCCCTCGGGCACCACCGTGCACGCGAACCCGGACGGCACGGCATTCGAGACCCGTCCTATCGCGGTCGACGGCGCTTGGCATGACTGGCGAGTGACCTGGAATCCGGGCGGCATGTACTTCTGGCAAGACTATGCCGAGGGCGCCGAACCCTACTTCAGCGTTCCGGCGACCGGCATCGAGGACCTGCACGACTCGATACGGATGTGGCCGTTCAACGACGTCGGCTACACGTTGTTTCCGATGCTGAACCTCGCGGTCGGCGGTGCGGGGGGCGGCGACCCCGCAGCGGGCGCCTACCCGGCAGAAATGCTGGTCGACTGGGTGCGGGTCTTCTGATGTCCCAGGGTGCAGGATGCGCGCTATCCCGGCGCATGGTTGTATAACACCGTTTGCGGGAGTTGGTCCGGGGGAACCGTGCCGAGTCGGAAGCTCCGGCTTTTAGCGATGGGTGGTAGTTGCATATGGATCGTCGCAGCATGTTGTTGACGACCGGGCTCGGCATGCTGGCAGCGGCGGCGGCGATGCCCCTCCCGGAAGCCGCGGCGCGCCCTTCGCCGCCGGAGGCGCCGCCGTCGGCCGGGGGTGGCGGGCCGTACATCTTTGCCGACGAGTTCGACGGTCCGGCGGGCTCGGCTCCCGATCCGAGCAAGTGGACGATCCAGACCTGGCAGGACGACGTCTACCCGCCGGTCGAGGGCATCTACCGGGACGACCGCCAAAACGTGTTCCAGGACGGCCACTCCAACCTCGTCCTGTGTGCCACCCACGATTTGCTGAGCAACACCTACTACACCGGCAAGCTGCGCGGTAACTTCCGCAGCATGATCAACCAGACCTGGGAAGCGAAGATCAAACTGGACTGCCTGTTCCCCGGCCTGTGGCCCTCGTTCTGGGGCGTCAACGAAGACCCGCTGCCTGACGGTGAGGTCGACATCTTCGAGTGGTACGGCAACGGCGCCTGGGCGCCGGGTACCACGGTGCACGCCGCATCCAATGGCAAAACCTGGGAAGGCAAATCGATCCCCGGGCTGGTCGACGGCGGCTGGCACACCTGGCGAATGCATTGGGGCCAAGAGGGATTTGAGTTCTCGCGGGACGGCTCCGAGTACTTCAAGGTTGGCAACAAACCCATTCACGTCGCAGGCGGCGCTCCCGACGATTTCCGGTGGCCGTTCAACAATCCCGGCTACTGGATGACGCCGATGTTCACCCTTGCCGTGGGCGGCGTCGGTGCCGGAGACCCCGCCGCGGGCGTCTTCCCGGCGTCCATGCTCATCGACTACCTCCGCGTCTGGTGATCACCGCGTCGCTTTGAACACCTGAACCAGGTTGAACTGCCAGCGTTCGACCAGCCGGAAGCCCAGGTCGTGCGGGACCGCGAACGCCGGTGTCGCGCCGTAGCGCGGGCCGGGCGGCAGCGCCGAACCCTGCTCGTGGGCGGGCATCGACTCGTCGGCCTGGGTGATGATCCATACCACGTGGCAATCGCCGAGCGGCGTGGCGACCACTTCCGGGATGAGGTTGGTGTCGAAGACTTCCCGACGGTCCGTTGCCCGTTGCCACAGGGTGAGGTCGATCAGCTTCCGGTAGGCGTCGGGGCGCGCCGCCAGCAACGGCCGCATCGGCGCGGGCATAAACGTCACAGTGTCGTTAATCAGCAGGCAATCACCCGGTGCTGCCTTCGCGGAGACCAGATCTGCCACCTGGCTGTAGTCCATTCCGTACTTGGCGTACGGATTATGTTGCACTCGAAGGTAATTCGGTGCCGCAGCGACAGCGAAAAGAGTAATGAGGGCTGCCCCCACCCACGGTCTGGCCGCCAGTGCGCCGATACAGACGCCCAGGACCAGTGCCATAGCGGGCGCGGTGAAGCACAAGTAACGCGGCGTGTAGATCGGGTGAACCAGCGCCGACCACACCACGATCAAGGCGGTCGGTATCAGCAGCCAGGCGACCGCCAAGGTCAGCAATTGCCGATCTGCCGCAGCGAGTTTCGTGGATGTCCAGCGCCACACGGCAATGGCCGTCACGATCACCAGCGCCGACAAAACCGCGAACGGTGGGCTGCGCTCGAAGTATTGCTGAACCGTCACATCCTCGATCGTTCGGTGCCCAATCGGCGCGACCCAACTGATCTGATGCACTTGCCTCGCGGCCACGACCAAGAACGGCGCCACGGCGCAACCCGCCAGAACCGATGTGATGGCGAAGGAGGTTAGGACCGTTCGCCTGCGCAGGAAGGAACAGACAAAAGCGAAGTGGACCAGCACCAGCAGCACGAGGTACACGTCGATCACAATCGAAACCGCTTGGGCAACACCATAAGCCAGCCAGACCCAGGACTTGCCGTGACGCGTGGCGTAGATGAACAGCACGGTCAGCCACACCGCGGCCATCATCGAAACGGCGTACGGGCGAGCTTCGATGCCGGCCCATGTCGAGCGCGGCAAGACCGCGCAGATGACCCCGGAGGCCACTGCTACCGTGCGAGACGAAAACTGGTTGCCCAGCACCACGACTCCGGCCGCGGCACCTCCGACGGCCAGACCGCTTGGAGCACGGGACCAGAACTCGGTGGGCGGAAAGATTTGGAACCAGCCGTGCATCAGCAGGTAGTACAGGCCGTGGACGGCGTCGACGTTGCCCAACATCTGCCACAGCTGGCCAAGGGACCGACTGTATGCGGCCGAGATGGTCGCGGCCTCGTCGTACCAGAAGGAGGGCCGCCCGGCGCCGCCAAGACTTATCGCGACAGCGAACACCGCAACGATCAGCGGGTCCAGCACGCGACGCCGTGACACCCCGTTATGGTGCCAGAAGCAAGCCCGGGCTCCGCCGGGCGCATCGTCTAGTTGGTCAGGTACAGGTAGTACAGCCCGTCTGCGTGTTCACGGCAGTCCCAATGGGTGTACAAGTGATCGTTCTGGGCGAGCTCGACATGCGGACCGTCGGCTTCGCACGCGTCCAGGGTCGAGTAGACGCCCTCGACCTGAATTTCATCAGCGTTGGCCACGCCCACCGCGGTGGTCATCACCCCGCCCAAGGCCAGCAAGCCGGCCGCGATAACCCTGATCATGCCGATCTCCCCCGTCGTATCGGTCGGTTGCGAGGCGAACTATATCGATTTGACGTCGCCGCCGGGCGACAAGTGGACAGGCCCCGCCAGACCCATTGTTCGAACGTATGATCGAACAATGGGTGAGCTCGCCTCGATCGGGTACAACGGCCAGCCGGTCCGCAGCCCGTTTCGGGTGGTGCGCCCGCCGATCGCGGTGCTGGTCGACCTGACCATGCTTTTCCCGCGCGAGCCGCATCGCTCGGGCCGGTATCAGCCCAACGGTCTGCAGCTGCACAAGGTCGTCGAGGGGCGGCTCAGCTGCTGGGGTCTTTGCGAGCAGGGCGACTGGTGGGGACTGGTGACCTATCCAATCGTGTACGGGTCCAAGCAAAGAAGCGTGACGCACTGGATACCGGCCTGGACGCTGCACCGAAAGGGCCAGGCCTAAAGCCGGCGCCCTTGCACGTACGTGCCGGCGATGGACGTCTCGCGCGTGCGCATCAGCAACCCGAAAAGGGTCTGGTCTTGGGCCATGGCCGGGTCGTCGGATCGCACGCCCTCGGTGATCACGGCCCGCAGTGCCGGCGTGCGGTTCGGGTCGATGACGACGAAGTCGGCCTCCTTGCCGACATCGAAATTGCCGAAACGCTCCTCCATATCGAGCGCGCGGGCACCGCCGAGCGTTCCGAGGAACAGCATCTCGGCCGGATGCATGGACACGGCCCCTTCGTCCGGTTCGGAGATGTGTACCTTGAAGGCCGTGGCGAGTACCTGAGGAATCGGCCACTCGTCTCCGCCGCCGAAATCCGTTCCAGCGGCGACGTTTACACCGGAAGCGACCGTTCGGAGCCATGGCATGGTGCCGGATCCGAGGAATTGTTGCGACACGGGGCAGTGCGCGATGGAGGTGCCCGTCTCCGACATCCGCCCGAGCTCTACGTCCTGGCAGTGCACCGCATGCGCCATGACGCTGCGCCGTCCCAGCATGCTCGGGCCGCCAACTTTCGAGCCCGGCAGGAATTTGCCGTCATAGGTGTCCAGGTACGAGTCAACCTGATAGGTCTGCTTGGTTTGGTCGACTTCGCCGGTGCCCGGCCGGTTGTTCTCGTTGAGGTGGGTGTGGAAGTAAACCCCGCGATCGCGCACTGAATCATACAGTTCGCCAAGCCTTTTCAGGGTCTGTGTGGTCACCGCGATGGCGAATCGCGGTACCAGCGCCACGTGTAACCGGGCGGTCTTCACGTTGCCGGTGTCGGCCGCATGCCACTTATTGATCTCTTCTCTGGTCAGCCGGATCGCGTCGTCTTCCGACGTCATCAACGGCTTGGCCGGCCGCGGTCCGACGGTCTGGATGCCGCGGCCGCTGACGATCCGCAGCCCGCGGCGCGCCGTCTCGGTGAACAAGGCATCCTGGGCCTCGGGAAACGGGGACCCAAAGACCATGGCGGCCGTGGTTCCGCTCGCGATGCGCCGGTCGCAGAACTCGACCGCCGCCCGCCGCGCGAAGTTCGGATCGGCGAAGCGGGCTTCGGAGGGGTAGATGCAGTGGTTCAGCCATTCCAGGAGCTGCCCACCGTTGTACGAGTCGCCCGCAAATGTCTGCGGGAAATGGACGTGGGTATCCACGAAGCCCGGGAGCAGGAACCCGGGCCGGTGATCGGTCACTGATGTCGATCGGTACTTGAGCGGGACGCCGGCGCGGTCACCACAGAACGCGATCTTGCCGTCGTCCTCGACGACCAGCGCGCCTTCCGGGATTGACACCAATGCGTGGGCGGCTTCGGACACCAGCGGAGAGCCGGCAAGGTGAAAAATGTGCCCAAGGTGAATCCGAGCCACGTGATCTTCCCCTAGTGTTTCCTTCGACGGTCATGCTTATCTTGTTGGTACCCGAGCGCTGTCCAGGCGGGCTCGATGAATGTGGTTGCGCTGCAGTTCACATACAACCACCTGGGGACGTTCGGCGACCGCCCGGACAGCGAGTGCTTCGCGCTCGGTGGCACGGCGATGATGTCAATGAGAGGATTGCTGCCCGTGGCAGGAAGCTGGAGCTCGCTGTTACCCACGCTCATTCCGCTGGCGCTCGTCATCGCCGTCTCTCCGCTGTCGATCATCCCGGCTGTCCTCGTGCTGCACGCGCCGCAGCCGCGGCCTGCCGGGCTGGCCTTTCTCGGCGGGTGGCTGTTCGGGCTGGTGGCGGAGACGGTGCTCTTCGTCGAGGGCTCCGGCGCGCTCGGCGATATGCACAATGCGCCGCCGAAGTGGGCGTCCTGGCTGCGGGTGGTGCTCGGGTCCGCACTGATCCTGTTCGGCATTTACCGGTGGCTGACGCGGCACGGCCACACCGAGTCACCGGCCTGGATGCGTTCCTTTTCCACCATGCGCCCCAGGCGCGCGGCCATCACCGGACTGGTGCTCACGGTGATCCGACTCGAGGTACTTCTGATGTGCTTAGCGGGCGGCTTGGCCATCGGTACCAGCCACCTCGACGATGTCGACAAGCTGGTGGCCGGCATCGTCTTCGTCGCCGTGTCCGCGTCAACGGTCGCGGTCCCCATCCTGGCCTATGTGGCCGCGGGTCATCGCCTCGACGATCTCCTGGAACGCGTCAAGAACTGGATGGAGAAGAACAACGCCGCGTTGCTGGCGGGAATCTTGGTGCTGATCGGTTTGATGGTGCTGCACAACGGAATTCACGCTTTATAAATCACTGGTAGCCCCCATCGGCCAGGCCGGCCTCCGCTTCGAGCCTGTTTGTCTTGCCAAAGAGCCTGTCGCGGAGGACTTCCCAGAGGTAGGCGATGATCATGCGGGCGTGGCCTTTGGCGGCCCACTGCTGGGAATGCAGCTCCTCGTGGTGCAGCACGCGATCAAGCGAGAGGTTGCTTTCCAAGGGCCTGCCCTTGCGGTCGGTGTACCACGCATGCCCGGACTCGATGATTTGGCGGAGCCGTCGGGCGGGGCCGGTGCAGTCCTTGCCGTCAACCGAGACGTTGACCATGAAGATGTCACCCCACGCCGTGCCGCCCTGCTGGCTGAACAGCTGCTGGATCCAGTTGCCGCCGAGGCCCATCAGCATGCCGTTCGGGGTGGTGACCAGGCGCCCGCCGTTGCGGTCGACGAACCCGACGTCCTGGTCGTAACTCCAGCTGTTGGCGTTCTGGCGATCGATAATCCGTTGGACTTCGTCGGCGGTGTACGGCGTCTGGGGGAAGTCCGTCAGCGGCCGCCTCGGGCCGCCATAACCGGTGTCCGCGTTGAGGATGTAGGTCATCAGCGTCGCGCTGCGGGCCTGCTCGCCGGTGGTGCCCGGCGGAATGAGGAAGAACGACTTGGCATCCGGGTCGTTGATCTCTGCCATATTTTCCAGGACCCGAAAGCTCTGCGCGGTGATGCCATGGTGCGCGGCGATCGCGGCGGTGACTGCCGAGGGCACGCCCAGACGTTCGGCGTTGGCCAGCCACCGCTGGTGATAGTCCACTGCCGCCCGTCTGGTCATAGTGCGTCAATTCTTATCAGTCACATCTGATTACGTCACGCACCTGCTGGGAGTCGCCGCGATCTCGGGCTAGGGTGTAGCGAATGAACAGGGGGCCCTGGCAACGCGCGCGCGGTATCAAGCAGATCACCCGCGGTCTGGGCACCCTTGATCGCGAGTTGTTCACCGCGGTGGCTGAAACCCCCACCCCGCTGCTCGACACCGTCATGCCTCCGCTGACCCGGGCCGCCGACCATTCCAAGCTGTGGTTCGTCATCGCCGCCGGCCTGCTCGCGTCGCGCAGGCCCGCCGCGCAGCGCGGGGCGACCCGTGGCCTCGTGACGCTTGGCGTCACGAGCTTGTTCACCAACCTGATCGCCAAACGAATTCGGCCGCGCCCGCGCCCGCTCTACGACTCGGTGCCGGTGGTCAGAAGAGCCCACCGCCGCCCGACGTCGAACTCGCTACCGTCCGGACACTCGGCCAGCGCCGCCGCCTTCGCTGTCGGCGTGGGTTTGGAGAATCCGCCGCTGGGCTTAGGGCTGGCGCTACTGGCCGGTCTGGTCGGATTGTCGCGGGTAGCGACCGGCGCGCACTACCCCGGTGATGTCGTCGCGGGCTTGGGGATCGGCGCCGGGATCGCGGTCCTGGGCGGCCGGCTCGTCCCTCCGGTTGTGGAAACGGCTCTGCCGCAATCGGAACCGTTGCGCATCGAAACGCCGGAACGGCCCGACGGCTCCGGGGTGGTCCTGGTGGTCAACCCGGCATCGGGCAGCGGCAACGGCGCTCGGGTTGTCGATCAGGTCCGTGCCGAGCTGCCGCAGGCAGAGATCGTCGAACTCGGCCCCGACGATGACCCGGAGCAGGCGTTGCGCAGCGCCGCCGCCCGAGCCGAGGTGCTCGCGGTGGGTGGCGGCGACGGCACCGTGGCCACGGCCGCGGCGGTGGCGGTCGAAGCGGGGCTCCCGCTGGCAGTCTTTCCCGCCGGAACGCTCAACCACTTCGCGAAGGACATCGGCTGCGACACCGTGGCCAAGACGGTGGAGGCGATCCGGTGCGGCAGTGTGGTCCGCGTTGATCTGGTGTGCCTCAACGAAAGTCAGATAGTGATCAACACCGCCAGCATCGGTGCGTATCCGATGTTCGTGCGGCATCGCGAGAAGCTCGAGAAACGCATCGGCAAGCCACTGGCCGGCTTCTACGCAATGCTGCACACGTTGCGCAGCGACCAACCCATCCGCATCCGCTACGACAACAAGACCCTGCTGACGTCGCTGTTCTTTCTCGGCAACTCGGTGTATCTGCCGACCGGGTTCACCCCGTCTCGTCGCAGTCGCATGGATGACGGTCTGATCGATGTGCGCATCCTCGAAGCCGGTCGCCGGTTCACCACGGCCAGGATCCTGACCGCGCTGGCCCTTGGGCGACTGCAACGCAGCCCCCTCTACCACGAGCTGCAGGTGCCCGAATTCAGCTTCTCGGCTGTTGACGCACCCACGGTCATCGCCCATGACGGCGAGGTCGGCGACGAATACCGCGATGCGAGCTTTACCGCAAAATACCGGATTCTGCCGGTGTTCCGTCCGCTTCGCTGAGGGGCGGCGCTACGCGTCCGTCTGATCAGCCAAGCGGTCCAGCCACTCCGCCATCATCGCCTTTTCGCCCATCGTCAACGCACCATTAGTGTTGCTGCGCAACGCCTCTCGCAATGAAACCGCCCGCCCGGGAAGGTCTGCAGGGGCCGGCTGCCGCGACCCGTCGGTCGCTATTGCGGCGATGGCGTTCTCCCGCGTGAAGGCCGACAACTGCGGGTCGCGTTCCCCGGGTGGCACGCGAATCTGGCTCAGCACGTGGCCCACCGCGGCGGCATGCACGAATTCGACGGCACGTTTGACGCTCATCTTGAGCAGGCCGCGATCGCCGATGCGCGCGACCAGCCGCTGCAGGATCTCGATCGATTCGCGGGCCAGCACCGGCATCGCGCCGGGATGTGGCTGGACGTAGGCGAGGATGTAGCAATCGGGGTGGGCGAGGCCGAAACCGACGTGCAGGTCCCAGGAGTCGCGGAAGTCCTGCACGGGGTCGTCGGTGAGGGCGGCGCGCCGCTTGTCCTGTAAGTAGTTCTGCAGCACGTATCCCGTCACGGCTTCCAACAGGCCCTGCTTGTCGCCGAATTGCCGGTAGATCGTCGGCGGCTGCACGCCGGCCGCCGACGCAACGGCTCTGGTCGAGACCGCGTCCACGCCACCGGAGCCGAGCAGTCCGGCGGCGGCTTCCAGCACCTTCTCCGCCGCTTCGGCACCGGTGTTCCGGGGCTTGTCACCACTCATGTTTCCAATGGTAACAAATTTCCGGTTGCAGTGGATCGAATCAGTGATATCGTATTTTTTGGTATCACTGGTAACAATCGAACTTCGCAAAGGAACCGTCATGTCGTCAGCATCGAAACCGTCGAGCACCTACGACGTCGTCGTCGTTGGCGCCGGCGTCGCCGGCTCCGTGATCGCCAGCCGACTCTCGGAGCAGCCCAGAACGCGCGTGTTACTGCTCGAAGCCGGCCGCGCGACGCCGCCGCCGGCCAGTGCAACTCCGCAGTTGTGGCCCACGATGATCGGCGGCCCCGCCGACTGGGGCGACTCGACCACTGTGCAGTCGGCCACCGGGTCGTCGGTGCGGCTGGTCCGCGGACGGGGCATCGGCGGGTCCTCGTCCACCAACGGCATGATGTTCGTCCGCGGACACCGGACCAGCTACGCCGCGTGGGAGCAAGTCGGCGCCAAAAGCTGGGGATACGACGACCTGCTGCCGTACTTCAAGCGCAGCGAAACCGCCGTCGGCGGCGATCCGGCGCTGCGCGGCGATAGCGGCCCGATGAAAATCGCCCCGATCGATCCGCTGCATCCGGTCATCGCCGCCGGCCTCGACGCCGCGACGCAGTGCGGATACCGCAGAGCCACCGACATCAGCGCGGGATCCGAAGTCGGCTTCGGCCCGACCTTCAACAACATCGCGGACGGAAAGCGGCTCAGCGCCGCCGACGCTTACCTGCTGCCGGCGCTGAGCCGGCCAAACCTGGAGTTCGTCGCACAGGCCACGGTGCACCGGCTCCGGATCGAGAACGGCCGCTGCACCGGGGTGGATTACAGCACGGCCGACGGGACGCCGATTTCGATCGCGTGTTCGGGTGAAGTGGTGGTCGCCGCAGGCACGATCGGCTCGGCTCAGCTGCTGATGCTGTCCGGAGTTGGCCCGGCGCAACATCTTCGGGACGTCGGCGTCGGTGTCACGCTCGACCTGCCCGGCGTGGGGTCCAATTTTCACGACCACGTCATGGCGCCGGTGGTGTACAGCGGCACCCGGCCGTTAACGCCGGGCCACGGCGGTCACGGCGAGGCCATCGGATTGATCCAAACCGAGTACGCCGGCGAGGGTCCCGACGCCCAACTGCTGTTCATTGATTCCACCGGCATCGGCTTGCCGGGCGACGACGGCAGCGTGGCCGGCTACGTGATTGCGGCTTCGGTAATACAGCCGTACAGCCGCGGCAGCGTACGGCTGTCGGGACCGAATCCCGGCGTGTTGCCGATCGTCGACCCGAACTACTTCGGCGACGAGCGCGACCTGCGCACCCTGGTCGCCGCCCTGCGGGTGGCCCGAAAGATCGGAGCCGCAAGTGCATACGACCCGTGGCGCTACGCCGAAGTCGCACCAGGGCCCGACACCGAGGACGACGAAGCCTTGGGCAATTTCGCGAAGGCTGCGTATCAGTCGTATTTCCATCCCGTGGGAACGTGCGCGATGGGCGACACCGACATGTCGGTCGTCGACAGCGAATTGCGGGTGCACGGCATCAGCGGCCTGCGGGTCGCCGACGGATCCGTCATGCCGTCGATCCCGTCGGCCAACACGGCCGCGACGGTCTATGCGATCGCCGAACGGGCCTCAGAGGCTGATCGGCGGATGAGGACGCGGCTTGGCCATCGCGCGCGATCACACTCTCGCGGCGAGGTTGCACGCTGGCACATGACATTGCAGATCCGCGAGCACTGGATCTGCGAACTGTTCGTCGGTCGCCGGAGGTCCTAGTTGATGAGTCTTCGCTAGCTTTCCGCGTCGACTCCCAGGTAGGCGTCGGCCCAGGCGCCGATGATCCGGCCTGCCCGATGAGCTTGGCCGCGGGCGGTGAGCAGGTGATCGGAGCCCTCGAGCGAGACGAAGCTGCGCGGGTGACGCGCCAAGCGGAAGATCTCACTCGCGTTCTCGATGCCGACCGTGTTGTCGGTGGGCGAGTGCAGGATGAGCAACGGCAGGCGCAAGCTTTTGATCTTGTCGTGTAGGTGAGCGGCGCGGACATCCTCGACGAATGCCCGCTTGAGGGTCAGCTTGCGCCCACCGACCAGCCACTCGACGCTGCCCTCGGATAAGCAGCGGTCGACCACTGCGTCGTAATGCTTTTCGACGTGGCTGGGGTCGACGGGCGCCGCCACCGTGACGACCGATCGCACGCCCGGCGACCGCATGGCCGCCGCGATCACCGCCGCGCCGCCCCATGAATGCCCGACCAGGATGTCGGCCGGGGTCTGTGGTCGGCCATGAACTCGCATGCCTGGACGATGTCGTCGACCTTGACGGTGAACGACCCGTCACCCCAGTTCCCTTCTGATCCACCGAGACCCAGCGCGTCGAAGCGCAGCATGCCGATGCCGTCGGCGGCCAGTTGCTTGCAGATCCGGGCCGCGGCCGGACAGTCCTTGCCGAGCGTGAAACCGTGCGCGAACACCCCCCAGCCGCGCACCGCGGTTTCCGGCACCTCGATGACCCCGGCCAGATTCGCGCCCGTGGAGCTTCGGAACGTGACACGTTCGCCCATAGTGGAGATCTAACCTGTCCCGCACCGTGCCTGTAAGGTCTGGCGGCCGCTCGGCGAAACGACAGGAATTTGCTGCGAGGTCGGCTTAGGATTTGCTCATGCCGCTCACGGTCGGCGAAGAATTCGCGGGATACACCATCCTGCAGGTGCTTGGTGCCGGCGCGATGGGCACCGTGTACCTGGTTCAGCATCCGCGGTTGCCGCGCCACGACGCGCTGAAGGTGCTGTCGGCCGACCTGACCACCGACCCGCAGTACCAGGCCAGGTTTCTGCGCGAGGCCGACATCGCGGCCAGCCTGTCGCATCCCAATATCATGGGCATTCACGACCGGGGCGAGTCCGGTGACCAGTTTTGGATCTCCATCGACTTCGTCCGCGGCACCGACGCGGCCAAACTGCTGCATGAGCACTATCCGCGCGGAATGCCGGTTGGTCTGGCGATGCAGATCATCGACGCGGTTGGATCGGCGCTGGACTACGCGCACCAGCGGGGCCTGCTGCATCGTGACGTCAAGCCGGCCAACATCTTGATCGCTGACCCGGGGTCGGACTCGCAGCGGGTGTTCTTGGCCAACTTCGGGATTGCGCGCCATGTCGATGACACGGGTCTGACCGCGACGAACATTGCCGTCGGCACGGTTGCCTACGCGGCGCCCGAACAGTTGATGAGTGAGTTGATCGATGGGCGCGCCGATCAATATGCGTTGGCCTGCACCGCATTTCACTTACTCACCGGCACCCAACCCTACGACCATCCCAGTGCCGCCGCCGTCATCGGCAAGCATGTGATGGCTCCGCCGCCGCCGATCGGCGAACGCATTCCGGAGTTGGCGCCGCTCGACCCGGTGTTCGCCAAAGCGATGGCCAAGAAACCGGCCGATCGCTTCGCCCGGTGCCAGGACTTCACCCACGAGTTGCAGCGTGCGCTCGACGCGGGGGTCGGCGCGACTCGACTGGCGCCGCGGGGCGCCGACGCCACTCAACTGGCGCCGCTGTCGATGCCCGCGGCACCGCCGACGCCGCCATCTGCCGCCAAGCCGGCGACCCGGCGCACCCGCGTCGTGGTTGCCGTCGCCGCGGCCATGGCGTTGCTGGTCGCCGTGGGGATTTTCGCGGCGGTCAAACTCACCGGATATCACGGTCCGAACGCGCCGCGCCGAAAGCCCAGCCGGCCAACAGTGGCCCCTTCACCGGCGCCTACACGCCGACTTCGGCCCGAAGCTCGACGTTCTGGGTAAGGAGGTGCCGAACGCCGCGCCGCCCGGAAAAGAAACGTGGAATCTGCGGTCAGCGTGCGGCACCGGCGGCTGCGTGGCCACCGCAAAGAAAACTGCCGGCCCTTTTACCGCCCACGTGGCGGACATGACCTTCGATGACATCGCGGGCCGCTGGATAGCGGTATACCTGCAACCCACGAAGTGTCATGGCCGCGACGTCGACGAGTGGACTTTCATCTGGCTCCAACCACGTCCCGACGGCAGCATGTCCGGCGAATGGATATCGGATGCCATTGACTGCTACAGCAAGCGAAGTGTCACTTTCACCCGGAATGGCGGCACCGACGTCGCCAGCCTGCCGGACCCGGCCGCCCAGCCCGCCCGGGCGGTATCCGCGGGACAGGGGCTGCACGGCGTGTACCACTCGACGGTGAAATTCCCGAGCGGCGGTAGTCCACCCGACCAGGATTTCCGGGTGGACACCGCCTGCCTGCGCACGGGGGACCGGTGCATAAGCCGTTTGGTGCTCACCGATGGCAGCGGCGGCATCCTCTTGTTTTTCGCCAACGGTGCTTGGACGCGAAACAACGAAGACGACTACAAGTGCGGGGATGGCCGCACCGAGCACCGCAAGATCAGCACCGTGTTCCCCGCGCCCACCCCACCCCAAGACCCGATAGCGCAACTCACCGGGCGTGGCTACAAAGAGACAATCGGTAGTTCCTGCAAAGGCGGGGATTTCCAACAGGTTTTGAACCGCACCGGAAACTAGCCGTTTATTCCAAGCGAGAGGTTGCAGCACGCCATGAAACTGCTCAAAGCATTGTGTTGGATTCTGCTCGCGCTCACCTTGCTTGCCGTGGTGGTGATGGTGGTGCGGCCATCGCTGGCTACTCAAGCCGGAGCCGCTCAAACCGGGTTTCTCCTCCTGTTCGTCATCTTGCATGCGTGGCTGGGCTACACCGCCCGGGGCATGGCCGCATTCGTCGTCATCGCCGGTGTCGTCTCTTTCACCTTGGAAGCAATCAGCATCGCCACCGGATTTCCGTTCGGCTCCTACACCCATCACCTGCCCGGACTGAAACCCCTGGGCGTCCCGCTCGTGGCCCTCGCCGGCTGGATCATGTTCAGCTGGCTGGCCTGGGCACTGGCTCGGTTGATCATGCGGCCCGTCGCCTGCATGGCGTCGGTGGCGCCGAACGCTTTACGACACCCATCGTGGCAACGTTCATTCTCGGGGGCTATGACCTTGTCGAACGACCCGGTCGGGGCGACGGCACACAACTGGTACTCCTACGACCATCCGACCGGCGCGCTGGGCGTTCCACTGACGAACTATCTCGGCTGGCTTCTGACCGGCTGGTTGATCTTTCAGCTCGTCGCGCTCATCGAACCCAGATTCCCCGGCCGACCTGTCACCCAAGGCCGCGCCTACTGGCTGCTGCCGTGCTTGTTCTGGCTTTCCACCACCGCCCAGGTCTTCAACAGCCTGATCCATCCGACCGACGGCGTCGTGGTCCGCGGCGGCAAGACCATCGTGATCGCCGACGTGTACGAATCATGCGCGTCAGCAGCGTTATTCACCGTTGTCTTCACGGGGATCACGGCTCTGATCCGACTCTACAGCCGGCCCCCCAGCCAGTGTCCCCCTAATCCACTTTCCCGTTGGCGCGGCGCCGCCTTCACGCTACCGACCTGTGACACCGTCGTGACGCTTTCCGTTTCAAGGGATTTCAAACATCACCGTTTGGAAACGGCGCGGTGCGGCGCGCGTCGTGTTCGACATGCGCCACTAACAATGGGGGCGTCGCCGAGGGGCGACTTGGGTCTTGGCTACGTGTTCTGCTGCGCGAATGAAGGAGTTGGACGTTGATGACGATCTTCGATCGATTCACCATCGGAGTTGTTGCTGGCGTTGGGTTATGCGGTGCGGCCATAGCGTTGAGCCCGGACGCGGCAGCCGTCCCATATATGACAGGCGGCGGGGCATGCATGTACGGGCAGGCCGGCGAGGCCGGTGCCCCGGCAGCCGGTGGACCGGTGGGAGCCGCGGGAGCGGCAGCCTGTGCTCCGCTGACTGACATGGCCGGTATTCCGATGGCGGTGCCAGGGCCGGCAGTTGTACCGATTCCGGCTGGCGCCCCGCTGATTGCGCTCGGGCCGCCTCCGGTGCCGCTGGGGGCGCCCTTGCCGTTGGGTGCTCCAATCGGTGCTCCGTTGCCGCTCGGTGCTCCGCTGGTTGCCCTGGATGGCGTCCCGGTCGCCCCCCTCATCGACATGTCTGGGGTCAAGGACGCGCCGACTGGCCCGGCGCCCACCGGTGGGCCGGTGGCCGGTGAGCCGGTTTCGCCCGGTCCCTCGCCCGTACACGGAGGCTGATCCCCCGATCGGATTGAAAGGCCCGCTGGGTTAACCCAGCGGGCCTTTCCCGTTGTGGGGGGTGCGTATCTCATCGCGCAAGCAATGGCCCTACGCGAGCCCTACGGGAGATATGACGACCTCATCACGGTCATCAATGTCAGTGAAAAGCCTGTGCGACAACGGTATTGCGACAACGGTATTGCGGCGCGGGTGCACCGCGGGTGCTAGTCCTGCACAACCACCGGGTCGCCGACGCTGACCTTGTTGTAGTACCACTCGGCGTCATCGGGGCTCAGGCTGATGCAGCCGTGGCTGACGTTGTCCAACCCGAGCGAATTGACCGCCCACGGAGCTGAGTGTACGAAGAGGCCGTGGTGGCTGATACGGACGGCGTAATTGACTGTCAGCAGGTAGCCATCGGGATCGTCGACGGGGATGCCGACGCTGCTCGAATCCATGGTGATTGTGCGTTCCTTGGACAGAACGGTGTAGGAGCCGACCGGGGTCGGGTACTCGGGCCTACCCGTCGAGGCCGGCATCACGCCCTGTTCGCCAAAGTGCGGGCGGTGGTGCGGCGCCGGCAGTGTCTCCGGCGGCCCGGCCTCGGCTCCGTCGATGCTCACGGTGAAGGTGTGCTGCGAGATGCTGGCAAGACCGATGACGGCAGGACCCGTTTTGATTTCCGTGGGCTGGCCTTCAACCGTCAGCGCGATCGTGGTGTGTGCTGGCCAGTACCGGTCGGGAGTCCACTGCACCACTTTGTTGTCGAGCCATTCGTACTTGCCGGTCATCGCGGGCGTCGACTCGATCTGGAGGGCGCGCTCAGCCGCGCGACGGTTGGCGACGGGCGCGCGGAAGGTCACCACTACCGGGTGCGCCACGCCGACCACCTGGCCGCGCGCTGGTAGAAGTGACGCGATCGGGAACGCATACGACTGGCTGGCCGCTGCCAGGCTCGACATCGGCCGGCACCGGCAGACTTACGACGGCGCTGCCCGCGACCACGCTCGCGCCGATCCCGATGACAGCAACGGCACACCGAAATCCTGCGCTCATGGCCCCAATTCCTTTTAACTGGCAGAGTTGCAATAGTGATCGTAAAGGTGCGCTGAGCTGCGGAAGCGCAAGGGCGCGTGACTAATTGATCAAGTGTCGGTCACGATTTGGCCACAGCCCGCCGATCTGTCAACGTGATTGTGCGCGGGGAGAAGTCCGTCGTCAGCAGAGGAGAGCGGTGTGGCCGCATGTTGGTTTCGACCGATTGGACTGGCCGTTGTCACAGTAATGAGCGCGATCGCGCTCGCGGTCCCGGCGCTGGCGGCGGCGCCTCCCGCGCCGGGGATCCAGGTCAGCGATGGAATCACCAGGTGCACCGCGGGTTTCGCGGCCCAAGGCAACGACGGTGGCTACTACCTATTTACCAGTGGACATTGCAACCACGGTTCGCCATTCACCTACGAAGAGAACGTCCCGCTCGGAAACGTCACGGCCAGCGAGGAAGAGGGTGACCGACGAGACGCCGCGATCATCCGCCTTGACCCGGGCGTCGGCGCGCCGGTGGGTGATGTCGGTGGCCAGCGCGTGCGGGGTGTATTGAGCGCGTCGCAGATCAAGGCGGGTATGCCGTTCTGCAAGCTCGGCGCGTTTACCGGTGAGACCTGCGGCACCGTCAAAAGCATCGACGACGAAGTCATCGAAGCCAACGTGTTCGCCCAGCCCGGTGACAGTGGTGGTGCGGGTTACGTGAAGAACGCGGACGGCACCGTGACAGCGGCCGGCATCGTGATGTCCACGTCGCTCGCGGGTGACCCCAACACCACTTACTTCGTCATGGTGCAGCCACTGCTCGGCAGGTGGGGCGTGCGGATCGTCCTGTGACGATTTCCTCTCCCAGCCCACCGGATCGTTCCGGAATGATTTGCTTCGATCATGGGTAAAGGGTTCTTACCGCTGACAGATTGGGTGGCTCAGCATGCCCACGAAACCGACGTTCCAGCCAACGCGGCGACCGCGCACTGCCCTGTGGGGGACGCGTCGCGCCGACGTCGATGGGGTCGGCATCGCCTACGTCGAGACGGGCACCGGCGACCCGATCGTGTTCCTGCATGGAAACCCGACGTCGTCGTACCTATGGCGCAATGTCCTGCCGTGGGTCGATGGGCTGGGGCGGTGTGTGGCGCCAGACCTCGTCGGTATGGGCAGCTCCGATGCGTTGGCACCCGGTAGCCAGTACGCATTCGCCGAACACGCAGCGATGCTTGCGAACACCCTTGACGTGCTTGGCGTGGACAAGCGAGTCACCTTGGTCCTGCACGACTGGGGATCGGTGCTGGGCTTCCATTGGGCTCGACACAACGCCGAACGGCTTAAAGGGATCGCCTATATGGAGGCCATCGTTACTCCGCTGCGGCGCAACGATTTTCCCGACGGCGGCGAGTTCCTTGATCGCGTTCGGGGACCAGAAGGCGAGCATTTGGTATTGCAGGACAATGTCTTCATCGAAGGGTTCCTTCCGGGTGGTGTGCTGCGTCATCTCGAACCCGAGGAGATAGAGGCATATCGGCGCCCATGGCGCGAGGCCGGGGAGCGCCGACGGCCGATGCTGAGCTGGGTGCGTCACGTTCCGCTCGACGGTGAGCCGCCGCACATGGTCGAGACCGTCGAAGCGAACCGCGACTGGCTGGCGGCCAGTCCGGTGCCCAAGCTGCTGCTCAGTGCGACACCGGGGCAATCGTAGTGACCCGGTAGACCTCGACGTCCTCGGGCAGGCCCTTGAGGCGTTGTGGTCCAAGGCTTTCGAAGGTCAGGCCCGATCCGGCAGAAAGATCGCGGACCGTGCGACTGGCCAGAACCTCACCCGAACCTGCCAACGCGCCGATGCGAGCGCCGGTGTGCACCGCCATGCCGCTCCACTCATCGCCGCGCCGCTCGCATTCACCGGTGTGGACGCCCGCTCGGATCCGGATACCACGCGTGGCGAGCGCTAGGGACCAGTTCCCAGCGCGCAGCGGGCGGCCTTGGTCGGTCCGTCGAAGAGCGCGAAGATCCCATCTCCTGTGTGCTTTGCGCGGCGGCCGCCATATTTCTCTAATAGCCAGTCGACGACCTTGTCATGTGTATTGAGCTGCCGACGCCACTGAGCATCACCGCCAGCACTGAGCAGTTCGGTGGAACCGACGATGTCGGTGAACAAGACCGTCTTGACCACTCGTTCGTCGACGGCGGCACTCGATGTGCCACAGACGAAGTCAAGGATGGCCGAACCCACCACGTCATCCACGAGCGAGTGCGGCCCCTCGGGCAGTGTCTTGATCTGGGCCCCGGAATCGCAGCCGCCAAGGCCGTCGCGCCCTCAAATGGCGCGATTCGATCATTTGGTCTGGCCAGGACAAGAGTGGGCGCGCGAATGGAACCAAGAATGCCGCGAACGTCGATCTCGAGGATGCCTGCCACAGCCACGCGGCCATCGTCGGGCTCGCGCTCACCCGTTGATACCGGCCGTAGAGCTCGTGAAACCCTGGAATGTCAGCAATCTCGCCAAAGAACAGCTCAGCGAGAGCACCTTCACCCCAATGACTTTCGATAGCTTCAGATGCTCGGCCTTTTCCGTCAAAACCGCGAGGGCCAATCCGGCAGCGCCTGAGATAACCGTGGCGCCACGCCGTACATCGACCAGTGAGTGAACGCGTTCGGTGGTGCGTCGGCGTGAACAAGAGGCTCATGGGCCCACCGTCGGACATACCGAAGAAGGGCCGGGCGATTGGCCTCCGCGGCGTCGAGGATGGCGTGGTGATGGTCCATGCGTTGGCGAGAGGAGTAAGCTGGTGGGCGTATCGTGTAAACCCCCAGGGCCAATCCGGCAGCTCCTGAGAAAATCGTGGCGCCACGCCGTACATCACCAGTGAATGAACGCGTTCCGGGTACGTCGCCGCGAACAAGAGGCTGATGGGCCCACCCTCGGACATACCAAAAAGGGCCGGGCGATCGGCCTCCGCGGCGTCGAGGACGGCATGAAGATCATCACATTCGCTCGTCGAGAGGAGGCACCTGGGTGGCCGGATCGGAGAGGCCGGTGCCGCGTTTGTCCCACACTATGGTTCGGGTGACCTCCGCTAGCTGTTCGACGACGGCCGTGATGGGACTTCCGGGTTCGTCGACAAGGTCGACGTTGCTGAACCAAGCGGGGTTCCACACCAGCGTCGTGTCACCCTCTCCGAACTCGCGGTACGCGAGCCGGACCGAGCCGTTGCGTGCGTAGCGAACACGTCGGTCGCTCATATCGACATCTTGGCACCATCGAGGTCGGGATCCTGCGTGCCCCGTTGGTGTGGCGAAATATCGGATGGTTGCGGGCGTTTGGACCTACCAGCGGTCGTTTCGGGCGCCGCCCTGTGTCCAGACTGCGCAGGACAAACGCAATGGCCGCGGCGGAGTCACCGAGAGCCCCGGCGATTGGTTCACACTTCCGGTGCCCTTAGATCCGCGCAATCATGCGCTGGCGGGTGATGTGGTTCAACAAGTCTCGCGCTGCGCCTGGCGACGGTGTCGGACCACCGAGCCAGATCGCCCTAAGCTCACGCCTCAGATCCAGGCCGGCAACGGGTATGACTCGCAACCGGTTCAGCGTGAGGTCGTCGGCGACAGAGAGGCGACTCACTACCGCCGGGCCTGCACCGGCGAGAACGGCCGCGCGAATAGCGGTCGTTGACGACAATTCGATCGCTGGCGGCGTCTGCTCCGCGGCCGCCCCGAGGCCACGTTGCAGCGCGGCGGACAGCGACTCTCGAGTCCCCGATCCGGGTTCTCTCGACACCAATGGGGCGAGGCGGAGTTCGTCCGGTGACAATGGCGTCGAACGGCGGGCCCATTTGTGGCTCGGGGGGACGATCACCACGAGTTCGTCATGGGCTATCACTCGATTACGCAACCCTTTTGGGGCATCCGGCCCTTCGATAAATCCCAGATCGGCCTCACCTTCCCGTACCGCACGGATTACGTGATCGCTGTTCGTCGTGACCAAGACGATGTCAGGCGGGCGAGTCCCGTGTTGTTTCGCGTCGTCGCGTATAGACACCAACCACCGCGGCAGGAGTTGTTCTGCGATGGTGAGGCTGGCGGCGACCTTGAGCCGCCGATGGCTTTCCTGGCGCAACATCGCGATCCCCGCATCGAGACGCTCAGCGACGCCAAGAAGCTGTTCGGCCCATTCGGCAACCATTGAACCTGTCGAGGTAAGGGTCGATCCCCGAGCGCCGCGCGTCACCAACCTCAGGCCAGTCAGGCTCTCCAGCGAGCTAAGGCGTGAAGTGACCGCCTGCTGTGACAGACCCAACTCGCGGCCTGCGGCCCCCAGGCTGCCGGCGCGCGAAATGGCCAGCAGGACCTCAAGGGCCCCAATCTCAGGCATCCGCGCGCTCAGCACGACATCCCAGGGTATCAGCGCCACCAGGCCGATCTGGTGTGGCGAGGTACATCCAAGATGGTCGCCGACCGCGCGATTCAGGGCGTGGTACTGACCGGTTCGCAAGCAGTCAGCCACAAGTCATTCTTGTGGATCGGTAAGGACAAGGCCGCTAGTGAATATTGGCATAGCGGCGAATCATCGGAAATATCAACACATTCACGTCACTTGGCAGCGAGTGCCAGCGTCCGTGAGGAGCAGGCGTGCGCGTTGATGCCGATCAACGACGCCGACCAATGAGGAGTTTGATTATGACCGAGTATGTCTGGACTGTTATCGGTGCGGGACCCGCCGGGATTGCGACGGTGGGCAGACTGCTCGACCACGGCATCGAACCTGACGAAATTGCTTGGATTGATCCAGAGTTCACCGTGGGTGACTTCGGTACCCGCTGGCGAGGGGTTTCCAGCAACACCCGCGTCGCGGGGTTTCTCAACTACTTAGCGGCGTCGCCAGCTTTTTGTTTCGCCGAGGCGCCGCATTTCGACGTCCATGACCTTGATCCCGAGCAGACATGCCAACTATGCCTGGTGGCCGATCCGCTCATGTGGGTATCGGGCAGGCTTGCTGAGCAGGTCAAAACTCATCGTACTTTCGCGACGGAGTTGCGTCTCCACCAACGCCATTGGATCGTGACCACCGAGGAGGGCAATCTCACGTCATCAAACGTGGTTCTCGCGGTTGGTGCGACTCCCAAGACGCTCGATCACCCCGGTCTTGAGGAAATCCCACTCGAAGTTGCCGTGGATCCCAAAAAGCTTGCCCGGCAAGCCCTGGACGCGGCCACGGTTGCCGTCTTCGGCTCATCACACTCAACGATGCTGGTGTTGCAGAACCTACTGGCAACACCGGCGGCGAAAGTAGTCAACTTTTACCTCGAGCCCCATAAGTACGCAGTTGAATTCGAGGACTGGACACTGTTCGACGACAGCGGCCTCAAAGGGCAGGCGGCCCGTTGGGCCCGTGAGAACATCGATGGGGTTCAACCGCGCCGGCTCCAACGCTGCCTGGTTGGCAGTGCCGGATGCGACGAGCTGCTCAATCAATGCGACCGAGTGGTCTACACCGTCGGATTCGAACGCCGGCGGCTTCCATTGACGCCGCAGTGGGGTCGCCTGCAACACAACGCAGCTAACGGAATCATCGCTCCGGGGCTGTTCGGGATCGGCATCGCCTTCCCTGGGTATCGGATCGATCCGATGGGCTACGGGGAGCACCGCGTCGGACTGCAGAAGTTCATGTGCGACCTAAACGAAAGCCTGCCGGTCTGGCTGCGCTACGGCACTTGATCCAGCCGCGCTCTTGCCCCAGTGGCCGTGCACGACGTCTTTCATGAGGCACATCGCGCCGCCTCGAGCCTGCGCACAGATCGCGATTCGGTCGGATTTCGCGATCTCACTGAGCGGCCTCGCAGGTTCAGGTGTACTTGGCCGCCTCTTGCGCGAGCTGAACACGCGAAGTCAACCCAAGTTTGTTGTAAACGTGAGTGAGGTGTGCTTGGACGGTCCGCGGTGAGACGAACAGCCGCGCGGCTGACCTCCTTGTTGCCCAGGCCTGCGCTGACGAGTTTCACGACGTCGAGCTCGGCGCGGGTGAGCGACGCCCAACCGCTGCTGGCGCGCTTGCGCTCACCGCGGCCGCGCAGCGCATAGGCGATCGCTTCCTGGATGGACAGCGCCGAACCCTCTGCCCAGCTGTCGTCGAAGTCGTTCGTACCCAGAGCATCCCGAAGCGAAGCGATGGTGGCGTCATCGCCTTCGTCGAAGATCTTGAAGCGCACGAAGCCCATGTGCTTGCGGGCTCCGTCCGCCGCGCCGAAGAGGCGAGCCGCCAAGAGATGGTTCTCACTTTGCGCCGCCACGATGGCCAGGCAGTCGAGGGCGAACGGCACGACGAGGTCGCCGCCGAGGCGGCAGCGAGGTCGAAGAGCGTCGTAGGCGTCACGGTGGGCGGCATCGAGCTCGCCCAGTGCGATCAAGACGCGGGAGCGCGATGTCAACGATGCCGCCAAACTCCACGCACGTAGTCACCGACACCACGTCGTCCGCCCAGCGACGGGCGGCGGCGAGATCGCCGCATGTCAGCGGAGCAAGCGGCGCCCAGGTGTATATCCCCGAGGTCATGGGATCCAGCGGCGGTGCGCTCGCGCGCGGCTTCATATGCTTCCCACGCTGCGGCCGCGTCGCCTGTGCCAGGTGAACGGTGCCGAAAGCTGCGTGGGCAAGTCCGACGATGGAATCGTCGGACTCGGAGGCGCGTTCTAGATTTTTCAACCGCCAGTGCCCGCGCATTCGCTACATCTCCCAGGTAAGCCAGCGTGTATGTCCGCGTGGTCGACGCGGCCAGCGCTCCCGCTAAATCGTTGGCCGCGATGGACTCGTCGACCAACTCGGCGAGCCGGGCGGCGCAGCCGACCAAGTCGCCGCGCAGGACTTGAGCCCAGCCCAGCAGATATCGGAATTGACGAGCGAGGAAGCCGTAGCCGATGTCCTCCGCGATCCGAAGTCCTTCCTCGGCAGCTGCTTTGGCCGCGACGAGTTCGTAAACTCATGCGACCGGTCACCCAGTCGAGCGCGATGATCTGCGCGAGCGACCGGGAATCGCCAAGTTCCCGCGCCAGTTCCGTCGCCTCCGCGAAGAACGGTCCTGGCCACCTCACGATCGTGCGGCGTTGACGAGGGCGCCGCAGGACGGTCAAGGTCCGCAGCACGAGCGCAGGGTCGCCGAGTTCCCGTGCAGCTGCCAGGGCCTGCTCGGCCTCCTCGCGGCCCTCGGTCGAGCCTGTGAAGCGACGAGAGCAGCCCCTTGTCGGCGGCGGCCCGCACGCGCGCAGCCGTTGCGTCGGCGCTCGGTGGGCTGTCGCTGGCAAGCGCGGAGCTCAGCCAATTCAGTCCTTCCTGCACGCGCCCCCGCGTCCCACCACAGCGGTTGCAGCGACGACGCCAACGCAAGCGCCAGCTGTGTCATCCGCTCGTTCGCAGGCTCCAGGCGAAAGCGGCTCGTAGATTGGCCATTTCGGTGTCCGCCCACTCGATGACGGCTATTGATAGCCGCTGTCCGCGGGCCGTCCAAAAGGGCGGCCACCGCTGTGTAGTGGTCGCGGTGACGCGGCCCGCACGTCGTCGCCCTCGCGGGACTCGTGCAGTTTCTCCTGTGCGTACTGACGCACGGTTTCCAGCAGCCGATATCGGGTTCCACGCGGGCTGTCCTCCGCAACCACAAGCGACTTGTCCACCAACAGCGTGAGCTGATCGAGAACCTGGTAGCGCTCCAGTCCGCGCCGCCGGCGACGGCCTGCGCGGCGTCGACATCGAACCCGCCGAAGAACACCGCCAGCCTTCGGAACAGCACCTGTTCGGGCTCGCTGAGCAGATCGTGAGACCAGTCCACTGATGCGCGCAACGTCTGCTGGCGGCGCACCGCGGTGCGCGCTCCGCCGGTCAGCAGGCGGAACTGGTCACGCAGGCTGTCGAGGATCTCCGACGGCGACAGCGCACGGACCCGGGCCGCGGCGAGTTCGATGGCCAGCGGAAGGCCGTCGAGCCTGCGACAGATCTCGGTGACGATTTCTCGTATTGTCCCCGGTGACCCGAAACTCGGGCTTGGTCCTGCGTGCGCGGTCGCTGAAGAGCTCGATCGCTTCGTCGGTCTAGCGACAGCGACGGCACGCGCCAGCTCACCTCACCGGCACGCCGATCGGTTCGCGACTGGTGGTCAACAGCGTCAACGCCGGGCATGCCTGCCAACAGACGCGATGATCAACTCGGCACTGGCGTCGAGCAGGTGTTCGCAGTTGTCGAGCAGTATCAGCATCCGGCGATCGCGAATAAATCGCAGCAGCACATCCATCGTCTGGTTGACCGGGCTGATCGGGCAATCCCAGCGCGCGCGCCGCCGTCACGGGCACGACCTCGGGATCGGTGATCGGCGCGAGATCGACGTACCACAGACCGTCGGCGAACTCGGTGGCCATCTCGCCGGCGACCTGGATCGCCAGGCGCGTCTTACCGGCACCGCCCGCGCCGGTCAGGGTGACGAGCCGGTTGTCGGCGAGCGCCTCGCGGATGAGGTTGATTTCAGCCTTGCGTCCGATGAAGCTCGACAGCTGCACCGGAAGATTCTCGGCCGCAACAACATTCGCTGTGCGCAAGCGGCGGGAAGTCGTTGTGGAGATCGGGGTGGCAGAGTTGTACCACCCTTTCGGGGCGGGGCAGGTCGCGCAGCGGATGAGGTGCCGAGGTCGTCGAGTGTGACGTCGGCGGGAAGCTGATCGACGACAAGAGGTTCCGTCGCGCCGGAGAGCACCGTCTGACCGCCGTGGGCGAGGTCGCGCAACCGCGCTGTGCGGTTGATCGTCGGGCCGATGTAGTTGCCTTCGTCGCGCAGATGCACATCGCCGGTGTGCACACCGATCCGCAACTTGATGGGTGCCAGCGGGGCTCGCTGCAAGTCGAGCGCGCAGTCAATCGCGTCGGCGGCCCGTGTGAACGCAATGACGAAGCTGTCGCCCTCGCCCTGCTCGACTGGCCGCACCCCGCCATGGGCGGCGACCGCGTCGGACAGTGTCTGGTCGAGCCGCTCGACGGCTGCCTTCATGGCCTCGGGTTGGGTCTCCCACAACCGCGTCGAACCTTCGATATCGGCCAGCAGCAACGTGACCGTTCCAGTCGGGAGCTCGCTCATGTCGGGGCCTATGTCTGGGTTCTTCCAGCTAGCTTCGCTCATGCTAGCCAGCATGCGGCGACGTGCAGCGTCGAAACATCCGCGAAATCGCCAATTGTTGAGCCATGGGCATGCGTATATACGCGTCCGGCCACCATCGATTTAGGCCAATTGGCCGATGGACCCCCGTCGCCGCCATCGGATAGTCCCACTCATGAGAAAAGCTATGACGGGTTTCGACTTCATCGTGGTCGGTGCTGGCTCGGCCGGTTGCGCAGTGGCTGGACGATTGGCGACCGAATCGTCGGCGAGTGTGCTGCTGATCGAAGCCGGCGGCTCTGATCGACGTCTGACGATCAAGACGCCGCTGCTCGCGCCCCTTCAGTACGGGACCTCGTTGGACTGGGCGTACGAGACCGAACCGGAGTCCGGCTGTGCCGGTCGGCGGATCGCACAACCGCGCGGGCGCGTGCTCGGCGGCTGCAGTGCGATGAACAGCATGTTCTGGATCAAGGGCAGCAGTCTGGACTACGACGGCTGGCAACTGCCCGGCTGGGGCTGGAATGATGTCGCTCCGGTGTTCGCGCGGATCGAGAACGGTCCGATGCACATCACCCGTTCGCCGTACCCCGACGACTTGTCTCATCGCTTCGTCGCTTCAGCGCGGGCGGCAGGCGTCGCTGCCAACGATGACGTCAGCGGACCCAAACTCGACGGTGCGGCGATCACGCCGGTCAACATTTACGAGGGTCAACGCTGGAGCGCGGCGCGCGGATACCTACGACACCAGAAGAATTTGACCGTTGTCACCAAAGCCTTGGTTGATCGCGTGATCATCCGCAACGGTCGTGCCGTCGGAGTCGAATATCGCCGTCGCGGACGTGCGCAACAGGTCTTCGCCGACCAGGAGGTCGTCGTGAGCGCCGGCGCTTTCGGCACGCCGCAGCTGCTGCAGGTGTCAGGTATCGGTCCAGCGGATCACCTCCGTCGGGTCGGGGTCACCCCACTGGTCGACAGCCCCCGTGTGGGTGAAGGCTTGACCGATCACCCGCTCACCTGGTCCGTATGGGCGCTCGCACCCGGTTATGTCGGCCTCGCGGATGTCGCGAGCCCAAAGTGGTTGCTGCAGTGGCTGTTATGTCGCCGTGGCAAGCTCACCAGCAATGGCGGCGAGGCGCTAGCTCATATCCGGTCGACGGGAGACGCCCCGGCATGCGACATTCAGCTGATCTTCACCCCCGCCGATGCCAGGGCCGAACCCCGTGGGGGAAGATTTGCGCCGGCGTTGTCGGTTGGCCATTCGTACTGGACACCTAAGAGCCGCGGAAGTGTGTTGATTCGTTCATCGGATCCCGCTGTACCACCGGCGATCCAACTGAACATGCTCAGCGAGCGCGAAGATGTCGAGGCACTTGTGCGCGCGGTCCAGCGCACACGGGAGATCATCGCCACCGAGCCGATCGCATCGACCGTCGAGCGTGAGCTCCTTCCCGGCGACGGCGTGGATATCGCGACGTGTATCAGAAACACTGCGAAAACCACGAGCCATCCGGCGTGCAGCGTCGCGATGGGCAGTGACACCGACAGCCCCCTTGACGAGAAGCTGCGGGTTCGCGGTGTGCACAATCTCCGGGTTGCCGACGCGTCGGCGCTACCCGAGATTCCCCGCGCCAACACCAACGCCCCTTCGATCATGATCGGCGAACGCTGCGCGGATTTCCTGCACACAGCAAACGGATTACGTTAGGACGCTTGGCCATCGGAAAGTGAGCACCTAGGGTGCTCAGCCGCGCGAGTCACCTACTGGAAGCAGGCCTCGGGTCGAGGCACTGCCAGATGCGATCCATAGCGCGAGACTAAGCGCCCGCCCCGGCTGCGATCCACGAACCGGACGCGCGGGACCGTTACGGGACCGCCCCGCCAATCGACCGGCGTTCGGCGCCATTCGCAAAGGTAGCTGTGGAGCCGATGACGGGAATCGAACCCGCGTATTCACCCCAGGGTGCGTTGGAAGCGGCGCATCCCAGCGATCCACCGCTCGTAGTCCGCGCCCTTCTGTCGATACATGGTCAGCACCTCGGGGTGCGGCAGAACCAGGAACGTCCGGTCGGCGATGGCCTGGACCACGAGGGCGGCGACGGTGTCCGGGCCGATCACCGCACCGGCACTGGTGACGGCGGCGGCGGCCACCCGAATGTCCGCGTCCGGCGAGTCGGACATGCCGCGCAGCAGTGGGGTGTCCACACCCATCGGGCACACGCAGCTCACACCGATTCCCTTGTCGCCGTAGTTGATAGCCAACCATTCGGCGAACCCGACGGCGGCGTGCTTGGTCACGCTGTAGGGTGCCGCACCGAGCTGGGTCAGCAGGCCAGCCGCCGAGACGACGGCGACGAAATGTCCGCTGGCACGCTCAAGCCATTCTGGCACAACAGCTTTGGCTGCACGGATGTGGGCGCGCAGGTTGATGTCGATGATCCGGTCCCAGGCGACTTCGTCGTCGCCGAGGCCGACTTGGCCTGTGATCCCGGCATTGGCGACGTAGATGTCCACCGGGCCGAACGCCTGGCGTGCGGTGTCGAGCAGGGTCGCGATTCCGTCCGTGCTCGCGGCGTCCGCGGCCGCCGCGACGCCACCGATCATCGCGGCGGTCTCGGCGGCCGAATCTGCGTCGATGTCGCCGGCCACTACCGAGGCGCCGGCCGATGCCAGCCCCGCCGCAATGGACCTGCCGATGCCCGAGCCCGCTCCGGTGACCACCGCCACCGATCCATCGATCTTCACGGGCACATGATCTACCGCATCAGTTGCCGCCCGCAATGTGTCGGGCTGTCCTGCTGCGCTTGCGATGTCAACAGATGTTGACGATTCTGGGGCGAGCAGTCACCCCCGCAACCTACATTTGTGTCGCACACCCCGCGCGGCGCGCCAAGTCGGGGTACGGGCGGGGTACCGGCCGCAAAACGAAGCGATACCCGAACGGTATCTGGGCAGTTCAATGTGGAGCCGATGACGGGAATCGAACCCGCGTATTCAGCTTGGGAAGCTGATGTTCTGCCATTGAACTACATCGGCGCGGTTGCCCCAGAAGGCTAGCACCCGAGCTCGGGACCAGCCGAAACAGTTCGAACAGCGACGCCGGAATACGGCTATTCCGTCAAATTTAGAAAGCCCACATTTATTCTTTCGTTATTGTGTCGTAATGTGCTCTGGGTGGGCCGGCACAGATTAGCCAGAAAGCGGCGAAAGTCACCAGCAGTCCTGGCTGCGGTGCTGGCCCCCGCGGCAGTGTTCTTCGCGGTGGCCGGCGATGTCGGTCCATTTGCCGCTCCCGCCGAAGCCAAGCCCGTTATTAGCAACGCCGCGCCGTCCTACTTGGAAATCGTCGCGGCGGAATCGAATTTGCCGCATAGCGCGGCGGGTTTGGGTTTCCGCGATAGCCAGCCGGCCGCGTCGAGATACCACGTCCGATCCCGCTTCTTGCCCGTCGGGCTCGCGTCGGAGCAGGGTCTGCAGGTCAGAACGATCCTGGTGTCCCGCAGTATCAGCGCGACGTTCCCCGAGATTCACGAAATCGGCGGTGTCCGACCGGATCCGCTGCCCTGGCATCCCCTCGGCTTGGCGCTGGATGTGATGATTCCCAATCCCGCGTCGGCGCAGGGCATCGCGCTCGGCAACGAGATCGTCGCGTACGTGCTGAAGAACGCGAATCGATTCGGAATACAGGACGCGATTTGGCGCGGTGTCTACTACACGCCCACTGGGTCCCAAGCGAGCCGGCTCGGTCACTACGACCATGTCCACGTCACGACTACCGGCGGCGGCTACGCCAAAGGCGGGGAGATGTTTCTCGCCGACTGAGGGCGAGGCAACAAGCGTTGCGCAACTAGATTAGGCTCGTCGCGTGCTGCTCTCCGATCGTGACCTCAGGGCCGAAATCTCCGCCGGCCGGTTGGGCATCGACCCGTTCGACGACACCCTGGTGCAGCCCTCCAGCGTTGACGTTCGGCTCGACAGCATGTTCCGGGTGTTCAACAACACTCGCTATACCCACATCGACCCCGCCAAGCAGCAGGACGAGCTGACGACGCTGGTTGAACCCGCCGCCGGAGAGCCGTTCGTCTTGCACCCGGGCGAGTTCGTGCTGGGCTCGACCCTGGAGCAGGTCGCGTTAGCCGATGACCTCGCCGGGCGACTGGAAGGCAAGTCGTCGCTGGGCCGGCTGGGCCTGCTGACGCACTCGACCGCGGGCTTCATCGATCCCGGCTTCACGGGTCACATCACCCTCGAGCTGTCCAACGTCGCCAACCTGCCGATCACCCTGTGGCCGGGCATGAAGATCGGCCAGCTGTGCATCCTGCGATTGACCAGCCCGGCCGAACACCCTTACGGCAGCTCCCGGGTCGGCTCGAAGTACCAGGGCCAGCGGGGACCGACGCCGTCGCGCTCCTATGAGAACTTCATAAGAACTACATAGCTTCGCCAGGGTGCCCGCACAGGCTTTTCTGCGGGATTATTAGGTAGTCAATGGTTTCTCCTCCGCCCGAGCCGTGCTCGGCAGCAACACCTTTGGAGGGGGTTGGTTTTGGATATCGTGCTCGGGGTGTCGATCGCACCGGCGTCGGTCCAGATGGTCGTGGTCGAAGGCGAAAACGCCGACGGCGCTTTGGTCGAAGAGGACGGGTTCCACGTCGCCGAGACCGATGACGCAGAACCCACCGCCGTGCCCGACCGGGTGATCTCGGCAATCCTGGGCACCCGCGAGGGTGCGGCCGATGCCGGCCTTGAGCTGTCCTCGATCGGGGTGACCTGGACGGACGAGCTGCATGCGGCCGTGCTGCGTGACGCGCTGGCCGCCTACAAGCTCGAGAACGTGATGCTGGTCTCGGCGTTCCTGGCCGCTGCTGCGCTCGGCCAATCCGTTGGCGGCGCAATGGGTTACGACAGCACCGCGGTGCTTTTCGTAGAGCCCGACACCGCGACGTTGGCTGTCGTCGCAACCGCAGATGGTTCCATCGCCGACGTCTACAGAGAACAGCTCGATCCCGAGTCCGACGACGAGGCCACCGCACAACTGACCGGGATGATCTCGGGGCTCGATGAGCTGGAATCGGCTCCCGGTGGTGTGTTTGTGGTCGGCTCGGGCGTCAACATCGCCGCGGTCAAGCCGGCATTGGATTCTGCGACCTCACTTATTGTGAGCGCGCCGGAGGAGCCCGAGACGGCGCTGGCTCGCGGGGCAGCGCTGGCGTCGGCGAATGCCCCGTTGTTCGCCTCGTCGACCGCGGCGCTGGCGTACGCGCAAGACCCGGGCACCGGTGCCGTCGGCCCGTCGGCGATCCCCGAATTCTTCGGCGTTTCCTACCTTCCCGACGGTGCCGGGCACGGCGACGACGAACTCGCCTACAGCCTGCTGCCCGATGACGACGCCGACGCTCCAACTGTCGTTATCAACCCGTCCCACCTGGTCGATCCGGGGGAGGCCCAACCGCGTCGCAGGCCGGTGCTGCTGCTCGGCAGCGGGATGGCGGTGGTTGCCATCAGCGCGGTGGTCGCCCTCGAGATCGCGCTGGCGATCGGTATCCGTACGACGGACATAGCGCTGCAGCCCACCCCGCGCGAAAACCTAATCGTCCCAACTCAACCGGCCCCCGCGCCGCCACCGGTTCAGGCGTCCGCTCCGAAGCCGGAAATCAGTGCGCCCCGGCCGATGGCCGCGCCCAAGCCGATGAATCCGGCGTTTGCGGCGCCGCTGCCGGCGGCTCCGCTTCCCGCGGCTCCGCCCCTGCCGGCGGCCCCGGCCCCCGTGGTGCCGGTACCGGTCGTGCTTCCTCCGGTGCTGCCGATTCCCGTGCACGTGCCTACCCCGGCTTGGGTCATGAGCCCGCCGGTGATCCAGGCCCCGCCGCGCTTGGTGCCGCCGCAACCCGTGCTGGAGCAACCGCCCGTCCATATACCGGAGAAGCAGTCGCCGGAACCGGGCTGGGGCACAAGCCCGCAGTCGCCCCCGCATCAAACTCCTCCCGGCACGGGTTCCGGTGGCGCCAATGGCGGCGGTCCCGGCAACCTGCCCGGCTCGGGTCCGGGCGGTCCCGGCAGCGGCCCTGGTCACCTTCCTGGCACGGGTCCCGGCGGCCCCGGGGGCGGTGGTCCCGCTCACGTGCCCGGCGGCGGTCCAAGTGGTGAGGGTGGCGGCGGTCCTATCGGTGGCGGGCCTGGCGGCGGCGGGCATGCTCCGAGCGGTCCATCGGTGGCGGACCCTTTGGCGGAGGTGGGCCTTCGGGTGGGCCGTTCGGCGGCGGCGGCCATGCTCCGAGCGGTCCCATCGGTGGCGGACCCTTTGGCGGAGGTGGGCCTTCGGGTGGGCCGTTCGGCGGCGGCGGCCATGCTCCGAGCGGACCTATCGGTGGCGGTCCCTCGGTGGCGGGCCGTTCGGCGGCGGCCATGCTCCGAGCGGTCCCATCGGTGGCGGACCCTTTGGCGGAGGCGGAGCTCCGGGTGGCGGCTTCGGTGGAGGCGGCCATGCTCCGAGCGGGCCCATTGGCGGTGGCGAGTCTCCGGGTGGCGGCTTCGGCGGGGGTGGCCACGGTGGTGGCGGCTTCGGCGGTGGTGGCGGTGGCGGCTTCGGCGGCGGCGGCCACAGCGGTGGTGGCGGTGGTGGCGGCCACAGCGGTGGTGGCGGTGGTGGCGGCCACAGCGGCGGTCACCACTAGGTCGTTACCGCGCCTAACGATTCGCGAGTAGGGTCGAATCGTCGCGATCGAGCAATTGACCGCAGCGCAGCAAATTGACTCAGGGGAGTTTCAACGCGGTGTTGGACATCGTGCTTGGCGTCTCGATGGCGTCGACGAAGGTCCGCATGGTGCTCGTCGAAGGGGAAAGCGCCGACGGTGTCACTGTCGACCAGGACGACTTCGACGTCGCCGGTGCGGCGCCCTCCAGCGCCCCCTCTCAGGTCATCTCGGCCATCTTGGGCACTCGCGAAGGCGCCACCGAGGGCGGCTTCCAGCTGCTAGCGAGCGGGGTGACTTGGACGGATCACGTCGAGGCCGCGTTGCTGCGCGATGCGCTGATCGCCCACAAGATCGAGAACGTCATGCTGGTCTCGGCCTTCATGGCCGCGGCCGCGCTGACCCAGGCTGTCGGCGACGCCACCAATTACGCGCGTACCGCGCTGCTTTTCGTCGAGCCGTATACCGCCACCCTGGCAGTGGTCGACACCGCTGACGGCTCGATCACCGACGTCCATCGCAGAGTTCTTGCTGACGACGAAGGCCAGGCGGTGGCCGAGCTCGTCGAATTGGTGGCCGGCGCTGAAACGCTGGAAATGGACCCGGCGGGCGTGGTCGTCGTCGGCTCGGGCGTCGATATCCCGCTGATCAAACCGGCGTTGGAGGCCGCGACTTCGCTCGAGTTATCGGTACCCGACGAGCCGGAGATGGCCCTCGCACGGGGTGCGGCGCTGGCGTCGGCGAATGCGCCGTTGTTCGCCTCCTCCACCTCGGCGCTGGCATACGCGCTCGACCCCGGCACGGGCGAGATGGATCCGTTGGCGCTCGCCGGACAGTCGCCGGGACTCCTACCCGGGTATCTGCCCGAATATCGAGCGGCTGCCGCGCCCGCCGCCGATGCCAGGAATGGCCCGGGCAACGTCGCCTACAGTGCCGTGCCGGACGAGGACGTCGATGCCCAGACCGTCATCCGTCTCGACGAGGACGCGCAACGCCGCAAATCCATTGTGCTGGTGGGCAGCACGCTGGCGGTGATATTCATCACCGCGGTGGTGGCGCTGGAGATCGCGCTGGCAATAGGCATCCGCCCGACGGTCGCTTTGCGGCCAGATCCGAATGAAAACATCGTCGTTCCAACGCATTCCGCACCGCCGCCTGCGGCTTCGGTCTCGAAGCCGAGAGTGGCGACGCCGGCGCCCGTCGCAATACCCCATCCCATGAACGTGCCGGCCCCGATACCGGCGGCGCCGCGGGTGCTTGCGCCACCCGTGATCGTTCCGCCGTTGGTCGTTCCCCGCGTGCCTGTTCTCCGGCCTCCAGCGCCCCGTGGACCCTTCGGCGGAGGGCCCGGTCTCCGCGGCCCGTTCGGCGGCGGTCACGGCCCGTTTGGAGGTGGACCCTTCGAGGGTGGTCATGGTCCGTTCGGCGGCGGACCCTTCGGGGGTGGTCATGGTCCATTCGGCGGCGGCCACGGTCCCTTTGGCGGAGGTCATGGTCCGTTCGGCGGGGGTCACGGTCCCTTCGGAGGTGGTCATGGTCCGTTCGGCGGCGGGCATGGATTTGGTGGTTTCGGGGGTGGCCACGGATTCGGTGGATTCGGGCACCGCTAGCCGTCTCGTCCCGGACACGGCCCGCGGAACACGCGTAAAATCGTGGCGCCGGGGGAATACAGGATCGGGATTCACAACGTCTCGAGGTGGCCGGAGCCTGCGATGACGCCGAATCCCGCACCAGTGGTAAGCAAATGACAATGGAGGGGCTTTGGACACCGTACTTGGCGTGTCGATGGCGCCCACAGCAGTCCGGATGGTGCTGGTCGAAGGTGAAAATGGCGATGGCGCCACCGTCGATGAAGACAATTTCGACGTCGCGTCCGACGATGACGCCGCAACGACCTCTGCCGCGGACCAAGTGGTCTCGGCGATCTTGGGAACCCAGGAGGGTGCTGCCCAAGGCGGCTACCAGCTGACGTCGACGGGAGTCACCTGGACCGATCCCATCGAGGCTGCCGCGCTGCGCGATGCGCTGGCCGCGCACAAGGTCGAGAATGTGATGTTGGTCTCGGCCTTCCTGGCCGCGGCCGCCCTGGCGCAGGCTGTCGGCAACGAGACCAACTACGCGCAGACCGCGCTGTTGTTCATCGAACCCGACACCGCGACGTTGGCGCTGGTCGACACCGCGGACGGGTCGATCGGTGACGTGCACCGCCAGGCCCTGCCCGAGGACGACGACGCGGCGGTGGCGCAGCTGGCGACGATGGTCTCGGATGCTGAGGCGCTGGAAACGCGCCCGGGCGCCGTGTTCGTCGTCGGCTCCGGCGTCGATCTTCCGCTGATCAAGTCGGCGCTGGAGGCCGCAACCACGCTCCCGCTGGCGATGCCCGAGGAACCGGACACCGCGCTGGCTCGCGGAGCGGCGCTGGCGTCGGCAAATGCGCCGCTATTCGTGTCGTCGACCGCCGCGCGGGCATACGCGCAGGACCCGGGTACCGGCGCCCTTGACCCATTCGCGATCGCCCCCGGCTACTTCGACATCCCGGATTCCGGCGAGGACGCGCTGGCGTACAGCGCCATCCCCGAGGACTATGCCGACACCTATACCGGTGAGCACACCGCCGCAACTGAGCTTGCTGACTATCACGAACCCAGGTCCTTCGGCTTGGTTGGCAGCGCGGTGGCCGCGATCTTTATCGTCGGGGTGGCGGCGCTGGTCGTTTCGCTGGCGATCGCGATCCGGCCGACGGCCGGTGTGAAACCCGTTCCAGGCCACAACATCGTCGCCCCCGCCCAAGGGGTACCGGCACCGGCAGCTCCGGCACCAGCGGCTCCAGCCCCTGAGGCGGCCCCGATTCCCGCTCCGGCGCCCGTTCCTGAGGCCCCCGCTCCTGTCCAGGTCCCCGAGGCGCCCGCGCCCGTCCCTGTCCAGCTGCCGGCGGCGCCTGCACCAATACCCGACGCTCCCGCTCCGATTCCGGTGCCGGAGGCCCCAGCTCCCGCGCCGGTGGCGCCGATTCCCATCCCCATCCCACTGCCCATACCCCCGATCATCGGCGGGCCGTTAGGCCCTGGTGGTGGCGGGTTCCCCGGTAACCAGGGTCCCGGCGGCCACGGCGGCTTCCCCGGTAACGAGGGTCCCGGCGGCCACGGCGGCTTCCCCGGTGGCGGTCACGGTGGTGGCGGCTTCCCAGGTGGCGGTGGATTCCCGGGTGGGGGTGGTTTCGGTGGCGGTCACGGCGGCGGCGGCTTCCCCGGCGGTGGTGGATTCCCAGGTGGCGGCGGCCACGGTGGTTTCGGTGGCGGTCACGGCGGCGGTGGTCACCGGTAGCTCGCCAGCGACCACCTGTCACCTTCCGTTTGCCTCCCGCTCAGCGACGCGATGCAATTAGCTCATGGCGGCCACCTACACCGGACGTATGCGATGCACCGTCTTCGGCACTGGGTATCTGGGCGCCACGCACGCAGTCGGGATGGCGCAACTGGGGCACGAGGTCATCGGTGTCGATATCGACCCAGGGAAAGTCGCCAAGCTGGCCGCGGGTGACATCCCCTTCTACGAGCCCGGTCTGCGAGAGCTGCTGGCCGAAAACTTGGCCGCCGGGCGACTGCGGTTCACCACTGACTACGACTTGGCGGCCGATTTCGCCGACGTGCATTTCCTGGGCGTCGGCACGCCGCAAAAGAAGGGCGAATACGGCGCCGACCTGAGCCATGTCGACGCCGTCATCGACAATCTCGTACCGCGGCTGACCAGATCAGCCGTCCTGGTCGGCAAATCGACTGTCCCCGTCGGCACTGCGGCAGAGCTGGCCGAGCGGGCCGCTGCGCTGGCACCTCCGGGAGTCGATGTCGAAATCGCCTGGAATCCAGAGTTCCTGCGTGAGGGGCACGCGGTGCACGACACCTTGGAGCCGGACCGCATTGTGCTTGGCATCCAGCAGGATTCGGTGCGCTCGGAGATGGTGATCCGCGAGTTGTATGCGCCGCTACTGGATGCCGGTGTGCCGTTCCTGGTAACCGATTTGCAGACCGCGGAATTGGCCAAGGTTGCGGCCAATGCTTTTCTCGCGACCAAGATTTCGTTTATCAACGCGATCTCCGAGGTGTGCGAGGCGTCGGGTGCCGACGTCACGCTGCTGGCCGACGCGCTCGGATACGACTCGCGGATCGGACGCAAATTCCTCAACGCGGGCTTGGGTTTTGGCGGCGGCTGCCTACCCAAGGACATCCGGGCGTTCATGGCCCGCGCGGGCGAGCTGGGAGCCAACCAGGCGTTGACGTTCCTGCGCGAGGTGGACAGCATCAACATGCGCCGGCGCACCAAAATGGTTGAGCTCACCACCGCGGCCTGTGGTGGTTCGTTGCTGGGCGCCAACATCGCCGTGCTCGGTGTGGCTTTCAAGCCCGAGTCCGACGATGTGCGCGACTCGCCGGCGCTCAACGTCGCGGGCCAGCTGCAGCTCAACGGGGCCGCGGTCAACGTCTACGACCCGAAAGCCCTGGAGAACGCGCGCCGCCTGTTCCCGACGCTGAACTACGCGGTTTCGGTGACTGAGGCGTGCGAGGGTGCGGACGCGGTTTTGGTGCTGACCGAGTGGCAGGAGTTCACCGACCTCGACCCCGACGACCTCGCCGACGGGGTGCGGGCGCGAGTCGTTGTCGACGGTCGTAACTGCCTGGACGCCGAGCGCTGGACGCAGGCTGGCTGGCGAGTGTTCCGGCTCGGAGCGCGGCGGCCCTAGGTCGGGCGGGTAGCCTGACTTCGTGGATTACGCGGCCGCCTTTTTGGAGGAAAACCGCGCATTTTCGGAGCTTTTCCGCGATGTCGACGAGTCCCAGCCGGTGCCGACGTGCCCGGGCTGGAGCCTCAAGCAGCTGTTCCGCCATGTCGGCCGGGGCGATCGCTGGGCGGCGCAGATCGTCCGGGATCGAGTCGACCAGCCGCCCGATCTCCGCAGCGTCGAAGGCGGCAAGCCGCCGCCGGATCCGGCCGACGCGATCTCCTGGTTGCACGGCGGCGCGCAGCGGCTGCTCGACGCCGTCGAGCTGTCGGGTGTGGAGACGCCGGTGTGGACCTTTCTCGGCGAGCGCCCGGCGAACTGGTGGATCCGGCGCCGGCTGCACGAGACGTCGGTGCATCGCGCCGACGGGGCCATCGCGCTCGGACGCGAATTCACCCTCGAACCCGATGTCGCGGCGGACGGGATCACCGAGTTCCTCGAGCGAATCGCGATCCGGGCCGGCAGCAACGGCGCCGCCGCTGCCGCTCGAGGACGGCAAAACCCTGCACCTGCACGCGACCGACCCCGGGCTCGGCGACGCCGGCGAATGGACGATCAACGTCTCCGACAACGGCATCGCCTGGTCACACGAGCACGGCAAGGGCAGCGTGGCGTTACGGGGCGGCGCCACCGAGCTGTTGCTGGCGATGGCGCGGCGAACGTCGCTCGCCGAGACCGGTATCGAGATATTCGGCGACGACAGCGTGTGGCAAAACTGGCTGGAGCGCACGCCTCTCTAGCAACGCCGGGGAAATGACGTGCCGGGCAGGGGCACACGGTAATTTGCAGTCATGACCACTTCGGAGCTCGCCACCGTTCTGGCTTGGCACGATGCCCTCAACACCTCCGACCTCGACACCCTGGTGGCCTTGTCCAGCGACGACATCGACATGGGCGAGGCGCACGGAGCCGCACAGGGCCACGAGGCGCTGCGCAGATGGGCCAGCCTCCCGCCAGGCGACCACGGAGCTCGGCCGGATGTATGTGCACGACGGCGTCGTGGTCGTCGAACAAAAGGTCGGCAGCCCCGACAATCCCGGGGCGGTCACCAACACGGCGTTGGCGTTCCGCGTGGTCCACGATCGTGTCACCTCGGTATTCCGTCATCAGGACTTGGCGTCGGCGCTGGCAGCCACCGAACTCACCGACGCCGACGTCGTGGATCTGAGGCATAGGAGCCCTACATGCGTGGAATCATCTTGGCCGGCGGTTCGGGCACTCGTCTGCACCCGATCACGATGGGTATCAGCAAGCAGTTGCTGCCGGTCTATGACAAACCGATGATCTATTACCCGTTGTCCACGTTGATGATGGCCGGCATCCGCGACATTTTGGTGATCACCACCCCCCACGACGCGGCCGGCTTTCAGCGACTCCTCGGCGACGGCTCGCAATTCGGTATCAACCTCAGCTATGTCAAGCAGGAACAACCCGACGGACTGGCGCAGGCTTTCGTCCTCGGCGCCAAGCACATCGGCAATGATTCGTCGGCTTTGGTGTTGGGGGACAACATCTTCTACGGGCCGGGTTTGGGTACCAACCTGAGCCGCTTCCAATCCGTCAGCGGCGGAGCCATTTTCGCGTATTGGGTGGCGAATCCGTCGTCCTATGGTGTCGTCGAATTCGGCGACGACGGGATGGCGCTGTCGTTGCAGGAGAAGCCGGAAACACCGAAGTCGAAGTATGCGGTGCCGGGGTTGTACTTCTACGACAACGACGTGATCGAGATCGCCAAGGGCTTAAAGAAATCGGACCGTGGCGAGTACGAGATCACCGAGGTCAACCAGATCTACCTCAACCGCGGCCGGCTCTCGGTCGAGGTGCTGGCCCGCGGCACCGCCTGGCTGGACACCGGCACGTTCGACTCGCTGCTGGATGCCAGCGACTACGTCCGCACCCTGGAACGTCGGCAGGGGCTGAAGGTCGGCGTTCCCGAGGAGATCGCCTGGCGGACAGGGCTGGATCACCGACGAGCAGCTGGCGAAACGCGCACACACCATGGTCAAGTCTGGGTATGGCGGCTACCTGCTGGAGCTGATGGAACGGGGCTGACTGAGCTAATGGGGCCCGGTTTGGCCAGCACCGCGGCGATCGCCGTCGTCAACGGCACCGACAGCGCCAGCGCGATTCCGCCGACCGCGGAGCGCACGAGTTCGATGGCCACGCTCTCGCTGATCAACACGTCGCCCAGCGACCGGTTGGCGACGCTGAAGAGCAACAGCAGCGGCAGCGAGCTGCCGGCGTAAGCCAGCACCAGCGTGTACACCGTGCTGGCGATGTGATCGCGTCCCACCCGAATTGCGCTCAGGAAGATCGCCCGCCGGGAGGTGTCGCCGCCGACATGGGCGAGCTCGAAGACGGTCGAAGCCTGCGTCACCGTCACATCGTTGAGCACACCCAGCGATCCGATGATGAACCCGGCGAGCAGCAGGCCGCTGATCGACACACTGCCCAGATACGCGCTGACCGTAGAGTTCTGTTCATCCGACAGCCCGGTCAAATGGGCCAGTCCGATTGCCGCCCAAGATAATCCGGCGGCCAGCAGCAACGACGACAAGGTGCCCAACAAGGCGGCACTGGTGCGCAGGCTGACGCCGTGTGCCAGATAGATGACGACGTACAGGATCGCCGCCGACGCCACCAGCGCCACCGGAACCGCGGGTGCGCCGTCGCGCAGCGCCGGCAGCAAGAACACCACCAGCACCAGAAACGCGACCACGATGCCCACCAGCGCCAGCAACCCGCGCCAGCGCGCCACGGCGACGATGACCACCGCGAACGCCAGGCCAAGCGCGACCAGCGACCAGCCCCGCTCGAAGTCGTAAAACGCATAGGTGGTGGCGCCTTGGGCGTCGACCTGCCGCATGACCCGGATGTGGTCATCCGCCGCTGAATTGCGGCTGGCCGGGGCCCGGGGAGGACTCCAACAGGGTTTTCGCGCCGGCATTCGGCCCAGAATCGATTGCGACCAGCGTTTCCACGCATCGTCCGGTGCCCGGAGCTCCCGGCTGCGGCGCCGTGGTGAGCACCTGACTGGCCGACGGGCTGCCGCAGTCGCCCAGCCCGCTGGACAGCACGTGCGCCGCGCTGGGTGCTCACCGCCCCGCCCGTCGCGCTCTGGAACGGCATCGGGACGTCGACGCGCTCGCGGCTGGGCCACAACAACACCGCGCCGGCGATCACGGCTATCCCGATCGCGGCCAGCAGTCCCACCACGATCTTGGCGGGCAGCGGCCCGAACGGGGACGGGCCTGCCGACAGGTTGTGCGAGTGCGAGTGGGTCACCCGGTCCACCGTAGAGGCGCCGGGAACCTGATTACTGTCGATAGCTCGTCAGGAAGTTGCCCAGCCGGTCGATCGCGGCCGACAGGTCACGCGCCCACGGCAGGGTCACGATGCGCAGGTGATCCGGTGCCGGCCAGTTGAATCCGGTGCCTTGCGTTACCAGGATCTTCTCCTGCAGCAGCAGGTCGAGGACCAGCTGCTCGTCGTCGGCGATGTCATAAACCTCGGGGTCCAGCCGCGGAAACGCGTACAGCGCGCCATCCGGCTTGACGCAGGACACTCCCGGAATCGCGTTGAGCTTGGTCCACGCGACGTCGCGCTGTTCGAGCAGCCGGCCGCCGGGCAGCACCAGGTCTTCGATGCTCTGGTGGCCGCCGAGGGCGACCTGGATCGCATGCTGGGCGGGAACGTTCGGGCACAGCCGCATGTTGGCCAGCAGGCTGATTCCCTCGATGAAGCTGCCGGCGTGGTCCTTGGGCCCGGTGATCGCCAGCCAGCCGGCGCGGTAGCCGGCGACGCGATACGCCTTGGACAGGCCGTTGAAGGTCAGGCACAACACGTCGGGCGCGAGCGTGGCCAGGCTGATGTGCTCGGCGTCGTCGTAAAGGATCTTGTCGTAAATCTCGTCGGCGAGCAGCAGCAGCTGGTGCTTACGCGCCAGCTCGACCATCTGGGTGAGGACTTCGCGGCTGTAGACGGCGCCGGTGGGGTTGTTCGGGTTGATCACGACCAGCGCCTTGGTGCGTTCGGTGATCTTCGATTCCAGGTCGGCGAGATCCGGCTGCCAGCCCTGCGTCTCGTCGCACAGGTAGTGCACCGGGGTGCCTCCGGCCAGCGAGGTCGACGCCGTCCACAACGGGTAGTCCGGGGAGGGAATCAACACCTGATCGCCGTTGTCGAGCAGGGCCTGCAGCGTCATCGTGATCAGCTCGGATACCCCGTTGCCCAGGAAGACGTCGTCGACGTCGAATCGCGGGAAACCGTCGACCAGTTCGTAGCGGGTGACCACCGCGCGCCGGGCCGGCAGGATGCCCTTGGAGTCGGAATATCCCTGGGCGTAGGGCAGTGCCTGGATCATGTCGCGCATGATCACGTCGGGTGCATCGAAGCCGAACGGCGCCGGGTTGCCGATGTTGAGCTTGAGGATGCGGTGGCCCTCGGCCTCCAGCCGCGCGGCCTGCTGATGCACCGGGCCGCGGATTTCGTACAGAACGTCCTGCAGCTTGGACGACTGCGCGAACGTCCGCTGCCGGATATGGCCGGCGTTGTGCACGGGCAGCTGGTGAGTGGTCACGTCACCTATGGTGCCACTGCTGTCCACTGAAATTTGCTGACAGACGCCAATCTGTGATCAGCGCTTGCCCGGCGGACGGGCGCCGCGCGCGATGCCCAGCCCCTTAACAGGTGCTGCCGGGGGCGCAGCGTCACCGTTGGTTTCCTCGGACGGCTCCGCCTTTGGTTCCGGTTTGGCGTCCGCCTTTTGCTCGTCGGGCGCGGGCGCCTCGGCTTTGGCTTCGGCTGTCGCGGCTTCGGCTGGCGGGGCCGGGGGCGCCGCCTTCTTGGCGCCGGGGCGCTTGGCACCTGCGGCGATACCCAACCCCTTCACCGGGGCGGCCGGCGCCTTGGGCTCTGCGGCCTCCACCTGCGGTTCCGCGGCCTCCTCAGCTGGCTGCGCCTTGGGTTCCGCCGTGGCTCGCGGTGCCTCGGCTGCCGGTGCCTTGGCGGCCGGGGCCGCTGTTTTCTTGGCGCCGGGTCGCTTGGCGCCGGCGGCCAGGCCCAATCCCTTGGCGGGCGCGGCGGGAGCCTTGGCTTCTGCGGCCTCGGTGGTCGGCTCGGCTGCCGGTGCTTCGGCCGCCGGTGCCGCTGTCTTCTTGGCGCCGCCCGGTCGCTTGGCGCCGCCGGCGATACCCAGGCCTTTGGCGGGTGCGGCGGGAGCTTTGGCTTCTGCGGCCTCGGTGCTCTGCTCGGCTGCCGGTGCTTCGGCGGCGGGTGCCGCTGTTTTCTTGGCGCCGCCCGGTTTCTTGGCGCCGCCGGCGATACCCAGCCCCTTCGCGGGCGCCGCGGCGGCCTTGGTGGACTGCTCCGGCTCGGCGGCCGCGGGTTCCTCGGTCTCAGCGGGTGCCTCTGCGGGTGCCGTCGCGGCAGGAGCAGCGGCCTTGGGCTCGGCTTTCGCCGCCCGTTCTGCCCGTCCTCTGCTTCCTTCGCGGCCGTGCCCTTCTCCGGCAGCGTCGCCTTGTCGTACTCGAGCGACGCGAGCAGGATCTGGGCGACGTCGAGCACCTCGACCCCGCTGCGACCGGCCTCTTCCTGCCGGTCGTTCACACCGTCGGTGACCATCACCCGGCAGAACGGGCAGGCGGTCGCGATCGTCGCGGCATTGGTGGCCAGCGCCTCATCGACGCGCTCGTGGTTGATGCGCTTGCCGATGTGCTCTTCCATCCACATGCGCGCACCGCCCGCGCCGCAGCAGAAGCTGCGCTCGGCGTGGCGGGGCATTTCGGTGAGGTTGGCTCCCGCGGCCCCGATCAGCTCGCGCGGGGCCTCGTAGACCTTGTTGTGCCGGCCCAGGTAGCAGGGGTCGTGATAGGTGATGTCCTGCGAGACGGGGCTCACCGGCACCAGCTTCTTGTCGCGGATCAGCCGGTTGAGCAGCTGGGTGTGGTGCAGCACGCTGTAGTTGGCGCCCAGCTGGCGGTATTCCTTGCCGATGGTGTTGAAGCAGTGCGGGCAGCTCACGACGATCTTGCGGTCGACGGTCTCCACGCCCTCGAACACCCCGTCCAGGGTCTCGACGGCCTGCTGGGCAAGCTGCTGGAACAGGAACTCGTTGCCCGACCGGCGTGCCGAGTCGCCGTTGCAGGTCTCCCCGGTGCCGAGCACCATGAACTTCACCCCGGCAATGGACAGCAGCTCGGCGACGGCCTTGGTGGTCTTCTTGGCCTTGTCGTCGTAGGCGCCGGCGCAGCCCACCCAGAACAGGTACTCGTAGCCGTCGAAGCTTTCGACGTCCTCGCCGTAGACCGGGACGTCGAAGTCGACCTCGTCGATCCAGTTGGTGCGGTCCGAGGCGTTCTGCCCCCACGGGTTGCCCTTGTTTTCCAGGTTCTTGAACAGCACCGACAGCTCCGACGGGAACTCCGACTCCATCATCACCTGGTAGCGGCGCATGTCGACGATGTGGTCGATGTGCTCGATGTCCACCGGGCACTGCTCGACGCACGCACCGCAGGTCACGCACGACCACAGCACGTCGGGATCGATCACACCGCCCTGTTCGGCGGTGCCGACCAGCGGGCGGGCTGCCTGCTCGGGTCCGTGCCCGGGAATCCGGCCGAAGCCGGACTCGGGGACATGGTGGCCCTCTTCTTTGACCGTCTCGAGATCCAGACCCTCGAGCGGCTCGGCGTTCTTCTCACCAAGGATGTAGGGCGCCTTGGCCATCCAGTGGTCGCGCAGGTCCATGATGACGAGCTTGGGCGACAGGGGCTTGGCGGTATTCCAGGCCGGGCATTGCGACTGGCAGCGCCCGCACTCGGTACAAGTGGCGAAGTCGAGGTTCGCCTTCCAGGTGAAGTCCTCGATCTTGCCGCGGCCGAAAACGTCGTCCTCGCTGGGATCTTCGAAGTTGATCGGCTTGCCGCCGGACTCCATCGGCAGCAGCGGGCCCAGGCCGTCGGGCAGGCGTTTGAAGGTGACGTTGATGGGTGCCAGGAAGATGTGCAGGTGCTTGGAGTGCAGCACGATGAGCAAGAAGAACAGCGCCACAGCGATGTGGGCGACCAGCGCGAAGGTCTCGATCCACTCGTTGGCAGTCGTGCCCAGCGGATGCATGAGCGCGCCCATGGCGTGCGAGAAGAAAGCGCCGTTGCCGTAGGGGAGGGTTCCGGTATTCGCCGAGGCTCCGCGGAAGATCGCGAAGGTGAAGATGACCATGAAGATCATGAACAGGATCAGCCAGGCGCCGCCGGTGTGTGAGCCGTAGAAGCGGGATTGGCGACCGTAATCCTTTGGCTCGCTGCGCAATCGGATGATTGAGAACGTGATGATGCCGGCCAGCACGGCAAGGGCAATGAAGTCCTGCAAGAAACCCAGTGCGTCCCAGCGGCCGACGATCGGGATGTGGAAGTTGGGTTGGAACAGGGTGCCGTATGCCTCTATGTAAACCGTGATGAGGATGAAGAATCCCCACATCGTGAAGAAGTGGGCAAGGCCGGGGATGGACCACTTCAGCAGCTTGCGCTGACCGAATACCTCGGAGACCTGCGCCCAGATTCGGGCGCCGACGTCGTCGGTGCGTCCGCTTACCGGCTGGCCGGACATGACTAGCCGGAACAGCCACCAGACGCGTTTCAGTGCAAACAAGACCACGACCGCGGTCAAGCCCAGCCCCAGCACCAATCTGATGAGCGTCTGCGTGGTCACAGCAGGTCTCTCCCCAATGCGTCGTCACTCAGCGAATATTCGTTCGAGCTTTGCTAGCTCATAGTGACATCAGTGCCGCTATCGACGCGAGAAAGGTTCCCCTAACTGGCGTTCGCCGAAGCCCTTGACCAGCGGCTCAGCTCTCCGGGGCCAACATCGCACGCAACATAGAGAGCATCTCCGAGCGCGAGCCGGCGCCCAGCCGACGACGGATCCGGGCGACATGGTGCTCGACCGTCTTCGCCGAGATGAAAAGTTGCCCGCCGATGTCGCGGTACGGCAGGCCCAGCAGCAGGAGTTCAGCGACTTCGCGTTCGCGATGCGACAGCGGCGATCCCGACGATGGCTGGCGTGGTGGCGACGGGGTAGCACCCTGCGGTTCGTCGGCGGGCAGCTCGCTGGGGACATCGCCCGGGGCGGCGCGCAACTTGAGATCCCGGGCCAGTTGCAGCATCGCGCCGGACACCCTGCCGTCGGGCGTCTGCAGCGCGGCCTGGCCGGCCAGCCGGGTCGCGTCGGAGGTCAGCCCGACATGCGATAGCGACCGGGCCGCCGCGGTGACCTCGTCGACGTCGACCTGGTTGGCCAGCACGCGTAGCCAGGTGCGGCCGGCGCCGGAGAGGGCCTGCGCGAGAGTGCTGTCACCGGCCGCCGCGCCGAGGGCTTGTCCATGTGGGGCGACCAACTCCGGCAGTTGGCGAGGATTCCCGCGTGCACGCCGGCCCAATGCAGTGGGATTGACCACAATGCCGGGTTGCCCAGCGATTCCAGCAGAGCGAACGCCTGATCCAGGGCGTGTCGCAGCTGTTCGACCTGGCGTATCCGGGCGCCCGCCACCCACAACTCGCCCAGCGGCAGCAGCGCGAACAGGTCGACGGAGTACTCGGCGAGCACTTCCATGCCTGCGTACCAATGCTTCTGCAGCGCGCCGGTGTCGCCGCTGCGCCGCGCGATCGCCGTCTGCAGTGCCGCTGCCCACAACGCGTCGCGCCGGTGCAACCCGGCAGAGCCGACCGCGGCGACATCCGCGCTGGCCGCTGCCAGCTGCCCGTCCTGCATCTTGATCCAGCCCGACAGCAACGTGTGCCGAGCCTGAAACAACGCGTCACCGTCGGCGCGCACCGCCCGGCCGATCACGCTGCGGGCGCGGACCGGATCGCCGCCATGTATCGCGGCCAAAGTCACCAGCGCGGCCGGGCTGTCGGGAATGACTTCGCTCATGGATTGTTCGGCCGCGATGGCCTGGCTGAGTTTCGTCATCGCCGCCGGATACGGCTGGTCCATGGTCAGCAGCAGCCCCTCGGCGAGACTGCGGGAGGTGCGGGCGGCCATCGTCGGTGGACCGGAATCCTTGAGGCGCAGGGCGATCGCGCGCCGTTGCCAGGTCACCGGTGGCGGCGAGCACGATCGCCGCGGCGGCGCCGACCACCGCGTCCGGGTGCGGGCCCCAGCCAGCTGAACAATTCCGCCGCCTGATTTGCGTTGCCGTCGATGCGCTGCAACGCTGGCCGCGATCCGAACCGCCGCGGCGCGTTCGGCGGAATCGGTGGAGCTGAGCAGACTGTCGGCCAGTGCTGCCGCGGCGGCGCAGTCCCCGGTGAGGGCCAGCGCGTCGGCGACGCGGGACGGTCAGCCCTTCGGCGCCGGCGTTGACCGCCGCCTGGTAAAGCCTTGCGGCCCTGACGGGCTCGCCGCGCGCGGCCGCGGCTTGCCGAGCGAGGATGGCCGCCAGTCGGTCGTCTTTTAGCCCGTGCTCGGCGAGTCGCAGCGCGAGCTCCGGCGACACCGTCGACATGTCGAGTTGTGAACGCAGCAGCGCGGTTTCGATCTCACGGTGGTGGGCATTGCCGACGATCTGGGCGATCGCGTCGTGCACCAGCTGCAGGAATGCGGGGCTGTGCGACGGCTCGATCAGTCCGCTGGCGCGCGCCCGATCGACCAGTCGGTGCGCGTCAGTTGCCGAAATCCCCAGTGCCACAGCCACATCGGCTGTCCCCAGCTCCTGGGCCAGCGACATGATCAGAAGGGTGTCCAGGGCGGGTTCGTCGAGCCGGCGCAATCGCGCGATCAGCGTGAACATGGCCGCCTGGACCGGGGCGTGTGCGCCCTCGGCCGTTGCGTGTACCAGGAACGGCGAGCCCCGCAGTGCAGCGCAACAAGGTCCTCGGCAACCGGCAAGGGGCCCCAGCGATATGCGCGGTCGATCCCGTTCCATGGCCACGGTCAGGTCTCGCAGCTGCTCCTGCGGCTCGCCGGCCACCACCACCGTGGTGCGCGGATCGGTGACGCGCTCGGCGAGGCTGAGCAGCTCGGGCTCGCTCAGCAGGTGGGCGTCGTCGATCACCATCGCGGCGTCAGGCGGATCGCCGGCGCGGGGAGAGCTGGGTCAGCACGGTCAGCCCGGCTTGCCGCAGCGCCTCGCGGGCGGCGGTGAGAGCGGTGGTCTTGCCGGTTCCGATACCGCCGCTGATCAACAGCTTCACCGGAACCGTCGACGCGTTGGCCAGGGCCTGGATGGCTTCTTCCGGGATCGGGGTGGGAGCCGCACTCATGTCGCGTACCCCCTGAATAGGTGCTTCGCCGGTGCTCGGGAGCGGTTTTCCCACCATAACCGCACCGACCCCCGTATCCGGGTAGCCATCCCCGTAAGCCTGCCATTCCCCTAAGGTGCACCCCCTAACGCAATCGGACCGCAGGTGGGTTGCGCACCGATCACAGCGCCCGACTGGGCCGATAACATCGTGGTAATTGGCTGAGCGTTCCCCGTGAACGGCAGCGGCAAGGGCAGAGTGCGGCAAGGAGATGTGCGCGATGGCAAACTCATTGCTCGACTTCGTCATCTCGCTGGTGCGTGATCCCGCGCTGCGGCGCGCTACGCTGCCAACCCCGTACAGTCCATCGCGGACGCCCACCTTACCGATGTGACCAGCGCCGACGTGAACAATCTGATTCCTGTGGTGACTGATTCGCTGTCGATGTCCATTCCGCCGGCCCCGCCTCGGGAGTGCCCGCCGCCGATCACGCAAACGTGTGGGCAAGCGGTGCGGCCGCGGCCGCTCTCGATGCCTTCGCGCCGCACACCCCCGCAGGGGTGGTCGAATCCGCACGGTCCGGCGGGCAGCGTGATCCATCAGCCGACGACCCCGGCACCCGTTCAACCGGCGGCCGATCCGCGCCCGCTGGGCATCGACCTGCGCTGGGCCATCGGTGCAGGTCTCCGGCGCCGAGTCGCCCGATAGCGCGGTCGACCACGGGGCATTCCCGGTCCACGATCTGAGCCTGTGGGATCACTCGGCGACCACCCGCACCCCGTCGAGCCTGATCACCACGACTTCGGCCTGCACGGCTGAATCTGTCTGTCCGCAGTCGACTATTGCGGCCCTGACCTGCTTAGATGCCCCTTGATAGGGGCATCTTTGGTGCTGCGTGGGGGTTCCCCTGCAAATCCCCTAATCCCCTAACGGGGGGGCCTGGCGGATCCCGGTGGGGACCCGGCCAGCCGGGGGATCCGTCCCCGATTCCGAGCACAGGCGGAATCCATAGCGTGTATTGCAGAACGCCGGTTAGTCGGCGAAGGGGATTTCGAAGGGGAATCGATCATGGACTCGCTGATCCAATACATCCTGGATTTGTTTACTAACCCGGACGCGGCCCGCGCTTTCGTCTCGGGTCCCGGGCAGGCCATGACCGATGCCGGCCTGGTCAACGTGGCACCGGACGAGTTCTCGTCCGCGGTGGCCAACGCCCTACCCGGTCTGCCTCTCGGTGTAGGCGACCCGATCGGTGGATTGCAGCAGGTGCTGGCCGACCAGTACGGCTACGCACCGGGGTACGGAGGCTACGACCAGGGCTATGGCGGCTACGACCAGGGCTATGGCGGCTATGACCAGGGCTATGGCGGGTACGACCCGGGCTACGGGTACGGGCCCGGCCTTGTGGTGCGGTCGCCCAGGACGCGGGCGCCCTGGTGGGTGACGCGGTTGCCCCGGTTGTCGACGGCGCCGGCGCCGTCCTCGGCCTTGGCGGCGCGATCGTGGGCGACGTAGGTGGCGGACTGCTCGGTGCTGTCGACGCCGGACTGTATGGCGGCGGGTTCGGCGGCGGCGGGTTCGGCTGGCAGCCCGGTTGGGGTGGATTTGGACCAGGCACCGGCGAGTTTGGCCCCGGTTTCGGACCTGGCTGGGGCGGCTTCCACCCGGGTTGGGGCGAGCCTCGCCCTGGTTGGGGAGGGTCCCACCACGGTTGGGGTGGGGCGACTTGGGTCCAGGTGGCGGCCCCGGTTGGGGAGGGTCCCACCACGGTTGGGGTGATGGGCGACCCGGCTTCGGGACTGGATGTGGCCCCGATTGGGGCGGGTTCCGGCATGGCGTGGGTGAGTTCGGCCCGGGTACCGGGTTTGGCGGTGGCTTCGGCGGCGGGTTTGGTCTGGGCGGCGAGGTCAATGCCGGCTTGGGGCTTGGTCTTGGTGGTGGCTTCGGCGGACACACGGGCTTCGGTCTCGGCGGTGCCGGCCTGACTGGCTTTGGGTTAGGTGCCCAAACCGGTTTTGGTGGCCGGGCCGGTCTTGGTTTCGGCGGCGAGAGCGGCGCTGGCTTGGGTCTCGGTGGCGGCGCCGGCTTGGGCGGACACGCCGGCTTCGGCTTGGCCAGTGAGGCCGGCCTGGGTGGCCGCGGTGGTTTCGGTCTCGGGGGCGACGCTGGTTTTGGTGGCCGCGCCGGTTTTGGTGAGGGTGTTGGCCTGCGGGCTGGCGGCGGACTTGAAGGTGGTACTGCTCTAGGTGGCGGCGCTGGTCGTGGGGGCGAGGCTGGTTTGGGTGGTCGCGCCGGATTCGGCGGCGGCGCTGGCCTTGATGGCGATGCCGGCTTTGGCGGGAGTGCCCGCGCGGGTGCCGGTCTGGGCGGAGGCATGGGGTCAGACCGGTGGCGGATTCGGTGCGGCGCTGGCGGTCACGCTGGCTTGGCTGGTGGGTCAGCGTGGTTGGCTGGTCGGGCCGGTGTGGGCGGCGGTGCCGGTCGGTGGCTTCGGTGTTGGCAGTCAGGTCGGCGCCGGTGCCGGTGGTGGTTTCGGTGCTGGCGCTGGTGCTGGTGGCCAGGTCGGTGGTGGCGGTCTTGGCGCGGGCAGCCAGGTCGGCGGTGGTGCGGTGCCGGTGGTCAGGCTGGCCTGGGTGGCCAAGCTGGTGGTGGCTTTGGCGCCGGTGGCAACGCAGGTCTGGGCGGTCAAGCCGGCTTTGGCAGCCAGGCCGGTCTGGCGAGCCAGGGGGGATTCGGTGCTGGCGGTCAGAACGTCGGTGCATTCGGTGGCGCTGGTGCTCAGGCGGGTCTGAGTGGGCAGGCCGGTTTCGGCGCCAGCAGCCAGCTGGCCGGTGCCGGCAATGTCGGAGCACTCGCCGGCGCGGGGGGTAATGCAGCGCTGGGTGCCGGAGCAAGCGGTCAGGCGGGGTTGATCGCTAGCGAAGGCGCTGCGCTGAACGGTGCCGCCGCTCCTCACGTGGCGGGCCCGCTCGGAGGCGTCGGCGTCGGTGGTCAAGGCGGTGCCGCCGCTGCTGGCGGCGCTGGCCTCGGCATCGGGGGCGCACGCAGCACCGGCATGTTGAGCGGCGAGGGCACCGGGTTGGGCCACGCGACGCCGCAATCCGCGGCTCCCGCAGTTGCGGGTGGTGCGGGTATGGGCGGCCACGCGGGCGCCGGCGGCAGCTGTGGGGATCGGCGGCGGCATCCCGGGCGGTGGGTCTGCCGGCGGCGGCACGGTGGGGGCGCTGGCTGGTGGAGCTCACGGCGGCATCCTCGGCCAGGAAGGCGCCACGCTGGGCGGGGGCGGCAGTGTCGCCGGCAGCGGCGGCGTCGCAGCTCAGCACGGCCCAACCGGTCCGGCCGGACAGGGCCCGGCAATCCAGGGCGGCGGCGGTGCCGGGGGCTCGGTTGGCGGTCACGCTACGCCGCCGTCCAACCCGGGCTCCGTTATCCAGGGTGGGGGCTCCGGCGGGCCTGCCAGCTCCGGCGGTCCTGCCGGCCATGGCGGCGCAGGCGCACCGGTGATCCACCAGCCGGCGCAGCAGGCCCCGGTTCAGCATTCGCCGGCTCCGGTCGAGCATTCGCCCGCCCCGGTTCAGCATTCGCCCGCTCCGGTCGAGCACGCGCCGGTTCAGCACTCGCCGGCTCCGGTCGAGCACGCGCCGGCCCCAGCACCGCACAGCCCGTCGGTGTTCGAAGGCACTCCGCACGCGCCGGCCCCGGTGCACGCGCCCGCGCCGGCGCCGCATCCCGCGCCCTCGCACGTCGGCGGCCCGCACGGATAACTGATTGTTAGAGCGAATCGGCGGGGACCTTTTGATCCCCGCCGATTCGCGCGCATACCGTAATCGCAGATGCGAGAAAGTGGGGGCAGCGCGGTGACTCAACCCAGTGACCCGAGACGGGTCAGCGTGATCGTCGAGTTGATCGACCACACCATCGCCATCGCCGAGCTCAACGACCGCAACGACCTCGCGGAGCGACTGGCGCGGGCCCGCGAGCGCATCACCGACCCGCAGATCCGGGTGGTGATCGCCGGGCAACTCAAACAGGGCAAGAGTCAACTGCTCAACTCGCTGCTCAATCTGCCGGTGGCGCGAGTAGGCGACGACGAGGCCACCGTGCGTGATCACCGTCGTCAGCCACGGCGACCCGCCGTCGGCCCGGCTGATCGTGGCCGCAGGGCCCGACGGTGAATCCGCGGCCGTCGACATCCCGATCGACGACATCAACACCGATCTGCGACGAGCGCCGCAAGCCGGCAGCCGCGAAGTGCTGCGCGTCGAGATCGGTGCGCCCAGCCCGCTGCTGCAGGGTGGGTTGGCGTTCATCGACACCCCCGGTGTGGGGGGTCACGGGCAGCCGCACTTGTCGGCGACGCTTGGTCTGCTGCCGAACGCGGATGCGCTGATCATGGTCAGCGACACCAGCCAGGAATTGACCGAACCGGAGATGTGGTTCATTCGGCAGGCACACCGGATCTGCCCGGTCGGGGTGTTGGCGGCCACCAAAACCGACCTGTATCCGCACTGGCGCGACATCGTCAACACCAACACCGCGCACTTGCAGCGCGCCGGCGTACCGATGCCGATTCTGCCGGTCTCGTCGCTGTTGCGTAGCCACGCCGTCACGCTCAACGACACCGAACTCAACGAGGAGTCCAACTTCCCGGCGATCGTCAAATTTCTCAGCGAGAAAGTGCTCTCCCGCGAGACCGACCGGGCGCGCGACCAGGTACTACTCGAAATCCGTTCGGCTGCAAAGCATTTGACGATGTCTGTGGGCTCAGAGCTCGCGGTCGTCAACGATCCGGGGCTTCGAGACCGACTTGCCGACGACCTGGAGCGACGCAAGCGGGACGCGCTGGACGCGCTGGAACAGACCGCCCTGTGGCAGCAGGTGCTCAACGATGGATTCACCGACCTGAGCACCGACGTCGACCACGACATGCGGGCCCGCTTCCGCACGCTCACCGAGGACATCGAGCGCCAGATCGATTCGTGTGACCCGACTCGGCATTGGGCCGAGATCGGCAGCGACGTGGAGGACGCGGTCGCCACCGCCGTCGGGGACAACTTCGTGTGGGCCTACCAACGTGCCGAGGAGTTGGCCGACGACGTGGCACGTTCATTCGCCGACTGCGCGACTGGATTCGGTGCTGACTCCCGAGCTGAGCCAACACGCGATGGGCGAGGATTTCGGCCGGCTCAAGTCGCTGTCCGAGCTGGAGTCCAAGCCGGCCGGCAAGGGCCAGAAAGTGGTTACCGGGCTGCGCGGTTCGTACGGCGGCGTGGTGATGATCGGCATGTTGTCCTCGGTAGCGGGACTGGGCCTGTTCAACCCGTTGTCCGTCGGCGCCGGGCTGATCCTTGGCCGCATGGCCTACAAGGAGGACAAGGAGAACCGGCTGCTGCGGGCGCGCGCCGAGGCGAAGACGAATGTGCGGCGCTTTGTCGACGACATCTCGTTCGTGGTTGGCAAGGAATCTCGCGACCGGCTCAAGGATCATCCACCGCACGCTGCGCGACCACTATCGCGACATCGCCAACGAGATCACCCGTTCGCTCAACGAATCGCTGCAGTCCACCGTCGCCGCGGCGCACGTCGAAGAAGCCGAACGCGACAACAAGGTCCGTGAACTCGAGCGGCAGTTGAATATCCTGAACCAAGTCACCGACAATGTGGACAAACTGACGCCACAGGTGACCGTAGGACGGGTGTGAGCACTAGCGATCGAGTCCGCGCGATTCTGGGCGGGACTATCCAGGCCTACCGTGGTGAGCCGGCGTACCGGCAACGGCCCGAGGTTTTCCACGAACTGGATCGCATCGGCGCGCGGCTGAACGAACCGATCCGCATCGCACTGGCCGGCACGCTCAAGGCCGGCAAGTCCACTCTGCTCAACGCTTTGGTCGGACAAGACATCGCCCCGACCGACGCCACCGAGGCCACCCGGATCGTGACGTGGTTCCGGCACGGCCCCACCCCGAAGGTCACCGCCAACCATTGGGGCGGAAGGCATTCCAATGTGCCGATCAGTCACAGTGCAGGACCAGAAGGCGGGCTGACGCTTCGACTTCCGCAGGCTCAACCCCGCCGACGTGGCCGACCTGCGACGTCGAATGGCCCGCCGAAGAGCTTGTCGATACCACCATCATCGACACCCCGGGGACGTCGTCGTTGACACGCGAGGCCTCCGAACGCACGCTGCGGCTGTTGGTACCGCCCGACGGGGTGCCGCGGGTGGATGCGGTGGTGTTCCTGTTGCGCACCCTCAACGCCGCAGATGTCGCCCTGCTCAAGCAGATCGGGCAACTCGTCGGCGGGTCGGCGGGCGCGCTGGGCATCGTCGGGGTGGCGTCGCGGGCCGACGAGATCGGCGCGGGCCGGATCGACGCGATGCTGTCGGCGGCCGACGTGGCGCAGCGATTCACCAAGCGAGATGAATCAGACCGGCATCTGCCAGGCCGTGGTGCCGGTGTCCGGGCTGCTTGCGCTGACCGCGCGCACGCTACGGCAAAGTGAGTTCATCGCGCTGCAGAAGCTCGCCGGCGCCGATAAGGCCGAGCTCAGCAAGGCCATGCTGAGCGTGGACCGCTTCGTCCGGCCCGACAGCCCGCTGCCCGTGGACGCGGCAACCCGCGCCCAACTGCTGGAGCGGTTCGGCATGTTCGGCCTGCGGATTTCGATCGCGGTGCTGGCCGCCGGGGTCAGCGACGCGGCGGGGCTGGCCGACGAGTTGCTGGAGCGCAGCGGGCTGGTGGCGCTGCGTGACGGTCATCGATCAGCAATTCGCGCAGCGCTCCGACATGCTCAAGGCGCACACCGCGCTGGTGTCGTTGCGCCGGTTTGTGGAGGCGTTCCCGATCGTGGCGACGCCCTACGTCATCGCCGATATCGACCCGCTGCTGGGCGACACCCATGCTTTCGAGGAGCTTCGACTGCTCGGCCAATTACATTCTCGCCCAACGACATTGAACGAGGAAGAGATCGCTTCACTGCGCCGGATCGTCGGCGGATCGGGCACCCGGCCGGCCAGCAGGCTGGGTCTGAATCCCGAGGATCCTCACGCCGTCCCCCACGAGGGCCCGCGGGCCGCATTCGCCGCGGCGCAACGCTGGCGCCGCCGCGCCGAGCATCCGCTCAACGATCCGTTCACCACCAAGGCGTGCCGCGCCGCGGTGCGCAGCGCCGAGGCGATGGTGGCCGACTTCGCCGCACACGGCTACGACATGTCCAACGTCCAGCCTCAGTAGCGCCGCCACGGCCAGCGCCGCTCGCGGGTGGGCTCCACGGGTGGCGTAAAGGTCGTCGTTGGCGGCGGTGGTGTCGTGGTGACCGGCGGTTGATACGTCGTGGTGGGCGGCGGCTGATATGTCGTAGTAGGCACTTCGGTGGTCGTCACGGGCGCCTGGGTGGTGGTCGTCGACGGTGGCGGTGGTGGTCGCGGTCGCCGCGCGGTGGGGGTGTCGGTGATGGTCACGGTCTGTTCAGGCGGCGGAGCCGTCGGTTGGCTCGGCGGGGTCCGGACTGGGCTGGGGCTCTCCTCGCCCAGGGTCAGCGCCAACACCGCGGCGATCAGTATCGCAGCGCCTGCAGCGGCCAGGCTCAAGATCAGGGCGGGGCGCTTGTACCACGGCAGCGGCGCGGCTTCGGCGTAAGGATCGTCGTCCGCGTCGTCGAATTCCATTGCGTCCCGGACATATTGGCCGCTGTGTTCGGGTCCGGTGTAGGGGACAGGATCGTCCTCGTCTTCGTCCTCCGACCAGGCCAGGGGGCCTCTTCTTCGATCCGGGCACCCGGCAGCATTTGGGTCATGTCGGCCGGCGCAGCGCTCGCCAATTGCGTCGGGTTCTCGACGGGGGGACTGGCAGCCACGCGTGCCGCGGGGTGCTGCTGACCGAAGGTGGCCGCGCCGATGGCGGCGCTGAACCCGGGTTGCGGCGCGGTGTGGATCGGCACCTCCAGACGTTCGGCAAGGCGGGTGGTGAGCAGCGGGACAGCGGCGCCGCCGCCGACAATGGCCACAGCGGCCAGGTTTGTCTTCGGAATATCGTTGCGCTGCAGGACGTCTTCGACGGTCGCGACGAATTGGTCCAGCGGTCCGGAGATCAGTTCCTCGAAGTCGTTGCGGGACAGTTCGACATCCTCACCGGTCACCGCCGGGACCGTGGTCACCGTGACTGCCGACAGATTCTCCTTGGCGCGTCGGCATTGATCGAGCAGGCGAGCCAGTGACCCCATCCGCGTCGTGCTGGCCAGGCCGCCGCTGCTGTCAGTCGGAACGCCTTCGCGCAGGTGGTCGAGGAGGAGCTCGATCGATCGCGTCGCCGGAGAATTCGCGGTATCGGAGCGACGGGCCGATCTGCTGGAAGTCCGACCCGGCATCGCTCAGTGTCACGGTGGTGCCGCTGGCGCCGAAGTCGCACAAAGCGACGACGCCGTCGGCCGGGAAGTCTGCTCCGGCACGCAAGGCCGTCAGCGCCGCGGTGGCGTCGGAGATCAGAGTCGGGGGCACGCCGTTGGGCGCCAGGCCCGGCTGCGCGAAAAACTCCTCACGTAGCGCCGCGGACTGCTCCTGCGACCAATACGCGGGGACTGCGATAGTGACCGGCGTCCCGTAGTCGACAGCGCGCGCCATCGCCTCGAGCGCTTCGACCGTCAGCGCATCTCCGAGGTACTTCGTCCCGTCGGCTGCCACCAATGGGGTTCGGTCACCCACCCGTTCGACGAATCCTCGCATCACCAGGCCGGCTTCGGCAGGGTCCGGGTTTTCTTCCGGCAGACCGACTTCGGATGCGCTCTGATCGAACAGCGTCAGAACAGATCTGCGAGTCACCGCATCGCCACCCGCGCGGGCCGCGACCAGGTTCGCAACCCCGATCGACAAACCGATCGACTCGCTCATCTGGCATACCCCTGTGTGTTGTCGTAGCTGTGACTGTGGGTTCCCGAGAGTCTAGGTGGGAGCCCTTTTCACAGGCCGGGCGGCAACGTGATCTCGGTGGGTAGCCCGGGCAGCGCGGGCAGCGTGATCACCGACGGCAGTTGCGGCAACGGGTACGCTCCTCGCTCGACCGGGTGGTCGGCGTGGTCGGGGCGGTCGACGTGAGTGAGTCCTCGGTGGATGCCGTCGGGGCATCCGTCGGAGTCGTTTGCGCACTCGACGGGGGGGCGGTCGGAGTCGTGGTCGCAGCACTCGACGGCCGGGTGGTCGCTGGGGTCGGGATGATTGGTTCCTGCGGCGGGGCGCCGTGGACAAGCTGGAGGATGCCCCAGACGATCAGGGCGATGAGCACCGCGATGAGGGTGCCCCACCCGACTAACGCAATTGGTTTGCGCCAACCCGGAAGTCGGGTCGTCGGGCTCGGGCGCTGCGCTGCCGGATTCGTCGTCACCGTAATGGATGAAGACGGTCGGGTCGTCGTCGACGAAATAGTCTGCCGGCGCGTGCCTTGCCATGGTCGCCGAGACTAGTGGCGAGGGTGAGGCGGACGCGGGTTCCACACGCGCAGCTTCCGATCGGCCGCCAAACATTGACCTCATTGCAACCGACTCGTTAGGGCAACGCGGGGATGGTCGTGGGTAGCCACGACGGCCAGTGATGCCGATGCGTAGGTTCCTGGGGCGGCTGGTGCGCGGGGGACTGGACGGCGCTGCTGGTGGGCGGCGCCGTGGTCGTGGTGGTGGTCGACGGCGGCGTGGTGGTCGAGGTCGTCGTGGTGGGTGGCGTCGTGGTGGAGGTGGTAGGCGACGGCGTGGTCGTGCTGCTCGGGGCGGTGCCGGTGCCCTGGTCTCCGATGAGCTCGATGATGCCGTAGACGATCAGCGCGATCAGGATCAGAACGATCAAGCCCCAGCCGATGAGCACCACGGGCCTGCGGTACCACTCGGTGGGCTCGGTCTCCTCGTCGAAAGGATCCAGTGATTCGGGGGGCTCGAATTGCTCGGGAGCAGGCGGTGGCGGTTCACCGGATAGCGGAGGATCGCCCATGCCGACGTCTCGATGCCGGGTCGGCTGATTGTCGAAGTCGTCCGGTGGGCCTACCACGGCACCGATCGTACTGACATCAGCTGTCAGTCTGGTGCAGAAGCCGTCGACTGCGCCCTGTGGAGTCCATGCCGACTCGTAACTACCTGACCTTCATAAGGCCTACACAACTGCGGCAGGATTCCGGCACAGCTTCCCCGGCGACGATCAGTTAGCGGTCCACGTGGTCTCTCCTCCGCCCTGGCCATGGCTGGCCGCCAAGATTTTGGAGGCGTGGGTAGTGGACATCGTGCTTGGAGTGTCGATGGCGCCAGCCTCGGTTCAGATCGTCCTGCTGCAAGGCGAAAATGCTGACGGCGCCACGGTAGACGAGAACGAGTTCGCCGTCGCCGCTGCCGACGACTCACCCACCGTCAGTGCGTCGGATCGAGTGGTCGCCGCCATCCTGGGCACCCGCGAAGATGCGGCCGGCGCCGGCCTTGACCTGTCCTCGGTCGGGGTGGCGTGCACCGACGAACTCGAAGCGGCAGCTCTACGCGACGCGCTGGCCGCCCACAAAGTTGAAAACGTCATGCTCGTCTCGGCGTTTCTGGCCGCGACTGCTCTGACTCAATTTGTCGGCGGGGCAATGGGTTACGAGCGTACCGCGGTGCTTTTCCTGGAGCCCGGCACTGCGACTTTGGCCGTTGTGGAGACCTCCGACGGTTCCGTCGCCGATGTCCACGAAGAACACGTGATTAGCGCTTCCGGTCAGGTTGCCACCGCTGAGCTGATGGAGATGGTCGCCGGGCTCGACGAGCTGCCAACGCGCCCCGGCGGCCTGTTTGTGATCGGCTGCGGTGTCGACATCGCGCCGATCAAGCCGCAATTGGAAGAGGCGACGTCGCTTACCGTGAACGCGCCGGAGGAGCCGGAGACAGCGCTGGCCCGCGGAGCCGCTCTGGCGTCCGCGAACGTGCTTGCGTCGTCGACTGGCGTGCTGGCCTACGCACAAGACCCCGGCACGGGTGCGATCGACATGTCTGCCTTGCCCGAATATCTGAGCTTCACAGGCGCCGCACAAGGCGATGAGGACCTCGCCTATAGCGCTGTGGCAGACGACGAGGCCAATGCCCCGACTGTCGTCATCGGCGCTCCGGGTGAGAGCGGACCGCGACGCAGGCCGGCCCTTTTAGTCGGGACTCTGTTGGCGGTAGCGGGCTTTAGCGCGGCGCTGGCACTAGAGGTCGCCTTGAGCCTCGGCATCCGGACGACGGTCGGTTTGCTGCCCGCCCCGATCCATGACCTCATCGCCCCGGTCCAGGAGGTCCTCGTGCCTGAACTCGGGCCAGTGGCGGCTACGAAGGCGGTACCACCCAAGCCCCTGAGCCCGCCCGCAGGCGGACCGCCGGCAGCTTCGGTGCCCGCGGCTTCGCTTCCCCCAGCCCCGCCGCCCGCAGCTCCGCTTCCTGCAGCCCCAGCCGTGCCGGTTCCGGTGGTGCTCCCGCCGATAGCGCCCATTCCCGTGCCGCCGGTTTACCTGCCCGACCCGCCGGCGAGTCCGCCCGTGGTCGAGGCGCCGCCGGTCCGGATCCCGCCGCCGGTCCGCGTCCCGCCGCCACCCCACCAAACCCCCCCGGGGCAAGGGCCATGGACCAATCCTGCCGGCCCTGACGGCCCTGGCGGCAGGCCCGGTGGGCCTGTCAACGGCCCCGGCCCTACCCGCGGGAATCCTGGCGGTGGTGGGCCGCATAGTGGTGGGCCCGGTAGCGGCAGCGCTCCGGGCCGTGGCACTCCGGGCGACGGGCCGCATAGTGGTGGGCCCGGTAGCGGCCCCGCTCCCGGCCGCGGGACTCCCGGTGATGGGCCGACCCAGGGCGGTACGCCATCCGGCGGTGGTCTGCCTCCCAGTGGCGGCGGAACCCTGCGGCGGAACCCCTAGCGGCGGAACCCCTAGCGGCGGAACCCCTAGCGGCGGAGCCCCCAGTGGTGGTGGCCCTGGCGGTGGCGGTAGCTCTGTAGGCGGTGGCGAACCCTCTGGCGGTGGTGGGCCGGTCGGTGGCGGCGGAACCCCGAGCGGCGGTGGGCCTCCCGCAAGCGGTAGCTCTGCAGGCGGTGGCGAACCCTCTAGCGGTGGCGGCGGTAGCTCCGGTGGTTCCAGCAGCTCAGGTGGAAGCAGCGAGAGTAGTGGAGGCAGCAGCAGCTCTAGCGGTGGCAGCGAGAGTAGCTCGGGTGGTTCCAGCAGCTCCAGCTCAGGTGGAAGCAGCGAGAGTAGCGGTGGCAGCAGCAGCTCTAGCGGCAGCAGCAGCTCTAGCGGTGAGAGCGGCGGCCACCACTAGCCGTTGCGTACGCGCTTACCCGCATCGCCCTTTCGGCGGCTCAGAAGGTGTTGACCTTCTCGACACTGACGAACATGCCGTGCCCAGTTTTTGTGTTGGTGAACCGGGTGCCGGCTTCGGAAGCCACGATCGTCCAGCCCTGCGCGTCGTAGGTCTTGTAGTCGATGGGTACGGCGGGGATGGCGCCCAGGTTGCCCAATATCCACTCGACAGAGCCGCCGGAGGTGATGTGGACACCGTTGGCGTGCTCGCCATCCTGCAGCGGGGAGTCGGTGAACGGTGCCTCGCAGCCGACGCTGTCCTTGTTGATCTGGCAGCGCGTCACGCCTGACTTGGTCTCGATGAAGACGTAGCCGTTCTGGTCGGGCGGCAGCGGAATGGCACCGGCCGGCAGGGTCGGGCTCGCCGGCGTGGTCGGAGGGGCCGCGATGGGGTTCGACGGCGACGGCGCGGTACTCGACCTCGGCGTCGGGAACGAAGGTTCGGTCGGTCCGGTGCCCGGTGTGGCGACCGGCCTGCCCTCGATGACGGAGCTGCAACCCGAAACCAGCACGGGACTAGCCAGCAGGGCCGCGAGCACCAACGAACCACCCGCCAGGCCCCGCCGTGCATTTTGGGATAACAGCACGCGTCGCTCCCCAGATCTGAGATGTCAGACGTAGATTACGCACGAGGTGGGGCAAGCTACCGCGGCGACGCGCTTTTGAAATGTCGCCGATAGCAAAGTGTTACGCAAGCACCAGCGCTGTGCGCTGCCCTGGGAACGCCAGGCGAAACCGGAGTGCTGTGCGCGGTGTTATTCGACAATCCGCTGGCTGGCAAGCGCTGGCCATGGTCAACGCCTCCACAACCGCGTACTGCCCCCAATTCGCCGGGTGAAGTTGCTCGACCGGTTTACGGATTCGGTATCCCTGGTGTTAACGCTCCCGGCATCCCCGGTGTTACTTGCAACGCGGGTGCTGGTGGTGCCGGTGCGGGGACCGGTCGTCCCGGTATTTCCGGTGCTTCCGTTGGTCGCTCATCTGCCGGGAGTCCCTCAGTCGGTAAAACCGGTGCGCTCCAAAAACCGTCCGGTGCCATGTGGTCTTTGCAGAAATTCGTGGAGTTCATCACTACCATGTATTCCCTCCACAACCCTGGCGGGTTAGGTGCCGGCGCCATCGCGCCGTCTGGACAGCGCCACGTACAACTAAGAGCGCCGATACCGGCGCCACCGAATGCGAAGCTACCGCCGCCGCTAGTGACTCCTCCGATAATGCCGTTGGCGCCGAAACCACCTGCCTCGCAATGCATATGCGAGCCGTTGATCTCGGTCGGGTAGTCGCAGAAGCCACCTTGCGCGAACAAAGCGCCGCCACCGGACCCAACGCCGGGATACGGGCAGATGTCGGCGTGAGCCGATCCAGCCGGGAGAAATATTGACGCACAGAAGCCGAAAGATGCCATTGAAGCGCAAGTTATGATTTTCTTCATTCTTTTCATCCGATTCCTGTACTCCAAGTTTGGGCCCTACGCATTTCGGATTCTGCTCCGTCCCATCGCCCAATGTGGTCCGTTTGATCCAGCTTGCTGAATGAACGAATGCTCAACTCGGGGTATAAGGATTGTGAAAGCGTGGCCCTGCGCAGGGGCTCACCGGCACGGACACCCGTCGGCCTCGTCGGGTTCCGACTGTCCCTGCGATGCAGGACGCAGTCCGCCCCCGTTCGCCGACGACTATGGCCTGTACGTCATCGCCGACGACTGCCGCGGTAACAGGCTGTTACGGATGGGCGGGCGCCCGCGGGTCACAGACCGAGCAGCTTCTCGGCGTTGCGGTGGCTGATGCGCGCCCGCTCGTCGTCGGTCAGGGGGAGCTTGTCCAGGAAGGCGCGAGCGGCCTTCATCGACCCGAACGGGTAGTCGGCGGAAAACGCCACCCGCTCAATGCCCACCTGTGAAACCAGATTGGCGTACATCGCTTCGTCGTTGAAGTTGGCGAAGGTGTAGTGCAGGTTCTGCCGCAGGTAGGTGCTGACCGGGTGCTTGAGCCCGGTCAGTTCTGGCTTCAGCGTGGCGTCAAACCGCGGCAGCATGAACGACGTCCCTTCGCCCATGTGCCCGATGACGATCTGCAACTCCGGATAGCGGTCGAATACGCCGCCGAGAATCAATCGCAGCACGTGTGTGGCGGTGTTGATGTGCCAACCCCATCCCACCGTCGCCAGCGCGAACGTGACCTCGGGGGAGAACCCCGCGTAGCTGGACTCGATGACGGCCGCCGGCGGGATCGTGGGGTGCAGGTAGATCGGAACGTTGAGCGCGGCCGCGCGGTCGAGAATCGGCTCGAAGAAGGGGTCGTCCAGGTAGCGACCCTGGCTGTGCCCGTTGATAACTGCGCCGGGGAAGCCAAGCGTGCGCACCGCTCGCTCCAGCTCGTCGGCCGCCGCGTCGGGTGCGCTGATCGGCACGGTCGCGAAGCCCGCCAGCCGATCGGGGTACCGGCTGATTGCCGCCGCGAGTTCGTCGTTGCATTCGCGGGCCAGCTCAACGGCTTTCGGCCCGTCCAGCTGCTCGACGCCGGGCGCGGCCAGCGACAGCACCGCCAGATCGACGCCGCCGTCGTCCATCGCCGCGATGCGGCCGTCACCGAGATCGGCGATAGGCTCGATCACGCCGGCGCGCGACGCGAGCCAGCTGCCTGGCCCGCGCAGGAATCCCGCTGTGGCGTAATGCTCTTCGAGTGCGATGGTCCGCAAATGGGTGTCCTTAGCTCTCCAGCACTCGGGTGGCGGCGGTCCAGTACGGCAGCTCGTCGCGCTTGGCAGCCCACCGGATGGTCTTGGTGTACCCGTATTCCGCCAGGGTCTCCTCGGCATGCTCGCGGCCGAAACCGCTGTGGCCGACCCCGCCGAATCCGGTGCCGATGGCAATCCGTACGTAGTTGTTGACGAAGACGGCGCCGGCCCGGATCTGCCGGCTGACCCGCTGCGCGCGATCGCTGTCCTGGGTGAACACCGCCGCAACGAGTCCGAACGGGGTGCTGTTGGCGATCCGCACCGCTTCACTTTCGTCGGTGAACGGGATCAGGGTGACTACCGGACCGAAGATCTCTTCCCGGGCTATCCGCATGCGCGGAGTCACGTCGGTCAGCACGGTCGGCGCGACGTAGAAGCCGTCGGCCAGCCGGGGATCGTCGGGCAGCGCCGCCTGGGCGGCGATATGCGCGCCTTCGGCCACGCCCAGCTTGAGGTAGTCCAGGACCTGTTTTTGCTGCGCCCGGGTGACCAATGGCCCGACGTCGGTCGTGGGGTCGGCGCCGTCGCCCACCCGCAGCCGTTTCACCGCCTTGCACAGCTTCGCAGCGAACTCGTCATAGATCGTGTCCTGCACCAGGATTCGTGACGATGCGGTGCACGCTTCGCCTTGGTTGAAGAAGCCACCGTCGACGGCGGCCAGCAGCGCCTCGTGCATGTCGGCGTCGTCGAAGACGACCAAGGGGTTCTTTCCGCCCAGCTCCATCAGCGTCGGGGTGAGGTTGCAGGCCGCATTGCGCATTACCGCCGAACCCGTCCGCGGTGATCCGGTGAAAGAGACCTTGCCCACCAGCCGGTGTCCGGCGAGAGCGGCACCTACCTCGCCCCTGCCGGGCACGGCGTGCACGACGCGGTCCGGAAGTACCGATTGGATCAGTTCCACCATGCGCAACACCACCGAGGGAGTCTGCTCCGGTGGTTTCAGCACGACCGCGTTACCGACGGCCAATGCCGGCGCGATCTTTCCCGCGGTGTGGATGGGTGGCCAGTTGAACGGCACGATGGCGGCGATCACCCCGTACGGTTCCAGCGTGGTGACGTCGAGGACCGTGCCGTAGTCGCGCGCCTGGTTCGGCAAAGCCTCCACCATGCTGCCGAAGTATTCGAAGATGGAGATCGCGGCTTCGATGTCGAACTCGCGCGCCTGGACGATGGGTTTACCCATTTCCCGTGACTCGAGCATGGCGAGTTCATCCGCGTGTGCGCGGATGACTGCGGCGATCTCACGCAGGTAGCCGCCACGTTCGCGCGCCGGCCGTTGCTTCCAGCGCAGGTGTGCGGCATGGGCTTTGCGCATCGCTTGGTCTACCTCGTTGGGTCCCGCTCCCTGGACCACGGTGACGGTCCGGCCGGTGGCGGGGTTCTCGACGACGAATTGGTCATCGGTGGAGGCAGACGACCAGCGCGTTCTGGTTCTGGTCAGGGCGGGAGCTTGCAGAGTCATTGGCACGTCCAGCACAGTCGGCGGTTGGGATGGTCGACGGGCAGTCACACCCGGTCGATCTGGTCGACGCTACGATGACCTGCGGCATCAGGGCCAACGACATGTTCTGATGGCCGTCAGCACGGGCTGTGATAATAGCTGGATGGAGCTTCGCCATCTTGAGTATTTTCTCGCCGTCGCGGACAACCGAAGCTTCACTGAGGCGGCGAAGAAATTACATGTCGTCCAATCGGGTGTGTCGGCGACGATCAAGGCCCTGGAACGGGAGCTCGGCGCGGAATTATTTGTCCGTGGCTCGGCCGGCGTGGAGCTGACGCCGGCCGGAGAGGAGCTGCGACCCCGCGCCCGCGAAACCCTGGACGCCGCCCGCGCGGCCAAGGACGCCGTCAACGCCACCCGCGGTTCTGTGCGCGGCACCGTCACGGTCGGGATTCTGACGTCGATCAGCGTGATCGACATGCCCTCGGTGCTGTCCGAACTGCACGGCCGGCATCCCGAAGTGACGGTTCACTTGCGTGCCGCCGCTGCCGGATCGGCGGGACTCGCCACCCAACTCCGCGACGGCGATCTCGACGTCGCCTTTCTCGTTTTCACGGGGCCTCCGCCGGCCGACCTGACCGCCCGACTCGTTGCCGCCGTTCCCCTGCTCCTGGTGGTCCCCGCCGATCACCCACTCGCCCAACGCGACTCGGTGCCATTGGCCGAGCTGGCCGGAATGTCGTTCGTCGACAGCCCACCGGGATACGGCACCAGAACCGTGATCGACAACGCATTCACCGCCGCCGGCGTCGAACGGACCGTCGCGGTGGAGGTGGCCGACCTGGGCACGGCCGCGACCTACATCCGAAACGGTCTGGGCATCGGCTTTCTGAGTTGGACCATTCTCGATGAAATCGACGATTTCGGCCTGGCCACGCTCCGGGTGAGCGACTACAACCTCGAATGGCGGTTGTTCGTCACCACGTCTGCGGCCCGGTCGACCAGCGCGGCCACCCGTGCAGTCCTTGAGCTGATCGAGGAAATCGCAGCCCGCTGAATCACACTGCGACGGCTGCCTTCTCACACGCGAGGATCGTATCCTCGGCCGCCGCCCCGTAGCCGTAACGATCGATGAACTCGCCCCAGCGCTCCGCGATGATCGCGCGCTCGTTCGGGCGTCATCTCGTACGTGTTCGTCCGGTAGGCGGACTTGTCGGCAAGATACTGCCGCAGCCGCGGCCGGTAGCGCTCGAAGTCGCCCAGGTCCAGGTGCTCGTACATTTTGCGCAACTGCCCCTCGGGATCGCCGATCAGATCCTCGTAGCGCAGTTCGTAAAACCTTGACGGGTCGACAAATTGGCGCCCTTCGTCCAACTTCCGATACAGGTCGACGTAGGTGGACAGCACGTTTTCGTTCAATCTCTGGAAGGTCGGCCGTTGCAGACCGTGCACCAGGGAGAACGCTTTGAAAAGGTTGACGGTCGACGGGTACACGGCGTACGGATCCCGGACGATGTGGACGAATTTCGCCTGCGGAAATATCTCCAGCAGCACCTTGATCCGGAAACTATGCGTCGGACTCTTGAGTATCACTGCCTTGCGGCGGCTGAAGTACAGCTGCTGAACGAACCGATGCAGGGTCCGTTTCCAGGTCTCCAGTTCTCGCGATGTCAGCTGGTCCATATCCAGATACCGCTCGTCCTGGGTGGGCCGGTTCGGGAACGCGATGGTCAGGTAGGGCGATGGCAGCCCCAGCATGCACCACGCAAACTCATCTTCCTGCGGATGCGCCATGCTCAAGTCCATGTTGTCCATGGCGCGATGCTTCGACGTCAGAAATTCCGCGCATCGGGCAAACCGCTGGGTCAGCAGAAAGTGGTGCGGCACAATGCATTCGTAAGTCGTGGGACCGGTGTGGCGATCGTCGAGGACCAACATTTCGTGCAGCATGGTTGTCCCGGTACGCCAGTGCCCCACGATGAAGATCGGCGCATCGGCAATCGCGGTGTTGGCGACTCGCCTGTCGAACACGATCCTTTGCCACATCCCCAGAAACGAATTGACGACGCTGAGAACCGTGTAGAGCACCGCGTAGTGCCAGCGGCTCCAGTGCACGGCGAAGCGGTTATGGATCAGCAGGCGCGTCCAGGCGGTGAAGTTGCAACCGATCCAGAGGGGCGCGGCCCACTCGTGCCACCAGGAAAATCGTGACGGCGAGCGGCTGGTCTTCATCGCGGGTAAGAGCAACAGTCTGGGGTTGCGCGAAGCGCAACGACGACCCACGGAGCAGTCATGACGTTTCGCCCTTCTCGGGGAGGAACTGGGACACACGTACTGGACAGAGCTGACGGTACTTCTTTAGTCGATCTACGCACGTCTTTAGTCGATCTACGCACACTTAATTAACGAGAACGTCATTTCCGCGACACGGCGAATTTGGGTTGAGGCGCTATCTCACCTGGTCACCGCCGGAGCCAAGACCGTCAAAGAAATCGTAAGGCCCCCGGGAACAAGCTCCCGACACCAATCGTTAGCATGATCGACAAGTTGAGTGACCCAGACTCAATACTGGGTTGACAGGCCAGTGCCCTCCGGGGCAGGCTTGAGCGAGGTTCACTCAGCATAGTGCCACCAAAAAGAAGAAGCTCTACTCAATCAGGAGGAATCACTATGGCTCGTGCGGTCGGTATCGACCTCGGGACCACCAACTCCGTCGTCGCAGTTCTCGAGGGTGGCGACCCAGTTGTCGTCGCCAACTCGGAGGGCTCACGGACCACCCCGTCCGTCGTCGCGTTCGCGCGCAACGGCGAGGTGCTGGTCGGCCAGCCCGCCAAGAACCAGGCGGTGACCAACGTCGACCGCACCATCCGTTCGGTCAAGCGACACATGGGCACCGACTGGTCCGTCGAGATCGACGGCAAGAATTACACCGCGCAGGAGATCAGCGCCCGCATGCTGCAGAAGCTGAAGCGCGACGCCGAGAGCTACCTCGGTGAGGACATCGCCGACGCGGTGATCACCGTGCCCGCGTACTTCAACGACGCCCAGCGTCAGGCGACCAAGGAAGCCGGCCAGATCGCCGGCCTGAACGTGCTGCGCATCGTCAACGAGCCGACCGCCGCGGCGCTGGCCTACGGCCTGGACAAGGGCGAGAAGGAACAGACCATCCTGGTCTTCGACCTCGGCGGCGGCACCTTCGACGTCTCGCTGCTGGAGATCGGCGAGGGCGTGGTCGAGGTCCGCGCCACCAGCGGTGACAACCACCTCGGTGGCGACGACTGGGATGAGCGCGTCGTCGAATGGCTGGTCGACAAGTTCAAGGGCACCAGCGGGATCGACCTGACCAAGGACAAGATGGCGATGCAGCGGCTGCGTGAGGCCGCCGAGAAGGCCAAGATCGAGCTGAGCTCGAGCCAGGGCACCTCGATCAACCTGCCTTACATCACCGTCGACGCGGACAAGAACCCGCTGTTCCTCGACGAGCAGCTCACCCGCGCCGAGTTCCAGAAGATCACCCAGGACCTGCTGGACCGCACCCGCAACCCGTTCCAGTCGGTGATCAAGGACGCCGGTATCCCGGTGTCCGATATCGACCACGTCGTGCTGGTGGGTGGCTCCACCCGCATGCCCGCGGTGTCCGAGCTGGTCAAGGAGATGACCGGCGGCCAGGAGCCCAACAAGGGTGTCAACCCCGACGAGGTCGTCGCGGTCGGTGCCGCCCTGCAGGCCGGTGTGCTCAAGGGTGAGGTGAAAGACGTTCTGCTGCTTGACGTCACACCGCTGAGTCTCGGTATCGAGACCAAGGGTGGCGTGATGACCAAGCTCATCGAACGCAACACCACCATCCCGACCAAGCGATCGGAGACCTTCACCACGGCCGATGACAACCAGCCGTCGGTGCAGATCCAGGTCTATCAGGGTGAGCGCGAGATCGCTTCGCACAACAAGCTGCTCGGCAGCTTCGAGCTGACTGGTCTGCCGCCGGCTCCGCGCGGCGTGCCCCAGGTCGAGGTCACCTTCGACATCGACGCCAACGGCATCGTGCACGTCACGGCCAAGGACAAGGGCACCGGCAAGGAGAACACGATCAAGATCCAGGAGGGCTCCGGCCTGTCCAAGGAGGAGATCGACCGGATGATCAAGGACGCCGAGGCGCACGCCGACGAGGACCGTCAGCGTCGCGAAGAGGCCGACGTCCGCAACCAGGCCGAGTCGCTGGTCTACCAGACGGAGAAGTTCGTCAAGGAGCAGCGCGAAGCCGAGGGCGGGTCGCAGGTTCCCGAAGAGACGCTGTCCAAGGTCGACGCCGCGATCGCCGATGCCAAGTCGGCGCTGGGCGGCACCGACATCTCCGCGATCAAGTCGGCGATGGAGAAGCTGGGCCAGGAATCTCAGGCGCTGGGTCAGGCGATCTACGAAGCCACCCAGGCGAGCGGGCCGCAGTGCCGGCGGCCCCGAGTCCGGCGGCTCACCCGGCTCTGCTGATGATGTCGTGGACGCGGAGGTGGTCGACGACGACGACCGGGAGTCCAAGTGACCGAAGGCAATCCGCAGGAACCGGTGACCGTGACCGACAAGCGGCGGATTGATCCCGAGACCGGAGAAGTACGGCAGGTCCCACCCGGCCCCCAAGCAGAAGGGGCGCCGGGCGGGACGGCCCCGGCGGGTTCCGCGGCGGAGCAAGGCGACGGCAAGGTTGCCGAGCTGACCGCCGATCTGCAGCGGGTGCAGGCCGACTTCGCCAACTACCGGAAGCGGGCGCTGCGCGACCAGCAGGCCGCGGCGGATCGGGCGAAGGCCACCGTCATCAGCCAATTGCTGGGCGTGCTAGACGATCTCGATCGGGCGCGCAAGCACGGTGATCTGGAGTCGGGCCCGCTGAAGTCGGTCGCCGACAAGCTGATGAGCGCACTGACCGGGCTCGGTCTGGTGGCGTTCGGCGCCGAAGGCGAAGATTTCGACCCGGTGCTGCACGAAGCCGTCCAGCACGAGGGTGACGGTGGCCAGGGCTCCAAACCGGTGATCGGCACCGTCATGCGCGAGGGCTACAAACTGGGCGAAAACGTACTGCGTCATGCCCTGGTTGGCGTCGTCGACACGGTCGCGGGCAACGGTGCAGAAGCCGTCACCACCGTCGATGCCGAAAGCGCGGCCGAAACCGAACCGGGCGACACCGACGATAACGCGGACACCTCCGGTCGAATAGGGCACAGAATCAGCACAACAGGAATAGCGGAAGGTGAAAGGAGGTGACGCGACATGGCCCAGCGTGAATGGGTCGAAAAGGACTTCTACAAGGAGCTGGGCGTCTCCTCCGACGCCAGCCCCGAGGAGATCAAGCGCGCCTATCGCAAGTTGGCGCGTGATCTGCATCCGGATGCGAATCCCGACAACCCCGCCGCCGGTGAACGATTCAAGGCGGTGTCGGAGGCACACAACGTGCTCTCGGATGCGACGAAGCGCAAGGAGTATGACGAAACCCGCCGGCTCTTCGCCGGCGGGGGCCTCGGTGGTCGACGGTTCGACACCGGTGGCTTCGGCGGTTCAGAGGGGCGACGGCGCCGAGTTCAATCTCAACGATTTGTTCGACGCCGCAGGCCGCAGCGGGGGCAACAACATCGGCGACCTGTTCGGCGGCTTGTTCGGACGCGGCGCGAGTGCTCGTCCCAGCCGGCCGCGACGCGGCAACGATCTGGAAACCGAGACCGAGCTGGATTTCGTCGAGGCCGCCCAAGGTGTCGCGATGCCGCTGCGGCTGACCAGTCCGGCACCATGCACCAATTGCCATGGCAGCGGCGCGCGTCCGGGCACCAGCCCGAAGGTGTGCCCCACCTGTAACGGCGCCGGTGTGGTCAGCAGCAATCAGGGCGCGTTCGGATTCTCTGAGCCGTGCACCGACTGCCGGGGCAGCGGCTCGATCATCGAGCACCCCTGCGACGAGTGCAAAGGTACCGGCGTCACCACCCGCACCCGCACCATCAACGTGCGGATACCGCCGGGTGTTGAGGACGGACAACGGATCCGGCTGCCCGGGCAGGGCGAGGCCGGGTTGCGGGGTGCCCCTTCGGGCGACCTGTACGTGACGGTGCATGTCCGGCCGGACAAGGTCTTCGGCCGCGACGGCGACGACCTCACCGTGACCGTTCCGGTCAGCTTCAGCGAATTAGCTTTGGGGTCAACACTTTCGGTGCCCACGCTGGACGGGAAGGTCGGTGTCCGGGTGCCTAAAGGCACCACCGACGGCCGCATCCTGCGGGTGCGCGGGCGTGGTGTGCCCAAGCGTAGCGGCGGCAGCGGGGACTTGCTGGTCACCGTGAAAGTCGCTGTGCCGCCGAACTTGGAAGGTGCTGCGCAGGAGGCGCTAGAGGCGTACGCGGAGGCCGAGCGGTCCAGTGGTTTCAACCCACGGGCAGGATGGGCGGGTAATCGCTGATGGCGAAGCACCCGAAAGACGATGCCCGGACCTTTTTGATTTCGGTGGCGGCCGAACTGGCCGGCATGCACGCACAGACCTTGCGTACCTATGATCGCCTCGGGCTGGTCACCCCGCGCCGCACTTCCGGTGGGGGGCGCCGTTATTCGCAGCACGACGTGGATCTGCTGCGCGAGGTCCAGCGGCTTTCCCAGGACGAGGGCGTCAATCTCGCCGGCATCAAGCGCGTCATCGAGCTGACCAATCAGGTCGAGGCGCTGCAGTCGCGCCTGAAGGAAATGGCCGAGGAGATAGCTATTTTGCGCGGCAACCAGCGCCGTGATATCGCCGTGGTGCCCAAGAGCACCGCGCTGGTGGTGTGGCAACCGCGCAAGCGTCGTTAGTCTTCCGGCAGTTTGTCGAGGGTCTTGCGTGCTTCCATGCGCCACACCTCGTGCTCGTCGTCGAGGTACACGGCGACCGAGTCGCGCACGCCGGTGGCCTTTTGGCGCACCAAGGCTGACATGGTCGCCGAACACATTCCGGGATTCGGAAGCTGGCTGACGGCAAGCTCTTTGGCCTCATCGGTCTTGATCCGGCCGAGCCAGCGGACTAACTCAACCTCATAGGCCGATAGCTACACACGCTCGAAGATCCTCGCCGAACAGGAGGCCTGGTCCTATGTCGCGGTGAACGGTGCGCCTGAATTAGCCACTGTCCTAACGGCATTCATGCAAGGTCCGGTACTCGGCAGCGACTATTCGGAGTCGATCGGTGTGTTAGCCAGCTTGCTCAGCGGCGCGATGCCGAGGATTCCGAAACTCGGATGGGAGATCGTCGACGTCCGTGATGTCGTTGACCTGCATTTAACAGCCATGACGGCACCGGCGGCGGCAGGACAGCGAGTTATCGGCACGAGCCAGTTTCTGTGGTTGAGGGAGATCGCCTTACGAGCAACTTGGCGACGACGCCGGAAGATCCCTACCCGCACGATACCTGACGTTTTGATGAGAGTCGCCGCGCTGTTTCAAGTTGAGCTGCGAACACTGGTCCTAAAACTAGGGGTGAAGCACTGGGGAGTTCGCCAGCGACGCCATGTCTTCTGAGTTTGCGGTGCGCTAGCCCCCTGTCCGCCAAGGGAATAGCGCATTGCCAGTGTCAAGGGATTCCGGTCGATCATTGTGCCATTCGGAGAAAATAATCTAAGGGACCAAAGCTCTCATGCGCGGAGGTCTAGTCCCTATCGTGCGGTCCGGATAGCCTGTAGCGGAGGACCACGCGCGAACAACGCTGCGAGACAGGCGAAAGAATATAGTTACGGCCCCGGCAGCCAATAGGCCGTGATTCCTTCGAATTCGATCGAAGGGGACCCAGGGTGGATCTGTCGGTCTGATCGAGTCGGATCCGGACTCGTATCTTCGTGATTGATTAAGGAGTTTGCCATGGGGGACTGGACAGCCGCGGACATTCCCGACCAGACGGGTCGTGTCGTCGTGATCACCGGAGCCAACACCGGCCTGGGCTACGAAACCGCCGCCGCGCTCGCTGAGCATGGCGCCCACGTGGTGCTGGCGGTGCGCAATCTCGACAAGGGCAAGGACGCGGCCGCACGCATCACCGCCCAGAGTCCACACGCCGATGTCGAGCTGCAGGAGCTCGACCTGACGTCGCTGGCGTCCATCCGGTCCGCCGCGGAGCAGCTGCGGTCCGCGCACGACCGCATCGACGTGCTGATCAACAACGCGGGGGTGATGTGGACGCCGAAGTCCACCACCAGCGACGGCTTCGAGCTGCAGTTCGGCACCAACCACCTCGGCCACTTCGCCTTCACCGGCCTGCTGCTGGATCGACTGTTGCCGGTCGCCGGGTCCCGGGTCGTGACGGTCAGCAGCGTCGGCCACCGCATTCGCGCCGGCATCCATTTCGACGACCTGCAATGGGAACGCAGCTACAGCCGGGTCGGCGCCTACGGGCAGGCCAAGCTGGCCAACCTGCTGTTCACCTACGAACTGCAGCGGCGACTGGCGCCCCAGGGGACGACGATCGCCGCGGCGGCCCACCCCGGCGGCTCACGCACCCAGCTGTACCGGAACGCTCCCGTTCTGGTTAGACGCGTTTTCAACGCGGTTGAATTGCTCGTCGCCCAGGACGCCGTCACCGGCGCGCTGTCGATCCTGCGGGCGGCTACCGACCCGGGCGTGATGGGCGGACAGTACTTCGGACCTGGCGGTTTCGGCGAACTGCAGGGTCACCCCAAGATCGTCACGTCCAGCGGAAAATCCCAAGACCTGGACGTGCAGCGCCGGTTGTGGGCAGTCTCCGAGGAACTCACCAAAGTGACCTATCCGCTCAGCTGACCTGCCCGCCGACTCGCTCCCGTGCTAACACGGTGGACCTGTGCCTCGGAGCCGTGTTGGCAGGATGGAGATCGACAGCTTCTTTGCGCAGCCGCTATTCGCTTGCACCAATTGAATTGCCGGAGTTCATCGGCACAACGAAGCCCGCACCCCTTACCCGAAAGAAGTCACCGCCAGTGTCATTCAGTTCTCCAACTCCCGACTCTGTCGATCCATCATGGAGACGCAACGGCGCCATCGTGGTCCCCGCAGGCGAAGGCAAGGTCGTAACCATCAACGGAGACGTCTTTACGATCAAACTGCGTTCCACACCTACCGGCGGCTCGGTGGGTGTGCTGGAAATCAACGCTCCACCGGGGATATGCGCCACCCCGCACATCCACGGCCGGGAAGACGAGTCGTTCTATCTGATCTCGGGAGAGCTCGAGTTTGTCAACGGTGACAAGACGCATCGACTGCGTGCGGGCGACTTCGCGTTCGTTCCCCGCGGCACGCGGCATGGTTACACCAACGTCGGCAGTGCCTCCGCGAAGATATTGGTGTTCTTCACGCCCGGCGGCGCCGAGGAGTTCTGGGTGGAGGTCGGCGAGGATCTTACGCCAGAGTCAGTTGGGCAGCCGTGGACGATAGACAAGTTCGCGGCCATGGAGGAGACGCTCAAACGTCATGGCATCACGATGTGTGTGACAGATAACGCAAGGTTCCCGAACCAATGAGCACCGCATCTGCCGAAGGACGGCAAGCGATGCGTGTCAAGCGATCACCGAGTCCCAGTGCTGCTTCAGCTGCGCCACTTCGGGATGCATGGATGCCGCGTTAGGCCCTGATTGAAAACACCGCGACCGCCGGCTCGCCGGGACGCGCACTGCGGTAGCCACCGCGGCTCAGCGCATCGGTCGGCGCGGTCATCGGCTCGAAGCACACCACGTCCTCGCCGGGCGGCGCGAAGATCTGGGCCGCCGAATACCCCTGCTCGAAGTGCACTTCCAGGCGGCGCCCGCCGCCGGACACCGCGAACACCGCGCCGTCGGCCACCTGGTCGTAGGCATCGTCAAAAGTGTTGTCGCCCAAGGGATCTTTCTTGGCCGGTTGCTCGGAAGATTCGCCGGTGGGCAGGCCCTTCTCGTCGAGGCTCAAATGCCGCAGCGCCGGAGTCTCGATGATCCACTCGCGCCGTGCCGCGTCAGGCACCTGTAGGTAGGGGTGAAAGCCGAAGCACAGCGGCACCGCGGTGTCGCCGGTCGCGGTGATGGTGGTGCGCACCGTCAGCGCCCGTTCGGCCAGCCGCACCGACACCGTCAGCAGGTGCGGATACGGGAAGCTGGCGAGCAGCCGCTGCTCGGCACCGAAGTCCACCTCGGCGGTCAGCTCGTTGCCTGACTCGGCCACCACTCGCCAGCCCGGATAGGCGGCCAGGGTGCCGTGGATGGGCAGCCCGTTCGGGTCCGCGCGCACCCCGTTTTCGCCCGGCGTCAGCTCGACGGTCACGTTCTCGGCGGTATAAGTGTTGCTGCCCAAACGATTTGCCCAGGGATACAGAATCGGTATGCCCATCGTCTTGCCGGCTTCGAGGTAGGCATCCAGTCCGCGCCGCTGGCCCAGCAACTCCACTCCGGAGTCGGTCAGCGAGGTGCCGATCATGCCCCCGTCGGGCACGAACTGCGCGGCTAACGATGACGACGGGTCGCGCAGGGTGACGACGTGCACGCGGTCAGCCTAGCGGGGATCGCAAGCGCGGCGTAGCCGGGCGCGCGGGTCGCCGCCATCGGCCTAGCGGCCGGGTCCGCCGGGCCTAGCGTGACAAAGGGTCGTGCTGAATATGCTCCGGCGGGGCACCTTTGGCGATCAGGGCTGCCTTGGTGGCGCGGACCATCGCCGGCCCGCCGCAGATCAGAATCTGCCGGTCGCCCCAACCGCCGTATCTGGTCACCACGTCGGGTAGCCGACCGGTTTGGTGGACGTGCAGGCCACGCGGCGGCGTCACGTCCGGGTAGTCGGCGGCCCATGCGGGGTCGCTGTTGTATTCCGACACCGGCGAGACCGACAGCCAGGGGTTGTGGCTCGCGACCTGCCACAGCGTGGGCAGGTCGTAGAGCTCGCAGCGGTAGCGCGCGCCGAAGAACAAATGCACTCGTGGGTTTTCCGCGTAGCGGCTGAGGTCCATGAGCAGCGCCCGCAGCGGTGCCAGGCCGGTGCTGCCGGCCACCATCAGGATGTCGCCGCCACCGCGGTCAACGTGCAGGCCACCGTGCGGGCTGGATAGCCGCCACCGGTCGCCCGCTCGGCTTTCGTTGACGATGGCGGTGCTGACCAGGCCGCCGGGAACCTGGCGGACATGAAACTCGATCCCGCCGTCCGGGTCGGCCGGAATGGCGGGGCTGAGAAACCGCCAGCGGCGCGGGCATTGCGGAACGTGGACGTTGACGTACTGACCGGGGTGATAGTGCATCGGGCGGTCCAGTCGCAGCCGAACGACCGCGAGGTCGCGCGAAACCCGATGGTGTTCGATCACGGTGCCGTCCCACCAGGCGGGTCCTTGCTTCGGCGTCGGCGGCGCCGCTCATCACCCCGGTGATCAGGTTGAGCGACTGACCGGCCGCGTCGTCGACGGCGTCGGTCCAGGCATCGCCCAGGTGGCTGCGCAGCGTCGCATGCAACGCGCGCCGCAACGATTCGTAATGGGTTGGCAGCACACCGTATTTGCGGTGATCACGGCCGAGCTGGGCAAGAAAGGCCACCGGCTCCTGGGCACGCTGCGCTACCAGCTCGTCGTAGACCCAGTGCACTGCGTGGCCGAAAGCGGCTCGCTGAGCGCCCATTTCGGGCGGAAACAGGTCGCGTACCGAGACGTCGAGGGCAAACCAGTGGGCGTAGAAGCGGTGGACGAGTTCGCTCGCCGGCGCCCGAGTCGTCCGGGGCGAAGGCGTCGCGCAGCACCCGCAACGCATCGGAGTCCTCTAAGCCCACGGAGCCCGATTCTAAGCTCGCCCAGGCAGACAGCGCGCGCGTCAGCCCTGCTGGACGGTGTTCGACGTTCCCGCGTTGGCGATCTTCGGCGAGCCCCAGTGGTAGATGACTACGTTGCCCGTGCCCGAGCTGCTGATCGCGTCGGTGCTGTCGATGCGTGACGCGATTTCCCTTGCCGGAGACGCTGACGCTGGTGCAGTGGCCGGTGACTGTGACGGTGTTGTCCACGCCGCTCACCGAAAGGTAGCCCCCGTTGCAGGGGACTATTTTCGTCGTTCGCGTCCCGCTGACCTGCAACGTACCCGCCTGCGGCACGGGCGCAGCAGGGCTGTCGCCGGTGGGAGTCGTTCGCGACCCGGTGGCCGCCAGGCCGGCCAGGACGAGCCAGCCCATCACGATGACCAACCAGCAGGCCATCCCCACCCGCAGGCGCGGGCGCAGCTTCCCGACCCAGTTACCGGTCTCGTCGCGGTCGAGGTCATAGGCAAAAGCGGTCACGCAGCGGGCCCGCGCCGGATTGCGTTCGTCGGCCAGGATCACCCCGTCGGCGTATTCGCGCCCGCGCACCACGAGCCCTCCCCGGAAGCCGTCGAGCGTGTAGGACACCTTGGTCTTGGTGTTGGGGCCGCTCGAGCGCTGCCGGCTGACGGTCCATCCACGTGCCATCGGAAGGTTGACGTTGTACCAGGTTGTTCCGCTGTAATACGTTGCGCGCGAAATCGTTTCGGCTTCTGTGACGGTTGCGACCCGGCCCCACCTGAGTAGTCCGATCCGGATGTGCGCGCCCCACAGTTGCGCGGCATAGATCCCGGCCAGGGTGAGCACCGCCGCCGCGGCGAAGGCGACGGGCAGCTGGATCCACAGCGCGATCGGTGCGATCGCGACCATGAAGAGCGTCCACACGTACCACCAGCGAAACGGCAGTACCTCGGCCAGCCGGAAAGCAGCCGGAATCCTGCGCGGCGGCGGCGCGAGACCGGGTTCAACGGATCCCATTGGGCAAAATGCTTCCATAGAATTTAAACTTGAGCGGAACAGACTCAACCTTGACTGCGTTGAACAACGCGACAAGCATTTTCCCTACGTACCCGAACGGAGGTGTCGTGGACTCTTTCAACCCGACCACCAAAACGCAAGCGGCCCTGACGTCGGCCCTTCAGGCGGCCTCGGCTGCCGGAAACCCCGAAATCAGGCCCGCGCATCTGTTGTTGGCGCTGCTGACGCAGAACGACGGGATCGCCGGGCCGCTGCTGGAGGCTGTCGGCGTCGAGCCCGCGACCATTCGCACCGAGGCCGAGCACCTGCTCGAGCGGTTGCCCCAGGCCAGCGGAGCCAGCTCGCAGCCGCCGTTGGCCCGCGAATCGCTGGCCGCGATTACCACCGCCCAGCAGTTGGCCACCGAGATGGACGACGAATACGTCTCCACCGAACACCTGATGGTGGGCCTGGCCACCGGCGACTCCGACGTCGCCAAACTGCTGACCGGGCACGGCGCATCCCCGCAGGCATTGCGGGAGGCGTTCGTCAAGGTCCGCGGCAGCGCCCGGGTCACCAGTGCCGACCCTGAAGCCACTTATCAGGCGCTGGAGAAGTACTCCACCGACCTGACCGAGCGTGCCCGCGAAGGCAAACTCGACCCGGTTATCGGGCGGGACAACGAGATTCGCCGCGTCGTGCAAGTGCTCTCCCGTCGTACCAAGAACAACCCGGTGCTGATCGGCGAGCCCGGCGTGGGCAAGACCGCGATCGTCGAGGGCCTGGCCCAGCGCATCATTGCCGGCGACGTGCCCGAGAGCCTGCGGGACAAGACCGTCGTCAGCCTGGACCTCGGATCGATGGTGGCCGGCGCGAAGTACCGCGGCGAGTTCGAGGAGCGGCTCAAGGCCGTGCTCGACGACATCAAAAACTCCGCCGGCCAGATCATCACGTTCATCGACGAACTGCACACCATCGTCGGCGCCGGTGCGAGCGGCGAAGGCGCGATGGACGCCGGCAACATGATCAAGCCGATGCTGGCCCGCGGCGAGCTGAGGCTGGTCGGTGCCACCACGCTTGACGAATACCGCAAGTACATCGAAAAGGACGCCGCGCTGGAGCGCCGCTTCCAGCAGGTGCTGGTCGGCGAGCCGTCGGTGGATGACACCGTCGGCATCCTGCGCGGGCTGAAGGACCGCTACGAGGTGCACCACGGTGTGCGCATCACCGACTCCGCGCTGGTGGCCGCGGCCACACTGTCCGACCGCTACATCACCGCCCGCTTCCTTCCCGATAAGGCCATTGACCTGGTCGACGAGTCGGCCAGCCGGCTGCGGATGGAGATCGATTCGCGACCCGTCGAGATCGACGAGGTCGAGCGGCTGGTCCGCCGGCTCGAGATCGAAGAGATGGCGCTGGCCAAGGAGGAAGACGAGGCATCCAAGGAGCGGCTGGAGAAGCTGCGCGCCGAGTTGGCCGATCACAAGGAGAAGCTGGCCGAGCTGACCACCCGCTGGCAGAACGAGAAGAACGCCATCGACGTCGTCCGTGAACTCAAGGAGCAGCTGGACACGCTGCGCGGTGAGTCCGAACGCGCCGAGCGCGACGGCGACCTGGCCAAGGCGGCCGAGCTGCGATACGGCCGGATCCCCGAAGTGGAGAAGAAGCTCGACGCGGCGCTGCCGCAGGCTGCGGCCCGGGAGAACGTGATGCTCAAGGAGGAGGTCGGTCCCGACGACATCGCCGATGTGGTGTCGGCGTGGACGGGCATCCCGGCCGGACGGCTGCTGGAAGGCGAGACCGCCAAGCTGCTGCGGATGGAAGACGAGCTGGGCAAGCGCGTGGTCGGACAGAAGAAGGCCGTCCAGGCCGTCTCCGACGCGGTGCGCCGCACTCGGGCCGGGGTCGCCGATCCCAACCGGCCGACCGGATCGTTTTTGTTCCTCGGTCCCACCGGTGTCGGCAAGACGGAGCTGGCAAAAGCGCTGGCCGACTTCCTGTTCGACGACGAGCGGGCGATGGTTCGCATCGACATGAGCGAATACGGCGAGAAGCACTCGGTGGCCCGGCTGGTGGGCGCGCCTCCCGGCTACGTCGGTTACGACCAGGGCGGCCAGCTGACCGAGGCGGTGCGCCGGCGGCCCTACACCGTCGTGCTGTTCGACGAGGTGGAAAAGGCTCATCCGGACGTGTTCGACGTGCTGCTGCAGGTGCTCGACGAGGGCCGTCTGACCGACGGACAGGGCCGCACGGTCGACTTCCGCAACACGATCCTGATCCTGACGTCCAACCTCGGTTCGGGCGGCAGCGAGGAGCAGGTGATGGCGGCGGTGCGCTCGGCGTTCAAGCCCGAGTTCATCAACCGGCTCGATGACGTGCTGATCTTCGAGGGCCTGGACCCCGAACAGCTGGTGCAGATCGTCGACATCCAGCTCGAGCAGCTAGGCAAACGGCTGGCCCAGCGGCGGCTGCTGCTGGAGGTGTCGTTGCCGGCCAAGAATTGGCTGGCGCAGCGCGGGTTCGACCCGGTGTACGGCGCGCGTCCGTTGCGCCGGCTGATTCAGCACGCGATCGGTGACCAGTTGGCCAAGATGCTGCTCGCCGGCGACGTGCATGACGGCGACACCATTCCGGTCAACGTCAACCCGGACGGCGACGGCCTGATCCTGGGTTAGTGGCGATCGGGAGGGCGAAGCGGTCGCCACCATTCGGCCAGTGCTACCGGCGCCGGTCGCCCAGCTCGAAATCACGGGTCTGGGCGCCGGCGTCGATCACTGCTTGCAGCAGTTGGCGGGCAGCCGGCTGGGCGAGGGTTTCGCGAAACAGCTGATCCTCGATGCGCAAGCCGGTCGCCAAATCGCCTGCGGCGGCGTCGACCGCACGTTTCGCGTTCGCGACGGCCACGGCGGGAGACGACGCGATGCGGGCGGCCAGCTTGTCGACAAACCGCCGCAGCTGATCGGCCGGCAGCGCGCGGTTCACGTATCCCCAGGCTTCGGCGGTCGCGGCGTCGATGTCCATGCAGCCGAGGATGACTTCGAGGGCTCGCCCCCGGCCGACCAGCCGGGGCAGCCGCTGCGTGCCGCCACCGCCCGGGATGATCCCCACCGCCAGCTCCGGATGACCCAGGACGGTCGCGCCGAGCGCGGCAAAGCGCATGTCGAACGCCATCGCGAACTCGCAGCCGCCACCGCGGCAAACGCCGTCGATGACGGCGATGGTGGCCTTCGGTAACGTCCGGACCTGCTCGGTCACGGCGTGGAACAACGACAGCTCGTCGTGCGGCCCGATGTCGTCGGGCGGCAGGTGCAAGATCAGGCCCACGTCGGCATGCGCGATGAAGACCTCCGGGTCGGCCGAGTCGACGATCAGCACGCGCACGTCGTCGTCGGCCGCGACCTCGCGCGCCAGCCGGTCGATCTCCGAGAGCAGCGGCACGTCCAGCAGGTTGATCGGCGGATTGTCGATCGTCGCCCGGCAAACTCCGTCAGCGGCGGCGACGCGAATCAGCTGGTAGCCCTCGTAGACCATGCGCGGAACCCTACGGGAGCCGAGTCTTAATGTGGTTGTGACCAGGTCGCATTCTCGGTTCCGGTCTGATAGCAGATACGCTACTGAGGATGGTCCCCCTATGGTTCACGCTCTCCGCGCTGTGCTTCGTCGGCGCGGTGGTGCTGCTGTACGTCGACGTCGATCGACGCCGGGGGCGCAGCAGACGTCGTAAATCGTGGGCACGCTCGCACGGGTTCGACTACGAGCGCGAATCGACCGACATTCTCAAGCGCTGGAAGCGCGGCGTGATGTCGACGGTGGGGGATGTCCCCGCCCACAACGTCGTGCTGGGACAGATCCGCGGCGAGGCGGTGTACATCTTCGATCTCGAGGAAGTCGCCACGGTGATCGCGCTGCACCGCAAGGTGGGCACCAACGTCGTGGTCGACCTGCGGCTCAAGGGACTCAAAGAACCGCGCGAGAGCGACATCTGGCTACTGGGTGCTATCGGCCCGCGAATGGTGTACTCGACCAATCTGGACGCGGCCCGACGGGCCTGCGACCGGCGCATGGTCACCTTCGCCCATACCGCGCCGGACTGCGCCGAGATCATGTGGAACGAGCAGAACTGGACGCTGGTCGCCCTGCCGGTCTCCAGCACCCGCACCCAGTGGGACGAGGGTCTGCGCACCGTGCGCCAGTTCAACGACCTCTTGCGGGTGTTGCCGCCGGTGCCTGCCGACAGCGACGACCCGGCGGGACCCCGCACCGCGGCACCCAGCCGTCCGTTGGCCCCGGCCGGCCGGGCGGAGTTGCCGCCCCGGCGCTCGGGCCAGGATGTGGCCGGGTTGCTGGGAGACGCCAACCGCCGTGCCCCGGAGCCGGCCCGCCACGAGGAGGGCCGCACCGAAGCCGTACGGCGCCCCCCGTCGACCGGGCGCAACGGCCAGCAGGCCACCAACTACCACCACTGAAATCTGTTGCGCTGCAACGGTAGACAAATAAAGGGTGCACAAAGCCGTGTCCGAATCTGACCGTGCGGAGCTGGCCGAGCTGGTGCGCCGCCTATCGGTGGTGCACGGCCGGGTCACGCTCTCGTCGGGCAAAGAGGCCGACTACTACGTCGACCTGCGCCGCGCCACCTTGCACCACCGGGCCTCCGCCCTGATCGGCACGATGATGCGCGAACTCACCGAAGACTGGGATTACGCGGTCGTCGGCGGTCTGACCCTGGGCGCCGATCCGGTCGCGACCGCCATCATGCACGCGCCCGGGCGCCCGATCGACGCATTTGTGGTGCGTAAGTCCGCGAAAGCCCATGGCCTGCAACGTCTTATCGAGGGGTCAGAGGTTTCCGGTCAACGGGTGCTGGTAGTCGAAGACACCAGCACCACCGGTGGCTCGGCGCTGACGGCGGTACACGCCGTCCAGGACGCGGGTGCCGAGGTGGTCGGCGTGGCCACCGTGGTGGACCGCGCCACCGGTGCCGCCGAGGCCATCCAAGCCGAGGGACTGCTGTATCGCAGCGTGCTGGGTCTGGCCGATCTGGGGCTGGGCTAGGCCGTTATCGCTGTGCGCACTTTCATTGCGATAGTCGCCTGCTTGGCCGCCTGCCTGGTGGGCTGCTCGGGGTCCAACCATGCCGCTGCGCCCTACGGTGCCCAAGGCGCGCGGCTGGGCGAATCGCTGGCGTTGCTGGGCTGGAACATGGCGGTGTCAAACCTGCGCTGGGACGGCGATTACGTGTTGATCGACGTCGACGCCTCACCGTCGGATCCGAAAGCGCCACATGCCAAACCCGAGGACATCCGCTTCGGGCTCTACGGCGCGCTCGCCCATCCGATGGAATCGGCCGGATTGGGCAGCTGCGACGCCGCGATGGCCAGTGTGCGCGATATCGCCTCGCCGCTTTCGGCGCCTCCCGGTCGGCTGACCGGCACCGTGTGCCTGGGCCCGTTGAAGGACCGCAGTCAGGTGCGCGGGGTGTACAGCTACTCGACGCGGGACCGGATCGCGGATACCTCTGCGGCCTATCCGGCGGCGTTTCCGGTGGGGCTGATGCCGACCAACGCCAACGACACCGGTTTGGTGGTCAAGACCACCAGCCTGTCGGCCTGGCGCGCGGACGGGACCCCGGTGACCAAGGCGCAGCTCGGTGACCCGGGGGCCTTCACCGGCAACGGCTACATGCTGCTGGGGCTGGAAGCCGACGCGGTTGCGGACCGGTACCGCGACGACTCCGCCCGTCGCGGCGGCCCGATGATGCTGCTCACTTCGCCGACTCTGCCCGGCCGCGGCCTGAACCCGGCCTGCGCGGCGTACGGGTCGTCGATGCTGATCCTGCCCGAGGCGTCGCTGGACGCGGTGCACGTCGCCGCGTCGTTGTGCACTCAGGGCGAAATCAACGAGGCCTTGCTCTACGCGACGGTGGCGATCGTCGGCACCCACGCCGGTGTGTGGACGCAGCGATGAGCGAACCCGGGCCCACCGAATGGGCAGTATCCGCCACCGGCGTCGGACCCTGGGAGGGGGCTCTGCCCGACGACCCGCGGTATGACCCAGTTCTGTTGCGCGACGGCGATACTCGCAATGTCGTCGACGCTTACCGGTACTGGACCCGGGACGCGATCATCGCCGACATCGACCTCCGCAGGCACCCGCTGCACATCGCGATCGAGAACTTCGGCTACGACGCCAATATCGGTTCGGTGGTCCGTACCGCCAATGCGTTCGCCGTGGACACCGTGCACATCGTCGGGCGGCGACGCTGGAATCGCCGCGGCGCCATGGTGACCGATCGCTATCAGCGGTTGTGCCATCACGACAGCACCGCCGAGCTGCTGGATTTCGCGATCGCCGCCGGCTTGAGCGTGGTCGCGGTGGACAACGTGCCGGGGGCGGCGCGCCTGGAGGAAACCTCGCTGCCGCGCGAGTGTCTGCTGGTTTTCGGTCAGGAGGGGCCGGGCATCACCGGCGATACCCGGCTGGGTGCGGCGATCACGGTGTCGATCGCCCAGTTCGGCTCGACCCGCAGCATCAACGCCGGCGTCGCCGCCGGGATCGCGATGCATGCCTGGATCCGCCAGCACGGAGACCTCACCCGCGCCTGGTAACCCGGCCTCAGCTCCTCGCCAGCGCCAGCGGCTTAGCCCAATCCCGCCGAATGTGCGTCCACGGCGTTGAGTGTGCGCTCAGGGCGGGACAATCGCCGAAATCCCGCCGCCACCGCACATTCAACGCCGGAGAAGCACACTCAAAGCCGTAGATGCACAGTCGATTACCCGTCGACGGCCAGTCCGCTGCGGGAGGAGTCTTTGAGGGCGATGCCCGAGCGGCCGAGTTTGCGTGCCCCGGCGACGAGCGCGGCGGCGACTGCCGCGGCCGTCGGGTAGTCGAGGCCGTCGGGCGGATGGATATTCGAGACGCAGTTGCGGTCCGCGTCGGTGCGCCCCGGCGCCGGTCGATGCGTCAAGTAGATGCCCAGACTGTCGGCGACCGAGAGCCCCGGGCGTTCACCGATGAGCACGAGCACCGTTTCGACACCGAGGGCTTGACCGATGTGGTCCCCGAGCGCGACGCGTGCCTGGGTTGCGATGACCAGCGGGGCGATGCGGTAGCGGTCGTCGAATTCTCCGACCAGCGCGTCGATCATGCCCGCGGCGTGGTCGGTCAGGGCACGGGGCGAGAGCCCGTCGGCGAGGACAAAGCCGATGTCCGCCTTCGTCTTTGGCAGACTCGACAGGTCGGCGGGGCTGCGACCCAGATCGGGCCGGCGCAGGTACTCGCTGCGCGAGGTTGCCCGGCTGCAAACCCGCAGCGGGTCGTCGATGCCGATCTCGTGCAGCCGCTCGACCAGTTGGTCGATGTCGAGTGGGTCGTGGACGGCGTCGCGCGCCGCGGCGTGTGCGGCCTGGAACTCCAGGACATGCCGGGTCGGCAGCGAGTTTCCGGCCCGCCCGAGTCCGATGCGTGCCTGCGTGGTGGTCCGCAGCGGCGCCCAAATGTCGTTGTCCGCCGGCAGATTTGGGGTGTTCATCAGCCGGCGGCCAGTGCGCGAAGTGGCGACGTCGCGAGGTCGACGGGAAGGATCCGGCCGTTCGCGTCGGCCATGCCCAGGCTGGCCAACCAGGCCTCGAATTCGGGTGCTGGCCGCAGCCCCAACACTTTTCGCACGTATAAGGCATCGTGAAACGACAGGCTCTGATAGCCGAGCATGATGTCGTCGGCGCCGGGAACGGCGATGACGAACGCGGTGCCCGCCGCGCCCAACAGGGTCAGCAGCGTGTCCATGTCGTCCTGGTCTGCTTCGGCGTGGTTGGTGTAGCAGACGTCGACCCCCATCGGCAGACCGAGCAGTTTCCCGCAGAAGTTGTCTTCGAGCCCGGCACGGATGATCTGCTTACCGTCGTAGAGGTACTCCGGTCCGATGAATCCGACCACGGTGTCGATCAACAGCGGCTGCAGCGTCCGGGCCACCGCGTAGGCCCGCGCCTCCAGCGTCTGCTGATCGACCGGCTTGTTTCCGACGCCGAGGTGGGCCCCCGCCGACAGGGCCGAACCCTGCCCGGTCTCCAAATACATGACGTTGTCACCGACTGTGCCGCGGCGCAGCGATCGGGCGGCCTCGTTGGCTTCTCTCAGCATCGCGATGGAGGTGCCGAAGCCGGCATTGGCTCCCTCGGTGCCCGCGATCGACTGGAAGACGAGGTCGACGGGCGCGCCCCGCTCGATCAGTTCCATCGTGGTCGTGACGTGGCACAGCACGCACGACTGCACGGGAATGGCGAACCGCTGGCGAATATCGTCGAGCAGGTGCAGCAGGTCCGACGCCGCGTGCGGCGAGTCGGTCGCGGGGTTGATGCCGATCACCGCGTCGCCGCAGCCCATCAGCAGACCGTCGAGCATCGCCGCGGCGATCCCGCGGGGGTCATCGGTGGGGTGGTTGGGTTGCAGCCGGGTGGCCAGCGTGCCCGGCAATCCGATCGTGGTTCGGAAGGCCGCGGTAGCCGTGGTGGCGGCGGCCACCAGGATCAAGTCCTGGTTGCGCATGATCTTTGACACCGCGGCAACCATTTCCGGGGTGAGCCCGGGGGAGACGGCGGCGATCCGCGCCGCGCTGTCCTCACGGGACGCCGTATCCAGCAGCCAGTCGCGGAAGCCACCCACGGTCAAATGCGCGATCGGGCGCAACGCCTCGCGATCGTGGCTGTCGATGATGAGCCGGGTGATCTCGTCGGTCTCGTACGGCACGACCACATCGGTGAGAAACGCCGGCAGCGGTATGTCGGCGAGCGCCCAGGCGGCCGCGGCCCGCTCGGCGTCCGAGCCGGCGGCGCAACCGGCGAGCTGGTCACCGGAGCGCAACGGTGTTGCCTTTGCCATCACGTCGACCAGCCCGTCAAAGGCGTACGTGGTCCCCGAGATGGTTTGCCGGTAGCGCATATTTCACAGTAGGCCAGGCGGTGGCGCGGATGAGGCAGGATCGACAGGTATGGATCAGCTATGGGCCAACCGAGCGGCCAGCTCCGAAGCCGCTGTCGCGCAACGACACCTGAAACGGCTGTGGGCGCTGCCGGGAACCCAGCTGGGCGTGGTGGCCTGGCCGGCGACGCGGCGGGACCGGCTGTTCGGCACCTGGCACTACTGGTGGCAGGCGCATCTGCTGGATTGCCTCGTCGACGCACAGCAGCGCGACCCGCAGCCGCAGCGGCACACCGAGATCAACCGGCAGGTCCGTGCGCACCGGCTGCGCAACAACTTTCGCTGGACCAACAGCTATTACGACGACATGGCGTGGCTGGCGCTGGCGCTGGAACGCGCCGACCGGATTGCCGGCGTGCAGCGCAGCCGCGCCCTGCCCAAGCTTGCCGACCAGTTCCTCAAGGCGTGGGTTCCCGAGGACGGCGGCGGCATTCCGTGGCGCAAGCAAGACCAGTTCTTCAATGCTCCGGGCAACGGGCCGGCGGGACTCTTTCTGGCCCGCTATGGGGACCACCTCAAGCGCGCCGAGCAGATGGGCGACTGGATCGACCGCACTCTGATCGACCCGGAGACGCACCTGGTGTTCGACGGCATCAAGGCCGGCTCGCTGGTCCGCGCGCAGTACACCTATTGCCAGGGTGTGGTGCTCGGGCTGGAAACCGAGCTTGCCAAGCGCACCGGCGCCGAGGTCCGGGCCCGGCATGCGACGCGGGTGCACAGCCTGGTCGCCGCGGTCAACGAGCACATGGCGCCGTCGGGCGTGCTGAAGGGTACCGGTGGCGGCGACGGCGGACTGTTCGCCGGCATCACCGCGCGCTATCTCGCGCTGGTTGCCACCGACCTGCCGGGCGACTCCGCCGACGATGCCGTCGCCCGCGACACCGCCCGCGCGATCGTGTTGTCCAGCGCCAAATCGGCGTGGGACTACCGGCAGACGGTGGACGGGCTGCCGCTGTTCGGGGCATTTTGGGATCGCGACGCGGAGCTGCCGACGACGGGCGGCGCCCAGGCGCAGTTCGTCGGGGGTGCGGTGAACGCTTCCGAGACTCCCGAGCGGGACCTGTCGGTGCAGCTGTCCGGGTGGATGCTGATGGAGGCCGCCTGTAACGTCACCGCCGTGACATCAGGCAACGGGTGATTGGCTCGCGGTCCTGGCAGTCTCGAGCCATCGACGGCGGTGGCGGTCTTAGCTTTGAGAGGAGCTTTCGATGACCCTTTCCGGCGGCAAAGTCCGTCCCGACGCCGAGTCGGCTCTGGGAGACCTGCTGAGGGACGGCATCACGATCGCCGCGGGGGGATTCGGGCTGTGCGGTATTCCCGAGAACCTGATCCAGGCCTTGGTGGACAGCGGCGTCAAAGACCTGACGATCGTCGGAAACAACGCCGGCGTCGACGATTTCGGCATGGGTCTGTTACTCAAGGGGCGGCAGGTTAAGAAGGTGATCGCCTCGTACGTCGGGGAGAACAAGGAATTCGAGCGCCAGGTGCTGGCCGGCGAGCTGGACCTCACACTCACGCCCCAAGGCACCCTGGCCGAGAAGTTACGTGCCGGTGGCGCAGGGATTCCCGGCTTCTACACGCGCACCGCCTTCGGCACCCAACTCGCCGAAGGCAAGGACATGCGGGTCTTCGACGGCACCGAATATGTTCTGGAGGAAGGCATCCGGGCCGATGTTGCGATCGTCAAGGCATGGAAGGGCGACACGGCGGGCAATCTCGTCTATCGGAAGACGGCGCGCAACTTCAACCCGATGATCGCCACCTGCGCCAAGGTGACCGTGGCCGAGGTCGAAGAGCTGGTGGACGTCGGCGAGCTGGCTCCCGACCTGATCCACACCCCCGGAATCTATGTGGACCGCATCATCGAGGGCCGCGGCTACGAGAAGCGGATCGAATTCCGCACCACGAGCGACGGCGCCGCGGTCGGGAAGAACAGCCCCATCCGCGAGCTCATGGCCAAGCGCGCCGCCCAAGAACTGCGCGACGGCTACTACGTGAACTTGGGCATAGGGATTCCGACGCTGGTCGCCAACTTCATCCCCGACGACATCAGCGTGACGTTGCAATCCGAGAATGGGCTGCTCGGCATCGGGGCATATCCGCTCGACGATCAAGTGGATCCCGACCTCGTCAACGCCGGCAAACAGACCATCACCACGATCAGCGGCTCCAGCTTCTTCAGCAGCGCCGACTCCTTCGCGATGATCCGCGGCGGCCACATCGACTTGGCTATCCTCGGTGGCCTGGAGGTAGCCGAGAATGGCGACCTGGCCAACTGGATGGTCCCGGGCAAGATGGTCAAGGGTCCGGGCGGCGCGATGGACCTGGTGTCGGGGGTCAAGCGAGTGATTGTCGTGATGGATCACACCGCTAGAGACGGCAGTCCCAAAATCCTCAAGCAATGCACGCTGCCTCTCACCGGAAAAGGTGTGGTGGACATGATCATTACTGATCTGTGCGTCTTCGAGGTCGACTCCGAGCGCGGACTCATCCTCACCGAACTGCACCCTGAGGTGACGGTCGCCGATGTCCGGGCCAAAACCGGCTGCGATTTCCTCGTCGCGTGAATTCTCAGGCGCCGGCCGATCAGTCGGGAACCCTTATCGGCTCGGGGCCCTCCTTGGTTCGGCGCCGCCGCGCCCGGTAACCTCGCCCGGCCGCGATGAACGCCGGCAGCATCGACACGAACAGGATGACCAGGATGATCTTTTCCAGGTTCTGGTGGACGAACGGCACGTTGCCCAGGAAGTAGCCGGCCAGCGTGACGCCGCCGCCCCACAGCACGCCGCCGACGATGTCGAAGGCCAGATACACCGGATAACGCATGTACGACACCCCCGCGACCACCGGGGTGAACGTGCGAATGAACGGCATGAACCGGGCCAGGATGATCGCCCAGGGCCCGTACTTCTCGAAGAAGGCGTGCGAATCCGTCACATAGTGCTGCTTGAAGAAGCGCGAGTCTTCCTTCTTGAACAGCGCGGGCCCGATGCGGCGGCCGATGAAATAGCCGGTCTGGTCGCCCAGGATCGCCACCAGCGCAACGGACGGGGCAAGCACCCATATGTTGAGCGTGCCGTGGGCGGCCAGCAGCCCGCCGGTGAACAGCAACGACTCGCCTGGCAGCAGCGGGAACAGCAGTCCGGTCTCGACGAAGACGATGACCAGGATGGTCGGCAGCACCGCCGAGGCGAATAGGCCCTGGGGGCCGATCCAGAACATCGGGTCGAGGATGTTCGGCAGGGCCATCACGGCGGTGCTCATGACGTGAAACATACCGGCCCCCGGGGGGCTGCCCGCCGTCAACGTCGAGTTGCGATACTGAGGCAACTGAAGTCTTCAGGAGGAATTCATGCCCATCGCCACCCCCGAGGTCTACGCCGAGATGCTGGGACGCGCCAAGGACAACGCGTACGCGTTCCCGGCCATCAACTGCACCTCGTCGGAGACCGTCAACGCCGCCATCAAGGGTTTCGCCGACGCCGGCAGCGACGGCATCATCCAGTTCTCGACCGGCGGTGCGGAGTTCGCCTCCGGCCTCGGGGTCAAGGACATGGTTGCCGGTGCGGTCGCGCTGGCCAAGTTCACCCGCAGCATTGCGGCCAGGTACCCGATCAACGTCGCGCTGCACACCGACCACTGCCCCAAGGACAAGCTGGACACCTACGTCCGCCCGCTGCTGGCGATCTCGGCGGAGCGAGTAGCGGCCGGCAAGAACCCGCTGTTCCAGTCGCACATGTGGGACGGCTCGGCGGTGCCGATCGATGAGAACCTCGCCATCGCCAAGGAGCTGCTCAAGGCCGCCGCGGCCGCCAAGATCATCCTCGAGGTCGAGATCGGCGTCGTGGGCGGCGAAGAGGACGGCGTCGAAGGCGCGATCGACGACAAGCTGTACACCACCCCGGAAGACTTCGAGAAAACCATCGACGCGCTGGGCCATGGTGAGCACGGCAAGTACCTGCTGGCCGCCACTTTCGGCAACGTGCACGGCGTCTACAAGCCCGGCAACGTCAAGCTGCGTCCCGACATCCTTGCCCAGGGGCAAAAGGTGGCGTCCGCCAAGCTCGGACTGTCCGATGACGCCAAGCCGTTCGATTTCGTCTTTCACGGCGGCTCAGGTTCGGCGAAATCGGAGATCGAGGAGGCGCTGGGGTACGGCGTGGTGAAGATGAACGTCGACACCGACACCCAGTACGCGTTCACCCGGCCGCTCGCCGGCCACATGTTCGCCAACTACGACGGTGTGCTCAAGGTCGATGGCGAGGTCGGCAACAAGAAGGTCTACGACCCGCGCAGCTACCTCAAGAAGGCCGAGGCCAGCATGACCGAGCGCGTGATCGAGGCCTGCAACGACCTGCACTGCGCCGGAAAGTCAGTCGGCAGCTAGGGCCTAGACGCCGAGCTAGCCGCTGGGGGACTGGCAGATCTTCCACTGATCGTCGCGGTACTGCAGATCGAGGCTGCGTGTTGAGCGGACCTGCGGGTCGTAGGCCATGAACGTGGTGATGTTGGCCTCGGCGTGCTGGCCGTTGACGACGATCTGGTCGATGCTGGCGATCACCGGATACTGCTTGGCCGCCGAGACTCGCTGGTAGGTCTCGGTCCACGAGTGCTCGTCGTAATCGACGTAGCCGTCGCGGGTTGTGCCGCAGGTGATGCTGCGCAGCTCGGTCAGGTCGCCGCGCTGCACCGCGGTGTCGAAGGAATGGATGGACTGGCGCACCTGGTCTTCCTGCGAGACTTTCGTGTGCTTACCGCGGGTCAGCAGCACGGTGCCCAGGATGGCGATCGCCGCCAATGCCAAGACGATCACGGTTATCGCCAACACCCAGCCCCAGTTGAAATTCCTGGGTGCCGATCGCGGCTTGGTCCCGTCACGTCCTGGGATAGATTGCGGCACAGCAGGTTTCGGAGGCATTGGGGGCTGCCCCGGCTGGCCGATCTGCCCGGCTGGCCCATCTGCCCGGGGCGGTGCTGAAGACTTCGGTCGCGGGCTCCGGGGTGGTGGCGATGATCGCCGTTTCTTTCGCGTCGAAGCCGGGCGCGGTGAAGCGACGTTCGCGCTGTTGTCCTTCCGGATCCGCCTCGGGATCGGTGCCGAGATCGGGTTTGTCGATCACCACGGTCTCGGTCTCGGGGTCGGGAGGGACCAGCGGGTAGGCCTCGGTTGCCTCGTCGACCTGCTCGTCGTCCGGGACGCCGGCGGGCTCGGCTCCGGGTTCGCGCGGCGTGCCGCGGTCGGGCTCCGGTGGGTTAGGCATGAGTTGGAGCTTAGCGACCCGCGGCGGGACGGCAGAATAGAACTTATGACACCAATGGGTGATCTCCTGGGACCTGATCCGATCCTGCTGCCCGGCGATACCGAAGCCGAAGCCGAACTGCTCGCCAACGAGAATCCGGGCATCGTCGCCGCGGCGCATCCGTCGGCGTCGGTGGCCTGGGCGACCCTTGCCGAGGAGGCGCTGGCCGACGACCGGGCCATCACGGCCTACGCGTACGCCCGGACCGGCTATCACCGCGGCCTGGACAAGCTGCGTCGCAATGGCTGGAAGGGCTTCGGCCCGGTGCCCTATGCGCACGAGCCCAACCGCGGCTTCCTGCGGTGTGTGGCGGCGTTGGCCCGCGCCGCCGACGCGATCGGCGAGACCGACGAGCTGAACCGCTGCCTGGACCTGCTCGACGACTGCGACCCCGCGGCCCGCAAAGAGCTGGGGCTCTAGAAAGTTTCCGTGCAGTCCTCGGCGCTCTCCGGGCATTCGATCTGGACGGTGGCGTGGTCGAGGCCGCGTTCGTGCAGCACCGCGCGCGCGTCGCTCAGCACGCGGGCGGAGTCGCCGACGCTGGTCAAGTGACAGGTGCACATGTCCTTGCCCGGCGACAGCGTCCACACGTGCAGATCGTGCACCTCGGTCACGCCGTCGACGGCGCCCAGCGCCGCACGCAGCTCGTCGACGTCGATGTGGGCCGGGGACGACTCGGACAGGATCCGCAGCGCCGCACGGGCCAGCGCGAACGCCCGGGGCAGCACCCAGAGGGCCACCAAGATGGCGACCACGACGTCGGAGTAGGGCCAGTGGGTGGTGACCGTGACGATCCCGGCGATCAACACACCCAGGCTGCCGACGGTGTCGGCGACGACCTCCATGTAGGCGCCCTTGACGGCCAAACTGCCCTCGGAGTCCGCCCGCAGCAGCATCGCGACCACGAAGTTGGCGACCAATCCGGCCAGCGCCACCACGATCATCGGCACGCCGGGGACCGACGCTCCCGTCCCGAGCCGCTCGATCGCTTCGTAGAGGATGAACACCGCCACGCCGACCAGCAGCACCGCGTTGGCCACCGCGGTGAAGACCTCGGCGCGGTGCCAGCCGTACGTGCGATCCGGGGACGTGCTGCCGCGCTTGGCCAGCATCACGGCGGCCAGGCCCATGAACACCGCGACGACGTCGGTCAGCATGTGCCCGGCATCGGCCAGCAGCGCAAGGGAATTGATCAGCAGCGACGTGGTCAGTTCGATCACGAAGAACGTCGCCAAGATCGACGCGGCCATGACCATGCGGGGGATCATCCGAGACGCGTCGGCCTCGGCGGGGGTGTGACTGTGTCCGGCGCCCATAGTCGATCAATATATGCGTGATATCGCATATATGGCAAGAGTCAGAACCAGCGGCTCCAGAAGCGGGTCAGCGAGTTGCCTGCGCTGGCCAGCAAATGCGGCACCCCGGAGAAGTCGAAGAACCAGTCCACGACCCCGAACAACCACTGGTTCACCACCGGCGCCAACAACAGGAACAACAGGATGAACACGCCGTACTGCTTGGCCGGCGCCACGGCGCGCTGCGTCTCGGGGCTCAGATGCGGTTCCAGCGCGTCGTAACCGTCCAGGCCCGGGATGGGCAGCAGGTTCAGCACCACCGCCATGATCTGCAGGAAACCCAGGAACGCCACGCCGGCCCAGAGCACCCAGTGCTCCGGGTCGAAGAGCAGCCGGGTCAGCGTCAGCAGCAGCACCGCCAGCAGCAGGTTGGCCGCCGGGCCGGCCAGGCTGACCAGGGTGCGGCGGGTCGGCGTCATGAACCAGGTGCGCACATACACCGCGGCGCCCGGCAGGCCGATCCCGCCCAGCGCGATGAACACCATCGGCAGCAGCAGCGAGAGCCCGGGATGGGCGTAGCGCCGCGGATCCAGGGTCAGGTAGCCGCGCACCGCCTCGTCGTGGTCGCCGAATCGCCAGGCGGTCACCGCGTGGCCGAATTCGTGCAGGCACAGCGAAACCAGCCAGCCGGCGATCACGAAGACGAACACCCCGGCGTACGCCAGTGGCTTCACGGTCGTCCCGGCCAGCCAGGCCAGCACGCCGCCGACGGCCGTCAATCCGATCAGGGCCAAGAAGATTGGGCTGGGCCGCACCGATGCGTGCTGCCTTGAGTTCACTGGTCGAAACTACCGGACCAGCAGCCAACCTTCGACGTGGCGGTAGAACGTCGACCGGCGCGCAGGGCGGGGCGCCGCGACCCCGTCCCGGATCACCACGACGCCGGTGCTGCCCAGCTGGACGGCGCGGCCGGCGACCCAGCGACGCCAGGCTCCGTTCACCGAGGCCCGCAGGCCCGGTATGGCCAGCTGTCGGCTCGATGTAGGCGCCGGTGACGTCGCCATTGAACAGCCGCGTGTCATCGACGACGGCCTCGCCGTGAACTCGTCGCCCGTCGCCGGGTGGCAGCCAGCCGGCTCGGCCCACGATCACCGAGCCGGTCTCGTCGCGCACCAGGGTGACCCGCCCGGCCGTGCCGCGCCGGGCACGCCGGGCCGCGCGCCGTCCCGCCGGCAAACGGTAGATCCGGGTCGCACGGGTGCGGCGGCGTGGCACGTAGGCCACTTCGACGTCGAGCCGTTCGGCGCGCAGCAGCCTGCTCAGCACGGCCGCCAGCTCGGCGTCGACGCCGACCACGACCAGCCGCCGGTAGGGCCCGATTGCGGCGTCGATGGCGCCGGTGTCGGCCGGACTTTCGGCCTTATGGGTCGGCAGGCCGCGTAGCCGACCAGGCAGTCGCCGCTCGCCGAACCACAACACCGCCACGCTGGACGTGTCCGCGGCGATATTCATGGGCTCCTCGCGACCTGCTGGGATATGGTTGGTCCCCGGCTGGACCACAATAAGCAGGCGAGACCAGGCGGGAGCATGTCATGCCGGCAATCGTCCTCATCGGCGCCCAATGGGGTGACGAGGGCAAAGGTAAGGCGACTGACCTGCTCGGCGGGCGCGTGCAGTGGGTGGTGCGTTACCAGGGTGGCAACAACGCCGGACACACCGTCGTTTTGCCGACCGGGGAGAATTTCGCACTGCACCTGATCCCCTCGGGAGTGCTGACGCCCGGCGTCACCAATGTCATCGGCAACGGTGTGGTGATCGATCCCGGCGTGCTGCTCGACGAGCTGAAGGGCCTGGAAGATCGCGGTGTCGATACCTCCAAGCTGCTGATCTCCGCCGACGCGCATCTGCTGTTGCCCTACCACGTGGCCATCGACAAGGTCACCGAGCGCTACATGGGCAACAAGAAGATCGGCACCACCGGCCGTGGCATCGGACCGTGCTACCAGGACAAGATCGCGCGCCAGGGAATCCGGGTCGCCGACGTGCTCGACCCCGAGCTGCTGACGCACAAGGTCGAGGGCGCCCTGGAACTCAAAAACCAGATCCTGGTCAAGATCTACAACCGCAAGGCGCTGGATCCGCACCAGGTGGTCGACGCCCTGCTGCAACAGGCCGACGGGTTCCGGCATCGCATCGCCGACACCCGGCTGCTGCTCAACACCGCGCTGGAGGCCGGCGAGACCGTGCTGCTGGAGGGCTCCCAGGGCACGCTGCTCGACGTCGACCACGGCACGTATCCCTATGTGACGTCCTCGAATCCGACGGCGGGCGGCGCGGCCGTCGGCTCCGGCATCGGCCCGACCCGGATCACCACCGTGCTGGGAATCCTCAAGGCCTACACCACCCGGGTGGGCTCTGGCCCGTTCCCCACCGAATTGTTCGACGAGAACGGCGAATACCTGTCCAAGACCGGGGGCGAATTCGGGGTCACCACCGGACGTCGCCGCCGCTGCGGCTGGTTCGACGCCGTGATCGCCCGCTACGCGACCCGGGTCAACGGCATCACCGACTACTTCCTGACCAAGCTCGACGTGCTGTCCAGCTTGGAGACCGTGCCGGTCTGCGTCGGATACCGCGTCGACGGCGCGCAGACCAGCGAAATGCCGATGACCCAGAGCGAACTGCACCGCGCCGAACCGATCTACGAAGAGCTGCCCGGCTGGTGGGAGGACATCTCCGATGCGCGGCAGTTCGACGACTTGCCTGCCAAAGCTCGTGACTATGTGCTGCGGCTGGAAGAGCTTGCCGGAGCACATGTTTCGTGTATCGGTGTGGGGCCGGGACGGGATCAGACCATCGTGCGCCGCGACGTCCTGGCGGCCCGCCCGTGACGGAAGCCGACGCCAAAGCGCTCGACCCAGAATACGAACATCACGGCGGCTTCCCGGAATACGGCCCGGCCACCCCCGGCCCGGGATTCGGGCGGTTCGTGGCGGCCATGCGCCGACTGCAGGACCTTGCCGTGTCCGCCGACCCCGGCCGACAGCGTCTGGGACGACGCGGCCGAGCGGGCCGCCGCACTGGTGGAGCTGTTGGGGCCGTTCGAGGCCGATGAAGGCGTCGGCGCCGGCGGGCCGCACGCCCGATCTGCCCGGCATGGGCAGCTTGCTGCTGCCGCCCTGGACGTTGACCCGCTATGCGCCCGACGGTGTCGAGATGACGGGCCATTTCACCCGGTTTCATGTCGGCGGTAATCACGCGGTGCACGGCGGTGTGCTGCCGCTGCTGTTTGATCACATGTTCGGGATGATCTCGCACGCCGCGGAGCGCCCGATCAGCCGGACGGCGTTCCTGCACGTCGACTACCGCAACGTCACCCCGATCGACGTTCCGTTGCTGGTGCGCGGACGGGTCACCAGCATCGAGGGCCGCAAGGCGTTTGTCTCCGCCGAGTTGGTCGACGGCGACAAGGTGCTGGCCGAAGGCACCGGGCTGATGGTGCGGCTATTGCCCGGCCAGCCGTGACGAGCCGGCCCCATCTGCGGCGCACCTATCCTTAGCTGGTGACCGACGGCTTGACCGAAAGACAACACGAGCCCCGCGTGCTGCTGCTGGGTTCCGGCGAGCTCAGCCGGGAGCTGGCGAGTGCCTTGCGGCGCCTTGGCGCGGAGGTCGATGAGCACCCGGACCCGATGACCGACGCCGACGCCCTGTCGGGGGCGATCGACCGGCTGCAACCGGACTTCGTGGTGACCGCCACCGGCGTGGTCTCCGTTGCTGCCCTCGAGGCGCTCGCTGCCCGCTCCGAGGGCGAAGCCGTCGAATTGGTGCCCAGCGCGCGCACCGTCCGGCTGACCACCGACCGGGAGGGCCTGCGCCGGCTGGCCGCCGACCAGCTGGGCCTGCCCACCGCGCCGTTCTGGTTCGTAGGGTCGGTCGGCGAACTCAAGGCGGTGGCCGCGCACGGCGGATATCCGTTGCGGGTGGAGTCGCTGGGCGGGGCGGCCGGGGTGTCGGTGGCTTACGGGCCCGACGACGTCGAGCCCGCGTGGCGGCGCGCAGTGGGGCCAGCCGAACACCAGCGGGTGTTGGCCGAAACGGTGGTCGAGGTCGAGTTTTGCGTCACGCTGCTCGCAATTCGCAGCGAGGGCCCGAACGGGCCGGCGATCGAGTTCTGCTCACCCATCGGGCATCGTCACGCCGAGCCCGACGTGCTGGAATCCTGGCAGCCTCAGAAAATGAGCCCGGCCGCACTCGACGCCGCCAAGTCGATCGCCGCGCGGATCGTCAAGGCACTCGGCGGCCGCGGCGTCTTCGCTGTCGAATTGATGATCAACGGCGACGAGGTGTACTTCGCCGATGTCCGCGCCGTCCTGCCGCAGAGCGCCTGGGTGACCCTGCGCAGCCAGCGGCTTTCGGCATTCGAGCTGCAGGCCCGGGCGATTCTCGGACTGCCGGTGGACGCCCTGATGATTTCACCGGCCGCCGCCCGCACGATTCACCCGGCGCCCACTGCTGAGGCGCTGACTGCGGCGCTAGCCGTCGGCGAAAGCGACCTTCGAGTGTTCGATCGAGGACCGGGCCCGCGGCTCGGGGTCGCACTGGCCACCGCACCGGACGTGGCGGCCGCCCGAGACCGTGCCCGCGACGTCGCCACCGCGGTGTCCGGAGGCCGCCAGCTGTGAGGTTCGCAGGGGAGGAACTGAGTATGCGAGACTCACGCGAATGAGCTACGCAGGAGATATCACCCCGCTTGAGGCATGGAAGTTGCTCAGCGACAACCCTCAGGCCATCTTGGTCGACGTGCGCACCGACGCCGAATGGCGGTTCGTCGGGGTGCCCGACTTGTCGAGTCTTGGCCGCGACGGCGGTCTTCATCGAGTGGAACACAACGGCCGGGCAGCACAACCGGAACTTCCTGGCCGAACTGAAGGACCGGATCCCCGCAGAGTCGGGACCGGTGGTCTTCCTGTGTCGCTCGGGCAACCGCTCCATCGGTGCCGCCGAGATCGCGACCGAGGCGGGCATCGCGCCGTCCTACAACATGCTGGACGGTTTCGAAGGTCAGCTCGATGCGCTCGGACACCGTGGTGAAAGTGGTTGGCGCGCAGTCGGATTGCCCTGGAAGCAGCAGTGACCGACTCGGTCCGCACTCCGAAGGCACTGCCCTGACGGCGTCGGCCAAGCAACAATCGGCGTGCGCGGCGGGCTTTTGCGCTCGGAGTTCGAAGAGACCGCCGAGGGGATGTTTTTGACCTCCGGCTACGTCTACCCGTCGGCGGCCGCCGCCGAGCAGTCGTTCTCCGGCGAGCTGGACCGCTTCGTGTACTCGCGCTACGGCAACCCCACCGTGTCGATGTTCGAGGAACGGCTGCGGCTGATCGAGGGCGCGCCGGCGGCGTTCGCCACGGCCAGCGGCATGGCCGCGGTGTTCACCTCGCTGGGCGCGCTGCTGGGCGCCGGCGATCGGCTGGTCGCCGCGCGCAGCCTGTTCGGATCCTGTTTCGTGGTGTGCAACGAGATCCTGCCGCGCTGGGGTGTCGAGACCGTCTTCGTCGACGGCGACGACCTCGCCCAATGGGAGCAGGCGCTGTCGGTGCCCACGCAGGCGGTGTTCTTCGAGACGCCGTCGAACCCGATGCAGTCGCTGGTGGATATCGCCGCGGTGACCGAGCTGGCTCACGCCGCAGGCGCAAAAGTGGTGCTGGACAATGTCTTTGCCACACCGCTGCTGCAGCAGGGCTTTCCGATCGGGGTCGACGTGGTGGTGTACTCCGGCACCAAGCACATCGACGGTCAGGGTCGGGTGCTCGGTGGTGCCATTCTCGGCGACAAGGAGTACATCGACGGCCCGGTGCAGAAGCTGATGCGGCACACCGGCCCGGCGATGAGCGCGTTCAACGCCTGGGTGCTATTGAAAGGCCTTGAGACACTGGCGGTTCGAGTTGAGTACAGCAACTCCTCGGCGCATCGGATCGCGGAGTTCCTGGAGGGGCACCCGGCGGTGAGTTGGGTGCGCTACCCGTATCTGACGTCGCACCCGCAGTACGACCTGGCCAAGCGTCAAATGTCCGGCGGCGGGACGGTTCTCACGTTCGAGCTGAACGCCCCGACCGGTGCCGCCAAGGAGCGTGCCTTCGAGGTGCTGGACAAGCTGCGGCTGATCGACATCTCGAATAACCTCGGCGACGCGAAATCGCTTGTCACACACCCGGCGACGACGACTCACCGGGCGATGGGGCCGGAGGGCCGCGCCGCGATCGGGCTCGGTGACGGCGTGGTCCGTATTTCGGTTGGCCTGGAAAACGTCAACGATCTGCTCGCCGATATCGACCAGTCCCTGAGCTAACTGGCTGCTTGTCTTTCGGCTTGTTGGGCCGCGGCGGCCGCTTCCTGCGTTTGCGCTTCCATCCAGTTCTGCGTCACCACCCTGGCGTAGATCATCTGGGTGGTGATGGCCATCTGGCCCCTCCCGTCGCCCAAGAAGGTGATAAACCAGGCGACCACCGTGGTGAAACGGTTCTTGAAGCCGACCAGGTAAAGCAGGTGCAGCCCCAGCCATGCCAGCCAGGCGATGAAGCCGCCGAACTCCAGCTTGCCGACCTGCGCGACGGCGTTGAAACGGGAGATCGTGGCCATGCTGCCCTTGTCGAAGTACTTGAAGGGCTGGCGGGTGGCCGGATCGTCGGTGCCCTTGACCATGTGCTTGATCCGCGTCGTCGCGTAGTGGGCACCCTGGATGGCGCCCTGGGCCATGCCGGGTACGTCGGGCACCGACATCAGGTCACCGACGACGAAGACGTTGGGGTGGCCCTTGACCGTCAGGTCGGGCTCCACGACCACCCGTCCGGCGCGGTCGACCTCGGTGCCGTCGGACTGGTCGGCGATGATCTTGCCCAGCGAGCTGGCCTGCACGCCGGCCGCCCAGACCTTGCACGCGCATTCGATGCGGCGCTTGGTGCCGTCCTTTTCCTTGACGGTGAGGCCCATGTAGTCCACGTCATCGACCATCGCGTTCAGCTGGACTTCGACGCCCATCTTTTCCAGCCGCTGCTGCGCCTTGAGACCCAGCTTCTCGCCCATCGGTGGCAACACCGCGGGCGCGGCGTCGAGCAGGATCACCCGGCAGTCGCTGGGCTGGATGGTCCGAAACGCGTCCTTCAGGGTGCGGTGGGCGAGTTCCTTGATCTGACCCGCCACCTCGACGCCTGTCGGTCCGGCGCCGACGACGACGAACGTCAGGCGGCGTTGCCGTTCGGCGGGATCGTCGCTGACCTCGGCCGCCTCGAACGCGCCGAGGATCCGGCCGCGCAGCTCCAGGGCGTCGTCGATGGTCTTCATGCCGGGTGCGTAGGTCGCGAACTGGTCGTTGCCGAAGTAGGACTGCTGGGCACCGGCGGCCACGATCAGGCTGTCGTAGGGCGTGACCGTCTCCATGCCCATCAACTTCGACGTCACCGTGTTGGCCTTCATGTCGATGTCGTAGACGTCGCCCAGCAGCACCCGCACGTTTTTGTGCTTCCGCAGAATCAGTCTGGTCGCGGGCGCGATCTCGCCTTCGGACAAGATGCCGGTAGCGACCTGGTACAGCAGCGGCTGGAACAGGTGGGTGGTCGTCTTCGAGATGAGGGTGACGTCGACGTCGGCGCGCTTGAGCGCCTTGGCCGCATTCAGCCCGCCGAACCCGCTTCCGATGATGACGACGCGATGGCGCGACATGATCCTCCCTCAGGTCTGCTGATCCTTCTGGCCTCTACAGTCTCCGCAGCGCAAGTCCACCGTACGACTTCAGCGGCATGAACGTTGAGTTGTCGCGAGTATGCACAGCCGCCACCAGGCGATGGAACGGCGCAGCTGACACAGGAGTCATAGGCCGTCCAGCGGCCAAGCCGTAAATCTGTGTCGCTGCCGCGCTGAGCTGACTCGAGCGTGCAAAGCGGCGGTCGCGGAATGTTCACCGTGACCGCCGCATGCGCTGATATTCGGGTCAGCGACCGTCCGCCGACCGCCTCCGCCGCCTCCGCCGCCACTGCCTCCGCCGCCGCCGCCGCCGATGCCGCCACCGCCGCCGATGCGCCGCCGCCGATTCCGCCGCCGCCGATTCCGCCGCCGCCGATCCGCCGCCGCCACCGCCGGGTGCGCCGCCGCCGCCGCCGCCGCCGCCGCCGGCGTGCCGCCTGGGGCACCGCCACCGGTCCGCCGCGGCCGCCGCCTGGGGCACCGCCACCGGGTGCGCCGCCGCCGGGCTCCGCCGCCGGGTGCGCCGCCGCCGGGTCCGCCGGGACCGCCGGGTGCGCCGCCTCCGGGCCCACCTGGGGCACCGCCGCCGGTCGCCCGGCCCGCCGGGTCCACCGGGCCCACCGGGATGGTCAGGTCCGCCGGGTCCGCCGGGACCGCCCGGGTGGTCAGGTCCGCCGGGTCCGCCGGGACCGCCCGGGTGGTCAGGTCCGCCAGGTCCGCCGGGGTGGTCAGGGTAGCCAGGACCGCCGGGGTGACCGGGGTGGTGCCCCGGCGGATAGGGCACAACGCCGGGGCCAGGGATCACCAATGTGTTCAAGTCGTCTCGGCAGTTGATCGGAGCCGGACCCCATCCCGGGTCCCAGGAATCACCGGGGCACCAATGCGGGGGCGGCCCCGGGTCAGCCTGAGCTGGGCTGGCAGAGCCCAAGCCCGCCAACCCGAATCCCGCGGCCATCACGGCCGTCGCTGCTGCAAAACATGTGAAACTCTTCATGCCTATATTATTACTTAGGCTAACTGTGTACAGGATAAGACAACATCTGTTTTCAGTTGTCTATCAACGTGTTTCGCTTCTTCTGACTCGAAAAAGTGTCGTGTGCAAGTTATTTCGTAGCAACGTCTGTCGTAGCCGCCGTATGCGCCGCCTCCGCCCGGTCCGTCGGCGCCGGCGCAGAACGTGAAGTGTGCTGTCGGCGGCATTCATCACGCGAGAAATCCGCCTTGTCGCCGATGACGGGCTCTCGCCGTTCTAGTTCGCGGTAGTGTCCCAACCAGCATGAAGCAATTCCGTGTCGCAGGACTGACTACCGCGCTCGCTGCCGGCGTGCTGACTGCCGGCGCGCTCATCGCGTCCGCGCCCCCAGCCAGTGCTGCCTGCCAGTTCGGCGGCATCGTCATCAGCAAGTGCGATGGGCCCGTCCAGCCCGACGGCACCTGGCAACGGTGCGTGGTGTTTCCCCCTACCGGCGGGCGTGACGGCTCCCCGGTTTACGTCAGCAACACCAACTGCCAGACGTTGGGTCCCGACCAGCATCCGTCGGGTGTCGCCTTCAACGACCCACCGACGCACATCGACGACTAGCCCACACAGCTTCTAACGGGCCGCAAAGTCAGTTCCCATCCCGTTCTGAACTACGGCCGAGACACTCTTTGGGATCGGTAGTAGCGCCGGCGGCATTCACTTGCCACCATGCGACCAAGGAGAAACATGAACGCCAACGTCAAGGCGCCGCGGATCACGCGACTGGCCATTACCGCTTTGGTGTCTAGTGGTCTGGCCCTGGGGGCTGCGGGATTGGCGCCTGTCACCGCCCACGCCGACCCCAACACCGATTGGGGGCCGGCGAAACATTGGTGTCCGGGGGAACCCCTACCGCCGACCGGTAATCACGTCACCGACCCAATTCACGACTGGAACCCGACGGTATGCCACACCTACTACTACCTGTGGCCCGGAATGGGCAATGTCTCCCACATGATTTGGGACGGCGACAACCCACCTCCCAAGCCGCCACCCCCGGTTGGCCTTTATTGCGACCCGGGAACATTCTTCGGAAATTGCCGGATAGGTGACCACCCGTAAACTCAGGGCCACACGGACGCGGTGCCCTTGTAGTTCCCGTTGAGCGCCGTGCAGAAGTCCGAGTTCGTGCCGGCGTACAAGACGGTGTAGTCGCCGCCCTTGTTGTCGAATGTCTGCGGGGGATAGGCCCAGCCGCTGTTGCACATTGACGTTGGGCTGCCCATCGAGGGCCTGCGCCAATTGGACATCTCGCATGCTTTCATCCCCGCGACGTCCGGGTAGGCGCTCTTGGCGATGACGAGCATGGCGCCTCCCCACTTCCCGTCATTGCGTCGGTAGCCGCGCGCCCCGAATCCGGCATTGTTCTTCTGGCATACCAACGCGCGCTGTAGCGCCATGAAGGGCAAGGCGAGGTCGCGATCACTGATACCGGCTGCCGCAGCGATGAATTGAGCCGCGTCCGGGCCGTCGACTTCCTGGACGTTGGGATCGTTGAGGCTCTTGAGTTGTTGTGACATCTGCGGTGCGGCGCCCCCGCCACCGATGATCGGGCCGCCGTTGGTAGGCGTCATCGGGGGCAGTGTGCCGGTGGGATCGGCGACGGCAGAGGGCATGGCCAAAGCGCCCACGGCCAGCGTGCACGCAGTGAGAGCACGAATCCGCATACCTCGACTCCTTCGGTTATCTCCCCGGCGGCATGGGTGGGGCCGCGTCAGGAGCCACCACCGCACCGATCTTGCGGAACAGTATGTCGGCCTGATTACTGTAGTTGCCCTGATCATCGAACGCCTCCGGGGCGTAGGTGACCGCGACGGCGATCGCCGTCTTCTGGGCCGGCAGGTATGCCTCCACACCCGCACATCCGGAGAACAAGGGGTTCTGCATCAGCCAATCGCCGGAGGCGATGATTCCCAGACCATAGGTGTAACCCTCGTTTTGGTCGAAGCAAGTTGGGCAGCCCGGTTGGGCGTGGGTCTTGCCGCGCAGCGCGGTCGACACCATTTTCTTGTACGAGTCCGCCGAGAGCAGCTTGCCCGAGCCGACGCCGACCGCGGTGGCTTCCATGTCGTAGATGTTGGTGGTCTGAATGGCACCATGGGTGATCGTCCAGGACGGGTTCCAGTACGTCGACTCTTCGTAGAACGGTGTCCCCGCCGCGATTTTGAGTGCCTTACGCCGCTCGGAGCTGAACGTGTGCAGGACGGGCCAGGGGATTTCGGGGTGTATCGGAGTTCGTGGTGGATTTCAGGCCGAGCGGGCCCAGCACCTCGTTGCGCAGCAGCGTCGGCATGATCTTGCCCGGTAGCCTTCTCCAGCGCCAGCCCCAGTAGGACGTAGTCGGTGTGCGCGTAGTTCCAATTAGTTCCCGGATCGTAGAGCAATGGCCGTCCCGAGATCTGGGCGAGGACGTCTTGAGTCGTCAACTGCTGGAACGGGTTTGCGTACAATTCGTTTTCGAGCTGATCGTTCCCGATGACGTAATCGGGGTAACCGGCCGTCATCTGCGCCAGTTGGCCCAACGTGACGCGTTGCGCGTTGGGAAAGTCGGGCAGCCATTTCGACAACCGGTCGTCAAGGGTCAGCTTCTTTTGGTCGACCAGCTTCAGTAGCAACGTCGACACGTAGGAGATCGCGACCGCGCCGTTGCGGAAGTGCATGTCGGTGGTGGCCGGCACCCCGGTCATCGAGTCGCCGACGGCCTGGGTGACCACCTCCTTGCCGTCCACCGTGACGCGAACGATTGCGGCCTTCAGGTGGGCCTGCGTCATGAAGTTGTGAACCACCCGCAGCACGGCGTCGGCCTTGGCTTTGTCGGCGGAGTCCGGCTGCGACGCTGGCGGGGCCGATTTGTGCCCGCAGCCGAGTATCAACGAAGCGATGACCAGACAAGCGACCCAGCGCAAGAACGGCATATCTGAGTCTTACAGCCGGGTGCGCTACCCGTCGACGGTTTCCAGCAGCCGCGCATAGTTCGCTCGGCGGCCGTCGGAAACCAACGAGTTGAGCACGTGGCGGGTCTGCAGCCGGATGTATTCCTCGACGGTGTAGATCGGGCCGAAGTGCCAGTGCTTGAGCGCCCAGCCGTGCGCTATCAGCATGATGTCGAAAACGGTCAGGTCGACATCGACGTCGCGGAACATACCGGCAGCGATGCCGGCCTCGATCGCCGCGCGTAGCGGTGCGGCACTGGCGATTTCGAGTTCCTTGATTTGCGTGCGTCCGGCCGGCCCCAGTGTTCGGCTCTCCCGGTAGGTCAGCACCACGCCGTCGAGGTTCTCGTCGACGATCTCGATGTAGCGGCGGATCCCCGCGGCCAACCGCTCGACGGCGTCGTCGCCGGCCGCATCCATCACCGGCGCCAGCTGATCGCGGAACACGTCCAGGATCCGCACGATCGTCGCCAGTAGCAGATCCTCCTTGCCGCCAAAGTACTTGTAAATCAAGCCGACACTGACACTGGCCTCGGCAGCGAGGTCCTGCATGGACATCTGGTGAAATCCGGTCTGACCCATGACGGTGACTGCCGCGTCGAGCACTTGGCGGCGCCGCGAGCTGACCCGGGCCGCGCGCACGGCCTCCTCAACGGGCAGGTCACCGTAATCGACGGCCATCAGATGCCCAAGTCCTTGGCGATGATGGTCTTCATGATCTCGTTGGTTCCGCCGTAGATCGTCTGGATGCGGGCGTCGACGAACGCACGGGACACGCTGTACTCCCGCATGTAGCCGTACCCGCCGTGCAGCTGCAGGCAACGATCGGCGGTGCGCACCTGCAGGTCGGTGGTCCACCATTTCAGCCGGGCGGCCCGCGCCGCGGTCAGCTCGCCAACCAAATGTTCGGCGAGGCAGTCATCGAGAAAGGTCCGGGCGATGTCGAGTTCGGTCGCCAGTTCCGCGAGCACGAATTGGCTGTGCTGGAAACTGGCGATTGGTGAGCCGAAGGCCTTGCGGGCGCGGACGTAGTCCAGCGTCTCGGCCAACACGGCCTCGGCGGCGGCCACCGCGCCCACGCCCAGGGCGAGCCGCTCCTGCGGCAGGTTTCCCACCAGCTGATAGAACCCGCCGCCCTCTTCTCCAAGCAGATTCTCGACAGGCACCCGCATGTCGATGAACGTGAGTTCGCTGGTGTCCTGGGCGTGCAAGCCGATCTTCTCCAGGTTGCGGCCGCGCTGAAATCCCGGGGTGTCGGCGTCCGCCACCAGAAGTGACAGGCCCTTGTGCCGGTCCGGCGATGTGCGAACCGCGATGACGAACAGGTCGCCGGTTTGGCCGTTGGAGATGAACGTCTTGGCGCCGTTGACGACGTAGTGATCGCCGTCGCGAACCGCGGCAGTGCGGATCCCGGCCAGGTCGCTCCCGGTGCCGGGTTCGGTCATCGCAATGGCGAGCACCGTCTCGCCGGTCACCACGCCGGGCAGCCAGCGTTGCTGCTGCTCGGGTGTCGTCAAGTCGGTGAGATAGGGCAGCACGATGTCGTTTTGCAAAGTGAACGAAATCGCCTCCGACGCCGCACCGGCCCGCTGCAACTCGTCGATCACGATCGCGTTGTAGCGAAAGTCGTTCACTCCAGCGCCGCCGAGGTGTTCAGGGACCGAAAAGCCCAGCAGCCCAAGCTTTCCAGCTTCGATAAACAGCGAGCGGTCCCATTGACCGTTGCGCTCCCACGTTTCGTGCGAGGGTACGACGGCCTGCTGCACGAAATCGCGCACCAGTTCCCGGAACTGGTGATGCTCAGAGGTGTATTCCAGGCGTGCGGACATCGGGTACTCCTGTCAGCGGAAGGCGTCGCTACCGGTGAAAGCCTGGCCGAGCACCAGCTGGTGCATCTCCGGGGTGCCTTCGTAGGTCAGCACCGACTCCAGGTTGACCATGTGCCGGATAACCGGGTATTCCAGCGATATCCCATTGCCGCCCAAGATCGTTCGAGCGGTCCGGCAGATCTTGATCGCCTCGCGCGTGTTGTTGAGCTTGCCGAAGCTGACCTGCTCGGGGCGCAGTCCGCCGCTGTCCTTGAGACGGCCGAGGTGTAGCGACAGCAGCTGTCCCTTGTGCAATTCGACCGCCATGTCGACGAGTTTCGCCTGGGTCAGCTGGAAGCCCGCGATCGGCCGGCCGAACTGAGTGCGTTGCATTGCGTAGTCGAGTGCGGCCTGCCACGCCGTGCGTGCCGCGCCCATCGAACCCCAGATGATGCCGTAACGCGCCTCGGACAGACACGACAGCGGCCCGCGCAGACCCTTGGCGTCTGGCAGCATCGCGTCGCCGGGCAGCCGCACGTCGTCGAGGACCAGCTCGCTGGTGATCGACGCCCGCAGCGACAGCTTGTGGTGAATCGTGTTGGCGGTGAAGCCCGCGGTGCGGGTGGGGACGATGAATCCGCGGATCCCGTCGTCGGTGTTGGCCCACACGATCGCGACGTCGGCGACCGAACCGTTGGTGATCCACATCTTGCGGCCGTTGAGCACCCAGTCCGAACCATCTTGTCGCGCATGGGTTTTCATCGCCGCGGGATCGGATCCGGCGTCGGGTTCGGTGAGCCCGAAGCAGCCGAGCAGTTCGCCGGTGGCCATGCCGGGAAGCCACTGCTGCTTTTGTTCCTCGGAGCCGAAGTGCCAGATCGCGAACATCGCCAGCGATCCCTGCACCGAGACCATCGACCGAATCCCGGAGTCGGCGGCCTCGAGCTCGGTACAGGCCAGCCCGTAGTGAACCGACGAGGCGCCGCCGCATCCGTAGCCGTCCAGATGCATGCCGAGCAGGCCGAGCTGGCCGAACTGCTTGCCGAGTTGGCGGACCGGCAGGTCGCCGATCTCGAACCACTCGGCGATGTAGGGGACGACATGCTCGGCACAGAACTTTCTCACCGTGTCGCGCACGGCGATCTCATCGCTGGACAGCGATGCGTCGAGGCCAAGGGGGTCGTCCCGGTTGAACGCCGGAGGTGTTTGAGTGCTCATAGAAGTCAGCCTGCCATCGTTAGGCCGCCGCTGACGCTGATCACTTGTCCGGTGATGAACGACGCGGCGTCGGAGGCGAAGAACAGCACGGGTGCCGCGACCTCGTCGGGCCTGGCCAGGCGGCGAAACGGGATCGCTTTGACCAGCGCATCTTTCAGCTTCTCGGGCTGCGCATGGAACAGCGGCGTATCGGTCGGGCCGGGGCATACGCAGTTCACCGTGATCTGGTGGCGGGCCATTTCCCGGGCCAGCGATTTGGTGAGTGCGATGACTCCGCCTTTGGCGCCGGCATAGATTGATTCGCCCGCGCTGCCGACTCGACCGGCGTCACTGGCCAGGTTGACCACGCGTCCGCCGCCGTGCGTCTCGATCATGCCCGGCAGGAACGCCCCGCAGATGTGCACTGGGCCCAGGTAGTTGATCGCGACCACCTTGGCAGCGAATTCCGGTGTGGCATTGAGGAATTGGTCGGTCCGGTCCCAGCCGGCGGCGTTGACGACGATGTCGGGCACGCCGGCCTCGGCGTGGGTCCTTTTCCGCAGGGTGTCGACTTGGGCAGGGTCGGCGACGTCGACCGGCAGCGCGGTGATCAGCTCGGGCTGCACTTTGGCGGTCGCCGCGGCCGCGGCTTCGTCGAGATCGGCCGCGACGACCCGGTCCCCCCGGGCGGCGAAGGCCAGGGCTATCGCCCTGCCGATGCCCGACCCGGCGCCGGTCACCACGGCGAGCCTGCTTTGTGAATGGGTATTCATTTCTGACGAATCTAGGTTCACCCTGCGGTGGGGTCAAGGAGTCGGCCCAGCGGTAGTCTCGCTGCATGCAGCGGCTGGGGTGGCTGGGCGTGGACGTGTTGTGCGTGCTGGTGTTCTGCGCCCTGGGGCGCCGCAGTCACGACGAGGGGCTCAATATCACCGGCGTCGCGACGACGGCCTGGCCGTTTCTCACCGGGACCGCCATCGGTTGGCTGGCGACCCGTGCTGGCAGCGGCCCACCGCAGTGGTGCCCACCGGGGTGGTGATCTGGTTGTGCACCGTGGTGATCGGCATGGTGTTGCGCAAGGCCAGTTCCGCGGGCGTGGCTGTGAGTTTCGTCGTGGTCGCCGCGTCGGTCACCGCCGCCTTATTGCTCGGCTGGCGGGCGGCCGTCGGGCTGACCCTGCGGCACCGCTCCGACATCTGACAACGGATGACGCGGACAGACGACGACACGTGGGGTCCCGACGGTGGCGTCGGCATGACCGCGACATTCGGGGCCGTCGCGAGGGCGCTGGCGACCAATAAGGGTCTGATCGACGACCCGTTCGCCGAGCATTTGGTGCGCGCCGCGGGGGTGCAGTACTTCACCGGATGCTCGACGACCAGCGGTATGCGGATGACCGCGGCGACAACGCCGTTATGACCGGGCTCATCACCCTGCTTGGGGCGCACACCCGGTTCCTGGATGAATTCCTGGCCGCCGCGGGGCGGGCGGGCATTCGCCAAGTGGTGATCCTGGCCTCTGGTCTCGATACTCGGCCGTATCGGCTGTGGTGGCCGCCGGGCACGACGTTGTATGAGGTCGATCAGCCGGACGTGATCGACTTCAAGACCGCCGTTTTGCGCGGACTGGGCGCCGAGCTGAACGCGAACCGTCGTGCGGTGGGCGCCGATCTTCGGCGAGATTGGTTGACGCCAATGCAGCGGGTGGGTTTCGACGCTGCCCAACCCACGGTGTGGATTGCGGAGACGCTGCTCGTCGGGTTCTTGCCCCCCGACGGGCAGGATCAGTTACTGCACGATGTCACGGCGGCCAGTGCCGCGGGGAGCCGTTTCGCCGGCGATCACCTGCCCACCCGGACCTCATTCCAGCTGGAGGCTGCGCAGCCGTTCGTCGACACCTGGCGCCAATTCGGTCTCGACGTCGAGCTGGCCGCGCTGACTTACCCAGGCGAATACCGCGCTGTCCCGCAGTATCTGGCGGACCATGGCTGGGAGACCGTCGAAAGAAATGTCGCCGATTTGTTCGCCGCGATTGGAATGGGCTCCCAGTGGCATGGCACCCCTGACGACAATGGGATCACGCCCCGATATGTCACGGCCGGAATGCATCCGCCCGATGGGCGTTGGAGGTGAGGTGAGGGTGAGTCAGCTCGAGTTTGTGCCGGCCGCGTTGGATGACGCGTTGGCGCAGCCGTTGCTGGCGGAGCTGGCCGCGGAGTACGCGCAGCGGTATGACAGCACACCGGCAACGGTATTGGCGTGGCTGAAGGACAATCCCGCTGACGAGTTCGCGTCACCGGACGGGGGCATGTTGATAGGTCTGCTGGATGGCCGCCCGGTCACCGGCGGCGGGTTTCGGCGATACGACCCCGAGACGGCCGAACTCAAGCGAATCTGGACCGACAGCGCGCATCGCCGCCGCGGATACGCGATGGCGCTGCTCGTCGAGCTGGAGGCCGAGATCGCCGCACGCGGCTACCGGAAGGTCTACCTGATGACCGGCAACCGCCAGCCCGAGGCCGAGGAGCTGTACCTGGCCACCGGATACACCCGGTTGGCCGGGCCGTTGCCGTCGCAAGGTCCGGTCTTCCCGATCGCATTCGAAAAGCGGCTCACATGACCGAGCAGCTGCATCTGGGCGTCGCGCTGGACGGGTACGGGTGGGACCCGCAAGCATGGCGGGCGACTCTGGCGTCCGACCCCGACACGGCACCGGTGCTGAGCGGTCGGTACTGGGCCGGCCTCGCCGCCATCGCCGAGCGTGGGCTGCTCGACTTCCTCACCATCGACGACACCTTGATGCCGCAGCCCGGGCGCCGTGAGCGGATCTCGCCGCAACGGTTGGCCGGCCGCGGCGACGCCGTGCTGGTCGCGGCCCGCATCGCACCGGTGACGCGGCACATCGGACTGATCCCGGTGGCGACGGTGACGCATACCGAGCCATTTCATGTCTCCAAATCCATTGCCACGCTTGACTATGTCTCACATGGTCGGGCGGGTTGGCAGCCTCGAGTCAGCTCGACCACGCACGAGGCGGCGCTGTTCGGCCGCCGGGACGGATCCCTCGACGGCTTGTTCGAGGAGGCCGTCGACTTCGTCGAGGTGGTGCGCCGGCTCTGGGACAGCTGGGAGGACGATGCGATCGTCCGCGACGTGACGACCGGCCGCTACGTCGACGTCGACAAACTGCACTACATCGACTTCGCGGGAAAGTTCTTCTCGGTCAAAGGACCGTCGATCACGCCGCGCCCGCCGCAGGGTCAGCCGGTGGTGGCAGTGCTGGCACACTCCGGCCCCGTCTACGAATTCGCTGCCACCAGTGGCGATGTCGTGTTCATCACGCCTACCGACGACGCCTCGGTGCGCAGCATCCTCGACGAGGTCCGGGTGGCAGGCGGCGACCGTTTGAAAGTCTTTGCGGACGTGCTGGTCTCGTTCGACGGCGCGGGCGACCCCCGCTCCGATGCTCTCAACTTCACCGCCAGCCCAAAGGAATTGGTGGACCTGCTGCTGGAATGGCAGGGGTTGGGCATTGACGGTGTGCGATTGCGTCCGGCCGTCAATGCCACCGATCTCCCGTTGATCGTCGACGAGGTGGTTCCGCTGCTGCAGCGGGCCGGCCGGTTCCGGGCCGCGTATCGGGATGGCGAAACGCTGCGCGCCCGGCTCGGATTGCCGGTAGCGCCTAACCGGTACGCGGGGGTCAAGCAATGACCCCACTTTCGATCCTGGACCTGGCGCCGGTCAGCGCCGGCAGCGACCCCGCGACGGCATTGCGCAACACCATCGAACTGGCGCAGCGCGCCGAACAGTGGGGGTTTCGCAGGTACTGGGTTGCCGAGCATCACTTCGTCGGCGTCGCCAGTTCCGCACCGGCGGTGCTGATCGGGCAGATCGCGGCCGCTACCAACAGAATTCGGGTGGGCGCGGCCGCGGTCCAGCTGGGCTACACCACCGCCATCGCGGTAGTCGAGAGTTTCGGCATGCTCGAGGCCTTCTATCCCGGACGCATCGATCTCGGCGTTGGGCGGTCCGGGCAGCGCCGGTCCGAAGAACACAAACCCAAGAAGCCGAGAGAACCCAGGCCGCCACGCGTGTGGCACGAGGTGGATGGCGTGGTCATTCCGACCCCGTTCGACCTGCGCGGACTGCTCGATCTGGAACGGTTGCAGCCCACCATGGAGATCCTGCAGCAGCCGGAGGCGGTATCGCCGGACTTCGCCGAGCAGGTTGACGACATTCTCGCTCTGCTGGACGGCACCTACCATGCCGGCAAGTTCGACGTGCATGCAGTGCCCGGCGAACGAAGCGGGTTGTGGCCGTGGGTCTTCGGCAGCACCCGGGGACAAAGCGCGCGCGTTGCCGGAGCCTTGGGATTGCCGTTCGTCGCGAGCTATCACATCACGCCGGCCACTGCGCTGGAAGCTATCGAGGCTTACCGCGACACGTTCGTGCCGTCGGCGGCCTTGGCGAAGCCGTATGTGGTGGTGTCCGCCGACATCGTGGTTGCCGATGACAGCGCTACGGCCCGGCGTTTGGCGGCCGGATATGGCCATTGGGTGTATTCGATCCGGACCGGAGTCGGCGCCATGCCCTACCCCGACTCCGACGACTGCCCACCGCTGAGCGATGACCAGCTGGCGGTGGTAAAGGACCGGTTGGCAACGCAATTCGTGGGGAATCCGGACGAAGTCGCCGAGCGGTTACAGGCACTGCAGCGGGTCGCCGGCGCCGACGAACTCGTCATCACCTCGGTGACTCACCGCCAGGAGGACCGGCTGCGTTCCCACGAGCTGATCGCCAAACGCTGGGGGATCACCGAGTGAGTGTCCGAGAGGGCAAGAACCGCAAGCCGATTCACTTGGCGGCTCACTTCCCGGGGGTCAACAACACCACCGTGTGGACCGATCCCGGCGCCGGCAGCCAGATCGAATTCGACTCGTTCACCCACCTCGCCCGAACCGCCGAGCGAGGGCTGTTCGACTTCTTCTTCCTGGCCGAAGGGCTGCGGCTGCGTGAGCACCGGGGCCGGATCTACGATCTCGACGTGGTGGGGCGGCCGGACACCTTCATCGTGCTGGCGGCCCTGGCGGGGGTCACCGACCGGATCGGGCTGACCGGGACGATCAACACCACCTTCAACGAACCCTTCGAGGTGGCAAGGCAATTCGCCACCCTTGACCAGCTGTCCGGCGGCCGCGCCGGCTGGAACATCGTCACCTCGTCGGATGCCTTCACCGGCGCCAACTTCCGGCGCGGTGGCTTCCTGGACCATACCGATAGGTATCGGCGGGCCGAGGAATTCCTCACCGTCGCACGCCAATTCTGGGATAGCTGGGAAGCCGGCGCCGTGCTGGCGGATGTCGAAACGGGGACGTATCTCGACCCGTCGGGCATTCGGGCGGTCGAGCACCAGGGACCGCAGTTCGACGTCCGAGGGTTCCCGACGCTGCCGGTCGGGCCGCAGGGCCATCCGATCCTGCTGCAGGCGGGCGACTCCGCCGACGGCCGCGCGTTCGGCGCCCGGTATGGCGACGCCTTGTTCACCCTGCACTCGTCACTGGAAGACGGGCAGCGCTACTACGCCGACGTCAAAGGCCGGGCCGCGTCATCGGGCCGAGACCCCAACCAGCTCAAGGTTTTTCCGGCGGCGACCTTCGTCCTCGGCGACAGCGACGCCGACGCCGTGGACAAGGCGCGACACATCCGCCATCAGCAGGTCAGCGGAGCGACCGCGATCGCGATGCTGGAACAGGTCTGGGGCCGCGACCTCACGGACTACGACCCGGAAGGGCCGCTGCCCGATTTCGATCCGGTCGTCGACAGCGACATCACCCAGGGCCGCGTCCGCCACGTCGACCCGATCGCGGTTGCCCGCCGTTACCGCGAACGCGCCGAAGCGGAGCACCTGTCGATCCGCGAACTGGTCATCGCCGTCACCAACCGCCAGCAGTTCGTCGGTAGCGCGGCGCAGATCGCCGACGAGATCGATGAATACATCCAGGCCGATGCCTGCGACGGGTTCATTCTGGTGCCGCATCTGACGCCGCATGGTCTCGACGAGTTCGTCGATGAGGTGGTGCCACTACTGCAGGAGCGCTACGCCTTTCGCACCGAATACACCGGCGAAACGCTGCGAGATCATCTGGGACTCAGTGAGTTCGCGGCGCGTACATGATGATGGTCACGCCGAGCAGACAGATCACGGCTCCGGTGATATCCCAACGATCGGGCGCAAACCCGTCGAAACCCATGCCCCACAACAGCGAGCCGGCGACGAAGATACCGCCGTACGCGGCCAGGATGCGACCGAAATGGGCGTCGGGCTGCAGGGTGGCGACAAAACCGTAGGCGCCCAGCGCGATGACGCCCCAGCCCACCCACATCCAGCCGCGGTGTTCGCGCACTCCCTGCCACACCAACCAGGCGCCGCCGATCTCGAACAGCGCCGCCAGGACGAACAGGGCGATCGACTTGGCAACCGTCACCGAGCGCCCGCCTTTTCCAGTGCCGCATCGGTCGCTTCGCGGATGGGGCCGCGCCACACCGGGCCGTGGCCCGGTGCCAGGATTTCGGTCTCCAGCAGGGCCAACGCCGAAAGGGTTCGGATGCAGTTCTCCTGGCTGTAGCTGAAGATCGCCGGCAGCAGTTGTGGGCCCTCGTGACGTATTAGCGGGTGCCCGGTGACCAGCGCATCGCCGCTAGCCAGCACACCGTCGACCAGGTACGAGCAGTGGCCTCTTGTGTGGCCGGGGCTGAAAACGGGCATCGGGTGACCCGGCAGCCCCGCGGCGATTTCGGGCGTCAGCGCCTTGGTCGTCGGAATCCCATCGCGGATCAGGCCGCCGCTGCGCACCACGTGGGCGGTCCACACCGCCCACGTGGGCCGCCAGATACGCAGCGCCAGATCAAGAATCGACACCTGCTCCAAGTACTCGCGCTTGGCATGGCCGACTTCGTCGGCGTGGCAGTAGACAGGGGTGCCGTGTTCGCTGGCGAACCAGATCGCCGAGCCCAGATGGTCGATGTGGGCGTGCGTCAGCAAGATGGCGCGCAGGTCGCCTGGGCCGTACCCGAGCGCATCGAGCGAGGCCAGCACGGCCTCCCGGTCGCCGGGATAGCCGGCGTCGATAAGCAGGACGCCGGTGTCGTCGGTGATCAGCGTCCAGTTGACGGCCTCACCCTGGGCGAGGTGCACGGTGTCGCTGATTTGAACAAGTGTTGGCGCTGATGCCATGCCCGCGAGTCTAGAAGCGATCGCAAGCGCGGCGAAGCCGGGCGTAGCGGGTCGCGACCGTTTGTAGAGGAGTAGGATAGGAGTAGAAAAGACTCGTGGCTGAACTCAAACTTGGATACAAAGCATCTGCCGAGCAATTCGCACCGCGCGAGCTCGTCGAACTGGCTGTCACCGCCGAGGCACACGGCATGGACAGCGCCACCGTCAGTGACCACTTCCAGCCGTGGCGCCACGAGGGCGGACACGCCCCGTTCTCGTTGGCCTGGATGACCGCGGTCGGCGAACGCACCAAGCGGCTCATCCTGGGTACCTCGGTGCTGACCCCGACCTTCCGATACAACCCCGCCGTCATCGCACAGGCGTTTGCCACGATGGGGTGCCTCTACCCGGATCGCATCTTTCTCGGCGTCGGCACCGGGGAGTCGCTCAACGAGATCGCTACCGGATATGAGGGCGAGTGGCCGGAGTTCAAGGAGCGCTACGCCCGGCTGCGCGAATCGGTGCGGCTGATGCGCGAGCTGTGGCTGGGCGACCGGGTCGATTTCCAGGGCGAGTACTACCACACCAAGGGCGCCTCGATTTACGACGTGCCCGAGGGCGGCATCCCGATCTACATCGCCGCGGGCGGACCCCAGGTCGCCAAATACGCGGGCCGCGCGGGTGACGGCTTCATCTGCACCTCCGGCAAGGGCGAGGAGCTGTACAAGGACAAGCTCATCCCCGCCATGCGGGAGGGCGCGGAGGCCGCGGGCAAGAATCCCGACGACATCGACCGGATGATCGAAATCAAGATCTCCTACGACACCGACCCGGACCTGGCGCTGGAGAACACCCGATTCTGGGCGCCCCTGTCGCTGACTGCCGAACAAAAGACCAGCATCCACGACCCCCTCGAGATGGAGAAGGCCGCCAACGAGCTGCCGATCGAGCAGGTCGCCAAGCGCTGGATCGTCTCGTCGGATCCCGACGAGGCCGTCGAAAAGGTCGGTCAATACGTGGGATGGGGCCTCAACCACCTGGTGTTCCACGCGCCCGGTCACGACCAGCGCCGGTTCCTGGAGCTCTTTGAAAAGGATCTGGCGCCCAGGCTGCGACGACTTGGCTGAAACCGCTGGGATCGCCTCGGGGATCTACATCGCGGCGCCCGAGCCGGAGACCGGCAAGTCGACGATCGCGCTGGGGCTGCTCAACCGGTTGACGGCGACGGTCGCCAAAGTCGGTGTGTTCCGGCCGATCACCCGGCTCGGCGAAGATCGTGACTACATCCTGGAACTGCTGCTGACGCGCACCACCGCGGGCCTGTCCTACGAGCAATGCGTCGGCGTCACCTACCAGCAGATCCACGCCGATACCGACGCCGCGATCGTCAACATCGTCGACGCCTATCACGCCATGGCGCAGGCATGTGACGCGGTGGTGATCGTCGGCAGCGACTACACCGATGTCACCGGTCCGCCGAACTCTCGGTGAATGCACGCATCGCAGTCAATCTCGGCGCACCGGTGCTGCTGGCGGTGCGGGCCAAGGGACGCACCGCCGATCAGGTCGCCGGCGTCGTCGAGGTGTGTCTGGCCGAGCTGGCCGCGCAGCGTGCCCACACCGCGGCGGTGGTTGCCAACCGCTGTGAGCCGACGGAGGTGGACGCCGTCGCTGAGGCGTTGCGCTCGTTCGCCCCCCGCAGCTATGTGCTGCCGGACGAGCCGTTGCTGTCGGCGCCGACGGTGGCCGAGTTGCAGACGGCCGTGCACGGGAGGTTGGTCAGCGGCGACCCCGAGCTGGTCGGGCGCGAGGCGATGGGCGTGCTGGTGGCCGGGATGACGGCAGACCATGTGCTGGAACGGCTGCGCGACGGCATGGCGGTGATCACCCCCGGTGACCGCTCGGATGTCGTGCTGGCCGCGGCCAGTGCCCATGCGGCCGAAGGGTTTCCGTCTTTATGCTGCCTGATCCTCAACGGCGGCTTCGACCTGCATCCGTCCATCTCGGCGCTGGTGTCCGGTTTGCGACTGCGGTTGCCGATCATCGCCACCACGCTGGGTACCTACGACACGGCCAGCGTGGTCGCCGCGGCCCGGGGCCGGGTCACGGCGAACTCGCAGCGCAAGATCGACACCGCGGCAGAGCTGGTGAACAGCCACATGGATGTCGCGGATTTGATTGCGCAGCTGGCTATTCCGATCCCCACGGTGACGACACCGCAGATGTTCACCCACCAGCTCACCCAGCAGGCGCGTGCGGATCGCAAGCACATCGTTCTTCCCGAAGGTAGCGACGACCGGATCCTCAAGGCCGCCGGCCGGGTGTTGAAGCGCTGCGTCGCCGACCTGACGATCTTGGGCGACGAAGCCCAAATCCGTTTGCGCTCCGCAGAACTCGGAGTCGACTTGCACGACGCGACGATCATCGACCCGCACAACGAAGAATTGTGCAACCAGTTCGCGGAGCAGTACGCCGAATTGCGTAAGGCAAAAGGCATCACCGTCGAGCAGGCTCACGAGATCATGCACGATGTCTCGTATTTCGGCACCATGCTGGTCCACAACGGCATGGTCGACGGCATGGTGTCCGGCGCCGTCCACACCACGGCACACACCGTTCGCCCGGCGTTCGAGATCATCAGGACCGTTCCGGACGTCTCGACGGTGTCCAGTATTTTCCTGATGTGTCTGCCCGATCGGGTGCTGGCCTACGGGGACTGCGCGATCGTGCCGGACCCCACGCCCGAACAGCTCGCCGACATCGCGATCAGCTCGGCACGCACTGCCGCGCGGTTCGGCATCGATCCGAAAGTGGCGATGCTGTCCTATTCCACCGGTGATTCCGGCACCGGAGCCGACGTCGACAAGGTCAGGAAGGCAACGGAATTGGTGCGCGCCCGGGATCCGCAGCTGTTGGTCGAGGGGCCGATCCAGTACGACGCCGCGATTGAACCGTCGGTGGCTGCCACCAAGCTGAGCGGCTCGGCAGTCGCCGGTCACGCCACCGTGCTGATCTTTCCCGACCTCAACACCGGCAACAACACCTACAAGGCGGTGCAGCGCAGCGCCGGGGCAATCGCGATCGGTCCGGTGCTGCAGGGCTTGCGCAAGCCGGTGAATGACCTATCCCGCGGTGCGCTGGTCGAAGACATCGTCAACACCATTGCGATCACGGCAATCCAGGCGCAGGGTGTGGGCCATGGCTGATAGCACGAACCGACCTGTGCTGGTGATCAATTCGGGGTCCTCGTCGCTGAAGTACAAGTTGGTCGAGCCGGACTCCGGCGTTGAGCGCGCGGGCGGCGGCATCCAGCAGATCGGCGAGCCGTCGTCACGGGTCGCCGACCATGAGGAAGCGTTGCGCTTGGCGTTCGACCAGATGGCCGAGGCCGGTGTGGACCTGAAGTCGTGCGGCTTGCTGGCGGTCGGCCACCGTATCGTGCATGGGGGTCAGGAATTCTATCGCCCGACGCTACTCGACGACGCCCGGATCGCCGATCTCGATAGGTTGTCCGAGCTCGCCCCGCTGCACAATCCGCCTGCGGTGCAGGGAGTCAAGGTGGCGCGCAAGCTGCTGCCGGACGTCGCGCACATCGCCGTGTTCGACACGGCCTACTTCCACCACCTGCCGCCCGCGGCCGCGACGTACGCGATGAATCGGGAGCTGGCGGAGCGATACCAGATACGCCGCTACGGATTTCACGGCACGTCGCACCGGTACGTGAGCGAGCAGGCCGCCGCCTTCCTCGGCAGACCGCTGGACAGCCTGAATCAGATCGTGCTGCATCTGGGCAATGGCGCCTCAGCCTCGGCGATTGCCGGTGGCCGGCCGGCCGACACGTCGATGGGCCTGACCCCGTTGGAGGGTCTGGTGATGGGCACCCGCAGCGGCGACATCGACCCCAGCGTCATCAGCTACTTGTGGCGCATCGCGAAGATGGACGTGGACAAGATCGAGTCCATGCTCAACAATCGGTCAGGCGTCTGGGGTCTGGCCGGTGAGCGTGACTTCCGCAGGCTGCACGCGATGATCGAATCGGGTGACAGCTCAGCGCAATTGGCGTACGACGTGTTCATCCACCGGCTGCGCAAGTACGTCGGCGCCTATCTGGCCGTGCTGGGGCACACCGATGTCATCAGCTTCACCGCGGGGATCGGCGAGAACGATTTCGCGGTGCGCCGCGACGCGATGGCCGGGCTGGAAGAGCTCGACATCGTGCTCGACGATGGCCGCAACGTCTCCGGAGGAACAGGCGCGCGGCGGATTTCGGCCGACGGCTCACCGATCACCGTCCTGGTGGTGCCTACGAATGAAGAACTCGCCATCGCCCGCGACTGCGTTGCTGCGCTTGCTGAACTATAGGAAGCCCAAGCTGTTTCGCCCAGCTCCGACCGATGGCGTGGGATCGGTTCCAACGGTGTTCGACAGCAGCTCGTAGTAGATGTCGCGGAAGTCGGTGGTGGACTTCAGGTCTCCATCGTCCAGGTCGGTCAGGCTGGGTTCGTCGCCGTAAAAGCCGCCCTTGACCGGGCACGCCCGCGATGAACACCGGTCCGGCGGTGCCGTGATCGGTGCCCTGGGAGGCGTTGGCCACCACCCGGCGCCCGAACTCCGAGTAGGCCATCAGCACAACGTTTTGACCGTAGCGATCACCGGCCATGTCGCTGCAGGAACGCGGTCACGGCCTCGTCGAATGTCTGCAGCAGGCGCTGTTGGGTGGCGCGCTCGTCGGCGTGGGTGTCGAAGCCGCCCAGGTGGACGGTGTAGACCCGGGTCGGCACGCCGGCCCGTCACCGCGGCGGCCACCAGCTCAGCTGAGTGGCCAGCCGAATTGTGCTTCCGATTCAGCCGCAGGTGTGACCGACTCGAACGTCGTGTCAGTGGTGCGCGCCGCGCGATACGCCTTGCGCACCGCCGCCATCGCCGGGGTGTCGGTGGGATCGTCGGCGCCGAGCGCGCCCATGACTGCGTCGAACCGGTCCGCTTGCTGTGGTGGCGCCTGCGTCGTGGAAAGTGCTGCCGCGGTGTACTTTGCGCCAACCGCGAGCGGCGGCAGCACCGGCCCGACGTTGACCGCACGCAGCGGATCGTCGCCGGTGGCGTCGAGCCAGCGTCCGATCCAGCCGGTCGACACCGGTTCGGCCGGCGAGGCGGTCTGCCAGATGTCCATGGACCGGAAGTGGCTGTGGTCGGGCTTCGGATAGCCCACGCCGCGCACGATGGCCAGCTGCCGTTGCTTCCACAGTCTGGGCCAGGCCCGTCATCGCCGGGTTGAGCCCGAGCTGGCGTCCAGCTGCAAGCACATCGTCCGGGGCATAAGCCGAGTTCGGGGCGGGCAGCGTGATAAGCCTTGTCGGCGTAGGGGATTACGGTGTTGAGGCCGTCGTTGCCGCCGTAGAGCGTGACGAGCACCAGCATGCCGGCGCCGTCGGCCAGCGGTCGGTCCTGGGCGGCGCGCAGCAGGTCGTGGCCAACTCACGGTCAGCGCGCCAGACAGCAAGCCCGCCGCGCCGACGCCAGCGCTGGCGATCAGGAATTTGCGGCGATTGATCATGAGGTCAGGTATTCAGGTGTGTTGACGGCGGCCGCGACCAGCTGCGGTGGCCGGCCTACCAGGGGTCCAGGGCGTCGGCGGTCCGGTCCGACCACGCGCCGACACCGAGCAGATAGCCGACCGCGTCGATGCGGTCGTCCGGGGCGGCGCCCTCGATGCCGGACAGGTCGGCGATGTGCGCCATGCGACTCGCGGCGCGCAGCCGTGCCTCGGCGCTGGCGGTGGACAGCCATGCCTGGCCGAGCGGCCAGCCGCCGACGTCTGGGCGGGTAGAACGGTCGTTGGCCCAGCGCGTGCAACGTCGGCGTCGGCCATCTCAGCTGCGCGGGCGTGTCGAGGGGAACCCGCAGCGTCCGGATCACGCCGACCAGCCACTCGACCGGCGTGTTGACGTTGGTGGCCCGGCCGCCGGTGAATCCGTCGTCGGTGAGGATCGCCGCGGTCAGTGCGCGCAGGTTGCGGCCCGGGCCGTAGGCGGCGACAGCCGGTCGAGCGCTGCGGGTGGCGGCGCGTCGTCGGAAGCCAACTGCTGCCACAGCCGCGCCGCGACGTATTCGGCTGACTTCGGCTGGGCCAGCACGGCGTCGCAGAATCCGGCCGCGTCGAAGTCGCGGTGACGCCGAGCACCGTCTTGGCGCCGGCGTCGTGGCGCTGGGGACCATCGAGGTCTGGCCGTCGGGGCCGATCGACCCAGCCGGTCAGGGCGCGTGCGCCCGCGCGCACGTCGTCCTCGGTGTAGCCGTTGCCGTGGCCGAGCGCGAACAGCTCCATGAATTCGCGGGCCAGGTTCTCGTTGGGCGCCTTGGCGGTATTGGTCTGCCCGTCCAGCCAGCGCAACATCGCCGCGTCGGTCAGCATCGCGTAGGCCAGCGTGCGGAAGTCGCCCAGCGCCAAGGTGCGCAGCTTCTGGTTCTGCGCGGCCATCTGCGCCGCAGCCCTGACCTTTTGTGCGGACGTGGCGAAGTGGTTGTGCCACAACAGAGTCAGCTTTTCATGCACTGGTTGCCGAACGGCGGCCATGCGCTGCAGCCACCAATCCGAGAGCACGCGTTGTTGTTCGGACATCTGCTGGTTGTATTGCTTTCGGGCCGCAGGCGTCGCGCCCTTACCGGGCGGTGCGGCGGCGGTAAACGAGGGCATCGGGGTGGCGATGGCACCCGGATCGGCGTCGGGGTTGGCGCCCAGCATCGCCTCGACATAGGAAGGCCAATCCTGGCGCACGGCAGCATCGACTTCGGGTCCACTCACCCCGAACCCGGCCCGGCGTAATACCCGGGCCGTGGCGACCCATTGGCTGGACTGGCCTGGCATGACTTAACTGTGCGGGATAGAGCTGAAAATTTGCTGAGCGTGCACCCACGACTTCGAGCGGGCGCTGACGGCGGGATTCGCACGGAATCTCCGCCCGGGACGCACACCCAACGCCGAGAACGCACGTGGGACGTCCCTGTGGATAGAGGAAATCGCGCGCGGCGCTGATGTGCGAGTGTTCGCGGCATGGTCGACGCGGCAACACCATTCATCGGTAGCGAGGCACTGGCCGGCGGGCTGCTGAGTCGGTATCAACTCAGGACGCGCTATCGCGCTGTGTTTCCCAACGTCTACCTGGGCAAGGACATCCACGCTTCCCTCGAACAGCGGATCGTCGCGGCGTGGCTGTGGTCCAACCGCCGAGCGACCATCGCCGGTGCGGCCGCCGCTGCGATACACGGCGCCCGATGGATTCCGGAGAATGTCCCCGTCGAACTGATCCATACCAACCCGCGCGTACCTCGGGGTGTGCTGACTCGACGCGGTGCCGTGAAAGACGGCGAGACGCAGATTATCGACGGGCGCGCAGTCACCACACCCGAGCGAACTGCCTTCGACATCGGCCGTCTCGGAGCCATCCACTCAGCAGTCGCCCGCCTGGACGTGCTGGCTCGCGCAACGGGTTTCAAGGTCGATGACGTGCTCCGCGTGGCTCGTGACCACCCCCGCTCGCCGGGGCTTCGATGCCTGGAGACCGCGTTGGAGCTGGTCGACCCGGGCGCGCAATCGCCGCGGGAAAGCTACTTGCGGCTGCTGTTCATCGACGCGGGGATGCCGCGGCCGCAGACCCAGATACCGGTACTGGGTGTGGACCGGATCCCCGTGGCCTACCTGGACATGGGCTGGCAGGAGTGGATGGTCGCGGTGGAATACGACGGCGATCAGCACCGAATAGATCGACGGCAATACGTCAAAGACATTCGGCGACACGAGATGCTCGACGAGATGGGGTGGACCATCGTGCGCGTGGTCGTCGAGGACGCCCCCGGGGCCGTGCTGCGGCGCGTTCGGTCCGCTATCGCGGCTTCCAATGTGCGGTAACGGCTTTGAGTGTGCGGTCACGGTTTCGAGTGTGCGGTCACGGCGCGGATGCCGGCGATTTCCCACCCTGGACGCACACCCAACGCCATGGACGCACACGCAACGCCCTGGACGCACAACGAAAGCGGGGCATCGAAAGCCGGGGACCTAGAAGGTGCTGGTGGGCCGGACGTTATTGGCCATGTCCACGAGCGTGTAGCGATGCCGCTGGGTGGGCGCTACCCGGGCCAGGCTGCGCAGCGACGCCTCGACGCCCAGCCGCAGCCCGTGTTGGGTGAACGGGAAACCGAGGATGTGGTTGGTGCTGGCCTCGTTGTTCCCGAGCCAGTCCATCGCACCGCCGAGGACCAGTGCGCGGATCTGCAGCACCCGCGGTTCGGTGGGCGGCAGCGCCTCCACCCGCCGGGCGGCATCGCGGATCTGCCCCTCGGTGATTTCACTCGTCGACCGGCCGGACAGCAGGGTCACCGCACTCGTCAGATGGGCGGTGGTGAAATGCCGGGAAGTCGGCGGCACTTCGTCGAGTGTGCGTACCGCGCCGATTCGATTGCCTTCGGCCGAAAGGGATCTCGCCAACCCGAACGCCGCCGAGATGACGCCGTCGTTGGTGCGCCACACCGTCCGGTAGAACTTGTCTACGTCGATGTTGCCGGCCAGCTCGCCGGTGGCGGCCAGCGCCAGCTTCGGTGCCAGCTCGCCGGGGAAGGTATCGAGCACCTCGGTGAAGTGCTTGATGGCGGACTCGTAATCGCCGGTGAGCAATTCGGCGACGGCCCGAAACCAGACCAACCGCCAGCGCCAGCCCACCCGCTCGGCCAGGTCGTCGAGTTTGCGGGTGGCCTTGGCCACGTCGCCCAGGTCCAGCAGCGCGCGGACTTCCATCAGCGGCAGCTCGACGGACTCCGACACGTCGATGCCCTCGGCGGCCAGTGAACCGTGCCGGGCCGCGCGCAGCGAGTCCAGGGTCTGCACCGGCTGCGAGAGCACCGTCGCCTGCAGCACCGGGGCGGCGACGTCGGTCGGATCGACCAGCGGCACCGACAGCGCGGTCACGATCTCGCGGGCGGTCAGCTTCTCCGAATGCACCTGCCCGTCCAGATAGACGTCGGTGTGCGCGACCGACAGGTCCACCCCGAACGTGGACCGGCTAGGGCTGAACAGCGTCGACAACCCGGGCCGCGGAACCCCGGAGTCCTGAGCGACCACCTCGCGCAGCACACCCATCAACTGCGCGGACATCTCCTCGGCGGACGAGAACCGGCGCCGGGGGTCGGGGTCGGTGGCGCGGCGCAGCAGCCGGCCGAACGACTCATAGGTGAACAGCACCGGGTCGTCTTCGGGCAGCCCGTCCACGTAGCGGCCATTACGGGTGCGCAGGTTCAGCGTCAGCGACGCCAGGGTGCGTCCGACGGTGTAGATATCGGTGGCGATCGTCGGGCCGGTGCGCACGATCTCCGGCGCCTGGTAACCGGGCGTGCCGTAGAGGTAGCCGAACGAATTCACCCGTGACACCGCGCCCAGGTCGATCAGCTTCAGCAACTCTTCGGTGAGCATGATGTTCTCCGGCTTGAGGTCGTTGTAGACCAGGCCGATGGAATGCAGATAACTCAGCGCGGGCAGGATTTCCAACAGGTAGGCGATGGCCTCGGCGACGGGCAGTTTGGAGTCCTTCTTGCCCCGCTTGAGCGACTGCCCGCCGATGTACTCCATGACGATGTAGCCGACCGGATCGCCGTGCCGGTCGGCGTGTTCGACGAAGTTGAAGATCTGCACGATCTGCGGGTGAACCACCTCGGCGAGGAACTGCCGTTCGGCCATCGCGATCGCTTGAGCCTCGGCGTCACCGGAATGCACCAGGCCCTTGAGCACCACCGGGCGGTCGTTGACGTTGTGGTCGACGGCCAGGTACACCCAGCCCAGTCCGCCGTGCGCGATGCAGCCCTTGACTTGGTACTGGTTTGCGACGATGTCGCCGGGATTCAGCTGGGGCAAAAAGGAATACGGACTTCCGCAGGACGGGCATTTGCCCTCCGAGGCGCCCCTGCCCTCGGATCTGGACCGGCCCACGGGCTTTCCGCAGTTCCAGCAGAACCGCTTGGCCTCCGGCACCATGGGATTGGTCATCAGGGCTTCGACCGGGTCGATGTCGCGGACCCGCGGGATTTCGACCAATCCGCCACCAAGCAGCCTGGTGGGCGGAAGCACCCGGGTCGCGACCGTCATCCGGTCTTGCAGCTCGGTGTCTAGGCCGCCGAGCGAAATGTGCGGCAGGTCGTCGTCGTCATCGTCGTCCCAGGCGGGACGGAAGAGTGCCTGGGTGGCATTCGTGCGCCCCGTCGTCGCACCGGTCTGCGCGTCCGGCGCGCTCGGTTCCCGGGTCCACGTCGTCGGAACCGGATTCGTGTTCGGTCTCGGTCATCAGTCCACGTACTTCGGTACGGGCGGGGCGGGCGCCGGGCCGAGAACCGTTAACCACTTGCGGTACAAGGTATTCCAGGTGCCGTCTCGACGGATGCGTTCCAGCGTGCCGTTGACGAACCGGACCAGCCCCGTGTTGTCCAGATTGATCCCGATGCCGTAGGGCTGGGTGGCCATGTTCGGTCCGACGATGTGCAGATACGGGTCTTCTTCGACCAGCCCGGCCAGGATGGAGTCGTCGGTGCTGACGGCGTCGATCTCCCGCTGTTGCATGGCCACCAGGCAGTCCGCCCAGTTCACCACCGAGACGATGACCGGGGGCGGGTCGATCTGCCGGATTCGATGCAACGACGTGGTACCCCTGGCCACGCAGACGCGCTTGCCGGACAGGTCGGCCACTTTGGCGATCGGGGAGTCACGCGAGGCCAGGATGCGCTGGCTGGCATCAAGGTAGACGGTGGAGAAGTTCACCTGCTTGCGCCGGTCGCAGGTGATGGTCATGGTCTTCACGACGATGTCGACCTCGGAGTGCTGCAGCGCGGTGATGCGCTCGTCGGACGACAGGATCCGGTACTCGACATGCGACGGGGCGCCGAAGATGTCGCGCGCGATCTCACCGGCGATATCGACGTCGAAACCAGTGATCTCGCCGGTGATCGGGTCGCGGAAGCTGAACAGGTTGCTGCCGATGTCAAGCCCGACGATCAGCCTGCCGCGGGCCCGGATGTCGGCCACCGCGGCGTCGGCCTCGGCCTTGGTGGGGAACGGGCGCAGGCTGGCGGTGGCGTCGCAATCCTGGCCGGAATCGTCGGGCGGCAGCGGCGGTTTTGCCGACAGTTGCTCCATGCCGACGGGAGTGGGCGGCGGCAACGTCGGCGCGGTGGCGACGGTCAGCGATTCGGTGCGCCCGCAACCCGCCAACACGATCGCCGTGGCGAGCACGGCGCACGCCCGGCGGATCCTGGGCAGACGGTTCATTACCGATACTCTTTCAGCCGCGGCCACAGGCCCAGGGCGACCGCGAGGGCGGCACCCAGACTGAGCACCACACCCCCGACCTGGGCGCCGGACAGCCCGCTGCGCGCGTTGATCACGTCGTTGCGCAGGTGCGTGCGGGATTGGGTCATGGCCTTGCCCAACTGATCTTCGAGCTTGTCGAACGCGGGGGTCGAGTCGTCTTCGGCGCTGCCCAGCGCGATCTGGGTGGCGGCGCGGTAGTTGCCGACCGAGATGTACGAGTTGATCCGGTCGTTGGCCTGTCGCCACCGGACCAACAGCTGGTCAGCACCTTGCAGATCGGTCTTGTCGACGGCATCGCCGCGGGCCATGTACTGCTCGATCTGGTCGTGCATGTAGTCGATGCGCTGATAGAACGACTGCTTGCGGATCTGTTCGTCGCCGCGCCGAATCAGCGACAGCGTCTCGTCGGCTCGGGCCTGCTGCGCGGTGATCGCCACGTTGGTCACGGTCTTGAGCGACTCGGCCGCCGTGTCTTTGGCGCTACGGCTGGCGGTCGTGGAGATTGTCAGCGCAGTTCCGACCCAGACCACCATGACGAGAATACCGAGCCCGCCCACTACCAGGCCCGGGTTGATCCGGCGCCTGGTACGCCGGGCCAGCCAGCGATGCGAGAACACGCCGAAGATCACCGTGGTGGTGACGACGAGGATCACCGGAGCCGGAAAGTGGGTGGACGCGGTGGTTTCCGAGTCCACCCGCTCCGAGGTCGCCTGATAAAGCTGCGCCGCATCGGGCAGGATCGTCGCCTGCATCAGGCCCGAGGCCTCCGACAGGTACGACGACCCGACCGGGTTGCCTTCCCGGTTGTTGGTCCGCGCTATCTCGATCAACCCCGTGTACACGGCCAGTTCGGCGTTGATCTTGCCCAACAGCTGCACCAGCAGCTGATCATCGATCCCGCTGGACGCCCGGGCCACGGCCACCGCGGCGTCGGTGATGGCTTGTTCGTAGCGCATCCGCACCGGCCACGGCTCGGCTTGCGCGATGAACGCGGTGGCCGCCGCGGCGTCGGCCACCGACAGGGTGGTGTAGAGCCGTCCGGCCGCGAATGACAGCGGTTCGGTGTGGTTGAGCACGGTCGACAGCACTTGCTGGCGGTGGTTGATGGTCGTCGAGGTGGCAAACGCGCTGGAGACGCCGAGTGCCGCCAGGACGATGCCGATCGTCAAGATGCGGCCCGGAGTCGTCGAGATGAACCACCAACGGGGGTGGGCCGGTTCGCCCGGCGACCGCGACCCCTGCGGCTCGGTCGTCGGGTGCGCCAGCTCAACCGTCACGTCTGTTCAGACCTCATCTCTCGGTCACTGGAATGCGCTGCTCGAACCTGTATAAGCGAATTCTAAGAGAATGTCGGGGCGGATGGGGGGAGGCGGACCCAATTTCGGTGATCGCCTGCATATCCTGAACGCGTGCATGGCGACGGTGACGGATGGGTGGTATCCGACAGCGGCGCCCACTATTGGGGTCGGTACGGCGCGGCCGGTTTGCTGCTGCGGGCCCCACGATCCGACGGTACCCCCGCGGTGCTGCTGCAGCATCGAGCGGTCTGGAGCCATCAGGGGGGCACCTGGGCGTTGCCGGGTGGTGCCCGGGACAGCCACGAGAGTCCGGAGGAGACGGCGGTCCGCGAGGCTCATGAAGAGGCCGGCCTGCTCGCCGAGCGCCTCGCGGTCCGGGCGACGGTGGTCACCGCACAGATCGCCGGGCTCGGCGGTACGCACTGGACCTACACCACCGTCGTCGCCGACGCCGGCGAGTTGTTGCACACGGTGCCCAACCGGGAAAGCGCCGAGCTGCGCTGGGTCGACGAGAACGAGGTGGCCGAGCTGCCGCTGCATCCCGGCTTCGCGGCGAGCTGGCAACGGCTGCGCACCGCCCCGGCGCTGGTTCCGCTGGGCCACGGCGACCAACGGCGTCAGCATCTGCCGCGCACCATGGAGATCGAAACCGGAGTCTTCGTCTGGTGCATGCCCGGCGATGCGGATCAGGTGCCCTCGCAGTTCAGTCCCCGCATCAACTCGCTGCTAGAAGCGCTGACCTGAGCTGCTGCGCTGCGGCCCGGGGGTCTTCGGCCGCGGTGATCGCGCGCACGACCACGATGCGCCGGGCACCGGCCTCGAGCACCTCGGGCAGCCGCTGCGCATCGATGCCCCCGATCGCGAACCACGGCTTGCCGGTCGAGTGCCGAGTGCGATTGCGCCGCGGCGCGGATCAGACCCAGGCCCGGTGCCGTGCGGCCCGGTTTAGTGGGCGTGGGCCAGCACGGGCCGACGCAGAAATAGTCGGCTTGCCCTGGTGTCGAGCTGTCCGCGGCCGCCGCGACCTGGTCCGCGTCGTGGGTGGACAGGCCGACCACCGTGTCGGGCCCGACGATGTCGCGGGCCACGGCCGGTGGCAGGTCGCCCTGGCCCAGATGCAGCACGTCGGCGCCGGACGCGCGGGCAATGTCGGCCCGGTCGTTGACCGCGAACAGCGCACCGTGCCGTCGGGCCGCGTCCGCGAGGATCGCGCAGGCTTCCAGCTCGTCGCGCGCCTCCAGCGGGCCGAACCGCTGTTCACCGACCGATCCCTTGTCGCGCAGCTGGATGATGTCCACCCCGCCGGCCAATGCGGCATCGGCGAACTGGGCCAGATCGCCGCGCTCGCGCCGCGCGTCGGTACACAGATAAAGCCTGGCGGCCATAAGACGGGTAACAGGTTGGTGCACACCGCGACGCTAGCGCGCTAGCGTAGAACCCGAACAACTACCAGACACGGGAGTCCCGGGCGAGCTGCGGGGCTGAGAGTGGGCACAGCCGGCGCAACCGGAGCTGCCCTTACCGTCACACCTGATCCGGATCATGCCGGCGAAGGGAGGCCAAGGATGCCAGCGAATGGATTGGGTCCACCGACGGGGTATTTGGCCGTCATCGGCGGCGGCGTCATCGGGCTGTCGGTGGCGCGCCGGGCAGCGCAGGCCGGATGGTCGGTACGGGTGCACCGCACCGGCGAGCAAGGCGCATCCTGGGTTGCCGGCGGCATGCTGGCCCCGCACAGCGAAGGCTGGCCCGGCGAAGAACGATTGTTGCGGCTGGGCCTGGAGTCGCTGCGGCTGTGGCGCGAGGGCGGCTACCTGGACGGACTGCCGCCCGAGGTGATCACCGCCCGCGAGTCGCTGGTGGTGGCCGTCGACGGCGCCGACGTCGCCGACCTGCGCACCGTTGCCGACTGGCTGGCCGCTCAGGGACATCCGGTGATCTGGGAGTCGGCGGCGCGTGACGTCGAACCCCTTCTCGCGCAAGGCATCCGACATGGCTTTCGAGCGCCCACCGAATTGGCCGTGGACAACCGCGCGGTCCTCGAGGCGCTTGCGGCGAACTGCGAACGTCTCGGAGTTCAGTGGGCGCCGCCGGCGCATGACCTGTCGCGGGTCGAGGGTGACGCGGTGGTGATCGCCAACGGGATCGACGCACCGGCGCTATGGCCCGGGCTGCCGGTGCGCCCGGTGAAAGGCGAGGTGCTGCGCCTGCGCTGGCGCAAGGGATGTATGCCGTTGCTGAGCAGGGTGATTCGTGCTCGTGTGCACGGGCGCCAGGTGTACATGGTGCCGCGGGTCGACGGAGTGGTCGTTGGCGCGACGCAGTATGAGCACGGCCGGGACACGGCGCCGGTCGTGTCCGGAGTACGTGACCTGCTGGACGACGCGTGTGCGGTGCTGCCGGCATTGGGCGAGTACGAACTGGCCGAGTGCGCCGCCGGGCTGCGCCCGATGACGGCGGACAATCTGCCCCTCGTGCAACGCCTGGACGAACGCACTCTGGTCGCCGCCGGGCACGGCCGGTCAGGTTTTCTGCTGGCGCCGTGGACCGCCGAACAGATTGTGTCCGAACTCGTTCCGGTTGGAGCCCACTGATGATCGTGCTAGTCAACGAAAAGGTAGTCGAGGTCGACGGGCAGACCACAGTTGCCGGGTTGCTGGAGTCGCTGGGCTTTCCGGAGCGGGGTATCGCGGTGGCGCTGGACCTCTCGGTGCTGCCCCGATCATCGTGGACGACAAGAGTTTCGGAGCTTCCGGGTGAGCCGGTGCGGCTCGACGTAATGACGGCGGTGCAGGGTGGTTGATACCAAGTTAACGATCGCGGACCGCAGCTTTGCCTCGCGGTTGATCATGGGAACCGGGGGAGCGACGAGCCAGGCGGTGCTGGAGGAGGCGCTGATCGCCTCGGGTACCGAGCTGACGACTGTCGCGATGCGCCGGGTCGACGCCGAGGGCGGTACTGGATTGCTGGACCTGCTCAACCGGCTCGGCATCACACCGCTGCCCAATACCGCGGGGTGCCGCAGCGCGGCCGAGGCGGTGCTCACCGCCCAGCTTGCCCGCGAGGCGCTCAACACCAACTGGGTCAAACTCGAAGTGATCGCCGACGATCGAACACTACTGCCCGATGGGATCGAATTAGTCCGGGCGGCAGAGCAATTGGTCGATGACGGATTCGTCGTGCTGCCATACACCAACGACGACCCGGCGCTGGCCCGTCGGCTGGAGGACACCGGCTGCGCGGCGGTGATGCCGTTGGGTTCGCCGATCGGAACCGGCCTCGGCATCACCAACCCACACAACATCGAGATGATCGTTGCCCGGGCCGGTATTCCGGTGGTTCTCGACGCCGGTATCGGCACCGCGAGCGACGCCGCGCTGGCGATGGAGTTGGGTTGTGACGCCGTGCTGTTGGCCAGCGCGGTGACCCGGGCCACCAATCCGCCCGCCATGGCCGCCGCGATGGCGGCCGCGGTAACCGCCGGCTATCTGGCGCGACGTGCCGGGCGGATCCCGAAACGCTTTTGGGCGCAGGCATCCAGTCCGCAACCATGAAACGCTATGTCGCGCTGGGTAGTTCGATGGCTGCCGGTCCCGGCATCTTGCCGCGCGCCCAGGGCGCGCCCCGATGGTCGGGTCGATCGGCCCGCAACTACCCGCATCTGGTCGCCGCACGGATGGACCTCGAGTTGGTTGACGTCACCTTCTCCGGCGCGACCAGCGCGCACGTCCTCGCCGAGGAGCAGCATTCCGCGCCGCCCCAGATCAGCGCACTCGATGGCTCGGAGGCATTGGTCACCGTCACCATCGGCGGCAACGACGTCGGCTACGTTCCGCTGTTAATGGCGGCGGCGCTGCCGTGGGCGGCCCGGCGGCTGCCGCTGCTGGGCACCCGGATAGCCGAACTGCTGGACCGGGACGCGCGTGATCGGGCCCTGGCCGACGCGTTCGATTCCTTGTGCGCGGTCGGAAAAGCGGTACGCGAACGCGCCCCGCAGGCACGAGTTTTCTTCGTCGACTACCTGACGATGCTGCCGCCCGCCGGCAGCGTCCGCAGCACCGCTGTCGCAAGCAGATGCCGACCTGGGCCGCCATGTGGCGGCCGCCCTGGAGCGACTCACGGCTGACGCGGCCTCGGCAACGGGTTGTGAGGTCGTCGGCGCCGCTGCGGCCAGCCGTCAACATCACGCATGGTCTGCTGAACCCTGGACGACCATGCCGGCGAAATACATTGTCCCGCTACCGCGTCGGCCGGCGCCGTTGCACCCGAACAGCACCGGGATGCGCGCGGTGGCGGAAGTTGTTGCGGCCCAGCTGTAAAGCTCAGCCGTTGGCCTGCCACCACTTGTACAGGGCCGCCGTGTCGCCGTTGGACGCGCGGACGAAGGCCAGCACGTTCTTGGAGTCTACGGTCCAGAGGACCTCGGCCTGACCCGAATCCGTCCCGCACGCCACTTGTCCGGCCGAGTCGGAGTTGCCCTGGTGCCACGTGGTCGGCGACTTGGCGTCTCCGCAGTTGGTGAGGGTATCGCCACTGATGAGCTTGGTGAACGAGCTGGCCGTGTCGGCGCTGCTGCCAAACAGGAAATACTTACCGCCCATCGGACCGGTGGAGTCGGCGTTCTGTCCGCACTGCAGCACTGCTACCACAGGGGCGCCAAAGGAGCCCTGTACGTCGGACACCTGCTGGGTCGAGCAGTTGCTGCTGGTGTAGCCCTTCGACAGTGCACTGGTGAGAGTGTCGATGGGGCCTGCGGTCGCGGTGGCAGTACCAACACAGAAAAAGGTGGCTGTGAAGGCTGCGGCCGTCGCGGCTCGCATAGCGTTGGTCGGGTAAGGCATCCTCGACTCCTGAAATTTGTCTAACCGCCGGAAGTTTGCTCTGACGACTTTTTTCGCCGCGAGAATGATCGTAGGGATAAACCCCAGCTATGCAACCCATTCCGCCGAATACCATTTCCACCTGCATCTTTCCCGCACCTCGAGCAACTTCGCCGACTGAGGGGCGGGACCGTCTGTGCGGAGGTGGAATCCGTTGCGGCTCAACCGTAAAGGTCAGCCATTGTTTCGCCACCATTGGTAGAGCGACGAGACGTCGCCGCTGGAGGCACGGATCAGGCCGAGCATGTCTTTGGCGTCATTGGTCCAAATGATCTCGGCATGGTTCTGAAAAGTCCCACACGCTACCGATCCCGCGTTGGTGGTGGAGCTGCCTTGATGCCATGGCGTAGGTGAGGAAGCATCCCCACAGCTGCTCAGGGTGTCGCCCCCGATGACGGCCTTGAACGAGCTGGCCAGATCGTTGCCATTGCTGAACAGGAAGTATTTACCCAGTATCGGCCCGCTGGGGTCGGGGCTCTGTCCGCATTGCAAGTAGGCCAGCGCGCTATTGGGAACCGCCTGGGCGGTGCAGTTATTGAGGCCGTAGCCCTTCGAGAGCGCACTGGCCAACGTGTTGATATCCGCGGCGGTACCGGTATTGGGGTCTGCGCTCGCCGTCGCGGTGCCCGCAAACGCGAAACCGCCCAGAAGCGCCGCAGCCATCACGGCCCGCAGCGCGTTGGTGAGGTACGCCATCCACCGACTGTAGGTCTCTGTCGTGGCTACGTAATAGATTCCACTGGACATTGTCTTTCGGGGCATCATTCGCGTACAGCCTCGGCAATTTCCCGATGGCGTTGAAAGCGATGACTAGCCAATGTATTTGGCTAGTGGATCCGCTATTCATACGAGATGGCTGGGTGGCGGGCCGCTGCGGTGCCGCCGAGGTCGAGGACCTGGCGCAACTGTTTTTCGCGTACCTAGTGCCGTCACGACTTCGCTCGGGTAGGGTAAGCACCGCTTCACGCCAGCTAACTTCTCGTGACTGGAGAACCATGACCGCACAACCGCCGCCGCCGGGCTATCCGCCGCAGCAGCCGCCCGCTGGGCAAGCGCCGAACAACTACTTGGTGTGGGCCATTCTGGCAACGTTGTTCTGCTTCCCCATCACCGGGATCGTCGCGATCGTGAAGGCCGCCTCGGTCAATGGACTGTGGACGCAGGGCCTGCACGCCGAGGCGACGGCGGCCGCCGCCAGCGCCCGTAAGTGGGTGATCTGGTCGGTCGTCGCCTGGGTTGTCATCGTCATCATCTACGCGATCATCGCGATTGCGGCGGCCCTGAGCACGCCGGATACCCCCGCGGCGATGCTTGTGGGGCTGCGCTAAACGCGGGTTACGCTCGCGGGTATGCGCCAGGGGCATATTGCGCTTGGGCTCGGCGCCCCACTGATGGTCGCCGGGTCCGCGATATTTGCGTGTGCTGCCACCTGGGTGGGTGATCCGACCACCCCGGGTGGCCCCCTGCCGGTATGTCCGACCAAGGCGCTGCTGGGTATCGACTGTCCCGGATGCGGCAGCCTGCGCATGCTGTATTCGCTCTTGCACGGCAATCTGATCGCCGCCGCCAGGTTCAACGCGCTGGGCCTGGTGGCGGTCGTGCTATTGGTGTGGACGTACCTGGTCTGGACCTACGGTCGCATGACGGGCCGACGGATCCGGAGCTGGCAACACCAGCGCTGGTCGGCGATGGTGGCGCTGTCGTTGGTGGTGATTTGGTTTGTGGTGCGCAACATTCCGTTTGCCCCATTCAGCGGGCTGCATGTCTGATGTGATGCCGCGGTGAGCCGAGTGCGGTGACGGCCCACGGGCGTCTAACCTAGGGCGCGATGGTGCACAAATCACGGACGCTGCCGGCAATGCTCGCCACGGTCGCCCTCGCCGCGGTTTTGACCGGCTGCTTCCATCGTTCGGCTAACTCCGGGCAGGCGAGCGACCCCGCCGCCGCCGAGTTCGCCACGGCAGTGCACAACAAGGTCACGGCCGACGCGATGATGGCGCACCTGACAAAACTGCAAGACATCGCCAACGCCAATAACGGCACCCGCGCGGTCGGCACCCCCGGGTATGAAGCCAGCGTCGACTATGTGGCGAATACGTTGCGCAACAACGGGTTTGATGTGCAAACCCCCGAGTTCTCGGCGCGCGTTTTTCACGCCGACAAGCCGGCGGTCACGGTTGGCGGCAAGACCGTCGAGGCGCATGCGCTCGAGTACAGCCTCGGCACCGGGCCCGACGGGGTGAGCGGGCCGTTGCTGGCGGTGTCGACGGGCAACGGCCTGGGCTGTGCGCCATCGGACTACGACAACCTTCCGGTGCGCGGTGCGGTCGTACTGCTGGAGCGCGGCACCTGCCCGTTCGCGAAGAAGGAGGATGCCGCGGCGCAGCGCGGGGCCGCGGCGATGATCGTCATCGACAACGTCGACGAGGAGCAGATGGGCGGCACGCTGGGGGCAGACACTGTGGTGAAGATTCCGGCCGTGGGCGTGACCAAGTCCGCCGGAATGCAGCTGCGCGCCCAGCCTGGGCCGACCACGATCAAGCTGAACGCCAGCAGCAAGAGCTTCAAAGCCCGCAACGTCATCGCGCAGACCAAGACGGGTTCGCCCACCGATGTGGTGATGGCGGGCGCGCACCTGGACAGCGTGCCCGAGGGCCCGGGTATCAACGACAACGGCTCTGGTGTGGCCGCGGTCTTGGAAACCGCAGTGCAGCTGGGGAATTCGCCGCAAGTGCATAACGCGGTGCGCTTCGGTTTCTGGGGTGCTGAGGAACTCGGGCTGATCGGATCGCGCAACTACGTCGAATCGCTGAATCTCGACGACCTCAAAAACATTGCGCTGTATCTGAATTTCGACATGCTCGCCTCGCCGAACCCCGGCTACTTCACCTATGACGGAGACCAATCCCTGCCGACGGACACCCGCGGCCAACCAGTGGTACCGGAAGGCTCGGCCGGCATCGAACGCACGCTGGTCGCGTACCTGAAGTCGGCGGGCAAGACCGCGCAGGACACCTCGTTCGACGGTCGCTCCGACTACGACGGTTTCACCCTGGCCGGTATCCCGGCCGGCGGGCTGTTCTCCGGTGCGGAAGCCAAAAAATCCGGCGACCAAGCAAAGCTGTGGGGCGGGACGGCAGACGAGCCGTTCGATCCCAACTATCACAAGAAAACCGACACCCTCGACCACATCGACCGCACCTCGCTGGGGATCAACGGCGCCGGCGTCGCCTACGCGGTGGCTCTGTACGCGCAGGACCTCAGCGGACGAAACGGGGTTCCGATCACGGGGACCGCACCCGGCACGTGCTCGCAAAGCCATGACGCGTGCTCGTGAGGCCAGGCTGCGCCGGCTGGGCGCGGCGTTGCTGACGACCGGCCTGCTGGCGGGCTGCGCGGCACCACGGCCGGCTGCGCCCGCCGCAGCACCGGATCTGGGTCGTGGCCTGGCCGCGAAGGTCACCGCGGACGGGATGTTCGTCCACCTGCGCGCGCTGCAGGATATCGCCAACGCCAACAAGGGGAACCGGGCAGAGGGGACGCCGGGCTACGACGCCAGCGTCGAATACGTCGTGAAAGCATTGCGCAGCAAGGGATTCGAGGTAGCAACGCCGCAGTTCGACCGGCTGTACGCGGTATCGCCGGGTAAGCCGTCGCTGACGGTTGCCGGCAGCAACTATCCGATCGACCAGGCCTCGCTGCTGGTCCGGACACCGCCCGGCGGCGTCACCGGCCAACCGGTGCGGCCCACCAAACCGTCGGGCTGCGCGGTGAGCGATTACCCGCCCGCGCTGCCCGCGGGTGCGATCGCCGTCGTCGACGACGCTGGATGCTCGGTGGTCGATAAGCAGAACAGCGCGAGGGCCAAGGGGGCGGCTGCACTGATCGTGGTCAGCGCGCCCAACGGCCAGGGCGCCCCGCCCAGGTTGTTCAACCCCGGCTACTTCAAGCAACTGACCATGCCGGTCGCCGTGGTGGGTAGCCGACGGTGGCAGCGCGCTGGCCAGCACCACCGCGCCGGTACGCCTGGTACTGGATGCCGAGAACATCAAGATCACGTCCCGAAACGTGCTGGCGCAGACCAAGACCGGCTCGACAAAAGACGTGATCATGGTCGGTGCGCATCTCGACGGCCCGCGCGGCGGTCCGGGCATCAACGACAACGGGTCCGGGGTGGCCGCGGTGCTGGAAACCGCGCTGCAGCTCGGCCCATTGGCACCGGTGAACAACGCGGTGCGCTTCGTGTTCTGGGGAGCCGACGAGGGCGGCCTCGACGGCGTCATGGATTACGTGTTCGGCCTGGATGACGAGCAACTCGGCGACATCGCGATGTACCTGAACTTCAACCTGCTCGGTTCGCCCAACGCCGGCTACTTCACCGATGACGGCGATCAGTCCGGTCCGCCCGGACAGGGCATCGCGTTCAGTGACGTGCCCGAAGGGTCGGCCGGCATCGAGCGCACGCTGTCCGGCTATCTGAATTTGGCCGGGAAGCGGCCCGCCGATATGCCGTTGGGCACCCGGACCGACTACCATCCGTTCATGGTCGCGGGCGTGCCGATCGGCGGCATGAGCACCGGCGCATCGCAGCTGAAAACTACTGTGCAAGCACGCCTATGGGGCGGTCAGGTCGGTGTCGGGTTCGATCCCAACTTCCAGGGCCCCCGGGACACGATCGACAACATCAACCGGGAAGCATTGGCCGTCATGGGTTCTGGCGTGGCCTTCGCGGTGGGCAGCTACGCCGAGTCGGTCGGCGGTGTCAACGGCGTACCGCCCCACGACAAACGGCACCGGACCAGGGTACCCTAGCTGCGTTTGCTGGGTCTCTCGCTTTTGCTACGCCCGTCAACGGGCGGATCTAGAATGAGAACCCTTTGCTGCTGCCGTGCAGCCGGTCGGGATGAGGTTGGTCATGATGAGCCGTGGGCAAAATCGACGTCGGGGCCACGGTGGTCGCAGGCGCACCGTGATCGGTTCGCTGAGGGCGGCAATTGCCTGCGCAGGGGTGGTGCTCGTGGTAGCGGGATGTACCACCGTCGTCGAGGGGCGGTCCTTATCGATGCTCAACGACCCATTCCATGTGGGTGATCTGCCCGCTACCAACGGTCCCAGCGGGCCTCGCGCGAACGGGCCGGGTTCGAGCGGCACGGTGGTCAACACCGACAACGGGGCGATCGACAAGTTGTCGTTGCTGTCGGTTACCGATATCGAGGACTACTGGAAATCGACGTACAGCCAGTCGCTGAAAGGAACATTTCTGCCGGTCGCCAAACTGGTCTCTTACGACTCCAACGATCCGAGCAGTCCCATCGTTTGCCACAACGAAACGTACAAGCTCGTCAACGCGTTTTTCACATCGCGCTGCAACTTGATTGCCTGGGATCGCGGGGTGTTCATGCCCGTCGCGCAACGCTATTTCGGCGACATGTCCGTCACCGGCGTGCTGGCGCACGAGTTCGGACACGCCCTGCAGCAGATGGCGAAACTGGTCACGAAAAAGGACCTCACCATCGTTCGTGAACAGCAGGCCGACTGCTTCGCGGGCGTCTACCTGTATTGGGTTGCCGCCGGCAAGTCCGCGCGCTTCACGCTGAGCACCGCCGACGGGCTCGACCATGTGCTGGCCGGGATCATCACCACCCGTGACCCCGTGATGGATTCCGACACCGAGAACGACGACGAACATGGGTCGGCGCTGGATCGGGTCAGTGCCTTCCAGATGGGCTTCATCAGTGGCGCGTCGGCCTGCGCCGGGATCAACCAGCAGGAAATCGCGGGGCGCCGCGGTGACCTGCCCAAGGGGTTGCAGACCGATCCCAACGGAGACCCGGAGACCGGTGAGGTCCCGATCAATGAAGACACTTTGTCGACGCTGATGGAGTTGTTGGGAAAGGTGTTCTCGCTGAGCAATCCGCCCACCTTGTCCTTCAAGACGGACGGTTGCCCGGACGCGAAACCCAGTCCGCCGGCGTCCTACTGCCCAGCCACCAACACCATCATGGTCGACTTGTCCGGGCTGGCGACGGTCTCGAAGGTCTCTGCCGAGAGGGAACACACCTTGCCGCAAGGCGACGACACCGCCCTGTCGATCGTGATGTCGAGATACGCACTCGCGGTGCAGCACGAACGCGGTCTGCCGATGCAGAGCCCATGGACCGCGTTGCGGACCGCGTGCCTGACCGGTGTGGTCCACCGCAAGATGGCCGAACCGATCGACACGCCCTCCCACAAGGAGCTGTTGTTGACCGCCGGCGATCTCGACGAAGCCGTCGCCGGTTTGCTCACCAATCACATGGTTGCCAGTGACGCGGACGGGACCAGCGTGCCGGCCGGCTTCACGCGCATCGCGGCGTTCCGTGGCGGCGTGGCCGGGAACATGGACGCGTGCTACTCGCGCTATCCCGGCTGAGCGAGAAAATTCCTGCGCGACAAGGCAGCACGCGCAGCGTAGAGTATGGGCCACTCGATCTCAGGAGGCGTTCGTGACGGAAGAACCGCCCAACTATCCTCCGCCTCCGGGCGACTCCGGGTATCCCCCGCCGGGGCAGGGTTATTCGCCCCCACCGGGAGCCGGTTACCCACCCCCGCAGGGTTATCCCCCGCCGGGGCAGGGTTATCCGCCTCCACCGGGCGCCGCTTACCCGCAAGCCGTCGGCACCAACGGCATGGCCATCGCGTCGCTGGTCTGCTCGTTGTTGGGGTGGCTCTGCGGCATCGGTCCCATCTTGGGCATCATCTTCGGCGTTCTCGCACTGAACAAGATCAAGGAGACCGGTCAGGGCGGTCGCGGATTGGCCATTGCCGGAATAGCTATCGGTGCGGTCCTCATCGTCTTCGGCATCATTGGCGGGATCCTCTCGCTGGTCAGCGGGGGTTTCGAAGAACACCACCACTATTCGGGCGCGCCCGCCGTGGTCCTCACCATGGACGCCGTTGCACCGCCGGTGATCCCCGGCATCGCCGCCTAAGTGCTTGGCGCTCAGCCGATCTCAGCGAGTCGGGGAATCAGCTCGTCGCCGAGACGGCGGATGAAGCCGACCGGGTCGGGGTTGCCGGGAACTGGCCCGGCGTTGATCATGTCGACACCTAGCTTGGCGTAGCTCTCTGCGGTTTTCAGGTACCCGTCGATGTCCTCGAACGGGTCGATCACCAAAAGGCCGACCGTCTTGCGGATTTCGCCGGGGTCGCGGCCCAGCGTGTCGCAGTGCCGGTTGAGCACATCGATCTTGTGTTTGAGCCCGTCGACTTCCGGCACTGTGCTGTTCCAGATGTCGGCGTACTGTGCGACCAGCCGCAGCGTCTTCTTCTCACCGTCGCCACCGATCAGAACCGGGGGCCGCCGAATCGGTTGCGGCTCACAGATTGTCTCGGCCAACTGGTAGTGCTTGCCGGTGTATGGCCCGTCGTTGTCGCTCCACATCTGCCGACAGATCTGCAGCGTCTCCTCGAGCATCTCGAAGCGCTGGCTCACCGGCGGATAGTCGATGCCGAGGGCTGCATGCTCGCGGTCGTACCAGGCGGCGCCCAATCCCAGCATCGAGCGACCCTGCGACAGTACGTCGAGCGTGGTGACGGCTTTGGCCAGCACCCCCGGATAGCGATAGGTGACCCCGGTGACCAGCAAGCTGAGGTCGATCGTCGTGGTCTGCCCGGCCAGAAAGCCCAAGGATGTGTAGCCCTCGAGGAACGGATCGTGTGCCCGGCCGACTCTTTCCATCTGGAGGAAATGATCGGCCAGGGTAAAAAGCGTCGCGCCGCCTTGCTCGGCGGTTTTAGCCGCGTCGGCCAACGTCGGACCCAGCTTCGCGGAGTCGCCTGGCAGAAAGTCGATAAAGTGCACGCCTAATTCCATTGCAACCAGCGCCCTTTCATGATTCGGTCAATCGTTCGAGCAGTGATAGCGCGTCGAGCATGACGTGACGCTCGGCTTCGGAGTAACGCTCCTGCAAGGCGCGAGCCAGCCACTCCTCCCGCACTTGGCGATCGCTCTCGGCACGCTGGCGGCCGGCCTCCGTCAACGAGACCACTTGGCGCCGACCATCTTCGGGGTCGGGTGTGCGCTCGATGAGTCCGCGTTGGCCCAGGGCGGCCAGTATGGTTGCCATCGACTGGGGACGTACCCGTTCCGCGCCGGCCAACTCGCTGGCCGACGATGGCCCCTCTTTCCCGAGCCGGGTGAGCACCGCTGTCTGTGACGGGGTCAGATCGTTGCGGACCTCGACATCTCGCAGCCGACGTCGTAGGCGGCTGAACACCACTCGAATATCGCGGGCTGCGGTTGCAGCGGACTCGCCGATGCCATCCATGCCACCACCCTAAACTAGACAGCTAAGACTGTCCAGTCTGGACTGACTAAATTGCGATGGGCGTCATGTCATGCAGACGTTGGAGAACAGCAGCACTGGCCAGGAGACGATCGAGCCGAGAAACGACACCACCAGGTCCGCGCCCTGCATACCGCGAAGATGGTCGGTGTGTGTCGATGACCAGATCAGCCCGACGATGGAGTACGGAATACCCAGCAGCACCGCGCACGTGATCCACTCGGCCACCGTCATCTCGTAGTTCAGCAACTGCCGCAGCTTGGTGATCAACCGCCTCACTCCTTCCAAATGTCGCGAGGCCGCCGGTGCCTTAAATTATGGTGAGGGCATGCACGGTTTGGCGTCGTCATTTGCCGGAATTCGGCGCGGGCTTGCGCATCCGGTGTCGGTGCAAGCACTCATCGAGTTCGCAATGTGGATCGCGGTGCCCTACCTCATGGTCGGATTTTTCTGGGCCGTCATCCACCCCGACAATGTCCAAGCGCTGCAAACCCAATGGACAAACGTCGTGCCCGCGGGCGCGGACGTCGCCGCTACCGGCGAAGCGGCGGCGCTGTGGCCCGCGATTCTGCTGCTTCCCAGCACGTGCGCAGCGGCGGGGCAGTAATTGTCAGCGCAACAGCCGTACCGCCGCGTCGACGGCGAGCGCGGGCACGTCGAGGGTCTTTGAGCGCAAGTCGTGTCGGGCGCCGGTGATTTCGACAACTTCGATCGGTGCGGCGATCAGCGCCGCGGCGTCGCGCACCTCGGCCGGCGTGCCGAAGGGGTCCGATGTTCCGTGGGTGAATACGGTCGGCACGGTGATATCGGGCAGATGTTCGGTGCGGGGGCGTTCCGGCTTGCCCGGCGGATGGACCGGGTAGGAGAACAGCGTCAAGACGTCGACCTGCGCCGGGTTTGCCTCGGCGACCACCATCGACGTCTGCCGGCCTCCGTAGGAATGTCCGCCCGCGATCAGCGGGCCGTCGGTAAGCGTGCGGCACAAGGTGATTGCCTCGTCGATCCCGGCCCGGTCGGTTGCTGCGGAGCCGGACGGCGGACCGGTCGGCCGGCGCCGGCGGTAGGGCAGGTTGTACCGTATCGCCAGCCAGCCGCGCCGGGCCCATTCGTCGCAAACCCGTTGCAGCAGATCGGATTCCCGGTTGCCTCCGGCGCCGTGGGTGAGCACCACAACGCCTTGGGCCGGTTATGGCCATCGGGTTCGTGCGCGATGCCCGCGATCTGGTCGAGATTCAAGCTGCAATCATGTCAGCCGAAACAGCGGCGAGACCGGGCCATGGCCGTGGCCGAGCGGGTAGGCGGCACGTAAACATTCGGTGACCCATCGCTTCCCGAACTCGACGGCGTCAGGCACGGTGAACCCGTGGGCCAGCGCGCAGGCGACCGCGGCGGCCAGCGTGTCACCACCGCCGTGGTCATTGCCGGTCGCGATCCGTTGCGCATCGAACTCGTGGAAATCGGTGCCACCGTAGAGCAGGTCGCAGCTGCGTTGCGACGACCGCAGGTGACCGCCCTTGACTAGCACCCACTGCGGACCCAGCGCGTGGAGTGCCTTCGCCGCCGCGCGCTGCGACTCGGCATCCACCACATCGATACCGACCAGCAGGCGCACCTCGTCGAGGTTCGGCGTGACCAGCGTGGCCAACGGGAACAGTTGGCCACGAAGCGAATCCAGGGCCGACGGCGCCATCAGCGCATCGCCGTGCATGGATGCCGCTACCGGGTCGACGACGAGTGGAACCGTCAATCCGAGCCGGCGCCAGGTGGTGGCCACGGTGTCGATGATGCGCGACGACGCCAACATCCCGGTCTTGGCGGCCTGGATGCCGATGTCGGTGACCACCGCTTCGATCTGGCCGGCGACGACGTCGTCGGGAACCTCGTGAAAGCTCTTGACTCCCAATGTGTTCTGCACAGTAACGGCGGTAACCGCGATGCACGCGTGCCCGCCCAGCATCGCGATGGTGCGCATATCGGCCTCGATGCCCGCGCCGCCCCCGGAATCCGATCCGGCGATGGACAGCACCCGGCGCGGCGTCGTGCCCGGCGCGGGCAGCGGCAGGTATTTCACTGCGTGATCGGCAGATACACCCGGTTGCCGTGGTCGGCGAATTCGGCCGACTTCTCCGCCATCCCGGTGGCGAACATGGCCTCGATGTCCTCTTCGGTCTCCAGGCCGTGCTTGGCGGCGTAGTCGCGGACATCCTGCGTGATGCGCATCGAGCAGAACTTCGGCCCACACATCGAGCAGAAGTGCGCCGTTTTGGCCGGTTCGGCGGGCAGCGTCTCGTCGTGGTATTCCCTGGCGGTGTCGGGATCCAGTGACAGCGCGAACTGGTCGTTCCAGCGGAACTCGAAGCGCGCCGTGCTCAGCGCGTTGTCGCGGTCCTGGGCGTGGGGGTGCCCCTTCGCCAGATCGCCTGCGTGCGCGGCGATCTTGTAGGCGATCACCCCGACCTTGACGTCATTGCGGTCCGGCAACCCCAGGTGTTCCTTGGGGGTGACGTAGCACAGCATCGCGGTGCCTGCCTGGGCGATGATGGCCGCGCCGATCGCCGACGTGATGTGGTCGTAGGCCGGCGCGATATCGGTGGCCAGCGGGCCCAGCGTGTAGAACGGGGCCTCCTCGCAGAGCTCCTCTTCCAGCCGCACGTTCTCGACGATCTTGTGCATCGGGACGTGCCCCGGGCCCTCGATCATCACCTGCACCCCATGGGATTTCGCGATCTTGGTCAGCTCGCCCAGGGTGCGTAGCTCGGCGAACTGGGCGGCGTCGTTGGCGTCGGCGATCGAGCCCGGCCGCAGGCCGTCGCCGAGGGAGAAGGTGACGTCGTAGCGGGCAAGGATGTCGCAGAGCTCTTCAAAGTTGGTGTACAGGAACGACTCCCGATGGTGCGCCAGGCACCAGGCCGCCATGATGGAACCGCCGCGGGACACGATGCCGGTGACCCGCTTGGCCGTCAGCGGCACATAGCGCAACAGCACCCCGGCGTGCACGGTCATGTAGTCCACGCCCTGCTCGCACTGCTCGATCACGGTGTCGCGGTAGAGCTCCCAGGTCAGCTCGGTCGGGTCGCCGTTGACCTTTTCCAGCGCCTGGTAGATCGGCACGGTGCCGACCGGCACCGGCGAGTTGCGCATGATCCACTCACGGGTTTCGTGGATGTTCTTGCCGGTGGACAGGTCCATGATGGTGTCGGCGCCCCAGCGGGTGGCCCACACCATCTTGTCGACCTCCTCGGCGATCGACGACGTCACCGCCGAGTTGCCGATGTTCGCGTTGACCTTGGTCGCGAATGCCTTGCCGATGATCATCGGCTCGATCTCGGGGTGGTTGTGGTTGGCCGGGATGACCGCACGTCCGCGGGCGACCTCGTCGCGCACCAGCTCGGCGGGCATGCCTTCGCGGGCGGCGATGTAGGCCATCTCGGCGGTGATCTCGCCGGCGCGGGCGCGCTGCAGCTGGGTGCCGCGGTCGCGGACCACCCCGGGCCGCGGCGCCAGCCCGGACGTGAGGTCGATCGTCGCATCCGGATCGGTATAGGGACCCGAGGTGTCGTAGAGATCGAAGTGGTCTCCGTTGGACAGGTTGACCCGTCGCAGCGGTACCCGGAGTGTGGCTCCGTCTGGGCCCTCTACTTCCGGTAAGCCTTGCTGCTGCCCCAGATGGGTCCGGTTGTCACGGATGGTTCGACGGTTACGGTCATTTTTTCATCTCCCTACGCCGGCATTACCCGGTCAGGTTCGTACGGTCGACGGCCCCAAGCCGTCCTCTCAGCACACTCGGCGTGCGCTCCCGCGGGTATTTACTTGGTGTGGCCAGATGGCCCGCACGCGACGTTACCCTCACCCCGGCCCATTCGCGCCTCCCCGCCCGGGAAATTGTCCAGATTGCGGAAACATTGACCAGGTCTTGCCGCTGAAACGGCTCCCAATGAGCGGATTGCCTTTCCGGTGAATTCGTCGGAGTGGGATGATCGCGAGGTGCAGCAGCCCTCGACCAGCGCGACCGGGGACACCGCTCTCTCGAATCTGGACGTCGGCAGCTTCCGGTTCTGGTTCGACGGTGAGCGGTGGGAGTGGTCCGACGAGGTTGCGCGGATGCACGGTTACGAACCCGGGACGGTAGCACCGACAACGGAACTGATGTTGTCCCACAAGCATCCCGACGACCGGGAACACGTCCGGGACCTACTCCAGCATGCGTTGCATTCCGGGGAGTCTTTCTCCAGCCGTCATCGGTTTGTCGACACGGCCGGCGGGGTGCACGATGCGATCGTCGTGGCCGATTGCATCGTCGACGAGTCGGGTGCGGTGTCGGGGACCGCGGGTTACTACATCGACCTCACCAGCACTTTCGACGAAACCCGCTACGAGAGCCGTCAAGAAGTGCTCGACGAGGCGCTGCCGGATCTGTTCGAGAACCGCGCGGCTATCGAGCAGGCTAAGGGCGTGATGATGGCCGTCTACCGGGTCAGCCCCGAACAGGCGTTCCGGGTGTTGCAGTGGCGTTCGCAAGAGACCAACGTCAAGTTACGCACGTTGGCCAAGCGACTGATTCACGAGGTCAGCAGCATGCCACCCATGTCAGCTGGCGTCCGGAGCCAATTCGACCGTCTGTTGCTGACGGTCCACGAGCGCATTCCCCCCGAAACCGGCTGCTAGACCTCTTCCATCGCCTCGCCGAGGTCTTCGAGGAGCCGGTTGTGGTGATTGCTGGCCAGTAGGTGCCCGGTCGCGATGACAAGAGCGACGGGCCAGTCGATGAGCTCCAGGGCGGCCAGGGCCGCCAGACCGCCGTAGTAGGCCAGCTGTTCGGGCCGCGGAATCTCCATCTGACCGATGAGTGGCAGCTTCACGACGAAGGTTTCGCCTTCGCGAACTTTCTCCACCGCATCGCGCTGAGACGTTGCTCGGTGAGTTTTCTTTTCCGCCATCATTTGCCTTTCAGTAACGAAGGGTTTCCCATCCCGCCGGGTGACCCGGTCACCGTCGGACGTATGTCGACGACCGACTCCCTGGCCGATCCGATATTTTCGTCCGTTGCTTCGGTGTTGCGCGTGCCGTTGCTCGAACTCTATGCGCTTCTGTGGCGCGTCGGGATCGTGGAGATTGTGGAGCACGATCGGACGCTTCGCAGGCCCCCGCGGTTTTCGGCCCGGGTAGCTCCGGGGTCGAGGGGGGCAATCTGCCCCGACCCGTCGGCACACGGTTCAGGACTGCCGCACCGGCGGCCACAACCCGCGTCGGCGTAAGTCAGCTCCCGCGTCAGTTGGTGCTGCGCAACCCGGCGGCGCCCGCCCGGCGTCCCGTCGTCTTCTTGGCGGGCGATTTGGCGGCGGACTTTTGCGGCGCGGCTTTTTGTGGCGTCGACTGGGTGGGTACCGGCTTGAGATTGGCTTTCGCCGGCGGCCCGGATTTCCCGTTCAGTCGGTGCAACACCAACGCACCGCCGCCAACGGCCAACAGCACCGGCCACTCGATCAGCCCGGCCACGCCAAGCGCGCCAATGGCGAGTGCGGCCGCCGGTGTCGAATGACTGCCCGAGTTGATTCCGCGCTTGATGCCGTCCGCGGCACCGGTTACCGCGCCGACGATTCCGTTGACTGCCGCACCCCCGACAGCACCGGCGGCGGCGGTGGTGGCATCCGCCGCGCGATTGACCGTCTTACCCGCGTTACGGACTGCGCCTCCGACGACACCCATGATCACTCCCTGGTTCCTCGGTCGCTCTGGTTGCAAACCGCGTAGCAACATGTATACCCGTCGAACGGGAAGTTAACAGCGGCCACGAGAATTGTTCACGCACCTAACACCGAGAAATGCTGCCACGTCGGAAACGCGCAGACAACGCGAAGTCGTCTGCAATTTCCGTGATTACCCAGACTCAATGTCGACTAATACCGGCGCGTGATCGCTGGGCGACTTGCCTTTGCGTTCGTCGCGGACGATCTGCGCATCGGCCACCCGGCCGGCCAACGCCGGTGAGGCGAGGATGAAGTCGATGCGCATGCCTTGCTTCTTGGGGAACCGGAGCTGGGTGTAATCCCAGTAGGTGTAGACACCGGGGCCCGGGGTGAAAGGTCTTACTATGTCCGTGAATTGCGCGTCGACAATGGCATTGAACGCGTGGCGTTCGGGTTCGGAAACATGCGTGGCGCCGGCGAAGAATTCCATGCTCCACACGTCTTCGTCTGTCGGGGCGATGTTCCAGTCACCGACCAATGCGATTGGCGCGCTGGGATCGTCGTGTAGCCAGCCGGCCGCCGTATCGCGCAGGGCAGCAAGCCATTCCAGCTTGTAGGCGTAGTGCGGATCGGCCAGGGCGCGGCCGTTGGGCACGTACAGACTCCACACCCGGATACCGCCGCAGGTGGCGCCCAGGGCGCGGGCTTCCGCGGTGGCAGCCACCTCAGGCTTGCTGCTCCAGCTGGGTTGGCCTTCGAATCCGATCTGCACATTATCCAGGCCCACCCGAGAGGCGATTGCCACGCCGTTCCACTGATTGAAACCGACGTGTGCGACCTCGTAGCCGAGTTCGAGGAACGGCAGGGTGGGGAACTGGCTGTCGGAGCACTTGGTCTCTTGCATGGCCAGTACGTCGACGTCGGCGCGGGCGAGCCAGTCGACAACCCGGTCCAGGCGACTGCGAATCGAGTTGACGTTCCAGGTCGCTAGCCGTAGGCGCGGCGATCGCAAGCGCGGCGAAGCCGGGCGCAGCGGGTCGTCGGCATCGACTGGGCCGTCGGGCATGGCTAGACGGTATCCCAGCCACCCGATGGGGCTTCGAAGTAGCGGCGGCCGTGGTGGAGTCGGAAACCCAGAGACTCGGCGAGGCCGGCGGTGACGGTGTCGAGCTCGGCGACTTCCAGGTAGCCGCGGGTGGCGCCACGGCGTGCACCCCAGGCCAGAAGCGCCTCGCACTCCCGGCTTGCGGCGCCGTAGTCGTCGGCCGCGCGGACCTCGGACAGGCCCACCCAGCGGGTGCCGTCGGGCGCATCGGTCACCGCCGCGCGGGCGAACTCCCCGAGGGTGACACCGGCGTGGCCGTCGTTACCGAGCGGCACGCCGGCGTGGCTCTCGTTTACGTCGCGCACCGACACGCGCTCCGCGTATTCGCTCACCAGGGTGGGCGGCAGCGTCAACAAGCGGTCCGGGACGGCCAGTCGCGGGGTCAGGCCGCGACGGTTGTACCAGGCGACGATCGTGGGGACGGAGCTGAGCCGAGCGGAAATATCCAGTGGCACTGCCGAATTGGCGGCGAATCCGGTCCCGTGTCCAGCTCGCAGCAGCCAGCCGTCCAGCCAGGCGTGTTCAACGCCGGCCCAAGCCGCCGCGGCGGCATGCTCCAGCGCGCGGATCGCCGAGGTGCGAACCGGAGCGTCGGTCAGCACTCGCAGCGCCACCACATCGGCGGCCGCGCATTCGACGACCGCGCCCGTCTTGGTCTGCACCCGCACCACCGGATCCACCGCCAACAGGTGTCCTACCGCATCCGTCAGCGGCGGGACCGATCCGGCGGGGCGCCGGTAGCGAACCGTCACCCGGGTGCCGAGGTCCGGCCACGAGACCATCAGTGACCGAACGGATCCGGTCCGTCGCCCGGCGTCCACGTCAGCCCGGGTACGCCCCAGCCCTGGGACTTGACGGCTCGTTTTGCGGCGCGGGCGTGCCGGCCGATGAGGCGGTCCAGGTAGAGGAATCCGTCCAGGTGCCCGGTTTCGTGTTGCAGCATCCGGGCGAACAGTCCGGTGCCTTCGATGGTGACCGGTTTGCCGTCGGCGTCGAGGCCGGTGACCCGCGCCCATTTCGCACGCCCGGTGGGGAAGGACTCGCCGGGAACCGACAAGCAGCCTTCGTCGTCGTCGCCCGGGTCGGGCATGGTCTCGGGTATCTCGGAGGTTTCCAGGATCGGATTGATGATCACACCGCGGCGGCGTTCGGGGATTCCGCGATCCTCAGCACAGTCGTAGACGAACAACCGCAGGCTGTGTCCGATCTGATTGGCGGCCAGCCCGACGCCGTGGGCGGCGTCCATGGTGTCGTACAAGTCGGCGATCAATCCGGCGAGGTCTGCGGGTAACGAACCGTCGGCGCCGACGTGCACAGGTGTTGTCGGCGTGTGCAACACCGGATCGCCCACGATGCGAATGGGTACGACTGCCATGGTCGGCTAGCTTAAGCCCGGCGACGATGCGCGCCGCACAGCGGCGGGCTGAGGAGGCGGGCAATCAGCTCAAGCCCGGCGACGATGCGCGCCGCACAGCGGCGGGCTGGGAAGCGGGCAATCAGCTCAAGTCCGGTGACGATGCGCGCCACTCGGTGGGCGGGCAGCGAAGTGAGCAATGAAAGCAATCCGCCGACGCGCGGGTCTGCATGACGGCTTGAGGGTTCGCGGCGTGGTTCAATATTCGCCGAAACATGCCCCTATGTAAGTCAAGTCATTCGAGCAACAGGGATTCGGCGGAAGGGTCCAGGGGAAGCGATATGGACAGCGCCATGGCGCGGGCAAATCGATCAGGGGACGATTCTGTAGTCGCCGATGGGCTCACCCGCCGCGAGCACGACATCTTGGCTTTCGAACGGCAATGGTGGAAATTCGCCGGCGTCAAGGAGGACGCGATCAAAGAGCTGTTCTCGATGTCGGCGACGCGCTACTACCAAGTGCTCAACGCGCTCGTGGATCGGCCCGAAGCTCTGGCCGCCGATCCGATGCTGGTGAAGCGGTTGCGGCGGCTGCGTGCCAGCCGTCAGAAGGCCCGCGCCGCGCGGCGCCTCGGCTTCGAGGTGACCTGACTCGCTACAGTAGGGCTCGATGAAAGAGCGCGTGCCCGACTCCACGGGGCTCCCACTGCGGGCCATGGTGATGGTGCTGTTGTTCCTCGGCGTCATTTTCCTGCTGCTCGGGTGGCAGGCCCTGAGTTCTTCCGGGAAGTCCGATGACGACTCGGCCTCGGCGGCCTCGAGTGTGACCAGCTCCGCCAGCCCTGCCTCGTCGACGTCGACAAGCGCGAAGCCCGCGGCGAACGAGGCCGACGTCCACGTGTTCAACATCTCCGGCAAGGAAGGCATCGCCGGGCACACCGCAGACCAACTCAAAGCCGCCGGCTTCAAGGTCGTCGACGTCGGGAACCTGTCGCTGCCCGATGTGCCGACCACAACCGTGTACTTCACCGACGCCGACGGTGAGCACGCCACCGCGGACGCCGTGGGCAAAAACTTGGGAGTGCCCGTCGAACCGCGCACCCCCGCACTCAGCGGCCAGCCACCCGGCGTCATCGTCTTGGTGACGGGCTGACTCTGAGTCCTGAGCCGGTTAGGCTCTCGCTATGCCAAAGTTTGCCGGTCACCACAATGCAGTTGCCGCCACCGTCTCCGCATTGTCCGCAGCCACTTCGGTCGTGTTGCTCAGTGCGTGCTCCTCGCCCCAGCACGCCTCGTCGGTCCCGGGTACCGTGCCGGCCGTCTGGACGGGCTCACCCGCGCCTTCGGGGACCGCGGGGGCTGAAGGTGAGGGCGCCGGGCGGCCGAGCATCACCACCCACCTGCGCGCGCCCGATGGCACACAGGTCGCGACGGCGAGGTTCGACTTCAGCAACGGCTATGCCACCATCACGATCGCGACGACCGGCGCCGGGCTGATCGCCCCCGGCTTCCACGGCGTGCACATCCACAAAGCGGGCAAGTGCGAGGCCAATTCGGTTGGCCCTACCGGCGGCGCGCCCGGCGACTTTCTCTCCGCCGGCGGCCACTTCCAAGCGCCTGGCCACTCGAACGAGCCCGCCAGCGGGGACCTCACCTCGCTGGAGGTTCGCCGAGACGGTGTCGGGATGTTGGTGACCACCACAGACGCCTTCGCGATGGACGACCTGTTGACGGGTGAAAAGACCGCGATCATCATCCACGCCGGGGCCGACAACTTCGCCAACATTCCTCCGGAGCGCTACAGCCAGACCAACGGCGCACCGGGTCCAGACTCGATGACGATGAGCACCGGGGACGCCGGCAAGCGGGTGGCGTGCGGTGTCATTGGTGCCGGCTAGCAGGGCCTCCAAAAGAGGCGATGCTCACATCGGGTTCGCCCGCTCGCCGCGGCCAACCCTCGGTGTGGAGTGGGAGTTCGCTCTGGTCGATGCGCAGACCCGCGACCTGAGCAACGAAGCCACCGCGGTCATCGCCGAGATCGGCGAAAACCCGCGCGTGCACAAGGAATTGCTGCGCAATACGGTCGAGGTGGTCAGCGGCATCTGTGACAACACGGGTGAGGCGATGGAGGATCTGCGCCAGACCCTGGGCCCCGCTCGCCGCATCGTCCGGGATCGCGGCATGGAACTGTTCTGCGCCGGGGCCCACCCGTTCGCGCAGTGGTCCACCCAGCAGCTTACCGACGCACCCCGCTACGCCGAGCTGATCAAGCGCACCCAATGGTGGGGTCGGCAGATGCTGATCTGGGGTGTGCATGTGCACGTCGGTATCTCGTCGGCGCACAAGGTGATGCCGATCATGACGTCACTGCTGAAGTACTACCCGCATCTGTTGGCACTCTCGGCATCGTCGCCATGGTGGACGGGTGTGGATACCGGATACGCCAGCAACCGGGCGATGATGTTCCAGCAGTTACCCACCGCCGGGTTGCCGTTCCAGTTCCAGACCTGGGCGGAGTTCGAAGGCTTCGTCTACGACCAGAAGAAGACCGGAATCATCGACCATGTCGACGAAGTCCGTTGGGACATCAGGCCTTCACCGCGTCTGGGCACTCTCGAGGTACGGATCTGTGACGGGGTCTCCAACCTGCGTGAGCTGGGTGCGCTCGTCGCGTTGACGCACTGTCTGGTCGTCGATCTGGATCGCAGGTTGGACGCGGACGAGTCGTTGCCGACCATGCCGCCGTGGCATAACCAGGAAAACAAGTGGCGCGCCGCCCGTTACGGCCTCGATGCGGTGATCATCCTGGACGCCGACAGCAACGAACGGCTGGTTACCGACGATCTCGTCGATGTGCTGAACCGGCTGGAGCCGATCGCCAAGTTGCTGCACTGCGCCGACGAACTGGCCGCGGTGGAGGAGATGTGCCGCTACGGTGCCTCTTATCAGCGGCAGCGGCGGGTGGCCGAAGAGCACGACGGCGATCTGCGCGCGGTTGTCGATGCGTTGGTGGGCGAACTGGACATCTGATGACCGACCTGGAGCCCATCGAGCTGGCGATGTTCCCGCTGGAGGCGGCGTTTCTGCCGAACCAGGATCTGCCGTTGCGGATTTTCGAACCTCGCTACGTCGCGCTGGTGCGGCACTGCGTCGAGGGCGGTGAACCCTTCGGTGTGGTGCTGATCGCCCGCGGCCGCGAGGTCGGTGGCGGCGATTCACGATGCGATGTCGGCGTCCTGTGCAAGATCACCGAATGCGTCGATCAGGGCGCGGACCGATACTCGCTGCGCTGCCGGACCGGTGAGCGGATTCGGGTGTGCGAGTGGCTGACCGACGATCCCTACCCGCGGGCCAGCGTGCGGCTCTGGCCCGACGAGCCCGACGCGCCCGGCGACGCGGTGACCGTCTCCCAGCTTGTCGATGTCGAAGACCGGATGATGGACTTGTTCGAGCGGATCGCGGAAGCTCGCGGCGCCGCGCTGCCGGACCGCGACGTGCTGCTGGGTTCGGGCGAAGCCGACGCGGGACAGCGCCTGTTCGAGTTGGCGTCGCGGATCCCGATCGGCGCGGCCGATCGCTACGCCGTGCTGTCGGCGCCCTCGGCAGCCGAACGGCTCGCCGCACTGGGTGAGGCGGTGGACGCGATTGCCGAGATGGTGGAGTTCCAGTTGTCGGAGTAACCGGCTGTGCTTTCCTATAGGGAAACTGATTGCGCGACTGGACGGTTGAGGTGAAAGTACATCTGCAAGTCAACGGCTCGCCGACTGGGGCGTCGGCAAGTGCTGCCGAGATCGCCGAGACGGGCGCCGATGGCCTGTTCACCTTCGAGGGACAGCACGATGTGTTCTTTCCGCTGATCGATCGCCGCCAACGAGACCCGCCTGGACCTGATGACGAACGTCGCGATTGCCGCGCCGCGCAGTCCGTTGCACCTGGCCCACGCCGCCTACGATTTGCAGGTCTTCAGCGGCGGCAGATTCCGGCTCGGTCTGGGTTCGCAGATTAAAGTTCACATCGAAAAGCGCTACGGCAGCACGTGGGATCGGCCGGCGGCGCGGATGGCCGAAACAATCGCGGCGATCAAGGCGATATTTGCCGCGTGGGAAGGCCAGTCCCGCCTGAATTTTCGCGGTGAGTTCTTCACGCACACCCTGATGGCACCCAATTTCAACCCGGGCCCCAACCCGTTCGGGCCGCCTCCGGTATTGATGGGCGCGCTGGGCCCGATCATGACGCGCACCGCAGCGCAAGTCGCCGACGGCCTGCTGGTCATGCCGTTCAACAGCGCGCGGCACTTCGCCGAACGCACCATCCCGGCGATCAACGAGGGGCTGCGCCGCTCGCAGCGCACGGCCAACGATTTTCAGGTGATCGCCCAGGCCATGGTCGCGGTCGGCAGCAACGAGGCAGACCTGGCCGCTGCCGTCAACGGCGTCGCTTCGTTGATCGCGTTCTACGGGTCGACACCGGCCTACCTGCCGGTGCTCGAGGTCGAGGGCTGGGCGGATATCCAGCCCGAACTCAACGCGCTGTCCAAGCAGGGACGCTTCGCCGAGATGCGCGCCCTGATCACCGATCCGATGGTGGCCCAGATCGGGATCGTGGGAACTCCCGAGCAATGTGCGCAGCAGCTCGTCGCACGGTTCGGCGATCACGTCGACGAGGTGTGTTGTTACTTCCCGGGATACACGCCGCCCGGTGCGGACGTCGCCGACTTGATCGGCGCTTTGCACCGGAGCCCGGCACGTCGATGAGCACCGATGTGGTGGTGGCCGTGGACGCGGGCGTGGCGGTGCTCACGCTCAATCGGCCCGATCACCTCAACGCCTATACCGGCGAGATGGGCGCGCTGTTGAGCCGGGCATACCGGGACTGCGACGAGGACGACGACGTCCGGGCCATCGTGGTCACCGGGGCCGGCCGGGCCTTTTGCGCCGGCGCCGATTTCTCGGGCGGCGCAATGCCGTTCGAGAGCCCGCAAGACGATGCCTCGTTCTCCGCGTCGCCGATCGACCCGGCGGCGTTCGAATTGCGCACACCGGTGATCGCCGCCGTCAACGGGCATGCCATCGGAATAGGGCTGACCATCGCGCTGCAGGCCGACATTCGCATCGTTGCCGAGGACGCCAAATATGGTGTGGTGCAAGTACGCCGGGGAGTGATACCCGATTGCATGTCGCACTGGACATTGGCGCACTTGACGAGTCTTGGCGTGGCCGCCGAGGTGCTGCTGACCGGGCGTACATTCAGCGGGCCCGAGGCGGTGGAGTTCGGCATCGCGAATCGGGCGCTGCCTGCCGGGCAGGTACTCGCCCACGCGCTGGAGATGGCCCGCGACATCGCGGTGAATGTGGCGCCGATGTCGGCGGCATTGAGTAAGCGGCTGTTGTGGGACAGCGCGATCCACAGCTACACCCCGCGGCAGGTCGCGTCGCTGGAAACGCAGTTGCACCACCGGGTGATGGGCACCGCCGACGCCCGTGAAGGTGTGGCTGCGTTCGTCGAGAGGCGACCTGCGCGGTTCAGCGCGCGGGTTTCGAGCGACTGGAAAGCCCTGCCGGAGCCGTGAGGACGCACTAGCTTCGTCGAGCCGGTAAATCTGCAGGCTCTCACTCGTACTTTGTCTGCAAATTTACCGGCTCGGCGAAACGAGCCCTCAGGCCTTGAGCAAGTCGGCCAGCGCGACACCCAGGTTGTGCAGGTTGGTTTCCAGCGAGTACGTCTCGATCGGCCGTCCAGTTGAGGATTCCGCCGGACAGTGCCCCAACGATGATGTCCGCCAACGTTTCCGCATCGTGGCGCGCGTTGACCTCTCCGCGGGAGATGCCTTCTTTGACGAGCTCGACGAAGGTGTCGTGCAGGTTGAATCCGCGGTGGACGCCATGGCCGCTGGTAGCCATCATCTCGCCGATCAGCTCGCGATAGGTCTCGCCCGATTCGACCAGCGTCGCGCCGATGTCGTCGAAGACCCCGACCAGGCGCGCCGGGATGGGTTGGTCGCCGCGGTCGAAGACGACGTCGTGCAGATTGACCAGCCGCCGCTGCGCCAACGCGTGGATCATGTCCTGGCGGGTGGCGAAGTGATTGAAGAACGTCCGGTTCGCGACATCGGCGCGCTCACAGATTTCCTCGATCGTCGTGGCCGCGACGCCCTGCGCCAAAAACAGGTCAAACGCCGCCACCAAGGATCTTCTCCCGCATCTCCTGCTTGCGCCGTCCAGTCTGTTCACGTTCTGTCACACAGCTTCTCGGAAAGGGCCCACCACTGTTGCCGCGCGCTGCTCATCGCGCGCATAGCGGCGGCCGTCCTCGCTGACCGCGCAGTCTTCGAGGTACAACCCGACCCTGGCCGGCCAGCTCCGGGCTTACCGCGGCCCACACCTGGGTGGCCGCGCCATGTTCGGGAGTGACGAAGTCAAGGAAGCCGTCGCTCGGCTCACCGCGCGCCGTGCTGGTCGCGGCGGCATACCGGCGCAGCTGCGAGAAGTCCTCGCGGGACATATACCGCGCCAGCGAGGTGGCAACCGTGCCGGGATGGACGGCATAGGCCCGAATTCCCAACTCGCACAGCCGCCGATCGGCCTCTTTCGCGTGCAGGATGTTCGCGGTCTTGGATGCGCCGTAGGCGACGAACTTGTCGTATTCGCGGCGCTCCCAGTTGGGGATCGTCGAAGTCCACGTCACCCATCACGTGGCCGCCGGAGGACAGGATCACCACCCGCGCGCCCCGGGCGGCGGCAAGCTGCGGCACCAACAGCCGGGTGAGCTCGAAGTGCCCGAAATGATTTGTCCCGAATTGCAATTCGAACCCGTCGCGGGTCCGCCCGAACGGGGTGAACATGACGCCTGCGTTGTTCATCAGCACATGCACCACCGGCGTGATGTCGCGGATCATCGTCGCCGCCGCGCGAACGCTGGCAAGCGCGGTGAGGTCGAGCTCGACGGTCGAAGTCCGAGCGCCCGGCACTTCGGCCGCCGTCCAGGCGGCGGCCTCGGCCAGTGCATCCTGGTTGCGAGCGGCCAAGATCACGTGTGCGCCCGCGGCGGCCAGCGCTCGCGCCGACTCGCGGCCCAGGCCGGACGAGGCGCCGGTGATCACACAGACCTTGCCGGACAGGTCGATTCCCTCGACGACCTCGCACGCGCTGCGGCGTTCGGTCACACTGCGCCGTGTCGCCGAGCCGCCAGAGCGGGATCGACCACGTCGGGGTCGCATGTCTTCGTCGACGATCCACTTGCACATCCGCCGGATCGGCTCGATGGCGTCCTGAGGCATCGCGATCGCGACGCTGCACGCGTAGCCCAGGCTGGTCAGCCGTTGGGCGCCGAACAGCGGCAGCGTGTCGCGCAGTTGTCGTTTGAGCGACTCGGGATAGATGCCGATGGTCTGGGTGTAGGCGTTGACTGCCGCGGTGACCTTGTCGATGCTGTCGACCGGCACGATGTTGGCGACCCGCCCGGACAGCATGGACGAATAGTCCACCGGCTCGTCGAACTGGGAGACGACGATGGCGCCTTCGCGGTGCTCGCCGCCGATCACCCGGTAGAAGTCCTCGGTCATCCGCGAGGCCTCGACGTGCTCGAGCAGCTCGCGGTTGGGATACAGCGGCGGGGTGCTGATGAACGGCGGGCAGCGCGACCAGTTCCTCGTAGATCATTTCGCCGAGCCGGTTGGCGTTGGCCAGCCCTGCGGCGTCGGTGCCGCTGAGCACGTAGATGACCCGGGCGTTGGCGCAGCCTTCCTGGTTGGCCACGCCGATGTCGACCGCGGCGCGGCGGGCCACCTCGCGCATGGTCTCGTCGTCGGCGAACGCCTCGGCGCCGATGATCGTCGCGCTGCGCTTCGGGGTCCAGCGCGATGAGCTCCAGGCCCGGCTGGATGTAGCGGGTGACGTGCTTGACCGACGCCAACCCGCCCCAGGCGACGATCTTTTCGATGTGTTCGGGCTGGTAGAGGGCTTCCTCGACCGCCAGCGTCGCCGCCCTTCCAGTACGCCGACCGCCAGGTGCTTGGTGATGGGGTGGTCGGGGGCGACATCGGCCAGCGTGCGGGCGATCGCGATCGCGGTGAGCGGATCGTTCGACGGGGCCTTGATGATGCGTCGCGACGGGTGATCACCGAACGCAGGATGGTGACCGCCGAGACCAGTCCGCCGTTGCCGGCGGGGATGTGCAGCACGCGGGACCCGAAGGCGCGCACCCGCAGCTCGCGGCCGTCGGCGCAGCGCTGCGCGGCACCCAGCCGTTGAGGTAGTCCAGCCCGACCTGACTGTCGGCGATTTCGAGGACGTTGTCGCGGGAGAACAGTGGCTGCAGCACCCGATAGCTGTTCTTGAGCATCTCCGCCGGCAGCGGGTTGGCGACCAGCGAGGCCTCGTAGGCCTCCTGCAGATGCGGTGTTGCGTGTCGAAGTCCAGCGCATCGCCCAGTGCCTCGAGCACGTCGAGGATCTCGTCGAAGCTCAACGTCGTAGAGGTCGGCCATGTCCACCGGGCTCGCCAGCGGCAGCTGCTCGACGTAGCTTGCGCCATGTCGGGCGCCTGGAATTGCGCTGCGCCGCTGCGGGTGTCGAAGGTGACGAGATCGTCGGTGATGACCTCGCCGCGCAGGAACAGCGGGACGGTGTAGGCGCCGTCACGGTCGAACGCCTTCATGAAGTCGACGGCCTCGTTGTGTACCTCGTGGGTGGCGGCGCAGGTGATGCGGTCGTCGTCGACGCCCTGCTTCTCGCTGTAGCGGATGATGTCGTGTTCGAACGCGACGCTGGTCTGGCCGCATGGGCACTGCAGGTCCCAGTCGATGGTGACCTCGTCGCCGGAGATCGACGCCGCCCCAATGTGCTTGCAGCAGAACGTCGTAGACGGCCGCGCGGCCGGTCTGCCGCCGGTGCGCGGCAGCGGCTCGCTGGTCTCGGGGTCGAGCATGAACGGGATGACCCACGGCTGCGACGTGGTAGCGGCCCTCGCTGCAGCCCCAGTGGAAGGCGCTCTGTTCGGAGAAGCCGTAGCCCTCCTGGATGCGGTCGACGCCGAGGAAGTCCTGGATGACGTCCATGTAGTCGTCGGGCAGCACGACGCCCTTGTTGCCGCCGCCGGTGAGGATGGCGGAGTCCTTGGCGAAGACATTCTGATGCCGCGCTCCAGGCCGGCCTTGGCGACGTCGTACATCAGGTTGTAGGTGCCGATCATGAAAACCCGCTTGCCGCGGAGCTTTTCGGTGATGCGGGTGAAGAACTCGTCCAGGTCCTGCGGCTGCCGCGCCTGCATCGCGATGAACTCGTCCTTGCGGGCGGCCAGCGCCGGGTCGATGACCAGCCGGTCGAGTTCGCCGCGGGACGCCGCGGCGCGCATCTTGGATGCCAGGAACATCAGGTCGGTGTCGATGGCGTCCGGGTACAGCGCGTGGAACTTGCGTCTCGTCACCGCCGGTGAAGCCGCGCTTGATCATGTTGGCGATCCGTAGGTGACCGAGCTTGCCGTTGGCGTAGTTGGGCCAGATGACGTCGACGGCGGGGTTGAGTTCTGCTTCGGTCGGCTCGTGGCCGAAGGTCTGGAACAGGCAGATCTTCCACAGCACCATGCCTTCTCCGCGCCCCGTGCTTGTCCTTCGGGATGATCGAGAGGGTGCCGGTGGTGCCGCTGGAGGTGATGACCTCCAGCGGCGTCTGCTCGTCGAGTCGGTCGATCCACTCGTCGATGCCGTTGCAGCCGTCGGTGTCGACCTCGGACAGGTCGTGGCTGGTGAGCTTGTCCAGCCACTTCGTCATCAGGTCGAAGCGCTTGTTGTCGATCAGCGCGGCCGGGTAGGACTTGAACGCGGTATGCGAGAAGAGCAGTGGCACAATGTCATCGAACTCGTCGAGCGTCGTGACGCCCAGCCGGTCGGCGAGTTTCCTTATTATCTCGATGCTCTGGCGATGCTGGTCGAACCGGATGCCCATCGCCTGACGTTGCAGATCCTCGAGCTCGGTCGCGGCGGATGCTGTGCATCTGGGTGTAGGACTGGCCGAAGAAGTTGATCGGGTCGTCCATGAACTCGGTCAGCGAGCGAGCGGGGTGTTCCGTGACTGCCATCGGGCCATCGTAAACACTTAATGCAGTCAGGCGCAATAGTGCAGTTAACTGCAATTAGTGTCGGATGGCACGCTCGGCCTGGCGGGCCACGCGCTCCATCAGCCGTGGTGCGATGACCCGATGTAGGGGGCCGACCACGAGCCCAGACCATTCGGGCGGCGATTTTGCGCTGGTAGTGCACGCGGGTGGTCAGCGTGGCGCGCCGACCGTCCAAGCGCCGCAGCGTCAGCTGCCCGCGCATCAGCGGCCCGCTTGTCGTCAGCACGATCTCATCGGGATCCGAATGCACGATCGACCAGCCGATGACGTGCTCGGGCGAGGAAGGCGGCCCGAAGCGAAATCTCAAGACGTGGCGGTGGATCCACAAGACGATGCCTCCGCCCGCGCCCGATTCATCCCCGAGCGCATCGCGAAACATCTGTTCGGCAGTGCGCGAGTCGCCGTCGAGGATCGGGACTTCGAAGACATCGGTGTAATCGGCCGGGGTCTCGCCGGTTTCGGTTTGCTCGGCGTAGGCGGCCGCTGCTATCCGTTTCAGCGTCCATCGGACTGCGATACGGTGTCCACCGGTGCCGATGACCAGGGCTCGATAGATCTTCCCGTGTGCACCGGGGAAGGCCGCCCAGGTGGCCGCGCGCACCCGGGTGCGGCCCGCCGGCACCATGCCGTTTAGCGGGTCCAACTCGAACACCCACCGATAGACCGCGAACGGGTGGCGGCCTTTCAGCGCGAACCGTTCGGCATACCGTGCTTCGTCGAGCACGAAACCGATTGGCACGGTGGACGGATCGTGCGGGTCGCGACACATCACGCGCAGCAGCGCCGACCACGCTTCTGCGGGATTCGCGTCGACGGTTATGGCATGCTCATCAATATAGGGTAATCGTTCCATATGGAAGGAATGTACTAGATCATGGCACCTCCGCGGAAGCATGAAACCGATGTGATCCTCGACGCAGCCCGAGCGCTGGTACTCGAGGGCGGACCGCGCGCGGCCAGTGTCGCGGCGATCGCGAAATCCAGCGGTGCGCCGGCGGGCACGCTGTATCACCGTTTCGGTAACCGCGATGGCATCCTGACGGCGGCGTGGTTGCGCGCGCTGGAACGCTTCCAATCCCGGGCCATGGCGGCCTCAGAAACCGGCGCGACCGACACAGCCGATACGCCGGCCGAAACCGCGGTCGCGATGGCGGTGGCCGCGATCAGCTTCGCGCGGGAAATCCCGGAGGACGCCCGGCTGTTGTTGACGATCCGCCCGGGTGACCTGCTGGACGACGAGCCCGACGCGCAATTTCAGGAGACGGTGGCCGCCATGAACGCGCCGCTGATCGAGCGGGTCGGCGTCCTGGCCCGAAAACTGTATGGGCGCAAAGATTCCCGATCCATCGATGCCGTCGCACGCGCGGTCTCCGACCTGCCCTATGCCGTCGTCCGGCGTCACGCGCGCGACGAGCCGATGCCGTCCTGGCTGGAGGCCGACGTCGCGGCGTCGGTGCGCGCGATGCTAGACAGCTTTGGCAAACGCGGGTAGGCGTTTGATAGGACAGATCGGCTCCGTGACAAAGAAGCCGCTGACCAACGCGCCGATGAAGTACAGCGACGCAGCGACCTGCAGCAGCCGGGCGAAGCTGGTATCGGTCAGCATGCCGTTTGCGATCAGTCCCACGCAGGCCACGGAACTCAGCGCCGACGTCCGGCCCACCACGTTTTGCATGGCTGCCGCGACTCCGCTGCGGGCCGGCTCGACGGACGACAGATTCGCCGCGGCCAGCGGTGTCAGGGTCAGCGCCATACCGATGGCCAGCACGATCGTCCCGGGCAGCAGATGGGTGACGATGTTGAATCCGTGACCGGGGCGGATGAGCAGCAGACCCAACCCGGCCAGCGCCGGGCCCGCTATCAGGAAGATCCGGGGCCCGATCCGGGCGGCCAGGCCACCGACGCGTTTGGCCAACAGGAACGACATCACCGGGGTCGGCAGGGTGGCCAGGCCCGCAAGCGTCGCACCATAACCGGCGACCTCCTGGGTGTAGAGCGAAATCGCCAGAACGCCCATGGCGCCGGCTCCGTAGACGAATGCCGAGGTGACACTGGCGCCCGCGAAGTTGCGGATCGCGAAGAGGCTGGGCGGCACTAAGGGGTGCGCGGCGCGGCACTGCCAGGCCACGAACGCCAGCAGTGTGACGACGCCGGCAACCAGCGACGTGGCTACGCGCGGATCGGCCCATCCGTGGTCCCTCGATTCGATGAGGGCATACACGGTGCCGGCCAGCCCGACGGCCGACAAGGCGGCCCCGGCAACGTCGAGGCGGGCATGGCGCGTGGGTCTTGAATCCAGGGACTGCACGGGGCGCAACCAAAACGTCAACGCGAAACCGATGACCATCGGGACCGCCGACAAGGCATAGATCCATCGCCAACTGAGATAGTCCACGGCCAAGCCGCCCAGCAGCGGGCCGAGCGCGAAAGCGGTACCTGTCCACGCGGTCCAGGACCCGATGGCCGCGGGACGATCTGCGCGGTCGAACGTGGAATTGATCAAAGCGAGGGACCCGGGGACCAAGAACGCCGCACCGAGCCCTTGGATGACGCGCCCGGCGATCAGCATGACCGGCGAGGCCGCGCTGGCCGCCAGCAGCGAACCGGTCCCGAAGGCCACCAGCCCGAAACGGATGACCGGCACTCGCCCGAAGAGATCGGAGATGGAGCCGCCCGGCAGAATCATGGCCGCCTGCGCCAGCAGATAGCCGTCGACCACCCATTGCTGCAAACAGAGGCCTCCGCCGAGGTCACGCGCCGTGGCCGGCAGTGCCAGGTTCACGACGGTGACGTCGAGGAAAGCGACCATCGACACCGTGGTGGCTACCACCATGACCCGGCTCGTTGGCGCGAGATCACGCCATTTGAGCAGCGATGCCGCCCGGCGCCCGGAACCGATGAGGACGATCCCGGGAGAGGGCTGAACCGCGATCATGCCGGTCTCACGAGGCCGCACCGCTCGGCGTTCATCCGATTCCTCCTCGAAAGTCCGTGATCCCGAACACTTCTCGGAACCCGTGATCCCGAACACTTCTCGGAACCCGTGACCCGGAACACTTCTCGGAACCCGTGACCCGGAACACTTCTCAGAAGATGTATACGACGTGGTTACACGCGGAAACTGGGAATGCGCTGTGGCGCGCTTATGCGTGCGTTTGCTAAGGAGCTTTGGCGAACGCCCGTAGTGACTCCAACTGGGTGGGGTCCAGTGACGGTCGCACGGTTTTGCGGGCTGCCTCGAGGTCGGCGGCGGTGACATCGGCGACATCGATGGAGCGCCGCATCGCGGTGAGTGCGGCCTCGCGCAGCAGGGCCACGCAGTCGGCCGCGCTGTACCCGTCGAGTTCGGCGGCGATGTCGTCGAGATCGACGTCGGCGCTCAGCGGAATGGATTTCGCTGCGGTCCGCAGGATTTCGCGGCGGGCGGCCGCGTCGGGCGGTTCAACGAATACCAGTCGTTCCAGCCGGCCCGGGCGCAGCAGCGCGGGGTCGATCAGATCGGGGCGGTTGGTGGCGCCCAGCACCACGACATCACGCAGCGGGTCGATGCCGTCGAGTTCGGTGAGTAGCGCCGCCACCACCCGGTCGGTCACGCCCGAGTCGAAGCTCTGACCCCGCCGGGGTGCCAGCGCGTCCACCTCGTCGAGGAACACCAGCGACGGTGCCGAATCGCGTGCCCTACGGAACAATTCGCGGACCGCCTTCTCCGAGGAGCCCACCCATTTGTCCATCAGCTCAGAGCCTTTGACGGCGTGCACGCTCAGCTGTCCGGTGCTGGCCAGCGCGCGGACCACGAAGGTCTTGCCGCAGCCGGGCGGCCCGTAGAGCAGCACTCCGCGGGGCGGATCGACTCCCAGGCGCGCGAAGGTATCGGGATGCTGCAACGGCCACAGCACCGCTTCGGTCAACGCCTGCTTGGCTTCGATCATGTCGCCGACGTCGTCGAGCGTCACGTTTCCGATGGTCAGCTCCTCGCTGGCCGAGCGGGACAGCGGCCGGATGACGCTCAGCGCGCCGACCAGATCTTCCTGGTTCAGCTTCGGTGGTTGACCGTCGGCACTGGCCCGCGACGCCGCCCGCAGCGCCGCCTCCCGCACCAGAGCGGCCAGGTCGGCGGCGACGAAACCTGGTGTGCGGCCTGCAATCTCATCGAGATTGAGTTCGCCAGTCGGCACGGATTTCAGCAGCGTCTCCAGCAGCGCCCTGCGGGTGGCCGCGTCGGGGAGTGGTAAGCCCAGTTCGCGGTCGCACAGCTCGGGGGAGCGCAGCCGCGGATCGAGCTGGTCGGGTCGCGCGGAGGTGGCGATCAACGCCACGCCGTCGGTGGCCACCGCGCTGCGCAGCTCGGCGAGGATGAGGGCGGCCACCGGCTCCGCGGTCGCCGGCAGTAGCGCGTCGGCATCGGTGATCAGCAGCACGCCGCCGCCGTCGCGGACCGCGGTCGCCGCAGCGGCCACCGTTTTGAGCCGGTCCTCGGCGGCCAGCGCGCCCACCTCCGGGCCGTCGAACTCGACCAGCCTGCGACCCGCGCACACCGCGCGCACCATCGTGGTCTTGCCGACGCCGGCCGGCCCCGACACCAGCACACCTAAATTGGTCGTCGGCGCCAAGGGTTTTCAGTAGGTGCGGTTCATCGAGGGCAAGCTTGAGCCATTCGGTGAGCTTGCCGGCCTGCGTCTGGGACCCCTTGAGATCGTCGACGTGGATGGCGGGATTCGCGATGCCGATCCGTTCTGGCCGGTGCGCCGCGGCCCCGGCGCCGATCGCAACCCCGTCGCCCCAGGCAACCGAAGAGTTGGGCTGTACGCTCACCGGTCCGTCGGGGTCCACGCCGGTGACGGTCAGCAGCTCCGAGGTCCAGCTGATCCCGACTGCCGACGCCAGCGCCCGGCTGGCTGCCGACGTCGAGGTGCCGGGACCGAGGTCGCGGGGCAGCAGCGACACCGCGTCGCCCACAGTCATCACCTTGCCGAGCAGGGCCTGTCGGAGGTGGGCCGATGTAATCGATTGGGTGGCAAGCGAAGAGCCATTCAGCGTCACCGACCGCGCGCCGTAAACCGTGACCGCGCTGACGATCACCGCGGTGCCCTCCCGCAGCCCGGCGTTGGACAGCGTCACGTCGTCGAGCAGCACCGTACTCACCGGGGTGCCCTGGTCGGCCAGTCCCGCCACCGCGGCGGTGGTTCGCGAACCCGTCAGGGATACCGCATCCCACTCCCGGATACCAAGGGCAGCAACGGCATTCGGGTGCATTCTGATGACGCCACGGCGTGAGTCGACGGCTGAGGTGTTCAGCCGGGCGGTCAGCGTCAGCTGCCTGGACGCCGCGCCGGGCCCTGTCATGGCAAGCGCCCACCCGGCTTACGCAGCCCCAGCCGCGCCATCGATCGACCGCGCGTTCTCCCCAACCGGGCTATCGGCCGGCGGTTGGGTCCGGCGCGGCGGCCCGCGCGCCGCACGGCGCGCCGTTGCTCGGGCTTTTCATCCCACACCTCGGGGTGCGCGGCCAGCCAGCGCTGGTTGCGCACCGCGAACGGGACGTGGCAGAGGTAGGCGACGATGATCACCCAGATCAAGACGTAGGGGGCCAGCACCGCCGCCGCCGCGCAGATCGCCAGCAACGCCAGCAGCGGGGCCGCCCAGTTCGGCGGCACCGCCGCCGCGTGCATCTTGCGCATCGGGATCTTGCTGATCATCAGCATCGACGTCCCGGCGATCCAGATGCACAGGAACACCGGCGACGACCACCAGCCCGCGCCGAATTGCAGATTGAGCCCGATCGAGACCGATCATCGAGATCGCGCCCGCCGGCGCGGGCATCCCGACGAAGAATTCGCGCGCGTAGGCCGGCCGGGTGCCGTCGTCCTGCAGCGCGTTGAACCTCGCCAGCCGCAGCACCACGCACACCGCGTAGAGCAGCACCACGATCCAGCCGGCCGGCGACGCCGACAGCAGCGTCACGTAGACGACGATCGCGGGCGTGACGCCGAAGTTCACCGCATCGGCCAGCGAATCGATTTCCGCGCCCATCCGTGACTGCGCGTCCAGGATGCGGGCCACCCGGCCGTCCAGTCCGTCGAGAATCGCCGCCGCGGCGATCAGCGCCATCGCCGCTTTCGGCTGGTGCTCGAGGGCGAACTTGATCGAGGTCAAGCCGGCACAGATGGACAGCACCGTCATCGCGCTGGGCAGGATCTGCAGGTTGACCGCGGGCCTGCCGCGAGGGCGGCTGATCATGGCAGATCGGCCAATACCGTCTCGCCGGCAACGGCGCGCTGGCCCACTTTGACAACGGGTTCGGAGCCCGGCGGCAAATAGGTGTCCAGCCGGGACCCGAACCGGATCAGGCCGTAGGTGTCGCCGATCGACAGCTTGTCCCCGACGTGCGCGTTGCACACGATGCGGCGCGCGACCAGCCCGGCGATCTGCACCGCGACCACGTCGGCACCGCCGGCCGTCCGGATTCGCACGCTGGTGCGTTCGTTCTCGTCGCTCGCCGAGGCCAGGTCGGCCGACCCGAACCGGCCGGGCCGGTGTTGCACGGCGACCACTTCGCCCGTGACCGGGGCGCGTTGCACGTGGGCGTCCAATATCGACAGGAAAATGCTGACCCGGGGCAGCGGCGCGTCGCCCATGCTCAGTTCCGCGGGCGGGGCCGCGGAATCGACCAGGCAGACCACCCCGTCGGCGGGCGCGACGATGGCACCGGGCCGGGTGGGCGGCACCCGCGGCGGGTGGCGGAAAAAGGCCGCGCAGGCTCCCGCGGCCAGCAGACCCGTTCGGCGCAGCCACCGGACGTTGCGTCCGGCGAGTGCCACCGCCAGGCCGGCGGAGATGAAGGGCAGCCCCGCGGGATGCACTGGAGGAATGGTTTCGCGCACCAAATCGAGCATGTGCCGCGCGTCATCGGGGCGGGGGCGTCGTGCCACGCGCGTCATCTTACGGAGCCGTGGGGGCGGGGAAGCGGCTAGCTCAGATCCCAGACCTGCAGCTCGGTTCCGGCGGACACTTCCACCACATCTTCGGGGATATCCAGCAGGCTGTTCGCCGACGCCAGCCACCGCAGATGGTGTGAGGCCGGCGGCCCGTAGCTGATCACGCTGCCCGCGTCGAGTATCGCCCGGCGGAACTGGCGTTTGCCTCGCGGCGAGGTCAGCGACTCGGCGAGGACGGCGGGCCGGTGCGGACGGTGCGGGTCCGGCAGGCCCATGGCCGTGCGCAGCGCGGGGCGGATGAACACCTCGAAGGACACCAGCGCGCTGACCGGGTTGCCGGGCAGGGTGACGATCGTCGTGCCGGCGACCCGGCCGACGCCCTGCGGCATCCCGGGTTGCATTGCCACCTTGACGAATTCGACCCCCTGGTCACCTTCGCGGCCGAACGCGTCCTTGACCACCTCGTAGGCGCCGGCGCTGACTCCGCCGCTGGTGATGATCAAATCGGCGTTCCCCGCGTGCCGATCGAGAAGAGAGCTGAACTGCGCGACGTCGTCTTCGGCGGTCGCGACGGCGATCACATCCGCGCCCGCCTCACGTACCGCCCCGGCCAGCATGATCGAGTTGGACTCGTAGATCTGTCCGGGCTGCAGCGGGGTGCCCGGCATCACCAGCTCCGTCCCGGTCGAGATCACCAGCACCCGCTGCCGCGGGATCACCGGCAGCCCGGCCAATCCCAGCGCCGCGGCCAGGCCCAGCACCGCGGGGGTCACGACCTGGCCCTTGCGCAGGACGGTGGTGCCCGGTGCCACGTCTTCGCCCGCTCGGCGGATGTGCTTGCCGGGTTGCGAGGCCTCCCGGATGGCCACCGAGTCCACGCCGCCGTCGGTGTTCTTCGACCGGCACAATCCCCGTCGTGCCCGCCGGCACCGGCGCCCCGGTCATGATCCGGTGCGCGGTTCCGGGTTGCAGCGTCAATTGGTCGGTGCGTCCGGCCGGGATGTCCTCGGCGACCGGCAACACCACCGGGCGTTCGGGTGTGGCGTCGGCCGTGTCCTCGGCGTACACCGCGTATCCGTCCATCGCGGAGTTGTCGAAAACCGGCAGCGCCAGCCGGGCGACCACGTCGTCGGCCAGGACCAGGCCTTGCGCCTCCGTCAGCGGCACCGTGACGGCGGGGCGGGCGCTGATCATGTCAGCTACGACGCGTTGATGTTCTTCGACTGAACGCACTCGGCCATTATCGGCCTGTCAGATTTCGAAGCCGACGCACTCCCGATCGGCGCCGCCCGACGTAGAGTCGAGAACGTGATTACCGGGTTGGCCCACACCGGGGTGTGCGTCCCGGATTGTGAGGCCGCGGTGGCCTTCTACCGAGATGTATTGGGCCTGCGTGTGCTCTCGCCGCCGTATGTCATGGCCGGTAATGCCATTCGCAACGACATGGGTGAGCTGGTATCGGATCCCACGATGAAGGCGGCCATCGTCGGCTTCGGAGACGGCAGCGACCGCGTGCTGGAGGTGATCGAGTACCTCAACGTGGACGGTGGCGATCAGCGAACCACCGCGGCCCTGACCGACCACGGGCTCTCGCACGTCGGGCTGATCTGTGAGGATCTCGACGCCACCCGGGCCGAACTCGAGAGCAAAGGAGTCCGCTTCCTCGTCAGCGGAATCGCCGACGTCGCGCGCGTGCGCACCACCTGGTTCGTCGATCCGTGGGGCGTGGTGTTCATCCTCGTGGAGAAGAGCCGGCCCGAGCGACCCTACTTCGCGCAATGGGATTGAAGCCGCGCGTCGGGGTCATCGGCGCGGGCGCCGGGGGCATCGCGATGGGAATCCAGCTCGCCGCGGGTGGCTACGACTTCACCATCTTCGACCGCGCCGACGGATTCGGAGGCACCTGGCGGCACAACACTTTTCCGGGTGCGGCCTGCGATGTCCCGTCACATCTGTACTCGTACTCGTTCGCCCTCAACCCGCGATGGAGCAAGACCTACGCGAACCAGCCCGAGATCCTGGCCTATCTCGAAAAGGTGGCCGCCGAGCACGGGCTGGGTCCACACCTGCGGCCCAACACTGCGATCACGACGGTGCGCTGGTCGGATTCCCACCGGCGCTGGACGCTGGTCACCGACGACGGTCAGCAGCACGACTTCGATGCCGTGGTCAGCGCGGTCGGAATGCTCGATGTGCCTCACATTCCCGATATTCCTGGGGCGCAGCGGTTTCGGGGCCGACACTTTCACTCCGCGCGGTGGGATCACCGCAAGTCGACGGCAGGGGAGCGGGTCGCGTCGATCGGCACGGGCGCCAGTGCTATTCAGTACGTTCCTGCGATCGCCCCAAAAACCGCTCATCTCACCGTCTTTCAGCGGACCCCGATCTGGATCTCACCCCGGTTCGATTTTCCGTTCAGCCCCGAGCAGCACGAAGAGTTCGAACGCGATCCGGCGGCGGCACAGAAACTGCGCGACGAGATCTTCGACGCCTACGAGACATCCAGCTTCGACGTCGACGCCACGCAGACTCGCGAGGCGACCGAACTTGCCCGCAGCTACCTGATGCGCAAGATCGCCGACCCCGAACTGCGCGCCAAGCTGACGCCGGACTACCCGGTCGGCTGTAAGCGGCCGCTGATGTCGCGGGACTGGTACCCCACGTTCGGGTTGCCCAACGTCAACCTGGAAACGACCGCGATCGCCGAGCTCACCGAACGCGGAGTGCGCACCGCCGACGGCGTCGAGCACCGCGTCGACACCATCATCTACGGCACCGGGTTCAAAGCCGCCGACTACCTGGCCAGCATCGACGTGTACGGAACTGGCGGTCGCCAGCTGCGCGACGACTGGAGCGACGGCGCCGAAGCCTACCTGGGCACGCTGATAGCCGGCTACCCTAACTTCTTTATGCTCTACGGCCCCAACACAAATGGCGTCAACTCGATCATCTACATCCACGAGGCGCAGACGACGTTCATCCGCCAGATGCTCGACGTGATGGGCGGTCACGGTGCGCGCACCATCGAGGTCACACCCGATGCGCAGCGGCGCTACAACGACGAGCTCCAGGCCGCGATGGAGGGCAAGGTCTGGACGGCCTGCACCAACTACTTTCGCCATCCCAGTGGCAAGGTCGTCACCCAACTGCCCTACAGCGGGCGGACATTCTTCGAGCGCACCCGCACGCTGGTCGACGAGGACTACGAACTGCGCGCGTAGTCGTCGGTGAATGTGTGCGCAGCCAGCCGATGATCATCGGCACCACCTCGGGGGCCTTGCTCATCGCGACGTGACCGGTGCCCTCGATCAGGTGTACCTCGGTATTCGGGCGGTCCTGGAAGACCAGGGTGTCCGACTGCGGGATGAAGTAATCGTCGGCGCCGTTGACGACCAGCATCGCCGAATTGCGTTGCTGGGCAAGCAGATTCTGCACGGTTGAGCTGTCCGAGGCCGGCGCTGAGCTCGTCCAGGGTGGGCGAGTGGTCCCAGTGCATGGCGTTGCCGATGATGTCGTGCATGCCGTAGGGCAGGTTCGTGAGGTTCTCCGGCTCGAACGACTCGACGACCGGGCCGCCGAGATCGACGGCGGCGTCGACGATCCCGGCCAGTCCCGACATCGCGGAGAAGTTCCCGCCGAACGAGGCGCCGAAGTGCGCCACTCTGCCGTCGCCGAGCGTTCGTGCGTAGTCGGCGATTCCGCGGATCACCTCGTCGGCGTGCTCGTCGAGCGGGATCGCCGTTTCGCCGGTGCCGGGGTGGTCGAAGGCCAGGTCGTGACTCCGGCGCTCATCGGTGAACCCGACCCACCACGGGTGGATGTCCATCTTCCAGGTGTCCACCCCGCCGCTGGCGATCAGCACCGGCCGCGCCGCGTAGTCGCCGTCGGTGGAGTAGAGGTGGACGGGCACCTCGACGGTGCCGCCGCGGTAGGGGACCGTGATGATGCGGCGCTCGAAGGTCACCGGGAAGTCCTTGGCCGCCAACTGGAATTGCTCGAGCTGGTTGTTGCAGGGCCCGTACCCGCGCCGGGTCGGTCAGGCACGGGAACTTCGCGCAGCCGTAGAGCAGCGACGCCAGGTAGTGGTCGCCGCGATCGGCGTATTCCTTGGCCAGCTTCGACCATTCGTAGGTCCAGCCGCCGGGCGCGTCGGCCCACATGTCGGTGACGGCGGCCCGGACCCGCTCGATGTCGTCGAGCGGGATGCCGAACTTCTCGAACTGGTGGGTGCGGTCGTTGAACATGTCCGCGGCGTCGATGTCGTAGGTGTACATGGTGGTTCAGCTCCTTACGTTGGCGAAGTAGTCGGCGATGGTTGTCGTGTCGTCGAGGGCGGCGACGGCCCCGATGTAGCCGTCCGGGCGGATCACGACGCGGCCGCCGTTGTTGAGTCCGAATCGTTGTGCTACAAAGCCTTTCGGGTCGGCGATGACGGTGTCGTACCCGGCCACCGGCGCGTCGCAATCGGTGACCAGCACCTGCGTCTGGCCGGGACCGCCGGCGGCGGGTGCCACCTGTCCTGCAGAGACGGTGAGCACGGTGTGGCCGGTGGTGTGCGCATGCGGCGCGCAGTTGCTTCTGCAGCTCCGGGTCGGTCATGTGCGGAACATGTTCGCCGGCGGCCACTTTGGCGTGCCGGCGGCGACGAGCCGACGGCGATCGGGCTCTTCCGGTAGTTGACGTTGACCTCCTCGTTGACTTCGGCCATGGCTCGTCGCGCCGCGGGGACATGGGAAAGCATCCGCACCACCACGTCGCGGATCCGGCGCGGCACGCCGGACAGCGTGCCGATCTTGGTGAGCCGACTGGTGAACGCGATGACGTCGTCGGCGACCGGGAGGCGTTCGGCCTGATAACTGTCCAACAATGTTTCGCCGCCGTCGCCGTTGATCACCGCCGCCAGTTTCCAGGCCAGGTTGAACGCGTCCTGCATGCCGGTGTTCATGCCCTGGCCGCCGGCCGGACTGTGGATGTGGGCGGCGTCGCCGGCCAGGAAGACCCGGCCCCAGCGGTAGGCGGGCACCCGCGCGTGGCGGATCTCGAAGCAGGTCAGCCAATGTGAGCGGAGCACTCGGATGCCGCCGATGCGTCGGTCGATGATCGCCTGTAGATCTTCTTGGGTCGGATGCACGTTGATCGGGGCACCCGGCGCGTCGTGCACCTGGGCGAGGAACCGCATCCGGCCGCCGCGCCATCGGCAGCACCACCACCGGACCGTCGGCAGCGAAGAAGGTATGCACGGAGTCCAGGTCCAGCTGGTGCTCGGCGTCGACGTCGCCGAGCAGGAAGCGTTCGCCGACAAAGGAACCGGCGAGCTTGGTGCCGACCATCTTGCGAACCGTGCTGTGCCCGCCGTCGGCGCCGATCACCCAGGACGCGCTGACCTGCTCGGTGGATCCGTCTCCGCGGCGCAGGGTGAGATGCACCGCGTCGGCGTCCTGGCTCAGCGCGACCAGCTCGATGCCGCGGTCGACGGTGACTCCGAGCGACCGCAGGTGATCGCCCAGCACGCGCTCGGTCTCGGTCTGTGCGGTGGTCAACATGAACGGAAACGCACTGTCGACCCCATCGAGCGGCACGCGGAACAGCTTGCGTTGCCCGGTGTACATCTGCATCGCCCTGGCCTTGATGCCGGTGCTCACCATCTCGTCGACGATGCCCATCCGGTCGAACATGTCCAGGCTGCGGGCGTGCACCGCGATCGCGCGGGACTGGTCGGTCGGTTGGGCCAGCTTGTCGATCACCCGCACGCGGACGCCGCGGCGGGCGAGTTCGGCGGCGGCGACCAGGCCGACGGGTCCGCCGCCGACGACCACGACGTCGAGGTTCGGGGGTGGTGCTCATGGCCTTCTCCTGGTTTTCACGGTTCGTTGAAACTCTGAGTCTCACGCTACGTTGAAACAAGTCTCAACGCAAGAGGAAATTCACGCTATGATGAAACTTATGCCGAAGAAGTCGATAACTCCGGGACCGCGGGATGAACGCGGGGTGCTGGCCGCGCGGATCGTCGCCGCCGCCCGTGACGAGTTCGCCGATCACGGCTGGGCCGGAACCACCATCCGCGCGGTCGCGCGAGCGGCCGACGTCGATCCCGCGCTGGTCTACCACTACTTCGGCTCGAAAGAAGGCCTGCTGGATGCCGCGACGAACCCGCCGCCGAAATGGCTGGAAAGCGTCGCCAAAGTGTGGACCACACCGATCGATCAGCTCGGCGCCGCGCTGATCACGCTGCTGCTGGCGGCCTGGGCCGACGACGAGGTCGGGCCGACCTTGCGGGCCATCCTGCAGACCGCCGCGCACGAACCGGCCACCCGCGAGAAGCTGCGCCGCGTCGTGGAGGGCAACCTGATGGGCGTGTCGGAACTCGGCGGCGACGAACGCGACCGCCTGATCCGCAGCGGGCTCATCTCGTCACAAATGATGGGCTTCGCGCTGATGCGCTACGTCTGGAAAATCGAACCCATCGCGTCGATGACGGACGACGAGGTGATCGCCGCCATCACCCCCAACCTGCAGCACTACGTGAGCGGGGACCTGACGGCTCAGATCCAGTAGTTGTCGTGCCGGACGAACCAGTCGCTGCGTTCGTCGTCGCTCATGTCGGCCAGGGCGGCGAAACCCTCGAAGTAGGCCTCGCGCGGCGCGCCCGGCGCGAACAGCATCAGGATCGACAGCCGGTTCGTCGGCCTCGTTGCGGAAACCATGGATCCCGCCCGGCGGGACGTAGAGGAAGTCGCCTTGACGGCCGTCGGTCCACTCGGTGCCGTCGTAGAGCTTCATCGTCCCGGAGAGCACGAAGAACGCCTCGGACATAGCCCGGTGAAAGTGGGCCGGGGGCCCGCCGCCGGCCGGGGCGATATCGACCCGGTAGAGGCCGTAGTCGCCGTCGGTGGCCTGCTGGTTGGCGAGGTAGTGGTACTTGACCCCGGAGGTCTCGTAGTCCGGCGGCGAGTCGGCGCGTTTGAGCCAGGCGCTGACCTCCGGCTCGTCGGCGGTGTATCGGGGCGGCGGGTAGGGCGGCACGACGAGGGACACCCGCCCAGCCTGCCAGTTAGCATCGCGGGTGTGGAGGGGCCGACCGCATCGAACAAGCCGAGAACAAGTGCGAGTGCAACGACTGCTCGACGCCCAGGACAAGGCGGCGCAATTGTTCGACGAGATCGAACGACGCGCCATGATCCGGCCCGGCGTGGCAGAGCAGACGTTGTCCGACGAGATCCGCGACCTGGCCGCGGAAATGTTCGGCGTGACCCGGCACTGGCACCGGCGGATAGTGCGGGCCGGCGAGAACACGTTGCAGCCCTTCAAGGAGCATCCGCCGGACCGGGTGATCGCCGACGACGACATCGCCTTCCTGGACCTGGGCCCGATCTTCGAGGAGTGGGAAGCCGACTTCGGCCGCACCTTCGTGCTGGGCGACGATCCGGGGAAAAGCCGCTGTGCGCGACGCGCTTCCGCGGGTGTGGCAGGCCGGGCACGACTATTTCGACAGTCATTCCGAGGTCACCGGCGCCGAGTTGTTCGACTACGTCGTCGGCATGGCCCGCGCCGAGGGTTTCGAATGGGGCAGCCCCATCGCCGGCCATTTGGTGGGCGAGTTTCCGCACAAGAAAATCGTCGGCGATGGCCGTGAGTGGTACATCACGCCCGGCTCGGATAAGCCGCATGCGGCGCGACGACCGCGGCGGGCGGCCGTGCCACTGGATCCTCGAGATCCATCTGGTCGACCGCCCGCGCGGTTTTGGCGGGTTCTACGAGCAGCTGCTCGATCTGCGCTGACCGTCAGTCGACCGGATACACCACCCCGGTGAGCTCCTCCGAGACCGCCCACAACCGGCGCTGCACGTCGACGTCGTGCGACTTGTCGCTGGACGACACGACCTTGGGGTAGCCGCGTTGCTCGCCGAAGCCGTCGGGGCCGTAGTACTGGCCGCCCAGCACGCCGGGGTCGGTCGCGGCACGCAGGCTCGGCAGGGCGCCCATATCCGCTCCCTGGAAGAGCGGCATCAGCACCGACGAGACGGCCGTGAGTAAGGGAGGCAGGTTGCGGGTCAGCTCGCTGCGCGAGCCGCCGGGGTGGGCCGCCGCGGCGATCGTCGTCCCCTGCGGCGCCAGCCGCCGCTGCAGTTCGTAGGTGAACAGCAGGTTGGCCAGCTTGGCCTGCCCGTAGGCGCCGACCCGGCTGTAGCTGCGTTCCCATTGCAGGTCGTCGAAATGGATGCCGGCGCGAATGCGGTGGCCGACGCTGCTGACCGTCACGACCCGGGACCCGGCGACCGGCAACAGTCGATCCAGCAGCAGGCCGGTGAAGGCGAAGTGGCCGAGGTGGTTGGTGCCGAACTGCAGCTCGAAGCCGTCGCTGGTGGTGGACTTCGGCGTCCACATCACCCCCGCGTTGTTGATCAGCAGGTCGATGCGGTCGTGCGCGGACCGCAGCTGCTCCGCGGCGGACCGGATGGACGCCAGCGACGTCAGGTCGAGCTCCTGCAGCTCGACATCGGCGTGTGGACTCTGGGCGGTGATGCGTGCGGCCGCGTCCTTGCCCTTGTCGAGATTGCGCACCGCCAGCACCACGTGGGCGCCATGCGCGGCGAGCGCGGCGGCGGTTTCGTAGCCCAGGCCGGTGTTGGCTCCGGTGATCACGACGACACGACCCGTCTGGTCGGGAATGTCCGCGGCTGTCCAGTTCGCCATGGCAAACTCCTCACTAGTAAAGTAAACGGGGCGAGCGCTCCGGTTGGCTTCACTATACGGAACGCACGCCCCGTTTTGTCAACCGATGGGTGGTGAATAAATGGCGCAGCCCGAACGTCCGCTGCGTGCCGACGCGGCGCGCAATCGTGCGCGCGTGCTGGAAGTCGCCTACGACACCTTTGCGGCCGAGGGCTTGTCGGTGCCCATCGACGAGATCGCACGGCGGGCCGATGTCGGGGCCGGCACCGTCTACCGGCATTTCCCGACCAAGGAGGCGCTGTTTCGGGCGGTCATCGAAGACCGCATGCAGCGCCTGGTCGACGACGGGCGCGCCCTGCTGGAATCCGACGGGCCCGGCGAGGCGCTCTTCACCTACCTCCGCTCGATCGTGCTGCAGTGGGGGGCGGGGGACCGCGGCCTGGTCGACGCCCTGGCCGGATTCGGCATCGACATCGCCACCGCCGCGCCCAACGCCGAAGACGCCTTCCTTGCCATGCTCGACGAGCTGCTGCGCGCCGCGCAGCGGGCGGGCACCGCGCGCCAGGACATCGGCGTGCGCGAAGTCAAGGCGATCATGGTCGGATGCCAGGCGATGGAGGCCTACAACGCGGAGTTGGCTGAGCGGGTTACCGACGTCGTCGTCGACGGTTTGCGCGCTGGGCGATAGCGGTTACCTCTTCTTGCACTCGACATGGGCGAGTGCTAAGAATGACATTGGCACTCGCGATGCGTGAGTGCTAGGTCGGGACGGTGAGACCAACAGATACGGTCGTCCGTCGCGGGCACTGTGCCCGGCCAGCATAAGTATCGGGTGGCCCACACGTGGTCACCCCGAGTCATCCCCAATCCGGAGGAATCACTTCGCAATGGCCAAGACAATTGCGTACGACGAAGAGGCCCGTCGCGGCCTCGAGCGGGGTCTGAACGCCCTCGCCGACGCGGTAAAGGTGACGTTGGGCCCCAAGGGCCGCAACGTCGTCCTGGAGAAGAAGTGGGGCGCTCCCACGATCACCAACGATGGTGTGTCCATCGCCAAGGAGATCGAGCTGGAGGACCCGTACGAGAAGATCGGCGCCGAGCTGGTCAAGGAAGTCGCCAAGAAGACCGACGACGTCGCCGGTGACGGCACCACGACGGCCACCGTGCTGGCCCAGGCGCTGGTCAAAGAAGGTCTGCGCAACGTTGCGGCCGGCGCCAACCCGCTGGGTCTCAAGCGCGGCATCGAGAAGGCCGTCGAGAAGATCACCGAGACCCTGCTGAAGTCGGCCAAGGACGTCGAGACCAAGGAGCAGATCGCTGCTACCGCGGGCATCTCGGCCGGCGACCAGTCGATCGGCGACCTGATCGCCGAGGCGATGGACAAGGTCGGCAACGAGGGCGTCATCACCGTCGAGGAGTCCAACACCTTCGGCCTGCAGCTCGAGCTCACCGAGGGCATGCGGTTCGACAAGGGCTACATCTCGGGCTACTTCGTCACCGACGCCGAGCGTCAGGAAGCGGTCCTGGAGGACCCCTACATCCTGCTGGTCAGCTCCAAGGTGTCGACCGTCAAGGACCTGCTGCCGCTGCTGGAGAAGGTCATTCAGGGCGGCAAGCCGCTGCTGATCATCGCCGAGGACGTCGAGGGCGAGGCACTGTCCACCCTGGTCGTCAACAAGATCCGTGGCACCTTCAAGTCGGTGGCGGTCAAGGCCCCCGGCTTCGGTGACCGCCGCAAGGCGATGCTGCAGGACATGGCCATCCTCACCGGTGGTCAGGTCGTCAGCGAGGAGGTCGGCCTCTCCCTGGAGACCGCCGACGTCTCGCTGCTGGGCAAGGCCCGCAAGGTGGTCATCACCAAGGACGAGACCACCATCGTCGAGGGCGCCGGTGACACCGACGCCATCGCCGGACGGGTGGCCCAGATCCGCGCCGAGATCGAGAACAGCGACTCCGACTACGACCGCGAGAAGCTGCAGGAGCGCCTGGCCAAGCTGGCCGGCGGTGTTGCGGTGATCAAGGCCGGAGCTGCCACCGAGGTGGAGCTCAAGGAGCGCAAGCACCGCATCGAGGACGCGGTCCGCAACGCCAAGGCCGCCGTCGAGGAGGGCATCGTCGCCGGTGGTGGCGTGGCCCTGCTGCAGGCGGCTCCGGCCCTGGACGAGCTCAAGCTCAAGGGCGACGAGGCCACTGGTGCCAACATCGTCCGCGTGGCGCTGGAAGCTCCGCTGAAGCAGATCGCCTTCAACTCCGGGCTGGAGCCCGGCGTTGTCGCCGAGAAGGTGCGCAACTCGAAGGCCGGCACCGGCCTGAACGCCGCCACCAATGAGTACGAGGACCTGCTGAAGGCCGGCGTCGCCGACCCGGTCAAGGTGACCCGTTCGGCGCTGCAGAACGCGGCGTCCATCGCGGGGCTGTTCCTGACCACCGAGGCCGTCGTCGCCGACAAGCCGGAGAAGGCGTCCGCTCCTGCGGGCGACCCGACCGGTGGCATGGGCGGTATGGACTTCTAAGTCCCTCAACGAAAAAGCCCGGCTCTCACGAGGAGCCGGGCTTTTTCGTGCGCCGGCGGTCGTAAAGGCCCGCGCGCACTCGGCGGCCTTGTAAGTTCGACGGGTGGCTCTTCCGACTCCATCGCCCAGCAGCACCGCCGTCGTCACCGGGGCATCGTCGGGCATCGGCGCCGCCATCGCGCGTGAGCTCGCCGATCGCGGGCACGGTGTCACGCTTGTCGCGCGCCGCGAAGATCGGCTGCGCGAGCTGGCCGACGAACTCGCGGGCCGCGTCCGGGTCGAGGTGATCGCCTGCGACGTCGCGGATTCCGCTGCTCGCTCCGGACTCTTCGACGAGGTCGACCGTCGCGGCCTGACGGCCGACATCCTGGTCAACAACGCCGGCATCGGCACCATCGGGGCAGTGACGAATGCGTCTGTCGACGACGAGATCGCCCAGGTGCGGGTCAATGTCGAGGCCGTCATCGACCTGACCACCCGCGCGGTCCAGCAGATGGTGCCCCGCGGACGAGGCGCGATCCTCAACGTCGGATCCACCGCGGGCTACCACCCCTTCCCGGGCCAGGCCGGTTACGCCGCCAGCAAGGCGTTCGTGATCACCTACACCCAAGGACTGCGTGGCGAACTCGCCGGCACCGGTGTCACCGTCGCGCTGCTGAACCCGGGGCCGGTGCGCACCGAGTTCCTGAAGAGCGCCGGCATGGACGAGCGGACCTTCGCCGACGCTTTCCCGAAGTTTCTGTGGACGCCGGCGCGCGATGTGGCGCGCACCGCAATCGACGCGCTCGACGGCGATCGTGGAACCGTAATCCCTGGGCTGCCAAGCCAACTCAGCGCTCGGCTGTTTCAGTTCATGCCGCGACGGCTGCTGCTGCCGCTGCTGAAACAATCAGCACCCGGGCCTTAAAGGAGACTTAGGCAGGGACCGGTCAGCGAGCTGACGGCCAGGGCCGCATCCAGCCCTCCGCCGGAAGCGCGAGTGCGTTGCACAGCGTGCAGATCGTGCGATACCAGCCGACGGCCGTGAGCAATTCGATCCGCTGCTCGTCGTCAAGGAAGCGCGCCCAGTGCTATCCAAGTCGACTCCGACCACGAGCCGGTGCGCTCCAGTTCGTCCACCGCCTCGATCAGCGTCCGGTCCTCCGGGCTCCACTCGGGCCGCCGGGGGTCGTCCGCACCGCCGGTCACCAGCGCGTCGCACTCGTCGTCGCTGACGCCCGCGATCGGGCCCCAGAACGCCGCCTGCCCGCCCCACTCGTACTCACAGCCCACGAGCGCGCAGATGCGAAGGATCGCGATCGTGCGGGTCCGGGGCGGCAAAAGTGCTGCGATGTAAAGGGATTCGCCGAGCTTGCGCAGTCGACTGGCCAGCGCAGGATGGCGCTGCAGGCAACGCACCAGAAGCAGCGGCTCGTAGGAGCGGTCCGGGTGACCCCAGCTGTTGATGCTGGCGGCATCTTCCTCGCTCCACGGCGGAGCAAGGGGCGCAACGCGGCTCACGCGAATGACTGTACGGCCGCGGCCGTTCCGTTTCGTCAGGCGGGTAGGGAGAACACCACGCAGTCGTGCAGGCAACCTTTGGCCGTGTCGGGGGAGTCCGGGCCAGCGTCGCGGTGCAGCAGGGCGCGGGTCGGGACCACTTCGCAGTGCACCGAGTCCGTGTCTGCATCGCTCACTTCGGCACGGCCGTCGACGATCAGCGAGTATCCGCCCGGTTCGGGCGGGGGCCACAGCAGGGTGACATCGCTGCGGTGGGCGAGATTCTCGCGGGTTCCCCCACCGATGAGGCCGACGTCGAGGGTTGACCCGAGCAGCTGCGGTTCGACCGTCACGGTGTGCACGCGGTATCCGTCGTCGACGGTGATCAGGTAGGCGAACGGGTAATCGGGCAGGGCGGCGGCAAGCCTGTCGAGGTCCACCCTCTTCTTCGTGCGCATGATGTCGAGGATAGGCCTCACGCGGGTGGCGTCAGTCCGGCGAACCCGTCGGTATGGCGCCCGAGCCGAGATCGCTGAGCAGGCCCGGGTTCGTGGTGCCGGGGTTGAAACCCGTGCCCGCGGTGGGTGAGCTGAGCAGACCCGAGTGGACATTGGCCGCACCCACACCGCCCGTGACGTAGTGACTGGAGCCGAGCATGCCCGCGTCGGGCCCGGCGTTGGCGAACCCGGCGCCGGGGGTGTCGGTCAGCCACGACCCGACGTGACCGCCGGTGTGATCGAGGCCCGTCATTCCGCTGAGGTGGTGCGCCAAATTTCCCGTGGCCGCGTGGGGCCCGAAAGTCAGGTTGCCGTTGCTGAAATGCACGCCGAGGTTCTGCATGACGTGCTGCCACGGCGCGAGCTGGTCGGCGGCCGCCGATGCGTCGGCGTGGTAACCGGACATCGCCGCCACGTCCGTCGCCCACATCTGTTCATAGGCGGACTCGATGTCCATGATCGTCGGAGCGTTTTGCCCCAGATAGTTCGTGTTAGCCAACAACTGCACCAAAGCACGATTAGCCGACACCACGGCCGGCTGCACCGTGGCCGACAACGCCGTCTCGAATGCGCCCGCGATGGCCGCAGCCTGGCTGGACGTCGCCTCCGCCTGGGCTGCCGCCGCCTTGAGCCAGCTCACGTACTGGGTCGCGACGGTCAGCATCGCCTTCGCCGACGGGCCTTGCCACGCACCGTTGGCAAGATCGGATGCCACGGAGAAAAACGAAGATGCTGACGTCGCCAAATTCTCGGCCAGCCCATCCCAGGCTTCCGCGGCAGCATGCAGCGGTGCCGATCCAGGACCGGCGTAAAGGAGGGCCGAATTGATCTCTGGCGGCAACCACGCAAAATGCGGGCTCGTCACGGAAATAACTTAACCGGGAGAGGCCCCAGTTCGTGGCGTTATGGGGTGGGTGCGGGCGCGATCTGGCGGCCGCGGACCAGCTTTCCCGGACGGGCATCGGTGGGTTGGCCGTTTTCGGCGATCACTTCGCCGGCCACGATCGTGGCGACGTAGCCTTCGGCGGTTTGGTCCAGGCGGCGTCCGCCAGCGGGCAGGTCGTAGGTGATCACCGGCTTGTGCAGCCGCAGCGCGGCGTGGTCGATGACGTTGAGGTCGGCCTTGTATCCGACCGCGATGCGGCCGCGATCGGCCAGTCCGGCGACGCGGGCCGGAACGGAGGTCAGTTCGCGGACGGCTTCGGACACCGTGAACCGGCCCGACGCCCGGTCCCGGGCCCAGTGCGCCAAGAAGTACGTCGAGTAGCTGGCGTCGCAGATCATGCCGTAGTGGGCGCCGCCGTCGCCGAGGCCGAGCACCACGTCGTCGCGATGCAGCAGCTCGCCGACGGTGTTCAGCGAGTTGCTCTCCAGGTTGCTGGTCGCGACCAGCAGCATGGCCCGGCCGTCCTCGTCGAGCAGGCGGTCGTAGGCCTCTTCCATCGGGTTGACCCCCTTGGCCCGGGCCCGGGCCCCGATGCTGTCCGACGGGTTGGGTTCGTAATTGGGGTTGTCGTCCAGCGGGAAAATCCAGTCCCACATCTGCGCCACGTACAGGATCGGGTGCCCGTGGCCGGGCTTGTCGGCCAGGATGCGGGCGCGGACCTCGGGTTTGCGCATCTCGGCGACCCGCTCGGCCAGCGGTAGGTGGGCGATCTCGCGGTAGCTGGGGTAGAGCACGAAGGGGTTGGCGGTCAATTGCAGCCCGATGATCAGCCCGATCGGGCGCGGCAACAGCTGCGCGGTGACGTCACCGCCCGCCGCGTTGGCCTTCTCGATCATGTTGATGGCGTCCGGCCAGGTCGGATCGCCCGCGTTGGCGACGACCAGGGTGAAGGTGACCGGCAGCCCGACGTCCTCGGCAACGTCGAACACCGTTTGCAGCACCGGCTGATAGCCGCCGGCCGGAATGTCGGGCACGAACTGCAGCAGGCCGCCGCCGGCGTCGACCACACCCCTGGCGATCTCTTCGATCTCCTCGCGGGCGGCGTCGTAACTCGGGATGGGGGAACCGCTTTCGGTCTTGTGGATCGTCAACCGCGACGAGGCGAAACCCAGCGCCCCGATCTCGATCGCCTCTTTGGCCAGCGCCCGCATCTTGGCGAGGTCCTCGGCCGTGGCCGGCTCGCGGTTGGCGCCACGCTGACCCATCACGTAGACCCGCAGCGGGGAATGCGGCAGATACGCGGCGACGTCGATGTCGCGCCTGCCGGCGTCCAGCGCGTCCATGTATTCGGGGAAGGTCTCCCAGTTCCACGGCAAGCCGTCGGTCATCACGACGCCGGGAATGTCCTCGACTCCGGCCATCACGTCGACGAGGACGTCATGGTCTTCTTGGCGGCACGGGGCGAACCCGACTCCGCAGTTGCCCATCACCACGGTGGTCACGCCGTGCGCCGAGGACGGGGTCAGGCGCTCCGACCAGATGGACTGACCGTCGTAGTGGGTGTGCAGGTCAACGAAGCCGGGCGTGACCAGCAGGCCGGTCGCGTCGATCTCGTGCTCCGCGCTGTCGCCATTGACGGTGTCTTTGTGGCCTAACGGCCACAATGACGCCGCCGTGTACCCCGACGTCGCCGACGTACGGCTCGCCTCCAAGGCCGTCGACGATGGTGCCATTGCGAATGAGGAGGTCATAGATCACCTAATCAATCTACGACCGTGGACGAAGTCGTGCCACGATCTTTTCGTGATTGACCACATAGGTATTAACTGCGCCGACTACCCGAAATCTCAGGCGTTCTACGACACCGTGCTGGCGGTCCTGGGCTTCTCGCGGCAGCTGGATTTCGGCGAGGCCATCGGGTACGGGCGCGACGGCGAGCCGACGTTCTGGATCGCCGACGGCACCGGGCTGGGACCCAATCGGGAAACCCACATCGCGTTCGCGGCCGCCGACGAAAACGCCGTGCGCGCATTCCACGAGGCGGCCCTGGGTAAGGGTGCCGAATCGCTGCATGAGCCGCGGCTTTGGCCGGAATATCATCCCGGCTATTTCGGGGCTTTCGTGCGCGATCCGGACGGCAATAACCTCGAAGCGGTCTTTCACGGGGCCTGATGGTGGCGACCCGCTTCGCCCGGCTCCGCCGCCCTCGCGATCGCCACGCTGCCGGCCCGTAATGTCGCGGGTATGTCAGATACCGACGCCACCGTCCGGGAGTTGCTCCGCGACGCGTTCACCCGGTTGATCGAACATGTCGATGAGCTCACCGATGGACTGACCGACGAGCTATCCAACTACCGACCGGCCCCGGACGCCAACACCATCGCCTGGCTGATCTGGCACAGCGCCCGGGTGCAGGACATTCAGCTGGCCCAGATCGCCGGTGTCGAGGAGGTGTGGACCCGCGACGGCTGGGTGGACCGCTTCGCGCTGGACCTGCCGCGCCGCGACATCGGCTATGGCCACAGCGCCGCGGACGTGGCGAAGGTGCGCGCCCCCGCCGACCTGCTGTCCGGCTACTACCACGCGGTACACAAGTTCACGTGCGAGTACGTCGCGGGCGTGACCGCCGACGAGCTGGCCCGTGTCGTGGACACCAACTGGGACCCGCCGGTGACGGCCAGCGCCCGGATAGTCAGCATCGTCGACGATTGCGCCCAGCACCTCGGGCAAGCCGCATACGTTCGGGGGATCGCGCCGTAGATTGGCGGCGTGCGATTCACCGCGACCCTAATGCTGTGGCTGGCCACCACCGTTGCGCTGGCGGTGGCGGTCCCCGCGGAATGGGCACAGCGCAATCTTGTCGACGAGAACGGCTACACCGTGCTGGCCCAGAAGGCGGCGGGCGACCCCGCCCTGCAGTCCGCGATGGCCGGTGAACTCACCACCCGGGCGATGGCGCTGATTGCCGAGCACGGCGGCGGACGCTATCCGGTCGACAGCTCGCAGGTGCACGATGCTGCCGCCGCATTCACGGCCGGGCCGTCGTTTCCGCCGCAGTTCGCGGCGGCGAATCGGGCGGCGCACCGCTGGCTGTTCGCCGACGCAACCTCCGGTGACTCCTGGGCGGTCGACGTCGCCCCGATGCTCAACGACAGTGCGTTTGAACAGATCTTGAGCGATCACAACGTGAAGGTGCCCGCAACGCTGACCGTCCCGCTGACGGTGTCGGTGCCGCACTCGTTGCGGCAAGGGGAGTTGAGCCGGGTCGCCACCTGGGGCTCGTGGGCGAGTCTGGGGGCCGCAGTCCTGTGCGGTGTGTGGGCACTGCTGACGCTGCTTGTCGCCCGGCGCCGCGGTAAGGCGCTGACCAGTTTGGGGGTCTCGGCGCTGCTGGTCGGCGCGGCCGGGTGGGTGGGCATCGAGGTCGCAGGCCGCTACATCAACGAAGGGCTCAACCGCACCACCGGCGATATCCGACAGATCGCGGACGTCATGGTGCACAACGCCGAGGCCGGCCTGCGCCAATGGCTGGACCTGGCGTTGGCCGCCGGCGCGGCGCTGGTGGTATTCGGCGTGGTCGTCGCGGTGCTGGGCAGCCTGGTGAAGAAGGCCTGAAAAAGGTCTAGCCCAGTGGCAATGTGGCCAATATCGGCGAGGTCGGCTTCGGCGATCCGGCTCCGGGTTCGACCGTGAAGGCCAGGGCCGTCGACTTTCCGAGGTTGCTCAGCGTCGCCGTCGTCGACGGCGACACGGCCGCGGTGCTCATCGTCCCGGCCGATGTCGGGCCGTTGGCGTCGATCAACCACATCTGGTAGACCGTGCCCGGAGTTGGCGGCGGCACATTGTTCATCACCAGCACACCCGCGTTGCGATCGTGGGAGAACACCACCGTGGCCGTGCCGTTGGCCAGCGGGCGCGAAACCGTCCGCACATCCGGGGCCGCCATGATTTGCGCGGCGACCGACTGCGACGGCGTTGGCCGCAACAGGTTCTGGACGCCGAATGCCGTCAACCCCGCCACGATCGCTGCCGCCACCGAGATCAAAGCGGTGGTGCGCCAACGTCGTTGGCGCTGCGGCAAGCTCGGCACTGCCAGGGCCAGGACGGCTGATCGCAGCTGCGCCGGCGGTTCGGCGGCGGTCGCGGCCGAGACGACGGCCATCGTTTCGCGCACCGCACGAACCTCGTCGGCGAAGGCCGCCGCGATCGACGCCGGCGCGGCTGCGAGCTGCCGGTCGATGTCGGCGCGCTCCGCCCCGGACACGGCGTGCAGCGCATACGGCGTCGCCAGCTCCAGCAGTTCGAAATCGTTCGGCGCGGTCATTGGACGTCCAGGCAGTTGCGCAGCCCCCGCAACGCGTCACGGATGCGCGATTTGATCGTCGACAGATTGGCGGCTAACCGCTGCGACACCTCGGCATACGTCAGCCCGCCGTAGTAGGCCATCTCGATGCACTGCCGCTGGGTGTCGGTCAGCGAGCCCAGGCAGTCGGCCACCCGGCGGCGCTCGTCACCGGCGATGGCCGAGTCGGCGACCACATCATGGTCGGTGTCGACGTTGGCGGCGCCGTAGCGCGATTCCCGGTTGCTGCCCGCCTGCTCGGAGCGCACCCGGTCGATGGCCCGCCGGTGTGCCATGGTCAGCATCCAGGACAACGCCGAGCCTCGGGCGGGGTCGTATTCCGACGCGCGACCGCCACACCTCGAGATAGATCTCCTGGGTGGTTTCCTCGCTGTAGCCGGCGTCCCGCAGCACCCGCACCACCAGCCCGAACACCCGGCTCTTGGTCAGGTCGTAGACCGCCGCGAAGGCCTCGGAGTCGCCGCGCGCGACTTGACGCAGCAACACATCGAGGTCGCTGCTCATCTGCGCTAGTCCGGTCATTACCAAATAGCCTATCGCTCCCGGCCCGGACCGCAGCGGCGATGGTTATCGACGTGCTGGTCGCGGTGGCCTTGGGAAGAAACACGCCGTCCTTTGCTGGTATTCCTCGAAGCCCGGACGGCCGGCCATCAACTTCTCGGTAAGCCGGGCGCCGGTCACGTAGACCAGGAAGTAAGTCATCAGCAGCGGCGAGCCAACGGTGGCCAGTGGCCACCACCCGTTGAGGGTGATCAGCCACAGCCCCCACCACACGGTGGCATCGCCGAAGTAGTTGGGGTGACGCGTCCACGCCCACAGGCCGCGATCCATCACCACGCCGCGATTGGCCGGGTCGGATTTGAAGACGCGCAGCTGCCGGTCGCCGACCGCTTCGAAGGTGATACCCACCAGCCACACGGCCACGCCCAGCACCATGACCGCGGTCAGCGGTTTCGGCGTGGCCCCGGTCACCGCCGACAGCTGCAGCGGGATGGCGACGAACCAGGTGATGCACGCCTGCAGAAGAAAGACTTTGCGCAGCACTTGGCCGGGTGTCGCGTCGCGCAGCATGGCGGCGTAGCGCGGATCCTCGCCCTTGCCGACGGTTTTGCGCTGGATGTGCCAACTCAGCCGCAGGCCCCAGATCGTCACCAGCGCCAACAGCAGCCATCGCCGGGTCGGGTCGCCATGGCCGAGCGTCGCGGCGACGGCGGCGATGCCGACGAAGCCGACGCCCCATGCCACGTCGACGACGTTGTAGCGTCCGATGCGCCTGCCGATGGCGAAGGTAACCGAATGCACCACGGCGAGAACCAAAACCGAGGCGCCCGACACCTGGGCCAAGTCCCGGGCAAAGCTCACGTTGCTCATCAGCACCCCTCGCGTGCGAACGTCCACTGGTAGACGTTCAGATAGCCCGACCGGAAGCCCGCCTCCGAATACGCCAGGTACAGCTCCCACATCCGGTGGAACACTTCATCGAAACCCAAGTGTGCCAACCGGTCTTGCCTGCTGACGAACCGTTCGCGCCACAGCCGCAGGGTCTCGGCGTAATGCGGGCGCAGCGACGCCATGTCGACCGTGCGTAAATTCGTGCGGCACTCGGTGATTGCGGAGATGGCCTGGGTGGACGGCAGCAGTCCGCCGGGGAAGATGTACTTCTGGATCCAGGTGTGCGTGTTGCGGCTGGCCATCATCCGGGTGTGCGGCATCGTGATCGCCTGGATCGCTACCCGCCCGCCCGGTCGCACCAGCCGTTCGAGCGTGGCGAAATATCGCTGCCACGCATGGAATCCGACCGCCTCGATCATCTCCACCGACACCACCGCGTCGTAACACCCGTCGACGTCGCGGTAGTCGCAGAGGTCGATCGCCACCTTGTCGGACAGCCCCGCCGCAGCAACCCGAAGCCGCGCCAGCTGCTGTTGCTCGACCGACAGGGTCACCGAGCGGACCTCCGCTCCGCGGCCTGCCGCGCGGATGCAGAGCTCACCCCAGCCGGTGCCGATTTCGAGCACCCGGCTGCCCTGGTGGACTCCGGCGATGTCGAGCAGCCGATCGATCTTGCGTCCTTGCGCCGCAGCCAAATCCGACGACGACGCGGGCAGCTGGTCGAACACCGCGCAGGAATACGTCATGGTCTCGTCGAGGAATTCGGCGAACAGATCGTTGGACAGGTCGTAGTGCTCGGCGATGTTGCGCCGGGCGCGTTCTCGGCTGGCGCCTCGCCAGCGTGGCCGGAAGGCCGGCCCGATCGGGCGTAGCCATTGCAACGGGCGCGGCACCAGCTCGCCCACCGAGGTGGCGAATACCGTCAACAACCCGCTGAGGTCATCCGAGGACCATTCCCCGGCCATGTAGGACTCGCCGAATCCGATCAGGCCGTAACGCCCGATCCGGCGCGCCAGCGCTTCCGGTTGGTGGACGACCAGGGTCGGCACGGTCGGGTCGGCCGCACCGACCACCGTGCCGTCGGGGTAGGCCACTCGCAGCGGCAGGCGCGCGGCCGCGCGGCGCAACAGCCGGTCGGCGACCACCGCCACCGTCGCGCTAACGGGCCCGGACGGCACCTTCGCGATCGCCGGCCAGCGGTTGGAATCGATTGCTGTCCGAAGGTGTTCCGATGGTCGATACGGTCATCGCGGTACCAATGGAACTCGACGTAACCACAGTTTGATCCCCTGAATTCGGATACGTGCGGCCACCACCAGCGGTGCTAGCGGCGAAACGATTTGCATGATCGCGACCTGCCGGTTGGTCGCCGGTCGGCGTTGTCCGCGCAGGTTGGCGGTGAACGCCGGCGCACGATCGCGGTGCAGCTCCACGGTGATGTCGACTTCGCTGTCGGGCCGCGGTGCTTGCACCAGGTAGTAGCCGTCCACCGCATTGAACGGCGACACGTAGAGCTTTTTCGCGGTGATCACCGGCAGATCGGCCGGGGGCAACAGGTAGGCGTGGCGCTCGCCGTAGGTGTTGTGTACCTCGGCGATCACGTGGCGCAGCCTGCCGTCACGGTCGTGGCACCAAAAGACGCTCAGCGGATTGAACACATACCCGAACACGCGTGGCTGCAGCAGCGCGGTGATGCGGCCCTCGGGGGCGGCCAGGTTGCGGTCGGCGAAGAAGGCACTGAGCCGGTCGCGCAACGAGCCGTGTTTGGGGTGGCGAAGTGTCGGAAAAGTGATCAGAGGCGCGGAACCGGGCGAACGGCCGCAGCCACCACGGCAGCTGCGGCAGGTCGTCGACGTCGACATACCAGCTGTAGCTTCGGTATTCGAACGAATGGCGGACCGGGGCTTGCCGCGAATGGCTGACCGTGGTGCGGTAGATCGCGGGCGTCAGCATCGGGCCACCGCCTCGCGCCGGGTCGCCGTCGGCCAGTCGGCACCGAGGCGCCGGGCCGCGGCCAGGCCCGAGGCGGCGCCGTCCTCGTGAAAACCCCAGCCGTGGTAGGCGCCCGCGAATACCACCCGATCGTCGTCGAGCGTCGGCAACGATGCTTGGGCCGCAACAGATTCCGGTGTGTACAAGGGATGGCTGTACGTCATCTCGGCGATCACCGACGCCGGATCGATGCGGTCAGCACCGCCCAGGGTGACCAGGTACCGGCGGTTGCCCTCCAGCCGCATCAGTCTGCTGACGTCATAGGTGACCACCACGTGGTCCTTCCCGGGGGTCACCAGGTAATTCCACGATGCGCGCGCACGGCGATGCCGGGGGAGTACCGATTCGTCGGTGTGCAGTTGGGATCGGTTGGTGGAGTAGGGAATCGCGCCCAGCACCGCGCGCTCCCACGGGGTCGGGATCGTCGAGCAGCAGCAGCGCCTGGTCAGGATGCACGGCGACGACGGCAGCGTCGAAAAATCGCGGCGCCGTGGTGCCCGTCCGCACCAGCACGCCGTCGGGTACCCGGCGCAGCGAGTGCACCGGCGTGCCGGTCAACACCTCGGTGAGCCGAGCGGCAACGGCTTGCACGTAGCGCGCCGAACCCCCGGTCACGGTGCGCCAGGTGGGGGAGCCGAAAACCGACAGCATGCCGTGGTGGTCGAGGAAGACGAACAGATAGCGGGCCGGGTAGCGCAGGGCGTCGTCGCTGGCGCACGACCACACCGCGGCCACCAGGGGGGTGATGAAGAAGTCGATGAAATACGGCGAGAAGCGGTGCCGGCTCAGGAAGGCTTCCAGCGTCTCCAGGTCGTCGTCAGCCGTGGCGTCCTCGCGCAGCAGTCGCTTGGCGGCGCGGTGGAAGCGGATGATCTCGCCGAGCATCAGCAGGTAGCGGGGCCGCAGCGACTGCGGGCACGCGAACAGCCCGCCGGCCCCCAGGGCGCCGGCGTATTCGAGCCCGATGTCGTCGGCGCGCACCGACATCGACATCTCGGACTGCTGGGTGGCCACCCCGAGTTCGTCCAGCAGCCGGCACAGCGTCGGGTAGGTCCGGTCGTTGTGCACCAGGAACGCCGAGTCGACGCCGACGATCCGACCGTCACCGTCGTCCACGACATGGGTGTGTGCGTGGCCGCCGAGCCGAACATCGGCTTCATACAGGGTCACGCGGTCACGGCCGGACAAGACGTAGGCGGCGGTGAGGCCGGCCACGCCACTGCCGATGACGGCAACCGACCGCACGTGTGACGAGTCCACGATTGCTATTCGGAGCCACCGACCTGGCGGATGGGGCGGCTGCGCGCTTACCGGTGCCTAGCCGAAAGTGAACGAAAACACCTGCAAGCCCTTGCTGACCTGCATGTCGAGCTGATCGCGGTGCGCGGCGTCATCGGCCACAATCTGGTGCAGCGTGGGAGCGCCGCCGATCGGGGTGACGGTGGTCTTTCCGCCTCGGGTCACGGTGATGGTTCCGGTGCCGCCGACGACGGCGTAGACATTTTTGCCGGTGTAGTTGAGTCGGATGGCGGCGTCGTCGCTTTCGGCGGTGACGCCCTGGTCATCCAGGGTCCACCGGCCGCGCAAGGCGAATTTGTCGTTGGCCAATTGCGCCGGAAGGCTGAACGCGGCAGTACCCGTCTGGTAGCTGCCGTCTCCCCCGTAGGTGGTCGCCTTGTCGGGCGCCAGGTAGGTCTCGGGGGTGAGGTTGGTCTTCGGGGTGGTGTCGACCCCGTTCACCGCCGCTGGCAGCCGGACATTCGGATTGGCGTCGACCAGCAGTTGGCGGATCAGTTTCTCGGTGCCGTCGTAGTCGCTTTCGCCGAATTTGGTGTGCCGGAGGGATCCGTTCGCGTCGATCAGGTACTCGGCCGGCCAGTACATGTTGTTGAACGCGTTCCAGGTTGCGTAGTCGTTGTCCAGCGCGATGGGGTAGTCGATGTGCAACCCGGCGGCACCGCTGGCCACGTTGGCGGCAACCCGTTCGAAGGCGTACTCGGGGGTGTGCACCCCGATGACCACCAATCCGCTGTCGCGATACCGGTTGTACCAATCGACCACGTGCGGGATGGCGCGTTGGCAGTTGATGCAGGAGTACGCCCAGAAGTCGATCAAGACCACCTTGCCCCGCACCGAGGCGGGGTCGAGCGGTTTACCGTCCGGGGTGTTGAGCCATCCGGTGATGCCGGTAATGGCGGGTGCCGGCCCGCACTGTTGCAGCTCCGTAGAACCGTCGGTGCAGTTGGTCGGTAGGCCGTTGCTCGCGTTGCCTTCGCTGAGCTGCAGCGCGCTGCCCGCGGTCGGCTGTTGTGGGCTGCTCGAGTTCAGCGTGCGCTGGATATCGTTGGCGCCCAATCGATTTTGCATCGCCGTCGTGTAGTCGGGGATGGCGCGCTGCAGCATCGCTGGCAGGTTGAACACCAGCGCGACCGCCAGCACGATCATCGCGATTCCCCCGACGATCTGAATCTGGCGCTGCCAGCGGCGGAAGGACGCAACGCGCTCGGCGACGTGCCGGCCGGCCAGCGCGAAAGCCAGCAGCGGAAGCGCGTTGCCGAGCGCGAACGTCGCGGTCAACACGACCACGGCCGCGCCTAGCCGATGCCGTGCCCCCGGCCACCACGATCGCGGCCAGCACCGGTCCCGCGCACGGCACATACAACGCGCCCAACGTCAGTCCCAGCCCGAAACCATCTGTGCCGTTACCTAATTGGCGTTGCGGCAGAAATGCGAACGGCCGCTCGATCAAGTGTTGCAGCGGCGGGAAGATCAATCCCAGGCCGATGAGCGTCAACACCACCAGGGCGGCCCACCGGATGGCGTCCTGCGGCAGATGCATCGCCGACAGCAGTGCCGACCCGATCAGCGTGGCCAGGCTGAAGCTGCACACCAGGCCCGCGATCACCAGGTATGGGCGGGTTGTAGCGCGCATGCTGCGACTGCTGGCGCCAGTGCCGCTGCCCATGCTGGACAGGAAAATCACCGGAAGCACCGGCAGGATGCACGGCGAGATACCGGTGATCAGGCCGCCGAGGAAGCCGATGAGCGCAATTGTCTGCATACGTGTTATTCGAGACGACCGGGGATACGGATTGGTTCAAGCCTGACGGTTCCCTACGTTAGCCCCACCACGCAAATCACGTATTGTGCGTTATACAAATCACATGATGTGCGTTATCCTCTGGCAGTGGCGCAACTCACGTTTCAGCGCGCCCGCACAGAAGAGAACAAACGCCGACGTGCGGCGGCACTCGTCGAAGCCGCACGCTCCCTGGCATGCGAGACCGGCGTCGCGTCGGTGACATTGACGGCCGTCGCCAATCGCGCCGGCATCCACTACTCGGCGGTACGCCGTTACTTCACTTCGCACAAAGAGGTTCTGCTGCACCTCGCCGCCGAGGGCTGGGTGCGGTGGTCGAGCACGGTGTGCGAGGAGCTGGCCGAGCCGGGTCCGATGTCGTCGGCGCGGGTGGCCGAAGCGCTGGCCAACGGGCTGGTGGCCGACCCACTTTTTTGTGACCTGCTCGCCAACCTGCACCTGCACCTCGAGCATGAGGTGGAGGTTGAGCGGGTTGTCGACATCCGGCGAACGATCTCCGCCGCCGCGGTCGCCCTGGCCGACGCCATCGAGCACGCGCTCCCCAAGCTCGGCCGCTCCGGAGCGTTCGACAGCTTGATCGCCGCCTACTCATTGGCCGCCGCTTTCTGGCAGATCGCCAACCCGCCGGAGCGGCTCACCGATGCCTATGCCGACGAGCCCGAGGTGATGCCGTCCGAATGGAACATCGAATTCGCCCCCGCCTTGACCCGTGTGCTGACGGCCACCTGCATCGGCCTTATCGCCGAATCGCCATGAGCAGAAAGCAGATTGGTATGTGCGGACGGGGAGCGGTCAAGCCGGGGCCGAACCGGGAATTGACGGCGGCACGCGCTCGCGCCCGGGCGTGTTCAGGATACTTAGCGCACCAAAGCAACCGGTGCGCAATGGGACGGGCGGTCGGCCGCTCGGTTAGCGGAAGGTGATCGGGTGGCAAAGGCTCCTGTTGCCAACGCGGTGAAGAAGATATGGATCGTATTGGTCATCGCCTTGGTTATCGCCGTGGCGGGATTCTGCGTCCTTCGCCTCCGCTCGTTTTTCGGCAATCACGACACTTCAGGAATCGGTAACAGCAGCCTGGATGACATCAAGCCGTTCAACCCGAAGCACGTGGTCTACAAGGTCTACGGGTCTGGAGCCACCGCCGACATCAATTACCTGGACATCAACGCCCAGCCGCGGCGCATAGACCACGTGCCGCTGCCCTGGACGCTCTCGGTCACCACGACGCTGCCGTCGGTGAGCGTCAATGTGGTCGCGCAGACCGACGGAGACCAGATCAGCTGCCAGATCATCGTGAACGACGTGGTCAAAGACGAAAGGTCGATCACCGGGGTGAACGCTGAAACCTTTTGCATAGTGAAGTCCGCATGAGCGACCACCAGGCCGCCGGGCTTCCCCATATGCCGTTTTTTGCGCGGACGGTGTACAAGTACGCGCTACTGATCGTGCTGGGCTGGATCGCGATGGTCGTATGCCTGTCCATGTTCGTTCCCGACCTGGAGAAAGTCGGTAAGGAACACACGGTGCCGATGAGCCCGAAAGAGGCGGCATCGATGCAGGCGACGCAGCGCGTCGGCAAGGTGTTCAACGAATTCGAGAGCGACAGCGCGGTAATGGTCGTCCTGGAGGCTAGCCAGCCGCTCGGCGACGACGCCCATCACTACTACGACGGGCTGGTCAAAAAGCTCGAGGCGGACACGAAACACGTCGAGCACGTGCAGGACTTCTGGGGGGATCCGCTGACGGCGGCCGGCTCGCAGAGCACGGACGGTAAGGCCGCCTATGTGCAGGTGTATCTCCGGGGTAACCAGGGCGAGACCAAGGCCAATGAGTCGGTCAGGTCGGTCCGCAAACTGGTCGACGACACGCCGCCGCCAGCCGGGCTCAAGGCCTATGTGACCGGCGCGGCGGCCCTGACGGCCGATCAGTCGGCCGCCGGTGAGAAGGGCGTCATCTTGGTCACCCTGCTCACGTTCGTCGTGATCATCGTGATGCTGCTGTGGGTCTACCGTTCGATCGTCACCGTGTTCATCACCCTGCTGATGGTGGTGCTCGAACTGTTCGCGGCACGGCAGGTTGTCGCGTTCCTGGCCGATCACGACATCATTGGCCTATCGACCTTCGCGGTGAATCTGCTGGTGTTGATGGTGATCGCGGCAAGCACCGACTACGCGATCTTCGTGCTGGGCAGGTATCAGGAGGCGCGGTCGCTCGGCGAAGACCGGGAGCAGGCCTTCTTCACGATGTTCCACGGGACCGCGCACGTGGTGCTGGGCTCCGGTCTGACCATCGCCGGAGCGATGTATTGCCTCAGCTTCACCCGCCTTCCGTATTTCCAGAGCCTCGGCGTCCCGTGCGCGGTGGGGACACTTGTCGCCGTACTTGCGGCGCTCACGCTGGGCCCGGCGATCTTGGCGGTGGGCAGTCGCAGTCGTTTTCACCTGTTCGACCCCAAACGCAAGATGCGGACGCGAGGTTGGCGGCGCGTGGGCACCGCCATCGTCCGGTGGCCCGGGCCGATCCTGGCCGTGTCGATCGGCATCGCGCTCATCGGCCTGCTCGCGCTGCCCGGGTATAAGACGGATTACGACAACCGCGACTATCTACCTCGAGAGCACGAAGGCGATCGTCGGATATGAGGCCGCGGAGCGGCATTTCTCCAACGCTCGGATGAATCCGGAACTGCTGATGATCGAGACCGATCACGATATGCGGAATCCGGCAAACATGTTGGTGCTGGACAGGATCGCCAGGGGCGTCTTCCACATCCCCGGCGTCGCCCGCGTCCAGACGATAACGAGGCCACTGGGAGCGCCGATCGAGCACACCTCGATCCCGTTCCAGATCAGCATGAACAGCATTACGCAGGTCGAAAACCAGGAGTACATGAAGAAGCGTATGGCCGACATGCTCAAGCAGGCCGACGCGATGCAGATGTCCATCGACACGATGCAGCGCATGTACGACATCACGGCGAAGATGGCCGCCGTGACGCACCACATGGACGGCCTCACGCACGAAATGCTGGACGTGACAGCCACATTGCGGGATCATATCGAGGATTTCATTGACTTCTGGCGACCGATTCGCAGCTATTTCTATTGGGAGAAGCACTGCTTCGACATCCCCATCTGCTGGTCGCTGCGGTCCATTTTCGAAAGCCTCGATGGTTTGGATCAGATCGTCGAAAAGTTCACCTATCTCACGGACGACATCGGCCAGCTGGACGCCTTGTTGCCGCAGATGCTCGCGCAGATGCCGCCGATGATCGCGACCATGTCGACGATGAAGCAGATGATGCTGACCATGCACAGCTCGATGAACTCCATGTATGACCAGATGGACGTGATGAGCCAGAACTCGACCGCCATGGGTCAGGCATTCGACGCGGCCAAGAACGACGACTCGTTCTACATTCCGCCGGAGGTCTTCGACAACCCCGATTTCAAGCGCGGCTTGAAGATGTTCCTGTCGGCCGACGGCCACGCCGCCCGTTTCATCATCTCCCATGACGTCCCCCCGGCGACGCCCGAAGGGATTTCGCACGTCGACCCGATCAAGTTAGCGGCGAAGGAAGCCATCAAGGGCACGCCACTGGAGGGTTCCAAGATCTGGCTGGGCGGCACGGCCGCGGTCTACAAGGACATGCGTGACGGATCCAAGTAGGACCTGATGATCGCCGGGATATCGGCGGCCAGCCTGATTTTGATCATCATGCTGATCATCACCCGCAGCCTGGTCGCCGCGATCACCATCGTGGGGACGGTGCTGATTTCGTTGGGGGCCTCGTTCGGCCTCTCGGTGCTGGTCTGGCAGGACATCATGGGCATCAAGCTGCACTGGATGGTGCTGGCGATGTCGGTCATCCTGCTGTTGGCGGTGGGATCCGACTACAACCTGCTGCTGGTTTCTCGGTTCAAAGAGGAGATCCATGCCGGAATAAAGACCGGGATCATCCGGTCGATGGCCGGCACCGGCGCGGTGGTGACGTCTGCCGGTCTGGTGTTCGCCGCCACCATGTCGACGTTTGCGATCAGCCCGCTACGGGTCATGGGGCAGGTGGGAACCACCATCGCGCTGGGTCTGTTGTTCGACACGCTGATCGTGCGTTCGTTCATGATGCCGTCGGTCGCAGCCTTGATGGGCCGCTGGTTCTGGTGGCCGGCCCAGGTGCGACCCCGCCCGGCCAGTCGGATGCTGCAGCCGTACGGGTCGCGTCCGGCGGTTCGCACCCTGCTCGATGAACCTGTGCTGTCGCCCAGCAATGGCCAGTCGCCCAACGGGGAGGCGGCCCACACCGATCGCTTCCACGCAAGCTCACCGCACTACTGACGCCGACCCGGCCTTAAGCGCCGGCTTCCCCCGATTGAGGGACGGCACACCAAGATTCAGCGAATACAAATTAACCCCGGGCCAGGCCCGGGGTTAATTGGCGTGAGTCAGAGGGCTAGCTAGCCCCAGTTCCAGACCGACATGTCGCCGGGCGGGTACGTGCTGCAGACGTCGGTCGCCTTGGCGACGACGCCCTTGTTGTTGAAGAAGATCTTCATGTGGTTGGGCCAGGCCACCCACAGCGGGTCGGAGACCGGGGCGTAGAAGTTCTCGGAGTAATTGCGGCGGTCCTGCGGAGACAACGAGTAGAACCAGTGCGCCTTGTCGATCGCCGCCTGCGAGACGTTCGGATGGTTGTTGAAGTCGATCATGTACCGCTGGTAGTACACCGGGCTGGTGTCCCTGGTGGCCGCGAGTATCTGCTCGGCGTCGCAGGTGGTGTTGATCATCCGGCGGGGGATCGGGAAGTCCTCCGTGGAGTCCGCTACCGCGGTCGTCGGGACGGTCGCAGCGGCCATACCCAGGGTGAGAAAGACGGCGCCTGCACGCAGGCAAGAAGTCAGCCGAGACATAGTTGTTACGGTAGCACTTCGGGCGCCCCGGGGGCGAGTCTTGGCAGACTTCTAGTCCGTCTTATTAGCTATCGCCATCAGCGACGATGACGTGCGAGGGGTCGGGCCGCAGTTCCGGTGGGGCCTGGCTGTAGTCGCCGAACGGGCCGTCGCGGCGCTCCACTGCTGCCCGTACGCCCTGGGTTTCGGCGGTGTTGATGAAGTCCAGCGCGTCGGGGGTATTGCGCATCAGGCCGTCCAGAATGCCGCCCAGCGTCTGGGTGGAGGCCAGGCCCATGTTCTCGTAGGCCTGGTTGACGATCAGCTTCTGTGCCCGCAGCTGTGACAGTGGAATCTGCGCCAGTTCGGCGGCGATCTCGGCGACGCGCGCCTCGAGGCGTTCGAACGGCACCGCCTCGTTGATCAGCTCGATCTCGGCGGCCTGCACGCCGGTCAGCGGCCGGCCGGTCAGCGAGTGCCACTTGGCCTTGGCCAGGCTCAGCCGGTACAACCACATGCCGGTCAGGTAGACCCCCCACATCCGGCTGTACGGCGTGCCGATCACGGCGTCTTCGCTGGCGACGATGATGTCGGCGCAGAGCGCATAGTCGCTCGCCCCGCCCACGCACCAACCGTGCACCTGCGCGATCACCGGCTTGGACGCCCGCCAGATGGCCATGAACTTCTGCGTCGGCCCGGTCTCGCGGGCGCTGACCATCGCGAAGTCCTTACCCGGATCCCACTTGCCGTCGGTCATCATGCCTTCGCCCCAGTGCTGGAAGCCGCCGCCGAAGTCGTAGCCGCCGGAGAAGGCGCGTCCGGCGCCGCGCAGCACGATGACTTTGATCCCCGGGTCCCGCTCGGCCAGGCCGATCGCGGCCTCGATCTCGTCGGGCATCGGCGGGACGATCGTGTTGAGGTGCTCGGGGCGGTTCAGCGTGATGGTGGCGACCGGGCCGGCGGTCTTGTACAGCAGGGTCTCGAAGTCGGGCTTGGAAACTGACATAAGCCCAAGTGTGGGCTAGCCCTCCTCGACGGGAGGGTCGGGCTCGCGGTTCTCCGGAGTCGATGCGTAGATTTGGTCGCCGATCTTCAGATAAGGCGTGGTGAAGTAGGCCGATCCCACGATGAGGGTGGTGAAGATCAATGTTGTCATCACGGCGTTCGGCCAGAGTTTTCCTGTCCCGAAGCCAAAAAGGATGATGCCCAGAGCCGAGGTTCCCCAGTAGAAGTACCGGGCCTTGCGGCGCTCGGCGATGAAGCGAAAGCGAGCCTGCGCCCAACCGGCAATGATCAGGACCAGACCGGCAACGACTAAGCCGAGTTCGATCATGTCGAGGATCTTCACGCGTGGCCTCCCAGTGTCCGCCATAGGAACGAATAACTCAGGGCCGACTTGAACGCGGCCTGCTCGTTGTCGGCCGCGCCGGCATGGCCGCCTTCGATGTTCTCGTAGTACCACACCGAATGACCCGCGGCCTGCAACGCCGCGACCATCTTGCGGGCGTGGCCGGGGTGCACCCGGTCGTCGCGCGTGGACGTGGTGAACAGCACCTGCGGGTAGTGCCGCGTCGCCGAAATATTCTGGTATGGAGAGTATTTGGAGATGAACTCCCAGTCGTCGGGGTTGTCGGGGTCACCGTACTCGGCGACCCACGACGCACCGGCCAGCAACAGGTGGTAGCGCTTCATGTCCAGCAGCGGCACGTCGCAGACCAGCGCGCCGAATTTCTCCGGGTACTTGGTCAGCATGATGCCCATCAGCAGCCCGCCGTTGCTGCCGCCTTGGGCACCCAGCTGCTGCACGGTGGTGATGCCGCGTTGCACCAAATCCTCTGCCACCGCAGCGAAATCCTCGTCGACCTTGTGCCGGTTCTCGCGCATCGCCTGGGTGTGCCAGCCCGGCCCGTACTCGCCGCCGCCGCGAATGTTGGCCATCGCGTAGGTGCCGCCCCGGGCCAGCCACAGCCGGCCCAGCACCCCGCTGTACCCCGGCGTCTTGGACGACTCGAAGCCGCCGTAGCCGCCCAGCAGGGTGGGGCCGGGTCCTTGCACGGATCGCGACCGCACCACGAAGTACGGGATTTTGGTGCCATCCTTCGATGGCACGAAATATTGCTTCACGTCCAGGTTTTCGGCATCGAAGAATGCCGGCGCCGACTTGATCTGCTCGAGTCGGTCGGCGGCGGTGCCGCGTAGCAGCTGCGAGGGCAAATCGAATCCGCTTGAATCCAAGAAGAATTCGTCTCCGGTGTCGTCAGCGGCGGCGATCACCGTGTTGGTCGCCGGCGGGATTCCGGCAATCGGCTCGCGCTGCCAGGTGCCGGGCGTGACGATCTCGACCCGGCTGGCGACATCGGCCAATGTGACGAGCAGTAGGCGGTCGCGGGTCCACGCGCTCTGATGCAGGCAGGTGTGCTCGTCAGGTTCGAAGACCACTCGCAAATCCGCTGTCCCGGCAAGGAATTCGTCATAGTCGGCGGCCAGCAGCGAGCCGGCGCGGTAGGTGAGGGTGCGAAAGGTCCAATCGGTGCGCAGCTCGATCAGCAGCCATTCGCGGTGAATCGACACGCCCGCGTCGGTGGGCACGTCGATGCGGATGAGTTCTGACCCGCGCACTTCGTAGATCTCGGAGTTCCAGAAGTCGAGGGAACGGCCCGCGAAGCTGCGTTCGAAGCCAGGCGTCCGATCGACATTCGCCGACGCGCTGACGTCGGTGCGCGTCCCCTCGAAGATGGTCTCGGCATCGGTCAATGGTGTGCCGCGACGCCATCGCTTGACGATCCGCGGATATCCGGATTCGGTGAGCGAGTCGGCGCCGAAGTCGGTACCTACCAGCACGGTATCCGGGTCGGCCCAGCCGATTTGCGACTTGGCTTCCGGCAGCGCGAACCCGTCAGGGATGAATTCCCTTGTCAGCATGTCGAATTCACGCACGATCACCGCGTCCGAGCCGCCGCGGGACAGATTGACCAGGGCGCGGGTGAACTCCGGTTCGATAACCGTGGCGCCCGCCCACACCCATTTCTCGTCGTCGGCGCGGCCCAGTTCGTCCACATCGATCAGCACGTCCCACTCGGGGGAGTCGCCGCGGTAGCTGTCCAGCGTGGTGCGCCGCCACAGCCCGCGCGGGTTGGCGGCGTCGCGCCAGAAGTTGTACAGGTACTTGCCGCGGCGGCGCACATAGGGGATCCGGGCATCGGTGTCGAGGACCTCCAGCGCCTCGGCGCGCATCTGCTCGAAGTCCGCATCGCGGAATTCCGCCATGGTCGGTTCGTTGCGTGCGCGCACCCAATCCAGCGCCGTCTCGGCCGTGACGTCTTCGAGCCACCGGTGCGGGTCGTCGGGTGGTTGGTATCGGTTGTCGGGTTCGGCAGCCTCTGCTGTCATGGAAGCCATTGTGGCCCCAGCGGTACTGTGAGCTGTATAACAACCGTGGTTGAAGGTCCGAGCGAGGAGCCGAGCAGATGACTGTTTACGCACGTCCAGGTTCTGCCGGGGCGCTGATGTCGTACGAGTCGCGCTATGAGAACTTCATCGGAGGCCAGTGGGTCGCCCCCGCCAAGGGGCTCTACTTCGAGAACCCGACGCCGGTGACGGGCGAGACGTTTTGCGAAGTGGCGCGATCCGACGAGGCCGACGTCAACAAGGCGCTGGACGCCGCGCACGCGGCCGCCCCGGCGTGGGGCAAGGCCTCCCCGGCCGAGCGGGCGGCCGTGCTGAACAAGATCGCCGATCGCATGGAGGAAAACAAGGACTCGTTGGCGGTGGCCGAGGTCTGGGACAACGGCAAGCCGATCCGCGAGGCGCTGGCCGCCGACATCCCGCTGGCCGCCGATCATTTCCGGTATTTCGCCGCGGCGATCCGCGCCCAGGAGGGCTCGCTGTCGCAGATCGACGAGGACACCGTCGCCTACCACTTCCAGGAGCCGCTCGGGGTGGTCGGGCAGATCATTCCGTGGAACTTCCCAATCCTGATGGGTGCGTGGAAGCTGGCGCCGGCGCTGGCCGCGGGCAACACGGTGGTGCTCAAGCCGGCCGAGCAGACACCGGCGTCGATCCTCTACCTGATGTCGCTGATCGGCGACCTGATCCCGCCGGGGGTCGTCAACATCGTCAGCGGATTCGGCGTCGAGGCCGGCAAGCCGCTGGCGTCCAGCGACCGGATCGCCAAGGTCTCGTTCACCGGGGAAACCACCACGGGCCGGCTGATCATGCAGTATGCGTCGCAGAACCTGATCCCGGTCACCCTGGAGCTCGGCGGCAAGAGCCCCAACATCTTCTTCTCCGACGTGATGGCCGCCAACGACAACTTCCAGGACAAGGCCCTCGAGGGTTTCACGATGTTCGCGCTCAATCAGGGCGAGGTGTGCACCTGCCCGTCGCGCAGCCTGATCCAGTCCGACATCCACGACGAGTTCCTGGAGCTGGCCGCGATCCGGACCAAGGCGGTCCGGCAAGGCGACCCGCTGGACACCGAGACCATGTTGGGTTCGCAGGCCTCCAACGACCAGCTGGAAAAGATCTTGTCCTACATCGAGATTGGCAAAGGGGAGGGCGCCAAGCTCATCACCGGTGGCGAGCGTGCCGAGCTGGGCGGTGACCTGTCCGGCGGCTACTACATGCAGCCGACGATCTTTTCCGGCAACAACAAGATGCGCGTCTTCCAGGAGGAGATCTTCGGGCCGGTGGTGACGGTGACGTCGTTCACCGACTTCAACGACGCGATGGGCATCGCCAACGACACCCTCTACGGGCTGGGCGCCGGGGTGTGGAGCCGCGACGGCAACGCCGCCTACCGGGCCGGCCGCGAGATCAAGGCCGGCCGGGTGTGGGTGAACTGCTACCACGTGTACCCGCCGCACGCGGCGTTCGGCGGTTACAAGCAATCCGGGTTCGGCCGCGAAACCCACAAGATGGCACTCGACCACTACCAGCAGACCAAGAACCTGCTGGTGTCCTACACCGATAAGGCGCAGGGCTTCTTCTGATGAGCGCTCCGGCGGGTGCGGTCATCACCGTCGCCGCCGCTCAATTGCTGGCACGGCTGCAGGACCGCCACGGCCCGGTGATGTTCCACCAGTCCGGCGGCTGCTGCGACGGGTCATCGCCGATGTGTTATCCGAACGGCGACTTTCTCGTTGGTGACCGCGACGTCCTGCTCGGAGTTCTCGACGTGGGAGCCGAGGGTGTCGCGGTGTGGATCTCGGGTCCGCAGTACCGGGTCTGGAAACACACCCAGCTGGTGATCGACGTGGTGCCCGGCCGCGGCGGCGGATTCAGCCTGGAAGCACCCGAAGGCGTGCGGTTTCTCAGTCGCGGCCGCGTCTTCACCGACGAGGAGAACGCCCAGCTAGAAGCTGTACCGGTGATCACCGGCGCCGCGTACGAGGGGGGCGAGCGCCCGTCGATTCGTGGGCTGGTGGTCCACGAGGCCGCGCCGGGAACGTGCCCGCCCGGTGGCCGGTAGCCGCAGTAATGTCGGTGGGGTGATCCCCCTACCCCGGCCCTGGCTGCTGGCCAGCGCGATGCTGATCGGCGCCGCGGTCGGGCTGCTGGCGGGGGTGGCGTTGACGGTGGTGGTCCATACGCCGGTTCGCCCGGACGTCGTCATCGCGCTGGTGGTGGGGCTGCCCAGTGTGGTCGGGCTGCTGACGATGCTGTTTTCCGGTCGTCGTTGGGTCACGATGCTGGGCGCGTTCACGCTGTCCATCGCCCCCGGCTGGTTCGGGGTGCTCGTCGCTGTCCAGGTGACCTCCGGTGGCTGACAAAGACCGCGCGTCGAATCCGGGGACCGAGCCGTTTGTTCCGGACTTCGAAGACACCGGCACGCAAGGTTTTGTGCCGGACTTCGAGGAGGACACCGGCACGCAGGGGTTCGTCCCGGATTTCAGCGATTCCGAAGACACCGGCTCGCAGCCGATACCCGCCGCCGCGGAGAAGCCGGGCAAATCCGAGGACAAGGTTGAGACCGAGACGCCCGCCGGGGCTTCCGAGCGGGATTCGGGGACCGAACCGCTCGGCGCATCGGTGCAGTCGGTCACCGTGCCCGGCCGCTACCAATACCTGAAGTGGTGGAAGTTGGTCCTGGTGCTCCTCGGCGTATGGGCCGGGACGGCCGAGGTCGGCCTGAGTCTGTTCTATTGGTGGTACCACACGATCGACAAGACCCCCGCGGTGTTCATGGCCCTGGTCTACGTGGTCGCGTGCACCGTCGGCGGGGTGATGCTGGCGATGGTCCAGGGCAGGCCGGTGATCGCGGCGCTGTCGATCGCGGTGATGTCGGGACCGTTCGGCTCCGTCGTCGCCGCGGCACCCCTGTACGGGTATTACTACTGCGCCCGCACGGGTCATTGTCTGGTCGCCGTCATCCCATATTGACCCATTAGGGTGGGCTCGTGACTTCTCACTATGACGTCGTCGTCCTCGGCGCCGGTCCCGGCGGATATGTCGCGGCCATTCGCGCCGCGCAGCTCGGCCTGAACACCGCGGTCGTCGAACCGAAATACTGGGGTGGAATCTGCCTCAACGTCGGCTGCATCCCGTCCAAGGCCCTGCTGCGCAACGCCGAACTCGCGCACATCTTCACCAAAGAGGCCAAGACGTTCGGCATCAGCGGCGAGGTGTCGTTCGACTACGGGGTCGCCTTCGATCGCAGCCGCAAAGTGGCCGAGGGCCGCGTCGCCGGCGTTCACTTCCTGATGAAGAAGAACAAGATCACCGAAATCCATGGCTACGGCCGATTCGCCGACGCCCACACGCTGTCGGTCGATCTCAATGACGGTGGCACCGACACGGTCACGTTCGACAACGTCATCATCGCCACCGGCAGCAGCACCCGCCTGGTTCCCGGTACGTCGCTGTCCGAAAACGTGGTCACCTACGAGGAACTGATCCTGTCCCGCGAGTTGCCGGAGTCGATCATCATCGCCGGATGTGGGGCGATCGGCATGGAGTTCGGCTATGTGCTGAAGAACTACGGCGTCGACGTGACCGTCGTCGAGTTCTTGCCGCGCGCGCTGCCCAACGAGGACGCCGAGGTGTCCAAGGAGGTCGAGAAGCAGTTCAAGAAACTGGGCGTCAAGATCCTGACCGGTACCAAGGTCGACTCCATCACCGACGACGGGTCGGTGGTCCGGGTGGCGATCAGCAAGGACGGTAAGACCGAGGAACTCAAAGCCGAAAAGGTGTTGCAGGCCATCGGTTTTGCGCCCAACGTCGAGGGCTTCGGATTGGACAAGGCCGGGGTCGCGCTGACCGACCGCAAGGCCATCGGGATCACCGACTACATGCGCACCAACGTCGACCACATCTACGCGATCGGCGACGTCACCGGCAAGCTGCAGCTGGCCCACGTCGCCGAGGCGCAAGGTGTGGTGGCAGCCGAAACCATCGCCGGCGCAGAGACTTTGGCGCTCGGCGATTACCGGATGCTGCCGCGCGCGACGTTCTGCCAGCCGAACGTCGCCAGCTTCGGGCTGACCGAGGAGCAGGCCCGGGACGAAGGCTACGACGTGGTGGTGGCCAAATTCCCGTTCACCGCCAACGCCAAAGCCCACGGTGTGGGCGACCCCAGCGGTTTCGTCAAGCTGGTCGCCGACGCCAAGTACGGCGAGCTGCTGGGCGGACACCTGGTCGGCCACGACGTGTCCGAGCTGCTGCCCGAGCTCACTTTGGCGCAGAAATGGGACCTGACCGCCAACGAACTGGCCCGCAACGTGCACACCCATCCGACCATGTCCGAAGCGCTGCAGGAGTGCTTCCACGGCCTGACCGGCCACATGATCAACTTCTGAGCTGCGAATGATTCGCAGCGAGACCATTATTGGAGCGGTCGGCGGTGCCGCCACCGGTTATGTGCTGTGGCTGATCGCCATCTCGATCGCCGGCGACAACGCGACGGTGGGCCGGTGGGGTCCGATGGTGTTGCTGCTGTCGGTGCTGCTGGGAGTCGGGGCCGCCATTTGGGGCTGGCTGCTACGCCGGCGCCGGAAGTATCTGTGGGCGGCGTTTGCGTTCGACTTGCCGATACTGCCGGTGGTCCTGACGCTGGCCGTGCTGGCCGACGTCTACGCCTGAGGAGTTACCTCGGGTTGTCCAACGGGATGTTCAGCGCGGTTATCGTCGCGGCCAGCCCGTCGTATTGCGTTGCAAGCAAGCAGAATTCGATGAGCCGGCGCCGGTCGAGGTGCGTCGCCAGTTGCTGCCAGGTGCCTTCGCTGATCGACCGGTTCTTGATCAGCTCATCCGTCGCGTTCAGCAGCGCCTGCTGCCGGGCGCTCAGTATCACGCGGGGCCCGTCGCCGTCCGGGACATCGGGCCAGGCGAATATCGTCGCCTGTAGGTGAGCATCCAGACCGTATTGGCGTGCCATCCGCCGATGGTGCTGCAGCTCGTATTCGCTCGAGCGCAAATGCGCGACGCGCAGGATCACCAATTCGGTATCCACCCGCGGCAGCCGGCCGCGCAGCAGCCGGCCGCCATAGAGGGACCACGCCCAAAAAAGTCCTTGGCGCTGACCGAGCGTGGTGAACAGATGCATCTCCGGGGCCGACACCGTGCGGGCGGCCGCCTTCGCGAGCACCCAGTTGATCGGACCCAGCCGGCGCAGTTTGGTGGAGGACGGTATGCGGCCGACGTGGCCGGCTTCGATGTCGCTCATGGCTGCTTCACCAAGTACGGCGACACCGTGCTGCGGTGCTCGTCGAGATCGAGTGCGCGTCCCAAAGCCGGGAAAGCCCGCTGTGGACAGTTATCACGTTCGCAGACACGGCAACCCGCGCCGATGGGTGTAGCGACGTCTCCCGACAAGTCGAGTCCTTCCGAGTAGACGAGCCGGTGCGCGTGCCGCAGTTCGCAGCCCAGCCCGATCGCGAAGGTTTTACCTGGCTGACCATACCGGGCAGCGCGGCGTTCGACGGTGCGCGCCACCCACATGTAGTTGCGGCCGTCGGGCATCTGGGCGATCTGCACGAGGATCTGGCCCGGGTTGGCAAACGTCTCGTAGACGTTCCACAACGGGCAGGTCCCGCCGCTGGAGGAGAAATGAAAGCCGGTGGCGGACTGGCGTTTTGACATGTTGCCGGCGCGATCCACCCGGACGAACGAGAACGGCACCCCCCGCATCGACGGCCGTTGCATCGTCGACAGCCGGTGCGCGATGGTTTCATAGCTCACCGAGTAGAACGCCGACAGCCGTTCGACGTCGTAGCGGAAATTCTCGGTGACGTCGTGGAATTGGCGGTAGGGCAGCACCGCGGCAGCGGCGAAGTAATTCGCCAGACCCAGTCGGGCCAGCGTGTGTGACTCGTCGCTGGTGAACTTTCCGTCGGCGACCATGCTGTCGATCAGGTCGCCGAACTCGAGGTAAGCCAATTCGGCGGCCATCTTGAAGACCTGCTGGCCCAGCGAGAGGTGATTGCTGATCTCCAGCGTCTTGGTCCCGGGGTCGTAGCGGTGCAGCACCGTGTCACCGAGGTCGATCCGCCTGTTGATGTGGACGCCGTGCACCTCGGTGAGCCTGCGGGTCAACTCGCGGGCCAGGTCGCCGTGGTGCAGCCGGGTGTGGATCGTGAGGTCTTCGGCGGCGGTGTCCAGCTCGTGCAGGTAGTTCTGCCGCTGGTAGAAGTAGTCGCGCACCTCTTCGTGCGGCATCGTGATCGATCCGGTGCCGCTGCCGTCGGAGTAGCGCTCCTCGGTGGCGGCGGCCAGCTGCGCCGTGGTGAGCCGGTAGCGCCGGTGCAGGTTGACCACCGCGCGGGCCAGGGCGGGATGGGTGTTGACCATTTCGGCGATTTCGGGCGGATCGATGTTGATGTCCAGATCGCGATCCATGGTCACCTCGCGCAGCTCGGCGACCAGGCGGGTGTCGTCGTGGGAGGCGAAGAAGGTCGCGTCCACTCCGAACACTTCGCTGATCCGCAGCAGTACGGCCACGGTCAGCGGGCGAACATCGTGCTCGATCTGGTTGAGATAGCTCGGCGAGATCTCGAGCATTTGAGCCAGGGCGGCCTGAGAAAATCCGCGCTCGTTACGCAGTTGGCGAACACGTGAGCCGACGAACGTTTTGGACACTCAACTCAGCCTACCTGCACTGCGAAGAAAGGGTTAGCAGACTTGGCACCCTAAGCCGCCTTCGTCAGGTTTGGTGTTTTTCGTCGTCGTTGGCATGATTCGCATCGGGGCTTCGAGGTAAACCTCGGGGTAACAGACGTAGGTCAAATGGGGAGCGAAGTCGTGAGCCTGGACAAAATAATGATGCCGGTGCCCGACGGTCACCCCGATGTGTTCGGCCGCGAATGGCCACTGCGGGTCGGCGACATCGATCGCACGGGCCGGCTGCGGTTGGACGCGGCGTGCCGGCACATCCAGGACATCGGCTCGGACCAACTTCGCGAGCTGGGCTTCGAGGAGACCCATCCGCTGTGGATCGTCCGGCGAACGATGCTTGACTTGCTGCGTCCGATCGAATTCCAGGACATGCTGCGATGTCGGCGCTGGTGTTCGGGAACCTCGAATCGGTGGTGTGAGATGCGGGTTCGCGTCGACGGACGCAAGGGCGGCCTGATCGAATCCGAGGCGTTCTGGATCAACATCAACCGGGACACCCAGATGCCCTCGCGCATCTCCGACGACTTCCTCGAAGGCCTGCACAAGACCACGTCCGTTGATCGGCTGCGGTGGAAGGGCTACTTGAAGCCCGGCAGCCGCGACGATGCGTCGGAGATTCACGAGTTCCCACTGCGGATTACCGACATCGACTTGTTCGACCACATGAACAACTCCGTGTATTGGAGTGTGATCGAGGACTACCTCGCGTCGCACCTGGAACTGATGGCCGGACCGCTGCGCATCACCATCGAGCACGAGGCGCCGGTGGGGCTGGGCGACAAGCTGGAGATCATCTCGCACGTTCACCCGGCCGGATCGACCGAGAAATTCGGCCCGGGGCTGGCGGATCGCACTGTTACAACGCTCACATATGCGGTCGGCGAAGAGACAAAAGCCGTCGCCGCGCTCTTCGCGATCTAACCGGACAAGCGTCCCGTTAAATCCCCGGCTGACCTGCAAATTTTAGTTACCGGCCGGTAGCTTCTGAAACGGTTAAGTTCGCACGCGCCTTCGCAAACTTTGCAAAACCGCGTTGCGTCGTTGCCGAAATTGGCAAATGAAATGGGTGGACCAGCATCAACACGCTGTGCCAAGGTCGTGTTAGCACGCCAGTGAAGTTAAGCCTCCGGCTACCGCTCCGATAGCGGTATGGCGTTAACCGTTCACCGTTTGAGTTAAGGAGTAAGACCAATGTCTGTCGTTGGCACCCCGAAGAGCCCCGAGCAGATCCAGCACGACTGGGACACCAACCCGCGCTGGAAGGACATCACCCGCACCTACACCGCCGAGGACGTCGTCGCCCTGCAGGGCAGCGTCGTCGAGGAGAGCACGCTGGCCCGCCGCGGCGCGGAGGTGCTGTGGGAGGAGCTGCACGACCTGGAGTTCGTCAACGCGCTGGGCGCGCTGACCGGCAACATGGCCGTCCAGCAGGTGCGCGCCGGCCTGAAGGCCATCTACCTCTCGGGGTGGCAGGTCGCCGGTGACGCGAACCTCTCCGGCCACACCTACCCCGACCAGAGCCTCTACCCGGCCAACTCGGTGCCGCAGGTCGTCCGCCGGATCAACAACGCGCTGCTGCGCGCCGACCAGATCGCCAAGGTCGAGGGTGACCGGTCGGTGGAGAACTGGCTGGCACCGATCGTCGCCGACGGCGAGGCCGGCTTCGGTGGTGCGCTCAACGTTTATGAGCTGCAGAAGGCGATGATCGCCGCAGGCGTCGCCGGGTCGCACTGGGAAGATCAGCTCGCCTCGGAGAAGAAGTGCGGCCACCTGGGTGGCAAGGTGCTGATCCCGACCCAGCAGCACATCCGCACGCTGACCTCGGCTCGCCTGGCGGCCGACGTCGCCGACGTCCCGACCGTCGTGATCGCCCGCACCGACGCGGAGGCGGCCACCCTGATCACCAGCGACGTCGACGAGCGCGACCAGCCGTTCATCACCGGTGAGCGGACCAAGGAAGGGTTCTACCGGGTCCGCAACGGCCTCGAGCCGTGCATCGCGCGGGCCAAGGCCTACGCGCCGTACTCCGACCTGATCTGGATGGAGACCGGCACACCGGATCTCGAGCTGGCCGCCAAGTTCGCCGAGGGCGTCAAGGCCGAGTTCCCGGACCAGATGCTGGCCTACAACTGCTCGCCGTCGTTCAACTGGCGCAAGCACCTCGACGACGCGACCATCGCCAAGTTCCAGAAGGAGCTCGGCGCGATGGGCTTCAAGTTCCAGTTCATCACGCTGGCCGGCTTCCACGCGCTGAACTACTCGATGTTCGATCTGGCCTACGGCTACGCCCGCAACCAGATGAGCGCCTACGTCGAGCTGCAGGAGCGCGAATTCGACGCCGAGGAGCGCGGTTACACCGCGACCAAGCACCAGCGTGAGGTCGGTGCCGGTTACTTCGACCGCATCGCCACCACGGTGGACCCGACGTCGTCCACCACCGCCCTGGCCGGCTCGACCGAGGAAGGTCAGTTTCACTGAGGACGAGCGGGCGCAGCCCGCGAGGACGAAGTGAAACCGACGGCTTAAGTCACTGAGGACCGACGGCTTAAGTCACTGAGCCCAGCTGCGCAAACTCGCGGCTGAAGTAGCATAGGCCCCGCCCGGCGATCCTGGGCGGGGCCTATTGCGGTGTAAGACAATACGACCGGAGAGAAACGCAGTGAGCGACACAGGGATTCAGCGGGTTGGGGTTGTCGGGGCCGGGCAGATGGGGGCCGGAATCGCCGAAGTCTCGGTCCGCGCCGGCGTCGCGGTCACGGTGTTCGAGACCACCGAGGCGCTGATCACGGCGGGACGAAACCGCATCGTGAAGTCGCTGGAGCGTGGCGTCAGCGCGGGCAAGGTGACCGAGCGTGAGCGTGACCGCGCGCTGAGCCAGCTCACCTTCACCACCGACCTGAAGGACCTCGCCGACCGCCAGCTGGTGATCGAGGCGATCATCGAGGACGAGGCCGTCAAGGCCGAGGTCTTCGCGAAACTCGACCAGGTGATCACCGATCCCGACGCGGTGCTGGCGTCGAACACCTCGAGCATTCCGATCATGAAGATCGCGGCGGCCACCAAGAGTCCCCAGCGCGTGCTGGGCCTGCACTTCTTCAACCCGGTGCCCGTGCTTCCGCTGGTCGAACTGGTCAGCACGCTGGTCACCGATGAAGCCGCCGCCGCTCGTACCGAAGAATTTGCCAGCGCGGTGCTGGGCAAACAGGTGGTGCGCTGTTCGGATCGGTCCGGATTCGTGGTGAACGCGCTCTTGGTGCCGTATCTGCTGTCGGCCATCCGGATGGTGGAGGCGGGATTTGCGACCGTCGAAGACGTCGACAAGGCGGTCGTCGCCGGCCTGTCCCACCCGATGGGCCCGCTGCGCCTTTCGGATCTTGTTGGCTTGGACACACTCAAACTGATCGCGGACAAGATGTTCGAGGAATTCAAGGAACCGCATTACGGTCCGCCGCCGCTGCTGCTGCGGATGGTCGAGGCGGGCATCCTGGGCAAGAAATCGGGTCGGGGCTTCTACACATACTGAGGCCGCGTGCGCCGCTATCGGCGCGTCGTGTGCCGAGGGTCGGTGGCATCGACTTCGTTTATTGGATAAAATCCTCGCGATCCACCCGACGAGAGGTTGCGCACGAGCATGACCCGAGTTGAGACCGTATTACGAGGAATCGCAATCGATCTACGATATTTCCGACGAGTTTTTCGCGTTATTCCTAGACCCGACCATGGGCTACACGTGCGCGTACTTCGAGCGCGACGACATGACGCTGGAAGAGGCGCAGAACGCGAAGTTCGACCTGGCGCTGGGCAAGCTCAACCTCGAGCCCGGGATGACGCTGCTCGACATCGGCTGTGGCTGGGGTGGAGGGCTGGCGCGCGCGATCGAGAAGTTCGACGTCAACGTCATCGGAATCACGCTGAGCCGCAACCAATTCGAGTACAGCAAGGCCAAGCTGTCCAAGATTCCCACCGACCGCACCGTTGAGGTGCGGCTGCAGGGCTGGGAGGAGTTCGAGGACCGAGTCGACCGAATCGTCTCGATCGGCGCCTTCGAAGCATTCAAGCTGGAGCGGTACGCCGCGTTCTTCGACCGCGCCTACAACGTTCTTCCCGACGACGGCCGGATGTTGCTGCACACGATTTTGACGTATCAATGGCAAGAGATGCCCGCACGCGGCATCAAGCTGACGATGCGCGACATTCGATTCGCGCGGTTCATCGGCACCGAGATTTTCCCGGGCGGACAGTTGCCGGCGCAGGAAGACATCTTCAAATTCAGCCAGGCCGCCGGATTCTCGGTCGAAAGAGTGCATTTGCTGCAAGAGCACTATGCACGAACGCTGCACATCTGGGCCGCCAACCTTGAGGCCAACAAAGAGCAGGCCATTGCCATCCAGTCCCAAGAGGTCTACGACCGCTACATGCACTACTTGACGGGTTGCGAGGACTTCTTCATCAAGGGCATCAGCAACGTGGGGCAGTTCACCCTCGTGAAGTAGGCGGGCGGTGGGCCGATGTCGCCGCGACATCGGACCCATCGCCAATCTGTTGCCGGGGAGCCGGCAGTGAGTTGGTTACTTTTCCAGCGTGAACTGGTCGACGTCGGTGTAGCCCTGGCGGAACAGCTTCGCGCAGCCGGTCAGGTATTTCATGTAGCGGTCGTAGACCTTCTCCGACTGGATCGCGATAGCGGTGTCCTTATTCGCCTCCAGCGCGGCGGCCCACATGTCCAGGGTGCGGGCGTAGTGCAGCTGCAAGGACTGGGTCCGGGTGAGCTTGAAGCCGGCGTCGGAAGCGTGCTCTTCCACCAACGGGGGGTGGGCAGCCAGCCGCCAGGGAAGATCTCGGCCAGGATGAACTGCGTGAAGTGCACGACTTCGTGGGTCAGCGGCAGGCCCTTTGCCCTGGCGTCCTTGAAGGGGGGGCGCACGATGGTGTGCAGCATCATCACGCCGTCGGCCGGCAGCACCGAGTACGCCATCTCGAAAAAGCGGGCCCACCGCGAGCGGCCGAAGTGCTCGAATGCGCCGATCGAAACGATCCGGTCGACCGGCTCGTCGAACTTCTCCCAGCCCTCCAGCAACACCCGCCTGGTCCGCGGCGTGTCCAGCTGATCGAACGTCTTCTGAACGTGCTCGGCCTGGTTCTCGGACAATGTCAGACCCACGACGTTGACGTCGTATTTCTCGATGGCCCGCCGCAGGGTGGCACCCCAGCCGCAGCCGACATCCAGCAGCGTCATCCCGGGCTCGAGGCGCAACTTGGACAGCGACAGGTCGATCTTGGCGAGCTGCGCTTCCTCCAGGGTCATGTCGTCCCGCTCGAAGTACGCGCAGCTGTACGTCTGGGTGGGGTCCAGAAAGAGCCGGAAGAAGTCGTCAGACAGGTCGTAGTGCGCTTGCACGTTGCCGAACTGCGGGGTGAGCTGCACGGACATAACGCAAGGAGCCTTTCTTTATCCCGGAGGCGCAGACGAATCGGCAGGGGATGCGCGTCGACCTCCGGTGCATGCCCTCTGCATGCTATCGGGTTGAAGCGGCACAGGTGATGTGCGCGGCCGTGACATAGGGTCACACGCGAATGGTGCAATCCACAAAACGTGGGGGACGCCAGCGCCCTTTCAGAGCTCTCGCGGCGGCACAATCGGCGAAGGATGCGGCTCCTCGCGGAATTTGTCCAGCGAGCCGCCGACTTCGACAATTCCGCACAGCGCATTCCAGCTGAGCATTGTCAGGTAGTCGATCAATTCGTCTCTGGTCATACGCGGGTTCGACATCCATGAGTGTGTGGCCAATTGCACACCGCCGACGATCAAGTACGACCACGGTTCCGCGCCGCCGGTGTCCACCCCGGCCTGGATCATGCGGCGCCGCATCATCACCGCGATCATGCGGGCGATGATCCGCTCGGAGTCGGCGATCACTTTGCTTTTGCTGGCCGAGCTGTTCGCCATCACGAACCGGTACGGCTCCGGTTCGTCTGCCACGGTGTCGACGTAGACGCGGAGGACCGCGCGGGTCAGGTCGATGCCATCGAGATTCGACGACAGCGCCGCGGCCATATTCGGAATCAGGGTGGTCTGCGCAATCCGGCGCATTACGGCGGTCGTCAAGTCGTTCTTGTCGACGAAGTAGCGGTACAGAACCGTCTTGGACACGCCGATCTCCGCGGCGATCTCGTCCATGCTCAGGTAGCGGCCGAGTCGGCGAATCGCGTCGATCGTGCCGTCAACCAGCTCATTGCGGCGCTCCACCTTGTGTTGGTGCCAGCGCCGCTTACGGCCGTCCGTCTTAACGATCACAGCCGGGATTTGATCTGCCACCATCGACATTCCCATTTCCTAGACGCCCCCGATAGTACGGCGTTGGGGAGTCGTTTTGGCGGATGGGACGCCTCGGGAGGGGGCTCCATCAACCGTGTAGTAACACTAACTGGCCCGCGCGATACATGATGGTGTGGTGGTACACAGAGCCTCACCAGGCGCCGAGGCGTCGGACTCGGCCGCCTCGCGGCCGGAGCCGACCGTGCCGTCGGCCACGGCGGGCCGGCCCCACACGTCCCTCGCGGAATCATTCGCTGGAGCCGATCCGGAGGCGGACGCGCAACGGCAGGTGGGGCTGCGCCGGATGAAATTGGTGGCACTGAGCTTTTTGGTCGGTGCGACTGTCGTGTTCCTCGTCTGCCGGTGGGCGCAGGCGCACGGCAGCGTGGGCGCCTGGGTCGGCTATGTCGGTGCGGCCGGCGAGGCCGGCATGGTGGGTGCCCTCGCGGACTGGTTCGCAGTGACCGCGCTGTTCAAGCACCCGCTGGGCATACCGATCCCGCACACCGCGATCATCAAGCGGAAGAAGGACCAGCTCGGGGAGGGACTGGGAACCTTCGTGCGGGAGAACTTCCTCTCGCCGGCGGTGGTGGAGACCAAGCTGCGCGACGCCCAGGTGCCCGGTCGGCTCGGCAAGTGGTTGTCCGAACCCTTGCATGCCGAGCGGGTGGCGGGCGAGGCCGCGACGGTGCTGCGAGTGCTCGTCGAGTTGCTGCGTGACGAGGACGTCCAGCAGGTGATCGACCGGATGATCGTGCGCCGCATCGCCGAACCCCAGTGGGGGCCGCCGGTGGGCCGGGTCCTGTCGACGCTGCTCGCCGAGCACCGACAGGAAGCCCTCATCCAATTGCTTGCCGACCGGGCGTTTCAATGGTCGCTGAATGCGGGCGAGATCATCCAGCGAGTGGTCGAGCGTGACTCACCGACGTGGTCGCCACGATTCGTCGACCATCTCGTCGGCGACCGCATCCACCGTGAATTGATGGACTTCACCGATAAGGTGCGCCGCAACCCCGACCACGAATTGCGCCGTTCGGCGACCCGCTTCCTCTTCGAATTCGCCGACGATCTGCAGCACGACCCGGATACCATTGCCCGCGCCGAAACGGTCAAAGAGCAGCTGATGGCGCGCGATGAAATCTCCACTGCGGCCGCAACGGCGTGGAAGACGCTGAAACGGTTGGTGCTCGAGGGCGTCGACGATCCGTCCAGTGCGTTGCGTACCCGTATCGCGGACGCCGTCGTGAACATCGGGGAGTCATTGCGCGACGACGCCGAGCTGCGCGACAAGGTCGACAACTGGATAGTGCGGGCGGCCCAGCATCTGGTCTCGCAGTACGGGATCGAGATCACCGCGATCATCACCGACACGATCGAACGCTGGGATGCCGAGGAGGCGAGCCGGCGGATCGAACTGCACGTGGGCCGTGACTTGCAATTTATTCGGATCAACGGCACCGTGGTGGGCTCGCTGGCGGGCCTGGTGATCTACACGGTGGCACAGCTCTTTTTCTAGGGGTGCTAACTACTGCTTGCAATTGCAAGCACATGTCCGTAGGCTCTGAACCTGTCAAGGTAGGCCATCGGACCCAAGGAGCATGCAATGCCACCGGAGGAGACGCTCTCCGCCAAGGTGTCCACTGCGGCCTCCGACATCGGCAGTTTCATCAGAAGCCAGCGTGAACTCGCCCAGGTCTCGGTGCGACAACTTGCCGAACTGGCCGGTGTCAGCAATCCCTACCTGAGCCAAGTTGAGCGCGGCCTGCGCAAACCGTCTGCCGACGTGCTCAGTCAGATCGCCAAAGCGCTGCGGGTTTCCGCCGAGGTCCTCTACGTGCGGGCCGGAATTCTCGAGCCGAGCGACAAAAGCCAGGTGCGTGACGCCATCATCACCGACACGGCCATCACCGAGCGTCACAAGCAGATCCTGCTCGACATCTACGCCTCATTTGCCCAGCAAAAAGAATCCAGCCACGAGGAGTGTCCGACCGAAACCGATAGTCACGAGTGATTGGCCCGGCCGGGCCGGCTCAGCTGCGTATTCGCCTGGGTCTGGGTTGGTGACGTATATCCCAGCGGCCGTCGGGTTACTCAGAAGGGAAGGTTCCACTGATTCCCCGGCGCGGCGCCAGCGCCCATACGCACTCGATCGTCAACCCGACCCGACCAACCAGGAGGTTTCCCGGCAAGTCGCGTGCCATGTCAATCCACGGGTCTTGACTACTCCTCGCCAGAGGAGCCGACGCTTGCCCCGACTTCCAACCAAACACCACAAACCACTGATAACGAAAACCCAACCATGAAAGGAAACACCATGGCTGAAAACACGAACATCGAAGAATTGCGGGCACCGTTGCTCGCGGCCCTGGGCGCAGCAGACCTGGCCCTGGCCACTGTTAACGAGCTGCTCACCGGCCTGCGTGAGCGCGCAGAAGACACCCGCACCGACACCCGCAGCCGCGTCGAGGAGAGCCGTGCTCGCCTGGCCAAGCTGCAGGACGACCTGCCCGAGCAGTTCACCGAGCTGCGCGAGCGGTTCACCCCCGAGGAGCTGCGCAAGGCAGCCGAGGGCTACCTGGACGCCGCGACCAACCGCTACAACGAGCTGGTCGACCGGGGCGAGGCCGCACTGCAGCGGCTGCGCAGCCAGCGGCCGTTCGAGGAGACCACGGCGCGCGCCGAGGGCTACGTCGACCAGGCCGTCGAGCTGACCCAGGAGGCGCTGGGCACCGTGGCGTCGCAGACCCGCGCGGTCGGCGAGCGTGCGGCCAAGCTGGTCGGCATCGAGCTGCCCAAGAAGGCCGAGTCGGCCAAGGCGGCCAAGAAGGCCCCGGCCAAGAAGGCTCCTGCCAAGAAGGCTCCGGCCAAGAAGGCCCCGGCCAAGAAGTCGGCGGCCAAGAAGGTCACCCAGAAGTAGTTCGAACTCCGAGTTGCCCTGCGGGGCAACTCGGATTCGACGTTTCCGACGGCGCCCGCATACCCTTATGGCGTGAGCCAAGTCGTGGGTACCGTCATGTTGGTTCTGCAGATCATCGTCCTGGTGATGGCGGTGTACGCGTTCATCCACGCGGCGATGCAGCGGTCCGACGCTTATACCGCCGCGGAGAAGCTGACCAAGCCGGTGTGGCTGGTGATCCTGGGCCTCGCCGTGGCGTTGACGTCCATTCTGAGCTTCGTTTTCGGCGTGCTCGGAATGGCGATCTCGGCCTGCGCGGCTGGTGTGTATCTGGTCGATGTCCGGCCCAAACTTCTGGAAATTCAGGGTAAGTCGCGCTGACGCGATGAAGGCCCTGCTGGTCGCGCCGGCGGCGGTTGTCGCCCTGCTGGGCTTCGTACCCGCGACGGGCGTCGCCGTGGCCGAACCGGGCACCGGCGAGGTCGGCCCCTCCGGCCCCTCGTATTCGCCGCCGTTTGTCGATCACACCGAATGGACGCAGTGGGGACGGCTGACCAGCCTGCGGGTCTTTCCGACACCGTCCGGGCGGCTGGCCTCCAGACAACCCGGGACGGGCGGTCCGGCCGACGAGGCCTGGGGCGAGGTGTTGGCGATGGCGCCGGACGCCGCCGGCCCTGGCATGCGTGCACAATTCATCTGCCACTGGCAGTTCGCCGAAACGGCGCAACCCGGCAAGACCAGCTGGAACCTCGAGCCGTGGCGGCCCGTCGTCGACGACGCCGAGATGTTCGCGTCCGGCTGCAATCCCGGCGGCCGGGAAGAACCGCTCTCGTGACAGCCCAGTCGTGGGGCAGCTGGCGGCGCTCGTCGACCACACCTTGCTCAAACCCGAGGCCACCGAGGCTGATGTGGTCGCGCTGGTGGACGAAGCCGCCGCCCTGGGTGTCTACGCGGTGTGCGTATCGCCGTCGATGGTGCCGGTCGCCGTGGCGGCCGGCGGCGTGCGGGTCGCGGCGGTGGCCGGCTTTCCGTCAGGCAAGCACGTGCCGGCGGTCAAGGCGCAAGAGGCCGCCCAGGCGGTGGCATCCGGTGCAAGCGAAGTCGACATGGTCATCGATGTCGGTGCTGCGTTGGCCGGAGAGCTGGACGCGGTGCGCTCCGATATCGCCGCGGTGCGCGCAGCGGTGCCCGACGTCGTGCTCAAGGTGATCGTGGAATCGGCTGTGTTGTTGGGCGATTCGGATGGGCACACGCTGGTGGAGGTGTGTCGCGCCGCCGAGGATGCAGGTGCGGACTTCGTCAAGACCTCGACCGGATTTCACCCCGCGGGCGGGGCGTCGGTGCGGGCCGTCGCGCTGATGGCCGAGACCGTCGGCGGTCGCCTGGGAGTCAAAGCGAGCGGCGGGATTCGCAGCGCCGCCGACGCGCTCGCGATGCTGGATGCCGGTGCGACCAGGCTCGGCCTGTCCGGCACCCGGGCAGTCCTCGACGGGCTCAGCTAGAGCCGGCGCCTAGATGTTGGCGAAGCAGGAGTCGTTGTTGTCGCCGGCGGGAATGGCCGCGTTCTGCGTGGAGAAGTGGCTCGTCACACCGGTGGGCGTCACCTGCACGCTGTCCGCGTGAATACCCAACGGGTAGTTGCCGGTCAATTTCGCCGTGTACGCGTCCAGCGTCGACTGCACGCTCTCTCTTGGCATCGTGAAGCCGAGCGCGTTAAAGCTCTGAATCTGTAGCTGAATCCCGTTGCCGGACACCACCGGTTTGGTCGTGATGTTGTCCAACATTCCCTTCAGCTCGATCGTGCCGTCAGCGGGGTGGGTGGTCACGCTGTTGGTGACGAAGGGACCCAGAACCGGTATCGCGTTCTGCACCGACTCCTTGATGCCATCGCTGGTCCAGGTGATGGTCGCATCGAGCGAGCCGATGGTGCCCTTGGATGAGGAGTCACTGCCGAGCTTGACGTCCTTGATGCTGAGGTCGATCTTCATCCCCTTGGCTTCGCGGATTTGGTTGCCCGCCGTCGACACCGAGATGTTGGTGAAATGCTGCGTCGCGAGCTGCCACAGCAGCAGCGGCGCTACCCCGAACGACGCCGTGGCCTGATCCTGAAGCTCGCATGCCACCGCCTCTGCCACCTTGGTGTCGGCCACGTGGCGGGCGTACAGCTCGCCTCCGATCAGCGCCGCGACGACCAGCGAAACCACGATGACACAGATCAGCACGATGGATAGCGGGTCGCGAAGTCTTTTCTTCTTCGCCGGAGCCGGCTCTTCGCTGGGGGCGGCAATCCGCTCCGTGGGCGCCGGCGGAACGGGCGGCGGCGGGTAGCCGGCCTGCTGTGTGTCCGCGACGGGCGGGTATGGCGGCCGAGCCGCGGCGTTCTGCGGCGGTTGGGCCGCATCGCCGGTGTGTATCCGCTCGGTAGGGCGCTCAGTGGGAGGTGGCCCGAACGGACCTTGATCCCCGGGACGAGCCCAGGACGGGCCCTCGTTCGGTGGTCCTTGCGGGTTCGTCACCCAACCGATTCTGCCCTATCGCTACGAGCAAAGTCGGACTGGTTGCGCAGCACCGCGATGCTGTCCCGGGCCTTGGCGACCTTGTCGACGTCGATGTCGGCGACCACGAGTTCCGGCTGGCCGCCGGCCGACGCGACCACTTCGCCCAACGGTGAGGCCACCAGGCTGCCGCCGACCCCCGTCGGCGCACCCGAGGCGGACCCCGAGCCGGCCAGCGTGTCACCGGGATCGGCCTGACCTGCCGCGGCCACGTAGCTCATCGAGTCCAGCGCGCGGGCGCGGGCCAGTAGCGTCCACTGCTCGAGTTTTCCGGCACCCGAACCCCAGGACGCGCAGACGGTAATGAGTTGGGCGCCGCGCCGAGCGAGCTCGGTATAGAGCTCCGGAAAGCGGATGTCATAGCAAACGGTCAGCCCCACCCCGACCCCGTCGACCGTGATCACCACCGGTTCCCGGCCGGGCGCGACGGTGCGCGACTCGGTGAAGCCGAACGCGTCGTACAGATGGATCTTGTCGTAGTGGGTGTCCGGCTGGTTGGGAGTGCCCGGCCCGGCCGCGATCAGCGTGTTTGTCACTCGTCCGTCGCCGGCCGGGGTGAACATACCGGCGATCACCGTGACGCCGGAGTCGGTCGCGATCCGCCGGACACCGTCGGCCCACGGCCCGTCGACGGGCTCGGCGATCGGTCCCAGTGGAACGCCGAACCGGCACATGGTCGCTTCGGGAAACACCACCAGCGTCGCGCCGGCGTCGGCGGCCCGGCCGGTGTAATCGCGCACCTGCTGCAGATTCGTCGCCGGATCGCTGCCACTGAGCATTTGCGCCAACGCGATTCGCATGGGCGCCAGCTTAGGAGCGGATCACGCCGGGCGCTTCCGTCGGTCAGGCGTTGTTGGTGAGCCACTCCGTGGTGAACCGTTGTTCTCTGCTCACCAGCTCGGCCAGATGGTTTCCGATGATCTTCTCGACCTTGCCGCCGATCAGGGGGATTCGTACCTGGATGGTGACCCGGAACGTCAGGCGGGCACCGCCCGCAGCGATAGGTGACAGCTCGGCGGTGCCCGACACGTTCACCGGAGTGTCCACGATCGAGCCGTTGATCCAGGCCGTTGCGGTGCCGTCGGTGACCGGCCCCCACGTCTCTTCGCGTCGGAAATAGAGATCGCCCCGGTGCAGCTGGGTGACCATGGCCGGCAGGTTGTGGCTGTGCACTTCCTGCAGCGTCACCACTTCGATGGTGCCGTCGTCCCCGGATTCACCACCGACCCGGATTGACTCCAGCCGCGCCTCGTCGACCGGAATGTCGGCCAGTCTGGCCCGCCAATAACCCACCTCACCGAACGCCCGATGAAGTTCTTCGACGCTGCCCGCATAGTCCGCGGACAAGTCGAATGAGCGGGGCATAGCAGGTCAGGCTACCGTTACGGGCCATGAAAGCCAGCGATGCCGGATCGCTGTTCGCGGGTGCGCGCGTCGCCGAGTCGGTGCCGTTGGCGCCGTTGACGACTTTGCGGGTGGGACCGGTCGCGCGCCGCCTGATTACCTGCACCAGCAGCGAACAAGTTGTCGCTGTGCTGAGCGAGCTGGACTCGGCAAACCGCAGCGGCGACGGCGGGCCGGTGTTGGTGTTAGCCGGTGGCTCCAACCTGGTGATCGCCGATGACCTGACCGACCTGACCGTGGTCCAGTTGGCCACTCGCGGGATCACCATCGACGGCAACCTGGTGCGTGCCGAGGCGGGCGCGGTCTGGGACGACGTGGTGGTCGCGGCCGTCGAGCACCGTCTGGGCGGGCTGGAATGCCTATCCGGCATCCCGGGATCGGCCGGCGCCACCCCGGTGCAGAACGTCGGAGCCTATGGCGCAGAAGTGTCGGACACCATCACCCGCGTCCGGGTGCTGGATCGCCGCGGCGGCGCGGTGCGCTGGATACCCGGCGGCGAGCTGGGCTTCGGCTATCGCACCAGCATGTTCAAACGGGTCGGGGGTGAGCGGGTCCCCGGTGTCGTACTGGAAGTGGAGTTCGCGCTGGACCAATCGGGCCGCAGTGCGCCCTTGCGCTACGGCGAGCTCACGGAGACGCTCAATGCCACCAGTGGTGAGCGGGCCGACCCGCAACTGGTTCGCGAGGCAGTGCTGGCCCTGCGGGCCCGCAAGGGCATGGTGCTCGACCCGGCCGACCACGACACCTGGAGCGTGGGTTCGTTTTTCACCAACCCGGTAGTCGCGCCGGACGTCTACGAATCGCTGGCCGCCCGGACCGACGGGCCGGTGCCGAACTATCCGGCCCCCGACGGCGTCAAGTTGGCGGCCGGCTGGCTGGTGGAGCACGCGGGCTTCGGCAAGGGCTATCCCGACGACCCGTCGGCGCCATGCCGGTTGTCCACCAAGCATGCGCTTGCTCTGACCAACCGCGGCAACGCCTCCACTGCGGACGTGTTGACGCTGGCGCGCACCGTCCGCGACGGGGTCCGCGACGTGTTTGGCATCACACTGGAACCCGAGCCTGTCCTGCTGGGCTGCGGGCTGTAGCGGTAATTCGGGTGCAGCAGCACCCGGCACCGCGTCGTCGTGGCAGGGAGGATGTCGTTCCTGCCGGTATCTTTTAATACCGTGAGCACCTCCCGCACCCCACCGCCGCTCAACCGGCGTGTGGCTTTGGCAGCCCTCGGGCTGGGTGTGTTCGCCCCAAGCGTCCTGGCCGCCTGCAGCGGCACCGTGACCAAGCAAGCGCAGAAGAAAGAGCAGTCGGCGCCGCAGCTGAAATACCAGCCCGCCGATGCTGCCAACGATGTGGTTCCCATCGCGCCGGTCAGCGTTGTGGTCAGCGACGGGTGGTTTCAGAAGGCGGCGTTGACGAACTCGGCCGGCAAGGTCGTTGCCGGAGCGTTCAACCAGGATCGCACCGTCTACACGACGACCGAGCCGCTGGGCTACGACACGAGCTATAGCTGGAGCGGGTCGGTCGTGGGCCACGACGGCAAGGCGGTTCCGGTCACCGGCAAGTTCACCACCGTGGCACCCAGCAAGAAGATCGGCGGGTCATTCCAGTTGGCCGACGGCCAGACCGTCGGGGTCGCCGTGCCGATCATCATCCAGTTCGACGCACCGATCAGCGACAAGGCCGCCGTCGAGAAGGCGCTGACCATCACCACAAACCCGCCCGTCGAGGGCAGCTGGGCCTGGCTGCCCGACGAGCAGCAAGGCGCCCGCATCCACTACCGGACGCGCGAGTACTACCCGGCGGGCGCCACCGTGAACGTCGAGGCCAAGTTCTACGGACTGCCGTTCGGCGATGGCGCGTTCGGGTCCGATGACATTTCGTTGCACTTTCAGATCGGCCGGCGGCAGGTGGTCAAGGCCGAGGTGACCTCGCACCGCATTCAGGTCGTCACCGATGCCGGCGTCATCATGGACTTCCCCTGCAGCTACGGGGAGGCGGACAAGGCTCGCAACGTCACCCGCAACGGCATCCACGTGGTCACCGAGAAGTACTCCGACTTCTACATGTCCAACCCCGCCGCCGGCTACACCAACGCCCACGAACGCTGGGCGGTGCGGATCTCCAACAACGGTGAGTTCATCCATGCCAACCCCTCGAGCTCGGGCGCACAGGGCAACACCAACGTCACCAACGGCTGCGTCAACCTGTCGACCGAAGACGCCCAGCAGTACTTCGGCAGCGCGATCTACGGGGACCCGGTCGAGGTGACCGGCAGCACGATCCAGTTGTCCTACTCCGACGGCGACATCTGGGACTGGGCCGTGGACTGGGACACCTGGGTGGCCATGTCGGCGCTGCCGCCCCCGAACGCGCATCCGCCGGCCAGTCACATTCCCGTCACCGCGCCGGTCACGCCGTCGACTGCCCCCAGTTTGTCGGGGACTCCGACCACGACGACGACTTCGCCTAGCCCCGGCGGTTAAACCGCATCGTGGTGGCTTGGTCCCGCGGCTTGACGACGATCAGGTCCAAGTCGACGTGGGATGGCCGCGACGCCACGAATCCGATCACCTCGGCCACGTCGGTCGCCGTCAGCGGCGTGATGCCGCTGTACACCGAGTCCGCGCGCTGCTGATCGCCGTCGAAGCGGACCAGCGAGAACTCGGTTTCCACTGCGCCCGGGGCGATTTCGGTGAGCCGCACCGGCTTTCCGAGCAACTCGCCGCGTAGCGTGCGGTGCAGCGCCCCTTGGGCATGTTTGGCCGCGGCGTAGCCGGCGCCACCGTCGTAAACGTCGAGCGCGGTCACCGAGGTGACGGTGATGATCAGGCCGTCGCCGGAGTCGACCAGCTTGGGCAGCAGCGCGCGGGTCACCCGCAGCGTGCCAAGCACGTTGGTCTCCCACATCCACCGCCAGTGCTCGAGGTCGGCGTCGGCGACGGGCTCCAATCCGCGAGCGCCTCCGGCGTTGTTGACCAGCACATCGACCCGGCTCAATTTGCCGGCCAGCGCCTCGACCGCCTGGTCGTCTGTGACGTCAGCCACAATTGCGGTGCCGTCGATCTCGTTCGCCAGGGCAGTTATCCGGTCTGCGCGGCGCGCCACCGCTACGACGTGAAACCCAAGGGCGGCAAGGTTTTTGGCGGTTGCCTCGCCGATCCCGGAACTGGCGCCGGTGATCACCGCCACCCGTTGATGCGCGTTAGCTGAAGTCACCGAGCCAACTCTAATAAACGTGCTAAATTTCTCGTGTGCACCACAGCGCCCAGTTCAACAACACCGCCGCGTGTCTTTGCGCGGCATGTGCGTGTTGTTGCCGCGCACTTTGCCGCGCCTGACCCAAAACAGGTTGTGGCCAAGACCGGCCATCAGAACTCGGACAAAGGACGCTCGTGCGCTCGACTTCTCTCACTCACACCCTTCATTCCCCCAGCCGCAAGGGTCACCTGCGGCTGCACCGCCAGATTTTGCCGCCGTCGCTGCATATCTCGGACTCCGCCGCGGCCTCGGTATTCCGGGCGGTCCGGTTGCGCGGCCCGGTCGGCCGCGACGTCATCGCCGGCGTCACATCGCTGAGCATCGCGACGGTGAACCGCCAGGTCATCGCGCTGCTTGACGCAGGTTTGCTGCGGGAACGCGCCGACCTGGCCGTCTCCGGGGCCATTGGGCGCCCACGCGTACCGGTGGAGATCAACCACGAGCCGTTCGTGACGCTGGGCATCCATATCGGTGCGCGGACCACCAGCATCGTGGCCACCGACCTGTTCGGCCGCACGCTGGACACCGTCGAAACCCCGACGCCGCTGAGCCCCCCGGCAGCCGCGCTGACATCGCTGGCCGAGAGCGCCTCCCGGTACTTGAGGCGCTGGCATCGTCGGCGGCCGCTCTGGGTCGGGGTGGCAATCGGTGGCACCGTCGATGGCGCCACCGGCCACGTCGACCACCCGCGGTTGGGCTGGCGGCAAGCGCCGGTCGGACCGGTGCTGGCCGACGCGCTGAGCCTGCCGGTTTCGGTGGCCTCCCACGTCGACGCCATGGCCGGAGCCGAGTTGCTGCTGGGTTTGCGGCGGTTCGCGCCGAGCTCGCCGACCAGCCTGTACGTCTACGCCCGCGAGACCGTGGGCTACGCGCTGGTGATCGGCGGGCGGGTGCACTGCCCGTCCAGCGGTCCCGGCACCATCGCGGGTTTGCCGGCGTACTCGGAGCTGCTCGGCGGGACCGGGCAGCTGGAGTCCACGGTCAGCGACGAGGCGGTGCTGGCGGCGGCGCGCCGGCTGCGAATACTGCCGGCGGCTCCCGCCGGCCGCACCAACGGCTCCGCCACCGCGATCACCGATCTGCTGCGGGTGGCCCGGGCCGGGAACCAGCAGGCCAAGGATCTGCTCTCGGAGCGGGCCCGGGTGCTCGGTGAGGCGGTCGCCTTGCTGCGTGACCTGCTCAATCCCGACGAGCTGGTGGTCGGTGGCCAGGCCTTCACCGAATATCCGGAGGCGATGGAGCAGGTGGAGGAGGCGTTCGCCGAGCGCTCGGTGCTGACGCCGCGGGATATCCGCGTCACCGCCTTCGGCAACCGGGTGCAGGAGGCCGGAGCGGGAATCGTGTCGCTGGGCGGGCTGTACGCCGACCCGCTGGGAGCGATGCGCCGCGCCGGTGTGATCGGCTCGCGGATCCCGGAGATCATCCCCGAGTCGTCCGCCTGACGCGAACAAGCCGCCGCGGCCTGGGCTGGCGCAGGGCCTGTCCTGTAAAGATGAAAGTGTGCGGCACGACGACGTCCTCCTGCTGAATGATCCGCGCCGGGTCGCGCTATTGGCAGTGCACACCTCACCCCTGGCCCAACCGGGTACCGGCGACGCCGGCGGGATGAACGTGTACGTGCTGCAAAGTGCGTTGCATCTGGCCCGGCGGGGTATCGAGGTGGAGATCTTCACCCGGGCCACCGCGTCGGCCGATCCGCCGGTCGTCGAGGTCGAGCCCGGTGTGCTGGTGCGCAACGTGGTCGCGGGGCCGTTCGAGGGCCTGGACAAATACGACCTGCCCACCCAGCTGTGCGCGTTCGCGGCCGGGGTGTTGCGCGCCGAAGCGTCGCACGAACCCGGCTACTACGACATCGTGCACTCGCACTACTGGCTGTCCGGACAGGTCGGCTGGCTGGCCCGCGACCGCTGGGCGGTGCCGCTGGTGCATACCGCGCACACGCTTGCCGCGGTCAAGAACGCGGCACTGGCCGAAGGCGACGCGCCCGAGCCGCCGCTGCGCACCGTGGGGGAGCAGCAGGTCGTCGACGAAGCGGATCGGTTGATCGTCAACACCGATGACGAAGCAAGGCAATTGATTTCGATCCATCACGCCGATCCCGAGCGTATCGACGTGGTTCACCCCGGCGTCGACCTGGACGTGTTCCATCCGGGTGATCGCCGGGCGGCGCGGGCCGCGCTGGGGCTCCCGCTGGACGAGCAGATCGTGGCGTTCGTCGGCCGAATCCAGCCGCTGAAAGCACCCGACATCGTGTTGCGGGCAGCGGCGAAACTGCCGGGGGTGCGCATCGTGGTGGCCGGCGGGCCGTCGGGCAGCGGTTTGGCTACCCCGGACGGGCTGGTCCGTCTCGCCGATGAACTCGGGATCACGGCGCGGGTGACCTTCCTGCCGCCGCAGTCGCGGGAGAATCTGGCCACTTTGTTCCAGGCCGCGAATCTGGTTGCGGTGCCCAGCTATTCGGAGTCGTTCGGTTTGGTCGCTGTCGAGGCGCAGGCGTGCGGCACGCCGGTGGTCGCGGCTGCGGTCGGCGGGTTGCCGGTGGCGGTGCGCGACGGTGTCACCGGCTCGTTGGTGTCCGGGCATGACGTCGATGACTGGGCGCACGCGCTCGACGAGCTGCTGCGGCTGGACGGTGCGCCGCAGGGCACGGCGATGCGACGCGCGGCGGCCGCGCACGCGGCGACGTTCTCCTGGCAGAACACCACCGACGCGCTGCTGGCCAGCTACCGGCACGCCATCGGCGACTTCACCGCCGCGCGGCAGCGCCGGGTCCGGGACCGGGTGGCGGCACGCAAGCCGCGCCGTTGGACACCGCGTCGGGGGGTGGGCGCATGAGTTCCTCGGTGCAGCAGGTGATCGAGCGTGCCTTACAGGCCAGCGACCTGACGTATTCGGAACACGACGGCGTACATGGCGGGCTGCCGGGGCTGGTGGTGGAGTTGCCCGGTGAACGCAAGCTCAAGACCAACACCATCCTGAGCATCGGTGAGCACTCGGTGCGCGTCGAGGCGTTCGTGTGCCGCCAGCCCGACGAAAACCACGAAGGCGTCTACCGGTTCCTGCTCAAGCGCAACCGCCGGCTCTACGGAGTCTCCTACACGCTGGACAACGTCGGCGATATCTATCTGGTGGGCCGGATGTCGCTGGCATCGGTGGACGCCGAGGAAATCGACCGGGTGCTCGGGCAGGTACTCGAAGCGGTGGATTCTGACTTTAATACGTTGCTGGAGTTGGGTTTTCGTTCGTCGATCCAGAAGGAGTGGGACTGGCGGGTATCGCGTGGCGAGTCGCTGAAGAACCTGGAGGCCTTCGCCCACCTGATCGACGACGACGAGTGACGAATGAGTGCGTGAGAGACTAACGCGCATGGGTGACACTGCCACGCTGGTGCTGCTTCGCCACGGCGAAAGCGAATGGAACTCGCTGAACCTGTTCACCGGATGGGTCGACGTCGGCCTCACCGAAAAGGGCCGGGCCGAAGCGGTTCGCAGCGGTGAGCTGCTGATCGAACACAACCTATTGCCCGACGTGCTCTACACCTCGTTGCTGCGACGCGCGATCAGCACGGCGCACCTGGCGTTGGACGCCGCTGATCGGTTGTGGATCCCCGTACACCGCAGCTGGCGGCTCAACGAACGCCACTACGGTGCGCTTCAGGGTCTGGACAAGGCCGAAACCAAGGCCCGCTACGGCGACGACCAGTTCATGGCCTGGCGGCGCAGCTACGACACCCCGCCGCCGCCGATCGAGAAGGGCAGCGAGTTCAGCCAGGACACCGACCCGCGTTATGCCGATATCAGCGGCGGCCCGCTCACCGAATGCCTGGCCGACGTGGTGGTCCGTTTTCTGCCGTATTTCACCGACGTCATCGTCCCGGATTTGCGCTTCGGCAAGACGGTGCTGATCGTCGCGCACGGCAACTCGTTGCGCGCCCTGGTCAAGCACCTCGACCAGGTATCCGACGACGAGATCTCCGAGCTGAACATTCCGACCGGCATTCCGCTGCGCTACGACCTGGACGCCGACCTGCGCCCGGCGGTGCCGGGCGGTACCTACCTGGACCCGGAGGCGGCCGCCGCCGGTGCTGCCGCGGTAGCCAGCCAGGGTGCCCGGTAGGCTTCGGTCAGCGGCCGGCGACCGTCGCTCTTATGCGGGAAAGGCCCGTTGGCCAAACTTCGCATGAACGACAGCCGAACACCTGTAGCGCAAGTTGTGACTTGTCCGAATTTGGCCTCGTTCCGCTAGGGCGGCGTTCACCAGATTTGTAGGATTTAGACGTGACTGTGTTCTCGGCGCTGTTGCTGGCCGGGGTCTTGTCCTTGCTAGCGCTGGCCGTTGGAGTAGCGGCCGGCGCTCGGTTGTCCGCGCGTGCCGTGCGACGCCGCCAGCGAGTGACCACCGAATCGACCGGGATCACCGTCGCGCAGATGCTGCAACGCATCGTCACCTTGATGCCACTGGGCGCCGCGGTGGTGGATTCACATCGCGACGTCGTCTACCTCAACGAGCGCGCCAGGGAATTGGGCCTGGTGCGCGATCGGCAGCTCGATGACCAGGCCTGGCAAGCGGCGCAGCAGGCGCTCAGCGGCGACGACGCCGAGTTCGACCTACAGCCCGGCAAGCGCGGGGCCGCCGGCCGCTCCGGGATATCGGTGCACGGGCAGGCCCGACTGCTCAGCGAAGAGGACCGCCGGTTCGCGGTGGTGTTCGTCCACGACCAGTCCGACTATGCCCGCATGGAGGCCACCCGGCGTGACTTCGTGGCCAACGTCAGCCACGAGCTCAAGACCCCGGTCGGTGCCATGGCGCTGCTCGCCGAGGCTCTGCTGGCGTCGGCGGACGACTCCGAAACCGTGCGCCGGTTCGCCGAGAAGGTGCTGATCGAGGCCAACCGGCTGGGGGACATGGTCGCCGAGCTCATCGAGTTGTCCCGGCTGCAAGGCGCCGAGCGGTTGCCCAATGTCACCGACGTTGAGGTCGATAGCGTTGTGTCCGAAGCGATTGCGCGCCACAAGGTGGCCGCTGACAACGCCAAGATCGAGCTTCGGACCGACTCGCCCTCCGGCCTGCGGGTGCTCGGGGACCAAACGCTGCTGGTGACCGCATTGGCCAATCTGGTCTCCAATGCGATCGCCTATTCACCGCCGGGTTCACCGGTGTCGATCAGCCGTCGCCGTCGTGGCGACAACATCGAGATCGCGGTCACCGACCGCGGTATCGGGATTGCTCTGGAAGACCAGGAGCGGGTCTTCGAGCGGTTCTTCCGGGGGGACAAGGCGCGTTCGCGAGCCACCGGCGGCAGTGGGCTGGGGCTGGCGATCGTCAAACACGTTGCGGCCAACCACGACGGCAGCATCGGTGTGTGGAGCAAGCCGGGAACCGGTTCGACGTTTACGTTGTCCATCCCGGCTCATCAGGACAGCGATAGTGACGAAGAACCCGAGCAACCCCGGGCTCGCGAGATGCGGCCCAACAGGTCCCAACGAGAGGAAGAATTAAGTCGATGACCAGTGTGCTGATCGTGGAAGACGAGGAGTCGCTTGCCGATCCGCTGGCCTTTCTCCTCCGCAAAGAGGGCTTCGAAGCCACGGTAGTGACCGATGGGCAAGCGGCGCTCAGCGAGTTTGATCGGGCCGGCGCGGACATCGTGCTCCTCGATCTGATGCTGCCCGGCATGTCCGGTACCGACGTGTGCAAGCAGCTGCGCGCTCGCTCCAGCGTGCCGGTGATCATGGTGACGGCCCGGGACAGCGAGATCGACAAGGTGGTCGGCTTGGAGCTCGGCGCCGATGACTATGTGACCAAACCCTATTCGGCACGTGAGTTGATCGCCCGCATTCGGGCGGTGCTTCGCCGCGGCGGCGACGACGACTCCGAAATCAGCGACGGCGTGTTGGAGTCCGGTCCGGTACGGATGGACGTCGAGCGGCACGTCGTGTCGGTCAACGGTGACGCAATTACCTTGCCGCTCAAGGAATTCGACCTGCTCGAATACCTGATGCGCAACAGTGGACGCGTGCTCACCCGCGGGCAGCTGATCGATCGGGTCTGGGGCGCGGACTACGTGGGCGACACCAAGACACTGGACGTCCACGTCAAGCGCCTGCGGTCCAAGATCGAAGGCGATCCCGCCAACCCGGTCCACCTGGTGACGGTTCGCGGGCTGGGCTACAAGCTCGAGGGCTAGCTCGCTGAGTCGGTGAGAGCCCGCTGGGGTCTCTGCCGATTCGGCAATGGTCGCATGGCGCACGGATACGGAATTTCGTGCATTCTGCCGCCCGGAGCGCATGCTACCGCCCAGGATGCACACCCGACGCCTGGCAAGGAGCCCCGACTCTGGCCGCCGACGTGGCCGGTCTTCGGCTGTTTACTGGCGGCACACGCTTCGCAAACGCACTTATCAAGCGCAAAGCCGTTAGCGGTGGCCCTTTGTCTTTAGTTGTAGACCGCTATACATCGGTCAATGAGTCGACCCTCGGGCACATCTAATCAGCTAGTTGACTTTACCGTGCAGCTCGGTTCTATGTGAGGCGTTATTTGACGGTGTTCCGTTAACGGAGTGCGGGGCTTCTCCGCCTGGTGACGAGTCATGACTGCTGGTGTAAGGGCTGTGGGACATGGACTTTGGGTCGCTGCCGCCGGAGGTCAACTCCGGGTTGATGTATACCGGCCCCGGGGCGGGGCCGATGCTGGCGGCCGCGGCGGGCTGGGATGCGGTGGCCGCCGAACTGGAGTCCACCGCGAGCGGCTATTCCTCGGTGCTTCGGGGCTGACCGGCCAGGCGTGGTTTGGCCCGTCGTCGATGCTGATGGCGGCCGCGGCCGCACCCTATACGGCGTGGCTGTCAGCGACAGGCGCTCCAGGCCGCGCAGACCGCCGCCCAGGCCTACGCGGCGGCGGCGGCCTATGAGGCGGCGTTCGCGATGACGGTGCCCCCGCCGCTGATCGCGGCCAACCGGGCGCAGTTGATGGCGTTGATCGCGACCAATTTCTTGGGGCAGAACACCCCGGCGATCGCGGCCACCGAGGCCCAGTACACGGAGATGTGGGTCCAAGACGCCATCGCAATGTACGGCTACGCCGCCGATTCCATGCCGGCGAGCACGCTGCAACCCGTTGACGAGCCGCCCGGACCACCAACCGGTCCGGGCAGGGTGACCAGGCCCGCGCGGTGGCCCAGGCCGCCGGCAATGCCACCAGCGCCCGTACCCAATCCGTCCTACAGATGGCCTTGACCGCCGCCAATAGCAGTCCCGTCGGGCCGGGCGGCACGATTTCGGTCGGACCGGGCAGCACCGTCACCGTCGACGCCGGCGTTACCGTCACCATCGGCAGCGGCGGCACGGTCACCATCATCGACACCCCGACCAAAATCACCGCCGTCACCACCACCATCGTTATCCAAAACGGCTTCACCTTGACCGTCCACACCGGTGCCAGCTTCATGCTGAATTCCGGAACCGCCACGATCGAAAGCGGCTCCTTCACCGTCGCGAGCGGATCGATCACCGTTGCCGACAGCACCCTCACCGCCGGTTCCGGCGTCACCGTCACCAGCGCCGGTGGCGTCGTCACGGCCATCAATACCGGCGCCGTCACTACCGGCATCTTCGTTCCGGTGGTTCCCGCGACCACGTCGACGGCGTCCGGGTTGGGGCTTCTTACTCCGCTGGCGAGCACGCCGGGCCTGGCGGGAACTGCGGGAATCCAACCCCAGCTGAACGCCGAGGCACTCTCGGAGTTCTTGTCCGGCGCCGTAGCGTCGGCCGGGCTGGGGTAACCAGAGCATGGAAAACGGTGGCGCACAGGACGATCAAGAAATCCGAGTCGTTGCAGCGCTTCCTCGAAATTGACGTCGAAGCGCCTGGCTTTGGCAAGGCGGGCTCGCTCGGTTCGTTGTCGGTGCCCCCGAGCTGGACGGCGGGCGGCCCTGAGGCCGAACCTGCCCCGCTTTTGCCACCGGGTAGCACCGTCGACGGCGCCGTAAACAGGCCCCGGTGGCGCAAGTTCCAAGAGGGCCTGATGGGAATGGTGACTGGGCGCCGCGGAAGTGCCGACGCCGACGATGAGGAGCCAACGGCCGACGATGAGGAGCCAACGGCCGGAAATTGAGCGTGCGTCCTGGGCGCCGATTGTGCGTTGAGGGCGGGAATTTCGGCTTTATCCCGCCCCTGACGCACCGCCGAAGCCCCTGACGCACCGCCGCCGCCCCTGACGCACACTCGCCTAACGCAAACCGACCTCGGCATGCCCGGTACCGAGTACTGACCAGCTGTGGTCGACGACCCGGGTGCGATGCTCGCGATGGCTGATCTCGATGTGAATGTCGGCCTGCTCGGTGTTGGTGCACACCGCGGTGGCCCCGTCGGGATCGGTGTATCGCAGACTCAGGCACCTTTCCGGGGGCTGATCGACCCCGATGAACACGTCGCGCTCCCCGATGCGTCCCGTCAATTGCCAGTGCGGCAGACCAAGCGTTGTGCGCATTCGCAGCGACGGTAAAGGGCTTGCGGGCCAATCCTTTCCGCCGATACGGAAGCGAATGAAGGCCATCGGCGCAAGCCTGCGCAGTCCCGGCTTGTGCGACACCGCGGTGACCACCTCCAGGACGTCGCCGTCGCCGAGGTCGGCATGGATCCACCCCCAGCGCTTGGCGTTGCCATGCCCGTAGATGTGGGCGACGGCGCCGCGCCAGCCCTCGACGCGATGACCGGTGTCGTCGACCGTCAGCGACCCGGTGAAGTCGGCGGTCGGCGCGACCACCACCTGCGCGCCGGGCAGCAGCTCGCGCTCCCACGCCACGCGGGGAAAGGTCCACAGCGGCGTGCCGGTGTCCGTCCAGGACAGATCCCAGGCGAGCGACCCGGCCCGCCCGGTCAGCCCTTCGGGCCCCACCCGTACGCCCGCTGTGTCGAACCAGGCCGCACCGACCGCGGGATGGATCGGGCTCGGGGCCGAACCGTTCGGTGCGCGGTGGGCCGTCAGGCGGAAACCAGGTCACCCAGCCATGTGCGTAGGGGCTGCGGTCATGAGTGGGCGCGACCGTCTCGCCGTGAATCCACAGGCCGGCACGAGTCAGCGGATCCGACAGGGTGGCGTACCAGACTTCCAGGCGCCCGGCGCCGCCCTTCCAGCGCGGGGCCGCCGCCGATCGTGCGTCGTTGTCCACTGGTGCACCTGGGGTTGGGCGGCCCGGCTACTCGGCGATGCGGGTGGCGGGGTGCACCGCGATAAGCCCTAATTGGCTGCGGCGCTTGCACATTGCCGCCAGTTCGGAGTAGGCCTTGGAGCCGAGCAGCTCGGTGAGTTCGTCGGCCAGGCTCTCCCACACCGGCTTGGCGCCGACATGCGCGGCCGGATCGCCGGTGCAATACCAATGCAAGTCGGCGCCACCGGAGCCCCAGCCGCGGCGATCGAATTCGGTGATCCAGGTCTTGAGGATTTCGGTGCCGTCGGGCCGGGTCACCCACTCCTGGCTGCGCCGGATCGGCAGCTGCCAGCAGACCTCGGGTTTCATCGTCAGCGGCGGCACGCCCAGCTTGAGGGCTTTGCTGTGCAGGGCGCAGCCAACACCGCCGGCAAAGCCGGGCCGGTTCAAGAAAATGCACGCCTGCTTGTATTTGCGGGTGCGGTACTGGGGTTGGCCTTCGTGCTCGTCGAGTTCGAGGTAACCCTTACGGCCCAAACCTTTTTCGCGGAATTGCCAGTCGTCGTCGGTGAGTTTTTTGACCGCGTCGTCCAGGTGGGCGCGGTCGTCGTCGTCGGACAGGAATGCGCCGTGCGAGCAACACCCGTCGTCCGGGCGGCCCGCCACCGTGCCGCGGCAGGCCGGCGTGCCGAATACACACGTCCAGCGGGAGAGCAGCCAAGTGAGGTCGGCCGCGATCAGGTGCTCCGGATTGTCCGGATCGAAGAATTCCACCCATTCACGGGCAAAATCCAATTCAACTTCCTGCCCGGGCTCGGGGTGCGAATTCGCCACGGATGCAACGTTAGACCAAAATTCGTGTTGTTTGACCCGCTGACACACGCGCCCGCGCGGTCGTGGATCAGCGGATCGCGAATGGTCCAGAGATTGCTGTCCGCGAATCGCAATGTTGTGCTCCCCAGCGGGGCGCAACCCGAACCGCAACGTCGTCCCGCTAGGTTGTTTTCGTGCGATTAGGCGTGCTCGACGTGGGTAGCAATACGGTCCATCTGCTGGTGGTCGATGCCCACCGCGGCGGGCATCCGACGCCGATGAGTTCGACGAAGGCCACCTTGCGATTGGCCGAGGCCACCGATAACTCGGGCAAGATCACCAAGCGCGGCGCTGAAAAGCTGATCTCCACGATCGACGAGTTCGCCAAGATCGCCGTCAGCTCCGGTTGCGCGCAGCTGATGGCCTTTGCCACCTCCGCGGTCCGCGACGCCGAGAATTCCGACGACGTGCTGAGCCGGGTGCGCAAAGAGACCGGCGTCGAGCTGCAAGTGCTGACGGGGGTGGACGAGTCGCGGCTGACCTTCCTGGCGGTGCGCCGCTGGTACGGGTGGAGCGCCGGGCGAATCATCAACCTCGACATCGGCGGCGGCTCGCTGGAGCTGTCCAGCGGTGTCGACGAGGAACCCGAAGTGGCCATGTCGCTGCCGCTGGGCGCCGGGCGGTTGACCCGCGAGTGGCTGCCCGACGATCCGCCGGGGCGGCGCCGGGTGGGGATGCTGCGCGATTGGCTGGACGCCGAGCTGGCCGACGCCGGTGTGGCCGTGCTCGAAGCCGGCGCCCCAGACCTCGCGGTGGCAACCTCGAAGACTTTCCGCTCGTTGGCGCGGCTCACCGGCGCGGCGCCGTCGGCCGCCGGACCTCGGGTGAAGAGAACCCTGACCGCCAACGGACTCAGGCAACTCATATCTTTCATCTCTAGGATGACCACCGCTGACAGGGCCGAATTGGAAGGAGTCAGTGCCGAGCGGGCGCCGCAGATCGTAGCGGGCGCTCTGGTGGCGGAGGCGAGTATGAGAGCGCTGTCGATAGAAACGGTGGATATCTGCCCGTGGGCATTACGGGAAGGTCTCATCTTGCGCAAGCTCGACAGCGAAGCCGACGGAACCGCCCTCGTGGAGACTTCGGTGCGCAATGCTGGAGGTCACGGAGTTGATCGGAACACCAACCGATCGAGAGGCGACAAACCATGACCGGACCACATTCCGAGACCGAGAGCCCCGGCACTCGGCCCATCTCGGTGGCCGAACTGCTGGCCAGGAATGGAACCCTTGGCGCCCCGGCGGTCACCCGACGGCGGCGCCGCCGGCGCGGCGATAGCGACGCGGTCACCGTCGCCGAGCTGACCGGCGAGATTCCCGTCATCCGCGACGACGCCGCGCCGAGCACGGCGAGACAGAGCGTCAGGCCACCAGGTCGGTCCACGTTGCCGAACCCGAGCTGGAAGAGCACCCCGAACCGGTCGCGGAACCCGCCGTCGCCGAACCAGCCGACGAAGACCGGCCCACGACGGCGTACTGGTCTGAATCGGAGCCGCGTTGGCCCAAGTCGCCACCGCAGTCGCCCCACTTGGGGCCCGAGCGCAGCGCTTACCCGCGGCCCACGCGCCGCCCCGACGCACGCGAAGCCGAGCAACCGGCGGAGCCCGCCAGCCGGCCGCCGTCGGGTGCCGAGCACATGAGCCCGGATCCGCTAGAGCAATACGCCGACATCCCGGTGGACGTCATGGACTCCGACGTGCGCGAAGCCGAACTCGCGACCGAGGATTCCGCGTACGTGCGGTCCTACCTGCAAGCTTCGGATTCGACCCTGTTCGGCGGTCAGACCCTCGCCGATGAGGTGGCTCGACGGCGCAGCGACGAGCGAGGTGGAGCCGACGCAAGCTCGCGGACTGCCGCAGCAGCACCCGACCAGGACCACGCCCACGTCGAGGCCGCGCCTGCGGGCCGGCCCAAGGACGCCCACGCGACGCCCGGCAAACTCGAGACGCTGTGGCGCGGCAGCTTGATCGTGCTGCAGTCGATCCTCGCCGTCGCATTCGGCGCCGGGCTGTTCATCGCGTTTGACCAACTGTGGCGATGGAACAGCCTGGTGGCGCTGGTGCTGTCGGTGCTGGTCATCCTCGGCCTGGTGGCCGGGGTGCGGGTGGTCCGCAAAACCGAGGACATCGCGAGCACGCTGATCGCGGTGGCCGTCGGGGCGCTGATCACCTTGGGACCACTGGCCCTATCCATGCAAACCGGCTAGGCGTCACCCACGAACAGTGCGCCCAGCAATCAAAGTCGGCCTATCCACGGCCTCGGTCTATCCGTTGAGGGCCGAGGCCGCGTTCGAGTATGCGGCCAGGCTCGGCTACGACGGGGTCGAGCTGATGGTCTGGAGCGAGACGGTCAGCCAGGACGTCGATGCCGTCAAGAAGCTGTCGCAGCGCTATCGCGTGCCGGTGCTCTCGGTGCACGCTCCCTGCTTGCTGATCTCGCAGCGGGTGTGGGGTTCCAACCCGATTCCCAAGCTGGAACGCAGCGTGCGGGCCGCCGAGGAACTCGGCGCGCAGACGGTCGTCGTGCATCCGCCGTTCCGCTGGCAACGGCGCTACGCAGAGGGATTCTCCGAGCAGGTGCACGACCCTGGAGGCGTCCAGTGACGTGATGGTCGCCGTGGAGAACATGTTCCCGTTCCGGGCCGACCGGTTTTTCGGGTCCGACCAGTCGCGGGAACGGATGCGCAGGCGCGGCGGCGGCCCCGGACCGGCGATCTCGGCGTTCGCGCCGTCCTACGACCCGCTGGACGGCAACCACGCGCACTACACGCTGGATCTGTCGCATACCTCGACCGCAGGCACCGACGCGCTGGACATGGCGCAGCAGATGGGCGCTGGGCTGGTGCATCTGCACCTGTGCGACGGCAGCGGCCTGCCCGCCGACGAGCACCTGGTGCCCGGGCGCGGCACCCAGCCCACCGCCGAGGTGTGCCAGATGCTGGCCGCCGGCCATTTCGCCGGCCACGTCATCCTCGAGGTGTCCACGTCAACCGCACGCTCAGCCAACGAGCGCGAAGCCATGCTCGCCGAATCGTTGCAGTTTGCCCGCACGCATCTGATGCGCTGACCGTCCCGCTACCCCTCAGGAGACCATGACCGCGTTATTCACCACCGCAATGACCCTGCGGGAGGTTGATGCGGGTGTATTCGAGGGAGAGCTGAACAAGCACTGGACCATCGGGCCCAAGGTGCACGGCGGCGCGATGCTGGCGCTGTGTGCCAACGCCGCACGGACCGCGCATGCGGGGCCTCGGCCGGCGTCGAACCGGTGGCGGTGTCGGCGAGCTTCCTGTGGGCGCCCGATCCGGGGGAGGTGCAGTTGGTGACGTCGATCCGCAAGCGCGGCCGCCGGATCAGCGTCGTCGACGTTGAACTCATCCAGGGCGGTCGCACGGCTGTCCACGCCGTGGTCAACCTCGGCGAGCCGGAGCACTTCCACCGGGCGGCGACACTTCGCCGCTGCTGTCAGCGAACCCCGTCGTGGATCTGATGGCGCCAGAACCGCCCGACGACATCGAACCGATCGGGCCTGGCCACCCGCTGGCCGGCCTGGTGCATCTGGGCGAAGGTTGCGATGTCCGGCCATTGCTGTCGACGCTGCCCCCAGCACCGACGGGCGACCCCCGGTGCTGCAGATGTGGGCACGGCCACGTGACGTCGCTCCTGACGCGCTTTTCGCGCTGATGTGCGGGGATCTATCGGCACCGGTGACGTTCGCCGTGGAGCGCACCGGCTGGGCGCCCACGATTCAGCTCACCGCTTTCCTTCGCGCCCTGCCCGCCGACGGCTGGTTGCGCGTGATCTGCACTTGCTTGGAGATCGGGCACGACTGGTTCGACGAGGACCACATCGTCGTCGACAGCCTGGGCCGACTCGTCGTCCAGTCCCGCCAATTGGCGTTGGTGCCCGCGCCCCGGTAACCCGAGGACGCCGGGCTGTCTGCGATGCTTTCCGGCATGGCGAGAATCGCGATCATCGGTGGTGGCAGCATCGGCGAGGCCTTGCTGTCGGGCCTGCTTGCGGGCGGGGCGGCAGGTCAAAGACCTGGTGGTGGCCGAACGGGTGCCCGAGCGCGCCAAGTACCTGGCCGACACCTATTCGGTGTTGGTGACGACTTCGCTGGCCGATGCCGTGGAGAACGCGACGTTTGTCGTCGTCGCGGTGAAGCCCGCCGACGTCGAGTCGGTGATGGGGGAGCTGGCCCGGCTCGCCGGCGCAGCCGAGGGCGACAGCGCCGAGCAGGTTTTCGTCACCATCGCGGCCGGGATCACGATCACCTACTTCGAGTCCAAACTGCCGGCCGGGACACCGGTGGTCCGGGCGATGCCGAACGCGGCGGCGGTGGTGGGTGCGGGGGTGACCGCCCTGGCCAAGGGCCGTTTCGTCACTGCCCCGCAGCTCGAGGAGGTCTCCGCACTGTTCGATGCCGTCGGCGGCGTGCTGACCGTCCCGGAATCGCAAATGGACGCGGTGACCGCACTGTCGGGTTCGGGTCCCGCGTATTTCTTCCTGATGGTCGAGGCCCTGGTGGACGCCGGCGTCGCGGCGGGTCTGAGCCGGGACGTGGCGACCGAGTCTGACGGCGCAGACGATGGCCGGATCGGCGGCATGCTGCTGGAACGGCTGGATCAAGAGCTGCCGACGCCCGGGGGCGAGGCGCTGGGGAGACCGGCCGACGCCACCGCGGCGCAGCTGCGTGCGACGGTGACCTCGCCTGGCGGTACGACCGCCGCTGCGCTGCGCGAACTCGAACGAGGGGGCCTTCGGGTCGCCGTCGACGCGGCTGTTCAGGCCGCCAAAAAGCGCTCTGAGCAGCTAAGAATTACAAGTGAATAATTTAAGGATTTCAAAATGATTATCCCCCACCAGTACCAGTAACCCCACTAGTCCCGCTATTCTCCTTGTGTATGCCCGTGTGGGTGCCAGCGGAGGGGAAGCCGGTGGCATTGCGTGGGCCTGACATGATTGGGTTGCGATGACGTCTACGAACGGGCCATCGGCGCGAGATTCCGCTGGAAAGCGGGACACCGCTTCTGTCGATAGCCAGCAGGCCAGGACACAATTTCTCACCGTCGCTGAGGTGGCGGCCCTGATGAGGGTCTCCAAGATGACGGTTTACCGGCTTGGTGCACAACGGCGAGCTGCCGGCGGTTCGGGTTGGTCGTTCCTTCCGGGTGCACGCCAAGGCCGTCCACGACATGTTGGAGACGTCCTACTTCGACGCGGGCTGAGCCGAGGCCCGCCGCGAGACGGCGGTGGACCGGGTCGAGACCGAAGCATGGCGCGTGGCCGTTTGAATGGTCACGCGACTGGCGGTTTGGTGTTCGGTGCGTCCTGCCGGGTAAAGTGGCCTGGTCCTTTAGCAGTCCTTAAGAAGCGGTCACGGGTCAGATAGCGGAGTTCATGGGTTCAGTAATCAAGAAGCGGCGCAAGCGTATGTCGAAGAAAAAGCACCGCAAGCTCCTACGCCGCACGCGGGTGCAGCGCAGAAAACTTGGCAAGTAAGTCCCGTCCCGCCAACATCCCGTACTCGCCGACCGCCACGCGGTAATAACGCCGCAGCTTGTCGCGGCCGTTAGGCTACTCGGGTGGATTCGTCGAGCGGGGGCAGCGCCGGAACGGGCGACAGCACGGATAGCACCATGCACTACCCCAAAGTGGTGCTGGTCACCGGTGCGTGCCGGTTTCTGGGCGGCTACCTGACTGCTCGGCTGGCGCAGAATCCGCTGATTCAAGCGGTGATCGCCGTGGATGCGATCGCTCCGAGTAAGGACATGCTGCGCCGGATGGGACGGGCCGAGTTCGTCCGCGCCGACATCCGGAATCCCTTCATAGCCAAGGTGATTCGCAACGGCAACGTCGACACGGTGGTGCACGCCGCGGCGGCGTCGTATGCGCCGCGCTCCGGCGGTACGGCGGCGTTGAAGGAACTCAATGTGATGGGCGCGATGCAACTTTTCGCGGCCTGTCAGAAAGCGCCCTCGGTCCGCCGCGTGGTGCTGAAGTCGACCTCGGAGGTTTACGGGTCGAGTCCGCGCGATCCGGTGATGTTCACCGAGGACAGCAGCAGCCGTCGACCCCTGCGCGGGGGTTTCGCCAAGGACAGCCTCGACATCGAGGGGTACGTGCGCGGATTGGGCCGCCGCCGGCCCGATATCGCAGTGACAATTCTGCGGCTGGCCAACATGATTGGCCCGGCGATGGACACCACGCTGTCGCGGTATCTGGCCGGGCCGTTGGTGCCCGACGATGTTCGGCCGCGACGCGCGATTGCAGTTGTTGCACGAGCAGGACGCGTTGGGTGCACTGGAACGCGCGGCGATGGCCGGCAAGGCCGGCACCTTCAACGTCGGCGCCGAGGGCATCATCATGCTGTCGCAGGCGATCCGGCGGGCGGGCCGGATTCCGTTGCCGGTACCCGGTTTCGGTGTGTGGGCGCTGGATTCGCTGAGACGGGCTAATCGTTACACCGAGATCAATCGTGAACAATTCAATTACTTGAGTTATGGCCGAGTCATGGACACCACGCGGATGCGCTCCGAGCTCGGCTACCAGCCGAAATGGACGACGGCGGAGGCGTTTGATGACTATGTTCGCGGTCGTGGCTTGACTCCCATAATTGACCCACATCGGGTACGCTCCATGGAAGGTCGCGCCATAGCCTTAGCGCAGCGCTGGGGTAGCCGAAATCCAATTCCGTGGACTGGGGTCAGGTAGATATCGTGGCGGGTGAAACCAGAGCGAATGTTATTCCCCTGCATAGCAATAGGGGTCGCGCAGCAGCTCGCCGGAGAGCCGTCCAACGTGCCGATGCCTCGCGTCAACATCCCTCGTTGCTCTCCGATCCGCACGGCGGCGCATCGGCCGAACAGATCGCCGCAGTGGTTGCCGAAATCGACGAGCACCGGCGCGCCGGAGGTTCGACTTCGTCGGCCGACGCACCGCTCAACGAGTTTGCCCAACAGGTCGCCGCAGTCACCGGATTCTTCCGGCAGCGGCTGACGGGCGACTACACCGTCGACGAATTCGGGTTCGATCCGCACTTCAACAACGCCATCGTTCGGCCTTTGCTGAGATTCTTTTTCAAGTCGTGGTTCCGGGTCGAGGTCAGCGGAATCGAGAACCTGCCGAGCGAAGGTGCGGCGCTGTTGGTGGCCAATCACGCCGGGGTGTTGCCGTTCGACGGATTGATGTTGTCGGTCGCGGTGCACGACGAGCATCCGGCGCAGCGGGACATGCGGCTGCTGGCCGCCGACATGGTGTTCGACTTGCCCCTGATCGGCGGAGCCGCCCGCAAGGCGGGCCACACCATGGCCTGCACCACGGACGCGCACCGACTGCTGGCCGCCGGCGAACTCACCGCGGTGTTCCCGGAGGGTTACAAGGGCCTGGGCAAGCCCTTCGAGGACCGCTATCGACTGCAGAGGTTCGGACGCGGCGGCTTCGTGACGGCAGCGCTGCGCACCAAAGCGCCGATCATTCCTTGCTCGATCATCGGGTCCGAAGAGATCTACCCGATGCTCACCGACGTGAAGCTGCTGGCGCGGCTGTTCGGCCTGCCCTACTTCCCGGTCACCCCGCTGTTCCCATTGGCCGGCCCGGCGGGCCTGGTGCCGCTGCCGTCGAAGTGGCGTATCGCGTTCGGTGAGCCGATCTACACCAGCGACTACGCCGCGTCTGACGCCGAGGACCCGATGGTCACCTTCGAGTTGACCGATCAGGTGCGCGAGACGATCCAGCAGACGCTGTACCGGCTGCTGGCCGGGCGCCGCAACATTTTCTTGGGCTGAGCAATCCGGCGGCGGGCGCATTCCGCAGATATGCAAACGCCCCGGCGCCAATCGGCACCGGGGCGCTCTGCGTGCAAGCGGTTACTTGACCATCGTGAACTGGCAAACGTTCGTGTAGCCGTCGCGGAACAGATCCGAGCAGCCACGAAGTATTTCAAGTAGATGTCGTAGGTCTCCTGCCCCTTTAGGGCAATCGCCTCATCCTTGTGCGCCTCGAGGGCATCCCCCCAGGCGGTCAGCGTCGGTACGTAGTTCTTACCGATCTCGTGGTGACGCTCGATCTTGAAGCCCGCCTCGGTCGAATACTTGTCCACCAGATTGATCTGCGGCAATTTACCGCCGGGGTAGATCTCCTTGAGGATGAAACTGATGAACCGCAACAGGGTCATATTCACCTTCAACCCGAGTGCTTTGCCCTCTTCGGCGGTGGGCACCACGATCGAGTGCAGCAGCATGCGGCCGTCGTCGGGCAGCAAGTCGTAGTACTTCTTGAAGAAGGTGGCGTAGCGCTCGTACCCGGCGTCACCTGCGCCGTCGGCGAAGTGCTCGAACGCACCCAGCGACACGATCCGGTCGACCGGCTCATCGAATTCTTCCCAGCCCTGGATCCGCACCTCTTTACGGCGGGGGCTGTCCATCTTTTCGAACTCGGCCACACAATGGGCGTACTGGTTCTCGCTGAGCGTCAAGCCGATCACGTCGACGTCGTACTCCTGCACTGCGTGCCGCATCGTCGAGCCCCAGCCGCTGCCAATGTCGAGCAGCTTCATGCCGGGCTCGAGGTTCAGCTTGTCCAGCGCGAGCTTGCGCTTGGCGTACTGCGCCTCTTCCAGCGTCTTAGTCAGATGCTGCGGGTCCGGATTCTCGTCAAAGTAGCCGCAGCTGTAGGTCATCGACGGGTCAAGCCAGAGCTTGAAGAACTCGTTTGATTTGTCGTAGTGGGAGCGGACTGCTTCGACTGGTGGCTTTAGCTGGGTGCCACCCTTTTCCCCCTGGGACGTCATTAAATCGACCCTACTTTCCGGCTGATATGGACGCAATTGCGGCGACGGTTGCTTCAGCGCCGGCTTCTTGTTGTGCCGCCTCGCCCAGCATCGTAACGATGCTGGTGACGATCGGTTTTCCTTCGGCGTCTGTGACTTCGCTTCGGATCTCAGCGATGACAGTGCCGTGGGACTCGATCACCGAGTCTAGATAGGTGTCGAAGTGCAACTTGTCGTGGGCCAGCATCGGGCGATGGAATTGGAACTTTTGGTCCCGATGGAGGACCCTGGCGATGTTGATCGGGATGCTGAATTTGGTGAAGATGTCCAGCTGCACGCGCCGTCCCGCGATCGCCAGGAACGTCAGCGGGGCCACCATCGCCGGGTATCCGGCCTCGGCGGCATCAGCCTCGCTGAAGTGCGCCGGGTGGTCGTCTTGTATCGCGGCCGCGAACTCCCGGATCTTCTCGCGTCCGACCTCGAAGTAATCCGGCGCCCGATAGTGGCTGCCGATGAGCCCCTCGGCTCCTACTGGAGTTGTCATGGCTTTGCCGCTCTCCACTCGAATTGTTGCTCAGCGGCGCAGCTTATCAGCGTGATTGGCGGCGCGACGCCAACGCCGCCAACGCACCGCCCGCGGCGCCGAGCGCCAGTGCCGATGGCACTCCGATCCGGGCGGCCTTGCGGGCGGTCCGGAAGTCGCGGATTTCCCATCCCCGTTCGCGGGCCAGGCTGCGCAGTCGGGCGTCGGGGTTGATGGCGACCGCCGTTCCGACCAGCGACAGCATGGGTACGTCGTTGTAGCTGTCGGAATAGGCCGTGCAACGTTTGAGGTTGAGGCCCTCCCGGATCGCCAGTGACCGCACGGCGTGCGCCTTGCCGGGGCCGTGCAGGATGTCGCCGACCAGGCGGCCGGTGAATATCCCTTCGACCGATTCGGCGACCGTCCCCAGCGCACCGGTCAGGCCCAGCCGGCGCGCGATGGTCGCGGCGAGCTCGTACGGCGTTGCCGTGATCAGCCACACCTGTTGGCCGGCGTCGAGGTGCATCTGGGTGAGTTCGCGGGTGCCGGCCCAGATCTTGTCGGCGATGATCTCGTCGTAGACCTCTTCGCCCAGGGCGACCAGCTCCTCGACCGAGCGACCCTCGATGAAGGTAAGGGCTTTGCGCCGACCAGCGGCGACGTCGTCGCTGTTCTCCTTGCCGAGCAGCTGAAACTTGGCCTGCGCGTAGATGAATCCGAGTACGTCGCGATAAGTGAAGTAGTTGCGCGCGGCCAGGCCGCGTCCGAAATGCACCGCGGAGGAGCCCTGCACCAGCGTGTTATCCACGTCGAAGAACGCGGCGGCGGTCAGGTCGATCGGAGGCTGCGGGCCACCCTCGCCGGCGGCGGCTTCGTGTAAACCCTCGAGCGCACGGGCGGCGCTGGCGTTGGCGGCCACCGATTCCAGGTCAACTCGGACGGCGGGGTCTGCGCCGTTCGACCCACTCGACTCAGAGGAAGTCATCGCCACTCCTCCTAGTTCGCCGTGCCGCCCGGTGGCCGGTGTTGCGGCCGCTATCAACCCTATCCGGCAGATGTGATGGACAGGTTTACGCCTCTGGCATCGTTTGGTGTCACGCGGCCTGCCGGCGTGTTGGCGTTCAGCTCGGTATCCGAAATATCCTCGCGGACTGAGGGTTTGGTATCCGTGGGTCGATGCGTCGCGCCTGTTCTAAGCATTTGGCCGACCCCAGTATTTTTCCGCGTTCACATCTTCCAGCGCCGTGAGTGCCTCGCAAGACTCAGACGGTGCAGCGTCGGAAAATAACTCGTCGATCCGACCAAGGTTATTGCGGGCCCACCCCGCTTGCTCAGACACCGTGTTCGTCTCATCGTAATTATCGAGGTGCTGTCGAATGATCGATAGCCGGAACCAGTTTCGCGGCTCGGCTGCGAACTTAGTCGAAGCGACGCCGAACAGGATCTGTCCACGGTCATTAGAGATCTGCCAGCTCGTCAGGGGGCTGGTGAGCGTCAATGACGCCCCGTTAGTCGCGACGCCTGACGTCCTGGAATCGGTAATGCGATAACGTGGATCTAAGTAGAAGAAATCCAGATGCTTCAAATAAAATTCTAACAACGTTGTCACCGGTTTACTCTTTTGCGTGCTGGAGTACTTAAGCGTACGGCGTCATCGGGCGTCGAACGGCTCAGCTGTTTTGTTGATTGTCGTACTCAGTGCCCGACACGTCGTCCCAAAATTTTGGCGAGACCTCCATGACCCGATCTTGCGGCTCTACAGCGTCCACTTTTCGCTGAAACTCGTCGAAGAGCTTCCTTGCGCGTGCCAGCTCCGCGTCTGTCGGCGGCGTAACGCCGGCTTCCTCGGGCGTGGAAAAGGTCTTCCCAGCAATTTTCTTGCTCATCTTGAAAGCTCCCCCTTCTCTTTGCAGATCATGAATTACCTACCGCTCAATCATTTCGATAATCGTTCGACCTGTTTGCGGGTCCACTGTTTTATTTAGAATGTAGAATTTTGCGCCGGGTGGAAATAAGATCTCTTCCTCGCCAGGGAACATTGATACAGAAGAAATATCTCGTCCTGTGGTGGACAAAATCCTGAACTCGACATTCCCGCCGAATGTTGGCGACTGCGCTACGGCAGGATTCGTCGTTGTGCTCATGAATGCAGGCTCCGTAATGACTTCGCCGGGTTCATAACCGTCGAGTACCTCAGGCGGGAGGTTCGTGCCACGAACGACCGGACCTTCATACGCCGGGAGTTTCTCCAACGCTCGATTTAGTGCGTCAATACGCGCCTGTTGAGATGCGTCCAATGCGTCGCTCCTCAGAGCGTTATTTAGGTCTTGGTAGCCGGATCCAGTGTAATCGGCCAGTGCTGACAGATCACCCGAGGTCAAGGCGCTCATTGGCATTGGGTGTCCGTTGCCGTCGCCGGGTTCGTGAGGCGTGCCGTCCGCCGGTGGGTGTCCGTCGTCGTCGCCAGGGAGATGTGGGGGGGCCGTCATGCGGTTGGCGGGGTTCATGCGCGCCCGGTTCGCCGCCGTGGGGGAGTGGCGCTTCAGCAGGGGCTCCGCCGCCCATGGGCGCCGACGGCGGTGACGGCAGGTGCGGCGCTGAGGGCGCAGAAGCCGACGGCATAGAAGCTGCAGGCGTAGACGCGGCTGGTGCTGCGGCGGCGGGAATCGGTTCGCCCGGACTCCCGCCAGGTGAGACGGGCACTCGGGCGGGCACGGACTCATTGCGGATGAGGAACTGCCGCGGATTCCGCGGGTACCGAAGGCTTGCCCACGCTAACCGGCGGTGCGACTGACGGTTTGGGCTCGGTTGGGCTGTGCGGCGGAGGGGTGCCGGTGGGGCCGGGCCCGGTTTGGGCGGTGGTGCAGGACTCCCCGGTTCCGGCGGCTTGGCGCCGCGGCGCCCGGTGCCGGGGGCGGCTCAGGTGTCTCAGGCGGCTTGATCGCTGGCGGGTTCCGGAAGCTTGGGCAGCGGCGGCTTCCGCAAGTCTCTCATCGCATCGAGAGCGGCGCGGCTCCTCGTGCCCAACTTCGAGAGCGGCCCGCCGGGCAGGGCAAACGTGGCGACGTCAAACAGCGTCCGCCCAAAGGCCCCGGCGGGGTCGGTGTCCCACTGGTCCCGTGGGAGACATCCTTGCCCACCGTTTTCCACGAGTCCCAGACCGATGGCGCACCGTCCGGGCCCAAGCCAACGAGCGGCGCAGCACCCAGGACCATGCCGTTCAAATCGTGGAAGTAGCCCACCGGGTCAAACAGAAGCCGCACCTGACTGATGCCCCATAGTCCCGTGGCGAACCCGAGGGCCTCGTCGCCAAACTCCTTGGTGCCGTGGCCAACAAGGTCGATGGCGTGGCCCACGCCCGTGCTGTGCAGGAACTGGTCCCACTGTCTTGCGGCGTAGTCGCCCATCGTGGTGAGCGATGGCTTCCGCCTCGGCGAGGGTGGCAGCGATCTGGGCTTCCAGTGCCTGCACTTCGGCCCGGAAGTTGTTGACCACCGTGCGGATGTCGTCGGCGATCTTCTTGATCTCGTCTTCGTCTTCGTCGGTGAGGATGTCCCAGACCTCTTTGATCCCGGTCAGCGGATCGCAGATGCGAGCCAACAAATCCAGGATCGCCGCATGCACCTTGTCGACCTTGGCCGCATAGCTAGTGAGCTGGGCCGCTATCTGCTGGCACTGCTGTACGAGGCTGGTGGTGCTGCTATAGGCATCGGAGAAGGCGCGATCGATGGCCGCGCCCTCCGGAATGTGTTGGGCGCGAATAGCTCCCATCGGAGCGCCGGTTCCGAGGATTTCGCCGAGCGCGAACTGGGTGCCCGCCGCACTCCATGCGGCGGCCGCAGCACGCAACTTCGCCGAATCGCCACTCGGCCAGATCATCCCGAGATACGGAGCCACCCAACCCCAGCCCGGCGGTGCGCCGTCACTGCTTCCGACCGACGACGGCGGAGAGCCAGCTGATGTCGGTCCGGGCGAGGGCGGCGTCGGCAACGGGTTGCCGCTGCCACCAATGTTGGACATCGCCTCGGCCAGCGAGTAGTTGTGCGCCGACATCCGCACACCAATACCGATGCCGCACAACCCATTTCGGGTGGCCACCATCGCGTCGACGAGCTTGGATGCCGAACTGTCGTAGCTATGGCCCAGCGCAGCGCCGGCGGGATCGTCGCCGGCCATCCCGGCACATCCCGACAGCGCCGCGATCAACGTCGAGATCACCGATGCCAACCCCTCGGCGGCGGTGACCACCTCGGAGCCTGCTCCGTCGAGAGCCACCGGGTCGACTCCCAGGGGGGCCATTAGCTCACGACCACATCGCCAAATTCGTTGACATGGCGCCCGTGTAGTTGCCGTGCGCCGTCGTGCCCGCCGTCCGCAACTGAGCCAGCGCCGCGCGCATCATCGCCTCGCCGCGAGCCCAGCGCTGGTGGGCTTCTGCGTGAGCTGCCGCCGCCTCACCCGACCACGTCGCGTGCAGATTGCTTACCAGAGAGTCGATTTCGGTGATCGTGCTTTCGGCATAGCGTTGAAATTCGGCCATTCGCTGCACGGCATCGGCCAACGCCTCCGGATCTACCCGAAATGCGTCAGCCATCGTGCACCCGCCGAATCGCTTGCGTGGAAACAGCTTCGTTGTGCTGAAACCCGCACCGGCGTGGGCTACCGCCCTCCCAGGATCGACAATCCGGCCTCGACCTCGTGAGCCCCGCGATGCCACAGCTGCCACGCCGAGGCGTACGCGCTTCCCGATCCGCCCTGCCAGCCGCCCAGCATCTCGCCGACCTGACCGTCCAGCTCGGCCAGCTGGCTCCGCAGATGCTCGGCGCCGCCGAGCAGCGCCTGGGCAAATCCATGCATGACCAGCGGATCGACGCGCAGATTGGTCTCGGCAGCCATAGCCGCAACTTAATAATTGCCGGACCGCCCCACAATTCACCCTGAGGCCACGCGAGGCAACCGAGGCCCCCGGCTCGGCGCCAATGCCACACTGGTGCCATGACCCAGGCCACCGGCCGCCCGAAGGTGGAGCTGCTGACCCGCGAGGGATGCACGATTTGCGCGCGGGCCTACGCGCGGCTGGCTGAACTGGCCGGAGAGCTGGACTTCGATCTCGCTACCACCAACGTCGACGCCGCCGCCGCGGCCGGCGATCCCGGGCTGCGGGCCGAGTTCGGCGACCGTCTGCCGGTGATTTTGCTGGATGGCCGCGAGCACAGTTACTGGGAAATCGACGAACCGCGGCTGCGTGCCGACCTCGCCCGCTGACGCTGCGGGCCCAGAGCTTGGTCCGCGCTGACTCATTATTTGGTAGCCCACCGAATAAACCATTACCGTGGACACCAGTTCAGTTACTGGAGTAGCGAGGGAGCTGGCCAGGTGATGCTGCCGTGAGCATCTTGCTCTTCGGGGTTTCGCACCGTAGTGCGCCGGTCTCCGTTCTGGAACAACTCAGCATCGACGAATCCGATCGCAACAAGATCGTCGATCGTGTCTTGCAATCGCCGCTGGTCACCGAGGCTATGGTGCTCTCGACCTGCAACCGGGTCGAGGTCTACGCGGTGGTCGATGCGTTCCACGGCGGGCTGGCGGTAATCGGGCAGGTGCTGTCGGAATACTCCGGAATGTCGATGGGCGACCTCACCAAATACGCCTACGTGCGCTACAGCGAGGCGGCCGTCGAGCACCTGTTCGCCGTTGCCAGCGGTCTGGACTCCGCGGTGGTCGGCGAGCAGCAGGTGCTTGGTCAGGTGCGCAGGGCCTACACCGCCGCTGAGGCCAACCGCACCGTCGGGCGGGTGCTGCACGAGCTGGCCCAACGGGCGCTGTCGGTGGGTAAACGGGTGCATTCCGAAACTGCCATCGACGCTGCCGGTGCCTCGGTGGTTTCGGTCGCGCTGGGCATGGCCGAACGCAAGGTGGACGGGCTGGCGGGCAAGACCGCGGTGGTCGTCGGCGCCGGGGCGATGGGCGCATTGTCGGCGGGACACCTGATCCGTGCCGGCATCGACCAGATCCTGGTAGTCAACCGGTCGCTGTCCCGAGGACAACGGCTGGTCCGCAAGATCCGCGAATCGGGCGTGCGAGCTCAGGCGTTGATGCTTGACCGGCTGGCCGACGCACTGGCGGACGCCGACGTCGTGGTCAGCTGTACGGGCGCGGTGAGCCCCGTGGTTTCCCTGGCCGACGTCCACAACGCGCTGGCTGGCGGGCCGCGCGACGAAGTTGGCCGCCCGCTGCTGATCTGCGACTTGGGCATGCCCCGCGACGTCGATCCCGCGGTGGCCGGTCTCCCGGGTGTCTGGGTCGTCGACGTGGACCGCATCCAACATGAACCCGCGGCTCACGCCGCTGCCGGCGACGTCGACCAGGCACGCCACATCGTGGCCGCCGAGGTTGCCGCGTATCTGGCGGGACAGCGGATGGCCGAGGTGACCCCGACGGTGACCGCGTTGCGCCAGCGCGCCGCCGACGTCGTCGAAGCGGAGTTGCTGCGTCTGGAAAACCGGCTTCCGGGCTGGAGAGCGCCCAGCGCGAGGAGGTTGCTCGCACCGTCCGGCGGGTGGTGGACAAGTTGCTGCACGCGCCCACGGTCCGCATCAAGCAACTCGCCAGCGCGCCCGGCGGCGACAGTTACGCCGAAGCCCTGCGCGAGCTTTTCGAACTCGACCAGACCGCCGTCGACGCCGTCGCCACGGCGGGTGAATTGCCAGTGGTGTCAACGGGATTCGATGCTGGCACCCACACCCATCCGGCGCCCGGCGGCCCAAAACAATCCGCCGAGTAGTCGATTGGCGCACGTGATCCGCTTAGGCACGCGGGGCAGTCTGTTGGCCACCACCCAGGCCTCCGTCATCAGAGACGCTCTCATCGCCAACGGCCACCCCGCGGAGTTGGTGATCATCAGCACAGTCGGTGACCAGTCGTCGGCGCCCATCGAAAGTCTGGGTGTGGGCGTTTTCACCACCGCATTGCGCGAGGCCATTCAGGATGGCCGTGTCGACGCGGCTGTGCATTCGCACAAGGATTTGCCGACCGCGGAGGATCCGCGGTTCACGATCGCGGCGATACCCACCCGCAACGACCCGCGTGATGCGCTGGTGGCGCGCGATGGACTGGTGCTCGGGGAGTTGCCGGCCGGTTCGCTGGTGGGGACGTCCTCCCCGCGGCGGGCCGCACAGCTTAGAGCATTGGGTCTCGGTTTGGAAATCCGCCCCCTACGAGGCAACCTAGATACCAGGTTGAACAGGGTAAGAAGTGGTGATCTTGACGCCATCGTGGTGGCCCGGGCCGGTCTGGCCCGGCTGGGCCGTCTCGCTGATGTCACCGAGACGCTAGAGGCGGTGCAAATGTTGCCAGCACCGGCTCAAGGAGCACTCGCTGTCGAATGCCGCGCCGGTGACAGCGGACTGGCGGCAGTGCTGGCGGAATTGGACGACGCCGAGACACGCGCGGCGGTCACCGCGGAACGAACTCTGTTGGCCCAACTGGAGGCGGGTTGCTCCGCACCGGTGGGAGCGATCGCCGAGGTGGTCGAGTCCATCGATGAGGACGGTCGCGTCTTCGACGAGCTGTCGCTGCGCGGCTGCGTGGCGGCGCTGGATGGATCCGACGTGATCCGTGCGTCCGGCATCGGGGCTCCCGAGCGGGCACGAGAGCTGGGGCTCTCGGTGGCCGCGGAGCTGTTGGAGTTGGGCGCCGGAGAGCTGATCGGGGAGGCGCGGCGAGACTCCGCGCAAGGAAACTGAATGAGAGTGACGTGGGAGCGACAATGACGACGCGAGGGCGCAAGCCGAGACCGGGCCGCATCACGTTCGTGGGCTCCGGCCCGGGTGACCCGGGATTATTGACCACGCGGGCGGCCACCGTACTGACCAACGCCGCCTTGGTGTTCACCGATCCCGACGTACCCGCACCGGTGCTGGCGCTGATCGGCAGGGACCTACCGCCCGTCTCGGGCCCGGCGCCTGCCGAACCGCCCCCCGGGACGGCCGATGGGTCGCCCGACGGCGATCCGCCTCAGGCTGCGCCCACGGTGCTGTCCGGCGGCGCTGACATCCGCCCGGCGCTGGGTGAGCCCGCCGAAGTTGCCAAGACGCTGACCGCCGAGGCCCGCACGGGTGTCGACGTGGTGCGCCTGGTGGCCGGTGACCCGTTGACGCTCGACGCGGTCATCAGCGAGGTGAATGCCGTCGCGCGCACTCACCTGCACATCGAGATCGTGCCCGGTCTGGCCGCAACCAGCGCGGTGCCGACCTATGCGGGCCTACCGCTGGGGTCCTCGCACACGGTTGCCGACGTGCGTGGCGACGTGGACTGGGAGGCGCTTGCGGCGGCTCCCGGACCGCTGATCCTGCAGGCCACCCCGACGCATCTGGCCGACGCGGCCCGCACCCTGATCGAGCACGAGCTGGCCGAGGCCACGCCGTGCGTGGTGACCTCGCAGGGCACCACCTGTCAGCAGCGCTCGATCGAAACCACGCTGCACGGATTGACCGATCCGGCGATCGTGGCCGGCGCCGGCGATCCCGCGGGCCCGCTGACCGGACCGCTGGTGGTGACCATCGGCAAGACGGTGCACAGTCGCTCGAAGCTGAACTGGTGGGAGAGCCGCGCGCTCTACGGCTGGACCGTGCTGGTGCCGCGCACCAAGGACCAGGCCGGCGAGATGAGCGAGCGGCTGACGTCGTACGGCGCGCTGCCGGTCGAGGTGCCGACCATCGCCGTCGAGCCGCCGCGCAGTCCCGCCCAGATGGAACGGGCCGTCAAGGGACTGGTCGACGGCCGGTTCCAGTGGGTGGTGTTCACTTCCACCAACGCGGTACGCGCGGTGTGGGAGAAGTTCGGCGAATTCGGGCTGGACGCCCGCGCGTTCTCCGGGGTGAAGATCGCCTGCGTCGGTGAGTCGACGGCCGACCGGGTTCGGGCCTTCGGGATCAGCCCCGAGCTGGTGCCGGCCGGGGAGCAGTCCTCGCTTGGTCTGCTCGACGACTTCCCGCCCTACGACAGCATTTTCGACCCGGTGAACCGGGTCTTGCTGCCTCGCGCCGACATCGCCACCGAGACGCTGGCCGAGGGGCTGCGCGAACGTGGTTGGGAGATCGAGGATGTCACCGCGTACCGAACGGTGCGTGCGGCACCCCCGCCGGCGGCTACCCGCGAAATGATCAAGACGGGTGGCTTCGACGCGGTGTGCTTCACCTCCAGCTCGACGGTGCGCAACCTGGTCGGCATCGCCGGTAAACCGCACGCGCGCACCATCATTGCCTGCATCGGCCCCAAGACTGCCGAGACCGCTGCCGAGTTCGGCTTGCGGGTGGATGTGCAGCCCGAAACCGCTGCCATCGGCCCACTGGTCGACGCGCTGGCCGAACATGCCGCGCGGTTGCGCGCCGAGGGCGCGCTGCCACCTCCGCGCAAGAAGAGCCGCAGGCGCTAGGTGGCGATCGCCAGCTCGGCGAAGCCGGGCGCAGCGGGTCGCCACTCATGAGCGGGGGCGGTTACCCGCGGCAGCGCCCGCGTCGGCTCCGTTCCACCCCCGCGTTGCGTCGCTTGGTGGCGCAAACATCCTTGGAGCCAAGGCATTTGGTGCTGCCGATGTTCGTCGCCGACGGGATCGACGAACCGCGGCCGATCCCGTCTATGCCTGATGTCGTGCAGCACACCCGGGATTCGCTGCGCCGCACCGCCGCCGAGGCCGTGGCGGCCGGGGTGGGCGGGCTGATGCTGTTCGGTGTGCCGCGCGACCAGGACAAGGACGCAACCGGCTCGGCGGGCACCGATCCCGACGGCATTCTCAACGTCGCTCTTCGTGACCTGGCCAAGGATCTCGGTGACGCCACGGTGTTGATGGCAGACACTTGCCTCGACGAGTTCACCGACCACGGGCACTGCGGCGTCCTCGACGCGCGGGGCCGGGTCGATAACGACGCCACCGTGAGCCGCTACGTGAAATTGGCTGTGGCACAGGCGGAATCTGGTGCTCACGTGGTCGGTCCGAGCGGGATGATGGATGGACAGGTGGGCGCCATTCGCGACGGCCTGGACGCCGCGGGCTACATCGACGTGGTGATCTTGGCCTACGCCGCGAAGTTCGCGTCGGCGTTCTATGGGCCGTTCCGGGAGGCGGTGAGCTCCAGCCTGTCCGGTGATCGTCGCACCTATCAGCAGGAACCCGGCAACGTCGCCGAAGCGGTGCGCGAGATTGAATTGGACATCGACGAGGGCGCTGACATCATCATGGTCAAACCCGCGATGGGCTATCTCGACGTGGTGGCGGCCGCGGCAGAGGTGTCGCCGGTGCCGGTAGCCGCCTACCAAGTGTCGGGGGAATACGCGATGATTTGCGCTGCGGCAGCGAACAATTGGATCGACGGGCGCGCCGCGGCGCTGGAATCGCTGATCAGCATCCGCCGTGCCGGAGCGGATATCGTGCTCACCTATTGGGCCGCCGAAGCGGCGGGTTGGCTTTCGGGATGAGGCTCCAATGACCACAGCGAGGGAAGTCAACCCCAAGCCGCTGTTCTACGAACCCGGCGCGAGCTGGCTTTGGGTGCTGAGCGGCCCCGCCGCCGCTGCGTCGATGATCCTGATTGAAATGTGGAGTGGCGCTGCGATATCGCTGTGGGTCCCGGCGATCTTTCTGGTAATGGTGTCGGCGTTCATCGGGCTGCAGATAAAGGCCGCGCGGATCCATGTTTCCGTCGAACTGACCCACGACGCCTTGCGTCAGGGCACCGAGACCATCCTGCTGCGCGAAATCGTCAAGGTCTTTCCCGAGCCCGAGAATTCGGTGAAGTCCGACAAGCCGCTGGCGAAGTGGCAGGAGTCGCGGGCGCTCGGTGAACTGTTCGGGGTGCCGCGCGGCCGGTACGGGCATCGGCCTGAAGCTCACCGAGGGCCGTTCCGCGCAGGCCTGGGCGCGACGCCATCGTCATCTTCGGGATGCGCTGACCCCGCTGGTGCAGGAGCGGGTGGAGCCGGCCCGATCGGACGCCACCGATCTCGATCGTCACGACGACGACGGGTCGGAGCAGTGATCGGCCGCTACCGGGCTCTGGTCGAACTCGGCTTGGCCTGCGCGGCGCTGGTGGGTGTCGGGGCGAGTTGGTCGCATGCGCGTCACATCGTGGGCGTCGCGCCCATCATGGACGGGCAACCGCCGACCACGTCGTTGGTTTATGACCCTCAGCTGCTGCTGCTGGCGATGCTGCTGGCGATGATCGCCGGAGTGCTGGCAGTCGTCGGGACGGCGAGGCTGTGGCGCGCTCGCTAGGCCGTGTGCTTGATCAGCGGTAGCGCCAGCTGACGCCGGCTGACGATCGCGTCGGCCAGGCTGCGCAGCGCCTCGCGGACCGACCCGGCAATCGGGAATCCGGCCTCGTGGTCGTCGTCGTCCAGGAGATCGCTCACCGCCGGACTGGCGGCCAATGTCCACTGCACCCCAGCCGCGCGGCAGTCCTCGTCGAACCCGTACAACAACGCGATACCGGCACCGGCGAAGTGACTCACCTCGGTCATATCGAGCAACAAAGAGTTGGTACCGAGGGTGAAACGGCGGATGTAGTCGCGAACCCGATCAGCATTGACCGCGTCGATTTCGCCCCGGATCGACACCACTGTCGCAAGGTGGCGGCACTGTGCCCGAATCTGGGCGCCGCCGCATTCGAAGCTGCCGTTGCCCTGTCGGCTCATCGCGATCGTCATGAGCACTCCATTCCCCGTGCTGGTGCGAAGGCCGACACAACGCCGACCGAAGCTAACTACTACGTTCCTCGCCAAAGTTAAGGAGACCGGTAGTCACGTCTAACTGTTTGCTAATAAGCTGACCGGCACAGTGCCGACGCCGGCGACGCGGCCACACCGCCGCCGTCACGCGATCCGGGCTGCCACGCTGTTAGGCTGCTCTGGCTACCGGTTGCGAGTCGGGGGGCCTGTGATAGGGCGAAAACGCCTGGTCAGCCGGGTGAGAAGGCCAACGAAACTCCAAAGTCCAGACCGAAAGAGCGTCGTGCGCAGCCGAGAGATCAAGGGTGAAATCAAGGCCCTGACGGGACTCCGCATCGTCGCAGCGGTGTGGGTGGTGCTGTTTCATTTCCGGCCGATGCTCAGCGACATCTCGCCCGATTTCCGCGAGGACCTTGCGCCGGTGCTCAACTGCGGCGCGCAGGGCGTCGATCTGTTCTTCATCCTCAGCGGGTTCGTGCTGAGCTGGAACTACCTCGACCGCATGGGCCGTTCCTGGTCGACGCGCGAGACTTTGCACTTCCTGTGGCTGCGGCTGGCCCGGGTGTGGCCGGTTTACCTGGTCACATTGCACCTGGCCGCGCTGCTGGTGATTCTGTCGCTGCACGTCGGTCATGTGCCGCTTCCCGAAGCCAATTCGCTCACCGCGGTCAGCTATGTGCGCCAGGTCCTGCTGATGCAGTTGTGGTTCGAGCCGTTCTTCGACGGGACAAGTTGGGATGGGCCGGCCTGGTCGATCAGCGCGGAATGGCTGGCTTACCTGCTGTTCGGCGCGCTCGCTCTGGTGATCTTCCGGATGAAGCTGGCCACCCGGGCCCGGACCCTGATGTGGCTGGCCTGTGCGGCCTCGCTCCCGCCGGTGGTGCTGTTATTGGCCAGCGGCCACTTCTACACCCCGTGGAGCTGGCTGCCGCGGATCGTGACGCAGTTCGTCGCCGGCGCGCTGGCCTGCGCCGCCGTCCGCAGGTTGCGGCTGACTGACCGTGGTCGTCACGTCGCCGGCTACCTCTCGCTGCTTCTGCTGGCTGCCGTGGTGGGCGTCCTCTACTGGTTCAACGCGCACCCGATCAGCGGAGTCGTGGAAAACGACAGCAGTGGGGTGGTCGACGTGCTGTTCATTCCACTGGTGATCACGCTGGCGGTCGGCCTGGGCAGCCTGCCCAGGCTGCTGTCCACCCGCGGTCGATGGTTTACGGCGGGCAGATCTCGTTCGGCCTGTACATGGTGCACGAGCTGGTGCACACCTCTTGGGGATGGGCGGTTGACCAATTCACGCTCACGCCGTGGGAGTCCGATTCCCCCTGGAAATGGAACGTCATCGGCCTATTCGCGATCGCCCTGGCTCTTTCCAGCCTGCTGTACCACTTCGTGGAAGAACCCGCCCGTCGCTGGATGCGCAGGATGGTCGACGTCCGGCCCGCGACCTCCCGCAAGATCCACCCGATCGACGGTGGGCTGGAACCGGTCACCGTCCGCGCGGTGTGACCGCCGCCTCAGTATCGACGAATCATGCTGTGCCCCAAAACCTCTCGGATGCGGATTCGGCAGCGTTGGTCGCGCCGCACTGGTAGTTTGAGCCTTGCTGATCGGCTTCGGCGTGGATCACAGGGGTGCCACAGCGCGTTTGACGGTCAGTTCGTGTCAGTTGTTCGTACGATTCCGTTGATTGGGGTGCATCACACGGCCATGCCGTGCGCAGGGGGGAGGTCGAGGTGAGTCGTCTGGCCGTGTTCGTCGTCAATCTCGCTCTGCTGGTCGGCTTGCTCTTTCATGACATGGCACACCCGGCACGCGTGCGGGCTTACGACATGTTGACGCTGGATGGTCGGCTGACCCACATCGCGGTGGTCGGCGACTCGTATACGACCGGCACCGACGAGGGTGGCCTGGGCCCGAAATCGTGGACCTCTCTGACCTGGCAGACGCTCGGTAAACGTGGACTGCAGATCGCCGCCGATGTGGCGGCCGAGGGCAGAGCCGGTTATGTCGTGCCCGGCGACCACGGCAGCATCTTTCAGGATCTGACTGCCAGGGCGGCCAAGCCCGACGACGTGCTGGTGGTGTTCTTCGGCTCCCGCAACGACCAGGGCGCCGACCCCGGCCTACTGGCCGGAAGGGCTCGCGACGCCTTCGACCTCGCGCGCACTCTCGCTCCGGCGGCGAGGTTCCTGGTGATCGGTCCGCCGTGGCCGACCGCCGATGTGCCCGATTCCGTACTGCAGATTCGCGACGTGCTCAACGCTGAGGCACGGGCCGCGGGAGCGGCGTTCGTCGACCCGATCGGCGCTCACTGGTTCGTCGACAGGCCCGACCTGATCGGCCCGGATGGCGTGCACCCCAACGACGCCGGGCATCGATATCTGGCCGACAAGATTGCACCGCTGATCCGCACGCAACTGTTCAGGTAAGGAAGCGCTCGCAATTTCAGCGGGCTGGCTCCCCACCAAAATGCCAGCCGCGCAAGGCTTTACGCGCCAAAGTTAGCGCTCAGTCTTCTGCGTGCCGCTCGTAGTCCCACTGCTCCAGGCGTGCTTGCACGTGCATCCACCCAATTCCGACGACTGGCGTAGCAGCCGCGATGCAGACCAGCAACAGCGGGGACATTTCAAACCTCCAAAACCCTTTCATTCCTAACACGTTCGGAATTGTGGTGGGGTTCATTTGCAAAGAAAGACATCGCAACGTCACCCCTCCGTTATGGCATCGTCGGCCAGTGCGCCCATCACCGGTGCCAGCAGTTGCGCGTACTCGGTTGTGACGTGGTTGTCGTCGCGGAACACCAGGGTGTTACCGACGATCATCGGGCAGCGCTCGGCGGTGCAGAACAGGTCGGTGAGATCGGCGTAGTGACCGCCGTTCCCGGTGGTCGCCGCCTGCTCCGCGGAGATACCGCCGTCGTTGACCGCGTCCGAACGGTTCGGCGCGCAGGCTGTGGCGTCCTCGAGGTGCCCGGACAGGCAGGTGGGTGCCGGGGATTGCGGATCCGGGGCAGGGCCGAGGACCAGGACGGTCGCGCCGGTGCGCCGCAGCCCTGCGACGGTGCGACCCAAGGTGTCGATCCACGCCGGATCGTAGGACGCAAAGCCGAAGTCGCTGCCGTAGCGCCGGCTCATGTCCAGCACGACCAGACGCGGGTGTTCGGCCGCCACGCGGGCCATGACCTGGCCGCGCCACTGTTCGCACTCGGTGTACTCACGGCCCAGATACGGGCTGTCGATGGGCAGGTCCTGCATCGGGCAGGTCACTTTGGCCAGCGTCTCCAGCCGCCAGTGCCGCTGCTCGGCAACCTGCTGGAAGGCCGGGTTCCACATCGCTGCATGCGAGTCGCCGATCAGCGCGACCGTCGTCGGCGAGCCGATGTCGCCTGCCGCGCACTCGGGTTGCCCGGCGTCGCGCCAGGATCGCACGCAGCCGTTGACGAAGACGGCCGCCTTGTCGGCCGGCGCCTGGGCCAGCGGCGGGTCCAGATTCGACGGGACGGCCAGCAGCCCCGCGGCCGCCGCGACGGCGTCGCGCACCTGCGCGAAGGCCTGCTGAACCGCCGCCCCCTGCGGATCGGCGGGAGCGGTCGACGGCAGCGCCGCGAAGTTGGCCTTCGATGCGGCCGGACCGTGACCGGCCGGAACCGGTATCACCGTCAGCAACAACACGCATGCGGACGCGGTGGCTGCGCTGGCGACCCCGGCCACGGCCAGGCTGGCTTTGGCCGACCGGCGCAGGGCAGCGGCGAACCGGCCGGGGTTTTCCACCAGATGGAAGGTGATCACCGCCAGCCCGGCGGAGACGGCGGTCGCGGCCAGTCGGGCCGGCAGGCCGGCGGGCTCACCCAGTAGCGGCGGCATCAGCAGCAGCACCGGCCAATGCCATAGGTACCAGGAGTAGGACACCCGTCCGATCGCTCGCATCGCCGGGCGGCACAGCAGGCGACCGACCCCCAGGCTGCGGGTGACGCAGCCGCCGCCGATCACCAGCGCGGTGCCCAGCACGGGTAGCAGCGCCGCAGTGCCGGGGTAGGGGGTGGCGGGGCCCAGCTGGGTGCAGGTCAGCAGGATCAGAGCCAGGCCGCCCCAACCGGCGATCGCCGCGGGCAGCAGCGGCAGCTGGCGCCACTGCTGGATCGACAGCGCGACCAGGCCGCCGGCGGCTAGCTCCCATGCGCGGGTGGGCAGCGAGAAGAACGCCCACGGCGGCGAGGTGCGGGTCCACAGCACGGCCGTCGCCAACGAGGCCGCGGCGACCAATGCCAGGACCACCGCGTAGGGCGCCGCCTGTGCCGCGGCGCTGCGCCGGAAGCGTCGGACGAGCCACGCGGTGCCGATGATCAGCATTGGCCACACCAGGTAGAACTGCTCCTCGACGCCCAGGGACCAGTAGTGCTGGAACGGCGAGGGCAGGTCTGCGTTCAGGTAGTCGGTGCCCTGGATGGCGAACCGGTAGTTGCCGACGTACAGCGCGCTGGCGATGCCATCGGTGAAGACGCTTCGCGCCTGCAACGGCGGCAGCACGACGGCCGCCGCGATGGCGGTGAGGACGCCGACGGTGGCCGCCGCCGGTAACAGGCGGCGGGCCCGCGCACCGTAAAAGCGGCCCAGTGCAACGGTATTGGCGGTGCTGACCTCGCGCCAGAGCAAGCCGGTGATCAGGAAGCCGGAGATGACGAAGAAGACGTCGACGCCGATGAAGCCGCCGGCGGTACCGGGTACGCCCGCGTGATAGAGCACGACGGCAACCACCGCGACGGCCCGCAGGCCCTCGATGTCCGGGCGGAACCCGCGCCGCTGCACTTGGCGGGTGGGGTCAGCGCCCGCTGGCAAGGGCGGGCTGGTCGCGGTTTCCTGTCGGACTGTCATACCTCTTTCGGGTGCCTCGGTTAGGTGGCCAGCCAGGAGAGCTCGCCGGGCAACTGCAAACGCCACCAGGTCATGTCGTGGCCGCCGACCGTGAAGCTCACCGCCGGTGGCGTTTTGAGTTGGCTGACGAATTGGCGGGTGGCGGGATAGAAGCGATCGAAGGTGCCGCAGTCCACCCGCAGCGGGATCTGCGTCAACGCCGGCAGGCCCACCACGCTGTTGGCCATCCAATCGTCGTAGCTGTCGAACGCCCCGGGTGCGCTATCGGTGTAGGACGTGTACAGCGCCGGGCTGATCGCGCAGATCCCCGCGGTCCGCGACGGCCCCAGCTTGGCGCCCAGGTGCATCGCGCCGTAGCCGCCCATCGACCAACCCATGAAGCCCACCCGGGACGTATCGAGGCCCATCGAACCCAGCATCGGCAGCAGCTCGTCGAGCACCATTGCGCCGGAGTCGCTGCCGTCGACCCGTTTGTGCCAGTAGCGAATCGGAGCCGCCGTCGACCCCCACCACGGCGAACGGTGGCCTGCCCTCCTTGACCAGCCGGGCCAAGGCGTCCTCGACACCGCAGTCGAGCATCATGTTCGCGTCGCCGTCCTTGCCGTGCAACGCGATCACCGGGCGCAGCAGCCCGCTCTGCGAGGTCTGCCCGGGCGGCAGGGCGATCACCCAATTGGTCTTGACGCCGCCGCGCGCCTTTGAGATGAACGAGCCCGTCAGTTTGGTGGGCAGGTTGCTACTCGCGGTCGACGGCTCGAAAGGGCTGGGCGACTGCGGCTGTGCCTGCGGTTCCAGCGGATCCAGCCAGGCGTTCAGGGCCCAGACGCCTGCTGCCGCAGCGCTGGCACTGGCGCCCATTCGCAGCACCGCGCGGCGGTTCAAATCACGCACGAGGGTCATAATGCCGCGCGCACTGGGGTTTTCCGACCCTGCCACGCCGTTTGCAAGGGCTTTGTGACGCGGCAGTCATCGAGCAGTTACGTCCCCCTTCGGGGGAATCGAATCTGGCAGGTTTCAACCCTCGCGCGCCGCGGCGAGCTTCGGGACCCTGGAGCTTTCGTGTGTGGCTTCGACAGTCGACCGAATGCTGATCAAGAGTGGAAGAGGATTGGATGAGTCTGGCATTTCATTGGTTTTTGCCGACGTACGGGGATTCGCGCAACCTCGTTGCCGGCGGGCACGGCACCGCGATGCAGGGCGACCGGCCCGCTACTTTGCGCTATTTGCACCAGATTTGCGCGGCCGCCGAAGACAACGGCTTCGAGGCGGTGCTCACCCCGACCGGTTTGTGGTGTGAGGACGCCTGGTTGACGACGGCGATGCTGATCGAGCGCACCGAGACGCTGAAGTTCCTGGTCGCATTCCGCCCGGGACTGCTCAGCCCCACCCTGGCCGCACAGATGGCCGGCACGTTCCAGCGGCACTCGGATGGACGGCTGCTGCTCAATGTCGTCACCGGCGGCGAACCCCACGAACAACAGGCCTACGGGGATTTCCTGGACAAACAAGCGCGCTACGCGCGGACCGCCGAGTTCCTGCACGTGGTGCGGGAACTGTGGACCTCGAAGGAGCCGGTGACGTTCGCCGGTGAGCACATCCGCATCGAGGGTGCGCAGCTCAACAACCCGCCCGACCCGGTTCCCGCGGTGTTCTTCGGTGGATCGTCGGGATCGGCCGGACCGGTCGCCGCCAAATACTCCGACGTCTACCTCACCTGGGGTGAACCGCGGGCGGCCGTCAGCGAGAAATTGGACTGGGTACGCAGGCAGGCCGCCGATGCCGGCCGGAAGCTGCAATTCGGATTGCGGATCCACGTGATCAGCCGCCCCACCGCCGAAGAAGCGTGGGCCGAAGCCGACCGGCTGTTGGCGGCCATCGACCCGGCAGACATCGAGCGGGTGCAGGCCAGTCTCGCGCGCAGCGAATCTGAGGGGCAGCGCCGCATGCTGAAGTTGCACGACGGCAACAGCAATCGGCTTCTGATCGCGCCCAACCTGTGGGCCGGCGTCGGCCTGGTGCGGGGCGGTGCGGGCACTGCGCTGGTCGGGTCACACGAAGAGGTCGCCGAACGGCTGATCGAATACGCAGACCTCGGCATCGACCACTTCATCCTGTCCGGATATCCCCACTTGGAAGAGGCTTACTGGTTCGGCGAGGGGGTGCTGCCGCTGCTCGAGCGCCGGGGCGTGTGGAAGCACCCCAACCGCAAGGCCCAGCCGGCCTCGGCGACGCCGTTCGCGGCCGCCTCGGCGCAGTAGCCATGGCAACGACCCTGCCCGACGCGGCGAGAGCGGCGCCGGACGGTTACGACGAATCCGACGCCGATCGCCGCCGGCGCCTGCGGACCGTCGTCGCCGCGAGCCTGCTCGGCACCACCGTGGAGTGGTACGACTTCTTCCTCTACGCCACCGCCGCCGGCCTGGTGTTCAACAAGCTGTTCTTCCCCAACGCCAGCTCGCTGGTGGGCACGCTGCTGGCGTTCGCGACCTTCGCGGTCGGTTTCGTCATGCGACCCATCGGCGGCCTGGTGTTCGGCCACATCGGCGACCGGATCGGCCGCAAGCGCAGTCTCGCGCTGACGATGCTGATCATGGGCTTGGCGACGGCGCTGATCGGGGTGTTGCCCAGCGCCGCCCAGATCGGGGTGTGGGCGCCTGTTCTGCTGTTGGTGCTGCGGATGCTGCAGGGCTTCGCGCTGGGTGGCGAGTGGGGCGGCGCGGTGCTGCTGGCCGTCGAGCACAGTCCGCGTGACCGGCGCGGCCGCTACGGGGCGATCCCGCAGATCGGCCTGGCGCTCGGCCTGGCGCTCGGCACCGGGATATTCGCGTACCTGCAGGTCGCTTTGGGCTCAGCTCGGTTTTTGTCATACGGCTGGCGCATCGGCTTCCTGCTGAGCCTGGTGCTGGTGGTGATCGGCATCATCGTGCGGCTGCGGGTCGAGGAGACCCCGGCGTTCCGCCAGTTAGCCGACCTGGAAACCGCGTCCACCGTGCCCATCCGGGAAATCGTCCGCGGACGTAAGTCCCGGCGAAACACCTTGCTGGGACTGCTGTCTCGCTGGGCCGAGGGCTCGGCGTTCAACACCTGGGGTGTTTTCGCGATCAGTTACGCCACCGGCGCGTTGGGCTTCAACAAGGTGTCGGTTCTCGTCGTGGTGACCATCGCGGCCATGCTGATGGCGGTGCTGCTGCCCGTGTCGGGAGCCTTGAGCGACCGGTACGGTGCGCGTCGGGTGTATCTGGTCGGTGTGGCCTTGTACGGGCTGGCGGTCTTCCCGGCGTTCGCTCTGTTTGGCACCAAGAACCTGGTCTGGTTCGGGCTGGCGATGATCATCGTGTTCGGCGTCGTGCACGCGCTGTTCTACGGTGCCCAGGGCACCCTGTACTCGTCGCTGTATCCCACCGGCACGCGCTACACCGGTTTGTCGTTCGTCTACCAGTTCTCCGGCATCTACGCCTCCGGGGTGACCCCGATGATCCTCACCGCGCTGATCGCGGCCGTCGGCGGCGCGCCATGGCTGGCGTGCGGGTATCTGGTTGCGACTGCGGTGATTAGCGTGGTCGCCACGGCGCTGATCCGCGACCGAGATCTCTACCTGTAATTCCGCGGCCGAGCGGGCGGTTGCTGCGGACTGCGAAGCCCGCTAGCGTCCGGGGATGCCGCGCTCGCAACGCCAGGGGAGTTCCGGGTCTGCGGGTAGCGAACCCCAGCTGCCGGGTCATGGTGCGGATTCGCAACTGCGCCAAGGACTTTCGCAGCGTCAGCTGAGCATGATCGCGCTCGGCGGGGTGATCGGCGCGGGGTTGTTCGTCGGGTCGGGCGTGGTGATCCGGGACACCGGGCCCGCCGCATTCGTCACGTATGCACTTTGCGGCGTGCTGGTCGTTCTGGTGATGCGGATGCTGGGCGAGATGGCGGCCGCGAACCCGTCGACCGGGTCGTTCGCCGATTACGCGGCACAGGCGCTGGGCGGCTGGGCCGGGTTTTCGGTGGGCTGGCTGTATTGGTACTTCTGGGTGATCGTCGTCGGGTTCGAGGCGGTCGCCGGCGGCAAAGTCCTCAACTACTGGTTCCACGCCCCGCTGTGGGTGCTGTCGCTGTGCCTGATGGTGCTGATGACCGCGACGAATTTGTTCTCGGTGTCATCGTTTGGCGAGTTCGAATTCTGGTTCGCCGGAATCAAAGTCGCGACCATCGTGATCTTTCTTGGCATCGGCGCGGCGTTCGTGCTCGGCCTGTGGCCCGGTCACCACGGCGGGTTCGCCAACCTGACCGCGCAAGGCGGATTCTTCCCGAAAGGCGTCGGCGCGGTCTTCGCCGCCATCGTCGTGGTGATCTTCTCGATGGTGGGCGCCGAAATCGTCACCATCGCCGCGGCCGAAAGCCGCGACCCCGCGCTCGCAGTTCAGCGGGCGACGAGATCGGTTGTCGCGCGCATCGCGATCTTCTTCGTCGGTTCGGTCTTTCTGCTCGTCGTCATCCTGCCGTGGAATTCGGTGGAGCTCGGCGCGTCGCCCTATGTCGCCGCGTTCAAGCACATGGGCCTGGCCGGCGCGGATCAGGTGATGAACGCGGTGGTGCTCACCGCGGTGCTGTCCTGCCTGAACTCCGGGCTGTACACGGCGTCGCGCATGCTGTTCGTGCTGGCCGCCCGCGACGAGGCGCCGATGCGGCTGGTCAAACTCAGCCGGCGCGGGGTCCCGCACATCGCCATCTTGTTCTCGTCGGCGATCGGCTTCCTGTGCGTCATCATGTCGTGGGTCGCGCCCCGCACGGTCTTTCTTTTCCTGCTCAACTCGTCGGGCGCCGATCATCCTGTTCGTCTACTGGCTGATCGCGCTTTCGCAGATCATCCTGCGTCGCCGGACACCCGCCGAGAAGCTGCGCGTGAAGATGTGGTTTTTCCCGGTGTTGTCGATCCTCACGCTCGCCGGGATCACCGCCGTGCTGGTGCAGATGGCGTTCGACCATTCGGCGCGCAGCCAGCTCTGGCTCAGCCTGCTGTCGTGGGCGGTGGTGCTGGCGATCTACGCCGTCGCACGCCTCCGCGACCGAACCGCCGCCGCTAGGAAGTCCGGGTAAACAGCACCGCCTGCTCGAATGGCAGCCTGCCGAAAACCCGCCGCGTCCCGCTGCTCACGTGCTCGGCCGCCTCGTCCCTGGTGACGACCTGCGGGTTGGCGATGCCGAAGGTCTTGCCGTGGCGGCGCATCTGCCCGCCGCCGGCCGCCTTGAGGTTCTTCAGCCAGTCGCGGTCCGGGCCGTAGGTGAGCAGCGACCGCAATGCCGGGCTTGCCGTCGACGGTGGCGCTGAACGCGCTCACCGGGGTGCGGAACTGCCTTGCCGGAGCTGTCGTCCGACGTGCTCGATGATCGCGAACGACGGGGCCCAGCCGGCCCACAGCCGCTGAATGGGGTTGGTGACGTGTCGGTTGAAACGGGCCAGGCGTTCGGGTAGTCGCATACCACCATCCAACTCGCCGGACCCGGCCCACTTCAACCCGTAACCACTCTTACACCCTGTAGTTGATCGCTGTTCGCAGGCTGGAACACTGGTCGCCATGGGCAGCACTGATCAGGGCGCCGCGCGTCCGGGGCGGCCGTGACGACGTCGGCGCAGGCTGTTCGAGGACGCGTGCGCGGTCATTCCCGGCGGGGTGAACTCGCCGGTGCGCGCCTTCACCGCGGTCGGCGGCACGCCGCGCTTCATCACCGAGGCCAGCGGCTGCTGGCTCACCGACGCCGACGGCAACCGCTACGTCGACCTGGTCTGTTCGTGGGGCCCGATGATCCTCGGCCACGCGCACCCGGCCGTCGTCGACGCGGTCGCCAAGGCCGCCGCCGACGGCTTGTCGTTCGGGGCGCCGACCCCGGCGGAGACCGAGCTGGCCGCCGAGATCATCGGCCGGGTCGCGCCGGTGCGAGCGGATCCGGCTGGTGAACTCCGGCACCGAGGCCACCATGAGCGCGGTCCGGCTGGCCCGCGGGTTCACCGGCCGGGCCAAGATCGTCAAGTTCTCCGGCTGCTACCACGGCCACGTCGACGCGTTGCTCGCCGACGCGGGGTCCGGGGTGGCCACGCTGGGCCTGCCGTCCTCGCCCGGGGTCACCGGCGCCACCGCCGCCGACACAATCGTGTTGCCCTACAACGACATCGACGCCGTGCGGCAGACGTTCGCCCGGTTCGGCGACCAGATCGCCGCGGTGATCACCGAGGCCAGCCCCGGCAACATGGGCGTCGTCCCGCCCGCGCCCGGCTACAACGCGGCGCTGCGCGCGATCACCGCCGAGCACGGCGCGCTGCTGATCATCGACGAGGTGATGACCGGCTTCCGGGTCAGCCGAAGTGGTTGGTACGGAATCGATCCGGTCGACGCCGACCTGTTCACGTTCGGCAAGGTGATGAGCGGCGGGCTGCCGGCCGCGGCGTTCGGCGGCCGGGCCGAGGTGATGGAGCGGCTGGCGCCGCTGGGGCCGGTGTATCAGGCCGGCACGTTGTCGGGTAACCCGGTGGCGATGGCCGCCGGGCTGGCCACGCTGCGCACCGCCGACGCCGCCGTCTACGCCGCGCTGGACGCCAACGCCGACCGGCTGGCCGGGCTGCTCTCCGAGGCGCTGACGGATGCCGGTGTGCCGCACCAGATTCCGCGGGCCGGCAACATGCTCAGCGTGTTCTTCGCCGACACGCCGGTCACCGACTTCGCGTCCGCGCGCAGACAGCCAGACCTGGCGCTTCCCGCCGTTCTTCCACGCCCTGCTGGACGCGGGCGTCTACCCGCCGTGCAGCGCGTTCGAGGCGTGGTTCGTCTCGGCCGCACTCGACGACAACGCGTTCGAGCGGATCGCCGACGCGCTGCCCCTCGCGGCCCGCGCGGCCGCGAGCGCAGCCCCGGAGGGGAAGCCTGATGGCCGAGCAAACCCGCGTGCACGTGATGCGGCACGGCGAGGTGTACAACCCCGGCGGCATCCTGTACGGCCGGCTGCCCGGATTCCACCTCTCCGAAGGGGCAGGGCGCAGGCGGAGGCGGTCGCCGACTCGCTGGCCGACCGCGACATCGTCGCGGTGATCGCCTCCCCGCTGCAGCGGGCCCAGGAGACCGCCGCGCCCATCGCGGCCAAGCACGACCTGGCCGTGGACACCGACCCCGACCTGATCGAGTCGGCCAACTTCTTCGAGGGCAAGCGCATGTGGCCCGGGCGACGGCGCCTGGCGCGACCCGCGGTTCTGGTGGCAGCTGCGCAACCCGCTCACACCGTCCTGGGGTGAGCCCTACGCGCGAGATCGCGGCCCGGATGTCGACCGCGGTGGACAAGGCGCGTGCTCGCGGCGGCCGGCCACGAGGTGGTCTGCGTCAGCCACCAACTGCCGGTGTGGACGCTGCGGCTGCACCTGACCGGCAAGCGGCTCTGGCACGACCCGCGGCGGCGCGAGTGCGATCTGGCGTCGCTGACCTCCCTGGTCTACGACGGCGACCGGCTGGTCGGCGTGGAGTACTCCCAACCGGCGGGCGCTTGACCGTGAGCGAGTGGCGGCTGGCGATCGCCGGCGCGGTGTTGGCGACTGCTCGGCGGTCTGCTCGCCGGCTGCTCCACCGGTCGACGACGCGGTCGCGCAGGGCGGCACCTTCGAATTCGTCTCGCCCGGCGGCAAGACCGACATCTTCTACGACCCGCCCGCCAGCCGCGGCCGCCCGGGCCCGCTGTCCGGGCCGGACCTGACGGACCCGGCGCACACGCTGTCGCTGGACGATGCCGATCTTCGCCGGCAAGGTCGTGGTCATCAACGTGTGGGGCCAGTGGTGCGGGCCGTGCCGCGCCGAGGTCACCCAGCTGCAGCAGGTCTACGACGCCACCCGCGGCGCCGGGGTGTCGTTCCTCGGCATCGACGTGCGCGACAACAACCGCCAGGCGGCCCAGGATTTCGTCACCGACCGCCACGTGACCTTCCCGTCGATCTACGACCCGGCGATGCGCACCCTGATCGCGTTCGGCGGCAAGTACCCCACCACCGTCATCCCGTCCACCCTGGTGCTGGACCGCCAGCACCGGGTCGCCGCGGTGTTCCTGCGTGAACTGCTGGCCGAGGATCTGCAGCCGGTGGTGCAGCGGCTGGCCCAGGAAGCCGCCGCCGGGCCGAAATCGCCGAGCCAGCAATGACCGGGTTCGCACGAGATCGCCGCCGCCGGGCCCGCTGCTGCTGGCGCTGGGCGTGTGCGTGCTGGCGGGGCTGGTGTCGTTCGCCTCGCCGTGCGTGGTGCCGCTGGTGCCCGGCTACCTGTCGTATCTGGCCGCGGTGGTCGGCGAGGAAGTGGACGAGCAGCCGGAGCGCAGGCGCGGTCAAAGCCCCGCCGGCCGACCCGGTGGCGGGTCGCGGGATCGGCGGCGCTGTTCGTCGCCGGATTCACCACGGTGTTCGTGCTCGGCACCGTCGCGGTGCTCGGCATGACCACGCACGCTGATCACCAATCAGCTGCTGCTGCAACGGGTCGGCGGGGTGCTGACCATCGTCATGGGGCTGGTGTTCGTCGGCTTCATCCCGGCCCTGCAGCGCCAGGCCCGGTTCAGCCCGCGGCAGTTGACGACGGTGGCGGGGGCGCCGGTGCTCGGCGCGGTGTTCGGGCTCGGGCTGGACGCCGTGCCTGGGGCCGACGCTGACCGGCGTGATCACCGTCGCCTCGGCCACCGAGGGCGCCAACGTGGCCCGCGGAATCGTGCTGGTGATCGCCTACTGCCTGGGGCTGGGGATCCCGTTCGTGCTGCTGGCGTTCGGCTCGGCGCGCGCGGTGGCGGGCCTGGGCTGGCTGCGCCGGCACACCCAGGGCCATCCAGATCTTCGGTGGCGTGCTGCTGATCGTGGTCGGGCGTGCGCTGGTCACCGGCGTGTGGAACGACTTCGTCTCCTGGCTGCGCGACGCGTTCGTCAGCGACGTGAGGTTGCCGATTTGATGCGCCCGATGCGCAGCAGACGCAGAATCGCCCAAAACGCGGATTTGGGCATTCTGCGTCTGCTCGCCGCAAAAGTGCGCAACACCTGGCGCGCGCTGACCTCGATGGGCACCGCGCTGGTGCTGTTGTTCCTGCTCGCGCTGGGCGCGATACCCGGCGCGCTGCTGCCGCAGCGCAGCCTCAACGCGGGCAAGGTCGACGAGTACCTGGCCGCCCATCCGATGATCGGCCCGTGGCTGGACCGGCTGCAGGCCTTCGACGTGTTCTCCAGCTTCTGGTTCACCGCCATCTACGTGCTGCTGTTCGTCTCCCTGGTCGGCTGCCTGACCCCGCGGCTGGTCGAGCACGCCCGCAGCCTGCGCGCCACGCCGGTGGCCGCCCCGCGCAACCTGGCCCGGCTGCCCAAGCACACCAGCGCCGAGCTCACCGCTGGCCGACGAGGCCGACCTGAACGCCGTGGCGAACACGATCGCCGGCCGGCTGCGCGGCTGGCGCACCGCCATCCGCCATCGCGACGACACCGTCCGGACACCATCGAGATCTCCGCCGAGAAGGGCTACCTGCGCGAGTTCGGCAACATCGTCTTCCACTTCTCGCTGCTGGGGCTGCTGGTCGCGGTGGCCGTCGGCAAGCTGTTCGGCTACGAGGGCAACGTCATCGTCATCGCCGACGGCGGGCCCGGCTTCTGCTCGGCCTCGCCGGCCGCGTTCGACTCGTTCCGCGCCGGCAACACCGTCGACGGCACGTCGCTGCACCCGATCTGTGTGCGGGTCAACGACTTTCAGGCGCACTACCTGCCCTCCGGGCAGGCCACGTCGTTCGCCGCCGACATCGACTACCAGGCCGGCCGACGACCTGGCGGCCAACAGCTGGCGGCCCTACCGGCTGGAGGTCAACCACCCGCTGCGGGTCGGCGGCGACCGGGTGTACCTGCAGGGCCACGGCTACGCGCCGACGCTTCACGGTGACGTTCCCCGACGGGCAGACGCGCACCTCGACCGTGCAGTGGCGGCCCGACAACCCGCAGACCCTGCTGTCGTCGGGGGTGGCGCGCATCGACCCGCCGGCCGGCAGCTATCCGAACGCCGCCGAGCGCCGCAAACACCAGATCGCGATCCAGGGCCTGCTCGCACCGACCGAACAACTCGACGGCGCCCTGTTGTCGTCGCGCTTCCCGGCGCTGAACGCCCCCGCGGTGGCCATCGACATCTACCGCGGCGACACCGGTCTGGACACCGGGCGCCCGCAGTCGCTGTTCACCCTGGACCCCCGGCTGATCGAGCAGGGCCGGCTGACCAAGGAAAAGCGGGTCAACCTGCGCGCCGGCCAAGAGGTGCGCATCGACCAGGGTCCGGCGGCGGCACCATCGTCCGCTTCGACGGCGCCGTGCCGTTCGTCAACCTGCAGGTCTCCCACGACCCCGGCCAGACCTGGGTGCTGGTGTTCGCGATCACGATGATGGGCGGACTGCTGGTGTCGCTGCTGGTGCGCCGCCGCCGGGTATGGGTGCGTCTCACTCCAGTCACCGACCGGGCCGGCCAGGCCCCCGGTACGGTGAACGTCGAGCTGGGCGGCTTGGCGCGCACCGACAACTCCGGTTGGGGCGACGAGTTCGAAAGGCTGACCGAGCGATTGCTGGCCGGGCTCGACGAATCCGGCGCCGGCCGACCCCAGCGTCCAGAAGGAGTTCTCAGGTGGACGTCACATGAACACGCTGCACGTCAACATCGGCCTGGCGCGCTACTCCGACTGGGCGTTCACCTCGGCGGTGGTGGCCCTGGTCGTCGCGCTGCTGCTGCTGGCCTTCGAGCTGGCCTACGTCGGCGGCCGCCGCGCGGACAACCGCGCGCGGGTGCTGGCCGGCGGGGTCGCGGCCGACAGCGCCACCCCCGGCATCGTCGACGACGAAGCGCAGCGGCCGTTCGACGAACGCGTCGGGCGGGCCGGGCTGGCGGTGGTCTACCTCGGCATCGGGCTGCTCCTGGCGTGCCTCGTGCTGCGCGGCCTGGCCACCATGCGGGTGCCCTGGGGCAACATGTACGAGTTCATCAACCTGACCTGCTTCTGCGGGCTGGTCGCCGGCGCGATCATGCTGCGCCGCCCGCAATACCGCCCGCTGTGGGTTTTCCTGCTGCTGCCGGTGCTGATCCTGCTCACGGTTTCCGGTCGCTGGCTCTACACCAACGCCGCACCGGTGATGCCGGCCCTGCAGTCCTACTGGCTGCCCATCCACGTGTCGGTGGTCAGCCTGGGTTCCGGGGTCTTCCTGGTCGCCGGCATTGCCAGCATCCTGTTCTTGCTGCGGACCTCGCGGCTGGGGTCCCGACCCGGAAGACACTGCAGGCGCGCTGGCGCGAGTGGTGCAGCGGCTGCCCGACGCGCAGACCCTGGACCGCATCGCCTACCGAACCACGATCTTCGCGTTCCCGGTGTTCGGTTTCGGGGTCATCTTCGGCGCCATCTGGGCCGAGGAGGCCTGGGGTAGGTACTGGGGCTGGGACCCCAAGGAGACGGTGTCGTTCGTCGCGTGGGTGATCTACGCGGCGTACCTGCACGCCAGGTCAACCGCGGGATGGCGGGACCGCAAGGCCGCCTGGATCAACGTCGTCGGGTTCGTGGCCATGGTCTTCAATTTGTTCTTCGTTAACCTGGTGACCGTGGGCCTGCATTCCTATGCGGGCGTGGGCTGACAGATAGGCAATCGACATACGCAGCAAGGGGGAATGCACGTGTCTGAGCAATCAACGAGCGGGGTGGGAGCGCCCGAGCATCCGACGGCGCGACCTGTCCGCCCAGGAGCCATCGCAGCCAGCATCCGCCGGCGACCAGTCCGGCGGATTCCGGTGCCGAGGCACCGACCCGGGCGTTCGCCGGCTTCCGCACCGAGCGCCGGGTTCCCGCGACCGAGCGGCGGGAAGCGCAGCCCGCCACCGCGGGGCCACCGGCCGGGATGCCGCCCTGGGATTCGACTCCGGTGACCGGCATCCCGCGGGTCGACCCGACCGCATACGGTGCGTATTACAACGGCCACGCGACGCGCCGTCCGGCCCGGAAGCCCCGTATCGCCCCGAGACGGTGCCGCACACGCCCTACCCGGAACTGTCCACCGGAATGCTGCTGCGGCCGATCAAGCCGCCGCCTTCGGAGGGCTGGCGGCGGTTGGTCTATGCGCTGTCCGGCCGGCTGATCAACCTGGGGGAAAGCCCTCGGGCCGCTCGGCACAACAACTTGGTGGCGCAGGTCAACCGGCCGTTGCGCGGTTGCTACCGGGTCGCGGTGCTGTCGCTCAAGGGTGGTGTCGGCAAAACCACGATCACTGCGACGCTGGGCTCCGCCTTCGCCGCGATCCGCGGCGACCGGGTGGTGGCCATTGGACGCCAACCCCGACCGCGGCACCCTGAGTCAGAAGGTCCCGTTGGAGACCGCGGCCACGGTGCGCCAACTGCTGCAGGACGCCGGAACCGTCGAGCGCTACAGCGATGTCCGCCGCTACACCTCGCAGGGGCCCGAGCGGGTTGGAAGTGCTGGCGTCGGAGAGCGATCCGGCCGTATCGGAGGCTTTCAGTGCCGACGACTACACCCGCACCCTGGGGATCCTGGAGCGGTTCTACGGCCTGGTGATCACCGACTGCGGCCCCGGACTGCTGCACTCGGCGATGTCGTCGGTGCTGGACAACGGCCGACGTTCTGATCGTGGTGAGTTCTGGGTCCATCGACGGCGCGCGCAGCGCCTCGGCGACGCTGGACTGGCTGGACGCGCACGGTCACGAAGAGCTGGTTCGCAACTCGATCGCGGTCATCAACGCGGTGCGGCCCACGGACCGGCAAGGTCGACATGAACAAGGTGGTCGATCACTTCTCCCGGCGCTGCCGCGCGGTGCGGCTGGTGCCGTTCGACCCTCATCTCGAGGAGGGCGCCGAGATCAGCCTGGATCGGATGCGGCGGCAGACTCGCGAAGCGCTCACCGAGCTGGCTGCCGTTGTCGCCGAAGGGTTTCCGGGAGACCAGCCCAACCGGGCGTCGCGTAGCGAGGGCGGCGTGGCGCGGTCAGCGGGGGTTGTTGTCCCCGTGTCCTAACCGCCGCATGAAATCTGGATCGTCGTCAGGTCCGATGACGCGCGTCTTCGTGTCGATGGGTCTGCGACCGCGCCGCGCGCCAGCCAATGTAGATCAGCGTCCCCAAAACCAGGACGAGCAGCAGGTAGAGCACTCAACACCTCCTTTGAGCGAATATACTCGCGCCGTAGGCTCGACCTGTGTCAGAAGGGCCGAGCGACAACAGCACTGGGGACACCGCGGCGAGACGCCGTGAGGAGCGCGCGCGAGATCGCGTGGTTGTCGACGTTTTGCTCTACGCGGCGGCGCGGCTGCTGCTGGCGGTCGTGCTCACCGGGGCGATCTACCTGGTGGCGCGGTTACTCGGGGTCAGCCAGGTCCCGGTCATCGTCGCGGCATTGTTTGCGTTGATCATCGCGATGCCCTTAGGCATCTGGCTGTTCACGCCGTTGCGAGGACGTGCCACGGCCGCGCTTGCCGTCGCCGGCGAACGGCGTCGCGCCGAACGCGAGCAGCTGCAAGCCCGGCTGCGCGGTGAGGCGGTCATTGATCCGGGACCCGACGACGAGCCCGACGAGAAGTGAGTTCGCGGGCTCAGCCGTTGGGCATCCGCACGACCTGTGCGGCATAGCTCAGGCCTGCGCCGTATCCGATCAGCAGGGCCAGATCGCCGGGCTTGGACGCCCCGGTGGCCAGCAGTTCGGCCATCGCCAGCGGAATGGAAGCCGCGGACGTGTTTCCAGTGTGCTCAATGTCATTGGCCACTATCGCGTCCGGCCGCAGATCCAGGTTCTTGGCCAGCACTTCGTTGATCCGGGCGTTCGCCTGATGCGGGATGAACACGTCGATTTGATCGGATCTGACGCCCGCGGCGTCCATCGCCTGGCGCCCGACCTTGCCCATCTCGAATGCCGCCCAACGGAAGACCGCGCTGCCTTCCAGCCGAAGAAACGGGCGCGGGCCGGTCGGGTTCTCCGTATAGGTGATCCAGTCGATGTCCTGTCGGATGGCCTTGGCCTGCTCACCGTCACTGCCCCAGACGGTCGGTCCGATACCCTGAGCGGGCGTCTCGCCCACCACGACTGCGGCCGCGCCGTCGGCGAAGATGAAGCAGTTGCTGCGATCGAGCATGTCGACCGTGGGTGACAGCTTCTCCGAACCGATGACCAGCATCTTGGCGACGCTTCCGCCCCGGATCATGTCGGCCGCGACGCCCACCGCGTATCCGAACCCGGCGCACCCGGCTGAGATATCGAATGCTGGCACACCTGTAGCGCCCAACCCCGAAGCGACCGCCGGGGCGCTGGCCGGGGTCTGGTAAAACTGCGTGCTGGTGGCGACGATCACGCCGTCGATGTCGGTTGCTTGCAGCGCGGCGATTGAGATTGCCTGCCGAGCGGCCTCGATCGACATGGAGGCGACGGTTTCGTCGCGAGCGGCGAATCGGCGTGTCTTGATTCCGGTGCGGGAGTAGATCCACTCATCGGACGAGTCGATGTTCTGACACAGCTCGGCGTTCGTGACCACGCGCTCGGGGCGGTATGCGCCGACGCTGAGCAGTCCGATGTTCTTGGGCCCACTGGTCGCGGCGATGTGCTGCATTGCGCTCCTCGCTCGGCTAGCGGTGTAAGGGCGGTCACACCCGACGCTAATCCCTCATCGATCGCCGCGTGCCAAATCGCGTTGGGCGCGTCAGTGCGCCAGCGCCAACGCCGCGGCCACCGCGACCGCCCACACCAGCATCGTCAGCCCGGTGTCGCGCAGCACCGGGATCAGCTCGGGCCCGCCGCGGCCGGACCGCACCGGCCCGGCGGCGCGCAGGGCCAACGGGGTGGCCAGCAATCCCACCGCGCACCACGGTGTCGCCAGCATCAGCATCAGGGTCAGCACCCCGGCGGTGGCCAGCAGGCCCTGGTAGAACACCCGGGTGCGGGCATCGCCAAGGCGTACCGCCAGCGTGATCTTGTGCGCCTGCGCGTCGGTGGGGATATCCCGCAGGTTGTTGGCCACCAGCACCGACGACGACAGCGCGCCCGTCGACACCGCCAGCACCAGCCCGACCCAGTCCACCCGTAACGCCTGGGTGTACTGCGTGCCCAGGACGGCGACGAGGCCGAAGAACACGAACACCGCGACCTCGCCGAAACCCGCATACCCGTAGGGCCTCGAGCCGCCGGTGTACAACCAGGCCCCGGCGAGGCATGCGACGCCGACCGCGATCAGCCACGGCGCGCTGAGCAGCGCCAGCGCCAGACCGGCCGCCGCGCCCACCGTGAGAGATGCCACCGCCGCGGTCAGCACCGACCGCGGTGTCGCCAGTCGCGAGCCCACCAGCCGCGCCGGGCCGGTCCGATCGTCGTCGGTGCCCCGGATGCCGTCGGAGTAGTCGTTGGCGTAGTTGACGCCGATGGTCAGCGCGACCGCGACGGCCAGCGCCAGCAGCGCTTTCCACCACACCGCGGAATGCAGCCATGCCGCCGCGCCGGTGCCCGCAATGACCGGCGCTATTGCGTTGGGCAGCGTCCGCGGTCGGGCGCCCGAGATCCACTGCGCAAAACTGGCCACCAGGGCATCCTGCCCTATGCACCACAATGGGCGAATGCTCGGAGTGATCGGCGGCAGCGGCTTCTACACGTTCTTCGATTCCGACGTCCGCGACATCACGATGGACACCCCGTATGGCCTGCCCGCCGCCCCGATCACGGTCGGCACGATCGGGGAGCACGAAGTCGCCTTCCTGCCGCGGCACGGCGCCGAACACGAATACTCGGCGCACACCGTGCCGTACCGCGCCAACATGTGGGCCTTGCGCACGTTGGGCGTTCGGCGGGTTCTCGCGCCGTGCGCGGTGGGCAGCCTGGACCCCGCACACGGTCCGGGCGCCGTGGTGGTGCCCGACCAGCTGGTGGATCGCACCAACGGCCGCGCCGACACCTACTTCGACTCCGGCGCGATTCACGTCGACTTCGCCGATCCGTATTGCCCGACGCTGCGGGACGCGGTCACCGGTCTGCCCGGCGTGGTCGACGGCGGCACCATGGTGGTGATCCAGGGCCCGCGATTTTCCACCCGCGCCGAAAGCCAGTGGTTCGCCTCAGCCGGCTTCACTCTGGTCAACATGACCGGCTACCCGGAAGCGGTGCTGGCTCGTGAGCTCGAAATCTGCTATGCGGCAATCGCTTTGGTCACCGACCTGGACGCCGGTATCAGCGCCGGCGAGGGCGTGAAAGCCGTCGACGTGTACGCGCAATTCGAGAAGAACATGGAGCTGTTCAAGAAGCTGGTGCGCGAAGCGATCGGCCGGGTGGCTCTCGAGCGCAGCTGCACGCACTGCCTGGCGCACACCGGCGTCACGCTGCCGATCGAGCTGCCGTGAGGGTGTTGCTGACCGGTGCGGCCGGTTTCATCGGCTCGCGGGTGGACGCGGCGCTGCGCGCGGCGGGTCATGAAGTGGTTGCCGTCGACGTGTTGTTGCCCGCCGCGCACGGCCCAAACTCGGTGCTACCGCCCGGATGTCACCGGGTCGACGTCCGCGACGCCGACGCGCTGGCCCCGCTGTTGGACGGTGTCGATCTGGTGTGTCACCAGGCCGCGATGGTGGGCGCCGGGGTCGACGCTGCCGACGCCCCCGCCTACGGCGGTCACAACGATTTCGCGACCACGGTGCTGCTGGCGCAGATGTTCGCTGCCGGAGTACGCCGCCTGGTGCTGGCGTCGTCGATGGTGGTGTACGGACAGGGCCGCTATCGCTGCCCCGAGCACGGAACGGTTGAGCCGCTGCCGCGGCGGCGTGCCGATCTCGATGCCGGGACCTTCGAGCATCGCTGCCCGCTCGGCGGCGAGGAGCTGGCCTGGCGGCTGGTCGACGAGGATGCCGCTCTGCGACCGCGCAGCCTATACGCCGCCAGCAAGACCGCCCAGGAGCATTACGCGCTGGCGTGGTCGGAGGCCACCGGCGGCTCGGTGGTCGCGTTGCGCTACCACAACGTCTACGGTCCCGGCATGCCGCGCGACACCCCGTACTCCGGAGTTGCGGCGATTTTCCGCTCGGATCTGGAAAAGGGCGGGCCACCAAGGGTTTTCGAGGATGGCGGCCAGATGCGTGACTTCGTCCACGTCGATGATGTGGCGGCCGCCAATCTCGCGGCAGCCCACCTGTTAGCGACGGACGGCTCCGGCTTCACCGCGGTCAACGTCTGTTCGGGGCGGCCCATCTCGATCCTGGAGGTGGCCACCGCGCTCTGCGATGCGCGCGACGGCGCGGCGTCCCCGGTCATCACCGGGCAATACCGCAGCGGCGACGTGCGCCACATCGTCGCCGATCCCGCCCGTGCCGCCGACGTGTTGGGTTTCCGCGCGGCGATTGATCCGCTCGAGGGCCTGCGCGAGTTCGCGTTCGCGCCGCTGCGCTAATCCGGGTTAGACGGGTCCTGCGAGGGCCGGTAGATCTTGGGCTTGGAGACGGGTATCTGCCGCGTGGCCGAATCGTCGCCGCGGAAGATCCGGGGCGATCCGGTCAGCTGAGGTATTGCGGTGGTGGGTGATTCGCCGGTATGAACGTGGGTGGTCACGGCGGCCGACGGCGGGGGAGCACCGGTCGGGATGCGGGTCGTCGGGGCGTCAGTGCCCGGCGAAACCGCACGCTTGCGCGCGGCACGGCGCCGCAGGCGCCGACTGGCGAACTGCCCGGTGATGATCGCCGCCACGAGGATGCACAGCGCCAGCGCCGACAGCGTCACGTCGAAGGTGCTGGTGATCTGCTGGGCGAGATCGTTTCCGTAGACCGGATTTTGCACGGCATTTGGCGGTTCCTGGAACCGCGGCGCAAGCACGACGCCGACGATGACGCGCGAAATAGTCAGCGCGGCAACAAGTCCGGACAGCGACGTGATCAGCCGGGCGGACGAGCCACTGCGCAGCTTGATCCGCAGCCAGATCGCCAGGACCCCGGTGGCCACATCGAAGGCGGCCAGCACCACACTGTCGTACCGCGAATACGGGTAGTCCAGGCTCACCGCCACCGCGAGGTCGGTGATCCGCATCGCCATCGACCCCAGGCACCATACGGCGATGAGCAGCAAGCCATTTCGGGCCGACGCCCGCCACGCATTCTCCTCGGACGACGCGGTGCCCGCGCGACCGAACAGCGTCCGCGGAGCGAAAATCGCCGCGGCGGCCGCCCACGCCAGATATCCCTCGAACCCCACTCCTGCCGTCGACGTGTTCTGCGCTATACCGTGGAATGCGTCGATGTCACGGCCGGCCGGGAGAAACCACACAATGATCCCGGCGACCAACGTCGAGGCCCCCAGCGCGATCGTCGCCAATCGGGCGGCCCTGCTCTGGCGAACAAGCCACCTCGAGGCCACGAGCACCGCGATCAGCGCCACCAAGCCGTACACCGCCGCCGTCGCGATGACCGCGATGTTCTGCTTACCGAAGTCGGCGGAGCCGCTCGCGTCGTGCAGCGCGTACTTCACTCGCCAGTACAGGGTGAAGACGAAGCTCAGTGCCGCGGCCACCATCGAGACGTAGCCGATAATCTGGGCCGACCTCTGCCGCCCACCCGACGTGTCGTCGTCGACGGCTGCGGCGCCGCTGCCCGCCGCCTGCGCGCTCAACAGCGCACCGGCGACCCCCAGCCAGGCCCCCGGTCCCACACCGCCCGGCACGGTCACGCTCCCAGCGAATCGGACCGTCTCGAACGCGTCGAATCCGACGAAGGCCAGCACCAGCAGCAAATAGGGAACGTTGAGCGCCAGCCGAAGCCCGCCGGCCGTGCGCCCGGAACTGGGCAAAGCAAGAGCGATCAGGGAGAGCAGCGTCACCGCGATGAGTACGGCGAACACGATGGTGTTGCTGTCGGGGATCGCGATGCCGAAGTACAGATTCCACGGCAGCAGCGGCGCAAGGAGGAGCAAGACGACGGCGGTCAGGTCAGCCACGAGTTTGCGCCGCCGGGGCGGCGTCCCCGCAGCCGGCGCTCCCGGAGGGGTCTGCGGCGCCGGCACGCCCCTGATGGGGCCGGTCGGCGCCTCTTCGCTGCTCTGACTCACGATTCCCCCCGGGTATCGAGGACGGTTACTGGCGGCGCAATTTCGCATAGCTGGCGAGGGAACCCCCTGCCGAGGCGACTGCGTTGCTTACTTGGAAACATAATCTCCGTTCGGACGACGCGGCAGTGCGTCCCGCGGTTTGGGGAACGCGGTTACGCTGCGCCTGTAGGCGAACGGGGTCGCCCGAATGATTGATACTGCCGACGGTACCGAAGTGTAATGATGCCGGGACATGCTGGTTCTGGGGTGGCCCGCTGAAGGAGAGCAGGTATGGACGTCGTTTTGGGGGTCGCTGTCACTGGCCCCGTCGCCCGCTTGGCGCTCATCGGGGCGGGCGCGGACGGCAGTGACGTGATCGACCAATCCGTCGTCGACCTGGCTAACAATCCGGTCGAGCAACTGACCGAGACCGTGGTCGGCACGAATCGGCTGTTGGCGACCGAGAACCACCGGCTGGTCGGGACCCGGTTGTGCTGGACCGACCATCCCAGCGCCGATCAGCTGCGCCAGGCGTTGGAAGATTCCGGCGTCCACAACGTCGCGGTGCTGTCGCAGTCGCAGGCGGTGACGGCGTTGATGCGCGCGGCGGGGCGGTCCGGCGGGGTGCTGGTGCTTGACGACAACACGGCGACGCTGTCGGTGCTGGGTTCGGCCGCGGAAGACCTGGACGCGCCGCCCACGCTGCTGGCCAGCGAGGCTCTCGCAGGCGACGCCACCGGCGCGTTGGACACGATGATGGCTCGGCTCGGCGAACACCCGGACGCCCCGAGCGATGTGTATCTGGTGGGCGCTTCTTCGGACCTCACCGGGGTCGCCGACCAGCTTCGCGACGCCACCATGCGGGTGCAGATACCCGAGGACCCCACCTTTGCGCTGGCCCGCGGCGCCGCGATCGCGGCCGCACCGCTGACCCCGGATGCCACCGCGATGGCCCCGGCGGTCGGGCTGACCGGCGATGAGACTGCGATCGTCCCGGCGGCCGGGCTGACCGGCGACGAGACCGCGATCGTCCCGGCCGAGTTCGGCGATCCCAATGCGGCCGATCAGCAGCTGGCATATTCGATGGCCGAGGACGACGCCGACCTGCTGCCGGGCGAGGTCGACGAATTCGAGGATTACTACGACGATCCCGACGCCGAGACCGGCCCGCTGAAGCTCAGCAGAAGGTCATTGCTGGTCGGCAATGCGGTGGTCGCGTTCGCGGTCGTCGGAATCGCTTCGCTGGCCGTCGCGGTGGTCGTCGCCGTCCGGCCGACGGCGAGCCAGGAGCCGGTGGTGGGACACCAGAACGCGGCCCCGGGCAAGTTCATGCCGCTATTGCCGACCCAGCAGCAAGCGCCGGTACCGCCGCCGCCACCCGAAGCGCCCAACGCGGGATACCAGGGGGGCGTCATTCCGGCTCCCGTCCCGCAGGCACCGGTGCCCGGAGTGGGCCCGGCACCGGTCGCCCCCCTTCCGGTGCCGGGCGCGCCGGGTCTTCCCGGTCTGGTGCCCAACCCCAATGGGCCGATTCCCATCCCGGTCCCGATCATCATTCCGTTCCCGGGCTGGCGGCCACAGCCATGGGTACCGCCGTACGTGCCGCCCTACACGCCGCCGACCACGACGACCCCGTACACGCCGCCGACGACGCCGACCACGAGTCCGCCCACGACACCGACAACGCCGACGACGACCGTCGCTCCGACGACGCCGACGACGACCGTCGCTCCGACGACGACCCCTTACACGCCGAAAACGCCGACGACGACCGTCGCTCCCACCACGGTCGCGCCGACGACGGTCGTGCTCCGACGACGGTTGCTCCAACACAGAAGACCCAGCAGCCAACGCAGCAGACCCAGCAGCCGACGCAACAGACCCAGCAGCCGACGGTGGCTCCGAAGCCGCCCACGCAGCAGCAGACCGTGGCGCCGAAGCCCGCCACCGCAGACCGTGGCCCCGAGGGCGCCGTCGGTGGCGGCGGTCACTCGTCGTCCGGATTCTGATCGCGGGTCGGCCGCATGTCCGACGATCTGGTCACGGTGGTGCTGCCGTGTCTGAACGAGGAGGAGTCGCTGCCGGCGGTGCTGGCGGCCATTCCCGCCGGCTATCGGGCTCTGGTGGTGGACAACAACAGCACCGATGACACAGCCGGCGTCGCCACTCGGCACGGCGCCCAGGTCGTCGCCGAACCGCGGCCCGGGTACGGGTCGGCGGTGCACGCCGGTCTGGTTGCCGCGGCGACTCCGATCGTGGCGGTCATCGACGCTGACGGCTCGATGGATGCCGGCGACTTGCCGCGGCTGGTCGCCGCACTCGAACAGGGCGCGGACATGGCGATCGGCCGGCGTCGGCCCGTCGCCGGGCTGCACTGGCCATGGGTCGCGCGGGTGGGCACCGTCGTGATGAGCTGGCGGCTGCGCACTCGCCACGGCCTGCCGGTCCACGACATCGCGCCGATGCGGGTAGCCCGCCGGGAGGCGCTGCTGGGTCTGGGGGTCGTCGATAGGCGGTCGGGGTATCCGCTGGAACTGCTGGTGCGCGCCGCGGCCGCCGGCTGGCGCGTGGTCGAGCTCGACATCAGCTACGGCCCCCGCACCGGCGGCAAGTCGAAGGTCAGCGGTTCGCTGCGGGGCAGCATCACCGCGATCCTGGACTTCTGGAAGGTGATTTCGTGACGGACTTGCCGGTGACGCTGCTGGTGGTCGCCAAGGCACCGGAGCCCGGCCGGGCCAAGACGCGGCTGGCCGCGACGGTCGGCGACCGGGTCGCGGCCGACATCGCCGCCGCGGCCTTGCTGGACACACTGGACGCGGTCGCCGCTGCTCCGGCTGCCTCGCGGGTCGTGGCGCTGACCGGCGACCTGGACGCGGCCGCTGCCGGCGGCGCAGATCCGGCAGCGGCTGGAGTCGTTCACGGTGATCGAGCAGCGCGGTGACGACTTCGCCGACCGGCTCGCCAACGCTCACATCGACGCGGCCGCCGGCTTTCCCGTGCTGCAAATCGGAATGGACACCCCGCAGGTGACCGCCGACCTTCTGGCCGACTGCGCGCGCTCGCTGCTGGGGGCGCCGGCCGTGCTCGGGCCGGCCGTCGACGGCGGTTGGTGGGTGCTCGGGGTGCAGGACCCGGCGATGGCCGAATGCCTGCGTGCCGTGCCGATGTCTCAACCCGACACCGGGGAACTCACATGGAAAGCTTTGCACGATAACGGTATTGACGTGATAGCGGTGGATCGGTTGGCGGACTTCGACATCGCCGACGATGTCGCAGCGGTACGCGAGGCCTGCGGGCCCGCCAGTCGCTTCGCGCGAGCGACCCGCGCCGCGGGCCTCTAGCCGCCGTCATCGACTGTGCGCCCTTGGCTTTGACTGTGCGCTGAGGGCGGGAAATTCGCCGGATTCCCACCATGACCGCACACGCGACGCCGTCATCGCACACTCGACGCCGAGGGCGCCGCTCAGGCTCGTCGGCGTATCACCACGGCGCGCCCAGCGATCCCGACGGCCAATACCGCCAGCCCCGCAACCGCCGATGCCCACGGCAAGGTGGCGACCAGCAGCAGGCATCCGACCAGGCCGCAGACGTTACGGACGCGGCGCCGAGGGGCGGGCAACGTATAGGCGGCGGCGTTGGCGATCGCGTAGTAGATCAACACCCCAAACGACGAAAAGCCGATCACCCCACGCAGATCGACGGCGCTCACCAGGAGGCAGACCAGCACGCCGATCGCGATCTCGGCATGGTGTGGCACCCGGTGGTCCGGGTGAACAGCCGTCAGCCAGCCCGGAAGATCCCGATGCCGTGCCATCGCCAGCATGGTCCGCCCGAGCCCGGCGACCAGCGCCAATAGCGCGCCAAGGCTGGCCAGCGCGGCCCCGACCGATATCACCGGCACCAGCGCCGGGGCGCCGGCGGCCCGGACCGCCTCGGCCAGTGGTGCAGCGGCATGCGCGAGCCGGTCGGGTCCCGCGGCCACCAGCGCGGCCACCCCGACGACCAAATAGATCGCCACCGCGATCGCCAGGGCAAGAGTTATCGCCCGGGGGATGGTGCGGCCGGGGTCGCGGACCTCTTCGCCCATCGTCGCGATCCGCGCATATCCGGCGAAGGCAAAAAACAGCAGCCCCGCCGACTGCAGCACGCCGTAGATCGTGCCCGTGAACCACGGGCCGCTCAGGTGTAACGGGTCAGGCTTGCTCGTCGCGATGCTGACGACCACGGCGGCTAGCGTAATCAGAGTGCACGCCAACAGAACTCGGGCCAGCATCGCAGTCTTGGCGACTCCGCGGTAGTTCAGCGTGGTCAGTAGGACCACCGCGGCGACCGCGACCACACGCTGCACCCACACCGCCGCGCCCGGAGCCGTATAAACGGCGACGGTCAGCGCCATGGCCGCGCATGAGGCGGTCTTTCCGATCACGAAACCCCACCCGGCGATGAAGCCCCACCACGGGCCGAGGCGTTCGCGCCCGTAGATGTACGTTCCGCCCGAGGTGGGATACACCGCGGCAAGTTGCGCCGACGAGGAGGCGTTGCAGTAAGCGATCGCCGCGGCCAGTGCCAGCCCGATCAGCAGGCCCGCGCCGGCCGCCCGCGCGGCCGGGCCGAACGCGGAGAACACCCCGGCGCCGATCATCGAACCCAGCCCGATGACGACTGCGTCGGTCGTATCTAGGCGACGTGCCAGCTCCGGCTGCTCTTCCATGTCCGCCTACCAGTTGGTGATGCATCACGGTGTTCACCAGCAGCGCCCCGGCGGCGTTGATCGCCAGCCACACCGCGGTGCGACCGCACCGGCAGCAGCGCGGGCGCGGCAGTGAGCCAGATCGTGAACGGTAGCCAGATCCGTTCCACCTCAGCCTTACTCAGCATGCTCAAGTCGGCGCAGGCGATCGCCGCCAGCATTGCCAGCAATAGCAAGTGGAAACCGGAGCGCCGACGAAGGGCGGCAACGTCGAACACCCGGGTGATTCCCGCGACGCTGGCCAGGCCTATCGCACACACCACGCACGCCAGATTGGCCCACCACCAGATACTGGAACGGCCGGTCGTTCGCGATTCCCTGCCAATACCGTTGCTGCACAAGGGTATAGCCGTCGAACCAGTAAAATCCGGCGACGGCGAAGGTTGCCGCCACCGCCACCGCCACCAAGGCGGCCGGGCCCAGAGCCCGCAGCGCCGCCCTGAAGTCGATGGCCGAGACCAGTACCGCCAACGCGGGAAGGCCCATCAACACCAGGCCGTAGTTGACGAAGACGCCCCAGCCGAGCAGCAGGCCCGCGGCAGCCGCTACCAGCGCGGGGAACCGAACCTGGCGGTGCACGGCCACCGCCAACAGCGCGATGCCCCACGCCGCGACACCGGCGAAGTAGCCGTCGGCCGAGACCGCCACCCAGATCGCCGTCGGCGCTATGGCGACGAACGGCGCGGCCCGCCGCGCGGTCTGCTCGTCGGCCAGCGCGCGGATGGCGATCACCACGGCCGCCGTCGCGCTGGAGCCGGCCAGCAGGCACAGCAGGCCTGCCCAGGCGCCGCCGTGCAGGCCGAGCCGGTCCAGCCAGACGAACGTCAACAGCGCGCCCGGCGGATGCCCGGAAACGTGGGTGATCCAGGAGTTCGGCTGGTAGTCGAGAATCCGGCTGGAAAACGTGCGCACTGCCGCCGGGATGTCGGTGATGCCGGGCACTTGTGACAGATACTCTTCGGGCCTGGTCAACCGGCTCGCGAAGCCGCGCTGCCAGCCGTCGATCATCGCCAGCGCGAAGGCCCACCCGCAGGCGACGCCCCAGGTGCCCAGCGTCAACGTCCGCCACGAAAGACGTTGTGCTACAGCAGGTCCCCACACGACCGCAGCCACGGCGAGCAGAATCGCGGGCACGGTGCCCCAGCTGGCGTGCATCTCCCAGGAGGCGAACAGTGGGGCCGACTCGGCGTGCGTAGCGAAGCGCTCCGGGCCGATGTCGAGGCGCGGTCTGACTCCCCGATCCAGCCACGGCAGCAGGACGGCGGCGACCACCAGGCCAGCACCGACCGCGACGGCCAGCATCTCCCGGCGAGCAACCCTCACGATCGACCAGCCTATTGATCGGCGGCGAACCGGCGCGCCAACGCCCGCGCGGTCCACCTTGCCGATGCCGCGGCGCGGCAATGCGTCGACGATGTGTAGTTCGCGCGGCGCGGCGGTGCCGGCCAGGGTGCGTGTCACGTGTGCCCGCAGCTCGTCCAGGGTCGGCGGGCCGAAACCGTCACGCACCACGATCGCCGCGACCACCCGCTGCCCCAACCGGTCGTCGGCGAGACCGAACACCGCGCAGTCGCCGACGGCGGGGTGGGTGCACAGCGCGGCCTCGACCGGCTGCGGCAGCACCGTCAGCCCGCCCGTGCTGATCGCGTCGTCGGCGCGGCCCAACACGGTCAGCACGCCGGACTCGTCGACGGTGCCGAGGTCGTCGGTGCGGAACCAGCCGGGCTCGGCGAACGGGTCGGGATCAACCGGGTTGCGATAGCCCTTGGCCACGGTCGCGCCGCCGATCACGATCCGGCCGTCGGCCCGCGTCCGCACCCGCACACCGTCCAGCGGAACGCCGTCGTAGACGCAGCCTCCGGCAGTCTCGCTCATTCCGTAGGTGCGAACCACCGCGATCCCGGCGGCCGTCGCGGCATCAAGGACCGGCCGTGGAGCCGGGCCGCCGCCGAGCAATACGGCGTCCAATTCGGCGAGCGCCGCCGCTGCCGCCGGATCGGTGAGCGCCTTGGCCAGTTGTGCGGCGACCAGCGACGTGTATCGCCGCCCAGCGCCTAATTTGCTTACAGCGCCTGGCAATTCGGCGGTGTCGAAGCCGGCGGAGACGTCCAGCTCGACGGGCGCCGAACCGGCGAGCATGCTGCGCACCAGCACCTGAATTCCGGCGATGTGATGCGGCGGCAATGCCAGCAGCCAGCTGCCCGGCCCGCCGAGACGGTCATGGGTGGCCGCCGCGCTGGCGGTTAGGGCTGCGGCGGTGAGCAAGGCGCCCTTGGGCGCACCGGTGGTTCCCGACGTCGTCGCAACGACAGCCACGTCGTCGTCGATGGTCTCGCCCACACGCAAGGCGTTCAGCTCGGCTTCGCGATCCGGCGGTGCCGCAACGAAAGCCGGAGCACGGCCCTCCAGCACCCGTTCCAGAGCGGGCAACATCGATACCGCGGCGGAGCCGGGTGAGACGCTGAGCGCACGCAGTACGGCTATCCGCGGACCCCGTTGCCGCGATCGTTGCGCTCATCGTCGTGCTCGTCATCGAGCGGCCAGCCCTTCGCGGCGAGTCGGCTTCGCACCCGCTCGATGTCGGTGTCGGACGGCAGCTCGTCGGTGAGCTTGCTGATCAGCACCCCGATATCGATCTTGTCGAAATCGCCACGCTCCATTAGCGCATTGGCCACGACCTTGACCTCGTCATTGGTCAATCGGTTCGCCAGCAGGGCCAGCAGCGCGAAGGTATCGGTCGGCGGAACGCCTTCCGGATAACCCGCACGTAGCCACGACACGACTGAGGTAAGGAATCGGTTCACTTGCTTCACTCCGCCCGGGGGCTCGGAATTCCGTGGACAACGACTCGATGCTACTTAAGCTTGGCCCCCAGGAAGGGGTACCCAGTGTGATGCGCGATGAAATCTCGGGCAATGTAGAGCAGCGCGATGATGATTACAGCAAGGACCAGCCCGTAGATCGCCCACGCGAGCGCGGTCAGCACCGGATTCCGTTGACCGCCGCTGCCTGTATCTCCAGCGCCGACGGCTTGTAGCCGGATCCCGACTGCGAACAGCCCCGGCAGTGCAGCACCGGCCAGCATGCTGAAGAGCAGGATCTTCAACGTCGCCTCGTAGTTGAACCAGTCGCTGAATTGACTCATCAGAGGTTCCCCACACTCACGTCGTCGGACCCGGAGGCGGCGCCGACTTTGGCGCCCCCGCTGGGCGGCTTACCGCTGTTCGAGTCATCGAGGCCGGCGGTCAGGTCGCCTTCCCACTCGGCGTTGACGTTGTTGTGGTCGACCTTGCTCTTGCGCGACCGGACGTAGATCGCGGCAGAGACCGCGACCAACAGCCCGAACCCGACGACGGCGCCGGGGTATCCGCCGATGAAGTGGACGATGTAGTAGGTGATCGCCCCGACCAACCCGGCCAACGGAAGCGTCACCACCCACGCGACCGCCATTCGCCCGGCCACGCCCCAGCGCACCTCGCCGCCGGGCTTGCCCAGCCCGCTGCCCATCACCGAGCCGGTGCAGACCTGGGTGGTCGACAGCGCGTAGCCGAAGTGAGCGGACAGCAGAATGACCGCGGCAGAGGATGATTCGGCGGCCATGCCTTGCGGCGACGTGATTTCGACGAGTCCCTTGCCCAGGGTGCGGATGATCCGCCAGCCGCCCAGGTAGGTACCCGTCGCCATCGCCATGGCGCAGGCCACGATGACCCACAGCGGCGGGACCGCGGCGCTCTTGCTGACCGAGCCGTAGGACATCAGCGCCAGGAAGATGATGCCCATCGTCTTCTGCGCATCGTTGGTGCCATGCGCCAGCGAGACCAGCGACGCCGAGCCGATCTGGCCACGCCGGAACCCGGCCTCGGTCCGCTCCTTCTGCAGGCCGCGGGTGATCCGGAAGACCGCCCAGGTCGCGACCGCGCCGACCACGATGGCCAGGAACACGGACACGAAGGCCGGGATGATCGCCTTGGACATCACGCCCTTCCAGATCACCCCATGGGCGCCGACGGCGGCGATGGTGGCACCGACGATGCCACCGATCAGAGCGTGCGAGGAACTCGACGGGATACCGAGGAGCCAGGTCAGCAGGTTCCAGACGACGCCGCCGACCAGCCCGGCGAATACCAGTTCCAGCGACACGACGCTGGAATCGATGAGGCCCTTGGCGATCGTGGCCGCGACGGTGGTCGAGAGGAACGCGCCGATCAGGTTGAGCACCGCGGACAAAGCGACCGCTTGCTTGGGCTTGAGCGCGCCGCTCGCGATGGAGGTCGCCATCGCATTGGCGGTGTCGTGGAAGCCGTTGGTGAAATCGAAGGCGAGTGCCGTTACTACGACAATGATTAGGAGGAACAGTTGTATGTCCACAGCGCCTGATTCTGGTGGTTGGGGGATTTAATTGTCGAATGCACAGGCAGGCGAATCGCGGGTATATCGCGACTCGTCGCCAGATGTTACCTGTCAGTTAACCGGACGTTCCCTGTTGTTCACCTCGGCTGTCGCGGCGTAACGGGTGGTCGCCCGGGACCTCGACGAAGATGAGCGTAATGCCGTCCGGATCGGTCACATGCATCTCTTTCAAGCCCCACGGTTCCCGACGCGCCTCGCGGGCAATCGCCACCCCGCGGCCCGCCAGTTCGGCCTGGGTGGCCTCGATGTCGCGGACCTGTAGCCACAGCGCGCCGGGAAAGGGCCCCTGGGAATGGTCGGGGTCGCTCCAGCCGGCCAGCTCCAGCAGCCCCTGGCCGGCGAAAAACACTGTGCCGGCACCATAGTCGCGGTAGGTGGCCAGGCCGATTTCGTCGCGGTAGAACGTTAACGACCGCTGATAGTCAGCCGGCCGGAGCAGCATCCGGCTGAACAGGATCTCCATAGCGTTGTGTCTATCACGCTGCGACTGGGCCGCCGCGCTCGGCAGCGATGGCGGCTTAGCTATCGGTTCCGCGGTTGGGTTGCAAGTTCTGGCGCTGCATAAGGGTGTTCACCAAGCGGGGCCCGATGGTGTCGAGCGCCCTGGCCGCGATCGCCATCCGCGGGGCGATCCGCACCGGCCGGCTGCGGGCCGCGGTGACCATCCACTCGGCCGCTTCTTCCGGTGTCAGGGCCGGCAACCCGTCGTAAGCCTTCGTCGGGGTGATCATCGGAGTGGCCACCAGCGGGTAATACAGGGTCGTCGAATGCACGCCCCGTCGGCCCCATTCGGTTTCGACGATGCGGCTCACCGCTGACAGTGCCGCCTTGGATGCGTTGTAGACCGCGAATAATGGCGACGCCTCCGACAGCACCCCCCACGTCGAGACGTTGATGATGTGGCCGTCGCCGCGCTCCAGCATCGCCGGCGCGAGTCCGCGGATCAGCCGCAGCGGCGCGTAGTAGTTGAGCACCATGGTCCGCTCGACGTCGTGCCAGCGCTCCAGCGACTCGGCCAACGGCCGGCGGATGGACCGGCCGGCGTTGTTGATCAAGATGTCCACCCCGCCGACGCGCTTTTCGACGTCGGCAACCAGCGCGTCCACGGCGTCCATGTCCGAGACGTCGCACGCGATCGACAGTGCCGTGCCGCCCGCCGACGTGATCCGGTCCGCCAGCGCGTCGAGGCGGTCCTGGCGGCGGGCGACGACCACCACGGTGGCGCCTTGGTCGGCCAGCTGTTCGGCCGCGGCCTCGCCGATGCCCGACGATGCCCCGGTCAGCAGGATCCGCTTCCCGTGCAGGTCGATTGGTTTCATCGCGGGCCGGTTGACCAGCACTTGCGGCGAAATAGGCGGCCGCATGGTGGCCAGCACGATCTGGTCGGTGAACCGGCGAAGCGGACTCTTGCTCACAGGCCCGAAGTCTAGGCGGACGTCAGCGCGGCAGATGGTGGTTGGGCGGGTTGCTTCAACACGATCCGGAAGCCTCGTGTTGAGCGTGCGGCGCGGGCCGTCTCAGAAAGGGGGTTCCATGCAGCAAATCGCGCTCGTTCTAGCGTGTCTCGCGATCGGTGTCGCGTTGCGCCTCTCAGGACGATTGCCGGACAACGCAACCCAGGTGCTGGGCGGCTGGGTGATCAATGTCGCACTTCCGGCCGCTGCCTTCCACAGCGTGCACAACTTGACCGTCCGCCCGGACTGGTGGCTGGCGGTAGCGACGCCGTGGCTCGACGTGGTCTTCGCATTGCCGTGATCGTCCCGCTCGGCCGTGCGCTGCACTGGTCGCGGCAACCGGCACTGGCGTGCTACGCTCGCGAGCTGCTGGTGCAACACCGCGTTCCTCGGACTGCCGCTCATCATCGCTTACGCCGGTGAGAAGTTTCTCGCCCTTGGCATCGTGATGGACCTGTGTGGCTCGTATCTGGCCGTGTCGACAGTCGGTATCGCGATCGCTTCGCTGGCAAGTTCGAGCCAATTCAGCTGGCGCGCGGTCGCCAAGCGGATCGTGACCTTCCCGCCGTTCCTCGCGATCCTGATCGCTTTCGCCACCAATCACCTGGACCGTCCGATGTGGCTCACGGAGATCATCGACGTACTTGCGCAGACGTTGACACCGCTCGCGATGGCGGCGGTGGGCTACGCGCTGCGGCTGCGACCGGGTGGCCGGCCGCCTCGTGCCGCTGTGCGTCGGGCTGGGCTACCGGCTGTTGCTGGCCCCGTTGGCTCTGTGCTGCTCGGTGTACCTCGCGCTCGGCCAGGCCGGCGATCCCGTGGCCAAGGTCGCGATGCTGGAGATGGCGATGCCCCCGATGCTCGGGGCGAGCATCATCGCCATGGAATACGACCTGGAGCCGGACTTGATCGCCCTGCTGATCGGGATCGGTGTTCCGCTGTCGATCCTGACGACGTGGGGTTGGTGGGCGCTGATCCAGGTGCTGTGAGCGGGCGGGTCAACGCTTAGAAGTAGCGCGGGAAGGGGCTCCAGTCGGGGGCGCGCTTCTCCAGGAATGCGTCGCGGCCCTCGACGGCCTCGTCGGTCATGTAGGCCAGCCGGGTGGCCTCGCCGGCGAACAGCTGCTGGCCGACCAGGCCGTCGTCGAGCAGGTTGAACGCGAACTTGAGCATCCGTTGCGCCTGCGGCGATTTGCGCGTTGATCTTGGCCGCCCACTGGATGGCCGTCTTTTCGAGTTCGGCATGGTCGACGGCCGCGTTGACCGCGCCCAGCGGTGCATCTGCTCGGCGGTGTATTGGCGGCCCAGGAAGAAGACCTCCCGAGCGAACTTCTGTCCGACCTGGCGGGCGAGATACGCGCTGCCGTAACCACCGTCGAAGCTGCCGACGTCGGCGTCGGTCTGCTTGAATCGGGCGTGCTCGCGGCTGGCCATGGTGAGGTCGCAGACCACATGCAGGCTGTGCCCGCCGCCGGCGGCCCAGCCGTTGACCAGGCAGATGACGACCTTGGGCATGAACCGGATCAGCCGCTGGACCTCGAGGATGTGCAGCCGGCCGGCGCGGGCGGCGTCGACGGTGTCCGCGGTCTCGCCGCTGGCGTACTGGTAGCCACCGCGTCCGCGGATGCGCTGATCGCCGCCGGAGCAGAACGCCCAGCCGCCGTCTTTCGGCGACGGGCCGTTGCCGGTCAGCAGCACCACGCCGATCGTCGGGGGACATCCGGGCATGGTCGAGCACCCGGTACAGCTCATCGACGGTGTGTGGCCGAAACGCGTTGCGCACCTCGGGCCGGTTGAACGCCACCCGCACCGTTGCGTCGTCGACGTGCCGGTGGTAGGTGATGTCGGTCAGATCGCCGAACCCGTCGACGGGCTTCCAGGAGTCGGCGTGAAAAGGATTGTCGCTCAAGGTTATTGAATTCCGTCCAGTCGAAACACCGCGCAACGGCCTGCCAAAGCTTCGAATTCCTCCGGTCGGCCCTCATCGACCAGGCCGGCCCGCTTCATAAAGCCCACTCCGGTGGGCACTTCTTCGGGGAACACCCGTAGCAATGGGCGGGCATCCTCGGCGGGCAACTCGACCATCCTGACGCGCCGAACCTTGCGACCGCGGGCCACCGTGGCCTCACCGGCGGCCCGGACGTTGGCTACCCAGTCGGCACCGGGAAATCCGGCGACGACGTACTCCTGGCCGGCGACCGTCATCGGCGTGACGGGGGTGGACCGCTCGCGTCCCGATTTGCGGCCCGGCACCGTCAGCACTACCGGGCTTTCGCCGCCGAAACTCAGGCCCAGCCGCGACATCTGGATGAAGAGCTTGTTCGCCGGTTTGAGCCACCACGGCGGCCGAACCGATTTGCTCATACGGTGACCGTACTCGTCAGCTCTGGTCGACGAACCTCTCGATGCCGTGCGGCAATGGGTCGGCCCCCGGCGCGGTGACGGCGTCCAGGCGCGCCACCTGATCCGCGCTGAGCACGATGTCGCCCGCGCCGATGTTCTCCTCGAGATGGTCGATCGATTTGGTGCCGGCGATCAACAGCACGTTCGGCGCGTGAGCCAGCAGCCAGGCCAGCCCGACCTGTGCCGGTGTGGCGTTGAGCTCGCCGGCGATTGCGCGCACCACGTCGTTGTCGGCCGCCTTGGGGAAACCGGGGAACGCCGACCCGAGTGGGAAGTACGGCACCCACGCGATGTCTTCGGCCCTACAGAGTTCGAGCATCGCCTCTTGAGAACGGTCGAGCAGGCTGTAGGCGTTCTGCACGCAGACGATGCCCGCGGGCAGTGCGCGCTGCAGGATCTCCAGCGGCACGCTGCTGACCCCGATCCCACCGATCTTGCCCTCGTCGCGCAGCGCGATCATCTCGGCCAATTGGTCGTCCAGGTCGACGATCTGATCACCTGCGGCGGCCACGCCCGGCCCGAGGTCCATGCGGCGCAGGTTCACCACTGGCACACAGTCCACGCCGAGCTGGTGCAGGTCGTCTTCGACCGCGGCGCGTAGCTCCGCGGGCTTTTGTGCCGCGGCCAGCGGCACTGGTTGACCGCCGGTGTATCGCGCGCCGACCTTGCTGACGATGACGAGGTCGTCGGGATAGGGCGCCAGCGCCTTGCGGATCCGGCGGTTGACCTCGCCGGGGCCATAAAACGACGCCGTGTCGATGTGGTTGACCCCGAGTTCGACGGCGCGACGCAGCACCGCGGCGGCGTCTTCGGGCGGCGGCTTCGAAGAGTTGCATGGCGCCGTAGCCGACGCGGGCGACCCTGGCCGTTCCGATGGTGCCCGTGCCGCCGGGCTGGGCTGTGTCCGTCATGGTGCTCCCTTCGTGCCACACTGGAAAAATGCGGAGGCCCCTCCGCTTCCGTCAGCGTAGCAGAAACGGAGGATCCTCCGCTTTGGCCGAGAGGTCGTCGATGCGCGCCGCAATCGCGAAAAGCTGCTCGAGGTGGCGACGACGGCATTCGCCGCCGCCGAGGGGCGGCCGGTGTCGCTCGAGTCGATCGCCCGCGACGCGGGCGTCGGGATCGGCACGCTCTACCGCCATTTTCCGAACCGGGAGGCCCTGGTCGAGGCGATCTACCGAGCGGAGCTCGCCGAAGTGGCCGCCGCGGCCGGCACAGCTGCTGAAGCGGCATCCGCCGAAGACCGCCCTGCGGCGCTGGATGGACCGCTACGCCGGCTTCGTGGCCGCCAAGCGCGGGATGGCCGAGTCCTTACACGCGATCTTCGACTCCGGCGCCATGGAGCCCAGCCAGACTCGGGACAGCATCGTCGGTGCCGTCGAGATGCTGTTGCGGGCCGGCGCCGACGACGCGAGCCTGCGGGCCGACGTGCATGCCGACGACGTGGTGTCCAGCCTCATCGGCATCTTTCTGGTCAGCGGTTCGCCGGAACAGACGGGTCGCATGCTCGACCTGCTGGTGGCGGGTATCGCCGCAATCCGCCGCACGCAGCGTCACGGCTAGAGTGACAGTCGACGCGCTAGCGCCACGCTGGCGTGACACTCGAACGCCAAAGACCTAGCCGACGGCGCGCCCGGCACCTTCCCAGAACTGCGCCCGGACTGCCTTCTTGTCCGGCTTGCCCAGCCCGGTCAACGGCAGCGCGTCGACGATCTCCACCCGCTTGGGTGACTGCACTGAGCCTTTACGCTCCTTGACCGCGGCCTGGATCTCGGCGGTCATGGCCTCGATCGCGGCCTCGTCGCGAGGCGCGTCGGCGCGCAGCACCACCACCGCGGTGACAGCCTCGCCCCATTTATCGTCCGGCGTCCCGACCACGCACACCTGCGCGACCGCAGCATGCTCGGCGATGACATCCTCGACTTCGCGGGGGAACACGTTGAAGCCGCCGGTCACGATCATGTCCTTGACCCGGTCGACGATGAAGTAGAAGCCGTCGTCGTCCTCGCGGGCCATGTCGCCGGTGTGCAGCCAGCCGTCTTTGAACGTCTCGGCCGTCGCCTCGGGCAGGTGCCAGTAGCCACCGGCCAACAGCGGTCCGCTGACGCAGATTTCGCCCGGTTCACCTTGCGGCACCGGCTGGCCGTCCTCGCCCAGCAGCGCCACCCGCGCGAACAGCGTCGGGCGCCCACATGAGGTCAGCCGCTTCTCGTCATGATCGGTCTTGGCCAGGTAGGTGATCGCCATCGGCGCTTCGGACTGGCCGTAGTACTGGGCGAAGATCGGGCCGAACCGCCGGATCGCCTCGGCCAGCCGCACCGGATTCATCGCCGATGCGCCGTAGTACACGGTCTCCAGCGACGGACAGGTCGCGGGTGTGCGAATCCGGGTGGTCCATCAGCGCGTACAACATCGACGGCACCAGCATGGTCGCCGTAATCTTCTGCTCTTCAATGGTTTTCAGCACCTCGGCCGGATCGAACTTTCCCAGCACCACCATCTCGCCGCCCTTGACCACCGTGGGCGTGAAAAACGCCGCACCGGCATGCGACAGCGGGGTGCACATCAAGAACCGCGGGTGTTCCGGCCATTCCCATTCCGCGAGCTGGATCTGCGTCATCGCGGCGATGTTCCCGGTGGTGCCCATGACGCCCTTGGGCTTGCCGGTGGTGCCGCCGGTGTAAGCCATGCCGCCGATGTGGTCGGGTGCCAGCTCGGCGACCACCAATGGCTTGGGCTGGTACTTCGCCGCCTCGGCCGACAGGTCCACTGCCACGCCGCGCAAAGCCTCGGGCACCGGACCGATGGTCAGGATCTGCTTGAGTGAGTCCACCTTCTCCAGCAGCCCCAGCGCGCGCTCGACGAACGCCGGGTTGGGGTCGACGATCAGCGAGCTGGCGCCGCAGTCGGAGAGGACATAGGCGTGGTCGTCCAGCGAGCCGAGCGGATGCAGGGCGGTGCGGCGATAGCCCTGGGTCTGGCTGGCGCCGAGGATCATCAGCACCTCGGGCCGGTTCAGCGCCAGCAGCCCCACAGTCACGCCGGTGCCGGCGCCCAAAGCCTCAAACGCCTGCGTGTACTGGCTGATCCGCTCGGCGAGCTGACCACCGGTCAGCGTGGTGTCGCCAAGAAACAGCACCGGACGGTCCTTGTGGCGCTTGAGGGCGCCCACCAGCAAGTGGCCGTTATGGGTCGGATGGCGCAACAGATCGTCACTCATGTGGCCAGACTAGAACGTGTTGCAATTCGGGTCAGCTGCACCCTCGATGGCCGCATGGATCACTAGGGTTACTGCACATGGCTGCCGCAGATGTCGTCATCACCGGAACCGTCCTGACCGTCGATGACAAGCGGCCCACGGCCGAGGCGCTCGCCATCGCCGACGGCCGGATCATCGCCGTCGGCACCCGCGCCGATGTCGCCGACTTCATCGGCCCCGACACCCAAACCATCGATATCGGCGACGGCTGCGTCATGCCGGGATTCATCGAGGCACACGGTCATCCGCTGATGGAGGCGGTCGCGCTGTCGGACCGATCGTCGACATCCGCCCCGTCACCCTCCCTGGCCCCGACGATGTCGTCGCCGCGATCCGCCGCGAGGCCGCTCGGCGGGGACGCGGAGGGCGCCTACCTGAACGGGTGGGACCCGCTGCTGCAGTCGGGACTGCCCGAGCCGACGCTGGCCTGGCTCGACGACATCGCACCGGACGGCCCGCTGGTCGATCATCCACAACTCCGGGCACAAGGCCTACTTCAATTCGCACGCCGCCCAGCTCAACGGGCTGACTCGGGACACTCCGGACCCCAAGGGCGCCAAGCTACGGCCACGACGCCAGCGGGGAACTCGACGGGACCGCCGAGGAGATCGGCGCGGTGTTCCCGCTGCTCGGCGGCGCCATCTAGGCCGACAGTACCCGAAGATGCTGCTCGCCGAGTGCGACCGGCTCAACCGGGCCGGGTTGACCACCTGCTCGGAGATGGCGTTCGATCCGAACTTCGGGCCGCTGGTCGCCCAGGGCATGGCAACAACTCACCGTCCGGCTTCGCACCTACGAGGTCTCCAATCCGCAGATGGCCACCACCGCCACGCCCGGCCAGGGCGACGACATGCTGCGCCAGGTCGGCATCAAGATCTGGGTGGACGGGTCGCCGTGGATCGGCAATATCGCGCTGTCCTTTCCCTACCTGGACACCGAAGCCACCCGCGACGATCGGCATCCCGCCCGGCTCGTGTGGATGCGCCAACTACACCAAAGAACAGCTGACCGAAATCGTCGCCGCCTACTACCCACTGGGCTGGCAGATGGCCTGCCATGTGCAGGGCGACGCCGGCGTCGACACCATCCTCGACGTGTACGAAGAGGCGTTGCGCCGCAATCCGCGCGACGACCATCGGCTGCGGCTCGAGCACGTCGGCGCCATCCGGGATGAGCAACTCCAGCGCGCCGCGGACCTCGGGGTGACCTGCAGCATCTTCGTCGACCAGATCCACTACTGGGGTGACGTCATCGTCGACGGGCTGTTCGGGCCCGAGCGCGGATCCCGTTGGATGCCAGCAGGATCCGCGGTGGCCACCGGGATGCGCATTTCGTTGCACAACGACCCGCCGGTCACCCCCGAGGAGCCGCTGCGCAACATCAGCGTCGCCGTGACCCGGATCGCGCCGAGCGGCCGGGTGCTGGCGCCCGAAGAGCGGCTGACGGTCGACCAGGCGATCCGCGCCCAGACCATCGACGCCGCCTGGCAGCTGTTCGCCGACGACGTGATCGGCTCGCTCGAGGTCGGCAAGTACGCGGACCTGGTGGTGCTGTCGGCCGATCCCCGCACGGTGCCGCCCGAGCAGATCGCCGATCTCGACGTGCGTGCGACGTATCTGGCGGGCCGCCAGGTCTACCAGCAGTGACTAGTCCGTCTGCCGGTGCTTCGCGATCTTTTGGAGCGCCTGCATGTGGTGGCGCTGCCGATGCGGGTGCGGTTCCGCGGAATCACCACCCGGGAAGTCGCGCTGATCGAGGGCCCGGCGGGGTGGGGAGAGTTCGGGGCTTTCGTGGAGTACGGGCCCGCGGAGGCGTCGGCGTGGCTGGCGTCGGGCATCGAGGGCGCCTACCGTCAGCCGCCGTCGGTGCACCGCGAGCGCATCCCGATCAACGCCACCGTGCCGGCCGTGTCCGCCGCCCAGGTGGGCGAGGTGCTGGCCCGCTTTCCCGGCGCCCGAACGGCCAAGGTGAAGGTCGCCGAGCCGGGCCAGACGCTGGCCGACGACGTCGACCGGGTCAACGCGGTGCGCGAACTCGTCCGGACGGTGCGGGTGGACGCCAATGGCGGTTGGACGGTCGAACAGGCGGTGCGGGCCGCGGCCGCCCTGACCGCCGACGGCCCGCTGGAATACCTCGAACAGCCCTGCGCCACCGTCGACGAACTTGCCGCGCTGCGCCGGCGTATCGACGTGCCGATCGCCGCCGACGAAAGCATCCGCAAGGCCGACGACCCGCTGGCGGTGGTCCGCGCCGGCGCCGCCGACGTCGCGGTGCTCAAAGTCGCTCCGCTGGGCGGGGTTTCGGCCCTTCTGGACATCGCGGCGCAGATCGACATCCCGGTCGTGATCTCCAGCGCGCTCGATTCGGCGGTGGGCATCGCCGCCGGGCTGACGGCCGCGGCGGCATTGCCGCAACTGCGGCACGCCTGCGGACTGGGCACCGGCAGGCTGTTCGTCGAAGACGTCGCCCCGGCCGGCCATACCCGTCGATGGGTACCTGGCCGTCGGCCCGGTCACGCCGGATTCGGCGCGGCTGCACGCGCTGGCGGCACCGCCCGAGCGGCGACAGTGGTGGATCGACCGGGTCAAGGCCTGCTATCCGCTCCTTGTACCGTCGTGCGAGTGATCAACCTGGCTTACGACGACCGCGGCAGCGGTGAGCCCGTGGTCTTCATCGCCGGCAGCGGCGGCCCCGGGCGCACCTGGCTACCGCATCAGGTTCCAGCGTTTCTGTCGGCGGGATATCGCGTGATCACCTTCGACAATCGCGGGATCGGTGCCACCGAAAACGCCGACGGGTTCACGACGCAAACGATGGTCGCCGACACCGCGGCTCTGATCGAATCCCTGGGCGCCGCCCCGGCGCGCATCGTCGGGGTGTCCATGGGTGCATTCATCGCGCAGGAGCTGATGGTGGCCCGGCCCGAGCTGGTGCGCGCAGCTGTCCTGATGGCCACCCGCGGCCGCTTGGACCGCGCCCGTCAGGGCTTTCATGACGGCGAGACCCAGCTCTATGCGTCGAACACCGAGCTGCCGCCCGCTTATGAAGCGAAAGTCCGTGTGCTGGAAAGCTTTTCGCGCAAGACGATCAACGACGACGTACTGGTCGCCGACTGGATCACCATGTTCCGGACCTGGCCGGTCAAGCGCACGCCCGGGCTGCGTACTCAGCTGAGTGTGTCTCCGCAGACCGACCGGCTCGCGGCGTACCACAGCATTGTCACCCCGGTGCTGGTGATGGGTTTCGCCGACGACGTGATCACGCCGCCCCACCTGGGGCGCGAGGTCGCCGACGCCTTGCCCAATGGCCGCTACGTGCAGATACCCGACGCCGGGCATCTGGGGTTCCTGGAGCGGCCGGACGCGGTCAACAGCGTGGCGCTGAAGTTTTTCACCGACGTGTGATTTCCGTTCGGCGGGCGGTGGGCGGGCTGTGACACCCTGTAAGAGTGAATCCCTCGACGACACAGGCTCGCGTCGTCGTTGACGAGCTGATCCGCGGGGGCGTCCGCGACGTGGTGTTATGCCCCGGCTCGCGGAACGCCCCGTTGGCGTTCGCGTTGCACGACGCCGATCGCTCCGGCCGGATCAGGCTGCACGTGCGCATCGATGAACGCACCGCCGGCTATCTGGCCATCGGCTTGGCGATCGCTGCCGGTGCGCCGGTATGCATCGCGATGACCTCGGGCACCGCCGTGGCCAATCTCGGTCCGGCAGTGATCGAGGCGAACTATGCGCGGGTGCCGCTGATCGTGCTGTCGGCCAACCGGCCCTACGAATTGCTGGGCACCGGAGCCAATCAGACGATGGAGCAGCTGGGCTACTTCGGCACCCAAGTTCGCGCCACCGTCAGCCTGGGTTTGGCCGAGGATGCACCGGAGCGGATGGATTCGCTCAACGCGACGTGGCGATCGGCCACCTGCCGGGTATTGGCGGCTGCCACGGGATCTCGCACCGCCAACGCCGGCCCCGTGCAGTTTGACATCCCGCTGCGCGAGCCCCTGGTGCCGGATCCGGAACCCCACGGTGCCATCACCCCGCAGGGCCGGCCCGGCGGAAAGCCGTGGACCCACACGCCGCCGGTCACCTTCGACCAGCCCCTGGACATCGACGTGTCGCCCGACACCGTCGTCATCGCCGGGCACGGCGCGGGCGTGCACCCCAACCTCGCGCAGCTGCCGACGGTGGCCGAACCGACCGCGGCGTCCGGCGGCCAATCCGCTGCATCCGCTGGCGCTGAATCTGCTGCGCCCCAAGCAGGTGATCATGCTCGGCCGCCCGACCCTGCATCGCCCGGTGTCGGCGCTGCTGGCCGACCCCAAGGTGCCGGTGTATGCGCTCACCACCGGGCCGCGCTGGCCCGACGTCTCGGGAAACTCGCAGGCCACCGGCACCCGGGCGGTGACCACTGGGACACCCAACCCGGCGTGGCTGCACCGCTGCGCCGAGATGAACCGGCAGGCGGTCGCGGCGGTCCGGGGCCAGCTCGCGGCGCACCCCTTGACCACCGGCCTGCACGTCGCCGCCGCGGTGGCGGACGCGTTGCGACCGGGCGACCAGCTCGTGCTCGGGGCGTCCAACCCGGTCCGCGACGCAGCTCTGGTGGGTCTTCACACCGACGGCATCCGGGTCCGCTCCAATCGCGGCGTCGCCGGCATCGACGGCACGGTCTCCACCGCGATCGGGGCGGCACTGGCGCACGAACGCGGTGGCACTGCTGACCATCCGGCCCGCACCGTCGCATTGATCGGCGACCTGACGTTCGTCCACGACAGCTCCGGGCTACTGATCGGCCCCACCGAACCGACGCCGCGGCATCTGACCATCGTGGTGTCCAACGACAACGGCGGCGGCATCTTCGAATTGCTCGAGCAGGGCGACCCGAGGTTCTCCGACGTGTCCTCGCGGATCTTCGGCACCCCACACGATGTCGATGTGGGTGCGCTGTGCCGCGCTTACCACGTCGAAAGCCGCCAGATCGAGGTCGACGAGCTGGACGCCGCACTCAACGAATCCGGTGCGGGCATGCGGGTGCTGGAGGTCAAGGCGGACCGGTCCTCGCTGCGACAACTACATGCCGCCATCAAGGCTGCCTTGTGAAGTCGCCAAAAACATTGCTGCGCATTTTGATTCACGGTCGCAGCGATGAGGCGCCGATCACCCCGCTGCGGGTTGCGCTGCGATTGACGCGGATTGCGGTATTGATCGTGACCGGTCTGGTCACGCTGCAGTCGGTGCTGCTGGTGGCCGGGGCCTGGCGCGACGATCTCACGATTCGACACAATATGGGCGTGGCGCAGGCGGAGGTGCTCAGCGCGGGGCCCCACCGGTCCACCATCGAATTCGTCACCCCTGAGCGCGTCACCTACCGGCCCGAGCTCGGCGTGCTTTATCCGTCCGAATTGGCCACGGGTATGCGGATATACGTCGAATACAACAAGGCCGACCCGAACCTGGTCCGGGTACAGCACCGCAACGCGGGGCTAGCGATAATCCCGGCGGGGTCGATCGCGGTGGTCTGCTGGCTCGTCGCAATGGTTGTGCTGGTGGGCTTGGCGCTGCTAGACAAGCGATTGGACCGCCGTGACGCGCCCAACAATGTGGGTAGCAAAGATTCGTAACGCGCTCAGCAGCAAATTTCGCGCCCCGTATGCCCCTTCGCAACCTTATCGACAGGCAGTGCTGACACTGTGGTGGTGTGCGCGTTGCGATCGTCGCAGAATCTTTTCTGCCACATGTCAACGGTGTCAGTAATTCAGTAATTCGAGTGCTGGAGCATTTGCGTCGAACCGGCCACGAGGCCCTCGTCATCGCTCCCGATACCCCGCCCGGTGAACCTCCCGCTGAGCGAATTCACGACGGCATCCGGGTGCACCGGGTGCCGTCGCGGATGTTTCCGAAGGTGACCACGTTGCCGCTCGGTGTGCCCAGGCCGCGACTGCTCAAGGTGCTGCGCGGATTCCAGCCCGACGTGATGCATCTGGCTTCGCCGGCGCTGCTGGGCTACGGCGGGGTACAAGCCGCCCGCTACCTCGGGGTGCCGACGGTTGCCGTCTACCAAACCGACGTACCGGGTTTCGCGGAGAGCTATGGAATCGGGATATCGACGCGGGTGGCATGGGCATGGTTCCGCCACCTGCACCGCCTCGCCGACCGCACCCTGGCGCCATCCACCGCGACGATGGAATCTCTTGTGGCCCACCGAATTCCGCGGGTCCATCAGTGGGCGCGTGGGGTCGACATCATGGGGTACGCGCCGTCGGCCCGCGACGAGGCGCTGCGGCGGCACTGGTCACCCGACGGCAAGCCGATCGTCGGCTTCGTGGGCCGGCTGGCGCCGGAAAAGCATGTGGAACGGCTCGCCGGGCTAGCGGCGGCCGGCGACGTGCAGGTCGTCATCGTCGGAGACGGCGTCGATGCACGTAAACTCCGATCAGCAATGCCCACAGCGGTTTTCACCGGTGCCATGTATGGGGCAGATCTTTCCGCGGCGTATGCCAGCATGGACGTCTTCGTGCACACCGGGGAGCATGAGACGTTTTGCCAAGTTGTACAGGAAGCGCTGGCGTCGGGATTGCCGGTGATCGCCCCCGACGCCGGCGGACCGCGTGACCTCGTCACCCCGTGGCGCACCGGATTGCTGCTGGGTGTCCACGAATTCGAGCAGCGGCTGCCCGACGCGGTGGGGCATCTGCTGCAAGAGCGCGCGCGCTACTCGCAGGCGGCGCGCAAAAGCGTGCTCGCCCGCACGTGGCCCGTCATCTGTGACGAGTTGCTCGGCCACTACACGGCCGTGCAATCCCCGATCGCCAGGGCGCGGGCCCGTATCTCGCAACGGCAATACGCGCAGGGCGAATGACGTTGCGCCGCTAGCCCTGCGCCAGCTCGGCGACCGGCTGCCACTGCTCCCAGGTACGTAACCGGCTCTCGTAGTCGGTCTTTGCGGTCTGCAGCGGCGACGCCCCGAAGAACACCCGCAGCGGCGGCTCCTGCGCGTCCACCACCTTCAGCAGCGCAGCGGCCGATGCTGCCGGATTGCCCGCAGAAGCCCAGCGCCTGCTGCGCTCGGCATGGACGGTGGCACGTAACTCGTCATAGGCGGGCAGCGGATCGGCAGTCTTCGCCGACGGGCCGGACCAGTCGGTGGCGAAGCTGGCCGGCTCGATCAGCGTGACGTGCACACCGAACGGCGCGACCTCCTGGGCCAGCGCCTGCGAGAAGCCCTCCAGCGCCCACTTCGATGCGTGATACATGCCGACGAGGGGGAACGCGGTGATGCCGCCGATCGACGACACCTGGATGATGTGGCCGCTGTGCTGCTCGCGCAGGTAAGGCAATGCCGCCTGGGTGATCCACAGGGCGCCAAACACATTGGTCTCGATCTGGTCGCGTGCGTCTTGCTCGGACAGTTCCTCGACGAACCCGAACTGGCCGTAGCCGGCGTTGTTCACCACGATGTCCAGCCGGCCGAAGTGGTCATGGGCCTGCTTGACCGCGGCGAAATCGGCGTCGCGGTCGGTGACGTCGAGCTCGATGGGCAACAGCGCGTCGCCGTACTTGGCGACCAAGTCGTCCAGCGATGCCGTGTTGCGTGCGGTGGCGGCGACCTTGTCGCCCCGCTCCAGCGCGGCGACCGCCCACTCCCGCCCGAAGCCACGTGATGTACCGGTGATAAACCAAACTTTTTCGCTCACGCCGTTGTGTAACGCGTTCGTCGGCGCACCATTCCCGAGCCGGTGAGATTGGGCCGGGTAGCGTCTTCGTCGTGAGTCGAGCGGCCTTGGACAAGGATCCCCGTGAGGTCGCGTCGATGTTCGACGGGGTCGCCCGTCGCTACGACCTGACCAACACCGTGCTGTCACTGGGACAGGACCGGTACTGGCGGCGCGCCACGCGCTCGGCGCTGCGCGTCGGACCCGGCCACAAGGTGCTCGATCTCGCTGCGGGTACCGCGGTGTCCACGGTGGAGCTGGAGAAGTCCGGGGCTTGGTGCGTGGCGGCCGATTTCTCGGTCGGGATGCTCGCGGCGGGCGGCGCCCGCAAGGTGCCGAAGGTCGCCGGCGACGCCACGAAGCTGCCGTTCGCCGATGGCGTATTCGATGCCGTCACAATCAGTTTCGGGTTGCGCAACGTGGCCGACCCGCAGGCGGGATTGCGTGAAATGGCGCGGGTCACCCGGCCCGGCGGACGCCTGTTGGTGTGTGAATTCTCCACGCCCACCAACGCGTTGTTCGCCACCGTCTACAAGGAATATCTGATGCGTACCCTGCCGAGGGTGGCGCAGGCGGTGTCCAGCAACCCCGATGCCTACGTGTATCTCGCGGAGTCGATCAGGGCGTGGCCCGATCAAGCTGAACTGGCCGAGCAGATGGCACAAGCGGGATGGTCGGGCGTGCGGTGGCGCAACCTGACCGGTGGAATCGTGGCCCTGCATGCAGGGCATAAACCCCTGCGCTGACTAGTGCGGGTGGTTGCCGGCGGCCTGGACCACGCCCACCTGGTCCGGGCAGTAGTGGTCGACGGCCGCACCGAGGAACTGGAACGCTTGTCCCTGGCTGGTGCCCCGGGGCAGGTTGTGCTGAATGAAGTTGGCCGACGCGTAGGCGTCGTGGTCCACGCCCCTGCCCAACCGGTCGCAGGTGATCTTGCCCAGCCACGCGAGCTGGTCCTGCGGCTGGTAGATGCCGAAGCCGTTGACGGTGTTCTTGAATGGAGCGTCGTAATCGCTGGGCGGCGACGGCGTCCTGGGCGTCGGCGGCGGATCGGCCTGCGCCGGCGTGGCCAGCGCAATTGCCGCTGCCGCCATGGCGAAGCTGGTAAGCAGCTTGGTACCCCTCATTAGCCGGACTATACACCTCGATAACGACTCGGTCTCACGGATGATCAGTCCCGATGGGCGATCAACAGCCAGGCGCTGACCGACTTCAGACCGTTGGATTCGTCGCGGACTCCGACGAACGACATCTCGGGAGAGCTGTCCGGCAGGTTGGCGAAGATGCGGGCCGGCCGGATCTCGTCGACGACCCAGTACTTGGACACCGCGTCACGCAGTTCGTCGGCGGTGACCGCGTTGATCGGGCCCTCCGGTGCGGCCTCCTTGTCGAAGACGAGGGCGAAATAGGAGGCGCCAGGAGCGGCGGCCCGGCTGATCGACTGCTGGTAGCCCTCGCGTGCCTCGACCGGGATGGAGTGGAACAAGGTGCTGTCGACGATCGTGCCGAATCGGCCGTCATGCCCGCTGAATGAGCTGATGTCGGCGACCTCGAAGGTGGCCTTTGTCAGGCCCCATTTCTCGGCCTCGCGGCGGGCCAGCTCGATCGCGGTCGGCGAGAGGTCCAGTCCCAAGGTGTGGTGGCCGAGCTCGGCCAGTGTCAGCGAGATCGCGGCCTCCCCGCAGCCCACGTCGAGCACGTCGCCGTGGAACTTGCCCTGGTCGATCAGCGCGGACAGCTCCGGTTGCGGGGCGCCAATGCTCCAGGGCGGGCGCACTCCCGCACCGAACTGGGCGGATTCACCGCGGTAAGCCGTTTCAAACTCGAAATCAGTTGGCTGAGTCATGGTCCCAGCATATATCAACCACCCTGATGCATGTCAACGAGGTTGATATTGTGCGCACGTTGGATTGCCGGTGAAAAAGTTGGTTCAGTGCAGCGGCGAACCGGGCAGCGGCCAGACCATCGTCGAAGTAGCCTCGGCGATGTGATCGGGTCCGCCGGGGGGAGGCCACATCCCCTCTTCGACGAGGCGACGGCGGACGACAACGCGCTCGTCGAGTCCGGCAAAAGGCCAGATGTGGACGATCCGGGCGGGCCCATCGAGCGCGTACATGACGATCGCGATCGGGTCGACGAGGTGGCGTCCGGGGAGCTTGATGCGCCACCCCTCGATCGTCGCCGGCAGCCCTCCGGGGAGCAGGTGGTAGTCGCGGATCTCATAGACCGAGCCGAACTGGCCGGTCATGATCCGCGGCATGAATGGAAACGGGGCATAAGCGTGCATCGCAAGGTCGGTGAGATGTTCGCCGGCGCCGAAGGGGCGCGAGCTGCGGGCGGCACGCTCGCGCTCGGCTGAGAGCTCCCGTTCGTCGTCGAACTCGCGCAGCACGTACACGCGGCCGAGCACCCCGTGTTCGGCCTCCCAGCAGCCGACTAATCGGCCTCGGGCCTCGGGGGCATCCAGCCAGCCGTCGATGCCCGTCTTGGCCGACTGGGCATTCGGCAGATGGAAGGCGAGGGTCGTCAGCTCGTAGCGGATCGCACGCTCTTCCGGGCTGACGTCCTCTCCGGTGATGGTCGCCGGCGTATCCATGCGTCGCTCCTTCATCTGTGGCTTTGTGTCGTAGCTTTCGCTCGGCGCAAAGTTGGCTCAGCTGAACGGCGTTCGACGATCGATGAGCCGCGAGAACCGGCCGCCGCCCCGCCACGCCCGTGCTACCCAGTCGGCGTCGTCGTCGGTGACAAGGTTCGCCATCACCCGCACGGCGATGGTCATCAGCGTGGTGGACCGCATCGCGAGGGGTCCCGTCGCGGGCAGGAAGCGCTGGAAGGTCAGCAGCAGCGCCAGCCTGCGCGCGACCGAGAATCCGCGGCTGTAGTGGTCCTGCAACAGCGACGGCCACAGCTTCGACAGGTCGGCCATGTCCAGCAGCTCGGCGGCCAGCCGCCCCGTTTCCAGCCCGTAGTCGATGCCTTCGCCGTTCAGCGGGTTCACGCAGGCCGCGGCGTCACCGATCAGCATCCAGTTCGGCCCGGCCACCCCGGAAACCGCGCCGCCCATCGGCAATAGCGCCGACGAGATCGCCCGCGGCTCACCGGTAAAGCCCCACTCGTCGCGGCGCAGGTCGGTGTAATAGGAGATCAGCGGTCGCAGCGCCAGGTCGGCCGGCCGCTTCGACGTCGACAACGCTCCGACGCCGATGTTCACTTCGCCGTTGCCCAACGGGAAGATCCAGCCGTATCCGGGCAGCACGGCGCCGTCGGGGGAGCGGAGTTCCAGATGCGATGTCAGCCAAGGGTCCTCGCTGCGCGAGGTGGTCAGATACCCGCGGGCCGCGACGCCATACACCGTCTCTTGATGCCAACGCCGGCCCAGCTTGCGGCCCAGCGTAGAACGGGCCCCGTCGGCCACGATCAGCCGGCGGCATCCCACCTCAGTGCCGTCGGCCAACAGCACCGAGGTCACCCGTCTCGATGAGTCATGGTGCACACCAACCGCTTTGGTTCCGAGCAGCATGCGCGCCCCGGATTCCTCGGCGACTTTGCGGATTCGGTCGTCCAGCTCGAGGCGGGCCACCGCGCTGCCGGTCGACGGGAAGGACGGGCCGGGCCAATCCACTTCCAGTTCACCGCCGAACCCGCTCATCCGCAGTCCCCGATGCCGGATGCGGGTATCCAGCCACTCGCCGAGCCCCAGCAGCTCTAGCTCGGCGACCGCGCGAGGTGTCAGCCCGTCGCCGCAGGGCTTATCGCGGGGAAAGCTCGCCGAGTCGACGACGAGTACGTCGCGACCGGCGCGAGCGGCCCAGGCAGCCGCCGCCGAACCGGCGGGTCCGGCGCCCACGACCACCACGTCGGCTCCGGAGACCTTTGCGTCCACGCCCACCAGTATGTTGGTCGCGTGAGTACTCCGGCGACGGTGGTGGCGGGCGTTGACTTCGGCGACGCCGCGTTCGCCGCCACGGTGCGCGACGGCGTCGCCAAGATTGAGCAGCTCATGGATGTCGAGTTGCGCAGCGCCGACGAGATCATGACCGATTCGCTGACGCATCTGTTCAAGGCCGGTGGCAAGCGGTTCCGGCCGTTGTTCACCGTGCTGTCCGCGCAGATCGGCCCCAACCCGGACGCGCTGGAGGTGACGATCGCCGGCGCGGTCATCGAGCTGGTGCACCTGGCCACGCTTTACCACGACGACGTGATGGACGAGGCGGAGGTCCGCCGCGGCGCTCAGACCGCCAATGTGCGCTGGAGTAACAACGTCGCGATCCTGGCCGGTGACTACCTTTTCGCCACGGCGTCGCGGCTGGTATCGCGGCTGGGGCCCGATGCGGTGCGGCTCATCGCTGAAACGTTCGCTCAGTTGGTCACCGGGCAGATGCGTGAGACCCGCGGCGTCGCCGATGGCGTGGATTCGGTCGAGCACTACCTGAAGGTGGTGTACGAGAAGACGGCCTGCCTGATCGCCGCGGCCGGCCAGTTCGGTGCGATGTTCTCCGGAGCCGACGACGATCAGGTCGCCCGGTTGAGCCGGGTCGGCGGCATTGTGGGCACCGCATTTCAGATCTCCGACGACATCATCGACATCGACAGCGACTCCCACGAGTCGGGCAAGCTGCCCGGTACCGACGTGCGCGAGGGAGTGCACACCCTGCCGATGGTCTATGCCCTGCGTCAACCCGGGCCGGACGGCGACCGGCTACGCGAGCTGCTGGCCGGGCCCGTCGAAGACGACGACGCGGTGGCCGAGGCGCTCACGCTATTGCGCGCGTCGCCGGGCATGGCCCAGGCCAAGGAATTTCTGGCGCAGTATGCCGGCAAAGCCCGCGATGAGCTGGCCCTTTTGCCCGACGTCGCCGGCCGGCACGCGCTGGAGGCATTGGTCGATTACACGATCAGCCGGCACGGATAGCGGGTCCTGGAACCCGGAAGGTCATCCCGGGCGTTCAATTGACGTCAGTCAGCAATAACGAGTGTCTAAGTCTTTTCAAGGAGGGCACGATGACCTGGCATCCCCATGCCAACAGGCTGAAGACCTTCCTCCTCTTGGCCGGTATGTCCGCGATGATCGTGTTCGTCGGCCGGTTGTTCGGGCCGACCATGATGTGGCTGGCGGTGCTGTTCGCCATCGGCATGAACGTCTACACGTACTACAACAGCGACAAGCTGGCATTGCGGGCGATGCACGCGCAGCCGGTTTCCGAGCTTCAGGCGCCGATGATCTATCGGATCGTGCGCGAGCTGGCCACCACCGCCCACCAGCCGATGCCCCGGCTGTACATCAGCGACACCAACGCACCCAACGCGTTCGCCACCGGACGCAACCCGCGTAACGCCGCGGTCTGCTGCACCACCGGCATCCTGGACATCCTCACTGAGCGTGAGCTGCGCGCCGTCCTGGGCCACGAGCTGTCGCACGTCTACAACCGCGACATCCTGATCTCCTGTGTGGCCGGCGCGCTCGCGGGGGTGATCACTGCCCTGGCCAACATGGCCCTGTGGGCCGGCATGTTCGGTGGCAACCGCGATGGCGAGAATCCCTTTGCGCTGCTGCTGGTTTCGTTGCTGGGCCCGATCGCGGCCACGGTGGTGAAGCTGGCAGTGTCGCGGTCGCGCGAGTACCAGGCCGACGAGTCGGGTGCGGTGCTGACCGGCGACCCGTTGGCTTTGGCGTCGGCCCTGCGCAAGATTTCCGGCGGCGTGCAGGCGGCCCCGTTGCCGCCCGAGCCGCGGCTGGCCAGCCAGGCGCATCTGATGATCGCCAACCCGTTCCGTGCGGGTGAGCGCATCGGCTCGATGTTCTCGACGCACCCACCGATCGAGGACCGCATCCGCCGACTGGAAGAAATGGCGCGGGGCTGACGCAGTCACCTATCGCAGGTGCGATCAAAGCCGGTCGACGCACCGCGTGATCGGCCTATGGTGGGAAAGATGACTGCTTCGACACCACCGCACTCGTGGCCGGCAGTGACCCGACGGCGCATGCTGCTCGGCACCGCGGGTCTCGGCGTGTTCGTGGGATGCGGCGCACTGACCGCCTCCATCGCGGCCGGCGCGCCAGGCCCTTCGCCCAAAACATTCGAGGTCAATCACACCGACGCGGAGTGGCGGCAACTTCTGACGCCACAGCAGTACGCCGTGCTCCGTACGGCGGCCACCGAGCAGCCCTACAGCAGTCCGCTGGACGATGAGCACCGGTCCGGAACCTTCGGCTGCGCCGGCTGTGCGCAGGACCTGTTCTCGTCGACCACCAAGTTCGACAGCGGCACCGGTTGGCCGAGCTTCTGGAAAGCCTTGGGCGGCGCCGTACTCGAGCAGTCGGACAACAGCCTGGGCATGGGACGCACCGAGGTGCTCTGCAGCCGTTGCGGCGGCCACCTCGGCCACGTCTTCGACGATGGCCCCCAACCCACGGGTCTGCGCTACTGCATGAACGGTGTGGCGCTGCGCTTCCGATCTGCCTAGAGCTGTCAGGACCATGCGTGCATTCTCGTTTTCGATATCGCATGCGCTATCGGATTTGCAGACAACCGCATGGTCGGCAGCGGAGGACCACAGTTCTCCCCAGGTATGACTGCCGAAATCGACCGCGTTTGTGCTACCAGTTTCTGCGTGAGCCACTACACCTACCGGGTGGAATGGTCGCGCGACTGCGACGACTACATCGGCGTGTGTATCGAGTTGCCGTACCTGTTGGAGCGCGCCCGCACCGCGCATGACGCGCTCGTCGCGATCACGGCGGCCGTCGATCAAAAACTGGTCGAAATGCAGGAGTTCGGCCAACCCGCGCCCGCACGGGAACTGCACGCGCGCCTGGCCCGCGAGGCCGTCGAGCAATGTGTCTCGATGAACCAGTGGGTGGTTCAAAAGCTCAGTGGTCGTGAATTGCCGAGCGGCGCAGGGCTTTTCGGGCTCGACTAGCGGGCTTCAGAACCCGGAGCCGTGCACTTCGTGCCCCGGGACCTCGGCGATCAGGCCGCTATAAGCCTGCTCGACCGACGAGCCGTGGTTGATCACCGAATCGACTTCGCGGGCGATCGGCATGCTCAACCCGAACTCGTTGGCGAACTCCATGATCACGCTGGCGGCCTTGACGCCCTCGGCGACCTGATTCATCGACGCGATGATCTCGTCGATCGGCTTGCCCGCGCCGAGTTGCTCGCCGACGTGGCGGTTGCGGCTGCGCTGACTGGTGCAGGTGACGATCAGGTCGCCCAGACCGGCCATGCCGGGGAAAGTCTCGGCGTCGCCGCCCAGTGCCACACCCAGCTTGGTCATCTCGCGCAGGGCGCGGGCGATTACCGCCGCGCGGGTGTTCTCCCCGATGCCAATCGCGTATCCCATCCCGACGGCGATGGCGTAGACGTTCTTCAGCGCTCCGGCCATCTCGACGCCGACGACGTCGTCGCTGGTGTACACGCGGAAGCGCCGGGTGCGGAACAAGGCTGCTAGCCGGGTGGCCAAATGCTGGTCGGGCATGGCCAGCACGGCCGCGGCGGCATAGCCCTCGCCCACCTCGCGCGCAATGTTCGGTCCCGCCAGGATGCCCGCCGGATGACCGGGTAGAACCTCCTCGATGATCTGCGACATCCGCATGTTCGTGCCCTGCTCGAGCCCCTTGACCAGCGACACCACCGGCACCCAGGGGCGCAATTCCTTACCGAGTTCGGTGAGCACACCGCGGAACCCGTGCGAGGGCACGCCCATTACGACGACGTCGGCGCAGTTGGCGGCCTCGGCGAAATCATTGGTGGCGCGCAGGGTGTCGCTCAGTTCGACCTCGTCGCCGAGGTAGCGGGAGTTGCGGTGATTCTCGTTGATGTCCTTGGCGGTCTCGTCGGAGCGCACCCACTGCAGCGTCGGCCCCCGGCGCGCGCAGATCGACGCCACCGTGGTTCCCCAGGAACCGCCACCAAGGACAACGACTTTGGGTTCGCGCTTCTCGGCTGCCATACGTTTCAGCGTATTGCCGAAACCTCACATTTAGTAGCGGTTCACGAAGACTAGCCCGCTACCGGTGCCCGGTCGGGAACGCGGCCGAATTCCATTGCCTCCTCGATGCGGTCGAACCGGTAATCGAGGGCGTCGGCGAGGTAGTTCTGCCGCACATTCCACGGCCGCTTGGTGCCCGACTTGGGTAGCTCGTGCGCCGAGCGCTTCACATAGCCGGCGTTGATATCCCAGGAAGGCTTCTCGGCCATCGGCTCGTTGCCGCGGTGTGGATAGGCATGGGCGTAGCCGTGAGAAGCCATGTGCGCCATCAGTTTGGCTGTGGCACGCGCCGTGATGTCGGCCCGCAGCGTCCAGGAGGCGTTCGTGTAGCCCACGCACCAGAACAGGTTGGGCACGCCTTCGAGCATGTGCGCCTTGTAGACGAAACGCTTGCGGTGATCGACCTTTTCGCCGTCCAGGCTGATCGCGGCGCCGCCCAGCGCCTGCAGTTGCAGGCCGGTGGCGGTGACGATGATGTCGGCGTCGAGGTGGGCGCCGGATTTCAGCGCGATACCGGTGGCGTCGACATGGTCGATCTCATCGGTGACGACCTCGGCGCCGCCCTCGGCAATCGAGTTGTACAGGTCGGCGTCGGGGATCAGGCACATCCGCTGGTCCCACGGGTTGTATCGCGGTTTGAAGTGGACGTCGACGTCATACCCGTCGGGCAGGCTGTCGACCGCCTTGCGCCGCAGCAGCTGCTTGATCAAGCCAGGAAGTTTGCGGGAGATGAAGAAGAACACGGCTTCGGTCAAAGCGTTGTACATCCGGATGGCCCGATGAGAAGCCTTGCGGGGCAACAGGGCACGTGCGACCGTGGTGATCTTGCTGTACTTGGGCGCCGAAATCAGGTATGTCGGCGAGCGTTGCAGCATCGTCACTTTTGCGGCCCGCTCCGACAGCGAGGGGAGCAAGGTCACCGCGGTGGCACCGCTGCCGATCACCACGATCTTCTTGCCGGTGTAGTCCAGGTCCTCGGGCCAGTGCTGGGGATGGACGACGGTGCCGCCGAACTGCTCGATGCCGGGAAAGTCCGGGGTGTAGCCCTCGTCGTAGTTGTAGTAGCCGGAGGCGAAGTACACGAACTTGCTGCGGTAAACCGTGCGGGCGCCGCCTTGCTCGACGCTGATCGTCCAGGTGTTGGTCGACGAATCCCAGTCCGCGGAACGGACGTAGCTGTTGAACTTGATGTGCCGATCGATCCCGATATTTACGTGCGGTGGCGGTCAGGTACTCGCGGATGTGCTCGCCGTCGGCGACGCCTTCCTTCCGGGTCCAGGGCTCGAAGGGGAACGACAGCGTGAAGATGCTGCTGTCGGAACGCACACCGGGATAGCGGAAGAGATCCCAGGTGCCGCCGATCTGCTCGCGGCGCTCCAGGATTGCGTACGTCATGCGGGGGTTGCGCTCGGCGATCCGGTAGGCCGCGCCGATACCGGAGATCCCGGCGCCGACGATGATGACGTCGAAGTTGCCGGCCTCGGCCGGCGGGCGGCCGCTGGCCTCCTGGGGAGTCACGGTCATCGTGAACCTCGCTTGCGGTGTGGGACTCGTCACTAGCGTAGGACCGACTAATCGGTTGGATCAGCGGACCCGGCGAATCACATCTGGTTGCTGATATCGCCGAGATGATGTTGTGCTTCGTGCACGGTGTGCACAGCGAGCCACCGCAACGACCTCACGCTGGTTTCCGGGAAGTGGTACACAACCGCGCGGTTCCAGTCGTCGGCGGACAAGCGGCCCAACACGTTGCCGAACATCAGCGCGGCGTCACCGAGCTGACGGGCCACATCGGCGGGCTCCTGGTCGGCATACCCGTCGTGCACCACCCGCTCGTCGCGTCCCATCGCGGTGCAGTCCGGCCGATCCGACCGAAGCGCCGCAAGCACGCGCTCGCGCTGGACGAGCAGCATGTCGCGCAGATGACACCCGTACTCCAGCGGAGACCACACCGCGGGTTGCCGCCTGGACCGCACGTCCGCCTCGCGGTCGCCCAAGATCGCCACGGCGGCACCGACCCGCTCGTTAATGGCCTCCCCGGCGGCCGCGGCCTGAGTGAGGTCGTAGACGAAACCGCACTGGGGACACTTATCCGTCATCGCGACCTGCCGGTGCGCGCAAGCTAGCGGTAGTTCACGAACTGCAGCGCCACGTCCACGTCGGCCTGCCTCAGCAGCGCTTGGACGGCCTGCAGGTCGTCACGCTTCTTGCTTGAGACGCGGATTTCGTCGCCCTGGATCTGGGTCTTGACGGTCTTGGGCCCGTCGTCGCGGATCAGCTTGGTGATCTTCTTCGCGTTCTCGCTATCGATGCCCTGCTTGAGGGTTCCGGTGACCTTGAAGGTCTTGCCCGAGGCCTGCGGATCGCCGGCGTCGAAGGCCTTCATCGAGATGTCGCGGCGAATCAGCTTTTCCTTGAACACGTCGACGGCGGCCTTGACGCGCTCCTCCGTGGACGACGTCAGCTCGACGGCCTCGTCGCCCTTCCACGCGATCTTGGTGTCGGTGCCGCGGAAGTCGAAACGGGTGGCCAGCTCCTTGGCGGCCTGGTTAAGCGCGTTGTCGACCTCTTGCCGATCGAACTTGCTGACGATGTCGAACGATGAGTCGGCCATGCGATCGCCTTTCCTCCTTGCTCCTAGCCGTTTGTGAATTGTCTACCCGCTCGTTGTAGCCTGCTAGGCGGCAGGTTGCCCGAGCGGCCAATGGGAGCGGACTGTAAATCCGTCGGCTTACGCCTACACTGGTTCGAATCCAGTACCTGCCACCAAGGTCAGAGGCTATTTCGGCCGCTGCAACAGGTTTGAGCGTTGGAATCGTCCGCAGCAGTTGCCGCCGGCGGGGTCAAAGGCCACTGCAACCGCATCGAGATCGTCGGGAAAAGATGGCCGTAACGGTCGAGGGTGAGACCCGCGGTCTTGTGGCCGAGGAGCTTCTGAATCACTTTCACATTGGCTCCTGCGCTGATAGCCAGCGAGGCACATGAGTGACGCAGATCATGCAGCCTTAGTTTGTCGCATCCGTCTACCGCCGGGGACTCTATGGATTGCACGACAAGCAAACGATTGGCGACTTTTATTTAGCCATCAGTTGGGGACATACAGCTGGGTACCAATGGGGCCTTTCGCGTGGCCACGGATAGGAGCAGAATCCGAATGCACACCGCCCGCCCTAGGTAGGCGGTCTTCGCTGTATCTCCAAGAAGGTCGAGGGGTTCGATGGCATTATGGCGAAGTAAGAAGGCAGATGTGTTGCCAGCGGGGGAGTCGCTTCAGGTCAAAGACCTGATCCGCATGGTTACCGACGAACTTATGCAGTCGCGGCAAGAGCGCGAGGATCGTCACGAACCGGCTATCTTCGAGGTCGAGAAGCTGACTCTTGAAGTCCATTTTGTAGCTCAAACCAGCACCGAGTTCAACGGCGGACTTGACCTCAAAGTCGTCACGGTGGGCGGCGGCCATGTCGGCGGCAAGCGCACTTATCAGAACCAGCAGGTTCACACGATCACATTGACCCTTGGCGGAGCACCGTACGAAACGAGCCGAGGGGACGACCCACTGGCCGGTCTCGACACCACGCCGCGGTTTCGTCCCAGTGGGGACGACTGACCGGTGGAGTCGAGCGACGCCACGCTCGGCCTCGATCTTGACGCGGTGCTGCGGTTGCGGCAGCGGGCCGGTCAAATGGAGGCGATCTCGCTCACTGCCAGTTATGACTTCGACGTCCAGGAATTCGTCGACGCACAACCGAGCTCTCGCCCGGCCCGGGCCGTGCTGCACGAAACTCTGCACGCCTACCAGACATTGGCCACGTCGTACGGGAACTACTACTTGAGCTTGCGAGCATTTCGAGACGGGTCGCACGGTGGCGCTCATGGTCCTTCTCGGACAGGCAGGACGCGCGATGAAGCCGCCGCTGATCCGACAAATCTTCTCGATGCGTACCAAGGACCGGGAATCGGACCAATTGCGGCACGAGCTATATCTTTGGTACCTCGTCGAGACCGTACTGCTCTATCTCGAAGGCGACGTAGACAGGTTCGCTGCTCAGGTAACAGCCAACCCATGGTTCCGCGGGCGGAGTCTGGGCTCCATGTTCTCTGAACTCGAGGGCTATCTCGTTCGGTGGTGGCGGTCCCGTGGCCACGACGTATCTGCGGGACCAGCCTTGCCTGACGACGCGCAAGAGACCCGTAATTTCATGGCGCTTAAGTTCGTGACGCCAGGAGGTGGACCCGGCACTGGCCCCGGCAGCGGTGACACGTTGACTGTCTTGGAAAGCGGCGCCCAGATCGCAGAATACTGGCGAACCTGGCCAGCCACGCTCGCGGAGTTTGACGACTCGATTGCCACCATCAAGTATCCGGCTTATAGCCTGTGGATCAACCACGCGCGCTGGCGTGACATCGCGCCCGACCCGAGATCATTTGCGCTGACCTACAGCGCGCTGGCAGATCTCGCACTGAACGCACCATTGCTTCCGCACCACTCGAGCTTCCGCGCCTACAAGCCCGGCGACCCACAAATGGCACAAGGTGCACCGGACTTCCTGCCCATGACAGAGCTCAGTCCGCTGAACCGACTGCAGTCCGGCATCTCCGCGACAAGGGCCACCAGGGTGCCACCAATTCGCGACCTAGAACGCGACTATCCCAGGTTCGTGCAGGCAGTCTGTGAATTTAACGGATGGCCAACCCCGGCCGTGCTTGCCGAGGCAACTCTTGGCGCCCAACCGCTCGACGATAAGGACCTCGACTGGGTGACGCTCGTCTACGGCGCAGCCCAGCGGTTTCGCCTCGAAATTCCACACGCCTTTCTCGATCTGGATGTCTGGCAGAACGGGTCGCCGAAAGCAAGATTCTTTTGCAAAATGTTCATACATCCGATTAGGCAATTCCGGGACGAGATCCTCTACCATCCGGACAGCGGGCTCGTCGCTGAGTTCGTATCGAACTATGTTATGAACCAATACATGCGGCAGATCATGATCGCTGGCAACCTACCAGTGGCCCTCCCGTTTCGGGCCACTCAGGAGGATATCGATTTCTACACGAGCGTGGTTACCGAAACAATCCAAAGGACCGGCCTGGAGTCCCCAGACGTAGCCCTCGTGGCTGACCAAGGCGGCGCCCACCCCGTCGCAGCGCAGTAAGAGGGCGGCGCCCTGAACTACTAAACGCCGAGAAAGGCGGACTGTAAATCCGTCGGCTTACGCCTACACTGGTTCGAATCCAGTACCTGCCACCAAGGTCAGAGGCTATTTCGGTCGCTGCAACAGGTTTGAAGGCCCCGCGATGCTCGTTGATGCTGAAGGTAACGCCTTGAAACTGCGGGCCTTGCGGTGCAGCTGCGGTATATAAGCATTCCGCTTCTGGTCGCGGAGGCTGGCGGCGACCCCTGGAAAATCAATCAAAGTCTGCAAGCTGGCCGCCCGGCCCAGATTTCTGATTTGGCCGAGGCCTTTCATGCTGCTGGCCGGTGCACCACTGAGTCCAGCAAGGCCTTCGAAGAAGCCCGTCGCCGCTTTGAGGCGGCCTGGAATCGGGAGAATGGCGAGCATCCGATCAATGATTCCGCTGAGGTGCAGAGGGTGACGAAGTTGCTCGGCGCCCAGTCCTTGCAGCTGCCCAAGATCGGGGTCGACTTGGAAAAGATTGCCGCCGCTCTGGCCGAGGCGCAAAAGGCCGCAGCCGGACGGATCGCCGCTCTCGAGACTCAATTGCAGACGCTCGACAACATGATCGGCCAAGCGATAAATATGGAAAAGGATCCCAGTCTCAGCGCGGCGGATAGGGACGCGCTGAATGCCTTCATCACTACGTGTGAAGACGACGCCATCGGCGACACCAAGGCCGCGCTCGGCGATCTGCATTCAACTCGCGACACCTACACGGAATCGCTGCATCAAGCGCAAGCGAACGGAAACCTCACTCCGCAGGACGCTGTCCTGACCACCCAGTTCAAGCCCGCCGACTTCGGGGAGGGCGAAGGAGGTCCGCCCAGCGACCCCAGGATCACCGGTCCAGCTGGCCAGCCCCAACACGAGCAGAACACCTACGACTTACAAGACCAATTCCAAGACGGTCAGGGTCCCACCTTCGGCGGCGATCCACGAGACGGCTTGCCCCGCAGCCCCGCTTCCCAGCTGGCTCAAGGCCCGCCGGGCACCCGGCCACTGCCCACGGGGACCGCGCTTGGGCCCGATGGCCGCAGGTACGCATTTTTCAGCAACCCAGACGGCACTCACACCCCTGGGCTCAACGAATACGCGACCAACGGGTCTGTCTGGGACTACAGCGATCCCGCACATCCCGTGAAAGTCGGTGACCTGCCGGGGATTTACCAGGCCAGCGGCGTCTACGACCCCGCAACCAATCAGATGGTGATCATCGGCAACACCAGCAACCGGACGGGCGATCTCAACCGCGGCTTGTGGGTGTCGGGACCTATCGATCCGGCCAATCCCAGCGGCTGGATGAATTCCTTGCAGCGCGTCGGCGACGTCAGCCTTCCCGGTGATCGTGAAAGCCAACTCGTTGGACTCCAGGGTGGCGGTTACATGCTTGTCGGCGCGACCAACGGAGGGCCAGTTCAGGCCATCACCGCCGCCACCCCGCAGGGACTGACGACCGCGGCCCCCCAAACGCTGATAGATGCAGGCCAGCTTCCAACTGTCTACGGACCCACCGTCACGGGCACCACGGTTGATCCGGCGACCGGCCTTGAGACAGTTCAACTGCGGGTGAGCACGTGGCCGCCCGGACCGACCTACGATCCCAATACCTGGACGACCACCTTCGGCGTCCAACACTAGGAAGGCGACATCGCGTGCTGAGCAGGATGGCCGTAGTGGCGATCACCGCGACCGTTGCGGTTCTGGGGCTGGGTTGTTCTCGTACTGCCCCCGGCATCGCTAAGGCCACGCCGGCGAACTTTCCCGATCTCAATGCATTCCAACCGGTGGACCCCGCGCCGTATACCGCGGCCGCCCGTGCCGGTGGCGCAGCCTATTTCGTTACCCCCGATGGCCTCCAATGCAGCTTGCCTAATCCAAACAAGCCGGGCGATCACGTCAGCGCTAGCTGTGATGGGCCGCTACCTGGTCTTCCCGGCAACGCCCCCGTGGGCAGCGACGGTTGCTCGGTGGTGGGAACGCCGACATTGGTGCCAACGGACCTGGGCCCATACAGCTTTCAGAAGGGCACCGGGTGCCCGATCGTCACTTCGCCACTGCTCAACGTGGGCCAAAAAATAACCAAGGCGGACATCACCTGCGTTGTGGGCGCTGACCGCCTGACCGCCTGTATCGACCCAGTCTTGAACCGCGGCTTCGTACTTCAACCCTCCGGCTCGTGGACCTTCTAGGTGTAGCCCAGAAGCCAGTCGACTGGTCCACCAGACAACGTACGATATTTTTGTGAGCTGGATCCCCGGGTTAAGGCTGGTAGCGGCCATTAGCGCCGCCGTCGTTGCCTTCTGCCCGGCCGCGGCGGCCGATCCCGGGTCCCCGTCTTACCAGCAGGGCAAACAAGCCATCGACGATCAGGTTCAACAGCACCACGTGCAGTTCCCGGCCAGTACCGACTGGCAACAATATTGTCAAGACGAGCTCAGAAACGTCCTCAAAAGCGGGAAGGTGCCCCGAGTGGACTCCTCGTCGGACTTCATAGCCGGGTGCCAGGACGAGGGTCGCGCCCTCGCAGCGTCGCAATAAGACACCGAAATAGCGCCGCCCGTTGCGCAACTAGCGAATGCGACAGGGCTAACAGCGATGGGCGATGCGCTTCGCCAGCGTTCGCGACTGTTTGGCCATATAGCCAATCAATGCAGGGCGGCTCGACAGCCCATGAAAGTACAGCCCATCGGCCGCGGGCCACGGGCCACGGCGACAATCTGGCCGGAATGCCGTCGGAACTGAGCACGCCCAAATCGGTCCCTGCGACTTTGACCGAGGGCCCGCTCAATCACGACGTTGTGCGCTGTCCCGACTGGATTGGCTGCGGTGCCGGGCTGACAAAGCGAGCTGCTCGTTCAGCGATGCCCAGTACGGTGCTGTTGGGGTTCGCTGAGACGATGGTCGGCATCACCGAGGCGTCGGCGATTCGCAGTGCGTCGATTCCGTGCACCCGCAGTAATGGATCGACGACGGCGTCTTCGTCAGTGCCGATACGGCAGGTGCCGACGGGGTGAAAGTAGGTTCCTGCGCTACGTCGGATGTACGCGCGGCACGCAGCGTCATCCCGCGCATCCGGACCGGGTTCGAGTTCGGCTCCGCGCCAACGCTTGAGCGCGTCGGCTTCGCCGATCTCTCGTGCCCGCCGCAAGCCGACCACCATCAGGTCAAGATCGTGTTCATCGACAAAGTACGCCGGGTCGATAAGCAACGGGTCGGTGAGTTCGGGGCCGCTGAGTCGAACCGAGCCGCGACTCGACGGACTCATCAACGAGAACGTGACCGAGTAGCCCGATTCGGGCCGCACTGTCCATCGTGGACCGAATACCGCTGCAGCGAAACCGATCTGTAGATCAGGATCAGCATCAGGAGCACTGCGCAGGAGCACGTGCGGTATTCCGTTGGGTGACGGAAAGGTATCGGCCGCAGCGTATGTGATCCAGCACATCGGGTGATCATGCAGATTTTGACCCACTCCGGGAAGGTCCAGTAGCACCTCGATCCCGAGGTTGCGCAGATCCGCAGCGGGACCGATCCCGGAGAGCATCAGCAGTTGCGGTGAGCCGACCGCCCCCGCACACAGCACCACCTCATGCTCGACCTCGACGCGATGGGCGACATCACCGACGGTGTACTCCGCGCCGCGGCAGCGCGGCCCGTCGAGTATCAGCCGGTTAACCTGGGCGGTGGTGATCACCGTGAGATTCGGCCGGTCAACTACGGGGCGGAGGTAGGCATCGGCCGTGCTCTGGCGGCGTCCCTCGACGATGTTCATTTCAGTCCAGGAGACGCCCTCACTGACCGTCCCGTTGCCGTCCGCACTGCTCGGATAGCCCGCTTCCACGGCAGCCTGAAACCATGCCCGTGACAGCGGATTCGGCTCAGCCTGCGTTCCGATAACCATCGGCCCTTCGTTGCCTCGCTGGCGCGCGTTGCGTCCTTCGGCGCGTTCGCTTCGCCGTAGGAACGGCAGCAGTGAATCGTAATTCCATCCTTCGGCGCCCACCGTTTCCCATCGGTCATAGCTGGACCGATGACCGCGTAGGTGAACCATGCCGTTGATAGCGCTAGATCCGCCGAGCACCTTGCCCCGGGGCCATGAATGGACCGCCCACTCGGTTCCGCTTTGCGGAGTGGTCCTGTCTGCCCAGTCGACACGGGAGCCCCACAGGCCGAACCACGCCGAGGGATCGGCCGCCGAGGCGGGCCCCTCGCCGGGTCCCGCCTCCAGCAGTAACACCCGCATATTCGGGTTTTCCGAAAGACGCGCTGCCAGAACGCAGCCTGCGGTGCCGCCGCCCACGACAAGGTAGTCGTACTCGCTCATCGGCCAGTCCTCTGTCTCTCGACGGGAAGGCGGCGACCTCTCGCATTTCCCGAACTAAATGGTTTGCTTAAAGCGACCGTACGCCGAACCGGTTGGTTTGGCAATAACGATGGTCGCCAAGTGTTTTACAAGCCGTCCGAGCGGATGGAAGGACGCGTATTCGGCAACCGTGGAGTCGATTTCGTGTGCCGGATGCACTGGTCGAGGATCGACGTCATGACGACCGCGGGTGCGATGGCATCGACGCGAACCTCGCAACTTGCGGGCTCAAATCCCGAGTTGTGCGTTCGGGCATGGATTCCGCCCGTCCCCGCCGAATAGCGCGACGAGGCAAGCGGGACTAGCTAATTCTGCCTCTTGTTGCGCGTTCATTTACGGACGCGCGACCCGATGTCTGCCGGGTTGGGGACGCTGGATTGCTCCGTGTGCTGAGCCTGCGGGCGGCATTGATCGCGGCGGCGCGTCGGGCTGCACGAGTGTTGTTGCGCCGGTTCGTGTTGAGCAGCTTAAGGGCTGGTGCCCTTGGGGCATGCCAGCGACTTTGTGATTTCGGTCGAGCATGATAAGAAGTTGGGGCTGAGTCCGAGCTGGTGTGGCGATCGGAGGACGGCTCGCTGGCCGCAAAGCGAATCTCGCTAAGCTTGGCCTTGAAGTCCACCACCTCGGCGCCGTTGGTTTAGTGGTGGAAGCCAGGCGTGTGCAGGCGCGCGTTGGGATTGCGGACGTAGTTATCGAAGAGCGTCGACGTACGGGAATGTCGTCGCCGCGCAGTTCGTGTATCGGAGACATCGGCGACAGTTGTTCGGTACAGCGCGAACAGGCTCTCCTTGCTGGGAAGTATGCGTATAGCCGCTCTTTGCTGGCGTTGGCTTCGGTGGCAATCCGGTTAATCCGCGCGCCGGCCAAACCGCGATCGGCGAACTCCTTCTTGGCGGCTACGGAGTTCGCTCCGAGTGGCTTCACCGGCTACGCGCACACATTCCCCAGGGTACCTCAAGAGGCCCGTTGCCAAACCAAAGTGTTCGGCATACGGTGCTTGTTGACGGTGGAGCAGAGGGGCATCGCGGCCAATGAGCTGCACGACATGAAACGACGAATGTCTCTTCAGCGGTTGGGCTGGTAGGGCTCGGTGTATCCGTGGTCCTGCTGTGTAGTGAGTAAACCCCGCCGCCATGCATGCGCGAAGGCGTGCCGACGTGGTGATCACCATCGGAGGCGGCGACTTCTGGCCGATCCTGCCTCGACGCCGCTACGAGGAATGCGTTCTATCCATCCCCTCAGCGACCCATCATCCCGGAGCCCATCATGGCGCGCCATCATCGGCGGCATCCCGTCACGCACAAAGCCTGTGACCTCCTGGGCGTGTGTCGCGGACGGCTTGCGTAAGGGCTGGATCATCTGAGGTCTCTCAGCCATCACACCAGTCGGGGTAAATGTCAACTGCGGGCGATCTATAGCCCGTTCGCGTGCGTGAAAAGCGTTGGCAGGCTGGTGCTCATGCACATCACCTCTTCGTCCTGGTCCAGGTGGCGGTACATGCTGGACACGTGCGCTTGGAGTTGCGCCACGAGATGAGGCAAATTTGATTGAGTGGTGGTGCGTATACCGCCGGGGATTTCTTCGACGGTGCGGGTTATTTCGTTGTGTCGGTTGAACATCTCGCTGTAGCGACTCATGTCTATGGCATCGACGCCCATCATGCCGCCGTCGGTCAAGCGGATGCGTAGGACTGGTGAACCAAGGGTTCCGCGAAGTGCATACCCGATACCCACGACCGCGCTAGCACCGACCGCAGCGAGCCCTGCCCGCCGACTGAATCTAGCCATGTGATGACCTCTCGGGCGGCTTGATGATGTGGCTGCAGCGAAAGAGCTCTGGCGATCAACGCTGTCCGTGCGACTACATCAATCGGCGGTGCCATTGGTGGCTGTCGATCTCGCCTTGAGCAGAGCCTTCCGCCAACCCATGCTCGATCCGGATGGAACCCATATCCCTCAGCGCCAGCGGGTCGCTTCGTTGCTTGGTGAGAAAACGGACTGCAAGGATGATGGCGGTGATGACGGTGCCCCAGAGCACTACCATGAGCGGCAACCCGGTGCAGCCAGCCCAGCCCGAGCCAATTCCGTTGAACCACATCATGATCGCATAGCCTCCAAATTCGTCACGGCTGCATTGTCAGCCATCAGCGTGCACGTCCCGGACATCGCTGAGCTGTTCCAGCGTGCATCTCGGCGCTATGGCCGAGGGGTGCTTGGGGGAGTGGATGTGGGCGGATGTTGACCCGGTCCCATCATGCCGCCAGGCATCATCTCGCCTGGTTTCATTTGGCCGCCGGGCGCCGGCATCGCGCCAGGTTTCATCGGCTGGCCTGCTTTCATCTCGTCGCAGCACGCCATCGGTGCCGCACCCTTATGTCCATCCGACGGACCGCCTAAGCCCCAACTCAGGAAGAACCCCGAGAAGAAGATCGCCGCGACGATGAACAAGCCTCCGGCGACTACGCCCACCCACGCCAATGCCTGGTTCAGACGACTTGACCGATGCTGGGAGTTCTTGGGTTGTTCGGTCGCAACGCCGGAATCATCTGCCGGTGGGGATGCGTCGGTCGTGGTGGTCATGACTTGAACCTCCTGTGCTTGATGGCATGATGGCCGCCATGCTACCCCACCCTGGGAGGGGTGGGGTAGCATGGCGAATGAGATGAGTCACCCCGACGACATCGAGAAGGAACAGTGATGGCTCAGGAGCTGACGGCCAAAAAGAATGCGGCGCTCAATCGGCTGAAGACCGTGCGCGGACATCTCGACGGAATCATTCGCATGCTCGAAACCGACGCCTATTGCGTGGACGTGATGAAGCAAATCTCTGCGGTGCAGTCGGCGCTGGAACGCACCAACAGAGTCATGTTGCATAACCATCTAGAGACCTGCTTCTCGCAGGCCGTTCTCGGTGGGCAAGGAGCAACAGCCATCGACGAACTCGTGGACGCTCTCAAGTTCAGTCCGGCCTTGACCGGTCCGGACGCACGCTTGAACGGCACCACCACCGACGAGGCAGTGGACTCTCACACGTCATGAGCCGTCGATTTTGGCGATGATCTTGCCGAGGACTTTCCGTCCGCCAAGTCGGGTGAGCGCTTCGGGGATATCCTCGAACGACACCCGTTCAGCTACCGCCTGCTGGATGGCACCGGCGTCGACCAATTCCTCGAGGCCGCGCAGGATCCCTTCGACGTGTTCACGGCTGTAGCCCGCCGCAAGCACACCAACCAGCGTCGTATTCGTCAGGACCATCATTTGGACGTCGGGGGTTGGCCACGCGCCGCTGGCGAAACCGACGGCCAGATGCCGGCCGTAGCGAGCCAGGGCGGTCATGGCCGCGGTGCCCTGCGCACCGCCGACAGGATCGAAGATCATGTCGACCCCGACCCAGTTGGTCGCTTCTCGCAGCGCGTGCGCGAGGGGAGTTCCGTCAGCGGCGGTGTCGCCATTGGCGACGACAACGTGGTCGGCGCCCAGTGATCGACAGAATTCGGCCCTCTTTTCGTCGCTGACGACGGCGAGTACCTCCGCATGCAGAGCCTTCCCGAGTTGGACTGCCGCGACTCCGCTGCCGCCCGCGGCGCCGAGCACCGCCAGACGCTGTCCCGCTTTGAGTCCGCCACGATCAACCAGCCCGATCCATGCGGTCATGTTGGGAATCCAGAATCCTGCCGCGACGGCGTCGTCCATGCCGGGAGGAGCCGGGAAAACGTTGCTTGCCTGCGCTAGAGCTTCGGCGGCGAAGGACCCGTTGCCGCTGAGGAAATCGCTGACACCCAGCACCCGAGTGCCGATGGCGATATCGACGCCCGGTCCAACCGCGGTGACGGTACCGACCAACTCCTGCCCGGGCGTAAACGGCAGTGGCGGTGTCAACGGATAGGTGCCTCGACACATCAACACATCGGGCAATCCGAGTCCCGCCGCCGCGACCTTGATTCTGACCTGCTCGGCGCCCGGGTCCGGCAGCTGCCGAATCCACTTGGCGTAGAACATCATTCGGCTCACCAATCCCGTGGACCTGCCAAGCTTTCACGATCTCTCCGCGGGCGCTCGTCGATCACGCAATAATTGCCTCTCGCTGCGTGGGGTCGAGAGCCGGGAGGGTGCGGGTTACACCGCCTCGGCTAGTCCGTTAGGCACCTCCGCAAACCCCGGCACTCCCCCGTCCGCAACGGAATTGAATCGAATGCGAGTGTCGAGGCGCTCGTTGATCTCGTGGATCGCGCTCTCGGGAAGCGCGGTGACGTCGAAGTTCTCGCGGATGCGTGACGGATTAACGGATCCCGTCAGCACTGCGCTACCGCGCTGAATCCCCCAGGCCAGCAACACCTGCGCGGGAGTTTTGCCGTAGCGCTGAGCCATGTCCACGATCAGCGGGTCGTCGAGCAGCCGCGGCTCCAGCGCGTGCCCCAGCGAAGCGAACGCCAACAAGACGATGCCTTCCGTCTTGTTGAATTCGTGCAGTTCCCATTGCGGGTGGTAGGGGTGTGACTCGACCTCCACGACCGCCGGCTTGATTCGGGCCGAGTCGAGGATCCGTCGGGTGCCGTCGGCGTCGATGTCGGACAGGCCTATCGCGCGGGTAAGTCCCTCATCGACAAGGCTTTCCATCGCGGCCCAGGTTTCCTCCAACGTGACTCCGTCGTCGTAGATGACGGCTCCGTGCGCGTCGCGGGGATCTTGGTCGTCGCCGGGCTGGAACGCGTACGGCGTGTGCACCAGATACAGGTCGACCGCGTCGAGCCCCAGTCTGTTCAGGCTGGCCTGCAGCGCAGGCTTGACCCGTTCGGGTCGATGGTTGTTGTTCCACAGCTTGGTGGTGACAAACAGGTCCTCGCGGCGGACCGTTCCCGCGGCGAACAGCTCCTTGAGCGCCGCGCCGACCTCCGCTTCGTTGCGGTAGCGCTCGGCGGCGTCGAGGTGGCGGAAACCCACCTCGACCGCGGCTTTGACGGCGTCGCGCGTCTTGCGGTTGTCGGAAAGCGACGTCCCGAACCCGAGCGCCGGAATCTCGGCGCCGTTGTTCAACGCGAATTTCTGCTGATACAGCTTGTCAATTGTTGCCATGTTGTTCGGCCTCCTTGTTGGTAGGATTAGCGCGAAAGATGTTCCGCGTCAACCGATTTCGTCAGCTGGGCGGTTGCCTCGGCTGTGGTCCAAACGGCGCTGGCGAGGAACCGGAAGTTCACCAGGGCGGCTAGGTAGCCGTCGCCCTCGGGCAGGCGTGGGCCCGCGGTGGCGTCCTTGACGACGGCGACCTCGAAGCCCTGCTCGATGAGTTCGCGCAGGTGGCCTTCGACGCACAGGTTGGCGGCCATTCCGGCCAGCACGACCTGGTTCACACCGCGCTTGCGCAACTGGAGCACGAGGTCGTTGGACTCGGGGCCCACGATCTTGTGCGGAGAGGCGATCACGGTTTGCCCGTCGTGGATGTGGTGCCGGTAGGCGGGCAGGAAATCGGCACCGGAGCCGGCTAAGCCCGTCGGTCGTGTACGCGCCCTGGCGCTCGAACATGCCGACGGCGCTCATGAATTTCTCGAGCGGATCACCGAACAGCCATTGGCTGTCGGTTGGATAGAAGTAGTGCGGCGATACCGCGACGGTGATTCCCGCGAGCTTCGCCGCATCAGAACAGTTCGCCGATGTGAGCGACGGTGTTGTTGTCGCGGACGCTGTCACCGAACACCGGCCACGAAACCCCTTCGGGGCTAAGGAAATCGACCTGAGGATCGGTGATGACGAGTGCGGCATGCTCGATGATCGAGCTCGAAGCCGGAGCTCGGCAGCGCGGGGTTCTGCGGTTCGGCGTAGATGGTCAGGTCTGTCATCAGGGTGATCCTTACGCTCGTAGTACCCAAATAATAGATGACCAGTCGTCTATAAATCAAGAGATGACGACAGCATCTTTTCTGACCGCACGGATCAGCTCAGCAGTGCCGGCACGGTGATGGTTTCGAACCGTTCGTACGGGGCGCGGCTGCGGGTCACCTTCCCGCGAACGGCCGCGCCCTCCCAGGACTCGATCAGCAGGGAGGCGAGCTCGGCCGCATCGAGGTCCGCGCGGATGCCGCCGGCGCCGTCCTGCCCGGTACGCACACACGCTGTCAGTGCAGCGTCCCAGCGGTCGAGGATGCGGACGAGTTCGGCGCGTACCGATTCGCTGGAACCGCCGAGCTCGAGCGACAGGTTGCCGACCAGGCAGCCGAGCAGGAACTCGCCCGACTCGTGTTCGTCGGCGAGCGCATGGAAGAAGCGGGTGATTCGCTCCTGGGCCAATCCGTCCGCGGCAAGGATTGGTAGCAGCCGCATTTCGATGTCGGACCAGTAGTGGTCGAGGATCGCCGCGGCGAAGGCCTCTTTACTGGGGAAGTACGCGTAGAACGACCCTTTCGGGACACCGGCCGCCTCGGTGATGTCCTTGACGCCACTGGCCGCGAAGCCGCGCGCGTGCACGAGGTCGAGTCCCGCCGCAAGCAGGCGGCGGCGCACCTCAGGGTTCGGCGGCCGTGGCATGCCACCAATATTAACTGACCGGTCGACTATCTTCGACCGGCGTGGGCTAGCTGCGTGCGCCCGGCCCTGCCACCACCAAACCCGTGCAGCCGCTGCGGCAGCGGATCCGGTGGATAATTCTTCCGACCGTGTCCCCTCGGGAGGAGTACTGGTACCAGACGAGGGCGTCGGCAAGCCCATGGCACTTGCGGCATTTGTCGGTTTCACGTTTGTACATTGGCGTCCTCCATCCTGCGGGGCGGGGGGAATCGTTCAACGTTGGGCGACTTGAATTGAAATTACATCAGCATTATTGTCTGCGGCGCTTTCCCGCGCCGAGAGTGTTTTATCTTTAACCGATAGGCAACATCTCCGCAGCTCAGCGGTGACACAATTGATACATAGGTGATCGAAAGCCCGGCCGAACCTCCCTCAGCTAGCGTCGATGTTGTTACCCCGACAAAGGGAGAAAACGATGGCATTGCGCACCATCGAGCTCCGTCGATTGCTGGGGCTACGGCGTTATCTGGGGGAATGGCAATTGCGCAACAGGCGTTGGCGCGGGCGTGGCAGCGCGGACCCGTGGTGGTCGCCGCCCCCGCCTTGTAATACTTGACTGCGTGGTGTTGGCGGACATTCCAGATGGCACCAGCAAGATCGCAGAGTTCTGGAACCTGGTCGCCCCGCAACGCCTCACCGACGTAGTAGACGTCGGCGCGAATCCGATCGATTCCGAGCCGCCATACACGTCAATGCTTGCCGCGGGGCTATGTCGTGTGACGGGATTTGAGCCTCAGCACGCGCCGCTGCTCGAGCTGCAGAGAAACCAAGGCCGACACGAGCGTTACCTGCCGTATGTAGTCGGTGATGGCGATGCGCACACGCTGAACATTTGTCGCGGATCCGGTATGACGAGCCTGCTCGAACCGGACCCGGTGGCGCTGGACGTATTCGAGTACCTCAAGCTGCCCGCGCAAGTCATCGAACGCGTACCCGTGCAAGCCCGCAGACTCGATGACATTGCCGAAATTCAACAGCTCGACTTCCTGAAGATCGATGTACAAGGAGCCGAACTCGCGGTTTTTCGAGGCGGGAAGGCGAAGCTCGCCGAGACGGTCGCGATCCAGACTGAGGTCTCATTCATGACGCTTTACAAGGATCAGCCAACTCTGGGCGACGTCGACTCCGAGCTACGCGGCCGGGGATTCCTTCCGCACTGCTTCGCCGCGATCAAACTATGGCCGATTGCGCCCTGCGTGGATCCGCGCCGGCCCCTCAACCAACTCCTCGAAGCCGATATGGTCTACGTCCGGGACTTCACCCAAGCGGAGTCAATGAGCGATGAGCAACTCAAGCACCTGGCGCTCATAGCGCACTACTGCTATCGATCGTTCGACCTGGCGTTGCGCTGCGCGATACTGCTCGAGCGGCAGCATGCGGTGGAGGCCGGAACCCAGCAACGCTATCGGGATATCTTGGCGACCGGATAGCGATTCGTTGGCGCCACTATCGGCTAAGTGCTTGGTGTTCTTGGTGTTTCAGGCCGGGTGCAGGCTGACGGCTATGCCGGAGTAGCGGACCATGCCGGTCACCACGTCGATGTCGTCCTTGTTGGTCAGGCGATTGACGTTGGCCACGTGGTGGCCATGCGGAATCGAGACCGCCCCGCGCCGCATCGCTGCGTCGACCTTCGCGACGCCGGTCAGCTCTCCGCTGGCGCTGCGTACGGTTACGGGCCGACCGCTCACGACGCCCGCGGCGGCGCCGTCCTCGGGGCTGATCAAGATCTCCGGGGGCTCGCCGAGAAAATCGAGTTGCCCGTTCAGCTTCCGGCGCTGACGGCGCGGCACCATCACCAGAGGTGGTGGTGGCTCGAGAGCAGCGAGTTGATCGACGAGCAGCGGCGGGGCCAGCCGCCAGCCGCCCATCCGCTCGATATGGTCGTCGACCCACGCCGCCGGTAGCTCACGCGGCACTTCCGCCCAACCCGTGGCCGCCACTTCGTCGTACTTGGTGCGGGCACCGGCCAGCAGGACGGCGATGACGTCGTCGTCGGTGCTGCTGTCCGGGATCTCCGAGACTGCCGAGGTCATAGCCGAGCCGTCGGCCGAGTTCAGCGAAGACCCACCACATCGATCGCCGCTCGCCGACCGGCTCGACGACCGCCGACGTGTATTGCACCGACACTTGCGAGCTCAGAATGTCGTGAATGGTGATGTCCGGGCGTTCCAGGGGATCCTTGGTCGGCAGCACATGGGTGGCCAACTGCGTGGTCTCGTTGTCGATGATCTCGGTAGTCGCGAAGACCTCGAGGTTCTGCAATGCCGGGATCAACTTGCCCGTCTCGGGGAACGACGTGACCAGACTGCCGCCGACGTTGATCAGTGCGCGGATATTTCCGGCGGCGATCTCGTCGGGCAGTGCGGCGCACGGCCATTCGTTGATGAACGCCTGGGCCTCCGGGCGGCTGCGGGGACCGGGGCCGAACGATCCCTCGATCGGAGTGATTGGCAGTAACTCGCCGAAAGTTTCAAGCTGGTAAGCGAATCCGGGATGGAACCAGGTGCCGCCGGGCCGGTTCATCGCGCCGGTGAGGATCATCAGCACCCACGCCAGCCACTGGGTGACATTGGCCCGGTCAGCCGTCATCGTGACGCCGGTGCCGGTTTCGATCGCAACGCATTGGGCGGCGCGCACCGCCGCGCACAGTCGTGCCAGTTCCGTTGCCGGCACGTCGGCGAGCCTGCGCGGCGTGTTCGAGGGTGAACGGCTCAACCGCGGCAGCCAGTTCGTCGATGCCTTGAACGTGTACATCCGTTTTCATGCCGTCGCGCAGAATTTCGCGCACCAAGTAGGCCAGCACCGCGTGGTCGGTGCTGGGGCGCGGCGCCAGATGGCCCGAGGCCAGTCGCGCGGTCTCGGTTCGCCGCGGGTCGATCACCCAGACCTGCCCGCGCTTGGCGATGTCGCGCACCGTGCCGGTCGGGTTGGGCATCGAGATCGCGTGGCCATGTGAGACCACCGGGTTGATGCCGACGAGCATCAGAAAATCGCAGCTGTCCAAATCCGTTCGGCCGGACAAGCCCATGAACCCACCCACCAAATCGGAGACCAGAGGTTTGGCGGTGCCGTCGATGGTCAGCGGGCTGAACTTCGCCGGTGTGCCGATCGCGGCGTGCAAGGCTTCGGCCATCCGGAACCCGGCACTCTCCATGGTGCTGAAGTAGAAGCCGACCGATGCGGGCCCGTGCCGGTCGATGATGTCCTTCAGTCGGCTGCCCAGATCATCGAGACAGACGTCCCAGGTGGTGTCTTGCTGCCGGCCGTCCACCCGAATCCGCGGTCGCTCGAGCCGATCCGGGTGGTGGTGCATTTCCGGCAACGCCCGCCCCTTCGGGCAGCAGTAACCGTGCGAAAACGGGTGGTCCTGGTCGCCGCGAACGCGGACCACCTCGTCCCCGTCGACGTCGACGAGAATGCCGCAGACAGACGTGCAAATGCGGCAGAAGCTACGCACCGTTTTCATACATCGATAACGTACTCTCGCAATACGAGAAGCACTATCACTTATTTGATAATGACATTTCCCGCAGGTCGGCGTCAGAACCAGGGGCCGGGGTAGTGACCGTCCTGGTCTTGCACCATGACGATTTCCTTGCACTCTCCGCCTGCGGTGGTTTCGCCGCGGCAGACCAGCGTCCAACCCGATATCCGCTCGAAGGGCCGGATGGTCCAGTTCGTCGAGACCGGATCGGGAGCGGGCAGGGCGAGTACACGAGAACGTTTGGCCGGTATTCGTGACGTAGAGATGGTCGCCGAAGAATGCCACTTTGGAGATCGGCAGCTTCTTGGCGTCCTCTCGATTCTTGAGCAACTCCCACTGCTGGGTGCGCAGGTTCCACACTCCGAATCCGAATTGCGAATCAGTCGAGTCTCGGCCATCGACGAACAGCCTTCCGTCCGACAACGTCGCGGCTAATCCGCCGCCGGAGATCCGGTCGGAGTCTCCGACCTTGATGATGGTTTTAGAATTCAGGTCGAAAAACATGGTCGACACGACGTTGGGGGAGTCCCGATGGGTGATCTTCACCAATTTGTCTGGCCCGTCCGATAATTCGGCATCGACGGTCACCACATCGTTGTCCTGATAGATCGCTTCGCCCGACGGGCGGCGCAGCTCGGCGCCAGAGGTCTTGCCGGCTTGCGTGTTTCGTTGGAACGACAGCACATCCTGCCAGACGTGACCGGGCGCAGGATCGCTCCACGTCACGGATAAGTCGGCACCGGAAAGAATGACCGTCCGTGGCGGTGAAGCCGTAGCATGCCCATCGGTGAAGGCATTGATCCACGCCACGCCGGATGTCGTTGCGCCAAGCCGCCATTGCTTGGCGTCGGTCAATTTCAACTCGGGAATCGGTGGTTGCAGTTCCTTCGTCATCACCTGCTGACCCGTCTTGAAGTCGAAGGCGTATGCGGTGGTCTTGGCGACGTCGGGCTGCGGCGCCTGCGCCGGTTTGACGGTCGCCACCACATACACGACCTTCATTCGTCCGCCGTGCCCGACAGCGCGCACATGGCTCCGGTGACGTTCTCGCCGGCGAGGAATCGCGGGCAGGGCCGGCGCGACGTATTGTCCTGTTTTCGTATCGAATATTTTTGGGCGAATGTCCTCGAGCGCGGATTTGCTGGGCGTGAATTCGTCGCGGACAACCGAAGTAGGCCGTTCCGCCGTAGCTTTTCCAGTCTTTCTCCAAAGGGCCGGATATCGGCGGTGGTGGCGGAACCGAACTGGTGGTGGTCGTCGAAGTAGACGTCTCGGTCGTCGATGTTGCCGCCGGTGGAGACGCGGTCTCCGAACAAGAGGCGATGACCAGACAGACGGCCGGCCCGAACAGGGCAAGACGAGTTCCGGACATACTTCGCCCCTGGTACGCACGCATCAGCAAACCCCCGTTAACTTCGTGTAACCAGGAGCGTAAAGCGGGTTCAGTGCGACCGCGACTCGTGCGGTCTTTCTCACAACTGCACGATCACGAAACCGGTTGTGCCTCCGGGAAAGTCCACTCGCCAGTGAGGATCTTTTCTTGCGGTCGGTATAAACGGACCAGGTAGTTCCATCCCGCAGTGATCGGCAAGCAGTTGGATGTCTGGGCATCGCAGCCGCCAAATTGAATGGTGATGGTGCCGCCGATGTCGCGTTGCGCGGTGATGTTGTTCAGCGAATAGGCGTTTTCCGCGTTCGGCGTGAAATAGCCGTCTTTGTTGTAGACGGTGACCGACCAGAACCCATCGACCGGCACGTCGTCCACGGTAAGGCGATATACGGTGGCGCCGTCATTTTTGGCGGGATGGACGCCGAAGTAGGCGGCATCTCTTTCCGGGTTGCCGCCCCATCCCGTTGCCGCGCCGATCAGCCTGCGCACCGGTTCGGTGTCCTCCTCGGTGCCGAACATCCCCGAGAAGTTCGACATAGTGGCGGCGAGTTGAACGAGCGCGTCTCGTACCGTCTTCTGGCTGACCGGATCCCACTGCGGGATCTCGAAACTGCCCGCGCCGTCCTGCTGCAACCCGACAGCGTCTTGTAGCGCGTGGACCGTCTCAAGATCGGCATCGTCATGGGGGTTGACCAGGATGCGGATGACAACCATCACATACCGCGTGCCGACGTCGTCGCGGCTAAGAGTGTGCCGGCCCCGCCCGTAGAACACAGCGGGCACGTATTGGTCCTCGGTGATCACCTGCATCGACATGAACCGCCCGCTGGGGTCGGGCAGCGATATCGTGATTGGCCCGGCATCAAGGTCGAAGACGCCTGCCGAATACAGCGTGTCGCGGTTTGACCGCACCACCAGCTGCTTGTCCAGCGGCGTGAGTTCTCGGTTGTGGACGAGCGTGCCCAGTCCACCGTCCGTGACTACATTGCCGAAATACAAGTCGCTTTCGGCCCTGATGAAGTTGTCCGGTGACACAAGAACCGCGCCGTCGGCCGTCTTGCGCTCTTTCACCCCTTGGACCCTACGCGGGCGGACGGCCGACGACTATCGGTTCACTTCGAACTCGATGGGCAGGCTCGTCGGCCCGCTCAGGCTCACCATCGGCTTCCATGGCACCGGTCCGGAGATACGCGGGTTCACCAACCGTTGGGACAGAACGGTCAGTGCTTCAGCGAGCTCACGGCGGGCCAGGTTGGCGCCCAGGCAGTAGTGAATACCGCCGCCGAAGGTCAGGATGGGCGGTGTCCCCTCGCGAGTGATGTCGACCCGGTGTGGGTCTTCGTAGACATCCGGATCTCGGTTGGCCGCAGCGGTATTCACCAACACCATGGTGCCGGCGGGGAAGAGATAGCCGTCAAGCTCGGCATCTTCGATCACCAGCCGAAGAGTTCCGCAGGCGATCGGTGAGTGGCGCATGGTTTCCTCGACCGCGTGCATGGCCAGTTGGGGATTCTCCTTGAGCAGCTGCCACTGCTCGGGGTGCTCGCAGAGGACCTGCACCGAGGCGCCCACCTGGTTGCGGGTGGTGTCCGTCCCCGCCAGCAACAGACCTCCGGCGAGCATGCGCAGTTCGGCGGCATTGAGGCGATCACCGTCATCCTCGGCGCGGATCAGGTCGGAAAGCAGGTCGTCGGTCAGGCTGTGCCGGCGGCGGGCGACCATATCGTCGACATAGTCGTCGAGCTCGTCCCACGCGCGCATGACGCCGGGCTCGAGTTCGCGGAGATCGACGTTGAAACTGAAGGCTTTGAAGATCTCGTCGGCCCACAGCGAAAACTGTTGCCAATCCTCGCGTGGTGCACCAAGTAGCGCGCAGATGATCGGGACGGGGTAGGGGCGAGCGATGTCGGTAACGATGTCACAGCTCCCCGCGTCGGCAACCTGATCGACGAGCTCGTTCATCAGGTCGGCCATGGTGTCGTGCAGGCGTAGGGTCGCCCGGGGGGTGAACGCCTTGGACGTCAGACTGCGCAGCCGATGGTGGGCATCGCCTTCCAGGCACAGCAAGCTGTTGACCACCTTGTCCCACAACGGGCCTGACGTGATGCCCTGGACGAACAGATTGATGCCGGGCGGGATCTGGAACCGGGTGATCGCGAAGTACGGAGCGCACCAGGCGGTAGGAGAGCACCTCGGGTCCGTAGGGCCCGAGCGCGATCGGGGCCTGGCGTTGTGCGGCTTCGATGCGGGGATAGATGTCCGCGGGAGTCTCCGCGGCGTCGTAACTCAGCGCGGGGAGGTCGGCGTCGAAAACACTTGCGGGAGCGGTACCGACGGCCATGGCGGTCTCCTTAGCCCGGAATCCGCGGGGCGTGAGGCTCGCGGACAACTTTCCAGACAATGTATGGCCAGCGCCTCTGATGTCAACGAGCTGCGGTGTTGGTCGCCGGGTTAGTGAGCGCCGCCGCGGACTATGCCGCTGGGCAATTGTAGTCGACCTGCCAGTGTTTGATGCCATTGATGAACGGTGACCGCAGCCGCTGAGGGTCTCCCGCGGAAGTCAGGTCGGGCATGTGGTCGGCGATCGCATTGAACATGATGTCGATCGTCATGCGTGCCAGGTTGGCGCCGATGCAGTAATGCGCCCCGGTGCCGCCAAATCCGAGGTGTGGGTTGGGGCTGCGCAGGATGTCGAAGGCGTACGGGTCGTCGAAGACCTCTTCGTCGAAATTGGCTGAGCGGTAAAACATCACCACCCGCTGGCCCTTCTTGATCGCGACACCGCCGAGCTCGGTGTCGGCCAGCGCGGTGCGCTGAAACGCCGTGATCGGGGTGGCCCACCGGATGATCTCATCGGCCGCGGTCTTGGGCCGCTGCTGCTTGAACAGCTCCCACTGGTCGGGATGGTCGGTGAAGGCCATCATCCCTTGCGTGATCGAGTTGCGGGTCGTCTCGTTGCCGGCGATGCCGAGCGTGACCACGAACATGCCGAACTCCGCGTCGGAAAGCCCGTCACCGTCGGCGTCGGCTTGGACCAGCGTCGTAACAATGTCATCGCCCGGATCCTCGGCTTTGCGGGCCGCTAATTGCATTGCGTACCACATCAATTCGCCCGCTGAGGTGAGTGCGTCGGAGTCGGCGAACTCCGGGTCTTCGCTTCCGACCATCTTGTTGGACCAGTCGAACAGCTTGCCGCGGTCCTCCGGCGGCACCCCGAGCAGGCCGGCGATGGCCTGCAGCGGCAACTCACAGGCCACCTGAAGGACGAAGTCGCCCGAGCCTTCCGCCGCGGCGTGTTCTGCGATCTGCCGCGCGCGCTCACTGAGATCGGCGCGCAGTCGCTCGACGGCTCGCGGGGTGAAGCCGCGGGCGACGATCTTGCGCAACCGGCCGTGTTCGGGATCGTCCATCATGATCATCGACGTGCGGCCGGCTTCGATCTGGCCCTGCGCCTGATCTTCCCGGTAGCGCGGCACGATGGATTTCGTCGCCGACGAGAAGATGTCGGTGCGCAGCGATACATCGCGGATGTCGCGGTGCTTGGTCACCATCCAGTAGCCGCCGTCGCCGAACCCGCCCCGATCGAGCGGCTGCTCATTCCACCAGATCGGCGCCGCCCGGCGCAGTTCCGCCAACTCCTGCACCGGTAACCGGTGGGCGTAGATGTCGGGATCGGTGAAGTCGAATCCCGGCGGGAGGCTCGGAGTGGCGATGGATGTGCTCCTCGGGGATTGCGGGCGGTGAGGAGATGCTAGCGCTTAGCGGCGGCTGGGCATACACATAAGACCAAATGATCAGTCACGGCGGGCTATTTGCCGTGCGGGTCGCTGGCATTGAGCGCCGCGATCACCTTGTCGTAGTCGCCGCGGGCCTCGCCGTAGCGCAGGAACTTGACGCGCTCCACCTGGATCTCTTTGCTGTCGGGTTCGTTTTCCAGCAACTGCATGACCTGGTCGAGAAAATCGTTCAGTGGCATCGCGGCGTCGTTGTCCCGTTGTCCGGGAACCAGATCGGTCTGCACGGAAGGCGGCACGAGTTCCTTGACCTCGACCGTCGAGTCGGCCAGTTGCAGACGCAGCGACTCAGTGAGCATGTGAATGGCAGCCTTGGAGGCGTTATAGCTCGGCGTGACCCGCAGCGGCGCGAAGCCCAGGCCCGACGAGACGGTGATGATGGTAGCTGCCGGCTGCTTTTGCAGATGTTCGACGAACGCCGCGATGAGGCGGATCGGTCCCAGCACGTTGGTGGTGATGGTCGATTCGGCCGACTCGAGGAACGTGTCGGGGTGATGCCAGTCCTCGATCTTCATGATGCCCGCCACCGCGATGACGACGTTGAGTCCGGGGTGACGCGCCAGCACCTCGTCGGCGGCCGAGCGCACACTTGCGGCGTCGGCGGTGTCGATCCGCACGGTATGGATACCGGGATGTTCCGCGGCGATCTGCTCGAGCAATTCGGTCCTGCGGCCCCCGGCAATGACGGTGTTGCCCTTGGCCTGCAGGCGCAGCGCCAGCGCCAAGCCGATCCCGCTGGTCGAGCCGGGAATGAAGATGGTGTTGCCGGTGATTTTCATGCTGCCGCGCCTTTCGGTGATCTAGCCGGTCACTGTTGGACTAGAAACTTTCAGGCTGTCACGTGCACCGAGATTTATCGCCGCGGTCACGATCGACCGTTCGATCTGGCGAAGTGCGTGCACCGCGGTGAGGAATCGTCGGGTATCGATGCGCAGCTCGCCCTCGTCGTCGTGATGGCGAGCTCGGCATTCGGCGGAGTCAAGGTCGTCGGTCGCGGAATCGACGGTCAGCGCGCCCGCGCCGTCGACGATCGCGATCAATGCGTCGATGTTGCGTCGTGTCTGCCCCGCGGCCGAGGAGAAGGCATCGCAAAGCGGTTGCGAGCCAACGGGATCCTGGTACCGCTCGCTGTTGCGGGCCAGGCTCCGCCCATATCGATCGCACGCGGTGAATATCCGAAGTTCCCGCCGGATACTGCGGCGGCTGGCGAGGCCGGCGGCACCTGCCAGCAGCGGCTTGGCGGTGATCCGGAACTGCTGCAGGTTTCGGTCGAGCTGGCGGGCTTGCTCGGTCGGGCTCACCGCCTCGTCACCGCTGAACATCGTGGCCGTGGAGATTTCGATCAGGTCGGAAAGGCTGGTCAAAAAAGTTTTGGTGTCGGTGCGGATGGCGGTTCGGCTATTCGTCGGCAGCACCAGGATGGCGACAGCGATTCCGATCACGGCACCGATCGCGGTCTCTTCGATCCGCAGCATCAGCACCCCGAAGGAGAACTGGCCGAGCAGGCCGTACAACAACGCCAGCATCGTGGTGATCCAGAAGGTCATCAGGCTGTAGGTGACCGTCATGAAATAGAAGGCGCAGAACAGACATACGAAGATCGCGGCCAGCGATGCGGTTTTGTCGCCGGCGAACAGCGTGGCCACCAACACGCCGGCGGGCACGCCGAGCATGGTGCCGAGCAGCCGTTGCCAGCCTTTGGTGAGTGTTTCGGCCCAGGAGTTGGTGCCCGCGAAGATCACGAATGCCGCGATCACCGCCCAGTACCAACGGGTGGGGGCCAACAATTCGCCGGTCACGATGGCCAGCGACGCGGCGACGGCGACCTGGATGGCCTGCCGGGTGGTCTGCCGCAGGCCGTGCTCCGGTCGCTCGTCGTCGAGTGTGGGCGGCACCGCGCTGTCGGCGCTCTCGACGGGGGCGGCGTGACCGGCGACGGCGCCCTCGACGAGTGCCCGCACTTCAGCCGTCGCGGTGGCCGCATTGATGATCGCCAAGGCGAGGCGGCGCACCGCGGCGTCGCCCTCGTCATCGGTCGCGGGGGAGCTCAGTTGGCGGTCAAGGACCCGTTGAGCGTGGGTCGCGGCCTGCCGAAGGCCGCCTTCCTGTGGTACCCGCATCGCGCGCGACAGCAGGGAGAGCGCCGTGACCAGGTCGGCACGGGTTACGGCCGGTATCGCCGCGGGATTTTCCGAGGCGACCGCCGCCGCCCGCCGGCCCGCGGTGGCGACCCATTCGACGGCGAGTTCGGCGTCGAACAGCCAGGGAGAGAGTTGTTCGGCGGTTATCCCGCGATAGCGCATGGCGGGGTTGGCTTTGTCCTCGATCTGGTCCTGCACCATCAGCGCGGTCTCGTTGAGCCGGATGGTGCGGGTGCGCATGTGGCGGCGCCGCCGTTCGTCGAGGCGGCCGGTCGCGTACCGCTTCAGCGGTGGTGTCGATCACGATCGCCATCCGCGCGCGCAGCGCTCGAATAGTGGAGTGCAGCACGCGTTCTGGCTGATCGGGCAGCACGTAGGTGCCCATCACAAACGTGCACACCGTCCCGACCACGATGGCCAGGATCAGCCAGGGCAACTCCGAGAGGCCGGCCCGCAGATACAAGGTCATGAAGTAGGACATGAACGCGACCATGCCCAGCGCCCTGCCGCGGGCCCCGAAGCGGCGGATGTAGACCGCACAGAACACCACTGCCACGAAGACGACATCGGCCACGATCGCATGCGGAGCCAGCAGCGTCGCCGCGGTGATGGACAGCGCCCCGGGCACCGGCAGCAGCGCCATCGTGATCCGCTGCTGGTGCGGGTCTGGCTCATTGACGGACCGGGCGGCAATCATCGTGATGACGACACCCAGCAATGCGACGGTCAGCGGCTGGCCTGTCGCTTTCGTCAGTAGCGAGAGCACCACCAGGGAGCAGGCCAGCGCGGCCGTCGTCCGGAGAGCCGATCGCAGTCGCAACAGGCCGGGATCGGAGCCGATCCACCAATTTCGCGCACGCTCGAAGAAAAGGGCTATCGGAGTGACCCCCTTTCGTCTGTTGGACATCACATAGTTACCCGAACTGCGCCGACATCGGCCACGCTAGTCTTCGACATCGTGACAGCGCCGACGCGCGCAAACTGGCAGATGGCCGTGACCTGCTGTTCTTTGCGTTACCCGGCCACTGCCCGGCGCCGGTCGCCGATCGCAGGCCCTTACCGGAGCGCGACCCGAACCAGTCGCAGTTGCGGTTCGACCGGTCAACCGGGCAGTGGGTGATCATCGCGGCACTGCGCCAAGACCGCACCTACAAGCCGCCCGCCGAGCAGTGCCCACTGTGTCCGGGCCCGACCGGACTGACCAGCGAGGTACCGGCGCCCGACTACGACGTCGTCGTTTTCGAGAATCGGTTCCCGAGTCTGTCCGGCGCCGGCCAGCCGGTGGGCGGTGCCGGCCGTGACGACTTCGTCTGTGAGCCGGGACACGGCCGGACCGGAGGTGATCTGTTTTTCCAGCAACCACACCGGGTCATTCTCGGAGCTGGAACCGGCGCATGCTCGGGTGGTGTTTGAGGCATGGCGGCACCGCACCGCAGACCTGATGGCCGCGCCGGGCATCGAGCAGGTGTTCTGTTTTGAAAACCGTGGCGAGGAAATCGGCGTGACACTGACCCATCCGCATGGTCAGATCTACGGCTACCCCTTTATCTGACGCCACGAACCGCCGCCATGCTGGAGCAGGCGCACCAATATCGAATTCGTCACGGCGGCAATCTCTTCGCCAACCTGCTGGCGCGGGAGGTCGCCGACGGCAGTCGTATTGTCGCGCGCACCGAGCTGGTCACCGCCTTCGTGCCGTTTGCGGCGCGCTGGCCGGTCGAGGTGCACATCTACCCAAACAGGTTCGTGCACAACCTCGTCGAATTAAGCGAGGAGGAACTGGATGCGTTCGCGCACGTCTATCTCGACGTGCTTGAGGCGGTTCGATCGGATGTATTCAGCTCCGCTGCCATACATTTCGGCGTTGCATCAATTCACGGACACCGATGCCCAGGCCGACGGCTACTTCCACGTCGAACTGATGTCGATCCGGCGCAGCGCAACAAAACTCAAGTACTTGGCGGCGTCCGAATCGGCGATGGGCGCCTTCATCAGTGACGTCACGCCCGAGAGTGTGGCCCAGCGGCTGCGGGAGCTCGGCCGGTGACCGAACCGTCCGCTACGCCGCTCCGGGGCGGATCAACCTGATCGGGGAACACACCGACTACAACCTCGGGTTCGCACTGCCGATCGCGTTACCGCAGCGCACCGTGGCAACGTTCAGCCCCCGACCGCAGCGACGCAATCACCGTGAACAGCGGCCGCGCCGACGGGCCCGGTACGCATTCTGCTCGGCACCGCTCCCGGTGACGTGGAAGGCTGGGCCGGTTACGTGGCCGGGGTGATGTGGGCGCTGCGTCAGGCCGGACACCCGGTGCCCGGTGGCGCGATGTCGATCAGCAGCGAGGTGGAGATGGGGTCGGGCCTTTCTTCGTCGGCTGCGCTGGAGTGCGCGGTGCTGGGCGCGATCACTTCGGCTACCGGTGTGCGCATCGACCCCAAGGAACAGGCGCGCGTGGCCCAGCGTGCCGAGAATGACTATGTCGGTGCCCCAACGGGTTTGCTTGACCAGCTGGCCTCGCTGTTCGGGGAGGCATCGACGGCGTTGTTGATCGATTTCCGCGACGTCACCGTTGAGCCGGTGGCCTTCGACCCGGACGGTCGCGGTGTTGGGCTGCTGCTGATCGACTCACGGGCACGCCATCGTCACGCCGGCGGCGACTACGCGGCCCGGCGTGCGTCGTGCGAGCGGGCGGCCGCCGATCTAGGGGCGTCGTCACTGCGTGAGGTCGCCGATCGCGGGCTCTCGATACTGGCTGCGGTGGCCGACCCGGTCGACGCACGTCGTGCCCGCCACGTGCTGACCGAGAATCGACGGGTGCTCGATTTTGTTGATGCGCTGGGTGATTCGGATCTCACCGCGGCCGGGCGGATCCTGACCGCTTCGCACGCGTCAATGCGCGACGATTTCGAAATCACGACGGAGCACATCGACCTGATCGCCGATACCGCGGTCCGGGCGGGTGCGCTGGGGGCCCGGATGACCGGTGGCGGCTTCGGCGGCTGTGTGATCGCCTTGGTTCCGGTCGACCGCACGGAGCTGGTGGGGGAGACGGTGCGGCAGGTGGTGTGCGATGCCGGGTTTGACCGACCGGTGATCAGCCGGACGCGCGCCGCCGCGGGCGCAGGACTGGGTGGGTAATGCGGCGACCGACACGAGTGTGCACGCTGGGTGTCGAGTGTGCGTCCTGGGCGGCAAAGCCGCCGATTCTCCGCCCCTAGCGCACTTCTCAACGCCGTCATTGCACGCCCGACGTCGGGCGCGCGGCGGGGTGGCTGGCGACGCCCTACCCGGCCGGAGTCAGCCGGACCGCGCCCAATTTCATGCGGTCGACCGCCTCGCCGAACTCCTCGAGGGTGGGGATGCGCTGGTCGCGGAATTTCAACCCGATCATCGTTTGCGCACGCCGGACGCCATACGACTCGGCGCAGCGTTTAAACAGGTCGGACGACGATGGCACGGTCGGTGATGAGCTCGCCGCGCATCGCCGTTGACTTGCCGTCGTAGACGACCTGGGCCGGCGCGCCATCGCGGAAGTTCTGCTTCCACGCCGCGCCGGTCAGCGCATACAGATCGTTGTCGATCACATGGGCGCTCACCGGAAGTGTGAACGGCCGCCCCGTCTTTCGCCCGGTGAAGCTCAGCACCATCAGCTGCTTGCGCGCGGGGCCGGCGAGCGGGGTGCGCAGCAGGAAGCCCAGTATCGGGTTGACGAGCTTGAGCAAGGCCGACGGTGGATGCCCGGCGTCGATCGCGTACGACTCTTCTGCCATGCACACACCGTAAGGCCAATCGCAGCTTTGTGGTGCAGAGATTTATCTGCGGGGCCCACTCGGCACCCGATGCCGAATGTGCGTCCAGCCGCACGCTCCCCGGAAAGCGCCGCGGAGCGTGTTCGTCTCCGCGGCGCGATCCGGCTGCTCGTTGGGTGCGTTAGGAGGTAATGGTCGTCTGGTCGTCGATGACGTTGGTGGCGTCCATCAACGGACCCTGGTCGCTCTGCAGCGAGTCGGCGTCGAACTGCAGCACGTAGACCGCGCCTTGGATCGGAATCACCACCGTCTTCTGCGCGACGGCGCGCGTCTTGCCGTCCTTGGTGTACGTGCCGCCCAGCTGCCAGGCCTGAAAACCGCCGAGCGTGGACGCACTGCCGTTGGAGCCCTGGTAGCCAGGTAGATTCTGCAGCTCTCCGGGTGCGTACTGGATGATCTTCCCGGGGTCGACGTTACCGGTGAGCTTCGAGAAGATCGCCACGATGGTGGGCGGATCGGCGGGATTGGCAGGCTGCGCCAGAACGATGCCGCCGTAAGACGCGCTGGTGTCCTGCCCGATCTGCCAGCCCGCGGGGACCGGTAAGTCGATGGCTGGACCGGGATCGCCGCGGTGGACCGGAGTCTCGGTGATCTTGTTCTCGACGATGTAGTCAGCGATGGACTTGTTGGCGTGTGCGCCCGGCGTCGCACTGGTGGTCGTCGTGGTCGTTGATGTCGACGTCGACGTGCTCGTCGATGTTGACGTCTTGGTGTCTGACTTCTTGTCAGAGCCGCAACCCGCCAGCGCCAAACTCAGCGCCACGGTGATGGTTGCTGTGGTGAAATATTTCATCAATCACTTCTCCCCGAGAATTGGGCTGGCACCAGCGTCAGCCACGCGGAATGAGACTAGCCGACATCGTCGGGGAAAAGTTGCTAGTCGGGTATTCGGCCGGCCGGCTAGACCATGTCGTTCTCGGTGAGCCACCGCATCACCGGCCAGCCGATGAAGACAGGTAGCCAGCAGGTGAGCACCCGATACAGCAGCACCGACGGCACTCCGACGGCGGCGGGCACACCGAAGGCGGCCAGCCCACCGATCAACGCCGCTTCGACGGCGCCCACACCGCCGGGCGTCGGCGCGGCCGAGGCCAGCGTGCCGCCGACCATCGTCACCACGGTGCAGGTGACGAACGTCGCGCCGCCGCCGAAGGCCTGGACACTGGACCACAGTGCCAGCGCTGCACCGAGAGTCGTTCCGGCACAACCGAGTACGATCAGCGCGAGTCGCTTGGGCTCACGGACAAGCTCGATGAGGTCCTTGGCTACCTCCTGCAGCGGCGGGCGCACCGCCGTCGCCAGCCAGCTCCGGAGCGTGGGCACGAACAGAAATGTGCCGACAATGCCCAGGGCCACACCCGCGATCAGGTAGAGCACCGTGGCATCCGGCACGAAATGCGAAAGGTCCATCGACGCGCCCGCCACCGTGCTGAACAAAATCAGCAATACCAGGTGCATGATCACCTGCACCGATTGCTGCAGCGCCACCGCGGCGGTGGCCCGCATGACGCTGAGACCACTCTTCTGCAATATCCGGGTGCTCAGCGCCAGCCCGCCGACCCCGGCTGGGGTGGTGGTGGCGGCAAAGGTGTTGGCTACCTGGGCTATTGATAGCTTCCAGAAGGTTCACCGTCCCGTCGGTGCAGGCCCACAATGCGGCCGCCGCGCCCACATACGTCATGGCCGAAATGAACATGCCCAGTAGCGCCCACCACCAGTTCGCCGTTCTGAGTTCGTTGAAGAACGTCGGCACGGTACTGATGAAGGGGTACGCGACATAGACCAGCGCGCCGAGCAAGACGAGCTGAACGACTTGGCTGCGGGTGAAGCGGGTGATGGTTTGCTTCTGTATCTCATCTGCACCGGTTTGCGATTTGACTTCGGCTCTAGCGGCCGAGATGACGCCGGCCGCATCGCCCACCGACTTCCGGACTCGTTTGGGCACAGCGGATTTGGTGAGCCGACGGGATGCGGTCAAGATGCTGTCTTTGCCGAACGTGTCGATCGCCGCCCGGACCGCCGATTTCGCGTCGTAGAGCGCCGACGTTGTCACCAGGAGCTGGGCGATGTCGGATTGGAGCTGGACGTCGGTGGCGCCGTATTCGGCGTTGCCGAACCCACCGAAGAGCACCGTGCCGTCGTCGACCGTGATCTCGTTGCAGCGCAGGTCGCCGTGTGAGATCTGATAGTCGTGCAGCTTTCGCAGCGATTCCCACACCCGCGCGACCGGCGTCGTCTTCGTGCATTCGTCCAGCGGGATCCCCCGAATGGGCTTGTGCGCGTACAGCGTCCATCCCCGGTCCAGCGTCGCGAAGGCGATCGTCGAGGTGTTGGCCACGCCCACCTCGCCGATGGCGATGGCCATCAACGCGCGGTGCTCGACCGCGCGACGCATCGAGGCCTGCAGGGGCGCGGTCTCCGTATCGCGCAGCCGCATCTTGCGCCATAGTTCGCGCAGCGCACCACCACTGCTCTGATGCGGGCCGTACAACTCGATCGCTGCCGTCGAATCGGGGTCCCCGGAATCGGTGGAAAGCACAAGCGGACCGGGTCCGGCAGGCCGGACCACCATCAGCCGCGACACGACGAATCCACGTTTGGCCATCGCCCGGACCGCGGCCACCAGCGGCACTTCCAGCGCCGGAGTTCCGACGGCCAGCACCACCACCGCGCCGACGAACCATCCCACCGCCAGCCCCACCAAGGACCGGGCCGGGACGATGGCGCTGATGACGAGGTGAATCGGCACGAAGGCGAGGAGCAGCCCCCACCACCAGTGCCGCCAACGCGCGGGTAGCCAGGGACCGGACACGGTGAGCACCGCGGCCAGCATCGCGATCCAACGCGGGTCGTCGAGGAACTGCGCCGGCAGCGTGCTCAGCCGATCCGAGACGTCGAAGTGCCATCGGGGGGCGGCGAGGCGGTTGCTGGTGATCGACAACGGGAGTGCCGCGAGAATCGCGGCGGCTCCGTAGGCGCCCAAGAGTTTCCATTGCCGGCCGACGATCAGGCCGATCAGAATCATGAACGGCAACGCCAGGATGGCGAATCCGTACAACAGGTAAACCACGTCGGATTGGGTGGGGGACAAGACCCCGACAATCTCGGAGACGGATTTCTCCAGCCGAATCCAGCGCGGGCGGGTGACCAGCGAACCGGTGATCACCATCGCGAGAACGGCGGTGGCCAGGATCAGCCGCAGAATGTCATTGGTCCGCCGGTTCACCGGTTGCAGCAAGCTGCCAGAAACGCTGATGTCGCGTCCGTCAACTCGCATGACCATGATCCTTCGAGATCCCTGGGCCCGGAGGCCGCAGTTGGCGGCCCGCGGACAACTTAACCGGATACCTCCGGGCAAGCGTGCATGAACCTGACGGACAGCTTGTTCACCTGCGGGTAAACGGTAGCGGGGTGCCGCCGTCGGCCACAGCCTGCGGACAGCTCGCTCACGTAAGGTCGCGCCAGACGTGTGTCAACCGGGAGGACGTGAGCGTGGCCAGAACCGATAACGACAGCTGGGAGATCACCGAGAGCGTAGGGGCTACGGCGCTGGGCGTCGCGGCATCCCGCGCGGCGGAGACCGAGAGTGAAAATCCACTGATCCGCGATCCATTCGCGCGCGTTTTCCTCGACGCCGCCGGTGACGGGGTGTGGAACTGGTACTCGGCCCCGCAGCTGCCCGCCGAGCTGCTGGAAACCGAACCGAATTTGGCGCAGCAGATGCAGGCGATGGTCAGTTATATGGCCTCCCGGACCGCCTTTTTCGACGCGTTCTTCCTGGACGCGACGACCGCGGGCATCCAGCAGGCGGTGATCCTGGCGGCGGGCTTGGACTCACGGTCGTGGCGGTTGCCGTGGCCGGACGGCACGACGGTCTACGAGCTCGACCAGCCCAGGGTGCTGGACTTCAAATCCTCGACGTTGGCCGACCACGGGGCCGAACCCGCCTGCAACCGGGTCGCGGTCCCGGTGGACTTACGCCAGGACTGGCCGACGGCGTTGCGGGAGGCCGGTTTTGACGCCTCGGCACCCAGCGTCTGGTCGGCCGAAGGACTGATGCCGTATTTGCCGGCCGCGGCCCAGGAATTGCTGTTCGAACGCGTCCAGGGGCTCACTGTCGCCGGCAGCCGGGTCGCGGTGGAGGCGTTGGGGCCGAAGTTTCTCGACCCCGAGGCCCGGACGCGCCGGCGCGAGCGGATGGATCGCGTCCGCGCGGTGTTCGCCAAAGCGGACCCGCAACGCGAGGTCCCCAGCACCGACGAATTGTGGTACTTCGAAGAACGCGAAGACGTCGGCAACTGGTTCGGTCGCCACGGCTGGGACGTGACGGTGACCCCGTCCCTCGAGCTGATGGCCGGCTATGGGCGCAGCATCTCCGAAGAGGTCGAGAACGACGTGCCCGGGAACTTGTTCGTGGCTGCACAGCGGACGGGCAGTTAGCGCCCCCGGGCAAACACCGATCCCGTATGGACGGCACGAGGGCATCGGCGACGCGCCGATGGTCTGGCCACTTGACGTCTGACCTATGACCAGGCACGCTTTTGCGGCATGGCGCTGCAGCCGGTGATGCGCCGATCGGTGCCCGAAGAGGTCTTCGAGCAGATCGCGGCCGATGTATTCAGCGGGGAAATGCGGCCCGGGGAGGCGCTCCCCAGCGAGCGCCGTTTGGCAGAAGTCCTTGGGGTGTCCCGGCCGTCCATTCGCGAGGGGCTCAAGCGGCTTTCGGCGGCCGGTCTCGTCGAGGTGCGCCACGGCGGCGTCACCACCGTGCGCGATTTCCGGCGGCACGCCGGCCTGGATCTGCTGCCGCGGCTGCTGTTGCGCGATGGCGAACTCGAAATCGCGGTTGTCCGCAGCGTGCTCGAGGCCTGGCTGCGCATCGGCCCGAAGGTCGCGGAGTTGGCGGCCGAACGGCATGAGCCTGAGCTGGCCGGATTGCTCGAGGAATCGCTGCACGACACTGGAGACGGAAAAGGATCCAGTCGAGTGGCGGCGTCAAGCGATCCTCTTCTGGGATCAGGTGGTCGACGGCGCCAGCTCGATCGTATTTCGGTTGATATACAACGCCTTTCGCGCCGCATACGAGCCGGCGCTGCATGCCCTGGACGGCGCGGTCGACCGCTGAGGTCAACCCGATTGGACGACTACCGAAAATTGGCGGAGGCGATCCTGCGTCGGCGATGCCCTGGCGAAGCGAAGAAGAGTCGGCCAACGAGCTGATCGAAACTCACAACAGCACCGATGTTGGCCGCGCTCGACAAGCTCGGGGAGGCAGGCGATGAGCACGCGCACTGTGGTCGCCGGCTTCATCTGCGCGGGCAGATCCAGCCGGGGGCCGAAGCGGTCGGCGGCTTCTATCGGATGTGTGTGCTGACCGGCAAGGCGTTGTTCCGGCGGCCTTTTCAGTGGCGCGAGGCGATCGAGCAGGGCTGGTTCATCACCAGCGTTTCGTTGCTGCCAACACTGGCGGTCTCGATTCCATTGACGGTGCTCATCGTCTTTACGCTCAACCTCTTGCTGGCCGAGTTCGGTGCCGCCGACATTTCGGGGGCGGGCGCGGCGCTGGGGGCGGTGACCCAGCTGGGGCCGCTGACCACTGTGCTGGTGATCGCCGGCGCCGGCGTCGACGGCCATCTGCGCCGACTTGGGCGCCCGCACCATCCGTGAGGAGATCGATGCGATGGAGGTGATGGGCATCGACCCCATCCACCGGCTGGTGGTGCCCCGGGTGGTGGCCGCGACGATCGTGGGCACACTGCTCAACGGGGCGGTGATCACCATCGGTTTGGTCGGCGGTTTCCTGTTCGGTGTTTACATCCAGCACCTTTCGGCCGGCGCCTACGTCGGCACGCTGACCCTGGTCACCGGCTTGCCCGAGGTGATCATCTCGGTGGTCAAGTCGGCCACCTTCGGTCTGATCGCCGGACTGGTCGGCTGTTATCGGGGGCTGACCACCAAGGGCGGTCCCAAGGGGGTGGGCATCGCCGTCAACGAGACGCTGGTGTTGTGCGTGATCGCGCTGTTCGCGATCAACGTGGTGCTGACCACGATCGGTGTGCGGTTTGGGACGGGGCGCTGAGATGACGACCGCTGTGGTGCTGCGCGCCCGCTACCCGCGCACTAGCCGCCAACCTCACCCGCTACGGCGGCGGCGCGGCCCGAACGCTGGAAAAGATCGGCATTTTCGCTAGGTTCACCCGGATCAGCATCGGGCAGATCGGGTGGGCGCTGCGCCGCTACCGCCGGGAGACGCTGCGGCTGATCGCCGAGATCGGCATGGGTACTGGCGCGATGGCCGTCGTGGGCGGCACGGTCGCGATCATCGGCTTCGTGACGCTGTCGGGTGGCTCGCTGATCGCCATCCAAGGCTTTGCCTCGCTGGGCAACATCGGCGTGGAGGCGTTCACCGGGTTCTTTCGCCGCCCTGGCTAATACCCGTATTGGTGCGCCCATTGTGGCCGGTGTCGCGCTGGCGGCCACGGTCGGTGCCGGTGCTACCGCCCAGTTGGGTGCCATGCGCATCAGCGAGGAGATCGACGCGCTGGAAGTCATGGGGATCAAATCGATCTCGTTTCTGGTCTCCACGCGGATCCTGGGCGGTCTGGTGGTGATCCGGCCGCTGTATGCGTTGGCGCTCGATATGGCTTTCACCTCCGGGCAGCTCGTGACGACGGTGTTCTACGGACAGTCCAACGGCACGTACGAGCACTACTTCCGGACATTCCTGCGTCCTGAGGACGTGGCGTTGGTCGGTGGTCGAGGTGGTCATTATCGCGGTGGTGGTGATGATCAGCCATTGCTACTACGGCTACACCGCCGGCGGCGGCCCGGTCGGCGTCGGTCAGGCCGTGGGTCGGTCGATGCGTTTCTCGCTGGTCTCGGTGGTGGTCGTCGTCCTGCTGGCCGAGCTGGCGCTTTACGGCGTCAGACCCGAACTTCAACCTGACGGTGTAGCAGCCATGACACGAAGCTGACCGAGCGAACGGGCCGGCGTGCGTGGCTGTACGTGGAGGGTGTGGTCTTGCTGGCAGTCGGCGCCTTGGTTTTGGCGTTGGTGTACGCGCAGTTTCGGGGCGATTTCACGCCGAAGAACGAAGCTGACGCATGGTGGCGTCGCGGGCGGGTTTGGTGATGGAGCCGGGGGCGAAGGTCACCTACAACGGGGTGGAGATCGGCCGGGTGGATCAGTATCTCGGAGATCGAGCGGGACGGCAGGCCGGCGGCCGAAGCTGATGTTGGATGTGGATCCGAAGTACGTCAAGGCTGATTCCGGCCAATGTGGTGGCCACCATCGAGGCAGCCACGCTGTTCGGCAACAAGTATGTCTCGCTGACCGCGCCGGAAACCCCGGTGCGGCGGCAGATCTCGACGCATGACGTGATCGATGTGCGCTCGGTGACCACCGAGTTCAACACGTTGTTCGAGACGCTCACCTCGCTCGCCGAGAAGGTGGATCCGATCGAGCTGAATGCGACCGTTGTCCGCGCTGGCCCAGGCGCTGGATGGGCTGGGCAGCAAGTTCGGGGAGTCGCTCGTCAATGGCAATCGAAATTCTGGCGCAATTGAATCCGCGGATGCCCAGATTCGGCCATGACGTGCGGCGGATTGGCCGATCTCGGCTGAAATCTATGTCCGGTGCATCACCGGATCTGTGGGCCTTTCTGCAGAATGCGGTGACCACCGCGCGCACACTTCACCCGAGCAGCAAGAGCGATCTGGATGCCGCGTTGTTGGCGGCGGTGGGCTGCGGGCAAGGCAGGCGAAGACATCTTCACCCGCGGCTGGGCCGTATCTGGTGCGCGGCGCCGCCGATCTGGTGCCGACCGCAGCGATCTGCTTGACACCTACAGTCCCGCGCTGTTCTGCACGAGTCCGCAACTTTCACGAGGCGGCGCCCCAAGATCGGGGAAGCACGTTGGCGGGAACGGCTATTCGCTCGCGGCGCGCCGGATCGATCGCTGTCGGCACCCAACCCTTACGTTTATCCGGACAATCTGCCACGGGTGAACGCTCACGGTGGACCCGGCGGGCGGCCGGGCTGTTGGCAGACCATCACCCGGGATTTGTGGCCGGCGCCGTATCTGGTGATGGACACCGGGGCCAGCCTCGCACCGTACAACCACGTCGAGCTCGGCCAGCCGATGTTCGCCGAGTACGTCTGGGGTCGCCAATTGGGGAGAACACGATCAACCCATGAGAACCACCGGCACAGCAATCAAACTCGGCATCGTTGTGGTTGGTCCTGTTGGTGTTCACCGTGGTGATCATCGTCGTGTTCGGCCAACTGCGCTTTGACCGCACCACCGGGTATTCGGCGGTGTTCACCCATGTCAGCGGGCTACGGCAAGGGGCAGTTTGTCCGCGCTGCGGGGGTGGAGGTCGGCAAGGTCTCCAAGGTGACGCTGATCGACGGGGACAAGCGGGTGTTGGTGGAGTTCACAGTGGAGAACTCGCTTGAGCTCGACAAGGCGACGACGGCGTCGATCCGCTACCTCAACCTGATCGGCGACCGCTACATGGAGCTCAAGCGCGGTGACAGCGGTCAGCGGCTGGCCCCGGGCGGCAGGATCCGGACTCGACCACACGCAACCGGCCTTGGATCTCGACGCTTTGATCGGTGGGTTCCGCCCGCTCTTCAAGGCCTTGGACCCGGACAAGGTGAACAGGATCGCTTCCTCGATCATCACCGTCTTCCAGGGGCAGGGTGCCACCATCAACGACATCCTCGACCAAACCGCATCGCTCACCGCAACATTGGCCGACCGTGACCAAGCGATAGGCGAGATCATCACGAACCTGAACACCGTGTTGGCGACCACCGTCAAGCACGAAAAGGAGTTCGATGGAACCGTCGACAAGCTGGAGGTAGCTGATCACCGGACTGAAGAACAGGGCCGATCCGTTGGCCGCGGCCGTGGCCCATATCAGCAACGCGGCGGGAACACTGGCCGACCTGCTGGGCGAGGACCGGCCGTTGCTGCACAGCACCTTCGGACATCTCGAGGGCATCCAGCAGCCGCTGATACGACGATCTGCCGACTGTCGACGACGAGATATTGGCGCAAGCTGCCGGACGCATACCGGATCATCGGCCGATCCGGCGGCATCTACGGCGACTTCTTCAACTTCTACCTGTGCGACCTCTCGCTGAAACTCAACGGATTACAGCCGGGCGGACCGGTACGCACGGTCAAGCTCTTCGTGCAGCCCACGGGGAGGTGCACGCCGCAATGAGAACGCTGACGGAATTCAACCGGGGCCGCGTCGGGGCTGATGGGTGTGGTGATGACGTTGCTCGTCATCGGTGTGGGGCAGAGCTTTACCAGCGTGCCGATGCTGTTCGCCACGCCAACCTACTATGCGCGAATTCACCGACACCGGCGGCATCAACACGGGCGACAAGGTGGAAATCGCCGGGGTGAACGTCGGTCTGGTGCGCTCGCTGGCGATCCGCGGCAACAAGGTCGTCGATCGGATTCTCGTTGGCCGGCAAGACGATCGGGAAGGAAAGTCGCGCTGGCGATTCGCACCGACACCATTCTCGGCCGTAAGAATATGCGAGATCGAACCGCGTGGTTCAGAGCCATTGCGGCCCAACGGGGTTCTTCCGTCGGCGCAAACCACCACGCCATACCAGATCTACGACGCGTTCGTCGACGTCACGAAGGCGGCGACGGGCTGGGATATCGACGCCGTCAAACGCTCGCTGAAAGTGTTGTCGGAGACCTTCGATCAGACCGCTCCGCATCTGAGCGCCGCCCTCGACGGCGTGGCAAGGATTCTCCGACACCATCGGCCAGCGTGAGGAGCAGCTCAAGCAACTGCTGGCGAACGCCAACAAGATCGCGCGCGTGCTCGGCGATCGCAGCGAACAGTTCAACGGGCTGCTGGTCAATGCCAACACCCTGCTGGCCGCGTTCAAGCAACGCAGCCAGGCGTTGAGCATTCTGCTGAGCAACGTGTCGGACGGCTTCGACCCAGGTGTCGGGTCTGATCGAGGACAACCCCAACCTCAACCATGTGCTGCAGCAGTTGGGCACGGTCAGCGACGAGTTAGTCAAGCGCAAGAAGCGACCTGGGCGATGTGCTGATGCTGCTCAGCAGGTACACCGCATCCCTGACGGAGGCGGTCGCCTCCGGGCCGTACTTCAAGGTGATGGTGGCGAACCTGCTGCCCTATCAGATCATGCAGCCGTGGGTGGACGCGGCGTTCAAGAAGCGGGGCATCGACCCGGAGGATTTCTGGCGCAGCGCGGGGCTGCCCGAGTTCCGGTTCCCCGACCCCAATGGCACTCGGTTCCCCAACGGCGCGCCGCCGCCGGCCCGCCGGTGCTGGAGGGCACCCCGGAGCATCCGGGGCCGGCGGTCCCGCCCGGATCACCGTGCTCCTACACGCCGGCGACGGGCGCGTCTGCCGCGGCCCGGACAACCCGCTGCCCTGCGCGGGTGCCGACCGATCGGGCCCGTTCGGTCGGCCCCGGACTTCCCGTCGCCGCTCGATGTTCAGACGTCGCCGCCAAAACCCGACGGGTTGCCGCCGACGCCGGGCATCCCGATCGCCGGCCGGCCGGGCGAGACAGCGCCGGCCGTTCCGGGCACACCGGTGCCGCTGCCGCCGAGCGCGCCTCCGGGGCACGCACCGAGACCCTGGCGCCGGCCGGCCCGCCGCCGCCGCCGTCGACGTTCGCGCCGGCCTGCCGCCGGGCCCGCCAGCACCACCGGGACCGGGGCCGCAGCTGCCGGCCCCGTGTTCATCACACCCGGCGGGACGGGAGGTAGCAACCAATGAGCACCATCTTCGATATCCGCAGCTTTGCGCTGCCGAAGGTGTCCCGCAGGGCAATGCTCGTCGGGGCGCTGGTGGTGGTGTTGGCCATCGCCGCGCTGGCCGTCGGGGCTGCAGCTATACCGCAAACTGACCAGCACCACGGTCGTCGCGTATTTCTCCGAGACCCTCGCGCTGTACCCCGGCGACAAGGTTCAGATCATGGGTGTGCGGGTCGGTGCGATCGACAAGATCGAGCCGGCCGGCGACAGGATGCGAGTCACCTTCCACTACAGCACCACGTACAAGGTGCCCGCCAACGCCACCGCGTCGATCCTCAACCCCAGCCTGGTGGCCTCGCGCACCATCCAGCTGTCACCGCCCTACACCGATGGGCCGGTGCTGAGCGACGGCGCGGTGATCCCGATCGAGCGCACCCAGGTGCCGGTCGAGTGGGACCAGCTGCGCGAGTCCATCAACGGGATCCTGCGCCAGCTCGGGCCCGACAACGTAGCGGCCGAAGGGGCCGTTCGGCGAGCTCATCGAATCGGCCGCGGACAACTTGGCCGGCAAGGGCAAGCAGGTCCACGACACGCTGAACAGCTTGTCGGAAGCGTTGACGGCGCTGAACGAGGGCCGCGGGGACTTCGTCTCGATCACGCGAAGCCTGGCGCAGTTCATCAGCGCGCTATACCAGAACGATCAACAGTTCGTCGCGCTCAACGACGACCTGGCCCAATTCACCGACTGGTTCGCCAAGTCCGACCATGACGTGGCCGACACGGTCACAGCGGGTCGACGATGTGCTCACCGTCGCGCGAAACTTTTTGAACGACAACAGATCAGTGCTGGTTCACGACGTCGGTAACCTTGCCGACGCGACCACCGCCCTGCTGCAACCCGAGCCGCGGGACGGCCTAGAGACCGGCGTTACACGTGCTGCCCACCTTGGCGGCCAACTTCAACAACATCTACTACCCGGCGCACAGTTCGCTGGTGGGAATGTTCGTGTTCCCGAACTTCGCGAACCCGATGCAGTTCATCTGCAGCGCGATCCAGGCCGGCAGCCGACTGGGCTATCAGGATTCCGCCGAGCTGTGCGCGCAGTATCTGGCGCCGGTTCTGGACGCCGTCAAGTTCAATTACCTGCCGTTCGGCGCGAACCTTTTCAACTCGGCGGCCACGCTTGCCCAAGGAGGTGGCTTACTCCGAGGAGCGGCTGCGCCCGCCGCCCGGGTACAAGGACACCACCGTCCCTGGGATCTTCTCGCGGGACACACTGTTTTCTTACGGCAACCACGAACCGGGCTGGGTCGTCGCGCCGGGGATGCAGGGCACTGCAGGTTCAGCCATTTACCGCGAACATGCTGACCCCGGAATCGCTGGCCGAGCTCATGGGTGGTCCGGACATCGCGCCCCTGCCGCCGGGAACCAACCTGCCCGGACCGCCGAACGCCTACGACGAGACCAATCCGCCTCCGCCGCCGTGGTTTCCGCAGCCGCCCGCACAGGACCGGAGCCAGGGCCGGCCTGAGCGCGGTGAGCACAAAAAGGCGCCACCGCGATGCGTGAGCTGACGCGCGGCGTGATGAACGCTATGCGACTGACGGTCGCCGCCGGTACGCTACGGACTGGTCGTTGCGTGCTGGCCGCTTTACTGGCCGCGCTGGTATTGACTTCGTGTGACTGGCGTGGCATCGCCAACGTGCCGTTGCCGATCGGTCGTGGCGCGGGTCCCAATCACATGACGATCTACGTGCAGATGCCGGACACGTTGGCGCTCAACACCAACAGCCGGGTGCGGGTGGCCGACGTATGGGTCGGCACCGTGCGTGACATCAGGCTGAAGAACTGGGTCGCGACCTGACGCTGGACCTCGATCCGGGCGTGAAGCTGCCGGCAAACGCGACCGCGAAGATTGGTCAGACCAGCCTGCTGGGCACGCAGCACGTCGAGCTTGCCGCGCCGAAAAACCCGTCACCGCAACCGTTGAAGAGCGGCGACACCATTCGGCTGATGAACTCTTCGGCCTACCCCACCATCGAACGCACATTGGCCAGCATCGCGGTCATCCTCACCGGCGGAGGCATCACGCAACCTCGACGTGATTCAAACCGAGATCCTGAAGATCCTGGACGGCCACGTCGATCAGGTCCACGAATTCCTCGGCGCGGCTGGACACATTCATCACCGAGCTGAACCGGCGCAGCGGCGACCTCACCCGCGCAATCGATTCGACCAATCAACTGCTGGCCATCGTCGCGGACCACAACGACACGCTGGATCGGGTGCTCACCGACATCCCGCCGCTGATCCGGCACTTCGCCGACACGCGCGAATTGTTCGCCGACGCCACCGAATCCCTGGGGCGGTTCAGCGACGTCGCCAACCGAGTGCTGTCGGATACGCCGGCCCGACCTTCGGCAGAACCTGCAGTCCTTGCAGCGGCCGCTCAAGCAACTCGGCCTGGCCTGCGCCGTATGTGGTCGACGCGTTGAGGTTGGGCCTCACGGCGCCGTTCAACATCGACGGCGTCTCGAAGGTGATCCGCGGCGACTTTGTCAACGTGTCGGCCGCGATCGACTTGACGCTCAGCACCATCGATAACGCGGCTGCTGAGCGGAACGGGGCTTTCCGGGGCATTGCGGGCGCTCGAGCAGGCGTGGGGACGGGATCCAGCCACCATGATCCCGGATGTCCGCTATACGCCGAACCCGAACGATGCGCCGGGAGGACCGCTGGTGGAAAGGGGTGAGTGAGAAGTGTTGACTCGCCTCATCAAAACCCAGTTGGTGCTGTTGGTGGTGTTCTCGGTCACCGCGGTGATGGTCCTGGGTTGGTACTTCCTGCGGTTACCCAGCCTTGCCGGGATCGATCGATACACGTTGTACGCCGAACTGCCTCAGTCCGGGGGCCTGTACCGAACCGCCAACGTCACGTATCGCGGCATCACGATCGGCACGGTGACCGACGTCGAGCCCACCGAGCGGGGCGCCCGAGCGACGATGAGCGTCGACGAGGGCTACCAGATCCCGACCGATGCGTCGGCCAATGTGCACTCGGTGTCGGCGGTCGGCGAGCAGTACATCGACCTGGTGTCGACCCGCACCGGTGGTCCGTACTTTCACGACAACCAGACGATCACCAAGAGCACCGTCCCCAGCCAGATCGGCCCAGCGCTTGACGCCGCCAACCGCGGATTGGCAGTGCTGCCCAAGGACAAGGTGGCGTCATTGCTGCACGAGGCGTCGCAGGCTCTGGGCGGGCTGGGGCCGTCCCTTCGCCGCCTGGTCGACGCCACCCAGGCGATTAGCCACGACTTCAGGGGCAGCATCGACGACATCGACGGGATCATCGAGCATTCGGCTCCTATCATCGACAGCCAGGTCAATTCCGGTGACGACATCGCGCGCTGGGCCGCCAACCTCAACTCCCTGACCGCGCAGACCGCGCAGCAGGATCAAGTGATTCGTCGCATCCTGGCCAACGCGGCGCCGACCGCCGAACAAGTCAACGCCACCTTCGGCGACGTGCGGGAATCGCTGCCGCAGACGCTGGCCAATCTCGAAGTCGTGATCGACATGCTCAAGCGCTACCACAACGGGGTCGAGCAGGCGTTGGTGTTCTTGCCGCAGTCCGGCGCGATCGCTCAGTCGGTTACCTCGGAATTTCCCGGCCAGGCGGCGCTCGGCGTCGGCGCCCTGTCGCTCAACCAACCACCACCGTGCCTGACCGGCTTCATGTCGGCATCGGAATGGCGGGCACCGGCCGACACCACCACCGCGCCGCTGCCGAGCCGGCACCTACTGCAAGATCCCGATGGATGCGCAGAATGCGGTTCGCGGAGCACGCAATTACCCGTGTGTGGACGTGCCCGGCAAGAGGGCAGCGACCCCGCGGGAGTGCCGCAGCAGCGAGCCCTATGTGCCGCTTGGTACCAACCCCTGGTACGGGGACCCGAATCAGCTCCTCACCTGCCCCGCGCCGGCCGCGCGTTGTGACCAGCCGGTCAAGCCGGGGCAGGTGATCCCGGCGCCGTCGGTCAACAATGGGCAGAACCCGCTGCCCGCCGATCGGGTGCCAGGCACACCGCCGCCGGTCACCGACCCGCTGCAGAGACCGGGATCAGGCACCGTCCGGTGCAATGGGCAGCAACCCAATCCGTGCATCTACACCCCCAGCGCGGCGCAGACGTCGATTTACGACGTGCAGAGCGGCGTTGGTCGTAGGCCCCGACGGCGTGGTGTATTCCGTTGAGAACTCTAGGAACACCGGAGACGACGGTTGGAAGGAGATGCTGGCACCAGCCCACTGAAAGCCCAGCCGGGTTCGTCAGCAGGCACCGGCTTCCCGATCGGAATCGGGGATACCGCCATCCTCGCCCCGGCCGGCGTGCCCGCGCCATTTTCGATATCCACGCCGCGCGGCGAACGCGCCGACGACGGCGGTCACGCACCACACCGCGATTGCCGAATATGCCAACGCCGACGACCTATTCGCGATCGAGGCACCCAGCGCGGTGTAGGCGAATGCCCGCGGCGTCGAGCCGATGAACGAGCCAATGGCCATCTGCCACAACGGAACTCCGAACGCCCCGAACGCGTAGGAGGCGAGCGCATCCGACAGGCCAGGAATGAAGCGCTGGCCGACGACCGCGCATAGTCCGCGGCGTTCGATCAGCGCATCGATGCGCTCCGCGCGTTGCGTCCCCAGCAGGGCCCGCGCGCTGCCGCGGCCGGCCCTACGGCCGACGCCGCTCGCGACGATCGCGGTCCCCACCGCGGCGCCGAGCGTCACGAAGATGCCGAGCACCGGACCGAACAAAAGGCCGCTGCCAGCGGCCAGGATCGAGCCCGGCACGAATAACGCGCCGAGGATGGCCGACACCACGACGTAGGCCAGCGGCGCGGCCGGACCGGTCGCCGAGACGGCGCGCCGCACGGTTTCGATGTCGATGACCCGCGCGATGGCGACCAGGTAGGACATGCCGAGTAGCAAGCCGGCGAACACGACGAGCCGTACGATATGGCGTCGCCGGGATGCCGGTGAGGAATTGTCGATCATGCTGACCGCGATTCTTCCGCACCGGGAAGTTGCCACGGAGTCATCAGCGGCCCGACGGCGGGCGTTCGTGTCGATGTAACGGGTGATTGCTCCAACGTGGCGGATGCTGTGGGCGGAACCGCAGGGCGCCGACAAGGAGACAGCCATGAGCATCGCCAAGGCCGCGCCCGGCACCGTCACCGCAGGCAAGGCAATCGAGATAGCGTTTTCGGGGCGGTTTGGTTTTGGTATCTACCGGTGGGCTTACCTGCCATTCGATGTGCCGCAGGGCGTGCAACACATACGGGTGGCCACCTCCCATGACTCCGGTGTGGGCGGCCTAGCGCGAAATGTGTTGGATCTAGGGATTTTTGGCCCGGCCGGCTACGACTTGGGTAACGCGGCCGGGTTCAGGGGCTGGTCCGGCGGGGCCCGCGATGGCTTTGTGATCTCCGGCGACTATGCCACGCCCGGCTACCTCGCCGGCCCCATCGAGCCGGGCGTGTGGGCGGTGGCGCTGGGTCCGGTGGTCCTCAGCCCGTGGGGGATGGCGTGGCAGGTGCGCGTCACGCTGGACAACGAGCCGCCCACCGCGCCAGCCGGGCCGCCGGTCGCGCAGGACGGCTCGTCGATGGCGTTCACGCCCGCCTCGGTGGGTGGTGCGCGCTGGTACCGCGGTGACCCGCATCTGCATACGGTGCACTCCGACGGGGAGCGCGATCCCGGTGAACTGGTGTCGGCCGCGCACACCGGTGGCCTCGACTTCATCGTCTCCACTGACCACAACACCAACTCCGCCAACCGGGAATGGCCCGGCTGCCGCACCGGATCGCTGTTGGTGATTCCAGGCGTCGAGGTCACCACCCGCCACGGTCACTGGCTGGCCGTCGGCCTGCCCCCGCGCGGCTGGGTCGACTGGCGCTACGGGCCGCACGACGGGGTGTTTCCTCGCTTCGCCACCGAGGTTCGCCAAGCGGGGGGCTTGGTGGTCGCCGCCCATCCCGCCGCGCCCCTGCCCGGCTCGGCGTGGGAATTCGGTTTCGCCGATGTGGACGCGCTCGAAGTTTGGAACGGCCAGTGGAACATCGATGATGAAGTATCCCTTCGTATTTGGCAACGGCTACTGCGACGGGGCCGACGCGTCGCCGCGGTCGGCGGCAGCGACTCCCACGCCAAGCGACAGCTGGTCGGCGCGCCGCAGACGGCCGTGTACGCGGCCGAGCTGTCGGTCCCTGCGATCGTCGACGGGCTGCGCCGTGGCCGCTCGTACATCGTGGGATCGCGCGATGTCGCGTGTGAGCTGACCGCGTCTTGCCCGGGCGGCGACGTGGCCGGGCCCGGACAGCAGCTCCGGGTGTCGCCCGGCACCGCGGTGACAGTTACCGCCGTGGTCAGCGGAGCTCCCGGAACGACGGCCACCCTGATCACCGCGGCGGGCTGTGCGGGACGCGTGCCGGTAGCCTTGGCTCGGACCCGGCTGCAATGGGAACTCGACGCCGCGTCGGCGCGCTTTGCGCGACTGGAGGTACGCGACGGGCGACGGGGCCGGCTCGGCGCGATGGTCGCGTTGACGAATCCAGTGTGGCTTACCTGAGAATGGCTGAAAAACACCAGCATTCGCATCATTGGCGGCGCAGAAGAGAGAGGAACGAGATGGAAACCTGGGACGCGATCTGTGCTCGGCGCAATGTACGGCAGTACAAACCAGAACCGGTGACAGATGACGACTTGAACCGGATCGCCGAGGCCGGCTGGCGGGCACCGTCCGCGAAAAACCGCCAGCCGTGGGACTTTGTGATCGTCACCGACCCGGCTCAGCTGCAGGAGCTGTCCACGGTCTGGCGTGGTGCCGGTCATATCGCGTCGGCCCCGGCCGCGATTGTTTTGGTTGTGCCGGTTCCGCCGGACGATCGCCGGCTCGTGACCGACAACTATGACATCGGTCAGGCGACGATGGCGATGATGATTGCGGCCACCGACCTGGGCATCGGCACCGGCCATTCGTCGGTGGGGGATCAGGAGAAAGCCCGAGCGATCCTGGGTGTCCCGGACGACTACCTGGTGGCCTTCATGCTCGGGATCGGGTATCCCGCCGACCGTCCGCTGACCCCGATCCGCAAACCGGACCGGCGGCCGTTCGACGAAGTCGTCCACCGCGGTCGCTGGTGAACGCCGGCACAGTGGCAGAAACGGCGGGACGGAGTAAGCGGCGGGTCAGGGCCGGATCTCGTCGCAATCGATGAGCAGATGCCGTGGCCCGCGGAATACTTGGCTGATGCGGTAGGGCGGCGGGTCCTGTACCAGCCGCGGGTTTTCCACCCGGCGCAGGAACGCCTCGAACGCGGTGTTGACTTCCAGCCGGGCCAGCGGGCCACCGAAGCAGATGTGAATGCCGCGACCCCAGCCCACGTGCTCATTGTCAGTGCGCTGAGGGTCGAACGCGTCGGGGTCATCGAACCGACGCGGGTCTCGGTTTGCCGCGCCGTACATGAGATAGATCGGCGCCCCCTTGGGAATGGTGGTGCCGGCGATGTCGATGTCGGCCAGCGCCGATCGTGTCGGGAAGAACTGGACCGACGACTGTAACCGAAGCACTTCCTCGATGGCGCCGGGGATCAATTCCGGTTTGTCGCGCAACAATTCGACCGACCAGGGGTTGCGCAGCACGGTCAGCACGCAGTGCGAGATCAGGTTGACCGTGGAGTCATGACCGGCGACGAACAGCAGAATCGTGTTGTTGACGATCGCGCTCGGCGACATCCGCCCGTCTGGGCCGTCGTCATGGACCAACTGCGAAATCATCCCGGGCCCAGGGGATTTCGCAGCCTTCTCGGCTAATTCGACGATGTACTCGTGAAGCTCAATGTTGGCGGCTTCGCCCTTGGCGCGACGTGCCCCGCCCTCCTCGGTGTGGATGTCGGGACCGAGATCGAAGATGCCGCCCGCGATGTCTGCGATCCACGCGTGAAACTGCGGCTCGTCCTCGATAGGTATGCCCATGATCCGGCAGATCACGTTGACCGGCAGCGGATAGGCGAACTCGTCGACCACGTCGATGCGGGTTTTGCCCACCGCTTTGTCCAGCAGCCCGTTGACGATCTGCTGACATAGCGGTTCCTGGCCGGGGATCAGATCCGGTGCATCCGGCGGACCGAAGAAGCGCATGCACTGTCGGCGCGCCCGGTCGTGTTCAGGCGGGTCCTGCGCGATGAAGCTCGGTTCCTGGCCGTAGGCCCCGGCAATTTCGGGGGCCATCCCGACGGCGGACTCATCGGCGATCTGCCGATCGCGGTGGCCCGGCGGGCGCCCTTTCCGGAGGTCAGAACTCACCCGGGGGTCGTGGGCCAGCGCCATGAGCTCTTCGTATCCGGTGACGGCGTAGATGCCGTCGGTCACCCGGACCACTGGCTTCTTGCGAAGTTCGTCGAAGAATGGATACGGATTCGCGCGGTTTTCGTGCCGCATCGCGGCGTCAAACGCTTCCTCGGGGGTCATGGTGAGTACCTCACTCATCGCTGCCGTGGACGGAATTCAGCGTGCCGTTCGCTGGGATCGTGACCGGTCAACACCACGTCGGGGGCCTCGGTCGGCACGCCTCGCGCCGGAAAGTCGGCAGGCATCACCCGCATGTTTTCCGGGAAGTCGAAACCGGGCGGATGCGGTGGAAACGGTCCGGACCGCGCAATCTGGTCGCGGTAATAGTCGATCCATTTCGCGTGATTGAAGGTGACTGCGCCAACGATGCGGCCGCGGCGACCGTAGGCCGCGGCAAACCGGCGCTCCTTGACCGAACCCTGGGTGAAGACGATCTCATCGCCGAATGAAGGCACGCCAACGGATTTGATGTTGACACCGAATTGGGCCGACCAGAACTGTGGGATAAGCAGATGCGCCCAGCGATCGATCTCTTCGCAGACCATGTTGTGCGCTGCGACCTGGGCACCCAGCACCGCGTTGTCCCAATGTTCCATCGCCAGGAACTCGTAGTCGTAGAGCACGTGCGGGGCGCGGGCGATGTCACCCGCCACGAAGATACGGCTGGTGACCACCCCGTTGATATCGAACGCTCGGCACCCGGCGTCGCAACCCAAGCCCCAGAACCCGGCAGCCAGCCCGGCCCCCTCGAGCCACTCGACATTGCGGACTGACCCCAGCGACGTCACGACCACGTCGACGTCGAGCGTGCTGCCATCGGAGAGGCGAGCGCGCCGCACATGCCCGCTGGCATCGCCCTCCAACGCGAGCACCGAGACACCGGTGCGAAGATCCACCCCGGCCGCGCGCTGCATCTCGGCGGCGACCGCGCCGATCACCCCACCCAGCGGACCACACAGCGGCGCCGGGCCCCGTTCGGTGACGGTGACCTCAAGCCCGAGTTCACGGCACACCGAGGCAGCCTCCGAGCCGATGAACCCGGAACCGATGATCAGCACGCGTCGGGGACGGGCGGCGAGCGCGGCCTGCAATCGCGCGGCATCGGTGTTTGTCCGCAGCGTGTAGACACCTTCGAGCGCGGCCTCCTCGGGGTTGGGCCATCGCCGCGACCGCACACCCGTGGCGATCAGCAGGCAATCGCCTACCACCTCGCTGCCGTCGGCGAGCCGTACTAACTGGTTGGCCCGGTCTAAGGCGGTCGCGGCGACTCCGAGTCGCCACTGCGCATCCACCGCGCGCAACCGCGGCAGCTTCGTATGATCGGCGGCCACCCACCCTTTGAGGACTTGCTTGGACAGTGGCGGCCGATCATATGGCTCGCCTGGCTCATCGCCGATGATGGTCAGCTGCCCCCGAAAACCCTCTTCCCGCAACGCTTCGGCGGCCCGCAGCCCAGCCAGCGAAGCGCCGACAATGACGATGCGACCCTTGTCTTTGAAGCCGTTATCGCCCACGCCGATCCCGCTACTCGCCGTCGAGCTGGTCGACGATGATCGCCTGCACCGGGCAGGCCGCCGCCGCCCGCAGCACCCGCAAACGCTGGCCGTCATCGGGGTTGGGGTCGTAGGTGAGGGCCTCTTCACCGTTGAGCTTGAGCACCTCCGGCGCCAGCGGCACGCAGTGCGCATACCCCAGGCAGCGGTTCAGGTCGACAACGATTCGCACAGCGACCCCGATCCTCGCGGTTGAAGATCCGACGTCTGGCAAGCGTACATCTCGAATACGATGCCAATCGCGGTGTTGTCGCAAACTTTTCGCCCCGTTGGAGGGATATCGCCGCCGCTCTCAAATCCCCGTCGCCCGACGCGGTCGACAGAGGGCTAGGGCATGCTGAAGTCATGGACAGAAACGAGATCACCGAACAGATCGTCGTTGCCCGCCTGACGCGCGGCCTGACTTGGCAGGAGCTGGCCGATGCCATCGGTAGGCCGGTGGTGTGGACCACGTCGGCGTTGCTCGGCCAACATCCGATTCCGCCGGAGCTCGGCAAAATGCTGGCCGAAATGCTGGGGCTCGACCAGTCGGTGGTGCCGGTGCTGGCGGCACCACCGATGCGCGGAGGACTGCCCACCGCGGTACCGACCGACCCCACCATTTACCGCTTTTACGAAGTACTTCAGGTGTACGGCGGCGCCATCAAGGAACTGATCCACGAGCAGTTCGGCGACGGCATCATGAGCGCGATCAACTTCAGCGTCGACCTACAGAAGAAGCCACACCCTTCAGGGGACCGCGTCGTCGTGACTTTCGACGGCAAATACCTTGCCTACGACTGGGTTTCGGCGGAGAGCTAGATGGCGAAAGCGGACCAGTGCAACACTGTCGATCTTGTGCTGTCCGGCGGCGGAGTCAAATTCATCGGCCTGGTGGGCGCCGTCGTGGCCATCATGGATGCCGGATATTCGATCAGGAGGGTGTCCGGTGTTTCGGCCGGCTCGGTGGTCGCCGCGATTTTGGCGGCCGGAGCTGACCGGCTGACCAGCCAGGAAGTGAAGGAGCTCGCGTTCTCGGTACCGCTGGACAAGTGGCGTGACGCGGGATCCGTCCCCGTACTCGGTGAAGCCTGGGGGCTGGTGCGGGGAACCAGCCTGTATCGGGGCGATGTAGCGCACGACTGGATCCGGAGCGAGCTGAAGAACCTGGGTGTCACGTCCTTCGGGGATCTACTCCTCGACGAGGAACAGATCCCCGAAGCACGGCGCTCTCGGCTGGTAGTCACAGTCGCCGACCTGACCGCGGCACAGCTGGTCAGGCTGCCGTGGGATTACCGGCGGCTCTATGGATTGGACCCCGATGAGCAGCCGGTCGCCCAAGCGGTGCGCGCTTCGATGGCGATCCCGTTCTTTTACCGCCCGGTCAAGCTGAAGGGGGTCAGCGGAGCGACATCCACCCTCGTTGATGGAGGCGTGCTGTCGAACTTCCCGATCGACACCTTCGACCGGCCGGACGGCAAAGCGCCACGCTGGCCCACGTTTGGCATCACGGTTTTGCCGAGGCCCACCGAGGGCATCGGTGCGGTGATGCCGGCGCTGAAGCCGCTGCGCTTTTTTGCACAGACTGCCTTGCTGGAGAGCCTGCTCACCACGATGCTGGCCGGGCATGACCAGACCCACCTCAACCAGCCGTGGGTCGCTGCCCGCGCAATCGCGGTCGAGTCGACCAACGTGGGCGTGCTCGACTTCGATGTCCCGAGGCCGCGCCTGGAAGAGCTCTACGAGCAAGGCTATGAGGCCGCCCAGGAGTTCCTCTCGACCTGGGAGTGGCCGACGTATCTGAAACACTTCCGCGGCGGCGGTTGGCCGCTACCGGATCCCGCCCAAGGGTGAAGTGACGGCCCGTCGCCGGCGTGCCAGACTTCGGGTTGGAGGAGGCGACGGGAGGTGGGGCGGTTGCCCGGGCAACCGTGTCGCCTCCTCCTTACAGCCCGAATTCGGCTTCTATGCCGTCGATTCCGGCGCGCAGCGCCTTAAGCGTGTCGGCACGGGCGCGCAACTTGGTCGCGGCGTGGGCGTGCTGGTGCAGGCCGGCGAATTCCTGCGCGGCTTCCTCGGCGCGGCTGACCACCATCTCGGGCAACACGATCTCGTCGACAAAGCCTGCGGCAAGGGCGGTTTCACCGAAGAATGTCTTGGCCAGCCCGGTGGCTTGCTGATACGCCGAGCGAGTCAGCCGCAGCTTCAGGATCTCCAGCGCCGCATAGGGGATGGTCATGCCGATCGCCACCTCGTTGGCCTGGATGTTGTAGGCGTGGGCGGCCACCCGGTGGTCAGCGGAGGACAACAGGAAGGACCCCATCGCGATGGCGTGTCCGGTGCAGGCGATCACCACCGGCTTCGGGTAGGACAAGAGCCGATACGACAACTCGAAGCCGCCCCTGAGCATGTCGATCGCGGGCTGCGTCTCGCCGGAGGTCAGGATCTTCAGGTCGAATCCGCCGCTGAAGACCCGCTCATTGCCGGTGATCACCAGCGCGCCGACGTTGTCGCCGTCGGCCTGGTCGATCGCCTCGTTGATCGCCGTCTGCATGGTCGGGCCCAGCGCGTTGACCTTGCCGTCGTCCATCCTGATGACCGCGACGGCGTCCTTGAGGCTGTAGGTGACCGGACCGCTCATGGGTTACTCCTTAGCAACAGGCAGCGCAGTCGATTGAATCAGATCGACGTTGGGTGACCCCGCGGGGCCGGATGTTGTTCGACGGTCACACGGGCTGGCCGTGATGTTTACCCAGATCGTTTTCGCCGTTACCCCAGCGCAGGCCTACATCGGTGGGTGCGTCGAGCTGCCGGGCACGCCAGCGGTCCTGAGTTTCGGCCACCGCGTTGTTGATTCGTTCGATCTCGCTGCGGAATACGTCGGCACGCGTTTCCTTGCTTGCGTAGTGAAAGTAGGTCAGCAAGCTGCGCAGCAGTTCCAGCTTCTGCTTTTCCCTCTTGGCCAGGTCATGCGTCGTCATCAACTCGATGCGCTGCACGGGTGGCAGGGCATCCCAGTCCAGCACCACGCTGGTCTCCAACGGCTTGCGCCCACGCTCCCAGAACCGCCACCCGCGCGGTTTATCGGGGCGGTCGTGGTAGATCACCGACCCGGTGAAGCGAGATTCGATGCCACCCCCGATTTCGGCCCGGTCGAGCGCCGAGTCCCAGACCATCCGCCACTCCTGGCCGGGCGCGAGTACCGGCAATTCGCGGGGAAATCGCAGTTCGACAACTTCGGCATAGCCATCGCTGGAATTTTCGTATTCGGCCACTGTCGGCGGACTCGCAAAGGAAAACCGGATGTCATAGGCCGCCGTCCGGCCGAAATTGCGGACCACCAGCTCGATCACATGCCAGTCGGCGGCATGCGGCTCCATCAGCATGCCGACATGGGGCCGAGTCTGCTCGGCGGTCAGCCGGCGGTTGCGGGCGATCTGGTGGTTGGTGAAGATCAGCGCGACGATGCCGAGCGCAATCGCCGCCCACGCTGCCCATGCCAACCAGGTGCTGGACTCAATATTGGTGACCCCGTGCCAGCTGCCCTGGATCCACCCCATTGAATCCATCCCTCCGCTTATATCACAGCGATGTGCACCCGAAATTCTGCTGGCCCGGCTGCGGAATCGCAATGACCACGGCGATTACTCACGTCGGCGCAAATATCGAGCGCGAGAAACGCCCGCTCAGTCGGTTAGCCGCCCATCAACATTCGCCACTGATCAAGGTTTGTGGCTCGATACACATAGTTGGAACGCTTGACCTCGGCTAGCGACGCGCTTGGATCTTCGGAATACCAGTGCCCGGGAAACACGGTCGGGTCGCCGGGAAGCGCGGCCAGCTGCTGCAGACTGCGGTACATCTCGTCGGCGTCGCCGCCCGGAAAGTCGGTGCGCCCGCAGCCGTCGAGGAAGAGGGTGTCACCGGCGACCAGTCGACCGTCGAGCAGAAAGCACTGGCTACCCGGGGTATGACCCGGAGTGTGCAGTAGCTCGATCTCGATGTCGCCGATGCTGACCTTGTCGCGGTGCTCGTGGCTGGTCAGGTCGCTGATACCAATCCCGGTGACCCGCGAAACCCAGACCGCTTCGTGGGCATTCACGTGTACTGGCACATTGGCCCGGTCCAGTAACTCGGCTAACCCGTTGAGCTCGAAGCCCATCATCGAGCCGCCCACGTGGTCCGGGTGATGGTGGGTCACCAGCACCCCGGACAAATGCATGCCGTCGGCCTCGAGCGCGTCGACCAGATCGCCGGCGGCATATGCCGGGTCGACCACGACGCAGTCTCCGGTCTGACGGTCACCGATCAGGTAAGCGAAATTGCGCATTTGTGTCGCGAACACGTCACCGGCGGCGAAATCACGACCGGCGAGCAGTTGGCGGAAGTACAGGCGGTCCGCTGACGATTCTGTCACCGCAACAGCCTATGACCCGGCCGACCGACCGGGGATTGCGGGCGCATCGCGGCCGGTCAACCGATCTTTTTTCGAACGGGTTAACAGGTCTGCGGTCGGTATTGTTGGTCCATGCTGAAGAAGGTCGAGATCGAGATCGACGACGATCTGGTCCAAGAGGCAATACGCCGCTATCACCTGGCCGACGCGCGCGAGGCCGTCCATCTCGCGTTGCGGGCTCTGCTCGACGACACCACGGACCCAAATGGTGAACAAGACGATGTCTATGACGAGTTCAGCGACCTCACCGCGTGGCAACCTCACCGCGATAGCGACGGGGGGTGAACCTCCCGCACCGGTGGTTTGGTGCCGTCGCGCGTCGCGCTGTACCCTCTTTTAGGCCCGCGGCACGACTGGTCGCTACGGGTGAGAGGCCCCCTTAGCTCAGTCGGTAGAGCGTTTCCATGGTAAGGAAAAGGTCAACGGTTCGATTCCGTTAGGGGGCTCGGCGGACGCCGAGCAGGTGGGTGGCGCATACCAGAGGCGGTGTAGCTCAGTCGGTTAGAGCGAACGACTCATAATCGTTAGGTCGCCGGTTCGAGTCCGGCCATCGCTACAACACAACAACGTGACGTTTGAGAGAGAACTGATATGGCTTCCAGTACAGATGTTCGGCCGAAGATCACTTTGGCCTGCGAGGTGTGCAAGCACCGTAACTACATCACCAAGAAGAACCGCCGAAACGACCCCGACCGGCTGGATCTGAAGAAGTTCTGCCCCAATTGCGGCAAGCACCAGGCGCATCGCGAGACACGCTAATTACCTGCGACCGTTTAATCGAGATTGAGCAGGTAGGTTTTGTAGCCGTGCCGTTGACGACCGATATTGTCGGAATGCACTACCGCTATCCCGACCATTACGAGGTGGAGCGGGAGAAGATCCGCGAGTACGCGGTGGCAGTGCAGAACGGCGACGCGTGCTACTCCGAGGAGGGGGCCGCCGCCGACCTCGGCTACAAGGGACTGCTGGCCCCGCTGACGTTTTGCTGTGTGTTCGGCTACCAGGCTCAGATGGCGTTCTTCAAGTACGCCAACGTCGCGGTCCAGGATGCGCAGATCGTTCAGGTCGACCAAGTGCTGAAGTACTTCAGGCCGCTGGTGGCGGGTGACAGGCTCTACTGCGATGTATACGTGGAGTCGGTGCGCGTGTCGCACGGCACCCAGATCATCGTGACAAAGAACATCATCACCAATGAAGACGGCAAGACTGTCCAGGAGACCTTCACGACCCTGGCGGGCCGTGTCGGCGATGATGGAGAAGAGGGATTTACTGATGTCACTGCGTGAGTTCAGCTCGGTGAAGGTGGGCGACCAGCTTCCGGAGAAGACCTACCCGTTGACCCGACAGGATCTGGTGAACTACGCGGGAGTTTCGGGTGACTTGAACCCGATCCACTGGGACGACGAGATCGCCAAGGTCGTCGGCCTGGACACCGCGATCGCCCACGGCATGCTGACCATGGGTATCGGCGGCGGCTACGTCACCTCGTGGATCGGTGACCCCGGCGCGGTCACCGAGTACAACGTGCGATTCACCGCCGTGGTGCCGGTACCCAACGACGGCAAGGGCGCGGAGCTGGTCTTCAGCGGCCGGGTGAAGTCGGCCGATCCCGAGACTAAGTTGGTAACCATCGCACTTACCGCCACTACCGGCGGCAAGAAGATCTTCGGCAGGGCCATCGCGTCGGCGAAGCTGGCGTAGCCTATGGCGCTCAAGATCGACATCCGCGGCATGGTCTGGCAGTACCCGGACTATTTCGTCGTGGGCCGTGAGCAGGTCCGAGCATTCGCGCGAGCGATCCTGTGTGACGACCCGGCGTCCTTCGACGAGTCAGCGGCCGCCGAACTCGGCCACGACAACATCATTGCGCCGCTGACTTACGTGTCGATCTTCGCGAAGCTTGTTCAGGACGATTTCTTCCGGAATGTCGACATCGGCTTGGAGTCCATGCAAATCGTTCAGGTCGACCAGAAATTCATCTATTCCAGGCCGGTCTACGCGGGAGACAAACTGTACGGCCGTATGAACGTCCATTCGGTGGACGAGCGTTTCGGCGCCGACATCGTGGTCACCAAGAACACCTGTAGCACCGAGGATGGCGAGGTGATCCTGGAGGCCTACACCACCTTGATGGGACACGAGGGGGACAACTCCATCCAGCTCAGGTGGGACAAGGAAACCGGGCAGGTCGTCAGGACCGCGTAATTAGTATCTGACTCGCGTGCCGATGTACACTCGGACCTCGGGGTTTTCCCATTACAGCGCGCTGTCCGTCGGTTCGGCGATCACCGAACGGAGAGCGCGTGTGTCATGTAGGCCCCGGCAGGTAAGCGCAGGTTGGGCTGCCAACCGCGAAGGGGCGTAGCTCAACTGGCAGAGCAGCGGTCTCCAAAACCGCAGGTTGCAGGTTCAAGTCCTGTCGCCCCTGCAGAAAGCGAAGACGTGCCATGCTGGACACTAAGCGAGTGCCCGATCAGCGCGGGACGGATCGTGAGATAGCTAGCGAACGAAGGAGCATGCGGTGAGCGACGAGGGCGACGCTGCCAACGACGCCGCACGCGACGGCGATGACACCGACGACAGCGCCAGCGGTGGTCGGACGGCCGTGGTGACCAAGCCTGCGACGCGTCCGCAACGCCCGACCGGCAAGCGATCCCGGCAGCGAGTGACGGATACCGACGACGACGTCGACGTAGAGTCCTCGGATGAGGTCGAGGTCTCCAAGGAGGCCAAGAAGACCCGGGCAGCCAAGAAGGCCGGAGCCGACAAGAAGGCCACGAAGCCGAAGAAACCCGGGGACCGTACGGCTAACCCGTTCATTTTCATTTACAACTACCTCAAGCAGGTCGTTGCAGAGATGCGGAAGGTGATCTGGCCGAACCGCAAACAGATGTTCACCTACACCTCCGTGGTGCTGGTGTTCCTGGCCTTCATGGTGGCGCTGGTCGGCCTTGCTGATTTTGGCCTGACCAAGCTCGTGCTGTTGGTATTCGGCTGAGCTTTCCAGAGTGATAGAGAGGACTGAAAACCGTGACTACCTTCGACGGTGACACGTCCGCGGGTGAAGCGGTCGACGTGGACGAGGTCGTTGAGGCCTCTGAGACCCCAGCGGCCCCGGACACCCCGGAGGCTTCGGAGACCCCGGAGGCCCCCGCCCAGGCGGAGCCGGCGGACGAGGACGACCCTGCCGCCGCGCTCAAGGCGGACCTGCGCAGCAAGCCCGGCGACTGGTACGTGATCCACTCCTATGCGGGATACGAGAACAAGGTGAAAGCCAACCTCGAAACCCGTGTGCAGAACTTGGATGTCGGCGACTACATCTTCCAGGTGGAGGTACCCACCGAAGAGGTCACCGAGATCAAGAACGGTCAGCGCAAGCAGGTCAACCGCAAGGTGCTGCCGGGCTACATCCTGGTGCGGATGGACTTGACCGACGACTCGTGGGCCGCGGTCCGCAATACCCCCGGTGTGACGGGATTCGTCGGCGCAACGTCTCGTCCGTCGGCGCTGCGGCTCGACGACGTGGTGAAGTTCCTGCTGCCGCCGGGTGCGGCGAAGAAGCCCGTCAAGGGTGCGGCCGCCACCGCCGCCAGCGCCGAGGTCGGTGGGCTGGAACGTCCGGTGGTCGAGGTCGACTACGAGGTGGGCGAATCCGTGACGGTCATGGACGGCCCGTTTGCCACGTTGCCGGCCACGATCAACGAGGTCAACGCCGAACAGCAGAAGCTCAAGGTGTTGGTGTCGATCTTCGGCCGCGAAACACCGGTGGAACTCACCTTTACCCAAGTCTCCAAGATCTAGCCGGCCGGCCCGTTCGCGGGAACGGCTGGATGCATAAACCAGGAAGGAACGTCAACATCTCATGGCCCCGAAGAAAAAGGTCACCGGGCTGATCAAGCTGCAGATCGTGGCGGGACAGGCTAATCCTGCGCCGCCGGTCGGTCCCGCGCTCGGCCAGCACGGCGTCAACATCATGGAGTTCTGCAAGGCGTACAACGCGGCGACGGAGAGCCAGCGCGGCACCGTCATCCCGGTGGAGATCACGGTCTACGAAGACCGCAGCTTCACCTTCGCGCTCAAGACGCCGCCCGCCGCCAAGCTGCTACTCAAGGCCGCCGGCGTGGGCAAGGGCTCGGCGGAGCCGCACAAGACCAAGGTCGCCAAGGTCACCTGGGCTCAGGTTCGCGAGATCGCCGAGACCAAGAAGACCGATCTCAACGCCAACGACATCGACGCTGCCGCCAAGATCATCGCCGGTACCGCCCGGTCGATGGGCATCACCGTCGAGAAATAACCTCCGAAAACCGTGGGAGGGCTGGCTTCGGCCCGAATTAACCACGACCCAACACCAGATTGGACGAACAATGAGCAAGAACAGCAAGGCATACCGCGCCGCCTCCGAAAAGGTGGATCGCGACAACCTCTACACCCCGCGGGAAGCCGCCAAGCTCGCCAAGGAAACGTCGTCGAGCAAGCAGGACGCGACCGTCGAGGTGGCGATCCGGCTCGGTGTCGACCCGCGTAAGGCGGACCAGATGGTCCGCGGCACGGTCAACCTGCCGCACGGCACCGGCAAGACCGCCCGGGTCGCGGTGTTCGCCGTCGGCGACAAGGCCGAGCAAGCACAGGCCGCCGGCGCCGACATCGTGGGCAGTGACGACCTGATCGAGAAGATCCAGGGCGGCTGGCTGGAATTCGACGCCGCGATTGCGACCCCTGACCAGATGGCCAAGGTCGGTCGCATCGCGCGTGTGCTGGGCCCCCGCGGCCTGATGCCGAACCCCAAGACTGGCACCGTGACCCCCGACGTCGCCAAGGCCGTCACCGACATCAAGGGCGGCAAGATCAACTTCCGCATCGACAAGCAGGCCAACCTGCACTTTGTCATCGGCAAAGCGTCCTTCGACGAGCAGAACCTCGTGGAGAACTACGGCGCCGCACTTGACGAGGTGCTGCGGCTCAAGCCGTCGTCGTCCAAGGGCCGCTACCTCAAGAAGATCGTCGTGTCGACGACCACCGGCCCGGGCATTCCGGTGGACCCGGGCGTCACGCGCAACTTCACCGAGGAGTAATTCCGTCGACGCCGAGCGTCGAAGCCGCCTCTCCGCCGCATTCGGCGATGCGTCGCCGCAAGAAGTCGCGGCCCGGCTCGGAACCGTTGGACTCCAACGCCGTTCGATACCACGTGAGAGCTTCGGCGGGCCTTCCTGCGCGCCGCAGCAGATCGGCCCTTACCGTCGCGACGAGATTCGAGCGGTTCAGCCGGGGATCACGCGCCGCTTCGTCCAGCGCGAGCAGGCCGGCGTCGGGGCCGTCGCGGAAGCCCACCGCCAGTGCGCGGTTGGCGCCCGCCACCGGCGAACCCGTTAACTCCACGAGCCGGTCGTAGGCCATGCAGATGGTGACCCAATCGGTCTGTTCCCAGGACGAAGCCGTCGCGTGCAGCGCGGCGATCACCGCCTGGGGCAGATAGGGGCCCGTCGAACCCTCGGCCCGTCGTAGCCGGTCCAGCCCGCGCGCAATGCGGCCGCGGTCCCACTTGCGCCGGTCCTGATCTTCGAGTGGCACCAGCATCCCGGCGTCATCCACCCGCGTTGCTCGCCGCGAATCATGCAACAGCGTCAGGGCGGCCAAGGCGTGCGCCTCACGCTCGTCGGGCATCAGCGCGCACAGCTCGCCGGCGAGCCGAACGCCTTCGTCGCACAGTTCGTCGCGAATCGCCGACGGGCCCGCGGTCGACCAGTACCCCTCGGTGAACACCGAATAGATGCAACCCAGCACATGTGAGGTCCGCTCAGCCAACAGCTCTGCCGGCGGCACTCGCAGCGGGATGTTGGCATGGCGAATCTTGTTCTTGGCGCGCGTGATTCGCTGACCGATGGCCGCGTCCGTCTGCAGGAGTGCACGGGCGATCTCGGCGACGGTCAACCCGGACACCAATCGCAGCGTGAGCGCCAATTGCGACTGCCGGTCCAGCGCCGGGTGCGCACAGGTGAACATCATTCGCAGTTCGTCGTCGCGAACCGGATGTGGTTCGGTGTGGTCGGTACGTGCCTTGATGTCGTCCACGTAGCTTTTCACAGCCGCCAATTCCTTTCCGGGACGGACGGATTCGCGGCGCAGCCGATCCCTGGCGCGGTTACGGGCGACGGTCAACAGCCACCCGCCGGGGTTATCGGGCGCACCCTCGCGGGGCCAGGTGCGCAGCGCCTCGGCGCAGGCCTCCTGGACGGCGTCCTCGGCGACGGTGAGGTCGCCCGACCACCGCGCGAGCGCGGCGACAGCGGGGCCCCATTCCCGGCGGAAGACGCCGTCCAGGTTGGTCATTGCGGGCGGTTAGAGTCCCGAGACCCCAGCCAGTTGCCGTAGCTGCACGGTCGAAGCGGGGATCATCGACGCCAACTTGATGGCCTCGTCGCGATCCGCTGCGCCCAGCAGGTAGATCCCGGTGGCGATTTCGGCGCCCTCCACATAGGGCCCGTCGGTGATCAGGGCCTCGCCATCGCGCACCCGCACGGTCGTTGCCGTGGTCCGGTCGTGCAATGCGGCGCCGCCGATCAGGTGATCGCCCGCGGCCGCGTGCAGATCTGCGTGCTTTGCCGCTACCGCGTCCCATTCCGGTGTGCCGGGCGTGTGTGCGGATTCGGCCGGTTCCAGCAGCAGCGCGAGCCAGTCGTTGCCGGTGAGCTCGCGGGACGGCTCAATCGAGTGGACCTCCGGCCACAATTCCACCGCCCCGAACTGGGCGACCGGGACCTCGCGCGCCAGCGCCAGCGCCTCGTCGAGGTTTTCCGCTTCGAAGACGTAGTAGCCGCAGGCCACCTCGGCAGCCTCGGCGAAGGGGCCGTCGGTGACGATTGGCGCGTCCGGGCCGCCGGTGATCACCGCTGCGGCCGCGACGGGCGCCAGCGCGTCACCGGCTTTGATCGCCGCGCCGGCTTTGGCGTGGAAACGCTCCCATTCGGCCATGCCGGCCGCCCACTCCTCGGGCGTGCGGTCCTGTTCCTTGCTGATCAACAGCGCGAAATACTGCATGTTCGTCACCTCCGGTAGTGAGCGAAGCCTCGTGCTCCACTCTCTACCTATCCGACGAACGACGCAGCCCTAATCCGACACCGCGCCGCAAAATCGGGCCGGAGCTAGCGAGGCACCCGGCTTGAGGTAGGTCACCAGGCTGACGTCGAGAATCTCGTAATCGAAATAGTGCTCGCAGCCGCGCAGGTACTTCATGTACCGGTTGTAGACCTCTTCGGAGGTGATCTCGATAGCCTTGTCCTTGTTGGACTCCAGCGTGTCGCCCCAGATGTGCAGCGTCTTGATGTAGTGCGGCCGCAGCGAAAGAGGTTCGGGGACGGTGAAACCGGCCTTCTCGCCGTGCTCGACCATCATTTCGGTGGTCGGCAGGCGACCGCCCGGGAAAGATCTCGGTGATGATGAATTTGATGAAACGCAACGTCTCGAAGGTCAGCTTCTTGCCGCGGGCGTTCATGTCGTAGGGGTGGTAGCTGACGCTGCTCTGCACGGTCATCCGGCCGTCCTCGGGCATGATGTCGAAACACCGCTTGAAGAAGTCGTCGTAGTTCTCATGCCCGAAGTGTTCAAAGGCCTCGATCGACACGATCCGGTCGACGGGCTCGCTGAAATCCTCCCAGCCATGCAGCCGCACGTCATGTGCGCGGTCGGTGTCGAGTGCTCCCAGCACTTGCTGGGAGCGGGCGTGCTGGTTCTTGGACAGTGTCAGGCCGATGACGTTGACGTCATACTTCTCGATGGCTCGCTTCATCGTGGTGCCCCAGCCGCAGCCGATGTCCAACAGCGTCATGCCCGGCTTGAGGTCCAGCTGGTCCAAGTTGAGGTCGATTTTGGCGATCTGGGCTTCTTCGAGGGTGAGCTCCGGCGGCTCGAAGTAGGCGCAGCTGTAGATCCGGCCCGGATCCTGGAAAAGGGCGAAGAAGTCATCGGAGACGTCGTAGTGCGCCTGGATATCTTCGGAGCGCGTCCGCGTCTTCGTCGGACTCATCGGTTGCTCGGCCATTGTTGTCTTGTTCTCCCCTGAAATTCACTGCCTGAAACGCACTGCTTATCGCTGACTGGAGTGACGTGCAGCGCTACCAATGTAGCCGTGCCGCTTAGCCGCCTGGGACGCCGTTCGCTTGTTTCCCCCGACCGACACAAAACTCTACTTGGCCAGCGTGAAGTGGTGACAGTCGATGTAGCCGATGCGGAATGACTTGGCACAGCCGGTCAGGTATTTCATGTACCGCTCGTAGACCTCTTCGGACTGGATCTCGATGGCCTCGTCCTTGTGCGCCTCTAGAGCTTCGGCCCACAGGTCGAGGGTCCTGGCGAAGTGCAGCTGCAACGACTGGACACCGGTGACGGAGAAACCCGCCTTCGTCGCGTGATCGTCGACCTTCTCGATCGACGGCAGCCGGCCGCCCGGGAAGATGTCGGTGAGGATGAACTTGACGAAGCGAGCCATCTCGAACGACACCGGCATGCCGCGCTCGACAATCTGACCTCCCGTCAAACCGGTGATCGAGTGCAGCAGCATCACGCCGTCAGCCGGCAGGATGCTATAGGCGAACTTGAAGAAGTCGTTATAGCGCTCGAAGCCGAAGTGTTCCAACGCTTCGATCGTGACGATGCGGTCCACCGACTCGCTGAAATCCGCCCAGTCACACAGCAGTGCCCGGCGCGAGCGGGTTGAATCGACTCCATCGAGCACTTGCTGGCAGTGCGCATGCTGGTTCTTGGACAGGGTGAGCCCGACGACGTTGACATCGTACTTCTCGACGGCGCGCTTCATCATCGAACCCCAGCCGCAGCCGATGTCGAGCAGGGTCATCCCTGGCTCCAGCCCCAACTTGTCCAGCGCCAGGTCGAGCTTGGCGACCTGTGCCTCTTCCAGCGTCATGTCGTCGCGCTCGAAGTACGCGCAGCTGTAAGTACGAGTCGGGTCCGTGAACAACGCGAAAAACTCGTTCGAAAGGTCGTAGTGGGCTTGGACGTCGTCGACGTTGGCTCGCGTCCGGATAGTGGCTGCTTGATTGTTTGACATGCGTCCCTCCCGAGTGGACAGGCACCTTCACGAGGAGGCCATCCGGGGGCGACCCTACACGGGGCCCGGCTCAACTCGCGTATTTGAGGTGGCAAGCCACTGGGTTTCTCGATTGCAGACCCGCCGCCTCTAGTGTGACGGATGCGGTCGCTACTTCTCCAGCGTGAATTGATTGACGTCGATGTAGCCGACCCGGAACGCGTTGGCGCAGCCGGTCAGGTATTTCATGTACCGCTCGTAGACCTCTTCGGACTGGATCTCGATCGCCTCGTCTTGGTGTGCTTCTAGCGCTTCGGCCCACAGATCGAGGGTTCTGGCGTAGTGCAACTGCAGCGACTGGCGGCGGGTCAACTGGAAACCCTGCTTCGACGAGTGATCCGCCACTTTCTCGATGGACGGCAGCCGGCCGCCCGGGAAGATCTCGGTGACGATGAACTTGATGAAGCGGGCCATGTCGAACGTCAGCGGTATGCCACGTTCCATGCACTGCGTGCCCGTCAATCCGGTGATCGTGTGCAGCAACAGCACGCCATCAGCAGGCAGAACGCTGTGGGCCATCGTGAAGAAGTCGTCGTAGCGATCGTGGCCGAAGTGCTCGAATGCGCCGATCGACACGATGCGGTCGACGGGCTCGTCAAATTGCTCCCAGCCGGCCAGCAGGACTTGCTTGCTCCGTGGGTTGTCCATCGCGTCGAACGACCTCTGCACGTGGGCGGCCTGGTTCTTCGACAAGGTCAGGCCGACGACGTTCACGTCGTATTTCTCGACCGCGCGCCGCATGGTGGCACCCCAGCCGCAGCCGACGTCGAGCAGTGTCATGCCGGGCTGCAACCCGAGTTTGCCCAGGGCCAGGTCGATCTTGGCGACCTGTGCCTCTTCCAGCGTCATGTCGTCGCGTTCGAAGTACGCGCAACTGTAGGTCTGGGTGGGATCCAGAAACAGGCGGAAGAAGTCGTCAGAAAGGTCGTAGTGCGCCTGCACATCGGCGAAGTGTGGTGTCAGCTTGCGAGCCATGACGGGTATGCCTTCCTGACGAAACGCACCTAACATACCCCGTGCGTGGCCCGCCGCTGGCCATTGGACATGGCAGCTGAAGCTGCCGGAATTACTTCACCAAGGTGAATTGGTTGACGTCGACATAGCCGTCCCGGAATGTCCCGGCGCAGCCGGTCAGATATTTCATGTACCGGTCGTAGACCTCTTCGGACTGGATCTCGATGGCCTCGTCTTGGTGTGCCTCTAGCGCTTCGGCCCACAGGTCGAGGGTTTTGGCGTAGTGCGGCTGCAGCGACTGGCGGCGGGTCAGCGCGAAACCCGCGTCGCCGGCGTGCTCCTGCACGGTCGGGATCTTGGGCAGCCGTCCGCCCGGGAAGATCTCCCGCTGGATGAAAATGACGAAGCGGAGCAGCTCGATGGAGATGGGTAAGCCCTTGTCGACGATTTCCTGTTTCGTCAAATCGGTGATCGTGTGCAGCAGCATCACGCCGTCACCGGGCAACGCGTGGTAGGCCATTTTGAAGAAGTCACCGTAACGATCCGTGCCGAAGTGCTCGAATGCGCCGATCGACACGATCCGGTCGACGGGCTCGCTGAACTCTTCCCAGCCGGCCAGCAGGACTTGCTTGCTGCGCGGGTTGTCCATCGCGTCGAACGACCTCTGCACGTGGGCGGCCTGGTTCTTCGACAAGGTCAGGCCGACGACGTTCACGTCGTATTTCTCGACCGCGCGCCGCATGGTGGCACCCCAGCCGCAACCGACGTCGAGCAGTGTCATGCCGGGCTGCAGCCCGAGTTTGCCCAGGGCCAGGTCGATCTTGGCGACCTGTGCTTCTTCCAGCGTCATGTCGTCGCGTTCGAAGTACGCGCAACTGTAGGTCTGGGTGGGATCCAGAAACAGCCGAAAGAAGTCGTCAGACAGGTCGTAGTGGGCCTGAACATCGGCGAAATGTGGCGTCAACTTTTCGGCCATGGCAGCCGCCCTCCCCCTGGCGAAATGCGATGAAATCTTCCCGTATCCCCGTGTGAGCATGGTAACTACTTCTGCTCCACCCTGTTGACGAATCGCGAAACTCGTCGGTTCAACGCGGCGGTTGCCCGAAGTGGGAGCAGGGGAGCGGGTTACTTGGTGAGGGTGTACTGGGCGACATCAGAGATGCCTTTGCCGAACAGGTTCGCGCAGCCGGTCAGATAGCGCATGAAACGGTCGTAAACCACTTCGGACTGGATGGCGATGGCCTGTTCGCGGTTGGCTTCCAGGTTGGCCGCCCACATGTTCAGCGTCCGCACGTAATGCGGCCGCAGGTTTTGGACCTCCTTGAGGGAGAACCCTGCGGCCTGCGCATTGTCGACGATGTCGGATGGTGCCGGCATTCCTCCGCCGGGAAAGATTTCCTTGCCGAGGAAGTGGACGAACTTCAGATCACTCATCGTCACCGAGATGCCGTGTTCCCGCCAGTACGTCTGCGGATAGGTGAAAATGCTGTGTAACAGCATCCGCCCGCCGTCGGGGAGGATCTCGTAGGAGCGTTCGAAGAACAGCGGCCAACGCTCCTTTTTGAACGCGTCGAAGGCCTCGAAGCTGACGATTCGGTCGACCTTCTCGTCGAACTCTTCCCAGCCCTGCAGCCGGGCCTCGGCGCGCCGCTTCGTCGGGATCGCCGCCAGCCTGGCTTTGCTGCGCTCGTAGTGATTTCGGCTCAACGTAATACCGACGACATTGACGTCGTACTTCTCAACCGCGCGGACTACGGCTCCACCCCAGCCGCATCCGACGTCGAGCAGCGTCATTCCGGGCTCGAGGTTCAGCTTGTCCAGCGCCAGGTCTAACTTGGCGAGCTGAGCCTCTTCGAGCGTCATGTCGTCGCGCTCGAAGTAGGCGCAGGTATAGACCATATTGGGATCCAGGAACAACGCAAAGAAGTCGTCCGAAATGTCGTAAGTAGCCTGCGACTCTTCGTAATACGGCTTCAGTTTCGCCACGATCACCAATCCTTCCGCGATAACGGTACAGCGCTGTGAGACGCGGCGCGAAATTGCGCGCAACCTGAAAGCCAGAGCCTTCTGCTGGACTCCGGATTCAATTGGCCTCGGCGAAGTTGCCCGTTAAAACACCGATCACAGGATCCCACAGCTGTTGTGGCAGATCATGACCCATTCCGTCGAATAACACCAATCGGGCACCGTTAATTGCGCGGGCAACCGCACGGCCGCCGAGGGGCCGCATGAGCTTGTCAGCACGACCGTGGATGACGACAGTCGGTGCCACGACGCGACGGTTGTGGCGCACCAGGCTGCCGCTGCCCAGGATCGCGTTGAACTGGCGGGCGATGCCTTGCGGGTGGTAGTTGCGGTCGTATCCCTCGGCGGCCTCGGCGCGAACCTGCTCGTCGGGAATGCGGTAGCCCGGACTGCCGATGATCCTGCTCACGCGGACCGCGTTGTCGAGGATCACCTCGCGGGGTGAGTCCGGCGGCGGACCTTTGAGCAGTGCCAGCAGCGCGCGCGGCGCCGGCGGTGGCAGGAACGCTGAGTTGTTGCTGGAGAAGATGATTCCAAGGGTCCGGGTCCGCTGCGCGAATTGTGCGGCGAAGACCTGGGCGATCATCCCGCCCATCGATGCCCCGACGATATGGGCCTGGCTGATGCCCAAATGGTCCAGCACGGCCGCGCCGTCGTCAGCCATGTCCTCGAGCGTGTACGCCGCCTTGCTCCGCAGACCCACCCAGGAGCGGGCCAAACGGGTGACCAGTGGCTGACCCACGCTGCGACGCTCGATCTTGCTGGACAAGCCGATATCCCGGTTGTCGTAACGGATCACGCGCAGGCCGTGGTCGACCAGCCGCTCGCAGAACTCGGTCCGCCACAGCACCAGCTGGGCGCCGAGCCCCATGATCAGCAGCACGGGTGGGTCGTCGATATCGCCCATGTCCTCGTAATAGATCTTCAGGTCGCCCTCTGAAGATCTCGAAGCGGCCCCGGAACTGGCATAGCCCGTGCGGATCTCCACTAGACCTCCACGTCAGACTGATGCTCGCGGCTGACCTCGACCATGAAGTTGGCGAAGTACCCCGTCAGCTGCGGATCGGACATCATCTGCCATTTGGGTGCGAGCAGCTTCATGTACCGCTCGACGTAGAGGAACTGCTTGCCGATCAATACCAACTCGCGCGGCAGTTTGACGTCGTAGGCGTCGGCCAGCGTCGACAACTGGCGCCCGATGTCGGCATAGGACATGTCGCCCAGCGATGTCACGGTCAGCGGGGTGGCGAATTTCTCCAGGTCCTTGGCGGCCTCGGCCTCCGGCTTCATGGTGCCGACCGCGCCCATCAGCACGACGATCTTGCCGGCCGCGGCGTGGTCCTTTTTCACCAGCAGCGCGTGCACCAGTTCCCGCAACAGCCACCGGGTGCGCGGGTCGATGCGGCCCATGATTCCGAAGTCGAAGAACACGATGCGCCCCTGCTCGTCGACGTACAGGTTGCCCGCGTGCAGGTCGCCGTGGAACAGCCCGTGCCGCAGCCCGCCTTCGAAAAGCGAGAACAGCAGGGCTTTGACCAGCTCCGTGCCGTCGAACCCGGCCTTGCGGATGGCGGCGACGTCGTCGATGCGGACGCCCTGTACCCGCTCCATCGTCAGCACTCGGTCGCTGGTGAATTCCCAGTACACATTCGGCACCCGGATGTTCTTGCCCAGCGGCGACACGTGCAGGTGCGAGACCCATGCCTCCATCGACTGCGCTTCGAGGCGGAAATTCAGCTCCTCGGCCAGATTGGCGGAGAAGTCGGCGACCACGTCTTGTGCCGAGAGCCGGCGGCCCATCTTGGCCAGTTCGACGGCCTGGGCGAAGCGCTTCAGGATCTGCAGGTCAGCGGCAACCCGGCGGCGGATGCCCGGGCGCTGGATCTTGACCACGACCTCCTCGCCGCTGTGCAGCGTGGCGTAGTGCACCTGGGCGATGGAGGCCGACGCGAACGGCGTTTCGTCCCACTCGGCGAACAGTTCGGACGGGTCACCTCCGAGCTCGTCGACGAACAGCCTGTGCACCTGGGCGGAGTCGGCCGGCGGCACCCGGTCGAGCAGGCCACGGAATTCGCGGGACAGCGATTCGCCGAATGCGCCCGGGCTGGACGCGATGATCTGCCCGAATTTCACGTACGTCGGACCCAGGTCGGCGAAGGCCTGGGGGAGCTGCTTGATCACTTTTTGCTGCCACGGGCCCTTGCCCGGCAGCTTGGTGACGACACGAGCGGCGGACCGGGTGACCTGCCAACCAGTGGCTACGACCCGGGCCGCTTCGACCGGCAACGGCACCCGGTCAAGCTTGGCTGCCTCTCGGTGTTTGGTAGAACTCATCCCAGCAGTCTGCCAAACCCGGGGTGTCAAGTCCCAATTCGCTCTTCGATGAGCAGGCGTTTTAGCGGAGGGCGGCAGCTGTCACGGCTTGTTCCAAGGCGTCACCCAGCCCTCGATCTCCCAGCCCTCCAGCCCGGCGATCAGGTCGTACATCGTTGCTCCGTCGAGGGTTTCCCGGACGATGTCGGCGTGCCCGGCGTGGCGCGCCAACTCGTTGATGACGTGCAGGATCACCCAGCGCACCGACCAGGCCTCCAGGTCCTTGGGGAACCACGGAGCGTCCCGCGGAACGGGCACCGCCGCGTCGAGGTCCGCGGACTCGACCAGCCGCAGCGACGTCGCGTTCTCTTCCCCGAAGGCCCGCAGCAGCCCGTCCAGCGTCTCGTCGGGCCGCATCACGTGCTGTTCGGAGAACTCCTTGGCGATCACGTCGGACGGCCGGGGGTCCTTCGGCGGTGCCTCCGGTGCGGCCGCGACTCGCGCCATCCAGTTGTGTTGCATCCGGGTCACGTGCTTGACCAGGCCGCCGACCGATAGCGCACTCGCCGACGGCGACGAGCGGGCCTGTTCGTCGGTGAGGCCATACGCCACAGCGAAGTAGGCGCTCTGGTGGAACGCCAGGAACTCGCGCAGGGCGCTGCGCTCGTCGGACACCGGCGGGGCAAGGGCTGGCATCTGCGGTCCCTTCTGCTTGGGCGTCTCCCGACATCAAGCCTGACAGTAGGCGCGACCGGTGACATCCCCCTCGACGCGCTCTGGGCAACGTTTCAGGAGAGATGTTGCGGGGGTCACTTCGGCGTGCCTATGGTAGGACCACACATTGGTCGTTCCACACGACGGGATTTTCCATGAACCACCCTTCGGCGCCACCCATCCGGGTGATGCTCGCCAAGATCGGGCTCGACGGGCACGACCGTGGGGTGAAGGTGGTGGCCCGCACTCTGCGTGACGCCGGTATGGAGGTCATCTACACCGGACTTCACCGCAGCCCGGAACAGGTGGTCCAAGCCGCATCCCAGGAGGATGTCGACGTCCTCGGGGTCAGCTTGCTGTCCGGCGCGCACCTGCCCATCTTCACCAAGATCTACGAGATCCTCGGGCAGCTGGAGGAGCGCCCGCGCTTCGCCATCGTGGCCGGTGGCGTCATGCCCGACGAGGACGTGACCGAGCTGCAGAACATGGGTGTCGCAGCGGTGCTCGGGCAGGACAGCACACCCGAAAAAATCGTGGAGACCATCATGGCGTGTGCTCCCGTCGAGGCAAGCTTCGAATGATTCGGATGGAGGCGTGGAGCTGGCCGCCACGCTATGACGCCGGCTATTGCCCGCCGCCCGGGCAGCGGCACTGGTTTCCGCGCCGCGAGACCATGGATCCGCAGCAGCGCGACGAGGCGGTCCTCGAGCGCATCCAGCAGCTGATGGCCTACGCCTGGGAACGCTCGCCCTTCTACCGCTCGAAATGGTGTGAAGCAGGCCTCGAACCCGGCGATATCACCTCACTGGAGATCTTCGAAACCGTCCCGGTGGTGCGAAAAGAGGAATTGCGAGCCGACCAGGCAGAGCATCAGCCGTACGGCAGCTACCTGTGCATCGATCCCATCGAGGTCAGGCACATCAACGGCACCTCGGGCACAACCGGCCGGCCCACCGCATTCGGAATCAATCAGTGCGACTGGACAGCGGTCGCCAACGCGCATGCCCGGGTGATGTGGGGGATGGGGATTCGACCTGGGGACGTCGTCCTGATCGGCTCTCCGTTGACGCTGTACTGGGGGTCGTGGGGCGCCTACATCGGAGCCGAACGGTTGGGGGCCGCAGTGTTCCCGTTCGGTGCCGGGGTGCAGGGGCAGAGTCTTCGCACGCTGCAGTGGATGCGCCAGATGCACACCACTGTGTTCTACGGGACGCCGACGTACGCACTTCGTCTCGCCGAAGTGGCGATTGAGAACGACATCGACCCGCGCGGCCTCGGTGTGCGCAGGATGTTCTTTTCCGGCGAGCCCGGCGCGAGTGTGCCGGCCATCCGGCAGCGCATCGTCGACGCATTCGGCGCCGAGGTTTACGACTCAGGCAGCATGGCCGAAGTCGCGCCATGGATGTCACTGGGTGCCGCCCACAACGGGCCCGGCATGTTCTGCTGGCAGGACCTGGTCTACACCGAAGTCTGTGACCCGTCGTCCCTGCGGCGCGTGCCGTACGGCGCCGAGGGCGTCCCGGTGTATACGACCCTGGAGCGCACCGCGCAGCCGATGATCCGGCTGCTGTCCAACGACCTGACCCGATGGGAAGCCCCGGATCCAGCTCGCGGCCGCACGTACCCCTTCCTGCCCAAAGGCATCTACGGGCGCATCGACGACATGTTCCAGATCCGCGGCGAGAATGTCCATCCCAATGTCATCGACGAGGTCGTCATGGCCGCCGAAGGCTATGGCGGTGAACACCGCATCGTCATTACCCGTGCAGCGGCCATGGACGAGTTGCTGGTGCAGGTGGAGTTCGACCCTCGGTGTACCACCGTGCCAGAAGATCTGTGGGCCAAGCAGATTGGTGAAGACCTGCGAACCGTCCTGGGTGTCGGCGCCAGGGTTGTGCCGGTCGCCCCGTCCACGTTGGAGCGGACCGACTTCAAGGCCCGGCGTGTCATCGACGACCGCAACCTGTTCGAGTCGCTGGACCGACACAGGTCATCGTGAGCCAGACCGATACCCGTGTCCCGACCCTGGCTGACCGAATCCGCTCGGGCTCGCAAGTGGCACTTGCGCGCGGGCTGACTCTGGTGGAGAGCCGCTCGGATGCGGCTTCGGAGTTGCTCGCCCAGATGTGGAAGGACAGCGGCAACGCCTATGTCCTCGGTGTCACGGGACCGCCCGGCAGCGGAAAGAGCACGCTGGTCACCCGGATCGCACACGAGTACGGCCTTCGTGGAGCCAAGGTGGCGATCCTGGCCGTCGACCCCACCAGCGTTTACTCCGGAGGAGCGATTCTCGGCGACCGGATCCGGATGACCGAACTCGCGGGGCGTGAGGACGTCTACATCCGATCCATGGCCTCGCGTGGCGCCACCGGTGGCTTGTCTCGTGCCGTGCTCGACGGCATCGTGCTGGTCGATGCGGCCGGCTTCGACGTGGTCATCCTGGAAACGGTTGGCGTTGGTCAGGCGGAGGTCGACGTGATCAGTGCCGCTCACACCGTGCTGGTCGTGAGCGTTCCCGGAATGGGCGACGACATCCAGGCCGTCAAAGCGGGATTGATCGAGATCGCT
>CAWHWA010000003.1:0-760086 GCA_963832935.1 uncultured Actinomycetota bacterium
ACGCCGAAGGGAGACAACGCCAATGGCCCGCGCTCATGTGATGACACCAGCTCACGGGCCGCACTGCGGAAGGCCACCGCCGCTAGTGCAGCAGCGCGCCGTAAACATGAAGGGCCGCAATCGAATTCACATTACAGTGTGTCGCCGCAGGCCGCTGGGTTACAGCAGCGCCAACGCCGCCGCAGAACCGCGTTGACAGTGAGTGCCCTGACCGCTGGCGCGGTCGTCGGATACGGCCAAGCGCGTTCGCCGCGCAGCTACACCCGCACTGCGGTCTCCCGACGCCACTACGCACGCGAGCACGCCCGGATGCACTACAACTTGGCCCAAAACCAACATGTGCAAACCGCTAAGCCGAAGATAAACGCCGGCCAACCCGTTAGGCATTTCCCGATCAAATCCGCGCGCCGTCAAACCCGAAAAACGCGCGAATCATGGCCGCTGCGAGCTTTCCTAAAGGCGCGATCCACAAACCCAAAAACGTGATGCGAGTGACCAAAGCTCAAGTGCGGGCCGGAAAAATTCGGAAACGCGCCCCAAGGCGGAAAGGCAAACGTTGATGGCCAGAAAATTCAGTAGCGCACAAAAATCCCACCGTGCCAGGTTCGCAAAACAGGCGAAAGCCGGTAGCGGCAAGGTAGGTCAGGCGCGCGAAATCGACTGCGCACCAAAAGAAAAAGAAAAAGTAAACCCATGACCGACAAACCGACACAACCCCAGCCAGCTGCCCCGAGCAAGGCCGCTACGGCACTTCAGGTGCGAGTGGCAGCCAAGTGCGCCAAACAGCGCGCAGAAGGCAGCTCTGCGCCCCGGTGAGCTGCCCGTGACGCAGTCAGACCGGGCTCTGCGGCTACTCCCCTTCCACCCGAAACGGCTTCTCGCCCGGAGTCGTTGCGTTGGCGTACAAATCCTCGATGTCCTCCTGTTGGAGCAGTTCGGTAAGCCGAGTCTGGAGGCGCTGCTGTTCGGCTACGAGCAGCCCGAGTAGGACGTCGCAGATTGAGTGAGTTGCTGCGCGAGTTCGGCTGTCGGGCCGACGTACACCGCCAGCATGGTGCCTACACCGGCAACCGCTTTCGGCTGTGGTGGAGGTGCGAGTATCCCGACGACGACGGCACCTTCGTGTTCGGCGACACGGTGAGCGATGTGCTGGTTAGCCTGCTGCAACACCTCATCGTGTGCGCTCTGCTGTTGCTGGTCGAGCACTTCTTTCCACGCATCTTTGAACTGGATTCTGCTGCCCTTAGCGACGAGGTGGCCACGGCCTGAGGTGAACGCTCGCCGGTAGGAGATAACACCGGCGAACCACAGCGCTTGGCGGGTCAGGGTTACTGCGTCGTCATCCTGCGGGACTGCGGAAAACGATGCGAGATAGCTATCGGCGCAGTTCCGCGTGAATGCAATGTCACGAGCGATCGAGTCAAGATCAGCAATGGCTCCGGGCAGAGGGCCGGAGAGTCCGGTCTGAGGGAAGAACACGGGATTGCCGGGCGGTGGGGGCTGGGTCATTTGAGGGGTATCCTTCGTTGGAGTTAGTGATCCGACCGGACACACTAGACCCGCCCTGTGACACGTTGCTGGCGTCGGGCTCAACTCACAGCCACAAACACGGGTCCGGTGAGGTGTTGGGGCCAGGCGCGAGCATCGAGAAAAACGTAAAGCAGATGGTTTCAATTTAAAGCTAGATGAATTATTTAGCTTGATTAAGAGCCATCTGTGAATTGCCGCGCCACGCCGCGCCTGGCCTTGCATTACCGCACGATTCCAGGACAGACTGGGTGTACTCCGCCAAATCCTGACCGCGTTCATCAGCGGCATTCTCAAGGAATTAACTATGTCTAATTACAAACCACCGGGACAATATAAAAAGCCGCCAGGCCGTTTGTTTTCAACTGTTGAAGCAGCAGCCTATTTGAGCGTGTCGCCACGCACTATCTATAACCTGCGCAAAAGAGGTTCACTTACCGCAATCCGCATAACCGAACACCTCGTGAAGTTCGACAAAGCCGATCTGGACGACTTTATTCAAAAATCCAGCGTATCTACGTTCTAAATTCAAACTCAACCGATAGGACCTAAAAATGAGTGACAACCTCGATAAATACCCGGCGTTTCGTAATCTAGACGATGAAGCTCAAGCGCGCGTTCGGGCAAGCGTTGCGGTGAAGAGAATGCCGACCGCTGAAAACAGGTTTCTACCAGCTGTGTCTGAAGGGCTGTCAGCCATCATCGCCGGAATACCTCCAGAAGTTGATAAAGAACTGCTTGCCAAGCATGAAAACGTGGACCGTCTTGCCGAATCTATCGTCGCTCGCTGGTATGCCAGCGCCGGAAGCAAGTACCGAGCGCTTTATCTTTTATACGGTGCCGACGAGATGATCCGTCATATCGTCAAAAAGGCACTCGACGCCTATCCCGCTGGTATCGACGCAAAACCCGATGAACTAATCGTGTTTTCCACCAGTCAACCCGGCGACTATTGGAAGATCACCAGTGTCGAAGCCTTAGAAATGGCCATGCGCCTATTGGAGCTTGATCTTCATTGTGATTTAGACCTGTTTAAGGGCACAGACCAAGATTTGTGCATGAAAGACGCCGCCTGGCGCGCCAGCATTTGTGTGATTTGAAGGTTCCATCAGCGGTGACGATCCGTTGCGCTGGGCTGATCCAGTCAATTTTTGTGATCAACCCACCGGCCATGGCGGACTGTAGAGCCTTTTTGGCCGTCTCGATTTCTCGGCGTTCAGCAGTCAGCCACTCTTCGGCGTCAATCTTGCGCTCGAACGTGGTCGGCGCGAAGTGTCGCACGTTGTCAGGGCCGATATAGGACGCCTGGAAGCGACCGCTAGAACGTTTTCTAAATCCATCCCCATCCGCGATGGTTTGTCTTCCCTGGCATGACTCCCCAAATCCTGTCTAAAACCGGCCTTGAAACTGACTCCAAATCGCTTCAAATCGCCTGGTCAAACCGCTGATTTTGATTCTTAAACCATCTAGTTTGCTAATTTCCCAGCGCTCCGAGCAGGTGACCTGCGGGTTTGCAGTGCCGGGCTATCCATGGGCTATCCGTGACGGCATACTGCCGGGTTTTGTTGGTGTCTGTTGTTACGAAATATCAGGTAAAAGCATTGGGAGACAGCATGATCCGCTGGTCAGAAGCTTATCATCTCAGCAAACAAAACTGGTTCGATCCCATCCGGGACCACAAGTGTTCGGGGCAGTGACGCAAGTTTCCCCGGCATCCGAATTCCGATCCTTCGCCCACAACGGTCGCGGGTTATCCGCCGTTTATCCGCCGTCACGGTCATCCTCCGAGCCCGTCGAGCGCATTCGCCACACGATCCAGGTCGGCATCGTAGAGATCCGCATAGGTGTGCGCGGTGACCACGATCGACGCGTGGCCCATCGTCACCTGCAGTAGTTTCATGTCCGCCCCCGCCGATCGAGCCGACGACGCGTAGGCGTGTCGGAGGTGGTGTTCGCGCATGGTGGGCCGCCCGAGTTCGGCGATCCTGGTCCGCCAGCCAACCACTCGCTTCCAGTTTCGAGTCCGAACCGCGAGCCCTTCGGCGACACGATCGCCGGCTCGCCAGCTGTACGTCCTCGATCCGGTCTCAGAGTGGGTTGACGCGGTGGTCGGCGGACAGCAGCCATCCCAGATGGGGGACGGCAGTCGGATGTTGATCGACTCCATGGTGTGGGTCGAAAGTGATGTACGAAACCGCCCTTCACCACAGGATGACGGGTGTCCGCCGCAACCAGGTGTCGGTCGTCAGTTGCTCGAGCACGAACTGAGCGACGTCGGCGCGCGCTATCTTGCCGCCGTTGACGCCGGCGAGGTCGGTGGTGGCCCTGATACGGCCACGCGCTGCGCCGTTGGTGAGCATGGCGGGGCGGATGACAACCCAGTCGAGCGAACTGGCGCGGATCGCGGCTTCTTGGCGGTCCTTGTCCTTGTAGGCGGGGCCGAGCAGCAACGGCTGGAATAGCCGGTCGAAGACGAAGCCGCCGTGGTTGCGACTGTCGCCGACTCCGAGCGCGGAGATGCAGATGAGACGGCGGACGCCTGCGCGGGTCATCGCCGCGACGAGGGCCCGGGTCGCGACGGTCAGCAGGTCGACCTCGCGCAATCCCATACCGGTGCCCAGCGCGCTGACGACGGCATCGCAGCCGTTCAAAGCGCGCGCGAGGGTCCCCTCGTCGCGGACATCGCCCTCGATCACCTCGGCTCCTGGCAGATTAGCGCTCGCTTTCGCACGAACCAGCGCCACCACGTGGTGACCGCTGGCCGTGGCGTCGCGGACGATGAGCTGACCGGTTGCGCCGGTTGCCCCCAAAATCAGTATCTTCATGCATTTTCTCCTCGCGCTAGTGGTCTATGTTTAAGACCTGGTCTAAGTTCCAGACCAGGTCTAATATAGAGACCATGGGGCTGCGCCGTAAGGAGGCAGTTATTTGTAACCAGGTGACAGCAAGGGAACCCGTATGGACTCCGTGAGCTCCGCAGTGAGCGCGATCGAGCGTTTCAGCCGATACCAATCCGACGACGCCGAGTCGGTAGGGCCCGTATATTGCCCGGTGCGCGACGTGCTCGACCGCATCGGCGACAAGTGGAGCATCCTCATGATCATGACCCTCGCGGCGCGACCACAGCGCTTCAGCGAGCTTCACCGAGCTATTCGGGACATCTCCAAGCGGATGCTGACCCAGACGCTGCGCGATTTGGAGCGTGACGGACTGATCACCCGCCATGTCTTTGCGACCAAGCCGCCGAGCGTTGAATATCGCCTGTCCCCGCTGGGCCAATCGCTGCTGGAGCCGATGGCGAGCCTCATCGATTGGGCCGACACCCGCTATTCCGATATCCATGATGCGCGTGCCCGCTTCGACGGCGCACCGTGTGATGAGGCACGCTAAACGCGGTTAGCCTGGATTTTTCGCCGCGCCGCTGCTGGGTGGGTGAAAGTCATTCACATGCCCAACGACATTCCACTCGTGCAGAATCTCAGCCGGCACGTGGCCAAATCGGTCGGCGCACAACACCTTCCAATCGCATCGGCTCGGTGATGAAGTCGCAAAACAAGCGCAACGCATCCTGATACCCCCGCGGTCGATACCGCAGTCGGCGGCGAACCTCAGATTCAACTGGCTGTCCGATGCGGGTGTTGACGGTTCAGCGTGCCGCTCGGCGCGGGACCGCGGCAACTATTCGTTGCCAGCTGGCCGCGATGTTGCACACGTCGCCGATTCGTGCGATCGCTGCCGCCTCGCAGTGCCCGCAGTCGCATCCGGTTCGGTGCGTAAGCAGTTCGTCGACTACTCGCCGCACGAGCGTCGTGGTTACGGGCTCGCCGGCCGACTGGGCGGCGTTGAAGCAGTCGATCGCGATCAGGTTGTCAGCGTCGGCCATACGCATACTCGTCAGTGTGCGGGCGGGGAAAGGCCGGCGTCAGCTTCGACACCTGCCAACCTCCTGACAACTGCCTTGCGAATACCGCTGTGACGACGTCGACCTAGGCAGCATGGAGGTCGAACGAGTTCGGAGCTTACGCCTAAGTCCTAAGAGGCAGCAAGAGCGAAATATGCAGTGGCACAGTGGAATAAAGCCCAGTTCTAGCAACGCCACGCCATGTGCCGGTCGTTGCAGCTGCACCAGACTGAGCTGACCGACCAGCCGGGGTCGCAGTAGTCGTGTCCTGACAGCATGTCGGTGGGACGATGACCAGCCGTGATGGGTGTGCACGAGTTCGCCAACGAAGTTGTTCGGGACGTCGTCGCGGCACGGCTCGTCCCGGCGATGCTGTACCTCGGGCCACCGACGCCAGCCCTCACCTGCGGTGGACCAGGCTCGGACCCGATTTCTCCTAGGCTTCGAGCGTCGACAACCGAGGAAAGGAGACAGAGCATGATGACCAAAGCGCAGAGAGCTAAATCCAATTTCAATACCGCCCACAACAACGCCTCTAGGCCGTACGAAATAGCGCTTGCGGACGGCTGGAGCGCCCTCGCCGAAGCCGTGATCGAGCTGCAGGTCCAGCAGGCGCAGATACAGCAGCTTGTCGCAAGCAAGCTGAAGTAGCACATTTGTGCTCACAGCGAGGCCAGCATGGCGGCCCGGATCTCGTCGTCGACCGCCAGATGCTGCGGCAATCTCGGTGAGCGAGGTTTGGGTGTATCCACGTTAGACGAACACGCTCGCGGCGGCGTCCAGCTAGGCCGCCCGGGTCAGAGCTGTCAGCACGACTCAATGATCCAGGGCGGACGATGTTGCCTCCTCCTATCCCGGGCCGTGGGCAAAGATGGAATCAAGGTACGGATCTGCCTAAAAGCATCGAAGATCACAACCAGTGGAGTACGGCTGGGAGGACGGCAGCGCGGTCTGCTAGACCGACCCTCGTCCCGTCATCGCTGTGCTTGACCGGCCGCGCAATCGACGCCAAGGGCTCAGTCCCTGTGTAGCGGCCGCGAAGGCATGCACGTAACACCTTGCTGCACAAGGACTTACGAGCTCCTGCCGGAAGCAGTGAGAACCGCGATTTGCGAATCCGATGTCGCGGGTTCAAGCCCCGCCCGCCCCACAACGTTCTGGCTAGTAGGAGCGATATTGCTTCGACAGTCGACGCACCGGAGGCATCCAGAAGATGGCAGTCCAGATGCGGGCTGCGTCTGGGGACGTCGAGCTCAGCGACCTTCTCAGTGACTTCTCAGCGGACCGTTAATACGCTGGCGCTCCCATGTTCACGACACGTTGCTTTCGCCTACCGGCCATACGCGTTGTGGGCTCAATGAGATGAAACGGCAAATGGTTTGGATACATCAGCGGCATAATGCCGACGACTGTCACACGCTATCGATGAGCGGGCATGATCAGGGTCGATCGCTACAACCCAGCGAACTGGCGCAGGCATCGGTAATGGGTTCTCTCTGCGCGGCGATGGCGATCATTGCAGTCATGCTCCCGCACGTAGGCGGGCTAGGTCTGCTGGGCGCCGTGCCAATGGGGCTGCTGGCCTATCGGTATCGGATCCGCGTGCTGATCACTGCGACGGTCGCCGCCGCTGTGATCGGATTCCTGGTAGTCGGCTTTAGCGGCTTTGGCGCGGTCGGGCTGTGCGCCTATGTCGGTGGGCTGGCTGGAATCGTGAAACGCCGCGGCCACCGCACACCGACAGTGGTCGCGGTATCTCTTGGCGCCGGCGTTGCCGTCGGCGCCGCGGTAGTCATCGGGTTGACGGTCCTGGCGCCCCTCCGGCAGCTGATGTTCCACGCCGTCACCGCCGCCGTGAACGGAGTGGTGACGGTCCTGGCGTGGGTGCCGCACCTGCAGCCGGTTGCGCAGGACCTCAAGCGGATGTTCGCCGAGGCGTTGGATTTCTGGCAGTTGCTGGTTCTCGGATTCGCCATTGTCGTAATTATGGCCGCCTCGCTGATCGGTTGGTGGGCACTCTCGCGCGTGCTGAAGCGGCTGGGCGGCATTCCCGATGTGCACAAACTGGACGCATTGGCCAGCGGCCGGGCGATCCAGCCGGTCCCCGTGCGGCTGTACGAGGTTCGCCTCCGCTATCCGCACACCGACCACGACGGGCTGCGTGCGGTCAGCCTGGATGTGTGGCCAGCCGAACACGTAGCGGTCACTGGTGCCAACGGCTCGGGGAAAACCACGCTGATGCTGATTCTGGCCGGCCGCGAGCCAACCTCCGGCACGGTCGAACGCCTTGGAGCGGTGGGTCTCGGTCAACTCGGTGGCACCGCCGTCATCATGCAGCACCCGGAAAGCCAGGTGCTGGGAACGCGGGTCGCCGACGACGTGGTCTGGGGACTGCCTTCGGACAAGACCACCGATGTCAACCGGCTACTCAGCGAAGTCGGGCTGGCCGGCCTGGCCGAACGCGACACCGGCAGCCTGTCCGGCGGTGAGCTGCAACGCCTTGCGGTGGCCGCGGCGCTGGCACGGGAGCCGGCGCTGCTCATCGCCGACGAGGTCACCAGCATGGTCGACCAGCAGGGCCGGGACGCGTTGCTGGCCGTGCTGTCCGGTCTGCGCGACCGCCACCAAACCGCGCTGGTGCACATCACCCATTACCACAACGAGGCTGATTATGCCGACCGCACAATCAATCTCAGCGACTCGCTGGACAACACCGCTATGGTCCAGACGGCAGCCGCGCCTGCATCGACGGGCGCGGTCGGCCACCAATCTCACCCGCCGGTCCTCGAACTCGCAGGCGTCGGCCACGAATACGGCAGAGGCACCCCCTGGTCGCAGACCGCGCTTCGCGATATTAGCTTCGTGGTGCACGAGGGTGACGGGCTTCTGATTCACGGCGGAAATGGCTCCGGAAAGTCCACGCTGGCGTGGATCATGGCCGGGTTGACGGTACCCACCACCGGCACCTGTCGGCTCGACGAGCGGCGCGTCTCCGAGCAAGTCGGCGTCGTAGCGCTCCAGTTCCAGGCAGCCCGGTTGCAATTGATGCGCAGCCGTGTCGACCTCGAAGTTGCTTCCGCGGGCGGTTTTTCGCCTAACGACAACACCCGGGTGACGGCAGCGTTGGCCGCTGTCGGCCTGGATGCCGCGCTGGCGAACCGGCCCATCGACCAGCTCAGCGGCGGTCAGATGCGGCGCGTGGTCCTGGCCGGATTGCTGGCGCGAACACCGCGCGTATTGATCCTCGACGAGCCGTTGGCGGGACTAGACGCCGCCAGCCAGCGCGGTCTCGTGCGCCTGCTCGCGGACCGGCGCCGTGAGACCGGTCTGACCGTCGTGGTCATTTCGCATGACTTCACTGGGCTAGAGGAGCTGTGCCCGCGCATCCTGCACCTGCGCGACGGTCTGCTGGAACCCGGGCCGGTTTCGGTCCAAAGGAATGAGTTGGCGCCGACTCCGCTGGGGAACGCCCAAGCGACCGGGCGCGTCGGCCCGTTGTACTGCTACACCCGGTGCCTGGGTACTCGGCGATCCACGATCTCTGGGCCGGCACTAAACTGCTTGTTGCTTTTGGTATTTCGATACTGTTAACGCTGTACCCGGGATGGGTGGTGATCGGACTAATGGGCCTGTTGGTGCTGGCAGGAGCGTGGGTCGCCCATATTCCCCGCGGCGCGCTGCCGTCGGCACCGCGATGGCTGTGGATCATGCTGGTCATCGCCGGTACAACTGCGGCACTCGCCGGTGGCAGCCCGCAGATCCAGGCCGGCGGCGTCACGCTCGGACTCGGCGGCCTTTTGGAATTCCTGCGTTTTACCGCGCTGTCAGTCGTGTTGCTCGGGATGGGCGCGCTCGTGTCATGGACGACCAACATCGCCGAAATCGCGCCCGCCTTAGCCACTTTGGGTCGCCGACTGCGACGACTGCACATCCCGGTCGACGACTGGTCGGTGGCAGTGGCGCTGGCACTGCGCACCTTTCCGATGCTGATCGACGAATTCCGGGTGCTTCACGCCGCTCGCCGGTTACGGCCCAGAGAGAACTGCCCACCCGCAGGGCGCGTCTCAGGCAACTCGGGACAGAGGTGATCGACCTAATGGTCGCGGTCATCACTGTCACACTGCGACGGGCCGACGAGATGGGCGATGCGATCACCGCCCGCGGTGGCACCGGTCAGATCTCGGCGGCCCAGTCGCGGCCGAAGCGGGCTGACTGGGCGGCACTTTCGATCGCATCAGCAGTGTGCGCAGGGGCCGTGGCGGCCGCACTGCTGTTGGGAACCTAGCGGCCGGCAGTTCTTCAGAACCGCACCAGTGCCGGCACATCAGCGAGCGCGCAGCTTGGGATGCGTTCGCCCTTCTGAGCAGGAAGTTATGCTTCTCGATCCGCTCGTCCGACCGTGAGCGCACCATTTTTCTGAAACGACCTCCATGACTACGCGGGGGTCACTGGACGGAGCGACGTACCCGTACAACGCTGCGATCAGCGGCGCACGGCCGAGCCGTCGGGCAAGCACGTCGCCCAGGACGCCGAACAGACTCACGCCCTTTTCGACCGCCGGCTCGATGGAGTCGGCGCGAAAACCTCACTCGACGGCAAGTGTCGCCGCACGAAACACGGTCAGCGGCGGCCGATTCCACGACTCCTGCCCCGAGAGGGGCGAGGATCCGACGTACACATGGCAGCGCCAGCTTACGAGGGGGCCGCTGAGAAAGCGCTTGTCTCACAACACCGCGATGCAGACCGCCACAATCTGACAAATCGCAGCGAGCGCGGTACACGCGTGAAATATCTCGTGATAGCCGAACGTCGACGGCCACGGGTCGGGCCGAGTGCGTAGAAGACCGCACCGAGGCTGTAAAGTACGCCGCCAACAGCGAGTAGTACCGCCGCGGCCACGCCGGCGTTATGCAGGATTATCCCGGTGTACCACACCGCTACCCAACCCAACAGCAGATAGAGCGCCACGCCCAGCCAGCGCGGCGCGTCAGGCCAGAACAACGTCAACGCAATTCCGGCCAGCGCCCCACCCCACACGATTGCGAGCGCCACGTGCCCGGTGGAAGGTGACATGTCCAGGCTGGCGAACGGGGTATAGGTGCCAGCGATGACGACAAAGATCATCGAGTGGTCCAGCCGTCTCATCCAAATTCTGGCGGCCACGGAATCCCAATGGACACGGTGATAGGTCGCGCTAACGGTAAACATCGCGACGAGCGCCAGCGTGTAGGCCAAACTCGCGTAGCCCGCTTGCTTCGACGCCACTGACCAAGACACCGCTACCAGTGCTGATCCGGCTATGAGGGCCGCGAAGGCGCAATAAAGATGGATCCATCCGCGCAGCCGCGGCTTGCTCAGAACGCCGTCGGACTCGGCTAAGCGCTGCGTGTCGTCAACGCCAGAGGTCGGTCCGTACGCGATGGGTTGGCGGACCGCGTCGGTTTGGTGGGTCAACATCTACGATGCGTGCAGTCGACTCGACCGCCTCGCTGCCTCCGCCGACGAGCACTGTGTACTCAGCGACCCGCTCGTACCGTGGCGGAGATACCCAAACTGGGCAGCCGCAGCCGCCGCACGAGCTCACTTATCCTCACGGTCAGCGATGACGGCCCAGGCATCGCCCCAGCCGACCGCGCCAGGGTCTTCGATATCGACGCGCGATTTCGCGTAATGGGCAGCGTCACGAGCATCGGCGTCCGGCGCTGAGCGGAGTGCGACGGAACGGCCAAGGTGCTCGATCTTGGTGACGAAGGGCGAGGTCATCGCCCGCACGAGTGCGCCGTAGCCGACACCGAAGGTGATCTCGTCGCCGACCGCGACGGGGTGATCGCCGAGGTCGACTAAGAGGTGGTCGCTGCTCATCCCGAGGATCGTGATGCCCTCGGGTGGCTGCAGACCGTCCGGGTCCACGTCCTGGCGACCGAGGGCCAGGATCGCTTGGTGCACGGCCGCGCTGCCGGTGCGGACCGGCGCCTCGCCGAAGGCCGCCTGAGCACGGTCTCCCCAGGGTTGAGCCGGTTTCATGGCGACCTCGATGACCTCGGCGGTCAAGGTGAAGGCGTCTGTGTGCAGGCCGGGGATCGGTGTCCGGTACAGCGGATCGACACCGAGAAGGATGGCTTCGCCGAGTCGGAGATTGTTGACCCGGCCGACGTCGTGGGTGTGCAGAGCCCAGTTCAGGTTCGCCGAGTTGCCGCCGGAGACGACGTCGAGCGAGATCCCGTGCAGTGCCTCGATGTCGTCCGCGAGCCCGGTGAGGATGCCCATGTTTTGGTCGTCGGGAATGACACCGTTCTGACAAGCGAGGTTGGCGCCGAGCCCGACGAGCCGCAGCGAGGAGTGACCGAGGACGGCCCGCACGGCCTCGGGGACGTCGTCGAGCGCGATGCCCTCGCGTAGATCCCCCAGCTCGACCATGAGCACGACGGCGTGTATCCGCTTCTGCTGGGACGCGGCCTGATCGAGCGCCGCCAGCACGACGGCCTCAGTGTTCAGACTGACGTCGGCGACCTCAACGACCCGTGCCACCTGGCTGAGCATGGGTGAGCGGATCAGCGTGCGTAGCGGTGGTCGGTCGAGCCCGGCCAGCCGAGCGAGGTTCGGCACCCGGGAATCACCGAGGCCGCAGGCACCGCCGCGCAGCATCGCCGCGCCGAATCCCGGCGAGCCCAACACGGCCTTGGTGATCCCGGTGACCCCAATGCCCTTCGCGGCAAGCCGGTCAACCAGGATTCGCGTGTTCTGCTCAACCTTGTCGAGATCGGTCTCGATCCGAAGCGTCACACCGGGGTGGTCGTTTCGGCCACCACCGCGAGCGCGGGGAAGGCCGTCAGCACCATGTCGACCAGATCCGACGCGGGGCGCGTCAGAGGGTCGGTGACCGGGAGGCCGAGCTGCGAATGATGTTCGGAGATCGCATTGTTCAGCTCGTCCTCGGTCATTTCCTCGTGGTTGATCGTGACTCCGATGACGCGGGTGTCGGCGAACGCCTCGATCAGTGCGATCTCGCTGGCCGCGGTCGGCATTGCCACCATCGGGAAGTCGCCGAGCACCTTGCGCTTCGGCGCGTGCTGCACGATGACACCAGCCGGGCGGCTGCCACGCAGGATGTGAGCCGACGTGATGTACGCGGGGTGGCTGAGCGCGCCCTGGCCTTCGACCACGATCACGTCAGGGTCCTCACCCTCGAACGCGGCGACGACCTGGTGCTCGACTTCGCCCGAGCAGAACTGGGGGACCAGCGCATCCAGCGCGACACCGTACTTCCCGCCCTGGATCAAGGTGGTCTGACCGGTGCCGACCATGACCGCCTTGATGCCGCGCGCGTTCAGCGCCTGGACCAGCAAGGTGGCGGTGGTGCGCTTCCCGATCGCCCCGTCCGTACCCAGGACCGCGATCCTGGGACATGTGACATCGAAGATCCGGCCGGAGAACAGGTGCAGGTCGCGTTTGGCCTTCGGTCGGCGTACATCGGTGATGGTGACGCCGGCGATCACGGCTGCCGCCGCGAACTCGGCGTCGTCGTTGAGGAACTCGTGCAGGCCGTTGATGATGTGCATCCCGCGGGCGATGCCGTCGAGCAGCACGACCCGCTGCTCGTCCGACAGCAGGCCGTCGGCGGGCGCCAGCCCACAGATCAGATAGTCAGGTACGTGGCCGGCGTGCGAGATGGACTCGGCGAGCGACGCCAGCACCGGGATGCCGTTCGCGGTGCCGTCGAGGTATTTGCCGGCATCGACTCCGGCCCGGTGGCTGTCGATGACACTGAGGATCTCGTACTTCTCCGAGTGCCGGACCAGGCCGTTGGCGGTCTTACCGTCCTGCTCGCCGAACTGGCCCTCGCAGTAGACGATCGCGGTGGAACCGGCAGGCAGCGCGAAGGGAGCTGCCGGAGCGATCGACTCGCTCTGTTCGGACGCGCGGAGGTAAGGGGTACCGCTGGCAAGGGAAGACATAAAATCCTCTGAGAAGTCTCAGAGGAGGCGACGGGAACGGTCTGCCCTGAGGGCCGGCAAGATTACCGACTTGTTAACAATACCTGATCGGTGCCGATTGTCCTGCTTCGGCGGACCCCGAGCCACGGGGTGCGTCACCGACGTCACGGAACTTCCGCATAGTGCACCGGCGCGACTTGTCGTTCCTTGGTCGTCCGTGCCGGCCGCGAAGGGATCAGCCGGGGCCACCAGAAGAACGGCCCGAGCAGGCGGGCAATCGCGGGTGTGATGAACGAACGCACGACGAGCGTATCCAGCAGGAGACCCAGCCCGATGATGAATCCGATCTGGCCGACTGAGAGCAAATCACTGGACAGCATCGCCATCATGGTGACGGCGAACACCAAACCGGCGGTGGTGACCACCTTGCCCGAATGAGCGACCGCTCTGATCAGGCCGGTGTTCAGACCGGCTTTGCTTTCTTCGAGATAGCGGACGATGAGCAAGAGGTTGTAGTCCGACCCGACCGCCACCAAGACGATGAAGCTGAGCGGCAGGTCCAGCCAGCTGAGCGGAATGCCGAGTAAGTGCTGCCAGATCAGCACCGACAGACCAAATGCTCCGGAATAGGAAAGCGCCACGGTCCCGATGATGACCAGCGCCGCGATCACGCCCCTGGTGATGAGCAGCATCACCAGGAAGATCAACGCGAATGCTGCTGTGGCCGCGATGATCAGGTCCGTTCTGGTTGCGTCCTGGATGTCCCAGTACGTCGCCGCAGCGCCCCCGAGATAGACCCGCGCTCCCGCGAGTGTGGTGCCTTTCAGCGCCTCCTTGGCGGCGGGCAGATACGTCTGGTCGTGCTTGATGCCTTCGGGGGTGAGTGCTTCACCGTCGTGATAGATCAGGTACCGGGCCGATTTGCCGTCCGGGGACACGAAATATCTCAGGTCGATCTGAAAGGAGGGGTTGCTGAACGTATCTGGCGGTAGGTAGAAGAACTCGTCGTTCTTGGAACTGTCGAAGGCATAGCCCAGATCCATCATCTGGCGACTCAGCTCATCCAACTCGGTCAACTGAGGTGCGATGGTGCTGTGCTCGGTCAAGATGACCTGGTGTAACTGGTCGAGTTGATCCGCGTTGTCGCCGATCAGCTGGACCAGTTGCGGGGTCACCGCGTCCTGGATCAACGCGGCCTGCAGATTCTTGTCCATTTGCTCATCCAGCTGGTCGATCTTGTCGGTCGCGTCGAACAGCGAGCGTAGCGACCAGCAGATCGGAATGTCGAAACAGTGCTTGTCCCAATAGAAATAGCTGCGCAGCGGGCGCCAGAAGTCGTCGAAGTCGGCGATGTTGTCGCGCAACGCATCGGTGACGTCTTTCATACCTTGGGCGGCTTCGGCGGCGAGATGCGTCGCTCCGGCCTGTTGTGACGTCAACTCCTGTTGGTGACGTAAGAGGCCCGTCATGCGGTCGGTGATCGTGGCCATGTCCGTGAGCCGGTTGTTCAGGTCGGTGAGAAACGGCAGCAGTTCTTTGATCTTCGTTCCCATTGTGCCCATGGTGTAGGTGAACGACGAATGCTCGAGCGGAGTGCCCAACGGTCGGGTGACGCTCTGGACCATTCCCACGCCCGGAGTGTGAAAAACACTGCGCGCCACTCGGTCCAGCGCAATCATGTCTGTGCTGTTGCGCATGTCGTGGTCGGATTCCACTAGGAGCATGTCGCTGTTCAGCCTGCTGACGGGAAAGTGCCGATCGCTTGCCGCATACCCCTGCTTCGACGGGATATCATCGGCGATGTATATCCGGTCGTCGTAGTTGGGACGGTAGGTGGGCAGCGTGATCGCTCCGATCAGCACCATCACACAACTGGCCAGCAAGAGCCGCCCCGGCCACCGCACAACCAGTGTTCCCACCTTCCGCCAAATCCCCACCCCAGCAGGACGTTTCGGATCGAAAATTCCCACGCGACTACCCAGCGCGAGCAGCGCCGGGCCGAAGGTCAGAGCAACCGCGACCGCGGTGAGCAAGCCAACGGCACAGGGAACGCCGCAGGTGCTGAAGTAGTTGAGCCGAGTGAATTTCAGGCAGAACGTCGCGCCGGCCACCGCGACTCCGGATCCGAGAATGACGTGTGACACGCCGCTCACGGCGGAATAGTAAGCGGTTTCCCGGTCTTCGCCGGCGTGGCGTGCTTCGTGGTAGCGGCCGATCAAGAAGATCGCATAATCGGTACCCGCGCCGAGGATCAGGGACACAAGAAGGTTCGACGAGTACACCGATGTCCCGATGAACTTATGAAAGACGAGGAAGGAGACGATGCCTCGTCCGCAGCTCAATTCCATCATCACCATGAACAGGATGAGCAACGCGGTGGTGATCGAGCGATAGACGATCAGCAGCATCGTCGTGATGAGGACGATGGTCACGAACATGATCTTGAACATGCTTTTGTTGCCGGCCTCGACCATGTCCGCCGACAGCGGCGCCGAACCCGAGACGTAAACCTTCAGTCCCTGCGGGGTTGTGTTGTGCGAGATCAGATCTCGCACCGCGTCGATGGATTCATTTGACTGCGTCGAACCTTGATTGCCGGCGACTCGCACCAGTGTGTAAGACGCCTTACCGTCATTGCTCTGCACCCCCGCGGCAGTCGTTCCTTCGCCCCATAGGTTCATGACGTACTGAACGTGCTTGTCATGCTGCAGTTTTGCGACCAACTCGTCGTAGAACGCGTGGTCGTGTTCGTCCAGTTTGTGGGCGCCCTCGAGGACGACCATCACCAAGCTGTTGCTGTCGGATTCCTTGAATACTTCCCCAACGTGGATGAGGGCTTTCGCCGATGGGGCGTCCAGCGGGACCAGGGGGCGTTGGTTCGCTTTGGTCACCGGCTCGAGTTGCGGGACGATCACATTGATCACGACCACGAGGGCGATCCACCCGAGCACCACCAACAGTGAAAACTTGCGGATGGTCCTGGCGAAGAACGGTCGTTGCGTCTTTTGGGCACTGATGGTGTCGGTCATGCGGAGAGCACCTGACACCACACGCCGGCGTGCTCGCCCGTTGCGGTGTGTTCCGACCGCACCTGGCCGTCAACAGTGATCCGGCAGCCAACATTTCCACCCGCCACTTGTGCGGTGATATCGGCTGTGGCGGTGGTCAGTACGGTCGTTTCGGTGTGTGTCCACGGCAACGCGGTCAGGTCGACTTCGATCGGCTTAGAATTGACGTCCCAATAGCTGACTCGTCCCCATCCGTCGAAATCGCCGAAGATCTCGTAATTTATCCGCTTCGGATTGAACTGGGCGATGGCGAACTTGTTGCCAGGGCTTTGAGTGCGGTCCTGCGAGCCGAAGATCCCGCGAGCGGCGTTGATGGTGAGGCCCGCCACGACGACCACGATGACTACAAGTGTGGGCAGCCAGAGCTGGCTAAGCAGCTTACTTTTGCTAGCCATCACGATCATTTCGACTGGCGATCAGATATTTGATCGCTCCCGCTCCATTCGGGCCGGTGTCCATGTCGCCGGCGCTTAACTCGGGCGGCGCTGAGGAGGTCGGTCAAACTGCGGGAGCTGATGTTCCATCCCCTGGTTTGCAGGTGCCTTTCGGCGTCATTGCTTTCGTGCGAAAAGGTCAGGCCCCCGAAGTCAACGTCGAGGCCATGCTGCCGCCAGCCCGCGGTGACAGTCTGGAGCAGGGAGCCGAGGGACTTGGAGCGAGGCGGCAAGTGGTCGGCGATGAGCCGGCTGCCGGATGCACTGAGTGCGGTGATCTGGTCCAGCATGCGATTCTGCGCGTCGGCGGGAAGATAGCCGATCATCAGTCCCTCAAGCATCCACGCAGTGGGCGCAGTAGGATCAAAACCCGCTTGTTGCAGTGCTGTTGGCCAGTCATGGTGCAAATCGGTATGCACTGTGCGCAGTTCCGTCGTGGGTAGCGCATCAAGATGGACAGTGTCGAGCCCTTGAACGCAATCACCGCCGGTTGATCGATCTCGTACACGACGTTGTCCGTCGGCCATTTCAGCCGGTAGGCACGCGAGTCCAGCCCGGAGGCCACGATCACCGCCTGCCGGATGCCCGCGGATGACGCCTCAGGGAAGAAGCCGTCGAAGAACCGGGTGCGGACCGCGAAAAAGTCGACGAACCAACCACTCGCGATATCGGAGAACTCGAGGTCTCCGCTCGCCAGCCGGGTGAACATCTCGACACCGGCAGCGCGCACCAACGGTTCGGCGAACGGATCATTGATGATCGGATTCGTCTGTCTGCTGGCGGCTGCCCTGACTGAAGCGACCATGGTGGCGGTCACACCCACACTCGTGGCTACATCCCAGCTGTCATTCTCGCTGCGCTCCATTTAGCTCCTCCTGTCGCGTGCGCCAACGGTGTATGCATGAAATTGCCTACTGGAGGGCTTATTTGGAGACCCACTCTGCAAAGGATCGCTTCTGAATACCCGCAACATCGTCGACGGCCGGAACAAGCTCGAGACTGGGTCGATCAGGTGCATCACTCGCAGGAATTGCTGGATCAGGACTGGATCATTTTCGGCGGCGCTCAGCACCCGCTCCAGATAGGCGTTGCCGATTCGTACGGACACCGTTCGCTTTCCGGCGATCTGTGGTAACGCCAGGTCCGCACTCACCGCGGCCCGCCACGGCTCGCGAATCTTCCTGGCGCAGCGACGGAAGAACCGCCGCGGCAGGTTCTGGTCTCCCTGTCGCAGGCAGTCCCGAAGAATGAGCGCTTCGATGGCGGCGACTGACATCCCGTGCCCATAAAGAGGATTCAGGCTACAAAGTGCATCCCCCATGACGATCAGGCCGCCGGGCGTGCGCTTCAATTTGTCGTAACGCCGCCACCGGTTTGACGGAAACCGATACTGGGTGACATCTGCGAGCGGCTCGGCGCCTCGTAGTGCGGCCAGCACGTGCGGGGGGGCCATGTCGGCAACGCAATCCAGCAGTGCGGCATGGTCAGTGGGTACTTTGTGCCCCGCGAGTGTTTGCATCGCGACCATGTAGGTGTCGTTCTCACCGGCGAACAGCGCGAATGCTCGGGGTCGTGTGGGTGCTGGGCCGACCAGGGTGACGACTTCGTGCACCGTGCCCGGCGGCATACGAACGGGCAGGCCGGCGTAGGTGACGTGCACCTTCAATTCGTCTTCTCGCGGACTGCCGTAGCCGAGCTGGTCGAGAAAGACCGGTGTCCGCGAGCCACGCCCGGTGGCATCGACAACAAGATCGGCCGCGACAATGGTCTGAGCACCAGACTCGCGCTGCGCCATCACAATACCGGTCACCCGGTCCTGCCGCGGGGTAGACGTCAATCGCACCGCATCGTAGCCCTGCAGCAACTCGACGTTGGGAATGGCAAGCACCCTGCGGCGCAGACTCCACTCGAGAAACGTCCGGTGCGCGTAGTACACAACGACGGCCTCGGGGTCGGGAATCGAGCCAAAGTTCTGGAATGCATGGCCACTGAACGACATTGATACTCGAGACAGGTCACCATCGTTCCAGACGCGCGCGCCACCGGCGAGCAGCTCCTCGGGCAGGCCAGGAAACAGCTCGCTCATGATCCGCATTCCACGCACTGCCGCCATGTGGGGCAGGGCTCCTTGCGGCACTCCGCGCCGGGTCACCGGCTGCTCGGGCAATACGTCTCGTTCGACCACCTTAACGGTGCCGTAGAAGTCAGCCAGGACGCGGGCCGCCAGCAGCCCGGCAATGCTTGCTCCGAGAACTACTGCCGTTTGGCCAGATTCGGCCATATTCCTGATCCCTTCGATAGATAGAGTTCGTCCCTGTGTATGGCAGTCAGGAGCCCGCGACGTGTCTGAAACCCCGGCGGTGTGCGTGAAGCGCGGATCGAAGGCGGAAGAGCCGTATTGCTGCCGGTCGGTGGGGTGCATTGTGGGGGAGCGAAGGGGTGATGTCCACCACATGAAATCACACGGTGGCGCTAATTGTGGGAATGACGTCTCAATCTCAGGGGTGAGCGAGTCAAGCCCAACGCATGCTTGATCCATGCGTTACCCGTTGTGACGACCAAACATTCGGGAGGGCGGTAATGAGCTCGCGGGGAGTTCTGACGGCTGACGACGTCGCTGCTCCACTTGGTTTCGCACCAGAACGGCGCATCACCGCTTCAGGCGGAAGCCTTTCGGCGGCCATTTGGCGGTTCCAGAACAAGTCCCTGTATGAACTGACGAACTGTGCAAATCAGGACACCGACATCGTCGGAATGGCTATCGCTGGACGCCACCAGCACACCTACTTCGGTGACGGGCGCCTGAAATGGAGCCGTGCGCTGCCCGCTTTTCATATGAATCTCGTTGTTGCCGAGGAACAGCCGAGAGGGATCTTCACGTCAGAGCAGCCATTCACCTATCTGCACGTGTATGTGCCGCACGTCATGGTTGAACGGGTCGCCATGGAGAGCGGCGCGGTCAATGCTCACACGGTGACTCTCATTGATCCGATGGGATCACCCGACCCAGTCGCGGAATCCATCTGCCGACAGATGATTCGTGAGATGAGTCGCGGCGACGACAGTTCGCGCATGATGACCGACGTCCTTGGCCAACAACTGGTCATCCACCTCGTCCGGCAGCATTCCAGCGTATCCGGGTCAAAAGCCTTCGCCGACAATAGCGGCCCCGGCTATCGCGATTGGCGCCTGCGGAGCGCGATCGATTACCTGGAAGCTCATCTGGCAGACGATATCGGTCTCGACGATGTGGCCGCGGTGGTGGGTTTGTCCACGACGCACCTCGCGGATCTGTTTCGTCAGGGCACGGGCCAGCCGCCGCATCGCTGGTTGATGAACCGTCGCTTGGCACGAGCATGCGAACTGCTGGCCAACCCGTCACTCAGCGTTACCGAAATCGCGCACCGATGCGGGTTCGCCAGTTCCCAGCACCTGGCCGCCGTGACGCGTCGGCGGCTCGCCACGACGCCGACGGTCTACCGTCGACAAATCCTCAGTTGATGGCTGATTGCGGGTAAGGCGCGGGCTCTGTAGTAGTTCAGCCCTAGCAACTCGGGGCGATCTGTCCCAGACTGAAGCTGCGACATCCCAAGCCACAGCGGGCGATGGAGAGGACAGGATGACTTCCTTAGAGCTAACCAGCACGGGGACAGCAGATTTCAGTGAGGGCGAGGTCTACTTCATCGGCAACGCCACCACACTGATCCGCTTCGGCGGCCTGACGGTGCTGACCGATCCCGCCTTCCTGCACAAGGGCGAGCACGTCTATCTGGGGCATGGCATCTGGGCCCGCCGCGAGGTCGAGCCGGCCTGCCAGATCGCCGACCTGCCCCCGATCGATCTGATCGTGTTGTCGCACTACCACGGGGATCATTTCGACGACGTCGCCGCGCAGGAGCTCGACAAGAACCTGCCCATCGTCTCGACGGCCGACGCGGTGGGAAAGCTCGGCGCCCTCGGCTTCGAGCGGGGCCATCCGCTGGACACCTGGGAATCGCTGCAGGTACACAAGGGCGACGCGACGCTGACGATCACCGCGATGCCGGGCAAGCACTCCGCCGACGAAGCGGTCAACGAGCTGCTCATGCCGGTCAATGGCCACTTGCTCGACTTCAGCCGCAACGGCGATCAGCTCTACCGCCTGTACATCACCGGGGACACGATGCTCGTCGACAGCCTCGAGGACATCCCGCGCCGCTACCCCGACATCGACCTCGGTCTGATTCATACCGGCGGCACGACCTTCCTGGTCACGGTGGTCACGATGACGGGCGAGCAAGGGGTCAGGGCCGTCGAGATCACCAAACCGCGCACCGCGATCCCGATCCACTACAACGACTTCTCGGTGTTTCTGTCGGGCCTGGATGACTTCCAGAAGGCCGCCGAGGCCTCGTCGGCCACCACGAAATTCGTCTACCTCTCCCACGGCGAGACCTACACGTTCGCGCCCAACGCGTGAGGACAACAATGGGAGGGCACGAGAGCGAGATCAAACCCTTAGGGAGTGAACGGTGAGCGTTAACCAGGAAGGGATCGGCACGCTGAAACTCGAATGCCCGCAGAGCCATCCCGTCGGCAGAATTCTCAAGGAAGCCCCGCATCAGCAGGTCGTCTATGACCCTGGCGCTCAGATCGGCCCACGCCGATTCTGGCCGGACGAAGAGGATCAGCCGCAGTTCACCACCCGCTGCTGGCAATGCGACAAATCGGTCAGCGAGGCCACGACCGCGCTTCAGGACAAGCATCGCAACCTGATCATGCACTCATCGGAGACCTTCGAGACCGCCACGCTGCCGTTTGTGTAGCGGGGGCTCAGGGAGAACGGCGCTCGCACATACTGTAAGAGTTTCAGTAGCGAGCCGACCCGGAAGGAGCCCCGGTGGCGCAGATCCCGCCGACACCGCAGAGCACGCCCCGACCCCCGGAGGGGGATTGGCTGGGCACCCCCTATCTGTCGTTCGAGCGTCAGGGACCGATCGCGGTGTGCACGATCGATCGCCCCGAGGCGCGCAACGCCATGACGCCCGCGATGTACTTCGGAATCCGTTACGCCGTGGGCCTGGTCAACGGAGATCCCGGCCTGGCCGGGCTGTTGATCACCGGAACCGGAGACGTCTTCGCGCCCGGCGGTGACATGACCGGCGGGGGAGGCGTCGACGACTGGATCACCTTCGGCGCCGCGCTGGGGATGGACGTCACACCGTTCGACGCCGTGCGGACCTCGGCCAAACCCATCGTCTCCGCCGTCAACGGGCTGTGCCAGGGCGGCGGCATGCAGATCGCGCTGTGCAGCGACGTGTCCGTGGTGAGCGAGCACGCGACCTTCCGTGTTCCCGAGCTGTTCCGCGGCTACGCCGATACCTATTACAGCCAGATGCTCGTCCGTCTCATCGGACCGGTACGCACCCGCGACCTCATGTTCACCGGCCGGGTGCTGTCCGCGCAGGAGGCTCTCGACTGGGGCCTGGTGACCAGGCTGGTGCCCCACGAAAGTCTGCTCGAGGTGGCCCGCGACCTGCTTGCGCAGAGCTGTCGAACCGCGCCACGCGCCCGTAACGTCATCAAATCCAGCATCGACAACTACCTCGGCCTCTACGACCGCATCGGCATGACCAGCAGCCTGAGAGACGCGGAGGCGCGCGAAGGGGTCCGCGCGTTCAAAGAGCGGCGCTCGCCCGACTGGGTGCATCCGGAGTTGCGGACGCAGGGACGCCTGTGATGCGGTTGCCCGCCTACTTCAGGTCGATCCACTCGCCGTGTGCGGTGGTGCGCAGCACCCGCTTGATACCCGCCTGGTCGAATGCCGCGGCGAATTCACTGGGGCCCTCGCTGAAGTGGGCCCAGCCGTCGACGTGGGCCGGTATCACCACCTTGGCGCCCAGGACTTCGGCGGCCGCGGCCGCGCGCGCCGAGGTCAGCGTCAGCGGACGCCCGCGCTCTTTGGTCGGCACGCTCGCGGCCCCCGCGAACAGCACCGCGACGTCGATATCGCCGATACGATCGGCCACCTCGCCGACCGCGCTCATCGAGGCGTTGTCTCCGCTGAGATAGATGGTGGGCAGGCCGGGTCCGTACAACACGAATCCCGTTACCTCGCAGTTGACGTGGCCCTCCATGTCGCGCATCCCGTCGGCCGGACCGTGCACGGCCGGAACCGCTTGTGCCGCAATTCGTCCGGGCCCACCCGGCAGGTAGTAGGACTGCCAGGGCTGCAACCCCACCGCCGGGGGGCCGAAGCGGCCTGCCGCGCCGGGGTGGCTGACGATCAGCGGCGCGGCCTGCGCTAGCCGACGGCCGGCATCGTCGAGGTTGTCGGGATGTTGGTCGTGGCTGATCAGCACCACGTCGACCCGCCCCAGGTCATCGGCGCTCACCGCGGGACCGGTGAGCTTCGTCAGGTAGTCATGGGGGCCGGGCGGATCGAAAGTGGGGTCCATCACGATCCTGCGGCCCGCGATATCGATCACCGTCGTGGGGCCACCCAGCACAGCGATCGAACCGTCTCGTCGCTGCGCGTCGACTACGTCGCCCATGTCGCCCCTGATTGCATTCGCGGAGAATCGATATCGGGTCGAAAGCAGGCTATAACATCGCCGGCCTGCGGATCGCGGTGACTTCGATTTCCACCCGGATATCCGGCCAGACCAGCGCCGGGACCACCGCGAGCATGAATACGGGTTGATGTCTGATCACCGACGACCGCACCGCGGCATAGGCGGGAATGTCGGCCGAGTCGATCAGCCACTGCCGCACGCTGACGATGTCGGCCAACACCGCTCCAGCCCGGCTCAGCGCCTCCTCGACGTTGCGCCACGCCTGGATGGCTTCCTCGGTGAAGTCCGTGGGCAGGGTCCCGTCGGCACGCAGACCGGGCGTGCCCGAGGTGTAGATGACCTCGGCGCCGGCAGGTATCCGCACCGCGTCGGCGTACTTGCCGATATGGGCGGCGATGCCGGTGCTGACGGATTCGAACGGCCTGCTCATATCGCCCTTTCGTCGGGGTTCGTTAAGCCGGTCTCACACCCTGCGGGCGCGATCCTTCCAATATGGTTCGCGGAGCTGGTTTTTCAGGATCTTGCCGCTCGCGTTGCGGGGCAGCGTGTCCACGAAATCGACCGTTCGCGGGCATTTGTAACCGGCCAGGTGCTCGCGGCAGAACTCGATGACCTCGGCAGGTTCCATTGCGGTGCCGGCAACTACGATCGCCTTGACCGATTCGCCCCACTTCTCGTCGGGCACACCGATGATCGCGGCATCGGCGATGCCGGGATGGTCGAGGAGCACGCTCTCCACCTCGGGGCCGTACACGTTCTCACCGCCGGTGATGATCATGTCCTTCAGCCGGTCCTCGATGAAAAGGTAGCCGTCGGCGTCGAGGCGCCCGATGTCACCGGTGCGCAGCCAATCGTCGTCGGTGATGGTGTCGGCGGTCGCCTCGGGGCGATTCAGATAGCCGATCATTCGCTGATTGCTGCGCACCCAGACCTCGCCGGACTCGCCGCTGGGCAGCTTGTCACCCGACTCGGGATCGACAATCCGGATTTCGTTGCCCTGCGCGGCTTTTCCGGCTGACATCAGCAGTTCGGGCCGGCTGGAATCGCGATGGTCCTCGGCGTCCAGCGCGGCGATCGCGCCACACAGCTCCGTCTGCCCATACACCTGCACGAAGTTCATCTCTGGCCAGGCCGCAAGCGCGCGCTGCAGCAACGGCACCGGCATCGGAGCCGCCCCGTACACCAGGTAACGCAGACCCGAGAGCGCGCCGGTTGCCGCCTCCCCGGCATCCAGAAACCGGGCGATCACCGGCGGGACCAAAAAGGCATGCGTCGCACCGGCTTTCACGGCGCCGATCAGCGTCGCGGCCTCGGGCTCGCGAGTCAAAAACGTGGGAACGCCCGCCCGGATGCCGAAGAACGCGTAAGCAATACCGCCGACGTGGAAGAGCGGCATCGCGACCAAGTTCGCGTCCCCTGAAGAGAACGGAAACGGCGGAGACAGATTCACGATGTGATTGACCAGCGCACGCTGGGTCAGCAGAACACCTTTCGGACGTCCCGTGGTGCCCGAGCTGTAGATCGTCAGGGCAGCATCGGTGTCGGCGACGTCGGGGTCGACGGCCACGGGTGACGCGGCGGCGAGCAAGGGTTCATATTCGTCGTAGGCGCCACCCACGACGATGACGCGCTCCACGCCCGGAACTTTCGCACGGATCGCCTCGACGGCGTGCTGCAGCTCGTCGCCGACGAAAAGCACGCGTGCGCCGCTGTCGTTGAGCACGTGGACGAGCTCGTCTCCGATCACCCGCCAGTTGACGATCGTGGCCACCACGCCAATCGAGGTGGCCGCCAGCAGGGTTTCCAGACAGCCTGGGTGGTTTTTGTCCAGGAATGCCACAACCTGGCCACGTTGCAGGCCGGTGGCCCGCAGCGCTCCGGCCGCCTGACGAATCCGCGACGCCCACTGCGCCCACGACCAGTGCCGCTCACCGAAGTGGATCGCGATGTCGTCGGGCCGGCGCTGGGCGTGCTGCTCGACCATTCCGACGAGCGTCTCCGTTGTGCCGGTGCTGACGTCGGCTGGTGGCATTAGTCCTCCGCTCCTCGAACTCGATGAGAGTTCCGGGTTCAGTCAAGCCAAGGCTAGCCACCGTGTCCACATCGTGTTGCAGAGAGCCGAAGCCTCCATCGTGGAAGCAATCCGGTCATAGCGAAAGCCACAATGCACGGCGAATGATCAGCTGTGATGAGTCATAGTGTCCTGGCATGCGACGTCCCGACACACGCGGATATTGTCGCCCAAGCCCACGCCTTGCAACCGCTTTTGCGTCAGCACGCCGCGGCGGGTGAATCACTTCGCCGGCTACCCGACCCGGTCAGTGCTGCCCTCACCAATGCCGGGATGTTTCGGCTGCAGACGCCCAAGCGGTTCGGCGGCTACGCCGTCGGCGTCAGCACCGTGCTGGAGGTGAGCGAAGCGCTGGCAGAGGCCGACGCGTCCGCCTCCTGGCTGGTCGTGATCGGGGTGACCGGAAGCTGGCTGGGCGCCCGGTACGGACCGCAGGCCCAAGAGGAGATGTTCGGCGCGAACCCCGACGCACGGTTCGCCGGGGCGACCAACCCCGGGACGGCTCGGCGGGTGCCAGGAGGGCTGAGCGTCTCCGGGCGTTGGCCCTACGCATCGGGCGCCTATCACGCCGACTGGGCGTTGGTGGGCGCGGTCCTGCCCGACGAGCCGGAGGAGGCGATGTTGTGCGCTGTGCCAGCGACCGAGCTGACCCTGGAAAACACTTGGCGCACTGTCGGTATGCGGGGAACCGGCAGTGACACCTGGGTCGGGGACGATGTCTTCGTCCCCGACGAACGGGCGGTTTCCCTCGGCGCGATCGCCGAGGGAGACTGGCCGCAGACGGTCGGCGAGCCGTTGTACCGGCTGCCGTCGGCGCCGGCGCTGATGGTGCCAACGCTGGGTCCGCTACTGGGCGTTGGCCGCGCGGCGCTGGGCTTCGTGGTGGACAGCGCGCAGACCAAGCCGCTGGCCGGGACCACGATTTCGCGGCAGCGCGAATCCGTTGGGCTGCAAATACGTCTCGCTGAGGCGGCGACGCGAATCAGCACCGCGCGGCTGCATGCCTACGACATGGCGGCCACCCTCGATGCCTCCGCCGCAGAAGGGCGAACCGTCGGCTACGCTGCCCGTGCGGAATTCCGCGCCCGGCTTGGTTATGCGGCCCAACAGGTTGTCGACGCGCTCTCGATCCTCGTCGATGCGCACGGAGCGGGAAGCTTTGCGGAATCCAGCCTGCTGCAACAATATTGGCGCGACGCTAACACCATGGCACGGCACGCGGGCATGCAGGCAACCGTCGGCTATGAGGTCTACGGGAAGTCGATGCTGGGGATACCGGAGCGCATGAGCACCACGGTATGAACCGCGTAATCACGCACTTGCCAGCGTGATTCGCGATCGATAGGGGTCGGTGAAGGGCAGCCACGCCTCATCAAGATCGGGCAGTTCGGCGCCGAGCGTCAGCGCATCGATTACCCCGCGCACCGTTTCGCGGTTTTCGGTGCGGCGCCACACCAGCGACCACGTCCAGAACGGTGCGGGTGCGGCAACGGGGCGCTGCACGAGGTCCGCTGGAATTGCCGCGGTTTGGGCCCTGGGCGAGGCGAGCACCGGCCGGCCCAGCCGGCGAACATGCTCGAAAAACATCGGGGCGGCCAGACCGCCGTCGCTGATCCGCACCGTGCGGGCGCCGGTCTCCCTGGCGAATTGCTCTCCGTACCGGTTCCAGGAAAACCAGCTGCCGGAGTCGGCGTCGAGCAACACGATCGTGTCGGCCGCGTCGACCGCGGAGGTGTCCGAGCCGACGCTGACCGCATAGAGCTGTTCGGCGCCAATGAGCTGCGCGTTCAGCCCATGCCTGTCCAGGTCGGAGGACCGCGCCCCGCAGATCGCCAAATCGATTCCACCCTCGGCGACCCGGGTGACCTGGGCGTGAGACGGGAGCACCCACGTGTCGATGTGTATTTTTGCCACGGCCGCGGTCCGATCGGACAAGTCGGGGGGAAGCCATTGCGCATAGCCGACTCGCACGGGTTCGGCCAGCGATAACCCGATTGCCGACCGGCGTAACTGATCCGCTTGATCCAGCAGCGTGCGCGCCGAAGGAAGCAACGCGGCACCCGTTGCTGTAAGGGTGACAGAACGACGGTCGCGATCGAATAATCGCACCCGCAGATCCCGCTCGAGGACCTTGATTTGCTGAGACAGCGAGGGTCCGGCAATGCATAACCGCTTTGCGGCGCGACCGAAATTCAGCTCTTCGGCGACCGCTACGAAATAACGAAGGTGACGTAGCTCCACAGGGAAAATGGTAGTGCGACACTGGGAGTCATGGCCTAGCAGAATCGTTTTGACAACGTGTGTAACCATTGCTGAGCAAACCCTATGACGAAGGGACTCACATGGTCCACGTTGATCGTGCCCGTTCTCGCACGTTCGTCGTGACCGGCGCTGCGTCGGGCATCGGCCTGGCCACTGCGCGGCGCCTGCTGGCCGAAGGCGGAAGCGTCGTCGGCGCCGACCTGGCCTCCCCGCCCGACCTGGGTCCCAATTTCCATTTCGTGACGGCCGACGTGAGTGACGATGACGCCGTCGCCGCTGTGTTCGCGGCGGTGGCCGGTCGCCTGGACGGTGTCTTCCACGCCGCCGGCGTCGCCGGGGGCGGCCCGGTCCATCTGCTCGACCGCGCGGAGTGGGATCGGGTGATCGGGATCAACCTCACCGGCACGTTCCTGGTGGCCAAGGCCGCCCTGGCCATGATGATCGAGCAAGAAAGAGTCGGCGGCGAGCGCGGGTCGATCGTGACCGTCGCCAGCATCGAGGGCCTGGAAGGCACCGCGGGCGGCAGTTCCTACAACGCCGCCAAGGGCGGTGTCGTGCTGCTCACCAAGAACATTGCTCTCGATTACGGCCCGAGCGGCATCCGGGCGAACGCGATCTGCCCCGGCTTCATCGACACGCCGATGGCGCGAAATGTCTTTGACCTGCCGGGGATGGAAGCTCCGCTGGCCTCCATCACCGCGGCGCATGCCCTGCAACGGCTCGGCCGGCCGGAGGAGGTCGCCGCGATGGCGGCCTTCCTGTTGTCGCCCGATGCCTCGTTCGTCAGCGGTCAGGCCATTGCCGTTGACGGTGGCTACACGGCGGGTCGCGATCACGGTGTGGTCAAACTCTTCGGTTTTCCTGATTGATGCCTTTAGGATTCGCCCATGGGCGGCCCTGTTTCTCCTGACGACGCGATCGATGCGATTCGAGGTACCGGGGGAGCGCAACCGGGCGCTCGGGCGTTGCATGCGAAAGGGACGCTGTACCGGGGCACGTTTACCGCCACCCGCGATGGGGCGGAACTCTCCCGGGCCAAGCATCTCGACGGCACAGACGTCCGGGCGCTGATCCGCTTCTCCAACGGATCCGGGAACCCCGCGCAGCCCGACGGCTCGCCGGGAGTACGCGGGATGGCGGTGAAGTTCACCCTGCCCGACGGGTCCACGACCGACGTGTCGACGCAGACCGCCCGGCTGTTCGTCTCCAGCAGGCCGGAAGGTTTCGTCGATCTGCTCAAGGCGATGCGACCCGGGCCGACGACACCGCTGCGCATGGCCAAATACTTCGTCACCCATCCTCGACTGCTCGGCGCGTTGCCGGTGCTGCGCGACGCGAACAAGGTGCCGGCCAGCTACGCCACCATCGAATACCACGGCCTGCACGCTTTCCGCTGGATCAGCGCCGACGGCAACTCCAGATTCGTTCGCTACCACCTGATCCCAGCCGCGGGTGAGAGCTACCTCTCGGGACCGGATGCCCACGGTGTGGGCCCCGACTTCCTCACCGACGAGCTGAATACGCGTCTGGTACAAGGGCCGGTCCGGTTTGACTACCGCGTGCAAATCGCCGGACCACAGGATTCGACGATCGACCCGTCGGCGCCGTGGCGGAGCGCGGAGACGATCACCGTCGGCACCCTGGAGATCACCGGCCTCGACACCGAACGCGAGCACGGCGACGACATCGTCGTGTTCGACCCGATGCGGGTGACGGACGGCATCGAACCCTCCGACGACCCGGTGCTGCATTTCCGCAGCCTCGCGTATTCGGCCTCGGTCAAGCTACGCACCGGCGTAGACCGCGGCTCGCAAGCGCCTCCCGCCTGACGCAAAGCCGCTCAGCTGCGCGATTGTTGGCGCAAACCGACACCGTACTAAGGTCTTTGGAAGTGTCGCCTTCCCATATTGTTTGGATCACCCTGGCCGGGTTCGCCGCCGGCGCAATCAATGCACTCGTTGGATCTGGAACCCTGATCACGTTCCCGACGCTGGTGGCCCTGGGCTATCCGCCGGTCACGTCCACCATGTCCAACGCCGTCGGTTTGGTGGCGGGCAGTGTGTCGGGCAGCTGGGGTTATCGCGACGAGCTGAGTGGTCAGTGGGATCGATTGCGCTGGCAGATCCCGGCCTCGCTGGTCGGTGCCGCGCTGGGCGCGTTCCTGCTGTTGCATTTGCCCGAAACGGTGTTCGTCAAGGTTGTGCCGGCGTTGCTGGTGCTGGCCCTGCTACTGGTGCTGCTCGGCCCGCGGATTCAGTCCTGGGCGCGCCGACGGGCCGAAAAGGCCGGGCGATCCCCAGAACACGTCACACCGGCACGGATGGCGGTACTGGTGATCGGCACGTTCGGCATTGGCGTGTACGGCGGCTACTTCACCGCCGCACAGGGCATCCTGCTGGTCGGCGTCATGGGTGCGTTGCTGCCGGAGTCGGTGCAGCGCATGAACGCCGCGAAGAATTTGCTGGCGCTATTGGTGAATATTGTTGCCGCGGTTAGCTATACGTTGGTGGCATTCGATCGGATCAGTTGGCTGGTTGCCGGACTGATCGCGGCGGGTTCGCTGATCGGCGGATGGATAGGCGCGCGCTACGGACGCCGGCTGTCGCCGAATACGTTGCGCGCCACGATCATCGTGGTCGGCCTGATCGGGCTGTATCGCCTGCTCACGGTGTAGCGCGGATCGTCGCGCAAGTCAGCCCCGCGTAGCGGCCGCGGCATCGGCGATGACGTCCATCATGTCGCCGCGCTCCTGCCATACCTTCCGCTGCCGCATCGCGCCGTTGCCCTGCGCCGTGATGCGGTCGAGTTCTTCGGTGACGCGGTCGTATTCGCCGAGCGCATCCAGTGCCGGGCGCACCCGTTGCACCAGTGCATCTAAATGCTGACGCGCCGGCACCGCTCCGCGGTCAGGCAGCGAGTCGAGCAAGTGCCCCGACAGTCCGTCGTGGGCGGCCTTCCAGTACGCCGCCCGTAGTGCTGCCGGCGGCAGCCGCCCGCCGTCGTCGCCGCGTCCGTGTGCTTCGAGCGCCGTCATCACCGCGGCCCTGATCAGGGTGGCAAGCAGCACCGTTTCGTCGACGGTCGCCGGTACGTCGGCCACCCGCACCTCGATCGTCGGGAAATTCGCTGACGGGCGCACGTCCCAATAGATCATCTTGTGATCTAGAATCACCCCGCTTTCGACCAGCATGCGCACGGTGCGGTCGTACTGCTCCGGTGAGGCGAAGAACGGGGGTGCACCGGCTGCCGGCCAGCGCCTCCACAGGATGCTGCGCCAGCTCGCATAACCGGTGTCGGTATTGCGGTACAGCGCCGAATTCGCTGACAACGCAAGCAAAGACGGCAGCCACGGTCGCAGCCAGTTGCTGACCTTGATCGCGGCCGCCCGGCCGGGTACCTCGACGTGCACATGGCAGCCGCAGATGCCTTGCTCGTGCGCGACCATCCCGAACTGCTCACCGATCCGCCGATAGCGCTCGGTATCGGTGATCGGGAACTCGTGCGGTGTGACCGGCGGGAGCCCCAGGGCTAGCAGATGAACCCCGCTGGCCTCGGCGGCTTGGGCCGCGGTCCGCCGCAGCAGTGCGAGTTCCGCGCCGAGTTCGGCGCTGCTCGCGGCAACGCTGGAGGTGGTTTCGACTTGGCAGCTACTCAGTTCCAGCTGCAGCGTGGTCCCACGGCGCTTGGCCTCTGCGGCCACTTCGCTATTGCATGGGGCCGGTTCGCCAGTTTCGGGGTCGACAAGGAGAAACTCCTCCTCCACACCGAAGGTGGGTAGCTGATGCATCCAGCCCAATCAACCTTTCGACCCGGGCAGGCGACCGTGGCTCAACGGCAGGTCGCTACCGAGCCAGGGCGGAGTCCGCGGTCGGGTAAATGGGCAGCACGCCGCTGAGCCCGCACGCGTCGACAATGCGGGCGACGACTGGCTGCCGGGTGACCAGCCGCAGTTCGACCCCGCGACGGCGGAGATTTTCTGCTTCCTCGCCCAGCACCGCGAATGCGCAGCAGGCCATGAAATCCAGTCCGGTGACGTCGACGATCAAGGGTCCGGCGGAGGTGACGACGTTGGCCGCCTCGCTGACCAGGTGGCGCCAGGTTTGCTCGTTGCAGGCGTCGATCTCGCCGCCTGCGTAGATCAGTACGGCCGGGCCGCGGCGATCGGTGGTCGCCCGCAGCGTGCTGTGCGGATCGCCGAGCTCATAGACCAGCCGCGTGCTGAGCATCAGGTGCGGGCTTGACATCAGGGGAGCGGGTTCGGCAATCGACTTCATGGTGGACTCCTGATCGACCGGCGCCGCAAGCGCCGCGATGGATGTCCGTCCTGCTATCTGAAGACAGACTTTTCTCGAACTGCGAACCTCATTTGTATAACGAGACAGGGCGGTCTGTCTACCTGGGGCGCCTAAGAGTACGGTAAGGCGAAATATGGCAACCTCCGACATTGCGCCGGCCGCGCCGTCTGCTCGTGAGCGGATCTTGAATGCGGCATATGAGCTGTTCAGCCGGCGTGGGATTCATGCGGTCGGCATCGATGAGGTGATCGACCGGGCCAGCGTGGCCAAGGCAACTCTGTACCGGCATTTCGCTACGAAAAACGACCTCGTGCTGGCCGTCCTGCAGCGGCGCGAAGAGATCTGGACCCACGGCTTGATCGAGGCGCAGTCGGAGCAGCGCGGCACCACACCCGAGGAACAGCTGCTGGCGATCTTCGACGTGATGCACGACTGGTTTCAGCTCCGCGACGGCTACGAAGGCTGCTCGTTCATCAACGTGTTGCTCGAGTTGGGCGCTGACCACCCCGCCGGACAGGCGAGCATCGCGCACATCGACCACGTCCGCGACATCGTGCGCCGCCGTGCCCTCGCGGCCGGACTCACCGACGTCGAGGACTTCGCCTCGTCCTGGCACATCCTGATGAAAGGCGCCATCGTGCTAGCGGCGGTGGGTGACCTGAATGCCGCGCAGCGCGCGCAGAAGATGGCCCTGACTCTGATCGAGCAACACCGGCCGGATGCGGTCGTGGAGATGGGGGAGGCGGCCGGTTAACTCGCGCCGCCCGAGCCGTTAGGCGGCGTCGGCCGCGGTGGTTCCGGTTTTACGCTCGTGTTCGGCCTCGAGTTCGGCGATCGCACGCGATGTGCGCTCGCGCAGCAGGATTGCGGCGATCAGGCCGACCACGATGGCGATGACGAGTGCGATCCAGGAGAACCGCTCCAACCATCGTTCGGCGGCCATCCCCGCGAAATAGACCAGCGCGGTCGTGCCACCCGCCCAGCAGATGGCACCGGACACATTGGCCGCCAGGAAGCGCTGGTAATGCATTTTCAGCGCGCCGGCCAGCGGCCCGGCGAATATCCGCAGCAGTGCGATGAAGCGTCCGAAGAACACCGCACGAATTCCCCAGCGATCGAACAGGCGCTCGGCCAGCATGACGTGCCCCGGACCGAAGTGTTTCGGGAAGCGCTGGCCCAGCTTGTCGAAGAGCCCCATGCCGAAGCGGCGCCCGATCGAGTAGCCGATGGAATCGCCGATCACCGCGCCGATCACGGCGGCAACACCGACACCGACCGGGTTGACGGCAAGGTCGTGATGGGACGACATCAGCGCCGCGCTCACCAGAACGATCTCGCCGGGAAGCGGCACACCCAGGCTTTCCACCCCCACCACGCCCCCGACCACGAGGTAGACCGCCAGCGGCGGGATGGACTGCAGCAAAGCCTCCACATTCATGGGTCAAGAATGCCTGACTGATACCGGCTCCGCGCCACAATGTCGTCAGTGGGCGCGGCGTCATGTGGCGCGCGGACGGGCTCCAACTCGCGGGCGCTTGGGAAATCGCCCGTCGGCCGCGGACAGGCCGCGCATCCGGCGCCAGACCCAGGGGAAGAAATTGTCCTGCGTCCAGCGCAGCCTTCCGTATCCGCCGTGGGCAATTGACAGCTGTGTCGGATTGGGATGCGCTGCGGCCCAATCATGGCTGCTGTCAGGCAAATTGAGGGCTTCAGCAGCCGCGGCGGCGAACAGGATATGGCCTTTGGGGGAGGCGTGTACGCGGTCGAAGCTCCAGGTGTCCCAGTCGCGCATCGACGCCGCGTTGTACAGGTCGATAAGCCGGAACCCGTAGCGGCCGGCGGCGACGGTGATTGCGTTGTTCATCCGGGCCAGCCGTTTGGACACGATGCGGCCGAATGGGAGGAATTGCGCGACGTTCGGGAACGTCGTGGTCACCACCGTCGCGCCCGATCTCGCCAGCGCCGCATAGACGTAATCGAGCTCCGCCAGCGCACGGCGGAAACTGTCGTCCGGGCTGGATGACGTCGTTCATCCCTACGCATACCGTGATCAGATCCGGCTTCATGGCGAGCGTCGGTGGTACTTGCTCGGTGAGCACGTCGCCCAGCTTCTTGCCGCGGACCGCGAGGTTCGCATATTGCAACCCGGGGTAGAGCGTATCGAGCATGACGGCGAGTCGGTCGGCAAATCCCAAGAGGCCGGTGGTTTCGTCGCCGTCCCAAAGGCCTTCGGTTTGGCTGTCACCGATGGCGACGTACCTGGAGTATTCGGCCCGAGTAGCTCCGTACACGATGCCGAGACTAATCCCGATCCGAATTCTGATGCGTGACATCGGTCGTTGAAACGCTGTTGTAGCGTGGCTGTCGCCGGGCCGGTCGGTATGAGGAGAGTCAATGGAATTCAATCTCGCCCAAGTGTTCTCGGCGGTGGCAGCCGCCAACCCCGATCGCGACTGCATCGTATTTGGACATCGACGGTTCACTTTCTCGCAAACTGATGCACGTGCCCGCCGGCTCGCCCGGGCGCTGCACTCGTGGGGACTCGGCGCGCGTCGGGAACGCCGCGAGCTGGCGGCACACGAATCCGGCCAGAGCCACCTCGGGTTGTACATGGCCAACGGCAACGAGTACCTCGAGGGCATGCTCGGCGCCTACATGGCGCGGGTCGGCCCCGTTCAACGTGAACTATCGCTACGTTGCCGACGAATTGGTCTATCTGCTGGGCAATGCCGGCGCCGAAGCGGTCATGTACCAGGCGCGGTTCGCCCCGACCCTCGCCGAGGCGCTGGAGAAATCTCAGCTGCCGCCGATGCGGCTGATCCACGTCGACGACGAGTCCGGAAACGATCCGTTGCCCGGGGCGGTGCGTTACGAGGAACTGCTGGCCTTTAACGACGGGGGTGTCCGATGAGCCGCTCGACCTCGCGTTGTCGCCCGACGATCTCTACGTCCTCTACACCGGCGGCACCACCGGGATGCCCAAGGCGGTGCTGTGGCGCCAGCACGACATCTACGTGAACGCGATGGGTGGGCGAACGTTGGGCACCGGCGAGACGGTGGGGAGCCTGCAGGAGATCGTCGAACGATCGCGTCTCGAGGGGCCCGGCTCGATGACACTCGCGCCGCTGATGCACGGCGCGGCGCAGTGGGCGGCGTTCATCAGCCTGTGTGGTGGGCGGCCATTCGTCATGCCGCCGACGACCACCCACTTCGATCCGGCCGAGGCGTTGACGCTGGCCGGCCGCGAACGCGTGATGTCTCTGTCGATGGTCGGCGACGCCTTCGGGCGGCCGTTGGCCGACGAACTCGAGTCCGGTGATTACGACCTGTCCGGGCTGTTCGTGCTGGTCACCGGCGGGGCCGCGCTGAGCGCACCGCTCAAGCAGCGATTTGTCGACCTGGTGCCACACCTGACGGTCCTGGACGCGGGCGGCTCGTCGGAGTCCGGTGCCCAGATGATCCAGGCCTCCAGCCGCCAGCAGGGCGCCAGCGGCCGGTTCGCCCCGAACCCGGGCGCGGTCGTGGTCAGCGAGGACATGACCCGGATTCTGTCGCCCGGCGACGACGAGATCGGTTGGCTGGCCCAGCAGGGCCTGATACCGCTGGGCTACCTCGGGGATCCGGAGAAGACCGCGCGGACTTTTCCGGTCATCGAGGGGATCCGGCATTCCGTGCCGGGCGATCGCGCCCGCTGGTTCGCCGATGGCCAGATCGAGCTGCTGGGCCGCGATTCGGTCACGATCAACTCCGGTGGCGAGAAGATCTTCGCCGAAGAGGTGGAGGCCGCGATCGCCGAGCATCCCGCCGTGTACGACGTCGTGGTGACCGGCCGGCCCAGCGCCCGGTGGGGAAGCGAAGTCGTCGCGATCGTTGCGCTGGCCGACGGTGAACGGGCCTCGCAGGAGGGAATGGCCGACAGCATCATCGCCGAGGCCGCTCGCCATCTCGCGCGCTACAAACTGCCGAAGGCGGTGGTCTTCCGCGACCGTCTGCAACGGTCACCGTCTGGCAAGGCCGACTATCGGTGGGCGAAAGTCCAAGCCTCAGAGGCGAGCCACTGACTACCGTGAACACATGCAGAAGAAGAGGCAGCAGGCCGCGAACGAGCCGGCCGCCGATTCGCTTGCGCCGCAGTATCCGATCGAATCGGTCGACAACGCGCTCAAGCTGCTGCTCCTGCTGGGCGAGCAGCCGCAGATCCGGCTGAGCGAAGCGACCCGCTATTTGGGAGTGGCGTCGTCCACCGCACACCGGTTGCTGGCGATGCTGACCTACCGCGGGTTCGTCCGGCAGGACCCGGTGTCCAAGGCCTACCTGCCCGGCCCGTCATTAACCGGTGTGGCGTTTGCGATCTTCAGCCGCATCGACATTCAGGGCTCCGCCACACCGATCATGCGCAGTCTGTCCGACCAGCTGCGGGAAACGATTCACGTCGGGATGCTCGACGGAGCCAACGTCCGCTTTGTCGCCGCCGTCGAGGGCCCGGCCGCGGTCCGGGTCGTCTCCCGATTGGGGCGCACGATGCCCGCTCATTGCACCTCGACGGGCAAGGTCATGTTGGCCCAGTTGTCGCAGCCGGAACTGCGTGCGCTGCTGCCGCACGAGCAGTTGGAGCGCATCACCGCAGCCTCGATCGGCAGCCGTGCCGAATTGGAGGCCGAGCTCTCGCGCATCCGCGAACGGGGCTACGCCATCAACCGGGAGGAGAGCGAGGAAGGCGTCGCTTCGGTCGCGGTGCCCATACCTACTCGCGCGCCCGGCCTGCGGCTCGCGCTCAACGCCGCCGCGCCGACCCACCGGCTTGACAGCGCGCAGCACGCATCCATGGCGTCCGTACTTGTCAAGGCGGCCAAGGAGATTGGCGATCAGTTGGGTTGAGGTGCCGCCTCAGCCGACGGATTCCGGTGTCCGAGAAGAGATCTCCGGTCGCAGGAACACATCGTTGAGCGTGACGGTACGCAGCCGGCGGGCCCGGATGATGTCGACCAGCTGCCCGTACACGTGGGTGACCGGTGCGTGGTTGAGATGACCGATCACGATGTTCTGCGGGGTGAAGAACTGGTCGGCCATCCGGACGATCTGGTCTTCGGTCAGCAGCGCAGAGTCCCGCAGGTCGCCGCTCCACAGCGTCGGAACCTGGTAGCCCAGATCGGCGGCCACCGCGTTGACCGTGGCGTTGTGGTGGCCATAGGGCGGCCGGAAGTACGGCGCGCCGTCCACGCCGTAGGTATTCCGCAGAAACACATCAGTGCTCTTCAGTTCGCCGGCGATTTGGCGCGGCGACAGTTTCGTCAAGTCCGGATGCGTCCAGGTGTGGTTGGCCAGCTGAATCTGCCCGGATTCGACGAGCGGTCGCAGCAAGGCGGCATTCTCCGTCCAGGAGCGAAAGACGCCAGTCACGAAATAGGTGAGCCGCACGCCGCTGTCCTTGGCGAATTGTGTGTAGGCCCGCACCACATCGCTATCGACTCCGTCATCGACTGTCCATGCCAAAAGATCGCCGTTGCCGGGGAGCTGTTTGAGGACCGCGCCGCGGGGCAGCGGGACACGTGACGCCGGGCCCGGTGGCGGCAACAACTTCGGCGGCACGGGAGCGACCGGGTTGGGCGCGGATCCGAGAACATCGGCGCGCGCCACCGTATCCTTGGGTCCGTTAGCGGAGAACCACGAGATCCCAGTGACCGCGGCCGTTGCTGCCACCGCGACCAGGAACCGACGTCGGTCCAGTTCGGTCACGTGTGCACGCTAAGCCCACGGCCACCGCGATTGGTTGCACATGCGTCGAGTGTCGCCGGTAGATACGAACTTGTGACCTTGCTGGTCAGTCGGTTCGCAGCCGGGCGACTTCGTGGCGCCAGGCCGCATCGGCGGTGAAGGCGGGCCCCAAATCGGGCAGGTCCGCCCAGTCGGCGTCGTCGATATCGCGCAGCGTGCCCCGGCCGACAGCACTCGCAACGACATCCGGGCCAGGGCGTCGAGGCTGATCGCCTGCAGCACCGCCTGCGGCACAGTGGCTGCGGCACTGGTGATTCCGTGTCCGCGACAGATCACCACCGGCCGGCCGCGCATCGCGGCGACCATCTCCTTGCCCAGCGCGCTGCTGCGAATCAGCACGGCGCGTTCGTACACGGGCACACCGGCGCGTGCGAGCCAGGCGCCGGGAATGTCGTAGGCCCCGTAGATCGGCCGGATCGTGACACCGGCGAGATCCGCGGCGACGACCGCCGGCGGGTGCAGATGTGCGACGGCCCCATGCTGCGAATCGGACAGCATGGTTTCGACGTGGATGGGCAGTTCGTTGGGCACGCGATATCCGTCGAGTTCGCCGTCGGCGCCTGCACTGCCGTCGAATCGGATGAGGCGGATGTCGCCGGGCCGGGTGAAAGCCACACCGGTATCGGAGTCGCTGCGGCAGCGGACCAGGAGATGGTCGTCATCGACGCGCAGACTCACATGGCCGAGCAAACCGTCGACGAGACCGCGGGCCGCGGCGACCCGGCAGCCCAGGGCGACCAGGGCGCGTTGGCCCTCCAGCTCGTCGGTCATCTGGGAGCGGTTTTCGGTGTGCCGACGCCGAATCCGCCGTCCGGGTGGATGGTCTCACCGGTGATGCCGCGGGACCGGTCGGAGGCCAAGAACACGAAGGACCAAGCGTGGTCTGCTCCGCTGAGCGCGACGTTCAACGGCGTGCGTGCGGCGATGTCACGCGCCCGGTTGGGGGCGTCGTCGAGGCGAGTGTCCTTGAGCCCAGGCTGGTCAGGCCGCGCAGGTCGGTGTTGACCGTGCCACCCGGCGCCACCCCGTTGACCCGGATCTGCGGCGCCAGTTCGTGGGCCAATGACGCCACCAGCCCGCGTACGGCGAACTTCGACGACACGTACAGCACGCCGCCGCGACCGGGGTAGTACGACGACGCGGACTCGGTCAGAACGATTGACGGTTCGGCCCCGTTCCGCAACGCCGGAACCGCCGCCTTGACCGACTGCAGATGGCTCAGCACGTTGGTGCGGAACATTTCGTCGAACGCGACCTCAAGGTTGTCGGCCTCGAGATCCGCTACGCCCCTGTAGAAGTCGAAGACCCCCACGCAGTTGACCAGGATGTCGAGCCCACCGAAGGAATCGACCGCCGCGGTGACCGCACGGTGGTTGGCCTCGCTGGTGATGGCGTCTCCTTCGACCACCCGAAGCTCGGGCAGCTGGCCCCGAAGCCCGGCGCACTTCTGTGGATCATGTTCCAGCACCGTAACTCTGGCGCCCTCGGCGAGGAAGGCTTCGATGACGGCCCGTCCGATTCCGGATCCGCCGCCCACGACCAGTGCACGTTTACCGTGCAACCAGGTGGTTACCGGGGGTTTTCGGGGTCGGGCAGCAACGGCGCGGGGGAGTTCCCCACCATCGCCGCCATCGTTCGGGGGTTCTGCCACGTCAGCGCCTCCACCTCTAGAGCGTCCAGGCTGATCCAGCGCCCCGACTTGGGTGCGCTGATCAGCAGCCTTGATCCATTGCGGGTGTCGACTCGGCGCACCACGACTTCAGTGAATTCGTTTGCGACCGTGAGCGGTTCGCCGACCGCGCCCGCCATCAACTGCTCGAGTTCGTCGTTCATAGGAACACCGCCAGGTTCTGCATCCGTAACACCGACTCGTCGGCAATGATCCTGCGCCGGGCCAGTTTCCATCGATCATCGCACCAGCGCAGCAAGTCTTCGCGACCGCAGGACACCAGGGCGCTCTCGTTGACGTCGCCGCGGCTGCGGAACAGCAGTTCGGCGGATTCGACCACCAGGTGTTCGAGCCTTTGTCGTCGGAGGCGAAGGTGCGGACGTTGGTGATGAAGTGGCGCAACCGCGACGGTGGGTCCTCGGCCCAGACGTGCTCGGTGCCCATCCGCGCGACTCGCTGACTCAGCGAGTACTTGTCCTCGTCGAAGTGGGCCATCCCCGGCGAGGTGTCGAATCCGGCGCCGCGTGCGGTCGTGACGCGCACCGGCATCACATAGCGCACATCGTCGGTCAGCGTCTCCAGCCACTCCTCGTACTCCTGCGCGTCCAGCAGGTAGGCCTCGTCCACCAGGAACTGATGCGCCTGAAGGTGCCGGGAGTCGTTGAACGGCAAGGCTTTTCTCATGTCGTGGCCACACCTGTCGACGCGGCGGGCCGGGGTATCTGCAGATAGTCGGCCCACAGCTTGAGTAACTCGCGCTGGTTGTACTCGTTGTAGCCGACCTGCGCGCGGCCCGGGCCGTGAAAAGCCTCCGCGGGCAGCTCCTCGACCACCGGGCGATCGTCGGAGAGCAGGCCCATCCGGCTGTTCAGCAGCAGCCGCCGTGCCATCGAGCCGCCTGCGGTGGTGGTCAGCGACACCCAGTTCTCCACGTCGTCTTGTTCGAACATGCCGGTCGAACCGAAACACATCAGATATGCCTTGTAGGAATCCTGTTTGTATTGCGGGGGCGCGGCGGAGTCCACCGCGAACCACGAGCACACTTCGGTCTCATTCTCACTGATGGGCTGCCACAAGCGGATCGAGATGAAGGGCAGCACGTCATCGTTGTGACCGCCGCGGGCATGCACCTTAGGCCAGTTGTGCACGAAACTCAGGTTCGGAAAGCAGGTGGCCGCCGAGAACATGAACCCGTCCTCGCCGACTACCCGCTGCTGCTGCGGCGTCCAGACGCCTTTGATCCGGTCGATCATCTCGTCGGGGTAACCGACATAGCGCATCCGCTCCTCGAAGCTGCCCGGCGGAAGCTTGTAGGTGGTCCCGCCGCCGCGCTGCGTCCAGTAGGTGGCGCCATCCTTGCGCTTCTGCGCCTTCGGCTCCCGGAACAGGCCGATCTCGACGATCGAGGCATGCGTATGCGGCGTGTGGTACATGTCGCCGGAGAAATTCTCGGCGCCGATCTTCCAGTTCGCCTTGATCCGCCAGCGCTGCGGCCCCCGCACTTCCAGGCCCGCGGCGCTCTGCTTGGTGTAGAAGTCCAGGTAGAACCGGAAGTCGCCGAGGAAGTCCTGCAGCGGCTCGGCGCCCGGGTCCATGCTGATGAACAGCAGGCCGTTGTAGCTGGCGAAGTTCGGCGCCGGCAGCAAGGCGTGGGCGCTCCTCGCGAAACCCTCGTCGCCTCCGTAGGCCTCGCGGTGGAACGGCAAACCGGTCAGCCGGCCGTCGTTGCGGTACGTCCAGCCGTGGTACGGGCAGCGAAAGTTGGAGGCGTTCCCCAGCTCCGCGCGGCACACCTGCATCCCGCGGTGCAGGCACATATTGAACAAGGCACGCACATCGCCATTGGCATTGCGGGTGATGATGAATGAATCGTCGAGAACCCGGCGCACGACGTAGTCGCCGTCCTGGGGGATCTCTGATTCGTGGCCCACGAACGTCCACGCCCGGCTGAACAGCCGCTCCTTTTCCAGCGCGAACAGCTGCTGGTCGTTGTAGATGTGCGCGGGGATCATGCCTCGGCGCACGTTCTCGAGCAGCCCGTTCTCGATGCCGGTGGCGTCGTCTGGCACGGGACCCCCACTCACTCTGCTCTACAGAAATATCTTCCGCTCAGTAGAATCCCGCAGATCAACCGGCCGGGTCAAGGAATTCACAGCTAGGCCACAAGAAAGTTGCCAGCAGCTACAGTTACCGTAGGCAATATGCACCCGCCGCGGTGCGTGTGCGAACAATCAGGTTGTTCAGCGCCGAATTTGCGGAGACGCTGCCTTACAACAGCTCCGCAGTTGAGGAAGGAACTTCGTGCCATGGCTGATCGATCCGCTGGTCGATTGCGAAAATTCGGGCCCACGGTGCTGTCAGCTATTGGGCGCCAAGAGTGGCTGGACCGGCCGAGCTATCGGCTGGAACACCTACTCAGCTTCGTGTTCAACGGATTGGGCCGCGCGCGCAACACCGTCACCAACGCGCTGAACGGAGTCTGGCTCGGGCACCCGGTACACCCGCCGCTGGCGTCGCTGACCAGCGGCGCCCTGGGCACCACAGTGGCTCTGGATGCTCTCAGCCTGCTGCCCGGCCGACCCGCCGGCGAAGTGGTCGAGGCGTCCGGCTTCGCCTCCCGCGCCCTCGGGGTCGGGATCCTGGCGAGCATCGGCTCGGCCATCACCGGCGCCACCGATTGGCAGCACACCCACGAAGAGGACCGCCGGGTCGGGCTGGTGCATGGCGTGGTGAACCTGGCCGCGACCGCGCTGTACGCCCAGTCCTGGTGGGACCGCCGCCAAGGCCGGCATCGACGCGGCATCGCGCTCACCGCGCTCGGCTACGCCATCACCGTCGGAGGCAGCTACCTCGGCGGAGCCCTGGTGTTCGAATCCGGTATCGGCATCGACCAATCAGGCCGCCGGCTGCGCACCAATGAATGGACACCCGTACTGGAAGCGAGCTCGTTGAACGGAAAGCCGGTGCGCGTCGAGGTCGACGGCGTGGGGTTGGTGGTGTGCCAGACCAAGCCCGGAGAGGTGTCGGCGTTCGGCGAATTCTGCCCGCATCTGGCGGCTCCGATGGCCGACGGCTGGGTGGACCGCGGCCGGATCGTATGCCCGTGGCATGGCTCGTGGTTCGCGGCCGAGTCGGGAGAGGTTTTGCGTGGCCCTTCGGCGGCCCCGCTGCCGTGCTACGAGGCCAGGTTGATCAACGGAATGGTCGAAGTCCGCGGCGAGGAACAGCCCAGTCTCGGCGCGACATGGGGATTGAAGGGATGGGCAAGTGAACGCGTACGAAGTGTTGAAAGACCACCACGTCGTGATCAAGGGCCTCGGCCGAAAGATCACCGAGGCGCCGGTGAACAGCGAAGAGCGCCATGCGCTTTTCGACGAGATGCTGATCGAACTCGACATCCACTTCCGTATCGAAGACGACCTGTACTACCCGGCTTTGGGTGCCGCCAGCAAGCTGATCGCGGTGGCACATGCCGAGCATCGCCAGGTGATCGACCAGCTTTCGGTGCTACTCAAGACTCCGCAGACCGCGCCCGGCTATGAGGACGAGTGGAACTCGTTCAAGACCGTGCTCGAGGCGCATGCCGACGAAGAGGAACGAGACATGATTCCCGCGCCTCCCGAGGTGGAGATCACCGACGCCGAGATCGAGGAACTGGGCAACAAGATGACCGCCAAGATCGAGCAATACCGCGGCTCCGCTGTGCACAAGCTTCGCACCAAGGGGCGCGCCGCGCTGGTACGCGCTCTATAGCTGCGGGCCAATTGACGAGTAGCCTCACGCTTCGTGAGGGCCGCACCGGAGCGCGTCGCGTCGCAGGGTGACATCACGGCGGAGATCGCCGGAATCGCGGCCGACTATCGGCGCTCGAAAGGCGTCCCGGGCGCACAGACTCAGCCGCGGCTGGACTATCCGCCGTACCGCAGCAGCATGCGGCGCCATCCGAAACAACCACTGCTGCTTGTGGATCCCGAAGAGCTCGAACGCTGCGCGCCGTGCTTCGGCGAGCGCGATGTCGACCCGCTCGACGCCGACCTGACGGCAGGATTTCCGGGCGAGCCGATCGGGGAGCGCATCGTCGTGGCCGGGCGGCTGTTCGATCAATCCGGTCGACCGCTGGCAGGCCAGCTGATCGAGGTCTGGCAGGCCAACGCCGGCGGTCGCTACCGGCATCAGCGCGACCAGCACCCGGCTCCGCTCGACCCGAACTTCGCCGGGGCGGGCCGGTGTCTGACCGGGCCCGACGGGACATACCGGTTCTTGACCGTCAAGCCCGGCCCGTATCCGTGGCGCAATCATCACAACGCCTGGCGCCCGGCGCACATCCATTTCTCGGTGTTCGGTACCGCATTCACCCAACGCCTGGTCACCCAGATGTACTTCCCGGGCGACCCGCTGTTCGATCTGGATCCGATTTTCCAATCGATTCTGGATCCCGCCGCGCGCCAACGGCTGATCGCCGGCTACGACCACGACCTCACCGAGCCGGAGTATGCGACCGGGTATCGATGGGACATCGTGCTGGCCGGCGGCACCTGGATCGAGACCGAACATGGCTGAATTAGCTTGCACCGCAGGACAAACCGTCGGGCCCTTCCTCGATCTTGGGTTGCCATATCCCGGCGACAGCGAGTTGGTCGGCGATTCGGACGCCGGAGCGGTCCGACTGCACGGCACGGTGCATGACGGGGCCGGCGAACCGGTCCCGGACGCCCTGATCGAACTCTGGCAGGCCGACCGGGCCGGCCGCATTCCCTGCCGGGCCGGCTCGCTGCGACGTGACGGATTCACCGGATGGGGCAGGGCCGCAACGGATGACGCCGGGCGTTACCGCTTCACCACCGTGCCGCCCGGTTCGGGAAGCGACGGGCGGCCGCCGTTTTTCGCCATCACCGTATTCGCTCGCGGGCTGCTGAACCGGTTGTTCACCCGCGCCTATCTGCCCGGCGCGGACCTGGACGCCGACCCGCTGTTGGCCAGCCTCGACGAGCAGCGGCGGGCCACCTTGCTGTGCGTCGCCGAAAGGGCGTCGGGATAAACGAATTACCGCTTCGACATTCACCTGCAGGGCCCACAGGAGACCGTGTTTCTGGCGTACCGGGACGCCGGGCGATGACCAACCTGTTGTGGCCGGGAGACCACCGGGCCGGCCCGCACATGACCGATCAGGCGCTGCTGCGGTCGATGATAGCGGTGGAATCCGCATGGTTGAGCGCGCTGGCCGCCGAAGGCCTGGCGCCGGCCGACGCGGCAAATGCCGACCTGTCACAGCTGGTCGATCACGACGACATGGAGGCGCTCGCGGTCGCCGCCGAGAACAGTGGCAACCCGATCGTCGGACTGGTCGAGCTGCTGCGCCAGCGCGCCACGCCTACTGTCGCCCCGTGGATCCACCGCGGACTCACCAGTCAGGACGTCGTGGACACCGCGCTGATGCTGGGTGTGCGCGCCGTCGTCGACGAGCTGAGAACACAGCTGTCCGAACAGGTTTCAACGCTGACCGCACTTGCCGACGTCCATCGGGCCACCCCGATGGTGGCCCGCACGCTCACCCAGCAGGCCGCGCCCACCACGTTCGGCGCCAAGGCGGCCGGGTGGTGCAATGGTGTCCTCGACGCGTACGAGCGGCTTTGCGGACTGGCCACCCCGATTCAGGTCGGCGGTGCGGTCGGAACATGGTCTGCCACCATGGAACTCGCGACGTTGCTGACGGACGCGGCCGACCCGGCGGAGGTTGCGGATCGGGTAATGCAAACTGCCGCGGCCGCTTTGGGTCTGGGCGCGCGGCCCCCGTGGCATACCACCCGGACGCCGGTGACCGCGACCGCGGATGCCTTCGTAGGGTGTACCGACAGCTGGGGCCGGATCGCCTCGGACGTGGTGATTCTGGCTCGTCCGGAAATCGGCGAGCTGAGCGAGCCGGCCGCCGCACAGCGCGGCGGCTCGTCTTCGATGCCGCACAAGCGCAATCCGGTGTTGTCCATCTTGATACGGCGGACTGCGCTATCGGCTCCGCAACTGGCGGCGACCCTGCATACCGCGGCGGCCCTGGCCAACGACGAACGCCCGGATGGCGCATGGCATGCCGAATGGGAGACGTTGCGGATCCTGGCCCGGCGGACCGTGATCGCGGGTTCCCAGTGCGGCGAGCTGCTGGCCGGGCTCCAGGTTCATGCTGCGCGGATGGCCGAGAACCTCGCTGCGGCAGACGTTCTCGGTGAACAGCGGGCAATTGCCGACCTGGCCGGAAAGCCGCCGTCGCCAACCTATTTCGGCGCCGTCGACCGGTTGATCGACGAGAGCCTAGGTCGCGCCGAGCGGATACTCGGCAAGCGAAGTCGCGGTATCCCGTAGTGCCAGGGTGGCATGCCCGGCGGAGGGGTAACCGTCCTCGTAGATGCTGGCCAGCCAGATGTGCACCAGCGTGTCGATCACCCGGTCTTCGCGGATCGCCGGCTCCTCGGTGGTGAACGTCGCGGCCATCACCCGCTCGCTCAACATGTTCAGCGCGATGGACAGATCCTCGGCCGAGACGGTTTCGGGGGCGGCGCCTCGCTCGCGCTCGGCCTTGATCGCGACCGTGGTGAACGCGATCCACTTCTGCATCAGCGTCAACCACAGCTGGCGGACCTCGGGGTTGGTGGACTTGGCCGCCGCACCGGCCACCGCGACCGCACGGTGGGATCCCGACACCTCGAAGAACGCCTCGATGCGGTCGCGCCACAGCGTCGCCGGGTCGCCGTACAGCTTGGTGCGAAGCGTCTTGAGGGCGGCGTGTGCCTTATTGTTCATCTGGTCCAGCAACGACAGCAGCACCGCGTTCTTGGACCGGAAATAGAAGTAGAAGGTAGGACGGGAGATGCCCGCGCCCTTTGCCAGATCGTCTACGGAGAAGTCGGCCAGCGGGCGCTGTTCCAAGAGCCGCTCGGCGGTGGCCAGGATCGCCTGCTCGCGGTCGTCACCCGAGTGATGCGACGAGCGGCGGCCACGGGTGGCGTGCGCGTACCCGGTGTGCATCGAGGGGTCGGACACGGCACATACCTTATGGGTACCTCGATATATGCCGGGGAAATTGTTGATGAAAACCAGCGATAATGTCGATTAAGTTCAACGCTGTCGACCCATCGGGTGTGCGGCGACCGAGCTTACTCGTCGCCCGGTTTACGGGCGATGATCGCGACGGCGGTCAGTCGCCCGCGATGCTTGCGAAACGTTTTGCGCATCGTCAGCACTCGCTTGCGTGCGTCGCGATTGACGAGCAGGTTCCTGGCAAAGCGCAGCGCCCCGAAAAGCCCTTCGTCGGCGATCACTCGACGTGGCTGCAGCAGCGCCATCGGTGCGGTCACGACCCGGTCGACGACCAGTCCGTGCTCCGACAACAGTCCCGACCATTCCGCAACGGTCAGCGGGCGGGCGTTCACCTTGATCGCCCGGGCAAGCGACTGCCGGATCTCCGTGGTGATCTCCTCCGAGACGGTGTCGGGCGTCAGCGCGAGTTCGTGGATCGCGTAGCGGCCGCCCGGCCTCAGCACCCGCGCGGCCTCGGCGACGATGGCGTGCTTGGTGGCATCGCCCTGCATCGTCAGCATCGCCTCGCCGATCACGACGTCACGGCTGGCGTCGGGCAATCCGGTGTCCGCCGCGTCGGCGACCCGGACGCTCCCGGACCCGGCCTTGGCGATGACGTTGCGAACCGTGTCGGCCGCATCAGGGTCCTGTTCGGCGCCCACGTACGACCGCGGCTGCCGGGTGAGGATCTCGGCGGCGGTGCGGCCGAGGCCCGGCGCCAGCTCGAGCACGTCGGCGTCGGTCACGCCGGCGCCGGCCAGCATCGTGCGGGTGAGGCCGACGCCGCCCGGGCGAAGGACTCGTTTCCCCAGCCGCGCCAGCAGCCAGTGACCCTGGACGCTGTCGTCGGCGCGACTTGACATGGGAGCCATAGTCTTTCGGCCCTTCCTGGTTTTCACAATTGCGATTGTGTAAACTCTATCGCATGACATACGTGATCGGGAAGCCCTGCATCGACGTGATGGATCGGGCATGTGTGGACGAATGTCCGGTGGACTGCATCTACGAGGGCGGCCGGGCGCTCTACATCCATCCTGACGAATGCGTGGACTGCGGCGCATGCGAACCGGTCTGCCCGGTGGAGGCGATCTACTACGAAGACGACGTGCCCGAGGAACTGCAGCCATACCTGGCCGACAATGCGGCGTTTTTCTCCGAAACCCTGCCGGGGCGCGACGCCCCACTGGGATCACCGGGCGGAGCGGCCAAGCTTGGTGCGCTCGGCGCCGACGCACCCCTGGTGGCGGCCCAGCCGAAAGCCGACGTTTCCGAAGGAGCGTGAGGGGCCCTTGCCAGTTCAGGCCACGCCATCGGGAGAATCCGCAAGTCGCCGTCGTGAGGTGCTGCGGATATTGCGGACGTCTCGGGATCCGATGAGCATCGTCGCGATCGCCGATCTGCTGGGCGTGCATCCCAACACCGTCCGCTTCCACCTCGACGGCCTGGTCGGCGACGGCCAAGTGGAACGGGTTGAGCCGAGTCGCAAGGGGCCGGGGCGTCCGCCGCTGATGTTCGGGGCGGTCCGGCAGATGGATCGCGGCGGTACGCGGCACTACCGGTTGCTCGCCGAGATACTGACGACGGCGTTCGCCGGCGAGAAGGATTCCCCGCCAAGGCGCTGGCCGCCGGGCGGGCCTGGGGGCGGCAGCTGGATCCGGGCGTGGAACCGTCACCGCGAGATGCCAAGAGCCCGGAGCGGGCCATCAGCCGCTTGATCGACGTGCTTGACCAGCTTGGCTTTGCCCCGGAGCGCCGGCGAGTCGACGGCGAGCAACAGGTCGGCCTGCGGCACTGCCCGTTCCTGGAGCTCGCCGAAAGCCAAACCGCCGTCGTCTGTCCGATCCACCTCGGGCTCATGCAAGGAGCCCTGGAAACCTGGGGAGCCCCGGTTACCGTCGAGCGCCTCGATGCTTTCGTCGAACCGGATCTGTGTCTGGCTCACCTCGAACTGCAGCAGGCCTGAAGATGGGCACCGGACCGGCGATCGCCGTCGCGGTCGCCTTCGTCTGGCTTGGCATGGTGCTGGCCATCTCGTTCCTGGAAGCGCCGCTGAAATTCCGGGCATCCAACGTGACGTTGCAGATCGGGCTCGGTATCGGGCGCCTGGTGTTTCGGGCACTCAACACCGTCGAGTGCGGTTTCGCCCTCGTCATCCTGGCGCTCGTGGCGGCCGGCCCGATGCCGACGCGGATCGCCGTCGCGTTCTGCGTCGCTTTCGCCGCGCTGGCGGTTCAGCTGATCGCGGTGCGGCCCCGGTTGACTCGCCGTTCAGACGCGGTGCTCGCCGGATCGGACGCGCCCCGCTCCCGAGGCCACTACGCCTATGTCGGTTTGGAGGTGGTCAAGGCGGCCGCGTTGATCGTGGCGGGGATACTCCTATTGACCGCCTGAGACCGCGCACAGCCCACCTTCAGACCGAGGGGACTCACCAATGGAATCGATCTCGCTGACCAGCCTGGCCACCGAAAAACTGGCCGAAGCCCGGCAGTCGCACAGCGGGCGGGCCGCCCACACCATCCACGGGGGTCACACCCACGAACTCCGGCAGACCGTGCTGGCGCTGCTCGCCGACCACGACCTCTCCGAACACGACAGCCCCGGCGAGGCGACGCTGCAGGTGCTGCAGGGTCATGTGCGCCTGACGGCCGGCGCCGACTCCTGGGACGGTAAAACCGGTGACTATGTCGCGATTCCGCCGCAACGGCATGCCCTGCACGCGGTCGAGGATTCCGTGATCATCCTGACCGTGCTGAAAAGCCAGCCCGGTGCGGAGCACTAGCTGACATGCTATCCACGCCCTGGTCAAGGGAGCTCGGCCTGCGGGCGCCCATCGTCAACGCCCCGATGGGCGGGGTCGCGGGTGGCCGCCTGGCCGCAGCCGTCAGCGCCGCCGGCGGTCTGGGCATGGTCGGGATGGGCAGTGTCGCGACGCGGGAGCTGCTGCAGACCCAGTTGCAACACGTGGACGGCAGGTTCGGAATCGGCCTGGTGGACTGGGTGATGCGCAACGAGGCGGGGCTGCTCGACGACGCCCTGGCCGCGCGGCCCGTCCTGTTGTCCGTCAGCTTCGGCACCGACTGGTCATGGGTCGCAAAGGCGAATGAAGCCGGAATCCCCACTGTCACACAGGTTTACGATGCACTCGGCGCCCGGCAAGCGGTCGACGCCGGTGTCGACATCTTGGTCGCGCGCGGTTCCGAGGGCGGCGGCCACGGCGACACGAAACTCGGGACGCTGCCGTTGCTCGACGACCGTCTTGGATGCCGTCCGGTGCCGGTACTTGCCGGTGGCGGCATCGCCTCGGCGCGCAGCCTGGCCGCCGTGCTGGCCGCGGGGGCCAGCGGAGCATGGGTGGGCACCCGCCTTGCGGCGTGTCCGGAGGCGCTGACCGGCGACGCCAGCCGCCAGGCCCTGATCGCGGCGCGGTCCACCGACACCGCGATCACCCGGGCCTTCGATGTCGCCAAGGGCCTGCCGTGGCCCGCGCGGTTCCCGGCGCGGGTGTTGACCAACGACTTCGTCGCGCGCTGGACGGGCAATGAGGACGCGCTGGATGCGCCGGCCTGCGACGAGCTGGCCGCCGCGATCGCCGCCGACGACCGCAGGATTGCCCCGGTCGATGCCGGTCAGGGGGTCGGCATGATCCGTGACGACGCGTCGGTGGCCGAGGTCATCGACGGGATGTGCACCGGCGCGGAAAGTTTGCTCAGCGGCTGGGGTCAGCGGCCGTAAGCACGACGCAACATCGATCCGGCGCGGGGTACAGCCGGACGTCGGGACCGTGCGGAGCGAACGCTTCGGCCACTCCCGTGATCAACGCCTGATTCATGCCGCAGGCCAGCTCCGTCTGTTCCTGGGCCAACGTATGGAACGGGCAATTGGCGAGCTCGACATCGCCGTCGCAGCGGCGGGGCTCATAGCCGTACGTGCTCAATACCCTGACCGTCTGGTCCAGTGCCGCGCCGGCGTCGGCGGCGGGGCAGTCGGCGGCGCTGATCGTATGGCCGTAGTCGTGGGCTATCCGATGGAGCACCTCGACGACCGGCTCACCGGTAGCGGCTGAGTCCGCGATGGCCTGGGCCATCAGCCGACCGGCCAGCTCGTATTCCCGTTGCGGCAGGCTGACCGCGATGTCCCGGCGGGCCCTGCGGTACAGCTTGGAGGTTCGTCCGGCACCGGGGCCCGATCGGCCTGCCAAGCGTGCGTAGTCGGTCTCCAGCAACCCCTCGGTAGTTAGCCGATCGAGGTGAAATTTGGCCTGGTGATGGGGGATTCCGATGGCGTCGGCAGCCTGGCCCCGGCTCACCGGGGCCGGCTGAGCGCAGACGAATTGGTAGAGCTGGCGGCGCGCCGGGTCGGCGAGTGCGCCGATGCCTGCCGCGTCGCGCTCGAGCCGGTGCCTGCTATCCACGTCCGACCTCCATTTCTAACGGACAAAATACTTGACGATACAGTCTACGGATTCTAACGTTCTAGACATTATCCGTTAGAAAATGGAGGAAATCATGAGTACTACAAGGCAAGCCGGTGCGACGCCCGCTCTCGTCGACCAATTGAAGGATCCGGCGTACTCGGCGTACTTCGCGCTTCGCACCGTCTTCACGATCGCGCCCATCGTGTTCGGACTGGACAAGTTCTTCAATGTGCTGACTCACCCGCACCACTGGAGCATGTATCTGGCCGGCTGGATCAACGACGTGGTTCCCGGCAATGCCGATCAATGCATGTACCTCATCGGGGTGATCGAGATCGTGGCCGGCCTGTTGGTTGCGGTCGCGCCACGGATCGGCGCCTGGGTAGTGGCGGCCTGGTTGGTCGGGATCATCGTGGACCTGATCAGCGGACCCGGTTTCTACGACGTTGCGTTGCGCGACTTCGGTTTGCTGGTTGGCGCCGTCGCGCTGGCCCGGCTGGCGCAGGGTGTGCATAACGGCACCATCGGGCCACGCTAACCGTCACACCCCGCGCAGGTAGCGCTTGGCGATGACACGCTGAGCCACCGACACCACCGGGTGACCGAGCTTGCTCCACCAGGTCGCGGGCCGGGAGAAGGCCGACACCTCCGCGAACACCGCGGAGGTGGTCGGGTCCCGGCGCACGACGAAGCGTTCCTCGCCGGACTCCGGATGGCCTTCCAGCGTGCCGTACGCGAAACCGCGGATGTCGGGCTCATCGATCACGTACACGACCCGGCACGGCGCGGGTAGAAATCCCATTCGCACCAACACCACCGTGTCCACCGCCGCGACCTCCGAGCTGGCGTTCACCCGCAGCCCGGCGCCGCGTTGCATGCCCCAGCGCATCACCGCCTCGGCGGCTCGTTCGAAACGCTGCTGGCCCGTGCCGATCTGCTTCTCGACGTGAAGATGGCCGTATCCCGTGGGCAGCTCGCCCGCGGCGGTTGCGCCCACCTCGGAGTAACTCAGCGGAAGTTCCTCGAGTGCTGCTAGGTCCACGCGCTCAGCTTGCCACGCCGGGATGCGCGAATGCGGCTCCGGCGTACGGTCATATGCGTGACCGCACAAAACTCGAAAACTATTGCCGAAGCTTCTGGAACCTTCACCTTCGGTGGCGATCTGACTGTCAACCGCCTCGGCTTCGGGGCGATGCGCATCGTCGGTAAGGGCGTCTGGGGCCCACCCGCCGATCGCGACGAATGCGTCCGGGTGTTGCGACGCGCCGTCGAACTCGGCGTGAACTTCTTCGACACCGCGGACTCCTACGGCCCCTACATCTCCGAGGAGATCATCCGCGAGGCGCTCTACCCCTACGACGGCCTGGTGATCGCGACCAAGGCCGGATTTTTGAGGACCGGTCCGGATGTCTGGATCGAGATGGGTTACCCGGCTTACCTGCGCCAGGAATGCGAGATGAGCCTGCGCCGCCTGGGCGTCGACACCATCGACCTGTTCCAGCTGCACCGCGTGGACCCCAAGTGGCCGCTGGCCGACCAGGTGGGCGAGCTACTCAAGCTGAAGAACGAGGGCAAGATCCGCCACATCGGGCTGTCCGAGATCACCGTCGACCAGCTGAACGAGGCCCAGCAGATCACCCAGATCGTGTCGGTGCAGAACATGTACAACCTGACGGTGCGCAGATCCGAACCGCTGCTCGATGCCGCGACCGAGCAAGGCGTCGGCTTCATCCCGTACTTCCCGCTGGCGGCCGGCCCGTTGGCAGCTCCCGGCGGCCCGCTGCAACGCATCGCCGACAACCACCACGCGTCGCCATCGCAGCTGGCGCTGGCCTGGCTGCTGAAGCGCTCGCCGGTGATGTTGCCGATTGCGGGCACATCGAAGGTGGCGCACCTGGAGGAGAACGTGGCCGCCGCCGAGATCACGCTCAGCGACGACGAGTTCGAGACTCTGGCGGCTGCCGGAGCGCAGTAAGCGGCCACCCAATACGGTGTTCTGGTGGCCGGCGACCCTCAGCAACACCCTGGCGGGGGATTCAATCCACCCGAACCGACGACCAAGGGCGGCCCCGACTACGGCCGGTTCATCGATGCGGTGCGCAAGCTGCAAGACCACGCGCGCGCCGTCGATGCGCCCGACGAGGTGATCACCGAGGCCGCGGACACGCTGGAGGAGCTGTCTGCGCTGTTGAGCCCGTACGACGCCGACGAATGGGCATCGCCGTCGGGCCGCCGGATGGACCTGCCGGTGCGCGGCAACATCCTCACGGTCCCGATCGGGTCCCGCAAGACCGACGACGGCCGCATCGAGGGCTGGGCGCGCTTCGCGCGGTTTCACCTCGGGCGCAACGGCGCCGTGCACGGCGGGGTCGTTGGGGATGCTGTTCGACACCGTGCTCGGCCTGACCGCGTCGGTGCTCAGCGGCACCCCCCGCCAGCGCACCGCATACCTGAAGATCAATTACCGCAATATCGTGCCGATCGAAAAAGAGCTGCAGTTCGACGCTGGCATCGACCGGGTGGATGGCCGCAAAATCTTTGTGTCGGGCAGGCTGACCGATGGCGACACGCTCCTGGCCGAAGCCGATGCGTTGTTCGTGAAACTCAAACCCGGCCAGCCGTGATGGCGGTCTCTGGGCAAGCGGGCGCCCCAACGCGTCGAAATATAAACCACGCACAGCTGCACCGGCGCGTCGTGTGCGTGGCTTATGTGTCGCGGTAGCAGCGGCGCCGCAGACGCGCCCCGATAGCATGGGCAACGATCAATTTTTCGAAGTCTCGATTCCCACGACATGGAGATCAACCCGATGAGCGCCCCCGCCCACCCCGCCCCAGCAGCCCCGATCCGGGTTCCTGCCGGGACGACCGCGGCCGCCGCCGTCGGCGAGGCGGGGCTGCCGCGGCGGGGTGCGCCCGACGCGATCGTGGTGGTGCGTGACGCCGACGGCACGCTGCGCGATCTCAGTTGGGTGCCCGAGGCCGACGCCGAGGTCGTCCCGGTCGCCGCAAATACCGACGAGGGGCGCAGCGTCATCCGGCACTCGACCGCACACGTGTTGGCCCAGGCCGTCCAAGACCTGTTCCCGCACGCCAAACTCGGCATCGGGCCGCCGATTACCGACGGCTTCTACTACGACTTCGACGTGACCGAGGCGTTCACGCCCGAGGACTTGACGAAGCTGGAAAAGCGGATGCGCCAGATCGTCAAGGACGGGCAGCTGTTCGACCGGCGGGTCTACGAATCCAAAGACGCGGCGCGCGCGGAGCTGGCCAACGAGCCCTACAAGCTCGAACTCGTCGACGACAAATCCGGTGATCCTGACGTCATGGAGGTCGGTGGCGACGAGCTCACCGCGTACGACAACCTCAATCCCCGTACCCGCGAAAGGGTCTGGGGCGACCTGTGCCGCGGCCCGCACATCCCGACCACCAAGCACATCCCGGCGTTCAAGCTGACCAGAAGCTCGGCCGCGTATTGGCGGGGTGACCAGAAAAACGCCAGCCTGCAACGTATCTACGGCACCGCGTGGGAGTCGCAGGAGGCCTTGGACCACCACCTGGAGCTGATCGAGGAGGCCCAGCGCCGCGATCACCGCAAGCTGGGCTCCGAGCTGGACCTGTTCAGCTTCCCCGACGAAATCGGTTCCGGCCTAGCGGTTTTCCACCCCAAGGGCGGTGTCGTGCGCAGGGAGCTGGAGGAGTACTCGCGGCGCAAGCACATCGAGGCCGGATACGAGTTCGTCAACACCCCGCACATCACCAAGGCGCAGCTGTTCCACACCTCGGGACACCTGGACTGGTACGCCGACGGCATGTTCCCGCCGATGCAGCTCGACGCCGAGTACAACGACGACGGCACGGTGCGCAAACCCGGCCAGGACTACTACCTCAAGCCGATGAACTGCCCGATGCACACGCTGATCTTCCGTTCGCGCGGGCGGTCGTATCGGGAGCTTCCGTTGCGGCTCTTCGAGTTTGGCACCGTGTACCGCTACGAGAAGTCCGGTGTGGTGCACGGGCTCACCCGGGCTCGCGGGTTCACGATGGACGACTCGCACATCTTCTGCACCCGCGAACAGCTACACGGCGAGCTGGCCTCGCTGTTGAGGTTCGTGCTCAGCCTGCTCGCCGACTACGGGCTGGAGGACTTCTATCTGGAGTTGTCCACCAAAGACCCGGAGAAGTTCGTCGGCTCCGACGAGATGTGGGAGCAAGCCACCAACGCGCTGGCCGAAGTGGCGGCGGAATCCGGCCTCGACTTGGTTCCCGATCCCGGCGGCGCGGCGTTCTACGGCCCGAAGATTTCGGTGCAGGCCCGCGACGCGCTGGGCCGCAGCTGGCAAATGTCGACCATCCAGGTGGATTTCAACTTCCCGGAGCGTTTCGAGCTCGAGTACACCGCCGCCGACGGCACCCGGCAGCGACCGGTGATGATCCACCGCGCACTGTTCGGGTCGATCGAACGGTTCTTCGGCATTCTCACCGAGCACTACGCGGGGGCGTTCCCGGCGTGGCTGTCGCCGGTTCAGGTGGTCGGTATCCCGGTGGCCGATGAACATGTCGCCTACCTGGAACAGGTTGCGGCTCAACTGAAATCGCGCGGAGTGCGAGTCGAGGTGGACGCCAGCGACGATCGGATGGCCAAGAAGATCGTCCACCAGACCGCCCAGAAGGTGCCGTTCATGTTGCTGGCCGGCGACCGCGACGTCGAGGCCGGGGCGGTCAGCTTCCGCTTCGGCGACCGCACCCAGATCAACGGCGTGGCCGTCGACGGAGCGGTCGACGCCATCGTCAAGTGGATCGCCGACCGCGAAAATGCTGCTCCTACAGCAGAACTGGTGAAAGTAGCCGGCGGTGAGTGAGCAGGACAGCGCCGATCGCGGCGACGACACCATTTTCGACACAGGTGTCGGCGAGCGCGACCACCTGCAGCGGCTGTGGACGCCGTACCGGATGACCTATCTGGCCGAAGCGCCGATGAAGCGCGACAACGGCAAATCCGAGGAGCCGTTCACCGACATTCCGCAACTGCCCGACGAGGACGGCCTGGTCGTCGCTCGCGGCGAACTCGTCTACGCCGTGCTCAACCTCTACCCGTACAACCCCGGGCACTTGATGGTGGTGCCCTATCGACGGATTTCGGAACTCGAGGACCTGACCGACGCGGAAAGCGCGGAGCTAATGGCCTTCATCCAGAAGGCGATTCGCGTCATCAAGAACGTCTCGCGCCCGCACGGCTTCAATGTCGGCCTGAATTTGGGGACGTCGGCCGGCGGGTCGCTGGCCGAACACCTGCACGTGCACGTGGTGCCGCGTTGGGGTGGTGACGCGAACTTCATCACCATCGTCGGCGGCTCCAAGGTGATCCCACAGTTGCTGCGGGATACCCGCCAGTTGCTGGCCACCGAATGGGCGAAACAGTATGATGGGCGCAGGCGCATGAGTAAGGCGCCCTTCCTGTCCCGGGCCGCGTTCGCCCGGCTCAGTAGTCCGCTCGCCAGGGCCGCCCTGCGGGTCGGTTTAACCCCGGACGGCGTCACCATCCTGGGCACGATCGCCTCGGTGGCGGGGGCGTTGACCTTCTTCCCGATGGGCAAGCTGTTCGCCGGCGGGTGTGTGGTCTGGTTCTTCGCGCTCTTCGACATGCTCGACGGGGCGATGGCCCGGGAACGGGGCGGCGGCACCCGCTTCGGCGCAACGCTGGACGCCTCCTGCGACCGCATCAGTGACGGCGCGGTGTTCTGCGGGCTGCTGTGGTGGATCATCTTCGGCCTACACGACAAACTGCTGGCGGTGGCGACGCTGATCTGCCTGGTCACCTCCCAGGTGATCTCCTACATCAAGGCCCGGGCAGAAGCCAGCGGGCTACGCGGCGACGGCGGCCTCATCGAACGGCCGGAACGGCTGATCATCGTGCTGGGCGGCGCTGGTATCTCGGACTTTCCGTTCGTGGCATGGCCGCCGGCGCTGCCGCTGGCGATGTGGGTGCTGGCGGTGGCAAGCCTGGTCACCTGTGCGCAGCGACTGCACCGGGTGCGGACCTCGCCCGGGGCCACCGAGCCGTTGCCGCCGGGTCCGGAAACTCGGGGGACGAGCGAAGCATGATCTCCACACCGGCGGGCCTGAAAGCGCTCAGCGGCCCCGCGTCGTCTGGTGAGCGGGACCGCGACCGACTGGGTGTACGCGACCGGCTGGATGGCGGTGCGAGCGGTGCCGGAGTTCGCCGCGCGCAGCGTATTCGACACCGGAGCCCGCTACGCCGCCCGCAACGGCGGCCCCGATCAGCTGCGCAAGAACCTGGCCCGGGTCATCGGAGTAGCGGCCGCCGACGTTCCGGACGAGCTGATGCGGGCCTCGCTGGCGTCCTATGGCCGCTACTGGCGAGAGGCGTTTCGACTGCCGACGATGGACCACCGCGTGCTGACTCGTCAGATCGATGAGACGTTCCGGGGTGCCGACAATATCGACGCGGCACTAGCCCAAGGCCGCGGAGTTGTGCTCGCGCTTCCCCATAGCGGCAACTGGGACATGGCCGGAGTCTGGCTGGCGCAGACCCGCGGCACCTTCACCACGGTCGCGGAACGACTCAAACCCGAGTCGCTGTACCGGCGTTTCATCGAATTCCGCGAAAGCCTCGGCTTTGAGGTGCTGCCGCTGTCCGGGGGCGCTCGACCACCTTTCGAGGTGTTGTGCGAGCGGCTGCGGGCCAACCGGGTGGTGTGCCTGATGGCAGAGCGCGATCTCACCCGCACCGGTGTCGAAGTCGATTTCTTCGGCGAACCCACCCGAATGCCGGCCGGGCCGGCGAAGCTCGCGATCGAAACCGGGGCGGCCCTCTGCCCGGCGCATTGCTGGAATGAGGAAAACGCCTGGCCCGTCTCGATACACCCGCCGCTGGACTGTTCCAGCGGGGACGTCAAAACCATCACCCAGGCGCTGGCCGACCAATTCGCCACCAACATCGCGGCCCACCCCGAAGACTGGCACATGCTGCAGCCCCAGTGGCTGGCCGATCTGTCCGAGGCCCAGCGCGCCCGGTTGCGGGAGGCCTGATGCGGATCGGGATGGTCTGCCCGTACTCGTTCGACGTACCGGGCGGGGTGCAGTCTCATGTCTTGCAGCTGGCCGAGGTGTTGCGCGAGCGCGGGCACGAGGTCAGTGTGCTGGCTCCGGCGTCGCCGCACGTATCCCTGCCCGAGTATGTCGTCTCGGCCGGAAAGGCCATTCCGATTCCCTACAACGGTTCGGTGGCGCGGCTGCAGTTCAGTCCCGCGGTCCACGGCCGGGTTCGGCGGTGGCTGGCAGACGGCAACTTCGACGTCCTGCACTTGCACGAACCGAATGCCCCCAGCCTGTCCATGTGGGCCCTGCGGATTGCCGAGGGCCCGATCGTGGCCACCTTTCACACCTCGACCACCAAATCGCTGACGCTGTCGGTCTTTCAGAGCCTGCTGCGGCCCTGGCACGAGAAGATCGTCGGCCGTATCGCGGTATCCGACGTCGCCCGGCGCTGGCAGATGGAGGCGCTCGGGACCGACGCGGTGGAGATCCCCAACGGGGTCGACGTCGCCTCACTGGCCTCGGCCCCGCGGCTGGACGGGTATCCGCGGGCGGGCAAGACGGTGCTGTTCCTGGGCCGCTACGACGAGCCACGCAAGGGCATGGAGGTGCTGATCGAGGCGCTGCCGCGGGTGGTGGAGCGCTTTCCGGATCTGCAGGTGCTGGTCGTCGGCCATGGCGATGAGGACGAATTGCGCACGCAGGCAGGACCATTGGCGGAGCACATGCGGTTCCTAGGTCTGGTCGACGACGCCGGGAAGGCGTCGGCGATGCGCAGTGCGGACGTCTACTGCGCGCCCAACATCGGCGGCGAGAGCTTCGGCATCGTCCTGGTGGAGGCGATGGCCGCGGGCGCGCCGGTGGTGGCCAGCGACCTGGATGCATTCCGGCACGTGCTGCGCGACGGTGAGGTCGGGCGTCTGGTGCCGCCCGGCGATGCCGCCGGGCTGGCCGACGGGCTCATCGAGACGCTGGAGAACGACGCGGTGCGCGAACGTTACGCGGCCGCCGGTTGCGAAGTGGTCGCCCGCTACGACTGGTCGGTGGTGGCCAGCCAGATCATGCGGGTATACGAGACGGTCGCCGGATCGGGAGTCAAGGTTCAGGTCGCCAGCTGATGACGTGGCTGGTTGTGGCCATCGTCGTGCTGCTGGTCGTGCTGGCGCTGATCGGGGTCTGGGCCATCCGCACAGCCAACCGGCTGGACCGGTTGAACGTCCGCTACGACTTGTCCTGGCAGGCCCTCGACGGTGCGCTGGCGCGGCGCGCGGTGGTCGCGCGCGCGGTCGCGATCGACGCTTACGGCGGTTCCGCGGAGGGCCGCCGGCTGGCCGTGCTGGCCGATGCCGCCGAGCGGGCGCCCCGTCACGCGCGGGAGAACGCCGAAAACGAGCTCTCGGCGGCGCTGGCGACGGTCGACCCGGCGGCGCTGCCGGCCGGGCTGATCGCCGAGTTGGCCGACGCCGAAGCGCGGGTGTTGCTGGGCCGCCGATTCCACAACGACGCGGTCCGCGACACCCTCGCGCTGGCCGAGCGGCGCCCGGTGCGTGCCCTTCGTCTCGGTGGAACGGCCACGCCACCAAGCTATTTCGAGATCGTCGAGCGCCCGCATGCGCTGGCGTACTCCGGTCACGGGGTGCCCAAACACCGCACCTCGGCGCGGGTGGTGTTGCTCGATGAGACCGGCGCCGTCCTGTTGCTGTGCGGTTCGGATCCGGCGATCGCCGACGCGCCCCGGTGGTGGTTCACCGTGGGCGGCGAGGTGCTCCCGGGCGAGCGGTTGGCCGCGGCCGCCGCGCGAGAGTTGGCCGAGGAAACCGGTTTACAGGTCGCATCGGCCGACATGGTCGGACCGATCTGGCGGCGCGATGAGGTCTTCGAATTCAACGGTGCGCTGATCGAGAGCGAGGAGTTCTTCTTCGTGCGTCGCACCCACCGCTTCGAGCCGTCCTGCACGGGCCGGACCGAATTGGAACGCCGCTACATCCACTGTCACCGCTGGTGCGACGCCGACGACATCGCTGAGCTCGTGACAGGGGGCCAGACCGTGTACCCGCGTCAGTTGTCCGAACTGCTCGCCGATGCGATCGCGGAGGCCGACAACGATGCACCGGGCCGGCTGCCCCAGCTGCAGTCCATTCGCTGAGCTAGAACCCACTCGCCAAACTGTCGGAGACCAGCGGTGGCAATCCCGCCACCAGCGGGCTGGCGATTCCGGCCGTGGCGCCCTGGCTCACGTAGCCGGCAATGCTGAGCGGGTTGAGGCCCGGGAGCAGCCCGGGCGCATAGCCGAGGTCGACGATCGGCTTGAGGAACGGCTGGAGCAAATCGGCCAATGGGTTCCCCAGGATGGGCAGCATCCGCAGCGGATCCAGCAGCGGCAATTGCGCGGTCTGCATGAAGTAGTAGCTCAGGTTGCCTATCTGCTGTTGGATCGCGGAGGCGACTTGCGATGCGGCGAGGAAGGGGTACTGGGAGTGCAGATCAAGGAAGCCGAAAAGGGCGTTGAGGTCCGACGGCAGCCACAACGGGTGCACCGGGAAGTCGGCGATGGCGTCGTATTGCATCGTGAAAATGGAGGTCGCGTATTGCGTCATCAAGGGAGTCGGGAAATGAAACGAACCGAATCCCGGGATGAAGTGCGTCAGAATGCCGCCCATCGGGTTGTTCGGATCGGCGAGCAACACGAAGTTCAGCAGGTCCGAATTCGGTCGTAGGGCGGCCGGCAGGGCTTGCAGATAGCGCATTTCCAGGCTGGCGATGGTGGCGCTCTGCGAATATCCCACGACGACAACATGATTGCCCGCGGCGGTTTGGGTCAGGATCGCGTTGTTCAGCGTTCCCAGTCCCTGGTAAACCGACTTACCGAACGTTTCGTCGAAGATGCCGGTAACCGGCCAGAACTGTTCCGGCGTATGCAGACTCACCAGGGTGTAGCCGGAATAATTCTGGGCGAGGTACGCCTGTTCGATGGACGTCATGTAATTGAGGTCCGGCGTCGGGTTCCCGGTGCCACCCATGATCAGCGCGATGTTGTTGGACGTCGACGACTGCATCCCAACCGCGTTGGCGGCCTCGGTTTCGGCATACGAGTTCTTCGCGGTGATCAGGGTTTGCACGAACTGGCTGTGGAACAGTTCGGCCTGCGCGCTGAGCGTCTGATACTGCTGCGCGGCCGCGTCCAGCAGTGCCGCCGTTCGCGCCGATACCGAATCCGTCGCCGGCGGTAGCACTCCCATCGTCGGGGCCGCCGCCGCTGCGTTCGTCGCTTCGAGCGACGCCCCGATCCCTTGCAACTCGTCGGCGGCGGTCCCGATCATGTCGGGGTCGGTGATCACGAATGACATCGGACGTTCCGCCTGACTATCCGACCACCGGGCGCGCTGCCCCACCCGCGCGGTGGGCCGCGACCGCTGGAGTGACCGCACCTATCAATCGCCCGGGCACGTTCAGCGAGGGCGGGTACGGCGTGGTGGGGAGGCTGGCCGCGACTGGGCTCACCGCGGGACTGGGCACCTCGGCCACCGCGGGAGTCGGGGCCGGCGCCGGGGTGGCGTTGGCCCAATTTGCCGGCACGGACAACTTCCCGATGGAGCTGGCCCGGCCCATACCCGCGGCGATCACGCTGCCGGTGAGCTGCGCCGTGCTCGGGCTGCCCACGGCCGGACTGACCACGGCCGGACTGACCGCGGACGCCAGGAACGGATCCATCGCCGGGACGCTGGCGGCGCCGCTCAGCAACGGATTGGCGCCGGACATCAGCTGACCCATCGCCATTTGCATCGGTTCCATCGCGAACTGCGCGGGCGTCGAGAGCATCTGCAGCTGCGTCATCGGGTTCATCAGCTGCTGGGTCAGCGAATTGAACAGCTCCTGAAGAAGCTGCTGAAGAAATGAGGTGAAAGTGGGGGTGGGCAGGCTGGTCAGGGTCAGTGGCGGATCGCTGAACGGCGTCCACCCGGCTTCGGCCGCCGTGGTACTGGCGTCGTAGGCCGTCATCGCCGTTACATCCTGGGCCCACATCTCGGTGTACAGGGCTTCGGTCGCCGCGATCGCCGCGGTGTTTTGACCCAACAGGTTGGTCGCGATCAGCGTCGCCAGTTGGGCACGATTGGCCGCAACCGCCTCCGGGGGCACCGTCGCGGTAAACGCCGCCTCGAACGCGCCCGCCGATAACCGGGCCTGGGTGGCCACCAGCTCCGCCTTGGCCGACGTCTCGGTCAACCACTGCACATACGGGGCGGCCGCGCTCGCCATCGTCATCGACGCCGGACCCTGCCACGCCCCGCCGGTCAGCGACGACACCGTCGATTGGAAGGAACTTGCCGACGACCCCAATTGGGCGGCCAGTCCGTCCCAGGCCGCCGCCGCAGCCCACATCGATCCCGAGCGTGGTCCCGCGTACATGCGCGCAGAATTGATCTCCGGCGCCAGCAGCACGAAATCCGGCAACATCTCCGAACCTCTTCTCGGCCAACCGCCAAGGCCGGTGTGACCTGGGTTGCCACCCCACGATCCGCACCTGCAGCAACGGTCTGCGCAAACAGCTGACGCAATATCTAGCACAATCTGGCCGTCCCCGTAAACAGCTGGAAAATCGATTTGTTACGCACCACTAGAGTGGAAGCGCGATGGTTCAAGGAGAGAAGGAGCAAGTGGACAGCGGCGCACAGTCGAGCCAGGCAGTGACGGGAACGGCGCGGGTCAAGCGCGGCATGGCCGAGATGCTCAAGGGCGGCGTGATCATGGACGTCGTCACCCCGGAGCAGGCCCGGATCGCGGAAGGCGCCGGCGCCGTTGCGGTGATGGCGCTGGAGCGAGTACCCGCCGACATCCGCGCTCAGGGCGGGGTGTCGCGGATGAGCGACCCCGACATGATCGAGGGCATCATCGCCGCGGTCACGATCCCGGTGATGGCCAAGGCGCGCATCGGGCATTTCGTCGAGGCGCAGATCCTGCAGAGCCTCGGTGTGGATTACGTCGACGAGTCGGAGGTGTTGACCCCCGCCGACTACACCCACCACATCGACAAGTGGAAGTTCACCGTGCCGTTCGTGTGCGGGGCGACCAATCTCGGTGAGGCGCTGCGGCGCATCAACGAGGGCGCGGCCATGATCCGGTCCAAGGGCGAAGCCGGCACCGGTGACGTGTCCAACGCGACCACACACATGCGCGCCATCGGTGGCGAGCTCCGCCGCCTGACGTCATTGTCCGAGGACGAATTATTCGTTGCGGCAAAGGAATTGCAAGCGCCCTACGAGCTCGTCGTCGAGGTGGCCCGGGCGGGCAAGCTTCCGGTCACACTGTTCACCGCGGGCGGGATCGCGACGCCGGCCGACGCGGCGATGATGATGCAGCTCGGCGCCGAGGGAGTGTTCGTGGGCTCGGGGATTTTCAAATCGGGCGACCCAGCACAGCGCGCCGCCGCGATCGTCAAGGCCACGACGTTCCACGACGACCCCGATGTGCTGGCCAAGGTTTCTCGTGGCCTGGGCGAGGCGATGGTGGGCATCAATGTCGAGCAGCTCGCGGAGCCGCATCGGCTGGCCCAGCGCGGCTGGTAATAATCACTCGTGGCGATCGAAAAGATCCTTGATCTCGAGCAACTCGAGGTCAACATCTACCGGGGCAGTGTCTTCAGTCCGGAGTCCGGATTCCTGCAGCGCACGTTCGGGGGTCATGTCGCCGGCCAGTCGCTGGTCTCGGCGGTGCGGACCGTCGACCCGCGCTACCAAGTGCACTCGTTGCACGGCTACTTCCTGCGACCCGGGGACGCCAACGAGCGCACGGTTTTCATCGTCGAGCGCACCCGCGACGGCGGGTCGTTTGCCACCAGGCGGGTCAACGCCATCCAGCACGGCGAGATTATCTTCAGCATGGGGGCGTCCTTTCAAACCGACCAAGACGGCATCCACCACCAGGACCCGATGCCGGCCGCGCCGCCACCCGACGGCCTGCCCGGGCTGGATTCGATCAAGGTTTTCGACGACGCCGGGTTCAAGCAGTTCGCCGAGTGGGACGTCTGCATCGTGCCGCGCGAGCTCCTGCAGCTCTCGCCCGGCAAGGCCGCACAGCAGCAGGTGTGGTTCCGGCACCGTGATCCGCTGCCCGACGATCCGGTGCTGCACATCTGCGCGCTGGCCTATATGAGCGACCTGACGCTGCTGGGCTCGGGACAGGTCACCCACCTCGACGTACGCGAGCATCTGCAGGTGGCATCGCTGGACCACGCGATGTGGTTCATGCGGGCATTCCGCGCCGACGAGTGGTTGCTCTACGACCAGTCCTCGCCGTCGGCCAGCGGCGGTCGCGCGTTGTGCCAGGGCAAGATCTTCACCCAGACCGGCGAGATGGTCGCGGCGGTAATGCAGGAGGGGCTGACCCGCTATAAGCGCGGATACCAGCCGTGAGCCGCCCCCGGATCGGAGTGCTGGCGCTGCAGGGTGACACCCGCGAGCACCTGGCGGCATTGCGTGACGCCGGAGCCGAGTCGATGCCGGTGCGCCGCCGCAGCGAGATCGAGGCGATCGACGGGCTGATCATTCCGGGCGGGGAATCCACCACGATGAGCCACCTGCTACTCGACCTGGACCTGCTCGAGCCGTTGCGGGCGCGGCTGGCCGACGGGCTGCCGGCCTACGGTGCGTGCGCCGGCATGATCATGCTGGCCAGCGAGATCCTCGATGCGGGCGCCAACGGCCGGCAGGCACTGCCGCTACGCGCGATCGATATGACCGTGCGGCGCAACGCGTTTGGACGTCAGGTCGATTCGTTCGAAGGCGATGTCGAGTTCGCCGGCCTCGACGGGCCAGTGCGGGCGGTGTTCATTCGGGCGCCGTGGGCCGAGCGAGTCGGGGACGGGGTGCAGGTGCTGGCCAGCGCCGCGGGACACGCCGTCGCGGTCCGGCAGGGGCCGATGCTGGCGACGGCATTTCACCCGGAGATGACCGGAGACCGCCGCATCCACCAGCTGTTCGTCGACATCGTCAGGGGCCGGAGCTAGCGCGTGCTCTCATCGGCGACGTCGCGGTGGGACTGGTGCAGACCCGGGCCTTCCGGGTCGTCGTCCTGGTGCTCGAGTTGGTCCTGCAGCTGACGCTGCTCCTCGGTCGACTTCCTCGCGTCCTCGGGCTCTTTGGGTTGGTTCACGTTTTGCAGGTTCTCCCAAATGTCGCGCGCCGAAACCGTCGAGTGTGCGTCGAAGGCTTTGAGTGTGTATCCAGGGCGGCGATTTCCCGGAATCCCCGCCGTCACCGCACACCGGAAGCCGTCAGTGCACACTCGACCTCGGGGGGAGCGGCCGGGCGGCCAGCCCCGATCGTCCACGTAGACTCGTCTGGCTTGTAAAACGAAGAGGGCAACAAGAGGAACGAGGTAGGACGACGATGAGCGGCCATTCCAAGTGGGCCACCACGAAGCACCAGAAGGCCGTCAAAGACGCGCGCCGTGGCAAGGAGTTCGCCCGGCTCATCAAGAACATCGAGGTCGCCGCCCGTACCGGCGGTGGTGATCCGGCCGGCAATCCGACGCTCTACGACGCCATCCAGAAGGCGAAGAAGACCTCGGTGCCCAACGACAACATCGAACGCGCCCGAAAGCGGGGCGCGGGCGAGGAGGCCGGCGGCGCCGATTGGCAGAACATCACCTACGAGGGCTACGGACCCAATGGTGTGGCGGTGCTCATCGAGTGCCTGACCGACAACCGCAATCGTGCCGCCAGCGAGGTGCGGATCGCGATGACGCGCAATGGCGGAAACATGGCCGATCCGGGATCGGTGGCCTACCTGTTCACCCGTAAGGGTGTGGTCACGCTGGAGAAGAACGGCCTGTCCGAGGATGACGTGCTGGGAGCGGTGCTGGAGGCCGGCGCCGAGGACCTCAGCGATCTCGGTGAGAGCTTCGAAATCGTTTCCGAACCAGGCGATCTGGTCGCGGTGCGGACCGCGTTGCAGGACGCCGGCATCGACTACGAATCGGCCGAGGCAAGTTTCCAGCCGTCGGTCAGCGTGCCGGTCGACGTCGAGGCCGCCCGCAAGGTGTTCAGACTCGTCGACGCGCTGGAGGACAGCGATGACGTGCAGAACGTCTACACCAACGTCGACATCTCGGATGAGGTGCTGGCCGCTCTCGACGAAGAGGCCGGCTAGTCGTAGCCGTGGCGCATGTCCTCGACGATGCGCGGGTTGTCCAGCGTTGACGGCTCTAGTGGGCGCGGTGCGATGTCGTCGGAGAACACCGTCGCGGCTTGCAGCACCTGCGGATTGAGGTACCGCAGGGGCGGCGCGTCGGCGGGCATGGTGGGGATCGGTGCGGCCATACCGTCCGGGCCGGGGCGGGCCAGCGCGAAACCCCAGTCACCGAACGTCGGCACATGCACGTGGTAGGGCGTGACCGCATACCCCGCGGAACGCATCGTCGACACCGTGCGCCAGAACGCGGTCGGCGTGGAGAACGGGCTGCCCGCCTGGACCACGACGAGACCATTGGGTGTAAGTGCGTGCGCGACAAGGGTATAGAACTCGGTTGAATACAGCCGGCCCAGCACGGGTGTGTCCGGGTCGGGCAGGTCGACGATGACCGCGTCGAAGCCCCCGGCCGGACGCAGCTCCGGATGCGGTGCCCGAAGCCAGCGCATCGCGTCGTCGATCACGACGGAAACCCGCGGGTTGTCCAGCGCGCCGGCATTGGCGTCCCGCAGGGTGGTGCGGGCAATTTCGATCATCGCAGGATCGAGCTCTACCTGAACAATCTTATCAATTCCCTTCTGGCGCAACAGCTCTCGTGCTGCCAGGCCGTCGCCGCCGCCCAGCACCAAGACCGAGCGCGCGCCCTCGCCGAGCGCCGGATAGACGAGGCTTTCGGTGTAGCGGTATTCATCGCGGGTGGAGAATTGCAAACCGCCGTCCAGATACAGTCGGGTGTCGTTGTCGCGACGAGTGACCACGATCTCCTGGTAGACGGTGTGCCGGTAGGTGATGATTGGGTCGGCGTAAAGCCGTTGCCTGCTGGTCGTTTCGATGTCGTGAGCATGCACCAGCAGCACCACCAGAAGCCCGAGGGCCGCGGCGAGCGCGCACAGCGCCGTCACCAGCTGCGGGACGGAGATGGAGCGCCGCAGCAGGAACATCGCCACAATGCCCGCCGCGATCAAGTTGATGACGCCGGTGGCCGCCGCGCCGCGGATCATCCCGAGATGCGGCAGCAGCGCGAAAGGCCAGACCAATCCGCCGATCAACGCACCCAGGTAGTCGGCGGCGTTGAGGTTGGCCAGCGTGCGGCCGGTGTCGGTGGCCGAGTCCTTGGCGGGCACCACCCGCCCCTGCTGCAGCAGCGTCATCAGCAACGGCACTTCGGCGCCGACCAGGCCGCCGATCAGCGCGGTGCCCACCGCCAGCACCCACGTCGAGCCGATCTCGCCGTCCAGGAACGCGAACACCGCATACAGCGTCGCCGCGGATAACCCACCGATGATGCCCAGCAGGGCCTCGACGGCCACGAAGATGATGCCCGCGTGCCTCAGCAGGGGCTTGACCAGCAGCGCGCCCAGGCCCAGCGCCGCGATGTAGCCCGCGACGATCAGTGAGGTGGCGACGATGCCGCCGCCGTTCAGGCTTGCCGACAGCGTCAGCAGCGCCAGTTCGTAGATGATGCCGCACGCCGCGCAGGCCGCGACGGCCGCGAGCAGCACGGCCCGCCAGCGTATCGACGGCTCCGTGGACGGGATCGCTTCCTGGGTGGTCGTCATGACACCGCGGCCGCCGTCAGCCCTCCGACGGCCAGCAGCATCAGGGCCACCGCGAAGGACCCCGGATGCAGCTCGGGCTCGTCGATGTGCTCATGGAAGCTGCCCGGGATCACCAGGTGCAGCGTCAGCAGCGCGATCCCCAGCAGGATCACACCCATGAACCCGTACACCGCCACACCGAGAAGTCCCTGACCCAGCTGGCTGTAACTGTTGGCGACGGCGCTGATGATGACGATGGTCAGGGCGACATACATCGCGCAGGCGACCACGACGGCGTTGGGGCGGCGATCGACGAACACCAGCTGCCGCAGCTTTCCGGGAGTCAACACATCGACCATGTAGAAGCCGGAGACCAGGACTGCCATTCCGACCACGAAGTACAGCAGCGACGCCACAACCCCTTTCAGTATCGGATTGAGGTCGATGGTTCCTATCTCGATGGCGAGGTACATGGCGATCTCCTTTGGGGTTCCATCCGATAAGGCGCTATTTGGTTCCGCCCGGGCCGCCGGGAGTACCTCCGGAACCGCTCGACGGTGATCCGGGGCCGAACCCGGGGCCGAGGAAGACGAACGAGCCGTGGTTGTATCCGGCGCTGAGGCCTTCGACGCGAATGCTGCACGGGTGGCCGCCATCTGGGCCGACGATCACGATGTTGTTGCTGTAGCGCAGGTACTCGTTGTTGTCGTTGTCGGCACGCGCCTCGGGTTCCTGGTACTCGGCGAGCGTGTCGGCCACCTGGTCGGGGGATCCGGTGCACAGGTATCGCGTTCCGTTGGCGTCGCGGGAGTACTCGCGATAGTTGCTCGCGATATAGGACGCAATGTCCTTCTGCAGCAATATGATTCCGAAAATCAAGGACACCACGGCGGCCACAGCCAGCCCACCGGCAAGCCAGAACAGGTGTTTGCGGCTCACGGACGCCACCGGCTCGCGGTGTGGACCACTTCGCCACCGGACCCCAAAGGGGTGCGTGGGTACAGGTGCCACGTCTGCCAGCGCCAGCCGGTGTCGTCGGGTTCGGCGGCCAGCACGGTCAGTGCGGCGTCATCGCCGGGGAATGTGCCGCCGAGCCAACCGGTTTCGGCTCGGCACCGGTCGCGTAGTTCGCGCGCCAGTTGACGAAACGTCGCCTCGTCGTGAGTGCCGGTGGCCGATTCCAGCGAGTAGCCCGAGGCTTCGGCGTGCTCGGGCAGTTTGCCGACGTCGCTGCCTGCGGTGCAGGACACCTGCTCGGAGAAGGTACTGGTGGCGTGCTCGATCGTGACGAGATGCGAGGCTCCGAGCACCCCGAGCCGCAGCACGCCGCCGTCGGGATGACGCAGCGTGTGACCGGCCAGCAGCGGCGGTGCGGGCGCATTGAGCGCGAGCCGGAGCTTGCTCCCGGACACGTCGGCCGGAGCTACGGCGAGCTGATAAAGCGGCACCGCCCGGTCCTACGGCGAGGGTGCTGGGTAGACCGTGAGCTCGCCCGGCACCACCGGCTTGCCCGTCGATATCTCCCAGGGCGTCCCGGGTGCCCAGCGTTCGAAGGAGAGCAGCACGGTTTCGTCGGCGTTGGCGCAGTCCACGAACTCCATCTCACCGCCGGCCGGCAGGCCCGTCGTGCCTTCGGTCGTGTACGAGGCGCGGCCGTGCTCCGACTCGCGAAACGTCACCCCGTCGACCAAATACTGGTCGCCGGGCTGCAAGGTGAGGTCCTTGCGGGTGATCCACATGACCAGTTCGAGGCGCCCGTCGTCCTCTTCTACGGCGAACCAGGTCGGCTGGTCGCCGCCTTCCAGCAGGTGTTCCCACCACACGAACGGTCCCTCGCGAAACGTCACCGATCCGCGGACCACGTAGTCGACGCCGCCGTAGCTGACGATGGCGCCCGGGCCCAGTTGCCGGGGCCCGAACTCCGGCATCGCGTTGAAGGACAGGGGATCGCGGCGGCCGCCCGGCGCAGGCGCCGTCTTGGGGCGCCGCGACGCCACCACAAGCACCACGATGGACGCGATGAACAGCATCGCGGCGAGCACGACCAGCCAAGTTCCCACGCAAACCCTCTCGTCGCGGCCGCGCTGGACCGAACGTGGGCTTAAGTTAGCAGCATTCGCCGGGTTCGGAGCCGCAACGTGCCCGACCCGAAAGTGGGTCGGGCGCCGCGTGTCCTGTGTCGCGCAGTCGGACCCGGCCGCTACGCTATCGAACAGCTGTTCGGGCCACAATATTTTCAAGAAGTGGAAGTTGGAGCATGCTATGCGCGTGATGGGCGTCGACCCCGGACTGACCCGATGCGGGCTATCCGTCGTCGAAAGCGGGCGCGGACGAAATATCGTCGCGCTGGATGTCGACGTGGTCCGCACCCCGTCGGATGCGGCGCTGCCCAAACGGCTGCTGGTCATCAGTGACGCCGTCGAGCACTGGCTGGACACGCATCATCCCGACGTCATCGCCATTGAGCGGGTGTTCTCTCAGCACAACGTGTCGACCGTGATGGGCACCGCGCAGGCCGGTGGTGTGGTCGCGCTGGCGGCGGCCAAACGCGATATCGACGTGCATTTCCATACCCCCAGCGAAGTCAAGGCCGCGGTCACCGGCAACGGCGCAGCCGACAAGGCGCAGGTCACCGCGATGGTCACCAGAATCCTTGAGCTGCAAGCCAAACCGACCCCGGCCGACGCTGCCGATGCGCTGGCGCTGGCCATCTGCCATTGCTGGCGAGCGCCGATGCTGGCCCGGATGGCCGCGGCCGAAGCACAGGCCGCCCAGCAGCGCAACGCCTACCGGGCCAAGTTGGCCGCCCAGGCCAAGATCGCCAAGGCCGGAGCGGGTCGATGATCGCCTCGGTGCGCGGTGAGGTGCTCGACGTGGCACTCGATCATGTGGTGATCGAAGCCGCCGGCGTCGGCTACCGGGTGAATGCGACACCGTCGACGCTGGCGACGCTGCGGCAGGGGAGCGAGGCCCGGCTGGTCACCGCGATGATCGTGCGCGAGGACTCGCAGACGCTGTACGGGTTTATCGACGGCGAGAATCGCGACCTGTTCCTGACGCTGCTGTCGGTGTCGGGGGTCGGTCCGCGGCTGGCGATGGCGACGCTGGCGGTGCACGACGCCGCGGCGCTGCGCCAGGCGCTGTCCGACGGTGACGTCGCCGCGCTGACGCGGGTGCCCGGCATCGGCAAACGCGGCGCCGAGCGCATGGTCCTGGAGTTGCGCGACAAGATCTATCCGGCCGGTGCGCCCGCGGCGGCGCCGGCGGGCGCTGCTCTCAACGGCCACGCGGTGCGGGGTCCGGTGGTGGAGGCTTTGGTCGGCCTGGGCTTTGCGGCCAAGCAGGCCGAGGAGGCCACCGACAGTGTGTTGGCCGCCGGCCGCGAAAAAGGCGAGCAGGCAACAACTTCCGGTGCGTTGCGGGCCGCGCTGTCGTTGCTGGGCAAGGCTAAATGAGCGACGATTATTCCGAAGACTATTCGGATCGCGACCTCTCGCCGACGCTCACCGTGGGGGAGGGCGACGTCGATGTCAGCCTGCGGCCCCGCTCGTTGGGGGAGTTCATCGGCCAGTCCCGGGTCCGCGAACAGCTGCAGCTGGTGATCGAGGGGGCCAAAAACCGCGGCGGCACACCGGATCACATCCTGCTGTCCGGGCCCCCGGGGTTGGGTAAGACGTCGCTGGCCATGATCATCGCCACCGAACTCGGGTCCGCGCTGCGGGTGACCTCCGGGCCGGCGCTGGAGCGCGCGGGCGACCTGGCCGCGATGCTGTCCAACCTGGTCGAGCACGATGTGCTGTTCATCGACGAGATCCACCGCATCGCCCGGCCGGCCGAGGAGATGCTGTACCTCGCGATGGAGGACTTCCGGGTCGACGTCATCGTGGGCAAAGGCCCTGGGGCAACATCGATTCCGCTGGAGGTAGCACCGTTCACCCTGGTCGGCGCGACCACCCGCTCGGGCGCGCTGACCGGACCGTTGCGTGACCGATTCGGGTTCACCGCGCACATGGACTTCTACGAGCCGGCCGATTTGGAGCGGGTGCTGGTTCGTTCCGCCGGGATCCTGGGCATCGAGCTGGGCGCCGAGGCCGGAGCGGAGATCGCCCGGCGCTCGCGCGGGACCCCACGGATCGCCAACCGCCTGCTGCGCCGGGTCCGGGACTTCGCCGAGGTACGCGCCGACGGGGTGATCACCCGCGACGTCGCCAAGTCCGCGCTGGAGGTCTACGACGTCGACGAACTCGGGCTCGACCGACTGGACCGGGCAGTGCTGTCGGCGCTGACCCGCAGCTTCGGTGGCGGCCCGGTCGGGGTTTCGACGCTCGCGGTGGCAGTCGGGGAGGAACCGGCCACCGTCGAGGAGGTGTGCGAGCCGTTCCTGGTTCGCGCGGGCATGCTCGCGCGCACGCCGCGAGGCCGGGTGGCCACCGCTCAGGCCTGGACTCACCTGGGTCTGACACCGCCGGCCGGAGTCACCGGTCTGGCTCAACCGGGATTGTTCGAGTAGGAGCGCCATGATCACCGCTGGATTGGTATTCGCCGCACTGGCGGCGCTATTGCACGTCTACATCTTCACGATGGAGTCGTTGACCTGGACCTCACCCCGTACCCGCGCCACCTTCGGCACGACGGCCGAGGAAGCCGAGACCACCAAGCTGCTCGCATTCAACCAGGGTTTTTACAACCTTTTCTTGGCGATCGTCGCGGGTATCGGAATCGTCGCGGTCGTCACGGGGCACCGGGAGGCGGGGGCCGCGCTCGTTTTCGCCGGCGTCGGATCCATGGCCGCGGCCGCGATCGTGTTACTGCTGGCGGCGCGGGACAAGGCCCGGGCCGCGGTGACGCAGGGGGCGTTTCCGTTGATCTCCATCGTGCTGCTGGTTCTCGGCGTCGCCACGTAGCACTAGAAACACCAGCCACACTGGTCACGGCCTCGGAAGCCGCCAGAGGTTACAAGCGAACACCGCAGGGTATCCACGCGGTGCTGAAGTAGCCCGGCGTCTATGAGGAGATGTAATGAACCACGCGCAAGACGGCCACCCAGGCAGGTTGTGGATGCCACGCTCCCGCGGTGCGGTTTGCGGGTTGATCCTGGTCATCCTGGGTGCTTGGGGTGCGTTGATACCGTTCGTCGGTCCGCATTTCAATTTCGCCTACACGCCCGACAAGGACTGGGCATGGAGCACGGCTCGCGGCTGGCTCGAGGTGCTGCCCGGCGGCGTCACCGTGCTCGGCGGTCTGCTGCTGATTTTTTCCGGAAATCGGATCACCGCGATCGTGGGCGGCTGGCTGGCGGTCCTGGCCGGCGCATGGTTCGTGATCGGTGGTGAGCTCGCTCCGATGCTGGGGATCGGGTCCGTCGGCGATCCGATTGCCGCGACCGAACGCAAGCGGGCCGCACTCGAGATCTCGTACTTCTCCGGCCTGGGCGCCCTGATCGTGTTCCTGAGCGGCATCGCGCTGGCACGCCTGGCGGTGCGACTGGCCAGCGATATCGAAGCCCTTGCGCGGGTGCGGTCGGCAGCACCGGCGGACAGCGAGCCCGCTTACATGTCGGGGCTGCAAGAGCCGCAGCGTGAGGTGTCCCCGGATGCCATGACCACCCCGGGGGTGCCATCCGGAGACCCGAAGACCGGCGGTTGGCGCCGGCAGCGGGCAGACGCTGCGCCAGGACAGGCTGCGGCATATCAGCGCTGGCCGCATGCGCAGAGCTGAGGCGTCACGCTAAAGGCCGGTCGCCAGCCCATACGCAGGCTGGCGACCGGCTTTGCGGTGTCTGGCGACCTTAGAGCAGGCCGAGTAGTTGCAGGTCGCTGATGTACTTGTTGATGATCGGCGCGCTGATGTGCGGAATGTCTTTGTCCGGGCCGACTTTGGCGTCCTGGACTGCCGCTCGGAACCGATCCGTCGGTGCCATCGACCCGCGGATCGGGTGGTCGGGCTTCTGGTAGTTGTGCAGCAGCGGCAAAAGCGAGGCGTTGCGCTGCTTTTCGGGCAGCCCGCGCAGGCTGGTCTCGAACCGCTGCAGCCATTCGCCGTAGTTATCGACGCGCTGGACAGCGCAGCCTTCGTCGATGAGCCAGTCGACGAACTCGTCCATGCCGATGCCGTCGTCGTAGGGGTTCATCACGTGGAAGGTGCGGAATCCGTCGGCGCTTTGGGCGCCCAGGGTTGAGACCGCTTCGGCGATGAACTCCACCGGCAGCCCGTCGTAGTGGGCGCGTTGCCGGTTGCCGTCGGCGTCGGGCTCGTAGAACGAGGCCGGCGCGATGCCGGTGGCCACCAGGCTCAGCATCATCCGGGTGAACATGTCGGGCACGTTGAGCTGACCGGCATAGGTGGTGTCGGCCAGGATCATGTCGCAGCGGAACACCGCCACCGGCAGCCCACACAGGTCGTTGGCCTCGCGTAGCAACACCTCACCGGCCCACTTGCTGTTGCCGTAGCCGTTGGCGTAGCCGTCGTGGACCTTGCGGGTGGCGCTGATCTGGCGGATGTCGGCGTCCTCGGTGAACGCGCCGGGCTTGATCTGGTCGCCCACCCCGATCGTGGACACGTAGGTGTAGGGCTTCTTCTTCCCGGTCAGCGCGATGCGGATCAGCTCGGCGGTACCCAAGGCGTTGGGGCCGAACAGCTCGCTGTAGGGCAGCACGTGGTTGACCAGGGCGGCCGGGTCGACGATCAGGTCGACGGTGTCGGCGAGCCGCTGCCACACCTGTTGATCGAGACCCAGGTTGGCCTCGCCCTTGTCGCCCGCGATGACCTCGAGGTGATCGGCGGCCAGCCGTTGGTAGTGCGCCAGCAGCTTGGGGTCGCCGCTGTCGAAGGTCTTGTCCAGGCGGGCCCGCGCGGTGACGTCGTCCTTGGCGCGAACCAGGGCGATCACCTTGCCGTCGACCAGGTCCATCCGCTGCAGCCACTCCAGGGCCAGGTAGCGACCCAGGAAGCCGGTCGCCCCGGTCAGCAGGACCGTGCGCACCTCGGTGCCGGCCGCGGGCAGGTTCGGTGCGGCAGCCAACGTTTCGGCATCGAGGAACTTGTCCAGCGTCAGGTCGCTGGCGTGCACCTCCACGGCGTCTCGACCGTGCACGGCGGCGAAACTGGGCCGCTTGGTGCCGTGGCGCTCGGCTTCGATGTAGGTGGCGATGGCGGCCAGGTCGTTGGCCGGGCTGACGATGACTCCCACCTGCACGTCGATGTCGAAGATCTCGCGCAGCAGATTGCCGAATGTCAACGCCGACAACGAGTCTCCACCCAGGTCGGTGAAGTGGGCATCGGGTGTCAGCTCGGTGGTGGCCGCTCCGAGCAGGGCCGCCGCGGCCCGGATCACCGTTGCCAGCACAGGTGCATCGGCGCCGCTGCGGCGCAGTTCACTGAGCTCGTTGGCCTGGCCCGCGGCCAAGTCGGCGTAGAGCTGTTCGAGCCGCTCGCCGTAGTGCTGCTTCAGCTTCGGCCACGCCAGCTTGCGAATGCCGGTGAGCAGACCGTTCTCCAGGCTGAACGGCGTGGTCTCGATAAGGAAGTCGCGCGGCACCTCGTAGGACTGCAGGCGGGCCTCTTTCGCGACTTTCTGCAACGAATCGGCGATCGCCGGCTTGAGCTGGGCCTCATCGAAGCGTTGCAGTGCTTCCTCGGTGGGCACCACGACAGCCAACAGGTAGGGGTGTGCGCTGTTGCCGTACACGTAGATCTGCTGGACCAGCGGGCTGTTGCCGAATTCCGCTTCCAGCTTTGCGACGGTGACGAATTCGCCCTGCGCGAGCTTCAGCACGTTATTACGGCGATCGACGTACACCAGCTTGTCGGGTCCGACCTCGGCGACGACGTCTCCGGTCCGGTAGTAACCGTCGGCGTCGAAGACGTCGGCAGTGACTTCGGGCCGCTTGTAGTAGCCGGGGAACATATTCGCCGTCTTGAGCAGTAGTTCGCCGCGCGGATGCGGCCGGTCGGTGGCGAAGTAGCCCAGATCCGGAACGTCGACCAGTTTGTAGTCGACGACCGGCGGACGCTGCACTTCGCCGTCGAGCAAGACCATGCCGGCCTCGGTGGACCCGTAGCCGTCCGTTAGATGCATCTCGAGGAGCGATTCGATCCAGGCCTTCAGCTCCGGGGAAGTGGGCGCCGAGCCCGTCATCGCGAAGATGAACCGGCCGCCGAGCGAGTATTGGCGCTGCTCGTTCAAGACCTGGGCTTCCACGGCCTTGCGGTCGGCGGAGTCCGAGAGCCGCCGATCGACCTCGCGCTGGTATTCGCCGTAGAGGGTCTCCCAGATGCGCGGCACGAAATTCAGCTCGGTGGGCCGGACCAGCTCGAGGTCCTCCAGGAACGTCGACAGGTCGCTCTTGGCGGCGAAGTAGGCGGTGCCACCATTACCGAGCGTGCCGTAGAGGGTCCCGCGTCCCATGACGTGGCTCATCGGCATGAAGTTGAGGGTGATCGACGCCGCGCTCTCCCCGAACCAGTTTTTGGCCGACCTGGACCACATCTTGCCGACATTGCTTTGGGGGTACATCGCACCCTTGGGCGCGCCGGTGCTTCCGGACGTGTAGATCAGCAGCGCCAGCGCGTCTTCGGCGCGGTCGTTCACCACCGGTGTCGCGGGCAGTCCCTTGCCACGCTCGAGCAGGTCAGCCAGCGGCTCGACGGTCACCGCGGCCAGTCGTGCCCGGGCGCTTTCCACGGCCTCGCGCTCGTCGTCGACCTCGGGGTGGTAGTCGAAGACCACGAGCTTGGCGGGCTGGTGGTCGGTGCTCAGGATCAGCTCGACGGCATCGGGCAGCTGGTTCACGCTCGCCGCGATGACGCTGGGCTTGGTCTCGGTCACGATCGGCTGCAGCTGGGTGATAGCCGCGCTGGTCTGCAGCGGGACCGCCACCGCGCCGATCCGGTAAAGCGCCACGTCAATGGTGGTGAAGTCGACGCTGGTGAAGCCGAGCACCGCAACACGGTCGCCGGCCTGCACTGAGTCGCTGGTCAAGGCGCGTCCGAGCGCGCCAACACGCTGGTCCAGCTCGCGATAGGTGATGGTGTCGAAATGGGAGAGCACCTCCAACGAGGTGCGTCCGGTCTTGGCGTCCTTGACGAACTCGACGGCGCGCTGCCCGAGGGCCGGGCGGTCGGCGTAACCCTCGAGCACGGTCTGGACGATCTGCGGAAGTCGCAGTCCAGGCTGCTCAAGGGCCTCGGCGACGGCCGGGTCCGGCCTGGCTGCGGCGAACTGTGGATCGTTAGCGGTCAGTTCCTCGATACGGCGTTCGAGTCGCTCTTCACGAGTAGTTGTCGGCATAACAGTTCCTTGCCATGAGAGATTTTGGTTGTTCGCGCCACATTGCGCTGACATATAGAACGTTAGCGAAGCTAATGGTATTCCTCAATGAGTTTACCGACGATGGCGCTGTGAGATCGCCCACCTGCGGTTGCGAAAACCGGGGTTGTCGGGTTTACAGGTCGGCGAGCAGGAGGCGTAGGACCTCAAGTCCCTCGGTGAGCAGCTCGTCGCTGATGGTCAGCGGGGGCAGCAGCCGGATGATGTTGCCGAACATGCCGCAGGTCAGCACGATGACGCCGGCAGCGCCCGCCGCGGTGGCCAGCTTGTTCGTCAGCTCGGCGTCGGGATCGCTGGTGCCGGACTTCACCAGCTCGATGGCGATCATGGCGCCACGACCGCGCACGTCGCCGATCCGGTCGTCGCCGGCCTGCATCCGCAGCAGGATGTCGGTGATCACGTGTTCGATCTGCTGGGCGCGCTCGATCAGGCCGTCTTCCTCAATAGTCTCGATGCTGGCCAGCGCCGCCGCGCAGGCAACCGGGTTGCCGCCGAACGTGCCGCCCAGGCCGCTGACGTGCGGGGCGTCCATGATCTCGGCCCGGCCGGTCACCGCCGACAGCGGCAAGCCACCGGCGATGCCCTTGGCGGTGCAGATCAGGTCCGGCTCGATGCCGTCGTGCTCGCAGGCGAACATCGCCCCGGTGCGCGCAAAGCCGGACTGCACCTCGTCGGCGATGAACACCACGTCGTTCTTGCGGCACCAGTCCAGCAGGGCGGGCAGGAAGCCCTCGGCCGGGACGATGAATCCGCCCTCGCCCTGGATCGGCTCGATGACCACGGCGGCCAGGTTGTCGGCGCCGACCTGCTTGTCGAAGACGCTGATGGCACGGGCGGCGGCGAGTTCACCGTCGGTGGCCAACTCCTTGTCGAGCAGGCCGTCGCGATAGGGGTAGGACATCGGCGCCCGGTAGATCTCCGGCGCGAACGGGCCGAACCCGCTCTTGTAGGGCATCGACTTCGCGGTGAGCGCCATCGTCATGTTGGTGCGGCCGTGGTAGGCGTGGTCGAACGCCGCCACGGCGGGCTTGCGGGTGTAGGAGCGCGCGATCTTGATGGCGTTCTCGACGGCCTCGGCGCCGGAGTTGAACAGCACCGAGCGCTTCTCACTCGAACCCGGAGTAATCCGGTTCAGCTGTTCGGCGACCGCGATGTAGGACTCGTACGGCGTCACCATGAAGCAGGTGTGGGTGAACTCGGCCACCTGCTCGCGCACCGCGTCGACGACCCGTGGCGAGGAGTTGCCGATCGTGGTGACGGCGATGCCGGAGCCCAGGTCGATGAGGCGGTTACCGTCGACGTCTTCGACGATGCCACCGCCGGCACGCGCGACGAACACGGGCAGGGTGATGCCGACGCCGTGGGACACCGCCGCGCTCCGGCGTTTGTTCAGTTCCAGCGACAGCGGACCAGGGATTTCTGTAACCAGCTGGCGGGTCTGCTCGAGGCTGGCCACAACGTCCTCCTCCCCGCGGCGCGCGTCTCACGTCGCGCTGAAAGCCTATCCGCACGACGGGTCTTGGCGCCCGCCGAGGACCTTGGCCCAAACGCCCGCCCCGGCGGTCGGCGCAGGTGCCGATCGGTTGCGCCTTATGGCCTGCCAGACTGAACGGGCACACTGGACCCGTTACGCGGTGCGTGACCTCCCGGCCGGCCCGGCACCGACCGTTGGATTACCCAGCAATACCGATACGAAAGACAGGCGCGTTCGATGGAGAGTTTGGTTTTGTTCCTGCCGTTCCTGCTCATCATGGGCGGGTTCATGTACCTGGCGTCGCGTCGCCAGAAGCGCGCGATGCAAGCCACCATCGACCTGCACGAATCGCTGCAGCCGGGCGATCGCGTGCACACGACGTCCGGTCTGCAGGCCACCGTGGTCGCGCTGACCGACGACACCGTCGAGCTCGAGATCGCCGCCGGCGTGGTGACTACCTGGATGAAGCTGGCCATCCGCGACAAGATCGTGCCGGAGGATGCCGACGACTTCGACGAAGACCTGGAAGAAGGCCTGGACGAAGACGACGACTTGGAAGAATCCGAAGATTCTCAAGGCCCCGCCGACGGGAGCCGGGTGACCAAAGATCAGTAACCACCCCGATCCGATGAGCGGTTTGCGCGAAGCGGACACGTAGGCTCTGTCGGGGATAAGAACCGATTCTCAAGGAGATATAAGGAAAGTGGCATCGTCTTCGGCGCCGGTGCACCCCGCCCGCTACCTGTCGGTTTTCTTGTTCTTGCTGATCGGCGTCTATTTGCTGGTGTTTCTCACCGGGGACAAGCGGCCCAACACGAAGCTCGGCATCGATCTTCAGGGCGGCACCCGCGTCACGTTGACCGCACGTACCCCGGACGGCTCGCGCCCGAGCCGGGAGGCGCTGGGGCAGGCGCAGCAGATCATCGGCGCGCGCGTCAACGGCCTGGGCGTCTCCGGTTCGGAGGTCGTGGTCGACGGTGACAACCTGGTCATCACCGTGCCCGGAAACGACGGCAGCCAGGCCCGCAACCTGGGACAAACCGCTCGGCTCTACATCCGCCCGGTGCTCAACGCGATGCCGGCCCAAGGTGCCGAACCCAAACCCCCGGCCCAGCCGCCGGCCGGCGCACCGCCCGGCGGTCCCGGTGCCCCGGGAGGGCTGGCGCCCGGCCTCCAACCGGCACCCGGCTTGCAACCGGAACCCGGCCAGCCCGCGCCTCCGCCTGCTGGCCAGCCCGGGCGGCCGGCGCCGCAACCGCGTCCCTACCCGCAGGACCCGCCGCCGACTCCCAGCCCCGCACCGGCACCGGCACCGGCACCGGGAGGACCGGCCGCCGACGCGCCGCCGCCTGAGGCGCCCGCGCCGCCCGATCCGCGCAAGGATCTCGCCGACCGCATCGCCGCGGAGAAGAAGCTGCGGCAGAACACCAGCCAGTACGTTCAGATGATCGCGCTGCAAATCGAGGCCAAACGCTGCAACGACAGCGATGTGCTGGCCGGCAACGACGACCCGACACTGCCCCTGGTGACCTGCTCCACCGACCACAAGACCGCGTATCTGCTGGCGCCGTCGATTATCAGTGGCGATCAGATCCAGGACGCCAGCTCGAGCATGAACCAGCGCGGCATCGGCTACATCGTCGACGTTCAGTTCAGGACCGCGGCGGCGAATACCTGGGCCGACTTCACCGCCGCCCATATCGGTACCCAGACCGCGTTCACCCTGGACTCACAGGTCGTCAGTGCCCCGATGATCCAGGAAGCGATCCCCGGCGGCCGTACCCAGATCAGCGGTGGCGACCCGCCTTTCACCGCCTCCACCGCGCGCCAGCTGGCCAACGTCCTGAAGTACGGCTCGCTACCCCTGTCCTTCGAATCCTCGGAGGCCCAAACAGTCTCGGCGACACTGGGATTGACTTCGCTGCGGGCGGGTCTGATTGCGGGCGCGATCGGTTTGTTGTTGGTGCTGGTTTACTCGCTGCTGTATTACCGGGCATTGGGAGTGCTCACGGCATTGTCGCTAACTGCCTCTGGAGCAATGATTTTCGCGATCCTGGTACTCCTGGGCCGACAAATCAACTACACCTTGGACCTGGCGGGTATCGCGGGTCTGATCATCGGTATCGGTACCACCGCCGACTCGTTCGTGGTGTTCTTCGAACGCATCAAAGATGAGATCCGCGAAGGGCGTTCGTTCCGCTCGGCAGTGCCACGAGGCTGGGTGCGGGCCCGCAAGACGATCGTCTCGGGCAACGCTGTCACCTTCCTGGCCGCCGCCGTGTTGTACGCCCTGGCGATCGGCCAGGTGCGGGGTTTCGCCTTCACGTTGGGCCTCACCACGGTCCTCGACATCGTGGTGGTGTTCCTGGTGACCTGGCCGCTGGTGTACCTGGCCTCCAAGTCGCCGACGTTGGCGAAACCGAAATACAACGGCCTGGGAGCAGTGCAACAGGTCGCCCGCGAGCGCCGGGCTTCGTCAGATGTGAAGACGGGACGGGGATAGCGTGATGGCCGCAAAAGAGATCACCGAAGCCAGCGAAGATGCCGCGGAACTGACCTCCGAGAGCACCGCCGCGCTGCCACACCACAGCTTCCTCTCCCGGCTCTACACCGGCACCGGTGCGTTCGAGGTGGTCGGACGCCGCCGGCTCTGGTATGGCATCAGCGGAGCGATCGTTGCGGTGGCGATCCTGTCGATCCTGGTGCGGGGCTTCACGTTCGGGATCGACTTCAAGGGCGGCACTACGGTGTCGATGCCCACCGCGGGCGCGTCGGGCACGGTGCAGACGTCGCAGGTGTCCGACGTCTTCAAAAAGACGCTGGGCCACGATCCCGCGTCGGTGGTCACCGTCGGCAGCGGCGCTTCGGCGACAGTGCAGATCAGTTCGGAAGCGCTGTCCAACGATCAGACAACGCAGCTGCGCAACGCACTGTTCGATGCCTTCCAGCCCAAGGGCACCGACGGTAAGCCCAGTAAGGCAGCCATCAGCGACTCGGCGGTATCGGAGACCTGGGGCGATCAGATCACCAACAAAGCGTTGATCGCGCTGGCCATCTTCCTGGTGCTGGTCAGCATCTACATCATGGTGCGCTACGAGCGCTACATGGCCATCTCGGCGCTGACGACCATGGTCTTCGACCTGACGGTGACCGCCGGCGTGTATTCCCTGGTCGGGTTCGAGGTGAGTCCGGCGACCGTGATCGGCCTGCTGACAATCCTCGGGTTCTCGCTCTACGACACCGTCATCGTCTTCGACAAGGTCGAAGAGAACACGAAGGATTTCCAGCACACCGCCCGGCGGACCTTCGCCGAGCGGGCCAACCTGGCGATCAACCAGACGTTCATGCGCTCCATCAACACCAGCCTGATCTCGGTGCTGCCCGTGCTGGCGCTGATGGTGGTGGCGGTATGGCTACTGGGTGTCGGCACGCTGAAAGACCTGGCGCTGGTGCAGCTGGTCGGCATCATCGTCGGCACCTACTCGTCGATCTTCTTCGCCACGCCGCTGCTGGTCACGCTGCGCGAGCGCACCGAGATCGTGCGCACCCACACCCGCCGGGTCGTCAAACGACGCAAGCCGGAGTCGCGGTCGCGCGCGGTGGGCGACGACGTCGACAGCGACGAGCAGACGACGTCCTCCGGCGAGGAATCGCCGCAGCAGAGCACCACGCACGCCACCGAGGCCGGCAAGCCGGCACCGAACAAGCCGGCGCCGGGCGCCCGGCCCGTGCGGCCCACCGGTACCCGGCGCCCGACCGGCAAGCGAAACGCCGGCCGGCGGTAGCCGCGATGGCCCGCTGGCGCGGATGGGCGACCGTCGGCCTGGCCGTGTCGCTTGGCATGGCGTTCACGCTGACCGGGTGCTCGGGTAGCGCCGCCTCGCAGATCGACTACGTCGTCGACGGCCCGCTGAACACCTACAACGTCAACACCACCGTCGGTTTCGCGTCGGCCGGGGCGCAGGCGTTTGGCCGGACGCTGATCGGATTCGGCTACCACGGCCCCGACGGACAGGTCGTCGCCGACCGCGACTTCGGCACCGTTTCGGTGGTGGGCGGCTCGCCGTTGGTGCTCGACTACCAGATCGCCGACAACGCCGTCTACTCCGACGGCAAGCCGGTGACCTGCGACGACCTGGTGCTTGCCTGGGCGGCTCAGTCGGGCCGGTTTCCCGGTTTCGACGCCGCCACCCAGGCCGGCTACGTCGACATCGCCAACGTCGAATGCATACCGGGGCAGAAGAAGGCGCGGGTGTCGTTCGTCCCGGACCGCGGCGTCGTCGACTACACGCAGCTGTTCGCCGCGACCACGATGATGCCGTCGCATGTCATCGCCGACCAGCTGAACATCGACGTGACCGCGACGCTGCTCAGCAATAACGCGCCGTCGGTCGCGCAGATCGCGCAACTGTGGAACACCACGTGGGACCTCAAGCCCGGTCTCAAACCCGACGAGATCCACAAACGCTTCCCGTCGTCGGGACCGTACAAGGTCGAATCCGTACTGGACAACGGCGCCGTGGTGCTCGTGGCCAACGACCGGTGGTGGGGCCCCAAGGCGATCACCAAACGGATCACCGTGTCGCCGCAGGCGCCGGACATTCAGGACCGGGTCAACAACCGCAACGTCGACGTGGTGGACGTCGCGGCCGGGTCATCGGGAACGCTGACCACCCCGGATAACTACGAGCGCACCGATTCGCCGTCGGCGGGTATCGAGCAGCTGATCTTTGCCGCGCAGGGACCGCTGGCGCAGGCCAAGGCCCGCCGCGCGTTCGCGCTGTGTACGCCCCGCGACGTGATCGCCCACGACGCCGGTGTGCCGATCGCCAATTCACGCCTGTCTCCGGTCGCCGCCGATGCCGTCGCGCAGGCCGACGGTGCCGCCGAGGCCGGCCCGTTCAACAAGGCGGATCCCGCCGCCGCCCGCGATGCGCTGGGCGGTGCGCCGCTGGCGGTGCGGATCGGCTACCAGGGACCCAACGCGCGACTGGCGGTCACCGTCGGGACCATCACCAAGTCATGCGCCGCGGCCGGTATCAGCATCTCCAACGTCACGCTGGACAGGTCCGGGCCCCAGGCGCTCAAGGACGGGAAGATCGATGCCCTGCTGGCCAGCACCGGCGGAGCCGGCGGCAGCGGATCCACCGGATCGTCGGCGATGGACGCCTACGACCTGCACAGCGGTAACGGCAACAACCTGTCGGGGTATGCGAACCCGCAGGTCGACGGCATAATCGGCGCGCTCGCGGTATCTGCCGACCCGGCCGAGCGCGTTCGGCTGCTCGCCGAGGGCGCGCCGGTACTCTGGGCCGACATGCCGACGTTGCCCCTGTACCGCCAGCAGCGCACGTTGCTGATGTCGAAAAAGATGTACGCGGTGAGCAGCAATCCGACCCGTTGGGGCGCGGGTTGGAACATGGACCGATGGGCGTTGGTGCAGTGACGCCGATTCGGGAGGACGCGGCGCTGGCCAACCTCATCGCGTCGTTGACCAGGGATGTGGCCGACTTTCCCAAGCCGGGAGTGCAGTTCAAGGACCTCACCCCGGTGTTCGCCGACGCTAAGGCGATGGCCGCGGTCACCGACGCCGTCGCGGCCCTCGCATCCGGCGCCGACCTGGTGGCCGGCGTCGACTCCCGCGGGTTCTTGGTGGCGGCGGCCGCAGCGGCCCGGCTGGGCACCGGTGTGCTGGCCATCCGCAAGGGAGGCAAGTTGCCGCCCCCGGTATACACCGAGAGCTACGACCTTGAGTACGGCAGTGCGGCTCTGGAAATCCCGGCCGACGGTCTCGACCTGCGGGGCCGCAAGATCATGATCATCGACGACGTGCTGGCCACCGGCGGGACTCTGGGCGCTGCGGCCCGACTGCTCAAACGTGCCGAGGCCGATGTGCTCGGCGTTGCGGTGGTCATGGAACTCACCGAGCTGGGTGGTCGCGCGGCGCTCGCCCCTTTGCCGGTAGCCAGCTTGAGCCTCGTATAGCCCCCCGCGACGATGCGGGCCGGATCGGCCCGAGGTGGGGGTACCCCCAGCGCGAAGCGGCTCGGGGGAGAGTGGGGTAATCAGACTTAGGGATATCCTCGAGGTTGGAGGTGACTGACGTGGCGGATGAGCAAAGCACGGCGCAAGCTGTTGTGCCGCCTCCCGAATCGCTACCGCCCGTCGACACGCCGGAGCCGCCGGCCGAAACCCTGAAGACGACCAGCAGCGCATCCCGGCGCGTCCGGGCCCGGCTGGCCCGGCGGATGACCGCCCAGCGCAGCACACTCAACCCCGTGCTCGAGCCGCTGGTGGCGGTGCATCGGGAGATCTATCCCAAGGCGAACCTTTCGATGCTCACCCGAGCGTTCGAGGTCGCCGACCAACGCCATGCCAGCCAATTGCGGCATTCCGGTGATCCCTACATCACCCACCCGCTGGCCGTCGCCAACATTCTCGCCGAATTGGGCATGGACACCACGACTTTGGTGGCCGCGCTGCTGCACGACACCGTCGAGGACACCGGCTACACGCTGGAGGCTTTGAGCGAGGAATTCGGCGAAGAGGTGGGCCATCTCGTCGACGGGGTGACCAAGCTGGACCGTGTCGAGCTGGGCAACGCCGCCGAAGGCGAGACCATCCGCAAGATGATCACCGCGATGGCACGGGACCCGCGGGTGCTGGTGATCAAGGTCGCCGACCGGCTGCACAACATGCGCACCATGCGCTTCCTGCCGCCGGAGAAGCAGGCGCGCAAATCCCGTGAGACGTTGGAAGTCATTGCGCCCCTTGCGCATCGGCTCGGTATGGCCAGCGTCAAGTGGGAGCTGGAAGACCTGTCGTTCGCGATCCTGCACCCCAAGAAATACGAGGAGATCGTTCGCCTGGTCGCCGGGCGCGCGCCGTCGCGGGATACCTACCTGGCCAAGGTCCGCGCCGAGATCACCGCCACCCTCAACGCGTCGAAAATCAAAGCGACCGTGGAGGGCCGCCCCAAGCATTACTGGTCGATCTACCAGAAGATGATCGTCAAAGGGCGCGACTTCGACGACATCCACGACCTGGTCGGCGTCCGCATCCTGTGCGACGAGATCAGGGACTGCTACGCCGCTGTGGGTGTGGTGCACTCGCTGTGGCAGCCCATGGCGGGACGATTCAAGGATTACATCGCCCAGCCCAGATACGGTGTCTACCAATCCCTGCACACCACGGTCGTCGGGCCGGAGGGCAAGCCGCTGGAAGTGCAGATCCGCAGCCGCGACATGCACCGCACCGCCGAATACGGCATCGCTGCGCACTGGCGGTACAAGGAAGCCAAGGGCCGCAACGGTGTTCCGCATCTCCATGCCGCCGCCGAGATCGACGATATGGCCTGGATGCGTCAGCTGCTCGACTGGCAGCGGGAGGCCGCCGACCCGGGTGAGTTCCTGGAGTCGTTGCGTTACGACCTTGCGGTGCAAGAGATTTTCGTGTTCACCCCCAAGGGCGACGTCATCACTCTGGCCACCGGGTCGACGCCGGTGGACTTCGCCTATGCGGTGCACACCGAGGTCGGCCACCGATGCATCGGCGCCCGGGTCAACGGGCGACTGGTCGCGCTGGAGCGCAAGCTCGAAAACGGGGAAGTCGTCGAGGTATTCACGTCCAAGGCGCCCAATGCCGGACCGTCACGGGACTGGCAGCAGTTCGTGGTGTCGCCGCGGGCCAAGGCCAAGATTCGGCAGTGGTTCGCCAAGGAGCGCCGTGAGGAGGCGCTGGACACCGGCAAGGAGGCGATGGCCCGCGAGGTGCGCCGAGGTGGACTTCCGTTGCAGCGCTTGGTCAATGGTGAGTCGATGGCGGCGGTGGCCCGCGAACTGCACTACACCGACGTGTCGGCGATGTACACCGCGATCGGTGAGGGCCACGTGTCGGCGCGCCACGTCGTGCAGCGGCTGCTGGCTGAGCTCGGCGGCATCGATCAGGCCGAAGAGGACCTCGCCGAGCGGTCCACACCGACCACGATGCTGCGCCGCCCGCGCAGCACCGATGACGTCGGTGTCTCGGTCCCCGGCGCCACCGGCGTGCTGACCAAGCTGGCCAAATGCTGCACACCGGTGCCGGGCGACCAGATCATGGGCTTCGTCACCCGCGGCGGCGGCGTCAGCGTGCACCGGACCGACTGCACCAACGCCGCGTCACTGCAGCATCAGGCCGAGCGCATCATCGAGGTGCTCTGGGCCCCGTCGCCGTCGTCGGTGTTCCTGGTGGCCATTCAGGTCGAGGCACTCGATCGGCACCGGCTGCTGTCGGATGTCACGCGGGTGCTGGCCGACGAAAAGGTGAACATCCTCTCGGCATCGGTCACTACCTCGGGTGACCGGGTGGCGATCAGCCGCTTCACCTTTGAGATGGGTGACCCCAAGCATCTCGGGCACCTACTCAACGTCGTGCGCAATGTCGAAGGCGTCTACGACGTCTACCGCGTGACATCCGCCGCGTAAGGCGGCCGCACGAGGTTTAGCTGAGCCGCACCGAGGTGATCGTGACCGGGCTGGAAGGAAGGCCGATGTCACCCTTGCCGATGATGCCTCCCTTGACGATTTGGTCGATCGTTGCCAGGCCCGCCTGGTCGACCGTGCCGAATATCGTCTGCGACGGATCGTTCACGCTGTCCTTGTAGTACATGTTGAATTGGCTGCCATTCGGGCTCGGTCCGGAAAAGGGAGCCATGCTCAGGGTTCCGCGCGGATAGAGCGCCGGCTGTTTGAGTGCGGGATCGTTCGGGCCGTATTGGTTGACGGGGTATTCGTCGGCGAACTCGTAACCCGGGCCGCCCGTGCCCTCGCTGTCCGGGCCGCCGCACTGCAGCATGCCGAAATCGCCCTGGATGAACAGCTGGCCGCATTGGGTGCCGGTGAAGAATTGTTGTTTGACCAGGCTGACGAAACTGTTCACCGTGCAGGGGGCTTTGGCGTTGTCGAGTTCGATGCCGATGTCGCCGAAGTTGGTGGAGATGGTCGCCCTGATGACGGGCGGATCGGTGGGTACCTTGCCGTCGGGAGGCGGGTTGACGGGCTTGACGGACGGATCCTTCGATGCCGGGTATTGGCAGTTGGCGCCGAGGTCGGCTGGCGGGTCAAAGGCCGGCAGTGCCGGAACGGGTGCGCCCGGTGCGGCTCCCGGCCTGGGCACCTTGGTGTGGACCGGGAACCTCATCGCCGTGCTGGTTGCGGTCGTTGACGATCCGCTGCCGCCGCTGTGGGTGACGAGGGTAATCACCAGCGCTATCACCGCGCCCAGCACCAGGACCGATCCGCCGACGATGCCCAAGATCAACCGCCGCGAGTTCGCCTGCTGGGGTTGCGGTGGGGACGCGGCCGGCTCCGGCTCGGATAGCCGCGGCGAGATTGCCGGTGCTGCTGAGGGTGGCATGCTCCACGCCGCGGTGTCGCTGGGACCGGTGAGTGCCGCTCTGGCGGCCTGTGCCAGTTCGATGGCCGTCTGGTAGCGCTGTTCGACATCCTTTGACATGCCCCGGGCGACCACCGCGTCGAGCGCCGGTGACACATCGGCACGGGCTGCCGACGGTCGCGGCGGCGGGGTGTTCAGGTGCCCGTTGAGCTGTTCTTCAAGGCTGTCGCCGGGGTAGGGCAGGTTTCCGGTCAGGCACTCGTAGAGCACGCACGCCAGGGCGTACACGTCGGCGCGCCGATCGGTCATTCCCCGGAAGCGCTCGGGCGCCATGTAGGCCATGGTGCCCATCGTGTGTCCGGTGTGAGTCAGCACGGTGTCCGCGGCGGTGCGCGCCAGCCCGAAGTCGATCAGGTAGATGAAATCGCGGTTGGACACCAAGATGTTGGACGGTTTGATGTCGCGGTGTATCAATCCGACTTCGTGAGCCGTATCCAGTGCTGCCGCAACCTGTTCGACGACCGCGACGGCACGCTCAGGGCTGAGCCGTCCGCCGTTCTCGGCGATGTATTGCACCAAGTCGCGGCCCTCGATCAGCCGCATGTCGACGTACAGTCGGCCGTCGATCTCGCCGTAGCTGTGGATGGGCACCAGGTGGGGGTCGCTGAGGCTTGCGGCTATGCGTGCCTCGCGACGGAAGCGTTGTTGAAACTCGGTGTCCTCTGCCAGATGTGCGGGCAACACCTTGAGCGCGACAATCCGGTCGGTGACGGTGTCGTGGGCACGGAACACCTGTCCCATGCCGCCCCGCCCCAACAGACCCTGCAATTCGTAATGCCCGAAAACGTCCGTCGACACCACACGACCATAAGCTGTTCGGCGTGGCACGTCGGGGGATCGCCACCAACAGAGGCGATTCGTGTTGTGCCGCCCCGAATTAACCGAGGCGTGTCGAGCTGATGGTCACCGGAGACGCAGGAAGACCGCTCTCGCGATTGCCGGCCACACCCGCCGCGCAGATCTTGTCGAGGACCGCCAGGCCGGCCGGGTCGATGGTGCCGAGCACCGTGTTCACCGGCAGCGTCTCGGTATCCCTGGAGAACATGACGAATTGGCTGCCGTTCGTGTTGGGGTCCGAGGTGGCCATGGCCACAGTCCCACGCGGGTACACCACGGGCGCCCTGAGCGCGGGGTCGCCCGGAGGGTATTGGTTGGCCGGGTACTCGTCGGCGAATTCGTAACCGGGGCCGCCGGCGCCGTCCTTATCGGGGCCACCGCACAGCAGCGTCGCGACATCAGACGGACTTGATCAGTCGCCCGCACGGGGTGTTGTCGAAGAATTGTTGTCTCGTGAGGCTGGTGAAGCTGTTCACCGTGCATGGGGCCTTCGCGTTGTCGAGCGTGATGCCGATATCGCCGAAATTGGTGGCGAGGGTGACAGCGATCTGGGCGGGTTGGGTGGATACGTGGGACGCGGGCGGGTTGACGGGCTTGGGGGAGGCATCCAGCGAGTCGTCGGGCACCGGCGGGTATTGGCAGTTGGCGCCCAGGTCGGGTGGCGGAACAAAGGGCGGCAACGGCGGCGTGGTTGCCCCGTTCGGGCTTGCGGTGGCCGCGGTCGTCGGTGCTCCCGGTCCGCCCATCGCGGGTCCCTGTTTGGGCGTCCTGGCGCGGGGCGGGGCGCTGGACGTCGCGTTGTTCGCGGGGGCCTCGCCATTCGTCACCAGAGCGATGACCAGGATCGTCACCATGGCAAGCGTGAAGATCGATGCGGCGACGATGCCCACGATCAGGCGCTTGTTCGACCGCTTCGGCTGGGATCTCGGCGGCGGGTGCGGCGGCGTGCTGCCGGGCTGATGGCGGCGGCGCGCTGGGCGTCGCGACGTTGTGGTGGCCTGCCAGTGCGGCTTTGGCGGCCTCGGCGAACTCGATTGCCGTTTGGTAGCGGTGGTTGAGGTCCTTTGCCATGCCCCGGACGACCACCTCGTCGAGGGCCGGTGGTACGCCGGGCGCGGTGAACGACGGACGCGGCGGCGGGGTGTTCAAATGCGCGTTGAGCTGTTCTTCAAAAGTGTCGCCGGGGTAGGGCAGGTGCCCGGTCAGGCACTCGTAGAGCACGCACGCCAGGGCGTAGACGTCCGCACGGTGATCGGTCGTTCCGCGGAAGCGCTCGGGCGCCATGTAGGCCATGGTGCCCATCGTGTGCCCGGTGTGGGTGAGCGCGGTGTCGGCCGCGGTGCGCGCGAGCCCGAAGTCGATCAGGTAGACGAAATCGCGGTTGGACACCAAGATGTTGGACGGCTTGATGTCACGGTGTATCAATCCCGACTTCGTGAGCCGTATCCAGCGCCGCCGCAACCTGTTCGACCACCGACGACCGCACGCTCGGGGCTGAGCCGTCCGCCGTTCTCGGCCATGTACTGCGCCAAGATCGCGGCCCTCGATCAGCCGCATGTCGACATACAGTCGGCCATCGATCTCGCCGAAGCTGTGGATGGGCACCATATGTGGGTCGGTCAGGCTCGCCGCTATGCGCGCCTCGCGCCGGAAGCGTTGTTGAAACTCGTCGTCTTCTGCCAGATGGCGGGCAGCACCTTGAGCGCGACGATCCGGTCCGTGCTGGTGTCATAGGCACGAAAGACTTGTCCCATTCCACCGCGGCCCAGCAGCTCGCGCAGTTCGTATTGCCCGAATGACTCCGTGACCACGCAATGACCTTAAGGTGTCGGCCACCCAAGGCTCCGGGTTTAGTCGAGAAGTATCGACTTGATGGTGACTTCGCTGGCCGGTGCTCCGTCTTCACCGCCGCCGTTGACTCCGGCCTTGGCGATCTTGTCCAGAACGGCCAGCCCGTCAGGCTGAATCGTGCCGAAGACGGTGTATTGGGGCGGCAGCTCAGAGTCCTTGTAGACCAGGAAGAACTGGCTGCCGTTGGTGCCCGGTCCGGCGTTGGCCATGGCCAGCGTGCCGCGCGGATAGAGAACCGGTTCCCGCAGCTTGGGGTCGTTCGGCGGGTACTGGTCGGTCGGGTACTCGTTGGCGAATTGGTAGCCCGGGCCCCCGGTGCCGTCGCCCTTGGGGTCACCGCATTGCAGGACGCCCAGAGACTCTGAGGTGGTCAGCCGGTGGCACTTGGTGTTATCGAAGTACTTCTGGCCGATCAGGCTCGCGAGACTGTTGACCGTGCAAGGCGATTCGTTGTTTGCCAGCATCAGGCCGAGGTTGCCCTGGCTGGTTGCCATGCTGGCGCTCACCTGGGCCGGGTCGGTCGGCACCTTCCCGGTCCGCGGCGGCTTGACCGGCTTGGCGGCCGGGTCCTGCGACGGCGGGTACTGGCAGTTGGCGCCGACGGTGTCCGACGGCTTGAACGCCGGCATTGGCGGAGCCGGCGGAACCTGCCCGGTCTGCGGAGCCGTCGTGCTACCCGGGGAGGAGCTGCTGGCGGTAGTAGGAGTGGCCTTGTGCTCACTATTTCGGTGCATCACGGTGACCACCACGGCCGCGACCACGGCCACCGCCGCAACGGTGCTACCCACGATGAGCAGGAGCCGGCGCCTGCGAGCTTGCGTGGCGCGGCGTTCCAGCTGCCGCTCGAGTTTGCGCTTGGCGGTTTCACGTCGCTGTTCGTTGGTCGGCACGGCCGGTACGCCTCCATGGTTGTCAGTGGGGGCCGAGGTAGCCAGCTCAGGCTAATGCGGCCGCGGCGAGCCGCGTCAAGCGGCCCCAGGCTCGGATGGGAAACTGGGAAGCGTGTTGATCACCGGATTTCCCGCCGGGGTGTTGCAGTGCAACTGCTACGTCCTGGCCGAGCGACCCGGAACGGACGCGGTCATCGTGGATCCGGGGCAGCGGGTGATGGGTGCGCTGCGGCGCATCCTCGACCAGAATCGGCTGACCCCTGCCGCGGTGCTGCTCACGCACGGGCACATCGACCACATGTGGTCTGCTCAGAAGGTTTCCGACACCTACGGCTGCCCGACCTACATCCATCCCGAAGACCGGTTCATGCTGAAAGACCCGATCCACGGCCTGGGGCCGCGACTGGCGCAGGTGATGGCGGGTGCGTTCTTCCACGAGCCCAAACAGGTGGTCGAGCTGGATCGCGACGGCGACAAGATCGACCTGGGCAACATCAGCGTCAACGTCGATTACACGCCCGGACACACCCGCGGATCGGTGGTCTTCCGGGTCGCCCAAGCCGCCAAAGCCGACGCCGACGTGGTGTTCACCGGCGACACGCTGTTCGAGCGTGCGGTCGGTCGCACCGACCTGTTCGGTGGCAGCGGCCGCGATTTGCTGACCTCGATCGTCGACAAGCTCTTGGTGCTCGACGACGACACCGTCGTGCTGCCCGGCCACGGCAACTCCACCACGATCGGCGCCGAGCGGCGATTCAACCCGTTCCTCGAAGGTCTGAGCGGATGACGGAGTCATTCACTGCGTTTTCCGGGCCCAAGGGCGTGCCGGACTACGTCCCGCCGGACTCCGCACAGTTCGTCGCGGTGCGCGATGGCCTGCTCGGCGCTGCCCGGCGGGCCGGTTACGCCGATATCGAGCTTCCCATCTTCGAGGACACCGCGCTGTTCGCCCGCGGCGTCGGGGAATCCACCGACGTGGTGTCCAAGGAGATGTACACGTTCGCCGACCGCGGTGACCGCTCGGTGACGCTGCGGCCGGAGGGCACCGCCGGGGTGGTGCGCGCGGTGATCGAACACGGCCTGGACCGCGGCGCGCTGCCGGTCAAACTGTGTTACGCCGGACCGTTTTTCCGCTACGAGCGTCCTCAGGCCGGCCGCTATCGCCAGCTGCAGCAGGTCGGCGTCGAGGCGATCGGCGTCGACGACCCCGCGCTGGATGCCGAGGTGATCGCCATCGCCGACGCCGGATTCCGGTCGCTGGGCCTGGACGGGTTCCGGCTGGAAATCACCTCGCTGGGCGATGACAGCTGCCGGCCCACAGTATCGGGAAGTGTTGCAGGAGTTCCTGTTTGGACTGGACCTCGACGAGGAAACACGCAGGCGTGCCGAGATCAACCCGCTGCGGGTGCTCGACGACAAACGGCCCGAGGTCAAGGCCATGACCGCCGACGCCCCGGTGCTGCTCGACCATCTTTCCGACGGGGCCAAGCAGCACTTCGACACGGTGCTGGCACATCTGGATGCGCTGGGGGTTCCCTACGTCATCAACCCGCGGATGGTGCGTGGGCTGGACTACTACACCAAGACCACCTTCGAGTTCGTGCACGACGGTCTGGGCGCCCAGTCGGGCATCGGCGGCGGTGGCCGCTACGACGGGCTGATGCGCCAGCTCGGCGGACAAGACTTGTCCGGCATCGGATTTGGGCTCGGCGTGGACCGGACGCTGCTGGCGCTGCGGGCCGAGGGCCGCAGCGTGGGGGAGACGACGCGCTGCGAGGTGTTCGGTGTGCCGTTGAGCGAACCGGCCAAACTGCGGCTGGCGGTGCTGGCCGGGCAGCTGCGCGCTGCCGGGGTGCGGGTGGATCTGGCTTACGGCGACCGGGCGCTCAAGGGCGCGATGCGCGCCGCCGATCGTTCCGGTGCCCGTGTCGCGCTGGTGGCCGGTGATCGTGACCTCGAGTCCGGCACGATCGGGGTCAAGGATCTCGCGACAGGGGAGCAGGTGTCGGTTCCGATCGATTCGGTTGTCGCCGAGGTGCTTTCGCGTTTGCAACGGTAGGCGCTTCAGCGAGCCGGCCGGCGCCGTCGCGGGTGGCATGTTGTCGGACCGCCGTGGCATAATCGAAAGTATGTTCGAAGCAATTGCCTTGGATGAGGTTTTCGAGCGGCGCTATCCGTCCACCACGCCGACTTCCGCGGCGTTGATCGACCGGATCTGCTCCTGCTCTCGTGCCGAGAACCGGGCAGCGGCCGCCCAACTGGAGGCGGTCGGAGACTTGTTCGCCTACCGGCTGTCGCGCTGCTCGGAAACCGAAGCATGGGCGGTCGACACCATGGGGGCGGTGTCCGCCGAGCTGGCCGCGGCACTGCGGATCAGCCAGGGACTGGCGGCTAACCGGCTTCGGTACGCCCGCGCGATGCGTGAGCGGCTGCCGAAGGTCGCAGAAGTGTTCAAAGCCGGCGATATCGACTACCGGACGTTTCAGACCATCGTCTATCGCACCGATCTGCTGACCGACCACGAGGTGCTGGCCCGAGTCGACGCCGAGTTGGCCGTCAACGTGCCGCGTTGGCCATCGATGTCCCACGGTCGCCTGGCCGGGCAGGTGGACAAGATCGTCATGCAGGGCCGATGCGGATGCCGTACGGCGGCGTAAGGAACGCCAGTTCGACCGCGAGATATGGATCGCAGACCTTGGAGATGGCATCTCTGAGATCCAGGGTTCCCTGTTGACCCCCGACGCGCGGGCTCTCGAAAAGCGATTGAATGCGTTGTCGGCCACGGTATGTGAGCACGACCCTCGTGCCCGTGAACAGCGCCGTGCCGACGCGTTGGGGGCGCTCGCGGCGGGGGCCGATCGGCTCGGCTGCCGGTGTGGCCGACGCGACTGCACGGCGGGAAAGCGCCCCGCCGCAACGCCTGTCGTGATTCACGTGATCGCCGAGCAGGCCACCGTCCACGGTACCGGCACGGTGCCCGCATCCCAGCTGAGTGCGGATGGCCTCATCGCACCGGAACTCGTCAAGGAGCTGGCCAAGTCCGCCAAACTGGTGCCCCTCGTCCATCCCGCCGATGCCCCGCCCGAACCCGGGTATGCGCCGTCCAGGGCGCTGCAGGACTTTGTGCGCTGCCGAGATTTGACGTGCCGCTGGCCCGGCTGCGACCGGCCGGCGATTGACTGCGACCTGGACCATACGATCCCGTACTCCGACGGCGGCCCGACGCATGCGTCAAACCTCAAGTGCTACTGCCGTACCCATCATTTGGTCAAAACCTTCTGGGGGTGGCGTGACAAGCAGTTGCCCGACGGGACGGTGATTTTGACGTCGCCTGCCGGGCAGGCCTACGTCACCACGCCGGGCAGCGCGCTGCTTTTCCCTAGCCTGTGCCTGGCAACGGGCGGTACGCCGGCACCCGAAGCCGACCTGCCGCAGGACTACTGCGGTGACCGGACCGCGATGATGCCCAAACGCCGCCACACTCGCGCGCAGAACCGCGCCGCGTTCATTGCCGCCGAACGCCGGCGTAACCGGACCGCACGCGAAGCCCGCCGAAAGCCGGAACAGGCGTGGGATTTCGGCGCCCGCGCTGCCGCGTGCGACCCCGAGCCGCCACCCTTCTAGGCGCGGGCGGGTGTCCCGTACTCGGCCAAGCCGGTAAGAGCCTGCGGCAACGGATCTCGGTGCAGGACGCCCAGGCGTTGGGTGGCACGGGTCGAGGGCGACGTAGAGCTCGGCCGCGCCCCGTGGGCCGCCGGCGAGGATCCGTTGCGGTTCCACGACGAGCACGGCATCGAACTCCAAGCCCTTTGTCTGCGACGCCGGCACCGTGCCCGGCACACCCGGCGGACCGATCACGACGCTGGTGCCTTCGCGACCGGCCTCGTCGCGGACGAATTCCTCGATGGCACCGGCTAATTCGTCGTCGCTGACCCGCCTGGACCATGGCCGTACGCCGGCACGCGCGAACCGACTCCGGTGGCTGGACTCCCGGCGCGAACTCGTGGAGCAGTGCGGCGGCGACCGTCATGATCTCCTCCGGAGTCCGGTAGTTGACCGACAACGACCGGTAGACCCACCGGCCGGGCACGTACGGCTGCAGCATCGCGCCCCACGATGTCGCCCCGGCCGCCGACCGGCGTTGGGCGAGATCGCCGACCACCGTGAAGGATCGGCCGGGACAGCGCCGCATCAGCACCCGCCAGTCCATTTCGGACAGTTCTTGGGCCTCGTCGACGACGATGTGCCGGTAGGTCCAATCCCGGTCCGCGGCAGCACGTTCGGCGAGGTCACGAGTGTCGCGCTCTTGAAAACGGTCGGCAAGGTCCTCCCCGTAGAGCATGTCCTGGGCGAGCAGGCGGTCCTCGTCGTCCATCAGATCCTCGCGGCCGACCATCATGTCCAGCACGCCGGAGGCGTAGTCGGCTTGGTCCTTGAGCTCCTGCTCGGCGGCCTGGTCGGTCGACTTGTCGCGGCCCAGCAGGTCGACCAGCTCATCGAGCAGTGGCACATCCGACACCGTCCAGGCAGTCACCGTCGGCCCGCCACAGCGACTCATCCGCCCCGGCCGCTCGCAACCGTTCGGGGGACGTATACAGCGAGGCCAACAGGGATTCCGGCGTCAGGGTCGGCCAGAGCTCGTCGAGCGCCGCGGTGAACACCGCGTTCTCGCCGAGCTCGTCGATCAGATCCGCCCGAAGCCGCTCCCATACGACCCGGTCCTCTCTGTTCAGCCAGCCTCGTCCGATCCGAGCGATCCCCCGTTCAGTCACCGCCCAAGTGATGACGTCGATGAACACCGAGCGGGCGTCGTTGTGCGGCTGCCCGCTTTTGCGGGCCTCGTCCCTGGCCCACTCCGCGACTCCGGCGTCGATCCGCACCGTGACGTCCGCCAGTTCAATCGCCACCGGCTGTTCCGGCAGTCGCTGCCGATCGGCAACCGCTGCCGCGAGCACATCCAGCATCTTCAGCGAGCCCTTGAGTCGCGCGGCCGCTGGGGCGTCCTCGGCAGTCGTACGCAGGCCGGGCACGAGGTCGCCGGTGGTACTGAACACCACGTCGGTCTCGCCCAGTGACGGCGAGCACACGGCCGATGTGGCTCAGGAACGCCGGGTTGGGGCCGACGACGAGCACGCCGTGGCGTTCCATCTGCTCGCGCTGGGTGTAGAGCAGGTAGGCGACGCGGTGCAGCGCCACCACTGTCTTCCCGGTGCCGGGGCCGCCCTCGATCACCAGCACCCCGGTGTGATCGAGTCGGATGATCTCGTCCTGTTCGGCCTGGATCGTCGCCACGATGTCGCGCATCCCCTCACCGCGAGGCGCATTGATGGCCGCGAGCAGCGCCGCATCGCCCGTCGCACCGTCACCGGGGCGGCCGAGTACCTCGTCGGTGAAATCGACCACCTGGCGCCCGCGGGTGTGGAACTGGCGGCGCCGGCGCATGTTCTCCGGGGTCGCGGCGGTGGCGACGTAGAACGCGCGCGCCGCCGGCGCCCGCCAATCGAGCAACACCGGTTGGTAGTCGTTCTTCTCGTCGAAGAGCCCGATCCGGCCGATGTAGAACCGTTCGCCCGAGACGGCGTCCAACCGGCCGAAACACAACCCGTTGTCCACCACGTCCAGCCGCTTCAACGCTCTGGCCGTCGCGCGCACCTCCGAGTCCCGATCCGCGAGTGTACTCGGCGTCGCCGCGTAACGCCGCGCGGAACCTGTCCTTGGCTCGCGCGCGCTCGGCGTCGAGCCGCACGTAGAGCCCGGCTCACGTAACCCTGCTCGGATCGCAGTTCGTCTTCGTACTCTCGAGTCGACAAGCGCCCTCCCCAATTCTGGTCCCGGCCAGCGATTTTGCGGCATCACCCGGGTCTTGCCGCAAGCCCCCGGGTCCGCTATAGATTGAAAATGGAAGGAGCGGGGACGCTCCCTCCATTTTTTCTGGTCGTGCCGCTTGACACCGTATCGAACAATTGTTCGAATAGAGTGATGCGGTGGGCTAACCAGGCCGTCGCCGTCAACGGTAAACCCGTCGACGACGGGGCACTACCAGGGCTGCAGCGGATCGGCCTGGTCCGAAGCGTGCGCGCGCCGCAATTCGAGGGGATCACCTTTCACGAGGTGCTGTGCAAGTCGGCGCTCAACAAAATCCCCGACGCGTCCGCGCTGCCGTTTCGCTACACCGTCAACGGCTACCGCGGCTGCTCACATGCCTGCCGCTATTGTTTCGCGCGTCCCACCCACGAATACCTGGACTTCAACGGCGGCACCGACTTTGACACCCAAGTGGTGGTCAAGACCAATGTCGCGGAGGTATTGCGCCACGAGCTGCGCCGGCCGTCGTGGCGGCGCGAGACCGTCGCGCTGGGCACCAACACCGATCCCTACCAGCGCGCCGAGGGCCGCTATGCCCTGATGCCGGGCATCATCGGCGCGCTGGCGGGATCCGGCACTCCGCTGTCCATCCTGACCAAGGGCACCCTGCTGCGCCGGGACCTGCCGCTGATCGCCGCGGCGGCGCAACAGGTTCCGGTGTCGGTCGCGGTGTCGCTGGCGGTCGGCGATGCGGAGCTGCACCGGGACGTCGAACCGGGGACACCGACGCCGCAGGCGCGGCTGGGCCTGATCGCCGCGATCCGCGACGCCGGCCTGGACTGCCATGTGATGGTCGCGCCGGTGCTGCCACACCTCACCGACTCCGTCGAACACCTCGACGGGCTGCTCGGCCAGATCGCGGCCGCCGGAGCCACCGGCGTGACCGTTTTCGGCCTGCATCTGCGTCGTTCGACCCGTGGCTGGTTCATGTCCTGGCTGACACGTTCGCATCCCGAGCTCGTCGGCGGCTACCGCGAGTTGTATCGGCGTGGGGCGTATTTGCCGCCGGCCTATCGCGAGATGCTGCGGGCGCGGGTCGCTCCGCTGATCGCCAAACACAGCCTGACCGGCGACCACCGGCCGTTCTCACAACTGCCCGAGGCCGCCGAGCCGGAACCCGTCCAGCCGACCCTGTTTTGAGCTAGGCGGGCTTATCGCCACGGGGCTTGGTCAGGGTGAACTGCTCCACGACGGCAACCGCGCCGAACGGCCCGCGCAGCGCGTAATGCGTGGCGTTGATCGCGGTGTGGCCACCCGGCTGACCCGGATCGACGTCGAAAGCCACAAATCCGTATGGGTTGTCGCGGTCGCGAAACGCCGACCAGGGCGCGTCCTCGAGGACATAGATCGGCGGCTTGCGCCCGATCGCGGGGTCGAACGCGCCGACCCCGGTGATCACCCGGCACCGAGGCTCACCGAAGAGCATCCCGTTCGTCGGCGCAGAGGTGCCTCCGCCACCGATGACGACGTGCACCGTCCCGCGGGTGGTGTCGATGACGTCATGGGGGGTGTCGACGGGTATCGGTGTTCGGGTGTCGGTGTTTTCGGTTCCGCGCAACGGATGGGACCGTTCGTAGTGGTGTTCGTGGCCGCACACCACCAGATCGACCTGATACTGGTCGAACAGGGGTAGCCATTCCTCGCGGATCCCGAGGTCGGCGCCATTGGCGCGCTCGGCGGTCGAGATGGCGGTCTGATGCATGCAGATGACCACCCAGTCGATATCGGGATCGCGCTGCGCGCTCGCGAGTTCGGCTGCAAGCCAGCGCTTTTGCTCGCCACCGGAGTAGTCGTGCACGTAAAAGTTGCCGCCGTCCTGGAAGGCCACGTCGTCGTTGTTGAGGCTGATCACCCGCACCGAACCGGCGGTGAACGAATACCACAGGCCGCGCAGTTCGGGACTCGAACCGGAATCGGGCAACGCGAAGTAGGTCTGGTACGCGCCGTAGCCGACCGGCCCGTTGCCCAATTCGTTCTCGTGATTGCCCGCCGCCGGCATCCACGGCCGGTAGCGCGCCGAGCGCGTGTTGTTCTCAAACCAGTTCGACCAGGTGCGGATGCGGTCTTGTGCGAGATTGGCGTAGCACAGGTCGCCGTTGACCAGGTTGAACAACGGACCGATGCGCTCGACTGCCAGGGTGATGTCGCCGGCCGCCGGCGATCCGATGTTGTCGGTGCTGTACGTGCCGTCGGGCATCTTGTCCAGAGTCGGCGTGGACTGATCACCGAAGCTGGTGAAGCGCAATGGTTTTCGTCCCATTGGCGCGGTCCGAACGGTGCCCTGCTCGGGCTCGGCGCCGTCATGCACCGCGGCATACACATAGTCGGTATCCGGGGTCAGATTCGTCAGGCGAGCATGGTTGACACGAACTTCGTTGTTGGACTTCGCATCCCGATAGGTGTGGGTTTCGGCGGCGACCGTGCGTCCGAACCCGGCCCCCGGGCGTGCCCAGCATGACGCGCGGATTGCGGACGGCCTCGGTGCTGTGCCAGGACACCACCACCTCGGTGCCGGCGTTCTTGCCGAACTGGACGTGCAAACCGAAAACCGGCGGTGCGCCGAGACGATCCGGCTGGCGCAAGAGGCCCGGGCTGTGCGGGTTGGACCACAACAGCGCGGCCCCGCCCACCCCCACGCCGGCTCCTACGCCTATCCCGACCACCGCCGAGGTGGCGCTCGTCGTCAACAACCTGCGACGGGTGATGGGCATGCATGCTTCATACCCGAGCCGGACGACGGTTGGCAGATCAAGCGGTGAACGCCGGAACCGTTGGTAACGAATCCGGTAGCGTTTTCGATATGACGATCGTGATGACGAACCTGCCAAAAAGGACCAGCGCGGTCGCGTCGGCAACGTTTGCACTGGTCGCGGCAGCGGCGGGAGTGATTCTCGGACCGCCGACCGCGCATGCGGATCCGGCCGGCCACCAGGTGACTTACACCATCTCGAGCCCCAACAATCTGACCGCCACCGTCTCGTACGTGAACTCGGATCCGCCCAGCCAGGCGGCCTACAACGCGGACTCGTCGAAGTTCATGACCAGCGTGCAGGCCCCGCTCAGTGGCGGAGCACCCGTCGTTTACACCGTCACCCTGGCGAACCCGAACCAGTGGGCGACCATCAGCGCCAGCGGCATGCTGCACTGGCCGGATTCCGGAAACGGCCCTGCCGCGTTTCACTGCGAGATCGCCGTGGACGGCCAGGTGGTCGTGCACCAGGACGCCACCACCACCGTCACCTGCACCACCCGGGCCGGGTAGTCGTCAGCCCGCGAACACGTACACCCAGGCGGTGGCGCCCGAGCGCAGCGGCACTGCGATGCGGCGGTAGTCATCCACCTCGTACTCGTCGGCGGCGGCCAACTCGGTCTCGCTGATCTCGAACACCATCCCGTCGACATGCGCATCGGCATGGTCGCTGGGCCGCAGGATCGGGTGGCGGTCGCTGCCGCTGGTCGCGATCACGTGTGGGTCGGTGATGGTGACCTGGTTCAGGTCGTATCCGACGATCGCATCGCGACGGCCGGGGAGCTCACGCCCGAAGGTCGCCCGCTGGACCTCCGGCAGCTGCAGCGTGCCGTAGGAGAACAACAGCTCGGTCATCGCGGTTCGGTCTGCGCGATCACGACGACCTCCGCCGCCTCGGCGCCGACGGCGCGGATCTTGTGGCTGACCGACGCGTCGAAGTAGGCGCTGTCGCCGGTGCCGAGTTTGGTGGTCTGGTCTCCGTAATCGAGTTCGATCCGTCCCGCGTGGACGAAGACGAACTCCTGACCCGCGTGCTCGGGATGTGGATCGTCGGCCAGGTGTGCGGTCGGTCGAACGATGAACGGCGACATGGACTTTCCGAGCAGCGCGGACGCCAGCACCCGGTAGCGCTGGCCGTCGCCCCCGGCGGCGCGGTCGATGGTGATCTTCTCCTGGGCCGCCTCGTCGGAGAACAACCGCCCGACATCGACGTCGAGGGCTCGCGCGACTTTGAGGGCCACCGCGATCGACGGTGTGCTGTGCCCGCGTTCGACCTTGGACAGGTAGCTCTTGGTCAGGCCGGTCTGCTCGGCGAGCTGCTCCAGTGTCAGGCCGCGTTGTTTGCGGACGGCGCGCAGCAGGGTAGTCACCGACGATGCCTCCATTCGCAGCCCAATGACACAAGGTTTCCTAACATGCTACTGTTAGTGTCATCCCGCTCGCGACCCAGGAGAAACCCTGATGGCAACCACGTTCAGCGATTCGAAATCCAACCTGATGCGTCGCGCCGAGGAACAGTTGGCCGCCAACGTTGCCGAGTCCGAGTTGACCACGCGGCAGAAGCTGGCCCTGACGTGCCGGGCCCTGTTCGACGGCGGGCATGATTCCGGGCTGGCCGGACAGATCACCGCGCGCGCCGAAGCGGACGGGACCTACTACACCCAACGGCTGGGCCTCGGGTTCGACGAGATCACCGAAGGCAATCTGCTTCTGGTCGACGAAGACCTCAACGTGCTCGACGGTGACGGAATAGCCAACCCCGCCAATCGTTTTCACAGCTGGATCTATCGCGCGCGTCCCGACGTGCAATGCATCGTGCACACCCACGCCTTTCACGTGGCGGCGCTGTCCATGCTGGAGGTTCCGCTGGTCGTCTCCCACATGGACACCACGCCGTTCTACGGCGACTGTGCGTTCCTGGCCGAGTGGCCGGGCGTACCGGTCGGCAACGAGGAGGGCGAGATCATCAGCGCCGCGCTCGGGGACAAGAAGGCGGTCCTGCTGGCGCATCACGGCCAGGTGATAGCCGGCGCCAGCATCGAGGAGGCCTGCTCGCTGGGGATCCTGATCGAGCGTGCGGCGAAACTGCAACTGGCAGCCATGGCCGCCGGCCGGATCAAGCCACTACCCGAGCAGTTGGCCCGCGAGGCCCACGACTGGACGTTGACACCCAAGCGCAGTCAGGCCAACTTCGCCTACTACGCGCGCCGCGCGCTGGGGCGCCACCCCGACGTCCTGTCCGGCTAGCACACCCCGTCCACCAATCCGAGGAGTTCTTCTGTGCCAGCGCCAATGATCGACGGCATCATCGCCTACCCGGTGACTCCGTACTCCGACGCCGGCGGCATCGACACCGCGCGGCTGGCTGAGCTGGTCGAGCGGCTGATTGCCGGGCGCGTGCACGCGATCGCGCCGTTGGGCAGTACCGGCGAGTTGGCCTATCTCGAAGAGTCCGAGTTCGACGCCGTCGTCGACACCACGATGGACACCGTCGCCGAGCGGGTGCCCGTCATCGTCGGTGTGTCAGATGTGACGACTGCCAAGACCATTCGGCGTGCCGAGTACGCCCAACAGGCCGGTGCCGACGCGGTGATGATCCTGCCGGTGTCCTACTGGACTCTCAGCGAGCGTGAGATCGTCCAGCACTACCGCAGCGTCAGCGACGCCATTTCCATCCCGATCATGGCCTACAACAACCCGGCGACCAGCGGCGTCGACATGCGCCCCGAATTGCTGGTCGCCATGTTCGAGACCATCGAAAACGTCACCATGGTCAAGGAATCCACCGGCGACCTGACTCGGATGCAGCGCATCACCGAACTGTCCGGCGGTCGGCTGCCCTTCTACAACGGCAGCAACCCGCTGGTGCTCGACGCCCTGAAGGCGGGCGCCTCCGGATGGTGCACGGCCGCGCCGAACCTGCGGCCCCAGCCGTGCATCGACCTGTACAACGCGGTGCAATCGGACGACCTGGAGAATGCGCAGATCCTCTACGACAACCTCAAGCCGCTGTTGGAGTTCATCGTCGCGGGCGGGCTGGCCAGCACCGTGAAGGCCGGGCTGGACCTGCTTGGTTTCCCGATCGGGGACCCGCGGGCGCCGCTGCTGCCGCTGGACGAGCAGAGCCGGGCCGAGCTGCTGATTTTATTGTCGGACGATTAACCGAGGTTCGTGGCGGCGAAGGTGTCGCACTGGTGCGGGTCGCCGCTCTGATAGCCGGCAGTAAACCACTTTTGGCGTTGCGCGGCGGATCCATGTGTCCACGACTCGGGGTTGACGCGTCCGGTCGTTTCCTTCTGAATCCGGTCATCGCCGACCGACGCCGCGGCCGAGAGCGCGTCCTGAATATCCTTGTCGCTCAACGGCTGTAGGTAGGGCACACCGGTGCTTTCCTGTTTGACCGTCGATGCGTAGTGCGCCCAGATGCCGGCATAGCAGTCGGCCTGCAACTCCGTGCGCACCCCATTCCCGCCGGCGCCCTGCGCACCTTGCTGGGAGCGGCCCAGGATCCCCTGCAATTGCTGGACGTGGTGGCCGTATTCGTGCGCGACCACATACTCCTGCGCGAAAGGTCCACCGCTGGAACCGAATTTATCGACCAGCTCCTGGAAGAAGTCGGTGTCGAAATACGCGGTCTGATCCACCGGGCAGTAGAACGGCCCGACCGCGGTGGTCGCAGGCCCACAGCCGGTGTTCACCGAACCGCTGAACAGCCGCATATGCGGGCGGGTGTAGTCGCGCATCAGCTGATGCCAGCACCGCGTCCACGGAATTACCGGTGGCAACCACCCGGCACTGAACGTATTTGTTGGCGTCGGCACCGGTTCTGCACACGTTCAGGTCGAAGCCGGGTGCCACGTCCTCTCGGGTGTTCGCCGGCTGCTGGCTGATGACGCTGCCGGGATCGACACCCAGGAACAGTGCCACCACCACGATCAACAGTCCGCCGATGCCGCCACCGAGGGCCATCCGGCCGCCGCCCATACCGCCGGACGATGCCGCGGTGCTGGTGTCGATCTGCATACCCTCGTTGAAGGTCATGGTTCAGCTTTGCACACACCTAACGCTGTTGCGTAGCACCGAATCGGCTATCGGTGTAGCGGCGCAGGTTGCCCAGGAACCGGCGCAGGCCGAGATTGAGCAACGGACCGAAAACGACCATTGCCAGTCGTGCCGGGCCCACCGGTTTCATTGCCATGGTCCAGGTCAGCCGGCAGCCGCCCGGAATGGCCTGCACCCGGTAGTCTTCGGCGAAGGCCGCCGTATATCGAGTCGAGCACTCGTTGAACCGGAATGCCATGTGGGTGAACGGTTCCCAGGCGATGAACTCTTCGTCGCCGACGATGCCGCGCATCTTGACGGTGCGGGTGGTGCCCACGCCTCGGCGGCTCGGGACTGGTCCAGGTCACCTTGGTGATCACCGGGGCCCAGCGGGGCCAGGACTCGGCGTCGGCGAGGACCTCGAACAGCTGCTCGGGCGTGATGGCCAGGTCGACGCTGTTGCGCAATACCGATGGCGCATTGTCGATGAAGTCCAGGTCGACGCGCTCGCAGGGGTGCATGGCGTGAATCTAGCCGCCGCGTCGCCGATCGGCGTCATGAAGGATCCGCGCCAGCGGCACGCACAGGGCGGCGCCGATCAGACCGGCCGCAAGGATCGCGGCGGCGGCCAGCGGTCGCCCACCTTGCGCCAGGGCATACGAGAACACAATTGGAGCGATCACCGATGCCGTGGCCCAGGCCATTCCCCAGATGCCGTGATAGCGCCCGCGTAGTGCCGGCGGGGCGATCCTGTGGACCAGGTCGGCAGCGGCGACGAACCAGGCGATCTGGCCCGGAGCGGATGCCGCTGCGACCATGCTGAACTCCGCCGTGGTAGTGGCGAATGCGGCGGCGCACACGCACGCGGTGGTGCCGACAGCCGCGAACGCAACGATGTCGAGCCGCGGACGAACCGCAATTCGTCTGCTCAGCCATCGGGTGAGCGACGGCGTCACCGCGATCACCGTCAGGGCGTTGACCAGCTGTACCAAACCCCAGGCGCCCGCGCTGAGGCCCCGAGCCGACATCAGCATGGGAACGGCGACGACCAAGCCCATGAATGCGGTCAGGATCGCCGCGCTGGACCCGAACAGCAAAACCAGTCGGCTATCCGAAAATGCTTGACGGTAAGTGGTTTTCGCATCCAACGCGGGCCGGTCGACGCTGGGCGGCATCCAATACAGCGCCGCCGCGGCGAAGACTGCGCAGGCGATGCCGTTGAACAGGTAGAGCGCCGGAATGCCGATCCAGTCAGCGAGCAGACCGCCGGCACCGGCAGCGATGGCGGCGCCTACATTGGCCACCCAGCCGTACCGCCATGCGTCCACCTTCGCGCGCTGCGCGGGATCAAGGATCAGCTCGCTGATCGCGGCGCCGAGCACCGAACGCGGCGTGTCGAAGACGAGACCGATCATTGCGGCTGCGCCAAGCAGCGCCGGGACGCCGTGAGCCCACGACATCAGCACCAACGCCACGGCCGCCAACAGCATCGCGGTCACGGTCGTGGATCGTCGTCCTATCCGGTCCACCAGCGACCCGGACACCAAGTGCCCCACAACCGATCCGATGCCGAAGACCGCCAGCACTGCGCCGACCGTTTCCGCCCCGTGGCCTTGCGCGGCGACGTAGTAGGTCATGAACGGATACGCGAATCCGACTGCTCGCACCAGCAGGTTGCCCCCGAGCAGTAGCCGGATCTCGGTCGGGAAGCCGGCCACGACACCCGCGCATGGCGCTTGTGCCACAACGGCATTCATGTGCTCGCCCCCGCGCCGCAGGTGGACAGTTGCTCACGAAGGATGCGCTTGCGAATCTTCCCGGACCCATCGCGGGGAAGCGTGGCGCCGATGGCCAATCGGGAAGGCAGGTATACCCGGCTGATACCGCGCCCGATCAGGAACGAACGCAGATCTGTCAAGTTCGGTGGCAAAGCCGACGGCGCGACCACGATAACGGCACACGGACGCTCGACTCCCGAGTCGTCGGTGTAGCTGACGAAGGCGGCGTCGACGATGTCCGGGTGCAGCCTGATCTCCTCCTCGATTTCCAGAGCGGGGATCATCAGCGGGAGATCGTCTCCCATCACACGGTCACTGGTGCGGCCCATGAACGTCAGGCCGTCGCGGCGGGCGCAGGTAATCAGGTCGCCGGTGTCGAACCAGCCCTCGTCGAGCGACGGCTCCCATAACACGGCTCCCGTATCACGTTGGAAGACAGCAAGACACACCGACGGCCCGCGCACTGACAGCCGCTCGATTCCAGCGGTCTCGGTGGCGTGCGTGCGGATCTGGACGCCCGGTAGCGTCCGCCCCATGCACCGTGCCGACTCCGGCGTGACCGGGTCGACGGTCGAGGTGCCGCCCTGGGTTTCGGTCATTCCCCACAGGTTCACCAGGCGCCCGCCCAATTGCCGGGTAGCCGCGTCGGTGATCGACCGGGTCAGGGGCGCGGCGGTGGAGACCACGAGGCGCAGCGACTCCAGGCTTCGGCGATCCGGTCGTGGTGCCGCCAGCTCGGTCAGCATGCCCGGTGTGCCGACCAGACAGGTGACGCCCTGGTCGGATATCAGGCGCAGCCGGTGTTGGGGTTCTGAGGCGTCGGAAAACACGCTGACGCCACGCTCGGCCAGAGGCCATACCGTGCTGCAGAGCGCGCCGAGGGCCGTGCTCAGCGGGGCGAAGCAAGCCAGCACATCGGTCGCGCCGATGCCCTGTCCACCCAAGCCCCGGAAGCCGCGGGCGGCCGCGTACAGAGTGTTTTGGCTATGCACGACGCCCTTGGAGATGCCGCTGGTGCCAGAGGTGAAAAACACCGCCGCGGGGGCGTTCGGATCGACACTCTCGGGCAAAATGCTTGGGCCGCAACCGGAATAGCACCCGATCGCTTGGGTGATCGAAGCCGCGGAATCGCTGACGACAAGCGGATGCCGTAGGGCGGGCAGCCGGGGTGCGATCTCGGCCAGGATGCTCCCATAGTCGACGCCATCCCAGAGCTTGGTGACCACACACGCCGCCGCACCAGTCGCCGCGAGCATCCGCTCTAGGTCGCGGGCGCCGAACCACATCGGTACCGGAACCGCGATGGCGCCGATCCGCGCACAGGCCAATGTCAACGCGCTCGTCTCCCACCAATTCGGCAGTTGGAACGCGACGGCAGTCCCCGTGGTGATCCCCATCCCGACCAAGCCCGACGCGAGGCGGTCCACTTGAATAGCCAAGTTGCCGAACGTGATTCGTGTCAATCGTGCTTGCCGGCGTCGCCAGCCGACGAGGGCAACCCGGTCCGGCACTTCGGCCGCGGCCCGACGCAAGTCGTCGACGAACGACTCGGTTCGCCACCACCCGGCTGCTACGTAGTGCTCCGACTGCTCGGCCGTGGGCGGGTGGAAGTGCAGAGGATTCGTCATCAGCGTGTCCCTGTCCTTGTCGTCGCGAGGGGGCAGCGCTGCGGCGGTTCGATCAGGTCGATGCGGTGACGGGCGAGTTTCTCGACCGCAGCGACCCCCGAGGTGGTCGGCTGGTTGCCGGACGCGGCCTGCATGCGCAGGCTCGGCCGGCGGTCTCCACCGAAGTGCGCGCATACCCCGCCGTGGGCGGCATACATGTCCTCGACGGCACTGACGAAACGCTCGTAGGGGTCGCCGACCGCCGCGAGATCGGACCGTACGGCGTGCAGCTGACGGAATACGGTCACCAGGCGGCGATGGTCACGGGTGGCGAAGCCGCTGAACCCGGGCCCGACGTGCGGAGGCAGCATGGTGGGCTGCACCCGGTCGACGTAGGTGGACAGCGGAAATTCGGAGGTGAAGCCCATCGCCGCCGCCGCCGCGTCCGCGCAAGAGCCGGCCAGTGCCAACGCCTCTACGGTGGCGGCCTCGTCCTGCTGCTCTGCCGCGCGCAACGCCAACAGCATTGCGACCGTGAGGGATTGGATCACCACGAAGTACAGCTGATGGCCCACCCGCCACCGCTCACCGGCGGCATCGTCGGACAGCGCCAGCCCGCGGGGCCGGACCTGCATCGGTTGCGGGATCGCCTGAGCCGGCGACGCGTAACCGAACACCCGGTGGGGGAGACCGATCAGGGCCTGCCACTGCGAGTCGGAAAGATCGGTCCCACATCGATCGGCGTGGTCGAGGACCCGCAAATACGCGGCTACCAGCCCGGCCAGGAAGTTTTCCCCGGCGGCACGGGCCACCCGGACCACCCCGAAATAGTCGTCGTGCTCGCGGCACTGCGCATCGGCCCGCGATCCCCGGGAACTCACCGGGCGGGTGCGCGACGATGCCCACCGGCCGAATATCGCGTCGCCGCCAAGTTGCTGCTGTGCCCGGTGGCGGTCGGCGAGCGGTGCACCGAGAACGGCGAGGCCGACGCCGCGCGCCGACAGCGCGGGCACGGCCTGGGCAAGTTGACTGCGGTCCTCCGGTAGAAGCCGCGGGTCCAGCAACACCAGCGGACCCACACAGCTGTGCATATCAATCACGGTTTTCTCCCATCGGATGAACTCGATTTCACGACGTTCCACTTATGACAGGTCGACGATGACATGACTAATAGTGACATGTCAAGACTGGAGGGTTATGATGGTCGCGTGAGCTTGCGACATGCCGCGCTTGGACTCCTGGCCAAAGAGCCCGGGAGTGGCTACGACCTGCTGAAAAAGTTCAAATCCACGATGCATCCGGTATGGCCGGCCACGCAGAGCCAGCTCTACGGCGAGCTCAACAAGCTGGCCGCCGCGGGATTCACCACGGTGTCGGAGGCCGGCGCGCGAGGGCGCAAAGAGTATGCGATCACCGATGCCGGACGCGCCGAGCTACATCGGTGGATGACGTCACCGGACGAGGATCCGCCGCAGCGCAGCGCGGTGCTGCTGCGTGTCTTCCTCCTCGGCGAGCTGACTCCTAGCGAGGCGCGTCAGTACATCGAGTCGTTGCGGGATTGGGTCGAGCAGGAGCTGCGCAGCTACGAGGAGATCCGCGACTCCAACGATTGGTCTGACAACGACAACGACAGCGACTTCTTCGCCCGCGTCGCCCTCGAGCATCTGTTGCGTGCCGCCCGCCGGGACGCCGACTGGACGCATTGGGTCCTCGACGAATTGAACCGACGCGAGCAGACCGGTCAGGCCGCCTCGTCGACGTCTTGACCTATCCGGGGCCGTCGCTGGCCGCGGCCAGTAGCGGCACCAGCACATCGCTGATCGGGGTGGCCAATCCGTGCGCGCGTGCCTTGCGAATGATCACCCCGTTGCGGATGTCCCATTCCATCGGCCGGTGATACTCCCGGTCGGCCAGTATCGAGGTGCCCATGTCTTCGGGTGCCTGACGGAACAGGTCGACCAACTCGTCGACCACGCCGTCCGGCAGCCGGGCGCCCTCGGCCCGCGCGACCGCCAGGCATTCGGCCACATAGCGGCGCCCCAGCGCGGCGACATCGTCGCGGCGAAACATTCCGGACCGCCGCCCGGATAGCGCCATGAACCCGGCCAGCGCATTGGTGAGTAGCTTGCGCCAGCCCGCCGTGATGAGGTCGGGGTCGCAGTCGACCCGGCAGCCGGCGCCGCGCAGCAGCTCGGCGACCGTCTCGGCCGACGGCCCGCTGGGCAGCACCAGCGCGGCTTCACCGCGCAGCCGCACCCATCCCTGCCGGCTGGGTCTCGGCGGAATACCAGACGATGCCGGGGATCACCGCCGACGACGGGCACAGCGGCTGGACCTGCTCGACCTGCTCGACGCCGTTCTGCAGCACCGTGACGATGGTGTGCTCGCCGCACAGCCGCGACAGCCAGCCGGCCGCGTCATCGTTCTGGGTGGCCTTGACCGCCAGGATCACCAGGTCGACGGGACCGGACACTTGACTGGCTAGGAGGGCGGGGTCGGTGCGCACCGGCCCGGGCACCACGATCGCGTCCTGCCCGTCGGGACGCAGTTCGATGTTGTCCGCGGGCGCTGCGACCGCAAACCAGCACCGAATGCCCGGCCTGGTACAGCAGCGCGGCCACCGTCGTACCGACGGCGCCGGGACCGACGAGCGCAATGTTTGTGGCAATAAATGCGAAGTTACGCCGTCCGCGGCGCCGCGTGCCCATGCGGTGCCGTCCCACGACGGCGCCGCGTGAATCGACACGGCCGCGACATCGTTTAAGACACCGGCCAGTCAGCCGACAGGTCTCTCGCCGGCGCATGGTCGCGGCCGTACGACAGGAAGGTTCCAGTGTGGTTCGAGACGGGCAGCACTTCGACCGCCGCGAAATGGAGATAGTTCACACCATGTTCCGCCGCGAATTCGGGCACCTCCCGAGACTGATCCGCGAGGCAGCGAACGTTGAGCGGGCCAGAATCATCGCCGGCCACTTCGCCTTGATAAATGGAGCGCTGCACCATCATCACTGCTCCGAGGATCATCTTGTCTGGCCGCTCCTGAAGAAACGAGCAGGCAATTCCATCGGAAAGCACGTACAGATGATGGAGGCGCAACACGATGGGTTAGCGATCCGCCTTGAGCAGTTAAGCGTTGGTATCCGTATGTGGTCAGCGGACGACGCGGCCGCCAATGGCCCCGGATCTGACGCGAGTCGACTGGCCGTGTTGCTGGACGAGCATCTAGCCGTCGAAGAGGAACTCGTTGTCCCATTAATGGAGCAATACATCACCGCAGACGAGTGGGACGCGATGGTCAGAGAGGGCGCCGCCGCGGGCGACCCCGCCACGCTCCCTCTCGCTTTTGGAATGCTCATGTATGAAGGCGATTTCGAAGTCGTTGGCCGGGCTCTTGACCGCTTGCCCGCAGACGTGCGGTCGGCAGTCAGCACCCTTGCTGCCGACTCTTTTTCCCACCATGCGCAGCGCGTGTACGGCACCAGCACGCCGCTACGCAGCACAGAATTATGAGCGACGCAGGGAAGAAGGGCGCGCTGAGTAGCCTTGGCCGTCATGGGCGTTGAACCCATACCGAAAGCAGTAGTAGGCCCAAAGAGGTCAGCAGCAGAAGTGTGCAGCACAACGACCAAACCGCCGCCCTCGCATAGCTATCCGCCTTACCAGCGGCGTCGAGCGTCGGCAATCGCCCATCTCCGACAGCGAGCCAAAGCGCATCGGGAAGCCTCATCGGGCCAGGTTGGGTGTTGGCATTAACAGGTCCCCTTAGCGTGTCGTCATTACCCGATGACGGGTATAAACCATCGATGCAAGGACAGTGTCGCTACCCGACGTTGATCTCACTGAAATAACCTGGGGGGAGTTTCGCGGTAGGTGAGTCTTATCCGGCTTGGCGTCTCTCACCGTGTTATCCGAGGCGATCTCGGCCGCGGGAGGTGGCGCGCCGTTCAACGCTCGCGCGCGATAGTCGCGAGGTGTTTCATCAAACGTCGCCTTGAATAGTCGTGAGAAGTGGCTGCCGCTGCCGAGTCCCCATCTGGCGGCGATCGAGTACATCGGCGTTTCGGCTAGCGCCGCATTGGTCAAATCCCTGCGGCAGTGGTCGATCCGCCGATCACGTATCCACCCGCTTACCGTCTGACCTTCCTGTTGAAACAACAGTTGCAGGTAACGCACCGAAATATGGTGTGCTGCAGCGATCGTCGAAATGTCGAGCGCGTGATCGTCGAGTCGTTCTTCAATGAAGGCGCGGATCCGCAGCAATAAGGTCCGCCGGTCGGCGTGATTCCATGCGGTTGCATCGGGCAACTGGTCGATAAACGATGCCGCAAGCATGTCCAGTACGGCGTCAGCGAGATGGGTGGTGGCGCTGCCAAATTCGCCCGTTGCTGTCTTGCCAAGCTCAACAACGAGCGACGACACCATCAACCCCAGGCCCGCACGACCACTGATCGGTCGAGCCGTGAGATCCGACAGCTGCGATACCGGCAGCCGCAGCAAGTTACGAGGAAACATGACGGTCTGCAGCTGAAACGGACCGCGGGTCAACAATTGGTACGGGCGCGCGGTGTCATAGATGACATAGTCGCCCGGTTTGAGCACGGCCTCCCGGTCACCCTGAGATACCAAACTGGAGCCCGTAAGCTGCACACCGACCTTGAGGTATTCGGCTGAGCTGCGTTCAATCAGCTTGTTGGTACGTCTGACCGCTATATCGTTCGCGGCTTGCACCCTTGCCAGTTGAACCGTGCCCAAGGCGGTCAGTACGCACCCCGCTGAACGCCTTGACGTCATCTATCGACAACGCCACCGGTAGCACATTGGCCGATACGGCTTCAGAAAAAGCGTCGAACCGATGGGCTTCGTTCGGTCGATCGTTCGCGTCCTGTGGTTCGCACGGCTAGACCATGGCCAAGAGTTCGTAGCACTCAGCGCTTCGGCGGCGCCGAAGACGCTCTTCCTACCGATTACAAACGATTTTTTCCGCCGAAGGATTCTCGGGGAAGCGTTCCCGAAGCGACGCTTCGCGGAGGGTACACCCCAGACACCCGTGCCGGGATGCGGTGTGCGCGCCCAGCAAATATCGTTGCGCGGGTGGACAAGGGTGCCGGTAGCCGGCGATAAACCCACCATGGTCGCGCCCTAATACCATCGTCCGTGGGTGGGCCGTCGCTGGCGCCACGCGGATACATTCCGACAGTGTGACCACACGTATTGGGGCCATTACCAACGGATTCGCGCGAGAAGCCGCGTCCGCCACGCCGGCAACCGAACCGGCGATTCTGGACGCGGAGTCGCGAATGCGATTCGAGGGCGAAGCAATCCCTTTGCTGTCCACCCTGCATCGCGTCGCCAGACAGTTGACGAATAATGCCGCTGATGCCGATGATCTCGTTCAGGAGACGATGGTTCGAGCTTACCGCGGGTTCATCGCCAACCAATCCCAAATACATACCAGAGCATGGTTCATCCGCATCATGCAGAACATTTGGATCGACGACTACCGTCGCATGCAGCGCAGACCCATTGAGTGCCTAACCGGCGATATGGGTGACTGGGAATGGAACACACGATACCGGCAGGCCCGGGAGACCCGAGATGCCCTCGAGGAGCAGCTCATCGGAACGTCAGTGGACATGGATGTCAGGAAAGCATTTCGTTCCCTACCTGAGGAGCTGCGCCGAGTGCTGTACTACGCGTACGTCGAAGGGCTTCCTCACAAAGATATTGCGGAGCTCGAATCCATTCCCCTGGGCACGGTGATGTCGAGGCTGCATCGCGCCCGACGTCAGCTACGAAGGCTACTCAGTCAGGTTTTGTCGTCTGTGTATGTCGACCCAGATGCCGACGACGCCGATGTCGCCTGAGCTGATGACAGGAATGCGAGACGTCAGCAAAGCCGACTGCTTGCTGGCTCGGCCGCATTTCGAGGATGCCGCGCGTTACGCTAGCAACCAGTGACTGTGGCCGACGACCCATTGGAACGCGCGACCGAATTGGGACGGTTGGCCGCGCTGTTGGATGACGCGCAGTCGGGCCGCGGCCAGGTATGTGTCATCGAGGGGCCGAGCGGCATCGGTAAGTCGCGGCTACTTGCCGGTTGTATGGATCTGGCCGCAGAGCGGGCAATGCAGGTGCTGCGCGTCCGCTGCAGTGAGCTCACGCGTGACCATCCGTTTGGTGTTGCTCACAACTTATTTGGCCCGACGCTTCTGCGATCGGACTCGGCGATGCGTGCTCGCCTCATGCAGGGGCCGGCCTCGCTAGCCGAGGCACTTTTCAGTCAATGCGTCGCGACCGACGAATTCGCGGTCCTGCATGGCCTGTACTGGTTAACCGTCAACCTTGTCGAACAGCATCCGCTGGCGGTTCTCGTCGACGACCTGCCTTGGGCAGACCAGTCCTCGCAGCGGTTCTTCGCCTATCTCGCAGAACGCTTGGACGATTTGCCAGTCGCGCTGGTTGTCACGATCAGAACGGGCGATCCCGGTTCTGAGTCGGCGTCGATTGGTTCGGTATGGGACTCTGCAACCACCGCGGCAATCCGGCCCTCGACGCTGAGCCCGCAGGCGGTGGCGACGATGCTTGATCGAGCTCTCCCAGAGCATCGGGGAGATGACGGTCTTGTCGCTGCGGTCATGAATCTCACCGGCGGGAACCCATTCTTCGTGGGCGCGGTCACCGATGCGATGCGCGCCGGTGAAGATCCGACGTCAACTACACCGGGATCGGTGCGTCGCCAGGTCATCCGTCGGCTGGCACGGTTGGGTCAATTGGCAAGTGCACTTGCTAAAGCGGCCTCGGTCATTGGTGATGATGCAAGCCTTTGCGATGTGTCGCGACTTGCCGGCCTGGACGTTGATCGTGGGGTCGTGCTGGCCGAAGAACTCGTCGCTGCAATCTCATGCAGAGATCTGACCCAGTAATGTTCGCGCACAGCATCATCCGTGAAGCAACATATGATCTGCTGCAGGCTGAAGAACGTTTGACATTGCATGCCCAGGCAGCACGAATTTTGGCTGATGGTGGGGCGGAGTCGAGGTCGTGGCCGAGCACCTCCTGCTGGCAGCCACCGGCGACGATCCATGGGTTCTGCGTGCATTGCGCGACGCGGGTCGTGCGGCGGCTCGAAAGGGCGTCCATTCAGCTGCGCTTCGTTACCTGCGTCATGCGCTGCGGATTGCTCCATAGATCGGATCCCGCCACGTCTACTCATCGATCTCGGGCTAAGCGAAGCCGCGGCGGCGAAGTGATGTCGTTGCACCGCTTCGAACAAGCGCTCGACTTGATGGACGACCCCGCCGAACGTGCCGACGCGTTGTACTCGCTCGGTGAAACCTCTACCGATTCGGTCGATTCGCGAGGCCGGTGCGACTTTCGTCGCGGCGCTGAGCTGTTTGATGCCGGGCAACGCGACATTCGAATGCGATTCGACGGTGCGCGTGGAGCGCAGAAGGCCATCTGGGGCAAACGCAGAGCGTGCCGGCTGAGGCGATCAGCGGCGACGGCCCTCATCACCGCATGGTTCTAGCGGTACAAGCTCTTCGGGACTCGTTGACTAAACCGCCGGCCGATCGGACGGTTGTGTGGCACTACGTGCATTGAGCAGCGGAGCGCTGCTTGCCGACCAAGGTGCCCAAGGACCCAGCGTGGATCTGGCGACACTCGCGCTGCTGCATTGCGAACGGCTGGTCGAAGCCAACGAGGTCGCTGATGCCACTGTCCAGGATGCCCTCGACCGGGGCGCGCAGCTGGCGTACGCGGAAGCATCTCTGGTACGAGCACAGATCCTCTACGCTCGTGGCCGCATTGCCGATGCCGCAGCGGATGCGCAAGCTGCTCTGGACCGCCTTGAACTCAGGCAGCATGTGTATGCGCATAGTGCGCGGGCCGTGCTTGTGCAGTGCATGATCGAACGTGGTGAGCTAGACGCGGCCCAGGAAATGCTCGACTACACGACCAGTCAACTGGCGGATACGCCGGCGATCAACGCACATCTCCTTGTTGCGCGCGCGCGTCTTCGTCTCGTTCGTGGTGAAACCGATTCCGCGGTAGCTGATTTGAATGAATTGCAGGGATGCCTGCATAGCGACATGGACCAGAATCCCTCGATATTGCGTTGGCGCTCGCTTGCCGGCATCGCAGCGCACCGGCTCGGAGATGCCAAAACGGGTCAGAGACTATTCGACGAAGAACTCAGCCTCGCACGGTCATTCTGTCTGCCCATCAGCATCGGTGTAGCTACGCGCCGCAGGGCAAGCACAGAATCGGGTGAGCGGGCGTTTGCCAGTCTGCGGGAGGCCGTAGAGATCCTGCAATCCACCGAAGCGCCTTTGCAGTTGGCCCGTGCTCATGCCGCCCTCGGCCGCCGCCTGCGCCGCCAAGGCCAGCAAGTAGAGGCGCGTAAACATCTTAAGATCGCTCTAGACCTCGCATACCGTTGCAGCGCAACGGTATTGGAAGGGGAAACGCGCGAAGAGCTGGCGGCGGCGGGGGGCCGGCCGCGTCGCCCGGTGGTGACTGGAGTCGAGTCCCTAACGCCCACCGAGGCGCGGATCGCCCGTCTTACCGCCAGGGACTTTCCAATCGCGATATCGCCGAACAACTCTTCGTTTCGAGTAACACCATTGCGTGGCATCTGCGAAACGTTTTCCGCAAACTGGCCATCGATTCACGCGACCAACTCAAAAGGCAGCTGGACGCAGCGCTCAAGCCGAGTGTTTGATGCTGCCTGGGATCGCTGAGATTCGGAGTCAACGCTGCTGGCCCTCGCCGCCGGGAAATCACCGCCCCTTAGACTGGTCAGTCGTCCAAGGTAAAGGGGAGTGTTTGTGCTGCGCAGCCACACCGCTGGTTCGCTACGGGATCGCGACTCCGGCCAGCAGGTGACTCTGGTCGGGTGGGTGGCTCGCCGCCGCGACCACGGTGGCGTCATCTTCATCGACCTGCGGGACGCCTCCGGCATCGCGCAGGTGGTCTTCCGCGCCGCCGACGTGCTGGAGCAGGCGCACCGGTTGCGCGCCGAATTCTGTGTCGCGGTGCAAGGCATCGTCGAGATCCGCCCGGAGGGCAACGCCAACGCCGAGATACCCACCGGCGATGTCGAGGTGAATGCCACGTCACTGACCGTGCTCGGCGAAAGCGCGCCGCTGCCATTCCAGCTGGACGAGCCGGCGGGGGAGGAACTGCGGCTGAAGTACCGCTACCTCGACCTGCGTCGCGACGGCCCGGCCGCAGCAATTCGGTTGCGCTCCAAGGTGAATGCTGCCGCCCGTTCAGTGCTGGCGCAGCACGAATTCGTCGAGATCGAGACGCCGACGATCACCCGGTCGACGCCGGAGGGCGCGCGCGACTTCCTGGTGCCGGCCCGGCTGCACCCCGGATCGTTCTACGCCCTGCCGCAGAGTCCGCAGCTGTTCAAGCAGTTGCTGATGGTGGCCGGGATGGAGCGCTACTACCAGATCGCCCGCTGTTACCGCGACGAGGATTTCCGTGCCGACCGGCAACCGGAATTCACCCAGCTCGACATGGAGATGAGCTTCGTCGACGTCGAGGACATCATCGCGATTTCCGAGGAGATCCTGACCGCGCTGTGGGCGCTGATCGGCTATCGAATCCCGACGCCGATCCCGCGGATCAGCTATGCCGACGCCATGCAACGGTTCGGCTCCGACAAGCCCGACATGCGATTTGGGCTGGAGCTCGTCGAGTGCACAGAGTTCTTCTCCGACACCACGTTCCGGGTCTTCCAGGCGCCGTATGTCGGCGCGGTGGTGATGCCCGGCGGGGCCTCGCAGCCGCGGCGCACGCTGGACGGGTGGCAGGAGTGGGCCAAACAGCGCGGGCACCGGGGGCTGGCCTATGTGCTGGTGAGCGACGACGGCGAGCTGAGCGGTCCGGTGGCCAAGAACTTGGGCGACGCCGAACGCGACGGCCTGGCCGCTCACGTCGGGGCCAATCCCGGCGACTGCATCTTCTTCTCGGCCGGACCGGCGAAGTCGTCGCGGGCACTGTTGGGCGCCGCCCGCGGCGAGATCGCCAACCGGCTCAACCTGATTGACGCCGACGCCTGGTCGTTCGTCTGGGTGGTCGACCCGCCGCTGTTCGAGCCCGCGGAAGACGCAACCGCCGCCGGTGATGTAGCGGTGGGCTCCGGCGCGTGGACCGCGGTGCACCACGCGTTCACCTCGCCCAAGCCGGAGTTCCAGGGCGTGGTTGACACCGATCCCGGCACGGTGCTGGCCGATGCCTACGACATCGTCTGCAATGGCAACGAGATCGGCGGCGGCTCGATCCGTATCCACCGCCGTGACATCCAGGAGCGGGTGTTCGCGGTGATGGGCTTGGACAAGGCCGAGGCCGAGGATAAGTTCGGATTTCTGTTGGAGGCCTTCACGTTTGGCGCGCCCCCACACGGCGGAATCGCGTTCGGCTGGGACCGGATCAACGCCCTGCTGTCCGGGGTGGATTCCATCCGTGAGGTGATCGCCTTCCCCAAGACCGGCGGCGGCGTCGACCCGCTGACCGATGCGCCCGCGCCGATCACCGCGCAGCAGCGCAAGGAATCCGGAATAGATGCCAAACCCAAACAGGTTGACCAGACATGACTGACGGCGGGTTTCCAGACACTGAAACGATCAACGCATTCAACAACAACATCGTCGACGAGTTCCGGGCCAATGACGGCAAGGTCGGTGGCCCATTCGAGAACGGCAACCTGTTGCTGCTCACCACGACGGGGGCCAAATCCGGCCAGTCCCGGCTATCGCCGTTGGCCTACTTCCACATCGACGGCAAGCTGATCATCATCGGCTCGTTCGCCGGTGCGCCCAAGGATCCGGCCTGGGTGCACAATCTGCGGGCCAACCCGCAGGCGCACGTCGAGGTCGGCACCGACGCGTATCACGTGACAGCCCGTGAACTGCCGTCCGCCGAGCGCAACGAGCTCTTCGATGAGATCAGCACCGCGTCACCGGGCTTCGCCGAATACCAGGCCAAGACCAGCCGGGTGATACCGCTTTTCGAATTGCAGCGAAACTAACCCCGGCTGGAATTGCCCCGCGCTTGTGCGCTGCGGTAAGCAAACGTCATGAGCACATCGCTTCTGACGCGGCCCTTCGCGGGCAGAGCCGCGGTCCTCGGGGGTTTGAAACGGGTTCGTGGCGGGTGGTTCAACCTGCTGCAGACTTCGGTGACTGCGGGTCTGGCCTGGTACATCGCCCACGACGTGCTCGCGCACCCGCAACCGTTCTTCGCGCCGATCGCCGCGGCAGTGTCGTTGTCGACCAGCAACGTGCTGCGCGCGCAACGCGCCATCCAGATGATGATCGGTGTGACCCTGGGCATCGGGACGGGAACCTTGGTACAGGGATTGCTCGGACCCGGAGCCGTGTCCATCGCGCTCGCCGCGCTGATCGCATTGCTGGCCGCGGTGTTCATCGGCCAGGGCTACATCGGCCAGGGGATGATGTTCGCGAACCAGACCGTCGTGTCGTCGATCCTGGTGATCGCCCTCTATCGCAGCGGTGTCGGTTGGGAGCGCATCGACGACGCGCTGATCGGTGGTGGCCTGGCCGTCGTGGTCGCCGTCCTGCTCTTCCCGGCCAACCCGCTCGTCGTGCTGCGCAACGCGCGCATCGAGGTGCTGAGGACCCTGCATTCGGTGCTGACCCGCACCGGCGATCTGGCCTGCGGCCGTCTCGCGGCCGCGCGCGACTGGCCGTTGTCGGCCGTCGACAGGGTGCACGAACAGCTGGGTGGACTCATCCAGGCGCGGACTACCGCGCGTCAGGTCGTACGACTGGCGCCGCGGCGCTGGGGACTTCGCGACGCCGTCCAGGGTGCCGATCACCAGGGCCTGCATCTGGCTCTGCTGGCCGGCTCCGTGCTGCAGCTGGCCCGCGCGGTCGTGCCCGCCGTCGGCGACTGCTGCGACCGCCTCCCGCAATCCGTGGAGGCGGTGTTGATCGACCTGGCCAGGGCGACTGCACTCGCGGATTCAGATCCCGCGGCCGCGAGCGTCCATGTCGACGCCGCTCAACGGCATGCGTCGGCGCTGCTGGCCAATGCCCGCGAAAGAACCGAAGTGGTGCTGGCCGACGTCGTCCAGGCATGTGTCGACGATCTGCAGCGGGTGATCGAGTTGCACCAGCCGTAGGAGCTCAGAACGACCCGGTCAGGAACTCCTGGACCAGCTTCTTGGGCGCCTGGGTCAGCCAGCCCTCGGTGATCAACTCCTGGAGATCGCGGACGTCGATCTCGGCCAGCCTGACCAGCACCGCGGCATAGCCGTCGAAATGCGGGGTGGTGAAGTACACGCGCGGCTCGTCGGCTACCAATGCGAACTTGACGCCCTCATCGGCCACCCGGACACCGAGGAGGTCGCCCTCCGGCGGCTCGGACCCACTGGCCGACAGCGCTTCACGGTCCGATGAGCGCAGCGGTCGCTCCCACGCCAGCAACTTCTTGCCGACCCGCCAGTCATGCGGTGACTGCTCGGAGGTGAGTGGGAGCTCACCCACGATCCGGGCGACGTCCTCCCAGGTGGCCACAGATTTATTGTGCTCCGGCTAAGGTGCGCTTGGTGCCGTATTGGCTATCGGTCGCCAACCAGCTCCCGGAGATGTCAGGAGGTAAGTCGTTGTCCTCTGCAGTGCCAGCCCCGGGCGCCCGCCGTCATCGCGTCACACACCGCACCGAGTACCGCTATTCGGATATCGTGACCAGCTCCTACGGCCGTGGTTTTCTCACCCCGCGGGACATGCAGCGGCAGCGTTGCGTCGCCCATCGGCTGACCATCGACCCGCCCGCCGCCGACAGCTCTACCAGCACAGACAGCTACGGCAACATCAGTTCCTACTTCCACGTCACCGAGCCGCACCGCACCCTGACGGTCACCAGCGACTCGATCGTCGACGTGTATTCGCCGGCTCCCGGGCTGTACACCAGCGGGCCGGCGGTGCAGCCGTGGGAGGAGGCCCGGCCGGCCGGGCGCAGGGGAGCGCTGGCGTCCGAGTTCAGCCTGGACTTGAATCCGCCGGAGATCACCGATGAAGTCCGCCACTACGCGGCGCCCAGCTTCGTGCCCGAGCGCCCGCTGGTGGAGGTGTTGCGCGATCTCGCGTCGCGGATCTTCACCGACTTCACCTATCGTTCGGGTTCGACGACGATTTCCACGGGGGTCAATGAGGTTCTGGCCGCCCGGGAAGGGGTATGTCAAGACTTTGCAAGGCTGGCGATCGCCTGCCTGCGAGCCAATGGTTTGGCGGCCAGCTATGTGTCCGGTTATCTGGCCACCGACCCGCCTCCCGGAAAGGAACGGATGATCGGCATCGATGCCACTCATGCCTGGGCCGCGGTGTGGACGCCACAGCAGCCCGGCCGGTTCGAGTGGCTGGGGCTGGACCCCACCAACGACCAGATGATCGACCAGCGGTACATCATCGTCGGACGCGGCCGCGACTACGCGGACGTGCCGCCGCTGCGCGGCATCATCTACACCGATTCCGAGCGCAGTGTGATCGACGTCGCCGTCGATGTTGTGCCTTTCGAAGGTGATGAGCTGTATGCGTGATTTTCACTGTCCCAACTGCGGCCAGCGGCTGGCGTTCGAGAACTCCACCTGCCTGAATTGCGGTAGTGCGCTGGGTTTTTCCCTTGATCAGATGGCACTGCTGGTGATCTCCAAAGGCGACGCCAACGAGCACGCCGGTTTCGTGGAAGCCGCTGAGTATCAGCTGTGCGCCAATCTGCGTGTCGCCGAATGCAATTGGCTGGTCCCGGTCAATAACCCCCGCCTGCGCTGCACGTCGTGCGCGCTGACTACCGAACGGCCCAACGATGCCGACAAGGTCGGCCTGGCCGAGTTCGCCCGGGCAGAAGCCGCCAAGCGGCGGCTGATCGTCGAGCTCAACGAGCTGAAGCTGCCGATCATCGGGCGCGATGAGGATCCTGATTACGGTCTGGCTTTCCGGCTGCTGTCCAGTGCGCACGAGGACGTGGTGACCGGGCACGAGAACGGGGTCATCACATTGGATTTGGCCGAGGGTGACGACGTCCATCGCGAGCAGTTGCGAGTTGAGATGGACGAGCCGTACCGGACGCTGCTCGGGCATTTCCGGCACGAGATCGGGCATTACTACTTCTACCGCCTGATCTCCCCGTCACAGGACAACGTCAAGCGCTTCAACGAGCTGTTCGGCGATCCCGACGCCGACTATCAGGAGGCGCTGGACCGGCACTACAGCGAGGGCGCGCCGGAGGGCTGGCAAAAACGCTTCGTGTCGTCGTATGCGACCATGCATCCGGCCGAGGATTGGGCCGAGACGTTCGCCCATTACCTGCACATCCGCGACACCCTGGACACCTCGGCCTGGTGCGGCTTCGCCTCGGCCTCGGCGACCTTCGACCGGCCGGCCTTAGGCCCCAGCGCTTTTCCCAACATCATCGAGATGTGGCTGCCCTTGTCATGGTCACTGAACATGGTGAACCGGTCGATGGGCCACGACGATCTGTATCCGTTCGTGCTCCCGGTCGCGGTGCTGGACAAGATGCAATTCATTCACACCGTTATCGACGAGGTGGTGTCGGCCGCCCAGGGGCCCGCTGCCGTGGCCGGCTAGGCGGGCATCACCCGCCGTTCGTCGGGTCCCCACAGCGGCTGCATCCCGCCCGGCAGGGCCAATTGCGTGGCGGTAATGACCTCGGCCAGATCGCGCAACTCGGTATGGATCGTGGCGAGCAGGTCGGCCAGCTTGGCGCGGTGCCCGTCGGCGGCCACCCCCTCCAGCTGGGCGGGATCCGATCGGCGCAGCATCATGCTGATCTCTTCCACCGTTCGTTCCGGACGCGATGACCCCGACGCGCTGGGCAGGTCCCTGAGGTTGGTCCGCAACCGCTCCAGCTGGTACAGCAGCGACCGCGGGTTGTTCGCGTCGAACAGCATCAGCTCGGTCACCGCCGCGACGCTGACTTGGCCGACGGTGCGACGCCGGTAGATGACCGACGATTCACAGGCCACCAGCGTCGACTCGATGATGGTCTGCTCGGCGGCCGTGCCGCGGACGGTCGTGAGCGTGGTTCCCAGCAGCGCGGTCAGCCACAGGCCGCGTTCGATGCGCTTGCCGATGTCCATCATCGACCAGCCCACGTCGCGCACCATCGACTCGCTGGCCACCCCCGAAAGGGTCAGCATCCCGGCCAAGGTGCGCGCATGAGCCGACGCGAGCAGAGTGTCCGCCTCGGCCAGCGACTGCGGCGGTTCGGGCCGGTGCGCAAGCGCGCGCTCCACGTTGGCCAGCACCACCCAGGTGTCGTTGGACATCTGGTCGCGCACCGCTCTGGCGGCCAGGGCAAGCCCCTCCACCGCCTGAATCAGAGATCCCGCCCGGCCCGGGTCGACGGTCAGTGACCACAGCGTCGACGGAACGATCGCGATCATCTCGGCGGGGTCGTTGTCGGCTCCGGTGTCGGTCCCGGTGATGCGGCCCAGAGCGGCCATCAGCACCGGCACGCACGCGCTTTCCTCGGTGTCTTGCTGGTGCCGGTAAACGTGGAAGCGGTCGCGGGCGGCCATCAGCAGCCGGGCCATGCTTTCCGCGCGCTCGCCGTAGCGTCCGATCCAGAACAGGTCGGACAGGACACGCGGCGAACTGACCCCCCAGGTGCCCGCGGCGGTCTTCACCGGCGGCACCTCGGTCGGCAGCGTAATCGTCTCGGCCCGCACACGCTCCGTCGGGCGAACCCAAATATCTTTTGCTGCAACGGTTGTCAGCGTGTATGCCGCAGGGCCCGGGCGCCAGGACATAGCCGACGCCACCGATCATCGGAGCGTAGCCACCGCGCTGCGCAACCGTGAACAACCGCATGCCGATGCCGGCCGACGACAACACACCGGCATGGTCGGTCGGCGCCGAGGAGAACTGCGGCAGCTCCTGACCGGCCCACTGCCACGGCATGCTCTCGATCCGGGCGGCCAGTTCGGTCAGCTGGGGCGACGAAAGCATCGGTCCGACAAGGGTTTCCCCGCCGACGGTGGACTTGATCAACAGCGACGAGAGATTGGTCAGCAGGTGCGAGCGTTCCTTGGCGATACCGCCCCAGTACACCGGGGCGGTATTCAGCAGCGGGGCTTCGCCGAGTAACCGCTCGGCCAGCTCGGGCAGAAAACGCAGCAGCCCAGGGCTTTCCAGGATCCCGCTGCCCAGCGTGTTGACGACGGTCACCGTCCCGCGGCGTTGCGCCTCCACTAAACCGACCACCCCGAGCCGGGAATCGGTGCGCAAATCCAACGGGTCGGCGTAGCGCGCGTCGACGCGGCGAAGAACAACGTCGACGCGTTTGAGCGTCCCCAGCGAGCGCATCCACAATTTGCCGTCGAGGACCACCAGATCGGCGCTTTCCACCAGCGGAAAACCCAGCAGCGTAGCGAGATACGCCTGATCGAAGGCGGTCTCGGAGTAGATGCCCGGGCTGAGCACCACCACTACCGGGTCCTGGGCGACGTCGGGGGCGGCGTCGATCAGGGCCAGTCGCAGTGCCTGCGCGAACGGTGTCGTGGGCCGCGGCGCGATCCGCTCGTAGAGATCGGGGACCGCGTGCGCGACAACGCGTCGGTCGGCCAGCGCATAGCCCGCACCTGAGGGTGCCTGCGTCCAGTCCGCGTTGACCTCGAAGTTGCCGTTCGGCAGCCGGCTGAGATCGCAGGCGTGCATGAAAAGCTGGTGGTGGCCGGGTACTTCGATTCCGTTGGCCGCGCGCACGTAACCGGGATGGGCGAACACCAGTTCCGGTGGCAGCATGCCGTCGGTGAGCAGGCTGCGCGGTCCGTACAGGTCGGCGAGCACGGCATCGAGCAGGCGTGAGCGCTGCACCAGCCCGGCCTCCAGCGCCTCCCAATCGGCCGCGGACACCACCACCGGCAGCGTGTCCAGGCTCCACGGTCGGGGCTCGAGGGCGTGGCCGCTGGCGGGATCGACCTCGGTGTAGGTGATGCCGTCGTTGTCGATCAGGCTGTGCACCACCGACCGCAGCTGATTCAGCCCCGTCCGGCCGCGTTCGGCGACCGTGTCGGCCAGTTCGGTCCAGGCGGGTCGAACCTTGCCGTTTTCGTCGACGAATTCGTCGTAGCCCGCTCCATGTGAGCTGCTGGGGCGCAGGTCGAACAGTGTGTCCTGGCCGCGCGCGCTGCGGTACCCGGCCAGTAGCCGGTCGGCGTCGTAGCGGTCGCCGGGAGTGCCAGTAACCGCCGAGGGGTCGAGTGCCATTGCGATGCCAGTTCTGCAGGACGCCACTACTGCTGCACGGTACGCACGCGGCGGAGGTCGAGAATGCCCGGCGCGCCGATATCGGTGAGTATCCGTGCCTGCTTCTCCCGGATGCCGGACAGTCGAGCTTGCCCGGGGTGAATCCGGTGGCCTCGAACCGGCGTGCACGGCGCGATTCGGCCTCCACGGCGTTGACGGGCGGCTCGTCGTAGGCCATGCCGCCCGGATGCGCGACGTGGTAGGTGCAGCCGCCGCGCGAGGTTCCGGAGGTGAGATCGATGAGCTCGAACTGCAGCGGCACGTCGGTGGTGATCGTCGGATGCAGCGCGCTGGGCGGCTGCCAGGCCTTGTAGCGCACGCCGCCCACGTGGATGTCGGGGTTGTCGGTGGCCAGCAACGGCACCGGGTAGCCGTTGCAGGTCACGACGTAGCGGTGCCGGTCGGCGCCGATGACGCGGACCTGGAGCGCTCGACCGAGGAATCGACGTAGCGGGCGGTACCCGTCGCGGTGGACTCCTCGCCGAGGGTGTTCCACGGCTCGATCGCCCCGCGCAGCTCGATCTCCACACCGTCGAAGACGGCGGTGCCGATGCGCGGGAACCGGAATTCGGTGAACGGGTCCAGCCAGCTGGTCTCGAACGCGATGCCGTGCGCGCGCAGATCGGCGGCCACGTCGGCAATGTCGTGAATCAGGAAGTGCGGCAACAGGTATCGGCCGTGCAAATTAACGCCGTGCCGGATCAGTGGGGCGCGCAGCGGCTCGTCCCAGAACCACGCCACCAGCGAGCGCACCAGCAGCGACTGCACCATCGCCATCCGCAGATGCGGCGGCATCTCGAACCCGCGCAGCTCCAGCAGGCCGAGCCTGCCGCGGGGGCTGTCGGGGCTGTAGAGCTTGTCGATGCAGAACTCGGCGCGATGGGTGTTGCCGGTGATATCGGTCAGCAGGTGCCGCAGCGCGCGGTCGGTGACCCACGGTTCTGGCCGGCCGCCCTTGGCGGCCGAGGCGAGCCGGGCGATCTCGGCGAACGCGATCTCGAGTTCGTACAGCGCATCGGCGCGGCCCTCGTCGACCCGTGGTGCTTGCGAGGTGGTGCCGACGAAGCGGCCGGCGAACAGGTAGGACAGCGACGGGTGCCGCTGCCAGTAGGTCAGCAGCGAGACCAGCAGATCCGGACGGCGCAGCAGCGGCGAGTCGGCGGGCGTCACGCCGCCGAGCGTGATGTGGTTGCCGCCACCGGTGCCGCCGTGGCTGCCGTCGACGTCGAACGACTCCGTAGAAAGGCGCGCCAATCGTGCCTGCTCGTAGAGGGTTTCGAGCTGCTGCCGTTGCTCGTCGAAGCTGGCGGTGGGCGCGACGTTGACTTCGATGACGCCGGGGTCAGGGGTGATCGTCGTCGACTGCAGCCGCGGGTCCGGTGGTGGGCCGTAGCCCTCGATGACGACCGGGCTGCGCGGTCTTGGCTGCCGCGACCTCGACTCGGGCGATGAGGTCGACGAAGTGTTCCAGCGCCTCGGTGGGCGGGATGAAGATGTACAGCAGTCCGTCGCGAGTCTCGGCGACCATCGCGGTCGGTGGCGCGGTGTCGTCATCGACGGCCTCCGCGCTGGTCGGCTCCGTCGACAATGCGTCGCCGACGGTCTGGCGGGTCGACGTCGAATGACAGCCGTGGCGTCCTTCCAGCTGATCGACTTCAGCGGCAGCCGCAGACCCGCGGGTGAATCTCCCGCGAGCAGGACCAGGCGGCCGCGGCGCAGCTGCCAGTTCGCACTGGCCCAGCCGACATCGTCATCGCGGCGGTGCAACGGCAGCACGAATGCCGTTGGGGCCGTAGTGGTTTCATCGAGCCGTGCCAGGAGCGCGGCGCGGGCGGCGGCCTCGTCGGCGGTGAGGTCGTCGCTGGATTCCACCGCGTCACCCTCTGGCAGGCGGACTTTGGCCGCGAGCCGGGCCAACGGGTCCTCGTAAGCCGGCCGCACCTGGGACAGCGGCAACCCAAGATCCTCGGCGATCGCCGCGAGCACCTGGTGCGCCGTCTCGCCATCCGCTGTCGAACTCGTCGGCTCGGTGGTCCACGGGTCGGCCAGCAGCGTGTCGTCGGTCCACAGCGGTAGCCCGTCGGTGCGCCAGTAGAGCCCAATCTGCCAGCGCGGCAACGGCTCTCCGGGATACCACCGTGCCTTGTCCGCGATGGATCAGCCCCTGCGGAGCCCACACCGCTTTCAGCCGGGCAGCCAGATCGGATGCACGCTCCCGCTTGTGCGGGCCGTCGGCGGCGATCGTCCACTCCTCGTCGACCTGGTTGTCCACCGACACGAAGGTCGGTTCGCCGCCGACCGTCAGCCGGACATCGCCGGTGGCGAGTTGTTCGTCGACGCGGCGGCCGACCGCACGGATCGTCTCCCACGCCGCGTCGGTGTAGGGCAGCGTGACGCGCGGATCCTCGTGGATGCGGGTGACGGTGTTGGAGAACTCCAGGGTGGTCTCGCACGGGCCGGTGCTGCCGCTGATGGGTGCCGCGACTCGAGGGATGCGGCGTGGCTGCCAGCGGGATGTGGCCCTCGCCGGCAAACAGCCCCGACGTCGGATCCAGGCCGATCCAGCCCGCGCCGGGGATGTACACCTCGGTCCACGCGTGCAGGTCGGTGAAATCGGCGGCGGGCCCTGACGGCCCGTCGAGCGCTTGGACGTCGGAGGCCAGCTGCACCAGGTAGCCGGACACGAACCGGGCGGCCAGTCCGAACTGGCGCAGGATCGACACCAGCAGCCACGCCGAATCACGGCACGAGCCGACGCCGGTGCGCAGCGTGAAGTCAGGTGTCTGGACACCCGCTTCCATGCGCAGGCTGTAGGCCACGTCGGCGTTGACCGCGTGGTTGAGCGCAACCAGGAAGTCGATGGTGCGGGTGCCGTCGGGCACCGAGAAGTTGCGCATCCATGCCTGCGCAAGCTCGCCGGGGCCCGAGCCCTCGGCGTCTTCGTCGACCGGCCGCAGATACGGCTTGAGATCGTCGGCGAGCTCTTTGGGGTAGATCAACCCGGAAGCGGGAGGCCATGTTTCGGCCCAGTCCTCGATGAAAAAGTCGAACGGGTTGATCACCTTGAGGTCGGCAATGAGTCCGACGGTGATGGTCAACTGGCGCATGGGGTTTGGAAACACAAGCCGGGCAAGGAAATTGCCCAGCGCGTCTTGTTGCCAGTTGATGAAGTGCTCGGCGGGGTCGATGCGCAGCGAGTAGGCCTCGATGGCCGTACGCGAATGAGGGGCCGGGCGCAGCCGCACGACGTGCGGGATATACCTCCGACCAGCCGGTCAAAGGTGTAGCTGGTGCGGTGCTCCAGCGCAACTTTGATGCTCATAACCGCTGATCTCATCACACGGGCAGCAGCGCCGCAGCGCGCCGCCGGTCTAGCGGAGCCGGTTTGGCTACGCGGGCAGCGGCCCCGATGGCGGTCCGGCCGGCGGTCCCGGCTGGTAACCGGGCTGTTGCGGTCCGACGACCTGACCGCCCGAAAGCTTGCGGTAGGCGTAGGTCAGGATGAGCGCTACCACGGGGGCCGCCACCAACAGGCCGACGCCGCACGCCAGCGCTCCGACGAAGATCGCCGCCATGGACACCAGCCACACCAGCAGCGCATTGACGAAATTCGAGCCGACCAACGAGAAGCCCGACGTGAACCCCTTGATGGCGGACTGCGAGCGATCGACCACGAACAGGATGATGAACTGGGTGAAGATCCCCACGACGACGCCGGGCAGGAAGCACGCGGCATAGCCGATCGAGGTGACGATGCTGACCAGGAACGCGGCGAGAAACGCCATGCCGAGGTTGCGTGGCTTGAAGAAGGATCCGATGCTCACCGGCTGGCCGTCCGCGATATCCAGGCATCCCGAGAGGAACGCGGCTTGGGCATACGCGGTCACAATCAAGGAGACGACGTAGCCGAGCCCCACGATGGCCAATCCGGTGGGACTGAGATTCGCCGCGAAAGCGAAGTCGTAGTCGGAGGAGTCGTAGGGTGTCACGTTCGAGGTCATGTTTTGGCCCACAAAGTTCACGGTGGAGGCCGCGGCAAACAGCAGACCATAGACGAGGGTGGGCACGATCAACGCGACGGCGTTCGTGGTGAAGGCGTTCCAAGCCCATCTGAACGCCGCACCCACGCTGAATTGCGGTGTCGGCGGGGCGCCGTAGCCCGGAGGAGGGGGTGCGCCGTAACTCGGCGCGGCATAAGGGGGCGGCGGCGAGTAGCCCGGAGGGTTCTGGTTGCCGCCGAAGGGGTCTGGAGGTCCCGGGGGGTGGCTCATTTGCCGTCCTAACTAGGCGGGCAGCGATCCGGGTGGGGGCCCAACGGGCGGTCCTGGCTGGTAACCGGGCTGCTCCAGCGCAACGACCTGACCGCCGGAGAGCTTGCGGTAGGTGTAGACCTGGATCAGCACGGAGATCGGGAAAGCGACGATCATGCCCACTCCGCACAACAGTTCGCCAACCAGCACCACCGCATATTGGACGAGCCACGACAGCACCGACGGGCCGATGTTGGCTCGCGCCGTCGCGATGCTGGCCTTGATGGATTCCACCGGTGAAAGCGATCGGTCGATGACGAACGGGATGGTGAACAAGGTGAGGAATCCGAAGATGATCCCGGGCACGATGCACAGAAGCGAACCGACCACGACGCCGACCGCGATCAGCAAGGCGGCGACGAACACGGGGCCGAGATTGCGCGGCTTGAAGAACGATCCAATGGTCACCGGCTTGCCGTCGGCGATGTCCAGGCTGCCGGTGACCAACCCGGCGTGCATGAAGATCACCGCGATGAAGACCAGCACGTAGCCGACGACCATGACCGCGATCGAGGCGGGGCCGTAGCTGATCTCGACGCCACTAGAGGTCTCGCCGTAGCTGTTGGTGTAACTGGTGCTCGTGCTCTGGCCGAAGACCATCGGCAAAAGCGCGGCGACAAGGGCGAAGACGGTGATCACCGCGGCGTAGATCAAGACCGGAACAATCAGCGCCGCGGCGTTCTGCGTGAACTTGCCCCACGCCCACTTCACCGCCTCCCCGACATCGAACGGCCGGGCAGTCGGATCTGGGGCGGGGCCACCGTAGCCAGGCTGTGGCGGGTAACGGCCGGGGGTGCGCGAGCCGGGGGCGGGGGAGGCGGCGCTCCGTAGCCGGGCGGCGGTGCGCTGCCCGGAGGAGGTCCTGCGGGGTTGTAGCCGCCCGGCGGGGGGCCGTAGCCGGGGGGCGGGGGCGGCGGTCCGCCATAACCGGGCGCGGCGTGGCGCGGCGGTTGCGAGTAGTCCGGGGGGTTCTGGTTGCCGCCGCTGGGGTCGGCCGGGTCGCCTGGATGTTCTGGGGGCTGGCTCATTTGCCGTCCTAATTTGCTGTCGGAATAGCTTGCAGGCACACACGCGGAACTAGGCAACCCGGAACTTAGCAAATATGCGGGCGAGGGGCGAGGATTGGGCTTTGCTTGCTTCGGGGTCGTCGCGTCCGGTGCGCATACCTGTGCGGTCTGCGTGGTATGCCTGAAACCGTGTCCGACGGTCTGTTTGACCTGCCCGGCGAATCGCAGACGGCCAACGATGCCCTGGGCGTGTCGGCCGGCGCCCCGCTGGCGGTGCGGATGCGGCCGGCGTCGCTGGAGGAAGTCGTCGGGCAGGACCACTTACTGGCGCCGGGATCGCCGCTGCGCCGCCTGGTCGAGGGATCGGGGGTGGCCTCGGCCATCCTGTACGGTCCGCCGGGCAGCGGTAAGACGACGTTGGCGGCACTGGTCTCGCAAGCGACCGGCCGCCGGTTCGAAGCCCTGTCGGCGTTGTCGGCGGGCGTCAAAGACGTCCGCGCGGTCATCGATGCGGCACGCAGGGCGCTCCTTTCCGGCGAGCAGACGGTGCTGTTCATCGATGAGGTGCACCGGTTCTCCAAAACCCAGCAGGACGCGTTGCTGTCCGCGGTGGAGAACCGGGTGGTGTTGCTGGTGGCGGCGACCACCGAGAATCCGTCGTTTTCGGTCGTAGCGCCGCTGCTGTCGCGCTCGCTGATCCTGCAGCTGCGACCGCTGACGGCCGACGACATCCGCGCGGTGGTGCAGCGCGCGATCGACGATCCCGCGGGCCTGGGCGGCCAGATCGTCGCGCAGCCCGAGGCCGTCGACCTGCTGGTGCAATTGGCCGCGGGCGATGCCCGGCGCGCCCTGACCGCACTGGAGGTCGCTGCCGAGGCGGTCCAGCCGGGCGAGGAGCTGACGGTCACCGCCATCGAGCAATCCCTGGACAAAGCCGCCGTGCGCTACGACCGCGACGGCGATCAGCACTACGACGTCATCAGCGCGTTCATCAAGTCGGTGCGCGGCTCCGACGTCGACGCCGCGCTGCACTATCTGGCCCGCATGCTCGTCGCCGGGGAGGATCCGCGGTTCCTCGCGCGCCGGCTGGTGATCCTGGCCAGCGAGGACATCGGCATGGCCGACCCGACGGCGCTGCAGATCGCGGTCGCCGCCGCCCAAACGGTGGCGCTGATCGGCATGCCCGAGGCGCAACTGACGCTGGCGCACGCCACCATTCACCTGGCCACTGCGCCGAAGTCGAACGCGGTGACCACCGCACTGGCCGCGGCAATGAACGACATCAAGGCGGGCAACGCGGGGCTGGTGCCGGCCCATCTGCGCGACGGCCACTACTCGGGCGCGGCGGCACTGGGCCACGCGCAGGGCTACAAATACTCGCACGACCACCCGGATGGCGTTGTCGCGCAACAATATCCGCCGGATGAACTGGTGGACGTCGATTACTACCGGCCCACCGGCCGCGGCGTTGAACGCGAGATTGCCGGACGGCTGGACCGGCTGCGCGCGATCATCCGCCGCAAGCGCTAGGGCTCAGACCAACTCGGGCACCCGCAGGCGCGCGATCGCCAGCTCGAACTCGGCGACGTCGATGATCTCGGCGCCCAAGTCGCGCGCCCGCCTGCTGCGTAACTCGCTGGCCTCGTCGCTGTTTCGGGCCATCGCTTCTTGGCTGTCGAACGTCGAGCACGACACCGCTCGCCGACCGGCCGGGTGGTCGATCATCAGGCTGGCACTGGAGAACCCGTCGAGACTCTCCATCTCCGGAAGCACAGCCATCCGATAGAAGTCCATGGATCGCTCGAGCTGATCGGGGACCACCTTGAGCCAGGTCGCTCGCACGAAGGCACCCTCGGGTGACCGGTGGCGGCGGTGCAGCGACACGATGTTCCACTCTTCGACGCTGGCGCTGCCGTCGAACATCAGCGCGACGTGGTCACGGATGATTGCCACCCGCTCAGAGCTGGCGCGCATCGCCGTGATGGATTCCCAGGAGCTGGTGGCGATGCAGCGGCCGGATTGCCGGTCGACCAGCAGCGACAGCCCGACATACCCGTCGAGCTCGTGCAGTTCTGACATGACGACATCGCGAACATGCGCGATTCCGATGTCGACCGACAAGGGTTGCCCCTCGATGGTGAAAGAGCGTGCGTACACGGTGGATCCCTAACTACTTCGGGGCAGCGCCCCGGTGGCGCCACCGGTCCCACCAAATACCTTCCTCCTGCCGATGACCGGTGGCAATGGCCACACCGCGGGCGGCGGCGTGGCAGCGGCTTGCCTAAAGCGTGTGGCCCGGCTCACAAACGATTGGCTGGTCAGCGGGGCCGCGCCGTAGTCTTGATCGGATGCATACGGATGTGCTCGAGGTGGACACCACGAGTCGTCGCATCGTGGATCTGACCGATGCGGTGCGCAGGTTTTGCTTCTCCTATGGGGATGGCCTGTGCAACGTGTTCGTCCCGCACGCGACGGCCGGGGTCGCGATCATCGAGACCGGGGCCGGCTCCGACGATGACCTGGTCGACACGCTGGAACGGCTGTTGCCGCGCGATGACCGCTACCGGCACGCGCACGGCTCGGCCGGCCACGGCGCCGACCATGTGTTGCCGGCGCTCGTCGCGCCGTCGGTGACGGTGCCGGTCGCGGCCGGCGAGCCGCAGCTGGGCACCTGGCAAAGCATCGTTTTGGTCGACCTCAACCGGGACAACCCGCGGCGGTCGGTGCGATTGAGCTTTTTGGAGGGCTAGCTGCCAGGTAGTGGACGGCGCCGGGACCGGTACTGTGAGCGGTCGAAACGCGTCGTTCGACGGTCTCCCAATAATCCGGCGAATAGGCTGGAATTCGACCTCAACGCAAGGAAGAAGCGGAAAAAGAGTGCAGACACACGAGATCAGGAAGAGATTTCTTGATCATTTCGTGAAGGCGGGTCACACCGAGGTGCCGAGCGCATCGGTGATCCTCGACGACCCCAACCTGCTGTTCGTCAACGCCGGCATGGTCCAGTTCGTGCCGTTCTTCTTAGGCGCACGCACACCGCCCTACGCGACGGCCACCAGCATCCAGAAGTGCATCCGCACCCCGGATATCGACGAGGTGGGCATCACCACCCGGCACAACACCTTCTTCCAGATGGCCGGCAACTTCTCCTTCGGCGACTACTTCAAACGCGAAGCCATCGCATTGGCGTGGGACCTGTTGACCAACAGCGTCTCCGAGGGGGGATACGGGCTCAACCCGGAAAAGATCTGGGCCACAGTCTATCTCGATGACGACGAAGCAGCGCAGCTGTGGCGGGAGATCGCCAACCTGCCGGCCGAGCGGATCCAGCGCCGCGGCATGGAAGACAACTACTGGTCGATGGGCATTCCCGGCCCCTGCGGCCCGTCGTCGGAGATCTATTACGACCGCGGCCCGGAGTTCGGCGTGGACGGCGGCCCGATCGCCAACGAAGACCGCTACATCGAGATCTGGAATCTCGTGTTCATGCAGAACGAACGCGGCGAAGGCACCGGCAAGACCGACTTCGAGATACTTGGACCGTTGCCCCGCAAGAACATCGACACCGGCATGGGGGTTGAGCGGGTCGCGTTCATCTTGCAGGGCGTGCACAACGTCTACGAGACCGACCTGCTGCGGCCCGTGATCGACATGGTGGCCGCACGCGCCCCGCGCGGCTATGACGTCGGCAACCACGACGACGACGTGCGCTACCGCGTCATCGCCGACCACAGTCGCACCGCCGCGATCCTGATCGGCGACGGGGTGAGCCCGGGCAACGACGGCCGCGGTTACGTGCTGCGCCGGCTGCTGCGCCGGGTGATCCGCTCGGCCAAGCTGCTGGGTATCGACGACCCGATCGTCGATGACCTGATGACCACCGTGCGCGATGCGATGGGCCCGTCGTATCCCGAACTCGTCACCGATTTCGACCGGATCAGGCGCATCGCCGTGGCCGAGGAGACCGCATTCAACCGCACGCTGGCGTCGGGTTCGAAGTTGTTCGACGAGGTGGCCGGCACCACCAAAGCTGCTGGGGCCACAGTGGTTTCCGGCTCGGACGCCTTCACCTTGCACGACACCTACGGCTTTCCGATCGAGCTCACTCTTGAGATGGCCTCCGAGGCCGGCCTGCAGGTCGACGAAGTCGGCTTCCGGGAACTCATGGCCGAGCAGCGCAGCCGTGCCAAGGCCGACGCCGCCGCGCGCAAACACGCGCACGCCGATTTGACCGCTTACCGCGAGCTGGTCGACGCCGGGCCCACCGAGTTCACCGGATTCGACGAGTTGACCTCCGAGGCGCGGATTTTGGGCATCTTCGTCGACGGCAAGCGGGTTCCGGTGGTGGCGCACGGCTCGCACGGGAAGCGGCGGCGCGGATCGAGTGGAACTCGATCCTGGACCGCACGCCGCTTTACGCCGAGTCCGGTGGGCAGATCGCCGATGATCGGCACCATCAGCGGAACGGGTGCCGGCGAGAGTGCCGGGCGGCGGTGACCGACGTGCAGAAGATCGCCAAAACCCTTTGGGTGCATCAGGTTAACGTCGAGTCCGGGGAATTCGTCGAGGGCGACACCGTGATCGCGGCGGTGGACGCGGGCTGGCGCAAGGGCGCCACCCAGGGGCACTCGGGTACCCACATGGTGCACGCCGCGCTGCGACAAGTGTTGGGCCCCAACGCCGTTCAGGCCGGATCGCTGAACCGTCCGGGCTACTTGCGCTTCGACTTCAACTGGCAGGGGCCGTTGACCGACGACCAGCGCAGCCAGATCGAAGAGGTGACCAACGAGGCCGTGCAAGCCGACTTCGAGGTGCACACCTTCAACGAGCAGCTCGAGAAGGCCAAGGCGATGGGTGCGATGGCGCTCTTCGGTGAGGCCTATCCCGACGAAGTACGGGTGGTGGAGATCGGCGGGCCGTTCTCGCTGGAGCTGTGCGGCGGCACCCATGTGCACAACTCGGCGCAGATCGGTCCGGTGACGATCCTGGGTGAATCGTCGATCGGTTCCGGGGTGCGCCGGGTCGAGGCCTACGTCGGGCTGGAGCTCGTTCCGGCACCTGGCCAAGGAGCGGGCGCTGATGGCGGGGCTGGCGTCGTCGCTGAAGGTGCCGTCCGAAGAGGTGCCGGCCCGGGTGGCCAATCTGGTCGAGCGGCTCAAGGCCGCCGAGAAGGAACTCGAACGCGCCCGGCTGGCCAGCGCGCGAGCGCCGCGGCCGAATGCCGCGGCCGGTGCGGAGCGCATCGGTAACGTCCGTGTGGTGGCGCAACGGATGTCCGGCGGGATGACGGCGGCCGACCTGCGCTCCCTGGTCGGCGACATCCGCGGCAAGCTGGGCAGCGATCCCGCGGTGGTCGCGCTCATCGTCTGAGGGTGACGGCGACACCGTGCCCTATGCGGTCGCCGCCAATCCGGCCGCCCAAGATCTCGGGATCCGCGCCAACGACCTGGTCAAACAGCTTGCCGCGGCCGTCGACGGCCGTGGCGGCGGCAAGGCCGACCTGGCGCAGGGCTCCGGAAAGAATCCGACCGGCATCGACGCGGCGCTCGAGGCGGTCCGCGCCGAGATCGCCGTGATAGCGCGGGTCAGCTGAGTGGTCTCCGCACAGCACCGCCTGCCCGACCGGCCCGGCGACCCTAACCAGGACCCCGGACGCGGACGGCGGCTCGGTATCGACGTGGGCAGTGTGCGGATCGGCGTGGCCGCCAGCGACCCCGACGGCATCCTGGCCACCCCGGTGGAAACGGTGCGCCGCGACCGCTCCGGCAAACACCTGCGACGGCTGGCCGAGCTCGTCAGCCGAACTGGACGTGGTCGAGGTGATCGTCGGACTGCCCCGGACGCTGGCCGACCGCACCGGCCCGTCGGCGCTCGACGCGATCGATGTGGCCGAGGCGCTGGCCCGGCGGGTGGCGCCGACACCGGTGCGGCTCGCCGACGAACGACTGACCACCGTCAGCGCGCAGCGTTCACTGCGCGAGGCGGGAGTGCGGGCCAAGGAGCAGCGGGCGGTGATCGACCAGGCGGCGGCCGTGGCGATCCTGCAGAGCTGGCTCGATCAGCGCCGCGCCACTGTGGCTGAGTCCGGGGCCCAGGCGGGGGATGCCACCGATGGTCGACAGCGCACGGCGGCAACGGGCCGAGCCGGAGGCAGTCGGGCCGCCCCGGCACCGCATGAGCCGGCTCGCCCGGAACAAGGCTGAGCGGGGAAAGCGTCGACGGCGCTACACCGGCCGTATCGCCTTGGGCGTGCTCGTCGTGATCGTGGTGGCGACGGTCTTCGTCGGCTCCAAGCTGTGGCACACGGTGTTCGGCGGCGGGGACGACTACAGCGGAACCGGCAAGCGCGACATCGTGATTCAGATACAAGCCGGCGACTCGACCACGATGGTCGGCGAGACACTGCACAACCAGGGAGTGATCGCCACCGTCCGGGCATTCATCAACGCCGCGCACGGCAACGCCACGATCAACTCGATCCAGCCCGGCTACTACCGGATGCGCACCGAAATACCCGCGGCCTCCGCCGTCGCGCGGCTGACCGATCCGCAGCAACCGGGTGGGCAAGCTGGTCATCCCGGAAGGCCGTCAGCTCGACGACACCACCGACATGAAGACCAACGTGGTGACACCCGGAATCCTGACGCTGCTCTCCCGCGCCACCTGTGTGGATCTCGACGGCGACAAGCACTGCGTCTCGACGGACGACCTGCGTGCCGCGGCCGGCAACACCCCACCCAACGTGTTGTCCGTGCCGGCCTGGGCCGTTCAGCCCGTCACCGAGCTGGGCAACGATCATCGCCGGATCGAGGGCCTGATCGCGCCCGGGACCTTCAACGTCGATCCCTCGGCCTCGGCCCAGGACATCCTGGCGAACCTGATCAGCGCCGGAGCCGTGGTGTACACGCAGTCCGCGCTGATGGACACCGCCCAGGCGATGAAGCTGTCGCCCTACGACATCCTGGTGGTGGCGTCGCTGGTGCAGCAGGAATCCAATTCGCAGGACTTCGCGAAGGTGGCGCAGGTCATCTACAACCGGCTGAATGCTCACCACACGCTGGAGTTCGACTCGACCGTGAACTATCCGCTGGACCGCCGCGAGGTGGCCACCAGCGACGCCGACCGGGCCCAGAAGACGCCATGGAACACCTACGTCTCTCAGGGTCTGCCCGCCACGGCGATCTGTTCGCCCGGCGATCGACGCGCTGCATGCCGCCGAGCATCCCGAGCCGGGCGACTGGCTGTACTTCGTCACCATCGACGCCCAGGGGACCACGCTGTTCACCAGGGACTACAAGCAGCATCTGGCCAATATCGAGCTGGCGAAGCACAACGGTGTCCTCGACAGCACGCCGCGCTAGCGCGGCGCCTCCCCGGAAAGCGGCGGTCCTCGGATCGCCGATCGCCCATTCGAAATCCCCGCAACTGCACCTGGCCGCCTATCGCGCGCTGGGCCTGGACGACTGGACCTATGACCGCATCGAGTGCGGCGCCGAGGAGCTGCCGGGTGTCGTCGGCGGATTCGGGCCGGAGTGGGTCGGCGTGTCGGTGACGGCGCCGGGCAAGTTCGCCGCCCTGCGGTTCGCCGACGAGCACACCGAACGCGCGGAGCTGGTGGGATCGGCCAACACCCTGGTGCGCACACCGCGCGGCTGGCGGGCCGACAACACCGACGTCGACGGCGTCGCCGGCGCGATCGGGTCAGCCTCGGGACAAGCGCTGGTCTGTGGATCGGGCGGCACCGCGCCCGCGGCCGTGGTGGGCTTGGCCCAACTGGGCGTCAGCGGCATCACCGTCGTGGCGCGCAACCCGGACAAGGCGGCCCGGTTGGTGGATCTGGGAACGCGGATCGGCGTCGCGACGCGGTTCTGCGGGCTGGACGGCGGGGAGTTAGCCGACGAGGTGGCGGCCGCGGAGGTCCTGGTCAGCACCATCCCGGCCGACGTGGCCGCGCGGTATGCCGGCGCCTTCGCGACGATCCCGGTGCTGCTGGACGCGGTCTACGATCCTTGGCCCACACCGCTGGCCGCCGCGGTGGCCGCGGCGGGCGGCCGAGTGATCAACGGCCTGCAGATGCTGCTGCATCAGGCCTTCGCGCAGGTGGAGCAATTCACCGGGCTGCCCGCGCCGCGCGAGGCGATGACTTGCGCTTTGGAGGCGCTGGATTAACCTGCCGCGCATGCGGATCGTGGTGGCCGCCCTGGTGCTGGGCTGGCTGGCGGCGTTGAGCTGTTACGACATCCGGCAACGGCGACTACCCAACGCGCTGACGCTGCCCGGGGCCGGCGTGATCCTGCTGGTCGCCGCCTGCGCCGGGCGCGGCTTGCCCGCGCTGGCCGGCGCGGCGGCACTGGCCGGGCTGTATCTGCTGGTGCATCTGGTGGCACCGGCCGGGATGGGGGCCGGCGACGTGAAGCTGGCGATCGGTCTGGGCGGGCTGGCCGGCTGCTTCGGCGCCGCGGTGTGGTTTCTGGCGGCGCTGGCCGCGCCGCTGTTGACCGCGTTGGTGGGGTGGCCGCGACGCTGCGTGGCGGGCACACCGTGCCGCACGGTCCATCGATGTGCCTGGCGACGGCGGGTGCGGCCGGTGTGGCCCTGCTGGGCTTGCCCGCTTAAAAATTGTCGCGCAGGAAATCGTTGCCGGTATGGCTGCGCGCGCATACCTTTTCGGGGCTGGCCGACGAACTTCGAAAGGTTTTGACACACATGGCAGTTGGATCGGCGCTCGATCAGGTGCTCGCCGAGATCGCTGCGGACTACCGCCTGCGCTTGGCCGAAGGCGGGACCGAGCCGCCCCTGCTCGGACTCAAACTCGTCCGGGAGCACCGGTTGGGCGCCGTGCGATTGGCGCGCGAACACGGAGGCGCGGGCTACCCGGTGCCCGAATTCTTCGACCACCTCGTCGCGCTTGCCGCGGCCGACCCCGATCTGGCGCACATCTTGCGAGTGCACCATGCGCTGGTCGAGGAACTGCACATCAGGCCGCAGCGCCCGGGCAGTGATCGGTGGCTCGCGGTGGTCGCCGAGGGCGGCTTGATCGGCGGGGCCAACTCCGAACAGAGCCTGAAGTCGGTGGGGGGCAACAACCGTGACACCCGGCTGGTGGCAGGCGAGGACGGGTTGCGGCTGCGCGGGCAGAAGTTCTACAGCACCGGCGCACAGTTCTCCGACTACCTGCGGATCACCGCGCAGGACGACGACGGCGCCCCGACCGCCGTGGTGATTCCGGTAGACCGGGCCGGCGTCGAGCACGTCGACGACTGGGACGGCATCGGTCAGCGCCAGACGGGCAGCGGCACGACGGTATTCCATGACGTCGAGGTCGCGGCCGACGAAGTATTCCCGCTGGGCGCCACGATCGGTCTGGACCGCGCCCGGGGTGCGCTGATGCAGCTGTATCTGCACGCGGTCGCCGCCGGGATCCTGCGCAGCTTGACGGCAGACGCCGCGGCGCTGGTGCGCGGGCGGCGCCGCACCTACACCTTCGCCAGCGTCGACGAGCCGACCGCCGACCCGCAGTTGCTGCAGATTGTCGGCGAGATCGACGCGGTGGCCTACACCGCGCACGCACTGGTACGCAGCGCGGCGGCCGAACTCGCCCCCGCGCTGGACGCGGCGCGCGAAACCGGGATCGATCCCGAACTGGAACGCAGGTCCTCGATCGCCGCCGCCCGGGTCAAGGTCGCGATCCAGGAGCCCGCGCTGCGGGCGGCCTCACGCATCTTCGATGTGGGCGGTGCCTCCGCAATACAGGCGTCGGCGCTGTTGGACCGGCACTGGCGCAACCTGCGGACGCTGTTCTCGCACAACCCGACGGTCTACAAGGCGCGGGTGCTCGGCGACCTCGCCGTCAACGGCGCCGAACTGCCCGACACCAGTTTCTTCTGAGGCAGTGCTCGGATTTAAGTCCGCGTGCGCCCCCATGGGAGAATGAGACTCGTGTTGCGTTGGATCACCGCCGGAGAGTCCCATGGCCGCGCGCTGGTAGCCGTGGTCGAAGGCATGGTCGCCGGTGTGGAGGTCACCTCCACCGAAATCGCCGACCAGTTGGCCCGTCGCCGGCTCGGTTACGGCCGCGGCGCCCGGATGGCGTTCGAGCGGGACGCGGTGACCGTGCTGGGCGGTGTGCGCCACGGCATCACCCTGGGCGGCCCCATCGCCATCGAGATCGGCAACACCGAGTGGCCGAAGTGGGAAACCGTGATGGCCAGCGACCCGGTCGACCCCGCCGAACTGGCAGATATCGCCCGCAATGCTCCGCTCACCCGGCCCCGCCCCGGCCACGCCGACTACGCGGGCATGCTCAAGTACGGTTTCGACGACGCCCGGCCGGTGCTGGAGCGGGCCAGCGCCCGGGAGACCGCCGCCCGCGTGGCGGCGGGGACGATCGCCCGGTCGTTTCTGCGCCAGGCGCTCGGCGTCGAGGTGCTCTCACACGTCATCGCGATCGGCCCGTCGGAACCCTACGACGGCCCGCCGCCGGACGCCGGGGACCTGGCCGCGATCGACGCCAGCCCCGTGCGTGCCTTCGACAAGGCGGCCGAAGAGGCGATGATCACCGAGATCGAGGCCGCCAAGAAGGACGGCGACACCCTCGGCGGCGTGGTCGAAGTCGTCGCACTGGGCCTGCCGGTCGGGCTGGGATCGTTCACCAGCGGCGACGCCCGGCTGGACAGCCAGCTGGCCGCCGCCGTGATGGGCATTCAGGCGATCAAGGGCGTGGAGATCGGCGACGGCTTCCAGACCGCGCGCCGCCGCGGCAGCCAGGCCCACGACGAGATGTACCCGGGGCCCGACGGGGTGGTCCGGTCGACCAACCGGGCCGGCGGCCTGGAAGGCGGCATGACCAACGGCCAGCCGCTGCGGGTGCGGGCGGCGATGAAGCCGATCTCGACCGTGCCGCGGGCACTGGCCACCGTCGACATGGCCACCGGTGACGAGGCCGTCGCCATCCACCAGCGCTCCGACGTGTGCGCGGTGCCGGCCGCCGGGGTCGTCGTCGAGACCATGGTGGCGCTGGTGCTGGCCCGCGCCGCGCTGGACAAGTTCGGCGGCGATTCGCTGACCGAAACCCGCCGCAACATCGAGGCCTACCAGCGGGCGGTCGCCGAGCACGAGATGCCGACAGCTCGGGCCAAGGCGTCCGGGTAGGCGCGCCGTGACACCCAGGGCGGTACTCGTCGGATTGCCGGGCTCGGGCAAATCGACCATCGGGCGTCGGCTGGCCAAGGCACTGGGCGTCGGCTACGTCGACACCGACGTGCTGATCGAGCAGCAGACCGGCCGCGCCATCCCCGACATCTTCGCCACCGACGGCGAGCAGGAATTCCGCCGCATCGAAGAAGACGTGGTGCGCGCGGCGCTGGCCGACCAGGACGGTGTCGTGTCGCTCGGCGGTGGCGCGGTCACCACCCCCGGGGTGTGCGAGTCGCTCGCCGGCCATACCGTCATCTACTTGGAGATCGGTGCCCGAGAAGGTGTGCGGCGCACCGGCGGCACCTCCGTACGACCCCTGCTGGCCGGAGGCAACCGCACCGAGAAATACCGTGACCTGATGGCGAAACGAATTCCGCTGTACCGGCGCGTCGCGACCATCCGGGTCGACACCAACCGCCGCAATCCCGGCGCGGTGGTGCGCTACATCACGTCCCGGCTGCCAAGCCTGAAGAACACCCAACAGCCGGTAACCCCCGGTGCCGAGGCAACCACATGACCGAATCCACTGGACCGGTCACCGTGCAGGTGGCCGTCGACCCGCCGTACCCGGTGGTGATCGGCACCGGATTGCTCAACGAGTTGGGTGAGCTACTCGGCGGCCGGCACCGGGTAGCGATCCTGCATCAACCGGTACTGGCGCAGACCGCCGAGGCGATTCGCAGCTACCTGGCCGACCAAGGCATCGACGCGCACCGCATCGAGATCCCCGACGCCGAGGCGGGGAAGGAGCTGCCGGTCGTCGGTTTCATCTGGGAAGTATTGGGCCGCATCGGAATTGGCCGCAAGGATGCCCTGGTCAGCCTCGGCGGCGGAGCTGCCACCGACGTCGCGGGTTTCGCGGCGGCCACCTGGCTGCGTGGCGTCTCGATCGTGCATGTGCCGACCACGTTGCTCGGCATGGTCGACGCGGCGGTGGGCGGCAAGACCGGCATCAACACCGACGCCGGCAAGAACCTTGTCGGTGCCTTTCATCAGCCGCTGGCCGTCCTGGTCGACCTGGCCACCTTGGAAACGTTGCCGCGCAACGAAATCGTCGCCGGGATGGCCGAAGTGGTCAAGGCCGGGTTCATCGCCGATCCGGTGATCCTGGACCTCATCGAAGCCGACCCGGAAGCGGCGTTGGACCCGAAAGGTGACGTGCTGCCGGAGTTGATCCGGCGCGCGATCGCGGTCAAGGCCGAGGTGGTCGCCGCCGACGAAAAAGAATCCGAGCTGCGCGAAATCCTCAACTACGGACATACTTTGGCCCACGCCATCGAACGCCGGGAGCGCTACCAGTGGCGGCACGGCGCCGCGGTATCGGTGGGCCTGGTATTCGCGGCCGAGCTTGCCCGGCTCACCGGCCGGCTCGACGACGACACCGCCGCGCGCCATCGCGCCGTCCTGACTTCGCTGGGCCTGCCGGTCAGCTACGACCCCGACGCATTGCCGCAGCTGCTGGAATACATGGCCGGAGACAAGAAAACCCGCGCCGGTGTGCTGCGGTTCGTGGTTCTCGACGGGCTGGCCAAACCGGGCCGCCTGGTGGGACCGGACCCGGGTCTGCTGGTGACGGCCTACGCGGGAGTTTGTGCGCCATGAGCAAGACAGTCAACGTCATCAACGGCCCCAACCTGGGCCGGCTGGGCCGTCGCGAGCCTGAGGTCTACGGGGACACCACGCACGAACAGCTGGCCGCCGTCATCGAACGTGAGGCCACCGCGCTTGGTCTCAAAGCCGTTGTGCGGCAAAGTGATAACGAAGCCGAGCTGCTGGACTGGATTCATTCGGCCGCCGATGCGGGGGAGCCGGTGATTCTCAACGCCGGTGGTCTGACCCACACCTCGGTGGCGCTGCGCGATGCGTGCGCGGAGCTGCGAGCACCGCTGATCGAGGTGCACATCTCCAATGTGCATGCCCGCGAGGAGTTTCGGCGTCACTCGTATCTCAGCCCGGTGGCGACCGGAGTGATCGTCGGGCTGGGCGTGCAGGGCTACCTGCTTGCGCTGCGCTACCTGGCCGAGACGCCGCAGGACTAGCGGCTAGTCCTTACTTCTCCGACTCCGGGCTTGCGTGCTTCGGATCGGTGTCGGTACGAATCACCTCGGTTTTGGCGTCATCGGTGGACGCTCCCCATCGGCCCGTCGGGATCGTTTCGGTGGGTGAGTCCCGCTCGACCGTCGGGATCGTCTCGGTGGGCGCTTCGCGTTCGGCAGTGGCCACCGACGACGTCTGCGCCTCCGGCTGCGCCCCGGAATGCTGCACGGGCACCTCACCGGTCGGCGCATCGTCGCCGCGGGCGGCGTCGAACACGTCGGTGTCACCCCGCTCCTCTTTAACGCCGAGGCCGTGGTGCTTCTCCGGCTCCTTCTCGAACTGCCGGTCCACCCGCCAGCGGCCGACAGCCACGCCGATGATGCCGGGCAGGAACACGCAGAGCGCGGTGAACGCCGCGAACGTCGTCACCTCGTTGATCAGACCCCCGGTATAGAGGCCCTTGTAGAACAGCGAGATGAGCCAGGAGACGGCCCCGCTCAGGATCCCGGCGAACAGGCCGGCCAGCAGCCAAGTCATCGCCAGGTCCTGGCGGCGATCCGGATCCGAGTTGGCTTTAGCGTCGGCCCGGCCGTCCAGCACCCCCCACACGACTACGCCGATGATGAACAGCAGCAGCAGTGTCACGCTTACCAGCCCGGCCTGCGTCTGCCACGCATTGATGATCGCCCCCTGAAACAACCGGACGACGACCATCACCGCAGCGAACGCCAACCCGCGCACCATCCAGTTACTCATGGCCAATCAGCGTAGCGAGTACCGTCGTCTGTCGTGACACATTCCCAGCGTCGAGACAATTTAAAAATTCAGATCGGTGCCAGCGGGCTGGACGCGATGCTGGTCACGGACCTGAATAACGTGCGTTATCTATCGGGTTTTTCCGGATCTAACGGCGCGTTGCTGGTCTTCGCCGACGATCGCGGCGCCGTTTTGGCCACCGACGGCCGCTACCGCACCCAGGCCGCGGAGCAGGCAGCTGGTCTCGAGATCGCCATCGAGCGGGCGGTCGGGCGCCACCTGGTGGGTCAGGCGGCCGACGCGGGCGTGTCCAAGCTGGGCTTTGAAAGCAATGTGGTCACGGTGGACGGCTTGGACGCACTGACCAATGAGGTGAGCGAACGCAACGGAAAGACCGAGCTGGTGCGGGCCGCCGGAACGGTCGAAGCGCTGCGCGAGATCAAGGACGCCGGCGAGGTGGCGCTGCTGCGGCTGGCCTGCGAGGCCGCCGACGCCGCGCTGAAGGACCTGGTGGCGCGCGGCGGTTTGCGGCCGGGCCGAACCGAGCGTGAGGTGAGCCGCGAGCTCGAGGCCTTGATGCTCGATCACGGCGCCGACGCGATTTCGTTCGAGACGATCGTGGCCGCCGGGCCGAATTCGGCGATCCCACACCACCGGCCGACCGACGCGGTGCTCGCCGACGGCGACTTCGTCAAGATCGACTTCGGCGCGCTGGTCGCCGGCTATCACTCGGACATGACCCGCACGTTCGTGCTGGGCAAGGCCGCGGACTGGCAGCTGGAGATCTACCAGCTGGTCGCCGACGCGCAGCGGGCCGGCCGGGAGGCGCTGCGGCCGGGTGCCGATCTTCGCGAGGTGGACGGCGCGGCGCGCCAGCTGATCGTCGACGCGGGCTACGGGGAGCTCATTCAGCCACGGTTTGGGACACGGGGTGGGGCTGCAGATCCACGAAGCACCGGGAATCGGTGCCACCTCGGCCGGGACACTGCTTGCCGGCTCCGTGGTGACGGTGGAGCCCGGCGTCTACTTGCCCGGGCGCGGCGGTGTCCGCATCGAGGACACCCTGGTCGTCGCCGACGATGCGGCGGAAAACACCAAGCAGACCGCGGAGCTGCTGACTCGTTTCCCCAAAGAGCTGGCGATTCTGGCCTAGCTGAGCGCGGGTAAGCTGCATCCGGTGTCCGTTCTGTTCGCTGGGGCGTCGGCACCCGTTCTGGCATAACCGGAACCCGCTACCGGGCAAAAGCCCGGTCCTGGAAAATTCGCCATCCTGTAGGAGATAGACCGACCGTGGCAAGCACTGCCGACTTCAAGAACGGGCTCGTCCTGGTAATCGACGGACAGCTGTGGACGATCACCGAGTTCCAGCACGTCAAACCCGGAAAAGGCCCGGCCTTCGTGCGCACCAAGCTGAAGAATGTGCTGTCGGGCAAGGTCGTCGACAAGACCTACAACGCCGGCGTGAAGGTGGATACCGCCACCGTCGACCGGCGCGACGCCACTTACCTGTACCGCGACGGTTCGGACTTCGTGTTCATGGACAGCCAGGACTACGAACAGCACCCGCTGCCGGAATCGCTGGTCGGCGACGCCGCCCGGTTCCTGCTGGAGGGCCTGCCGGTGCAGGTGGCCTTCCACGACGGAGCACCCCTGTACCTCGAGCTTCCGGTGTCGATCGAACTCGTGGTCACCCACACCGAGCCGGGGCTGCAGGGCGACCGGTCCAGCGCCGGCACCAAGCCGGCGACCGTGGAGACCGGTGCGGAACTCCAAGTGCCGTTGTTCATCAACACCGGGGACAAGCTGAAGGTGGACTCGCGCGACGGCAGCTACCTGGGCCGGGTCAACTCCTGACCATGCCGGACGGTAAACCGCCGAAGCACGCGAGGCCTGTCAAGGGACGCCATCAGGCCCGCAAGCGCGCCGTGGACCTGCTTTTCGAAGCCGACGCCCGCGGCCTGAGCCCGAGCGAGACGGCCGACGTGCGCACCGCGCTGGCGCAAACCAACGCCGACGTCGCGGCGCTGCACTCGTACACGGTCGCGGTGGCGCGCGGCGTCGGCGACCAGATCGCCCATATCGACGACCTGATCAGCACCCATCTGCAGGGCTGGACGCTGGACCGGCTGCCGGCGGTCGACCGCGCCATCCTGCGAGTTGCGGTGTGGGAGCTGCTGTATGCCGACGACGTGCCGGAGCCGGTCGCCGTCGACGAGGCCGTACAGCTGGCCAAGGAGTTGTCCACCGACGAATCGCCGGGCTTCGTCAACGGCGTCCTTGGGCAGGTCATGCTGGTGACGCCGCAGATCCGGGCGGCCGCCCAAGCGGTCCGGGAGGCCACGCGTTCGGCCGCGCCTGGAACACCGGAGACCCCCGAACCGCCGTCATGAGCCGCCTGGAGCTCCGCGCCTACTCGCCGCCGTCCTGGCTGCGACGGTGGTGCTGGGCGCCGTGGTCTGCGCTGCTTACGGGCTGACCATTGTCGCGTCGGCGCTCTCGATCTATGCCCTGGGTGTGGGTGCCTGGCTGTATCACTCGATCGAGCGTCTGATCGTGGCGCGCCGCATCAGCACCGTGCGCTCGGCGGCCAAGCCGCTGCAGCCGCTACTGCCGGTGATGGCCGCCCTCATGGGTCTGACCCAGGCCGTCGTGAGGTCGCTCGGCGACGTCGCCGACCTGCCGGCGCGCAGCCGCGAGCTCCCGATGCTGCGGTGGATGGACAGCACCCGGCTCTGGCCGGCGGGTCGTCGACGGTGACGAACCCGAGCGCTGACCGATCCTGTTGATACTGAGCGAAAAGATCGCGTGCGCAGCCCAGACCGGATAACAATGGGTCCAGCGGGCGCTGATTTGTACGAGCCGTTCAGGTCGCCGTCGGTGGATATTTACGGCGGTAGCGCAGTATCGGACACCACGACACCGCCTGTGAAATGCACTGACGGCCGCACCCCGCACCAGAAGAACAGGTGACGACATGAATCCCTACAGTGCCTACACGCGACGACTGCGGGTCTCCGCGTTGGCGGCGGTGGCCAACCCGTCGTACACGCGTATCGACACGTGGAACCTGCTGGACGACGCGTGCCGTCACCTGGCCGAGGTCGACCTCGCCGGGCTGGACAAATCGCACGAGGTGGCGAAGGTCAGGCGGCTGATGGACCGCCTCGGCGCTTACGAGCGGTACTGGCTGTATCCCGGGGCGGAGAACCTGGCGACCTTCCGCGCTCACCTCGAAAGACTGTCGACGGTGCGGCTCGCGGACGAGGTGTCGCTGGCGGTGCGCCTGCTCTCCGAATATGGGGACCGCACAGCACTTTTCGACACATTCTGCCCCGTTGGCCGACCAGGAGTTGGTGGCCCAAGCCAAACAGCAGCAGTTCTACACGGTGCTGCTCGCCGACGACTCGCCCATGGGACCCGACTGCCTGGCCGAAAGCCTGCGGGCGTTGCGCAGCTCATCTGATGACGTGCAGTTCGAGCTCTTGGTGGTGCCCAGCGTCGAGGACGCCATCACCGCCGTAGCGCTGAACGGCGAGATTCAAGCCGCGATCATCCGCCACGACGTCCCGTTGCGCTCCCGCGACCGGGTGCCGTTGATGAACACCCTGCTGGGCGTCAGCGACGACCAGGTCAGCCGTGACTGCGGCACGGACTGCATCGAATGCGGCGAGTGGATCCGTGAGTTGCGGCCGCATATCGACCTGTACCTGCTCACCGACGAGTCGATCGCGGCGGGCAACGATGAGGAACACGACGTTTACGAGCGGACGTTCTATCGGCTCAACGACGTCACGGATCTGTACAGCACGGTGCTGGCCGGCCTGCGAAATCGTTTCGCCACACCATTTTTCGACGCCCTACGTGCTTACGCGGAAGCGCCGGTCGGCCAATTCCACGCATTGCCCATCGCGCGTGGCGCCAGCATCTTCAACTCAAAGTCATTGCAGGACATGGGCGAGTTCTACGGCCGCAACATCTTCATGGCCGAGACCTCGACCACCTCGGGCGGCCTGGACTCGCTACTGGACCCGCACGGCAACATCAAGAAAGCGATGGACAAGGCCGCGCGCACCTGGCACGCCAACCAGACGTACTTCGTCACCAACGGAACCTCGACCGCCAACAAAATCGTCGTGCAGTCCCTGACCCGGCCGGGCGACATCGTGCTGATCGACCGCAACTGCCACAAGTCGCACCACTACGGTCTGGTGCTGGCCGGCGCCTACCCGCTGTACCTGGACGCCTATCCGCTACCGCAGTTCGCGATCTACGGCGCGGTGCCGCTGGAGACGATCAAGAAGGCGCTGCTGGACCTCGAGGCGGCCGGGCAGCTGGACAAGGTGCGCATGCTGTTGCTCACCAACTGCATCTTCGACGGCGTCGTCTACAACCCGCAGCGGGTGATGGAGGAAGTGCTGGCGATCAAGCCGGACATCTGCTTCCTGTGGGACGAGGCGTGGTACGCGTTCGCCACCGCGGTGCCGTGGGCCCGGCAGCGGACCGCGATGGTGTCGGCGGACCGCCTCGAGCAGATGCTGGCGTCACCGGAATACGCTGCGGAATACCGTAAGTGGGCCGCGTCGATGGAGGGGATCCCGCGCTCGGAGTGGGTGAACCACCGGCTGCTGCCCGACCCCGCCAGGGCGCGGGTGCGGGTCTACGCCACCCACTCGACGCACAAGTCGCTGTCGGCGTTTCGGCAGTCGTCGATGATTCACGTCCGGGACCAGCGATTTCAATTCGCGGGCCCGCGACGCGTTCGGCGAGGCGTTCTTGACCCACACCTCGACCTCGCCGAACCAGCAACTGCTCGCCTCGCTGGACCTGGCGCGCCGGCAGGTCGACATCGAGGGCTTCCAGCTGGTCCGGCAGGTCTACGACATGGCGCTGGTCTTCCGGCACCGCGTCCGCAAGGACCGGCTGATCAGCAAGTGGTTCCGCATCCTCGACGAAGCCGACCTGGTGCCCGAGGAATTCCGGGCATCCGCGGTCAGCTCCTATCGCGAGGTCAGGCAGGGCGCGCTGGCGGAGTGGAACGAGGCGTGGCGGTCCGATCAGTTCGTGCTCGACCCGACGCGGGTCACGCTGTTCCTCGGCAACACCGGCATGAACGGCTACGACTTCCGCGAGAAGATCCTGATGGAGCGCTTCGGCATCCAGATCAACAAGACCTCGATCAACAGCGTGCTGCTGATCTTCACCATCGGCGTCACCTGGTCGAGCGTGCATCACCTGCTCGACGTGCTGCGCCGGGTGGCCACCGACCTCGATCGGGAGCGAGGAATGCGGCCAGCGTGGCCGACTGTGACCCTGCACGAGCGCCGCGTCGAGGAGATCACCGAGGATCTGCCGCACCTGCCCGACTTCAGCGAATTCGACATCGCGTTCCGGCCCGTCGACGCCTGCGCCTTCGGTGACATGCGGTCGGCGTTCTACGCGGGCTACGAGGAGTCCGATCGCGAGTACGTGCAGATCGGCAGCGCCGGGCGGCGGATCGCCGAGGGCAGGAAGCTGGTGTCCACCACATTCGTGGTGCCCTACCCGCCCGGCTTCCCGGTGCTGGTGCCCGGCCAGGTGGTGTCCAAGGAGATCCTGTACTTCCTGGCCCAACTCGACGTCAAGGAAATCCACGGATACAACCCCGAACTGGGGTTGTCGGTGTTCACCGACGACGCGCTGACGCGGCTGGAAGCCCAACGAGGCGCGGCAACCGCCGCCGTGGGTGCGCGGTCCCGGTCTTCGAACTCGTACCGGACAAGGCGGCCGTACACTGCCGTTAATGGCGACTGGGCAGCGCGGGCGCTTGCCAACGACGCGTGACCGTTCCGCACGGTTGGTCGTCATCCCCGCGACTGTCCCACGGCGCCCGACACTGAGACCTTGTCGCTCAGAGGCGACAACGTGGTGTCAGGTAGGCCGCTTTCCGCTCACCGGATCGAAAGGCGCCGTTCCCAGGTGGCGCAATGGCCGGCGGGCGCGCGGTATCGGCTGGTGGACGCTGAAATCCACCCGGCGCAATACCCCGGCCCGCCGTCCCGGGCGCCGATCGGCCACCCGGAAGCGGCCCTGAGCTGGCTTAGCGTGGCGACGTGGCTGTAGCCGTGCCGATTCGCGGACCCCGCGCCGACCGGGCCCGCCGGGTGGCCGACGTGCTGCGCCAGCAGATCCACGCCGGCGCCTACCGCGACGGCCTGCCCGGCCGAGAACGAGCTTGGCGGCCGAATTCTCCGTGTCCCGCAACACTATTCGCGAGGCGCTGGGCATCCTCAAGCACGAGGGCCTGATCGACCGCGGGCCCAAGGTCGGCACCCACGTCGCGCAGCGCAAGTACGACCACGGGCTCGACACCCTGCTGGGCTTGAAGGAGACGTTCAAGAGCTACGGCGAGGTCCGCAACGAGGTGCGCGCCGCGATGCCGGTGGCCGCTCCGCCGGCGGTGGCGCAGGCGGCTGCAGCTGGAGCCCGGCGAACAGGTGGTGTTCATCGAGCGGCTGCGCTATCTCGGCGACTTGCCGCTGAGCCTCGACCTGACCTATCTCGACCCCGGACATCGGCGCCCAGATCCTGGAGCACCCGCTGGAGACCAACGACATCTTCGCGCTCATCGAGCAGGTCACCGGACACCGGCTGGGCGCGGCGTCGCTGGCGCTGGAGGCGATCCCCGCCGATGCGCATTCCGCGGCCACGCTGCAGGTGCCCGACGGCGCGGCGCTGCTGATGCTGGAGCGGCTCACCAGCCTGGACGACGGCAGGCCCGTCGACCTGGAGTACATCCGGATGCGCGGAGATCGAATCACCATGCGCGGCAACCTAATAAGGAGCAAGCCATGACGCTGGTCAACAACAACCGCGCCGACGTGCCGGTCACGATCGACGAATCGCTGTGCATCGACGGCTGCACGCTGTGCGTCGAGATCTGTCCGCTGGACTCGCTGGCCATCAACCCCGACACCGGCAAGGCCTTCATGCACGTCGACGAATGCTGGTACTGCGGCCCGTGCGCGGCCCGCTGCCCGACCGGCGCCGTCACCGTCAACATGCCCTATCTACTTCGCTGAAATAACCTACAGCCCAGGATCTTTCATGAAGACGACACGCCTTTCGGCTGGTGTCGGTCGCGGTCGCGATCATCGCGGTCGTCGTCCGGGTGCTCGCTGGAATCACTGTCGACGTCCTCCGGTGTGGTCAACGTCGTCATCGGCTACCAGTCCAAGACCATCAACACCGTGACCGCGGGGACGCTGCTGCGCGCCCAGGGCTATCTCGAGCACCGGCTCGCCGACATCACCGACCCGCACCGGCACCAAATACGCGGTCCGGTGGCAGGACTACGACACCGGCGCCCCGATCACCGCGCAGATGCTCGCCGAGAAGATCGACATCGGCTCGATGGGCGATTACCCGATGCTGATCAACGGCTCCAAGACCCAGGCCAACCCGCTGGCCAACACCGAGATCGTCTCGGTCACCGGCTACAACCCCAAGGGCGCGCTGAACATGGTTGTGGTGGCGACCCGACTCGTCGGCCACGACGTTGACTGACCTGGCCGGTCAGAAGGTCTCGGCCAGCGTGGGCTCGGCCGGCCACGGCACGCTGGTGCGGGCGCTGGACAGGGCCGGGATCAAGACGGCGTGGAGGTGCTCAACCAGCAGCCGCAGGTGGGTGCGTCGGCCCTGGAATCCGGTCAGGTGCAGGCGCTTTCGCAGTTCGTCGCGTGGCCGGGACTGCTGGTCTTCCAGGGCAAGGCCAAACTGCTGTACGACGGCGCCGAGCTGAACTACCCACCCTGCACGGTGTCGTGGTCCGGCGCGCGTATGCGACGGCCCATCCCGAGGTGCTGGACGCCTTCCTGCAGGCGCAACTCGACGCCACCGATTTCCTCAACCACAAGCCGCTGGAGGCGGCCGCGCATCGTCGCCCAGGCCAGCGGGCTGCCGCAGGAAGTGGTGTACCTCTACAACGGCCCGGCGGCACGTCGTTCGACACCACGCTCAAGCCGTCGCTGGTTGACGCGCTGAAAAGCGATGTGCCGTACCTGAAGTCGATCGGCGACTTCGCCGACCTCGACGTCGGCGGGTTCGTCCAGGACGCGCCGCTGCGCGCGCGTGTTCGGCGCCCGCGAGCTGCGACTACGACGCGGCGCGGGCTGCGCCGCCAACCCGTCCGCTCAGCGGGGACCCCGCCTGGCAGCGAACTGTGGCTGGACGGATCCGACACCACCCAGCCGATCGCCAACCCGACCAGCCTGCTGCAGGCGGTCCGTGACGCGACCGCCCGCGGCGCCAAGGTCCGCGCCGCCTACGTTCCCGACGCCGAGCTGGGCACCCGGTGGTTCGCCGACAAGGCGGTCTGGGTGCACGACGGCGCGAACTACCTGCCGTTCGGACACCGCCGCCGGCGCGCATCGCTACCTCGCCGCCCACCCCGGCGGCACCGTCGATCGACTACCAACAGGCACTTGGCAGGTGCGGTATGACTGCCTGTCGACACGGCGATCGAGCCCCGGTCGCGGCCAGTCGTCGCCGCCGGTCGCCGGCGACCGGCACGCCGCGACGCGCCGCCTCGCCGTGGCGGTCGCGGCTGCTGCGGCTCGCGTCGGTTGCCGCCGCAATCGGGCTGTGGCAGCTGCTCACCGCCGGCCACGTGCGGCTCTGGCTGCGGTTCGACACGCTGCCGACGGTCACCGAGATCGTCGCGCGCGCTGCAGCGCCGGCTCGGCACCTACGAGTACTGGCTTGACCTGGCGCAGTCGCTGATCCGCATCCTCACCGGCTTCGGGCTGGCCGCGGTGGTCGGCGTCGCGACGCGGCATCCTGCTCGGCCGGTCCCGGCTGTTCGCCGAACACCTTCGGTCCGCTGACCGAACTGGCCCGGCCCATCCCGGCGATCGCGATCGTGCCGGTGGCGATCCTGCTGTTCCCGACCGACGAGGCCGGCATCGTGTTCATCACGTTCCTGGCGGCTTACTTCCCGATCATGGTCAGCACCCGGCACGCGGTGCGGGCGCTGCCCACGCTGTGGGAGGACTCGGTGCGCACGCTCGGCGGCGGCCGCTGGGACGTGCTGACCCGGGTGGTGTTGCCCGGCATCCTGCCGGGAGTGTTCGGCGGGCTGTCGGTCGGCATGGGGGTGGCGTGGATCTGCGTGATCTCCGCCGAGATGATCTCGGGCCGCCTCGGGTCGGCTACCGCACCTGGCAGGCCTACACCGTGCTGGCCTACCCCCAGGTGTTCGTCGGCATCATCACCATCGGCGTGCTGGGATTCGCGACGTCGGCGGCGGTGGAACTGGTCGGCCGGCGGGCGACCGGTGGCTGCCGCGCGGAGAGGAGAAGCAGCGATGACCGTGAAACAGGCGGAATGAGCCTCGAAGCTGGATCGAGTTCGGTTGTCCTACACCGGCAAGCCGGTGATCGACGACCTGAGCCTGGCGGTGCGGCCCGGGGAGATCCTGGTGCTCACCGGACCGTCGGGCTGCGGCAAGTCGACCGTGCTGCGCGCCCTGGCGGGACTGCTGACGGCCCGACGACGGCCGGGTGCTGGCCGACGGCGCCGAGGTCACCACCACCTCGGGCGACCGCGGCATGGTGTTCCAGGACAACGCGCTGCTGCCCTGGCGCACCGTGCGGTCCAACATCGAGTTGGCGCTGCGGCTGCGCGGCGTGCCGCGGGCCGGCCGGCGCACCGAGGCCGACCGCTGGATCGCCGAGCTCGGGCTCACCGGCTTCGGCGACTACCTGCCCAAGAGCTTGTCCGGCGGCATGCGCCAGCGTGTGCAGCTGGCCCGCGGGCTGGCCGGTGCGCCGCGCGCGGTGATGATGGACGAGCCGTTCGGCGCGCTGGACACCCAGACCCGCGCGGCCATGCAGCGGCTGCTGATCGACACCTGGCGCGCGCACCCGACCACGGTCGTCTTCGTCACCCACGACGTCGACGAGGCGCTGATGCTGGGCGACCGCATCGCGGTGCTGGGCCGGGCCGGCCGGCCGCTGCGCGCGCTCGTCGACGTGCCGGAGCCGCGCGTCGATCGGCACGCGCCCCGCGATTGCGCGCGGAAATCATTGCCGCACTGGATCATCTCGGTGGCCGCAGCTGATGCAAATTCCCGATGTCCACACGCCGGCCGGCTCGACTGCGACGTGCTGGTCATCGGCGGCGGCACCGCGGGCACCATGGCCGCGCTGACCGCCGCCGAGCACGGCGCCCAGGTGCTGCTGCTGGAGAAGGCCCACGTGCGGCACTCCGGCGCGCTGGCGATGGGCATGGACGGCGTCAACAACGCCGTCATCCCGGGCAAGGCCGAACCGGAGGACTACGTCGCGGAGATCACCCGCGCCAACGACGGAATCGTCAACCAGCGCACCATCTATCAGACCGCCACGCCGCGGGTTCGCGATGGTGCAGCGGCTGGAGCGCTACGGGGTGAAGTTCGAGAAGGACGAGCACGGCGAGTACGCGGTGCGCCGGGTACACCGCTCGGGCTCCTACGTGCTGCCCATGCCCGAGGGCAAGGACGTCAAGAAGGCGCTGTACCGGGTGCTGCGGCAGACGGTCGATGCGGGAGAAGATCCGGATCGAGAACCGGCTGATGCCGGTGCGGGTGCTCACCGATGACGGCCGGGCCGTCGGTGCCGCCGCATTGAACACGCGCACCGGCGAATTCGTCGCCGTCGGCGCCAAGGCGGTGATCCTGGCGACGGGGGCGTGCGGCCGGCTCGGGCCTACCCGCGTCGGGTTACCTGTACGGCACCTACGAGAACCCGACCAACGCCGGCGACGGGTACTCGATGGCCTACCACGCCGGCGCGGAGCTGTCGGGCATCGAATGCTTTCAGGTCAACCCGCTGATCAAGGACTACAACGGTCCGGCCTGTGCGCGTATGTGGCGAACCCGTTCGGCGGCTACCAGGTCAACTCGCACGGCGAGCGGTTCGTCGACTCCGACTACTGGTCGGGGCAGATGATGGCCGAGGTCAAGAGCGAGATCGAGTCCGCGCGCGGACCGATCTATCTCAAGGTTTCCCACCTGCCGGACGAGACGCTGACCGCGCTGGAAAACATCCTGCACACCACCGAACGGCCCACTCGCGGCACCTTCCACGCCAACCGTGGCCACGACTACCGCACCCACGACATCGAGATGCACATCTCCGAAATCGGTTTGTGCAGCGGTCATTCCGCGTCGGGAGTCTGGGTCGACGAGCATGCCCGCACCACGGTGCCCGGACTGTACGCCGCGGGCGATCTGGCGTGCGTCCCGCACAACTACATGATCGGGGCGTTCGTCTTCGGCGACCTCGCCGGCGCCCACGCCGCCTCGGTGCGTTCGGAAGTGGCTGCGCCAGCACAACTCCCGGAAGACCAACTGCGTGCTGCGCACGAGCTGATCTACCGTCCGTTGCAGCACCCGGACGGTCCGCCGCAGCCGCAGGTCGAATACAAGCTGCGACGGTTCGTCAACGACTATGTGGCGCCGCCGAAGACGGCGGCCAAACTGTCGATCGCGGTGCGCACCTTCGACCGGATGCAAGCCGAGATCGCCGAGATGGGTGCGCATAATCCGCACGAGCTGATGCGGGCCGTCGAGGTGTCGTTCATCCGGGATTGCGCCGAGATGGCCGCGCGCTCGTCGCTCACCCGCACCGAATCCCGTTGGGGTCTCTACCACGAGCGGGCCGACATGCCGGTCCGCGACGACAGCCAATGGGGCTATCACCTGAACCTGCGCAAGGGATCCGACGGCGAGATGGTGTTCCTCAAGCGCCCAGTGGCTCCGTATTTCGTGTCGGTCCCTGAGCTGGATGGCCTGCCGCCCACGGACCAGACGGTGCACGAGGTGCAGCAGCCGCCGCTGGTCGGGGGCAAAGCCCCGGCCAGCGCCGGATCGCGAATCGCCTCGGCGGCAACCGCATTCGAGCCGCCGTCGCCGCGGATCGCCGCGGTCCTCGCCCTCGAGGAGCCGACGATCGCCGATCTGCATCCGTATCTGGCCGACGCCGATCCCGGGGTGCGCCGCACCGCCGTGGCGACGCTCACCGAGCACATTCCCGACGGTTATGCGCCCGCCCTGTTCGCCGCGCTGGACGACGCCGATGCCGGGGTGCGCCGCGCCAGCGCCGAAGGAATCCGCGAACTGGTCGAGGTGCTGCCCGATCCGGCCGGCGCCGAGCCGCATCTACTGTCTCCTGACACGGTCGTCCGCGCGGCCACGGTCTATCTGCTGGCCGCACGCCGGGCCGGTGCGGCCGCCCAATACCGCCGCGCGCTCGACGATCCCGACCACCGGGTGCGTATCGAGGCCGTGCGGGCGCTGGTGTCGGTGGACGACGTGGCCGGGGTAGAGGCGGCCACCCGCGACGAGAACCGCGAAGTCCGCATCGTGGCGGCCGGCGGCCTGGCCACGCTGCGTGCCGGCGTCGAGGCCGTCAGCGCGCTGATCGCCGACCCCGATCCGTTGGTGCGTGCGGCCGCGCTGGCCGCACTAGGTGAATTAGGTTGCGGTCAAGACGATTTCGTCGCGGTCGAGCGTGCGCTGCGGGCGCCGGCCTGGCAGGTACGCGTGGGCGCGGCTCGTGCGCTGGCCGGCGCCACCACCGAACTTGCGGTGCCCCGGCTGGCCGATGCGCTGTCCGATGCGCACCTCGACGTGCGCAAGGCGGCGGTGCTCAGCCTGACCCGGTGGGGCGGTGAGGCCGCGGCCCGCGACGCACTCGGCGTCGCGTTGAAGGACAGCGACGCCGACGTGCGGGCCTATGCGCGCCGGGCGTTGGAAGTCCACGATGCGTAGTCGGGCGTGCGCTCAGGGCGTTGAGTGTGCACACCGGGCGCAAACTTCGGCGATTCCTCACCTTGGATGCACACTCAACGCCGCCGACGCACACTCAGCGCCGTGGGGCTACGGGCGGGCCTTCGCGTAGAGCAAGCTGTCTTGTGGTTCGGGTCCCATCGTGGGATACACGGCGTGGCGGGCCAGCCGGCCCTCGAGCGTGAACCCGGCTCGTTCCAGCAGTCGCGCCGATCGATCGTTGTCGACATTGCAGGTGGCCCAGACGCGGTACACGCCTCGGTCGCCTTCCAGTGCGCCCAGCAGCATGTCGAGTGCTTCGGCCATCAAACCCTTGCCCCACCACCGCCGGCCCAGGCAGTAACCGATTTCGACCGAATGCGGCGCCGCGCGCCGGCAACTGGTCAGCCCGATGATGTCGCCGCTGTTTTGCAGCGTGATCGCCCAGGTTCGCTCGTCGGCCCTGGCGTTGAGTTTCTCGGCGATCACCCGCCGCGTTGCCTTCACGTCGGGATGCGGTGACCACAGCAGATACCTGGTGACCTCGCTGTCGCGGGCGACTCGTTGGAACAGTGCACCGGCGTCGTCGAGGACCGGCAGGCGCAGTAGCAGTCGCGGCCCGGCGATACGGTCAGGTGGGTAAGCGGCCATGGCGCTCAAAGGTCGAGTGCCTGATAGGTGCGGCGGACGAACTTCGGTTGCGCCGTGCGCAGTTTCGCCAGCGACGTATTACCCGCAACGGCGGTTGCCGCGTCCACCGTCAGGTCGGGCAGATTCTGAATCAGATACAGCAGGATCAGCTCCGCCGTCGGGTCGGCCTGCCACCATGTCCCGTACGCGCCGGGCCAGCTGAACGTTCCCACTCCGCCCGGCCCGAACAGCGGCGTGGACTTCGCCGGATCGGTCACCACCGACAGGTTCAACCCGAACCCGCGCCCCATCCAGTACGGCGCCCCGAGGAAGTCGTATCGCTTCTGTTCGTCAGTGAGACGGTCGGTCCGCATCAGGCGCACCGATTCGGGAGACAACACCCGCACACCGTCGACCGTCCCGTCACCGAGCAGCATCCGGATGAACCGCAGGTAGTCCTCGGCGGTCGACCACAACCCGCCGCCGGCGTTGCAGAACGCGGGCGGCGTGATGTGCGGCGGCCCCATCACGTCGTGCCGCAGCCGATGATTGTCGTCGAGCGAGTACATGGTCGCGGCGCGTCGGCGGGCTTCGGGGGAGACGAAGAATCCGGTGTCGGGCATGCCCGCCGGACCCAGGACCCGCTCGTCGAGCACCTGGTGGAACGGCTTGTCATCGACACGAGAAGCGATGACGCCCAACAGATCTATCGAATGGCTGTAGGTGACCCGCTCGCCGGGTTGATGTACCAACGGCAGCTTGGCCAGCTCGGTCAGCCAGACATCCGGGCCCTGGTTGAACGGCAGCCGCATATACGCCCGCGAGATCGGCCCGGACACCGAGAACCCATAGGCCAGGCCGCTGGTATGGGTCAGCAGATCCTCGATCAGGATGGCCCGGTTTACCGGGTGCGTGCGGTCCAGCGGGCCATGCCGGTCGTCGAGCACCTGTACGGCGGCCAATTCCGGCACCCAGCGGGTGATCGGGTCTTTGAGCGTCAGCTTGCCCTCGTCGACCAGGCTCATGATCGCCGCCACCGTGACCGGCTTGGTCATCGACGCGATGCGAAACAGCGTGTCTCGTTGCATCGGCAGGCCCGCGTCGACATCCCGATAACCGATCTCGTTGACCTGCAGTAGTTCTCCGTGCTGCCACACCACCGTCACCGCGCCGGCGAGCAGACCCGCGTCGCAGACCTCGCGGATGGAGGCCTGATTGCCATCGAGATTCACCCGGTCAGGGTAGCGGCCGCTTTGTTAGGTCCTCGACAGGACACCGGCCGATGCCGGGAGTATCTGAGATCACACACCATCTGATTGCATATGCTATCAGATGAAGATAGTTTGGTGCCATGAGGCGCAACGGCACTACGAGGGTTCAGTCAAATTCCCGATCCGGCGTGCCGCCCGAGCGTTCGAGGCGAGGAAAATGCACCAAGAACGTGTGGTAATCGTCGGCGCGGGTCCGGCTGGCGTTTCCACGGCGGTCAGCCTGCGGGATCGGGGGATGGCACCGATTCTGCTGGAGCGTGCGGACCATGTGGCGAATTGGTGGCGAAGCCGCGGCGAGACGGACAGACTCAATACCCCTAACCGACTCTCCCATATGCCGGGTCGCCCATATCCCAAGCGGACGCCCACATTTCCAACCTGCAGTCAGGTCGCAGACTACTTCGATCGCTACGCACACCAAGATGGCATCAGGCTAATGCTGGGAATCACGGTTGAGCGCATCGATTCGCAACCGGGCGGTTGGACTGTGGTGACATCCGACGGCGACATCGCCACCGACAACGTTGTCATCGCGACCGGCCATGCGAACACCCCATACATTCCGGCGTGGACACAGTTGAATACTTTCACCGGTGAATTGCTGCACTCGTCGGAATTCCGCGGTGCTGCGGACCATACCGCCAAGCGGGTCCTGGTAGTCGGCTCGGGCCCAGGCGGCCTGGAGGCCGCTCATGCGCTGGCGCCGGTGGCGAAAAAGGTGTGGCTCGCGATTCGGAATCCACCGAATATCCTGATACGCAACGGGTTTCAAGGGATCACGCCGGAGCTTATTGCAGCTCCGCTTCATCACGCGCCGGTTGCCGTCGCTGATGCGGTCGCCCGCTTCGTCCGACTGCGAACCGTCGGCGATCTCACCCCTTATGGATTGCCGATTCCGGACGACGGGCCGTTTGCCGCCTGCGCGTCGCGCAACGATCCTCCGACCGTCGTCGATGCCGGCGTAATCGGGTCGATCAGGAATGGATCCATCGAGGTGGTCAAAACGATCGATAGCTTCGACCTGAGCACCGTATCCCTGGTCGACGGCACCCGGCTGGAGCCCGATCTTGTCATCTGCGCGACGGGCTTCCGATCCGGGCTCCAAGCCGTCGTCGGTCATCTCGGCCTCCTCGACCAGTGGGGCTATCCGATGCGACTGGCGCCCGAACCGGCTGCGCACGGGCTGTGGTTCATCGGTTACCAGTTGCGACCGTCGCTGATCAGACATGTGGGCAAGCAGTCACGGCAGCTCGCCAAGCAGATCGTTGCGCAGTCGCCTCCGTACGTCGGGATCCGCGAGAGGTGTTGAAGCACAGGTGAGTCAACCGAGCTGACTCGCTAGCCCTGTGGGGAGCGTAGGTCTGAGGACTTCTCTCGGTGCGGTGCAGGTGCTTGCTGCACAAATGAACGAAGATGACGGCGAGTCTGGTGATCCGGTGTGCCGGCCTCGCCGTCGGTGTGCCTGCCGCGCATGTAGTCGGCCTGCCATTCCACTTGCTCGCCGGCCGCCGCCCTCGCGATCTGTTCGATGTGCTTTGCCCCACTGCGCGAGGAAAGAAAGAACTCGTACTTGCGCTGTAGCTCTTCATCGGACTCGATGCGCCTGAGTTCGGGGTGGTATTTTTCCAGCTCGTCTCGGTGCTGCGGGACGATCATGCAGATCGGCTCGTCGACCTCGAATCGAACCGGCATCAACTTGCGGGTGAATTTCCAGTTCATGCTGAAACTCGCACTTGTCCAGTCGGTTTCGACTATGCCCTCCAGCGCACAGACGGCGTCCTTGGGATAGTTTGCCGGCCCGCGGACCAACAGGTTGTGGCCCGGCGGCGTGCGAAACAGCATCGGCAGATGCCAGGTCAGGATGCCGTTGCCGAAATGGCTGACGGGTAGGAGCTGGCCGGCGTCGCGCTTTTGCGGGGTGATCAGCACGTCCACACCATTTTCCTGACCCATCCAGGTAGCGGTGAATGCGCACGGATTGCGCAGCTCCCAGCCACTCTGGTTGGCAATGAGCATCGGTAAACAGCGATTGGGCCAGCCTGCACGCGCCTGTGCCATCTCCCGCATCCACGTGCGGCCGATGGGGGCCGGAGTGATCTCCGGTGCGTTTTCACGGGTGACGAACCCGATCAGCGGATGGGCCGTCCCGTTGGGCCTAGCACTCACGCGAGCCAGGTTAGTTGCGGAAACTATGCGTCTGCCCAAGGCTGGGCATTGCACCTGCTTATGTCCGTGACAACGTCAGCTGTCAGTCCGTGTCGAGATGTACACGCAATGGTGACCGCACCAAATGTGCTCTGCGCCATAGCCGTCGGGCACCGCGACGATTCTGTTTAGCCCGTTGCGCCCGTACGCGCTAAGACCGCTATTGCTGCTTCTCGGGTTGTGGTTGGGCAAAGGGACGAAGATGAAGGCGGGTCTGGTGGTCCGGTGCCCCGGCCTCGCCGTCTCGGTGTTTGCCTCGCGTGTAGTCGCCTTGCCACTCCACTCGGTCACCCGCGGCAACCCTTGCTATCTGCTCGGCGTGCTTTGTTCCGTCACGTTCACGAAGAAACAACTTGTGCTTGCGGTCCAGATCCTGGTCAGACTCGATGAACCGGAGTTCGGGGACAAATTCTTCCAGCTCGGCTCGGCGCTGCGGGACGATCATGCAGATCGGCTCGCCCACCTCGAATCGCACCGGCAGCAATTTGCGGGTTAATTTCCAGCTCATGCTGAAACTCGCACTCGCCCAATCAGTTTCGACTGTGCCCTCCAATGGACATACGGCGTCCTTGGGATAGTTCGCCGGTCCGCGGACCAACAGGTTGTAGCCCGGCGGAGTGCGAAACAGCATCGGCAGCCGCCAGGTCAGGATGCCGTTACCGAAATGGCTGGCGGGCAGCAACTGATTTGCCCCATACTCATCGGATTCGATCAGCACATCCACGCCGTCTTCTTGACCGAACCACGTGGCGGTGAACGCGCACGGGTTGCGCAACTCCCAGCCGCTTTGGTTGGCGACGAGCATCGGCAAACACCGACTGGGCCAACCTTTACCCGTCTCTGACTGCGCTGACATCCACTCCCGGCTAATCGGTGCCGGGGCAATCTGCGGCGCGTTGTCACCGGTGATGAACCCGATCAACGGACGGCCCGGCCCGTTTGATTTGTCACTCACGCGAGCCAGATTAGCTGGGAACATGTCCCCATGAGACCTCGGCGTCTCCTCGGAGACCGTGGCCCCTGGCCGCTCCTGGTCGGGCGGGTTGGCGTCGGAGAAACAGCTGGTCGGTGTATCGAGGCCAAAATTTCATGATGGTTTCGGTTGAGCAAAGGTACGGCAGCTTACCCGCGAGGCGAGGGCCGATATCGCCTGTTTGGCTTTAGTGTTGGCTGCTATGGCCGGACTGAACAAGTACGTGAAGCGCTGGCGCACAGCGCTTCACGTAACCGTGTCGGCATTGATAGTTGCCATCCTCGGACTCGGCATCACTCCGGTAGCTCATGCGGCTGCGGCCACGGCGACGTTGTCGGTGGAACATACCTGGCAGACCGGTTTCATCGCCAACTTCACCGTCACCAACGCGAGCATGACGGAGCTCTCCGATTGGAGGCTCGAATTCGACTTGCCGGCGGGAGAAGGTATCTCGCACACGTGGAATAGCAGCTTTGCGCAATCTGGTACTCACTTTGTGATCACCCCCGCGAATTGGAATCGCAGCATTGCTCCTGGTGGGTCAGCCACCGGTGGTATGAGGGGTGTGCTGAGCGGTTCCTACTCGCCACCGTCGAATTGTGTGCTCAACCGGCAATATTTTTGCGGCTAGAGGCGACTGTGCACTGAGGCTCGACGATGATGCGGCTCCGGCGTGGCCGGTGTCGTCGTGCGAGCCGCGGAATGCTACGCTGCCCGGCAGTCGACATCCTTTAACGATCCGTCCCGAGAGGCGGAGAAGGAGGTCAGGTCTCGCATGGGTGCCGCGGAGGATGCCGCCACCGGCCGGGAATTGATGTCTGCGGCCGACGTCGGCCGCACTATTTCCCGTATTGCGCATCAGATCATCGAAAAGACAGCCCTGGACGGCGCCGACGCTCCACGGGTGGTGCTGCTGGGCATCCCGACCCGCGGCGTGATCCTGGCCAACCGGCTGGCCGCCAACATCGGCGAATTCAGCGGTATCGACGTCGGCCACGGCGCTCTGGACATCACCCTGTACCGCGACGACCTGATGCACAAGCCGCCCCGGCCGCTGGAGGTCACCTCGATTCCGGCCGGTGGCATCGACGACGCGCTGGTGATTCTCGTCGACGACGTGCTGTATTCCGGTCGCTCGGTGCGCTCCGCCCTGGACGCGCTGCGCGACGTGGGCCGGCCGCGGGCCGTGCAACTGGCGGTGCTGGTCGATCGCGGCCACCGCGAACTGCCGGTGCGCGCCGACTACGTCGGCAAGAACGTGCCGACCTCGCGCAACGAGAGCGTGCACGTGCAGCTGCGCGAGCACGACGATCGCGACGGCGTGGTCATCTCCCGGGATGGTGACGAATGACCCGACACCTGCTGGCCGCCGGCGACCTGAGCCGTGACGAGGCCACCGCCATCCTCGACGACGCCGACCGGTTCGCGCAGGCGCTGGTCGGGCGCGAGGTCAAGAAGCTGCCCACGCTGCGCGGGCGCACCGTGGTCACGATGTTCTACGAGAACTCGACGCGCACCCGGGTGTCGTTCGAGGTGGCCGGCAAGTGGATGAGCGCCGACGTGATCAACGTCAGCTCGTCGGGATCGTCGGTGAGCAAGGGAGAGTCGTTGCGCGACACCGCGCTGACGCTGCACGCGGCCGGCGCCGACGCGCTGATCATCCGGCATCCGGCATCCGGTGCCGCGCATCTGCTTGCCGACTGGACCGCTCGCGCCGACGGCGAAGAAGGTGGCCCATCGGTGATCAATGCCGGCGACGGCACGCATGAGCACCCGACACAGGCGCTGCTGGACGCGCTGACCATCCGCCAGCGGCTCGGCGGCATCGAAGGCCGGCGCGTCGTGATCGTCGGCGACATCCTGCACAGCCGGGTCGCCCGCTCCAACGTCATGCTGCTGGCCACGCTGGGCGCCGAGGTGGTGCTGGTGGCGCCGCCGACACTGTTGCCGGTCGGGGTCGACGGCTGGCCGGTCACCGTCTCCTACGACCTCGACGCCGAGCTGCCCGCCGCCGACGCGGTGCTGATGCTGCGGGTGCAGGCCGAGCGGATGAACGGCGGGTTCTTCCCGTCGGTGCGCGAGTACTCGGTGCGATACGGGCTTTCCGGCCGGCGCCAGGCGCTGCTGCCCGACCATGCCGTGGTGCTGCATCCCGGGCCCGATGGTGCGCGGCATGGAGATCGCGTCCTCGGTGGCTGACTCATCGCAATCGGCGGTGCTGCAACAGGTTTCCAACGGCGTGCACGTGCGGATGGCCGTGCTGTTCCATGTGCTGGTCGGCACCGAATCGGTGGGAAATGAGGGTGCGGCATGAGTGTGCTGCTGCGCGGAGTCCGGTTGTACGGCGAGGGCGACCGGGTCGACGTGCTGGTCGATGACGGCCAGATCGCCGAGATCGGAGCCGGACTGACGGAGCCCGGAGTTCTCGGAAAAGACGTAGACGTCATCGACGCCACGGTCAGGTGCTGCTGCCCGGGCTGGTCGACCTGCACACCCACCTGCGCGAGCCCGGCCGCGAATACGCCGAGGACATCGAAACCGGTTCGGCGGCAGCTGCTCTGGGTGGATACACCGCGGTGTTCGCGATGGCGAATACCAACCCGGTGGCCGACAGCCCGGTGGTCACCGACCATGTCTGGCACCGCGGCCAGCAGGTCGGCCTGGTCGACGTGCACCCGGTCGGCGCGGTCACCGTCGGGCTGGCCGGAGCCGAGCTGACCGAGATGGGCATGATGGCCGCCGGCGCCGCGCAGGTGCGGATGTTCTCCGACGACGGCATCTGCGTGCATGACCCGCTGATCATGCGCCGCGCCCTGGAGTACGCCACCGGACTTGGGCGTGCTGATCGCCCAGCACGCCGAGGAGCCGCAGGCTGACCGTCGGCGCCGTCGCCCACGAGGGGCCCACCGCCGCCCGGCTGGGACTGGCGGGATGGCCCAGGGCCGCCGAGGAATCGATCGTCGCCCGCGACGCGCTGCTGGCCCGCGACGCCGGCGCCCGCGTGCACATCTGCCACGCCTCCACCGCCGGCACCGTCGAGATTCTGAAATGGGCAAAGGAGCAAGGTATTTCGATCACCGCCGAGGTGACGCCGCATCACCTGCTGCTCGACGACAGCAGGCTGGCCAGCTACGACGGGGTGAACCGGGTCAACCCGCCGCTGCGCGAAGCCGCCGACGCGATCGCGTTGCGCCAGGCGTTGGCCGACGGGGTCATCGACTGTGTGGCCACCGACCATGCCCCGCACGCCGAGCACGAGAAGTGCGTCGAGTTCTCCGCGGCCCGGCCCGGCATGCTCGGCCTGCAGACGGCGCTGTCGGTGGTGGTCCAGACGATGGTGGTGCCCGGGCTGTTGACCTGGCGCGATGTCGCCCGGGTGATGAGCGAAAACCCGGCGCGCATAGTCGGATTGCCCGATCAGGGCCGGCCGCTGGAGGTGGGGGAGCCGGCCAACCTGACCGTGGTCGATCCCGAATGCCACGTGGACGGTCGCCGGGCCCGACCTGGCCAGCCGGTCGGCCAACACGCCCTACGAGTCGATGACCTTGCCCGCCACCGTGACCGCGACGCTGCTGCGCGGAAAGATCACCGCTCGGGACGGGAAGAGCCCGGCATGAATTCGGCACGCTGGTGGGCTCGCTGATCTTCGCGGCCGTGCTGGTGGTGGTGATCGCGGTGGTGATCCAGCTGATGATGCGCGGCTGGCGGCGGCGTGCGCAGCGGCAGGAGGAGCTGATCGGCAACCTGCCCGAGGTGCCCGACCAGGTGGGCGCGGCGATCACCACCACTCGCGGCGTCTACGTCGGCTCCACGCTGGCGCCGGCTGGAACGAGCGGGTCACGGCCGGCGATCTCGGGTACCGCAGCAAGGCGGTGCTGACGCCGCTACCCCGAGGGAATCATGCTGGAACGCAGCCGCGCCAACCCGATCTGGATTCCGCAGGACGCGATTACCGACGATCCGCACCGAACGGGTGATGCGCCGGAAAGGTCGCCGCCCGCAACGGGATACTGGCGATCCGGTGGCGGCTGCCGTCGGGCGTCGAGATCGACACCGGTTTCCGGGCAGACAATCGCGACGAATACGACGGCTGGCTGGAGGAGGCTCGCGTGACGCAAAGCCGCTGCTGGTACTCGAAGACGGCCGCGTCTTCACCGGGACGCCGTTCGGCGCGGTCGGCCAAACGCTCGGGCGAAGCCGTGTTCTCCACCGGCATGTCGGGCTACCAGGAGACGCTGACCGATCCCAGCTATCACCGACAGATCGTGGTGGCCACCGCGCCGCAGATCGGCAACACCGGCTGGAACGGCGAGGACGCCGAGAGCCGCGGCGACAAGATCTGGGTCGCCGGTTACGCGGTGCGCGACCCGTCGCCGCGCGCCTCCAACTGGCGCGCCACCGGCACGCTGGAGGACGAGCTGGTCCGCCAGCACATCGTCGGGATCGCCGGCATCGACACCCGTGCGGTGGTGCGGCATCTGCGCAGCCGCGGCTCGATGAAGGCCGGGGTGTTCTCCGGTGATGCGCTCGCCGACCCGACGAATTGCTGGACCGGGTGCGGGGCCAGCAGTCGATGCTGGGTGCCGATCTCGCCGGCGAGGTCAGCACCTCGGGCACATACGTCGTGGAACCCGAAGGGCCACGGCGGTTTACCGTCGCCGCGCTGGACCTGGGGATCAAGACCAACACGCCGCGCAACTTCGCCCGGCGCGGCGTCCGCAGCCACGTGCTGCCGGCGTCGGCGACCTTCGAGCAGATCGCCGACATCAAGCCGGACGGCGTCTTCCTGTCCAACGGGCCCGGCGACCCGGCCACCGCCGACCATGTCGTCGCGCTCACCCGTGAGGTGCTGGGCGCCGGAATCCCGTTGTTCGGCATCTGTTTCGGCAATCAGATCCTGGGCCGGGCGCTGGGCCTGTCGACCTACAAGATGGTGTTCGGCCACCGCGGCATCAACATCCCGGTCATCGACCACGCCACCGGGCGGGTCGCGGTGACCGCGCAGAACCACGGCTTCGCGCTGGAGGGGGAGGCGGGCCAGCGGTTCGACACGCCGTTCGGCCCGGCGGTCGTCAGCCACACCTGCGCCAACGACGGGGTAGTGGAGGGCGTCAAACTCGTTGATGGGCGGGCATTTTCGGTGCAGTACCACCCGGAGGCCGCCGCGGGCCCGCACGATGCGGAGTACCTGTTCGACCAATTCGTCGACCTGATGGCAGTGCGATGACCCGCGAGCGTGCGTGTTGTACGGCGACACGCCGTAATCCGTACAGCGCGCACCTCGCGCCGGAAAGGGGGCGCTAGTGCCGCGTCGCACCGACCTGCGCCACGTCCTGGTGATCGGCTCCGGGCCGATCGTCATCGGGCAGGCCTGCGAGTTCGACTACTCCGGCACCCAGGCCTGCCGGGTGCTGCGCGCCGAGGGACTGCAGGTCAGCCTGGTCAACTCCAATCCGGCCACCATCATGACCGACCCCGAGTACGCCGACCACACCTACGTCGAGCCCATCACCCCGGCATTCGTCGAACGGGTGATCGCCCAGCAGGCCGAGCGCGGCAACAAGATCGACGCGCTGCTGGCCACCCTGGGCGGGCAGACCGCGCTCAACACCGCGGTCGCGCTGTACGAGAACGGGGCGCTGGAGCGCTACGACGTCGAGCTCATCGGCGCCGACTTCGATGCCATCCAGCGCGGCGAGGACCGGCAGAGGTTCAAGGACATCGTCGCCAAGGTCGGCGGTGAATCCGCGCGCAGCCGAGTGTGTTTCACCATGGACGAGGTCCGCGAGACGGTCGAGGAGCTCGGTCTGCCGGTCGTGGTGCGGCCCAGCTTCACGATGGGCGGCCTGGGTTCGGGCATGGCGCACATCCGTCGAGGAGGTCGACCGGATGGCCGGCGCCGGGCTGGCCGCAAGCCCCAGCGCCAACGTGCTGATCGAGGAATCGATCTACGGCTGGAAGGAATTCGAGCTCGAGCTGATGCGCGACGGCAACGACAACGTCGTGGTGGTGTGCTCGATCGAGAACCTCGACCCGATGGGCGTGCACACCGGCGACTCGGTCACCGTCGCGCCGGCCATGACGCTGACCGACCGGGAATACCAGCGGATGCGCGATCTGGGCATCGCGATCCTGCGCGAGGTCGGCGTCGACACCGGCGGCTGCAACATCCAGTTCGCGATCGACCCGGCTGACGGCCGGCTGATCGTGATCGAGATGAACCCGCGGGTATCCCGGTCCAGCGCGCTGGCGTCCAAGGCCACCGGCTTCCCGATCGCCAAGATCGCCGCCAAGCTGGCCATCGGCTACACGCTCGACGAGATCGTCAACGACATCACCAAGGAAACACCGGCCTGCTTCGAGCCCACCCTGGACTACGTCGTGGTCAAGGCGCCACGGTTCGCATTCGAGAAATTCCCCGGCGCCGACCCCACGCTGACCACCACGATGAAATCCGTCGGCGAGGCGATGTCGTTGGGCCGCAACTTCGTCGAGGCGCTCGGCAAGGTGATGCGGTCGCTGGAGACCGACCGCGCCGGCTTCTGGACGAGGCCCGACCTCGAGGGTGACGTCGAGGAGGTGCTGACCCGGCTGCAGACTCCGACCGAAGGCCGGCTCTACGACATCGAACTGGCGTTGCGGCTGGGCGCTTCGGTGGAACAGGTCGCCGAAGGCCAGCGGGGTCGACCCGTGGTTCGTCGCGCAGATCGGCGAGCTGGTTGCGCTGCGCACCGAGCTGGCCGACTGCGCCGGTGCTCGACGCCGACCTGCTGCGGCGCGGTAAGCACAACGGACTGTCGGACCGCCAGATCGCGGCGCTGCGACCGGAATTGGCCGGCGAGGACGGGGTGCGTTCCTTGCGGCGAGCGGCTGGACATCCACCCGGTGTACAAGACGGTGGATACCTGCGCGGCGGAGTTCGAGGCCAAGACGCCCTACCACTACAGCAGCTATGAACTCGACCCCGCCGCCGAGACCGAGGTGGCACCGCAGACCGAGAAGCCCAAGGTGCTGATCCTGGGATCGGGGCCGAACCGGATCGGGCAGGGGATCGAATTCGACTACAGCTGCGTGCACGCGGCAACCACGTTGTCGCAGGCCGGCTTTGAAACCGTGATGGTCAACTGCAACCCCGAGACGGTGTCCACCGACTACGACACCGCCGATCGGCTGTACTTCGAGCCGTTGACGTTCGAGGACGTCCTGGAGGTGTTCCGCGCCGAAGCGGAGTCGGCAAGCGGCGGCCCGGGTGTCATCGGCGTCATCGTGCAACTCGGCGGGCAGACCCCGCTCGGGCTGGCCCAGCGTCTCGCCGACGCCGGGGTTCCGATCGTGGGCACTCCGCCGGAGGCCATCGACCTGGCCGAGGACCGCGGCGCCTTCGGCGACCTGCTCGGTGCGGCGGGTCTGCCGGCGCCGAAATACGGCATGGCAACGACTTTCGCGCAGGCTCGCCGGATCGCCGATGAGATCGGTTACCCGGTGCTGGTGCGACCGTCGTACGTGCTGGGCGGGCGCGGCATGGAAATCGTCTACGACGAGGAGACGCTGAAGAGCTACATCACCCGCGCCACTCGAGCTGTCTCCCGAGCATCCGGTGCTGGTCGACCGATTCCTCGAGGACGCGGTCGAAATCGACGTCGACGCACTGTGTGACGGCGCCGAGGTGTACATCGGCGGCATCATGGAGCACATCGAGGAGGCCGGTATTCACTCCGGCGACTCGGCCTGCGCGCTGCCGCCGGTGACACTGGGCCGCAGCGACATCGAGAAGGTGCGCCAGGCGACGGAGGCCATCGCGCACGGCATCGGTGTGGTGGGCTTGCTCAACGTGCAATACGCGCTCAAGGACGACGTGCTCTACGTGCTGGAGGCCAACCCGCGGGCCAGCCGTACCGTGCCGTTCGTTTCCAAGGCCACCGCGATCCCGCTCGCCAAAGCGTGTGCGCGGATCATGCTGGGCACCACCATTTCCCAGCTTCGCGAGGAAGGAATGCTGGTGGCGTCCGGGGATGGCGCCAGTGTGGCGCCGCACGCCCCGATCGCGGTCAAGGAGGCGGTGTTGCCGTTCCATCGGTTCCGCCGCGCCGACGGGGCGGCCATCGACTCGCTGCTCGGTCCGGAGATGAAATCGACCGGTGAGGTGATGGGGATCGACCGCGATTTCGGCACGCGCCTTCGCCAAGAGCCAGACCGCCGCGTACGGGTCGCTGCCGGCCTCGGGCACGGTATTCGTCTCGGTTGCCAACCGCGACAAGCGGTCCCTGGTGTTTCCGGTCAAGCGGCTGGCGGATCTGGGTTTCCATATCCTCGCCACCGAGGGCACCGCGGAAATGTTGCGCCGCAATGGAATTCCCTGCGACGAGGTGCGCAAGCATTTCGAGTCGCCGCAACCGGGCCGGCCCGCGCTGTCCGCGGTCGACGCGATCAAGGCGGGTGTGGTCGACATGGTGATCAACACGCCCTACGGGAACTCCGGCCCGCGCATCGACGGCTACGAAATCCGTTCGGTCGCGGTGTCGGCCAACATCCCCTGCGTGACGACCGTGCAGGGGGCATCGGCGGCCGTACAGGGCATCGAGGCGGGCATCCGCGGCGATATCGGGGTGCGGTCGCTGCAGGAGCTGCACAGCGCGATCGGCGCGGCGGACCGGCCGAGAAGGACGCCCAATGACCCGGGTTCGGGGTCCGGCTGGCCGAGGCGAAGGCGAATCGCGGGCCGCTGTGTCTGGGCATCGACCCGCATCCCGAGCTGCTGCGGGCATGGGACCTGCCGGCCACCGCCGACGGGCTGGCCGAGTTCTGCGACATCTGCGTGGAGGCCTTCTCCGGTTTCGCCGTCGTCAAGCCGCAGGTGGCGTTCTTCGAGGCCTACGGCGCCGCCGGCTACGCGGTGCTGGAACGCACGATCGCCGCGCTGCGCGCGGTCGGGGTGCTGGTGCTGGCCGACGCCAAGCGCGGGGATATCGGGACGACGATGGCGGCCTACGCCGCGGCCTGGGCCGGGGATTCGCCGCTGGCCGCCGACGCCGTGACCGCCTCGCCGTATCTGGGGTTCGGCTCGCTGCGGCCGCTGCTGGAAACCGCCGCGGCGCACGACCGCGGTGTGTTCGTGCTGGCGGCCACCTCCAACCCGGAGGGCGCGACCGTGCAGCGTGCCACCTTCGACGGCCGCACCGTGGCCCAGCTGATCGTCGACCAGGCCGCGGTGGTCAACCGGACCGCCACCGCGGTCCGGGCCGGGCTCCGTCGGCGTGGTCGCTGGGCGCGACGGTCTTCCAGCCGCCCGATGTCAGCGCGCTGGGGGGACCGGTGCTGGTGCCCGGGGTCGGGGTGCAGGGCGGGCGCCCTGAGGCGCTCGGCGGCCTGGGCGGGGCCGCGCCAGGCCAGCTGCTGCCCGCGGTGTCGCGCGAGGTGCTGCGGGCCGGACCGAGCGTGTCGGAACTGCGGGCGGCGGGCGAACAAATGCTGGACGCCGTCGCCTATCTCGCCGTGCACGTAGCCGGCGGATCGGGGCCCGGTTAACAACACCGGAATCTTTTCCCACCGACTTCCATGCGACGACCTGGCGTTTATCAGCGGCGCGACACGCCGGAAACGCCATGGCAAATCGTGATTCCTCGCACGGAGCCCCCTGGGCTACCCGCCGGCGGCCCACGCCACGGTCCGTCGCCCGGCATCCGGCACCGCGCCGCGCAGAACCAAAACCGCAGCTAGAAGGCTTAATCTGGGTTGCCGCGGCGAATGTGCGACGTAACGCCCAGGTGCCGGATCCGGCCGCCGCCAGCGATGCCGAAGGATGCCGCTGGCGGCACTGTCGGCGGGGCGCAAGCTGGGCATTTATCCCCTTAACCAGGGGGTCGGGTTAGATTTCGTCAGGAAGCGTGAGTACGGTCGTCTCCGCTGGCTGAAGTACCCGGCAGAGACAAACAAAGATCGATTGCCATCGATGATAGACGGAGGAATCGTGGCCCTTCCCCAGTTGACCGACGAGCAGCGCGCGGCCGCGTTGGAGAAGGCGGCTGCCGCACGTCGAGCACGAGCAGAGCTCAAGGACCGGCTCAAGCGCGGTGGCACCAACCTCACCCAGGTGCTCAAGGACGCCGAGACCGACGAAGTCCTTGGGCAAGATGAAGGTGTCTGCGCTGCTCGAGGCGTTGCCGAAGGTAGGCAAGGTCAAGGCGCAGGAAATCATGACCGAGCTGGAGATCGCTCCGACCCGCCGCCTGCGTGGTCTCGGCGATCGTCAGCGCAAGGCCTTGCTGGAAAAGTTCGGCACTCCCTAACCCGACCTGCGACGATGCAGGCCGAATGGCCTGTGGGCGGCGAGCGACCCAGGGGCGCCAGTGAGCGCCGACGGGGAACCGGACATCGAGCACGCCGCACGCCCTGAGCCGGCAGGCAACGGGACGTGTGGTCGTGCTGTCCGGTCCCTCAGCGGTCGGCAAGTCGACAGTGGTCCGGTGTCTGCGAGAGCGGATACCGGACCTGCATTTCAGTGTCTCGGCCACGACGCGGGCGCCGCGGCCGGGCGAGGTCGACGGCGTCGACTACCACTTCGTCAGTCCCGCCCGGTTCCAGCAACTGATCGACGAGGGCGCCCTGCTGGAGTGGGCCGAGATCCACGGTGGGCTGCAGCGATCGGGCACCCTGGCGGAGCCGGTGCGGGCCGCCACCGCTCCGGGATTTCCGGTGCTCATCGAGGTGGACCTGGCCGGAGCCAGGGCGGTCAAGAAGGCAATGCCGGAGGCCATCACCGTGTTTCTGGCGCCGCCCAGCTGGGCGGATTTGCAGGCCAGGCTCGTCGGCCGCGGCACCGAAACGCCGGAGGCCATGGCGCGCCGCCTGGAAACCGCCCGGGTCGAATTGGCAGGCCCAAGACGACTTCGACCAGGTCGTGGTCAACAGTCAATTGGAGTCTGCGTGCGCCGAATTGGTATCCTTGCTGGTGGGAAACGCGCCTGGCTCGGCATGAGCCGACTCACCAGCTGCGATGAAGAATCAGGGTTTCTAGTTATTTCAACCGCTCTACGCGCCAGGAGAAAGTCTTAAGTGAGTATTCCGCAGTCCGACACGTCGCTGGCCGCCGTCGATCAATTCGATCCTTCGGCAGGCGGGCCGCGCACGTACGACACCCCGCTGGGCATCACCAACCCGCCCATCGACGAGTTGCTGGACCGTGTCTCGAGCAAGTACGCCCTGGTGATCTACGCGGCCAAACGAGCTCGGCAAATCAACGATTACTACAACCAGCTCGGCGAGGGCATCCTCGAGTACGTCGGCCCGCTGGTCGAGCCCGGGCTGCAGGAAAAGCCGCTCTCGATCGCGATGCGTGAGATCCACGCCGACCTGCTCGAACACACCGAGGGCGAGTAACAGGACGGAGCCGGGCGGCTGTGATCGTCATGGAGAGCCTCTTCAACGAAGAAGGGCCGGCGTAGGTGGATCGCAAGCGGATCGTCGTCGGCGTCTCCGGGGGGATCGCCGCGTACAAGGCATGCACCGTCGTCCGTCAGCTCGCCGAGGCGGGCCATGAGGTCCGCGTCATCCCCACCGAATCCGCGTTGCGCTTTGTCGGGGCCGCCACATTCGAGGCGCTTTCCGGGCAGCCGGTGCACACCGGCGTCTTCTCCGACGTTCCCGAGGTGCCGCATGTCCGGCTCGGCCAGCAGGCCGACCTGGTCGTGGTGGCACCGGCCACCGCTGACCTGCTGGCCCGCGCGGTACACGGCCGCGCCGACGATCTGCTGACCGCGACGCTGCTCACGGCGCGATGTCCGGTGCTGTTCGCGCCGGCGATGCACACCGAGATGTGGTTACACCCGGCCACCGTCGACAACGTGGCCACGTTGCGGCGCCGGGGCGCTGTCGTGCTGGAACCCGCGTCCGGACGGCTCACCGGCGCGGACAGCGGCAAAGGCAGGCTGCCCGAGGCCGAAGAGATCACCACCCTTGCCCACCTGCTGCTGGAGCGCTCACGACGCGCTGCCCTACGACCTGGCCGGCCGCAAGGTGCTGGTGACCGCGGGCGGTACCCGCGAGCCGATCGATCCGGTTCGCTTCATCGGCAACCGCAGCTCGGGCAAGCAGGGCTATGCGGTCGCGCGGGTCGCCGCCCAGCGCGGCGCCGAGGTCATGCTGATCGCCGGCCATACGGCCGGGCTGATCGACCCCGCCGGCGTCGAAGTGGTGCAGATCAGCTCTGCGCAGCAACTCGCCGACGCGGTATCCAAGCACGCTCCCGACGTCGACGTGCTGGTGATGGCGGCGGCGGTCGCCGACTTCCGGCCCGCGCAGGTTGCGGCCGCGAAGATCAAAAAAGGCCCGGGCGATCAAGACGAGCCGCCGCTGATCAAATTGGTGCGCAACGACGACGTGCTGGCCGGCGCGGTACGCGCGCGAGCGCACGGCGAGCTGCCCAACATGCGGGCGATCGTGGGTTTCGCCGCCGAGACCGGCGACGCCAACGGCGATGTGCTGTTTCACGCCCGGGCGAAGTTGCGCCGCAAGGGATGTGACCTGTTGGTCGTCAACGCTGTTGGCGATGGCAGGGCGTTCGAGGTGGACAACAACGACGGCTGGCTGCTGGCGTCCGACGGGACCGAATCGGCGCTGCAGCCCGGTTCGAAGACGCTGATGGCCAGTCGCATCGTCGACGCGATCGTCACGTTCCTGCACGGTGACAACGGATAGCGCCAGGTTGCAATCGCCCGGTTGAGCCGGTTGAGTTGAAGGCGTTTAAAATAATTTGCCTAACTAACATTAGTCAGCACGAAAGGATCACAGAGTGAGCGAAAAGGGTCGGCTGTTTACCAGTGAGTCGGTGACCGAGGGGCATCCCGACAAGATCTGCGACGCGATCAGCGACTCGGTCCTCGACGCGCTTCTGGCGGAGGATCCCCGCTCACGTGTCGCGGTCGAGACGCTGGTGACCACCGGGCAGGTGCACGTGGTCGGCGAGGTGACGACGACCGCCAAATCGGCGTTCGCCGACATCACCAACACGGTGCGCGAGCGCATCCTCGACATCGGCTACGACTCGTCGGACAAGGGCTTCGACGGCGCGACGTGCGGCGTGAACATCGGCATCGGCGCGCAGTCGCCCGACATCGCCCAGGGCGTCGACACCGCCCACGAGGCGCGCGTCGAGGGCGCCGCGGACCCGCTGGACGCCCAGGGCGCCGGCGACCAGGGCCTGATGTTCGGCTACGCGATCAACGACACCCCGGAGCGGATGCCGCTGCCCATCGCGCTGGCCCACCGGCTGTCGCGGAAGCTGACCGAGGTCCGCAAGAACGGCACGCTGCCCTACCTGCGGCCGGACGGCAAGACGCAGGTCACCATCGCCTACGAGGACGACGTTCCGGTCCGCCTGGACACCGTGGTCGTCTCCACCCAGCACGCAGACGGTATCGACCTGGTGAACACGCTGGACCCCGACATTCGGGAGCACGTGCTCAAGACCGTGCTCGAGGAACTGGCCCACGACACCCTGGACTCGTCGTCGACGCGCGTGCTGGTCAACCCGACCGGAAAGTTCGTCCTCGGCGGCCCGATGGGTGACGCCGGCCTGACCGGCCGCAAGATCATCGTCGACACGTACGGCGGCTGGGCCCGCCACGGCGGCGGCGCCTTCTCCGGCAAGGATCCGTCCAAGGTGGACCGGTCGGCGGCGTACGCGATGCGCTGGGTGGCCAAGAACATCGTCGCCGCCGGGCTGGCGGAGCGGGTCGAGGTGCAGGTCGCCTACGCCATCGGCAAGGCGGCGCCCGGTCGGCCTGTTCATCGAGACGTTCGGCACCGCGACGGTCGACCCGGTCAAGATCGAGAAGATCGTCCCCGAGGTATTCGACCTGCGGCCCGGTGCGATCATCCGTGACCTGGACCTGCTGCGCCCGATCTACGCGCAGACCGCCGCTTACGGGCACTTCGGCCGCACCGACATCGAGCTGCCGTGGGAGCAGCTGGACAAGGTCGACGACCTCAAGCGCGCCATCTAGCCGTTCGGCGCGTCTGCGCGCTCGACGCTGGGCGGCAGTGGGTGATCGGCGTCCAGCGCGGGCAGTCCGTCGATGCTGTGCTGATTGCGACCGACGGCGCGCACGTAGGTGTCGTCGGTCGCTTTGGCGTGGTAGGCGTCGAGCACCGGCCGTTCATCGACGAGGTCGTAGTAGGGCACCGCGTATCCGCAGGCGTCGGCGATCCGCTGGACATCGATGACGATGGCGGCCCGGACGCCGGCATGCTGGTCTCCGAAATGCGCTAGCAGACCGGGGAATTCGGCGTCGTCCGGGCGCACCGCACGCCCGGTACCGAACAATCGCAGGATCCGCGAGTTCCGGGTGAACGAGCAGAACATCAGGGTGATCCGGCCGTTGTCGCGCAGGTGTGCGATTGTTTCCGCACCACTGCCGAACAGATCGAGATACGCGACGGTGTGGTCGTCGAGCACGGCGAAGGTGTCTTGATAGCCCTTGGGGGAGAGGTTAATTCGTCCGCCCTCGGACGGCGCGGTAGCTACGAAGAAGATTGCCTGCTGCGCCGATGAACTCCCGGAGCGAGGAGTCGATGTGCGAAAACTCTTTCGCCATGCAATGAGCGTAGCGGCGCCGGACGGCCGCTCCGGCTGCACCGCGGCTAGCCGGCGGTCGCCACCGTAGAAGTCGAGCACCCGCGGGTCCATCACCCGACGCCACAACAGCGGGAACAGCGCCAGCACCAACATTGCGCTGTATCCGTCGGGGAGTTGCGGTGCCTCTTCGACGTGGCGTAGAGCCTGGTAGCGGCGCAATGGATTGGCGTGATGGTCGGCATGGCGCTGCAGGTGGAACAAGAAGACGTTGGCGACCACCGAGTTGCTGTTCCAACTATGGGTGCGGTCGGATCGGTTCGTAGCGCCCGCTGGGTAGCTTCTGCCGCCGCAACCCGTAGTGCTCCACGTAGTTGACGGTTTCGAGCAGGCCGATGCCGATGATCGCCTGCCCGATCAGCCAGGGGAGGACGACGGGGCGAAACCAGATGGCGAGCACCGCGAAGAGCACGATGCTGATCAACCATGCGTTGAGCACATCGTTCCGAAGTGTCCAGCGAGACTTCTGACGACGTTCCCATCGTCGAGTTTCCAGCTTCCAGGCGGAGCGCACGCCACCGAGAACGGATCGCGGGACGAACGTGTACAGGCTTTCGCCCAGTCGCGAGCTGGCGGGGTCCTCGGGCGTCGCCACCCGGACATGATGTCCGCGGTTGTGCTCGACAAAGAAGTGCCCGTAGCAGCTTTGCGCCAGCGCGACCTTGGAGAGGCGTCTCTCGGTACCTTCTCGAGTGTGACCTAATTCATGCGCCGCATTGATCGCGAGGCCGCCGATGAGGCCCACCGTCATCATCAGTCCGACCTTGTCGACGAGATCCATTGTCAGCCAACCGCCCCCGGCCCAAAGCCAGCAGGCGAGCACCAGCGACCCGTACTGATTCGGTACGTAGAGGTAGGTGGCCAAGCGGTAGAAAAGGTCGCTTTCCAGTCGCGCGAGCGCACTATCTGGCGGATTCTCCCCGTCGGGTCCGAACAGGTGGTCGAGCGCGGGAATCACCCCAAACGCCAGGACGGGGCCGCTCCACCAGAACGCGCCTAGGCCGGTTAGCCACACAGGCAGCCACGAGACGACAACCAGCCCCGGGACGATCGCTCCCAGCAGCCAGAGGAACCTTTTGGGGTCCTTCCAGCTGTGCGACGTGACCGGATCCACACCGGACTCACATGTTTGTATTGACCCGTTCATACATGCCTGCCCGCCCGTAACATAAATGGCATGTTTCCCATACCTCTAGTACGGTAAACGTGATTTGCGTCAACGTTGGGTCTCCACGTCGGAGAGGGCGATGAGTAGGGCAGCGGGTGGGACGGCTTTCTCGCGGAGGCGCTTTCTGGGCGCTGCCGCCGGTATTGCTGTCGGTGCCGCCGGCGCGGGTGCGCTCGAACTCGGCTGGCACCGCGACTCGAACGCCCCACCCCGGTCCCATTACCGGGCAATCGTGGTGGGAAGCGGCTATGGCGGCGGGGTCTCGGCATTGCGGCTAGGCGAAGCCGGCGTCAACACCCTGATCCTGGAAAAGGGCAGGCTGTGGGACTCCGCCGACGCGGACGGCAAGCGTTTCTCCCGAATGCTGCCCGCAGACAACCGGGCCGGTTGGTTCACGTCGGTCCCGCCCAGCCTGGTGCCGTCGTTTCGCGGCGTCTCGATGGACACAGGTGGCCCAGCATGCGCCGTCACCGCAGCCGGTTCAGGCCGGGATCTGCGACAAGGTCGGTCCACGGCGCGCACACGGTTTTCCGCGGAACGGCCGTCGGCGGCGGGTCATGATCAACGCGGCGATCGCCGCGATTCCAACGCCGGCGCAGGTCCAGGAGCGCCTTCCCCGATATCGACCCCGCCGTATTCCTGGGCACCTACATCGAACGTGCGAAGGCGATGCTGCGCATCAGCTATCGCGACATGGACTGGTTCGAGCAGACGCCATGGTTCCAATACGCAAGGGTGGGCCGGCAAGTACGCGGCGGCGGCCGGCTACCGGGTCGACTACAACGGCAGCGCGTACTCGTTCGATTACATGAGAAGGGAAGAGGCGGGCAAGGTTCCTCGGTCGGCGCTCGATTTCGAGCAGCAGTACGGCAACAACTACGGCAGAGTTCGGCAGCGTCGATCAGACATACATTGCGGCCGCTCTGGCGACCGGCAAAGTCACCCTCCGGCCACTCACCGAGGTCACCGGCATCCGCCGCGAACGTTCCGGCGAATTCGTGGTGTCCACCCGCGAGATCGACGGATTCGGCAAAGAGGTCCGCCGCGACGAAATCGGCTGTGACGAACTGTATCTCGGCGCTGGAGTGCTCGGCACCACCGAGACTTCTGCTGCGGGCAAGGGATACCGGGACGCTGCCCGACTTGAACGCGGAGATCGGACGTGGCTACGGAAATAACGGCGACATCATGGTCGCCCACATGCTGCAACCCGGTGATCCGGCGGGAACCGAGCAATCGTTGATGGGGATGATCAACATCGACGGCCGGGACGATCCGGACAACCCGGTGTACGCCAGCATGTTCTCGCTGCCGCTCCCGGTCGAGACACTACGCGCTGGGCTACTACGTGATGGTGCGAGACCGGCGACCGTGCTGACATCGTCTACAACCGGACTTCCAACTCGATCGCCATCAAGTGGCCGGAGCGACTACACCGATCACCTGAGGGCCAGGGCGCAACGAGTTTTCGACAGGGTGACGCACGCCAATGGCGTGGAGTATCGCGACGACCTCTTCGAAGGTAACGCCTTCGCGCCCAACACGGTTCACCCGATGGGTGGAGTTGTTCGGGGTAAAGCCACCGACGGCTACGGCAGGGTGAAGGGCTACGACAAGTTGTATGTCAACGATGCGTCGCTGCTTCCCGGCTACCTGGGCTGCAACCCGTTCATGTCCATCACGGCGCTCGCGGAGCGCAATATCGAAGGAATTCTGCAAGGGCGCAAGTGAGCTTCGCCACCCAAACTGAAGCCGCAGACACCCGCATCGGCGTGTCGTGTGTCCGGTGTCAATGTCGCGGTGGTGCACACCGGGCGCACGGGACTACGCCGTGAACCGGTAATCGTCGAGATCGAACCGCCTACTGCGCCAATAGGCTTCGACAGTCGTCGCAGGACGTATCGGCACGTCCCCGTTCTTGTCGAAGTAGTAGCTGTTGGCCAGTCGGCAACTGTCCTGCCAGAAGATCTGACGGTGCCTCTTGCGCATCATCTCGGCGAAGTAGCGACTATTGGCCGTTTCGGTCACCTCGACACGCGCCGCGCCGTTGCGCCGGGCCTGCTTCAGGCACCGCACGATGTGGTGGGTCTGCGTCTCGATCAGCGCGAAATACGAAGAGCCGACGTAGCCATACGGACCCATGATGCTGAACATGTTCGGGAATCCCGGAACGCTGACGCCCTCATAGGCCTGCAGCCGGTGTTCGTCCCAGAACTCGGTCAGCGTTGTGCCGCCGCTTCCGGCGATCGCAAAGGTCGGCATGCTGTCGGCGTCCATCACCTTGAAACCGGTCGCCAGCACCAGCACATCGATCTCGTGGTTCTCGCCGTCGGTGGTGGCCACCGCCTCGGGGGTGATCTTGTCGATCGGCTCGGTGACCAGCCGCACGTTGTCGCGGTTGAACGTGGCCAGGTAACCGTTGTGGAAGCCGGGCCGCTTGCATCCCACGGCATACCGCGGGGTGAGCCGCTCACGCACGTCCGGGTCGTCGACCTGCTGACGCAGATAACGGCGACCGACGTGCCCCATCCGCTTGGCCAGCGGGATCACCGTGAAGTACTGCGCGGCGATCGTGAAGCTCAACTCGACGAACGCCTGACTGAGCAGCCGCTGGACGGCAGCGCACGCCGGGAATCCGCATTGCCCAGCGCAGCGGCGCCGGCAGCGGGACGTCGAATTTGGGGAAGCACCAGATCGGAGTGCGCTGAAATACGGTGAGCTGGGCGGCAATTGGCGCGATTTCCGGGATGATCTGCACGGCCGAGGCGCCGGTGCCGATGATGGCGACGCGCTTGCCGGTCAGGTCCTGGCTGTGATCCCAGCGTGCGGTGTGCATGGTGAGGCCGTCGAAGGAGTCCACGCCGTCGATGTCGGGCAGGTTCGGCACGGTGAGCACGCCGCTGGCGCTGATCAGGAATCTGGCCGTGACCACGCCGCCCGGATCCGTCTGCACCCGCCACAGCGCTTGCTCGTCGTCGAACTCGGCGGAAATGACCTTGGTGTTGAACCGGATCCGCGATCGGATGCCGTATTTGTCGACGCAGTGTTCGGCGTAGGCCTTCAGCTCCCGGCCCGGCGCGTAGGTGCGTGACCATTGCCGGCTCTGCTCGAAGGAGAATTGATAGGAGAACGACGGGATATCCACGGCGATACCGGGATAGGTGTTCCAGTGCCAGGTGCCACCCACTCCGTCGCCGGCTTCGATCAGGAGGTAATCGGAAAGTCCCGCCTTGTCGAGCTTGATGGCGGCGCCGATGCCGGAGAATCCGGCACCGACGATCAGGGTGTGATATTGGGGGTTCGAGACTCATTGACGCCTGCTCTAGGGGTCCGTGTTGCTCAGGGGTGCAATGCTTTCCGTAACGCCGTCAGCCCGCGCTCGGTGGCCGCGGCGGCCGCCGGTATCACCGGGGCGAAGCTGGCATAGCCGTGCACCAGAGTCGGCTCGCTGCTCAGCTCAGCGGGAACGCCTGCGGCGTTGAGCATCTCGGCGTAGCGCGCCCCGTCATCGCGCAGCGGATCGTGCTCCGCGATCCCGACAAAGGCCGGCGGCAAACCCGAGAGGTCGGCGGCGTTGGCCGGAGCGAGCGTGATGGGCAGCACCGCGGGGTTGGTGATGTCGACGTCGGCCGGCAGGTACCAAGTCATAAAGGCGTCGATCACCTCGCGGTCCAGAATCGGGGCGAAGGCGTTCTCGGTGTGCGACGGCAGCGAAAGATCCGCGGTCACCGACCGGATACCACAACAGTTGGAAGGTCAGCTCCGGCCCGCTGTTGTCGCGGGCCAGCACCGCCATCACCGCGGCGAGGTTGCCGCCCGCCGAATCCCCGGCGACGGCGATCCGGTTCGGGTCACCGCCCAGTTCGGCGGCGTGCTCGCCGACCCACTGCACGGCGGCCCAGCTGTCGTTGACCCCGGCGGGGTACGGATGCTCCGGGGCCAGCCGGTAATCGACGGACACCACGATGGCCTCGGCGCCGACAGCGTGCGCGCGGGCGACGTGGTCATGGGTGTCCAGGTCGCCGAGACAGAAACCGCCGCCGTGAAAGAAAACGACAATCGGCGCAGACCTCGGCCGGGTTGGGTGGCCAGTAGATCCGAACCGGAATGTCGGTGAGCTCGCCATGCCCGATCGTCCGCTCTTCGATCCGCAGGTTCGGCAGCATTTCCGGCGGCACCTTGAGCAGCCTGAGGCGCTCGCGTGCGAGCTCGACGCCGTCGTCCGCATTGAAGGTCATCGGGAATGCGTCGAGCAATGCCTTGAACGTCGGATCGATGCCAGGTCGAGTGGTCGGCTCAATCATTCGTACACCGTACGCCCGGCGTTCACCTGTGCAGGGCATTGCGCAACGCCGCGAGCCCCCGATCCGATCCGGCCGTGGCGGCGGGCACCACACCCGCGTAGCCCAGGTAACCGTGCACCATCGTCTCGGCGTTGTGCACCTCGGCGGGCACGCCGGCGGCGGCCAGCAGCTTGCCGTAGCCGATGCCGTCGTCGCGCAGCGGGTCGTAACCGGCGACGCCGATATAGGCCGGCGGCAGGTCGGCCAAGTTCTTCGCCCGCCCCGGCGCCATTCCCGCGGGCGGGTCGGATAAGTCGACATCGCCTGCGTACCAACGGGAAAACTGCGCGATGGCCCTGGTGTCAAGAATCGGTGCGGTCGCGTTCTCGGCGAAGGACGGCAGCGACTCGTCCCACAACACGGAGGGATACCACAACAGCTGGAAGAGGATCGGCGGTCCGCCCTCGTCGCGGGCCTGCTGGGCGACCGCCGCGGCGATGTTGCCGCCCGCCGAATCCCCGGCGACGGCCATCCGTGCGGTGTCCGCACCGAGCTCGGCGCCGTGCTCGGCGACCCACCGCGTTGCGGCCCAAGCGTCTTCGACGGCAGCGGGATACGGGTGCTCGGGCGCCAGCCGGTAATCGACGGACACCACGATCGCGTCGGCGCCCACCGCATGCTGGCGGGCGGTGCCGTCGTGGGTGTCGAGATCGCCGATGACGAACCCGCCGCCGTGGAAGTACACCACGACAGGTGCTGCGCCGTCACCGGAACCGGTTGGCGGCCAATAGATCCGGATACCAATGGAACCAGCGGGCCCCTCGATGGTCCGGTCCTCGACGCGCAGTTCGGGGTGCAGCGGCCGGCGCGGCAGATCGCGGAACCGCTGGCGCGCAGCGTCGATACCGTCGTCGGTGGATAGCCGGAACGGAACCGCGTCGAGTACCTTCAGCAGAATGGGGTCGATAGGAGGTTTCTCGTCGGCTTTGTCAAAGCTGGGCATGGAGGTACCGTACGCACCCCGGCGTGGTGGCCGGTGCCTGGGTGGTGGCCGGCTGGGCAGGCATCGCCTACGGCGTCTACTTGACCGTGATTGCCGTGCGTTCCCCGCCGGGAATGGAGCTCACCGGACATTGGATTCTGCAGCCGCCGTTCAAGGCGTTGATGGCGTTGCTGCTGGCCGTTGCCGCGTTCGCGCACCCCATCGTCAGCGAGCGGCGCTGGTTGATGCCCGCGCTACTGCTGTCGGCCACCGGCGACTGGCTCTTGGCGATCCCGTGGTGGACCATGTCATTTGTCTTGGGGCTGGCGGCATTTCTGTCGGCGCACCTGTGTTTCATCGGCGCGCTGCTCCCGTTAGTGGTCAAAGAGGCGCTGTCGCGGGCCCGCATCGTCGCCATCGTGGTGGTGTGCCTGGCCGCGATCGCGTTGCTGGTGTGGATCTGGCCTCACCTGGGTCGTGACAACTTGACCATCCCGGTCACGGTTTACGTCGTCGTGCTGACCGCGATGGTGTGCACGGCGCTGGCGGCACAGCTGCCGACGATCTGGGTGCCGGCGGGGGCGCTGTGTTTCATGGCATCGGACGCGATGATCGCGATCAGCCGGTTCATCCTGGGCCACGCAGCATTGGCGGTGCCGATCTGGTGGCTGTACGCCGCGGCCCTGATCCTGATCACGGCGGGATTCTTCTTCGGTCGAGACGTTACCGGCGACGCCACTGACAATGGCCCCGAACCTGCCGAAGGCTGACTGTCGGTGGTCGCCGCTATGGTGTGGCCACGGACGGTAACCATGTTGGCTGGCAACGTATTTCGTGACTCGAGGGTGCTGTGAGCGGGACCGCGCGCACGCCCGTCGAGGTGGAACCGATCGCCCGGGTGCTGCCGATGCTGTCGGTGCCGCACCTGGATCGCGAGTTCGACTACCTGGTGTCGGCCGAGCAATCCGACGACGCCCAGCCGGGGGTGCGAGTGCGGGTCCGGTTCCACGGCCGGCTGGTCGATGGGTTTGTGCTGGAGCGCCGCAACGACACCGATCACGCCGGCAAGCTGGGTTGGCTCGATCGCGTCGTGTCCGCCGAACCGGTGCTCACCCCGGAGATTCGCCGACTGGTGGACGCCGTGGCGGCGCGCTACGCGGGAACGCGTCCGGACGTGTTGCGGCTGGCGGTCCCGGCGCGGCACGCCAGAGTGGAGCGAGAACCCACGGCGATCCCGACGCCGCCGACCGTTGCGCCCGTCGACCCGTCTTGCTGGGAGGTCTACGACCGCGGCGATCAGTTCCTGACCGCCCTGGCCGAGTCGCGGGCCGCGCGGGCCGTGTGGCAGGCGCTGCCGGGCGAGCAGTGGGCCGACCGGTTCGCCGAGGCCGCCGCGCAAACGATCCGCGCCGGACGCGCCGTGCTGGCGATCGTGCCCGATCAGCGGGATCTGGACATGTTGTTCCTGGCCGTGACCGCCCGGGTCGACGAGGACAGCGTGGTGGCGCTGTCGGCGGGCTTGGGGCCGGCCGCCCGCTACCGGCGTTGGCTGGCGGCGCTGCGCGGCAAGGCGCGGCTGGTGATCGGCACCCGCAGCGCGGTTTTTGCGCCACTGAACGACTTGGGTCTGGTCATGGTCTGGTCCGATGCCGACGACAGTCTGGCCGAGCCGCGGGCGCCCTACCCGCATGCCCGTGAGGTGGCGATGCTGCGCGCGCATCAGTCCCGCTGCGCGGCGCTGATCGGTGGCTACGCCCGCACCGCCGAGGCACACGCGTTGGTGCACAGCGGATGGGCCCACGACATCGTTGCGTCCCGGCCCGTGGTGCGGGCCCGCACGCCGCGGGTGGTCGCCCTCGACGACAGCGGTTACGCCGACGAACGCGACCCGGCGGCCCGCTCCGCGCGGATTCCGTCGATCGCGCTGCGTGCCATCCGCTCGTCGCTCGAGGCCGGGGCGCCGGTACTGATCCAGGTGCCGCGCCGCGGCTATGTACCGTCGCTGGCCTGCGGGCGCTGCCGCACCATCGCCCGCTGCCGGCACTGCACCGGTCCGATGTCGCTGCAAGAGCACGGACCCGGGGCGGTGTGCCGGTGGTGCGGACGAGGCGAGCCGGTGCTGCGCTGCGGGCGGTGCGGGTCGGACGCGGTGCGCGCGGTGGTCGTGGGGGCCCGGCGCACCGCCGAGGAGCTGGGCCGCGCCTTCGCCGGTACGCCGGTCATCACCTCGGCCGGCGACGCGATCGTCGCCGAGGTCGCCGCACACCCCGCCCTGGTGGTGGCCACCCCGGGCGCCGAACCCCGCGCGGACGGCGGGTATGGGGCCGCGCTGCTGCTGGACACTTGGGCGCTGCTGGGCCGCCAGGATCTGCGCGCCGCCGAGGACGCCCTGTGGCGCTGGATGAGCGCCGCGGCGCTGGTGCGTGCCCGCGGCGACGGCGGTGTGGTCACGGTGATCGCCGAATCGGTCATCCCGACGGTGCAATCGCTGATCCGGTGGGATCCGGTGGGTCACGCGGAGGCTGAGCTGGCGGCTCGAAGCGAGGTCGGTCTGCCGCCCAGTGTGCAGATGGCAGCCATCGACGGCGGCGCCGACGCGGTGGCGGCATTGCTCGACGAGGCCCAGTTGCCCGACGGAGCCGAGCTGCTCGGCCCGGTCGACCTGCCGCCGGGCGTGCGCCGGCCGCCCGGAACCCCGGCCGGCGTGCCGGTGATCAGGATGCTGGTGCGGGTCCGCCGCGAGCAGGGCCTAGAGCTGGCGGCGAGCCTGCGGCGAGGCGTCGGCGTGCTCAGCGCTCGGCAAACGCATGAGCCGGTACGGGTGCAGATCGACCCGCTGCACATCGGTTAGATTCGCCGTTGCGCGCTCCAGTTCTGTTGCACGGCCGCTTTTTTCATCTACCGGCCGGCCAGGTCCAGGTCGTGTTCCCCGCGATGACGAGCTTGGAGCCGGCGAAGTCTTTGCACTGGATCTGCAGAGTCTGGCGATACGGATGGTCGCAGAACGCCGACCTCAGCTCGGCCTGCTTGTTCGTATCGGAGGCGGGGACATTGATGGTCGTACCCGGCGCATCGGCCAGCGCTCGGACGTTGTTGCCGCTGGTGACACCGCATGCGGCAATCCGGGTGTCTCCGGGAATGCAGACCAGATGGACTAGCGGGGCGGGAATGGAATCCATATCTTCGAGGAGCGTCGAGACCTGCCACGTCTGCGTACCCCCCTGCTGGGCCGGCTGGCTGCCCGCGAAGCTGGTGATCACCCCTTGGCCGATCGCGATCGTTATTTGGAAGTTCTTGCCCAGCGGAATGACCTTGGCCTGCGGGAGCTTGTCCGCCGGCACCTTGTTGTAGTCCCTGGCGTTCTCGTAGCCGGTGATATTGAGAGCGGTGCTGGTCAAATTCCAGATGTCGTAGGTTTGCGTCCTGCTGTCGGCCGAGGCCACCGATGGAACCGCGACGACCGTCGCGGCGAGGCCCAGCCCGACCGCTGCGGCTAAGGCGGCCGTCTTGCCTGGGCCGAATCGCCGCGGTGCCGTGGTCGCAAATCTCATGGTGAAGGGCCTTTCGGTTGCGACGTGTCTCTTCTCGCGCCGTTTGCCGAAGACCTTATAACCGTGTGGGCCAATATGTCAGCAACCGACTCGGATTTCGCCAGCCGGTATGGATCGCAACCTGTCCTGTCGAAAGATCCGCTGTGGCGAAGCGTCATGGACAGGCTGAGCTGAATCAATTGTGTTGCGCGGCTGCATTTTTCACCGAAAGTTGATCAACGTCACGTTACGGCAAGCCGGGTATCGAGGCCGGGGTCTCGGACCTTCGTTGTAAAGACCGGATCGCAGGTTCATCGCACGCGATCAGAGGTCCTGGCCGCCTGCGCCGGCCGGACAGCAATTTGCCGTTCCGCCGCGCGGATCGCCGCCTGCAGCGATAGTGTTCATGAGAAATAGTCCCTTCCTATGATATTCGTGGCTGGGGACCGAGTAGGGGGGCCAGGATGGCTATGGAGAACGCGACGGAAGCCGGCGAGTCGCTGGACGTCATCACCGATGCGCTGCTCACCGCGTCCCGGTTGCTGATGAGCATATCGGCTCGGTCGATCGCGCAGGTCGACGAGACCATCACGATGGCGCAGTTCCGGACTCTGGTGATCCTGTCCAACCGCGGTCCGGTCAACCTGGCCACGCTCGCCAATCTGCTGGGTGTGCAACCGTCGGCCACCGGACGGATGGTCGACCGGCTCGTCGCCGCCGGACTGATCGACCGGCTGCCGCACCCGACGTCTCGGCGTGAGCTGATCGCCGCGCTGAGCAAGCGGGGACGCGAGGTGGTGCGGCAGGTCACCGCCTATCGGCGCGCGGAAATCGCCGCCATCGTGGAGAAGATGCCGGTGGCGGAGCGGCACGGGCTGGTGCGGGCCCTGACGGCGTTCACCGCCGCCGGCGGAGAGCCCGACGCGGCCTGGACATCGATCTGTAAGCGGGGCTCACCGTTTTTCGGCGGTGAGCAGCAGGTATTCCCACCGCATGGTGCCGTCGGCCAGGTATTCGTCGGCGAGTTCGACGAGTTGCGCGTCGAGCTCGGCGGCCAGCACCCGATTGTGGCCGATGTTCGCGTAGGCCTCGATCGTCGGGCCGTAGTGATTCTTGAAGTAGTCGTGAACGGCTGTGGCACAGTCGAATCGGTCCACTTCCAGCATGCCCCTCGCCGTTGTGACACGACCGATTCGATCTCCCAACAGCCCGGCGACGTAGCCTTCACGGCCCCACAACGCCGCCGGTGGTATGGCCGGCGAGAGGCTGGGCCGGTATGGCCTGATGACGGCCAGCATTCGGCCGAAGAATCCTTCGCGGGGTCCAGCTGATCACTCCGATCGTCCCGCCGGGCCGGCAGACCCGCACCAGCTCACGGGCCGCGAGCTGATGTTCTGGCGCGAACTGCACGCCGATCGCCGACATCACGATGTCGAACTCACCGTCACCGAACGGCAGCGCCTGCGCGTTGGCCTCCCGGTAGTCCAGCGTCAACCGCTGTGCTGCGGCCCGTGCCCGGGACCGTTGCAGCAGCTCCGGGGTGAGGTCGGTGGACACCACGGTGGCCCCCGTCCTGGCGGCGGGAAGGGAGATGTTGCCCGAGCCGGCGGCCACATCGAGTACTCGAGTGCCGGATCCAATTCCGGTGGCGGAGACCAGGATTGGCCCCAGGGGGGCCATTACTTCCTCGGCCATCAGCGCGTAGTCGCCCAGCGCCCATAACGCCCGATGTGTGGCGGCCTGCGTGTGGTCGCTGTGGATGGCGGTGTCGAGAGTCATCAAACCTCCTGGGGAGTGCGAAAAGGACTGTGTACTCGACCTCGTCGTCGATAGCGGCGTCGCGGAAGCGATGCGACCATACCCAATAGCAATAGTATGCAGTAGCAATAATATATGTCTGCAACATTGATGTTAGCTGTACGCGGGTTGAAAGGCGGCTGGGAGCACGGACGCTAGCGCTTCCTAGACTGTCCGAGTGCGTCTCGTCTTCGCCGGCACCCCCGAACCAGCGCTGCCCGCGCTGCGTCGCCTCCTCGACTCGCCTCGGCACGAGGTGGTCGCCGTGCTGACCCGGCCCGATGCCGCCTCCGGTCGGCGCGGCAAGCCGGAGCCGTCTCCGGTGGCCCGCGAGGCACTCGACCGCGGTCTTCCGTTGCTGCGGCCGGCGCGGCCGAACTCGGCGGAGTTCGTCGCCGAACTGGCGGAGTTCGCGCCGGAGTGTTGCCCGGTGGTGGCGTACGGCGCGCTGCTGCGCGACGGCCTGCTCGCGGTGCCCCCGCGTGGCTGGGTCAACCTGCATTTCTCGCTGTTGCCGGCCTGGCGCGGCGCGGCACCCGTACAGGCCGCCGTCGCCGCGGGGGACGCCATCACCGGAGCGACGACGTTTCAGATCGAACCCAGCCTGGACTCCGGACCGGTCTACGGCGTCGTGACCGAGACCATCCAGCCGTCCGACACCTCCGGCGATCTGCTTGAGCGACTGGCTATTTCGGGTGCGGCGCTGCTCTCGGCCACGCTGGACGGCATCGGCGACGGGACGCTGACGCCGCGACCGCAACCCGCCGACGGGGTCAGCATCGCACCGAAGATCACCGTCGAGGAGGCCCGGGTGCGCTGGGAGCTGCCGGCACCGGTGGTGGAGCGGCGTATCCGCGCCGTCACACCCAACCCGGGGGCTTGGACGATGATCGGCGACCTGCGGATCAAACTGGGGCCGGTGCAGATCGACGCGGATGCTCCAGAGTCGTTGCCGCCCGGCGTAATTCACGTGGACCGCAAGAGCGTGCGGATCGGCACCGGCTCGGAACCGGTGCGGCTGGGCCAGATTCAGCCCCCCGGCAAGAAGCTCATGAACGCCGTCGACTGGGCGCGGGGTGCCCGTCTCGACGCCGCCGCGCGGGCATCATGAGCCCGGCCCCGAAGCAACGCCGGCCTTCCCAACCGAAAAGGCGCCAGCCGCTGGATCCGGCCCGGGCCGCCACTTCCAGGTGCTTCGCGCCGTCAGCGAGCGCGACGCCTACGCGAATCTGGCCCTGCCCGCGCTGCTGCGCGATCGTGGCATCAGCGGACGTGACGCGGCATTCGCCACCGAGCTCACCTATGGCACCTGCCGCACCCGCGGCCTGCTCGACGCGGTCATCGGCGCGGCCGCCGGCCGGCCGCCCGAGGCGATCGACCCGCTGTTGCTCGATCTGCTGCGGATGGGCACCTACCAACTGCTGCGCACCCGAGTCGGCGCATACGCCGCGGTGTCGACCACCGTCGAGCAGGCCGGGATCGAATTCGATTCGGCGCGAGCAGGTTTCGTCAATGGCGTGCTGCGGACCATTGCCGGGCGGGACGAGAAATCCTGGGTCGACGAGCTGGCCCCCGACCCGGCGCGGGATCCGATCGGGCACGCCGCGTTCGTGCACGCCCATCCACGCTGGATCGCCCAGGCCTTCGCCGACGCGCTGGGCGCGGATGCCGGTGAACTCGACGCGGCGCTGGCCAGCGACGACGAACGGCCGCAGGTGCACCTGGCGGCCCGTCCGGGCGTGCTGAGCGCCGGGGAGCTGGCCGACACGGTCGGCGGCACCGTCGGCCGCTACTCGCCGTACGCGGTGTACCTGCCGGGCGGCGACCCCGGACAGCTGGCAGCCGGTGCGCGACGGCCAGGCGCTGGTGCAGGACGAGGGCAGCCAACTGGTGGCCCGCGCGATGACACTGGCGCCGGTCGACGGCCGACACCGGGCGCTGGCTGGACCTGTGCGCCGGCCCGGGCGGCAAGACCGCGCTGCTGGCCGCCCTGGGCGCCGACCGCGGTGCCCGGGTCACCGCGGTCGAGCCGTCGCCGGGTCGCGCGGACCTGGTCGCCGAGAACACCCGCGGGCTGGACGTTGACGTGGTGCGGGTCGACGGGCGGCAGACCGGTCTCGAGCCGGGTTTCGACCGGGTGCTGGTCGATGTGCCCTGCACCGGGTTGGGTGCCTTGCGCCGCCGGCCGGAGGCCCGTTGGCGCCGTCAGCCGTCCGATGTGCCGGCGCTGGCCAAGCTGCAACGCGAACTGCTGGCCGCCGCGATCGCGCTGACCCGTCCGGGCGGCGTGGTGCTGTATTCGACCTGCTCGCCGCATCTGGTCGAAACAGTGGGGGTGGTGGCCGACGCGCTGCGCCGCCATCCGGTGCGCGCGTTGGATACCCGGCCGCTGTTCGAGCCCGCCGAGTCTGGGCGAGGGGCCCTACGTGCAGCTGTGGCCGCACCGGCACGGCACCGACGCCATGTTCGCTGCCGCGCTGCGCGTGGGCGAGTGACCGACGGGCTCAGTAAGCTGTCGCACATGCCTGGCAGCACCGGGGGGCCCCTGATAGCTCCGTCGATCCTGGCCGCCGATTTCGCCCGGCTCGCCGACGAGGCGGCCGCCGTGGCCGGCGCCGACTGGCTGCACGTCGACGTGATGGACGGCCACTTCGTGCCGAACCTGACGATCGGCCTGCCGGTGGTGGAGAGCCTGCTGGCCGCCACCGACATCCCGATGGACTGCCATCTGATGATCGACAACCCGGACCGGTGGGCGCCGCCGTACGCCGAGGCCGGCGCCTACAACGTCACCTTTCACGCCGAGGCCACCGAGAATCCGATCGCGGTGGCCCGCGATATCCGAGCCGCCGGCGCCAAGGCCGGGATCAGTCGTCAAGCCCGGGACTCCGCTGGAGCCCTACCTGGAAATCCTGCCGCAGTTCGACACCCTGCTGATCATGTCGGTCGAGCCCGGCTTCGGCGGCCAGAGCTTCATCCCCGAGGTGCTGAGCAAGGTCCGCACCGTGCGGAAGCTGGTCGACGCGGGGGAGCTGACCATCCTGATCGAAATCGACGGCGGCATCAACGCGGACACCATCGAGCAGGCCGCCGAGGCCGGAGTCGACTGCTTCGTCGCGGGTTCCGCGGTCTACGGCGCCGCAGGACCCCGAGGCCGCGGTAGCGGCGTTACGGCGACAGGCCGGCGCCGCGTCGCCGCATCTACGCCGGTGAGCCGTCAGCCTGTCGAGAACCTCGACGCCGCGATGCGACTGGCCATCGAACAGTCGTATCTGGTCAAGGGCAGCACCTATCCGAATCCGCCGGTCGGAGCGGTGATTCTGGACGCCGACGGCCAGGTGGTCGGCGTCGGCGGCACCGAGCCGGCCGGCAGCGACCACGCCGAGGTGCTGGCGCTGCGCCGCGCGGGCAGCCTGGCGGCCGGTGGCACCGCGGTGGTCACGCTGGAGCCGTGCAACCACCACGGCAAGACTCCGCCGTGCGTGAACGCGCTGATCGACGCCGGCGTGCGGACGGTCGTCTATGCCGTCACCGATCCGAACGAGATCGCGGCGGGCGGCGCGGCCCGGCTGTCGGCAGCGGGTGTGGACGTCAAGTCCGGCGTACTGGCCGAGGAAGTCACCGGCGGACCGTTGCGCGAATGGCTGCACAAGCAACGGACCGGGTTGCCGCACGTGACATGGAAATACGCCAGCAGCCTCGATGGCCGCAGCGCCGCCGCCGACGGCACCAGCCGGTGGATCTCCAGCGAGGCGGCACGGTTGGACCTGCATCGGCGCCGCGCCGCCACGGACGCGATCATCGTCGGGACCGGCACCGTACTGGCCGACGATCCGGCGTTGACCGCACGGCTGCCCGACGGCTCGCCGGCCGGCGAAACAACCGCTGCGCGTCGTGGTCGGTATGCGCGAAATATCTTCTGAGGCAAAGGTTCTCAACGACGATTCGCGCACCATGGTGATTCGCACCCGCGATCCCATGGAAGTGCTCAAGGCGCTTTCGGACCGCACCGATGTACTGCTGGAGGGCGGTCCGACGCTGGCCGGTGCCTTCCTGCGGGAAGGGGCGATCGACCGGATCCTGACCTATGTCGCGCCGATCCTGCTGGGTGGACCCGTCACCGCGGTCGACGACGTGGGCGTGCCCACCATCGCGCGGGCACTGCGGTGGCGCTTCGACGGCGTCGACCGGGTCGGCCCCGACCTGCTGCTCAGCCTGGTGCCGCAGAGCGGCTAGCGCTCACCCAGCGATACGGTCTGCTGCTCGGCGAGCTCCGGTTCCTCGGCGTGTTCTTTTCGGCCGCCGAGAAGCAGCCCCAGCAGCGCTCCCACCACGCAGATGACGACGGTGGCCGCGAATATGTCGCCGTACATCAGTGCGAAGGCCTTCAGGTACAGGGTGGCCTGCGCGGTCACCCGCTCCAGCAGCGTGGCATCGGGCGAAATCTTCGGCCGACAGTCCGGCGATGATCTGGTTGAACCGGTACAACCCCCAGGCGCTCAGCGCCGCAACGCCGATCAGCATGCCCGTCATCCGGGCCACCACCACCGCCGCCGAGGCGATGCCGTGTTGGGCCGACGGAACAACCCGCAGGGCGGCCGAGGTCAGCGGTCCGATCACCAGGCCGAGTCCCAGACCGGCCACCAGCAGGTCGGTGTGAACCAGGGGCAGGCTGACCCCGAAGAGATCGTGGTGCTGGGTCATCACATCCATCCGCCAGAAATGGATCAGCCAGTACCCGTAGGCCGCGATCAGCAGCCCGATGAAGGTCATCGCACGGTCGCCGATCCGGGTGGCGATGAAACCGCCCAGCACCGCCCCGACCGGCAGCGCGATCAGGAACCAGAGCAGCAAGCCGGCGGCCTGCGCCTGGGTCCATTTGCAGCACGCCCTGGCCGAACAGCTCCACGTTGACCAGGGTCACCATCAGCGCCGCGCCCGCGGCCACCGAGGCGCCCAGCGCGGCCAGGAACGGCCGGAAGTGCACCCCGGCTGGGTTCGATGAGCCGGGTGCGCGAGAAACGCTCCCAGAGGATGAACACCACCGCGACCACGACCGCGCCGATCACCAGCGGCAATCCGTAGCTGGGCAGTATCTGTTTGCCGTCGGGCTGCGGGTTGTACAGCCCGATGACCGCCAGGCCCAGCGCGACGGCGAGCAGCACACCACCGACGACGTCGACCTTTTCGGGCTCGTCCGCGCGTTGGTGCGACGGCAGGCTGAACTGGATCATCACCATCGCGATCAAGGTCAGCGGCACGTTGATCCAGAACACGTAGCGCCAGTCGTGGAACATCCAGACGATGAAGATCCCGTAGAGCGGGCCGAGCACGCTGCCGAGCTCCTGCGCGGCACCGATCCCGCCCAGCACGCTGGCGCGGTTGCGTTCCGCCCACAAATCGGCGCCCAGGGCCAGCGTGACCGGCAACAGCGCGCCACTGGCGATGCCCTGGATGGTGCGGCCGGCGATCAGCATGTGGAAATCGCCCCAGTGGCCGGCCAACGCGGTGACCACCGAGCCGACGATGAACAGCGCCAGGCTGACCTGCAGCACCAGCTTGCGGCCGAACCGGTCGGAAGCCCGCCCCAGTAGCGGCATGGCGGCGATGTAGCCCAGCAGGTACATCGTGATGATCCAGGTGATGCGCTGCAGCTGGTTGATCGGGATATGAACGTCGCTCATGATGTCGCGCATGATCGTGACGACGACATAGGCGTCCAGGGCGCCCAGCAGTACGGCGAGGCTGCCGGCGCTGATCGCGATTCCGCGTCCTGCTCGGAGCTCATCGGCGTCAGCTCACCGGGGGCTTGGTGACGGTGACCGGCTTGCCCCAGTCCGACAAGGTGATCTGGACGGAGTTGCCTTCGCTCTTCTGCAGGTTGGCCTGGACCAGCTGGTGATCGCCACTCTCCTGAATCCACACGGTGGCCGGTACGGGCTGCGTCGCGGCGAGGCTCGGGATGATCTTGTTCACCGCGTCGGCCGTGACATTTCCGCTGATCTTGATGGTGCTCTGGCCGTTGATCGTTTCGCGACCCTCGGCCTTGGCGTTGGTGAAGTTCGCCAGCACATTGCCCAGGCCGGCGTCCGGGCTCAGCAGCACCGAGACGTCGTAGACGTCGGAGGCCTTACCGAAGTCGCTCCACTTGTTCGGGGTGAGCGTGGCGTACAGCACCGAGTCGTAGACCACGAAGTTGGCGTCGATGTCGGAGCCCGCCATCGTGAGCTGCGCATTGCCCGATGCTGCCGTGCTCGGGACGGTGGTGAGGTCGCCGGTCAGCTGCTTGATCGGCAGCCCGGGAATCTTGCCCTGTGTCGACAGCACCAGGTGCACGCTCTTGAGGCCCTTGGTGACGTCGGCGGATTGTTTGACAAGAGTCGTGGCGTCGGGCAAGGGGCCGCCACTGTTCTTCGAACCCGACGAGCAGCCGGCGATGCGCAGCGGTCGCGAGGGTCAGGGAGACGAGGACGGCCGTGAGTCGGCGGCGTGTCTGCATACCGTGCATCGTAGAGGGTCCCGATGACCGGGCTCCGGAACGTGGGGTCCCCTCCGCCGCCCGACGAGGGCGTTTATGGCGTCTGCCGTGGTCGCTCACCAGGCAAAGCGCCGGCGAATTAGCCTGATGGAATGTTCACCGGAATTGTCGAGGAGCTCGGCGAGGTAATCGGCCGGGACGTCCTCGCCGACGCGGCCCGCCTGACCATCCGCGGACCCGTCGTCACCGCCGACGCCGGCCACGGAGATTCGATCGCCGTCAACGGGGTGTGCCTGACGGTTGTCGAGTTGCTGGCCGACGGCCAATTCACCGCCGACGTCATGGCCGAGACCCTGGACCGGTCCAACCTGGGCGGGTTGGAGGTCGGTAAGCGGGTCAATCTGGAGCGCGCCGCGGCTGTCAACAGCCGTCTCGGCGGGCACATCGTGCAGGGGCACGTCGACGGCACCGGCGAGGTGGTGGCCCGCACGCCCTCGGAACACTGGGAAGTGGTGCGCATCGAGATCCCCGCGGCGGTCGCTCGCTATGTCGTGGAGAAGGGGTCGATCACCGTCGACGGGATTTCGCTGACGGTCTCCGGCCTCGGCGCCGAACCGCGAGACTGGTTCGAGGTATCCCTGATTCCGACGACCCGGGAATTGACCACCCTGGGTCATGCTCCGGTCGGCACCCAGGTGAACCTCGAAGTCGACGTGATTGCGAAGTACGTCGAACGCCTGATGGCCCCAAGAAGCCAATGAAAGTCGTCGCCACAATCGCCGCCGGCGCGCTGATGTGGTTGGCGTCGTTATTCGGTTGCGGCACCGCCCAGGCCAACGCGAGCCAGGAAAAAGAAGCGTGTCAGCTGATGGACGATCCAGCGGGACATGATTTGGGTTATCAGCCCGCCGAATACGCGTTCATGGTGTTGCGCGGCAAGATGTCGGCCGCGGACGCGCGAAACGTCATGTCCGAGGGGGCGCAGGACTTCTGCCCCAATCACATAATCGACTTACCGGCCAGCTGGCGATAACGCCCTATGGAAGCCGAGTGCATCAACGAGAAATTTCGGTCGAACTCGCGAAATATCCACTGTAGCAATCATTTTCGGGTAACCACAGGCAGGGTTTCCGGGCCCGCCTTAGGGCCGGGACGCCATTTCGGGTGATCTTCGCGGTGGGTATCGCTCCGCCCCGAAGATTACATTTTGATAACAATAGTCACAATCGCACTACACCATGGCGACACGCCTGTTCTAAACCACCACGCAGCCCTTCGCAGGTCCATACTCGATCGCATAGGCCGGCCGCCCTAACCAAGCGAAGGAGCAGCAGTTATGTCCGTCGAGAGGTTGGCAGAGGCCGTATACGAAGACCTCGCATTTGAAGCGGTAGCCACATTGGCCGGCCGCAAGCCCGAAGCGCAATCGCGACCGGTGTGGAGCAAGGAAGTCAACGACACAACGCTGACGATCATCGAGCACCGGGCGCGCGACTACACAAGTTACGAGCTGATCGGTGACGATGAGCGCGACGTCTCGCTGGGACGGTTTTCCACTTACCCAGCCGCCACTGCCGCAGTCAGCAAGTGGACGCACTACATCGAGGTCGGTGGCTCGGTCGGTAGGTGGCTGGCCCACTACGCGGTGGTTGTGGTGGCGGTCAGGTAATCCAGATGCCGATCAGGCGAAGCGTGTAGCAACCCCTGGCCGCCGGTTAGCCGGCCCGGGCTGCTTCGCGAGACCCACATTCCGTAGTTCCAGTACGGCAGGGCATATCGATCTTCATGCGTTAAAAATTCTCCGTAAGAATCATCACACACCGCCACGGCTTCCCCCACGTCACCACCGGCGCTGACCAGCGATGACGGGGCGACGGCCCGGCTGGCCGTGCATAGGCGGCCGCGCTGCGATGACCGTCTCGCGAATCCGTGCCGTCACCATCAAAGTGGTGTGCAAAGCCGGGCAATATCCCTGCGCCCCGCGTGGTTCATACTTGAAGGAATGCGCGGGCTTCGCGTGTTCCTCGGTACGACAGCAAGGCAGCGCAGATGACGAGGTTGGACTCCGTCGAGAGAGCGGTTGCCGACATCGCGGCCGGTAAGGCTGTGGTCGTCATCGATGACGAGGAGCGCGAGAACGAGGGCGATCTGATCTTCGCCGCCGAGAAGGCGACGCCGGAGATGGTGGCTTTCATGGTGCGCTACACCTCGGGTTACCTGTGTGTCCCACTGGACGGCGCGATCTGCGACCGGCTGGGCCTGCTGCCGATGTACGCGGTCAACCAGGACAAGCACGGGACCGCCTACACGGTCACCGTCGACGCAAGACTTGGTGTCGGCACCGGGATTTCGGCGTCCGACCGGGCTACCACGATGCGGCTTTTGTCCGATCCCGCCAGCATTGCCAACGATTTCACCCGCCCCGGTCACGTGGTTCCGTTGCGCGCCAAGGACGGCGGCGTCCTGCGCCGGCCGGGCCACACCGAGGCCGCCGTCGACTTGGCCCGGATGGCGGGCCTGCAACCCGCGGGTGCGATCTGCGAGATCGTCAGCCAAAAGGACGAGGGCGCGATGGCCCAGACCGATGAACTGCGGGTCTTCGCCGACGAGCACGATCTCGCGCTGATCACCATCGCCGACATCATCGAATGGCGGCGCAAGCACGAGAAGCACATCGAGCGGATCGCCGAAGCGCGCATCCCTACCCGGCACGGGGAGTTTCGCGCCATCGGTTACGCGAGCATCTACGAGGACGTCGAACATGTTGCGCTGGTCCGCGGCGACATTGCCGGGCCGAGCGGCGAGGGCGACGACGTATTGGTGCGCGTGCACTCCGAGTGCTTGACGGGTGATGTGTTCGGCTCGCGCCGGTGCGACTGCGGACCTCAGCTCGACGCCGCGATGGCCATGGTCGCGCGGGAGGGCCGCGGCGTGGTGCTGTACATGCGCGGTCACGAGGGCCGCGGCATCGGACTGATGCACAAGCTGCAGGCCTATCAGCTGCAAGACGCCGGCCATGACACTGTCGACGCCAACCTCAAGCTCGGATTACCGGCCGATGCAAGGGATTACGGAATCGGCGCGCAGATCCTCGGGGACCTCGGGGTACGCTCGATGCGGCTGCTGACCAACAATCCGGCCAAACGGGTCGGCCTGGACGGCTACGGACTGCACATCATCGAGCGCGTCTCTCTTCCGGTGCGGGCCAACGCGGAGAATATCCGCTACCTGATGACCAAACGGGACAAGATGGGACACGATTTGGCCGGGCTCGACGACTTCCACGAATCCGTCCATCTGCCAGGCGAATTCGGTGGTGCTTTGTGAGTGGATCCGGTGAACCGCAGGTCGCGGTGCTGGATGCGTCGGGTGTCCGACTCGGCATTGTCGCGAGCACCTGGCACAGCACAATCTGCGAGGCGCTGTTGGCCGGCGCCCAGAAAGCCGCCGCCGCGTCGGGCATCGACAGCCCGACGGTGGTCCGGGTACACGGCGCGATCGAGATTCCGGTGGTGGCCCAGGAACTCGCCCGCAACCACGACGCCGTCATCGCCCTCGGCGTCGTGATCCGTGGTGCGACGCCACATTTCGAGTATGTTTGCGACGCGGTAACCCAGGGTTTGACTCGGGTATCCTTGGACTCTTCGACGCCGGTTGGCAATGGGATACTGACGACCAACACTGAAGAACAGGCCCTGGAGCGGGCCGGGCTCCCGACGTCTAACGAGGACAAGGGCGCCCAGGCTGCCGGGGCCGCACTGACCGCCGCACTGACCTTGCGTGACCTGCGCGCTCGGTCGTGACTCGGCTGTCGTCCCGCGAGGAATGGGATGTCGAACTGCGTCCGCACTGGACGCCGCTTTTTGCTTACGGTGCAGCATTTCTGATCGCCGCGGCGCACATCGCCATCGGCTTGCTGCTGAAGATCAGCTCCAGCGGCGTGATCTTCCAAACCGCCGACCAGGTGGCGATGGCCATTCTGGGGCTGGTCATTGCCGGCCTCGTCCTGTTGTTCGCCCGGCCCAGGCTGCGGGTGGGGCCGGCCGGCCTTTCGGTGCGAAACCTGTTGGGAGACCGGCTGGTTCCATGGCCGGAGGTGGTCGACGTGTCGTTTCCTGCCGGCAGCCGCTGGGCGCGTATCGACCTACCCGATGACGAGTACATCCCGGTGATGGCGATCCAGGCCGTCGATAAAGACCGGGCCGTGGATGCCATGGATACCGTGCGGTCGCTGCTGGCCCGGTACCGGCCTGACCCGCGGACGCGCTGAACACCGGGAGCGCGCGACACACTATCCGCATCGCAGCTCAGCCAAGATGCGGTTGGCTCGAACTACTATTGCTCAATCGCTTTCGCAATCATCTGGCCTACTTTCGCTCCCTGTTCGGTGAGGACCGCAACCTCACGGATAACTTGGTCATGAAATGCTTTGCTGCTAAAGCTTTCTTGATCGATTAGCCTGAGTACCAACCGGTAGTTAGCGACAGCCACGGCTAGCGCCTTTTCCCTGACAGCACGAGGCAGCGCAGCTGACCCGGCTGTCTCGTGGAGGCCAGAGCCGGAAACGTCGAGCATCACAGTCGCAGCCTTGATCGAAGTGGCGACATATCGCTCACGTGTTGTCCGAGCGTCCTCTAATGGGGGCCAGTCCGCGTTGAAGGGACTGCGAGGATCTCGCGCAGTTCGGTTGCGCACATCTTCATCCGCCGCTCCAGCCTTTCGCTCGCCTGGTCAGTCCAACAGCACCTAACGTTCTCGTTGGACAGGTCGGCCAAGATCCCTCTTCGTTGGGTGCGTGGGGCATAGGACAACACGTTTGTCTTCATCACTTTGCCGCGGCGAATGAGACTGGGCGAGTTAGCCATCCGCGCGAGACGATCGCCTTGGTCTTGCGCACGGCCGGTTCGGCACCCGCGGTGAAGCGCGGGTAGCGCTTCAAGAGTTGGCTGAACACTATTTCGCCTTCCATGCGGGCCAAGGGTGCGCCGATGCAGAAGTGGATGCCGTGAATGAAGGCGAGATGCGCGTTACTGCCCCGGTTCGACCTGAAGGTGGAGGGGTTGATAAAGGCACGCGGATCACGGTTGGCGGCCGGTAAGAGCTGCCAGCACAATTCACCGGGAGCCATCGGTTGGCCACCCACGCTGGTCGGTTTGACCACTTTGCGCACCAGCAGGTGAAACGGTGGGTCGAGCCGAAGCATCTCCTCGATGCCGCCGGTCAGCAGATCCGGATTGTCGCGAAGCTCGGATTGCACGCCGGGGTTGTCGATCAACAACGTCATGCCGTTGCCGATAAGGTTGGCGGTCGTTTAGTTCCCTGCCGCTAACAACAGCGCGAGTTGTGCAACCGCCCGAGATACCGTCATCGGCGAACCATCGCCCAGCGGTGTCGTGCCGGCCAGCGTGATCAGGTCGTCGGCAGGCTTGATCCGTCGGTACTCGACGCGGTCAGCCAGATAGTCGAACAGCTCCAGGCTGGTTGCGACGCACTGGTCGCGCTCCGCACCGACGATCGTCGGGTTGAAGGTGGCTACGAAGGCGTCGGTCCAGCAGCGGAAGCGCTCGGTATCTTCGGGCGGCACGCCGAGCATCGCGGCGATCACCGTAATCGGTACGACGGGGGCGAGCTCGGCCATCACATCCACATCGGAACCAGGCTCGAACCTTTTCAGCGTGGCCTCAGTGACCTCTGTGATCACAGAACGCCAGCGTTGCAGATAGCGCCGGGTGAACGCGCCCCGCAGCAGAGCGCGGATTTCGGTGTGCGCGGGCGGATCGGTCAACATAAACTGCTGCACGAAAATATCGAAGAACCGCCGATCCTCACCTACCGCGGGACCGTACGCGCCGTCGTGCAGGTCGGAATAGTATTCGCTAGAGAAGGTTTCGTGCTCGGTGTAGATGCGACGAATGTCGTCGTAGCGCGTGCACAGCCAGCAACCCAGTTCGTCGGCCCAGTGCACGCCGTTGCCGAGCTCGCGCAGTTCGTCGTAGAGCGGGAACGGATTCTGGACACCACCGGTAACTATGGCGGATATCAATTCCTTGGAAGTAGACATACAAGGTTTCCTCAGGTGGCGCAGCCGGCGTCGTGCCCAAGTTGCCGGTCCGCACTGGGTTGTCTGGGCGTTCGGAAAGATGATCAGGACGAGGCCCTCGTCCGTGTTGTCAACCCGATAAATCCCCGCGACCGGGTCCTCGGCTATTGCTACCAAAGCCCCGGGCGAACCACGGCCGCAGCAGCTTTCGTGCCACCTTTCCGATTGTGCGGCCGCCCGGCAAATAGAGAATGACTACTCTCGGTGGCTTCACCGCCGGGCACGGCGCGGGCGATGCGGATGTAGGCATGGTCATGATGTGGCTTCCTATCGTCGCTTGCCACATCGACGCTAGGTCGCGCTCAACCACCCCACCAGGTGGATTTGTCGATGACGCACATTGATCTGATCAATGAGCGGTTCTTAGATGTTGGCGGCCAACGTGATCGCTCGTTCGCGTAACCACTGATGCGCGGGGTCTCGCTGCAGGACCGGGTGCCAGTACATGTGCTGGCTAATGGGGGCGATTCGAATCGGAGTACGCAGCGTGCGCAAGTCATCGCGGACGTGACAGTGGCACAAGAGCCGTTGTTGCACGAACCCGAAATACGGTGTGCCGGATATGAATACCGGGACCATGGTGATACTCGCTGTAGCAATCGCTATCCGCGGCTCGATCCCCATGTCGGCTAGCGCCCGGTCAACTAGCGCCGGGCCGCAAGCTTGGTCGTAATAGCAGACATACGGAATGCGTTGCATCGCTTCGCGTTCCAGCGAATCGCCAGCCGCATGATTCTCCTTTGCGACGACGGGCACGTAGTTGTCGGTGAACAATTGCCGGCGCTGGATGTACGGCGCCTTCGAGGTCATGTACTGATCCGGAATGATCGCCAAGTCAAGTTGACCGCGCTCGATGGCGATTGACGTCGATAAATTAATCGGCACCACGTTCACGATCACCCCCGGTGCTTCCTGGTGGAGCTGCTCGAGGAGCGGTCGCAACAGCACTAAGGTCACGTAGTCGCTGGCCGCGATCGTGAAGGATCGGCTGTCCGACCCCGGATCGAAGGTCGGCTTGATTCTGAACAAATGGTCCATCTCGACGAGGACATCGTGCACCGGATCGACCAACGCCCGACCCAACGGCGTGAGCTCGAGTATCTGGCCGTTGCGCACCAACAGCGGATCTTTGAATAACTTTCGCAGCCGCCTCAGCGTCGAACTCATCGCAGGCTGACCGATTCCGATCGTTTCGGCGGCGCGCGTAACGTGGCGCTCATCGAGCAGCGCGGCCAATGCCGGAATAAGGTTGAGATCGGCGCGCCGTACTAGACTGGACGAGTCGATGGGGTCTACCTGCGGAAGGTCCTTTCCGTTCCTGTTCGTCTCAGTCACAGTTACTCCTTAAGTGATCTGCTCTGACGGTGTAACCGCCGGTTGCGCTGATTGCTTCCACCCGCAACGTCAAATCGCATCAAGTGGATTGCCCGTCGTGCGCATCGTCATTCCCCGCACCGGGAGTGGCCGCCGCTTCTCACCAACCGGCTTCCAGTGCGAAACCTCTTAGGAAACAGATCATTTCATGGCTGAGGTGGTTGGCGTGTCGCGCACATCCCGATGGCAATCCAGCCAGTCGAAGGACCGGGCCGTGGATGCTGCGCGCGCGCTGAACACCGAGGGCGACGACATTGCCGTACGATCGCCCGATGGCACGGCAATTGCGGGCAGCGGTCGCATCGGTCCTGGTCGCGTCGATGCTGTGCGCGTGCACCACTTCGGTCAGCGGCCGGGCGATCCGGGCTCCCGAACAGTCTCCCGGCGGCGGTTCGACGTCCGGCTCACCAGCGCCCGCGCGGATTGCGGCGCGCGACTTGCTGCTGCAGGACGGGGATCCCACCCCGCTGGGTCGGGCGACTGCGGTCTCGGTGGGCGACAGCTACTTCACCAGCGTGCAACCACCGGAATGCACTGCCGCCCTGTTGTTCAAAGGTTCGCCGCTGCGGCCGGCCCGCTCATCTGATCACGCCGAATTGGGATACCGGGTGGACGGCCAGGCCCTCTATGCCGAATCGATCGACGTCTACGACAAAAGCTTGAACACCCACGACGTGGTGTGGAAGGGCTTCGGCGACGTGTCGAAGTGCCACGGCGACGCCATCGGTCACGCCCCGCTCGGGGACTCTCGGCCGATGCGGCTCAGTTACTTCGGCACACCGTCGGACGGCGTCTTGGTGTGGACCATGACCGCCCCGGACTGGACCTGTGACTACGGGCTGGCCGTGCTGGCGCGCACGGCCCTGATGCTGTCGCTCTGCGATTTCAAACCCGGATTCCCGATGGCGGACTGGGCGTCGAAAAGACGAGCGCAACTAGACAGCCGAACGGCCTGACACTTTGCTCAGTAGTCCTTGCAGTCGGTCATCATCTGCCGGAATATCGGGAACGCCTGGTCTGCTCCCGGGTTGTTCTGGATCGCCTTGAGCAGATTCACCCGCTGATCAGGCGACGAAGCCATGAACGTCTGCAGAAATTGCAGGTTGGGCGGCGACTGGTCGAGGTACTGCGCGGCCATCGGGTTTTCCGCGTGCACCGCTCGCATCGCCTGGTCATACGTGCAGGTGGTGTTGACCATTGGGCCGATATCTGGAGTAGCTGATGCGACCCCCGTTCCGGCGGTCAACGACAATGCCAGACAGCCAACCCCCACGGCCAGCCCGGTCAATGTTCGTTTGCTCATGTAAAGACTCCCTCCAACTGTTGCACTCACTCTAGCCCCCCAGCTAACCCGGTGCTTAGCCCGAACGGAGGCCGCCCAAACTGTCGGGCTCGTTCGCGGCCAGCGAAAGGCAGGCAATTTCCGCCACGCGATCCCGATCAGACACCTCCCGTTTCGCGGCTACTAGCCTGGATACGTGCCAGATCCCGCGACGTATCGTCCCGCTCCCGGATCCATTCCGGTCGAGCCGGGCGTCTACCGATTCCGGGACTCACACGGGCGGGTGATCTACGTCGGCAAGGCCAAGAGCCTGCGCAGCCGGCTGACGTCCTACTTCGCCGACATCGCGAATCTGCACCCGCGCACGCGGCAGATGGTGACCACCGCGGCCAAGGTCGAGTGGACGGTGGTGAACACCGAAGTCGAGGCGTTGCAGCTGGAATACAACTGGATCAAGGAGTTCGATCCACGTTTCAATGTCCGCTACCGCGACGACAAGTCCTATCCGGTGCTGGCCGTTACCCTCAACGAGGAATTCCCCAGGCTGATGGTCTATCGCGGCCCGCGGCGCAAGGGTGTGCGCTATTTCGGCCCGTATTCACACGCGTGGGCGATCCGGGAGACGCTGGATCTGCTCACCCGGGTGTTTCCCGCGCGCACCTGTTCTGCGGGAGTATTCAAGCGGCACAAGCAGATCGACCGACCGTGCCTGCTCGGCTACATCGACAAATGCTCGGCGCCCTGCATCGGCAGGGTCAGCCCCGAGCAACATCGCCAGATCGTCACCGACTTCTGCGACTTCCTGTCCGGCAGGACCGACCGGTTCGCCCGCGAGCTGGAACAGCAGATGCACGCCGCATCCGACCAACTCGATTTCGAACGGGCAGCGCGGCTTCGTGACGACCTCGGCGCGCTCAAGCGGGCGATGGAGAAACAGGCCGTGGTGCTCGGCGACGGCACCGATGCCGATGTGGTGGCGTTCGCCGACGACGACCTCGAGGCGGCGGTGCAGGTGTTTCACGTCCGCGGCGGCCGGGTCCGCGGCCAGCGCGGGTGGATCGTCGAAAAGTCAGCTGAGGCAGGCGATTCCGGGGAAGAGCTGTTGGTTGAGCAGTTCCTGACGCAGTTCTACGGCGAGCAGGCGGAGCTGGGCGGTGCCGCCGACGAGTCCACCAATCCCGTTCCCCGCGAGGTACTGGTGCCATGTCTACCGTCCAACGCCGAGGAGTTGGCGAACTGGCTGTCCGGGCTGCGCGGGTCCCGGGTCGCGCTGCGGGTGCCGCGCCGCGGGGACAAACGGGCGCTGGCCGAGACCGTGCAGCGCAACGCGAAAGAGGCGCTGCAGCAACACAAGCTGAGGCGGGCCGGTGACTTCAACGCCAGATCCGCAGCGCTGCAGAACATTCAGGACGCTCTGGGGTTGGCCGATGCGCCGTTGCGGATCGAGTGTGTCGACGTCAGCCACGTACAGGGCACCGATGTGGTCGGCTCGCTGGTGGTGTTCGAGGACGCCCTGCCCCGCAAGTCGGACTACCGGCACTTCGGGATCCGGGAGGCCGCCGGGCAAGGACGCTCCGACGACGTCGCGTCCATCGCCGAGGTGACCCGCCGCCGCTTCCTGCGGCACCTCAGCGACCAGAACGACCCGAATATGCTTTCCCCGGAAGGTAAATCGCGCCGGTTCGCCTATCCGCCGAATCTGTACGTCGTCGACGGCGGCGCCCCGCAAGTCAACGCGGCCAGCGCCGTTCTCGAGGAGCTCGGCATCACCGATGTCGCGGTGATCGGTCTGGCCAAGCGGCTGGAAGAGGTGTGGGTGCCGTCGGAGCCGGATCCCATCATCCTGCCGCGCAACAGCGAGGGTCTGTATTTGCTGCAGCGCGTGCGTGACGAGGCGCACCGGTTCGCGATCACCTACCATCGCAGCAAGCGATCCAAGCGAATGACCGCATCGGCGCTGGATTCGGTGCCAGGATTAGGAGAACATCGCCGCAAGGCGCTGGTGACCCACTTCGGATCGATAGCCCGCCTCAAGGAGGCCACCGTCGACCAGATCACGGCTGTTCCGGGTATCGGCGTGGCAACGGCCACGGCCGTCCTGGAGGCGTTGCGACCCGAGCAACCCGGAGCCTCGGCATGACGAGTCACATTGGGGGCAGCGAGCAGCGGCCGGGCCCCTTGCGCGCGGAGCCGGCCGGCGGTCACCCACGTGACGACGCGGCCGGGATCGACGTCGTTCTGGTCACCGGGTTGTCGGGGGCCGGGCGGGGGACGGCGGCCAAAGTGCTCGAGGACCTCGGCTGGTATGTCGCCGACAACCTGCCACCCCAGCTGATCACCCGGATGGTGGATTTCGGGCTGGCCGCCGGATCGCGGATCACCAAGCTCGCCGTGGTGATGGACGTCCGGTCCCGCGGATTCACCGGTGACCTCGATGAGGTACGCAACGAACTGGCCACCCGCAATATCAGCCCGCGGGTGGTGTTCATGGAAGCATCCGACGACATGCTGGTGCGCCGCTACGAACAGAACCGCCGCAGCCACCCGCTGCAGGGCCAGCAGACGCTGGCCGAGGGCATTGCGGCCGAGCGCAGGATGCTGGCACCGGTTCGCGCCACCGCGGACCTGATCATCGACACCTCCACGCTGTCGGTACGGGGCCTGCGGGAAAGCATCGAGCGCGCGTTCGGTGGTGAGGCGAGCACGTCGACGAGCGTCACCGTCGAGTCGTTCGGCTTCAAGTACGGCCTGCCGATGGACGCCGACATGGTCATGGACGTGCGATTCCTGCCGAACCCGCACTGGGTCGACGAGTTGCGCCCGCTCACCGGGCAACATCCGGCGGTGCGCGATTACGTGGTTGGCCAACCGGGCGCGGCAGAGTTCCTCGACACCTACCATCGATTGCTGTCTCTGGTTGTCGACGGCTACCGCCGGGAGGGCAAGCGCTACATGACGGTCGCGATCGGCTGCACCGGCGGCAAACACCGCAGCGTCGCGATCGCCGAGGCATTGATGCAGTTGCTGCGAGCCGATGAACAACTGTCGGTGCGGGTGCTGCACCGGGATCTGGGGCGCGAATGAGCGCACCACATAGCGAGGGCATCGTCGCGCTGGGCGGCGGACACGGCCTGTACGCGACGCTGTCCGCGGCGCGCCGGCTGACCCCCTACGTCACCGCCGTGGTGACGGTCGCCGACGACGGTGGCTCGTCGGGCCGGCTGCGCAGCGAATTGGACGTGGTGCCGCCGGGTGATCTGCGAATGGCGTTGGCGGCGTTGGCATCTGACAGCCCATATGGGCAACTGTGGGCGACCATCCTGCAGCACCGGTTCGGCGGCAGTGGGGCCCTGGCCGGACATCCGATCGGCAACCTGTTGCTGGCCGGCCTGTCCGAGGTGCTGGCCGATCCGGTCGCCGCCCTCGACGAGCTGGGGCGCATCCTCGGCGTCAAAGGCCGGGTGCTGCCGATGTGCCCGATCGCGCTGCAGATCGAGGCCGACGTGTCCGGCCTGGAGGCCGACCCGCGGATATTCCGGCTGATCCGCGGTCAGGTCGCCATCGCCAGCACACCGGGCAAGGTGCGACGGGTGCGGCTGATGCCGCCGGATCCGCCGGCCACCCGACAGGCCGTCGACGCGATCATGGCCGCCGATCTGGTGGTGCTGGGGCCCGGGTCGTGGTTCACCAGCGTGATCCCGCACGTGCTGGTCCCGGAGCTGGCCGCGGCGTTGCAGGCCACCACGGCCCGCCGTGCCCTGGTGCTCAACTTGGTGGCCGAACCGGGGGAGACGGCCGGTTTCTCGGTGGAGCGTCATCTGCATGTGTTGGCCCAACATGCGCCCGGGTTCACCGTCCACGACATCGTCATCGACGCCGATCGAGTGCCGAGTGAGCGGGAACGCGAGCAACTGCGCCGCACCGCGACCCTGCTAAAGGCCGACGTCCACTTCGCCGACGTGGCCCGACCTGGTACACCTTTACATGATCCGGGCAAGCTTGCGGCGGCGCTGGAGGGCGTCCGAACGGGCCGCCCGGGTCCGGCTGCGCCTTCGGCGAAGGCCACCGCAGAGATTCGGGTCGACGGTGAAAGTCCGCCGACGGGCGTCAACCGACCGGCTGGCAGCGGACCAAGGGGTGACGACGCGTGGCGATGACGACCGAAGTCAAGGACGAGCTGAGCCGCTTGGTAGTGAAATCGGTCAGCGCGCGTCGAGCGGAAGTCACCTCCTTGCTGAGGTTCGCCGGCGGGCTGCACATCGTGGGTGGCCGCGTGGTCGTCGAAGCCGAGGTGGACCTCGGCAACATCGCGCGCCGCCTGCGCAAGGACATCTTCGACCTCTACGGCTACAACGCGGTCGTGCATGTGTTGTCGGCCAGTGGGATTCGCAAGAGCACCCGGTACGTGCTGCGGGTGGCCAACGACGGCGAGGCGCTGGCGCGTCAGACCGGGCTGCTCGACATGCGGGGGCGTCCGGTGCGCGGTCTGCCGGCTCAGGTCGTCGGCGGCAGCATCGGCGATGCCGAAGCCGCGTGGCGGGGGGCCTTTTTGGCGCACGGGTCGCTGACCGAGCCCGGACGTTCGTCGGCGTTGGAGGTCAGCTGCCCCGGCCCGGAGGCGGCCCTGGCCCTGGTGGGCGCGGCCCGCCGGCTCGGGGTCAGCGCCAAGGCCCGCGAGGTGCGCGGCGCCGATCGCGTGGTGGTGCGCGACGGCGAGGCCATCGGTGCGTTGCTGACCCGGATGGGCGCCCAGGACACCCGGCTGATCTGGGAGGAACGCCGGATGCGCCGCGAGGTGCGGGCGACGGCCAACCGGCTCGCCAATTTCGACGACGCCAATTTGCGCCGCTCGGCACGGGCCGCGGTCGCGGCGGCCGCCCGGGTGGAGCGGGCGCTGGAGATCCTCGGCGACACCGTCCCCGACCATCTGGCCACGGCCGGCAAGCTGCGCGTCGAGCACCGGCAGGCTTCGCTTGAGGAGCTAGGCCGGCTTGCCGACCCTCCGATGACGAAAGATGCTGTGGCGGGCCGTATTCGGCGATTACTGTCGATGGCCGACCGCAAGGCGAAGGTCGAAGGCATCCCCGACACCGAATCGGCAGTGACGCCAGATCTGTTGGAGGACGCCTAGCCGCGTCGCGGCGGGGGGAACGATATGGGGGGCGCGTGGAGGGATTGTTGCGGATAGCTCGACGGGATTTGCTGGCGAGGACTACGGTCATCGCATGAAGCGGCTTTCGAGCGTCGATGCGGCGTTTTGGTCTGCAGAAACTGCGGGCTGGCATATGCATGTGGGTGCGCTGGCGCTCTGCGATACCCAGCGACGCGCCGGACTACAGCTTCCAGCGGCTTCGCGAAATGCTCGTCGAGCGGCTGCCCGAGTTGCCGCAGCTGCGCTGGCGAGTCACCGGAGCGCCGCTCGGGCTGGACCGGCCGTGGTTCGTCGAAGACGAGGACCTCGACATCGACTTCCACCTCCGTCGCATCGGCGTTCCCGGTCCCGGGGGCCGCCGCGAACTCGAAGAGCTGGTGGGCCGGCTGATGTCCTACAAGCTGGACCGTGCCCGGCCGCTGTGGGAGCTCTGGGTGATCGAGGGCGTCGAGGGCGGCCGGGTAGCAACGTTGACCAAGATGCATCACGCCATCGTCGACGGGGTGTCCGGAGCCGGGCTGGGCGAAATCCTGTTGGACGTCACGCCGGAACCCCGCCCGCCGCAACAGGAGACGGTGGGATCGCTGGTCGGACTTCAAATTCCCGGCCTGGAGCGGCGCGCAATCGGCGCACTGATCAACCTCGGCATCAAGACGCCCTTCCGGATTGCCCGGCTGGTGGAGCAGACGCTGCGTCAACAGGTCGCAGCGCTGGGCGTCAGCAGCAAGCCGGCGCGATACTTCGACGCGCCCAAGACCCGGTTCAACGCGCCGGTCTGGACCGCACCGGCGGGTCACCGGGTGCCGGGTCGAGCTGGCCCGTGCCAAGGCCGTCAAAGATGCCTACGGCGTCAAGCTCAACGACGTCGTGCTGGCTCTGGTGGCCGGCGCCGCCCGCGAATACCTGCAGAAGCGCGGCGAGCTGCCGGTCAAACCGCTGATCGCGCAGATCCCGGTCTCCACTCGGACCGACGACAACCAGAGCGACGTCGGGAACCAGATCAGCTCGATGACGGCATCGCTTGCCACCGATATCGACGACCCCGCCGAGCGGCTGCGGGCCATTCATGAAAGCACGCAAAGCGCCAAGGAAATGGCCAAGGCGCTGTCGGCGCATCAGATCATGGGGCTCACCGAGACCACGCCACCCGGGCTGCTGCAGCTGGCCGCGCGCGCCTATACCGCCAGCGGACTGTCGCGAAATCTGGCTCCGATAAATCTCGTGGTGTCGAATGTGCCCGGTCCGCCGATGCCGTTGTACATGGCCGGCGCCAAGCTGCAATCGCTGGTGCCGCTGGGCCCGCCGGTCATGGACGTCGCCCTGAACATCACCTGCTTCTCCTACCAGGACTCGCTGGACTTCGGTTTCGTGACCACACCGGAGATCGCCAATGACATCGACGACATGGCCGATGCGATCGAAGCGGCGCTGGTCGAACTCGAGAAAGCGATGGAGCTGGCCTAGGCGGTTAGTCGCGGCGCAGATAGGTCGTCGCGTACACCCAGGACAAGAACCGCGCCACGGCCTCGGCCGATTGATGCGCCCGCGGGGAACCGAAGATGTCGAAAGCGTGCTGGGCGCCGGGCAATTCGGCGTAGGCGACGGGCGACTTCGACACCGCGCGCAGGTCTTTGACGAACTCTTCGTGCTTCGCCGACCGGAATCAGCGAATCGTCGTGGCCGTGCAAGACGAAAAACGGTGGCGCCTCGGCCCGTAGCCGGCGGATCGGCGAAGCATCGACGTAGATATCGCGGTCAGTCTCCAATTTCCGCTTCACCACGAACTTTTCGAGCAGCTCGACGAACTCGCGGCGACCTTCGCCCTCGGTGGAAAACCAGTCGTAGCGTCCGTACACCGGAACCGCGGCGACTACTGAGGTGTCGGCGTCTTCGAAACCCGGCTGGAATTGCGGGTCATTGGGTGTCAGCGCGGCCAGCGCGGACAGGTGGCCGCCCGCGGAGCCGCCGGTGATCGCGACGAAGTCGGGGTCTCCGCCGTATTGCGCGATGTTCTCCTTGACCCAGGCCAGCGCCCGCTTCACGTCGACGATGTGATCGGGCCAGGTATGCACCGGGGAAACCCGATAGCCGACCGACACGCAGACCCAGCCGCGGGCGGCCAGATGACTCATCAGCGGGTAGGCCTGCGGGCGGCGCATTCCGATGACCCAGGCGCCGCCGGGAATCTGCACCAGTACCGGTGCTTTGCCGTCGCGGGGCAGGTCGCGGCGGCGCCAGATGTCGGCGCGATTTGCGCGGCCGTGCGGACCGTACGTCACGACGTTCGTCTTCTCGACATAGCGCCGCCGGGCCACGGTGGTACCCAGCGGCAGGCTGCGCCGTCCGCGGCGCTCGGGCTCGGTCTGGGGCAGGTCGGTCAGCGCCTCGGCGTAGTCGGGTCCCAGCTGTTCGCGTAGCCCCGCCTCCAACACCGGCCCGGGAGTGGTGACGCCGCGATAGCGGATCACCGCGAGGATCGCCCAGGACGCCGCCGTCAGGGCCATGGCTGCCTTGCCCCGGCGCCCGGCGAAGTCGCCGCGTCGGCCGCGGCGCAGTGCGTCGATCAGCGAGGCGGAGAAGTACAGGCCCGGCACTTCCGACGTCGGCCAGCCGAACCAGAACACCAGGACGGTGCGGTAGCCCTTGCGGGCCAGCGGACGTAATCCGTTGGCGGCGTTGATGAATTCCACTGCCGCGCGCAGCAGCGGCCTTTTACTGAACACGGGCCGGCGCATCAGTCACCCACCTTTGATTGCAGTTCGGCCCGCAGGATCTTGCCGGTGCTGCCGCGCGGGAGCTCGTCGAGAACCGAAATCTCGCGCGGCACTTTGTAGTTGGCCAGGTTCTCGCGGACGTGTTGTTTAAGCGTATCGGGTGTGGCAGTGGAGCCGGGCCCGAGCACCACGAACGCCGCCAGCCGCTGGCCGTACTGTTCGTCGTCCACACCGATCACCGCGGCCTCGGCCACTTCGGAGTGCGCGGCAAGCGTTTTCTCCACCTCGATCGGGTAGACGTTCTCGCCGCCGGAGACGATCATCTCGTCGTCGCGGCCGACGACGAACAGCCGTCCGTCCTCATCGAGATAGCCGACGTCGCCCGACGACATGAACCCGGCGTGGAAATCCTTGGTGACGCCAGAGGTGTAGCCGTCGAACTGGGTGTCGTTACGGACGAAGATGGTGCCGATCTCGCCGGTGGGCAGTTCGTTGAATTCCGGGTCCAGGATCCGGATTTCGGTTCCGCCGGCGGGTTTGCCGGCGGTATCGGGCGCCGCGCGCAGATCCTCCGGAGTGGCGGTGGCGATCATGCCGGCCTCGGTGGCGTTGTAGTTGTTGTAGATCACATCACCGAACTGATCCATGAAGGAGACGACGACGTCCGGCCGCATCCGCGAACCGGAGGCGGCGGCGAAGCGAAGGGAACGGCCGCTGTAGCGGTTGCGGACTTCGTCGGGCAGATCCATGATCCGGTCGAACATCACCGGGACCACGGCCAGGCCGGTTGCCTGGTGGCGGTCGACGAGGTCAAGCGTGGCCTCCGGGTCGAACTTGCGCCGGGTGACGATCGTGCACGCCATCGACGCGGCGAAGATCAACTGTGAGAAGCCCCACGCGTGGAACATCGGCGCCACGATCACGATCGTCTCCTCCGCGCGCCACGGCGTGCGGTCCAGGATCGCCTTGAGCGTGCCGATCCCGGCTCCACCGCCAGACTGCTTGGCGCCCTTGGGACTTCCCGTGGTTCCGGAGGTGAGCAGGATCATCCTGCCCTTGCGGCCGGTGCGCTGCGGCTGCTGGCCGGCGTGGTCGGTGATGAGCCGCTCGACGGTCAGGTCGTGCGACGCCGTCGGCCCAGGCCACGATGCGGGTGGCGTCCGGTTTGTCGGCCAGCGCGCGATCCACCGTCGCGGTGAACTCCTCGTCGTAGATCGCGGCGTCGACGCCTTCGCGGTTGACCACCTCGGCCATCGCCGGTCCGGCGAACGACGTGTTCAGCAGCACGACGTCGGAGCCGATCCGGTTGGCGGCGACCAACGCCTCGACGAAGCCGCGGTGATTGCGGCACATGATCCCGATGACCTTCGGCTGACCAGACGCCACGCCCTGCAGTGCGGCCGCCAGCGCGTTGATCCGCTCGTCGAGCTGGCGCCAGGTCAGCGTGCCGAGTTCGTCGATCAGGGCGGGACGGTCCGGGCAGCGCTGCGCCGCACCGGCGAAACCCACGGTCATGCCCATGCCCTCGCGACGCATCGCCGCGGCCATCTTCAGGTAGCGGTCGGGTCGCATCGGCGCGATCATTCCCGCGCGTTGCAGCGTGGCCAAGACGCCCAACACGCCGCGAGCCTGGTCCAGGGGAGATGCCATGGCTCAGCCCAGAATCGGGAAGCGACGCTTGGCGGCGAGATCCTTGAGGGCCTGCTGCATCACCGACCGCACGTGCTGGTCGACCTCGTCGATGTCCGGGTCCTCGCCGAACTGCTCGGTGATGTGGATCGGTTCCAGCACTTGGGTGATGATCTTGGTGGGCAGCGGCACGTTGGGAGGGACGACGGCCGACAGCCCGAACGGAAAGCCGAACGAGACCGGCAGGATCGCGCTGCGCAGCAGGCGCTTGATACCCAGCCGCTCGGCCAGCCAGGTGCCGCGGGTCAGGTAGAGCTGGGTCTCCTGACCGCCGATGGATACCGCGGGAACGATCGGCACGCCGGCCTCGATCGCGGTGCTGACGTATCCCTTGCGGCCGTCGAAGTCGATGACGTTCTCCGACAGGGTCGGCCGGTAGGCGTCGTAGTCACCGCCGGGAAAGACCACCACCACGCCGCCGGACCGCAACGCTTTGGCCGCGTTCTCCCGGTTGGCCCGGATGTAGCCGGTCCGCCTGAACAGCCCGCCCGTCACGCCCATGAACAAGATGTCGTGGCTGAGCGTGTAGACCGGCCGCTCGTAGCCGAACTTCTCGTAGAAGTCGACGCTGAAGATCGGGACGTCCATCGGGAACATGCCGCCGGAGTGGTTGCCGACCACCAGCGCCCCGCCGGACGGGAAGGAATCCAGCCCATGCACCTCAGAGCGGAAATACCGCTTCAAGACCGGGCGCAGCACACCCATCAGGCGCCGGGTCAGGCCCGGGTCGAATTGGCCGATCTCGGGGTCGTCACTGTTGGTATCGTCCGCTTCGCTCACCGATGCCCCCTTGTGGCTTCGCTCGAGACTTCGCGCATTGAGTCCCTAGATGGTAGCTAGGGCCTCGTAGTGGGTGGCTAACAGGCAAACACTCAGACCTTTCTCGCTCCCGGCGCGCACCGTGGGCTTGGCGGATAACGGGCACGCGATGCGGTTGCCCGCCAACATGGTTCAAGACACCCCGACCCCTAATAGGCGCCGCCTCTCAGCGGCTGGCCTGGTGGTTATTCTGTGCTAGCAAAAACGACCTAGGCTTCGGCCCGAAGCATATGGCGCAGGCCACATTCCACGAGTTATTGTTACCGAACTGACAATGAAATGCGGGTTGAGAGAGAAACGATGGACATCGCTGGTTTGTCCGACGAACGTGATGCACGCTCGGTCGTAACGCACAGGTCGAGTGGTACCCGTGAGCGGCGCGGGCACACGCCTCGCGGCACCACGGGTCGTTCCGTCCCGGCGCACGTCCGTCAAGCAGGGTCGACGTCGACGCCGCTGACCACGAACCAGCCAGTCGATCGCGCCACGGTCGTGGCTGACACGGCAGATCAGCGCCAGGCCGACTACTTTCTGCGTCTGCTCACTCAGAACCGCCGCCTCATCGACCAGCGCATCGACGGCTACCACAAGGCGATTGCCATCGCCGAGGCCAAAGGTGACGCTGAAGGCGTGAGTGTCTTCCGGCGCACGGCGCGCATCGAGGAGCACGAGCGCAACGTTCTCGACGCCATGATCGACAACCTGCACCGCCGGTTTCCCGTTCCGCAGGCGATCGAGGCACCGCAGATCCCGGGCGGGCCGTGGCTTGTGGTCCGGTAGGACCGCAAAGACCTGCGTCCACTTCCCGGCCTGAATCGGCCGGCCGCGTCTAGCTCGTCGTTTAGCCCGATGACCCGCACCAGGAATGTCACAACCGCGCGGGCATAGCCTCCTCGAAGCCCCGGGACTCTTACCGGCCCCGCAACCGTTGCTATTACTGATCTAGGCTGACGGCCAGGGGTTCAACACCAGACTCAGGGAACACGAGGGAGACACAAGTGACGGTCCGAGTAGGCATCAACGGCTTCGGTCGAATCGGACGCAATTTCTACCGTGCGTTGCTGGTCCAGCAGGAGCAGGGCGGCGCTGACATCGAGGTGGTGGCGGTCAACGACATCACCGACAACAGCACCCTGGCGCACCTGCTGAAATTCGACTCCATCCTGGGCCGGCTGCCGCACGACGTGAGCCTCGAAGGCGAGGACACCATCGTGGTGGGCCCGGCGAAGATCAAGGCGCTCGCGGTCCGCGAGGGCCCGGCCGCACTGCCATGGGGTGACCTCGGTGTCGACGTCGTCGTCGAGTCCACCGGGATTTTCACCAACGCGGCCAAGGCCAAGGGGCACCTGGACGCCGGGGCCAAGAAGGTGGTCATCTCCGCGCCGGCCACCGATCCGGACATCACCATCGTGCTGGGCGTCAACGACGACAAGTACGACGGCAGCCAGAACATCATCTCCAATGCGTCGTGCACCACGAACTGCCTCGGCCCGCTGGCCAAGGTGCTCAACGACGAGTTCGGCATCGTCAAGGGCCTGATGACGACGATCCACGCCTACACGCAGGACCAGAACCTGCAGGACGGCCCGCACAGCGACCTGCGCCGCGCCCGCGCCGCCGGCCTGAACATCGTGCCCACCTCGACCGGCGCCGCCAAGGCCATCGGCCTGGTGCTGCCCGAGCTCAAGGGCAAGCTCGACGGCTACGCGCTGCGGGTGCCGATCCCCACCGGCTCGGCGACCGACCTGACCGTCGAGCTGAGCAAGGCCGGCACCGCCGAGGAGATCAACGCCGCGTTCAAGGCCGCCGCTGACGGCCCGCTCAAGGGCATCCTGAAGTACTACGACGTGCCGATCGTGTCCTCCGACATCGTCACCGACCCGCACAGCTCGATCTTCGACTCGCTGCTGACCAAGGTCATCGACAACCAGGCCAAGGTGGTGTCGTGGTACGACAACGAGTGGGGTTACTCCAACCGCCTGGTTGACTTGGTCGCGCTGGTCGGCAAGTCGCTCTAACCGTGACGGAATCCTCGGTCCCGACCCTGACAGACCTTCTCGCCGAGGGTGTTTCGGGTCGCGCGGTGCTGGTGCGCTCCGATCTCAACGTCCCGCTCGACAATGACGGCGAGATCACCGATCCGGGCCGGATCACCGCGTCGGTACCGACGCTGAAGGCGCTGGTCGGATGCCGGCGCCAAGGTGGTGGTGACCGCGCACCTGGGTCGCCCCAAGGAGGGGCCCGACCCGAAATTGTCGTTGGCGCCGGTCGCCGCCGCGCTGGGCGGGCAGCTGGGCCGGCACGTGCAGTTGGCCGGCGACGTCAGTCGGGTACCGACGCACTGGCGCGTGCCGAGGGGCTGACCGACGGCGACGTCCTGCTGCTGGAGAACATCCGCTTCGACCCGCGCGAGACCAGCAAGGATGACGGCGAGCGGCTGGCCCTGGCCAAGCAGCTGGCCGAATTGGTCTGGCCGGGAGGGGCTTTCGTCTCCGACGGCTTTGGCGTGGTACACCGCAAGCAGGCCTCGGTCTACGACGTCGCCACGCTGTTGCCGCACTACGCCGGCACGCTGGTGGCCGAGGAGATCCGGGTGCTGGAGCAGTTGACCAGCTCGACCAAGCGTCCTTACGCGGTGGTGCTGGGCGGGTCGAAGGTGTCCGACAAACTCGGCGTCATCGAGTCGCTGGCAACCAAGGCCGACAGCATCGTCATCGGCGGCGGAATGTGCTTCACTTTCCTTGCCGCACAGGGCTTTTCGGTGGGCAAGTCATTGCTCGAAGAAGAGATGATCGACACCTGCCGCAACTTGCTGGACACCTACGCCGACGTATTGCGACTGCCCGGCGACATCGTGGTGACCGAGAAGTTCGCCGCCGATTCGCCGCCACAGTTCGTGGCCGCCAACGCGATTCCGGACGATTTGATGGGCCTCGACATAGGGCCCGGATCGGTCAAGCGGTTCACGGCGCTGCTGTCCAATGCCGAGACCGTCTTCTGGAACGGCCCGATGGGCGTGTTCGAGTTCCCGGCCTACGCGGCGGGCACCAAGGGCGTCGCCCAGGCGGTCGTCGCCGCGACCGGCAAGGGCGCGTTCAGCGTGGTGGGCGGTGGTGATTCCGCGGCCGCGGTGCGTGCGCTCGGGATCTCCGAGGACGACTTCTCGCATATATCCACCGGCGGTGGCGCATCGCTGGAATACCTGGAGGGCAAGACGCTACCCGGCATCGAGGTCTTGGGACGCCCACCAGACAGAGCGGAGCGGAAACGCGTGACCCGCAAGCCACTGATCGCCGGCAACTGGAAGATGAACCTCAATCACTTCGAGGCCATCGCGCTGGTGCAAAAGATCGCATTCGCGTTGCCGGACAAGTACTTCGACAAGGTCGACGTCACGGTGCTGCCGCCGTTCACCAATCTGCGCAGCGTGCAAACGCTGGTCGACGGCGACAAGCTGCGGTTGACCTACGGCGCCCAGGACCTGTCCCAGCACGAATCCGGCGCCTACACCGGCGACATCAGCGGCACTTTCCTGGCCAAGCTGGGCTGCACCTTCGTCGTCGTGGGCCACTCGGAGCGGCGCACCTACCACAACGAGGACGACGCCCTGGTGGCTGCCAAGGCGGCCGCCGCGCTGAAGAACGGCCTGTGCCCGATCGTGTGCATCGGCGAGCACCTCGACGTCCGGGAAGCCGGAGAGCATGTCAGCCACTGCGAGACGCAGCTGCGCGGCTCGCTGGCCGGGCTGTCGGCCGATCAGATCGCCAACGTCGTCATCGCCTACGAGCCGGTCTGGGCGATCGGGACCGGGCGGGTGGCCAGCTCGGGCGACGCGCAGGAGGTGTGTGCGGCGATCCGCAAGGAGCTGGGCAAGCTGGCGTCACCGGAGATCGCCGATACCGTGCGGGTGCTCTACGGCGGTTCGGTGAGCGCCAAGAATGTCGGCGACATCGTCGCGCAGGACGACGTCGACGGCGGGCTGGTCGGGGGAGCCTCGCTCGACGGAGAGCAATTTGCGATCCTGGCCGCCATCGCCGCCGGTGGGCCCCTTCCGTGACACCGGCGCGGCCCCGGTAAGCTGTCGGTCATGCATTTGGCCCTGCAGATCACCCTCGTGGTCACCAGCGTTCTGGTGGTCCTGCTGGTGCTGCTGCACCGCGCCAAGGGTGGCGGCCTGTCGACACTGTTCGGCGGTGGCGTGCAGTCCAGCCTGTCCGGGTCGACCGTGGTGGAGAAGAACCTCGACCGGCTTGACGGTGTTCATCACCGCAATCTGGCTGGTGTGCATCGTCGGCATGGCCCTGATGATCAAGTACCGCTGACCCACTGACCGCTCGACGGGCGCTGCAAGCGATCCGCACCGATACTGGGAACCATGGTTGAGGTTTCCGAACTTGCTTCCGAAGCCGCGCTGGCGCCGATCGGCGCCGTGCAGCGGACCGCAGGTGGGTCGCGAGGCGACCGAGCCGATGCGCGCCGACATCAGGCTGCTCGGCACCATCCTCGGGGACACCGTGCGCGAACAGAACGGCGACGAGGTGTTCGACCTGGTCGAACGCGCCCGGGTGGAATCCTTCCGGGTGCGTCGCTCCGAGATCGACCGGGCCGAGATCTCCCACATGTTCGACGGCATCGACATCCACCTGGCGATCCCGACCATCCGGGCGTTCAGCCACTTCGCGCTGCTGGCAAACGTCGCCGAAGACATCCACCGTGAGCGCCGGCGCCATCTTCACGTCGACGCCGGCGAGCCACCACAAGACAGCAGCCTGGCCGCCACCTACGCGAAACTAGATCTGGCAGAGCTGGATTCGGCCACCGTGGCCGAGGCTCTCAGCGGTGCGCTGGTTTCTCCGGTCATCACCGCCCACCCCACCGAGACCCGTCGGCGCACCGTCTTCGTCGCTCAGCACCGGATCACCGAGCTGATGCGGCTGCACGCCGACGGGCACCGAGAAACCAGCGACGGCCACAGCATCGAGCGCGAGCTGCGCCGCCAGGTGCTCACGCTGTGGCAGACCGCACTGATCCGCCTCTCGCGGCTGCAGATCACCGACGAAATCGACGTCGGCCTGCGCTATTACCAGGCCGCGTTGTTCGAGGTGATCCCGCAGGTGAACTCCGAAGTTCGTGAGGCGCTGCGCGCCCGCTGGCCCGACGCTGAGCTGCTTACCGGGCCCATCCTGCAGCCCGGCTCGTGGATCGGGGGTGACCGCGACGGAAACCCGAACGTGACCGCCGAAGTCGTCCGGCGGGCCACCGGCAGCGCCGCGTTCACGGCCCTGGCGCATTACCTGTCCGAACTCACCGATCTCGAGCAGGAGCTCTCGATGTCGGCGCGGCTGATCACCGTCACACCCGAATTGACGGCGCTGCAGCAGAGCTGCCCGGAGCAGGCCAGGGCCGACGAACCGTATCGGCGGGCCGTGCGGGTGATTCGCGGCCGGCTCAGCGCGACGGCCGCCGCGATTCTGGACGCCGAACCGCAGCATCTGCTCGACCTCGGCTTGCCGCCGTATGCGACCCGGACGAACTGCGGGCCGATCTCGACACCGTCGACGCGTCGTTGCGCGCCCACGGCAGCGCGCTGCTGGCCGAGGATCGGCTGGGCTTGTTGCGAGAAGGCGTGCACGTCTTCGGGTTTCACCTCAGCGGCCTGGATATGCGGCAAAACTCCGACGTGCACGAAGAAGTCGTCGGCGAGCTGCTGGCCTGGGCCGGGGTGCACGCCGACTACCGCTCGCTGGCGGAGGGCGAGCGGGTGGAGCTGCTGGTGGGCGAACTGAGTACCAGGCGCCCACTGCTCAGCGACCGTGCGCAGCTGTCCGAGCTGGCCCACAAGGAACTGGGCGTGGTCGAGGCGGCCGCCGCACGCCGTCGACCGTTACGGCCCGGCGGCGGTGCCCAACTACGTCATCTCGATGTGCCAGTCCGTGTCGGACGTTTTGGAGGCCGCGATCCTGCTCAAGGAAGCCGGGACTGCTGGATGTTTCCGGGCCGCGAACCCTATTGCCCCGTGGGGATTTCCCCGCTGTTCGAGACGATCGACGATCTCCACAACGGGGCGGCGATTCTGGACGCGATGCTGGAGCTTCCGCTCTATCGGGCGTTGGTCGCCGCCCGCGGCGACCGCCAGGAGGTGATGCTCGGCTACTCCGACTCCAACAAGGACGGCGGATATCTGACCGCGAACTGGGCGGTCTACCGAGCCGAGCTGGCGCTGGTCGAAGTGGCCCGCAAAACCGGAATTCGGTTGCGGCTCTTCCATGGCCGCGGCGGTACCGTCGGCCGCGGCGGCGGCCCCAGCTACCAGGCCATCCTCGCGCAGCCACCCGGAGCGGTGAACGGTTCACTGCGCCTCACCGAGCAGGGCGAGGTGATCGCGGCCAAATACGCCGAACCGCAGCTGGCGCAACGGAATCTGGAGAGCCTGGTGGCGGCCACCTTGGAGTCGACGCTGCTGGATGTGGAAGGCCTGGGCGACGACGGCGGAGCCGGCCTACGCGGTGCTCGACGAGATTGCCGCGCTGGCGCGCCAGCGCCTACGCCGAATTAGTCCACGAGACACCGGGTTTCGTCGAGTATTTCAAGGCTTCGACACCGGTCAGCGAGATCGGGTCGTTGAATATCGGCAGCCGGCCCGACATCACGCAAGCCCACCGAGTCGATCGCGGACCTGCGCGCTATTCCGTGGGTGCTGGCGTGGAGCCAGTCGCGGGTCATGCTGCCCGGCTGGTACGGCACGGGATCGGCATTCGCGCAGTGGATTGCGGCCGGCCCCGAAAGCGAGAACGAGCGAGTCGAAGTCCTGCACGACCTGTATCAGCGGTGGCCGTTCTTCCGCAGCGTGTTGTCGAACATGGCGCAGGTGCTGGCCAAGAGCGACCTGGGGCTGGCGGCGCGCTACGCGGAACTGGTGGCCGATGAATCGTTGCGGCGCAGGGTGTTCGACAAGATCGTCGACGAGCACCAGCGGACGATCGCGATGCACAAGCTGATCACCGGTCAGGACGACCTGCTTGCCGACAACCCGGCGCTGGCACGTTCGGTGTTCAACCGCTTCCCCTACCTGGAGCCCCTGAATCACCTACAGGTAGAGCTGCTTCGACGCTACCGCTCGGGTGACGACGACGAATTGGTCCAGCGTGGGATCCTGTTGACGATGAACGGGCTGTCCAGCGCGCTCAGGAACAGCGGCTAGCGGACGTAGTCGACCCGGCACGGCCCGGCCGCCCGTGCGACGCCGCCGATCTGGGCTCCGACGGGTTGCGGATGCGATGTCCACTCCGGCGTCATCTGGTAATGACCCAACAGGTGAGTCATGGCCGCCGTCATGGCCGCCAGCGAGAACGGTTGGGCCGGACAGGAATGCTTGCCGTGCCCGAAGGCCGTCACCAGCATGGGCGAAGGAAGAGCGTCCCTTTCGGTCAGCTGGTGACGGGTCCACCGATCGGGATCCCACCGCGCCAAGCCCGGCGCCGCCGACATGTTGAGCAGCGGCAGCAACGTGGCGATGGTCCAGCCCGGCGGCACCTGGTAGGTGATCTCGCCGGTGTCGAACATGACCGGGGACAGCACGGTGCGGGCCATGATCGAGCGTTGGGCCATCCGGGTCGACTCCAGCGCGCAGCTCTGGGCAAAGGCGTTGTCGTCCAGGCCAACTCGTTCTAGCTGGGCCGGGTGCTCGAGCAGGTCGACCAACGCCCAGCCCAGCGCGGCGGCCAAGTTCGACATGGACGCGATATGGATCAGCGCGACGTCGAGCGCGATCCCGTGCAGTCGAGAACGCTGCGACTCCGACGACCACGCGTCCACGATCCTGCCGAAAAGGTCGTGGTCCTGGGTGTCCCCGTCGTCGAATCTGCGCACCGACTCGGCGATCGCGTCGGCAATCTCCTCGAGTGCGGCTCGCTCGGCACGCTTGTCCGTCGCCGCCACCGCGGCCATCCGATCGGGGTGCACGAACGCGTCGGAACCGTCCAGGGTGTCGAAGGCGAGCACCAGACGCTCGAAGGCCGCACCGTCGGCTGACCCGGGTCCCGCCCACGAGGCCAGCCCCATCCGGTGGCCGAGCCGTCGCATGAGATCGAAGACGTCGAACGAACCTGCCGATCCCAACTCGGTCGTGGTCTGCTCGAGCGCACGGTCCAGGTTGGTCAGATAGCCGGCCACGTCGTCGCGGCGAAACAGCATGCTCGGCAGGATGCGTCGTCCGGTAAAGATGTCGTCGGGCAGCTTGCGCCGCAACATCAGGTAGTCCGCGACGCCCTTGCTGGCGGTCTCCTCGGTCAGCGCGTAGAACGACTCGACGCCGGTGGGCGAGAAGGTGAACAGATAGCGGTCGCCGCCGGTTTCCACGGCGAACGTGTCGCCGTGTTGGGCGCGGGCCGCGGCGATCACCGCGACAGCGTCGGTGACGGGGACGTCCCACGGCAGACCGGTGCCCTCCGCGTAGGGCGGTGCGGGTACCGGGCGGGCGCCGGTCACGTCTACTGCGGCGTCCGGTTCCGCAGCCGGTCCACCACACCGCGTAGCGCGTGCTCGGTCACCGATAGCGGTGACATGACCGTCTCGCCCACGCTCACGATGTAGTCGATGCGCTTGACGATCGCCTCCACCGGCTCGACCACCGCGATCAGCCGCTTGGCCAGCTCGTCGAGGTGTCCCAGCGTTCCCTCCAGATGGTCCAGGCCGCCCTCCAAGCGCTCGACCGTGCCGTTCAACCGGGTCAGGGAGCTGCTCAGCTCGTTCATGGTCCTGCCGAGGCCGTCGAGGACACCTTCGACCTGCTCGACCGTCTTGTCGGCGTTCAGAGCTGCCTGAGTGAGGGTTTTTATCCGGCTTCGCTCAGGCCCGTTGCGCACCGTTCTGTCTGCCATGACGGTAATTATGACCGGGACGGAACCAGGGAAAACGTCGAAACATCGAATTGGATGTGCAGAAACGACATTGTGCGGGTGGCTGGCGTGGCCGCCTGACCCGAGACCGCGGGGCCGACGTGACGCGCCGACTGGGTGATTACGCGGCCGGCTATGCCGACCGAAAGGCCGAGCGGGCGGGTGCCTAGTCCGAGTCCCCGGGCCTGGCGGGAAGCTTGGTGGCGGCCTCCGCGTCGAGCAGCCAGAGCGTCGTCTCGAGCCCGACAGCCCCCGCGGCCGGAATCGAAACCGGCTCGGCGCCACCGATGGCAGCGGCGGCCGCGTCGCCCTTGGCCGCCCCGGCGACCAGTAGCCACACCTCGCGGGAACGCCGGATCGCCGGCAGTGTCAAAGTGATTCGCTGCGGCGGCGGTTTGGGGGAGTCGTCGACGGACACCACCATCCGGGTGGTCTCGAGCACCGCCGCGGTGTCGGGGAACAGCGAGTTGATGTGACCCTCGGGGCCCATGCCCAGCAGGTGGACATCGAAACTCGGTACCTGCTGGCCGGGTTCGGCATTGGCCGCCAACAGTTGTTCGTAGGCCAGTGCCGCGGCGGCGAGATCGCTGCCGAATTCGCCATCGCTGGCCGCCATCGGGTGCACGTTGCTCGACGGAATGTCGATGTGATCGAGCAATGCCTCCCGCGCCTGCTTCTCGTTGCGCTCGTCGTCGTCCTCGGGAACGTAGCGCTCGTCGCCCCAGAACAGGTGAACCTTCGACCAGTCGATCTGCTCGCCGTGGGCGCGCAGATACTTCAGCAACCCGATCCCGTTGCCGCCGCCGGTCAGCACGATCAGGGCGCGTCCCCGTGCCGTCACTGCGGAACGGATGGTGTCGACCAGGCGGCGGCCCGCCGCCTCGACCAGGGTTTCGCTGTCCGGGAAGATCTCGACGACGTTGCTCATGCGTACTGCACCTTATCGATTCCTTCGAGCGCGGCGAAGTAGATGTCATCGGCATCCAACCGCCGCATGTCTTCGGCCAGGCAGTCACGGGTTTCCCTGCGCGCCAAGGGAACTAACGCGTCCGGGCGCCCGGTCCGGCTCAGCGTGGCCGTCGTGCCCTCCTGCGGCCGGCTGAGGGTGATGGTTTCGGATTTGCGTTCCAGCTCGACCTTGAGCTCGCCGACGACCCGGCGCACCGGCCCGTCGATGCGGCTGGCCAGCCAGCCCGCCAGCACGTCCAGGGCGGGTTCGTCTCGCAACCCGGAAACCAGCGCCGATTGGATCGGCTCGTGCGGCTTCTGGTCGACCGCGGAGACGAGCAGCGCCCGCCAGTAGGTGATCCGGGCCCAGGACAGATCCGTGTCACCGGCGGTGTAGCCGGAAAGCCGGCCCTTGATCGCTCCCAGTGGATCCGCGCCGTTGGTCGCATCCGTGATGCGCCGAATTGCCAGCTTGCCCACCGGGTCTTGTGCGGGCACGTCCGGGGCTGCGCACGGCCACCAGGCCAGCACCGGGATGTCGGGAAGCAGGAAGGGGGTGACAACGCTTTCCGCATGATCGGCCAGCGGCCCGGAGAGCCGTAGCACCACGACCTCCCCGCCGCCGGCGTCGCTACCGAGCCGAACCTGGGCATCCAGACGGGACTCGGTGGCGTCGGCGTTGCCGGATGCGACCACGATGACCCGGCTCGGGTGCTCGTGCGTGGCGGCGTTGGCCGCCTCGATCGATTCTTCGAGCAGGATGTCGTGGTCGGTCTTGATGATCAGCGTTCCCACTCGGCCCATCGTGACGACACCGGCCTCTTCGCGCAGCGCGTCGAGCTTCTTGTTGACCGCGGTGGTGGTGGTGTCCAGCAACTCGACAATCATGGTCGCCGCCATTCCCGGTCGGTGCGGTGCAACATCGCGAAGGCCGAGGCGGGCCCCCAGGTGCCCGACTCATAGGGGTCGGGCTTGCCGTGGGTCGCCCAATGGTCGAGGACGGGATCGAGTATCTCCCAAGCCAATTCAACCTCCGCGTTCACCGGGAACAGGGATGGCTCGCCCAGCAGCACGTCCAGGATCAGCCGTTCGTAGGCCTCCGGCGAGTCCTCTACGAACGCGGAGCCGTAGGAGAAGTCCATGTTGACATCGCGGACTTCCATCGCGCTGTCCGGGACTTTCGAGCCGAACCGGAGGGTGATCCCTTCGTCGGGCTGGACCCGGATGACCAGGGCGTTGCTGCCGAGTTCGTCGGTCATGGTGGCGTCGAACGGCAGATGGGGCGCGCGCTTGAAGACCAGTGCGATCTCGGTCACCCTGCGGCCCAGTCGTTTTCCGGTTCGAAGATAGAACGGCACACCGGCCCAGCGGCGGGTATCGACCTCCAGGGAGATGGCGGCGAACGTCTCGGTCACGGAGTCCTTGGCGAAGCCCTCCTCGTCGAGCAGGCCGACGACCTCTTCGCCGCCCTGCCAGCCGGCCGCGTACTGGCCGCGGCTACTGGTCTCGTCGAGCGGCTGCGCCAGCCGGGTCGCCGACAGCACTTTGATCTTCTCGGCCTGCAACGCCGACGGATTGAAGCTGACCGGCTCCTCCATCGCGGTCAGCGCCAAAAGCTGCATCAGGTGGTTCTGGATGACATCGCGGGCGGCGCCAATGCCGTCGTAGTAGCCGGCCCGCCCGCCCAGTCCGATGTCTTCGGCCATGGTGATCTGAACGTGGTCGACGTAGTGCGCGTTCCAGATCGGGTCCCAGAATTGGTTGGCGAACCGCAGCGCCAGGATGTTCTGCACCGTCTCCTTGCCCAGATAGTGGTCGATGCGGAACACCGACTCCTCGGGGAAGACGGAGTTCACCACATGGTTGAGCTCGCGGGCGCTGCCCAAGTCGTGGCCGAACGGCTTCTCGATGACGACCCGGCTCCACCTGTCCTCCTGCGGGCGGGCCAACCCGGACTTGTGCAGTTGTTCGCACACCACCGGGAACGACTTGGGCGGGATCGCCAGGTAGAAGGCGTGATTGCCGCCGATACCGCGCTCGGCGTCGAGCTTTTCCAGCGTCTCGGCCAGCCGCGCGAACGCGGCGTCGTCGTCGAATTCGCCTCGGACGAAACGCAATCCATCGGCCAGCCGTTCCCATACCGCTTGGCGAAACGGGGTACGGCAGTGTCCCTTGACGTCGTCGTGGATCACCTGGGCGAAGGCGTCGTGATCCCAGTCGCGCCGGGCGAAACCCACCAGCGAGAAGTTGGGCGCCAGCAAACCGCGGTTGGCCAGGTCGTAGATGGCCGGCACCACTTTTTTGTGCGCCAGGTCGCCGGTGACACCGAACAGCACCAGCGCGCAGGGGCCCGCGATTCGGGGCAGCCGCTTATCGTCTTTGTCCCGCAATGGATTACTCCACTGCGGGCCGGCAACGCGCGGGCTCATTTGTCGGCGGAACCCAGTTGCTTCTGTGTCTCCGCGAGCAGCTCGGTCCACGACTCGACGAATTTCTCCACGCCTTCGTTCTCCAAAACCAGGAACACATCGGTCAGGTCGATGCCGATCGCCGACAGCTTGTCGAACACCCCCTGGGCGACCGTCGCGGTGCCGCTGATCGTGTTGCCGGTGATCACGCCATGGTCGGCGACGGCGTCCATCGTCTTCTCCGGCATGGTGTTCACGGTGAAGGGCGCAACCAGCTCGGTGACGTAGAGGGTGTCCGAGTAGTCGGGGTTCTTGACACCGGTGGACGCCCACAGCGGGCGCTGGACGCGGGCCCCGTCGGCCTTGAGTGCCTGGAAACGATCGCCGTCGTCGAACACTTCCTGGTAGGCGGCATAGGCCAGCCGCGCGTTGGCCACACCGGCCTCGCCACGCAAAGCCAACGCATCCGCGGAACCGATCTTCTCCAGCCGCTTGTCGATCTCGGTGTCCACCCGGGACACGAAAAACGATGCGACCGAATGGATCTTGGACAGGTCATGCCCAGCCTCGCGGGCCTTCTCCAGCCCGGCCAGATAGGCGTCCATCACCTCGCGGTGTCGCTCGACGGAGAAGATGAGCGTGACGTTGACCGAAATCCCTTCGGCCAGAGTGGCGGTGATGGCCGGCAGGCCGGCCTTGGTGGCCGGGATCTTGATCAGCAGGTTCGGTCGGTCGACGATCTTCCACAGCTCGATGGCCTGCGCGGAGGTCTTGTCGGTTTCGCCGGCCAGTCGCGGGTCGACCTCGATGGACACCCGGCCGTCGACTCCGTCGGAGGCCTCCCACTGCGGCTTCAGCACATCGCACGCGGTGCGCACGTCGTCGGTGGTGACGGTACGAATGGTGGCATCCACGTCGGCGCCGCGTTCGGCCAGCTCGGCGATCTGGGCGTCGTAAGCGTCACCGTCGGCGAATGCCTTCTGGAAGATGGACGGGTTGGTGGTCACGCCGACGACACTCTTGGTGTCGATCAGCTGCTGCAGGTTGCCGGACTTCAGCCGGTCCCGCGACAAATCGTCAAGCCACACGGAAACTCCGGCGGCGGACAGTGCCGCCAGGTTGGGGTTCTGGGTCATGGGAATTTCCTTCTCTTAGTTATCGACTACTTCTTCCGCGGCGGCGGCGACGGCCTCCGCGGTGAAGCCGAACTCGCGGAACAACGTCTTGGCATCGGCGGATTCGCCGTAGTGCTCAATCGAAACGATCTTGCCGGTGTCACCGACCAGTTTGTGCCACGATTGCGCGATCCCCGCCTCGACGGCCACGCGGGCCGAGACCGACGGCGGCAACACGCTGTCGCGGTACTCCGACGGCTGGGACTCAAACCACTCCACGCAAGGCATCGACACGACCCGTGCGATGATGTCCTTGTCCGCCAACAGCTTTGCGGCTTCTACCGCGAGCTGGACCTCGGAGCCGGTGGCGATCAGGACGACGTCGGGCTCGTCGTCGCCGTCGTCACCGAGCACATACCCACCGCGGGCGACCCCTTCGACGTTGGTGCCTTCCAGCACCGGCAAACCCTGGCGGGTCAGGATCAACCCGACCGGACCGCTGCCGTTGCCGCGCGCCAAAATCGTGCGCCAGGCGTAGGCGGTCTCGTTGGCATCGGCCGGGCGCACCACCGACAGTTTCGGGATGGCCCGCAGCGCCGCGAGGTGCTCGATGGGTTGGTGGGTGGGACCGTCCTCACCCAAGCCGATCGAGTCGTGGGTCCACACGTAGATGGTGTCGATGTCCATCAGCGAGGCGAGCCGCACCGCCGGGCGCATGTAGTCGGAGAACTGCAGGAACGTGCCGCCGTAAGCCCGGGTCGGCCCGTGCAGCACGATGCCGGACAGGATGGCCCCCATCGCGTGTTCGCGAATTCCGAAGTGCAGGGTGCGGCCATACCAGTCGGCGGTGTAGTCCTTGGTCGAAATCGACGGCGGCCCAAATGATTTGACGCCATCCATGGTGGTGTTGTTGCTGCCTGCCAGGTCCGCCGAGCCGCCCCACAACTCGGGCAGTTTCGACGCCAGCGCGGACAGCACCTTGCCCGACGCGGCCCGGGTGGCCAGCTCTTTGGAGCCGGGTTCCCAGTGGGGGATATCGGCATCCCAGCCGTCGGGTAGTTGCTGCGCGGTCAATCGGTCCAGCAGTGCCTTGCGTTCGGGTTCGCGCTGCGCCCAGGCGTCGAACCCCGGCTGCCACTTCTCGTGCGCTTCCTTGCCCCGATCCACCAGCTTGCGGGTGTGGGCAATGACGTCGTCGCGCACCTCGAAGGTCTTGTCGGGATCGAATCCCAGAATCTTCTTGGTGGCGGCCACCTCTTCGTCGCCGAGGGCCGAGCCGTGCGCCTTGCCGGTGTTCATCAATTTCGGTGCCGGGTAGCCGATGATGGTGCGCAGCGAGATGAACGACGGCGCGATCGGTGACGGCCTTCGCGTTGGCGATGGCTTCCTCGATGCCGACGACGTTCTCGCCGCCTTCCACCTCTTGCACGTGCCAGCCGTAGGCGCGGTAGCGCGCGGCGGTGTCTTCGCACAGCGCGATGTCGGTGTCGTCCTCGATCGAAATCTGGTTGTGGTCGTAGAACACGATCAGGTTGCCGAGCTGCTGCACGGCCGCCAGCGATGACGCCTCGGAGGTCACTCCCTCCTCCATGTCTCCATCGGAGGCGATCACATAGATGTGGTGATCGAACGGGCTTTCTCCCGGGGCGGCGTCCGGGTCGAACAGGCCGCGCTCGTAGCGCGCCGCCATCGCCATGCCGACGGCGGATGCCAGGCCTTGGCCGAGCGGCCCGGTGGTGATCTCAACACCCTTGGTGTGCCGGAACTCCGGATGTCCGGGGGTCTTGGACCCCCAGGTGCGCAGCGACTCGATGTCGGACAGTTCGAGGCCGAACCCGCCGAGGTAGAGCTGCAGGTACAGGGTCAGGCTGCTGTGGCCGCAGGACAGCACGAACCGGTCGCGGCCCAACCAGTGCGGATCGCTGGGGTCGTGGGTCATCGCGCGCTGGAACAGGGTGTAAGCCAGCGGGGCCAGGCTCATCGCCGTCCCGGGGTGGCCATTGCCGACCTTTTGCACCGCGTCGGCGGCGAGCACCCGCACGGTGTCGACTGCGGCCGAATCGACGTCGGTCCAGTCGTCGGGGTGGCGGGGCTGGGTGAGGGTGGAGATCTCTTCGAGTGTGGTCACAGACGTCAGTCCTTGGGGTGGCCGTAATTCATGCGCTGATCAATCCTCACCCTAGTGCGCGAGTGGCGGCGTTTGCAGTGCGGGATTCCGGGTATTCCCGGGCCCCTCCGGGTGGATGTGACGCCCAGGAGTCTTCGACCTTGCGTTCAAGGCCGCCACCGGGAAATTCTGTGTGAATAGACCCTGGAGGCGGGCCGCGGTCGCAACGCGGTCTACCATCGTGCGTAGTAGATGCTGCGCCCTGCTGCGACCCCGAGGAGTTACTGCGTGAGCGTTCGCGGGCGCGTCGCGCCGAGCCGAATACGCGGCACGGTGCTGGCTTACCTGGCGCTGACGAAGCCGCGGGTCATCGAACTGCTGCTGGTCACGGCGATCCCCGCGATGCTGCTGGCGGACCGCGGACACGTGAATCCGCTGCTGATCCTCAATACGCTGATCGGCGGGATGCTGGCGGCCGGCGGGGCCAACACGCTCAACTGTGTGGCCGACGCCGACATCGACAAGTTGATGAAGCGGACCGCGCGCCGGCCGTTGGCCCGGGCCGCGGTGCCGACGCGAAACGCCCTGGTGCTTGGGCTGGTGCTCACCGTGGGCTCGTTCTTCTGGCTCTGGTGGACGACAAACCTGCTGTCGGGGCTGCTGGCCATCGCCACCATCGCGTTCTACGTGTTCGTCTACACGCTGCTGCTCAAACGCCGCACCTCGCAAAACGTCGTGTGGGGGGGTGCGGCGGGCTGTATGCCGGTGATGATCGGCTGGTCGGCGGTCACCGGCACCATCGGCTGGCCGGCGTTGGCGATGTTCGCGATCATTTTCTTCTGGACGCCCCCGCACACCTGGGCGTTGGCGATGCGGTACAAGGACGACTACAAAGCGGCCGGAGTCCCGATGCTGCCCGCCGTGGCGACCGAGCGTCAGGTCACCAAGCAGATCCTGATCTACACCTGGCTGACCGTGCTGGCGACGCATGGTGCTGGCGCTGGCCACCGGCTGGCTCTACGCGGCGGTGGCCGCTGGTGGCCGGGGTCTGGTTCCTGGCGATGGCCCATCAGTTGTACTCCGGGGTCCGCGCCGGCGAGCCGGTCAAGCCGCTGCGGCTGTTCCTGCAGTCGAACAACTATCTCGCCGTGGTGTTCTGCGCGTTGGCGGTCGACTCGGTGATCGCCCTGCCGACCCTGCTGTAGCGATGCCGGCGTGATCGCCGCTTGAGGCCTCCACCGCCGCCACCGGGCCTCATCAACAAAGACAACTGCCGGCAAATTCTGGGAATTTTCTGCCCGCAGGCATGACCTGGCTTGAATTCACTTAGGGCAGCAGCACAATCGAGCCGGCGGTCTTGCGGCCCTGCAGGTCCTGATGGGCGCGGGCGGCGTCGGCCAACGGGTAGCGTCCGCCGACTTCGATGGTGATCGCCCCGCCGCCGACCGCGTCGAACAACTCGCTCGGCGCGCCAGCTGAACTCCTGCGCTGGTGCGCATGAAGTGGGCCAGCGTGGGCCGGGTCAGGAACACCGAGCCGGCGGCGTTGAGCCGCTGTGGATCCACCGGCGGAACGGGTCCGCTGGCGGCCCCGAACAGCGCCAGCGTCCCGCGGACGGCCAGGCTGGCCAGGCTGGCGTCGAACGTGGTGGCGCCGACGCCGTCGTAGACCGCCGCCACGCCGACGCCTCCGGTGAGCTGCACGAATCTGCTGGCCGAATTCGGCGGCGTCGTCGGGGTAGGCGAGCACTTCGTCGGCGCCGGCCTTCCTGGACAGCTCGCGCCTTTTCGGGCGTCGAGACGGTGGTGATGACCCGGGCGCCGAGCTGGTGGCCCACTGCGTCAGGATCAGCCCGACGCCACCCGCGCCGGCATGCACCAGCACCGCGTCGCCGGCTTGCACCGAATACACCGACTTCAGCAGGTAGTGCGCGGTCAGGCCTTTCAGCAGTGCCGCGGCCGCCACCTCGGAGCTGACACCGTCTGGCACGTTCGCGGTCAAATGTGCTGGCGCGGTGGCAGAATTCGGCGTAGGCGCCGGAGGCCGCGGCGCGGACGCCACGCGGTCGCCGATGCTGAAGCCGGTCGCCGGCTCCCTCGCCGACGGCGGCGACGGTGCCGCACACCTCGGAGCCGAGGACGAACGGCACCTCCCGCGGGTATTGCCCGGAGCGGAAATAGGTGTCGATGAAGTTGACGCCGATGGCCTCGGCCTTGATCAGCAGCTCACCGTGGCCCGGCTTGGGTTGCGAGGTGTCGACGTAGCGCAGGACTTCGGGACCGCCGGTTTCGCTGACTTCGATTGCGTGCATGTGGATATCATGCCCGGGCATGAAGCTTGCCCGGCCGGACGTCTTCCATCCCCGCATCGTGCTGGCCGGTTGCCCGCAGCATGCCGCCGGTGACGGCGACGACGCCGGGCTGGTCGCGGCGCTGCGCCAGCGCGGTCTGCATGCCCGCTGGCTGTCCTGGGACGACCCCGATATCGGCCACGCGGATCTGGTGATCCTGCGCGCCACGCACGATTACGCCGGGCGGCTGGAGGAGTTTCTGGCCTGGTCCATCGGCGTCAAGAATCTGCTGAATGCACCGAACGTGGTCGCCTGGAATGCCGACCGGCGCTATCTGCTCGACCTGGCGGCCCGTGGGGTGCCGACGGTGCCGGGCGAGGTCTTCGCCCCGGGCGAACGGATTCGATTACCGCCGGCGGACGACGTGTTCGTCAGCCCGCTCATCGGCACCGGCACCCGGTGGTTCAGCGACCGGTCCGCGGCAGCGCATACGCGGCCGAACTGCAGCCGGCGGCGCGTGTGGTGCAGCCCGCTCCGGGGCCCGAGACGGTGCTGGTGTTCCTCGGCGGCAAGCCGTCGCACGCGTTCCCGTCCGAGCCCGACTTCGAACTCTGGGATGTCGGTGCCGCCGCGCTGGCCGCCGCGGCGGACCAACTGACATCGGCGCGAGCGAATTGCTCTACGCGCGGGCCCATCTGAGCGGTGATCGCCAAGTTGCTGGAACTGGAGCTGGTCGACCCGTCGCTGGGCTGGCGGCGGCTCGACGCCGGCACTCGCGACCTGGCTCAGCGCGAGTTCGCGCTGGGCGTGGAGTCAGCCTTGCGACGGCTCGGGCTCGGCCCGTTCTCGCATCGACGCCCATAGCGCCGCGGTCGCGGCCGTGCACGCCGCGGCACCGGCGACGTGGACGGCGACCAGGGCGGCGGGGACGCCGGTGAAGTACTGCGTGGTGCCGACGGCGGCCTGCGCGCACACCAGGGCCCCAGCACGCCCAGCCGCAGCATGACCGCCCGCGGCGGCACCGACCGCCAGCAGCCCGAAGCCCAGCCCGACCAGCAGCGCGAGGTAGGCGACCAGCAGCGACGAGTGCATGTGCACCAGCGTGGTGATCTCGATCTGCAGCCGCGGCACCGTCCGGCTGGGGCTGCGGTCGCCCGCGTGCGGGCCGGCAGCGGTCACCAGCGTGCCGGTCACCAGCACCGCGGCCAGGTTCACCGCGGTCAGCGCGGTGAGCGCGCGCAGCGGCCTGGCCACCCGCTGGTCGAACCACGCCGTCGTCAGGCTCGCCGACCTTGACGTAGAGCAGCACCGACAGCCACACCATCGTCATCGACACCAGCAGGTGGATGGCCACCGTCCACCACAGCAGCCCGGTGCGCACCGTGATGCCGCCGATCACCGCCTGCACCACCGTCGACACCGGCATCAGCCACGCATACGATCAGCACCTCGGCGCCGCCGGCGGGCCCGGGTGACGGCCAGCACGGCCAGCGTCGCGGTGATCACCACCGCGAAGGTGATCATCCGGTTGCCGAACTCGACGGCCTGGTGGACCCGCGGCACCTCGGCGACGGCGACCGGGACGAAGCTGCCCGGGAAACACTGCGGCCAGGTGGGGCAGCCCAGTCCCGACGCGGTGACGCGCACGATCGCGCCGGTGACGGCGATGCCGCCCTGGGTCAGGATCACGGTCGCGGCAATGATCCGCTGGACGCGCAGGCTGGGCTCGGGGAGCAGGTCGACCAACCGCGTAGCACTCGTCCGACGGGCACCGCCCGATCGTAGGCCAACGAAAACTACGCGCTTGTAGTACGGGACCCTCAGGTGAAGCGGAACCAGCGCAGCGCGGCAAGCGCGGCCACCGCGCCCCACACCGCCAGGACGACGATGCCGAACCAGTCCACCGACAGCGTCATCGCCTGTGACAGCGCCTCGGTCAGCGCGCCGGACGGGGTGAGCCGGGCCGCCCACTTGGCCGCCGTCGGGATCATGTCCGTCTCGAGGGTCAGCGCGCCCAGCCCGGCGAAGACGAACCACATCAGGTTGGCGACCGCGAGGACGATCTCGGCCCGCAGCGTGCCGCCGAGCAGCAGGCCCAGCGCGGCGAAGGTCGCGGTGCCCAGCGCGATCACGGCCGCGCCCAGCACAAGGGCCGCCGGCGCCGGCCGCCAGCCGAGCGCAAAACCGATGGCGCCCAGGATGATTGACTGTAGAAAGACCACGTGCAGATCACCGCCAGCGACTTGCCGGCGATGATCCCCAGACCGGCAGCGGGGTCGCGCCCAGCCGTTTGAGCGCGCCGTAGCGCCGGTCGAACGCCACCGCGATTGCCTGCCCGGTGAACGCCGTCGAGATCACCGCCAGCGCCATGATGACCGGCACGAACGTCGCGGCGCGGTTCTGGCCGAACGAGCCCAACGGCAGCAGCGTGAGTCCGACCAGCAGCGTGATCGGGATGAACATGGTCAGCAGCAGTTGTTCGCCGTTGCGCAGCAGCAGCTTCAGCTCCAGGCCGAACTGGGCGGCAAGCATTTTCGGCACCGCATTGGGACGCGGGTCGGGGGTGAAGGTGCCCGCGGGGAACAGCGAGGCGTTGGTGTCGGTCACGGTCGCAACTTCCTGCCGGTGAGATCCAGGAACACGTCTTCGAGGCTGCGTTGCTCGACGCGCATATCGGTGGCCAGCACGTCGATCTGGGCGCACCACGCCGTGACGGTCGCCAGCACCTGCGGGTCGACCGGGCCCTCGACCAGGTACTCGCCCGGCGTCACCTCGGTGGCCTTGTAGTCCTCCGGCAGAGCGGAAGCCAAGAGCGACAAGTCAAGTCGCGGCGGCGCGGAGAACCGCACCTGGTCTTTTGCGCCGGAGCGCATCAGCTCCGTCGGCGTGCCCGCGGCCACCGTCACACCGTGGTCGATGATGACCAGCCGATCGGCGAGCTCCTCGGCCTCCTTGAGTTGGTGGGTGGTGAGCACCACCGTCACACCGTCGCGGCGCAGCGCGTCGATCAGTTCCCACACCAGCAGCCGGGCATGCGCGTCCATGCCGGCGGTGGGCTCGTCGAGGAACACCAGCTCGGGACGTGCCGACCAGCGCGCAGGCCAGCGCAAGCCGTTGCTGCTGGCCGCCGGACAGGCGCCGGTAGGTGGTGCGGGCCGCGTCGGTCAGGCCCAAGGTGGCCAGCAGCCATTGCGGGTCCAGCGGGTCGGCGGCGTAGGAGGCCACCAGGTTGAGCATTTCGCCCGGCGCGTGCCGCCGGATAGCCGCCGCCGCCCTGCAGCATCACTCCGATGCGCGCGCGCAGCCGAGCGTTGTCGGTGACCGGGTCCAGCCCGAGCACCTCGATCGTGCCGGCGTCCGGGCGGACGAAGCCCTCGCACATCTCGACCGTCGTCGTCTTGCCGGCGCCGTTGGGGCCCAGCAGGGCCAGCACCTCGGCGGCGTGCACTTCCAGATCGAGATTGGAAACAGCTGTCGTTGACCCGTACTGCTTACTCACCCCGCGCAGCCGCACCACTGTTTCGGGGGCTTGGGGGACTCGAGGGCCCGAACTCACGTCGAGTCAGCGTAGGCGTCGGGTGCCGACGTCGGCCGCGGGGTCTCTGCGGTCGAGGGCGCCTCGGCCCCGGGCGCCCCAACGGCTTGGCCGTTCGCTTCGCCGGTCGGCGTGGACTGCAGCGGCCGCCACGGCAGGCGGGTGTACGTCAACGCGACCAGCATGGCCATCACGGCGGCGCTGGCCAGGGTGGCATCCAGGATCTGGAATAGCGCGAACCGGTCGCCGTTGGCCGTCGGGCCGAAGATGCCGACGACGAGGGTGATCACGATTACCGTCTCGCGGAAACCGGTGCGGGTCGCCCAGCAGGCCAGCGGAATGATCGCCCACAGCAGATACCAGGGCTGCACGACGGGAAACAGCAGCACGCAGATGCCCAGTGCGACGCCGAGGCCCCCGATCGGATGTAGCCGCCCGCGGAACACGGCCAGCAGCAGCCAGGTGACCAGCACCATGATGATCATCACGCCGATAAAACGGGTCAGCGCCAGCACGGCGGTGGTGTGATCGCCCAGGCCCAGCAGAATCCCCACCTGCCCGGTGGCCAGGGCCAGCAGCGTCGGCGGCGACATCCAGCTGCGCACGACGTTGGCGGTACCGAGGGTGAAGATCCAGCCGAACCCGAGCCCGCTCGCCCAGCCCACCAAGCCCATCACCGCCAGCGACAATGTCCCCATGCCGCCGCCGGCCAGCAGCAGCGCCCGCAGGTTGCCGCCGAGGCGGTAGGCCAGCGCCATCGTGACGAATCCCAGCGCCAACAGCGACGGCAGCTTCACCTGTGAGGACAGCGTGATCAGGATGGAGCCGGCCAACAGCATTCCCAACGGCTCCCAATCGGGGCCGATCCGGCGCCACGAGGTGGGCCGCAGGCGCGGCGAATCGATTCCGCGCAGGGCGAATTCGGCTCCGATGAGCATCAACCCGAGCATCAGCGCCTCGTTGTGGATGCCCGCGACCAGATGCATGAGCAGCAGCGGATTGGCGGCGCCCAGCCACAACGCGCTGACCTCGGCGACGCCACAGCGCCGGGCCAGCCGCGGGGTGGCCCACACGATCATCGCGACCCCGGCCAGCACCACCAAGCGGTGGCAGAGCACCGCGGCGACGATGTTCTCGCCGGTCAGGGCCGAGATGCCGCGCCCGATCCACAAGAACAACGGACCGTAGGGGGCCGGCGTCTCTCGCCACACGCTGGGCACCGAAAGGGTGAACACATGGCCGAGGCCGAGCCCGGACGCGGGACCGACCTTGTAGGGGTCCAGGCCCTCCAGCGAGATCTGGCTCTGAGCCAGGTAGGAGTAGACGTCCTTGCTGTACATCGGCGGCGCGATCAGCAGCGGCAGCATCCACAGCAGCAGGGTGCGATCCAGGTCGCCGCGCGACATCTGCCGCTTGCCCATCGCGAATCGGCCCAGCATCAACCAGGCGAGCGCCATCATGACCGCCCCGACGGTGGTCATGGTCAACGACACCGTCTGGATCCGGGACGGCAGGTTCAACAGCCGGACCCCGAACGTGGGGTCCTGGACGACGGGCCGGGCCCCGGCGCCCAGGGCGCCGATCGCCATCAGGACGGTGCCGGTGGCGCCGAACAGGCGGGTGCGCTGAAGTGCGGTGAGTTCCGTCTCATTCAGCGGTGAGCCCACGGCTTGCTCGTCGCCGTGCAAGCTGGCGATCGACGAGCTCAGCGTATGGTGGCGCACTGGCATCAGTGCAGCGTAGCGGCATGGCGCGAAGCGGCGGCCCACTGCTCGCCGTGGGCTCGGCACAACCCGCTACTCAGGGCACCCTTGCTAGACCGATTTCCGGAATTGCGTCACACTGGTGTTGTGAAAATCCGAACCAATGAGGCCGCTGCCGCGCCTGCACTCGACGCGGCCGCGCCTGCTGGCATGTCGGATGGTCACACGCGCCGCGCCATCGTGCGGCTGCTGCTGGAATCCGGATCGATCACCGTCAGTGAGATCTGTGACCGGCTGGGCCTGGCGGCCGCCGGCGTGCGGCGTCATCTCGACGCGCTGATCGAAGCGGGCGACGCGGAGTCGGCGGCAGCCGCGGCCTGGCAGCAGGCCGGACGCGGGCGTCCCGCGAAACGCTTCCGGTTGACGTCCGCCGGCCGGGCCAAGCTCGACCATGCCTACGACGACCTGGCGGCTGCGGCCATGCGCCAGCTGCGTGAAATCGGCGGCCAGGGCGCGGTGCAGACGTTCGCCCGCAGCCGCATCGACACGATCCTGGCCGGTGTGCGCCCCGCCGACAGCTCCGACGACGTCGACGTCGAGGCGGCCGCCGAACGGGTGGCCGGCGCGCTGACCAAAGCCGGCTACGTCGCCACCACCACCCGGGTGGGCCCACCGCTGCACGGCGTGCAGATCTGCCAGCACCACTGCCCGGTATCGCATGTCGCCGAGGAGTTCCCGGAGCTGTGCGAAGCTGAGCGGGAGGCCATGGCCGAGGTCCTCGGCACCCACGTCCAGCGGTTGGCGACCATCGTCAACGGCGACTGCGCCTGTACCACCCACGTGCCGCTCGCTCAGGTAGCGAGCAAGGCGGTAAGCAAGACCTAGCACCAAGCCGGCGCCCAGCCCGCGCCAGCACCGTACGAACACCAAAGGAGCGTCCGTATGACTCTCACGCCAGAGGCAACCAAGAGTTCTGTCCCTCCTGCGCCGTTGACGCAGGAGCAGACGATCGCATCGCTGGGCAAGTACGGCTACGGCTGGTCGGACTCCGACGTAGCGGGCGCCAGCGCGCAGCGCGGGCTGTCCGAGGCGGTGGTCCGCGACATCTCCGCGAAGAAGAGCGAGCCCGAGTGGATGCTGGCGACCCGACTGAAGGCGCTGCGGATCTTCGACAAGAAGCCCATGCCGAGCTGGGGCTCCAACCTCGACGGCATCCACTTCGACAACATCAAGTACTTCGTGCGCTCCAGCGAGAAGCAGGCCGCGACCTGGGACGATCTGCCCGCCGACATCAAGAACACCTACGACAGGCTGGGCATCCCGGAGGCGGAGAAGCAGCGGCTGGTCTCCGGTGTCGCCGCGCAGTACGAGTCGGAGGTCGTCTACCACTCCATCCGTGAGGACCTGGAGAAGCTGGGCGTCATCTTCCTGGACACCGACACGGCGCTGCGCGAGCACCCCGAGATCTTCCAGCAGTACTTCGGCACCGTGATTCCGGCCGGGGACAACAAGTTCTCGGCACTGAACACCGCGGTGTGGAGCGGTGGCTCGTTCATCTACGTGCCGCCGGGTGTGCATGTCGATATTCCGCTGCAGGCCTACTTCCGGATCAACACCGAAAACATGGGCCAGTTCGAGCGGACGCTGATCATCGTCGACGAGGGCGCCTACGTGCACTACGTCGAGGGCTGTACCGCACCGATTTACAAGTCCGACTCGTTGCACTCCGCGGTGGTCGAGATCATCGTGAAGCCCGGTGGCCGTTGCCGTTACACGACCATCCAGAACTGGTCGAACAACGTCTACAACCTGGTCACCAAGCGCGCCCGCGCCGAGGCCGGCGCCACCATGGAATGGGTCGACGGCAACATCGGGTCGAAGGTGACCATGAAGTACCCGGCGGTCTGGATGACCGGTGAGTACGCCAAGGGCGAGGTGCTGTCGGTGGCGTTCGCCGGTGCCGGCCAGCACCAGGACACCGGCGCCAAGATGCTGCACCTGGCGCCCAACACGTCGAGCAACATCATCTCCAAGTCGGTGGCACGCGGCGGCGGCCGCGCGTCCTACCGCGGCCTGGTGCAGATCAACAAGGGTGCCCACGGGTCGCGGTCCAGCGTGAAATGTGATGCGCTGCTTGTCGATTCGATCAGCCGCAGCGATACCTACCCATACGTGGACATCCGCGAGGACGACGTCACGATGGGCCACGAGGCCACCGTGTCGAAGGTCAGCGAGGACCAGCTGTTCTACCTGATGAGCCGCGGTATGACCGAGGACGAGGCGATGGCGATGGTGGTGCGCGGCTTCGTCGAGCCGATCGCCAAGGAACTGCCGATGGAGTATGCGCTGGAGCTCAACCGGCTGATCGAGCTTCAGATGGAAGGCGCGGTCGGTTAAGTGACTCAGGATCTAACAGGGGCCGTCGAGGGGATCATCAAGAACAAGGGCGAGCTGTTCAGTTCGTTCGACGTCGATGCCTTCGAGGTGCCCAGCGGCCGCGACGAGATCTGGCGGTTCACCCCGCTGAAACGGTTGCGCGGCCTGCACGACGGCTCGGCCGTCGCCAACGGCAAGGCGCAGATCACCGTCAGCGAACAGCCCGGCGTGCGGACCGAAACCGTGCGCCGCGGCGACGAGCGGCTGGGTCAGGGCGGCATACCCACCGACCGTGTTGCGGCCCAGGCATTCTCGTCGTTCAACTCTGCGACGGTGGTGACCGTGGCGCGCGACACCGAGGTCGCCAAGCCCATCGAGATCGCCGTCACCGGGCCCGGCGAGGGCGCGGTCGCCTACGGGCATCTCCAGATCCGCGTCGAAGAACTCGCCCGGGCGATCGTCGTCGTCGACCTGCGCGGCAGCGGGACCTACGCCGACAACCTCGAGATCATCGTCGGCGACTCCGCAGCCCTCGGGGTGATCTGGCTCGCCGACTGGGCCGACGACACGGTCCACGTCAGTGCGCATCACGCACGGCTGGGCAAGGATTCGGTGCTCGGCCATGTCAACGTGACGCTCGGGGGCGACCTGGTCCGGACGTCGACGACGGTGCGGTTCACCGCGCCCGGCGGCGACGCTCAACTGCTCGGCACCTATTTCGCCGACGACGGCCAGCACTTCGAATCCCGGTTACTCGTCGACCACGCGCTACCCCAACTGCCGCTCGGACGTGTTGTACAAGGGTGCGCTGCAAGCTGATCCGGACTCGAATCGTCCCGACGCGCACACCGTCTGGGTGGGCGACGTGCTGATCCGCGCGGAGGCGACCGGCACCGACACGTATCGAGGCGAACCGCAATCTGGTGCTCACCGACGGTGCCCGCGCCGATTCGGTGCCCAACCTCGAGATCGAGACGGGCGAGATCGTCGGCGCCGGACACGCAAGTGCCACCGGGCGATTCGACGACGAGCAGCTGTTCTACCTGCAGGCTCGCGGTATCCCGGAAGTCCAGGCCCGCAGACTGATCGTGCGTGGCTTCTTCGGCGAGATCATCCAGAAGATCGCCGTACCTGCCGTGCGCGACCGGCTCACCGAGGCTATCGAACACGAACTTGAGATGACCGAAGGAATCAAGAACTGATGACCACGCTCGAAATCAAGGACCTACACGTCAGCATCGCGCGCACCAACGAGACCGACCCCGTCGCGATCCTCAAGGGTGTCGATCTCACGGTGAAGTCAGGGGAGACGCACGCGCTGATGGGCCCGAATGGGTCCGGCAAGTCAACCCTGTCCTATGCGATCGCCGGGCATCCGAAGTACGAGGTGACTTCCGGCTCGATCACGCTGGACGGCGAGGACGTGCTGGCGATGAGTGTCGACGAACGCGCCCGCGCCGGCTTGTTCCTCGCCATGCAATACCCGATCGAGGTGCCCGGGGTGTCGATGTCGAACTTCCTGCGCACCGCGGCCACGGCCGTGCGCGGTGAGGCGCCGAAGCTGCGGCATTGGATCAAGGAAGTCAAAGGCGCGATGTCCGATCTCGACATCGATCCAGCGTTCTCCGAACGCAGTGTGAACGAAGGTTTTTCCGGCGGTGAGAAGAAGCGCCACGAGATCCTGCAGCTGTCGCTGCTCAAGCCCAAGATCGCGATCCTCGACGAGACCGACTCCGGGCTGGACGTCGATGCGCTGCGGGTGGTCAGCGAGGGAGTGAACCGCTACGCCGAAACAGAGCACGGCGGGGTCCTGTTGATCACGCACTACACCCGAATCCTGCGCTACATCCAGCCGCAGTTCGTGCACGTGTTCGTCGGCGGTCGCATCGTCGAGGCCGGCGGCCCCGAACTGGCCGACCAACTTGAAGAGCATGGCTACGAGCGCTTTTCCCCCGCAAGCGGATCGGACGCCCACCAGGCGGCGGCCGCGGAGGCCTGACATGACTCGGTCTGATATGGCGTCTACCGCTCTGGATCTCACGGCTATCCGTGCTGATTTCCCCATCCTGAAGCGAGTGATGCGAGGCGGAAATCAGTTGGCGTACCTGGATTCCGGTGCGACGTCGCAGCGGCCGTTACAGGTGCTGGACGCCGAACGAGAATTCCTGTTGACGTCCAACGGCGCCGTGCACCGCGGTGCGCACCAGTTGATGGAAGAAGCTACCGACGCCTACGAGCAGGGCAGGGCCGACATCGCGGCGTTCGTCGGTGCCGACACCGAAGAGCTGGTCTTCACCAAGAATGCCACCGAATCGCTCAACCTGGTGTCATACGCGCTCGGCGACAAGCGATTCGATCGGGCCGTCGGTGAAGGCGACGTCATCGTCACCACCGAGCTCGAGCACCACGCCAACCTGGTCCCATGGCAAGAACTAGCCCGGCGGACCGGAGCGACGTTGCGCTGGTACGGCGTGACCGACGACGGACATATCGACCTGGACTCGTTGCAACTCGACGAGCGTGTCAAAGTTGTTGCGTTCAGCCATCACTCGAACGTGACCGGCGCCGTGGCGCCGGTGGGCGAGCTGGTCGCCCGGGCCAAGGCCGTGGGCGCGCTGACCGTGCTGGACGCCTGCCAGTCCGTGCCGCACGAGCCGGTCGACTTCCACGCCCTCGACGTCGACTTCGGCGCCTTCTCCGGCCACAAGATGTTGGGCCCCAACGGAATCGGGGTGCTCTACGGTCGTCGCGAGTTGCTCGCGGCGCTGCCGCCGTTCCTCACCGGTGGTTCGATGATCGAGACGGTCACGATGGAAGCCACGACGTACGCCGCGCCCCCGCAGCGGTTCGAGGCCGGTACGCCGATGACCTCCCAGGTGGTCGGCTTGGCCGCGGCCGCACGTTATCTGAGCGCCATCGGCATGGATGCCGTCGAAGCCCACGAACGCGAGCTGGTTGCCGCGGCGATCGATGGCCTGTCCGGTATCGATGCCGTGCGCATCATCGGACCGACGTCGATGGAAAACCGTGGCTCGCCAGTCGCATTCGTCGTTGACGGCGTGCACGCGCATGACGTCGGCCAGGTTCTCGACGACGACGCCGTCGCCGTGCGGGTCGGGCACCACTGCGCGTTGCCGCTGCACCGCAGGTTCGGTGTGGCCGCCACGGCGCGAGCATCGTTCGCGGTGTACAACACCGCCGACGAGGTCGACCGACTGGTGGCCGGCGTGCGGCGGGCGTTGGAATTCTTTGGGAGAGAATGACCTTGCGCCTAGAGCAGATGTATCAGGAAGTGATCCTCGATCACTATAAGCACCCGCAGCACCGCGGGCTGCGGGAGCCGTTCGGCGCGCAGGTGTTTCACGTCAACCCGATCTGCGGCGACGAGGTCACGCTGCGGGTGACGCTGTCCGACGACGGCGAGAGCGTCGTAGACGTTTCCTACGACGGGCAGGGCTGTTCGATCAGCCAGGCGGCCACCTCGGTGCTCACCCAGCAGGTGATCGGTCAGAGCGTGGGGGAGGCGCTGAAGACCATCACGGCGTTTACCGAAATGGTGTCGTCGCGGGGAACCGTCGAGGGCGATGAGGATGTACTGGGGGACGGAATAGCGTTCGCCGGAGTGGCCAAGTACCCGGCCCGGGTGAAATGCGCCCTGCTGGGTTGGTTGGCTTTCAAAGACGCACTGGCCCAAGCTAGCCATGCCTGCGAGGAGGACCAACGATGAGCGAAACCAGCGCACCCGATGACGAGACACTGTTCGACCTCGAGGAGGCGATGCGTGATGTCGTCGACCCCGAGCTGGGGATCAACGTCGTGGATCTGGGACTGGTCTACGGCCTGAACATCGAACAGGGCGACGACGGAAAGGTCGCGCTGATCGACATGACGCTGACCTCGGCGGCCTGCCCGCTGACCGATGTGATCGAAGACCAGTCGCGCAGCGCGCTGGTCGGCAGCGGCCTGGTCAACGACATTCGGATCAACTGGGTGTGGAACCCGCCGTGGGGCCCGGACAAGATCACCGAGGACGGCCGCGAACAGCTGCGCGCCCTCGGCTTCACCGTCTAACCGGTTGCGGGCCCGCGGTCACCCGCCGTGGCCCGCGGGCTTTTTGCCGCCCATGCATTTGCCGTCGCGGGCGGGCCGCAGGTCGATGGTCGTCGCCTGCAGCGTGCCGCTGCCGTCCTGGCTTCCTTGTGCGGTCAGGCATTTGCCTTGCGCGATGGCTTGAGTGTCGGCGCCGGCCTGCTTGGTGTACCGGGTCTGGTCGGTGACGGTCACCGGTGTCTGCGAGGTGGCTCCGCTGGCGTCGGTGCTGGTGACGGTGATGGTGTTACCCGCGACGGACGCGATCGCACCCTGCACTGGCGCTCGCTTGGCCGGTGCACCGGACGGCGCGGGAGTTGTTGAGCCACCCGGTACGGCTTCCCTGCCTTGCGGGCATTTGCCGTCGACGGCCGGGCTGACGCGCACGGATCTCGCGGTGAGCGGCTGGCCGGGCGCGGATTCGCGAGCGGGCCGCACGATGACGCAATTGCCCGCGGTGACGTCAGTCAGCGCGGCCGCAGTGACCTCGGTGACCTTCGTCGACGGCGTGAAAGCCACGGCGGCATTGCCCTTTTCCTGGGTGACCGTGGCAGTGTTCCCCGACACCGATGCGATCAGTCCACTGACCCGAGCCTGGCCGGTGGCGGGTGGTGACGTAGCCGACGTTGCCGGTGCCGCCGCAGAACTCGTGGTGCTCGGTGCTGTGGTGGGGCCTGACTTGTTCGACGAACCACACGCCGCGACGGAAACCGCGGTGACTCCGGTGAGCGCAAGCATCGCGAATTGGGTAAGCCGAGACGTTTGAGAGCTGGCGGACATCAACGTTTCTCCAATCGTGGGATGGTCCCAACGAACGGGTCTACCGGATGGACCTGTGGCTGACCTGTGTCGCATCCAATCCGCAAGTCAGAACGCGTCTTCGGAGATCCGCATGATGTCATCGTCGATGGACTCGATCACGCGCCGCACCGCGGTCAGTCTCGGCAGCATGTTCTTGGCGAAGAACGCCGACGTCGCGATCTTGCCCTGATAGAACGTCGCATCGGCCGTGGCGGGATTGCCGGCCAGCGCCGCATGCGCAATCGTGGCGTGCACCAGCAATCGCCAGCCGATCAGCAGGTCGCCGACCGCGAGCAGATATCGCACCGAACCAAGTCCCACTTTGTAAATCTCGGTGGGGTGCTGAGGGGCCGACATCAGGTAGCCGGTCAACGCGCCCGTCATCGCCATGACCTCGTCGAGGGCGGTTTGCAGCTGCTGCGCTTGCGCTTTCAGGGCCTCGTCGCAGTTATCGATGGTGTCACTGATCTGAGCTGTCACGAACTGCAGGGCCTGGCCGTGGTCGCGGACGATCTTGCGGAAGAAGAAGTCCAGGGCCTGGATTGCCGTGGTGCCCTCGTACAGGGAATCGATCTTGGAATCGCGGATGTACTGCTCCAGCGGGTAGTCCTGCAGGAAGCCCGAGCCGCCCAGCGTCTGCAACGACTCGGTCAGGATTTCGTAAGCCCGTTCGGAGCTCACTCCCTTGACGATGGGTAACAGTAGATCGTCGACACGGTGCGCCATATCGTGATCCGCACCCGAAATATGTTGCGCGAGAGCGTCATCCTGATGTGCCGCGGCATACATGTAGAGCGCCCGCAGCCCTTCGGCGTAGGCCTTCTGGGTCATCAGGCTGCGGCGCACATCGGGGTGGTGGATGATCGTGACCCGCGGTGCGGTCTTATCGGTCATCTGGGTCAGATCGGCACCCTGCACCCGCTCCTTGGCGTAGGCCAGCGCGTTGAGGTAGCCGGTGGACAGCGTGCCGGCGGCCTTGACGCCGATCGTCATGCGCGCGTGCTCGATCACGGTGAACATCTGCGCGATCCCGTTGTGCACGCCGCCGACCAGATAGCCCACCGCGGGCACATCGGTGGCGCCGAACGTCAGCTCACAGGTCGGGGAGGACTTGATACCCATCTTGTGTTCCAGCCCCGTCACGTAAACCCCGTTGCGCGGACCGAGTTCGAACGTGTCCGGATCGAAGAGGTAGTTGGGCACATAGAACAGGCTCAGCCCCTTGGTGCCCGGTCCGGCGCCCTCCGGGCGGGCCAGCACGAGGTGCCAGACGTTGTCGGCGGTGTCGCCTACGTCGCCTCCGGAGATGAACCGCTTGACGCCCTCGATGTGCCAGGTGCCGTCGGGTTGTTCGATGGCCTTGCTGCGTCCCGCGCCGACGTCGGAGCCGGCATCGGGTTCGGTGAGCACCATGGTGGCCGCCCAGCCACGCTCGACACCCTCTGCCGCCCACTGCCTCTGCTGCTCATCGCCCTCGGCGTAAAGCGCTTGCGCCATAAAAGGACCCAGGCAGAAAAAACTCGCGGACGGATTGGCGCAAAAGAGCATTTCGTTGACCGCCCAAGCCAGCGGCGGCGGTGCGGGCATGCCACCGATGCCTTCGGCCAGGCCGAGGCGCCACCACTCGGCGTCCTTGATGGCTTGCACCGTCTTGGCCAACTCGGGCGCCACGCTGATGGTGTGCGCCTCGGGATCGAAGACCGGCGGGTTGCGGTCGGCGAACGCGAAGGATTCCGCGACCGGGCCTTCGGCCAGGCGAGCCGCCTCGGACAAGATGGTCCGCACCGTGTCAGCGTCGAGCTCGCTGTACTGCCCCTTACCGAGAACGGCGCCTACCTCGAGCACTTCGAAGATGTTGAACTCGAGATCGCGGACATTAGCGATGTAGTGGCCCAAGACATCTCCCTTGACTGGTGCGTCCGGCGACGGATCAACAGCCCTAAGTGTCTCCGAGGGGAGAAAGCGTACGCAACCGTAACCTCGCAGCACCCGCCGTCGTCGCGGTGCAGACCGCCGCACTGGCCAATCGCTGCTGGCGGGAGCAATATAGGGATGCGCCAATGGTTGACATGCGCGCGGGAACATCGGAGTAACACGCGGCGTTAGGCGAAATGTGACTACACAGGACCTCACCACCGAGCAGTTCAACGCGACGATCGAAAACAACGACATCGTGTTGGTCGACTTCTGGGCCTCCTGGTGCGGACCGTGCCGCCAGTTCGGGCCGACTTTTCAGGCATCGTCGGAAAAACACCCCGACATCGTGCACGCGAAGGTCGACACCGAAGCCGAACAACAGCTGGCGGCCGCCGCCCAGATTCGGTCTATCCCGACGCTGATGGCGTTCAAGAAGGGCAAACTGCTGTTCAACCAGCCCGGGGCGCTGCCGCCGGCGGCCCTGGAGGATCTGGTGCAGCAAATCAAAGACTTCGACGTCGATGCGGTTCAAGCAGATCAGGCAGATCAGGCCTGAGGCACGCCGCCGAATAGGTCGGTAGCAACGTCCGCGATACCGTTCACGGGTGAGTTTGGTTCTCGTTGAACACCCGCGGCCCGGCGTCGCGCTGATAACCCTCAATCGGCCCGAGCGGATGAACTCCATGGCTTTCGACGTCATGGTGCCGCTGAAAGAGGCCCTGGAAAAGGTCCGTTACGACAACTCCGTGCGAGTGGTCGTGCTGACCGGGGCGGGTCGAGGGTTCTCCTCGGGCGCGGATCACAAGTCCGCGGGCACGGTGCCGAACGTGGACGGGTTGACCCGGCCGACCTATGCGCTGCGCTCGATGGAGGTTCTCGACGACGTCATCCTGATGCTGCGACGACTCCATCAACCGGTCATCGCCGCGGTCAACGGCGCGGCCATCGGCGGTGGATTGTGCCTGGCGCTGGCCGCCGACATCCGGGTGGCGTCCACCAGTGCCTATTTCCGGGCCGCCGGCATCAACAACGGGCTGACCGCCAGTGAGCTGGGTCTCAGTTACCTACTGCCCCGGGCCATTGGAGGGTCGCGAGCGTTCGAGATCATGCTGACCGGTCGCGACGTCACCGCCGAAGAAGCCGAGCGCATCGGGCTGGTGTCATGTCAGGTGCCCGAGGGCCAGCTGCTGGACACCTGCTATGCGATCGCCGCGCGGATAGCTGCGTTCTCCCGGCCGGGAGTTGAGTTGACCAAACGCACACTCTGGAGTGGACTGGACGCCGGTAGTCTGGAAGGGCATATGCAAGCCGAAGGCTTGGGACAGCTTTTCGTTCGTCTGCTCACCGCCAACTTCGAAGAAGCGGTTGCTGCGCGCGCAGAACGGCGGCCGCCGTCGTTCACCGACGACAAATAACCACTGACGTTGTACCCGTCCGGAGACGATGCAGGCCAGGATGGCCTGAGGAGGAGCCGGACAATTGACCGAGGAGAGCGATCGTGATCACGGCTACGGACCTTGAGGTCCGCGCTGGTGCGCGCATCCTGCTCTCACCCGACGGCCCCGATCTGCGGATTCAGCCCGGCGATCGCATCGGGCTGGTCGGGCGCAACGGCGCGGGCAAGACCAGCACCCTGCGCATCCTGGCCGGGGAGAGCGAACCCTATGCCGGATCGGTCACTCGTACCGGCGAAATCGGTTACCTGCCACAGGATCCCAAAGAAGGCGATCTCGACGTGCTGGCCCGCGACCGGGTGTTGTCGGCCCGCGGATTGGACGCGCTGCTCACTGATCTGGAGAAGCAGCAGGCGTTGATGGCCGAAGTCGCCGACGACGATGCGCGCGACCGTGCCATCCGTCGTTACGGCCAACTGGAGGAACGGTTTGTCGCGTTGGGTGGCTACGGCGCCGAAAGCGAAGCCGGGCGGATCTGCGCGAGTCTCGGCTTGCCGGAACGGGTAATGACGCAGCAGCTGCGCACCCTGTCCGGCGGTCAGCGCCGCCGGGTGGAGCTGTCGCGAATTCTGTTCGCCGCCTCCGATACCGGCTCGGGCTCATCGACCACCTTGCTGCTCGACGAGCCGACCAACCACCTCGACGCGGATTCCCTTGGCTGGCTGCGGGATTTCTTGCGGTCCCACAATGGCGGCCTGGTGGTCATCAGTCACAACGTCGAGCTTACTCGCCGACGTCGTCAACCGGGTGTGGTTTCTGGACGCCGTGCGCGGCGAGGTCGATGTCTACAACATGGGTTGGCAGAAGTATCTCGACGCCCGGGCCACCGACGAACAGCGCCGTCGCCGGGAACGCACGAATGCCGAACGCAAGGCCACCGCGCTGCGCTCACAGGCGGCCAAACTGGGCGCGAAAGCCACCAAAGCCGTTGCGGCCCAGAACATGTTGCGCCGTGCTGATCGGATGATGGCCGCACTCGACGACGAACGGGTCGCCGACAAGGTGGCCCGGATCAAGTTCCCCACCCCGGCCGCATGCGGGCGTACCCCGCTGGTGGCCAGCGGGCTGAGCAAGTCCTACGGGTCGCTGGAAGTGTTCAGCGGAGTCGATCTGGCCATCGACCGCGGCTCACGGGTGGTCGTGCTCGGACTCAACGGCGCCGGCAAGACCACGATGCTGCGACTGCTGGCCGGCACAGAAGATCCCGACGCCGGAGGGCTGGAGCCCGGGCACGGTTTGCGGATCGGCTATTTCGCGCAGGAGCACGACACCCTCGACAATCACGCGACCGTCTGGGCCAACATCCGGCACGCCGCACCCGAATCCGGCGAACAGGAGCTGCGCGGCCTGCTCGGGGCGTTCATGTTCAGCGGCCCGCAGCTCGACCAACTGGCCGGCACCCTGTCCGGTGGCGAGAAGACGCGGCTCGCGCTGGCCGGTCTGGTGGCATCCACGGCGAACGTACTGCTGCTCGACGAGCCGACCAACAACCTCGATCCCGCGTCGCGGGAACAGGTGCTCGACGCGCTGCGAAGTTATCAAGGCGCGGTGGTGCTGGTGACGCACGACCCCGGCGCCGCCGAAGCCCTGGACCCGCAACGCGTCGTCCTGTTGCCCGACGGCACCGAAGACTATTGGTCCGAGGAATACCGGGACCTCATCGAGCTCGCTTGAGCCAGATAAGTTGTCGCAGGCGAATTCGGCGAAATTGACCACGCGCTCGGCAGTGGGTTCTTACTCTAAGTGCTTGGATCGTGTTTCAAGCGTGGAGGGGCCAGTGCGAAAGTCGAAAGAGATGCGCGACGTTTTGCTGTATGAGCTGCGCAATGCCTACGAGGGCGGCGCTAGCATCCGGACGCTCGTTGCCAACACTGGCAGGTCGTACGGGTCGATACACAGCCTGCTGCGCGAGTCGGGTACCACGATGCGCAGCCGGGGCGGCCCCAACCACACGTCTCGCCGCTAGACCTGCCGGGCCGCGGCCCGTTTACGCAGGACCAGAATCGTTGCGGCGCACCGAGTTCTCCACCAGGTCGAGGACGGCTGCCAGCCGCTGCGGGTCTTCGCCGGAGGCCAGCCGGGCCACCAATCCGTCCAGGACCAGTTCCAGGTAGCACTGCAACACGTCGCCGGGTACGTCCTCGCGCACCCGGTGCGCCTCCTTCTGCCGTTGCAGCCGATCATGTGTCGCCGCTGCCAGTTCCGCGGAACGTTCCGACCATCCGCGGCTGAACTCAGGGTCGTTGCGCAGCTTGCGCGCGATCTCCAACCTGGTGGCCAACCAGTCGAACTGCTCGGGCGCGGCGAGCATGTCGCGCATCACCTGGATGAGACCCTCGCGCGACGCAACTTCGGCCATCCGCTCGGCGTCCTCGTGCGCCAGCGCGAAAAACAGCGCGTCCTTGTCGCGGAAGTGGTGGAAGATCGCACCGCGCGACATCCCGATCGACTGCTCGAGCCGCCGAACCGTGGCTCTGTCATAGCCGTATTCGGCGAAGCAGCCACGAGCACCGTCAAGGATCTGGCGGCGGCGAGCCGCCAGATGGTCCTCGCTGACTTTGGGCACGGGTGGCCGACTCAGGTCTTCGGGAGTCGACCCGCTGCGCCCGGCCGCGCCGGGCTTGCGATCGCCACTAGCCCGACTTGAGCATGTTGCGCAGCACGTACTGCAGAATGCCGCCGTTGCGGTAGTAGTCGGCTTCACCGGGGGTGTCGATGCGCACTACCGCGTCGAACTCGATATCGTCCGCGCCGTCCTTGGTGGCCTTGACGTGCACCGTCTTCGGTGTCTTGCCGTCGTTGAGCGCCTCGATACCGGTGATGTCGAACGTCTCGGTGCCGTCGAGCCCCAGCGATTCCGCAGATTCGCCCGTCCGGGAACTGCAGCGGGATCACGCCCATGCCGATCAGGTTGGAGCGGTGGATGCGCTCGAAGGACTCGGTGATCACCGCCCGGACTCCCAGCAGCGCCGTGCCCTTGGCCGCCCAGTCGCGCGAGGAGCCGGACCCGTACTCCTTACCGCCCAGCACCACCAGCGGAATGTCTTCTGCCGCATAGTTTTGCGCCGCGTCGTAGATGAACGCCTGCGGGGCGTCATCCTGGGTGAAGTCGCGGGTGTACCCACCGGACACGTCGTCGAGCAGCTGGTTGCGCAACCGGATGTTGGCGAATGTGCCGCGAATCATCACCTCGTGGTTGCCGCGCCGCGATCCGAACGAGTTGTAGTCCTTGCGCTCGACGCCGTGCTCGTCGAGGTACTGTGCCGCCGGGGTGCCCGGCTTGATGCTGCTTGCGGGCGAGATGTGGTCGGTGGTCACCGAATCGCCGAGCAGTGCCAGCACCCGGGCGCCGCTGATGTCACTGACCGGCTCCGGGTCTGCGGACATCCCGTCGAAGTACGGAGGCTTGCGCACGTATGTCGAATCCTCGGCCCACTCAAAGGTATTGCCGCTCGGTGTCGGCAGGTTGCGCCAGCGCTCGTCGCCCTTGAACACGTCGGCGTAGTTCTTGGTGAACATCTCCTGGTTGATCGCCGAGGCGATGGTGTCGGAGACGTCCTTCTGCGACGGCCAGATGTCTTTGAGGAAGACGTCTTTGCCGTCTTTGTCGTTGCCCAGCGGCTGCTCGTCGAAGTCGAAGTCCATCGTCCCGGCCAGCGCGTAGGCGATCACCAGCGGTGGCGACGCCAGGTAATTCATCTTCACGTCGGGGTTGATCCGGCCCTCGAAGTTCCGGTTGCCGGACAGCACGGCCGCCACCGATAGGTCGTTGTCGTTGATCGCCTTTGAGATCTCGTCGGGCAGCGGGCCGGAGTTGCCGATGCAGGTGGTGCAGCCGTAGCCGACCAAGTAGAAGCCAAGCTTCTCCAGGTAGGGCCACAGTCCGGACTTGTCGTAGTAGTCGTTGACGACCTGCGAGCCCGGCGCCATCGTGGTCTTCACCCACGGCTTGGATGCCAGGCCCTTTGTCGACGGCGTTGCGGGCCAGCAGGGCCGCGCCCAGCATCACCTCGGGGTTGGAGGTGTTGGTGCACGACGTGATCGCGGCGATCACCACCGCGCCGTGGTCGAGCACGAAGTCGCCGTACTCCTCGGACTTCACCGGCACCGGGTTGCTCACCCGGCCCTTCGAGTGCGCGGCCGCCGACTGCACCGGAGCGCGATCGTCGGCGTGTCCGTTGGCCACTTGACCCGGGTCGCTGGCCGGGAATGTCTCGTCGAGCTCCTCGTCGAGCTTCGAATACTCCTGCTTGTCGGGGTCGTCGCCGACGTAGCTGGGAATGGTCTTGCGGAACGTGGACTTGGCATCGGACAACGCGATTCGGTCCTGCGGCCGCTTCGGTCCCGCGATCGACGGCACCACGTCGGACAGGTCGAGCTCGAGGTACTCGGAGAACTTCGGCTCGTGCTTCGGAGTCGTGCCACAGGCCTTGCTCTTTGGCGTAGGCCTCGACCAGTGCCAGCTGCTCGTCGCTGCGGCCGGTGAACTTCAGATACGCGATGGTCTCATCGTCGATCGGGAAAATCGCTGCGGTGGAACCGAATTCGGGGCTCATGTTGCCCAGGGTGGCGCGGTTGGCCAGCGGCACCTCGGCCACACCTTCGCCGTAGAACTCGACGAACTTGCCGACCACGCCGTGCTTGCGCAGCATCTCGGTGACGGTCAGCACCACGTCGGTGGCGGTGACGGCCGGCTGGATCTCGCCGGTCAGTTTGAAGCCGACGACCCGCGGGATCAGCATCGACACCGGCTGGCCCAGCATCGCGGCCTCGGCCTCGATGCCACCCACGCCCCAGCCCAGCACGCCGAGGCCGTTGACCATCGTGGTGTGCGAGTCGGTGCCCACACAGGTGTCCGGGTAGGCCACACCGTCGCGTTCCATCACGACGTGCGCCAGGTATTCGATGTTGACCTGATGCACGATGCCGGTGCCCGGCGGCACCACCTTGAAGTCGTCAAACGCGCCCTGCCCCCAGCGCAGGAACTGGTAGCGCTCGCCATTGCGCTGGTATTCGATCTCGACGTTGCGCTCGAATGCGTCGGCGGTGCCGAACAGGTCGGCGATCACCGAGTGGTCGATCACCAGGTCGGCCGGTGCCAGCGGGTTGACCTTGTCGGGATCGCCGCCCAGGTCGCCGACGGCCTCGCGCATGGTGGCCAGGTCGACGATGCACGGCACGCCGGTGAAGTCCTGCATCACGACGCGTGCGGGCGTGTACTGGATCTCAATGCTGGGGTCCGCCTTGGGATCCCAGTTCGCGATGGCCTCGATGTGGTCCTTGGTGATGTTGCTGCCGTCCTCGTTGCGCAGCAGGTTTTCGGCAAGGACCTTGAGGCTGTAGGGGAGTTTCTCGGTATTGGGTACGGCGTCGAGGCGGTAGATCTGGTAACTCTTCTTGCCGACCTTCAGGGTGTCGCGGGCTCCGAACGAGTTCACCGAATCTTTGTTGGTCACATCAACTCCCTGGGATTAAGTTCTGCCGCCGACGGGCCGTGTCGGCGGTGCGATGCCAACTTTAACAGTACGCTTGTCCTATAAGAAGCAGCACCGCCAATTTTCAGTCTTGTCGGGTCGCGGCCGGGTGGAAACCCCTTTTTCCGACTGTTCGCGTACGTGCCTGTAGCAACGCGGCAGGAGGCACACAGTGACCGGGCAAGGTTCGTTCGTTCAACCCGACACCACCTTCTTCTTGTACCCGGTGCTGCCCACCTACATTCCGCAAGATGTCGACATGACGGTGGTCAAGGCTCAGGTCGCCGCCTCTGGGGTCAGCGCGCCGCCGGCGGCCATGCCGGGCCTGCTCGATGTGGTCAACCAGGCTCATGCCGAGGGCATCAATCTCAAGATCGTGTTGCTCGATCACAATCCGCCGAACGACACGCCGCTGCGCGATATCTCCACCGTGGTCGGCGCCGACTACCCGGATGCCACGGTCTTGACGCTCAGCCCGAGCTTCGTCGGCACCTACAGCACGCATTTCGCGCGCGTCACGCTCGAGGCCGGCGAGGACATCGCCAAAACCGGCAACCCGGTGGTCTCGTCGCAGCACTTTTTGCACGAGCTGGACGACTCCCGAGTTTCCCTGGACCGGGTTGACCATTTTGCTGCTGATCGGCGTCCTTGCGGCCGCCGTCGGCACCCGGTTCCTGCAGTTGCGCAGTAGGCAGTCAGCAACGTCGCCCGATGCTCAAAAAGCCGACCTCGAACAGCCGGCTAAGGGCGTCTAACCACGCACATCCGGCTTGGCCGGTTCGGTCGGGCGATATCTCACGACGGTCTGCGGCAAATCACGCAGGTCACCGTTCGGTCACATTAAACGCACGTAGAGGGTTGCGATTTGTGACGAGCATTTCCCCGGCGATCAGTGTGACGTACGGTGCAAATGATGCTCGTGTTGTCTTTGGCGCTTATAGAGGAAATTGTGGCTGGCGCCGCCGTCGCCGTTGAGCCCAAGGGGACCTAAGTCGAATGACATGCACACGCCGGGGTTCATCTGCGCGACCCGCTGCCAGGCTGGTCCGTCCGATCATGACGTCGGTGCTGAGCGTGGCCCTGCTCGTATCCATGCCCGGTCTGGCGCACGGTGATCCGGACGCCGACAGCCTCGGCGCGCTGATCGCCAACGTCGCCAACGCCAACCAGCGTTTGGAAGATCTGAGTGCCGACATTCAGACGGAGCAAGAGGCCGTCAACAAGGCCCTGGTCGATGTGGAGACCGCGCGGGACAACGTGACCGCCGCCGAGCACGACTTCGAGGTCAGCCAGCAGTCGGTGAAGGACGCCAACACTGCAATCGCTGCGGCCCAACAGCGTTTCAACACCTTCGCCGCGGCCACCTATATGAATGGTCCGTCCGGCAGCTACCTGATGGCGACCAGTCCCGAGGACATCATCGCCACCGAGTCCGCCTCGAGGACCCTGGCGACCAGTTCCCAGACGGTGATGGACAACCTGCAGCGGGCCCGGACCGAACAGGTGAACAAGGAGTCGGCGGCGCGGCTGGCCAAGCAGAAGGCCGAAAAGGCCGCCGCCGACGCGAAAGCCAGCCAGGATGCCGCGGTGGCCGCGCTCACCACCTCGAAGCAGAAGTTCGCCGACCAGCGTGAGCAGATCACTCGCCTGGCCGGCGAGCGCGACGAGGCCCAGGCCAAACTTCGAGCAGGCCCAACTCGCGTCCGCTCATTGGTCGACCGGAAACGGCGCGGCCAATGGCCCGACGTCGGGCGACCGGTGGGATCCGGGAGCACCGGCCGCGCCGCCCCTCTCCGGGGGCCGCCAATGGGACGGTTGGGACCCCACGCTGCCGATGGTGCCGAGTGCCAACATCCCCGGTGACCCGATCGCGGTGATCAACCAGGTGTTGGGCATCTCGGCCACCTCGACGCAGGTGACCGCCGGCATGGGGAAGGGCTTCCTGCAGCAGCTGGGCATCCTCAAGCCCGACGACACCGGCATCACCAACGCCACACCCGGGGGACGGATTCCACGGGTCTACGGTCGGCAGGCCTCCGAGTACGTGATCCGCCGCGGCATGTCGCAGATCGGCGTGCCCTACTCCTGGGGCGGCGGCAACGCGGCGGGCCCAAGCCATGGAATCGACTCGGGCGCCGGGATCACCGGCTTCGACTGCTCGGGTCTGGTCCTGTACTCGTTCGCCGGGGTGGGCATCAAGCTGCCGCACTACTCGGGTTCGCAGTACGGCCTGGGCCGCAAGATCCCGACCTCCCAGATGCGCCGCGGCGACGTCATCTTCTACGGCCCCGGCGGCAGCCAGCACGTGACGATCTACCTCGGTCAAGGCCAGATGCTCGAGGCCCCCGACATCGGTTTGAAGGTTCGCGTTGCGCCCGTGCGCACCAGCGGCATGACCCCTTACGTGATCCGCTACATCGACTACTAACGAGGAGCTATGCGGCACAAGCGATTTCGCCTGATCAACCTGGCCTGTGTCACCACTGTGGTGACCGGGCTGATGTTGTCTGTCGCCGCTCCGGCCAACGCCGACCCCGGCGCGTGGGATCCGACGCTGCCCGCACAGATCAGTGCCGGCGCTCCCGGCGACCCGCTGGCCGTGGCCAACGCCTCGCTGCAGGCCACCGCGCAGGCCACCCAGACCACGATGGACCTGGGCAAGCAATTTCTGGGCGGGCTGGGGATCAACCTCGGCGGCGATGCTCCCGCCGCCGCTGCCTCGCCCAGTAATCCCGGCGCCAAGATTCCGCGGGCGAACGGCCGTCAGGCCATCGAGTACGTGATCCGCCGAATGGGCTCCCAGATGGGCGTGCCGTATTCGTGGGGCGGCGGCTCGCTGCAGGGCCCGAGCAAGGGCATCGACGACGGCGCCAACATCACCGGCTTCGACTGCTCGGGCCTGATGCGGTACGGGTTCGCCGGTGTCGGCGTGCTGATCCCGCGGTTCTCCGGTGACCAGTACAACGCCGGCCGCCACATTCCGCCGACCAGGCCAGGCGTGGCGACCTGATCTTCTACGGCCCCGGCGGCGGGCAGCACGTCACCATGTACCTGGGCAACGGTCAGATGCTGGAGGCGTCCGGAAGCGCGAGCAAGGTGACCGTGAGCCCGGTGCGCAAGCCCGGCATGACGCCGTTCCTGACTAGGATCATCGAGTACTGACCCAGGTGTGCTGCCCGGATCGCCGCGGGACCTGGCGGGTTTGATTTGCTCGTTAGCGAAGCGCGGCGTCGACGGAATCCCGCAGGCCTGGAATAGTTGGACGCGGGCACGTCGCTGCCCCACGACAATCGTCGTGATGGCAGTTGTATCCGATTGAGCTGTGGAGGGTTGTTAATGACAGCAGCAGGTGGGCCGCCCCCGGGCGCCAGCGGTTATTCGGGGCCGAGTGGGCAGTCTGGCCCCGGAGCCCATCCGGCGCCTTCGGGTGGCGCCGACGGACTGGCTGCCGAGGTACACACCCTGGAACGGGCCATCTTCGAGGTCAAGCGGATCATCGTGGGCCAGGACCAGCTCGTGGAGCGGATGCTGGTCGGCCTGCTGTCCAAGGGACACGTGCTGCTCGAAGGCGTGCCCGGCGTGGCCAAGACGCTGGCCGTCGAGACCTTCGCGAAGGTGGTCGGCGGGACGTTCTCGCGTATCCAGTTCACCCCCGACCTGGTGCCCACCGACATCATCGGTACCCGGATCTATCGGCAGGGCAAGGAGGAGTTCGACACCGAGCTCGGCCCGGTGGTGGCCAACTTCCTGCTGGCCGACGAGATCAACCGGGCACCGGCCAAGGTGCAGTCGGCGCTGCTGGAAGTGATGGCCGAACGTCAGGTGTCGATCGGTGGCAAGAGATACCCGCTGCCCAACCCGTTCCTGGTGATGGCGACGCAGAACCCGATCGAGCACGAGGGCGTCTACCAGCTGCCGGAGGCACAGCGGGACCGCTTCCTGTTCAAGATCAACGTCGGCTACCCGACGCCCGAAGAAGAGCGCGAGATCATCTACCGGATGGGCGTCACGCCACCGCAGCCCAAGCAGATCCTGGCCCCGGGCGACCTGGTGCGGCTGCAGGGCATCGCGGCCAACAGCTTCGTCCACCACGCGCTCGTCGACTATGTGGTGCGCGTCGTCTTCGCGACCCGCACACCCGAGCAGCTCGGGATGAACGACGTCAAGAGCTGGATCGCGTTCGGCGCATCGCCGCGTGCTTCGCTGGGCATCATTGCCGCGGCGCGTTCGCTGGCGTTGGTACGGGGCCGCGACTACGTGATCCCGCAGGACGTCGTCGAGGTCATTCCCGACGTGCTGCGGCACCGGTTGGTGCTCACCTATGACGCGCTCGCCGACGAGATCTCGCCGGAGATCGTCATCAACCGAGTCCTGCAGACGGTTGCCCTGCCTCAGGTGAATGCCGTGCCCCAGCAAGGCCATTCGGTGCCTCCGGTGATGCAGGCCGCGGCGGCTAGCGGTCGGTGACCGATTCCAAAACGCCGGCGGTCGTCCATCCGCCGTCGATGCTGCGTGGTGAGATCGACGACCCGAAGCTGACGGCGGCGCTGCGCACGCTCGAGCTCACCGTCAAGCGCAAGCTGGACGGTGTCCTGCACGGCGACCACCTCGGCCTGATCCCGGGGCCGGGTTCGGAGCCGGGGGAGTCGCGCCTCTATCAACCCGGCGACGATGTCCGCCGGATGGACTGGGCAGTCACCGCGCGTACTACCCACCCGCATGTCCGGCAGATGATCGCCGACCGCGAACTAGAGACCTGGCTGGTGGTCGACGTGTCGGCCAGCCTGGACTTCGGCACCGCCTTCTGTGAGAAACGGGACCTGGCGGTTGCCGCCGCGGCGGCCATCACCTACCTCAACAGCGGTGGCGGCAACCGGCTCGGCGCCCTGGTTGCGAACGGCGCCACGATGACCCGAGTGCCGGCGCGCTCCGGACGTCAGCACCAACAGACGCTGTTGCGCACCATCGCGACCATGCCCAAGGCGCCGGTCGGGGTGCGCGGTGACCTGGCGGTTGCCATCGACGCGCTGCGCCGGCCCGAACGCCGCCGCGGGATGGCGGTGATCATCAGCGATTTCCTCGGCCCGATCAACTGGATGCGTCCGCTGCGGGCCGTCGCGGCCCGCCACGAGGTGCTGGCGATCGAAGTGCTGGATCCGCGCGATGTCGAACTGCCCGATATCGGTGATGTCGTCCTGCAGGACGCCGAATCCGGGGCCACCCGCGAGTTCACCATCGATGCGCAGCTGCGCGACGATTTCGCCAAGGCGGCCGCGGCTCACCGCGCCGATGTGGCGCGCACGATTCGCGGTTGCGGGGCACCGGTGATGACGCTTCGCACCGACCGGGACTGGATCGGCGACATCGTCCGGTTCGTCGCCTCTCGCCGCCGCGGTGCACTGGACGGGCGCACTTGACACCGGCGGGCACATACCTAGTGACGGATCTGATATGACGCTGCCGTTGCTCGGCGCGATGTCGTTGTCCGGCTTCGCTCACGCGTGGTTCTTCCTTTTCCTCCTCGTCGTCGTCGGGCTGGCCGCGCTGTACGTCGTGATGCAGTTGGCCCGCCAGCAGCGCATGCTGCGGTTCGCCAACATGGAGCTGCTGGAAAGCGTGGCCCCCAAACGGCCCGCCAAATGGCGGCATGTGCCGGCGATCCTGCTGGTGGCGTCGCTGGTGCTGTTCACCATCGCGATGGCGGGCCCGACCAACGACGTCCGGATTCCCCGCAACCGCGCGGTGGTGATGCTGGTGATCGACGTGTCGCAGTCGATGCGTGCCACCGATGTCGAACCCAACCGGATGGCTGCCGCGCAGGAGGCGGGGAAGCAGTTCGCCGACGAGCTGACCCCGGGAATCAACCTCGGGCTGATCGCCTACGCGGGCACCGCGACGGTGCTGGTGTCGCCGACGACCAACCGCGACGCGACCAAGGTCGCGCTGGACAAGCTCCAGTTCGCCGACCGCACCGCCACTGGGGAGGGGATCTTCACCGCGCTGCAGGCCATCGCCACGGTCGGCGCGGTGATCGGCGGCGGCGATACCCCGCCGCCGGCACGCATCGTGTTGTTCTCCGACGGCAAGGAGACGATGCCGACTAACCCGGACAACCCCAAGGGCGCCTTCACCGCCGCGCGCACCGCCAAAGACCAGGGCGTGCCGATCTCGACGATCTCGTTCGGCACCCCGTACGGCTTCGTCGAGATCAATGACCAGCGTCAGCCGGTGCCCGTCGACGACGAGACACTGCGGAAGGTCGCCCAGCTCTCGGGCGGAAATTCTTACAGCGCCGCGACCCTGCAGGAGCTCAAGGCCGTCTACTCGTCGCTGCAGCAGCAGATCGGCTACGAGACGATCAAAGGCGACGCCAGCGTCGGCTGGCTGCGGTTGGGCGCGCTGGTGTTGGCGCTGGCAGCGCTGGCGGCGTTGCTGATCAACCGACGGCTGCCGACCTGACGTTTTGGCTGGCCCGCCCTCGGCGCGGCGTGCCTAACCGGGCTGCGAATTCCGCGCTGGCGTTTTTCGCAGCTGGCGTTAGCGCTCGTGTGCGCCCGTGCTTCCCGGACCCGGCGGATGATGTCGTCCGGGTGGTCCTCGGCAACGACCCGGACCACGATCCACCCTGTGCTGCGCCAGCTTTTTCATGCCGGCGGATGTCCTTCACGTAGTGGTAACGACTGATCGATGGTGATCGCCGTCATACTCGACCGCAACCTTGATGTCCTCCCAGCCCATATCCAAATACGCCTCCGCCCAACCCCATTCGTTGCGCACGGCAATCTGCGTCTGCGGCCGGGGAAACCCGGCGCTGATCAATAACAGGCGCAGCCACGTTTCTTTCGGCGACTGAGATCCGCCATCGACAAGTCAAGAGCGGCTGCGGGCGGCCTTCATGCCGCGGCGGCCCCGATAACGGTCGACCAATAGCTCGACGTCGGCCAGCTTCAGATCGGTTGCCTGAGCGAGGGCGTCGACCGCAGCGACGGCGAGCTCTTCGGGAAACGGCGGCCAGGTCGAGTGCCGTTCGCGCCGGTGTAGTGACGCGCATGCCGTCGACGACGCAGATCTCATCGGCGTCGATGCGGTCTTCCCACATCTGCACCCGGCGCTCGCGGCGGCGGTTGGTGTCGATGATCGCGGCGGGAAGACTCGCGATGATCCACTTGGCGCCGTGCAAGCGCGGAGGCGGAGAAGCCGGCCAGGACGCCGCGGCGCCGGGAGCGCAGCCAGCAGCGCTTTGGCCCGCGATACCGCGGTCAACTCGACATCGCGTGGCACATAGACGTCTTGATGCAGTGCGACATACCGGCTCCGCAGTTCATGCGGCTCAAGCCACCCGCAGCCAGGGCCTCGCTGCCGAGGAATGGGTCTGTCATGGCCGAAGTCTGCCGACGCTACACTGACATACACTCAGCGAAGCGAACCGCCACTGCGAAATCCGCGCTCGGATATTCCGCAGCTGGGGTTACGGTCGCGGCCGAAAACGGGGCCGATTGCGGTCCCGCCGTACTGAGGCGATAAGTTGGCCAGGTGACTGAAGCAGCCACCGAGCTCGCCGCCGACAGCGGCAAACCCGCATTCGTATCCCGTTCAGTGCTGGTGACGGGCGGAAACCGGGGGATCGGTCTGGCGATCGCACAGCGGCTGGCCGCCGACGGCCACAAGGTGGCCGTCACGCACCGCGGATCCGGGGCGCCCGAGGGGCTGTTCGGCGTCGAGTGCGACGTCACCGACAACGACGCCGTCGATCGCGCCTTCAAAGAGGTCGAGGAGCATCAGGGTGCGGTCGAGGTGTTGGTGTCCAACGCCGGCGTCTCCGCGGACGCGTTCCTCATTCGGATGACCGAGGAGAGGTTCGAGAAGGTCATCGACGCCAACCTCACCGGGGCGTTCCGGGTGGCCCAGCGCGCAGCGCGCAGCATGCAGCGCAAGCGGTTCGGCCGGATGATCTTCGTGGGATCGGTCTCCGGCAGCTGGGGCATCGGCAACCAGGCCAACTACGCGGCCTCCAAGGCCGGTCTGATCGGCATGGCGCGCTCGATCTCCCGGGAGCTGTCCAAGGCCGGGGTCACCGCGAACGTGGTGGCGCCGGGCTACATCGACACCGAGATGACCCGCTCGCTGGACGAGCGGATTCAGGCGGGGGCGCTGGAATTCATCCCCGCGAAGCGGGTCGGCACCGCCGAGGAGGTCGCCGGGGTGGTCAGCTTCCTGGCGTCCGAGGATGCGAGCTACATCGCCGGTGCGGTCATCCCGGTCGACGGCGGCATGGGTATGGGCCACTGAGATCAAAGACGACAGAGGATTAAGGACGGATATGCGGACTGCTCGAAGGCAAACGGATCCTGGTCACCGGGATCATCACCGACTCCTCGATCGCGTTTCACATCGCCAAGGTCGCGCAGGAAGCGGGCGCGCAGTTGGTGCTGACCGGATTCGACCGGTTGCGGCTGATTCAGCGCATCGCCGACCGGTTGCCGGAGAAGGCCCCGCTGATCGAACTCGATGTGCAGAACGAGGAGCACCTGGGCTAGCCTGGCGGACCGGGTCAGCGCTGAGATCGGCGAGGGCAACAAGCTCGACGGGGTGGTGCACTCGATCGGTTTCATGCCGCAGACCGGAATGGGCATCAACCCGTTCTTCGACGCGCCCTACGAAGATGTGGCCAAGGGCATCCACATCTCGGCGTACTCGTACGCCTCGCTGGCCAAAGCGGTACTGCCGATTATGAATTCCGGCGGCTCCATCGTCGGTATGGATTTCGACCCGACCCGGGCGATGCCGGCCTACAACTGGATGACGGTCGCCAAGAGCGCGCTGGAGTCGGTCAACCGGTTCGTGGCGCGCGAGGCCGGCAAGTTCGGGGTGCGCTCGAATCTCGTTGCCGCCGGCCCGATCCGGACGCTGGCGATGAGTGCGATCGTCGGCGGTGCGCTCGGCGACGAGGCCGGCGCCCAGATGCAGCTGCTCGAGGAGGGCTGGGACCAACGCGCCCCGATCGGCTGGAACATGAAGGACCCCACCCCGGTCGCCAAGACGGTGTGCGCGCTGCTTTCGGAATGGCTGCCGGCGACCACTGGGAGCATCATCTACGCCGACGGCGGCGCCAGCACCCAGTTGCTCTAGCGAACAATGGATTTTGATGCCGTCCTGCTGCTGTCCTTCGGGGGACCGGAGGGGCCCTGAGCAGGTGCGGCCGTTCCTGGAGAACGTCACCCGGGGCCGTAATGTGCCGCCGGAACGGCTCGACGACGTCGCCGAGCACTACCAGCATTTCGGCGGCGTCTCGCCGATCAACGGCATCAACCGCGCGCTGATCGCGCAGCTGGAAGTCGAGTTGCGCGACCGCGGGCTGGACTTGCCGGTGTATTTCGGCAACCGCAACTGGGGGCCGTACGTCGAAGAAACAGTCAAGGCGATGCACGACAACGGTATTCGTCGCGCTGCGGTGTTCACCACATCGGCCTGGAGCGGGTATTCCAGCTGCACACAATACGTCGAGGACATCGCCCGCGCCCGGCGGGCCGCAGGTCCCGATGCGCCCGAGCTGGTCAAGCTGCGAACCTACTTCGACCATCCGCTTTTCGTGGAGATGTTCGCCGAGGGCATCGCCGCGGCCGCCGCCACCGTTGCGCCCGATGCCCGGCTGGTGTTCACCGCGCATTCGATTCCGGTGGCGGCCGATCAGCGGTGCGGCCCGCGTCTGTACAGCCGCCAAGTCGCTTATGCCACAAGGCTGGTCGCGGCGGCCGCCGGGTACTCCGATTACGACCTGGCCTGGCAGTCGCGATCGGGTCCGCCGCAGGTGCCGTGGCTGAAGCCCGATGTCGCCGACCAGCTCACGACGCTGGCCACCGCGGGCACCAAGGCTGTCATCGTCTGCCCCATCGGGTTCGTCGCCGACCACATCGAGGTGGTGTGGGATCTCGACGAAGAATTGCGATCCCAAGCGCAGGCGGCGGGCATGGCGTTCGCCCGGGCCGCCACGCCGAATGCCGACCGGCGATTCGCCAGGCTGGCCGCGGATTTGATCGACGAACTCCGCTACGGTCGAACTCCTGCTCGCACAAGTGGCCGCCGATCCGGTCGCGGGCTGCCTGGCCAGCATCGACGGCGCGGCGTGCTGTCCGCCGCATTGCGTTGCGCGAGAAGGCGGTTAGTCGGCCCAGGCCGAGTGCATGATCGCGTTCACCGCGGCCATCCGTGCCGAACGCACCACGGCGGTAAGCGGTCGGAGCGCGTCGCTGGCGATCCGCGCTTCCGACGACGATTGGGTGCCGAGCGGCTCCAGCCGGACACGACGTGTGCCGTGAAGCGATCCGGCGTGGGGGCACCACCGGTGTGCGGAGAAGAATCGGACGCCCGACTGAGCCCGGCGCTGACCGCGATGATCGCGTCGACGTGCGCGGCGTTCTCCAGCACCCGCAATGCGCGCGACGGCGCATGATCGGGAAGCCGGTGTTGCCGTGCGGATTCCAGCAACTGCTCGACAAGTCCTCGCGGGTCGTCGATGTCGCTTGCCGATCCCAGCCCGATGGCGCCAAGCGCGTCGGCGGCCGAGCGCACCGCCGACCGCAGCGCGTATTCGGCGTCGCCCAGCTCGTGGTGTTCGAACACGGGTGCTCCGGGCAGTGAATACACCGTCCACGCCAGCGCAACCAATTCCGGTGAGCCCGAATCGTCGTCCTCGGCCTCCTCGAGATCGCCGTAGGAGAACTCGGGGACCAGGCCGACAGCGGCGGTGGGCTCGTCGGGGTTGGTGATGATCACCGCCTCGCCGGCGGCCAGGGCGTCGCGCTCGAACTGTGTCCCGGGAGCCAGGCCGCGTACGTCGCCGGGAACCGGCAACACCACGTTGATCGTCCCCAGCAACGGGCACGGGACACCGGCGGAACCCGGTACCGCCAGCCGGCCGACTGCGGCGCGCAGTGTCTGCAACAACGAAACCGTCCCGACATCGTGGACGTCGGGCCACGGCAGTCCGGTGTGGCCGGCAGCGACGGCATCATACGCGGTGACCGATTGCTTTGGCGCCCAAAGGGATAACGCGTCCAACACGTCGTCGGGCGCGGCCTTGCCCGCGAGCCAGGCGTTGGCCCACACGGACAGCGAAACACTCGGACACCACATGATCACGCAGTGTAGTTGTTCGGTCCGGCAAAGGCGGATCACGCGTATTCTGACGGCATGTACATCGCGCTGAGCTGGCTAATCTTCGCGCTGGCTCTTGCCGGTGCCGAGGCGCTGACGGGCGATATGTTCCTGTTGATGCTAGGCGGGGGCGCCCTGGCCGCGTCGGTCACCGCTTGGCTGACGGACTGGCCGATCTTGCTCGACGGCGTGGTGTTCCTGGTCGTCTCGGTGCTGTTGGTGGTGCTGGTGCGGCCCGCGCTGCGGCAGCGGTTGACGCCGGCCCGGGTGCTGCCGACGGGGATCGAGGCGCTGGAGGGCAAGAGCGCATTGGTGCTGGATCGGGTCGCCCGCGACGCGGGCCAGGTGAAGCTTGACGGCCAGGTGTGGACGGCCCGCCCGTTCAACGACGGTGACGTCTACGAACCCGGCGAGTCGGTCACTGTCGTCCACATCGAAGGCGCCACGGCGGTGGTCTTCAAACATTAGCCCGCTGCGAAGACGCTGCGACAGAAAGGAACTCCCGTGCAAGGTGCGGTTGCTGGTTTGGTGTTGCTGGCCGTCCTGGTGATCTTTGCGATCATCGTGGTGGCCAAATCGGTCGCGTTGATTCCCCAGGCCGAGGCCGCGGTGATCGAGCGGCTGGGTCGCTACAGCCGCACGGTCAGCGGGCAGCTGACGTTGTTGGTGCCCGTTCATCGACCGCGTCCGGGCGCGGATCGACCTGCGCGAGCGGGTGGTGTCGTTCCCGCCGCAGCCGGTGATCACCGAGGACAACCTGACCCTCAACATCGACACCGTGGTCTACTTCCAAGTCACCGTTCCGCAGGCGGCCGTCTACGAGATCAGCAACTACATCGTCGGCGTCGAGCAGCTCACCACGACCACGCTGCGCAACGTCGTCGGCGGCATGACGCTGGAGCAGACGCTGACCTCCCGCGACAAGATCAACGCCCAGTTGCGCGGCGTGCTCGACGAGGCGACCGGCCGCTGGGGCCTGCGGGTGGCGCGGGTGGAGCTGCGCAGCATCGACCCGCCGCCGTCGATTCAGGCCTCGATGGAAAAGCAGATGAAGGCCGACCGGGAGAAGCGGGCGGTGATCCTGACCGCCGAAGGCAACCGGCAGGCCTCGATCACCCAGGCCGAAGGCGCCAAGCAGGCCCAGATCCTGGCCGCCGAAGGTGCCAGACAGGCCGTGATCCTGGCCGCCGAGGCCGACCGGCAGTCCCGGATCCTGCGCGCTCAGGGTGAACGCGCCGCGGCATACCTGCGGGCGCAGGGACAGGCCAAGGCGATTGAGAAGACGTTCGCCGCCATCAAGGCCGGCCGGCCCACCCCGGAGATGCTGGCCTACCAGTACCTGCAGACGCTGCCGGAGATGGCGCGCGGCGACGCCAACAAGGTGTGGGTGGTGCCCAGCGACTTCAGCGCGGCGTTGCAGGGTTTCACCAAGCTGCTGGGCACTCCGGGCGAGGACGGCGTGTTCCGATTCCAGCCGTCACCGGTCGACGACGCGCCCAAGCACGCGGTCGACGATGACGCCGAGGTCGCCGACTGGTTCTCCACCGAGACCGATCCCAAGATCGCCCAGGCGGTCGCCAAGGCCGAGGCGATAGCCCGCCAGCCGGTGGACGGCCGGCCCGAGGCGCCACCGGAATTGACTCAATAGGATCGTCTGATGAGTGTTTTGACTTCACCGAAGACCTACGCGGGGCTTGGCGTTTTCCATGCTGTCGACGCGGTGGCGTGCGCAGTCCAGGTGGCTCCCGTCAAAGAAGTCCTGGACGAGTCGGGGTCCCGGACAACATCCGCCCGGTAATGCCGGTGGTGAAGGCGGCCGCCGCGGTCGGCTTGTTGTCGATCACCCGGTTCCCCGCCCTGGCGAGACTGACGACGGCGATGCTGACGCTGTACTTCGCCTTGGCGGTGGGCGCACACATCCGGGTGCGCGACAAGGTCGTCAATGGTCTTCCGGCCGCGGTCGTTTTTGGCGCTTTTCGCCGCCATGACGGTGAAGGGACCGGACCAGAACTAATCTCACGCCGGCGGCGGCGCCGGCTCCAGCGGCGGCAACGCATGCGGGCCGGCGGCAAAGGCGGCGTGGGTAAGCCACCGGGCGTTGACGTCGGGGCGACGTTGGCCGGAGGGGACAGCGGCGCGGGGTAGCCGGGCGGTGGTGTCGACGAGAACGGCGGCGGATAGGGCGGCGGGGCAGCTGGACGCGGACGGTGAAGACCAAACCGGTGACCGCGAAGGCGGCGATCGCGCCGAGTATCAAGCCAACCAGCCCGGCACCGACCAATGCCGCGGTAGAAAAGCGCCGTCCGGGTGCGGGAACCGCGTTGGTGTGGGTGCTCTCGGAGGTCATGTGGTTCTCCACGTTGTTTGTCGTATCGAGGACGGTAGTGCGGCAGGTCGTCAGCGTGGTCCGGCAGTTTGCGCGGTCACGGCGGTGAGATGCCATTTGTCCAGCCACGGCTGCACGAGCTCGGCAACCGAGAATTTAGCCGGAGCCAGGCAGCCCGCGTTGGGAACGGCGGGATTACTGCCGCGGATGTCAATGCCGACCGCGGTGGCGGTGCCGTCGGTTTGGATGAGATAGACCGGGCCGCCGGAATCCCCGCACTGGCCGCCCGCCGAGAATGCGACCTTGCTCTCGGTGACGTTCAGGACCTGTCCGCATTCGGCCTCACCGCTGCTCATGCCGAACTTGCACAGCTCCTGGCCGATCGACAGGTCGGTGGTGACGCCGGTGATCGGCAGCGTGGTGGCGACGGCCGGACTCTGCGGGACATTGTCGCCGTCGAGCACGATCAGGCCGATGTCGTGCTGCTCGTCGTGAACCCCCTCGCTGACCGTCCGGACGAAGGTGCCCAGCTTGGCGTACGGCAGGATCCCGCCGAGGTTCATCACCACCTTGCTTGGCTTGCCGGGCCGATTGCAGTGACCGGCGGTAAGCACGCCGGCCTGACCCGTGCTGGTGCGCACCAAAAACCCCGCCGTACAGCCCATTCCGCCGGACCCGTCGGCGTATTCGACGTAGATGCCCGCTCCGGGGCCCGCGGCACTTGACGCGGGCAATGCAATGGGCGTCATGTCGGGCAGCGGTGAGGGCTCTTGCAGGTGCACGACATTCTTGGGTGCCAGCCAGATGGCCGTCATACACACCACAGCGGCGAACGCCGCGCCCATCGTCAGCCACGAGATATGCGTTCGCACCCGTGGTGCCGGCGGGTAGGTGACGGCCGGGGCGGCGACCACGCCCGCGTTCGGCACGTGATGCAACTTGAGCCGATCGAGCAGGAAGGACAACACCGCGACGGCCACCGACGCGAGGGCCCCGAGTAGCAGCATCAGCAGGCCGGCCCGCGACGGCTGCAAGCCCCAACTCGCAAGCTGCTGCGCGTAGACCCGCTCCATTGAGTAGATCTTTCAGGCAATGGGCGGCGCACTCAACAGTGCGGCTCAGTTAGCTGACGATGACGGGTTCGGAGACAGGCTCGTCGGGGGGCGATGCGTGCTGGCGCCGACGGTAATGCCGGATTTCGAGGAACAGCCCCGTGAGCCCCAGCACGCTGGTGACCAACGACACCAGGAAGAGCAGCGGGCTGGGGTGACCGGCGAGCGCGTCGCCGAGAAAAACGACCGCGGCGGTGCCGGGCAGCAGGCCGGCCACCGTGGCCAGCGTGTAGGGGAGGATGCCCACGGCGGACGCGCCGGCCGCATAGTTGACCGCCGAAAACGGCAGGACAGGAATCAATCGCAGCGATAAGACGGACACCCAGCCCCGCTCGCGCAGGCGCTGGTCGGCCCGGTGAATCGCTCGGTAGCGGACCAGCCGGTCGAGCCGCCACCCTGCCGCGCGGATCAACAGCAGCGCCAGCACCGCGCTGGCAGAGCTGGCGACCACCGCGATCAGCACGCCCAGGGCCGGGCCGAACAGCAGCCCCGCGGCCAGGGTGAACGCCGTGCGGGGGACCGGGACCACCGTGACGACGATGTGCGCGACCAGAAACGCCAGCGGGAACCAGGGACCGACCGATTGGGCCCAGTCGCGCAGCTGCACCGCGCTGGGCAGCGGAACCCAGAGCGCTACCGCAACCAAGACTGTGATCCCGACCACTGTCGCCACAGCGCGCGGCCGGGACAGCTGGCGTGCGGCCGAGGCCAGCGCGCGCGAAAGACTGCGCAGCGTGCTGGTGGTTTTAGTGGTGGCGGGGTCCGTCACGTCGCTCAACGTTACGGGCCATACATGAATAACTTGTAGCCCATGCCTGGCGTTTCGCCGTAGACCTGGCACGATCGGTTCACCTCGCGGGTTTTTGGCGGCGGGGGCGATCAATTAGCCTGATTAGCAAGTGGCGTGACCTCAGCAACCCCAACCATCATTGCCAATAGCTGCGAAAACAGGAGCAGTCGGTGTCCATTGATGTACCCGAGCTCGCCGACCTAGAACAGGTTCGCGAGCGTTGGCGCACCGCGGTTGCCGGTGTGCTCGCCAAGAGCACCCGCAAAGAACCCGCCGAGTTGGGGGACCACCCCGAGCATCTGCTGGACACCGCGACATACGACGGGTTCGCCATCCGCCCCCTCTACACCGCGTTCGACGAGCTGCCCGAGCCGTCGCTGCCCGGCGAGTGGCCCTACGTGCGGGGCGGCGACCCTTTCCGCGACGTCAAATCCGGCTGGAAGGTCGCCGAGGTGTTCCCGAGCGCCGGGGCCACCGCCACTGAGGCCAACGCGGCGGTGCTGGGCTCTCTCGGCGACGGGGTCAGCGCGCTGATGATCCGTATCGGCGAGGCCGGAGCGGCACCGGAGGACCTCGAGGCGCTACTCGCGGGTGTGTACCTGAGCATGGCGCCGATCATCCTCGACGCCGGCGCCGACTACCCGGCGGCGTGCGACGCGATGCTGGCCCTGGTAGCCGAGGTCGAAGCCGACCAGCGCGCCACGTTGTCGGTAGACCTGGGCGCCGACCCATTGACCGCGTCATTCAGCGACCGTGCCGCGCCGGCGATCGACGACGTCGTCGCGGTGGCGTCGCGCGTGACCGGCGACCACGGCGTGCGGGCGATCACCGTCGACGGACCCGCCTTCCATAACCTTGGCGCCAACGCGACATGGGAGCTCGCCGGCAGCATCGCGGCCGCGGTGGCCTATCTTCGGGTGCTCACCGAGGCGGGGATGCCGGTCGGCCGCGCGCTGGGCCAGATCAGTTTCCGGCTGGCTGCCGATGACGACCAGTTCCTGACGATCGCCAAGATGCGCGCCGTGCGTCAACTGTGGGCGCGGGTCGCCGAGGTCGTCGGGGAACCCGACGCCGGCGGGGCGATCGTGCACGCGGAGACGTCGCTGCCGATGATGACCCAGCGCGATCCGTGGGTGAACATGCTGCGCTGCACGCTTGCCGCCTTCGGCGCCGGCGTCGGCGGCGTCGACACCGTGCTGGTCTTCCCGTTCGACGTCGCGATCAAGGGCGGCTTTCCCGGCACGGCACGAAGCTTCGCGCGACGCATCGCGCGCAACACTCAGCTGCTGCTGTTGGAAGAGTCACACGTCGGCCGGGTGCTGGATCCCGCCGGCGGATCGTGGTTCGTCGAAGACCTCACCAAACAGCTCGCCGAGGGCGCCTGGGAACATTTCCAGGCCGTCGAGGACCGCGGCGGATTCGTCGACGCTCACGACTACATCGCCGACCAAATCGCCGATATCGCGGCTCGGCGTGCCGACGACATCGCACACCGTCGCACGGCGATCACCGGCGTCAACGAGTTTCCGAACCTGGCCGAACCCGCACTGCCGCAAAGTGATTCGTTGGGCCAGCCAGATGTCGGGAACTTGCAGCGCTACGCAGCGGGATTCGAGGCGCTGCGCGATCGTTCGGATGCCTTCCTGGCCCGCACCGGTTCACGCCCGAAGGCACTGTTGCTTCCGCTCGGCCCGCTGGCCGAGCACAACATCCGCACCACCTTCGCGGCGAACCTGCTGGCTTCGGGCGGCATCGAGGCGGTCAACCCGGGAACGGTCGACGCCGAATCTGTCGCCGCGGCGCTGTCGGACGCGGAATCGCCCACCGTGGCGGTGATCTGCGGCACCGACAAGCGCTACGGCACCGAGGCCGCCGGGGCCGTCGACGCGGCGCGTAGCGCGGGAGTATCGCGGGTCTACTTGGCCGGACCGGAAAAGGCGGTGGCCGAAGCCGATCCAGAGCACCGGCCGGACGAATTCCTGACAGCCAAAATCAATGCGATCGAAGCCCTTTCGAATCTGCTCACTCAGTTGGGGGCATAACGCGATGACGACGTCTACTCCGCTGATTGGCAGCTTCGCCGACATCCCGCTGCACGGCGATCGGGTGGGGCAGCCGCCCACCGACGCCGCCGTGGACAAGCACGTCGCCGCGGCCGCCGTCGGCGCACTGGTATACGCCCGATCAGCTGGTCTGGCATACGCCGGAAGACATTGACGTCAAGCCGGTTTACATCGCCGCCGACCGTGCCGCCGTCGAGGCCGACGGCTACCCGTTGAACAGTTTTCCCGGTGAGCCGCCGTTTGTGCGCGGTCCGTACCCGACGATGTATGTCAACCAGCCGTGGACGATCCGCCAATACGCCGGCTTTTCCACTGCCGCCGAGTCCAACGCGTTCTACCGGCGCAACCTGGCCGCCGGCCAGAAGGGCCTGTCGGTGGCCTTCGACTTGGCCACCCACCGCGGGTACGACTCCGACCATCCGCGCGTTGCGGGTGACGTCGGAATGGCCGGTGTGGCAATCGATTCCATTCTGGACATGCGGCAGCTGTTCGACGGCATCGACCTGTCGACGGTGTCGGTGTCGATGACGATGAACGGTGCGGTGCTGCCGATCCTGGCGTTGTACGTGGTGGCCGCCGAGGAGCAGGGGGTGCCGCCGGAGAAGCTGGCCGGCACCATCCAGAACGACATCCTCAAAGAGTTCATGGTGCGCAACACCTACATCTATCCGCCTAAGCCGTCGATGCGCATCATCTCCGACATCTTCGGCTACACCAGCGCCAAGATGCCGAAGTTCAACTCCATCTCGATCTCCGGTTACCACATCCAAGAAGCCGGTGCCACAGCGGATTTGGAGCTGGCCTACACGCTGGCCGACGGGTTCGACTACATCAAGGCGGGCCTGGACGCCGACCTGGACATCGACAAGTTCGCGCCCCGGCTGTCCTTCTTCTGGGGCATCGGGATGAACTTCTTCATGGAAGTCGCCAAATTGCGGGCGGGTCGCCTGCTGTGGAGCGAACTGGTCAGCCAGTTCGACCCGAAGAGCGCGAAATCGCTGTCCCTGCGCACACATTCGCAGACCTCGGGCTGGTCGCTGACCGCACAGGACGCGTTCAACAATGTCGCCCGCACCTGTATCGAGGCGATGGCCGCGACTCAGGGCCACACCCAGTCACTGCACACCAACGCGCTGGACGAGGCGCTGGCGCTGCCCACCGACTTTTCCGCCCGCATCGCCCGTAACACCCAATTGGTGCTGCAGCAGGAGTCGGGCACCACGCGGCCGATCGACCCGTGGGGCGGTTCCTACTACGTGGAGTGGCTGACCCATCAGCTCGCGCAGCGGGCGCGTGCCCACATCGCCGAGGTCGCCGAGCACGGCGGTATGGCCCAGGCCATCGACGACGGCATCCCCAAGCTGCGCATCGAAGAGGCCGCCGCGCGCACCCAGGCCCGCATCGACGCCGGGATCCAGCCGGTGATCGGGATCAACAAGTATCAGGTCGAAGAGGACCAGGAGGTCGAGGTCCTCAAGGTCGAAAACACCCGGGTACGCACCGAGCAGCTGGCCAAACTGAAAGAGCTGCGGGCGAGCCGGGACGCAGAGGCAGTCGAGGCCGCCCTGGCCGAGTTGTCCCGGGCGGCTGCCGCGCACGGCCGCGCCGGGGAGGACGGGCTGGGCAATAATCTGCTGGCGCTGGCCATCAACGCCGCCCGGCACAAGGCCACGGTCGGGGAGATCTCGGATGCACTGGAGAAGGTGTACGGCCGCCACCAGGCGGAGATCCGTACGATCGCCGGCGTCTATCGTGACGAAGCCGGAAAGGCTCCGAACATGGCAACCGCCACCGAACTAGTCGAGAAGTTCGCCGAGGCCGACGGCCGCCGGCCCAGGATTCTGGTGGCCAAGATGGGCCAGGACGGCCACGACCGCGGTCAGAAGGTGATCGCGACGGCATTCGCCGACATCGGGTTCGACGTGGACGTCGGATCGCTGTTCTCCACACCCGAGGAGGTGGCTCGCCAGGCCGCCGACAACGACGTGCACGTGGTCGGCGTGTCCTCGCTGGCCGCCGGACACCTGACTCTTGTGCCGGCGCTGCGCGACGCGCTGGCCGAGGTGGGCCGGTCCGACATCATGGTCGTGGTCGGTGGTGTCATTCCGCCCGGCGACTTCGACGAGCTCTACGCGGCGGGGGCCGCAGCCATCTTCCCGCCCGGGACGGTGATCGCCGACGCCGCGATCGGCTTGCTGAACAAGCTCGCCGAGCGGCTGGGTTACGCGCTGGACTAGTGGCCAGCCAACTTTTTCGCGCGAGCCTCAACACCGACGGCGAAACTCCGCGAAATGCTTCGCGTGGCTTTAGGCTCGCGGCGCTTAACGCGCGGGCGGGCTAGATGACCTCGCAAAACTTGGCCGAGGCCATCCGCAGCGGCGATCGCGCCGCGCTGCCACGGGCCATCACGATGCTGGAGTCCACCCGCGCCGACCATCGCGAGCGGGCCCAGCAGTTGCTGCTGGATTTGCTGCCGGACTCCGGAAACGCCCATCGGGTGGGCATCACCGGGGTTCCCGGGGTGGGAAAGTCCACCACGATCGAGTCGCTGGGCATGCAGCTGATCGACCGCGGCCACCGCGTGGCCGTCCTGGCGGTCGACCCCTCCTCGACGCGGACCGGCGGCTCGATCTTGGGCGACAAAACCCGGATGTCGCGATTGGCAGCGCACCCGGACGCCTACATCCGGCCGTCGCCGACGTCGGGGACGTTGGGCGGCGTAGCAAAGGCCACCCGGGAGACGGTCGTCCTCCTGGAGGCGGCCGGTTTTGACGTGATCCTCATCGAAACCGTCGGCGTCGGCCAGTCCGAGGTGGCCGTTTCCAACATGGTCGACACCTTCGTTCTGCTGACCTTGGCCCGCGCCGGCGACCAGCTGCAGGGCATCAAAAAGGGCGTGCTGGAGCTGGCCGACATCGTGGTGGTCAACAAGGCCGACGGCCAGCACCTGCCCGAGGCGCGCAAAGCCGCACGCGAGCTCTCGTCGGCGATCAGGTTGATCTACCCGCGCGAAACCTTATGGCGACCACCGGTTCTCACGATGAGCGCGGCGGAGGGGACGGGTCTGACCGAGATGTGGGACACCGTCGAGCGCCACCGCGAGGTGCTCACCGAGGCCGGGGAGTTCGAGGCCCGGCGCCGAGCACAGCAGGTCGACTGGACCTGGCAGATGGTCCGCGACACGGTCCTGGACCGGGTGCTGTCCAACCCCGCGGTACGCAAGATGCGGGCTGACCTGGAGCGGCAAGTCAAAGCCGGCGAGCTGACGCCCGCGATGGCGGCCCAGCAAATACTAGACGCATCGTCTCGCTAACGGAAAGGTAAATTAATTACTGTTTGTTTTTTCTGACAGGCCGAACGGAAGTAAATTCAAAATTGTGACGGTAGACAACGGGGTCGATCACCGCGCGAATCCCTCCCACGATGCCCCTGACGCAGGTCATCGTGTGTTTGGCGCGGCGGACCCAAACTTTTCTTGCGTCGTTCGTGGCTTTTCGAGCCTTTTCCCCGGTCGCCGCTTCGGCGGTGGAGCGCTGGCGGTCTACCTCGATGGCCAACCTGTGGTCGACGTGTGGACGGGCTGGTCGGACCGGGCGGGCCAGCTGCCGTGGACGGCCGACCGGGCGCCGATGGTTTTCTCCGCCACTAAGGGCATGGCCTCGACGGTCATCCACCGGCTCGCCGATCGGGGGCTGATCGACTACGAAGCCCCGGTTGCCGAGTACTGGCCGGAGTTCGCGGCCAACGGCAAAGCGACCCTCACCGTTCGCGAGGTGATGAGGCACCGGGCCGGCTTGTCGGGCTTGCGCGGCGCTACCCAGGAAGATTTGCTGGATCACCTCGTCATGGAAGAGCGGCTGGCCGCGGCGCCTCCCGGACGCTTGCTGGGCAAACCGGCCTACCACGCACTGACCTACGGCTGGCTGATGTCCGGCCTGGCCCGGGCCGTGACCGGGAAGGGTATGCGTGCGCTGATTCGCGAGGAGCTGGCCGAGCCGTTGGGCACCGACGGCCTGCACCTGGGCCGGCCACCCGCCGGCAGCCCGACGCGGGTCGCCGAGATCATCATGCCGCAGAGCATCATCGGTAACCCGATCATCGGCTCGGTGGCAACCAAGGTCGCCACGCAGCTGTCCGGTGGATTTCGCTCGATGTACTTCCGCGGCGTCATGGCCGCCGTGCAAGGCGATATTCCACTGCTGGACGCCGAAATGCCGGCAGCGAACGGGGTGGCGACGGCTCGCGGCTTGGCGCGGATGTACGGCGCCATCGCCAACGGCGGTGAGATTGACGGCACCCGATTCTTGTCGCGGGAGATCGTGGCCGGGCTGACCGGTCGGCGCAGCCTGAAAAGGGACCGAAACATCATGGTGCCCTTGTCATTCCACCTCGGGTATCACAGCGTGCCGTTCGGCAACGTGATGCCGGGCTTTGGGCACGTCGGGATGGGCGGTTCGTTCGGCTGGGCCGACCCCGCGTCCGGGCTGGCGTTCGCATTCGTGCACAACCGGCTGTTGTCGCCGTTCCTGGTGCTGGATCATTCCGGGGTGGCCACGTTGGGCAATCTGCTCCGGGTGGGTGTCGGGAAGGCCCGCAAACGCGGTGTCCGGCCGGTGACCGAATTCGGGGCACCGTTCAGCGAGCCCGGCGCCGCCGTCGGCTGACCGATGTTCGCACAGCGGACTTCCAGGTTCGGACGGTACTGTCGGCGCACCTCGATGGTGAATGCGTGCTTGCCGGCCGACGAACCATGAGGTAGGGGCCGAGTGGAAGGCTTTCCGGTGAGCACACAGAGAACCCGTAACCGGCGGGCCCAGGTTTATTTTTTTCGGCCCCGTCAATTACACGCGCGATGAGTGAATGTCGATGTAGCGCCGCGACGCGCAGCACATGGACCCGGGAGCCGCGTTCGTGACCGCCACGGTGGGGCACTCCGGGACCACAGGGCGCACGGTCGCCCTATTCATCTTGGGGCCGCAACGGTCGGGAACGTCGGCGATCACCCGCGTCCTTTCCCTGTGTGGTGGTGCGCTGCCGTCCGGGATGTTGGGCGCCGATGCGGGCAATCCGCGGGGCTATTGGGAGCCGCGCAAGGCCATCGCTATCAACGAAGCAATCCTGTATCGCCATGGGAGCACGTGGTTCGACCCGTCGCTGCGCTTAGCGGAGGACGGTGCGTTCGATTCCGAAGAGAAGGCCGCGCACGTCGCAAAGATCGCGGCTTACCTCACCACGCTGCCGCACGCCCCGCTGGTGGTGATCAAGGAACCCAGGATCACGACGTTGTCTAACCTGTGGTTCGAGGCTGCGCGACGGGCCGGATTCGACGTCGCGGTCCTGATTCCGGTACGCCACCCGTTGGAGGTCATCTCGTCCGTCGCGGCGGCCTGGCACGTCTCGCGGGAGCTCTCGGGTGCCTTGTGGTTGAAATACAACCTGTTGGCAGAGCGAAACACGCGCGGCTTGCCGCGCGTGTTCGTCGATTACGCCGACTTCCTCGACGACTGGCCCCGGGAAATAAAGCGGATTTCCACGGCATTGGAGATCGATCTGAATACGCAGGAAGCGGCCGCAATCGAGGAATTCCTTACAGCCGATCTTCGGCGCCAGCGGCAGTGCGGCCGGATCGAAGGCTTCGTCGGTGCAGACTGGATTTCCGCGGTTTACCAAGCGTTGTGTGCGGCCGCGCGGGACGAGCCCCTGGACGGGTCTGCCCTAGATTGCCTTTTCGACTCGTATCGGGCGAGCGAACATGAGTTGCGGGTCGCGTTCAAGGATTTCCGCAGCCTTTCCAGGAGATTGCTCGTTCAGGTTGTCACGGCCTTCGATCGTGAAGCCGATGATGGAGTTCGTCGCGATCGCACACCGGCGTCGGGGGACCTGGGCATAGCGGTTTGCCGGGCGGTCCTCGATATGATCGACCGGGCCCATTCTCGGCAACGCATGTGTTCTTCCTATTACCCCTGCAGACGAACGGGAGACGTCGGCTCTTGTCAACATCCGTGCTAATCACCGGTGGAGCTGGATTCATCGGGTCTGCGCTGTCGCGCCGCCTGGTCAAAGCCGGTTATGACGTCGCTGTGATGGATGTCCTGCACCCACAGGTGCACGCCACAGGTCAAGCGATCGACTTGCCGCCCTCCGTGCGGCTATTCACAGGCGATGTCACCCACGCGCCGGACTGGGATGCGGTGCTTCGGTTGTTCCATCCTTCCCAGGTCGTCCACTTGGCGGCCGAGACGGGAACCGCGCAGTCGCTCTCGCAGGCGACGCGCCATGGCTCGGTCAACGTGGTGGGCAGCACCCAGCTTCTTGACGCCTTGAGCCGCTCGGGACTGGTGCCCGACCAGCTCGTCCTGGCGTCATCTAGGGCCATTTACGGCGAGGGCGCTTGGCAATGCGGCCCGCAAATCTTCTATCCGCGGCCTCGCAGTCACGCACAGCTGGCGGCCGGCATCTGGGATCCGCAAGGCCCCACGGGTGAACGTGCGGTGCCACTTCCGAGCCGCGCAGGCCGGACGGAGCCTCGGCCCACCAACGTGTACGCGGCAACCAAGCTCGCCCAGGAGCACACACTGGCTGCTTGGACCGCCGCGCACGACACCAATCTCAGTGTGCTGCGTCTGCAGAACGTCTACGGGCCGGGGCAGTCGCTGACCAATTCCTACACCGGAATAGTTGCTCTTTTCGCACGCTTGGCGCGCGAGCAACGCTCGCTGGAGGTCTACGAAGACGGTCGGATCGTGCGCGATTTCGTGTACATCGACGACGTGATCGATGCGCTATTCGCTTCGGTGGAGCAACCCGCGGCTGAGCCGCGCTGCCTCGACATCGGGTCGGGTAATCCGACAACGATCCATGAGCTGGCACAAAGGATCAGTCGCCGTCTGCGGCGCCCCCGAACCGGTCGTCGTATCGAAATTCCGCGATGGTGATGTACGTGCTGCGAGCTGCGACATCGAGCCCGCGAAAGAAGCGCTCGATTGGTGCCCCAAGTGGTCGCTCGACGACGGTTTGCACGAACTGCTGCGAATGGATCGGCCAGCAGCTCGAATCGCCTTCAGCGGCAGGTGACCCCCGAGCGAACATGGCGGGCGGAATAACGGCGCTCGCACTTCGAACAAACAGCTCGGGCGATCGCCTCCGATGAGGACGTGCGCAAAGGGCAAGCGCGCCGCCTCACCTGGACCTGGTGCAGCCGGGTCCGCCCTGGGGCTCAGAATGACTAACGAGCAATCGTGTGATTCATTCAATAACTCGGGGTGATTCGCCTTAGTCTAGCCAGAACAGAGAGGTGAACCGGTGGGCGTTGCGGTCGACAGGCGGTCAGTGGATCGGACGGTAGTCCATCGTCTGTGGAAAGCGCTCCTCGTTGGCATTGCGCTCGTCGTGGCCACGGCATGTTACTTCGTGCCGGCTCTCCTCGTAGCGATCGGCGTGCTCCTGGTGTCGCTGGTAGGTGCGCGCCTTGTTTATCAGGGGCGTGATCGCTACATCCCAAATTTATATGCCCGGGACACCAGAATTTACGACGACGCATATCGCGAATTTATTAACCAGACAATGTCCGATCTGCGTACGGCGCCGGATTCGAGGCCACACATTATTGTCGGAGGCGTCGAACCTGGGGGGCCCATCCCTGGGGGGTTCCGACGAACTGATCCTAGATCTCGGCGTCTGGATCGGGTGGTCGACGAGGCTCATATCCGATGCCAGCGACCGCTGGGTTTACGGTTTCGATAGCTTCTCGGGTCTGGTTGAGGACTGGAAACTCGAGGACCAGGTCGTCAAGCGCGGAACCTTTTCTTTGACAGACCCGTTCGCGAAACGTTTTATGCAAGATACTGGGGTCACCTTCCAAGACGGCTTGCCTGACGCCCTTGGCCGTAAAGTCCAGTTCATCCGGGGAAGCACATACGACACCCTGGCACCGTTTCTTGCCGAGCGGCCAGCAGCCCCAATCAGGCTCTTTCACATGGATTTGGATACCTATGAGAGTTGCCTGCATGCGTTAGAAACATGCAAGGACCACTTCGTCGAAGGATCCATCCTGGTCTTCGATGAGTACCTCGTCACCAATGGCGAAATGCGGGCGTTCTTCGAGTTTCAGAATCGCTACGAGCTGGAATGGCAATACCGGGCGTGGGGCCTCGAGATGATGGAGATGAATCTTGAGATGGTTTCCGCGGGATGGAAACGCATGTGCTACCGCATGATTGCGATTCCGGTGTATTGGTTGATCGGGGAGGGTAGCTTCGCCCTGAAGTGCCTTCGAAAGCCGTTTTGGCGATTTTGGTTAGGCGCTCCGATAAGCGACATGCTTTTCCTGCTTGGTGCTGTTGGGTCACGGAAGTCGGTGAGTCTCCAGATTACCGGTCTGGGTAAGCTCGATCGGATCCGCTAGCGTGACGTAGCTTGCCTGGCGATTGGCGGTAGGGTGCACGCGAGGAAATCCAAGCCGTCTGCACGGCCTCGTCTGCTTCATTGAGGTGGCGGTTCACGCGGCACGCGCGCGATTGCCGGGGGCTTGGCGGAAAACCGTGAAACGCGTTGGCGGCAGCGGGGGACGTCTAGGCTGAACAACCGGCCGACAAGTGGGAGTACGACAAGTGGGAGTAGAGGCATGAGAAGTAGTAGTAAGGGGCAGTTTTGACCGCGACTGAAACCGATTCGCGATCTGCGTATCTCGACCTGCTCCGTCGTGACCTCACCCGATACGGTCAGGATCAGCTGGTGCCGGTGGGGTGGCACCGCCTGGGGCGGCCCATCTTCAACACCCGCAATTTCATGCTGGTCCGTAAATACCCGTTTGACCAGCATGCGCGGGACTTCGGTCTGGATTGGCCGACGGACGCCTTGACGATGATCGGAATGCAGCGGCTGACCAGCCTGCAGCATTGCGTCGAGACGGTCCTGGCCGACGGCATTCCCGGCGATCTTGTCGAGTGTGGCGTGTGGCGTGGCGGTGCCTCCATATTGATGCGCGCGATCCTGTCGGCCTACGGGGATGAGACGCGCCGTGTCTGGCTGGCCGATTCGTTTGCCGGCGTACCTCCCCCGGACACCGCGAATTACAAAGCCGACAAAGGGATCAAGCTGCATCGCCACGCGAGAATATTGGGGGTTCCGGAGGCGGAAGTCCGGGCGAATTTCGCACGTTATGGGTTGCTCGACGAGCAGGTCCGTTTTATCCCCGGCTGGTTCAAGGACACGTTGGCCGATGCTCCGGTTGAGCAGATTGCGGTGTTGAGGCTTGACGGCGATCTCTATGAATCGACGATTCAGGGCCTGGATGCGCTCTACCCGCGCTTGTCGTCAGGCGGCTACTGCATCATCGACGACTACCACGCGCTGAAAGCGTGTGAGCAGGCGGTGACGGACTACCGCGAGAAGCACGGCATATCTGCCGAGATCGAAGAAATTGACGGCACGGGCGTGCTGTGGCGTAAGCCATGACCACCACACAACCGTAAGTTTTGGGTCCGCAATGAAATTCGTGCTGGCAAATTATGGAACGCGAGGCGATGTCGAGCCTTCCCTCGTTGTCGGACGCGAACTGCAGCGCAGAGGCCACGATGTGCGGATGGCCGTCGCGCCCGACCTGATGGAATTCGTCGAGGCGGCCGGGCTTCCCGCGGTCTCCTACGGGTTGGATACGCGGACGTGGCTGGACGTGTACCGCGGCTTCTGGACGTCTTTCTTCAGCAGGTTCTGGAGAGTCCGGCAGCTGAGAAGGTTGTGGCGCGAGATGTGGGAGCTCAGCGACCAGTGCTGGACCCAGATGAACACGACGCTGGTGTCGCTGGCGGAGGACGCCGACCTGCTGTTCGCTGGGCTGAGTTACCAGGAACCCGCCGCCAATGTCGCGGAGTATTACGACATTCCGTTGGCCACGCTGCATCACGTCCCGATGCGGCCCAACGGCCAGGTCGTTTCATTCCTGCCTTCACCGCTGGCCCGCTACGCAATGACGGCGTTCGATTGGTTCTGTTGGCGCCTGAACAAGAAGGTCGAGGACACGCAGCGCCGTGAACTTGGCTTACCGAAGGCGACGGGCCCGTCTCCGGGGCGGATCGCTGAACGCCAATCGCTGGAGATTCAGGGCTACGACGAGGCTTGCTTTCCCGGGCTGGCAGCCGAATGGGAGAAATGGGACGGTCATCGCCCCTTTGTCGGCACCCTGACCATGGAGTTGACGACCGACGTCGATGACGAGGTCGCGTCATGGATTGCCGCGGGCACACCGCCAATTTGCTTTGGTTTTGGCAGCATGCCGGTGGAATCTCCGGCCGACACGATCGCCATGATCAGCGCGGCCTGCGCGGAGTTAGGCGAGCGGGCATTGGTGTGCGCCGGCTGGAGTGATTTCAGCGGCGTCCCGCATTTCGACCACGTTAACGTGGTGGGCGCGGTGAACTATGCCAAGATCTTTCCCGCCTGCCGCGCGGTCGTGCACCACGGCGGCTCGGGCACCACGGCCGCAAGCATGCGCGCGGGCGTTCCACGTTGATTCTCTCGATGGACCCGAATCAGACGATCTGGGGCGCGCAGCTCAAACAGCTGAAAGTTGGCACCACCCGGCACTTTTCGAGCACCACCCGCGAATCACTGGTCGCGGACCTACGCCGGATTCTCGACCCGGAATACGCGACCCGAGCCCGCGCGCTCGCCACCCGCATGACCAAACCCACCGAGAGTGTGAGGACCGCCGCCGATCTTGTGGAGGACTTTGCCCGCGCCAAGAATTTTGCCTAATCGGCGGACGCGGGCGCCGCCGCGAATTGCCTGGGAAATACAGCCCAGCTCAGCTCGCCTTATTCACAGCCCCGACGTAGCGCCCCATTTGTTCGGGGTTCTCGCACCGAGTTAAAACTTTGCCGAGGCCTCGGCGTCATTCAATATCAAATTGGCAGAACACGTTTGGTCTACTCATCACGTAGTCTGGTGGGCGATACGAGCTCCCAGTTGGCGACGATCAAATGCCGACGTTAATCAGGGGTAAACGCACAAGCCTGGGCTTGCCTAGGTCGACGGGAAGTGATAGGTCTAGCCTCGCGATGAAATTTGCTCTGGCGTGTTATGGAACTCGGGGGGATGTCGAGCCTTCTCTCGCCGCGGGGCGCGAACTGCTGCGCAGAGGGCACGAAGTCCGCATGGCCATTCCGCCGAACCTGATCGGTCTCGCCGAGACGGCCGGGCTTGAAGCGGTCGCCTACGGACCGGATATGCAGGCGTTCTGGGACGACGAGTTTCTGCGCAACTTTTGGTCGAGGTTCCGCCGCAGCTTCTTGACGGTTCAGGGACCGATGAAGTTAGTACGTGAAGCGTGGGAGCCCGTGCTGCGGGCCTGGACGGATATGAGCACGACCCTGACGGCGTTGACTGCCGGGGCCGACGTGCTGTTCACCGGCCAGCTGTACCAGGACCTCGCGACGAACGTCGCGGAATACTACGACATCCCCATGGCCGTGTTGCATTACATCCCGATGCGGCCCAATGGCCAGCTCATCCCGAACCTGCCCGCGCCACTGGTCCGCACCGGCATGGCCGCCTACGACTGGATGGTTTGGCGGATGAACAAGAAGGCCGAGGACGCGCAGCGCCGCAAGCTCGGCCTCGCGAAAACCACCTGTGCCTCCCCGCAACGGATCGCCAAACGCGGGTCACTGGAACTGCAGGCCTACGACGAGGTCTGTTTCCCCGGGCTGGCACGCGAATGGGCGAAGTGGGGCGATCGACGGCCGTTTGTCGGCGCGCTGACGATGGGGCTGACGACGGACGTCGATGACGAGGTCGCGTCGTGGATTGCCGGGGGCACACGGCCGATTTGCTTTGGCTTTGGCAGCATGCCAGTCAGCGAATCCCCTGCCGACACGGTCGAGATGATCGCTGCGGCCTGCGAGCAGTTGGGCGAGCGGGCGCTAATTTGCGCGGGTTGGGCCGACTTCAGCGAGGTGCCGCACTTCGATCACGTCAAGGTGGTGGGTGCGGTGAATTACGCGAAGATCTTTTCGGGCTGCCGCGCGGTGGTGCATCACGGCGGCTCGGGCACCACGGCCGCTGGTCTACGTGCCGGAATCCCCACGCTGATCCTGTGGACAGCAGGCGATCAGCCCTTCTGGGGAGGTCATCTCAAACGACTGAAAGTGGGTGCCGCCCGACGGTTTTCGGCCACCACCAAAGAAACGTTGGTCGAGGATCTGAGGGAGATCCTTATTCCGGAATGCGCCACCCGAGCCCGCGCGCTTTCCACCCAGATGACCTCAGCCGACGACAGCGTTAGCCGCGCCGCTGATCTCCTGGAACGTTTTGCTCATACGGGAAGTTTTGCGTGATCGGCGCGAGCCTCGGTACGTCCCTGCGTTGGGTCGAGGGAAGCGGGGAACGTCCAGGTAAGCGGGGCAGCTGCGGCCGGAAATTCGGGAAGTGATTTTCCGGGCCACCCCGACGTCGACATCGCACTTCAGCGGCGCGATTCGGAGGTCACGCGCCGGGACTCAAGCTAACATGCGAGCGGGGAGTTGGCGGAAGACTGTGGAATGCGCTGGTGACGTCGAGGGGCGTCTAGGCTCCATGACTGGGAGTAATGGTATGCGACGAGAGGGCAGTCTTGACCGTGACTAATTGCGACTCGCGGTCTGCGTATCTTGATCTGCTCCGTCGTGGCCTTACTCAATATGGTCGGGATGAGCTGGTGCCGGTGGGATGGTATCGGCTCGGGCGATCACTTTTCCATGCCCGGAATTTCATGCTCGTGCGTAAACACCCGTTCAATGAGTATGCGCGCAATCGGGGTCTGGATTGGCCGGCGGATGCGCTGACGATGATCGGAATGCAGCGGCTGACCAGTTTGCAGCATTGCGTTGAGACGGTCCTGGCCGACGGCGTTCCCGGTGATCTGGTCGAGTGTGGCGTGTGGCGTGGCGGCGCTTCGATTTTGATGCGTGCGGTGCTGTCGGCTTACGGGGATCGGACGCGCCGTGTCTGGCTAGCCGATTCGTTCGCCGGTGTGCCTCCCCCGGATGCCGCGAATTACAAAGCCGATAAAGGGATTAAGTTGCACCGCCATGCGAGCATACTTGGCGTCTCGCAGGAGCAAGTCAGTGCGAATTTTGAGCGCTACGGTTTGCTCGATGAGCAGGTCCGTTTTATCCCCGGCTGGTTCAAGGACACGTTGGCCGACGCTCCGATTGAGCAGATTGCGGTGTTGAGGCTCGATGGTGACCTGTATGAATCGACGATTCAGGCTCTCGACGCGCTCTACCCACGCTTGTCGTCGGGGGGCTTTTGCATCATTGACGACTACCACGCCCTGAAAGCGTGTGAGCAGGCGGTGGCTGACTACCGCGAGAAGCACGGAATTTCTGCCGAGATCGTGGAAATCGACGGTACCGGCGTGCTGTGGCGCAAGCCATGACCACCACACGACCGTAAGGCCCGGATCCGGCTTCCAAAGCACGGACGGCAAATGCCGTTCGCCGGAAACCCCTGCCTACGAACGTGTTTGCCTTATTAGGTGCCGCCTATTAGGTCAAGCAACTTGGCGGTGAACCCACCCGGTTCGCCGGAGACGCGGTGGGCGCCAATGCTATGGTTGCCGCCGTGGCAAACGGTCTAGACGCGAAGACGCGCCTCCTGATGTGGTGGGTGCGCGCTGAGTATTGGCTCGCGCGAACTGTGCTACCCGATGTCTACGCAAGCGATGGCTTGATCAGCTTCCACAACGACGCGTTCCTCGACAACCCGGAGTTCCAGCGCGCCTACCAACGCGGCGCGCGTGCCCTCCCTGACCAGGACTGGTATCAGTGGCAGTGGCGGGTGCACGTCGGGCTTTGGGCGGCGGAGAGCGCGAGCAAACTGGACGGCGATTTCGTCGAGTGTGGCGTCAGTTATGGGTTCTTGAGTAGCGCCATCATGGAGCACCTCGACTGGGATCGTCTGGGCAAGACGTTCTATCTGCTCGACACCTTCGCCGGAATCGATTCGCGCTTCGTCACCGACGCGGAACGTCAAGACGGGGAGTTTGAGCGAAGCCAGCTGAAGCTGCGCAATGGGATGTATGTCAGCGGAGTCGAGGGTGTCCGGGCCAATTTCGCGCAGTGGCAAAACCAGCGCATCATCGTCGGCGCCGTCCCGGAGACCCTCGACGCAAGTCGAGGCGCGCACGGTGGCTTACCTACACATCGACATGAACTGTGCTCCACCCGAAATCGCCGCGCTGCGCTATTTTTGGCCGCGACTTTCGCCGGGCGCCTTTGTGCTCCTCGACGACTACGCGAATCGAGGACGCGACGAGCAGCGCGCCGCCATGGACGCCTTGGCAGTCGAATTGGGCGTGGTCATCTGCGCCTTACCGACCGGGCAGGGCCTGCTGATCAAGCCGGCACAGTGACCCGCTCAGGCTTTGCTGCGGGCGGCATCTTCTAGGAGATCGGCTGCGCGGCCGATGCTTTCCGCGGGTGTGGTCATCCGGCTCGCCAGTTCGCGGGCGCGGGTGGCGTATTGCGGGGCCAGGATCTCGCGCAGATCCGCGATCAGCGTTTCCTGGGTTGCGGTCGAAAAGCGCCGGGCGGTGCCGACCTTCAACCGTTTCACCTGAGCTCCCCAGTACGGCTGATCGGCCGAGCTCCACAGGATCAGCGTGGGGATTCCCGCGCGCATGCTTGCGGCGGTGGTGCCCGAGCCGCCGTGGTGAACCACCGCGCGGCACGCGGGGAAAATCGCCGCGTAATTCACCGGGCCCACCAGCTTGACGTGGTCGGAATGCGGCACGTCGGTGAAGTCGGTCCCGCCGAAGCACACCAACGCACGCTCACCCAACTCCGCGCACGTCGCGCTGATCATTTCGACCAACTCGGTCGGAGATTCGACCGGAATGCTGCCCGAGCCGAAGCAGATCGGGGGTGTTCCCGCGGCGATCCAGGAGGTGACCCCGTCGTCGGCATCCGTGGTCAATTCCATCGTCAGCGCACCGACAAAGGGTCTGCGGTCGCCCGATTTCGCCCACTCGGCGGCCAGGCCGGGAAAGCACACCTCGTCGTAGCCCTGGATTTCCAGCGATCCCCGTTCGGCGATCCGTTGCTGAGATCGAGATGTCGCGTTCGGCAGGCCCAGTTCGCGGCGCTGTTCGGCCTCGACCTTCTTCGTCGAGCGCCAAAACAGCCACTCGATCGCCGTCATCGAGGAACGGACCAGCGGCGCCGGCATGGTCGGGACCAGTTGGCCGTTGGCCCGCATCGGGAAGTGATGCAGCGTGGCCAGCGGAATGTCGTAGTGCTCCGCGACGTTGGCAGCGGCCTGTTCAAAATTGATGCCGGTGGACAGCAGGTCGGCCCCGTCCGCCATCGACATCAGCGTCGTGTTCACCTGGGCCCAGTGCACGATGATGGGCTCCCAGATTTTGCGTATCAGGTTGATCGGGCCGCTGATCGTCCAGGCGCTGCGGAAGAAATTCGTCCACATGTTGCGCAGGAAATCCTCGTCCAGGAATTCCTCGATCGGCGGCCCGTACGGGACGGCCGGCAGGCGCCGCTGCCTCGGCGAAGTCCAGCAGACCGGGCGGGACGGCCAGGCAGACTTCGTGGCCCCTGCGCTGCAGTTCCCGCCCGACGGCGGCGGAAGGCTCGATATCGCCGCGCGTTCCATAGCTTGCCAGGACAAATTTCATCAGGAGCCAAGCCTTTCAGTTGCCGTCCGACGGCGCCATCCGGGATTGCTTCAGCTAGTTTTTCGCGCCGGTACGCGGGCGAAATTTTCTAGGAGATCGGCTGTCTTGGCGGCACTTTCCGCGGGTGTGGTCATCCGGGTGGCGATTTCGCGGGCTCGGTTGACGTAGTCCGGGGCGAGGATCTCCCGCAGGTCGCCGACGAGTGTTTCTTGGGTGGTAGCCGAAAAGGGCCGGGCGGTGCCCACCTTCAGTCGTTTGACCTGGCCGGCCCAGATCCGCTGATCGCCCAGGCTCCAAAGGCTCAGCGTGGGAACTCCGGCACGTAGGCCCGCGGCCGTGGTGCCGGCGCCGCTGTGGTGCACGACGGCGCGGCAGGCGGGAAACACCGTTGCGTAGTTCACCGGCCCTACGACCTTGACGTGGTCGGAATCCGACACGGCGCTGAAGTCACTCCAACCGGAGCACACCAACGCGCGCTCGCCCAGTGCCGCGCATGCCGCGCCGATCATCTCGACCGTCTCGACAGGGGACTTGACCGGGGTGCTGCCGAAGCCGAAGAAGATCGGCGGTGTGCCGGCGGAGATCCACGATGCGACGTCCTCATCGGCTTCCGTCGCCATCTCGATCGTCAGCGTGCCGACGAACGGCCGCTGGGCGCCCCATTTCGCCCATTCGGCCGCCAGCTCCGGGAAGCACACCTGGTCGTAGGCCTGGATTTCCAGCGATCCGCGCGCGGTGATCCGGCGGGGTGCGGGACCGGTTGCCTTCGGCAGCCCCAATTCCCGGCGCTGTGCGTCCTCAGCCGCTTTCGTGACGAACCGCTGCGGCCAGTCAAGCATTGCCATCGCGGTACGTACCAGCGGTGCCGGCACGCCCGGAGAGAGCTGGCCGTTGGGCAACATCGGAAAGTAATGCATGCTGGCCAACGGAATCCCGTAGTACTCAGCGACATTGGCGGGGACCTGAGGGAAACCAGGGCCGCTGAACAACAGATCGACTCCGTCCGCAAGCGTCACCAGCGTCCTGCTCATCTCGGCCAGCGAGACTTTCAGTAGCTCCTGGGTTTTGCGCCAGGAGTCGATCACCTCCCGGATCTTCCAAAACTTGCCGAGGAAGTCCACGTCCCAGAACCCCTCCTGCTGGTCCGGCCCGTAGGCGATCGTCTTCGAGCCCGGCCGACTCGACCAGGCTCACCAGGTTGGGCGGGACGGCTAAGCGGACCTCGTGCCCTCGACGCTGCAGTTCACGGCCGACGGCGGTGCTGGGCTCGATGTCGCCGCGGGTTCCGTAGCTTGCCAGGGCAAACTTCACGACGAATCCTGCCTTTCGTGTGTCGTGGGTTAGGCGACGCCAGAGGTCATTATCTCTGGTGCTTCCGCTCTCGGCTGGGTGTTCACCGTTGGTTCACCTCGGGTACCGACTGGGTGATGGCCGTTGGAGTTCGCCTGCGCCGTTCGCCGTTAGCCGTGGCGCCGTTGATGCGAAACACGGATAGAGCACTGGCGGGGCGACTTTGGCAGTACTTGATTCTGTCCGGTTTCGCCGCGCAAAACCGGTGCGTCCCCTCGACGGTCACGAAAGATCGGTCTTGCTACTTTGGAGCTCTGGCGATCTGCCCTCGCATGGCCCGTGTGTGAGGCCCAGTGGGTGGTCAAATCAAGGACTACTCCCAATTCACTTCGCGGCCTTAGTGCAGGCGGCGCAGATACCCGTCGGGCGCCATGGTTACTTGTAATTTTTGCGGGATTTTGCGGTCAATCTCGAACTCGGAATGCGACTTGAGAAATTCCCAGACTGCCGTCTTCGGGTTGTTGCCACGACCCCATGGCCGGTCGGGGAACATGTCCGCGCTTAAGTCCTCGATGACGGTATCGAATACCACGCAATAGCTATTCGGCGTCACAAGAGGTGCATAGGCCGACAATTCGGCGAGGACATGCTCATGCGTGTGGTTGCTGTCGAGACAGACGAGCACAGCGCCATGGCCGCGCGCCAGATCGTGAACTTGTTTAATTATGTTCGGGTCAATGCTGGATCCTTCGATCATCGTAATGTATTGATACATTGGGTGGGCTTCTATCGCAGCCCGATTATGAGGCCGTATCTCGATATCGACGCCGATGACATGCCGGCTGGGAGCCCGCACGTCAAGAGGTGTGTTATTGGTGATCGCGTCACACAAGTCAAGCAGCGCGAGCACGGAAGCGCTGAGGATCAATGAACCTCCATGCGCGATTCCCGTCTCGACGATCACACTAGGCTTAACCCTCCAAATCAACTCCTGTAGACAGACGATGTCCTGCGGGTATTGGATGATCGGCCGGCCGAGCCACTCGAAGTTGTACGCGTAGCGACGCGAAATGGTTCGATCGGTCCACTCGGAAGACAGGCGAGCGATTTCTTGGTCTTTGGCGAGAGCCTCCACATTCTCGATCACGCTCCGCTGATGGTCTGTCTGAGTTCGTTCGGCCACGTTCATGCTCCTAAGGTGATTCAAGGCCCCAGCACCAGCGGAGTCGAGAGCCGAGCCCGCCGGAGAGGATGATACTTGTGTCGATTTTCCGTGTCTTCTTTGTCCTTCTTGCCGGCCGGCTCGCTGCCGGCGTGCAAGCCCCTTCCCGCGAATGAAGTTGGCTACGATCTCCGGATGGCTCAAACAACGTGCCGAGCTAACACGGGATGACGGAGGACGACGTGAATCGCGTCCTGGGCGTTCCGCACCGAGTGGCGAAGAAGACGGTCTAATCGACAACGAAGATGGAGAGCAGCGACCGTTAAGTGATGGCGCAACGAAGCGCATCGGCATCTTTGCGAATGGGAAGGTCCAAGCCGATTTAGGGTGACTCGATCCGGATCACACGAGCCGGATTTCCCACCACGACTGCATAGTCGGGCACGTCTTTGACAACCACCGCACCCCCGCCGACCGTGGCCCCCTGCCCGATTTTGATTCGCGGGAGCACGGTGGCACCCGTTGCTATCATCGCGCCATCCCCCACCGACACCAGGCCGCAGAGCGTGGCAGCGGGCGCGAGATGTACTCCCGAACCGACCTGGCACTCATGATCGACGGAAGCTTTGTGGTTCAGGATGCACCCCTGCCCGACTACAGCATCGGCAGAAACCACCGCGCCGGGCAGGACCTGAGTCCCTCCGCCGATCTTCGCTGTGGCATCGATGCATGCCCTGGGATCAATCAACGGTTCGGCTTTCAATCCCGCGGCAGTCATCCGCGCCAAGGTGTCGATCCGATCGCGGCCACGACTTCCTCCGATCGCCACCAATGCTCGAACGTCGCGCACATCGCCGGTCTCGGCCAGCCATTGCTCGAACCCGGCCTGACCGATGTACAGCGGGATTTCAGCTAGTGGCGTCGCGGTCGGATTGTTGTCGATGGTCGCCAAAACTCGTCCACCCAGTCGTCCAATGATGCCCAACAATACTTTGGCGTGCCCTGAACTTCCCCACAATACGTAGCTCTCATGCAACGCAAATCTCCTGGATAACTTGCACGATTCGGCGCTCCTCGGTCTCGGCGATGTCATGGAAACTGGGAATGTTGATCGCACGGTTGGGGATATCGCCGGCCCATTTACCTCCAGACGAACCTGCAAAGGGGGGAATCGTAGATAGGGGATGAAAGAAAACCCGGGCATCAATATTTTCTGACGCGAACGCGGCCGTGAGACGCTCGGTCGTGATACCCGTCGACTCGTCGAATACAACCGTCGGCATCCAGAATCCATTTTGGGTTCCCGGCGGCTCAGGGTTCATCGATATCCCCGACACACCGGCCAGACCATCGTGATAAGCCTGAAATATCTCCCGCTTCCGTGAGGTCAGTTCATTAATGCGCTCTATCTGTGCGCAACCGATAGCCGCCTGGATGTTCGACATCTTGTATTTGAAACCCACGACGTCCGGCCAGAACTGCTTAGTCTGACTGCGTGCGCGCCCGTGGTTACTCAGCGTAAGTACTTCCTCATACAAGTCGTCGTCATCGGTGACGAACATGCCGCCCTCACCCGTCGTTATCGTCTTGGTGCCGTGGAACGAGAAAGTCCCAAAGCGACCCATGGAACCGGCGCGTTTGCCGCGGTAAATCGAACCAATGGCCTCGGCCGCGTCCTCGATGACCGGGATACCGTGCTTCTGCCCCAATGCAAGGAGACGGTCCATCTCGCAAAGATTGCCGTACAAGTGCACAGCAACGATGGCCTTGGTGCGGGGAGTGATGGCGGCTTCGGCCAGTTCCGGGTCGATGCACCAACTATCGGGCAAGATGTCGACGAAGACAGGCCTGGCCCCGAGATGAACGATGGGCGCCGCCGTGGCAATCCAGTTGGTGTCGGCCATGATGACCTCGTCCCCTGGGCCGATTCCGAGGGCAGCCATGCCCATGTGCAGCGCGCCGGTGCAACTCGACGTGGCGATCGCGTGCTTGACCCCCAGGTGCGCCTTGAACGAATTCTCGAAGCGCCCGACGTATGCGTAGCAGTGCTCGCCCCAGCCGTTTGCGGCAGCGTCCTTGGCGTAGCTCACCTCGAGCTCGGTGATCGACGGCTTGGTGTACGGGACGCGAGGCTTCACAAGAAGCTCACTTCCGAACCGCCGTCACGAAACATGGCGCCTCTGTGAGCAAGGTCAATCAACTGGGTCTGCACCTCACGTGGGGTGGTTCTGGGCAAGATGACTACATAGCCTGGCCGACTTTTCCACGATAGTCTGACGGATTTTCCCATAGCGCCTCGGGCGAACAGATTGGAATATGGCTTCCGGAGCCTATGCGCTCGTGGCGGTCGGGAGCACACGATTCGTTGTATCGGAACCTTTGCGGAATGCTATCGTTGCGCAGTCCTGATGACTACCAATACCCTATTGGGGCCGGACACCTTGTTTGCCTCGTGTGAAGCGTTGGGCTTTCAGGTGCTCCGTTGTTCTGTTGGCGCGGAGGAGGTATGAGCCTTGCCGGGGGTGACACAGCTCTACCAGCAGTCGGCGTTTCCCATCTTCCAGAACCGGGTGTACGACTCGGCCGAGGAAGCACGTGCCTGCGCCCGGGGCGATATTCGCTTGGTTCAGGACGATATCAGCGGTCTCGTCTACAACGCGGCCTTCCGGCCGGAATTGATGAATTATGACGCTGCGTATGACAATGAGCAGGCGCATAGTCGTTTTTACAGGAGTCACCTGGAACAGGTCGCTGCCATCGTCGAGCGTAACTTGGGTACTGACGGGTTGGTCGAGGTAGGTTGCGGCAAGGCCTATTTCCTCGAGTTGCTCCAGTCGCGCGGCTGCTCCATCACCGGCTTCGATACCACCTACGACGGCGAGAATCCCGCCGTACAGCGTCGCTTATTTGGTGATGGCGTGACGGTGTCGGCCAGAGGAGGAATCGTTCTGCGGGGTGTGCTTCCACATGTGCAAAACCCTGTTGGTTTTCTCGAGGGCTTGCGCGACGCCAATGGCGGCGGGCTGATTTACATCGAGGTTGAGTCCTTCGAGCGGATTCTGCGCGCAAGAGCCTGGTACAACATTTTCTACGAGTACGTCAACTACTTCAGACTTGAAGATTTTTCGAGGATGTTTGGCCGGGTGATGGAGAGCGGGCATCTGTTTGGTGACCAATACCTCTATGTTGTCGCTGATCTCGCCACCTTGCGACCACCTGTGTCGGGTCCGGCCGATCGTGTGGACTTTCCGGAAGATTTTCTGGCGCCGGCAACCGTCGCGCCGACTGACGGGGCAGGAGGATTGCATGCCGTATGGGGCGCAGCGTCCAAAGGCATCATCTATTCGCTGCTGCAGGAACGCTGCCGCAACCCGGTGAATGTCCTTATCGACATCAACCCGGCCAAGTGGAGCAAGTTTGTGCCGGCCACCGGTCTCCGCGTGATGTCCCCGGAAGAGGCCATGGCCACGCTCGCGCCGGGTTCAGACATCTACGTGATGAACTCCAACTACCTGGAAGAGATTTGCGCGATGACGAAGGACCGATTCAACTTGGTTGGAGTGGACCGCGAGTGACGTTGAAGATGGAAGTGGTAAACGGATAAGGCATGCGGGCCTTCACAGGATGCTCAATTCGGGAACCGCCGTCACGAAGCGCACACCGGCGCGGACAAGATCACTCAACTGGGTTTGCACCTCATCGGCGATGTTTCTGGGCAAGATGACCACATAGTCTGCCGGATCTTCCCGCAGGGCCTCGGGCGAATGGATTGGAATGTGGCTTCCCGGCAGGAATTTCCCCTGTTTGGACTTCGCGGCATCACACACGTATGGCAGCAAATCCGGCCTGACACCTGCGTAGTTCAACAAGGTGTTACCTTTCGCGGCGGCTCCGTAGGCCGCCACCCGCCGGCCGGCACGCTTCTGCTCGATCAGGAAGGCCAACAGATCGTCCTTCACCCGGTCGGCACGCTTCTGGAACTCGGTGTAGGTCTCCAGACGAGTCACCCCGAACTCGTCCTCGCGCGCGAGCAGCGCATCGACGCGATCGGTCGTGGCGATAGCGGCCGCGGCATGGCAGCCATACACCCGCAGGCTGCTGCCGTGGGTTGGTAGTTCCTCGACGTCCCACACGCGCAAGCCGGCCGCGGCGAAGATGCGGGCCACCGTGGTGAGCGACAGGTAAGAGAAATGCTCGTGGTAGATGGTGTCGAACTGGGTCTGTTCGATCAAAGGGACGAGGTGGGGAAATTCCAGCGTGACGGTGCCTTCGGGCTTCAGCGCGGCGGCCAATCCACGGGTGAAGTCGTTGATGTCGGGCACGTGGGCGTACACATTGTTGCCCGCAATCAGATCCGCCGACCGTCCTTCATCAGCCAGTTGGCGACCTAGGGCTTCGCCGAAGAATTCCCGCATCACCGGAATTCCCAGCTCCTCGGCGGCCGCGGCCGTGCTCGCCGTAGGCTCGATGCCCAGGCAGGGAATGCCTGCTGCCACAAAGTTTTTCAGCAGATAGCCGTCGTTGGATGCCACCTCGATGACAAAGCTCTCGGGCCCAAGCCGCAAGCGCTCGGTGATCGTGCGTGCATAGTCGGCCGCGTGCTCGAGCCAACTGCTCGAGGTGCTGGAGAAATAGGCGTAGTCGGCGCTGAACAATTCCTCCGCGCGGGCGTAGTCCTCGGTCTGCACCAGCCAACACTGGTGGCACACCTTCACCCGCAGCGGGTAGTGCACCTCGGGGTCAGACAGCTCCTCGGCATAGACGTAGGCGTTGGAGGGCGGCGCAAAACCCAGGTCCACAAAGCTGTGCTCCAACGCGATGCCGCAGTGTCGGCATTTCATAACGCGACTCCGGTGAAATCGGCATCCAGTAGCGGATGGGAAAGGTCACGAGGGGAAAGGTCCTGCGGCGGCAACGGCCAAGCAATGGCGAGCCGCGGGTCGTCGTGACGTAGCCCGCCTTCGGAAGGCGGGTGATAGAACGCCGTGTGCAGGTACAGCAACTCGCTGTCGGGCTCCAAGTACCTGGAAGCCGTGGGCGAAACCTTCTGGGATGACCAGCATCTGCGCGTCGTCTTGGGCGAGTTCTTCGGCGTGCCACTGCAAGAACGTGGGAGATCCGGCACGCAGATCGACCGCGACGTCCCAGACCCGTCCGCGCAGGCACCGGATCATCTTCATTTCCGCGTGCGGTGGGCGTTGGAAATGCATGCCGCGCACGGCGCCGGCGCTACTGGTTCTGGACTGATTGATCTGCGCAATCTGGCGGTGGCCCAGCACGGGCTGAAGTTCCTCGGCGCAGAAGAGCCGGAGGAACGCGCCGCGGGCATCGCGGTGCGGCACGGACCGCACGATCTTGAGATCGGTCAGTGGGGTGTCCAGGATGTTCATGCCGTCGCCCAACCGAGGCCTGAGTTGACTGCATCGGCGACGTAGACGTTCAGTTCGTCGGCGCTGCGGCACTTCACCGGATTCCAGGAATCGGCGATACCAACTGGCCGTGTGATGAATTGACTCGTCAAGCTTCCAGACGGGACGCCACCCCAGATGCATCTTCGCCTTGGCGCTGTCGAGTTGCAGCAGGCCCGCCTCGTGTGGCTGAGGACTGGATGCCACCTGCCAGCGAAGCTGCGGCCAGGTGCGAGCAAGGTCTTCGGAGTACCTGCTCGACGGTCCGGTTCCCTTCCCCACCGGGGCCGAAGTTCCAGGCCTCGGCACAACTGGCGTCGCCCGCCAGGAGTCGCTGTCCCAGCAGCAGATACCCGCTGAGGCAATCCAGCACATGTTGCCAGGGCCGCGTGGCGTGCGGCGAGCGGATGACCAAGGGCTCGCCGGCGCCGACCGAACGCACCAGGTCGGGAATCAATCGATCCTCAGACCAGTCGCCACCGCCAATCACGTTGCCGCCCCGGGCAGTTGCAAGCAGCGGAGCCGACGGATCTTGCAGAAACGCCGTTCGGTAGCTCGCGGCCACCAACTCGGCGCCGGCCTTCGACGCGCTGTACGGGTCGTGCCCCCCGAGACGGTCTTGTTCTCGGTAGGCCCACGGCCATTCGCGATTCTCGTAGCACTTATCGGTCGTGACGACTACCACGGCGCGCACATCCGGAACGTGGCGGGCGGCCTCGAGGACATGCGCCGTGCCCATCACATTGGTGGCCCAGGTGATGATGGGCTCGCGGTAGGAGCGACGGACCAACGGCTGGGCGGCCAAATGAAACACGATCTCCGGCCTTGCGTCAGCCAAGACGCTACGGACTGCCGTTTCATCGCGAACGTCGATGCGATGATCCTCGATCGACAGCTTCAACAGGTCCCAATGGCTGGGCTCGGACGGCGGGTCCAATGCCAGCCCGGTCACCTCGGCGCCCAGCGTGTGCAGCCACAGACTCAACCAACTGCCCTTGAAGCCGGTGTGGCCGGTGACCACGACCCGACGCCCCTGATAAGCCGATCCGAAAGCGTTCAACTGCCAGCATTTCCACGGCGCTTCGCCGCTGCTCCAGAGTTCTTCGAGCAGGTTCTTCTCTCGAAGCGTGTCCATGGGTTGCCAGAAGCCGGAATGTTCGAAGGCCATCATTTGGCCGTCGGCGGCCAGACGCGCCAAAGGCGCGCCTTCCCAAGAGGTCTCGTCGCCGTCGATGTAATCGAGCACCGCGGGCGACAGGACGAAAAATCCGCCGTTGATCAGGCCGCCATCGCCACGCGGCTTCTCGGCGAAGCGCGTGACCCGGTCACCCTCGCACTCGATGGCGCCGTAGCGCCCGGGCGGAAGCACCGCCGTGACCGTGGCTTGGCGCCCGTGTTGCCGGTGGAATTCGATGCTCGCGCCGATATTGACGTCACTGAGCCCATCACCGTAGGTGAAGCAGAAGGCCTCGTCGTCCCGGATGTAGCTGCCTACGCGCTTGAGTCGTCCGCCTGTCATGGTGTCCTCGCCGGTATCCACCAGCGTCACCCGCCAGGGTTCCGCGTGGCGTCGATGCACTTCCATCTTGTTGGCGGACATATCGAAAGTCACGTCAGACATGTGCAGGAAATAGTTGGCGAAGTATTCCTTGATGACATATCCCTTATAGCCACAGCAAACGACAAAATCTTGAATGCCGTGATGCGAGTAGAGCTTCATGATATGCCACAGGATCGGCCGTCCGCCGATCTCCACCATCGGTTTTGGACGGATCGTGGTTTCCTCACTCAGGCGAGTGCCAAGACCCCCGGCCAACAATACGGCTTTCATTGGTGTCGCTTGCGTTTGAGGCGACACCAACTCAACCAATGCTCGGCTGATCTGCCCGGGCGGGCGCCCCTGATGTGCCGAGTGAGTATCTCGTGTCCTCTTCCACGATCACTGTTCCCATCAACCGTTCGATCATCGGATTCGACACTTTCGCGGGATTCACCAGCATCGATCACAGCAGGATCCAAGGATATCGACGCCACGATGTTCTCGGACACCGATCCCACGCTGATCCAGCAGATAATCGACGCGAACGACCTCGTCCGCCCAGTGAATCGTATCCTCGTTGCCAGCTGGTCAAGGGCGATATTGCCGAACTACCCCCGAGTTCGTCAAGACACGGCCCGACGTGGTTGTCGCCATGCTGGTTCTCGACACCGATCTGTACGAGTCCACCAAGGTTGCGTTGGAGACATTTCTGCCGTTGACGCCAAAAGGCGGACTGGTGGTATTTGATGAAGTCGCGTACGTCAATTTCCCTGGAGAAAGCCCGGCACTGACGGAGATATGCGATCTCAACAACATCGAATTGAAGCGCCTGCCTTTCGACAGCTCCGTCGGCTACTTCCGGGTCTAAGCGCCGCACCAGGTCCACTGTGCCACGACGCATCTGACTGGCTACCTAGGTCCGGTGGGTGCTTCGTGTCAGGCCACGGGTTGCACGGCGCACAACGACAAGGGAATCGTAAATCTCGATAGCGCCCAAAATCGGGGTAATCGCTGGCACTGAAACTTCCCGGATTCGGTCTGGATGGCCGACTTGAAAGCTGGTTTCGCTGGTGGTGACCTGGTAGTGGGCATGCATAGCATCGATCAACGCCCTGACGAAGTCGATGAATGAGGTACGGCCATTGCGATAGAATTTTCGATAGTCACAATAAACGTCTCCGACGATGTAAACGCCTCCGTCGCTCAAGAAATCAGCGAACAAGCAGCGGAAAGAATCCACCATGTGAGAGCTCGTATGACTACCGTCGTCGACAATAACGTCGAATGGGCCGAATTCAGCGGCCACTTCTTTCAGAAAGGCAACGCTTCCTTCCTCACTAGCGATGCGGACGTGAATGCCTTCGGAATCCGCGATCTTTAACATTTTTGAGTTATTGTCGACACCCACGATATGCGAGTTGGGGTGCAGATATTCCTGCCACCCCCGAACCGATTCTGTATAGAAGCTACCGATCTTTAACATGCGGATCGGCTTCGTTCGGTCGATTACCGACTCATAGATGGGCAGGTAATGCGCTAATTTACCTATCTGCTGAGTGTCATTGAATGCCTCAATCATCTCGCTCTGAAGCTCGGCGTCCGTAGTCGACCACGCGGTCATTACCGCGAGATCTGGCCCTAACGTCCTCAGCATTCTGCGTCGGCCACGAAATGGATGGCGCAGAGCTGAGGGGAAAGGTTCAGAACGAGTCTCACAATCGCCACTCTCTCATCTGCGTTGTTGAGTTGCCGGTGATTCAGTTTAACGCAGGGCTCCGCTGGCAGCCAATGTCGCTGCGCCTGAGTTGCGTCGTGGGAGCTGGTTGAACAGATCGCCCGTGATTGAGCATAGCTTGGCCAGTGGACGATCCCCATCGCGGTATTGCCATAGGCAGCGAAGATAAAGCTCTCGAGCAGGTATTAATCGCGTTCGTGCCAACCTACTCACCGCCAATTCTATTAATGCAGGTTGTGATTTGGAATCAGCACGGCTGGTTGATTAACATTAGTCGACAAATGAAACGCGATCAGATGATTTCCCGATAGATTTGTGCCGTGTCGGCCGCGCACTTGTCCCAGGAAAACACGGCGGTGCGCGTGTATCCCCGTGCGCGTAGATCCGCCTGCAATTCGTCCGTCGTAGCCACACGTTCCAGTGCCGCCCGCAACTCTTCGTGATCGTTCGGGTCGAAATAGACGCCCGCGTCCCCGACTACTTCGGGAATCGAGCCGCCATTGCTACACACGACCGGGCAGCCATGACCCATCGCCTCAAGCGGAGGAAGCCCGAATCCCTCGTATTTGGAGGGACAGACGAACGCGGCAGCTGCCTGGTAGCGGGCGGCCAATTTCTGATCAGATCCCGACTCGTACCGCACCCGATCAGTGATGCCCAGTGCCCTGATCTCTTCGTGCTCGTCGGGCAACAAAGGGGGACCGCCGAAGGCGATCAGTTCGAATCCTTGCAAGACGGGGGAGCTGGCGTAAGCCTGCAGCAGCGTGCTGAAGTTCTTGTAGCCCCGGCGATTTCCCACGTAGAGAAGGAAGGGCGCGGTCTTCTGGCCATCTTCCTGCGTAGTCGTCGCGTTGGCGCCCGCGGTCATTGAGTAGCCGAGGTGGACAACGCTCGTTTTTTCCGGGTTGACGTCGTAGATACGCACGAGGTCCCGCTGCGTGTTCTCGGAAATGCAGATCACATGGTCTGCCCGATCGACCGCGGCGCGCTTGGCTGCGGTCATCCGTTTGGCGTCCGGGAATTCCGCGGGGAGCAGCTCGTGGATCATGTCGTACACCGTCACGACGCGGCGCCGGCCCTTACCGACGGGTTTGGGGGAGAAGTAGGTCTCGTGGACGATGTCGGGGTTCCCTCCCCGCCACGTCCACGGTGCGACGAGCTGATTTGCCACGGGAATAACCGAGATTCCGCCGATTGTGTACGGCGGTATGTTCACATACCTACCGCGAGTGAAGCTGCTGCCAGAATCAGCCAGGTACTTGTTGACGTGCCATGGCGCGACGACGGAAACGTCGAAAGCGCCATGGGCCGGTAGGCGGCTTGCCAGTTCGAAGAAATAGCGCGAAACGCCGCCATATGGCTGAAAAGAGAAGATCTGGTGGTCGAAGGCAATTTTCACGGGCGTTGAGCCCCTTCGCACTCGGCCTCGACCATTGCCTTGACGACGTCGCTCATCCGGTAGGTAGCCGACCAGCCGAGGACCTCCCTGGCTCTCGAAGCATCGCCGCGCCCTTCGGCGAGATCCGAAGGGCGCCTTAGTGCCTCCGAGAGATCTGTATGCTCGCGCCAGTCGAGCCCCACCTCGCTGAACGCAGTCGCCGCGAACTCCTCGAGAGTGTGACTCTCGCCGGTAGCTATCACGAAGTCAGACGGCTCAGGCTGCTGCAACATCCGCCACATCGCATCGACATACTCGGGTGCCCATCCCCAATCTCGTCTGATTTGAACGTTGCCCAACGTCAGGCGGGACCGCTCGTCCGCGGCGATGCGGACAGCTGCCGCCACGATCTTCTTAGTCACGAAGCGCTCAGGGCGCAAGGGGGATTCGTGATTGAACAATATGCCGGTGCTCGCGTGGAGCCCATAGGCCGCTCTGTAGTTCGCGACGAGCCAATGCGCCGTACTCTTCGCCACGGCGTAAGGGCTGCGGGGACGAAACGGTGTCTGCTCATTCGCCGCGCCACCCACTGTGTCTCCGAAGCATTCGCTCGAGCCGGCACTGTAAAAGCGAATCGGCTTATCGAGGAAGCGGATCGCTTCAAGCAGATTGATCGTGCCGATCGCGACGCTCTCGAGGGTCTCTACCGGTTGCTCGAACGACAGGCCAACCGAGCTCTGTCCGGCCAGATTGTAGATCTCTTCGGGATCGGTCTCGCGCAGTATGTTGAGCACGCTGCGAAAGTCATTGGTGGCCACGGATTCCAGGTTCACGCGGTCACGGATTCCCAGGCGCGTCAGGTTCGCGAAGGTGCCAATCTGTGCGTCGCGCGACGTGCCGAACACCTCATAGCCCTTGTCGAGGAGCAGGCGCGCCAAATACGCGCCGTCCTGGCCTGAAATTCCGCAGATGAGCGCTCTCAATCAAACCCTCCTGAGGTGTCTCCCGCCACGTCAGCAAACGCGGAAGGAGGACAACCAGAACGTACGGTACGTTCTGCGTGATGAGCAAGCCAACCCGCCTTAGATGCGGCGCTCACCTTACGGACCGCCGCACCCGAGGCCGTCCGCCTAATTCAAGGGAGTAGCTCGAGTTACTTTACTCCAAGGAAGTACGCCGATTTACCTTCAAATACTACGGTCAAATACCCAAATATATCGGCAGGAATGTTGTTAGAATACTTTTTCATAAGATGATCAATTAGGAGGAAAGATCCCAGGCTCTCGGAGAGGAATGAGGCTGTTCTTCTTTTACGCATCTCATATTTTCTCACGCGATCGCCGTGCCGACAGAGGAATTGCCTACCGATAAGCTCTATACTTGTCAGCTGACGTGTTAACCATGGCTTCGGGTATATCCCGAGTTCAACGCCCCCGGGGATGAAACGCTTTGCGGCCAAGAATTCCGATGCGGAATCCGAATCCAGCACGCCCAGCTCAATCGCTAGCGATATGTAGTCATCAACGTCTCTGCGGCCAATAACTTGTTCTTGCACATAGTTCTTGACTACCGATTTTCCGACATATAGCGGGGGCGCGACCAGAAACTCTAGGTCAGCTCTGGGTGTGAATACTGATAGCTCGGCCTCTTTTTCAAAGCCCGCAAAGCTCAGCTCCCTCATTCCCCCGTACATTGCGGATTCTATTCCTTCGGGAAAGGGGAGGATTCTCTTCCTGTAGGAACAAATCTCGATAAGCTCAGCAGCACCGGCGAATCTCTCGATTGCGATTGGCAAGACGTACGTTCCGGCGCTGCCATATATCATTGGTCTAGCGTCGTGCCAAAATTGATCAAGTTGTCTTACATGCAATGCGGAGTCGGTTTGGAAATCGCCAAGAGCGATGCAATCGTCATACCAACTCTCGGGCAGTAAAGGCGTCTTATGACTAATGCAGAACCTGTGAATCATCGGCATGAGTCAGGTCCCGCGCTATAGGCTGCCGCGGACTTCGCGCTCGCTGCTGCCTACGGTGCGCGCTCGGAAATCCAGCAGTCCTCGGTCAGCGACGCAGTGCGCCTCTACGGCTGCCACTGGCGATGTTCTTTCGGTCGTCCTGATAGAGTTCATCCACCGTTCGGTACCACGGCGCACCAGGGGTGTGCCGAGGGCCAAATCGTTCGCCATGCGGGCAGTCTAGCCCAAGCTTCGTCCAGAGGACCGCGACTCTGCGTACTGCAGGGGCGAGGTTGCTGGTCGATCTTGATAGCGCCACGTCGCGCAATCACCGCGCCCCGGTCGTGAGTTAACTCCGGCCGTGACTACACCGCGGACAAGCCGCTGGTCGGACCTGTGGCGTCGGGCAGCAGCACGCGGGGGATTGCGTCGCTCGCGCGTCTGGACCACGTCGCGGCCACGGGACTCGACAAAAGCATTTTTCGATCAGTCCAAGTACACAGGTTCTGGTAAGCGCACTCTCATCTTGGATACCGGAGTCTTAGATCATTCCGATTAACCCTGCGGCAGAGCACCTTTCGCGCTCACGATGGCGAGATATCAACCTCGTCTGCGCTTCTCGACTTGGCGCCAAAATCCGACTACTGGCTGGTGTTTGGCGCGGAAGCCGTTGGGTACCTTGATATTCGAAGCAAGTTAGCGGACAGCGTGACGACCCTCAATGCCCATTGCCTCTTGGGCCGATGCTTTGCTAAGAATAGAGTTGCTGAATCAGTGATCGCGGATCGGGCCGCGACGGGTGCGGGCAGCGGGAATAGGACTCACGTGGAACTCAATCTCAATCCGCTGGCCCTCCTCGCGCAAGCCCTGACGGCGGGCGAAGCTAGGCAGCGCACTCTGATTGGCCGCGGGCTCACGTGGCAGGTGCGCGAACGGGAAGTGATCAACGGCCTAGCCGACGTGGAATTCTCGGTGTTCAGTCAATTCGGCGACGACGGCATCATTCAGTGGCTCATCCATCGGCTTTCGGGATTGAGCGAGACGTTCGTAGAATTCGGCGTCGGGGACTATCGAGAGTCCAACACCCGATTCCTGCTGCTGAACGACAACTGGCGCGGACTGGTGATGGATAGCTCCGATCGGAACGTCGCCGTCATCAAGCGCGACGAAATTTCGTGGCGCCATGATCTCCAGAGCGCGTGCACCTTCGTGACGGTAGAAAATGTCAACCAATTGATGCTGGATCATGGGTTCGAAGGCGAGATCGGGCTTCTTCATATCGACATTGACGGCAACGACTACTGGGTCTGGCGTGGCCTCACTGCCGTACGACCCGCGATCGCGATCATGGAGTACAACAGCGTGTTCGGCGCCGAACGCGCGATCACGATCCCCTACGACCCGAATTTCAGTAGAGCGCTCATCAACAATCTGTACTTCGGCGCCTCGCTGCCGGCTATGTGCGACCTCGCTAATTCCAACGGATATGACTTTGTCGGCAGCAACAGTGCAGGGAACAACGCTTATTTTGTTCGCTCCGACCTGCAGCACGGACTCAAGGTACTGACCGCTGCGGAGGGCTACGTGACATCCAAGTTCGCCGAGTCCAGGGACAGCAAAGGCCGGCTGACTTATCTGCGCGGCGAGCGGCGACTGGCTTCCCTAAAAGGATTGCCTGTGGTCAATACTCGGACGAACGCCGAAGAGAAGCTCTGAGCTGCGGCCTGGAAGCGCTTCATTCGCAGCCGCCGCGGCGATCAGTGTGCCCATCGCTCAACGTCTCTAGCCCGCGACATTTACTATGAGTCGACAGCGGGGCCTTACAGATGCAGCAACGTGAGGAGTGAAGCGGCCGCGATGATGGGATGTCGGACATTTGGTGACGAGGACGCGTCGACCCCGGGGGGACTCTGATGAAGCGAGCGTTGATCACCGGAATCACCGGCCAGGACGGCTCGTACCTCGCCGAACTGCTGCTGGTGAAGGGGTACGAAGTTCACGGGCTGATCCGTCGAGCTTCGACGTTCAACACCTCGCGGATCGACCACCTGTACGTCGACCCGCACCAGTCGGATGCGCGTTTGTTCCTGCACTACGGCGACCTCACCGACGGCACCCGTCTGGTCACGCTGCTGAGCACGATCGAGCCCGACGAGGTCTACAACCTCGCGGCGCAGTCGCACGTGCGGGTCAGCTTCGACGAACCGGTGCACACCGGCGACACCACCGGCATGGGATCGATCCGGCTGCTCGAGGCCGTTCGCCTGTCCAAGGTGGATTGCCGGTTCTATCAGGCGTCGTCGTCGGAGATGTTCGGCGCGTCGCCGCCGCCGCAGAACGAGCAGACGCCGTTCTATCCGCGCTCGCCGTACGGCGCGGCAAAGGTCTACTCGTACTGGGTGACGCGCAATTATCGCGAGGCTTACGGCATGTTCGCGGTCAACGGCATCCTGTTCAATCACGAATCACCACGCCGTGGTGAAACATTCGTGACCCGGAAGATCACCCGCGCGGTGGCGCGGATCAAGGCCGGCATTCAGGGAGACCTCTACCTGGGCAACCTCGATGCGGTCCGCGACTGGGGATACGCACCCGAGTATGTCGAAGGAATGTGGCGGATGCTGCAGGCCGCCGAACCGGACGACTTCGTTCTCGCGACCGGGGCGCGGGTACACCGTGCGCGAGTTCGTCCAGACCGCATTCGAGCATGCCGGGCTCGACTGGGAGCAGCACGTGAAGTTCGACGAGCGTTATCTGCGGCCCACCGAAGTGGACTCGCTGATAGGCGACGCGACCAAGGCGGCGCAGTCGGTCGGGTGGAAAGCCGCCGTACACACCGCCGAACTGGCGCGGATCATGGTCGACGCGGACATCGCGGCACTGGAATGCGACGGCAAGCCATGGATTGACAAGCCCGATGCCTCCCGGTTGGAACTGAGCAGATCGAGATGAATACGTCAGTCGGCGTGCTGGACCGCGCGGTTGCCGGTGTATATCGCGGGGCACCGCGGCTTGGTCGGCTCCGCTCTGCTGCGTGGGCTCCAGGCGGAGGGATTCACCAATCTTCTGCTGCGCTCCCACGGCGAACTCGACCTGACGGATCGGGCTGCGACGTTTGGCTTCGTTCTCGACGCCAGGCCACACGTCGTTATCGATGCTGCGGCGCGAGTCGGCGGCATCATGGCCAACAACACCTATCCCGGTGAGTTCCTGTCCGAAAACCTGCAGATCCAGGTCAATCTGCTCGACGCGGCCGTGGCTGCACGGGTGCCGCGGCTGCTGTTCCTCGGCTCGTCGTGCATATACCCGAAATTCGCTCCGCAGCCGATCAAGGAGACCGCGCTGCTCACCGGCGCGCTGGAACCAACGAACGATGCCTACGCCATTGCCAAGATCGCCGGCATCCTTCAGGTCCAGGCGGTCCGACGGCAATATGGGCTGGCCGTGGATCTCTGCGATGCCAACCAATCTCTACGGACCGGGAGACAACTTTTCGCCGTCGGACTCGCATGTGCTGCCCGCGCTCATCCGCAGATATGAGGAGGCCAAGGCCGGCGGCGCGCCGGAGGTGACGAACTGGGGCACCGGCACGCCACGGCGCGAGTTGCTGCACGTCGACGATCTCGCCGGCGCCTGCCTGCACCTGCTGGAGCATTACGACGGTCCAAGCCACGTCAACGTGGGGACCGGCATCGACCACACCATCGCTGAGATCGCCGAAATGGTCGCCCACAGCGGTGGGTTACACGCGGTGAAACACGCTGGGACTCAACTAAACCGGACGGCACGCCGCGCAAGCTGCTGGATGTGTCGGTTCTGCGCGAGGCCGGATGGCAGTCCCGAATTACGTTGCAAGAGGGTGTCGGGGTGACGGTCGCGTGGTATCACGCCAACGCCGGTGGGGTGCGCAAATGAGCGCGCCGGCGCCGGTGCGGGTCGGTGGGGGAGAGCCTCGGCATCCTGCCGGTTAGCCGTCGTCCACGTTCCGGTCGTCCCGTTGTTAGGGAGTCCATTCCGCTCACGTATTCGCGTGTTAGTGTCACAGAATGAGTTTGTTTAGTCGTGCCGGCTTGATCGCACGTGGCGTCGCACTTCAGCTGTCGCGTTCCTATTCTGATCGGGATATAAAGCGCCAATTTATCAGGCACCTTGAATCGCATAAAGTAAATGTGATCTTTGATATCGGAGCTAACTCAGGGCAATATGCTGCCGGTGTACGCTCGGCGGGCTTCAAGGGGCGAGTGATCTCCTTCGAGCCGCTTTCGGAACCTTTTTCGCGGTTGGAGCGTAATGCGTCGAATGATCCCCTTTGGGATTGCCGGCGTTGTGCGCTGGGAGATACCGAAGGCACGATTTCGGTGAATGTCGCAGGCAATGCCGGCGAAAGTAGTTCTGTCCTACCAATGTTGAAACGCCATCAGGACGCCTACCCGCCGGCGAATTATGTCGGTGCCGAAGAAGTGCCGATACGTCGGCTGGACTCTGTAGCGCCGGAAATCTTGAAGCCGACCGACAAAACTTTTCTGAAGATTGATGTTCAGGGTTTTGAACAGCACGTGCTTGCTGGTGGCGAATCAACGATAAAAGACCGTTGCGCCGGTTTGCAACTCGAATTGTCATTCCTCCCTTTGTACGACGGTGGCATGCTCATTAACCAAGCGCTCGATCTGGTGTATTCGATGGGCTTTATATTGACGGGATTATTGCCGTGCTTTGTCGATCCGCGGGATGGCCAAATGTTGCAGGCCGACGGCGTCTTTTTCCGTCAGGAAGAATAATTGAGCGCGGGCGAGGCGCATGCCCGGGCCGACGCTGCTAACGTAGCTAGCGCCATGACTGCGCCGATGTTTTCGATCATCGTTCCCACGTTCAATGTTGCGGCAACTCTTGACGCCTGCCTTCGCAGCGTCGTCCGACAGACCTGCACCGACTTTGAGCTGGTCTTGGTGGACGGTGGTTCCACCGATGGAACCCTCGACATCGCGAAAAGCTTTGCCTCCGAGCTCGGTACACGACTGGTCATGCATTCCGGTCCCGATCAGGGGCCCTACGACGCGATGAATCGTGGAGTGGCAATGGCAAGCGGGGCCTGGTTGCTCTTCCTTGGCGGCGATGACACCCTCTATGAGGCCGACACGCTGGCCGGGGTGGCCACCTTCGTCGGCGACCATCAGCCCAGCGACCTGGTATACGGCGATGTGATCAACCGTTCAACCGGGACCCGCCATGCCGGCGAGTTCGATCTCGACCGTCTGCTCTTCGAGACGAATATGTGCCACCAGGCGATCTTCTATCGCCGCGAGCTTTTCGCCGGTATTGGACCCTACAACCTGCGCTACAGGATTTGGGCCGACTGGGACTTCAACATCCGCTGCTTCTCCAACCCGGCGCTCGTTATCCGCTACATGGACATAGTTGTCACGTTGTACAACGACGTGACCGGCATCAGCAGCATGGTCGATAAGGAGTTCAGGAAGCGGCTGCCCATATTCTTTTGGGCGGCGGCCATCGAGATTTCTGGCCGAACGCTGGCGTTCTTCAGGCAAAAGGAAGTTCGCCAATCCGTTTTTCGTCAATGGCTGGTACGGGCCAAAGCCAAGGGCTAGACCTGGGAAACCGCCTCACGCACTGGATTCGGCGGCGCGCCGATAGCCGCGCACAGCCCAGGGAACGAACACCGCAAGCAGCAAGATCGCCCAGGCAATAGTCATCGTCAGCGGCAACAACGATTGGTCCGCCGAGGGCCAGTGTCCGCATCGTCTCGACTGGTGGCGATACTGGTTGCGAGCGTACAAATGGCTGAAGCCAACTCGGGTAGAGATTCAATTGGAGTCGTTCGCGGGGTTGAGGAAGGCGAGCGTGACCGTTCCGCCCATGAGCCAGGTCAAGATGGTGCGGCCGTTGGTGCGGATAACGAGGGCGATCACCATCGCCGTGAAACCGACCGCCATGAGCGACGGGATCAGAACGTACACCAGTAACGACGCCCAGCCATGCGTGAATCGCAACCCCATCGATGATGCCGAGGGCGGTGATAAGTGTCGTACCGAGGAGGAGCGCGAATGGCCTCCGCGGCGAGCCGGCCCGTGAGCGCGCTTGCCCGGTGCACCGGCAGCACCCACATCCGGCTGAGCACGCCCGACTGGCGGTCCATCGTGATGCCGATCGCGTTGCCCAGGGTGCCGAACAGCGCGGACAGCACCGCGCAGAACGGGACCACGCCGTAGGCGCTGTCGATCCCGGTGACCCTACGCACCTGCTCGCCCAAGACCACTTGGTAAAGAACGCAGCAGGAAGATGGGGAAGAGCAACGAGCCCATCAACACAGCTCGGTCTCTCCGCCACCGGATCAGGAGTCGACCGGCTTGCAACCAGCTCTCGATCAGCAGCGAGCCTGGCATCTCGGGCTGAGATATCACGAGCCCCGCCTTTGCATCCGCACCGTGATGGCGCCGAAGACCAGCACCATGCCCAGACACCAGGCCAGGCTGACGGCCAAATTGTTGACCAAGACATGACCGCCGCCGAGGCCACGCAGGGTTTCGACGACCTGGGATACCGGCTGATTGCGCACCCACGGACGCAACCAGGCGGGAAATGTCTTCTCGGGGGCAATTCCGGTGGATAACAGAAACAGCAGCAACTGGGGGACAAACAACGTGTAGCTGGCGCCCTGGAGGCTATTCGAACTCGATCCCAACGCGTCGGCGCCCAGCCCGACAGCCAGGCACAATAGCAGCGCGATAAGCACGAAGGCTACGCCGTTCGGTCAGTCCGCCCGTCATCCGGAATCCGTACGCATAGCCGGCGACCATCGCCACTATGAGCGCTAGCGCGGCCCGGACCAGGGTGGCCGCCATGCGCGCGGTTACGGGGGTTGCCGCGGAGATCGGCTGCGTCCGCAAACGCTTGCCCAGACCACTCAGATGGTCGCGCACCGCGCGGTCGGCGGTAAGTAACCCGACGAAGATCATCGACTGGACGACCACTGCGGGCACCAGATACTGCGAATAACTCAGGTGCCCGGTATCGATCAGGCCGTGCAGCGCGACGCTGAAACCCGCCAAATACGCGACAGGCGAAACGATTTCGAAAATCATCTCGCCGTCGCGCGCCGCGGATATCAGCGAACGTTCGGTGAGGGCGGCCAGGGCGCTCACGAGCGGGCGACGGTCCGTTCCGTGATGTGCAGGAACGCCTCGTCCAGCGACGGCTTACGCAGCGAAATGTCGGCCAGTTCGACACCGAGCGCATCGACGCGGCGAAATACGTCGGCCAGGGTAGCCACTCCGCCTGGGGCAACCACCGACACCGAGTTGGTGTCGCTGTCGACGATGACTCCGTCTAGTCCCGTCAGGGCCGCCGCGACCTGGGGCAGGTCGTCCGGATTTGCCGGGCTCACCTGGCAATAGCCGGTCCCGGCGCGGCGCTTGAGTTCCTCCGCGGTGCCACTGGCGATCACCTTTCCTTGATCGATGACGACGATCGAGTCGCTCAACACGTCGGCCTCTTCGAGGTACTGCGTGGTCAGCAGCACCGTGACTCCCTGCTCGGCCAAGGAGCTCACCAGGGCCCACACATCGCGGCGGGTGCGCGGATCCAACCCGGCGGTCGGCTCATCGAGGAAGAGCACCTTAGGCGACACCATCAGGGCCGCGGCGAGGTCAGCGCGCCGCTGCATCCCTCCGGAATAGGTGGCTAGTGCCCGGTCGGCGGCAGCGACAAGATCGAACCGTTCGATCAGTTCGTCAGCCCGGGCCTTCGCTTGGCTGCGACGCAGCCCGCGCAGTCTGCCGAATAGGACTAGGTTCTCCCGGCCCGTGAGCAACATGTCTAACGTGATGAACTGCCCGGTCATCGAGATGCTGGCGCGCACCTGGGCGGATTGGCGGGCAATGTCGTATCCGGCGACAGTGGCCCGGCCTGAACTTGGACGGATCAGCGTAGACAGGATATTGATCGTGGTTGTCTTACCGGCGCCGTTGTGGCCGAGCAGGCCGCAAACTGTTCCCGGTGGAACGGAGAAGCTGACGCCATTCAGCGCAGGCGTGTTTCGCCCGAATGTCTTCGCAAGGCCGTCGACTTCGATTGCCAGTGAGCTCACGGTAGGGAGTATTCCATGGTGCGCGCCAGTATGTTGGCGGTATTGCTGTTATATGGTTCGGGACAGTGCTTTTCGAGCGCCGCGGCAAAACGTTTAGTGCGCGACCATCTATAAATTGTTAGCCAAAAGCGCTCAAACTTTTCCGCGCTCGCAATCGGCATCACCAATTAGACCGATTGCCTCGGGATCTCGGCCGTGGGCGCGTCGTCGGCGTGCTCCTGGCCCAGCAAAGCGCGGACCACCGGGCGCGTACCTTCAGGCCGCAGCATTTGGCTGGCCGGGCGCGGACGGACTATCTGGGGCCACCAGAACCAACGTCCGAGCAGCGCGGCGATCGTGGGAGTCATGAACGAGCGCACGATCAGGGTGTCGAACAACAGGCCCAAGCCGATGGTCGTACCGACCTGGCCGATGATCAGCAAATCGCTGGACGCCATCGAAGCCATGGTGAAAGCGAACACCAGACCGGCGTTGGTCACGACCTTACCGGTACCGCCCATTGCGCGGATGATGCCGGTTTTTATACCGGCACCTATTTCCTCTTTCATCCGGGATACCAGCAGCAAGTTGTAGTCAGACCCCACCGCCAGAAGGACGATCACAGACATAGGCAGGACCATCCAGTACAACTTAATGCCCAAAATGTACTGCCAGATGAGCACCGAAAGGCCGAACGATGAGCCGAGCGAAAGAGCCACCGTACCCACGATTACCAGCGCGGCCACAAAACTGCGGGTGATGATCAGCATGATGGTGAAAATCAGGCAGAGCGCGCCGATTCCCGCGATCAATAGATCGAATTTGGAGCCGTCTCTGAAGTCCTTGAAGGTCGACGCGGTACCGGCCAGATAGATCTTGGCGTCTTCCAGGGGCGTCGTCTTGAGCGCTTCTTCGGCCGCCGTCTTTATTCTGTCGACGCGCGCCACGCTGTCGGGCGATGCAGGGTCACCCTTATGGGAAATGATGAATCGGGCCGACTTCCCGTCGGGTGACAAGAATTGAGCCATCGCCTTCTGGAAGTCCGGGTTCTTGAAAACCGCCGGAGGCAGGTAGAACGAATCGTCGTTTTTAGAGTTATCGAACGCCTGGCCCATGGTGGTGGCGTCCTTATTGTCGACGTCTACCTGGCCAATGATTCCAGACATCGTGCTGTGCATTGTCTGCGTCGTCGTCTTGAAGAACTGCATGGTCGCGATCATCTGGGGATACTGCTCGAGTAGCTGCGGCAGCAGCACATCCAATTTGTGGAGGTCCACTAGGAGATCCCCGAGTTTATCGCTCAGGTCGTCGATTCCGTCGAGCGTGTCAAATATCGACCTCAAGGACCAACATATGGGGATATCGAAGCAATGTTTTTCCCAATAAAAATAGCTTTTAATTGGTCTGAGGAAATCTTCAAAATCTGCAAAATGATTTCGCAGCTCGTACAAGATCGCCGTCATTTGGTCGGTTTTGGTGATCGAGTCGTGCGTAAGGGCTGTCAGCTCTGTCTGTAATGCGTAAAGGCGCTTCATCGACGCCATCTGCACGTCCATCATGGCGATCTGCTGGAGCATGTCGTCCATACGGGCTTTCATGTACTTGATATTTTGTGTCTGGGCCGAGTTTTGCATGCTGAGCATGAAGGGTATCGAGGTGTGTTCAATCGGCGTTCCCTCAGGGCGCGTTATGCCCTGGACCCGAGCAATTCCTGGAACTTTGAATACTCCCCTCGCCAGCCTGTGCAGGACGATGAAATCGGCCGGATTGCGCATATCGTGATCCGATTCGACCATCAGAATTTCGGGCATCATCCGCGCTTGGGAGAAATGGCGGTCGGCGGCCGCATATCCGACGTTGGCTGGAATATCGTCGGGCATATAGAACCGGTTGTTGTAGCTCGTCTGGTAGCCCGGGAGCGTCACCAATCCGACCAGCGCGACGGCGATCGTCGCGACGAGAATGGGCACGGGCCACCGGACAATTGCCGTGCCGATCCGGCGCCATCGACCGAAACGGATCGCCCGCCTGGGGTCGAGCAGCCCGAAGCCACTTCCGACGGTCAGCACCGCCGGAACCAACGTCAGCGCGATCACGACGGAAACGACCAGGCCTACGGCGCACGGCACGCCCATGGTCTGGAAGATGGGCATCCGGGTAAAGCTCAGGCACAACATGGCTCCGGCGATCGTGAGACCGGAACCCAAGACGACGGGAACAACCCCGCGGAAGGTGGTGTAGTAGGCCGTCTCCCGATCCTCGCCGGCCTGACGAGCCTCTTGATACCGGCCGAAGAAGAAGATCCCGTAGTCGGTTCCGGCCGCCATCGCGAGGGCCACCAGCAGGTTGACGGCGAACGTCGACAGTTGCACCACGCTGTTGATCGCCGAGAAACGCGACGATTCCCCGGGCCGCCAATACTTCGATTCCGACTGTGAGCAAGAGCAAAATCACCGTGATGATCGACCGGTAGACAAACATCAGCACCACGAAAATTATCGCCGCGCCGACCGCGGTCATCTTCAGAATGGATCGATCGCCGGCCTGTTGCATGTCCGAAAATAGCGCCGACGGACCGGTGACATAGGCCTTCAGCCCGGGCGGCGGCGGATGTCCGCGCGATAATACTCCGGACGGAGGGAATGGAGTCCTGGCCCTACGACGTGCCTTGGTTTCCGGCGAGATTTAGTTGGACGTATACGGCCTTGCTATCGGCACTTTGTGCACCTGCGGCGGTGAGTCGATCTCCCCAGAGATCCTGCACATGCTCAACATATTTCGTATCGGCTTTTAACTCGCGAACCAATTTGTCGTAGTACTTGTGAGCGTTGTCCCCGAGCTCCTGTTGACCCTCGATCACGATCATCACAAAGCTATCCGAATCGGACTCTTTGAAGACCTTGCCCATCCGCATCATCGCCTGCACCGCCGGCGCGTCCTGCGGGGCCAATGGTACGGAGTGCTCGCGCCCGACACGCTCCAGCGACGGAACTCCGAAAGTCACGAGCAGCGTCAGGGCCACCCAGCCCAGGATGGTGAGCACCGACAGCTTACGGACCGTCCTGCGCTACGGCCGGTCGCTGGTCGCGGGCCGTAGGGCGTTCGGTGGGCACGGGTTCGGTGGTCATGCGGCGCTCACCGCGTTTCTTTCAGCAGCAACGAACGTACCAACGGGCGGGATCCCAAAGGCCGCAGCATTTGGCTTGCGGGGCGGGTGCGCACTTGTTGCGGCCACCAGAACCAGCGTCCCAGCAACGCCGCGACGGCCGGTGTCATGAAGGCGCGCACCACCAGGGTGTCGAAGAGCAGACCCATACCGATCGTGGTGCCCAGCTGCGCGATGCTGCGCAGGTCGCTGACCGCCATGGACGCCATCGTGAACGCGAACACCAGGCCCGCGTTGGTGACCACCTTCCCGGTACCCGCCATTGCGCGGATGATGCCGGTGTTTATGCCGGCGGCTAGTTCCTCTTTCATCCGGGAGACAAGTAGCAAGTTGTAGTCAGAGCCCACGGCCAAGAGGACGATCACCGACATCGACAGGACCGTCCAGTGTATTTGCAGTCCAAGCAAATACTGCCACACCAATATGGACAGCCCGAAGGACGCGCCCAGTGAAAGCAATACCGTACCCACGATGACCAGCGCGGCGAGAAAACTGCGCGTCATGATCAGCATGATGATGAAAATAAGGCAGAGCGCGGCGACTCCCGCGATCAACAGATCGTATTTGGCGCCGTCGACCAGGTCCTTCACCACCGCTGCGGTCCCGGTGAGGTAGATCTTGGAATCTTCCAGCGGAGTGCCCTTCAGCGACTCCTCGGCGGCTGTCCTTATTGGTTCGACCCGCGAGAGGCCCTCCGGCGTTGCCGGATCGCCCTTTTGCGCAATGAGCAGACGGGCGTTCTTCCCGTCCGGCGACAGGAAGATCTTCATGACACGCTTGAAGGCGTCCGAGCTTTCGAGAATCGCCCGGCGGCAGGTAGAAAGTGTCGTCGTTTTTGGAGGAGTCGAATGCCTGCCCCATGGCGTTCGGACTAGCGCCGCCATTCACCTCCATCTGGCCGATGGTCCCTGCCATGGTGCTATGCATCGTCAGCATCATGGTCCGCATGCTCTGCATGGTGTCGATCAGCTGCGGGATTTGCAGAACAAGCTGCGGCAAGAGCACATCCAATTTATCGAGGTCTGCCACCAATTCGGTGAACTTATCATTGACTTCGTCAACGCCATCGACTGCGTCAAACACGGATCTAATCGCGAAGCAGACGGGAACATCGTAGCAATGCTTTTCCCAGTAGAAATAACTGCGGAACGGCCTGTAGAAATCCTCGAAGTCCGAAATACGATCTCGCAACTCCGCGGTGGCTTTCTGAATGACATGTGTTCGGGCGACCATGTCATGAGTCGTGGCGGTGAGCTCTTTCATCAGGCCCAACATGTGCTGCATCAGGCCAATCATTTTGCCCATCGCTTCGGCCTGCTTCAGCATGTCATTCATGCGGTCCTTTTGGAACGCCATATTTGTCATCTGAGACGACTGCGACATGCTCATGATGTACGGAATACTGGTGTGAGCGAGCGGGGTTCCCTCGGGCCGAGTCACGCTTTGAACGGTCGAAACGCCCGACACCGCCTGGATGCCCTTGGCCAATTGATTCAATACCAGCATATCCGTGGGGTTGCGTAGGTCGTGATCAGCTTCGACCAAAAGGATCTCAGGCATCATCATTCGCGACTCGGGAAAATGCCGGCCTGCGGCCGCATTCCCGACGCTGGCGGGAATATCCTCCGGGATAAATTTTTGGTCGTCATAGCTGGGGTTGTATCCCGGCAGGGTCAGCAGCCCAATGAGGGCGATCGCTATTGTCGAGATGAGAATGGGTGCGGGCCAGCGAACGATCGCCGTGCCTATTCGTCGCCACCCGCGAACCCGGAGCTTCCGTTTCGGCTCGAAGAGGCCGAAACGGCCTCCGACAACCAGAAGTGCCGGCCCGAGCGTGAGCGCGACCAGGACCGCAACGGCGATACCGACCGCGTTGGGAAGGCCCAGCGGCTGGAAATAGGGCAGCCGGGTAAAGCTCAGGCAAAGAACCGCCCCGGCGATTGTCAGGCCGGAAGCCAAGACAACCTTCGCGACACTGCTGAACGTCGTATAGAAAGCGGTTTCGCGATCTTCGCCGTCCTGCCGGGCCTCCTGATATCGCCCGACGAAGAATATTCCATAGTCGGTTCCCGTGGCGATGACCGCGGCCACCAGCAGGTTAACGGCGAAGGTAGTGAGACCGATAACGCCGTGATAGGCGAGAAGGGCGACCATTCCGCGGGATACCGTCAGTTGTAGCCCGACCATCAGCAACAAAAGAATGACGGTAAAGAGCGATCGATAGACGAGCATCAACGTAATGAAGATCACTGAAAGGCTCGCGAGGGTGACCGTCGTGACGGTCTGTTGACCCGCTTTGTTCATATCCGCGACGGTTGCCGCGGGCCCGGTCACGTAGACCTTGAGCCCAGGCGGGGTAGGCAGTCCGGCCACGATACTCCGGATGGCCTGTACTGATTCGTCGCCCGCGGTCGCACCTTGGCTACCGCCAAGGTTCAGTTGCACATATGCGGCCTTGCCGTCGATACTTTGCGCGGCGGCCGCCGTGACTGGATCGCCCCAGAAATTCTGCACATGCTGGACATGCTTTGTATCGGCTTCGAGCCGACGCACCAACTCGTCGTAGTACTTGTGAGCGTCCTGGCCGAGGGGTTGGTCGCCCTCCAACACGATCATCGCGAGAGCGCCGGAATTGGATTCCTTGAAGTCCTGGCCGAGGCGTCCCATCGCCTTAAAGGACGGCGCCTCTACGGGATTCAGCGAGACCGAATGCTGTTGCTCGACTACCTCCAGCGGGGGGACGCTGACGGTCAAGAAGACGGTGAGCCCCAGCCACCCCAAGATGATGAGGATCGAAAACCGGTGGATCGTCCGCGCTACGAATGGTCGCGCGGGCCGCTCCGTGCCCATGTTTTCGTCGCTCATGCAGCCGTCAGCACGCAGTACGTGAAGGCGTTCACTTCATGCGAAACCTTCTCGGACTTGACGGTGCCATCCACGATGATGCGGCAGCCGATGGTGTCGGTATCACCTTGTGCCACCACGTTTCCCACGATGGACGGCAGCGTTGTCGAAAGATCCATCGACCACGGCAGCGTGACCGCGTTGACGTGCTGCGGGTCGGCGTTGACGTCGAAATAGCTGATGTCGGCGACGGTCCCCGGCGCTCCGAACACCTCGTACTTCAAATGCTTGGGGTTGAACGGTTTGCTGTCTTTGACTCTGGTGTCGGCATACGACTGGCGTTTCTCAGAGCCGAATATCCCGTGCAACCGAGACACCGTAAATCCGCCGGCAGTGAGTACCGCCACGATGAGCAGCGGGATCCAGATCCGGCCCAGGAACTTGAATGCTCCTGCTCCGGGATTCCGCCGGCCCTTCCGGGGCCCGTCGGGCGGTTGAGATCCGGGCGAAGGCTGGCGACCGAACCGCCGGAAGCGGCCGGCAGGCTGGCTCACGTCCTGGCCCCCCTCGGTGGCGACGTCGGACCGGGCTCGAACATGGTGTTCGACCACCGCACCCCCTTCAAACCCGTTCACAGACTCGCTATGTCAGCCGCTCAAACTGTACTACACCTCGGTCGCACCACGCCACGACCTGCGGCGGTCAGCTCAAACGAGCGGCGTTCGGCGAGTGCGACCAGATCTTGATGAGTAAACCATGCCTCTGGGCCCGACATCAGATCTTTGGTAACCCGATATGGGATCGTAACTCGTAGTGCGTGCGTTACTGCACGGTATCAATGTGCTGCAACCGCCCCCCGAAGCGGGTGTCATGTGCGTCATCGTCCCGAGCAATGGTGATACATATTACATTCCGCGCGCAGAAGGGCCACAGAAGGCGCCGGCTGGCGGGCGCCAGCTAACGAAGTGCGGGGGGTCGCTGATGTCGATGAGCGTGCGAATTGTCGGCTTCAGATCGACGTCGGGTGATCCGACTTTGACGGGAAAACGGGCCCGCCCAATCGCGCGATGACATCGGTCTTCGCGCCCCGATCGCCACCGTGTCATGCCCGCTGTCTCCTCGCGTCTACTGCGGCCTTCCGTAGCCAGGTTCCAGGCTGATCTTGCGGGTCCCCGCAGCGGGCCGGTTGCGGCCGTATCTACTCCCGGCAACCAACAAGCAACGAGAGCTTTACCTGGTCGTCTTCTAGCCGTGCATACCGTACTCTGGGCTGTCGATACACAGCCAAAGCCGTCGCTGCAGGTCACTGCACTCCGAGGCGTCGACGCCCGCGCGTTGCGCCGTACACCGAATTACCAACTGGTGTCACGAGTGCTTAACAGATCACACCGGGAACTTTGTCGAAACGCCCGACCGAGCCTGTTGGCCTCCAGTATGGTTTGGAACGATCCCACTTATATCGAGAGAACGCCTGGAGAACTGTGAGCACCAATCCGTTCGACGACGATAATGGCAGTTTTTTCGTCTTGGTCAATGACGAGGAGCAACACAGCCTGTGGCCGGCCTTCGCCGACGTTCCCGCTGGATGGCAGGTGGTTCATGGCGAAGCGGACCGGGCGGCATGTCTGGACTACATCGAACAGAACTGGCCCGATATCCGGCCGAAGAGTCTGCGCGATCGGCTGGCAGCGGGTCGGAGTTTTGATAAGTAAACCGCCTGGGTACGGGGACTCGGGTGGAGCTTTGGGGGACTCACATGGAACGCGGTGAGCAAGCACACTCGCTTACTCGGGGACAGCTCGACATTTGGCTCTCGCAGGAGGCCGGTTTCGCGGGTACCGAGTGGCAGCTTGGTCTTTTGGTGCGGATCGAAGGCGCCGTCGATCGCGATTTGCTGGAGCAGGCGATCCGGCGAGTAGTCGCAGAGGCTGAACCGGGCCGTGCCGCGTTCTTCGAAGCCGATGGCCACGTTTTACAAAAGGCCGTCGATTATCCGGACACAGAGCTTGGCTTCCATGATGTAAGAGGCGCGGACGATCCCGTGCGAAAAACCCGCGAAATGGCGTCGTCAATTCAGCGGACGCCAATGCCATTCTCTGGTCCGCTATTCACATTTGTGTTATTTCAGACACAAGATAGTGAATTCTATTTGTTCGCTTGCTGCCACCACATCGCGGTGGACGGCATGGGCATCGCGCTGGTGAGTCGCCGGGTCGCCACCGTCTACACGGCTCTTGTTGCCGGTGAACCGGTGCCCGACGCGTACTTCGCTTCCCTGCAGGACTTGATTGACTGCGAGTCCGGCTACGAGGCGTCCGCCGACTATCAGGACGACGAGGCCTACTGGAAGGAACACCTTCCCTCCGAAACGGGATTCCATTATCGGCTACCGCAGGCCACCACCGAGCGTGATCCGTATTTGACTTCCGCGTCTGCTCAGTTGGACCCATCGGTTGTGAGCCGAATGCAACAGTTGACGAAACAGTTACGGGTCCGTCGGTATTCGGCCATTACCGCCGCGTGCGCGCTGTTGGTGCGCGGATGGTCTGGCAACGCTAACGAGGTGGTGCTCGACTTCCCGGTCAGCCGCCGGGTGACCCCAGAGTCCAAGACGCTGCCCGCGATGCTTGCCGGGGTTGTCCCCTCGTGTTGACGACGTCCCCGGAGTCGACGGTTGCCGAATTTTGCGCCCATGTCGATACGCGAATTCGGGAGCTGTTGCAACATCAGCGGTACCCGGTACATGCCCTGGAGGACGAGGGCGGTCCCAGGCAGGACGCAAATCGGGTGGGCGTCAATTTCATCCCGTCGCGCCTGAGTCTGAACCTTGCTGGTGCGCCGGCACACGCGACGTACACAAACCATGGCCCGGTGGGTCACTTCGGGTTTTTCTTCCTCGGTGCCGGCGATCAACTGTTCCTGAGTACGGCAGGTCCCGGGCAGCCGTTTGCGAATTTTGATGTCGCCGATCTGGCAGCGCGGTTGCAGCGGGTGCTGTTGGCGATGACCGAAGACCCCACGGCGCCGCTGTCGTCAATCGAGGCGCTCGAGGCCGGTGACGCGGCCCGCCTCGACGAGATCGGTAACCGGGCGGTGCTGACCGAGCCCGCACCGCAGAAGGTATCGATTCCGGCGGTGTTCGCCGAACACGTGCAGAGCACCCCCGAGGCAGTGGCGGTGACCTTCGAGGGCCGATCCACGACATATCGGGAACTCGACGAGGCCGCCAACCGATTGGCGCACCTGCTCGCAAGCGAGGGTGTTGGCCCGGGCGACTGTGTGGCCCTTCAGTTTTCCCGCTCGGCTGACGCGATCATCGCGATCCTGGCGGTTTTGAAGACCGGTGCGGCCTATCTGCCGATTGACCCGGCACTGCCGACGGCGCGGACGGAGTTCATGCTTGCCGACGCCGCGCCGACGGCCGCGGTGACCACCGCAGACGTGCGCTCGCGGTTGGACGGACACGATCTGGTGGTCATCGACGTCGACGATCCCCGCATCGACGCCCAGCCCAGCACCGCACTGCCGACGCCGGATCCGGACAACATCGCCCACATCATCTACACGTCCGGCACCACCGGCACGCCCAAAGGTGTTGCCGTCACTCATCACAACGTCACGCAACTGTTTGCCTCCTTCGATGCCGGCCTACCGCGGACCGGGGTGTGGTCGCAGTGTCACTCCCTGTCCTTCGACTTTTCGGTCTGGGAGATCTGGGCTGCCCTGCTCGGAGGCCGGCGGCTGGTAGTGGTGCCCGAGACGGTGGCTCGTTCGCCGGAAGACTTCCACGCCTTGCTGGTCGGCGAACACGTCAGCGTGCTCACCCAGACGCCTTCGGCAGTCGGGATGCTGTCGCCCGAGGGTTTGGAGACGGCGGCGCTGGTGGTCGCGGGCGAGGCCTGCCCGGCCGAGGTCATGGATCAGTGGGCGCCCGGACGAGTGATGGTCAATGGCTACGGCCCCACCGAGACCACGGTGTGTGTGGCGATCAGCGCCCCGCTGGTAGCCGGGATCGGGTGTGGTGCCGATCGGCTCGCCGGTCCCCGGCGCGGCGTTGTTTGTGCTGGACCGATGGTTGAAGCCGGTGCCACCCGGCGTGGTCGGTGAGCTGTATGTCGCCGGTGCCGGCGTGGCGTGCGGATACGTGCGCCGGGCCGGTTTGACGTCGTCGCGCTTTGTGGCGTGCCCGTTCGGGCAGCCGGGGGAGCGGATGTATCGCACCGGAGACCTGGTCTCGTGGGGCGACGATGGACAACTGCTCTACCTCGGGCGCGCCGACGAACAGGTCAAGATCCGTGGGTATCGCATCGAGCTGGGTGAGGTTCAAGCCGCCCTGGCCGTGCTGGACGACGTCAAGCAGGCGGCAGTCGTCGCCCGCGAGGACCGCCCCGGCGACAAGCGGCTGGTCGGCTATGTCACCGGCACCGTCGACCCCAACGCGGCGCGCGCGAGGCTGGCCGAGCGGCTGCCGGCGTACATGGTGCCGGCCGCGGTGGTCGTCTTGGAGGCGCTGCCGCTGACTCCCAACGGCAAGCTCGACACCCGCGCCCTGCCGGCGCCCGAATACCACAACGTCGGTGGTACCTACCGTGCTCCGACGACCGCGGTCGAAGAGGTCCTGGCCGCTATCTACGCCGAGATCCTGGGGCTCGAGCGGGTCGGGGTCGACGACTCCTTCTTCGACCTCGGCGGCGACAGCATTTTGTCGATGCAGGTCGTGGCCCGGGCCCGGGCGGCCGGTGTGTTGTTCCGTCCGCGTGACATTTTCGTCGAGCAGAGCGTGGCCCGGCTGGCCCAGGTCGCCAGTGTGGCAACCGGTGAGATCGGCGCGGTCGATGAGGGTCTGGGCGAAGTGTTTGCCACCCCGATCATCCGTTGGCTGCAGGACATCGAGGGACCGGTCGAGCAGTTCAACCAGACGATGGTGGTGCAGGCCCCGGCCGGAGTGACCGAAGCCGACGTGGCGGTGGTCCTGCAGGCTTTGGTGGATCGGCATGCCACCTTGCGGTTGCGTGCCGACGACGACGGCACCGGCGGTTGGTCGCTTTGGGTGCCCGACGTCGGTTCGGTGTCTGCAGCTGGTCTCCTGCATTCCGTCGACGTGTTGTCCGACGAGGCGCTCGTCGAGGCGCGGTCGCGGCTGAACCCGGCCACCGGGACGATGCTCAACGCGCTGTGGGTTACCTCTACGTCCCAGTTGGCGTTGATCATTCACCACCTGGCCGTCGATGGCGTGTCATGGCGAATCCTGTTGGAAGACCTCAACATTGCGTGGGCCCAGCATCACAGCGGGCAAGAGGTGGCGTTGCCGGATCCGGGGACGTCGTTTGCCCGCTGGTCCGCACTGCTCGAAGAGCACGCCCGCGCCGCGGCCGTTGTCCAGCAGGCGGATGCCTGGCGGCAGGTCGCGGCTACCCCGGCCGTGTTGCCGGCGGTACAGCCGGCGGTGGATACGCACGCCAGTGCCGGGCGGTTGTCGGTGGACCTGGATGTCGAGACGACCCGGCTGCTGCTGGGTGAGGTGCCGGCGGCGTTTCACGCTGGGGTGCAAGACATTCTGTTGATCGCGTTCGGGTTGGCCTGGGCCGAATTTTTGGGCACCCCCGGTACGCCGCTCGGCATCGATGTCGAGGGTCACGGGCGCCACGAAGAGCTGACTCCCTACGTGGACCTGTCGCGCACGGTGGGATGGTTCACCACCAAATACCCCGTGTCGTTGACCGTGGCTGGGCTGGACTGGACGCGGGTCATCGCCGGCGACCCGGCGCTCGGGGCGATCATCAAAGACACCAAAGAACAGCTTCGCGCCCTGCCCGAGGGCCTGACCTACGGTCTGCTGCGGTACTTGAACCCCGAGGTGGACCTGGCCGGGACCGACCCGGCGATCGGCTTCAACTACTTGGGCCGCATGGGCGCCTCGGCGGCCGAGCTCTCCGATGATCTATGGCGGGTCAGCCAGGAAAGCCTCGCCCTGGCCGATGCCGCCGCGGCGATAGCCATGCCGCTGGCACACACCGTCGAACTCAACGCCGGCACGATCGACAGCGAAGCCGGTCCGCATTTGCATGCCAACTGGACCTGGGCGCCTTCAGCACTCGACGAGACCCAGATCAACAGGCTCAGCCAATTGTGGTTCGACGCCCTGGCCGGCATTTGCGCGCACGTGCGCGGTGGTGGCGGAGGCTTGACGCCGTCCGATCTCGCCCCGGCGCGTCTGAGCCAGCAGCAGATCGACGACCTGTCCGGCCAGATGCGGATTGCCGACGTGCTGCCACTGACCCCCGTGCAGCAGGGACTGTTGTTCCACACCGCCCTCGCCGAGGGCTCCGGCGACGACTTGTATGCGGTGCAACTGGGCATCACCCTGACCGGCCCGCTCGACCAGAACCGGTTACGCAAGGCCGTGCAGACGGTGGTCAACCGCCACCCCAACCTGGCGGCGCGGTTCTCCGAACAGTTCGACGAGCCGATCCAGATCATCCCGGCCGACCCCGTCTTGGCGTGGGAGTACGTCGAGCTGGACGGCGGCGACGCCGAAGTCGACGACCAGGTCCAGCGGCTGTGCGCCGCCGAACGCGCCGCGGTCTGCGACATCGCCGACCAGCCGGTCTTCCGGGTGGCGTTGATCCGCACCGGAGACAACCGGCACCGGCTTGTGGTGACCATCCACCACATCGTGATCGATGGCTGGTCGCTGCCGATCCTGCTGCAGGAAATCTTCACGCTCTATTACGGGCAGCGGTTGCCCGCGGCCCCGTCGTACCGAAGCTTTGTCAGCTGGCTGTCCGAGCAGGATCGCGACGCCGCCCAAGCGGCGTGGGGCGAAGTGCTGGCCGGCTTTGACACGCCCACCTTGGTGAGTCCGCCCGGCCAGCCCGCGGAGCGGGGCGTCGAATCGTATCGGGTGGCCGCCGACACGACCCAGGCCCTCACCGAGCTCGCCCGCTCGCACCACACCACCGTCAGCAACGTGCTGCAGGCGGCGTGGGCGCAGGTCCTGATGTGGCTGACCGGCCATCAGGACGTCGCCTTCGGAACCGCGGTCTCCGGCCGGCCCACCGAGTTGGCCGGAGCGGAATCGCTGGTGGGTCTGTTGATCAACACGGTGCCGGTGCGGGCCAACGCCACGGCGACGACCACCATCGCCGACCTGATGGGCCAGCTGCAACGCGACCACAACGACACCCTCGAGTACGACTACCTGGCGCTGCGGGATATCCACCGGGTGACCGGTCACGACCAGCTGTTCGACACTCTTTTCCTCTACGAGAACTACCCGATCGACACCGGCGCCCTGTTTGGCGTGCACGAGTTGGCCATCACCGATTTCAGCAGCCGCGAATTCAACCACTACCCGCTTTCGGTGGTGGTGTCGCCGGGCCACGAACTGAGCCTGCGCGTCGAATTCGACACCCAGGTCTTCGACGTCGCCACCGTCGACACGCTGATCGAGCGGTTGCGGCAGGTCCTGGTCACCATGACCACCGATCCCACCCGACGGCTGTCGTCGATTGATCTGCTCGAGAGCGATGAGCATTCCCGGCTCGAGGAATGGGGCAACCGGGCGGTGCTGACGCAGCCCACGAGCCCGCCGGTATCGATTCCTGAGCTGTTCGCCGCACAGGTCGCGCGCGCCCCGGAGGCGGTGGCGGTCAACTGCGGCGAGCGGTCGTGGACTTACCGCGAACTCGACGAGGCCGCAAACCGGTTGGCGCACTTGCTATCCGATCGTGGGGCTGGCCCCGGCGAGCGGGTAGCGGTGTTGCTCAACCGGTCCGGCGGGGCGATCGTGTCCCTGCTGGCGGTGTTGAAGACGGGGGCGGCGTACTTGCCGATGGACCCCGCGCATCCGACGGCACGGATGGAGTTCATGCTCGCCGATGCCGCGCCGATCGCCGCTGTCACCACCGCGGATCTGCGCCCGCGGCTCGACGGCGCCGACCTGCTGGCCATCGACATCGACGACCCGAGCATCGGCGCTCAACCCAATACCGCATTACCGACACCCGCGGCCGACCACGTCGCCTACATCATCTACACCTCAGGCACCACCGGTAAGCCCAAGGGCGTGGCCGTCACTCATCGCAACGTGACCCAGTTGCTGGAGTCGCTCGACGCCGAGATGGAGCTGGGACAGGTATGGACGCAGTGCCATTCCCTGGCCTTCGACTACTCGGTGTGGGAGATCTGGGGCGCGCTGCTGCACGGCGGCCGGGTGGTCGTGGTGCCCGACTCCGTGGTCCGCTCACCGGAAGACCTGCACGCGCTACTGGTCACCGAACAAGTCAGCGTGTTGAGCCAGACTCCGTCGGCGTTCTATGCGCTGCAAGCCGCCGACGCGCTCCAGCCCGAGCTGGGACAACAGCTGAAGCTTCAGACGGTGGTCTTCGGCGGGGAAGCGCTTGAGCCACAACGCCTTCAGACGTGGTTGCACAACCACCCGGGACTGCCGCGCATGATCAACATGTACGGCATCACCGAAACGACCGTGCATGCCTCGTTCCGGGAAATCGTCGACGCCGACATCGACAGCAACAGCAGCCCCATCGGGGTGCCGTTGGCGCATCTGGCCTTCTTCGTGCTGGACGGCTGGTTGCGGCCGGTCGCGCCCGGGGTGGTCGGCGAGTTGTATGTCGCCGGCGGCGGCGTGGCGAGCGGATATATCGGCCGGTCGGATCTGACGACGACGCGGTTCGTCGCCTGCCCGTTCGGCGGGCCCGGATCGCGGATGTATCGCACCGGGGACTTGGTGTCCTGGGGGACCGATGGCCAGCTGCGCTACATGGGCCGCGCCGACAAGCAGGTCAAGATCCGCGGCTATCGCATCGAACTCGGTGAGATCCAGGCAGCGCTGGCCGCCCTGGATGGGGTGGCGCAGGCGGCGGTGATCGCCCGCGAGGACCGTCCCGGCGACAAGCGCCTGGTCGGCTATGTCACCGGAACTGCGGACCCGACCGAGATTCGCAGCCAGCTGGCCGAGCGGCTCCCGACGTACATGGTGCCGGTCGCGGTGGTGGTGTTGGACGCGCTGCCGTTGACGGTCAACGGCAAACTCGACACCCGCGCCCTGCCCGCGCCGGAATACCAGGACGTCGATAGTTATCGCGCCCCGGCCGATGCGGTCGAGGAGATTTTGGCCGGGATCTACGCCCAGGTGCTCGGGGTCGAGCGGGTCGGGGTCGACGACTCCTTCTTCGACCTCGGCGGCGACAGCATTTTGTCGATGCAGGTGGTGGCGCGGGCCCGGGCGGCCGGTGTGGTGTGCCGTCCGCGTGACGTTTTCGTCGAGCAGACCGTGGCCCGGCTGGCCCGAGTGGCGCGCCTGGCTACCGAGGGCGATGGCGCGGTTGACGAGGGGCTCGGCGAGGTGCTGGCCACGCCGATCATCCGTTGGCTGCAGGAGACCGACGGACCGGTCGAGCAGTTCAACCAGACGATGGTCGTACAGGCCCCCGACGGGGTGACCGAAGCCGACGTGGCGGTGGTGCTGCAGGCGTTGGTGGATCGGCACGCGATGTTGCGACTGCGGGTGGACGACGACGGCGCCGGTGGTTGGTCGTTGTGGGTGCCCGAGGTCGGTTCGGTGGATGCGGCCGCTCTGCTGCAGTCGGTGGATGTGTTGTCCGACGAGGCGCTCGTCGGGGCGCGGTCGCGGTTGAGCCTGGCTGCCGGGACGATGCTGAGTGCGTTGTGGGTCAGTTCTACGTCTCAGTTGGTGTTGATCATGCACCACCTGGCCGTCGATGGTGTGTCGTGGCGAATCCTGTTGGAAGACCTCAACATTGGCTGGGCCCAGCATCACAGCGGGCAAGAGGTGGCGTTGCCCGTGCCGGGCACGTCGTTCGCCCGGTGGTCATCGCTGCTCGACGAGCACGCGCGCGTCCCCGAAGTCGTAGCCCAGGCAGAGGCGTGGCGGCAGGTGGCGGCCACACCCGCCGCGCTGCCGGCAGTACAACCCGCGGTGGACACGTTTGCCACGGCCGGACAACTGTCGGTCGGGCTGGATGTCGAGACGACCCGGCTGCTGTTGGGTGAGGTGCCGGCGGCGTTTCACGCTGGGGTGCAAGACATTCTGTTGATTGCGTTCGGGTTGGCCTGGGCCGAATTTTTGGGGACCGGCGGCTCGCCGATCGGCATCGACGTCGAGGGTCACGGCCGTCACGAGGAATTGACCGCCGATGTGGACCTGTCGCGCACGGTCGGGTGGTTCACCACCAAGTACCCGGTGTCGCTGGCCGTCGGTGAGCTGGGTTGGTCGCAGGTGGCAGCCGGTGAGGCGGCGCTGGGGCCGGTGATCAAGGACGCCAAGGAGCAGCTGCGTACCCTGCCCGATCCGCTGACCTACGGTCTGCTGCGGTATGTGAACCCCGACGTCGAGCTGGACAAATCCGATCCGGTGATCGGGTTCAACTACTTGGGTCGTCTGGGCGCCGGCGCGGCCGACCTCTCCGGTGACTTGTGGCAGATCTCCCAAGACGACTTGCCGGCCGTCGCGGCAGCGACAGCCGTGGCAATGCCGCTGGGACACACCGTCGAACTCAACGCCGGCACCATGGACAGCGCGGAAGGCCCGCAGCTGCAGGCCAACTGGACATGGGCGTCGTCGGCACTCGACGAGGCTCAGATCGATCGGCTGAGCCAGCTGTGGTTCGACGCTCTGTCGGGCATCTGCGCACACGTGCGCGGCGGCGGCGGCGGCTTGACGCCGTCCGACCTCGCGCCGGCGCGGATCAACCAGCAGCAAATCGACGAAATTCAGCAACGCGACCAGGTCGCTGATGTGTTGCCGCTGACTCCGTTGCAGCAGGGCCTGTTCTTCCACGCCAGCACCGCGGAGGACCTCGGCGTCAGCCGGCGACGATCTGTATGCGGTGCAGCTGGACATCAGCATCACCGGTGCCGTCGACCCGGACCGGCTGCGCGATGCGGTACAAACCGTCGTGACGCGGCATCCGCACCTGGTGGCCCGCTTCAGCGGCGACTTCGACGAGCCACTACAGATTCTGCCTGCTGAGCCCGAATTGACTTGGCAGTACCTCGAATTGGACGACGGTGACGTCGACGGGCAGGTCGAGCAGGTGTCCGCGGCCGAACGTGCCGCCGTTTGCGACCTCGTCGACAATGCCGCTTTCCGGGCGGCATTGCTGCGCACCGCGGAAGACCGCTACCGGTTTGTGCTGACCAATCATCACATCGTGCTGGACGGCTGGTCGAAACCGCTTCTGCTACAGGAGATTTTCGCCAGCTACTACGGGCACCGGCTGCCCGCGGCCGCGTCGTACCGCAAGTTCGTCACCTGGCTGGCCGGTCAGGATCGCGGCGCGGCCCAGGCGGCGTGGCGCGAGGTGTTCGACGGCTTCGACACCCCGACCCTGGTCGGCCCGCCGCAACGGATGGGACTCGGACCGCGCGATGTCGAAGACTTCCAGGTGTCTGCCGAGACCACGCAGGCCCTGAGCGAGCTGGCCCGTTCCTGCCGCACCACCGTCAGCACGGTGCTGCAGGCCGCGTGGGCGCAGGTGCTGATGCGGATGACCGGCCAGCCGGATGTCGCGTTCGGCACCGCGGTTTCGGGACGGCCGACGGACCTGCCCGGCGCGGAATCCATTGTGGGCCTGATGATCAACACGGTGCCGGTCCGGGCCAACATCACCGCCGCCACCACCATCGCCGACCTGCTCGAACAACTGCAAAGCTCCTACACCGACACGCTTGAACACCAGTATCTGGGGTTGAACGAGATTCACCGCGTCACCGGACACGACCAGCTGTTCGACACGATGTTCGTCTACGAGAACTACCCGATCGACACCGCGGCGTTGTCGGGCGTCCAAGATCTGACGATCACCGGGTTCACGAACCGCGAATACAACCACTACCCGCTTTCCGTGCAAGCCGTGCCGGGCCACGAGCTGGGCCTTCGCGTCGAGTACGACACCGATGTGTTCGACAAGGCCAGTATCGAAACGCTGGTCGAGCGGTTGCGGCGGGTGCTGGTGGCCATGACCGAAGATGCAGGGGACGAGTAATGGCCGACCCAAAACGGCGGCTCTTATCGATTGACCTCCTGGACGGGGGTGAGCTCGCGCGCTTGGACGAGTGGGGCAACCGCGCGGTGTTGACCCGGCCGGTGGTCGGCGTAACGATTCCGGAGCTGTTCGCCGCGCAGGTCGCGCACGCTCCAGAGGCGGTGGCGCTGGTATGCGGCGAGCGGTCGTGGACCTACCGCGAGGTCGATGAGACCGCGGAGCGGTTGGCGCGGGTGCTGACCGGTCACGGCGCGGGCCCGGGTGAGACTGTGGCACTGCTGTTTTCGCGGTCGGCCGAGGCGATCGTCACGATGATGGCGGTGCTCAAGGCCGGAGCGGCCTACTTGCCGATCGACCCGGCACTGCCCGACGCGCGGGTGGAGTTCATGCTCGGCGATGCCACACCGGTCGCCGCGGTAACGACCGCGGCACTGCGGTCGCGGTTGGACGGGACCGATCTGGTAGTCGTCGACTTCGACGACCCGGGCGCCGACCCCGGCACCGAATTGTCGGCGCCGGCGGCGGGGGATCTGGCGTACATGATCTACACCTCGGGGACGACCGGGGTGCCCAAGGGCGTGGCGATCACCCACCAGAACGCGACGTCGTTACTGGAAAAGCTGCACTCGGGCGTGCCGTCGGGCCCGGGACAGGTGTGGTCCCAATGGCATTCGTATAGCTTCGACGTCTCGGTGTGGGAGATCTTCGGCGCCCTGCTGCATGGCGGGCGGCTGGTGATCGTCCCCGAAACAGTGGCCAGTTCACCGGAGGACCTGCACTCTCTGCTGGTCGCCGAAAAGGTAAGCGTCCTCTGCCAAACCCCTTCTGCGGCAGCGATGTTGTCGTCGGAGGGCTTGGAGTCCACGGCGGTGTTCGTTGCCGGAGAGGCGCTCCCGTCCGAGGTGGTGGATCGGTGGGCGCCGGGGCGGGTGTTGATCGACGCCTACGGCCCGACCGAGGGCACCATCTATGCGGCGATGAGTGCCCCGTTGACGCCGGGGGCGCCGGCGCCGATCGGTGTGCCCGTGCCGGGCGCGGCGCTGTTCGTGTTGGACAAGTGGTTGCGGCCGGCCCTCGAGGGCGTCACCGGTGAGCTGTACATCGCCGGTCGGGGTGTCGCGGCCGGCTACGTGCGCCGGGCTCCGTCTGACCGCGTCGCGGTTCGTGGCATGTCCGTTCGGTGAGCCCGGGGCGCGGATGTACCGCACCGGTGACCTGGTGCGCTGGGGTACCGATGGGCAGTTGCAGTACCTGGGGCGGGCCGACGAACAGGTCAAGATCCGCGGCTACCGCATCGAATTGGGCGAGGTACAAGCGGCTTTGGCCGGCCTCGACGGGGTGCAGGCCGCGGCGGTGATCGCCCGCGAGGATCGTCCCGGCGACAAGCGACTGGTCGGTTACGTCACCGTCACCGCAGATGTTGACACCGCGCAGATGCGCAGCGCGCTGGCCGAGCGGTTGCCGGCCTACATGGTCCCTACGGCGGTCGTCGTGCTGGACACGCTGCCGCTGACCGTCAACGGCAAGCTCGACAAGCGCGCCCTGCCTGCACCTGAATACGCCAGCGGCGGCGAATATCGCGCCCCGTCCGACGCGGTCGAGGAGATCCTGGCCGGGATTTACGCTCAGGTGCTCGGGGTCGAGCGGGTCGGGGTGGACGACTCCTTCTTCGACCTGGGTGGCGACAGCATCTTGTCGATGCAAGTCGCGGCCCGGGCCCGGGCCGCCGGCGTATTGTGCCGTCCCCGTGACATTTTCGTTGAGCAGACCGTGGCCCGGTTGGCCCGGGTGGCTGCTCGGACCGACGGCGCCGACGGCGTGATCGACGAGGGTATCGGGGAAGTGGTGGCCACCCCGATCATGCGCTGGCTGCAAGGCGTGGTGGGCCCTGTCGAGCAGTTCAACCAGACGATGGTGGTGCAGGCTCCGGCCGGAGTGACCGAAGCCGACATCGCGGTGATACTGCAGGCACTGGTGGATCGGCATGCCACCTTGCGGCTGCGTGTCGAGGACGACGACGCGGGCGAATGGTCGCTTCAAGTGCCCGAAGTCGGGGCCGTGGATGCGGCTGGCCTGCTGCAGTCGGTCGATGTGTTGTCCGATGACGCGCTCGTCGAGACGCGGTCGCGGTTGAACCCGGCCGACGGAGTCATGCTGAGCGCGTTGTGGGTCAACTCCACGTCTCAGTTGGTGTTGATCATTCACCACCTGGCCGTCGACGGGGTCTCGTGGCGAATCCTGTTGGAAGACCTCAACATTGCGTGGGCCCTGCACCACAGCGGACAGCCGGTGGCGTTGCCCCCGGGCGGGACGTCGTTTGCCCGGTGGTCGTCGCTGCTCGAAGAGTATGCGCAGCGACCCGCGGTAGTGGAGCAGGCCGAGGCGTGGCGGCGGGTGGCATCGGTCCCGGCCGCACTGCCCGCGGTGCGCCCTGAGGTCGACACCTACGTCACCGCCGAGCAGTTGTCGGCCGAGCTCGACGTCGAGACGACCCGGCTGCTGTTGGGTGAGGTGCCGGCGGCGTTTCACGCTGGGGTGCAAGACATTCTGTTGATCGCGTTCGGGTTGGCCTGGGCGGAGTTCCTGGGGACCGGCGACTCGCCGATCGGTATCGGTGTCGAGGGCCACGGCCGTCACGAGGAATTGGCTCCCAACGTCGATTTGTCGCGCACGGTCGGCTGGTTCACCACCAAGTACCCGGTGTCGCTGGCCGTCGGCGAGCTGAGCTGGGCGCAGGTGATGGCCGGTGACGCCGCATTGGGGCCGGTGATCAAGGACGCCAAGGAGCAGCTGCGCACCCTGCCCGATCCGCTGACCTACGGTCTGCTGCGATACGCCAACGACGAGGTGGACCTGCACGGGTCTGACCCGGTGATCGGGTTCAACTACCTGGGTCGGCTGGGCGCGGGCACGGCGGCCGAGCTGTCGGGGGATTTGTGGCGGATCTCCGAGGAAGGCTTGTCGGTCGCGGGCGCGGCCACCGCGGTGCCCCTGCCACTGATGCACACCGTGGACCTCAACGCCGGCACCATGGACACCGAAGCGGGCCCGCATTTACACGCCAGCTGGACGTGGGCGCCCTCGGCGCTGGACGGCGAGCAGATCAGCCGGCTGAGCCAATTGTGGTTCGAGGCCCTCACGGGCATCTGCGCGCACGTGCGCAGCGGCGGTGGCGGATTGACGCCGTCCGACCTGTTGCCCGCACGTTTGAGCCAGCAGCAGCTGGACCAACTCGATCAGCAGTACGGTCTCGCCGACGTATTGCCGCTCACCCCCGTGCAGCAAGGCCTGCTGTTTCACGCCAGCATCGCTGCGGGCGGCGACAACGGCGACGACGTATACGCGGTGCAGCTGGGTATCACCGTGACCGGTGCCATCGACCCACAACGGCTGCGCGAGGCGGTGCAGACCGTGGTCAATCGGCACCCCAACCTGGCGGCCCGATTCTGCGCGCAGTTCGACGAGCCGCTGCAGGTCATTCCGGCCGATCCCGTCATGGCCTGGCGGTATGTCCAGCTGGACAACGACGGACTCAGCCACGACGAGCAGATCGAGCGGCTGTGCGCCGAAGAACGGGACGCGGTCAGCGACCTGGCCGCCCGTCCGGCCTTCCGTGCGGCATTGATCCGCGCCGCAGACAATCGGCACCGCTTTGTGCTCACCAACCATCACATCGTGATGGATGGGTGGTCGCTGCCCATCCTGCTGCGAGAAATCTTCGCCGGCTACTACGGGGAGCGCCTGCCCGCGCCCGCGCAATACCGCAGCATTCTCGCCTGGCTCGCCGAGCAAGACCGCCCGGCGGCCCAGGCGGCGTGGCGTCAGATGTTCGACGGCTTCGACAACCCGACGCTGGTGGGCCCGGCAAACCGGGTGAAGCTCGGGCGCCGGCGCGTTGATTCCTATCGGGTGTCCGTCGAGACCACCCGAGAGTTGACCACGCTGGCCCGCTCCTGCCACACCACCGTCAACACGGTTCTGCAGGCCGCATGGGCACAGCTGCTGATGTGGCTGACCGGCCAGCGCGATGTGGCTTTCGGCACCGCGGTTTCCGGACGGCCCCCGGAGGTGCTGGGCTCGGAATCCATTGTGGGCCTGCTGATTAACACTGTTGCGGTGCGGGCGAACACCACCGTGGGCACCACCATCGGCGACCTGCTCGACCAGCTGCAAAACGCGCACAACGACAGGCTCGAGCACGAGCATCTGGGGCTCAGCGACATTCACCGCGCCACCGGCCACGACCAGTTGTTCGACACCCTTTTCCTCTACGAGAACTACCCGATCGACACGAACGTGCCGGTGGGCGTCCACGAGCTGGCCATCACCGACGTCACCAACCGCGAATACAACCACTACCCGCTGTCCGTGATGGCCTTGCCGGGCCACGAATTGGGCATCCGCGTCGAGTACGACACCGACGTGTTCGACCCGGCCAGCATCGAAACGCTGGTTGAGCGGTTCCAGCGGGTGCTGGTGGCCATGATCGCCGACCCGACCCAGCGGTTGTCGTCGATGGATGTGCTGGACGCCGGTGAGCACGCGCGCCTGGACGAGTGGGGCAACCGTGCCGTGTTGACCCAGCCGGCGGTGGGCGTGACGATCCCGGAGATGTTCGCCGCGCAGGTGGCGCGGACCCCGGACGGGGTAGCGCTGGTCGACGGCGAGCGGTCGTGGACCTACCGCGAGCTCGACGAGGCGGCCGAGCGGTTGGCGCGCGTGCTAGTCGGCTACGGAGCGGGCCCGGGTGAGTCTGTGGCGCTGCTGTTTTCGCGATCGGCTGAGGCGATCGTGGCGATGGTGGCGGTGCTCAAGTCCGGGGCGGCCTACTTGCCGATCGACCCGGCAATGCCCGATGCGCGGCTGGAGTTCATGCTCGGCGACGCCAAACCGGTCGCCGCGGTCACCAACGCGGTCATGCGGTCCCGGTTCGACGGGGCCGATCTGGCGGTCATCGACGTCGACGACCCCGACCTGACCATCCCTTCGGACATCACTTTGCCGGTGGCGGCCCCGGAGGATCTGGCGTACGTGATTTACACCTCGGGGACGACCGGGGTGCCCAAGGGTGTGGCGATTACCCACCACAACGCGACGTCGCTACTGGAAGCACCCGATCCCGGCGCACCCACCGGGCCGGGGCAGGTGTGGTCGCAATGGCACTCCTACAGCTTCGACGTCTCGGTGTGGGAGATCTTCAACGCCCTGCTGCACGGTTCGCGGCTGGTCGTCGTGCCCGAGTCGGCAGCGGCGTCCGCGCACGAGCTGCGCGACTTGCTGGTCGCCGAGCAGGTGACCGTGGTGGGTCAGACTCCGTCGGCGCTGGCGATGATGCCGGGTGAAGGGCTGGAGTCCGCAACGTTGGTGATGGCGGGGGAGGCCTCCCCGAATGAAATCGTGGACCGGTGGGCGCCGGGGCGGGTGATGATCAACGCCTACGGCCCGACCGAGGCCACGATCTATGCCGCGATCAGTGCGCCGATGAAGGCTGGCGAAGGTGCGCCGATCGGTGTGCCGGTGCCGGGCGCGGCGCTGTTTGTGCTGGACAAGTGGCTACGGCCGGCGCCCGAGGGCGTGGTCGGTGAGTTGTACATCGCCGGCCGGGGTGTGGCGGTCGGCTATATGCACCGGGCCGGTTTGACCTCGTCGCGGTTTGTGGCGTGTCCCTACGGCGGGCCCGGGGCGCGGATGTATCGCACCGGGGACTTGGTGCGCTGGGGTGCTGACGGGCAGTTGCAGTACCTGGGGCGTGCCGACGAGCAGGTCAAGATCCGCGGCTATCGCATCGAACTCGGTGAGGTTCAGGCGGCGCTGGCCGCGCTGGACGGGGTGCAGGCCGCGGCGGTGATCGCGCGCGAGGATCGTCCGGGCGACAAGCGGCTGGTCGGTTATGTGACGGTCACCGGCGATGTCGACACGGCCCAGATGCGCCATGCGCTGGGCGAGCGGGCTGCCGCCCTACATGGTTCCCTCGGCAATAGTCGTGCTGGACACGCTGCCGCGGACCGTCAACGGCAAACTCGACAAACGCGCCCTGCCCGCACCCGAATACCAGAGTGCTCTCCGCTACACCCCGCCCGCCACACCCACCGAGGAGATCGTGGCCGGAATCTACGGCCAAGTGCTGGGCGTGGAGCGGGTTGGCGTCGAGAACTCCTTCTTCGACATGGGCGGCGATTCGCTGTCGGCAATGCGCGTGGTCGCCGCGATCAACACGGCCTTCGATGCCAACCTGTCGGTGCGAACGCTTTTCGAGGCGCCGTCGGTGCGCGGCGTGAGCCATCGTTTGGATAACGCTGACTTGGACGAGGAAGCCGACGCCCACGGACCGGGTTATGCCGCCGTACACGGCCGCGATGCCTCCGGGCTTCGTGCCAGCGATCTCACGCTGGACAAGTTCATCGACGAGACGACGCTGGACATCGTCCCGACGCTTCCCGGGCCGAGTGCCGAGGCCCGCACGGTGCTGTTGACCGGTGCGACCGGCTTCCTCGGGCGTTACCTGGCCCTGGAGTGGCTCAAGCAGCTGAAACGGGTTGACGGCAAACTGATCTGCCTGGTGCGAGCCAGCTCCGATCAGGAGGCGTGGCGCCGGCTGGAGAAGACCTTCGACAGCGGCGACCCAGAACTGCTGGAGCACTTCCACCAGCTGGCCGCCGATCATCTCGAGGTCGTCGCCGGCGATAAGGGCGAAGCCAACCTGGGCCTGGACGAGCAGACCTGGCAGCGGCTGGCCGATAGCGTCGATCTGATCGTCGATTCGGCCGCGGTGGTCAACGGTGTGCTGCCCTACCGTGAGCTGTTCGGGCCCAACGTCGTCGGTACCGCCGAGCTGATCCGGTTCGCGCTGACCACGAGGGTCAAGCCGTACGCGTTCGTGTCGACGTCCGATCTCGGTCGCCAGATCGAGCCGTCGCTGTTCACCGAGGACGCGGACATCCGGGTCATCAGTCCTACTCGCATCCTCGACGGCAGCTACGCCAACGGCTACGGCAACAGCAAGTGGGCGGGTGAGGTGCTGCTGCGGGAGGCCAATGAGCTGTTCGGGCTTCCGGTTTCGGTGTTCCGCAGCGACATGATTCTGTCCGACACCAGCTACGCGGGCCAGTTCAACGTGACGGATGTGGTGACCCGGATGATTCTGAGTCTGGTGGCCACCGGCGTCGCGCCCGGTTCGTTCTACCAGCGTGACGCCAACGGCAACCGGCAACGGGCGCACTTCGATGGGCTGCCCGTCGAATTCGTCGCCGAGTCGATCGCCACCCTGGGCGCCCAAGTGGTCGACGGGTTTGAGACCTATCACGTGATGAACCCGCACGACGACGGCATCGGAATCGACACGTACGTCGATTGGCTGATCGAGGCCGGCTATCCGATCCAGCGCATCGACGACTTCGGGGAGTGGGTGCGGCAGTTCGAGGCCGGCCTGCGTGCCCTGCCGGATCGGCAGCGTCAGCACTCGGTGCTACAGATGCTGCAGCTGATGTTGCACAATCCCGACCAAATACAGCCCCTGGAGCCGACCCGCGGGTCGTTCGCGCCGACCGACCGATTCCATGCCGCGGTGCAGGAAGCGAAAATTGGCCCGGACAACGACATCCCGCACATCTCGGCGGCGGTCATCATCAAGTACATCACCGACTTGCAACTGGTGGGACTGCTCTAGCTGACTACGATTACCGGTGGACGCACAGGCGTTCCGCCAGTACACCGGAGTGCTCACACGATGACAACAGCCCGCGTGCCCAGACTGCCGCTCGCCGAGGCCAAAGCCGCCGCCGACGAGGCGGCCGTACCCGACTACATGGCCGAACTCAGCATCTTCCAGGTGCTGCTGAACCATCCATCGCTGGCGCGTGCGGTCAACGACCTGCTCGCCACCATGCTGTGGCATGGCTGTCTCGACGCACGGTTACGGGAGCTGGTGATCATGCGGATCGGCTGGCTCACCGCATGCGAATACGAATGGACGCAGCACTGGCGCGTCGCCACTCGATTGGGCTGACGGCCGACGACCTGCTCGGCGTACGCGATTGGCAACGGCACGATGGCTTCGGGCCCTCCGAGCGCGCGGTGCTGGCGGCCACCGACGACGTGGTGCGCGACGGTTCGGTCAGCGCCGAGAGCTGGGCGGCCTGCGAACGCGAATTACACAGCGACAAAACGGTTCTCGTTGAGCTCGTCACCGTCATCAGCGCGTGGCGGATGGTCGCATCGATTCTGCAGAGCCTCGATGTCCCGTTGGAGGACGGCGTGGCGGGTTGGCCGCCCGACGGGCGTTCACCCGCGACGGGTGACTAGCTGATTGCCATATCAATCAATAACTCATAGCGTCGTGAAATGCGGACCAGAGTCGCCGAGATGCTCGGTGTGGAGTTCCCGATATGCGCCTTCAGCCACTGCCGCGATGTCGTCGCCGCGGTCACCAACGCGGGCGGATTCGGCGTCCTGGGTGCCGTCGCGCATAGCCCGCAACGGCTACAGAACGAGCTGACCTGGATCGAGGAGCAGACCGGGGGCAAGCCCTATGGGGTCGACCTGCTCTTACCGCCCAAATACGTCGGCGCCGAGACAGGCGGAATCGACGCGAAGCAGGTCCGGGAGTTGCTCCCGGAGGAACACCGCGCGTTCGTCGAAGACTTACTCGCCCGCTACGGCATCACGGCGCCGGCCGAACCGCCGCGGGGGTCCGGCGGCGGCCTCAACATCTCGCCCAAGGGCTACGAGCCGCTACTGGAAGTGGCCTTCGCACATGACATCCGGTTGATCGCCAGCGCGCTCGGGCCTCCGCCGGCGGACCTCGTCGAACGCGCGCACAGTCACGACGTGTTGGTGGCCGCGCTGGCGGGCACCACGCAGCACGCGCGACGGCATGCCGCGGCCGGTGTCGACCTGATCGTCGCGCAGGGCACCGAAGCGGGGGGCCACACCGGCGAGGTGGCGACCATGGTCCTGGTTCCCGAAGTTGTCGACGCGGTCGCGCCGGTTCCGGTGGTGGCGGCGGGCGGGATCGCCCGCGGTCGCCAGATCGCAGCGGCCCTGGCTCTGGGCGCCGAAGGGGTGTGGTGTGGCTCGGTCTGGTTGACCACCGAGGAAGCCGAGACAGATCCGGTCGTCAAGCAGAAGTTCCTGGCCGCCAGTTCCTCGGACACCGTGCGGTCGCGGTCGATGACGGGCAAGCCGGCACGAATGCTCCGAACCGCCTGGACCGATGAATGGGAACGGCCCGAAAACCCCAGCCCGCTCGGTATGCCGTTGCAGACCACCCTGGTCACTGAACCGCAGGTGCGCATCAACCAAGCGGCCGCTCATCCCGGCGCCAAGGCGCGTGAGTTGGCAACCTATTTCGTCGGCCAGGTGGTCGGTTCGCTCGACCGGGTCCGTCCGACCCGTTCGGTCGTGCTCGGCATGGTCGAGGAGTTCGTCGACACCATGGCACGGCTGGAGAACTTAGCCGATAGCTGACCGGCCGGGCCCGCTCGTCGCACCCGCGGCACGCTCGCGAACGGATGTAGCTTCGGGGCGTTGAGTGTGCGCTGAGGGCAGCAAAACCGGCGAAATCCCGCCGTGGATGCACATCCAATGCCCGGATCGCACACTCACGGCGTCTTTACCGGCGTGCCGCATTTGCGCAGGTCAGCGGCACGGAAGCTGGCCGACGGCTGTGAAGACACGTAATGATCGCATAAAGGATGCGCAACACGGCCCAGATCACATTGACCGGGGTGGGCCGCTCATGGAGTATTGCTGCAGCACCTCGTTAGGTGAGGCGGCTACACGAATACAGGCCACTGACCCCCAACGTCGAAAGACGCCCCCGGTCAGGACAGCTCCTCCCGGCTTAAGGGTTGAGCCAAAGTGGCTTCCGGAGTTCCGGACACGTCGTGTGGTGCCAAAGCTCTGACGAGAGGGGTGCGGATTTCCGACGGTCGTCGGGTTCTGTGCTTCTTCTTGTGCGCGCAGTAGGCGCGGGTAACCGCACGCGTCGTGGCCGTAGAGGAGGTGAGGGACGCATGAGTTCCAGTGACAGTCCGGAGCGATATCCGGGCTCCGTTCCGTCCCGATCCGGCCGCCGCCACGACGCCCCCAGCTGAGTCGCCGCAACGCTAATCGACTTACCGCTCAAGCGTTCTCGGATCGGAACTACCACGGGACGGACACCTCAGTCCACTCAGTACCCGTCTGCAATTCCGTTGGGAGACGATCATGACCGCAGCACTGTTCGACGAAGTAGTTGCCGTAGCGCCAGCCCGCAACCTGCACGTAGTGCGCGACACGACCCCCACCCAGCCCCCCGCGCCCCAGAAGGTCACGCGCCGCGCTGACGCCCTGCCCTTCATCGGCCACGACCCGATGGTGGACGGGATCGCACTGCTGCTGACCGTTCCCGTGCGTCACGCATACGCGGCCCTGTTGCGTGTTGGGCTGCTTGAAGTCCGGGCTTGATCTGATGGATGTGCCCAGGCGTATGGCCTTTTGGAGCCGGCGGTGATTGATTTGCGGCGGTCCGTAGAATCCTCCTAACGGCATCGATCCGGCCATCACCGGGGAGCCTTCGGAAGAACAGCCCGCAAGGGCCCAGTAGACCCGAACGGGTAGGCCCGTCACAGCCACAATCGAGCGGTCGCGCGCGAGCGCGGCAAGCGGGGTGGTACCGCGGTGCTCGCGCAGGTAGCGCGTCGTCGTCCCGGCCTTACCGTAGGCACGCAGGAGACGACGCGCACCGTGACCGAAAACGCTGACGCCAGGGCATATCCGAAGTCGGGGGCACCCGACTTCCCGGGGCTGGAGCTCGAGGTTCTCGACTACTGGGCCCGCGACGACACCTTCCGGGCAAGCATCGCCAACCGCGACTGCCGCCCCGGAGTACGTGTTCTACGACGGGCCCCCATTCGCCAACGGGCTCCCGCACTATGGGCACCTGCTCACCGGCTACGTGAAAGACATTGTCCCGCGGTACCGCACCATGCGCGGCTACAAGGTGGACCGCCGCTTCGGCTGGGATACCCACGGGCTGCCCGCTGAACTCGAAGTCGAACGCCAACTGGGCATCACTGACAAGTCCCAGATCGACGACATGGGCATCGCCGCGTTCAACGAAGCCTGTCGGGAATCGGTGTTGCGCTACACCGACGAATGGCAAGCGTATGTCACCCGGCAGGCACGCTGGGTCGACTTCGACAATGACTACAAGACGCTCGATCTGCCCTACATGGAGTCGGTGATCTGGGCGTTCAAGCAGCTGTGGGACAAGGACCTGGCGTACGAGGGCTACCGGGTGTTGCCGTATTGCTGGCGCGACGAAACCCCGTTGTCCAACCACGAATTGCGGATGGACGACGACGTCTATCGGAGCCGCCAAGACCCGGCCGTCACGGTGGGTTTCCAGGTGGCCGGCGGCGAGCTGGATGGTGCCTACCTGTTGGTGTGGACGACGACGCCGTGGACCCTGCCGTCGAACCTGGCCGTTGCCGTCAACCCGGACGTGATTTACGTGCAGATCGAGGCGGGCGATCGGCGTTTCGTGCTGGCCGAGGCCCGGCTGGCCGCCTATGCCCGCGAATTGGGTTCGAAAAGAGGCGCCGAAATACTCGGCTCCTATCTGGGTGCCGATCTGCTGGGAACCCGCTACCTGCCGCCGTTCCCGTATTTCATGGACCCAGAAGAGGGCAGGGCCAACGCGTTTCAGGTGCTGCCGGGTGACTTTGTGACCACCGACGACGGCACCGGGATCGTGCACATGGCGCCGGCCTACGGCGAAGACGACATGGCGACCACCGACAAGGTGGGCATCGTGCCGGTGACTCCGGTCGATTCCAAGGGCCGCTTCGACGCCACCGTCCCGGATTACCAGCGGCAGCACGTCTTTGACGCCAACGCGCAGATCATCCGTGACCTGAAGAACCAGAGCGGACCGGCGGCGGTGAACCAGCCGGTATTGGTCCGTCACGAAACCTACGAGCACCCCTACCCGCACTGCTGGCGATGCCGCAATCCGCTGATCTACCGCGCGGTTTCGTCGTGGTTCGTCACGGTCACCGCATTCCGGGATCGCATGGTGGAACTGAACCAGCAGATCACCTGGTACCCAGAACACGTGAAGGACGGCCAGTTCGGCAAGTGGCTGCAGGGCGCCCGCGACTGGTCGATCTCGCGAAATCGCTACTGGGGCACCCCGATTCCGGTATGGAAATCCGACGACCCGGCCTACCCGCGCATCGACGTCTACGGCAGCCTCGACGAGCTCGAGCGCGACTTCGGGGTGCGGCCCACCAATTTGCACCGGCCCTACATCGACGAGCTCACCCGGCCCAACCCCGACGACCCCACCGGATCCAGCACGATGCGCCGCATCCCCGATGTGCTCGACGTGTGGTTCGACTCGGGGTCGATGCCGTACGCGCAGGTGCACTTCCCGTTCGAGAACGCGGATTGGTTCGACACCCACTATCCGGGTGATTTCATCGTGGAATACATCGGGCAGACCCGAGGCTGGTTCTACACCCTGCATGTGCTGGCCACCGCGTTGTTCGACAGGCCTGCGTTCAAAACCTGTGTGGCACATGGGATTGTGCTCGGCTCCGACGGCCAGAAGATGAGCAAGTCGCTGCGCAACTACCCAGACGTCAGTGAAGTGTTCGACCGCGACGGCTCCGACGCGATGCGCTGGTTCCTGATGGCCTCACCGATCCTGCGCGGCGGCAACCTGATCGTCACCGAGCAGGGCATCCGCGAAGGTGTGCGGCAGGTGCTGCTGCCGTTGTGGAACGCCTACAGCTTCCTGGCGCTCTATGCGCCCAAAGTCGGTACCTGGCGCACCGATTCGGCGCACGTGCTGGACCGTTACATTCTGGCCAAGCTGGCGGTGTTGCGCGATCAGCTCACCGAGTCGCTGGACGTCTGCGATATCTCCGGAGCCTGTGAACAGCTGCGCCAGTTCACCGAGGCGCTGACGAATTGGTATGTGCGACGGTCGCGTTCGCGGTTCTGGGAGGAAGACAACGACGCCATCGACACCCTGCACACCGTGCTGGAGGTCGTCTCGCGGTTGGCGGCGCCGCTGCTTCCGCTGACCACCGAAATCATCTGGCGCGGTCTTACCGGCGAGCGGTCGGTACACCTGACCGACTGGCCGCAAGCCGACGCGCTGCCCGCGGACGCCGACTTGGTCGCCGCGATGGATCAGGTTCGCGAAGTGTGCTCGGCGGCGTCGTCGCTGCGCAAGGCCAAGAAACTACGGGTGCGGCTGCCGCTACCGAAACTTACTGTGGCAGTGGAGGACCCACAGCAGCTGGTGCCGTTCACCGATTTGATCGCCGACGAGCTGAACGTCAAGAGCGTGGATCTGACCGACGCGATCGACACCTATGGCCGCTTTGAGCTCACCGTCAACGCCCGGGTGGCCGGGCCGCGGCTGGGCAAGGACGTGCAAGCCGCCATCAAGGCGGTCAAGGCCGGCGAGGGCGTCGTCAACCCGGATGGCACCCTGACCGCGGGCCCCGCGGTGCTGCAACCTGAGGAGTACAGCTCGCGGCTGGTGGCCGCCGACCCGGAGTTCACCGCGGCGCTGCCAGGGGGAGCCGGTCTGGTCGTGCTGGACGGCACGGTGACCCCGGAGCTGGAGGCCGAGGGTTGGGCCAAGGACCGGATCCGCGAGTTGCAGGAGTTGCGCAAGTCGACCGGGCTGGACGTTTCCGATCGCATCCGGGTGGTGGTGTCGGTGCCCGCCGAACGGGTGGACTGGGCGCACGCTCACCGCGACCTCATCGCGGGTGAAATCCTGGCCACCAGCTTCGAATTCGGCGATCCCGTGGACGCAGCGGAGATCGGCGACGGCGTACGGGTGAGCATCGCCAAGGCTTGAACGCGCGAGCGTAACGCCAGGGCTATTACCCGCCCGAGATTTCGCCGTGGCGTTACGCTCGCGGAAATCAGTTGAGAGTCGTGGCGGTCGCCAGGGTGACATATTCCATGGTGAAGCTCGCCGCCGAGCGAGTCGACGACGGCTCCCACGGCTTCCCGCACAGCTGCGACCTCGTCCGGCCCGAGCAGGGTGAGCTGGCCGGTGGTGGCCAGATGGTCCAGCCATTCGTCGCGCGTGTACCGCCGTTGCCATTCGAACCGCCACTGCTCGGGTTCGGCGAAGCCCCCGGCAGTACGGATACCTTCCATAGCCCTGTTGAGATTTGCCTCTTGAAGTTCGACGCCGGGCGTCTGTAATGGTGCGTCGGGCGCCACGCGCTGCAGGACATCGTCGAAGACCCGGCCGACCTCGCCGGGCGGGTCGAAGACATGCCAGTAAAGCGCCAACAGCCCGTGTGGCCGCAGCACCTGTGCGGCCTTGCGGGCGCCCAGTACGGGGTCTACCCAGTGCCAGGCCTGCCCGGCGACGACCGCGTCGAAAGTCCGGCCGCTCGGGTCCCAGGTTTCGAAGTTGCCGATCTCGACCTCGATCCCGGTCCGACGGGCAACCTCGGCCATCCGGGGGTCCGGGTCGACGCCGAGTACCGTGACACCGGCCGCCGTGTACTGCCGCGCCCCGATGCCGGTACCGCAGCCGATGTCCAGGAATTGGACGCCGGGGCTTGTGGCGATGACGCGCTGTATCAAAGCGTCGGGATACCGGGGCCTGGCCCGGTCGTAGCGATCGGCGTCCACTCCGAAGGACTCCGCGACCTCACGGAGCAGGTGCGGCTGGCGGTCGGAAGAAGGCGAGGGTTCAGTCGACACAGTAGGCATGTCTCCCTTTTACCCCTTGACGCTGTGCAAGCCCTGCCTGCCGTTGCTGATCCCGCTACGAAAGCCCCCTGCCCGCAAGCGATCCGGCAGCTTGTGCGACAAAATCGTGTTGTATAGATCACGAAAAGCGGTAGCGTCCGTTAGCGGAGATCACTAGACGGAGGCATTGTTGCGGATTCTGGGCGTGTTCCGTGTGCACAACGGCGAGGACGTATTGCCCCGGGTGCTGGATGCGCTGTCCGGGTGGTGTGACGACATCTACGCGATCGACGATCGCAGCACCGACAACAGCGCGCAGATCCTGCGCCACCACCCCGCGGTGACCAACCTGGTGCGGGCCCGGTCCGACCTGCCGCGCACGCCGTGGCTGATTCCCGAGCCGCCCGGGCTGGAACTGCTGTACCGCATGGCTGATTTCTGCCAGCCGGACTGGATCGTGATGATCGACTCCGATCAAGTCGTCGAGGCCGACGTCGACGTCCGCGAAGTGCTGGCGGGCACGCCGGCCGACGTCGCGGCCCTGATGTGCGACGTCGTTTTCCACCTCGCGGCGAACGTCAACGTGGACAAGTCACTCGACGATCCGGGAAGTTTTCTCGAGACCAATGTGATGGGCACCCACCACGTTCTCGAGGCCGCGCGCGAACACGGGTCGCGGGTCATCTTCGCGTCGACCTGCGAGGTGTACGGGGACGGGCACAGCCTGGCCCCGGATGCGCTGCTCGACGAAACGGCCGAACTCAGACCGAACAGTCCGTACGCCGCGTCAAAGGCCGCCGCCGACCGGCTCTGCTACTCCTACTTCCGCTCGTACGGCATGGACATCAGCATCGTTCGTCCGTTCAACATCTTCGGTGAGCGACAGAAAAGCGGCGCCTTCGGCGCACTGATTGCCATCCTGGTGCGCCGCGCCATCGCGGGGCAGGACCTCACCGTCTTCGGCGACGGCAGCGCGACGCGGGATTACCTCCATGTCAGCGACGCGGTGGACGCGTACCGGTTGGTGCTCGAGACCCCCGACCTCAGGGCCGCGCGATCAACTTCGCCAGCGGCACGAATACCAGGGTGCGAGACATCGCGGAATATATCGCCGCGAAATTCGGCACCCGGGTGGTCAACGGGCCCGCGCGACCTGGAGAAGTGACCCGGTTTCCCGCATCCATTGCCCTGGCGCGAAGCATCGGTTTTGCACCGAAGGTCGGGATATGGGCAGGGATCGACCGCTACATCGAGTGGGCGAAAGAGCAGCCGCAAGAGTCGGTCGGTTAGCCGCTCAGCTGCCAGAGCGCAGCGCACGGTGGGCATGGGGCCAGAACGGCATGCCCGCCACAACGGTCGCGCCGGCGGCGATGAAGCCGACCGCGACGTCGACGCTCTCACGGCCGTCGGCCGCCCAGTAGACGTCCTTGAGGTCTAACAGCAGTGCCAGCTCGTCGACGATCATGGCGTTCGCGGCACCATAGGCGACTGCCGCGGCGGGGTGTCGCCGTTGCTGTTCGGTTCCACGCAGTCCGACCCCGGCCACCGTTGCCAGCAGTCCGATGCCCAGGTTGTAATGGTGAAAGTGCTTGCCTTCCAACGATATTCCTCCACCTGACGGTCCATGGCCGGCGCGGATCCAGTGGGTGAGCGCACGCAGCCCGCCAAACGTCAGGGTGAAGGATGCCCAGGCCAACACGGTGGCCTGCTCCCCGGGTTGTAGCCGCTGATTCCATTGATGGCGCAGCCGCGCCCATCGCGTCGGGTGGTCCGAACCCCCGGGGACAGTCGGGCCGTCGCCGGGCTCGTGGTCCATCAGCCGGCCTTGACCGCGCGCCAGCGTAGCCTGCCGCTGCGGACCTCGACCTCGACATCGCCAAATCCCGCCGCGCGCAAGCGATCCGGCAGGGTTTCCGGCGAGACGGTGTTGCAGGTGTCGCGGAAATGCAGAATCCGGAATCGCAGCGACGTCACGCTGTCGCTGCCGGCGAAAACACAACCGGGGCGAAGCACGCGGAATGCCTCGGCGAACAACCGGTCCTGCAGTTCGACGGTCGGGACGTGGTGCAGCATCGTGAACGACACCACCGAGCTGAACTCGTCGGCCGGCAAACCGGTGTTGGTGCCGTCGCCGTTGATGATCCGCGCCCGGTCGCCGTACAGCTTCTGCAATCGCTGCGCCATCGGGGTATCGATCTCGACCGAGGTGAGCGTCGGCGTCTTGTCGACCAGCACCCGCAGGATCGCGCCGTAGCCGGGCCCGATTTCCAGCGTGTTGTCACCCAGGTCTACGTCGGCCAGCGCCCAGGGCAGCAGCTCGTCTTCGACTTGTTGCGCCCAGCGGTCCGAGCTGCAGATCCGCCGGTGCGCAAGGTTCATGGCCATGTGGGAAACGTTAGCCCAGCAGCCCGAAACGGATCTAGCATCGATCGTGTGGAGTCCCGCTGGGTGCTGCACCTGGATATGGACGCGTTCTTCGCTTCCGTCGAGCAGCTCACCCGACCGACCCTGCGGGGTCGGCCGGTACTGGTCGGCGGGCTGGGCGGCCGGGGCGTGGTGGCCGGCGCGAGCTATGAGGCGCGGGTGTTCGGGGCGCGGTCGGCCATGCCGATGCATCAGGCCCGCCGGGTGATCGGCGTGGCAGCGGTGGTGTTGCCGCCGCGTGGGGTGGTGTACGGGATCGCCAGCCGGCGGGTGTTCGAGGCCGTACGCGGCGTGGTGCCCGTCGTCGAACAGCTGTCGTTCGACGAGGCGTTCGGGGAACCGTCGCAGCTTGCCGGGGCGTCGGCGCAGGACGTCGAGCAGTTCTGCGAGGGGTTGCGACGACGGGTGCTCGACGAGACGGGGCTGATCGCCTCGGTCGGCGCGGGCTCGGGCAAGCAGATCGCCAAGATCGCCTCCGGCCTGGCGAAACCCGATGGCGTTCGGGTGGTTTCGCGCGCCGAAGAATCCACGCTGCTCGCCGGATTGCCGGTGCGGCGGCTGTGGGGAATCGGCCCGGTCGCCGAGGAGAAGCTGAATCGGCTCGGCATCGAGACGATCGGTCAGCTGGCCGCGCTGACCGACGCCGAGGCGGCCAATATCCTGGGCGGCACGGTGGGGCTGGCGTTGCAGCGGCTGGCTCGCGGTATCGACGACCGCCCGGTGGCCGAGCGCGCCGAGGCCAAACAGATCAGCGCCGAATCCACCTTTGCCGTCGACCTGACCACCCTGGAGCAGCTGCACGAAGCGATCGACCCGATCGCCGAGCATGCGCACCAACGCCTGCTGCGCGACGGCCGCGGAGCACGCACCGTCACGGTGAAATTGAAGAAGTCCGACATGAGCACGCTGACCCGCTCCGCGACGTTGCCGTACGCGACGACGGAGTCCGCCGCGCTGATCGCGGTGGCGCGCCGACTGCTGCTGGATCCGCGCGATATCGGGCCGATTCGCCTTCTGGGCGTTGGGTTTTCGGGGTTGAGCGACGTGCGCCAGGAGTCGCTGTTCCCGGACTTGGAGCTGTCGGCGCCCGAATCGGATGCACAACACTCCTTCGAAACGGCAACAGTAACCGCGACCGAGGCCATGTTCGCGCCGGTGCCCGGGGCCTCGCCGTGGCGGGTGGGAGACGACATCACCCACCGCGAATTCGGGCACGGCTGGGTGCAGGGTGCGGGCCACGGCGTGGTCACCGTGCGATTCGAGACCCGCGGTTCGGGCCCGGGTCAGGCCCGGACGTTCCCCGCTGACACCGCCGACGTCGTCAGCGCCAATCCGATCGACTCCCTGGATTGGCCGGATTTCGTGGGCGCGCTGCGGGCCGAGGAGTCGGCCGTGGCGTCAGCCCCACCGGCCGATGACGTCGGCAACGGGTAGCCCTGCGGCCAGCGCGGCCATCACCAGCACCCGGGCCTGCGGCGGCCGCAGCTGCGGCACCATGACCGCTCCGGCTTCCACCAGGTCGTGGCCGGGGCCGTATCCCGCGCTGACTCGGCCGTCGGGCACTCGGGTGGACACCGCGACGGCAATCCCGTTGCGGCAGTGCCGGCGGACGCCGTCGACGACCGCGGCCCCGGCATTGCCCGAGCCCAGTGCCTCCAGGACGACGGCTCGCGCTCCGGCGGCCACACACGCGTCCATCGCCACCGCGTCACTGCCCAGGTATGCCGCGACAATGTCGACCCGCGGTGCGCCGCCGGCCCGCAGCTCGCCGAGGTAGGGGCGGATTTTGGCCCCGGTCAGCGCCACGGCGCCGCCCGGCGTCGTGCCGACCAACTCGCCGGCGAAGCCACTGAGATCCTGGGTCGCCACCTTGTGCATGCCCAACGGCTGCAACACCCGGCCGGCGAAAGACACCAGCACGCCGAGGCCGCGCGCGGCCGGGCTGGCCGCCACGGCCACCGCGTCGCGCAGATTGACGGGCCCGTCCGCATCGGGCGCATCGGCGCTGCGCATGGCCCCGGTCAGGACGACCGGGGCGCTGCCCGCGTAGGTGAGGTCGAGCCACAGAGCGCTCTCCTCCATGGTGTCGGTGCCATGGGCAACGACCACGCCCTCGGCACCGGCATCGATCGCGGCCCGCACGGCGTCGCTCATCCGATCCCAGTCGGCCGTCGTCAGCTCCGAGCTGTCCACGGCCATCAGGTCGACGACGTCGACGTCGAGGCCGGAGGTGAGGTCGGTTCCGCTGCGGCCGGGACGGCGCACGCCGTCGGCGCCGGTGTTCGTCGATATCGTGCCGCCGGTGGCGATGACGGTGAGGCGACCCATATTCGAATCATTCCAAACCGGGGTGGCGAGGCCGCACCCAACCAAGCCGCGCGCTAGGGGATGATGGGGAGGTGCCCGAAGAACCAACAGGATCGGCTGAGCCGGTGACGTCGGCGGGGGAGGCTGAGACATCCGGGGAAGTGCGAGAAGCCCAAGCCCCTGCGCCGCGGCGGCTGCGGTTGCTGGTGTCGGTGGCGGCGGTCGTGCTGGCGCTCGACATCGTGACCAAGGTGCTCGCCGTCAAACTGCTGCCCCCGGGGCAGCCGGTGTCGATCATCGGCGACACGGTGACCTGGACTTTGGTACGTAATTCGGGGGCCGCTTTCTCGATGGCGACCGGATACACCTGGATGTTGACGCTGATCGCCACCGGTGTGGTGATCGGCATCTTCTGGATGGGCCGCCGGCTGGTATCGCCCTGGTGGGCGGTGGGCCTCGGCATGATCCTCGGCGGCGCCATGGGCAACTTGGTCGATCGCTTCTTCCGTGCGCCCGGGCCGCTTCGGGGGCATGTCGTGGACTTTTTGTCGGTGGGCTGGTGGCCGGTGTTCAACGTCGCAGATCCGTCGGTGGTCGGCGGCGCGATCCTGCTCGTCGTGCTCTCGGTTTTCGGCTTCGACTTTGACAACGTGGGCCGGCGTAACGCCGACGGTCGGCGGCAAGCCGACGGGAGCACCGAGGGCCGGGGTAACGCCGACCAAACCCAATGACCAACCGCTCGATGCCCGTCCCGGAGGGATTGGCGGGCATGCGTGTTGATGCCGGGCTGTCTCGCTTGCTCGGCCTGTCCCGCAGCGCCGTGGCGGCCATCGCCGAAGACGGCGGCGTCGAACTGGATGGCTTGCAGGCGGGGAAGTCTGACCGGCTGACACCCGGCGCCTGGTTGGAGGTGCGGTTGCCCGAGGCGCCGGCGCCGCCGGAGAACACCCCGGTCGACATCGAGGGCATGACGATTCTGTACTCCGATGACGACATCGTCGTGGTCGACAAGCCGGCGGCGGTGGCCGCGCACGCGTCCGTGGGCTGGAGCGGGCCCACGGTGCTCGGCGGCCTGGCCGCTGCGGGTTACCGGATCACCACGTCGGGTGTGCACGAGCGGCAGGGCATCGTGCATCGCCTCGACGTAGGCACCTCCGGGGTGATGGTGGTCGCCATCTCCGAGCGCGCCTACACCCTGCTCAAGCGGGCGTTCAAACAGCGCACCGTCGACAAGCGTTATCACGCTCTGGTGCAAGGACATCCGGACCCGTCCAGCGGGACGATCGACGCGCCGATCGGCAGGCACCGCGGCGGTGAGTGGAAGTTCGCGGTCACCCAGGACGGCCGGCACAGCATCACCCACTACGACACCGTCGAAGCGTTCGTCGCCGCCAGCCTGCTCGACGTGCACCTGGAAACCGGTCGTACGCACCAAATTCGGGTACATTTCGCCGCGTTGCATCACCCGTGCTGTGGGGACCTCGTCTATGGGGCCGACCCGAAGCTCGCGAAACGGCTTGGGCTGGAACGTCAATGGCTGCACGCGCGGTCGCTGGCGTTCGCCCATCCGGCCGACGGGCGGCGGGTGGAATTCGTCAGCCCGTACCCGGCCGACCTGCAACACGCGCTGGGCGTGCTGCGCGACGAGGGGTGATCCCGGGTTCAGTCGGCTCGCGGTTTGCGGGCCTCGACCAGAACCCGCGTCGGGTGCGTGACGAACCGGCCCGCGGCCTCGATGCGTTCGTGCAGTGCGCGCAGCCGCCCGTAGTAGGGCTCGACGGTGAAGTCCGGCACCGTCCAGATCAGCTTGCGCAGGAAGTACACCACCGCGCCGATGTCGAAGAACTCCGCTCGCAGCTTCTCCATGCGCATGTCCACGATCTGCAACCCGGCGGCGTGTGCGTCGGCGCGCTGCACGGCCGGCTCGAGGTGGGCGCCCAGCTCGGGGTGCGGCCCCATCACGAATTCGACCAGCTCGGACACCGTCGCCGGGCCGGGATGCTGGGCGAAGTAGGTGCCGCCGGGCCGCAATAGCCGGGCGATCTCGCTCCACCACACGGCAATCGGATGCCGGCTGGACACCAGGTCGAATGCCCCGTCGGCGAACGGCAGCGGCGGTTCGTCGCGCGTCAGGACGACGACCACGCCGCGCGGATGCAGTCGCCGGGTGGCCAGCGCCGCGTTGGGCGGCCAGGACTCGGTGGCAGCCATCGTCGGCGGGAACGTCTCCACCCCGCCGAGCACCTCGCCGCCGCCGGTGTGGATGTCCAGGGCAGCCGACACGGTGGCCAGCCGAGCGCTCATCAGCCGCTGGTATCCCCAGGAGGGCCGTTCCTCGGTGGCCCGGCCGTCGAGCCAGGAGAAGTCCCAGCCCGCCACGGGCGCCGCGACGGCCTCTGCCATCAACTCCTCGAACGACCGTCCCATCCAGGCTCACCCGGCACTGGGCTTGCGGGCCTCGACGAGGACTCGCGTGGCGTGCGCGACGAAAGGCCCGTCGGATTCGATGCGGTCATGAAGTTCGGCCAGCCGATCGCGGTAGCGCTCCACCGTGAAGTCCGGCACCGTCCAAATCACCTTGCGCAGGAAGTACACCACCGCACCGATGTCGAAGTACTCCTGCCGCAGCCGCTCCATGCGCATCTCGACGACTTCCAGGCCGGCGGCTTGCGCGGCCGCGCGTTCGTTGTCCGGGTGCCGCAGGGCCCACGCCTCCGGCTGCGGTCCGATGAAGTGCTCGACCAACTCCGCCACCGTCTCGGGCCCGACGTGTTGGGCCAGGTAGCTGCCGCCGGGGCGCAGTACCCGGGCGATCTCCCTCCACCACAACGTGTTTGGATGGCGCGCGGTCACCAGGTCGAAGGCGTCGTCGGCGAACGGCAGCAGCGACTCGTCCGGCGTTTCCACGACCACGACGCCCAGCGGATGCAACAGCTTGGTGGCCAGTGCGGCGTTGGGTGGCCACGACTCGACGGCCGCCATGGTGGGCGGGAAAGGCGCCGCTCCGGCCAGCACCTCGCCGCCGCCGGTCTGCAGATCCACCGCGGCCGACACCGTGCCGAAACGGCGGCCGATCAGTCGTTGGTAGCCCCACGACGGTCGTTCCTCGGTTGCGCGCCCGTCCAGCCACGAGAAATCCCAGCCGTCGACGGATACGGAATTGGCTTCTGCGACCAGATCTTCGAATGTGCGGCCCATGTCAGGCATGGTCGCCAAGACTAGGCCGGTGCGCGCGGCTCGACGCGATCACGACGTGGAGCAGACGAACTTGGTGCCGTTGAAGTCAAGTGTGACTTCGCCCTGGTGCTCCCAGTATTCCGAGCCCTGCCGCCCGTATCTCGCGCCGCTGCCGGACGGCAAGATGAACAGGATCTCCTGGTGGCCTTTCCAGTTGAGCACCGCGGTCGGCGGGGCGAACTGGTTATAGAACTGAGCGGTCAGCGGGCCGGAGTCGGCGGGGCAGTGATAGGTGATGACGGGCGGAGCCACGGTGGTCGGGTCGGCAATGGCCAACTGCACCAGCCGGGTCTGATAGGCCTCCAGCACGCAGGTATGGACGTCGGCGTTGCGGGCACAGTCATCGCGGGCCGTCGCCCAGGTGTTCTGCGCGGCCGTACAGCGCGGATTGATCCGCCCCGGGACGGGCCAGCGCCTGCCGGAAGGCGATCTGCACCTGACGCTCGAGGTCGAATATGTGCGAGTCGGTACAGGCCAGCTGTTGCGCGGCGTTCGCCGGTTTGGTGCAGTCGAGTGCCGCAGCCGCGGGTGTGGGACTGGCGCTGGTGGGCGGCGCGGACGGCGAACTGGGCACCGGCTGGTTGGTCGTGGAGCTGCATGCGGCCACCATCAGTGCCGCGGCGATGACTGCGATCCGCCTCATACGTGCTGACTACCGGCTGCGCCGCGATCACCGTGCGCGACACGCCCGCGCACCGAGAAATTCTTCTGCGCAGCTCAGACTTTGGCGATGCTGGCGTCGCCGGAGGCGATGTCTGGGGCCAGCGGTGCGACGACACTGAGTATGTCGGTCACCGTCGTCGGCGGGACTCCGGCCGCGGCCAGTGCGTCGGCCAAATGTCCGGCGACCAGGCTGAAATGCTGCATGGTGATGCCGCGGCCCTGATGTATCTGTTTCATCGGGGCGCCGGTATAGATCTCGTGCGCGCCGAGAGCGGCCGCGAAGAACTCGACCTGCTTGCCTTTGAGGCGGTTCATGTTCGTTCCGGTGAAAAAGCCCGACAGCTGATCATCGGCGAGCACGCGAACGTAGAAGTCCTCGACGACGACTTCAAGCGCCTCGTGCCCGCCGATCCGGTCGTAGATGGTTGTCGGCTCCGGCTTGCGAAAGGTTGCCGTGAGTTTCATGTAACCAGGGGAACACCCCAGCGTTGCCCGTCAGTTAGTCCGCGATCACGCTCGGATTGCCCGACGTAACAAGCCGATTGCCGAGGTCTACCCGCATCTTCGGTCGCTGCGTGCGACGCAGCGCCCCGTTCACATGACGGTGATCTCTGTATTCGGCGTCGGCCGGTGCCCTAAGTTGGGTATATGACCCACGTCACATCACCCGCCGTCAGGAGTGAAAGCCGATGAATCTTGGTGACATAACGAACTTGGTGGAAAAGCCATTCGCGGTGGTCTCCAACATCATCAACACCCCCAACTCGACGGGGCGATATCGACCGTTCTATCTGAGGAACCTGCTGGACGCGGTGCAAGGCCGCACACTCGACGACGCCGTCGTAGGTCGGACCGTCCTCATCACCGGCGGATCGTCGGGCATCGGCGCGGCCGCAGCGAAGAAAATCGCGGACGCGGGCTCACAGGTGGTGCTGGTCGCTCGCACGCCGGAGAACCTGGAGAAAGTCGCCGACGACATCCGCGCCGACGGCGGGACCGCCCACGTCTACCCGTGCGACCTCTCGGACATGGACGCCATCGCCGCGATGGCCGACCAGGTGCTCAACGACCTGGGCGGAGTCGACATCCTGATCAACAATGCGGGGCGCTCCATTCGACGCTCGCTGGCGCTGTCCTACGACCGGATTCACGACTACCAGCGGACCATGCAGCTGAACTACCTGGGCGCCGTCCAGCTCATCCTCAAATTCATCCCGGGGATGCGCGAGCGTGGTTTCGGCCAGATCATCAATGTTTCGTCGGTCGGCGTGCAGACCCGCGCACCGCGTTTCGGTGCCTACATAGCCAGCAAGGCCGCCCTGGACAGCCTTTGCGACGCACTGCAGGCCGAAGTCGTGAACGACGACGTCAAATTCACCACCGTGCACATGGCGCTGGTGCGGACCCCGATGATCAGCCCGACCAAGATGTATGACAAGTTCCCGGCGCTGACGCCGGATCAGGCGGCCGGGGTGATCACCGACGCGATCGTGCACCGGCCCCGGCGGGCCAGCTCGCCCTTTGGGCAGTTCGCGGCCGTCGCCGACGCCGTCAACCCGGCGGTGATGGACCGGGTCCGCAACCGGGCGTTTGGCATGTTCCAGGACTCCAGCGCCGCCAAGGGCGGCGAATCCGATGGCGACACATCGCAATTCGACAGCCGAAGCGAGACCTTCGTGCGTGCGACGCGCGGAATTCACTGGTGACACGATGAGCCTTCCGAAACCCGACACCTATACAACCGTCGTCATCACCGGGGCCTCCTCGGGAATCGGCGCCGAACTGGCCAACGGGCTGGCCCGGCGCGGCTTCCCGCTCTTGCTGGTTGCCCGGCGGCGGGAGCGCCTCGACGAGATCGCCAACGAAGTGGGCGAGGAACACTCGGTCGCGGTTGAGGTTCTGCCGCTGGACCTCAGCGACAGCAAAGGCCGCGCGAAATTGGCCGACCGGCTCCGCACCGAACCGATTGCCGGCCTGTGCAACAGCGCGGGCTTCGGCACCAGCGGGGTCTTTCACGAGTTGCCGATCGAACGCGAGCGTGAAGAGGTCATCCTCAATGCGCTCGCATTGATGGATTTAACCCACGCGGCGTTGCCCGGCATGGTCGAGCGCGGCGCCGGAGCGGTGATGAACATCGCGTCGATCGCCGGATTCCAGCCGCTTCCCTACATGGCGGTGTACTCGGCCACCAAGGCCTTTGTGCAGACATTCTCCGAAGCCGTTCACGAGGAGCTGCACGGAACCGGCGTGTCGGTGACGGCGCTGTGTCCGGGCCCGGTGCCCACCGAGTGGGCCGAGATCGCCAATGCCAACCGGTTCAGCATCCCGGTTGCGCAGGTCTCGCCGCACGATGTCGCCGAAGCCGCGATCGGCGGCATGCTGGGCGGCAAGCGCAGCGTGGTGCCCGGCGTCGTACCCAAGGTCGTCAGCAGCGGCGGCCGATACGTACCGCGCAGCCTGCTATTGCCCGCGATCCGGATCGGTAACCGATTCCGCGGCGGGCCCAGCCGCTGATCGGCGCGGTACTACGGCGGCGAGTGTGCGCCGGTGGCAACGAGTGTGCGTCCACGGTGGCGAGTGTGCGTCCACGGCGGAAAAATCGCCGAATTCGCGCCCTGAGCGCACACTCAAAGCCCTGAGCGCACGCTCGAAGCCGCGAGCCTCGGGCTAGGTTTGCGTCATGGCCGCCGTTGAGTTGTCCGCCGACGTCCCGATGACCCCGCAGGACATGTGGGACCACGTTTCGGATCTGTCGGATCTGGGCGACTGGCTGGTCATGCACGAGGGCTGGCGCAGCGAGCTGCCCGACGAGATCGCCGAAGGCACCCAGATCATCGGCGTGGCGCGCGCCAAGGGCATGCGCAACCGGGTGACCTGGACGGTGACCACGTGGGATCCGCCGCACGAGGTCGCGATGTCGGGTTCGGGTAAGGGCGGCGCCAAATACGGCGTCACCCTGACGGTGCGGCCCACCGGCGACGGGGTCCACCCTCGGTTTGCGGCTTGAGCTGGGCGGGCGGGCGTTGTTCGGTCCGGTCGGATCGGCGGCGGCGCGCGCCGTCAAAGGCGACGTGGAGAAGTCGCTGAAGAACTTCGTCGAGCTGTACGGATAGAAACCGTGGCGAGCGCGAGCGCGGCGAGGCGGAGGCCGGGCGCGGCGGGTCGACACCGAATCAAACCCAGACACACTTACGCGACACGCCGAGGATGCGTCGGTAGTCGGTCATAGACTGGCGTCCCTATGAGCGGTTCATCTTTCGTGCACCTGCATAACCACACCGAGTACTCGATGTTGGACGGGGCCGCCAAGATCACGCCGATGTTCGCCGAGGTGGAGCGGCTGCAGATGCCCGCGGTCGGCATGACCGACCACGGAAACATGTTCGGCGCCAGCGAGTTCTACAATGCGGCGACCAAAGTCGGCATCAAGCCGATCATCGGTGTCGAGGCCTATATCGCGCCCGCCTCGCGCTTTGAAACCCGGCGAATCCTGTGGGGCGACCCCGGCCAGAAATCCGACGACGTCTCGGGCAGTGGCTCCTACACGCACATGACGATGGTGGCCGAGAACGCCACCGGACTGCGGAATCTGTTCAAGCTGTCCTCGCTGGCGTCCTTCGAGGGCCAGCTGGGCAAGTGGTCGCGGATGGACGCCGAGATCATCGCCGAAAACGCCGCCGGCATCATCGCCACCACCGGATGCCCGTCGGGGGAGGTGCAGACCCGGCTTCGGCTGGGGCATGAGCGCGAGGCGCTGGAGTCGGCCGCCAAGTGGCGCGAGATCTTCGGTGCCGACAACTACTTCCTGGAGCTGATGGACCACGGGCTGTCCATCGAACAGCGGGTCCGCGAAGGATTGCTCGAAATCGGCCGCAAGCTCGGCATCCCGCCGCTGGCCACCAACGACTGCCACTACGTCACCCGCGACGCCGCGCACAACCACGAGGCGTTGTTGTGCGTGCAGACCGGCAAGACGCTGTCGGATCCGAACAGGTTCAAGTTCGACGGCGACGGCTACTACCTGAAGTCGGCCGCCGACATGCGCAAGATCTGGGACGACGAGGTGCCCGGCGCCTGCGACTCCACGCTGCTGATCGCCGAGCGGGTGCAGTCGTACGCCGACGTGTGGGCGCCGCGCGACCGGATGCCGGTGTTCCCGGTGCCCGAGGGACACGACCAGGCGACCTGGCTGCACCACGAGGTGATGGCGGGGCTGCAGCGCCGCTTCGGATCCGGTGTCGGTCAGGACTACATCGACCGGGCCGAGTTCGAGATCAAGGTCATCTGCGACAAGGGCTTTCCGGCGTACTTCCTGATCGTCGCCGACCTGATCAACCACGCGCGGTCGGTCGACATCCGGGTCGGGCCGGGGCGTGGTTCGGCGGCGGGTTCGCTGGTGGCCTACGCGATGGGCATCACCAACATCGACCCGATTCCGCACGGTCTGCTGTTCGAGCGGTTCCTCAACCCGGAGCGTCCGTCGGCACCCGACATCGACATCGACTTCGACGACCGTCGCCGCGGTGAGATGGTGCGCTACGCCGCCGACAAGTGGGGCTCCGACCGCGTCGCCCAGGTCATCACCTTCGGCACGATTAAAACCAAAGCGGCCCTGAAGGATTCGGCCCGTATTCACTACGGGCAGCCGGGGTTCGCGATCGCCGACCGGATCACCAAGGCGCTGCCGCCGGCGATCATGGCCAAGGACATCCCGCTGTCGGGCATCACCGACCCCAACCACGAGCGGTTCAAGGAAGCCGCCGAGGTGCGCAGCCTGATCGAAACCGACCCGGACGTGCGCACCATCTACCAGACGGCGCGCGGTCTGGAGGGCCTGATCCGCAACGCCGGCGTGCACGCGTGTGCGGTGATCATGAGCAGCGAGCCGCTGACCGAGGCCATCCCGTTGTGGAAGCGACCGCAGGACGGGGCCATCATCACCGGCTGGGACTACCCGTCGTGTGAGGCCATCGGCCTGCTGAAGATGGACTTCCTGGGTCTGCGAAACCTGACGATCATCGGCGACGCGCTGGAAAACATCAAGGCCAACAGGGGGATTGACCTCGATCTGGAATCGGTGGCGCTGGACGACAAGGCCACCTACGAGTTGCTGGGCCGCGGTGACACCCTGGGCGTGTTCCAGCTCGACGGCGGGCCGATGCGCGATCTGCTGCGCCGGATGCAGCCCACCGAGTTCAACGACATCGTCGCCGTGCTGGCGCTGTACCGGCCGGGACCGATGGGCATGAACGCCCACAACGACTACGCCGACCGCAAGAACGGCCGCCAGGCGGTCAAGCCGATCCACCCGGAGCTCGAGGAACCCCTGCGCGAGATCCTGTCCGAGACGCACGGCCTGATCGTCTACCAAGAGCAGATCATGCTCATCGCCCAAAAGGTCGCCTCCTACACGATGGGCAAGGCCGACGCGCTGCGTAAAGCGATGGGCAAGAAGAAGCTCGAGGTGCTGGAGGCGGAGTACAAGGGCTTCTACGAAGGCATGACCGCCAACGGGTTCTCCGAGCGCGCGGTGAAAGCCTTGTGGGACACCATTCTTCCGTTCGCGGGGTACGCGTTCAACAAGTCGCACGCGGCCGGCTACGGCCTGGTCTCCTACTGGACCGCCTATCTGAAGGCCAACTACCCGGGCGAGTACATGGCCGGCCTGTTGACGTCGGTCGGCGACGACAAGGACAAGGCCGCGGTCTATCTGGCCGACTGCCGCAAGCTCGGCATCACGGTGCTGCCGCCCGACGTCAACGAGTCCCTGGTGAACTTCGCGTCGGTCGGAAAGGACATCCGCTTCGGCCTGGGCGCGGTGCGCAACGTCGGTGCCAACGTGGTGGGCTCGTTGATCAAAACCCGCAGCGAGAAAAGCAAATTCACCGACTTCTCGGACTACCTGAACAAGATCGACATCTCGGCGTGCAACAAGAAGGTCACCGAATCGCTGATCAAAGCCGGCGCGTTCGATTCCCTGGGGCATGCCCGCAAGGGTCTTTTCCTGGTACACACCGACGCGGTCGACTCGGTGCTGGGCACCAAGAAGGCCGAGGCGATGGGCCAGTACGACCTGTTCGGCGGCGGCGACGCGGGCGCCGACGCGGTGTTCACCATCCGGGTGTCCGACGACGAGTGGGAAGACAAACACAAGCTCGCCCTGGAGCGGGAGATGCTGGGGCTCTACGTGTCCGGGCATCCGCTCAACGGGGTGGCGCACCTGCTGTCCGCTCAGGTCGACACGCAGATCCCGGCGATCCTGGACGGCGATGTCGCCAACGAGACCCAGGTGCGGGTGGGCGGCATCTTGGCCTCGGTGAACCGGCGGGTCAACAAGAACGGAATGCCCTGGGCGTCAGCGCAGTTGGAAGACCTCACCGGTGGCATCGAGGTGATGTTCTTCCCGCACGCCTACTCCGCCTACGGCGCCGACATCGCCGACGACGCGGTGGTGCTGGTCAACGCCAAGGTGGCGATCCGCGACGACCGGATCTCGTTGATCGCCAACGAGCTTGTGGTGCCGGACTTTTCCAACGCTCAGCCGAATCGTCCGCTGGCGGTCAGCCTGCCGACCCGGCAGTGCACCATCGACAAGGTCAGCGCGCTCAAGCAGGTGCTGGCGCGCCATCCGGGCACCTCGCAGGTGCATCTGCGGCTGATCAGCGGCGACCGGATCACCACCCTGGAGCTCGATCAGTCGCTGCGGGTGACGCCGTCGCCGGCGTTGATGGGTGACCTCAAGGCGCTGCTCGGCCCTGGCTGCCTGGGCAGTTAGTCGCCCAGCTCCATTGCCGCCAGCTTCATTGCCGCTTGGTGCGATGAGGGTTTCGGCTGTGCGTCCAGGGCGGGATTCCGCCGGATTCTCCGCCGTCAGCGCACACCGGACGCCGCGGGCGCACACTTGACGGCGCGCAGGGCCTAGAACTCCACCCGGACGATCACGCTGTCGGCCCAGACGTTGCGGTCGCGCGCCCGGCGGAGCTTTTCCCGCACGCCCAGATCCTGGTGAACGTTGGTCACGCCCGGCACTTTGATCAGCGGCACGATGTTCCACTGCCAGCCATACCGCTGACGCAATGTCCGGTTGGCCCGTTCGGCGTCGGCGCCCGACAGCAGCGTGGCATGCCCGGTCACCGTCACCGCACCGCGGCGAACCCGCCCCCGGTGGTCGCACGCACGGAGTTCGATGTCGGGGCGGGCCGCCAGCCGCTTGGTCTTGGGGCCCACCTTGGTCCGGAATACCAATGCGTCGCCGTCCAACGCGAACCAGATGGGAGTGTCCCGGGGTGCGCCGTCGCGCCGGAAGGATCGGAGCAGGGCGTAGCGAGCGTCGCTCAGCTCGGCGAATGCGGTTCTGTGCATGATCACAGTCAACGACTTAGAGTTGACTCGAAGTCAAGCGCCGGATGCTGGGAGGCCCGATGGCTGTGGTGGCTACCGCCCGCTCGCGGGCGACGCTCGCGATCGGAGACGTCGCGCGCGAAGCCGGGGTGGCGGCGACCACGCTGCGCTACTACGAGCAGATCGGGCTGTTGCCGCCGCCGGCGCGCGTGGCCGGTCGGCGCCGCTACGACGGCTCGATCGTGGCTCGCCTCGAGGTCATCCGGCTGTGCAAATCCGCCGGCTTCGCGCTGGAAGAAATCCAGCTGCTGTTCGCCGACGATGCGCCGGGACGCCCCGCCAGCCGCGCCCTCGCCGAGGCCAAGCTCGCGGAGATCGACGACCAGATGGCGTCGCTGGCCCGGGCGCGGGCCGTCATCGAGTGGGGAATGAGCTGCACCTGTCCGTCGATCGACGCCTGCACGTGCGGCATCCACCCGGCCTAGAACTGGTAGCGCAAGATCCGGGCTTTGCGGGCGGATGCCTCGAACATCCCGGAAACCTTGGTGGCGAACCGAATCCAGCCCGGGAACAGCTCAACCTCGGGCGCGTGCGCCAGGCTGACCTCTTCGACCAGCTTCAACTGCGGATTCCATGTTTCGGGCACCCGGGCATCTTCGAACCCCGGGTAGCCCCATTGGGCGCCGACGCTGCTGAACATCCGCTGCGGGGCCAGTTTCACCGCAAGCCGGGAGAACGAGCCGATGCGGCCGTAGTCGTTGAAGGCCACCTGCCCGGAGGTGAAATACGCGGTGACGCGCCGAAAGACACCGCGGATCACCGGCTCGGACAGAAACGCGAACAGTCCGTCGGCGATCACCATCGCGGGCCGATCGGCGGGGATGGTGTTGGGCCAGCTCAGGTCGGCCACCGATGCGGTCACCACGTGGGCTCGCTCGCTGGTCGGCATCAGCCGGCGGCGCAGAGCGCTGACACCCGGCAGATCGACGCTGTACCAGTCGACGGTGGCGGGCGGGCACACCCGAAACGGGCCCGAGTCCAACCCGGCACCCAGGTCGATGACGACGGCGTCGGAATGCTCGGCGGTGAATGCCCGCACCCTGTCGTCGAGCATCTTGGCGCGCAGTGCCGCCTGGCACACCACGCTCGTGGGGACGCCGAGCCCCGCGAAGTCATAGTCGACTCTGGCGACGATCTCGGCGGCCAGCGTGTCTCCGAGAATGGGCCGGGGCCATTGGCTGTCCAGCGCTCGGGCGTATTGGGTCAGCAACGCGGTCTGTTCCAGCGGCGTGAGGTCGTTCGCGTCAGTACCGGGTTCGTACCGCATGATCCGAACGTACTCGGCGTCCGCCGATCGAGCAGGCCGGTGCGACGCCGAAATCGCGAATTGTGTTCCGTGCCCCCTGACAACGGACGTACGCTCACCGAGGGGATGTGGACAGTGCGCTGCTGGTGAGAAGCCGGTCCCGCCACCCGGCGACACCCTAAGGAGAACGGAAATGACGAGAACGAATCCGCTGCCGCAAAGGTGTGCGCGGCGTGACCGGAGGGCGGCTCGCGACAGCGCGTGAATTCGGCCGCGGTGGGCTACGAAAGATGTTGCAGCGCAGCGGAATTATCGAAGAATCGGTGACACCGCTATCGACCGATCCGGCCGCAGTGGCCCAATTGCTGGGCGCACCGTGGTACGACGAGCGGCTGGCCAAGCTGGCCGACGAGCTGGGCCGCGACCCCGGCGACGTGCGCGCCGAGGCGGCGGGTTACCTGCGCGAGATGGCGGCCTCGCTGGACGAGCGGGCGGTGCAGGGCTGGCGCGGGTTCAGCCGCTGGTTGATGCGGGCCTATGACGTGCTGGTCGACGAGGATCAGATCGCGCAGCTGCGCACACTGGATCGCAAAGCGACGTTGGCGTTTGCCTTTTCGCACCGGTCGTACCTGGACGGCATGCTGCTGCCCGAAATGATCGTCGCCAACCGGCTCTCGGCGGCCTTTACGTTCGGCGGGGCCAACCTGAACTTCTTCCCGATGGGCGGTTTCGCCAAGCGGACCGGGACGATCTTCATCCGGCGTGCGACCAAAGACATTCCCGTCTACCGATTCGTGCTGCGCGCCTACACCGCCCAGCTGGTACAAGACCACACCAACCTCACCTGGTCGATCGAAGGTGGGCGCACCCGGACCGGCAAGTTGCGGCCACCGGTATTCGGCATCCTGCGCTACCTCACCGACGCCGTCGACGAAATCGACGGCCCCGAAGTGTATTTGGTGCCGACCTCGATCGTGTACGACCAGCTGCACGAGGTCGAGGCGATGACCACCGAAGCCTACGGCGCGGTGAAACGGCCCGAAGACCTTCGCTTCCTGGTCGGCTTGGCGCGCCAGCAGGGCAAGCGGCTCGGCCGCGCCTACCTGGACTTCGGCGAACCGCTGCCGCTGCGTAAACGACTCGAGGAAATGCGCGGCGACGAAGCGGGCACCGGGACCGAGATCGAACGTATCGCGCTCGACGTCGAACACCGGATCAACCGCGCGACGCCGGTCACCCCGACTGCGGTGGTGAGCCTGGCGTTGCTGGGCGCGGACCGGTCGTTGTCGATCAGCGAGGTGCTGGCCACCGTGCGACCGTTGGCCAGCTACATCACCGCGCGAAACTGGGCGGTCGCCGGGGCCGCGGACCTGACGAATCGCTCCACGCTCCGATGGACGTTGCACGAGCTCGTCGCCTCCGGTGTGGTCAGCGTGTATGACGCCGGCACCGAAGCGGTGTGGGGGATCGGCAAGGACCAGCACTTGGTCGCGGCGTTCTACCGTAATACCGCGATCCACATCTTGGTCGATCGCGCGATCGCGGAAACCGCGTTGCTGGCCGCTGCGGAAAAAGCCGAGAATTCCGCGGACGGCATGGTTTCGCCGGTGACGGTGCGCGACGAGGCGCTGAGTTTGCGTGAGCTGCTGAAGTTCGAGTTCTTGTTCTCGGGCCGCGCCCAGTTCGAAAAGGAGCTGGCCGACGAAGTACGGCTGATCGGCCCGGTAGAGGACATCAGCAAGGCCGCTGCGGCCGCCGATGTGCGGGGGTTGCTGGAATCGGCCGATCTGCTGTTGGCGCATTTGGTGCTGCGGCCGTTCCTCGACGCCCACCACATCGTCGCCGACCGGCTGGCCGCCCTCGGGGACGAGCCCCTCGACGAGAATGCGTTCCTCACCGAATGTCTGGAGTTGGGCAAGCAGTGGGAGCTGCAGCGCAGGATCGCCAGCGCCGAGTCGAGGTCGATGGAACTCTTCAAGACTGCGCTGCGTCTGGCCCGCCATCGCGAGCTGGTCGAAGGTTCCGATTCCGAGCACCTCGCCAAGCGCCGGCAGGAGTTCGCCGACGAGATCGCGACGGCGACGCGACGCGTCAATGTGATTGCCGAACTCGCCAGAACACAGTGATGCGGCCGCACGCTCACTAGCTGAATTCGCGGGCGTCGGTGCCCCTGCCTGCGGTGCTGAAACGGGCCTAGAGTGGTGGAATGCCGCTTACAGGTGAATACGAACCCAGCCCCTGGGATTGGTCCCGCGAACAAGCCGACAAGTACGCCGAATCCGGTGGTGCCGAGGCAGCGGACATGAAGGGCAAGCCCATCATTCTGCTGACCACCGTCGGCGCCAAGACCGGCAAAATCCGCAAGACGCCGCTGATGCGAGTCGAGCACGACGGCGAGTACGCCGTCGTCGCCTCGCTCGGTGGCGCCCCGAAGAACCCGGTCTGGTACTACAACATCGCCAAGAACCCGCGGGTCGAACTGCAAGACGGGGCGAGCACCCGCGACTACGACGCCCGCGAGGTGTTCGGGGACGAGAAGGCCGCCTGGTGGGACCGTGCCGTCGAGGCCTGGCCGGACTATGCGGACTACCAGACGAAGACCGAACGCCAGATTCCGGTGTTCGTGCTGACGCCGGTGAGCTGAGCCGATTAGGTAGTTGGCGCGGTAGTGCGTGGCACCATTAATCGGTGTCCGCTGAACTGAGCCAGAGCCCGAGCATGTCGCCGCTGTCCGCGGCCGACATTGACAGCGCTGCGCAGCGGATCGCGGTGGTCGTCACGCCCACCCCGCTGCAATACAGCGATCGGCTGTCGGCGATCACCGGCGCCCAGGTCTACCTCAAGCGCGAAGACCTGCAGATTGTGCGTTCCTACAAGCTGCGCGGTGCCTACAACCTGCTGGTACAGCTGTCAGACGAGGAGATCGGCGCCGGCGTGGTGTGCTCCTCGGCGGGCAATCACGCGCAGGGGTTCGCCTACGCGTGCCGGACCCTGGGCGTGCACGGCCGCGTCTATGTGCCGGCAAAAACGCCCAAACAAAAGCGCGACCGGATCCGCTACCACGGGGGAAGCTTCATCGAGCTGATCGTGGGTGGATCGACGTACGATCTCGCCGCCGAGGCGGCGCTCGAGGACGTTCAACGCACCGGCGCCACGCTGGTGCCGCCGTACGACGACCCGCGCACGATCGCCGGCCAGGGCACCATCGCCGTCGAGGTGCTCGACCAGCTCGACAAGCTTGGTGTGGGGGAGCCTGACCTGGTGGTCGTCCCGGTGGGCGGCGGTGGCTGCATCGCGGGTATCACGACCTACCTGGCCAAACGGACGACGAACACGGCGGTTCTCGGTGTTGAGCCGGCCGGGGCCGCGGCAATGATGGCCGCGCTGGCCGCCGGCGAACCGGTGACGCTGGACCATGTGGACCAGTTCGTCGACGGCGCCGCGGTGAAGCGGGCGGGGACGTTGACGCATGCCGCCCTGGCCGCCGCGGGCGACATGGTGTCGATCACGACGGTCGACGAGGGCGCGGTGTGTACCGCGATGCTGGACCTCTACCAGAACGAGGGCATCATCGCCGAGCCGGCGGGCGCGCTGTCCGTCGCCGGCCTGCTGGAAGCCGACATCAACCCCGGGGCCACCGTGGTTTGCCTCATCTCGGGCGGCAACAACGACGTCTCGCGTTACGGCGAGGTGCTCGAGCGCTCACTGGTCCACCTCGGCCTCAAGCACTACTTCCTGGTGGACTTCCCGCAGGAGCCCGGTGCGTTGCGCCGGTTCCTCGACGGCGTGCTCGGGCCCAACGACGACATCACTTTGTTCGAGTACGTCAAGCGCAACAACCGGGAGACCGGTGAGGCGCTGGTCGGTATTCAGCTGGGGTCCTCAGCGGACCTGGACGACCTGTTGGCCCGGATGCGCGAGACCGAGATTCATTTCGAGACGCTGCATCCGGGTTCGCCGGCCTACCGCTATCTGCTGCTCTAGGCGGCGGCCTAGCGCGAGTAGTGCGTCAGATAGTCCGGCGTCGCGGTGGTGGGATCGAGGTCGTCGGCCGGCACCGGCACACCGGCCGTCAGGCTCAGCGGAAGCACGCCGGCCCAGTGCGGCAGCGCGCAATCCTCCGGCTCGTCGACGGGACCACCGTCGCGCACCTTGGCCGAAACCTCGACCAGGTCGAGGGCGAGCACCGCGGTCATGGCGAGTTCCCGCGCATTCGGCGCTCTGCAGTCGGCGGCACGTCCGGGAGCGATGTGGTCGAGCAGCGCGCCCATCGCCCGCGACTTCTCCGCCGGGTCCTCGACCAAGCGTGCGTCGCCGGCCACGACCACCGAGCGATAGACCAGCGAATGATGCAGCGCCGAGCGGGCCAGCACCAGCCCGTCGACGAGGGTGGCGGTGACGCAGACGGGCAGGCTCGACGCGCCCGCCTTGGCGCCCAGCATCGGTCCGCTGCCGGTAGAACCGTGCAGGTAAAGGGTCTCGCCCAGACGGGCGTGCGTCGTCGGCAACACCACCGGCCGACCGTCGCGCAGGTAGCCGAGGTGACAGATCAGGGCCTCATCCAGGATGCGATGGACGGTGTCGCGGTCGTAGCGGGCGCGTTCCCGGTAGCGGGTGGGCGTCGTTCGCGAAGTGGGTTGGTACGCGGTTTCCATCGGATTGCCTTCCAGTTTTGTAATAGTACATAATTGATAACGTGCCAGTACAACACAGCATAGCGGGGACGGGCGCGGAGTCGATAGCCGCCAACATCGAACAGGGAATCTCGGCCGGAGCCCTGGCGCCCGGCGACGCGTTGCCCCCGGTGAGGGAACTGGCGGCGCGGCTCGGCGTGAACGCCAACACGGCGGCTGCGGCCTACCGCCTGCTGCGCGATCGCGGGGCCGTCGAAACCTCGGGGCGTCGCGGCACCCGGGTGCGGCACCGCCCCGCGACCAGCCCGCGCTCCCTGCTCAGCCTCGACATCCCCGCGGGGGTGCGCGATCTGTCGACCGGCAACCCGGATCCCGCTCTGCTGCCCATTGCCGCTGTACCGCAACACCATTCGAGCCGGCGGCCGGTGCTGTACGGAGAGCCGGCCATGTCGCCGGAGTTGGTCGACCACACCCGCGCGACGCTGACCGCCGACGGTGTTCCGGCCGATCATCTCGCGGTGACCAGCGGGGCACTCGATGGCATCGAGCGGGCGCTCACCGCGCATCTGCGCCCCGGCGACCGCGTGGCCGTCGAGGATCCGGGCTGGGCCAACCTGCTGGATCTTATTGCCGCACTGGGACTTTCGGTTGAGCCGGTGCGAGTGGACGACGACGGGCCGCTGGTCGCCGACGTCGCCCGGGCGCTCGGTCGCGGCGTGCGCGCGCTGGTCATCACCACTCGCGCGCAGAACCCGACCGGCGCGGCGTTGTCCGAGCAGCGTGCCGGCGAGCTGCGGGGCTTGTTGGCGGGCCTCGACGACGACCTGCTGCTCGTCGAAGACGACCACTGCGCCGGCATTTCCGGTGCACCCTTGCATTCGTTGGCAGGATCGAACAGCCACTGGGCATTTGTGCGGTCGGCATCGAAGGCCTACGGTCCCGACCTGCGGGTGGCCGTCCTGGCCGGAGACCAGCGCACCGTCGAGCGGGTACACGGGCGGTTGCGGCTCGGGCCGGGATGGGTCAGTCACCTGTTGCAGGATCTCGCGGTGCGCTTGTGGTCGGACGATGCGGCGACGGACCTCGTCCGCACGGCCGAGCGGCGATACACCAGCAACCGCACTCGCTTGTGCGCCGCGCTGGCCGACCGCGGCGTCGTCGCTTATGGCCGGTCCGGCCTCAACGTGTGGATCCCGGTTCCCGACGAGACCGTCGCGATCACCCGGCTGCTGAATGCGGGCTGGGCCGCGGCACCGGGAACGCGTTTCCGGATCGGCACGCCGGCGGGAATCCGCATCACCATCGCGGACCTGGCCGACGACGAAATCGATCCGCTCGCCGGTTCGGTCGCCGACGCGGTGCGGGGCAACGGCCGTGGCAGCGTGTAGTACTCGCGTGTGTAGGCAAGGCTCATTGAGTCTGCCTACTTTGCGGATGTCCCGTCAGCTCGTCGAGCCGCGATAGGAAAAGCTTCAGTGTCGGCGAGGTGTTCGTTCTGTTGTAGCCCACGGCTACGTCGATCGTCGGGGGCTTGCCTACCAGTGGGCGACTGACGACTGACTGCGGCAGTAATCCCTTAGCGAGAGAGGGCATCAGCGCCAGGCCGCCGGTGGACACGACCAGCGATAGGGTCATCGCCATGTTGTCCACCTCGTGATCCATGGTGATGTCGACCTCGGAGCGACGCAGGTAGTCGTCCGTGACGGCGCGCAGCACATTTGCCTTATGGGAAGCGCCGATGAAGATCTCGCCGACGAAATCGTGCGGCGACACCGCTTCGCATGCGGTGAGGCGATGGTCTATCGGCATCAGGACGATGAGCGGCTCGTTGTCCACCACGTGGTATCCGAGGTCATAGCCCGGCTCCACGCGCATGAAGGCTAAGTCCAGCCGGCCGCGGGTGAGCGCTTCGGCGAGGTTTGGCGAAAGGTCGCTGGTAACCACGATCTGGAGGTTCGTCAATTGGTCGCGCAGGAGATGCGTCGCCCGCGACAGCCAGTTCATTTCGTGTCCGGTTTGGAACCCTATGCCGAAGGTCTTCCTCGCCGGCCGCGCCGCTTTGCGTGCCGCTTCGACGGTTGCGTCGACCTGCATCAGCGCGAGTCGGGCGTGATGGAGGAATGCCTTTCCCGCGTCGGTGAGTTCCACACCGCGGACGCTTCGGTTCAGCAGGTCGGCGCCAACCTCGTTTTCGAGATCGCGGATCTGCCGGCTCAGTGACGGCTGGGAAGTGTGTAGCCGTCGCTGCGCGGCCTCCGTGAGACTGCCCGTCTCCGCGACCGCAATGAAATATCGGAGATGTCGTAACTCCATCAATGATCATGCCTCCGAGATATGTACCCAGCTTGAAAAGTCTTTTTCAGTCGGGTGATTAGCGCCTAGTTTCATATCATCCGAGCATCGCATGCCTCGATCAACCGCTCGGACCACGAAGCCGCGAAGGAAACGATGACTCAACAGGTTGTTCTCATTACCGGTGCCCTCACCGGGATCGGCCGCGCCACCGCCGTGGCCTTCGCGAACAAAGGCGCCAGGGTCGTCGTGTCCGGCCGCCACGACGACAAGGGGCAAGCCCTGGTCGCGGAGTTGCAAGCGCTTGGCGCCGAGGCAGAGTTCGTTCGCGCCGATGTGACGAAGGAAGACGAGGTCGCGCAACCTCGTCGATAAAGCGGTCGCGAGATTCGGCCGTCTCGACGTTGCCGTGAACAACGCCGGCCTCGAGGGCGACCTCGGCCCCATCCAAGACGCCACCGTCGAAAATTTCAGGGCTGTTCATGACACGAACGTCCTCGGGGTATTCCTGAGCATGAAGCACGAACTGCGTGCGATGGCGGGCCAGGACAGCGGCAGCATCGTCAACATCGCCTCGACCTACGGGCACAAGGCGGCGGCCGGCGCAACGGCATATGTCAGCAGCAAGTTCGCGGTGGAGGGACTCACCAAGACAGTCGCGCTCGAGCAAGGGAATTCAGGCATTCGGGTGAATGCAATTGCGCCGGGTATTACGGATACCGCTATGCTCGACCGCTTTACGGGCTCGGCGGAAGTCAACGATGCGCTGGTAGCGACGGTGCCGTTGCTTCGAAGGGGAAATCCCGAGGAGCTCGCGAACGCCATCGTGTTCATTTCGTCCCCCGAAGCGTCATACATCTCTGGCGCGGTGTTCGATGTGGACGGCGGCATGTCGGCAGCCTGATCACCCCGTCGAGCAGTGACGAGGTCAGACTTGGGGCCTGGTCCCCAGCGTTTCGTGGAATAGCGCGTGCCGCAGGGCGACTTCCCTCGGGTCGCTCACCAGGTGGAAACCCAGCTTGTTCATCACGTAGCCGTATCCGATGCCGGTGTCTGGATCGGCGAATCCGAACGAGCCGCCCGCTCCCGGCGTTCCAAAGGCATTGTCGGAGGAACCGAAGACGACACACGGGGATGGGCTTGTTGAAGCCCAGCGAGAACGTCGTATCGACGTGCAGCACCTTGTCGCGCAGTCCGTTGGTCGGTGGCAGCGCAGGTTTGTGCAGCGCGTCGAGGGTGTCGGCGGTCAAACCGAGCTCGCGGACCGCCGGTGGCGGCGCTGCCGTACAGCTTGGCGATCGACCGCGCGGTGCCGGTGCCATTGACCGCGGGCATCTCGACCACGCGCAGCTCGTCGCGGTTGAAAGCCTCGGGCGATTTGATCCCTTCGGCGAACAGGAGTGACGGCGCCGCCAGTCCGAAGGGATTGAACAAATCCAGCACAAAGCGTGGCGGCATCGTATTGAGATGCAACAGCAGTCGCGCGAAGGACCAGGCGTGCAAGTACGCGACGCGATCGCGGTCGATCGAGGGCGGCAGCCCGATATACAAGTCGAGCCCCAGCGGGCGGGCGATCTCCTCGGCGAAGAACCGGCCCAGCGAACGCCCGGCGGGGTCGGTGCGGCGGATCAATTCGCCTTCGTACCAGCCGAGCGTGATGCCGTGGTAGCCGTGCCTGGTCCCGGGCGTCCAGGCCGGCACCTGTGCCGCGAGCTTCGCCGACATCCTCGGCGGGTCGGCCAATTCCTGCAGCGTCAGCGGCGGTTTGACGACGGGCAATCCGGCCTGATGCGCCAGCAGCTGCCGCACGGTCACCGTCTCCTTACCGGCCTGTGCGAACTCCGGCCAGTAGTCGGTGACCTTGGCGTCATACGAGAGGTAGCCCTTGGATGCGGCCACCGCAACCGCAAGGGAGGCAATGCCTTTCGTGGTCGAGAACACGTTGACGAGGGTGTCCTGTTCCCACGGCGCGCGGGTGATCCCGTTGCGGTAGCCGCCCCACAAATCGACGACCTTACGGCCGTCGCGATAGACCGCGATCGCGGCACCGATCTCGCGACCGCTGCTCAGGTTGCGCCGGAAGGCGTCGGCGACCTTGCCATAGCCCTCGTCGACGTCGCCGCCTATCAGATCGGGCGGGATTTGGACCTTTTGGGCCATGTTCTCTCCGTTGCAGCGTCGCGGTTATCCGGGCGTAGCGGTGATGGTAGCGCTAGCGGAGCGCGGCACGATAGATCGACATCGATCCGCTGACCGTCTCGAACACGTGGGTCTCCTCGACGTGATCGAAACCCACATCGGCCATCAGCTCCGGCAGTACGCCTTGGGCGTTGGGCTCGGTGTTCTCGAACCCGTCACCCTTCTGCACCAGCCGAAACCGCTTGCGCATCTTCGCGGTCCGCTGCAATCCGTAGTCGGCGACATGCAAGCTGCCGCCGGGTCGCAGTGTTTCGCGGATCGCGGCCAGGCCCGCGCGCTTCTCTTCAAGCGGCACCTGATGAAAAACCAGTGACGACAACACCTTCGTGACGCCGCGTCCTCCCAACAGCTCCGCGGTGTCGCGCGCGTATCCGGCCAGCAGCTCGACCGGCGACGTCAACCCGGCGAGCTTGGCCCGGGCCCGCTCGCGAATCGCCGCGTCCGGGTCGATCCCGATCAGGGTCGCCGACGGGCACGCGCGTGCGACCAGCCGTAGTTGCGTGCCCGTGCCGCAACCGATGTCCGCGATCACGTCGCCGGGCGCGGGGGCGAGTTGTGCCAGCAGTGCCGGGCGCCATCGCCGAGTACCTGTCAGCAAAAAGCTCAGCGCGTCGTAGGTCCACAATTGCGGAGCTGCCGGCACGAAATCTCCGGCGGGTTGCTCGGCCATGCGCCGATTTTATCGGCCTGGTTCACCCATGGCGTGGGATCGCGACCGAATGGCCTTCCGGCACTGTGCTATCCCGGTTTGGGCTTGACCGCAGTTCGGTTGGGGGACAGAAAACACTTGTCTGCCGTGCGAGGCGAGCGGGTGCGGCCTCACAGTCCTTGCCGGCCCAGCCAGCATTTGATCCTTTCCGCAACAGCCGCCCATCCGGGTTCGATCATCAGCTCGTGTCCCATGCCGGGCATGAAGACGGGTTCTGTGTGATAAGCCTTGGCGGTCCGGCGCACGTCGTTCTGGTTGTATATCCGATCCTTCTCGCCACCGATGACAAGCACGGGTGTGCTGACTTTTTTTGTACGCACCAGATTGCCGGCCACCATGTCGAAGAAGATCGCACGATCGCTATCGGATTGAAGCCGCGCCGCGAAGGCGTTAGCGAGATCGTCGTCCGCCTTGTCGCCGAAAAAGAGTTCCCGAGCCCCCGCCGGTGAGGACCCGTACAGGTGAGCGGGCTTGCCGGTAAGGGAGAACTTGGTGGAGCGCCAGGGATGCCGAGCCATCGGCCGAAGCAGTGAACGCAGCTGCCCTCGCGGTGGTGCCGAGCCCAAGAGTACGGCGGCGGGCATCTCGCGGTCCTCCAGGTACTTTTGCGCCAGGAATCCGCCCATCGAATGCCCGACCATCACCGGCACTGCGGGAAGCTTGTCCGCCACGGACGCCACATCGCTCAGGTAGTCCGAAATCGACGAAATCCGTGACGGTTTGGCCGGCGTGCTCGCGCCGTGACCGCGCATGCTCAGCGCCACCGCGCGAAATCCTTGTTCGGCAAAGAAATCGATGAAGTTCATATCCCAGCACCACCCGGCCTGCCACGCACCGTGCACGAAGAGTAGTGGAGCTGGATGCTGTTGGGTGACTTCCCCTTTGTCGATTACTTCAAGCATCAGAATTCACTTCCGTGTGTGAGAGTTGACGGCGAAACCGGTGGGCCAAGCGCCGCTCAAGTGGCCGTAGTAAGGAATGCCGCTGCTGTCACGGGAAACGCCCGCAGTGGGAAACGGGTTGTGGTGGCTGCGTGAAATTTCGCTGATCAAAACCATCGCAGATGCCTTCTATCGACACTCTGCGTGGCGGTGCTCAACCATTGAGGACATTCGCAAATGGTTGCGATTGCGGAGTTGGGGCGATCGGCCCCCTGGGGGGCGACAGCGGTCGCCGGTGCGACCCGTGTCTAGCAACGCCACGACAGTGATCTCTTGCTTCGGGACGTCTAAGCTGTATACATGTTTACATTAGGTCGCAATGTAAGCAATGTCTACATTTGAGGGTTTGTGATCTAGCTCATGTCGAATTCGCGCTACCACCACGGGGACCTGGCGGCTGCTTGCGTGCATGCGGCGATGGAGCTACTCGAAGAAGATGGCGGTACCGCGGGACTTTCACTGCGTGCGGTAGCACGCCGCGCCGGCGTGTCTCCTGGGGCGCCCTATCGCCACTACGCGGATCGCGATGCCCTCATTTCCGCCGTCGCCGCCGTCGGCTACCGCGAGCTGGCCGGTTGCATGGCTGCCGCTCATGCCGCACCCGCGACTCCGGACGACCTCGTGGCGATCGGAATTGCGTACGTCGAATTCGCCCTACGCCATCCCGCCCTGTTTCAACTGATGTTCGGCGCGCCCTGCGACCGGGAAAATGCTGAACGAGTCGCGGCGACGATGGCCGTCTGGGATCTCGTCAGCGGCGGCGTTCGGGCGACGTTTCCGGATTGCGATGTAGAGGCCATGTCCAACGCGATCTGGAGCCTCGTGCACGGTCTCGCATTCCTGCACCTCGACGGCAAATTCGACGCCTCAGAGCCGGTGGCCGTGTCGGATCGGGTAGGCGCTGCCATCCGGGCGATTCTCACTGCCTCCTACCATCCCTCGTGGACCTAGGCAGCGTTAGGTGACGGCGGGCAGCGCAGGATCGCGACCGAATGGCCTTCCAGCACGGTGCTGTCACCGCTGTGGGTCGGTTCTCCCCACGCGAGGACGACATCGCCGGCGACCGGTACCGTCACCGGTTCGGCGCCGAGGTTGCATATGATGCGTAACTGTCCGCGGCACAGGGTGATCCAGCGTAGTTCCTCGTCGTAGTCGACGGCGAGGTGCTCCAGCCAGGGGTCGGCCAGGTCGGAGTCGTTGCGCCGCAGGGCGATCAGGTCCCGATAGAAACGCAGCAGCCGGTCATGCTCTGCGGAATCGATCTCGCCCCAGTTCAGCTTGGAGCGCGCAAACGTCTGCGGGTCCTGCGGGTCGGGGATGTCGTCGGCATCCCAACCGTGCCCGGCGAACTCGGCTTTACGCCCTTGTGCCGTGGCCCGGGCTAGCTCCGGTTCGGGATGGGAGCTGAAGAACTGGAACGGCGTCGAAGCCCCCCACTCCTCGCCCATGAAAAGCATTGCGGCGTAGGGCGACCCGAGGACCAGGGCGGCCTTGATCGCCAGCTCGCCGCCGGTCAGGTGCTGCGACGGCCGGTCCCCGAGAGCGCGGTTGCCGACCTGGTCGTGCGTGCAGGTATAGGCGACTAACCGGCCGGCCGGGATGGTTTTGATGTCCAGCGGGCGCCCATGCCGGCGCCGGCGGAACGACGAATAGGTGCCGGCGTGAAAGAAGCCACGGCGCAGGGTTTCGGCCAGCGTGGCCAGCGAACCGAAGTCCGCGTAATAGCCCTGACGCTCGCCCGACACCGCGGTGTGGATGGCGTGATGGATGTCGTCATCCCATTGTGCGGTAATGCCGTGGCCGTAGTGATCACGCGGGGTGATCAGCCGCGGGTCGTTGAGGTCGCTCTCGGCGACCAGCGACAGCGGCCGGCCCACTTGTTGTGCCAGCCAATCGGTTTCGGTCGCCATCTCTTCGAGTATGTGGACGGCCGTGGTGTCCACCAGCGCATGCACCGCGTCCAGCCGCAGACCGTCGGCATGGAAGTCGCGCATCCAGCGCAGCGCACACCCGATGATGTACCGGCGCACCTCGTCGGAGTCGGCGTCGGCGATGTTGACGCCTTCCCCCCACGGGTTGCTCCCCGACGACAGGTACGGCCCGAACCGCGGCAGGTAATTTCCCGATGGGCCGAAGTGGTTGAACACCGCGTCGATCAAGACGCCCAAACCACGCGCGTGGCAGGCGTCGACGAACCGGACCAGGCCGTCCGGGCCGCCGTAAGGCTCGTGCACGCTGTACCACAACACGCCGTCGTATCCCCAGCCGTGGGTTCCGGCGAAGGAGTTGACCGGCATCAGCTCGACGAAGTCGATCCCGAGATCGACCAGATAGTCCAGCTTCTCGATCGCGGCGTCGAAGGTCCCCTCGCCGGTGAAGGTGCCGACGTGCAGCTCGTAGATCACCGCGCCTTCGACCGACCGGCCGGCCCAGTCGCCGTCGGTCCAGCCGTGGCTCGGGTCCCACAACTGTGAGCGAGCGTGCACCCCATCGGGTTGACGGGATGATCGCGGGTCGGGCAGCACGGTGGGGTCGTCGTCGAGCAGGTACCCGTAGCGGGCGTCTGCCGGTGCATCGACGTTCGCGTGCCACCAGCCGTCGTCGGAACGCGTCATCGCGTGCACCGTGCCGCCGACGTCGAGGCGCACCAGCGTGGGTTTGGGAGCCCAGACCCGGAATTCAGCCATTGTTGCGCTCCAGCAGCACGACGGGCAGGTCGGCGAACAATTCGGCGGTCGACGTCGGCCCGCTAGCCATCGCGCCGGTGAGCGTGTCGGTCCAGGAGCCCTCGGGTAGCGGCAGCACGGTGTTGCCCCAACCCATTTCGGCCAGCCGCACCGTCCAGCGGGTGACCGCGACCAGAACGTCGTCGCCGCGCCGGAACGCCACGACATGATCACTGGCCTCCCCGTTGGCCAGCACCGGAACGTAGTCGGCACCCACGAAGCTGTCCGGACGGGAGCGCCGCAGCCGCAGTGCCGTGGCGACCACGCGGAGCTTCGGGTGGCGCAACTCGATCGAGAGCGGCTCGGCGAGCGGCATAGTCGACGGGTCGGCGGTTGTCCGGGTCGACCAGGCTGTCGTCCCACAGCTCGGTGCCCTGGTAGACGTCGGGGATGCCGGGCGCGGTCAGCGCGAGCAGCTTCTGGCCCAGCGCATCACTGGCGGCGTGCGGGTTGAGTTGGGCGACAAGCTCGGTCAGCTGGCCGGCCACCGAGCCGTCCAGCACGGTATCCAGCCAGCGATGGATCGCGTCCTCGAACGCGGTGTCCGGGTCGTTCCACGAGGTATGCAGCGCCGCTTCCCGGATCGCCTTCTCGGCGTAGGCGTGCAGCCGGTCGCGCAATTCGTCGGTGACCTCGCCGCTCAGCGGCCACACGCCGAAGATGTTCTGCCACAAGAACTGTCCGGTCGCGGCATCGGGGGAAGGCGCCTCGAGTTCCCAACGGGCGACGAACTCCGTCCACAGCGACGGCACCTGGGACAGCACGCCGATGCGGGCGCGCACGTCCTCGCCGCGTTTGGTGTCGTGGGTGGACAGCGTGGTCATCGTCTGCGGCCACAGCCGGGCGCGGGTGGCGTTGCTGTGGTGAAACTCCGCGGCTCCGACGCCAAATCGGTGCGGTTCGCCGCCCACCTCGTTGAGCGAGACGAGCCGGGCGTCGCGGTAGAACAAGCAGTCCTCCACGGCCTTGGCCGTCACCGCGCCGCACAGTTGTTGCAGGCGCGAGGCGGGCTCGCCACCATGCGCGAGCGCCGCGGCGAGTACCTGCAGCGCCGGCCCCAGTTCCGGTCGGGCGGCTTGGGTTTCGGCCAGCGCACTGGGCAGGACCGCGGCCAGCCCGCGGTAGTCGCTGCGGTAGACGTCGATGTGGCTGAGCAGTGCGGCCACCGCCTCGGGCAGCAGTGGGTGGTCGGTGCCGGCGGCCGTCGCGATGGCTCGCCGCAGCCTGCCCAGCTCGCTGGCGAGGGTCTCGGTGGCTACCTCGAATCTTGAGGTCTGCCAACAGCTGCGGGATCGCGTGATAGTCGACACCCGCGGACTCGACGAGTTCGGTCAGGGCCGGCGCCCCGGCCGGGTCGACGAAGACTCCGCCCAGTTCCCGTAGTACGTCGTAGCCAGTGGTGCCCTCGATCGGCAACGTGGGCTCCAGTGCCTCGTCGACGGCCAGGATCTTCTCGATCACGATCCAGGCCGTCGGGCCGAGTAGCTCGCGCAGCCAGGCCAAATACCCACTGGGGTCGGACAATCCGTCGGGGTGGTCGATGCGCACACCGTCGACAAGCCCCTCGCGGAACCAACGGGCGATTTCCGCGTGGTTGGCGTCGAACACCACGCGATCGTCCTGGCGCAGCCCGGCCAGCGAGGTGATCGAGAAGAAACGCCGATATCCGACGATTCCGCTGCGCCAGCCCACCAACCGGTAGTGCTGACGGTCGTGCACCTGCGGCCCGGTGCCGTCGCCGGTGCCCGGGGCAATCGGCAGCACCAGGTCGCCCAACCGCAGTTGGTCTCCGTCGACCTTCAGGTCGGCGACGTCATCGTCGGAACCCAACACCGGCAGCACGATCCGGCCCTGCTCGTCCAGGTCCCAGTCGATGTCGAAAAACGTTGCGTAGGAAGATGATCGGCCATGCCGTAACACGTCCCACCACCACGGGTTCTGCGTGGGCTGGTCCACCCCGACGTGGTTGGGCACGATGTCGACGATCAGCCCGATGCCGCGTGCCCGGGCCGCCGCCGACAGCCGGGCCAGGCCCTCGGCGCCGCCAAGCTCCGGCGACACCGTCGTCGGATCGGTGACATCGTATCCGTGGGCCGACCCGATCACGGGGGTCAGGATGGGGGACAGGTACACGTGCGACACCCCGAGCGCGTCGAGGTAATCCAGCAGATTTTCGGCGTCGGCGAAGGTGAAGGCACTTCCGCTGGACGCGCCGCGCAGCTGCAACCGGTAGGTGGACAGCACCCGAAAAGCCATAAGTCAGGCGGTCTTCCGGAGGATCAGCACCGAGCGCCCCGGCACGGTGATCTTTTCTTCGGCCACCACAACCAGATCGGCATTGCCGGCGGGATGATTGGTGTCCAGCTCCACGGTCCACTCTTGCGCATAATCATCGTGCGGTGTGACGAACTCCACGTTGCGGCTATGGGCGTTGAAGCACAGCAGGAACGAATCGTCGACCACGCGTTCCCCTCGGGCGTCGGGTGCGGTGATGGCCTGGCCGTTGAGAAACACCGCGACACACTTGTCGAAGCCCTGGTTCCAATCGTCGTGCGTCATCTCCTGGCCGGTCGGCGCCAGCCAGGCGATGTCGCGGACTTCGTCGCCGCTGCGGATCGGCTCGCCGTCAAAGAATCTGCGGCGGCGAAACACCGGATGTTTCTTGCGCAGTTTGGTCACCTTGCGGGCGAAGGTCAGCAGATCGGCATTCTTCTCCACCAACGACCAGTCGATCCAAGACAATTCGGAGTCTTGGCAATAAACGTTGTTGTTGCCCCGCTGGGTGCGCCCGAGCTCGTCGCCATGCGCGATCATCGGTGTGCCCTGGCTGAGCATCAGGGTGGCCCAGAAGTTGCGGATCTGTCGGCAGCGCAGCTCGAGCGATCTCGGGGTCGTCGGTGGGACCCTCGACGCCGCAGTTCCAGGACCGGTTATGGCTTTCCCCGTCGCGGTTGTCCTCGCCGTTGGCCTCGTTGTGCTTCTCGTTGTAGGAGACCAAGTCGTTGAGGGTGAATCCGTCGTGCGCGGTGACGAAGTTGATGCTGGCGCTGGGCCGCCGGCTGGTCGCCTCATACAGGTCCGACGACCCGGTCAGCCGGGAAGCGAACTCGCCCAGGGTTGCGGGCTCGCCCCGCCAGTAGTCACGCACAGTATCGCGGTACTTCCCGTTCCACTCGGTCCACAAACCCGGGAAGTTGCCGACCTGGTAACCGCCCTCACCGATATCCCACGGCTCGGCGATCAATTTGACCTGGCTGACGATCGGATCCTGTTGCACCAGATCGAAGAACGCGCTCAATCGGTCCACGTCGTGCAGCTCGCGGGCCAGGGTGGCGGCCAGGTCGAAGCGGAATCCGTCGACGTGCATTTCGGTGACCCAGTAGCGCAGCGAGTCCATGATCAGCTGCAGGACGTGCGGGTGGCGGGGGTTGAGGCTGTTGCCGGTGCCGGTGTAGTCCTTGTACAACCGCAGGTCTTCGTCGACAAGCCGGTAGTAGGCGCTGTTGTCGATGCCGCGGAAATTGATGGTCGGTCCCAGGTGGTTGCCCTCGGCGGTGTGGTTGTAGACCACGTCGAGGATGACCTCGATGCCGGCTTCGTGCAGGCTGCGCACCATCATCTTGAATTCGGCGGCCGCGCCGCCCGCCTGCCGGTTCGAAGCGTATTGGTAATGCGGAGCGAAGAATCCGAATGTGTTGTAACCCCAGTAGTTTCGCAACCCGAGGTCGAGCAGCCGTTCGTCGTGCATGAACTGGTGTACCGGCATGAGTTCCAGCGCGGTGACGTTGAGGGACTTGAGGTGATCGATGATCACCGGATGGGCCAGCGCGGCGTAGGTGCCCCGCTGCCCCTCGGGGATGCCGGGATGGGTTTGGGTCAGGCCCTTGACGTGAGCCTCGTAGATCACCGTCTCGTGGTAGGGGGTCATCGGCGCACGGTCGAAGGCCCAGTCGAAGAACGGGTTGATCACCACGCTGGTCATCGTGTGGCCCAGCGAGTCGATCCTCGGGGGAGTGCCGGTGATCGCGGTGTCGCCGTCCGGGTCGATGGCGGTCAAGTCATAGGAGAACAAAGCCTGGCCCCAGGTGAAATCGCCGTCGAACGCCTTCCCGTACGGGTCAAGCAATAGCTTGCTGGGGTCGCATCGGTGGCCGGCCGCCGGATCGAAGGGCCCGTGCACCCGATATCCGTAACGCTGACCCGGCGTGATGTTCGGCAGGTAGGCATGCCAGACATAGCCGTCGACTTCGTCGAGCGGGATCCGCGATTCACTGCCGTCGTTCGTCGATCAGGCACAAGTCGACCTTTTCGGCGATCTCGGAGAACAGCGAAAAGTTAGTGCCCGCGCCGTCATAGGTGGCCCCGAGGGGATAGGCGTCTCCTGGCCAAACGGTGGGCAGTGTGGGCGTGGCCTCGACGATTTTCGGTGATGCAGCACCCGAAGCTGCGGCCGGATCGGAAGCCGGGTTGGTTGACGGCACCTCCCGACCTTATCCGCGGCGCAGTGTCCTGTCCGGGCTACCACCAGCCGGTGGCAACCGCGATCTGGCGGCCGAGCTCGTGGGCCATGGTCCGCATGTAGGTGGGGGTCAGGTGGTGAGCGCCGTGGTAGATCAGCACATTTCCTTCGACCGGACGACAGACGTCGGTGCGGCATATGGCATCTGACATATCGAGCACCTTGAGCAGCGGGAACTGCTCGACGAAGTCGAGGGTCTGGTTGCGCTCGGAGAGCACGTCGGAGCGCTTGATCGCGCACGACGCCGCGTTGCCGCCCTTCTTGGCCAAACAGTCCGCGGGATCGAACGGCTGGCCGTTCTTGACCAGCCAGGGGGTGTCGCGCATGCCGAGGATCGGAATGTTGTTGTCGGACAACGTCTGCCAGATCCCGATGTAAGTGGCGGGCATCACGTCACCGGTCTTGATGTTCCACGGCCGGGTCGTGGTGGTGAACACGAAATCGGGGCGGTCGGAGACCAGCTTGTCCATCGTTCGTTGCACCCACTCGCGGCACTGCGGGTAGGGCGCGTTGTTGCCCATGATCAGCGGGACTTGCTCGGTGGACAACGGGCAGCCCATTTTGAGATATGTCACAACTTTGAAGTGGTGCGCGTGGCCGAGCAGGTCCAGTGCCGGCAGCCAGTGTTCGGCGTGCGATCCGCCGGCCAGTGCGATGGTCCGAGTGGCGGCGAGGTCGCCGTAGAGGCAGTTGACCACCGCCGGGTTGACGAAGTCACTGATGCAGCCGTCCCGCGTGGTGGCCGGCACGTCGTTTTTGACCTCCAGGACGCTGGGCCGCATCGGTAGCGTCGGCACCCGCACGTGTTCGGTCAGGGCGCGGGCACCCGGGTAGTCCTGCGGGTTGAGCACGCTGAGTTCGTTGCCCGCGGCCCGCAAGACCGTCACATGCTGACGCCAGGTGAACGAGGTTGCGGTCAGCGTGACGCCCAGCAGCATCACCGCCGAACCCAACGCCATCGTCGGCCGGCGCAGCCGCGACCACCAGGGCACTGCCGGGGCAGCGCGGGTCGGCGCGGATCCCTGCGGTGCCCGGTAACGCAGCGGGTCCTCGACGAGCTGGGTGGTCAGATACGCGAGCACCCCGGAGACCAGCAGCACCGCCGCGCCTTCGACAAAGTTGGCGTGTTTGTGGCCGGTGTAGGACAGCCAGAAGATGAGCAGCGGCCAGTGCCACAGGTACAGCGAATACGCGATGGCGCCCAGTTCCACCAGGGGCCGGGTGGCCAGCAGCCGATTCGGCAGCGGCATCCGGCCGCCGGTGTCGGGATCGCCGTTCAGGTTGGCCCCGGCGAGGATCATCAGCATCGTCGCCCCGACCGGAACCAGGGCCCACGGGCCGGGGAATTCGTTGACGCCGTCGATCAGGGCCCCGCACGACACGACCGCGGCCAGCGCGGCGGTGGCGACGGCGGTGCGCAGCCACATCGGCCACCGGATGTGCGCCACCACCGCGCCGACGAGCGCGCCCAGCAGCAACTCCCACGCCCGCGCGAAGCTGTCGTAGTAGGCGATCGACTGGTCATCCAGCTGAGCGAAGATCGCGTAGACGAACGAGGCCACCGTCAAGGCGCTCAGCAGCGCCACGAACATCGTGCGCAGCTGGGCCTTGAGCGGGCCCGGAACAGGACCGCGCAGCCGGCAACGAGCAGCAGGAACGCGACGAAGAACTGTCCCTGCACCGACATGGACCAGATGTGCTGCAACGGGCTGACGGCTTCGCCCGCCCGCAGGTAGTCCGACGCGGTGTTGGCCAGCTCCCAGTTCTGGTAGTAGCCGAGGCTGGCCAGGCTCTGGTCGGCGAAGGTTTCCCAGCGGGTTTGTGGTTGCACCAGGATGGTGAGCACTGCACACGCGGCCAGGACCACGACCAGAGCCGGAACCAGCCGGCGGATCAGCCGGATCACTTCCGCAATGGGCGACAGCGAGACTGCCGGGTTGAGCGCGGCGCGCAGGAGCTTGCCGCCGAAGAAGAAGCCGGACAGGGCCAGGAAGACGTCCACGCCGCCGGAGACCCGGCCGAACCAGATGTGGAACACGGCGACCAGCGCGATCGCGATGCCGCGCAAGCCGTCGAGATCGTGCCGGTAGAACCCCGGGGACCCCGTCGAACGCATCCCCGTAGCGCCCGGGTTCGCCGTGGCGGCCGGCGCTGGAGGCGGTGACGTGGTGGGCATGATCACCGTTAATTTACCGAAAACCGCCACCCGCTCCCGAACGCTCGCCTCTCGGCGATGCTGCTCAGCGGAGCAAGTGGCGGTGTTCGAAACGCCGCGAACCTATCGCGTGGTGCCCATCGGAGCCGGCTGCAAGAACGTCTGAATGTTCGGCAGCTGCGGCGCCGGTGCCGGCTGCGCCGGCGTCGGCTGCTGCAACGGCGCTTGCTGGGTCGGCAGTTGTTGCAGCGGGGCTTGCTGGGTCGGCAGTTGCTGCAGCGGGGCTTGCTGCGTGGGCAGCTGCGCCGGAGCCTGTTGCGTCGGCGGTTGCTGCAGCGGCGCTTGCGGGGCCGGTGCCTGCTGCAATGGCGTCTGCTGCAACGGGGCCTGCTGCGTCGGCGTCTGCCCCGGGACCTGCTGCAACGGCGCCTGCTGCAAGGGAACCTGGGCGCCGATAACCCGGACCAGGTACGGCGTCATACCGTTGCCGCGCACCGGCGAGACCTGGACGACGTCGCCCACCTCCAGCATCTGGTTGTTTCCGAGGTACATCGAGACGCTTTGCGTGCCTTCGGGACCGTAGAAGATCAGGTCGCCCTTCTGTGCTTGCTGCGGCAGCACCTTCTGGCCGACCCGGTAGATCGCGCCGGACGAACGCGGCAGCTTGATCCCGGCGCCGGCGTAGGCGTACTGCATCAGGCCCGAGGCGTCGTAGCCGACGGTGTTGATGCCGGTGCCGGTGCCGCGTGTCGGGCCGTTGATACCGCCGCCGGCCCAGGAGAACGGCACACCGCGCTGCGAAAGACCGCGCATGACGACGATGTCGGTGGCCTGCTGGTAGTCCATCGTCCTGGCGCCGGGGTCGGCGGCGGCGATGGCCGGGGCTGCCACCGGGGCCGCCAGGATGGCGAGGCCGATGGCAAACGAGTACATGCGCTTCATTGGAGTTCCAACCTTCCTGAACCCTGTCGGGTTATGGCTTCGGCGCGGTAGGCGCGTCGGCCGTCGTTCCATGACTCGCGGCGGCCCCGACTTCGGGGTCGAACGCCGCCTCCTTGCGGGAACGTGAATCAGTCGGTCAACCCGTTGAGTCACACCAGTCACTACAGACACTTCTACAACAGAAGTCTGACCTGGAAAATAGCTGGTGAGGCCTACGAAGGATTTGGTGTCGGACCGTGACCGGATGGTGACTGCCGAGCCCAAATCTTTATCGGCAGTTGTGATTTCGGTCTCACACCGGTGCGCGGTCGCGACGTTTGCCGAGCGAAGCCCAGCGGGCGGATCAGCGCCAATAACGTGCGCTGAACATCGTCAGCGAGTCGCCAACCACCGAGCTCACCATGATGATGGCGAGAGACAACACCGGCCAGAAGGACATGTACCAGCCCTTCAGCAGGGAAACGAACGGGCCGATCCCCGCCGCGGCAACCGCCGCACCGATACCGCCCCACACCACCGGGTAGATATACATGTCGATTGCCGAATGGGCACCGGTCCACACGTCTCGTCCGAGCACACCTCGCCGAGGAAGCCGTAGAGCCTCGTCGGCCAGGTCGTTGCCGTGGCCAGCACGACGAGCAGTGCCACCAGCGTGATCGTGGCGATCAGGTCCCAGGGAGCCACTCGAAGGCGGATGACGTGTGGCTTCTGCTGCTCAGAGTCGTTGGCGCCGTAGGGCATTGGCCGGAAATCGGCCGAGTCGTCGGGCTTTGCGGGTGCCGGCGGGGAGTCGGCACGGTCGCCGCGGTGCGGGTCGTCGAACGGGTACGGCAACGCCATGCCGATAGATGCTCCCCGATGGCCGGGTTTTGTGCGAACCGGCTGCTTTACGCTCGGTCTCTATGCCTGCGGCGAGATCCGGGTTGACGCCCGAGGACATCAGCGCGATCGACGCCGCGCATCTGTGGCATCCCTACAGCACCATCGGCAGTGAATCCGTCGCGCCCGTGGTGGCCGTCGGTGCCCGCGGCGCCTGGTTGACGCTGGTCAGAGACGGCAAGCCGGTCGAGGTGCTGGACGCGATGAGTTCCTGGTGGACCGCGATCCACGGTCACGGGCACCCGGTCCTGGACGCGGCGCTGACCACCCAGCTGGGGGCGATGAACCACGTGATGTTCGGCGGGCTGACCCACGAGCCCGCGGCCCGGCTGGCGCAGCTGCTGGTGGAGATCACCCCGGCCGGTCTGGAGACGGTGTTCTTCAGCGATTCCGGGTCGGTGTCGGTGGAGGTCGCGGTCAAGATGGCGCTGCAGTACTGGCGCAGCCGCGGCCGGCCCGGCAAACACCGGCTGATGACCTGGCGGGGTGGCTATCACGGCGACACCTTCACGCCGATGAGCGTCTGCGACCCCGACGGCGGCATGCATTCGCTGTGGACCGACATCCTGGCCGCCCAGGTGTTCGCCCCGCAGGTGCCCCGCGACTACGACCCCGGCTACAGCGCGGCATTCGAGGAGCAGCTCGCACGCCACGCGCCCGAGCTGGCGGCCGTGATCGTCGAGCCCGTCGTGCAGGGTGCCGGCGGCATGCGCTTCCACGATCCCCGCTATCTACGCGACCTGCGCGACATCTGCCGACGGCACCAGGTGTTGCTGATTTTCGACGAGATCGCCACCGGGTTCGGCCGCACCGGCGAGTTGTTCGCTGCCGACCACGCCGGCGTGAGTCCGGACATCATGTGCGTCGGCAAGGCGCTGACCGGCGGATACCTCAGCCTGGCCGCGACGTTGTGCACCACCGACATCGCGCACACGATCAGCTCAGGGGAGGCCGGCGCGCTGATGCACGGCCCCACGTTCATGGCCAACCCGCTGGCCTGCGCGGTGTCGGTGGCCAGCGTCGAGGTGCTGCTGGGCCAGGATTGGCGGTCGCGGGTCGCCGAGATCTCCGCGGGGTTGATCGCCGGACTGGAACCGGCTCGGGCGTTGCCCGGGTGACCGACGTCCGGGTGTGCGGCGCCATCGGCGTCATCGAATGCGACGGGCCGGTCGACTTGGCCGTTGCCACCCCCGCGGCGCTGGACCACGGCATCTGGCTGCGCCCGTTCCGCAACCTGGTCTACGCGATGCCGCCTTACATCTGCGGGCCCGACGAGATCGCGCAGATCACCTCGGCGATGGTCGAGGTCGCAGGGCTGGTGCGGTGAACCATAGCCGGTAGAGAGCTCCGCTGTTGGGGTCCTCGCCTCGTCGTCGTATCACCCACGGCCGGCCGATTCGGTAGCGCGGCCGTCCCCGTGGCGATACCGTCGGTGTTTGCCCGTCGGGGCATCGTCACTGTGGGAGAGATCATGGCCGAGACCATCGCAGGGATCGCCGTTCCGGACTCGCGGATGGCGCGTGAGGCAACGGACTTCATATGCGACGTCGAAACGCCGCTGCTGTTCCACCATTCGCGCAGGACGTACCTCTTCGGGATGCTGCACGGACAACTGCGTGATCAATCCGTCGACCCGGAACTGCTGTATGTGGCGGCGATGTTCCACGACCTCGGGCTGGTCGAGGGGCATCAGAACCTGAGCCAGCGATTCGAGGTCGACGGCGCCGACGCCGCCCGCGATTTCTTGAGAGCCCATGACATTGGGACAGACGAGATCCGTCGGGTCTGGTCCGCTATCGCCTTGCACACCACCCACGGCGTGCCGGTCTTCATGGAGCCCGAGATCGCGTTGTTGGCAGCCGGTGTCGAGACTGACGTCGACGGAGCTGGACTCGACGTGCTCGATCCGGCGGATGTCCGAGAGGTTGTCTCGGCGCATCCGAGGTTGCAGTTCAAGAAGAACTCGCTGCCCACATTCGCCGAGGGCTTCAAAAACCGCCCGGACACCACGTTCGGTGCGATCACGGCCGATGTGCTCGCGCACTACTCGCCGGGATTCCAACGCAAGGACTTTGTGGAAGTTGTCCGGAACAACGCATGGACCGAATGACGCGGGATCACCGTCAGTAAAGGCGCTGTTGTCGGCTCTCGTAGGCTGAACGGCGATGAAGGCACCGATCGAGGTTTCCCCGCTGGCCTGGCTGGAGGCGGTGGAACAACAGCGCCGGCAGGCCGGGCTGCGTCGCTCGCTGCGGCCGCGCCCGGCGGTCGCCACCGAGCTTGATCTGGCGTCCAACGACTATCTCGGTCTGTCCCAGCATCCCGACGTGATTGAAGGCGGTGTCGCGGCGTTGCGGATCTGGGGTGCCGGCGCCACCGGCTCCCGCCTGGTCACCGGCGACACCGAACTGCACCAGCAGTTCGAGGTCGAGCTCGCCGACTTCGTCGGCGCCGCCGCGGGGTTGCTGTTCTCCTCGGGGTACACGGCCAACCTCGGCGCTGTCGTCGGCCTCTCGGGGCCGGGTTCGCTGCTGGTTTCCGACGCGCATTCGCACGCCTCACTGGTGGACGCGTGCCGGCTGTCGCGGGCGCGGGTGGTGGTGACGCCGCACCTCGACGTCGGCGCGGTCGATGCGGTGCTGGCCTCCCGCGACGAGGAGCGGGCCGTCGTGATCACCGACTCGGTGTTCAGCGCCGACGGCGCGTTGGCCCCCGTCCGCGAACTGCACGACGTGTGCCGGCGCCACCGGGCGCTGCTGATCCTCGACGAGGCCCACGGACTCGGCGTGCGCGGTGGCGGCCGCGGACTGCTGCACGAGCTGGGGCTCGCCGGTGCGCCCGACGTGGTGATGACCACGACGCTGTCCAAGGCGCTTGGCAGCCAGGGCGGTGTGGTTTTGGGGCCGGCGGAGGTGCGCGCGCATTTGATCGATGCGGCCCGCCCGTTCATCTTCGACACCGGCTTGGCTCCGGCCGCGGTGGGGGCCGCGCTGGCCGCGTTGCACGTGCTGCGCACCGAGGCCTGGCGGCCCGAGGCGGTGCTGCGCCATGCCCGCGAACTGGCCCGGATCTGTGACGTACCCGAGTCGCCGCAGTCGGCGGTGGTGTCGGTGATTCTGGGGGAGCCGGAGGTGGCGGTGGCCGCCGCGACCGCCTGCCTGGACGCCGGCGTGCGGGTGGGCTGCTTCCGGCCACCGACCGTGCCCGCCGGGACGTCGCGGCTGCGGCTCTCGGCGCGCGCTTCCCTGGATGCCGCCGAGTTGGACGTGGCGCGCCGCGTGCTGACCGACGTCCTTGCCGTGGCGCGCCGTTGACCGTCCTGGTCGTCACGGGCACCGGCACGGGGGTGGGTAAGACGGTCGCCGTCGCGGCGCTGGCCTGTCACGCGCGTCAGGCCGGCATCGACGTCGCGGTGTGCAAACCCGTTCAGACCGGCACCGACTCCGGTGACGATGACCTAGCCGAGGTGACTCGGCTGTCCGGGGTGACCGAGATCGCCGGGCTGGCGCGATATCGGCAACCACTGGCGCCGCTGGCCGCGGCCGAGCAGGCCGGTCTGACACTGCCCACCCGCGAGCACCTGCTGCAGCTGATCCGCGACCTGGACCGCCCGGGCAGGCTCACGTTGGTCGAGGGTGCCGGCGGGCTGCTGGTCGAACTCGCCGACGCCGGCGTCACCCTGCGTGATCTCGCCGTCGACCTGGCGGCCGCGGTACTCGTCACCGTCACCGCAGAGCTGGGCACCTTGAACCACACCGCGCTTACTCTGGAATCACTTGCTGGACAAGATGTTTCGTGTGCCGGTTTGGTGATCGGCAGCTGGCCGCGGCAACCCGGAGTGGTGGAGACCTCGAACCGATCGGCCCTGGGCCGGCTGGCCCCGGTGCGGGCCGCGCTGCCCGCGGGGGCCGGCTCGATGACCGTCGACGACTTCGCGAGCATGAGCGCCGCGGCGTTCGACCGTGACTGGGTGACCTCGCTGGTCGGCTGATGGTGCATTCGATCGAGCTGGTTTTCGACGGCGACACCGAGGCCGCGGTCCGGCGGATCTGGGACGAGCTGGCCGGCGCCGGGATCCCCAGTCAGGCCCCGGCCAGCCGCCCGCACGTCACGCTGGCCGTCGCCGAATCCATCTCCAACGAGGTCGACGAGCTGCTGGGTCCGGTGCGCGAGCGGCTTCCGCTGAGCGCGCTGATCGGGGCGCCGGTGCTGTTCGGCCGGGACAGTGCCGTGTTAGCCCGGCTCCTGGTGCCGACCAGCGAGCTGTTGGCGCTGCACGCCGAGGTGCACCGGCTGTGCCTTCCGCATCTGGCGCCCGCGCCGATGGCCAACAGCCTGCCCGGCCAGTGGACCGCACACGTCACGCTGGCGCGCCGGGTCGGCGGCGCCCAGCTGGGACAGGCGCTGCGCATCGCGGGCCGGCCCGCCCAGATCGAGGGCAGCTTCGCCGGCTTGCGCCGCTGGGACGGCAACCAGCGAGTCGAGTATCCGCTCGGTTGAGCCGTCAGTCGGGGATGTAGTCGAATTCGTCGGGGTGGGCGCCGGTGCGGCCCGACTCGCCACGGTCGAGGCCGCTGATGTCGTCCATCTCGGCGGCGGTCAACTCGAAGCCGAAGATGTCGAAGTTCTCCTGCATCCGCTCACGTCGCACCGACTTGGGGAACACGATGTCACCACGCTGGATGTGCCAGCGCAGCACCGCCTGTGCCGGCGTCTTGCCGTGCGCCTCGGCGACGCGGGTGATCACCTCGTCGTCGAGCACCTTGCCCTGCGCGATCGGCGACCACGCCTCGGTCGCGATTCCGTGCTGGCTGCCGTAGGCGCGCACCTCGTCGTTGGCGAAGTACGGGTGCACCTCGATCTGGTTGACGGCGGGCACCGTCTCCGAACCCTCCGCGAGCCGCTTCAGGTGTGGTACCTGGAAGTTCGACACGCCGATGCTGCGCGCCCTGCCCTCCTTGGCGAACTCCTCCAACACGATCCAGGTGGACACGAAGTCGCCGTCGTAGAGGGTGGGCAGCGGCCAGTGGATCAGGAACAGGTCGACGTAATCAGAACCCAGCGCGCTCAGCGTGGCGTCGAACGCGCGGCGGGCGTCGTCGGGCCGGTGGTATCCGTTGTTGAGTTTGCTGGTGATGAACACGTCGGCGCGGTCCAGCCCGACGTCGCGGATGCCCTGGCCGACACCCTGCTCGTTGCGGTACATCTCCGCGGTGTCGATGTGCCGGTAGCCGACCTCCAGCGCGGATCGGACGGCGGCGGCGGTCTCGTCGGGGTCGATCTGGAAGACGCCGAAACCCGACTGGGGGATGGCGTTGCCGTCGTTGAGCGTGATCGACGGGACGGAATTCATCTGGATGGCCTCCTGGCGGCTTCGTGAAGTGCGGTCTGTAATGGCCTCCCCGAGCGTACCGAGCGACAGACATCTCAAGCGCGGACGCTAGCCCCCGAAGAGCAGGTACAGGCCGGTGAAGGTGTAGCCGACCATGACCAGCATCATGGTGAGCTGTCCGGTGAGTTGATGGCCGGACGGCAGGAGTCGCAGCGCCTTGTCGTGGGCCGCGATCACCGCGACGATGTGCCCGGTCACCACGCAGGCCACCTTGATGCCGGCCAGCACCGGCGGGTGCTGGGACAACACGTAGGCCACCTGCAGATGCGCCAGCCCCAGCAGATTCCAGCCATGGCCGAACGGATCGGCGAGCGAGATGACGGCTTGTTGTCCGCGCTCGACCAGGTAGGAAACGTAGTGCGCAAAGATGTAGCCCACCACGATCGGGATCAGCGAGTGCGCCAGCTGGCCGGGCAGTGCGCGTCGCTGCTCGCGGTCGAGCCCGCCGGTTGCCCGGGCGGCAAGCGAAAAGGTCAGTGCGACAACCGAAATGAAGCCCAGCAACCCGACGGTGCGCAGCACCGACGACGACAGTGTCACCGGCACGCCGTGGGCCAGGCGGGACAGCCGGTCGGCGAAGTTGCGCCAGGTCGGCGACGACGAGTAACTGTCGAACGCCGTCGACCCGAGCAGGACGGCCAGCATCGCAACCACACCCGGTCGCACGGGCAGCGACGTCAGATGGTCGAACGGGTTACCGGCGACGATCTGCCCGGTCGTCGCCGAGCGGCGAAACGGGCGACAGCCGCGAAACCGCCATGCTGTACACGCCGAACGGGTCGGCCCTGGCCAGCCAGCGCTGCCCGTACAGCCACGCCCCGACCAGCAACACCACCGCGTAGACCAGCAACCAGGCCCGAACCCACGGCAGTGCTGCCGAGTTCGGGCTCGCCAATTCCAGCCAGACGAACGCGAACAGCCCCACCGCGGCCGGCCGGTATCCCCAGCTTTCCGGGTAGGACAGCCGCGGCCGGCTCAGCTTGCGGCACGGCGCGCCGCAGCAGCAGGTACACCGTGCGCATCGGTGACATCACGCGCCAGACCGGTCCGAAAGCCAGCGACAGCGCGACCAGCCCGACCCACAGCAGCACGTAGAACGCCCCGAGCAGGCCGTTGGCTTGGGTCTGCGGACCCCACACCCCGGCCGCCACCACCCACACCGCGAAAACCAGGGCCGTACCCGCGATCGTCCAGCGCGTCGCGCGGGCGTCGACCAGCGTCGTCACCCACGCCGGCAGCGGGTGGCCGGGCGCCTCCGGATCAAACCGCGGCCGCCGCCAGGCGACGGCGACCACAGCGAAGGTGAACGTCAACGCCCATGCCGCACCGACCATCGCGTAGGCGTAGGGCACCGGAAGATCGCTCGACCCGCCCAGACCGTGCGCCAGCAGCACAGCATCGGCCGTCACGGCTCGACTTGAATGGTCGCTATCGTGCGGTCCAGATGATGGAGTTCGACTTCGACGTTGCCGGGGACGTCGACGCTGAAGTGAAACACTTGGTTGGGTTGGGCCGCGACCTCGAACTTGTGGTCGGGCACCGAGTGCACGTGCAACTCGTCGGTGGCATCACTGGTGACATGCAGGGTGATCTGCTGCTTGACCTTTGCCTGCAGCATCGCGTTCGTCGGGGTGACCTGGCCCTTGGAAACGGTGACGTCGATGTTCAACGCCCCAGCGGGGCCCTGGCCCGGCGAACCGCCACAGGCAATCAGGCCGCACATCAGCACTGTCACCCACGCCGCAATGAGCGTGCCGCGCAACGTCATCGCCTACGCCGCCCGGGGTAGTGGTTGCTTCTCCTCAACCGGTTCCGGCTCGTTGACGGCGTTGCCAAGGCGGCCGGCCCCCCAGGTCAGGCCGGCGATAACCATCAGCGTGAAGATCAGTACCAGGATCGAGCCGGCGGTAAACAACCAAGCCGGGGCGTTCTGGTCGCGTTCGCGCTGCAGGATGGTGACTTCCTGCACGAACGGGCGCTGGATCGACGACAGTGCGGGAACCTCGGGTGCCGGGATGGCGTCGTCGGCCGGCTCATAGATCGGCACGCCCGTCATCGTGTAGCCGTCTTGAACTCGCAGCAGCGTCTTCCACGATCCCCAGACCGGAACCGGTTGGGTCGAGCGGTAGTGCCCGGGTCCGACTCGTTCGAGCCGGTCGATGACCAGACCGCGCTGGTTCTCCATCCGGCCCTGCCAGGACAGAATCGTCACCCAATCCGGCTGCGGGCCAACCATATCGGGCCGCGTTAGCTGCACATCGGCCGATACCATGCGCTGTCCGGCAGCGCTGGGCAGGTCCGTCAACGTAATCGTGGCGCTATCTTGTTGCGGCACAACGATGTGCAATCCGTTGGCCACAGCGCCGCCGATCGCCAGCACCGTAACCACCACGATCGAGATGCCGATCGGGCGGCTCGGCAGGCGTTGGCCGGTGAGCACCATGCCGAACAGCGCCCCGCACAAACCGGCCAGCACTGCCACCGGTACGGCCATCGCCAGGGCCTCGCCCCACATGCTGACCGGCCACGGATAGTGATACACCGTCCCGATCCACAGCGACTTCCACCCACAGCCCGGCGGTGCCCACACCCAGGCCGGCGATGGCACCAAAAACCAAGGGGCGCTTGAGCAGCGGGGTCAGCGCCAGTAGCTCGACCACCACCGCGGGGCCCAGATATAGCGGGAACCAGTTGATCGGAGCGCCCAGAATCGGGCCGACCAACAACGCGACCCCACCGCGCAGGGCGATGGCGAACAACGCCGCAATGATCGCCGCGCCGCGGCCCATGGTGATGCGGGCGGCGATGGCCGCCACTGCCGCCGCGAATGCGATCATCATCGGCTGCAACACCAGACGGAATTGTTCGACGCCGAAGTCGTATTCGATCTGATAGACCGACAGGCCGATGAACATCCCGCCGAACGACAGGTAGCGCAGGAACGTGATGAAGACGCCGTGGTGGACGTCGTCGCCCTCGTTGGCCTCGCCCTCGCGCTCCAGCATCAGCACCGCGAAGAGCGAGAAGCAGGCACCGCCGATCATCATCAAATGCGTTGGGCCCCAAAGGGTGACGTCTTGCCCGAAGATGCGGTGCCAGATGTCGTCGAGCGGGAACCCGGTCATCGCGTACAGGCCGCAGCCTGCCATCAGCACGCCGCCGACCGGTGCGTGCCAGTTACGGGTGATGCGCACCGCGGCCGGGCCGGGCCGGTCGAAGGGCAGGACGATTGCCGTCATTCCCCCCAGGAAAATTCCGAACAACCCGATGATGATGAAGTAATGCGCGGGGTTGGCCAGGGGGCCGGGGTCGCGTCCGTTGCCGATGTGCCAGCTGACGTCCCAGATGAACCCGAACAGGGCGCAGATGATCGACGTGGTGTAGACCAAAACCGGCAGGGCCACCCAGCTAGGCCGGTGGAATATCTCGCCCAGCTTGTCGGCGATCCGCGCCAACCACGTGATGCGGTGAGTGCGGTGGGCATAACCCACCCACAACATGAGCAAGGTGATCACCATCGCGGCGATCGAGAGCCCGATCACCTGGTTGAGTCCCGCGCCGCGGGCCGACGGCTCGGCGAGAAGCGGTAGTCCCATTGACACCATTGTCATGTCCTCCCTACTACGCTGGGCAGTCCCGGAAGATTTGCTCCAGCGAACATTTCTTACTGCCAGGTAGGTTCAAGATTCAGTGTGTAATGCCCCGAATGGGGGCCTGTCAATCACCCTTCTCGTCGGGAGCTTTGGCGGGCTCCTGGGAATCGTCGGCCCGGCCGGCGCGGCGATCCCGCAGCGCGACGTACAGGACCACGGCAACGACGATCACCGCAGGCAAGAAGGCCGGCACCGCCAACACAATCCAGTGGTGTGCCAGGTACTCGACATGTGGAGCAGCCATCGTGGTCGTATACCCCTGCCGACGCCATTTCCTCGGTCCCGGCTCGCCCACATCGCGGGCGCGTACGCGCGGGCCGTTACCCTACTTTGAACACCGTTTCGTTCAGGCTGCCACGACGTTGTGGCGGATGTGACCGCAGCGCGCGGACGCGATAAAGATGCAGGGGAGTACTTGGTGACTCAAGCGGCAACTCGACCCACGGCCGAAGCCGGCCATGAGACAGACATCCTGACGGTAGCCCGGCAGCAGGTTCTGGAGCGCGGCCAGGGATTGAGCCGGGACCAGGTGCTTGAGGTGCTGCAGCTGCCCGACGAGCGCCTCGAGGAACTGCTGGGGCTGGCCCACGAGGTGCGGATGCGCTGGTGTGGCCCCGAGGTCGAGGTCGAGGGCATCATCAGCCTCAAGACCGGTGGCTGCCCCGAGGACTGCCATTTCTGCTCCCAGTCGGGCCTGTTCGCCTCGCCGGTGCGCAGCGCCTGGCTCGACATTCCCAGCCTCGTCGAGGCGGCCAAACAAACGGCGAAGTCGGGTGCCACCGAGTTCTGCATCGTGGCCGCCGTGCGTGGTCCGGACAAGCGGCTGATGTCCCAGGTCGCGGCCGGTATCGAAGCGATTCGCAACGAGGTCGAGATCAACGTCGCCTGCTCGCTGGGCATGCTGACCGCCGAGCAGGTCGACGAGCTCGCGGCGATGGGCGTGCACCGCTACAACCACAACTTGGAGACCGCTCGCTCGTTCTTCACCAACGTCGTCACCACCCACACCTGGGAAGAGCGCTGGCAGACGTTGACGATGGTGCGCGACGCGGGCATGGAGGTCTGCTGCGGCGGCATCCTCGGCATGGGAGAGACCCTGGAGCAGCGCGCGGAATTCGCGGCTGACCTCGCCGAATTGGACCCCGACGAGGTGCCGCTGAACTTCCTCAATCCGCGGCCCGGCACTCCGTTCGGCGACCTCGAGGTGCTGCCGGCCAGCGAAGCCTTGAAATCGGTGGCCGCATTCCGGCTGGCGTTGCCGCGCGCGATGCTGCGCTTCGCCGGCGGCCGGGAGATCACCCTGGGCGACCTCGGCGCCAAGCAGGGCATCCTGGGCGGCATCAACGCCGTCATCGTCGGGAACTACCTGACCACACTCGGGCGCCCCGCCGAAGCCGACCTCGAACTGCTCGAGGATCTGCAGATGCCCATCAAGGCGCTCAATGCAAGTCTGTAAGCCAGCTTCCAGCGGCTAGGTTGAAGACTTGTGGTTGGAGATCTGGGCGCCCCGGTCAGCGCCGGCGTCTACAACGTCTACACCGGGGAATTGGGGGGTACCGCAGTGCCCACGGCCGCCCAATTGGGCCTTGAACCCCCGCGCTTCTGCGCCGAATGCGGGCGCCGGATGATCGTCCAGGTTCGGCCGGACGGCTGGCGGGCGCGATGCTCGCGGCACGGCGAGGTGGACTCGTCCGACTTGGAGTCGCAGCGATGACCGAACCCGCGGGGCCCGCGAATCCCGAGTCGGCGAGCGTCGCCGCCCCGTCGCGGGTGCGCGCGATTGTCCTTGCGGCGCTTGGACTGTCGGCGAGCGGGGTGGTAGTCGGTGGCCTGTGGGCGTGGATGGCCCCGCCGATCCATCTGGTGGTGGCGATGACTCGCGCGGGCGAGCGGGTGCACGACTACCTGGGCGACGAATCCCAGCATTTCTTCGACGTGCCATGCCTGATGCTGGGTCTGTTGACGGTGCTGGCGGTCGTGGCGCCAGTGCTGGCATGGCAGTGGCGCCGGCTTCGAGGGCCGGGCATGGTCATCGGGTTGACGGTCGGCATGGTGGGCGCCGCCGCGGTGGCCTCGGCGGTCGGGGTGGTGCTGGTTCTGCTGCGCTACGGCGCGCTGGACATCGACAAGGTTCCGCTGCTGGGAAGCCCGTCGGTGGGCTATGTCATCCAGGCGCCGCCGGTGTTCTTCGGACTCGGGCCGCTGCAGATGGCCACCACGCTGTTGTGGCCCGCCGCCGTCGCCGCGCTGGTGTATTCCCTGCTGGCGGCCGGCAGTGCGCGTGACGACCTGGGCAGCTCAGGGCCTATCGCTGCGCTGTCGCACACGCTGCCGAGGGAGCCGGAAGCCTCCGTCTCATAGCGGTCTTATAGCGGGCGGCGACGAATCTTTCGGCCGGTGAGGACCTTGGCCGCGATGACGCCCAGCCGGATCATCCCGGCGTAGGTGATCGGATTGAACGCCGTCGGCCAGACGGTCCTGATCAGATGGTCCTTCAACGGCCGGCGGGCGAAGCGGTCGGTGAGCCAGCGAAGCGCCATCGGCGCCGACAGCGGATGCAGCAGCATGTGCTCGTTGAACGCGTCGCGGTGGTAGCTGACGTCGGCGCCGCCGGCCGAATAGGTGTCGGCGAGCGCGTCGATGTCGTGCACGTCGATCAGGTAGTCGTACACGGCCTGCACGATCAGGACCGGGGGTGCCGGCGTCGCGACGCCCAACTTGATGCTGTCGAAGACATGCGACACCTCGGGCGAGGACAGGATGTCCTCGAGCGGTTCGTCGAGGTAGTCGCCCATGTTCTTGCCGGCCATCCGCAGGACGGCACCGACCGTCGTCATCGTCTCGAGCCCCTCCAGCAGGGCGCGTCCCTCGTCATTGGTGTGCTCTTTGATCACCCGGTCCAGGTCCGGGTAGACGTGCGCGAGCGCGGCCACCACCATCGCGGGCAAACCCGCGAAAAAATGGCCATTGAGCCGGCGGAAGGTGTGGCCCAGATCCCCGACGGGCGATCCCAGCACCGCCCCGACGATGTCCAGCTCGGGTGCGTAGTCGGCACACATTTCGGCAGCCCAGGCGCTGGCCAGCCCGCCGCCGGAGTACCCCCACAGCCCGATCGGTGCCGACGGCGACAGCGCGACCCGGTCGGAGTTCCTGGCGGCGCGGATGCCGTCCAGGGTGCGGTAGCCGGGTTCGTACGGCGCTCCCCACATGCCCAGCAGGCCTTCATGGTCGGGCACCGAGACCGCCCAGCCTTCGGCGACGGCCGCGGCGATCAGGAAAAGTTCCAGCTGGGCTATCGAACCGAGAGCTTTCGCCCTTCTGCGCAGCGCATAGGACGGAAAACAGCGCGACGACATGGCGTCGATCGCGCACTGATACGACAGCAACGGGCAGATCTGCCCCGGCGCACGTTCGGCCGGGACGATCACGGTGGTCACGCAGGCCTCGGGCTGCCCATTCATGTCCATCGTCCGGTAGAGCAGCTGGATGGCCGACACGGGCTGCGGAATCAGGCCGAGAAAGGCCACCTCGACGTCGCGGGAGCGCAGTACGGTCCCCGGCTCGGCGTGCTGAAAGCCGGAAGGCGGCCGGTAGAACGGGTCGTCCGTGGGCAGCAGCGGACGCACCTTGGGCTGCAGTTCCTCGTGCGGAGGCCGACCGATCCATTCCGCACCGTCGGTCCCTGCCAAATTGCCGAGTTCAACCATTCAAGATCCCTTCTTGGCCATCCGGCATTTTCGCGCATGAACGAGCGGTAACCAAAACGTAATGGCCAGGTTGTGAGCGATTTCTCGTCAAAGGGCCGCGCGTAGCGCTGATCAAGGCTGGCCGGGCGGCCGAAGCGCGGCGAATTCGTCGGTGACCCGCAGCTGAGAATCGGTGAAGTGGTACAAAGCGGCCGGTCGCCCGCCGCTGCGACCCGACTGCGCGATGGTGCCAGTCTGGGTGATCACGCCGCGACGGACCAGCACCCGCTGCAGATTAGTCGCGTCCACCTGATAGTCGAGCGCCGCGCCATAGATGTCGCGCAACGTGGAGAGTGCGAATTCCTTTGGCGCTAAGGCGAATCCGATGTTCGTATACGACATCTTGGCGACCAGTCGGGTGCGAGCGTGCGTCACCATCGGGCCGTGATCGAACGCCATCGGAGGCAGCGAACTCACCGGGTGCCACCGGGTGTCCGGGGGCAGCTCCGGGGTGGCGGGGAAGGGCACCAGGCCCAGGAAGGTCGACGCGATGACCCGCTCGCCCGGCACGCGGTGCGGGTCGGAGAACACCGCGAGCTGCTCCAAGTGAGCCAGCTCTTGCAGATCCACCTTTTCGGCCAGCTGGCGACGTACGGAAGTGGTCATGTCCTCGTCGTTGCGCAGCTGTCCACCCGGCAGTGACCAGGAGCCTCGTTGCGGATCGCGGGCACGCTCCCATAACAGCACGTTAAGCTGCGGTTTTCCCGTCCGGGAGGCTCCCTTAACCTGCTCGGTAGCCTGGCGAACCTGGAATACGACCGCAAGCACTTCGTGGGCGGTGCTAATATGGGCCATGTTTTCGATTATAAGTCGAAAACCCCACCGGCACTAACACGGCCGAAAGGAGCCGCCGTGACGATCTTGAATCGCATGGACACGCTCGCCGAAGACATGATCGCCAACATCACGAATTCCGCCGCCGGCTACGGCGGCGTGGACGGTGATGCGCAGTGGGCCAATGAGATACGCCGCCTGGCGGACCTGCGCGGTGCCACCCTGCTGGCGCACAACTACCAGCTGCCCGCCATCCAGGACGTCGCCGACCACGTCGGAGATTCGCTCGCGCTGTCGCGGATTGCCGCCGATGCGCCGGAGGACACCATCGTGTTCTGCGGCGTGCACTTCATGGCCGAGACGGCCAAGATCTTGAGCCCGGACAAGACCGTGCTCATCCCGGATCAGCGGGCCGGCTGCTCGCTGGCCGATTCGATCACACCCGACGAATTGCGCGCCTGGAAAGACGAGCACCCCGGCGCCGTCGTCGTCTCCTACGTCAACACCACCGCGGCGGTGAAGGCGCTCACCGACATCTGCTGCACCTCGTCCAATGCGGTCGACGTGGTCGAGTCGATCGACCCCGATCGCGAGGTGCTGTTCTGCCCGGACCAATTCCTGGGCGCCCACGTCCGCCGGGTGACGGGCCGCAAGAACGTGCACGTGTGGGCCGGTGAATGCCATGTGCATGCCGGGATCAACGGCGACGAGCTCGCCGAGCAGGCCCGCGCCCATCCCGACGCCGAACTCTATCGTGCATCCCGAATGTGGTTGTGCGACTTCGGCGTTGTATCTCGCCGGCGAGGGCGCCTTCCCGGCGGACCGGGTCAAGATCTTGTCCACCGGCGGCATGCTCGACGCCGCTCACCAGACGCACGCCCGTAAGGTGCTGGTCGCCACCGAGGTCGGCATGCTGCACCAATTGCGCCGGGCCGCACCGGAAGTCGACTTCCGCGCGGTCAACGACCGCGCGTCATGCAAGTACATGAAGATGATCACCCCCGCGGCGCTGCTGCGCTGCCTGGTGGAGGGCGCCGACGAGGTTCACGTCGACCCGGACATCGCGGCGGCGGGCCGGCGCAGCGTGCAGCGGATGATCGAGATCGGCCAGCCGGGCGGCGGCGAATGATGACCCGTCCCGAGTTGGACACACACCGCCGACGTCGTCGTGATCGGCACGGGCGTCGCGGGACTGGCCGCCGCGTTGGCCGCCCATCGCGCCGGCCGCAATGTCGTCGTCCTCAGCAAGGCCGACCAGACCCACGGGGTCACCGCGACGCACTACGCGCAGGGCGGTATCGCGGTCGTGCTGCCGGACAACGACGACTCGGTCGAGGCCCACGTCGCCGACACCCTGGCCGCGGGCGCGGGAATGTGCGATCCCGACGCGGTGCACTCAATCGTCGCCGACGGGTACCGCGCGGTCCTCGAATTAGTCGGTGACGGCGCGCGATTCGACGAATCTGCGGCGGGCCAGTGGGCGCTGACCCGCGAAGGCGGGCATTCGCGTCGCCGCATCGTGCACGCCGGCGGCGACGCCACCGGCGCCGAGGTCCAGCGCGCGCTCGACCACGCCGCCCGGGTGCTGGACATCCGCACCAGCCACGTGGCGCTGCGAGTGCTGCACGACGGCACGCGCGGTGACCGGGGTGGCCGTGAGCAATCCGGACGGCATCGGGATCGTCAGCGCACCCTCGGTGATTCTGGCCTCCGGCGGGCTCGGGCATCTCTACAGCGCGACCACCAATCCCGACGGATCCACCGGCGACGGAATCGCTTTGGCATTGTGGGCCGGTGTCGCCGGTCAGCGACCTCGAGTTCATCCAATTCCACCCCACCATGCTGTTCGGCGGCCAAGCCGGCGGTCGGCGGCCGCTGATCACCGAGGCCATCCGCGGCGAGGGTGCGATATTGGTTGACCGGCAAGGTAATTCGGTTACCGCAGGCGTTCACCCGATGGGCGACCTGGCGCCGCGCGACGTCGTCGCGGCAGCCATCGACGCGCGGCTGAGGGCCACCGGCGATGCATGCGTCTACCTCGACGCGCGCGGCATCGAGGGCTTCGAGGCCCGGTTCCCCACCGTCACCGCCGCATGCCGGGCCGCCGGCATCGACCCCGTTCGGCAACCCATCCCGGTTGTTCCGGGCGCGCACTACAGCTGCGGCGGCGTCGTCACCGACGTGTACGGCCAAACCGAGCTGCCCGGGCTGTTCGCCGCGGGCGAGGTGGCCCGCACCGGGATGCACGGCGCGAATCGGCTTGGCGTCCAACAGCTTGCTGGAAGGCTTGGTCGTCGGTGGCCGCGCCGGGAAAGCCGCGGCCGCGCATGCGCCGGAGGCCGGGCGGATGCGCGCGCCGACGCGCGCCCGAGCCGATCACCTACACCGCGCCCGAAGCGTGGCGAACTGCAAAGCGCGATGAGCCGGGACGCGTCGGTGGTGCGCGATGCCGCAGGGCTGCAACGGTTGTCCGACACACTGTCGCGGGGCGCGGGTTCGCACCGTGACGCGCCGTCGCGATTTCGAGGACGTGGCGCTGGCGCTGACCGCCCGCGCGGTGGCGGCCGCGGCGCTGGCCCGCAACGAAAGCCGGGGCTGTCACCACCGCGCGGAGTACCCGGACACCGCGCCGGAACAGGCGCCGCAGCATCGTGGTCCGGTTGGCCGACGACAAGCGGTGCTCGGCGAGGCGCTGGCGGCGGTGTGCTGATGACGTTGTCCGACGGCGAACTCGCCGCCGCTCTAGACGTCATTCGGCGCGGTCTCGACGAGGATCTGCGCTACGGGCCCGACATCACCACGCTGGCGACGGTGCCCGCCGGCGCGTCGCCACGGCCTCGATGGTGCCGCGGGAGCCCGGCGTGATCGCCGGGGTCGACGTCGCGTTGCTGGTGCTCGACGAGGTGCTCGGTGCCGGCGGTTACCAAGTGCTCGACCGCGTCGAGGACGGCGCCCGCGTGCAGCCGGCGCAGCCGGTGCTGACGGTGCAGGCGGAAACCCGCGGCCTGTTGACCGCCGAGCGGACCATGCTGAACCTGATCTGCCACTTGTCGGGGATCGCCACCGCGACGGCGGCCTGGGTGGACGCCGTCAGCGGTACCAAGGCCAAGGTCCGCGATACCCGCAAGACGCTGCCCGGCATGCGTGCGCTGCAGAAGTACGCGGTGCGGGTCGGTGGCGGGGTCAACCACCGGCTGGGCCTGGGTGATGCCGCGTTGATCAAGGACAACCACGTCGCGGCCGCGGGATCGGTCGTCGAAGCGCTGCGGGCGGTGCGCGAGGCCGCTCCCGATCTGCCGTGCGAGGTCGAAGTCGACTCGCTCGAACAGCTCGACGAGGTGCTGCCCGAGAAGCCGGAGTTGATCCTGCTGGACAACTTCCCGGTCTGGCAGACCCAGATTGCCGTGCAGCGTCGCGACTCCCGCGCGCCGGCCGTTCTGCTCGAGTCGTCGGGCGGGCTCAGCCTGGAAACCGCGGCGGACTATGCCGGCACCGGAGTGGACTACCTGGCCGTCGGCGCGTTGACCCATTCGGTGCGCGTGCTCGATATCGGTCTGGACATGTAGGTCTGGCCGCGCTAGCCACCCAGCAATGAGCGTGCCGCGGGCTTGGCGGCGTTGAGCGCGGCCACATCACCGGCGATCCGGGACAGGATCAGCGATCCCTCGATCAACGAGATCACGGCCAGTGCAACGCTTTCCGCGTCGTTTGCCGACCAGCCGTCGGAGCGCAGCCGATCCTCGATCGCCGCACACCACCCCGTGAAGGCGCGCGCCGACGCCGCGCGCACCAACGGGCTGGCATTCACCGACTCGGTGGCGATCGGTTCGATTGGGCAGCCGTCGCGGTGGTCGCCGGCCAGCCCCGCGACCAGCAGGTCGATCCAACGATCGACGATGTCGGCCACCGGACGGCCGGTGGACAGGAATCGACGCAGCAGTTGCTCGATGTCGGCGCCGGCGGACTCGACGACCGCCGCGGCGAGCTGCTGCTTGCCCTGCGGGAAGTGGTGATAAAGCGAACCGGCTTTGACGCTGGCCTCGTCGAGGATTTGGTTGAGTCCGGTCGCCGCATAGCCCTGGCGCCGGAACAGCGTGGCGGCATTGTCGATCAGTGCTGCGCGGCTGCGATCGGGTCTCGGCATGAGTATTGACAATACTTGAATGATCACTCAAGAATGCTGAGATGAGGCAGCTGATCGTTCGAGGAGGCCGGGCGATACGCGTGGCGCGAGGTGCCCGACCCGCAAATCACCGCGCCCGAACAGGCGCTGGTTCGGCCGTTGATGGTCGCCTGCTGTGACCTGGATGTCGCGGTCTGCCATGGACGGTTGCCGCTGCCGCCGGGTTATGCCGTAGGGCATGAGGGGCTGGCCGAGGTGATCGCGGTTGGTGACGATGTGCGCGGTGTTCGGCGTCGGCGACCGGGTGGTGGTGCCGTTCCAGATCAGCTGCGGAACCTGCCGCGAATGCCGCCGCGGCGTGACGGGTTCATGCGGCTCGATGCCGCTGATGGCGATGTACGGCATGGCCCCGATTGCCGGGCTGGACGGTGGCGGCTTCATGTCGGATCTGGTGCTGGTGCCCTACGCCGACGCAATGCTGATCCCGGTCCCCGACACCGTCGAACCCGATTGCGATCGCGTCCCTGTCGGACAACATCCCCGACGGCTGGCGGGCCGTCGGGCCTTACGCGGCGGAACTGGCCCGGCTGGATTCGGCTGACCGCCGCGTCCTGGTGGTCGGCCGGCTGTCGATCGGGCTGTACGCGGCGGCGATCGCGGCGGCGCTGGGAGCCCACGTCGACTATGTCGACACCGATCCCCAGCGACTGGCGGCCGCCGAGAAGCTCGGCGCCACGGTCCACGATCGGCGCCAAGCCGGACAAGTCGTGGGACCCCTATCCCGTCACCGTGCACACGATCCGCCGATTCTGCGTTGCTTGCGGCAACTCTGCGCGCGACCTGGCCAGACGGCGTGTGTACCGACACCGGGATCTACTCCCAATACCAGGTCGAGATGCCGTTGCTGCCGATGTACACCCGGGGCGTGCAGTTCGTCACCGGACGGGTCAGTGCGCGCACCGTGATCCCGCAGGTGCTCGAGCTGCTCGCCGACGGATTGGACCTGTCGCCGGCCGTCGACCGGGTGGTGTCCTGGGAAGACGCTCCCTCGGTCGTGGCCGACGATGACCGGCAAGACCGTCTTCACCAGGGCGTAGGCCCGGCGCGTCCGGTCGGCGTCCCGTCGAGTGTGCGTCCGTCGAGTGTGCGTCCACGGCGTTGAGCGTGCGTCCTGGGCGGCGAAATCGCCCGAATTGCGCCCTGAGCGCACACCCGAAGCCCCCAGCGCACACTGGACGCCGCCGCGCCGGCTGGTCAGGCGATATCGCTGACCAAAACCGCCATGCGGCGCAACTGCAAGCGCACCAGCCCGGGCAGGCCCGTGCCGTCGGACCCGGCCGGCAGGATCCGGGGATTGATGATGTGCACGTCGCGGCGGGCAAAGTGCAGGTCAGCCTGGCCCGCGGCCAGCACATTCTTCACCCAGTCGGTCTTGCCGTGGCCCAGCGCGATCGCCAGCACGTTGCCGTTGCGGTAGGTGGTGACGATGGTTTTGTACGGTTTGCCCGACGTGCGGCCGCGATGCTCGATGGTCGCGGTCCCGGGCAGGAAGCGGGCGATCGGTTTCAGCGCCCGGTTGACGTATTTGACCTGGAAGTTCTCAAACCACGTCGGATACACCATCGGGATGCCCGGGGCGTTGTTCGGGTGATCCTTTGCGGACATGCCGGCTCCCTTACGGAACGAAGTAAACGCGGGTGTGGGCCTGAATACCGGCACTGTACCGGTCGGATAATTGATTTGAGTTCCTCTGGGACAATGGACGCTGTGACTGTCACACCTGTGCTGGCCCGCATCGACTTGCGGGGTGCGGAGCTGACGGCTGCCCGGCTGCGGGCCGCCTTGCCGCGCGGTGGGGCCGACGTCGAGACGGTGCTGTCGCAGGTGCGCCCGATCGTGCAGGCCGTCGCCGAGCGCGGGGCCGAGGCGGCCCTGGAGTTCGGGGCGTCGTTCGACGGCGTGCGTCCCGCCGCCGTCCGGGTGCCCGAGGCCGCGTTGCGAGGCCGCGCTGGACGGACTGGCCGCGGACGTCCGCGACGCGCTGCAGGTGATGATCGAGCGGACCCGCGCCGTGCACGCGGACCAGCGCCGCACCGACGTCACCACCGTGCTCGCGCCGGGCGCCACGGTCACCGAGCGGTGGGTTCCCGTCGAGCGGGTGGGCCTGTATGTGCCCGGCGGCAATGCCGTGTACCCGTCCAGCGTGGTGATGAATGTGGTGCCCGCGCAGGCCGCGGGTGTCGAGTCGCTGGTGGTGGCCAGTCCGCCGCAGGCCACTCTTCGACGGCTGGCCGCACCCGACGATCCTGGCCGCGGCCCGGCTGCTGGGAGTCGACGAGGTGTGGGCCGTGGGCGGTGCGCAGGCGGTGGCATTGCTGGCGTACGGCGGCATCGACACCGACGGCGCGCAACTGGAACCGGTCGACATGATCACCGGGCCCGGCAATGTCTACGTCACGGCCGCCAAGCGGCTGTGTCGCTCGCTGGTGGGCATCGACGCCGAAGCCGGGCCGACCGAGATCGCCATCCTCGCCGACCACACCGCCGATCCTGGGCATGTGGCCGCCGACCTGATCAGCCAAGCCGAACACGACGAGATGGCCGGCAGCGTGCTGGTGACCGCAAGCGTGGACCTGGCCGAGGCCACCGACACCGAAGTGGCGGCCCAGCTGCAGACGACAGTGCACCGCGAACGGGTGACGACCGCGCTGAGTGGACCGCAATCGGCGATCATCCTGGTCGACGACCTGGATGCCGGCATCAAGGTCGTCAACGCCTACGCCGCCGAACACCTCGAGATCCAGACCGCCGACGCGTCGCGGGTTGCCAGCCAAATACGTTCGGCCGGAGCTATTTTCGTCGGACCGTGGTCTCCGGTGAGCCTCGGCGACTACTGCGCCGGGTCCAATCACGTCCTGCCCACCGCGGGCAGCGCCCGGCATTCCAGCGGCCTGTCGGTACAGACCTTCTTGCGCGGCATCCACGTCGTGGATTACACCGAGGCGGCCCTCAAAGACGTCTCCGGACACGTGGTCACACTCGCGAAAGCCGAAGACCTGCCGGCGCACGGCGAGGCGGTACGGCGGAGGTTCGAACGATGATGGCGTCCGAGCCGACACTGGACGATCTGCCGCTGCGTGACGACCTGCGGGGCAAATCGCCCTACGGCGCACCACAATTGGCGGTTCCGGTGCGGCTGAACACCAACGAGAACCCGCACCCGCCCAGCAAGGCGCTGGTCGACGACGTCGTCCGGTCCGTGCAGGAGGCCGCCGTGGACCTGCACCGCTACCCCGACCGCGACGCGGTGGCCCTGCGCACCGATCTGGCCAGTTATCTCACCGCGCAAACCGGCACTGCGCTCGGTGTGGAAAACCTCTGGGCCGCTAATGGTTCCAACGAGATCCTGCAACAGCTGCTGCAGGCCTTCGGCGGCCCGGGACGCAGCGCGATCGGGTTTGTCCCGTCCTACTCGATGCACCCGATCATCTCCGACGGCACCCGCACCGAATGGCTCGAGGCCGCGCGGGCCGACGACTTCACCCTCGACATCGAGGCGGCCGTCGCCGCCGTCACCGAACGCAAGCCCGACGTGGTGTTCGTTACCAGTCCCAATAATCCTTCCGGGCAAAGCATTTCGCTGCAGGATCTGCGGCGTCTGCTCGACGTGGTGCCGGGCATCCTGATCGTGGATGAGGCGTACGGCGAGTTCTCTTCGCAGCCCAGTGCGGTCGCGCTGGTCGGGGAGTATCCGACCCGGCTCGTGGTCAGCCGCACCATGAGCAAGGCGTTTGCCTTCGCCGGCGGCAGGCTTGGCTATCTGGTCGCCACACCGGCGCTGATCGACGCGATGCTGCTGGTGCGGTTGCCCTATCACCTGTCGTCGGTCACTCAGGCCGCGGCCCGGGCCGCGCTGCGGCACGCCGACGACACCCTGGGCAGCGTGGCCACCCTGATCGCCGAGCGCGAACGGGTGCATGACGGCCCTGACCGGCTTGGGCTTTCGGGTCATACCGAGCGACGCGAACTTCGTGCTATTCGGCCGATTCGCTGACGCGCCCGCGGCTTGGCAGCGTTACCTGGACGCCGGCGTACTGATCCGCGACGTCGGCATTCGCGGCTACCTGCGTACCACCATCGGACTGGCCGACGAGAACGACGCGTTCCTCCAAGCCAGCGCCCAGATCGCCGCCACCGAGCTGGCCCCAGCCGATCCCAGCCCCGTAGGAGCCCCGTGACCACTACTGCGACCCGTCGCGCACGAATTGAGCGCCGCACCAAGGAATCCGACATCGTCATCGAGCTCGACCTCGATGGCACCGGGCAGGTCGACGTCGACACCGGTGTGCCGTTCTACGACCACATGCTGACCGCGTTGGGTAGCCACGCCAGCTTCGACCTGACCGTGCGTACCAAGGGCGACGTCGAGATCGAAGGGCACCACACCATCGAGGACACCGCGATCGCATTGGGTCAGGCGCTCGGTCAGGCGCTCGGCGACAAGAAGGGCATCCGCCGGTTCGGCGACGCCTTCATCCCGATGGACGAAACGCTGGCCCACGCCGCCGTCGACGTGTCGGGCCGGCCGTACTGTGTGCACAGCGGCGAGCCGGATCACCTGCAACACACCACCATCGCCGGAAGCTCGGTGCCCTATCACACCGTGATCAACCGGCACGTGTTCGAATCGCTGGCCATGAACGCCCGCATCGCCTTGCACGTGCGGGTGCTGTACGGGCGCGACCCGCACCACATCACCGAAGCGCAGTACAAGGCCGTGGCCCGCGCGCTGCGCCAGGCGGTCGAGCTCGACCCCCGCGTCTCGGGCGTGCCGTCCACCAAAGGTGTTCTGTGACAACACGATCAGTCGTGGTTCTGGACTACGGCTCAGGCAATCTACGGTCTGCTCAGCGTGCGCTGCAGCGGGTCGGCGCCACGGTGGAAGTCACCGCCGACGCGCGTGCGGCAGCAGCTGCCGACGGGTTGGTGGTACCCGGCGTCGGCGCCTTCGAAGCGTGTATGACCGGCCTACGCAAGATCGCGGGGGAGCGGATCATCGCCGAGCGGGTGGCCGCCGGCCGCCCGGTGCTCGGGGTCTGCGTCGGCATGCAAATCCTGTTCGCCCGCGGCGTCGAATTCGGCGTCGAGACGACGGGCTGCGGACAGTGGCCGGGGGCGGTGACCCGGCTGGACGCCCCGGTGATCCCGCACATGGGCTGGAACGTCGTGCAATCCGGCCCGGGCAGCGGGCTTTTCAAGGGGCTGGACGCGTCCGCCCGGTTCTACTTCGTGCACTCCTATGCCGCGCAGCGCTGGGAGGGATCATCGGAAGCCGTGCAGACGTGGGCCACCCATCAGGTGCCGTTTCTGGCCGCGGTCGAGGACGGGCCGTTGGCCGCCACCCAATTCCACCCGGAAAAAAGCGGGGATGCCGGTGCGGCCGTGTTGAGCAACTGGGTTGAGGGACTGTAGATGCCGCTGATTTTGTTACCCGCCGTCGACGTCGTCGAAGGTCGTGCCGTGCGCCTGGTGCAGGGCAAGGCCGGCAGCGAAACCGAGTACGGCTCCGCGCTGGATGCGGCGCTGAACTGGCAGCGCGACGGTACCGACTGGATCCATTTGGTGGACTTGGACGCCGCGTTCGGCCGCGGTTCCAACCGCGATCTGCTCGCCGAGGTGGTGGGCAAGCTCGACGTGAACGTGGAGTTGTCCGGCGGGATCCGCGACGACGATTCCCTGGCCGCGGCGCTGGCCACCGGCTGCGCCCGGGTCAATCTGGGCACGGCGGCGCTGGAGAATCCGCAGTGGTGTGCGCGGGCGATCACGGAGCACGGGGACAAGGTCGCGGTCGGCTTGGACGTCCAGATCGTCGACGGCCGGCACCGACTGCGCGGCCGCGGCTGGGAAACCGATGGCGGCGACCTGTGGGACGTGCTGGAACGTCTTGACGGCGAGGGATGTTCGCGGTTCGTCGTTACCGATGTCACCAAGGACGGCACGCTGGGCGGTCCCAATCTCGACCTGCTGGCCAGCGTCGCCGACCGCACCGACGTCCCGGTCATCGCGTCGGGCGGCGTGTCCAGCCTCGACGACCTGCGCGCCATCGCCACTCTCACCGACCGCGGCGTCGAGGGCGCCATCGTGGGCAAGGCGCTCTACGCCGGGCGATTCACCTTGCCGCAGGCGCTGGACGCGGTACGGGTGTAAACCCAGTGGATCTCAACGCACTGCTGGCCGAGGCGTCAGTAATCCTCGACGCAGCAGTAGAGCCGTTCGTGGCCGGCCATCGCGCCGACTCGGCGGTTCGCAAGAAGGGCAACGACTTCGCCACCCAGGTTGATCTTGCGATCGAGCGCCAGGTCGTCGCCGCGCTGGAGGCGGCCACCGGAATCGGCGTGCACGGCGAGGAATTCGGTGGCGCGCCCATCGATTCGCCATGGGTGTGGGTGCTCGACCCGATCGACGGCACCTTCAACTACGCCGCGGGATCGCCGATGGCGGCGATTCTGTTGGGTCTGCTGCACGACGGCGAGCCGGTCGCCGGGCTGACCTGGATGCCGTTCACCGACGACCGCTACACCGCCGTCGCCGATGGCCCGCTGATGAAAAACGGTGTCGCACAGCCGTCGCTGACTCACACGAAGCTGGCCGACGGCCTGATCGGCGTCGGCACATTCAACGCCGAGTCCCGGGGCCGTTTCCCGGGACGTTATCGGCTCGCGGTGCTGGAGAAGCTGAGCACGGTGTCCTCGCGATTGCGCATGCACGGATCGACCGGCATCGACCTCGTCTACGTCGCCGACGGAATTCTTGCCGGCGGCAGTCAGTTTCGGTGGATACGTGTGGGATCACGCCGCGGGTGTCGCGCAGGTTCGGGCCGCGGGTGGCACCGTCACCGATCTGGCCGGCCAACCCTGGACGCCCGAGTCGCGGTCGGTGCTGGCCGCGGCGCCCGGCGCCTACGGGGAGATCCTCGAGATCGTGCGCAGCGCCGGCCGACCGGAGGACTACTGACATGTATACGGGTACCGACCTTGCGGTGCGGGTGATTCCGTGCCTGGACGTAGACGACGGGCGGGTCGTCAAGGGAGTCAATTTCGAGAACCTGCGCGACGCGGGTGATCCCGTGGAACTCGCCGCGGCCTATGACGCCGAGGGCGCCGACGAGCTGACCTTTCTCGACGTGACCGCGTCCTCGTCGGGCAGGGCGACGATGCTGGACGTGGTGCGCCACACCGCCGAACAGGTATTCATCCCGCTGACGGTCGGCGGCGGCGTTCGCACCGTGGCCGACGTCGACGTATTGCTGCGGGCGGGGGCCGACAAGGTTTCGGTCAACACCGCCGCGATCGCCCGGCCCGACTTGCTGGCAGAGATGTCAAGGCAATTCGGGTCGCAGTGCATCGTGTTGTCCGTCGACGCCCGCACGGTGCCGCCCGGTTCGGCGCCGACGCCGTCGGGCTGGGAGGTCACCACGCACGGCGGCCGCCGTGGGACCGGTATTGACGCCGTCGAGTGGGCCGCCCGGGGCGCCGATCTGGGGGTGGGGGAGATCCTGCTCAACTCGATGGACGCCGACGGCACCAAAGCCGGGTTCGATCTGGGAATGCTGCGCGCGGTCCGCGCCGCGGTTACGGTTCCGGTGATCGCCAGCGGCGGCGCCGGGTCGGTGGACCACTTCGCACCCGCGGTCGACGCCGGCGCCGATGCGGTGTTGGCGGCCAGTGTCTTTCACTTCCGTGAGCTGACGATCGGGCAGGTGAAGGCAGCGATGGCCGCAGAGGGGATCACGGTGCGATGACGCTCGACCCGAACATCGCCGCGCGGCTCAAGCGCAATGCCGATGGCCTATTCACCGCCGTCGTGCAGGAGCAGGGCAGCGGCGACGTGCTGATGGTTGCCTGGATGGACGACGAGGCGCTGGCCCGCACCCTGGAAACCCGTGAAGCCACGTACTATTCGCGGTCCCGCGGCGAGCAGTGGATCAAGGGCGCGACTTCGGGCCACACTCAACATGTGCACGCGGTGCGCCTGGACTGCGACGGCGACACCGTGCTGTTGACCGTCGATCAAGTCGGCGGCGCCTGCCACACCGGAGACCACAGCTGCTTCGACGCCGACGTGCTACTGGAACCCGGGAATTAGCGGGGCGCCACGTCCAACCCGTTGGCCGCGACTATCGCCGCGCGCGGCCATTCGCGCCGGAAGACGGCCGGCGCGATGCGGTCCCGGCGAATGACTTCGAGATCGATGCCTTTGCCGGCAGTTACCGCGTTCGGCACCCGGAAGGAGAACGCCGGCTCCTCGGTGGCCACGGCCAGAATGGCGTCGTTATCCGTGAAGTTGTTGGCGCGCATGGTGTCCTCGGCCCAACGGAAAGGCTTGAGGCCGTCGAAGTTCTTGACGTACACCACCCACAACCGGGTGCCGCGCGTGTTGTAGAGCTTGGTGAGCGCTCGGTTCACCGCGTCGTACTCAAGCGGGCCGAGCACACCCGAATTGTCGGTGATCTGGCCGGAGAGCTTGATCGCCGGCTTTGTCGGGGCCGATGGCTGGCCGCTCGGCGGCGGAGGGGTTGCGACGCAGCGCTATTGGTGCCAGGTTGGTTCGATCCGCCGCCGAGCAGGCGGACGCCGACGAGTACCGCAAGGCCGACCAGCGCCACGCCGACGACTGCCGCGACCGCGGTCGCCGTGCGCCGGCTGCTGCGCGCTTGCGGCGGTGCGGCCGACGGGGTTTGCGGCGCCGCGATCACTTCGGTCGGGGTCGCGACGGCCTGGGTCGGGGCAGCCGCCTCGGCCGCTTCGGTGTTGAGTTGGCTTCCGAGCGCGGCGGCGAAATCCGTACACGTCGGGTAACGGTCAGCGGGGCTCTTGGCGAGCGCTTTGGCCAGAGCGCCGTCGAGGTCTGCCAATTCGGGTCGGCGCTCGCTGATCTTCGGTGGTGGCGCCGACAAATGCTGTGTGATGACCACCGCCGGGTTGGAACCGTGGAACGGCGCGGACCCGGTCAACAGGTTGTACGCGGTGCATGCCAGCGCGTATTGGTCGGCCCGTCCGTCGAGATCCAAACCCTGCAGCTGCTCGGGCGCACAGTAAGCGGTGGTGCCCATCATCATGTTCGTCGCTGTCAGGCCGCTGATTTCACCCAACTCGCGGGCAATGCCGAAATCGGCCAGCAGGATCCGCCGCCGGGGTGTGGCGTCACTGAGCAGGATGTTGGCGGGTTTGACGTCGCGGTGCAGCAGGCCGCGCGAGTGCGCGTAATCCAGCGCGTCGGCCACGGCCGAAATGATCTCGACGACATCGGCTTTCGGCATTCCCGACGGGTACTGGCGCAGCAGTTGTGCGGCGTCGGTCCCCTCCACGTAATCCATCGAGATCCACAGTTGCCCTTCGTATTCGCCGCGGTCGTGGATGCCGACGATGTGCTCGTTGTACAAGCTCGCGGCGAGGTCGGCCTCCCGGTTGAAGCGTTGCCGAAACTCGAGGTTCTCGGTGAGCTCGCCGGGCAGGATCTTGACGGCGTCGCGGCGGGGCAGCCGCGGGTGCTGCGCCAGATACACCTCGCCCATCCCGCCGGCCCCCAGCCGCCGAACGATGGTGTATCCAGCAAACACCGCGCCTTCGGGTAGCCCATCGCTTTGCGGCATGTGAGCATGCTACTGAGGCGGCGACCGCGGCAACCCGGTAATCGCGCGTCCGCGCGAACACCCACTGGCCGACGATTTCGGTGAGAATGGCAGGCGATGTTGAAACGGGTGTCCTGGAACGTGGTCGTGCCGTTGGTTGCCCTCGTCGCGCTGGCATTGACCTGGGGCGCGAAGCCCGGACCGGCACTCGCCGCGGTGCAGGCGGCACTCCTCATCGGCGCCGTGCTGGCAGCGGTGCACCACGCGGAGGTGGTCGCTGCCCGGGTCGGAGAGCCATTCGGGTCGCTGGTGCTGGCCGCCGCGGTGACGGTCATCGAGCTGGCCCTGATTATCGAGCTGATGGCGTCCGGCGGGAACGAAGCGGCGACGCTGGCCAGGGACACCGCATTCGCGGCCTTGATGATCACGACCAACGGCATTGCCGGGTTGTCGCTGCTGTTGGGGTCTCATCGCTATGGCGTGACGTTGTTCAACCCGCAAGGCAGCGGCGCCGCGCTGGCGACGCTCACCACGCTGGCCACCCTGAGCCTGGTGCTGCCCACCTTCACCACCACGCGCGGGTCAGGAATTCTCGCCCGGGCAGCTCGAATTCGCCGCCGTCGCCTCGTTGCTGCTCTACCTGATGTTTGTCTTCACTCAAACGGTGCGGCACCGCGACTTCTTCCTGCCGATCACGCAGAAGGGGCAACACGGCCTCTTCGACGATGAAAGCCATGCCGAGCCGCCGACCAGCGCCGCGGCGGGTAGGAGCGCGGGGCTGCTGCTCGCCGCGCTGGCGGCGGTGGTGGGGCTGGCCGAGCAAGAGTCACCGGCCGTCGAGCATTTGGTGTTGGCCGCGGGGTTCCCGCACTCCTTCGTCGGTGTGGTGATCGCGACCCTGGTGCTGCTGCCGGAGACGCTCGCGGCGGTGCGGGCAGCGCGGGCAGGCCGCATCCAGACGAGCCTCAACCTCGCGTACGGCTCGGCGATGGCCAGCATCGGGCTCACCATTCCCGGCATCGCGCTGGCCTCGATCTGGCTCAAAGGACCGCTGGTGCTCGGCCTGGGCCCGACCCAACTAGTGCTGTTTGCGGTGACCGTGGTGATCAGCATGCTCACCGTGGTGCCGGGCAGGGCGACCCGGCTGCAGGGCGAGGTGCATCTGGTGTTGCTCGCGGCCTACGTGTTCATGGCGATCGTCCCGTAGCGGCCAAATGTGCTGCACAACACAGGTCCCCGGCGCCTTCGCGGTTACTAAGCTGATGGTCTTATGACAGTCGAGGCGCCGGCGCGGTGGGAGGTCACCGACGACGTCGACGTGTTCACGGACATGCTGCGCAACTGCTATCTGCCGTTCGCGATGACCGGCACGGACGGCAACCTCGAGATGTTTTCAGCGACCGTGCGAGAGCAGCCGCTGGGGCAACTGCGTCTGGTCGACGGGGTGACGTCCCCGCATGGGGGTATCAGAAGGCCCGGGCAAGTCAGTGCAACCCCGCGCGATGTGGTCGGACTGCAGTATGTGCTGGCCGGCCGGGAGTTCGTTTATCAGCACGACGACGTTCTCGCCCTGCGTGCGGGCGACCTGATGGTGTGGGACACCGATATCAACGGCGCCTACGAGATCACCGAGACAGTGCGCAAACGGACACTGGTTTTGCCGCGCAGGCTGGCCGACGCCCTGCTGCCCGGGTTTTACACCCGGGCAAGCGTGCGGGTCGTGCCGGGCCGTGAACCCAGTTTGGTGCGGCCCCTTTTCGACGTGCTGGCGGTGCTCAGTGAAACTTTGCCGACCATGAGCGCGCAGGCCGCCGAGAAGGCGGCGGCGCTGGTGATGCAGATGCTCGCTGACCTCGGTGGCACGGTCCGGCCGTCGCCAGGGCGTAGCGGCGCGCGGGAGCTGTGCGATCGGGTCCTCGGATACGTTGAGGACAATCTCGCCGACCCTGCGTTGAGCCCGGCCGCGGTAGCGGCCGCCCATTTCGTGTCGATTCGCACGTTGTACAGCGTCTTGGAGCCGATGGACATCTCGTTGGCGGCACACATCCGGGGCCGACGCCTGGCGCGCTGCTATGCCGACCTCGTCACCAGTGATGATCCAGTCGGTGAAATTGCAACCCGTTGGGGGTTTGCCAGTCTTCCGCACTTCAGCCGCGCGTTCACCAAGCAGTACGGTTTCGCTCCCAGCCGGACCCGTAGAACTGCGTAATCGATTCGCGCAGTCGGGCAATCACGTCTGCACAGATGATCAATCGCCCGCGGTGGCTGCTTCCTAATCTGGCCTTAAGCCGATGGAAGGGGAGCACAAGCCTGACGGTCGCCGACGTACACACGGATATGGTCCTTGTTCGTACCACGGAGTCCGCGATCATCCAGGCGCCGATCGACAAGGTCAACGTCGCTGACTGGTTGCTGAATTTGCCTGACGCGGAATATCAGCGGTGCGCTCCGCCGGATCACATCGCAGCGGGATCGACGACGACCGATGACGGTCGGCCGATGTCGATCAATGTCGAGGAGGTCGGCGGCAGCCTGGTGGTCCAGCACTACGTGGCCGAGGTGCACGAGGCCCACCACTGCCACATGGTGTCGCTTAGTGATCTGCAAACACCGTTGGGCTGGACCAAAATTCAGGTGATCTGGGATCTCAGCGTGACCGCCCTGGACGCGGAAACCTGCCAGTTCACCAACTTGGTGATCAGCTATCCCACCCGGGCGTTCCTCGACGCGCTCGCGGCGGCGGGCCAGACCTTCGAACAGACCGCAGCGGGTTTGCAAGAAGCCGTCACTGACCACAACCGACGCGAGACTCCGCTGTTCGCCGCCAGCATCGAGCGCAACGCTCGAACGACGTCGATTTTTTAGACGCCGTCCTGGCCGCGACCAATGCGGGCACTTATCTTCGTCTGATTCCCTTGTGCTACAAGAGTTTAAGCTTGTGTCCGAAACAGGCGTGTTCGATTTCATCGTGGTCGGTGCGGTCAGTGCTGGGTGTGTGCTCGCTAACCGGCTCAGCGTCGACGGGCTGTTCGGTACCGAGATGGACTGGGCCTATTGAAGCGTGCTGCAGGGTAATCGATTCGCGCAGTCGGGCAATCACGTCCGCACAGATGATCAATCGCCCGCGGTAGCTGCTTCCTAATCTGGCTGTCAGGACGCCAATCCGACTGTCCGGACGCCAAAGGGAAAGAGAAGACCATGGGCGATGCGCAAGAAGTTGAGTTCGATGCAGAAGGGGTGACGCTGCGTGGGCTGTTCTTCTCCGCCGCGGATGTACAGGGGCCTGCGCCGTGCATCGTGATGGCGCACGGCTTGGGTGGCGAGGTAGCCCACTTCATCGCCGATTTCGCGGAAGTGTTCGCCGACGCGGGGCTGGCAGCGCTCGTCTATGACCATCGCAGCTGGGGCCGCTCCGACGCGGCGCCGGGGATGCCGCGCAACGAGACCGATCCTTGGCAGCAAATCCGGGACTATCAGCACGCCATCACCTACGTGCAGGACCGGCAAGAAGTCGACCCGGATCGGGTGGGCGCCTGGGGCACCAGCCTCTCGGCGGGCCATGTCATGGTGCTGGGCGCAATCGACCGGCGACTCAAGGCCGTGGCCTGTCAGGTGCCGTTCGTGAGTGGCCTGTTGCAGCTGCAGAATCTGGTCCGGGCGGATCTGCAGGCCCAGATTTGGGCGGCGTTTCAAGGCGATCGCCGCGGCCGGGCGCGCGGCGAGGCGGCGGCGATGTTGCCGGTGGTCGACGAAAACCCGATGGCGAACGTGGTTCTCCCGAGTGCCGACGCGTACGAGTACTTTTACGGATCCGACGGGGCGATCAAGCGAGACCCTGGTTTTGCCAACCAGATGACCCTGCGCAGCATCGAGTACGTCCTTGGCTATGAACCGGGCCGGTACGTGCCGAACATCTCGCCGACTCCGTTCTTGATGGTGGTGCCGACCAACGATGTGGTGACTCCGAGCGCCGCAGCGCTGCAGGTGTTTGAGACCGCCGCTCAGCCCAAGAAGCTGGTGATCATTCCCGGCGGTCACTTCGATGCCTATCGTGGCCCATCGTCAAAGCTGGCCAAGGCGGCCGCGCGCGACTTCTTCATCGAGCACCTGGGCGTCGACCGCGGGATCGAATCTGCTACAACCGCAGCCGATCTCGCTGAGCTGTCGGCGGGCTGATCGCCCCGGCCTAAGCCGACGAACCCGCTCGCAGCGTCTGCAGCGCCTTGTCGGCATGGGTGTCCATGCTGAACTCGCTGGAAATCACGTCGAGCACCTTGCGATCGGTGTCGATGACGAACGTCGTGCGCTTGACCGGCATCAATTTGCCCAGCAGGCCGCGCTTGACGCCGAACTGAGTGGCGACCGTGCCCTCGTTGTCCGACAGCAGCGGGTAGTCGAACTTCTCTTTCTCGGCGAACTTGGCCTGCTTTTGCACGGCATCGGTGCTGATACCGACGCGGTTGGCGCCGACCGCGGCGAATTCGGAGGCCAGGTCCCGGAAGTGGCAGGCCTCCTTGGTGCAACCGGGGGTCATTGCGGCGGGGTAGAAGAACAGGACCACCGGGCCGTCGGCAAGCAGGGCACTGAGCTTGCGCGGCGTTCCGGTCTGATCGGGAAGTTCGAAGTCGGCCACGGTGTCACCAGTTTTCATGGCCGTCAGGCTACGCCCGGGCTGGGCAACCCGATCTGCGAGGATGGTTTGGTGCACCCACACCTCGCCGACACGACCTCACGGGAGGAATTTCGCCTGCTTGCGGCCGGGCACCGCGTTGTTCCGGTGACCCGGAAGGTGTTGGCCGACAGCGAGACGCCGCTCTCGGCATACCGCAAACTCGCCGCGAATCGACCCGGCACTTTCTTGCTGGAGTCCGCCGAGAACGGCCGGTCGTGGTCGCGATGGTCGTTCATCGGGGCGGGGGCGCCCTCGGCGTTGACCGTGCGCGACGGCGAAGCGGTGTGGCTGGGCGCGGTTCCGCAGGATGCGCCCACCGGCGGCGACCCACTGGAGGCGCTGCAGGCGACCCTTGAGCTGCTGGCCACAGCGGCGGTGCCGGGGCTTCCGCCGCTGTCGGGGGGCCTGGTCGGGTTCTTCGCCTACGACATGGTGCGGCGCCTGGAACGCCTGCCCGAAATGGCCGTCGACGATCTGAATCTGCCGGACATGCTGATGCTGCTGGCCACGGACGTGGCGGCGGTCGACCATCACGAGGGCACCATCACGCTGATCGCCAACGCCGTGAACTGGAACGGCACCGACGAGCGGGTCGACGAGGCCTACGACGACGCCGTCGCGCGCCTGAACGTGATGACCGAGGCGTTGGGCCAGCCGTTGTCGTCGACGGTTGCCACCTTCAGCAGGCCCGAGCCCCGATACCGAGCGCAGCGCACGGTCGAGGAGTACGGAAAGATCGTCGATTACCTCGTCGACCAGATCGCGGCCGGCGAAGCGTTCCAGGTGGTGCCCTCGCAGCGCTTCGAGATGGACACCGACGTCGACCCGTTCGAGGTGTACCGGATTCTGCGGGTCACCAACCCGAGCCCCTACATGTATCTGCTGCATGTGCCGAATAGCGCTGGCGACGACTGACTTTTCGATCGTCGGGTCCAGCCCGGAGGCGCTCGTCACCGTCGCCGACGGCAGGGCGAGGACGCATCCGATCGCCGGTACGCGGTGGCGAGGGCAGAACGAGGAAGAAGATCAGCTGCTGGAAAAGGAGCTGTTGGAGGACGACAAAGAACGTGCCGAGCATTTGATGCTGGTCGACCTCGGCCGCAACGACCTCGGCCGGGTCTGCACGCCGGGCACTGTTCGCGTCGAGGACTACAGCCACATCGAGCGCTACAGCCACGTCATGCACCTGGTGTCCACGGTCACGGGCATGCTCGGTGAGGGCCGCACCGCGTTGGATGCGGTGACGGCGTGTTTCCCGGCCGGGACGCTGTCCGGCGCACCGAAGGTGCGGGCCATGGAGCTGATCGAAGAGGTGGAGAAGACGCGCCGCGGCGTGTACGGCGGCGTGCTCGGATACCTCGACTTCGCCGGCAACGCCGACTTCGCGATCGCCATTCGCACCGCGCTGATGCGCAATGGCACCGCGTACGTCCAGGCGGGCGGCGGGGTGGTGGCCGACTCTAACGGCCCCTACGAGCACACCGAGGCGACGAACAAGGCGCGCGCGGTGCTGAATGCGATCGCCGCCGCCGAGACGCTCACGGCCCCGGACGCACCCCGCAATGGCTGATGCCCGGCCCGGACCGGCGGGCCCGGCTGACGATCGGCATAGCCCAGCTCCTGCTGGTCATCGCCGCGGCCGCGCTGTGGACGGCCTCGCGGCTGCCGTGGGTCGTCGTCCGGTCGTTCGACGGGCTGGGACCACCCAAGGAAGTGACCCTGTCCGGCGGGTCGTGGTCGACTGCCTTGCTGCCGTCGGCGCTGCTCATGCTGGCCACGGCCGTCGCTGCGCTCGCGGTGCGCGGCTGGGCGCTGCGGGCGCTGGCGGGGCTGCTGGCCGTGGTCAGCCTGGCGATCGCCTATCTGGGCGTCAGCCTGTGGGTGGTGCCCGACGTGGCGGCGCGCGGGGCAGACCTCGCCCACATTTCCCTGGTGACGCTGGTGGGAAGCTACCGACGCTACTGGGGAGCGGGGTTCGCGGTGGTCGCCGCGGTGTGCACGTTGATCGCCGCCGTCCTTTTGATGCGCTCCGCGACATCCGCTCGCGCCGGGGCGAGAAAATATTCCGCTCCGGCGACCCGCCGCTCAATTGCGAGACGCACGGGCGCCGAGGGGGCGATGCTGGAGGAGCCGGGGGCGCCAGAGATTTCGGAGCGGATGATCTGGGACGCACTCGATGAGGGGCACGACCCGACCGATCGGCCCCGCGAGTCTGACACCGAGGGTCGGTGACGGGCCGCGAGCCGACAGTCGCTACCCTTCATTGACGTCGTCGAAATCGGCTCGGAACCGGTTAGGTGACCGTGAGTGCCAGTGGGAAGGGAAACGACAGCTATGAGTCCGGCGACTGTCCTTGACTCCATCCTCGAGGGAGTCCGGGCCGATGTTGCTGCGCGCGAAGCCCGTATCAGCCTGACCGAGATCAAAGCAGCCGCCGCGGCGGCGCCGCCACCGCTCGACGTGATGGCCGCCCTGCGCGAGCCCGGGATCGGCGTCATCGCCGAGGTCAAACGCGCCAGTCCATCGGCGGGTTCGTTGGCGCCCATTGCCGATCCGGCCAAGCTGGCTCAGGCATACGAAGATGGCGGCGCCCGGATCATCAGTGTCTTGACCGAGGAGCGACGCTTTCAAGGCTCGCTCGACGACCTGGACGCTGTTCGGGCCGCCGTCTCGATTCCGGTCTTGCGCAAAGACTTTGTGGTGCAGCCCTATCAGATTCATGAGGCGCGTGCGCACGGCGCCGACATGTTGCTGCTGATCGTCGCCGCCTTGGAGCAGTCGGCGCTGGCCGCGATGCTCGACCGCACCGAATCACTTGGCATGACAGCGCTTGTTGAGGTGCACACCGAGCAAGAGGCCGACCGGGCGCTGAAGGCCGGGGCTCACGTCATCGGGGTCAATGCTCGTGATCTCGCGACGCTGCACGTGGATCGGGATTGCTTCGCGCGAATCGCTCCCGGGCTGCCCAGCAACGTGATCAGGATCGCCGAGTCCGGGGTTCGTGGCACCGGAGACCTGTTGGCCTACGCCGGTGCCGGCGCTGACGCCGTCCTCGTCGGTGAGGGTTTGGTCAAAAGTGGTGACCCTCGTGCTGCCGTTGCCGATCTGGTGACTGCGGGCACTCATCCGTCCTGTCCGAAACCGGCTCGTTAGTCTTGGAAGAGTTACTCAAGAGCCCCTGCGTTGAAGCGTTGAACCCCGTGAGCTATCCCCGCGTTGAGACTTGGTGATGGCAGAGATAGCTCGCCCCGCCCTTCCGCTTACCAGCGAGGCCCTCGCAGAACCCACCCGGCACGACCCGGACTCGGGTGGGCATTTCGGCGTCTACGGTGGCCGATACGTCGCCGAGGCATTGATGGCGGTGATCGAAGAAGTCACCGCCGCCTATGAAAAGGAACGCGTCAATCCGGAGTTCCTGGACCTCTTGGACGACTTGCAGGCCAATTACGCGGGGCGGCCATCGCCGCTGTACGAGGCCACTCGCCTGAGCGAGCACGCCGGTTCGGCACGCCTCTTCCTCAAGCGAGAAGACCTGAACCACACCGGTTCTCACAAGATCAACAACGTGCTCGGTCAGGCGTTGCTGGCCAAGAGAATGGGCAAGAACCGGGTGATCGCCGAGACCGGCGCCGGGCAGCACGGCGTGGCCACCGCCACCGCCTGTGCACTGCTCGGCCTGGATTGCGTGATCTACATGGGCGCTGTCGACACGGCGCGCCAAGCGCTCAACGTGGCGCGGATGCGGCTGCTGGGCGCCGAGGTCGTCTCGGTCGACGCGGGTTCGCAGACACTCAAGGACGCCATCAACGAGGCGTTCCGGGACTGGGTCACCAATGCGGACAACACGTACTACTGCTTCGGCACCGCGGCGGGACCGCATCCCTTCCCGACGATGGTGCGCGATTTCCAGCGCATCATCGGTCTGGAAGCGCGCGTCCAGATCCAGACGCAGGCGGGCCGGCTGCCCGACGCCGTCACGGCCTGCGTCGGCGGCGGCTCCAACGCCATCGGAATCTTCCACCCCTTCATCGACGACTCCGGCGTGCGGCTGGTCGGCTACGAGGCGGCGGGTGACGGCGTCGAGACCGGCAGGCATGCGGCGACGTTCACCGGCGGTTCGCCCGGGGCTTTCCAGGGGTCGTTCTCGTATCTGCTGCAGGACGAAGACGGCCAGACGATCGAATCCCATTCGATCTCAGCGGGTTTGGATTACCCGGGAGTGGGCCCGGAACATGCGTGGCTCAGGGACACCGGCCGCGCCGAATACCGGCCGATCACCGACGCCGAGGCGATGGACGCGTTTGGGCTGCTGTGCCGCACCGAAGGCATCATTCCGGCCATCGAATCCGCGCACGCGGTCGCCGGCGCCCTCAAGCTGGGCAATGAATTGGGCAGCGGCGCAGTCATTGTGGTGAACCTTTCAGGCCGTGGTGACAAGGACGTCGAGACGGCCGCGAAATGGTTCGGCCTGATCGAAGCAGGACAACCGATGACGGTGGAGCAAAGCCAGGCAAGCAGGCTGGCACCGCTTTTCGACTCGTGCCGGGCGGAAAACCGCGCGGCGCTGATCGGCTATCTGCCCACCGGTTATCCCGACGTGCGTGACTTCGCTGGACGCGATGATCGCGCTGGTCGAATCGGGTTGCGACCTCATCGAAGTCGGCGTGCCGTATTCCGATCCCGGTATGGACGGCCCGACGATCGCCAGGGCCACCGAGGCTGCGCTGCGCGGGGGAGTGCGCGTTCGCGACACGTTGGCCGCGGTCGAGGCGATCAGTCTGGCCGGCGGTCGTGCGGTGGTCATGACATATTGGAACCCGGTGCTGCGCTACGGGATTGATGCGTTCGCGCGGGACTTGGCATCGGCAGGCGGGCACGGATTGATCACTCCGGACCTCATCCCCGATGAAGCTCACGACTGGATGGCCGCGTCCGAGGAACATCAGCTGGATCGTATTTTTCTGGTGGCACCCTCGTCGACACCGCAGCGACTGGTCACCACGGTCGAGGCATCGCGCGGATTCGTCTACGCCGCGTCGACGATGGGCGTGACCGGGGCACGTGATGCGGTGTCGAACGCCGCAGCCGAATTGGTCAGCAGGGTCAAGGCGGTGTCCGACATCCCTGTTGGCGTGGGCCTCGGCGTGCGATCGCGAGAGCAGGCCGCGCAGATCGGGGGCTACGCCGACGGTGTCATTGTCGGTTCCGCGTTGGTGTCGGCACTCGGCGACGGTCTGCCTAGACTGCGTGCCCTGACCCAGGAATTGGCCGAAGGTGTGCGAATGTCGACATCATGACGATGTTGCCCACGTATTTCCCTAGCCCACCGCAGGGTGTCTGGCACCTTGGGCCGTTGCCGATTCGCGCCTATGCGTTGTTCATCATCACCGGGATCGTGGTCGCGCTGATGATCGGCGACCGGCGCTGGGTAGCTCGCGGCGGGCAGCGCGGGGTGATTTATGACATCGCGCTGTGGGTGGTGCCGTTCGGTTTGATTGGCGGCAGGCTCTATCACCTGGCCACCGATTGGCGGACATATTGGGGCCCGAGCGGTGCCGGGCTGGGCGCGGCGTTCCGAATCTGGGACGGCGGGTTGGGCATCTGGGGCGCGGTCGCCCTCGGCGTGCTCGGAGCCTGGATCGGTTGCCGGCGTCACGGAATTCCGCTACCGGCCTTCATCGACGCGGTGGCCCCGGGAATCATCTTGGCGCAGGCCATCGGTCGGCTCGGGAACTACTTCAATCAGGAGCTCTACGGCCGGGAAACCACGGTGCCGTGGGGCCTGGAGATCTTCTACCGCCGCGATCCCACGGGATACATCGACCCGCATTCGCTCGACGGAATCTCGACCGGGCAACTCGCGGTCGTCGTGCAACCGACGTTTTTGTATGAATTGATTTGGAACGTCCTGGTTTTCGTCATCCTGATCTACATCGATCGGCGGTACACGATCGGTCACGGACGGCTCTTTGCGGCGTATGTCGCGCTCTACTGCGTTGGGCGCTTCTGGGTTGAGCTGCTGCGTGACGACACCGCCACACACATCGCCGGTGTCCGGATCAACTCGTTTACATCGACTTTCGTGTTCATCGGTGCCGTGGTTTACATCGTTTTGGCGCCGAAGGGTCGCGAGGATCCGGAAAGTCTGCGGGGCAAGGATCACGTTGCCGACGAATCGGCGGAATCTGAGCCAGAAGTCGAGCCGGCCGACGAACTGGCGAGTGTCGCTGCGGCTTCCGCGGCGACGACGGCGACCGCAGCCAGTGCGGGCGACGACGGCGAGAAACCGAAGGCCGAGGCCGTCGAGGCACCAGCCGAGGAGCCGGAAGTCGAAGAAGCGAAGGCCGAAGCGGTTGAAGCTGCGAAACCCGAGGCTGAAGAGGCGAAGGCTGAAGAACCTGTAGCTGAAGAGCCGGAGGCTGAAGAACCTGTAGCTGAAGAGCCGGAGGCCGAAGAGCCTGAGGTGGAGGAGCCGGCGGCCGAAGAGCCTGAGGTGGAGGAGCCGGCGGCCGAGGCAGTCGAGCCCGAAGCCGAGGAGCCTGAGCCGGAGGAACCGGAGGAGCCGGAAGCCAAAGAGCCAGAGCCTGAAGAGCCCGTAGCCGACGACCCCGAGGCCGAAGAGCCGGAAGCCGAGCCCGAGACTGCGGAACCCGAGACCCAGGTCAACGAAGCGGAAGAAACCGCCGACGAAGCCGAGGAGAGCGAGCCGGACTCGGCCGCCGCTGTCGAGACCAAATCCGACGAACCCGCAGCTGAGAAGGCCGCAGACGAGCCGCTGACCGGCGGGGACGCGAAGGAAACTCGCAGGCGCTGGCCGCTCCGGCTGAGGAGTCGGCGCTCGGGCGGCTAGCAAGCCGACATGCCCTGATCGTTGAGGCTGGGGTCCGCCCAGTCGATCTGGCATGCTGAAAACGTGACCGATCCGTCGTGGAGCGATGCCCCAGACTCAGGCCCACAATCACCGCCGCCATCGGGATATCCGCCGCCGTACCCGCCGCCATACCCGGGGCCCGGCGCGTCCTACGAGTCGGTCGCACCCTATGGCCGTCACCCGGTGACGGGGCTGCCGTATTCGGACAAGTCGAAGACCGTCGCGGGTCTGTTGCAGCTGCTCAGCCTGGTCGGCATTGGAGGTCTCGGCCGCTTCTACATCGGCGATGTCGGATTGGGTGTCGCACAACTGCTCGTGGGTCTGCTCACCTGCGGAGTCGGTCTGATCTGGAGCGTCGTCGACGCCCTCCTCATCCTGACCGACAAGGTCAACGACCCACAGGGTCGCCCACTGCGCTATGGAACCTGACGCGGTCTCCCGCACGTCGGGAGATCAGTGTCAGCACGGCGTGCACCGCCACCGCCGCTACGTCGCCGCCGGTACCGGCGTGCTGCTGGCCGGAGCCCTCGGCTATGTCGGATTCGTCGACCCGCACAACGCGAATTCGGCCTACCCGCAGTGCCCGTTCAAGTGGCTCACGGGCTGGGACTGCCCCTTCTGTGGCGGCCTTCGGATGACACATGACCTGCTGCACGGCCACCTGGTATCCAGCATCAACGACAACGTATTCCTGTTGGTCGGTCTCCCGCTCTTGGCCGGTTGGCTCCTGATGCGGCGACAGCAGGGCCGGCGATCGCTGCCGATACCCGCGGTGATTACGCTCACTGTCACAGCGATCGCGTGGACGGTGCTGCGTAATCTGCCTGGCTTTCCGCTGGTTCCGGGGATTCTCAGCGGATAGTCGGGCCGGGCTGTGGCCGCCCATCTCGTGATTTCCCGACGGCTCGCTGTGTGGCCACCTTCAAGTCACCCCGATAACCAACAGCGCGACTAAGGTGGTTAGACGTGAGTAGACGCGGGAAGATCGTCTGCACCCTTGGCCCTGCAACCCAATCGGATGAGCTGATTCTGGCGCTGGTCGAGGCCGGAATGGACGTCGCCCGATTGAATTTCAGTCACGGCGATTACGCGGATCACAAAGCCGCCTATGAGCGGGTGCGCGCCGCCTCGGATACCACCGGGCGCGCCGTTGGTGTGCTGGCCGACCTGCAGGGTCCGAAGATCCGGCTCGGGCGTTTCGCCACGGGGTCCACCTATTGGGCGGACGGGGAAACGATCCGGATCACCGTCGATGACTGCGAGGGGACCCACGACCGGGTTTCGACCACCTACAAGAGGTTGTCCAAGGACGCCGCGGTGGGTGATCGGGTTCTGGTCGACGACGGCGAAATCGGGCTGGTGGTCGCCGGCATCGACGGCGACGATGTGATCTGCACTGTCACCGAGGGCGGTCCGGTCAGCAACAACAAGGGCATGTCGCTGCCCGGGATGAACGTGTCCGCACCGCCCTTGTCGGACAAGGACATTGATGATCTCATCTTCGCGATGGACCTGGGTGTCGACTTGGTCGCGCTGTCCTTCGTGCGCTCGCCGTCGGATGTCGAGCTGGTCCACGAGATCATGGATCGGGTCGGCCGGCGGGTACCGGTGATCGCCAAGCTGGAAAAGCCGGAAGCGGTCGACAATCTCGAAGCGATCGTGCTGGCCTTCGACGCCATCATGGTGGCGCGGGGCGATCTGGGCGTTGAGCTGCCGCTGGAAGAGGTTCCGCTGGTGCAGAAAAGGGCCATCCAGATGGCCCGGGAGAACGCCAAACCCGTCATCGTGGCAACCCAGATGCTCGAGTCGATGATCGAGAATTCGCGGCCAACCCGCGCCGAGGCCTCCGATGTCGCCAACGCCGTGCTCGATGGCGCCGACGCGGTGATGTTGTCCGGCGAAACGTCGGTGGGGAAGTACCCGCTGGCCGCGGTCCGGACGATGGCGCGCATCATCTGCGCGGTTGAGGACAATTCCACCGCCGCGCCGCCGTTGACCCATGTGCCGCGCACCAAGCGTGGCGTCATCTCCTATGCGGCCCGCGACATCGGTGAGCGGCTGGACGCGAAGGCGCTGGTCGCCTTCACCCAGTCCGGCGACACCGTGAAGCGGCTGGCGCGCCTGCATACCCCGCTGCCGCTGCTCGCGTTCACCGCCTGGCCCGAGGTGCGCAGCCAGCTGGCGATGACGTGGGGCACCGAGACGTTCATCGTCCCGATCATGGAGTCCACCGACGAGATGATCCGTCAGGCCGACAAATCGCTGCTCGACCTGGGCCGTTACAAGCGGGGTGACCTGGTGGTGATCGTCGCCGGCGCCCCGCCTGGCACAGTAGGGTCAACCAACCTGATCCACGTGCACCGGATCGGGGAGGACGATCTCTAACGCGCAAGGAGAGCCCGTGCCGGCCGGCTTCGAGTCTGACCGAGAGCCGAATACCGACTTCGACGAACTGCTGGCAGCGCTGGACCTCAATCGCGTCGACGACGATCTTTTTCTCGGATCCCATCCCAGTAAGAACCCGATGCGGACCTTCGGTGGGCAACTCATGGCGCAATCGTTCGTCGCGAGCAGCCGCACCCTGATCCGGGACAACCTGCCGCCCAGCGCCCTGTCAGTGCATTTCATCAACGGCGGTGACACCGCCAAGGACATCGAATTTCACGTGTGCCGGTTACGCGACGAACGGCGCTTCGCCAACCGGCGCGTCGACGCGGTGCAGGACGGCGTGCTGTTGTCCTCGGCGATGATCTCGTACATGTCCGGTGGCCGCGGCCTCGAGCACGCCGTTGAGGCGCCGCCGGTGGCACCGCCCCACACGCAGCCGTCGATCGGGGAGCTGCTGCGTGGCTACGAGGAGAGGGTGCCGCACTTCGTCAACGCACTGCAGCCGATCGAATGGCGCTACACCAACGACCCGGCTTGGGTCATGCGCGACAAAGGTGAACGGCTGCCGCACAACCGGGTCTGGATGAAGGCTTTGGGCGTGGTGCCCGACGACCCGGTGCTGCACACCGCGACGATGGTGTACTCCTCGGACACCACGGTGCTGGATTCGGTCATCACCACCCACGGGCTGTCGTGGGGCTTCGACCGCATTTTCGCGGCGTCTGCCAATCATTCCGTGTGGTTTCACCGGCAGGTCGACTTCAACGACTGGATGTTGTATTCGACGACGTCACCGGTGGCCGCCGATTCCCGCGGGCTGGGCACCGGCCATTTCTTCGATGGCGCCGGGCAACTCGTCGCGACCGTGGTGCAGGAAGGCGTGCTGAAATACTTTCCGCCTGCCGCCCGATAGCGGTTATCGAATAGTTACCGGACGGCCGTCCGATTTCGGCTGTGCCGGGCCGTAATCCGGCGTAAATTCGAAGAGCCGGGTATTCGATGGGACAAGCGGCGCGCAAGCCGCCCAGCTGACAGTCAGCCCATCGGGAGGTGAAGTATGAAAGGCCCGTCGGCAGACCTCCTACCGAAGCTCCGCGCGCGCGAACGTGTTGTGGTGCATGTCGATTCGCTCGCGGCGCGCTGTATCGGCGCCACGGCCCTGCTGTGCGCGGCGTGCTGGCTGGTCGCGATACTCGCCCATCACCGCGATGCGCCGCAATGGCATTACGCCGATCGGCTGGGCTGGTCTTTGACGGTGCTGGCCGCCGTGGCGTTGATCGCTCGCGGCATTTTCCTGGGCCGTCCGGTGACGACCATGCATGCGGGAGTGGCCGCCCTATCTGTGTTGGCCGGGCTGGGCTCGCATGTGGTGGGGTTTGACCTGTCCGGTGATCTGCTGATCGCCGGATCGGGATTGGTCTTGATGTGGCCGACGTCGTCGCATCCACGACCCGAAGATCTGCGCCGGGCATGGGCTTTGATCAACGTCACCAGCGATGACCCGCTGGCACCGTTTGCGATGCAAACGGGCAAGAGCTACCACTTCACCGCCGCCGGTACGGCGGCGCTGGCCTACCGGACGCGGATGGGATTTGCGGTGGTCGGCGGAGACCCGATCGGTGAGGAGGCGCACTTCCCCGGGTTGGTCGCCGACTTCGCCGCGATGTGTCATACCCACGGCTGGCGCATCGCGGTGGTCGGTTGCAGCCAGCGCCGGCTCGAGCTGTGGAATGACCCAGCGGTGCTCAGACAATCGCTGCGTGCGGTGCCGATCGGCCGCGACGTCGTCGTCGACGTGCCCGGCTTCGACATGGTGGGGCGCAAGTTTCGCAACCTGCGCCAGGCGGTGCAGCGCACCCACAATGCCGGCATCACAACGGAAATCGTGGCAGAACAGGAACTCGACGACACGTTGCTGACCGAGCTGACTGCTGTCGTACACGCGTCACCCAGTGGGGCCCACACCGATCGCGGGTTCTACATGAACCTCGATGGCGTCCTCGAGGGCCGATTCCCCGGGATACAGCTGATCATCGCGAGGGACGCCGACGGAAAAGTCCAGGGCTTCCATCGATACGCGACGGCCGGGGGTGGCAGCGATATCAGCCTCGACGTGCCGTGGCGTCGCCGCGGTGCTCCCAACGGGATCGACGAGCGGCTCAGCGTCGATATGATCATGGCTAGTAAAGACGCTGGGGCGCAAAGGTTATCGCTTTCATTCGCGGCATTCCCGGAGATCTTCGACGACAAGAATCCCGGCCGGGTCGAGCGGGTGTTCTACCGGTTGATCCATTTGCTCGACCCGTTGATCGCGCTCGAATCGTTGTACCGGTACGTGCACAAGTTTCATGCGTTGGATGCTCGGCGTTACGCGTTGATATCACTGACACAGCTGGGTCCGCTGGTATTCGTATTGCTCACAGTGGAATTCATGCCACGGCGGCGCCACCTCTGAGCGTCGTTACCCGATGTGCAGTTCAGGGCAGCGGACGCCCAGCGGAATATGGTGCGTAGCCACCACCACCGTCCGCTGGGCGGTCAACAGCCCAGCGGCCGGGGCCAACAGGTCCGTCAAAATTCTTTCGGCGTCCAACGTGTCGAGGTGCTCGGTAGGCTCGTCGAGCAGCACGATCCGGGCCGGCGAAATCACCACCCGGGCCAGCAGCAACCGCCTGCGTTGACCCGCCGAGACCGCGTGCGCACCGCCCGTCAGCACCGTCGACAGACCGTCGGGCAAACCCGCGAGCCAATCGCCGAGCCCGACCGCGTCCAGTGCTGCCACCAGCTCGTCGTCTCCGCAGTCACCGCGGGCGACCAGTAGGTTGTCCCGGACGGTGGTGGCAAAGACGTGTGCGTCCTCGGCGAAGAAGCTGACGGCGCTGTGCAATTGATGTTCATCGAACTGGCTCAGGTCGGTACCGTTCAGCAGCACGTGGCCGTGTAACGGGGGCATCAGTCCGGCAAGTGTCATCAGCAGCGTCGTCTTGCCCGAGCCGCTGGCGCCGGTGACGGCCAGCCGCGCGCCCGGCGCGAGGTCGAGCGTCACCTGATGGGAGTGCGCCTGCGCGTGACCGGCACACACGTCCGCAGACAATCGGGCGGTGCCGATCGGAGTCGGTGCCGGCGTTGCGGATTCAGCATTCTGGACCTCCGGTGCCAGGTCGAGCAGACGGCCCGCGGCGATGCGTGAGCGCGTCAACTGGATGGCGGCGGCCGGCAAGGGAGTCATCGCCTCGAACGCCGACAGTGGCAACAACATCAGGACCGCCAGCGTGGTGGGGGCGACCCCGGAGGCTAGCCCGATCCCGGCCACGACAGCGCCGAGCACACTGACACCGATGGCGGCGGTAGGCATAGCCTCGGCCAGGGCGGCCGGTCTGGCGGCCGCGTCCAGCGCATCACTCCAATTGAGTTGGCGGCGGTGCGATTCGGCGATGACTTCGGGAAGGGCGCCGGCCACGCGAAGCTCGGGAGCGTGTTCCAGGGCGATCATTGCCGCTGTGTCACGATCGGAATGATGTTGACGGGCAATCTCTTCCTCAGTTGCCGCGGCCCTGCCGGCCAGCCGGGGCGCCACAACGCCGGTGATGACCAGACAGATCGCCAGTACCGCGCCGGCCGCCGGCGAAATGGCCGCGACGGCGATGGTCGCGGCCACCGCCAACACCGCCGCGACGCCGATCGGTATCAGGGCGCGTACCAGCACATCGGCCAATTCGTCGACGTCGGCACCCACGCGTGCCACCAGCTCACCGCTGTGCAGCCGGACGGCCACCGCGGCCGGTCCATGGGCCAGCCGGCGGTAGATCTCCGCCCGAGCAACGCCGGCCGCACGCAGTGCGGTGTCGTGAGTGGCCAGTCGCTCGCAGTAGTGCAGCACGCCGCGCGAGATCGCGAACATGCGTACCGCGACAACCGCTACCGACAGGTCGAGGATGGGTGGCATCTGCCAGGCCCGCGTGATCAGCCACGCCGACACTCCGGCCAGGGCCAGGGCGCTGCCCAGCGACAGCACTCCCAACGCGATGGCCGCCAGGATGCGGGGCAACCGTGGGCGCAACAGGCTGGATGCGACCAGCAGGGCTGTTTGGCGGCGACCCGCTGCACCCGGCGTCGCCGGGCTTGCGATCGCCGCGAGATCAGACGGGCGCACATCGCACCTCGGCGTCCGAAACCACCTCGATGACGTGGTCTCCGATTGCCACGACCGGCTGCCGGTGGCCGACGACCACGACGGTCGCCCCCGTGCGTGCCCGCTCGACAATGGCCCGCAGCACTCGTTGTTCGGTTTCGGTGTCCAGGTGTGCGGTGGGTTCATCGAGCAGCAGCACCGGAGCCGACGACCCGAACGCGCGGGCCAGACCCAGCCGTTGTCGCTGTCCCAGTGACAGCCCGACGCCCGCCGCGCCCGAGGGCGGTGTCCAGCCCGTCCGGCAGGTCGGCCAGCACCGCATCGAATCCAGAGGCAGCGCAAGCGCTTTCAATATCGTCCAGCTCGCCGAGCAGGCGCAGATTGTCGCCGACGGTACCCGGGACGAGTACCGGGCGTTGCGGCAGCCAGGACAGCTGTGGCCACCACGCAGTCCGGTCCAGCTCGGTGACGTCAACTCCGTCGACGGTGACCCGGCCGGACGACGGCATGGTGAGTCCGGCGATTACCTGCAGCGTCGTGGTCTTGCCGGCGCCGTTTCGGCCAGTCAGCACCGTCACGCGACCCGGCGGGATCACTGCGGTCAACTCGCTCGGTGAATTGCCGTCTCGCCCGGCCACGCTGAGCTTTTCCAGGCGGATCTCCGCGCCGTGCGCGCCCACCGTCCGGTTGCCCAGCGCCGCGGCCGTGGGCTCGCCGATCAACGCGAATGCCTTGTCGGCCGCGGTTCTACCGTCTTGGGCGGCGTGGAATTCCACACCGATGCGACGCAGCGGCCAGTACACGTCCGGGGCCAGCAGCAGCACCGTCAATCCGGTGGTCAGGCTCATCTCGCCGAACACCAGGCGCAGACCGATACCGACCGCGATCAGCGCGACACCCAACGTGGCCAGCAATTCCAGCACCAGCGCCGACAGGAACGCGATCCGCAACGTCGCGATCGCCGAGCGTCGATGGGCAGCAGCGAGTTCGGCGATCCTGTGTTCCGGACCCGAGGCGCGCCCCAGTGCCCGCAAGGTGGGGATACCGGCGATCAGGTCCAGTAGCCGGCCCTGCAGCGTCGTCATGGCAGCCAGCGCGGCCGCTGAGCGGTCGGCGGTTGCCAGCCCGATCAGCACCATGAAAATCGGTATCAGCGGCAGCGTGATCACCACGATCACCGTCGATTTCAGGTCATAGAGGGCGATGACAGCCACGCTCGCCGGAGTCAGAATCGCGGCGAGCAGCAATGTGGGTAGGTAACCGGTGAAATAGGGGCGCAAGCCGTCGAGACCGCGGGTTACCACGATCGCTGCCGCGTCGCGCTGCGCGGCCAGTTCATGGGGTTGCCGGGCGGTGACCGACGCCAGTACCTGGCCGTTGAGATCGGCGATCACCGCGCTGGCACCGCGCTGGCCCAGGCGTGCCTGCAGCCAATGCGTCGCCGTGCGGACGACCCACAGCACCAACAGGATTGACAGCGGCCCCAGCCAGCCGCGCAGGCTACGGGCCGAGGGATCGGCGATGACCCGCGCGACGATGCCCGCCAGCACGATTGCCGACCCGATCGCGCAGCCGGAGATCACCACTCCGCAGCTCACCGTGGCGACCAGGTAGCGACGCAAGGCGGTCGATGCCCGCCACAGACGTGGGTCCAGGGGCGCCCGAGAGTTCCGTGTGCTCAGGACGGACGCCTCGGCAGGCCGATCGGCGGTGGTATCCGATCAGTTGAGATCCGTTGCCGGAACACCCAATACGTCCACGCCTGGTACACGACCGTCAACGGGGCGAAGAATGCGGTCACCCACGTCATGATCTTGAGCGTGTAGGGCGTCGACGACGCGTTGTAGATCGTCAGGCTCCATTGCTTGTTCAGCGTCGAGGGCACCAAGTTGGGGTAGAGCACCCCGAACAACAGAATCACCACAGCCGCAACGACCAGCGCCGTGCAGGCGAACGCCCAGCCGTCGGAGGCGCGCCGCCACACCAACGCCACCGCGGCGAGCTGTGCGACTACCGCCACCGCGAGCACCAGCCAGGTCCAGCTCTTGCCGTGCGCCAGCTGCGTCCAAAGCCCAAAGGCGGCAACCAGTCCCGTGACCGGCAGCGACAGCCACACCGCGAAGCGGTGCGCATCGTCTCGGATCGTGCCGGCAGTCTTCAACGCGACGAACACCGCGCCGTAGAGCAAGAACAGCCCGGCTGTGGCCAAGCCGCCCAGCAGCGTGTAGGCGTTGAGCACGTCGCCGATCGAGAGATGGATGTGACCGTTGGCGTCCACCGGTAGACCACGCACCAGGATGGCGAACGCCACACCCCACAGCACCGCGGGCAACCAGGACCCGGCCGCAATCCCGAAATCGGCAAGGGCACGCCACTTTGTGTCGTCGATCTTGCCGCGCCATTCGATTGCCACGGCACGCACGATCATGCCGAACAGGATTGCCAACAGCGGTAGGTAGAGCGTGGAGAATACCGTTGCGTACCAGCCGGGAAACGCCGCGAACATCCCCGCGCCGGCGGTGATCAGCCAGACTTCGTTGCCGTCCCACACCGGGCCGATGGTGTTCAGCGCGGTGCGCCGTTGGGTTTCCGGATCGGCGTCGCCTGAACGGCTTAAGCGAGCGAACGGCTCCATCAGCATGCCCACGCCGAAGTCGAAGCCCTCCAGGATGAAAAAGCCAAGGAACAACGTCGCGATGACACCGAACCACAACTCTTGCAATGCCATTGGTCAGCTCCTTCCCGGTCGATCTGCGTGTCAGTAGGCGAACGACAGCGGTGCCACCTCGTCATCGCCGGGTGCTTTCGGCGGTGCGGGTTCGGCGTCGTGTTCCAACGGCCCCTCGGCGATATAGCGCTTGAGCAGGAAGAACCAGATGACCGCGAGTACCGCGTAGAGCGAGGGTGAACGTCACCAGCGAGGTAATGACCATGCCGGGCGCGTGATCCGACACACCTTGGCTGACGGTCAGTCGGACCTGTTGATCGCCGGTCGGGTTCGGCACCACAAGCCACGGCTGCCGCCCCATTTCGGTGAACACCCACCCCGCGCTATTGGCCAGGAACGGAGTGGGAATAGTCAGGAGCGCGAACCAGGAGAACCACGGCTGGGTGGGGGTGCGACCGCCGCGGGTGAGCCACAAGGTGGCAAGGGCGAACAGCACCGGAATCGCCATCAGCCCGATCATCATGCGAAACGACCAGTAGGTGACGAACAGGTTGGGCCGGTAGTCATTTGGCCCGAATCTGTGTTCATAGTCGTGTTGGATGTTGCGGACGCCCTGCAGTGTCACATCGCTGAATCGGCTCTCGGCGAGGAACGGCAGGACATAGGGCACTTCGATGACGCGGGTGACGCTGTCACAGTTGTTGTGCGTGCCGATCGTCAGGATGGAGAAGTCCGGATCTGTCTGGGTGTCGCACAACGATTCCGCCGACGCCATTTTCATCGGCTGTTGCTGGAACATCAGCTTGCCTTGTTGGTCGCCGGTGAAGAACAGCCCGACGGTGGCCAGCAGCGCCACCCAACATCCCAGCATCGCCGCCGGGCGAAACACCGCGGCGAGGCCCGAATCGGAATTCTTATTCGACCGGACCAGCCACCAGGCGCTGACCGCGGCGACGAAGGTGCCCGCCGTCAACAGCGAACCCGTGACTGCGTGTGAAAAGGCTGCTCGCGCAGTGGGATTGCTGAGCAACGCCACGATGCTGTCCAACTCGGCGCGCCGCGTCGCCGGGTTGTAATGCGCGCCGACCGGATGCTGCATGAACGAATTCGCTGAGATGATGAAGAACGCGGACACATTGACCGTGATCGCGACGACCCAAATGCAGGCCAGGTGCACCAACCGGGGCAGCCTGCTCCAGCCGAAGATCCACAACCCGAGGAAGGTCGATTCGAAGAAGAAGGCGGCCAGGCCTTCCATCGCGAGCGGCGCGCCGAAGATGTCACCGACGAACCGCGAGTACTCGCTCCAGTTCATCCCGAACTGGAATTCCTGCACGATGCCGGTTGCCACCCCGATCGCGAAGTTGATCAGGAACAGCTTGCCGAAGAACTTGGTCAGCCGATACCAGGCGGTGTTGCCGGTGGCCACCCACATGGTCTGCATAACCGCGACCAGGGGAGCCAGGCCGATGGTGAGCGGCACAAAGATGAAGTGGTAGACGGTGGTGATACCGAACTGCCACCGCGATATGTCGACGACATTCATCTGTCATCTCCCGTGATTGCAGCGTTCTACGACGCAGTGTAGTAGCTAAACGAGGCTGGCGCCATTCCCGAGTTCTTTGGAGGCTTTGCGGATCCCGAAGGACGCAACGATTTCGAAGAGGCCGATGACGGCCAGCCAAACGCCGACGACGAGCGCCAGGGTAACGATCGAGGCGAACGGCGATGCCAGCACGACAATGCCGGCGAGCAGCGTGATCACGCCGAGGAAAATCGACCATCCGCGTCCCGGCAGGGTGGGATCGCTGACCGCGGAAACCGTTGTGGCCACACCGCGGAAGACGAATCCGATCCCAATCCAGATGGCCAGCAACAGCACGGCGTATCCCTGACCGAAATGACGAAATGCCAGCACGGCCAGGATCAACGACGCGGCGCCGCTGATGAACAACAGAATGCGGCTGCCCGCCGAGACATGCAGGCTGAAGGCGAACACGACTTGGGCGACGCCGGTGATCAGCAGATAGACACCGAAGGCGATCGCGGCGGCCAGGACGGATATCCCCGGCCACGACAGCACAAGGACGCCGACGATCAGCGTCAGAATTCCCGATACCAGCGTGGATTTCCACAGATGCGGCAACATGCCTGGAACAGGAGTGGGTTGCATGGCCTCACTGTGACACAACGGCAGTACGGGGGATAGGGCCTTTAGACCGTGGTGTCGGTCAGACGTGCGCCGTACGCGCTTGCCCGGCAATGATGTCGCCGGATTCGGCCGGTGCCGGCTTGCGGCCGATCACGTACCAGGTGCGCATCAGGCCTTTGCCTTTGACCTCGATACGGCCGCGCTCCTGCATCACGAACTCGTCCTTGAGGCGCTCGTAGACGTCCTCGGGCACTTGAATCCGTCCTACCGAGTCGGTCGATTCCATCCGGGCCGCGACATTGACCGCATCGCCCCACACGTCGTAGAAGAATCGCCGCGAACCCACGACGCCTGCGACCACGGTGCCTGTCGCAAAGCCGACTCGCAGCGGCACCGAGAGTCCGTGCGGGTCCTCGAGTTTGGCGGCGGCAGCGACCATGTCGAGGGCAAAGTCTGCCAGCGCCTGCACGTGGTCGGGCCGGGGCCGCGGGACTCCGCTGACCACCATGTAGGAGTCTCCGCTGACTTTGATTTTCTCCAGCCCGTGCTTGTCCACCAATTCGTCGAAAGCGCTGTAGAGGCGGTCCAGGAACTTGACCAGATCACACGGCGCGGTGGAGCTTGCGCGCTCGGTGAATCCGACCATGTCGGCGAACAGAACCGAGGCCTCTTCGTATCGGTCGGCGATGACGTCGCGCTCGGGTTCTTTGAGCCGCTCGGCGATGCTGGCCGGCAACATATTGGCCAGCAGCGCTTCGGAGCGCTCGTATTCGGCTTCCATCACCGTCTCGGCGCGATCGGTATCACGCATCGCGAACCACACCGTCACGACCATCATCGCGCACGCCGAGACGGTGGTAATGACGAAGCTCATCGTGATGGGCCCAGGGTGGTTCCAGTCCGGTGGAACGGGGGACCAGGAATTGCAGAGTGATGACCAGCGCGACGCCGATGGCGGCCAGCAACGCCGCCAGGCCGATGCGTTCGATGCCGAGCTGCAGGACCACCAGGCTGGCGGTGGTCACCAGGTAATACTGCACGCCCCCGCCGGTGCCCACTTCCCAGCAAGTCACGAAGACCGCGGTGTACGCGGTGAAGATAAAGATGAGCGGCGCAATCAATTCCCCGAAACGGTTGAGCCACGGGACCAGCGCGAAGATCACCCCGGTAAAGAGGTTGACCACCTGGATGGGGTACGCCTCAGGCCCGGACCAGAAGCCGAGAATGGCGAAAACCAGGCACACCACCACGCCCATCACGGCATTGATGTTCAGGACCCGGACGCGGCGGGCGTGACTGTCGGCGTAGTGGTCGTTGCGGGCGCGGTTTTTGGACCGCACTGCCGCTTTACAGTCCGGGCGCGCCGATTCATCCGGCCGACTTGGTGGGGCACCGCATTTCTTAGCCACCGCGATCAAGCCTAACCGCTGAATCGGTATATACCCAGCGTGGCGATGAATTGCGGGCCCGACGGGCACCGTGGCGGGCCTGGCCGCCAGCACCGCCGCTCAGCTACGGCGATCCCAGATCACCGAAATAGGCTGGCGTACAAGCAGTCTCGTTAACGGCAGCGGTCACAAGTGACCGCTGCCGTTAACGGTGTCGTTTAGAGAACGATGCAGCTGGACGCTCCAGGAGTACAGGCGCTGCCGCATGCCGCAGTGGCGAGCGGGGTGAGCACGATAACGAGGGCGAGGAAGATCTTGCTTACACGCGACACGACGAACTCCACTCTGTGAGGATTGGGCAAAGCGTGCTTACTGTACGTCTGTTGAATGGGCTATAGCGGGACGAATCCGCACCGTGTCGCATTCGGGATTGCGGGTTTACCAAAATGCGACCGCACCGCCCTACGCGGAACAGTGGGCCTTCGCCGCGCCGGACTTTTCTGCCTTCACCGATCCATTGACGCTGATTTTGCAAGACACTTGGCCGCCAGACCTGACCAGGTTTGCACCGGGTCAGGTCTGGTGCCCTCGGTGAGATTCGAACTCACACTGGACGGGTTTTGAATCCGTTTCCTCTGCCAGTTGGGATACGAGGGCTTGCTGCTACTCCGAGTCCGGCCTACTACCTTAAGCGGCCTCCCACCATAGAGGATCGGTGTGGTCATGTGCTCTGCGTGCCCCCGACGTGGCTGATCGCAGCAATCCACGAGACAATGTCTGTCATGACAGGCTCCACGACCGACACCAACGTCGCTGTGCCGCGCCGGGTCCTGATCGCGGAAGACGAAGCGCTGATCCGTATGGACCTGGCCGAGATGCTGCGAGAGGAGGGATACGACATCGTTGGCGAGGCAGGGGACGGCCAGGAAGCCGTCGAGCTGGCCGAGCTCCATAAACCCGATCTGGTCATCATGGATGTGAAGATGCCGCGCCGCGACGGCATCGACGCAGCTTCCGAAATCGCGAGCAAGCGCCTCGCGCCGATTGTGGTGCTGACCGCGTTCAGCCAGCGCGACCTCGTCGAACGGGCGCGCGATGCCGGGGCGATGGCTTACCTGGTCAAGCCCTTCACGATCAGCGACCTGATCCCTGCCATTGAATTGGCCGTCAGCCGGTTCGGCGAAATCAGAGCGCTGGAACGCGAAGTGGAGACATTGGGCGACCGGCTGGAGACCCGCAAGGTCGTCGAACGCGCCAAGGGCTTGTTGCAGGCCAAACAGGGCATGACCGAGCCCGAGGCGTTCAAGTGGATTCAGCGTGCCGCCATGGATCGGCGGACGACGATGAAGCGGGTGGCCGAAGTCGTGCTGGAAACCCTCGGGGACGCCGCCGACGAGGAGTCCGGCTAGCCGTTCGGGGCGTCGAGTGTGCGTTGACGGCCTCGAGTGTGCGTTCAGGGCGTCAGATCCGGCGAGATCGCGCCCTCAGTGCACACCCAAAGCCCTCAGTGCACACCCAAAGCCCTCAGTGCACGCCCAACGGGTCAGCGCCAGCGGGCTGAACCGCCTACCGCGCCACGATTACCGACGAACCATGGCCGAACAGGCCCTGATTCGCGGTGACGCCGACTTTGGCGTTCTCCACCTGCCGGCCGGTGGCCTGGCCACGCAGCTGCCAGGTGAGCTCGCAGACCTGAGCGATCGCCTGGGCGGGGATGGCCTCGCCGAAGCACGCCAGCCCGCCCGACGGGTTGACCGGAACCTTGCCGCCGATCGTCGTCGCCCCGCTGCGCAGCAGCTCCTCGGCTTCGCCCTTGGCGCACAATCCCAGGTGCTCGTACCAGTCGAGTTCCAGCGCGGTGGACAGGTCGTAGACCTCCGCGAGGCTCACGTCTTCGGGTCCGACGCCGGCCTCGGCGTAGGCCGCGTCGAGAATCTGATCCTTGAACACCCGGTCCGGTGCGGCCACGACCGCGGTGGAATCCGTTGCGATGTCCGGCAATTCGGGCAGATGCTGCGGGTAGCGCGGGGTGACCGTGCTGACCGCTCGCACCGAGGGCACCCCATCGAGCGAGCCGAGGTGCTTGCGGGCGAAGTCAGCACTGGCCACGATCAACGCCGCGGCGCCGTCGGAGGTGGCGCAGATGTCGAGCTGCCGCAACGGGTCGCTGACCACCGGGCTGGCCAGCACGTCCTCGACCGAGGACTCCTTGCGGTAGCGGGCATTCGGGTTCTGCAGGCCGTGCTGAGAGTTCTTGACCTTGACTTGGGCGAAGTCCTCGGACGTCGCCCCGTAGAGGTCCATCCGGCGCCGCGCGAGCAGCGCGAAGTACACCGGGTTCATCGCACCGATCAGGTGGAAGCGCTGCCAGTCGGGGTCGTTCTTGCGCTCCCCGCCGACCGGGGCGAAGGCGCCCTTGGGGGTGGTGTCGGCGCCGATCACCAGCGCGACATCGCAGAAGCCGGCCAGGATCTGCGCCCGTGCGCTCTGCAGCGCCTGGGAACCGCTGGCACAGGCCGCATAGCTGGAGCTGACCGGCACACCGTTCCAGCCGAGCTTCTGCGCGAAGGTCGACCCCGCAATGAAGCCCGGATACCCGTTGCGGATGGTGTCGGCCCCGGCGACCAGCTGGATCTGCCGCCAGTCGAGCCCGGCTTCGGCCAAGGCGGCGCGCGCGGCGACCACGCCGTATTCGGTGAAGTCCCGGCCCCATTTGCCCCACGGGTGCATTCCGGCGCCGAGGATGTACAGCGGTTCGGGTGTGCTCATGATGCGATCCTCCAGGCGTACACGGTGCGCTCGACGCCGTCGTCGTCGGTGAACAGCGGCATCGTGGTCAGCTCCATCTCCATCCCGACCTTCAAGTCCGCGGCCAGCGTGCCCTCGACCACCTTGCCCAGCACGATGATCCCCTCGTCGGCCAGCTGCACCGCGGCGATGGCGAACGGTTCAAACGGGTCCGCGGCGGGGTAGGGCGCCGGCGGGGGATACCGGTTTTCGGTGTAACTCCACAGCGTCCCCCGGGTCGACAGCGCGACGGACTCTAGTGAGTCGCTGGCGCAGGCCGGGTTGGGGCAGTTGTTCTCCCTGGGCGGGAAAACATAGGTGCCGCACTCGGGGCACTTGCTGCCGATCAGATAGGTCCGGCATTTCCGGCGGTTGCGTCGGTGGCGAACCATCCGTCGATCGCGGGTTCTTGACTGGTGACCTCTGGCACTCGGTCAGACTACCCAGCCCAAACACAAAACTGAAACGTGTTGCAGTTCCGCCCCGGGGTTGGTCGGGGACGCGGGGCCGTCACACCAGGTGCCTAGAGTGAGAGCCGTGCCTGCCGCCACCACTACTCCCAGCGAGGAACAAACCAAACCGACACTGATGTTGCTGGACGGCAATTCGCTGGCCTTTCGGGCGTTCTACGCACTGCCCGCGGAGAACTTCAAGACCCGCGGCGGCCTGACCACCAACGCGGTGTACGGCTTCACCGCGATGCTGATCAATCTGCTCCGGGACGAGACTCCGACGCACGTCGCCGCGGCGTTCGACGTGTCGCGCCAGACGTTCCGGTTGGAGCGTTACCCGGAATACAAGGCCAACCGATCGGAAACTCCCGACGAGTTCCGCGGGCAGATCGACATCACCAAGGAAGTGCTGGGCGCGCTGGGCATCACGGTGCTCGCGGAGCCGGGATTCGAAGCCGACGACCTGATCGCGACGCTGGCCACGCAGGCCGAAAACGAGGGGTACCGGGTGCTGGTGGTCACCGGCGACCGTGACTCGCTCCAGCTCGTCAGCGACGACGTGACCGTGCTCTACCCCATCAAGGGTGTCAGCGAACTGACCCGCTTCACCCCGGAGGCGGTCGTCGAGAAGTACGGACTGACGCCGGCCCAATATCCCGACTTCGCCGCGCTGCGGGGCGATCCCAGCGACAACCTGCCCGGGATTCCCGGCGTGGGGGAGAAGACCGCAACCAAGTGGATCATCGAGTACGGGTCGCTGCAGGGTCTGGTCGACAACGTCGACTCGGTGCGGGGCAAGGTGGGCGACGCGCTGCGGACGCATGTGGCCAACGTCATCCTCAACCGCGACCTCACCGAACTGGTCAAAGACGTGCCGCTGGCGCAGACGCCGGACACGCTGCGGATGCTGCCGTGGGACCGCGACCAGATTCACCGGCTTTTCGACGACCTGGAGTTCCGGGTATTGCGCGACCGGTTGTTCGACACCCTGGCCGCCGTCGAACCCGAGGTGGACGAGGGATTCGACGTGCGTGGCGGCGCGCTGGAGGCCGGCCAGCTGCCCGTGTGGCTGGCCGAGCACAGCTCGGGCAAGCGGTTCGGCCTGGCCGTCGTCGGCACCCACCTGGCTTACGACGCCGACGCCACCGCGCTGGCCATCGTGTCTGCCGACGGCGAGGGTCGCTACATCGACACCTCGGCACTGGATCCCGACGACGAGGCGGCACTGGCGTCGTGGCTGGCCGACCCCGGTCCACCCAAGGCGCTGCACGAAGCCAAGCTCGCGATGCACGACCTCGCCGGGCGGGGCTGGACGCTGGCCGGCGTCACCTCCGATACCGCGCTGGCGGCCTACCTGGTGCGTCCCGGGCAGCGCAGCTTCGCCCTCGACGACCTTTCGCTGCGCTACCTGCGCCGCGAGCTGCGCGCTGAAACGCCTGAGCAGCAACAGCTTTCGCTGCTCGATGATCCTGAGGGGACCGACGACCAGGCGGTGCAGACGCTGATCCTGCGGGCCGTGGCGGTGCTGGATCTGGCCGACGCGCTCGACGAGGAACTGGCCCGGATCAACTCCACGTCGCTGTTGGGTGGCATGGAGCTGCCGGTGCAGCGGGCGTTGGCGGGGATGGAGCACGTCGGTATCGCCGTGGACCTGCCGCAACTCACGGAGCTGCAAAGCGATTTCGGCAATCAGATCCGCGACGCGGCCGAGGCGGCCTACGCGGTGATCGGCAAGCAGATCAACCTGGGCTCACCCAAGCAGTTGCAGACGGTGCTGTTCGACGAGCTCGATATGCCGAAGACCAAGCGCACCAAGACCGGATACACCACCGACGCCGACGCCCTGCAATCGCTGTTCGACAAGACCGGCCATCCGTTCCTGCAGCATATGCTCGCCCACCGCGACGCCACCCGGCTCAAAGTGACGGTCGACGGGCTGCTGAATGCGGTGGCGTCCGACGGACGCATCCACACCACGTTCAACCAAACCATCGCGGCGACGGGCAGATTGTCGTCGACCGAGCCGAATCTGCAGAACATTCCGATCCGCACCGAGGCCGGTCGCCGGATCCGCGACGCGTTCGTGGTCGGTGACGGCTATGCCGAGCTGATGACCGCCGATTACAGCCAGATCGAGATGCGGATCATGGCGCACCTGTCCCGCGACGAAGGCCTGATCGAGGCGTTCAACACCGGTGAGGACCTGCATTCGTTCGTCGCCTCCCGGGCATTCGGCGTGCCGATCGAGGAGGTCACCCCCGAGCTGCGCCGCCGGGTCAAGGCGATGTCGTACGGCCTGGCCTACGGATTGAGCGCCTACGGGTTGGCCGCCCAGCTGAAGATCTCCACCGAGGAGGCGAAAGTCCAGATGGACCAATACTTCGCCCGATTCGGCGGGCGTACGCGACTACCTGATGGACGTCGTCGAGCAGGCCCGAAAGGACGGTTACACCTCGACGGTGTTGGGCCGGCGGCGTTATCTGCCCGAGCTGGACAGCAGCAATCGCCAGGTACGGGAGGCCGCCGAGCGGGCCGCGCTCAACGCGCCAATCCAGGGCAGCGCGGCCGACATCATCAAGGTCGCGATGATCGAGGTCGACAAGGCAATCAACGAGGCCGGGCTCTCGTCACGCATGTTGCTGCAGGTGCACGACGAATTGCTGTTCGAAATCGCGTCCGGCGAGCGCGAACAGGTCGAGGCGCTGGTGCGCGACAAGATGGGCGCGGCCTACCCGCTCGACGTCCCGCTCGAGGTGTCCGTCGGCTATGGCCGCTCATGGGACGCCGCCGCGCATTAGCGCGGCGATCCGGACGATGCGGCCCACAAGCCCGCCGAGCTGCAGGCCCAGCCCTTTTGGGTTCCTTTCGCGGCGAATGTGACGACAAAAACCGGCCCCGAATTCCGAGTTGCGATATATACGCGGCGGGTCGAATAATGAGCGGGGCGGACATGGCACGCCGGGCGGGTTTGTCCAGCGTGTGCCCTGTCGAGTAGCCTCGTTAAGCAATCCCTGTTTTGTCCCTACGACCCAACCTGTCCGGAGCAACCCAACAAATGCCGAGTCCCACCGTCACCTCGCCGCAAGTAGCCGTCAACGACATTGGCTCCGCCGAGGACTTTCTCGCCGCAATAGACAAAACGATCAAGTACTTCAACGATGGCGACATCGTCGAAGGCACCATCGTCAAAGTGGACCGGGACGAGGTGCTCCTCGATATCGGCTACAAAACCGAAGGGGTCATCCCCGCCCGCGAACTCTCCATCAAGCACGATGTCGACCCCAACGAGGTCGTTTCCGTCGGTGATGAGGTCGAGGCCCTTGTTCTCACCAAGGAGGACAAAGAGGGCCGTCTGATCCTGTCCAAGAAGCGTGCGCAGTACGAGCGCGCCTGGGGCACCATCGAGGCGCTCAAGGAGAAGGACGAGGCCGTCAAGGGCACCGTCATCGAGGTCGTCAAGGGCGGCCTGATTCTCGACATCGGGCTGCGCGGCTTCCTGCCCGCCTCGCTGGTCGAGATGCGTCGCGTGCGCGATCTGCAGCCGTACATCGGCAAGGAGATCGAAGCCAAGATCATCGAGCTGGACAAGAACCGCAACAACGTGGTGTTGTCCCGCCGTGCCTGGCTGGAGCAGACCCAGTCCGAGGTGCGCAGCGAGTTCCTCAACCAGCTGCAGAAGGGCACCATCCGCAAGGGTGTGGTCTCGTCGATCGTCAACTTCGGCGCGTTCGTCGACCTGGGCGGAGTGGACGGCCTGGTGCACGTTTCCGAGCTGTCCTGGAAGCACATCGATCACCCGTCCGAGGTGGTCACGGTGGGCGACGAGGTCACCGTCGAGGTGCTCGACGTCGACATGGACCGCGAGCGGGTTTCGTTGTCGCTCAAGGCAACTCAGGAAGACCCGTGGCGGCACTTCGCCCGCACCCACGCGATCGGTCAGATCGTTCCCGGCAAGGTCACCAAGCTGGTTCCGTTCGGTGCGTTCGTCCGCGTCGAGGAGGGCATCGAGGGCCTGGTGCACATCTCGGAGCTGGCGGAGCGCCACGTCGAGGTGCCCGACCAGGTGGTTGCCGTCGGCGACGACGCGATGGTCAAGGTCATCGACATCGACCTGGAGCGCCGCCGGATCTCGTTGTCGCTCAAGCAAGCCAACGAGGACTACACCGACGAGTTCGACCCCGCGAAGTACGGCATGGCCGACAGCTACGACGAGCAGGGCAACTACATCTTCCCCGAGGGCTTCGACCCCGAGACCAACGAATGGCTCGAAGGATTCGACACCCAGCGCAACGAGTGGGAGGCCCGCTACGCCGAGGCGGAGCGCAGGCACAAGATGCACACCGCGCAGATGGAGAAGTTCGCCGCTGCTGAGGCGGCCGACCACGGCGGTAGCGACCAGGCGCCGAGCAACGGTGGGTCCTCGCCGAAGGAGGCGGGCGGCTCGCTGGCCAGCGACGCACAACTGGCCGCGCTGCGCGAAAAGCTCGCCGGCAACGCATAGTCGCCCTCGCGGATGTTGCGCATCGGGTTGACCGGTGGCATCGGCGCCGGGAAATCGGTGCTGTCTGCCACGTTCGCGGAATGCGGTGGGATCATCGTCGACGGCGACGTCATTGCCCGGGAGGTCGTCCAGCCGGGCACCGAAGGGCTGGCGTCGCTCGTCGAGGCGTTCGGTGAGGACATCCTGCAACCGGACGGATCGCTGGATCGGCCGGCGTTGGCTGCCAAGGCTTTTCCCGACGACGAGGCGCGCCAGAAGCTGAACGGGATCGTTCACCCATTGGTGGGTCAGCGGCGCGCGGAGATCATCGCATCGGTGCCGAGGACGCGGTTGTGGTCGAAGACATTCCGCTGCTGGTGGAATCCGGTATGGCACCGCTGTTTCCGCTGGTCGTCATCGTCCACGCCGATGTCGAGCTGCGGGTGCGACGGCTGGTCGAGGTGCGCGGCATGCCCGAGGAAGACGCCCGCGCCAGGATCGCCGCGCAGGCCGACGACGAGCAGCGCCGTGCCGTCGCCGACATCTGGCTGGACAACTCGGGCAGCCAAGAGGACTTGGTGACGCGGGCCCGTGAGGTGTGGAACGACCGCATCGTGCCGTTCGCCCACAACGTGGCCGAGCGACAGGTCGTCCGCGCGGCGGCGCGGGTCGTGCCGGCCGATCCGACGTGGCCGGATCAGGCGCGGCGTATCGTTGCCCGGCTGGCGACGACGTGCGGCCATAAGGCGTTGCGCGTCGACCACATTGGATCGACCGCGGTGCCGGAGTTCGACGCCAAGGACGTCATCGACATCCAGCTCACCGTCGAATCACTGGCAGTGGCAGACGAACTCGGCGAGGCCCTGCTGTCGGCGGGCTACCCGCGCCTCGAACACATCAAGCAGGACGACATCAAGCTCGATGCGCGCAGCACGGTCAGCGATTACGACCATAGCGACGATCCGGCCTTGTGGCACAAGCGAATCCATGCCTCGGCCGATCCCGGACGTCCAACGAACGTCCATATCAGGGTGGCTGGCTGGCCCAATCAGCAGTTCGCCTTGCTGGTTGTTGACTGGCTGGCCGCCAACCCTGCGGAACGGGTGGGCTACCTGGCCGTCAAACGCGCGGCCGAAGAACGCGCGGACGGCGACACGACGGTCTACGTCGAAGCCAAGGAGCCGTGGTTTGCCGAGGCCTACCGCCGAGCCTGGGAGTGGGCGGATTTCACCGGCTGGCGGCCCTAGCCGGGCTTCCTACGCGGGCAACGGTGCTCCGCATTGCAGCGCGCCGCTATTGGGATCGGAATTACCGGGTGCCGGCCGGACCATTTGGTCGGCCTGCGTGAAAACGTTGTCGTCGACGTCGATCTCACAGTGCACGTTCGCCGCGTACGGGAAATGAAGCACAATCCGCAAGCCGGCTTGCCCCGGATCGGGCAACACGGTGTTGGCCTCGAACGCGTTGCCCGGTATCGAAGGAAGGTTCGTGGTGTTCGTCTGGCCGCCGTTGATGATGAAGGTGGCCTGACTGCCGGTCGTCAGTGCGTCGATCCTGGCCCGGTAGGTGATGTTGTGCAGGTCCGCGCGCGCCGTTGCCGGAATCAACTGCGAGCCGGCCGCGATCACGGTCACCGCCACCACCGGCATCCACCTGCGCTTACGAGGGCTCATAGCTGATGAGATTACGCCCAGCTCGCTCCGGGAACTACACGAGTTCCCGGGCCGTCAGGACTGGCAGTTCAGGCATGAAGTTTCGCCAACTGCTCTAGCGGCCCGTTCAGTGACCGGGCGTGCCGGGACATGTCTGCCCACGGATCACGTTGCCCGGCCAGCCGTTTGGGCAGGTCGCGGATGGTGAACCGATCGGCTCGCAGGCCACGAGCGTCCAGTTCATCCCACTCCAGTGGGGTGGCCACCGGCGCGCCGGCGCGGGCCCGGACCGAATACGGCGCAACCGCCGTCTGCGCGTACGCGTTCCGCATGATGTCCAGATACACCCGGCCACCGCGTTTGTCCTTGCGGGCTTCCACGGTGCGGTGCGCATCGTCGTCGGCTACCACGACTTCGGCGACGTCGCGGGCGAATTGCCGCACGGTGTCGAAGTCGGCGTCGGCGCGTAACGGCACCACGACGTGCAGCCCGCGTGATCCGGTGGTCTGCACGTAGCGCGCCAGCCCCAGGTCGTCCAGTACGTCGGCGATCGTGTGGGCGGTCGCACGAACCACCGCGAAATCGGTGTCGGAGGGATCGAGGTCGAAAACCAGCCGGTCGGGATTGTGCAGCTTGTCTTGCCGCGACTGCCACACATGCAGGGTGATGCAGTTCTGGTTCGCCAGCCAGCGCAGGGCCTCGGGGCGTTCGGCCAGCGGATGCACCAGGGTGCCGCCTTGCTTGGCTACTTCGACACCACTCATCCAGTCCGGCAGCGCCTCGGCGAAATCCTGTTGTACGAAGCCCGGTTTCACCGATCCCACGCGGGAACCGTTGTACGGTCAGCGCGCGGCTTTTCAGGTGCGGCAGCATGGTGCCGGCCACCTCGCCGTAGTAGTCGACCAGCGCCCGCTTGGTGATGCCTTTTCCGCGGTCCGGGAACAAGACACGATCCGGGTGGGTGATCTCGACCTCGATGCGCGCCATCAGGGTGTCTCGCGGACCACGTCGCCGGGATCCTTGTCGATGCGCAGGCCTTGGTATCGCGGATGCCGGAGCTTGCCGTCGCGCGTCCATTCGGTAAACCCGATCTGGGCCACCAACTCCGGACGCACCCAGCGAGCGCCATTCTCGCGCACCAACCCCCGGGTGAACGGCGGTGCGTCCTGCTCGATGGGAGACAGCCGCTCGTGCAGGCTTTGCAGCGTGGCCTCGTCGAAGCCGGTGCCGACCTTGCCGGCGTAGACGAGGTCGCCGCCGTCGTGATAACCGAGCAGCAGCGCGCCCAACGCAATTCGGCTGCCCCGTGGGCTGGTGTAGCCGCCGACAACGAATTCTTGGTCGCGGACGCATTTGAACTTCAGCCAATTCCTCGACCGGCCGGAGTCATAGGTGGAGTCGGCCAGCTTGGCGATCACTCCTTCGTCCCCGCGCTTGCACGCGGCCTGGTAGGCGGCCAGGCCGTCGCCGACGCGATGCGCGGTGTTGCGCAGCGGATCGTCGAAGCTGATCGCATCGCGTAGCAGTCGTTTGCGCCACCTCAGCGGCACCTCGGTGGTGCGATTGCCGTCGAGGTGCAGCAGGTCGAAAACGTAGTAGTAGACCCGGATTCGCGACGCGCGGGCCACCTCGGGGTCGGTGATGCCCAGGCGTCCCTGCAGCCGGGCGAAGCTGGTGCGGCGTCCCTCGAACGCGACGACCTCACCGTCCACGACGAATCGGGCGGTGTGCTGCGCGGCGAGTGCGTCGACCAGTTCCGGATAGGTTCCGTTGAGCGGCTTACGGTTTCGTGACAGGAGCTCGATTCGATCGCCGTCGCGAAACGCCAGGCACCGCATGCCGTCGAACTTGCGCTCGAAGATCCACTGCGGGTCGCTGAACCGCTTGTCGGTCAGGGTGGCCAGCGTGGGAGCGCGCCAATCCGGAACCGGCTCGTCGTGCAGTGCCGCGCTTACCGAGTCGGGCAGACCGGCGAGGTCGGTCATGACGATGCGTCCAGATCGTCCAGCGTGCGGCCGGACAACACCGATTCGGGTTGGCTCTTCACCGGTTTGCGCCGAGCGTCGGCGTCCTCGTCTCTGCGTTTGACCAGCAGCCAGGTCTCGTCCTTGCCTTCGCGAATCCTGGTGAGCGCAAAGCCGCCGTGCAGCTTCTCGCCTTGCAACCGGAACGAAAGGTGTCCGCGGTCCAGGCATTCGGCCATGTCGCGCTCGGTGACGTTGGCGTAGCTGCCGCGGTCCCAGACGATGACCGGGCCGGCGCCGTACTCCCCTTCGGGGATCACCCCTTCGAATCCCGCATAGTCCAGGGGGTGATCCTCGGTGCGGCGGGCCATCCGCCGGTCCTTCGGGTTCGTCGACGGCCCTTTGGGTATCGCCCAGGAGACGAGCACGCCGTCGATTTCCAGGCGGAAGTCGTAGTGGTCGCTGCGGGCCGCGTGGTGCTGGATGACGAAGCGGGGCCCGCTCTGGCCGGCGCGGCGTTTACGTCCCAGTCGTCCGCGCGGCTCGGGGCTGTTTCCGGACCTGCCGTTTGCGCCGGTATTCGCTCAAGGGCATACCGGAGAGTTACCCCGGCGCAGAATCCGAAACTGCCCGGGTTCAGGGGCGCCAGGTGAGCTCGATACCGTGGCCGGCCAGCCAGCGCTGCAGGTCATAGCCGTTTCGGGCCAGACCGTCGACGGCGTGCACGGCGCGTCGCACCGCCTGCTCGGCAACTTCCGGCGTCAGCAGGCCGTGCCGCACCGCCTCCAGCAGCTCGTCGACATCGGCCACTCGCACGCCGGAGCCGGTGCGGACCTCGATGTCGAGGTAGTGGTCTTCGGAACTCCAGGCGTCCGCGCCGGGCGTGTATTCGCCCACGTCGAGGTAGTAGTCGTGGTCGCGCTCATGGCCCGGGTTGAAGTGGAACACCGTGGCGCGCAGGCCCAGCGATGGCAGCAGCCAGGACTCGAGGTAGTGGAACTGGGCCCGGCCGGGAGTGGGCCGGGCCACGTAGAGCCCCAGGGGTGCACGGCGTACTCGTCGACGGCCCGCACGATGCCTTTGGGATCGGTGTTGGTGCGGGCGAGCAGGTCGAACGTCTCGTGTTTCGGTGGATGGATGGCGTCACCTTATCGGGATCGCGACGGTCAGCGGCGCAGCCGGATCTTCCACCGGACGAAGCCGAGATAGAACAACGACAGCCCGGCCAGCATGCCCATGTCGAGCAGCCAGATCTTCGATCGTGTGCTGCCAGAACCGGTCCTGGGAAAGCAGCGAATCCGGTACCAGGTGCCGCAGGTCGACCGTCGACGCCGCCGCGGCATAACCCCAGCGCGCGGGCATGGCGAACGACAGCTGGTCGAGCCCGAGCCGGCCGGTCACCGGGACCATGCCGCCGCACAGCACCAGCTGGGCCATGACCGCCACCACGAACAGCGGCATGATCTGCTCACTGGAGCGGACCAGCGCCGAGATGGCCAGGCCGAGGATGGCCGAGGCGACACAGGTCGCCGCGACGGCCAGAAACAGCTCGACGGTGGCCGCGACCGTGCCGTGGCCCAGCAGCACGGCCCCCGCGGGTCGGCGCGCTCTTGCCGATGACCACGATCGCGGTGATGATCGCCGACTGCACGATCGCGAACCCGCAGAACACCCCGGTCTTGGCGAGCAGGTAGGCCGTGGTCGACAGCCCGACCGCTTGTTCGCGCTGGAAGATGGCGCGTTCACCGACCAGGTCGCGGATCGTCAGCGCGGTGCCCATGAACGCCGCGGCGGGCAGCAGCAGGTTGCCAGTATCTGCGCGGATTCGTCGGGCGTGCCGGCGTGCGGCGCCGGGGAGGTGGAATCCGTTGCGTGCCGGGAACGGTCAGTGACAGCGACCCCAGGATGAACGGCAACAGCGCCAGAAAGATGAAGTAGGCGCGGTCGGCGATGACCAGACGGACCTGCCGGCGGGCGACCGTCGAGATCTGGCGCCGCACGCTGGTGTGCACCGGTTCGCCAAGTTCGGCCGGCTCATCGTCCTTGGCCGCCAACGGTTTCTGGGGCCGCCGCTGGGCCTCCTTCTGGGCCAGGAAGCGCCGGTTGGCTTCCTCGGGATCGGCGCCCACCTTGGTGAAGATCTTGGCCCAGTTGGTGGTGCCCATCGCCGTCGCCGATGTGGTCCGGCGGGCCGCAGTACGCCGTCTTGCCGCCCGGCGCCACCAACAGCAACTGGTCGCACACGATCGAGGTAGGACAGCATGTGCGTCACCACGATCACCACGCGGCCGGCGTCGGCCAGCTGGCGCAGCATCATCATGACCTGGTGGTCCAGCGCCGGGATCCAGACCCGAGGTCGGCTCGTCGAGGATCAGCAGCGACGGTCCGGTGAGCAGTTCCAGGGCCACCGAGGCGCGTTTGCGCTGACCGCCGGATAGCTTGTCCACCCGGGTTTCGGCGTGTTTGGTCAGGTCGAGCTCCTCGAGCACCTGGGCGACGACCTTGGCGCGGTCGGATTTGCTGGTGTCGGGTGGCAGCCGCAGTTCGGCGGCGTAGCCCAGCGCCTGGTTCACGGTCAGCTGGCGGTGCACGACGTCGTCTTGCGGGACCATGCCGATCCTGCTGCGCAACGACGCGTATTCGGCGTGAATGTCGTGGCCCTCGAAGGTGACCGAGCCGGAGCTGGGCGGGCGTATCCGGCGATCAGCCGGGCCAGGGTGGTCTTGCCGGCGCCGGATCCGCCGATGACGGCGGTCAGCGTGCCGGGCCGGCGGTCAGCGAGATGTCGTCCAGCAGTTGTTTGCCGTTGTCGACGACGTACTTGACCCCGCGCACCTCCAGGCCGCCGCTGCGCGTCGCGGCCTCGCTGCGGTGGATCAGGGTGCCGTCGCTGAACACCAGGTCGACGTTGCCGATGGTGACCACGTCGCCCTCGCTCAAGATCGCCGACCCGACCCGGGTGCCGTTGACGAACGTTCCGTTGATGCTGCGGTCGCGGATCTCGGTGCCCAGCGGCGTCGGCATCAACGTCGCGTGTTGACGCGAGGCCAAGACGTCGGAGACGACGATGTCGTTCTCGTTGGCGCGGCCGATCGTGACGGTGCCGGCCGTCTCGCGGTCGCGACGAGGATCGCTGCGAGAGGAACTTCACCATCCTGCGTCGCGAGGTTCGACACGTCGGCCGACTTGGCGTCGATCACGGTGAACTCGGCGGGCGGCGTCGCACCCGGTCGGCACCACGGTCAGCCGTCGGGCGGTGTGCGGGCGGCAGCCGGCGTTGACGACGGTCAGTTCGTCGGGCGGCGTCGCGCGCGGCGGCGGACCCGACGGCGGTGGCACCGGGCGGCGGCGGCGGTGGCTTGGCGGTGGTGCCGGGATGCCGTGCGGGCCGGCATCGGCCGCGTGGCGGTGGCTTGCGCGGCTCCGGGGCGCCGGGCGGGCTGCTCTGGTCTGCCGCGGCGGGCGGTGGGCCGGCTGCCCGGGACGCGGTTGATCCGGAATCACCGACCAGGCGAGGGTGGGCGGCCCGGAGTCTCTGCGTCGACCTGATCTGGGCAGGCCGGTGGCCATGCCCTGCTGCGGTCCGATCTCGAAGGTCAGCCGCGGGCCCTGCGGATTTCCGACGTTGATGCTCTGGCCGTCGTGGATGTCGATCACCGGCATCCGGTAGCCGTTGACGTAGGTTCCGTTCAGCGAGCCGTTGTCGATCGCCAGCCATCGGCCCTGATCGAAGCGCAGGATCAGGTGCGCGCGGGATATCCGCGGGTCCGCGATGCGCAGGTCGGCGTGCAGGTCACGCCCGATGACCACCTCATGGCCTGCCGCGAAGGATTCGTTGGGACCCGTCGTGCCGGATTGTCAGCACAGGCGGGGCGGGTCGACTCACTACTCCAGTATCGGTCCGTCACATGAGTGCTCTCCATTGGACTCGCCTGTGACTTGGCTTTGTTTCGATTTGGCCACTCATAGCTTTTTCATAGCCTCCGCTGGCCCGTCGCCCATCCGTGTCCGGCATCATTCGAACGAGGGTGAGGGGGATCTGGCCGGACCGCCAGAGCGCGAGAGTTTGGTGCGCCGGACAACGCAATGGGGCGGCTCCGATCCGGGTGCAAGCACCAGTCCGCATCAGGTAGCGGCGATACCCGCAGGTAATGCCGAGACACGAGGGGGCAACCACAGATGGATGAGCTGAAGCGCACCACCCGGCGCCTCGACAGCCGGGCGACGGCTGCTGAGCAACCCGCGACTGGCTGGTGCGGCGCTGCGCGCGGGCTTTCACTCGCTTCCTTCAGCGACCGTCGCGCACCTGTTGCGCCGCGTTCCACCGGTCAGCTCGACCCCGAACGCCGAACCCCCGGAAGCCCCGGCCCAGAACGCGGCAGCGAAAACAGTGGGTCGCGCCTACGCGATGGCCAACGGCGCGCCATTCGCCGGCTACACCATCTTGCGGCCGCTGGGCGCCGGCGGGATGGCCGAGGTGTATCTGGCGTTGCATCCCCAGGTTGCCGCGCCGTGATGTGATCAAAGTTCTCGCCGAGGCGATCACCGCCGATCAGCGAGTTCCGCGAGAGGTTCAACCGGGAGGCCGATCTCGCCGCCACGCTGTGGCACCCGCACATCGTCGGCGTCCACGATCGCGGCGAATTCAACGGTCAGCTCTGGATCTCGATGGACTACGTCGAGGGCACCGACGCCGCCCGGCTGGTGAAAGAGCGCTACCAGGACGGCATGCCGATCGATGAGGTGTGCGACATCGTCCATGCCGTCGCGGGCGCGCTCGATTACGCCCACGATCGCGGCCTGCTGCACCGCGACGTCAAACCCGCCAACATCCTGCTCACCCATCCCGAAGACGGCGAACGCCGAATCCTGTTGGCGGACTTCGGTGTAGCTCGCCACCTGGGTGACATCAGCGGGATCACCGAGACCAACGTCGCCGTCGGGAACGGTCGCCTATGCCGCGCCCGAACAGTTGACTGGTTCCAACATCGACGGCCGGGCAGACCAATACGCTTTGGCCGCCACGGCTTTTCATCTGCTCACCGGCGCGCCGCCGTTCCAGCACCCCAACCCGATCGCGGTGATCAGCCAGCACCTGCACGAGGATCCGCCGCGGCTCAGCGATTACCGCCCGGATCTGGAATACCTCGACGACGTGTTCTGCAAGGCCCTTGCCAAGAACCCCCGAGGACAGGTTCGAGCGGTGCCGCGCGTTTGCCGCCGCCGTCTGAGAGCACGTCACGTGCGCGGAGTCCGGCGGGGCTCCAGGTCGGTGGCGCCGCGACCCGCCACCCCGGCGCGCGCGGCGCCGCGCGGCGTCGTATCAGCGCGCTGACCCACAAGTTTTCGTCGAGGACCCGGTGGGCGGCGGCGTTGGTCTGCGCGGTGCTGATCGCGGTGGCGGCGACCTGGTCGACCCTGTACTCCTTCCAGCCGGACGGCCCCCAGCCCAACCCGGCGCTGGCCGCGCGACCGCCGCGCCTGCCGCCAGCGCCGCGCCGCCAAACCCGGGGGCCGGTGCTCAACGGCACCTACCAACTGACCTACGACCGCTCCAAGCGGACCACCAACGGCGTCCCGATCCGCCACGACGGCGCCGACCACCAACTGGTGGGCGTTCCGTTCCGCGTGCACCACCAACGGATGCGCGGCCACCGGGACCAGCTGGACGACGCCAACCACCAAGCGGCCAGCACCACCGACGGCGGCCAGACCGACACTCTGCGTTTCGTCGGCGGGTATTGGCAGGGCGCGCCTGCAGCAGGAGCGGGTGGGCTGCCGCCAGCCGAACGGGCAAGTGAGGGCCACCCAGCAGGAGACGGTCGCGTGGTCGTTGGCGCCCCAACCCGACGGCACGCTGCGCGGCACCGAGACCGAAACCGTGCTCAGCAACGAGTGCGGCGCACAGGGGGCGGTGGTGCGGGTACCCGTGGTGGCCACCCGGGTCGGTGACGCGCCGGCGGGCGTGACGTTGGCCGATCCCACCCAGGTCATCAGCGCCTCGACCACACCGGCGCACCCGGCACCGGCCGTCCTCGGCGGGTTGTGCACCGACGTCGACAAGCTCGCGCTACGACCCGACCAGCAATCGAGCAGGTCGTGTGTGAAGGCACCACCTGGGACAAGGCCCCCATCGCGACCGGGGTGCACGCCGCGGGTAGCTCGTGCGACCTGCCCGACGTCCCGGTGTTCGCGATGTCCACCTCGAACGACGGCTACCTGCTGCAATGCGATCCGGTCACCCGGATGTGGACCCGGCACTGATCATTGCCGGCGATATCCGTCCGAAGCCGGCACCGGGGCACTTGTCGGTGATCGCCTCTACCCTGGTGACATGGCTTTCGCCACCGAACATCCCGTAATCGCGCATTCGGAGTACCGCGCCGTCGACGAGGTCGTGCGCGCCGGCGGCCGCTTCGAGGTGGTCAGCCCGCATTCTCCGGCCGGCGACCAGCCGGCCGCCATCGACGACCTGGAACGGCGGATTCAGGCGGGGGAGCGCGACGTGGTGCTGCTCGGCGCCACCGGCACCGGCAAGTCGGCCACCACCGCGTGGCTGATCGAGCGGCTGCAACGGCCCACCCTGGTGATGGCGCCCAACAAGACGCTGGCCGCCCAGCTGGCCAACGAGCTGCGGGAGATGTTGCCGCAACAACGCCGTCGAGTACTTCGTGTCGTACTACGACTACTACCAACCCGAGGCGTACATCGCCCAGACCGACACCTACATCGAGAAGGACAGCTCGATCAACGACGATGTCGAGCGGCTACGGCACTCGGCGACCTCGAGCCTGCTGTCGCGGCGCGACGTGGTCGTGGTCGCCTCGGTGTCGTGCATCTACGGCCTCGGCACCCCGCAGTCCTACCTGGACCGGTCGGTGGAGCTCAAGGTCGGCGACGAGGTGCCACGCGACGGCTTGCTGCGGCTGCTGGTCGACGTGCAGTACAACCGCAACGACATGGCGTTCACCCGCGGATCGTTCCGGGTGCGCGGCGACACCGTGGAGATCATCCCGTCGTACGAGGAACTGGCCGTGCGCATCGAGTACTTCGGCGACGAGATCGAGGCGCTGTACTACATGCACCCGCTGACCGGTGACGTGGTGCGCAAGGTCGACTCGCTGCGGGTCTTCCCGGCCACCCACTACGTCGCAGGCCCGGAGCGGATGGCGCACGCCATCTCGTCGATCGAGCAGGAACTCGCGGAGCGCCTCGCCGAACTCGAGGGCCAGGGCAAGCTGCTCGAGGCGCAGCGGCTGCGGATGCGCACCAACTACGACGTCGAGATGATGCGGCAGGTCGGGTTCTGCTCCGGCATCGAGAACTACTCGCGCCACATCGACGGCCGCGGCGCCGGCACCGCCCCGGCCACCCTGATCGACTACTTCCCCGAAGACTTTCTGATGGTCATCGACGAGTCGCACGTCACCGTGCCGCAGATCGGCGGCATGTACGAGGGCGACATGTCGCGCAAGCGCAACCTGGTCGACTTCGGGTTCCGGCTGCCGTCGGCGGTCGACAACCGCCCGCTGACCTGGGAGGAGTTCGCCGACCGGATCGGGCAGACGGTGTATCTGTCGGCCACCCCCGGCCCCTACGAGCTGAGCCAGGCCGGCGGTGAGTTCGTCGAGCAGGTGATCCGGCCGACCGGCCTGGTGGACCCGAAGGTCGTGGTCAAGCCGACCAAGGGGCAGATCGACGACCTGATCGGCGAGATTCGCAAACGCGCCGATGCCGATGAGCGGGTGTTGGTGACGACGCTGACCAAGAAGATGGCCGAAGACCTCACCGACTACCTGCTGGAGATGGGCATTCGGGTGCGCTACCTGCACTCCGAGGTCGACACATTGCGCCGGGTGGAATTGCTGCGGCAGCTCCGGCTCGGCGACTACGACGTGCTGGTCGGCATCAACTTGCTGCGCGAGGGCCTGGACCTGCCCGAGGTGTCGCTGGTGTCGATCCTGGACGCCGACAAGGAAGGCTTTCTGCGGTCGTCGCGCAGCCTGATCCAGACCATCGGCCGCGCCGCCCGCAACGTCTCGGGCGAAGTGCACATGTACGCCGACAAGATGACCGACTCGATGAAAGAGGCCATCGACGAGACCGATCGGCGCCGCGCCAAGCAGGTCGCCTACAACGAGGCCCACGGCATCGACCCGCAGCCGTTGCGCAAGAAGATCGCCGACATCCTCGACCAGGTCTATCGCGAGGCCGACGACACCGAGGCCAGTCAAACCGTCGCGATCGGCGGGTCGGGACGCAATGCGTCCCGTGGCCGGCGGGCGCAGGGGGAGCCGGGCCGCGCGGTCAGCGCCGGTGTGTTCGAGGGTCGCGACACCGCCAGCATGCCGCGCGCCGAGCTGGCCGACCTGATCAAAGACCTGACCGCGCAGATGATGGCCGCGGCCCGTGACTTGCAGTTCGAACTGGCCGCACGGTTCCGCGACGAGATCGCCGACCTCAAGAAGGAACTGCGCGGAATGGACGCTGCGGGCCTGAAGTAGTCCGCCGCACCCTCGCCGTACTCATACGGTAGGGGGGTGACCGGCACCGCGAGCGACACCGGCAGTTGGCGCGAACTGCTGGGCAGGTACCTGGGCACGTCGATCGTGCTGGCCGGTGGCGTCGCGATGTACGCCACCAACGAGTTTCTGACCGTCAGCCTGTTGCCGAGCGCGATCGCCGAGATCGGCGGAGCCCGGCTGTATGCCTGGGTGGTCACCCTGTACCTGGTCGGGTCGGTGGTCGCGGCGACCACCGTCAACTCGATGCTGCACCGCTTCGGGGCTCGGTCGTCATATCTGTTGGCACTGGCCGTTTTCGGGGTCGCCAGCCTGGTGTGCGCGGTGGCGCCGAACATGGGGGTGCTGATCGCGGGCCGCACTCTGCAGGGTGTCGCCGGCGGTGCGCTGGCCGGCTTGGGCTATGCGCTCATCAACTCCGCGTTGCCGCGCGCGCTGTGGACGCGGGGCTCCGCGCTGGTGTCAGCGATGTGGGGTGTCGCGACGGTGGTCGGACCCGCGATGGGTGGGCTTTTCGCGCAATTCGGCTTGTGGCGGTGGGCGTTCGGCGCGATGGCCATCCTGACGGCGCTGATGGGCCTATTGGTTCCGGTGGTGCTGGGCACCGACCGGGATCCTCGGCAGGAGCAAACGGCGGCAAGTCCGAAGCTCGGCGTGCCGGTGTGGTCGTTGCTGCTGATCGGCGCTGCGGCGCTGGCGGTCAGCGTCGCGCAACTCCCACGCAACGCCATGGCGATCAGCGGACTGCTGGTCGTCGGCGTGCTGCTGGTCGGAGCATTTGTGGTCGTCGATCGCCGGAGCCGCGCAGCGGTGTTGCCGCCCAGCGTATTCGGCGCCGGCCCGCTGAAGTGGATCTACCTGACGATGGCTGTGCAGATGGCGGCGGTGATGGTCGACACCTACGTGCCGCTGTTCGGTCAGCGACTGGGACATCTGACCCCGGTCGCGGCCGGATTCCTCGGTGCCGCGCTGGCGATCGGCTGGACGGTCAGCGAGATCGCCAGCGCGTCGTTGAACAACCCACGGGTGATCGGATATGTCGTCCTGGCCGCACCTCTGGTGATGGCGTCCGGTCTTGCGCTCGGTGCCGCCACCCAGCAGGCGGACGCACCGGGCAGGATCATCGTCGATCTGGGCGGTGGCATTGCTGATTGCCGGAATCGGCATCGGGATGACCTGGCCGCATCTGTCCATGCGGGCCATGGACTGCGTCGACGATCCGGCCGAGAGCGGTGCGGCGGCCGCGGCGATCAACATCGTGCAGGTGATCTCGGCGGCCTTCGGGGCCGGGCTGGCCGGCGTGGTGGTCAACGTGGCTGAGGCCGACGATCTGGCGGCGGCCCGCTGGTTGTACACCCTCACCGCGGTGCTGGCGGCGACGGCCGTCGTCGCCGCCACAAAGGCCAGTCAGCGCGATCGTCGCGCACCGCGGTGACGCCGGCGCCAGTCTCACACGAAACGCGGGACCACCCCCTACGGTGTACGAGTGACCGACACGGCGAGTGAGACCGGCACTTGGCGTGAGTTGCTGGGTCAACACCTCGGGATGTGCACGGTCCTGGCCGGCGGCGTTCTGCTCTACTCCACCAACGAATTTCTCACCGTCAGCATGCTCCCGACCATCATCGCCGACATTGGCGGTCGTCGGCTGTTCGCGTGGGCGACGACGCTGTATCTGGTCGGTTCCGTGGTCGCGGCCGCCGTAGTCCATCCGATACTGCAGCGCATCGGGGCGCGGTGGTCGTACCTGATCGGGCTCACGGTGTTCGCCCTTGCCAGCGTGGTGAATGTGGTGGCGCCCGAGCATGGCGGTTCTGGTCGCCGGACGGGCGTTGCGCGGTGTGGCCGGTGGACTCCTGGCCGGCCTTGGCTATGCGCTCATCAACACTGCCCTACCGCGTGCGCTGTGGACCCGAGGTTCGGCGCTGGTTTCGGCGATGTGGGGGGTGTCGACGCTGATCGGGCCCGTCGCGGGCGGCGATTTTCGCGCAGCTCGGCCTGTGGCGGTGGGCGTACGTCGCAATAGGTGTCGCGGCCGGGCTGATGGCGTTAGTGGTCCTGATGGTGCTTAAGCCCAGCCCGGTGGATTCGGCCGGGCAGGACCCGGTGCCGCCCACCCACAATGTGCCCATATGGTCGCTGCTGCTGATGGGTTCGGCCGCGCTGGCCGTAAGCGTCGCGTCGCTTCCCCGCTACCTGATGCAGAACATGGGGCTGCTGCTCGCCGGTGCGCTCCTGGTCGTTGCCTTCGTCGTGGTAGACGGGCGGACGCCGGTAGCGGTGTTGCCGCGCAGCGTATTTGGTCCAGGACAGTCGAAGTGGGTCTACCTGGCCATGTCGATAGCGATGGTTGCCGCGATGGCCAATATCTATGTGCCGTTGTTCGGTCAGAGATTGGCTCACCTGAGTCCGGCGGAGGCCGGGTTTCTTGCTGCAGCGCTGGCCGTCGGGTGGACCGGCAGCGAGATCGTCAGCGCGTCGCTGACCAATCCGCGAGTGATCAGGTGCATCGTCGTGGCCGCGCCATTGGTGATGGCAACGGGCTTGGCGCTGGGCGCGCTAACCCAGCGCGCGCACGCCCCGCTCGGGTTTGTCGCGCTGTGGGCGCTGGCACTGCTGATCACCGGGGCGGGCATCGGGATCGCCTGGCCACACCTTGCAGTGCGTGCGATGGACTCCGGCAACGACCCGGTGCAACGCAGTGCGGCGGCCGCAGCGATCAACACCGTCCAGTTGGTCTCTGCGGCCCTCGGGGCCGGGCTGGCGGGCGTGGTAGTCAACGTGGTTGGCGGCGGCCACGTGGGGGCGGCCCGCTGGTTGTACGCCGTCTTCGCGGTGGTGGCGGCCACCGGTGTCTTCGCTTCGTATCGTGCGGTCCGCGACCAGCGCTGACCTAGTCCACATCGTCCTCGGCATGAAGGACGGCGACGACCCCATCGATGGCGGCGAAAGTCTCTGGCGCCTTTCCGATCTGCGCGCCCGAAAGGGTCATCGTCACCCGCACTTCACCGTCATCGATGTCGTGGGCGTCCGCATCGAGCTCGGTCAGTTGCCACTTGCGCTGTCCGCACATCCGCAGCACCTCGCGCAATACGCCTCGCCCGTTTTCATAAATGATTTGGAGACGGGTGGTCCCACGCAGCCTGGCAGCGAGCTGACGCTCCACTGGGCTCAAAGCGAGCGCGCTGACGAAGTGCAGAGCCACCACCGCGCTGGCCAGTAGCAGTAGGCCGGCACCTGCCGCCATTCCTATCGCAGCCGATTCCCACACCGCCGCCGCCGTGGTCAGCCCATGCACCGCACCGCGTCGAGTGATGATGAGGCCCGCGCCCAAAAAGCCGATGCCCGAGACGATTTGGGCCGCGACACGCGAGGGGTCCAGCACGACCGTGCCGGCGACGATCACATCGGCGAACCCGTACTTGCTGATCAACATGATCAGCGCCGCCGAGGTGCCGACGATGGTTTGTGTTCGTAACCCCGCACTCTTGCCCTGAATAGTGCGTTCCAGCCCGATGAGTGTCGTCAGTCCGAATGCGGCAACCAGCTCGAGAAGGTGCCGGCCGTTCTGCACGGCGCCACCGAAGAGTGGGTCCCCCAACAAGATCTGCATGATCGCCAAGCTAACCCAGCTGCCCCAGCCGCGCTGATCAAGTCAGCGCGTCGACTTGACGACCTGCGAGTAGTGGAACTGCCAACGCTCGACGATGTGGAAGCCGAGGTAGTTGGGGAACCGATATACCGGGGTGCGGCCGAAGACTCCCGGCGGCAGTGATTGTCCGACTTGATGATTAGGGAACGACGTGTCGTAGTTGGTAATGGTCCACAGCGTCGTGCACTTGTTGATTTTGGCCGTCGTCAGCCACACCGCGACGTGACCGTCCCACAGCGAGCCCACCTTCGGGCCGTACACGCCGCGCTCGACGTCGATCAGCGATCGAAACGCGGCCGGGCGGGTGGCCAGCACGGCGCGGATCGGGACCCGGCCGCCACGGCACGGTGTTATCGGCGAGCAAGCAGTCCCCTGCAGCGGCATGAGCGCTGATCACGTCGGCCACCTGGCTGTAATCCCAGCCTTCTTTGGCGTACGGCCAGCGTTGCACGAATAGGTAATCGGGGATCGCGGCCCCCACGAAAAGCACCACCAGACCGGCGATCAGCCACGGCCGGCGGGCCACGGTGACAATGCAGATCGCCAACAGCACTGCCATCGCCGGGGCGGTCAGAATCAAATACCGCGGAAAATACATCGGCTCGCCGATCGCCGAATAGAGCACGACGGCGGCAGTGGGCAGGACGGTCCACGCGACGCAGATGGTCAGCAGCCGGCGCATATCGCCCGCCGGGGCAGGCGCGCCGGCCAGCCGGGCGACGATCGCCGCCACCATGATGACCGCGCTGAGCACCGCGAACGGCACGCTGTGGTCGAAATACTGCCGCTGGACGATGTCGAAGGCGTAGTGCCAGCTGACCGGGAAAAGCCAATTGACCTGAAATGCCTGGCCATGGGCGAACACGATGAACGGCGTCATGACGAGCGACCGCGACGGCCGAGGTGGCCGCCCACCAAACGATCGGAGATTTGCGGGACCCCTTGGGCGCCAGGAGTGGCAGCGCCGCGGCGTAGACGAGCACCAGCAGGATCAGGTTGAGGCTCAGCAAAATCGAAACCATCAACGCCGACGCGTAGAAAAACCACAGTCGCCGCTTGTTGCTGCGGACGGCGGCGACGAACAACACCGTCAGCCAGATGGCCGCGGCCGCCGCGAAGGCATAGGAGCGTGCTTCCATACCCGCCCAGGTGGTGCGGGGGAGAATGGCGAAGACGACACCCGCGCATACCGCGATTGATCGCGGCGAGAATTGCCTGGTGAACACCGTGACACCGGCCGCGGCGGCGCCGATCGCGAGGGCGCTGGGAACCCGCGACCAGAATTCGGTCGGGGGAAAGATCGCGAACCACCCGTGCATCAGCAGGTAGTACAGGCCATGCACGGCATCGATGTGGCCCAACAGTCGCCACAGTTCGGGCAGCGTCCGGCTCGCCGCAGCCGATATCGTCGCTCCCTCGTCGAACCACAGCGAAGGCCGACTGGCCCAGGCGCCGCTGAGGACGGTAGCCAGCACGGCGATCGCCCACGGGTCGAGCAGCCGGCCACGCGAGTCTGCGGGCCCGGATTCGGCAATGAGATCCGAGGAGCGCTGCCCGAGGGTGGACGTCGTAGCCATGATGCTTGTCACTGTAAGGCGCGCCCGATAGAGCTGGTCACCAGCAGTTCGGCAGGCCGGCTGGAGGCGGGCCAGACTCGGCTGGTTGCCCTCGTCTCGTCGCGTCCGTCTGTTCATGGAAAGCGCCGCCACGCAAGGCCTTCGAGCCTGCGCCGGGGCACTCCATGGCCTCATTATCGGGAATGCCGTCCGTTGCTGCAGCGTGGCGAGGTAAATGGAGGGTTGCGCCACGCCGCCGCTGTGTGGTTAATCTGACCCATCGAGCTCTGATAACCGATACTGTCTTCTGGTTGGCCTGGCAAACGACACTGGGAGGGTAAATGTCCGCTTATCGGACTGTGGTGGTCGGCACGGATGGCTCGGACTCATCGTTACGTGCTGTCGAACGGGCGGCCACCATCGCCGGGGACAACGCCAAGCTGATCATCGCGTCGGCGTACCTGCCCCAGCATCAGGACGGCCGGGCCGCCGACGTCCTGAAGGACGAAAGCTACAAGGTGTCGGGCACCGCCCCGATTTACGCGATCTTGCAAGACGCAAAGGAGCGGGCACACAAGGCCGGTGCGAAGAATGTCGAGGAGCGCCCCATCGAGGGTGCGCCCGTTGACGCGCTGGTCAGCCTCGCCGAAGACGTGAAGGCCGACCTGCTGGTCGTCGGCAATGTCGGTCTGAGCACGATCGCGGGCCGGTTGTTGGGCTCGGTGCCGGCCAACGTGTCACGTCGTGCCAAGGTCGACGTGTTGATCGTGCACACCACGACCTGACGACCGGATTTCTCGCTACTCCGTCGATCCCCGGGCTTTACCAGCCTCGCTCGCGCCATTCGCTCACGTGGGGGCGTTCCGTGCCCAATACCGTGTCGTCGCCGTGGCCGGGATAGATGACCGTGGAATCCGGATACACCTCGAACACCCGGCTGGTGACGTCGTTGAGCAGCTGGGTGAAGTCACCCGGCTGCCAGGTCTTGCCCACCCCTCCGGGGAAGAGGCAGTCGCCGGTGAACAACTGCGTGACGCCGCCGGTCGCCGGCCCATCGAGGGCCAGCGCGATCGATCCGGGGGTGTGCCCGCGCAAGTGGATGACGTCGAAGGTCAGCTTGCCGATCTGCACGGTGTCACCGTTGGCCAGCAAACGATCCGGTTTGACCGGTAGCGGTTCGGCGTCGATCTCGTGGGCGGCGGTCGGCGCTCCGGTGGCAGCGGCCACCGCCTCCAGCGCTTGCCAGTGGTCGAAGTGCTGATGGCTGGTCACGATCAGCGATACCTTCGGGGCAAACCGTTGGACCAGGTCGATCAGGACGTCGGCGTCGTTGGCGGCGTCGATCAGAAGTGTTTCCCCAGTGGCGGAACATGTCACCAAGTAGGCGTTGTTGTCCATGGGGCCCACCGAAGCCTTGAGGATCGTGACCCCGGGCAGGGTGCGACGGGCGGCGTTACCAGGATCGACGTGTCCGGTGTAGTTGTCGCTAGGCTCATCCGGGGCTGTCATATCGGCCACGTTACTGCCACCCCGGCTGGGATGGGTGTCTTGTCGGTGGGGGCACCTAGCATGGAATGCGCTGTGCGCAATAACCGTCGTTAGGCGCAGTAAGAGTTTCTAGATAGTCCGAGAGGGGCAGCGGTGGCTGACCGCCTGATCGTCAAGGGTGCCCGTGAGCACAACCTGCGCGGCGTCGACCTCGACCTGCCGCGCGATTCGTTGATCGTGTTCACCGGGCTTTCCGGATCGGGCAAGTCGTCGCTGGCCTTCGACACCATCTTCGCCGAGGGGCAGCGCCGCTACGTGGAGTCCCTGTCGGCCTACGCGCGCCAATTCCTCGGGCAGATGGACAAGCCGGACGTCGACTTCATCGAGGGTCTTTCGCCGGCGGTGTCCATCGACCAGAAGTCGACGAACCGCAACCCGAGATCGACCGTCGGAACGATCACCGAGGTGTACGACTACCTGCGGTTGCTGTATGCGCGCGCGGGCACGCCGCATTGCCCGATCTGTGGCGAGCGGATCGCCCGTCAGACCCCGCAGCAAATCGTCGATCAGGTGCTGGCAATGGCGGAGGGCACCCGCTTCCTGGTGCTCGCTCCCGTGGTGCGTACCCGCAAGGGCGAGTTCGCCGACCTGTTCGACAAGCTCAACGCGCAGGGCTACAGCCGGGTTCGGGTCGACGGTGTGGTGCATACGCTGACCGATCCGCCCAAGCTGAAAAAGCAGGAGAAGCACGACATCGAGGTGGTGGTGGATCGTCTCACCGTGAAGGTCGCCGCCAAGCAACGGCTCACCGATTCGGTGGAAACCGCGCTGAACCTGGCTGACGGCATTGTGGTGCTGGAGTTTCCCGACGATCGCTTGCCTAGTGGAGAAGAGCACGACCACGCGCGCGAGCAACGGTTCTCCGAGAAGCTGGCCTGCCCCAACGGTCACCCGCTGGCCGTCGACGACCTGGAACCGCGCTCGTTCTCCTTCAACTCGCCCTACGGTGCCTGCCCCGAATGCGTCGGCTTGGGAATCCGTAAAGAGGTCGACCCGGATCTGGTGATACCCGACCCGGATCGCACCCTGGCCGACGGTGCGGTGGCGCCGTGGTCGACTGGTCACACCGCGGAGTACTTCACCCGGATGATGGCCGGCCTCGGCGACGCGCTGGGATTCGACGTCGATACGCCGTGGCGCAAGCTGCCGGCCAAGGCCCGCAAAGCGATTCTCGAGGGTTCCGACCACCAGGTGCATGTGCGCTACCGCAACCGGTATGGCCGAACCCGTTCGTACTACGCCGATTTCGAAGGCGTGCTGGCGTTCCTGGAACGCAAGATGGCTCAGACCGAGTCCGAGCAGATGAAGGAACGCTACGAGGGTTTCATGCGTGACGTGCCCTGCCCGGTGTGCGAGGGGACGCGGCTCAAGCCGGAGATTCTTGCGGTGACGCTGGCGGGGGCGCGGGGGAGAGTGGCTGCGAAGTCCATCGCCGAGGTCTGCGAGCTGTCCATCTCGGACTGTGCCGATTTCCTCAACGCGCTCACCCTGGGTGCACGCGAGCAAGCGATCGCGGGGCAGGTGCGCAAGGAAATCCAGTCGCGCCTCGGCTTTTTGCTCGATGTGGGGCTGGAATACCTGTCGCTGTCCCGGGCGGCTGCCACGCTGTCCGGCGGTGAGGCCCAACGCATTCGGCTGGCCACCCAGATCGGCTCCGGTTTGGTGGGCGTGCTCTACGTGCTCGACGAACCGTCCATCGGGCTGCACCAGCGCGACAATCGCCGGCTCATCGAAACCCTCACGCGCTTAAGGGGTTTGGGAAACACGCTGATCGTCGTCGAGCATGACGAGGACACCATTGCGCATGCCGACTGGATCGTCGACATCGGCCCGGGCGCCGGGGAACACGGCGGCCAAATCGTGCACAGCGGGACCTATCAGGAGCTGCTGCGCAACGAGAACTCGATCACCGGCGCCTACCTGTCGGGCCGGGAAAGCATTGCCACGCCCAAGCGCCGGCGTTCCGTCGACCGGAAGCGTCAGCTCACCGTGGTCGGGGCCCGCGAGCACAACCTGCGCGACATCGACGTGTCGTTTCCGCTGGGCGTGCTGACCTCGGTGACCGGTGTGTCCGGCTCCGGCAAGTCGACTCTGGTCAATGACATCCTGGCGGCCGTATTGGCCAACCGGCTCAACGGCGCTCGGCAAGTCCCGGGCCGGCACACCCGGGTGACCGGACTGGACCATCTGGACAAGCTGGTGCGGGTGGATCAGTCGCCGATCGGCCGCACGCCGCGCTCCAACCCGGCCACCTATACCGGGGTGTTCGACAAGATCCGCACCTTGTTCGCCGCCACCACCGAGGCGAAAGTCCGTGGCTACCAGCCGGGTCGATTCTCGTTCAACGTCAAGGGTGGTCGCTGCGAGGCGTGCACCGGTGACGGCACGATCAAGATCGAGATGAACTTCTTGCCCGACGTGTATGTGCCGTGTGAGGTGTGCCAGGGCGCCCGGTACAACCGGGAAACCCTCGAGGTGCACTACAAAGGCAAGACCATCTCCGAAGTGCTCGACATGTCGATCGAGGAAGCGGCGGAGTTTTTCGAACCGATCAGCGGGATCCACCGCTACCTGCGCACGCTGGTCGACGTCGGCCTGGGCTATGTCCGGCTGGGTCAGCCCGCGCCGACGCTGTCCGGCGGTGAGGCGCAGCGGGTCAAGCTGGCGTCCGAATTGCAGAAACGCTCGACCGGCCGCACCATCTACATCCTCGACGAGCCCACCACCGGGTTGCATTTCGACGACATCCGCAAGTTGCTCACCGTCATCAACGGCCTTGTCGAGAAAGGCAATACGGTCATCGTGATCGAGCACAACCTCGACGTGATCAAGACGTCGGACTGGATCGTCGACATGGGTCCGGAGGGTGGCGCCGGCGGCGGAACCGTTGTCGCCGAGGGCACTCCGGAAGCCGTCGCCGCCGTGCCCGAAAGCTACACCGGGAAGTTTCTCGCCGAGGTTGTCGGCCGCAAGACCCCGTCGGCCACCGCGACGCCGCGTACTAACCGGAGGCGCAAGGTCAGCGCCTGAAACTAGGCCGCATTTCGATAAATGAGGAGTATCGCCGCGGTTCAGCGTCGCGGGTAGCGTTGAATTCGTTGTCGACGTGGCCAACGCACACGCCGACGAGATCCGCTCTGGGTAACGCGGACGAACGGGCACTGTTCAGATCTAGGCTTCAGCGTCAGTTTTCGTGACCGCCGCCGAGACTCAGGGAATCGCCGAGGTGTTTGGCGATCACCGTATTGAGAGGCGCATTGTGTGAAGTCGTTGTCAATCGCGTTCGTAGTGGTTACTCTCGCAATGTTTTCCAGTCCGGCCGCCGGCGCGGACCCCCCTCCGCCGGACCCCCACATGCCTGACTACAGAACTAGATACTGTCCCGGTGGAATGGGCGTCGGTCTCGCTCAGCTTTTGTGGTGTGATGGCGTGCCGTACCCCGATGGCAGCTACTGGCATCAGTTGCACTCCTTCGACCGCGATTTCGCTTTTCCTACCCATCTGTTCTGCGTTACCGGCGACCAGGGCGTGCGGCCACCGCCTGCGCCTCCCGGCGGCTGCCTCGGGGCGGTGTGACCGCTCAGCTCTCGGCCCGACGGCCCTCGGGCGTCTCGACATCGAGTTCCGTTGCGCCCATGACCGTTCCGTAGCGCTGCTCGATCTTCTCCCGGACCGACTCGAACGTGGGCACGCCCGCGTTGTCATACGCGGAATTCCCGGCGTGCCCACCTCCGGGCTGCATTTCGACGACATCCGCAAGCTGCTCACCGTCATCAACGGCCTTGTCGACAAAGGCAATACGGTCATCGTGATCGAGCACAACCTGGACGTGATCAAGACGTCGGACTGGATCGTCGACATGGGCCCAGGGGGGGCGCCGGGGCGGAACCGTTGTCGCCGAGGGCGCCCCGGAGGACGTCGCCGCCGTGCTGCAAAGCTACACCGGGAAGTTTCTCGCCGAGGTCGTCAGCCGCGGCACCACACCGGCCACCGCGGACTAACCGGAGGCGCAAGGTCAGCGCCTAAGACCCGATCGGCGCAGCGCCCGCGCCTGCGAGCAACTCTTGGAAAGCCTCCTGCATGCATTCGGCATATCTGGCCGGGTCCGGCAAGGAGTCGCGATCGGCGGTGGCGCTGATCGACAACGTTCCGTGGTAGCTGGCCACGACATGGATCAGGTTCAAGCCGGCCACCAGCGGTCCGAGACCAGCGACACGGACCAGTCGGGCACCGCTGAAGAACAGCGATTCGGCGGGGCCGGGCACGTTGGTGACGGTCGTGTTGGCGATCGTCGGGCCCGAGAACGGAAGCGCACTGGCGGCCTTTGCCGTCATCCCGAGCAGTGAGGTGGGCACTGTGCCGATCAATTCGAGCAGCTGGGTTCTGGTCGATTCCGACCCGGAACGGCTTCCGGCCGTCGATTCGGCGATTGCTTCGAGCCGTTTGATTGGATCGGCGATGTCGGTGCCGAGCGATTGCAGCCGGCCGAATAGGACGTTCCCGTTGTTGCTCGTATCGCCTGCCTTGCGCATCGACATCGGGCAGGCGGCGACGAGCGATTCGCCGGGCAGCTCACCGTGGCCATCCAGATACCCGCGAAGGGCGCCGCCGACATAGGCGAGCGCGACATCGTTGATCGTCGAGCCGGGCACACTCGCTTTGATCCGTTTGAAATCGGCAAGTTCGTGAAACCGCGCCTCGAAGACGCGGTGCGGCGAGACCGTTTGGTTGAAGCGGGTTTTCGGTGGGAATGACGGCGCCCCGCCCCGTGCGACCCTGCTGACGACTCCTCCGATCAGCTTGCCCGGCAGACCGGCCAAGCCGCGTACCGCCTGAGGGGCGCTGGAGGCGAGAACGCTACTTGCCCGTAACGGTTGCAGCGCCGCATTGATCGCGGTGCGCGAGAGTAACTCCGCGGTGGAGGGTAGGGGGCCGGGCTGCCAGGGGTTGTCGGGTCCGGCGGGGCGCGGGCTGTCAGCGGCAAGGTCGTGCAATGCCGCGATCATCTGAACGCTCGCCATCCCGTCGACCGCACAGTGGTGCAGTTTCAGCGCCATTGCGAACGAGCCCTTCGGTACCCCTGGGACGGAATTCAGTCCCTCGATGACGGTGATCTCCCAGGGTGGGCGCCGCAGGTCGATCTGCCGGGCAAAGAGCCGCGCAGTCTGGATACAGAGTTGTCGCCAGTCGCCGGGCTGGGGCAGCCCGATATGACGGACGTGATACTCGAGGTCGAAGTTGGGGTCGTCCACCCAGTAGGGCCTATGGAATCCGCCGGGCAAGTCGGTCAACCGCCGCCGGAAGACATCCGCGAGATGCAGCCGGGCGTCGAGTTCCTCGAGAATCCCCTTGAAGGTCACCTTGCCACCCGGGGCGGTCGACGGGTCATAGATCAGCAACAGCTGAATCTGTAGCGGCGCCGCCGGCGTCTCCGCGCGCAACATCATGTCGTCGGTCCAACTCAGTTGCCGCATTTGGCCCCCCTGCATTTGCTCCTGCGGTCAGCGTAGGCCGGTCGAGGCACCGGAAGTCATGCGCATAGCCGCATATCTGGCGGCTGATGTAGCCTCAGACGTTACGCAACGCCCAGGGGGTGTAAGGCAGGTGCTCGACCAGATGGCTCAGCCGTCCCTCGGACCAGCAGGTTCCGGCCAAGGCGTCGTGCTGCGCATCGCCGTCCCCCCCGACGCAGGTGGCACGTTGCCGCGGTTCTGTTGTGCCGATTGAGACGTTCTCGCTCAGCCGACCTCGCGCCGTCAATCTTCGGCTTGTGCGCGCACATGACCACCCAAAAAGATCGGACATTACCCACAATGCTGCGGTTGGCAAACCCTCCCCGACTGTGCGGCACCGGGCGAACGCCCCGCGCCGCTGCGCGGGAATTGCGTTAAGCGTCGATGGCCATCACTGACGTTCCTGAATATGCCCATCTGACCGACGGGGACCTTGAGGAGTTCGCGGCTGCGCTGGATGCAATCCGTCGCGATATCGAGTCTTCGCGCGGAGCCGCCGATCGCGCATACATCAAGCGCGCCATCGCTTTTCACCGAGCCCTCGAGATCATCGCGAGACTGGTGATTGGCGGTGGCAGAGGCAAGTTCGGCTGGGTTGTAGGGACCGCCGCCCTGGCCGCGGCCAAGTCCATCGAAAACATGGAACTCGGCCATAACATCAGCCACGGGCAATGGGATTGGATGAACGACCCGGAAATCCATTCCACTACCTGGGAGTGGGACATGGCGGGTCTCTCGTCGCAATGGCAGAACTCGCACAACTACCGGCACCACGTCTTCGCAAACGTCGTCGGCGTTGACGACGACCTCGGTTTCGGAGTCCTGCGGGTGACTCGAGACGAGGAGTGGCAGCCGAGCGCCTTGATGCAGCCGTTGCGTGCGGGGCTGCTGGCGCTGTTATTCGAGTGGGGCGTCGCACTGCACTGCTTGTATTCGGTGCAGGAGCGCGCGACGACGACCGCCGGTAAAGCTGCGCACCGGACCGCCCTTATCCGCAAGATCACTCGGCAGGTCGGCAAGGATTATGTGTTGTTTCCCGCGCTGAGTCGCCGACGGTGGTGGCGCACCCTGGGGGCCAACGTGGTTGCCAACGGACTGCGCAATGTGTGGGCGTACGTCGTGATCGTCTGCGGTCACTTCACCGACGGAGCGGAAAAGTTCGCGCCGTCCGTACTGGAAGGCGAGACGAAGCCCGAATGGTATCTCCGGCAGATGCTGGGTACCGCGAACTTTCGGGCCGGGACGGTGATGGCGTTCATGAGCGGAAACCTCTGCTATCAAATTGAACACCACATGTTCCCTGATCTGCCGAGTAATCGGTACGCGGAGATCGCCGAGCGGGTGCGCGCGTTATGCGCCACCTACGACCTGCCGTACACGACCGGCCCGTTGCATCGTCAGTACCTGCTCACCGCGCGCACAATCTGCAAACTCGCACTGCCGGACCGGTTTCTCACCGCCACGTCCGACGACGCGCCAGAGACCGCGTCCGAGCACAGGTTCCGGAACACCCCGCAGCGATCACCCGTTCCGGGTGTCGGCAGTAACGACATGGGGCGACGCGGTTTAGCGACAGCAATACTCGCCCACAAATAGTCAACGCCAGATCCGAACAGAATTACGCCGCAGCACAACCTAATTGGTGTTCGGGATTACTCCCGCACCTGGCGATCGACCAGACCCGTGACGAACCGGGAATCGATCTCTTCACCGCCGTCGCCGTAGTAGACGCGGTAGGGCGCGGCCACTGTGCTGTCCTCGGCGGCATTCGTGCGCGTGATTTTGATCCAGTTGCCGGACTGGGGATTTCGGAGCATGTCACCTTCACGGATCTCCGATAGCGGCACCTGTTCCGTTACATGTTCCGAACTCATTGCTCTCCTGGGTCTCGTGGTCGGTCGGCTGCGTTGACCATCCGAGGATCGTCCCCTGATCGCCTTGAGGATCCTCCGCTCAACGGCACCGGTCAATGACAGATTTAAAGGCTGCCGAGCTGAGCGGGTGCACAATAATCGTCGGACTACGTCACCGTATCGCCGTGCAGTCGCACCAAACGCGTGGTGCTGGTCTCGTCGAGGTCCACGAGGTCGCTGTGGGATCGCAGGAAATCGCTGAACGACTTGAAGCCCAAGGACTTCTCGCTGAACGACGGGTCCATCCGTTTCATCTGGGCTTTGACCGCTGAGTTATGCAGCCACTCGGTGTCGTCCTTGTCCTGGCCGATGCGCAGCGCGCGTTCGAGCAACCCGGTGGCGGCGGCCTGTGGATCGGCCGGCGCCGGCTCGTCGTCGGACTCTGCGGTGCTCGGCCGCCGGCCACGTTTTTGGGGCTCGGGGGATTGCATTACGGCAGTGGGTATCCCGGGCAGCGCATCGTAGGTGACGAACTCGTCGCAGGCCGCAGCCAGGGACCGGCTGCTGGCGCCGGCTACCCCGATACCCACCACGTAGCGGCCGAGCCGCTTGCACCGCTGAGCCAGCGCGATGTAATCGGAATCGCCGCCGACGATCACCACATGAGTCAGATCAGGCAACCGGAACATGTCCTCGACCGCATCGACGGCAAGCCGGATATCGGCGCCGTTCTTGCCGTAGGCAGCAGCCGGAAACAATTGAACGAGATCGACCGCGCGGCCCACGAGCTGGCCGTGATAGGCAGCGTTCACATCGGCGGACCAGTCCGCGTAGGCGCGGGTGAGCACAAGTGTGCCGAACGACGACGCGAAGTCGATAATGGCGCCGACGTCGACGGTCGCCAACTGAAGCCGTTCTGTCTCGAGCCCCTTGGCCTTGTCTTTCTGGAAGGAGTTGCGCCCGTGCACCTGGTCGTAGCGGGAGATCACGATGTTGTCGAAGTCGAGGTAGACCGCGACGCGGGTGGTGCCGGAATCGGTCATCGTGCGTTCGCCCCCTGGACTGTAGCCATCCGGTCATCGTGCGCTACGGAACCCAACCCTTCAAGCCCACACGCAGGCCGATCACGTCAACGGCCATCAAAGGGCGCCGACCCCAGCGTATTTGCGCGTCGAACCAGGTGCGCCGGGTCCGCGGTGTAGCGTGGTAGCTGCTGAGTCTTCCAACCAAGCCCACGTTGTCTTGGTTCTCGGGGCCATTCTTTTCGTCTTCGGCCTGTCACTGATGTTGATGGGACGGACGTGCATGCGGTCGGTGGCCGCCGGCGCTAACTACTAAGGAGTCAGAGTTTCTAGGCGCGGCCGCCCGGTTCGGCCAGCCGCAGCTCCGGTTGCAACAGACCTCGCGTTCGTCGCGAGGCGGCAACCTCAAGTCCTTTAACCCATGCAACGAATGGTGCTGGCGTACAGATCAATCGCGCGGATATCGGAACGCTTGAATCTGCCGCCCAGAACACCTGAGAGTCGCCGCTCAGTCATTTGCCGCATCAAACCGTCCAGGTAGCGGCCTCGCTTGCCGATAAGGCGCCCGTCGGTGGCTCGACGCTGACCGCGGTGGATATATACGCCAAACGAAAGGAGCAAACCATGGCGATTACTGATGTTCCGGCCTTCGCCCATTTGACTGAGGCTGACATCGAGAATTTGGCTGTCGAGCTGGACGGGATCCGGCTGGATATTGAGGATTCGCTGGGCGCGCGCGATGCCCGCTACATCCGGCGCACGATCGCTGGGCAACGTGCCCTGGATCTGGCCGGCCGGCTCCTGCTGGCCGGCAGCTCAAAACGCTCTGTGTGGTGGGCGGGAACGGTGACGTTGGGTTTGGCCAAGATCATCGAGAACATGGAGATCGGCCACAACGTCATGCACGGTCAGTGGAACTGGATGAACGATCCCGAGATCCACTCCACGACGTGGGAGTGGGACATGAGTGCGGCGTCGAGACACTGGATTTCTTCCCACAATTTTCAGCACCATAAGTACACGAACATCCTGGGGATGGACGACGACGTCGGCTATCACATCCTGCGAGTCACCCGTGACCAGCCCTGGCAGCGCTTCAACATCGGCAACGTGGTGTTCAATGCCGTCCTCGCGCTTGGGTTCGAGTGGGGGATTGGCACCCAGACCGTCGATTTCGAGAAGATCTTGAAGGCTGGCCCGGAGCGCGACGCCACCCTGAAGCTGGCACGCGAGTTCTCCGTCAAGGCCGGCAGGCAGCTCGTCAAGGACTATGTTGCGTTCCCGGCGCTGACCTCGCTGTCGCCGGCGGCGACCTACACATCGACATTGAAGGCCAATGCGGTGGCCAACGTGATCCGCAATATCTGGGCTAATGCGGTGATCTTCTGCGGGCATTTCCCTGATGGCGCAGAGAAATTCACCAAGACCGACATGATCGGGGAATCGAAAGGCCAGTGGTATCTGCGTCAGATGCTGGGCAGCGCCAATTTCGAGGGCGGGCCGGTGCTGCGGTTTATGAGCGGCAACCTGTGCCATCAGATCGAGCATCACCTGTTTCCCGATTTGCCGAGCAACCGGTTGCATGAGGTGTCGGTGCGGGTGCGCGCGGTGTGCGACAAGTACGACTTGCCTTACACCACAGGTTCTTTCCTGATGCAGTACGGCAAGACGTGGCGCACGATCGCCAAACTGTCGCTGCCGAACAAGTACCTGCGTGACACCGCTGACGACGCGCCCGAAACCCGCAGCGAGCAGATGTTCGCCGAATTAGAGCCCGGTTTCGCGACGACCGACCACGTGACAGGACGCCGCCGTGGACTCAAGGCAGCGATCGCAACGGCCCGCCAATGGCGGCGAGGTGCCCGAACCCCCGGGGCGATACCCTTTCCGCCCCAGGGGGTTTCGTGCTGAACCGCTAGACGGGGGTTACCTGCACCGCCTGAGGACCTTTAGGTCCCTGGGTGATCTCGAATTGCACTCGTTGATTCTCCTCGAGGGAACGAAAGCCGCTGCCTTGTATCTCGGAATGGTGGACGAATACATCCTTTGCACCGCCATCAGGGGCGATAAAGCCAAAGCCCTTCTCGCTATTAAACCATTTAACAGTTCCCTGTGTCATACTATATTCTCTTTCTTTTCACCTAGATGCAATTTTGATTGCATCTATAACCAACCATAACATGGTAGATCCTGCGGACTCTATTACTTTATACGCCCAATTATATTTGTCACGCTCGGGTGCACCCAGGTGCATGCGAAGGACGACGCTGCACGTCAGGGGTGCATATAAGGGCGGGTGTTTTATCCTGGCCGACACGATTTGGGCTGGATTTCGGCGGACTATCGATTCAGTGTTTCTTGGTACGCGATAACGCCTCGGCCGCGGAGGCCTGCGTGACTTCAGTGCGGCGGTCGGCACGCTTCTGTTTCAGAGATTTAGCGGATTTCTTCTTCATAGTTTGCCGGGGAGATTTATCAGACATCACGGCCCTTCGATAGGGGCCTGTGTGGTCCCAGTTTTTCGAGTATACGCCTCGTTGGCGATGGTGGTATCGATGGGACGGTTCGCACCAGAACGCAATATTCCGCGGGGAGGGACAGTACGTTGAACTGCCCTAGCGCCCCGGCAGCCAACCCTGGCCGGACCCGGTAGTGGGGGCCGATTCAGCCGTAAGCCCAGAATCTGGGGCGCCTTGGCGGACCAGTGCCCGTAGCAAGCTGGCATTCATCGGTTGTGCCGACGCCGCGACCTCACACAGCAGGCGCTGTGCGTCCTCGCCGGAACTGGCAGGCGATAATACGAACAACACCGCGTCGCGAGATCTGGTGCCCTTCAGGTAAATGGTGTCGCTGTAAACCAGCCGATATGGATCAAGTGAGACCATTTCATTGCGGCGAATAACTCGCGGCGGAGCGGGCAACCACGCGGTTGGGTCGTAAACGACTCGGCGCACACTGCCAACCCATAAATTGAAGACGGTAACCAGATCCGGTAGCTCCAGGCTCAGGTCCAAGCTTTTCGGCCACCAAACGCCGTCCACCGCGGCCTCGGTCGAGTCGCGTTCGCACAGCGTCAATCGAGTTGCGTTTGAAGGAGAGGACAAAACCTGCGCCACTGTGACGTTCCCGTCTACCGATTGTTTGCCATCGTAGACGCTTACCGAAGGGAAGCGGTACTCGACAAACCCACGACATCAAGAGCATAGCTCCGTCGATGGCATAGGCGATGCACGAATCGCCGGAAGGCGATGCTTAATGTCTTTGACACGAGAGTGGATGCGGGCACGGGCAATGTCACATTGCTGATGGAAAACCCTCTGGTGCAGTGTAATTCAGAGGGACCGGCGAGACCATCTGGTAGTCGTCATCGCGAACGGTGATGCTTCGCCGAGCCGACGATGACGCAAGCCGGACACCGCATGCACAGATTAGTGGCGTAACGTCGCTAGAGAGCTGTTTCGTTGTCGACGCTGGCCTCGGTCGGTATTTCGCGACTGAGATTACAGGCAATGCGATTCCTCCGTCGGGCCCGACTCGCGGTCCGATCGCTTCGCACTTCGAAGGGCTGCTCCATGAATCGCGCAGATACGTTGAGCGATGTCATTGCGTCTCAACAGAATCCAACATCAGACGTCATCGTCGATTTGGTAGAGCCAACTCCATACATCCTCGGTGCGGCAGGGTCGCGGCGCCCCGCGAGCCCGGTGCGACTCACTCTGGCACCTGGGCTCGGGAACGATATTGATGGAGCTTGGTGGCCCCGTACGGGGCTGATCTCGAGGGAGCTCCCCGAGTTGGTCTCCATTTTGGAGGGCCGTTTAGGCCACGTCATCGACATCAATGTCAACTGGTCTTCGTTGCAACGCCAGCCGGATCTGAATTGGGCCTGGTGGCAGGGCATACGCCCGCACATAATGACCATTGGCGGCCACGATGCGCGGGCGAAGATTCTGATCGTTCCGTACCGAACCGGGACGGCCCTTGCGGTGATGCTTTTGCGCCGGTGCGCCGGTCTATCCGTCCTTGCGGCGCATCGTGATTCCCGGGCGTTCCTGACCGCCGAATGCATTATCCGCGCGGCCAAGGGGGAGCGAATGTTTGAGGTACATCCTCGCTCACGGCGAGCTGATGTTGCAGCGGCAGCACAAAGTTCGCGAGGGATGACACCAGAGCGGGTTTCGATTCCCAGCGATTTTTTGTGAGGGCTGCCGGTACGAACTTATCTGCTGGGGCTGCGGCTTTCCGTTTCTTGCGTGCTGGCCATGAGCAGGCTTTCGGCGGTCGAGACATTGCTCGGGCCGGCCGCGCTCATCATGATGGCGTGAGCCTGGTCTGGATCGGCATGTGGGGAAACCACGAGCAAGACAATCTTGTTGCGATTAAGCCCAATGACTTCGACGGTGTTGATCGGCTGGAGGTGGTATCCGTCGAGTCGTACCGTTCGTCCTCCGGTCGCGAATTTTGCAGGCGGCGTAGCCCATTCGTTCACGTTATAGATCGCACGGCCAATCGGCCCGAGTCGAACAGATAGCACCGATAGCAGATCTGGCAACTCTGCGGTCAGGTCCGTAGAGTGCGGCCACCACGCCCCATCGACGTACCCGTTGTGAGGCGCCTTGGGCTTCAGCTTCAGGCGCGGTGTGTGTATCGGTGGGGTATGCCGGAACCCGACATCGGTGTGATCTTTTTTCAGCGTCATCACGACGCTCCCGTCCTGACCGCGAAACCAGCCAAAATATTCGGGATCGGCGACGAGATGGCTTTGAACAGCCAGGTACGAGATATCGCCGACCAGTACCTAGACTACGCGCAGGCCGCCTTCTCAGCGGATGGAAACCAATTGGTCGATCGAATCCGTAGGCAGGTCGCCGTCAACGACCGCCGTCACCACCAGCTGGTTGAGCGTGATCGCGCCCTTGTGATTGTCGAGGAACGCGGTGTCGGAGGCGTCACGACCGGTGGCGACGCGGACCAGGGATTGCCGCGGCGCTAATAGCGTCGCATCGACTACCCGCCATTGGCCCTCGACAAAAGCCTCGGCCACCGCGTGAAAGTCCATGGGGTACAAGCCGGGCGCGTAAACCGACACCAAGCGGGCCGGGACCTTCACCGCACGAAGCAGCGCCACCACCAGATGCGCGTAGTCGCGGCACACACCTGCGCTGGCGAGCAGCGTGTCCACGGCCCCGTCAATCGGATCGCTGGAGCCCGGCACATAGTTCAGCCGGGTGCCCACCCACGAGCTCACGTGCTCCAGCAGCGTCGCCGAATCATGGTCGTTACCGAATTCGGTTGCGGCGAAACCATAGAACTTATCCGCCTCGGCGTAGCGGCTGGGCCGCAGATACATCGACTGGTCGTATTCGGTCACCGGAGCGGGTTCGGTCTGACCCACTATTGTCGCCGAGTAGTCGACTTTCAGTGTGCCCACCGCGGCGTCGAACTTGTGGATGCGGTTGCCGTGCACACCACTGATTTCCAGGGGCTGGATCTGCTGTCCGTTCAAGACGAAGCGCAGCGACTCGAAGACCTCCGTGAGCGGATGCGGTGCAACCGCGAGCTGGAACTCCAACGTCGTGGCCGCGGTGATTTCTACTTCGAGCTCTGCGCCCACTTCTCGTCTCATAGCGCAATACTGCGCCAGTGCTTCCGGATTCGCCAGCCGCGCGACGGCCTGCCAGCGAGTAGCTACCCCGGTAAATGATTCTGATCGCATCAGCCGGGGATCTTCGTCGCCATTTCGTTGGCGATTTGCCTGGCTTGATTGATGGTCCCGGGTGCGCAGACGTTGACGTCGAGGACCACATTGGATACCGCGCTGAGGACGTGCTGGCACACCACGGGGCTGTTGGCCAAAGTGTGCTGCAGGGCGATATTGGGCGGATTGCCGCTGATCTCCCGGAATGTCCATACGGATGTGGTTCCGTCGTTGACCTGAGTAACGCTTGTCCCGGCGCACGTCCGCCATTGAGCCAGCTGGGCCGTCACAAATCCCTGGGCTTGTTTTGCGGACGCGAAAATCACCGCACCCTGCACCACGACGTAGCCGGGGTTGCTCTGCGGCTTCTTCAGCAGCTGGGCAAGCATCCCGGTATAACCACTGCTCTTGTACGTCTGGGTTTGGAAACCGATGAGTGCTCCGAGGCATTTGTCGTTCGACAATGGTGTTACCAGGCCCGGGATCCGTCATGTCTGTTCTGTTGTGGTCGACGATGATTCCGGTGGTGCTGACGATGGTATTGATGAGATCCACCGGAGCCAGGATCGAATCCAGTTGGGCCGGAGCCACTGTCGGGGTGGTGCTACTGGTCGCGGTGCTCGTGCTCGTGCTCGTGGTCGGGCCCGCGGTGGTGCTTGTGCCGCTGTCGAGCTGCCCGGCGTCGGATTTGCGCACGGCGAACACAATCGCCGGTGCCGACGACTGCCGCGACGACGACCACGAGAGCGCCGATGATCAGCCCCAGTCTGCGCTTGGGTGGTGCGGGCGGGATCCACGGCGGGACGGGCGGGCCGGCGACCCACCTCGGCGGGGCGAAGTGTTGGCTGTGCTGGATCAGGTCGGTCGCCTGGCGTTGGTCGGGAGCGCTGAGCGCGTGCAGGGCGGCTTGCGCGAGATCGCCTGCGGTGGCGTAACGGTCGATGGGATCTTTGGCCATCCCGCGGGCGATGACCTCGTCGAATGCCGCCGGAACAGCGGGATTTCGTTGACTGGGCCGTGGGACTGGCTCCATCAGGTGTGCGGCCATCAGGCTGCTCAGGCTATCGGTCTGGAAAGGTCTTGTGCCCGTGAGGCATTCGTAAAGCAGACAGGCAAGCGCGTAGATGTCGACGCGGTAGGTGGCGTCGTCCTTGCCGAATCGTTCGGGTGCCATGTAGTTCCAACTACCCACAGCGACACCAGTTTTGGTCACACGCTGCTCGGTGGCGGCAGCGGCGATGCCGAAGTCGACCAGGTAGGCGAAGTCCCGCTCGGTGAGCAGGATGTTTTCGGGTTTGATGTCGCGATGGATGACGCCGGCGCGGTGGGCGGCATCGAGCGCGGAAGCGACTTGTTCGACGATGGCGACCGCGCGGGCTGGCGGTAGCGGCCCAGTGCGGTTGAGCACGGCGCCCACGTCTTTTCCTTCGATCAGGCGCATGTCAATGAACAGTTGGCCGTCGAGTTCGCCGTAATCGTGAATGGGCACGATGTGCGGTTCTTGCAGCCGGCCTGCGGTCTGGGCTTCACGTTGCAAGCGTCGGCGAAAGACGTCATCGGAGCTGACTTGCTCGGACACCAGCTTCAGTGCCACCACACGGTCTTTGACGGTGTCGTAGGCCTCGTAGACCTCGCCCATCCCGCCGCGCCCCAGCAGCCGGCGCAGCTGGTAGGGCCCGAACCGGCTACCGGCCCGCGAACCGGGCCGCGATTCATTCATCGACGTCCCCCCGACGCTAAGCCAACTGCCCTAACCCTCATCCGCGCGCATCGACTCGCGGATCTGGGCCAACCGTTCGGCCGCAGCGCGCTGGCGCTCTTCGTATTGTTCGGCGACGGAGCGCCCCTCGGGGGATTCTGCGTCGAGTTCCGCGTCGCCCAGTGACGTCGCATAGCGGCTTTCGATTTTTTCTCGCACGGAGTCGAAGGTCGGTACACCCGCGCTGTCGTACCCGGGGTCGGGTGGGCTGGTGCCGGGCGTTGCTGGTTCGTCGGGCATGGTCGTCACGCTACTGCCGTGTAGCGGGGTCTTGCGGGTCGCGCTCGAGATAGCGGACCATTTGCTCCCAATAGATCAGGGTGAGCGACATCTGCAGCGCGGTTGCGATCGCCGCGGGCAGCAGGCGATGGCGGCGGGCAGCGACCACGGCGACCACCGCCGCCGCGGATGTCAGCCCGCTGACCACTGTGGCCGCATCGCGGGGGCGACGGCTGATCCACAGTTCCTCGCCCAGCATCGCCCGAGTCGACCAGGCGCCTTGCTGCGCGGGCTTGCCGAATACGAACGGATTGACCGCAAGCCACAAGCGAGCCACACTGCGTGGCTGCGCCGGCGCGTCCACACCGGCACCAGGATCAAGGGCGTGCTGGCCCAGCGCGTCCAGGCGCTCCACGGATTGCAGTGCCGGGCGAATAGCGCACGCCGGACTCGCGCGATGGACAGCACCCGCGGCTACCTCGTGGCGGTGTTGGAACGCTGTGCCGGGACCACCACCACCGTCGCGCCCGAAGACGCGTCGGCGGGCGACTCGCCGGGCAACGACGTCCGCGACACCCCGGGAGTGCCCAGCTGGCCGGCCAGCCACGGCAGCGCGGCCGCGAAGGCTCTGTCGGCGAAGGACCAGTCGTGCTTGCCCGGCTGGGGGAGCACCGCGCAGTCGATGCCGTTGGCACGGCCAAGCGCACAGAGCGAGTAGGCGGCCGCGGTCTGGTTGTTCGGGTTTGCGGCGGCGTCGCGCCCCGCGAGTCGCATCGCGGCGGTGTCCGCGGCCGCGAGGTCCCGGCGTGCTGCCGGCGGGCCGTCTGAAGAGATCGCGAACCAACCGGACACGTCGCGGTATTGGCCGTGCCGGCTGATCACGGTGCTCGGGTCGAATGACGCCCATGCGTCGGCGTTTCCGCCGAACAGCCGGCTGATGGTCTGCGCCTTGTTGCCGGCATTCGGGAAGAAGTCACCGGCGACGTCGACGAACGCGCTGAACATCTCCGGGTGCATGACGGTCAAGTCCACCGCGCAGGTGCCGCCCATAGACCAGCCCGCCACGCCCCAGCCCGAGCGGTCCGGGCTGACGCCGAAATTCGAAACCATATAGGGAACAACGTCTTTGGTTAGGTGGTCGGCGGCATTGCCGCGGATTCCGTTGACGCATTCGGTGTCGTTGTTGAACGCCCCGCCGGAATCCACGAACACCAATACCGGAGCCTGGCCGTTGTGGGTCTCGGCGAAGTCGTCGATCGTCTTGATCGCATTGCCCGCACGCGTCCAGTCCGCGGGTGTATTGAACTGCGCCGCCGATCATCATCACCGTCGGCAGCGGCGGAGGCGGGCTGCTGGCGAACCATTCGGGCGGCAGGTACACCAGCTCGCCGCGGTGCTTGAAGTGCGAGGCGGACGAGGGGATTACCACCGGCACCACGCTGCCGTGCGGCGGCCGGTGTCCCTTGGCGGCCATCGCGGTAACGGTGGCCTGATCGGTCTGGTCGGGCAGCGGGCCGGAGGTGACCTGGCTCCACGCGGACTGCACGGTGGGGAAGTAGCCAACCCACAGGTTGAGCATCAGAGTGGCGCTGAGCAGGCAGAGCGGGACTGACGCCAGGGCGGCACTGCGCTGCCAGCCGCGTGCGCCGCGCCAGCCCAGGAACAGCACCGCCGCGGCCAGCACCGGTCAGTGCGATCCAGAGCCACAGCGCTGCCGGCGCGGGCTCGTCCGACAGACCCTGGTCGACGATGTACCAGTGCGTGCCGTAGGCCGCGGCACCGCCGATCACCGCCGCCAGTGGCAGCCACACCGTCCGCCAGCGCCGCGATCGCCAGCCGACGGCAAGCACCAGCACGACCGCGGTGACGACCTGGACCGTAATCGGTACCCAGCCGTGCATCAACGAGGTGTGGCTGCTTGCCAACAACTGCCCGGTGGCATCGGGCGCGGGCGCTGTCACGCGATCCATTGTGATCGATTGTTAACCATCCCGGAACATAAATGCTCAATGTTCCCTGTGCGTTCGCTGGGTTCTGCGACCCGCGGCTAGTGCGGTTTGGCCAGCGGAAACGGCAGTGTCTCGCGGATGCTGCGGCCAGTTATGAGCATCACGAGCCGATCGATACCCATTCCGAGCCCGCCGGTAGGCGGCATCGCGTATTCCATGGCTTGCAGGAAGTCTTCGTCGAGCTCCATCGCCTCGGGGTCACCGCCGGCGGCCAGTAGCGACTGCGCAAGCAGCCGGCGCCGCTGTTCGACCGGGTCGGTGAGCTCGCTGTAGGCGGTGCCCAGCTCGACACCCCACGCCACCAGATCCCATCGCTCGGCGACGCCGGGCTGACTGCGGTGCGGCCGGGTCAACGGTGAGACGGACGTCGGAAAGTCGATGTAGAACGTCGGCTCCTCGGTCCGGTCCTCAACCAGGTGCTCGTACAGCTCCAGCACCACCGCCCCGGCATCCCAGTGGTCCCGGTACGGGATGTGGACGCGGTCGGACAGCTTGCGCAGCGCCGATAACGACGTGTTCGCGTTGACGTTTTCGCCCAGCACTTCGGAGACCGCCTCGTGCACGGTCTTCACCGGCCACACACCGGAGATGTCGACCGGTTCGAGACGGGCATCGCCGCTGCTGGGCGCATCGTCGGAGTGGGGCCGCAGCACGGTCTGCGTACCGTTAGCGGCTTCGGCGGCGTTCTGGATGAGCTCGCGGCAACCGTCGATCCACATCCGGTAATCGGCGTGCGCCTGGTAGGCCTCCAGCAGCGTGAACTCGGGGTTATGGCTGAAGTCGACGCCTTCGTTGCGGAAGGCCCGGCCCAGTTCGAACACCCGCTCCACGCCGCCGACGCACAACCGCTTCAGGTAGAGCTCGGGCGCGATGCGCAAGAAGAGGTCCATGTCATAGGAATTGATGTGGGTGACGAACGGCCGGGCGGCGGCTCCGCCGTGGATCTGCTGCAGGATCGGGGTTTCCACCTCGATGAACCCCTTGGCGAACAGCGTTTCCCGAACCGAGCGCAGCACACTGCTGCGGGCCGTGACGAGCTTGCGTGACTCGGCATTGATCGCCAGGTCGACATAGCGGCTGCGCACTCGCGCCTCCGGGTCGGTCAGCCCCTTCCACTTGTTGGGCAGCGGCCGCAGGCACTTTCCGACCATCCGCCAGTCGCTCACAATCAACGAGCGGGTGCCGTTTTTGCTGAAACCCATGTGCCCGGTTATCTCGACCAGGTCACCCAGATCGATGGCTGCGGTGAAATCGGCGGTCCGGCCAGTCTCAAGGCGCGAATTGTCCAGCAGCACTTGCATTTCGCCCGACCAGTCACGCAATTGGGCGAACAGCACACCGCCGAAGTCACGTATCCGCAAGATCCGGCCCGCTACCGAGACGGTGTCCTGGTCATCGGCGTCGAGGGCCTGCGCGATGGTGTGACTGGGTGGCGACCCTACCGGGTAGGCGTCAATGCCGTTGCGCTGCAGCGTTCTCAGCTTGGTCAGACGTACTCGCACCTGCTCGGGCAGGCGGCGCCGGTACTCCTCGGAGTCGACTTCGTCGCCGCGCTTCAACCCGCTGACGTCCGGAGCGGATCCGTCTTCGTGCAGCAGCCCCGATTCCGCCAACCTGGGTGGCACGGCGGGGTGGTGGCCGGTGTGCACCTTGTCGCGCCGGCTGAACGGGCAACACCAGGAAACCTTCGGCCATGGCCGAAGCGACGCCCACCCGGGGGATCAACCGAGCGTCCTCGTAGCAGGCGTAGCGCGGCACCCACTCGGGCTGGTATTTCATGTTCGAGCGGTACAGCGTCTCCAGCTGCCACCACCGGGAAAAGAACAGCAACAACCCTCGCCACAACCGCGCGATCGGACCGGCCCCGAGTTGGGCGCCCTGTTCGAATGCGGATCGAAACATCGCGAAGTTCAGCGAAATGCGGGTGATACCAAGCGCTTCCGCGTTCAGGGCAAGTTCGCTGACCATGAATTCGTTGGTGCCGTTGGGTGATTGGGGAGAACGGCGCATCAAATCCAGGGAGGCCCCGGTGCTTCCCCAGGGGACCAGCGACAGCATCGCTGCTACCTGGTTGTCGCGATCGATCGCCTCGACCAGCAGGCAATCCCCGTCGGCCGGATCGCCGAGGCGGCCGAGCGCCATGGAAAACCCGCGCTCGGAGTGGGTATCGCGCCAGGAGTTGGCGCGTGAAATCGTGTCGGCCATCTCCTCTGCGGAGATGTCACGGTGCCGCCGGATGCGTACCGTCAGCCCGGCTCGGCGGGCCCGCGTCACGGCTTGGCGCACCCCGCGCATGTCGGGGCCGGACAGCTTGTAATCGGCGGTCCGCAGGATGGCCTCGTCGCCGAGCTCCAGGGCGTTGAGGCCGCGCTCACGATATGCCTGGGCCCCCTGCGAACTGGCGCCCATGACTCCCGGCGCCCAACCGTAGGTTTTGCACAGCGCCAACCACGCCTCGACTGCCTGCGACCATGCCCTGGGGTCGCCCACCGGATCGCCGCTGGCCAGGCAGACGCCAACCTCGACTCGATAGGTGATGGCGGCACGGCCGCTATTTGCGAACACCACCGATTTGTCGCGACGGGTGGCGAAGTAACCCAGCGAGTCGTTCTTGCCGTACAGCTCGAGCAGCCCGCGGATCGCCGACTCGTCCTCGCCGGTCAGTGCGTTGTCGGCGCGCTGGGACTGGAACAGCACGATCGTGGCCGCGATCAACGCGAGCGCGCCGAACAACCCGAGGATCGCGTTGAGCAACACGTGCGGCTTGCCGGTGAACAGGTCGGGATCCGCGAGCGCGAACCCGACCACCCGGTTGGCCACGTACGGCAGCCGGTCCTGGCGTGCCAGCGATCCGGGGAAGAGCTCGACCAGGCCCCAGGACAACAGGATTCCGATCACGTCCCCGGCGACCAGCACGGCCGCCGCTTTGAGCAGCGCGGCTCGTCGGACCTTGGCCCAGAACTCCCGATAGCTCAACACCAGCAGGACGATCACGACGATGTGCACCGCGAACCCGAGGTTCTCGCCGAATGTCTCGGACGCGGTGTTGTCGCCCGCGGCGATGTCGGCGGCATTCAGGAACGCGGCCAGGACCATGTTGCCGAGCAGCACCCACCAGGCAATGCGTTTGCGGGCGGTCAGCGCCGCCGCCAGCAGCGCCAGCACGAACGACCACGCGATGCTGGTGTCCGGGAAGTTGAACAGGTAGACGTTGATGAACTCCCGCGGGACCTTGATCAACCATCGGATCAATGGCGACACGCTGGCCAGCAGGGAGAGGCTGGCGATGACGCCGACGGTCCAGCCGGTCGTCGCCGGTACCCACCGATACCGCGAACTCGACCGGCTGCCTGAACGAGGCTTGGAAGCAGGAGAAGCGAGTGTCACAGACCGCGAGGATATTCCTTCAACCCGTGAAATGCCTGACGAAGCGCCAAATGTCGTCGGGACTAGTTATCGGCGCGGGCCACGCGCGATCACGCGGGCCGACGGCGGTCCTCCCGCACTGGTTGAAATACTGGAAGACGCCTGGTGGCTGCTAGACTTGCCCCCGCGACCATCCCGGCTAAGCCTGGGACAGTTAAGTGGAGTCCCACTCCCACCGCTCGCCGCGAAATTATTTCAAGGTGCAGCGGTCCGGTCACAGGCACCGTGAGGTGCTTGTTTCGCGCATCGCGCGGGCGGCTTGAACGCGTTTCGAGCCGTGATCGGTCGGCACTGGGCCCTGCTGATGCAGGGCTTTTTTGCTGATGGTGTGGTGTTTCCACCTTCTGAATCCCATGGGCCCAGTCTCCGGTCGTGACGAGACCACAGAAGCCCAACAAGGGAGGCCCCATCAGCACTGAGACCCGCGTCAACGAGCGCATCCGCGTACCTGAAGTCCGATTGATTGGCCCAGGGGGGAGCAGGTAGGCATCGTGCGCATCGAAGACGCGTTGCGCGTCGCCGCGGACGCCGACCTCGACCTCGTCGAAGTTGCCCCCAACGCCAGGCCACCGGTCTGCAAGATCATGGATTACGGCAAGTTCAAGTACGAGGCGGCGCAAAAGGCGCGCGAATCCCGTCGGAACCAGCAGCAGACCGTGGTCAAAGAGCAAAAGCTGCGACCCAAGATCGACGATCACGATTACGAGACCAAGAAGGGCCACGTAATTCGCTTCCTGGAGGCGGGATCGAAGGTAAAGGTCACCATCATGTTTCGCGGACGTGAGCAGTCGCGGCCCGAGCTGGGCTACCGGTTGCTCCAGCGGCTGGGCGGGGACGTCGCCGAATACGGATTCGTCGAAACGTCCGCGAAGCAGGACGGCCGCAACATGACGATGGTGCTGGCACCGCACCGCGGCGCGAAGACACGCGCCAGAGCGCGGCACCCCGAAGAGGCGGGAGCCGAGCCGGAGCACGACGTCGACGAAACCGGCGACACCGCGGCTTCACCGAACTGACCTGACACGAAAACAGCGCAACAGCGAGAACTAGAGGAAACATGCCCAAGGCCAAGTCCCACAGCGGAGCGACAAAGCGATTCCGGCGCACCGGGACCGGAAAGATCGTCCGCCAGCAAGCCAATCGCCGGCACCTGCTCGAGCACAAATCGACCAAACGAACGCGGCGGCTCGATGGCCGTATCACGGTCGCGGCCAATGACACCAAGCGTGTCAAGTCAATGCTCAACGGCTGACCTTCGATAGGCCCAGCGCCGGGCCAAGGCATACAAACACCTGGCACCGGCACCCCGACCATTTACGTCTGAACGAGAGTAGGAACATCCATGGCACGCGTAAAGCGGGCAGTCAACGCCCACAAGAAGAGGCGCAGCATCCTGACGGCCTCGAAAGGCTATCGCGGCCAGCGGTCCCGGCTCTACCGCAAAGCCAAAGAGCAGCAACTGCATTCGCTGGGCTACGCCTATCGCGACCGCAGGGCGCGTAAGGGCGAGTTCCGCAAATTGTGGATCTCGCGGATCAACGCGGCGGCGCGCGCCAACGACATCACCTACAACCGGCTGATCCAGGGTCTGAAGGCCGCGGGTGTGGAAGTCGACCGTAAAAACCTTGCCGACATTGCGATCACCGATGCGGCGTGCGTTCACGGCGCTGGTCGACGTCGCCCGGGCGGCACTGCCTAAGGACGTCAACGCGCCCTCCGGAGAAGCTGCTTAACTCCGGTGCTCACCGAGCGCTCGGCCCGGGTGGCCGCGGCGGTCAAATTGCATCGCCATGTCGGGCGACGGCGGGCGAATCAGTTTCTGGCCGAAGGTCTTAACCTGTTCGAGGCCGCGTCGGCGCGCGGGCTGGTTCGCGATGTCTTCGTCACCGAACTCGCCGCGCAGCGCCACGCAACACTGCTGGCCAATCAGCAGTGCCCGGTCCATGTGGTCAGCGAGCGTGCGGCAAAAGCCTTGTCCGACACCGTGACTCCGGCGGGGCTGGTGGCCGTGTGCGAAATGCCGGCGGCCGGACTGCAGGAGGTGCTCGCCGGCTCGCCGCGGCTGATCGCGGTTGCCGTCGAGATCAGCGAGCCGGGTAATGCGGGCACGCTGATCCGCCTCGCCGACGCCATGGGTGCCGCGGCGGTGATCCTCGCCGGGCACAGCGTCGACCCCTACAACGGCAAGTGCCTGCGCGCGTCGGCCGGCAGCATCTTCTCGCTCCCGGTTGTCACCGCCCCTGACGTCGAGGCGGTCATCACCGCGGTGCAGGCCGCCGGACTGCAGACGCTGGCCACCACGGTCGACGGCCCGACGCGCCTGGACGAGGCCGGCGAGTTGCTGGGCAAGCCGACGGCGTGGCTGTTCGGGCCCGAATCACACGGCTTGCCCGAAGAGATCACCGACCAAGCAGACCGTTGCGTGCGCATCCCGATGTCGGGCGGCGCGGAGAGCCTGAACGTGGCCGCCGCCGCAGCGATCTGTCTGTACCAGAGTGCACAGGCTCTGGGTGTGCTCGAGCGCTTTTAGGCGGCGTTACGCCGCTTTTCTGCGGCCCCGGGCGGGGCGCAGCCCGGCCAGCGAGAGGGTGGTGTGCACCAGCGACCCGGCGCGCTCGATCAACGACTTGTGGGGCGGGAAGTAATGCATCGGCAGCCCGCGACGGTCGCGTGGTGGGGCCACGAACTCCGGCGCCTCGACCAGCGGCGCGTCGATCGGAGACCGGCCTTCCGCGCGGCGGTAGGCGGCCAGCGCCCGTGGGTGCAGCCGGATTTCGTCGGGAACCGCCAGGAACGCCAGCTCGACCAGCTTGCCGAACACGCGCAGCAAGATCTCGTCGCCCGGCGTCCAGCGCATGCCCGCCTTCTCGCGCACCGCGGGCTCGAATAGCCCGGCCGCGATCCAGCGCTGACCGGCCACCAGCGGCTTGAACATCTGGTCCCAGATCGGCGTGGGCATCAGGACGAACTTCGGCTTGGGAATGCGCAACCGGAAGATTTCCAGCGTCGCCTGGTTGATCTCCAGCTCGTCGCGGCAGACGCGATTCCAGTACTCCTGAAATTCCTCCCACGATTCGGGCACCGGCCGCATGCTCATCCCGTACATCCGATACCACTGCACGTGCTCGTCGTACAGCTGGCGTTTCTCGGCCTCGGTCAAACCGCCGCAGAAGTACTCGGCCACCTTGACGACGAGCATGAAGAACGTGGCGTGCGCCCAGTAGAAGGTCTCGGGGTTCAGCGCGTGATAGCGGCGCCCGTCGGCGTCAGTGCCCTTGATGGTGTCGTGGAAGTGCTTGATCTGCTTACCGGTCAGGGGCGCACGATCCCCGTCGTAGACCACGCCCATGATCGGGTAGACCGACCGGGCCACCCGCTGCAGGGGCTCGCGCAGCAGGATCGAATGGTCCTCGACGCCGGCGCCGAGCTGTGGGTACATGTTCTGGATCGCGCCGATCCAGACGCCCATCATTCCGGTGCGCAGATCGCCAAAGTACTTCCAGGTGAGGGAATCTGGTCCGAGCGGATCGGCGCATGTGGTCGATACGGCAGTCATCGCGACCTCCCTAACTTCCTGACTGCGCTCACGATAACTTTGACAACGCGCGTTGTCTACGATTTCGGCGTCCGCCACGCGAAGGTGTTACCGAGATTCCACAATGGTGTGGCAGCCTCGTGATCAGGACGTTTGATGCGATGTGTGACACAAATCGGGTGGGCGTCATTGCCCGGCTTCCCCGAAACTACTTACCCTTGCCAGGTGGAACTCGCGCCTCGCGATCCGGATCCGGGCGAGCCCTTTGAAACGGACTCTGCAACGGACTCGGAATCGGTGACGACGGTGGCGCCTCCCGACTCACCTTCTGCCTCAGGGCGACGGCCGATACACACCGCGACACAGTGGTGGCACACCACCAATCGCAGCCCGGGCGTGGTGGCGTTCCTCCGGCGGGCGCGACGGCTGTTGCCCGGGGATCCCGAATTCGGTGACCCGCTGTCGACGGCGGGTGAAGGCGGCCCGCGCGCGGCGGCCCGAGCTGCCGACCGGCTGCTGGGAGACCGCGACGCGGCGTCGCGCGAGGTCAGTTTGAGCGTGCTGCAGGTGTGGCAGGCGCTGACCGAGGCGGTGTCGCGACGGCCGGCAAATCCTGAGGTGACGCTGGTGTTCACCGACCTGGTTGGCTTTTCGACGTGGTCACTGCAGGCCGGTGACGATGCGGCGCTGACCCTGCTGCGCCAGGTCGCGCGGGCCGTCGAACCGCCGCTGCTCGATGCGGGCGGGCACATCGTCAAACGGATGGGCGACGGCATCATGGCGGTGTTCCGCCATCCGCGACGTCGCGGTGCGGGCCGTGCTGGCCGCCGACGAGGCGATGAAGTCGGTCGAAGTGGCGGGTTATCGGCCGCGGATGCGGGTCGGGATCCACACCGGCCGGCCGCAGCGGTTGGCCGCCGACTGGCTCGGTGTCGACGTCAATATCGCCGCTCGCGTCATGGACCGCGCCACCAAGGGCGGGATCATGGTTTCGAGCTCGGCGCTGGATCTCATCCCGCAAAGCGAGCTGGACGCGTTCGGCGTCGTCGCTAAACGTGCACGTAAATCCGTGTTTTCGCCCAAGACCCCTGGCGTCCCGCCGGACTTGGCGATATATCGCCTGGAATACTCTTAGGGAGTTGACAGCGTCCCATCACAAAGCCGAAACAATTTAGCCGTCATAATGGATTCAATGTGTGGGGGCATATTTTCCCGGCTTGCCCGGGTCCGGTTCACCGTGGGGTATGTAGCGGTTCTGCTTGCCGTCAGCTGCGCCATCCTGGTGCTTGGCCAGCATGCGCATGACGTCATCGTCCAGCGCGCGAGCACCAACCTGCATAACTTGGCGCACGGACACGTGGGAACGCTGCTGGGCAGCGCGTTAGTCGTGGACGCCGGTCCGCTCTATTTCTGGTTGCCCTTCCTGACCTGCCTGCTGGCTCTTGCGGAGCTGCATCTGCAGACGATCCGGCTGGTGGTCGCATTCGTAGTCGGTCATATCGGCGCGACGCTGGTGGTGGCCGCCGCTCTTGCCGCCGCGGTTGAGGTCGGCTGGCTGCCGATCTCCGTTGCCCGAGCCAGCGACGTCGGGATGAGCTATGGCGCGCTCGCGGTGCTCGGCGCGATGACGGCGGCGATACCCCAGCGGTGGCGTCCGGCGTGGGTCGGCTGGTGGATCTCGGCGGGCCTGGCCTCGGCGATCATCGGCGGCGACTTCACCGATGCCGGGCACACCGTCGCCGTGATCCTGGGCGTGCTGGTGTCCGCCCGGTTCCGTCAACCGATCCGCTGGACGCCGGTGCTGCTTTCGATGCTGGTGGCGTCGTCCGGCTTCGGGTTCCTGGTCCTGGCCCACGGCTGGGGGACGATGGCCGCCGCGCCCGTCGTCGGGGCCCTCGGTGCGTTTGTGGCTTACAAGATCGCCCAGCTCAGGGACCCGCGCAACATGCTGCCGGCGGTCGGCGGCGGACGACACGGAAGCGCCCACGGGCCAGCAGCCGGTCCTGGTCGGCTAGAAGCACCACAGGCCGTCGCGCCGCGCAACGCAAACGCGCGCCCATCCGAACGCACCGAGTCACATATGATCGGCACTCGACCCGTGCCGCGCTCAAGCCTGCCCCGTTCGGCGACGATGCGGGCAGCCTGTACAGCCTCGTCAGCAAGGAGAGTGTCGCCGCGTGGGTGATCAACCCGTCGACCTGTCGCCGGAAGCGTTGGCCGAGGCGGTCAGCGCCGCCCGGCAGGCCATCGGACTTGCCGAAAACCTCGACGCGCTGGCACTCATCAAAACCGAGCACCTCGGCGACCGCTCACGGGTGGCGCTGGCCAGGCAAGCGCTGGGGAGACTGGCCAAGGAGGAGCGCTCCGATGCCGGCAAGCGCGTCAACACCGCACGCGGCGAGGTCCAACGCAACTACGACGAACGACTGGCGGTGCTGCGTGCCGAGCGCGACGCGGCCGTGCTGGTCGCCGAAAGCATCGACGTCACCCTGCCGTCGACTCGGCAGCCCCCCGGCGCCCGGCACCCGATCACGATCCTGGCCGAACACGTCGCCGACACCTTCATCGCGATGGGTTGGGAGCTGGCTGAGGGCCCCGAGGTCGAAACCGAACAGTTCAACTTCGATGCCCTGAACTTCCCGCCCGACCATCCCGCGCGCAGCGAGCAGGACACCTTCTATGTCGCGCCCGGAGGATTCCCGGCAGCTGCTGCGCACCCACACCTCGCCGGTGCAGGTGCGCACCCTGCTGGAGCGCGAGCTGCCCGTCTACATCGTCTCGATCGGGCGCACCTTCCGCACCGACGAACTCGACTCCACCCACACGCCGGTGTTCCATCAGGTCGAGGGTCTGGCCGTCGATCGTGGTCTGTCGATGGCGCACCTGCGCGGGACGCTCGACGCGTTCGCGCGCGCGGAGTTCGGCCCCGAGGCCCGCACCCGGATCCGGCCGCACTTCTTCCCGTTCACCGAGCCGTCCGCCGAGGTCGACGTCTGGTTCGTCGGCAAGAAGGGCGGCGCCGGCTGGGTGGAGTGGGGTGGCTGCGGGATGGTTCACCCAAACGTGTTGCGCGCCGCCGGAATTGATCCCGAGGTCTACTCGGGGTTCGCCTTCGGGATGGGCCTGGAACGCACCCTGCAGTTCCGCAACGGCATCCCCGACATGCGCGACATGGTCGAAGGCGACATCCGATTCTCGTTGCCGTTCGGGGTGGGTCTGTAATGCGTATTCCGTATAGCTGGCTGCGCGAGGTGGTTGCCGCCGGAGCGCCGGGCTGGGATGTCGCTGCGAGCGATCTCGAGCAGACGCTGGTGCGCATCGGCCACGAGGTCGAGGAAGTCATCACCCTGGGTCCGGTCGACGGCCCGCTGACCGTGGGCCGGGTGACCGCCATCGAGGAGCTCACCGATTTCAAGAAGCCGATCCGTGCCTGCCTGGTGGATGTCGGCTCGGAAGAGGACCGCGGAATCGTTTGTGGTGCAACGAACTTCGCGGTCGGCGATCTGGTGGTGGTGGCACTGCCCGGTAGCACGCTGCCGGGCGGCTTTGCCATCGCCGCCCGCAAGACCTATGGCCGTAACTCCGACGGAATGATCTGCTCGGCGGCCGAACTCGGCTTGGGGGCCGAGCATTCCGGGATTCTGGTGCTGCCACCGGGAACGGCCGAACCGGGCGCCAGCGGGGCCGAAGTGCTCGGACTAGACGATGTGGTCTTCAACATGGCCATCACCCCCGACCGTGGTTACGGCATGTCGGTGCGCGGCCTGGCTCGCGAGATCGCCTGCGCCTACGACTTGGACTTCGTCGACCCGGCGGAGGTGAAGCCGTTGCCGGCCGACGGAGAGGCATGGCCGCTGACGGTGCAGGCGGAAACCGGCGTTCGCCGGTTCGCGCTGCGCCCGGTCACCGGGATCGATCCCGCCGCGGTGTCGCCCTGGTGGCTGCAGCGCCGGCTGCTGCTCTGCGGCATCCGCGCGACCTCCCCGGCCGTGGATGTGACCAACTACGTGATGCTGGAACTGGGCCATCCGATGCACGCCCATGACCGCAACCGCATCACCGGTGATTTCGAGGTGCGGTTCGCCCGGCCCGGCGAGACGGTCGTCACGCTCGATGACGTTGAGCGCAAGCTCGATCCGGCGGATGTTCTGATCGTCGATGACGTCGCGACGACCGCGATCGGCGGCGTGATGGGTGCGGCAAGCACCGAGGTCCGTGCCGATTCCACCGACGTGCTGCTGGAGTCGGCGGTGTGGGACCCGGCCGCCGTGTCGCGCACTCAGCGGCGGCTGCACCTGCCCAGTGAGGCTGCCCGTCGTTACGAGCGCGGCGTCGACCCGGCCATTTCGGTGGCCGCGCTGGACCGATGTGCTGCGCTGCTGGCCGACATCGCCGGGGGAGCGGTATCTGGGACCCTGACCGATTGGCGAGGAGATCCGCCGCGGGACGACTGGTCATTACCGCCGATCTCGATGGCCGTTGATCTGCCGGACCGTTTCGCCGGGGTGGACTACGCCCCGGGCACGACCGCCCGGCGCCTCGCCCAAATCGGTGCTGCGGTAGCCGAAAACGGCGACCTGCTGACGGTGACACCGCCGAGCTGGCGGCCCGATTTGTTGCAGCCCGCCGACCTTGTCGAGGAGGTGCTGCGGCTGGAGGGGCTGGAGGTCATCCCGTCGGTGCTGCCAGCCGCGCCCGCGGGCCGGGGACTGACCGCGGTGCAGAAACGCCGGCGCGCGATCGGTAAATCCCTCGCGCAGTCCGGGTACGTCGAGATCCTGCCGACCCCGTTTTTGCCCGCCGGCGTGTTCAACCTCTGGGGTCTGCCGGCCGACGACCCGCGACGCTCGACGACGCGGGTGCTCAACCCACTGGACGCCGATCGCCCTGAGCTGGCCACCACGCTGCTGCCTGGATTGCTGGAAGCATTGGGGCGCAACGTATCCCGAGGCCTAGTCGACGCAGCGCTGTATGCCATCGCGCAGGTGGTGCAGCCGACCGAGCAGACCCAGCGCGTCGAGCTCATCCCCGTGGACCGCCGGCCCACCGATGCCGAGATTGCCATGCTCGACGCGTCGCTGCCAAAGCAGCCGCAGCACGTCGCCGCGGTGTTGGCCGGGCTGCGTGAACCGCGAGGCCCCTGGGGCCCGGGCCGCGGAGTCGATGCCGCCGATGCACTTGAAGCAGTGCGAATCATCGCTCGCGCCAGTGGAATTGAGGTCACGCTCCGGGCGGCCCAAAACCTGCCGTGGCATCCCGGCCGGTGCGCCGAGGTTCTCGTCGGGGACACTCTCATCGGTCACGCGGGTCAGCTGCATCCGGCCGTCATCGAGCGTTCCGGCCTGCCGAGGGGGACCTGTGCCCTGGAGCTCAACCTCGATGCTCTGCCCCTTACCGAGCTGTTGCCGGCGCCCAGGGTGTCGCCGTTCCCGGCCGTCTTCCAGGACGTCAGCCTCGTGGTGTCCGCGGACGTTCCGGCCCAGGCCGTGGCCGACGCCGTGCGCGAGGGCGCCGGCGAGCTGCTGGAGGACATGCAGTTGTTCGACGTGTTCACCGGCCCGCAGGTCGGCGCGAACCGCAAGTCGCTGACGTTTGCGCTGCGGTTCCGCGCGCCGGATCGCACGCTGACCGAAGACGACGCCAGTGCGGCCCGCGATGCCGCCGTGCGCCGCGCCGCCGACGTGGTGGGCGCCGTACTGCGCGCCTGAAACCCGCGCATCGAGCTCTAAGCATGGATTTGCAAACGACTGCATAATCATGCAGAATTGCCCGAATGGCCGACGCGATAAAGGTGGCGATTGCCGGTGCCAGCGGCTATGCGGGCGGAGAGATCCTGCGGTTGCTGCTCGGGCATCCGGCCTACAGCGACGGCCGGCTCACGATCGGGGCGCTGACCGCGGCGGCCAGTGCCGGCAGCACGCTCGCAGAGCATCATCCGCACCTGATTCCGCTGGCCCAGCGAGTGGTCGAGCCCACCGAGCTTGACGTGCTGAGCGGCCATGACGTCGTGTTCCTGGGCTTGCCACACGGGCATTCGGCAGCACTGGCCGAGCAGCTCGGCCCCGACACCCTGATCATCGACTGCGGTGCGGATTTCCGGCTGACCGACGCGTCGGCATGGGAGCACTACTACGGGTCCCCGCATGCCGGCAGCTGGCCCTACGGCCTGCCGGAGTTGCCCGGGGCACGCGAGCGGCTGCGTGGCGCCCGCCGCATCGCGGTGCCGGGCTGCTATCCGACCGCGGCGCTGCTGGCATTGCTGCCCGCGGTGGCCGAGGACCTTGTCGAACCCGCCGTCACCGTGGTCGCCGTCAGCGGCACCTCCGGAGCCGGCCGCGCGGCCAAGACCGACCTGCTCGGCTCGGAGGTCATCGGATCGGCGCGCGCGTACAACATCGCCGGCGCCCACCGGCATACCCCCGAGATCGCCCAGGGGCTGCGGGCCGTCACCAATCGCGATGTCACGGTGTCGTTTACGCCGGTGCTCATCCCGACCTCACGCGGCATCCTGGCCACCTGCACCGCGCGCACCCAGGCACCGCTGTCGCAGCTGCGGGCGGCATATGAAAAGGCTTACGACGCCGAACCTTTCATCTACCTGATGCCCGAAGGGCAGCTGCCCCGCACCGGCTCGGTCATCGGCAGCAACGCCGCGCAGGTCGCTGTCGCGGTGGACGAGGCCGCCGAGACGTTCGTCGCGATCGCCGCGATCGACAACTTGGTCAAGGGCACCGGCGGCGCCGCGGTGCAGTCCATGAATCTGGCGTTGGGTTGGCCGGAGACAGCAGGTCTTTCGGTGGTCGGGGTGGCGCCATGACCCACCCCGACGACAAGGCGCGGCTGGTGCGCACCCAGGGCGTCACCGCGCCCGAAGGCTTCCGCGCCGCAGGCATCGCCGCCGGACTCAAGAAATCCGGGGCTCCCGACCTCGCTCTGGTCTTCAACGAAGGACCCGACTACGCGGCCGCCGCGGTGTTCACCCGCAACCAGGTCAAGGCCGCGCCGGTGCTGTGGACTCAACAGGTGCTCACCACTGGCCAGGTGCGCGCGGTGATTCTCAACTCCGGCGGCGCCAATGCCTGCACCGGGCCGGCCGGCTTCCAGGACACCCACGCCACCGCGGAGGCGGTCGCGGCCGCGTTGTCGGACTGGGGGACCGAAACCGGGGCCATCGAGGTCGCCGTCTGCTCCACCGGTCTGATCGGCGACCGGCTGCCGATGGACAAGGTGCTGGGCGGCGTCGCGCACATCGTGCACGAAATGCATGGCGGACTGACCGGCGGCGAGGACGCCGCCCACGCCATCATGACCACCGACACGGTGCCCAAACAGGTTGCGCTGCACCATAAAAACAACTGGACGGTCGGCGGCATGGCAAAAGGCGCGGGCATGATGGCGCCGTCGCTGGCCACCATGCTGTGCGTGCTGACCACCGACGCGGTTGCCGACTCGGCCGCGCTCGACGAGGCGCTGCGCCGCGCATCCGGCCGCACCTTCGATCGACTCGACATCGACGGCTGCTGTTCGACCAACGACACCGTGCTGCTGCTGGCATCAGGTGCCAGTGGGGTCGCCCCGTCGCAGGCCGATCTCGACGATGCCGTACAGCGGGTCTGTGACGACCTCTGTCTTCAGCTGCAAGCCGACGCTGAGGGAGTGACCAAGCGGGTCACCGTAACAGTGACCGGGGCCGCCTCCGAGGCCGACGCGGTGCTGGCCGCCCGGGCGATCGCCCGCGACAGCCTGGTCAAGACCGCGATGTTCGGGTCGGATCCCAACTGGGGCCGGGTGGTGGCGGCGGTCGGCCTGGCGCCGGGGGTCGTCATCGATCCCGATCGAATCACTGTGTCGTTCAACGGTTCTGTGGTCTGCGTCGATGGGGCCGGGGCGCCGGGCTCGCGCGATGTGGATCTGTCGGGGACCGACATCGACGTCATCGTCGACCTCGGCCTCGGCGATGGCCAGGGCGCCATCCGGACCACGGATCTGTCACACGCCTACGTCGAAGAGAATTCGGCCTACAGCACATGACGATCAATACCGACGAATTACCTACCCAGGTCAAAGCCCAGGTGCTGGCCGAAGCGCTACCTTGGCTCAAGCAGCTGCACGGCAAGATCGTCGTGGTCAAATACGGCGGCAACGCGATGACCGACGAGACGCTGCGCCAGGCGTTCGCCGCGGACATGGCGTTTCTGCGTAACTGCGGAATCCACCCCGTCGTCGTGCACGGCGGCGGACCGCAGATCACCGCTATGCTGCGCCGGCTCGGCATCGACAAGGGTGACTTCAAGGGTGGATTCCGCGTCACCACACCGGAAGTACTCGACGTTGCGCGCATGGTGCTGTTCGGGCAGGTGGGCCGCGAACTGGTCAACCTGATCAACGCGTACGGGCCCTACGCCGTCGGCATCACCGGCGAGGACGCCCAGCTTTTCACCGCGGTGCGGCGCAGCGTCACCGTCGACGGCGTGGCCACCGACATCGGCCTGGTCGGCGACGTCGACAAGGTCAATACGGCTGCGGTGCTGGATCTGATTGCGGCGCGCCGCATTCCGGTAGTGTCGACGCTCGCGCCCGACGCCGAAGGTGTGGTCCACAACATCAACGCCGACACCGCCGCCGCCGCGCTGGCCGAGGCGCTCGGTGCCGAAAAACTTTTGATGCTCACCGATGTCGAGGGCCTGTACACCAGCTGGCCAGACCGCGGTTCGCTGGTCAGCGAAATCGACACTGCCACATTGGCGCAACTGCTACCCACTTTGGAGGCGGGCATGATCCCCAAGATTGAGGCCTGTCTCAGAGCAGTCGCAGGAGGCGTGCCCAGCGCCCACGTCATCGACGGCAGGGTCAAACACTGTGTGCTGGTGGAGCTGTTCACCGACGCGGGCACCGGCACCAAGGTGGTGGTGGCATGACCCACACCGACACCATGCGCAAGCGGTGGGAAGCCGTGATGATGAACAACTACGGCACCCCGGCGGTGGCCCTGGCCAGTGGTGACGGCGCCGTGGTCACCGACGTCGACGGCAAGAGCTATCTCGACCTGCTCGGTGGCATCGCGGTCAACGTTCTCGGCCATCGCCACCCGGCCGTCATCGAGGCCGTCACACAGCAGATGTCGACGCTGGGACACACCTCCAACTTCTATGCCACCGAGCCTGGTGTCGCACTGGCCGAGGAATTGGTTGCCCTGCTGGCCACCGACACCCCGACCCGGGTCTTCTTCTGTAACTCGGGTACCGAAGCCAACGAGATGGCGTTCAAGCTGTCCCGGCTCACCGGCCGCACGAAACTGGTTGCCGCGCAGGAGGGTTTCCACGGGCGCACGATGGGCTCGCTGGCACTGACCGGCCAGCCGGCCAAGCAGGCGCCGTTCGAGCCGTTGCCGGGCGACGTCACCCACGTGCCGTACGGCGACGCCGACGCGCTCGCCGCCGCCGTCGACGACGACACCGCGGCGGTATTCCTGGAGCCGATCATGGGGGAGAGCGGTGTCGTGGTCCCGCCCGCGGGCTACCTGGCGGCGGCTCGCGACATCACGACACGGCACGGCGCCCTGCTGGTCCTCGACGAGGTGCAGACCGGAATCGGCCGCACCGGAGCCTTTTTCGCACATCAGCACGACGGCATCACCCCCGACGTGGTGACCCTGGCCAAGGGGCTCGGTGGCGGACTGCCGATTGGTGCGGTGCTGGCCGTCGGGCCCGCCGCCGAACTGTTGACACCCGGCCTGCACGGCAGCACTTTCGGCGGCAACCCGGTATGCACCGCGGCCGCACGCGCGGTGCTGCGGGTATTGGTCGACGACGACCTGATCCGGCACGCCGAGGTGTTAGGCAAGTCGCTGCGCCAGGGCATCGAATCGCTCGGCCACCCGCTGATCGACCACACCCGGGGCCGCGGGCTGCTGTGCGGGGTGGTGCTGACCGCGCCACGCGCCAAGGACGTCGAGGCCGCCGCGCGCGACGGCGGATTCCTGGTCAACGCCGCCGGAGCCGACGTCATCCGGTTAGCGCCGCCGCTGGTGATCACCGAGGCTCAGATCGACAGCTTCATCACCGCGCTGCCCGGCATCCTCGACACGGCCGGGGCCCCGGCGTGACCCGCCATTTCCTGCGCGACGACGATCTGTCCCCGGATGAACAGGCCGAGGTCCTCGCGCTGGCCGCCGAGCTGAAGAAGAACCCGTTCAGCCGCCGTCCCCTCGAAGGCCCGCGCGGCGTCGCGGTCCTATTCGACAAGAACTCCACCCGCACCCGGTTCTCGTTCGAGGTGGGCATCGCCCAGCTGGGCGGGCATGCCGTCGTCGTCGACAGCGGCACCACCCAGCTGGGCCGCGACGAGACGCTGCAGGACACCGCGCAGGTGCTGTCCCGCTATGTCGACGCCATCGTCTGGCGGACCTTCGGACAAGACCGGCTCGACTCCCTGGCCTCGACAGCGACGGTGCCGGTGGTCAATGCGCTGTCCGACACGTTCCATCCCTGCCAGGTGCTGGCCGATCTGCAGACCATCGCCGAACACAAGGGGTCGTTGCGCGGTTTGGCCCTGTCCTACTTCGGCGACGGCGCCAACAACATGGCGCATTCCCTGATGCTCGGTGCGGTCACCGCCGGCATCCACGTGACGGTCGCCGCCCCGGACGGCTTCACGCCGGACCCAGCCGTGGTGGCCGCCGCCGAGCGGCGCGCCGCGGAAACCGGCGCCTCGGTCACCGTGACCACTGATGCGGACGCGGCGGCCGCGAGCGCCGACGTCTTGGTGACCGATACCTGGACGTCGATGGGACAAGAATCCGACGGGCTGGACCGGGTCAAGCCGTTTCGGCCGTTTCAGATCAACACGCAGCTGCTGGGGCTGGCGGATTCGGAAGCCATTGTGCTGCACTGCCTTCCGGCCCATCGCGGCGACGAGATCACCGACGAGGTGATGGACGGACCGGCCAGCGTGGTCTGGGACGAGGCCGAAAACCGGCTGCACGCCCAGAAAGCGCTGCTGGTGTGGCTGCTGGAGCGGTCCCGATGACCCGCACCAAGGCCACCGCCGAGACCACCCGCGTCAGTCGGCAGGCCCGCATCGTGGCAATCCTGTCGTCTGCCCCGGTGCGCAGCCAAACCGAACTTGCGGGGCTACTGGCCGACGAGGGCATCGACGTCACCCAGGCCACGCTGTCACGCGATCTGGAAGAGCTCGGCGCGGTGAAGCTGCGCGGTGCCGACGGCGGCGTCGGGGTCTACGTCGTCCCCGAGGACGGCAGCCCGGTGCGCGGCGTCTCCGGGGGCACCGCACGGCTGTCACGGCTGCTGAGCGAGCTGTTGGTGTCCACCGACGCCAGCGCGAACCTCGCGGTGCTGCGAACTCCGCCGGGCGCAGCTGACTATTTAGCCAGCGCAATCGATCGTGCGGCGTTACCGTACGTCGTCGGCACCATCGCCGGGGACGACACCCTCTTCGTGGCCGCTCGGGAGCCGATGACCGGCGCCGAGCTGGCCAGCACTCTGGAAAACCTTAAATAGATTGCGGATTGGAGATTGATTCATGTCAGAACGCGTCATCCTGGCGTATTCCGGCGGTCTGGACACTTCGGTGGCCATCAGCTGGATAGGCAAGGAGACCGGCCGTGAGGTCGTGGCGGTGGCGATCGACCTCGGCCAGGGCGGCGAAGACATGGAACTCATCCGCCAGCGGGCCCTGGACTGCGGTGCGGTCGAGGCCGTCGTCGTCGATGCCCGCGACGAGTTCGCCGAGGAATACTGCCTGCCCACCGTCCTGAACAACGCGCTGTACATGGACCGCTACCCGCTGGTATCGGCCATCAGCCGGCCGCTGATCGTCAAGCATCTGGTTGCGGCCGCCCGCGAGCACGGTGGCGGCATCGTCGCGCACGGCTGTACCGGCAAGGGCAATGACCAAGTCCGGTTCGAAGTCGGATTCGCTTCGCTGGCACCGGATTTGGAGGTGCTTGCCCCGGTCCGCGACTACGCGTGGACGCGCGAGAAGGCGATCGCGTTCGCCGAGGAGAACGCGATCCCGATCAACGTCACCAAACGCTCGCCGTTCTCCATCGACCAGAACGTGTGGGGCCGCGCGGTGGAAACCGGCTTCCTGGAACACCTGTGGAATGCGCCGACCAAGGACGTCTACGACTACACCGAAGACCCCACCCTCAACTGGAGCACACCCGATGAGGTGATCGTCGGTTTCGAACGCGGCGTCCCGGTGTCGATCGACGACAAGCCGGTGACGATGCTGCAGGCCATCGAGGAACTCAACCGTCGCGCCGGGGCCCAGGGCGTCGGGCGCCTCGACGTCGTCGAGGACCGGCTGGTGGGCATCAAGAGCCGCGAGATTTACGAGGCTCCCGGCGCGATGGTGCTCATCACCGCCCACACCGAACTCGAACACGTCACGCTGGAGCGCGAGCTGGCCCGGTTCAAGCGGCAGACCGACCAGCGCTGGGGTGAATTGGTGTACGACGGGCTGTGGTACTCGCCGCTGAAGGTCGCGTTGGAGACCTTCGTGGCCAAGACCCAGGAGCACGTGTCCGGGGAGATCCGGATGGTGTTGCACGGCGGCCACATTGCGGTGAACGGCCGCCGCAGCGCCGAGTCGCTCTACGACTTCAATCTGGCCACCTACGACGAGGGCGACACCTTCGACCAGTCCATGTCGAAGGGCTTCGTCTACGTCCACGGCTTGTCGTCGAAGCTGGCCGCCCGCCGGGACCAGGCCTCGGAAGAGGGCCCGGACGAAACGTGAGCACTCGCGAAGGATCGCTGTGGGGCGGTCGGTTCGCCGACGGGCCGTCCGAGGCGCTGGCGGCACTGAGCAAGTCGACTCACTTCGACTGGGTACTGGCTCCCTACGACATCATCGCGTCGCGGGCACACACCATCGTGCTGTTCCGGGCCGGATTGCTCACCGAAGAACAGCGCGATGGGCTGCTGGTCGGGCTGGACAGCCTCGCCGAAGACATCGCCGACGGCAGCTTCGGTCCGCTGGTGACCGACGAGGACGTGCACGGCGCGCTGGAGCGTGGACTGATCGACCGGGTCGGGCCCGATTTGGGCGGCCGGCTGCGGGCCGGCCGGTCGCGCAACGACCAGGTGGCCACGTTGTTCCGGATGTGGCTTCGCGATGCCGTGCGACGGGTCGCCGCCGGAGCGCTGGACCTCGTCGGCGCGCTGACCGCCCAGGCCGGCGCCCACCCGACGGCGATCATGCCCGGCAAAACCCATATGCAGTCCGCCCAGCCGATCCTGCTGGCCCACCATCTGCTCGCGCACGCTCATCCCTTGTTGCGCGACGTGGACCGCATCGTGGACTTCGACAAACGTGCGGCGGTGTCGCCGTACGGATCGGGAGCGCTGGCCGGCTCGTCGTTGGGCCTGGATCCCGACGCGATCGCCGCGGACCTGGGTTTTGCGGCGGCCGCCACCAATTCGGTCGACGCGACCGCCGCCCGGGACTTTGCTGCCGAGGCGGCGTTCGTCTTCGCCATGATCGGCGTCGACCTGTCGCGGCTGGCCGAGGACATCATCCTGTGGAGCTCGACGGAGTTCGGCTACGTCACCTTGCATGATTCGTGGTCGACCGGCAGCTCGATCATGCCGCAGAAGAAGAACCCCGACATCGCCGAGCTGGCCCGCGGCAAGTCGGGCCGGCTGATCGGAAACCTGGCCGGGTTGCTCGCGACGCTGAAGGCCCAGCCGCTGGCCTACAACCGTGACCTGCAGGAAGACAAGGAGCCGGTGTTCGATTCGGTGGCCCAGCTGGAGCTGCTGTTGCCGGCGATGGCCGGGCTGGTGGGCAGCCTGACGTTCCACGTCGAGCGGATGGCGGCGCTGGCCCCGGCCGGCTACACACTGGCCACCGACATCGCGGAATGGCTCGTCCGCCAAGGTGTCCCGTTTCGATCGGCGCACGAGGCCGCCGGTGCGGCCGTGCGCGTCGCCGAGGGCCGCGGTGTCGGGCTCGAGGAGCTGACCGACGACGAGCTGGCCGCCATCAGCCCCGAGCTGACGGCGCAGGTCCGTGAGGTGCTGACCATCGAGGGGTCGGTGTCGTCGCGCGACGCTCGCGGTGGGACTGCGCCCAGCCAAGTCGCCGCGCAATTGCGTGGCGTCCTGGACACCTCTGCGGAGCTGCGGTCGCGGCTTAGCGGGTAATTCGCAAGATGACTCGCGCCGCGCGACTCGCGATTTGCTGCGGCGATCTCTCAGGTCAGGGGCATATTGCGGCACGGCACGCGTAAGCGGATTAAACTCATAGCTCGGAGGCAAAAGGTTGAACCGTTCGACCTGCATGTTCGTCACCAAGGGGTGGGACCAATGAGCGTCATTGCAGGCGTGTCCGGTGCGTTGCCGCCGTATCGCTATTCCCAGCGAGAACTCACTGACTTCTTCGTCAGCATCCCGGAGTTCGAGGGCTACGAAGACATCGTTCGGCAGCTGCACACCAGCGCCAAAGTCAACAGCCGCCATCTGGTCATGCCCCTGGAGCGCTATCCCACGCTGACCGACTTCGGCGTCGCGAACCAGGTCTACATCGACAACGCCGCTGACCTGGGCTGCGAGGCGCTGTTAGGTGCCCTGGACGAGGCGGGTTTGCAACCGCGCGACCTCGACGTGCTGATCACGACGACGGTCACCGGCTTGGCGATCCCGTCGGTGGACGCCCGGATCGCGGGGCGGCTCGGTCTGCGCGACGACGTGCGGCGGGTGCCGCTGTTCGGCCTGGGCTGCGTGGCCGGGGCGGCCGGCGTGGCCCGGCTGCACGACCATCTGCGCGGTACTCCGGACGGCGTGGCGGCCTTGATCTCGATCGAGCTTTGCTCACTTACCTACCCCGGGTACAAGCCCTCGCTGGCGGGTATGGTCGGCAGCGCGCTGTTTGCTGACGGCGCCGGTGCGGTGGTAGCAGTCGGCGAGCGTCGCGCTGAACAAATCGGTGCGGGCGGCCCGGAGATCCTGGATTCGCGCAGCCATCTCTACCCCGATTCGCTGCGCACCATGGGCTACGACGTCGGCACCACCGGGTTCGAACTCGTGCTGTCGAAGGACGTCGCGGCGATCGTGGAGCAATACATCGAAGCCGATGTCACCCAGTTTCTGGGGGCGCACGGCTTGACCACGACGGACGTCGGCGCCTTCGTGAGCCACCCGGGTGGTCCCAAGGTCATCGAGGCGATCAACGCGGCGCTTGGCCTGCCGCCGGAGGCCCTCGAACTGACGTGGCGTTCGCTCGGCGAGGTCGGCAACCTCTCGTCGGCGTCGGTGCTGCACGTGCTGCGCGACACCCTCGCCAAACCGCCTCCCAGCGGAAGCCCCGGTCTGATGATCGCGATGGGACCTGGCTTCTGTTCGGAACTCGTATTGCTGCGCTGGCACTGATGCGGGCGTGCGGACTCTCCTTCTCGTAGGCAATCGAACTGTTGAGTTCGAGTTTCTCGGGTGCAGATATCTTGCATTTAGGCGCGATTGCGCGGCTTCGCCCGCTGGGTTGGGCAGCACGGAAGGTCGGGTTCGATGAATACCACTCCTGAAGAGCTGGTCAGGGCCCTCCGAACGTCGCTCAAGGAGAATGAGCGGCTGAAGCGGGAGAACCGCGAGTACCTGGCCGCGGCGACCGAGCCGGTGGCCTTGGTGGGGATGGCGTGCCGCTATCCGGGTGGAGTGGACTCCCCGGAGGCCTTGTGGGAGATGGTGGTTGAGGGACGCGATGTCGTGTCGGATTTCCCGTCCGACCGTGGCTGGGATGTGGCCGGACTATTCGATCTCGATCCCGATGCGACCGGCAAGTCGTACACGCGCAGCGGCGGATTCCTCGCGGATGTCGCCGATTTCGACGCAGCGTTCTTCGGGATCGCGCCGAGCGAGGCGCTGGCGATGGATCCTCAGCAGCGTTTGTTGCTGGAGGTGTCGTGGGAGGCGTTGGAGCGGGCCGGGATTGACCCGGTCACGTTGCGGGGTTCGGCGACAGGTGTGTTTGTCGGGGTATTCCACGGTTCGTATGGGGGCCAGGGACGGGTGCCCGGGGACCTGGAGAGATACGGGCTGCGCGGTTCGACGCTGAGTGTCGCGTCGGGGCGGGTCGCGTATTCCCTGGGGCTGGAGGGCCCGGCGGTGTCGGTGGATACCGCGTGCTCGTCGTCGTTGGTGGCGTTGCATCTGGCCGCGCGGTCGCTGCGGTCGGGCGAATGCGATGTGGCGCTGGTCGGCGGCGTGACGGTGATGGCCACCCCGGCGATGTTCGTGGAGTTCAGCCGGCAGCGGGCGCTGTCTGCCGACGGTCGATGCAAGGCGTATGCCGGTGCCGCGGACGGAACCGGCTTCTCAGAGGGCGTCGGAGCACTGGTGGTGGAGCGGCTGGCCGATGCGCGGCGATTGGGCCATCGGGTGTTGGCGGTGGTGCGGGGCTCCGCGGTCAATCAGGACGGCGCGTCCAACGGGCTGGCGACCCCCAACGGCCCGGCGCAGCAGCGGGTGATCCGGGCGGCGCTGGAGAGTGCGCGGCTGGGTACGGCGGACGTGGATCTGGTCGAGGGCCACGGGACCGGCACCACGTTAGGCGACCCCATTGAGGCCCAAGCGATCTTGGCGACATACGGGCAGGATCGGCCCGCCGATCAGCCCCTGTGGTTGGGGTCGATCAAGTCCAACATGGGTCACACGTCGGCAGCGGCGGGAGTCGCCGGTGTGATCAAGCTGGTGCAGGCGATGAGCCACGGCGTGATGCCCAAGACGCTGCATGTGGATGTGCCTACACCGCACGTGGATTGGTCGGCCGGCGCGGTGTCGTTGCTGACCGACTCGCAGCCGTGGCCGCTGCGAGATCGGCCGCGCCGGGCGGGCGTGTCGTCGTTCGGCATCAGCGGGACGAATGCGCATGTGATCCTCGAGCAAGCTCCGCCGGCGGAAAGCGTTGGGGCTACTGCCGATAGCGACATGCCGGTGGTTCCGTGGATACTGTCCGCCCGCTCCGCCGAGGCGCTGGCGGGTCAAGCCCAGCGATTGTTGGCACACGTCGAGGCTGATCAGCACCTTGGTGCGACCGATGTGGGATGGTCGCTGGTGGCGACGCGCTCGGTGTTCGAGCATCGGGCCGTGGTCGTCGGGGCTCGCGACGAGCTGATGGCGGGGCTGGCCGGGTTGGCGGCCGGTGAGCCGGGGGCGAACGTGGTGGCGGGCCGTGCGCAGACCGTCGGCAAGACGGTGTTCGTGTTTCCCGGCCAAGGCTCGCAATGGATCGGTATGGGAGCCGAATTACTCGACAGCTCAAAGGTATTCGCCGAGCAGCTGAACCGCTGCGAGAAGGCCCTCGGCCAGCACGTGGAATGGTCTCTGATCGATGTGATCCGGGGAGCGCCGGGCGCCCCGGGGGTCGATCGGGTGGATGTGGTGCAACCCGTCCTCTGGGCGATGATGGTGTCGCTGGCCGAACTGTGGCGCTCGGTAGGCGTTCATCCCGATGCGGTCATCGGCCACTCGCAGGGCGAGATCGCCGCGGCCTGTGTAGCCGGTGCGCTCTCGCTGGAGGATGCCGCTCGGGTCGTTGCCTTGCGCAGTCAGCTGTTGGTGCGGTTGTCGGGGGCCGGGGGATGGTCTCGCTGGCGTGCAGTCTGCCGCAGGCACGCGAGCTGTTGGCGCAGTCGGGTGATCGCCTGAATATCGCTGCGGTCAACGGTGTTTCGGCCATCGTCGTCTCCGGAGAGGTCGACGCCCTAGAGGAACTGATGCGGCGCTGTGAGGGCGCCGACGTGCGGGCCCGCAGGATCGATGTCGACTATGCCTCGCATTCGGCGCACGTCGATGCGATTCGCGAGCCGCTCGCCCACGCCCTGACCGGCATCGAGCCACGTTCCTCCTCGGTGACCTTCTTCTCAACCGTCACCGGCGACCCCATCGACACAGCTGGTTTGAACGCCGACTACTGGTACCGCAGCATCCGCCAGACTGTGCAGTTCGAACAGGCGGTGCGCACCGCGAGCGACGCCGGGTACCGGGTATTCATCGAGTCCAGTCCGCATCCGGTGTTGATCGCCGGCATCGAAGACACTGTCGCCGACCGCAACCTCGCCGATGCCATCGTCATTCCGTCGCTGGGCCGCGACGATGGCGGGCTGGACAGGTTCTGGTTGTCCGCGGGCCAGGCCCATGTCGCGGGTGTGGCCGTGGATTGGCGTTCGGTGTTCTCCGGCGGATGCCACGTCGAGTTGCCGACGTATGCGTTTCAGGGTCGACGATTTTGGTTGCCGCCGTTAGGTATTGGCGGCAGTGACCTGGGTGGGTTGGGCTTAGCCGGAGCCGAGCACGGCTTGCTGGGCGCCGTGGTGCAGCGGCCCGATTCCGGTGCCGTGGTGCTGACCGGACGGCTGTCGCTGGCAGCGCAACCGTGGCTGACCGATCACGCGGTCTCCGGGGTGGTGTTGTTCCCGGGGGCCGGGTTCGTGGAGTTGGCTCTGCGGGCCGGCGATGAGGTCGGCTGTGCCGTCGTCGACGAGCTGACGCTGTCGGCGCCGCTGCTGTTGCCGGCAGCCGACGGCGTCCAGGTGCAGGTCGTCGTGGGTGCCGCGGGCAGTTCGGGTCACCGGTCCGTATCAGTGTATTCGCGCGGTGCGCAGTCCGATTCGGAATGGGCACTGCATGCCGAGGGGGTATTGAGCAGCACGGCTTTGGGCAATCCGGCCGCGGACTTGTCGGTATGGCCGCCGGCGGGCGCAGTAGCGGTGGATGTGTCCGACGCGTACCAGCAGCTGACCCGACGCGGATACGAATACGGTCCGGCGTTTCAGGGTCTGCACGCCATGTGGCGCCTCGGCAACGAAGTCTTCGCCGAGGTCGCCATACCCGAGGTCGCCGGAGTCAAGGTCAGCGGCTTCGGAATTCATCCGGTGCTCGTGGATGCCGCGCTGCATGCGATGGGAGTGGTCGGCGACCAGTCCGAGACGATGCTGCCGTTCTCCTGGCAGGGAGTCTGTCTGCATGCTGCCGGGGCGTCGCGGGCCCGTGTCCGGATAGCACCGGTCGGTGTGAGTGCGGTCTCGGTGGACTTGGCCGACGACGCCGGCCTGCCGATTCTGTCGGTGCGCGAGTTGGTGGTTCGTCCCGTCTCGGCCGCGCAACTTACGGCGGCGGCGGCCCCCCGGGCCGGCGGCGGGCTGCTCGAGGTGACGTGGTCGCCGGTGTCGTTGGAGCTCAACGCTGTTGCCGCGGAGGACGCCACGGTGTGGGAGCCGAGTTTCGGGACTGCTGACGCGGTGGGGTCGGTGTACGCGGCCGCTCATGAAGCCTTGGGCGTTTTGCAGTCGTGGCTGGCCGGTGACGATTCGCGGGTGCTGGTTGTGCTGACTCATGGTGCGGTGGGGTTGGCCGGTGAGGATGTCACGGATCTGGCGGGTGCGGCGGTCTGGGGGTTGGTGCGTTCGGCGCAGGCCGAGCAGCCGGGCCGGGTGGTGTTGATCGATTCCGACGGATCCCTGGACATTGCGGACGTCATCGCTTGTGGTGAGCCGCAATTGGTGGTGCGCTCCGGCATCGCGCACGCGGCGCGGCTGACCCCGGCGCGGTCGGTGTCTGCGTTGCCGGCAGGGCAGTGGCGGATGACCGTTGGCGGCGGCGGCACCCTCGAGGATCTGGTGATGCGCACCCTTCCCCGCGCGGAGCTAGGCGCCCGGCAGGTGCGGGTGGCGGTGGCCGCGGTCGGGGTGAATTTCCGGGATGTGCTGGTGGCGTTGGGGATGTATCCCGGCGGCGGCGAGCTGGGCGTCGAGGGCGCCGGCGTGATCGTCGAGGTCGGGCCCGAAGTCCAGGGGCTTTCCGTGGGCGATCCGGTGATGGGCTTGTTAGGGGTCGTCGGGTCTGAGGCCGTCGTGGATGCGCGGTTGGTGTCGGCCGTGCCGCCCGGATGGTCGTTGGCGCAGGCCGCCAGTGTGCCGGTGGTGTTCTTGACCGCCCTGTACGGGTTGTCGGTGTTGGCCGGTGTCAAAGCCGGTGAACGGGTCTTGGTGCATGCCGCCACCGGTGGGGTGGGGATGGCGGCGGTGCAGTTGGCTCGGCATTGGGGTGCTGAGGTATTCGCCACTGCCAGTCGCGGCAAGTGGGACACGTTGCGGGCGATGGGTTTTGACGACCACCACATCGGCGACACCCGCACCGTGGATTTCGAGGAGAAGTTCCTGGCGACGACCGGCGGCGTGGGAGTGGATGTGGTGCTTAATTCCCTGGCCGGGGAGTTCCTCGATGCGTCGTTGCGGTTGTTGGTCGGTGGCGGGCGCTTCATCGAGATGGGCAAGACCGACCTTCGCGACCCGGAGACGGTGGCCCAACAACACCACGGCGTGAAATACCGGGCATTCGACCTGATCGAGGCCGGCCCGGATCTCACCGCGACAATGCTCTCCGACTTGATGGCGATGTTCGACACCGGCGTGTTGAAGCCGCTGCCCGTCAAGACGTTTGACGTGCGCTGCGCCTCGGCGGCGTATCGGTTCGTCAGTCAGGCCCGCCACACCGGCAAGGTGGTCCTCACCATCCCCGACGGTCCCGGCAATGCGGTGCTCGCGGCTTCCGGCGGCAGCCTGGCCGGCGGCAGCGTGGTGATCACCGGCGGCACCGGGATGGCCGGGTCGGCGGTGGCCGCCCATCTGGTGGGGCGCTATGGGGTTGCCCATGTGGTGTTGGTCAGCCGCAGCGGAGCCGGAGGCGAGGGGGTGGCGGATCTGGTGGAGCGGCTCGAAGACGCCGGTGCCCAGGTTTCGGTGGTGGCCTGCGACGTCGCCGATCGCGATGCGGTGGCGGGCCTGCTTGCCCAGTTGCCGGCGCAATATCCGCTCAAGGGCGTGTTCCACGCCGCCGGGGTGCTCGATGACGGATTGATCGCATCATTGACCCCGCAGCGGGTGGATACGGTGTTGCGGGCCAAGGTCGATGGTGCCTGGAACCTGCACGAGCTGACCCGCGACGTCGACTTGCCGGCGTTCGTGATGTTCTCGTCGATGGCCGGGATCGTCGGCTCCGCGGGTCAGGGCAACTATGCGGCCGCAAACAGCTTCCTTGACGAGTTGGCCACCCATCGGCGTGCCCAGGGCCTTGCCGGGTTGTCGGTGGCCTGGGGGCTGTGGGAACAGGCCAGCGGCATGACCCAACACCTCGACGAGCGCGACAAAGCCCGCATGAGCCGAATTGGGTTGGCACCCATGGCAACTGAGCAAGCACTGCGCCTGTTCGATACCGTGATGCTGGCCGAGCGCCCCATGATGGTGGCTGCCCGCATCGACCCCGGTGCACTGGCCGACAATGGTGCTTCGCTGCCCCCGCTGCTGAGTCAGCTGGTCACCCGCCCCATCCGACGCGTCATCGATGAGACCGACACCACCTCCGCCTCGATGACCGGCCTCGTCGCCCGCCTGCAGGGCCTCTCCGCCGAGCAGCGACGCAGCGAACTGGTGGATCTGGTGTGCCGCAACGCCGCCACCGTGCTGGGCCGCCCCAACGCCGGAGACATCAACGCCGGAAGCGTCTTTCAAGACCTCGGCTTCGACTCACTGACCGCCGTCGAACTGCGTAACCGGCTCAAAACCGCGACCGGACTCACCCTTTCACCGACGCTGATCTTCGACTACCCGACGCCGATCGTCCTGGCGGAGCACCTCGACACCCGACTGGTGGTCCCCACGACTCCGGCCGAGCAGCCCAACCTGATGGCCCGCTTCAACGACATCACCCGGGAGCTGCAGACGCTGCTGAATCAACCCGATTGGCAGCCCGATGACAAACCGCACCTCACCACTCGCATCCAGACCCTGCTGACCACGCTCAGCGCCCAGCTGGATCCATACGACCAGCAGGAAGCCGATGACGAGGACATCCACACTGCCACCGAAAGCCAACTCTTCGCGATCCTCGACGAAGAACTCGGCTCGTAAGACGCCAAGGAGCGCCAGTGTCGGACACCGACAAACATCTTGACTACCTGAAGCGGCTCACCGCAGATCTGCGGCGCACGCGGCGGCGCGTGGCGGAGCTGGAGAGCAAGTTGTCCGAGCCGGTCGCGGTGGTGGGAATGGCGTGCCGGTATCCGGGCGGAGTGGATTCCCCGGAGGCCATGTGGGAGATGGTGATTGACGGCCGCGACGCCGTGTCGGAGTTTCCTGCGGACCGGGGCTGGGACGTGGCCGGGTTGTTCGACCCCGACCCCGATGCCCCCGGGAAAATGTACGTACGCCAGGGTTCATTCCTGGCCGACGCGGGCGATTTCGATGCCGGGTTTTTCGGCGTCGGGCCCAGCGAGGCCCTGGCGATGGATCCACAGCAGCGACTGATGCTGGAGTTGTCGTGGGAAGCCTTGGAGCGCAGCGGCATTGATCCGTTGGGGTTGCGGGGTTCGGACACGGGTGTGTTCGCCGGTGTGATTCACGCCGGCTACGGGGGCCAAGTGGAAGGCGAGCTCGAGGGCTACGGGCTCACCGGATCGACGTTGAGCGTGGCCTCGGGCCGGGTGTCGTACGTGCTGGGCTTGGAAGGCCCGGCTGTGTCGGTGGATACGGCGTGCTCGTCGTCGTTGGTGGCACTGCATTTGGCCGCACAGTCCCTGCGGTCGGGCGAATGCGACCTGGCCCTGGTCGGTGGCGTCACGGTCATGGCCACACCCGCCGCATTTGTCGAATTCAGCCGTCAGCGGGCGCTGGCCGCCGATGGCCGGTGCAAGGTCTATGCCGGAGCCGCCGACGGCACCGCATGGTCGGAAGGCGCCGGAGTCCTGGTGGTGGAGCGCCTGGCCGACGCGCGACGAGCGGGACACCCGATCTTGGCGCTGGTGCGCGGTACCGCGGTCAATCAGGATGGCGCCTCTAACGGATTGACCGCCCCGAACGGGCCGTCCCAGCAACGCGTCATCCGCACGGCACTGGCCAGCGCGGGCCTGACCGCAGCAGACGTCGATATCGTCGAGGGACACGGCACCGGCACCGTGCTAGGGGATCCGATCGAGGCGCAAGCGCTGCTGGCGACCTACGGCCAGGACCGCCCGGCGGATCGGCCGCTGTGGTTGGGATCGATCAAATCCAACATCGGTCACACCTCGGCCGCAGCAGGCGTCGCCGGAGTCATCAAGATGATCCAGGCGATCCAGCACGGGGTGCTGCCGCAGACATTGCACGTGGATGTGCCCACCCCGCACGTGGATTGGTCAGCGGGTGCGGTATCGCTGTTGACGGAATCGCGGATCTGGCCGAGCGGCGATGGGCCGCGCCGGGCTGCAGTGTCGTCATTCGGGATCAGCGGGACCAACGCACACGTGATCATCGAACAGCCGCCGTTGCCGGACGCCGAAAGCATTGTGAATGAGCCTCATTCGAGGGAGACCGCGTGGGTGTTGTCGGCTCGCTCGGAACAGGCGTTGGCCAACCAGGCCAAGCGGTTGCTCGCGCACGTGTCCGACAACGCGGATCTGAGTCCGGTGGATGTGGCCTGGTCCCTGGTGATGACGCGGGCGGTCTTCGACCATCGGGCCGCAGTGGTCGGTGCGGACCGGGACCGTTTGGTAGCGGGGTTGATCGAGTTGGCCGCTGGTGAGCCGGCCGCTGGTGTGGTGGCCGGGCGTGTCCGCTCGGCGGGTAAGACGGTGTTCGTCTTTCCCGGTCAGGGCTCCCAGTGGCTGGAGATGGGCCAGCAGCTCTACGGCCGCTTCCCGGAGTTCGCGCGGGCGTTCGACGAGGCGGCAGCGGTGTTGGATCTGCAGCTGCGATTGCCGCTACGGCAGGTGATGTGGGGCACCGATGCGGAGTTGCTGCAAAGTACGGAGTTCGCGCAGCCGGCGCTGTTCGCCGTCGAGGTGGCGTTGGCGGCGTTACTGCAGCAATGGGGTGTGGTGCCCGACGTGGTCACGGGTCATTCCGTGGGCGAGATCACCGCGGCCTACACAGCAGGCGTGCTGTCGCTCTCGGATGCGGCAAAAGTGGTTGCGGGGCGGGGCCGGTTGATGGCGGCGTTGCCGCCCGGGGGCGCGATGGTCGCCATAGCCACCGACGAAGCCGAAGTCACGCCGTTGCTGACCGCAGAGGTGAATCTCGCGGCCGTCAATGCTCCGCACGCAGTGGTGATTTCGGGTGCTGACGCCGCGGTCACCGCGGTGGCCGACGAGCTGGCACAGCGGGGTCGTCGGGTGCACCGGCTGGCGGTTTCGCACGCGTTTCATTCCTCGCTCATGGAGCCGATGCTTGAGGAGTTCACGCAGCTGGTCGCCGGAGTTTCGGCCTCGCCCCCGCGAATAGGGTTGGTGTCCAACCTGACTGGGCAATTGGCCGGTCCCGGGTACGGGTCGCCGCAGTACTGGGTCGAGCACGTGCGCCAGCCGGTACGTTTCGCCGACGGGATCCGGACCGCCGAATCGTTGGGCGCCCGGGTTTTCGTCGAGGTCGGTCCGGGTCGCGGTCTGACCGCGGCCGTCGAGCAGTCGTTGACCACCGAGCAGGCGACATCGGTAGCCACGCTGGCCAAAGATCGGCCCGAGGCCGAGTCGACGTTGACGGCGCTCGGGCATTTGTTCACCGTCGGCGTCGCAGTGGATTGGCCCGCGGCGGTGGGCGACGGGCGCCGAGTCGACTTACCGACTTATGGCTTCGTGCGGCAGCGGTTCTGGCTACCTCCCGGAGCGGTGGGATCGGGAAACGTGAGCGGTGTCGGTCTGGCCCGGGCCGCGCACCCATTGCTGGGCGCGGTGGTGGAGCGGCCCGACTCGGGTGGCGTGGTGCTGACGGGCTCGTTGTCCGTGGGCGGATCGCCGTGGCTGGCGGACCACGTCGTCGAGGGGGTGGTGTTATTCCCCGGCGCCGGGTTCGTGGAGTTGGCCTTGCGGGCCGGCGACGAGGTCGGCTGTGCCGTGGTGGATGAGCTGACGTTGTTGGGGCCGTTGGTGTTACCGCCGGGCGGCGCCGCCCGCGTGCAAGTCGTCGTGGACGCCGCGGGTGAATCGGGTTCTCGCGCCGTGTGGGTGTATTCGCGTGGTGCGGCGCCGGATTCGGTGTGGGTGCTGCACGCGCAGGGCGCGTTGAGTCCCACGCAGCCCGAACCCGCCGCGGACCTGTCGGTGTGGCCGCCGGTAGGGGCCTCCGTGGTCGATGCCGGCGACGTCTACGAGGTGCTGGCGGCACGTGGCTACGAGTACGGGCCCGCATTTCGCGGTCTGCGAACCCTGTGGCGGCGCGGGCGAGAGGTCTTCGCCGAAGTGAGCGCCGGCGAGGGCGTGACAATGGGCGGCTTTGGGATTCATCCCGTCGTGCTGGATGCCGCGTTGCATGCCTGGGGGATTGCCGAGGGCGGCGATGCGACGATGCTGCCGTTCTCCTGGCAGGGAGTCTGCCTGCATGCTGCCGGGGCATCACGAGTTCGGGTCCGGATAGCGCCGGTCGGCACCGGGGCGGTCTCGGTGGACTTGGCCGATGGGACGGGCCTTCCGGTTTTGTCGGTGCGGGAGTTGGTCGTTCGTCCGATCTCCATCGGCGCGCTATCGGCGGCATTGGCAGCGGCCGCCGGAGGCGGCGGCGGACTGTATGAAGTCGCGTGGTCGCCGGTGTCGTTGGAGCTCAACGCTGTTGCCGCGGAGGACGCCACGGTGTGGGAGCCGAGTTTCGGGACTGCTGACGCGGTGGGGTCGGTGTACGCGGCCGCTCATGAAGCGTTAGGTGTTTTGCAGTCGTGGCTGGCCGGTGACGATTCGCGGGTGCTGGTTGTGCTGACTCATGGTGCGGTGGGGTTGGCCGGTGAGGATGTCACGGATCTGGCGGGTGCGGCGGTCTGGGGGTTGGTGCGTTCGGCGCAGGCCGAGCAGCCGGGCCGGGTGGTGTTGATCGATTCCGACGGATCATTAGACGTTGGTGAGGTCATCGCTTGTGGTGAGCCGCAATTGGTGGTGCGTTCCGGGGTCGCGCACGCGGCTCGATTGGGTGCGGTCGGAGCCGGAGCCGTGCTGGAGTTGCCCGCCGGTGGATGGCGATTGGCCGCGGGCGGAGGCGGCACATTAGAAGACGTGGTGGTCGCCCCGGCGGGCCCGGCGGAGCTGGGTGCCGGGCAGGTGCGGGTGGCGGTGGCCGCGGTCGGGGTGAATTTCCGGGATGTGCTGGTGGCGTTGGGGATGTATCCCGGCGGCGGCGAACTCGGGGCTGAGGGCGCAGGAATGGTACTCGAGGTTGCCCCCGGCGTGACCGGACTTGCCGTTGGTGATCCGGTGATGGGTTTGGTGGGGGTGGTGGGGTCTGAGGCGGTGGTGGATGCGCGTTTGGTGACCGCGGTGCCGCCCGGATGGTCGTTGGCGCAGGCCGCCAGTGTGCCGGTGGTGTTTCTGACCGCGTTGTACGGGTTGTCGGTGTTGGCCGGTGTCAAAGCCGGTGAACGGGTCTTGGTGCATGCCGCCACCGGTGGGGTGGGGATGGCGGCGGTGCAGTTGGCTCGGCATTGGGGTGCTGAGGTATTCGCCACCGCTAGTCGCGGCAAGTGGGACACGTTGCGGGCGATGGGTTTTGACGACGACCACATCGGCGACACCCGCACCGTGGATTTCGAGGAGAAGTTCCTGGCGACGACCGGCGGCGCGGGGGTGGATGTGGTGCTTAATTCGCTGGCCGGGGAGTTCCTCGATGCGTCGTTGCGGTTGTTGGTCGGTGGCGGCCGCTTCATCGAGATGGGCAAGACCGACCTTCGCGACCCGGAAGCGGTGGCAGAGCAACACCCGGGCGTGACGTATCGGGCATTCGATCTCATGGAAGCCGGCCCGGACCACATCGCATCCATGTGGTCCGAGTTGCTCGGACTGTTCGGAACCGGCGTGTTGAAGCCGTTGCCGGTCAAGGCATTTGATGTGCGGTGTGCGTCGGCGGCGTATCGGTTCGTCAGTCAGGCTCGTCAGATCGGCAAGGTGGTGCTCACTTTGCCCGACGGTCCGGACGATCCGGTGCTGGCGAGTACGGGTGGTGGCCTGGCCGGGGGCAGCGTGGTGATTACCGGCGGCACCGGGATGGCCGGGTCGGCGGTGGCCGCCCATCTGGTGGCTCGTTACGGGGTGGCACATGTGGTGTTGGTCAGCCGCAGCGGCTCCGACGCCGAGGGGGTGGCGGATCTGGTGGACCAGCTCAAAGGCGCCGGAGCCGAGGTGTCGGTGGTGGCCTGCGATGTGGCCGATCGGGATGCGGTGGTGGGCATGCTTGCCCAGTTGCCGGCGCAGTACCCGCTCAAGGGTGTGTTCCATGCTGCCGGGGTGATTGATGACGGGTTGATCGCGTCGTTGACGCCGGATCGGGTGGATACGGTGTTGCGGGCCAAGGTCGATGGTGCGTGGAATCTGCACGAGCTCACCCGCGAGGTGGATTTGTCGGCGTTCGTGATGTTTTCGTCGATGGCCGGGATTGTGGGTTCCCCGGGTCAGGGCAACTATGCGGCGGCGAACAGTCTCCTTGACGGCTTGGCCGCCCATCGGCGTGCCCACGGTTTGGCGGGGTTGTCGGTGGCCTGGGGGCTGTGGGAACAGGCCAGCGGCATGACTCAACACCTCAGCGATCGCGACAAAGCCCGCATGAGCCGGAGTGGGCTGGCACCGCTGTCGACCCACCACGCGCTTCAGCTTTTCGACGAGGCCATGCTGGCCGATCGCCCGCTGCTGGTGGCCGCCCGTATCGACGCATCGGGCCTGGGCGCAAGCGGTGCGGTGCCGCCAGTGCTTCGTGACCTGGTCGCGCGGCCGGGCCGGCGACTTATCACTGATACCGGCGGCGCGGTGTCGACGTCGGGGTTGGCCACCCGGCTGCAGGGACTGAGTCCCGAGCAGCGTCACCATCAATTGGTGGAATTGGTCTGCACCAACGCCGCAACTGTGTTGGGCAGGTCCACCGCCGATATCGAGGCTCAGCTGCCATTCCAAGACCTCGGGTTCGACTCGCTGACCGCGGTGGAGCTGCGCAACCGCCTCAAAACCGCTACCGGGCTTACCCTTTCGCCCAGCCTGATCTTCGACTTCCCGACCCCGGAAGCGCTGGCCGAACACATCGACGAACAGCTCAGTTCCGTGGCGACCGGTGCGCCCGCCGGTGAGCCCGACCAGTTGGCTCGCTTCAACGACATCGCCCGCGAACTGCAAACACTGGTCAACCAGCCCGGGTGGACGCAGGACGACAAAACCCGCCTGGCTGCCCGTATCCAAGTCATCGTGAGCGAGCTCGAAACCCCACCGCTGCCGACGTCCGACGAAGCGCACGCTATCGACGAGGACGACATCACCACTGCCACCGAACGCGAGCTGTTCGCCATCCTCGATGACGATCTCGGCCCCTGATGTCACCGACCGACGTAGCAATCATCGGCCTCGCCTGTAGGTTGCCCGGCGCCGCCACCCCCCGTGACTTCTGGCATCTCGTTCGTGACGGACTGGAAGTGACCCAATTGCCGGGCAGTATCGACGAGTTCGATGCGGACTTTTTCAACCTATCGCCCCGCGAGGCCTGCGCGATGGACCCGCGTCAGCGGCTGGCGCTCGAATTAGCCTGGGAACTCTTCGAAGACGCATTCCTGGTGCCGGAAGCCCTGCACGGCGAACAGGTGTCGATTTACCTCGGAGCAATGACCGATGACTATGCCGTCCTGACACTTCGCGATGGCGCGGACAAGCTCGATCATCACTCGTTCGGCGGTGTCAGTCGCGCGATGATCGCCAACAGGATCTCGTACGCCCTCGGGTTGCACGGCTCCAGCATGATCGTCGATTCCGGGCAATCGTCGTCACTGGTCGCGGTTCACCTCGCCTGCGAAAGCCTGCGCGCGGGCGAGGCGTCGCTGGCGATAGCCGGCGGGATCCACCTCAATCTCGCAGACGAAACCGCAATGCTCGAACAGGAATTCGGCGCACTGTCGACATCGGGTCATACCTACGCATTCGATGGACGCGCGGATGGGTACGTGCGGGCAGAGGGTGCCGGCATGGTGCTGTTGAAGCCGTTGAGTGCCGCTCTCCACGACGGGAACAGAATCCGCGCCGTCATCCGGGGGAGTGCGGTCGGCAATGCCGGGCACAGTTCCGCCGGACAGACCGTGCCCTCGGTTTCGGGACAAGCCGACGTCATCCGCCGTGCGCTCTCGTGCGCCGGTCTCGGCGGCGGCGACATCGACTACATCGAGGCACACGGCACCGGAACCGAAGTCGGCGACCCGGTCGAGGCGAGGGCACTGGGTGAGATATTCGCCGAGCGCCGACAGCATCCGGTGCGGGTGGGATCGGTCAAAACCAACATCGGCCACACCGGCGGTGCCGCGGGAATCGCGGGCCTACTCAAGGCCGTGCTGGCGATCGAAAACGGCCTGATCCCGCCCAGCCTGAATTACGACAGCGCGGCCCCCGGCAATGACCTGAAAAGCCATGGGCTGCAGGTCAACACCGCCCTGACCGGGTGGCCGGTAGCCGACCGGCCGCGGCGGGCCGGGGTGTCGTCGTTCGGAATGGGCGGGACGAACGTGCATGTGATCCTCGAGGGGGCGCCCGCGCAGCCGGAAGATGCTGTGGCCGAACCTCAACGGGACGGCGCGGTGGCATGGGTGCTGACCGCGCGTTCGGAGCAAGCCTTGACCAGTCAGGCCGCACGGTTGGCGGCCCACCTGGCCGCCGATGAGGATCTGACGGTGCCGGACGTCGCGTGGTCGCTGGCCACCACGCGGTCAATCTTTGAGCATCGGGCGGTGCTGGTAGGAAGCGATCGACAAGTCCTCACAGCGGGTTTGGCGCGATTGGCCGCCGGCGACCCGGGTGCGGTGGCCGGCCGGGCCAGACCAACCGGGAAGACGGCGTTCGTGTTTCCGGGCCAAGGCTCCCAGTGGTTGGGGATGGGGCAGCAGCTGTACGACCGGTTTCCGGTGTTCGCGCGGGTTTTCGATGAAGCCGTCGATGCGATGGACGCTTATCTGCGCTCGGGTTTGCGCGACGTGATCTGGGGTCTCGATCCTGAGCTGCTGGCTAATACCGAGTTTGCCCAGCCGGCGCTGTTTGTCATCGAGGTGGCATTGGCGGCGTTGTTGCAAACCTGGGGAATCGAACCGGATCTGGTGATGGGCCATTCGGTGGGCGAGATCACCGCGGCCCACGTCGCAGGTGTGCTGACGCTTGACGATGCCGCGCGTCTCGTGGCGGCCCGGGGCCGTTTGATGGCGGAGCTGCCGGCCGGCGGGGTGATGATCGCGGTCGCCGTCGGCGAGGACGAGGTGACTCCGTTGCTCACCGACGGTATCGCGATTGCGGCGGTCAATGCCCAAAATTCCGTGGTGCTTTCGGGTGCGGAGGCCCCGGTGGGTGCCCTTGCGGATCGACTGGCCCAGCAGGGGACGCGGGTGCATCGGCTGGCGGTGTCGCACGCGTTTCATTCTGTGTTGGTAGAGCCCATGATTGAGGAGTTCGCCCGCCTGGTCGCCGACATCAAGGCTGGCGAGCCGCGGATTGGCTTGGTGTCCAACGTGACTGGGCAGCTTGCCGGTGCTGATTATGGTTCGGCACAGTATTGGGTTGAGCATGTGCGCCGGCCGGTGCGTTTTGTCGACGGTGTGCGGTTGGCGGAGTCCCTGGGGGCCGGCGTATTCGTCGAGGTGGGTCCCGCCGCCGGCTTGACTGCGGCGGTGGAGCAGTCGCTGAGCACCGAGCACGCCGCCGCAGTGGCGACGTTGGCCAAGGACCAACCCGAAATCGACGCGCTGCTGACCGCGGCCGGGCAATTATTTGCCCACGGCGCGGCGGTCGATTGGCCGTCGGCTCTTGTCGGCCTGGGTGCCCGCCGGGTCGAGCTGCCGACGTATGGCTTTGCCCGGCAGCGGTTTTGGCTGGGGCGGGGCGGAGATGCGCCGGCTCCAGTCGAGTCGGGCCGCCGACCTGGCTGAGCAGCTGCGAACATCGGCCCCCGAGGATCAGCATCGGCGGCTGGTGGAATTGGTGTGCGCGCACGCCGCGACAGTGTTGGGGCACTCGAGCAGTCGTGACATCGATGTCGAGCGCGCTTTTCAAGACATCGGCTTTGAATCACTCACCGGCGTCGAACTTCGCAACCGACTCAAAGCCGCCACCGGGTTGGCCTTGTCGCGCACCCTGATCTTCGACTTTCCGACTCCGTCGGCGCTGGCCGACCACCTGCGTCAGCAATTGCTTCACGACGATCGCGAAGATTCCGACGACGAGAAGATTTGGGCGTCGCTGAGAAAAATTCCGCTGCGCGAACTTCGACGAACCGGATTGCTCGACAAACTATTGCTGCTGGCCGGCGAGTCCGAAATCCCGCTTGCCGATCCAGACGTCAGTAACGACATCATCGACTCGTTAAGCCCCGACGCATTAATCGCTATGGCGTTGGAGTCCGACAAAGCGGATGATACGTGAATGACGAAATCCACGCTGGCGGACATGATTCCGCGTTCTCCCAGCCGCGCTCGTATACGACACATGTTGAATAGCCGTAACTTTGCGGGCCTGAACCAGACCGCATAAACTTCCGTGTAATGGGGGCAATCGTTTTGAGCAGAGTTTGAGCAGAGGCTGACTATGAGCGTCATCGCAGGTGTGTTCGGTGCATTGCCACCGCACCGTTACAGCCAGAGCGAGATCACCGACCAATTCGTCGAGTTCCCGGCATTGAAGGAGCACGAGGAGATCGTCCGGCGTCTGCACGCCGGCGCGAAGGTCAACAGCCGCCACCTGGTACTGCCCCTCGAGCAATATGCGTCGCTGACCGACTTCAGCGAGACGAATGAGATCTTCATCGAAAACGCGGTTGACCTTGGCTGCGAAGCGCTGCTGGGCGCCCTTGAAGAGGCCGGGCTGCAGCCCAAAGACATCGACATGATCGCCACCACGACCGTCACCGGTATCGCGGTGCCGTCGCTGGATGCCCGTATCGCCGGACGGGTTGGCCTGCGCCCGGACGTGCGCCGGATGCCGCTGTTCGGCCTGGGCTGTGCGGCCGGTGCGGCGGGGGTGGCCACGTTGCACAACTATCTGCGCGGCGCGCCCGACGGCGTCGCGGCCCTGGTGTCGGTCGAGCTCTGCTCGCTGACGTTCCCCACGGTCAAGCCGACGGTGTCGGGGCTGGTCGGGACCGCGATGTTCGGTGATGGGGCGGCCGCGGCGGTGGCCGTCGGTGATCGTCGCGCCGAACAAGACCGGCACGTGCGCCCCAGCGGGCCCGACATCGTCGATTCACGCAGCCGCCTCTACCCGGAATCGCTGAACATGATGGCGTGGAATGTCAGTTCCGCCGGTCTCCAGCCCATATTCTCCCCAGAGCTCGCCACGGTGATCGAGCAGAACCTGGCTGACGACGTCGATCGGTTCCTCAGCGGACACAGGTTGACCAGGGACGACATCGCAGCGTGGGTGAGCCCATCCGGGCGGTCCGAAGGTGATCGACGCGATCGGCAAGAGCCTCGACCTGCCCCCTGAGGCGCTCGAGCTGACCTGGCGCTCGCTGGGTGAGATCGCCAACCTCTCGTCGGCCTCCGTGCTGCACGTTCTGCGCGACACCATCGCCAAACCGCCGCCCAGCGGCAGCCCCGGGCTGATCGTTGCGATGGGTCCCGGATTCTCCTCCGAACTCGTGCTACTGCGCTGGCACTGAGTCGGCAATTTCGACGACCAGGCCCGGCTTGGGACTCAGCGCCGCGAGGTTGGCGGCGCGGATGCGCTGGGCGGGCAATCGCAGCGTCGTTCTGGCGATCAGCCGGGCAAGCATGACGGTCATCTCGGTCGTGGCCATGACTGCGCCGATGCACCGGTGCAACCCGCCGCTGAACGGGATGAACTCATGCGGTGCGGGTTTGCGGTAATCCGGTGATCCCGGATCCCAGCGCGCCGGCCGGAAGTCGGTCGGGTCCGGCCACAGCTCGGGCAGTCGGTGGGTGACGTACGCGCTGAAGATCAGCAACCGGCCGGCGCGGATCCGGTGCCCGTCGAACCAGAGGTCGCGCATCACCCGTCGGGCCGAGATCACGCCGGGTGAATACAGCCGAAGCGTCTCGTGGACGACGCCGTTGAGGTAGGTGAGCGCATCGAGGTCGGCCCCAGACCAAGTGTCCGGCGGCCGGTCGCCGAGTACGCGGCGAACTTCGTCGGCGGCGTTGTCCCATGCTCCCGGCAGCGGTCAGCAGCGTGTAGATCGCCCAGGCCAGTGCGCCGCTCGTGGTCTCGTAGCCGGCGGTGATGAGCGAAATGATCGAATCGCGAATCTCATTGTTGCTCAACGCATATCCCTCTTCGCCGCGACCGTTGATCAACATGGTCATCATGTGGTCGTCGGGTCTGGGCGCAGTGCGCGCATCGGCGACCTGGGCGTCGATGAAGTCGTTGAGGCGCTTGCGGGCGGCCATCGCCCGTCGCCACCCGGGGGAGTGGAGGCGCTGATGTAGCGCCACCATTTGGGGCAGCTGGTGGGTCAGGTCCAGCAAGGGTTGGAGTTGCTCCCCGAGGAAGTCGGAGTGCATCGCCAAGCGCGGGCCGAACAGGCTCTCGGCGGTGCTGCGCCGGACCGCGGAGCGGCACTGCCGGTAGATGTCCAGCCGCTGACCGGGCCGCCAGCCATCGATGACGGCGTCGATATTGGACGCCATGGTCTGCACGTAGTCCTGGATCTGCCGGTGGCGCAGCCCCGGGGCGACGACACTGCGGCGGCGGCGGTGGTCGTCCCCGTCGCTGACGATCAGCGCGGTGGGGCCGTCGACGATTGCCAGGCTCTCGAATGTCTGTGCCCAGCTGAACGCGTCGGCATTGGCAAACACGAACTTGTTCGCCTCGGGACCCAGCAGATAGGTGTAGCCGTGCCGGCCGACACCGGAATTGATCACCGCGCCGCGGCGCCGGTACAGGGCGAGCAGCGCTTCGCCGGGCAGATAGGGCACCGGTCGGTGCGGTTGCTTACTCATGGGAATCACTCCACCGCTTCCGAGAGCTCCAGCCAGCGACTCTCCAGCGCGCCGACCTCGTCTTCCAGGGCGCGTAGTTCTGCTGTCAGCCGGGTGATACCGACGTGATCGGACTGGTCATAGTCGGCGAGTTCGACGTGTTTGGCAACAATGCGATCGGCCAGCCGGGCGAGCTGGCGGTCGACCGAGGTCAGTTCCTTCTCGGCGGCGCGACGTTGCGCGCCGGACATCGCCTCGGGCTTGGGGGTCGCCCGCGGCTGGTTCCGGGGCACCCGCGGAATGGGCGGCCAGCCGCAGGTATTCGTCGACGCCGCCCGGCAGGTGGCGCAACCGGCCGTCGAGAATCGCGTACTGCTGATCGGTGATGCGTTCGAGGAGATAGCGGTCGTGGGAGACGACGATCAAGGTGCCCGGCCAGGAGTCGAGCAAATCCTCGGTGGCCGTCAGCATGTCGGTGTCGACGTCGTTGGTGGGCTCGTCGAGCAGCAGCACGTTCGGCTCGGACAGCAGGGTGAGCATCAGCTGCAACCGCCGCCGCTGCCCGCCGGAGAGTTCGCCGACCCGCGCGGAGAGCTCGGTGAAACCGAGTCGCTCCAGCAACTGGGCGGGGGTGACCTCGCGGCCCTCGACTTCATACCCGCCGGGCAGCCTGCCCAACACGTCAGCGATCCGGTCGTCGGCGAGGTCGGCTAGCCGGTCGCCCTGCTGATCGAGCACCGCCAACTGAACGGTCTTGCCGCGTTTGACCCGCCCGGTGTCCGGCGCGACGGTACCGGCGATCAACCCCAGCAGCGTCGACTTACCCGCGCCGTTGGCGCCGACGATGCCGCTCCGTTCACCCGGGCCGATCCGCCACTCGACATCGCGCAGCACGGGGCGACCGTCGAAGGAGACCGACACATCGAGCAGGTCGATCACGTCCTTGCCGAGCCGGGCGGTGGCCAGCTTGGCCAACTCGACGGCGTTGCGCAGCGGCGGTACGTCGGCGATCAGCTGGTTGGCAGCATCGATCCGGAACTTCGGTTTGGAGGTGCGCGCGGGCGGGCCCCGGCGCAGCCAGGCCAGCTCCTTGCGCATCAAGTTCTGCCGCTTCGCCTCGGACGCCGCGGCCTGCCGGTCCCGCTCGACGCGCTGCAGCACGTACGCGGCGTACCCGCCGTCGAACGGCTCGACGATTCCGTCGTGCACCTCCCACGTCGTGGTGGCGACTTCGTCGAGAAACCAGCGGTCGTGCGTTACCACCAGCAGCCCGCCGGTGTTGCGTGCCCAGCGCTGCTGCAGGTGGCCGGCCAGCCAGGTGATGCCCTCGATGTCGAGGTGGTTGGTGGGCTCGTCGAGAGCGATCACGTCCCACTCGCCGATCAGCAGTTCGGCCAGCTGCACTCGTCGGCGTTGCCCACCGCTGAGCGTGGAATTCGTTGCATCCCAATCGATATCGGACACGAGACCGCCGACCACATCGCGGATACGCGGATCGCCGGCCCACTGATGATCGGCCTGGTCGCCGACCAGTGTCCAGCCGACGGTGCGCTCGGGGTCCAGGGTGTCGGCCTGGCTCAGCGCGCTGACCCGCAATCCGCTGCGCTGGGTGACTCGGCCGGAATGGGGCTGCAACTGGCCGGTCAGCAGACGCAGCAGGCTGGACTTGCCGTCGCCGTTGCGCCCGACGATGCCGGTTCGCGCGCCGTCGTTGACCCCAAGCGAGATCGAATCGAACACCACCTGCGTCGGGTATTCGAGGTGAACGGCCTCGGCTCCGATCAGGTGTGCCACTGGGCCGACGCTAGCAAGGTCGGCGCTTGCGATCTCGACCACACCATCCCGTACGACGACGGGGAGCTACCCACGTCGAACCTGAAGTGTCTGTGCCGGACCCAGTACTGGTCAAGCGCCCTTTGCCCACGCCCAAGCGGTCAGACGCCAGTCCGCGCCGACTTTGCGAAGCGCGACGGTATACACCGAGCCAGTTTGTGTGACTTGCTTGCCGCGCAGGTCGAACGTCATCGTCGCGGGGGCAACGACATAGGCGTCGTAACCGTTGACATCGACATGCCGTGGCTCGCCGAGCGCGATGCGGTACCCCGAAGCCCCAACCTGCTCGCCCTCAGCAAGCACGTCTCTCCACCAGTCTTCGGCAGCTGTCGGCCCCTGCCAGACATGAGGCGACATTCCGTCAAGAATTTGCATGGGGTCGGCGCATGTCGCTGCCATGGCTACCGAGTCGCCGTCGTTGAACGCCTCGATGTATTGCAGGACTGCGCCCATTGGATCGTCCGAGTTAGGCATGACGTTGGTCTCCCGTCTCTTGCCGCGTCACACCCGGCTGATCGAACAGGATCAAGCGGCCGAGCGACGTCATCGCCTCGAACCAGTCTCGAGTCGACGGCAGCTCCGGAATGACTTCGCAGTTCGTGAACCAGTTGGGAACGAAGACGAGGTCGCGCTCACCCTCACCCGATGCGCGATAGGCAACACGCAAATCCCCGTTCATCGCGTAGCGAGTCTCCGAGAACATTGCGGAAGTGTAAGCCGAGCAGCGGGTCGAGGGGTGCGCATCGGGCAGCGTTTGTGCTGCTCACAAGCGTCCCCTGAACTGTCTGTGCCGGACCCAGCAGCGATTGGCGCCGCGTCGGGCAGATGGGATTCTGACTGCCATGAGCGAAACAGGCTCATCGCCGGTAGGTCTACGACCTTCAGTGGGGAGGCAATCTGGGCGCCACTGCCGTTGGCTACCAAGGCATCGCACCCTGACCGGCAAGAGAGAAAAATCTGGCGGCGCGGGTTAGCGTAGTGCTTCAGATGCTGTCCGCGCTGTACCCAGCAGCGACAGCGTGCCGTCGTCTTCCAGAGAAGAGGAATCCCGACATGAAGACGAGAGTATTGATGGCCACGGTCGGCGCTGCAGCGGCAGCCTTGGCCGCTGGTGTTATGTGGACCGCACCATCGGCCTCCGCTGACACCGACTTTTGCAATTCGCTTCCCAAACCCCAGCAAGTTCATGAGTGCAACTGCGGCTTCGACTTCGCCCCGGGTACTCAGGACCTTCAAGATTGCATGGCCGGAAAAGCGGTTGCGCCCCGTCCCACGCAACCGTAGTTAGGCCGCCGTGGGAATCGACAGCAAGAGCAGCGCTTGAGGAACAACGACTGATCCGGTCACCGGAACCCAGGTATCACTGCCGCCGTCCTCATGGTGATCGAAGCCAGGAAGCACGGCGTGCGATTCGTCTGGCTCTACATTCTCGGCGGGTTCTTCATCGCCGTAAGCGTGACGTTTCCACTGTTCCTCATCGCTCGCGAGATGCGGATCGGCGCATCGGATTCCCCACGCCTCCACGCGATCGATGCAGTCCTGCTGGCCGTGCTCGCCACCGGTCTCGCAGGCTTGACCATCTGGGTCGACCTGGGCTGACTCGCGGCTCCAGAGAGTCTTCAGCCGATCGTTACGACACCAAGACGAGGTTCTCTCGGAGGTTGTAGCTTTCGCAGCATGACTGGATCTCTGTCGTGCCGAGTCGAGCAACTGTCGAGTGCGAAGCCTGCAGCGATATATGACCTACTAATGGATGTCGAGCGTTGGTCGGAGTTCATGCCAACGGTGTCGGCCGCATCCTGGGAGCGGCGCGGAGAGCCTGACACAGAAAAGGGTGGTGTTAGGCGGATGCGCTTCGGGCTCATGGTTATCCGCGACCGGATCGTCGATGGCACGCGACCACATCACCAGGCTTATGCCGCATCGTTTCCGTGGTTTTTGCCGCTCAAGGATTTTCGGGGTGATATTCGGATCGACGAGGGCCCGGACGGGTGCCGCATCATCTGGACGGTGACGTGCAAATCATCGCGCATCCCCGGCCTCGAGAAATCACTGAAGTCCTCGTATTCACGCCTGGCGGCGGCGCTGGCGCACGAAGCGGAGGGCACAACACGGACTGCGAACGACGACGAGCCGCCACCCTTTTGAGCCGCCTGCACCACCCCGCGGGCAAACACCCTGACCAGAACCGCTGAGCGCGCCGGTATGCCATGATGTCCAAGCTGTCGAGAGAGTGGGGAGCAGCGGTGGATCTGAACTTGTCGATGATCACGCGACCGGTGGAACGGCTGGTCGCGACGGCGCAGAACGGGCTGGAGGTCTTGCGGCTGGGAGGCCTGGAGACCGGCACCGTTGCGTCGCCGTCGCAGACCGTCGAGAGCGTCCCGATGTACAAGCTGCGGCGGTACTTTCCGCCCGACAGCCGTCGCGGGAAGACGCCGGTCGGTCCGCCGGTGCTGCTGGTGCACCCGATGATGATGTCGGCCGACATGTGGGACGTCACTCGTGAGGACGGCGCGGTGGGGATCCTGCACGCCCACGGGCTGGATTGCTGGGTCATCGACTTCGGGTCACCCGACAAGGTCGAGGGTGGCATGCGCCGCAACCTGGCCGACCACATCGTCGCACTCAGCCAGGCCATCGACACCATGAAGGACGCCACCGGCAGCGACGTGCACCTGGTCGGGTATTCGCAGGGCGGGATGTGGTGCTATCAGGTCGCCGCCTACCGGCGTTCGAAGTCCCTTGCCAGCATCGTGACCTTCGGTTCGCCGGTGGACACCTTAGCCGCCTTGCCGATGGGCATCCCGGCAAACTTTGGCCCACCCGTCGCCAACTTTATGGCCGACCACGTCTTCAGCCGGCTGGCCATCCCGGGCTGGATGGCGCGCGCCGGTTTCCAAATGCTCGACCCGCTCAAGACCGCCAAAGCACGGGTCGACTTCGTGCGTCAGCTGCACGACCGAGAGGCGTTGCTGCCCCGCGAACAGCAGCGCAGGTTCCTCGAGCGCGAGGGGTGGATCGCCTGGTCTGGCCCGGCGATCTCCGAGCTGCTCAAGCAGTTCATTGCCCACAACCGGATGATGACCGGTGGTTTCGCCGTCAACGGGCAGATGGTCACCCTCACCGACATCACCTGCCCGGTGCTGGCGTTTATCGGCGAGGTGGACGACATCGGCCAGCCGGCGTCCGTGCGCGGCATCCGGCGGGCGGCGCCCAACGCCGAGGTCTACGAATCCCGCATCCGCACAGGGCATTTCGGCCTGGTCGTCGGATCCAAAGCCGCACAGCAGGGTTGGCCCACCGTCGCCGCATGGGTGGAGTGGCTCGCCACCGGTGGTGACAAGCCGGCCGCAATCGACCTGATGGCAGACCAGCCGGCCGAGCACACCGACAGCGGCGTTGCGTTGAGCTCACGGCTCACCCATGGCATAGGAGAGGTCTCCGAGGCGGCAATCGAGCTGGCGCGCGGAGCCGCCGGCGCGGTGGTGGCGGCCAACAAATCCATGCGGACCCTGGCGGTGGAGACTGCGCGCACGCTGCCCCGGCTGGCCCGACTGGGACAGATCAACGACCACACCCGGATCTCGCTGGGCCGCATCATCAGCGAACAGGCGCACAATGCTCCGCTGGGCGAATTCCTGCTGTTCGACGGGCGCGTACACACCTATGAGGCCGTCGACCGGCGCATCAATAACGTCGTTCGCGGCCTAATTGCCGTCGGGGTGCGGCAGGGCGACCGCGTGGGTGTGCTGATGGAGACCCGGCCCAGCGCCCTGGTCGCAATCGCCGCGTTGTCCCGGCTTGGCGCGGTCGCGGTGGTGATGCACCCGGAGACCGATCTGGCCGCATCGGTCCGGCTCGGACGCGTCACCGAGATTCTCGACCGACCCCACCAACCTGGATGCGGCCCGCGAATGGTCGGGGCAGGTCCTGGTGCTGGGCGGCGGTGAGGCACGCGACCTGCAGCTGCCCGAGGACGGCAGCGTCATCGACATGGAGCAGATCGACCCGGACGCCGTCGAGCTGCCCGCCTGGTACCGGCCCAACCCGGGGTTGGCCCGCGACCTGGCGTTCATCGCGTTCAGCGCGGTCGGCGGCGAGCTGGTCGCCAAGCAGATCACCAATTACCGGTGGGCGGTGTCAGCCATCGGAACCGCCTCGACGGCCGCCCTCGACCGCCGAGACACCGTCTATTGCTTGACGCCGCTGCACCACGAGTCCGCCCTGCTGGTCGCCCTCGGCGGCGCGGTTGTCGGCGGCACCCGCATCGCGCTATCGCGCGGCCTGCGTCCGGACCGGTTCGCCCAGGAGATACGGCAGTACGGCGTCACCGTGGTGTCCTACACCTGGGCGATGCTGCGTGACGTCGTCGACGATCCGGCATTTGTGTTGCACGGCAACCATCCGGTGCGGCTGTTCATCGGCTCGGGTATGCCGACCGGGTTGTGGGGGCGCGTCGTCGATGCGTTCGCGCCGGCTCACGTCGTCGAGTTCTTCGCCACCACCGACGGACAAGCGGTGCTGGCCAACGTGTCCGGCGTCAAGATCGGCAGCAAGGGCCGGCCGCTGCCCGGCGCCGGACGTGTCGAGCTCGGTGCCTATGACACCGAACAGGACCTGATCCTGGAAGACGAGCGGGGCTTCGTGCAGGTCGCCGACGTGAACCAGGTCGGGGTGCTGCTGGCTCAGTCCAACGGGCCGATCGATCCCACTGCATCGGTCAAACGTGGGGTGTTCGCACCTGGCGACACCTGGATATCCACGGAGTACCTGTTCCGCCGCGACGAGGACGGCGACTTCTGGTTGATGGGCCGGCGCGGCTCGGTGGTCCACACCGCGCGCGGGCTGGTCTATCCGGAGCCGGTGACCGACGCACTCGGCCTGATCAACGGCGTCGACCTCGCGGTGACCTATAACGTGCCCGTCGGCAATCAGGAGGTGGCGGTGTCCGCGGTGACACTGCTGCCTGGCGCCACCATCACGGCCGCCGACTTGACCGAGGCTTTCGCCAACATGCCCATCGGTCTCGGGCCCGACATGGTCCACGTGGTGTCGGAGTTGACGTTGAGCGCGACGTACCGTCCGACCGTCAGTGCGCTGCGGGCGGCCGGGATTCCCAAATCCGGACGGCAGTCATGGCATTTGGACACGGGCAGCAATCATACCGCCGGCTGACGCCGGGGGTGCGGTCGGAGCTGAGCGGCAAGCATCGAGACACCGATGCTTGACGATTCACTGCTGAGCATCCTGGTCTGCCCCGAAGACCGGGGTCCGCTGTTGCTCGTGGATGACGAGCTGCTTTACAACCCGCGACTGCGTCGCGCTTACCGCATCGAGGACGGCATCCCGGTGCTGCTGATCGACGAAGCGCGCGACGTCGACGAGGACGAGCACACCCGCCTCACGGCGAAAGGCCGTCCGGCAGATCCCCAGTGAGATAGCGCTGCAGGTTCGGCCCGATGGTCGCCACGATCTGCTCGGACGGCAGCGACGCGAACGGCTCGACCTGCACGATGTAGCGAGCCATGACCACGCCCATCAACTGCGACGCGAAGAACTGAGCGCGGATCATCCCCGTTCCCGGTGGATTGTCAACGCGCGGAGCCACTTCGGCGGTGACGATCTCCTGCAGGAAAGAACGCGCCAAGCTCACGTCGGGGCCGGCGAGCAGTGATCGCAGTGTCGCGATCAAACCCGCACCCAGTTCGGAGTCCCAGATGGGCAGCAACACCGACGGCAGCCTGAAGCCGAGCTCTTCGATTGGCACCTCCCGCATCGGTATCAGCACCGTCATGGGATCGATCGGAATGTGGATCGCGGCGGCGAACAGCTGCTGCTTGGTGCCGAAGTAGTGATGGACCAGTGCGGCGTCGACTCCCGCTCCTGCGGCCACCGCTCGTATCGATGTGCGGTCAATCCCATTGCGCGCGAAGAGTTCTCGTGCGATGGACAGGATGCGATCCCGGGTGTCGGAGCTTCCGGCCGGCCGCCCGGGCCGTCGGCGCCCGGTGTTGGCGGCCGTCACGTCATGACGTCCGGCGCCGCAGTGTCGCCGCCGCCAGGCACAGCGCCGCGAACGCTGAACCCGCCACGACGACGATGTCGCGCACCGCGACACCGGTCAGTTCGGTATGCGAATTCACCTGCTGCAGAGCTTCCAGCGCGTAGCTGGCCGGCATGACATTGCTGATCCATTGCAGCCAGTCTGGCATCAGCACTCGCGGGACGATGATGCCGGCCAGCAGCAGTTGCGGCACCATCACCAGCGGGATGAACTGCACGGCCTGAAACTCGGTGCGGGCGAAGGCACTACACAGCAAGCCGAGGCCGACACCCAGCACCGCGTTGACGATCGCGATCACGAACACCCAAACCCAGCTGCCCGCGGTGTCGAAGCCGAGGAACCAGAACGCCACGGTGCACGCCACCGTTGCTTGCGCCGCCGCGGCGATCGAGAAGGCGGTGCCGTAGGCGACCAGCAGGTCGAGACGGCGCAGGGGAGTGGTCAGAATCCGCTCCAATGTCCCCGACGCACGTTCGCGCTGCATGGTGATCGCCGTGATGATGAACATCACGAACAGCGGGAAAAGGCCGAGCAGGATCAGGCAGGCATTGTTGAACGGCGACGGCGTGCCGGGGAGATGCCGCGCATTGTGAAACATGAAGTACATCAACGTGATAACCAGGACCGGTACCGCCAGGATCATCGCGACACTGCGGTGATCGGCGACCAGCTGGCGCAGAATCCGCGTGGTGGTTGCGATGTACCCCTTGAGGCTCATCCCGCTTTGGGGCCGGCGTCCTGCATGATGTTGCGCTTGATGATGGACAGAAACGCGTCCTCCAGTGACGTGCATCCGGTGTCCTCTCGTAGTTGGGTCGGCGTGGTATGGGCGACCAAGTTCCCGTCGCGCATCAGCAACAGATCGCCGCAGTGGTCGGCTTCGTCCATCACGTGACTGGAGACCAGCAAGGTGGTGCCGGCGCGGGCGAGATCGGTGAACTGCTCCCAAAGGTCCGCACGTAGCACGGGGTCTAGGCCGACGGTGGGCTCGTCGAGAACCAGCAGATCGGGCTGGCAGACCAACGCGCATGCCAGCGAAACCCTGGTGCGCTGGCCGCCGGAGAGGTTGGCGCAGAACGCGGTCCGGTGATCGGTCAGCCCGACCCGCTCGATCGCGGCATCGGCGGCCTGGCTGTCGAAGCCGTAGAGGGCCGCGAAGTAGCGAACGTTGTCGACGATCCGCAGGTCGTTGTAGATGGTCGGGTCTTGCGGCAGGTAACCGACGCGGTGGCGCAGCTCGGCGCAGCCCGGCCGGCTTGCCGAGCACGGCGACCGTGCCCGAGGTCACGATCTGTGTGCCCACGATGCACCGAATCAGCGTGGTCTTGCCGCACCCCGACGGGCCGAGCAGGCCGGTGATGCTGCCCCGCGCTATCTGCACCGAGAAGTCGTGCAGCGCGGGGCGCTTACCGCGGATAACCCGCAGGTGCTGATGTCGACGGCCGGCTCGGCGCTGTCGGGAATTAATTCATCGCGAGATGAAATCATCATGTGATGAATATCCGCCTCTGGCGTGTGGCTGTCAAGACCCCGCCGTTGTCGAGATGCAACGAAGGTTGACAAGCGCCAGTCTGTTGTTTAAGTAGACCTCGTAGTTATTCGTGCGCTTTGCGGCTCCCGTCCGGACTAGCGCTAGTCTCCGGTCACGTGGACCAGGAGCACTACAGTTGCGGTGTGCCGTCGGGGGCGCTCTCGGTTGGGGGTTCCTGAGTTGCTTTTGCAAATGTCAGAATTGCCGGACGGTGTGCAGGGTCTCGAAGCGCTGGGCACCGTGACATCCGATGACTACGCGCAGATCTTTGCGCCGTTAGTCGATCGGGTGCAGCGAGCGAATCAGCGGTTGCGTCTTCTCTACCTGTTCGGTCCGGGTTTTACCCGCCTGACGCCAGGAGCACTTTGGGCGGACAGCAAGTTGGGTGCCCGCTACCTTCCCTTGCTTGACGGTTGCGCGCTCGTGACTGGCATCGACTGGATTCGGGAGCCGGGGCTAAGCATCGCGGCGTGGATGCCGTGCCCGATGCGCGTGTATGCCTATGAGCACCGCGACGAAGCGGTCGCCTGGTTGTCTGCGATACCCGCAGGCGAAGACCCCTCGACCGCGCAAATGGTGAGGGCTTATATCGGAGGAACCGGCGGCGCGGTTGCTGGCATCGGAAAGCTCGTTGTACATAGGCTATTTCGAAAATGACCGTTGCCTGAAGTTCACGGCACCGAACAAAGTTGCGCAGGAATGACCGTATGGTCAGGTCGCGGTGCTGATGTGACTCTTGCGATTGCGGGCGAGTGAGTCTCGCGGTCGTTCAGCTTTGGGTGCCGGGGCGGCGCAACGGTAGATGTCCCTGCACACCTTCGGCGTAGGCCGTTTCGGCGTGCTGGGTGAAGTCGACACCGGTGGTCTCGTCCTCCGCGCTGAGCCGGAAGCCCATCACTCGATCGATCAGCCTTCGCGAGAACGAACGACACCGTGAACGCGTAGAGGGCGACGACCACGATCGCGAGCGCCTGCTTGCCCAGTTGGGCGAAGCCGCCCCCATAGAAGAGGCCCTGCGGACCCGACGTCATGACCGCCGTCGCCAGCAGTCCGATCAAGGACACACCGACAACGCCCCCGACGAAGTGCACACCGACCACGTCGAGCGAATCGTCATAGTTGAAGCGGAATTTCGCGCTGACCGCGAACGAGCACACGATACCGGCTGCGAGGCCGACGATCGCCGCCCCGAGCGTGTTGACGGTGCCGCATGACGGGGTGATCGCGACGAGACCCGCGACCACGCCGGATGCCGCACCGAACGTCGTGGGCCTGCCGTCGCGGGTCTGTTCGACCGCGAGCCAGCCGAGCATGCCGAGGCAGCCCGCGACGAGGGTGTTGAGGAAGATGGCCGCGGCAGTTCCGTTGGCGGCCAAGGCGGAACCGGCGTTGAACCCGAACCAGCCGAACCACAGCAGGCCGACCCCGAGCAAGACCAACGGCAGGTTGTGCGGACGCATGGCGTCTTTCTTGAAGCCGATGCGGGGTCCGAGCACCAGCGCCAGAGCCAGCGCCGAGGAGCCGGAGACAATCTCGACGACGAGGCCGCCCGCGTAGTCGAGCACGCCCATCTTGGCCAGCCAGCCATCGGGACCCCACACCCAGTGCGCGACAACCGAATACACGGCGATCGTCCATACCGGGACGAACACCATCCAGGCGGCGAATTTGGCGCGGTCGGCGATCGCGCCGCTGACCAAGGCGGCGGTGATGATCGCGAACGTCAATTGGAAGGTGGCATAGAGCAGTTCGGGAACCGTGCCGTGCGTGGTGTCGGGGTTGATGCCGAGCATCCCGATATGCCTGAGGCCGCCGATGAACCCGCCCGTCCCGCCTTCGGAGAACGCGAGGGTGTAGCCGACCAGCAGCCACGCCACCGTGACGAGCGGGATGGAGATGAAGCTCATCATGATCATGTTGAGCACCCCGGTGGTGCGGACCATGCCGCCATAGAAGATCGCCAGGCCGGGGGTCATCAATAGGACCAGCGCGGTACTGGCCAGCAGCCACGCGGTGGCGGCGGGGTCGATCGCATGCATTTTTTGGGCTCCTTTGCCACACGGCAACCGGGATATTGCCATGTTCGTGGTCCCGGTAGGTTCGCTGGGTGTCTGCAGGGCAGCTAGCAGTGGATCCGGTCGAGGCGGCGCATCGATTGCTGGGCGCCACCCTCACCGGACGGGGCGTGACCGGGATCGTCGTCGAGGTCGAGGCCTACGGAGGGGTTCCCGACGGCCCCTGGCCGGACGCGGCGGCGCACTCCTACCGGGGGCGCAGCGGCCGCAACGGCGTGATGTTCGGACCTCCGGGGCGCCTGTACACCTACCGCAGCCACGGGATCCACGTGTGCGCCAATGTCTCGTGCGGACCCGACGGCACGGCCGCCGCGGTCCTGCTGCGTGCCGCCGTAATCGAGGACGGCGCCGATGTCGCCCAGGCCCGGCGCGGCGAGGCGGTCCGCGGCGTCGCGCTGGCGCGTGGTCCCGGAAACCTGTGCTCGGCGTTGGGAATTACGATGTCCGACAACGGGAGTGACCTGTTCGACCCCGACGGCGCGGTGACGCTGACGCTGAATGCGGTGAATGGCGCGGTGGCGGGTCCACGCGTTGGGGTCAGCCAGGCCGCCGACCGGCCGTGGCGACTGTGGCTTGCCGGTCGGCCGGAAGTCTCGGCTTATCGGCGAAGTCCGCGGGCACCTGCCCCGGGCGCCAGCGACTAGCCTTTTACCCCATGATCCTCGACGAGCTGGGCTGGCGTGGACTGATCGCGCAGTCCACCGACCTCGACGCCCTGGCCGCCGAAGTGCAGCGCGGACCGGTGACGGTGTACGCCGGCTTCGACCCCACCGCGCCGAGCCTGCATGCGGGGCATCTGGTGCCGCTGCTGGCGCTGCGGCGCTTTCAGCGGGCCGGCCATCGTCCCATCGTGCTCGCGGGCGGCGCCACCGGCATGATCGGGGATCCGCGTGAGGTCGGCGAGCGCAGCCTCAACGAGGCCGACACGGTCGCCGAATGGACCGAGCGCATTCGCGGTCAGCTGGAACGCTTCGTCGACTTCGATGACTCGCTCACGGGCGCGATCGTCGCCAACAACCTCGACTGGACCGGCCAGATGTCGGCGATCGAGTTCCTGCGGGATCTCGGCAAGCACTTCTCCGTCAACGTGATGCTGGATCGCGACACCATCCGGCGGCGGCTGGACGGCGACGGGATCTCCTACACGGAGTTCAGCTACATGCTGTTGCAGGCCAACGACTACGTCGAACTGCACCAGCGCCACGGCTGTGCGCTGCAGATCGGCGGCTCGGATCAGTGGGGCAACATCATCGCCGGGGTTCGCCTGGTCCGCCAGAAGTTGGGCGCGACGGTGCATGCACTCACGGTTCCGTTGGTGACCGCGGCCGACGGCACCAAGTTCGGCAAATCGACCGGCGGTGGCAACCTGTGGCTGGACCCGCAGCTGACCAGTCCCTATGCCTGGTACCAGTACTTCGTCAACACCGCCGACGCCGACGTGATCCGCTACCTGCGGTGGTTCACCTTCTTGTCCGCCGACGAGCTGGCCGAGCTGGAACAGGCCACCGCCGATCGTCCGCAACAACGTGCCGCCCAACGCCGTCTCGCGACCGAACTCACGGTCCTGGTGCATGGCGAGGAAGCCACCGCGGCCGTCGAGCACGCGAGCCGGGCGCTCTTCGGCCAAGGCGAGCTGGACCGCCTCGATGAGGCGACGCTGTCCGCCGCGTTACGGGAGACGTCGGTCGCCGAGCTCAAACCCGGTGGTCCGAACGGGATTATCGACCTGTTGGTGGCCAGCGGCCTGTCGGCCAGCAAGGGTGCCGCGCGACGCACGATCGGCGAAGGCGGCGTGTCGGTCAACAACGTTCGGGTCGACAGCGACGAATGGGCGCCGCAGGCCTCGGATTTCCTCTACGGGCGGTGGCTGGTTTTGCGTCGTGGCAAGCGCAACATCGCCGGCATCGAAAAGGTGAGTGGATAAGGGTCTAAGCGGGGATCTCGTCTTTCGACAGGGGAAGCCGAATTTCGAGAAGGGTAAGTCTCGTTGGAAGGAGCGACGAGATCCCCGCGTAACAACCATTTTTCGCTGGTTTGCGGCTGGTCGGTATCCCACGAACGGTGGAACTGGGGGTGGATATCCCGTGTCCCCCGTTCGGGGGACAGCGCAGCCTGGTGAGTCGGCACGGCCAGCGTTGAAGTCCTTGCGCCGGGGCATATTCCACCTGAAGCTGTCAAGGAGTTCCCGCAAAACGCGGTGGTGAGCAAACCTTTACCTTGCCGTGCTCTAAACGTGACACTGGTTGGCCACTGTAGTCACAGTGATTTTGCGCAGTTACACCGAACGATCGACGAGAAGCGAGAGATGACGGCGCAATCAATGGCGTACCAGCGGACCTTGCAAGTCGGCGGACAGGCGAAGGCCCTCGGGTTTGTGGCGTTGACCGCGACTTTGGTTGCCGCTGCCGCGACGATGGCGCCCCCGATCCGCGCCGACATGGCGGGCAATGCCTTCCTGTCGGCCCTGACCAATGCCGGCATTGCCGTCACCCAACCGGCAACGACACTGGCGGAGGGCCAGCAGGTCTGCCCGATGCTGGTCCAGCCGGGTGGGTCGTTCGACTCGGTCGTCTCGGACATGGCCACCGGCAACGGAATGACCGAGAAGAATGCGGGCATATTCACAATCCTGGCGATCGGGGCCTTCTGTCCCTCGATGATCGCGCCGTTGATACCGGACCGGTTCAAGGCGTAGCGAGACCCCCATTTGGGTGCCCGTATCCTCTTCAGGAGGACGGGAACAATCGAGGTGAACGACACGAGTGGCCGACGACAGACAGCGTCACAACGGCGAACGACGGCCGCGCCCGGCCCAGCCGCGGGGCACTAGCGGCGACCGTGATCGCGCGGCGGACAACGGGCCCGCGATACCGCCCGGGGTGGACGCCAAACAGCTGGCACCCGAAATTCGCGGCGAACTGAGCACCTTGGACCGCATTACCGCCGACGCGGTGGCGCGCCACCTGGTCGCCGCGGGTGAGCTGATGGACGAAGACCCGGAAGCCGCCCTGAACCACGCCCGTGCCGCGCGCGCCAAGTCCAGCAGAATCGCGGCGATTCGCGAAGCCGTCGGAATCGCCGCCTACCGCTACGGCGATTGGGCGCAGGCACTGTCCGAACTACGCGCCGCCCGCAGGATGGGCAGCAAGTCCCCGTTGCTGGCGCTGATCGCGGATTGCGAACGCGGCCTTGGCCGTCCGGAGCGGGCGATCGAACTGGCACGCGGCGAGGAGGCGGCCCAACTCAGCGGAGACGGTGCCGACGAACTGCGCATCGTGGTCGCCGGCGCCCGTTCCGATCTCGGGCAGCTCGACCAGGCGCTGACGGTGTTGTCCACGCCGCAACTGGACCCGAGCCGCACCGGTTCGACAGCCGCCCGGTTGTTCTACGCCTACGCCGACACCCTGCTGGCGCTCGGCCGTGACGCCGAAGCGCTGCAATGGTTCTTGCGCTCCGCGGCCGCCGATGTCGACGGCGTCACCGACGCCGAAGACCGGGCCGGCGAGCTGGGCTGAAGTGGTGGGATCGGATTAAGTGAAATCCATTGCGCAGGAATATGATTGCCTGCTGATCGACCTGGACGGAACCGTGTTTCGCGGCCACCGTCCCACCGACGGCGCGGTGCAGACGCTGGACGAGGTGCGCAGCCGCAAGCTGTTCGTCACCAACAACGCCTCCCGCAGCGCCGACGAAGTAGCGACGCACCTGCGTGAGCTGGGCTTCACCGCCATCGCCGACGACGTCGTCACCAGCGCCCAAAGTGCGGCTCACCTGCTTTCCGATGAGCTGCCGCCGGATTCGCCCGTGCTGATCGTGGGCACCGACTCGCTGGCCAACGAAATCGCCGCCGTCGGACTGCGTCCGGTGCGCAGCTACGACGACAACCCCGTCGCCGTCGTCCAAGGTCTGTCGATGACCATCGGCTGGCCAGATCTTGCGGAGGCCGCATTGGCCATCCGGGCCGGCGCGTTGTGGGTGGCGGCCAACGTCGATCCCACGCTGCCCACCGAGCGGGGCCTGCTGCCCGGCAACGGATCCCTGGTGGCCGCGCTGCGGGCCGCGACCGGCGCCGAACCCAAGGTGGCTGGGAAACCCGCCCCGACGCTGCTCAACGATGCGGTCGCGCGCGGCGACTATCGCGCGCCGTTGGTGATCGGCGACCGGTTGGACACCGACATCGAGGGCGCCAATGCCGCCAAGTTCCCCAGCCTGATGGTGCTGACCGGGGTGAGCACCGCGCGAGACGCGGTGTACGCCGAACCCGCGCAGCGGCCCACCTATATCGGCCACGACCTCCGCGCGTTGCTCGAGGACAGCAATCTGCTCGCGGTCGGACCGCAGGCCGGCTGGGTGGTCGAGGTCGGAGATGGTTTCGTCACGGTCGGGGCCAACGGCGCCTTTGAAGAGGGCGGGGCCGGGGACGGGCTGTCGATCGTGCGCGCCGTCGCCAGCGCGGTATGGGGAGCCCAGTGCTCCGATTTCCAGGGGCAGCCGGCGCGCATCCGGGCCGCCGACGACCGGGCCCGCGACGCGCTCGAGCGCTGGTCTCTAGTGCATGGGGACTAGCGGGTGACTACCGTAGAACCGCAATGAACATCGATCCTGATCAAATTCGCGCCGACATCGACGCCCTGCTAGCGCAGCTGCCGGACCCGGCGACCGACCCGAACACGGGCCGTCTCTCGCCGAGCTCGAAGAGATAGCGCGCCAGTTGTCCGAGGCGCATGACGTGCTGTTGGCTGCGCTGGAATCGGCGGAGAAGGGCTGAGTGCGCGGATGGCACGACGTGCCCGCGTTGACGCCGAGCTGGTGCGGCGCGGTCTCGCGCGATCTCGTCAGCAGGCCGCCGAGTTGATCGGCGCCGGGAAGGTCAGCATCGACGGCATGCCCGCGGTCAAGGCCGCCACCGCCGTCGCCGCCAGCGCGGCCCTGACCGTCGCCGACGATGACGAGCGTCGGTGGGTGTCGCGCGGGGCGCACAAACTCATCGGTGCGCTGGACGCTTTCGGGATACCGGTCGCGGGCCGGCGCTGCCTGGACGCCGGTGCGTCGACCGGCGGATTCACCGAAGTCCTGCTGGATCGCGGAGCCGACGAAGTCGTGGCCGCCGACGTGGGCTACGGCCAGCTGGCCTGGTCGCTGCGCTCCGACCCGCGGGTGATCGTCGTCGAGCGGACCAACGCGCGCGATCTGTCGCCCGAGGCGATCGGTGGGCGCGTCGACCTCGTCGTGGCTGACCTGTCGTTTATCTCGTTGTCAACCGTATTGCCCGCGCTGGCTGGTTGCGCGTGCCCCGGCGCGGATATCGTTCCCATGGTGAAGCCGCAGTTTGAAGTGGGGAAGGGCCAAGTCGGTGCCGGCGGGGTCGTGCACGACCCCGGGTTGCGCGCCGACTCGGTGCTGGCCGTCGCGAGACGTGCCGGAGAGTTGGGCTGGCACACCGTCGATGTCACGGCCAGTCCGCTACCGGGACCATCGGGCAATGTCGAATACTTCCTGTGGCTGCGCGCCGAAACCGATCGGAGGCTCTCGTCCGATGGGCTGGTCGACGCGGTGCGGCGCGCGGTAGGCGAGGGCCCGCAATGACGGCCGAGCGCACCATCCTGCTGGTCGTGCACACCGGACGCGAGGATGCGGCCGAGACTGCGCGACGCGTCCAGAAAGTGTTGGGCGACAAAGGTATTTCACTTCGCGTGCTGTCCGCCGAGGCGGTCGACAGGGGATCGCTGCAGCTGTCTCCCGACGACGTACGGGAGATGGGCGTCGAAATCGAGGTCGTCGACGCCGATTCCGACGCCGCGGAAGGCTGCGAACTGGTGCTGGTGCTCGGCGGCGACGGCACCTTCTTGCGCGCGGCGGAACTTGCCCGCAACGCAGGTATTCCGGTGCTGGGCGTCAACCTGGGCCGCATCGGCTTTCTGGCCGAGGCCGAAGCGGAGGCCATCGACAGGGTGCTGGAACATGTGGTCGCGCAGGACTACCGCGTGGAGGAGCGCCTCACGCTCGATGTCGCGGTGCGCCACCGTGGACGCATCATCGATCAGGGGTGGGCGCTCAACGAAGCCAGCCTGGAAAAGGGCCCGCGGTTGGGTGTGCTGGGAGTGGTCGTCGAAATCGAAGGACGACCGGTGTCGACCTTCGGCTGTGACGGGGTGTTGGTGTCGACGCCGACCGGATCGACCGCCTACGCGTTCTCCGCGGGCGGCCCGGTGCTGTGGCCGGATCTCGAGGCAATCCTGGTGGTGCCCAACAACGCTCACGCACTGTTCGGCCGGCCGATGGTCACCAGTCCGGACGCCGTGATCGCGATCGAGATCGAGGCAAGTGGCAACGACGCTCTGGTGTTCTGCGACGGCCGCCGCGAAATGCGGTTACCGGCCGGCGGACGGATCGAGGTGAAACGTTGCGGCACAGCGGTGAAATGGGCACGCCTGGACAGCGCACCCTTCACCGACCGTTTGGTGCGGAAGTTCCGGTTGCCCGTCACCGGTTGGCGCGGAAAGTAGGGGCGCTGCAGCGGTGCTGACGCAATGCTGACTGAAATCCGCATCGAGTCATTGGGTGCGATCAGCGCTGCGGTCGGGGAGTTCGACCGCGGCCTGACGGTGCTGACCGGCGAGACCGGCACCGGCAAGACCATGGTGGTGACGGGGCTGCACCTGCTCGGCGGTGGCCGCGCCGACGCCAACCGGGTGCGGTCGGGCGCCGAGCGTGCGGTCGTTGAAGGTCGTTTCACCACAACGGATCTCGGCGACGCAGCTATCGCTGCGTTGGACGAGATGCTGGACGCGTCGGGCGGGGAGCGCGACGAGGATGGCAGCGTGATCGCGCTGCGTTCGGTCAGCCGTGACGGGCCGTCCCGGGCTTATCTCGGCGGCCGCAGCGTGCCCGCGAAATCGTTGGGCGACTTCACAACCGAGCTGCTTACCCTGCACGGGCAGAACGATCAGCTGCGGCTCATGCGGCCCGAGGAGCAACGCGGTGCGCTGGACCGGTTCGCGAAGGCGGGCCCCGCGCTCGAGCGATACCGCAAGCTGCGCGACGCCTGGTTGTCGGCGCGCCGCGACCTCTTCGACCGCCGGAACCGGATGCGGGAACTGGCTTTGGAGGCCGACCGGCTGACCTTCGCGCTCGACGAGATCGATGCCGTAGACCCGCAACCCGGTGAGGACGATGTTCTGGTCGCCGAGATCGTGCGGCTCTCCGAGCTGGACACGCTGCGCGAAGCCGCGGCCGCAGCCCGCGCAGCGCTGTCGACCGACGACGTGTCGGGGGGCAGCGCCGCCGACAACCTGGGGCGGGCAAGGGCCGCATTGGAATCCACCGATGACGCCAAACTGCAGGCGTTGGCCGGGCAGATCGGCGAGGCGCTGACCGTGGTCGTCGACGCGGGTCAGGAGCTCGGCGGCTACTTGGAAGAGTTGCCCGTCGATGCCAGCGCGCTGGAGTCCAAGCTGGCCCGGCAGGCCCAACTGCGGACGCTGACCCGCAAGTACGCCGCGGATGTCGACGGGGTGCTGGCCTGGGCGGCCGAATCGCGCAACCGGCTCGCTGCGCTCGACGTCTCGGAGGAAGGGCTTGCGGCGCTGGAACGCCGGGCTGACCAGCTTGCGGGCGAATTATCCGAAGCCGCAGTCGATCTCAGCAAGTGTCGTCGCAAGGCGGCGAAGCGACTGGCGAAAGAGGTGACCGCGGAGCTATCCGGGCTGGCAATGGCTGATGCCGAATTCACGATCGAGGTGGGCACCGATGTCGCCGTGGACAAGGATGATCCCGCTGCCCTCATGCTGCCCTCCGGTGAGCTGGTCCGGGCCGGCAGCGATGGCGTCGACCAGGTCGAGTTCGGCTTCGCCGCGCACCGCGGCATGACGGTGCTACCGCTGGCCAAGAGCGCGTCCGGTGGCGAACTGTCCCGGGTGATGTTGGCTCTGGAGGTGGTGCTGGCCGCGTCGGCGGCGGGGACCACGATGGTCTTCGACGAGGTCGACGCCGGCGTCGGCGGCCGGGCCGCCGTCCAGATCGGGCGGCGGTTGGCCCGGTTGGCGCGTAGTCACCAGGTCATCGTGGTCACCCACTTGCCGCAGGTCGCGGCGTACGCCGACGTGCACCTGGTGGTGCATGCCGCCGGGCCGCGGGGGACCAGCGTGGTGCGGCGGGTGATGGACGACGAGCGGGTCGCCGAGCTGGCCCGGATGCTGGCCGGGCTGGGTGAATCCGACAGCGGCCGCGCCCACGCCCGGGAACTGCTCGACGGAGCCCAGAACGACGAGATCTAGCGGTCGGGAGGTTCGAGACCAGATCGGAATCGGCCTGTGACAGATGTGACTCTAGATAACTTCTGGGGCTGATGTTACGGCGCGCCTCCACCCCCGAGTCGCGCATGACGGACAGAATCCCCCCATGAAGATGTCAGGGCTGCTTACCCGTAACGCTTCCCGTCCGGGCTTGACCGGCACCGCTCGGGTGGACCGGAACATCGACCGCCTGCTGCGCAGGGTCTGCCCCGGTGACATCGTCGTGCTCGACGTCTTGGACCTGGACCGCATCACCGCCGAGGCGCTGGTGGAAGCCGACATCGCCGCGGTCGTCAACGCCTCGCCGTCGGTCTCCGGCCGCTATCCCAACATGGGCCCGGAGGTCTTGGTCAACAACGGCGTGACCCTGATCGACGAGACCGGGCCGGACATCTTCAAGAAGATCAAGGACGGCTCCAAGATTCGCCTGCATGAAGGCGGGGTGTACGCAGGCGAACGGCGGCTGATCCGCGGCACCGAGCGCACCGACCATGACATCGCCGACCTGATGCGCGAGGCCAAGAGCGGCCTGGCCGCCCACCTGGAGGCGTTCGCCGGCAACACAATTGAGTTCATCAAAAGTGAAAGCCCGCTGTTGATCGACGGCATCGGCATTCCCGACGTCGACATCGACATGCGCCGCCGGCATGTGGTGATCGTCGCCGACGAGCCCAGCGCCGCCGACGATCTACGCTCGCTCAAGCCGTTCATGAAGGAGTATCAGCCGGTGCTCATCGGCGTGGGCAGCGGCGCGGACACTCTGCGTAAGGCCGGCTATCGTCCGCAGCTCATCGTCGGCGACCCCGAGCAGATCAGCACCGACGCCCTCAAGTGTGGCGCGCACGTGGTGCTGCCGGCCGACGCCGACGGTCACGCGCCCGGTCTGGAACGAATTCAGGACCTCGGCGTCGGGGCGATGACATTCCCGGCCGCGGGTTCGGCGGTCGATCTGGCTCTGCTGCTGGCCGACCATCACGGCGCGGCGCTGCTCGTGACGGCCGGTCACACCGCCAACATCGAGACCTTCTTCGACCGGACGCGCACCCAGAGCAACCCGTCGACGTTCCTGACCCGGCTCCGGGTAGGGGAGAAGGTGGTCGACGCCAAGGCAGTCGCCACCCTGTACCGCAACCACATCTCGGGCGGCGCCATCGCGCTGCTGGCGCTGACGATGCTGATCGCCGTCATCGTCGCGCTGTGGGTGTCGCGCACCGACGGTGTGGTGCTGCACTGGGCCACCGACTACTGGAATCACTTCTCGCTGTGGATCCAGCACTTGGTCACGTAGTATCGCGTTCTTAAGGACGTGCGCTCATGATCTCGTTACGCCAACATGCCTTCTCGCTGGCCGCGGTCTTTATCGCGTTGGCCGTCGGCGTGGTGCTGGGCTCCGGCTTCTTGTCCGACACCCTGCTGTCCAGCCTGCGTGACGAGAAGCGCGACCTCTACACGCAGATCAACGGGCTCAACGACCAGAAGAACGTGCTGAACGAAAAGCTCAGCGCGGCAAACAATTTCGATACCCAGCTGGTCGGCCGGATCGTGCACGACGCGCTGGGTGGCAAATCGGTCGTCGTGTTCCGCACCCCGGACGCAAAGGACGACGACGTCGCGGCGGTCTCGAAACTCGTCGGCCAGGCCGGCGGGACCCTCACCGGAACGGTGTCGCTGACGCAAGAGTTCGTCGACGCCAACTCCGCGGAGAAATTGCGGACCGTGGTGAACTCGTCCGTGCTGCCCGCCGGCCAGCAGCTGAGCACCAAACTCGTCGACCAGGGGTCGCAGGCCGGCGACCTGCTGGGCATCGCCCTGCTGATCAACGCCAACCCGGCGATCCCACCCGTCGACGACAGTCAGCGGGACACGGTGCTGGCGGCGCTGCGCGACACCGGATTCGTCACCTATCAGCCCAGCGAACACCTGGGAGCGGCGAACGCCGCCCTGATCGTCACCGGCGGCGCGCTACCCCAAGATGCCGGCAACCAGGGGGTCAGCGTGGCCCGCTTCTCCGCCGCGCTGGCACCACACGGCTCGGGCACGCTGCTGGCCGGGCGGGACGGATCTTCGACCGGCGGTGCCGCGGTCGCGGTCGCCCGCGCCGATGCCGCCATGAACTCCGCGATCAGCACCGTCGACGACGTCGACGCCGCGCCGGGGCGAATCACCGCGATCCTTGGCCTGCATGACCTGCTCAATGGCGGCCATGTCGGGCAGTACGGCACCGGTCACGGGGCCACGTCAATCACCGTGCCGCAGTAGCCGGTCGTCTGGTTGCCGGGCGTGTTAGCCGCGGCGTGGGGTCGCGGGTGTTAGGGTGGATTTCCGTGGGTCGGCAGGCCCAGCTGAGCAAAGCTAGACAATAACGACGCCCTGCCCGTCTTCACGGAGGTCGCTTAAGTGCGTAGGCATCCGCAGTCCACCACCAAGCACCTCTTCGTCAGCGGTGGAGTCGCTTCCTCGCTCGGCAAGGGTCTGACCGCCAGTAGCCTCGGCCAGCTTCTGACCGCGCGCGGCCTGCACGTCACGATGCAGAAGCTCGATCCCTATCTGAACGTCGATCCCGGCACGATGAACCCGTTCCAGCACGGCGAGGTCTTCGTCACCGAGGACGGCGCCGAGACCGACCTCGATGTCGGCCACTACGAGCGGTTCCTCGATCGCGACCTGTCCGGCTCGGCGAATGTCACTACCGGGCAGGTGTATTCAACCGTCATCGCCAAAGAGCGACGCGGCGAATACCTCGGCGACACCGTCCAGGTGATCCCGCACATCACCGACGAGATCAAGCGGCGCATCCGGGCGATGGCCGAACCGGACTCCGACGGCAACCGCCCGGACGTCGTCATCACCGAAATCGGCGGGACGGTCGGCGACATCGAGTCGCAGCCCTTCCTCGAGGCGGCCCGGCAGGTCCGCCACGATCTCGGGCGTGAGAACGTCTTCTTCCTGCACGTGTCGCTGGTGCCGTACCTGGCTCCGTCCGGCGAGCTCAAGACCAAGCCGACGCAGCACTCGGTGGCGGCATTGCGCAGCATCGGTATCACGCCCGGATGCGCTGATCCTGCGCTGCGACCGCGAAGTTCCCGAAGCCGCTGAAGAACAAGATCGCGCTGATGTGCGACGTCGACATCGACGGCGTCATCTCCACCCCGGACGCGCCGTCGATCTACGACATCCCCAAGGTGCTGCACCGCGAGGAACTCGACGCATACGTGGTGCGCCGGCTCAACCTGCCGTTCCGCGACGTCGACTGGACCGAATGGGACGACCTGTTGCGCAGGGTTCACGAGCCGCAGGAAACCGTGCGAATTGCGTTGGTGGGCAAGTATGTTGATCTGTCCGACGCCTACCTCTCGGTGACCGAGGCGTTGCGCGCCGGCGGGTTTCGACACCGCGCCAAGGTAGAGATGGTGTGGGTGCCCTCCGACGACTGCGAGAGCGCCGCCGGCGCCGCGGCGGCCCTGGCCGACGTGCACGGCGTGCTGATCCCCGGCGGATTCGGCATCCGCGGCATCGAGGGCAAGATCGGCGCCATCCGGCATGCCCGGGCCCGCGGGTTGCCGGTACTGGGGCTCTGCCTGGGGCTGCAGTGCATCGTGATCGAAGCCGCGCGCTCGGTCGGCCTGACCGAAGCCAACTCGGCCGAATTCGAACCGGGCACACCGGATCCGGTCATCTCCACGATGGCCGATCAGGAACAAATCGTCGCCGGCGAAGCCGACCTCGGCGGCACCATGCGGTTGGGGGCCTACCCCGCGGTGCTCGAGCCGGATTCGATTGTGGCCCAGGCATATGGCGACCACGCGAGGTGTCCGAACGGCACCGGCACCGCTATGAGGTCAACAACGCCTACCGCGACCGGATCGCCGAAAGCGGCCTGCGATTCTCCGGGACCTCGCCCGACGGCCACCTGGTGGAGTTCGTCGAATACCCGTCGAACATCCATCCGTTCATCGTCGGCACCCAGGCCCACCCCGAACTGAAGAGCCGGCCCACCCGGCCGCACCCACTGTTCGTGGCGTTCGTCGGCGCCGCCATCGACTACAAAGAGGGCGAACTGCTTCCGGTGGAAATGCCCGAGCACTCGTCCAACGGCAACCAGCATCGAGACAGCGCCGAGCGGTCGATACCTGAACACGCCACCCGTGGCTGACCACGTCTTCGAGACGGCGTCATCCGAAACGCTGTACACCGGAAAGATTTTCGCGCTGCGCCGCGATCAGGTGCGGATGCCCGGCGGAAACCTGGCCGCCCGGGAGGTACTCGAGCATTTCGGCGCGGTCGCCGTGGTGGCAATGGATGACGACGCCAAGATCCCGTTGGTCTACCAATACCGCCACGCGTTGGGTCGGCGGCTGTGGGAGCTGCCGGCGGGGCTGCTCGACATCGGCGGTGAGGCAGCGCACCGCACCGCTGCCCGGGAGCTCGAAGAGGAGGTCGGCCTGCAAGCCGGCACCTGGGAGGTGCTCGTCGATCTCGATACCGCGCCTGGCTACAGCGACGAGTCGGTGCGCGTTTACCTGGCTACCGGGCTGAACGAGGTGGGTCGTCCCGAGGCCCATGATGAAGAAGCCGACATGACGATGCGCTGGGTGCCCATCGATGAGGCGGTTCGCCTTGTCTTCAGTGGCGACGTGCTCAATTCGATTGCCGTTGCGGGCATTCTGGCCGCGCACGCGGTGACCAACGGAGTTGCGCAGCCGCGCCCGGTGGACAGCCCGTGGCAGGACAAGCCGTCGGCGTTCGCCGCGCGCAAGGCCGCGCAATGACGACGCTTGCGCTCGAGACACAACTGCAGGGCTATTTCGACCACCTGACGATCGAGCGGGGTGTAGCGGCCAACACACTCAGCTCCTATCGGCGCGATCTGCGTCGCTATTCGAAGCACTTGTCGGACCGCGGGATTCACGATCTGGCCAAGGTCGGTGAACACGACGTCAGCGAGTTCCTGGTGGCACTGCGGCGCGGCGATCCCGATTCGGGGAGCGTGGGCTTGTCGGCGGTCTCGGCGGCGCGGGCACTGATCGCGGTGCGCGGCCTGCACCGGTTCGCCGCCGCCGAGGGTCTGGCCGAATTGGATGTGGCGCGCGCGGTGCGGCCGCCGACGCCGGGGCGCCGGCTCCCCAAAAGCCTGACCATCGACGAGGTGCTGGCACTGCTGGAAGGCGCGGGCGGGGAGAGCCCGTCGGATGGTCCGTTGACGCTGCGCAACCGGGCGCTGCTGGAACTGTTGTACTCCACCGGATCACGCATCTCCGAAGCCGTCGGCCTCGATGTCGACGACATCGATACCCAGGCCAGGTCGGTACTGCTGCGTGGCAAGGGCGGCAAGCAGCGGCTGGTCCCGATCGGACGTCCGGCCGTGCAGGCGCTGGACGCCTATTTGGTGCGCGGCCGCCCGGAGCTGGCTCGTCGGGGCCGCGGAACGGCGGCGATCTTCCTCAACGCCCGCGGCGGACAGCTGTCGAGGCAAAGCGCATGGCAGGTGTTGCAGGACGCCGCCGAGCGCGCCGGGATCACCTCGGGGGTGTCGCCGCACATGCTGCGGCACTCGTTTGCCACCCACCTCCTGGAGGGCGGGGCCGATGTGCGCGTCGTGCAGGAGTTGCTCGGCCATGCCTCGGTGACGACCACACAGATCTACACGCTGGTCACCGTGCACGCGCTGCGCGAAGTGTGGGCCGGCGCCCACCCCCGCGCGCAGTCGCAGTGGCTCAGCCCAGGTAGTCGGACTCCAGCACCAGGTCGGGCACCAGGGTCTGGTATTCGAGGTGTGCCTTGTGTTCGACGGTGTTCCACTTCTTGCCCTGCTGCTGGCGCATGTACTCGCGGTACTTCGGCGCTCCCGGCACCCGGACGTTGTCGGCGACGGCGATCGAGCCCGCATGCAGCCAGCCCCGGTCGAGGATGCTCAACAAGTCGTCCAGGTAGGCGTCCTTGTCGTGGTCGAGGAAGACGAAATCTAGTGCGCCAGAGGCAAATCCGTGCTCAGAGGCGAGCGTGTCGAGCGTGCGCCCGCCGTCGCTGATGGTGCCGACGACGCACGTCACGCGGTCAGCGACACCGGCATGCGCCCAGATCTGCCGGGCGTTGGCGGCGTTGGCCTCGGCGAGTTCGACGGAGTACACCTTGGCGTTCGGGGCGGCCCTGGCGATCCGCAGCGCGCCGTAGCCGCAGTAGGTGCCCAGCTCCAGCGCGAGCGCGGGATTGGCGCGCTGAACGGCCGCGTCGAGCAGCAGCCCCTTCTCGTCGCCGACATTGATCAGCATCGACTTCTCGTAGGCGAACTTGTCGATGGTGGCCAGCACGTCGTCGATGTCGCCGGCCCGGGCGTGCTGCAGGACGTACTCGACCGCGGCCGCTTCGCGTCCGTCGCCGATCTGGCCCGTCGTGGTGATGTTGCGATTTCCGGCGGCCAACCGCCAGACCGACCACCGCAGCAGCGGCATGCGTCGCTTGAGGTCCATAGGAGCCCACGATAGTCCCGGTGCGGCGTGGGTCGAATGTTGCTGGTGTGACTGAAGTTAACTCTTAACGTTCCCGCGGGGCCTACCAGCGCTCTCCGCACGTATTCGCTGGTTATCTTGCCTGCGGGTCGCCGGGTTTACGGACGCGAACCGGCTAGACTTTCGATCGATGTTCACCTCCCGAACACCCCGGGCATGACTACCGAGCACCCGGGCGGCGCCGTCGAGATCGGCCTTACTGGACGCCCGCCCCGGGCGATCCCGGAACCCGGGCCGCGCACCGCACACGGCCCGGCCAAGGTTGTGGCGATGTGCAACCAGAAGGGTGGTGTCGGGAAAACCACGTCGACGATCAACTTGGGCGCCGCGCTCGCCGAGTACGGCAGGCGGGTGCTGCTGGTGGATATGGATCCGCAGGGCGCGTTGTCCGCGGGCCTCGGCGTCCCGCACTACGAGCTGGAACAGACCATTCACAACGTGCTGGTGGAGCCGCGGATCTCGATCGAGGACGTGCTGATGTCCACCCGGCAGAAGTATCTGGATCTGGTGCCCAGCAATATCGACCTGTCGGCGGCCGAGATCCAGCTGGTCAACGAGGTGGGCCGGGAACAGACCCTGGGCCGGGCGCTGCATCCGGTGCTGGATCGCTACGACTATGTCTTGATCGACTGCCAGCCGTCGCTGGGTCTGCTCACCGTCAACGGGCTGGCCTGCGCCGACGGCGTGGTCATCCCCACCGAGTGCGAGTACTTCTCATTGCGCGGCCTGGCGCTGCTCACCGACACCGTCGACAAGGTGCGCGACCGGCTCAACCCGAAGCTGGAAATCAGCGGCATCCTGCTGACGCGGTACGACCCGCGCACCGTCAATGCCCGCGAGGTGATGGCCCGCGTCGTGGAGCGGTTCGGTGACCTGGTGTTCGACACCGTGATCACCCGCACCGTGCGTTTCCCGGAAACCAGCGTGGCGGGCGAACCCATCACCACTTGGGCGCCGAAGTCGACGGGCGCGATCGCCTATCGAGCCCTGGCCCGCGAGTTCATCGACCGATTCGGCGCGTGAACGACACAACGAATGGTGAGGCGCCACAGCAGAACGGCTTCCAGGTCCGCCTAACCAATTTCGAGGGGCCGTTCGACCTGCTGCTGCAGCTGATCTTTGCGCACCGTCTCGACGTGACCGAGGTGGCGCTGCACCAGGTCACCGATGACTTCATCGCCTATACCCGCGAGATCGGCCGCCAGCTGGATCTGGAGGAGACCACCGCGTTCCTGGTGGTCGCCGCGACCCTGCTGGATCTCAAGGCTGCCCGGCTGTTGCCGGCCGGCCAGGTCGACGACAACGAAGACCTGGCGCTGCTGGAGGTGCGCGACCTGCTGTTCGCCCGGCTCCTGCAGTACCGCGCGTTCAAGCACGTCGCGGAGATGTTCGCCGAGCTGGAAGCCACCGCATTGCGCAGCTATCCGCGCGCGGTGTCGCTGGAGGACCCATTCACCGAACTGCTCCCGGAAGTGATGATCGGTGTCGACGCCGAGCGATTCGCCCAGATCGCCGCGATCGCCTTTACGCCGCGGCCGGTGCCGACGGTGGCCATCGGCCACCTGCACGAGCTCAACGTCTCGGTTCCGGAGCAGGCTCAGAAACTGCTGGGGATGCTGGAAGCACGGGGTAGCGGACAATGGGCCACGTTTTCCGAGCTGGTCGCCGACTGTGAGATCCCGATGGAGATCGTCGGACGCTTCCTGGCGCTGCTCGATCTGTATCGGTCCCGGGCGGTAGCATTCGACCAGTCAGAGCCGCTTGGCGTGCTCCAGATTTCGTGGACCGGGGAGCGTCCGACCACCGAAGCCCTGGTGGAAGCCGAGTGAAGGCCTGAGTAACGCGGGAAGTGCGAGACCAACCATGACCGAATCGCCGGACGTCGACTCTGGGCATCGAGATCGCCGAGGCAGCGCCGCTGGACGCCGAGGAACTCGGCTCCGTGCTGGAGGCGCTGTTGCTGGTGGTCGATACCCCGGTCACCGACGAGGCACTGGCCACGGCCACACAGCAGCCCGTTTACCGGATCGCCGCCAAGCTGCAGGTGATGTCCGAGGAACTCGCCGAACGCGACAGCGGCATCGACCTGCGGAAAAACGGTGAGGGATGGCGGATGTACACCCGCGCCCGGTTCGCGCCGTATGTGGAGAAGCTGCTGCTGGACGGCGCGCGATCCAAACTCACCCGGGCCGCACTGGAGACCCTGGCCGTGGTGGCCTACCGCCAGCCGGTAACCCGTGCGCGGGTGAGCGCGGTCCGCGGCGTCAACGTGGATGCCGTCATCCGCACCCTGCTGGCGCGCGGCCTGATCACCGAGGCCGGCGTCGACGACGACAGCGGCGCCGTCACCTTCGGCACCACGGAGATGTTTTTGGAGCGCTTGGGGTTGACGTCGCTGACCGACCTTCCCGATATCGCGCCGCTGCTTCCCGACGTGGACTCGATCGAGGACCTGACCGAATCCCTGGACAGCGAGCCACGTTTCATCAAGCTGTCGGGCGGCCAGGGGCCCGAACAGTCGCTGTCCTTCGATGTGGACCAGGATTGATGGTCGATACCCACGATCCCGGGGAGACCCCGGGCGTCCGCTTGCAAAAAGTGTTGTCCCAGGCCGGAATTGCGTCGCGCCGGGCCGCCGAGAAGTTGATCCTCGACGGCCGCGTCGAGGTGGACGGGCAAGTGGTGACCGAGTTGGGCACCCGGGTTGACCCCGGCGCCTCGGTAATCCGGGTGGACGGCGCCAGGATCGTTGTCGACGAATCGCTGGTGTATTTGGCGCTGAACAAGCCGCGGGGGATGCACTCGACTATGTCCGACGATCGCGGGCGGCCCTGCATCGGGGATCTGATCGAGCGAAAAGTGCGCGGCAACAAGAACCTATTCCATGTCGGGAGGCTGGACGCCGACACCGAAGGTTTGATCCTGCTGACCAACGACGGCGAGCTGGCACACCGGTTGATGCACCCCTCCCACGAAGTGCCCAAGACATATCTGGCGACGGTCACCGGAAAGGTGCCGCACGGGGTGGGCAAGAAACTGCGGGCGGGTATCGAGTTGGAAGACGGCCCGGTGCACGTAGACGCTTTCGCGTTGGTGGACGCCATACCCGGTAAGACGTTGGTGCGCTTGACGTTACATGAAGGCCGCAATCGGATTGTGCGCCGGCTCCTGGAGGCGGTGGGCTTCCCGGTGGAAGCGCTGGTACGCACCGACATCGGTGCGGTATCGCTGGGCGAGCAGCGGCCGGGCAGCATCCGGGCGTTGCGCCATGACGAGATCGGGCAACTGTACAAAGCGGTGGGCCTGTGAGTGGCGTTGTTGTGACGATCGACGGCCCCGCCGGAACCGGGAAGTCCTCGGTATCAAAGAAATTGGCACAAGCGCTGGTAGCGCGCTACCTGGACACCGGGGGCATGTACCGGACGGTGACGCTGGCGGTCTTGCGCGCCGGCATCGACCCGACCGACGCCGAAGCGGTCGCTCGCATCGCCGAGACGGTGCAGATGTCGGTGGACTACCACCCCGGCGGTGATCGCTATTTCCTTGCCGGAGAGGATGTCTCGGCCGAGATCCGCGGCGACCAGGTCACCGGTGCGGTGTCGGCGGTATCTTCGGTTGCCGCCGTGCGCACCCGGCTCGTCGCACTACAGCGTGAAATGGCGCAAGGGCCGGGCAATATCGTTGTCGAGGGCCGTGACATCGGGACCGTGGTGTTGCCCGATGCGCCGGTGAAGATCTTCTTGACCGCGTCGGCCGAAACCCGCGCCCGGCGCCGCAACGACCAGAACGTCGCCGCGGGCCTGACCGACGACTACGACGGAGTGCTGGCCGACGTGCGCCGCCGCGACCACCTGGATTCCACCCGGGCGCTGTCGCCGCTGCGGCCGGCATCGGACGCGGTGACCGTCGACACCAGCGACATGACCGAGGCGCAGGTGATCGATCACCTGCTGGAGTTGGTCAAGCAGCGAAGCGAGGCAGTGCGGTGACTCAGGACGGTACCTGGTCCGACGAAAGCGATTGGGAGCACATCGCTTCCGAGCTCGGCGGACGTCGACGAGCCCGGTCCCGCGCCGGTGGTGGCGATTGTCGGCCGGCCCAATGTCGGCAAGTCGACACTGGTCAACCGGATCCTGGGGCGACGCGAAGCGGTGGTGCAGGACGTTCCCGGGGTGACCCGCGACCGGGTCTTCTACGACGCGCTGTGGACCGGACGCCGGTTCGTCGTGCAGGACACCGGGGGATGGGAGCCCGACGCCAAGGGCCTGCAGCAGCTGGTGGCCGAGCAGGCGTCGGTGGCGATGCGTACCGCCGACGCGGTCGTCCTGGTCGTCGACGCCACCGTCGGTGCCACCACCGCCGACGAGGCCGCCGCCCGCATTCTGCTGCGCTCCGGCAAGCCAGTTTTCCTGGCGGCCAACAAGGTTGACAGCGACAAGGTTGAATCGGACGCGGCGGCATTGTGGTCGCTGGGACTCGGTGAGCCGCATGCGGTCAGCGCGATACACGGCCGCGGCGTGGCCGATCTGCTCGACGAGGTGCTGGCCGCGTTGCCCGAGGTGTCCGAAGCGGCACCGGTGGCCGGCGGTCCCCGTCGGGTGGCCCTGGTCGGCAAGCCCAACGTGGGCAAGAGCTCGCTGCTCAACAAGCTGGCCGGCGACCAGCGTTCCGTCGTGCACGACGTGGCGGGAACCACGGTGGACCCGGTGGACTCGCTCATCGAATTGGGCGACAAGGTTTGGCGTTTCGTCGACACCGCGGGCTTGCGCCGCAAGGTCGGGCAGGCCAGTGGTCACGAGTTCTACGCCTCGGTGCGCACCCACTCGGCCATCGATTCCGCCGAGGTGGTGATCGTGCTGATCGACGCGTCGCAGCCGCTGACAGAGCAGGACCAGCGGGTGCTGACCATGGTCATCGAGGCCGGGCGGGCGCTGGTGCTGGCCTTCAATAAATGGGATCTGGTCGACGAGGACCGCCGCGAGTTGCTGGACCGCGAGATCGACCGCGAGCTGGTGCAGCTGCAGTGGGCGGAGCGGGTCAACATCTCCGCCAAGACGGGGCGGGCGGTGCAGAAACTGGTGCCGGCGATGGAGACCGCGCTGGCGTCGTGGGACGCCCGGATTCCGACCGGCCCGCTGAACACCTGGCTCAAAGAGGTAGTGGCGGCCACGCCGCCGCCGGTGCGTGGCGGCAAGCAGCCCCGGATTCTGTTCGCCACCCAGGCCACCGCCCGGCCGCCGACGTTCGTGCTGTTCACCACCGGTTTTCTCGAGGCCGGTTACCGACGTTTCCTGGAGCGGCGGCTGCGCGAGACGTTCGGGTTCGACGGCAGCCCGATCCGGATCAACGTGCGGATGCGCGAGAAGCGATCTGCCAAGCGCCGCTGAGCACCTGGCCCCAGAGCGCTGAGCACCCCGGCCTCACTCGACGTCGAGTGTGCTTCTAGGGCGTTGAGTGTGCGTCCACGGCTTCGCGTGTGCGGCCTTGGCGGAAATCCGGCGGTTTTCCCGCCCTGCATGCACGCCCAACGCCCTGAACGCACGCCCCACGTTGACATTCTCCGCTCGTCAGCCAGCAGGCCCGGGCCGTGCCGAGTCGACTGACGCGGCTTACCGCGAACACCATCACGACGTCGGCGGCGTTGCGCAAGGAGCTCCAACGCGTCAAGCCCGAGGGCATCGCCTATGACCGCGAAGAGCAGAGCGAAGGTATCTGCGCGGTGGGTGCGGTGCTCAAGGGTGTCGGCGACGAGATGGTGGCCGTCAGCGTGCCCGTGCCCTCGCAGCGGTTCTACCGCCGCGAAGCCGAGCTCGCCCAGGCGCTAATGGCCTGGGTCGAAAGGGTCCACACCTAAACCCGCTCGGCCAGATCGGCAAGATGTTTCAGCGAGTTGTCCAGGTGCCCTGGCGGGAAGGGTGGAAACCCGATGTCGCGTCGGTCTGTCGGCACCTGCGACCAGTCGTAAGTCAGCGTGACTGCCGTCTGGCCGGCATCCCCCGGTTCGAGGTCGTAGCGCCAGGTCCACCCGCCGTACTCGACGGGGGCGTCATCGGCACCTTGGCGGCCGGGGATATGCCGGGGTTCCGCGCCAGGCTTCCATGCGATGGCACGCGGTCGGTCGAACACCTCGACCCGGTTCGTCATCTCGTAGTGCTTGTTGGGGTGACCGCTGTTGTACATCTTCATCCGAAAGATCTGGCCGGTTTCGGTCAGTGGCTTCTCGTCGACGGGCTGTCGCACCCAACCGGTGCCGTCGATCGCCTCATGGGTCGACGGATCTGCCAGCACGTCGAACACGGTTTCCGCCGGCGCGTTGATGACTGTCTTCACAACCATGATTTCTTGACTCATGCCTGTACTGACTATCGCGGGCCGAGAAACTCATTGGTGACGTCCACGACGCGCAGGTCAAGTGGGTAATGGAGGAGTGCCAACGCGCCTGCGGTAGGCTTTCGACCTGCTGCCGGTGGGTTCACTGGCGCGCGGGCTGTGGCGCAGTTTGGTAGCGCACTTGACTGGGGGTCAAGTGGTCGCAGGTTCAAATCCTGTCAGCCCGACTAGTGTGGTGTCGCAAGACATCGGAATAGCCCTGAACCTGCGTTAGGTTCGGGGTTTTTTCCGTGTGGGGCCTTTGGGGGCTCCGGTGGGTTGGTAGTCCCTGCTGGGGTCAAGGGTGAAGTCGCGCAGTAGTTCTCCGGTGGCGGCATTGATGATTCTGATGTTGAAGTCTTGGGCCAGGATCAGGACGCGGGTTCGGTAGTGGATGCGCCCGACGCCGATGTGGTGCAGGCGTCCGTTGACGCGCAAGGTGATGGATCCGGCTTGGTCGACGCGGTCGGTGCGGACGCGGTTGTGGGTGTCGATGCGGTTGTGGGGTCGGCTTTGGGCCTGCTGGTGTAGACGGTGGCTGGGGTGGCTCGGTGGGGCAGGGAGCGGTGTGGGCGGCGGTGGTTGTATTCGTCAACGAAGGTGTCTAGCTGGACTTGTAGGTCGGCGAGGTTGGTGGCGCGGGGTTGGCTGGTGAGCCAGCGTTTGAGAGTTTGGTGGAATCTTTCGACTTTGCCGCAGGTGGTGGGGTGGTTGGGGGTGGAGTTGATTTGGCGTACGCCTAGGCGGTGAAGTTCGGCTTCGTATTGGTTGCGTCCGCCTTTCCCGCCGGCGAATCGGGTGGTGAAGACCATGCCGTTGTCGGTCAACGTTGAGTATGGGATGCCCTGTTTGGCAACGGTTTTGGTGAATTCGTTGACAACGATGGGCCCGGTGATGCGGCGGTGGGCGGTGACAGAGAGTGCGTAGCGGGAGTGATCGTCGATCCAGCACAGAATTTCGGTGTGGGTGCCGTGGGCGAGGGACCAGTGGGTGAAGTCGGCTTGCCAGAGTTCGTTGGGTTGTTCGGCGGCAAAACGGATGTAGGACGATTTCGGGCGCTTCTGCGGGCTGGGTGTGATGAGCCCAGCCGCGGTGAGATGGCGGCTGATGGAGGCCGCCGAAACTCGCACGTGGTGGTGATGGTCGAGGTGCCAGGCGATGGTGTGGGGTCCGGCGTCGAGTCCTTTGCCGGTCAGCGTTGCGCGCATCTCGAGGATCAGCTCGATGGTGGACTGCGGCAGTCGAGTCGGACTGTTGTGTGGCCGTCGTGACCGGGGCTGGAACGCCGTGTCACCTTCGAGCGTGTAGCGCTTGAGCAGCCGCGATACCCACCCTTGGGAGACCCCGTAGTCCCGGGCGACCTGCGACTGCGAACGACCCTCGACGAGGACGGCGGTGATAACCAGACGAGCCTTCGACACCAGCTCAAACTGGCCGACACACCTATTCCGATGTCTTGAGACACCCTATTCGCATGTCCTGAAACACCACACTGTCAGCCCGACTAGAGAACTAGAAGTTCAGCCACCATGCAGAAGTGCATCGGGTACCTCTGCTGGAAGCGGTGCTCCATCCGTTCGAACGCGCCAAGCCGACGAACAAGTACACCGTCGCGCCAGTGGCGCAGCCCAATCCACCGCCTCTGGTATCGGAGTCGATATCGCGGCCCGTCATCAGTAGTCCAGCCTTTCTGCGGTATTCGAAGGACGCGGCCGCATACGCTGATTCCGCAGCTGCGCGGCGACGCCCGGACAAGGCGCGCGTGACGTCGCACGTCGTTGCTCATCGCCTTGCGGACGAGGGCGCCGGGCAAGTCTGCTCAGCCGTCCCTCGCAGGCTGCGGCGCGACATCGACCGCCGAATTGTCTGCTGCGCCCGGATAAGAGAGACGCAGTGCGGGTTGTTCGGCGTCGCCGCGGTGCGATTGGCGCACACTGGAGGCAGCCGCCGATCGTGAGTCTTGAATTGGCTTGGCCACAACATGGTTGGGTTGGTGACGCACAATCCCTCAGGTCCGCCAAGCATCGTCGAGCCGTCGCTCATCGCGCGTCTCACTCCGGGTCGCCGCCGCAGTGTGTTCTGGCGCTTGATGGAACGTCGAGGGCCGGGTTGCGATCGAAGAAGCCCACAGGTTTGAGGGTGAATCCTGCGTAGTCGACCGGCATTACGGGCCAATCTTCCGGGCGGGGAAAATGGGTGAGTCCGAAGGTGTGCCACACCACGATGTCGCGAGCTTCGGTCGGGCGATTTGCGGCGGTGTAGCTGGGCAGGCCGGCATGACCGGGGTGTTGGTTGACGAAATCGCCGGCTGGATAACGCTGCTCGGGGTCATAGGGGGTCACCCATAGGTGTTTGGTTGCGAAGGTCGCCCGGGCGGCGATGGAGCTGGCGGGGTCGGCCAGAAGAGGCGGCTGACCCTGCGGGTGCAGGGCATAGCCGACGTCTTGGCCGAGCCTGTTCTGTTTGGTCGGGTTGGTGATGTGCCAGGTCCGGGCTTTCAGGTTGTCGGCTAGCCGCTGGGCCTGAGATTCGGTCGCCAGCGTCGTTCTTTTGGGGCGAAAAGCGTTGCCCCATGGGTTGTCCTGCCCGATCGGGACGCGCACAGCATCGACCTCGGCGACCGTGTTGGTGTCGCCGTCTACGGCCATGTCCAGCCGAGCGCAGAACAGATGCTGGTGAAAAGGCGCGCCGAGCCCGGGTGCCACCTCGGTGGCATAGCGGTCGTCGGCGCGGTAGGAGGAAGGGAACACCACACCGGTGGCCTTGGTTTCGAGTTGGATGGTGCCGTCGAGGTAGAGATACCAGTAGAAGCCGTAGTCGTAGTTGCCGATGGTGACGAAGAACGAGATGACCAGCCGGCGCGATCGGCGCGTCTCTGACATGCCGTTGAACATGTCGGTGTGCTTCCACAGCACACCGTAATCCTCTTCATGGAGGCAGATGGCGTTATGCAGCGTGCGGGCTTGGCCGCTTTCGTCGGCGATGGTGACGTCGAAGTAGGTGACGTCGCCCAGACAGTCGCAGCCCAGTTCTAATGAATTGGTGTAGCGGCCGAACAGGAACTCGCCTTGGTCGAAGTAGTTCTGCCAGTACCGCGCCGGAGATGGGTCGGCGTACGGCACAACCATCTCGGCGATCGAGGCGCGGTAGAGCACCGGGCGCTCGGTGTCGACGTCGCGCCACGTTAGTTGGTGCAGCGTGAGGCCTTCGCGGGTGTCGAATCCGAAGCGGAAATTCCAGTTGGCCCAAGTGATCTCGTGTCCATCGACGGCGAAACTGGGCCCTTCGGGTTGGGTGATCTGGAGTGGTTTGAGGTCGGTACGTGTTGGGGCGGCGTGCGGTGGGGCGTCCCATTGTCCACGTTCGGCGGGGACGGGTAGCTCGATGTCGTCGATGACTTTCACGACCACACGTTTGGTGAGATCGACGTAGGCATTGAGGCCGTCGATCGGGTGTGCCCAGGGGATGTCGTCGCCGTCGTACTGGTGGAAGGCCAGAACCCGAACGATGCGGTTGCCGACTTCGTCGGCATGGCCGAAGACTCCGGCGGTCAGCGGGACGGCACGGACTTTGGCCGCATCGATGCCGCGGCGCTCGATCGCGCCGAGCCATTCAGCACTGTCGAGTAGGTATGACTCGATATCCGCGAATTCCTCGTCGAGGATTGGCGGGTGCCCGTCGCTGCTGGAATCAATGGGGATTGACCTGACGACGCGGCGGCTGGTGATCGAGACGATGTGATCGGAGCCCGTACCGCTAGCTCGATCGAGCAACATGACGCGGGCTCGCCGCTCCATCGCATCGCCAGCAGTGAAGCGTTGCACGATTGACTTGTGCGGCTCTTCTAAGCCCATGTAGGCGAACCGCACACTGTCACCGATCAGCTCGGCGTGGGTGAGGATTACTTTGACAGCGCGGATTTCAGCGGCGGTCAGTGGTGTCAGCGGGTGGTCGGGGCCGACCTCGGTGGCTGAGTGAGTAGGTATCGTACTGGTCACGGGGTCCCTTTCGTGGTGAGGGTTTGTCGGTGGCAGGTGGCGTCCGTATCTGTTGGACTCGCTCAGCGAAACATCAATGGGCGGCACCGATTCCGACGGTGGTGAGTTGGGCGCCGATTACCCGGAGCGGTCGCTGTCGGATGCGATCGCGCGCAGGAAGGCGATGGTTTCGAAGTCTCGGTTGTCCGCCTCATCTGGCGATGTGCCGTACGCGCGGTTGGCCGACAGTTTGACGATGACGACATTGCTGGCGGGATCGACGTAGATGAACTGGTTGTAGACGCCGACAGCGCTGAATTCCCCGCGGTCGCCGTCGGGGATCCACCATTGGTAGCCGTACCCGAGGTTCAGGGGCTTGCCTCCCAGGACGGGCCGACCAGGCTGAAGATGTGGCGCCTCGGGCACCAGCGAGGCGCGTACCCACTGCCGGGGCACGATTTGGCGCCCGCGCCAGTTGCCGCCATTGCGGTACAGTTCGCCGAACTTGGCGAAATCCCGCGCGGTCATGGTGAGGAACCCGAAGGTCCATTCCATGCCGGCGTAGTCGATCAGCCAATGGCTCGATGACGTCATGCCCAGCGGTTCGATGAGCTTTTCCTGCATGTAGTCGCTGACCGAGCGCCCCGTCGCCTGCGTCAACAGAAAGCCGAGCGCCTCGGTATCTGCGGAGTTGTAGCGGCACAGAGTGCCCGGCGTGACATCGGGCGCCATGCTGGCGATAAAGCGCTCCAACGTATCGGCATTTGCCGTGGCCATCACCAACCTGGCCGTGTCGGATTCCGGATCGCTGTAGTCCTCGTGCCATCGGGCCCCCGAGCACATCTGGAGCACGTTTTTGATCGAGACACCGTCATACGCAGAGCCGCGGTCGACAGCAATGTAATTGCTGATCGGCTCGTCGATGTCGCCGATTTGCCCCTCATCGACTGCGATACCCACTAGCGCGGAGACCAAGCTCTTGGCGACTGACATCGAGAGCCATTCGACATCGACACCACCGGTGAGCGCGTAGCGCTCGTAGACAATCTCACCGTTGTTGAGCACCAGCAGTGCGGCGGTGTCCGTGTCGGCGAAGAAGTCCTCGACCGACTTCTGAACGCCGCCAAACTCATAGGTTTGCGGCAGATCGATTCGAGGCGCTTCATCGAGTTCTATCGGCATCGACGACGGTGCCATTGCACGGCTGGGCAGCAGCGTTGCCATCCGGCAGAAGTTGTCGTGCTGGGGCTTTCCAGTGAACAACCCGAGTTCGACAATGGACGAGAATTGTTCATTCATCGTGGCGCCCTTGAGAATCGGTCGAGGATCTGTCGGCTATTTGTCCGTCCGGCACACGTCGGACCCGCTATCAGCGCGGTTGCCTCGCACACCCACGCCAGCGGAAATCGCATTTTTCGTTGTGGTCGGTTGAGTTGAAAATATCAGTACCGATCGGTTTGCACAACCGATTGGTACGCCTATGTGCTCCACCCGTGAGCAGCTATGATGTGGGTCGTGAGCAGGCCGCTTGTCGATGGGCGAACCGTCCGGTATCAGCATCGGCGCCCGGAACTATTGGCGGCGGCGACGGAGTATGTCCTGGACCATGGTTTCGCCGAGCTCTCGCTACGACCGCTTGCCAAGGCGCTTGGCGTGTCACATGCCACGCTGTTGCGACATTTCTCCTCAAAAGAGGAGCTGTTACTTGAGGTCGTCGGGCTTATCCGAACCGAAGTACTGGGTCGGCTGACCCGCGACAGCACGCTGGCGGCGGCCAGCCCGACGACAGAACTGGTGACCGCATTATGGGACTGGCTGTGCCAGCCTCGAGAGCAACGTCAGTTTATTTTGCTGTTCGAGGTTGTTGGGCGTCGCACGCGAGCATCTCAGCTCGACGTGGCCCTGGCTCGCTCGATTGTGAACGATTGGCTCAACCCGTTGGCGGACAGCCTGATTCGTGACGGCTGGGCATCCGAGGAAGCCTCGGCGCTGGCCACGGTTATCCTGGCCAACATACGCGGCCTGCAACTCGATCTGATGGTAACGGGTGACCAGGCTCGGGTGAACAGAGCCCTCGTTCGGACCATCGACATGCTGGTGCCGACGACCGCCGATGCGGGGCCCCGACGCACAGCGAGAAAGTAGATCCCACTGATCGACGAGCGTCTCGGTCATGTCGTGGCCGGACATTTTCGGTCCAGTGATGTCTTGGTGTGAATCTCGGCTACCGGGTTGCAGCAAGTGCGGCGTGGCGCGAAATTCACCCGGGGCCGTACCGTGAGCCGACTTGAAAAGCCTCAGCAAACACACGGCGCGACGCAGATTTGACCCCAACCAGTTTGCCCAGAACTTGCCAAGCGGGTGTGATCGCCCACTGCGCGCCGTCAGGGCGACTAGCGTGCGAGGCAGCCAATGACGGGAGACCAAGGCCGTGGCCACCTCGGACGATCCAATGGGCGCAGTGCGCGAATACACCGGTGCCTTCAACCGCGGTGACGCGGAGGCGATGGCAGCGGCCTGCGCCGACCCGATGCAGATTCTCGACGGAATGTCGCCTCACGTCTGGCAAGGACCGACCGCCGCTCAAGACTGGTGGAGAGACGTGCTCGCCGAGGGTGACCATTTGGGGGCATCGGGATACCGCATCGAGCTTGGCGAGCCCCATCACGTTGATGTCTCCGGTGACGCCGCCTATGTCGTGGCTCCGGCGACGATGACGTTCGAACTTCGCGGCCAGCAGGTCACCCAGAGCGGCTCGGTATATACGGTGGCACTTCGCAAAGTCGGCACCGATTGGCGACTGACGGCCTGGGCGTGGGCCAAAGGTGTGAATAGGTAGTTGCGGTCGGGGCGAGCGACACGACCACGTCCGTGCCCAGCCCGTACCCGGCGGAGGCGAACACCGCACCCCCGCGCGGATTCAGTCGTTGGCCGGCTATAGGGAGAGGCTTGAGCGTGGTCGGTGCTACACAGTTGTCGGCGACTAAGAGACTGAACTTGGAGATCTGAGCTCTCGAAGGCTTTGCGGCAGTGCAACATTGGTATTCGACTACCTCACAAGGCCGGTGTAACCTGGCCTCGGGTAAGGGTATTCGAAAGCGAGAAACCATGTTTGGTCCGCGCCCGGCTAAAAGCGGGTGGCGCCTTGCAACACAGTTTTGGCGTTGTATCAGCTTCACGGCGATCGCCATGGTGTTTGGTGCGTCGTGCGGGTCGCCTGCATCGACTATGGGTGGCCTCGGTCAGATCACCAAGAACGGGTTAGTGCGGATCTGCAGCACAGGGGACTACCGTCCATTCACTTATCTTGATCCGCATGGGCAGTGGAGCGGCATGGACATCGACATGGCCCACAACCTCGCCCAACGACTAAACGTCAAGCTGGACCTCGTACAGACGACTTGGGCGGGGATGATGAGCGATCTGGACGCCAAGTGCGACATAGCGATGGGCGGGATAAGCATCACGCTGGACCGCGCAAGGCAGGGGCTCTACAGCAACCCGTACCTACGCGATGGTAAGGCTGCTGTCGTCCGCTGCACGGACAGTTCGAAGTACCAGACGTTGGCAGCGATCGATCAACCCGGCGTTCGTGTTGTCGTGAATCCGGGCGGCACCAACGCCGACTTCGTCAAGGCACGCATTCATCGCGCGACTGTGGAAAACTACCCGGACAACAATACGATTTTCACAAAACTCACTGCCGGTCAAGCAGACGTCATGATCACCGACGCGAGCGAAATACGCTGGCAGACAGCGCAGGATGCCCAACTGTGCGGGGAGAGCATCGATCATCCCTTCACCTTCGAGCAAAAGGCATATCTGGTTCGGCAAAGTGACGAGGCGTTACGGAGCTGGTTAAACGAGTGGCTCAACATCGCAAATAACGACGGCACATTCGCGGCCATCAGTCAGAATTGGCTCGGTCAACAGGTAGGGCCGTGAAGGCTAAATCTAAGGCGAAAACCGTCGGGATATCAACGTCATCGGTTCGATGAAATCGATTGTGCTGCAATACGATTAGAGCCCGGCGTCACGGAGGCGGAAGCTGGCCTTGATGGCTTGGGCAGTAGACGGTCACCGATGCGGTGATGAATCTGACCGCGGTGCGTGTAACGCGATCGGGGCTGAGGTGTAAAGACGGATTGTCTTGATACGTCGTGTTCGTCACGTCGTCCACTACGGCCTGAAACGATGCGCCGCGATCGAGTTGGCCACAGAGTTCATGGGCTCGGTAGACGAGACCCGGCACGTTATCGACGACGGGAATCTGTAGCTGCGCGAGCAACGCCACAAACTGGTCCTCCTGGGGGTCGGCGCCTGCTGCGCCAGCGAAAATCGTTGCTGCGGTCAGCACGACCGAGGCGCTAACCAGAGCGTCTGCGGCGAAGCTGGTGATGCGGGTGCGCACGGCAGGATCCCGTTTCTTCCGTGTCACCTGCTCGCCATCTGATTGAATCGACACCCAGCGGTAACAATGGAGGCGCCTCGCGCCTGCAATGATGGGAATCGTAACTGGTAGTAACCGCGAATCGCCACTTAGCTTTCGCACAAACCCGCAGATTAGGGGAGTGGTGCGACGGCGACGAATACGTGCCGAGTATGCAGTGATCGCCGCCTTGATAAGCACCGCCTCGAGCGTGCTCGCTTCTGCACAGTTGCCGGTGTCGCGCTCGATATCTGGCGAACACGGCACGGTGCTCACCGCACTGATCAGGCCAGCCCCCGTGGGGGAGCTCACGCCCGATCCGCCGCCAGAGATCCCGGCACCGACCGCAAAGCCAATCGTGCCGTCTGTCGCGGCACCGCCGCCTCGAGCAGAACAGCCGCTGTCGCCCCCACGACAGGTGGAAAGACCCGCACCGCAACCGCAGGGACCCGCACCTCAACCGCAGGGACCCGCACCAGCACCGGAGGCGCCTCCGCCCCCGCCTCAGAGCCCGCCTCCGCCACGGGGTCACGTCCAGCTGGCACCGTGAGGCAGTGACGTGCTCAAGCAGGTGAGGACAGATGTGCCTGCAGGCGGTTCAGGATCGTTTCGGCGGTGGCGGCATCCGAGAAATGGGCTGCGTATTCCCCGCGCGGATTCAACAAGAAGGCCATCGCGCTGTGCACGACCGCGTAGCCGTCCGGGTCCGCGGCATCGGGACGTCGGCGCGTAAAGACGCTGAACGCATCTTTGGCCGCTTCGATGGCCGGCGCCGGTCCAGTCAGTCCGGTGAACCGAGGGTAGCTGCGCTGCAGGAAATTCCTCATCACCTCGGGACTGTCGCGTTCGGGATCGACGGTGACGTAGAGCGGCTTGACCTGAGCCGCGTCGGTCGGCTCGAGGCGGTCGATGACCGCGCTGTATTTGGTCAGCGCCCGGGGGCAGACCAATTGGCAGTGGGTGAAGCCAAATAACACCAGCATCCAGCTCCCGCGATAGGAGCTTTCGGTCACCGGTTGGCCGTGATGATCGAAGAGGCTGAAACGTCCACAGATCGGAGCGTTCAACTAGATCTCCGGGGACACATCAAGGCGGTGGCAGTCGAAATCCTTCATGGTGAAGGAAATCTCACCCTCAGCGTCATGGGCCTGCAGCGCATCGCAGTGGTCGAGCGCTATCAAGTGGCCTCCTTCAACGCGAGCACTCGGGATGCCGTCGACGTTAACTACCCGTCGGCCACGGCCCAGTACCCGGCCGATGCGCACCTCCCCGCTGCCGCCAGACGCTGCGCTGCGGCGCTGCAGCTGGGTAATCAACCGGCCGTCGGTGACATGGGCCTCCCGCACGTCGACGTCGGATTCCACCGCCGTCAGTGCCGGCAACTCGAAATGGTCTGGGGGCCATGGGGAGTTGAACAGCTTGCAGAACCCGTCGGGAACGTTGAGCCGGGCCATCGCCAGCAGGACGTTTCCAACCATCGGATCGACTTCGATGTAGTGGCCGTCGTCATCGTGCTGGCGATCGTTGCGAGGGTAGTAGAGTCCGCCGTCGCGGCGGGTGGGCTTCATATAGCGGTCGGCGTAGGCCAAAAGACCATCACGGGTTTGGATGTCGCCCATTTCGGCTGCCCAGGCAGTCACCCAACCGAAGTCGCACCAGTCGCTATCGGCCGGTCCGCCCATGGAGATCTTCGGCGTAGGACGCACCGACAGCATCCCGTCACCGGCGTCGATGATGTAATCGCTGATCTGGCTGCGGTAGTTGTCACGCACGAAGTCCTTGTTCCACATGCTCATCAGCGTGCCCAGCCATGCGTCTGACCACGCTGCCCGTTGGGCGTTGGGTATCACCTTGTGGCTGTCCTCGGTGATCAGGACGTTGTAGTGCCCGTTTTCATCAAGGCGGCCGAAGTCTTTCCACGCCTTTTCATAGTTTGTGATCACCTCGGTGGCGCGGTCACCGCCATGGATGAGATCGTGCAGGCGGAACCCTAGGATCGCGGGTTGGTTACAGATCTGGAAGATGCAGTTCGGCTCGCAAGCCACTCCGAGGAATCCGTTTTTGACCATCTGCCAGTAGATTTGCTCGGTGAGCGAATCACGTTCGTATTCAAAATGTTTGGGATCGCCCCCCCAGAGCGGGCTCCAGTGGTGGAAGGTCAGCGAGCCCGGTCGGGCGTAGTAGTCGCTGGCGAAGAGGTAGTCGTGTAACAACGCACCGGACTGCACGTAGGCGCTGTACATGATGTTGTCACGAACAACCGGATCCCACTGCTCGATGTACTCGTGGGACCGGTGTTCGTTGAATGCGGCATGGCCGCGGCTGGTGTCCTTCCAGTAAAGCCAGACTTCGGGCTCAAGTAGCTTGTCCATCAGGCGCCGGATCAGCGGCTCGAAAAGTCCCGGCGCGGCAGGGAGCCGGTGGCGATGGGTCAGCGCCGCGGTGTAGATCATGTAAGCGAGTTGATAGCGCAGGCTGGCGAAGTCGTCTTGGCCACTGACGCGGGTGCCCATCAGCGACCAGTCGTTGGCCGGCTGCAGGGAGAGGTTGATCAAGTGGCGCAGATGGTCCGCCTGTTCAACGCTGAGCGTGGATTCAGCGGCCACCGCGACCTGCTTCACGCGTACGGGGCTTGCGCGCGGGAATGCGCCGATCGACCTGAAGGTCCATAGCGCCCAAGCTAGGCAGCGGGTCGGCGGGGTTGTGCCGACCGCGCGTAGATGCGCGTTATCTGTCCCATAGTGTGCGTTTAGTGGAGATGGTCGCCATCTGCGGCATGCCAAGCGATCTCCCAGGCAGAGGTTGACCATCGCGCGTAACCACCTTCACGGTCTAAACCGCTGGTCCCAGCATCAGGTACAGTTGCCTGCCGGTGACGTTATGTGGCCGAGCGGTGGTATGCGGTAACAACGACATCGGCGTCGTGCGCAACTCCCGCTATTCGCCGGGCCTAACTATGTCTACAGCGCTCGTTTGATATTCCTGCGCGGAACGCAGACCGGATGCGTCGTGCTCCGTGGAGGAATTCGGTGGCCAACTGCCGCTCCGACTGAACTTTCCGAAGGGTCTTAGATGCACGTCGCTCTTTTCACGGATCTGCATCCTGCGACCTTCGGCGGAGCGCAGATATCGGTGGATACTCAGCGTCGCGCCCTTGAGCGACTCGGGCATCAGGTCACGGTGTTCACCGCACCGCTGTCGAAGACGCCGGATCCCGATCCGTGCGTAGTCGAGCTGAAGCCGGTGCCCGTCATCGCTCGACTTACCCAAATATTGAGCAAATACGACGACTACGTTCTCGTATGGCCGTCCCGGACGAATCGCGCGCTGATCGATGAGGCGTTTGCAGCACGGGAGCCCATCGACATCGTGCATACCCAAGGCGACTTAGGCGTAGCGATAGCAGGCATGGAAGCCGCGCGTCGGCACGGTATTCCGGTTGTTCAGACCAAACACACCCGTTACGACGCCTACTTCGAACAGGCCACCCCCGCGGGGCTTCTGCTCGCGAAGGTCGTCAGCCGAATGCAAAAGCCTTATTTCGCAACTGAATTCTCCTTTAAGTCCATGGAAGAAAGCGCAGCCGCACGCCTGGCCTGGGGTTTCATGGTCGCACACGCACAAGCGGTAGATCACGGGATTATTCCCACGAGACACTTCGCGCAATCGCTGGCTGAACGAGGGGTCAACCGTCCAATATCGATTATTTCCAACGGTATTGACGACGACGTCATCGATCGCGCCACGGCCGCCAAGATTGTCCGACCGTCCCAGAGTGAGCCGCTTCGACTCATCTGGTGTGGCCGCCTTTCACCGGAAAAGCGCGTCCTCGCGGCAATTGAGGCCCTTTCACAAGTGGATCACTGCACGCTCGACATCTATGGTCAAGGTGTTTTGGAGGCGTCCCTGCGAAAGACCATCGAATCTGCCGGCCTCGCCCGACGGATCCGGCTGCGTGGTCGGGTCGATCACGAAGAATGCCTTAAAGCCATGAGGTCAAGCGGTGCGCTTCTGTTCACGTCATACGGGTTCGACACCCAGGGACTGGTGCTGCTGGAAGCGGCGGCGATGTCATTGCCCACGATTTACTGCGATCCCGACCTGAGCGAAACAGTTCCAGAAGGTGGCGGACTTCTCACCGCCGATCCTTCTCCTGCCGCGATTGCTGCGGCTATTCGAACAGTCATCGAGGATCGGGACAAGCTGAAAAAGATGAGCGATATCGTTTCCGGTCATCGCGACATTCCGCGGCAATCCCTTCAAACCGAGAAGATTATCGCCATCTACAGCGGCTTGCTCGACCGTATACCCGTATAGCTCAAGGGCAAGTCGCGTTTTCGCCGCCTGACCGCAGTCCGGTCCAAGGGGCAACGTAGGCAAGCTGCTTGCCGTCGGAGCCAAAAGCTTCCACCAAGGAGACCGCACGTCCTTCAGGTGGCGCGCAGACTTTGCCAGCATGGGTCTAACCAAAGCCGTACGCAGGCTGAAATATTCAGTTGAGCGCCCGAGAGGCTCAATATTGTCTAACACTATTGCTCCGTCGCAGGCGGGTCGCGCGTTGGCCGGCCTGGGTGTTGGTTAGAACCGGGTCAGTGACCAAATTCGATGTCGGCGTTGGATTTTCAGTGGATTATCGGTCGCCTCCGCGTCGTGTTACGCGATATCGACTGCGAATGGGTGGGTTGTTTGGAAGATCGAACCGAGGGGTTTGGGCCGGTTTGGCATCCACAATCATCAGTATGGTGACGGTTGCCGGGTTCTCTCACGATCTGCCGACGGTTTTGCGCGGAGCTGTTGTGCAGATCCATGGCTTGGGTTTCTGGGATTGGAGCGTCACGAACGGGCTGATCGGCCTGATCGCGGGCATCGCCGGTTACTTCCTTCTTGAACGTGCCGGCCCGTCACAGAGGGTCGTGCGCGCTTCGATAATCGCCAGCCTTGCTGTGATCGTCGGTGTGGCCGCCACGGTCACCGATCTGCTCATGGGTAGTACTTTCTTTCACTCCTCGATGGCCGGCTGTCTCCCTACGGTTTTCAACGTTGAGCTTGCAGCGCCCTTGCTGTTGCCAATACTGGACCAGCTCTGACTGAACGGTGAGTCCCGAAGTACGTTGGGAGGAAGCACCTTTCACGTCAAAGCGACTGCGTCATGGCGCTTCTTCCGGGCGGCTTAAAGTATTGACGGCATGAATCAGGGCGTAGCAAGCATCTACAGTCGAATTGGCGGATACGAGGCTATCGAGGGCGTGGTCGAAGACTTCTACGATCGCGTACTTGCCGACGATGAGCTGTCAGGCTTCTTCACCGGAGCGAATATGGGTCGCCTGAAGGGCAAACAAACAGAGTTCTTTGCGGCGGCGCTGGGCGGCCCCGAGTCCTACACCGGCCCACCGATGAAGCAGGTGCACCAAGGACGAGGAATCGTCATGCACCATTTCGACCTCGTTGCACAGCATTTGGTCGCCGCGCTGGACGACGCCGGGGTTCCCCCGTACACGGTGACGCAGATCATCGCTGCAATCGCGCCGCTCGGCCCTGAGATAGCATCAGGCGGTATGCCAGAAGTGCCTCCGAAATGACCATTTCGGAGCGCATTTCTGGCAGCTATTCAGCGTCATCGGCGAGTACCCTCGACATATTCGATTGTCAGAGGCGACCACATGAACGTAGGTATCAAGCGCCGAGTGCATTGGCTGGCGGGGTACGGAATTTCCCGCGCGACCCTGAAACTGCTGGCACGTCGTGGAGATCCGTTGGCCCAGCTGATGATCGATACCCACCAGACCGAGAACATGTATCAACTTGTCGAAGAGGTACGCCTGCGCGGACGCATGTCTTCGTTCCCAGGTGGTGGCTTGGTGACCGCCGACGCGCGGATCGTCCGAGAAGTGTTGCGAGACGATCGGTTCCGGACTCTCAAACCGCGGGATCGGTCACCGTTTCGTCTCACGCGGTGGATCCTCGCCAAGACCGATCCGAACGTGCTGAACGCTACTGAGCCGCCGTCGATGCTGGTCACCGATCCGCCCGACCACGCGCGGTTGCGTCGCCTGGTGTCGCGGGCATTTACTCCACGTGCACTCGAGGGACTTCGTCATCGGATTCAAAAGGTCGCCGACGATCTGTTGGATGGCCTGGACGGCGCCGCCGAATGCGACTTGATCAGCGACTACACCGCTCGAATCCCCGTCGAAGTCATCGCTGGAATGCTCGGCATACCCAGTGAGGAGACTTCATATCTGTATGAGTTCGGTGAGCCCGGAACCAGGCTCATCGCCAGCGCGGCGCCATCCTGGCGGGACTTTCAGGTATCCATGGGGGCCTTGACCGAGTTCGAGCAGTACCTGGCCATGCATGTCGAGCGGCTGCGTCATCGCAGCGCCGACAGCAGCATCCTGGCGGCCGTCTTGCAGGACGGTGACTTGTCCGACACCGAGGTCCGGATGTTCGCGGCGCTGCTGCTCGGCGCAGGGTTTATTACGACGACCCACGTCCTCGGCAAGGCCGTCGTGACACTCATTCGGCATCCCGATCAGTTGGACCGCCTCCAGGTAGATCCCGACGGATGGCCCAACGCGGTCGAGGAGATGTTGCGCTACGAAACGGCCATTCAATGGGGAATCAGGATTGCTACCGAGACCCTCGACATACAGGGTGGCACCGTTCACGAGGGCCAGGCCATCTTGCTTCTGCTGGGCGGAGCCAACCGTGATCCGGCGGTCTTCGAACGCCCCGACGTATTCGACACCACCCGCGTCAACGCCCGCGAACACCTCAGCTTCGGCACCGGCATTCACGTCTGTCTGGGGGCGGCATTGGCACGCATGGAATTGCATATCGGCCTGCAGTCGCTGTTTGGGCGTTTTCCCCCCAACTGACTTTGGCCGGAGAGCCGACCATGAACGACAGCATGGCGCTGCACGGACTGAAACACTTGCCAGTGCGCCTGCGACCCGCCGCAGTCATCGCTTCCTAGTACGAGAAGGATGTCTCGCAGGAGATTGACGTGCTCGAGGAGATATTGAGCATGTCGCGCGTCACGGAGTGAGCAGAGCTGATGGCGTGACCGACGACAAGGAGCACAACCCCCGACTCGCAGGGGAGGGCCAACACATCGACGATCTCGTTCCGGTGGGCACCCCCATCGACCTCGACAACTGCGCCCGCGAGCCGATCCATATCCCGGGCAGCATTCAGCCGCGCGGTGTGCTCGCGGTGGTGCGCGAGCCCGACTTCGAGGTGCGGCAGGTCAGCGCCAACGTCGCCGACCTGCTCGGTCGCCCGGTCGAGGCCGTCCTGGGCCGGCACCTGTCGGCGCTGATCGGTGCCGAACAGGCCGTCCGGGTCGAGCAGGCGGCGTCGACCTTCGGTGATCTCCGCCAACGCAACCCGCTCGAATGCGTGATTGACGTCGCCGGCGAGCCACGGGAGTTCGACGCCATCCTGCACCGTGGGTCGGGCGGTGTGCTCTTGGTTGAGTTCGAGATCGCCTACGGCGAGCGGCCGTTCTCCTTCCCGAACACCTACCAGGCGGTGCGCGGCTCGGTGGAGGAGCTAAACCGGGCCACCACGCTTACCGAGCTGTACGACACCGCCGCGCGTGCGGTCCGCGACCTCACCGGCTTCGACCGCGTGATGGTGTACCGCTACGACGAGGACTACAACGGCGAGGTAGTCGCCGAGTCCAAGCACGAGGACCTCAACTCGTTCCTCGGCCTGCATTACCCGTCCACCGACATTCCGGCGCAGGCGCGGGCGGTGTACGAGAAGAGCTGGCTGCGGCTCATCTCCGACGTCGACTACACGCCCGTGCCGCTGGTGCCGACCATCGACCCGGCGAGCGGTACGCCGCTGGACCTCACGCACGCGACGCTGCGCAGCGTCTCGCCCATCCACGTCGAGTACCTGCAGAACATGGGCGTGCACGCGTCGATGTCGATCTCGTTACTGAGGTACGGGCGGCTGTGGGGGCTCATCGCCTGCCACCACTACGGCGGTCCACACCTGCCGCCGTTCGCCAGCCGGGCGGCAGCCGAGTTCCTCGGCTCGACCCTGTCGCTGCGGCTAGTCGACCAATTCGAGGACGACCAACTGCACAACCGGCTGACCGCGTATGCGGTGCTGGCCAAGCTCACCGCCGCCACGCTGAACGACAGCGAACCACTTGCCACGGCGCTGCTCGGAGCGCCCAACCTGCTCGAGCTGGTGCCCGCCGACGGCGTCGTCGTGGACATCCAAGGCGACCGGCAGGAACGCGGGTCAGTTCCGCCGCCCGACGTCGTGGCCGCGGTAATCGACTGGGCGCGCGGCGCCGACGACGAGATCGCCAGCAGCGAGTGCTTGTCCGCATGAGCTACCCGCGCTGGATCTCGATCCGCAGTTGGCCGCCGGCGCGCTCGTGATCAACCTGCCCGACGGGCAGCACGCCGTGTGGTTTCGGCGCGAGGTGCTGCGGTCGGTGGACTGGGGCGGCGACCCGCACAACAAGGCGATCGCGGTCAGCGAGGGCGACCAGATCCGGCTCAGCCCCCGCAAGTCGTTCGACCGGTGGCGCGAAACCGTCCACCAACGCAGCGAACCGTGGATGCTCGAGCCAGACAGACTCCGCCGAGGCGCTGCGACGCCACCTGGTCGAGTCGCTATACCGCCGCACGCGGGGTGCGCTGCGCGTGGCCGAGACGCTGCAGCGCAGCCTGCTGCCCGAATCGATCCCGACGCTCGAAAGTTGGCAGCTGTCGGCGCACTACGAGCCGGCCGCGGGCGATAACGTCGGCGGCGACTGGTATGACGCGTTCGAACTGCGCGACGGCCGGTTGATTGTGCTGATCGGCGACGTCGCCGGGCACGGCATCACCGCCGCCGGCACGATGGCACAGTTGCGCAACGCCCTGCGTGCGCAGCTGTTCGCCGGCGCCGCACCGGCCGAGGCGCTCAACCAGCTCAACGAGTTCTGCGTGCACATGCTGCCCGGCGCGTTTGCCACGGTCATCGCCGCACGGGTCGACCTCGGCTCCGGGGTGGTGGAGGCCGGCTGTGCCGGCCACCTGATCCCGTACCTGACGAACTCCGCGGCAAACTCCGTCTCGAAGGCCGTCTTTGCGCCGATCGAGCTTTCGCCGCCGATCGGCATTCGTGGTCTGACGTACGCACCGAGCGAATTCACCGTCGAGCCCGGCCACGGATTACTGATGTACTCCGACGGTCTAGTGGAACGTCGCGGCGAGGTGATCGATGAGGGACTCGACCGGTTGGCCGAGACCCTCGGCCGCGCGGGCGATGCGCTGGCCTCGAGGATCTGGACGGCGATGGCCACGGGCAACATCGATGACGACGTCACCGTCGTCGCCCTCTGGCGCCCTTAAGCTTTCGCGCCAAGGGATGGCAGGGCGGTCAGGGCTGATAAGCCGGTAGGTTGCCCGACAGTTCGTCGAACATGGCCTGGTTGAGGCCGAACGCGACCTTGACTTCGTCGACGGCACAACGAACCGCGTCGGGATCGAGGCGCAGCGCGTCGAGTCGAGCCCGGTACCGATCTTTGAAAGGCTTGGGGCGCACGGCGAATCGGTACATCGCCAACCCGGCACCCCTGAGAGCAAACGTGCGGTCAAGTATCTTGCCGATGGCTTGGCCGCCGGACAGGTCGCCGAGATAGCGGGTGTAGTGGTGGGCCACCAGCGCGCCGCCCCAGGAGGCCTCGGCGATGCGATCGCGGTAAGCCTCGGCGGTGGGTGACTCGATCTCGCTGCCGCCGTTGGGTTTCCAGTAGCTGAGGTCGGCCTCGATGGCAGGTAAACGCTCCAGCATCGGGTCGTACACGGCGGCCACCAATGGATCGTGGCGACGGGCGCGAACGGCGTCCTCCAGCGCGCCATAAACCACACGCAGCCGCAGCAGATAATCGACGTAACCCCGATTGTTGACCCGTCCTGCGAGCAATTCCGTCACGAACGGTGACTGCTCTGCGCGGGCGTGCTCTACGGCCGAGCCCTCCTTGAGCGCAACGGAGAGCGGCTGGTCGGTCTTTGCCACCCTCACGGACATTGCTCTGCTCTCCTGGCCACTTCCTAGTGAGCAAAGTTGCTGCCACCAAGGCGTTGCCCTCGAATCCATCGTCTCGGATGGTACCGAACAGCGTGCGACGGATTGTGCGGAAGGTAACAGCCTTTGAATTGCCGATGGGAAAAGCCAGCGATAGCAAGCGAATTGACGAAACGTCGTCAATCCCGGCCGCTCCGTACAACGACACTTTGTCGAAATTTCCAGGATTGCCTGGTACCAAGGGGAACCTGAAGCCGAAGCAGCATGACCGATGCCTAGACGACTTCAGGAGAAAACTACATGCATTTCGCGGTACTGCCGCCGGAGGTCAACTCCGGGCGCATGTACGCCGGCCCCGGGGCGGGCACGATGATGGCCGCCGCGGCGGCATGGGATGAACTGGCTAACGAGCTGCACACCACGGCGGCCAACCTTGAATCCGTGATCTCGGGGCTGACCAGCGAACCGTGGCAGGGCCCGGCAGCTGCGTCGATGGCGGCCGCGGCGGCACCGCAAGTGGAGTGGCTGAACACCACCGCTGCGCAGGCCACGCAGTCGAGCACCCAGGCCAAAGCCGCCGTCGCGGCGTATGAGTCCGCGTACGCGATGACGGTGCCTCCGCCGGTGGTCGCCTCCAACCGTGCCGAGTTGACGTCACTCATCGCGACCAATCTCTTGGGCCAGAACACCGCGGCGATTGCGGCCACTGAAGTCGCCTACGGCGAAATGTGGGCCCAGGACGTCGCCGCGATGTACAGCTATGCCGGCGGGTCGCAAGCAGCCTCGGAAGTGACACCGTTTGCGCCGCCGGAGCAGACCACCAATCAGGAGGCCCAATGCGCTACAACGCTCACCTCGTCGTCCTCAGGACTATCAGCCTTCCCGGAGTTCTCGAATCCCTACGACCTGGCGTCGCTCGGCTCTGGCTTTCTCGGGAATGGCCTCGGGCTGATCGGGTTGTCGGGCGCTGCGGGGTTCATTTCCGACGCGGAACACAAAGTTACCGGGGCTGAGACCGTATTGGCTCCCGGGCAGCCGGGGCCGCGGGAGGGGGCGGCGCCGACGTCGCGCCTTCCCGAGCGGGCGACGACGGTGTCGGCGGGGCTGGGTCGAGCGTCCTCGCTTGGGGGCGTGTCGGTACCCGAGGGCTGGGCATCGGCAGCCCCGGAGGTGCGGCTGGTCGCCCAAGCGTCACCTGTCACGAGCCCTGTCCAGACGAATGGCTCAAGTCCTGGCCTCTTCAGCGGAATGTCACCGATTTGCTAAGCAAACTCGGTCGACTCCCGTGACAGTGGTGTATTGACCGACAAGGAGTTCGGCGAACAAACGCAACGCCTGCTCAGCGATCCCTCACGCTGACACCTGGGTGTGCTAGATAGCCCTTCGCGCAGGCGCGGGCACCCAGCTCTGCAACGCTTTGCGCCCAATCAGCTGACAGCGGTGAGTGAAAGCCAATTGCTTTGCAGCAGAAGTAAACTCTTGATTGCTGATCACGATACTTCGCGCGCATCCGTGATGGAGCGCACCCGAAACCACCTGCTGGACCGCGGCGATGCCAACTGTCTTACCGTGCCGCTTGCATTGGATCGCCACATTTTGGCCGTCCTTTTGGGCGATCAGATCAACTCCGTAGTCACCGACGGCTGGAGTGAAGCTGACCTGCCAGCCTGCCCGTTGCAGGCGTGCGGCGACGTAGTCTTCGAATTCCACCCCGTCCATGGCATCTATTTCCCTCATGCGGGCATTGATCCGCCCTCGCCGCGGAGCCGGCCGTGAGATCAAAATGGCGCAAAGCAGGCCACAAAAACCTCCCGCCAGACCCCACCCGACGCTGTGCGCGAAGAAGCCGAGAAACAGCCCGAAGTAAACCGGGAGAAAAACGAAGGCCGCCTTCATGTCGCGAGTAGTTCTCGCAAGCCCGAGAATCCCGTGGCGGCAAAGCTTTCCCGCGACACCTTGTACATGAGGCGATGATAGAGACGGGCGACGACATGCGGCCTCAAGCACGGGCAAATAACGCTCCGCCCCAAGAGGCCCGCACGTCACGCACTACGTTGGAGTCTATGGTCGACGATCCGGGAGAATCCGCGTTCACCGGGCAGGGCCAGCGTGAGCGGGTGGGCAAAGTTCAGGAACAGCTTGACGAGCTGGTGGCAGCTCGCGATCAGATGGCTCAACTGGTGCGCGTCATCGTCGAGATCGGCTCGGATTTGGATCTGGATGTGACATTGCATCGGATCGTCAATGGGGCGATGGAGCTGACCGGTGCCCCGTATGGAGCGTTGGGTATCCGCGCATCCGACGGCAGCCTGGCTTCGTTCATGCACGCCGGAATCGACGACGACACGGCGCGGCGTCTGGGCGATCTGAGGGTCGGTGAGGGTATCCGCATCGATGACTTGAGCGTTCATCCGCAGGCCATCGGACCCTCCGCGCACGGCCCGCCGTTGCGGGCGCTGCTCGGCATACCGATCACCGTGCGGGCAGCTGACTTTGGGAGCCTCTACCTCGCCGACGACCGGCCCGGTCGAGCGTTCACCGATTCCCAGGAGCGCGCCGTGCGCGCGTTAGCCACGGCAGCGGCGGCCGCCATCGACAATGCGCGGCTCTTCGAACGACAGCGTGAATCGGCGAGATGGACCAACGCCAGTCGCGAGATCACGAGTGCGCTGCTGTCCGGGGATCCACAAACAGGGCCGCTGCAGCTCATCGTGAATCGAGCGCTGGAATTGGCCGGTGCTGAGCAAGCCATCTTGCTTGTTCCCAGTGAGCCCGACCTGCTCCAGGACGAGGTCGACACCCTGGTCGTGGCCGCCACCGCGGGTCGGTACGCCTCGCAGGTGATCGGTCGGCAAGTTCCGATGGACGGCTCCACCACAGGTGGTGTCGCACGGCGCGGCCTACCCCTGATCACCGATTCATTCGAGTATCCGATCGAGGGCTTCACTGATGTCGGTAATCGCCCGGCTATTGTCATGCCGCTGATCGCCGACGACGCAGTGCTTGGTGTGATCGCTGTCGCACGCGCTCCGCAGCAGCCGCCATTCGGCAACGATTACCTCGAGCTGGTCAGTGACTTCGCGCAGCATGCCGCTATCGCCTTGGCGCTGGCGGCAGGCCGCGAACACGCGCTCAACCAGGAGCTTGCCCAAGCGGACAATGTCGACGACGCAGTGCTTGCCGTGGCTGAGGAACTGCGTCGACTTTGGCGGGCCCGCCGCGTTCTGGCCGTCACATTCCCCACCCGTAACCTCACCCCGGGCTCAGCTTCCGAAATCGCATCTCGCACACCGGAACTGGTGTCAGTTGGTGAGCCCGTGCAGTGGGCCGACCTCCCAGCGCAAACGCAGCAGATGCTCACCGCGTTGCGCGACGGCGATTTACTCACCCCCAGCACCACCGAGCCCGGGACGGCCGCAATCGCGCTGCAGCACCCCGAGGGCGTGCTGGTCATCTGGATCGATCTGACCGAACAACGGCCGTTCACGCTCGAGGACCAGACCCTGCTGACGGTGCTGGCCGGCCGACTCGGCCCGGGCCTGCAACGAGTGCATCAGGTTGACCAGCAGCGCGAGACCGCGCTGGCGCTGCAGCATGCGATTCTCGGCCCCGCCGATCTGCCGCACGGCTTCGCGGTGCGCTATCAGGCCGCCACCCGACCCCTGCAAGTCGGCGGTGACTGGTACGACGTCGTCGACCTGGAGGACGGGCGCATCGCGTTGACTGTCGGCGACTGTGTCGGGCACGGCCTCGCCGCCGCAACCGTGATGGGACAGGTGCGCAGCGCCTGCCGGGCATTGCTGCTAGACAATCCCAGTCCCGCGGCCGCCCTCGAGGCGTTGGACCGCTTCGCCGCGCGGTTGCCCGGCGCCCAATGCACCACCGCCGTCTGCGCCGTGCTCAACCCCGAAACCGGTGAGCTGGTCTACTCCAGCGCCGGGCACCCGCCACCCATCCTGGTCCACTCCGACGGCACCACCCAGCTGCTCGAGGATGGCCACACCATTGCATTGGGACTGCGGCCGCACCGGTCGCGTCCCGAGGCGCGTGTGACCGTGCCGGCCCGCTCGACCCTGGTGCTGTACACCGACGGCCTGGTCGAACGTCGTCGCCAGCCACTGGACGACGGCATCTCCCGCGCCGCGGCCCTCGTTCAGGATGGTCTCGCCTCCCCGCTGGCCGATTTGGCGGACCAGATCATGTCTCGGCTCGCGCCAAGCGGCGGCTATCAGGACGATGTCGCCCTGTTGCTTTACCGCCATCCCGCACCGCTGGAGCTGACGTTTCCCGCCGACGCCAGCCACCTCGCCCCGACCCGTAAGGCGTTGCGCAGCTGGTTGACCCGGGCCCGGCTGAGCCCGGATCAGACCATGAATGTGCTCATTGCTGTCGGCGAAGCCGTCGCCAACGCCATCGAGCATGGTCACCGCCACCGACCGGGTGGCACGATTGTCCTGGATGCGACCGCACTCGTCGACGAGGTTCAATTGACCATCACCGATAGCGGCTCGTGGAAAACTCCGCAACCGGCTGCCAATCCACATCGCGGTCGCGGTATCACCCTCATGCGAGGTCTGATGCACGATGTCACCATCAATCCCGATGCCGCCGGAACCACAGTTCAGCTATCCGTGAGGATCACATGATGGCCGCGTTACTCACCCTCGACACCGTGCGCTCCGACGATGGGAAACTCGTGCTGACCGCGGTGGGCGAAATCGACCTGAGCAACATCGACGCGTTCGACCAGGCCCTCAGCACGGCCACGGCCGAGGCCGCGGGCGGCGACGAAACGCTCACGGTCGACCTGAGCGGGGTGGAGTATCTGGATAGCGCCGCCATCAATGCCTTGTTCACCCGCGCCGACCACATCCGCGTCATCGCTCACCGCCTGCTGATGACCAGCCTCAACGTCAGCGGCCTGTCCGAACTGGTCTCCGTCGAAGCTGCGCCGCCGACAGCGCAAGGCTGACCCGACCGCGACAATCCGCTCCGGGGCAGCTTCGGTCCTTGGTGTTGGCCGAGGTGTATCTCGCGCGTGACCTTTCCGAGACGGCGGCGAAGGACGCTGATCAGCATGGCGGTGTTTGCGGTGATGTGCGCGCTGGCGACGGCGACGTGGTTCGGCTACTACGTCGGCCGGCGCGGGGGCTCGTCGCGACCAACCTGGCAGAAGCGAACGAGCCGGATCGCACTGGGCAGGCTTGTGATTAGCTTGCTCGTGTTGGTGACCGTACGCCGCCTCCGGCGGAGCTTCCAGGCCGAGCGCCTGCTCCGCGACGCGGCGAGCATATCGGGACTCAGAACCGTTGCGCCACTTGATCTTCTGCGGGTTGGCGTTGCGCGTATGCGGTCCTATTGAGGACAGGGACTGTCATGACAGCACTGCAAGGCAAGGTCGCACTGGTGACCGGGGCGTCGTCGGGCCTGGGCGCAGAAACGGCCAAGCTGCTTTCCCGGCAGGGCGCAACGGTTTTCGGGATTGCCCGGGATACCGTACGCTTAGCCGAGGTATTCGCCGACGTGGAACGTGGTTCCTACGCATCGGTAGACATAGCTTCGGCGCATGCCTGCAAAGATGCGGTCGAGCAGTGCGTGCGGGAGTTCGGCGGACTAGACGTCCTGGTCAACGTCGCCGGCAAGCACCAGATGCGCCGCACGGAGTCGATGACCGACGACGACTGGACCCAAGATCTCGGTGTCAACCTCAACGGTCCGTTCTACCTGTGCCGGGCCGCACTTCCGCATCTGCTGGAACGAGGTGGCAACATCGTCAACGTCAGCTCGATCGCCGGCGTTGAAGGCCAGGCTTACTCGGCCGGCTATTGCGCTGCCAAGCACGGGCTGATCGGGCTGACTCGTGCGTTGGCGGTGGAGTACACCGCGGACCGTTTGCGCGTCAACGCGGTATGTCCCGGCGGCATGCTTACCCCGCAACTCGAACAGTTCAGTGCGCCAGAGGATCCGAACTACGACCTGATCATGCGCACGGCCTCGCCGCGCGGCATGATGCAGCCCCTCGATGTCGCGAATGTGGTCGCGTTCCTTGCCAGCGACGCCGCGGCCGCCATCCATGGCGCCGTCTACCGCGTCGACAACGGCAAGGGCGCCGGCTAGTGCCCCACGTGGGACCAGTCTTGGGCACGAAGGATGATTACCGTCATGGACGCTGAACTGAAACGCTGGCTGGATTCCGGTGAGTGCTTCGACTACCTCGGCTTCGACATCTTCTACCGCATGGAGGGCAGTGGACCGCCGCTGCTGCTGATTCACGGTTATCCGTTCAATTCCTTTGACTGGTCGCCGATCTGGCCGACGCTGATCCAGCGGTTCACCGTCATCGCACCGGACATGATGGGCATGGGATTTTCCGACAAACCGGTGACCTACAACTACTCAGTGCACGACCACGCGGACATGCACGAAGCACTGCTTGCGCATCTGGGCGTCCGTGCCGCGCACATCCTGGCTCACGACATAGGCGACTCGGTGGGCCAGGAACTGTTGGCCCGCCACGAGTTCGCCCAGCAGGCCTACGGTGCGCTGCGCATCGATTCGATCACCTGGCTCAACGGAGGCATGTTCATCGAGTCCTACACGCCGCGGACCGCGCAGAAGCTGATGTCTCAAACACCATTGGGCGACATCATGAGTCGAGTGCAGGACCGCCCGCTGTCCCGTCGCCTGCTAGAGCCGACGCTGCGCGAGATGTTCGGACCGAATACCAAGCCCACGCGACAGATGATGGACGTGTTCAATCAAATTTTGGATTACCGCGACGGCCGACGGGTCCTGCATAAGGTCGGCCGCTTCATCAACGACCGCTACATCCACCGAAACCGGTGGGTACGCGCCATGCGGCAAACCAAGGTGCCGATGCGATTGATCGACGGGCCGATCGACCCGAATTCCGGCGCTCACATGGCTCGCCGCTACGCCGAGGTGATTCCTGAAGCCGATATCGTGATGCTCGCCGACGACATCGGACACTGGCCGCAGCTCGAGGCGCCCGACGCGGTGCTCACGCATTTCCTCGCCCACATCGACCGCCTCACCGACGCCTGAGCTGCGGGCCGGCTGCGCATAAATTGTCGGCCTTTGTACAAGTCGTGGATATGTTTGCCGAGTAGCGTGCCCCCATGGCTTTCACAGTGACCTGGGCCGATGGCACGGAAATTACCTACGGGGACGAACTCCATTTCGACACCGATGGCGCCGTGCTCAAGATCGGCCCCGCAACGGGCAAGTGGACGTGGTACTTCTCGTCCCACCAATGGGCGCGCATCGAGCACGAGCCGCAAACGTCGCTGCGACCCGAATTCCCCCGCTTCGTGGCCGGCGTCCACTCATCGTCCGAGCTAGGTTCCTAGACCCAGACCTGCCGGCTGGTAGGGTCCGCCCGCATGAGCCCAGGCGCCGAAACCAGAACCATCACGACGCAGGTACCCGCGCGACTGGACCGGCTGCCGTGGTCGCGGTTTCACTGGCGCGTGGTTGTGGGTCTGGGCGGTGTGTGGGTCCTCGACGGGCTCGAGGTCACGATGGTCGGCAACGTGTCGGCGCGGCTCACCGAAAAGGGCAGTGGCATCGAGCTCAACCCCGCGCAGATCGGCTACGCGGCGGCGATCTACATCACGGGGGCGTGCCTGGGCGCATTGTTCTTCGGTCACCTGACGGACCGTTTCGGGCGGCGCAATCTGTTCATCCTGACCCTGGCGGTCTACCTTGTCGCCACCGTCGCGACCGCATTCGCCTTCGCGCCTTGGTATTTCTTCGTCGCGCGCTTTTTCACCGGCGCCGGTATCGGCGGCGAATACGCCGCCATCAACTCCGCGATCGACGAGTTGATTCCGGCACGGGTGCGCGGTCGTGTGGACCTGATCATCAACGGCACATACTGGCTGGGTTCGGCCGCTGGAGCCGCGGGCGCGCTGGTCCTTTTGGACACCTCGAACTTCCCGCCGAACATCGGATGGCGGCTGGCCTTCGGGATCGGTGCCATATTCGGCATCTTTGTCCTCCTCGTCCGGCGCAACATTCCGGAAAGCCCACGGTGGTTGTTCATTCACGGGCGCGACGAAGAAGCCGAGCAGATCGTCGGCGAGATCGAACAAGACGTGCAGCGAGAGACCGGACAGCCGCTGCCCGAGCCACAAGGTAAGCCGCTGAAAATTCGTCAGCGCCAAGCAATTCCATTCGTGGAGATCGCCCGGGTGGCATTCAAGCTCTATCCGAAGCGCGCGGTACTCGGGCTCGCGCTGTTCATCGGTCAGGCGTTCCTGTACAACGGCGTGACGTTCAATCTGGGCACGCTGTTGAGCGGGTTCTACGGCGTCTCTTCCGGGAGAGTGCCGGTGTTCTTCATTCTGTGGGCGTTGAGCAACTTCTTCGGCCCCTTGGTCCTCGGGCGGCTGTTCGACACCGTCGGCCGCAAACCGATGATCAGCGGGACCTACATCGGCTCCGCGGTGATCGCGGTTGTCCTCGGGGTGGTGTTCGTGAACCAGACCGGCGGTGTCTGGACGTTCATCATCGTGCTGGCAGCGGCGTTCTTCCTGGCCTCGGCGGGTGCAAGTGCGGCGTACTTGACCGTCAGCGAGATCTTCCCGATGGAGACCAGAGCGCTGGCCATCGCGTTCTTCTACGCGGTGGGCACCGCGATCGGTGGCATCACCGGCCCGATCTTGTTCGGCGAGTTGATCAATTCGGGGGATCGGGGTCAGGTGCTGTGGTCGTTCCTGATCGGGGCGATCGTGATGGCGGTCGCTGGCCTGGTCGAGCTGTGGCTCGGGATCGCGGCCGAGCAACGCCCCCTGGAAGATCTGGCATTGCCCTTGACGGTGGCCGACGCGGAGAGCCAGGAAGATTCGCCCGCATAGGTTATCGTCGGCGACGTGGCGGTCCCGCGCGGCGACGTCGAGCCGTACTACGACCTCGGCTCCTACCATCGGGCCGTCGACACACCGTCGGCTCAGGCGCAGCAGTGGTTCGACCGGGGCATGGTGTGGGCTTATGCGTTCAATCACGAAGAGGCGGTGCAATGCTTCGAGAAAGCGCTCGGCCTAGACCCTGATCTGGCCATCGCCCGGTGGGGCATCGCCTATTCGGTGGGCCCTAACTACAACAAAGCATTCGACGCATTCGACGCGGTCGAGCTCGCCGCCTCGCTGGCTCGGGCGCGCGACGAGCTGCGGCTGTCCACCAGCGGCCGCGCGACGGCTCTTGAGCGTGGTCTGATCGAGGCGCTGGCCGCGCGTTTTCCAACGGGCGACGCGACCGACACCACGGCACTGGCTACCGGTAACGCCTCGTACGCAGCAGCGATGGTGGCATTGGCGTCGGCTTATCCAGAGGACATCGATGTTGCGGCCCTGACCGCGGACGCGCTGGTCAATCTGACGGCCTGGGCATTGTGGGACACCCACACGGGGGAGCCGGCCCCAGGTTCTCGGGTGGTCGAGGCCAAACAAATTCTGCAGGCCGCGCTGCAGACGCCGGCCGGCCGGTCCCACCCGGGCATCCTGCACATCTACCTGCACACGATGGAGCTATCCGCTCATCCCGAAGAGGCGCTAGAGGCGGCCGATCTGCTGCGCGGGCTGGCGCCCGACGCTGGCCACCTCCAACACATGCCAACCCATATTGACGTGCTGTGCGGTGACTATCGCACCGCGGTGGTGTCGAACCTGGCGGCGGTGCGCGCGGATCGCCGGTTTCTCGAATACGAAGGGCCGCTGAACTTTTATTCGGCTTACCGAGCCCACGACTTGCACTTCGTCGTGTATGCGGCGATGTTTTCCGGCCAATCCCGTATTGCGCTTCAGGCCGCCGACGAACTTGCCGAGCAGCTCACACCCGAGGTTCTGTCGATCGAATCGCCGCCGATGGCCGACTGGCTGGAGGCCTTCGTTCCGCTTCGGGTGCACGTCTTTATCCGCTTCGGCCGTTGGGAAGACCTGATAGCCGAGTCACTGCCCGAGGATCAGGATCTGTACTGCACCACGGCGGCGACGGTCCACTACGGCCGCGGACTGGCCTACGCCGCCAAAGGCCAACTGGCGCAAGCACATGCCGAGCGCGAAGCCTTCACCGCGGCGTACGGCCGCATTCCTGCGTCACGGTATCTGTTCAACAACACCAGTCGCGACATCCTGGCGGTGGCCGGTGCGATGCTAGACGGCGAGATCGCTTACCGGCAGGGGCAATTCGATTCGGCGTTCAGTCATCTTCGGCGCGCGGTGCAACTTGACGATGACCTTCCCTACGACGAGCCATGGGGTTGGATGCAACCTACCCGCCACGCCTATGGTGCGTTGCTGCTAGAGCAGGGCCAGGTAGCGGAGGCGGCCGCCGTCTACGCCGCCGACCTCGGGCTTGACCCCACGGTTCGGCGATGCTGCCAACATCCGAACAATATGTGGAGCCTGCACGGGTACCACGAGTGTTTGCGGCGTCTCGGCCGCACCGCGGAGGCGACGATCATCGCGCAGCAACTGACGCTGGCGCGCGCGCATGCCGATGTCGCGATCACCGCCTCGTGCGCCTGCCGTCTGGGGCCCGCCACCATCTAAGTATCGTGTACTATACCCAGCATGACCGAGAAACTTCCGTCCCGGCTGGCGGAGCATCCCACCGTGCGAAAGGTGCGATCGCGCCAGACGCTGAAACCCGGTGTGCTCGACGCCGATTGGCTGCGCGAGATGTGCCTGGACGCCGGCGTCGACGACGTGGCATTCGCCAGTGTCGATAACCCCGAGCTGGCCTCGGAGGTCGAGCACGTCGAGGCTGCGTTACCGGGCGCGAAGAGCTACATCTCGCTCGTGGCCAAGATGAACCGCGACAACATCCGCTCGACGGCGCGCAGCGTGGCCAACCAAGAGTTTCACCGCAGCGGCGAGCTGCTCAACGAGGCGGCCTATCGCATCGTGCGTCGCCTCCAAGATGCCGGTTACCGGGCGCTGAACCCGTCGGCGACCTTTCCGATGGAGATGGACAACTATCCCGGCCGGATCTGGGTGGTGGCGCACAAACCCGTCGCCGTTGCCGCAGGTCACGGCGCAATGGGTATTCACCGCAACGTGATTCACCCGAAGTTCGGCAATTTCATCCTGCTGGGCACGATTGTCGTCGACGCTCCGATCAGCAGCTACGGCGAGCCGTTGGACTACAGTCCGTGCCTGGAATGCAAGCTGTGCGTCGCGGCGTGCCCGGTCGGCGCGATCGGCAAGGACGGCAGCTTCGATTGGCTGGCGTGTTCGACGCACAACTACCGCGAGTTCATGGGCGGTTTCACCGATTGGGTTCAGACCGTCGCGGATAGCTCCGACGCGGCCGATTTTCGTTCGCGGGTAACCGATTCGGAGAACGCATCGATGTGGCAGAGCCTATCGTTCAAGCCGAATTACAAGGCGGCCTACTGCCTGGCCGTGTGCCCGGCCGGTGAGGACGTGATCGAGCCCTATCTGGACAACCGCAAAAGCTTCATGGACCTGGTGCTTAAACCGTTGCAGGACAAGAAGGAAACCCTTTATGTGCTGCCGAATTCCAAGGCCAAGGAATACGCCGAACGGCGCTATCCACACAAACCGGTGAAAGTCGTCGACGGCGGGCGTTAGTCCTCTGTTCCGTAAGCGCGGGCGATGTCGGGGGAGTCCAGCCAGCCGGAGTAGGTGGGCCGCGACGGCCAGCCCTCGGGTGAATCGAGCCATTCCTCCTGGCGGCCCCACGGCAATATGTCGATAAGCGCGAACGAGTGGCTGAGTTGCTCGGTGCCCCGCCCATTCGTGTGCCAGGTGCGATACACCGTGTCACCGTCGCGCAGAAACACGTTGACCGCAAAGCCCCCGCCTACGGGTGCGTCCATGTCGGCGCCGAACGGGCTCTGCGACGACGAATACCACTGCATCCGATTGCCCACCTTCTCCTTGTAGGCGAGCGCCTCCTCGATCGGTCCATTGGTAACGATGACGAAGCGGGCGTCGTAGTTGTCGAGGAACTCCAGCCGAGTGAACTGCGACGTGAAACCCGTGCACCCGCCGCACTGCCACTGGGCGCCGTCCGACCACATGTGGTGGTAGGTGATGAGCTGCGATCGGCCGCCGAACACGTCGACGAGGCGGATGGGACCGTCGGCCCCGACCAGGGTGTAGTCGGGCAATTCGAGCATCGGCAGACGACGACGCTGGGCAGCGATCGCATCCAGTTCGCGCGTCGCGGCCTTCTCGCGCCTGCGTAGTTCCGCGAGCGCGGCGCCCCAGGTCTGCTGATCGACGATTGGCGGCAGGGCGTCTTTGCGCTTCAAGGACATGGGATTCCCCTTTGCTTCGAGTTCGACTCAAGGTATGACCGGCGGTGTAGCCGAAATTCATCGGCAGTCGCCACGGAGCACCGCCGAAAGCTGGGAACTCGCTTTGAATTTGTTTGCCCTGCATGTACGGGGGTATCTATGTCCAGACTCGACAGTCATACGGGGGGACCCTGGGTCCGGGAAGGCACGCAATCATGGCTCAGAGGCTCGTTTCGCATTTCGCGGGTGTGCAGGACCACTACGACTTATGCGACGAGTTCTTTCGGCTATTCCTCGATCGCACCCAAACCTATAGTTGCGCATATTTCGAGCGGGACGACATGACGCTGGAAGAGGCCCAGGTCGCCAAGATCGATCTGGCGCTCAGCGAGCTGGACCTGCAGCCCGGCATGACGCTGCTCGATATCGCCTGCGGCTGGGGCACCACCATGCGCCGGGCGATTGAGAAGTACGACGTCAACGTCGTCGGCTTGACGGCGTCGAGCAATCAAGCTGCCTACGTGCAGAAATGGTTCGACGAGATGGACACTCCGCGGAGCAAGTGGGTGTTGGTGCAGGACTGGGAAGAGTTCGCCGAGCCCGTCGACCGGATCGTGTCCATCGGGGGGTTTGAGCACTTCAGTCACGATCGCTACGACGATTTCTTCGACATGGCCTATACCGTCCTGCCCGACGACGGCGTCGTGTTCTTGCACACGATCACCGGGTTGCCGTGCACCGACATGGTGGAGCAGGACGCGGCAGACGCGGGTTTCAGCCTGACCCTGCGCGAGCCGCTGCAGCCGCATTACGTCAGGACCCTCGACCTGTGGACGGAGGCACTTGAGGCGCGTAAGGAAGAAGCCATCGAGGTGCAATCGGAAGAAGCCTACGAGCGCTACCTGCACTACCTGACCGGCCGCGCCAATGCGTTCCGCACCGGCCAAATCGACGTCAACCAGTTCACCCTGGCGAAGAACTGACTGCCGCTTGTCGATGAGGTCGCTGACAGCACTTGGCTGTGATGCCGGCGCCATCACCCCGAAACCCTTGCACTAAAACAACTGTTGGTCTGTCAGCCACGGCGACACTCCCTCCGTCGGCTACGCCAGGACCAGATGGGGAAAGCGGCCGCGAAGAAGGCGGCGGATCCTGACCCTACTGCGATTTCGCAGGCAACGACACGGTCAACGAGACGATAACGATTCACACATCGCCCTGGATTTGGCGACCGCCCCAATGGGAGGGTGATCCGCGTGAGTGTTCACCTCGACGAGCTGGCAGATCGCCCCCGCACACAATGGCTGGACAGACCACCCCGACGGTGTGCGCGTGGTCACTGGCTGTTGCCGGGACACATGATCGTCGCAACCGTTCCGTGTTCCTGCGGCAGGCATGTCTGCTGGGAATGTGAGTGCGGTGCAGCAACGTATGGGCCTGAGTTGACTGAGTCGTGCAGCCTGGCCAGCGGTCAGCGCGGATCTGCCGTCATCGAGTCGGCCTCGACGAAAAGGCTGCCCTGAAGCCGGCTTGCCGTCACTTCGTCACGACCGCCGAGTTGTAGTTGGGCGCCCACGCCCGTTCGAACGTGGCGATCGGAACCTGCTCGTCGCGACCGCTGTTGATGCCGCTGTCGTTGAGATGCACCACGCCGGCTCTGGTGTCGATGCCGGTGACAACCACGAAGTGGTTTGCGGATTCTCGATTGCCGGGCCGGTTCCAGATGGTCTCGGCATTGAGTAGGACGATCACCTTGCGGCTTTCCGCCAGATCCTGTTCCAGCGCATTGGTATTGGTCTGGACATTGTCGGCCCTGATCCAGTAGTGCCAGAGCAGCAACGGCAGGTCTCTGATGTCGGTGTTGCCCGGCGGCTTCCATATCGGCCCGGAACCCGTTGCGCCAGGGGTATTTTCGGCTACGGAAGTGATCTGTCGCTCGGTCGGCTGGCGTCCGGTGATCTCGCCGACGACATCGGCCACCGCCATCTCGCCGCAGTCCGACGCGTGTTGTTGGCGCCAATAGGGCGCGGCGGCCGCAGGGTCGCCGTACATCCCAGCCTTGTGGTCGGCGTCCGGAACAGGAGGGCCCGGGGCGGCGTGGACGGCGGCCGCCAAGCTGACCGATGCCGTAGCAGCGGTTGCGCATAACAGAGCGACGACGTGCACGGCCGCGGCGACTTTGGTCGTCAGGGTGCGGGCCATGGGCATCCTTTTCTCGAGCCGCGGTGGCGGCGCGCAGCTGTACTGAGAAAAGGGTCACAAGGCGCCCTCTTCGGAGCATTAAACGGTAAGCCGGCGAAAATTGCGGACGAACGCGCCGAAACGTTGCCGTCGTGAGACGGGTTTACTTTTGCAGGTACCGGCCGGTGTCCGGCTCTTTGCATCACCGTGACTTTTTCAGCGGCGCTCGCACAGCGGGCCGACCCGGATGCTCGAGCGATCGGTGCTCGGTCTCGTATCACGCTGGTTCTGGTGACTGGCCTACATCGGCGTGATGCTGATCGCCCCGGTGTCGATCATCCTGTGGCGGACATTCCGGCCCGGGCTTGGTCAGTTCGTCGCCTGGATCACCATGCCGGCGGCGAACTCGGCGCTGAACCTGTCGCTGCTGGTGGTCGCCATTGTGGTGCCGCTGAACGTGGTCTTCAGTGTGCTCACGTCATTGTTGCTCGCGCGCAACCGGTTCCGCGGTAGAGCCGTGCTACAGGCGATCGTCGATCTGCCTTTTGCGGTGTCGCCCATCATCGTCGGTGTCGCACTGATTCTGCTGTGGGGCTCGGTGGGCGCGCTGGGCTTCGTCGAGGACGACCTCGGGATCAAGATCATCTTCGGCGTACCCGGGCCTCATCCTCTGCAGCATCTTCGTCACCTTGCCGTTTATCGTGCGTGAGGTCCAACCTGCCGGGGGAGTCGCAAACGCTGACGCTGCTGGTAAACGATCGCTACAACCGCGGAGCCGAATACGGCGCCTATGCCCTCTCCACGCTGCTGATGGGCGTTGCTGTGGTGTTTCTGATCGTCAAGACGATTCTGCTCATTCGCCGGAAGCGGGCGAAGGCCCGGCCTGACCATAATGCCCGCACCGCTGGGCTTCGTCTCACGTTGGCAACGCTTGCAGCGCAGCGTTGACGCGTGCGTAACAAGTTTGCCATCGAAGGTTCCTAACGGTGGGGCGGTCCACCTTCCGCAAGTGAAGGTCGTGGCCCCCCTCAGCGATAGGAACTCCATTGAGCGGAAACGCAGCGCGCCTGCAGGCGATCAACAACGTCGAGGCATACGTCCCCCCGGCCATCAGCTTCGTAGCCGGTGAGGCCCCCGGCGAGATCTTCGGCTCCAATGTCTTCACCAAGGCCGAAATGCAGGCGCGGCTGCCCAAGGCGGTGTACAAGTCTGTGGTGGCGACCCTCGAGAATGGCGCCAAGCTTGACCCCGCGGTTGCCGACGCCGTCGCGGTGGCCATGAAGGACTGGGCACTGGAGAAGGGCGCTACCCACTACGCCCACGTGTTCTATCCGATGACCGGCCTGACCGCCGAGAAGCACGACAGCTTCCTGGACCCCGTCGGCGACGGGACCACGCTCGCCGAGTTCGCCGGTAAGACCCTCATCCAGGGCGAGCCCGACGCCTCCAGCTTCCCGTCCGGCGGGTTGCGCAGCACCTTCGAGGCACGCGGCTACACCGGCTGGGACGCCACCAGCCCGGCTTACGTCCTGGAGAACCCGAACGGCAACACGCTGTGTATTCCCACGGTCTTCGTTTCGATGACCGGGGAGGCCCTGGACTTCAAGACGCCGTTGCTGCGCAGCCAGCAAGCCATGGGCGTCCATGCCGAGCGCGTCCTGACGCTGTTCGGTCATAAGGATCTCAATCACGTCGTGTCGTTCTGCGGCCCGGAGCAGGAGTACTTCCTGATCGACCGGCACTTCTTCCTGGCGCGACCGGACCTGGTCAACGCCGGCCGCACCCTGTTCGGCGCCAAGCCGCCGAAAGGGCAGGAGTTCGACGACCACTACTTCGGTGCGGTGCCCGAGCGTGTCCTGGGCTTCATGATGGACACCGAGCGCGAGCTCTTCAAACTCGGCATTCCCGCCAAGACCCGGCATAACGAGGTGGCCCCCGGCCAGTTCGAGCTGGCGCCGATGTTCGAGCGGGCCAACATCGCCTCCGACCACCAGCAGCTGACGATGACGATCTTCAAGACGATCGCTAAGAAGCACGGCATGGAATGCCTCTTCCACGAGAAGCCATTCGCCGGCGTCAACGGGTCGGGCAAGCACGTCAACTTCTCGATGGGCAACTCCGAGCTGGGTTCCCTGCTCGTCCCCGGCGACACCCCGCACGAGAACGCTCAGTTCCTGGTGTTCTGCGCCGCGGTGATCCGCGCTGTGCACAAGTTCTCCGGGCTGCTTCGGGTGTCGGTCGCGTCGGCCACTAACGACCACCGCCTGGGCGCCAACGAGGCACCGCCCGCGATCATCTCGATCTTCCTGGGTGAACAGCTCGCCGACGTGTTCGAGCAGATCGCCAAGGGCGCGGCCACGTCGTCGAAGGGCAAGGGCACCATGATTATTGGTGTCGACACCCTGCCACACCTGCCGACGGACGCGGGCGACCGCAACCGGACCAGCCCGTTCGCGTTCACCGGCAACCGGTTCGAGTTCCGTGCTCCCGGCTCCGGGCAAACGGTTGCGGTGCCGTTGATCGTGCTCAACACCATCATGGCGGACTCGTTGGACTACATGGCCAGCGTCCTGGAGCAGGCCGTCACCGACGGTGAGGATTTCGACAAAGCAGTGCAGACATTGCTCACCGAGGTCATCACGGAACACGGGGACGTGGTGTACAACGGCGACGGATACTCAGAGAAGTGGCAGATCGAGGCGGCCGAGCGCGGCCTGCCGAACCTCAAGACCACGCTGGACGCCGTTGGCGAGTTGATCAAGCCAGAGGCGATCGAACTCTTCGAGAAGTACGCGGTGTTCAGCGAGCGCGAGCTGCACAGCCGCTACGAGGTGCGCCTCGAGCAGTACGCGTTGACCGTCGCGGTCGAGGCCAAGCTGGCATTGGAGCTCGGGACGACGGTCATCCTGCCCGCCGCGATCCGCTACCAGACCGAGCTCGCGCAGAACGTCGCCGCTTTGAAGAAGGCCGGTGTGGAGCCGAATACGGCTGCATTGGAAGCGGTTTCGACGCCAATCGCTGATCTGGCGGCGGGCCTGGCCTCGCTGAAGTCGGCCCTGTCGGGTCATTCGGCGGAGTCGGCACTCGAAGAGGCCACGCATGCCCAAGAGGCGCTGCTGCCGGCGATGGAAGCGGTGCGTTCCGCTGCCGACACCTTGGAAAGCGTTGTAGCCGACGACCTGTGGCCGCTGCCCACCTACCAGGAGATGCTCTACATCCTGTGACGGACGTCGTCGGAATCCGCTGAGTCCGTCGTCGGGCGTGGGGGTCGGCCGCGCCCGCGGAGCTTGATAATCCCGAGATCCCCACGCCCGGCGACTTCCCTCGCTGTGACACGGTCGACAGGGTGCGCGCGAAAGCGCCACACTGCACATGCCGCACCTGACGCGTTAAGTTTTGAAGGGACGGAGATCACCCGGTCAGGGGAGAGCATGAGGCCATTTGACGACGGCCCGCGACGGGCCGCGGAGCTGGAGGCATACCACGCGCTCTGGAACCTGTGGCGCTCTTCGCAGCGAACGCTGACAGATGTGCAGAACTGGGAATCTGCTTGCCGAATGCTCGAGACGCACTACACCGTCAACAAAGCCCGCCAGGACCCCGAAATCTGCGAGATGCGGATCCGCTACTTGGAGATCGCCGAGCCCCAGCCCCGGCTCGCGGACTTCGTGCAGCCCCCGGCCTACGATCGACTGCCCGATGCGCAGCGGCAGCTGGCCGAGGCCCGCTATCAGTACCAGTTGGCCCGCCGCCGGCACCCCGTGCGCGAGCAGCAGCGATTGAAAGAACTCGAGACAACCAGAGCGCTGTATACAGCGGTCAAGGCCGCTGAAGCGAGAGCCAGAGTCGAAGAGATAACGCGCCGACGCGAATGGCAACTGAGCCGATGGCCCAAAGATGTTGTCCTGGAAAGCGAAATCTACAACCTTGACGGCGTGGCCGCCCAGGTAGACGGGCAGAACGCAAAGATCGAATCCCAGGTAGCCGCGCTGACCGATCTACTTCGAGCGGGATTGCGGCACCTGCCGGACGCGTCGACGTCTGCTCCGTCCGATAGCGATCGCACTGGCTCTCCGGCGGAATTGGCGGCACACGTCGAATCGGTCCTGACGGCAATGCCATTGCCGCGCGGTATCGCCCCAAATCCCGCCGTTGAGTATTTGCCCGCTGCGCGCGAGTTGGTCGTCGAATATGAACTGCCCACTGTGGATGTAGTACCGAAGGCCAAGGCGTACCGGTACGTCAAAACCCGCGAGACGGTCGTCGAAACGGCGCGACCGGCCGGGCAAGTAAAAGCGTTGTACGCCAGCACTATTGCGCAACTCACGTTGTTATCTCTGGCGACCGTCTTCGAACTCGACGGCGAGCACCAATTCGAGATCGTGATCTTCAATGGCGTGGTCAATACGCTGGATCCGGGCAGTGGTCAGCCGATCCGGCCGTGCTTGATCAGCGCGCGGGTCGATGCGGACGCGTTCGCCGCGATCAACCTCGGAGACGTTGATCCATCCGTTTGTCTCAAAAGGCTCTCGGCGATGGTGTCGCCGAACCCGACTGAGTTTGTCGCGGTGCCGCCGTTGGCTGAGTGATCAGCTGTACGTGTCCCACCACGTGTGGAGGTCTTCGATGGAGGCCGGGTCTCCGGAGACGTCGCTGAGCATGAGCTTTTGGTCGTAAGTCCAGATCACATTCGGTTGGTTGTTGTATGTTCCGCACGCGAGCATGCCGGCCGTCTCGTTGGGACCTTGGTCGTAGTGCCAGTTGGCGGGTGACCGTGACTCCCCACGACATTTCACCAGGCCGACGTTGGCGACGTCGTCGGTGAAAGCCTTCTTCAGGCTGTCGGGAGTCGGGAACAGTCCGTAGGTGGCATGACTGGGGCCGCCGGGCTGAGTGTTCGGGCCGCAGGTCACCATGGCCACCGCGTTTACCCATATGCTGTCCGACGCGGGAGTGGCCGGTGTACACACGCCGGCAGCGTAGCCGGACGGGAGCAGGCTCAGCAGTCGGGCTTGGTCATTGCTGGGAGCATCGGTGGATGCCGGTGCGGTTTTCCCCGCGCCTGTCTTTGAATGTTGTTGGCCGGAGGGCTTCATCGTCAGCCAGATACCAACCGATGCTGCGGCGGCGACGAGAACAACGGCGGCCGCGCCCAGGATCAGCCAGCGGTTGCGTGTCCGCGGCGTTCCCGGTTGATCCGGTCCTTCGGCGGCGGGCTTTTGTGGCAGCGGTGGACTGTCCGGCTGGGTGTCTTGTGGCTTCGCCGAGGTTTCGGTGCGGCGCAGGATGGTCTGGGCACGGTCGCGCTCTGGTCTGGAAAGCGCGTCGTGTGCGGCTTCGGCGAGGTCACCGGCGGTCGGATAACGCTCGATCGGAGTCTTGGCCATGCCGCCCGCGATCACGTCATCGAATGCCTGGTCCACCCCGACGCCTTGTGCGCTGGGACGGGGGATGGGGTCCATCATGTGGGCGGTGACCAGCACGCCGGCGCTGTCGGCGCGATAGGGCGGCACCCCGGTCAAGCATTCGTAGAGCACACAGGCCAACGCGTAGACGTCGGCGCGGGGAGTCACCTCGTCATTCGAAAAGCGTTCGGGGGCCATGTATTTCCAGGTGCCCACCGCGGTGCCCAGTTGGGTGAGTTTCTCGTCGGTTTTCGCACTGGCGATTCCGAAGTCGACCAGATAGGCGAAGTCGTTGCCGGTGATCAGGATGTTCTGTGGCTTGACGTCGCGGTGCGTCACCCCGGCGGCGTGGGCGGCATCCAGCGCCGAGGCAACCTGATGGATGATGGCCACCGCCCGCGCCGCGGGCAGTGCCCCGTCCCGCACGAGCAGGCTGCCCAAGTCGATGCCCTCGATGAGGCGCATCTCCAGATACAGTTGCCCGTCGATTTCGCCGTAGTCGTGGATCGGGACGACGTGGGGTTCCAACAACCGGCCGGTGATGCGGGCCTCGCGTTCCATCCGCTTGCGAAACACCGGGTCTTGGCTAAAGGTGGGCGACATCAGCTTGAGCGCCACCGTCCACTCTTTGACGGTGTGTTCGGCTTCGTAGACCTCGCCCATCCCGCCGCGGCCCAGCAGCCGTTTGAGGTAGTAGGGCCCGAACATCGTCCCCAACCGCGAGTCCTGCGCGCCGGTCATCGCTGACTCCTATTCACGGCCTGGCATTCATGACGGTAGGCCCGACCAATGCCACCGCTCGAAAACTACAACATCGCGGTGTCGCATGCGTGATCGTGTTACCCGTGCGGGTGTCGGTGTTTTCGGGGCGGTCCGTTAGGGTTCGGCGAGATAAGTTATGCCACAACGGCTTCGAGTACACTGCAGCATCGGGGTTTGCGGTCCGCCCCTGACGCATGTGATCCGGGGTTACCCGATGAGCTTGGTAAGCCAGGTCGGGTCCTGGTAGTTCAGGGACTTGCTGCCGTCCCAGACGAACGGCGTGCCAGTGGCGTTGAGCCCGGCCAGCGTCGCGGCGGCGGCCTCGGCCTTCGCCTTGCCGGAGGCCGACGTCTTCGCCCGACTTGATGCAGTCGATCACGCTGGCGTCGACGTCGACGGTTTTCGCCAGTTGGGCCAGCTCGCCGTCGGTGCGGTCTTCCGGGGCGTCCTCCGCGGGCTGAAACCCGCTGGCGAACAGGCCGGAGTAGAAGCTGGTGTAACACCTTCGGGTCGTTCTGCGCCGCGACGCAGTACGTGGCCGCCACCGCCCGCGTCGAGTAATTCTTGCTGTGCGACTTGTCGTCGAGGAAGTCGAGCAGGTGATAGCGCACCGCAAGCTTCTTGTTGTTCACCGCGTTGTCGAGATCGCTCGCATTCGACCTGATGAAGCTGCCGCACGGGGGGCAGATGGGTTCGTTGAAGATGTCGATCGTTATCGGGGCCGCGGAGCTTCCCACATACACGCCGTCATCGAGGACCCGCAGCTCAACCGCGTCCGGCGCCGGCGCCGCGGACGGTTTGTCGGCGACGGACGGGGGGGACGACCCCCACGGCTGGGCGATGACGACCACCGCGACGATGACGGCCACCACGACGGCGGCGGCAAGCGCAATCCACGGCCAGGGGTTGCGTCTGGCCCGAGGCGGTTGACCCGGTTGCCCCACGGCGGCGCCGCGGTACCTGCGCGTGCCCCAGCCAGAAACGCCACTCCATCCGGTCGGATATGGCACCGGTGCGCCCGGGTCGCTAATCGAGCCGGAAGCCGACGTCGTGGCCAACCCGCGCCGGGCGGGGGAGTATTCGTCGCCATCGCGGGCGGCGTACCTGCGCAAAGCCGATGGGCTGCTGGCCGCCGAATGCGGGCGGCAGCTGCGCGACCTGGCTGCGCGACAAGATGTCGGTGGCCCGATCCTGGTCGGGCGTGGCCAGCGCCGCGTACGCGGCGGCTGACATATCGCCGCAGGTGGCATAGCGGGACGCGGCATCCTTGGCCATGCCGCGGGCGATCACGCCGTCGAAGGCGACCGGAATGCCCGGCCGCGCGGCGCTGGGTCGCGGGATCGCCTGGTTGAGGTGTGCGCCCATCACGCTGACCGTGTCGCCCCCGTACGGCGGCGATCCGGTCAGGCACTCATACAACACGCACGCCAGCGCGTAGATGTCGGCCCGATAGGTCACGTCGGACTCGCTGAACCGTTCCGGGGCCATGTACTTGACGGTGCCCACGGTCGTGCCGAACTGCGTCAGCTTTTCGTCGGAGGTGGCGCTGGCGATGCCGAAGTCGACGAGGTAGGCGAAGTCATCCCCGCTGATCAGAATGTTCTCCGGTTTTACGTCGCGGTGCATCACCCCGGCGGCGTGCGCGGCGTCGAGCGCGGAGCCGATTTGGCGGACGATCGCCACCGCCCGCGGCGGCGTCAGCGGCCCATAGCGGCTCAGAATGGTGGCCGGGTCCTTGCCGTCGATCAGGCGCATGTCCACATAGAGCTGGCCGTCGATCTCGCCGAAGTCGTGAATCGGCACGACGTGCGGTTCCTGCAGGCGTCCGGCGGTGCGGGCCTCACGCTGCATGCGCGAGCGGAAAACCGGATCGTTGGAGAGCGTCTGCGACATCAGCTTCAGCGCCACGACCCGTTCCCGCACCGTGTCCTCGGCCTCATAGACGTCGCCCATGCCGCCGCGACCCACCAGCCGCCGCAGCCGATACGGCCCGAACTGCGAACCCTCCCGCGAATCCGCGGTCGTCTCACCCATCGCCGACTCCTCACCTCCCACCGCGGTGGCGTGCCAGGCATAAGGCTAATGGTTTCGGCAACCGCGGGGCATGGTGAATACCGAGAATGCCAGCGAATTCAAACCCGGGTTAACGCGCTGGCGGACAATGGCGCGGCGCTTATTGCAGCGAAAACGCGCACATGACAGCCGTCAATCAATTGTTAACGGCGTTCCTCGTCACCGGCGCTGCGTTCGCTGAGACCCTCCCGTGACAGCGCCCTAAGGAAGCCGTAAGCGTGAATCCCCGCCTGGCCGGGATTCTTCACGATCCAGTCGTTGATGTTTCCCAACGCATTGGCCAAGTCGTCGCGTTTGACCCGGACCAGGTAGGTCTGTCGATCGTCGTCGGGATCGTCGATCGAGTCGGCGACGGCGACAGGATTCCTGAATGCGTAGCGATCCGTGCACGGAATCGTGGTTCAGCGCCCAACGAAGTTCGCCGGGCCGCAATCCGTTCACCGCCAGATTGCGATAGCCGTCCTCGTCGTCTGAATCCTTCACGTGGGCGATGGTCCTCCTCTGAAAGCGCCGGAAAGTAGACGGCGGGGGATTGAAGGTGATGCCGCACAGGCAATTCGATGAAAGTTTGATGTTCTGTCACCCCGCTGAAACCGGGCGCTTGCCTCGGATTCGCCTGCGGAATGCCGGGGCGGGGGATGGGCCGAGCCGTTCGCTCGGGAATTGCACCGCCTCATGAACCCACCGTGGCACAGCACCGTGTTTGGCGCCATCGGAGCAGTACAGCGCAGGTTGTCCGGGACGGCGATTTAACCGTTGCGGGGCTTCCGGTTTCGGACATGAGCCGGGGCGAGCGTCGTAGAGTAACCGGCAACCCATCACGTTGGCTGGGAGGACGCATGGCCGAACGCATCGAAACACAACGCACGATCCCGGCATCGGCGCCAGAGATCTTCGGGCTGCTGTGCGACCCGCAAGGCCACGTGGCGATCGACTCAACGGGGATGCTCCAAGACGCCGACGGCGATCCGGTGGGGGCGGTCGGCGATAGCTTCGTGGTCCACATGGACCGCGAAGCGCTCAACGACTACCCGCAACTTGGCAGGTACGACATCACCGTCGAAATCAAAGAGTACGAACCGGATCGACTGATCTCGTGGACGGTTCTCGGCCAGCTTCGCCCACAGATTGGGCACATCTACGGCTTCCAGCTCGAGCCGGCCGAGGACGCCGCGACCACCGTGGTCACTTCGTTCTACGACTGGTCCACGATCGACCCGAAGTGGCGGGACGCCGGGATATTCCCGGTGCTGTCCGAGGGCGCCTTGCGCGCGACGCTGGGCATTCTCGACCGCACTGTCCGCCGGGGTTATCCGCGGGGTTAACCGACCGGGCGGCTCGACAGTTCGTGGTCAGCGGCGGTACTTCAAGAACAGGTAGTCGTCGTAGACCAATGCGTGCTGGAGCCGCAACGCGGCCGGCAGGGCCAATCGTGACGGCTGCCGTCGGTGACCCACCGGCTGGCTCGCCGCGAGCTTGGGGGCCAGCGTTACGCAGACCTCCACGACGATGTCGGCATCCACCAGTTCGTCGAGCAGTGTGGGTCCGCCCTCGCATAGGACCCGGGACAGTCCGTGCGCGCGCAGCAGCGCGACGGCCAGCGCGACATCCACGGAGTCCTCGCCGGCCACCAATACGCCGCATCGTTGATCGCTGGTGCCGTCGTGTCGTGCCGCGGAATCCGCGCAGGTCACCAATAGCGGCGGCTGGCTGGGGTCGCTGACGAGTCTGCTCGGGAGTTCGCAGGTCCGGCTGATGACCGCGATGGGGGGCGGCTTGGTCTTTCCTTGCCGATGCCGTTGGGCTTGTTGTGTCTCGCTGAGCTGCACCGGGCCATAGTTCTCGGCACGGGCGGTGGCGGCGCCGACCAGAACCACGTCGGCGAACCCGCGCAGGATCTTCAGCAGCTGTTGATCGATCTGGCTCGACAACGGACCGGCGCACCGCCGAACGCCGCGGCGCCGTCGGCGCTGAAGATCATATTGACGCGCACCCCGTCGGGAGGGTCGGCATAGAACGACGCGAGTTCAGTGACGTCGCTGACCGTGCCGACACGGGGTGAATCGTTCACTGTGTCCGCTTGGGGAGGGTGATGCTCGGATGCGTTCATGCCTCGTGGCCCGGCTCCAGGGAGCGGACATCGCCAAAAGACACCCACTGCTCCAACGCGTCCGGCGGATCGCCATCCAGCGGTTGCAGCAGGTGTCCCACGTGATCACCGAGGGAAAAACGGTCGAGGATCTTGCCGACGAACCAGGCGGCCGCATCGTCGAGGATGGGTAGCTGCGCCGGGCCGCGGTGCCACCGGCAGCGGTCGAACTTATTGGTCTGGTCGCCGGTCTGACTGCCGAACAGTTCGACGAGGTCGATGTGCTCGATATCGAACACATGTACTGCCAGATGCGTGGCGTTCGTGGCCACCCGGAAGGTGTGATTTTGGATGGACAGGCCTACCAGGAAACGCGGCGGACGGATGCTGACTTGGCAGGCGAAGCCCACCAGGCAGCCGGCAGTAGTGCCGTTGGCCTGCGTGGTCACGACGAACATCGGGTAGTTGAGCAGCGCCACCAATTTCTCGAATGCGTCAATCCCGGGCTCGCCCACCCGCTCTCTATTCCCATTCAGCCCGAGTTGGAATCACATCGACCGAAATCGCCTGGCGGCCGGAGCAAGGCGGCCGGGCCCAGACCGCGCTAACCGTCGGCGGGCGAGCGGACGGTTAGCGCGGGACTCGACGATTCTGCGTCGTTAGCGAGCGCGTTCTGCCGAATCACCTTGTGTACGAAGCCCAGTTTGCGGATCACCGGGGGCGGGATCTCGAAGGGGTAGAGCGGCTGTTTGCCCATCGCGGTGTTGATGCGGTTGAAAAACAGTGCCAACCACTTCCAGTCGTAGAGCAGCTGCTCGATGGGGGCGTCGGCGTAGGAGGCGAGCGGAACGATGTCGCGAGGAACGGCGACGTGCGCACGATCGGCGACCAGAACCAAACCGGCCTCGCCAACGGTGTTGATGGTGTCGGTGATGTGCAGATAGTGGGCAAAGCATTCCGCGAAGTCCTCCCACGGATGCATGGTCGCGTACTCCGAGATGAACGACTCGTCCCAGTTCTCGGGCGCCCCGAATTGGTAGTGACGGGCGATTTCGGCTTGGTAGTCGGCCCGTTCGTCGCCGAAGAGCTCCCGGCACTCATCGAGATAGCGCACTCCGGGACCGGTCTCCACCAAAAGGTTCTGGTAGTAGTGACCGACCTCGTGCCGGAAATGTCCCAGCATCGTGCGGTAAGGCTCGCCGAGACGCACTCGCAGTGACTCGCGGTGGGCGTCCAGGGACTCCGTCAGATCGATGGTGATCACCCCGCCGGCATGACCGATCACGATGTTCTGTCCGGTGCTGTAGCTGGACAACAGGTCGAAGGCTAGTCGGCCTTCGTCCGCCAGAACGGGTCCACCGGAAGACCGATGTCCAGCAGCTGATAGATGAGTCTGCGCAGGTCAACCGTGGTGGATACCAGCTTCTCCACGGCGATGGTGTCATCGGCGGCCGGTTCGCGCCGGATCAGCGAATCGGGCAGGCAGCGTCCCCTGGTTGCCTGGTCTGGCTGTTCTTCGGGCACCAGCCAGTTGCAGCCGAGATCGAGGGCCTTGGTGCACGCGATCCAGCGAGAGCCGTCGATGAGCGCGGCATCCGACGCGTCGCCACCATCGTCATCGTCGGCGCATGAAATCCCAACGCGGCTTGGCAGTTCGGGCAACGATGCGATTCGAAAGCGACAAACCCGCGGCACACCGGGCAGGGGAATGCACGCACGCGATCATCGTGGCATACAACCAGGTCGAATAGCGCCTGATCTGCTGACCGGTCGTGGTCAGACTTTCACGCGCACAGGCGATTACCGAAGCGGGTTGTTTTCTCGCACGCCGCGATACATGCCCCAGCGCACGACCCACGGCATCACTAGCCGGTGGACCGACCAGGCGGGGAGCCGGAACGCTTGGCCGGTGGGCAGGAAAACCTCCAGCCCGTTGGCCTGGATACCCACCAGCGAGCCCCATCGCCGTCCCGGAGTTCGATAGGAGCGCAGTCGTTGGCCCGTGAACTCGGCACGGATGTTGTGGGCCACCAGCGAATCCCCGCGATTGCGCGCCGAGCTGCGAAGAGGGTCGCTCGCCGCGATGTCGCCGACGGCGAAGACACCGCGATGGCCGGGCACCTCCAGCTCGGGCGTCACGCGGACAAAGCCATGTTCGTCGAGCAGTTCAGGCGGCAACCAATCGGTGTTGGGTTGCACCTGGCCCACCGCCCAGAGCACGGCGTCCGCGGTCGCCGGCGATTGGCCGGTGCTCCAGCTGACGGGTGCACTGGTGATCTGCTCGCCCGCGGAGCCGTTCGAGGTCACCGCGCGGTGCCCCGGGTGCAGGCCCACGCCCAGTTCGGTGAGTCGGCCACGGATTCGCTTCCAGATCCGGGGGTGATACCCGCCTAAAGCGGCCTCTCCGGGGAAGTACAGATCAATGCGCTTGTCCGGCCACGTGGTTGCCATATTGACGGCGCTGCTGACCGCTGCCGCGCCGCCGCCGACGACGATCACCGAGTTGGCGGTCGCCAGGCGGGCGTGTGCGGCATGCAGGTCGGCGCCGATCTCGGCGGCCGATTGCATGGTCGGCTGACGCCAGAAGCCGTTCGTGACCCCGGTCGAGATCACCAGCGCGTCGAACTCCTCAGCGATGGTCGCGCCATCGCTGCCCCGGGCGAACACGGTTCGGGCAGCCAAATCCACACCGGTCAGCGTGGCCTGAATCGTGCGCACCCGGTCCAAACCGCGGAACCGGTCGAACGGGATCCAGTAGTCGCGCGCCCAATCGCCGGGGCGGGACAGCCGGACGCCGAGTTCCTGGCCGCTCACCAGCGCGGGCTTGACCGAGATTCCAACGACGTCGGCGTGCCGGGCCAGACGGATCGCGGCCAACAGACCAACGTCTCCCAGCCCCGCGACGACGACGCGCTTGCCCGTCGCCACTACGCTGAATTCACTTGTGCTGCAGCGCTTTTCCGTGACGGAAGATGCACGCAGCTACCGGCGGTGGAATCCATGCGGGCCTCCTCGCACGCAACGCCCGCCCGCCGAGGTCCTCGGCCGCGGTCGGAAAACTGTAACACGTTCTACCGGCGGCTCAGGGCCGGCGGTGCTGGTTGCGGGGAACCCAGGCGCGCCATGCGAATCGGTGGTTCACTAGGCCGATCGCCACCATGTTCACCTCCCGAATCGCTACCGCGGCAGTGGTCGCTTTGATCGGCGTGGCCAGCGTGCCCCTGGTATCGGGGTGCCACTCGACGACGGCATCGACGTCGTCAGCAGCCCCCAGCGCGGCCGTATACGGCGTCCCGGCTGCGGTGGCCAAGTATTGGCGGCAGCAGTCGCTCGAGGACAACTGCGGGCTGATGTCGGTCGCCGACGTCGTCGGTGAGATCACCGGAAACGAGCCGACCGAACAGCAGATGATCACGCTGGCACAGAACACCCCGTCTGGCACCAATCCGGGGCCGATTTACGCGTCCTCGACCGACCCGAGCCACGCCGACGGCAATGGCGGCGTCGAAATGGCGGACCTGGTCGTGCTGCTCGACCATTACGGAGTCAAATCCGCTATGTATTGGACGGCGCACCCGGAAACGACCGGTTTGCCCGCGCTGCAGCAGTACCTCCGCGTCGGGCGCAAGGCCATTGCCTGGGTCAACTCCGCCGTCATCTGGAACACCAGCGACCAGCGCACGAAGGCCGATCATTACCTAGTCGTCACCGGGATCGACACGAACAAAAAGATCGTTCACCTGAACGACCCCGGCGCCGACCATCCTGACGAGCAGGTCAGCATCACCACCTTCACGAATGCCTGGCGCACGGGTGAGGAATCGATCGTCGTCACGATGCCGACCGGCTGAGGTCGCGACCCGCCAAATAAAAGCGTGGTGGCCGTTGGTATTTCAGGGCTATCAGCTACAGCCACTCGACCCAAATTGATTGGGTAGTGGCTCACCGAGATCCTGGGCCATTAGCATTAGCCAGCGGCCCCCTCAGCCCGCCGGAGCGGACAGAGGACGGGAACGTATCACCGTGGCAGAAAGGAACGGCCGCGATGACGACACAAGCCGAAGCCCATCGACACAACCCACAATGATCCCGCGCCGGCTGCTGCGCAGCGGACAGCTTCATCACCCGGCCGTACTTGATGAGGCCAAAAGGCGCAGCGACAACCTTCAGTTGCGGTTGGCCGACCGGATCACTTCATTTGCCGGGTCCATGAATTTCGTCTGGATTCACGCGGCCTTGTTCGGCGTGTGGATGCTGCTTCTGGAGCGCAATCCATGGCCGACGCTGACCCTGGTCGTGTCCCTTGAGGCGATCTTCTTGTCGACGTTCGTGATGATCGGTCAGAACCGTCAGGCGGCCTTCCAACAGGCTAGAGCCGACCATGACTTTGAGACCCAGGAGTTGGAGCTGAAGACCAACACCGACCTGACCCGCCAGATTCACGTGCTCACCGAGGAGTTGCACAGGCGGTTGATTCAGCCAACGCCTGAGCGGCCCGCTTAATCATAGGATCGAAAAGCATTGGCAGAGAGGGTGGTCACGCGAGCCGCCGCTCGCATGGGGGAGTAGATGGTCGAGTTGCAGGAGACGATGCGGCCGCATGTGCGTGCCGTCTTGCGCACCGTGGCGCGGGCATCGGCACCTCGTCCCACCGCAGCCAAACGCGCCGCCAAGGATTTGCGGCGGGGCCTGTTGCCGGCCGTGGTGGCCGAAATCCGCTGGGCATTCACCCCGCCACGGACCTGGCTGATGGGCGTACTGGCCAACCTGATCTTCGCCGTCGGGTGGTTGGCGGTGCAGCCGCTGACGCTCGGCCGCCACCAGGACTGGGTGGTCCTGGTCGGCACGTACTTCTCATCGTGGATCCTGGCCGATGTCACCACCACCAACCTGCTCGGCGCCGATCACTATCGCGTCCTTCAGGCCGTGTCCGACGGGGTGCCGTTCTGGCGGGTGCTGTTGATCAAGAATCTTGCCCTGCTCGTGATCGTCGGGCTGCCGACCTTGGCGACATCGGTGGTGTTGACGCTTTGGCTGGAAGACCCCGGAGCGCCTGGCCGTCACGATCCCCACGGTCGCGGTGCCCATCGTGTCCTGGCTCGGGGTGGGCAACGTGTTTTCGGTGTTGCATCCGGTCAGCGTCGAGCCGCTGATCCGGCGGTGGCGTCAGCGTGGTGACCGTCGCCGCACCCGTGGATGGATGGTCGCGCTGACGCTGCCCTACGCGCTGTACTACCTCGCCGACCCGATGAACGGGGTCGAGCATCAGGTGTTATGGACGCAATACCCAAGTTGGTCTGGCCGGTGTTCGGCCGCGACACGAAAAGCTTGGTGCACCTGGGCGTTGCACTGATGGTGTGGGCGGTCGGAAGTGTCGCGGCGGTGCTCTGGGTGCACAAACGCGGTCTGCGGATCAGGTGACGTTGAGTTGAGCGACCTTTCGCAATAGTGCCCGGGTGCGGGTATGGCTTTCTTCGTCGCCGAACGGAAACGCGAGAAATTCGTCGACACCCGCGGCGCGTACTTCGTCGAGGTGGTCGGCGACGGTGGCTTCATCGCCGATCAGCGCGGTCTCCTCGGGGCCGGTCAAGCCCTCCCGATCGAGCATCGCGCGATACGACGGCAACGTCCCGTAGAGCGCGAACGCCTCGGCTGCCTGAGCCCTGGTACCGTCCGTGTCGTCGGTGACACAGACAGGCAGGCTGGCCAATACCTTGACAGCGCCCTCGGGGCGTCCGGCCGCGGCCGCTGCGTCCCGCAAGGTTCGGGCCGATGTGGTTGGCCAGCGTCTTGGGCCCGGTCATCCAGGTGATTGTTCCCGCGGTGCGCCGGCCGGCCAGCGCGCAGCATTTGCGGACCCAGCGCGGCGATGTAGACCGGTGGAGCTGGGACATTGGATATTCGCAGTGAGCCACGCGTCGTGACCATCTCGCCAATCGCATGGGCTTCCTCACCGGCGAGTAGCGGTAGCACTCCGTCGAGGTACTCGTTCATCCGCCGCACCGGCTTTTCCCAGGGCACTCCCCACAAATTCTCGCTGAACCTCGGATGGGCCACCCCAAGTCCCAGCTTGAATCTTCCGCCGGATAGTGCGTTGAGGGTCAACGCACGCTGGGCGGTCACCATGGGATGCGCAACCTGGATGGGAAACACAGACACACCCAAATCAATACCCGGCACCTCACGCAACGCAAGTGCTTGCACGGTCAGCACATCGGGCTCCCAGGGCATTTGGGCCGTCCACATGCGCGTGAAGCCCTCCTCGGCGACGCGTGAAACCAGCTCGAGGTAGCTGTCGACGACGGTTCGTCCGTCACCGTCTCCCAGCAGAGTGCACATACTTATATCCATCGGGCAACCCTCTGTTCGATGCTTTCGGTTATGTCTGACACTCAGCCGAGTAGAGACAGCTCGCGTAAGATCTTCGGCATACTTGTCGATCAACTCCGCCGAGATGTGCGGGATGTCCTGGTCGGCTCCGACCTTTCCGCGCGCACCGCTGCGCGGAACACGTCGGTCGGAGCGGCCGCGCCCCGGCGTGGCTTTTCCGGCTTGCGGAACGCGTGCAGCAGCGGCAGGACCGATTGCTGGCGTTGCCGCTCAGGCAAACCGGTCAACGCGGTCTGGAACCGGGCCAGCCACTCGTCGTAGTCAGCGATGCGCTGGATTTTGTTACCGGCCCGAATTAGCCAGTCTACGAACACATCCAGAGAGACACCGTCGTCGTACGGGTTCATCACGTCGAAAGAGCGATAGTCGTCGGTGACCCTGGCTCCGATCGTGGTGATCGCTTCGGCGATGAAGTCGACCGGCAGGCCGTCATAGTGTGCGCGTGCCCGGCTGCCGACTCCGTCGCCTTGGTAAAACGATTGCGGGGCAATGCCCGTCACCAGCAGGCTGAAGATCAGCCGGGTAAACATGTCGGGCACGTTGAGCTGCCCACGGTATCGGGTGTGCGCGAGGATCATGTCGGAGCGGAACACGGCGACCGGCAGGCCGCACAGATCGTTACGCCTCCCTGAGTAGCACCTCGCCGGCCCACTTGCTGCTGGCGTAGCCGTTCGCGTATTCGTCGTCGATCGGGCGGTGGGGGCTGACCCGGCGGATGTCCCCATCCTCCTGGAACTGCCCCGGCGGCACTGTCATCGCCACAGCGACAGTGGACAAGTAGGTGACGGGCTTGATGTGGGTGGTGATCGCCAGCCGGATAAGCTCCGCGGTTCCAACGACATTGGGCCCGAACAGCTGGTCGTAGGGCAGCACATGGTTGACCAGCGCGGCCGGATGCACGATCAGGTCGACGGTGTCGGCCAGCCGTTGCCAGGTGGCGGGGTCCAGCCCCAGATCCTCGTCGGCGATATCGCCCGGCAGCACCTCGAGATGCGTCGCGGCGAGCTCGCGGAACCGGTCCAGCAGGTCGGGATCGCCGCTGTCGAAGGCCTTTTCCAACCGTGTCCTGGCCTCGTCGGCGTCGCGGCCGCGCACGATCGTGACCAGCTTGCCACCCCGCTGGGAGAGTCGTTCCAGCCACTCCAGGGCCAGGAATCGCCCCAGCCATCCGTTCGCACCGGTCAACAGCACGGTATGTGGCTGCGCCGGTGGTGTGCGGCAATGACGCAGCGTTGGACAATGTTTGGGGGTCGATGAATTTGTCCAGCGTCAAGTCGCCGGCCGAGATAGAGGTTGCGCCTTGGCCGTGCACGGTGCTGAAGGTCGGACGCTGGGTGCCGGTACCGCGCTGGGTCTCGATGTAGTCGGCGATTTTCCCGATGTTGTTGGCCGGGCTGGTGATCACCCCGACGGGAACCTCGACGCGGAAGATCTCCTCGAGCAGGTTTGAGAAGGTCAACGCGGACAACGAATCTCCGCCGAGGTCGGTGAAATGGGCTTCGGGGCTGGCGTCCGAGGTGCCCAGCAGGGCACGGCAGGCCCCGGACAGTGTCTCCACCACCGGTCGCTCGGCCGCGGTCTCACGCAGCACCCGGATCTCGTCGATCTGTGCGGCCGCGATTTCGGAGTACAGCTGCTCGAGTCGTTCGCCGTAGTGCTCCTTGAGCCGGGGGCGCAGCTGTTTACCCAGGCCGGATAGCAATCCGTTTTCGTCGGTGAAAGGTTTGGTTTCCAGGATGAAGTCCACGGGCAGCTCGTAGGACTGCAGCTGCGCGGCCGCGGCGGTCTGCTGAAGTGACTGGTGCAGCGCAGTTTTCAGGCGCTGGGCTGTTGCCATATTCGGCCAGCGCTGCAGGGGTGGGCACGATGACGGCCAGCAGGCTCGGTCGTTCGCTGTTGCCGTACACGAAGATCTGTCGCACCAGTGGCGCCCCGGCGTAGATGGACTCCAGGTTCGTCACGGCGACGAACTCGCCCTGGGCAAGCTTGAGAACGTTGTTGCGGCGGTCGACGTAGACCACGTGGTCGTGCTCGATCTCGGCCATCACGTCGCCGGTCCGGTAGTAGCCGTCCTCGTCGAAGACCTGGGCGGTGATTTCGGGGCGCTTGTAGTAGCCCGGAGTCATCATGTCGGTCTTGACGAGCAATTCCCCACGCGGATAGGGCCGGTCGGTGAGGAAGTAACCGAGCTCGGGCACGTCGATCAGCTTGTAGTCGATGACGCGCTTGCGGTTGATCACGCCGTCGCGGGTCAGGATTCCGGTCTCGGTCAGACCGTAGCCGTCCATGATGTGCGCGCCCAGCACCCAATCCAGGAACACCTTCATCTCTGCGGCCAACGGCGCGCTGCCGATTAAACCGCCCAGTACCCGGCCGCCCAGCACCTGCTCGCGCAGCTCGGTCGCCGCGTCCTGCTCCGCGGTGGCGGGGTCTGCTCCCTCGGCGATCCCGCGGTCGACGGCGTTGCGGTAGTGCTGGTACAGCATCTCCACCACGCGGGGAACCACGGCGAGTTCGGTGGGCCGTACCAGTGCCCAGTCTTCGAACAGCGTGGACAGATCGGACTCGGGGACGAAGTAGTTCGTACCGCCGGCGATGAATGCCGACGCCAGTGGCAGGCGGCCGCCGAGGTGGTTCAGCGGCATGAAATTCGCGCTGAGTACCGGGAGTCCGGGCGTCGAGGAAGAACCCCGAGGTCCACACCTTGGCAATCGTTTGCTCGGTGTACATGGCGCCCTTGGGCGTCCCGGTGCTGCCGGAGGTGTACATGATCATCGCCAGGCGCTCGTCGCTGCCCTCGGTGTAGGCCGGTCCGGCCGGCTGTTGGTGGCCGCGCTCGACGACGTCATCCACCGTGGTGACAACCACCGGGGCGCTCGTCCCCTGCAAGCGGATGCGGGCCTGATCGAAGTTCTCCCGCTGCTCGTCGGCCGCGGGTTGGTAGTCGAACACCATCAGCTGCCGCAGCGACGCACTGGTCAGCACGGATTCCACCGCCAGGTCGAGGTACTCCGCGCTGACCGCGACGATCTTCGGTTCGCATTCCTCGATGATCGGACGCAGTCTCGACACCGGAGCGTTTTGCTGCAGGGGCACGGTCACCAATCCGAGGTAGGCGCACACCAGGTCGACGACCAGGTAATCGGCGCTCGAGAATCCGACCGTCGCGACGACATCCCCCGCGGTGACGGGGTTCTCGGGGTCGTGGCTCCAGGCGCTGGCGATCGCGCGCACTCGGTCCCACACTTCGCGGTAACTGATGGTCTCGAAACGCGGCTGCAGTTGTACGGAAGTACGGCCATCGGCGGTCGGTGACCAATTCGCGAGCGCGCTGTCCAAGCGCTGGACGATCGGCGTAGCCCTCGACGATTGTCTCGAAGACCTCGGTGAGCCGCAGGCCCGGCGTGCAGGCCGCCTCGATCACCTCGGGAAGGGGAGCTGCCGCACGGAATTGGGGATCGTTGTCGAACAATTCGGCGACCCGCTGGGCCAGCCGCTCGTCTCGGTCATCGCCCATCTCGGCCAGTTGGGTGTCGTGCAGTGATCCGCTCGTCATGGTGTGTCCTTCCGTCGTTATCTGTACTTCGAGCCAGAACACCGCCCGGACGACGAAGGGGTTTGCGCCCAGTGAGTGTGACCTTGGTTACTCGTCACGGCAAACGTGGATAATCCGTATATCCCAACGCGCCACCCGTGTAGAGGAATTCCATTCGCGGCACATTGAGCTCGGCGCCGTAGGTCCATCGCCGGACCAGGTCGGGATTCGCCAGATACGCATGGCCAATGGTCACGGCGTCCGCGGTACCGGTCGTGACGACGTCGACGGCTTGCTCTCGGGTGGTCGTGGTCTGGAACCCGCGGTTGAGCAGCAAGCGGTCCGGCCATCGGCGACGCAACCACGAAAAGATGGGCCGTTCGGGCGAGACCCGCACGTGCAGGTACGCCAATTCCAGTTCGCGGGCAATTTTGGCGAGAATCAGGTGCGCCTCGAGATCTGGTTCATGAATGTCGTTCTCCGGGTTGCTCGGAGAGATGCGCAGCCCCAGCCGGCCGGGGCCGATCGCGTCCGCGACCGCGCTGATGATTTCACTCGGCAATCGAGCGCGATCGTGAGCAGATCCCCCATAGGCGTCGCGCCGGTAATTCGCGTCGTAGCTCAAAAATTGACTCAACAGGTATCCGTTGGCGGCATCGATCTCCACGCCGTCAGCGCCGGCAGCGAGTGCGCGGCGCGCCGAGGCGACGAAATCAGAAATCACAGAGCCTATTTCGCGGACGGTGAGCTCGTGCGGAACAACGAAGGTCTTCTTGCCGACGGCGGTGTGCGCCGAGCCGAATGGCCTTATCGCCGACGGGCCCACAGGCCGTTGGCCGCCGAGGACATCGGGATGCGAGATACGGCCAGAATGCATGAGCTGCACCACGATTCGGCCACCGGCCGCGTGGACGGCTTCCGCGACCCGCGCCCACCCGGACTGCTGCGCGTCGGTGTGCAAACCTGGCTGTTGGGGGTACGCCTGCCCACGCGCCGACGGGAATGTGCCCTCGGTGATGATCAGCCCTGAATTCGCCCGTTGTGCGTAGTAGTCAGCCATCAGCTGGGTGGGCACTCCGTCGTCTGCTGCCCGGGTGCGCGTCATGGGCGCCATCAGAATCCGGTTCGGTGCGTACAACGCGCCCAGTTGGATGGGTGCCAGTAACCGATGGCGGGGCGACAGCAACCGCGGCGGCGGAGCCGATTCGGCCGCCGTGCGCCGTACAGAGACGTTGCGTTCGGCCGGCAACAGCGAATCTTCGAGCCACGATCGTCCGCACCTTTCGTCCGGGAGTTGCCCGCCACGACACGGACGTCCGAGCTACCCGTTGACCGTGCGGACAACTCCATGGTGTCGTTGTCATACCGCCACGGCTAGGACACGTGTCCTCTCGAGTGGGAGGTTGCGACTCGCACAGCGACGGAAAGTCGCCGGTGGCAGCTAGGACACGTTCGGCTTGATCTCTTCGATCACCCATTGCGCGTAGTCGAGGTATTCGTCGACGCCGCGTACAGCGGGAATGGGGACGGCGCTGACCGTCACGCCTTGCTGGCTCAGCCAGTTCAAACGGTCGATGATCGCCTGCGCGCTCATGCCCGGCCGGTCGGCTAGACCCTTGCGGACAACGTGTCCCTCGCCGACGCGATTGGTGCCCATGCCGTGCATCACCTCGAAGGGCCGGCCGTCATAGCAGGGCTGGGACTTGATGTAGTCCAGTCTTTCGGCGATCTGCTCGGGAGGCGTCAGAAACGGCCACCAGCCGGATGCGTGTTTGGCCGCTCTGCGCAGTGCCGCGTCGGCGTCGCCGCCGATCCAGATCGGAAGGTGGGGTTTCTGAACGGGTTTCGGCTCGAACGCGATGTTGTCGAACGACACGTAGCGGCCGTCGAATTGCGGTGTGTCGCTGGTCCACAATTCGACGATCGCCGCTAAGTATTCGTCGGCGATGCGGCCCCGCTCGTGAAAGGGCACCCCGAGCAGTTCGAACTCCCTTGCCAGCCAACCGACTCCGAAGGTGACCATCATTCGGCCTCCACTCATCCAGTCGGCGGTGGCCAACGCCTTTGCCAGGACGATCGGATGTTGCAGCGGCAAGATGGTGACACAGGAATTGATGGCGATGCGTTCGGTGGCGCCGCGCGATATGGGCTTGGGCGACGGTGGAGTGCAGATAGTGCGGCCCGGACAATTCGACATGCTCGGCAGGAATGACGAGATGCTCGGGGACGGCGATCACGTCGTAGCCCCAGCGGTCGGCGCATTTCACCATGCGGGTCTGGTCAGCTCCGGTGACCGCCGGCTCCCAGGACTGCATGGTGGCCTTGAGGCGGAGCATGTGCGGAAGAGGAAAGACGAATTTCACGCATAACTCCTTCCCGAGCAGCAGTGGCCAACAAGGAGATCAAAGCCCATTCGGGATCCGCCGTCACCCTAAATCGCCCATAATGCGATGTCCCGGCCAGCGGTCAGTACCACCCAAGCGTGTGTTCGGTGTTGTTAACCTGGCGACGTGGCAGAGACCAGCGGAAAGCTGACAAAGGCGGTGCTTGCCGGCACCAGCTGGGCGCTGCTGGGCATGATGTCTTACGAAGAGGAAGTCTCCGGTTACGACCTGAAGAAGTGGATCGATTGGAGCGTTGACCTCTACTACTGGAGCCCGTCGTTCAGCCAGATCTACACCGAGCTGAAGAAGCTGGAAGTTCTGGGTCTGGTCACTTCGCGCGTCGAGCGCGACGAGGGCACCCGCAGCCGCCGGCTGTACAAAATCACCCCGGCGGGTATGGACGCGGTCACCGAGTGGACCAATCACGCACCCGTGGATCCACCGGTACTCAAGCACAGCGTGCTGCTGCGAATTACGTTCGGGCATCTGAGCAACCCCGCACGCCTGAAGGAATTGCTCCAGGAGCACGTGGCATACGCCGAAGGCAGACACCGCAAGGCCCTCGAGGACGCCGAGGGGGCCGAAGCCGAACCCGCCTGGGCGTACTCCGTGCTCGCGCTGCGCTGGGCGGCCAAGTACTACGCTGCCGAGCGCGAGTTCGCACTGGAGTTGATGAAAGACATCGACGGAGCCGACGCGCATACTGCAAACGGCGCCCAAGGGCGGGTACGGCAAACCGCGCACCACGCCGGGATACTGGCGCGAGGTCGAAAAGCAGGTCGAGGCCAAGCGCGAAGCCGACTAGTCGGCGCCGGCCGCGTCCCGGGCCGCGATGTAGCCGTACACGAGTCCCTGCGCAATCGTCGCGCCCGCACCCGGATACGTCGTGCCGAATGCGTTGGCCGCGGTATTGCCGATCGCGTACAGCCCGTTGATCACGGCACCGTCCTCGCGTAGCACTCGCGCCCGGTGGTCGGCTTTCAATCCGCCGCAGGTGCCCAAGTCGCTGAGCACCATCTTCACGGCGTAGAACGGGCCCCTGGTCAACGCGCGCAGGTTGGGGTTGGGCGATACCGTCGGGTCGCCGTAATAACGGTCGTAGGCGCTGCGGCCCCGACCGAAGTCGGGATCATCACCGGCGGAGGCGTTTTGGTTGAACCGAGTGATCGTTGCGGCGAACTCGGGCAACGGTACGCCGATCCGGGAGCCCAGTTCGGCAAAGGCATCGCTGCGCGCCGCAATACCCGCGTCGTACCAGGTCTGCGGGATGCGCATGCGCGGGAACAGTTGAGCGCCAAAGACATAGCTGTTGCGGTATTGCTGGTCGAAGATGATCCACATCGTTTCGATCGGGCTGCCCGAGCGCTCCAGCTCGAGTAACCGCTGGCCGAAGGACATGTAGTCCGCCGACTCGTTGGCGAATCGGCGGCCGTGCTGGTTGACGATGAGGCTGCCTGGCAGCGATCGTTCGGCCAGCATCACGGCGGGCGCCGCGCCGGGAAGCGGCGCGACGGCCGGGAACCACCACGCCTGATCCATCAGATCGATGCCGCCGCCGAGTTCTTGCCCGGCACGGATGCCGTCGCCGGTATTTGCCGTCGCACCGAGGCTCAGGTTGGCGCCCAGCGACTCGGACTGAAATTTCCACCGCATGTCCATGCTGTGGTCGAAACCGCCGGTGGCCAACACGACGCCGCGCCGGGCGGTAATCGTCACCTCCCGGCCGCGATGTTGCACGACCGCGCCGCGGACGCGGTCGGCGTCGCCGTCCAGGCGCAGCAGGGACGTGTCCGTCCACACCGGGATACCGGCGCGCAGCACACCCGCGAACAGACCGGCCGCCAGGCCCTGCCCGCCCGCGGCGTAACGCCGGCCCAGCACCCGGCCGCCCACTCCCTGTGCCAGTCGCTTGCCGAACGTCGGAATTCCCTTGCGTGGCACCCGAGCCACCAAATTCATCCAGCGGTAGTCGGCGCCGGTCGTGGGGATCGGGACGGGTGCTTCCATCAAGCCCGGTTCCAGTCGGGTGCGGTAGGCACCGAGAATCGACGTGTCGAACGGATGACATTCGCAGGTGCGCCCGGCCGCGCTGCCACCGGGCTGCTCAGGGTGGTAATCGGAATAGTCGCGGGCCCAAAAGAACCGCAGGGGAGTCGTTCGGCGCAGCATCTCGACCGTCGCGGATACGTGGGTCAAGAATCCCGTCGCGCGCGGTCGGGGCGCCGAGCCCGCGACCACCGAGTCGAGGTAGGTAGCGGCGCGCTCCTCGGTGTCTCCGGCGCCGGCACCCCGCAGAACCGGGCTCGCGGGCAGCCAGAGGGCGCCGCCGGAGCGGGCCGTCGAACCGCCCACGTGCGACGCCTTCTCCACGACCAGCACCGACAGCCCGAGTTCATGGGCGGCCAGCGCCGCGGCCATCCCGGTGCCCGAGCCCACGACCAGCAAGTCGACGCTCGTATCGGCCACCGGATGCCCGGCCGGGATGGTCGCGCTGTGCGGTATCACGGCGAGAACGGTATGCCGGGACAGCGCGGCGCAGGAAGAGTCGTCCTGATGAGTGGAACAGACAACCCCCACGAGCGCGTCCCCAGGAGTTAAATCGTGCGTATGACGTCGCATGACACCGACGAAGTTCGGCTCATTGAAGCCCAGTCCGCCCCGACGCGGTTTGCCCGCGGCTGGCATTGCCTGGGCCTGATCAGAGATTTCGGTGACGGCAAGCCGCACGCGATCAACGCCTTCGGTCAGAAGCTTGTCGTCTTCCGAAGCGGGGACGGCAGGATCAACATCCTCGACGGCTACTGCCGGCACATGGGCGGTGACCTGTCCCAGGGCGAGGTGAAGGGCGACGAGATCGCGTGCCCGTTCCACGACTGGCGCTGGGGCGGTGACGGCCGATGCAAGCAGGTGCCCTACGCCCGACGCGCACCGCGGCTGGCCCGCACGGCAACCTGGACCACACTGGAACAGGACGGCATGTTGTTCGTGTGGAACGACCCCGAGCGCAAACCACCACCGCCCGAGGTCACGATCCCGCGCATCGAGGGAGCGACCAGCGACGAATGGACCGACTGGCACTGGTACACCACGGTTGTGGGAACCAGCAACTGCCGCGAAATCATCGACAACGTCGTGGATATGGCGCACTTCTTCTACATCCACGGCGCATTGCCGACCTACTTCAAGAACATCTTCGAGGGACACGTCGCGACGCAGTACATGAACGGCGAGGGCCGCGCCGACATGGGTGGCACCGAAGGCGCACAGATGCTGGGCAACACCTCGGTGGCGTCGTACTACGGGCCGTCCTTCATGATCGACGACCTTACCTACCACTACGAAAACGGTGACGCCCAATCGGTCCTGATCAACTGCCACTACCCGATCGACTCGAATTCCTTTGTGCTGCAATACGGCATCATCGTGAAGAAGTCGGAAGCGCTGCCCGGCGACGACGCCATGCAAACCGCGATACAACTCGGCGACTACGTCAAACTGGGCTTTGAGCAGGACGTCGAGATCTGGCGGCACAAGACGCGCATCGACAACCCGCTCCTGGTCGAGGAAGACGGCCCGGTCTATCAACTGCGGCGTTGGTACCAGCAGTTCTACGTCGACACCGCCGACGTCGAGCCGGATATGGTGGACCGCTTCGAGTTCGAGCTGGACACCACCCGCCCTTACGAGGCGTGGATGAAAGAGGTCGAAGCCAACATAGCGGCCCAGGCGGCCGCGGCAGGCTCGGTGTGATGGCACTCGATTCGTCCGTCCGGACGGACAATCGGCTCGACGAGATGCCCATGCAGCCCGTGGCATGCCGCAGCTGCGGCGCACGGGTGCTGGTCCGCAAGAGCACCTGGAACCAAACCAGTGTGCAGTGGAACGCCGACGCGACAGACCAGTGCGCTGAGCGCGCCGAAGCCCAGAAGATGTCGGCGCACGCCAGCCGTGGTGTGTTCCTGGTGTGCTCGGCCCTGCGCGAGTCGATCCTCGACGCGGTGCGGCACGGGGAGCTGCCTGTCGTCGACGATTAGGCGTCGTCTCGTAAATATCGCGTCCCAGTTGCGCGATTCGGCCGGAATGGTGCGCGACGCGGCCCGAGACCTCGACTGCACCTGCCTAGCATCGGATTAATGGATACCGACCGCTTGGCGGAATTCCTCTTGCAGTGAAGGATCTCATGGCTGACAACATCGTCGACTATCTCGTGATCGGTGGCGGATCGGCGGGATGCGTGGTCGCGTCCCGTCTGGTCGAGCGCACGGGGATGCGCGTTGCGCTACTGGAAGCCGGACCCGGCGCCGGACCGGAAGTTATGTACAGCGGGAACCCCCTCGACGCGATGGGATTGTGGGGCTCCTCGGTGGATTGGGCGTTCACCACTACTCCCCAAGCCGGGCTCGACGGCGCGGTTCTCGGCTGCCCGCGTGGGAAGGTATTGGGCGGATCCAGCAGCATCAACGGCCTTGTCCACCTACGAGGGCATGCGTCAAGCTACGACGCCTGGGAAAAACAAGGCGCCACGGGCTGGAACTACCAGACGATGCTGCCTTACCTCAAACGTAGTGAGCGCGCCGACGGACGGGATCCCGAATTCCGGGGGATCGCGGGTCCCATGCGGCTAGGGGAACTTCCGGCGCCGAATTCCCTTGCACGAGCGGTGTATCAAGCTGCGGTCGATGCCGGGCACCCGGAAAGTGCTGACCCTAATGGGAAAGCGGCAGAGGGTGTTTCGTGGGTGGAACATAATGTCGTCGCAAACAAACGGCAGAGCGCGGCCGATGCCTACCTAGGGCCCGTGCAATCGGAACCCAACCTCACCGTCGTGACCGATGCCTACGTGCGGCATCTGGTGATGGACGGTTCGCGTTGTCGCGGCGCCCGGTACTCGAAAGACGGCCAGAGCCAGGACATTTATGCAGAACGCGAGGTCATCGTGTGCGCGGGGGCGATCGGCTCGCCAAAGCTGCTCATGTTGTCGGGGATCGGCCCCGCCGCACAACTACACAGCCACGGTGTGCCAGTAGTTGCCGATCTTCCCGGCGTCGGTGAGAATCTGCACGATCATCCCATCGCGTGGGTGTCCTACAGCGCTATGCGGACCCCGGAGGAAACCCCCTTCCGCCGTCCTCATCTGCTAACCCGCAGCGACGAACACGCTGAACCCGATGTGCTCATGCTGTTCGCCGAAGCGGCCATCGAACCGCGTTGGCAGGGGGCGAGTCCTGGCTTCTCCGTGGCGTTTTCGGTGGTGCGTCCGATGAGCCGGGGGACGGTGCGCCTGGGTGGCCCGGACCCCGGGGATTCGCCGTTGATCGACCCCGCATTTCTGCGTGAACGGACCGATATCGATCGGATGGTCGTGGCGTTACGGTTGGCGCGCGAAATCGCTCATGGCGCTGCGTTGACGCCGTGGCGCGGTACTGAACTTCGCCCCGGCGCCGAAGTGCAGCAGCGATGAAGATTGCCGCGCGTTCCTGCGACGTGCCACGGATACCTTCTTCCACCTGGTCGGCACCTGCCGAATCGGTACCGATGACCTTGCGGTGGTGGATCCGGAATTGCGTGTGCGCGGAGTTGACGGCCTGCGGGTTGTCGATGCGTCGGTGATGCCCTCGGTGGTATCGGCGCCCACGAATGCCGCGGTACTGGGGATTGCCGAACGCGCAGCCGAGCTTATCGTTTCGGGCGGCGCGCTGGAGGACGCTGTGCCGCAAGAATATTCGCCCGCTCCGCCATTGCCGACCCGACCGACTCCGGTTCGGTGAGCAGGTAGAAGCGGCCGTCGGCGGCCTGCTCGAAAATCGCCGCCGCGGCCGCCTCCGGATCCATGGCCGCCGCCTTGACGGCCAGCATGGCCGCGCGCTGCGCCTCGGCGACGGCGATGTCGCCGTCCCCGTCGGGATCGACGCCGCCCGCCGAGTCGAAGATGTTGGATTTCACCGCACCCGGCAGCACCGCCTGCACGTGAATGTGGTCGTCGTGTCCGGCCGATTGCACATCGAGGTAGAGGCACTCGGTCAACGCCAGCACCGCGTGCTTGCTCATGATGTAGGGCGCCTGCAACGGAATTGCCAGCACTGCGCCGACCGACGACAGATTCCACACCCAGGCCTGCTCATCGGCGGCCATCATCTTCGGCAGAAACGCGCGCACGCCGTGGAACACTCCGCTGATGTTGACGTCGACCACCCGCTGCCAGTTGGCCACGGGCGTATCCCACAGATAACCGAACTGTTCGACGCCGGCGTTGTTCACCAGTAGCCGCACCGCGCCGACGTCGCGGTAGGTGCGGTCGGCGAGTTCCTGGACCGCGGCCGGGTCGCGGACGTCGCACACCACGTCAACCGCCGATCCTCCTGCCGCGCAAAGCTCTTCGCGCAGGGCCGCGACGGCATCGGCGTCGACGTCGGCCAGTACCACCGCCATTTCCAGCGCTGACCGCGTGGCGGGCCAGGCCCGCGCCGATACCCGCGCCGGCTCCAGTGATGACTGCGACGCCGCCGGCGAACGGATTCACGCGTACTGCAACGCGGGCCGCGGCTCGGGGCGATGAGGCTGGGGAAGACGCTGGGGGAGCAGTGGCCGCAGCGGCTGCAGGGTCGGCGCGACCCGCCGCGGCCCGTCCTCGACGTTGCGCCAGATGGCCATCGCCGTCATGCGCACCGGTGCGGTCAGTCGCTGATCAAACATCATGCGATTCATCGGGCCGCACACCGACACCGCGGCTAGGACTTCCTGGGCCTCACCCGGGTTGCCGATCGGCGCGGCGACACAACCGAATCCGAGCAACGACTCCTCGCGCTCGAACGCCACCCCATGGGCGCGCACCTTGGCCAATTCCGCGGCCAGCTGGGAGCCGGTCGAAATCGAGTACCTGGTCTTGCGAACCTGCAGATCCAGTTGGGCGGCCTCGTCGCTGTAGGCCAGGATCGCCTTGCCCACGGCGGTGCAATGCGCGGGTTGCCGACCGCCGACCCGGGTCGGGATCGAGTCGACCATCCGGTCGCCGATCTTGTCGAGATAGACGACGTCGGGTCCGTCCAGCACCGCGAGGTGTGCGACCAGTCCGGTGGCGCGGTGCAATTCGCCCAGCAGTGGGCCGGCCGCACGCACCAGGCGGTCCTGATGCACGGCCAGTGACCCGAGTTCGACCAGGCGCATGCCGAGCTCGTAGTCGCGCCCGCTGCGGCGCAGCCAGCGCAGCTGCACCAGGCGCTCGAGCATCCGGTGTGCCGAGGAGCGCGGCAGGCCGGTGCGCCGGACGATCTGGGCCAGCGTCAGCCGTCCGGGCCCTTCGAATGCGTCGAGGACCAGCGAGATGCGGTCGATGACGGCCGTGGGAGTGCTTGGTTCGGCGGTCGCGACGGAGCGCACGGTCCCTGACATCGGTCCTCCACGGGCTGGTCTGTCTGGCTGACATATTCCTATTAGGAATATGTTCTATCACATGACTGTGGCCGCTGTCACACACCAGCCGACAAAGAGCCGCGAGTCTAACCCCAGCGCGAAATATCACGCTGAACTTCGCAGTGGGCGATTTGGTCGTCGCGAAAAAGAGCGGGTCAGCCCTTGGCTGCCGACCGTCCGGCGCGGCGGCCGTAGAAGCTGCCGTCTCCGAGCGAGACGCCGCTGGCATAACCCCAGGCGGCCAGCCCGGCGGTCGACCGGCCCGCGGCGAAGAGCCCCGGGATCGGTTCGCCGCTCACGTGCAGCACCTCGGCATCCAATGTGGTGGCCAGCCCGCCCAAGGTGAAGCCGCCAGTGTTCTCGCGCAGGTCGATCGCGCCAACCGGAGTGCCGATCGGCTTGATCCACTCCGGCTTCTTGTGCAGCAGCGGATCCTCACCGCGCGCGGCGCCGTCGTTAAAGGCCGCCACGGTCGCCTGCAGCGAACCGGGTGCCAAGCCGATGTCGCGCTCTAGATCGGCGACATTGTCGGCCACCCAGGTCGCCGGTCGCAGCATGAACTTGGGTGACCAGGACGCGTTCGCTTCCTCGTTGGCGTCGTTGTCGATGATCAGGTAGGCGGTGTTGTCCTGGTGATAGAGCGTGAGCTGTCCGATACGGCCCGGGTAGGTGTCCTCGGCGACGTAGCGCTGACCGCGGCCGTTGACCAGGATCCCGCGCACCAGCTGCTGAGGGTCGATGAAGATCGCGACCTCGGTGGCGTCCATGTGGGCCAGATCGGCGCCCAGCGCCTGCGCCATCCGGATCGCCTGCCCGTCGTGCTGCTCGATCGACGCGGCCGGGCGCCCGGCGATCCGCGGCGCGTAGCGCGCCACCATCGCGTCGTTGTAGGCGAAGCTTCCCGTCGCGAGCACCACGCCGGTGCGCGCGCGGATCGTCATCTCGGTGCCGTACTGCCGGGCGCGGATGCCGACCACCCTGCCGTCGGATTCCACGATCAGACGCTGCACCCGCACGTCGTAGAGCGCGCGTGCGCCTGCCGCGGTGGCGGTTTCGACGAGCGGCTTCATCAGCATGTAGCCGGCGCTGGCTTCGCCCTGCTTCTTGTTCTGCATCTGCGGGACGTGTCCGCGCGGGGCGGGGGAGGCGATGGTGTTGAACGGCCAGGAGTTCTCGCCGCCGCTGTACATCAGCCCCTGATCGCCCATCGGCTCCCAGCCGGGCTCGGAAAAGAACTCCGCCTTGAACGGCACGCCGCACCCGACAAGCCACTCGAAATGCGCGACGCTGCCCGCGCAGTAATCGGCGATCCGGTTCTCGTCGGCACCGGGTCCCATCGCCACGTTGAGGAACGCCGCCATGTTGTCGACGGAATCGGTGAAACCACAGGCGGTTTGCAGTGGTGTGCCACCGCCGAGGTAGATGAACCCGCCGGCCATCGCCGCCGCGCCGCCCCAGGAACCGGTGCGTTCCAGCACCAAGACGTCGGCGCCGCAGCGACTCGCTTCGACCGCGGCCGCCGCACCCGCGACGCCGTAACCGGCGATGACGACGTCGGCCTCGTGATCCCACGACGTGATCGACGAAGCCGCGACCGGCGTGACGTCGGTGTCGGGCGTCATAGCCGCATTGCCGCGGGCATTTCGCCGACCCACTGGTGTCCCCAGTAGCTGTCGGCTGTGATTTCCTCTGCCGTGTAATAGGTTTCGTCTACTCGCGCGCCTTCGGTGCCGAACTCGATGTCCCAATCGCCGGGTGCCCGGACGTAGAAGGAGATCATCTTGTCGTTGGTGTGGCGCCCGAGCGTGGACGACAACTGGAAGCCCTCGGCGTTGACCCGGTCCAGCGCCTGACCCACTGCATCGAGGGTGTCCGCCTCGACCATGATGTGGACGAGGCGCGGGTCGCGCATATGTGCGGCCGGCACGATCGCCAGGCTGTGGTGGCGTTCGTTGATCCCGAGGAAGCGAACCCGCACCGGGCCAAACTCTTTCGGCAGCGGCACCCGGAACGCGCCGCGGGAGCGGAAACCCAGGACGTCGGTGTAGAAGTCGAACAGCCCGTTGGGGTCCATCGCGGGCACCACGACATGGCCCAGGCCCTGATCGCCGGTGACGAACCTCGCGCCGAACGGGGTGACCACCGGGCTGTGATCCAGCACCGCACCGTGGAATACCTCGACGGTGGTGCCGGCCGGGTCGTCGAAGGTGATCACCTCTTCGACCCGGCGGGCCTCGGCCTCCTCGACCGACAGTTGCTTGAACGGCACCCCGGCGCCGTCGAGGGCCGCTTTGATCCGCTGCAGCCCGGGGTGGTCGCGCACCTCCCAGCCGACGGTGAGCACCCGATCGGTCTCACCCGGCACCACGATCAGCCGCGCGGCGCGCTCGTCCATCCGGAGATAGAGCGCGGACTCGTCGGGGCCCTTGCCTTCGGCGAAACCCAGGACGCCGAAGGCGAAGCGGCGCCAGCGGTCGACGTCGTTGGTCGAGATGGTGATGTAGCCCAGGCTTTTCAGATCGCTCACTTGGTGCATCTCCTGCTCAGATCAGGGCCCGCAGCGGACCCTCGGGCGGATCAATGCCCAGCGAGCTGAGCGCCGACGCGTGATAGGTGGTGCCGGGGACATGGATGGCATGCAGTTGGCCGACGTGCATGTCACGCCAATAGCGTTGCAGCGGCTTGTCCATTCGGGCCGCGTTGCCGCCGGAGCGGGCGAAGATCTCGTCGACCGCCGACACCGCGCGCCATACCGCGCGGACTTGCGTGCGCCGTCCGGCCGCGCGGTCGGCGAAGGACACCTCCTTGCCGGCGGCGACCATGTCGTAGACGCGGTCGGCGTTGGCCAGCAGCTCCTGGCGGGCGGCATTGATGTCGGCGGCGGCCTCGCCGATCGCGTGCATGACGTAGGGGTCGTCCTTGATGGCGGTACCGGTGGCGCCGACGCGCTCTCGTTGGTAGTCCAGATGCGCGGCCAGCGCTCCCTCGGCGATGCCGATGGTCGCCGACGAGATGCCCAGCGGGAACATCGTCGACCACGGCATCAGATACAGCGGCTCGGTCATGCCGGCCTCGCGCTGGGCGGTGCCGTCCATCACCTTCGTCGCATCCATGGTCCGATAGCTCGGGACGAACGCGTCCTTGACGATGATGTCCTTGGAGCCGGTTCCACGCAGCCCCACCACATTCCACGAGTCTTCGACGATCTCGTAGTCCTTGCGCGGCAAAATCATGTGCAACATCTGGGGCGGCATCAGCGGGATGCCCTTGCTGTCACCGAGCATCGCGCCCAGGATGATCCAGTCGCAGTGATCGGTGCCCGAGCTGAACTGCCAGCGCCCGGTGAAGAGGTAGCCGCCGTCGACGGGCTTGGCGACGCCCTGCGGCGCGTACGGGGATGCCATCCACGTGTCGACATCGTCGGCCCAGATCTCGGCGGAGACCTTCGGGTCGGCGTAGGCCAGCTGGTAGGGGTGTACGCCCACCACGCCGACGATCCAGCCGGCGGCCGGATCCAGGGCCGCCGTGGCCATCGTGGTCTCGGCGAACTCGCGCGGGTGAACCTCGAAGCCCTGATACTGCTTGGTCTGCAGTAGCCGAATGAGTCCGGCACCCTTCATCAGCTTGACGGTGTCGTCGGTGAGCCGGCCGATTCTCTCGGCTTCCGCCGCCTGGTCGCGCAACTGATCGGCCATCGCCACGACCTGGTCGAGTACCCGCTCGCTCATATCGTTGTCCTTACGTGTGTGGGCTTAGTAATGGTCTACCGCAGTCCGGGTCTCGACTCGCCGGTGATCCCGGTGAGCGGGCGAAAATACGGGTCAGAACCTTCCCGGCACGAGTGGGCGTCCGGTGACCGGGACAGCGCATACCCCGCGACGAACAGGCCAATACCGTGGGCGCTTGTGAATGATGCTGCCGATCAGCGTCTCGACGTCGTCGTGGTGGGCGCCGGGTTCGCCGGCTTATATGCCTTGCATAAGCTGCGCGCGCAAGGGCTCTCGGTGCGGGTGCTCGAGGCCGCTCCCGAGCTGGGTGGTACCTGGTACTACAACCGGTATCCGGGTGCGCGCTGCGACGTCGAGAGTGTTGACTACTGCTACTCGTTCTCCGACGAACTCCAGCAAGAGTGGAGCTGGACGGAGAAGTACGCCACCCAAACCGAGATCCTTCGGTACCTCAACTGGGTCGCCGACAAACTCGACCTGCGGCGTGACATCGTCTTCGAGCACCCGCGTGGACTCCGCCGTGCTCGACGAGACGACGCTGCGCTGGACGGTCACCACGGACACCGGTTCTGTGCTGTCGGCGCGGTTCTGTGTGATGGCAACGGGCCCGTTGTCGGCCGCGATGACTCCGAACTTCGCCGGCCTGGATACCTTCGCGGGCCAGACGTACCACACCGCGCACTGGCCGCATGATCCCGTCGACTTCACCGGCAAGCGGGTCGCGGTCATCGGCACCGGATCCTCCGGCATCCAATCGATTCCGATCATCGCCGAGCAGGCCGCGCACCTGTACGTCTTCCAGCGCACCCCCAACTACAGCGTGCCCGCGGGCAACACACCGTTATCCGGCGAAGTGCTCGACGAGATCAAGGCCGGCTACCCGCAGCGGCGCCGGTTGTCGTGGCGCAGCGGGGGCGGCTCCCCGCACATCGCCGCGTCCAAGCCGACCATGGAATTCACGTTGCAGGAGCGGCGTGCGGCGTTCGAAAGACGATGGCAGCTGGGCGGCGTGCTGTTCTCGAAGACGTTCCCGGACCAGATGACCGACCTGGAAGCCAACGAAGAGGCGCGCAAGTTCTACGAGGAGAAGATTCGGGCGGTCATCGACGATCCGGCGGTCGCCGACCTGCTGATCCCCACCGACCATCCGATTGGGACAAAGCGAATCTGCACCGACAGCAACTACTTTCAGACGTTCAACCGGCCCAACGTGTCGTTGGTCAGCGTGCGCGACACTCCGATCGAATCGGTGGATGCCGCGGGCATCCACACCGCCGATACGCACTACGGCCTTGACATGCTCGTCCTGGCAACGGGTTTCGATGCGATGACAGGGGCGCTGGGCATTATCGACATCGTCGGGCGCGGCGGCGCGATGTTGCGCGAGGACTGGGCGCACGGACCGCGCACCTATCTGGGATTGAGCGTCGACGGATTCCCCAATATGTTCTTGATCTCGGGCCCGGGCGCACCTGCCGTGCTGGCGAACATGGTGTTGCATGCGGAGGCGCAGCTGAACTGGGTCTCCCAGGCCATCGCCCACCTCGACAGCCAGGGTTATGCCGCCATCGAAGCGACCGTGGACAGTGTGGATGGCTGGGGCGCCGAATGCGCCCGGCGTGCCGAGACGACGTTGTTCACGAAAGCGAACTCGTGGTACATGGGCGCGAACGTGCCCGGAAAGCCAAGGGGCTTCATGCTGTTCGTCGGCGGGTTCGCCACCTACAACGACATCTGTGCCGAGGTCGCCGACGCCGGCTACCGGGGCTTCGATTTGATCAAGCGATGACTGGATTACTCGACAAGGTCGTCGTGGTCACCGGCGCCGCAAAGGGGACCGGGCGGGTGCACTGTCAGCGCTTCGCCGACGAGGGCGCCGATGTGATCGCCCTGGATGTCGCGGCGCTTGCCGACGAGTTGGCCAATACCGCAAGGGAAGTCGAAAGCCGGGGTCGCCGCTGCGTCACGGGTTTCGCGGACGTGAGCGATCTCGCGGCCGTCACGTCCGCGGTCGACGGCGGTGTCGCCGAGTTGGGCCGGCTGGACGTCGTGATCGCCAACGCCGGTATCCACGTTCCGGGCGGCCCGTCATGGGAACTCGACCCGCAGGTGTGGCAGCGCACGCTGGACATCAACCTCACCGGGGTGTGGCACACCGTCAGAGCCAGCGTGCCGCACATCGGTGCCGACGGTGGCTCCGTCGTTCTGATCAGCTCCACCAATGGCCTTCGCGGCACCGCCAACACCGCCCACTACACGGCCAGCAAGCACGCGGTGGTCGGGTTGGCGCGCACGCTCGCCAATGAGCTGGGACCCCGCGGCATTCGGGTCAACACCGTGCACCCGGGGCCGGTCGCGACGCCGATGGTGCTCAACGAGCAGATGTATCGCAGGCTGCGGCCCGATCTGGCCAACCCGACGGCGGCCGACGCGGCCGAGGTGCTTCAGGCCCGCAACCTGCTGCCGGTCCCGTGGGTGGAGCCCGTCGATGTGGCCAACGCCGTCGTGTTCCTGGCCTCCGACCAGGGCCGCTACATCACCGGCACCCAGCTCGTCGTCGACGCCGGCCTGACGCAGAAGACGACATGACCGCGAGGCCCGGCGGGCGGCTAACGGACAAGGTCGCCCTGATCACCGGCGCGGCACGGGGGATCGGTCGCGCACAGGCGGTGCGGTTCGCCCAGGAGGGCGCCGACATCGTGGCGCTGGATGTGTGTGGCCCCGATCGAGACCGTGGTGATCCCGCACAGCACGCCCGCCGACCTCGAGCAGACGGCCGCATTGGTCGCCGCCGCCGGCGCGCGGGTGCACACCGAAATCGTCGACGTGCGCGACCTCGCCGGTGTGCAAGCCGCCACCGACCGCGGCGTCGAGCGGTTCGGCGGCTTGGACGTGGTCTGCGCGACGGCCGGAATCACATCCCGCGGACTGGCGGTCGACCTGGACGAAAACACCTGGCGCACCATGCTGGACGTCAACCTCACCGGGGTATGGCACACATGTCGCGCCGGTGCACCGCACCTGATCGCGCGCGGTGCCGGCGCGATGGTGCTGACGAACTCCATTGCCGGACTTCGTGGGCTGGTCGGCGTCGCCCATTACACGGCCGCCAAGCACGGCGTCGTCGGCCTGATGCGCAGCCTGGCCAATGAGCTTGCGCCGCACAATGTTCGGGTCAACTGCGTGCACCCGACCAATGTCGACACGCCCATGATCCAAAACGATGCTGTCAGTAGCGCATTCCGGCCCGACCTGGGCCGGCCGCCCACGCGTACGGAATTCGCCGAGGCGGCGGAGGCGATGAATATGCTTGCGGTGCCGTGGATCGACCCGATGGATGTCGCCAACGCCGCGCTGTTCCTGGCCTCCGACGAGGCGCGCTACATCACCGCGATAATCCTGCCCGTCGACGCGGGTGCCACCCAGCGATGAGGAGACGACTGTGACGGAGTTTGCGGACTTGGCGGCCCGGTTGCGCCGGCTCGAGGATGACCGCGACATCAGGCAGTTGATCGCGTCCTACGGCCCCGCGGTCGACGCCGGTGATCCGGAGGCCACCGCGCGCCTGTGGGCGACCGACGGCATCTATGACGTCGACGGCTGGCGGATGGAGGGCCGGGCCGATGTGCACGCGATGATCAGCTCGCAGGCCCACCAGAAGTTGGTGGCCAAGGGCTGCTGTCATTTCCTCGGGTCCGTGCGTCGTCACGGTCACCGGCGATGAGGCGGTGGCGGTGTGCGAATCTCTGGTGCTCGTCCGCGACGGCGACGGCTATCGGGTATGGCGCGCCACCGCGCACCATTTCGCGCTGCGGCGCATCGACGACCAGTGGCAGATCGGCATCCGGACCAGCCGAGTGCTCGATGGCAATCCCGACGCGCACGCGTTGCTGATAAAAGGCCTTGCGGGAGCGCCCTAGCTAGGTGCGGGACAGGAATCCCAGCACCGTGCTTTCGAATGCCGCCTTGGCTTCGATCATCGCCCAGTGCCCGGAGTTGGGGAAGATATGCAGTTCCGCGTTCGGGATGGTGCGCATCGGGATCAGTGCCATGTCGGGCGGGCTCACCCGATCGTCGCGGCCCCACGTCAGCAGCGTGGGTGCGGCCACCTTGTGCATGACCGCCCAGGGGAACGGCCGGTCCGAGGCGCTCATCGCGGAGTTCATCGCGGCGAACGCGGCCTTGCCGTACATCCGGCGCGCGGCGGCCAGCGTGACGGGGTCGGTGGCCAGCTGCCAGCGTTCCTCGATGAGCTCGTCGGTGATCAACGATTGGTCGTACACCATCGACTTGAGCCAGTCGACGAGCCGTTGCCGAGTCGGGTCTTCGACGAACTCCTGCAGCAGCCGGATTCCCTCACTGGGGCTAGGCGTGAAGATGTTGGTGCCGATGCCGCCAATGGTCACCAGTCGGTCGATGCGATCGGGATTCTGGATGGCGAAGTTGATGCCGACGCCGCCACCCATCGAGTTGCCGACGATGTGTGCCTTCTCGACTCCGAGTGCGTCCAGGAAAGGCGGAACGGCGCCGAACGCGGTGACCATCGGGTGGCCGCCGAAGTCGTCGGTGACCCCGAAACCGGGGAATTCCAGGATCAGGCAGCGGAAGTGCTCGGCGAACGTGGGCAGGATCCCGCGGAAGTTACGCCAGCCGGTGACGCCGGGGCCGGAGCCGTGCAGGAACAGCAGCACTGGACCGGAATCGGGGCCGGTGTCGTAGTAGCGCAAAGCGCCCTTCGGGGTGTCGATTTCACGCAGGTCATGCTCGACGGTCGCTGGAGAAGTATTTGCCACGCATGTCACCCTGCCATGTCGCCGCGCAGCGCGTGAGCGGTGTTCCGCTGATCGGCATCCGGGCCGGCGTCTAGTCTCTGTGCATGCGCTTGCTGGTCACCGGTGTCGACGCAGCCGGCCGTTCGTGCGCAGTGCAGGACGATCCCATTGCGCTGCAGGGCGATACCAGCCTCAACGGGATGCTCTTTTCGATGCTCTATGCGACGCCATCGCTACCGTCGATCGACGATGGCGGGCGCGTCGCCGACAAGCTCGACCTGGTCCTCCCGGCGGGCTCGCTGCGCTGGACAATGATCGAGTACGCACCGGGTGCCGAGTTTCCCGCACCATACGGACACGGTCGATTTCGATGTCGTGCTGTCGGGCTCGGTCGAATTGATCCTGGACGACGGTGGGCACCTGCTAGAGGTCGGTGACAGCGCGGTGATCACGGGCGTCGATCACGGCTGGCGTGCCGGTCCGCAAGGGTGCCGGCTCAACGTCCTGACGATCGGGGCTTCGCCGCCGGCCACCGGGGCCGCACGAAAATGATTGTGCGCCAAGGACTCAGGTGCCTGGGGAGGGCCGGGCCATCGCGGAGTCGGCGGCTGCCCAATCGGTCGACACTTTGCGGTGCTTGATCAGCCAGGTGTCACCGTCGGGCACCAAGGTGTCGCGATAACGGCCGAAGTGGTCGAGCCCGATATGGGTGACGACGGTGAAGTAGCAGGCGACCTGTGCTTCGTCGGGTGTCAGCGCGGTGAACAGGATGTTGGCGACGTTGTGCCGAACCACCGGCTTGATGTCTGCGTCGACCGCGATCTTCCCGGTAACGCCGCCGAGGAACGCCGTGATCTCGGATCGGCCGCGCAGCGGTTCGGCACCGCGAATCTCGAGAACGCCGTCTACGCAGAATGTCTCGGCTAGCCCCTCGAGCCGGCCGGCGTCACCCGACCAGTTGTATCGGGCGAGAGTGTCACGGATCTGCTCACGGGCCACCAACTCCCACATCTCCATCGTCATGACTCCTCACCGGACCGCAGGTACCGCATCACTGCTAGCACCCTAGTAGGGCCGTGAGAACGCACGTGCGCCTTTACTTGACGATGCGAGGCCGGAAGCCCTGCAGGGGCTTGGGCGTGACTCCGTTCAGGTCGAACACCGCGATCATGGCCCGCAACAGAGCCGGGGACCAGTCATCGAGCGGGTGCGCGTCTATCCGAGCGAGCACCTCGTGGCGGAGGTACTCGATGTTCGTCGGGGGCTGGTGATCGGTCATGGCCGCGCCTATCGCTCTCAGCTCCTGGGGTAGGCATTAGGTTGTTCTTTGACGCTAGGGCGGATGCGTCTTCGATGTATAGGCAAGTTGTCAGATTCAAATCTCTCTCAAGGAATAGTGCCGGCGGTTACTCGCGCCGACGTCCCGAGCCGGGAATGAATGGCGGCGCGACATGGTAGAACAACGCATGGAGCTCAACGACGCCGCACGAAATCTCATCGGCAAGGGTGCTGATGCCACCCTCGTCACGATCAATCCCGACGGCAGCCCCCAGGTGAGCTTGGTCTGGGTCGCATTGCAGTCGACGCCGGACGGGGACGAGCTCGTCAGCGCCCACCTGGGCGTACACAAAAAGGTCCGCAACATTCGCAACGATCCCCGGGTCGCCGTCACGATCGCGGCGCTGGACCAGGCGGGCCAAGGAATGCGGCCCTACCTCTCCATCACCGGGACCGCACGGATCGTCGAGGGCGGTGCCCCCGAGCTACTGAAGGAGCTCAACCCGGTCCTGGGGGACCCGAACATGAATTTCCCGCCGGACAACGCGCCGCCGGGATTCCTCACCCGCATCCGCGTCGACAAGGTCGGCGGCATCGGGCCCTGGGTAGCCTGACCTCAACTTTTTGCCACGTCGGCTACCCGGATTCTCAATCGGTTTCGGGTAGTTGTCATTGATGATCGAGCACGATTCGATGCCGCTCAGAGCATCTGACTAGGTCGTTGCCGTCGATTAAGCCGAGCATCGCGACATAGTTCAGGCAGCGTGCGCGGTGTGCTCTAGTTCATCTTCACCATGTTTGCTGAACCGTCCTGGGCGCGCCCTCGTAGGGATAGGTATGACTGCAACATCAGGTCTCGTTGTCCTGCTGCAGTGGTGAAGGGGAGAAGCCGTGTACTACTACCTGTTCATCGTCGCCATCGCCGTTGAACGCCTGGTCGGACTCGTCGTCGCACACCGAAACGCCGCGTGGTCAATTGCCCGTGGGGGCAAGGAATTCGGTCTCGACCACTTTCCGGCGATGGTCAGCGTTCATGCGTTGCTGCTGATGTCGTGTCTGGTGGAAGTCTGGTCCCTGGGACGCCCATTCGTCCCCTGGCTGGGCTGGCCGATGGTCGCCGTCGTGATGCTCAGCGTCGCTGTCCGCTGGCGCTGCATTGCCGTCCTGGGTAAACACTGGAATCCACGGCTCATCGTGATCCCGGGTGCGCCGCTGGTTCGGCGCGGCCCGTATCGATGGGTACGTCACCCCGATTACATCGCGGTAGTAGCAGAGGTGGCGGCGCTGCCGCTGGTTCACTCGGCGTGGCTGACGGCGATCGTGTTCACCCTCGCCAACGCGCTGGTGCTCAACCAGCGGATCCGGCTGGAGAACGCCGCATTGGCCTACGTCTGAGCGGTCAGGGCGCGATAGGCCGGTTCGTCCACTCCCGGTCGGGCCGCCGGGAAGAGCGAAACCATCCGCCCGCCGCGCCGGTGCCGCCATCGGTCGGGATCGTGTGGCCCGTGACGAACGCCGACAGCTCCGAGGCCAAAAACAGGATTACGCGGGCCTGGTCCTCGGGCAGCCCCATCCGTCCGGCCGGAACCCACTGCGGCCACTGTTTCTGCTCCTCGTCGGAGAGCCACTGCGAGTAGGGCACCTGCAGCGACTCGGTCACGTCGGGGCCGATCGCGTTGACCCGCACACCATCCCGGCCCACCTGGACCGCCAGGCTGCGGGTGAAGTGGATGACGGCCGCCTTGAACGCGGCGTAGACCGGATCCTCGGGGTAGCCGCGCAACCCTTCGAGGGAGGAGACGTTCACGATCGAGCCGTTGTGCTGGGCGATCATCGCCGGCAGGAACGCGTGAGTGACCAGAAAGACGTGGTGCAAGTTGATCCGGTAGAGCTCATCCCACAACTGCGGGTCGGTGTCGACGAAATCGCCCGGGTGGCGCAGCCAATGGCCGACATTGTTGACCAACACGTCTATCCGGCCGTACCGATCCAGCACCGATCGTGCGAGGGCGGCGACCTGATCGGCGTCGCGCACGTCGGTGACGAGCGGCATGGCAGACCCGCCCGACGTCGTGATCAGGTCGGCGGTCCGTTGAGCAAGCTCGACATCGATATCGACGACGGCCACCTCGGCGCCGTGTTCGGCGAACAGCCGCGCGGTTGCCGCGCCGATACCGCCACCGGCGCCGGTTACCACCGCGACCCGGTCGGCCAGCAACGGGCCAGGGTGAGTTGACTGTTCCATGCTCACATCTTCGAGCACTCACTGAGATCGTTTGGCACCGAGGCCGGCAGATCACGAAATCGATTGCACTGCAGAGCTATTATGAATCCCAAACGCGCCGGCGCTCTCGCGAATGGGCGGCGGGTTACCCGCGGCGGTGCGATCGAAACCGGTTGAATCCTCGGCGTGCCACGGCCCCCCCGAATGAGACACGGCCGGTAACCCGTATCGGCAACCCTTGCCCCGATCCGCTCGGACGCCGATACAGTGGGGCTCGTGAGCCGAGCAGCCCTACCCGCGCTGACCGTGCGGTACGAGGGATCCGAGCGGACCTTCGCACCCGGCAACGATGTGGTCATCGGGCGTGACTTGCGGGCCGACGTCCGCGTCGCGCACCCGCTGATTTCCCGGATCCACCTGATATTGCGCTTCGATCAGGGCCGGTGGGTCGCCATCGACAACGGCAGCCTCAATGGTCTGTACGTCAACAACCGTCGGGTACCGGCCGCCGACATCCAGGACGGCCAGCGGGTGAATATCGGCAACCCGGACGGGCCGACGGTGACCTTCGAGGTCGGTCGCCATCAGGGTTCGGCCGGGACCCCGCCGTTGACGGCGTCCATGCCGATTGCCAACCCGCTTACCGCACCACACGATCCACGGCCGGCCCAGGGACGTCCACCGACCAGCCCGGGGTGGCCGGGCCAGCCACAGCAGCCGCCGCCGGCCAGCCCGTCGCGGCCGATGCCGTCGTATCCACCCGCTGGGCCGCAATCCGGCCCACCATCAGGGCCGCAGTCCGGCCCACCATCGGGGCCACTGCCGACGTATCCGCCGCGGGTCGCAGCCGAGCCATCCGACGGGGTCGCAGCCGCATCACCCGATCGGCACACAACCGGCGGGACCGCCCAGCGGACCGATATCGACGCCGCACATTCACCGGCCCCAACCCGTGAAGGTTTCCCCGCCCCGGCCCCGGCCCCGGCGGCCGACCCCCCGACCGCCCTGACGGGCCGGGTCGGCGGCGACGCATCGAACCTCGCGACATCGATGATGAAGATCCTGCGGCCGGGCAAGGCGGAAGCGGAGACACCGGGCGCAATCAAAATCGGCCGGGCCAACGACAACGACATCGTCATTCCCGAGGTACTGGCGTCGCGCCACCACGCGACCCTGATCCCGACGCCGGGCGGCACGGAAATTCATGACAACCGCAGCATCAACGGCACTTTCGTCAACGGTGCCCGCGTCGACTCCGCGCTGCTGAACGACGGCGACGTCGTCACGATCGGCAACATCGACCTGGTGTTCGCGGGCGGTGGGCTGGCCCGTCGGGACGCCGATACCGCGGCCCAGACCCGACTCGGCGGCCTGGACGTGCGCGGGGTGACGTGGACGATCGAAAACAACAAGATCCTCTTGGACGACATCTCGTTGGGCGCGAGTCCCGGAACGCTGACGGCGGTGATCGGTCCGTCAGGTGCCGGCAAGTCGACCTTCGCCAGGTTGGTGGCCGGCTACACGCACCCAAGCACCGGCTCGGTGGCGTTCGAGGGCCACAACGTGCACGCCGAGTACGCGTCGCTGCGCAGCAGGATCGGCATGGTGCCGCAGGACGACGTGGTCCACGGTCAGCTGACCGTGAGCCAGGCACTTGGGTATGCGGCCGAACTGCGGCTGCCACCGGACACCACCAAGGATGACCGCGAGCAGGTGGTTGCCCGGGTGCTCGAGGAACTCGAGATGACCCAGCACCTGCAGACGCGGGTGGACAAGCTGTCCGGCGGCCAGCGCAAGCGCGCGTCGGTGGCGCTGGAGCTGCTGACCGGGCCGTCGCTGCTGATCCTCGACGAGCCGACATCCGGCCTGGACCCCGCGCTGGACCGGCAGGTCATGACCATGCTGCGGCAGTTGGCCGATGCCGGTCGCGTGGTACTCGTGGTCACCCACTCGCTGACGTACCTGGACGTGTGCGATCAGGTTCTGTTGCTGGCCCCCGGCGGCAAGACCGCATTCTGCGGGCCGCCCAGCCAGATCGGCGCGGCCATGGGGACGACGAACTGGGCCGATATCTTCAGCTCGGTCGCCGGCGACCCCGACGCGGCCAAGGCCCGGTACCTGGCGCAGACGGGCCCGCCGCCGCCACCACCACCGGCGGAGAAGCCCGCCGAGATCGGCGATCCGTCGCACACGAGTCTGTTCCGGCAGTTCTCCACCATCGCGAGACGACAGATCCGGTTGATCGTCTCCGACCGCGGCTATTTCGCTTTCTTGGCATTGCTGCCGTTCATCATGGGTTCGCTGTCGATGTCGGTGCCCGGCGACGTCGGTTTCGGCATCCCGAACCCGATGGGCAACGCGCCCACCGAACCCGGACAGATCCTGGTGCTGCTCAATGTCGGCGCGGTCTTCATGGGCACCGCGCTAACGATCCGCGACCTGATCGGGGAGCGCGCTATCTTCCTGCGCGAACAAGCCGTTGGGCTGTCCACGTCGGCGTACTTGTTGGCGAAGGTCTGTGTTTATACCGTGTTCGCGATCGTTCAGTCGGCGATCGTGACCGTTATCGCGCTCCTGGGCAAGGGCGGCCCGACGCAGGGCGCCGTGGCATTGGGCAAGCCCGGCCTTGAGCTGTTCGTCGATGTCGCGGCGACCACCGTCGCCTCGGCGATGTCGGGATTGGCGTTGTCGTCCATCGCCAAATCCAACGACCAGATCATGCCCCTGCTCGTGGTGGCGGTGATGTCGCAGCTGGTGTTCTCCGGCGGCATGATTCCCGTCACCGCGCGCCTCGGGCTCGACCAGATGTCCTGGGCGACACCGGCGAGGTGGGGGTTCGCGGCCTCTGCCTCCACCATCGACCTGATCAAATTGCAGCCCGGGCCCCAAATCCCGAAGGATTCACACTGGCACCACAATGCCGCCACCTGGTGGTTCGACATGGGCATGCTGTTCGCAATCAGCGCTGCTTATCTTCTGTTCGTGCGCTGGAAGATTCGCCTCAAGGGCGGCCGTTGATCAGCTCGCCGCTAGGCCCCCTTGCGGACCACCTGCTCGGCGGCGTCGCGCATCCGGTCTGATAGTCGAAGAAGATCATGCTCGCCCACCCCCTGGGGCAGGGTGTACGCCAGCTGACGTAATTCGACGGCATAGTTGCGTAACTCCTGGCGGAGGCGCGTCTCAATAGTGGGCATGACGTCTCCCGAATCTTCGATCACCCGATTTCAAGATCATCCCAGCCCGGCACCATTTCTGCGATGGAGCCGATGGTATTTAACGGGAGTTTGACAGCGTATTTACAGACGGGGCATCTCGCGATGGCGGGTCATCACACGTGCGGCAAGCGCGAGCGGGGCCGGGCGTAACGTCAGTGCGACATTGCGGGCCAGATCTCGCAGTGGCGTAACGCTGGTGCGGCTGGAAGGGCAAAGGGGCCGGAATGGATTTCGAACTCGACGTCGGGCAACGCGAGTGGCTGACCGAGGTTCGCGAATTCCTTCGGGAGAACGTCACCCCAGAATTACGAGCCGAGCTGGCCGAGCATGATCTCGAATTCCCCGACGGTGAGGTGACACGATTTCGCCGCAAGATCGGTGAGAAGGGCTGGTTCGGGCTGAACTGGCCGCGTGAGTACGGCGGCCTCGGGCTCGGCGCGGTGTATCAGCACCTGCTGATGAGCGAGTTTGAGTATTGGGGCGTGCCCGGACCCGACCTCACGGTCACCTCGGTGGCGCCGATGATCATGCGACACGGCACCGAGCAGAACAAGACCGAATGGCTCCCGCTGATCGCCAAAGGCGAAATGATCTGCGCCGTTGGCTATTCCGAGTCCGAAGCGGGAACGGATCTGGCCAGCCTGCGGACCCGTGCGACACGCGACGGCGAGTACTGGGTGATCAACGGCAGCAAGATCTGGAACAGCGGGGCGCAACGTGCCACCCACGAGTGGCTCTGCGTGCGCACCGATCCCAATGGTGTGCGCCATCGCGGGATTTCGGTCATCATCGTGCCGATCGACAGTCCGGGGATCCAGATTCGCCCGCTGTACGCGTGGTCGGGCTACCGCACGAATGAGGTGCATTTCGATGACGTGCGGGTCCCCGTCACGAATGTGGTGGGTGAGATCAACCGCGGTTGGACCTACATCACCGGCGCGCTCGACCTGGAACGCGGTGCATTGACCAATGCGGGCGATCTGCGTCGCGCGGTGGACGAGTTACGGGAACTTGCCCGCTGCCCGCGACGCGATGGTTCGGTGCCGGCTGACGATGCGGCCCTTCGCCGTCGCCTGGTACAGGCCGAAGCCGACGTAGAGGTCGCGACGTTGATGGGTTACGAGGCCGCTTCGATCTTGGACAGCGACGTGATCCCGACCGTGGAGGTCAGCGTCGAGAAGGTCTTCACCAGTGAGCTGCGGCAGCGCATCGCCGATCTGGCACTCGATCTGCTCGGCCCGGACGGCTTGCTGGCGCATCGGAGTGAAAACGCCCCGTTGGCAGGCAAATTCGAACGGCTCTACCGGGCCGCTCCATTAATGCGGTTCGGTGGCGGCACCAACGAGGTGCTGCGCGACGTCATCGGTCAGCGTGGCCATGGAATGCCCTCCTATGGACGGTGACGTATGAAAGCGTTACCGACTGCTGAGCAAGGCGAATTCGCCGCGTCGTTGCGCGCGCTGCTGTCGGCGGAATGCCCGGTGAGTCTGGTGCGTGGCCTCGGTGAACCCGGCGCCGATCGAAGTATCCCGACGCTGTGGAAGGCATTGGCCGACGCCGGCGTGTTCGGACTCGCGATCGCCGAGGAATACGGGGGCTCGGGCGGCTCGCTCGACGATCTCGCTGTTTTCTACACCGAGGCAGGTCGTGGGCTGTGTCCGACGGCGGTGCACAGCACCATCGCGGCGGCACTGGCGATCGAACAGCTCGGCTCGCCGGACGTCAAGACCGCGTGGCTGCCGCCGCTGGCACGCGGGCATGCCCGCGGCACCACGGCGTTGTGGAATGCCCGTGACGCCGCGGACGTCTCGGCTGTGCTGCGCGCCGATCCTGTCTCGACCCGCTGGCGGCTCAACGGCGTTGCGGACTATGTCGCTGACGCCGACATCGCCGACGTCATCGTGGTGTCGGCCGCGGCGCGCGAGCGCACGCTGGTTTTTGCCGTTGACGCCCGCGCCGCCGGGGTGACCATGGAGCCGCTCGCCATGGCAGGCGGGCACCGAGCGTTCGCGGTACGGTTCGACGATGTCACCGTCGACGCCGAAGGCCTGCTCGAGGACGCCGATGAGCCCGCCATGACCCGGGTGCGCCGCTTGGCCAATGCGGTCGTGGCACTTGGGTCACTCGACTTGGTCGGAGTCGGACAGGCGGTGCTGGACCGCACCGTCGAGTACACCAAGCTGCGCCACCAGTTCGGCCGCCCGATCGCCTCCTTCCAGGCGGCGCAGCATCTGATCGCCAACATGCACATCGCCTTGGCCGCAGCCCGATTGGCCGCGCACTCCGCGGTCTTTTGGATCGCGCGCGGACAGACGGGGACCAGACAAACGGCCATCGCGCGCATGCATGCCGCCACGGCGGCCCGGCTCGTCACGCTGGATGCCCATCAACTGCACGGCGGGATCGGTTACGTGACCGAAACCGATCTGCATTTGTGGACCGAACGGGCAAGGCTCGGTTCAACTCTCGGCGGCGGGGCAGATGTCGCCGCAGCTTGGCTGGAGGAAACCTTGGAAAAGACCCCGAGACAAGGGAGCGCCAGTGGGTGAAGACACCCTGATCGACGCCGAGTCGGCGTCGCGAGTGGGTACCGTTGCCGCGAGCGCGACCGGCGAGGTGAACCAGCGCGATTGGCAGCGGTGGGCGTCGGCGGTGGGTGACCATAATCCGTTGTATTTCGATCCGGATTACGCTCGCGCCAACGGCTTTCACGACATCATCTGCCCTCCGCTGTTTCTGCAGTACGCGGTGCTCGGCGTCGCGCGCCTTGACGCGCTGCGGCCCGATGGATCTTCGGGCGCGGCTTCGGGCAGTCTCGCGTTTCCCCGTGCACCCAAACGGATGGCCGGCGGCGAGAGCTTTACCTTTCACCTGCCGGCCTATCACCGCGACGAGATCGAAATGGTTCGCACCATCGAATCGATCGTCGAAAAGCAAGGCCGCTCAGGCAGCTTCGTGCTGGTCACCTGGCACACGGTGTACCGGAACCAACACCGCGACCTGGTCGCCGAAGCCTCGACCTCGATGATCGCGCGACCCTAGGAATGCTATGACCCGCGCCGGCGACGATGCAGAGCAAAAGAGCGATGTGGGGGCACCGCCCGCTTGCGGGGGAGAGGAGTGGCGCCATGAGCACTGAGCAGGTGTTCTACGACGATATCGGCGTGGGCGAGCAGATTCCTGCACTGACCGTCACCGCCGACGAAACCCAGCTGTTCTTCTTCAGCGCCGCGACCTACAACGGTCACCGCATTCACTACGACAAGGACTGGGCGCGCGGCGTCGAAGGCTACGACAATGTGCTGGTGCACGGGCCACTTCAGGCGGCGCTGCTGGCCCGGGCAATCGGCGACTGGATCGGTGGGCGCGGCCGTTTGGTGTCTTTCTCGGTGCAGAACCGGGCGACGGCATTGCCGGGTGAGCCGTTGACCTTCGGCGGCGTGGTCACCGGCAAGCGCCTGACTGACGGCGCCGGACTGGTGGATCTGGAGATCACCGGCCGCCGCGACGACACCGTGCTGATGCCCGGAACCGCAACGGTCGAGCTGCCCCTGCGAAAAACGCTGAGCGGAACGCCGTCGTGACAGGATTGCGTGGCGAAGCGGCCATCATCGGCATCGCGGAGTTGCCGGCGCAGCGCCGTCCGACCGGGCCTCCGCTGTTCACCCTCGACCAGTACGCGCTGCTCGCGAAACTGGCCGTCGAGGACGCCGGCGTCGATCCCGCTCACATCAACGGCCTGCTCACCCACGGCGTGGCCGAATCGGCCATGTTCGCCCCGGCGACATTGTGCGAATACCTCGGCCTGGCGTTGGATTTCGGCGAGCGCGTGGACCTCGGCGGGGCCACGTCCGCCGGAATGATCTGGCGGGGAGCCGCCGCCATCGAACTCGGCATCTGCGACGCGGTGCTCGCCGTGGTGCCCGGATCTGCATCGGTACCACAATCGGAACGACGCCCGGCCGCTGCCCCGAATTGGTTTGGGGCGTCGTCAAATAACTACGGGTCGCCGCAGGCCGAGTTCGAAATCCCCTACGGCAACCTGGGGCAGAACGCGCCGTACGCGCAGATCGCTCAGCGCTACGCCGCCGAATTCGGCTACGACCCTGCCGCGGTCGCCAAGATTGCGGTCGACCAGCGCGCCAACGCGTGCGCGCATCAGGGCGCGGTTTTCCACGGCACCCCGATCACCGTCGACGACGTTCTGGCCAGCCCGATGATCGCCGACCCGATCCACATGCTCGAGACGGTGATGCGCGTGCACGGGGGAGTCGGTGTACTGCTCGCCAACGCCGACCTCGCTCGCCGCAGCCGCCATCGGCCGGTCTGGATCAAAGGCTTTGGCGAACACATCGCTTTCAAAACCCCGACGTACGCCGACGACCTGTTGCACACCCCGATCACGCGCGCCGCCGACAAGGCGTTTGCCATGTCCGGGCTGAACCGGTCGGATGTCGATATCGCTTCGATCTACGACTGCTACACGATCACGGTGCTGATGAGCCTGGAAGACGCCGGCTTCTGTGCCAAAGGCCAGGGCATGTCATGGGTTGCCGAGCACGACTTGACCCACCGCGGCGACTTCCCGCTGAACACCGCCGGCGGCCAATTGTCCTTCGGTCAGGCCGGCATGGCCGGTGGCATGCATCACGTAGTCGACGGGGCGCGGCAGATCATGGGACGAGCCGACGATGCCCAAGTGCCGGACTGCCACACCGCGTTCGTCACCGGCAACGGCGGCATCATGAGCGAGCAGGTCGCACTGATCATGCGGGGGGATTGACACAAGTGACCGCAGCAGCCCGCCCGGTTCCCGAGCCCACACCCGTCTCGCGTCCTTTTTGGGAGGGCCTGGCCCAGCACACAATCCTGCTGCAGTACTCGCCCTCGCTGCAGCGCTACGTCTTCTATCCGCGCATCCTCGCCCCCGGCACTCTGGCCGACGACCTGGAATGGCGTGAAATCGATGGTGCGGGAACGCTGTACACCTTCACCGTGGCCCGCAGGCCCACCGGCCCACCCTGGGCTGACGCGGTCCCGCAGCTGCTCGCGGTGGTGCAGTGGGATGCCGGTCCGCGGATCAGCACCGAATTGGTCGACATCGATCCGAGCGATATCCGGATCGGGATGCGGGTTCAGCCGGTGTTCTACGATCTGCCCGAACCCGGAATCACGCTGCTGAAATACCGGCCCGCATGACCTCGACCGGTGCGGTCGGAGGTGCATATGAACGACGGCGTGCAGGCGATGCTCGACCAATTGAACGCCGGATTCCCGCGCGTCGAGAACATGACCGGCCCGCAAGCCCGTGCCGCGGTGGCCGCGCGGCGCATGCCGGTCGACAACTCCGACGACGTCCGCAGCGCCAGCGACCGTAGCGTTCCGGGCCCCGACGGTGCCATCGGCGTGCGCATCTACTGCCCGCACGGCGAGCCCTCCGAGCGACCGTGCCGCGATCGTGTTCTGCCACGGGGGCGGATTCGTCTTCTGCGACATCGAATCTCACGATGGATTCTGCCGGGCACTTGCCCGCGGCAGCCAAGCCGTCGTGGTGTCGGTCGACTATCGGCTGGCTCCCGAACATCCCGCGCCCGCCGCCGCGCTCGACGCGTTCGCGGTGTTCTGCTGGGTGGTCGAGCACGCGGCCGAGCTTGGGTATCGACCCCCAGCGCACCGCGGTCGCCGGCGACAGTGCCGGCGGGAATCTGGCCGCGGTCACCGCGATCCTTTGCCGTGACCGGGGAGTCACTCAACCTGCCGCGCAGCTGCTGATCTACCCGGCGATCGATCCCTCGTTCGAAACCGAGAGTTACCGCCGTTACGCGACCGGATACTTCAATACCCGCGCCGCAATGCAGTGGTATTGGCGTCAATACCTCTGTGTTGAGCGGGTTTTCGACCCGCCCGCCCTGGTGGCTCCGGCCCGCGCCGACTCTCATGTGGGCCTGGCGCCGGCAGTGGTCGTCACCGCCGGGCTGGATCCCCTGCACAGCGAGGGATGCGACTACGCACGCCGATTGCGCAACGCGGGAGTGCCGGTCGTGCACCGTGATTTTCCCGGATTGTTCCACGGTTTCATGACGATTCAATCCTTTCCTGCGGCGGCATCGGCACAGCATCTGGTCTGCGCCGACCTGCGCCGACTACTGCATACGACGACCCGAAGCGTCTCGACATGACCGAAGTAAGCGACGTCATCGTGATCGGCGCCGGTTTCGCCGGCCTCTACGCCGTGCACCGAGTCGCCTCATCGGGATTGTCGGTGAGCGCGATCGAGGCGGCCCCCGATGTCGGCGGCACCTGGTACTGGAACCGCTATCCGGGTGCGCGGTGCGACGTCGAAAGTGTGGACTATTCCTTCGCTTTCGATGACGCATTGCAGCAGAGCTGGCAGTGGAGCGAACGCTTCGCCGGCCAACCGGAGATCCACGCTTATCTGCGGCACGTCGCCGACCGTTTTGATCTGCGCCGCCACTACCGATTCGACGTCGACGTCGTCGGTGCCACCTTCGATCACGGTCGCTGGCGAGTCGCCACTGCGACCGGGGAAAGCTACGAGGCCCAGTTTCTGCTGTGCGCAACCGGCTGCCTTTCGGCGGTCAACCGGCCCAATATCCCCGGTGTTGAGGACTTCTCGGGCGAGGTGTATTTCACGGCCGCGTGGCCGCGGGACGATCCCGATCTGCGCGGCAAGCGGGTAGGCCTCATCGGCACGGGATCGTCCGGGATCCAGGTGGCTCCGATCGTCGCCGCACAAGCCGAAAAGCTGGTGGTATTCCAGCGATCCGCGAATTACACCATCCCGATGCCCAACCGCCCGTGGTCGGCTGAGGAACAGCGCCAGATCCAGGAGCAGTACCCCGAGCGTCGCCGGGTCTCCGCCTACGCGTCGGCGGGCACACCGCATGGCACCTACCACAAGAATGCCGTCGACACCGAACCCGAGGAGCAGGCCAAAGCGCTGTGGCAGCGCTGGCGCGAAGGCGGCGTCCTGTTCGCCAAGACCTTCCCCGACCAGACCAGCGACCTGGCCGCCAACGACGTCGCGAGGCAATTCGCCGAGGAACGGATCCGGGAAATCGTCACCGATCCGGTTGCCGCAACAGATCTCATCCCGGTCGATCACCCGATCGGAACCAAGCGGATCTGCACCGACGATGGTTATTACGCCACCTTCAACCGTGACAACGTGCGGCTGGTGAACCTGCGCCGCGAGCCCATCGAAGGCATCACCGCCGACGGCGTACAGACCAACGAAGCGACGTATCCCTGCGATGTGCTGATCTTCGCCACCGGCTTCGACGCGATGACCGGGGCGTTGACCCGGATCGACCCGAGTGGGCCCGGGGGAGAGCGGTTGCGTGACATCTGGGCCGACGGCCCGGTGACCTTTCTCGGTCTGATGGTGCCGGGCCTGCCGAACCTGTTCACGATCAGCGGGCCGGGCAGTCCCTCAGTGCTGGCCAACATGGTCCTGCATGCCGAGGTTCAGGTCGACTGGGTAGTCGACCTGGTGCGGGCCGCGCGACGACTTGGGTTGAGCGAGGTCGAACCACGCCATGATGCCGCCCTCGCCTGGACCGACCACGTGGCCCAAGCAGCCGAGCGGACGCTGTTCCCCAAGGCGGCATCGTCGTGGTACCTGGGCGCCAACATCGAAGGCAAGAAGCGAACTTTCATGCCCTACGTCGGTGGGTTCGGCACCTACCGGCGCCACTGCGACGAGGTGGCCCATAACAATTACTCCGGGCTGGTGTTGACGACGAGATCAAAGAGGAAGTGAGACAGTGCCGGAGACGGTTCAGCAGCTCTTACGGCAACGCAGGCACGATGACACCCCTGCGGTTGCTCATGGCGACCGGAGCTGGACCTGGCGCGAGCATCTCGCCGAAGCCGAGTCCGAGGCGGCGGCGCTGATCACGCTCGCCGATCCCGCTCGGCCGCTGCACGTCGGTGCCGCGCTGGGCAATTCACCGGCGATGCTGCGCGCGATGGCGGCCGCCGCGCTGGGTGGCTACGTGCTGTGCGGCCTCAACACGACCCGTCGCGGAGCAGCTCTGCTCTCCGACATCCAGCGCTCCGACTGCCAAATCCTGCTGATCGACGACGAGCATATGCCTCTCTTGGAGGGCGTGGATCTCAACGGAATTCAAGTTCTCGACGTTGACGGGGCGCGCTACGCCGATGCAGTCGCCGCGGCGCCACCGCTGACTCCGCACCAAGAGGTCACTTCCGCCGACACGTTCATGATGATCTTCACCTCGGGCACCAGCGGTAATCCCAAAGCCGTGCGGTTCGCGCACGGCATGGCCGTCATGTGCGGCGCGAGCCTGATCTTTCAATACGACGTCACCGCGGCCGATATCTGCTATCTGGCGATGCCGCTGTTTCATTCCAACGGCGTTGCCGCCGGCTGGGCCGTTGCTATCGGCAGCGGCGCGTTGATGGTCCCCGCCAAGTTTTCGCCGGCACGCTTTCTCGATGATGTGCGCCGCTACCGGGTGACGTACCTGAACTACGTCGGCAAGCCGCTTGCCCTGATCCTCTCCACTCCCGAACGGCCCGACGACGCCGACACGACGCTGCGGATGGCTTTCGGCAATGAGGCAACGGATCGCGATATCAAGGAATTCGCACGGCGTTTCGGGTGCCGGGTGGTCGACAGTTTCGGATCCAGCGAGTTCGCGGTGATCGTGGTGCGAGAAGACGGCACGCCGCCCGGCTCGATCGGTAGGCCCTATCCGGGAGTCAGCATCTACAACCCGACAACCGTGACGGAGTGCGCGGTCGCGCAGTTCGACGAACACGGCGCGCTGACCAACTTCGACGAGGCCGTCGGCGAACTGGTCAACACGCAGGGGGCGGGGCCGTTCGTCGGCTACTACAACGATCCGGCCGCGACCGCGGAGCGCATGCGACACGGCATGTACTGGGCAGGTGATTTGGCCTATCGCGACGCCGAGGGCTGGATTTACCTTGCCGGCCGCACCGCCGATTGGATGCGGGTGGATGGCGAAAACCTGGCGGCGGCACCGATCGAGCGGATTCTGGAACGGCTGCCGCAGGTCAGTCAGGTCGCGGTGTATGCCGTGCCGGACGAGCGGGTCGGCGACCAGGTGATGGCGGCGCTTGTGCTTCGTCACGGGATGGGTTTGCAGCCAACGGATCTCGAGGATTTTCTGGCCGCACAAAACGACTTGTCACCGAAGGCGTGGCCGCGTCATGTGCGTATCAACGATGCCCTTCCGGCGACGGCCACCAACAAGATCCTCAAGCGCGAGCTGATCGCCGCCGGGGTCAGCGCCCAGGGCGGCGTGCTGCTGTCGCGAGCGCCGCGCGGCACAACATATTCGGTCGACGACCGAGCCATCTCGGCTGCGGCACAACCGGTTGCGGATGCCGCACCCTCGTAAGCTCAACCGGACTCCGCCGGACTGGGCGCCTCGCCGAATCGGGCCAGGACCAGGGTCCCGGCGACCGCTACGACGAATCCCACGACGACCAGCCAGCCCCAGCCGGGCCGAGCGGTGTCGCCCAGCCACACCACGCCGACCAGCGCGGGCGCGATTGTTTCACCGACGACCATGGCGGCCACCGTCGAGGTCACCGATCCCCGCTGCAACGCGGAGGTGAACAACAGAAACCCCGCGGCCCCGCCTCCGGCCGCCGCATACAGGGCCGGGTTGGTGTAGAACACCGCTTTGGTCGGATCGACCTCGTCGAGCATGCGCACGCCGACCTCGACGACGCCGAAGCCACTTCCGGCGGCCAGGCCCAGCGCGAGTCCACGCTTGCGGTCGCCCAATCGGCCGGCGGCGGCTCCGCCGAGGAATAGTGCGCCGACCACGCCGATCAGCGCCCAGCCGAGTGCGGGTGGGGCATGGCGAAAGTGCGCGGGCCCGGCAGCGCACGCGAGCGCGGCGAGGCTTGCGCAGACCACACCCACGGCCGTCCACTCGGCCGAGGAAAGCCGCGCGGAGAGCACCCACGCGGACACGATGCCGGTGACGGCGATCGAGGCGGCCAGCGCTGCCGCCACGACGTAGATCGGCACCAGGCGCAGCGCCATCACTTGCAGCACGAAGCCCAGGCCGTCAAGGCCAATGCCCGCGAGATAACGCCACTGCCGGACGGCACGCAACAACAGCACCGCGTCGACACCGGACTTGCCGCCGGGTTCCACCGACCGCGTCGCGACTGCCTGCAGTACCGAAGCGGTGCCGTAACACACCGAACAACCCAGAGCGAGTAGGAATCCGACGAGCACAGACCGACAATACGATGATGACGGGTATCGAAGGCAAAGTTGTGGCCATCACGGGGGCCAGCAGCGGGATCGGCGAGGCGACGGCGCGTCTGCTCGCTGAACGCGGCGCGCGGGTGGTCCTGGGTGCGCGTCGCGTCGAGCGCCTCGATGAGATCGGGCAGGCGATACGAGAGCGCGGGGGACAGGCCGTCACCTGCCGGACCGACGTCGCCGTTCGCGCCGACCTCGAGGGACTCGTCAGCACCGCCGTCGATCAGTTCGATCGCCTCGACGTGCTGGTAAGCAACGCCGGAATCAGCAAGATCGGGCCGATCTCCGATCTGGACGTCGACGGTTGGTCGGCGATGATCGACGTCAACCTGCGCGGGGTGCTGCATGGATTCGCCGCGGCGCTCCCGGTGTTTCGCCGGCAGGGCCGAGGTCACTTTGTGACGACGGTATCCACGGCGGGGCTGAAGATTGTCCCCACCATGGCGGTCTATGCGGCGACCAAGAACGCGGTCCGCACCGTCATGGAAGGTCTGCGCCAGGAGTCCACCGATGGCGTGGTGCGGACCACGTCGATATCGCCGGGCTTTGTCGATACCGAACTGGACACCTCTATCGACGATGTGGCCTTGCGCGAGCAGATCCGGCGCACCATGAGCGACTTCGGCATTCCGCCCGACGCGGTCGCACGAGCCGTCGCGTTCGCGGTCGAACAGCCCGACGAGGTCGAGATCGGCGACATCACCATCCGTCCCACGGTTCAGGGCTAGCGGCTGCGCTGCGTGATGCGATACACCGCCTCGGCGATCTCTTGCGGGTAGTCTTCTTGGGGAAAGTGCTTGGCGGGCAACTTGATTGACTCTTGCACACCGGCAGCGCGTTGGGCCTCGACGCCGTAACGCCGCCACGGCAGCATCGTGTCGCGCTCGCCCCAAACGATTTGCACAGGGTAGGGCCCTTGCCGGACAGCGTCGAGGTAGAGGTGCTCCTTCGCGGCGGTCATCTCGAAGCCGCGCATGATCTTCAGAAAAGCCCGCCCGCCGTCCTCACGGAACAGCAGCGGCAGCCAACACGCGAGTTCGGCGCTCGGCACCCGGCGGCTCACTCCGACAAGCCGCATGAGCGACGGCAATACGCCCGGCACGCGCATGGACGCCAGCCACGCCTCGCCGACGCCCCGATGCGCGAACGGCTCCATCGGCCAGGGCCGGTGGAATGACTGCACTTCGATGATGGTGTTCAGCAACGTCATGGACAGCACCCGCTCGGGTGCCGCGCTGGCCACCTCGAAGCCGATGGGTCCGCCGATGTCATGAAGCAAGAGGTGGAAGCGCTCGAGTTGCAGCTCGTTGATCGCCGAGAGCAGCCAGCGGCCAAGTCCGGTCCACGTGTAGTCCGCATCAACCGGCCGTTCGGCGAAGCCGAGCCCCGGCAGGTCGATCGCGATGCCGCGTAATCCTCTGGCGGCCAATTCCGGAACCACTTTGCGGTAGAGGTAAGCCGACGCCGGAACCCCGTGCACGCAAACCACCGCGGGTGCATCCCGCGGACCCTCGTCCAGGACGAACGACGAGATCCCGTCGGCGCTGAAGGTGCGCCCCGATGACCGATACCGTTCGAGTAGCTCCGCGGTGCTCATTCAGGTAGTCAACGCCACAGCGCGCATAAACCTTCCGGGTGGGCGGCCGGCGCCCCCTTCGGCATCACATGGTCGAGATGATCTGCCAACGTTGCGCGCTGTACTCCGTGTCGGAGATCGCTCCTCGGGTATGCAACTCCTCGAGCTGCCGCAGCCGCTCCGCCACCAACTCCTCGGATGCTCGAGGTGCCAGCGGACGTGCCCACACCCCGGGCTTTGAATTGTCGACCGAGGTTCGCCAGCCCGCGCCGAGGTTGATCAGCCGCAGTGCGAACAGCACGCCGGCCGCCGTGATGGGCAGCCCGAAATAGAGCACCCACCCCAAGGGCATGCCGGCGCGGCTCAACGCGAAATAGCGCGAGACGAGCACTAGAGCGACGATCGCGCCCGACAGCAGCACGGCGGCCTTGGTTTTCATGCGTGGTTTCCTTCTTGCGGTGCGCTGCCGGCGGCAGCAGTCGTCAAGCAAGTGGAAACCGTATGCGTGGCTACCGATCCCAATATCGCTCGGCCGCGAGTGCTATCCCGAGGAACGTGTCTCGCCCGGAGGCCCGCAGAGCGGAGCGAGGTAGTGCAACACCAGGGCGGTGACGATCCCGTAGCCGAGATGCGGAATCAGGTCGCTGACCCAGTCGACGAGGCTCCAGGTGAGTGGATCAGTCACCCCGAGGACGGTCATCGGCCCGTTGGTGCCAACCAGCGCGATGGCCGATGCCACCAGCGTGGCGACCAGTAATCCGGGCCGCCAGCCCAAGGCATAGGCCAACCCGAGAATGACGCCCATCCCAATGCCCGCGGCGTACCCGGTGAGCGCGCCAAGGCCCGAGAGTCGGTGGGCGAGCACGTCACCGCTGCCGGGAACCGTGAGGCCGAACAGCCTCGCCATGGCCTCGACGGTCCGTTCGGGCGTGCTGCTGGTCGGCCGGCCCCGCACCGCGATGTCGAGGTAGGTGATGACGTTCAATGCGGTGGTGCCCGCGGCGCCCGCCGCTGCGCCACTCAACAGTCCCGGCCAGACCCGTTTGTCTTGCCGCAGTCCTGACCAAACCCCGGCATATTGCCTGGTTTCCATCACCACTCCTAGGCTGCCCGGGCCGGCGCGATCCTTGTCCGGCAATGATAGGGGCGGCCCGCAGCGTGATGCCGCGTTGCGAATTATGCACATCCGGCTCCGAGTCACTAGAATCGGGCGTCATGGGAAATCGCAAGGGCAGGATAGCCGCGTGGTGCGGCGGTGCGGCCGTGCTTGCCTTGGCGCTCGCCGGTGTTGGCGATGATGGGAAGCCGCTAGCCAGCGCAGCGGCCCCGTCGTCCAACGTGGCCCCGGCGCCCCCGTCACCAGGGGATACCGGCGGCAGCGGCGCTTTGCCGGTCAAACCCGTCGGGGGCGGTGGCTGCATCCTGGGCCTGAACTGCGGGCCTATTCACCCCAACCCACCTCCGCCTCCGCACCGCCAGCCGAGTCTGCCGCACGATCCGCAACATCCGGCTCCCGGACCTCAGAATCCCTAGCCGGTTAGGTCAGTTGTAGCCGGCCAACCGAATCTTCCTATGATTTGGTAATGAGCGCCGGTGGGCTGGATACCCTGGGCTCGCCGGCATTCACCGACGAGGACTCGGCCCGGTTTCGTGCGGCCGGTTGGTGGGCTGACTCGACACTGTCGGACGCGGTACGCCACAACGCCGAACAGTCACCGGACCGTCGCGCTTATTCCGACGAACCCGGCATATCCTTGACCTGGCGTGAATTCGACACTGCGGCAACCGATTTAGCCGGCCAGTTGGCCGGTCTCGGTGTCGCGCGCGGTGATCGAGTTGCGGTGTGGCACGGCGACGCCACCGCGATCCACGTCCTGTTCGTCGCGATCGAACGCTGTGGCGCCGTCGTCGTCGGCATTGGCGCCCGCGCCGGCACCCGCGAGGTGAGCGCGCTACTGCGCAATGCGGAGCCGAAGATCCTGATCAGCGATCACCGGCACACCGATGCCGCGGCCCGGGCCGCGGCCGAATCGTCAGTGTCCTTGCTGGTCCTGGGTCAGGATGCGGGTCTGCCACGCCTGGATGTCGACGTGCAAAGCGCGGCGGTGGCAGCCGAATCTCAACTCGGCGCTGACGACGTCTTCCTCATCAACTCGACCTCTGGGACCACGGGCATGCCCAAGTGCGTGGTGCACACGCAGAACCGTTGGCACTACTTTCACCAGAAAGCCGTTGCCAACGGGTTGCTGACATCCGACGACGTGTTTTTGCCCGTCATCCCCACGCCCTTCGGCTTCGGAATATGGACCAGCCACACCACCCCGATCTATCTCGGCGCCAGCTCGGTGATCCTGGACCGCTTCACCACTAGGGCGGCGTGTGAGGCGATAGCCCGGCACAAGGTAACCGTATTATGCTGTGTCAGTACGCAATTGACGATGCTTATGGCCGACCGCGCATCCCGGGATTACGACCTGAGCTCGCTGCGTGTCGTGTTCACCGGGGGCGAGGCGTTGCCGTATCGGCCCGCTGCCGAATTCGAAGAGCTGACCGGCGCAAAGATCCTGCAATTCTATGGCTCGAATGAAACCGGCTTGCTCAGCGCGACAAACCTTGGATGACTCTCTGGAACGTCGACTGCGCACCGGCGGCCGGATCGTTCCCGAAATGGCGGTCCGGCTCTTCGACGGGGAGCAAGATGTCACCGCGACCGGGCGAGGCCAGCCGGCGTGCCGGGGCCCGGCGACCAGCCTCGGCTACCTCGGGGGTACCGACCACGACAAGCTGTTCACCCACGATGGGTGGATGCTCATGGGCGATATCTGCGAGCTCGACGCCGACGGCTACCTCACGGTCACCGGCCGAACATCCGACTTCATCCTGCGCGGTGGCAAGAACATCAGCGCATCGCAGGTCGAGGATGCCGTCATGACCCATCCGGCGATTGCGCTGGCGGCCGCCGTGGCGATGCCGGATCCGGTATTCGGGGAAAGGGTCTGTCTCTATACCGAACTCGCCGACTCTGCGACCGTCGACCTGCCCGAACTCGTCAAGCACTTGCTGGCACTGGGGGTTTCCAAGGAGCTGTTGCCCGAACGCCTGATCGTTGTCGACGAAATACCCCGGTCATCCGGCGGAAAGGTCGCCAAAGGCGAGCTCCGCCAAGATATTCGAGCAAGGATGGAGACCGAGCATGAACACACCTAACCCACGACGAGGTGGCCTGGAGGTGTGGGCGCCGTCGGTGGTGCCCCCGATCGGCGTCGAGCTGTCCAACGAGCAGGCGCTCGCCGTCGCCTTCCGCCATCTGGCCGGCATCGGGTTCGCCGAGAATATGGCGCGGACACATCACCTGGCAGCTCGACGGACAAAGCGACATGTTGGTCAATCCGTGGGGCCTGTGGTGGGCCGAACTCACCGCATCCGATATCTGCCTGGTCGACAGCGAAGCTCGGGTGGTCCGCGGTCGTTGGGATGTCACCCCGGCGATCCACATTCATACCGAGTTGCACCGAGTCCGTGAAGATGCCCGGGTGGTCATTCACAATCATCCGTACTACGTCTGCGTGCTCGCCGCGTTAGGCCGACTGCCCGAACTGGTGCATCAGACCGGCTCGCTGTTTCTGGATGACCTGTGCCTCGTCGGCGCCTACGACGGCGAGATCGACAGCCCGGCCCGTGCAGCCGATCTCGCGGCGCGCATCGGCAGGTGCCAATCTGACGATTCTGGCCAACCACGGCGTCATCGCAACCGGTCACAATCTGGCCGAGGCGGTGTACCGGGCGGCCTCGATCGAACGGGTATGCAAGCTGGCCTACGACGTCATGCTCACCGGCAAGGACCCGGTCACGATGAACTGGTCGGACATGGCGGGGATGCAGCGATCGCTGATCGAGCGGGCCGCCGACGTCTACTGGGCAGGGGCGGCACGGATGACCATCAAAGCGGATCCCGATGTGCTCACCTGACGCCGCCTGCGCACACTCGAAGCCATGACCGCACACCGAATACCCTGCCCCGCAAGGAGTTTGACCAGTGAAAGCGATTGACGAGCTGGCCGCGAATCTGAATTTCACCATCGCGAAAACGGGTGAGGATCGCTCCGTGACGTTCCTGCCGGACCCGCCCCGGGCGCCGCGCCGCTACACGGTGATCTCGGTCGACGATCACATCGTGGAACCACCGGATACATTCACGGGCCGCCTGCCGCGAAAGTTCGCCGACCGGGCGCCGCGCGTCGTGGACACCGATAGCGGCGGCCAGACCTGGGTCTATGACAATCAGGAACTGCCCAATGTCGGGTTCAATGCCGTGGTCGGGCGACCGGTTTCGGAGTACGGCTTCGAACCGGTCCGATTCGACGAAATGCGCAGGGGTGCATGGGATATCCATGACCGCGTCAAAGACATGGATCTCAATGGCATATACGCGTCACTGAATTTCCCCTCATTCCTGCCGGGATTCGCCGGCCAGCGACTGCAGCAGGTAACCAAGGATCGCGATCTGGCGCTGGCCTCGGTCCGCGCCTGGAACGACTGGCACCTCGAGGTGTGGGCGGGGTCGTATCCCGAACGGATCATTCCCTGCCAGTTGCCCTGGCTGCTGGATCCCGAACTGGGCGCCAAGATGATCTACGAGAACGCCGAGCGCGGCTTCCACGCCGTGACGTTCAGCGAGAACCCCGCGATGCTCGGATTGCCGAGTATTCATTCGGGCCACTGGGATCCGATCATGGCGGCATGTGCCGAAACCGCAACGGTGGTGAATCTCCATATCGGATCTTCGGGTTCGTCGCCATCGACCACCGAGGATGCGCCACCCGACGTCCAGGGTGTGCTGTTCTTCGCCTACGCGATTTCGGCGGCCGTCGACTGGTTGTACTCCGGCTTGCCCAGCAGATTCCCGGATCTCAAGATCTGTTTATCCGAAGGCGGAATCGGCTGGGTGGCAGGCTTACTGGATCGCCTCGACCACATGCTCAGCTATCACGCGATGTACGGCACTTGGCAGGCGTTGGGGGAGAAGCTAACTCCCGCAGAGGTTTTCACTCGGAACTTCTGGTTCTGCGCTGTGGAGGACAAGTCGTCGTTCGTGCAGCGTGACCGAATCGGTATGGACAACATCATGCTCGAAGCCGATTATCCGCACTGCGACTCGACGTGGCCGCACACTCAACAAACGATCCACGACGAGATCGGTGATCTGCCGCCGGACGCGATCCGCAAGTTCACCTGGGAGAACGCTTCGCGCTTGTACCAGCATCCGGTGCCGGTAGCGGTCCAGCAGAATCCCGACGCGTTCTGACGACATTGCCCGCGACAGGTCACTTGCCGCTCTTCGGGCAGTGGCAGTCAGCGGAGTCGGCCAGTACTTCGGTCCGCGCCGCGTTGCGGTAGGACGCGGGCCGCTCCGTCCACGTGGTGTGGGAGGCGCCGGGCTGACCAAGGCTGTTGCGGATCTCCGCGGCCTTCGTGATCCCCGATGCAACCGGCGTCGTGGTAATCGGGGCCACCGACGACACTGAACTGGCTTCCAGGCACGACGGCGTCACGACCCAGTCCATGAATTGCCATACCGCGGCAACCAGGGTGATCAGCAGTAAAACCGTCGCGACGGCATGGGCCATCAGGTAATAGCAGTATCCGGTTGAGGTTGGTGGCGAACCATCGCCAGCAGCAACCATTTTGAATGTCACCTGTCGCATCGAGAGGCCCCTTTCTTGAACCTAGCGGTGTCACCCGCCACAACCCTTGCTCGATAGTTGTTCGGAGCACAGGGTCGCTCGGATGGGCACAGTTGGTTTCTGGGCGCCTGCACCGGGCGTGACCAGCGCGTTTGTCCCACCGAGTAGTTCGGGGTGGCCATCCTGGCATCGGATGCGCTTCGCTGTTTGGGTGAGATGCCGCGATGACGCAGGAGGGGACAGTGGCGAGCGGGCAAGGTTGATTTCAGTTCGGTCCGGTGGGGCTCGGTGGAGTGGACGAACCTCGTGACGTTGTACTTGCGTGCTTACGAAAGCCGGTCTCGGCATCCGATTCTGGGTGACCATGCCGCCGCGGAGGCCGTCGACCGGATCGACTACGACTTCAAACGAATACATCGGAACTCGTTGCCGGCGTCCAACCAGTACCTCGTCGCGTTGCGCGCGAAACAGCTCGACGACTGGTGCGCTGACTATCTTCGACAGCATCCCGACGCGGTGGTCTTGCACCTGGGCTGTGGCCTCGATGGCCGCGCCTTCCGCCTCGATGTACCGCCGTCGGTGCGATGGTTCGACCTCGACCAGCCGAGTGTCATCGAGCTTCGCCGCCAGCTGTACGACGACACCGAGCGCTACCAGATGATCGGCTGTTCGGTGTCCGATCCGCAGTGGCTCGAGCAGATTCCCACCGGCCAGCCGACACTTGTCGTCGCCGAGGGCCTGCTGATGTACCTGGAAGAAGGTGACGTCCGCCAGCTGTTGGCACGACTGACGGACCGGTTCGACTGCGGAGAACTGCAATTCGACACGCTCTCTTCGGCTGCACCGCTCCTGTCGAAAATCTTCACCAGAGGCATTATCAAGTGGGGCATCGGCAACGCGCGCGACCTGGAAACGTGGAATCCGAAGCTGCGGTTGCTCGAGCAGACGTCGGCACTCACCGGCTACGAGAAGATCGACACCACCATCGTGCGATGGATTTACCGGGTGTTCAGTGCCACGCCGTTCGGCCCGTACGACGTGCTCAACCGCTTCAGGTACTGAGTTCGGCGCAAATATTTCTCATTTGCTCTGCGTGATCGAGTGCGGCTCGGCTAGCGTCGAGTTACCAGCAACCCGCTGGGATGTCGGCCTCAAAGGCGGATGTGAACTGGAGGTGCCTGATGAGGAAGATTATTGCCGCTAGTGTCCTGGCGTTTGCTGGGCTAATGACTACCGGCGTGGGAATTAGTAATGCCGACGAGATTCTGGTTGAGGGTAACTATGCGACTCAGGCCGGTTGTATGGCAGACGGTCCGCACGTCGAGGTCGACCACCCTGGCACCTGGACTCATTTCTCCTGTGTCCAGCATTCGGATGGCCTTTGGTACCTGTACCTGAGCAACTGAGCTCGTCAGCTGGCCGGTGAATGGTCACAGCTCAGAAGCAAGTCGCTGCAGAATGTCCGCGGTGGACTCCGCGGTGGCATGCCGGTATCCCGTCCCTGCCCACAGGTGGACATAGTCCGGTTTCCCTGCCGCCGCAGCGGCTTTGCGCAGCGGGCTGGTCAGATAGTGAATTGCGGGATAACCGAACGGTGCCTGACCCTCGTGCTTGTCGATAAACGCGTTGCGCAGTCCGCGGGCTGGGCGTCCGGTGAAGGCGTGTGTCAGCACGGTCTCGGTCCGAGCGGGATCGGTCAGGGCCGCCTGGTGAGTTGCTGACGCGCCGCTTTCGGTGGCGCGCAGCAGAACAGTGCCGACAATGGCTGCTGCGGCGCCCGCACGGATCACGTCGGCCACCGCGCTGGGTGTGGCCAGCCCACCGGCGGCCAGCACCGGCAGCGGCACCGTGGCCGTGACCTGTTTGACGAGGTCGACGATCGGAACCGGTTGCAACGGTCGCTGCGGCGAGAGCGTGCCGGAATGCCCACCGGCGGCCGCTGCCTGCAGAGCCAGCATGTCGACACCGGCGTCATGCGCTTGTGCCGCCTCGTCCGGCGTTGTCACCGTTTGGACCACTACGGTATTGGCCTGCTGCAGCGCGGCAATCACGCTGCGCGGTGGAATGCCGAAGGTGAACGACACCATCGGGACCGGGTCGTCGAGCAACAGCGCGATCTTCTCGTCGAACCTGTCGGTGTCCTCGATGGGATCAGCAGGCAGGGTAAGGCCGAACTGGTCGGCGTCCTGCTGAATGATCGTGGCGTAAGCCCGGTAGCTTTCGGGGTCGATCGGCAGCGGATTAGGGGCAAACAAGTTGATGCCGAACGGAATTCCCTCGGCACGAACGGTCTTGAGCTCGGCTTCGACGGCTTCCACGGTCTTGTAGCCGGCTGCGAGCATGCCCAGGCCGCCCGCCCGGGTTGCGGCCGACACCATCGCCGGCGTGGTCGGGCCGCCCGACATCGGTGCGGCAATCAGGGGAATGGACATCTCGAACTGTGCCAACATCTCGGTGCCCCTTCGCAGGTGTGCGGGCTCGTTGTTTCGCCGAATCGAGCCTAAGTCATTTCTCGGACATTCCATTCGGGCGCCGGACCTGACAGGATGCTTCACCGTGAAGCGCCCCAACTTCTTGGTGATCCTGGCCGACGATCTCGGATTTTCCGATATCGGTGCGTTCGGCAGCGAGATCGAAACGCCCAACCTTGACCGGCTCGCCCACGCGGGCATCCGGCTCACCGATTTTCATTCGGCGCCGGCCTGCTCGCCCACCCGGGCGATGCTGTTGACCGGAACCGACCACCACGTCGCCGGCATCGGCACCATGCTGGAGGTCGCGATCCCCGGATTCCAGGGTGCACCCGGCTATGAGGGTTATCTCAACGACCGGGTCGTCGCACTGCCCGAGCTGTTGCGCGACGCGGGTTACCTGACGCTGATGTCGGGCAAATGGCATCTGGGCCACACGATTGAAAGGTCGCCGTGGGCCCGAGGATTCGAGCGCTCGTTTGCGTTGCTGCCTGCCGGAGCCAGCCACTACGGTGGCGCCGCGGGCCGCGGGTTCTCGCCGGTGCCAACGCTTTACACCGAGGATGACCAGTTCGTCACGGTGGGCGAAGACTTCTACTCCTCGGATTCCTACACCGACACCTTGCTGAGCTACTTCCGCGACCGCGCCGAGGATGACGACCGGCCGTTCTTCGCGTATCTGCCGTTTCAGGCCCCGCACTGGCCGCTGCAGGCGCCCGACGAATCCGTCGCGAAATACCGTGGTCGTTACGACGCCGGCCCGGACGCGTTGCGCGAAGAACGGTTGGCGGCGCTCAAACGCCTCGGCCTGTGCGCACCGGATGTCGAGCCACACCCGGTCGTGGCCGACGGTGCACCGGAGTGGGCCGATATGACCGACGAGGAGCGCGCGATTTCGGCCCGCTCCATGGAGGTCTACGCCGGGATGGTGGATCGCATGGACTGGAACATCGGCCGGGTGATCGACTACTTGGCCGAGACCGGCGAGCTGGACAACACCGTCGTGATGTTCATGTCCGACAACGGCGCCGAGGGTGCGATCGTCGAGGCGATGCCACTGCGCGGCCCCCAAATCGTCGCGCAGATCCAAAAGAACTGCGACAACAGCCTCGACAACCTGGGTCGGCCCACCTCGTTCATTTGGTATGGCCCCCGCTGGGCACAAGCCGCGACGGCGCCGTCGCGCCTGCACAAGGCGTTCACCACAGAGGGCGGGATTCGGGTGGTCGGCTTCGTCACCTGGCCGGGATTCACGCGCCAAGACGAGATCGGCACGGCGTTCGCGACCGTCATGGACATCACTCCGACCGTGCTGGAGCTTGCCGGCGTCGAACATCCCGGTACCTCCTATCGCGGTCGCGAAGTCGCACCCATGCTCGGCCGCTCGCTGGTGCCGTACTTGTCCGGCGATACCGAGGCGGTGCACCCGGGCGACACCGGCACCGGTTGGGAATTGTTCGGCCGCCGCGCGATCCGCCAAGGCGACTGGAAGGCCCTCTACCTGCCCCCGCCCTACGGCCCGGGCGCTTGGCAGCTCTACGACCTTTCCGGCGACCGGGGCGAGATCCACGACCTGGCAGCGTCGCACCCCGACAAGCTTGCCGAACTTCTCGCGTTGTGGGATCGCTACGTCGCGGAAAACGGGGTGCTGACCGAGCCCGTCTCGGTCTACGACGTCGACCCGCAAATGCTCAATTAATCGCATTATGCCGCAATAGATTTCGGAGCAACGATGGCGGAGACAACAACCTGCGCGGTGATCGGTGGCGGCCCGGCCGGGATGGTCCTCGGGCTGCTGTTGGCTCGGGCAGGTGTCGAGGTCACGCTGCTGGAAAAGCATGGCGACTTCCTCCGCGACTTTCGCGGTGACACCGTGCATCCGACCACGATGCGCTTGCTTGACGAGCTGGGCCTGTGGGAGCGCTTCGCGGCCTTGCCGCACAGCGAGGTTCACAGCGCGAAATTTGAATCGGACGGCCGGTCGGTGACGTATGTCGACTTCGGGCGGTTGCGCCAACCGCATCCTTTTGTGGCGATGGTGCCGCAGTGGGATCTGCTCAACCTGCTCGCCGACGCCGCCCAGGAGGAACCGACGTTCACGTTGCGGATGAACACGGAGGCCACCGGACTGCTGCGGGAGGGCGGCCGGATCACCGGTGTGCGCTACCAAGGCCCCGAGGGGCCGGGGGAGTTGACGGGCCGAGTTGACCATCGCATGCGACGGCCGGTGGTCGACGGCGCGCCGCGCGGCGGGTTTGCAGAGTCGCGAATACCCGGTGAACTTCGACGTGTGGTGGTTCAGGCTGCCGCGCGACGGCGATCGGAGTTCTCGTTTTTGCCGCGGGTGGGTCCCGGCAAGGCCCTTGGGGTGATCCCGCGTGAGGGCTATAACCAGATCGCCTACATCGGGGCGAAGGGGACTGACGCGGAGTTGCGCGCGAAAGGCATCGAAGCGTTTCGCCGCGACGTCGGCGCACTGCGTACCGGAATCCGCCGCAGCGGTCGCGACGCTGACGTCCATGGACGAGATCAAGCACCTCGATGTCCGGGTGGACCGGCTGCGCCGCTGGCACACCGATGGCCTGCTGTGCATTGGAGATGCCGCGCACGCGATGTCACCGCTGGGCGGCGTCGGCATCAACCTGGCGGTCCAAGATGCCGTGGCCGCCGCGACCATCTTGGCCGAGCCGCTGCGGCAGCACCGGGTCACGGATCGGGATCTGGCGGCGGTGCGGCGTCGCCGGTTGTTTCCCACCGCGGTGACCCAAGGGGTGCAACGGTTCCTGCAGCGGGGACTCGGGCCGCTGCTTCGCGGGGCTGACCCCACTCCGCCGGCGGCCTTCCTGGGGGTGATGCAGCGACTGCCCTGGCTGTCCTTCGTGCCCGCATACTTCATCGGTGTCGGGGTCAGGCCCGAGCGCGCCCCGGCCTTCGCCCGTCGAGCGCCCGGCAACTAGGCCGCAAGCGCGATGGCCGTGCCGGATTAGACCGAGTGCTAGCGTCGCATTCGTGTCTGGACACGAAACCCCACTGCGCATCGGCATCCTGGGTGCCGCCCGGATCGCGCCCATGGCACTGATCAACCCCGCCAAGGACAACGCCGAGGTGGTGGTCGCCGCGGTGGCCGCCCGCGACGGCTCGCGTGCGCAGGCCTTCGCCGCCAAACACCACATCGCCCGGGTGCACGACGACTACGACATGCTGATCGCCGACCCGGATATCGATGCGATCTACAACCCCCTGCCAAACGGCTTGCACGGCAAGTGGACCCGAGCGGCGCTGGCCGCCGGCAAGCACATGCTGTGCGAAAAGCCGTTCACCGCCAACGCCGCCGAAGCCCGCGAGATCGCCGAGCTGGCGGCGACGTCGGACCGGGTGGTGATGGAGGCCTTCCACTATCGCTACCATCCGCTGGCGTTGCGGGTTGAGGAGATCATCGCCTCGGGGGAGCTCGGGCAAGCTCCAGCGGGTGGAAACGGCCTTATGCTTCCCGCTGCCGAAGTTCTCCGACATCCGGTACGACTATTCGCTGGCCGGCGGCGCGACGATGGACGCCGGGTGCTATGCGGTGAACATGGCCCGCACGTTCGGCGGCTTCGACCCCGGAAGTCGTTTCGGCACAGGCGAAATTGCGCGATCCCAGGTCGACCGGGCCATGACGGCCGAGTTGCGCTTTGCCGGCGGGCACACCGGCCGGGTGCGCTGCTCGATGTGGTCGCGGCGGCTGCTTCGACATCAGCGCCAAAGTGGTCGGCGACCGCGGCGAGCTCGACGTGCTCAATCCGGTAATGCCCCAGATGTTCCATCGTCTCTCGGTCCGGACGGCCGACGACAACCGCGTGGAGCGATTTCCGCGCCGTGCTCCTACGCCTACCAGCTCGACGCATTCGCCGACGCGGTGCTGCGAGGCGCGCCGGTGAAGACCAGATCCGCAGGACGCGATCGAGAACATGACCGTCATCGATGCGATCTATCGTGCCGCCGGGCTGCCGCTACGCGTACCGAGCTGAAAGTTATTGCCCACGTTCAGTTAACAAACGGCGCGCCGCCTCGACACATGGGCGCACCCGATCGATCGGGCTGACCCCGGCCAACGCCAATGACCGCCTTGGTACTTCGATTTCGAGCACAATGTCGTGGGGAAGCACGGACAGGATGTCGGCGAGCGGTAGTTCGCCTTCGCCGGGCACCATGCGCTCGAACATGGCTTCCTCCATGTAGTTGTCCAACCGTGGCCGCAGCGTCGTGTCGTTGAGTTGGGCGTAGCCGATGTATTCGGGGTCAACAGCCGCGAGGTCCGCGGCGCTGGATCCGGAGCGCACCAAATGCATGGTGTCGATCAACAATCGGAAGTCGGATCGCCCGACGTGTTCTCGTGCGGCCAGTGCGGTGGACAAATCACCCACGGTCAGTCCCGGTACCAGTTCGACGACGGTCTCGATGCTGCGCTGGGCGGCCAGTTCGGTCAGTGCGGCGAACTGGTCGAACGTCCGATTCAGATCGGGGTCGAGGCTGACGACGTTGATTCGGGGTACGCCGAGCTCTGCCAGCACATCGAGATCCACACCGAATGCGCTGATTTCGGTGTTCGGCAGCACCAGGAACCCGTCGCCGAGAGAGGCGGCTACGCCCCGGTGCTTCATCGCGGCGAGCACGTCCTTGCGCAGCGCGGCATCGTCCTTGAGGGAAAAGGGCGCGATAGCCGAGCGGCACCAATGGCGCGCCCTGCACAACCGCCGACATGTAGCGGCAGCCAAGGTCCGCGGCAAGATCGACGAACTCCACTGGCGAAAGTCCAAATCCGTTGAGGAAGCCGATGGCAAGGTCGGTCATGCCGGGCGGCCTGCCAATTGGGCCAACTGGGCGGCGGCCTGAGCCGTTTGGGTCGTCATCGCGATCTGCCCGGACGTGACCTGTTCCTGGATCATCGGCGCTTCCAGGACGAGATCGTCGCGAATGAACGCGATGTGGGCGTGTAGATGTGCCGCGGTGTACGACGCCCACGCCGTCGCAGATGCCGTGTCCATGGTCAGATTCACCTCGTAGAAATCCGATGTGAGCGCCTTGGGTGGGTCCACGTGTGTCAGGTCGAGCCGCATCGTCTCCGGGCCCAACGGTATATCGCGTGGTCCGGGCGAGATCGCAGGTGACGAGGACGTTGGCCGGCGGGGCCGGGGCATCCGGATTCGTCGCGGGGCACTTGTCGGGTGTGGTCGGCTGCGACTTCTCGACCGGACGAACCGCCAACGGCTGAATTCGCATCACCGGTGCCACGGATGGGGTTGCCGACGCCTTGGTGGCGGGCGGGGTGCCGGTCGAGGCGGCGGGTGCGGCCGGGTGCTGAGTCGCGTGGCATCCGCATGCCACCGCGCCGAGCACGATGACGCGGTCAGCCGGGCGGTCGCCGTGGAGATCGTTGAACCGTGGAACGCCACCGCATCCCTTTCGTGATGACACCGTCGGGTGAGCGACGCGAGCAACCGATCACTTTACGGACACTACGAACATAGAGTAAGGTCGTGCTGCAAGTCAGCGAATATTCACTTTAGTTCCTTGCCACGAAAGCCTGCGTTCATGGCTCGATACACATCTGTGTCAGCGAAAAGACGAAAGCCCAATCCCGCGGAGCGCCGCCGCGACCTGTGCGATGCGGCGATCGAGCTGTTGGCCGCGGACGGGGCCAAGGGATTGAGTCATCTCAAGGTGGACCGCAAGGCCGCTGTTCCCGACGGCACCACGTCCTTCTATTTCCGGACCCGCTCCGCACTGTTGCGTGCGGTCGCCGAGCGGCTGGCTGAGCTGGATCTGGAACGAGCTGCAGTCCATCGCCGACAGTGCCGATGGTCGGGGCGACAATCCCTCTCCGTCGCTGTTGTCGCAGGTGGTAATTCAAGCCGCAACCGAGCCGCAGTTGTCCTGGACGAAGGCCAGGTACGAACTGACGATGCAGGCCGCGCGCGATCCCGCGATGGCCGCGATTCTGCAGCAGGCCACCGACGCGATTCACCAAGCTGCACCGCGAGATCCTCGTCCAACTCATGCCGCACGGAGCCGAATTGGAATCGGCCGTGGTCGAGGATCTGAGCAACGTCACGCTGACGTTCATCAACGGTCTGCTGATGCGGTTCGCCCATGGCGACCGGATTATCGACAGTCGCGGAGCAACTCGACTCGATCCTGTCGGCTATCGCTGCCGGCATCCTCAAGAGTCCGCAGAAGGGGCGGCTACCAACCGATGACCGCACCACGAGCCGCGCCGCAGCTCGGCACGGGCTAAGCGGCGGATCTCTGCAGCGGTCACGCTGGGGCTTGCCAGAGCATGCGCTATATGGTTCTCTACGAGAATAGAGAAAGCCGACGCTCACGGGCCGTCGGCGAGCCTCTGTCAGCCGAGTCCGTGCACTTTTCAGAGCGACCATTTAAGCGGAGTGTACAAATTGCCCGAACCGGATCCGGTGCTGACGCACTGCCATCCAGGACTTGTGCAGACGATATCCCAGCGGAATTCGCAGCGCTAGGAGGGATTTCGTGACGGCGAGCACCGAGAGCCATGTCAGTTTCGATCCATACGATGTCGAGCTCATCGCCGACCCGTATCCGATGTTTGCGCGCCTGCGTGACGAGGCGCCGCTCTACTACAACTCCGAATACGACTTCTTACGCGCTGAGCCGGTTCGCCGATGTCAACAAGGGCATCGTCGACCACGGCACGTACAGCTCTGCCCGGGGCGTGATCATGGAGCTGATCAAGGCCAACCTCGAGATCCCGTCGGGCTTGCTGATCTTTGAGGACCCGCCGATCCACGACGTGCACCGCAAGCTGCTGTCCCGGATGTTCACGCCCCGCAAGATCTCCGCGCTGGAGCCGATGATCCGCGAGTTCTGCGCGCAATCGCTGGATCCGTTGGTGGGCTCCGGCCGATTCGACTTCGTCACCGATCTGGGCGCGATCATGCCGATGAAGGTCATCAGCGCGCTGCTCGGCATTCCCGAAGACGATCAGGAGTACATCCGCGATCGCGGCAACGCCCAGCTGCGCACCGAGCCCGGCAAACCGATGAGTGCCGCCGAGCATGGCTTGTCGGTGGGCGAGCAGTTCGAGGCCTACATCGACTGGCGTGCCGACAATCCGTCCGACGACATCATGACCGAGCTGCTCAACGTCGAATTCGTCGACGAGACCGGCACCACCCGCCGGCTGACTCGCGAAGAGATTCTCGTCTACCTCAACGTCGTGGCCGGCGCGGGCAACGAAACGACGACGCGGCTGATCGGTTGGGCGGGCAAGGTTCTCGCGGAGCATCCCGACCAGCGTCGCGAACTCGTCGAAAATCCCTCGCTCATCCCGCAGGCGATCGAGGAGTTGCTGCGCTTCGAGCCGCCCGCGCCGCACATGGCGCGCTATGTGACTCGCGACGTCAGCCTCTATGACCAGACGGTGCCGGAAGGCAGCGTGATGATGATGCTGATCGGGGCCGCCTGCCGGGACGAGCGGCAGTTCGGTCCCGATGCGGGCGAATTCAACATCCATCGCGCCGCCCGGCCGCACCTCACCTTCAGCGTCGGCGCCCACTTCTGCCTCGGCTCGGCGCTGGCTCGGCTGGAAGGCCGGGTCGCCCTGGAAGAGATCCTCAAGCGCTTCCCGGAGTGGGAGCCCGATCTGGCGAACGCCACGCTCAGCCCGACGTCGTCGGTGCGTGGCTGGGAAACCCTGCCCGACGCTGGTGTCCTGATGACGGGCCGGGTCGAGGGCAAAGTCGCCTTCGTCAGTGGCGCCGCTCGTGGGCAGGGCCGCAGTCATGCGGTGCGCTTGGCGCAGGAGGGCGCCGACATCATCGCGATCGACATCTGCGGGCCGATCGACAACCTGAGCTACCCGCACGCGACCCCTGAGGATCTCGCCGAGACCGCCGACCTGGTCAAGGACCTCGACCGTCGCATCGTCACCGCGCAAGTCGATGTTCGCGACTACGAGGCGCTCAAAGCCGCCGTCGACAGCGGTGTGGAACAACTCGGCCGGCTCGACATCATTGTCGCGAACGCGGGTGTGGGTACCGACGGCCGGAAGCTGCACAAGATTGCGGAGAACATCTGGCAGGACATGATCGACATCAACCTCAGCGGCGTCTGGCACACCGTCAAAGCCGGTGTCCCGCATATCCTTTCGGGAGGCCGTGGTGGGTCGATCGTGCTCACCAGCTCCGTCGGCGGCCATAAGGCCTACCCGAACACCGGCCACTACATCGCCGCCAAGCACGGCGTCATCGGCCTCATGCGTGCCTTCGCCGTCGAACTGGGCCCGCAGATGGTCCGCGTCAACACCGTGCTGCCCACCCAGGTCAGCACCACCATGCTGATGAATGACCAGACGTACCGGCTCTTCCGGCCGGATCTGCCCGACCCCGGGCCCGACGACTTCGCCCCGATCTCACAGATGATGCACACCATGCCGGTGCCCTGGGTGGAGCCCGCCGATATCAGCAACGCGGTCCTATTCCTCGCCTCGGACGAATCTCGTTATGTCACTGGCGTTTCTCTTCCCGTCGACGCGGGCAGCTTGCTCAAATAATCACTAACTCTATTAAGCACAACGAAGTGGAGACAAGTCATGCCTGACTACGATTACGAAAAGATGAAAGAAGAAGCCGCGCAGTACATCAGGTTCGAGAAGGACAAGAAGAACCGAATCGCTTACATCACCTTCGATCGGCCAGACGCGCAGAACGCCACCAGCTTGGGGATGCGACAGCTCTATGCCGACCTGATCCACAAGTGCAACGTCGACGATGATGTCAAGGTCGTCGTAATCCGCGGCGAGGGGCAAGATTTCGGCAGCGGCGGCGACTTGCCCGAACAACGGGGCATGATCGAGAACCCCGGCATGCCGCTGCTGCACGAGCTCGGCGATCAACGATGACGATGTGAAGTACCCGCCCGGTGGCTCCTACCGCTACCTATCCACGGTGACCGACTTCTACGCCAAGGCCCGCGCGGGAAACCGTCCCCTGCAGGAGCTTCGCAAGGTCAGCATCATCGAGGCCAAGGGCTACTGCTACGGCTGGCACTTCTACCAGGCCGGCGACGCCGACCTGGTGATCTCGTCCGATGACGCCCTGTTCGGACACCCGGCGTTCCGATATGTCGGCTGGGGGCCGCGGCTGTGGTGGTGGGCCGAGACCATGGGCCTGCGCAAGTTCTCCGAAATGCTGTTCACCGGGCGGCCGTTCAGCGCGAAGGAGATGTACGACTGCGGGTTCCTCAACAGCGTCGTGCCCCGCGAGGACCTGGAAGCGGAGACCCTGAAGTACGCGATGGCCTGTTCGAAGTCCCGTCCGACCGACACGGTCGCGGTGCAGAAGACGTTCCTGGAACTCTATAAGCAGCACAAGGGTGAGTACTTCGGCAGCCTTCTTGTCGGCATGGTCGAGGGCATGCTGCCGATGATCCAGAACGACCAGGAGAACGACGTCGACCTCACCGAGGGCACTTTCAACAAGGGTCTCAACAACGTGGTGAAGGACAACGACATGAACTTCCCGCCGGAGTGGCGCCTGAGCCGCTCGGGACGCGCGAAGCCCTGACCGTTTTGGGAGAGCTCGCATGTCGGCGCTGAAAGGTTTCAGGGTCGTTGAGCTGTCGGAGTCGGTCGCAGGGGAGTACTGCGGAAAGCTGCTGGCCGACTTCGGCGCCGAGGTGATCAAGGTCGAGGCGGCGGGGCGCGGTAGCCCAACTCGGGCTATGGCGCCCGTCCTCGGCGACGGGGCCGGGTGTGAAGGCAGTGTCCTGTTCGCGTACCTCAACACGAACAAGGAGTCCGTCGTTCTCGACACCACCTCGGCGGCCGATGTCGAGTGCCTGCACAAGCTCATCGACTCCGCCGATGCGGTCATCGATGACGGCGCGACGAGCTGGGCGCAGCAGCACCCGAGTGTGGTGTTTTGCTCGGTCACCCCGTTTGGCCAGGGCGCCGCGGCCGAATACGCGAATGCGAAGAGCATCAACGTATTCCACGCCAGCGGCTGGGGATATCACACCCCCAGCCATCCGGACCCCAGCAAGCCGCCACTGCAGGGGCCGGGCCGGTTCATGGCCGACTACGAAGCAGGGCTGGAGGCCGCGCTGTGCATTGCGGCCGCGTTGTTCGGGCGTCTGCACACCGGCCGCGGTGAGTTCATCGACGTTTCCCAGCATGCCGTGCTGGTCTCCCGCGCCGATTGCATTCTGGGGCGCTTGATCACCGGTGAAGTCCCCGCCGCGGGTACCCGCGACGATTACGACCAGCAGGGCCCGGCATCGTTTTTCGCGTGCGCCGATGGCTTCGTCTACTTGTACATGACCAGCCGCGCCCACTGGCTCGGCCGTCAAGAAACTGATGGGTCGCCCGGTTTGGCTCGACGATTTCGACGACGACTGGCTGGAGTTCTCCGTCACTCCGGAAAAAGTGACGGCGTTTCAGCGGGGTTTCGCGACGTGGGTCCGCGACTTGGCCAAGGAGACGGCCGCCGACGAAGCCCAGCGCCTGGGCGTGCCGCTTGGTTCCGGTCAATGACGCCGCGGACCTGCACCACGCGCCGCAGTATCGCCACCGCGGTTTCTTTCAGGCCGTCAACCACCCCGTGTTGGGCGAGGCGGCCTATCCCACGGTGCCGTATACGCTCAGCGCATCGCCGGCTGAAATCACCTCGGCCGCACCCGCGCTCGGTCAGCACACCACGGCGGTCCTGGACCGGCTCGATACTGCGCACCCGCCGCCGGCGGTGAAGTCGGCACAGCTGAAGCCGCCGAAGAACCCGCGCGGTGGCCCCCTGGAAGGGGTGCGTGTCGTGGAGCTCACCAAGGTGTGGGCAGGTCCGTACGCCGGCAAGCTGCTGGCGCTCTTGGGCGCCGAGGTGATCAAGGTCGAGACGGCGGCCCTGCCCGAGGAGATGCGCGCCTACGGCGGCACCGATATCAACCACGCGCCGTTCTTTCTGAGCATCAATCCCGAGATCTTGAGCGTCGACATCGATATCAAGTCGGCCGAGGGCATGGCGCAACTGCGGGAGCTGATCGCCCGCAGTGACATCGTCATCAACAACCTGCGCCCGGGTGCGATGGAGCGCCAAGGCTTGGGGTATCAGCAGCTCACCGAGATCAAACCGGACATCATCTCGGTGTCGATCAAGATGTGGGGCAACGACGGGCCACTCGGTCACCAGACCGGCTACGCACCCTGCTTCGCCGCGCTGGCCGGGCTTGCTCCGCTGGTCGGCTATCCGGGTGGGCCCCCGCTCGGAACCAGCATGCGTTACGGGGATTCCACGGTCGGGGCGGCGGCGGCATACGCTGCCGTGGTGGCACTGCTGCACCGCGAGCTCTGTGGCGCAGGGCAATTCGTCGACATATCGGCCGTTGAAACGCTTTCCTCGATGATCGGGGACTGCCTGCTCGAACAGAGCCTTACCGGGCGACGCCTCGGGCCCGCTGGCAACAACCACCCCGACATGTGCCCGCACGGCTGTTATCCCTGCACGGATGGCTCTTGGATCAGCGTTGCCGTCGCAAACGAGCCCGAATGGCACCGGTTATGTGACGTGCTCGACGCCCCCGCGCTGGCCGACGATCCCCGCTACGCCGCATTGGAAGACCGACGCCAACACGGCGAAGCGCTCGACGCCGATCTGGCGCGGCTGACCGGGAGCCACGATGCCGAAGATCTCGCGCATCGTCTGCGCATAGCGGGAGTGCCGGCCACCAAGAGCGCCACCGCGATCGATGTGATCGGCGATCAACAACTCTGGGACCGTGAGCTGTATCGCTTCGTCTCCGATCACCGCGAAGGCCAGCGTCCGATATTGGGGCCGTCATGGCGGATGACACGTGGGCCGGCGCGCGTTGAACGGGGCGCACCCGACTTGGGCGAGGACACCGATTATGTTGTCCACGAAGTCCTCGCGAACGAGAGGCGAAGCATGACGCTGAAATTCTGTCGAAAACCGCGGCGCTGGTCACCGGGGCCAGCAGCGGCATCGGCGCGGCAACGGCGAAGGCGCTGGCCGCGCGAGGGCAGCGCAGTCGCCCTGCTGGCCCGCCGGGCCGAACGGCTGGCCGACCTGAAAGCCGAGATCGAATCCGCCGGAGGCACCGCGCTGGTCGTGGCCGCCGACGTCACCGACGCCGAGCAGGTGGCGTCCGCCGTGCAGCGCACCGTTGCGGAGTTGGGGCGCCTCGACATCCTGGTGAACAACGCCGGGCTCATGCAGTCGGGGCCCGCGGACCAGGCGCCGCTGGGGGACTGGGATCAGATGGTGGCGGTCAACGTGCAGGGGGTCCTCTATGCCACCCGAGCGGCGCTGCCCCACCTGATCGAGGCGGCCGCCGACTCGGGGCGTGGCGTGGCCGACCTGGTCACCGTCAGTTCCACCGCCGGATGGGTGGCCCGACCCAACACCGCGGTGTATTCGCTGACCAAATTCGGGGTGAACGCATTCAGCGAGGGGCTCCGCCAAGAGGTACTCGGCAAGCGGGTCCGGGTCGGAGTGGTGGGCCCCGGAACCGTCGATACCGAACTCTTCTCCCATCTGGCCGAATCGTCGCGGGAGGCGTTCGAACGCCAGACCGCGGGCATGGTCAAACTGCGGCCCGAAGACATCGCCGATGCGGTCCTGTTCATGGTGACCCGCGACCGCCGGGTGGCGGTCAACCACATGCTGGTGCGCGCAGCCGAACAAACCTGGTGATCCGTGACGCACCCCGAGGATCACTGCTGGGTCACCGGTGATCAGTCCGGGTTGTCGATTCCCCGCTGACCCCGTCTCGCTGCGCGACGGCGGGGCCCGGTTTCTGACCGACGCGTTTCGGGCCTCCGGCGTCCTCACGAACGGCAACGCCGTCGCCGCGATTACCGACTTCGCCGAGATTCACGGCGGCAGCACGGGACGCAAGGTGGTGCTGTCGGTCGAATACGATGCGCCTACACCGGGTCTGCACACCGATTTGTTCGTCAAGTTCTCCCGCGATCTCGACAACCCGACGCGCGATCGCGGCAAGACGCAGATGGAGCCCGAGGTGCGATTCGCCTCGCTGTCGCGGGTACCCGGATTTCCCATCGCGGTGCCCAGCGCGCTGTTCGGCGACTATCACCGGCGCAGCGGCACCGGAATACTGATCACGGAACGAATCCGATTCGGCGACAACGGAATCGAACGGCAATATCACAAGTGCCTCGACTACGAAATGCCCGAACCCCTAGCAGCATTACCGCGCGCTGCTCACCGCGCTGGCCCGGCTTGCCGGCACCCATCGGTCGGGGCGGCTTCCGGCGCGAGAGACCGCGCACTTTCCGCTGGACGTGCAGGCCGCGACGGTGGGTGAGCGGGCACCGCTGTCCGTGGACAAACTGGAACGACGGGTGAACCAACTGGCCGAGTTCGCCGAAACCCATCCCGGGCTACTGCCCGACCATGTGGGCTCAGCCGAATTCCTGGCGCGCCTGCGCGCCGACGTGCCCCGCTTCGCGCACCACGAGCACACGATCACCCGCCAACTGGGCAACGACGCCGACTATGTCGCGCTGTGCCATTGGAACGCCAACATCGACAACGCGTGGTTTTGGCGAGATGGCGACGACGAGTCTGCGTTGCGGTCTGATGGACTGGGGATGCGTCGGCCAGATGAATATGGGCATGGCGATCTGGGGAGCCATGTCCGGTACCGAAACCGAGCTGTGGGACGTCCATCTCGACGAATTGCTGCAGCTGTTCGTCACCGAAGTCCAGCGTCACGGCGGCCCGCATCTCGATCCGGCCCGGTTGCGCCGGCACACGTTGCTCTACGCGGCGGTGATGGGGGTTGCGTGGCTGTTGGACGTTCCGGCGTTGATCCGCAAGAGATTTGACACCGATACCCAGCACCCGCAAGGATCCGCGCATCAGGGACGACGAGAGCGTGCGTGCGCCGCTGCAGATGCTGTCGAACCTGCTGACCGCGTGGGAGCGGTATTGCATCGGTGATTTACTCGACGCCGCCCTGGCCGAGGAAGGACGTGTCGCCTAGCTCCCGTCGACCCAAGGCGGGCTGGTGGTCAGCACATCGACACCATCGTCGGTGATGTGGACGGTGTCGCGGCGGAACACCGCGCCGATGCCGTGCTGCCATACGTAGCCGGTAATCGCCAACACCATCCCGGCCTCGAGCTGGTCGTGTTCGCCTGCGGCCAGGAGCGTTTCGGATACGACGGGCGGATCGAAACCCAGCCCCAGCCCATGCGCTATCGGCATCGGCGGTATCGGCTCGCCGGCCGCGTCATACGCGGCGAGCAGATCGCGGGTGGACGCACCGGGGCGACAAGCAGCAAGCATCTTGTCGTACAGCGTGTTCGACCGCCCGAAGAGCTTGCGTGCCGCATCGTCGACGGTATCGCCGGCCGGCCAGGTTCGGCCCACCTCGATCGACATAGCCATTCGCCAAGGCGCCGGCGGCGAATGCGACTAGGTCGCCCGGCCGGACCTCGGCGGGTGGGTGGGCGCGGCGCCAGGGGTGTTCCCGCGAAGTCACCCACGCGGCGTCCTGGGTGGCCGGCGTGCTGACCCCGCCCGCCGCCATCGATTCCATCATCACCCCGGCCAGCGTCCGCTCCGACACCCCCGGGGCCAACTCGCCCAGGGCAGTCGGCGAGTCCGTGTTGGGCGATACGAAGTGCGGTGCTCCATCGCCGCGATTTCGTCTGGTGTCTTGATGCGCCGCGCCGCGCGCATCGCCGGCTCGGCATCGACGAGTTCGGCATTGGGAAACGCCTCGGGCAGCAACGCGGCGAAAGTCGGTGTGATCGCGTCGGTTCCGACTCGCCGCGCCGATTCGGCACCGTCGACCTTCTTCAGCACGTCGATGAGCGTCATCGGATTCCAGGCCAGCCCGTACAGATGGTCGTGGCCGATCTCCTCCGGGACCCCCTCGTCGTCGGTGCTGTTGAGGTAGATGTCTCCGGTGGCGCGCACGACCACACACATCGGACCGAATGGTCGTGTCCCGGCGATCCATAGCTGCGGCGCGCCGGTGACGTAGCGAATATTGGCTTGCCGGCCGAGCACCAGGATGTCGAGGCCGTGTTCGTCCATTTGGGCCAGCGCCCGGTCCCGGCGTCCGGATCGTAGTGCGGGCGCGTCGGGCAGGACTTCAGTCGCCATAAGGGGAATAGGGGTAGTCGGTAATCGGCGCGTAGCCGCCTTCGGTGATCACCACGATCTCCTCACTGCGATAGCCTCCTGTTCCGTCCTCCCACACCACGGGCTCCAAAACCAGAACCGTTCCGGGTGGAAGGACGAAGTTGTCGTCGAACTCCTCGCCGAGATCCGTTCCGATCATCGGAGCTTCGGCGGGGTAGGTGCCGATGCCGTGGCCCAGATAGAAATGCGGCAGCCACGGTTTGCGGCCGCCGTTGGCCGCGATCGCCGCGCGCGCCAAATCACCTGAGGTCACACCGGCTTTGGTCACCGCGAGCACGGCGTCCAGGATGGTTCGCCATTGACGGAATTGATCTTGCTGTCGTGGTGTGGGCTGCTGGCCGACAACCCAGGTTCGGCCGAAGTCCGAGCAGTAGCCGTGCGTAGGTGATGCTGATGTCGGTCCACAGCACATCGCCGGCGGCCAGCTCACGTTCGGTGGGGAGCAGCGGCAACGCAAGATCGCCATGCGTCGTCCATACTCCGGCTTCCCGCGAACTCGGCATCACCTGCCAGATGGCTTCCAGCATGTTGGTGGTGGCCCCGAGTTCGAACGCGCGACGGACGAAGGTGGCCGAAAGATCGATCTGCCGTACTCCCGGCACCAGTGCTTTCTGCACGTCGACGATCGCTTCGTTCGGTGATGCGGGCCACCCTGCGCAGACAGGACAGCTCGTCGCGGGTCTTCACCAATTGCGCGGCGCCAAGCACGATCGCCGCGTCCGTCGGCGGGCCCGCGGGGAAAAGCGTGGGCGCCGCCCGCCGCATTGCCCCGGTGAGCTCGTCGACGGCGATACTCGCTCCCGGCGGGACGAGCTCGACCAGCTTCCGCGCGAAATCCTCTACACCGTGGTCGAATTCGAGGTAGGCGGGGCCATGCAGATGGTCGTCGGGCACCGGTGACTCCGCGGACGCTCCGCTGCGGAACGGCATGAACAGGTGCGGATGCACGTCATCGGCGAGCACGACCGCGACCGGGCGCTCCACGTGCGAGAGACCCGCGTCCAACAGCGGCCAGCTGGCCCCCGTCGCGTATCCGACGTAGCCGTTCATCAGCAGGATCAGCGCGTCGACGCCGTGCTCGGCCATCGCGGAACGCAGCCGCGCTCCGGTTTCCGTGCGCATGCGGGCCCAGTCCGGCTCGTCGGGTATGTCGATGAGCGAGCCGCGGGCAGACACTGAATTCGTCATGGGCGCATGCCTTCTAGATTCCCAGGAATTTCTTGATATTGCCGCCGACCACCCGGACGGCGTCCTCGGGACCGACGGCGTCGACCACGGCGGCCAGCGACCGCTCGGAATAGCCGAAGGTGCTTTCGTTATGCGGGTAGTCGGATGACCACATCACCTTGTCGATTCCGATCTCGTCGATCTGTCGCAGGCCCACGCCGTCGACCATGAACGAGGCGCACATGTGGGTGTCCCAGTAGTAGCGGATTTCATGCTCGGGCTGGTGTCTGAGCATATGTTGGTAGGAAGCCAGGACGTGCTCGGCGTCTTGCAGCGCCGGAGGCACCCAGGCGATTCCGCCCTCGAACCAGCCCATGCGAAGTCGTCGGTGCCGGTCGAGGATTCCGCCGAAGATGTACTTGGAAAACATCTCTCGAAATGAGTCGATGTTGACCATCATGGCCACCGCGACGCTGTTGACCTCGCTGGGGAACTTGGGCTGACTCTCGCCGATATGGTGTGTGATGGGCAGACCGGCCTCTTCGATCTCGTCCCATACCGCGCTCATCGCCGTGCTGGAGTAATCGATGGGCTGGCCGTTGTCGTCGATGCCGGGGCTGATCGGCATCAGAAATGTTTTGAGCCCCAACGACTTCAGTTCCTCGAGGGTGCGACGAGCGCCGCGGGGATCCCACCAGTTGATCAATCCGACTCCGTAGCAATGGCCGTCGGAGCGTTCCTGAACCTCGGCGATGTGCTCGTTGTAGATGCGGAAGATCCGCTCGCGCAGGTCTTTGTCGGGATAGTGGAACAGTGCAAGCACCGCGTTGGGGAAGGCCAGTTCCTTGTCGACGCCGTCTTCGGCAAGCTCACGAAGCCGGGCTTCGACGTTGTTGGTGGCCGCCCCGGCGAGGTCGTCGTATTGCATGAGCACCGCGCTGAAATCGCCGACCACCATTGACTGTCCCGGGCGGCCGAGCAGATACGCGCCATCCTCGTACCAGATCCGCGGAGCCTGATCTTTGAGGTCATCGGGAAAGCGTTCGTAGAAGATGTCGTCGGCCACCGAGATGTGGTTGTCGGCGGAGAACACCTCGGTGCCGGGGGGCAGTCCGGTGTTGACTTCCGCCGCGTGACCGCGGCGGTGCTTGGGTGCGCCGATTACGCCTTCGGGGTACAGGGTGTGGGCTGGGCTGGACATCATCGTCCCTTCGTTGGCATCACCTGGTGAGCACACCGATCCGTTCCAGGTCGGCGAGGTACTTGGCGATCAACTGCTGCGACACGTGAGGAATGGCGCGACCCGAGTGTTCGACCGCGGACCGGAATCGCGCGCCGGGCACCGGAGAGCCGGCGATAGCGAGCATGGGTTCACGGTAGACGTCCAGGACGGCAAGAACCGACTGGGCGCGCTGCCGCTCCGGCAATGCGCGCATCGCCGTCTCGAACCGGGTCAGCCAACTCGGGTAGTCGTCGATCTTTTCGACCGGATAGCCGGCAGTGATGATCCAGTCGACGAACGTGTCCATGGAGATGCCGTCATCATGCGGGTTGGTGGTGTTGTACGTGTCGAAGCCACTGCCGTGCCGCGTTCCGATCGCGGCGATCGCTTCGGCAAGGAAGTCGACGGGCAGGCCCTCGTAGTGCGGGCGACCGCTGTGGTCACCGGCGCGGTAGAACGACAGGGGAGCGACACCGGTGGCCACCAGACTGAACAGCAGGCGAGTGAAGATGTCCGGCACGTTGAGCTGTCCCGCATAACGGCCGTCGGCGAGGATCATGCCCGGCCGGAAGACCGCTACCGGCACTCCACACAGGTCGTGCGCCTCGCGCATCAACACCTCCCCGGCCCACTTGCTGATCCCGTAACCGTTGGCGTAGCCGGCATCGACGACGCAGGCGGGGACCGAGCGGCGGATGTCGGAGTCTTCGTCCACGAGCTGATGGGCGACGGCACTGACGCCCATCGTGGAGATGTAGTGGATCGGTTTGAGTTTGGCGGTGATCGCCAGCCGGATCACTTCCGCGGTACCCATGACGTTGGGACCGAACAACTGCCGGTAGGGCAGCACGTGGTTGACGTGGGCCGCCGGGTGCACGATCAGATCCACCGTCTCGGCCAGGCGCTGCCAGGTGGTGTTGTCGAGCCCGAAATTGGGCTCACCGATGTCGCCGGCAACGACCTCGAGATGGCCGTCGGCCAGGGTCCGGAACCGCTCGAGCAGCGTGGCGTCGGAATCCAGAGCCGCCTCGATGCGCCGGCGCGCATGTGCGGCGTCGGCGCCCCGCGTCAGGCACACCAGGGTGCCACCCGAATCGGCGAGCTGTTGCAGCCATTCCAGGCCGAGGAAGCGCCCCAGGAACCCGGTCGAGCCGGTGAGCAGGACGGTACGGATCGCATTGGTCGGGGCGGGCAACAACATCGCCGTTTTCAGGACGTCATCGTCGATGAACTTGTCGAGGCGCAGCTCCCCGGCACGCACTTCGTGGCCGTCCGTGCCGTGCACGGATGCGTAGCTGGGTCGCTGGGCGTCGGAATTCCGGTGGCGTTCAATGTGGTCGGCGATGCGCAGCAGATCCCCGGTCGGGTCCACCACCACACCCACGGGGACGTCGACGCCGTAGATGTCGGCCAGCAGTGTCGAAAAGGTCAGCGCGGACAGCGAATCGCCGCCCAGATCGATGAACCTGGCCTCCGGGGAAACGTCGGGCGCCGGCACGCCCAGAGTGGCCTGCACGGCCTTACCGACGGTCGCCAGCACCGGCTGGCCGGCGCCGCCGGTGCGCAAAGCGCGCAGCTGCTGGAGTTGATCGTCGGCCATGGTCGCGTAGAGCTGCTCCAAGCGCTCGCCGTAGCGGGCTTTGAGCTTGGGCCGCAGGAATTTCCCGACACCCGACAGCAGCCCGTTGGCCAGGCTGAACGGCTCCGTCTCGATCAGGAAATCGCGGGGGATTTCATACCCGTTGAGTTGGTTGTCGCGCGCGATGTGCCGTAGCGAGTCGGCGATCATGGACGTGCCGGCACCGTCTTCGGCGGGCACGATCACGGCAAGCAGGAAGGAGCGTTCGCTGTTGCCGTAGACATAGATTTGATGAATCAATGGGCTGGTCGAGTACAACGCCTCCAGCCGCGAGACGGCGACGAACTCACCCTGCGCGAGCTTGATGACATTGTTGCGGCGATCCACATAGCGCAACCGGTCCGCCCCGACCTCGGCCATGATGTCGCCGGTCTTGTAGTAGCCGTCCTCATCGAACATCGTGGCCGTTAGATCGGGACGGTTGTAGTAGCCCGCCATGAAGCGAGCCGACTTGACCGCTAATTCCCCACGGGGATAAGGCTTGTCCGTGTTGAAGTAACCCAGCTCGGGAACGTCGAGAAGCTTATAATCGATCACCGGCGGCCGCAGCACATGCTCGTCGGCCACGATCATCCCACCCGCGATTTCGGTGGACGAATAGCCGATCAGCAGATGCTGGTCCAGCACGATTTCCATGAACTCCTTGATCTCCGGGGACAAGGCGGCCGAACCACAGCCCACGGCCAGCACGCGACCGCCCAGAATCTGTTCACGGATCGCGGTGGTGAGTTCCTCGGCCGTCTCGTCGGACGCGGCCCCGACCAAGGCGCGCCGATCCAGCTCGCGCTGATAGTGGTGATAGAACATCTCGCAGACCCGCGGCACCAGGCTCAGTGACGTGGGTCGCACCATCGCCAGGTCGTCGAACAGGGTCGACAGGTCGCTCTTGGCGGCGAAATAGCTTGTGCCACCATTGGCCAAGGTCAAGATCACGTAGCCGTAGCCAATGAGGTGACTCATCGGCATGTAGCTCAACGTGATGACGGGCTGATCGGACTGCGCGAGCCAGGTGCCGATACACAGACTCTCGGTGAACATCGCGCCCTTGGGTGTGCCGGTGCTGCCGGACGTGTAGAACACCCACGCGAGCGGATCGTCTTCGCCCGATGCGACGTGCAGCGGCGGGGATGGCAGTGAGAGGCCATGCGCCACAATGTCATCGATCGTCTCGATAACCAATGCGCTCCCCGCAGCGGTGAGTCGGGCGCGCGCCGCCTCATAGCTGGCGCGCTGGTCGTCGTCGCGCGGTTCATAGTCGAACACGATGAGGCGCTGTGGCGCGGTGCCGGTGAGAGCTGCCTCGACGGCAATCTCGAGGTTGTCGATTCCCACGGCGAAGATTCGTGGCTGGGTCTCGTCAAGGATTGGCGCGTGCTGGGTCGCCGGTGCGCTGGTCTGCAACGGCACCACCACCGCGCCGAGGTGAATGCAGGCGCATTCGAGGGCGGTGTAGTCGATGCTGGCGAACCCCAGCACACACACGAAGTCCCCGGTCCGGACCGGATGCTGCTCGTGATAATGCCAATCACTCGCCACCGCTTGGACGCGAGCCCACAGATCCGCATAGCTGACGGTCTCAAAGCGCGGTAGAAAATTCAGCGTCGCGCGCCCGGTCGCGGGATCGGTAACCACTTCGCGGACACGCTGGCCCAGGGCCGGCCGGTCAGCGTAGCCCTGCAGCACGGTTGCCATGATCTGGGCGATCCGCAGCCCGGGTGCGCGCGCCGCGGCGGCGATTTGCTCATCGGGCCGGGTGACACCGAATTGCGCATCGTCGGCGTACAGCCGCTCTCGCCTGCGTGCCAACCGTTCCCACTGGTCCTGCTGGGCACCGGGATCCTTTATGTCACTGCGGCCGACGAACGCCATAATTCACCACTTCCATGTCTCAGAACCCATCCGCCTGTCAGCCCGGATACGTGACGCCGGTGAGCTCTTCGGAGAGCTGCCACAGCCGCGTCATTTCGGTTTCACTGCGCGCGAGCAGCGGGACGCCGGCGAATGTGACGCCGCCTCCGGCGGTTTCGTAGAAACCTCGCGGTCCGTAGTAGCGGCCACCCTCGGCGTCCGGCGAAACCGCCCCGTAGAGGGCCGGTTTGATGCCCTCGTCGACGTCGAGCCAGATGAACGGCAGCAGCCGCCAGGTCAGCTTGGTCAGCCGCGCCTGCAGTGTCGGTTTGTCCCGGCCATAGGACGCGCCGCTGAGCAGGTTGGTTTTGCTCAGTCCCGGGTGCGCGGCGTTGGACATGACGCCCCAGCCGCCGCGGCTGCTGCGCCGGTCCAGCTCGACCGCGAACATCAGCTGCGCCAGCTTCGCGATGCCGTAGGAGCGCATGGACTTGTAGCGTTGCCGGGCGTTGGCGTCGTCGAAATCGAGGCCGCGCTGCGTCGCGGAGATGCTGCTCACGGTCACGACGCGGGCCGATTTCGCCGCGCGCAGCAGTGGCAACAGGTGCCCGGTCAGCGCAAAGTGGCCCAGGTGATTAGCGCCGAACTGCAACTCGAAGCCGTCGCTGGTTTCCTGCCGCTGCGGCGGGGTCATCACGCCGGCGTTGTTGATCAAGACGTCGATCGGCCGGCCTTGCGCCGCTAGTTCCTCGCCCAGTGCTGCAACACTTTCCAGTGACGCCAGATCCAGCTGTTTGATGCTGAGCTTGGCGGCGGGAACCTGGCGGCGGATCTCGGCGATCGCGGCCTCGCCCTTGGCTTTGCTGCGGATTGCCATCACGACGTCGGCGTCCGCGGCGGCCAGTCGCTTCGCCAGACCGAATCCCAGACCACTGTTGGCCCCGGTTATGACCGCGAGCTTGCCGGACAGATCCGGCACGGCCAGCGTGAGATCGGGCTTCACCATGTCACGGGAAGCTCGTAGACGCCGTAAGCCAACGTGTCGTGTTTGAACGGAAGCTCCTCGACCGGCACCGCAAGCCGCAGCGTCGGGACGCGGCGAAACAACGTTGGCAGAGCGATCTGTAACTCCATGCGGGCTAACTGCTGACCCACGCATTGGTGACGTCCGTAGCCGAATCCGACGTGCGCGCCGTTGTCACGGCGCAGGTCCAGCCGGTCGGGATCGGGGAATTGGCGGGCATCCCAGTTCGCCGGCGCGACATCGAGAATGATGCCTTCGCCGGCTCGGATTGTCTCGCCGCCGACTTCGATGTCCTCAACGGCGATCCGGCGTTGGCCGGTTTGGATGATGCTCAGGTAGCGCATCAGTTCCTCGACCGCGGCGGCGACGGCTTTGGGATCTTCGACGTCACGCAGGAACGCCAGCTGGTCGGGATGTTCCAGCAGGGCCGCGATGCTCAGACTGATCATGTTCGCGGTGGTCTCGTGACCGGCGATCAGCACGCCGAGGGCCAGTTGGGTGGCCTCGCGCACGCTGATCTCTTCGGCGTTGACCCGTTCGGCCAGGTCGGACACCAAATCCTCGGAGCGACTTGGCATCTTGGCGCGAATCATGTTGGCAATGTATTTCGCCAACGTCGCGGCGCCCTGAACGGTGTCCTCTTCGGTCGCGTAGCGACCCGTGCCCCGGTGCGCCTGTTCCTGGAAGAAATCCGCGTCCTCATAAGGCACGCCCAACATTTCACTGATGACCAGCGTTGGGATGGGCAGCGCCAAAGTGCTGACGATGTCGCCCGGCTTGGGACCGGCCAGCAGGGCATCGATGCGCTCGTCGGCGATTTTCTGCACTGCCGGGCGCAGCGCTTCGACGCGCTTGAAGGTGAAGGGCTTTGACAACATCCGGCGGTAGCGGGTGTGCTCCTCGGCATCCGAGGTGAACACCGACCGTGGCCGTTTGTGCACGGTCGCCAGCATTCCCGCGTTCCAGTGTGGATACCCTGGCAGCCGGTCGTCGACGCTGGTGCGCGAATCGGTGAACAGCGCCCGTATCGCGTCGTAGCCGTGGATCAACCACGGTGTGCTGCCGTCCCAGATCCGCACCCTGCTGAGCTGCTTGGTGTCGTTGAGCGCCAACGATTCCGGGGGTGGAGCGAACGGGCAGCCCGCGGCCCGCGTCATCGGGAAGTCCGGGATATCGGTGGCTGCATCGGTAGTCGATGTCGGTCATCGTGCTCCTCGCTGTTCGGGTGGTTACTCGCCCGCTGCACTCACGTGGACCGGCGCGCGCCACAGCCCGACAATCGCGTCGATCAGTCCCTCACCGGCGACCGGCCAACTGGACCGTGATCGCGGCCCGTGCTCGGCCAGTGCGCCTTCGTGCTCGGCGCAGGTATGCATCAGCAGGTTGCGGGCCATCACGCCGCGTTCGGAACGCACACGCTTGGGCAGATCGGGGAGGCACCAGTTGATGCCGTCGACCGTCTGCGCCAGCAAGGGCGACGCCAGCGCATCCCTGGTGACGACGTGGCGGTACGTGGGGTCGGCCATCGCCTGGGCGGCGAAACGCGCGTACCAGCTCGGATTGCCCAGTGCGGCCAGATGATCGGTCAGTGGGCGTACCAGGGTGCCCACCCAGTCCCGCAGCTCGGTCGAATCGCCGATGTCGTGCAACATCTGCGCACGGAGTTCTTCGATGGGCTCGCGGTGCTTGCTTTCGATTGCGCGCAGCAATTCGGTCCGCGTACCGAAGTGATAGCAAGCCGCGGCGTTGTTGCCTTGTCCGGCCGCTTCGCTGATCTGCCGGTTGGACACCGCATACATTCCGCGCTCGGCAAACAACCACTCGGCAGCCGACAAGATCGCTTCTCGCGTGCCCATCGACCTGTGGGAGCGCACAGTCGGCTCGGCTTTCATCGCCTCAGTGAACACTGCTCAGCGGATTAAATCAAGCAATTTATTTAACAGCGGCTGCCTGCGGGCGCGGTGGCATGGGAAACGATCAGCGAATCGTAAGCGGCGCAACGGGTCCTAATTGGGCCCGCGCTTAGCCGGCGAGCCCCTTCTTGATGGCCGCGTCTTGTTTTTGGCCAACGTCGGTCACGAAGTCCGGTGGCACGAGTGCATTGGGCGGCCCGTCGAATTCGAGTTCGACGAAGGCCTTGCCCTGCGTGAACATGAGCACGGTGACGCCCTTGGAACCATCCGGCGAGGGGCCCGAAATCGTTGTGCCGCCGGTTCCTACAGCGATCGGTTCGGGAACGCCGTGGACATAACCATCCGTTGTGGCCTTCGCTGATTCCAGTGCACCGACGGCAGCGGCAGCGTCCGGTAAGACCTGGATGCTGTCGACGATTACGTGCGTGTGGTCTTGGTTGCTGAATGTGGTGGTAACCCCCGGCTGACCATCCGGGTTGTTGATTGGCGGTGTCGCGGTGTAGTTTTCGGGCGCGTTGATGTCACTCGCCTTGATCAACAACGCGGTGTAGTCGGACTGCGGTCCCGGCGCGGCCGCGGAGCTGTGGCTGGTCGCGACCGATGTGGCTGATCGCGAGGTTGTGGGCGGGGACTTAGCACCGCTGCCGCAGCCGACCAGACCGGCCAGCGTCATAGCCGCCGCTGCGGCGGCAACCAGCGTCGGAGAAACAGCCCTGCCGTTTTGAGCGCCGTGCGACGGACGACGACCCTGGCTCAGCCGCCCAGACCCTTCTTGACTGCGGCATCTTGCTTTTGGCCAACGTCGTTGATGAACTCCGGCGGCGGAAGGGTGTCGGGCGGGCCGTCGAATTCCAGCGTGACAAAGGCATTGCCTTCGGTGAACAGCAATACCGCGATGCCCTTGGAGTTGTCTGGTGAGTTACCCGACACCACCGTTCCATCCGTGCCGACCTTGGTCGCCTCCGTGGCCGGATGCTTGATTGCGTTACCCTGTCCCGATTTCGCTGCGTTCAACGCGTTTGTCGCAGCACCGGGGTCCGGCAGCACCTGGATGGTGTCCTTGATGATGTGGGTGTTGTCTTGGGTGTTGAATGTCGTCGCCGCGCCGGGCTGGCCGTTCGGGTTGTTCGTCGGCGGCGTGCCAGTGAAGGGCACGGGCGCGTCGATATCGGTCGCCTGGATCAACCACCCGGTGTAGTCGTTCGGCTGTACGGATGCGGAAGAAGCCGAAGAGGTCGGCGCTGGGGCGCTCGTCGAAGACGTCGCCGATCCTGACTTTGTCGGCGAGGGTGCCTTGTTGCCGCCACAGCCGGCCACCGACAACGCCAACACCGCTGCTGCAGCTACCCCTGCGGCCATCGGTCGGGAAATCCTCATCGCATCGTGCTCCTTCCAGGCTGGATCTGGTGAGGGAGTCGATTTCACCCCAAGCGCACAGTACAGTGCGCGTGTCACCAGGCCGCCCCGGCACCGATACGCGGGCTATTCCAGCTGGTCACGCAGGGATGTGAGGGTATTGGCCAGAATGCGCGACACCTGCATCTGCGACACCCCGATTCGCTCCGCGATCTGGCTTTGTGTCATCGATTCGAAGAAGCGCATATGCAGTACCTCGCGTTCGCGCTCCGGGAGCCCGGCTATCAAGCAGCGCACCGCTTCACGGTCGGTGATGTGGTTGATCTGAGGGTCGACGGCACCCACCGCATCGGCGACGAGGCGAGGCTTGCCCGATTCGTCGGAACCCATCGGTGCGTCCAGGGAGTCGAGCTGATAGGCATCGCCCGCGACGAGGCATTCGACGATCTCATCGTGAGCGACTCCCAACTCCACCGACAGCTCGCGGGCGGTTGGGGCCCGCCCCAGCTTTTGAGCAAGATCTGCTGTCGCCCTGCTGATTTGGACGTGTAGCTCTCGCAACCGGCGTGGCACCCGCATGCCCCAGCTGTAGTCGCGGAAGTGGCGCCGGACCTCGCCCATCATGGTGGGAATCGCGAACCCGATGAAACTAGGCCCTTTGTCGGGGTCGAACCGATTGATGGCGTTCATCAGTCCCAGGCGGGCGACCTGGGTTAAGTCATCGAGGGTTTCGCCGCGCCGGCCGAAGTGGCGAGCCACATGGTCGGCCAGGGGCAGACAACGCTTCACGATGCATTCGCGCTGACGGCGGTATTCGTGTGATTCGACCGGCATGGTGCTCAGCGCCAGGAACATTCCTATGACGTCGTCATAGGAATCGTCGTTGCGCTTCCTGGCCGGCCGAGTGGGCCGCGGCGCAGCAAGGACGTCGGTCATCTGGCTAACCGCCTCTTCGCGAAGAGGCATGTTGCGAAAACATCTGTGCACGAACGGATTTGCATTGCGGCACTTCCTTTGAAGACGCGTGCAGCGAGGCGTGCGCCAGGCACTCCACCGCACCCGATCTGTCGAGACGAATCGGTTGTTCGCAGCGCACGCGTGCCCTAAGAGGGCTACCGAAGGTGCTAATCGGCGGAGCCAATTCCAGAAACAGGTGCGGCTGGCTAACCGCTTTTCGCTAAACGGCGACGTGTCCTGAATGGACTAGCCCTGATACTACGCTCCATTGCCCCGCTTCGGGGATGGTTTGCGTTCACCCACCGAGGGGCTACCTCATCGGAGCCCGAACCGTCGCCGTCGACCCCTAAAACCGCTGGTCAACGGCAAACATGAGGCGTGGTCAGAATCGGCCGCGCGCTCGGCGAAAGCGAACGCCCGTTCTCATTGCTGTGCCGACTCGGTACTGTTCGGCAAATGTCTGCGACCAGCGCCGAGCGCCGCCGATGAGCGGTCGAGACCTACTGGCCGGGCGCGGCGCCGTGGTGTCTGGGGGAAGCCGGGGTATCGGACGCGCGGTCGTCGAACTGCTGTGCAACCTCGGCGCCGGCGTGGTGGTCAACGGCCGTGACGCTGATGCCGTGGCGGAGACCGTCGCGACAATCAGGGCCTCGGGCGGGCGGGCCACTGCCGTGGTTGGGGCCGCGGACGACGAGACCATTGCCGCCGCGCTGATCGATACCTGCCGCGACACGTTCGGCCGTCTAGACATCCTGATCAACTGCGCCGGGATCGCCGAGCCGCCCGGCTCGTCGATCCTGGACATCTCGCCCGACGAATTCAATCGGCTGATGAGCGCGCATGTTGGCACGGTGTTTCACACCTGCCGGCTCGCGGCACGCGCAATGGTCGCGCAGGGGCACGGGACGATCATCAACACCAGCTCCGTCGCGTTTCTCGGTGACTACGGCGGTACCGGCTACCCCGCGGGCAAGGGCGCCGTCAACGGGCTCACCGTGGCCATCGCCGCGGAGCTCAAAGCAAAAGGTGTCCGGGCCAATGTGGTGTGTCCGGGTGCGAGGACGCGACTGTCCACCGGCGCCGACTACGAAAAACACATAGGGGACTTGTACCACCGCGGATTGCTGGACGACGTGACCATGCAGGCCTCGTTGGATAGCGCTCCGGCTGCGTTTGTGGCCCCGCTCTATGCCTATCTCGCCAGCGACCTGGCCCGGGATGTCACAGGTCAGATCCTGGTTGCCGCAGGCGGATTCGTCGGCCGGTTCGATCGGCCAACGCCGTCGGTGTTGGGATATCGCGACCATCATGACGCCGTACCTTGGTCGATCGAGGACCTGCACCAGATGATCGGCGCGCGCGGCTAGTTCACGATCACGAAAAGCCCGACAAGCGCGGCGTAGCCGACCACAATCGCCGCCGCTCCGGCCACACTGATCCGGGTCGATGCGCCATCGATTGGGTCGAGCCAACGTCGAAAGGGCCGTGAAACGGCCGGGACCAGGATCCACTGCAGCGCAACGATGCTGACGACGTTGCCGGCGAATACCGACAGCGACTGGCTGACTCCAAGATTGCCCAGGGCAGGGGAGAGCGACTTGGAAAGCACCATCACGGTTGGATAGAGGCAAAGCAGTACCAGCATCGCCGTCTTCCATGCCGGCGTGATCCTGGTCTGCCCGTCGGCAACTCGAATCGTGGATCCGAATGGTGCGCTGCGTGCTAACTGGGCGAAGTCGCGTGTCAATTCGCCGCGGAGGCGGGGCAGCGCTTCCTGGCGTTCTCGCGAGCGCATCCACTCGGCTAGCTGATCTGCGCTGCGGAATCGGAGCACCGACGTCCACTGGCCGGCGGAGTCGGCGGGAAATACGGCGGTGCCTTCGTATCCGGGAAAAGCGGAACTGCTGCGCGTCAGTTCGCTTTGGGCGGCGATGAATTCAGCTTCTTTGCCGGGCGTCACGCTGTGCAGGAAGATGCCGACGTTGGCGGCGGGTGCCTCGCCCCGAGTCAGGATCAGATCGGAGGAGCACCGCCACCAGCCCTGCGATTCGCCCTCGCGGAGTGCGGTACGGCGCTCGGCGCTGTCCAACCAGGCATCAAGTAATTCGGAATTGCTGAAGGCGACTTCGACGCCCCAATCGAGCGGCCGGTTTCCTTGAACCGATTCGCGCGCGCCTACGTGTCCAGGAGAGTGACGAGCCGAAGCAAGGTAGCTGGCCACCCAGTGGCCGAAACGCCCAAAATCGGAGGGCGGATGGAAAAACGTGATCGCGCAGGCGCCAGTCATATCAGCTGTTTACCACCCCCGCCGGGGCAATCGAGGCGGCAGCTTCGGGTCCTGGTGATCGGCGCCGGCGTCAGCGGTATTTCGGTTGCCCGTGGATTGCTGCGGGACGGACACGACGTCACCGTCTTCGACCAGCGCCCGGATACAAGGGCAGGTGGCGGCGCGGTGACCATCTGGTCCAACGGCGAGACGGTTCTGCGGCAGCTGGGCGTCGACATGGAGGATGCCGGTCAACTGCTGTCCAGCGTGCGGGTGCGGACGTCGAAGGGTCACCGGGTCGCCACGGTGGACGTGACCACGATGGCCAACCGGTTGGGCGCACCTGTTCGGATGGTCCCGCGCCGGGTTCTGCTGGAACGGCTGTTGGCAGATTTTCCGGCCGACCGGATCCGCTGCGACGCCCGCGCGGCCCGGGTCATCACGATGCCCGACGGCGCGGCGGTCGTTTTCGAAGACGGCAGCGTGGTCGAAGGCGACCTGTTGATCGGTGCCGACGGTCTGCATTCGGTGATCCGGGATGTGGTCGGCGCGCAGGCCGCCGAGCCGACAGGCTGGTGCAGCTGGCAGGGTCTCGTCAGTCTTCCGGAGATCGTCGACAGGGAGATCGCTTACATCGTCATCGGCGAGCACGGAAACACCGGCATGTGGCCGGCCGGCGGCGACAACGTGCAGTGGTGGTTCGACTTGCCGTGGTCTCACGATTTCGTTCGCCCAGAGCGTCCCATCGAGGCGATCCGATCCAACTTCGCCGGCTGGTCCGATTCGGTCGACCTGGTACTCGCCAAATTGACCGACGAGGATCTGGCCCAGTCTCCGTACCCCCATTTTCGGCATCCGGTTTCCGGCACGTTGCCCGCCGGGGCGGTGACCTTGCTCGGCGACGCCGCACACACGATGCCGCCGACCCTCGCGCAAGGGACCAACCAGGCCTTGCTCGACACGATGGTGTTATGTAAGGCGATTTCAAGTCTTGGCACCACCGCAGCAGCGCCGACCTTTCGCGGGCGCTGCGCAGGTATGAGAAGACGCGGCGACGCCAAGTGAGCGCCGTGTCCCGGGTGGCGGCGCTGCAGGTTGCCCATGGCGAGTCCGTGTTGAGACCGGCGGCGTTGATGTCAGATCGGTTGCACACCTGGGCATTGACGAAATTCGTGCGGTTGACGAGCCACCCCCGCATCGCTGCGCAGATCGATCGCGATCTCGCGGCCCGAACTCCTATTGCGTCCTCCCCACGGTGACCAAAACCAGAGTTGTCGATGTCCAACCGGCTCACGCGCCGGCCGATACCGTACGAGTACGGGGCGATTTCGATGCACCGTCGCGCTGGCTATGGCTGGTCAAGTGGTGCGTGCTGGCCGTGCCGCACTATCCGATCCTGATACTTCTTTATCTCGTGTATCCGTTGCTGACGGTCGTGGCCGGCGTCGCGATCCTGTTCACCGGGCGGTATCCGCGCCCGATCTTCGACTTCAATGTCGGCGTGCTGCGCTGGTCGTGGCGAGTGATGAACTACCGGTTCCCGATGAACAGCACGGACAAGTACCCGCCCTTTACGCTGGCGGCCCGGCCCGACTATCCGGGCGACCTCGACGTCGAATATCCCCAGCACCTGACGAATTGGACCGTACTCGTGAAGTCGTGGTTGTTGGCGCTCCCGCAGATACTGCTGTGCTGGGCGTTGGAGCCGCTGCTGCAGGTGCTCACCGTGATCGCTGCGGTGGCGTTGTTGTGCACCGGGACGATTCCGCAGGGGATGTTCGATCTCCTGCTGGGGATCGTGCGATGGCGCTACCGGGTGGCGGTGTATGTATCGTTGATGTGTGACGAATATCCGCCATTCCGCTGGACTTAGGTAGCAGCTAACGCCCGGTAATCCGTTGTTTGCCTACATATATCGGCTCGGCCAGCCGGTCTTCGATCGCCTTTTCTACAACCGGTATCGCCGAGACGCGATCGCGCACGCGACGGGCCGGCTGCTGATGGTAGGTCTCGGACCGGGAACCGACTTGAAGTTTGTGCCGCCCGCGGTGACTTCGATTTCCGCGGTGGAGCCCGTGGCCGCATTCCGGCAGATGGCGTCTCGTCTCGCGCTTCGCCACGGCATCAGCGCCGACATCGTGGAGGGGACAGGCGAGTCGATACCGTTCGGCGACAACAGTTTCGACTCGGTCCATATCGGGCTGGTGTTGTGCTCGGTCGACGATGTCGCTGTGACGCTGGGGGAGATCCGGCGGGTCCTGGCGCCGGGAGGCAGGTTGGTTGTCCTCGAGCACGTACGCGGAGAGGGCGCAACAGGTCGGTTCCAGGACCTGATCGCCAAGCCGTGGTCTTGGTTGGCCGGGGGGTGCGAGCCGAACCGGCGAACCGTCGATTCCATCGCCGCCGCCGGATTCGATACCAGTGGGCTGCGCAGGCTTGCGCGCACGCCGGTGCCGTTTCCGTGCAAACCCCATCTGCAGGGGTTCGCCACGCTCGTGGAATAGCTCTTACTCGACGCCGACCGCTTCGATGATGTTCAGTCGCGCTGCGCGGCGTGCGGGCGGCACCGAGCCGAGCAGGCTGATCGCCAGTGCACCGAGGGTGAAGGCAAGCGCCATCCAGCTCGGCCGGAAGGTGACGTGGAAATTCATCATGTCGCCGCTGACCAAACTGAACAACCACTGGTCCACGCACCCGAGCACCAACCCCAAAACACCGCCCACAACCCCGATTCCGGCCGCTTCGGCCAGCACCATCCGCAGGGTGAACCGACGGCTGGAACCCATCGCGCGCAGCACACCGATTTCGCGGCGTCGTTCAAGCACGGAGAGCGTCAAGGTGTTGAGCAGCGCGACCCCGGCCACCAGCACGACAATGATCCAGACGGCGTTGGCGATGAACTGGCTCTGATGCATCGGCGCTTCGAGGCCCGCCAGCTCGGCGCGACCGTCATAGACGTAGTTCGGTGCGGGCACCGCCCCGCGGATATCGGTCAGCAGCCGACGCGGGTCGACGCCCGGGGCCGCAGCGATCTGCAGGGTGGTTGCCACCGGGCGGTCGAACCACGCCCGCAGGTGATCCAGACTCATCCCGACCGTGCCGATGACCGTCGAGAAATACGGAACCAGGGCCAGCACCGTGGATTGCTGCACGCCGTGTGGGGTTTGCATGCGTAGTTGGTCACCGACCCGGACGTGCAGCGTCTTGCCCAGATTCTGTGAGAGCACGATCCCGCGACCGGCCAACACTTGGTCCCGCACCTGCGCGTCAAGCGCCCGGTACAGCGGATCGGCGGTTCCGTCGGCGAAACCGTCGAGCATCACCCGCGTGCCCCCGACCTCGGCGAACCCGAACGCGCCCTCGGTCACATGCGCGACGCCCGGCACGGTGGCCAGCTTTTCGGAAAGGTCTTGCGGCAGAGCATCAGTGGGATAGGTATCGGGGGGACTGGCACTGACCCACACGGGGACGTCGGTGACCGGCGCGAAGATGCCTCGCGCGGAGCGAATCATGTCGGTATTCGTGCCGGTGATCGTCACGGTCGTGATGACCGCGATGACCACCGTCATGACCGTGGCCCAGACCCGTCGCGGCGCGCGTTCGATGGTCGCCGCCGCCAGGGCGCCGACGGTGCCGAAGATTCGCGCGGTGGTGGCCGCGGCTTTGACGATGGGCATGGTGAGCGCGAAGCCAAGCGCCAGTTCCGCAGAGAACACGGCCGACATCGCGATAAAGGCCAAGACACCTCGCTGGCTGATGACGACCGCGATCGACACCGCGAAGACCATGACCGCTCCCACACCGGACGCGACCCGCAGCCACCGTGGCACCCGGTCGGCCGCTGACACACCGACCGGTGCCAATGCCTCGATGGGTGCGACCTTGTATACCTGCCGCGCGGCCATCGCCGAGGCCACCACGCTGGTGAGCGCGGTCGTCACGATGGCGGCCGGTATCGCGTAGCCGGGTAGGCAATACTCGATGCGGGCTTCAAGGCCTTGCGTCAGGGCCGCAGGTAACCGGCCAATCGCGATGCGGCCCATCAGTATTCCGATGGCCGACCCGATGGCGCCGCCGATCACCCCGAGAATTGCCGCCTCCGCGAGCATGTCGCGCACGATCGTGGCGCGCCGGCCGCCGATTGCGCGCAGCAGCGAGATGACCGGTCGGCGCTGGCTGATCGCCATCGTCATCGTCGTGTAGATCAAGAACGCGCCGACCATCAATGCCACCATCGCACCCATCAGTGCCATGTAGTTCATCAGCTTGACACCGTCGCCGGCGCGCGTGGCCCGCATGCTCGGATCGGCGACGATGGCGCGGCCGTCCACCGCTGCAGTGACTGCGGAGCGGATCTGGCCCAGATCAGCACCGGGCTTGATCGTGATCAGAATCGAATCGAGCTGACCTTGTCTCCCGGTGATGTTCTGCGCCAACGCAAGTGGCGCCAGAACGTAATGTCCGCCGTTGAGGGCGGCAACCTCTTTGCCTGCGAGTACCTCGGTCACCGTGACCGAGCCCGAGCCAAGCTGGAACGTCTCTCCTTTGCGCATGACCGATTCCCGGTCCGACGCGGACCCCGTTCGCGGGCCCGGACGGATTCGCCGATTGTTCCGCCGCGCCATTTTTCAGGGCGTCTTTCAGCGCGCCGCCCAACGCCGCAAGGCGGTCGTCGGCACCGAACAGCAGAACCGGCCCCGACGACGTGGATACGGATGTCCGGATCATGGGCGCGGCGGTCGCCACCCCGGGAACCGCGGCGATGTCGGGGGTGACCGTGTCGGGAAATCCCGCGTCGGTAATGCCGGACACCTCCAGCGAGGCGATGCCGGCGATGCCGTCGCTGAGCCGATTGACCGAGCCGGTGATCGACCCGAAAATGCCGAATACCGCAACCAAATACATTGCGGAGACCGCCATTACCGCGATCGACGCAAAAGTGCGTCGACTGTGCACTGCAAGTTCACGCAGACTGAATACGCGTAGCCGGCTTGCGGTGGCACTTATCGCGGAACCCGGTTTCACACCAGGACCGCCGATCGTTCGTTGGAAACGATTCGCCCGTCCTGCAGCATGATCACCCGATCGGTTGCTTCCGCAGCCTCCGGGTTGTGGGTCACCATCACCACCAGCCGGCCCCGGCCGGCTTCGTGTGCGACGTCGCCAAGCAGCGTCAATATCGAAGCGCCCGTGGTGGAATCAAGGTTCCCGGTCGGTTCGTCGGCGAGGATCAACGGCGGGTCCATCATCAGTGCGCGCGCAACGGCGACCCGCTGCATCTGGCCGCCCGACAGTTCTGCTGGCCGGTGCTGCGTCCGGTTTCCGAGCCCGACCCGTTCCAGCAGCCGAATCGCATCTGGTTTGGCCTTACCCAGCCGGACGCCATCAAGCAGCTTCGGGACAGCGACGTTCTCCCACGCGGACAGGGTCGGCAAGAGGTTGAAGAATTGGAAGATGAAGCCAACGCGATGATGGCGAAACTGGGATTGCTGAGCGTCATTGAGGCGGCCGATCTCGTCGCCGTCGAACTCGATGGATCCGGAATCAGGGGAGTCCAACGCGCCGAGCAAATGCAACAAGGTGCTCTTGCCCGCACCGGAAGGCCCGACCATCGATACGAACTGCCCGCCCTCGAGCCGCAGGCTGATCTCATCGAGCGCGCGCACGGTTTGTCCACCGATGCGGTATTCGCGCACCACATCACACAGTTCGATGGTCAGCAGTTTGTGCTTGGGGCCCGCGCAGGTGTCGACTCGTTTGAACATGATCCTCCTGCGAGTCCGCATGTGATCAGCGCGCGTCTGCCGCTACTCGCACGGCGCCCAAGGCGCTGGTACTGGGTATAACGAGTCCGAACCGTGACGGGTTCAGCCAGGTGAGGGCCGACGGTCCTTGGGATCCGCAAAGATCGGCCAATCGGTCAATACCGTGGCGGTATGTCTTCAAAATTTAACCGAGTGACCCACCTCGGGGGGTAGCCCGCTATTGGTCTGCTACCTAGACTTCTAGACGCCGGGGGGTTTACAAAGTCACTAGTCGGGCGGGCGGCGGCTGTGGAACGACTGAGTGGGCTTGACGCGTTTTTCCTCTATTTGGAGACGCCGACACAACCGTTGAACGTGTGCTGCATGTTGGAGTTGGACACCTCGACGGTGCCGGGGGGCTATACGCTACGGGCGCTTTCGCGCCGCGTTGGCAAAGAGCGCGGCTGCCGTGCCGGAATTCCGGATGAAGCTCGCCGATAACCAGCTGAACGTGGACCACCCGGTGTGGGTGGACGACGAGAAATTCCAATTGGAACACCATCTGCAGCACGTCGGTGTGCCGGCGCCGGGGGGGCGCCGCGAGCTGGCCGAGATCTGTGGTTACATCGCCGGGCTGCCGCTCGACCGTGATCGACCGCTCTGGGAGCTGTGGGTCCTGCAGGGCGGCGCGAACAGTGACGCGATAGTGGTGATGCTCAAGGTCCACCACGCCTTGGTCGACGGTGTCGCAGGCGCCAACCTACTGGCCCAGCTGTGCAGCCTGCGGCCCGACGCGCCGGCACCGCGGGCTGTCGATGGTGCGGGTGGCGGTAACCCAGTGCAGATCGCGGTGAGCGGTCTGCTGGGATTTGCGCGTCGTCCGTTGCGGCTGGCGACCGTGGTGCCGGCGACGATTTTGACAGTGGCGCGGACAGTGCTGCGGGCACGTGAGGGTCGCACCATGGCGGCGCCGTTTTCGGCCCCCTCGTCCCCGTTCAATGGCCCGGTCACGCGGTACCGCAATATCGCCTACAGCCAGCTGGATATGCGCGACGTCAAACGGGTCAAGGACCGTTTCGGGGTGACCGTCAACGACGTGGTCGTGGCGTTGTGCGCCGGGGTATTGCGGCGATTTTTGCTGGAGCGCGGTGAGCCCGAACAGCCGCTGGTGGCCACCGTGCCGGTGTCGGTGCACGGTAAATCCGACCGTCCCGGGCGCAACCAGACCACCTGGATGTTCTGCCGGGTGGAAAGCCAAATCAGCGATCCCGCCGAACGTATCCGCGCTATCGCCGCAGGAAACAGCGCCGCAAAAGACCACACGGCAGCGATGGGTCCCACCCTGCTGCACGACTGGACCCAGTTCGGCGGACCGACGATGTTCAGCGCCGCGATGCGGCTGCTGCCGCGCATTCCGATCAATCGCAGCGCGTACAACCTGATCCTCTCGAACGTCCCGGGCCCCCGGCATCAGTTGTATTTCCTGGGTTGCCGAGTCAACACGATGTACCCGCTCGGGCCGCTCATCGGCGACGCCGGACTCAACATCACCGTGATGTCGCTCAACGGCGAACTCGGGATCGGCATCATCGGCTGTCCTGACCTGTTGCCCGACCTGTGGTCCATGGCCGACGAGTTTCCCGATGCGCTCAAAGAACTGCTGGAATGCAGCGACACAAAGGCGACCGACAGCTACTCGCCGGATGCCTGACCGCGCGAAGGCCTAGGCCGCGGTTCGTCGCCGGTCGACGCGGGACCGTTGGCGCCGTCCGATCGACAATGTCGCATGTTATGCGGTGTGCGTTGAGACCCTGCGGCCTACGCTGTCTGCGAACCGCAGGAGGGTCTTTGACAATGCAACCGAACCCGCTCGACCCCGTCGCCAGCGAACGTCTCTCGCACGCCGGGAAGATATTCACGTCCGATCTTTCGATCAATGAATTCGCGCTGCTGCATGGGGCCGGATTTGAGCCGATCGAGCTGGTGATGGGCGTTTCCGTCTATCACGTGGGATACCAGTTCACCGGGATCAAGCAGCAATCGGAGCTGCCCGTGCTGACGGACGCGACCTATCGCGCGCGTTGGAACGCGATGTCGCGCATGCAAGCCGAGGCCGATTCGCTGGGTGCGGACGGAGTGGTCGGGGTCCGGCTCGATTGGCGTCATCAAGGCGAAGGTGAGCACCTCGAGTTCATCGCGGTCGGAACCGCCGTGCGATACACCGAGAAGCCGGGGGCGTTTCGGCGTCCCAGCGGGCAGGCATTCACCAGCCACTTGTCCGGCCAGGATCTGACCACCCTGCTGCGTTCCGGGTTCGCCCCGGTCGCATTCGTCATGGGCAACTGCGTATTCCACGTTGCCGTACAAGGTTTTATGCGAACACTCAGCCAGGTCGGGCGCAACGCCGAGATGCCGCAATGGACGCAGGGCAGCTACCAAGCTCGGGAACTGGCCATGTCACGCATGCAGAGCGAGGCCGAACGAGACGGTGGAAACGGCGTCGTGGGTGTACATTTCGCCATCTCGAACTATGCATGGGGACATCACACCGTCGAGTTCTACGTGGCGGGCACCGCGGTGCGCCGCACCGGCGAGCCACAAACCATCACACCGTCGTTCGTGCTTCCGATGAGTGATTGATGACCGGTTTCGACCATGAGCGGGCCAGCCGTGCGATCGGAGCAGCCCTGGCCGGCCCCGGGGGAGTCGGACAAGTCGTCAGGGTGTTCTGCGGGGTTCCTGGCGTGATTCTCACCCCGGCGCGGCGCGGTTTTTTCCGGTCACAGCCGGAGCGGGTCCAGATCGGCGACTGGCGCTACGAGCTCACCGTCGATGGCCGCCTGAGCGCCGCGCATGTGGTCAATGGCATCGTCTTGGCCGAGGACGCTCTTGCTGCCGGCGCCGTCGGTCCGCATATCGCCCGCGCGCTGCAGCAGGTGGTGAGTAGCTATGGCCCGACGATCATTCCCAACATCGACGCCGCCGTTGAGGTCCTCGAGGCCGCACCCCAGTTCTGACACTCGGGTCATCCAGCGGCCCAGAGCGTTTCGATATTTCCGTTGCTCGGAAACAGGCCTCGATCTCCGCGCTAACATCGCTATCATTACTCTAATACCAAGCTAATGACTCCCTACGAACGCCTGATGGTCAGATGCCCCATCGACCCGGGCCGGCAAGGATGGCTGGCATGACCTACGACCTGATCATTCGGGGCGGAACGGTAGTGGACGGTACCGGGGCGCCGGCGTCTACCGCCGACATCGCGGTCATCGACGGCGTCATCGCAGAAGTCGGCCGCGTCCAGGGCAGTGCCCGGCGCGTCGTAGAAGCCGACGGCCTCACTGTGACACCCGGATTCGTCGACGTGCACACGCACTTCGATGGCCAGGCCACTTGGGATCCGCATCTGACCCCGTCGTGCTGGCACGGCGTCACGACAGCGATCATGGGCAACTGCGGGATCGGGTTCGCGCCTGTGCGTCCCGATCGGCGCGACTGGCTCGTCGACCTGATGGAGGGCGTCGAGGATATTCCGGGTTCTGCGTTAACCGAAGGCATCACGTGGGAGTGGGAGTCATTCGGCGAGTACCTGGATGCTCTCGAGCGGATGCCGCGCGCGGTCGATGTGGGTGCTCAGATTCCGCATGCGGCGGTTCGCGGTTTCGTCATGGGGGACCGTGCACACGACACCGCGACTGGTGCGGACCTCGAGGCGATGGGCCGGATCGTCGCCGATGGCCTGCGGGCAGGTGCGTTGGGCATGTCGTTCGGGCGCACGGCGGGGCATCGCAGTGCGTCGGGTGAGCCGGTACCCGGAACCTACTCCGAGGAGGACGAACTCGCCGCACTGATGGGTGTGATGGCGGAGGTGGGTTCCGGTGTGCTGCAGGTGGTTCCGGCCGGTGTGGGTGGCGCGATGGGGGGAGACGAGCGGCACTCGATCGATGCCGAGATCGAGTGGATCACCCGCCTCGGTCAGCAGCATCGGATACCGCTGACGTTCTTGGCGATGGTCAACGAACAGGATCCGCACGACTGGCGGAACTGGTTCACCGCGGTGCACAAAGCCAACGCTGCCGGTGCATCCATTCGGCCGCAAGTGGCCAGCCGCGCCTTCGGGATGCTGATGGGTCACCAATCGCGGATGAATCCGTTCCGATACCGGCCTACATATCGCGCACTGATGGAGATGCCACTCGCGCAGCGCGTCGAACGGCTCCGCGATCCAGACATCCGGGCGCGGATCCTGGCCGAACCACCCGAGCCGTCGGCCCAGCCCAGCGCTGACCAACTCAACATGCACACCTTCAAGCGGCTCTATCCGCTGGGCGAAGCGCTCGACTACGAACCGGCGCGAGAGGACAGCATCGCCGCCATCGCCGAACGCGAGGGTCGCGACCCGTGGGAGGTCACCTACGACGTGCTGCTCGGCGCCGGTGGGCGTGAATTCTTGCTGTTGCCGTTACTCAACTACGCCGGTAACAACTACGACCACCTCTACGACATGATGTCGGATCCGGTGAGCCTGCAGGGGCTCGGCGACGGCGGGGCGCACTGCGGCATCATCTGCGACGCCAGCATGACGACGTATCTCCTGTCGCACTGGGTGGGGAAGCGAACCCGGGGGCCGGGACTGTCGCTGGAGTACGCAGTGCACCGCTTGACCGGCGACCCGGCCGGCTTCTACGGGCTCGGTGATCGTGGGGTGCTGGTTCCGGGCCGACGCGCCGATATCAATCTCCTCGACTTGGATCGGCTCGGGCTGCACTACCCGGAGCGTGTGGAGGATCTGCCTGGCGACGCGGGGCGATTGATTCAGCGCGCGGACGGCTACGTCGAGACGATGGTGCTGGGCGAAACCGTCGTCGCCGACGGCGAATTGACCGAGGCCAGGCCCGGCGGTCTGGTCCGAGGCCGACGTCCTGCTCCGGTGGGTTAGACGACTGACGCTGCCGGTGCGGCTGTTCGATATATCGCTGTGGCGCAGCTACTTTGGTGCAGGACCATCTTCGGAGTGCTCGCCGGAGCGCCGTCTGTGCAGAAACGAACTACTCGCGTGCAGCACGCCGCGGAATGCGTAGGCGGCAGTCACTATGCACAGCAAAATCAGCAGGATGAACATCACCAGCCAGTTGCTTCGGCTGTGGTTGACGTTCCACCAGACGATCGTGAAGAGCACGGCGCAGAGCAGCACCACCAGATCCCGCCAGTTGCCCTGGTAGGACATCGCGGCCCTACGTAGCGCGCGACTTCGGTCTGCCCCGTCAATCAGGTCGTCGATCCGAGCATCGATCGAGCGCTGCAGTGCGTCGCGTCTTTGCGTCGCCTCCGGCGGGAGCTTCTCCAGCAGGGCCATGTCCTGCTGGATCAGCCCCCGATAGTCGGGGCCTCTGAATTGCCCGGCCGCGAGCGCGAGCATTGCGCCACCGAATACAGGTGCGCTGTCCATAGCGATTTGTCCGACTCCCACTACGTCCACTCCTTCTTAATCAGGACGCCGCCGAGGACCGCCGCCGCGCTCGCGGCTCGGGAGCCCGCAACGCATCCATTGCCTGGGCGACTTGCGGGTAGGCAATCGCGGGTCCGATCCACCGGATCAGGTAACGCCGAAGATCTGCACCGCTGCGCGCGGGTCGGCCGGGGTCTGCCAAGAAAGAGTGCAGCAGCCGGAGGGTGAATTCGTTCAGCTCGTCCAGGCCTGCATCGTCGAAACCGTGTTGCTCCCAATCGATATCGAAGCGGTGCAGCATTGATCGCCCGAAGGCCAGAGCGGTGTCTGACACGATGGAGATCGTTTGACCACCGCGGTTTCGCTGGTTGAGCACCAATTCGAGCTGATTGTCGGACGCCAGCTGCTCGACGGCGAACGCGAAGCTTTCCGTCACTGCCAGGACGGGGTCGGTGATGCCTTTGAGGTGGGCCGCCAGATGATCAAGGAAGCCATCGGCCGACCGCATCGCGCTTGCCACCAGCAATGCCTGGGTTCCGGGGAAATAGCGGTACACGGTCTGTCGGGTCACACCCAAAGCCCGCGCGACATCGGCGATCCGCATGGCCGATCCGCGCTCATCGATGATCTTGTCCGCCGCATCCAGGATTCGCTCGATCGCCTCCTCATCGGAGGCGGGCGTGTTCCCTGCCCAGCCGTGGCTGCGCATACTCAGCGAGCGGCAAACGCGTAGTCGGTACTCGTCACGGCTAGATCATATCGTCGCAGGCTAGACGATCGTTGCTGGTGCGCGTGACTGACCGGGAATTCGGCGCTCTGACCTCTCATCGATGCACGGCGAGACACTATCCGAAGTGTGTATGATCACTGCAAATCAGGAGGCCCGAAACATGCGGTACGACACCGTCATCATGAATGGACGCTGGTTCGACGGAACCGGGGCGCCTTCGGCTGTTCGCAACATCGGTGTGCTCGACGGCCGCGTCGCCACAATCGCCGTTGGACCGCTGGACACCACGGGCGCCGACGTCATCGACGCGACGGGGCAATGGGTGATCCCCGGGATCATCGACATCCACACCCACTATGACATCGAAACACTCTGTGAGCCAGCACTTTCCGAATCACTGCGGCACGGCGTGACGACCGTGATGCTGGGCTCCTGTTCGCTGTCCACGGTGTACCTGGACAACGTCGACGCGGGCGACATCTTCGGGCGTGTCGAGGCAATTCCGCGGCGCTATGTCATCGAGCAGCTCGACGGAGCACGCTCATGGAACAGTCCGAAGGAATATGTGGCCGCCCTCGAGGAGCTCAACCTGGGCCCCAACATCGCGGCTTTCATCGGTCACTCCGACATGCGGGCCGCGACGATGGGACTGGACCGGGCAACCCGCAAGGACATTCGCCCGTCGGCGACAGAACTCGCGCGGATGGAGTCGATGCTGGAGGAGGCCCTCGACGAAGGCTTCGTCGGTATGTCCTCGCAGCAACTGCTGTTCGACAAACTCGACGGTGAGATCTGCAGGTCACGAACGCTGCCGTCGACCTATGCCACGTCGCGCGAACTTCGCCGCCTGAACGCTATCCTGCGGCGGCGCAACAAAATCCTGCAGTCGGGCCCCGACATCAAGAACCCATTCTCCATCGTTTCCCAGCTGGCGTCCTCGCTCGGGGTGGGGCGGCGCCGACTGAAGACCAGTCTGCTGTCAGCCGCCGACGTCAAGTCGTTGCCGCCGGTCATCTATCTCATGGAAGGCCTCGCGCGGATCGTCAATGCCCTCGGTGGTGACTTCCGCTGGCAGCATCTTCCGGTGCCATTCGAGGTGTACGCCGACGGAATTTCGTTGGTGATCTTCGAAGAGTTCGGCGCCGGCGCTGCGGCCCTGCACCTGCAGGATGAGATCGCCCGCAACGAGCTGATGCGCGACGAGGAGTATCGGCGCCAGTTCCGCAAGGACTACGACCAGAAATACGGGCCGAGGGTGTGGCACCGCGACTTCTTCGACGCTGAGATCGTGGCATGCCCCGACGCAGTCGGTGGTCGGCAAGTCGTTCGGGCAAGTGGGTTTGGACCGCGGCGGCGTACATCCGGTCGACGCGTTCCTCGATCTGGTGCTGGAGCACGGCGAAGAGCTGCGCTGGCACACGACGATCTCCAACCACCGGCCCGAATTGCTGAAAAAGCTGGCGCAGAGCCCGAATGTTCAGATGGGGTTCTCCGACGCGGGCGCACACCTGCGCAACATGGCGTTCTATAACTCCGGTCTGCGCTTGCTGCGGCATGTGCACGAGGCCCAGAATCAGGGCAGACCGTTCCTGACGATCGAGCGTGCGGTGCACCGGCTCACCGGCGAGCTCGGAGCCTGGTACGGGATTGATGCGGGCACACTGCGCGAGGGCGACCGCGCAGACATTGTCGTGATCGACCCCGAGAAGCTCGACGAGTCCCTCGATGCCTATGCCGAGCACCCGATCGAGTCCTACGGCGGGCTATCGCGGATGGTGAACCGCAACGACGACACCGTCATCAGCGTGTTGGTGTCGGGGCAACTCGTGTTCGGTGCGGGCCAGGTGTCGCCGGCGCTGGGCAAGCAGCGGTTCGGCCAGTTCCTGCGTGCGGGCGACCCGTCCCGGACGCTCACGCCGGCGGTCTAGCGGTCGACTACTCCGATCCCGTTGTGGTGGCGAGGCTTTCGGCAGCGACCTGCTTGGCCCAGCGATAGTCGGCTTTGCCGGCCGGCGAGCGCTGGACTTTGGCCGTGCGGATGATCGCCTTCGGCAGTTTGTACCGGGCGATGTGTTGCTGACACGTCTCGAGCAACTCCTCATCGCGGGGATCCCTGCCCTCGACCAGTTGAACGATCGCGACCACCTCGTTGCCCCAGCGCTCCGAGGCACGGCCGGTGACGACCACGTCGTAGATGCCGGGGTGCTCGGCCATCGCGGCCTCCACTTCTTCGGCAAAGATCTTTTCACCGCCGGAGTTGATCGTGACAGAGTCGCGGCCCAGCAGCTCGATACGGCCGTCGGCGAGGAGCCGGGCCCGGTCCCCGGGAACCGACCAGCGCACACCATCGACGACGGGGAAGGTGCGCGCCGTCTTCTCCGCATCGCCGAGGTAGCCGAGCGGGATGAAGTTGCGCCGGGCCAGCCAACCTTCGCCATCACCAGCGCAGAGCTGCCGGCTGAAATCGGCTGCCACCACACCGGTTTCCGAGCCCGGGGTGAACGTGGCCACGGCAGTCGGCGCCGACTGTGTCGACAGCGCACTCATCTGCAGACCCGTTTCCGACGCTCCGGCGCTATCGATCACCAGGAGATTCGGCAGCGCGGTCATTAACCGCTTGCGGATGCTGGGAGTCAATGCGGCGCCGCCATTGCTCACCGACACCAGTCCAGATAGGTCGTAGTCACCGCGCTCGATCTCATCGATGAGTGGGCGGGCGATCGCGTCGCCGACGACCGGGATACTCATGACCCGTTCGCGTTCGACCAATCGCAGAATCTCGTCGGCCCGAATGCTTTGGACATCGTCAGGAAACGTCACCCAGCCGCCCATAGTCATGATCTGGAATGCACCCCACTGCGCTGCGCCGTGCATCAGTGGCGGGATCAGCAGCACGGATGCGAAACCGGGCGCCGCGGAAGCGCGTTCGGCCAGTTCGTCGTACGATGCCATCGCCTCATCGGAGCCGAAAGGACGCCCGCCCATCGAGGACACGAATACGTCGTTCTGGCGCCACAGCACACCCTTGGGCATTCCGGTGGTGCCACCGGTGTACAGCATGTACAGGTCGTCGCCGCACGGAGTGGGCATTCCGGCGGCCGGGGGCGGTGTTCCGATGATCGATTCGTAGTCCACAGCGCCGGGCAGCAGCGGCTGGCCGGAATCGTCTGACACCTGAATGAGAAATTCCAGATGGGGGAGTTGATCGCGAATCGACGCGACTCGAGGCGCGAACTCGGCGTTGTATACCAGGGCCCGGGCTTGGGCGTTGGCAAGCAGATAGACGAGCTCGGCGTCGACATAGCGGTAGTTGACGTTGAATGGTGCGACTCGCGCCCGGTAGGCCCCGATCATCGACTCCAGGTACTGGTTACCATTGCGCAGGTACAAACCGATGTGATCCTGGCCAGACTCGTGGCCCTGCAAGCGATCCCGTTCGGTGTGACACCCCAGCCCCAGCGACGCCAAGTAGTGCGCGACGCCGTCGACCCGCGTGTCCATCTCGGCGTAGGTCCGTTCCCGGTCCCGCCAGACCAGCACACGGTGCTCGGGAAGTGCCTGTGCCAGAGTCGAAAACACCGTCGACAGGTTGAATCCGCTATCGCCCATGACTCTCCTCGAGGTTCGCTGGTGTCCACCGGCGGGGTTGACGATCCAATTCACTTGTGCAGTTGGCCAATCAGGCAACCGAGGCCCCCAAAATGAGGTTAACCGCCTGGTCGAGTTGCCCGGCGATCTCCTCGTAGTCGACAAAGCGCGCTGTCATCAGCGCGCCGGCGAAGGTGATCTGCAGAGTGGATTTCACGGCGCGCGGCCACCCCGGCCCCAGCGCCGCCGCAATCCGCTTCGACACCTCTTCGCCGATCTGTTCTCGCAGCGGCTGGACAGCCGGATCGTCGGCCATCAATGCTGCTCCGCAGGCGGCGCTCAACTCGGGCTCGTCGGCCACCGCCACCGCCATGTCCCGCAGCGTGGCGCTCACCCGGGTCTTGGTGGTGTCGTTGACATCGGTGTGCAGCGGCAGCGCGCGCAGGAAATGCAGATAGACCGCGGCCACCAAGGCGCTTTTCGACGGAAAGTACGTGTAGGCGCTGGCCGGCGACACTCCGGCGCGGGCGGCAACGGCACGCATCGTCAGATTGGCGTACGACGACTCGCGCAGCTCCTCTAGCCCGGCGTCGAGGACCTTGCGGATCGTTTGTCCAGGCCGACGATCCGACCGGCGGGCACCCCCAGCACCGGCCACCGCCCTGGCAGGAGGAGCCACTTCTCTAGACACCCGTCCAGTGTAGGAAACGGGATGCGCGCGGCCAACAACGCCGATCCTCAGCGGCTAAATGTCCCGGTACAGCAGCGATGACATCTCGCTCGGCTGGCCAGGTGGACGTACCAGGGTAGGCACCGTGCCTAAAATGCAGACACTTGTCCAGAACTGTTGAGCATTGGTTTCTCGTGCTGCTGCGAGTCGTAAGGTGACGGCTGTGACCTGGGAGGACCAGCGCCGTTGGGACGAGCGGTACACGAGCAAGGAACCGGCATCCGGCGCTGCGGTGGGCCCGCCCGGCATCTTTGCCGACTATGCGGACGCCTTCCCGACTACCGGCACGGCTCTCGACATCGCCTGCGGCCGGGGACTCGCCACGGTCTGGTTGGCCCAGCGAGGCCTGGAGGTCGTCGGATTGGACGTCTCAGGGGTGGCCATCGGCCAGGCACGGGAGCTCGCCCGGCACAGTGGCATCGACGAACGCTGCCGTTTTGACGTCGTGGATCTCGACGACGGCTTACCGGACGGGCCTCCGGTCGATGTCATCCTTTGTCACAAGTTCCGCGACCCCCGCCTCGACCAAGCGTTCATCGAGCGCTTGGCTCCAGGCGGGCTGCTGGCGACGGCGGCGCTCAGCGAAGTCGGCGCCGAACCAGGTCCGTTTCGCGCAACCCCGGCGAGCTCGCCGTAGCCTTCGCCGAACTGGACGTCATTGCCGCCGGTGAAGGCCGGGCCAAGCGTGGCTGCTGGCGCGGGCTTCGAGCCCTGCCGAACTACCCTTGCGCGCCTTGCGCGCGGCTCGAGCGACGACGCTGTTCCACCCGCCGCGTCGGTGTGGCGCTGCGGTGGTTAGGTGTGTTGCTGCGGTGCGCGATTGCCGATTCGCTCGGGGCCGGATTGCTTTTCGGTGATCGACTGCTGTTCGGACGACGCCGTTGCGCGCCGGCGTTCGGTCGATGCTGACGAGGCGAGTGCGAGGGAACATTGGCGGGTGCGGGCGCCTGGTAGGGCGCGATCTCACCGACGAGCGCTTGCACCGCCGCCGACGTCGCGGTCACCTGTGCGGAGCGACCTTGATGCCGGCCTTGCGCATCAACACCTGGGTGTCTCGGCGCTGCTCGGGCAGGACGACGGTGACGACGTCACCGGCGCTTCCCGCCCGCGCCGTGCGCCCGGAGCGGTGCAGATAGGACTTGTGCTCGGCGGGCGGGTCGATGTGCACGACGAGTTCGACCTCGTCGACGTGCACGCCCCGCGCGGCGATATCGGTCGCCACCAGCACCCGGCCTCGCCCGAGGCGAACACGGCCAGGTTGCGATCGCGGGCAGGCTGCGACAGGTTGCCGTGCAAGTCGACTGACGGAATTCCGGAATCGGTGAGCTGTTTGGCGAGTTTGCGGGCTTGGTGCTTGGTGCGCATGAAGAGAATTCGGCGCCCGGTGCCGGAAGCGAGCCGGTGCACAAGCTCCTTCTTGGCGTCGGCATTGGCGACATGGAATACGTGATGGGTCATTGCGGACGACCGGCGAGTCGACCTCATCGACGGAGTGCAGCACCTCGTTCTGCAGGAACCGCGTGACGAGCTTGTCGACGCCGTTGTCCAGGGTCGCCGAGAACAGCATCCGCTGGCCGCCCTTCGGGGTAGCGGCCAGGATGCGGGTGACGCCGGGCAGGAAGCCGAGATCGGCCATGTGGTCGGCTTCGTCGATCACGGTGATCTCGACCGCCTCGAGGGCTGATCAGCCGCTGCTTCATCAGATCCTCGAGCCGGCCCGGGCAGGCCACCACGATGTCGACGCCGGATTTGAGTGCCGCGACCTGACGGTGTCTGTGAAACACCGCCGAAGATCGTGGTGACGCGCAGACCGCAGGCTGCTGCCAGCGGCTCAAGCGTCGCAGTGATCTGACTCGCCAGCTCACGGGTGGGCGCGAGCACCAAACCCGATGGTTGTGACCGGCGGCGGCTGCCTGCGGAGAGCCGGGTGACCAGCGGGATCGAGAAGGCAAGGGTCTTTCCGCTGCCCGTTTTCCCGCGGCCGAGTACGTCGCGGCCGGCCAGCGTATCGGGCAGGGTCGCAACCTGGATAGGAAATGGATCGGTAATGCCGCGAGCGGCGAGCGCACTGACGATTGGTCTGCGCACGCCGAGATCGGCAAAAGTTTTGTCGGTAGTCACTGTTCGGTGCCTTTCAGGCATCGGTCATGCCGGACCGGCAACGTGGTTGTCGCGCGCGGTTCTCAGCACAAGTTGGCGAGATTGCCGGAGGGCAAAATCGATCGCCGCGAGACAAGCTAGTGCGGATGCACGGATCATCTGAACATGGTGGGCAAGCCCGAATTTCGGGCCGGCACCAGGTGGGATGAAGAAGCGTTCCACGACGTAGTTGACATCTAGCTGTGAGGCCAACGTTGCTGCCAGCATAGCGCACCCGCGTGGACAGCGACGAAAAAGCGGACTGTGATGTCCGTCGCTGAGTTTGATCAGGCTTCCAGCCTGGCCCGCACCGATGCCATGCGCTCTTCGAGTTCGGCCTCGTCGATCACACCGCGCGCTAGGAGCGAATGCGCCAGTGCAACCAACCGGTTTTCTGGGTAGGGCAGGTCGGAATACACCGTCTCCGACAGGGCGTCCTCTTCGTTGCGCCGGTCGACGAAGCCGAGTACCTCTGGGCCGCAAGCGCTTTGATCGAGGGCGTCGCACATCCCGTCCAGGCTTGTCTGCCACGGCGGCACCGGGTTCTCGACTCCGTATTTGGCCGCCATTCGGCTCCAGACCTGGTTTCGCTCAACGATTTTCGCCAAAGGCGTAATCGGAGGCGCGGCCTCGGCCGAGTCCACGCTTTCGGAAGTGCTCACCTGTTCGCCTCCGAATCAGTCGCCGACCGGATGGTTGGCCGGTCGGGTTTCGGTGATCGCGTTCGTGGTTACGCCGGCCTTGGGCAACGCCACACCGATCAGGCAATCGCGGGTGATGATTTCGGCCAGCTGGTCCTCGGTCCAGCCATCGGTTCCTTCGGGGCGGACGGGCATCACCATGAACCGGTGCTTCTGGTTCGAGTCCTCGACCCGAATCTCGATCTCTTCGGGTAGGTACAGTCCGAACTCGGCGAGCACTTGGCGCGGCCAGCGCACGATGCGGCGGCGGAAGTTGGGCGTCCGGTACCACTCCGGGGAATTGCCCAGAATCGGACGCGGATAGCAGGAGCACAGCGTGCACACGATCACGTGGTGCAGGGTCGGCGTGTCCACCAGCACGTGAAAGGCCGTGAAGTCACTCGGCGTGCCGAAACCCGTGGGGTGCAGCCAGTCGACCCCGACTTCCTTACTGGCGGTGAGCGGATCCGAAACGACCAGCTCCTTGAACTCGGGGTCGAGCCAGGCCCGGGCGACCAGGTGGGCGGCCGGAGTCGGCCCGATCTGTTCGGCGTACTCGGTCATCCGGCGGTGTTCGGCCGCAGTGAAAATTCCCTTCTCGATGCACAATTCGCGAAGCGCAATCTCGAGGACTTCGAAGTCGGTGATCTCATCCACCATCGGCGCGGCGGTGCGGTCGTGATCGTGGTCATGGTGGCCGTCATGCTGACGTCCTTTCCGCCGCTCCGAGCCAGCGCTCGGGGATCTCGGTTTGCAGCGTGTCATTGGTGGGACCGGTGTAGCCGTGCCAGAGCTCGGACAGATTGAACCGAACGATGTAGAACCACTCGGGTTTTTGATCGGGCCCGGCCCAGGACTCGTCCTCGGCCGCGGGGCTTTCGTATGTGACGACGGCGATCTCACCTTTCGCGCCCCGCACGTATTCCTGGGTGCGGGTGTACAGCAGGATGGGCAGGTCCTTCACCACGACTTCGTCGCCGACCCGAAATTTCGGTTCACCGGCCTGCCCGGCAAAAATTTGCGGGTCGCCTTTACCGACGGCGCGGATGTGGTGTCCGTTGCGTGTGACCTCTGCGGGGTCGCCTTCGAACTTGGGCTTGGCTTCCAACGGCTTACCCTGCAGCCCGCCCTCATACCGGGCCTTCACCTCAACCATGCGCTCGGCCAGCTCGCTCAGCCCGATGTGGTGTTTCTCCACGAGGACTCGCACGACCGCGAGCAACCACCGCACGTAGTACGGCAGACCCAGATAGATGGCGCGGCCCAGGTCCACATTGCCCATCCGGCGTCGTTCCTCCGACAACCAGATTCCGCGCCAACCGAGCACCTCACACATGATGTAGGTGTTCTCTTCCCAGATCTCGTACTGCTTGTTCTCCCATGCGATGGGGGCGTCCGGCTCGCCACCGACATCGTGTGGGGTCTTGGTGTAGGCGGTGAACCGGTCGTGATCAATGAGATCGGGGGTGGGCGCGTCCGGAAGCTCCGGGTAGGAGGACTTGAGCCTGGCCACCAGGTCCAGCTGGGTTGCCCGGTCCAAAGGAGTCGCCATGAGAGCTTCCGTTCGTTCGTCCGGATATCGGCCGTGGCGCAGCCCGGTGCGCACCCAGTACAGCTCACTCCTCGCGTCGAGATCATGCAACCGCTAGATGAAGTGCGGGGAGGGTAAGGTCCCGATGATGGAGCGTCGCGTCCTCGAAGCGATCATCTATGAGCGCGAACCGCCGATCGCGCGGATCATTCTGAATCGGGTCGACAAGGCCAACACCAAGGATTCCGTCCTCGTCACCGAAGTCGACAACTGCCTGCACGAGGCCGACCGCGACAACGAGATCAAGGTCGTGATCATCAAAGCCAACGGCAAGGGCTTCTGCGGCGGCCACGTTGCTCGCTGGGGTCCGGACGAAAATCCCTACCCAGACTTCGGAAATACGTTTGAGGACCTCTACAAGGGCACTGCCGACCTCTTCCTGTGGCCAACGCTGTACCTGTGGGAGTTCCCCAAGCCGACGATCTCCCAGATCCACGGATACTGCATGGGCGGCGGGATCTATCTCGGCTTGTTGACCGACTTCTGCGTGGCCTCCGACGACGCGTATTTCCAGATGCCGCTTGCCCAAAGCCTCGGGGAACCCGGCGGCCACACCATGATTGAGCCGTGGTTGTTGATGAACTGGCATCGCACCATGGATTGGTTGCTGCTGGCGCCCACGCTGTCGGCCCAACAAGCCCTCGACTGGGGACTGCTCAACAGGGTGGTGCCGCGCGACGACCTCGAGGACACCGTCGAGGAGATGGCACGCAAGATCGCCCAAATCCCGCTGACCACGCTGATGGCGGTGAAGAACAACGTCAAGCGCGCTTGGGAATTGATGGGTATGCGGGTGCACCTTCAGGTCAGCCACATCCTGACCAACATGGTCGGTGCCGCATCCGATGTCCAGGCGCGGCGAGCCGAGCTCATGCAGTCAGGAATGAAGCCGCGCGAATTCGTCGACCGTGACGAAGAGAACGAGGCGGGCTCCGTAGCGCGGAGATGCTTTAGCGGCTCATCTCGCCGGCGATTTTGCGGCCGGCAGCGTGCCGTGCGGCGACGTAGCCGAACACCATCGAGCTGGCGATGCTCGCGCCGGCGCCCGGATACGTACGTCCCATCACCGTCGCGGTCGTGTTCCCGGTCGCGTAGAGGCCGTCGATCACCCGGTCGTGTTGGTCGAGCACTTGGGCGTGCTCGTTGGTGATCACGCCCCCGCAGGTTCCGACGTCAGCCGGCAAAACCCTGGTCGCGTAATACGGAGCGCGCTCCAACGGTCCGATGGCGGCGTTCGGCCGGTAGCCCGGATCGCCGAGGCAGTCGTTGTAGGCCGACTGGCCCCGCCCGAAGTCGGGATCCAGGCCCTTGGCGGCGAACCGGTTGAACCGTTCGATGGTGCGCATCAGCTCGTCGGCGGGCAGGTCGATTTGGCGGGCCAGGTCGGCGATGGTGTCGCCTCGTTTGACCGCACCGTTCTCGATCAGCTCGGCAGGCAGGCGCTGACCGCGCTTCAACGGATTGGCGCTGGTGACGTATCTGCGTACGTATCCGTCGTCGAAAATCATCCAGCAGGGCACCGCTTTGTTGGCGTACATCGCCTTGCCGACCTCGACGTAGGAGTTCGACTCGTTGCAGAATCGCCGGCCGGTCGAATCGACGTAGATGGCGCCGGGACGCTGTCGTCCCGAGCCCAGGGATGCGGCCACGGCGCCCCCGTTGGCGATGAAAACCGAAGGCAGCCACCATGCTTCGTCGAGGAGGTCGGTTTTAGCGCCCAGCCGCATCGCCGTCTCGAGCACTTCGCCGGTATCACCCGCGTTGGCGATCGACCACTTGCCGTCGTTGGGCTGATCACCGCTGTACCGGCGGCGCATCTCCTTGTTGTGGCCGAAGCCGCCGGCGGCCAGCAGGACTCCCTTACGTGCCTCCACGTTCAGCGGGACGCCGTCGCGACTGACGCGCGCGCCCACGACGCGGCCGTCCTCGACGATGAGATCTTGCATCGCGCTATTCGTCCACAGCGGCGGTTGACTTCCACCGAGATCGATCAGCACCTTGAGCATCTGAGCGATCAGCGAGGAGCCGTTCGTGAGGATCTGGCTCCGGCGCGCTCGCGCCGCCGCGGTGCGCGCGAACACCTTTGTCGCCACCGCGAATGCGCGCGGCGAACGGTTGAAATACTGAACCGAACGCAGCTCGTTGGTGAGCACCACGTACCCGTAGTTCTTGGCCAGCGGCGGCTGCACCTTGTCGTGCCAGCTCCCCAGCTCGGCCGCGTCGAAGGGAATTCCCTCGACGGCCCGGCCGGACTCGTTGCCGCCCTTGTGATTCGGGTAGTAGTCGCTCCAACCGGCGCAGCGGATCAGCCGAACACCTTTGCGGATCAGGAAATTGATCATCTCGTAGCCCGCGGAGAGGAACATCTCCCGTCGCGCCGGCGAGGACGCCGCACCGATATCGCCGACCACGTCGTCCAAATAGGCCAAACCGTCTTCATGCGAGTCGGCGATGCCATCGGCGCGCATCAACGGGTTGTTGGGCAGCCAGACGATACCGCCGGAAAGCCCGGTCGATCCGCCGACGAGCGCTTGCTTTTCGACGATCAGTGGCTCGAGCCCACAGTCCAGCGCGGCCAGCCCCGCCACCATGCCGCCGCCGCCGCTGCCCGCAATGAGCAGGTCCACCGAGCGGTCCCACTGCGTGGTCATCGAGCCTCCGGGGTGAATCCCAAGTCGGCGACCGGCACGTCGATGGTGGTGTTCGTCTTCTGAATCGCGGGAACCAGCGCCTCGTAGGGCAAGCCGGCGAGGAATCCGTCGACGACTCGTTCGAAGTTCGAGATCAGTCCTTCGATCTGGTCCGACAATCGCATGTATTCAAACCCCTTGGAGTGCAGGCCTTTTTGCTGTCGCGGCAGGTTGGAGAAATCTTGGGCGGGGATCGGCGGCCAGCGCGGATCGTCGGGCGCCATGGGTTCGGGTGGTGTGGGCTTGCCGGTGGATCGGTCCGGAGGGAAACCGGGTGAGTGACCAGATCTCGAACAACGTCTCCTCGGGACCGAGCGGGCGGATCCGGTACGACGAGGCGCTGCTGTAGGTGGGCAGCAGAAAATAGTGCGGGAACGCGAAATTGATGGCGTCGACGATGCCGCGCCGCGCCAAGTCGTTGAGGTCGGGCATGTCGCAGCCGCGGGCCCGATGCCAGTCGACCACCGCGTCATTCAGCGTGCTGCGCCAGGCGGCCATCGCCGCGGCCGGATCGGCCGGCAGCTCCATGTTCTGCAGGCCCTCGGCGATGCGGATGTCATTCTCATGCGTCATGCCGGCCATGCCTTCGCCGAGCGTCCGCATGAAGTACAGGTTGGCCTGGGTCAGCCCGGCGGCTGCCCCGATGGGTTCGACGTCTTGGGCATGCTCGACGGCAGCAGCTGCGGGTGCGTCTGCGGCACGTGGTAGCCCTCCATGAAGGCGGCCGTCGCCAGCTTCCAGTTCACCGGAAGCCGGCACGACTGCCACCACTCGACGCGCATCGATTCGACTTTCCAGGCGTCGTAGATCGACGCGAACGGCTCGATGCAGTCGCGCAACGAGGGGGCGCCGTCGTCGAGGTTGATCCATGCGCATCCGCCCCACAGCTCACACCTGACCGAAACAAGTTCGAGATCATCGGGGCGCATGTTCTCCTCGGCGAAGGCCTCGGGCCGCAGCACAAAGGTGTTGCGCCCGTCGATGCCCCAGCACCAGCCATGGAACGGGCAGACGAAGGTACGCCGATTCCCATTGCCTTCCACCAGCTTTACCCCGCGATGGCGGCACGCGTTGTGATAGGCCCGCACGGTTTCGCTGTCGACCCGCACCACGATGATCGACTCGTCGAGGATCTCGTACTCCACGTAGTCGCCCGGCTTGGGGATCTCCTCGAGCCGGCAGGCCATCTGCCACACCCGCGGCCAGAACATCTCGGCCTCAAGCGCGTAGAAGTCGGGGTCGTAGTAGCGCTGCTTGGGAATCCGATCGGCGGTCTGAACCGCCCACGGCACCGGCAACGCCGTCCAGTTCGCCGCTGCCTTAGCCGAGGTTCGTACCCCGCCAGTCTCTACAGCCATCTCGTCATCCCTTGTGTCAGCGTCACACGATCCGTGATGCGCGCCCCAGCCAGTAACGCTCACGAATGCGTCTCTTATAGAGCTTTCCGTTCGGGTCGCGAGGCAATTCCGGGTCGAATTCGACTGTGCGCGGACACTTGTAGCCGGCCAGGTGGGCTCGGCAATACGCAATGAGCTCGGCCTCGAATTCGGGCCCGGGGGTGACGCCTTCGACCGGCTGCACCACGGCCTTGACCTCTTCACCGAACTCGTCGTTGGGAACGCCGAAGACCGCCGCATCGACCAGCTTGAGGATGCATGACCAGCAGGTTCTCCGCCTCCTGCGGGTAGATGTTCACCCCACCGGAGACGATCATGAACGTCGACCGATCGGTCAGGTACATGTAGCCGTCCTCGTCGACGTATCCCATATCCCCCAAAGACCGCCACCCGCGTTCGTTGTATACCGACGCGGTCTTGGCGGGATCCTTGAAGTACTCGAAATCGGGTCCACCTTCGAAGTAAAGCTCTCCAGGCTGGCCGATGGGAAGCTCTTGTCCATCGTCGCCGACCACGTGCACCGGCGCCATCGGTATGCCCACCGAGCCGGGGTGGGCCAGCCACTCCTCGGGGCCGATCAGGGTCCCCGCGAATCCCTCTGTGCCTCCGTAGTATTCGTGAATGATCGGCCCGAACCACTCCATCATCGCGTGCTTGACGTCCACCGGGCAGGGAGCGGCCGCGTGGATCACGCAGCCCAGGCTGGACACGTCGTACTTGCGGCGCACCGCCTCGGGCAGTTTGAGCATCCGCACGAACATCGTCGGAACGAACTGGGCATGCGTGACGTGGTGGGTCTCGATCAGCCGCAGGACAGCTTCGGCGTCGAACTTGTCCATGATGATCGATGCGGCGCCCACCCGGCTGACCGCCATGGTGTAGTTCACCCCGGCCGCGTGATACAGCGGCGCGGGGGAGAGGTACACGCTCGACGGGCTCATGCCGTAACGATGGGTTAGCGCCATCTCCAGGACGGACTGCGCCCAGGAGCCGTTGCCGTCGGCCGGCAGCGGTCGGCGGACGGCCTTGGGCCGTCCCGTGGTGCCCGACGAGTAGAGCATCTCGGATCCGTCCGACAACGGCGGGGCAGTACCCGCCGCCGCCAGACACCGTCGTCATATCGGCACCAGCCGGGCAACGTGGCCCCGCCGCCCCCAATAACTATGTGGACGTCGACTGCCGTGTTGACATCGCGCACGTGGGCGGCGATGTCGGCCATCGAAGCGTCGACGAACACCGCCTTGGCGTCGGAGTCGCCAATGACATAGGCCACCTCGTCGGGAGTGAAATGAGTGTTGACTGCGGTGTAGTAGAGCCCGGAAAGCTGGCAGCCCCAGGTGATTTCGAAGAACTCCGGCCGGTTCGACAGCACCAGGGCCACGCCGTCGCCGCGGCGCAGTCCCGCACCGTGCAGCGCCGCGGCGACTCGTTGGCTGCGGGCATACAGTTCGCCGAACGAGATCGTGCCGCCGTCGGTAACCAGTGCCGGCGAGTGTGCGGCAGCGACCGCGTGATCGGCGATGTTCACCAGCAGACCTAAGTTGCTGCGGCGCCGTCGGTCTGGGCGGCGGCCGCGGCCTGGCGCCTGGCCTGCTCGGACGGCAGCACCTTGTCCTTGAACACCGTCTGAATCAGTTCCTGCACGTCCTTGCTGACCGACGCGAGCGCGACCAGGTCGTTGGAGGTTTGCCAATGCACCCGCATACCCATCAGCTCCCAGGCCCGCTTCAGGTTGGCCTTGGTGAGCATCAGCGTGGTTAACGGCGCCTGGGCGATGTGGCGGGCGATCGAGTCCACGCGGGCGTCCAGGTCCTCCCGCTTGACCACCTCGTTGACGAGGCCGACCTCAAGCGCCTTCTTGGCATCGATCACCTCGGCGGTGAACAGATAGTAGGCGGCGCGGCGCCAGTTCATGAATACCCAAGGCTCTATGGAACATTCGCCCGAGGGCATGCCGAACCCCTGCAGCGGCGGATAAGAGAAGTAGGCGTCCTCGGAGGCGATCACGATGTCGGTGGTCAGGCCCATGTGCGTACCGCCGCCCACACAGTAGCCGTGGACCTGCGCGATGGTGGGCTTGGAGAACTCCCACAGATTCAGGGTCGGCTTGACGAACAGATCCGACTGCGCCTTCCACGGGTTGCCTGTCACCATGGCGTTCTCGCACGAACGCCGGATAGTCGGTGGCGTTGTCGCCGATGGCATGTCCCGAGCAGAAGCCCTTGCCATTGGCCTTGAGCACCAAAACCTTGATGTCGTAATCGCGGTCAGCATCCAGCAACGCGGCGTCGACTTCTTCGGCCAGCTTCTGGTCCTGAGCGTTGGCCTTCTCCGGCCAGTTCAGCGTGATCTTCGCGATCGGCCCGTCTTTCTGATAGATGATCCGCTCGCGAGTCTCGTTGAAATCCATCTGTTCGTGCCCTTCCTCTATGAAGTGATGACGCCGATTTCTGCGCCGATGTCGTAGGTGGTCCCGACCTGGCCCGTCCACTGCACGGTGCCGGATGCTCCCGCTTCGATTTCCTGTTCCACTTTCTCGGTGGCGATCACGTAGATCGGCGTGCCCTGCCTCGACGCGCTCACCCGCGTCGACCAGCAGCCCGGTGAGTTCGGCCTCCGAGACAGCGACCGACACACGCGGGATGCGAATAATGAAGTCAGCCATGTGCATTCGTCTTCTTGAGAGTGCGCTGGGCCGCGTCGACAATGCGCGCCGGCGAGGGGTACATCTGCGCCTCGAGCGCCGCGGCCGCCGGGTTGGGGACGAACCTGGCGGCGACCCGTTCGACGGGTGCGGCCAGCTCGCCGAACAATTCGTGCTGCAGGATTGCGGCGATCTCGGCACCCGGTCCGGCGAATTGCACTGCATCGTGGACGATGACGGCCCTGCGGGTGCGCCGGACGGACTCGACGATCGTCTCCACGTCCAGTGGCACCAGGGTGCGCAGGTCGACCACCTCGGCGCTCACGCCCTGCTCGGCCAGTGTGACCGCGGCGGCGAGCGCATCGTGCACGCTGCGGCCGTAACTGATCAGGCTCACATCGCTGCCCGGCCGCTTGATGTCGGCCTGGCCGAAGGGAATTGAGAATCCGGGGTCGACAGGGACGGGCCCCTTCTTGCCTTGTAGCCGAATGGTTTCGATGAACAGGCAAGGGTCTTCGTCGAAGATCGCGGTTGTCAGTAGTCCTTTGCCGTCACGCGGGGTGGACGGCACGATCACCTTCATCCCGGGGATATGCATGAACCACGCTTCCAAGCTCTGCGAATGCGTGGCACCGGTGGCCAGCCCGGCATAAACCTGGGTACGGATCGTGATCGGCGCCGTTGTCCGTCCAGCCGTCATGAACCGCAGCTTGGCGGCGTTGTTGATGAGCTGGTCGGCGGCGATGCCGATGAAGTCCATGATCATGATCTCGGCCACCGGCAGCAGCCCGTCGATCGCGGCGCCGATCGCCGCACCGACGATCGCGGCTTCCGAGATCGGAGTGTCGAGGACCCTGTCGTGGCCATACTTGGTCGACAATCCCGCTGTCGGTCCGGAGGCACCGGGGTCGGCGATATCCTCACCGAGCAAAAACACTCGGTCGTCGGCCTGCAGCGCCTGATCCAGCGCGAGGTTCAGCGCCTCGCGCATCGTCATCTCTTTCTCGTCCATCCGCTCTTCCTCAGACCGGGGAATTTGATCGGGGTTGCATACACGTCCTGGTCGAGTTCGGTCGCCGACGGGGAGTCCGCGTTCATCACCGTCTGCAGGGCGGATTCCACCGTCGCCAGCGCCTCGTCGTCGATGCGAGCGAGTTCCTCCTCACCGCAGATGCCGGCGTCGGCAAGGTGCCGGCGAAAGCGCGGTACCGGGTCGGCAGCCATGGCTGCTTCCAGCTGTTCCTTGGGGATGTAGGGCATCCGGTCGCCGAAGTAGTGCCCGCGGAAGCGGAATGTCACGCACTCGACGAAGGTGGGGCCGGCGCCCCCGCGTGCCCGCTGCAGTGCATCGTCGAGCACGGCTTTCACTGCTAACGGGTCGTTGCCGTCGACCCGGACACCCGGCATGCCGTAGCCGGCAGCGCGGTCGGCTACCTGCGCGAGCTTCATGGTGTCGCGGGTCGGCGTCATTTCGGCGTACTGGTTGTTCTGACAGACGAACACCATGGGCAGATCCCAGAGTGCGGCCATGTTGGCCGCTTCATGGAAGGAGCCGGTGTTGGTGGCGCCGTCGCCGAAGCTGACCACGGTGACACGATCGAGCCCCTTGCGCTTGGCGGCCATCGCCAGTCCCACGGCCACCGGCGGTCCGGCCCCGACGATGCCGGTCGAAAGCATCACGCCGACTTCGGGTTTGGCGATGTGCATGGTGCCGCCTTTGCCACGGCTGGCGCCGACCGTGCGTCCCATCATCTCGCCGTAGATCTCCTCGAGCGGGACTCCCTTGCCGATGAGATCGTGCAGTCCGCGGTAGGTGGTCACCAGCTGGTCGTCGGGGCGCAGCGCGACACCCATCGCGGCGGCGATCGCTTCCTGGCCGCGCGACGGCCAGTACACGCACATGAACTCGCCGGTGCCGATGCCCTTGGAGAGCCGGTCGTCGGCCGCCTTCATCAGCATCATGAGCGCGTAGAGACGCCTTTGAACGTCCTTGGGCATGTCTGGGGATCCAGCGTCGGTCATTGCGTAGTTCCGTTGTGGTGCGGTCTGATTGGTGCCAACGCCGTCACGCGCCTGACCATGGCTTTACCTTGAGGAAGCCGCCGCCGTCGACGCGCAACTGCTGCCCGGTGATATAGCGTGCGGCGTCGGAGGCGAGAAACAGCACCGCCTCGCTGATGTCCTCGGGTTCGACGTAGGGGATCGGCATCGCCTGGACGAACGGGAAAATCGGCTCGGCGTCCTCGCCGGGTCGGCTCTTTCAGGTCGGGCCGGAAGGCCCGGTACATCGGTGCGCTGTGCAACATGTCGGTGTTGACGTTCGTCGGATGCACCGCGTTCATCCGGATGGAGAACGGGGCCAGCGCTCAGAGCGAAGTCGTTAACATAGTGCGCGGCAGCCAGTTTCGCGAAGGCGTATCCGGCTCCGCCGGTGACCGCCGTCGATGCCGGTGGTGTTCATCGATGACATGAATGCCGCGTTGGATCCGATCACGATGATCGACGCGCCGGCCTGCAGATGTTTGAGGCTGGCGTGTACCAGGTTGAGCACGCCGACCAGGTCCACATCCACGGCGTCGGCGAAAGCCTGCGGCGGCAGGCCCGCGGTGAGCGGGCAGATGCCGGCGTTGGCGATCACGATGTCGAGGTGCCCGAGTTCGGCGACGCCCTCATCGATCGCGGCGGACAGGGCCACCCGATCGCGGACATCGGCGATTGCCGTGAAAGCGCGCTGCCCCTCCTTCTCGACCAGCCGCGCCGTCTCGTCCAGATCCTCCGGCCGCGCCAGCGGATACTCATTGGTGTCGATGTCCGCGCACACATCCACCGCAATGATGTCGGCACCCTCGGCGGCCAGCATCCGCGCGTGCGACCGCCCCTGACCCCGCGCGGCGCCGCTGATCACGGCCACCTTGCCCGTTACCCTGCCCATCGCCCGTCCTTCGTCCCGGTGCCGATAACCCTGCCCGTTAGAGAGACCCAAGTTGGGGTCCAAAGCCGCTCGTTACCACGGCGGACTCCGCATGCCGGCGAAAGCGCCGATGACGCGGGGATGAATCGGCCGGCTGCCGCAAGCTCTGGTGCGCAACACGTTTACCGCATCGGGGATTGGGATCTGACCAACGATCGGCTCCATCGCATCTCTTCCACGAAAAACTGCGCGTGGCTGTAGCCGGGCTATCAATATCCCTTAGAGTAACTAGAATATCTAAAATAGCAAGGACAGGTCCGGACCGAGGGGGTTGGCGATGTCAGGCGTGCACGGTGGCGTCCTTCAAGGCGTGCGGATTGTCGAATTGGCGTCGTGGACATACGTGCCGTCAGCCGGAGCCGCCCTGGCGGACTGGGGCGCCGACGTCATCAAAGTGGAGGGCGTCGCGTTCGGTGACCCGGGACGGGCCTTGGTCGTCGGCGGATTCACGCGCGAGGCGGCCCGTCCGGACGCCGACTTCATCCTCGAGTTGGGCAACCGCGGCAAGCGCAGCATCGCGATCGACGTCAAATCCGATACGGGTCGCGAGCTGTTCGGCCGCCTCGTTGGCCACTGCGGATGTGTTCCTGACCAATTGGCTGCCCGGCGCACTGGAGCGGGCCCGACTAACCGTCGACGACATTCGCGCGTTCAACCCGAAGATCATCATTGCGCGCGGCACTGGCCTGGGGGTCCGCGGACCGGATCGGGATCGCGGCGGGTTCGATGCCGCCACATATCTGGCCCGCGGCGGGGTTGCCTACACACTTACGCCTTTCGGGACCGATACGCCCGCCGTTCAGGGCCCCGGTTTTGGCGACCTGCAGGGCGGCGCAACGCTGGCCGGTGGCGTGTGCGCCGCGTTGTTCCACCGGGAACGGACCGGTGAGCCGACCATCGTCGATTCCTCGCTGCTGGCGCAAGCGATGTGGTCCATCGCGCCGTCGATTTCGGCAGCCGATTTCTTTGACATCGACGGCATTCCGGGTGCACCACCTGGAATGTCCATCAACCCGCTGGTGAACCGATACAAAACTAAAGACGGCAGGTGGATCCAGCTGGTCTTCTTGCAACCCGACAAATTCTGGGCCGGATTCTGCGAGCGGATGGGTCTTTCGGAGTTAGCCACCGATGAGCGATTCGTACCGTCGAGCAACCTGATCGCGAATGCGGCCGCGGCGACCGAGATCGTGGCGAATGCGTTTGCCAGCCATGATCTCGCGCACTGGCAGAAGGTGCTCGAACACGAACCTGGGGTGTGGGGGGCACTGGCGACGCCGCGGGAGACCCTCAATGATCCGCAGGTGGAACCCAATGGCTACGTGGTGACAAATGTTGACGACCATGGTGAGAAATATCGAATCGTTGCTGCGCCGGTTCAATTCAACGAAACTCCACCGCTTCCCGCGCGTGCCCCAGAACACGGTCAGCACACGGAGGAGATTTTGCTCGAACTCGGCGTTGAGTGGGACGACATCGCAAAAGCGAAGGACCTCAACTCCATCCTGTGAGGTAGCGCATTGACGAATGCGCCCGCCAAAAGCTGCCTGCGACTGGCAGTTACGTAACCCGACGCCATATCTGTCGGCATTAATGAGAGCGGCGTTACACCTTGCGGTGATTGGCGGCGGATTTGGTATCGACACGGTCACAAGCACATATCGATGTGCACGGCGGTATGGCATAACCGTGCCGTTCCACAAATCATGGCACAGTGCGCCTTTGAGAACCACGGTCACGAGTAATGCGTTCTCGCACGGGTTCTTGTTCGCTATGTGGAGTAGCGGATTTTTATCATGGCGCAACAGGAGGTATGCACAGCATGGTGAACTGGGTTCCCGCACAAACTTCGTGCGGCCCGAACTCCAGCCGCATTCTCGACACCGCTCGGGGGATCATTATCGGACTCCGCCGGTGCCGTTCGGAGATGGCTTTCGACGAACTGCACAGCGCGGCAGTGCGTCACAGGGTTCCGGTATTCGCGATGGCATGGGCGCTTGTGCATCTCGCAGGCGAGGGCGAGAGGACATCCAGCTTCATGGAGGCGCAGTCAGCAGCGCGCCACGAGTGGGGTCAACTGTTCACCGGGGCGGCAGCGGTGAGCTGTTGACGAGTGAGCAAGAACTTGGCGCGGCCGGGGTCCCTGGGGGGTACCACGGCCGTGCCAACCCACGTCAAGAACCAACCGACCAAAAACCTTCGGAGCACGACGTTTTCCCGCTCGAACTGCAGTGGCCCGCACGGTCACGAGGCTTGCGATCGCCCTCGGAAAACGTTCGACGAGGCGACAAACCTGATCCAGTGACCCGCATTTTCCTGGCCCCGAGCCGGCCCTAGCGGCACAGCTTTTCAACGAGTCCAGGCCGGTGAGTCGGCCGCCGTGCGCAATGCTGCGATGATGCGCTGCTCCTTTTCGAGGAAGCGCTCGGTAGGCGCCGGCACGGAGATGGCAACGACGTTGTCGCCCACAGTCCGTCGGGCGATGGCGGCCGCCGAAATTCCGGGGGTATGTTCCCCCCGGTCGAAAGCAATCCCAGACCGCCGGATCTCAGCGGTCTCGCGGCGCAACCGGGCGGCGACCCCGGAACTGAACCGGGAGATCACCACCTCTGCCTCGGCATCATCCAGCGTCGCCAGGGCCGCCTTGCCGTTCGCGGTCACCTCCAGCGGGAATCGGACGCCAACCGCCGAGACCGCCCGGAGCCGGTGCGACGATTCGATTTGGTCGACGAACCACATCCGCTGGCCACGCAGCACGGACAGGTCGACCGTTTCACCGTCGGTTGCACGGGCGACCCGCTCGATGGTGGGCCGGAAGATCGCCGAGACGTGCGTGCCGGCGGCGCTGCCGAATCCCAGCAGGCGCTCACCCAGCGAGAAATGGCCTTGCGGATCGACACTGGCCAATCCGACCTCAACCAGGCCGACCAGTAGGCGGCGCGCCGTCGATTTGGCCAGTCCAAGCCGCTCACCGAGGTCGACCAACCGGAGCTGTCCGGGCTCGGCTGCGATCTCATCCAAAGCGGCGGTCGCACGACGCAGCACCTGGATGCCTTCGTCGCGATTCGTTGGCGGAGCGGGTTCCGTGGGCGGCACTCTTCCACTATAGTGTTCCGCAATGCGGATTATCAAGAACCGGAGAGTGGATCAAAGGAGCTCCAGATGAGTCCGCTACCTGCAGGGCGGCACTTCTTTCGCGGCGACGACGGGTATGAAGCCGCACGTCGCGGCACCGTATGGAACCAGCGCGTGCCGGAGCGCTACCCGGACGTGATCGTTGCGGCCGCCGATACCGACGACATCGTCAGCTCGCTGCGGTATGCCAAGTCCCACGACCAGAAGGTCAATATCCGTTCTGGCGGCCATAGCTGGGCGGCCAACCACCTCCGCGATGGCGCTTTGCTGCTCGACGTCAGCCGGATCGACCACGCGACCATCGATGCCGAAAAGGGCATCGCCGTCGTCGGTCCGGGTAAGGGCGGCAGCATCCTGATGAGTGAGCTGGAGGCTCAGAATCTCTTCTTTCCCGCCGGGCACTGTAAGGGCGTCTGCGTCGGCGGCTACCTGCTACAGGGCGGGTACGGGTGGAATAGCCGAGTCTGGGGCCTGGCGTGTGAAAACGTCATCGGCCTGGATGTGATCACCGCCGAGGGCGAGCAAATCCACTGTGACGCAGACAATCACACCGATCTGTACTGGGCGGCGCGCGGCGCCGGGCCGGGCTTCTTCGGCGTAGTCACCTCGTTCTATCTCAAGCTGCACAAGCGCCCGGGCGCTTGCGGCACCAGCTCTACGTCTACCCGATCGAACTCGCCGACGAGATCTACACGTGGGCGCGCAACGTCAGCGCCGAAGTGGACCGTCGCGTCGAAATGCAAATCGTCGCAAGCCGAAGCGTTCCGAGCATGAACCTCGAGACCCCGGCCATCACCTTCGCGTCGCCGGCCTTCGCCGACACCGAAAAGGAAGCCGAAGAAGCCCTGGCCATTTTCGGAACCGTGCCGGTTATCGACAAGGCACTGGTCAAAATTCCTTACATGCCAACCGATATGCCCACCTGGTACACCGCCGTGATGAGCAACTACCTCTCCGACTACCGCTACGCGGCGGATAACATGTGGACGGGGGCCGCCGCGGAGGACCTCTTGCCGGGCATCCGCAACATCATCGAAACGATTCCCGACCACCCGTCGCACTTCCTGTGGCTGAACTGAGGACCGTCGCCGAAGCGCCCGGACATGGCCTACAGCATTGAGGACGAGGTCTACCTGGCGCTCTACGGCGCCTGGAAGAACGAATCCGACGACGCGAAGTACGGCGACTGGGCGCAATCCAACATGGCCGCGATGTCGCATCTGGCCACCGGCATTCAGCTGGCTGACGAAAACCTCGGCCAGCGTCCGGCCCGGTTCGCCAGTGACGAGGCCATGATCCGCCTCGACAAGACACGAGCCGCCTATGACCCAGATGGCCTGTTCAACAGTTGGATGGGGCGACTCTGATGGCCAGCGAACTTTACCTCGGCTACCGCAACGACGACGCGAACACGCCATTCGGCAAATTCTTCAATCCCGAAATGGCGGCGCTCCCAGCACATGTCGTCGAGGCGCTGCAGCATGGGCCGCAAGGCGGGATGGCATTGTCGGCGTTCGGCGACGCCGCGAGCGTCGCCGACGAGGGGTACCAGCAGACCGAGAACGGCTACGGAGTTCTCGACGACGGTAGCTATCAAGTGTCGGTACGCACCGACATGCCCGGGGTCACGCCGGCGATGTGGTCCTGGTGGTTCGGCTGGCATGGCAGTGACACCCGCCGTTACAAGCTCTGGCATCCACGGGCGCATCTGTCCGCCGCTTGGAAAGACGGAGAGCAGGACAACGACGATGCCGGTCGCCCACGCGCCCAGCGTTACATCGGCCGCTGGTCGTTGATCAGCGAGTACATCGGCTCAACAATGCTCAATGGCGCAATCCAATTCGTCGCACCGGCGGAGATGGGCTGTCCGCCCGACAGTGCGGATGCGGTGGCGATCTGTGCCCGGCTGGGCGCCAGTGACGGCCCGGTGGACGTCGGATGGTTCATCCACCACGTCCGGTCAACGCACGGCGGCTCTGAGATGCGGTCCCGATTTTGGATGGGTGGGCCGTATATCGCTGTACGCAACGCGCCCGGCGTGGCATCACGTGCGGTGCGCCCGATCGCGGCACGGATACTTGGCAACGCGGAAACCAACGCCCGCAATCTGCTGGTGCACTGTGCACAGGAGATGAATCACCTGGCCGGCTTCCTGCCTGAGCTTTACGCCGCGTTCGGGGACGAATAGCGGCTGTCAGCCCGAGTGGGTGAACGCGGGCGCAACAAAGCGCTCCACCAGGTCGCGTTCGGCTTGGTCATCGCCGACGGGCCAATACATCAACGACAGCACAACGCGCACCACCCAATGCGCGGCCCGCGGGTCGCGGTCGGTGAGACCGGTGAGATCCGTGGCGAAGCCGGCCAGTAACGGCGATCCGGTGAGCGCGACGACCCCGTCGGCGCGCACTGAGTTGATCATGAGCTGACCCAACGGATCGGCGCGAATCAGCTTGAGCGCCACGGTGATCGCGGTGACGACTCGCTCCGGTCCGCTCATGCTGTCGACGGTCTGGCGGACTATTTCAATGATGCGCGACGCGCCGCGGGCAATGACCGCATCGCGGATCTTCGCCTTCCCGCCGGCGTAGCGGTAGATGGTGGCCCGCGAACAGTGGACGCGCTCGGCCAACGTGTCGATGTCGAAGGCATCCGGCCCATCGCGGGTGATTATCTCGGCGGCGGCGGCATAGATGCGGTTGACGGCGATTTGGTGGCGATCACCACCGACCAGCCAATCGTCACGGGACACGAATCACCCACTCTTCGGCGCGAGAAGCTGCGCCAGCTTTATCTTATGGTGAGACGATATTAGCTGATTATCTCAGCATCGGCGCAGGTCCGAGATCCCCCTTGAGACAACCGGCGGCAGCACCGTCGAGGGGCGGCTTTCAACTTCCCGCACTACTGTTGACGTGGGGATATCCAGCTCCCACGCTACAGACGTGACAGTCATAGCCGACCCCGCCACATTTTTCAGTGCCGCATCTCTGCAAGATCCCTACCCTCTTTACGAGCGCATGCGCGTTGCCGGCGCGGTGCACCGAATCGGTGAGTCCGAGTTCTATGCCGTATGCGGTTGGGATGCTGTCAACGACGTCATCGGCCGACCCGAGGACTTTTCGGCGAACCTCACCGCCACGATGACCTACACCGCCGACGGTTCCGTCAAGGCGTTCGGGATGGACCCGCTCGACGGGCCGACCCACGTACTGGCCACCGCCGACGATCCTGCCCACGCGGTGCACCGGAAGCTGTTGGTACGCCAATTGTCGGCCAGGCGGATTCGCGCCATCGAGCAATTCGCCGCTGACACCGCGGTCCGGTTGTGGGACGAGGCACTGCGCGACGGGCACATCGAATGGATGGACGCGATGGCCAACCGCCTGCCCATGATGGTGGTGGGCGAGCTGATCGGGGTGCCCGACGCCGACACCGCACAGCTGGTGACATGGGGGGCCGCGGCCACCCAACTGCTCGAAGGACTGGTCAGCGAAGAACAGCTCGCCGCCGCGGGTATCGCCGTCATGGAGCTCAGCGGTTATATCAAGGAGCAATTCGACCTCGCCGCAGCCGATCCCGAAGACAATCTCCTGGGCGAGCTTGCTCGTGCTTGCGTCTCTGGCCAAGTGGACACCGTTACCGCCCAGGTGATGATGGTGATCCTGTTCGCCGCCGGGGGAGAGTCCACGGCGTCGTTGCTGGGCAGCGCGGCATGGATACTGGCGAACCGTCCCGACATCCAGCAGCAGGTGCGTGAAAACCCCGATCTGCTAACGGCATTTATCGAGGAGACGTTGCGCTACGAGCCGCCGTTCCGGGGTCATTACCGACACGTTCGGAACGGCACCACGCTGGCTGGCGTCGACTTGCCTGCCGACTCGCACCTGCTGCTGTTGTGGGGGGCGGCCAACCGCGACCCGGCCCATTTCGAGAGACCCGGCGAGTTCCTGCTCGACCGCGCTGAAGCTAAGGGGCACATTAGTTTTGGAAAGGGAGCGCATTTCTGTGTCGGTGCCTCGTTGGCTCGTTTAGAAGCCACGATCGTGTTGCGTCTGCTGCTCGATCGCACCTCGACGATTCAACAAGCCGACGTCGGACAGTGGATGCCCAGCCTCCTGGTGCGTCGTCTCGAACGATTAGAGCTATCCGTCAGATGACCGGGGAGATTATTTCCCGGGCGGAAGTTGGCGCGGGCCTTCGAGGGAACGCAGTTCACGCGGTCCCTCGCGCTCCGTTCAACTCACGCGCGCGGTCGCTCTCCGCCGACGCCAGCGACAGGCTCTCCACGTCTGTGACGGATAGCCGCAACGAGGAGCGCTCGTGGTGGCTGTCTACCTGCTGAGTCTGGTTACCGTGGTGTTCGCGCGATGCGGGGATCCGTTCGGCGCGCGAAGGCGCCTGCTCACCGGTCGTGGACGTCTGCGGCGGATGCTCGCCGGGGTCAGAGCTCTCGGAGTGAACCGTCACCTTGCGAGTGCGCTTGAGCGAGAACGTGATCTCCTCGACCTCTTCGAACACCTGGCGCGCGGTGCGCAGTGGAGCGGTGGTGTTGTCGATCATCCGCGCGAGGATCGGCGGCACCAGTGGGCGAATCCAGCGAGCGGCCGCCCTGGTCGCGTCGGGAAGCGACGGGATCAATGGCGTGGCGCGCTCGTCCTGCGGTTCTACCTCGCCACGCGGCTGGACCTGTGCCGGGAGGTTATCCACCTTCGGCGGTGCCTCGGTGCGGGAATCCTGTGCACCAGCGGGCAATTCGGCGATAGCTCGGCTAGCGGCCTCCGCTTCGGCCGCGATCGGCAGGTACATCTCTTCCTCCACTGGCTCGAAAGTTCGCTGCGACGATGCGGGCTGCGGACCCTCGATGGCTTCCGTGACTCGACGGCGTTGCTGCTCGCGGTCGATTTCGGTTTGCGCGTCGATAGTCAGGCGGGCCTGGGTGAGTTGGTGTTCGGCCCATAATATTTCGGCCTCGCGGCGAACTTCGGCCCGTTTGATCGCGATCGCGGTGTCCGCGTCGAGCTCGGCGCGATCCCGCTCCGCGCGCGCCGTCGCATGGCGATCGTGGGTGGTCTCGCCGCGCCACATCCGCAGGATGAGGGGCAGCAAATAGACAAACACGAAAAATGCGATAGTCAGCAGGCGCAACATCAACGCCCCGACGTCGGCCAACGCGAGCTCGTTCATCGCGATCCAGCGGGCACCAAGATCCGCCCGGCTCGGCGTCCGCGAGCACGAGCTGTCGCGCCTCGGAGACGGCACGTTCGTCGCGGGAAACCGTGGCGTCCAATTCGGGGGCCTGGCGGTCGCGAGCCGCCAGCGCATCGTCGAGATCACGCTGTGCGTCGGCGAGAAGCTGGTCAGCCGTTCGGGTTTCGGGCCCTGCGCCGGGCACGCCGGTAATGCGAGTCTGTGGGCACGCCGGGCTGGGGTGGTATTCGCACCGCGCGACGACCAGGGCGTTGTCCTGCCGGTTTCGGGCCTGTGCGACGGCGTCGTCGAGCCCGCTGCGCGCATTCCGTGTCCGTTGTAGCGCTACCGACGCCTGCGCGACGGCCGGCGCCGCGTCGGCGCTACGCAACGCCCGGTCGTCGAGACGGTGATCGATCGAGCGGGAAAACACGACGAGCGCGGCGAGTTCGCCGACGGCAACGCCGACTGCCACCGCAACAACCGCGCGTCCCGCGATACCGGGCCAGCCGCGATCGGGGCCGCTCGCGATGCCGCGAGCCACCGCCCCGACCAGCAGACCGAGGACAAGCGACAGCGTGACGATGGCAAACAGCGGCCAGCGTGTCGACGCGCTCGCTACCAATGCCGCGACAAGCCAGGCCAGCACGGCTCCGAGCAGCACCACCGCGCCAGCCACGGCGTGGGTGGACCGCTCGTAACGCTCACCTAGCTCGCGCCAGTGTCCGCCGCCAAGCCAGGTGAGCACCCCCTCGACCCGGGAGACGGCTGAGCGCGGCTCAATCATGTCGTGGGCGCCCATCAGACTCCAACACCTCCCGTCGTCAAGCCTCCCAGGCCACCGGCCGACACACCGAATCGAAGGGCCGGCGTGTGGTGTTGTTCACAACTCGACGCAATGGGGGCGGACAGCACTGTCGCGTTCGCCGGGTCTCAGCAAGGTGTATCTGACGCGAAATTCCTGCGACGCGGGCAGATCAGCGAAGTTTCCGGCAAGTAGCGTGAGACGGTATAAGCCTATGCAAAACCACGACTATGTCACCTACGAAGAGTTCGGACGCAGATTCTTCGAGGACGCCGTGACCCCCGAGCGTGTCGCCGCCGCGCTCGCCGACATCGCGGGTAGCGAATTCGCGATGGAGCCGATTGCTCAGGGACCCGGCGGGATTGCCAAGGTCAGCGCGAACGTCAAGATCCAAGACCCGCGTGTCACACGCCGTTTGGGCGACAGCATCACCTTCATCATTCACATTCCACTGTCTATCGATCTGCTGCTGGATTTGCGCCTCGATAAGCAACGGTTCGTGGTCTCCGGAGACATCGCATTGCGCGCGACCGCACGCGCCGCCGAGCCCTTGCTGCTGATTGTCGACGTCTCGAAACCGCGGCCCTCCGATATCACCGTCAATGTGTCGTCACAGTCGTTCCGCGGCGAAATAGTGCGCATTCTGGGCGGTGTCGACGGTGAGATCCGTCGATTCATCGCCCAATACGTCGCCGACGAAATCGATGCCCCCCAATCGCAAGCCGCGCAAATCATCGACGTCGCCGAGAAGTTGAAAGAGGCTTGGCCCTAAGCGGTCGTTGGTTTACCTGGCCGCCGGCCCTGGGTACGCAACAAATTCATGTCCTGCGGACGCAGTCCTTCGAAAAGGAGCGACAGATCTTGGCACAAGTAGATGTTTCGACGTCGTCGAACCTGGACCCGGACGCTGCCTGGAAACTGGCCTCCGATCTGAGGTCGATTTGAGCGAATGGATGACGATTTTCGGCGGCTGGCGCGGCGAGCTGCCGTCGACGATCGAGAAGGGCACCAAAGTCTCGTCGTGCATCAAGGTGAAGGGATTTCGCAACGTCGTGCACTGGACGGTGACCCGCTACGACGAACCCAAATCAATTGAGCTGCAAGGCCGTGGACGGGGCGGAATTCGGATTACCGTGGCGATGACGGTGACCGATACGAACTCCGGGCTCGACTTTTGATCTCACCGCCAAACTCAATGGGGGCGTGCTCAGCGGGCCGGTCGGCATGGTCGTCGCCCGAGTGCTGCGCTCCGATGTGCGCAAGTCGGTGGAGAACCTCGCCGCGATGCAGGATGCAGTAGCCGCGGGAGATCATCGCGTCGGATGGCTGACGAAACCAATCCCGTTCGGCCTGGCGGATCCTCCTGCGGTCCATGGCAAGCCAGTCCAGGCCGGCCCCGAGGGCCATCAATCCGATGATCGCCGCGACGACGCCCGCGCCGACCTGGCCAAGCGCGAAATTGGTGACACACACCACCAGCGCGAGCACAGCGGCCCCGATCACGACGAGTCCGGGTGCGTGAACCGAATCCTGCGGGGGTCCATCCGCGTACCGTCGACCGGTCCGGTCATCGTCGACTGGGTTGCGGCTGTCGTGCCTCATCAGCACCTCCGTGGGCGTCATTGCGTTCGCGCGCATCCGGCAAGAACCTTCTGATTAGCTACCCGAAACACCGCCTGGCCAAACGACTTCGACGCGGGACCGCGACGTGTACAGCGACCCCGGCGAAGTGCGATCAGCCCGGATCGGGTGGCAACAATCGGCGTGCCGGCCGCGTTTCGATGGCATTGATGGTCAGCGCTCGGCGACTGATCCGCCAGCCCGCGTCCGTCGACTCGTACTCGTCGTCATAGCGCAAATGCCAGACCATATCGAGCACCTCATCGGCGCGCTGAGTCCAGTGATGGGCGACGCACGCGATCCGCCCGCGCGCCGTGCCCGGCCGCGGCCCCTCGTCGTACACCTCACCGACGATCGCGTGCTCGGTGCGCGCCACCGAAGCGACCGCAGCGACCGCCGTCGCGATGGCCTGCTGACCGCGATGCGCATGAATCGGCTGCAGCGCGGCCGGCGGCTCGGGCACTCTCAGCTCGGCACTTGCTGTGAAAAGTGCAGCTACGGAATCGAATTGGCGATCATCGACTCCGGCAGCATATCGGTGTACCACGTCGCTGAGCGCGACTCGGTCGTTCGCTGAGAAAGTCACGGCAGTCGGGGGACCGGGGCAAAGACGGAAAACTTCATGGCACCTGAAGCTAACAGGCGCTCAGCTAGATAGTTGGAGGCGCCAGCGCGGCGCGCACCGCCTCCGCCAGGGCGGCGGCCCGACGATCGGTGAAGATGTCCTCGAGCATCACCGGCCGGCCGTCGGGGCCGGTCAGCGGAACCCGCCAGTTGGGATATTCGTCGGTGGTGCCGGGCTGATTCTGAGTTCGCCGATCACCGACCGCGTCGGTCAGCGCCACTCCCAACAGCCGCGACGGGGTACGGCCCAGGTAGCGGTATAGGGCAAGCACAATCTGTTCGGGATCGTCGTCGCGCTCGCCGAGCAGCCCGACCCGGCGTAGCTCGGCCATCCAGGCCGCCAACTCGGCCCGGTCGGACGCGAGCTCTTCGGCGACCGGGCGGGTCAGCAATCCCAGCGACTCGCGCAGCCGGACATGGTCGCCGGCCAGATAGCCGGCGGTCGGCGGCAGGTCGTGGGTGGTGACCGACGACAGGCAGTACTCGCGCCAGCGCTCGGCGGGCAGCGGACCGCCATTTCCATCCCGGTCCAGCTCAAACCAGAGAATCGAGGTGCCCAGCAGGCCCCTTAGTAGGAGGTAGTCACGGACCCACGGTTCGACGGTGCCGAGATCCTCGCCGACAACCAGCGCACCTGCCCGGTGCGCTTCCAGCGCGACGATGCCGATCATCGCCTCGTGGTCGTAGCGCACATAGGTGCCTTCGGTGGGCGGTGCGCCCTCAGGGATCCACCACAGCCGAAATAACCCGATGATGTGGTCGATACGAACACCGCCGGCGTGGCGCAACACCGACCGGATCAGCGCGCGGAACGGCCGGTACTCCTGCTCATCAAGCCGGTCCGGCCGCCACGGCGGCTGCGACCAGTCTTGCCCGAGCTGATTGAACTCGTCGGGCGGCGCGCCCGCGGTCACGCCCAGCGCCAGCACATCCTGCAGGGCCCAGGCGTCGGCCCCGTTCGGATGCACACCGACCGCCAGGTCATGCATGATGCCCAACGACATTCCGGCCCGCAGCGCCTGCGACTGTGCCGCGGCGAGTTGCTCGTCGATTTGCCATTGTAGCCAGCGATGGAAATCGACTGCGTCCTCATGCTTTTCGGCGAATCGAGCCACCCCGATAGCGGAGGGATGCTGCAGGAAACTCGGCCAGCTGTGCCAGTCGCCGCCGTATTTTTCGGCCAACGCGCACCAGATGGCGAACTCGTCGAGCGAGCGACCTTCACGCTCGCGGAACGCGGCGTAAGCCAGCTCCCGGCCTGCCGACCGGGGTGCCCGGTAGAGCAGCTTGAGCGCCTCCCGCTTCGCCGTCCACGCACTGTCACGGTCGATCGCATCGAGCCGGCTGGCTTGCTGTTGGACATCGGACCGCAACCGGCGCAGCCGGCCACGCTTGGTCAGGTCGGCGAATTCGGGGATGGACTCAACACGAAGATAAAGCGGGTTGAAGAAGCGCCGCGACGTCGGAAGATAGGGCGACGGCTCCATAGGGATCGTTGGGGTGGCCGCGTGCAGCGGATTGACCAACAGGTAGTCAGCGCCGTGCCGGGATGCGGACCACACCGCCAGATCGGTCAGATCGGCGAGGTCGCCAACGCCCCACGACTGTTCGGACCGCACGCTGTAGAGCTGAGCGGCCAGGCCCCACGCCCGACGCGCGCCAAGCTGCTCCGGCAGCCCGAGCCAGTCGGGCGTCACGATGAGCGCGGCGCTGGTTTCGGTGTCCCTGGATCGCAAATGCACGCGGTGGTAACCCAACGGCAGGTCGGCGGGCAGGACGAAGCTGGCCTCGCCGACCCATCGCCCGTCCAGATTGAACGGCGGCGTGAAGTTGTCGACCTGTCGCACGCCGCCGTGCACCGTGCCGTCCTCGAGCCGCAACAACACCTCGGCGGGATCACCGTGGGTGACGTGCACCCAGAACCGCGTCGGGGCGCCGGTGCGCGCGACGATGGTGGCCGGCAATTGACGTGCCCAATGCGTGCGCAGTTGGTTGGTCAGGGCCTCATTGCGGTCCTGCTCGGTGCTGGCGGCGACGCCCAGAGCCGCGAGCACCGCGACCAGCGTGCCCTCCGATACCTGCACCTGGCGGCCGGTCCAGTCCTCGTACCACGTGGCAATGCCGAATCGGCCGGCAAGTTCGACCAACGAAGGCGCGAGCTCAGTCATGCCGCCCATCTTGCTGCCAAATGCCACCCGGCACGACGCGGCCCGGGGCAGCACCGCCGCCGGTTTTGCTGGTCGGTTATGCGCAGTGTCATTGCTAAGCAGGTCAGCGAAGTTGTCGAGGAGGCCACACGCTCGACAGGACGGGTTGGCCGTGCGCGGCTACCATCCCTTCTTGAGATACGAAGGATTTCGAGCCGGGGGATCCAGCAGGGCATGGCGAAATGCCAGTTCAGTGGTGTTTTCCATCGGTCGCGTTAGCCATCTCGGCGACGTGATGCCTGCCGGGTCAATGGACGGAACAAGGCCTGGAAATGAACGCCGAATGGCGCTACGTAGCGAGGTTATTGCGGGTGCCTTACGGTTATCAGTGTGATTCGCGTGCTGGACGGTGTCCAGGCGTTCTAGCAGACCGGATGGTGAATTAGTGGCGGAAGAGAGTCGCGGGCAGCGCGGCTCGGGGTACGGCCTCGGGCTATCGACGCGCACGCAGGTGACCGGCTATCAGTTCCTTGCTCGCCGAACCTCGATGGCGCTGACCCGCTGGCGGGTCCGGATGGAGGTGGAGCCGGGACGGCGCCAGACCTTGGCCATTGTGGCGTCGGTTTCCGCCGCGCTGGTGATCTGCCTGGGCGCGCTGCTGTACTCCTTTATCAGCCCGGCCGGTCAGGTAGGGGATTCACCGATCATCGCCGACCGCGACTCCGGAGCGCTTTACGTCCGGGTCGGCGACAAGCTGTATCCGGCGCTGAACCTGGCGTCCGCGCGGTTGATCACGGGGCGCCCGGACAACCCGCACCTGGTCCGCTACAGCCAAATCGCCAAACTGCCGCGCGGCCCGATGGTGGGCATCCCCGGCGCGCCATCAAACTTCGGGTCGAAGACTCCGTCCTCGTCGTCGTGGCTGGTGTGCGACACGGTGGCCAACTCGACCGGTGTGGGATCGCCGTCGGGCGTGACCGTGACGGTGATCGACGGCACGCCCGACCTCAGTAACCGCCGACGGGTGCTGAACGGCTCGGACGCCGTGGTCTTGAGCTACAGCGGGGACACGTGGGTCATCCGGGAGGGACGCCGCTCGCGCATCGACGCGGCGAACCGCTCCGTATTGTTGCCGCTTGGGTTGACGCCGGAACAAATCAGCATGGCAAAGCCGATGAGCCGCGCCTTGTTCGACGCGTTGCCGGTGGGGCCGGAACTGACGGTGCCAGAGGTGCAGAACTCTGGAACTCCGGCAACGTTCCCCGGCGCTCCCGGCCCGGTGGGAACGATCCTCGTCACACCACAAATCAGTGGGCCGCAACAATATTCGCTGGTGCTGTCCGACGGTGTGCAGACATTGCCGCCGTTGGTGGCCCAGATCATGCAGAACGCCGGAAACGCGAGCAACAGCAAGCCGGTGACCGTGGAACCTGCGGCGTTGGCAAAAATGCCGGTGGTCAACAAGCTGGATCTGTCGTCGTATCCGGATAACCCGTTGAATGTCACCGACCTTCGGGAGAACCCGGCGACCTGCTGGTGGTGGGAAAAGACCAACGGTGAGACCCGGGCCCGCGTCCAGGTCGTCTCGGGGCCGACCATCCCGGTCTCGCAATCCGAGATGAAAAAGGTTGTGACGCTGGTGAAGTCGGACACGAGTGGCCGCGAAGCCGACCAGGTCTACTTCGGCCCTAACTTTGCGAACTTCGTGGCCGTCACCGGCAACGATCCCAGTGCCAAGACCACCGAATCGCTGTGGTGGTTGACGGATGCGGGCGCCCGATTCGGAGTGGACGACACCCGCGAAGTGCGTGAGGCGTTGGGTTTGCAATCCGCACCGAGCCTGGCGCCGTGGGTGGCGCTCCGGCTCCTACCGCAGGGTCCGACGTTGTCGCGGGCTGATGCGTTAGTGCAGCACGACACCCTTCCGATGGATACGTCCCCTGCAGAGTTGGTGGTACCGAAGTGAAGCGTGGATTTGCCCGGCCAACACCGGAAAAGCCTCCGGTAATCAAGCCGGAAAACATCGTCCTGCCGACCCCGCTGAGCATCCCGCCGCCGGAGGGCAAACCCTGGTGGATGGTCGTGGTCGGCGTCCTGGTGGTCGGCCTGCTGATCGGCATGGTCGCGATGACCTTCGCCAGCGGTTCGCACGTGTTCGGTGGGGCCGGCTCGATCTTCCCGATCTTCATGATCGGTGGCGTCGCGATGATGATGTTCGGCGGCCGGATGGGCGGCGGCCAGCAGCAGATGAGCCGACCGAAACTCGACTCGATGCGCGCCCAGTTCATGTTGATGCTGGACATGCTGCGCGAGACCGCCCACGAGTCGGCCGACAGCATGGACGCCAACTACCGGTGGTACCACCCGGCACCCGACACGCTGACCGCCGCCGTCGGGTCCTCTCGGATGTGGGAACGCAAACCCGACGGTAAAGACCTCAACTTCGGCGTCGTCCGAGTCGGCGTGGGTATGACGCGTCCCGAGGTGACCTGGGGTGAGCCCCAGAACATGCCGACCGACATCGAGCTGGAGCCCGTGACAGGTAAGGCGCTTCAGGAATTCGGTCGCTATCAGAGCGTCGTCTACAACCTGCCCAAGATGGTTTCCCTACTCGTGGAGCCTTGGTATGCGCTGATCGGAGAGCGCCCGCAGGTACTGGCATTGATGCGAGCGATCGTCTGCCAGCTGGCGTTCTCTCATGGCCCCGACCACGTGCAGATGGTCGTGGTCAGTTCGGACTTGGACGAATGGGATTGGGTCAAGTGGCTGCCGCACTTCGGTGATTCCCGGCGCCAGGACGCGGCGGGTAGCGCACGGATGGTCTACAGCTCGGTGCGCGAGTTCGCCGCCGAGCAAGCCGAGTTGTTCGCCGGCCGTGGGTCGTTCACACCTCGCCACGCCAGTTCGTCGGCCCAGACGCCGACACCGCACACGGTGATCGTCGCCGATGCCATCGATCCCCAATGGGAGTACGTGATCAGCGCCGAAGGTGTCGACGGCGTGACGTTCTTCGACCTGACCGGTTCTTCGATGTGGACCTCGGTCCCGGAGCGGACGTTGCGGTTCGACGACAAGGGCGTGATCGACGCACTGCCTCGTGACCGCGACACCTGGATGGTGATCGACGACAAGCCTTGGTTCTTCGCTCTCACCGACCAGCTCAGCGCCGCCGAGGCCGAGGAGTTCGGGCAGAAGCTGGCGCACTGGCGCCTCGCGGAGGCCTACGAGGAGATCGGCCAGCGGGTCGCCCACATCGGCGCCCGGGACATCTTGGCCTATTACGGGGTTGACGACCCTTCCGAGATCGACTTCGAAGCGCTGTGGGGTGCCCGCACCGACACGATGGGGCGCTCGCGGTTGCGGATACCGTTCGGCAACCGCTCCGACAACGGCGAGCTGCTGTTCTTGGACATGAAGTCGCTGGATGAAGGCGGCGACGGCCCGCACGGAGTCATGTCGGGAACGACAGGTTCCGGTAAGTCGACGCTGGTGCGCACCGTGATCGAGTCGCTGATGCTCAGTCACCCGCCCGACGAGCTGCAGTTCGTCTTGGCCGACCTCAAGGGTGGGTCAGCGGTTAAGCCCTTCGCCGGGGTCCCGCACGTCTCGCGGATCATCACCGACCTGGAAGAGGACCAGGCGCTGATGGAGCGCTTCCTGGATGCGCTGTGGGGCGAAATCGCCCGGCGCAAGGCGGTATGCGACAACGCCGGTGTCGATGACGCCAAGGAATACAACTCCGTGCGTACCAGGATGCGTGCCCGCGGCCAGGACATGGCGCCGCTGCCGATGCTCGTGGTGGTTATCGACGAGTTCTACGAATGGTTCCGCATCATGCCGACCGCGGTCGACGTCCTCGACTCGATCGGCCGGCAGGGCCGCGCCTACTGGATCCACCTGATGATGGCCTCGCAGACCATCGAAAGCCGCGCCGAAAAGCTCATGGAGAACATGGGTTACCGGTTGGTGCTGAAAGCGCGTACCGCGGGTGCGGCGCAGGCCGCAGGTGTGCCGAACGCCGTGAACCTGCCCGCCCAAGCCGGTCTCGGGTACTTCCGTAGAAGCCTCGAAGACATCGTCCGGTTCCAGGCCGAGTTCCTCTGGAGGGACTACTTCTCCCGCGGAATCAGCGTTGACGGCGACCTAGCGCCGGCGTTGGTGCACAGCATCGATTACATTCGCCCGCAGCTGTTCACCAACTCGTTCACCCCGCTTGAGGTCAGTGTCGGTGGGCCGGACATCGAGCCGTCAGCGATCCTCGGCAACGGTGAGGTGCTCGAGGCGGAAGGCGAAGAGGACGAAGAAAGCATCAGGACGCCGAAAGTCGGCACGGTGATCATCGATCAGCTGCGCAAGATCGATTTCGAGCCCTACCGCTTGTGGCAACCACCCCTGACGCGGCCGGTCGCGATCGACGAGTTGGTCAACCGGTTCCTCGGCCATCCGTGGAATCAGGATTACGGCTCGGCCAGGGACCTGGTGTTCCCGATCGGGATCATCGACCGTCCCTTCAAGCACGACCAGCCGCCGTGGACGGTCGACACCTCCGGGCCCGGAGCCAACGTGTTGATCCTGGGCGCCGGCGGTGCGGGCAAAACGACGGCACTGCAGTCGCTGATCTGCTCGGCCGCACTGACCCACACTCCCGAGCAGATCCAGTTCTACTGCCTGGCCTACAGCGGTACCGCGTTGACCACGATCGCGCGTCTCCCGCACGTGGGTGAGGTAGCCGGTCCGACGGATCCTTACGGTGTCCGCCGGACGGTAGCCGAACTGCTGGCGCTGGTGCGCGACCGTAAGCGCAGCTTCCTCGAATACGGAATCGCCTCGATGGACGTATTCCGGCGCCGCAAGTTCGGCGGCGAGGCCGGTCCAGTGCCCAACGACGGCTTCGGCGATGTCTTTCTGGTGATCGACAACTACCGGGCACTGGCCGAAGAAAACGAGGTCCTGATCGAGCAGGTGAACGTGATCATCAACCAGGGCCCCTCGTTCGGGGTGCACGTGGTGGTCACCGCCGATCGTGAATCGGAGCTGCGGCCGCCGGTGCGTAGTGGGTTCGGGTCCCGGATCGAGTTGCGCCTGGCCGCGGTCGAAGACGCCAAGCTGGTGCGGTCCCGCTTCGCCAAGGATGTCCCGGTCAAGCCCGGGCGTGGCATGGTCGCCGTCAACTACGTCCGACTCGACAGCGACCCGCAGGCGGGCCTGCACACGTTGGTGGCCCGGCCGGCGCTGGCCAACACCGCCGACAACATCTTCGAGTCCGACAGTTTGGTCGCGGCGGTCAGCCGGCTCGCGAGCGGGCAAGCGCCTCCGGTGCGCCGTCTGCCGGCACGGTTCGGCGTTGAGCAAGTGCGGGAGCTGTCCACCCGTGACCATCGCCAAGGCGTTGGTGTAGGCGGAATCGCCTGGGCCATTTCAGAATTGGACCTGGCGCCGGTCTACCTGAACTTCGCCGAGAACGCGCACTTGATGGTGACGGGCCGACGCGAGTGCGGGCGTACCACGACGCTGGCCACGGTCATGTCCGAAATCGGTCGGCTGTATGCCCCCGGATCCACCAGCGCACCGACGCCGTCGGCGGGGCAGCCCTCGGCACAGGTATGGCTGGTCGACCCGCGCCGTCAGCTGCTGACCGCCCTGGGCACCGAGTATGTGGAGAAGTTCGCCTACAACCTCGATGGCGTACAGGCGCTGGTGGGTGAGTTGGCGGCGGTTCTGGCCGCTCGCCAACCTCCGCCCGGTCTCTCCGCCGAAGAGCTGCTGTCGCGGTCGTGGTGGAGCGGTCCGGAGATCTTCCTGATCGTCGACGACATCCAGCAGCTGCCGCCCGGCTTCGATTCGCCGCTGCATCAGATTGCTCCGTGGGTGACCCGGGCCGCCGACGTCGGCTTGCACGTCCTCGTCACCCGCACGTTCGGCGGTTGGTCTTCGGCGGGCAGCGACCCGATTCTGCGGGCGCTGGCTCAGGCGAATGCACCATTGCTGGTGATGGACGCCGACCCCGACGAGGGCTTCATCCGCGGCAAGATGAAGGGCGGCCCGCTGCCCCGCGGTCGAGGCCTGCTGATGGCCGAAGACACCGGCGTGTTCGTGCAGGTGGCCGCAACCGACGTGCGCAAGTAAGGCAGCAGCCGCTGAGCTGGAAGTCAGTCCGGTGTCCCCGCGATCAACTCCAGTTCAGCGGTAATTGCTTGAGCGCGAACGTCTTTGACGGGAAGCTAATCTCCGGGGTGTAGTCCGCGGGTAGTTCGAAGTCGGGGATTTGCTTGAGCCATTCTCCGACGATCACCGTCAGCTCGATGCGTGCCAGATGAGAACCCAGGCAGCGATGCGGGCCGCCGCCAAATCCCCAGTGCCGATGTACTTTTCCGTCCAGCACCAAATCATCGGTGGACACCTTGTCGCTACCGTCACGGTTGATCGCGGCCATGCACAACCGCACCTGAGAGCCCGGGGGGAGTGTCATCCCGCCGACTTCGACGTATTCGGTGGTCACCCGGGGGGCTACCGGCGCCGACGGCTCCAGCCGGACGATCTCCTCGATGAAAACCCTGGTGTCCCTGGGATTGTCGCGAAGTTTTGCACGCAGTTCGGGCCTGCGTGCCAATTCGAATAGCGAGAACCCGATCGCTGCGGTCACGGTGTCCAGGCCGGCCAGGATCAACAGATGGCTCATGCCCAGCAGCTCGAGATCGGTGAACTCGCCGTCGCCGGTCATCACCTTCGACAACATGTCCGTGCCGGGGCTTCTCCGACGCTGCTGGATGGCGTCGGTGAGGTACTCAAACAGCGCCTGCGCCTTGTCGAGATCGGCCTGGCCGAGGACGGGCTTGTCCGTGTTAAGCGCGTTCTTCCAGTCGATCAAACGGTCGCGGTCCTCAAGCGGAAGACCATAAAGGTCCAGGAAGACCTGAAAAGGGTACAAATTGGCGAAATCCGCTACCGCGTCGCACTCGCCGCGGCCGGCAAGTGCCGCGATCATCTCAGCCGCGTGGCGCTCCAGCACCGGCCGCGACTCACTCAGCGCATGCGGGCTGAAATACGGTTGCAGGAACTTGCGGTAGCGAGTGTGTTCCGGTGGATCGAACGCCAGAGGCACCACGGGCAGGTAGCCAGGGGGCTGAAGCGCCAATCGTGAGGAGAAGACCTTGGGATTGCGCAGCGCCGCCAGCACGTCCTCGCGGCGCGTCAAGTGGTAGCAGCCGTTCATGAACACCACCGGCCCGGCATCGCGCAACGTCTTCCACCCATCGGCCCGGTCGGTGCCCATCGGTAGCGAGTAGAAGTCGAGCCGCGGCAGATAGAACTCGCCTGGCTGGTATTCGCCAAGAGTGCTCATGCGCTCTGTCTCCGCTTGTCTATCAGTCTGTTTGGTGGCACACCAATATCCCATGTGTTTTGACGGCAGTGCCATCCGGATGGCGAGCTCTGACCGGCGAGCAGTCTTCTAGACTTTGATTTTAGCGACCGATTCGCATGCTCCCGGAGCCGTCGGAGGAGGAGACCTGGTGAGGGTTCGTCTCGAAAAGTCGAAATGTGTGGGCCACGCCCAGTGTTACGCCGTCGATCCAGACCTGTTCCCGATCGACGAGTCGGGCTATTCGATCCTCGAAGAACACGAAGTGCCACCCGAGGATGCGGAATTGATCCGCGACGGCGTGGCCTCCTGCCCGGAAATGGCGCTGGTCATCGAAGAGGACTGACTGCGCCGGCGGCGGCGGAGCCGAAACTGGTAAGCCAACCGAAGGTGAACAACCGGGCTCGGGAAATGAACTCCAGTTGGCCGGGAGTGAACAATGGTTGGCTTGGCGTGAATAGTTGGCATCTCCGGTCGGCGGGACGCTGACAAGCCATTAATGTCTTCCTCGAGCGGCAGTTCAGGCCAAGGTGTGAGCTGCCGCTCGGTTGCTGACAGCGAGGGTAATCGGAGCAGGATGGGCATGTCGTTGCTAACCAGTCACTCGGGAAACATGGTGGTAACACACCTGACCGGTGATAGCGAACGGGTGCATCAGAAGCCATTCGGTCGCCTACCGGCTGGGTTTGCTGACCGACGGATGCGCGTGACTTCTAAAGGGTCACCGTTCCGAGGCTAGCAATGCTGAGGCGGCCACCAATAGTTCTTAAAGGTTCTTACGCGATAGCCGAGATTGCCACCGCAATCGCGGCCAATTGAGGAGGACGCGGTGTTTGACTTCGCAGCGTTACCGCCCGAGATCAATTCCGGTCGTATGTATATGGGTCCGGGGTCGGGGCCGATGATGGCTGCGGCTGCGGGTTGGGATGGGTTGGCGGCGGAGTTGGCCACGGCGACCAGTGGCTATAACTCGGTGATTTCTGAGCTGACCAGTGGGCCCTGGATTGGGCCGGTGTCGCAGCAGATGCTGGCGGCGGCGGTGCCGTATATGGCGTGGTTGGGCACCATGGCCGCGCAGACCGAGCAGACCGCGATGCAGGCCCGGGCGGCGGCGGCGGCGTTTGAGGCGGCGTTCATGATGACGGTGCCCCCGCCGGTGATCGCGGCCAATCGGGTGTTGTTGCTGAATCTGATCGCGACCAACTTCTTCGGGCAAAACACCCCGGCGATCGCGGTGACCGAGGCCCAGTACATGGAGATGTGGGCCCAAGACGCCGCGGCGATGCATGGCTATACCGCCTCTTCGTTGGTGGCCACCGAGGTGGCCCCGTTTGAGTCACCGCCCAACACCACCACTCCGGATGCCGCGGCCAACCAGGCCGCCGCGGTGAGCCAGGCGGCTTCTGAGCCGGCGGGCAACTCCGCGCAGTCCGCGGCGAGCTCCACCACGCAGTTGGCCACGAGTGCGGCCACTCCGCAAGCGGCGCAACAAGTCTCGGCAGCGGCCGCGGCAGCCGATCCCGCTGCCGTCGCCGACCAGCCCTGGTGGGTGCAGTTCCTGGAGAGCTTCTTCACCATCCCCACCCCGACCAACCCCAACGGGCTCAACCCAACCGTCTTCACCGTGCTGCTCAAGAATCTGACGGGTTTTCCCTACTTCGGGGTGGGGCAGGGCAGCTTCGGTTACTCGATCCAGCAGCAGACGACGTTCGGTATCGGTGCCACCGCCGGTGCCCAAGGTGCGTGGTATCCCACTCCGCAGTTCGCCGGCCTGGCCGCCCTCGGCGGCGGGCACCCCGGCGGCGTCGCGGCTGCCCACCTCGCGTCGTCGATCAAGGTCGGCGGATTGTCGGTGCCCTCCAGCTGGGGCGGCGTCGCACCCGCAGCACTCGAAGAACAAGCCCTGCAGGCCACCACCGTCAACTACGCCACCGCCGCAGGACCCACCAACAACGGCGTCCTGCAAGGCATGCCACCCGGCGCCCTAGGACGACGCGGCGCCACCGGCTTCACCCACAAATACGGCTTCAAACGCAACGTCCTCGTCCGACCACCATCCGCAGGATAACGGCCATGAAGAATTCAAATTTCGACGAATAGAAGTGTCTGCCAGATGAACACCAGTTGTCCGGATCTGAACAGTTCGCAGCGTGGCAGGACCGCCGCCTGCGATCGAACTAACGTCATCATCAACAAAGCCCGCCGGTGCGTGCGCCGGACGGTTACTGAGGAGGGAATCACATGTCGTTTGTGACAGCGCAGCCATATGCGTTGGCGGCGGCGGCGGGTACGTTGCAGGGAATCGGCTCCGCCCTGAGCGCCCAGAATGCTGCCGCCGCGGCCCCCACGACGGGCGTGGTGCCGGCCGCCGCCGACGAGGTGTCGGCGCTAACCGCGGCCCAGTTCGCCGCGCATGCCCACATGTATCAGGCGGTCAGCGCTCAGGCCACCGCCATTCACGAGCAGTTCGTTAACACGTTGCACGTGAGCTCGGGTTCGTACGAGTTGACCGAGGCGGCCAACGCGGCCGCGGCGGGCTAAGGGGATCACGATGGTTGATTTTGGGTCGTTGCCTCCAGAGGTGAATTCCGCGCGGATGTATGCCGGTGCGGGCTCGACGTCGTTGACGACGGCGGCTTCGGCGTGGCGTTCGCTTGCCGCGGAGCTGAATTCGGCCGGCGATGGGCTATGAGAACGTGATCACCCAGTTGTCCAGCGAGGAATGGCTGGGGGCGGCCTCGACGAAAGCCGCCCAGGCGTTGACCCCGTATGTGACCTGGATGAAGACCACCGCGGCGCAGGCCGAACACACGGCTACGCAGTTGGACGCGGCCTCGGCGGCGTTTGAGACCGCGTTTGCCTCGGTGGTGCCTCCGCCGTTGGTGGCCCAGAACCGGGCCTTGCTGCTTCAGGCGTTGCAGGCCAACGTGTTGGGGCAATACACCAACCTGATCGCTCAGCTCGAGTCGCAGTACGGGCAGATGTGGGCCACAGACGCCACCACGCTGTACAACTACGCGGCGCAGTCCTCGAACGCGACCAAGGTGACGCCGTTTAAGTCGGCCCCTGAGGTGTCCACCCAGGACGCCGGGGCCAAGCAGGGTGCCGCGGTGAACTCGGCGTCGGGCACCGCGGCGGGCAACGCCTCGAGCACGACGGCCAGCGCGATCCAGCAGACGCCCAAGACGCTGGCGGCCGCGGCCACCCCGGCGGCGGCCGCCGCCACCACGCCCACCGATCCGTTCTCTGAGATGTGGTTCTTGTTGACCGGGCAGACCAGTCTGCCCACCAGCTTCGCCTCATTTGTCAACGGCCTGAGCCCGTTCGCGGGTTTCGCCTACAACACCGAGGGTCTGCCGTACTTCAGCGTGGGTATGGGCAACAGCGGTGTGCAGATCGCCAAAAGTACCGGGCAACTCGGGGGTGCGGTCGCCAGTGCGGCTTCCGCGGCTCCCAAGGGCTTGTCCGGTCTGGGCGGCATGCTCGGCGGCGGGGCTGGGGCCCCGGCGGTGGCAGCCGGTCTGGGCAACGCGGGCTCGATCGGCAAGCTCTCGGTGCCGGCCATGTGGTCGGGGGCCGCACCGGCGATCAGCCATGCCGCAGCCGTGCCCGTCAGCGCCATCAGCGCGGTCCCCGAAGCCGCCGGACAAGGCAACCTGCTCGGCGGCATGCCATTAGCCGGCATGGGCGGCCAAGGAGGATTCGGCGCCTCAGGCCCCCGCTACGGCTTCAAACCCACCGTCATGGCCCGCCCACCCTTCGCCGGATAACCCACCGGATTCACTCCGAATGCACGCATGGCGGCCACTTGGCCGTCATGCGTGCATTTTGCTTGCCCCCTGAATTGGTGGAACGGCCTCTGGTCGAACTCGCATCGCCGCCGGTGACACGCCATTGCAAAGGGCAGTCACGCAGGTTTTATCCGCGAGCGGATTTTTATCCGGCGCCGGGATTTCCGTCCCCGCGAGTCACCGAAAACAGTCGCGACCGGCAGCCCCCGTGCGGCGGCGCCGCTCCCGCATAGCCGCAGGTGATGGCGCGAATTCACGACGCCGTGAACCGCTGACGGCGTCTTGCACTCCTGTCGGATAGACCTAGGCGTCGTGGCGGCTTTCGCGGATCCGTCGAGTCACGGTGCGGCAGTGGGGGATCACGGCGCCATAGCCTCACAACCAAGCAACTTCGGTCCAAGCCCGTCGACTAATTCCACTTGCGAGGAACACATGCCGTTCGAGCCAGGCGCTTCGTAGATCATGGACTACGGTGCGTTACCGCCCGAGATCAATTCCGGTCGTATGTATATGGGTCCGGGGTCGGGGCCGATGATGGCTGCGGCTGCGGGTTGGGATGGGTTGGCGGCGGAGTTGGCCACGGCGACCAGTGGCTATAACTCGGTGATTTCTGAGCTGACCAGTGGGCCCTGGATTGGGCCGGTGTCGCAGCAGATGCTGGCGGCGGCGGTGCCGTATATGGCGTGGTTGGGCACCATGGCCGCGCAGACCGAGCAGACCGCGATGCAGGCCCGGGCGGCGGCGGCGGCGTTTGAGGCGGCGTTCATGATGACGGTGCCCCCGCCGGTGATCGCGGCCAATCGGGTGTTGTTGCTGAATCTGATCGCGACCAACTTCTTCGGGCAAAACACCCCGGCGATCGCGGTGACCGAGGCCCAGTACATGGAGATGTGGGCCCAAGACGCCGCGGCGATGCATGGCTATACCGCCTCTTCGTTGGTGGCCACCGAGGTGGCCCCGTTTGAGTCACCGCCCAACACCACCACTCCGGATGCCGCGGCCGACCAGGCCGCCGCGGTGAGCCAGGCGGCTTCTGAGCCGGCGGGCAACTCCGCGCAGTCCGCGGCGAGCTCCACCACGCAGTTGGCCACGAGTGCGGCCACTCCGCAAGCGGCGCAACAAGTCTCGGCAGCGGCCGCGGCAGCCGATCCCGCTGCCGCCGCCGACCAGCCCTGGTGGGAGCAGTTCCTGGAGAGCTTCTTCACCATCCCCACCCCGACCAACCCCAACGGGCTCACCCCAGCCGTTTACACCGTGCTGCTCAAGAATCTGACGGGTTTTCCCTACTTCGGGGTGGGGCAGGGCAGCTTCGGTTACTCGATCCAGCAGCAGACGACGTTCGGTATCGGTGCCACCGCCGGTGCCCAAGGTGCGTGGTATCCCACTCCGCAGTTCGCCGGCCTGGCCGCCCTCGGCGGCGGGCACCCCGGCGGCGTCGCGGCTGCCCACCTCGCGTCGTCGATCAAGGTCGGCGGACTATCGGTGCCCTCCAGCTGGGGCGGCGTCGCACCCGCAGCACTCGAAGAACAAGCCCTGCAGGCCACCACCGTCAACTACGCCACCGCCGCAGGACCCACCAACAACGGCGTCCTGCAAGGCATGCCACCCGGCGCCCTAGGACGACGCGGCGCCACCGGCTTCACCCACAAATACGGCTTCAAACGCAACGTCCTCGTCCGACCACCATCGGCAGGATAACTCGTGTTCAACACCGGATCGCTCGATCGTGCGGCGCCCAAGGCCGCTTATCCCCGTCTATTCCGAAGCTGGCTCGCGCGCACGGCAAGGCCCATATCCGCATCCCCGGGCGAGCGTTTATCCGCGGCCGGATTTTATCCCCGGGCCGATGTTTGCCGTCCCGACATGCCGGCGCAGCCGGCATCCTCTCTTCTGGGGGCCGGCCGGTGACGACGCCCGGACCACGGTTGTTTTGGCAGGTCGCCGGGTGCACGCACCTTCGGTCACACACCAGTTGACCCACCGCGGCTCAATTCCGCGGCGGCACTGGCCAGGGCCCCATGGCGATGCGAAGGTAATGGCGTCAGCAGCCGGTGCAGGCACGAGCCAACTAGCGTCTTCCAAAGCCGAAACTCGTTTTAGATTCACTACGCTAACCGCGAGCAATTCACACCATTACGCAGTCCGGCCAGCATCCAGGAGGCAGAGATATGTCGATTGATTATGGGGCGTTGCCTCCAGAGCTGAACTCCGCGCGGCCCTAAGTGGTTGATCACCTTCACCGCGATGCGGCCGGTCTTCGGTTTGTCGAACGGGCGCGAGGTGTCGCTGTGCAGCGTCGCCCAGGCTTCGGCGTCGATCTCGGCCTTCAGCGTCGTCTTGAGCGCGCTGTAGGGATCGTTGGCGCCGAGGAAGTAGGCGTGGCGGACGAAGAAGCTTTCTTCGTTGTAGTCGGTGTCGATGAACCAGCAGGCGATGCCGTCGGCGCCGTCGCTGACGACTTCGCCGGTCTGGGGGTTGAAGACATCCACGCCGTTCACCTTCACGCGCAGCTTGCCGTCCTTCTCGGGTCAGGATGCGATGTCCGGCTCGCCGAAGATGACGAAGAGATTGCCTTTGCCGGTGTTCTTGAGGTCGTCGGCCATGTGCAGGTCGGCGTTCATGCGGGCCTTGAGCACGGGGATGCGGCCGAGCTTGTTGAACTCCGTGGTGTGGGCCTCGTAGTTGAAGGCGCAGGCGATCAGCACATCGAAGCCGGCATCGCCGGCCTCGCGGGCGGCGGCGACGAGGTCGGCGCGCTGCACGGTGCCGAACTCCGGGCCGATGAAGATGGCGGCGCGCTTCTCGGTCGTCGCCTTCCATGTAGCGGCCTTCGGCGCAGACCAGATCGCCCGGCCAGGGCGTGAGCGCGGTGAAGGTGATCCGGTCTTCCTTGTGCGCCTGCTGCACGCCGGCGGTCTTGAGGTTTTCCAGGATCATCTGCGGCGAAAGACTGCTTGGCTCGTCTTCGGCCGTCTTCCTTGCAGCGGATCGATCAATTCGTCGTTCTCATCCACGCCCAGCATGCGGTGCGGGCTGAAGGCTCTCGACGGTGAACGGGCCGGCCACGCGGACCTTCTTCTTGTCGTCGTAGGGCTTGTCGTAGAGGTATTCGAACTCGGCCTTGGCGGCGATGGAGGCGTCGATCTCCTTCTGCCGGGCGATGCGGGCCTGCCACCAGTCGGCGTGCAGCTTCTTCGCTGCGTCCGGCCAGCTTGTCATCGGCTTCGCGCGGAATCTCCCATTCCTGCCACGTCTTCTTGAGTGCGGCGTTCAGCGTTCTCGCGCAGCGGCTCCAGCTTCGCCTGCCACTTGTCCCAGATGACATCGATCTCCGCGTTGTTGGCGATGGACTTGAGCGTGATGTGCGGCACGCGCTCGTAGACGAAGCCGTGGCGGATGTTGCCGTGCACCGGCTGCGAGCTCGGCGCGGTGCGGGTGACTTCGGCTTCCTTGAGTCTGGCCCTCGCGGGAATCGGCCAGCAGGTAAAACGGATAGCGCGCGCCCATGATGCGGGCACGGGCCAGCGCCAGGGCCACGCGCGAAGTGTCAATCGTGATCCAGCGGCGGCCCCATTGCTCGGCGACATACGCGGTGGTGCCGGAACCGCAGGTCGGATCGAGCACGAGGTCGCCGGGGTCGGTGGCCATGAGAATGCAACGCTGCGATCGACCTCGGCGTTGGTCTGAACAACATAGACTTTCTGATCCGATAAGCCGCCGATGCGTAACTCAGTCCAAACATTGTTGATTGGATAGACTCGGAAAGTCATCGAAACCGACGTCGATACCTGCAGACTATTGCCATAGGACAATCAGACGTGTCGGCTTTGCGCAAGTCGATCCATTCCGAGTGCGTTCGTCTTCCAACGTGCCCTTGCTGGGCTCGAACGATCTGTCCCTCAAAGTCGATACTACGCGAGTCGTACCTGCGCTGACTCTGCGAGGTCATATCGCCGTGAGCACAGATCCGGCACTCCGCTGGAGATTTCTTCGTTAGACTTCCTCGTCGGTCATTCGCCGGAATACCGTCCGAATCGGCGATTCAAGGTATGATATTGCGACGCGCCTTCTGCTCGCCGAATTGCTTTCGACATAGAGCTGCCGGTATTTGATGTCTGTCTTTGGCTTTGCAGTACCAAACAATGAAATCGTTATAGATGCCAGTACGTCGCACTATCGCTGGCTACCGGCTCCCGTTGTCTTTGCGAAGTGATATCAGCGAAACGAAGTTCTCGTCTCCAAACACCTCATCCATCACCGCCCGGACGCGATGCACATTTTCATCGCCGATCTGCACGAAGATCGAACCCGAATCGGTGAGCAGATCGCGGGCGACGGTGAGGCGGTCGCGCAGGTAGGTGAGATAGCTGTGGATGCCGTCGCGCCAGGTGTCGCGGAAGGCTTTGACCTGCTCCGGCTCGCGGGTGATGTGGTCGGCCTTGCCGTCCTTCACGTCGCGGCTGGTGGTGCGACCACTGGAAGTTGCTGTTGAACTTGATGCCGTAGGGCGGGTCGAGGTAGATGCACTGCACCTTGCCGCGCAGGCCCTCGCGCTCGGCCAGGCTGGCCATGACCTGGAGCGAGTCGCCGAGGATCATGCGGTTCGACCAGTTCTGATCGTGCTGGTAGAACTCGGTCTTGTCGACGCCCTTCGGGAATGCCGTTGAAGTCGGCGAACAGATCGGCCTGAGAGCCTGCCGCCTGTGCTTTGCGCTCCTTGGTCTGCTGCAGCAGGTCGTCGATCAGCACCTTGGGCTGGACCTTTTCCTGGATGTAGAGCGGCGGCGCGTGGACGACGAGGTCGCTCCAGTCCTGCTCATCCTTGCCGCGCCAGACGAGTTGGGGGTCGAGGTCGGTGTTGCGCGGGTAGTCGACCGACTGCGGACGCCTGCTGCTCCTTCTCCAGCACAGACTGGAATTCCGCCGTCGGAATGTTCTTCCGCTTGTCCTCGTCGTGCTTGAGGGTCTCGACGGTCTTTGGTTGCTGGATTTCTTGGCCATGATTATTTCTTCCCGGTCGTCGGTTGCGCTGTAGCCGACGCGATCATCTTGTTGAACTCGCTTTCGACCTTGGCCTTGAAATCAGACTCGATCTGGTAGACCTCGGTGAACTCGGCGAACGCCCAGCGGCCATAGGTGCCGAGATGGTTCACGCCCGGCACCCAGTAGGTGTCCATCGTCGATTTCTTCTCCTTCGCGTCCTCGCGCCGGTAGCCCTTGATCTCGACGACGAGATGCAGCAGGTCGTCGGCGCCGTGGCCGTCATCCACCAGGACGATGAAGTCGGGGCGATACTTCCGCGTTTCGGAGCCGTAGCGGTACGGCACTTCCAGCCCGAGATTGTGGTTCTTGACGTAGGCGATCACTTTGGGATGCGACTCGGCGACGCGGCAGAACTCCGCCTCCCAGTCGCTGTCGAGGATGACCCAGTTGATGTGGTTCTTCAGCGGCGGACCGCTGGTCTCCCAGCGATCGGTGCGTGAAGTGTTGAAGCGGACGTGCCTGGTCGAGCCGGTGGGATTGTAGGGATCGAGCAGCGCCTTGATCGGCCGCTCGCCGAGGAACTGCCGGGTGATGCCGGCGGTGATCCGGTTGCAGGCCATGTCGGCCAGTTCCTGATACATGAGCAGCGCCGGATAGGTGCCGCCCTTGCAGACGAGGCAGGTGTCGAGCCACTGCTTGGTGATGCGCTTGAGCTGGCCGAACAGGTGGAGCTTCGGCTCCTCGCCGGGATCGCGCCATTTCGTGTAGAGCAGGCGCTGGGTGAGGTGGAAGACGAGCGTCGAGGGCCGCATGTCGCCCAGATGCTCCAGGTTCAGGTCCACGCCTTCGCCGATGATGCCGGAGTTGCGAGTGATCGACGGGCCGACGAGGTCGGGGGTGAGTTCCAGGATCGAGTCGTCGTTGAATCGGCTGTCGAGCCGCTCCTCGGGCAGCTCGACGCGATAGCCTTCGACGCGGGGAAAGCGGATTTCGAGAGCGTCGCGCTCGGGGCGGACGGCTTTGACCTGAATCGTCTCGCGCGGCGGCTGCGGCGGGGCGATGACCGGCTTGGCCGTGAAGTCGAAGGGAATGCCGAAGACGTCGGCATATTCGACGTTGAAGAGTCCTTTGTCAGGCCCTTCTTCGTTCAGGTCGTAGGACTGACGGCGCAGCGCGCGGCCGATGACCTGCTCGCACAGAAGCTGGGTGCCGAAGGCGCGGATGCCGAGGACGTGGGTGACGGTGTTGGCGTCCCAGCCTTCGGTGAGCATCGAGACCGAGACGACGCAGCGGATCGCGCCGCCAAGTTGGCCGGGCTTGCCGACCGTGTTCATGACCTCGCGGAGCAATTCCTGGTCGGTGATGTTGTCGCCGGCGCGGGCATCGCCGGTGCGCTCGACGATTTCGCGGCGGAAGCGGTCGATCTCGTCGGCGGCCATGCCGCGGAAGTTGTCGTCGAGCGCATCGCCCGCTTCGAGTTGCTCGCTGTCGATGAGCAGGGTGTTCGGGCGCGGGAGCGGGTTGCCGGTGGTTTCGTCGAAGTTGCGGAACAGCGCGAGGCGGCCGTTCTCCGAGCGTGGTCGTGCCGTCTTCGTTCTTGCGGTGGAAGCCGGAGATGAAGTCGTAGACGAGCTTGGAGATCGCGGTGTTCTGGCAGACGATGATGAAGCAGGGCGGCACCTTGATGCCCTTTTCCTCCCAGAGCTTGAAGGTCTTCTCGTAGTGGCCGTAGAGGGCTTCCAGGGCCGTCTGCAGGCGAGTGGGGAGTTTGAGCGGGTCGAGTTCTCCGCCTTTGCCACGGCCCTTCTTGGGCATGTCGTTGCGGATGTTCTCCCAGAGGTCGCGGAACATCGGCATCTCGTCGCCGGGAATGTTTTCGGCGACCGGGACACGCGGCAGCTTGACGATGCCGCACTCGATGGCGTCCATGAGCGAGAAGTCGCTCATCGTCCACGGGAACAGCGTGCCTTCGGCGTAGCCGGAGCCGCGGAGGAAGAAGGGCGTCGCCGACAGATCGATGACGCGGCTCAGGCCGAGCTTGCGGTTCACGGCTTCGAGCCCGGAAATCCAGAGCCGTGCCGCCTCGTTGTTCTTCTCGGCTTCTTTCTTCTCGTCGCCCTTCAGGTCCTCGTCGTCCGCGTCTTTCGGCTTCTCGCGGTAGCAGTGGTGCGCCTCGTCGTTGAGCACGAGGATGTTCTTCATCCCCATCAGGTCGGGCATGACGCGCTGAAGCATCTGGCCTTCGGTTTCGAGCGTCTCCAGTTCCTCGCCCTGCGCCCTTGGAGAAGCTGGCGGCCGCCTTTGGAAATCTCGATGCGCTCGCGGAGCTTGAAGGCGTGGAAGTTGGTGATGACGATCTTGGCTCGTTTCACATCGTCGAGCATGTCGCTGGGAACAAGTTCGCGGCTGGCGTAGTAGCTGTCGGGATCGTTCGGCTGGAGAACGCGCAGCCGGTCTTTGATCGTGAGGCCGGGCGCGACAGACCAGAAAGCCGCGCGTGAAATTCTTGCTGCCGGGCGTCGCACGGCATTGATCGTCTGCCAGGCGATCAGCATGGCCATGACGGTGGTCTTGCCCGCGCCGGTGGCCAGTTTCAGGGCGAGACGCAGCAGCTCGGGGTTGGCGTCTTTGTTGGCTGCGGCGAGATGGTCGAGAATCCGCTTGCCATTCCTGGATTGCGGCGCGACCTCGGTGAGCCAGATGGCGGTTTCCACCGCCTCCACCTGGCAGAAGAACGGACGGATGCCGCTGAACTTGTGTTGCCGCCAGTGCTGAAGGAGCCGAGCCGTTTCCGGCGTGACTTGCCATTGATTGGGGTTGGGCAATGACCGCCAAGCGTCAACACTCTGCCGCACTTCGTTGATGATCGAAGTGGGATCGTATTCCTGCTGTTCGGTCGAAAGCCCTTTGCCTTCGTCGAACACAAATCCCTTCTGTCCGGCGACCTTGCGTTTCTTCGGCTTTGGGATCGGCGTGATGAATTCGGCAATGCGGCGTCGGTCGATGATCTTCTGCGTGGGCTGCCCTACGTCATCGAGCTCCCAATGCCGCGACGGGTATTCGTAGGGAGAGTTCAGAATCGGGTGCTCAAAAAATTCATTCGCCATATTTGCTGCCGCTCAAGCCGATTTTCTCTCGCCGAGTCCATGCGCAGTTCGCCAGCCCGTGGCATGTCGGAGCAAAGTTTCCTTGGAGACACCCGGCCCCGGAGGCTCGATTACTGGCAGATACCAGTAACCGTCTTTGCTTTTTGTCATCGCAAATTTGGCCGGTCCGACCGCAGCGTATCCCGTCGTCGCACACCCCTCGCAGTCGAGGGTAACCAGTGAACCCCAGGGCAGACCTGCAAAATCGCTCAGCCGACTACTGTCGAACGGAATACTCATTCGACCGCGCATCACAGCCGAGAATAGTTTTTGATCGACTTTGAGCCGCACCTCGACCGGCTCCCCACCGGGCCATTCCTCAACAGAGATCGCTTGACCAATCTTCGTTGCATGCGCCAGCAGCAGGTTCGTGATCGTAAGGCGATGGCAGGCAAGCTTTCCATCGAGCCGCGGAAATTCGCACGCGCAGTAAAATAGCACGCGCTGCCGCTCATCAGCCGCGCGTAACGCTAGATCAAGCAACTCGGAAACAGCAGCGGGATTTTTAATCTGGACTTCATCGCTGCCAGTCGCTATCGCGAGGTTGCCGAGATCCTGAATCCAACAGTAGCGCGATGGTCCTACGAGGTCGCGGAATGCATTCCCGACGAATCCCTTGGCTCGCCCTTGCCTACGCAAACGAGCATCAACGAATAGGGGCGGACGGAATTCCCGCGATCTCTCCGCCTTGTCAAATGCCTCCACGAGTCGCGCGGTAGCATTGCCCCAACCCCAGTATCCCCACGAAAACAATGTGATGGTCATCGTGGCGTGCGGAACCGCGCCCCTCTTAGGATTCGATCGGGGACACGGATGAAGCCGAGTGCTCCCTTGAATGGAATCGGCTTGGCGAGAACGCGTGGATTCTTAAGAACCCAATGCCACTGGCCGCGGTTCGCCCACTTGCTTTTGGAACCTCGGATGCAATCGACAATCTCAACCGATCCGACGATTGCTCCGGTGGACAGTTCGTCCGGGTCGAGTTTGAGCTCGCGAGCTTCGTCTTCCTCCACCTTGAGGGAAGCCTGAATGAAAATCCGTCCACGGTAGTGGGTCCGCATCGGCCTGTTTTCGACGTCCTTGCCAAGATGCAGAATCGCATACGCCCAAGGCTGCCGGATTGATATGGCGCGCTGTTCGTTAGAAACGGCCAATTTCTCTTTCCCCCTCTTCTTCGAACCGCTGGACAGACCCGATCGTAAAACGACGAGGTTCATGCCTGCGCTGCTCCGATTAGCTACGAGGAGCAAAATAGCACTATCGTGCGTCAGCTCGAAATCGCGCGAAGTGGTTTTGGCGTTGAGGTTTCCGCCACGCTCCCAAAGAGGAGTACCTCGCATAGTTTTCTGTAAACTGAGAGGCGCTCTCTCAGGGGAGGCGTAATCGTGGTCGATGAGGGATCATCCAATTCAGCAGTGAATTTAGTCGGGCTTCTTCCTGGAGTTCGCTGAAAAGCTGCTTGCTTCCGCGCGGTCGCATGTGGCGATGCGAAGGCATGCCAAAGCGCATCGAGCATCCATTCTTGTTTCGCGCTCCCGAGTTCTCCGGACCGGCGGCCTCAGGTTCGACCATGAGCTTCAGTGGGATTGAGAAGCCCGATTTCCGGGGTCTTTTGCTCTTCAATCGGGAGTGGTGGGCCAAGGAGGAAGCGGAGCGCTGCGCCCGAGAGCATTTTGCGCATGATGTGCGCAGGGACCGTCAAGTGCTCGATGAAAACTGGCAGCTCATTGCTTCCCCCACGTTTGGTCATCTCGGAAACCAGCTCGGGAGCCAACTCACCTACGAGGTCTATTACGCCGTCGCGGATTTGTGCGAGCGGCTCCAAACCCTTCGCCCGACTGGGGAGCAGCTTCTTGAGGCATACGAGCGTCTCACGGAAGAGTGGACTTGCCCGAGGGTCATGTGGCACTTGGGGGCGCCGCTGCTAAATTTCAAGACCGAAAAGTATCCCGTGCGGATCGGTCAGAGCCTCGAACTCGCGCCGTTGAGCCATGATCAGAAAACCAGCCTCTGGAACCAGAACGCTGGGTTTGGTCCTTTTGGCGAGCCGCAGGTGATGGACCGAGGTGATCTGGCGCGCGCACAGTTCATTTTTCGGGGCTCGTCGACGACTGGGCGCGATGACGCTGGGTTCGGGCCGGAATTTCGCGACGAAGTCTTGCGCGTCGTAACTGCATTGCGGCTGTTTGGTAGCGGCGACGTCGGCATTCCAGCGGTCTTGGGCACAAGTATTGGGCTGTTCGAGAAGTTTGCCTCTCAATACGTTTTCGACGGGCGAGCGCGAAACTCGGGCCGGATGTACGAGTTGCGTGCGGCCGATTGGGACGCCTTCACGAAAGTTTATGACGCCCTTGGGGCTATCGACGACAAGATGCAGATTCCGTTGCGCAGATTCAACCAGGCTTACGGCAGGCAGGCCGGGGAAGACACCATCATCGATCTGACAATTGCGCTGGAAAGCTGTCTTTTGCCGAATACGAGGAACGAACTGCAATACCGGCTGTCAACGCGAGGCGCCGCCCTGCTTTCTAGTTTGAGGAACCCGGTGGAAACGCAAGCCCTGCTGAAGACCCTGTATCGAATCCGAAGTGAAATCGTCCACAACGGGAGGCCGCTCTCTGAAAATGGGGTTCGTAGGAAAATTGAAAGTCTCGGTCCGATTGTTGCCAAGGATTTTCTGCATGCCTGCGAAGATGTGGTGCGCGATGTTCTGAGGGAGTCGATCCTCCGGTTGGCTATGGGCGGGACACTTAGGGCTCTAAGTGAAGAGCTCGACGCGAAGCTACTGTCGGGATTGTTGCGTGATAAATGACCTCGGTTTCTTTCGAAGGCGTGTGTGAGCACCGGGTGCTCGCGCGGATCAGGATGCCATTGGCGATCGCCGAATCAACAAGTGCTGATCGCTGACATATTGATGCCAACTCTTCGCAGTTGCGGAAGTGTCCAAGGCCTCTCTCAACATCCACGCCAGCGCCGCCAATTGGCAGTGATCATTTTCAGTGAATACGTATGACTTCTCGTTTTCGAGGAGCGCTTTCGTTAACAGAGGAAACGCGATGGCGCCGAAAAGCAGATGATGCCACGACTCCCATCTACGCGGAATCCGCGAGTGAATTCGTCCGTGAGCAAAATCGCCTCGGAGTCGGTAAAATTCGCGCACCCAGTCTCGAAGTAATGTGAGGTCGAAGTAGAGTCGTGGATTCTTCGGAACGATCGCTTCGATAAATCTCTTGGCTATTGCGTCGCTGTTCCCCGGAGCCCTGAGAATTCGCTCAAGCGCGGATGACATAAGCACCCATTCGAGCTGCTCACTCATACGCTCGTTGTCAGTATTCGCCTGATTGAAGCAATAGATTGCCTCCTGCCACGCGGCCCAACGTTCAGAATCGGAACCGTTAAGTACGATCTCACGAAAGCTTACCAGCGCGCGAAAGAAGTCTTCGTCGAGCGACACATGCGGAACCACCGCAGCATGTATGGGCACGTGGACTCGCATCGCGATACCAGCGGCACGCCCAACAGCTGTGTTGTCCCGTCTCCGGAACATTGGCGCTCGAACGCCGGTCACAGTGTCGAATCGACGTTCGTACAACAAGAAGCAGTCGGAGTTGCAATACGGCTCTGCGCGACCGAGAAACTCTCGGTCAGAAAGGCCTGACAGACATGCGATATCGACATAGTCTCGAATTGGTGCAGCATCCGCAGGGTCCACCAAGTAGTCGAGCAGAATGTGATTGTGCAGGCTCACAACGGCGAACTTCTCTACGGGCTGTCCGCTGATGCCTATGAAATCCGATAGAACAAATCTGACGGACGCTATCGTCTCATCGTCCAACTGAGCAAGTGGATGGCTAAGATCAATCGGAAGAAGGGTGATGCCGCCCGCACTGAAAGCACGTTCCAAATGACACCATGGCAAAAAATTTAGTGACCGAAGCAAGGCTGCCCTCCGCTGGCATGCTTATTTTTCAGGTTTCTGCGCTGTGGCCAGACCACTACTGGTAGCTTGGCTTCAGTGTTAGAAAATCCGCAAGTGGCGTGGCTCTTCCAACACGAATTCCGCAACGATTCATGGTGTTGTAGCCGTCAAGCTGTGATTTTCAGAGCAAAGAGGTTTGAGCGGAGTGCTTGGGCAGTTGAGTGGCCGAATTTCGGCCTACTGTCGCCGTTCGGTTTCCTGCTGGACTGGAGGAAGCGGACGTCGCGGCTGGAGGGCATCTGGACCGTCGGATGGGTTGACGCCGAGCGAGCGCCGTTAGTTGCGGCTTTGTCGCCAGCTTCGAGGCTTGCACCGAGGGAATGGCCACCTTGCGATACGACGCCCGAATCAGCTCCTGCGGCGTTCTGGCTCGTCAGAATTCGGCCCAGCCCGTAGCCGGCCATCGCTGCTTCAAACGCGTGGCTTAGATTGAGGGAAACGGCGCCGCCAACAACCGAAGCGGCAGTATTTGGAATTGTCCATGCGAGAAGCATGAAGATCAGCGCGCCGCCCGCGATGGTCAGGGGAAGCGTTGGGTCAGCTACCGTCCATCCCGTTAGAGCAGCGTTCCAGCCGGCAATGACCGTCAAGCCCACGCCGACGAGCAGATATAAGAAAAAAAGCTTAATGCCGACGCCGACGATCCAACCGAGGAAACCCTCAGCAAACTTAATCGTCCATCGAGAACCGCTGAAGCCCAATATCAGTACGCCACCGCCAACGCCGATGTACGCCTCGGAAAGGGCGAGCAGCATTTGCCCGGCGATGAGGGCAAACGATAGGAACATGATCAGTCCCGCGACGAGAGCAATCAGCGATGCGATCGTGAGGTGAAACCATCCCAAACTCCCGAAGCCGCGATAGATCGTCTGAAACATCGCAAGGCCGTTGTTGAAAACTGTGCTCGGGCTAAGGTCGGGAATCCCGGCCGCTTGTCCCCCAATCTGCTGAAAGCCCTGGATGATTGCGCTGAACCACATCGGCGCATTCACGATCATTGCGTACAGAAACCCGAGAGCGAGAGATTTCTTTACAAATTCTGCTAGCAGGCGTGTTGGCTCTTCTTGATCCGTGAGGAAGTGAACACACGTGATGACAATTTCGATGAGTACCAAGCCGAAGAATATCTTCTCAGCGAAGGGCTGCATGATCGCCATGTAGCGTTGGCCTGCCCACTGGAAAGTCTGCGCGATATTGTCGAGGTTGTTCATCGCGCGTCCTCAATGAGTCCCTTGCACGTCGGGAGTGGGGACCGGAACGAGCCCGCCGCCTAAGCCGTTAGCGGGCATAGTCGTCGAGAACGGAACTCGAGGCGCAGCCGCTGCCAGTACCGGCTGACAGTTGATTAAGAACTTGTGATCGGCCTGTTGGCAAAAGCCGAGCGCTTTTCCCCAAAGCTCCGTTTTTCTCTGAAGTTGGTCGTTCCAGAACTGGTCTCCGTAGTTTTCGGCGGCGTTTGGAGATTGGAGGGCGGCAAGCGGAGCACTGGTGTCGTCGGATTTGCCTTTGCAGGCTCCGAGGAAAAGGAAAGCGGCCAGTACGTAAAACTTGAGTCCTTTCATGGGAGGCCTTCCGTCTATTGGGCAGGGGCGTTAAGACCATTGTTCGGCATGGTTGACGAGAACGGTATAGTCGGTCCTGCACTAAGCCACTGTTGGGTGCTGGCGTCTTCGGCCGCCGCGCGATTGACTGCGTTGGCGGCGACGACATTCTGCGCGTTGATCATGGCGACGACCAACTGCCTCAGCATCTGAATCTGCTGCACCTGCTGCAAGGCGATTTCGTTTCCCACCTCGATTGCCTGCAAATTTCCCGCAGCGGTCTTGTTCATACCTTCGAGCTCGCCAAATTGCGCCTGCTCGTTGGCAAAATTTTGCGCTTGCGATTGGGCCGCCGCTAGAGTGCCGTTGAGGGTATTCAACGTGGTGGCGATGTTTTTCGCTTCCTGTTGGTCCGGATTCGACGGCACGGTGTAACCGGGAAACTGTTGTTGAAATTGCGACTGCAGGTTGCTGAGCGTGTACGAAAGTCCGCCCTGCTGCTGAATGATCCCGCCCAGTTCGTCGAGCATAGACTGGCTTGATTGCCACACGCCGGCGTATCCGCCGGTGGTGTTCCTGATCATGTACTGAAGCTGCTGCGCTTCGGTGAGGACAGTTTGAGTCTCTTGCTGAAGCTGCTGCAGTTGCCGAGCGAACATGCTCGGGTCGAAGACGATCTGCGTTCCTCCGCCGAACTGCGCGCGCACAGACGACGGAGGCGTCAGAAGAAAAGCGACTACGGCCATCAGCGCTAAGCGTCGTGCCATTGCAGTTCCTCCTTGGGGAGCTTTCCATTTCCGTTCACAGAGAGAATTTTGGTGAATGGCGCGCGGCGGCTGGTATCGCGGCTTTCCCAGTATTCCGCCCAGTCGTCCAATCCTCGGATGCGAAGCCACTCGCCCGCCCATCGATCTCCATGTTTGGCGATCAGTTGATGTGCCTGCAGGATGTCCGGCTTCGATCCCGAACCGATAAAAGCCAAAGTGGCCTCTCCGAGCGCCAGATCGAAGAGGCGCCGCCCGGCGGACGAAAGGTAGTAGTACTGGCGCTTCGGTACGGCGAGCGACAGCATTTCGATCTGCCTGCTGGTCAGGCCGAACTTGCGATAGAGATCGGCGGTGACGGGATTCTGCGCCTCGGGATTGGGTAGCAGAATCTTCGTCGGACACGACTCGAGAATCACGTCGCGCTGCGGGGAGTTGGCGACTTCAACCAGACTCTGGGTGGAAAGCACGACGGCGGCGTTCTTCTTGCGCAGCGTCCGCAACCAGTCTTCGATCTTCGCGCCAAACGCACCGTTGGCGAGCATGACCCACGCTTCGTCCAGCACGATGAGCGTTGGTCTTCCGTCCAAGCGCTGGTCGATCCGGTGAAAGAGATATGTGAGTACGGGCAGGAGGACCTTCTCGCCCATCGCCATCAGCGCTTCGATCTCGAAAGTCTGAAAGCGGCTGTCGCCCAGCGCGTCCTTGTCGGCGTCCAGGAAACGGCCCATCGGGCCGTGAAGAGAATAGAAGTCGAGTCCGTCGCGTAGCGTCTGATCCTGAAGCAGTCGAACCAGGTCCGTGATGGTTCGGGCGTCAGATCCGCTGTCGCCCAAGAGCTGGAGGGCACGCCAGATCGCTTTCCGATGTTGGGGAAGGAGGGTCACACCCTGCAAGTTGAGCAGAGTTTCCAGCCAGTCCTGCGCCCACATCCGCTCGTTATCGTCGTTTACATTCGCAAGCGGACAGAAAGAGATTTCGCTTTCTCCGAGATCGTAGTGATCGCCGCCGGCGGCTCTGGTCAGCACGAATGCTGACAGGCCCTTGTCGAAGCAGAAAACTTGCGCGTTCGGATAGCGGAAGAACTGTGCGATTAACAGGCCGAGTAGCGTCGATTTGCCGGAACCAGTCGGACCAAAGATTAGGGTATGGCCGACGTCGCCAACATGCAGGTTGAGTCGAAAAGGCGTTCCGCCAGTCGTCGCGGCGTAGCATAGCGGCGGACTGTTTTCCGGATAGAACGGACAGGGGTTGACCTCCTCCCCGGGCCACACGTTGGTAGTCGGCATGAGGTCGGCGAGGTTGCGCGTGTGGATCAGCGGTCGCCGAACGTTCCGATAGCCGTGGCCTGGAAGCGAGCCAAGGTACGCCTCGTTCGCGTTGACGTGCTCGATGACAGCGGGGAAGCCATGATGCTGCAGTTGCTTTGCGATCTCTCTCGCGTTGGACTCGGCTGCCAAACGATTCTCGTCCATCAGGATGATGCTGCTCGTGTAGTAACCAAAGCGGACGCGATTCGAGCTCGCCTCGGCAAGCGCATCGTCCGCGTCTTCAGCCATAGCCAGCGCATCTTTGTTCTCAAAGCTCTGCGACGCGCCGTTGCTGAACACTTGTTTGATCATGCCGGACAGCCCATGGCGCTTCTGGAACCAGTTGCGCCGCTGGATGCGAAGAGCCCGTTCAGCCTCGGCCGGATCAAGGAAGATGAAGCGTGTCGACCATCGGTACGCAATCGCAAGCTCATCGAGAAATGCGGTGACTTCGGGCCAGGAGTGAAGCGGAAGGCCGGTCAGGCCAATCAGGCGAATGTGAAGGTCATCCAGCATGGGCTGGAAGCCCGCATGGAATTCGTGATTGCCGAGCAGAACGTCGAGAAAGTTACCCTCGGCAGGCGGCCTGATGGGATCGTGGTGTGCGGTGATGCAGGAGTTCAGGTGCGACAGGAGCGCAACGTCGTCCATGCGTTGCATGAGGAGTCTGGCGCTCAGGGCGTCTTCATTTTCCGTGAGGCTGCGCCTGAAGAAATCGAGCGTCTCCTCCCAATCGGTTGCTCTGCGGCCTTGGAAGAACAGGCCAGCGGCTCGCGACTGCATCTCGGTGGGTGGCGTCCAGGTGAGAGTTAACGCGAAGCGACTCTCGAAGTGCTGGCCTTCCTCCGTATAGTGAAGCCGGCGCTCGTGATCGATCAGCGCCGTAATGGGGTCCGGAAAAGCTCCGGCCTCCGGATAGCCGATACTCGGTTTGCGGATGAGATCGACGTTCATCATCCAGCCGTCGCCCGACCGCGCCAGACCGGCATTTACCTGATGAACGAGAGCCGTCATTTCCTCGGGACTTGCGGAGTTCAAGTCAGGACCGCCGTAGCGCCAGCCGGCCAGGAGCGAGCCGTCCTTCAATAGAGCTATGCCGGGATCGATGAGCGCCGCGTAGTTGAGGAGGTCTGCAAAACCTCCGAGTCGATCTGACTTGCGCTGAAGGTTTCTGAACTCTTTGAACATCACTGCTGTCCTCTAGTACTTCCGAAGCCTCGGCACTGCCGGATGAACGGGTGCTGGTGGGGCAGTGATCGCGGCACGCGGCGGATAGTACCGCTGGTAATGGAGGTGCCGGATATAAACCTCGCTCAGTTGCGCATCGAACTTGGCTGCCTGTCGAAGCGCCCAGTGACCCGCGGTGCCCAGGATCGTCGCGATCGCAACCGTGTATAGATGTAGGCCGACGCCGAAAATCAGCGCTGCGACTATCAGCCAGTTCAGGATCGCGAGCCGCCGTTCGGCGCCTCCAAGCAAGACCGGCCGCGTGAGCGCTTGATGGATCAGCGTTCGTTGAACCTCGGTGTCCATCGCTCCGATCCGGACCGCCTGACTAAAAGAGCGCGGGCGCGAATGGAAACAGCGCCGTCATCAACTGAGTTGCTCCGAGCGCCGCCGCTCCTCCAAGAGCAACGGCGGACATTTTCCGCGCGCCAGTGCCGTGCTCGCTAAAGGTCCAGGTAAGCCCGCAGCCGATGACGGCTATTGTTGTCGCGGCATGGGCGACGGTGCCCTGCAGGTCTCCCTGAATCGTCGCGAGCGGCGCGTCCCACGGCAGAGTACCGACTCCCGTGGTTGCGAGCGCTTGCGCCGGCCACAGAATCGTTGCCACGGCGATCGCGTAGCCCAGTTTGCTGAACCACTGGTCGGTGCAGGAGTGAATCCTATTGATGATCGACTTCATGACGGCCTCCTATCGAACTGATTTTGAAACCGAACGCGGGATCGTAGCCTTCAACGCGAACCATCTCTGTCACGCGCCGCCCCTTGGGCGTTCGCATGATAAAGGCCAAAACATTGACGGTCTGTGCGATTAGATCCGGCTGGGGCGGTACTCCCGCTTCTTGAACGAGACTGCCCAGTCGAGTGAGCGCGGCTGCTGCGCTATTGGCGTGCACCGTAGTCACGCCGCCGGGATGTCCGGTATTCCATGCTTTGAGCAGCGCCAGCGCTTCTCCGCCGCGAACTTCACCGATGATTATGCGGTCGGGACGCGCTCGCATTGTGGTGCGTGTAAGGAAGGTGAGGTCCGCGGCGACGGTCGTATGAAGCTGCATCACGTTCGGCGCGTCGCAATGTAGTTCGAGAGTGTCCTCGATGATGATGAAGCGCTCGTTCGGATTTCCGAGGCGGACCATCTCGTGAAGCAGGGCATTCGCCAGCGTCGTCTTGCCGGAGCCGGTTCCGCCGGCGAGCACGATGTTTTCGCGTCTGGCGACGGCTCCTCGAAACTCTTCGGCCTGGTTGGCGTCGATGATGCCGTGGGCGAGATAGTCGTCGAGCGTATAGATGAGTCGAGCGTGTTTTCGGATCACGAACGACGGCGAGCTGACGACGGGTGGCAACCAGCCGGTGAAGCGGCTTCCGTCCAGTGGTAGTTCGCATTCGATGACTGGGCGTTGATCGTTCGCGACGGTGTTGAGGGCGAACGCCACGGTTCCGATCAGCCGTTCCGCCTGAACTGCGTTCATCTCTGTTCCGGCGGGCCGCATTCCTCCGCCGTGAGATTCAAGCCAGAGAGTGCCGTCCGGATTGAGGATGATCTCGATCACGTCTGGGTCGTCGAGAGCCGCCAGCACGCTCGCACCAAGCTCGCGCCGAAGCCGCTCATCCAGCCGCGTCGATTGAATCGCTGCCAATCCCATCGCCATTCTCCTGTTGGTCGCGTCGCCGGTCGGCCGACTCGTCGGTCGGCCGTGCGCTTAAGGAATCGGTTTCAGTGGGGCTCTCGGTCAGCTCCATCACCGCGTTACGCCAGTTGTTGTAGAGGCGGGTTCCGGCCGTCAGCGCGCTTTCGCGCAGTTCGGCAGGAATCTCGGGCAGGTGTACCAACGAAATGAACGCGAGCCGGTCGACCATCGCGAACAAGACATGCAACTCGTGGTAAAGCGAATTGACCCGCCGGCTCTGCACTTCGATGCTGCGCGCGAGCCGCTGCTCCATCTCGATTAACGCGAATCCGTTTGGTGCTCGGGTGCCGTTGTCGCTGAGACGCTCGTAGTCGAGCAGGCACTGCCGGAGGTAGCGAGACAGCGAGACTTTGCTTGCAGAGGCCGCGTCTCTGAAGCGGGCGGCTTCCTCGATACTCAAATAGCAGGAAACTTCCCGTGCATTGTTTCTCACTTGAATAACCACTCCTTGCTCGAATCTCTTCAGAGCTTGTTCGCGCTCCTCGCGCTCTGGCTCCGTGGCTGGATGCTGGTCGTCCGTTTCTTTGGTGCTTGCATTCTTATGGTTAGCGTACCGAGACGGGAGTCTCTGGCCATTCGCGGCCGCGAGCCGACTCGATCCGAGTGTTGGGGCGGAGCGAGCTTCGCGCGAGCCGAAAATTCTTGGTCAAGGTAGTAACGAATCTTGCTTCCGTAGATCGGTGGACTTCCTGGAGCGAAGATCAATGCCGCCTCCTCGGGCAATCGCATCGTCTCGTCTGGCGTGATCAATGGGCGCTGCATCGAGGGTTCTGAGACCGTGGTCCGACTGTCCGAATAGCTGCGGTGCTCGTGGCGCACCGTTGCCGTGCCCGCCATCTCGGAAATCAGCCGCGCGGTTTCAATCTTGTTGGGCGCGTATGCGACGCGAACCGCGCAATTCGAAACGATCGATTCGTCGTGGCCGTAAGCGGCGTAAAGCTGGCTCAGGTCTTGGGCGACCAGGTAGGCCTTGATTCCGTAGCCTGCCGCGTACGAGAGCGAGCTCTGGAAGAAATCGAGCCGTCCGAGCGCCGGAAATTCGTCCAACATCAGCAATAGGCGCCGCATCGGCGCTACGTGGTCGTCTGAAGATGTGCTCTCAGTGAGCCGTGCTCCGAGTTGCGCGAGCAGAAGGCGCATCAACGGTCGCGTCCGCGTAAGGTCGGACGGCGGCACTGTGAGATAGAGACTGACCGGCCGATCGTGATGCTTGAGATCGGCAATGGAAAAGTCCGATGCGGACGTATTCGCGGCGACGATCGGATCTCGATACAAAGTTAGGCAACGGGTCGCCGTGCTGAGGACCGAAGTGCGTTCGTTGGGGCTTTTGCTGAGCACCGCCTGCGCCGTTCCGGCGATCACGGCGTGGGTGATTTCGCGACCGTGTGAAGTATCGATCATGGCCTGGACTGCCTTCTCCTGATCGCGATCCGGCGGGTTCAGGAATTTCAGACATCCAGCGAGTGTCTTGTCGGGCTCGGCGTGGATCACGTGAAGGATCACGCCGGTGAGGAGATCATGCGCGGTCAGGTCCCAATGATCGCGAGGGGCGTTGCCGGCCGGATCGATCAGCATGTCAGCGATGTTCTGCGCGTCCTTGACCTCTTCGGGTCCAAGTCGGATTTCGGCGAGCGGGTTGTACCGAGCTGCTGTGCTGTCAGTGCACGTCGGATCGAATCGCAGGCAGAGGTTGCCAAGGCCTTTCTGTCGCCAGCCCGCCGTGAGCTTCCAGTTCTCGCCTTTGATGTCGTGGACCACGACGCTGTGGGGCCAACTGAGCAGGGTCGGGATTACCAGTCCCACGCCTTTGCCGGTGCGCGTCGGCGCGAAGGCGAGCACGTGCGATGGTCCCGAATCGCGGAGATAATAGGTCTTCCTTCCATTTCGCCATGCGCCAACATAGACGCCGCTATCTGCGTCGAGCAGCCCGGTAGCGCTGATCTCCTTCCTGCCGGCCCAGTGCGCTGAACCGTGCAGATCGTCGGCTCTCGCTCCGACGCGCCGCGTAAAATGAACGGCGATCATCGCGACGACTGTGACGATCAAGGTTGGATATTCGAATATGCGCATTCCTGCGCTTAGCATCGGCTTTGCAGCGGCGACGTGTTGCCACTCCCATGCCCAGATCAGAATGCCCCACGGCCGGTACAGAGATCCGACAAGGGGCAAGCTGACGAGCGGTGCGCCCAACACTGCGGAATGTCCGAGTAGCGCGGCGACGTGTTGGGTTGCGATCGCGAGCGAGAACGTCGCAGTGAAAACGACTGCGGCCGTCGCGGCGAGGCGCACGTCCCGCTCGGCTACGGTGCGAAAAACCGGCGTCCTGTATGGTAGCGACTGACTAGTCATCATCGTGTTCGTCCTTTTCCGTGCTCGGCAACCTGTACGTAGGTGACCTTTCGCCCGTTCTTCTCGAATTCCCTGCCGCTGAGGGTTACGGTTTCGCCAATTCTCAAGCCGGTCCTCGCCGCGCGCCTTTTCGATTGCCGGGGTCTGACGGATGTAATGGAGCTTGCCGTCGTTGCCTTCGATCATCAGGTAGCGCCGGTCGGTCGTCTCGTTCTCGAGGCCGGTGCCGATCACCCGGCCGGTCACCTGTTCGCCCGGTTTCAGTTCCGTGACGTGAAGCGGCGCCTGCCGGTCATGAATCTGATCGAGGTGGCGCGCCCTGGTTTTGATGATGTCGATCGAAAGCTGGTGCTGGCGCAGTGTCTGTTCCAAGTCGGGTGAGATTTGCCAAGAAAGTTGGTCGAGTCGACGCGCAAGTCCCATGCTCTCAAGGAAGCCGAAGCCTCGCTACGTTTTGAGCCTGACGCTCGCGCGCGCCTTCGTTCCGGTGCGGCGTATCATTGAACGTGACGATGTTCCGCGCGTCAGCCCGTCCGATCAGCGCGCGATCTATTTCTGTGAACTGATCGCGCGTGACGGCTCGTGCTTCCGCGATTCCAGAATGTCGCGCTCAACCCTGAGACCCAACTTGCGGCTCGCGATCTCCTGGCTCCTGTCCCGGATCCCCGACTTGATGTAGTTGCGGTCAATCGAAAGCGCGTTGCCCGCTTCGGTGATGCCACGAATCAGAATGTGGACGTGCGGGTTGTCAGTGTCGTGATGATCGATGGCCGCCCACTCAAGGCGTGTTCCGAGATCGCGTTCCATCTGGGCGACCAGCTCGCGCGCATGCTCTTTGAGATCCATTACGGCGCCGTTCTCAGGCGAGACGATGATCCGAAACAGCCGCGGGTCGCCCGCCTTCTGCCAACCCGCCAGAAGCTGGGAGAGGTTAATGTCGTCGCGAGTCGAATCGAAGCCGAGTCCCTTCGCGTCCTCGCGCTGCGCGCCTTCCCGCGCGAGATAGCGTCCGTGCGCAGCCCACGATGCCGACCTCGCGTTGCGCGCGTACGAAACCTTGACCACGCTTCGCTGCATGAAGGCGTGAGGCTCGCGTTGGACGCCCGCGCCCCGTTGTCCAAGTCGAGTGTTCATACGCCGAGACTGGGTTGCTCGGCCTTGTCGCTTCGCGACCGCGAGCCACCATCGCCTCGCGCGATGCCGTTCGCCGCGCCGGCGCGGAGGGCGCGGTTGCATCTCGATGTCGCGGCGGAGCAAATCACTCATCTGATGTTTCCTCGCCCAGAAGCCGCAGCATCATTCGCGGAAGTTCAGCGGAATTGCGTGGCTCCTCGCCGCCCAGCGCGCCGATGATGCGCCGGATGTGTTCGCTCGAAAGCGTCAGACTGTGCAGCTCCTTGGATCGACTCCAGGATTTCCAGGCGCGCTTCGAAGTCGCGCGAGTGTCGAGCTTCACGCGCCCGGCTGAAGCGATCGCGGCGCGCCGTGTAGCAGGGAGGTCGGGCAGACGTGCTGCAAGTTCAAGTAATCCACCGAGCAACAGATCGGGCGGCTCACGGTCCAGCCCCGCAATCGCGACCAGCCCGCCGAGATTCGCGAGATGATGGACTCTAAGTCCCTGCTCTCTGGTGTGTAGTCCGTCCGCCATAACTCACCACGTGAGAACCGGCTCCAGCGCGGCTCGAACCGAGCTCGCCGGCACCGGCCCGAAGTAACGAGAGTCCCAGCTTCGCGCGTCTTTAGTTCCGAACAACCACACCTGATTTGTCGGCACGGTGTAGCGACCCCACGCGACGTGCTTCACTGATCGACCGCTGCTGTCGCGCGAAAGCGTCGCCGAATGCTCCAAACGTTGGCCGTTGACCGCGATGTAATCGGGCACGACTTCAACAGAGTCTCCGGGGAGCGCACTGAGTCGTTTGCCGACCGGCTCGATGCCGTCGCCGCAACCGCGTCCGCGCAAGAGATAGCCGCGTGCGATGCCGAGCTGTGCGATCGCGTCTGGCAGACACGCCAGCACCAAATCGCCGCGCGACGGTGCGCGTTTAACCATCCGATAGATCCCTGGCGGGCACGCGCTGTCTGTGAGACCGATCCTCAATCCCAGAAGCTCGAAGCTTAAAACTGGTACTGCGATTCCCGCACAGAGGATGACCGGAAACAGTGCTCGCTTGCCGATTGTTCGAGTACGGGGCACGGCGATGCGGTACGGGGAAGAAATCCCGCGCCGAAGAAAGAGAATCTGACGAAAGGCGTCCACAGTACGGTAAAACCTTTATCTTGCCCTACGACCGCATCGCCCCTGCTGCCCCGTTCTTCTCCTCCCTACCCGCCAACCGCTCGCCGCCTCCTTCCCGCCTACTACGCCAGCCTCTGAAATCACGGTCGCTATCAACGAAATGCTTCAGCATCTCGATCGCGACTTCCTTGGCGTCCGTCTCCCGATGCAAGCTGTCGTGCAAATAGCCGACGTATTCGTCCAGCGACGCCTTGAGGCTGCCGGGCAAAGTGAGCCGCAACTGTACGGGAGGTAAATCCTTGTCCTTGAGTCTGAGCTTCATCTCTCCAGCTCCTTTGTGTCAGTCGTTGTGAGTTCTCGTAGATGCGCGTCTTGCGCCACGCGCTGAATTCCTCGTTGGTCTCGAGGAAGTGCCACAGCATCAACTGCGCCACCTCCGCAGGATCGTTCTTCTGACCCCCGACCTTATGGGCGTACTCGACGTACGCGTCGATCTCCTTCTTGAGGTATCCGCCTATCGTCAGCGTGAGATAGCTTGGAGTGAGCGTCTTCTTTTCGGCTCCGCTTTCCACTTTGCTGCCCTCCGCCTCAGTTCCGGTAAGGCCCTGGCAGTATGAGGTCGTTCGTGACCATCACGTTGAACTGATAGCCCGGTCGTATCTCCAACGTTGGCGGGATGTTCATTCCGCGCTGAAGACTGCTCTGCGCGACTTGTCCGAGTTGCTGACTGGCCGCCGCGCCGCCCATCTCACTGAGCAATGACATTTGGTTTGGCGTCGAGTAGCCGTACCCGTAGGGGCCGGAGAAACCGGTGCCTCCGCCGAACGCTCCCATCTGCCCAACCATCTGGCCTGCGCTGATGACTGAAATGAGCGCCGCGGTGCCGAACGTCTTCAGGTAGTGGTTGTTCACCTCATCGCTGAACCCCGCGTAGCCCGCCTGGTCGGCCCCCGGCATGTCCGGGATGTCCATGCTCGACGAGTTCGGGAAGATCACCCGCTTCCATTCGATCTGGGCGCGCTCCTGTCCATACGCTGCGTTGGTCTGGTACGAGCCGATGACCTTGGAGCCTTGAGGAATCAGAACCCATCGTCCGGATGCGCTGTCGAAGACGTTCTCGCGAACTTGCGCCAGAATTGGTCCGGGCAGTTCCGAGTTGATGCCGCTAATCAGCACCGCCGGAATAACGCTGCCTGCTGTGATCAGAAACGGAGACTCCGCCGGTTTGACGCTCGCGATCGCACTGGTGCCGTTGCTCTGGCCAGATGGCGTGATCGTCAGATCGTACGGCCTGGTTGTCCCTGCCTGACTCGCGACGCTTGGAACTTCCAGTGTCTCGCCGTGGTGAAACGCTTCGACCATCGGCGGCGCGGAGAGCGCCTTCACATATTCCTCCTCCCGCAACTCGGCCAGCCTGCTCGGTGGACGCGCTGGTAGTGGAACGGCAGGAGCCTGCGTAGTCAGCGTGGGCGACGGAGGCGGAAGTGGAACAGACTTGATATCAGGCGGTTTCGGACTTCTGGCCTTCGCTTCCAGTTCCGCGATCGCAGCGCGTTCCTCGTTGGATGTCACGGTTGCTGCATCGTCGCTTCGAACTGCCTGGCTGGAATCCGGCGAGTCCGAATGCAGCGCAACGATCATCACGAACATTGCTGTTGCGATTGCCACGCCGGCGACGATAACCAGAGTGCGAGTCAGTCGTGCGCCGCCTCCGCGCGGTTGGTGAACGCGCGGGCCGGTCGGTCCAATTGCCGTTGCGGTGGCCATGATTCACCTCGCCGCGCCGGTGTACCGGATGCTGACGCGGTCCTGCTCGCGACCGACGCCCGAAACCAGCACCGCCTGGTCGAAGAGTTTGTCGACCACGTAGTAGTCGCCCCTGACGCGATAGTTCACCATCTCGCTGCCGTCGCCTGCGGCGACCAACAGGGCAGGAGCTTCGCTCGACTTTGTAGTCGCGGGCATCTGGATGTAGATGTGCGTGCCGTCGTCGAATGCTCGGACCGGCTTCCACGGCAGCTTTGGTCCAGAAACCGCGTACGAAAAATTGAGCGCGCCCGGATCGAGCGAAGCCAGAGAAGCGACCACTCCGTCCGGCTGCGATTGGGGATCACGCGCCTTGGCGGCTGTGTGGTCGGCGTCCTGCATCGCCTGCTCGAGATCTTCCGGGTAATAGAAGGCGACTTCCTGAATTTCGTGTCCGGCGCGCGAGCGCAGCATCAGGTGGTAAATGTGCTTCGTCGTGTAGATCGTCAGATTGGTGCTGATGCCCGCCGCGGTGGGTTTGATCGCAAGGTGCGGAGTCGGATTGCGCGGATCGCCTGATGAAGCTGGCGTCACAAGCCAGCGTTCGCTGTCGCCGCTGGCAACGTCGGTGATCGTCTCGCCCGGCTCAAGCTGGATGTCGGTCGTTCGCAACGGAGCGCAGTCAACCGCAGGCTCTTGTCCTTCATCGTACGGGTAGAGTTCGCGGCGCGGCGTCTTATAGACCTGCCACGCGCCGTCCTGCTGATGTTGCTTGACCGCCTCCTGAACCTCTTGGGGCTGTTGTGCGAGTAGCTGAGCGCCGGTGAGCGGTGCGGGCTCCGGCTCGGGAGGTGGTACGGCCTTCGTGACCAGCGTCAGCGGCGGTGGTGGTGGCGCTTGCTTCGCTGAGCAGGCGCCGAGCGTCAGCGAGAGCGCGATGAAACCAAATTTGCCGATGAACTTCATGGTGATCGCCTCCTAACTCCGCTGCTCGGTCCAATTGAGCTGCGTGACATAGAAGCCGAGCGGATTCTCCAGGATCGAGGAGTCCGAGGTTTCGGAAATGATCGTGGTGTCGAGCGCCGCTTCCCAATGAGTCGTGGCGACCGGAGAACCGTCGAGGCCTGATGCTTCCTCGGTCCATCGCACCTGCCACGTCGCTTTCGACAACGGCAGGATCGAATCGATCTGGACGCTGACCGATTGGTGCTGAGCGACCTTGAACGGATCATGTTCCAGGTCGTTCTCGTGATAGTAGTTCTCGAGAAACTTGTAAGCCGGTCCACGAGCGCGGCTGTAAACCTGGCCGATCAGCTGGTGCTCGGCTGCCGGATCGGTGATCACCTCGCGAGCATTGCGGATGAAAGCCGCGAGCTCGTACCGCACCATCCGGTCAGTGCTGATCCGCGTGGTGTTCTCGGTGAGCGCGCTCGGCGCGCCGATCGCGTAGCCGAGCTTGTCGACTTCGACGACGTATGGAACGAACTTGCTTCGCGTGCTGACCCAGACCATCCCGAAGGCCAGCACCAGCGTGATCGCCATCATGCCGGCGGCGGTGATCTGCCAGTTACGTTTGCCGAGAACCAGATCAGCGTAACGCTCGTCCCATTCCTGCCGCGCTTTGAGATAGACGCTGCCTTCCATGCTGACGCCTCGCTGCTAGCGATCGAGCCTGCGCTGTGAAATTCGTGCTTGCCGCGGTTCGAAAGTGAGCAGGTTGTGTGCCACCGGGCGGAACTCTACGAGGTGGCCGTCGTCGCTCGGTTGCCGTCACGCTAGTTCGAGGTCTGCGAGGCGCCGCACATTCTCGATCCGTTCACGTGCATGTGCGCGTTACCGGACGCGTTTCAGCTTTGCGGCTAGTTGCTCGAACCGCGTAGACGATCCGTGATAAAGAACGCCTGATGGGTCATTGCCCTATATGCGGGAAGCCGACTGATCCGGCTAGGCAAACTATTGTGCTTGGCGGATACCATGAGGGATGCGTTCCAGATTGCGTCTCTTGTGGGAAGCCAATCTTAGACCGCAACTGTGATCGTGTTTGGGACGATGATCCGCCGAACGGGAAATGGAAGGCGCGCCATCAGCGCTGCAACTAAGGGATGCCCGAGGCGTAGAGGAAGATGAGGCAAGTAGTGACCAATCTGGAATTGGCACAGCTCCAAGAGGCAAAGCGGGGATTCATCCTAAACGCGCGCCACGTAAAACGGCTTCATCGCGCCGGATGCGAGACTGTCGGCGCCATGGTTTCTACCGCCTACCCAAAGATCTTCTTCGAGGAGTTTGATGAGGCGCAGCAGTGGGCTGACAAGGAGTACGGCGCCTACCCTACTGGATGGACGACCTGTGGGATTTGCAGGCCACGGGAACGACCCGCCAGTCCGAACATCTGACCCATGATCGTTTCGTGCGGTTGTCGGCGACTCTCGGCCGGGCGGCCTGCTAGCCTGGTGATTGGCATTCAGCAGGCGGGCGGATCTGATGGGCGGGTTTCCCTTCCCCGTGGTGACACAGTGGTGACACAGAGCATAAACGATCCTGAGGCAGAGCTAGTATTGTCGGAAAGTAATTGATTCTATTGGATTTTATGGAG
>CAWHWA010000004.1:0-850284 GCA_963832935.1 uncultured Actinomycetota bacterium
TCCGCCAAGGCAGGCGTTGTGATTCAAGCTTCCTGCTGGATGAGAAGCCAGCAGCATGTCGAAGGCGCTGTCGCTGATCTTCGGGTTTCGGGACGTATAGCTGCACCGATATAGCTGGCATTGGCCCCAAGCCTGCATAAAATCACAGACCCCTATCAGCAGATCCCATCTCTCCGAGGACAGACTCTTGAGGCTCACACCTTGAGCGGGATCTCAACGGGCGACGGCTTGCCGCAGTAGTTTTCCGGTCTTGATTGCTGTTCGAAAGAATAGGCGCCGTGTTAGTTCAGGCCTGGCGACAAGATAGGTGAGGTACCGTCCGTATTGGCCAGACCGGTGAAAGGTTCGAGCAAAGTCAGATTCGTAAAGGAGTGTCATCGTTTTGCGGTAATTATCCATGGCGCGCTTGAGCTTCACGTCGATGCGATCTCCATACTTTCGGCTCGACATGTCGCAGGCGTCGGGAAGCTTGCCGACATTATATACAGTACGACTATGTGGAGAACGCCCTGAAGGCCCGCTGGGCATCGAATAGATGTAATAGGCTTCATCGATTAGGATGAACTTCGCGCCGTTGAACAAGATCTCCGCAAGAAGCACGAAATCCTCGCCTACTTTCAAGCTTTCATCGTACTCGACCTTGTGATCCGCAAGAAACTGACGGCGACAGATCGGCTTCATGATTGCAAAAGTGGCTTTCGAGAAATTGAAATTGTCGTCGGCCCGAAACACATCAAGGAGCGTGATCTGCTTCTGGGCCTCAAGAAGCTTAAAATGGGTGGCTTAAACTGCCTGTCCGCGACAGCGTCCCACATCACCAGATTGTCGGCGACAAAGTCAGCGGATGTCGCGCTGGCGACTTCCGACAGACGCTTGAGTCGATTTGGCCTCCAGTGGTCGTCAGCATCAAGCAAGGCGATCCAGTCGCCTTTCGCCTCGTGCAGACCGACATTGCGCGCAGCCGACGGACCACCATTCGCTTGGGTTGAGACAAGACGCAGGGAGGGAAATTCCCGCGCCAACGCCCTCACGACCTCGACGGTGTCGTCGGTCGAACAGTCGTCGATGACCAGGATCTCGAGCGGCGGGAACGTCTGCACTGCGGCGCTGCGGATGGCGCGCCCGATGATGCTTGAGACGTTGTAAGCCGGAATGATGACGGAAAAATCCATCAATCCTCCTCGTTAGTTGCTGTCGCTCGACGAGGGCTGGACGCTCTGTTCGGTGCCGCTGGAGTCGGAAAAGTCTGGTCTCGAACAGTGCGCCCTAAATAGCGGGATCCAATCTACAGGTTCCCCGCGGACCTACGCACGCGCAAGATCATGGCTTTCCGGATGTCCATATACAAGGGCGCGACAGTCAAGCTCTTGTCAACCATCTCCGGACGGAGCCTGCGGATCCAGGCAATCGCAAAACCGCGCCTGGTTGCTCTGTGGATAGCGAATTAAGTTGTCCGGTTTTGGTAGCACATTGAATGTCCGCTTCTTCTGCTTTTGTTCTGCCTGTGGGCGGGGTGGGCAAGCCGGAGGCTTGTCCATGCCGTCCACAGGGTTTCGCCGCCGAGCGGATTTAAGCGGCGTTTTTCGCATCTCTGATCGTTCCGTTCTCGTCGTAGCGGCCGATGCATCTGGGCCCGTGAAAGACGGCGTGGGAGCCGTCGGGGTAGACGTGGACCTTGACCCGCGCCTTGACGAAATGGGGCCGCATCGGCCCCCGGATCGCAGTCCGGGGGTTGAGCGTGCGGTAGGAGACGCAATTGTCATGGCCGACCTGCCGCTCCTCCTCGACGCACAGGATCTCGTCGAGGTCGACGCCGGGAATGGGCGTGAAGGCCGAGCCTTCGCCGGCCGGCAGAACCGCGAAACGGGCGTTGTGGGCGGGCAGGTAGACCTCGCGAAGGAAGGCGTTGGCCGCCTCGATATCGGTTATGCCGGCAAGCGCGAGTTCGTTGACGAGCCGATCCTGAAGCGTCCCGAACGCCCGCTCCGAACGCCCCCGCGCACAGGGCGTTCGCAAGAACGCCCGTTTTCGACGGGCTACGCGGCGAATAGGCCCCGATGTGCTCGACCCCCAATTGCTCGAGCGCCCGCCCGACCTGGGTCGGATGGCCGCGATCGATCGCGCCGCCGGCTTTGGGGGTGTGAAAGTAGTGCGCCCCGCGATCGGTGTAGAGGCTCATCGGCAGGCCGCGCTGGCCGAACACCTCCTTCAGCGCCCGGAAGGTCGAGGCGGTGCCCTCCTCCGCCACCAGGAACGCCGAGTAGATCGCCCCCGTCGCGTCGTCCATGTCACGATCAGGTCGAGCGGCGCCTCGCCCTCGAGCCAGGCGTGGCGCGAGCCGTCCTGGTGCAGCATCATCCCCGGCAGCGGCCGCCGCTCGCGCTTGCGCCGGTGCGCCCCCTTGCGCGGCGCCTTCCCGACCACCCCCATCCACTGAAGATGAAGCTTGGTCCAGGTGTAGCCCCAGCCGAAGCCGTGATCCTTCACCAGATGCTCGTGAAAGTGCTTGACCGTGAAGCCCTGGTAGCGCTCGCGATAGAGCCGCTCCACCTCCTCGGCCCGGTCGACCGGAACCCGCTTGCCCGACGCCTTGCCAAGCCTGCGGTCCAAGAGCCCGGCCTCGCCCTCCTCCTCGTAGCGGCGCGTCCACCGCCGAAACGTCCGCTCGCTCACCCCCAAAAGCTCCGCCGCCTCTTCCTGGTTCAGCTCCGCCGATTCCCAACGGTGGAGAAGATTGAAAAACACCGCCATGCGCACCCCCTGAAGGGCCTCCGTCCGGCGCATCCCAACCCCTCCAAAAAAGGGCCAGACCTACCGGACAGATCGCGCGCTACCTAAACCGGACATATCGTGTGCTAGCGACACCGCGCCTGGTTGCTCTGGCGCTTTTGTCGTCCTTGGGTTAAATTGCAACATCCAAACTGGATTGAAGGCTTCATACTCCCAGGGAGGAGGGGGACAACTTCAGTATTTGCGCCGTTGCGCCGTAAGGAAATTGGTCTCGACGACCCGGCCGTCACAGCTCGAAAGCCGGATTGCGATCGCGCCGCAATTTCGCAGCTCCCGCCTCCAAGCTTCTCGCGTTGGAAAGCCTACCTCGTACGGAGTTGAAGTATAGGCGCAGGCGGGAGCGCGTGGGCGCTCTTTGACGGGCGATGAAGTAGCTCGAGAATCGGGACCTGCCCTGCCACCTTTTAGCCTTGCTCGGCCTTCCATACTCATTGCTCACTGAGACCTTCCCGACCTCCCCAAGTGTCTGAGGATGATTCCGATGAACCCGCGTTTGGCGATCTTGGCTGGGGCCTTAGGCGCTGTCGTCCTTTGGGATGCCGCAGTTCGCGCGGCGGAGGTTTACCCGGGCTGCGCCGTTCCAGCAGCGAAATTCGATCACGTCTGGTATGTCGACCCCGTGAACGGCAAGACACAGGCCGATGGCGGCGACGGCTCTCGGGCTGCGCCCTGGAACTCGTTAAGCGCGATTGTGTCCTCGACGATTCAGCCTGGCTATGCTCGGCCTCTGCTCAGCAGCATTCCTTATTTCCACCGTCAACCTCTGCCGGGAACTACCCACGCATGGGTATGCAGATCAGACTGGCGCCCTCGTTGATCCTGGCGATGAAATTCTGCTAATGACGGCCAATACGGCGATATTTCGATTGGGGTTTACTCCGTTCGGACGACCAACTCAGCCTTCGTCACGATCGCCGCTGCTCCCGGCCAGACACCCAGTGCTCGCAACCTTGGGACTGTCAGCCACCAACATGTGGCGTTTTCAACATCTCTCGGTCCAGAGCATAGGGAAGAACCAGGTGATCCTTGTCTCTGATCAAGGTCCGCTGACAACTTCCGACATCATTTTCGAGTTTATCATCGTCGGTTCGCCGGAGAGTGTGGACAGTTGGACGCAGGCTCAATGGATCGCCAATGCCCACGGCAATGGCTTTCAGGAAGTAAGCAGCCCGAACGGGCTCAACACCAAGTGCGTTTCCTTCACAGAAGGCAAAATCTACGGGGTCCGCTTCGGGGCAGGCTTGTTGGCCCACAAGTCTGTCTTCTCGAACAATACGATCGATCACTTCGGCGACGACGGCCTCGACTATGCTGCCAACGACATGGTCATCAGCGGCAACTACATTCATGACAATGAGGACGTCGGCGACGGCAATCACAATGATTGCATGCAGGGTTTCCCTGGTCCGATCGACAAAGCAACCGCACCGAAAAACCCTAACGGCGTTCCCTTCACCGCATACTCAAATATCACTATCAAGGACAATCGCTGCATCCGGCAAACGGATCCGAATCTCAAGTTTCCCATCTATCTCCAAGGGATCGACGCCTTTGACAGCGACTGGACCAATCTCAGGGTCATCAACAACGTCATCGTGACCAGCGCCTGTTGGGGCATCGGCTACGGGAGCGTGCATGGCGGCAAGATTGTCAACAATACGGTGCTGGACGACGGCTCCGACATTGGCACGAAAAACCGAGCCGGAGGGATCATGTGTCGGCCCGCGATCATCGTTGGCGAGAAGACTCATCAGGGCTTGCCGTCCAACGACGTGATGGTTCGCAATAACATCGCCAACGGCATTTATGTCGACCCCAGAGTGACGATGGATCACAACATCTGCCTTGCGATTACGGGGGGATGCCGCTCGAAGCCAGGCGACTATCGGGACCATAACACCATCGACCCGCGAGGCGCGGAAGGCGAGTTCGTCACCTTCAATCCGGCCAAGCTTGTGTTTGACCTAAGGCTCAAAGAAGGCGCGCGCGCCATCGGGGCGGGCAATCCCGATGCCGCGTCGCAGGCCGACATCACGGGAGCTCCGCGGGGTATGCCGGTCGATATCGGCGCCTACCGCTATGACCACGGGAAATAGGTTTCGCGTGGACTCGCTGGATAGGCTGCGTTGTCTTCGGTCGCGAACCATCCCTCAAACAGGCTCATTCGACGGGCTTTTGACCCGTTCTGTGCTTATGAAAAGTGTCAGGACGAAGGGCGTCCCATAGCCCGTGCTCCGCGCGGGTTCGAACCGGCTGGGACGCATCGAGCTCACGGCCGATTCGCCTCGCCAATCGTGAGCACGCGTTGCTCATCGCCTGCATTGCATCGTCTCCGGAGGTTGGTCGACGGGCGCTCTCGATGGCGAGCTAATCTAGCGGGAGATTAGCGACTCAAACGCCGCTCCGACGTCAGGAGTCAGCGGCTTCGCCGATTTGGAATCGCAGGTCCCAGCGCGCCGCCAAAGGCAAGTGCGCTCCATCGACATCGCCCGATCATATGGGTCCGTCCAGCATTTCACCTGCTGATAGCCGAGGCTCTCAAAATTGACCGGCAGATCGAGCGGAGGATGTCCGAACTCCATGCTTCGTTGCTGCAGGCTAATCACGTAATTGTAGGCGCCGGGAGCGATCGGGGCTGCGGCGTCGCCAGCATCGTAGAGCGGAATCCCGGGGCGTAGATCCACGTAGCCGGCCGCTCGAAACCAGCGCGTGCCGGATAAATTCCGACGCCGCAGGCCTGCTCGTCTGCGTTGACGGCGCGCATCGTCAGGATCGAGCCGCGGGAGCGGACCCAGAACCAGATCCGGTTCGGCGACGCCGCCAGAGTGAGGGAAGCAATGGTCCAGATGAGCGGCACGGCGACCATCAGCGCGCGCCGGACTTGCGGTCGACCAAGCCGGTCCGCCAGCCAGTCGGCCGCCATCGTCGAGCCGACGCCGGCCAGCGTCATGATCAGCGGCAGCGCCGGCGAGATGTACCGGTATTCCTTGTGGCTGACGGCGGAATGGACCGCGAAGATGGTCACAACCACCCAGAACAGCAGGGGCAGCCTCAATGCGCCATAGAGTGCGGAGAGCACGATTACGGCGCCGAAGAGACCCCAGGAAACCCATTGCCAGCCGACGTATGAGTATACCGGGTTGACCCCGGTTGCCGAGGCGACTTTGGACGCGTAGTAGACATAAAAAACGAGAGAATGAAACGGCCAACCCCAGGTGATCCAGTCGAGCAGCCCGCTCAGCACGATCGTCAGCGCAAGCCCCCAAAGCAAAGCGGGGTAATGCGCCCGCTTGCGGATCCCGCCGACGGCGAAGAGGGCTAAGGCAATGGCAGGGACGAGCTGCGGGCGCAGAACCACCGGGAGGCCCATCATCGCGGCGCCGACGAACATTCTGCGCTCGGACGGCACGCCGCGACCTGGATAGACCAGATAAAGACCCGCCACGAGCGCCGCGCCGGCGAAGCTCTCGGAGAGAGGATGGGCGTAGAAATACACCAGCTCGAACCAGACGGCGTTCAAGAGGCCCGTTATGACCCCGCCGGGGAAGCCAGCGACGTTGCGGCCCCAGAGGAAGCCGCAGATCACCGGCGCCAGCGAGACGATGCAGATCAGGACGGAGACGCCGGCGAGGCCGGCCGAGGGCGGCGACCCGAACAGCTCGCCCATGGCCATGAAACCGGCGATCAGGCCGGGCCACAGCCAGCTCCGTTCGCCCACTGAAAATGCCAGGGCACTAGCCCTTCGTGGTTGACGATGCGGTTCGCCTGCTCGAGCCACATGACCTCGTCGGGGTGCAATATGCTCGGGAGCAAAGCCATGACGCTGGCGCGTATCGCCACCGCCAGAAGGCAGATCGCCAACACCGCAATCCAGTCGACCGGCAGGAATCGCTGCTCCGGCGACTCGGCAAGTCGCCGCCCGGCGGCGGAAAAAGTCATCGGACACCCCCTGGAAGAATGGATTCTCGGCCGTCCCGGGCTGGTCCCCGCCGACGCAAGCGAAATCTAAGCTTAGGCGATCCGCTCATCCATGGCCCGACGTTATCGGACCAGACGGCGGGGTCAAGCTCGGCCTCTTTGCCGAGGATGCGGGGGATCACCCGACAGGCGGCGCCACTACTTGCGGGGACGCTCAGAGCTGATTCGAGAAGGCATAGGAGGAGAAAGCGCCTTGACTTAAAGCGACTTGACAATGAGGCCCGGTAGACTAAGCCGCAACGCTGCCGGTGCTCGAGGGACGCCGGTCAACCCGACAAACAATATGAAACCACGAGCCAGCGATGACGCCACTCGACACCATGAATTCTTAGCGTATTCACGGTGATGCTCGCCTTCGGTCAGGTTTGTTTCAAACGTGTCGGGCTCGTTCTGCGAGGCCACAGTGGCCTCGAGGCGATCGCGCTCGTTATACAGGCGCCGTCGCTATACGTGGGGTTCTTCCCGTACCTCTGGCTCACCGTGCTGCCCTCGCCGTATCGGGGTCGAGATCTGGAATGGAAATGCCCATCGTACGTAGCGAATGGTACGGAATGATTGCCGGGTTGCCAGAGACCAAATTCATGGTGTCTATTCGGATTCCGACTGTGGGATGGCCGTTGGGGCTTGCTGGGCGGCCTTCTCCGCGGCCTGCGCGGCGGCGCTGCCTGGACGTTTACGCTGCACCCAGTTCTCGATGTTGCGTTGCGGGCCGGCGGAAACCGCGAGCGCCCCGGGCGGGACGTCGTCACGCAGCACGGTGCCCGCGCCGGTGTAAGCACCATCGCCGACGGTCACCGGAGCCACGAACATGGTGTCGGAACCGGTGCGGACGTGCGAGCCGACGGTGGTCCGCCGTTTGGTCGTGCCGTCGTAGTTGACGAACACGCTGGACGCGCCGATATTGCTGTGCTCGCCGATGTCAGCGTCCCCGACGTAGGTCAGATGCGGCACCTTGGTACCCGTCCCGATGTCGGAGTTCTTGACCTCGACGAACGCGCCGAGCTTGGCGTCGGCTCCCAACACGGTGCCGGGCCGCAGGTAGGTGTACGGGCCGACCGTGGCGCCGCTGCCGATCGACGCCGACTCGCCGTGCGTCCGGACTACCGACGCGCCGTCGGCGACGGTGACGTCGGTCAGCGTGGTATCCGGTCCGACGACACAGCGGCCACCGATCTGGGTGCGCCCGAGCAGCTGGGTTCCGGGTTGGATGACGGTATCGCGGCCGATCGTCACGTCGACGTCGATCCAGGTGGTGGCCGGATCGATCACGGTGACGCCGGCCATCTGGTGAGTGGCGACAATGCGGCGATTGAGCTCGGCAGCCAATTGGGCGAGCTGGACGCGGTTGTTGACGCCGGCCACCAGGGCGCTGTCGTCAACGTGCTGGGCGTGAACGGTCTGCCCGTCGCCGCGCAAGATGGCGATGACGTCGGTGAGGTAGAGCTCTTGTTGGGCGTTGTTGGAGCTCAGCCGGCTCAGCGCCGACCGCAGCGCGCTGACGTCGAAGGCGTAGACGCCGGCATTGACCTCGCCGATCTTCCGCTGCGACGGAGTCGCGTCGGCTTCCTCCACGATCGCCATCACTTGGTCGTCCTGGGTGCGCAGGATGCGGCCGTAGCCGAAGGGATCGCGCAGCGTGGTGGTCAGCACCGTCGCCGCGGCCGACACCGCGTTGTGGGTTGCGATCAGGTCGGCCAGGGTGTCGGCGTCCAGCAGCGGGGTGTCGCCCGAGGTGATCACGACGACGCCGGCGTAGTCCTGCGGCAGCGCGGACAGGCCGCACAGCGCGGCGTGGCCGGTGCCGCCGGGGTGGTCCTGCAGGGCGACGTCGATGGTGCGTCCGAGGGTGTCGGCGAGTTCGGCGACGATGGGCGCGACGCGCTGGTGCTCATGGCCCAGAATCACGACCAGTCGCTGGGGTGCCACCTTGGTGATCGCGTGCAGGGAGTGCGACAACATGCTGCGGCCCGCGAGGGTGTGCAGCACCTTCGGGGTGTCTGAGCGCATCCGGGTGCCGGGCCCGGCCGCCAACACCAGGACCGCCGTGTCACCGCGAAACGACATCAACTCTCCTCGTGCTTTGTCCCATGCGGGGCGGAAGCCCGAAGCGCCGCCACGCCCTCAAGACTGTCATTTCACCTGCACTGATGGCAAAAATCCCATACCCGTGTCCCCTGGGGTGCCTGGGAAGACAAGCAGCCGAAGCTCCGTCGCCAGGACTCGAACCTGAACTATCTGAACCAAAATCAGAGGTGCTGCCGATTACACCACGACGGACTGCAGATCACGGGCGAAGGCGGTTCAACCGCCAACCGCGCCACCAAGACTTTAGACGGTGTGGGGTTCATCAGCGGGCCCCAGGGAAACTCGGGCAATTTCACCTGCGCAAACCGATACTCTGAGTGACGTGGCAGCCCCGGATAAAGAAGTGCGGGCGCCCCGCGCCCGGATGACCGGCAGCGAGCGTCGACACCAGCTCATCGGCATCGCACGCTCGCTGTTCGCCGAACGTGGTTATGAAGGCGCCTCGATCGAAGAGATCGCGCAACGCGCCAACGTGTCCAAACCGGTCGTCTACGAGCATTTCGGCGGCAAGGAAGGCCTGTACGCCGTGGTCGTCGACCGGGAGATGTCGGCGTTGCTGGACGGCATCACCTCGTCGCTGACCAACAACCGGTCCCGGGTGCGGGTCGAGCGCGTCGCCCTGGCGTTGCTCACCTACGTCGAAGAACGCACCGACGGCTTTCGGATCATGATCCGCGACTCGCCCGCCTCGATCAGCGCGGGCACCTATTCCAGCCTGCTCAACGACGCCGTCAGCCAGGTCAGCTCCATCTTGGCCGGCGACTTCGCCCGCCGGGGCCTGGATCCGGATCTGGCGCCGCTGTACGCCCAGGCGTTGGTGGGCTCGGTGTCGATGACCGCGCAGTGGTGGCTGGACACCCGGGAGCCGAAGAAAGAAGTCGTCGCCGCGCACCTGGTCAACCTGATGTGGAACGGCCTGACTCATCTGGAATCCGACCCCCGGCTACAAGACGAGTAGCTCCGCGAGCCTAACCGCAGTGCGATTTTCGGCCTGATTTTTCGCAGTGCCGTTAGGCTCGGCGACCGACTTGACGTAATGGGAGTGGCCCCGCGGGGCCACAGTCAACCGCAGTCGCGAGACAGCAGGTCCGCGATCGTCTCTCGGCGAACCAATTGGCGGGCCCGACCGTCCTTGACCGCTATCAGCGGCGGTCGGCAGACCATGTTGTAGTTCGACGCCATGTTGTGGTGGTAAGAGCCGGTGCAGGCCACGGCCAGCAGGTCGCCGGGATGCAGGTCCACCGGTAGCTCGATATCGCGGGCGATCTCGTCGCCCGCCTCGCAGTGCCGGCCGGCGACCGTGACCCGCTGCTTGGGTCCCAGCGAATGCCGGTTGGCCAAAGTGACCGTGTATTGGGCGCCGTACAACGACACCCGTGGGTTGTCGCTCATGCCGCCGTCGACCGCGACGAAGGTGCGCCCGCCCGGCTGCGTTTTGACCGAGCACACCCGATACAACGTGACGCCGGCCCGGGCGCTGATGGCGCGACCGGGTTCCACCACGATGGTCGGCCGCGGGAAATGTTCGGCGGCGCAGGCCTCGTCCAGCGCGTCTTCGATGACGACGGCGAGCTCGTCGAGCTCGAGTTCGCGATCACCCGGTACGTAGGGGATCGCGTGGCCGCCGCCAATGTTCAGCTCGGTGAGGATGACGCCGTGCTGGGCACGGATGTCGGCCATCGCGGCGATCATCCGGTGGATGGCCTCGCCATACAGGGCCGGGTCGGTGACCTGCGAGCCGATATGGCAGTGCAGCCCGACCAGGTCGAGGATCGGATGCGCCAGCACCCGCTTCACCGCGTCGGCGGCCTGGTCCTCGGCAAGGGTGAACCCGAATTTCTGGTCGCTGATACCGGTGGTGACCGCCCGGTGTCCGTGGATGTCGATGTCCGGGGTCACCCGGATGAGCACCGGCTGGCGCTTGCGCGCGCAGCCCGCCAAGTAGGCGATCTCGATGCAGGAATCCAGCACGATCCGCCCGACCCCGGTACTTACCGCCTCTTGCAACTCGTCGGGCGATTTCGCGTTGCCGTGCATGATGATCCGGGCCGGGTCCACGCCACCGGCCAAAGCGACGGCCAGCTCGCCGGCCGAGCAGACGTCGACGCCCAGGCCTTCTTCGCGCGCCCAGCGCGCCACTGCCGTGGTCAGCAGGGACTTTCCGGCGTAGACGACCTCGACGCCGCGCAGCACCTTACGGTAGCGACGGGCCCGGTAGCGGAAGTCGGTTTCATCGATGACATAGGTGGGGGTGTGGAACTCGTCGGCGATATCCGAAAGGGGTATGTCGCCGATGCAGAGCCGGCCCTCCTCGTCGGAATGTGTAGTGACAGGCCAGATCGCGGGATCCAGCCGTCGGGGCGCCGCCCGACCAATGGAGGGCAGCATGTCAAGCAGTGTCATGACTTCACCGTGCGCCCGGCCAGCGTCCGAGTGGGCGATCCTAACGATCCTTTGACGGCCCCGGGCGCAATATTGACGTCGTTCGGCGCACCTAGAATGGGTGCATCATGACCGCACCGGGGCCTGCTTGCCCAGAAACCCCGATTGCGGGGCTCGTTGAATTGGCGTTGACGGCGCCGACCTTCCAGCAGCTCGTCGAATCCACCGCAGGTGTACCCGCCGAATTGAGCCTCGTTGGCCCGGCCAGCGCGCGGCTGTTCGTGGCCAGCGCGCTGGCGCAGCAGGGTTCCTTGTTGGTGGTCACCGCCACCGGGCGCGAAGCCGACGACCTCGCCGCCGAACTGCGCGGCGTCTTCGGCAGCGCGGTCGCCGTCTTCCCGTCCTGGGAGACCCTGCCGCACGAGCGGCTCTCGCCCGGCGTTGATACCGTCGGCACCCGTTTGATGGTGCTGCGCCGGCTGGCTTACCCCGACGACACCCGGCTGGGCCCGCCGTTGCGGGTGGTGGTGACCGCGGCGCGTTCGCTGCTGCAGCCGATGGCACCGCGGCTGGGCCACCAGGAACCGGTAACCCTTCGCGTCGGCCAAGACATCGGCTTCGAAGAAGTGATTGCCCGACTGGTCGAGCTGGCGTATACCCGGGTGGACATGGTCGGCCGGCGCGGCGAGTTCGCCGTCCGTGGCGGGATTCTCGACATCTTCGCCCCGACGGCCGAACACCCGGTGCGCATCGAGTTCTGGGGCGACGAGGTCACCGAAATGCGGATGTTCTCGGTCGCCGATCAGCGCTCCATCACCGAGATCGAGGTCGAGACGCTGGTCGCGGTCGCCTGCCGGGAATTGCTGCTCACCGACGACGTGCGGGCGCGGGCCGCCGAGTTGGTCGCACAGCACCCCGCCGGCGCGAACGCGATCACCGGCAGTGTCACCGACATGCTGGCCAAGCTGGCCGAGGGCATCCCGGTCGACGGGATGGAGGCACTGCTGCCGGTGTTGCGGCCCGACGACCACGCGCTACTGGTCGAGCAGCTGGCCGAGGGAACGCCGGTGATGCTGTGCGACCCGGAAAAGGTGCGCACCCGGGCCGCTGACCTGATCAAGACCGGCCGGGAATTCCTCGAGGCGTCCTGGTCGGTCGCCGCGCTGGGCACCGAGGCGCCCATCGACGTCGAGCAGCTCGGCGGGTCAGGATTCGCCGAACTGGACGAGGTGCGGGCCGCGGCGGCCCGGACCGGTCATCCATGGTGGACGTTGAGCCAGCTCAGCGACGAATCGGCAGTCGAGCTGGATATCCGGGCGGCGCCGTCGGCGCGTGGTCATCAGCACGATATCGACGGCATCTTTGCGATGCTGCGCGCGCACGTCTTGACCGGCGGGCACGCCGCGATCGTCGCACCCGGGACCGGGACCGCTCATCGGGTGGTGGAGCGGCTGGCCGAGTCCGACACCCCGGCGGCCATGTTGGAATCCGGCGCGGCTCCCAAGGCGGGCGTTGTCGGGGTGCTCAAGGGTCCGCTGCACGGCGGCCTCGTGATACCCGGCGCCAACCTGGTCGTCATCACCGAAGCCGATCTGACCGGCAGCCGGGCCACGGCCACCGACGGCAAGCGGCTGGCGGCCAAGCGGCGCAACACCGTCGACCCGCTCGCGCTGACGGCCGGCGACCTGGTGGTGCACGATCAGCACGGAATCGGGCGGTTCGTGGAGATGACGGAGCGCACCGTCGGCGGCGCCCGGCGCGAGTATCTGGTGCTGGAGTACGCGTCGGCCAAGCGGGGTGGCGGTTCCGACAAGCTCTATGTCCCAATGGATTCCCTGGATCAGCTGTCCCGGTATGTGGGCGGCCAGGCCCCGTCGCTGAGCCGGCTGGGCGGCAGCGACTGGACCAACACCAAGACCAAGGCGCGCCGCGCGGTGCGCGAGATCGCGGGCGAGCTGGTGTCGCTGTACGCCAAACGGCAGGCCAGCGCCGGACACGCGTTCGCGCCGGACACGCCCTGGCAGGCCGAGATGGAGGACGCGTTCGGTTTCACCGAGACCGTCGACCAGCTGACCGCGATCACCGAGGTCAAGTCCGACATGGAAAAGCCGATCCCGATGGACAGGGTGATCTGCGGCGACGTCGGCTACGGCAAGACCGAGATCGCGGTGCGGGCGGCGTTCAAGGCGGTGCAGGACGGCAAGCAGGTCGCGGTGCTGGTGCCCACCACGCTGCTGGCCGACCAGCATCTGCAGACGTTCACCGATCGGATGGCCGGCTTCCCGGTGACCGTGAAGGGGCTGTCCCGATTCACCGACCCCGCCGAGTCACGCACCGTGATCGACGGTCTGGCCGACGGGTCGGTGGACATCGTGATCGGCACGCACCGGCTGCTGCAGACCGGGGTGCGCTGGAAGGATCTGGGCCTGGTCGTGGTCGACGAGGAGCAGCGGTTCGGCGTCGAGCACAAGGAGCACATCAAGTCGATGCGCACCCACGTCGACGTGCTGACCATGAGCGCGACTCCGATCCCGCGCACCCTGGAGATGAGCCTGGCCGGGATCCGCGAGATGTCGACGATCCTGACGCCGCCCGAAGAGCGCTACCCGGTGCTGACCTACGTCGGCCCGCAGGAGGAAAAGCAGATCGCCGCCGCGTTGCGGCGCGAGCTGCTGCGCGACGGGCAGGCCTTCTACGTGCACAACCGGGTCAGCTCGATCGACGCCGCCGCCGCCCGGGTGCGCGAGCTGGTGCCCGAGGCGCGGGTCGTCGTCGCGCACGGGCAGATGCCCGAGGAACGGCTGGAACGCACCGTCGAGGGGTTCTGGAACCGCGAATACGACATCCTGGTGTGCACCACGATCGTGGAGACCGGCCTGGACATCTCCAACGCCAACACCCTGATCGTCGAGCGCGCCGACACCTTCGGGCTGTCCCAGCTGCACCAGCTGCGCGGCCGGGTCGGCCGCAGCCGCGAACGCGGCTACGCCTACTTCCTCTATCCGCCGCAGCGTGCCGCTGACCGAGACGGCCTACGACCGGTTGGCGACCATCGCGCAGAACAACGAGCTGGGCGCCGGCATGGCGGTCGCGATGAAGGATCTCGAGATCCGCGGCGCCGGCAACGTGCTGGGTGTCGAGCAGTCCGGGCACGTCGCGGGCGTCGGCTTCGACCTCTACGTGCGGTTGGTGGGCGAGGCCGTGGAGGCGTACCGGGCGGCCGCCGACGGCAAAACCGTCACCTCCGCCGAAGAGCCCAAGGATGTGCGCATCGACCTGCCGGTGGACGCGCACCTGCCGCCGGACTACATCGCCAGTGACCGGCTCCGGCTGGAGGGCTATCGGCGCCTGGCCGCCGCATCCGACGACGCGGCCGTCGACGCCGTCGTGGAGGAGCTGACCGACCGCTACGGGTCGCTGCCCGAACCGGCGCAGCGGCTGGTGGCCGTGGCGCGGTTGCGGTTGCTGTGCCGCGCCTCCGGCATCACCGAGGTATCGGCCCCATCTGCGGCGACGGTGCGGCTGTCGCCGATGACGCTGCTGGATTCTGCGCAGGTGCGGCTCAAGCGGATGTATCCGGCGCGCCAACTACCGCGCCACCACGTCCACGGTGCAGGTTCCGATTCCGCGAGCCGGCGGCATGGGCGCGCCGCGGCTCCGCGATGTCGAGTTGGTGCAGATGGTGGCCGACTTGGTGACGGCCCTGCAAGGGAAACCGCAGCAAGAGATTGGTATAACGAGTTCGTACCACCTGCAGCGATGACGAGGGAGGAGCGAGCAAGCGCGATGATCGTCGTCTTGTTCGACCCCCGCCGTCCGTCGCTGGTGCCCGTCGAAGCGATCGAGCTACCTCGCCGGCGAGGTCGCAGTACACCGAGGAGATGCCCGTCGCGGTGCCCTGGTCGCTGCCCGCCGCGCGTCCGGTCGCACACCGGAGACGATGCGCCGGTGCTGCTGTCGTCGGATCCCGACCACCCCGCGGTGACTGGCCCGGTTGGCCGCCGGGAGCCCGGCTGATTTCGGCGCCGGACACGCCGCCGCGGCGAGCGACTGGTCGATGCCGTCGCGATGATGGACAAACTGCGCACCGCCGGGCCGTGGGAGAGCGAGCAGACCCACGACTCGTTGCGCAGGTATCCTGCTGGAGGAGACCTACGAGCTGTTGGATGCGGTGCGCAGTGGCAATGCCGAGCAGCTGCGCGAAGAACTCGGCGACGTGTTGCTGCAGGTGCTTTTCCACGCCCGCATCGCCGAGGACGCGCGCGCAGCTGCCGTTCGAGCATCGACGACGTCGCCGCCACGCTGATGCGCAAAGCTGGGCAACCGGGTGCCGGGAGTGCTTGCAGGCGAATCGATTTCACTCGAAGAGCAACTCGCCCAGTGGGAAGAGCGCAAGGCGGCGGAGAAGCCACGCAATTCGGTGATGGACGACGTCCACACCGGTCAGCCGGCGTTAGCGCTGGCGCAGAAGGTGATTCAGCGCGCTCGACGAATGCCGGCCTGCCTGCCGACCTGATTCCCGCCGAGATCACCGCGATTTCGGTGCTGGCCGACGTCGATGCGGAAAGCTCGCTGCGCACAGCGGTTTTAGAGTTCGTGGACACGGTCCGCGCGCGTCGAGAAGGTCGATCGCGGCCACGCGCCGCGGGGACAGCGTGCCCGAGGAGTTCGATGTGGCTCCGCTCGGCGCGATCACCGAGGAGGAGTGGCGCGCCCACTGGCCATCCGGTGAGTCCGGAGCGATCGGGCCGGCGCCGGAAGGACGAAGACGACGCGCCCCGGCGAATGCCGAGAAAAGGCTCGCCGGATTCGAAAGCTCCGAGCGCAAAGGCCGTCGATAGCGCCCGGCGCCTCAGAGTGTCCTCTGTATAGCAACTGTCTCGATGCTGGCTTGAGCTGTTCGTTGTGCTAGCCGTAGCCGATAGTAGCTAATCGATTCGGCAGCCGAGATCGCGCTGAACCTCGGCCGACGGGGTAGTCCGGCAACCCATGGGACGATGATCACTGGGTGACGTTGGTGTAGGGGAAGTTAAGGGGAACTGGTGTCGCCGAGGCGTTGGTTGCGCGCGGTCGCCGTGATCGGTGCGACCGCGATGCTCATGGCCTCCAGCTGTACCTGGCAGCTCAGCCTCTTCATCCCCGAAGGCGTGCCACCGCCCGCGGGCGATCCGGTGCCGCCAGTGGACACTCACGCCGAGCGGCCGGCCCGCGGACCAGTTGCGCGGACTGGGCGGAGCAGCGGCTCCGGCACTGGAAATTCCGGTCATCGCGCTGGAGGCCTACGCGTACGCCGCCCGGGTCGCCGAGGTGGAGAACCCGAAGTGCCATATCGCGTGGACCACGCTGGCGGGCATCGGGCAGGTGGAGAGCCACCACGGCACCTACCGGGGCGCGACGATCGCGCCGAACGGGGATGTGCGTCCGCCCATCCGAGGGGTCCGTCTGGACGGCACCGGCGGCAACCTGCGCATCGTCGACAGCCGACGCGGGCATGACACGACAGCGAGCCGGCGCTGGACCGCGCGATGGGGCCGATGCAGTTCATTCCGGAGACCTGGCGGCTGTACGGCGTCGACGCCAACAACGACGGCACGCGTCAGCCCGGACAACATCGACGACGCCGCACTCTCGGCGGCGGGTTATTTGTGTTGGCGCGGAAAGGATCTGGCGACGCCGCGCGGGTGGATAACCGCGCTGCGGGCCTACAACAACTCCGGCGTCTACGCGCGGGCGGTCCGGGACTGGGCGACCGCCTACGCGGCGGGTCACCCGCTGTAGAAGGATGATCGCTGACCCAGGCTTTACGCTAAAGGCGGCCCGGGGCCGGCATCAGCTACGCACGCAAGGAGAACCCAGTGCCGATTATCGAGCAGGTCGGGGCCCGCGAGATCCTCGATTCCCGCGGCAACCCGACCGTCGAGGTCGAGGTGGCCCTGATCGACGGAACGTTCGCCCGCGCCGCGGTGCCGTCCGGCGCATCGACCGGGGAGCACGAGGCCGTCGAGCTGCGCGACGGCGGCGAGCGCTACGGCGGCAAGGGTGTGCAAGAAGGCGGTGCAGGCCGTGCTCGACGAGATCGGCCCGGCCGTGATCGGACTCAACGCCGACGATCAGCGACTGGTCGACCAGGCGCTGGTGGACCTCGACGGCACTCCGGACAAGTCGCGGCTGGGCGGCAACGCGATCCTGGGCGTGTCGCTGGCCGTCGCCAAGGCGGCAGCCGACTCCGCCGAGCTGCCGCTGTTCCGCTATCATCGGCGGGCCGAACGCGCACATTCTGCCGGTGCCGATGCTGAACATCCTCAACGGCGGCGCGCACGCCGACACCGCCGTCGACATCCAGGAGTTCATGGTGGCGCCGATCGGCGCGCCCAGCTTCATCGAGGCGCTGCGCTGGGGTGCCGAGGTGTACCACTCGCTCAAGTCGGTGCTGAAGAAGCAGGGGCTGTCCACCGGCCTGGGCGACGAGGGCGGCTTCGCCCCCGACGTCGCCGGCACCACCGCGGCGCTGGACCTGATCAGCTCGGCCATCGAGTCGGCGGGGTTCAAGCTGGGCGCCGACGTGGCCCTGGCCCTCGACGCCGCGGCCACCGAGTTCTACACCGACGGCACCGGCTACATCTTCGAGGGCGCGACCCGCACCGCCGAGCAGATGACGGAGTTCTACGCCGGACTGCTCGACTCCTACCCGCTGGTGTCCATCGAAGACCCGCTGTCCGAAGACGATTGGGACGGCTGGGCGGCGCTGACGTCGTCGATCGGTGACCGGGTGCAGATCGTCGGCGACGACATCTTCGTCACCAACCCCGAGCGGCTCGAGGAGGGCATCGACAAGGGTGTCGCCAATGCGTTGCTGGTCAAGGTGAACCAGATCGGCACGCTGACCGAGACGCTCGACGCCGTCGCGCTGGCCCACCACAGCGGATACCGCACGATGATGAGCCACCGCAGCGGCGAGACCGAGGACACCATGATCGCCGACCTGGCGGTGGCTGTCGGCAGCGGGCAGATCAAGACGGGCGCGCCGGCCCGCAGCGAGCGCGTTGCGAAATACAACCAGCTGCTGCGCATCGAGGAGGCGCTCGGCGACGCCGCCCGCTACGCCGGCGATCTGGCATTTCCCGCGCTTCGCACTGGACGCGAAATAGCTTGATACCCAACGGGAAACGCAGCTAGATCTCCGATGCCCGACGCGAAACGGCCAGATCCGAAGCGCCGCTCCCCGGCATCGCGCCCGGGGAAGGCCGGTGATTCGGTCCGGCGCGGTCGCGCTGCCAAACCCTCGTCCAAGCCGTCGTCGCGCGCAGTCGAAGCCGGCCGCAGAGCACTCGACTGCCCGGACGACGGCCGAGCACATCGTCGAGCCGATCAAGCGGCAGATCGCCGAGTCCGTCGAGCAACGGTCCGAGCAGCGGCTGGGATTCACCGCGCGGCGCGCGGCAGTCCTGGCCGCGGTGGTCTGCGTGCTGACGTTGACGATCGCGGGTCCGGTGCGCACCTACTTCGCGCAGCGCACCGAGATGTCCCAGTTGAGCGCCAGCGAAGCCGCGCTGCGCCGTCAGATCGCCGACCTCGAGCAGAAGAAGGTCAAGCTCGGCGACCCGGCCTACATTGCGGCGCAGGCCCGCGAGCGGCTGGGGTTCGTGATGCCCGGGGACATGCCCTTCCAAGTGCAGCTTCCGGCGGCCGCGGCGGTGTCGCCGCAGCCCGGAGGCGACGACGGGCAAGCCGGCCAGCAGCGCCCCTTGGTACACCTCGCTGTGGCACACCATCGCCGACGCCCCGCACCTGCCGCCGGCCGCCCCCGCGCCCGCTGAACCTGGACAGCCCGTGCCTGCGCCGCCGGAATCGCCGAAGCCCACGACTCCCGGTGGTTGATCGTGCCGACCTGGACGCGGTGGCGCGCCAGCTCGGACGCGAGCCGCGCGGTGTGCTGGAGATCGCCTACCGGTGCCCCAACGGTGAGCCCGGCGTGGTGAAGACCGCGCCGAAACTTCCTGATGGCACCCCGTTTCCGACGTTGTACTACCTGACGCATCCAGCGCTCACCGCGGCTGCGAGCAGGCTGGAGACCACAGGACTGATGCGGGAGATGACCGAGCGACTGCGGACTGACAGCGAATTGGCGGCTGCCTACCGGCGCGCCCACGAGTCGTATCTGGCCGAGCGCGACGCGATCGAGCCGCTCGGGCACCACGTTCTCGGGCGGAGGCATGCCGGACCGGGTCAAGTGCCTGCACGTGCTGATCGCGCATTCGCTGGCCAAGGGGCCCGGGGTCAATCCGTTGGGCGACGAGGCGTTGGCGTTGTTGGCCGCCGAGCCGGGCGATGGCCGCGGTGTTGGATGGTGAGCTGTGGCGCTGAGGGCGGCCGGTGTCGACTGCGGCACCAACTCGATTCGGTTGCTGATCGCCGACGTATCGGACGGGCGGCTGCGCGACGTGCATCGCGAGACCCGGATCGTGCGATTGGGCCAGGGCGTCGACGCCACCGGTCTGTTTGCGCCGGAGGCGATCGAGCGGACCAGGGCCGCGCTGGTCGACTATGCGGACCTGATGAGAGCCCATGGCATCGAGCGGGTGCGGATGGTTGCTACGTCGGCCGCCCGCGATGTCACCAATCGCGATGTCTTCTTTGCGATGACGGCCGACGTGCTGGGCAGCGTGGTACGCGGCGCGGTCGCCGAGGTGATCACCGGAGCCGAGGAGGCCGAGCTGTCGTTCCGCGGCGCGGTCGGCGAATTAGACAGTGCTCGTGGGCCTTTCGTCGTCGTCGACCTGGGCGGCGGCTCGACCGAGATCGTGCTCGGCGCGGGCGAGGTGGTGGCGAGCTACTCGGCGGACATCGGCTGCGTCCGGTTGACCGAGCGCTGCCTGCACTCCGACCCGCCGACACCGCAGGAGGTCGACGCGGCGCGTCAGATGGTGCGCGATCGGCTCGAGCCCGCATTGCGGGCCGTGCCCGTCGAGCAGGCCCGGACCTGGGTCGGGCTGGCCGGCACGATGACCACGCTGTCGGCGTTGGCGCACGAAATGACGACGTATGACGCTGCGGCCATTCACCTTTCGCGGGTCGCCGGCGATGACCTGCTGTCGGTGTGTGAGCGCCTGATCGGCATGACGCGATCCCAGCGTGCGGCGACTGCCGCCGATGCACGAGGGCCGAGTCGACGTGATCGGCGGTGGCGCGATCGTGGTCGAGGAGTTGGCGCGCGAGCTGCGCACCCGGGCGGGTATCGACGAGCTGACCGTCAGCGAGCACGACATCCTCGACGGCATCGTGCTGTCGATCTTGCCGGTAACCGGTTGCTCAGGCCTCGAAGCGGTAGCCCATACCCGATTCGGTCAACAGGTGCTTGGGATGTGACGGGTCGTCTTCGAGTTTGCGCCGCAGCTGCGCGAGATACACACGCAGGTAATGGGTTTCGGTGGCATACGCCGGACCCCACACCTCTTTGAGTAGTTCCTCGCGGCCGACCAGCTTGCCGCGATTGCGTACCAGCACCTCGAGCATGCCCCATTCGGTCGGGGTGAGGTGCACCTCGCTGCCGTTCTTGGTGACCTTCTTGGCGGCCAGATCGACGGTGAAGGCATCGGTTTCGATCACCGGCTCGTCCGTTTCGGAGGCCGCGGCATTGCGGCGGACCGCGGCCCGCAGCCGAGCCAGGAACTCGTCCATCCCAAATGGTTTCGTGACGTAGTCGTCGGCCCCGGCGTCCAGCGCCTCGACCTTGTCGGAGGAATCCGTGCGTGCCGACAACACGATCACCGGCGCCGTCAGCCAGCCGCGCAGACCACCGAGCACCTCGATGCCGGATATGTCGGGCAGGCCGAGATCGAGGACCACCACATCGGGTTTGTGTTCGGCGGCGGCGCGCAGGGCGCCGGCTGCCGGTCGCCGCGGTGATCGACCTCGTACCCGCGCACCGACAGGTTGATTCGCAGCGCGCGCAGGATGTGCGGCTCGTCATCGATCACCAATACCCGGGTCATCGGACACCGATCGGTTGCGGCGGTGCGGCCAGGTCTACGACGACGGTGAGTCCACCCCCGGGCGTATCGCCGGCCTGCGATAGTCGCCGCCCATGGCTTCGACGAAGCCGCGCGCGACCGACATTCCCAGTCCCACACCGGTGGTGTTGTCGTGATCGCCCAGCCGCTGGAAGGGTTCGAAGAGCTGATCCTCGCCGCCGTGGGGGATTCCGGGGCCTTCGTCGATGACGTTGATCAGGGTGCGATCGCCGACCCGCCCCGCGTTGACCCTGACCACGCAGTTGGGCGCGTAGCGCAGCGCGTTGTCGATCAGGTTGGCAAGAACCCGCTCGAGGAGCCCGGCGTCGGCCATCGCCACGGCGTCACTCACGTCGACCTTGACCCGGTCGATCGCTGATCGGTAGAAGCCGGTGGCGCCCTTGCCGATACTGACCAGCGCGCGTTGCACCGTTTCCTCCAGGTACACCCGGCGCAGATCCGGGCGGACCACGCCGGCGGCCAGCCGCGAGGAATCGAGCAGGTTTCCGACCAGCGCGGTCAGCTGGTCGATGGACTCTTCAATGGTGGCCAGCAATTCCGCGGTGTCCTCAGCGGAGAAGGCGACGTCCTCGGCGCGCAAGCTGGACACCGCCACCTTGGCCGCGGCCAGCGGCGTGCGCAGGTCGTGGCTGACCGCCGAGAGCAATGAGCGCCGTAGGTCGTCGGCCCGCACGATCGCTTCGGCCCGGCTGGCCTCTTCGGCCAGCTCGCCCTGTCGGATCAGACCCGCGGCTTGCTTGGCTACCGCGCCCAGCACCCGGCGATCGCGCGCGGAGAGCTTCTTGCCCGCCATCAGCATCCAGAATTCGTCGTCACCGACCTCGATCGCGGTGTCGGCGGAATCAACGGTCACACAGGGATCATTGCCCACACAGGCGACGATGTAGCTCTTCTTGCCATTGGTGCGGTCTTCGTCGCTCGGCTCGCGCAGGATGCTGACCGCGCGCTGTGCGTAGGTCTCGCGCACGCGTTCGAGCAGCGTCTCCAGATCGGCGCCGCGCAACACCGAGCCTGCGAACAGCGTCAGCAGTTCGGCCTCTTGGGAGGCCAGTCGGGCTTCGCGGGCTCGTTTGGCTGCGCCGTCGACGAGAACCGCGACCGCGACCGCTATCAGCAGCAGCACCAACTCGGTGATCGCGCTGTTGGGTTCGGCGATGGTGAAGCTGTGCCGCGGAGCTATCAGGAAGTAGTTCAGCAGCAGCCCGGACAGCACCGCCGAAAGAGCCGCCGGGGCAACGCCTCCCAGCAAGCCGACCAGCAGCACCCCGACGAAGAACAATGCGCTCTCACCGCCGGTGTCCAGATAGGCGTCCAGCATGCGTCACCGTGACGGCGCAGATGACCGACGGGATGATGAAGGCCGCCAGCCAGGACGCAACGCGGCGCTCGCGGGGCGCGAGCGACGCCAGCTGAAAACCGCGTTTGGATTCGTCATGGGTGACGATGTGCACGTCGATCTTGCCGGACCGCTGCACGATGGCCGGGCCGATACCCTCCTCGAATACCCGCGCCCAGCGGGACCGTCGCGAGCTGCCGATCACCAGCTGGGTGGCGTTGATCTCGCGGGCGAAATCCAGTAGCGCAGCGGGTATGTCGTCACCGACCACGGTGTGCACGGAAGCGTCCAGGCTGCTCGCCAGTTCACGAATCTTGCTCATCCGGGGCTCCGAGAGGCCGGCCAGCCCGTCGCCGCGAATCGACGTGCACCACCATCAGCTCGGCGCTGGACTTCGACGCGATCCGGGATGCCCGCCGCACCAACGTCTCCGATTCCGGGCCACCGGTGACCGCCACCACGACTCGCTCGCGGGCTTCCCACATGTCGGTGATCTTGTTGTCCGCGCGGTACTTGGCCAGCGCGGTATCCACCTGGTCGGCGAGCCACAGCAGCGCCAATTCCCTTAGCGCGGTGAGGTTTCCGCGGCGGAAGTAGTTGGACAGCGCCGCATCGATTCGTTCCGGTGTGTAGACATTGCCGTGGGATAGCCTGCGGCGCAGCGCCTCCGGCGTGATGTCGATGAGTTCGACCTGCGCGGCCTCGCCGCACGATCGAATCCGGCATCGTCTCCTTCTGTTCGATGCCGGTGATCTGGGCGACGACGTCGTTGAGGCTTTCCAGGTGCTGGATGTTGACCGTGGAGATCACGGTGATCCCGGCGTCGAGCAGTTCCTCGACGTCCTGCCACCGCTTTTGGTTCTTGCTGCCCGGCGTATTGGTGTGGGCGAGTTCGTCGACCAGGACCACCTGCGGATGGCGTTCCAGCACGGCCGGCACGTCGAGTTCGGCGAAAGCTGCCGCCGCGGTATTCGAGATAACGGGGCGGGATGATCTCGATGCCGTCGAGCATCTCCGCGGTTTTCCGGCGGCCATGGGTCTCGACCACGGCGGCCACCAAGTCGGTGCCGCGCTCCAAGCGCCGGTGTGCTTCGCCAAGCATCGCGTACGTCTTGCCGACACCCGGAGCCGCACCGAGGTAGATGCGTAGCTCCCCGCGCTTCGGATGGTGGTCAGTGACGGTCACGTCAACCATCATCCCCCCGCGGCGCTAGCTCGTGACCGGATACCGGTGGTCGAGCTCGAGTGTTGAGTTGCAGCACATTCACCGTCGGCTCACCGAAAAACCCAAGGGCGCGACCGTCAAGGTAGTGGGCGAGGACCGCACGTATCTGATCCGGGCTGACATGCCGGGCCTTGGCCACCCTACCGATCTGGATGTCGGCGTAGGCCGGTGAGATATCCGGATCCAAGCCGCTGCCGCTGGCAGTGACCGCGTCGGCGGGCACCTGCGGGTCGGCCGGGGCGCCGCCGCGAATGGGCACGATCTGGCCGGTCGAATAGTCGTCACCGAACGTCGCGCACTCGACCCGAACGCCTTCGTAGAAGTTCAGGAAGGGCTGCTTCGTCGTCGCGCACGGTTCGTTGACGCTGACGACCCTGATCGGGTGGACGACGTAGCCGCGCGAATCGCGGGGGCCGATCACCGACAGCACCGCCCCGACGCCACCGCCGGTGCAGAACGGGCGTGCGCCGTCGACACCTTCGAGCTGTCCGATCGATGCACTGCGCGTACACACCTGCGTCAGCAGGCTCGGCTTGAACCCGGCGTCGGACGCACTGGCGCCGGAGGCAAGCTTGGCCGGGTCACCCGGTGTGTCGACAACGCTTTCCGGTCCAAGGCTGCTGCCGCTGCTGGACGTCGGGTCATACCCGTTGCTGCCCGCGGCCGACGGCCGGCTCTGGAAGTAGCTGCGGCAGCGGGTTGCCCGAGGAGTCGGTGAACGACTGCCCAATGATCCTGCTGCCGACCGGTTTTCCGCCGGCGGTGAGGATCGAGCCCTCCGCCTTGTCGTGCAGCCCGGGAATCAACGCCACCAGCCAAATGAGCAGCGGGTAGCCGAAACCCAGGATCACGGTGAAGACGAGCAGCGCGCGCAGCGCGGCCCAGTGTTGGCGAACCGTGTTAGCGATGTTCATCTCAGGCCATCCCAGGAAGAAGTTGAACCAGCAAGTCGATGAGCTTGATCCCGACGAACGGGGCAACGATGCCGCCCAATCCATAGATATAGAGGTTGCGGCTGAGCAGTTTCGACGCCCGGCTCGGCGTATACCGAACGCCGCGCAGCGCCAGCGGAATCAGGGCGACGATGACGATCGCGTTGAAGATGACCGCCGACAGGATCGCCGATTGTGGGCTGTGCAGCCGCATCACGTTGATCAGGTCCAGGCCCGGGAAGATCGCCACGAACATCGCCGGGATGATCGCGAAATATTTGGCGATGTCGTTGGCGATCGAGAACGTGGTCAACGCGCCACGAGTGATCAGCAGTTGCTTGCCGATCTCCACGATCTCGATGAGCTTGGTGGGATCGGAGTCCAGATCCACCATGTTGCCGGCCTCTTTGGCCGCCGACGTGCCGGTGTTCATCGCGACTCCGACGTCGGCCTGTGCCAGTGCCGGTGCGTCGTTGGTACCGTCACCGGTCATCGCCACCAGGCGTCCGCCCTGCTGCTCCTTTTTGATCAGCATCATCTTGTCTTCCGGCGTGGCCTCGGCGAGGAAGTCGTCGACCCCGGCCTCATCGGCGATTGCCTTGGCGGTCAACGGATTATCGCCGGTGATCATCACCGTCCGGATACCCATCACGCGCATCGCGTCGAATCGCTCGCGCATGCCCTGCTTCACCACGTCCTTGAGGTGGATGACGCCAAGCACCTCGGCCGCTGTCGCCGTGGATCTGGCCGACAACCAGCGGGGTTCCACCGGCTGCCGAGATGCCGTCGACGATCTCGCCGAGTTCGACCGGGACGTTGCCGCCGTGACCGCGGACCCACTCGGCTACCGAGCTGGCCGCGCCCTTGCGCAGCTGTCGTCCGTCGAGGTCGACGCCCGACATCCGGGTCGTCGCAGTGAATTCCACCCAGCTGGCGTTGGCCAGCTCGCCAGGGTGCCGCGCGCGCAGCCCGTAGGCCTCTTTGGCGTAGACGACGATCGAACGGCCCTCGGGGGTTTCGTCGGCGAGACTGGACAGCTGTGCGGCGTCCGCCAGGTCCGCGTTTGTCACCCCGGTCACCGGAATGAACTCCGACGCTTGACGATTCCCGAGCGTGATGGTGCCGGTCTTGTCCAACAGCAGGGTGTTGACGTCACCGGCCGCCTCGACGGCACGGCCCGACATGGCCAGCACGTTGCGTTGCACCAGCCGGTCCATGCCCGCGATACCGATCGCGGACAGCAGCGCGCCGATCGTGGTCGGAATCAGGCAGACCAGTAGTGCCACCAGGACGATGCCACTGATGCCGTCGGAGCTCAGCGCCGAGGTGTCGGGCACGCCGGGGTTGTTGACCTTGGAAAAAATCGCGAGCGGCTGCAATGTGGCGACCGCGAACACGAAGATGAGGGTCAGTGCCGCCAGCAGAATATTGAGCGCGATCTCGTTGGGCGTCTTCTGCCGATTGGCGCCCTCGACGAGTGCGATCATCCGGTCCACGAAGCTCTCGCCGGGCTTCTGGGTGATCTTGACCACGATGCGATCCGAGAGCACGGTCGTCCCGCCGGTCACCGCTGAGCGGTCACCGCCGGATTCCCGGATCACCGGCGCGGATTCACCGGTAATAGCCGATTCGTCAACCGAGGCAATGCCTTCCACGACGTCCCCATCGCCAGGGATGACCTCACCAGCGGTGACCACCACGAAGTCGCCTTGCTGCAGTAAGGGCGCCGCGACCTCCTCTTCGGATGTGTCCGAAGAGCCGGCTGACCAACTCTTGAGGCGGCGTGCAACGGTGTCGGCCTTGGATTTACGCAGCGCGTCGGCCTGTGCTTTTCCACGCCCTTCGGCGACCGCCTCGGCCAGGTTGGCGAAAAGCACTGTCAGCCATAGCCAGAACACGGTGAGCCAGCTGAACCAGCTGCTGTCGCCGAACGCCAGCACCGTCGACCAGACGGCGCCGATTTCGACGATGAACATCACCGGGTTGCGCCACAGGGTGCGTGGATCGAGCTTGCGCAACGCGTCCGGCAGTGCCTTCAGCAGCAGCGCGGGGTCGAGCAACCCGCCTTGCATCTTCTCGCCGGGTGCGTGGGCGGTATGCCGGCGGACCTGGGGATCAATTGTGGTCGTCACGGTTTCAGTGAATCCCTTCAGCGAGTGGCCCGAGCGCCAGCGCGGGCAGGAAGGTGAGGGCAACCAGAATGACCGTCACACCCACCACCAGGCCTACGAATTGAGGTTTATGTGTGGGCAGCGTGCCGCTCGACTCGGGCGTCATGCCCTGACGCGCTAGCGAACCGGCCAGCGCGAGAACCAGCATCATCGGCAGGAATCGGCCGAAGACCATTGCCAAGCCCAAAGCGGTGTTCCACCAGACCGTATTGGCCGAGAGGCCGGCGAAAGCGGAACCGTTGTTGTTGGCCGCGGAAGTGAATGCGTAGAGCACCTCGGACAGGCCGTGCGGGCCGGTGTTGGCCATACCGGCGCGCTCACCTGGCAGCGCCATCGCGATGGCCGTGCCGAGCAGCACGATGAGCGGGGTGATCAGGAAATACCCTGAGGCCAGCTTCATCTCGCGCGGATTGATCTTTTTGCCGAGGTATTCCGGTGTCCGGCCGACCATCAATCCGGCGACGAACACCGTGATGACGGCAAGGATCAAAATGCCGTACAGACCCGAGCCGGTGCCGCCGGGTGCGACCTCACCCATTTGCATGTTGAACATCGCCATCATGCCGCCGAGGCTGCTGTAGGAGTCGTGCACGGAGTCGATCGCACCGGTCGAGGTCAGCGTCGTCGCATCGGCGAAGACCGCGGAGTCGGCAACGCCGAAGCGCTGTTCGACCCCTTCCATTGTCGCGCCCGTCGCAGTCGGGACGGTGCCGTGGTGCTGCAACTGGAACAGCATCATGAAGCTGACGCTGAGGAGTGCGAGGACGCTGACGACCGCGGCAATCGCGTAGCCCTGCTTCTTGCTGTCCACCATGCGGCCAAAGGTGCGCGGCAGCGAGAAGCTGATGACCAGGAGCAGGAAGATCTCGATCCAGTTGGTCCACGCGGTCGGATTCTCAAACGGATGCGATGAGTTGGCGTTGTAGAAGCCACCGCCGTTGGTGCCGAGCTCCTTGATCGCCTCCTGGCTGGCGACCGGTCCGCCGGGGATGGTCTGTTGGGCGCCGGCCAGCGTGTTGACCACTTGGTCGTTGAGGTGGAAGTTCTGGACGGCGCCACCGGCGATGAGCACGATTGCGCCGATGACGGCGATCGGCAGCAGGATGCGCAGCGTGCCACGGACCAGGTCCACCCAGAAGTTGCCCAGTTCGTTGGTGCGGTGGCGTGCGAAGCCGCGGACTAAGGCGACCGCGACGGCCATGCCGACCGCGGCGGAGACAAAGTTCTGTACCGCCAGACCGGCCATCTGGACCAGGTGGCCCATCGTCGATTCGCCGGAATAGGCCTGCCAGTTGGTGTTGGTGACGAAGCTGATCGCGGTGTTCCACGCCAGCGCCGGTGTCATCGGTGTTGCCGGATTTGCAAGGTGCAGCGGCAATTTGGATTGCACGAGCTGCAAGACGAACAGGAACACGACGCTGACCGCCGAAAAGGCCAGCACGCTCCGGGCATACGTTTTCCACGTCTGCTCCGCGTCCGGGTTGGCGCCGATCAAACGATAGATGAATTTCTCAGTGCGCGAATGCTTTTCGGCGCTGTAGACCCGGTACATGTAATCGCCCAGCGGCACATGGACCACCGCCAGCGCAAGAATGAGGAGCGCGAGGAAAACCACACCCGCCGCGGTGCCGCTCACTAGAACCGCTCCGGAAACATCAAGGCGGCCCCCAGCAATAGGGCAATCAGGACGGACAGAATGAGGCCCACCGTGTTGGCGGTGCTCACGATCCCAGCCTCAGCGTTAAGCCGAGTGCGGCGAACACTGCCACAGTCAGCAGGAGGTAAATCACCACAGACATTTTTGTCTCTCGTTCGATGATCGATTGATGCCTGATCGTTCTCGGGCAACGGTAACCTGACCTCGGGTGAGGAGGACATGTTCGAGGCTAAGCTCGACTGCCACCCAAAGCCTTCGCCCTTAACGCTTTCTTTACGTTTTGACCGCCACTTTTGCGGTCTTCCTGTAACCTTTGCCGGGCCGCTAGCCGGAGTTCGGACTGTCGATCATCGGCAGCCGCACCCGAAAGACCGTTCGGCCGTTCGCGGATTCGGCGCTGACCGAGCCGTGGTGTGCCTTGACGATTGAACTGACGATGGCCAGGCCCAGTCCGATGCCCGACCCGTCGGACCGGGAGGTGCTCGCGCGGACGAATCGCTCGAACAACCGGGGGAGCAGATCCGCGTCGATGCCGGGTCCATCATCGGCAACGGTCAGTTCGGCATGCGGCGCATCGGGATCGCTGCGGTGACAGGCGATTGCGGTGGTGACCGTGACGCCGGGCGGCGTATGCAACCGGGCATTGCTGTGCAGGTTGCTGACCAGCTGATGCAGCCGGGCATGATCCCCACGGACCCAGACCGCTTCGTCGGGCAGCTCTTTGACCCAATGGTGTGTCGGCGCCGCGGCCGCGGCGTCGTTCACCGCGTTGATGACCAGCTCGGCCAGGTCGACGTCTTCGCTCTGCAGGTCCTCACCCTCGCCCAGGCGCGAGAGCAGTAGCAGTTCCTCGACGAGCAAGGCCATCCTGCGTGCTTCCGATTCGATGCGGGCCAGTGCGTACTCGGTCGTCGGCGGTAACGCCGAACTGTCCTGGCGGGTCAGCTCGGCGTAGCCCTGAATCGCCGCCAGCGGGGTCCTCAGCTCGTGGCTGGCGTCGGTGAGGAATTGCCGCATGCGCATGTCGGAATCGACCCGATGTGCCAGCGCGCTATCCACGTTGTCCAGTAACCGGTTCAGCGTGTGCCCGACGATCCCGACCTCGTTGTCCGGGTCGGTGTCTTCCTGCCGGACTCCGGACGCTGATCCGGTGGTCGTCGCCGGTGAGCGGCATCGCCGCGACTTCCGCGGCGGTCGCGGCGACCCGGCGCAGCGGGCGAAGTGTGTAGCCGACCACCCACACGGTGAGCGCCGCGGTGATCATCAGAGCGGCCGCGACCAGCAGGCTGGTGGTGATGTATTTGCGGGCCATGATCTGGTCGGCCAGCTTCACCGACATCCCGACGATCAGCAGGTCGGATCCGTCGGCGCGGCTGTCGACGCGGTAGGCGCCGAGGCTGCCGAGCCGTACGGTGCGGGGCGGCGCGTCGGTCCAGCTCTGCGCTTCGATCGCGCGAATGACGTCGGGCGGCGCGGGTTTTGGTTGGTCCTCGGAGAACACCGCGGAGCCGATGACGACGCCGTTGTGCACAACGGCGATCAGGTTGCCCGGCGTTTGCCCGGTGAACTCGAGCATCGCCTCTGCTATCGGCGGAGTGCGGCGGTGCGCCGAGGTGTGCTCGCCGTTTTGGTATCGCGTGTACGAGTTGTGCAATGCATCAAGGGATTCGGCGACATCGGCGTCGCTGAGCGCGGTGACGTAGCCGCGCAGGCTGAGTACCGAGACCACACCGACGGACACCAATACCACTGTGACGACAGCCAATACGCCGATCAGCAATTGACGGCGAAGCGACCGGGGCAACCAGAAAGGGGTGTTGCGCTCGCCTGTCATTCCGATGGGTCGCAGCATGTACCCAACACCGCGGACGGTATGGATCATCGGCTCCCGGCCGGAGTCGATCTTTTTTCTCAGATAGGAGATGTACAGGTCGACGATGCTGGTGCGCCCGGCGAAGTCGTAGTTCCAGACCCGGTCGAGGATCTCGGTCCGGCTCAGTGCGCGGCGCGGATTACGCATCAGGAAGCGCAGCAATTCGAACTCGGTCGACGACAGCGATACCGGCGCGCCTTCGCGGCTGACTTCGCGACTGGCGGTGTCGAGTCGAAGATCGCCGACCTTGAGCGCCTCGGCGGCCGGTGGAGACAGCTGACTGGAGCGGCGTAGCAACCCGCGAAGTCGCGCGACCAGTTCCTCTAGGCTGAACGGCTTGGTCATGTAGTCATCGGCACCGGCGGTGAGACCGGTGACCCGGTCCATCACCGAATCGCGTGCGGTGAGGAACAGCGTTGGCGTGTAGACGTCGGATTCACGGATCCGCTGCAGAATGCGCAGGCCATCCATGTCGGGAAGCATGATGTCCAGGACCAGCACGTCGGGGGTCGCCCGGTCGAATTTGGCCAGCGCTTCGCGTCCGTTGTGGGCGATCTCCACCGCCCAGCCCTCATAGTGCAGCGCCATCTTGACCAGGTTGGTCAGCGCCGGCTCATCGTCCACCAGCAAAACCCGGATCGGTGATCCGTCGGCACGATAGATCCTGGGCAGCTGCCCAAGAATGGCTTGGCGCGGTCGCTGGCTTCCTGCGTATCCCGACATTGCGGTCATGTTCTTGAAGTCTCGCAAAGCACACATGCACTTGTCACGGGCTTCATAGAGTTCTCAAATGTTGCTCCGGCCCGGATCACGCTCGTGCCGCACAAACAACGAGGCCGCACACCAATTGGTGTGCGGCCTCGGTTGAAGCTAGGGGTGTCAGGCCCAGCTGGACCCGACGGCGCTGTCGGTGCTGGCCATGTTGTTGCCGGCACTTTGCACCTTCTGCCCGTGCTGGTTGGCCTGCTCGTAGATCACCTGGAAGTTCCGACCCAACTGGGTGATGAACTCCTGGCAAGCCACCGAACCGGCGCCGCCCCAAAAGTCACCGGCAGCAAGCACATCGCGGACGATGGCCTGGTGCTCGGACTCCAGCGAAGCGGCCTGCGCGCGAATCAGCGCACCGTGGGCGTCAACATCTCCGAACTGGTAATTAATGCTCATTGTATAAGTCCTCCTGAGTTGAAAGTGTTGGGGAGAAGCAGTTTTGGCGGCTAGTGGCTGAGGATCTGCTGCGAGGCCTGCTCTTGCGTCTCGTAGTTGTTGGCGTCGCGGATCAAACCGTCACGCACGCTGTGCAGCATGTTGACGATGTTGGTGAACGCCTGGTTCATCTGACCCATGGTGTCGTACGAGGTGGCCTGGGCCTGACCGCTCCAGCCAGCCCCGGCGATGTTCATCGAGGACGACCACATCTTGCGAGCCTCGTCCGACACCGTCTGGGCGTGCATCTCGAAGCGGCCCGCCATCGACCGCATTGCGTGCGGGTCAGTCATAAAACGTGTTGCCATGTTGTCTTTCTCCTTTTTCCGGTGATGCCTTCAGATCGTCGAAGTCTTTGCAATTGGTATCAGTGCGGCGGTAGCCGCGCAGCGGATAGATTACGGCTCAGCGGTGAACTGCCGGCCTCCAACGCGTTACATGTGGCCCCTTTTTTCGCGCCTCACACCACGACCTGCTTGGGCATGACAATCGGCTTGAAGCCGTACCGCGGCCCCGAACCGAAGGCGCCGGCGCCCTTGGCGGCTCGCCAGCCATTCCCGGCATACCGGGCGCACCCATGGCCGTCCCGGTTTCCTCGGTGGCGACGGTCCAGCCCGAGCCCTCGAGCGGAGCGGTGGCCGAAGCCAACTCTGCTTGCACCGGCGCGGCTGCGGACCACGTGGCCGGTACCGAGAGTTTGCCGACGGTGGTCGCCTGGCCCAGACTGCCCGTCGCCGCCCCGCCGTAGCCCATACCTGCCGATCGGCGTCACCGATCGCACCACGGTCCCTTCCACCACGCCGGCCGAGCCGGCTTCGGGCACCACGTCGCTGACCGCGCGCTCGGCACCGCGGCGCCGGCCAGCGTGTGCCCCAGCGATACCGCGGTCGTGATGGCGTTCATGACGAACCACGCCGCGGTGTTGACCGCACCGTTGATGCCATTCAAGACCGACGGGGTGCCGAGGAAGCTGTCGATCGACTGCAGGAGGCCCGTGCTCTGGAACGGAGGGCTGCTGGCGGCGGCCTGCGAGCGGCTGCGCGGCCGGCGCCGCCGGCGACATCGGCGGTAGCGAGCCATTGCACAGCCCGGGTCGGTGGTCGTCGCCAGCGGCGTCACCGGAGTGAGGGCGCTGGCCGCGGTCGCGGCGGCCTGGTACGCGGTCATCGCGAGGGCGTCCTGGGCCCACATTTCGGCGTACTGCGCGTCGAGTGGCCGCGATCTCCGCGGCGACCGTCGGGATGACGGCCAACGGCAGCAACGCCGCCTGGGTAGCCCTATTGGCAGCGACCACCGGCGGGGGCACCGTCGCCGCAAAGGCCGTCTCATAGGCGGCCGCCGATGCCGTGGCCTGGGTGGCCGCCTGCTCGAGTGCGGTCGCCGTGTCGGTCAGGTAGGTCACGATGGGCTGGGCCGCGGTTGCCGCCGCTGCCGACCCGCCGCCCGTCCACTGCTCGGTGGTCAGCGTCGGAGATGATCGACTCCCACTGGGTTGCGGTGGCGCTCACCTCGGCGGCCAGGTTGGCGTACGCCGTCGCGGCAGCCAGCATCGGCACCGCGCCCGGACCGGTGTAAAGGAGTCCCGAGTTGATCTTCCGGAGGTGCACCTGAAAAATCAATAGCCATTTCTGTATCCCGCTCCTTTGTCTGTTCGAGTTTCGCTTCTGGTTGAGTGACTGCGACGGCGTCGCCGGCTAGACGGCCATCGGTTTCGGCATGACGATCGGCTTGACGCCGTAGCGCGGTGCGCCGAAGCCGGCGGAGCTGCGTCCCGCGCCCGTGACCATGCCGGGCATGCCGGCCATGGGCGTTGCCCGACACCGGCTTGCGGTGCGGCGCCGGTCCAGCCCGACGGTGTGAGCGGCGTGACGCTGGTGCCGGCCACGGGGTGACCTGGCCGCCCGCCCAGCTCGGCGGCACCGACAACTGGCCGACCAGGGTGCCCGAGCCCATGCCCGCGGCCACCGGCATTCCGCCCATGCCGGCCATGCCGCCGACCGCCGATCGGCATCGGCGTCGGCTGGCTCGGCGAGGCGGCGGCGTCTGCGGCCAGCGGCGGCGTCGCCGATGGCGTCGCTACCGGGGGTGAAGCAGACCACCACCGGCCATGCCCGAGCAGGTCGGAACCGGCCGAGGCCCAGTTCCCAACCCCGATGTTGCCGATGTTGGCACCGTTACTCGACAGGCCGAAGATCCCGCCGAGCATGGTCGGGTTGGTGCCGTTGCCGGTGCCACCAAGGAGGTACTGCGAGAATGTCGAGGAGACTGTTGCCGGGGCCGCGAGCGGCAGCGGCAGCGCCGCGTTGACACGCTTCGGAGAACGGCCGAGGCCGCATTGGTGACTCGGCGTCGCCGTAACTGTTGGAGCTGACTCCCAGGTTGGTCGCGTACGCTCGAGCTGCGTCTGAGCCTCGGTGGCCTGTGTCTGGTAGGTGGTGCCGTACGTCGAGAAGATTGCCGCCTGCTGGATCGACACCGGGTCGGCGGCAGCAGGAGCGACGACGGCGGTCGCGGGAGCGGCGCCCGCGTTTTGCGCCGCCAGGTTGGTGTTCACCGCCCCGAGCATTGACTGTGCGGAAAGCAACTCTTCAGTCACTGTTGTCAGGAATGACATCCATCGCTCCTCTAGTGTTCGAACCATGTCGACCCACGCGCCGGGTCGACCCTGAGTGGTGGCGTAACGAGCCCCTGTGTATTGGCGTAAGGCTAATTTCCCCACTGACCAAGTTCCCGATCGAAAGGCCGAGGGTGACGGGCGTTTACGGCGTCTTAACGCTGAACGCCGGCAGTTTTAACAAGGTCCTGTCGACCGACATAGGCGTGTCATCTGGCAGCGAGGGGTCAAACAGGTATAAGGTTGCGCGGCGCGCGGATCATACGCGAAGCGCGGCCGGCGCGCACGTCCAGAATCGGGCCGAATTCGGGCGGGACGCGGTGTGGGCGAACCTGGGTCCCGCGCGCTAGATTCGCCGCCGGGCCCCCATAGCCCAATTGGCAGAGGCAGCGGACTTAAAATCCGCCCAGTCTGGGTTCGAGTCCCAGTGGGGGCACGGTACGTGGGCTGCTAGATGGCGGTAATGCGGCCGATGTTCATCAGGCCCGGTCCCGGACGGCGATTTCCGACATCGCCGTCGATCGTGTGCTTCGGGTCGAGGATGCGGTCGATCCAGCTGAGCCAGAAGAAACAGAGCACTGCGACTCTGCCGAGCCGGCGGGAACGGCTCTTCGGCGTACCGACAGGACGTGTTGCTGCATCGCCAGGAACAGGCTTCGAAACGCACCGGGTTGGAGTAGCGCGGACAGATGAAAAGATTTTCGCGGACCATCGTGTCCAGGGCGAGCACCTCGCCGTGATTGCGCGGTTTGACCTACATTTTGCTGCGGTTTTCCGGGCAGTAGTTCGCAATCGCCGCACCGATAATGCTGCCGGCACCCGGGTTGCTCACCCCGAGCGCTTTTTTCACGTCGCCGACGGTCTGGCCCATCGAGTCTCCGCCGTCAAAATCCTGACAGACGGCGTGCCCGACGTTGATCATCGTTTGCTCCTGGCCGTTTGCCCAGCTGAGCCCCCGCTGTTGCAGCGTTTGCAGGTAAGCATCATCCGCTGGGTCGGCGCTCGCCGTCGGAGCGACAGCGATGGCAAAAAAACCGGCCACAGCGGCAGCGATGGGGCCGGCCAACCGTGCCGTGTTCTTCATTCGTCGACTCCTCGGTCTGGATTACCCTCGTGCAGGACTCGAATCTTAACGTCGTCTCGACATTATGTCTTGCCCACAGCAAGTCCAGCCGACCTCGAGCCGATAACCGGCACGGGCCCAGGCTTGCGAACTACATCCGGCTTTTGGTGCGAGATACGTTCCGGCGCAACCCTTTACGCGCTGCGATTAGTTCGCGAGGATGGCCATCGCCAGGAAGTCCAGACGCCACAGCTCCTGAAACAGCTTGCGAGCAAAGTTCTGAGCTTCGCCCGTGCTGTTGCTGCCGCCGCGTTGCGAAACGCTGGCAGCGATCTCACCGATGCTGCGGCGGCCGTCGACGAGTTGCGCGAGGGCGAGATCGGCCGGGCTGAGCCGCAGCCGGGCGCCGGGTCCGATGAGTTCGGCTCCGGACAGCATGCACGCGGTGCGCGACATAGGAATGTAGTCGAGAGCCTGGGCCGCCGAGAAGTCGATCGTGTACTGCGCTGGCGGACGCTCCGGGCGACAAGCCATGAAGAAATGTGTGGCGTTCAGAGTTTGCAGCCGTTCCATCACCGACCACAATTTGATGTCCGGCAATTTTGCTAGATGGTGCCCGAATTCGCTTGGCGGCGCGAGGATTTCGTGCGGATAGTACGGCGACTTGTGGAACCACCCCTGAAATGCGAGCCCGGCCGAGCCGACAAGATCGAGGCAGTCTTCGACGGTGTAGCTTCGCTGGCGACCGTGTAAGAACGTGTCGACGAGAGCGCCGTCGGTCTGCAAATCGCGAGCCACCGCCAGGTAGGTCCGGACGGGATGATCCGCGGGCAGCACCGCGATGATGTCTTTGACCACTTGGACCGATGCGTCGTCCTGAGATAGCCCCAAGTCACGAAAGACCGATTCGAGCAGTTCCACCCCGGTCCGGCCGTACTTGGCGTAGAGCATGACCCCGATCGCACCGTCGCGCCGCAGGCAGCTCGCGAGCGCCTTCATGCCGGTCAACGGATCGGCCATGTGATGCAGGACGCCGGTGGACACGATCAGGTCGAAGTCTTGTCCTAGCGTCGACACCTCTTCGATCGGCAGTAGGTGCAATTCCAGGTTGTGCAGGCTGTGCCTGTCTTTCAAATATTGCTGATGGTCCAGTGCCGATTGGCTGACATCGATCGCCACGACCTTGGCGGCGCGGTTGGTGAAGGCGAATACCGCCGCCTGGTTAGCGCCGCACCCCGCGATCAGGATGTCCAGGTCGGGGCGGTAGTCCCGGTCTGGCCATAACACCCGGTGCGCGCGGAACGGGTCGAACCACTCCCAGTTGTTCTTCGAGTAGGTCTCGAGGTCCTGAATCGGCGGCGGGTACTGCCACCGGTCGTATTGCCGAGAGACCTTGTCGTTGCGCGGATCGTCGTTCACTACAGACGCAATCTAATGGCTTTGCCCGGTTGCCGCAGGATGCCGACTCGCCGCGACGCGGCGGTAGTTGCCGCGCAACGAACCGGCACTCAATACACTGACCCACCGTGGGCATGCTGTTTGGATTCGCGCCGTGGCTCATCTACTGGGTGCTGGTTGGCAACGTCCCTTTCAAGACTGCGGTGGTGGTCGCGCTCGCGATCGCCGTCGCCGCGTTTGTGATCGGGCGCCTGCTGGGTAAGTCGGGCGGCACGCTGGAGATCGGGGCGGTCGCCACGTTCGCGGTGCTGACGATTCTGACGTTCACGCTCAGCGAGACGTTCATGCACCGATGGATACAGCCGCTCAGCAGCTGCGGAATCTTTCTCGTGGCCCTCGTCGGCCAGCTGGTCGGCAAGTCGTTCGTGCGTGAGTTCGCCGCGGCGGAGCAGCCCCCTGATGTCGTCAAGACCGAGCTGTTCGACCGGATCACCGATGTTTTGTCCTGGATCTGGATCGCCGCGTTTGCCGGCATGACGGTCTCCTCCGCGATTCCGCCGATCCTGGAAGAATTCGGGGGTCAAGAGGCCACGATCCTGGACACCAAGACTCCATTGCTGTTCATCTATTACTGGGTCATCCCGTACTCGTTGCTGGGTCTGGCGGCGCTGGCGTCACGGTGGGTGCCGGAGCGGATGCTGGTCGGGATCGAGGACCTCGCCAGGGAAACCTCGTTCGTCGCGTATGACGAAGCGACCATCGACGAGCTGTACTACCTCGCCCAGGAACATGCGAATCGCGAGGTGGGCGTGGGCAAGGAGGCCTACAACGTGAAGGTCGGTGGGATCGGAACTCCCCTGACCGGGGACGAGTCGCGAAAGTCGTGGCCTTCGACCTACAAGGTGCGCGACAAGAAGCACTAGGCGCGAGGTCTGCCCGCGCGGCATTCACCAGCGAGACAACTTCCACTGTGCGTCAACGGCTTTGAGCGTGTGTTCACGGCGGAGCTCATCGGCGTGTCGCCGCCCTGGGTGCACGCCCGACGACCAGGACGCACACTCAACGAAAGCCGGGCTGAAGGTCCTGCCGGCGCGCACCCGACACCGGCCACCGGTGAAGTTCGGATACGTTGGTGTCCGGCGGGCGCACCCCCCACAAGCACCCGGACGAGCCGCACGCGCTCCGCACTCTATTGCGGCCAAGCAAGGAGCATTTCGATGAACGCGGTCAGCCCAGATGCCATTCGCGCAGAGACGATCACCATCACCGGCCACGGCGGCGATGAGATCGAGGCCTACCGCGCGACGCCGCTCGCCGACGGCTCGCGCGGCGCAGTCGTCTGGATCCATCACATGCCCGGCTATGACCGGGAAACCAAGGAATTCGTTCGCCGGCTTGCCGTCAGCGGCTATCACGCCGTGGCGCCGAATCTGTACTCCCGCGAGGCACCGGGCGCCGCTCCCGACGATGCGGCCGCGGCCGTGCGTGCGGCGGGCGGCGTGCCCGATGAGCGACTAGTCGGTGATGTCGCGGGTGTGGTCGAGCACCTGCGGTCCCTACCGGGCGCGAACGGGAGGGTCGGCGTCATCGGGCACTGCTCGGGCGGGCGGCACGCCTACCTGGCCGCCTGCTCGCTGCCGTTCGACGCCGCGGTGGACTGCTATGGCGGGTACGTCGTCGACGATGCCCGGGAGGGGATGCCCAAGGCCATGAAACCGATCCTGCACCTGGCGCCGAACCTGGGCTGTCCGCTGCTGGGCCTGTTCGGGGCCGACGACGTGTTCCCGACGCCCGCCGCGGTGGCCACGCTGGACGCCGAGCTGACCAAGCTGGACAAGCCGCACGAATTCCATTCCTACGACGGTGCGGGCCACGCGTTCTTCTCCGTCGATCGACCTTCGTACCGGCCCGAGGCCGCGGTGGACGGCTGGCGGCACATCGACGAATTCTTCGCCACCCACCTGAAAGGCTAGGTTTGCCAAGCCATGTGCACACATCTCACCGAGCACGTCGAGATCGACGGCAGCGGCAAGGGCCCGGCGGGGTGGTTCGGCGCCCACCGTGCGACCGTCTACGTCGACCACGCCGTGCACGCGCCCTACACCCACACGGTCAACATCGACGTGATCAACCCGGAGCTGGGTCCGTCGGCGCGGGTCGCGCTGGAACTCACCGAGGAAAGTGCGCTGGCGTTGGCCGACGCCATCCACGCAGCGATTTCGCATGCGCCGGTCGGCCTTGCGTCCAAGGACCAGTAGGTGGCTCATGACGAACGACCATGATTACCCCCAGATGGCCGCTGCGCGGGGAAGGATCGAGCCCGCACCGCGTCGGGTTCGGGGTTTTCTGGGTGACGAGCTGGTCTTCGACACGACAGCGGCTCGCTATGTGTGGGAAGTCCCTTATTACCCTGCGTATTACGTGCCGCTGGCCGACGTGCGCGCGGAGTTGCTGCGCGACGAGAACCACGGGCAGACAGTGCAGTTCGGGCCCTCGCGGCTGCACGCCCTGGTCGGGGCCGGCCAGACTCATCCGTCGGCCGCGCGGGTGTTCGACGCCGACAGCGACAGCCCCGTTGCGGGCACCGTGCGTTTCGAATGGGATGCGCTGCGGTGGTTCGAGGAGGACGAGCCCATCTACGTCCACCCGCGCAACCCCTACTCGCGGGTCGACGCGCTGCGCTCGCACCGGCACATCCGGGTAGAGCTGGACGGCGTCGTGCTGGCCGATACCCAGTCGCCAGTACTGCTCTTCGAGACCGGTTTGCCCACAAGGTATTACCTGGACCCCACCGATGTTGCTTTCGGGCATCTAGAGCCCAGCTCGACACAGACGCACTGCCCGTACAAAGGGGTGACGTCGGGCTACTGGTCGGTGCGCATCGGCGACACCGTGCATGCCGACCTCGCGTGGACGTATGACTACCCGCTACCGGCGGTCAGCCAGATCGCGGGCCTGGTGGCGTTCTACAACGAGAAGCTCGACATCGTCGTCGACGGTGTCGCCCTTGCCCGGCCGCAGACTCAGTTCAGCTAGCCGCCCAGCGGGCTGGGTCCGCTGTCCCTTGGCTGGGGCGACATCGCGCGCTGCAAATGCAGATGTCATCTCGGATTGGCAGCAAAGCAGCTAAGCTAATTAGCTAGTGGGAAATGCCGTATAAGTAATTCGCAGCGAATGTGCAGCTGAATTACAGGTGACCGCCAGTCATTTCCCAATTTGGTTGGCCTCCGCCGGCCGAGTTGCCCTGAAACTGTGCTTTATCAGGGACGATCGTCTGCACTGGGCATGATGAAATGAATATTTAAACCATTGAATACACCACTGAAACATTCAGATTCGACGCTTCCACCCGTTACGGCGTGATACGCACGGCAGCTGATTCCAATGGGCAGGTTGGCTCGAATTGGGGTGTGTCTGAACCATGGTGCCTTATCCTGATTGGCTAAATCCCGGAGACAACGCCTGGCAGTTGGTGGCGGCGACCCTCGTCGGCCTGATGAGTATTCCCGGCATCGCCGTTCTGTACGGCGGGATTGTCCAGAAGAAGTGGGCCGTCAACACCATGCTGATGGCCTTCACCGGTTTCTCGCTGGTGCTCGTCGTGTGGGTGCTGTGGGGCTTCAAGCTGGGTTTTGGCCAGCCGCTGAAGCTCGGCCCCGGCATCCTGCGCGCCGCGATCGGAATTCCTCGTACGATCCTCAGCACCAACAACCAAGAGCAAGCCGTCATCCCGCTACTGGACGGCACCATGCCCAAATTCCGCTTCTCGGAGACCACGCTGGCGTACTTCCAGTTCGTGTTCGCCGCCATAACGCCGCTGCTGTTCCTCGGCAGCGTCATCGGCCGGATCAACTTCAAGGTGTGGCTGATCTTCGTGCCGCTGTGGTCGACGTTTGCGTACTCGGTCAACGCGTTCCTGTTGTGGGGCGGCGGCTGGTGGTCGCAGGCAGGCGCCCTGGACTACAGCGGTGGGTACGTGATCCATCTCGCCGCCGGCACAACCGGATTCGTCGCTGCCGCGGTGATCGGTCCGAGGCTGGCGCGTGACCGGGAACGCGCGGTGCCGAACAACCTTCCGATGGCCGGGGTTGGGGCCGGCGTGCTGTGGTTGGGCTGGAATGGGTTCAACGGCGGTGACCCGTACTTCTCGGGTGCCGACGCATCGCTGGCGGTGATCAACACCAACCTCACCACCGCGGTCTCCCTGCTCACCTGGGTGCTCTGGGACATCTTCGCGAGCAAGCAGCGCAAGCCGACGTTTCTGGGCGCCATCAACGGCATGATCACCGGACTGGTGGCGATCACCCCGGCGGCCGGTTATGTCAACAGTTTCGGCGCGATGATCATCGGCGTGGTCGCCTCGTCGCTTGTCTGGATGTCCTGGAATTGGCTTGGCAGAACACGACTATTCCAGAAAGTCGATGACACCCTGGGTGTGTTCCACACTCACGGGGTGGCGGGGTTGGCCGGCGGGTTGCTCGTCGGGGTGCTCGCCGACCCCAAGGTCGTTGTGTACCTCGGCGGAACTGGGGGGCAGGACGTGACCTACTCCGGCTGGCTGTGGGGGCATCATCCAAAGCAGATATTGATCCAGGCGGGTGCCGCGGCCACCGTCATTTTCTGGGATGCGCTTGTCACGTTTGTCATCTTGAAAGTCCTTGGCCTCTTCATGAAATTGCGGTTGCCGGACGAGGTCCTGGAAACGGGCGACGTCGGTGTGCACGACGAAGAGGCCTACCCTGACGAAGCTCTCGTCACCGGTCGTCGAGCCGATTCGCCGGCGGCTCCCCGAGCCCAGGCATGGGCCTCCAAACCCGCTGAGCCAGTGGATGGTTGACGCAATGAAGCTGATCACGGCGATCGTCAAGCCGTTCACGCTCGATGACGTCAGGCGTGCCGTTGAGTCCGCCGGTGTGCTTGGTTTGACCGTCACCGAAGTCCAGGGTTACGGCAGGCAACGTGGGCACACCGAGGTCTATCGCGGAGCCGAGTACGCGGTCGATTTCGTCCCCAAGGCGCGTGTTGAGGTGGTGGTCGACGACGAGGTTGTTCAGCGGGTCGTTGATGCCATCGTCGGCGTCGCCCGCACCGGAAAGATCGGCGACGGCAAGGTCTGGGTTTCTCCGGTCGAGAGCGTGGTCCGTATCCGGACCGGCGAACGCGACCACAACGCGCTTTGACGTCGACGAACGTCGAGCGCTGAGCGGGCGGGATCGACCTCAGCGTTTTCGCAGACCCATCAGCAACTAATTCCGCCGCCGACACAGGCAATCGGAAGAATGTGATATTCGCCTCTTTTTGCCGATTAATCTAATGAATTCTTATTCGGGTACCGACTCGCCGCACCTAGCTGAATTAGCCATAACCCGCTAATCGCCAGGTGAATCGTTCGACCTTGTTTGCCATGGGGTGACCATGTATATACTTGGTTACTGGCACATGAGCGGATCCTGAGTCCGCACGGTGATTTCGCCGACAGTGCCGATTTTGATGCTTTTCAGCCGAAATTCGGCCGGTAAAATTTGTGCAGATCAGCGCATTTTGGCTGCTGAAATGCGGTTATCACCAGCCGCCGGTATCGCCTCGGGAATTGGGGCGACTGACGTGCACGTGGATGGCCGACAACAACTGCGAAGGCGGTGCGCACGTGAGCGAACTGAACGGCCGGGAGGCCGCCCGCGAGAACCTCGAGATTGACGCAACACCGGTAGCCGTGGGGATCGCGGTCCACAACGGCCCGATCAGTGGCATCGCCGTCAGTAGCGACGGCAGCCGACTGCTGGTGAGCAACTACGGGGACAACAGCGTCTCGGCCATCGACACCGACACCTTCCGGGTCCTCGAGACGGTCGACGGCGTCGACGAGCCGTTCGCCATCGCGATCGGCGGCTCGGGAACCGACCACGCATACGTCAGTACCGTGTCAGCGGCCTATGACTCGATCCAGGTCATCGACACCTCCGCGAACGCGGTGGTCGCGACGTATCCGCTGGCACTGAGCGTGAGCGACCTGGCGGTCGATTCCGCGGGGCGGCACGTGTACGCCAGCCGCAACGCCGACGGCGTTGCCGACCTCGCCGTCCTGGACACCGCGACCGGCCGGATCCAAACGATCGATGTCGCGGCCGCTCCTTACGCGCCCGGAACCACCACGGAGTGCGTGCGCGTCAGCCCCGACGGAACCCGGGCGTATGTGGGCATCAACGGGCCCTCCGGTGGCCGCCTTGTCGTGATCGGCACGAAAGCGCAGTCCGGCGCGGCCGGCGACCGCGTGCGCTGGCGGCACAAGCGCCCCACGGGCCAGCAGACCGCGTTGCGGGTGATCGACACCGTGGAGATCGGTTTGCCCGTCCGTGACGTCGCGCTGAGCCCCGGCGGCTCGATCGCTTACGTGGCCAGTTACGCGCCCGAGGTGGGAGTCGTGGTCGATGTCGTCGACACCCGGACCAACAAGATCACCAACACGCGCAAGGTCGGCGATACCGGCGGCATTCTCACCGGGATGACGCTGTCCGCCGACGGCGATCGCGCCTACCTGGTCAGCGACGAGAACGTCACCGTGCTGTGCACGCTGACCTACGACGTCGTGGCCACTCTCGGGGCGGGTACACACCCGTCCTGCGTGGTGGAAAGCCCGAATGGAAAGCGCCTGTACATCGCCGACTACTCCGGTGCCGTCACCGTCACGCCGCTCGCCTCGGCCCAACCCATTGGCCATCGAGGCCGCCGCGGCCGACAGCGAGCTGTCGACGGCCGGCTGGCTGATACCCGACCTCGTGCCGCACGAGCCGGTGCTCGCCTGAGCCAAGGCCGGTCAGGTCGTGGATACAACAGGCTTTGTCGGGGGAATCCGTTTCCCATGATGTAGCGCGGCGATACCATTCGCCCGACCGACCATGAGCCGGTGCTGCGCCGAGACCCTAAGGCGGTAGATCGATGGACAGCACAATGCAGGACTTTCCGCTGACAATCACCGCAATCATGCGGCACGCCTGCGGTGTCCACGGGGCCCGAACGATCACTACCGCGACCGGCGACGGCTACCGCCACACCACGTACCGCGAATTGGGTCAGCAGGCCGCCCAACTGGCGAACGCGTTGCGGCGCCTGGGTGTGACCGGGGACCAGCGCGTCGCGACGTTCATGTGGAACAACGCCGAACATCTGGCGACCTATATCGCGGCGCCCTCCATGGGTGCCGTGCTGCACACCCTCAACATCCGGCTCTTCCCCGAGCAGGTCGCCTACGTCGCCAACGAAGCCGAAGACCAGGTCGTGCTGGTCGACATGTCACTGGCCAAAGTGCTCGCCCCGATACTGCCCAACCTCGAAACGGTGCACACCGTGATCGCGGTCGGGGACGGCGACACCGCGGCGCTGCAGGAGTCGGGCAAGACGGTGCTGCGGTATGCGGAGCTGATCGAGGGCGAGTCGACCGAATTCGACTGGCCACAGATCGATGAGAATTCCGCGGCCGCGATGTGCTACACAAGTGGCACCACGGGAGATCCCAAAGGCGTTGTCTACAGCCATCGTTCGAGCTTCCTGCACGCAATGGCCACCTGCAGCACCAACGGGATGGGGGTTGGGGCCGGCGACCGGGTGCTGCCCGTTGTGCCGATGTTTCATGCCAACGCGTGGGGGCTGCCGTACGCGGCGTTGATGGCGGGCGCCGACTTGGTGCTGCCCGATTGCAACCTCGACGCCCGATCGGTGATCGACATGATCGAGAAGCTGCGGCCCACCCTGGCCGGCGCGGTGCCGACCATCTGGAACGACGTGATGCGTCATCTCGAAAAAGACCCCGACCACGACATATCGTCGCTGCGCCTGGTGGCCTGCGGCGGCTCGGCCGTTCCGGTGTCGATGATGCGCACCTTCGAAGACAAGTACAACGTCCAGATCCGCCAGCTGTGGGGCATGACCGAGACGTCGCCACTGGCCACCCTGGCCTGGCCGACGGTCGGAACCCCGCCGGAGCGGCACTGGGCCATCCGGGGGACCCAGGGCCAACCGATGTGCGGCGTGGAGATGCGCATCGTCGACGACGACGGCAAGGTGCTGCCCAACGACGGCCAGGCCGTGGGTGAGGTGGAAGTCCGTGGCCCGTGGATCGCCGGCTCCTACTACCGCGGGCGCGACGAGTCCAAATTCGATTCCGGCTGGTTGCGCACCGGCGATGTCGGCCGCATCGACGAGGAGGGCTTCCTCACCCTCACCGACCGCTCCAAGGACGTCATCAAGTCCGGCGGGGAGTGGATCTCCTCGGTCGAGTTGGAGAACTGCCTGGTCGGTCACCCGGATGTGCTCGAGGCCGCGGTCGTCGGAGTTCCCGACGAACGCTGGCAGGAACGACCGCTGGCCGTCGTCGTCCTGAACGAATCCGCGTCAATCAGCGCCAGCGAATTGCGAAAGTTCCTCGCGGACAAGGTCGTTCGTTGGTGGTTGCCCGAGCGGTGGGCTTTCGCCGACGAGATCCCGCGCACCAGCGTGGGCAAGTACGACAAGAAAGCCATCCGATCCCGCCACGCGGACAACGCATACCAGGTCACCGAGGCGCGCGACTGAACTGGCTCATGGTGTAGAACGAGTTCATGAGCCTGCGGGTCATACGAGTTATTCAGTGGGCAACCGGATCGGTCGGCGTAGCGGCGATCAAGGGCGTGCTGGATCATCCTGACCTCGAACTCGCCGGCTGCTGGGTGTATTCGGAGGCCAAGAGCGGCAAAGACGTCGGTGAGATCATCGGCACTTCGCCGCTCGGGGTGATCACGACGAACAGCATTGACGAAGTGATCGCCCAGGACGCGGACGCGGTGATCTACGCGCCGCTGATGCCCAACGTCGCCGAAGTCACCGCCCTGCTGCGTTCGGGCAAGAACGTCGTCACACCGCTCGGCTGGTTCTACCCGGGCGAGAAGGAAGCCGCTCCGCTGGAGGTCGCCGCGCAGGCCGGCAACGCCACCCTGCATGGCGCCGGCATCGGGCCGGGTGCGGCCACCGAGCTGTTTCCGTTGCTGTTGTCGGTGATGTCGACCGGCGTGACTTACCTTCGCGCCGAAGAGTTTTCAGATCTTCGCACCTATGGCGCGCCGGATGTGCTGCGCCATGTGATGGGCTTCGGCGGGACACCGGACAGCGCATTGACCGGGCCGATGCAAAAACTCCTCGACGGTGGTTTCATCCAGTCCGTCCGGCTGTGTGTCGACCGGCTGGGTTTCGCCGCCGATCGGTTGATCCGCACCTCCCAGGAGGTCGCCGTCGCGACCGCCCCGATCGACTCGCCCATCGGGGCGATCGAGCCCGGCCAGGTCGCCGGGCGCCGCTTTCATTGGGACGCGGTGGTCGGCGACGCGGTCGTCGTCCGGATCACCGTGAATTGGCTGATGGGTGAGGAAAACCTCGATCCGCCTTGGTCATTCGGCCCCGACGGCGAGCGCTACGAGATCGAAGTGCGCGGAAACCCGGACACCTTCGTGACGGTCAAGGGATGGCAGCCCGAGACCGTGGCGGCCGGGCTGGTGAGCAACCCGGGGATCGTGGCGACGGCCGCGCATTGCGTGAACGCGGTTCCCGCCACCTGTGCCGCCCCGGCCGGTATTCAAAGCTTCTTCGATCTGCCGCTCATCACCGGCCGGGCCGCCCGCCACTTGCGCGCCGACAGCTGAAAGGGTTACGTCCATGGCACATTCGCGTGTCGTCGAGGAATCGCTGGTCATCCCGGTTCCCGTCGAGCAGGCCTTCGGCCGCACGCTGCCGGCACCCCTTCCGGAGCTCTTCAACCGCCGGTACGGGCCGTTCCCGCCGATCAAGGAGGTGCGCGACCAGACGGGTGCGTGGGATGCCGCGGGCCAGACCCGCACGGTGTTGTTAGCCGGCGGTGGCAGCACGCGCGAGGAACTGACCAGCGTTGAACCGCCGCGATCGTTCGGTTACCGGCTCGGCGACGTGACCGGCCCGATGGCCTTGCTGGTGGACCACGTGCTGGGCGAATGGATCTTCACCCCGGCCGCCGGCGGCACCGAGGTCACCTGGCGCTGGGACATTCACCCGCGCTCGGCGCTGGCCGCGTGGGCGCTTCCGTTGTTCGCCACGATGTGGAAGGGCTACGCGCGCCAGGCGCTGCGCGAGCTGTCGGTGCTGCTGACGCGCTGACCCCGCAACCGCATTCGGTACCGTCGAGCCCATGTGTCGACTCTTTGGCCTGCACGCCGGGACGCGCGCTTGCACCGCGACCTTTTGGCTGGTGGACGCGCCGGACAGTCTGTCCGAACAGAGCAGGCGGAACCCGGACGGCACCGGCCTGGGTGTCTTCGACGCGAAGGGTCAACCGCAGCTGCACAAGGAGCCGATAGCCGCGTGGCAGGACGCCGAGTTCGCGACCGAAGCACACCGCACGAGCGGTACCACGTTCATCGCTCACGTGCGCTACGCCACGACCGGGTCGCTCGACGTCCGCAACACCCACCCGTTCCTGCAGGACGGCCGGATCTTCGCGCACAACGGTGTGCTCGAGGGCCTGGACGTTCTCGACGAACGGCTGCGCGAGGTCGGCACCGATGACCTGGTACTGGGCCAAACCGATTCGGAGCGGGTGTTCGCGTTGATCACCGCCTCGATCCGCGCCGCCAACGGCGACGTATCCGCCGGCCTCGCCGACGCGATGAACTGGCTTGCGGCAAACGTGCCGATCTATGCGGTCAACGTGCTGCTGAGCACGGCCACCGACATGTGGGCGCTGCGCTACCCGGAGACCCACCAGCTCTGCCTGCTGGACCGGCGCCACGATGGCGCTGCACCCGATGCGGAGTTCGATTTGCGTACCAAGCGAATCCACGCGCAATCGGAGTCGCTGTGCACGCGGCCTTCGGTGGTGCTGGCCACCGAACCGATGGACGACGACCCGCGCTGGTGTCTGTTGCGCCCCGGCGAGCTGGTGCACGTCGACGGCGCGCTGCAGATCAGCCGAACGCTGATACTGCCGGACCCGCCCCGGCATCTGCTGCGTCGCGAGGATCTCAGCGTGCCGGTCGAAGACGCGCAGCACGCGCTGCCGAACACCCGGCGGTTGTGACGTGACGACACGCGCGCACTTGTGCTCGCCGGCGGGGGAATAGCCGGAATCGCTTGGGAGACAGGTATTCTGCAGGGCATCGCCGACGAATCTGCGGATGCGGCGCGGCTGCTGCTGGATTCGGATGTGCTGGTCGGAACCTCGGCAGGTTCGGCGGTCGCCGCCCAGATCGGCGTCGGCGGCACGCTGGAGGACGCTGTTCGATCGCCAAGTCGCCGAGACGTCGAGCGAGATCGATTCCGGCGTCGACGTCGAAACCATCACCGAACTTTTTCTGGCCGCCCTGGCGGAGCCGTACGACGAGCCGCTGGCCAAGACGCGTCAGCAGATGCAGCGGATCGGGGCCGTGGCGCTGGGCGCCAAAACCGTTGCCGAGCCCGTCCGCCGCCAGGTGATCGCGCAACGTCTGCCGTCGCACGACTGGCCCGACCGCGCGCTGCGGATTACCGCGATCGACACGGCCACCGGCGAATTGATGGTCTTCGACCAAGATTCGGGTGCTGAGCTTGTCGATGCGGTGGCGGCCAGTTGCGCGGTGCCAGGGGCGTGGCCGGTGGTGACGATCGCGGGCCGGCGGTACATGGACGGCGGGATTGCCAGCTCGGTCAACCTCGGTGTCGCCCGCGACTGCGATGCGGCCGTGGTGTTGGTGCCCTCGGCGCCCGACGCCCCGTCGCCGTTCGGCGACGGGCCGGCCGCCGAGATCGCAGCGTTCGAGGGCGCGGCATTCGCGGTGTTCGCCGACGCCGAATCGTTGAAGGCGTTCGGGCCCAACGTGTTAGATCCCCGCTGCCGTGTCAGCTCGGCCGTGGCCGGACGCGAGCAGGGCCGTCGCGAAGCGCAGGGGATCGCGCGGTTCTTGGGCGTCTGATCAGCCCTCGATAGCCGGCGGTGCGGGTTCCTCAGCCACAGGTTCGAGCGCATCCAGGGCCTGGTCGGCCAACATCCGGCCGACGTCAATCACCTCTGCTGCCCGGTGAAAATCCAGGCTCCGGCACGCCGAACGCGGTACCTCGATCAATAAGTCGGGCGGGTAGGCCGACAGGATATGGCGCGTGAGCGCCGATTGGGCGATGTCGAACGCTCGGTACATCACCTCAAAGCTGCCCAGCTTCGGAACTTCGAGCGCCTCATCGAGTTCGCCCTCGCTCGCGGAGGTTTCCTCGTCCGATTCCTCCGACCAGGTGTCCGCACCGAATCGGCTCAACACGGCTCGCGCGGTCGGCCGGTCGAGCAGCGCCCGGACGGCGGACGTATCGAGCAGCGCGGAAGTGCTGCGCACCATGCGGTTTAGCAACTCGACAGTGGCGCCCGGCTCCGGCTCGCGTTTAGCGATCACCTCGCTGCCGCTGACGCCCACGGCGATCGTCAGATCGGCGTTGACCGCGGCGAGCGGCGCCATCGGCAGCGGATCCAGGATGCCGCCGTCGGCGAGCAGGCGTCCGCCAACCTTATGCGGGGCGATCACCCCCGGAATCGCGATGGACGCCCGGATCGCCTCGTCGAGCGGGCCGTGCTGAAACCACACCGATTTGCCGGCCAACAGGTCGGTCGCCACCGCGGTGTAGGGGATCGGCAGTTGCTCGATGGTGACCGGACCGAGGATGTCGCGCACCGCTTCCAGGATTCGCTCGGCCCGCAGCACGCCGGCCGCGCTGATAGACGGATCGAGCAGGCGCAGAATGGTGCGTTGCGTCAACGACTTCGCCCAGTCGGCGAACTCGTCGAGTCGTCCGGCCGCTTGCAGACCGCCGATCATCGCACCCATCGACGAGCCGGTGATCCCCACGATCTCGAAGCCGCGGGCCTGCACCGCCTCGATCACCCCGATGTGGGCGTAGCCCCGGGCGCCACCGCTACCGAGTGCCAGCGCCACCCGAGTCGGAGATGATCGACGCGCGACAGCTTCGCCAGACACCCCCACATTTTGCGTGGCGGTACGGACCCCCGCGGGACCGGGGTGGCACTTTTTTCATCCGTGATCGCAATTGCGCAGGAGTTCGAAGCACGGCCCCGTGGCGCTACCCACATTCGTCGTTGGCGGCCGCCTGCGCGGCGGTGATCACCGCCGCCTGCCGGGCCGGCGTCAGCTCCGCCCAGCGGGCGTTCCAGCTGCCCGCGGTGCCCGAGGGCGAGGTCTGGACCATCGCCAAGTAGGGCTCGAACAGCGACTCACCGGTCTTGGGCTGGGCGTCCATCCACACCTTTGCGGCATGACAGGCCTGGTAGTACTCCTCTTCGGTCGAATTCGCGGGGACGTCGACCTTGGTTGTCACACCGGCGGGGGAGAGCCCGATCGCGTCCGGTGGCGCCGAACTCGGGCCGTGCGGGGCGGCCGACGACTGCGTGGGTGACGACGTGATCTTGCCGCCCGGGCCGCCGCCCGGCGAGCACCCCGTGACCGAAGACAGACCGGCCAAACCGGTCGCCACAACGAACGCGCCCCATAGCAGGGGCCGATGACTGCACCAGCGCACAGCCTCAAATCTATGCAACACTGGCGGCCGTGATGGAGCGCTTCGGATTTTGGGAGTGTTGTCGGCCCTAACGCGCCGCCGCTTGCCCCATCCGTTCTCTCTGGAGCTCTGCCCATGTCCTTGCCTGTCGCCAGTTCCGTTGCGTTGCGTTCACCGACCATCGCGTCGCCCTCCGCAGGGCCGACGCGGCTGCGGGTTCCCGACCTGCTGCACGCCACCGATCAAGCCGCCGACGATGTGCTCAGCGGCCGTTGCGACCACCTGCTGCCCGACGGGTGGTGTACCGGAGTCGCGGCGCTGGTTCACCCGCATCCACGGGGACGACGAACTCGACGTCTGGCTGATCAGCTGGGTTCCCGGTCACGCCGACCGAATTGCACGACCACGGCGGGTCACTGGGTGCGCTGACCGTGGTGTCCGGGTCGCTCAACGAATTCCGTTGGGACGGGCGGAGCTTGCGGCGTCGCCGCCTCGATGCCGGTGATCAGGCCGGGTTCCCGCTCGGCTGGGTGCATGACGTGGTGTGGGCGCCCAGGCCTGTTCCCGAGCCCTGTCCCGGGGACCGTCACCACGATCAAGGGACCGGTTGCGCCGACGCTGAGCGTGCACGCCTACTCGCCGCCGCTGACCGCGATGTCGTACTACCAGGTCACCGACCACGACAGATTGCGCCGACAGCGCACCGAACTGACCGATCAACCGGAAGGGATGTGATGAGCCGTATCGACGTTGTCTTGAGATCCGCTCGACGCCGTTTTCGCCGGCTTGCCGGCCGCCGAGGTGCCCGATGCACTGCGGCGCGGGGCGGTGCTCGTCGACATCCGGCCGCAGGCGCAGCGATTCCGCGAGGGCGAGGTGCCGGGCGCACTGGTGATCGAACGCAATGTCCTGGAATGGCGTTGCGACCCGACCAGTGACGCCCGCCTGCCGGAGGCCGTCGGCGACGACGTCGAGTGGGTGATCGTGTGCTCGGAGGGTTACACCTCCAGCCTGGCGGCGGCCGCGCTGCTCGACATCGGCCTGCACCGCGCCACCGACGTCGTCGGCGGCTATCACGCGCTGGCGGGTGCCGGTGTGCTTGCCGAATTGGCCGGCGAGTCGATCAATCCGGCGTCGCTGGCGAATACCGGCGCGAGCGGCCGCCGCTGGCTCTAGCTAATCGTTGGCGTGCAACAACGGCCGCAGCCGCTCGGTCTTCTCCGGCGTCCAGCCGGGCGGCGACAACACCGCGGCCCAGCCGTTGGCGACGTCGGCGACGTAGCGGTGGCCGTGCCCGTCCGGCACATCCACGGCGACCGCCATGTCCGCCGACACCTGCAGGAACGTCACCACCGGGATCCAACGCGTTTGCGGCAGCACGTCGTAGCCCCGCCGTTCGCGCAGCCAATCCGGTTCGCTGAACAGCAGATCGGGCGTCCACCAGGCGATCGGGTCGGAGGCGTGCTGCAAATACACCACCCGCGGCGCACCCCAGGGGTCCTTGGGCCGGTCCAAATTGCCTGGGCGAGCGACGAATCGGACGTTGCGGCCGTCGTCGTAGATCGGCAGCCACTCCGGCGAACCGGCGTCTCGGGTGGAGGTCAGGTCCGTCCAGATGGTGTTGTTGAACGTCGGCCCGCTGAACAGGGCTCCGTCGGTGCGGGCCAGGACGTTGTTGAGGCTCATGAACGGCGCCTCGCCGCCGAATGAGCCCAGGCTCTCGCCGAACACGACGAGCTTGGGGCGCTGTGCCTCGGGCAACTGCCGGATCAGTTTGTCGACGGCCTCGAACAGGGCCTGGCCGGCGTGGCGGGCGTTCTCCTTGTCCACCAGAAACGACAGCCAGCTCGGCAAAAACGAGTACTGCATGCTGACGATTGCGGTGTTGCCGTTGTACATGTACTCCAGCGCCGAGGCTTCCGCCTCGTTGATCCAGCCGGTCCCGGTGGTCGTGGCGACGGCGACGACGGCGCGCTGCAGCCCGCCGGTCGCGCTGCAGTTCACGCGCGGCCAGTTCCGCGGTCGCTGTGATGCCGTCCGCGGAGTTCAGTCCGGCGTAGGCGCGGATCGGCTCGGTGGCCGGCGTGCCGTTGAATTTCGGTCAGGTCGTCGGTTCGGGGTCCGCCCTTGATGAAGATGCGCCCCTGATGGCCCAGCGATTCCCAGGACACCAGCGACTGCGGGCCCCCGGAGCGCAGCGGCGTGGTCGGTTGCGTGGTATCCGGGATTCATCTCGTTGTTGACCGAGGCGAAGGTGTTATTCATGGTGCGCATCGCGAACTTGATGACCACACCGTTGAGCACGGTGATCGTCAAAACCACCAGCAGCACCACCACGATGGTGGCCGAGAGACGGAACGGCACGATCCGATCGAGTTGGCCCACAAGGAATCTGACCAATCAGGCGAATGGCCTGCCCGATTTCGACCACCGTGAACAGTGCGATGAAGCGACAGGATCGCGGTCAGCGGGTAGTCGTACCACTTCAGATGCGCCACGCCCATCAGGTTGCGCACGTCGTCCTGCCACACGTGGAACCAGATCGCCATCAGCACCTGGCCCACCACGGCAACCGGGATCAGTACCTTCCACGCCCAGCGCGGTGGCGGCGGGCTGGACTTCTTTTCGCGCATGTACCGCACCAGCCAGACGGAGAAGACACCCAGCCCGTAGCCGATGGCGCCGGAGAACCCGCTGACCAACGCCTGGAACAGCGGGCCGCGCGGCAGCAGCGACGGCGTCATCGAGAACCAGATGAAGATCAGGCCGACCGTGGTGCCGGTGAAGGTGTAGTGGCGCACCCAGAATGGCTTGGTCGCGATCTCCACGAAATCGTCGGAAGCATCTGGGTTTTCGGCAGCCGCTTCGGATTTGGTGGCCAGTTCGATCGGCGGGCGCGTCTTGGGAGCCCGCGAGTTTGTCTGCGCCGACGGGTGATTCGTCGTCGGTGCCGGTCGCAGAACCTGGCTGGCTCATGGGAGCGTCCTACCGGTGAGTGAAGTTGGGGGCGCGCTTCTCGACGAATGCCGCCATTCCCTCGGACTGATCTTCAGTCGCGAAAGTCGAATGGAACAGCCGGCGTTCGTAGAGAAGTCCTTCGGCCAGGGTGGACTCGAAGGCCCGGTTGACGGCTTCCTTGGCCATCCGGGACGCCGAGAGCGACATCTGCGAAATGGTGGTGGCGACCGCTTTGGCCTCGCTGAGCAGGTCGTCGGCGGGCACCACCCGCGAAACCAGGCCGCTGCGTTCGGCTTCTTCGGCGCCGATGGTGCGGCCGGTCAGGATCAGGTCCATCGCCTTGGCCTTGCCGATGGCGCGGGTGAGACGCTGCGAGCCCCCCATGCCCGGCAGCACGCCGAGTTTGATCTCGGGCTGGCCGAACTTCGCGGTGTCGGCCGCGATCAGCAGGTCGCACATCATCGCGAGCTCGCAGCCGCCGCCGAGCGCGTGTCCGGCCACCGCGGCGATCGTCGGGGTGCGGACGGCGGCCAGTTTGCCCCAGGTGGCGAAGAAGTCGGCGCCGAACGCGTCGGCGAACGTCAGCCCGGCCATCTCCTTGATGTCGGCCCCGGCCGCGAACGCCTTGGCCGAACCGGTGATGATGATCGCGCCGATGCCCGGATCGTTGTCGAATTCGGTTGCCGCGCTGGTGACTTCCTCCATCACCTGGCTGTTGAGCGCGTTGAGTGCCTGCGGCCGGTTCAGCGTGATGGTCCCGACCCGCTGATCGCGCTCGACCAGGATGGTTTCGTAGCTTTTTGGGGTGTCCTCGCTCATCCAAACCGCCTTTCTAGAAACTCAAGTCGTCGTCGACCGGCGCGAAATACGCGTCGATGTCGGCTGCGGTGACCGCGGCCAGGTTTGCCGGCGACCACTTCGGATTGCGATCTTTGTCGATGATCTGCGCTCGAATGCCTTCCACCAGATCGTGTGAGCTCGCCGATGTCGACGACACCCGATAGTCCTGGACCAGAACATCTTCCAGCGTTTCGGCCTTGGCGGCCCGGCGCACCGCCTCCAGCGTCACCGACACCGCGATGGGGGATCGGCTGGCGATCAGGTTGGCGGCGTCCTGCGCCGGCCCGGCGTCATGCCCGCGCAGCGCGGCGATGATGTCCGCGACGGTCTCACCCGCAAAGCACTCGTCGATCCAATGGCGTTGCGCGGCAAGGTCACTGGCAGGCGGCTCAATGGCGTGGGCGGCCAGCGCGCCCTCGATGCCGTCGTCGACGATCGCTTGGGTGAACGCATCGAGCTGGGCGTGCGGGACGTAGTGATCGGCGAATCCCAGCACGATGGCGTCGGCTCCGGAAAACGGTGCTCCAGTCAGCCCGGCGTACAGACCAAGCGCGCCCGGCGCCCGGGACAGCAGAAACGTCCCGCCGACGTCGGGAATGAACCCAATGCCCACCTCCGGCATTGCCACCTTCGAGGTTTCGGTCACCACGCGGACGCTCCCGTGCGCGCTGACGCCGACCCCGCCGCCCATCACGATTCCGTCCATCAACGACACGTACGGCTTGGCGAACCGGCCGATCTGACCGTCGAGCAGATACTCGTCGCGCCAGAACTTCCGTACCTCGACGCCGTCCTTGCGGGCGCTGTGATAGACCGCGACCACGTCGCCACCGGCGCACAACCCGCGCTCGCCGGCTCCGGACAGCACCACCGCGCCCACCGCGTCGTCGTCTTCCCAGCGGGTGAGCAGGGGCCTCAGCACGTCGACCATCGTCTGATTCAGCGAGTTGATTGCCTTGGGGCGGTTGAGCGTGATCAAGCCGACGCCATTGTCCACGCGGGTCAAGACTCTCGTCGGCATTCCTCAGTCACGCCCTAGCCTCCCATTGCCGGAATCCGTGCCCGCAGGTCGCCGTGGCGGGCCTTGACCAGCAATCTAGATCGTGACAACAGCAGCGATACCCGCGGGTAAGGATTATGTTTAAGCCGACGACAGCCTCCGATCTCGGAGATACCCTGAAAACACCAGCTCCGCTGGGAACTTGGTAAGGCGACTGATCGTTGAGCAGGTGTTCGCACAGCTCCAAGCCACAGTCTTAAGAGAGGATCCGACGGTGCGGGAGACAAGCAACCCGGTATTTCGTTCGCTGCCTAAGCAGAGCGGCGGATATGCACAATTCGGCACTGGCGCGGCCCCGACGCAGCAGGGCTACTACCAGGCCGACCCCTACTCGGCTCCATACCAGCAGGCCAAGGCCACCCGGCCGATGACCATCGACGACGTCGTCACCAAGACGGGCATCACGCTCGGCGTATTGACGGTCTCGGCGATCGTTTCCTATTTCCTGGTGGCGTCCAACCACGCCCTGGCGGCGCCGCTCGCCCTGATCGGCGCGCTCGGTGGTTTGGGGCTGGTGCTGATCGCGACCTTCGGTCGCAAGCAGGACAACCCGGCCATCGTGCTCAGCTACGCGGTGCTCGAGGGGCTGTTCCTCGGTGCCATCTCGTTCATTTTTGCGAACTTCCAGGTGTCGTCGGCCAACGCCGGTTCCCTCATAGGTGAAGCCGTCCTGGGCACCTTCGGTGTGTTCTTCGGGATGCTCGTGGTCTACAAGACCGGGGCCATCCGGGTCACACCGAAATTCACCCGGATGCTGGTCGCCGCGATGTTCGGCGTGCTGGTCCTGATGCTCGGCAATTTCGTGCTGGCGATGTTCCATGTCGGTGGCGGCACCGGCTTGGGCCTGCGCAGCGGCGGGCCGATCGCGATCATCTTCTCGCTGGTGTGCATCGGTATCGCGGCCTTCAGCTTCCTGATCGACTTCGACGCGGCCGACCAGATGATCCGCGCCGGAGCACCCGAGAAGGCGGCGTGGGGCGTTGCGCTCGGCCTGACCGTAACGCTGGTCTGGCTGTACCTCGAGATCCTGCGTCTGCTCAGCTATCTGCAGAACGATTAGTTTGCTTCACAGAAAAAGCCGGCGTGCCCATGGGCGTGCCGGCTTTTCGTGCGCTTTTCGTGCTCGAAGAGCTAGCTGAGCCGCTCGATCACCATCGCCATGCCCTGGCCGCCGCCAACGCACATGGTCTCCAGGCCAAACGTCTTGTCGCGGGTCTGCAGGTTGTTGATCAGCGTGGTGGCGATGCGTGCGCCGGTCATACCGAACGGGTGGCCCAGTGCGATCGCTCCACCGGAGACGTTCAGCTTGTCCTCGTCCATGCCCAGCTCGCGCGCCGAGCCCAGCACCTGAACGGCGAAGGCCTCGTTGATCTCGTACAGGTCGATGTCGTTGATCGACATGCCGGCCCGTTCCAGCGCCTTCTTGGATGCCTCGATCGGGCCCAGCCCCATGATCTCCGGCGAGAGGCCGCTGACGCCGGTGGACACGATGCGGGCGAGCGGGGTCAGGCCCAGCTCCTTGGCCTTGGTGTCGCTGGTGATCACCAACGCCGCCGCGCCGTCGTTGAGGGGGCAGGCGTTGCCCGCGGTCACGGTGCCGTTGGGCCGGAACACCGGCTTGAGCTCGCTGATCTTTTCGTAGGTGGTGCCGGCACGTGGGCCGTCGTCGGTGCTGACCGTGCTGCCGTCGGGCAGGGTGACCGGGGTGATCTCGCGCTCGAAGAACCCGCTCTTGATCGCCTCCTCGGCACGGTTCTGGCTGCGCACGCCCCAGTGGTCCTGGTCTTCGCGGGTGATCCCGCTCAGCAGTGCGACGTTTTCGGCGGTCTGGCCCATCGCGATGTACACGTCGGGCAGGTTCCCGTCAGTGCGGGGGTCGTGCCATTCGTCGGCGCCGGCGGCCAAGGCCGCGGACCGCTCCTGCGCCTCGCCGAACAGCGGGTTCTTGGTATCCGGCCACGAGTCGGAGTTGCCCTTGGCGAAGCGGGACACGGTCTCCACACCCGCGGAGATGAACGCGTCACCCTCGCCTGCCTTGATGGCGTGAAACGCCATCCGCGTGGTCTGCAGCGACGACGAGCAGTACCTGTTGACCGTGGTGCCGGGCAGGAAGTCATAGCCAAGCTCCACGGCAACGACGCGCGCCATGTTGAAGCCGGACTCACCGCCCGGCAGACCACAGCCCAGGATGAGGTCGTCGATCTGGTGCGGGTTCAGCGCCGGGACCTTGTCGAGGGCCGCGCGGACCATCTGGACGGCCAGGTCGTCGGGTCGCATGCTGACCAGCGACCCCTTCATGGCGCGCCCGATCGGCGAACGGGCGGCGGAGACGATGACGGCTTCGGGCATGACGGTTCCCTCCAAGGCGATGCGGGCTCGCGTGACGAAGGGTGGCACACCCACCCCGACGGGCTAAAGCAAATCTAGTCGGTGCCGATTGGTCAGTTCGACGATGGGGCTGCCCGGAACTCCGCCACAGCCGCGACATGGCACTCAGCGGCGTGTGGCCGGCGCTGACCATGGGTGTCTCGGCGCGTGCCGCCAGATTGAGTACCGGGCCTTCGACCTCTTCGCCCAACACGTCGCACAGCGCCACCAGCAGCTGCGCAGCCGCCAGGGCGTACGCGGTCGCCGAGGGGTGGAAGCCGTCGGCCGAGAACATCAGCTCGGGTGTGGCGCGGAATTGGGGAGCCAGGAGGTTGGCCAGCGGCACCGGCACACCGCCAGACGACTTCACCGCCGCGGCCTGGGCGCGGGCGAGGTGCCTGGTTCGCGTGCGTGCCAGCGAGCGAAGCGGCTGGGGAATCGCAGTGATCACACCCAGATCCGGGCAGGTGCCAACGACCACCGCCGCGCCCCGCGAACCCAACTTACGCACCGTTTTGCCCAGCCGCCGCGCGGACTGACTGATCCCGTTGAGGGCGGTGACGTCGTTGGCGCCGATCATCATCACGGCCACGTCCGGCGGCGGCCCGGCCACGAACATCGCATCGACTTGCCCGCTCACACCCTTCGAGGTGGCGCCGACAATCGCCTTGGTGCTCAACCGAATACGCTTGCCGGTCTGCTCGGCGAGCCCGCGCGCGATCAGCACACCCGGCACTTCTTCGGCGCTCACGCATCCGTACCCGGTGGCGGTCGAGTCCCCGAAGATCATCAGGTGCAGGTCCGCGGACACGCCGCGCTGCCACCGTTCCACCGGGCCGCCGCCCGGGCTGTACACGCCGTCGGCGCGGGGCGGGATGTCCCAGGCCTTGGGGATGACGGTGCGCGCGCGGGTCGCCTGGCCGACCAGCAGGTTGCGTGCGCCCAGATAGGCCGTCCCCGTCGAGGCGAGTGCGCCCGCTGTGGCCAGGGCGATTGTCGAACCACGTCGCACCCAAGTCACGGGATCAGTTTAGATCGGCTGTCGTGTTTGCGCGGACACCCGACGAACAATGCGGTCACGTTGTGAATCAAATGTGGTATCAATTCAGACTCTTCAAACGTTCCTTTAAGAAATGCCTGCGAAGCTAAGTTTAACGGGTTGGCTGAACGACTCGGCGCACGAAATGAACTGGGCGCTTGGCTAGCTCGTCACATGCTGTATCGCACTACAACGGCGTAGGAGTGTCGAGCATGACCGCACCCAGCAAGGTTTCCGGTGCACCCCGGAATGCTGCGCACTTACGTGACGTGCTCAAGTCACGCAGGGCCGAGGCGCGCAAGTTTGCCATCAGTGATGGCGCGCCGGTCGAGGTCTTCGAATCCGGGCCCAGCGTCCCCGCACGAGTAGCCACTCTGGCTTCACGCGTGACGATCCGGCCAATTCTGGCGGCCGGCAGCTACGCACCCAACCTGCCCTGGCCGTGGGGGCTGATCGACCTCGCGGCCCGGGTCCTGCTGCCCGTCTCCGCCACCGTCCGCGAGACCGTGAAGTTGCCGAATGCGTCGGCGCAGTTAGTGCGCGCCCCCGGGGTGCTGCCCGCGGACGGCACCCGGCGGATGGTCCTCTACTTCCACGGGGGAGCGTTCCTGACCTGCGGAGCAAACTCGCATGGCCGTGTGGTCGAAGCGATCTCGAAGTTTGCTGACTCGCCCGTCCTGGTGGTCAATTACCGGCTGTTGCCGAAGCATTCGGTCGGCATGGCGCTGCAAGACTGCCACGACGCCTATCAATGGCTGCGGCGGCGCGGCTATGAGCCGGAACAGATCGTTCTCGCCGGCGACTCGGCGGGCGGCTATCTCGCGCTCTCGCTCGCGCAACGGCTGCAGGAAGAAGGCGAGGAGCCGGCGGCGCTGGTCGCAATCTCGCCACTGCTGCAGCTAGCAAAGGAATACAAGCAAACGCATCCCAACATCAAGACCGACGCGATGTTTTCCGCAAAGGCTTTTGACGCGCTCGTCGAATTGGTTGCTAGCGCGGCCGAGAAGAACATCGTCAACGGCAAGGCCGAGGACATTTACGAACCCTTGGAGCACATCAAACCCGGCCTTCCGCGCACGCTGATCCACGTCTCCGGGTCCGAGGTGCTGCTGCATGACGCGCAGTTAGCGGCAAGCAGGCTGGCCGCGGTTGGTGTTCCGGCGGAGGTTCGTGTCTGGCCCGGCCAAGTTCACGACTTTCAGCTGGCGGCGCCGCTGGTGCCCGAGGCGGTCCGTTCGCTGCGCCAGATCGGGGAGTACATCCGCGAGGCCACCGGCTAGCCGTTCGGTTGTTCGCCTCGAGCCCGGTTTCTCGGTCGCATCGAGAGTGGGTGTGCGCGGCCAGAAATGGCCTGACACGATGAGCGCATGCGAATTGCGCGGCACATCAGTGACATCATCGGCGGCACCCCGCTGGTTCGCCTGAACTCCGTCGTCCCCGCCGGTGCTGGAACTGTTGCGGCAAAAGTCGAATACCTCAACCCGGGCGGCAGCTCCAAGGACCGCATCGCGGTGAAGATGATCGACGCCGCCGAGGCCAGCGGGTTGCTCAAGCCGGGCGGCACCATCGTCGAACCCACCTCGGGTAACACCGGTGTCGGTCTGGCTCTGGTTGCCCAGCACCGCGGCTACAAGTGCGTGTTCGTCTGCCCGGACAAGGTCAGCGAGGACAAACGCAACGTGCTGATCGCGTACGGCGCGGAGGTGGTGGTGTGCCCGACGGCGGTGCCGCCGGAGCACCCGGACAGCTACTACAGCGTCTCCGACCGCTTGGTCGAAGAGATCGACGGCGCCTGGAAGCCCGATCAATACGCCAACCCGGAAGGCCCGGCCAGCCACTACGAAACCACCGGCCCCGAGATCTGGGCCGACACCGACGGCAAGGTCACCCATTTCGTCGCCGGCATCGGCACCGGCGGGACGATCACCGGCGCGGGCCGGTACCTCAAGGAGGTGTCGGCCGGCCGACCAGAAGGACCGGTCCGCATCGTCGGCGCGGACCCCGAAGGGTCGGTCTATTCGGGCGGCAGTGGCCGGCCCTATCTGGTCGAGGGCGTCGGCGAGGATTTCTGGCCGGCGGCCTACGACCCCACGGTGCCCGACCAGATCATCGCGGTGTCCGATTCCGACTCGTTCGACATGACCAGGCGGCTGGCTCGTGAAGAAGCGATGTTGGTCGGCGGCTCGTGCGGAATGGCCGTGGTGGCCGCGGTGAAGGTGGCCGAGGAGGCCGGGCCCGACGCGCTGGTCGTCGTGTTGCTCCCCGACGGCGGCCGCGGCTACATGTCGAAAATCTTCAACGACGGCGTGGATGTCGTCGTACGGATTCCTGCGTACCCGCCTCGACGGTTCGACCGAGCAGCCACACGTCGGTGACGTGCTGCGCGGGAAATCGGGCGCGCTGCCCGATCTGGTACACACCCACCCGTCGGAGACGGTGCGCGACGCGATCGGCATTCTGCGTGAGTACGGGGTGTCCCAGATGCCCGTGGTCGGCGCCGAGCCGCCGGTGATGGCCGGTGAGGTGGCCGGCAGTGTCTCCGAGCGCGAACTGCTCTCGGCCGTCTTCGAGGGCCGCGCCAAATTGGCCGACGCCGTCTCCGAGCACATGAGTCCGCCGTTACCGATGATCGGCGCCGGCGAGCTGGTCAGCGCGGCCGGAAAGGCGTTGCGCGAGTGGGATGCGTTGATGGTCGTGGAGGAAGGAAAACCGGTCGGGGTGATCACCCGGTATGACCTGTTGGGCTTCCTGTCGGACGGACCTCGTGTACAGGCAGGGCGGCGTTGACGACGCCGGCGGCCGCTGATCTGCTCCGAAACCTCCGCGAAAGGCGGCCCTCAGGTACTGTAATGCGGCCTGGTCCAGCTACCCCGCAGTGGAAGGTTGCCCATGACCGATCAACCGCCGCCCTTCCCGCCGCCTGAACCACCTGGTGGCTACGAACCGCCATCCGGCGGGTATGAACCCACTCCTTCGCCGCAGGGTGCCTCGTACCCTCCACCGCCTCCGCCACCCGGCGGCGGTTCCTACCCCCCGCCTCCTCCGTCTTCCGGTGGATATGCCCCGCCGCCGCCGCCTGCACCGGCGATCCGCGCGCTGCCGACGGACTCCTACACGCCGTGGATCACCCGGGTGCTGGCGCTCATCATCGACTACCTGCCCTACGCGATCGTGCAGGGCATCGGCACCGGGATCATGTTCGCGACCCAACAGTCGACCTGCGTCACCGACATCACGCAGTACGACGTCAGCCAGTACTGCGCCAGCCAGCCCTCGATGATCGGTCAGTTGGCGCAATGGCTGGCGACGCTGCTGGGCTTGGCCTACTGGCTCTGGAACCGTGGCTACCGCCAGGGCACCACCGGATCGAGCCTCGGCAAGACGGTGATGAAGATCAAGGTGGTCAGCGAGATCAGCGGACAGCCGATCGGTTTCGGCTTGTCCGTCGTGCGCGACCTCGCCCACTTTGTCGACGCGGTCATCTGCTTCATTGGTTTCCTGTTTCCGTTGTGGGACCCCAAACGGCAGACTCTGGCCGACAAGATCCTGACGACGGTCGTCCTACCGATCTGAGGTGTTCGGGTGCGCCTGACGTGATCGTCCGTCGCTCACTAGGCTGATCGTCGATGAGCGAAAACCGTAGCGGACACCACGGAATCAACGGCCTGGCCACCAAAGCCATCCACGCCGGCTACCGCCCGGATCCGGCAACCGGGGCGGTGAACGCTCCGATCTATGCCAGCAGCACGTTCGCCCAAGACGGCGTCGGGGGCTTGCGCGGCGGGTTCGAATACGCGCGCACCGGCAACCCGACCAGGGCCGCGCTGGAGGCTTCGCTGGCGGCGGTGGAAGGCGGCGCTTTCGGGCGGGCGTTCAGTTCCGGGATGGCCGCGACCGACTGTGCCCTGCGGGCGATGCTGCGGCCCGGCGACCACCTGGTCATCCCAAATGACGCCTACGGCGGCACATTCCGCTTGATCGACAAGGTCTTCACCCAGTGGGGCGTGGGATACACGCCGGCCGCGCTGTCCGACCTGGACGCCGTGCGAGGCCGCGATAACGCCGCAGACCCGGCTGATTTGGGTGGAAACGCCGACGAATCCGCTGTTGTCCATCGTCGATATCGCGGCCATTGCTGAACTAGGGAAGCGTCACTCGGCAAAAGTGTTGGTGGACAGCACCTTTGCCTCGCCGGCGCTGCAGCAGGCTTTGACGCTGGGCGCCGATGTCGTGTTGCACTCGACCACCAAATACATCGGGGGCCACTCCGACGTGGTGGGCGGTGCCTTGGTCACCAACGACAATGCGCTCGACGACGCGTTCGGCTTTCTGCAGAACGGGGCCGGCGCGGTGCCGGGCCCGTTCGACGCCTACCTGACGATGCGCGGCCTGAAGACCCTGGTGCTGCGGATGCAGCGGCACAGCGAAAACGCCTTGGCCGTAGCGGAATTCCTGGCCGGGCACCCGTCGGTGAGCACGGTGCTCTATCCGGGTCTGCCCACCCATCCCGGGCATGATGTCGCGGCGCGGCAGATGGCAGGCTTCGGCGGCATGGTGTCGGTGCGGATGCGCGGTGGCCGGGCAGCCGCCGAAAAGCTGTGTGCCAGCACGAAGGTGTTCATCCTGGCTGAGTCGCTGGGTGGGGTGGAGTCGCTGATCGAGCACCCCAGCGCGATGACGCACGCGTCGACGGCCGGTTCGCAATTGGAAGTACCCGACGACCTGGTGCGGCTTTCGGTGGGTATCGAGGATCTCGCCGACCTGCTGGCCGATCTCGAACAGGCGCTGGGCTAGTGCGCGCCAGCGACTAGGAGTGATACGGCTCCGCGCTGACCAACGTGACCTCGACGGTGTTGCCGTTGGGGACGGTGTAGCTGCGAGTCTCGCCGACCTTGGCGTCGATCAGCGCGCCGCCCAGCGGTGAGAGCGGCGAGAACACCTCCAGCTTGCCTTCGTTGACACCCTCCTGGCGGGTGGCGATCAGGAACGTCTCGGTGTCCGACTTGTCGCCGTTGTAATAGACCTTCACCACCGAACCGGGCAGCGCGACGCCGGACTGCTTGGGCGCTTCGCCGACCTTCGCGCTGTTGAGCAGGTCCTGCAGCTGGCGGATGCGGGCCTCCTGCTGGCCCTGCTCGTCGCGGGCGGCGTGGTATCCGCCGTTCTCCCGGAGGTCGCCCTCCTCGCGGCGGTCGTTGATTTCCGCGGCGATGACGGGACGATTCGCGATCAGCTGATCGAGCTCGGTCTTCAGTCGGTCATGTGACTCCTGGGTCAGCCAGGTCACCTGAGTGTCCGTCATCTCGTCGTGCTCCTCGTCGTGTCGTTCCGCGTAGCCGCGTAAGTCTCTGAACTCCGCTACAGGGAGTTTCTAGGTCCCGCCCCTTTGCCGCCGTTCCGTCGTGCTCACGGCCGCTAATGCAGCAATACACGGTCCCAGCAGGAACCGTGCATTCATCCATGTTACCACTGTGGAAACAGCCGATGACGTCATTCGAGGTTCGCCTTTGTGACCAGTCAGGCTGCGCGCAGGTAGCCCGGTACGTCGGTGCCGCATCCGTAAATGTCCGCCATCGCCGGCGGCTGGGAGGATTTCACCGTCGTCGTGACCTGCACCGTGGCCTGCGCGGACGGCGGGACCAGGACCTCTCGTCTGCCCGTCTCGCTACCGTCTTTCGCGCGGACCCGCACGATGCAGTCCACCGGTCGCGACGGGTCAGATCGCGTCACGCTGATCGTGACCGACGCGGTTTCGTTGTCGATCACCTGGTAGCCGGCCAGCGAACCCGAGACGTCACTGGTGCCCAGCCTTTGGTAGCCGACGGTCGCGACGGCGATGCCGGCGGCAAGGACCAGCACACCCAGCGCGATGGCCACCCGGCGTCGCGACACGCGAGACAGTCGCGAACGCCCATAGCGGGCCTCGGGACGCGGAATGGAAGTCGGGGTCATGCCTGTTTCACGTGTGGACTCCTGGGCTGCCGCGCCATGGCGGACAGCGTGCAACATGGGGGAACTGGAATTATAAGGTCCTTATAGGGTCGAAGGGAGACCGGCGGACCGACAAGGGGACACGTGAGCGAACTGCGGTTGATGGCGGTGCACGCCCACCCCGACGACGAGTCCAGCAAGGGTGCGGCCACACTCGCCCGGTATGCCGACGAGGGTCATCGCGTGCTGGTCGTGACATTGACCGGGGGCGAGCGCGGCGAGATCCTCAACCCGGCGATGGATCTGCCCGATGTGCAGGAGCACATCACCGAAATTCGCCGCGACGAGATGGCGAAGGCGGCCGAAATTCTCGGCGTCGAGCACACCTGGCTCGGCTTCGTCGATTCCGGTCTGCCCAAGGGGGATCCGCTGCCGCCGCTGCCCGAGGGCTGCTTCGCGCTGGCGCCGTTGGAGGAGTCCGTCGAGGCGCTGGTGCGCGTTGTTCGCGAGTTCCGGCCGCATGTGATCACCACGTACGACGAGAACGGCGGCTATCCGCATCCGGATCACATTCGCTGCCACCAGGTTTCAATCGGTGCCTACGAAGCGGCCGGCGACTATGCGCGCTTCCCGGACGCCGGTGAGCCCTGGGCGGTGTCCAAGCTCTACTACGTCCACGGCTTCCTGCGCCAGCGGATGCAGTTGCTACACGACGAGGCCGTCAAGCATGGCCAAGAACCCCCGTTCAAGAAATGGCTTGAGTGGTGGGATGCCGAGCACGATCCGTTCGAGTCCCGGGTGACCACGCGCGTGGAGTGCTCGGAATATTTCAGCCAGCGCGACGACGCGCTGCGCGCACACGCCACCCAGATCGACCCCAAGGCCGACTTCTTCGCCGCCCCGATCGCCTGGCAGCAGCGACTATGGCCGACTGAGGAATTCGAGTTGGCTCGCTCGCAGGTCCCCGTCAGCCTGCCCGAGGACGACCTCTTTGCCGGAATCGAGAACCACCGGTGAGCCACCTTTTACTCACGGTGATCGCTGACGGGACCCCCCACAACACCGGGCCCGATTTCGGCAAGGCCAGCCCCATCGGGCTGCTGGTCGTCGTGCTGCTGTTGATCGCCACCTTGTTTCTGCTGCGCTCGATGAACCGGCAGCTGAAGAAGGTGCCCGAATCCTTCGACCCCATCCACCCCGAGCCCGATCAGGCTGCCGACGAGGGCACCGATACGGTCGGGCCACCCCTTGACGAAGCCCCCGGGCAGGCGAACGGATCCACCCGGCCGTCAGGACCCGGCGATGAGCCCGGCTGAATCGTCTTCGACGAACACGCTGGGGCTGGCAACCAGCCCCTATTTGCGTCAACATGCCGACAACCCGGTGCACTGGCAGCAGTGGACGCCGCAGGCAATGGCCGACGCGGCGGCACGCAATGTGCCGATCTTGCTCTCGATCGGTTATGCCGCGTGTCACTGGTGTCACGTGATGGCGCACGAATCGTTCGAGGACGACGAGGTTGCCGCCGCGATGAACGCGGGATTCGTCTGCGTCAAAGTCGATCGCGAGGAACGGCCCGACATCGATGCGGTCTACATGAATGCCACCGTCGCGCTCACCGGGCAGGGCGGTTGGCCGATGACGTGCTTCCTGACACCGGACGGCCGGCCCTTCTTCTGCGGCACCTACTATCCGAAAGACGGTTTTCTGCAACTTCTTTCGGCTGTCACCGAAACCTGGCGGGCACGCCGTGGCGAGGTCGACGAGGCATCGGACCATATCGCGGGCGAACTGCGCAAGATGGCTGGGGCGCTCCTGGCGGTGCCTTCTGGGGGCCCGGACATCGATCCGTCGCTGTGTGATCACGCGGTCGCCGCGGTGCTGGCCGACCAGGACGCCGTGCACGGCGGATTCGGCGGTGCGCCCAAATTCCCGCCGTCGGCGGTTCTGGAAGCGCTGCTGCGCAACTACGAGCGCACCGGATCACCGGCGGCGCTGCAGGCCGTCGCCCGCGCGGGCAACGCGATGGCCCGCGGCGGCATCTATGACCAACTTTCTGGTGGCTTCGCCCGGTACAGCGTCGACAACGCCTGGGTAGTACCACATTTCGAGAAGATGCTGTACGACAACGCGCTGCTGCTGCGCGCCTACGCGCACTGGGCCCGGCGTACCGGAGATCCGTTGGCCCGCCGGGTCACCGCGCAGACCGCGCGATTTCTGCTTGACGAGCTGGCCGACGGCGCGATGTTCACGTCGTCGCTGGATGCCGACGCCGACGGCAGCGAGGGCTCGACCTATGTCTGGACGCCGGAACAACTGACCGAGGTGCTCGGCGGCGACGACGGCCGTTGGGCCGCCGAGGTTTTCGCGGTCACACGTCCGGCACCTTCGAACACGGGACGTCGGTGCTGCAGTTGCCCACCGAACCCGATGATCCGCAACGGCTGGACCGGGTGCGGACCGAACTGCTGGGCGCCCGGCTCACCCGGACCCAGCCGGGACGCGACGACAAGGTCGTCACGTCGTGGAATGGGCTGGCGATCACCGCGCTGGCCGAGGCCAGTGTGGCCCTGGAAGAACCCGAACTTGCCCGCGCGGCGCGACACTGCGCGACGGCGCTGCTGGAGTTGCACCTCGTCGACGGGCGGCTGCGGCGGGCCAGCCTCGGCGGGGTGGTCGGCGACAGCGCCGCCATCCTGGAGGACTACGCGATGCTGGCCACCGGACTGTTGGCGCTCTACCAGCTGACCGTCGAAGAAGTCTGGCTGACGGCGGCATGCGCGCTCCTCGACACCGCCCTGGCACATTTCGCCGATCCGCAGCGGCCCGGCCGCTGGTATGACACCGCCGACGATGCCGAGCAGCTGATGCTCCGGCCGGCCGACCCGCTGGACGGGGCGACCCCGTCGGGCTCGTCGACGATCACCGAAGCGCTGCTGACCGCGGCGCACCTGGTCGCCAGCGACAAAGCGCCGCGGTACCTGCAAGCGGCGACCGAGGCCCTCACCGCGCATTCCGTACTGCTGGCAAGGGCTCCGCGGTCGGCCGGGCATTGGCTTGCCGTCGCCGAAGCCGCGATCCGCGGCCCGCTGCAGATCGCGATCGCCTGCGACTCGTCGCGGTCGCCGCTGCTGGCCGATGCCCGCCGGCTGGCGCCCGGAGGGGCGGTCGTGATCGGAGGCAAGATGGACTCGTCGGCCCTGCTGGTCGGCCGGGATCGGGTGACCGGCGCCGATGCCGCCTACGTGTGCCGGGGACGCCTCTGCGACCTACCGGTGACTCGCTCGGCAGACCTGGCTGCCGCCCTGGGCGTGGCCGCGCAGTAGCGCCGATTCAGAAGACCACGAACCACATCGCGATGTAGTGGCAGGTGGCCGCTATCGCGGTGCAGGCGTGGAAGAACTCGTGGTAGCCGAACGTCGAGGGCCACGGGTCGGGCCAGCGCAGCGCGTAGAGAATGCCGCCGATGCTGTACAAGACGCCGCCGACGAACAGCAGCACCATCGCGGTCACGCCGGCGTTATGCAGGATCGAGCCGGTGAACCAGACGGCTACCCAACCCAACAGCAGATAGAGCGGCACGCCCACCCAGCGCGGCGCCGACGGCCAGCACATTTTCAGCAGAATTCCGGCCGCCGCCCCGCCCCACACGACGTACAACACCAGCCGCCCGGCGGCCGGCGGCAACGCCAGCAACGCGAACGGGGTGTAGCTGCCGGCGATGAACACGAAGATCATCGAATGGTCGGCCCGCTTCATCCACTTCCGGGCGGTAGCGGACTTCCAGTGCACGCGGTGATACGTGGCGCTGACGGTGAACATGACGATGGTGGCCGCGGTGTACAAGAGCGTCGCCAGCCCGGCGCGGGTGGACGCCACCGCCCAGGACACCGCGACCAGCGAGGCGCCGGCGAAAACGGCGACCCCGGCGGAGTAGACGTGAATCCAGCCGCGGAAGCGCGGTTTGGTCAGTACCCGGGCGACGCCCTCGACGAGATGCTGCGCGGCGTTGGCCGCGATCCCCTGCGATTCGGGTTCCGGATCGGTGACAGTGCTGCTTCGGCCGCTCATGTCTCCTGTTGCCTTGCTCGGATGGCGGTCAAATTGCCAACACCTGACATCGATAAACACTAGTCCGCACCGGCCGGGTGGCCGGGGGTTCGACAGCGGTGACATCCCACAAATCGGCCCGGGAATTCATTGCCCCTCACAGTAGTGTGGATCTTCGTGGAGATTATCTCGCCGCGCCTCAAAGACCCGTTGTATCGCGTCTACGAGCTGCGACTGCGGCAGGGTCTGGCCGCCTCGAAGTCCCAGCTGCCGCGGCATATCGCCGTACTGTGCGACGGGAACCGGCGGTGGGCCCGCGACGCGGGATACGAGGACGTCAGTTACGGCTACCGGATGGGCGCATCCAAGATCGCCGAGATGCTGCGGTGGTGTCAGGAAGCCGGCGTCGAAATGACGACCGTCTATCTGCTGTCCACCGAAAACCTGCAACGCGATCCCGACGAGCTGGCCGGGCTGATCGAGATCATCACCGATGTCGTCGAGGAGATCTGCGCACCGGCTAATCGCTGGAGCGTGCGCACGGTCGGGGACTTGGAGCTGCTCGGCGACGAGCCCGCCCGCCGGTTGCGGGGTGCGGTCGAGTCCACGCCCAGCGTCGCGCCCTTCCACGTCAACGTGGCGGTGGGCTACGGCGGCCGGCAGGAGATCGTCGGCGCGGTGCGCGCGTTGTTGGGCAAGAAACTCGCCAACGGCGTCACCGGCGAGGAACTCCTCGACGCGGTGACCGTCGACGCCATCTCCGAGAACCTCTACACCTCCGGGCAGCCCGACCCCGACCTGGTGATCCGCACGTCCGGCGAGCAACGGCTGTCCGGGTTTTTGCTATGGCAGAGCGCCTATTCGGAGATGTGGTTCTGCGACACGCACTGGCCCGCATTTCGCCGCGTCGACTTTCTGCGGGCGCTGCGTGACTACAGCCGGCGGGATCGCCGGCACGGTAAGTAGCTGAGTAGATGGCTGCGCTGTCGGCAGTGGTGTTCGCGCTGAGCGGTTGGCTCGGGTTGTATCTGCTGTCTCGTGATCCGCGTAAACCGGTGCTGGTGCTGGCGGCCATCGGTTTGTGCGGTTTCGCGCTGGTCGTGGCACTCGATGCGGTGCGCACTGCCACCCCGGTACAAGTGCACGCCGGACTGCTCAGCCGCGTCGAGATCTATTTGGTTGCCGTTCCCAGCGTGGCGTGGTTCGCGGTGCTCGTCGAGCTGTCGCAGCCTAGCGACAGCTGGCGGGCGCGCACCCGTGAGCTGCTGCTGGTGGCCGGGGTCGCCGCGCTGACCCTGTTCGGGGCAATGCTGGCCGGCAGCGTCGAGGGGCCGCTACGGCCCGGACACTGGCTGATGTTCGCGGTGATCTCGGTGTCCACCCTGGGCGCGATGGCCGTCGCGCTTCGGCGGCCGCGCCGGCCGCGCCGGGCCGTCGGGCTCGCCGTCGTCGCGACGCTGTTCTTCGCGCTGGGCAATGCCATCCTGATCATTCCGCTGGGTCTGGTGCCCAGCTGGCTGGCGCTGGCGTCTACGAGTTTCGACGTCCTCTCGCTCGGGGTCGCCGTCGCCTTGTGGGACGCGTTCGACGAGGGCCAGGCGCTGCGTGCCGACATGCTGCGCTCGTTCGCCGGCTCGGTGGTGGTGGCCGTGCTGTTCGGCGGTCAGGTGCTGATCGGGTTGACGCTGACCCGCACGGAGCCCGCGGCACAGACCGCGCTGACGGTACTGCTGTTCAGCATTCTGGCGATCGCCCTCGCGGTGCAGGTGCTGGCCGACCCGCTGGCCGGGGTGCTCGACCGGCTGGCGTTCTCGAAATCACCTGCGCTGCAGGCGGATCGGGCCGCGCTGCGGCACACGGGGGCGGCACTGCCGTTGCGGTCGGTGGATCCGCTCGGCGACGTCGACGACGAAACCTTCGCCAGGCTCACCCGCCGGGCCCTGGGCCATTACGGTGACCTGACCAAGCTGGTCGCCAGTCCGCTGACCGCATTGCCGGTGATCGACGAGCGGCTTGCCGCCCGGGGAGCGCCCGACCACCCGGTCGAGCGGGCCAACGAACTCAAGGCCGTCCTGGCCGACGGCATCGGGCGGCTCAAGCCGCGCGACGGCGGCGATTTCGGAACCACCGAACAGTGGCGGTATTACAACTCGCTGTATTTCCCCTACGTCGTCGGGGTGCGCGCCTACGCGCAGAATGCCACCGCCTCGGGTCTGGATCCGACCGCGCGGCAGGCCTGGCAGTGGTTGGTGACGGAGGTCCCACAGCGCTCGCTGCATAACTGGCAAAACGCCGCGGCTCGGCTGATCGCCGCCGATCTTCGCGGACGTGTCGGCGTCCCCAGCGAGTAGCCCGGCGCCGCTGCGGGCGCGGTAACGCCCGCGAGCACTGTGGCGTGTGTCACCGGCGGCAAACATTATCGGGATGACAACGGCGGTTGTAATGGCCCTGCGGCCCATCTTCGGGTGAACTGGCAACGAATACGGGTATATGCGGCCGACCGGCCTGCACCGTGCTCATCCCGAGTCTGCTAGGGGGACTTATGTTTTCGCCAACCCTTCCGCCCGCACAATTCGCGCGAGCCATCGAGAGAGTCCGGCACCACGTCGGTCAGCTACACCAACGCATGGTTCCGCCGCCGGCCGCGATGATGGAACTGGTCACGAATGCTTGGGTCGCGCAGGCGATTACCGCCGCCGCCGACCTGGGCATCGCCGACGCGCTGGCCAAGGGACCGCTGTCGGTCGACGAATTGGCGGACGCCGTCGATGCGGATGCCGACACCGTCAGTCGTCTGCTGAGGGCCTTGATCTCGCGAGGCGTTTTCCGTCGGCGCCGGGACGGGCGCTACGACCTCACCCCGCTGGCGGACACGCTACGCAGCGACGCCGATACCTCACTGCGCGCATTCGCCCGGTTTGTGGGTGCACCTCAGGAGCGGGAGCACTGGAGCCACCTCACCGACTCGATTCGCACCGGCCGGGCCGTAATCCCCGAACTACGCGGCAAACCGGCCTTCGAGTACATCGCCGGGGAACCGGAACTCGACGAGATTTTCAATGAGGCCATGACTAGCATGTCCGGGCTTGCGATCCCGCCGGTCATCGCCGGCTACGACTTCAGCCGGTACTCGACGATCGTCGACGTCGCCGGGGGGCACGGCCGGATGCTTGGCCGAAATCTTGAAAGCCACGCCGCAAGCCCGGGGCATTCTGTTCGACCAGCCGCACGTGGTCGCGGGCGCCTCGGCATTACTCGAGGAACATCGGGTGGCCGACCGGGTCAAGCTGGTCGAAGGTTCCTTCTTCGAGACCGTGGCCGAGGGTGGCGACGCCTACCTCCTCAAGCACATCATCCATGACTGGCCCGACGACGAGGCGGTGCAAATCCTTGGGAACATTCGCAAAGCGGCCGGCGTCGGAAAGCATGTGTTGATCGTGGAATTCGTTATCCCGCAGCATAATCGCGAATTTCCCGGCAACTGGCTAGACCTGGAGATGCACGTCGGAGCCGGCGCCCGTGAGCGCACCGCCGCCCAATACGGCCGACTGCTGAGCCGCGCCGGCTTTCGTATGACGCGAGTGGTGCAGACGGTATCGCCGTACAGCGTCGTCGAAGCAGTTGCCGTCTAGCGCTGAGGCAAATCCGCCGGAAGCATCCCCAATTCTGAAGGAGTACTTATGTTTTCACCAAGAATTCCGTCTGTTCCGTCTGTTCAGATTGCTCGGATCGTCGATATTGCTCGCCATCACGTCGGTCAGTTGCACCGGAATATGGTTCCGCCGCCGGCCGCGATGATGGAAATGATCTCGAATGCTTGGGTCGCGCAGGCGATTACCGCTGCGGCCGATCTCGGCATCGCCGATGCGCTGGCGAACGGCCCGCTGTCGGTCGACGAGCTGGCCGACGCGGTCGATGCGGATGCCGACACCGTCGGGCGCCTGTTGCGGGCGTTGATCGGCCGCGGCGTGTTCCGTCAACTGCGCGACGGGCGCTATACCCTCAACCCGCTCGCGGACACGCTGCGCAGCGATGGCGATGTCTCGCTGCGAGGCATGGCTCGATACGTCGGTGCGCCCCAGCATCGCGAGCATTGGAGCAACGTCACGACCGCCATCCGCACCCGCCGTTCCGTTGTTCCCGAAATGCGCGGTAAACCGATCTTTGAATACCTGTCCGGAGAAAAGGAACTCGACGAAAATTTCAACGAAGCCATGACCAGCATCTCGGAGTTGGCGATCCCATCGGTCATCGCGGGCTACGACTTCAGCCGCTACGGGACGATCGTCGACGTCGCCGGTGGGCGCGGTCGGCTGCTGGCCGCAATCTTGAATGCCACGCCGCAAGCCCAAGGGATTCTGTTCGACCAGCCCCATGTTGTCGCGGACGCACCGGCCCTGCTCAAGCAGCATCGGGTGGCCGACCGGGTCAAGCTGGTCGAAGGTTCCTTCTTCGAGAACGTGGCCGAGGGCGGCGACGCCTACGTCCTCAAGCACATCATCCACGACTGGCCCGACGACCAGGCGCTGCAGATCCTGCGCAACGTGCGGAAGGCGGCCGGGCTCGGCAAGCATGTGCTGCTGGTCGAAATGGTTCTTCCCGGGCACGATCGCGATTTCGTGGGCAACTGGCTCGACCTGGAAATCCTGGTCGAATTCGACGCCCGCGAGCGCACCGCCGCGGGGTATGCCGAATTGCTCGACCGTGCCGGATTCCGGATGACGCGGGTGGTGGCAACGGCATCGCCGTACAGCATCGTCGAGGCGGTCGCCGTATAACAATCCGCATTCACCGCCGACCCACGGGAATACCCGGAAGAAATCCCTGGTCTCTTCTTCCGTGGCAGCAGTTGGCAGTGCCACGGGTCGATATGGCAGTGCTCTGGCGGCACGCTCAAACCAGTTCGACACAAAACGCCATCGCGAGGAGTAATCACATGTCCGCTGTATCTGGCATCCAAACCAGGCACCTGTACGCCGCGACCGACTCGCTGCTGCGCTTCGCCATGCGTGCAGATGCCACGTTGACGGGGCTGTTCGGTCTGGCCGTGGCCTTCTTCGCCGACCCGCTGTCCTCACTGACCGGCCTGAGTTCCGACCTGGAATACGGCCTGGGCGCCTTTTTCGTGCTCTACGGCCTGGTGGTGTTCAGCCTGGCGGCGTGGCCGAACTTGCGCAGTGCCGGCGTCGGTGTCGTCGTGGCCAACAGCGTGTTCACGCTGGGCTCCGTTGTGGCGGTGGAGGCGGTGCCCATGACCGCGACCGGGGTGGTCGCAACGCTGGGCAGTGGCGTCTACACCGCGGCTTTCGCGAGACTGCAGTACCTGGGACTGCGCCGGCTGCAGCCTGCGTAACTCCCCTTTCCCGCCGGTGCGGGGCGCCTCCGCTGGACCCTGCGGAGATCCGCCCCGCTCCGGCCATTTCCGGGTTAGAGCGCGCTACAGCTTGCGCAGCCGCAGCCGGTTGATGGAGTGGTCGGCGTCCTTGCGCAGCACCAGGGTCGCGCGGGGGCGCGTCGGCAGAATGTTTTCGACCAGATTGGGCCGGTTGATCGACCGCCAGATCTCACGCGCGGCCGCGACGGCCTTCGTGTCGTTGAGCGCCGAGTAGTGGTGGAAGTGCGATTCCGGGTCCGCGAACGCGGTGCCGCGCATCGCCAAGAACCGCGACACGTACCACTGCTCGATGTCCTCGATCCGAGCGTCCACGTACAGCGAGAAGTCGAACAGGTCCGACACCATCAGGGTGGGGCCGGTCTGCAGTACGTTGAGGCCCTCCAGAATCAGGATGTCCGGGTGCCGGACCACGTGATTGGCCCCGGCGATGACGTCGTAGCGCAGGTGTGAGTAGACCGGCGCACACGCGTGGTCGGAACCCGATTTGACCGACGTGACAAACCGCATCAGCGACCGGCGGTTGTAGCTCTCCGGAAAACCCTTGCGGTGCATGAGGTTTCGCCGGTCCAGCTCGGCATTCGAGTAGAGAAAGCCGTCGGTGGTCACCAGGTCTACCCGGGGATGGTGATCCCAGCGGGCCAGCAACGCCTGCAGCACACGGGCGGTGGTCGACTTTCCGACCGCAACGCTTCCGGCCACGCCGATGATGAACGGCACCGGCCGGTCCGGGTTCTGCTGCGGCTCGCCGAGGAATTCCGCAGTAGCAGCGAACAATCGCTGCCGGGCTGCGACCTGAAGGTGGATGAGCCGGGCCAGCGGCAGATACACCTCTTCGACCTCGAGCAGGTCGATCTGCTCGCCGAGACCACGCAGGCCGACAAGTTCCTCTTCAGTGAGGGCCAGCGGCGTCGACATGCGGAGCGAGCGCCATTGCTTTCGGTCGAACTCCACATAGGGACTCGGCTCGCTCAGCCGCGGCATAGTGCCAGTGTGGCAGGGGCGATCGCGTGCCACACGGCTGGGCTGGCTTAAACCACCACTCGATAGACTGGCGCTCGTGACTGCTGCACCTGATGCCCGCGTAACCGCGTCCTTGATGTCCGCCCCGCTCGCCGAAGTCGACCCGGACATTGCCGAGCTGCTCGGCAAAGAGCTCGGCCGGCAGCGCGACACCCTCGAGATGATCGCGTCGGAGAATTTCGTGCCCCGCTCGGTTCTGCAGGCCCAGGGCAGCGTGCTCACCAACAAGTACGCCGAGGGGCTGCCCGGCCGGCGTTACTACGGCGGCTGCGAGCACGTCGACGTGGTGGAGAACATCGCCCGCGACCGCGCCAAGGCGCTGTTCGGTGCCGACTTCGCCAATGTGCAGCCGCACTCCGGCGCCCAGGCCAACGCCGCGGTGCTGCACGCCCTGATGTCGCCGGGGGAGCGGCTGCTGGGCCTGGATCTGGCTAACGGTGGGCATCTGACCCACGGCATGAAGCTCAACTTCTCCGGCAAGCTCTACGAGAACGCCTTTTACGGCGTCGACCCGACGACGCATCTCGTCGACATGGACGTGGTGCGCGCTCAGGCGCTCGACTTCCGTCCGAAGGTGATCATCGCCGGCTGGTCGGCGTATCCGCGGATTCTCGACTTCGCGGCGTTCGCGTCGATCGCCGACGAGGTAGACGCCAAGCTCTGGGTGGACATGGCGCACTTCGCGGGCCTGGTCGCCGTCGGATTGCACCCCTCTCCGATACCGCACGCGGATGTGGTGTCCACCACCATTCACAAGACGCTCGGTGGCGGCCGCTCCGGGATGATCCTGGGGAAGCAGGAGTACGCCAAGGCCATCAACTCGGCGGTGTTCCCCGGCCAGCAAGGCGGTCCGCTGATGCACGTCATCGCGGGTAAGGCGGTCGCGCTGAAGATCGCGGGCACGCCCGAATTCGCTGAGCGGCAGCAGCGCACGCTGTCGGGTGCGCGGATCCTGGCCGACCGGCTCTTGGCCGCCGATGTCGCCAAGGCCGGCGTTTCGGTGGTCAGCGGCGGCACCGACGTCCACCTGGTGCTGGTCGACCTGCGCAACTCCCCGCTCGACGGCCAGGCCGCCGAGGACCTGCTGCACGAGGTCGGCATCACGGTCAACCGCAACGCCGTGCCCAACGACCCGCGGCCGCCGATGGTCACGTCGGGTCTGCGGATCGGGACCCCCGCGCTGGCCACCCGCGGCTTCGGCGACGACGAGTTCACCGAGGTCGCCGACGTCATCGCCACCGCGTTGGCGGCCGGCAGCTCGGCCGACGTGTCGGGGCTGCGGCAGCGAGTGACGCGGCTCGCCCAGGAGTTCCCGCTGTACGAGGGCCTCGAGGACTGGGCCCTGATCGGGCGGTAACTCCTCCCCGGGGAGCAAGGTCACCGTTTGGTCCGACACGCTCGGCCGTTTTCATGCATGTGTGTCGGCGGGTTACAGTAATCTCATGGCACAGAGACCTGTCGCAAACGCGCTGATCCTGGAACTCGCGCCGATCGTCGAAGCGAACATGGACCGCCACCTCAGCACCGAGGAAATCTGGTTCGCCCACGACTACGTGCCCTTCGACCGAGGCGAGAACTTCGCCTTCCTCGGCGGACGTGACTGGGAGCCGTCCAGCATGACGCTGCCGCGGGCCTTCACCGACGCCTGCGAGATCATGTTGCTGCTCAAAGACGACCTGGCCAGCCATCACCGCGAGCTTGTCGAGCACTTCATCCTCGAGGAGTGGTGGGGTCGCTGGCTCGGCCGGTGGACCGCCGAAGAGCATCTGCACGCCATCGCGCTGCGCCAATACCTGGTGGTGACCCGCGAGGTGGACCCCACCGCCAACGAAGAGGCCCGAGTCCAGTACCTGATGCAGGGCTACCGCGCCGATACGTACACGCAGGTGGAAACCCTGGTCTACATGGCGTTCACCGAGCGCACCCATGCCGTCTTGTGCCGGAACCTGGCCGCAAGGCTCGAGGAGCCTATTTTGGCCGGGCTTATCGACCGGATCGCCCGGGACGAGGCGCGGCACGAGGAGTTCTTCTCGAATCTCGTCGCGCACTGCCTCGAGTACTCGCGCGACGAGACAATCGCCGCGATCGCTGCCCGTGCGGCCGACCTCCAGGTCGTCGGCGGCGACATCAACACGTATCAGGACAAGGTGCAAAACGTCGCCGCCGCCGGAATTTTCGGCCCCGCCGAGCTGCGCCAGGCCATCTCCGACCGCATCACCGCATGGGGTGTCGCTGACGAACCCCAGCTGCGGCAGTTCGTCGGCGGCTAAGCCAACCTTCGCGAGCGACTGCGCGACTCTTCGTCGTGGGTCGTCACCCGGCGTCGGCGCGTCTGCGCGGCGGCAAAGCGGCGACGAGAGTAGCGTCATTCTCGATGGTCAGCGTCATGCTTTGCTGCCAGGGCGGCACCTCCCGTCAGCTCGAGGGAAGGACCGGCCCCGGTCCTTGTGTCGCAGTTCCCGCCGACATGCCTGTGCGGGTCCGCGCGGGCTTATCCCGCACGAGGAGCGCTACGTGACCGAAATCCGGACTTACGTGATCGACACTTCCGTGCTGCTGTCCGACCCATGGGCGTGCAGCCGGTTCGCCGAGCACGAGGTGGTGGTCCCGTTGGTGGTGATCAGCGAACTGGAGGCCAAACGCCACCATCATGAGCTGGGATGGTTCGCCCGTCAGGCGTTGCGTCTTTTCGATGACCTTCGGCTGGAGCACGGACGGTTGGATCAGCCGATTCCTGTTGGGGCACAAGGCGGTACGCTGCACGTCGAACTCAACCACACCGACCCCGCCGTGCTGCCCGCCGGATTCCGCACCGACAGCAACGATTCCCGGATCTTGAGCTGCGCGGCCAACCTCGCGGCCGAAGGCAAACTTGTCACGTTGGTCAGCAAGGACATTCCGCTGCGCGTCAAGGCCGCCGCGGTGGGCCTGGCCGCCGACGAGTACCACGCCCAGGATGTCGTGGTCTCCGGTTGGCCGGGGATGCAGGAGATCGAGACCGCCGCAGAAGACATCGACGCGCTCTTCGCCGACGGCGAGATCGACCTGGCTGAGGCCCGGGATCTGCCCTGCCACACCGGAATTCGGCTGCTCGGCGGTAGCTCTCACGCACTGGGCCGGGTCACTGCCGCCAAACGAGTTCAACTTGTTCGTGGTGACCGCGAGGTGTTCGGGCTGCGGGGCCGCTCCGCCGAGCAACGCGTGGCGCTCGACCTGCTGCTCGACGAGTCGGTGGGCATTGTGTCGCTGGGTGGCAAAGCCGGCACCGGTAAGTCCGCACTGGCCTTGTGCGCTGGTCTGGACGCGGTACTGGAACGGCGGACCCAGCGCAAAGTGGTGGTGTTCCGCCCGCTGTACGCCGTCGGCGGCCAGGAGCTGGGCTACCTGCCCGGCAGCGAGAGCGAAAAGATGGGCCCCTGGGCGCAGGCGGTCTTCGACACCCTGGAAGGTCTGGCCAGCCCGGCCGTGCTGGAGGAAGTGCTGTCCCGGGGCATGCTCGAAGTACTGCCGCTGACTCACATCCGGGGGCGCTCGCTGCACGACTCGTTCGTCATCGTCGACGAAGCGCAGTCGCTGGAGCGCAACGTCTTGCTGACCGTGTTGTCCAGGCTGGGGTCGGGGTCGCGGGTGGTGCTGACCCACGACGTCGCCCAGCGTGACAACCTGCGGGTCGGCCGCCATGACGGCGTTGCCGCCGTGATCGAGAAGCTCAAAGGCCACCCGCTTTTCGCGCACATCACCCTGTTGCGTAGCGAGCGGTCGCCGATTGCCGCGCTGGTCACCGAGATGCTCGAGGAAATCGCCGGGCCGAACTGACGCGGCCGCAGCTTGAGTGTGCGTTGACGGCGGGATTTGAGCCGTTTCACCGCCCTGTGCGCACACTCGGCGCCCAGGTTGCACACTCGAAGGCGAGTAGGCTGCCAGGGTGCCGAAACGACCTGACAGCCAGGCCTGGCGCTATTGGCGGACCGTGTTCGGTGTGGTGGCCGCCGGTGCGGTGCTGGTGATCGGTGGCCTGACCGGTCACGTGACGCGCGCCGACAACCTGAGCTGCTCGGTGGTCAAGTGTGTCGCGCTGACGTTCGACGACGGGCCGGGCCCGTTCGACGAGCGGCTGTTGCAGATCCTGACGGACAACGACGCCAAGGCCACCTTCTTCCTGATCGGCAACAAGGTTGCCGCCAACCCGGCCGGAGCCAAGCGCATCGCTGACGCCGGCATGGAAATCGGCAGTCACACCTGGGAACACCCCAACATGGCGACGGTCCCACCAGACGACATTGCCGCACAGTTCTCCAAGGCCAACGACGCGATCAACGCCGCGACCGGGCAGGCTCCCACGCTGTACCGTCCCGCCGGCGGGCTGTCCACCCCGGAGGTACGTCAGACCGCCGCCCGCTATGGGCTGGCCGAAATCCTTTGGGATGTCATCCCTTTCGATTGGGCGAACGACTCGAACACCGCGGCGACGCGGTACATGCTGATGACGTACATCAAGCCGGGCTCGGTGGTGTTGTTCCACGACACCTACTCGAGCACCGTTGACCTGGTCTACCAGTTCATTCCGGTGCTCAAGGCCAACGGCTACCGCCTGGTGACGGTCAGCGAGCTGCTCGGGCCGCGGGCGCCGGGCAGCAGCTACGGCAGCCGGGAAAATGGACCACCCGCCAACCAACTTCACGACATCCCGGCGGGCGAGATCCCGACGCTGCCCAATACTCCCTCGCCCAAGCCGATGCCGAACTTCCCGATCACCGACATCCCGGGGCAGAACTCGGGTGGGCCAAATAATGGCGCTTAGGGGACGCGCGGCTACCTTTATACGGTGATGAAAGCGGACAGGCGGCGAAGTCGGGGCGCGCGAGATTCGCGCGAGCCAGTGGCGACATCCGAGACGGCGCAGCGCAAGTCAGCTCGCCGGCTATCCATTGAGTATGCGGTCGACCTTGCGCTGTCCTACATCATTGCCGTCATCGACGTCGCCGCCATCCTGATTCCGCTGCGGGGCCACGTTTCCGCCACAACCAGCGTCGTCTTTGCGGAAATGAACACGACGATAGTTGTGCTGCTGGTGGCGCTGGGGATCGTCGGTGTCGCGGTGGCCGGTATGTTCAGCCTTGCTCCCACGCTGCGGTGGTATGCCGCCGGCCAGGAACCCACACCGGCGCAACAGGAAGCCGCGATGAAACTCGCCGGCCGCCAGACGGTGATCCTGCTGGTGGCCTGGGGGGCGGCCGGCATCATCTTTCTGCTTTTCAATCTTGGCGGCGGCGCCACGTTGCTCTTGCCGATGGGCCTCGGCGTCCTACTCGGTGGGCCGGCCGCCGCGGGCACGGGAATGCTGCTCGCGCAACGCACCCTGCGGCCCATCATGGGCACCGCGACCCGGGGGCTCGAGCCTCGATTGGCGGTGCCGGGGGTATTCGCGCGACTGGTCATGCAGTGGTTTCTGGTCAGCGCACTTCCCATCGGAGTTGTGGCAACCCTCGTCGTGCTGCGCTCGTACGGCTGGCTGATTCAGAAGTCTGCCTCGTTGGACGGGCCCGTTCTGGTGGTGTCGCTGGCCGCGCTGCTGCTCGGGCTGCCCACGATGATTCTGACATCGCGATCGATTTCGGATCCGATCGGCGAAGTCGTCGACGCGATGGGGCAGGTCGAACGCGGCCACATCGACACAGCCGTCGGCGCCTACGAGCGATCCCAAATCGGGCGTCTGCAAACGGGATTCAACCGAATGGTAGCCGGGCTCGCCGAGCGAGACCGGTTACGCGACCTGTTCGGACGCCACGTTGGCGCCGACGTGGCCCAGCGCGCCCTCGAAGAGGGCGCATCGCTGTCGGGAGATGTGGTTGAGGCTGCGGTCCTATTCATCGATCTGGTGGGCTCGACCCAGCTCGCGGAAAGCCGTCCGCCCCAAGAGGTTGCCGACGTGCTCAACGACTTCTTCCGGATCGTCGTCGACGCTGTCGACGAACATCACGGCCTGATCAACAAATTCGCGGGCGATGCCGCGCTTGCGATCTTCGGGGTGCCGTTGCGGACGAGCGAGCCGGCATCGGCGGCGCTGGCCACGGCGCGCACGCTGGGCACCCAACTGCGCCGGCTACCCGTGGTCGATTTCGGGATCGGGGTTTCGGCGGGCCGCGTCTTCGCCGGCAACATCGGTGCCGAAAACCGCTATGAATACACGGTAATCGGTGATGCGGTCAACGAGGCCGCACGGCTGGCCGACCTCGCCAAAACCTCGGATCGGCGGATCCTGTGTTCGGCAGCGGCCATCGACCGCGCCGACGAGACCGAACGGGGGCACTGGGCGGAGTGCTACTCCACGGTGCTGCGCGGCCGCTCGGAAGCCACGCACATCTCGGCGCCGGCGGATCCCGCCTAACCGCGAACTACCGCGACACCGGCCGCGTCACTTCGTGACCTTCAGCGACCCGATCACCTGGTTGAGCAGTCCCGCCGAGGCCGCATCGCCGATGGGTGTTGCACCCAGGAAGATGGTGACTGGCTTGGTGTCGACCGCGATGATGATCACGGCGTCGCCCTTCACGTTGCGGGCGGGGTCGGCGATCGTGACGTCGGCATCCACCCGGGCGGCCTTGATTCCCTCCACCGTGATCGACGACTTCTTGATCGGGCCCAGCGTCGGCGAGGCGTTTGAATAGCCGGGGCCTTCGGCCACGCAATTCATCAACTTCGCTGCCTGCGCGGTGACATCCATGCTGGAGACGAAGTTGCTGACGGCGACCTCGGCCTGCATCACCCACTGGTTGGCGCCGGGCACCTCCTGCGCGAGGCCCACCGCGCCAATGAGATTCGGAGTCTGGTCGTCCGAGAACGGCATCCAGCCAGGCGCCGCGGTGGCCGGGAACGACAACTTGCCGGCCTTGATCGGGGCGCCCCCCACGGGCTTGTCACCCCCGGACACATTGGGGGTGCAATCGCTGGCGGTCTGCTGCCCGGAACCGCTCGGCTGCGACGTCGGCGCGGCCGTCGTCGAGGGACTTGCCTTGGGGGACTTGGGTTCGCTGCCGAGGCTGAGCACCAGGATCACCACCAGCGCGATGACGCCCAGCACCGCGATGCCGGCAACGATCAACCATGGCATGTTCGACCGCGGCCCGTTCGGCGGTGGTCCGGGAGGGTAGGACCCTGGTGGCCAGTTCGGGGGATACTGCTGGCCCGGCGCAGGAAACGGCTGGCCGGGGTAGCCGGGCGCGGAGGGATCCATACCGCCCGCGGGATTGGGGTACGGACCGGTCGGCGGGTAGGCGTGCGGACCGCTCTGCGGCTGCGAGTAGGGGCCGCCCTGCGGGTACGGGGGTGGGCCGCCTTGCGGCGGGCCGCCCCAATAGGGGCCTTGCCCATACGGATTCGCTCCGTACGGATCCTGACCGTAGGGACCGCTCGGAGGAACCGTCATTAGTTAACCACCCCTGCCTAGTTCGCCGGTTTGACCTTGGCCATCGCCAACACGTCAAGCCGGCGGTCCAGCTCCTCGACCGACAACTTCTCGCCGATCAGCCCGCGGTCGATGACGGTCTGGCGGATTGTCTTTTTCTCTTTGAGCGCTTGTTTGGCCACGGCGGCCGCTTCTTCATAGCCGATCGCCGAGTTCAACGGTGTCACGATCGACGGCGACGACTCGGCCAGCTCGCGCAGATGCTCGACATTGGCCGATAGCCCGGTAATGCAGCGCTCGGCGAACAGCTTTGACACGTTGGTCAGCAGCTTGAATGACTCCAAGATGTTGCGGGCCATCATCGGGATGTAGACGTTGAGCTCAAAGGCGCCACTTGCCCCGCCCCAAGCAACCGCGGCGTCGTTGCCGATCACCTGCGCGGCGACCTGCGTAACTGCCTCTGGCAGAACCGGATTGACTTTCCCGGGCATGATCGAGCTACCCGGCTGCAGATCGGGCAGTTGGATCTCGGCCAAACCGGTCAGTGGCCCGGACCCCATCCAGCGGATGTCGTTGGCGATCTTGGTCAGTGACACCGCGATGGTGCGCAGTGCACCGGACGCCTCCACCAGGCCATCGCGCGCGGCTTGGGCCTCGAAAGAGTTTGCTGCCGTGCGTAATTCGGACAATCCCGTCGAAGCGACCAGTGCTTCGACCACCTTGACGCCGAAGCCGTCGGGAGCATTGAGCCCGGTGCCCACCGCGGTTCCGCCGATCGCCAATTCACCCAGCCGCGGCAGCGTGGCACGCACCCGCTCGATCCCGGCCTCGATCTGGCGGGCGTATCCGCTGAACTCCTGGCCGAGCGTCACCGGGACGGCGTCCATCAGGTGTGTGCGGCCCGACTTGACCACGGTGTGCCACTCGCGGGCTTTGGTTGCCAGTGCGTCGTGCAGTATCTCGAGCGCCGGAATGAGATGGCGGACCGCGGCTTCGGTGGCCGCGATGTGGGTGGCGGTCGGGAAGGTGTCGTTCGACGACTGCGACATGTTGACGTCGTCGTTGGGGTGCACCGTGACGCCGTTGGCGGCCGCGACGCTGGCGATCACCTCGTTGGTGTTCATGTTGGAGCTGGTGCCCGAGCCGGTCTGGAAGACGTCGATCGGGAACTGGTCGTCGTGTTGGCCGTCGGCGATCTCAGCAGCCGCCGCGATGATCGCGTCGGCTTTCTCCGGTGCCAGCAGCCCGAGGTCTCTGTTGACCTGCGCGCAGGCCCCCTTCAGCAGTCCCAACGCGCGGATCTGGGTGCGCTCCAGCCCCCGGCCCGAGATCGGAAAGTTCTCCACGGCGCGCTGAGTTTGCGCTCGCCACAATGCTTTTGCGGGTACCCGCACCTCGCCCATGGTGTCGTGCTCGATGCGATATTCGCCGCTGTCGGCCATGAATCAGTTCCTCTTCGTCGGGGTGTGCTATCGCGGTTACGGCAGGGGATAAGCGGCGGTGCTGTCGCCGGTGAAGTCGATGGCGGAATATTCGTTGAGCTTCGAAAGCCGGTGGTAGGCCTCGATCATGCGGACGGTGCCCGACTTCGACCGCATCACGATCGACTGCGTGGTGCAACCGCCCGGGGAGTAGTGCACACCCTGCAGCAGGTCGCCGTCGGTGACCCCGGTGGCGCAGAAGAAGACATTGTCGCCGGACACCAGATCCCGGGTGGCCAGGATCTGGTCCAGGTCGTAGCCCGCGTCCAGCGCCTTGCGGCGTTCGGCGTCGTCCTTAGGGGCCAGCTGGGCCTGGATGGCGCCGCCCATGCACCGGATCGCGGCGGCGGCGATGATGCCTTCCGGGGTGCCGCCGATTCCGGCCAGCATGTCGGTGCCCGAGCCCGGCCGGCAGGTGGAGATGGCGCCCGCCACGTCGCCGTCGGTGATCAGCCGAATCCGAGCCCCGGTGTCGCGTACGTCTTGGATGAGCTGACCGTGACGGGGCCGGTCCAGGATGCACACGGTCATGTCGCGCACGGACAGTCCCTTGACCTTGGCGACCGCCCGAATGTTCTCGGCGATCGGCGCGGTGATGTCCAGCACGTCTGCGGCGTCGGGTCCGACGGCGATCTTGTTCATGTAGAACACCGCCGACGGATCGAACATCGCGCCGCGATCGGCCACCGCCAGCACCGAGATGGCGTTGGGCATGCCCTTGCTCATCAGCGTGGTGCCATCCACCGGGTCGACGGCGAAGTCGCAGTCCGGTCCGTCGCCGTTGCCGACCTCTTCGCCGTTGAACAACATCGGGGCTTCGTCTTTTTCGCCCTCGCCGATGACCACGACCCCGCGCATGGAGACCGTGTTGACCAGCTCGCGTATCGCGTCGACGGCCGCGCCGTCCCCGCCCTCCTTGTCGCCACGGCCCACCCAGCGGCCGGCGGCCATCGCGCCGGCCTCGGTGACCCGTACCAGTTCCAGGGCCAGGTTGCGGTCCGGGGCTTCGCCACGTGCCCTTACCTGCGGGTCGTGGGCCGCAGTCGCGGTGCGATGCGAACGGGATCCGCCCGATGCTGTCATGGTTGCTGATTGTCCCAGAAGCAGATCGGTCCGCTGGATCTGGGCTGTGGCTGTTGACAGCGGGCTGGGATACTCGTGGGGTGACCGAGGAGCAGCCCAACGCCGATCCGGCCGGTGAGCCGGTACCGGTACCCAGGCCGGCCAAACCGCGCCTGCTGCAGGACGGTCGCGACATGTTCTGGTCGCTGGCACCGCTGGTGATCGGGTGCATCCTGCTGGCCGGCCTGGTCGGGATGTGTTCATTCCAGCCTGCCGGGACGAACAAGGGAACCATCCCGTCCTACGACGCGGCGATGGCCTTGCGTGCCGATGCCCAGACGCTGGGATTCCCGATCCGGCTACCTCACTTACCTGCGGGCTGGCAGCCCAACTCCGGCGGCCGCGGCGGTATCGAGAACGGGCGGACATCCAATGGTCAGCGGCTGAATGCGGCCACCTCGACGGTGGGATACATCAGCCCAACCGGGATGTATGTCAGCCTGACGCAGAGCAACGCCGATGAGGACAAGCTGATCGGCTCGATTCATCCGTCGGCGTACCCGACCGGAACGGTCGACGTCTCGGGAACAAACTGGATCATCTATCGCGGCACCGGTCAAAGTGGTGCCGACGCCGAGGCGATATGGACCACCAAGCTGACCAGCCCCGCCGGCGCCACCCAGATCGCGATCACCGGTGCCGCAAGCACCGACCAGTTCCGTACCCTGGCGGTCGCGACACAGTCGCAGCCACCGCTCCCGACAAGCCGATAGAAGGGGCCCGCCGTGACCGCACCCGAAGCAGACCTTTCCGGATGGTTAGTCGAACCGTTCACCGGCGGTGGTTATACCCATGACGTCTATCGCAAGGGCACCGGCCCCGGGGTGGTGTTGATTCCTGAGATACCCGGGATCCATCCCGGCGTACTGGGCCTGGGTAATCATTTGGTGGACAACGGTTTTACCGTCGCCATGCCGTCGCTGTTCGGAGAGCCGGGCAAGCCGAAGACCGTCGGCTACACCGCAGCCAGCATCGCGCGGGCCTGTGTGGCAAAGGAATTCGCGGCATTCGCAACCAACAAGCAGCGGCCGGTGTCCTTATTCCTGCGTGCGCTGGCCCGTGATTTGAATGCGTCGACGCCGGGCAAGGGCGTTGGCGTGATCGGCAATTGTTTCACCGGCGGTTTCGCGCTGGCCGCCGCGGTCGACGACAGCGTGCTGGCTCCGGTGCTCAGCCAGCCGTCGGTACCGTTTCCGCTGGGCCTTACGCGTCGCAGCGACACCGGGCTGAGTGAATCCGAGATGACCACCATCGCCGATCGCGCTGCCAACGACGGCTTGTGCGCGATGGGCTTGCGCTTCAGCGAAGACTCGATGTCTCCGCGCGAGCGATTTACCGCGCTCAAGGAGCGCCTCGGTGACGCGTTCGAGGTGATCGAGATCGATTCACGCCCGGGCAACGAACACGGTTTCGGCAAGATGGCGCACTCGGTGCTCACCGACGAGGTCCGTGAAATCGACGGTCAGCCCGCTTACGAGGCCCGCAAGCGGGTCGTCGAATTCCTCACTCAGCGGTTGACTTAAAGTCAGCGGTTGCCTTTGCCTTCCGGCGTGGCAGCCAGCTGCGGCGCGCGGGTGCTTCGTTCTCGGCGTCCACCAGCTCGACGCCCTTGTAGACCGCAAGGTAGACGTCGATGGTCGTGACGATCAGGATCATCAGTACCGGCCCGATGATGATGCCCCACGGGCCGAACATGGCGATTCCGGCGAATACCGACAGCAACATGAGCGCCGAATTAAGCCGCGCGTCGCGTGGTACCAGGATCGGGCGCAAGAAGTTGTCGATGTTGGTGACAACCAGGAGATGCCACAACACTACGAAGGCGCCACCAAAGATGTTGCCGTAGAAGATCATCCCGATGCCGAACGGAATCGTCACGATGCCGCCACCCAGCGGAATGATGGACAGCGCGGTCAGCAGAATCGCGAAAATGAAGAAGCCGTGGTGAAATCCGGCGACGTAGATCGACACGGCACCGGCAACACCCTGGCAGAGCGCTATGACGAACTGGCCGAACACGGTGCCGCGCACCATCGCACCCGTCTTCTTCAGGTAGAGATCGGTGACTTCGTCGCCGAGCGGGTTGAGCTGGCCGATCAAGGTCAGCACCTTGTCGCGGTGCACAAGCAGTGCCATGAACACATACACGAAGATGATCGCGTACGTGACGGCACCGGCGATACCTCCGGCGGCACCTTGCAGGAAATGCAGGAGCCATTGACCGGCATTCTGAGCTCCCGTGACCATGGCCTTCCGAAGCATCTCCGACGTTATCGTGATGTGTAGGAAGGGGACTCGCGCTGCCAGGTCGTTGACGGCGTGCAGCACTTTGTCGCCGAGCTCGCTCGGGTCGGTAGTCTTGACCCACCCGGCGACGCTGTCGACCATGCGGGAAATCTGGACGATCGCCAAGACCACCAAGAGTCCGATCGGAACGATGACCATCGCCAGTGCCGATAACAGGGTGCAGGTGGCCGACAGACCGGTGCCAAGGCGTCTGTTGAACCGATTGAACAGCGGCGTGAATAAATACGCTCCGACCCCGGCGACCACGATGAGGACGAAGAAGTCTCGTAGGAAATAGGCTCCGAAGAGCAGGGCGGTCATCGTGAAAACCGCGAGCGCACGTTTCTGAGTGAGCGTGAATTCGGTGTTCATACGAACCGTGCCGCCCTCCGCGTCGCCGTTCAGCTGAACCTTAGCCCGCTGCGCGGGTTTTCGGCAGCGCCCTTGCGCGCCGCACCGGCGGCCGTGCTACCGAGCGTCGCTGCCCGCCCGCTTGGCGGCGGCTTTGGCCATCTCGGCCTGCCGCTTCATCTGCTCGAACATCTCCACGTAGTACGACAGACACTCGGTCAAGGCTTTCTCGGTGGTGAACAGCGGCTGGTAACCGAGGTCGCGGGAAGCCTTGGCGACCGAGAAGAAGTTGTCCAGGTACAGCCGTTCGACCGCCAGCGGCTCCAGCAGGGGCGCCGGTATTCCGAACCGGAAGTGCAGCCGCTGCCAGCCGGTCATGGCAGCCGCCACGATGGGGCCGTTGACCCGTATTCGCGGCCAGGGCTGCCCGCAGGCCTCCACCACCGGCCGGGCGAACTCGAACATATTGATCGGCTCGGCGTCGTTGATGAAGTACGCCTGACCGGGGGCGGTGCCGCCGGGCACCAGATGTTGGGCGGCCAGGATGAAACCGTGAATCAAGTTGTGCACGTAAGAGTTATCCAGCCGGGCCGATTTGCGGCCGATCAGGACTTTGACGTGTCCGGCGATCACGCTCTCGAACAATTTGCGGAACATCGTCTGGTCGCCGCGGCCCCAGATGCCGCTGGGCCGGATCGCGCACGTCAGCATGTCGCCAACGCCGTTCTGGGACAACACGAATCGTTCGGCGACGACCTTGGTTTCGGTATAGAGGTCATTGAACCGACTGGTGTAGGGCAGGGTCTCGTCGCCGCCGGAGATGTTCTGGCCGCCCATCACCACGCTGTTGGATGACGTATAGACGAATCGCTGCACGCCGGCGGCCTGCCCGGCGTCCACCAGATTCTGGGTACCGCCGACGTTGATCGCGAAGCTGCGCTGACGGTATTCATCGCTCACCGACGCGCCGCCCATCAGGTCGATGATCGCCGCGGTGTGGAACACCGTGTCGATGCCCTCCACCGCCTGCGCGCAGACGGCTTTGTCGGTGATGTCCCCCTGCAACACCTGCAGCTTTGGATGCGCGGCGAGCGGCGAAGGAGCGCGGTCGAAGGAACGTACCGAGTACCCGCGGTCGAGCAAGGTCGTCACGAGGTTGGCGCCGACGAACCCAGAGCCGCCGGTGACCAGGACGCGGCCGAGTTCGGTTGTCAGTGATGCATCACCCATGCCGGATAGGATAACTGAAACACGTTCCAGTTTTGCAAAGATCGCGGAATTTATTTTGCGGATATGGCCGAGATTCAGGCCTCCTCGCCCTGCCCGGCCGCCAGTGCGTCCTCCACTCGCTTGCGAGCTCCAGCTAAGTGCTCTTCGCATCGTTTCGCGAGTTCCTCGCCTCTTTCCCACAGCTTCAGCGACGCATCGAGATCGAGTCCGCCCTGTTCTAGAAGACGCACGACTTCGATCAGCTCGTCGCGGCACGCTTCGTAGCCAAGCTGACTAATAGGAGTAACCGACTTGGCTTCTCCTTTGTCCAAGGCGCTGCCCGGGCCGTCGTCTTCGTCAGTGACCATCGGTCAGCCCTTCACTTACCGCCGTTACGGCACCGTCGGAGACCCGCACCCGCAACCGGGTGCCGGGCGGCGCTTCGTCCGTGGAGCGCAGGACGCGCATGTTTTCGGCGGATTCGGCGGCGGGAACGGTCTGCACCACCGCGTAGCCGCGGGCCAGGGTGGCCGCAGGACCCAGGGTGGCCAGCCGTGCGGACAGGTGGCCGACGCGTTCGGATTCGGCGGCGACCAGCCGGGTGATGTCGCGGCGCACCGCCGAGCGCGCGCGGTGGATTTCCTCGGCGCGAGCCGTCAGCGCGCTCAGCGGCTCGGCCAGCACCGGGCGGCTGCGCAACTGGGTCAGCGCGCGCTGTTCGCGAGATACCCAATTGCGTAGGGCCTGGGCGCTGCGCCGGCGCAGGTCATGGATTCCCCGCTGCTCCGCGGCGGTGTCCGGGACCATCCTCTTGGCCGCGTCGGTGGGGGTGGCCGCGCGCAAATCGGCGACCAGGTCGCACAGCGGATTGTCGGGCTCGTGGCCGACGGCGCTGATCACCGGCGTCCGGCAGGCCGCGATCGCGCGGCACAGCGTCTCGTCGGAGAACGGCAGCAGGTCTTCGACGCTGCCGCCGCCACGGGCCAGCACGATCACGTCGACCGCCTGGTCGCGGTCGAGTTCGCGTAGCGCCTCGACGATCTGGGCGACCGCGTTGGGCCCCTGAACGGCGGTGTTGCGCACGGCGAAACGCACCGCGGGCCAGCGGGCGCCGGCCACCGTCGTCACGTCGCGCTCGGCGGCACTGGCCCGGCCGGTGATCAACCCAATCATGTTCGGCAGGAAGGGAATAGGCCGCTTGAGTCTCGGGTCGAAGAGGCCTTCGGCGTCCAGCAGCCGACGCAGCCGGTCGATGCGGGCCAGCAATTCACCCACACCAACTGCGCGAATCTCGCTGAGCCGCAACGAGAATGTGCCGCGACCGGTGTAGAAGGACGGCTTACCGCAGACGACTACCTGTGTGCCTTCAACCAATTTCACCGGCGCGCTCAGCACCAGATCGCGCGGACACGTCACGGTCAGCGACATGTCGGCCGCCGGGTCGCGCAGCACCATGAACACGGTCTTGGATTGGGCGCGAATGTTGATCTGAGCCAACTGTCCTTCCACCCATACCGTTCCCAGCCTGTCGATCCAGCCCGCGACCCGGATCGCGACCGCGCGAACCGGGAACGGGTTCTCGGCTGAGTTCGCCTCCGAATTGGCCGTGCGGGTCACTTCGCGGTCGCGCGGGTGATCCTGTTGGCCAGCAACGTCTCAAACGGGGCCCGGGCCTTGGTGGCCTGCTCGTAGGCGAGCAGGGCTTCGAGCTCGTCGACACCCAGCGATTGCACTCGGGCTCGCAGCTGGGCCAGCGTCAGGGTCGGATAGTCGAGTTCGGCGGCGACCGACGGCTCGGCAACCGACTTCTTGGATTGCCTCGCCGGCTTGTCGGGGGCACCAGCGTCCCGCGCGGCATCGGCGACGGAGTACAAGGCGAACCGCCCCTCGGCGCGGCGATCGCCGCCAGCGCCGTCGGGCAATTCAGCGAAAGCGCTTTCGAGGGCTTCGGCGGTGTCCTCGTCGAATGTTGCCCAATCCGGCTTTTCATCTCGGGGCGGAAAAATGGATTCCAGGGTGGAGTCACCCTTGATCACCAGCTCCGCCAGATTCTGCTGAAATCGCATCACAATGTGCGCTGCCTGGCTGGCGATCGTCATCGGGTACATCAGGATCGTCTTCGGCAGCCTGATCGTCTCCTCGACGGCGACTGTCGCCGCGCCGACCAGCAGCCGAACTCCGTACGGTGCAGAAGCCATGGGTCCAAGATTGCCTTAACCGGCGGCTAACTCCAAGCCCAGCGCCGCGAGCTGGCGGGCCCGTGTCGGCAGAACGTACCCTGAATGCCATGGCGCCGACTGTCGACATGGGGATTCCCGGCGCATCCAGCTCAGTAGCGATCGATCCGATCGGTAAGCGGGTGCTGCTGGCAGAACCGCGCGGCTACTGCGCGGGCGTGGACAGGGCCGTCGAGACGGTTGAGCGAGCCCTGGAAAAGCACGGCGCCCCGGTCTACGTGCGCCACGAGATCGTGCACAACCGGCATGTGGTGGACACCCTGCAAAAGGCCGGGGCGGTCTTCGTTCAGGAGACCAGCGAGGTGCCCGAGGGGGCCATCGTGGTGTTCTCGGCGCATGGCGTCGCGCCGACGGTGCACGTCGAGGCCGCCGAACGGAACCTGCACACCATCGACGCCACCTGCCCGCTGGTCACCAAGGTGCATAACGAGGCTCGACGGTTTGCCCGTGCCGATTACGACATCCTGTTGATCGGCCATGAGGGGCACGAGGAGGTCGTCGGCACCGCCGGCGAGGCTCCCGACCACGTGCAGCTGGTCGACGGGGTCGCCTCGGCGGACAAGGTGACGGTCCGCGACGAGGACAAAGTGATCTGGTTGTCGCAGACCACGCTGTCGGTCGACGAGACCATGGAAATCGTCCAACGACTCCGGCAGCGTTTCCCTAAGCTGCAGGATCCGCCCAGCGACGACATTTGCTATGCGACCCAGAACCGGCAGGTCGCGGTCAAGGCGATGGCCCCCGAGTGTGAGCTGGTCATCGTCGTCGGGTCGCGCAACTCGTCTAATTCGGTGCGGCTGGTCGAAGTGGCGTTAGGTGGCGGCGCTGCGGCCGCTCACCTGGTCGACTGGGCCGAGGATATCGACCCGGCGTGGTTGGCGGGTGTCACCACGGTAGGGGTCACCTCCGGAGCATCGGTTCCCGAGGTTTTGGTGCGGGGGGTGCTGGAGCGGCTCGCCGAATGCGGCTACGGCGTGGTGCAACCGGTCACGACGGCCCAGGAGACCTTGGTGTTCGCGCTGCCCCGCGAAATCCGGTCACTGCTCAAATAGCCTTCTCTCCCAACACTTCTCGCGATGTCCTCGCCGCGCGGGGTAGTCGGCAGACCGACTTAGGCGTCGTACTCCCAGGATTCGGCCGGGGGACGCTCTTGGGGCCGGCCATTTGCCCGGGACCGACCGCGGCGATCCGCGCGCGGCTCGTCCGACGGGCCCGATCCGCGGTAACGGACCTGCGATATCGGGTGGTGCGTGGGGTTGGCGCCGTTGGTCCCGTTCGGCGCGGCGCCGCGGCGGCGAGGCTCCGAGGCGGGCTGGTAGGACTCGTACGGCTCATAGGACTGGTAGCGATTGAACTGCTGAGGCGCCCCGGGCTCGTACATGTCGTACCCGTCTAAGCGACTGCCGCGCGGCGCCGAGCGCTCGTAGGGATTGCGGCGGTGCGGGTCACGACCTTCCCGCTGCGACTGCCCGCGTGGGTCCGGATCGGCCGGCGGCCTCGAGCGGCGTCGCGACCGGCGCGGCGGGTCGGCGGGATCGAAGTCACCGGGCGGGGCCTGGCGCCGGCGGCGCTGCCGCTCGCCCATGGATTCGTGCTCGTCCTCCGACGATGGGCGGGCATGCCGGGATCGGGTTCGGGCGGAAGCCGTGGCCGACCGACCGCTGCGCGCCGCTCGGCCGGTCCTGGCGGTGGCTCTCGCCGGGCTCCGCTGCGAATCGGTGGACGGCGCGTCGTCGGCATCGTCTTCGGACGACGCGACACCGAGCAGCGAGTTCAGTTTCGTGCTGATGGCGTGTATGAAAGACGACTTTGCCGCGGTGGCGGTAGCCGTGTCGTCAGTCGCACCGTCGACCGCAGTCGCGCCGTACGACTTCGCGAAGTACCACCTGATCAGGCCAATCAGCAGGACGCCGCCAGCGGTGCCCAGCATCAGCGGGAAGCGCTCGATGAGCGGATAGCCGCAGTTGATCAGTAGGTCTTTGAGGCTGCCGATTTTGCCCCCGTGGAACAGCCAGTAGGCGCCCGGGACCGCGCAGAAAAGGATCAGCGGTGGCTGGATGACCGCGGTGAACAGGCCATCCTGACGTACGACCAGCACCCCAGCCACGCAGCCCGCTATATAGAAGCAGGCGAAGACGCCGGTCAGCTCCTTGTGGCCGGATCCGGAGTCGATTCCATACCCGATGGCAGTCGCGGTAATGGCGATGAGCAGGGCTATCCACGCTGGCACACCCGGAATGCCAGGGTGGATCGAGCGATGGGCAGCTTCTGCCGCCGAGGTTCCCCGCTGCGCTGACACATGTCGACCGTACCGGCAATGGGCGGAAACGCCCGTAAATACCTTGTTAGGGATCCCGGGCGTGCCATGCCATCACGCACCGAAAATGATCCGCGGCGGCCGGCCCTGACGCTGAGCCCTAAACTTGGTTCCCCGTGAGCCTGAGCCTGGGAATTGTGGGTCTGCCCAACGTCGGCAAGTCGACCCTGTTTAACGCGCTGACCCGCAACAACGTGGTGGCAGCCAACTATCCGTTCGCCACCATCGAACCGAACGAGGGCGTCGTGTCACTGCCCGATCCACGACTCGACAAGCTGGCGGAGCTGTTCCGGTCCGAGCGCATCGTTGCGGCGCCGGTCACCTTCGTCGACATCGCCGGAATCGTGAAGGGCGCCTCCGAGGGTGCTGGGCTCGGCAACAAGTTCCTGGCCAACATCCGTGAGTGTGACGCGATCTGTCAGGTGGTGCGGGTGTTCGCTGACGACGACGTCGTGCACGTCGACGGCAAGGTCGATCCGAGCTCCGACATCGAGGTGATCGAGACCGAGTTGATCCTCGCTGACATGCAGACGTTGGAGAAGGCCATCCCGCGGTTGGAGAAGGAAGCCCGCAACAACAAGGAGCGCAAGCCCCTGCACGAGGCGGCCGTCGCTGCCGAGGCCGTGCTGAACTCCGGCAAGACGCTCTTCGCGGCCGGTGCCGACGCGTCACTGCTGCGGGAGCTGAACCTGATGACCACCAAGCCGTTTCTGTACGTGTTCAACGCCGACGAGTCCGTGCTGACCGACGATGCCCGCAAGGCGGAGCTAAGTGCGATGGTGGCACCTGCCGACGCGGTGTTCCTCGACGCGAAGATCGAATCCGAACTGGTAGAACTCGACGCCGAGTCTGCCGCGGAGTTGCTCGAATCCATCGGGCAGACCGAGCGGGGGCTCGATGCGTTGGCACGGGCGGGTTTTCACACACTCAAGTTGCAGACCTACCTGACAGCGGGCCCAAAAGAGGCGCGGGCGTGGGTGATTCATCAAGGCGATACCGCACCCAAGGCCGCCGGGGTAATCCACACCGACTTCGAGAAGGGCTTCATCAAAGCCGAAATCGTGTCCTATGACGACCTGATCGCGGCCGGATCGATGGCGGCGGCCAAGGCGGCCGGCAAGGTCCGGATGGAAGGCAAGGACTACGTGATGGCCGACGGCGACGTGGTCGAGTTTCGGTTCAACGTCTAGCAGCAAGCAGTAGGGGGGCGACAACCGCGCTGGGCGATTTCGCCCAAGTTCCATCCACGGCTAATGAGTGCTTTTAATCTTAGGAGCGGTACGGGCCAACAGGGGGGACGGCATGGGGCGCAGAATTGTCCAAAGTTCGCGAACTGGCGAACAGTTCGTATTCGACGACAGCTGGAACGATCCCGATGGTCGAGTCCGACAGCTGGAGTATGTGCTCCAGCCCAACTCGAAGGTGCCCGAGCACCGTCATCCGGCTACGTCGCAATCGTTTGAGGTTCTGTCTGGAACGCTGCATGTGAGGGTGGACCGGGGAGAAGCGTTGGTGCTGAAACCCGGCGACAAAGCGACAACTGGCGTCGACGGCGTTCACACCCAGTGGAACGAGGGACCTGAGCCGACGACCGTGGTCGAGAGTTATGACCCCCCACTCGACATCGAGCCCTTCTTCACCGTTATGACGCAAGCTATGGCTAGCAAGAACCTGCTGAAGCAAGCCGTTTTCTTTTCGGATTTCCAAACAATCTCATCTATAGAGTCAAGGCCGCTGCGGTTGCTCGTGACACTTCTGGCGCCGTTGGGGCGGTTCGTTGGATTGACACGGTGGTACGCACCCCTGCTACCCGACTCAACTACACGCCGGACCACTGGAACGAACTAGTCGGACGACGGCGACGTGGTGGAGTTTCGTTTCAATGTCTAGTCAGCAGAAGAAGTGAATGTTGCTGCCGTTCACGCCTCTGCCGCCAAAGCGGCTGCAACGCGTTCTTCGAGTGACCTCATGTCGTAATAGTCGTGCCATCGGGTGATGCGCCCGTCGTCACCGACCTCGAAAACGCCGGTGACCTCCAGATCGAACGTCTTACCTGCCATCTCGAAGATGTCGACACGTTCGACCATCACCAGTCCACCCCTCGCAACCAGGTTTTTCACGTCAGCTGTCGTACTTGGCACCAGTTCTAGAAGCGATAGGATTTCGGCCTTGATTGCTTCCGCACCGTGATAGGTGCCTCTCGGACCATCGGTGTAGACCGCGTCGTCGCTGAAGAACGCAACGATCTCGTCGATGTCGGATCGCGGCCAGGTATCCATAAAATTCCGAACCACGGACTCTGCTGAATCGGCCATGGTCGTGACTCCTCGTCTGCAACGCCGCGTCGTTTGTCGGAGGCAGTGCGTAGCGTGCCTCAAACAAGACGTTGCTCGCCGGGCGATGCCGCCACGGCTCTGAGGGAGGATTTCGTGAAGTTCATTTCGACCCGCATCATCACCGCCGACGTCAATCGACTCGTCGACTTCTACGAAATGGTCACCGAAGTCTCGGCGGTATGGGGGAACGAGCTGTTCGCCGAGATTCCGACGTCGGTCGGGACACTGGCCATCGGCAGCGACAAGACCGTACCGCTGTTCGGCGATGGATCCGCCGAGCCGGCGGCCAACCGGAGCGCGATCCTGGAGTTCATCGTCGAGGATGTGGACGCCGAGTACGAGCGGCTGCGCGAACGCGTGGGCGAGGTCGTGACCGAGCCGACCACCATGCCGTGGGGTAACCGCGCACTGCTATTCCGCGATCCGGACGGAAACCTCGTCAATCTGTTCACCCCGGTGACGGACGATGCCCGCATCAAGTTCGGGCTGTGAGGAGGTGACGGTTATCGCGACTATTCCGCAGAGAAGACGTCGATCGACCGCACGAGCTTCAACATCACGAGCGGGATTTGACGACTAGTTGACTGCTGATATGTAAGGTACGGCGGGTACAGGTGGGCCATGTACGCCCACACCTGATGGCGCTCCTCGCCTTCGGGTTGCCGCCACGTAGCCTCGAACGCTTGGGTCGCGATCTGGACACCAATCGTGTTGCTCTCCAAGACATTCAAGTACCACCCCGGATGCGTGTCGGCACCGCCCTTCGATGCGACGATCACGATCTCGCCACCGACGTTGCCGTAGATCAACGGCCTGATGTAGACCTTCGCGGACTTGCGACCCACACACTTGATCAAGCAGTGTGTGGTCAGCGCGCGGCCCCCGACCGCACTCACGTCCAAGATGTGGCCCCGCGTGCCACCGGAGGTCAGATAGCTCTCGAGGTGCTCGCTGATCCAGTCACCTCGCGCCGCTCGGATCGCCGCGGCATCGGCGTCGCCCATGGAAGACTCCTGAACGTAGACGGGGGCGAAGGTGATTGGACCGAACCTGCGTCGCTGACTTCGCCAGACCGAATCATGTAACCATGCGCCCGCCGAGTTGGTTGGGGCGGCCGTTGATGGCGATGCCGTGGAGTTTCGCTTCAACGTCTGGCGGTGAAGCCGCGGGCCGACCATTCTTAGGAGATGGCGACGGTAAAGCACACGAGACCGTGGGTTCGGCTGCTGGTGGGTAGCGGGCTGGCGATGTCCGCTTTGGGCTGGCCGGCGGTGTCGCCCAGGGGGCCCCGGCTCCCGCGCCCAGCAACCACTGGTGCCCCGGCCAGCAATGGGACCCAGCCTGGGGCACCAACTACCACTGGGACTGGAATCAGTGCCACGACTGGCAAGGTCCGGCTCCGGCGGGCTGGGGACCCTGGGGGCCCCCGCCGCCGTGGGCACCACCAGCTCCGCCTCCACCGGCCTGGGCGCCCCAGGCTCACCTGATGTGGAACCCGACTTCGGGTGCTTGGGGATTCTTTAACAACGGCATATGGACTCCGGTCTGACCCAACGCCACGCCGTTCTAGTTGCTTCAGTCGCTTGCGCGTGGACATGGACAGGGAGTTGACGTGGCCGAGGACCCGCAGTTGAAGGTGGAACGCGACGGCAGCGTCGTCGTGCTCACGATGAACAATCCGCGTCGACGAAATGCGCTGACGCCGAACATGATCACGTTGATGGCCCAGGCATGGAATGAGATCGACGCCGACGATGGCATTCGCGTCGCGATCCTCACGGGTGCGGGATCGTCGTACTGCGTCGGAGGTGATCTCGATGACGGATGGATGGTGCGCGGACCCAAGGCAGACAAAGGTGACGTGCCCGCTGCCGATGCCAAGCCGGCTCGCAGCGCCATCAGTGAGGGCCTGCTGCTGAGCCGGTCCCTCGCGAAGCCGTTGATCGCGGCGGTCAACGGCCCATGCTTGGGTGGCGGCTGTGAAATGTTGCAGCAGACTGACATTCGGATTGCGGAGGAGCACGCGATCTTCGGTCTGCCCGAGGCCAAGTGGGGGTTGATTGCCGGTGCCGGCTCGACCGTGCGGCTCAAGCGCCAAATCCCCTACACCAAAGCCATGGAAATGATCCTGACGGGCGATCCACTTACGGCGGCGGAGGCCTACCACTTCGGTCTGGTTGGTCATGTGGTCCCAACCGGTCACTCGTTGGATAAGGCCCTCGAGCTCGCCGCTCGCGTCGCCGCCAATGGGCCCTTGGCGGTCCAGAACGCCAAGGCCTCGGTGATCAACAGCGGCTGGATCGACGAGGAGGACGCTCGCCGGATCGAGCAGCGATTCGTCGTCGAGGTGGTTCGCTCCGCGGATGCCAAGGAGGGACTGGCGGCCTTCGGAGCCAAGAGAGAACCGCGGTTCACGGGTAAGTAAGCGTGTGACCAGTCGAGATCGCTTGCTCGCCTAGTCGATTCGCTCGACCCACTGAGCACGGGACGGCCCAGGCTCGAAGGCGTCGCCAAAGTATTGTGTCTCGCGGACGACCTCGCCATCTTCGAACTCCATGATGCTGACGACGTAGAAGGGCTGGCCGTCATAGGTCAAGACGAGTTCGCTGATCCAGAGGTCGCCGCCGCCCAGGATTCGCCGGACGGTGAACCGCTTCGCATTCGGCTGAGCGGCGCGGGAAGCCTGAATGTTGTCGCGACCACGGATCCGCTCACCCGATTGCGGATACTCGAGAACCGCGTCGGCCCGATAAATCCGATGCTCCGCGTCGAAGTCGTTCGCATCCGAAGCTGTCCAATGGGTTTCAAGAGCGCCCCGCACGTCTGCGTCCATGGCGACCTTTCTGCCCGGAGTTCCTGGTGTCTAAGGATAGGTCGCTCGATGTCGACCGGGCGGCTTAATCGTGTCGACACACAGTAGGGTCGCCGCATGCCGCTGCACTACGTCGACCCGACCAGGGAGTACGGCCGCTGGTATAGGGCTCTGGAACGCTTCGGTCGCTCGCGCGCGAGCGGGTTCATAGCGCGACATCTGTTATGGCACATCGACCCGTGGCTGCACCGCGCAACCGGCGGGCGCTACCCAGCCATCCTTGGCGGGCTTTCCTCGGCCCCGTTGATCAGCACCGGTGCCAAATCAGGTCAGCCGCGCGAGCATCAACTCGCGTACTTCCACGATGGGTCTGATGCGATCCTGGTCGCCTCGTATTTGGGGGAACCAAAGAATCCGCAGTGGTACCACAACCTGAAGGCGCATCCCGAGTGCCGACTCGGCGACGAGGACTTCATCGCCGCGGAGGTCACCGAGCCCGACGAGTACGAGCGCCTGTACGTCCTCGCCGAGCATGTTTGCGTGAATTACGGCGACTACCGCGTCAGGGCTGCCGCGGTCGGGCGACGGATTCCCGTGTTTCGCCTCAAACCCGTCTAGGGTCGCGCTCAGGCGGTCGGCTAGCGCGGCTTGAGCCGGAACATCGGGATCTGCCGACCGACGGGAGCCGTCGCGGCACGGTAATCGCTGTACCCGGCATAGACCTGCTCGGCCAGCTGGTAAAGCCTTGCGTATTCCTCAGGGTCGGTGACTCGGGAGGCGGTAAAACCTTGTCCACCGAACTCGCACTCGGGATGCGCCTTCAGGTTGTGGTACCACTGCGGATGTTTGCTTCCGCCGTAGTTCGAGGCCGTCAGGATCACATCGGCCCCGTCGTGGAAGTAGGTGAGCTGCACCTCCCGCCGCTGGCCCGACTTCGCCCCGGTCGAAACAAGCGGCGCATTGATGATCGCGCCCATGTTCACCCGGCCCCCGGTTAGCCGGAACAAATGCGGGTCGGTGCGACGGGCGATGTGCCGGGCGACGAACTGGCCCGCACGTGAGCGCCCGAAACTGACACTGGCCCGGTAAACGGGACCGCGCTTCTTATGTGGATCCACGTAACGAGGTGGCACGCGTGCAACCGTACCGCTCGAAGTCGGCCTCGAATGAAAGGGTGCTGAGGCGGGCCAGCGGCCTGGCCAACCGGCTGACAGCACTTCCGTTTCCTTAAATATGCATTGCCGTGACATATTTGCTGTAAGTCCGGCGCACGCCATTGTTTTATTGTTACGTGATGCGCGCCACAAATTTTGTCTCGCTAACTAGTTTGTTGCTAGTGTCCCTCCGTCATGTTCGTTCTTGCATCGTTGGTATCGCTGATCAATCAGGTTTCGGGGACGCCCTATATTGTGGGTGGAGATTCTCCCGCGGGCACCGATTGCTCGGGACTTGTCTCATGGGTTGTCAATGCGGCAACCGACAGACCGGTTTTCGGGGATCGATTTAATACAGGTAACGAGGAAGGCGCGTTATTGGCGCGCGGCTTTCAATATGGAACGGCTCCCAACGCGTTGGTAGTCGGGTGGAACGGCGGCCACACGGCGGCGACCCTGCCGGACGGAACCCCCGTGTCCAGCGGCGAACGCGGTGGGGTGCACATTGGTGGCGCGGGCGCTTACCAGCCCGGGTTCACCCACCACATGTTCTTGCCGATGCCGCCGGACGGCGAGGGTCCTCCGCTCCCGCCGCCGGATGCACCGCCTCCGCCGCCGGACGCACCACCCCCGCCGCCGGACGCACCACCCCCGCCGCCGGATGCGCCGCCCGTTCTGGTCGGTGCCGTGGCGCCTGCACCACCGGCTCCGCCTGCTCCGGAATTGCCTCCGCCCGGCGATCCCGGAATTCCGAATTGATAAAGTTTGGATGTTTTGTGCCGCGGATAAAACTGCGACGTGGATCACACTAATTGCATTACGGGCTTGGCATCCGTGAAGTAGTCGTGAAAATCGGCTCGTTGTGGGCTGCGTCACATTACCCTGAGTGTCATCGCTAATTCGACTATCGCAGCATCAATGCAAAGTCCGCCTAGGCGTCCATTGAGACGTCTAGGCGGGGTTTGCTGTGGCGCGGCGAAACAGGGGTCACACGGACCCTAAATGCCACTCCCGTCACAGCGTGCGGGTCGCCTCTGGCGGGGCGTATATCCTGGCGCTGCCCACCGGGTGAGCAAGCCCACTGGAAGCTGCGAGCACAAGCGGGGAACGCATGATCTTCATTGTCGTCAAGTTCGAAACCAAGCCCGACTGGACCGAACGCTGGCCGGACCTGGTCGCCTCGTTCACCGCGGCGACTCGCGCCGAAGCGGGCAACCTGTGGTTCGAGTGGTCGCGCAGTCTGGACAACTCGGCGGAGTATGTCTTGGTCGAGGGGTTCCGCGATGGCGACGCCGGCAGCGTCCACGTCAACAGCGACCACTTCAAGCAGGCCCTACAAGAGCTGCCGCAGGCGCTGAAGTCCACGCCCAAGATCATCAGTCAGACGATCGACGCGACAGGCTGGTCCGAAATGGGGGAGATGTCGGTCGGCTGACCTCAATCGACCGAGATGGCGATTTCGTCGCCCAGCCGATAGCCCGGCGCCAGCGGCAGCGTGTCGCCGCTCCAGAACTTGCCCGGGTCGAACCAGTTGGTGTCCTTGTCGGTGAGGAGCAGCCCCATCTCCTCGTAGGTGATCGCCACCGTCTCCGCGCAGTAGGCGGTAGCGAGGCTCATCTTGCGCTCTTCGCGACGCCGTCGGGTCTGCTCGCGAACTTTCCTGTCCACCACCGGGATTCCGCGCACCCAGTCGTTGATGGTCGGGACCCGGCCGCGAAACCAGCGGGCGGTCAGCCGGGCGGTGGTGGGGAAGGCGGTCCCGTCCATGCGCGCGATCACCCGCAGCAGTTCATTCTCCTGTTGGCGGGTGGCATAGGGCGTCAGCTGGCGCAGCCAGCACCGCTGGTGATAGCGCTGTGTCCACTGCAGGACCGCCTGCCGTAGATCGTTGAGCTGCACACCGCGGTGGTTGGTGCCGGTCCACATATCGGTGAGCTTGTCGCCCAGTTCCGCATGCCAGACCAGTGGCGGCAGGTCGTCGATGGCCACTGTCATACCAACGTGATTCACCGGGGCGTTCGTCAACGTCTGGATCGCCCGATCGGGTCCCGACTCGCCGCGGAACAGCCAAAGATCGCCCGTCCGCGTTTCGCTCAGCGCCTGGTCAAGAGTCAGCATATTGACGAAAGTCTAGGGGCCCGAGAGTACTTCGCGTGCCACATTGCGCGCGTTGGCCGCCGCCGGGTAACCCGCGTAGCCGGTCATGTGGTAGATCACCTCATCGATTTCGTCGATCGTCAGCCCATTGCGCAGCGCGATTGGGAAGTGGAATTTCAGCTCCTCGGAAGCCCGCAGCGCGATCAGCGCGCCCAGCGTCACCAGACTGCGCGAACGGCGATCCAAGCCGGGGCGCGTCCAGAGCGCACCGAAGACGTGATCGATGGTCAGTTCACCGAGCTCGCCGGCGACGCCGTCGTCGGCCAGGCTGGTGACGTCATCGGGGATCAGTCCGGGCATCATGTCCCTGAACGCTTCCAGGCCCTTAGCGCGCGAATCGGCCATCGGTGGGTCGCCTTTCTGTCTTCATTGCAGGGGTTCACGGGAAATCTGGTAGTCGATATACGCGTCCCAGTCGTCGATGCGGCGGCGAAGCTCGTCGACGACCTGAGGGTGGGTAGGCACGAAGAAGCGGTTACGCAAGATCGCATCGGCGACCAGCTCGCCCACGGGTGCGGGATCGAGCAGCTCGAACTGTTCGCCCGGGGTCCGCAGCGCTGTTCCGTCGCCGAATGTCGGCACGGCAGCGACGATATTCGTCAACACCGGTCCCGGGCACAGCAACGTCACGCCAATACCTTTGGGCCGCAAGTAGATCGCCAGGCCCTCGCTAATCTGCACGATAGCCGCCTTGGTGGCCGCATACGGCTGGCGGTCATAGGAGTAGGTGAAAAGCCCGGCGAAAGAAGCGGTATTGACCAGATGCCCGCTGCCCTGATCAAGCAGCAGCGGGAGGAACACGGCGTTGCTGCGTACCACCGACATCAGATTGATGTCGAAGATGCGCTGCCACTCGGAGACCGGAATGTCTTGTGGCAGTCCGTTCGTCAGCACACCGACATTGTTGACTACCACGTCTACGCGGCCGAACCGTTGCAGCGCCGCGTCCCGGACACCTTGGAACGCATCGGGATCCGAGACGTCGGCACGGTGCCCAAGTACCGCGGCGCCCCGCTCGCTCAGTTCGTTGGCAAGGACTCCGATGCCGTCGTCGTCAACATCGACAGCCACGACGTGTGCGCCCCGGTCGGCCAGCGCACGCGCGATGGAGCGACCGATACCGCTGGCCGCTCCGCTGATGATGCAGACCTTGTCGCGCAACGTGTCCATTGCGCGTCAAGGCTAGCCTGTGTCTATGCGCGGCATATGGAAGTGGGTTGGGCTGGCCGGCGCCGCGGGCGTCGTGGCGGGCGGCGCGCTGGTCGTGCGCGATCAACGCAAGCGAAAGGCCTACACACCCGAACAGATCCGGACCCGGCTGCATGAGCGGTTGGCCGAATCCGACGCGCAGGGCGCTCAGTCGGCGTCGTCTTGAGGGCCGCTCTCTACCGCGAATAGCCGGTGGCTGCCCGAAAAGCCTTTCAATTCGACGTCGCGGCCTTCGTCGAACCCGATGTCGTCGCAGTCGCTCAACGCGTCTCGCACCGGTTGGCTCACCAGGATCTCTCCACCGACGGCCTGCGCCGCGACCCTCGCCGCCATGGCGACGTTGCGTCCGAACAGATCATCGCCGCGGCGCACTGAGCGTCCCATGTGGACGCCAATCCGCACTCGAATTTCCTCGTGCCGCTTACGCTTTGCGTCCTCATACAGCGCGTGCTGAAGGTCGATTCCACACCGCACGGCCTGCTCGGCTCGAGCAAAGGCGATCATGAACCCGTCGCCCTGACTCTTGACCACATGACCGGCCCGGTGCTTCACGAGTCCGGAGACGAGCTTGTCATGCGAGCTGATCAGCTTGACCCACGCCCGGTCGCCGATCCGCTCGTTGAGTGCGGTGGACTCCTCGATATCGGAGAACAGAATCACCACCCGGCCGTCCGGGGTGACGCGGGCCAGGTCGGGGCGCTCGACCTCGGCCCAGTCGGCGAGGTCTTCGATCGAGCTGCGCATGGCGGCGCCAAAGCCCTCCTTGCGCATCACGCTGGCGGTGTTCCACACCGTCTTGACAGCCTCGCGGCCACCGGATATCAGCCACTTGCGGGTATCGGCGCGGTGCCTTAACTCCTCGGCCTCCTGGCGGCTACGAACAAGCAACCTCCACATCACCACGAGTGCGCACGCTTCGATCACGGCAACCCCGGCCAGGACGTAGACCGCGATACGTAGCGCATCACCCACGTCACGCATCCTTGCAAAGTGCGCGATGGCCTCCGGTTGTCGGCCCCATAAGCAGTGTCTAGGGTTGAGTCCGAACACCCCGGGTAGTGCGTCTCGAGTGAACCGATTAGGTGACTTTTGGAGGTTCGGCCGTGGCCGACGACGGTGGTGATTCGTCCAACCTGCTGGTGATCTTCGGGATTACCGGCGATCTGGCCCGCAAGATGACGTTCCGGGCGTTGTATCGGCTCGAGCGCCGCAACTTGCTGGACTGCCCGATCCTTGGTGTGGCCAGCGATGACATCAGTGTCGACAAGTTGGTCGAGCGCGCGCGGGGAGCCATCAACGACGCCGGGGAGAAGATCGACGACGAGGTATTCGATCGGCTGGCGAACCGGTTGGATTACGTGCACGGCGACGTCACCGACGGCGAGCTCTACCACCGGCTGGCGGAGATGATCGGTTCTGACTATCGCCCGCTGTACTACCTGGAAATGCCGCCCGCGTTGTTCGCGCCGATCGTCGAGAACCTCGCGAGAGAGGGCCTGGTGCAGCGCGCCCGCGTCGCCGTGGAAAAGCCGTTCGGCCATGACCTGGATTCCGCGTGCGAACTCAACGCGCGATTGCACGCGGTGCTCAACGAAGACCAAATCCTGCGGGTGGACCACTTCTTGGGCAAGCAGCCCGTAGTGGAACTCGAATGCCTCCGGTTCGCAAATCAGGCGCTGGCCGCGGTGTGGGATCGCCATAGCGTGTCGGAGATTCACATCACGATGGCCGAGAATTTCGGCGTCGAGGACCGGGGCAAGTTCTACGACGCGGTCGGCACCCTGCGCGACGTTGTGCAGAACCATCTGCTGCAGGTACTCGCCATGGTGGCGATGGAACCACCGGTCGGCGCCAGTGCCGATGACCTCAACGACAAGAAGTCCGAAGTGTTCCGCGCGATGCCGGCGCTGGATCCCGAACACTGCGTGCGGGGCCAGTACCACGGCTATACGGACGTTCCCGGGGTGGCGAAGAAATCACAGACCGAGACCTTTATCGCGCTACGGACCGAGATCGACAACTGGCGCTGGTCCGGAGTGCCGATCTTCCTGCGGGCCGGCAAGGCGCTGCCCGAGAGGGTCACCGAGGTGCGGCTGTTTCTCCGCCGCGTTCCCGATTTGGCTTTCCTGCCCCACCGCAAAGCGGCCGAGCCCAACCAGATCGTGCTGCGCATCGACCCCGACCCGGGCATGCGAATGCAGTTGTCGGCCCTCGTCGACGGCGAGTGGCACGCCATACACCTGGACTCGCTATTCACCACGGACCTGGGCGAAGCCGAAGGGCCCTACGAACTGCTGCTGCACGCCGCGATGACCGGCGATCGCCAGCTTTTCGCCCGGGAAGACAGCATCGAACAGACGTGGCGCATCGTCCAGCCGCTGCTGGACAAGCCGAGCGAAATCCATCTCTACGAGCCGGGGTCCTGGGGGCCCGAGGCCGCGCAGTCGCTAGTACGTGGTCACCGCCATTGGCAAGACCCGTGGTTCCCTCCGCAGACGCAGTCGGGACAGTAAGGAGACCGGAGAAATGCAGCTAGGGATGATCGGCCTGGGCCGGATGGGCGCAAACATCGCGCGCCGTGTGGCCGACAACGGGCACGAATGCGTTGTGTACGACTACAACCCGGACGCAGTCAAGGCCATGGCCGGTGAGGAGCGGACGACGGGGGTGTCCTCGCTGGACGAGCTGGCCGAGAAGATGTCCACGCCGCGGGTCGTGTGGGTGATGGTGCCCGCCGGCAACATCACCACCTCGGTGATCGAGGAGCTGGCCAAGACGCTCGAATCCGGGGACATCGTGATCGACGGCGGCAACTCCTACTACCGCGACGATCTCAGGCACGCAAAGCTACTGTCCGAGAAGGGGATCCACCTCATCGACTGCGGCACCAGCGGGGGGGTGTGGGGCCGAGACCGTGGTTACTGCCTGATGATCGGCGGTGACGATTACGCCTTCACGCACGCGGAGCCGCTGTTCGCCACCATCGCACCGGGAGTCGACGCCGCGCCGCGCACCCCCGGCCGCGACGGCGAGGTCGCGCAACCCGAGAAGGGCTACCTGCACTGCGGGCCGTCCGGGGCCGGGCACTTCGTGAAGATGGTGCACAACGGGATCGAGTACGGCATGATGGCTTCCCTCGCCGAGGGGTTGAACATCTTGCGCAACGCCGACATCGGTAAGCGCGTCGAGGCGGGCGACGCCGAAACCGCGCCGCTGTCCAACCCCGAGTGCTACCAGTACAACTTCGACATCGCGGACGTCGCCGAGGTGTGGCGGCGGGGCAGCGTCGTCGGCTCCTGGCTGTTGGACCTGACCGCGATCGCGCTGCACGAGTCGCCCGACCTGCACGAGTTCTCCGGGCGGGTCTCCGACTCCGGGGAGGGCCGGTGGACCGCCATCGCGGCGATCGACGAGGGTGTGCCCGCCCCGGTGTTAACGACGGCGCTGCAGTCCCGCTTCGCCTCGCGCAGCCTCGACGACTTCGCCAACAAGGCGCTGTCAGCGATGCGCAAGCAGTTCGGCGGGCACGCCGAGAAGCCGGGAGTGGGCGGCTGACTAAGCCCGTCAGCCGCTTGACGAACTCCACCACCACGTCGCTGAAGGCGTCATTGTCGTCACCGGCCGCCGTGTGCCCGGCGTCGGACAGCTCGACGAACTCGGCACGCGGAACCTTCGCCAGGAAGTCCTTGACGCCCTCGGGGCTGACGACATCGGAGAGCTTGCCGCGGATCAACAGGATCGGGATCTGCAGATCCGCCGCGGCCTGCTCGAAGTGCTCGGTGCGCAGCTCCGGGTCGTCCCCGGGTGCGGTCATGAACGCCGGATCCCAGTGCCAGTACCACCGCCCGTCGCGCAGCCGCAGGTTCTTTTTCAGCCCTTCGGGGCTGCGCGGCTTTTCCCGGTACGGCAGGTAGGCGGAGACCGCGTCGGCGGCCTCTTCGAGCGTGCCGAAACCGTGCAGGTTGGTCATCATGAAGTCCCGGATGCGCGCGCTGCCGTTCTTCTCGTACCGCGGCACCACGTCGACCAGCACCAATGCGGTCACCTTCGCCGGGCCCGCGCTGTCGGCGACCAGGATGCCGGTCAGGCCACCCATGCTGGCGCCGATGAGCACCACCGGGCGGCCGATCGCGTCCAGGATCTGCAAGACGTCTGCCGTCAGGGTTTCGATCGCGTAGTCCGCGCCGGGCGCCCGGTCGCTGTCGCCGTGCCCGCGGCTGTCGAGCGCGACGACGTGGTATCCCTCGTCGGCCAGGATCTGGCCGGTGTTCTTCCAGGAGAACCGGTTTTGGCCGCCTCCGTGCAACATCAGAATCGTCGGCCGGCCCGCCACGGCGGCGTCGCGGTTCCACTCGTCGGCGACCAGGGCGATCCCGCCTACGCCAGCGAACTTGACCGTCTGGGAACTGCTGCTCACGGTGCTCACGGGCGTCCTCTCGGTTGATCGTGCTTCGACGTTACCGAGGTCGTCTATACATTTGCGTGCCAGGGGGTGCGCGGTGAGTTTCGGCGGTCTCCTGGGTCTATCAGTGAAACCCAACGACTAGGAGGCGGCATGCCATCGATCACGCCCACGCTGTGGTTCGACCACAACTTGGAAGATGCGGTGACGTTCTACGCCTCGGTGTTCCCGAACTCGCGAATCGAGGACCTCAACCGGGCCACCGACGCCGGCCCCGGCGAGCCCGGGTCGGTGCTCTCGGGCACTTTTGTGCTTGACGGCAACCGGTTCATCGGGATCAACGGCGGTCCGCATTTCACGTTCAGCGAGGCGGTGTCTTTCACGATCGACTGCAAGGACCAGGACGAGGTCGACTATTACTGGGACCGGCTGGTCGACGGTGGCGAGGAATCGCCGTGCGGGTGGTGCAAGGACCGCTACGGGCTGAGTTGGCAAGTCATCCCGGCCCGGCTCTACGAGCTGGTGAGCCATCCCGATCCGGCCCGCGCGACGGCCGCCACCCAGGCGATGTACGGCATGCGCAAGATCGTCATCGCCGAGCTCGAGCGGGCGGCGGCGGTTGCATTGAGCGAAAACCCTTGATGCGGTGACGTTTTAGAGATTCTTTCGCTCCGTCGGTGCGGTCTGGACCCGCACACGTTAGGTTTGTCCGTGCGGACGCGCCGAACAGGAGTGAAGATCGGACTACAATGACTGAGCCGCGGTGGATCGACGTCCCGGGACCTCCCGGCGACCTCAAGGCGTTGACCTGGGGCCCGCCCGACGCCCCGATCGCCTTGTGTTTGCACGGCTTCCCCGACACGGCCTATGGCTGGCGTAAGGTCGCGCCCCTGCTCGCCGAGTCGGGCTGGCGGGTCGTCGCGCCGTTCATGCGGGGGTACGCTCCGTCAGCGATTCCAGACGACGGCAGTTTTCACGGTGGCGCCATCATGGATGACGCACTGCGGGTGCGCTCGGCCGCCGGCGGCACCGACCGTGACGTGGTAATCGGTCACGACTGGGGAGCGCTGGCGGCAACCGGCCTGGCCGCGATGCCCAACAGCCCGTTCGCCAAAGCTGTGATCATGTCGCTGCCGGTCTCAGCCGGATTCCGGGGCCGGGTAACCGAGCGGGCCCGGCTGGCCCGTCAGCTGCCGCGTCAGCTGCTGCGCAGTTGGTACATGTTCTATTTCCTATTGCCCTGGTTGCCCGAGCGTTCCGCTTCCTGGCTACTGCCGTTGCTGTGGCGGCGGTGGTCGCCGGGCTATCGCGGCGCCGAGGAGGATCTGCGTCACGTCGACGCCGCGATCGGGGCACCGCAGAGGTGGCGGGCGGCACTGGGGACCTACCGGGCGACGCTGCGTAACACCCGGCCGCCGCAGCGGTATGCGGAATTCAACCAGCTGTGGACCGAGGCGCCGATCCTGCCCAGCTTGTATCTGCATGGCCGCGACGACGGTTGTATGACTCCGGCCTTTGCGCACTGGACGGAAAAGGTGCTCCCCGCCGGTAGCGACGTGGCCATCATCGACCGCGCCGGGCATTTCCTGCAGCTTGAACAGCCCGAGAAGGTTGCCGAGCGGGTGCTTGCATTCGTCGGCTCACCCGGCTGGACGCGATGGCTGCGCGCCGAATGGCGGCTGTCGATGCGCAGTTCTACTGGATGTCGGCCAAAGTCCCCAACGACGATTTCATGCTCTACGCATTCGACGGCCAACCCGCCGATCTCGAGCTCGCCATGGAGCAGGTCTGCCGTCGGGCTCACGCCTGTTCCGCCCTGACCATGCGGGTCCACGATGGAAGCCCGCTGACATATCCGCAGTGGGTGCCCGCGGCGGTCGACCCCGAACAGGTGGTCTGCCACGACTTGGCCGACGGCAGCTGGCACGCCTGCCTGGCGGCCGTAGTCGGTCTCGCCGATGACCAGTTGGACATGCGCCGGATGCCCTGGCGGGTGCACATATTCACGCCGGTGTTCGGTGTCCCGGGTGTCGGTGGTCCAGGCACCGTGGCGGTCATGCAGGTTCCGCATGCATTGGCTGACGGCGTCCGTGCTTCGACGATGGCGGCCCGGCTCTTCGGACGGCCCGCCCCGGTGCCCGAGGTGCAGCCAATACCGGCGGCCTTTTTGCCCTGGCGGGTCCTCGACGCGGCCCGCACGCATCGCCGGCTGGTTCGCGATACCCGCGCGGGGCTGCTGGCGCCGGGGATCGGGTACCGGCCGCCACTGTCCACCAACGCCCGTCCGGCTGGCACCCGCTCGGTGCGTACGTTGGTGCGTCATCGCTCGCAAATACCGGGTCCTACTGTGACCGTTGCGGTGCTGGCCGCGGTGTCCACCGCACTGTCGGATTTATTCGGCGATGCGGCCAATTCGCTGGGCGCAGAAGTGCCGATGGCTAAACCCGGTGTGCCACATGCACATAACCATTTCGGAAATGTGGTCGTCGGATTATACCCACAGCTTGATCGGGATGCCCGGGTGCAGCGGATCGCGTCCGACCTGACCAATGGCCGGCGTCGTTTCGAACATCCAGCGACGCGCTCGGCCGACCGGGCCTTCGCCGCGGTACCCGCCCCGCTACTGCGGTGGGGTGTCTCGCTCTTCGACCCCGACGCGCGGCCCGCGCAAATGCTGGGCAACACCGTGGTGTCCAGCAATAATCGCGGTCCTGCCGATTTGAATTTCGGGGGTGTTCCGGTGGTGCTGACGGCCACCTATCCCGCGCTGTCGCCCGTGATGGGTCTGACTCACGGGGTGCACGGCATCGGCGAGACGATCGCGATCAGTGTCAACGCGGCAGAGTCGGCGATCGCCGACATCGACGACTATCTGGACCGTCTGGACGCCGCGCTGTAACGAGACCTACTGTGCATCACCGGATCTGGCCGCTTCCTCACGGGTTAGCCCGACGGCGCCGATCAGCTCTTCGTGCCATTCGAACCACACGGTGTGGTACGAGTCGATGAGCGGCCGGGCCAGCCAGGCGCTGTCTCCTGCTTTGATTTTGCCAAGTGCCGCAATCAGTTTCGACGAATAGGAGTCGAGCCGCGGCAGTTGTGCCGCGACCGCGTCGATGATCGGCAATACCCTGGCGTGCACCTCGTCGAGGCGGGTCAATACCGCGGCGTCGTATTCGGCGTCGTCATGCGTGTTGGGCTTGCCCGCGGGGCCGCCTTTGAGCTGCCACTCGGTGACCAGGGCTTTGAAATCTGGATTAACGCTTCGGAAGTCGTCGTAGGCGGCGGTCATGGCAGCGGTGTCGATACTCTTGCGCTCCGCGGCGAGCAGGGCGTCCAGGCGCTCGCGGCCGCCGGGGCTGATCCGCAACGTCGCTCCGCCGACCAGTAATCCTGACTCGGTCAGCTGTTCGGCGGCTTTGGTGATGTCGTTAAGGTCTTCGTCCAAGGTGGCGGCCAGGTCGGCCAGGGTTACCCTGCCCTTGAGCCGAACCGCTTGCAGCACAGCCAATTCGGTCATGGACCGGCCTGACCCGTCAGTCGCAGCGCGGCCAGCATGACGATCAGCGGGGAGGCCGAAAGCACGTCGGTGCGCCCGCTTTCCAGGGCGGCGCGCACTGCGGAGTCGGAGGTGTCGTCGAGCCTCGGGTGGTCGCCGTCGTCGTGCGCACGCAGCGGGCTGACCCGCCGTGCGATGTCGGCGAGTTCATGCAGTTCGGGCGTATCGTTCTCCGACCACGAGGATGGGGTCAGATTGCCTTCGCGCACTTCGCCTTCGTAGCCGTCGACGGTGATCTGCTTGCCGGCCAGCGTTGCCGCGGTTCCGTAGCCGCAGCCCACCACGGCCACCCGGCCGAGTTCGCGGCTGACCACCGCCGCGTGGCTCGCGGCCCCGCCCACCTCGGTGACGATGCCCCGCGCGGACAGCATGCCCAGAACGTTTCGGGCCGGGTGTGGTCGCGCACCAGGATGACGTGCTCGCCCCGGTCGACGGCCTCCAGTGCCTCGTCCACCTGTGTGTATGCCTTACCCGACGCCACACCCGGGCATGCGGGCAATCCTTTGGCCAAAAGTGGTGCAGCCAAACGTATTTCCGGTTGCAATGTGGGCAGCAGCAGGGTCTCGACATGCGCCGGGGTCACCCGGCGCAGTGTTTCGGCGGGCTCGATGAGTCCCTCGTGTTGCAGTTGCAGCGCGAGGCGCACCGCCGCCTGCGCCGAGCGTTCGGCCGACCGTGTCTGCAGCAGCCAAAGTTTGCCGTCTTCGACAGTGAACTCGATCTCCTGCACGTCGGACCCGAGCCGCTCCAAGGTACGGGCGGCATCCATCAGCTCGTCGTAGACGGCCGGTTGCTCATCGCGCAGGGCGGTGATCGGTTCGACGTCGACCAACCCCGAGACCACATCGTCGCCTTGGCCGCCGGGTAGCCATTCGCCGAAAGGTTCGTTGACGCCGGTAATCGGGTTGCGTGAGAAGAACGCTCCGGCACCGGAATTGGGGCCATGATTGCCGAACACCATGGCCTGCACCACCACGGCGGTGCCACCCCGATCGTCGAGGCCGTAATGGTCGCGGTAGGCAACCGCGCGCGGTGAATTCCACGACGCGAACACGGCTTCGATGCCCAGGCGTAGTTGTGTGTACGGGTCGGCCGGAACGGATTGCGATTCCCCGCCCACGATGCGTTGGTAAGTATGGATGAACCGCAACCGGGTGTCTCGGGCGAACTTCTCGGCCCCCGAAGCGGCCAGCGCCCGTTCGACGGCATCGTTGAGGCCGAGGTTCAGGATCGTGTCCATCATGCCGGGCATGGAGAGGGTGGCCCCCGAGCGCACGCTGACCAGCAGCGGCCGCGGGCCCTGGCCGAACGTGCGTGAGGTTTCGGCCTCCACCCACTTCATCCGGCCGAGCACGTCGCCCCAGATTGCTTCCAGCGTCGCGGCGGGCTCTACCAGATACTGCAGGCCCACCCCGGTGGTGATGCAGAACGCGGGCGGTACCGGCAAGTTGTGCCGGAGCATCAGCTTCGATGCCGTGGCCTTTGTTGCCCAGGATCTCCCGCGGGTGGTCCGCGTCGCCGTTCAGCAACACCACGGTGTCGTCGGTCGATGTGGCCGCATGCCCGATCGATCCGTCTTCGGGGGTGCTGTTGCCTCGTGCGATACGAGCCGTGGTGCACCCCCTCCTGGTTCAGCTAGTTTTCGGGCAAACGCGGGAACGCCCGCTATGTTCCCACACGAATCGGCAGACCCAGCCGCTCACCGCTGCTGTTATCCGATCGGGCCGATGATCTAGGTTTGCACGTATGACTCCCTATGACGTCGGATTACTGATCCTGCGGCTGGTGTTGGGCGTGACATTGGCTGCGCACGGCTACAACAAGTTCTTCGGCGGCGGCCGGATACCGGGCACCGCACGATGGTTCGAGAGCATCGGTATGAAGCCGGGTAAGTTCCACGCCACCGTGGCCGCCACCACCGAAATTGCCGCGGGGCTGGGTTTGGCGGCCGGGCTGCTCACCCCGATCCCGGCCGCGGGGTTCGTCTCGCTGATGCTGGTCGCGGCGTGGACCGTGCATCGCCACAACGGGTTCTTCATCGTCAAAGAAGGCTGGGAGTACAACCTGGTCCTGGCGATCGCCGGCGATTGCCGTGGCCACGCTGGGCCCCGGCAGGCTGAGTCTGGACTGGGTGATCTTCGGCATCAACGATCCGCTGATCGGCTGGAACGGGCTGCTGCTCTCGGTGGCGCTCGGACTCGCCGGCGCCGTCGGCCAGTTGCTGATTTTCTACCGGCCGCCGGCCAAACAGGCCGGCTAGCGTCCTAGAGCGATGTCGGTCGGCGACGAGACGCCGACGAGCGTCTGCGTTCGCTCGGAATTCATGTACGAGGTCAAACCGCTGACGCAAATTAAAAGTGTTGGCCGAACGGTGTTTTGACAGCCACTCAGGGCGTGATTGCGGGCGGATAGGGCAGATCGGTGCTGGAGTGGGGGTCCACGTGTACCGGGTGGCCGAGATAGGGGAAGGCGCGCTGGGGGCAGGCGGGGCGGTCGCAGATCTTGCAGCCCGCGCCGATCGGCACTATCGCCTCAATGTCAGTCAGGTCGATGCCGACGGAGTAGATCAGTTTCTCGGCGTGGGCCACATCGCACCCGAGCCCAATGGCGAAGCTCTTGTCCGGGCCGAGGTAGCGACTGGGCTCTGCCGTGGTGGTCCTGGCGATCCAGAAGTAGGTCCGCTCGTCGGGCATCTGCGCCACTTGCGTCAGGAACTGGCCGGGCCGGGAAAAAGCATGGTGAACCACCCACAGCGGGCAGTTTCCGCCCACCCGGGAGAAGTGAAATGCCGTGGCGGACTGGCGTTTAGAGATGTTTCCCGCGCTGTCGGTGCGGACGAAGATGAACGGGACTCCGCGTGCGCTCGGGCGTTGCAGGGTGGACAGCCGGTGGCAGATGGTTTCGAAGCCCACCTCGAACCGTCGTGCCAGTTGGTCGATGTCGTAGCGCACGCTCTCGGCGGCATCGAGGAATCGGCGGTAGGGCAGCAGCAGGGCGCCGGCGAAGTAGTTGGCCAGGCCGATGCGGGCAACGCCTCGCGCATCGTCGCTGAGCTGGTCGTCGCTGGCGATGATGCCGGCGATCAGCTCGGCCTGGGTGAGCAGCGCGATCTGCGTCGCGAGCTGGAAGGCGCGTTGGCCGGGATGGAGCCACCGGGCCAGGTACAAGCGTCTTCGATTCGGGGTGAAACAGGCGCTTGGAGTTGGGATTTAGTGCCTGGCCGTCGTCGATGACCACGGTGACGCCGAGCTTGTCGTGCAGGAGCTCGGCCAGCTGGCCGTCGAGTCCGCCGATCCGCAGGCGGTTCTGGTCGAACAGCTTCTCGGCCGCGACATCGAGCTCGCCGATGTAGTTTTTGCGGTCATAGAAGAAGTCGCGGACTTCTTCGAACGGCATCGGTTGCTGCGGTGACGCCGATATTCGACGTTGGCCCGACTGTGCAGCGCTTCCAGGTCGGCGGTGGCGTCGTGTAACCGCCGGTGCAGGTTGACCAGCGTCTGACCGACCGCCGGCATCCGGGCGACGAGCTCCTCGATCTGCGCGGCCGTCGCGGGCCCCTCGGCGAGGACCTCGCCGAGGTCGGAGACCAAGCGGGCATCGGAATCCGGCGCGAAGTATTGGCGTCGGCAAATCGAAACGTTCGGGAGGGTCAGCAGCACCGAGACCGTGATCGGGCGCTGGTCGTTTTCCAGCTGGTTGACGTAACTGGTCGACAGCCCCAGGGCGCGCGCCAGCGCGACCTGGGTTAGCCCGTGGTCCTCGCGTAGCCGCCGTAGCCGCGCACCGGCGAAGGTTTTCGCCACCTGTGTCACGGTACGCTCGACGCCCTTTCGCAAAATTCGCAAAATCTGCGCGCTAAGGACACAAAATTACACTCTTATAGGGCATTTACGCCATACTCGCTGGCTGCGTACTGTGCGGTTTATGCGGATTCATGACGTTCGAGCCCGGCGCAGCGCCGACGACTTTCCCCGTAGCGAGCACCTGGCCTGGAAGATCGCCGAGGTGGCGGCCGACCCGGTCGCCGTGCCCGCGGAGACCGAGGCGATGGTGATCAACCGCGATCATCGACAACGCCGCGGTGGCGGCGGCCTCGGTCATCCGCCGCCCGGTCGCCGCGGCCCGCGCTCAGGCGCTGGCGCACCCCGCTCCATCAAGGGCGCGAAGGTTTTCGGCGTCGAGCGGCGACTACTCGCCGGAGTGGGCGGCCTGGGCGAACGGCGTCGCGGTGCGCGAGCTCGACTTCCACGACACCTTTCTGGCCGCCGAGTACTCCCATCCGGGCGACAACATCCCGCCGCTGCTCGCCGTCGCCCAGCACCTCGGGATCGGCGGCGCCGACCTGATCCGCGGCATCGCCACCGGCTACGAGATCCAGGTCGACCTGGTCAAGGGCATCTGCCTGCACGAGCACAAGATCGACCACATCGCCCACCTCGGCCCGTCGGTGGCCGCCGGCCTCGGGCACGATGCTGCGCCTGGACAAGCGAGACGATCTACCAGGCGATCGGGCAGGCGCTGCACCTGACGACCGCCACCCGCCAGTCGCGCAAGGGCGAGATCTCGAGCTGGAAGGCGTACGCGCCCGCCTTGGCCGGCAAGGTCGCCATCGAGGCCGTCGACCGGGCCATGCGCGGCGAAGGCGCGCCCGCGCCGATCTAGGAAGGCGAGGACGGCGTGATCGCCTGGCTGCTCGTCGGGCCCCGAGCACACCTACCAGGTGCCGCTGCCCGAGCCGGGCGAGCCCAAGCGCGCGATCCTCGACACCTACACCAAGGAGCACTCGGCGGAATACCAGAGCCAGGCGCTGATCGACCTGGCGCGCCGGCTGCGCGAGCGCGATCGGCGATCTCGACCAGATCGCGACGATCGTGCTGCACACCAGCCACCACACCCACTACGTGATCGGCACCGGCGCCAACGACCCGCAGAAGATGGACCCGGACGCGTCGCGGGAGACGCTGGACCACTCGATGCATGTACATCTTCGCGGTCGCCTTGCAGGACGGCACCTGGCATCACGAGCGGTCCTACGCGCCGGAGCGGGCGCACCGGCCCGACACGGTCGAGCTGTGGCACAAGAGTCTCCACGCGTCGAAGATCCCGAGTGGACCCGGCGCTACCACTCCGACCGATCCGGCGGAGAAGGCGTTCGGCGCCCGTGCGGAGGTCACGCTCAAGAGCGGCGAGGTGATCGTCGACGAGATCGCCGTCGCCGACGCGCACCCGTTGGGCGCCCGGCCATTTGAGCGCAAGCAGTACGTCGAGAAGTTCACCGAGCTGGCCGAAGGTGTCGTCGACCGACGCTGAGCAGCAGCGGTTCCTGTCGGCGGTCGAAGCGCTTCCGGACCTGCAGGCCGGCGCGCTGGGTGCGCTCAACATCACGGTCGGTCCGCTGGTGCTCGACAAGGCGCCGACGATTCCGTCGGGGATCTTCTGATGAGCGGGCTCGATCGGCAGCGCCGTGCCCGCGCGCCGAGAAGCGGGCCCGGTTCCGCGCGGGCTGGAAAGCGGTCGGCTGCAACGGTTTCCGGGCGCCTTCTCGCCGCTGGTGGCCAAGCTGGTCGCCGAGCTCGGCTTCGACGGCGTGTACGTGTCCGGCGCGGTGCTCTCCGCCGACCTCGGCCTGCCCGACATCGGCCTGACCACCCTGACCGAAGTCAGCGCGCGCGGTGCGCAGATCGCCGGCGGTGACCGACCTGCCGACGCTCATCGACGCCGACACCGGCTTCGGCGAGCCGATGAACGCCGCCCGCACGGTGACGGTGCTCGAGGATGCCGGACTGGCCGGCTGTCACCTCGAGGACCAGGTCAACCCCAAGCGCTGCGGCCATCTCGACGGCAAGGCGGTGGTGCCGACCAGCGAGATGGTCAAACGCGCTGCGCGCCGCGGTATCCGCGCGGCGCGACCCGAACTTCATCATCTGCGCCCGCACCGATGCCGCCGGCATCGAAGGGATGTCCGCCGCGATCGACCGGGCCAAGGCGTACGCCGACGCCGGCGCCGACATGATCTTCACCGAGGCCCTGCACACGACCGGCCGAATTCGAGCAGTTCCGCGCCGCGATCGATGTCCCGCTGCTGGCCAACATGACCGAGTTCGGCAAGTCCGCGCTGCTGACGCGCCGAGCAGCTGTCCGACATCGGCTACAACGTCGTGATCTATCCGGTGACCACACTGCGGCTGGCGATGTACGCCGTCGAGGCGGCCTTGCGTGAAATCGCAGACGGCCGGAACGCAGTCCGGTCTGCTCGACCGAATGCAGCACCGCAGCCGGCTTTACGAGCTGCTGCGCTACGAGGACTACAACGAATTCGATTCGGAGATCTACAACTTCGCCATCGAAGGAGGCACGACCATGAGCACGCATCGAAGACAAGCCGCGCATCCGATCAAAGGGCCTGGCCGGTGTCGTCGTCGACACCACCGCCGATCTCCAAGGTCGTCCCGGAGACCAACTCGCTGACCTACCGCGGCTATCCGGTCCAGGACCTGGCCGCGCACTGCAGCTTCGAGGAGGTCGCCTACCTGATCTGGCACGGCGAGCTGCCCACCGACCAGCAGCTGGCGCTGTTCACCCAGCGGGAGCGCGCCGCCGCGCGGCTGAACCGGTCCATGCTGTCGCTGCTGGCGAAGCTGCCCGACAACTGCCATCCGATGGACGTGGTGCGCACCGCGATCAGCTATCTGGGCGCCGAAGACGCCGACGAGGACGACAGCAGCGCAGCGGCGAACTACGCGAAGTCGCTGCGCATGATGGCGGTGCTGCCGACCATCGTCGCCGCCGATCATGCGCCGCCGTCGCGGGCTGGACCCCGATCGCCCCGCACAGCCAGCTGGGCTACGCGCAGAACTTCCTGCACATGTGCTTCGGCGAGGTGCCCGAACCGGCGGTCGTGGACGCGTTCGAGCAGTCGCATGGTCCTGTACGCCGAGCACAGCTTCAACGCCTCGACGTTCGCCGCGCGGGTGGTCACCTCGACCCAGTCGGACATCTACAGCGCGGTCACCGGCGGCGATCGGTGCGCTCAAGGGCCCGCTGCACGGCGGCGCCAACGAGGCGGTCATGCACGACATGATCGAAATCGGCGATCCGCCGACAAGGCACGCGGATTGGTTGCAGCGGCAAGCTCGCTCGCAAAGAGAAGATCATGGGCTTCGGTCACCGGGTGTACAAGAACGGTGACTCCCGGGTGCCGACGATGAAGGAGGCCCTCAAACGCGTCGCCGCCGCGCGCGATGGCCAGAAGTGGCTCGACATGTACGAGATCCTCGAGAAGGAGATGGTCGACGCCAACGGAATCAAGCCGAACCTCGACTTCCCGACCGGGCCCGCCTATTACCTGATGGGCTTCGACATCGCCTGTTCACGCCGATCTTCGTGATGAGCCGGATCACCGGCTGGACCGCCCACATCATCGAGCAGGCGGCGTCCAACTCGCTGATCCGGCCGCTGAGCGCCTACTCGGGGCGCGAGCAGCGGGCGCTGATGGCCCGCAGGTACGCGGCTAGCGCCGGGCCGCCGTACTGCCAGACCAGGCTGTGGTTGCCGGTCATGGTCGGGATTGCACCACATCGTCCGGCCGTTGGCGTCCTGGGTGGTGGCGTGCAATGCCGGGCACGGATCACCCGGTGCGGCGCCTGGGCATAGCCGGCCGTGACCACTGCCAGCGACGGCAGGCCGGTCAATGACAAGTCGAAGTCTGCTCATGATGGACATCTCCTAAGCAGGTGCGAAGACCTCACGCTATCCGGCGAAGAACCGTCGGGCAAAAGATGTCATCCGCGATCCACAGCACGCTTGTATGGAACAGCGTTCTAGTCTATGGAACCATGGGATTTCTCGAAGCCCGAACTGCCGCAGATCGACATCGCCGAGTGGAGCAAGGGCACTCGCAGCGAGAAGATCCGCCCGATGGCCCGGCACTGGGCCGAGGTGGGCTTCGGAACGCCGGTGGTGCTGCACCTGTTCTACGTCGTCAAGATCCTGCTGTACATCCTGGTCGCCTGGCTGTTCGCCGTGCCGACCACCAGCGGGATTGAGGGTTCACCGACGTCACGTCGTGGTACGCCGAGCCGATCGTGTTCGAGAAGGTCGTGCTCTACACGATGCTGTTCGAGGTGATCGGGCTCGGCTGCGGCTTCGGTCCGCTGAACAACCGGTTCTTCCCGCCGATGGGTTCGATCCTGTACTGGTTGCGGCCCGACACCATCCGGCTGCCACCGTGGCCGAATCGCGTCCCGGCGACCAAGGGCACTGCCCGCACGCTGGTGGATGTCGCGCTGTACGCGGCGCTGCTGCTGATGACGTTGGTGACGCTGTTCGCCGATGGCACCGGCCCGGTGCCGGAGCTGGGCACCACACGTCGGGTTGCTGCCCACGTGGCGGATCGTGGTGATCCTGGTGCTTCTCGGCAGTGTTGGGGCTGCGCGACAAGGTGATCTTCCTGGCCGCCCGCGGCGAGGTCTACGCGACGCTGACGGTGACGTTCCTGTTCGGCGGTGTCGACATGATCATCGCCGCCAAACTGGTGTTCCTGGTCATCTGGATGGGCGCGGCGACGTCGAAGCTGAACAAGCACTTCCCGTTCGTGATCTCCACGATGATGTCCAACAATCCGTTGTTCCGGCCCCGGTTCATCAAGCGGATGTTCTTCGAGAAGTTCCCCGACGACCTGCGGCCCGGACGTTTGTCGCGGATCTTCGCCCACGTCAGCACCTTCATCGAGATGTGTGTGCCCATCGCGCTGTTCTTCGCGCACGGCGGCTGGCCGACCGCGGTGGCCGCGGCGATCATGGTGATCTTCCACCTCGGCATCCTGACGGCCATCCCGATGGGGGTGCCGCTGGAGTGGAACGTGTTCATGATCTTCGGCGTGCTGGCGCTGTTCGTCGGCCACGCCCAAGCCGGCCTGAGCTGACCTGAAAAACCCTGTGCCAGTGGCGATTTTCATCGCCTTGATCGCCGGAATCGTGATCGCGGGCAACCTGTTCCCGCGCAAGATCTCGTTTCTGCCCGGCATGCGCTATTACGCCGGCAACTGGGACACCACGCTGTGGTGCATCAAGCCATCGGCGGACAAGAAGATCAACCACAACATCGTCTCGATCGCCAGCATGCCGCAGGCCCAGCTGGAGCGGTACTACGGCAAGGAGCGCGCGCAGATCCCGATGTACCTCGGATATGCGTTCCGCGCCATGAACACTCACGGCAGGGCGCTGTTCACCCTGGCGCACCGGGCGATGGCCGGCCAGAACGAAGACGACTACGTCATCACCGACGGGGAACGCATCTGCAGCACCGCCATCGGATGGAATTTCGGCGACGGCCACATGCACAACGAGCAGCTGATCGCCGCGATGCAGCAGCGCTGCGGCTTCGAGCCGGGCGAAGTGCGGGTCGTGCTGCTCGACGCGCAGCCAATCCACAAGCAGACCCAGGCCTATCGGCTGGTGGACGCCGCGACCGGTGAGTTCGAGCGCGGCATCGTCAAGGTCGCCGACATGGTGACCCGGCAGCCCTGGGCCGACGATGTGCCGGTCGAGGTGCTGTCGGATGCTGCTGAAGAGTCGGTCGAGCCGGAGGCTCCCCCGGTCTAGGCCCCCGCGCGGACTTCCTGCGCGGCGGCGACCATGTTCTGCAGCGACGTGGTCACCTCGTCGGTTTTGCGGGTCTTCAGCCCGCAGTCCGGGTTGACCCACAACCGCCCCGCCGGAACCGCTTTCAGCGCCGCGCGCAGCGATGCGGCCATCTCGTCGGTGCTCGGCACCCGCGGCGAGTGGATGTCGTAGACACCCGGGCCCACGCTGTTGGCGAAGCCGACCGCGTTGAGGTCGTCCAGCACCTCCATGTGCGAGCGGGCCGCCTCGATGGACGTCACGTCGGCGTCCAGGTCGGCGATCGCCCCGATCACCTCGCCGAACTCCGAGTAGCACAGGTGGGTGTGGATCTGGGTCGAGTCGGCGACGCCGGCAGGTGGCCAGCCGGAACGACCCGACCGCCCAGCTCAGGTACGCGTCCTGATCGGCGCGACGCAGCGGCAGTAGCTCGCGCAGCGCGGGCTCGTCCACCTGGATGACCGCGATGCCGGCGGACTGCAGATCCACCGTCTCGTCGCGGATGGCCAGCGCCACCTGGTTGGCGGTGTCGGCCAACGGCTGGTCGTCGCGGACGAACGACCAGGCCAGGATCGTCACCGGGCCGGTCAGCATGCCCTTGACCGGCTTGTCGGTCAGCGACTGCGCGTAGTTCGCCCACTCGACCGTCATCGGATGCTGGCGGATGACGTCGCCGTAGAGGACCGGCGGCCGCACACAGCGACTGCCGTAGGACTGCACCCAGCCGTTCTTGGTGGCGAAGAAACCGTCCAGCTGCTCGGCGAAGTACTGCACCATGTCGTTGCGCTCCGGCTCGCCGTGCACCAGCACGTCGAGCCCGAGCTCTCCTGCAGCTTGATGACGTCGGCGATCTCCTGCTTCATCCGCCGGTCGTACTCGGCCTCGTCGATCTCACCGGCGACCAGCGCGGCCCGAGCCTTGCGGATCTCGACGGTCTGCGGGAAACGAGCCGATCGTCGTGGTCGGCAGCGGAGGCAGATGCAGCCGCTCCTCCTGGCTGGCGCGGCGTGCGGCCGCTTCGCCGCGGTGCACACCGGACGCGACGATCGAGTCGATCCGGGCCCGGACGTCGTCGTTGTGCAGGCGCGGGTCCTTCTTGCGGGACGCCACGGCGGCGTTGGAGGCCGCGATCTCGTCGGCCACGGACGCTCGGCCTCCGGTCGCTGTGCAGTGCACGGGCCAGCGCCACCACCTCGGCGACCTTCTCCTGCCCGAACGCCAGCCAACTGCGCAGCGCGTCGTCCAGGTCGGTCTCCGGCTCCAGCGAGTAGGGCACGTGCAGGGTGGAGCACGACGTCGAGACCGCGACGTTGCCCGCCGGACCCAGCAGGGTCGCCAGCTTGGCCAGCGCCGCCTCCAGGTCGGTGCGCCAGATGTTGCGTCCGTCGACGACGCCGGCCACCAGGGTCTTGTTGGCCAGCTCGGGCACCGCGGCGATCGCGCGTGTCGGCACCGTAGACGAGGTCAACGCCGATCGCCTCGACGGGTGTGCGGGCCAGCGCGCGCCAACGAGGCGCCGGGGTCACCGAAGTAGGTGGCGACGTAGATGGCGGGCCGGTTGCTCACCTTGCCCAGCGCGTTGTACACAGCCTCGGCCAGTGCGGGGGCGTCGGGGGAGATGTCGGTGACCAGCGCCGGCTCGTCGATCTGCACCCACTGCGCGCCGTTGTCGGCCAGCAGCGACAGCAGCTCGGAGTAAATCGGCACCAGCTCCTGCAGCCGCTCGATCGGCGCGCCGCCGCCGTTGACGGCCTTGCTCAGCAGCAGGAAGGTGACCGGGCCGATGATTACCGGGCGGGCGGGAATGCCTTGCTCGAGAGCCTCTTTCAGCTCGGAGAGCACCTTGTCCGGGTTCAGGGTGAACTTCGTCGCGGGCTCGATCTCGGGAACGATGTAGTGGTAGTTGGTGTCGAACCACTTGGTCATTTCCAGCGGCGCGACATCCTTGTTGCCGCGCGCCGCGGCGAAGTAGCGGTCCAGGTCGTCGGGCACCTGCGCGGCCCGGGCCGGCAGCGCGCCGAGCAGGACCGCGGTGTCGAGCACCTGGTCGTAGTAGGAGAAGGTGTTCACCGGTACCGAGTCCAGGCCGGCGTCGGCCAGGCCCTTCCACGTGTCGCGGCGCAATGTGGCGGCGACCGATTTCGAGGTCTGCCCGGCTGGTGCGTCCGGCCCAGTAGCCTTCGGTCGCGCGCTTGAGTTCGCGTTTCGGGCCAATGCGCGGAGAGCCGATAACCGTCGCGGTGAATGCTTGGGGGGTCACGGTATTCTCGTCCTTCAATCGGCGTGGTGGTCACCGCCGGCGGACGTGCAGCCGATCCGGTCGCGGTGCGCACCCCTAGGTACATAAACCGCAACGGCTGCAGCATAACGCCCATTCCACGAGGCGATGAGCCGCCGGGCGCGGGTGCGCCCAGCACAGCTGGCAGGTCTTCGGACTCGCAGGCGCGCACCGGGTGGTGCTCCTAATGGCCGTCGCTTCCCAGTCTTCGGGCGGACCCAGTGACCAGTGCTTGTTGACGGCGGTCGTTCCTGCATACCGTTGCGGGACAGTCCCGGATTCTCACCGGGTTCCCTCTTACGAAGCGTGACTAACATGCTTCGCTCGATGCCGACGCCGCGGCTGCGGCGCAAGCAGACCAGCTGCGAGAGCGAGTCTAGTCAGCCCGCCAGCGCTGTCCGCGATCGGGACGTCTCCGTTGTTGAATTCGATGGTCCGCCGAACGGTCGAATCGTCGGCCAGCGCGGCGGCCGCGACGAGCGCGACGTCGGCGCGCGAGACTGCACCTTGCCCTGCGCCGACGCGATCTGGCCGGTCGCCGGTTCCAGGGTGAGCCGGCCGGGACCCAGTACCGTCCACTCCAGCTCGCTGGCTCGCAGGTGGGCGTCCGCGGCGGCTTTGGCCTCCGCATAGGCGAAGAACGGATCATCCTGCGGCACGCCATGATCGGGGCCCGCGCCGAAGTAGGACACCATGACGAACCGTTTGACGCCCGCCTGGGCGGCGGCGTCGATCACCCGGATCGCGGCGTCACGGTCGACGGCATAGGTCCGCGCCGGGTCGCCACCGCCGGCCCCGGCCGAGAAGACGACCGCGTCGTGCCCGGTCAGCAGATCGGCCAGCGCGTGCGTGTCGAGCTGCTCGATGTCGGCTACCACCGGCTTGGCGCCGGTGGCAGCGACGTCGTCGGAGTGGTCGGGATTGCGGAAGACCGAGGTCACCTCGTCGCCACGCTCGGTCAGGATGCGGGACAGCTGCAGCGCGACCTTGCCGTGGCCGCCGAAGACGATGATGTGTGCCATGCCTCCGACGGTAGCCGGACCGGTTTAAGTCAGAGCTTGACTTTCCCCATGATCAGGTCGATGAGGGGCTTGCCCGGCGGGTACGCGCCTGGTCAGCGACGCCATCGTGTGGCCGGTAGTCGACCAGCAGAGTGATCCCGCTGATGCCGAAAGCCGCGGCGCTGTTGAGGAACGCCATGACGTCGCCCATCTGCTCCGGGGTGTGGACCTTGGAGCCGGTCTCTTCGCGGTAGTCCTGGGCGAAGGACAGCCACAGGTCCGCATTGGCCTGGGCCAGCGGGGTGTCGGTCGGGCCCGGGCAGATCGCGTTGATGCGAATGCCCTTCTTCAGCAGAGGGTAGCCCTGGGTCGCCACGTATGGGTTGATGATCTTCTTGCTGGTGCCGTAGTGGATGATGCCTTCGGCCTCGTGCGCCTTGGACCAGGCCTCGGCCGCCGCGAAGTCCGGCGTGGCCAGGAAGTCCGTCATAAGTTCCAGGTCGTTCTCCCAGCCCATGCCGGCGACCGAGGAGATGAAGCAGATCGCCGAGCCGTTGGACAGCTGATTCTTTTCCAGCAGCCGGTCGATGAGGTGGCGGTGGCCGATGAAGTTGATCTTCAACAGGTCGGTCGTTCCGTCGGCCACACCGGCGGCCGAGAACAGCGCGTGGACCGGGCCCTTCGATCTTCGTCGAGCGCGGCGTCGATCGAGGCGGGGTCGCGCAGGTCGACGCTGATCGACCTTGGCGACGTCGAAGTTCACCGGCGCGTAATCCAGCACGATGACTTCGGCGCCGAGCTCCGCGGCGGACTTGGCCGCCGCCGCGCCCATGCCGGTCGCGCCGCCGACAACGAGCGCGCGCTTGCCGTCGTAGCGCAACCGATCGACAATAGACATGGAAATCCCCTTCTCGATAACCGCCAACCCGGTTCTAACTGCCCAACTGTATGGGTAACAGTTATTTGGTTCAAGACCAGGGCGGATTAATTTAGACGGTCTTACTTGCCGCGAACGGCGGCACCGCGCAAAACGGTGTCACGGGTGTGCACCAGCGCCGCACGTTTCCCGACCTCGCGCAGAATGTTCTCCGGTATCCACTGCAGGCCGATCACACACCGCGACAGCATCGCGGTGGAGGGAGCGTCGATGCGGATCTCGCCGGATCGGATCCCTTCGGAGAGCAGCGATTTCATCTGCCGCAGGCGCGTCGCATACAACCACCCGGGGTTGGGGGTGTTCGGCGGTGACTGCCGCATCCAGGCCAGCTGAATCCGGAATTCGTCGGAGAATTGATCCAGCGCATTGACATTGACCCAGCTCAGCGCGTCCAGCTTCTCGATAGGTGTGGCATCCGAGCGCAGCACGCTGACCCACCCCGCCTCGACCTTGCGCCCGAACGATTCCATGATCGAGGCAAGAAGTTCGTCCTTGGATCCGATCACCCGATAGACGGTGCCGGTGCCCAGACCCGCCGCCGACGCAATGTCGCGGATGGTGGTGACTTCATAGCCCTTTGCGGCCGAACTCGGTTCGCGCGACCGCTCGGACGTGGGCCGCTTTGTCGCTGGGATCGGCGTCGCTGTCGTCGGCCCACGACTCGATGACATCGTTGGCGGCCGCGAAGGCCTTGGACCGATCCAGCCCGGAATCGGCGGGCGGCCGGGCTGCCAATCCCTGCAACATGATTCGGCACAGCAGCTCGGCCACTTGGTCGGCAGGAGAGTTGTGACGCATGACGTCCAGGCCGACCTGCAGCATCGTCTGACAGATGCGGTCGGCCAAGGTCGGAAGATCGATATCGGCTTTGATGTAGCCGCTCCATCGTCCGGCGCGCAGCGTTTGCAGCATCGCCTCCTGAATCGCGACCGGCTGCTCGCGGGTCAGTTTCATCAGCTCGGGATCCGCGCTGGGTCCCTCGTAGAAGGACATCTGCAGCGCGGCGCCGTGCCGCACGGCGCAGTTGGCGATCGCCGATCCCAGCTCGATGATTTTCTCGGACGCCGGCCGCGAATCGGGCTCGTCCAATCTGGCTTGGGCGGTTTGCCCGATGCGGTCCAGGTCGTCCTGATAGCGGCGGATCAGCTCGACGAGGATCGCTTCTTTGGATTCGAAATGGTGATACAGGCTTCCGGGGAGGATCCCCGCTGCGTCGGCGATCTCCTGCAACGACGTTCGCAATCCCGAGGAGGCGATCAAAGACGCCGCGGTCTGCAGGATCTCGGTGCGGCGCGTCCCGGAGTCGTCACCGCCGGCCTGATCCAGCCGATCGGCCGTCGCGCGCCTGCCCTTAGCCAAGGCTTCGGCTTTGGCCATAGCTAGCGGTGCACATGTCGAGAGGACTGCGACTGGGCGCACCTACGCATTCGTCCTCCTGCCGAACCAAATCTTTGTTAAAGGCTATCAGATTGCCCGATCGGGAACCGGCTCAAATGCGCTGCTAACAGCGGTGACAGGCTCCATTCTAGGGCCTAGAGGCCAGGACCGTCCCAGTTGTCCACCGCGACCACCTCGTCGAGGGGCCGCCGCACGGCGGGGGAGAAGGTGTGCCCGGACCGCAGCCGGCCCACCGGCAGCAGGGCGCCCTGAACATAGGTCGGCGGAATCCCGAGCAACTGCCTCACCTCGTCTTCATGGTGTAAGTGCAGGGTCGTCACACAGGTGCCGTAGCCGCGGGTGTGCAAGGCCAGCTGAAAGTTCCACACCGCGGGGAAGATCGAGCCGTACAGGGTGGCCAGGTGAAACGACTCGTCGCCGTCGATGCGCGGCAAGTAGGGCTCATAGCAAGGGATTACCAGCAGCGGCACCTTCGCCATGTTCTCGACCAGCCACTCCGTCGACGACATCAGCCGGCCCTCCGGCGTACCGGCCGGCATCAGGTCGGCGAGCAGCTGACCACCGACCCGCATCAGATAGGCGTCGCGGTACAGCTCGGCGATCTTGGTCCGCAGCGTCGGATCGGCGACCACCAGCCAGCGCCAGGCCTGTGAGTTCGAGCCGTTGGCGGCCTGCAGGCCGATGCGCAGGCATTCGCGAATATCCTCGAGGTCGACGGGCGCGTCCAGGTCGAGCGACTTGCGCGCGGAACGGGTGGCGGTCAGCAGGTATTCGATATCCATCGAGCCGGTCATCGCGGGACCTCTCTTCGCAAGGCGCGCACCGATTTCAGTGAGATACCGGTCGGGTCCGCCGAGAAGTGCGCTCCAGCTCAGCAGGCGCTTGAGGTAAAGATGCGCATCGTGCTCCCAGGTGTAGCCGATGCCGCCGAATACCTGGATGGCGGTATCGCCCACGGTGGCCAGTCGCCCGGCGAACGCCTTCGCGCGCAGCGCGGCAAGGTGGCGCTCGTTGGAAGGAAGGTCGGCGTCCGGGAACGCGTCGGCGGCCCAGAGCGCGTGGATCACGCCGCTGCGGGCCAGTTCGACCGTCTCGTACATGTCGACGCACAGGTGCTGGATCGCCTGAAACGATCCGATGACCTGACCGAATTGCTTTCTGACCTTTGCGTATTCGATGGCAAGGTCCATGACGGCCCGCGCGGCGCCGAGCGCGTCGGCGGCGGTGGCGATCAGCACGTCGTCGATCACCGCCGCAACGTCAGCTGGCTCGGCCGTGGCCAGCCGCTGTGCCGCCGCACCGTCGAGCGCGACGCGAAACTGTTTGCGGGTCTGGTCGATACCGCGCTCGGGCCGCACGGAGACTCCGGGGGAGTCGGTGTTCACCGCGAAAAGCCCGATGCCGTCCGGGTCTTCGGCGAGCACCAGCAGGATGTCGGCCGCCGCGGCGTCGGGTACACCGGCGATCTCACCCTGCAGGACGATGTCGTCACCTTGTTCGGCTGCGTCGACGGGAGCATTCTCGAAATCGAAGAAGCCGACGGTGGCGATCGTCGTCCCGTCGGCGATGCCGGCCAAAATCGTTGCGGCACTGGCGTTCGTCGCCGAGCCGGGTCAGCGCGCGCGGCGCGGCGACCGCGGTGGACAACCACGGCCCCGGGTGCAGCGCGGCGCCGAGCTCTTCGGCGACGATGCCGGCCTCGACCATCGTCATGCCGGCGCCGCCGTGTTCCTCGGGCACCAGCAGCCCGGTGGTGCCGAGGTCGGCCAGGCCGCGCCAGACCGCATCGTCGATGCCGGCCGGGTCGTCGAGCAGCTCGCGCACGTGGCCCGAAATCGGTGCTTTCTCAGCAAGAAAGCGCCGCGTGGTGTCGCGCAGCGCGACCTGCTCGTCGGTGAGTTCGAGGTTCATTTGCGCGGCAATCCGAGTACGCGCTGCGCGGTGATGTTCTTGTTGATCTGTGTCGTTCCGCCCGCGATGGTCAGCGAGCGCGACGTCAGGCGGTAGTTCGCCCACGGGGCGTTCGCGCCGCGAGTACCCAGCACGTCGAAGGCCAGGGCGGCTAAGTCCTGACCGATCTCACCCCACACGGTCTTGGCCAGGCTGGCCGATCCGAACGCAGCGCTGTCCGAGCCGCCGTGCAGCGTCGCCGAGATCGACCGCTGGCACAGCACTTCGAGATACTTGATGCGCACCGCGATTTCGCCGAGGCGACGCAGCGTCACGGGGTCGTCGAGGGCGTCCGCTGTCGGCCGCGGCGAAATCGTCCACCAGTTCTTCCAGCCGTACCTGCATCTCGGCGTACAGCCGTGCGGCCCCGGCGCGTTCGTGGCTGAGCGTGGTGGTGGCCACCTGCCAGCCCGCCGTTCAGCGGTCCGAGCAACGCGTCGGCCGGCACCCGTACGTCGTGCAAGAACACCTCGGCGAAATCGGCGTCGCCGTTGAGCGTGACCAGCGGACGGACCTCGATGCCGGGCAGCGCCATGTCGACGATCAGGCAGGAGATCCCCTTGTGCTTCGGGGCGTCGGGATCGGTGCGCACATACAGCTGGCACCAGTCGGCCCGATGCCCGAGCGAGGTCCAGATCTTCTGGCCGTTGACGACGAAGTCGTCGCCGTCTCGCACCGCCCGGGTGCGCAGCGCGGCGAGGTCGGATCCCGCTTCGGGCTCCGACATCCCCTGGCACCAGATGTCGTCGGCGCGCATCATCCGGGGGAGCAGCGTCGTCTTCTGGACTCGGTGCCGTACTGCATGATCGCGGGCGCGATGTTGTTCATCCCAATGACGTTGAGCGGCATCGGCGCCCGCGCGCGTGTGGTCTCCTCGGTGTAGACCAGTTGCTCGAGAACCGTCGCTCCGCGGCCGCCGTATTCGCGGGGCCAGGAGACGGCGGCCCATCCCGCGTCGGCCATCGTCGCGGCTCCAGCCGCGCAGCATCTCGAACGTCGCGTCGTCGCGTCCCGAGGGCCGGCGGGCGGCCACCAGCTCATCGGTCAGGTTCGCCGACAGCCACTCACGCAGCTCGGCGCGGAACTGTTCCACTTCCGCTGGGTAGGAGAAGTCCACTTTTCCTTGACTCTGGTCGTAGCTGACTGCGGCTAGGCCGGACTTTACGGTGGAGCATTTTTTGGTCAATGACGCCCGTCGACGGCTCTGTTCGGGGAATGCGACCTCGGCGCCGCCCGGCATCGCGCTGACGCCGCGTCGCTCACAGACTTCCAGCACCTCGTCGACGATCGAGCCGGGCACCAGGAACTGGTCCGTGGCCGACATCTGCTCGAGATGTGCCTCGATGTCTTCGGCCGTCGGTTCGCTGTCGGCGTCGGCCAGCCAGCCTTCGCTGAGGCCGACGAACACCCGCGCGTAGCGTCCGGCGGCAGGCCGAATAGTTGCGGTGGGTGAACGTGCAGGCGCTGCTCGCCAGGAAGGTCACCAGCGGCACGACGAGTTCGGGCCGGATGGCCTGCATGAAGCCGGATTCGGCGAGGAACTTCTCGTCGCCGACGGTCTCGGTGACCATCCGCGAGAAGCCAGTCGGCATAACGGAATTCGCGAGTATGCCGTGCGCTTCGCCCTCGATCGCGATCACGTTCGTCAGCCCCACCAGGCCGGCCTTCGCCGCGGCGTAGTGCGCCTCCATCGGCTGGCCGAAGATGCCGGCGGAGGACGAGATGAACACGAATCTGCCGCCCCCGTTGTTCTTCATCACGCGATACGCGGGTTGAGACAGATAGAAGCCGCCGTCGAGATGCACCCGCAGCATGCGGGTCCAGTCGTCGGCCGAGAGATCTTCGAACGGCACGCTGCCGAAGATTCCCGCGTTGCTGACGACCGCGTCGAGGCGCCCGAATGCGTCCACGGCCGCGTCGATGATCGCTTGGCCGCCCGCCGGGCTGTCGACCGAGTCGTACGAGGCGATCGCCCGTGCCGCCCGCTTGCTCGATCTCGTCGACCACGTCGTCGGCGACCTTGGCGTCGGCGCCGTCACCGTGCATCGAGCCGCCGAGGTCGTTGACCACCACCGCGGCGCCGCGGCGCGCCAGGTCCAGCGCGTAGAGCCGACCGAGTCCGCGGCCGGCGCCGGTGACGACGGCCACCTGGCCGGTGAAGTCAATCATGCATGCTGCTCCTGACGGAGCTACGGCGCGACGCTGACGTCGATTGACTGCGTGCAGCCGGACCCTACGGTGGAACAGATATTTGGTCAACGGGTCTCGGGAGGTCGGAGCGGGGTGGCGGACGACGCTCGTGCCGACGCGGTCGCAGGCCCTGGGCATGTTCGCCTCGGCGCTCGCGGGCCGGGCCGTCGCGGTTGCCGAACTGCGACAGGGTGAACCCGCGTGGACGGACGGCCAGACGATCTACGTCGAGCTCTCCGCGCGGGCCCGCGCGCAACTCGAAGCGATCGCCGTGCAGGCGTCGATGATCGCGGCCGGCAGCCTGGAGCCCGACGTCGTGCGCCGCTGGTCCGTCACCCCCGGCTGGCCAGGCGCTACCTGGCGGTCGAGGGTCACCGCGCACTGGTCGCCAACGCCGCACCTGCTGCCGGGCGTCTTGGCGTCGTTGGGCGACCGCGACATCGCGAGTCGCAGCGACTCGCCTGCCGCGTCGCTGTGCGATCGCCGCCGGACGGACGGCGCTCGACGACCCGGCGCCGGAGTTCGGCGTGATCCGTGCGGCGAAGGTGCTGGCCGCGTGCGCCCGGGCGGTCGAACAAGACGATCAGGCGAGACGCCCGAGCACGTCCCGCGGGACTCGCGGCGCGCGGGAACTGGAGGAACTCGACGACGGCGAGGTCGACGACTCCGACGATCCCGACCTGTTCACCAGCCCGGTTGGCGGGGGCGGCTTCATCGGCAAGTGGCTGAAGAAGATGCTGTCGTCCGCGCGCAAGACCGGCAGCGGCGGCGGACCGCCCGGTGCGGATACCCCGACGCATCGCACGAACTCCGCGAACCGCGGTGCGTACGCCGTGTCGTCGCTGGCCTCGACGTCGAGCGAGGACGTCAACGACGACGAAGCCAAGCGCGGCCGACGGCGTGACGGTATCCGGAGTGGGACGTCACCCGCAAGAGCTACCGCCCGGCGTGGTGCACCGTGCGCGAGGTCGAGCCGAAGATCAAGGCCATCTGCGACCCAGGCGATCGACGACGCCATCGGGGTGCGACGCCCGCTGTCGCGACTCGGCATGGGTCTGCACCGCCGCCACCGGCAGTCGCAGGGCGACGACATCGACATCGACGCGGCCGTCGAAGCCCGCGTCGAGGTGCGGGCCGGATCGGTGCCCGACGAGGCGGTGTACCTCGACAGCCTGCGTCGCCGGCGCGACCTGTCGGTGCTGCTCCTTCTCGATGTGTCGGGGTCGGCGGCCGAGCCCGGAACGGTGGGGCGGACGGTGCACGAACAACAGCGTGCGGCGGTCGCCAACCTGACCGTCGCCCTGCACGACCTCGGTGACCGGGTTGCGCTCTACGCCTATTACTCGCAGGGGCGCGCGGCGGTGAACATGGTGCCCGTCAAGCGATTCGACGACCATCTCGATGCGCGCGTCATCAGGCGGCTGAACAGCCTGGAACCCGGCGCGTACTCCCGCCTCGGTGCGGCCATCCGGCACGGCTCGGCGGTGTTGGAGGCACGCGGCGGCACGTCACGGCGGCTCCTGGTGGTGCTGTCCGACGGGCTCGCCTACGACCACGGATACGAGCGGGCCTATGGTGCCGCGGATGCGCGCCGCGCGTTGACCGAGGCCCGCCGCCGGGGGACCGGGTGTGTATGCCTGACCATCGGCGCGGGCACCGACGTGCGCATCGCTGCGCCGGGTGTTCGGCAGCACCGCGCACGCGACGATCGCACGCCCGGATCAACTCGCCGGTGTGATCGGACCGCTGTTCCGGTCCGCGCTGCGCTCGGCAGAGGTTCGCCGGAGGGTGAGCGCCTGATTGCCCGAATTTCGCGTTGATGCCATGTCCCCGAATGCAGTTGGCGCGCGTGTTCCGGATCTAAAGCCGCTCGTCAGCGCACTTGAAACAAACATCTGTTCCGGTTAGGCTCCAATCACCGCAGTGCTGCGGGTGGCAGAAGGGACGTTATGGCCAACGAGTCCGGGATCGCTCGCCGCAATGGCGCGACTCCCGACCCGGAAGCGGACGCTGCGGGGGCGCGGCCCTACTACCAGGCGATCGGCAGCGAAGAGGCCGTCTTCAAGGCGGCCTACCGCCAAGGTCTGGCGCTCGTCCTGAAGGGGCCGACGGGCTGTGGCAAGACCCGCTTCGTCGAGGCGATGGCCCACGACCTCGGCCGGACGCTGATCACCGTCGCCTGCCACGACGACCTCACCACGGCAGACCTGGTCGGCCGGTATCTGCTGCAGGGTGACGAGACGGTGTGGGTGGACGGTCCGCTGACCCGGGCGGTGCGCGAGGGCGCGATCTGCTACCTGGACGAAGTGGTGGAGGCCCGGCAGGACACCACCGTGGTGCTGCATCCGCTCGCGGACCACCGGCGGCAGCTGCCGATCGAGCGCCTCGGCATCACGCTGGACGCGGCGCCCGGATTCGGTCTGGTGGTGTCCTACAACCCCGGCTATCAAAGCGTGCTCAAGGACCTCAAGGATTCGACCCGTCAGCGCATGGTCGCCATCGAATTCGGTTTCCCCGCAGCCGATGTCGAAGAGGGCATCGTCGCGCACGAAGCAGGGGTGGACGCTGCCACCGCGGCCGAGCTGGTGCGTTTCGGCCAGGCCATCCGCCGCCTGGAAACCGGCGGGCTGCGCGAGGTCGCGTCGACCCGCGTGCTGATCGCGGCGGGCAGGCTGGTCACGGAGGGCCTGACCATGCAGGAGGCGGCGCAGGCCGCGATCGCCGGACCGCTCACCGACGACGTGGCGGTGGGCAGGGCGCTGGGCGAGATGATCGAGGTCTATCTGGGTGGTGGTGGATCACGATGATTGACGCTGCACAGCGCCACCGCTAGCGTCTGAACAAATATTAGGTCAGCGATGGATCGTTGCGAGTGAGTCGGACCACCCGGGAGGTCAGATGTCCTACGAAAGCAGCGCTGAGCCGATCAAGGTCGGCTACCTGATGGACTTCACGCTGCCGCCGGGGTTTCCCGAGGAGCTGTTCGCCTCCTTCACCCAGACTTTCGACCTCATCTTCGAAGAGGCGCGTCGAGCAGGGCCTGATGGACCGTCCCGTGCAGATGATCTATCGCGAGGTGGAGGGTCTGCCCAAGGGTTCGGTCAAGGCGGTGATCGACGCGTATGGCGAACTCGTCGACGAGGGCTGCCTGGTGGTCTTCGGTCCGAACATCACCGACAACTGCGTGCCGTTGCGCGAAGCGATCGAGGAACGATTCAAGGTGCCCGCGATCAGCGTGACCGGCACCGACGACTGGCTAGGCGAGTGGACGTTCGCATTCCCCCAGGGATCCATGACCGATGAGCCGATCTTCCTGGCCGACCTCATCGCCAAACGGGGACTCGCCGAGATCGGTGTCCTGGTCGAGCAGAGCCTCATCGGCGAGAGCTACCTGAAGAACCTGCGAAGTGCCTGTCGGCGCAAAGGCATTCGGATCGTCGCGGAAGTCGCGATCGCCCAGACGGCTCAGGACATCAACGCTGCGGTGCAGACGCTCCACGAGGCAAAGGCCGAGGCGATCGTGCACCTGGGCTTCGGATTCGGAATCGTCTTCATCAACCCGGCGCTCGAGACCCTCGGCTGGGACCCACCCCGCTTCACCACCACCGCGTTGCAGAACGCATGGGTCAACCCGATCATGTGGAACGCGTTCATGGGCTGGGTCGGTGTCGATCAGTACGACGAGGCGAACCCGATCGGCCAGGACTTCCTCGACCGCTACGCCGAAGAAGTACAACGGCAGTCGTCCCGAGTTCTGCGTGACCGTGGTGAATCGCGACGTCGCCGCCACCTTGGTGCGTGCGTTCACCGACGCCCATCCGCTGAGCCCGCGCGGCGTCAAAGAGGCGCTGGAGCGGGTCAAGATGATGCCCGCCGCCTCTGGCGCGCCCGGAACCCGGGTGTCATTCGGCAAGTGGACCCGGCGGGCCTGGATGGGCGCCGGCTATCTGGTGGCCCGGACTCTCGATGCCGACGGCATCAACTCGCACCTGGTCGATCGCTTCGGAGAGGAAGGCTGACGCATGTCCACCGAACAAGCAACACCACTGCCGGCAGACGACAAGCCCACCCGGGCCGGCGGCGAAAAGCGGCGGCTGGGGCGGCTGGATCGCCGGCGCTGCCCTGGCGGCGTTCGCGCTCTTCTTCATCGCGAATTGCCGCGTGGCCCTCGACCCGCGCGTCGCCAACCCGAACGTGCAGGGCCGGCCGCGGCCGGTCAGGTTCACCTTCGGGTTGGACTACATCACCTTCTTGGATGTTGCCACCGCCATCACGCTGGTCGTGCTGCTGACGGTGTTCATCAGGGGCTGGCGGCGCAATCCGGGCAGTCCGGTGATGCTGATGTTCCTGTGCACCACGCTGATCGTGTGGCAGGACCCGATCATGAACTGGTCGCCGTTCGCGGTCTACAACCCCGACCTCACCCACTGGCCGGAGTCGTGGCCACTGGTGTCGTTGTCACCGACCGTCGAACCGTTCGTGGTGTTCGGTTACGTGATGTTCTATTTCGGCCCCTACTTCCCGGCGGTCTGGATCCTGCGCAAACTGCAGGCGCGTAAAGGGCCGGAGGCATTCGTATCACGGCACCCGTTGATCTGCCTGGGCCTTGTGACTTGCGCGATCGGCTTCGTCATGGACGCGTTTCTGGAAAACACGTTGATCCACTGGGGCATGTACATCTACGCGCAGGTGATTCCCTGGGGCTCCATATTCACCGGCACCACATTTCAATTCCCGCTGATCTGGGAATCGTTCTCGGTGACCTTCGTGATGGTGCCCGCGGCGATACTCTGCTATCGCGACGACACCGGCAAATCGGTGGCCGAGAAGCTTGCAGCGAAAGCCAAGATCTTCCCCAGCCGGCCGGTGCTGGGCACGTTCCTGGTGATGTTCGCCATCATCAACGTGTCCTACTTCGCCTACGGTGCGTGGTTCTGGGCCATCAAGGTCAGCCACGCGGCGACCTCCGTCGCCTGCCCGTGGCCCTATCCGGAAGCCAAAGTCTATGACCCGCAAGGGTTTTACGAGAAGGCGGGCGCCCAGGGCCCGTACTCGGTCGGCATCTGGTCGACCTGGGCGAGCGGGGAGCCCAACGGGCGGCCGCACGTCGATCCGCCGCCGCCGGGTCAGGGCGCTTGTGCGAGCAAGAATGGCTGAACCGCGCAGCAGTCGTCATCACCGGCGCGTCCCGCGGACTGGGATTCGCCTCGGCCGTGCGTCTCTATCGCGAGGGGTGGCGCGTGGTCGCGGCCATGCGGTCCCCCGACCGGGGGATGCCGCTGCTGAGGGAGGCGACCGGAGCCGGCGAGGGCGACGATCGGCTGATCGGCGTTCAGCTCGACCTGCTGGATGCCGCCTCGATCGCGGCCGCCGCCAAGGTAATTGAAGACGCGGTGGGTGCACCGTATGCGCTGGTGCACAATGCCGGAATCTCCGCCGCCGGAATGGTGGAGGAGACCGATATGGCCCTCTGGCAGACCTTGTTTGCCACCAGTGTCCTCGGCCCCGTCGCACTCACCCAGGCTCTGCTCCCGTCGATGCGCTCCGCCGGTGAGGGGCGAATCGTGTTGATATCCAGCGCGGCCGGGGTGCGCGGCCAGCCGGCCACCGCCCCGTACTCGGCCGCCAAAGGCGCCTTGGAACGGTGGGGCGAGTCGATGGCGATAGAGATCGCGCCCTTTGGCCTCGGTGTCACCACCTTGGTGACCGGCACCTACGACACCGAAATCATCACCGACGCGGGCACCATCGACGACCGCAATTTCGGCGGGCCCTACACCAGGCTGCACACCACCATGAACAGCCGGGGCCGATTCGCGATGCGCTTGGCGCGGCCGCCCGAGCGGTTCACCGACGGTCTGCTCAAGGCGCTGGACGACACCGGGTCGTTCCGCCGCCGCGGTGTCGGCCCCGATGCCTCAATGCTGTTGGTGGCGAACAGGATTCTTCCCGCCGCGGGAATGCATCACATGTCCCGGATCATCTTGGGCATCCCGCGATACGGCTCGATGCGCGACGGCGCATGGCCGTTGACTACGGGTCAGAAGGCAATGGTGTTTGCCGCGCGCGTCATTCCACAGCCCGTGTTGACGCGTCTGGCATCGCTGGCGGCTCGGCGCAGCAAGGCGCCAGAAGGAACTGAGGGGAGTGAGGGGAGATAATGGAACAGCTTTTCGACGACCTGGAGGACTTCGGTTCCTTCGACGACGCGATCTCGGGGGACGTGCGAGACCCGTACACCGAACTGGCGCGGCTGCGCCGCGAGGAGCCGGTGCAGCGACTAGAGACGTCGGGGGCGCTTCCGCATGAGGAATCGCTGCCGATGTTCATCGTGTATCGCCACGAGGATATCCAGCAGATGCTGCGCGACAACGAGACGTTTTCGTCGGCGGCCGTGATCGCCGCGTTCGGCCCGGTGCTGGGTGAAGGCGTGATGCTCGGCATGGACGAGCCCGTCCACGGCCGGCTGCGGTCATTGGTCTCGAAGGCCTTCACGCAGAAGTCATTGGCGCGCTGGCAGGACGAGTTGGTCGGCCGTGTGGCAAATAGCCTGATCGACAAGTTTGCGCCCAATGGCAAGGCAGACCTGGTGAAGGAGTTCACCTTCGACTATCCGAGCCAGATCATCGCGGGCCTGCTGGGGTTGCCGGAAAAGGATTACCCACAGTTCCAGCGGTGGTCGATTTCGCTGCTGAGTTGGCTGATGAACCCGGAACGCGGGCTCGCGGCGTCAGCGGCGCTGTGCGAATACTTCGCCCCGATACTCAAGCCCGCCGCGCCGAGCCGAAGGAAGATTTGATCAGCGCGCTCGGTGCGGCCGAGATCGACGGCGAGAAGCTCGCGGACGAAGAGATCTTCTCGTTCCTTCGGCTGCTGCTGCCCGCCGGCGTGGAGACCACCTACCGGTCGCTGGGCAGCCTGCTGTTGGCGCTGTTGTCGGATCCGGCGCAATTGGACGCGATCCGCGCCGACCGGTCGCTGCTCCCGGCGGCCATTGAAGAGGGCGTGCGGTGGGAATCGCCGCTGTTGACCATCACAAGGGTGGCCACCTGCGACACCGAACTCGGCGGCGTGTCGATCCCGGCGGGGGCGACGGTGATGCCGATGCTGGGCTCGGCGAACCGGCAAGAAGATCGCTACCCCGATCCGAACACGTTCAACATTCACCGTCAGCCCAAGGCAAATCTGGGCTGGGGCCACGGCGTGCACGTCTGCCTCGGCATGCACTTGGCGCGCCTCGAGATGCGCACTGCGATCAACCTGTTGCTGGACCGGCTGCCGAATCTTCGGCTGGATCCCGACGGCAACGACCCGCACATCCGCGGGCAGGTTTTCCGGTCGCCGACGTCGGTGCCGGTGCTGTTCGATGCCCAGTAGCGGGGCGCCCGCAGGTGCGGGTTGCCAATCGGCTAGTTTCCAGTAAGGCTCACCATAGAGTGACCCGCCCGGCCTTCCCCATTGCAAGGCATACCATTGCCCCGGCGCTCTAACCAGCGCCTCGTCAAAAGAGAGCTGAACAGATATGGCTGACACTGTAAAGGTCCGGTTCGAGCCGAAGATGATGATCGACGGCAAGCTCGTCGACGGCCAGGCCGGTTCCTTCACCAACATCAACCCGGCCACCGAGGAATCGCTCGGCGAAGTGTCTGACGCGTCGAAAGAGGACATGCACCGGGCGATCGACGCCGCCCGCCGCGCCTTCGACGAGACCGACTGGTCGACCAACAAGGAGCTGCGCAAGCGCTGTCTGCTGCAGCTGCACGAGGCGATCGAGTCCGAGATAGACGAGCTGCGCGAGGAGCTCATCCTCGAGGTCGGCTCCCCGCGGGCCATCACGTTCGGACCCCAGCTGGATGCCCCACTGGAGGACGGACTGAAGTACCCGGCACGACTGATCGACGAATACGCCTGGGAGACCGACCTGGGCGACAAGGTGATCAGCCTGACCGGCACGCTGACCACCCGCAAGGTTTGGCGTGAGCCGGTCGGCGTCGTCGGCGCGATCGTGCCGTGGAACTTCCCGTTCGAAGTCACCCTCAACAAGCTCGGCCAGGCGTTGGGCACCGGCAACACCGTCGTGCTCAAGCCGGCGCCGAACACTCCGTTCAACGCGAACCGGCTGGGCCGGCTGATCGCCGAAAAGACCGACATCCCGGCCGGTGTCGTCAACGTGGTCACCGCATCCGATCACTTCGTGGGTGAGGAACTGACACTGTCGCCCAAGGTCGACCTGATCTCGTTCACCGGCTCGACGGTGGTCGGCAAGCGGATCATGGAAAAGGGCGCGGCCACGATGAAGCGGCTGTTCCTGGAGCTCGGCGGCAAGTCGGCCAGCATCGTGCTGGAGGACGCCGACTTCGGCACGGCATGCATGGTCGGCATCGCGCCGTGCATGCACGCCGGTCAGGGTTGCGCCAACCCGACCCGGCTGCTGTTGCCGCGGTCCCGCTACGACGAGGGCGTCGAGATCCTCAAGAACATCTATGAGAACGTCACGTGTGGCGACCCGCAGGACCCCGGGACGCTGTGCGGCCCGGTGATCTCGGAGCGGCAGTTCGAGCGGGTGACGGGCTACATCCAGAAGGGCGTCGACGAGGGCGCCACGGCGCTGGTCGGCGGCCCCGGTGCGGCCACCGGTTTCGACAAGGGATATTACGTCCGGCCAACGCTTTTCATCAATGTCGACAACAAGATGACCATTGCTCAGGAGGAGATCTTCGGGCCGGTGCTGTCGGTCATTCCATTCGACGACGAAGAGGATGCGATCCGGATCGCCAACGACAGCGTGTACGGGTTGGCCGGCAACGTGTTCTCCGGTTCCCTCGAGCGTGCACTGTCGGTGACCCGCCGGATCAAGGCCGGCTTCATGGGTGTCAACGGCGGTGCCCCGTACGGTGCCGACACACCGTTCGGTGGATACAAGGAGAGCGGCGTGGGACGCCAGAACGGCATCGCCGGATTCGACCAGTACACCGAGATCAAGTCGGTGGCGTATCCCGCCGGGTAAGGGATACGCCAATGCCGCTGGGCTGTGATCTCGCCGATCACGACCTCTCCCGCAAGCGGGAGGTGCCGGGGTAAGCCGCGCCAACCGTGGCCATTGTTTTCGCCGCGCGTCGACGCCGAGCGGCGCCAGCTGGCCGAATCTGCTGGAGGGCATGGACGCCGCACAGTTGGCGATGCCGAGCTTGTGTGCGGGCTGGGACGTCACGACAGTGGCTGCCCATGTCGTCAGCACGGTCGTGGATGGTACGCCCGCATTTTTGTTCTGGCCTCGCCCTGCCAGCCACTGAGATCACCGCCAATTTGTATCAGTGTGCCGGATCGCCGCATCAGCCCTCCGCTGTTCGGGCCGCTAGACCCCCTCGCCGATATCCTGGTACACGGTGGTGACATCAGAATCCCGCTCGGCCTTCCCTTCGAGCCCGACCCGCAGTTGGCGGCCCTGGCGATGGATTTCTTGACCGGTCCGTGGCCGTTCGGCTTCGTTCCCGTTCGCCGACTGCGCGGGATCAGCTTGTGCGCTAACGATATGGGCCGGGCGCTGGGGCAACGGTGCGGAGATTCGCGGACCGGTGGCCGCCTTGATGATGGCGGCCTGTGGCCGCACCGCGCTGTTCGATGCCCTCGACGGGACCCGGGGTGCCGCTGCTACGTCGACGGGTGGATGCTCGACTTGACCTAATATTTGTTCAGCATCTAGATTACCGGGCATAGGTTTAGGTCGACGGCCAATATCTGGGGGACACCGTTGAGCACTTTCGAGTCGGTCGACTTTTTCACGGATGCTTCACTGATTCCCGATCCGTACCCGTACTTCGATCACCTGCGTGGGCGTTGCCCGGTGATGGCGCAATCCGGACAGGGCGTCGTGGCCATCACGGGACACCAGGAAGCCCTCGCGGTCTACAAAGATCCGGCGTTCTCGTCGTGTGTCTCGGTTGCCGGTCCGTTCTCCGGGCTGCCCTTCGAACCTGAGGGGGACGACATCGGCGAGCTGATCGAGGCGCATCGGTCCGCAGATCCCGATGAGCGAACACATCGTCACCCAGGATGCTCCGGATGCACACACGCACGCGCGGGCTGCTCAGCCGGCTGCTGACGCCCAAGCGGCTGAAGGAAAATGAAGACTTCATGTGGCGGCTCGCCGATGCGCAGCTCGACGAGTTCGTCTCCCGTGGCAGCTGCGAATTCCTCGACGACTACGCCAGGCCGTTCTCGGGATTGGTTATCGCCGATTTGCTGGGAGTTCCGCCAGACGAACACGAGGAGTTCCGGGTCGTCTTCTGCCGGCCAGGTGGTGGGCGAGATCGAGGACGATTCGGTGACGCGTGCGCACAATCCGCTGGAGTACCTCAACGACAAGTTCTCTGCCCATATCACCGAGCGCCGACGAGAGCCGCGCGAGGACGTGCTGACCGAGCTGGCCCAGGCAAAATATCCGGACGGTTCGACTCCCGAAGTCATCGATGTCGTCCGCCTCGCTACGTTCCTGTTCGCGGCCGGACAAGAAACCACCACGAAATTACTCAGCTTTGGGATGCGAATGCTCGCCGAACGTCCCGAGCATTCAGATCGTTGCTTCGCGAAGACCGCAGCAAGATACCGGCTTTCGTCGAGGAGACGCTCCGAACGGAAAGCCCGGTCAAATGCCACTTCCGTATGGCGCGCACGTCGACGTCGATCGGTGACGTCAACGATTCCCGCCGGCAGCACGGTGATGTTGCTACCCGGGGCGAGCAATCGAGACGCTCGTAAATTCGAGGAGCCCAACGAGTTTCGCGTCGACCGCCCCAATGTTCGTGAACATGTGGCCTTCGGGCGGGGCAATCACTCGTGCCCGGCGCGCCGCTGGCCCGCGCGGAGGGGCGAATATCGCTGAACCGGATCCTGGACCGGATGTCAGACATCGGCATTCTCGAGGCGGAGCACGGGCCGCCCGATGCGCGCCGCTACAGCCTATGAACCTACCTGGCAGATGCGTGGCCTCACCGAGCTGCACGTCGGGTTCACGCCAATCCAGTGAGCGGCAAGGAGACCGTCAAGTGGGACGCCGGGTTCACCGAGCGGATGGTCGATGCGGCGGGGCCCATCGCAAAGCGGTGGTTTCGCTTTGAGGTGCGTGGGCTGGAATCGTTTCCGGCATCCGGGGGCGCGCTGATCGTCGCGAACCACTCGGGCGGCATGCTGACACCCGATGTGCTGATCTATGCCGCAGCCTTCTACGGCAAATTCGGTTACGACCGCCCGCTGTACACGCTCGGCCACGACGGGTTGTTCCCTGGGCCGGTGGCGGATTGGCTGCGCCGCCTTGGCGTGATCCACGCCAGCGCGTCCAATGCTGCCAGTGCGCTGCGGTCGGGCGGAGTCGTGCTGGCCTTCCCCGGTGGGATCTACGACGCGTACCGGCCGACCCTGGCCTGCAACGTCGTCGACTTCAACGGCCGCACCGGATATGTCAGGTCCGCGATCGAAGCGGGTGTGCCGATCGTGCCGGCGGTCTCCATCGGCGGACAGGAGAGCCAGCTGTTCTTGACGCGCGGTACGTGGTTGGCCAAACGGCTTGGTCTGTCCCGGTTCCGGTCGGATGTCCTGCCGATAACCCTGGGCTTCCCGTTCGGGCTCAGCATGATCATGCCGCCGAATCTGCCGCTGCCGACCAAGATCGTTACCGACGTTCTGGAACCGATCGACTTGTCTGCGCGGTTCGGTGACGACCCAGATGTCGACGAAGTCGACGCCCACGTCCGCTCGGTGATGCAGACCGCTCTTGACCGGCTGGCCCGCAAGCGGCGGTTTCCCGTCATCGGCTAGGGGTTGATCACGACCTGCGGAAGGGCGGATTCAACCTCGCTCAGACCGGCAGAAAGCCCTGCGGCAGAACGCAATTCACAGAATTCGCGGACCATGGCGTCGGTCGCCTCATGGGTGTCGCCAAGGGTGCGGTCGTCAGCGATCACCGAGATGTTGAGCTGGTCGACATAGCTCCACACGGTGATGTTGATTCCGCACGCGGCCATCAACGGACCCGCGGAGTAGATCTCGCTCACCGGGGCACCGGCCAGTCGACCGCGCTCCCGCGGTCCGGCGACATTGGAAATCGGGATATTAAAAAGCCTGTTTTTCGCGTTCCGTCGCGCCAGCCAGGTGAACATGGGCGGTGCCGCGATCGGCGGCAAGTAGGTGATCAGCTTGCCGTATAGGTCGGGGCCGAATAGTTCGTTGTTCTCCTTGGCGATTGCGGTGGACAGCGACGCCAGCCGTACCCGCTGCAACGGATCGACGATGTGTGTCGGCAGCGAGACCACCATGCCGCCAAGCTCGTTGCCGCTGATCCGGTGCGGCAGATCTGTTCGTGCTCGCCGGGACCGAAGCCACGATGGGACGTTCCGCGAAGCCGTCATAGCGCAGCAGCAGTTCCCGCAACGCACCCGCGGCCATCGCCATGGCGAGGTCGTTGATCGTGATCCCCAGCCGCTTGCTGGTCTCTTTCACCTGCGTGAGCGACAGCGTCGCGGTGGCGAAAGTGCGTCCCGGCGAGACGACGTGGTTGATGAACGTGGGCGGTGCCTGAAGCAACCGGGCAAGGTCCGGCACCCTGCCGCGCTCGCGAGAGCGACGGCGTAGCCGGCGGGCGCCGGCAAGCGCCTCGGCGATCACCCCGGGCAGCGCTGCGGCCGGCCGCGCGTGATCTCGGCCCGCGGCCCGAAGCAGCTTCCTCGTCGACGGCGCTGCGCATGCTGTTTGGCGGTGTCCTTCGTCGTGCCCCGGATCGTCCGGGTCCAGGATTCTGGCCAGCCGGTTCGCCGAAGCAACCCCGTCGGCCAGGGCGTGATGCAACTTGCCGATGAGCGCGAATTTGCGGTCGGCCATGCCTTCGACGAAATGAAACTCCCACAGTGGGCGGTCGCGATCCAGCGGGGTGCTGGCGACGTTACCGATGACCTCGTCGAGTTCTCGCCGGCCGCCGGGGGCGCGCACCTGTACCCGCCGCAGGTGGTAGTCGAGGTCAACCTCGCAGTCTTCCAGCCACATCGGGTGATGCAGTCGCCAAGGAACGTCGATGAGCTTGTAGCGCAACGGATCCAGCCGATGCAGCCGGCGCAGCAGCGTGTCCCGGAACAGCTCGAAAGTGAACTCGTCCTCGGTAGCGTCGATGACCGCGACCTTGAGCGTGTGCGTATGCAGGTTCGGGCTCTCGGTGTACAGCAGCATCGCATCCATGCCGTTGAGCCGCTTCACTCGACCATTATCGCCGCTCCCACGTCCTGTGGTGAACAAACTTCTGGTTCGGCAAACGGGCGTTTGGTGGGCAAGTCTCACCCCGGCCCAGAGCCACCCCGCCACCCGGTCGCCCAACCCCTTGGTCGACAATCGAGGCAAGATCCGGAGTCAAAGGAGACATAACCATGCCTGAAGCTGTCATCGTCGAGGCCGTGCGCTCACCCGTCGGCAAGCGCAATGGAGGACTTTCCGGGGTGCACCCCGCCGAGCTGTCCGCGCAGGTACTCAACGGACTTGCCACCAGGGCCGGCATCGACCCCGGAATCGTTGACGACGTTATTTGGGGCTGCGTAATGCAGGCCGGCGAACAAGCCCTCGACATCGGCCGCACCGCGCTGTTGACCGCGGGCTGGCCGGAGACCGTCCCGGGCGTGACCGTCGACCGCCAGTGCGGATCGAGCCAGCAGTCCATCCACTTCGCCGCGGCCGGTGTGGTGGCCGGACACTACGACGTCGTCGTAGCCGGCGGGGTTGAGTCCATGTCGCGGACCCCGATGGGGGCATCGCTGGCCAATGGCGGGCGGCCGTACCCGGAGAACTTCATCTCGCGCTACGACGGCAGGATCCCCAATCAGGGCCTGGGCGCCGAGATGATCGCCGAGCAGTGGGGGCTCGACCGCATCGCGCTCGATGAGTTCTCTCTCGGGTCTCACGAAAAGGCAGCCGCCGCACAGGATTCCGGTGCATTTGACGACCAGATCGTCGGCATCAAAGACCAGGACGGCAACGTCGTCCTCAAAGACGAAGGCATCCGCCGCGGCACGCCGATGGAAAAGATGGCCTCGCTGAAGCCGGCGTTCAAGGAGGACGGCGTGATCCACGCCGGCAACTCCTCGCAGATCTCCGACGGCGCGGCCGCCTTGCTGTTCATGTCCGCGGAAAAGGCCAAGGAACTGGGGCTCACGCCAATTGCCAAGGTGCACACCGCCACCCTGGCCGGAGCCGACCCGGTCATCATGCTGACCGCACCGATCCCGGCAACCCAGAAGGTGCTGAAGCGCTCGGGGCTGAGCATCGGCGACATCGGGGCCTACGAAGTCAACGAGGCGTTCGCGCCGGTGCCGCTCGCGTGGCTGAAGGACATCGGCGCCGACGAGAAGAAGCTCAACCCCAACGGCGGCGCGATCGCGCTCGGCCACCCGCTCGGCGGCTCCGGAGCGCGGATCATGACGACACTGCTCTACCACATGCGGGACAAGGGAATTCGCTATGGCCTGCAGACGATGTGTGAGGGTGGTGGCCAGGCCAACGCCACCATTGTGGAGCTGCTATGACCGACGCTGACGGAGCTCAACCGGCAGTGCTGGTTGAGCACCGCGGCAATGTGTTGGTCATTACGATCAACCGGCCCGAGGCGCGTAACGCGATCAACGCCGCGGTCAGCATCGGCGTCGGGGATGCGCTGGAAGAAGCGCAGTACGATCCCGACGTGCGTGCCGTGGTGATCACCGGTGCCGGCGACAAATCATTTTGTGCCGGAGCCGATCTCAAGGCGATCGCGCGCCGCGAGAACCTGTATCACCCGGACCACGCCGAATGGGGCTTCGCCGGTTACGTGCACCACTTCATCGACAAGCCCACCATTGCCGCGGTCAACGGCACCGCGCTGGGCGGCGGTACCGAGCTGGCGCTGGCCAGCGACCTGGTCGTCGCCCATCAGCTCGCCCAGTTCGGGCTGCCCGAGGTCAAACGCGGACTGATCGCCGCGGCCGGTGGCGTCTTCCGCATCGTCGACCAGCTGCCCCGGAAAGTCGCGATGGAATTGCTGTTGACGGGTGAGCCGATGACGGCATCCGACGCCTGGGAATGGGGCCTGGTCAACCAGGTCGTCAAGGAAGGCTCGGTGCTCGACGCGGCACTGGCGATGGCGGCGCGCGTCACCGTGAACGCACCGCTGTCGGTACAGGCCAGCAAGCGCATCGCCTACGGGGTCGACGACGGCGTCATCACCGACGACGAAGCGGGTTGGGAGCGCACCGTATCCGAGATGCGCACCCTGATCAGATCCGAGGACGCCACCGAAGGGCCGTTGGCGTTCGCCGAGAAGCGGGAGCCGGTCTGGAAGGCGCGCTAGCGCGCCAGGATGTTGACCCCGAAGCGAAACACGCCGGGCAGCCCCTCACACGCGGGCACGATGGCACGCCGCGTCACCCGCGGCGTGCTGGCCAACACCACCGCCCGGGTCAGTAGCCGGTAGTTGCGGGTAACCCGGTGCCACGAAGCCTCATAGGCCGCCGGTGTCTCGTTGACGATGGCGTCGACCACCGCCCCGGCTTGCTTGACGGCCAGGCTGACGCCCTCGCCGGTCAGCGCGTCCTCGTAGCCCGCCGCGTCGCCCACCAACAGCACCCGTCCCGCGACGCGGCGAGAGACAACCTGCCGCAACGGGCCGCAGCCGCGCGCGTGCCCGCGGCTGGCGCCCTCGAGATGCCGGGCCAGCCGCGGGAACCAGCCCAGGTCGGGCTGCCCCCGAGACAGGATCGCCACCCCGACCAGATCGGGTTCCACCGGCGTCACGTACGCCTCACCCAGCCGCGACCAATACACTTCGACGAACTCCGACCACGCCGGCACCGTGAAATGCCAACGCACGCCGTAGCGTCGCGGGTTTCCCGCCTTGACTTTGATGCCGACGGAGCGCCGGACCGCCGAGTGCAGTCCGTCGGCTCCCACCAACCACTTCGCGCGGACGCCGGCGGCGGTCACGCCATGCGCGTCCTGCTGGACGCTTGTCACCTTCGTCCGGATCCATTCGGTGTCTTGCTCTTTGGCCCTGGCCTCCAGCGCGGCGTGCAGGGTGGTGCGCCGCACCCCGCGGCCAGGCCCGTTACGAAACAGGGCTTCGGCGCGGCGTTGCTCGCTGACATAGGCGATCCCGCGAAACGGCATGCCGGCCGGGTCGACGCCGAGCGACATCAGTTCGGCAAGGCCGCCGGGCATCAGCCCCTCTCCGCATGCCTTGTCGATGGGATCCTCGCGCGGCTCGGCCACGATGACCGAAAGCCCGTGCCGACGTGCCTGCAGCGCCGTGGCGAGGCCGCCTGGGCCGCCGCCGACGATCAGCAGGTCGGTGTCATAGGTGCTCATCGGTAACCCAATGCGGAGTTCTCCACCCGGATACGCACACTGAGCAGAATCGCGTTGGCGACCGTGAATGTCGCCGCGGTCAGCCACGCCGTGTGTACCAGCGGTAATGCGAACCCTTCGGCCACCACTGCAACATAGTTCGGGTGGTGTAGCCACCGGTAGGGCCCCCGCTGCACCAGGGGCGCCTCCGGTAACACGATCACCCTGGTGTTCCACCGCCGGCCCAGCGTGGCGATGCACCACCAGCGCAGCACCTGACTGGCCGCCGCGATGGCCAGCATCGGCCAGCCCAGCCATGGGATGAACGGCCGGTGCAGTGCCCACGGTTCGACGACGCAGCCGACCAGCAGGGCGGTGTGAATCACCACCATCACGACGTAGTGCGGCCGGCCAAACTCCTTGGCGCCCTGGGTCAAAGACCATTGCGCATTTCGCTTGGACAGCACCAGCTCCACGACGCGTTCGAACCCGACCGCGAGGATCAGCAGGTAATACATGTCACCACTATCCCGTAGCCGCCGCTACCAGGCCAGCAGAACGAGCTCGGAGCAGAAAGCCGGACCCATCGCGATCATGAGCCCAATCGAACCCGCTGGTGGCGGATCCGCCAAGTTGGACCGAAGCACGTCCAGCACCGAGACCGAAGACAAATTTCCGTTGTCGCGCAACGAGTTTCGGGTGCGATCGAGAGCGTCTCCGGGCAGTTCAAGCACTTCCTCAACCCCCTCGATCACTGCCGGACCGCCGGGGTGGCAGACCCATCGCGATATGTCCTGCGGTTTTAGTCCGTGGTCCGCGAGGAACTGACGAACATCTTCAGCGAGGTATTTCTGGACGACGTTGACCACATCCGCCGACAAGACGATCTGGAAGCCCTCGCTGCCAATTTTCCAGCCCATGACTTCTTCGGTGTCCGGGTAGAGCCGGCTACGGGTGGCCAACACCCGGGGGCCCTGACTTTCGTCACCGGCGCGGGCGGCGCCCTTGGCGATCACAGCGCCCGCGCCATCGCCAAACAGGCTGGTGGCGACCAGATTGGCCACCGAACTGTCGTTGCGCTGAATCGTCAGCGTGCACAGTTCCACCGCCAGCAACGCTGCCACCTGGTCGGGAAACGCGCGCAAGTAATCATGCATGCGGGCCACCCCGGCGGCGCCTGCCACGCAACCCAAGCCGAACAATGGGACGCGCTTGACATCCTCGCGCAGCCCGACCCGGCCCGCCAGCCGCGCCTCGATTGACGGCACGGCCAGCCCGGTAACCGTCGTCGAGAAAATGATGTCGACCTCCGACGGCTTGACCTTGGCTTCGTCAAGCGCCGCGAGCAGCGCCCGCTCAGCTAGATCGAGTGCTACTTCGAGATAAACCTCGTTTGCCTCGGTGAAACCGCTCAGCTGTTCCATGCGGTCCATCGACACCGCGAGGTGGCGGTGCTCAACGCCGCTCGAGAGAGCAAAGCGCCTGAAGTGTGGGCCGAGGACGCTACTCAGCCTGTCGATGAGCGCTTCTTGCGAATGATAGTGAGGCGGGAACTGCAGTGATACTGCTGAGACGGTTGGATCTGCGTTGGTGATCGGCGTTTTCAGTCCGGTGATTCCGAAACTGCCCCCCGTGATGTTGTTCATGCATGGGGTTACGGTGCCGTAGGTCACTCAGTTCAGCTTTCATAGTTGTGAGGATGACCACTGGTCACACCTCGCTGCGCGGTGGGGTGGTTCCCCGACCACGGCGTGCGCGTCATCCGGGATAGGGTCGGGAGTATGCGGATTCTGGTCACCGGTGCGACGGGTTACGTGGGATCTCGGCTGGTCACGGAGCTGCTCGCGAACCAACACCAGGTGGTCGCCGCCACTCGAAACCCGAAGCGTCTTAGGCGGTTCGGCTGGTACGACGATGTCGCGCCGGTCCGGCTGGATGCGTCGGATCCCGCGTCGGCGCAGGCGGCGATGGACGCGGCGGGCCCGGTCGACGTGGTCTATTACCTCGTGCACGCGATCGGTCAGCCCGACTTCCGCGAAGTCGACCGGGCCGCGGCCGCCAATGTCGCCGCCGCCGCCAGGGACGCCGGGGTGCGCCGCATCGTCTACCTGGGCGGGTTCGTGCCCGCTGACGGGGCACTGTCCGACCATCTGGCCAGCCGGGCCGAGGTGGCCGAGGCCCTGACGGTCCCCGACGGTCCGGAACTGGTGTGGCTGGGTGCGGCCATCATCATCGGCGCGGGGTCGACGTCGTTCGAGATGATGCGCTACGTCGGAGACCGGTTTCCGTTCGTTCCGATCCCGGAGTGGCTGGAGAACCCGATCGATCCGATCTCCATCCGGGACGTGCTGCACTACCTCGTCGCCGCGGCCGATCCCGACCGGGTCCCGGCCGGCGCCTACGACATCCACGGGCCCGACACGACGTCGTACCGGGATCTGCTCAAGACGTATGCGCGCATCGCCGGCAGGTGGCATGCGTCGGTGTGGGTGCCCTGGGTCAACCCGGCGCTGGCGTCGTTGATCACCGGCTTCGCCCTGCCGGTGCCGCAAGGATTGGCTTCAGACCTGGTCGAGTCGCTGGATCATCCGATGGTGGCCTCCGCCAGCGACCTGCGCAGTCGGGTGCCCGACCCGCCCGGCGGACTGCTGGGTGTCGAGGATGCCATCGAGCTGGCATTGCGGGGCCTGGCGAGGCGCGCGCCGCGGCCCGTCAACGCCCTGGCCGATCCCCACGACCTCGCCGACACCGATCCGGCGTGGGCCGGCGGGGATGCGCTGCGAATCCGGCGGGTCGCCCGGGCGGTGACCCTACCCATCGCGCGGCCCACCCTGCGACTGGTGAATTTGGTGCCTGGCCCGCTCGCGGGAGCAGTGCGGACCGGGCTCGACCTCTTGATCGCTTTGACCCCGAAGGTACGTCCGGCATGACCCAGTCCACCAGCCCGTACCGCACCAGCGTGTTCTCCGAGCTGCGTCGCGCCGTCACCAATGTCGCTGTGCCGCACCACGAATCGCCGTCGGTGGTACGCCGACGTAGGGTTGTCGTCGCGATCACATTGGTGATCGGCGCTGCGGTGCTCGGCTTTTCGCTGCGGCGCGCGCCGGGCGAGTCGAGTTTCTACTGGCTGACCCTGGTGTTGGCGGCCGTGTGGATCGTGGGTGCGTTCCTCTCCGGCCCGCTGCACCTCGGCGGTATCAACTGGCGCGGCCGCAACCAGCGCCCGGTCATCAGCGGCACAATCATCGGTCTGCTCCTGGGCGGCGTCTTCGTACTCGGCGGACTCGTCGCCCGCGAGATTCCGGCCGTTGCGTCCCTGATCGCCCGAGTCCTGCAATTTGCCCATCAGGGATCGTTTTGGCTTGTCGTTGTGATCACCCTGATCAACGGCGTCGCCGAGGAGATGTTCTTCCGTGGCGCGTTGTACACCGCGCTGGGCCGCCTTGCGCCGGTGGCGATTTCGACTCTCTTGTATCTCTGTGTGACCTTGGCCAGTGGGAATCCGATGCTCGGCTTTGCCGCGATCATCCTGGGCACCGTGTGCGCCTTGGAGCGCCGGGCCAGCGGCGGAATTCTGGCGCCGATGCTGACCCATTTTTTCTGGGGTCTGATCATGGTGCTCGTTTTGCCGCCGATGTTCGGCGTCTAGGCGCCGGCTACTCGGCAGCGCCAATGATGTTGCGCGCCAGGGCAGCCAGCGCAGCGATATGCAGGGGCCGCGCAAGAAACCAGTACAAACGCCCCATCAGGCCGCTCGGCAAAAAGATCGACCGTTGCGTGTACTTAGTGCCGCCGCCGTCTAGTGGTTTCACCGTCATTTCCAACCACGCCGTCCCCGGTGTGCGCAGCTCGGAGCGGAGCCGCAGTGTGGTGCCGGGTTCGCGCTCTGTCACGCGCCAACGCCTGCTGCCCGTCGCAGCGTTCTCGGCTGCTTTCCAGACGACGTCGGGTGCTGCCACAGTCGTGGCCGTGCGCACGTCGGAGTAGGCAATCTCGCCGGCCCAGTCCGGGTCGCTAGGCAGCGCCTCGGCCGGCTTGGTGCGCGACGAGGCCCAGGTGGCGTCGGATTGGCCCTGCTTCGCGCGATTGAGCGCCAACTCGACGGCGCGGCGATAGCCGGTCAGCCCGCCCGGTGGTGCGTCGATGATGGTGTCGATGTCGGCATTACGCATGATCGCGTCGCATTCCAGTGATTCGATCAGCGGCCGCGCCAAACCTGGGGGAATCGGGGTCACAAGCCCGATCCACAGGCTGGCGATCGTCGGCGTCAAAAACGGCAGCACGATTAAATGGCGCCGGTGCAGCCCCGCGACCTCGGCGTAGATCTGCATCATGTCGCCGTACTCCAAAACGTCGGGGCCGCCGATATCCCAGGTCCGCGACGAAGGCACGGCTGCCGTTGCCGCAGCGACCAGGTAATACAGCGCGTCGTACACCGCGATGGGCTGAATTCTGTTGTGCACCCATTTCGGTGTGGTCATCACCGGCAACCTGTCGGTGAGGTGGCGAATCATTTCGAACGACGCCGACCCCGACCCGATGACCACGCCGGCCTGTAGCACCACCGCCTCGATCCCGGAGTCGATGAGCGCTTCGCCCACGGCCTTGCGTGACTCGAGATGCGGCGAGAGATCGCTGTTTTCCGGATGCAGGCCGCTCAGATACACCACCCGACGGACCCCGGTGCGCCGCGCCGCCGTCACGACATTGCGGACGGCTCGAGTCTCCTCATCGGTGAAATTCTTCGAACTGCCCATCGAATGGACCAGGTAGTAAACGACGTCCATCCCGTCGAACGCGTCGATCAACGACTCGACGTCGGCGAGGTCGCCGCGCGCCACCTCGACCTGCTCTCGCCACGGCACGTCCGCCAACTTGTCCGGGTTTCGGGCCAGCGCACGCACGCGGTGGCCGTCGTCGAGCAAGCGCGGCACCAACCGGGCGCCGATATAGCCGGTCGCCCCGGTCACCAGACAGCGCAGCTGTCCCGCCATTGTTTACCTCCCTGCATGTCAGTTATTCGGAGCTGACGCAGGGAAGGATTGCCGGCTGACCCGACCGCTAAGGCTGCTAGCGGTCGGTGAAGTTCGGAGTGCGGCGCTGTTGGAATGCGGTTGCGCCCTCGACGAAGTCGTGGGATCGCAGCAGAGTTGCCTGGCCGTGGAGTTCGCGCTCGAGGGCCGCGTCCAATTCGGTCAGCGTGGCCGCGTTGATCGAGTCCTTGGTCTTGGCGTAGGCCACGGCGGGGCCCGCCACCAGTTTCGCGATCACCTTGTCGACCTCGGCGTCGAAGTCCTCGGCCGGATAGACCGCGGTGGCCAGCCCGGCCGCCAACGCCTCGGCGGCCGGCAACCGCTCGGCCAGTAGCGCCATTCGCATCGCACCGATCCGGCCGATCGCCGCGGCGACCAATGCGGAGGCACCCCCGTCGGGCATCAACCCGATCTTCGTGAAGGCGAGCATGAAAAACGCCTTCTCAGAAGCCAATACGACGTCACAGGCCAGGGCCAGCGAAACACCTATACCTGCCGCAGGCCCCTGAATTACGGCGACGACCGGCCGTGGCAGCGCGACGATGGCGCGAATGGCGCGGTTGGCCTCGGCGATGATCTCGGTGCCCGGGCCGCCGCTGGCCAGGTCGTCGGCGCTGATGCCCGCTCCGGAGCAGAAGCCCCGACCCGCGCCGCCGAAGCGCACCACCTGCACGCGCGGATCGGTGGCCGCGCCTTCCATCGCGTCGGCGATCCCGGCCAGCACCGGCGCGTTCACCGAGTTGAGGCTGTCCGGCCGATCGATCGTCACCGACAGCACGCCGTCGGACAGGGTGACGGCAAGACCTGCGGTGGACGTCTGTGTGTCGAGCACGGATTCCGGCATGGGCTCACGATAACGACCGGGTAAGCGACCGGGCTGCGCGGCCGTCGAGCGCGACTGCGAAGATGCCAACGACCGGATTGACACGCGTCAGAGCAGACGAAAGGTCGGTGGATCATGGCGGGACCGCTCAATGGACTACGGGTTGTGGAGCTGGCCGGCATCGGGCCGGGCCCGCATGCCGCGATGATTCTGGGAGATCTGGGTGCCGACGTGGTGCGCATCGATCGGCCCGGGGGCACCGGCGGCGCCGTGAAAGACGCCATGAGCCGCAACCGCCGCATCGTGGCCGCCGACCTCAAGTCCGACGAGGGACGCGAACTCGTCCTCAAACTGATCGCCAAGGCCGACGTGCTGATCGAGGGTTACCGCCCCGGCGTCACCGAGCGGCTCGGTCTGGGCCCGGAGGACTGCGCCAAGGTCAACGACCGGCTGGTCTACGCCCGGATGACCGGCTGGGGTCAAACGGGCCCGCGCAGCCAGCAGGCGGGCCACGACATCAACTACATCTCGCTGAACGGCATCCTGCACTCGATCGGCCGGGCGAACGAACGGCCGGTGCCGCCGCTGAACCTCGTCGGTGACTTCGGCGGCGGTTCAATGTTCCTGCTGCTCGGCATTTTGTCCGCACTGTGGGAGCGGCAGAGTTCCGGCAAGGGTCAGGTCGTCGACGCCGCGATGGTGGACGGGTCCAGCGTGCTGATCCAGATGATGTGGCAGATGCGCGCCTCGGGGATGTGGACCGACGCGCGCGGCACCAACATGCTCGACGGCGGCGCGCCCTACTACGACACCTACGAGTGCGCCGACGGCCGCTACGTCGCGGTCGGGGCCATCGAGCCGCAGTTCTACGCCGCCATGCTGACCGGGCTGGGCCTGGACACCGCCGACCTGCCGCCGCAGAACGACGTCAGCCGCTGGCCCGAACTGCGGGCAGCGCTGACCGAAACGTTCGCCAGTCGCGACCGCGACCACTGGGCCAAGGTGTTCGCCGACTCCGACGCGTGCGTGACGCCGGTGCTGGCATTCGGCGAGGTGCAGACCGAGCCGCACATCACCGAGCGGAACACTTTCTACGAAGTCAACGGCGGTCTACAGCCGCTGCCGGCGCCGCGGTTCTCCCGCACCGCGCCGGAGACGCCGCGCCCCGCGGCGCCGGCGACCGACGTCGGGGCGATACTCGACGACTGGGTATAGTCCCCAACCAACAAGTTGGTCGGCAGGATCGCAGCACGAAAGGACTTGCATGGAGATCAAAGACGCCGTTGCCGTCGTCACCGGGGGCGCGTCAGGTCTGGGCCTGGCCACCACCAAACGGCTGCTGGACGCGGGCGCACAAGTGGTCGTGCTGGACCTGCGGGGCGAAGACGCCGTTCGCGAGCTGGGGGATCGCGCCCGCTTCGTCGAGGCCGATGTCACCGATGAGGCCGCCGTCGGCAGCGCGCTCGATGCCGCCGAGTCGCTGGGCCCGCTGCGCATCAACGTCAACTGCGCGGGCATCGGCAACGCCATCAAGACGCTGTCCAAGGACGGCCCGTTCCCGCTGGACGCGCTTCAAGAAGGTGGTCGGGGTCAACCTGATCGGCACGTTCAACGTGCTGCGGCTGGCCGCCGAGCGCATCGCCAAGACCGAACCGCTCGGCGAGGAGCGCGGCGTCATCATCAACACCGCCTCGGTCGCCGCGTTCGAGGGCCAGATCGGCCAGGCTGCCTACTCGGCGTCCAAGGGCGGCGTGGTCGGCATGACGCTGCCGATCGCGCGCGACCTGTCGCGCGAGCTCATCCGCGTGGTGACCATCGCGCCGGGGTTGTTCAAGACCCCGCTGTTGGGTTCGCTGCCCGAGGAGGCGCAGCAGTCGCTGGGCAAGCAGGTGCCGCACCCGGCCCGGCTGGGTGATCCCGACGAGTACGGGGCGCTGGCGGTGCACATCGTGGAGAACCCAATGCTCAACGGCGAGGTCATCCGTCTCGATGGCGCCATCCGCATGGCGCCGCGCTGAGGCCGGTTTGGGCCCGGACATACAAAAACCCCCGCCGTGGCGGGGGTTTTTGTTGGCAAACAAGATCAATGAGATCGACGGAACCAACGCGAGACCGAGGGTTCGGCCATAAGTAGCCGCGCGAGCAAGCTCATGATCGGTCAGCTCGCGTTCGGTAGCGGGTGCCATTCGTCAAGCTGCTCGGAGGTTTCACCTTCCACCAACACGTCGCCGTGGTAGAGGGCCTCGAAGTCAACCTTGATGACGTCTGCGCTCAAGTCGTCGATCCACATGAGACTGAGCCTAAGAGCCATCCATTAAGGAATCTTTGAGTCACGATTCGGAAAATTCTGGCAATTTACTCGCCAGTAGGTTCGCCGGTGGTCTAGTGCCGGGTTTGTGCCCGTGAGCGGCTTAGTTAGCGCCCATTTTTCTAGCCAGACTCTTAATGTTCGCGGGTTTGACACCGCATCGAACCATTCGGCTCTTATCCCGTAGCTCGGGAAGGACTTGTTTGACACCTGTCACTTACCGCGGTTAGGTTACCGCGCATATGGTGTGCGCCCCCGCGGGACCGCCACCTGGGAGGATGCCCCGATGCTGCCTAGGATCGCTCGGTTGGCCATCGCCGCGCCGCGCCGAATCACCGCGATCGGGATCCTGGTGTTCATCGCCGCGGCGATCTTCGGCATCCCGGTCGCCAAGAGCCTGTCCCCCGGCGGTTTCCAGGACCCGAACTCCGAATCCGCCCGCGCCATCGCGGTGCTGGCCGACAAGTTCGGGCAGAGCGGTCAGCAGATGCTGATTCTGGTAACCGCCCCCGCGGGCGCCAACAGCGAACCGGCCCGCACAGGTGGGCACCGATCTCGTCGACGAGCTGCAGCGGTCGCCGTTGGTCTACAACGTGTCCTCGCCATGGACGGCGCCGCCGCAGGCCGCGGCCGATCTGCTGAGCAAGGACAGCAAGTCCGGGTTGATCGTGGTCAACCTCAAGGGCGGGGAAAACGACGCACAGAAAAACGCCAAAACCCTGTCCGATCAATTCGTGCACGACCGTGACGGTGTCACCGTCCGCGCCGGCGGCTCGGCGATGGAGTACGCACAGATCAACACGCAGAACCAAGAAGACCTCCTATTGATGGAGATCATCGCGATCCCGCTGAGCTTCCTGGTGCTGGTCTGGGTGTTCGGTGGGCTGCTCGCGGCGGCGTTGCCGATGGCGCTGGGCGCACTGGCGGTGGTCGGCTCCATGACGGTGCTGCGGCTCGTCACGTTCACCACCGAGGTGTCGATCTTCGCGCTCAACCTGAGCACCGCGCTGGGCCTGGCGCTGGCCATCGACTACACGCTGCTGATCGTCAGCCGCTATCGCGATGAGTTGGCCGAGGGCAGCCGACCGTGACGAGGCACTGATCCGGACCATGGCCACGTCCGGGCGCACGGTGCTGTTCTCCGCGGTCACCGTCGCGTTGTCGATGTCGGCGACAGCGCTGTTCCCGATGTACTTCCTGGAGTCATTCGCCTACGCGGGTGTGGCCACCGTGGCCTTCGTCGCGACCGCGTCCATTGTGCTGACCCCGGCCGCGATCGTGCTGCTGGGTCCCCGGCTGGATGCATTGGACGTGCGCCGGTTGGTGCGTCGGGTGCTGCACCGCGCCGAGCCGGTGCACAAGCCGGTCGAGCAGCTGTTCTGGTACCGGTCGAGCAAATTCGTCATGCGCCGTTGGCTGCCGGTCGGGCTGGCCGTCACCGCCGTTCTGCTGCTGCTCGGGCTTCCGTTCCTCTCGGTGAAGTGGGGTTTCCCGGACGACCGGGTGCTGCCGCCTTCGTCGTCGTCGCATCAGGTCGGTGACCGGCTGCGCACCGGTTTCGAGCACGATTCCGCGACGGCGGTGCCCATCGTCGTCCCCGATGCCCGTGGCCTGGCCCCGGCGGATCTTGATAAATATGCCGCCGACTTGTCGCGGGTTCCCGAGGTGTCGGCGGTGACCGACCCGACTGGGACGTTCGTGGGCGGCGACCGGGTGGGACCACCGGCCGCGGCAACCGGGCTTGTCGACGGCAGCGCTTTCCTGACTGTGAGCAGCACGGCGCCGCTGTTCTCCCAAGCGAACGACACGCAGCTCAACCGGTTGCACCAGGTGCCCGGGCCCGCCGGTCGCGCCGTTGAGATGGCCGGCGTCGCGCAGATCAACCGCGACAGTGTCGATGCGGTGACGGATCGCCTTCCGCTGGTGCTGGGCGTGATGGCCGCGATCACCTTCGTGCTGCTGTTCCTGCTCACCGGCAGCGTGGTGCTGCCGGTCAAGGCGCTGATATGCAACGTGCTCTCGTTGACCGCCGCGTTCGGTGCGCTGGTGTGGATTTTCCAGGACGGCCATCTCGGCGCCCTGGGAACAACCCCGAGCGGGACGCTCGTGGCGAACATGCCGGTGTTGTTGTTCTGCATCGCATTTGGCTTGTCCATGGATTACGAGGTGTTCTTGATCTCCCGGATCCGTGAGTACTGGCTGGTTTCCGGAGCTGCTCGACCGGCAAAGCTGAGCGCCAAACAGGCGCACGCCGCCAACGACGAAGCGGTGGCGCACGGCGTCGCGCGCACCGGCCGGGTGATCACCGCGGCCGCATTGGTGATGTCGATGTCGTTCGCCGCGTTGATCGCCGCGCACGTGTCGTTCATGCGGATGTTCGGCCTCGGCCTGACCCTTGCCGTGCTGGTGGACGCCACCCTGGTGCGGATGGTCCTGGTTCCGGCCTTCATGCATGTGATGGGTCGCTGGAACTGGTGGGCGCCCAGGCCGCTGGTCTGGTTGCACGAGCGGTTCGGCATCAGCGAGGGACCGGCCGAACCGGCCGCGCCCGTCGAGCCGATCGCGGTCTCGGTGGAGCACAACGGGCACCAGTCAGCGAGTCGGTGACGAAAATCGGTTGAGGCTGGCCGCATGCCGCGGGGGGAGTGTTAATCGCAAGGTCGCGGATCCGCAGTGGCGGGTGTCGGAGGGCCTCTATGCTGAGGCCTGTTCCGAATCGGAGGGTGGGGGATGACTTCAGCAACGGCAACAACGCTCGATAACCCGTTTTTTGCGCGGGTGTGGCCGGTCGCTGCCGCTCACGAGGCGGAGGCGGTGCGGGCGCTGCGCCGGGAGAACCTGGCCGGCTTGTCGGGCCGGGTGCTCGAAGTCGGGGCGGGTATCGGAACGAACTTCCCGAACTACCCCGCATCGGTCGAACAGGTAGTTGCGATGGAGCCCGAGCCGCGACTGGCGGCCCGCGCGCGGGCGGCCGCCGCCGCGGCACCCGTTGCGGTTGTCCTGACCAACGAGACCGTGGAGGAGTTCAGCGGCGGGGAGCTCTTCGACGCGGTGGTGTGCTCGCTGGTGTTGTGCTCGGTGCGCGACCCAGAGATGGTGCTGCGGCGCCTGTATTCATTACTGCGGCCGGGTGGGGAGTTGCGCTACCTCGAGCACGTGGCCAGCACCGGTATGCGGGGCCGGCTGCAGCGGTTCGCCGACGCGACGGTGTGGCCGCGGTTCCTGGGTAACTGCCACACCCATCGCGATACCGAACGCGCGATCGTCGAGGCCGGATTCGAGGTGGACACGTCCCGGCGGGAGTGGACACTGCCCGCCTGGTCACCGATGCCGGTGTCGGAGCTGTTGGTGGGACGCGCGCGCAGGCCGTAGCGCTTACTTCAGCAGGGCGGGCAGCCGCTGCAGCAGCCCCGGCAATGCCCGACTCGCCGACTCGCGAATGCTGATCGTGGCGTTGCCGGACAGCGGCGTGGGCTCGGGATTGACCTCGATCACGACCGTGCCGCGCGACAGCGCGAGATCGGCGAGGCCGGCGGCCGGATAGACGATCGCCGAGGTCCCCACCACCACCATCACGTCGGCGGCTTGGGTCGCCTCGACCGCCTGCTGCCACGGCTCTTCGGGTAGCTGCTCACCGAACCACACGATGTCGGGCCGAATCATGCCGCCGCAGCGCGGGCACAGCGGCGGCTGTACCTCCAGTGCCGGTTCGGGCATCTCGGGTAGCGCGTCGGTGTAGGGCATATCGCAACTCGCGCAACGGAATTCGAAAAGGCTGCCGTGTAGGTGGTGCACCGGCGCGCTGCCTGCACGCTCATGCAGGTCGTCGACGTTCTGGGTGACGACAGTGACTTCGGCGTAGTCCTGCCACGCGGCGATGGCGCGGTGCCCGTCATTGGGCTCGACGGTGGCCACCAGATAATGCCGCCACAAATACCACCCCCACACCCGCTCGGGGTTGTCGAGCCAGCCTTGGGTGCTGGACAGCTCGTAGGGGTCGAAACGGGCCCACAATCCGTTCTTGTCGTCGCGAAATGTCGGCACTCCGCTTTCTGCGGAGATCCCTGCGCCGCTCAGCACCGTCACTCGCATGCCACCAAGATAGCGGTGCTTGGGTGATACTGGACACGTGGAGCTGGGCGAATGGCTACGGGTCGACCTGAAGGCCGGTCGGCCGCTGTTCGACCAACTGAGGACGCAGGTCATCGATGGTGTCCGGGACGGCGCGTTGCCGCCCGGCAGCCGGTTGCCGACGGTGCGCGAGCTGGCCGGACAACTGGGCGTGGCCGTCAACACGGTGGCGCGCGCATACCGTGAGCTGGAAACGGCGGCCATCGTCGAAACCCGGGGCCGCTTCGGCACTTTCATCGCGCGCTACGACCCGACCGACGCCGCGATGGCGGCGGCGGCCCGCGAGTACGTCCACGTTGCCCATGGTCTCGGGCTGAAGAAGGCCGACGCGCTGCGCTACGTCGAGGCGGTGCCCGAAGAGGACTCGCGCTAGCCGAATTCCAGCAACGGCGGCCCCTTGGTCGAAGATCATCCGACCTCCGGGAAACCTGTTGGCGCACTGGGTAGGCCGGCAACAGCCGCGTCCGAACATCGATGACTTCGGGTAAATCGACCGTCAGCCAACGGAATTCGGCGTCCGAAAGGCCCTCATCCAAGGGTGTCGAAGAGCCGTGCGCGCAGCGCGATCGCCATCGGATCGTCGATGGCGCGATCGATAAGGCTTACCCAGCTTTGGCCTGAGCATCACCGCAACAGTTTGGCCAGGGTGCGCAGGTTGCGCGTCGTGGTCGACGACTTGTACCGAGGCTTGCCCATCGTCTTGCCGATCGTGCTGTCCAGCGTGCTGCCTTTGGGTACCTGCCAATAGACGACGCCGTCCCCGCGGCTGATCTTCTCGTCGGCGCCGGCCTGCTCGGCCAGCGCTGCGAACTCATCGAGGACCGCGGCCCCACTGGCGAGGCGACGAACGTGACGTAGGACTGATATCCGTCGACCTCGGGCTCGAACGGGTAGGCGTCGACGATGGTGCGGACCGCATCGACGTCGTAGGCCAGTACCCACGCGTCATAACCGAACGTTTCGCGCAGGGTGGCTTCGGTTTTCTTGCGCACCGTGGCGGCCTTGGCGGATGACTCCAACAGCACGTTGCCGCTGGCCAGGATGGTGCGCACGGCCGAGAATCCGGCGTCAGTCAGGGCCGTCGCCACCTCGGCCATCTTGAGATTGACGCCGCCGACGTTGACGCCGCGCAGGAACACCGCGTATTTGGTCATCATCCGATTCCACCAGAGCGACGTAGTCTCTTGACATGGGACGCCAAGTCTTCGATGACAAGCTGCTGGCACTGATCAAGGGGAACTCCCTCGGGGTGCTGGCCACGATCAAACGTGACGGGCGGCCGCAACTGTCGAACGTGAGTTACCACTTCGATCCGCGCGAGTTGGTGATTCGAGTATCGATCACCGAGCCGCGGGCCAAGACCCGCAATTTGCGCCGCGATCCGCGGGCTTCGATCCTGGTCGACTCCGACGACGGCTGGTCGTATGCCGTCGCCGAGGGCACGGCCGAACTGACGCCCCCGGCCGCCGCGCCCGACGACGACACCGTCGAAGCGTTGATTGCGTTGTATCGCAACATCGCCGGTGAGCATTCGGATTGGGATGAGTACCGGCAGGCGATGGTCACCGATCGGCGGGTGGTGCTGACGCTGCCGATCTCCCACCTGTACGGCATGCCGCCGGGCAAGCGGTAGCCAGGCTAGGCTGCCGGTATGGCTGAATCGAAGTCCGAGCAGGACGCTTCGGGGGCAGAGGACGAGAACAAGCGCAAGTTCCGCGAAGCCCTGGAGCGCAAGACGGCCAAGTCGTCGGGTGGATCCGATCACAAAAGCGGTCGCGGCGGCAAGCAGTCGCGGGCGCACGGTGCGGAGGGCAACCGGCGGGAATTCCGGCGCAAGAGCGGCTAATAATCGTTGTCCGACAAGGGGTTTCACCCTTGAGGTGGGGGGAATAGGCTGATCGACGGGTCTGCTTGGCCCGGTTTGCCGCGCAGGCTTCCCCGGGTGCTGGGATGTCCGAAGTCCACTTGGGACGGGTCGTTTTGGTATGCCCAATCCGCCACAATGGTGCGCTGAAGGAATTTCCAGTGGCCGTCGTTCTTGATGTAGGTGTCCAGGTACCGGCCGCCGATGATGACGTCGATGTCGTGGTCAGGACCGGCGAAGGTGTGAAACACCAGGCAGTAGATCTCGCCGCGAGCTCCGTCACCCTCCACCACGAAGTTCGTGGTGGTGATGTTGTGTTGGGAGACACGCACATACGGTTCCGCCGCCTGTAGTTGTGCGATGAACTGTTCGACGCCGCCGGTCGAGAACGAGCCGTGCGAGTCGGTCGCGTCGGGGTGGTACAGGCTCCGAAGCGTTTCATAATCAGCGCGGTCGACGGCCCGGCAATAGGCAGTGACGAGCTGATGCAGTTCGTCGCGGGCCAGCATCAGCGCCAATTTTGCCTCATCCACCACCACGCCACGATAACCCGGGGTTACTAGGGTGTTCAGCGGAGGGAAGGTCGTTGACAGTGAAACTTTGCCTCGCTCAAGATCCTGGGGCCGACCAGCTGCTGGCCGAGAATCCGTTGGCCCTGCTCATCGGGATGGTGCTTGATCAGCAGGTCCCATTCGAGACCGCCTTCGCGGGACCGAAGAAGATCGCGGACCGGATGGGCAGTTTCGACGCCGCCGAAATCGCCGACTACGACCCGGACAAGTTCGCCGCGTTGTGCTCGGAAAGGCCTGCGATACACCGCTTTCCGGGGTCAATGGCCAAGCGCATCCAAACGCTGGCGCAGATCATCGTCGACCGCTATGACGGCGACGCGGCCGGATTGTGGATCGCCGGCGACCCCGACGGAAATGAGCTGTTGCGGCGGATCAAGGGATTACCCGGCTTCGGCGAGCGTGAAGGCGAAGATCTTTTTGGCGCTGCTGGGCAAGCAGTACGGCGTGACGCCGAAAGGCTGGCGCGCGGCGGCGGGGGACTTCGGCCAAGCCGGTGCGCACATATCCGTCGCCGATATCGTCGATGCCCAATCGATGGGGAAAGTGCGAGCGTACAAAAAGCAGATGAAAGCAGCCGCCAAGGCGGCAAAGTAGAAGGTCACCAGAAGGGAAGGCGCCAACGTGAAGACACACATCACGTGTCCGTGTGGAGAAGCCATCGTCGGCAAGGACGAGGATGAGCTGGTCGATTTGACCCAGGCTCACCTGGCCAGCGTTCATCCGGGCCTGGAGTACGACCGCGACTCGATCTTGTTCATGGCGTACTAGCCAACCAAGCCCGCGGGTGTTGGTTGGCTTTTAAGGCACCACGGTTGAGCCGATGGTGGGCAGGAACTGGCACTGCTTTTCTTTGGTCGTGACCTGACCGAAGATCGTCGACATGATGCTGCCCGAACCGGTGTCGGCAATCCCGGTCAATGTCGTCGGCCCGTCGGGGTTGATGTCGGTGCGCGGCTTGAGCGTTACGCGTGCCCGGACTTGCCCGTGGTCAGGTTCACCCAGGTGACGTTCAGCGGCAGCTTCTGCACCTCGGCCGGCCCGGGCGTGCCGACCGCGGTGAAGACGTAGGCGGTCTGGCCGGCTTGGGGGCCGGGCAGCGGGATCGTGGCGGGCCCTGCCACCGATAGCGCGGCCGCTATTGCGCTACTGCCGTCCGCAAGGCAATTGCTGCCGATCGACGGATACATGAAGTCCTGCGTGATCGGGGCGTTAGGGCCGTAACCCGGGGCCGCCGCGGCTGGCGCGGCGCCAGGAGCCGGGCTGGGTGCCGGCGCGAGTGCAGCTGCCGGAGCGGGTGCTGGGCCTGGCCCGGGTGCGGCTGCCGGGGCGGGTGCCCCGGGGGCCGGTGCGGAAGCAGGCGGTGTGGCGGCCGGAAGAGCGGCAACCGGGGCCGGACCCGCGGCGTGGGCCGGGTCGATGCCCGTCGGCAGGTGTGCCTGGGTGCCCGGCACGATGCCGACCCCGGGTACATGTTCGGCCGGCGCGGCCTCAGGCGCCGGAGCCGGCGCACCGGGAACCGGAGCACCCGGCTCCTGCACGAACTGGTTCACCGACTCGGCCACGTTCTTCGATTCGGTGGGCGCTGACGCGTTGTGCGTGAATGCTTGCGCGGCGGCCATCAGCAGCTGTGTCGCTTGGCCGGGGTCGCCGGCCGCCTGCTGGATTATCGGACTCAGCTGCGATAACGCCGGCAGGCCGGGCAGTTGCTGGGTCGCGCCTTGCGCTGCGGTGTCGGCTGCGGTGCCGCCGGGTCGGCCGCCGCGCTCGGGCAGAACCCGAACGCGGCAGCCGATGCCGTGACGACAGCGGCCAAACCTTTGGACAGATTCCAAGTGCTTGCCACGATGTCCTCCAGTCCTTCGGTTGTTGGTTAGCCGTTTAGCAGGTTGCTCAGGGCAGGGCGGACGAGCAGCGACGGCGACGCCAGCGGCGCAGGTGCAGCCGGCGCGGCTGCGACCGGTGCGGCTGCCCCCGGAACGGCACCCGAGGCCAGCGCCGGCAGGTCGCCCGGAAGCGACAGCTTCGGTGGCACATTCAGCGGCAGGCCGGGCAGGCCGGGCAGTGCCGGCATGTTGACGTTCGCCACCTGAGATAGCGGAGACGACGCTGGTGCGGCGGCGGAGGCAGGTGCTGCCGGCGCCGTCAAGCCCGGGATCGAGCCGAGTCCGGGGATACCCGAGCTCGCCGCCGGAGCGGCGGGAGTCGACTGCGTTAACCCGGGAATCGAGCCCAGCCCGGGAATCGTCGGGCTGGCCGCCGTCGGGGCGGTCGGCGCGGTCGCTGCCGGCGTGAGCCCCGGAATGGACGGGATGCCCCGCCGGGGCAGACGCCGCGGGTGACCTGGGCGGCCGACGGCATGCCCGGGAAGGTGATGCCGGGAGCGGCCGGCGCCTGCGGCGGCTGGGCGCCGAGGGCGGTGGCGAGGTTTTGCAGAATCTGCGGAGCGTTGGCCGCCGAAGCGATCAGCTGCTGCGGGATGTTCTGCAGGCCGGGGTCGGGAATCGGCGCGGGGTCGGCGTGGGCGATTCCGCCCGTCAGTAGGGCGGCGGACGAACCGACGACAACGGCGGCGGCTTTCGCGTAAGTCCAGATGGTTGGCATTGCTCCCCCAAGGGATCGACAACAGGTGACGGCCTGAAGCTACTTTGATGCTGGTGGTACTCAAGTGACACGTGTGGCATTTATTTGATCGTTATGGATACGAGTGACAGCGGTGACCAAGACGGGCGCGGACGCGCCCGACGAACTGCCGCGATCGCTAAAGTCAGGCAGATAGACACCACTGCGGCCGCCCCGGCGGTACCCATCTCCCGGCGACTGGCGAGTTTGATCAGCACCGCCGCGCCGATCCTGTTGATCCTGAGCATCGCCGCGCGACTCGGCGTGACTTACCTGGGGCCCAACGGCGCAAACTTCGTCGACCTGCACGTGTATCTCGGCGGCGCGGCCGCTCTGGACCATCCGGGCACCCTGTACAGCTTCGTGTACGCCGAGCACACGCCGGACTTCCCGCTGCCGTTCACCTACCCGCCGTTCGCGGCGATCGTCTTCTACCCGTTGCATCTGCTGCCGTTCGGCCTGGTCGGCTTTTTGTGGCAGGTCGCCATGATGGCCGCGTTGTACGGCTCGGTTCGGATCAGCCAGCGGTTGCTGGGCGTCCCCGACGGCAGCGGTCACCGTGTCGCGATGGCGTGGACGGCGATCACCATCTGGATTGAGCCGCTGCGCAACAACTTCGACTATGGGCAGATCAACGTCTTTTTGATGCTGGGTGTGCTCTGGGCGGTCTACACCTCGCGCTGGTGGCTGTCGGGGCTGTTGGTCGGCGTGGCGTCGGGGATCAAATTGACGCCGGCCATCGCGGGTGTCTACCTCGTCGGTGTCCGGCGCTATGCGGCGGCCGCGTGTTCTCGGCGGTCGTCTTCTTTGCCACCGTCGGGCTGTCGGTGTTGATCGTCGGCGATCAGACTCGCTACTACTTCACCGATCTACTCGGCGACGCACATCGGGTGGGGCCCATCGCCACGTCGATCAATCAATCCTGGCGCGGCGGTATTTCCCGGATCCTCGGCCACGACGCCGGCTTCGGTCCGCTGGTCTTGGCCGCGATCGCCGTCACGGCCGTACTTGCCGTCCTGGCGTGGCGCGCCCTGGACACCTCGGATCGGCTCGGCAAGTTGCTGGTGGTCGAGCTGTTCGGGCTGCTGATGTCGCCCATTTCGTGGACCCACCACTGGGTGTGGCTGGTGCCCTTGATGATCTGGCTGATTCATGGGCCGCAGCGGCCCGGCAGGCGGATCGCGGGCTGGGGCTGGCTGGTGCTGACCCTCATCGGCGTGCCGTGGCTGCTGCTGTTCGCGCAGCCGAACATCTGGCAGATCAGCCGACCCTGGTACCTGGCCTGGGCCGCGCTGGCCTACACCGTGGCGGCGATGGCGACCTTGATCCTCATCGCCGCCTCGGGCAAGCGCGCCGCCGGCTAGTCGGCGACGATCCCGTTGATATCGCGCGCCATCTCAACGTCATTCTTGGTGATACCGCCCTCGGAGTGCGTAACCAGCGCGAAAGTCACTGTCCGCCAACGAATATCGATATCGGGATGGTGATCCTTGCTTTCCGCGTGCTCACCCACCCGGCGCACCGCGTCGATACCGGCCAAAAAGCTCGGAAACTTTATCGAGCGGCGCAAGGCTCCGTCGGTACGCTCCCAGCCGTCGAGGTCGGACAGTGCGGCATCTACTTGTTCATCCGTCAACACAGCCATACCCCTCAACGTACCGCCGCGCGCCGGACCGGCAGCGCGTTGAGCGGCCGAGCACGGGGCATTGCGCGGCTGTGGGTTACCGCGCATTCTGGAGCTTGGCTCGGGCGGCTTCGGGAAGCCGTGTTGAACCAGGGCAATGGCCACCTCGTGAACCAGAGGAATGGCCCGGAGTCCAGAAGAAAGGCGGGGGGCCGCCGTGGCAGAAAAACTGACGCCGCACTTCGAAGAAGTGCAGGCGCACTACGACTTGTCTGACGATTTCTTCCGGCTGTTCCTCGACCCCACGATGACCTACAGCTGCGCGTATTTCGATCGCCTACGAGACATCACCCTCGAAGAGGCGCAGATCCGCAAGGTGGACCTGGCACTGGGCAAGCTGGGGCTGCGATCCGGGATGACGCTGCTCGAGGTCGGCTGCGGCTGGGGCAGCACGATCCGCCGCGCGGTCGACAAGTACGACGTGGACGTCATCGGCCTCACATTGTCCGAACACCAGGCCGCCCACGTGCGGAAGCTTCTCGACGAAATGGACACCCCACGCAGCAGGCGGGTGTTGCTACAAGGCTGGGAACAGTTCGACGAGCCCGTCGACCGGATCGTCTCCATCGGTGCGTTCGAGCACTTCGGGTACGACCGTTACGACGATTTCTTCGAGCTGGCCTACCGCATCCTGCCCGATGACGGGGTGATGCTGCTGCACACGATCACCATGCTGACGCCGCAGCAAATGCTCGAACGCGGCCTGCCGATGACCGAAGAGTTGAGCAGCTTCACGGAATTCATCGGCACCGAGATCTTCCCCGGTGGCCAGTTGCCGCCGATCGAGATGGTGGAGTTCCACGCGTCGAAGGCGGGTTTCAATCTGGCGCGCCGGCAGTCGCTGCGGCTGCATTACGCAAGGACGCTGGACTTGTGGGCCGCGGCATTGGAGGAACACCAGAGCGAGGCCATCAGGATTCAGTCCGAAGAGGTGTACGAGCGATACATGAGGTATCTGACCGGTTGCGCCTGGGCATTCCGGGCCGGCTACATCGACGTCTGCCAGTTCACGCTGGACAAGTAGACCCCATCGATGCGGTTGGCGATCGGCCGCTGCCGATCGGTTAACCTGCGCCAATGGCCTCGATACAGCTCTCGATGGGAATTCCCTCCTACTCGGCCGAGGCGCCGGCCAGCTGGGAGCACCTCACTGACTGGGCGCAGGTGCTGGAGAACAGCGGGTTCGACCGTCTGCTGGTGTCCGAGCACATCGCGTTCGGCATGCATATGGACGCATACGCCGATCCCGGGGTGGGCGGAACGGCCGGCGGGCGCCAGCCCACCGGGCCGGACGGACTCTGGCTGGAGCCGCTGACGGTCCTGACTTATCTCGCGGCGCGGACCGAACGCATCCGGTTGGGCACCAACATCCTGCTCGCCGCGCTGCGTCCCGCCGCGGTTCTCGCCAAAACCGTTGCCACCGTGGATGTTCTGTCAGGTGGCCGTGTCGATCTGGGGGTGGGTGTCGGCTGGCAGCGTGAGGAATACGACGTGGCCGGAGTCGATTTCGGCAAGCGCGGAGCAATTCTGGATCAGACGCTCGAGGTGTGCACGCGGTTGTGGCGGGAGAATGAGGTCAGCTACTCCTCGCCCGAGTTGACCTTCGACCGGATACACCAGATGCCCAAACCCGTCCAGCCCGGCGGAGTGCCGATCTGGGTCAGCGGGACGGTCAATCGTGCCGTCGCCCGCAGGCTCGCGCGGTTCGGAAAGTATTGGATCCCTTGGGGTTCCGACGCCCGCGACATCGCCGACGGCATCGGGCGGATGCGTGCGGCGGTCGAACGTGCCGGCGGCGATCCGCATGGGTTCGGTGTCAGCGGCTCACTTCGGGTCAAGGCCCACGCGGATGACCGGCCGGATCTGGCCACCGTCGCGGCGGATGCGGTGGCGCAGGCGAAAGCGGGTGTCACGGACCTGAGGCTGACGCATTGGCCGGTGCGCTTGGGGAATGGCGAACGCGACCTGCGCGCATTCGTCGAAGCGGTGCGCGGCGCGGTGGGAGCCTGACCCGGCCATGCCGGCCCAGATCGTCGTGGCCGGAGCCGTCATCCGCGGCTCCACCGTCTTGGTGGCACAACGCGTCCGGCCACCGGAATTGGCCGGTCGCTGGGAACTTCCCGGCGGCAAGGTCACGCTCGGTGAAACCGAGCGTGCAGCCCTGGCCCGCGAGCTGGCCGAGGAGTTGGGCCTCGAGGTCGGTGACGTGGTGGTGGGGGATCGGCTTGGCGACGACATCTCGCTGAATGCCACGACAACGCTGCGGGCCTATCGGGTGCGCCTGGTTGCCGGCGAACCGCACGCGCACGACCACCGGGCGCTGCGCTGGGTGACGGCGGCCGATTTGCCCGAAGTCGACTGGGTGCCCGCCGATCGCGGATGGTTGCCAGACCTGGCCGAAGCGCTTTTGACGGCATCGTAAAGGCTTTCGGCGCACTGTTGTCAGCGCGCAACCCTTGACCTACCGTTTGCTACGGTGCACAGCGATTGTCAATCCTGATGATTCCGTCCGCGATGCGAAGGTCGTCGAACCGATGCCGCGGCTGACGTCTTGGTGGAACCAGCCCGACCAGTTCGACTGGGGACCAGGAGGGCCGCACAAGCCAGCGCAGCTACATCGCGCTGTTTCACAGCCCACGCTTGTTAGTGCTCAACGGTGTGGTCGTCGCCGCAGCCTCGACGATCGCAGTGCTGCGGTTGGCCGCGAATGCCGATCTCGCCACCGCGGCCGCGGCGTTCTGGCTGATCTGGTGTCCGACCATTTCGGTGCCGCTCATCATCTGGGGCATGACGCAAGCCATGGCGACGTACGTGCAGCGGCCGAGCAAGATGCGCTGACCGGCTTGCCGAACCGACGGGCCTTCACCGAATCGGTCACCGTCCGCCTGGCCCACCACGCTGCCGCGCACACCCATCTCGCGGTGATGATGGCCGATCTCGACGATTTCAAGCGCGTCAACGACACCAGCGGTCATGGAGCCGGCGATCGCTCCTGCAAGTGGTGGCCGGGCTACTGCGCGATCGCGCTCCTGCCGACGCAATCGTTTGTCGTGCCGGCGGCGAGGAATTTCTCGTCGCGCTGACGTGCACCAGCGCCGATGTCGCGCCACTTGCCGCACTGTTCGCAGGCGATCGCCGAACTTCCGTCCGGCATCACGGCCAGCATCGGCACCGCTAGCGCCGAACTGCACCGGCTGTGCACGAGCGATGGGGGCGATCTCGTCGAAGAGCTCGTTGTCCTCGCGGACAACGCGATGTACGCGGCCAAACGCCGCGGTGGAAATCAGGCTCTGCAGAGCACCGGCTCCTAGTAGCGTCTCCCTCCCACCCAGCTGCCGGTTCGCTATCCGTGGTCGCCGCTGCCACAATCACCGTCGTGCCATTCCGCAATGTAGCCATCGTCGCCCACGTCGACCACGGCAAGACGACGCTGGTCGACGCGATGCTCCGGCAGTCCGGTGCCCTGACCCACCGTGGTGACGACGCCGTCGAACGACTGATGGACTCTGGTGACCTGGAAAAGGAAAAGGGCATCACCATCCTGGCGAAGAACACCGCCGTGCACCGAAAGAACCCGGACGGCAGCGTGACGGTGATCAATGTCATCGACACGCCCGGGCACGCCGACTTCGGTGGCGAGGTGGAGCGCGGGCTGTCGATGGTCGACGGTGTGCTGCTCCTCGTGGATGCCTCCGAGGGGCCGCTACCCCAGACCCGATTCGTGCTGCGCAAGGCGCTGGCGGCGCATCTGCCCGTCATCTTGGTGGTGAATAAGACCGACCGGCCCGATGCGCGCATCGCCGAGGTCGTTTCCGAGAGCCACGACCTGTTGCTCGACGTCGCGTCGGATCTCGACGATGAGGCTCAGAAGGCCGCCGAGCACGCGCTCGGACTGCCGACGCTGTACGCGTCTGGTCGCGCGGGCATCGCCAGCACCACCGAACCCGCCAATGGTGAGAACCCCGACGGCGACAACCTCGACCCGCTGTTCGACGTGCTGCTCGAGAACATCCCGCCGCCGCAGGGTGACCCCGATGCCCCGCTGCAGGCGCTGGTGACCAACCTCGACGCCTCGGCCTTTCTCGGCAGGCTCGCACTCATCCGCATCTACAAGGGCCGGATCCGCAAGGGTCAGCAGGCCGCCTGGATGCGCGAGGTGGACGGCCATCCGGTCATCACGAACGCCAAGATCACCGAACTGCTCGTCACCGAGGGCGTGGAGCGGACACCCACCGACGAGGCCGTCGCGGGCGATATCGTCGCCGTCGCGGGCCTCCCCGAGATCATGATCGGCGACACCCTCGCCGACCCCGACCACGCGCACGCGCTGCCGCGGATCACGGTCGACGAGCCGGCGATCTCGGTGACGATCGGGACCAACACCTCGCCGCTGGCGGGCAAGGTGTCCGGACACAAGCTGACCGCGCGCATGGTGAAGTCGCGGCTGGACTCCGAACTGGTCGGCAATGTGTCGATCAAGGTCGTCGACATCGACCGGCCCGACGCGTGGGAGGTGCAGGGCCGAGGTGAGCTCGCACTGGCGGTGCTGGTCGAGCAGATGCGCCGGGAGGGTTTCGAGCTCACCGTCGGCAAGCCGCAGGTGGTCACCAGGACGATCGACGGCAAGCTGCACGAACCGTTCGAGGCGATGACGATCGACTGCCCCGACGAATTCGTCGGCGCCATCACTCAATTGATGGCAGCGCCGCAAGGGCCGCATGGAGGAGATGGCCAACCACGCGGCGGGCTGGGTCCGGATGGACTTCATCGTGCCCAGCCGCGGGCTGATCGGCTTCCGCACCGACTTCCTCACCCTCACCCGTGGCACCGGCATCGCCAACGCCGTGTTCGACGGCTACCGGCCGTGGGCCGGCGAGATCCGGGCCCGCCACACCGGGTCGCTGGTGTCCGACCGGACCGGCAAGATCACGCCGTTCGCGATGATCCAACTGGCCGATCGTGGGCAGTTCTTCGTCGAGCCAGGCGACGACACCTACGAGGGCCAGGTCGTCGGGATCAACCCGCGCGCCGAGGACCTCGACATCAATGTCGACCCGCGAGAAGAAGCTGACCAATATGCGGTCGTCGACGGCCGATGTCTTCGAGACGTTGGCTCGTCCACTTGAACTCGACCTGGAGCAGGCGATGGAATTCTGTGCCGACGACGAATGCGTCGAGGTGACTCCGGAGATCGTCCGGGTCCGCAAGGTCGAGCTGGACGCCACCTCCCGAGCGCGCAGCAAGGCGCGAGCCAAGGCTCGGGGCTAGCTTGTTGTTGCCCTTCGCCCGCAGGATTCGCGCAGCCACCGGGCAGGCGGTCGATACCCTGATGGTCGTGCTGCACCGAGCCCGCCACATTTTGGTGATGGCCGGCGTGCTGCTCGCGTTGGTGGGCCTGACGCTGGCGGCTTGTACCGTGAGCCCGCCGCCGGCGCCGCAAAGCACGGATACGCCGCACAACACGCCGCCGCCGCCGCAGCGGATCACCCAGATCATCATGGGCATCGACTCGATCGGCGCCGGGTTCAACCCGCATCTGCTGTCCGATCTGTCGCCGGTGAACGCCGCGATCAGTGCCCTGGTGTTGCCCAGCGCATTTCGGCCGGTGCCCGATCCCAACACGCCCACGGGTTCGCGGTGGGAGATGGACCCGACCCTGTTGGTGTCCGCCGAGGTGACCAACCAGAACCCGTTCACGGTGACCTACAAGATCCGGCCCGAGGCGCAGTGGACCGACAACGCCCCGATCGGCGCCGACGACTTCTGGTACCTGTGGCATCAGATGGTCACCCAACCCGGGGTGGTCGATCCGGCCGGTTATGACCTGATCACCGGCGTGCAGTCGCTCGAGGGTGGCAAGCAGGCCGTCGTCAGCTTCGCGCAGCCGTATCCGGCATGGAAGGAACTGTTCAGCGATCTGCTGCCGGCGCACATCGTCAAGGACGTGCCGGGCGGCTTCGCGGCCGGACTGGTCCGGTCGCTGACGGTCACCGGCGGGCAATTCCGGGTGGAGAACATCGACCCGCAGCGCGACGAGATCCTGATCGCCCGCAACGACCGCTATTGGGGACCGCCGGCCAAACCCGCTCTGATCCAGTTCCGCCGGGCCGGCTCGCCGGCGGCGCTGGCCGACTCGGTACGCAACGGCGACACTCAGGTGGCCCAGGTGCACGGCGGCTCGGCGTCCTTCGCTCAGCTATCGGCCATTCCCGACGTGCGGACCGCCCGGATCATGACACCGCGGGTCATGCAGCTCACGCTGCGCGCCAACCAGCCCAAGCTGGCCGACGCGCAGGTCCGAAAGGCGATTTTGGGATTGCTCGATGTCGACCTGCTGGCCTCCGTGGGCGCCGGCAGCGACAACACGATCTCGCTGGACCAGGCCCAGATCCGGGTCGCCCAGTGACCCCGGCTACGAACCGACCGCACCACCCGCGATCACCAAACAGGCTGCCCTGGCGCTGTTTTCAGCGGCCGGGTACCAGATCGAGAACGGCGCGACGGCGTCGCCGACGCCCGATGCCACGCCCACCCCGACGAGTACCGGGCCGCCGGAAGTGATCCGCGGCCGGATCAGCAAGGACGGCAAGCAGCTGTCGCTGGTGATCGGGGTGGCGTCGAACGATCCGACTTCGGTGGCGGTGGCCAACACCGCCGCCGACCAGTTGCGCAACGTCGGCATCGCCGCGTCGGTGTCGGCGCTGGATCCGGTGATGCTGTATCGCGACGCGCTGAACAACAACCAGGTGGACGCCATTGTCGGCTGGCATCAGGCCGGAGGAAACCTGGCGACGCTGCTGGCATCGCGCTATGGCTGCCCCGCGCTGGAGACGACGGCGGTACCGACCTCCACTGCGCCTTCCAACACCCCGGTGTCCACACCCGCCGGCTCGACCCCGCCGGCCGGGCCGGCCAGCACCTCGATGACGCCCACGCCGACGGCGCCCAGTCGTCCGCCCGAGCCCGGCGCGTTGGTGCAGGCACCGTCGAACCTCTCCGGGATCTGCGATCGCAGCCTGCAGTCGAACATCGATGCCGCCCTCAACGGCACCAAGAGCATCAACGACGTGATCACCGCGGTGGAACCGCGGCTGTGGAACATGTCGACCGTGCTGCCGATCCTGCAGGACACCACGATCGTCGGGGCGGGTCCGAGTGTGCAGAACGTCAGCCTCTCCGGCGCGGTGCCGGTCGGCATCGTCGGCGACGCCGGTCAATGGGTGAAAACCGGACCCTAGACCGGGCCGGCCGCTGTCCCTGAAGCTCGTGGCGGGATCACCGTGTCGACGATCAGGGCCAGTTCCCGCCGATTCGGCGGTTCCCCGGTCAGCAGGAAGTGGTGGTTGATCAACGCCGGTCCGATGCGTGCGGTCAGCGGGGTGATCGTGGCCGCGTCGATGTCGCCGTCGCCGATCGCGGTTTTCAGGATCGAGTCGACGATTTTCAAGCGCGGGGCCACCACGGCGTCGGCGAAGATGATGCGCATCTCGGGTTCGTGCAAGAGCTGATGGATGGTGTCGAGGCCGGGAAACAGGGTCTTGCCGGCCAACACGTCACGGTGCGAGATGAACAGCGTCAGCAGGGCATCCCGGGCCGATCGGCCCGAGCGCGGCTCGGGCACCGCGGGTAGCGCGAAAACCAGTGCGGCATGCACCAGGTCATGCTTGCTGGCCCAGCGCCGGTACAGCGCCGCCTTGCCGGTCTGGGCGCGCGCCGCGATGCCTTCCATCGTCAGCCCGCCGTATCCGACCTGGGCCAGCTCGGCCAGCGTGGCCTCGTAGAGCGCGCGTTCGAGCACCTCGCCGCGCCGGCGGCTCCGGACGCCATTCGGCGCTGGTTGGGTGGCTTGCGACATTTGTCGATAGTAGCCGTCGGCGTTCCTATTTGGGGCGCCCTGGTACGACACAACGACCGAGATTACCCGGTCGGCTGCGGGTAGGGTGCGTCCATGCCTGAGACTCCGCGGCTGTTGTTCGTCCACGCACATCCCGACGACGAGAGTCTCAGCAACGGCGCGACGATCGCGTACTACGCCGCCCGCGGGGCGCAGGTGAGTGTCGTGACCTGCACGCTCGGCGAGGAGGGCGAGGTCATCGGGGATCGCTGGGCCGAGCTCGCGGTCGATCGTGCGGACCAACTCGGCGGCTACCGCATCGGCGAACTCACCGCGGCGTTGCAGGCGCTGGGCATCGGCGCACCTCTCTACCTCGGCGGCGCGGGACGCTGGCGCGACTCGGGCATGGTGGGTACCGAGGAGCGGCGCCGTCAGCGATTCGTCGACGCCGACGAACGCGAGGCGGTCGGGGCGCTGGTCGCCATCATTCGCCGGCAGCGCCCGCACGTCGTCGTCACCTACGACCCCAACGGCGGATACGGGCATCCCGACCACATCCAGGCCCACACCGTCACCACCGCCGCGGTCGCGGCGGCCGCCGGCCACGACTATCCCGGCGAGCCGTGGGTGGTGCCGAAGTTCTACTGGACGGTTCTCGCAGTCGATGCGTTCATGGCCGGGTGGCACGCCCTGGATCGCGGCGATCTGCTGCCCGGGTGGACGATCCCGCCGCAAGAGGAATTCGACTTCGGGTATTCCGACGACGCAGATCGACGCCGTCGTGCAGGCTCCGCCGGAAGCCTTGGCGGCCAAGATTGCGGCGCTCGCGGCCCATGCCACCCAGGTGATCGTCGGCCCGACCGGGCGGACCTGCGCCCTGTCGAACAACATGGCGCTCCCGATACTCGGCGACGAGCATTACGTTCTCGTTGCCGGCTCCGCGGGGGAACGCGATGGGCGGGGCTGGGAAACCGATCTGCTCGCGGGACTCGATCTCGGCGGGGCAGCGGCGCGGTAGGCTGCGAAAGAGGCAGCCAGGGGAAGGAATTCGCATGGACCCGGACATGGACCCCAACATGCAGCATTGGCAGGACCGACTCGACAGCCTGCAGTGGGTTATCGGCTCGATTCTGTCGAACGTCGACAGCGTCCCGACCTGACCGAAACCAAGCCACGCACCGCGTCCGTGGAGGACGCGGGCACGACAGACCCTGCTATTCGCGTCGTGGTGCTGGCACTCTTGGCCGTTGACGGGGTCCTCTCCGCACTAGCCGGGGCCCTGCTGCTGCCTTTCTACATCGGCACGATTCCGTTTCCGATCAGCGGCTTGATCAGTGGTTTGGTCAACGCGGCCCTGGTCTGGGCCGCCGGCCGATGGACCGGGTCGGCGCGGGTGGCGGCGCTGCCGCTGTGGACGTGGCTGTTGACCGTGGCGGTGATCAGCATGGGAGGTCCCGCCGACGACATCATTTTGGGAGGTAGCGGCGTGATGGCCTACGGCGCTCTGGTGCTGATCGTGCTGGGGGTGACACCGCCGGTCCTGGTGATGTGGCGGCGCGGCCACCACTACGGCTGACGCCTACCGGCCTGGCGCTACTGTTGCGCATATGGCACCGCTATTGCTGCCGAAATTTAGATGTTGGGACGCGCGGATGAAATTCGATCGTGGGGAAGTTACACCAAGGTGCCGCTGACTCCGGGCGACGAGCCCACCGCTCTGCCTAATCCCGTCGTTTCGCCCAAGGCGAGCGCGTCCGCGCTGCGGCGCGTGCTGCGCCGGGCCCGCGACGGGGTCGCGCTCAATGTCGACGAGGCGGCCGTCGCGATGACCGCCCGCGGTGAGGATCTGGCCGACTTGTGTGCCAGCGCGGCGCGGGTGCGCGATGCGGGTCTGGAGTCGGCGGGCCGGCGCGGCGCCGACGGCCGGCTGCCGGTCAGCTACTCGCGCAAGGTGTTCATCCCGGTCACCCATCTGTGCCGGGACAACTGCCACTACTGCACCTTCGTCACCGTGCCGGGCAAGCTGCGCGGCCAGGGCGCAGGCATGTACCTGGAGCCCGACGAGATCCTCGACATCGCCCGCCGTGGCGGCGAACTGGGTTGCAAGGAAGCGCTATTCACCCTCGGCGACCGGCCCGAGGATCGCTGGCCCGAGGCGCGCGAATGGCTCGACGAGCGCGGCTACGACTCGACGCTGGCCTACGTGCGCGCGATGGCGATCCGGGTGCTCGAGGAGACCGGGCTGCTGCCGCACCTGAATCCCGGGCGTGATGAGCTGGTCGGAGATGTCGCGGCTCAAGCCGGTGGCGCCGTCGATGGGCATGATGCTGGAGACCACGTCGCGGCGGCTGTTCGAGACCAAAGGGCTGGCGCACTACGGCAGCCCCGACAAAGACCCGGCGGTGCGGCTGCGCACGCTGACCGACGCGGGCCGGCTGTCGATTCCGTTCACCACCGGTCTGCTGGTCGGCATCGGCGAGACGCTGGCCGAGCGCGCCGATACCATGCATGCGATTCGGAAGTCGCACAAGGAATTCGGGCACGTCCAAGAAGTCATCGTGCAGAACTTCCGGGCCAAGGAGCACACCGCGATGGCCGCTGTGCCCGACGCCGGCATCGAGGACTTCCTGGCGACCGTCGCGGTTGCCCGGCTGGTGCTCGGCCCCGGCATGCGGATCCAGGCGCCGCCGAACCTGGTGTCCCGCGAGGAGTGCCTGGCGCTGATCGCCGCCGGAGTCGACGACTGGGGCGGCGTTTCGCCGTTGACGCCCGATCACGTCAACCCGGAACGGCCGTGGCCCGCGCTGGAGGAGCTGGCCGCCGTCACCGCCGAAGCCGGATACGACCTGGTGCAGCGGTTGACCGCGCAGCCCAAGTACGTGCAGGCCGGCGCGGCGTGGATCGACCCGCGGGTGCGCGGGCACGTCGTGGCGCTGGCCGATCCGGCGACCGGCCTGGCGCGCGACGTCAACCCGGTCGGGCTGCCCTGGCAGGAGCCCGACGAGGCGCGAGTCGCCGGGCGGGTCGATCTGCACGCCGCGATCGACACCGAGGGCCGCCGCACCGAGACCCGCAGCGATCTCGACAGCGCGTTCGGCGACTGGGAATCGATCCGCGCGAAGGTGCACGAGCTGGCCGCCCGCGCGCCCGAGCGCATCGACACCGACGTGCTGGCCGCGCTGCGCTCGGCCGAGCGCGACCCCGCCGGCTGCAGCGACGACGAGTACCTGGCGTTGGCCACCGCCGACGGTCCGGCGCTGGAAGCCGTTGCCGCGCTGGCGGATTCGCTGCGCCGCGACGCGGTCGGCGACGACGTGACCTTCGTGGTGAACCGCAACATCAACTTCACCAACATCTGCTACACCGGCTGCCGGTTCTGCGCGTTCGCGCAGCGCAAGGGTGACGCCGACGCGTTCTCGCTGTCCGCCGCACGAGGTCGCCGACCGGGCCTGGGAGGCGCACGTCGCGGGCGCCACCGAGGTCTGCATGCAGGGCGGGATCGACCCCGAACTGCCGGTCACCGGCTACGCCGATCTGGTGCGCGCCGTCAAGGCCCGGGTGCCGTCGATGCACGTGCACGCGTTTTCCCCGATGGAGATCGCCAACGGCGTGACCAAGAGCGGGCTTGAGCATTCGCGAGTGGCTGATCAGCCTGCGCGAGGCCGGGCTGGGCACCATCCCGGGCACCGCCGCCGAGATCCTCGACGACGAGGTGCGCTGGGTGCTGACCAAGGGCAAGCTGCCGACGCTCGATGTGGATCGAGGTCGTCACCACCGCGCACGAGGTGGGCCTGCGGTCGAGCTCGACGATGATGTACGGCCACGTCGACAGTCCCCGGCACTGGGTCGGCCACCTCAACGTGTTGCGCGACATCCAGGACCGCACCGGCGGTTTCACCGAGTTCGTGCCGTTGCCGTTCGTGCATCAGAATTCGCCGCTGTATCTGGCCGGCGCGGCGCGTCCCGGGCCCACCCATCGCGACAACCGGGCGGTGCACGCGCTGGCGCGGATCATGTTGCACGGCCGCATCTCCCACATCCAGACCAGCTGGGTCAAGCTCGGCGTAGAGCGCACGCAGGTGATGCTCAACGGCGGCGCCAACGACCTGGGCGGCACGCTGATGGAGGAGACCATCTCGCGGATGGCCGGCTCCGAATACGGCTCGGCGAAGACGGTCGCCGAGCTGGTCGCGATCGCCGAGGGCATCGGCCGCCCGGCGCGCCAGCGCACCACCACCTACAGCGCCGCTGGCCGCGTAGTTGTCAGTGGCCGCGGGTATACCCGCGGCCGTGAAGCGAGTCATCGCGCCGTCGACGAGTGACAGCAGAGATGCGACGTCGTCACCCGAGTGGCAGCCGGTGTGCGTCGAATCGTCGCGCATCGTCAACGCCGAAGCAGCTCGCCCCGGTACTGGGCGCGCATCTGGAAGGTGAACCCGTCGGCTACGCGCGGCTTCGAGGAACGCGAGGGCCCCTTGCGCGACCTCAACGACGCGGACCTGTGGGGCCTGAACGACGGATGGCCACCTAAGGTCGCGGCCGATGAGGTTCCCGCGGACACCGACGTCGCCTGGACCGGTCGCACCATGAAGGTCCCCTGGTTCGCCGAGCACATGCGCGAAGAACTGGTTCTGCACGGCTGGGACATCACCGGAGACCGCGGTGTCCCGACGGCTTTCCAGGCCGCGCTGGCCGAGCCATGGATGACGACGCACAGCGTCGTTGCGGTCGGACGGCCGCTGCTGGCCAAGGAGTCAAGCAACTGCGAGCAGGCGAGCGGATCGAGGCGCGGTTACGAGTTCCCGGTACCGACGACGTCGTGATCGACGCGGAGACCGAGCACACCGCGATCGGGCTCGCCGAGCCCGAAGGGCCGGCCACTTGGAAACCGATGCCGCCGCGCGCGTGTTGCTGCTGTGGGGTCGCCGCCCGGCCGACCCATCCCGGATCTGCAGCCGCGTCGGGCCCGGAAACCCTGGGCCGCTGCGTGCGACTGCTCAGCGGTTACTGAGCAACTGCGCCGCTGGGCTCAGTAGTTGTTACAGACGACCGCGACGTTTGGATCGTGTTGAATATTTGGCGGCCACGCGTTGCTCTGAATCTGCCGCGGCCATCTGGCGCGCTTGGGCGGCGGCGCGGCGAGGAACCGCTGGATATAGCTCTGCGCGAATGGCGAATGTTCAGTGCGCGGCGGCTGCCGGATCCGTCGCGTTGAGCGCAGCCATGACCTGCCCGTAGTTGCAGGTGGTGTTGACGATCGCGATCCAGCGGGTCGGCCGATGCGACCCCTGCCGCGGCGCTCAATGCGACTGCAGCACCACCGATCGCGGCTGCCAGTTTGCTTAACGACAGCTCATCATGCTTGGACACCTTCCACAATTTAATGCACCGCCTAAACGGCGGTTACGTGGTCAGCCCGAGCGGCTGCCGTCTCGGACGAGGCTACCAGCCGCGGTGGGCGTTCTTTTATTTCACGGTTATTCGGAGACCACGCCCCGAATGTAACTATCTGCAGATCAGCGTCCGGGTGATGTTCGTCACATGGGCGAAATCGTCAGGGGAATTCCCGCTCGGCGAGCGCGGCAACGCGTTCGAATGGTGGGTATGGCGACCTGCGCGGCTGCGAGATATCGTATGAGACCGGGCAATCGGCGTGGCGTGCCAAGTGGTTGACGTGTATGTGCGACGTCTAGTATCAGTAACCGAAAGCTTTGCCTGTGGCGCCCGGGGAACGCCGCGACGAGGCAAACAGCAGCCACATCACTGAGCAGTACATCGAGGAAACGTTGAGGAGACGTCCGTGACGTACACGATCGCCGAACCCTGCGTCGACATCAAGGACAAGGCATGTATCGAGGAATGCCCGGTCGATTGCATCTATGAGGGCGCTCGGATGCTGTACATCCACCCCGACGAATGCGTCGACTGCGGGGCCTGCGAGCCGGTCTGCCCGGTCGAAGCGATCTACTACGAAGACGATGTGCCCGAACAGTGGAGCCAGTACACACAGATCAACGCCGACTTCTTCGTCGAGCTGGGGTCGCCCGGGGGCGCGGCGAAGGTCGGCATGACCGAGAACGACCCGCAAGTGGTCAAGGATCTGCCGCCGCAGGGCGAAGGCGACTGAGCGGGCCGGTGCTGCAGGAGCCCGGCAGGGGCCGGCCGCCGTGTCGGCGTCCCTGCCGGAGTTTCCCTGGGACACCTTGGCCGACGCGAAGGCGTTGGCCGGGGCTCATCCGGATGGCATCGTCGACCTGTCCGTCGGCACTCCGGTAGATCCGGTCGCACCGGTGATCCAGGAGGCGCTGGCCGCCGCTAGTTCCGGCGCCGGGGTATCCCGCCACCGCCGGCACTGCCCGGCTGCGGGAATCGGCGGTCGCCGCGCTGGGCCGCCGCTTCGGGATCACCGGGCTGGCCGAGGCCGCGGTGTTGCCGGTGATCGGCACCAAGGAACTCATCGCCTGGCTGCCGACGCTGCTGGGCCTTGGCCCGTCGGATGTGGTCGTGGTGCCCGAGCTGGCGTATCCGACCTATGACGTCGGTGCCCGGCTGGCCGGCGCGCAGGTGGTACGCGCGGATTCGCTGACCCAACTGGGTCCGCAGTCCCCGGCACTGGTCTACCTGAACTCGCCGAGCAATCCGACCGGACGCGTCCTGGGCGCTGAGCATCTGCGCAAGGTCATCGGATGGGCGCGGGAACGGGGCGTCGTGGTGGCTTCCGACGAGTGCTATCTGGGGCTGGGCTGGGAGGCGGAGCCGCTTTCGGTGTTGCATCCCTCTGTCTGCGACGGCGACCACACCGGATTGCTGGCGGTGCATTCGCTCTCGAAGAGTTCGTCGCTGGCGGGGTACCGGGCCGGTTTTGTCGCCGGTGATCCCGGCCTGGTCGCCGAGCTGCTGGCGGTCCGAAAACACGCCGGGATGATGGTGCCGACGCCGGTGCAGGCCGCCATGGTGGCAGCCCTGGACGACGACGATCACGAAAAGGTGCAGCGCGAGCGCTACGCGCGGCGCCGGGCCGCTTGGCGCCGGCACTGCGCGCGGCGGGTTTCGCCATCGACGATTCCGAAGCCGGACTGTATCTGTGGGCCACCCGCGGCGAGCCCTGTCGCGAGAGCGTCGAGTGGTTGGCCGGCCGCGGCATCCTGGTGGCGCCCGGTGAGTTCTACGGCCCGCGCGGCGCGCAGCATGTGCGGGTTGCGTTGACCGCCACCGACGAGCGCATCGAAGCCGCGGTGCAGCGGCTCACCGCACCGCCCGCGTCCTGATTGCGGGAAATCCCGCATCGGGTCTCCCGCAAATCAGACAACCGGCACAATGCATCGAAGGCATTACCCAATCGCTCCGCACTCGGGTAAGGAATGTTGTCGTGACAACTTCGGCTAGCAAACTGCGCATCCCGCTGTCGATCGGGGACATAGCCAAGCGCGTCTTCCTGGGAAAGCCGCTGATCACCGAGGACCTGGCAGCCGAGAAGCTATCGAATCCCGTTGCGCTGGGCGCACTTTCGCCGGATGCGATCTCATCGACCGCCTACGGCACCGAGCAGATCCTGATCGAACTGCTGCCGGCGGCCGGGCTGGCGGCCTTTGCGCTGTTGCTGCCCATCACCGGCGTCATCTTGGTGATTCTGGTGTTGGTGGCCGCGTCGTATCGGCAGGTCGTGATGACCTACACCCGCGCCGGCGGGTCCTACATCGTCGCCCGGGAGAACTTCGGGCCCCGGGTCGCGCAGGTCGCCGCCGCGGCCCTGCTGATCGACTACGTCGTTACCGTGGCGGTGCAGGCGGCGGCGGGGACGGTTGCGGTGGTGTCGGCGATCCCCGCATTGGGTCCGTACAGCCTGGCAATCACGGTCGGCGTGGTGATTCTCATCTGTTACGCGAACCTGCGCGGATTGCGGGAAGCGGGGCGGCCATTCGCGGTGCCAACCTACTTCTTCGTCGCCATGATCACCCTGATGATCGTGACCGGTGTCATCCGCGAAATATTCGGGGATTTACCGGTATACGACCCGCACGCACATCGCCGGAGCGGTGCCGGTCCATCAGGGCAACGGCTTGGTGATGGGCGCGACGATCCTGGTGTTGCTCCGTGCGTTCGCCAACGGCGGTTCGTCGCTGACGGGAGTCGAGGCGATCTCCAATACCGTCACCGTTTTCCGGAAGCCGCAGGGCCTCAACGCGCGTCGGGTGCTCACCGCAATGGCCTGCATTCTCGCGTTCCTGCTGGCTGGTGTGGCCTACCTGGCCTACGTCACCCACGCCACCCCGTATGTCGCCGGCTATCCGTCGGTGTTATCCGACGATCGCCCGTGCGGTCTTCGGCTCCGGGGTAGTGGGCAACGTCTTCTACATTCTCGTCCAGGTGTCAACGGCTGCCATCCTTTTCACTGGTGCGAATACCAGTTTCAACGGATTCCCGGCGTTGGCCAGTTTCGTCGCCGAGGACCGCTTCCTGCCGCGGCAATTGATGAAACGCGGTCATCGCCTGGTGTTCTCGAACGGCATCATCGCGCTCACCGCGCTGTCGGTGGCATTGCTGGTGATCACCGGCGGCTCGGTCAACGCGCTGGTTCCCGTTTTACGCGATCGGCGTGTTCACCGGATTCTCGATGGCCGGCTACGGAATGACCAAACACCATCTGACGCACCGGGAACCCGGCTGGCGGCGCCGACTGGCGATCAACCTGTCCGCGGGAATCCTGTCCACCGTCGTGGTCGGCATCTTCGCGGTGGCGAAGTTCACCGAGGGGGCATGGCTGGTAGTCGTTGTCTTTCCCGGTGCTGGTGTTCGTCCTGATACGGCTGAACCGAGAATATCGAGCCGAGGCAGCCATTCTCGAGATGTTCCGCACCGACCGCCCGGATTTGGTGAAGTACGCGCGGCACAAGGTGTTCGTGTTCGTGAACTCGGTTGACCTCGCGGTGATCGAAGCGCTTCGCTACGGCAAAGGACTGCGGGCCGACGAAATGATCGCGGTGCATTTCATGGTCGACGCGGCACTATGCGGCGCAAATCCGAAAGCGTTGGGATCACTTCGAACTCGACACCCGGCTGCGGGTGGTGGACTGCCCGGACCGGCGGATCATCCGGGCCGCGCAGTTGTTTGTCGCCAAGGCGCGCGACGAACAGCGGGATACCAATGTGACGGTGCTGTTGCCACGCCGAACTTTTGCGCCGCTGTTTGGGCCGACTGCTTCACGACCGCACCGCGGACAAGATCGCCCGGGCCGTCAGCCTGATTCCGGACGCCGCGGCGACGATCGTTCCCTACGACGTCCAAACGCGGATCGAGGAGGCATACCCGGAACGCTTCGAGCAGCGGATCGCGCGCGAACTCGAGAAATTTGGCGAACGGGTTGCCCGGGGCGAGGACCAGGATCTGGAAGCCTACGAGCATCCCGACCCGTCGCGTTCGGTGATCACCGTGGCGGGGCTGATTCCGGGACACCGCGCCACCTTCGAAGGACGGGTCAACGAAGTCGAGGACATCACCAAGGGCAAGCGCACCCTCGCGTGCGATCGTCGTCGGCGATCACAGCGGCGAGATCGGCATCACGTTCCGCCCCGGCCACGGCGGCGCCGACATCCAGCCCGGTCAGCTGCTGCGGATCACCGGCAAGCCCAAGCAGAGCGGCAACCGGCCGCATATCGATGCTGGACCCGGCCTATCACATCATCGAAGACCCGGCGGAGGCCGGCAGGCCCGGGGCATCCGCAGAGCGGCGACACGTAATCTTTGCGCAACGGAAAGGACAGCAGTGAAGCGATTGGAGCCGTGTTGGCGTCGATGTTGAGTGTCGCGTTCACCGCCAATGGCTACCGGCCGTTGTCCAAGGGCGGATACGGCTCGGTGTTCGCGTTCGCCTACGGCGTGTTCGCGTCGGAACTTCCGCTGCAGAGCGCTCGGCGTCCAGGTCGGCCGCGCTGGCGGCGCTGTCGCGCCGGCTGCCGCCGCGGCTGCGCCGATTAGCTGGCTGCTGTCGGCGGTGTCCGGGCTGGGGCTGCTGGGCCTGCGTCAACTCGGGCACCGGGCCAACGAGCCGCTGACGGCGGCGCTGGATGCCGGGCTTGGGTCCGGACCGTCGCACCGAATCGGGCGACCTGTGGAAGCGGCCCGCGCCCGGCGGCGCGACCGCGAAGAAGCCCGGCGCGGCACGCATGCTGCGGGTCTACCGCGACTACGCGCACGACGGCGACATCAGTTATGGAGAGTTCGGGTCGAGGAACCATCTCGACATCTGGCGGCGGCCCGATCTCGATCGCGACGGCCGGGCGCCGGTGTTGCTGCAGGTTCCCGGCGGTGCCTGGATGGTGGGAAACAAACGCGGACAGGCGCATCCGTTGATGAGCCATCTGGCCGAGCTGGGCTGGGTCTGCGTCGCGATCAACTACCGGCTCAGCCCGCGGTCCACCTGGCCCGATCACATCGTCGACGTCAAACGTGCGATCGCCTGGACGAAGGAACACATCGCCGAGTACGGCGGCGATCCGGACTGGATCGCGATCACCGGCGGCTCGGCCGGCGGGCATCTGACTTCGCTGGCCGCGCTGACCCCCAACGATCCACGGTTCCAGCCCGGCTTCGAGGACGCCGACACCCGGGTGCAGGTCGGCGGTGCCGTTCTACGGCGTCTACGACTTCACCCGCAACCGGCAACGCGATGCAGCCGCTGATGGCGCCGATGGTGGCCAAGAACGTGTTCAAGCTGAGTCGCGGCGACATCGCCGAGCCGTTTCGCCAGGCCTCGCCGATCACGCCACGTGCATCCAAGACGCGCCACCGTTTTTCGTGCTGCACGGCACCAACGACTCGTTGGTTCCGGTCGAACAGGCCCGCAGCTTCACGGCGCGACTTCGCGAGGTCAGCCGCCAGCCCGTCGTCTATGCCGAGTTGCCGTGCGCGCAGCACGCTTTCGATATCTTCGGCTCTGCCCGCGCGGCACACGCCGCGGTGGCCGTCGAGCAGTTCCTCGCCGAAATGTATGTGCGCCGCGACCGGCAAGTGTCAACCGGCGTCCGCTTAAAGACTTCGCATGCCGCGCGAACATCAGGACACACCCGGCAGCGGCCAGCAGGCTGGCGACCTCGACGCGCCGGCGCGACTTGATCCAGATTTGCAGCGCGACCATCCAGGCACGCGTCTGCTGGGGCGCCAGCAAGTAGGCCAGCAGCGGGATCTCCACGAGCGCGAACGCCACGACGTGAAACATCAATAACGCGCCGAACTGTGTCATGGCGGCGGTGCCGGAGGCCACGATGGCGGCCAGCGCCGCCAGATAATCCACGGATGGCAGCGCGATCCCAAGACCGGCCACCCCCGCCACCCACAGCGAACGCCCGTGCAGTAGCCGTCGGGAAAACCTGCCCAAGCCGTGATGCTCGCGGAGGTCCGACTCGTCCGCGGCTCTGCGTTTGAAGCGACCGACCTTGTCCCTGAGCGCGACCTGCGCACTCAGCACGACGGCGAAAGTAGCGCCATCCCGCCGATCAGGATTTGAAGTTTCGGCAATGTGATGTGCGCCGAACTGAGCAGTCTGCGCTGAAGTCCGAACACGACGACCAGGCCCACGGTCATGCCCATCGCGAAGCCGCCGCAGAGGAATGCGAACAGCTGCAGCATCGGCCTGGGGCGGTTCAGCATCAACACCGTCATGCCGATCCGGAACGGCTCGACGCTCATGGCGAAGGCCATTACCAGGATGGTGATCCACATATCAGCGATTCGGCTGCCTCGATGGACGAGTTCTGCACGACCGTCACGTTACCGTCTGGTGTGCGGACGGGCGTGTTCCGCCCCGGTGCGGCTAGGTGGTTACGCCCCAATGGAATACGCGTGACGTCAGCAGGACGATGCCTAGGGAGACCGACGCGACGACTGTGAGTCCGATCACAGCCACGACAAGCGGTCGCCATCCGGTGCGCGCGATTTGGCGGATATCGGTGTTGAGCCCGACACCGGCGAAGGTGAGCAGAAACGCCCACTTCGACACGTTCGCCAGGTTGGCGGTTTGTCCCTTCGTCAGCCAGCCCGCGGTCGCGATCGCCGACACCGCCAGGAAGCCCAGCACGAACTTCGGAAACTTCTGCCAGATGAACGCAGCCTTGGCCTTTGCGCCGGGCGCGATTTCATCGGCCTCTCCGCGCGCGGCCCAATACAGCGCGAAGCCGAGGACGACAAACCCGATCAGCGCGTTGCGGGTCGACTTGACCAGCACCGCGATCTTGCCGGCATGGTCGGAGAACAGGTAGCCGGTGGCGGTGGTCTCGGCGGTGTTGTCGACGGAAAGGCCCGCCCACAGACCGAATTCGTGATCGGTGAGCCCGATTGCATGTCCCAACGGCGGCAACACAAACAGCGAGACCGCGCCCAATGCCAGAATTGCCGCAATGGCGTAGCTGACGTCGGAGTTGCGCGCACGGATCGCGCCCTTGGCCGCCACGATCGCCGACACCCCGCAAATAGAGGTGCCGATCGCCAACAGCGAGCCCAGTTTGCCCGATAACCCGAAAGCCCGCGCAACGAAGATGATGACGGTTCCCGCGATCGTCATGTCCACCAGAATCTGGACCAGGCTGATGGCGCCGAGCTTGGCGACATCGCCGAGCACAAAACGCGCTCCCAGCACCACGATCCCGACCTTGAGCCAGAACTCGTAAGTCTGCACACCCGGCCGAAATATCCGGTGCAGGCCGATGGTGTTGGTGATGAGCAGCCCAATCACGATGGCCCACAACACGTATTCGATATCGGGCACGCGCCAGTGTTCGTGCTTGGCGAACGTGTTCCACCAGATCTGGGCGTATTTGCCCAGCAGGCCGACAGCGATCAGCAGCAGAATGCCGGGCACGTAGTCCAGCGGTTGCCTACTGGTGAAGGCCGCTTCGTCCAGTGTTTCATCGGGCTCGATGCGAGTGGTACTCACGCGATCACCACGGAATTTTCGGAAGCGCATTGGCCACCGCCAACGCGGTGATCACACCGGCGACCAGCGTCGCCCACCAGTCCACCGTTATCGAGCCGACCCGCTCGCGCCAATCACTCACGCACGAATATTTGCGTGCCTGGCGCCGCAGACCAAGTGATTGGATCGTGGTGAATCTAGGTGACCGGCCGATATGGGCTGCGCTGGTTGAGCAACTCGATGACCTCAGCGGCGAGATCGTCGATGTTGGCGTCGGTGTTTTCGAGTACAAGGTCCGGGTTTTCGGGTGGCTCGTAGGGTGCGTCGACACCGGTCAGCCCCTTGAGCTCGCCGCTGCGGGCACGCGCGTAGAGGCCTTTGGGGTCACGCTTTTCGCATTCGGCGAGTGAGGTGGCGACGTGCACCTCGATGAACGGCAGCTTGGCGGCATCGTTGAGGGCGCGCGCGGTCTCGCGATCCGACTTGAGCGGTGACACCAGCGAGGCCAGCGCGACTACTCCCGCGTCGGCCAGCAGCCGAGTCAAATGGCCTACCCGCCTGATGTTTTCGGTTCGGTCGCCGGGGGAGAAGCCCAAGTCGTCGGACAGGCCGTGGCGCAAATTGTCACCGTCGAGCAGGTAGGCGGCCCGCCCCGATTCGACGAGCGCACGCTCCACGGCCACCGCGATCGTCGACTTGCCGGATGCGGGCAGGCCGGTAAACCAGATTGTCGCTCCCGACTGCCCGGTGGCCCGCCACCGGTGGCTGCGGTCCAGCGCTGACGGATGCCAGCGGATGTCGGTGCGCGCGTGGGTGCCCGGTTTGACCTCCCGCGCCTCGATGATGGTGCCGGCGCCGACGGTGTCGTTGGTGGTCTCGTCGATCAGGATGAATGCGCCGCTGTCGCGATTGTCGGCGTAAGGGTCGGCGATGATGATCGAGCTGGTTCGCAGGGTCACGGTGCCGATGTCGTTGAGCGTCAGCTCAACTGGCTGATCGAGCTCATCGAGGGTCTCGGGATCCAGCCGCGAGTGCAGCTCCTGGACCGTCGTCCGCACGGTCCTGGTGGTCTGCTTGAGGGCCAGGCGGTCGCCGGCCCGCAGCGGGGTGTCGATGAACCAGCAGACGGTCGCGTCGAGTTCCCGGGCCAGCACCGGCGCAACCGCGTCCTCGGCCCCGCTGACGAAGACGTCGCCGCGACCCACGTCGATGTCATCGGCCAGTTCGATCGAAACCGACAGCGGCGCAACACCTGTCGTGCGCTCTTCGTCGAGGGTGTCCAGCACGGTCACCGTCGAGCGGGTGCCGGCGGGCAGTGACACCACCGGGTCACCGACGCTGAGCGTGCCCGCCGCAAGCCGCCCGGTGTAGCGGCGGCGCTGGTCTTCGGTCGGCCGCGACACCCACTGCACCGGCAGCCGCAGCCGCGACGCCTCGGCCTGTGGCGCGGCCAACTCGACGCCTTCCAGGTACTCGAGCAACGTGGGGCCGTCGTACCAGGGCGTGCGGTCGGAGCGGTGCACGACATTGTCCCCGTGCTTGGCCGCAATCGGGATCACCGCGATGTCCACGTTGCCAAGGCGCGCCGCCAGCTGGCCCAGCTCGTCTTCGACGCCGGTGAACGCGGCCTGGTCGAAGTCGATCAGGTCGATCTTGTTGACCGTGGCGACAAAGTGCTTGATGCCCAACAACTTTGCGATCCGCGCATGCCTGCGTGTCTGACGCAGCACCCCGGCGCGCGCATCGACCAGCAGGATCGCCACGTGTGCGTTGGACGCGCCGGTGAACATGTTGCGGGTGTAGCGCTCGTGGCCGGGGGTGTCGGCCAGGATGTAGCTGCGCGCTTCGGTGGAGAAGAACCGGTAGGCGACGTCGATCGTGATGCCCTGTTCGCGCTCGGCGCGCAGACCGTCGGACAGCGCCGCGAGGTCGGCGACGCCCTCCTCGTCGGTCACGGCTTCCAGGTGATCCAGCGGCAGGCTGTCGGTGTCGTGCATGAGCCGACCGATCAGGGTGCTCTTGCCGTCGTCCACCGAGCCCGCGGTGGTGATGCGCAGCAGCTGACGCGTTATGCCCTTGGGGGGCAGAGTCTTTGCGGTGTCTTCCGTGGCGGTCATCAGAAGTAGCCCTCTCGCTTGCGGTCTTCCATTGCGGCGGCTGAGGTGCGGTCGTCGGCGCGCGTCTCGCCGCGCTCGGACACCGTCGCGGCCGAGATCTCGGTGATCACTCCGGCGATTTCGGTGGCGTTCGAGCGCACCGCACCGGTGATGGTCAGGTCGCCGACGGTGCGGTACCGCACCCATTCCGTTGCCGAGGTTTCGCCGTCTTGCGGACTGGCGTACTCCGACACCGCCAGCAGGATGCCGTCGCGCTCGAACACCTCCCGCTCGTGGGCGAAGTAAATCGACGGTATTTCAAGGCCTTCCAGCTCGATGTAGCGCCACACGTCGATCTCGGTCCAGTTGCTCAGCGGGAACACCCGCACCTGCTCACCCTTTTTGATCCGGCCGTTGTAAAGCGTCCACGGCTCTGGGCGCTGAGCCCGGGGATCCCATTGTCCGAACTCGTCGCGAAAGCTCAGGATCCGCTCCTTGGCGCGGGCCCGCTCCTCGTCGCGGCGGGCACCGCCGAAGGCCGCGTCGAAGCCACCGGCCTCCAGCGCATCGAGCAGCGTGCGGGTCTGCGCGCGGTTGCGCGATGCTCCTGCACCGGGATCGGGAACGCGGCCATTGTCGATGGACTCCTGCACCGACGCGACAATCAGTTTGTGCCCCTCACCGGTGACCCTGCGGTCGCGAAATTCGATCACCTCGTCGAAGTTGTGGCCGGTGTCGACGTGCATCACCGGAAACGGCAGCGGCAGTGGCCGAAACGCCTTCTCGGCCAGCCGAAGTAGCACGATCGAGTCTTTGCCGGCCGAAAACAGCAGGACGGGTCGCTCCAGCTCGGCGACGACCTCCCGGATGATGTGCACCGCCTCGGCTTCCAGCAGCCGCAGTTCGTCGACACGCCGATCTTCGGTGGGCGCGGTCACGGTCATGTGGGTAACCCCTCTCGTTCGGCGTCCGCCCGGTAGCGGTCCACCCACTCGTCGGAACGCTTGTCGGCCTGACGCTCCAGCACCGGCCGGGGCGCCAGCTGCGGGTCGAGCCCTAACCCCTCGAGGACAGTGCCCACCACCTGAGTCAGATTGCGCCACAACACCGGATAGGGAACTTCCAGCGGTTTGACGTCTTCCTCGGCGAACCAGCCTTGCCAGCCCTTCTCCTGGTCGCGCAGCATCGTGACGACGTGAGCGATGGCCCCGGCGTGATAGGTGGCACGCGCGTCGCGGGCCGGATCGGGCCTGCCCCGCCACACCCGCGTCTGCACCGCTCGCCAGAACGACACCGCCTGGGAGACCACATCGGGCCGGTGGATGTGAATGAGCAGTGGTTCCTCGCCGACGACATCACGGATCGCGGACAGCAGGCCGGTGCCCGACCGATCGGGCAGGCCGCTGGCGCGCTGCAACAGCAGCGGCGTCTGGTTCCACATCAGCTTGCCGCCCCAAACGCCGTTCGGTGTTCTGCCGACGGTGCGGATGTAGTCGCGCCAGATCTCGGCCGGCGCGAGATCCGGCTTCCCTTCGTCCAGCGGATCGAGCAGGCGTCAGAATCGAATCGTCCTCGACGCCGGCGAACCACTCGCGCGGCTGTGGGGACTGGCTGGTGGTCGGCAGATACTGAAAGAACTCCTGGGGCTCGCCGGCTACGCCGGTCGCGCGCAGCGATTCGACGAGCAGCGTGCTGCCGCTGCGCTGGGAAGCCAGCACCAGATAGGACGACGGGATTGTCTGCCACCAGCAAAGCCTAGCCGCCCGAAAATCCGCTGCAACATGCGAATTTCGACTCATGCTGAGCATAATGCGTGCGCCGGGCCTTAAAACGGCGGCGGCTGATTGCGCTCGGCGACGTGGGCCGCGTTAAGCGCTCGTTCGGCATCGATGCGTCGGACGCGGTCTTGCTGTCGGGTTCGGCGCCGGATCGGCATCATAACGTCGCGGTTGCCGGGACGCTGGTATTGGCTTGGGGCAGTGGCTAATTCGCTGGTAGGCAGACACAGTGCAGGAAACAGTAGGCGACTGCCCGGACGGGTGGTGTAGGTCTGCCCGGTCGGTGAGGTCCAGACGACGGTTCCGTCGGGCCGTTGTTCGTCGTGCCAACCCGTCCAGAAGGTCTTCAGAAGGTGATGTTTTCGGCACAGACACTTGAGGTTCGACGGGTGCGTCGGGCCCAGCGGGTAGGGGACCGTGTGGTCCACATCGCAGCACTCCGCAGGGCGGTCGCAGCCGGGAAAACGACAGGACAAATCTCGGCACCGGACGAAACGCTCCAGTGCCGCAGAAGGGCGATAGGCCGACTCGGGCGGGGACGCACCGGGGTGCCGTAACGGCCGGATCTTGGCGCCATCGCGGATCAGCTCGGCCAGCAGCGGGGCCGGGACCACGCCGCCGCCGATCACGTGGGCGGCGGGCAGCTTGGTGGGCGTGGGCGGTTCGGGGTCTGGGGCAAAAGCCTCGGACAGCGCGGTGTCGGGTGTGAGCGGTCGCGTCGCGGGCTCGCCCGACGTGTAGGGATCGGGCGCACTCTCAAGGCTTCCGCTTTCGGCGATGACGTGGACCACCACTGCGCCGGCTCGCGGGTCGGTGTCGAGGGCGGCCGCGGCAATCTGGTGCTCCGCATGCACACGCCAGTTGCTCGGCACCGGCGGCCAGCGCACCGAGCGCGTCGGCACGGCGTTGTGCCACGGTACGTGGGTCGCACTCGCACACCTGGTGGGCCATCTGGGCAAGCCGCCGGTCCAACACGGCTGCGTCAGTGGCGAACAAGGAGCCCCACAAGGACGCCGTGCCGGATTGGCCATCGGCAGCCGTGATCACCACGTCGCGTCCGCGCGCGTTGGCCCGGGCGCGGCGCACCGCCGCGGGGTCGTGACGGTCGACGACGGCGTCGATGGCCTGGGCGGTCTTGGTCACCGACAGCGGGCCGAATTTCGTCGCGTCGCCGGCCAGCGTGGCATCGACGATCTGCACGATCTCTGGATCTTTGATGAGGTCGGTGTGCCACACGATCGTCGCGGCCACCCTCGCACTGATAGAGCCTTCGGCGAACAGGGCCGCTACCCTTGGCAGCCGGTCTCGCAACGCTAGCGCCAAGTACATCTGGCCCGACGCCATGCCGTGGCTAATGCCTTGTGCAGCAGCAACTTCGGCGGCGATCGCGTCCCAGTTGTCGCACCACCAGCTGCCGTGGTCCACGAGGCCGTCGGCCTGGCGGTGCACCAACTCGGCGACGGCCTGCAATCGGCGCGCCGTGGCCGCCGCCTCGGCCCGTGCGAATTCGGCGATTGCGGCCACCACCGCGGCGTCATCCGCGTTATCGAACATACATTCGATTCTAGTGATGACCGCCGGCAGCCGCACTACCGAAACAGGCCGTTGTGGATAAACGCCCGACTGTGGACAAAGCGCTAGATGTGACCGGGCATGCCGCCCATGTCCGATGGCATCGCGACCGGTGGCGGCGCCATCGGAGGCGGAGCAATTGGCTCTACCGGCGGTGGCGCATCGGAGGCGGCGCGATCGGTTCTACCGGGGGTCGGTGGCGGAGCAATTGGCTCGACCGGCGGTGGGGGTGGCGGAGCGATCGGTGGCGCGGGCGGCAGGAACGGGCTTCCCACACACGCCGCATCCGCAGGATTGGACATGCACTGCGGATCGAGTGGGCCGGTGGGAGGCCCGGGGGGTGCCGGAGGTGCGGGGGGACCCACCCAATATGGACCGCCCTGACACGCGGCGTACCCGGGATTCTGCAAGCATCGGGGGTCATCCGGGCCGGTGGGCAGGTCGGCGGGGAAGCGCACAACCGGCGTACTGAGCGCGCGGGTATCGCTGGGCGTCGCGTTCGCGGGTACTCCCGCGGGGGCCATGGCGATAATCGCCACGGCCACAGCCAGTTTCGTATACCTGCTGCACACACCCGAACGGTTCATTTATCCCCCTGTTGAGTGCGGCCCCCCAGCCGACATTGCGTTACCGCTCATTGGACAATCGCACCCCGGAAAGCGCAGGTCAAGACCCAACACCGGACAACAACCGGGCTATGTCCGTTCCAACACCCGCAGCCCCAGCGAAAACAGCAGTCGCACTTCGGGATCGGCCAGCGAGGTGGACAACAGCTTCTCGATCCGCCGCACCCGGTAGCGCACCGTGTTCGGATGGACTTGCAGTGACTGTGCGGCCGCCGCGATGTCGCCGAAGCTGTCCAGGTAGACCCGCAGAGTCTCGGCCAGCACCGGATCCTGCGCCCGCAGGTCACGTATCCGCGGATCGACCAACCGCTCGTCGGTGCCGACCAGCGTGACGATCTCGTCGAGCAAGACGGTGGTCCGTGCTTCGGCCAGCGATGTTACTTGTCCGATCGAAATCGGGTGTCGCTCAGCACTATCGAGCACGCGATCGACCTCGCTGCGCGCCGCCGCGACACCGGTCAGGTCGGCGACCGGCGCAGCGATGGCGGCCCGCAGTTCGACGCCGAGTTCGGTGCGCAGTGCGCTGATCGTGCCGCGGACCCACGACGTCACCGACCGGGCCGTCGAGGTCTGCGGCAGCAGTACATAGATTCGCGAGCCGTGCGATGCGACCTGAGCGTCGCGGCGAAAAGCGCTGGCGCTCAACGCCAAAACGTCGCCCAGCCGCGGATGGCGGGGCCCGGTGTCGGCCGCGTCCCAGCCGATCAGCGCGGCGCCACCGTCGGCGGCCAGGCCAAGCTCGCGGGCGATCCCGGCCACGTCGGCCGGTGCCGTGGTTGCGTCCGGGTCGGTCAGGCCGAGCAGTTGCTGCACCCGTCGCGCATGCGTTGACGGCCGGGCCGCCAGCCGCGAACATGATCCGGGCGGCCAGCACCGCCGCACCCCGCAACATCTCCTCGGCGTCGTCGGCCAGGGGCGCCGATCCCTGCTGCACCCAGATGGTGCCCGCGAACACCGGCGGTCGCCGCGGTCCGGCCGGCGGCTGATGGATGCCGATCGCCAGCCGCGGACGCAGGCCCAACTCCGGACGCTCGTCAACGCGTACCACCTCGCCGCTGGCCCGCAGCGCGTCGAAAATGCCCCATTGGCCGATCCACTCCAGATGCTCGGGCGGCCCGGCGCGGCCCAGGATGGAAAGCCGGCGCAGCTCGTCGGCCTCGTCGTTGGAGGCCGAGTAGGCGAGCACGTGCGACTGGGCGTCTTCGATGCTGACCATGCCGTGGATGCGGTCGGCCAGCGACTGCGCCAGGCCGAACAGATCGGTGCCGGAGTCTTCCGTCGGGTCGGCGCGGTCCCCGTGATGCTCCAAGACGTGGTTGACCAATTGGTAGAGCCGCTCCCAGCGGGCCCGCGGTTCCACGGCCACCACCGCCGACCCGATCGCGACGGCCCTGGCCACCAGCGCGTTCGACGGCTCCTTGACGAAGATCGCCACCGGGGCACCGCTCGCGTGCCTGCTTGTCGATCCACCGCAGCGCCTCGTCGTCGCTGACGCCCAGCAGGAAGAAGACATCGGCGGAACCCGCTGCCGCCGCCAGGCCCAGGCGGACGTCGTCGGAATCGATCAGCGCTGCCGACCCCACCGGCAGGTCCAGGCCGCGCGGGGCGTCCACCAGGCTGACCATCGTCGCGTCCAGCGCGAGCAGCAGCTGGCCCAGTCCGACCCCAGGCACCCGCATATTGTCCGATCTTACTATGACGCCCGCCTCATCTTGTCCGATCAGCTAACAGAATGGGAGGCGGCGCCGAGGATCCTGGCAGCATGGACGCGATCACCCAGGTGCCAATGCCGGTCAACGAGCCGATCCACGACTATGCGCCGCAATCGCCGGAACGCGCCCGGCTGCGTGCCGAACTGGCCTCGCTGGCCGACCATCCGATCGACCTCCCGCATGTCATCGGCGGCAAACACCGAATGGGCGACGGTGAGCGCATCGACGTCGTCCAGCCGCACCGGCACGCCGCCACGCTGGGCACGCTGACCAACGCCGGGCACGCCGACGCCACGGCGGCCATCGATGCCGCGATGGCCGCGAAGAACGAGTGGGCGGCGACTGCCTTTCGACGAGCGCGCCGCGGTGTTCCTGCGGGCCGCCGACCTGCTGGCCGGTCCGTGGCGGGAGAAGATCGCCGCCGCGACGATGCTCGGCCAATCCAAGTCCGCCTACCAGGCCGAGATCGATTCCCCGTGCGAGCAGATCGACTTCTGGCGGTTCAACGTGGCCTTCGCCCGTCAGATCCTGGCGCAGCAGCCGATCAGCGGACCGGGGGAGTGGAACCGCAGCGAGTACCGCCCGCTGGACGGCTTCGTCTACGCGATCACGCCGTTCAACTTCACCTCGATCGCGGGCAACCTGCCGACCGCGCCCGCGCTGATGGGCAACACCGTGGTGTGGAAGCCGTCGATCACCCAGACGCTGTCGGCGTATCTGACCATGCAGCTGCTCGAGGCCGCCGGATTGCCGCCCGGGGTGATCAACCTGGTCACCGGCGACGGCCTGGCGGTTTCCGATGTGGCGCTGGCAGATCCGCGGCTGGCCGGCATCCACTTCACCGGATCGACGGCCACCTTCCAGCACCTGTGGCAGCAGGTGGGCACCAATATCGGCCGCTACCACAGCTATCCGCGGCTGGTCGGCGAGACCGGCGGCAAAGACTTCGTGGTCGCACACGCCTCGGCGCGCCCGGATGTGCTGTGCACGGCGCTGATTCGCGGGGCGTTCGACTACCAGGGCCAGAAATGCTCGGCGGCATCGCGGGCATTCATCCCGCATTCGGTGTGGCAGCAGATGGGTGACGACTTCCTGGGCGCGACGGCCGAGCTGAGCTACGGCGACATCACCGATCTGAGCAACTACGGCGGCGCGCTGATCGACCGGCGGGCCTTCGCCAAGAACGTCAACGCCATCGAGCGGGCGAAGGGCGCGGCCGGCTGTCACGATCGCGGTCGGGGGCGAATACGACGACAGCGTCGGCTATTTCGTCCGCCCGACCGTGCTGCTGTCCGACGACCCGACCGACGAGGCGTTCTCGACCGAGTACTTCGGCCCGATGCTGTCGGTGCACGTCTACCCCGACGATCAGTACGAACGAATCCTCGACGTCATCGACACCGGGTCGCGGTACGCGCTGACCGGCGCGGTGATCGCCGACGACCGCCAGGCCGTGCTGACCGCGCAGAACCGGTTGCGGTTCGCGGCCGGGAACTTCTACGTCAACGACAAGCCGACCGGGGCCGTGGTCGGGCGCCAGCCGTTCGGGGGCTCGCGCGGCTCGGGCACCAACGACAAGGCCGGGTCGGCGCTGAATCTGTTGCGCTGGACGTCGGCGCGCACCATCAAGGAGACGTTCGTCCCGGCCACCGAGCACACCTACCCGCACATGGCGGTCCGACTGATGGCCGGCGTATTCGCCAACACCCTTCGGCCGGCGATCATGGCCGCCAGCCGGCGCGGAAGGGTTGCGCCGCGCCGCCGAAGGGCTGCCGGTCACCCGTCGGGTGGTGCACCGATTCGTTCCCGGCGAGACGATCGGCTCCGCGCTGGATGGCGTTGCCGCGCTGCGGGATTCGAGCCGACTGGTCAGCATCGACTATCTGGGCGAGGACGTCTGCCGATGCCGACGACGCCGACGCGGCCGTGCGGACCTACCTGGACCTGATCGAGGAGTTGGGCCAGCCTCGGCGATTCCGCGGACAACGCTGTCCGGCCGCTGGAGGTCTCGGTCAAGCTGTCGGCGCTGGGGCAGTCGCTGGAGCGCGACGGAGCGAAGATCGCCCGGGAGAACGCCTGGTCGATCTGCGATGCCGCGCAACGGGCCGGCGTGTGGGTGACGGTGGACGCCGAGAACCACACCACGACCGATTCGACGCTGTCGATCGTCCGCGACCTGCGGGCCGAATTCGCTTGGCTGGGCACGGTTTTGCAGGCCTATCTGCGGCGCACGGTGGGCGATTGCGAAGAATTCGCAGCTTCGGGTGCGCGGATCCGGCTGTGCAAGGGCGCCTACGACGAGCCGGCATCGGTGGCCTACCGAGATCGCGACGAGGTCACCGATTCCTATCTGGCCTGCCTGCGGGTGCTGATGGCGGGGTCGGGGTATCCGATGGTGGCCTCGCACGACCCGGCGATCATCGATGCGGTCCCGCGATATGGTGCGCGAATCAGGCCGTGGAGCTGGCGATTTCGAGTACCAGATGCTGTACGGCATCCGCGACGACGAGCAGCGGCGGCTGGCCGACGCCGGAAACCAGGTGCGGGTGTACGTGCCGTTCGGCACGCAGTGGTACGGATACTTCATGCGCCGGCTGGCCGAGCGTCCGGCCAACCTGACGTTCTTCCTGCGGGCGCTGGCGCAGCGCGGTCACTGAGCGCGTCGCGGCCGCGTCGAGTGTGCATTCACGGCGTCGGGTGTGCGCCCATGGCGGGAAAATCGACCGAATCCGACCCTAGCTGCACACCGAAAGCCGCCAGCGCACATTGAAAGCCGCTGACTCACGCGCGGCGGGGCCGCGGCCGATCGCTGGCGAATCCGCGCACCACATGGGCCCGAACGAATTCCGCAGCGACTTCGGGGTCGTCCAGATCCAGTCTTGGGGACGGCGTGCTGAACAGCGAGAACAGGATCCGCGCGAACCATTCACCGGCGGCCTCGACGTCGAGGTCTTTGCGAACCTCACCGGTGAGCTTGGCAGCGGACAAGTGTGGGGTGAAGAAATCGACACATTCGCGCAGCAACACCGCGGCGTCCTTGGTCAGCAGCAGGCTGATCGCATCCTCGTCGAAGTACTTCTCGGATGCGAGGACCTGCCGCGCCTGGGTTACGAATACCGCTGCCGAACAAAGCTTGTCCTCTAGGGTGCTGCCCCGATCCATTGCCTTGGTCATTTCGAGGTAGAACCGCTGCGACGCGTGCTCGGCGCATGCTTCGACGATGGCCGCCTTGTCGCTGAAGTATTCGTAGATGGTGCTGCGGGATATCCCGGCCCGCCTGGCGATGTCGACGATTGTCGCTTTTTGCAATCCCTCTTTGCCGAAACACGCGAATGCGGACTCCACGATGAGCTCGCGGGTATCGGTCGCCTGGGTCAACGCGGAAGCTTGGTTCATCATGGAATCAGAGCGCCTCGGGGGACCAATCCGGCATCGGCTGAGGCGAAGGCCGCATTGACGTCTGCAAGATGGAACGGCTTGGGCATCAGCCGTTCGAACGGAAAGCTGGTGTGCTGCAGGAACGACAGACCGGTGGCCAGGGTGACTGGGTCGTAGAGCATGACACCGCGGATGGACTTGTTGCCGTAGACCAGCGCACTGGGATCCATCTCGAGGGTGCGCCCGAACCCGACGTTGCCGACTTCCAGCAGCGTGCCGCCGTTGTTGAGGAACCCGACACCATCGGGAATGACGCCAGGTATCCCGACGACTTCGAGCACCCAGTCGGCGCCGATCCCGTCGGTATGCGCATGCACCTCCGCGGTGACCTCCGCCGTCGAGATCGCACTGGCGTCAATGCAGTGCGTCGCGCCGAAGTCGGCAGCGAGATCGAGCCGTTCGGCGACCTTGTCGATGACGATGACCTCGCCGGCGCCCGCCGTCCGCGCGACGGCCGCGGCATTGATGCCCAGCCCACCGGCGCCCTGGATGACGACGGTGTCGCCCAGCCGAACATCGCGCAGTGCGAACAACACCTGGGCCAGAGCACAATTCAGCGGCGCGACGGCCTCATCCGCAAGGTCCTCGGGCACCTTGTACAACGGCTGGCGGCGGCTGGTGTAGTAGAACTCGCCGTACGCGGCGACGAAGTGCGGAGCCTGCTCGTGGGTGCGGTATTCGCCGGCCATCAGGTTCTGGCACGCATACGACCGGCCACCCGCACACGCATGACATTGCCCGCAGAACCAAAAGTACGGCGTCACCACGCGATCACCGACCGCGAGCGATTGTCCGGTCGCGTCGGTGGTGAGGCCTTCGCCGAGTTCGGCGATCTCGCCGACCATCTCGTGACCCATGGCGTACGGACAGGGCAATGGCAGCTCGCCGCGAAAGATGTGCAGGTCGGATCCGCAGATGCCGGCCATCCGCAATTTCAGGGCGGCGGTTTCCGGTGCCGGGGTGGACAGCGGAAATTCGGCAAGCTCTATCGGCCCCCCGACCGCGGTCAGCAATGCGAGCTTGGGCATGATGTCCTCCCCTCTGGACGCGCTTACCCGGCCGGCGCCAGAATCAGGCCACTGGTGGGCACTCCGGTGCCCGAGGTGACCAACACGTGTTCGACGTTGTCGACCTGGTTGTACGAGGTCCCGCGGACCTGGCGCACGCCCTCGGTGATGCCGTTCATCCCGTGGATGTAGGCCTCGCCGAGCAGCCCGCCATTGGTGTTGATCGGGAATTCCCCACCCAGCGACAGCCGTTCGACGGTGGCGAAGTCCTTGGCTTCGCCGCGCCCGCAGAACCCGAGTTCTTCGAGCTGGGTGAACACGAAGGGCGTGAAATGGTCGTAGATGAAGGCGGTTTGGATGTCTTGGGGTTTCAGGCCCGAGTCCCGCCACAGCCGGTCGGCGACCACACCCATCTCCGGGAGCCCGGTGATGTCGTTGCGGTAGTAGCTGGTCATCATTTCACCGTTGGCGGCCGCACCCTGCGCGGCGGCGGCGATGATCGCGGGCGGTTGCTTCAGGTCACGGGCGCGCTCGGCGCTGGTCACCACCAGCGCGACACCGCCGTCGCTCTCCTGGCAGCAATCCAGCAGTCGCAGTACGGGTTCGACGATCCAGCGCGAATTCTGGTGGTCTTCCAGGGTGATCGGGCGCTGATAGAACCAGGCGTCGGGGTTGGTGGCCGCATGGGCGCGGTCGACGACGGCGATCCGGCCGAAGTCCTCGTTGGTGACACCGAAGGTCGACATGTAGCGCTGGGCGTGCATCGCGACCCACGCTGCGGGAGTGAGCAATCCGAAGGGCGCGTAGTGCGCCATGAACAGCGGGGTCTCCGCCATGCTGCGCCCGCTTCCGCCGAACCGGAACCCGGAGCGTTCGTTGAAGGCGCGCCAGCACACCACCACATCGGCGACGCCCGTCGCGACCGCCATGGCCGCATGCACCACCGTGCCGGCCGCCGCGCCACCGCCGTGATGCACCCGGGAAAAGAAGCTCAGGTCGCCGATGCCCACATTTCGGGCGATGTCGATCTCGTCGCTGGAGTCCATCGTGAAGGTGACCATGCCGTCGACGTCGCTGGGCGCCAGGCCGGCGTCATCGAGCGCGGCGCTGACCGCTTCGCACGCCAATTGCAGTTCGCTGCGTCCGGATTCCTTGGAGAACTCGGTCTGGCCGATCCCAACGATCGCGCAGTTGCCGGGCAGCGAGCTGCTCATGCGCCGGCTCCGTCGAGCAGGCTGAGGATCGCGGTGCCGAAGACATGATCGCCAAGGCTGTTGGAGCCCTTGAAGGTAACCTCGACGAAGTTCTCCCCGGCCGTCCCTTCGGTCTTGGCCGTCACGCTGCCGGTGAAGCGCAGCGGATCGTCGGGGAAGCACGGGACGCCGAGGCGAATCGACAGGTTCTTGACCATCGCTTCGGGTCCCGCCCAGTCGGTGAGGAAGCGAACGCAATACCCGTTGGTCGTCAGGATGTTCATGAACAGGTTGGGCGAGCCCTGCTTCTTGGCGTAGTCGACGATCGTGGTGCACCGGCATGAAGTCCCGTGAGGCGATCGCGCCGGCGACGATCATCGTTGTGGTGATCGGGATGTCGAGCGGGCTGACCTCGTCGCCGACGTTGATGTCGGCCCACTTCAAGGTGGTGGTGCGGTGTGCGGTCGTCGTCATCGGTTTCCTTCTCCATAGGTGCTGCCGATACCGGCCAGCTGCGCGGTGGCCGAACCAAGAGTGAGCTCGTTGTGCTTGGCCCAGAGGAAATAGCGGTGCAGGGGATAGGTGATGTCGATCCCGATGCCGCCGTGCACATGCTGAGTGGTGGCGGCCACGCGAGCACCGGCCTCGGCGGCCCAGAACTTCGCGATGCGCGCCGCCCGGCGCGCCTCTTTCAAGGGGCGTCCGTTCGCGATCAGCCAGGCCGCGTGCCAGGTGGTCCACCGGATCGCTTCGACGTCGATGAAGGCGTCGGCCAACCGCTGCTGCACCGCCTGAAAGCTGCCGATCGGACGGCCGAATTGCTCACGCCCGGTGGTGTATTCCGCGGCGATCTTCAAGGCCCGGTCCACAACGCCCAGCTGGATCGCGCACAGCCCGACCAGGGCGCGGGTGTAGAGCGCGGAGATCGGGCCGTCGAGCCGGTCTTGCGCGGAAACGACTGCACCATCGAGGAATACGTCGGCGTGCGGCTGGTGGTCGGTGGTTGGTACCGGCCGGATCTCCACGCCGTGGGCATCACAGGGCAGCAGGAACAGGCTCACATCACCGTCGTCGGTGGTGGCGGGCACCACCACGGTGTCGGCGAGCTGGGCGGCCGGCACCAGCTCTTTGGCCCCGTCCAGCCGCCAGTTCGCCCCGTCGCGAAGGGCTTTGGTGGACGGGGCTCAGCGGGTCGGAGCGGCCGGGTTCCTGCAGTCCGGCGCTCAGGATGCGGGATCCGGCGATGACGCCGGGGAGGAACCGTTGCTGTTGCTCGCGGACTTCCGTGCCGCGCGATCGGGTCTGCGCCCAGCACCAAGGTCGCGTAGGCCGGCACCGGAGCCACACTGAACCCCACCTCGGCCAGCAGCACCGCGAGTTCCACGAAGCCACCGCCATTCCCGCCCACCGATTCCGGCAATCCGGTGCCCAGCAGGTCGGCGGCCGCGAGCTCTTTCCAGAGCGCGGCGTCGTGGCCGGTCTCGCCGGCTTCGAGTTCGGTGAGTCGCTCGGGGGTGGCGCGGCGTTCCAGGAGTTCGCGGGCCAGCTTGCGGATGGTCTCTTGTTCTTCGGTGAAGGTGAAGTCCATGAGTTACCTAGGTGCCAGGCCGGAACTGGTGCAGCACAAGGTCGTTATCGAAAGTCTGGTAGAAGACCTCGACCGGCATCCCGACCGTGACGTCCGCCGGGTCGATCTCGCACAGGTTCGACACCAGCCGCACCCCTTCGGCGAGCTCCACCAGCACGACGACGTAGGGATACTCGAAGAACGGAAACTTGGGTTCGTGCGGCATCACGTAGCTGTAAACGGTGCCGCGGCCCGAGGATTCGATGGCCTCCCAGTCCAGGGAACGGCAGTTGGGGCACATCGGCCGCGGCGGATTGCGCAGCGTCCCACATCCGTTGCAGCGCTGGATCAGCAGCTTGTGCTCGCGCAGCCCGTTCCAGAAGAACTCGGTGTCCGGACTGATCGCCGGTGCCAGTCGGGCGGTCATGAGTTCTCCGGCCTGAAGCGCAGCACCCGGAATCGCTGGCGGCCCAGCACTTCGCCGTTCTGGTCGGTGTAGGTGATCACCCAGGTCAGGAAGAAGCCGGATCCCTTTGCCGTCTTCTTCTCCTCGGAGACTTCCTCGAACACCGAGGTCGCGCTGATCACGTCGCCAAGGCGGGGATAGCGTTCGATCTCGAACTCCGAGTTGGTCGCCACCGTGCTGCTGTATCCGGCTTCGTCGAGGAACGCCGTGGGGTTGTCCTTGATCTCCATCGGCGCGCCGCCGCGCTCGCCGATCCCCTCCAGCTTCGGCGACGGCATCGTCCAGGTTTGCAGCATGACCGGCGGGGACACGATGCCGCCGAACCGCGACGCGGCCGCGAACTCCGGATCGAGGTAGACCGGGTTCATGTCGTCGAGCGCGTAGGCCCAATGCCGGATCATCGGTTGGTTCACCGGATCCGGTGCAATGGTTGGCTTTCCGCTGCCCCCGGTGGGCTGGTCGACGAGGCCGCGCAGCTTGGCGCGGAACTCGGTATCTTGGTCGGTCACGTGCTGGATCCTCCTGACTTGTCTTGACCATCGTTTGGAGCCCGAAGGTCACGAGGTGCTCGCGGCATGCCCAATCCGGCCATCGCGATGATGTCACGCTGAATTTCGTTGGCGCCGCCGCCGAACGTGTTGATGACCGCAAACCGGTACGCCGATTCCAGGGCCCCGCGCAGTGGCGCATCGGCGCCCTTGCGTAATCCGTTGTGGTCGAGCACTTCCAGCAGTTGACGGGCGACCTGCTGGGTAAGCTCGGTGCCGAACACCTTCGCGGCCGAGGCTTCCCCCATGTTGAGCACGCCCTTGGCCATCGCCGCGTTGATCCGCATATTGACGAGTTTGTACGCGGCGACCTGGGCTTCGACCCGGGCGAGCGTCAGCTGAACCCACGGCTGGTCGATGACGCGGCCCTCGTCGAGCTCGGTGGTGCGGGCCCAGTCCAGCGTCTTCTCGAACAGCGGCTCGAGCGCAGCGAGATTGCCCAGGGCCGCGCGCTCGAAGTTCAACTGGGTGGTGATCAGCTGCCAGCCCTGGTTTTCTCCGCCCACCACCGCGCTCGCCGGCACTCGCACATCGTCGTAGAACGTGTAGAAGGTCGAGATGCCCGGCATGGTGTGCAACGGTTGCCAGGAGAAGCCCGGCGACGAGGTGGGCACGATGAGGATGGAAATCCCCTTGTGCTTCTTCACGTTTGGATCGGTGCGTGGCGGCGAGCCAGATGTAGTCGGCGTACGCGGCGCCGCTGGTGAACATCTTCTGCCCGTTGATCACGTAGTCGTCACCGTCGCGCACCGCGGTCGTGCGCAATGACGCCAAATCGCTTCCGGCGCCGGGCTCGGAATAGCCGATCGCGAACTCGACGCTGCCGTCGAGAATTGCCGGCAGAAACTTCTGCTTCTGTTCCTCGGTACCGCACTGCATGAGCGTCGGTCCGACCGTGTTGAGCGTCACGAGCGGGATCGGAGCGTTGACCCGGCTGCGCCTCCTCGGAGAAGATGAATTGCTCCATCGCCGAGAAGCCGCGTCCGCCATACTCTTTGGGCCAGCCGACGCCGAGCAGGTCGGCGGCGGCCAGGGCGCGTACGCATTCCCGGACCTCCGGGCCGCCCTCGACGCGGTCGTTGATCGCATCGATGCGCTCCTGTGTCATCACCTGTTCCAGCGTGCTGCGGATTTCGGCGCGCAGCTGCTCCTGCTCCTGTGTGTACTCGAGTCGCATTGTTCAGCTACCCGCCCCGAGTCGCACCGGCATGCGTTTCACCCCGGGCACCATCGTGGCCCGCATCCGGTTCACCTCGCCCACCAGCTCGATCGAGGGGAAGCGCCGCAGCAGTTCGTCGAACATGACCGTCGCCTCCAGGCGCGCCAGTTGCGCACCGATACAGGAATGTTCACCGCAACCGAACGCGATGTGCGGGTTCGGATGCCGGGTCACCTTGAATTCTTCTGAGTCGGAACCGAATACCTCTTCATCCCGGTTGGCCGAGCCGTACAGCATCACGACCACGTCGCCCTCCTTGATCCGCTGACCACGAATCACGACGTCGGTCGTTGCGGTGCGTGCCATATGGACCACCGGGCTATTCCACCGCAACATCTCTTCGACGGCGGCCGGGATCAACGCCGGGTCCTCGACCAGCAGGCGGCATTGGTCGGGATGCGTCGATCAGCGCGAGCGTGCCCAGCGCGATCAGATTGCGGGTGGTTTCATTTCCGGCGACCAGCAGCAGGAACGCGAAGTTGAGCAGGTCTTCGTCAGTGAGCCGTTGCTCGTCGATCTCGGCTTCGGCCAAGCACCGACAACAGGTCGTTGCGCGGCTCGGCCCGGCGGGCCGCGATCAGTTTCTGGAAGTACTCGAAGAGCTGTCCCATCGCCACGAGCGAATCGAGCTCGATCTCGGGGTCCGCGTTCCCGGTGGCCGCGTCCGACCAGGCCCGGAATTGCTCCCAGTCGTCGGGCGGGGCGCCGATCAGTTCGGCGATCATCCGGGTGGGCAGCGGCGCGGCGATCTCTTCGGCGAACTCGTGCACGGAGCCGGGTTCGATGCCGTCGAGGATCCCGCACACGATTTCGCGGATCTTCGTTTCGAGCATCGCCACCTGCCGCTTGGTGAAGCCCGAGTTGATCAGCTTGCGCAGCTGCCGGTGCCGCGGCGGGTCGGTGAAGATGAGGTTGCCCTCCTGCACCGGGTTCGGCGTCGCCGGATCGGGGATGGTGATGCCCTTCGTCGACGAGAACAGGGCCGGGTTGGTCGACACGAAGCGGACGTCTTCGTACTTCAGCAGCGCCCAGAAGTTGGTGACGTCGTTCCAGCAGACCGGCCTTGTCGCGCGCAATTCCCGGTACGCCGGGTAGGGATCGCCCGCATAGAAGTCGGGGGAGTGCAGGGGAAAAATAGTCTGCACGGCCAAGCCTCCCTAGAGATGAAGCAGGATCAGCCATCCGCCACCGATCCGACATTTTGTCACAATGTGTCCTGCGAGGTCGTGTCTACTCTGGACGGCCCAACCCTGTCAATATGCGCGCAACGCGCTGCAATAGCCCGGAATTCACGTGATTGGTGATTGACGGCACAGGTGCATGGGTGTACACCGGGTGTTTAGATGACCGACTTCGCGTGAGGATGCAGATGACCGAGCTACAAACTCCGGGAACTCTTGTCGACACCTACCAGCTCTACATCGACGGCAATTGGGTCGAGCCGGGCGACGGTCGCTACGACGACATCTCCCCGGCCAGCGAGCAGACCATCGCGACCGCACCCGACGCGAGCGTCGCCCAGGTCGGTGACGCGATCACCGCCGCGCGCCGTGCTTTCGACAGCGGACCGTGGGGCACGATGAGCGCCGAGCAGCGCGCCGGGTGTCTGAACCAGCTGGGCGACGCGCTGATGAAGCACGCCGACGAGTTCTTCGCACTGTCCCAGCTGGAGTGGGGCTGCATCGCGAATGAGCGCATGATGCAGATCGACGGCGCCGGATTCATGTCCATGCACGCCGCGCAAGCTCGCCGCGCAACTGAGCGAGCAAGAGGTCAGCGGGATCGGGCGCTGGAAATACGTTGCTGCGCCACGAGCCGCTGGGGGTCGTGTCGGTATTGACGCCATGGAACTTTCCGCACTGTCTCAACGTCATGAAGCTGAATCACGCGCTGGCCGCGGGCAATACCGTCGTGCTGAAGCCTTCGCCGTTGACACCGCTGGCCGGGCTGGCGCTGGCGCGACTCATCGACGAGCACACCGACATCCCGCCCGGGGTGGTCAATGTCGTCACGCCCTCGGGAGTCGAGGCAGCCAAGCTGCTCACCACCGATCCGCGAATCGACATGGTGAGCTTCACCGGCAGCTCGGTTGTCGGCCGTCAGGTGATGTCCGCCGCGGGCGACACGATGAAGCGAATCTTGCTGGAATTGGGTGGCAAGTCGGCGAGCATCGTCCTCGACGACACCGAGGTCACCGACGAAATGCTGCAGCAGATGCTGTTCGAGTCCTGTTCGATGCACGCCGGACAGGCGTGCATCCTGCACAGCCGGCTGCTGCTTCCCGATTCGCTGCACGACGACGTCGTCGATCGGCTCGTCGCGCTGGCCCGCGAAGTCAAGGTCGGCGATCCCGCGGATCCCGAAGTGCAGATGGGTCCGCTGATCAGCGCGGCGCAGCGGGACCGGGTCGAAGCGCACGTCGCCGGCGCGCTGGACGACGGAGCGAAGCTGGCGACCGGCGGCGGTCGTCCGGCCGGCTTGGACGTCGGCTTCTACTTCGAGCCGACGATTCTCACCGACGTCGAGCCGAATTCGACTATCGCACAAGAGGAAGTGTTCGGTCCCGTGTTGACGGTGCTGCGCTACCGCGACGACGACCACGCGGTCGCGATCGCCAACAACTCCCAGTACGGCCTGTCCGGCGCGGTGTGGGGCGGCGACGTGGACCGCGCCGTCGGCGTCGCGCGCCGCATCCGTTCCGGCCAAGTCGCGGTCAACGGCGCTAGTCCGGGTGGCGCGCCGTTCGGCGGCTTCAAACTCAGCGGGCTGGGTCGCGAGGGCGGTGGAATCGGCGGGATACATCAGTACATGGAACCGATGGCCATCGGCCTTCCCGCGTGACGGGACCCCTTGCCGGGCTCCACGTCGTCGAAATCGCCGAAGAGATCTCGGGCCCTTACGCCGCAAAGCTTCTCGTCGACCTCGGCGCCGAGGTCATCAAGATCGAGCGGCCCGCCGGAGACCCGCTGCGCCGCTGGGGCCCGTTCCCGGACGGCGTGCCCGACCCGCAACGCAGCGGCCTGTTCGAGTACCTCAACGCCGGTAAGCGCTGCGCCGCTATGGCGGACGCGCGCGAGCTGATCGCGCAGGCCGACGTACTCGTCGAGAATTTTCCGCCCGGCACGCTGGAAGGCTGGGGATTGGACCTCGACAGCTTGAGCAAGCTCAACCCAAACCTGGTGCTGCTCCGCATATCTCACTTCGGGCAGTCCGGCCCGTGGCGGGATCGGCACGCCACATCGCTGACCCTGCAGGCCGCGTCGGGCTGGATCAGCGCGCGGGATCCGGACCGCCCTCCGGTGCAGGTGGGCGCCCGCATCGCCGAGTACGTCGCGGGTGCCTACGGCGCGCTGGGCGCGCTGACGGCGCTGCGGCTGGCGGGCCGGCGTGGCGAGGTCGTCGAAGTCGACGTCTCCGAATTGGAGTCGCTGTTGTCGACGTTGCCCTATCCCATGCTGATGGCGCAGCGGATGCTAAGTCTCGGCTTGCCCACCAACGCGCGGGGGGCGCCGATGTTGGGGGTCGTGCGGGCCGCCGACGGCTGGGTGGGGATCAACTGCCTGACGGGTCAGCACTGGCTCGACGTGTGCGCGATGCTCGGCCTGCCCGAGTTCGCTGAGCAGCAGATCGCGATCATGTTGGGCGGCCCCGAGCGCGCCGAGTTCTACGCTCGGGCAGAGCCGTTGCTCGCTGAGCAAACCGTTGCCGAGATCGTCGAACTGAGCCAGGCGCTGCGCATTCCGGCGGCGCCGGTCAACGACGGCGCCACCGTGCTGGACTGCCCGCAATACGCCAAGCGGGGGTTCTTCGTCGGGGGCGGTGCTGCGGGCTGGTCGTTCCAGCGCCCGGGGCAGGCGTTTCGGTTCACTAAAAGCGCTGTGGCACAGCCCGATCCGGCGCCCCGCCGACGAGGTCGATGAATTGCCCTTTCGCGGACCTGAAAGTGCTCGACCTGAGCACGTTTTGGGCCGGGGCGTATCTGACCTGCTACCTCGGTGCGTTCGGCGCCGACATCGTCAAGATCGAGTCCATCCAACGGCCCGACGGTTTTCGCTACTCCGGAGCGTTTCCCTTCGAGGGGGACGACTGGTACGAGCGCAGCCCACTATGGCAGGCCACCAACCTCAACAAGCGAGACCTCACCCTCGACCTGACCTCGCGGCGCGGCCTGGAGATCGCCCGGCGGCTGGCCGCGCAGGCCGACGTTGTCGTGGAGAACTTCTCACCACGAGTGGTGGAGCAGTTCGGCCTGGACTACGAGTCGCTGGTAGCGCTGAAGCCCGACGTCATCATGGTCCGGATGCCGGGTTTCGGCCTGCACGGCCCCTGGCGCGATTACGTCGGCTGGGCGTTGAACTTCGAGCAGACCGCGGGGATGTCGGCGGTCACCGGCTATGCCGACGGGCCGCCGTGCAATCCGCAAGGTCCCGCCGATCCCGTCGTCGGTGTGCACGCCGGTGTCGCGCTGTTGGCCGCACTCGAGCACCGGCGCCGCACCGGGGAGGGGCAACTGATCGAGGTCGCCCAGATCGAGGTCGCCGCGTGCGTGACCGCCGAACCGGTGATCGAGTATTCGATGAACGGTGTCGTCCAGCCACGGGAAGGCAACCGCAGGCGCGGTTACCTGCAGGGCGTCTACCCGACCGGTGCGGAAGGTTCATGGGTGGCGCTGTCGGTGCCCGACGACGGGTCGGTCGACCACGACGCGTTCGACGAGCTGGTCACTGGCTGGACCCGAACGCAGCAGCCGGCCGCAATCGTCGAAAGCCTTCGGGCACAGGGCATCGCGGCCGAGCAGGTGATCACCGGCGAGCAGATGTATGACCCCGAGTTCATCGGGGCCCAGCTCGACGCGCGCGGCTACTACGAAGAGTTCGAGCATCCGATCACCGGCTCGCACCGCTATCCCGGCTGGCCGTTTCGCATCACCCCAGGGCCGGCGCGCCACCACCGCACGGCCGCCGCCCACCCTCGGCCAGCACAACGACGAGGTACTGGGAGGCCTGGGTCTTTCCGATGACGAGCTGGCGACCCTGCGTGACCAACGGGTGATCGGTGAGCGGGTGCTGCACGCCTAGCGCTCCCGAGTGCGTGCGCGTTTGGTAATCGGCACGTCACATGCAAAGCTGCTGACATGGCCTTCGTGATCGCCCGTCCCAAGCTAGAAGGAAACATTGCGGTCGGCGAAGAACCGCCAAATCGGCTTCGCTGAGTTCGGCGACCCGCAGGGGCGGGCGGTGTTCTGGCTGCACGGCACTCCCGGCGCCCGCCGCCAGATCCCCACCGAGGCCCGCATCTACGCCGAAGAACACAACATCCGGCTGATCGGCGTGGACCGGCCCGGGATCGGCTCGTCGACACCGCATCGGTACGCGAACATCCTGGCGTTCGCCGACGATCTGCGGACAATCGCGGACATGCTCGGTATCGACAAGATGGCCGTCATCGGCCTGTCCGGTGGTGGCCCGTATGCGCTCGCCGGTGCCGCCGTGCTGCCCGACCGCGTCGTGGTCGCCGGCGTGCTCGGGCGGCGTGGCGCCGTTCATCGGGGACCAAGGCGATCCCGGCGGCGCGATGAATCTCGGGCATGCGGGTTGCGCCGCTGCTGAAGCTGGGCGGGCACCCGCTGCGGATCGGCGCCAGCCTGCTGGTTCGGGCCATCCGTCCCGTCGCGACCCCCGCGCTGTACGCTGTACGCCGCGGTATCGCCCGAAGCCGACCGGCACCTGCTGACCCGGCCCGAGTTCAGGGCGATGTTCCTCGACGACCTGCTCAACGGCAGTCGCAAGCAGTTGGCGGCCCCGTTCAACGACGTCATCCTTTTCGCCCGCGACTGGGGATTCCGGCTCGACGAGGTCAAAGTGCCGGTCCGCTGGTGGCACGGCGACCAGCGACCACATTATTCCGTTCGCCCATGGCCAGCACGTCGTGTCGCTGCTGCCGGACGCCGAACTGTTCGATTGCCCGAGGAAAGCCATCTGGCCGGGCTGGGCCGCGGCGAGGAGATCCTGTCCACGCTGATGAAGCTCTGGGACGAGCAGCCCTGACGCAGGGTCGCCAGCTTGTCTCGGTAACCTGCTGAAGTGCTGCTGGAATCCCTGAACCCCGCTGCCGTTACCGCCACCGACATCCCCGATGCGGTCAAGATCGATGGCGCCGTCCTGAGCCGCAGTGACCTGGTCGGTGGCGCGACGTCGGTGGCCGAACGCGTCGGTGGCGCGGACCGGGTCGCGGTCCTGGCCACCCCGTCCGTGTCGACCGTGCTGGCGATCACGGGCTGCCTGATGGCCGGCGTCCCGTTCGTCCCGGTGCCCTCCGATGTCGGCGTGGCCGAACGCCGGCACATGCTGGCCGACTCCGGAGTGAAGGCTTGGCTGGGCCCGGAGCCTGACGAGCTCGGTGGGCTGTCGCACATCCCGGTGCGATTGCACGCCCGCTCCTGGCATCGCTATCCCGAGCCGGCACCCGAGGCCACCGCCATGGTCATCTACACCTCGGGCACCACGGGGTTGCCCAAGGGCGTGGTGGTGAGCCGCCGGGCGATCGCCGCCGACCTGGACGCGCTGGCGCAGGCCTGGCAGTGGACACCCGACGACGTGCTGGTGCATGGACTGCCGTTGTTCCACATACACGGGTTGGTGCTGGGTCTGCTCGGGTCGTTGCGGGTCGGAAATCGCTTCGTGCACACCGGAAAACCGACCCCGGCGGGCTATGCGCAGGCCAGTTCGGAATCGGGCGGCACCCTGTTTTTCGCGGTGCCGACGGTGTGGTCGCGCGTGGTGGCTGATCAGGCCGCTGCCGAGGCACTGCGACCGGCACGGCTGTTGGTGTCCGGAAGCGCGGCGCTGCCGGTGCCGGTGTTCGACCGGATGGAACAGCTGACCGGGCACCGGCCCATCGAACGGTACGGCGCCTCGGAGTCGTTGATCACGGTGTCGACGCGGGCCGACGGTGAGCGCCGCCCGGGCTGGGTGGGCCTGCCGGTGGCCGGAGTCGAGACCAGATTGCTCGACGACGCCGGCGACCCCGTCCCGCACGACGGGGAAACCGTTGGGAAGCTCCAGGTTCGCGGCCCGACGCTGTTCGACGGGTACCTGAATCGGCCGGAGGCCACCGCCGAGGCTTTCGATGCCGACGGTTGGTACCGCACCGGCGACGTCGCGGTCATCGACGGCCAGGGCATGCATCGCATCGTGGGCCGCGAGTCGGTTGACTTGATCAAATCGGGTGGATTCCGCATCGGCGCAGGCGAAATCGAAACGTCGCTGCTCGGGCATCCGGGTGTGCAGGAAGCGGCCGTTGTCGGCATGCCCGACGAGGACTTGGGCCAGCGGATTGTCGCATTCGTCGTCGGTTCGTCCGATCTCAACACCGACGAACTGATTAACTTTGTCGCCCAAGACCTTTCGATACACAAGAGGCCGCGTGAGGTGCGGCTGGTGGACGCCTTGCCGCGCAACGCGATGGGCAAGGTCGTCAAGAAGCAGTTGCTGTCCGAGGGATGAGAGCCCGAGCCGTTTCTGGTATGCAGGTTTGAGGGCCGTGATACCGATCGGGTAACCGACAGGTCACAACTTGGGTTGTCAGCTGGAACTTTAAGCGACACGCAGGATATTGCCAGGTTTTCCGACGGGCGAGAGTTCACCGGTTCGCCTACTTTCGTTTTGTGGGCATGCAGGCAAACACACACCAAGGGGACAGTTAGGGATGTGCCGTGGGTGAGTCAATCCGCACCGCGGAGTCGGCGGCGACGACGGCCGCCGCGCCGCGCACCACGCCGTTAGCCCGGGTCGCGGCCTCCTGCCTGGTGGGCTCGGCGATCGAGTTCTACGACTTCCTGATCTACGGCACCGCGGCCGCGCTGGTGTTTCCCGCGGTGTTCTTTCCGAACCTCAGTCCCGCGGTCGCCATGGTCGCCTCGATGGGAACATTCGCGACGGCGTTCCTGTCCCGGCCAATCGGTGCGGCCGTCTTCGGCTACTTCGGTGACCGGCTGGGCCGCAAGAAGACGCTGATCTCCACGCTGCTGATCATGGCCTTTTCCACCATGGGCGTGGGCCTCGTCCCGACCACCGAATCCATCGGGATGGCCGCGCCATTGATCCTGATGGCACTGCGACTCCTGCAAGGGTTTGCCGTCGGCGGCGAATTCGCCGGGTCGGCCCTGCTCAGCGCCGAGTACGCCCCCGCGAACAAACGCGGCCTGTACGGCATGTTCACCCTGCTAGGCGGCGGGGTTGCCGGCGTGCTGAGCAACCTGACCTTCCTCGGTGTGAATGTCACGATCGGCGAATACAGCCCCGAATTCCTGCAGTGGGGATGGCGCGTGCCGTTCCTGATCAGTGGAGTGTTGATCGCGCTGGCCCTGTACGTGCGGCTCAATATCGACGAAACCCCGGTGTTCGCCGAGGAAAAGGCCCGCGACCTGGTGCCCAAAGCGCCGGTGACCGAGGCGCTGCGGCTGCAGGGTCGCGAGATCGTCCTGGCCGGGGGCAGCATCCTGGGCTCGATGGCCCTGGTCTACATGGGCAACACCTATTTCGCCATGTACGCCCGCACCCACCTGAATTACTCGCGCGAGTTCATCTGGACCGTCGGGGCGCTGAGCGGTCTGGTGAGCATCGTCTCCGTGGTGATCTCGGCGAGCCTGTGTGACCGAGTCGGGCGCCGCCGAATGATGCTGGTGGGCTGGGCGGCTGTGTGCTGTGGTCGTTCGCGGTGATCCCGCTGATGGACACCGGCAAACCGGTGTTGTATGCGGTCGCCATCGTCGGCATGTTCGCCATCGGCGGTATCGGCAGCGGACCCACCGGGGCGTTCATTCCCGAGCTGTTCGCCACCCGTTATCGCTACAGCGGATCGGCGCTGTCGGTAAACCTGGCCGGGGTCATCGGTGGGGCCCTGCCCCCGCTGATCGCCGGAACGCTGCTGGCAACCTACGGCAGCTGGTCGATCGGTGTCATGCTGGCCACCCTCGCGTTGGCCAGCCTGGTCTGCACCTACCTGCTGCCGGAGACCCGCGGAACGGCGCTAAACGCTGTCGAGCCGCTCGCCGGCAGCGGCGATTCAGTTGGCGTGCAGGTCCTCGTTGAGGGCGATGCCCTGACCGTCGCGGGCCACCACCTCGACGGCCCCGGTCACCGAATTGCGCCGGAACAGACAGGTTGTTGGCGCCGGACAGTTCGCGAGCCTTGACCGTCTTGCCGTCGGGCGTGCTGACCTTGGTGCCCGCGGTGACGTACAGGCCGGCTTCGACGACGCAGTCGTCGCCCAGCGAGATGCCCAGGCCCGCGTTGGCGCCGAGCAGGCACCGCTTGCCGATCGAAATGACTTGGGTGCCACCGCCGGACAGCGTGCCCATGATCGATGCTCCGCCGCCGATGTCGGAGCCGTCGCCGACCACCACGCCGGCCGAGATGCGGCCCTCCACCATCGACGCGCCCAGGGTGCCGGCGTTGAAGTTGACGAAGCCCTCGTGCATCACGGTGGTGCCCGACGCCAGGTGCGCGCCGAGCCGCACCCGGTCGGCGTCGGCGATGCGCACGCCGGTGGGCACGACGTAGTCGACCATCCGCGGGAACTTGTCGACGCCGTAGACGGTCACCGGTGCCTTGCCGGCGCAGCCGCGCCCGGACCGCCTCGAAGCCGTCGACCGCGCACGGCCCGTGATTGGTCCACACCACATTGGTCAGTACCCCGAACAAGCCGCCGGCGTTCAGCCCGTGCGGCGCGACCAGCCGGTGCGACAGCAGGTGCAGCCGCAGGTAGGCGTCGTAGGCGTCGGCGGCCACGTCGTCGAGTGAGCCGATGACGGTGCGGACCGCGACGGTCTCGGTGTCGCGGTCGTCGTCGCGGCCGACCAGCGCGGCCAGCTCCGGCGGAACATCGGACACCGCGAGGCGCGACGTGGCGCTGGTGCCCGATTCCGTCAGTTCCGGTGCGGGAAACCAGGTGTCGAGGATCGATCCGTCGGAGGCCAGGGTCGCCAGCCCGATGCCTGCAGCTCCAGTCACGGCGGTCACGTTACTGCCTTACCGCGAGCAGACGTGAACGCACTCGACACGCCGTGAAAAGGGCGATTTTGCGTCTGCTCGGCATACTTGGATTGTGCTGGACTTGCGTGGCGATCCGATCGAGCTGACCGCGGCGCTGGTCGACATCCCCAGCGAGTCGAGGGACGAAGCGCGCATCGCCGACGAGGTGGAGGCCGCGCTGCGCGCGCAGACCGTCCGGCTTCGAGATCGTGCGCAACGGCAACGCCGTGCTGGCGCGCACGCAGCTGCGGCCGGCCGTCGCGGGTGCTGCTGGCCGGGCATCTCGGACACCGTCCCGGCGGCGACAACCTGCCCAGCCGGTTGACCGACGGGCGAACTGCACGGCTGCGGCACCGCGGACATGAAATCCGGTGACGCGGTCTTCCTGCACCTGGCGGCCACCGTGGCCGAGCCGGTGCACGACCTGACGCTGGTGTTCTACGACTGCGAGGAAATCGATGCGGCCGCAAACGGTTTGGGCCGCATCGAGCGTGAGCTGCCGGACTGGTTGCCCGCCGACGTCGCCATCCTGGGCGAGCCCACCGCCGGCTACATCGAGGCCGGCTGTCAGGGCACGCTGCGCGTCGTGGTCAGCGCCACCGGCACCCGCGCGCATTCGGCGCGTTCCTGGCTGGGCGACAACGCAATTCACAAGCTGGGCGCGGTGCTGGACCGGCTGGCCGGCATATCAGGCGCGCACCGTCGACATCGACGGTTGCGAGTACCGCGAGGGCTTGTCGGCGGTGCGCGTCGACGGCGGGGTGGCCGGCAACGTCATTCCCGACGCGGCCTCGGTGACGGTCAACTACCGCTTTGCCCCGGACCGGCGGCGGCCGCGGCGCTGCAACACGTGCGCGACGTGTTCGACGGGCTCGACGTGACGATCGAGCAGACCGACGCCGCGGCGGGCGCGCTGCCCGGGCTGTCTCAACCCGCCGCCAAGGCCCTGGTCGAGGCCGCGGGCGGGCAGGTGCGGGCGAAGTACGGCTGGACGGACGTGGCCCGGTTCGCCGCGCTGGGCATCCCGGCGGTCAACTTCGGGCCCGGCGACCCCAACCTGGCGCACCGCCGCGACGAGCGGGTGCCGCGTCGCCGACGATCACTGCCGCGGTGACAGATGCTGCGGCGCTACTTGAGCCGGTCTGGATGCGCGACTGCGTGCGGTGCCTGCGCGGCGGCATTCGGCGGCCGCCGCGTGCAGACCCGACGGCTCGACAGCGTCCGTCGGCCGACCGCGCGTCAGCGCCGTCGCTCGTCGCCCGTCAGCCAACGCGCGTTCGGCGTGCAGCCAGGGCACAGTCCTGCCCAGCGCGCAGTCGACATTTCGGCCGCATCAGCCGGGGCCAGCCGGGTCGACCGGCGCGGATGTCGCCGAGCCGGACGGCCTCGTGCCAGGCGCGCAGCGCCACCGCCGACTGCCCGCCGCGTTCGGCCATCCGGGCGGCCTCGCGGGCGGCGGCCACCGCGCCGTGCGTGTCGCGGTCGGCGCCCAGCCGCCAGGCCCGCGCCAAACCGAGCTCGGGTGCGAACAGCGCCGACTTCGGTGCCGTGCCGGGATTCGGCTCTGCACAAGGCTTTTGCCGCCTCGGCGATGTCGCCCTGCTGGGCCAGCGCGGTGGCCAGCAGCATCAGCGACAGCGGCCCCCACGAGTAGCCGGTGCGCTCCAGGGCGGCGGCCGCCGGGCCGAGAAGTGCCACCGCATCGTCGAATTCGCCCTCGGCGATCAGCACATGCGCGAGCAGCACCTCGCCGATCGCGCGGCCCGGCTGCTGCAATTCGGCGAAATCGGTGAACTGCTGGGCCAGTTCGCTCGCCGCGTCGAGCCGGCCCGCCATCAGCAGGGCGTGGTCTGGCCCAGCCCGACCGTGAACCGCAGCAGCCCGGGGTGCTCGGCGCCCAGGGCGCGCTCGCGCCAGCGGCTCGACGTCGTCGAACCGGCCCTGCCGCGCCGAACACAGCGTGGCCGCGCTGGCCGCCCAGGCCACCGCCTGGTCGTCGGCCGCCGGTGAGGCCAGCACCGTCGTGCGCGATCTCGACGGCATGCCCGATGTTGCCCGCGTTCATCGCGAAGGTTGGCGCTCAGCGCGTCGAGTGTGATGCGCGGGCCGGTGTCGGGGACGCGATTGCGGATGGTCCGCAGGAACGCGGTGGCCCGCTCCGGCTCGCTGAGCATGAAGAACTGATTGGCCGCCCGCAGCAGCGTCCACGCCATCAGCTCCGGTCTCGGACAATGCGGCGGAGTCGACCGCGGCCAGCAGCGCCTCGGCCTCCCGGCCGCGGCCCTGAAACGCCAGCGCATTGGCCAGCGGCAGCCGCGCCGCCAGCGTCGGATCGGAGCGCTCCAGCGCCGAGCGGGCCAGTCGCTCGCCGAGCGTCGAGGTCACCGAGCCGCAGCGCCTGCTGCGCCGCGTCGACGACCTCGGCTACCGGCTGCGGGGCATCGCTGTCCAGCGCCAGGGACGCCAGCCGCAGCCGGTCGCTGAGGTGGTCGCGGCGGGTGCTGCGACAGCAGCGTGACCAACTCGGTGCGCCGCCGCCGCGGCACCCGTCGGCCGCCCAGCGCGGCCAGCGCCCGCTCGGCGAACAGCGGGTGCGCGGTGTACACCACCGGGTCGTCGGCGTCCGCGTCGCGCGCCCGGGTCTCCGCCGCGCCCCAGTCCTGCGCCTCGCTGACCGCGCCGTCGCCGGCCAGCGCGGTCAGATCGGCGAGCGACAGCGGTTCCTCGACGGCGAGATAGTCCAGCACCGACGCGGGCCGCGCGCGGGCAACTCGGCGATGAACGTCGTCGACCTCGGCGGGCGCTGGTGGCTTCGCCGGGCGCGTCGACGTCGATGCGGTCCAGCAGGCCGTCGGTCCACAGCGCCGCGATGGCCTCGGGCGCCGCGTCCGCGCGGGCGGTGACGATCATCCGGGCGGCGCCGGCCAGCGCCAACTGGTAGACCAGGGTGGCCGACAGCATGTCCAGTTCGTGGGCGTCGTCGACGATCAGCAGCAGATCGCCCTGCTGCGTCACGGCTCAGCGAGGCCCGGGCCGCTCGCAACAGCGCGGCCGGCTTGCCGATGTCGGCGATATCCACCAGGTGGCTGAAGGCGCCGAACGGGACCACGCGCTCGGTCGGGGTGCCGGTGACCCAGCGGATGAAGGTGGCCGGGTGCCGCTCGGCGAAGTGCTCGGCGGCCAATCGCGCCAGCGTGGACTTGCCGACACCGTCGGGTCCGAGCACCACCGCGCCGCGGCTGCGCCCGGTCACTCAGCGCAGCGTCCAGCTGCTCCAGCGTGGCCGCGTGTTGCGGGACGTTCCATCGAATCGGCACCGCAGGGAGTTTATTGCGCGCGCGGTGTCCCGCCGGTGACTAGCTGGCGCGAAGGCCCCATATGTGTACGGTCCGGTGGGCTTTGGTCTACCTTGGCGGTTATGCGCCCCGAAGGCGATTCATCAGGCGAATGGGCGGTATGTGTGTACTGCGCGTCCGGACCGACGCATCCCGAATTGCTTGACGCTGGCTGGCGAACTCGGCGAGGCGATCGCCGAGCGCGGCTGGACGCTGGTGTGGGGCGGCGGGAATGTTTCGGCGATGGGAGCGGTGGCCAGTGCGGCGCGCGCACGCGGCGGCCGGACCGTCGGCGTGATCCCCGAACAGCTGGTGCGCCGCGAGCTTGCCGACACCGAAGCCGACGAGCTGATCGTCACCGACACCATGCGCGACCGCAAACAGATCATGGAAGACCGCGCCAATGCGTTCATCGTGTTGCCGGGCGGGGTCGGCACCCTCGAGGAGCTGTTCGAGGCGTGGACGCCGGCTATCTGGGTATGCACGACAAGCCCATGGTGATGCTGGATCCGTGGGGGCACTACGAGGGCTTGTTGGTCTGGTTGAACGGATTGCTCGACAGCGGGTACATCTCGCAGGTAGCGATGGACCGGCTGGTGCTGGTCGATAAGGTGGGTGCCGCAATGGAGGCGTGCGCCCCTGACTGAGGTCGGCGGGCTGGCGTCAAGGGGAATCGAGGGAGCACGTGTCCGATCACGACGCGGGCAGCGCGCGCAGCGGTCGGCCTGACCGACATCGCGTCGGTGCTGCCGGGCGTACTGGCCGACCTGCCGGTGATCGTGCGCGGCGCGGTGACCGGGCTGTTGGCCCAGCCGAACTCCAACAAGTCGATCGGCACGGTGTTCCAGGAGCGGGCCGCTCGCTACGGTGACCGGGTCTTCCTGAGGTTCGGCGACCAGCAGCTGACCTACCGCGAGGCCAACGCGACCGCCAACCGGTACGCCGCGGTGCTGGCCGCGCGCGGCGTCGGCCACGGCGACGTCGTCGCGATCATGCTGCGCAACTCGCCCAACGCCGTGCTGGCGATGCTGGCCACGGTCAAGTGCGGCGCCGTCGCCGGCATGCTCAACTACCACCAGCGCGGCGAGGTGCTGGCGCACAGCCTGGGCCTGCTCGACGCCAAGGTGCTGGTCGCGGAGACCGACCTGGTCAGCGCCGTCAGCGAGTCCGGTGCGTCGGGAGACCGCCGGACGCTGACCATCGAAGAGCTCGAGCGCTTCGCCGTGAGCGCGCCCGCCACCAACCCGGCGTCGGCGGCGGCGGTGCTGGCCAAGGACACCGCGTTCTACATCTTCACCTCGGGCACCACCGGATTCCCCAAGGCCAGCGTGATGACGCACTTCCGGTGGCTGAGGGCGCTGGCGGCGTTCGGCGGGCTGGGGCTGCGGCTGAACAGCTCCGACACCCTGTACTGCTGCCTGCCGCTGTACCACAACAACGCGCTGACGGTCGCGCTGTCGTCGGTGATCAACTCCGGTGCGACGCTGGCGCTGGGCAAGTCGTTCTCGGCGTCGCAGTTCTGGGACGAGGTGATCGCCAGCCAGGCCACCGCCTTCATCTACATCGGCGAGATCTGCCGCTACCTGCTCAACCAGCCGGCCAAAGCCGACCGACCGCGCGCACAAGGTGCGGCTGATCGCCGGCAACGGGCTGCGGCCGGAGATCTGGGACGAGTTCACCAAGCGGTTCGGCATCGCGCGGGTGTGCGAGTTCTACGCCGCCAGCGAGGGCAACACCGCATTCATCAACATCTTCAACGTGCCCCGGACCACCGGTATCGCCCGATGCCGCTGGCCTACGTCGAATACGACCCCGACACCGGGGACCCGCTGCGCGACGACAACGGCCGGGTGCGCAAGGTGCCGGCCGGCCAGCCCGGCCTGCTGCTCAGCCCGGTCAACCGGCTGCAGCCGTTCGACGGCTACACCGACAAGGCGTCGAGCGAAAAGAAGTTGGTGCGCAACGCTTTCCGGGAGGGCGACTGCTGGTTCAATTCCGGCGACGTGATGAGCCCGCAGGGCATGGGGCACGCCGCGTTCGTCGACCGGCTCGGCGACACCTTCCGCTGGAAGGGCGAGAACGTCGCCACCACGCAGGTCGAGGCGGCGCTGGCGTCGGACAAGGCCGTCGAGGAGTGCACGGTCTTCGGCGTCGAGGTGCCAGACACCGGCGGCCGGGCCGGGATGGCCGCGATCCAGCTGCGCGAAGGCGCCGAGTTCGACGGCAAGGCGCTGGCCCGCGCGGTCTACGGCCAGCTGCCCGCGCTACGCGGTGCCGCTGTTCGTGCGGGTGGTGGAGTCGCTGGAGCACACCACGACGTTCAAGAGCCGCAAGGTGGAGCTGCGCGAGCAGGCCTACGGCCCCGACGTGAAGGATCCGCTCTACGTGCTGGCCGGCCGCGACGAGGGCTACGTGCCGTTCTACGACGAATATCCCGAAGAGGTGGCGGCCGGTAAGCGACCGCAAGGCTGAGGCCTTGACCGGCGATCGGCCAGCCGTAGCACCGCAGGCTGAGCCCGCGTGGCCGGCACTATGGACGTGTGCAGTCAACTCTGTGCGGCCGACCCGTGGCGGGCGATCGCGCGCTGATCATGGCGATCGTCAACCGCACACCGGACTCGTTCTACGACCGCGGCGCGACCTTCACCGACGAGGCCGCCAAGGCCGCCGCCCACCGGGCCGTCGCGGAGGGCGCCGACGTCATCGACGTCGGTGGCGTCAAGGCGGGCCCGGGCGAGGACGTCGACGCGGACAGGAGATCGCCCGGCTGGTGCCGTTCATCGAATGGCTGCGCGGCGCCTACCCCGACCAGCTGATCAGCGTCGACACCTGGCGCTCCGAGGTGGCCAAGCTGGCCTGCGCGGCGGGCGCCGACCTGATCAACGACACCTGGGGCGGCATCGACCCGGCCCTGCCCGAGGTGGCCGCCGAGTTCGGCGTCGGGCCTGGTGTGTTCGCACACCGGCGGCGCGATGCCGCGCACCCGTCCGTTCCGGGTGAGCTTACGGGACGACCACGCGCGGTGTGGTCGACGACGTGATTCGCCAGGTGACCGGGGCCGCCGAGCGGGCGGTCGCGGCCGGAGTGGCCGCGCGACCGGGTGCTGATCGACCCGACCCACGACTTCGGCAAGAACACCTTCCACGGGCTGCGTGTTGTTGCGCCACGTAAAAGATCTTGTTAAGACCGGATGGCCTGTGCTGATGGCTTTGAGCAACAAGGACTTTGTCGGGGAGACTCTGGGTGTGGAATTGACCGAACGGCTTGAGGGGACACTGGCAGCCACCGCGCTGGCGGCTGCCGCCGGGGCGCGCATGTTTCGGGTGCATGAGGTCGCCCCCACCCGACGGGTACTGGAAATGGTCGCCTCGATCCAGGGCACGCGCCCACCGACGCGCACGGTGAGGGGACTGGCATGACGGCATCGGAGTTGGTGGCACGCGATCTCGCCACCGGGGCCGTCGCGGCCCGGCCCGGCGACGTCTGGCTGTCCGACCGCAGCTGGAGCCGTCCTGGCTGGACGATCGGGGCAACTGGAAGCGGCGAAGGCGGGGCGCACGATCTCGGTGGTGCTGCCGGCGCTCAACGAGGAAGAAACCGTCGCCTCGGTGGTCGACAGCATCTCGCCGCTGGTCGACGGGTTGGTCGACGAGCTGATCGTGCTCGACTCCGGCTCGACCGACGACACCGAGATCCGCGCGATCGCGGCCGGCGCCCGGGTGATCAGCCGGGAACAGGCATTGCCCGAGGTTCCGACCCGGCCCGGCAAGGGCGAGGTGCTGTGGCGGTCGCTGGCGGCGACCAGCGGCGACATCGTGGTGTTCGTCGACTCCGACCTGATCGACCCGCACCCGATGTTCGTGCCCTGGCTGGTCGGCCCGCTGCTTACCGGCGACGGCATTCACCTGGTCAAGAGCTTCTACCGGCGGCCGCTGAAGGTCAGCGAGGCAGACGGTGTCGACGACGCGGATGGCAGTGCGGCCCCACCGGTGGCGGGCGGGTGACCGAGCTGGTCGCCCGGCCGCTGCTCGCGGCGCTGCGGCCCGAGCTGGGCTGCATGCTGCAGCCGCTGGGCGGCGAGTACGCGGCCACCCGGGAACTGCTGACGTCGCTGCCGTTCGCCCCGGGCTACGGCGTGGAGATCGGCCTGCTGATCGACACCTTCGACCGGCTGGGCCTGGACGCGATCGCCCAGGTCAATCTGGGTGTGCGGGCGCACCGCAACCGGCCGCTGGCCGAGCTGGGCGCGATGAGCCGCCAGGTGATCGCCACCTTGCTGTCGCGCTGCGGCATCCCCGACTCCGGGGTCGGGTTGACCCAGTTCTTCGCCGACGGCGAGGGCTACACCCCGCGCACCTCGCCGGTGTCGCTGGCGGACCGGCCGCCGATGAACGGTGTTGCGGCCACGCTGATCGCCGGTGCTGTCGGCGGTATAGGGCAGTATCGACTCCGTGGCGTTGGTCTTGCTGTACCTCGTGGTGTTGGTGCTGGTGGCGGTCGTGCTGTTCGGCGCGGCGAGCCTGCTGTTCGGCCGGGGTGAGCAGTTGCCGCCCCTGCCACGGGGCACGACGGCGACGGTGCTGCCCGCATTCGGTGTCACCGGCGCCGACGTCGACGCGGTCAAGTTCACCCAGGTGCTGCGCGGATACAAGACCAGCGAGGTGGACTGGGTGCTGGACCGGCTGGCCCGCGAGCTCGAGGCGCTGCGCGGTCAGCTTGCGGCGGTCCACACCTCACGCGGTCGCCGGGAACGAGGCAGCCGACGCGGCGAAAGGCACGGACGCCGACGACGCGAGGATCCGGCGTGACCGATGACGGGCTGATCCGCTGCGGCTGGGCGGATGGGTCGGCCCGGGCCCGACTTCGACTTGTACCGCGACTACCACGACAAGGAGTGGGGCCGCCCGTTGCGCGGCCGGGTGGCGCTGTTCGAGCGGATGAGCCTGGAGGCCTTCCAGAGCGGCCTGTCGTGGCTGATCATCCTGCGCAAACGGGAGAATTTCCGGCGCGCGTTCGCCGGGTTCGACATCGGAAAGGTTGCTCGCTTCACCGACGCCGATGTGCAGCGGCTGATGGCCGACGCCGGGATCGTCCGCAACCGGGCCAAGATCGAGGCGACGATCGCCAACGCGCGCGCGGTGGCTGACTTGGATTCTTCCGAAGATCTGTCCGACCTGCTGTGGTCGTTCGCGCCGCCGACCCGGCCCCGCCCCGCCGACGGATCCGAAATCCCTTCGGCTACCGACGAATCCAAGGCGATGGCGAAGGAACTCAAACGGCGCGGGTTCCGCTTCGTCGGCCCCACCACCGCTTACGCGCTGATGCAGGCGACCGGGATGGTCGACGACCACGTCCGCGATTGCTGGGTCCCCTCGCCTCGATGAGGTGGGGCGCAACCGGGCCTGGCAAACCGGCGCCATAGCCCCGGAGAGGGCCCTAGGGATGGGTCTTGTGCATTTGGTGACCCGGATAGGGAACAATGGGGGAGTGATTTGGCAGTTCAATGTCGGGTATGGCTGGAAATCTGCTGGCGGGGCTAGCTCGCCGCCGACCAGGCTCGCGAGGACGGGTCCAGCTCGAATCTGGAGGGAGCACTCGATGGCGGCGATGAAGCCCCGGACCGGCGACGGTCCCCTGGAAGCAACTAAGGAGGGGCGCGGCATCGTAATGCGGGTACCACTTGAAGGTGGTGGTCGTCTTGTCGTCGAGTTGACGCCCGACGAAGCCGCCGCCCTGGGCGACGAACTCAAGGGCGTCACCAGCTAAGTCCCCCACACCGAAGGCGTCGGGTCATCGACCGCTAGACACACACCTTTCGGTAGATCTCCAGCGTCTGCTCGGCGACCTGCGCCCAGGAGAATTCCTCGATGCAGCGCTGGCGTCCGGCGCGCCCGTAGCGCTCGGCTTTCGCGGGGTCAGCGACGAGCTTGTTGACCGCTTCAGCCAATCTCGCCTGGTATCCGGTTGGGTCGTCGGCGTCGTAGTGAACCAGCGAGCCGGTGACTCCGTCGACGACCACCTCCGGTATTCCGCCCACGTCGGAGGCCACCACCGCGGTTGCGCACGCCATCGCCTCCAGGTTCACGATGCCCAACGGCTCGTACACCGACGAGCACACGAAAACTGTCGCCGCCGAAAGTATTTCGCGTAGCTTCCCCGACGGGGAGCATCTCCTGGATCCAGAACACACCCGTGCGGGTGCGGGCCAGTTCGTCTACCGCGGTGCGTATTTCGTCGGCGATCTGCGGGGTGTCGGGAGCGCCTGCACAGAGCACTAATTGCACGTCCGGGCTGAATTGATGCGCGGCGGCGACCAGGTGGCCAACGCCTTTCTGCCGGGTGATGCGTCCGACGAATGCCGCCATCGGCCGGTTCGGATCAACCCCGAGCTCGGCCAGCACCGACCCCGTGCTCACCGGTCCGGCCGGATACCACACGTCGGTGTCGACCCCGTTGCGGATGACGTGTACCTGGCTCGGATCCAGCGTGGGGTAGACCCGCAGTACGTCCTCGCGCATACCGGCGCTCACCGCGATGACGGCATCGGCCGCCAGCACCGCGGTGCGCTCCACCCAGGTCGACACCCGGTAACCGCCGCCGAGTTGCTCGGCCTTCCACGGCCGCAGCGGTTCCAGCGAGTGGGCGGTGAGGATGTGGGGGATGTCGTAGAGCAACGCGGTCAGGTGCCCGGCCATGCCGGTGTACCAGGTGTGCGAATGCACGACCGTGGCCTCCGATGCGGCGTTGGCCATCAGCAGATCCGCCGACAGGGTGGACAGCGCGGGATTGGCATCGTGGATTCGCGGGTCGGGCTGATGTGCGATGGCGCCCGGACGGGGTTCGCCCATGCAGTGCACATCGACCGTGCACAGTCGGCGTAGTTGGGCGACGAGTTCGGTGACGTGTACTCCGGCTCCGCCGTAGACGTCTGGTGGGTACTCCCGAGTCATCATCGCCACCCGCATACTCCGCACCGTAGTTCGGTGATGACGCCGCCCGCGAGTCTTATGGCAAAGCGGCTGGTGAATTCGGCGCCGAAGCCGCCCGCGCGCCCGGCAGCGCGATCAATTACCGTGATCGGTACGTCAAACTGAGCCAAATACCTTGACGGACAGACCGTCAGAACAGCGCCCCCTGGCAGCGGTTCGCGACGGCCGATAGGTTTAGAGCCATGAGGGAAGCGCCACAGGTGCTGGGCATCGTCCTGGCCGGCGGTGAGGGCAAGCGGTTGTATCCGCTGACCGCGGACCGGGCCAAGCCCGCAGTTCCCTTCGGCGGCGCCTATCGGCTGATCGACTTCGTGCTGTCCAACCTCGTCAATGCCCGCTATCTGAGGATCTGCGTTCTCACGCAATACAAGTCGCATTCACTTGACCGTCACATTTCACAGAACTGGCGGTTGTCCGGTCTCGCCGGCGAGTACATCACCCCGGTGCCGGCGCAGCAGCGACTCGGCCCGCGCTGGTACACGGGCTCGGCCGACGCGATCTATCAGTCCCTCAACCTGATTTACGACGAAGACCCGGACTACATAGTGGTTTTCGGCGCCGACCACGTGTACCGGATGGACCCCGAGCAAATGGTCCAGTTCCACATCGACAGCGGGGCCGGTGCGACCGTGGCCGGCATCCGGGTGCCGCGCAGCGAGGCCAGCGCGTTCGGCTGCATCGACGCCGACGACTCCGGCCGGATCCGCAATTTCATGGAGAAGCCGTTGGAGCCGCCGGGAACGCATGACGACCCGGAGACGACGTTCGTCTCGATGGGCAACTACATCTTCACCACCAAGGTGCTCATCGACGCGATTCGCGCCGACGCCGACGACGACCACTCCGATCACGACATGGGTGGCGACATCATTCCGCGGTTGGTGGGCGACGGCATGGCCGCGGTTTACGACTTCTGTGACAACGAGGTGCCCGGCGCCACCGACCGCGACCGCGCCTACTGGCGCGATGTCGGGACGCTGGACGCGTTCTACGACGCGCACATGGATTTGGTGTCAGTGCACCCGGTGTTCAATCTGTACAACCGGCGCTGGCCGATTCGCGGTGCGACGGAGAACTTGGCGCCGGCGAAGTTCGTCAACGGTGGCTCCGCCCAGGAGTCGGTGGTCGGCGCGGGCAGCATCATCTCGGCGGCCTCGGTGCGCAACTCGGTGCTGTCGTCGAACGTTGTGGTCGACGACGGAGCGATCGTCGAGGGCAGCGTGATCATGCCGGGAGCCCGCGTCGGCCGCGGCGCGGTGGTTCGCCACGCGATCCTGGACAAGAACGTCGTGATCGGGCCCGGCGAGATGGTCGGGGTGGATCTGGAGAAGGACCGGGAACGCTTCGCGATCAGCGCCGGCGGCGTGGTCGCGGTGGGCAAAGGCGTTTGGGTCTAGTGACGACCCGCTACCAGACGTAGGGCAGCAGCCGGTAGCGCACTTGCGTGCGCGTACTCGCGGTAGCCGGCCAATTCCTGGGAGAGCATCGTTTCCTCGTCGCGGATCCGAAAGACGAGGGCCGCCACGCCCGGGAGGACGAACAAAAGTCCCCAGTAGGAGCCCAGTGCCAGGGGTACACCGACCATCATGATCACGTTGCCGACGTACATCGGGTGCCGGACGAACGTGTAGACGCCGGTGGAGACCACCTTCTGACCCGTCTCCACCGTCACCGTGGCGGCGGCATAGCCGTTCTGGATGACCACCAACATGGCGATACCGAGTCCGGTCGCTACCAGCACATCGCCGAGCAGGCACACCCAATCGGGCGGCTGCGACCAGCCCATCCGGTGGTCGTATGCGCAAAACACCAGCATCCCGATGAGTCCCACGAACACGCTGGTGATCACGATCTTCTGCAGTGTTCTGGCTTCCGCCCATGGGCCGCCGTGCATGCGGCGCTGCAGCGCCGCCGGGTTTGTCCGGGCGATGTAAATGCTCGGGAAGATCGTCGCCACCAGGAAGGTGGCGATGAAAGCCCATGCCTGCCAATAGTTGAGCGTGCCGGCCGGCAGGAACAGCAGCAAGGCCAAGATGGCCAGCCCGAAAACCGAGGATGCCGCTCGCTCGAACGCCGGTGTTCATGAGCGGAGATCCCGACGCCGGAATGCCATGGCTCCCAATGCGATCAGCGCCGCATCGACGGCCAGCAGCCACAGCACCGGCACGACGGTGAAGTCGCTGCCGACCCGCGGAACGTGCGCGAAGGGTTCGAGATCAAGCACCCACTGCGGGTAACCCGCCAACGAACCGATCAGGTACAAGGCGATGAACGCGATCAGTATGCCCCAGGCCACCGGCATGAACCGTGGTGCGAGACCGAATAATCCGACGGCCACGGCCGACGCCAGCCAGACGGCCGGCAACTGGACGGCTGCGGCTCCGAGGACCATCGCCAACTTGCCGCCGACGTCGTCGGCTGCGGCTCCGTAGAGGAGTCCGGCCGTCACGCCCGCGGCCAGCATCGCCACCGCGGAACCGAGCAGGGCGGCCACCAAATGGCTTGCCAGCCAACGAGTTCGCGACACCGCCCCGGCCAGCGTCGTCTCGGCTCGCAAGCCGGATTCTTCCTGGTGCAGTCGCAGGGTGAGCGAGACCGCGAATGCCGATGCCACCATGCCCATCATGGTGAACGCCACCGCGATGAAGGCCTGCTCCAAAGCGGTGGTGCCGCCCATCCGCGCGACGATGTCACGCGCCACACCGCCGCCGATCTCGTCGCCGATGCCGGGCGCCACGCTGCCCATCACCAGGCCGTACAGGCACAGGCCCACCGTCCACAGCAGCAGCGCCCCACGATCCAGCCGCCAGGCCAACCCGAAGGCGTTGCTCAACGCCGGCGCGGCGGCGGCCGGACCGGCACGCTCGGCGACGAGTCCGGCGCCGACGTCGCGGCCGGCGAGCAGTCGATACGCCACGGCGGTGAGCACGGCCGCCGTCAGCAGATGCAGCAGGAGCACCCACCAGTGATCGCCCGCGTAGGGCCGCACCTGCAGCGACCAGCCCAGCGGCGAGAGCCACGAGAAGGCGCCGGAGCTGGCATCGCCGATGGCGCGCAGCGTGAACGCGGCCCCCAACACGGCGAAGGCGGCCCCGCGGGCGAATCGTGCGCTCGCCGACAGCTGCGCGGTCACCGCGGCCACTGCCGTGAAGACCAGGCCGGAGCCGGCCAGCGCGGCCCCGAATGCCAGCGATCCGCCACGCGGGACGCTGGTGCTGAGCAATCCCGCCGCGCCGATCGCACCGGTGCCGATCGAGGCCCCGAACGACAAGATCAGCGCCGCCGTGAGACTGGCATACCGTCCCACCCCGGTCGAATCCACCAGTTCGGTCCGGCCGCTCTCCTCGTCGGCGCGGGTGTGCCGGATCACGGTGAGAATGACGGCCACCGCGATCAGCACGTGGAACATCCCGGCTTTCCAGATGCCCACCGCGCCAAGGCTGTCGTTGTAGACCTGCCCGTAGAGGGCGCGCTGGGCCGGGCTGGCCATGATGGTCGCCGCGAATCCGGCCCGGGCGATCTGGGTGGGGTAGACCTTCTCGATGCTTCCGATGTAGACCGTCGCCAACGGCAGCGACAACAGCAGCATCCACAGCGGCAACGAGACCCGGTCGCGGCGCAGATAGAGGCGCAGCATCCCCAGGGTTCCCGAGAAATTCGAACCTCGTTGCGGTGCAGAGTGTTCCGGGCGATCCAGGGTTACGGTGCTCATTACGCCGAAACCTTCTTTCCGCTGCGTCCGGTGTCGTAATGGCGCAGGAAGAGCTCCTCGAGAGTCGGTGGCTGGCTGACCAGGCTGCGCACCCCAGCGTCGCCCAGCACCCGAATGAGTTCCCCGAGGCTTTCGCTGTCGACCTGTGCGCGCAGCGTGTTGCCCTCGACGCTGACGTCCTCGACCCCTTTGATTCGAGTGAGATCGCCTGGATCGCCGGTCATTTCGGCCTTGATCGAGGTCCGGCTCAGATGCCGCATCGAATCCAGCGTTCCGCTCTCGATGGTCTTGCCGGCCCGGATGATGGTCACCCGCTGGCACAGCGCTTCTGTTTCGGCCAGGATGTGGCTGGACAGCAACACCGTGACGCCACGGTCGCGAGCTTCGGCGACGCACTGCTGAAACACGTTCTCCATCAACGGGTCCAGGCCGCTGCTGGGCTCGTCCAGCAGCAGCAAGCTGGCCTGCGACGAGAAGGCGGATATCAGGGAGACCTTTTGGCGGTTGCCCTTGGAGTAGGTGCGCGACTTCTTGGTCGGGTCGAGGTCGAAGCGTTCGATCAGCTCCCGGCGGCGTGCGTCGTCGATGCCGCCGCGCATCCGGGCCAGCAGATCGATGGTCTCACCGCCGGTCAGTGCCGGCCATAGCGTGACATCGCCCGGCACGTAGGCGATTTGGCGGTGCAATCCGACGGCGTCGGTCCACGGGTCGCCGCCCAGCAGCCTTACGCTTCCGCTGTCGGCTTTCACCAGGCCCAACAGGACGCGGATGGTGGTGGACTTGCCGGCGCCATTGGGGCCGAGAAAGCCGTGCACCTCACCTTGACGCACCGTCAGGTCAAGGCCGTCCAGCGCTCGCACCGCACCGAAATTCTTGGTGAGGTTGCGGATTTCGATGGGGGCGACGTGGTCAGCTGACATGGGATCCTCCTTGATCTTCTGCGGCCAGGAATGCGTCGTACATGGTGCGGTCGGCCATCAACCCGTCGGTGTAGATCTCCAGCGCGGGCAGCACCATATCGCGGGCGTAGTCGCGAAGGACCGCCCGCAAATCTGTTGGGGTTGGATGCATTTGGATATAGAGCAGCAGGCCGCCACCCGAGGTGATGGCCAGATACTTGGCCCTGGCGTGCGGATCGCGGCTGGCTTTGATGGTTCCGGCCGCCACACCGTCGGCAAAGTATTCCTCGGCGTTTTCAATCATTCTCTGCCACAACATCATTGCCAGATCACCGCCGGTCTGCAGGCTGCGCACCACGTAACCCGTCAGCGCCGCGTAGGACTCGATCTCCGCCATCTGCCCCAGCCAGCTGGCCGGATCGTTGGACGTGCAGCGCCTCCGACTTGCTATTGCGGATCTCTTCGGCGACGTAGTCGTCACACACTTTGCGCAGGCCTTCCTTCGAGCCGAAGTGATGAATGACCAGTGCCGCGCTCACGCCCGCGGCCTCGGCGATGGTGCGCAGCCCGACGGCGAAGCCGTGCTGGGCGAACTGCTCGATCGCCGCATCGCGGATCCTGGCGGCGGCGGTCAGGTCGGCTGAACGCATGTTCAGAACACTAAACGCATGTTCAGTCGAAGGTCAAGGAGGCGCGACGTAAGGAATGCGTAAAGAAGTCAGCGGGTGGATTAGTCGCGGCAAGCCGTTAGCTAGTCGCGGACCGCGGCCAAGACGCCGTCACCGAGCGGTACCAGCGCGGGTGTCAGCCGCTCATCCTCGGCGATCAGGCGGGCCGCCTCCCGGACCGCGACGACTTCGGCGTCCCGCGCCGCGGGATCACCGGCCCGCCCGCCCAGCGCCGAGCCGTGCACCACGATGATCCCGCCGGATCTCAGCAACCGCACGCCCTCGACGACGTAATCGGGCTGATCGATCGGGTCGGCGTCGATGAACACGAGGTCATAGGACTCGTCGGCGAGCCGGGTGAGGACCTCTTGAGCGCGGCCGCTGATCAACCGGGTGCGCGACTGGCCGATCCCGGCCTCGGAGAAAGCCTGCTTGGCCAGCCGCAGATACTCGGGCTCGATATCGATCGTGGTTAACACGCCGTCGTCGCTCATCCCCGACAGCAACCAGAGCCCGCTGACCCCGGCGCCGGTTCCCACCTCCGCGACCGCCTTACCGCCGCTGAGCTTGGTCAGCAGGCTCAGCAGCGCGCCGACCGCGGGCGTAACCGCCCGAGCACCGATGTCCACCGAGCGTTCGCGGGCGCTTGCCAGGATCGCGTCCTCGGATATCGAATTCTCGGCATGCGCGGAGAGCGATTCGGCTCGACTGGGGTCCGCCTGGCCGGGGGTTTCGTCGACGGTGCCGTCCATGTCCGCAGCGTATTCCATGTCGGGGCGCGGTCCGTCAGGCGCGCCTGAGACCACCCGTTTCCGACACGCCCGGGACGCCTGAGGCGGCCTAAGTCACTCCGCCCCTGATTTGCCCTGCTTACGCCGTGTAACGATCTGGTTTCTCAGCCAAACCTCAGACTGCTCCTATATCGCGCATACGCCGATAGACGACGGTGACGGTATGGAACGTGGAGGACGTTGGGTGGGGAATACAGACTGGCAACTACGTGTTGCCGCGAATAATGAACTGCCGCCATTGGGCAGGGCAAACTATTCGGAGGATTCGATCAGTACCACTCTCTTAAGCCCGAGCAGCATGTCGCATGCTCAGGAGTGCCCGGACGACGAATGGGTCGAACCGGTGGATGGACTGCAGGGCACAGCGGTATTCGACGCGACCGGGGACAAGACGACGATGCCGTCTTGGGACGAGTTGGTGCGTCAGCATGCCGACCGGGTGTACCGGCTGGCCTATCGGCTCTCGGGCAACCAGCAAGATGCTGAAGACCTGACCCAGGACACCTTCATCCGGGTTTTTCGGTCCGTCCAGAACTATCAGCCCGGGACCTTCGAGGGCTGGCTACACCGCATCACCACCAACTTGTTCCTCGACATGGTGCGCCGGCGTGCCCGCATCCGGATGGAAGCCTTGCCGGAGGACTACGACCGGGTGCCGGCCGACGAACCCAATCCCGAGCAGATCTACCACGATGCGCACCTTGGGCCCGACCTGCAGGCTGCCCTGGATTCGTTGCCGCCGGAGTTTCGCGCCGCGGTGGTGCTGTGCGATATCGAGGGCCTGTCCTACGAGGAGATCGGCGCCACGCTGGGCGTCAAGCTCGGCACCGTGCGCAGCCGGATCCACCGCGGACGCCAGGCGCTGCGCGACTATTTGGCCGCGCACTCCGAGCCCGAAACTCACGCCAAGTCCGCCTAGGCCGGCTGAAAGCACGGCTTTCGGGCCGATAATCATGCGATTTCGCGAGATGCATAGCGGTGCTGGGCACCTTGTCGCGCTACATTCGAGAGATACGTGGCAGCGAAAGGAGCTGGTGATGGCCGACCGGGGACATGTGTTCCGCCGCGCGTTCTCCTGGCTCCCCGCACAGTTCGCCTCCCAGAGTGATGCCCCGGTCGGCGCGCCGCGTCAATTCGGTTCGACCGAGCACCTTTCGATCGAGGCGATCGCGGCGTTCGTCGACGGTGAGCTGCGGATGAACGCGCACTTGCGGGCCGCCCACCACCTCTCGCTGTGCGCGGAATGCGCGGCCGAAGTCGACGACCAGAGCCGGGCGCGCGCCGCGCTGCGCGACTCCCACCCGATCCGCATCCCCAGCACGCTGCTGGGAATGCTGTCGGAGATTCCGCACTACCCGTCCGACGACACGCCATCGCAGGCGTCCGACCGTTTCGCTGACCGCGATGTGCGCGACCAGCGTAAGGGCGGGTAGCGGCCGCGTTGCCCCGTCCCGTGGGTTCAAGCCGACCGATCAGCAACCGTGGATACTAGGGTGGACACGACCAATGCCGTGCCTGGTGCTCGCCCTGAACAGGGGCCCTGTGCGAGGCCTGTTTCGAGCACACAAGTAGCGGATTCAAAAGGGGTAACGTGACCTCCGACCAAGGCTTCGATACGGGGCAAGACGGCGGCGACGACGGAGGCAACCGCCTGGCGCCGCGCCCCATCTCCCGGCCGCCGGTCGACCCGGCATCGCGTCAGGCATTCGGTCGTCCCGATGGTCTACAGGGATCGTTTGTCGCGGAACGAGTGCGCCCACAGAAGTTCCGGGACCAAGGCGAGTTCAGTCCACACGATCAAAGCCGCGACCCGGTTCTGCAGGAAGCGTTCAGCCGGCCCGTCGGCGGTACCGACACACTGCAGCGCCACCCCGTCGACGCCAGCGCACTGGCGGCCGAGCAGAACGGGTTCGATCAGGACGAATCTGACGACCCGTGGCGGGACCCGGGGGCCGCGGCGGCGCTGGGCAGTCCCGGCAGTTCCGACCGCCACCTCGCGCACCGCGTTGGGGTACGGCGGCAAGCTCGGCGTGCGCGACGTCCTCTTCGGCAGGAAGGTGTCCTACCTCGCCCTAGCGGTCCTGCTGGCTATCGCGTTGGGCATCGGCGTTATCGGTGGGGTGATCGGTCGCAAGACGGCCGAGGTCGTCGACGCCTTCACCACCTCGAAGGTGACGTTGGCGACCGGCGGCAACACCGAAGAGCCGGCGGGCCGCTTCGCCAAGGTGGCGGCCGCGACCGCCAACGCGGTGGTGACCATCGAGTCGAAGAGCGACCAGGAAGGCATGCAGGGTTCCGGCGTCGTCATCGACGGTCGGGGCTACATCGTCACCAACAATCACGTGATCTCCGAGGCCGCCAACAACCCCAGCCAGTTCAAGACGACCGTGGTGTTCAACGACGGTAAGGAAGTGCCCGCCAACCTGGTGGGCCGCGACCCCAAGACCGACCTGGCCGTACTCAAGGTCGACAACGTCGACAACCTGAGCGTGGCCCGGCTCGGTGATTCCGACAAGGTGCGCGTCGGTGACGAGGTTCTTGCGGCGGGTGCGCCGCTGGGGCTGCGCAGCACCGTGACGCACGGCATCATCAGCGCACTGCACCGTCCCGTCCCGTTGTCGGGGGAGGGATCTGACACCGACACCGTCATCGACGGGGTCCAAACGGATGCCTCGATCAACCACGGCAACTCCGGCGGCCCGCTGATCGACATGGATTCCCAGGTGATCGGCATCAACACCGCCGGAAAGTCGTTGTCGGACAGCGCAAGTGGGCTGGGCTTCGCGATCCCGGTCAACGAGGCGAAGATAGTTGCCCAGACCCTGATCAAAGACGGAAAGATCGTGCACCCGACCCTCGGTGTCAGCACCCGGTCGGTGAGCAACTCGATCGCAGCCGGTGCCCAGGTCGCCAACGTCAAGGCGGGCAGTCCGGCGCAAAAGGGCGGAATCCTGGAAAACGACGTCATCGTCAAGGTCGGTAGCCGTAAGGTCGCCGACGCCGACGAGTTCGTCGTCGCCGTGCGGCAGCTGACCATCGGGCAGGACTCGCCGATCGAGGTGGTGCGTGATGGCCGCAACGTCACCCTGACCGTCAAACCCGACCCCGATAACGGCTAGATGTTCGGGAACCTGAGCTGGGAGCACATCCTGGTCCTCGTGGTGGTCGGGCTGGTGATCCTTGGGCCCGAGCGGCTTCCGGGTGCGATCCGGTGGACGTCGACCTCGCTCCGGCAGGCACGCGACTACCTCAGCGGCGTCACCAGCCAGCTGCGCGAGGACATCGGACCCGAATTCGACGATCTGCGCGGTCCCCTCAGCGAATTGCAGAAACTGCGGGGGATGACGCCGCGCGCGGCGCTGACCAGGCACCTGCTGGACGGCGACGACTCGTTCCTGACCGGGAATTTCGACCGGCCGACCGCCAACGGCGCGCCGAATGCCGCGCCGAATGCCGCGCAAAACGGCGCCCAGCAGCACGCGCCTGCGCCGTTCGATACCGACGCGACCTAGAGCCGGATTAGTGCCGGGTTGGGTCAAGCCCCAGCGACACGCCTGCCAATCCACGCCGTCGCGACGACAGCTTGTCGGCGATACTGCGCAATTCCTTGCCCACCGGCGAATCGGGTGCGCTCAGCACGATCGGGACGCCGGAATCACCGGCGGCCACCAGCGCCGGGTCCAGCGGGATCTGACCCAGCAGCGGAACGTCGGCGCCGACCGCGCGGGAGAGCCGCTCGGCGACCTGCGCGCCACCACCCTCCCCGAACACCTGCAGGGTTGAGCCGTCCGGCAGGACGAGCCCGGCCATGTTCTCGACGACGCCGACGATGCGCTGACGGGTTTGCAGCGCGATGCTGCCGGCCCGCTCGGCGACCTCGGCGGCGGCCAACTGCGGCGTGGTCACGACCAGGATTTCCGCGTTGGGGACCAGCTGAGCCACCGAGATGGCGATGTCGCCCGTTCCGGGCGGCAGGTCCATGAGCAGCACGTCCAGGTCGCCCCAGTAGACATCGGCCAGGAACTGCTGCAACGCCCGGTGCAGCATCGGCCCGCGCCACACCACCGGGGTGTTGCCCTCGGTGAACTGGGCGATCGAGATGACCTTCACCTCGTGGGCGATCGGCGGCAGGATCATCGACTCGACCTGGGTGGGCCGGTCGGTGGTGCCCATCATCCGGGGGATGGAATGGCCGTGGATGTCGGCGTCGAGCACGCCGACCGACAGGCCGCGGGTGGCCATCGCCGCGGCCAGGTTGACCGTGACGCTCGACTTCCCGACGCCGCCCTTGCCGGACGCGACCGCGTATACCCGGGTCAGCGAGCTGGGCTGGGCGAACGGGATGACGGGCTCGCGGGCGTCGCCGCGCAACTGCTTGCGCAACTCGGTGCGCTGCTCGTCGTTCATCACGTCCAGGCTGACTTTCACCGCCCCGGTACCGGGGACGTCGGCGACGGCCTGGCTGACGCGCTCGGTGATTTCGGTCTTCTTCGGGCAAGCGGCGGTGGTCAGGTAAATCTGGACGTGCACCCCGCCGTCGGAGTCGATATCGATGCTCTTGACCATCCCGAGTTCGGTGATGGGACGCCGCAATTCGGGGTCGATCACCTTGCCCAGGGCGGTGCGGATGGCAGCGCTGCGGTCGGCTTGCGAACCAGGGGGGTCATGACGAGGCATTACCGCCGAGTGTAGGCGGCTTGGCTTTCCACCAGCCGGCAGGCGTCAGGCTGGCGGCGCGGGCACCGCGGCCGGGCTCGCGGGCTTAGGCGATGGCGAGGCGTTCGGCGCTCCGACCACCGGGCTTGGCGCTGCGGCCAGGGGAGGACTACCGGCCGGGCCGGCCGGTGGATTCGGCAGGCGGCGGGGCCGGCGGTGGTGCGACCGGCGGTGGTGCGGCCGGCGGCGCCCAGGGCGGTGGCGGCGTTCGGTGGCGGCGGCGGGGCTAGCGGTCCAAACGGCTGCGGCGGGGCTAGTGGTCCAAACGGCTGCGGTCCACCCGCCGGCGGCGGTTCTGCGAGCTGATGCAGATCACCGTGCACCCAGGCATGCTGCCCCTGCACCGGTGGCGGGCTGGCGGGCGCCATCCAGGGGAACATCGGCGGCGGACTGGCCGGCTGCTGCTGTTGACCGGTCAAGTCGATCAGCGGCATCCGCGCCATCGGATCGTCCATCGGCAGGCCGATCATGTTCATCGGCAGGCCGGGCCCGAGACCCTCGGGATGCTCGTCGTGGGCATTGCCGAGCGGGGGTGGCGGTCCGGTGATCGCCGGCAGGTCGACCGGGACCACGCCGGTGGCGTAGGCCGCGGCCCAGCCCAGCACGTTCTGGGCGTAGGGCGTCGAGTTGTTGTAGCGCAGGATCGCGGCCATGACCTGGGCCGGGTCGCGCAGGTTGAGCCCGCCGCTGCACAGGTAGCGGGCCGCGGTCAGCGTGGAGTCGAACAGGTTCTGCGGGTCGGCCACACCATCGCCGTCGCCGTCGGACGGCATAGCGTGCCCAGGTGCCGGGCAAGAACTGCATGGGCCCCAACGCGCGGGCGTACGTGACGCGATTGCCGGCGCTGCTGGAGATGATGACCTCGTTGCCGGGCAACGTGCCGTCCAGCGAGGGACCGTAGATCGGGGTGACCGCGGTGCCGCGCGCGTCGACGGCGCCGCCGCCCGCGTGCCCGGACTCGATGCGTCCGATGCCGGCCAGCAAGTTCCAACTGACGCCGCAGCCCGGCTCGGCGATGGCCATTTTCAGTTCGGCGTTGCGGTAGGCGGACAGTGCCATCGTCGGAATGCCCAGTGCGCCAGGCGCATTCACGACCCTCGGTGGCGGGGGTGCCGATGCGGCGCCCGCCGCGACGTGGAAGGCCGTCGGCGCCCGGTCGATCGCGATGACCACCGGTCCGGAGAGGTCGGGGTCCGTCGGGGACACGGCGGCGACCGGGGTGATGACGGTGTGCACCGACGGGATGGGGCTCGTTTTGTGTAACGGCTCAGGCGTGGCGCCGACGGCGCCCGCGAACACCAGCGGACTGATCACCGCCACGCTGAATGCCTGTGCCCGAGTTATCGGAAGCCCCCGCTTCCGCACCGACGCGACGGCCGAGCGTGCACCCAAGCGACCCCCTTTGCGCACTCCACCGTCCTAAGTGTTTTGGGTGTCGGGAACCCATGTGAGCTGCCGGAAACCTCTTGTTAGCGTGACCTCGATCACCATACATAACCCTTGTGACGGGAGTGGCGCAATGGTGGATTTGCTATTCATGGGGATTCCTTAGTGCTGCGCTCCCCGCCGTCACCGGCGCGTCCTGGGCTCCTCGGCCGGGATGTGCGGGTTCCGGTCGGTCAGCAGGGCGCGCAGTTCGTCCAGCTCATCGCGCAGGTATTCGCGGGTCACGACCTCGCCGATGGCCAGCCGCAGTGCCGCCAGCTCACGGGACAAATACTCGGTGTCGGCCTTGGTCTGCGCGGCGCGGCGACGATCTTCTTCGAGCGTGACCCGGTCCCGGTTCTCTTGACGGTTTTGCGCGAGCAGAATCAGCGGCGCGGCGTAGGCGGCCTGCGTGGAGAAGGCCAGATTGAGCAGGATAAAGGGGTACGGGTCGAAGCGCGCTTCAACCGCGATCAGGTTCACCGCGATCCACACGATCACGATAATGGTCTGTATCAGCAGGTAGCGGCCGGTACCGAAGAAACGCGCGATGGCCTCGGTGCTCTGCCCGACGGTCTCGGGGTCCAGGCGCAGTGAGATCCCGCGCGATGTCCGCGGGGTGTACAGCCGACGCGGTGCCGCCGGTTTGCTCACGAGACCTCCTCGGTTGCGTCGGCGCGTCCGATGCCGGCGGTCACCTCTTGGGCGTGCGCGCGCCAGTCGTGCGGCAGTAGGTGATCGAGCAGGTCGTCCACGGTGACCGCCCCCAGCAGGTGGCTTTGGTCGTCGACGACGGGTCCGCACACCAGGTTGTAGGCGGCGAGGTAGCGCGTCACGGCGGCCAGCGAGGTCTCCGGGGTCAGGGTGAGCAGGTCACTGTCGACGATCCCGCCGACCAACTCGCTCGGCGGTTCGCGAAGGAGGCGCTGTAGCGGGACGCAGCCCAGGTACTGCCCGGTGGGCGTGGCGGTCGGTGGGCGCGCCACGAACACCATTGACGACAGCGCGGGGGTGAGGTCGGGATCGCGGACCAGTGCCAGGGCCTCGGCAACCGTGGTGTCCGCGGTCAGCACCACCGGGTCGGAGGTCATCAACCCGCCCGCGGTGTCCGGAGAATGCTTCAAAAGCCTTCGCAGCGGGGCGGATTCGCCGGGGTCCATCCGGGCCAGCAGCAGCTCGGCATCGGTCGGGTTCAGCTCACCGAGCAGGTCGGCGGCATCGTCGGGGTCCATCTCCTCCAGCACGTCGGCCGCGCGATCGGTGCCCAGCTGCGACAGTGCATCGGCCTGCTCCGACTCGGGCAACTCCTGCAGGATGTCGGCCAGCCGTTCGTCGGTCAGGGCCTTGAACACCTCGGTGCGTCGCTTGGGCGGCAGGCCGCGGATGGCGTCCGCCACGTCGACCGCGCGGCGTCCCTCGAACTGGTTGAGCAGTTGCGCCACCGCCTGGCCCGGCATCGCCAACGCCGACGGCGTCAATCCGTGCACGCTTTGCCAATCGACCACATGCGCCGGCCCGCGCCGTCCGAGTCGACGCTGAGTGCGCACGGCGATCCGGGTCACCAGCCAGTCGCGGGTTCGGGATTGCTCGATGCCCAGGTCGGTGATCATGACGTCGCGCCCGGCCAGCTCCGGTAGTTCGGGGTCGTTGACCGTGACCGGGGTGTCGAGTATCTGACCGATCGCCAGGACCTCGCCGGGACGTTGTTCGAAGTGGCGCAGGGACACGCTTCCGGTGTTGAGCGTCACCGCATTTGGCTCGATCGCGGCGACCCGCAGAATCGGGATGAAGATGCTGCGGCGGGTCGCCAAATCGACAACCAGCCCCAATACCCGCGGCTGCTGGCGGACAATGCTGATGTTGATCACGACATCGCGGATGCGCCCGAAGTTTTCGCCCATTGGCCCCAACACCAACATCCGCGCCAGCCGCGCGACGTACACCCTGTTGACCGATGCCATGGAAGAGAGCCTAAGCAGCCGGTTGCGCGATGGCAGCTAGCCGGCTCGGGCGAGCCCCATTAATGGGAATGCACCGCAAAAATCATCACGATCAGAGCCACGATCAGGGTCGCGATGCCGATCACTATGCCGGCGACGGCCAGGCGCGTAGCCGTCTTGGCGAGTTCGCTTGATCTGGTCGAGCGCGATCGTGCCCAGCACGATGGCCACGACCCCGCCGATGCAGCAGAACAGGCCGGTGAACGATGAGATCAGCGACGCGATCGCCAGCCCGTTGGTCCCCGACTGGACGGCCTCCTGCGGCCAGTAATCGCGCTGATAATCCGGCGTCGGGTAATAGGCGCCGGGATATGACGGGGACCCGTAGCCCGGCGGTGGGCCGCTGAATTGCGACGGCCCGGCCGGGTAGGGGCCGCCGTAGCTGGGCGGCTGCTGGTAGCCGAAGGGCGGGGTGCCCGGGTAGTCGACCGGGTAGCCGGGCGGCGGATACGACGGGGGCGGATAGTTGGCTGGTGGCGGCGATGCGGGCGAATTCCAGGGGGCTGCCCACCCCGGCTGCTGCGGGTACTGCCCACCGGCCGCGTGCGGATCAGCCGCGTCTTCGCCGCTGGCACCGCCGGGAGCTGTCATGTTGTTCAACCTAGCCTGCAGGTTGCCTCGATAGGGTGGGAGGGCCGAGGTGAAACTATGGCCACGGCGGAGGAGAATGAGCGCTGATGACTAGTCCTTTCCAGCCTGGCCAAGTCCCCGGCGCAACGCCCTCCGGCGCGGCCGGGGGCCGCCGCGGTGTGCCGCAGTTGCCGACTCCGCCCAAAGGCTGGCCGGTGGGGTCTTACCCCACCTATGCCGAGGCGCAGCGCTCCGTCGACTACCTATCCGAACAGCAGTTCCCGGTCCAACAGGTGACCATCGTCGGCGTCGATCTCATGCAGGTTGAACGGGTCACCGGCCGGCTGACGTGGCCCAAAGTGCTGGGCGGTGGCGTGCTCAGCGGGGCCTGGCTTGGGCTGTTCATCGGGTTGGTGCTGGGCTTCTTCAGCCCCAGCCCGTGGGGTGCGCTGGCGACCGGTCTGGTTGCCGGGGTGTTCTTCGGGCTGATCACCTCCGCGGTTCCTTACGCAATGGCCCGTGGCACAAGGGATTTCAGCTCAACGATGCAGTTGGTAGCCGGCCGGTACGACGTACTCTGCGATCCGCAGAATGCCGAGAAGGCTCGGGATTTGCTTGCGCGCCTGGCGATCTGACGGCCGGATGCATTTTGTGGTGAGCCGTCGCGAGCGCGCGCGCCGAGCTAAGCGCAGTCGTGCTGGCGATTCTGACCATCGCGTCGGCGCTATCGGCCTGTGGGTCGGGCCAGCACGGGCTGGTGATCACCTTCTACACCCCGGCCGCCGACGGCGCGACGTTCGCCGAAGTTGCCCGGCGCTGCAGCCAGGACTCCGGCGGCCGGTTCGTCATCCAACACGTCAGCCTCCCCAGAGCCCCCGGCGCGCAGCGGTTGCAGTACGCCCGCCGGCTTGCCGGTCATGATCACACGCTGGACGTGATGTCGCTGGACGTCATCTGGACCGCGGAGTTCGCCGAAGCGGGCTGGGTGCTGCCGCTGTCCGACGACCCGGCCGGACAGGCCGAGGACGACGCAGCCGTCGATACCCTGCCGGGTCCGCTGGCGACCGCCGGCTGGAAGCACCAGCTGTATGCCGCACCCATCACTACCAATACCCAATTGCTTTGGTACCGAGCAGATTTGGTGCATCAACCGCCACACGACTGGAATGGCATGGTGGCCGAGGCGACTCGATTGCACGCCACCGGTCAGCCCGGCTGGATCGCTGTGCAGGCCAATCAGGGCGAGGGCCTGGTGGTGTGGTTCAACACGCTGCTGGTCAGCGCCGGTGGCCAGGTGCTCTCCGAAGACGGCCAGCACGTCACCCTGACCGATACCCCCGCGCACCGGGCCGCCACCGTCACCGCGCTGCGGATCCTCAAGGCGGTGGCCACCGCGCCGGGGGCCGACCCGTCGATCACCCGTACCGACGAGAGCACGGCGCGGTTGGCGGTCGAACAGGGCAGGGCCGCACTCGAAGTCAACTGGCCGTTTGTGCTCGCGTCGATGCTGGAGAACGCGGTCAAGGGCGGCGTGAACTTCCTGCCGCTCAACCAGAATCCGGCGCTGGCCGGCAGCATCAATCAGTTCGGCACTTTCGTGCCCAACGACGAGCAATTCCGCATCGCCTATCAGGCCAGCGAAAAGGTTTTCGGCTTTGCGCCCTACCCCGGCGTGGTGCCGGGCCGGCCGGCCAAGGTGACGATCGGGGGGCTGAACCTGGCGGTGGCCAGCACGACTCGCCATAAAGCCGAGGCGTTCGAAGCCATCAGATGCCTGCGCAGCCTGCAGAGTCAGAAGTTCATCTCGATCGAAGGCGGTCTGCCCGCGGTCCGGACGTCGCTGTACTCCGACCCGCAATTCCAGGTCAAGTATCCGATGTACACCATCATTCGCCAGCAGCTGACCGATGCCGCGGTGCGTCCCGCAACGCCGGCCTACCAAGCGGTCGGAATTCGACTGGCCACGACGTTGAACCCCATCACCGAGATCGACCCGGAGCGCACGGCCGACGAGCTCACCACCGAGGTGCAGAAGGCCATCGACGGGAAGGGGCTGCTGCCGTGATCGCATTAGCGCCCGACTGCGCGCACTCGAGCACACCCCCGTCGAGATCGCCAGGCGGATCTGGAATCGCCCGCCCGAGCAGCGACTGGCCTTCATTCTCGTCGCGCCCGCGGCAACCCTGATGCTGGCGGTGACGGCCTATCCGATCGGTTACAGCATCTGGCTGAGCCTGCAGCACAACAATCTGGCCACCCCGAACGACACCAGGTTCATCGGCCTGGGCAATTACCAAACGATCTTGACCGACCGCTATTGGTGGACGGCGCTGTTGGTGACGCTGGCCATCACGGTGGTTTCGGTGTCGATCGAATTCGTGCTCGGCCTGGCGCTGGCGCTGGTGATGCACCACACCCTGATCGGCAGGGGACTGGTTCGCACCGCGGTGCTCGTCCCCTACGGCATCGTGACGGTGGTCGCCTCCTACAGCTGGTATTACGCGTGGACGCCGGGAACCGGCTACCTGGCCAACCTGCTGCCTCAGGGCAGTGCGCCGCTGACCCAACAGATCCCGTCGCTGGGCATCGTCGTCATCGCCGAGGTCTGGAAGACGACGCCATTCATGTCGCTGCTGTTGCTGGCCGGGTTGGCGCTGGTGCCAGAGGATTTGCTGAAGGCCGCGCAAGTCGATGGCGCCGGCGCCTGGCGGCGACTGACCAGGATCATGTTGCCGATCATCAAGCCGGCGGTCGTGGTTGCGCTGTTGTTCCGGACCCTGGACGCCTTCCGCATTTTCGACAACATCTATGTGCTGACCGAGGGCAACAACAACACCGGCTCGGTGTCGATCCTGGGCTACGACAACCTGTTCGAAGGCTTCAACGTCGGCCTCGGCTCGGCGATCAGCGTGCTGATCTTTGTCTGCGTCGGCGTCATCGCGCTCATCTTCATCAAGGTGTTCGGCGCCGCGGCACCGGGTGGTGACGTCGATGAACACTGAGTTGATGGGCCCGCGGCGCACCGCGATGTGGGCCCTCATCGACACCGCGGTCGTGGTGTATGCGCTGCTTCCGGTGCTCTGGATTCTCAGCCTGTCACTCAAACCGACGTCAACTGTCAAGGACGGCAAGCTGATTCCGTCGTCGGTGACGCTGGAAAACTATCGCGGTATCTTCCGGGGCGACTTCTTCACTTCGGCGCTGATCAACTCCGTCGGGATCGCGTTGATCGCCACCGCGATCGCGGTGCTGCTGGGCGCGATGGCGGCCTATGCGATCGCCCGGCTGAACTTTCCCGGCAAACGGCTGCTGGTTGGTTGCACGCTGCTCATCACGATGTTCCCGGCGATCTCTCTGGTCACACCGCTGTTCGAAATCGAGCGCGCCGTCGGGCTTTTCGATACCTGGCCGGGGTTGATCCTGCCCTACATCACTTTCGCATTGCCCTTGGCCATCTACACCTTGTCGGCCTTCTTCCGGGAGATCCCCTGGGATCTGGAGAAGGCGGCCAAGATGGACGGTGCGACGCCGGGGCAGGCCTTCCGCAAGATCATCGTCCCGCTGGCGGCGCCCGGACTGGTGACCGCGGCGATCCTGGTGTTCATTTTCGCCTGGAACGACCTGCTGCTGGCGTTGTCGCTGACCGCTACCAAGGCAGCGATCACCGCGCCGGTGGCGATTGCGAACTTCCCCGGCAGTTCGCAATTCGAAGAACCAACTGGATCTATCGCGGCCGGTGCCATTGTGATTACGATCCCGATCATCGTGTTTGTTCTAATCTTCCAACGACGGATTGTCGCCGGGTTGACCTCAGGCGCCGTGAAGGGATAACGCGATGGCCGAGATTGTGCTGGAGCACGTCAACAAGAGTTACCCCAACGGGATGGCGGCGGTGAAGGACCTGAACCTCACCATCGCCGACGGCGAATTCCTGATCCTGGTCGGCCCGTCCGGCTGCGGCAAGACCACGACGCTGAATATGATTGCCGGACTTGAGGATATCTCGTCGGGCGAGCTGCGCATCGGCGGCGAACGAGTCAACGAGAAGGCGCCGAAGGACCGCGATATCGCGATGGTGTTTCAGTCCTACGCGCTGTATCCGCACATGACCGTTCGGCAGAACATCGCGTTTCCGCTGACCCTGGCGAAGATGAAAAAGGCCGATATCGCCCAGAAGGTCTCCGAGACGGCCAAAATCCTTGACCTGACCGAGCTTCTGGACCGTAAGCCTTCCCAGTTGTCGGGTGGGCAACGGCAGCGGGTCGCGATGGGCCGGGCCATCGTGCGCCACCCCAAGGCCTTCTTGATGGACGAGCCGCTGTCCAACCTGGACGCCAAGCTGCGGGTGCAGATGCGCGGCGAGATCGCGCGGCTGCAGCGCCGGCTCGGCGCCACCACCGTCTACGTCACCCACGACCAGACCGAGGCGATGACGCTGGGCGACCGCGTGGTGGTGATGCACGGCGGTGTTGCGCAGCAGATCGGCACTCCCGAGGAGCTTTACGAGCGTCCCGCGAATCTCTTCGTCGCGGGGTTCATCGGCTCGCCTCCGATGAATTTCTTCCCCGGCACGCTGACGCCGACCGGACTGACGCTGCCCTTCGGTGAGGTGATGCTGACGCCGGAAGTCCTGGAGGTGATCGCGGCGCACCCGAAACCGGAAAACGTCATCGTCGGGGTGCGGCCCGAACATCTGGCCGATGCCGCCCTGATCGACGGCTATCAGCGCATCAGGGCGACAACCCTCGAGGTGAAGGTGGAGCTGGTCGAATCGCTGGGGGCCGACAAGTACGTGTACTTCACCACCGCGGGGTGCGACGTGCATTCCGCGCAGCTCGACGAGCTGGCCGCCGAGTCGGAGGTGGTCGAAAACCAGTTCGTGGCAAGGGTTCCCGCCGAGTCCAAGGCTGCCATCGGCCAGTCGGTCGAATTGGCCTTCGACACCGGGAAGCTCGCCGTCTTCGACGCCGACTCCGGAACGAACCTGACCGTCGCCGGGGCACCCGCAGCCCAGTGACACAAATCCTGGACCAGGTACGGGCACACCTGCGCAATTACTTCACCAAGGCAGGCGCCCCCGCGGAGTGGGGTGAGCCCGATTCGGCGAGCGTGACGTTTTTGGGTACCGAACCCATTGAGGTGCAGCGGTTCCGCTGCGCGGACGGACTGGTGCTGTACGTGTCGCTGGGGTGCTCGCGCCATCCGATGGGCGATCCCACCGAAATCGTCGTCGACCGCCAACACGGCCCGCGCGCCGAGGTTGCGCTGTGCCTGCGAGATCCCGGACCGGCCACCGGAATTGCCCGCAGCCTGGCGATACTGGCCGCTTCGCCGGCTGTCGACGGTGTGGTGCTCGGCGTCGACGCACTGATCGACCTCGGCTCGCCGCTGTGGGCATGGCCGTCGCGGCGGGTGCCCTTCACGGCTGTCCTGCTGGGCCGCAGCGACATTCCGGATCTACCGCCGGAGCCGCCGCGTGACCCGGTGACTTTTCTGTCGGCGACGCCGATCACCGCAACCGAGGCGGCGTGGGTGCGGCTCAAGGGCGCCGAGGCAATGCGGCAGGCCTGGCAGAGCGACGGCGTGGACGTGCTGGACCCGAATCGCCGTGCGGCACAACCGAACTGACGCGTTGCGCACGCCCGTAGCGCACACTCGGCAGAGCTAAAGCCAGTTGTTCCTGCGGAATTGGAAATACAGGATCAGGCAGGAGACCGTCATAAAGGCCATGACCCCCGGGTAACCCCACGTCCAGTCCAGCTCGGGCATGAAATGGAAGTTCATCCCGTAGATTGCGGCGACCGCGGTGGGCAGCGCCGCGATACCGGCCCAGGCCGCCATCTTGCGCATGTCGTTGTTCTGCTGCATGCCGACGCGGGCCAGCGCCGCCTGCACCAGCGAGTTGAGCATGTCGTCGTAGCTGGCGATCTGGTCTGCGGCCTCGGAGTGGTGGTCGCCGACGTCGCGCAGGTAGCGCCGCAATTCCTTGGAGATCAATTCCTTGTACTCCACCTGGATTCGATGGAATGCGATCGACAGCGGGTTGACGCATCGGCGTAGTTCGACGACCTCACGCTTGAGCATGTAAATCGGTTCGATGTCGAGCTTGCGGCCGGGGGCAAACGCCACTTCCTCGATGCTGTCGATATCGGCTTCCACCAGCGTGGAGACCTCGAGGTAGTGATCCACCACGTGATCGGCGATCGCGTGCATGACCGCGTACGGGCCCAGCCCCAGCTGCTCGATGTCGGTTTCCATCCTCTTGCGCACGTCGGCCAGCCCGCTGTGTTCGCCATGGCGGACCGTGACCACGAAATCCTTGCCAACGAAGATCATCACCTCGCCGGTTTCCACGATCTCTCGCGCCAGCGCCACCGATTCGTGCGGGACGTAGTTGACGGTCTTCAGCACCAGAAACAGCGTGTCGTCGTAGCGCTCCAGCTTGGGTCGCTGATGGGCACACACGGCGTCTTCGACAGCCAGCGGGTGCAGCCCGAAGACCTCTGCGACCTCTTTCATCTGGACCTCGTCCGGCTCGTGCAGACCAACCCAGACGAATGCTTCGTTCCCGAACATTTCGATCTGCTGCACTTTGCTGTGTGCGGCGGCGTAGGTGAACTTCCCGGGCAGCCGCTGACCTGCGACGTAGACGGCGCAGTCGATCAGGGCTTCGTGTGGGGGAGGCGGCTCAGCAGCGGGTTGTGGTTGCGGTTCGTGCGCGATCGTTCGAAGCGCTTCCGGTAATGCGTCGAAACCCTCGAACACCTCAACCTCCTATCGCAGCGCAGGTCTGGCCAAGCGGTGCTCAATGCTACGCGTTCGGCCAGAACACAGCATGAAGAGTGTGTGGTGGCCGCGCGCCGGGGAATCCCGCGGGTGCGCTAGTTTCGAGCACGACCGAAACTCTCTGTCCAAGGAGTAAATCGAAGTGAGCGCAAGTCCTCTGAAGGTCGCCGTCACCGGCGCCGCCGGCCAGATCGGCTACAGCCTGTTGTTCCGCCTGGCTAGCGGCTCGCTGCTGGGGCCCGAACGCCCGATCGAGCTGCGGCTGCTCGAGATCGAGCCCGCGCTCAAGGCCCTCGAGGGCGTCGTGATGGAGCTCGACGACTGCGCGTTCCCGCTGCTGTCGGGAGTCCAGATCGGCGCGGACCCGAACAAGGTGTTCGACGGCGTGAACCTGGCCCTGCTCGTCGGCGCCAGGCCGCGTGGCCCGGGCATGGAGCGCGGCGACCTGCTGGAGGCCAACGGCGCGATCTTCACCGCGCAAGGCAAGGCGCTTAACTCCGTCGCCGCCGACGACGTCCGCGTCGGCGTGACCGGCAACCCCGCCAACACCAATGCGCTGATCGCTTCGTCCAACGCCCCGGACATCCCGAAGGAGCGGTTCTCCGCGCTGACCCGCCTGGACCACAATCGGGCGATTTCGCAGCTGGCCAAGAAGACCGGCGCCGCGGTCACCGACATCAAGAAGGTGACGATCTGGGGCAACCACTCGGCCACCCAGTACCCGGACATCTTCCACGCCGAGATCAACGGCAAGAACGCGGCCGAGGTCGTGGGCGACCAGTCCTGGATCGAGAACGACTTCATCCCGACTGTCGCCAAGCGCGGCGCGGCGATCATCGACGCGCGCGGCGCCTCATCGGCCGCCTCGGCAGCGTCGGCGACCACCGACGCCGCTCGCGACTGGCTGCTGGGCAGCCCCGCGGGCAACTGGGTGTCGATGGCGGTCGTCTCCGATGGTTCCTACGGCGTACCGGAGGGCTTGATCTCCTCGTTCCCGGTGACCACCAAGGACGGAAACTGGACGATCGTCAGCGGCCTGGAGATCGACGACTTCTCCCGCGCCCGGATCGACAAGACCACCGCTGAATTGGCCGACGAGCGCAAAGCGGTGACCGAGCTCGGTCTGATCTGAGGCGTCGCCACCGGGCAGTCCCAGTCGATTAGGGCTACTAATGGGTTAGTCAGTACCCTGGGCGCGTGTCCGAAATCGTGCCGCCACAGCTCGTCATCGGTGACGACGAGATCTTCGAGGCCCACGTAGGTGGGAAGCTTTCGGTCGGGATGAAGGCCCCGCTGGACACGCAGCGCGCGTTGTCGATCGCCTACACTCCCGGCGTCGCGCAGGTCAGTCGCGCGATCGCCGCCGACCACACCCTGGCCGACCGCTACACGTGGGCGAACCGGCTGGTTGCCGTGGTCAGCGACGGCAGCGCGGTCCTCGGTCTCGGCGACATCGGACCGGCCGCGGCGCTGCCGGTGATGGAGGGCAAGTGCGCGCTGTTCAAGCAGTTCGGCGATCTGGACGCGATCCCGATCGTGCTGGACACCAAGGATCCCGACGAGATCGTCGAAACCCTGGTACGGCTGCGCCCGACCTTCGGCGCCGTGAACCTCGAGGACATCTCCGCGCCGCGCTGCTTCGAGATCGAACGACGAGTCATCGAGGCGCTGGACTGCCCGGTGATGCACGACGACCAGCACGGCACGGCGATCGTCGTGCTCGCCGCGCTGATGGGCGCCAGCAAGGTGCTCGACCGCGACATGGGCTCGACTGCGGGTGGTCGTCTCCGGCGCCGGGGCCGCCGGCGTGGCCTGCTCGAAAATTCTTCTCGCCATGGGGGTTTCGGACATCACGGTGCTGGACTCGCGGGGCATCCTGCATGCCGGTCGCGACGATATGAACATCGTCAAGACCGATCTGGCGCGCAGCAGTAATCCGCGCGGTCTCACCGGCGGCATGGTCGAAGCGCTCAAGGGGGCCGACGTGTTCCTCGGGGTGTCGGCCGGCGTGGTCCCCGAGGAGCTGATCGCCACCATGGCGCCCGACGGCATCGTGTTCGCACTGTCGAACCCCGACCCCGAGATCCACCCGGACGTCGCGGCCAAATACGCCGCCGTGGTGGCCACCGGTCGCAGCGATTTCCCCAACCAGATCAACAATGTGCTGGCGTTCCCCGGGGTGTTCCGCGGCGCGCTGGATGCCGGGGCGCGGCGGATCACCGAAAAGATGATAGTGGCCGCGGCGGAGGCGATCTTCGCCGTCGTGGGCGACGACCTCGCGCCCGACCACATCGTGCCGAGCCCGCTGGACCTGCGCGTCGGCCCGGCGGTGGCCGCAGCGGTGGCAGACGGCGTCGGAGTGAAAACCGGCAAGCTGGCTGCGCTTCTGCTCGCCGCCGCGCTCGCTGTCCCGTTCTGCGCCGGCTGTACGGGCGGAGCCGGCGACCATCGCGGCGTGCCCGGACTGGTGGTGGGTTCCACGAACGACGCCTGCGTCGAGGCTGCTGGCCGCCGTCTACCTCGCGGCGCTGCGGTCCTACGGTTTCGCCGCGCACCCGAGACCGCGCACGGACCCGATGGCCCAACTGGACTCCGGCGCCTTCACCGTCGCTCCCGGCTTCACCGGCCAGACGTTGCAGACTCTGCAGCCCGGCGCCATGGCGCTGTCCGACGCGCAGGTCTACCGCGAGATGGTGTCGGCGCTGCCCGAGGGCGTCGCCGCGGGCGACTACGCCACGGCTGCTGAAGACAAGCCCGTGCTGCTGGTGACGCAATCCACCGCCAAAGCCTGGGGCGGCCAGGACCGCAGCGCGGATCTGAGCACGCTGGGTAAACACTGCGATGGGCTGGCCGTCGGGATCGTCACCGGCCGCCAAGCGCCTCCGTCGGTCGGCACCTGCCGACTGCCGGCTCCGCGCGAATTCCCGGATGACGACAACGATGTTCGCGGCAGTGCGAGCCGGGGAAGTTGACCGCGGGGTGGACCACCACCGCTGACCCCGCGATTCCGGGGGATCTGGTGCCACTGGCCGACGGCAAGCCCGCGCTGATCCGGGCGCGAGAACGTGGTGCCGCTCTACCGCCGCAACGTGCTGACCGATCGGCAGGTGCTGGCGATCAACGAAGTGGCGGGCGTGCTGGACACCGCGGCCCTGGCCGACATGCGTCGGCAGGTCGCCGGCGGCGCCGATCCGCAGGCGGTCGCCGGCGGATGGCTCGCCGAACACCCGCTGGGGCGCTGAGGACCTATCGCTTGCGTCGGAAGCGAACCGGTGCGCGACGGGGCCGAACAGCCGCTGGTACCCCGAGCCCGTGAGCCGCACGAACAGGTCCAGCACCTTGGCGTCCGGGCCGACCAGCACCCGGGCCTTGTTCTTGCGAACGCCCGTCCAGGATGACTTGTGCGGCCTCGCTCCGGGGTGGTGCTGGCCAGCCTCTTGTCGAACACCTTGGCCAGCTGTTGCCGCGTCGATTCCCTCGGCGGCGGTGGCGTTGCGCGCGATCGCCGGTCTTGATGCCGCCCGGGTGCACCGTGGTCACCCGCACCGGGTGGCCTGGCCACCACCATCTCCTGCCGCAGCGCCTCGGTGAAGCCCCGGACGGCGAACTTGGCCGCGTTGTAGGCCGCCTGCCCGGGCACCGCGAACAACCCGAACACGCTGGAGACGTTGACGACGTGGCCGTCGCCGGACGCGATCAGGTGTGGGAGGAACACCTTGGTGCCGTTGACGACGCCCCAGAAGTCGACGTCCATCACCCGTTCGATGTCCTTGAACTGGCTGACCTCGATGTCGCCGGTGAAAGCGATGCCGGCGTTGTTGTAGATCTGGTTGACCTTGCCGAAGTGCTCGTTGACCGCGTCGGCATAGGCCAGGAAGGCCTCGCGCTCGGTCACGTCGAGTCGGTCGGTTTTTACCGGAGCGCCGATGGCCTTCACCTGTTGCTCGGTTTGCGCCAGTCCCTCGGTGTCGACGTCGCTGATCGCGAGCTTGGCGCCCGAGCGGGCGAGTTCGACGGCCAGCGCCTGGCCGATACCCGAACCCGCGCCAGTGACCACGGCGACCTTGCCAGCGAAACCCTGCATGTGCACCCTCCCTCGTGTCCACACTTGCCGTCAGGTTACCGGTACCAGCGGTCCCGGGTAGCAGCGGGTGGCTGGCGACGCGGGAGGTCTGCGGGGCTGAGCCGGAATCCGGGTATCAGGACTTGCGTGCGAGGAGCCCGCGCACGAAGGTCGCCAAGCGGCCCAGCCGGGTCGGGCCGCCGAACATCAGCTCGCCGTATCGCGCACCGAACAGCCGCACCATCAGGTCCGCGGCTTTGGCATCCGAGCCGATCAGCACCCGGGCCTTGTTCTTACCCACCGCAGCCAAGATGGCGCGGGCGGCCTGCTCCGGAGTGGTCTTGGCCACCTGCTGGTCGAAGTCTTCGAGGACCTGGTCCTGGTCGAGTCCCATGCCCTCGGCGATGACGGCGTTGGTACCGAAAGAGGTCCTGATGCCGCCCGGGTGTACCACGGTCACTCCCACCGGATGGCCGGCCACCACCATCTCCTGGCGCAGCGCTTCGGTGAAGCCCCGGACGGCGAACTTGGCCGAGATGTAGGCGGGCTGACCCGGCAGCGCCATCAACCCGAGCACGCTGGAGATATTGACGATGTGGCCGTCCCCGGACGCGATCAAGTGTGGGAGAAAGGCTTTGGTGCCGTTGACGACACCCCAGAAGTCGACGTCCATCACCTGTTCGATGTCCTTGAACCGGCTGAACTCGATGGTGCTGATGTAGGTGATGCCGGCGTTGTTGTAGATCTGGTTGACCTTGCCGAAGTGCTCGTTGACCGCGTCGGCATAGGCCTGGAAGGCCTCGCGCTCGGTCACGTCGAGTCGGTCGACTTTGACCGGAGCGCCGATGGCCTTCAACTGTTGCTCGGTTTGCGCGCAGTCCCTCGGCATTAACGTCGCTGATCGGCCAGGCTCGCACCGGAACGGGCGAGCTCGACGGCCAGCGCCTGGCCGATACCCGAACCCGCGCCAGTGACCACGGCGACTTTGCCGGCGAACTTGACAGTGCACCCTTTCTCAAGTCCGCCCCATCCGTCGAGGTTAGCGGGTATCACGGAGAGGTCCAGCGGGTCGCGTTGGCAAATCTCAGCCGAAGGCCTCGTCGAGTGATCTCCTGCTGCTCGACGGCGTGCACCTTCGACGAACCCGACGACGGCGCCGACATCGCCCGGCGCGAGATGCGCTTGATCCCGGTCAACTTGTCCGGCAGCACCTCGGGCAGCGTCAAGCCCGAAGCGACGGCCACGCGCCCTGGTTGGCCGGCTCCTCCTGGACCCAGAAGAACTCGTTGGCGTTCGGGTAGCGCGTCCAGCGTCTCGTCGCAGCCGGCGCTTCGGCAGCGGGGCGAGCTGCTCGATCCGCACGATCGCGACGTCGTCGCGGTTGTCCTTGGCCTTGCGCGCGACCAGCTCGTAGTAGATCTTGCCGCTGGTCAGCAGGATTCGGGTGACCTTGCTGCGGTCGCCGACGCCGTCCTCGTAGGTGGGCTCCTCGAGCACCGAGCGGAACTTGATCTCGGTGAAGTCCCGGATGTCGCTGACCGCCGCCTTGTTGCGCAGCATCGACTTCGGGGTGAACACGATCAGCGGGCGATCATCCCGTCGAGCGCGTGCCGGCGCAGCAGGTGGAAGTAGTTCGCCGGCGTCGACGGCACCGCGATCGTCATCGAACCCTCGGCCCACAGCTGCAGGAACCGCTCGATGCGGCCCGAGGTGTGGTCGGGGCCCTGGCCCTCGTGGCCGTGCGGCAGCAGCAGCACGACGTCGGACAGCTGGCCCCACTTGGCCTCGCCGGAGCTGATGAACTCGTCGATGATCGACTGCGCGCCGTTGACGAAGTCGCCGAACTGCGCCTCCCACAGCACCACGTGCGTCCGGGTTGCCCACGGAGTAGCCGTACTCGAAGCCGACGGCGGCGTACTCCGACAGCGGCGAGTCGTAGACCAGGAACTTGCCGCCGGTCGGGGTGCCGTCTTTGTTGGTCGCCAGCAGCTGCAGCGGGGTGAACTCGTCGCCGGTGTTGCGGTCGATGATCACCGAATGCCGCTGGGTGAAGGTGCCGCGCCGGGTGTCCTGTCCGGACAGCCGAACCAGCTTGCCCTCGGCCACCAGCGATCCCAGCGCCAGCAGCTCGCCGAAGGCCCAGTCGACCTTGCCCTCGTAGGCCATCTCCCGGCGCCTCTCCAGCACCGGCTTGACCCGCGGGTGCGCGGTGAAGCCCTCGGGCACGGCCAGGTGCGCGTCGCCGATGCGGGCCAGCAGCGACTTGTCCACCGCGGTGGCCAGCCCCGCGGGGATCATCTGGTCGGCCTCGACCGACTCGCTCGGCTCGACGCCGTGCTTCTCCAGCTCGCGGACCTCGTTGAACACCCGCTCCAGCTGGCCCTGGTAGTCGCGCAGCGCGTCCTCGGCTTCCTTCATCGAGATGTCGCCGCGGCCGATCAGGGCTTCGGTGTAGGTCTTGCGGGCTCCGCGCTTGGTGTCGATGACGTCGTACATGTACCGGCTGCGTCATCGACGGGTCGTCGCCCTCGTTGTGCCCGCGCCGGCGGTAGCACAGCATGTCGATGACGACGTCCTTCTTGAACTGCTGCCGGAAGTCGACGGCCAGCCGCGCCACCCACGCGCACGCCTCCGGGTCGTCGCCGTTGACGTGGAAGATCGGCGCGCCGATCATCTTGGCGACGTCGGTGCAGTACTCGCTGGAGCGGGAGTACTCCGGCGCGGTGGTGAAGCCGATCTGGTTGTTGACGATGATGTGGATCGTGCCGCCGATGCGGTAGCCCGGCAGGTTGCGCCAGGTTCAGCGTCTCGGCGACCACGCCCTGGCCGGCGAACGCGGCGTCGCCGTGCAGCATCAGCGGCACGACCGAGAAGCTCTTGCCGCCGTCGTCGTCGGCGCCCCGGTCCAGCAGGTCCTGCTTGGCCCGCACCAGGCCCTCCAGCACCGGGTCGACGGCCTCCAGGTGCGACGGGTTGGCGGTCAGCGACACCTGAATGTCGTTGTCGCCGAACATCTGCAGGTAGATGCCGGTGGCGCCGAGGTGGTACTTGACGTCGCCGGAGCCGTGCGCCTGCGACGGGTTCAGGTTGCCCTCGAACTCGCTGAAGATCTGCGAGTACGGCTTGCCGACGATGTTGGCCAGCACGTTGAGCCGGCCGCGGTGCGGCATCGCCGATGACCACTTCGTCGAGGCCGTGCTCGGCGCACTGGTCGATCGCCGCGTCCATCATCGGGATCACGGCTTTCGGCGCCTTCCAGCGAGAACCGCTTCTGCCCAACGTATTTGGTCTGCAGGAAGGTCTCGAACGCCTCGGCGGCATTGAGCTTGCTCAGGATGTACTTCTGTTCGGCCACAGTCGGTTTGACGTGCTTGGTCTCGACCCGCTCTTCCAGCCACTTCTGCTGCTCGGGCTCGAGGATGTGGGTGTACTCCACGCCGATGTGGCGGCAGTAGGCGTCGCGCAGCAGGCCCAGCACGTCGCGCAGCTTCTTGTACTCGCAGCCGGCGAAACCGTTGACCTTGAACACCCGGTCCAGATCCCACAGCGTCAGGCCGTGGGTGAGCACGTCGAGGTCGGGGTGGCTGCGGAACCGGGTCTTGTCCAACCGCAGCGGGTCGATGTCGGCCATCAGGTGGCCGCGGTTGCGGTAGGCCGCGATCAACTCCATGACGCGGGCGTTCTTGTCGACGATCGAGTCCGGGTTGTCGGTGCTCCAGCGCACCGGCAGGTACGGGATGCCCAGCTCGCGGAAGATCTCGTCCCAGAAGTCATCCGAGAGCAGCATCTCGTGGATGGTGCGCAGGAAGTCGCCGGACTCCGCGCCCTGGATGATGCGGTGGTCGTAGGTCGAGGTCAGCGTGATCAGCTTGCCGATGCCCAGCTCGGCGATGCGCTCCTCGCTGGCGCCCTGGAACTCGGCGGGGTATTCCATCGCGCCCGACGCCGATGATGGCGCCCTGGCCGGCCATCAGCCGCGGCACCGAGTGCACGGTGCCGATGGTGCCGGGGTTGGTCAGCGAGATCGTCACGCCGGCAAAGTCTTCGGCGGTCAGCTTGCCGTCGCGGGCGCGGCGCACGATGTCTTCGTAGGCGGCGACGAACTCGCGCGAATCGCATCGTCTCGCAGCGCTTGATGCCGGCCACCACCAGGGAGCGCTTGCCGTCCTTGCCCTGCAGGTCGATGGCCAGGCCGAGATTGGTGTGCGCCGGGGTGACCGCAGTTGGGCTTGCCGTCGACCTCGGCGTAGTGCCGGTTCATGTTCGGGAACTTCTTGACCGCCTGCACCATCGCGTAGCCCAGCAGGTGGGTGAACGAGATCTTGCCGCCGCGGGTGCGCTTGAGCTGGTTGTTGATGACGATCCGGTTGTCGATCATCAGCTTGGCCGGGATGGCCCGCACGCTGGTCGCCGTCGGCACGTCCAGCGACGCGGACATGTTCTTGACGACGGCCGCGGCGGCGCCGCGCAGCACCTGCACCTCGTCGCCTTCGGCCGGCGGGGGCGCGGCGGCCTTGGCAGGCGGTGCCGCGGCTGCGGCGCGTTGCCGGCCGGGGCGGTGCCGCGCGCGGGCTTGACGCGGGGCGGCCGCGCGGCGGCCGGCGGCGTCGGCTCGGCGAGCTGGTGCGGGCGCCGGCGGCGGGCGCAGCGGCCGCTGGTTCGCGGGGTGTCTTGGGCCGCTGCGGCGGTCGGTTCGGGGTTGTAGTCAACCAGGAACTCGTGCCAGCTCGGGTCGACCGACGAGGGGTCGTCGCGGAACTTGCGGTACATCTCCTCGACCAGCCATTCGTTTTGCCCGAATGGTGAACTTACGTTGCTCACGGCCGCTGTTCGCCTCAATTCTTATGTCCTGCAGGTCCTGCAAGCGCTATTGCGCGACGCCTGCGACTTTGCACCCCGTCGGCGAGATACCTCACACCGCGGCGGCCCTGTCCGTTTCCGCCCCATAAAGGCTAACGCTTCGCCGCTAATTCGCCAGAGAGACCGCGGAACCGGGTGCGGACGGCGACTATGCTGACTTCGTGGACTGTCGGCAACACGTGCAGGGTGACCGGCCAGCGCGCCGGCGGGGCGCCGAACGCCCGGCGGGCGTTGCGGACGATCTTCTTGCCCACCATGCGGTTGCCGGCGCCGCCGATCGCGGCGCCGATGCCGACCGGCAGCATCTTGCCGAACATCAGCGCTCCGCGTCGCACCGCGTACCGCTTGACGACGTACTTCAGCATCCGCGTGTTCAACCGCGCCAGTGTCGACAACGGCAGCGAGGCCATGCCCTCGGCCAGCCAGCCACCGTTGGTGCGCGCCGGGACCGATCAGCTCGCCGATGGCGCGCTTGCTGTCGTCGCCGACCAGGACGGCCAGCACCAGCGCGCGGCGCCGCTCCCGGTGGTCGGCGGGGATGCCGTACACCACGGCGATCGCCAGCACGAAGACCGCGGTGGCCTCGAGGAAGAACACCGTCTCGCCGGCGCCCGCCGACAGCGCCGCCAACGTCCCGACCCCGGGGAACGTCGCGGCCGAACCCACCGCGGCACCGCTGGCCGTCAACGCGGCCAGGTAGCGCTTTTCCAGCTTGGTGACGATCTCGGCGGGGCTGGCGCCCGGGTATGCCGCGCCGCAGCCGGGCCACATAGGCCTGCGCAGCCGGGCCCTGGACCCGCGAGCTGCGCTCGATGACCTGCGCCAATGCCCGCGCGGACGCTTTGGGCCGACCGGGCTGCCGGGCTCGGTGGCTCGGCAATGGCTCGGATCGTTTCCGGGACCAATCCTGACCTGTTTCGTCGGGCGCTCATATTGCCTCTCCTGCGAATGGCGTTCCTTCAGGCTAGCCCGAGTTTGCTGAACACGGTGGAGGCCGTGAGCGCTGGTGAGTCAGCCCGATCGCAGGTGGCCGGCGGCTGCGCGGCCGATCGGCCAACCCTGAATAATGCAGGCTGGACATAGTCGGTCCGGTTCTGTCGGCTGCGGTCGGGGGCCGCTAGGTGCGGCGGTATCAGACCTGCGCGACGGCGGCAAGCCGATCGTCGGGCGCTGAAGCGAGGTGAGTACATGACCACGGCCACGACCCGACGTGCTGCACGGACGCTGACGGAAACCCCTGGAACGCGCTGTGGGCGATGATGATCGGCTTCTTCATGATCATGGTCGACTCGACCATCGTCGCGATCGCCAACCCGACCATCATGGCCGACCTGCACATCGGCTACGACGCCGTGGTCTGGGTGACCAGCGCCTACCTGCTGGGCTATGCGGTGGTGCTGCTGGTGGCCGGCCGGCTCGGTGACCGGTTCGGCCCGAAGAACCTCTACCTGATCGGCCTGGTGGTGTTCACCGTCGCCTCGGTGTGGTGTGGGCTGTCGGGCAGCGCCGCCATGCTGATCGCCGCCCGGGTCGTGCAGGGGTCGGCGCCGGGGTGCTCACCCCGCAGACCTTGTCGACGATCACCCGGATCTTCCCGCCGCAGCGGCGCGGGGTCGCGATGAGCGTGTGGGGTGCTACCGCCGGCGTGGCCAGCCTGGTGGGTCCGTTGGCCGGCGGCGTGCTGGTGGACGGGCTGGGTTGGGAGTGGATCTTCTTCGTCAATGTCCCGATCGGCATCGTCGGGCTGGCGTTGGCGGTGTGGCTGGTTCCGGTGCTGCCTACCCAGTCGCACCGGTTCGATCTGGTCGGCGTCGGGTTGTCCGGGGTGGGCATGTTCCTGATCGTGTTCGGGCTGCAACAGGGCCAGGCCGCCGGATGGCAGCCGTGGATCTGGGCGACGATCGTCGCGGGCGCGGGATTCGTTTCGGCGTTCGTCTACTGGCAGTCGGTGAACACCCGCGAGCCGCTGATCCCGCTGGACATGTTCGCCGACCGGGACTTCAGCCTGTGCAACGTCGGGGTGGCCATCATCTCGTTCGCCTCGACGGCGATGATGCTGCCGCTGACGTTCTATGCGCAGGCGGTGTGTGGGCTGTCGCCGACGCGCTCGGCCCTGCTGATCGCGCCGATGGCGATCGCCAACGGGGTGCTCGCGCCGTTTGTCGGCCGGATCGTCGACCGATACCATCCGCGGCCCGTGCTCGGTTTCGGCTTTTCGGTGCTGGCGATCGCGCTGACGTGGCTTTCGTTCGAGATGGCCCCGGACACGCCGATCTGGCGGCTGGTGTTGCCGTTCACCGCGATTGGTGTCGGGATGGCGTTTGTGTGGTCGCCGCTGACGGCCACCGCGACCCGCAACCTGCCGCCGCATCTGGCCGGCACCGGCTCTGCCGTCTTCAACTCGGTCCGCCAGCTCGGGGCGGTGCTCGGCAGCGCCGCCATGGCCGCGTTCATGACGTGGCGGATCGGCGCCGAGATGCCGCCCAACGCGTCGGGTCAAGACGCGGGGGATGGCGCTATTCCGCTTGCAACTGCCCGAGTTCGTGCGCGAGCCGTTCTCGGCCGCGATGTCGCAATCGGTGCTTCTGCCCGCGTTCATCGCGTTGTTCGGGATCGTCGCCGCGCTGTTCCTGGTCGGGTTCGCGCCCTCGGTGCTGGCCCGTGCGGGCATCGGTGGCGAGCCGTCCGGACGACCACGACGATGGCACTGATGACGATGACGATGACGACTATGTCGAAGTCATACTGCGGCGGAGCGGACTGCGCGCCGGTCCGGGCGCGTCGAGCCGGATCGCACCGCGCGCTGCGACGGCCGGCACCCGAACCGATCGGATTCGCCCACAATGGCTCTCATGACTGCGAGCCTTGCTCTCGCCGCGCTCGCCAGACCGGCGGCGACCCGCACCCGATCGCCGCGCGCCGCCGGATGGCGCGGCTCCGACCGGACTCCCCGCCGCGGTCGGCACTCCCGGCTAGGCCTGGCCGGCCGACGGGGCAATCCTCAGCCAGCCGCCGTCAGCGCCAGAAAGCCGCCCAACTCCAGCAGGCCGGCGGGCGTGGTGGGCAGATACTCAGTCAGCAACTCCGAGCGCACGATCACCGCCGCGTACTGCGCCCGGCTGACCGCGACGTTGAGTCGATTCCTGTTGAGCAGGAAGGAGATTCCGCGTGGCACTTCATCTACCGACGACGCTGTCATCGAGATGAAGACCACCGGCGCCTGGCCGCCCTGGAACTTGTCGACGGTTCCGACCCGGACTGCGCCCAGATCCGGCAGACGTCAACCGCTGACGCAGCAGCGCCACCTGGGCGTTGTACGGCGCCAGCACCAGCACGTCGGAGGCGGCCAACGGCCGCGTGCCGTGCTCGTCGGTCCAGGATGACCCGAGCAGCCGCCGGATCTCGGCGAGGATCGCGTCGGCCTCCTCCGGGCTTTCGATCGAGTTGCCTTGGTGGCGAACCGAAAGCACGCGCACGCCGGGCTGATATCCGTCGAGGCGGCGCGCGGCGGTGCGCTCGGTGACCGAATGCAGCCTGCCCTCGTAGGACAGCGCGGAGACCGCGGCGCAGACCGCCGGATGCATCCGGTAGGAGCGGTCCAGGAAGTAGCCGCGCTCATCGGGCAGCGTGCGCTGACCGTCGACCAGCCAATCGAGGGCGGACGTGTCGACCGGTTCGGGATGAGTGCCCTGACTGACCTGCGGCAGCTGCTGCGGGTCCCCGAGCAGCAGCAGGTTCGCCGGCCGCCGGTGCCACGGCGATGGTGTTGGCCAGGCAGAACTGGCCGGCCTCGTCGATGACCAGCAGATCCAGGCTGTTCGGCGGCACTCGATTGGCGTTGGCGAAATCCCAAGCCGTACCACCGATCACGCATCCAGCGGTGGCCGGGATGAATGCCGCGTAGTCGCCGCCGTCGATCTCCTGCCAGCGCGGAGCGTGGTGGTCGTACTTCTTCTTCGCGACTCGGCCCGGATCCAGCCCGGCATCGATCACGGCATCGAGCAGGTTCTCCACGGTCGCGTGCGATTGCGCCACCACGCCTACGCGCCAGCCGTGTTCGGTGACCAAGCGGGTGATCACTTGGGCTGCGGTGTACGTCTTCCCGGTACCGGGCGGCCCATGCACCGCCAGATAGGACGAGTCGAGATCGAGTGCCGCTGCGGTGATGTCGGCGACGGTCTCGGTAGCTACGCGGTAGCGCAGCGCCGCTGCGGGTGCGGGGCGGGCGGCGCAGCAGGACATCGATCATCGCGGTGCGGGGGAGTTGCGGCAGCCCGGCGGCCACGGCGGCCGCGGTCGATTCGATCGACTCGCGCAGCGCTGTCGTGGGCACGGGTGGCCCCGGCGTCAGCGCAAAGGGTAGTTGGTGAAATGCGTTGCCGTCACTGCCGACTCGTTCAACGATGACGACTTCGGTGGGCACTGCCGGGTCGTCGACTTCGACAACCTTGGCCCGCCCGGCCGCGCGCCGGTCGGGGTTGTCGCTCATGCTGGGCGGAGCCGGTGCCTCGTAGAGCGCAAACACGTCCGTCATCAGGTCGCCGCGGGCCAGTTCGCCGCGCAGCGTCACCCGTCGTTGCGGCTTGCGTGCGCGCGGAGGCATATGCCAGTCGACGCTGACCGACGCGTCGTCGGCAGACGAAAACGTCGGTGTTATCCGCCCATTCGTCGACCGGAAAGTTCAGCCGGTCGAAATGCGCCCACCAGAACGGTTTGTCCTCACGCCGGTGGTAGCCGCGAGCCGCGGCCACCAGCGCGACGGCAATCTGCTCCGGCGTGCGGTCGCCGACGGCGGCATCGCCGGTGAACGCCGACAGGGCCGCCGCCAGCTCGTCATGGTCTTCGACGGTGTTGCCGTCGGGAACCGGTTGGGCGCCAACCGGTATGACGCCGGCTTCCCAGGCGCGCACCAGCAACCAATTGCGCAGTTCCTGAGTCGAGCGGCAGTCGTAGTGGTTGTAGTCCTCGATCTCCTTGAGCACGGTTTCGGCTTCGCCGAGACGACCGGCGTCTCCCAGTTCGCAGTACTTGGCGTAGGAGGTGATCGAATCGGTGGCCGTGGTGACGTCACCGGAGCGCAGCTGCGTCCCCATATACAGCGGCTCGAGCGCCTTGAGGCTGAACGACTCTGCGCCCACCCGAATGCTCTTGCGTACCAACGGGTAAAGGTCAACCAGTGTCCCGCTGCGCAACAGCTCGTCGACCTCGTCCTCGCCGACGCCGTAGCGTCCGGCAAGTCGCAACAACGCGGTCTTCTCGTACGGCGCGTAATGGTAGATGTGCATGTTGGGGCGACGCTTGCGACGCTTGGCCACCATCGCCAGGAAATCGACAGCGCCTTGCGTTCGGCCACCCGGTTATGCGCCCACAGCGGCTGAAATTTCCCTGCCGCGTCCAAGACGCCGAACAGGTATTCCAGGCCCCAGTCGTGGCCATCGGCGGTCCATAGCGGATCACCTTCGAAGTCGAAGAACAGATCACCGGGGTCGGGCTCGGGCAGCAGCGTCAGCGGCTGCGGATCGACGATCTGAACTGCGGAACGCCGGTATCACGTTGCTGTACTTGTAGTTTCGCCTGAGCGGTCAGCTTGCCCAACGCGCTGGGCGCCAGGTCGGGCACCGGCCCGCAATGTTGCGCCAGGTCGGCGACCGTGGCGATCCCGGCGTCAATGAGCTTGTCCCGCTGGCTGACTCGCATACCGGCGACCAGCAGCAGATCATCGCCCGCCTGCACCTGCTCGATACACAGCGGACAACGAAAACATGCCCGCACACCCTCGTCTTCCCAGCGCACCGCGGTGCCGGCGGCGTAATGGTCGTCGAGCAACCGCTGCAACTGCGCGCGCTGGGCTCGATAGACGGGGACCAGATCGCAGACGCGATACCGCACGACCGATCCGTCGCCCAGTCGCAGCTCGGCTTCGTCCGCGACGGACACGTCCATGGCGGCGAGCGCGTCGGCGTAGGCCGCCAGCTGCAATAACGCGGTGACCTTGGGGGAGCGGGCCAGCTTGGTGTCGACGAGCCGGTACTGCTCGCCATCGGCAACCAGGAAGTCGGCGAACCCTACGAAGCGGCCGTCGAACATCGCGGCCTGGTACACCACCGGGGCGCGGTTGGCGATGGCGCGCCGGGTTGCCTCGGCGGCAGCGGCCAGCCCGGCGAGCGTGTATGCGGGACGGCCGATGACCGCGACGCCATCCGCGAACTCCTCGCGCAGACGGTCGAGTTCGCGTTGCTCATGGTCGTCACCGAGGGTGGCGGTGCGCGCCAGCAGTTCGTCCACGACGCTGACGGCGGGGGCCCGGCCCAGCTTTGCGTCGAAATCGCGGAGCAGCGCGTACTCGCACCGGGCCGCAGCGGCCAGGTCAGACGCGCTGTAGACGATGCTGTCGTCGGTGACGAACACAGCAGCCACTGTAGGTGAGGCGGCCGACAGCGAGGCGGTTCTGCGAGGGTGTGCCGGCTCAGCGGCCGGCGCCGTTGCCGATCAGCTCGACGCTGTTGCCGTTCCAGCGGAATCGCACGTCGGTGTTCAAGCCGTTGATACCGCTGGGATACGTCAACGCCACCGTGTCGCCGGTGGTTTGTGCCGCGTCGATGCCGTTGAAGCCGTAGGTGTCCGGCACTCCCTGCGGGATGAACTGCCCGAGATGGAACAACACCGCCCGGGTAGTCGGATTGACCGCGTTGGTGTTGGCCTTGATGATCACCGCCGAAAGCTGGGCGCACTGGTTGTAGTTACCGGCCAGCGGCTCCGGGTTCCAAGCCTGCTGGCTGCGCGGATCGCGGGGCAAATCGGAGACCACTTTCGCGATCGTGGGCGAGGCCAGATTGACCGCGCACGGGTCGGCCGGCGTGCTGGGACCGGGCGAGCGCCGTCGGCCGGCACGGGTGTGGCGGGGGCGGTGATCGACGCGGTCGGCGCTGTCGTGGCTTGGGGCGTCTTGGCGACCGTCGAATCTCCCGAACCACAGCCGGTCAGCGTCACCGCGACCAGGACGCCGACGGTCAGTGGCTCGGCACGGCAGGGTAGCGACCACACATCGCGCAACCGTACCGGCATCAGGCTCGACGCGCGGCGGGACAGGCGTGGCCGCGCCCAGCTGCGCTGCGCTCGCGATCGCCACTAAACTCAATGCACGATGACCCTCCCGGACAGCTCGCCCGCGGCTCCCTCTGCGACCTTTGCCGACCTGCAGATTCCTCCTCCCGTCATGCGGGCCATCGCCGACGTCGGCTACGAGTCGCCGACCGCGATTCAGGCGGCGACGATTCCGGCGCTGATGGCGGGTTCCGACGTGGTGGGACTGGCGCAAACCGGCACCGGAAAGACGGCAGCGTTCGCGATCCCGATCCTGTCCAAGATCGACGTCACCAATAAGGCGACCCAGGCCCTGGTGCTGGCGCCCACCCGCGAGCTGGCCTTGCAGGTCGCCGAGGCGTTCAGTCGCTACGGCGCCCATCTGCCCCAGATCAACGTGCTGCCGATCTACGGCGGCGCGTCCTACACCGTCCAACTTGCCGGCCTGAGGCGCGGCGCCCAGGTGGTCGTCGGCACCCCGGGCCGGGTCATCGACCACCTGGAACGCGGCACGCTGGACCTCTCGCACGTGGACTACCTGGTGCTCGACGAGGCCGACGAGATGCTGACCATGGGGTTCGCCGAAGAGGTCGACCGCATCCTGTCCGAAACCCCGGAATTCAAACAGGTGGCCCTTTTTTCGGCGACCATGCCACCGGCTATCCGCAAGATCACCACCAAGTACCTGCACGATCCGCTCGAAGTCACGACCAAATCGAAAACCACCACCGCGGAAAACATTTCGCAGCGCTACATTCAGGTGGCCGGACCGCGCAAGATGGATGCGCTGACCCGGGTCCTCGAAGTCGAGCCGTTCGAGGCGATGATCGTCTTCGTGCGCACCAAGCAGGCGACCGAGGAGGTCGCCGAAAAGCTGCGTGCCCGAGGGTTTTCCGCGGCCGCCATCAACGGCGACATCGCGCAGGCGCAGCGCGAGCGGACCATAGCCTCGCTCAAGAATGGAAGAATCGACATCTTGGTGGCCACCGATGTGGCCGCGCGCGGGCTGGACGTCGAGCGCATCTCGCATGTGCTCAACTACGACATCCCGCATGACACCGAGTCTTACGTGCACCGGATCGGACGCACCGGCAGGGCCGGGCGTTCGGGAAACGCGCTGCTGTTCGTCTCCCCGCGGGAGCGCCACATGCTCAAGGCGATCGAAAAAGCGACCCGGCAAACGTTGACCGAGGTTGAATTGCCCAGCGTCGAGGACGTCAACGCACAACGGGTAGCGAAATTCGCCGATTCCATTACCGACACGCTCGGCGGTTCAGGAATCGAGCTGTTCCGCAGGCTGGTTGAGGACTACGAACGCGAGCACGACGTCCCGATGGCTGACATCGCCGCGGCGCTGGCCTTGCAGTCCCGCGATGGCGAGGCGTTCCTGCTGTCGCCCGAACCGCCGCAGCGACGTGAGCGGCCCGAGCGCAACACCGAACATCGGGATCGCCCAGACAAGCCAAGGCAAACAAGAGATTTCGCCACGTACCGGATCGCCGTAGGCAAACGGCACAAGATCGGCCCGGGGGCAATCGTCGGCGCTATCGCCAACGAAGGGGGGCTGCACCGTAGCGATTTCGGCCACATCTCGATCGGGCCGGACTTCTCACTGGTGGAGCTGCCGCCCAAACTCCCGCACGCTACATTGAAAAAGCTTGAGCGCACCCGTATCTCGGGCGTGCTGATCGACCTCCGGCTGGAGCGGTCAGCCGGGAAGTCGTCTGAAAAGACGCGTCGCGAGGGTGGAAAACCGTACAGAAAACACACCGAATGACCCTGTCCGAGGACACCGACGCCCAAGGCGGACTCGAGCAGGTCTCGGGCGTCGACCGGGTCGCTTCCCTGACCGGTATCCGCGCGGTCGCCGCGATCCTGGTTGTCGGTACCCACGCGGCCTACACCACCGGCAAGTACACGCACGGTTATTGGGGCCTGGTCGGTGCCCGACTGGAGATCGGCGTGCCGATCTTCTTCGTGCTGTCGGGTTTTCTGCTGTTCCGCCCCTGGGTGAAGTCGGCGGTTCGCGACGGCCCGCCCCCCTCGGTGAGTCGCTATGCGCGGCACCGGGTTCGGCGCATCATGCCTGCCTACGTCATCACCGTGCTGTTCGCCTACGTGCTGTACCACTTTCGCGAGGCCGGACCGAACCCCGGGCATTCCTGGCACGGACTGCTCCGCAACCTCACGTTGACGCAGATCTACACCGACGGCTACCTCGGCAAGTACCTGCACCAGGGCCTGACCCAGATGTGGAGCCTCGCGGTGGAGGCGTCCTTCTACGTCATCCTGCCGGTTTTGGCCTATTTGCTGCTGGTGGTGCTCTGTCGGCGGCGCTGGCAGCCGCGGTTGTTGGTAGGTACGGTGCTGGCGCTGACATTGATCAGCCCGGCATGGGTGGTCCTGGTGCGCATCGATCACTGGTTTGCCGACGGCGCTCGGCTGTGGCTGCCGACCTACCTGGCCTGGTTTCTGGGCGGCATGTTGCTGGCGGTGCTGCAGGCAATGGGGGTGCGCTGCTACGCGTTCGGGGCCGTACCGCTGGCGGTCATCTGCTATTTCATCGTCGCCACCCCGATCGGGGGCGCGCCGACGACGTCGCCGGCAGCGATGGCCGAGGCACTCGTCAAGACGATGTTCTACGCAGTGATCGCCACCCTGGCGGTGGCTCCGCTGGCCTTGGGGGACGAGCAGAGTTGGTACGGGCAGCTGCTGGCCAGCAGGCCGATGGTGTGGCTCGGCGAGATTTCCTACGAAATCTTCTTGATCCACCTGGTGACGATGGAATTCGCGATGGTGTACGTGGTGCGGGCCCACGTCTACACGGGTTCGATGCTGTACCTGTTCGTCGCGACGCTGGTGGTGACGATCCCGCTGGCCTGGCTCTTGCACCGCTTCACGCGCGTTTCCGGCGAGTGACATTCGCCTCTAGGTAGCTTACCCTAACCTAACTCGATGCACGGGTATGGGAGGGCGTCATTCCGATGAGCGAACACAAGGCATCCCGCGGCTGGACGGGCACGGTGCTCAAGCTGATGGGCGCCGGCGACTACCGGCTCACGGTCACTGCCCGGCACGAGATCGGCCCGCACTATCTGCGGTTGAGCTTCGACGCCGGCGGAATGCTCGCGGATCACGCGGTGCACCCGACGATGTGGATCCGGATGTGGTTCGTCGACGGCGACCGGCTGCATCAGCGTGGCTATACGCTGGTCGACCCCGACTCGGCCGCCGACACGGTCAGTGTCGAGTTCGCCCTACACGACGGCATCGCATCGCAATGGGCGCGTGCGGCGCAACCGGGCGACACCATCGAGGCGACCGTGCTGGGCAGTAGGTTCGCCATTCCCGAGCCCGCGCCGGCCGGGTACGTCATCGTCGGAGACTGCGCCTCGCTGCCGGCGATCAACTCGTTGCTCGAGTGGATCGGTGACGCTCCGGCGCAGGTGTTCTTGGAGGCTGACCACGACGACGACAAAGAGCTGCCGGTGGCGCCCGGCGCCGACATCACCTGGGTGGACCGCAAGAACGCCGGTCAGGCCTTGCTGGAGGCGGTGCGGTCGGCGGCCTTTGACGCCGGCGACTACTTCGGCTGGGTGGCCTGCGATAACCGCACCACCCGCGCGGTTGCCCAGGCGTTAAGGGAGGACTTCGGTATCCCACGGAAATCCATTAAGGCGCAAGCCTATTGGGTGGCCTGATCCCGGAGAGGGGGATGGCTGCCAGCTAGCGGCGGGCGCTTGCCGGGGCGATGATCGGGACGACAAATTCCTCGATCATCGCCCGCTCCTCGTCAAGGTCGCGGCCCGGGTAGGTCAGCAGCGAGACGATCACCCGGACCGCCCAGCGGGCGCGGCGTTCGACGACGGCGGGATCGTCGGCTCCCAGCGAGTGCAGGAACGCCGCCGCCAAGGCCGCGATCACGTCGGACTGTCCGGCCAACTCGCCGCCGACCGGCGGGCGGGTGGTGGCGAACCAGGACGCCAGCGCGGGGCTGTCGCGAACCATCGTCAGCGTGACCAGGATGCTGACGATCAGCCGTTCGTGTGGGTCCTGGATGCTGCCGGTCCGCGCGACGATCTCGCGGCCCAGCCGGTGGGTCTCGCGGTGCACGTACGCGGTTCGCAGCGCTTCGTGGTTTTCGAAGTACCGGTACAACGTCGCGCGGGAACAGCCTGCGGCCCTGGCGATCTCATTCATGGCAATCGAATCCGAGTCGCGCGCAGTGTAGAGCTCCTCGGCCGCGTCGAGTATCCGGTCCACGGCTGCTTCGTTGCGGCGCAGCGCAAGCCAGTCGTTACCGGGCATCAGGACTTCACGGTGATCAGTACCGACACCGGACGCCGCACGTAGCTACCGCCCGCCCACGCAATCGAATTCTCGTCGACGTCGAAGTCCGGGCAGCGGGCCAGCAATTCGGTCAGCGCGACCCGCGATTGCATCCGGGCCGCGGCCGCACCCAGGCAGTGGTGGGCGCCGTGGCTGAAGGTCAGGATGTTGCGCGGGCAGCTGGTCACGTCGAGTTCGCCGGCGTCCGGCCCGTATTGACGTTCGTCGCGGTTGGCCGACCCATACAACAGCAGCACCCGGCGATCGGCCGGGATCGTGGTGTCGCCGATCGTCACGTCGCGGGTGGCCGTGCGGGCCAGTCCTTGCACCGGCGAGGTCAGCCGCAACAGCTCTTCAACCGCGTCGCCGATCAGTTCGGGCTTGTCCACCAACAACTCTCGCTGGTCGGGTCGCTGGTGCAGCAGCGGCACCGAACCGCCGAGCATGCCGGTCACCGTGTCGTTGCCGCCGGTGACCATCGTGAAGGTGAACGCCAGAATCGACAGCGTGCCGGAGATGTCGCCGTCGGCACCGACCCCGGCAGATACCAGGTGGGAGATGGTGTCATCCTCCGGCTCGGTGCGGCGGCGCTCGATCAGCCCGGTGAAGTAGGCCATCATCGATCCGACCGCGTCGCCGACGGTTTCCAGCGCGCCCGCCACACCGCCCTCGGCGGTGTTGGCCGCGACGATGGCTTGGGTCCAGCCGTCGAATTGTGCCCAATCCTCTTCGGGCACACCGAGATAATGCGCGACGACCATCGACGGCAGTGGCTTGAACAGCTCGGTGACGATATCGCCTCCGCCGTCGGCGCGCAGTTTCTCGATGCGCTCGATGACGAACTCACGCACCTTGGGCTCCACCGCCTCGACCTGTCGCGGGGTGAACCCGCGCGACACGAGTTTGCGAAACTCGGTGTGTACCGGGGGGTCTTGCATGACGAACGGTGGGTTATCTTGCAGGCCAATCATTTCCAGGTCGCCATAGTTGACCGTCAGCCCCTGTGCGGAGGAGAACGTCTCGTGGTCCCGGGCCGCCGCCCACACGTCGGCGTGCCGGGACAGCACGTAGTAATCCTGCTCGGGAAGTTTCGGGGGCACGACGTGGTGCACCGGGTCGTGGTCGCGCAGCGCGCGGTACATCGGCCAGGGATTCGGCCAAGTGTCGGCGTCGGCGAGCTGGAACATGACCGGTGCGCTGTGAGACATAACCGCAGACATGTCTCATATGTACGACAATGATCGCAATATGTCAACGCCCTGCGACCGCGAGTGGGCGTCCAGGGCGCCCCCAGCGCACAATTCCCGCCGTCAGCGCACACTCAACGCCCAGCGCGCACTCTCGGCGCAAAGTGACCCAGCGCTAAATCGCCGCGCCGGGGTTCAGGATCCCCAGTGGGTCCAATGCCTGCTTGATCCGCTGGTTCAGCTGCATCACCTCGGGCCCGAGGTAGCCGTCCAGCCATGGCCGCTTCAGGCGACCGACCCCATGCTCACCGGTGATGGTGCCGCCCAATCCGACCGCCAGATCCATGATCTCGCCGAACGCGAGCTGAGCCCGCTCCGTCATCGCGGCATCGGCGGCGTCATACACGATCAGCGGATGCGTGTTGCCGTCACCGGCGTGCGCGATCACCGAGATCATCAGGTCGCGTTCCGAGGAGATGCGCGCAATCCCGGTCACCAGCTTGCCCAGCGCCGGCAGCGGCACCCCGACGTCTTCGAGCATTAGCGATCCCTTGGCCTCGACCGCGGGGATGCAGAACCGGCGCGCGGCGACGAACGCCTCGCCCTCGTCCGGATCGTCTGTGGTGAAAACGTCCGTTGCCTTGTTCTCGGCAAATATCGCCGCGATCAGCTCGGCGTCCTCACCGCTGGCGCGGCCGCGCTCGTCGGAACCGGCCACCAGCATCGCGGCCGCCCCGCGGTCCAGGTCCATGCGCAAGATGTCCTCGACGGCGTTGATCGCCGCGGAATCCATGAACTCCAGCATCGCGGGCCTCAGCCGCGCCGAGACCCCGAGCACCGCGTCGACCGCCGATTCCACCGAGGCGAACGTGGCCACCACGACGCTGGACGTGTTTTGGGCGGGCAGTAGCCGCAGCGTCACTTCCGTGACGACACCCAGCGTGCCTTCGCTGCCGACGAACAGCTTGGTCAGGCTCAGCCCCGCGACGTCCTTGAGCCGCGGGCCGCCGAGGCGTACCGCGGTCCCGTCGGCCAGCACCACCTGCATGCCCAGCACGTAATCGGTGGTGACGCCGTACTTCACACAGCACAGGCCGCCGGCGTTGGTGGCGACGTTGCCGCCGATGCTGCAGATCTCGTACGACGACGGATCCGGTGGATACCAGAGGCCGTATCCGGCGACGGCCTTCTTGACCTCGGCGTTGAGCAGGCCGGGCTGGCATACCGCGGTGCGGGTGACGGGGTCGACGGTGATGTCGCGCATCTTTTCCGTCGACAAGACGATCCCGCCGGCGAGTGCCGTCGCCCCGCCGGACAGGCCGCTGCCGGCTCCGCGGGGCACGACGGCCACCCGGTTGGCGGTGGCCCAGCGCAGCACCGTCTGGACGTCTTCGGTGCACCGCGGCCGGACCACGGCCAGCGGTGTGCCGGCCGACGGGTCGAAGGCGCGGTCGTGGCGGTAGCCGTCGGTGATGGAGGGGTCGGTGACCACCATCCCATCGGGTAGGTCCGCGATCAGGGCGGCCAGTGTGTCTTCATTGACTGTGGTGCTCACGGGCTGATTTTACGGCCGATTATCGTCGGCAAACTCGGGCGCGCGGTCGAGTTCGCGCAGGGACGGTAGCCCGCACGCGATCAGGCCGACCACGATGATGGGCACCGCCAACGTCAGGAAGGTGACCCGCAGCCCGGCGGTGTCGGCCAGGGGACCGGCCACCATCAAGCCCAACGGGCCCGCGGCGAAGGTCAGCCCCGTCATCACACCGACCACTCGACCGCGTAGGTGGTGCGGAGCCCGGGTCTGCATCACGTAGTTGTAGATCGGCTGGATCGGCCCGTAGACCAAGCCGGTCACCGCGCACAGCACCAGGATCAACGGCAACGGTGGCAGGAACGCGATGCCGGCCGTCGCGGCACCGAAGGTGAGGGTCGCGGTCAGCACGGCCGTGCGTCGCCGCAGGTGTTTCGAGAGTCCGGCATAGCCCAGCGCGCCCACCACGCCACCGACCCCGAGCGCCATCAACGCCCAGCCCAACTGCGCGGGTTGGTGACGGTCGCTGAAGTATTTGGGAAACAGCACGCTTTCCATCGGCAGGTACAGAGCGGTGACGACCAGGTCGATCAACCCGAGCGTCCGTAGCACCCGCAGGTTCCAGACAAACCGCATTCCTTCGGCGACCCCCGACACCAACCCGTCGGGTCGGGTCGCGTGGTGCGGCTTGCCGGTCCCCTCGAGTCGCAGCGCACCAATCGCGAGGAAGGACAACCCGAAGAAACCGGCCGTGATCCACATCGTGTTGATGCCGCCAACCGTGGCGATCATCAGACCGCCGATGCCCGGTCCCACGATGTAGGCCAGGTTGAGAATCGCTTCGTAAACGCTGTTGGTGCGGTCCAGTGACCAGCCGGCGCGGGCGGCGGCCTCGGGCAGCATCGACTGGCGCGCCGTCGTGCCGGCCGGGTCGAAAGCGGCCGAGAAGAAAGCCAGCACGCCCAGTTCGGCGACGTTGATCGCGTCCGCACCGGACAACCCGGCGATCAGCGGGACGGCCGCCACCGCCGTGCCGGACAGCGCATCGGAGATCAGCGAAATTCGGCGGCGCCCGAAAAAGTCGACCGCCGTACCCGCGACCAACGTGGAGAGCACCAGTGGCAGCGTCATGGCCGCGGCCACGATCGACGCGTCGCCGGCGCTGTCTCGGTGCTGCAACGCCAGCCAGGGGAAGGCAACTAACGAAATGCCGGTACCCGCGGTCGCCACCAGCGTGGCGAACAGGATCAGAAGCGCCGGGCCGCGGCTGGAATGTCTCATGGGTATCGCGGGGAGAATTTAACCCCAAAGCCGGCTTGGGAGCCACCAGATTTCGTGGTCACCATCGGCTGAATGCAGGATGTTCATGTGCTTGTTCACCCGAATACCGGATTGGCATTTGATTCGCCGGTGCAGCCCGGTACCGGGTGGCCCGGCGATCCGGCCACGCCGCAGACTCCCGAGGCCACCGATGCCGCGCAGGTTGCGGCGCTGGCCGGCGAGGTCGGCTCGATTCCGGAGCTGGACGCCTTGGTCAGCGTCTGTCGCGCCTGCCCGCGGCTGGTCACCTGGCGCGAGGATGTTGCTGTCGCCAAACGGCGAGCGTTTGCCGACCAACCGTATTGGGGCCGGCCGGTACCGGGCTGGGGATCGCAGCGGCCGCGGCTATTCATCGTCGGGTTGGCGCCAGCAGCGCACGGCGCCAACCGGACCGGACGGATGTTCACCGGCGACCGGTCCGGGGACCAGCTGTACGCGGCCCTGTACCGGGCCGGGCTGGTAAACCAGCCGATCAGCGTCGACGCCGCGGATGGGTTGCAGACCAAGCAGATTCGGATCTCCGCACCGGTACGGTGCGCGCCTCCGGCCAACGCCCCGACCCCGGCGGAACGTGACACCTGCTGGCCCTGGCTGGAAGCCGAATGGCGGTTGGTCTCCGATCACGTCCGCGTGGTCGTGGCGTTGGGTGGGTTCGGCTGGCAGATCGCGCTGCGACTGCCGGGCGCAGCCGGAATTCGAGGGGTGCCCAAGCCGCGGTTCGGCCATGGCGTCGTGGCCGAGCTGCCGTCGGGTGTGCGTTTGCTGGGTTGCTACCACCCGAGCCAGCAAAACATGTTCACCGGTAGGCTGACCCCGGCAATGCTCGACGACGTATTCATTGAGGCCAAGAAGCTGGCAGGGATTAAGTGACCGAGGTATTGATTTCCGGGGCCAGTGTCGCCGGTACAACGTTGGCGTATTGGCTTGGGCAGTATGGCTATTCGGTCACCGTCGTGGAGCGGCACCCCGGGCTGCGCCCGGGCGGGCAGGCGATCGATGTGCGGGGTCCGGCGCTGACGGTGCTGGACCGCATGGGGCTGCTGGCCGCCGCCGCGGACCGCAAGACGGGGATTCGCGGCTCTTCCGTCGTCGACAGCGACGGCAACGAGCTATCCCGGGACACCGAATCGACGCCCACCGGCGGTCGGATCGACAACCCCGACATCGAGCTGCTGCGTGACGACTTGGTCGAGTTGCTTTACGGGGCAACGCAGCCCGCGACCGAATACCTCTTCGACGACAGCATCGCCGCTGTCCAGAACCGTGGTACCGCCGTCGATGTGACTTTTGAACGCTCGCCGGCGCGCAGCTTCGATCTGGTGATCGGCGCCGACGGCTTGCACTCCAACGTGCGCCGACTGGTTTTCGGCCCCGAGGAGCGATTCATCAAAAGGCTCGGGACACACGCCGCGATCTTCACCGTGCCCAACTTCCTGGATCTGGACTACTGGCAGATGTGGCACTACGGGGACGCCACGATGGCCGGGGTCTACAGCGCTCGCAACAACACCGAGGCGCGCGCCATGTTGGGCTTCATGGACGCCGAACTGCGGATCGACTACCGCGACACCGAAACCCAATTCGCCGCGGTGGAGGAGCGGATGTCCGGTGACGGCTGGGTGCGACCGCAACTGCTGAAGTTCATGCGCAACGCGCCGGATTTCTACTTCGACGAGATGGCGCAGATCCTGATGGATCACTGGTCGATCGGCCGAGTCGCGCTGGTGGGCGACGCCGCGTACTGCTGCTCGCCGTTGTCGGGCCAGGGGACCAGTGTCGCGCTGCTGGGCGCCTACATCCTCGCCGGCGAGCTCAAACGCGCCACCCAGGGCGACTGGGTCGACCACGGGCTCGGCTTCTCCAACTACTTCAAGCGCTTTCACGGATATACCGAGCGCACACAATTTCTGGCCACCGACAATATTCCCGGCGGTGCGCCCATATCGCAGGAGCAGTTCGAGGCGATCGTGAACTCGATCACGCCGAGCAACTATTAACCGGGAACGAACACTGCGCCGGATGCGTTGACGCCATCGTGCGTCTTTCCGTTCTCGATCTCGTCCCGGTACGCACCGATCAGTCGACCGGGGACGCGCTGGCGGCCACCGTGCAGCTGGCGCAGACCGCCGACCGTCTGGGCTTTACTCGCTACTGGGTCGCCGAACATCACAACATGCCTTCGGTGGGCGCGACCAGTCCGCCGGTGCTGCTCGCCTATCTGGCCGCGCAGACTTCGCGAGTGCGACTCGGATCCGGCGGCGTCATGCTGCCCAATCATGCGCCGCTGGCGGTTGCCGAACAGTTCGCCCTGCTGGAAGCCGCCGCCCCGGGCCGAATCGACCTGGGCATCGGCCGGGCGCCCGGCTCGGACCCCGTCACGTCCTACGCGTTGCGCGGCGCCCGCGATGATCGCGACATCGAGAACTTCCCGGAGTATCTCGACGACGTGGCCGCGTTGATGAGCGCGCGCGGCGTGCTGGTTCCACTGCGCTCGGGGGAATATCGGCTCAAGGCCACCCCGGCCGCGGCCAGCGAACCGCGACTGTGGCTGCTGGGCTCGTCGATGTACTCGGCGCATTTGGCCGCGGCCAAGGGGCTGCCCTACGTGTTCGCACATCACTTCTCCGGCAAGGGGACCGAAGAGGCGCTCGAGCTGTATCGGTCGCGATTTGTGCCCAGCACATTGACTGCCGAGCCGGTCACGTTCTTGACGGTGAATGCGGCGGTAGCCGAAACACGGGACGAGGCAACGGCATTGATGCTGCCTAACCTGCAGATGATGGCGCGGCTACGGACCGGCCAGCCGCTGGGTCCGGTCCCTCTGGTGGAGGAAGCTCAAGTCGCGGAACTGACGCCGCAGCAACAGCACATCGTGGACAGTGGGCTGCAACGTGCCGTCCTCGGGACTCCCGCCGCGGCCGCCGACCAGTTGCGGGCGCTTGCCGAACAATTCGGTGTCGACGAGGTGATGGTGAACCCGGTCGCATCGGCTCGTCGTGGCACCGACCCCGTCACCGCGCCGGGGCGGGTGGCAACGCTGGAGCTGCTGGCCAAGGAATTGTTCTAGCGCTCAGTCCGATACGCCGGCCTGCTCGGGTTGAGTGAATTGAGCTGGGGCACATGGCTGCTGATCCAGTCCTCTAGGTCGCTCGGCGGCACCGGCGGACAGTGCACGAACCCCTGGGTGATGTTGCAGCCGAACCGCCGCAGTGCGCTCAACGTGACCTCGTCTTCGACTCCCTCGGCGACGAGGTCTGCTCCGAGGCTGTCTGCCAACGCCACCGTGGAGCGCACAATGGCGACCGATCGCGCGTCTTGGGCCAGTCGCGCCACGAAAATTCTGTCGAGCTTCAGCTCATCGACCGTGACATCCTGCAGGCGGGCCAGCGACGACCACCCGGTGCCATAGTCGTCAAGCGAGATGCGAACGCCGAGGCACTGCAGTTCGGCCACCGTATCGCGGGACCGCACCGAGTCGACCAGGGCGCTTTCGGTGATCTCGACGATGAGGGCGTTCGCGGGCAATTCGTGGGTCCGCAGTAGCCATCCGATCGTGCCAACAAGTTCGAGATCGAGCAGGTTCGTCGTTGCCAGGTTCACCGCGACGGATGAGGCGACGCCCTCGTCGCGCCAGGATCTGATCTGCTTGAGCGCGACCGCGAGCGCTCGATTGGCCACCTTGCGCATCAGCCCGGCGCGTTCGGCGGCGGGTAGGAACTCCTCGGGCTGCAGCAATCCACGGCTGGGGTGGTTCCAACGCAGCAGTGCCTCAACGCTGTGGACACTGCCGTCGCTCGCGTTGATCTTGGGCTGGTAATACACCGTCGGCTCGTCACCCTCTAATAGCGCGGTGCGCAACTCCTCGATGAGGTTGGCGTCGTTTTCGCGAGACACCGCCAACGTCGCTTCATAGAACGCGATCCTGCTTATGGCGGATTTGGCGTGTGGAAGCACTGTCTCGGCGCGACTCAGCAGCTCCTGCGGATGGTCACAATGGTCGGGGCACAACGCAATAGCGACACACGCATCGACTCGCAGAGTGATCGGATCCAGCGCGAACGGTTCACGCAGGGCCTCGAGCATAAGGCCGGCTTGGGCGCGTGCGCCGCCGAGGTCCGCCCCCTTGGTCAGCAGGATCGCGAATTCGTCCTCGCCCACTCGGGCGAGCAGATCCTCACGTCGCAGGGTGTTCGCAAGTCGATTCGCGATATGGAGCAACAGCTCGTTGCTGAGATCGCGATCGATCGAGTCGTTGATCTCTTGTAACCCATAGAGATTCACCAACAGCAGTGCTGTGTGTGATGATGTCCTCGGTATCGACTCGGACCCCGCCAACCGGAAGCCGGACAATGTGGTCAAGGTCGTCGCCAGTGACCGCCGGTTGGGCAGCGTGGTCAATTCGTCGGTCATAGCATGCTGGTAACTGTCGGCCATCATGCTGACATCACGGAAGGTGAGCGAAAATCGCACGGCGACCGTGATCAGACTCAACCCGGCCAGCGCCGCCGCGAATCGCGAGTTTTGATCCCAGACAGCAACTCCGAGAGCAACGAGTGCCCACGCCATCGGCACGGCGTAGCTGCGAAATCCACGTTTCGGCGCAGTTTTCACCGATGACCTGGGCGCCCAGCTCGCCATTGCCAGCAGTAGCGACGACGCGGGCCACAAGGCGTCGAGCGTGGAGCCAACCCGGTACGAGTCCGCAGCGGTCTCGAAAAGGTACACCGTGTCCGCAACCGCAAACCCCATCAACCCCGCAGCAAGTAGGGCCCACTGGAATTCGTTGCGCCAGAGAATTGCTGGCAACATTCCTGCGGCCAGTGCCAACAGGACCAGGTCGCCCCACGGGTAGAGCAGGCCGACCAGAACGGTTTGTGGTGCGCGATCCGCGGCCGCGTGGAGGGGTCCCGCCCGCAGCGCCACGGCCAGCCCGGCCATGGCCAGACCGCATACCAGGGGGTCGAGCCGGATCGGAATCGGTACCGATGCCAGGCGCGCCCGCAGCAGCAACAGCAGCCCGAGATAGACGAACGGATAGAAAGCGAGATACTCCGGGTCGGCCGCCGACGGGGACTGTCCGTCGGGTACCCATCCCTCGTAGACGACGTCACCTACCGCCGAGAAGGTCATGCCGACCGCGATCAGAAGCCAGGCCCAACGGTCGGTCGCCAGACGGTAAGCGCGCAGGGCAATCAGCGCGGCTGCCAACAGGTTCAACGCCGAGTACAACGTTTCGGTGAAAAATGCATCGCGGTTGGCAGGTGGACCGAAAGCGCTTGTCGCGGTGAAGACGATCACGCCAATCGCCAACAGCACCATGGCAATCCGGATTGGCTTCGGCGGCCATCGGGCGCCGTCGGGCGAACCCCGCGGTTGGTCAAGTGTCGGCCTCGCAATTTTAGTCTTCGTCCGCACAGTGCGTGCCGAGCCGGCTAGCCCCGCAGCGGCTGGGTGGACCGACGCAGCTGCCGAAATGGGCGCCCAGCCCGCCATTCTGTCTGGCAAGGCCGATGCCAACGAGTCGGTCGAGCGCGGGAATGCGTAGGAGAACGGAATATCCGGCACAAAGCTGCGGACACATTGGCCGCCTTCGCGTTTGGCGGTATACATGGCCAGGTCGGCGTGCCGGAGGAGCTGATCGACGGTGCATGCCGTTCCGGCGGTGGCCACCGTGAAGCCGATGCTCGGTCGAATCGCGACGGGAACGCCGTCGATCACGATCGGGGCGCTGAACGCCTCGAGGACATCCTGCGCCGCCGCTTGGGATTCTTCGACGGAACTCTCGAGCAGTACCGCGAATTCGTCACCCCCTAGGCGGCCAACGAGGCCGTTTTCGTGTAGCGCAGCGGTGAGCCGTCCGGCGACCCGGATCAGAAGTTCGTCGCCGGCGGGGTGCCCCAACCCGTCGTTGACCGCTTTGAAGTTGTCCAGATCAAGGCACAACACCGCAATCGGCGCGCTGTCGTGACTTCGGCGGGCCACGGCTTCGTCCAATCGATGGAGGAAGTGGGCGCGATTGGGCAGCCCGGTCAGGCTGTCCCGAAATGCTTCCCAGGCCACCTCGGTCAACAACTTCTGATTCTCGATGAGCACCAGGAATTGCCGGGCGAGCACCGCGCCGGCGAGAATCCCGAGCGCGACGAGCATCGGCCCGTGTGCCATCAGGTTGACTGCGTGGCCTAGTCCGACCGCCGCAGCCAGCAGCAACGGTACGTAGGGCAACGTCAGCAGGGCGCGCGAAAGCGCCACATTCCGCGCCGCCGCCGTGGGGGACTCCTTCACGCTGGACAGGGCGGCCAGCGCGATCATTCCCAGTCCGACCACTCGGCCCAGGCTGCCGAGATCGGTGACCTGGTAGCCGCCTATCCCGGTATCGAACACGGTCGCGATGTCGGCAACACTGATCGTCGCGGTTCCGCAGGCCACCAGGCTCCTGGAAGGCCGCTCACCGGGCTGGCCCCGCGACAGCATCAAGAGCGCCGTCGTCAAGAGCGCGACATCGATGAAAATCTCAGCGAACGTCGCGAGCTGCGAGCCTCTGCCTTCGCGCAGCTGTTGACCCAGGACGAATACCCAGGAGACCACGAACAGAGACGTGGCCAGGATGAGACCGTCAAGCGTCAGTCGCCGTTGGCTGTGCGGATTCAGGTGGGACAACAGCAGCAACGACGCCATGGCTCCGATCGGCCAGGCGAGCAGGACGACCTCCGCCGCGGCCGGGTGGGTGGCGTGATCGAGGTCCGGACGCACGTCATAGACCCCCCAGATGACCTCGCCTACCGCCCAGCCCAGCAGGCCGGCCACCATCGCCAGCCATCCGATTCTGGGGCGCGCGACGGCGAAGCGGGCCGCGTAGCCGGCAGCTGCCGCCGCGAGCAGCAGACACGCCAGCGTCGCACCTTCGTCGACCGGCCGAGTCCCGTAGGCGCCCTTCCATCCCCGGATCCACGAGGCTGCGACCAGCGCCATCGCCACCGCGTATGCGCCGACGACGATCCACCCCACCCGGGGCGGCAGCCCGAGCCGCTGCCACGGATTTCCCGTCCAGCGATTCATAGCTGCTCCACCCGATCGGCGCGTGTGGTGAACGCCTCGAGCTTCACCACTGCTAGGGCAGGATAAACGTCTATTTGTGCAAGTTGGTGCTTTTGTGCGGCTTGGTGCGATTAGGCAGGCGTCAACGCGACGATCGGGATGGGTCGCGACGTCCGGGTCTGGTAGCCGTCGTACCGGTTGCCGTTGTTCTTGTTGACGATCTCCCACTGCCGCGCATAGTCGGCATCGTCGGGGGTGATGCTGCGTGCGGTGACCGGAAATCGTTTGGGGCCGACGTTGATTTCGCACTCCGGGCGCTTGCGCAGATTGTGGTACCACCCGGGGGCTTTATCGCTACCGCCGTAGGACGCCACGATCAGGTACGAGTTGCCGTCCTTGGCGTAGGTCAATGTGGAGGAGCGCTGCTGGCCGGTCTTCGCCCCGATCGTGTGCAACAGCAAACTATCCGGCATCCCGGGTACGTGGTGCCCGATCCGCCCGTCGGTCTTCCGGTAGAGCGTGTCGTGGATTTGCAGCAGAGGGGCGAGGAACAGCCGCTCCAGCAGGGTGAGATTGCTCATGCGTCCAGTCTTACTGACTGGCGTCGATGCGTGCCAGCGCGTCGCGCAGGATTTGCCCGGTGGCTTCCCGATCCGGGTCCCGGCGCAGCAACATTCCCTTGGCCACCGAAAGCTTGTCGCCGTTGCGGCGGGGCAGCACGTGCAGGTGGATGTGGAACACCGTCTGGAAAGCCGCGCTGCCGTCGTTGATGCCGATGTTTGTTGCGTCGGCCAATTCCGTCGCCCGGGCAGCACGGGCGATCCGCTGGCCGATGGTGATCATCTCGGCCAACGTCTGCGCCGGGGTATCGGTCAGATCCACGCTGTGCCGTTTCGGGATCACCAGGGTGTGGCCGCGCGTGAACGGTCGGAAGTCAAGGATCGCCAGGTAGTCGTCGTCTTCGCAGATCCGGATCGCCGGAGCTTCCCCGGCGACGATCGCACAGAACACGCAGGACATCTGGCCACCGTACTGGTTTGCTCGACACGGCCATGTGGGGACCGAGCCACCGTGCGCACCGCTGGAGCCGGTTGTGCACATGATCAAACGGCCAAGACGGCGACCGTGGCCGCGCGGGCTACGCTGCGGCAATGGACGTGCGTGAACTCGCCTTCGCCGGTGCGGGCGCACTGGCACAGATGCTTGCCGACGGTGAAATCAGCGCGCCGGACCTACTCGAGGTCTACCTAGACCGGATTGCGCGTCTGGACACCGAGCTGCGCTGTTACCGCGTGGTGCTGTCCGACAGCGCGCGCGAAGAAGCGTATGCGGCCCAGGAGCGCCTCGACGCCGGCGAGCGGCTGCCGCTGCTCGGCGTGCCGGTCGCGATCAAGGATGACGTCGACGTCGCCGGCGAGGTGACGGCGCGGGGCAGCGGCGGCCACGGTCCGCCGGTGACCTCCGACGCGGAGGCGGTGCGCCGGTTGCGGGCGGCCGGCGCGGTGATCATCGGCAAGACCAATGTGCCCGAGCTGATGATCTTCCCGTTCACCGAGTCACTGACGTTCGGCGCGACCCGCAACCCGTGGAACCCGCAGCGCAGTCCGGGCGGAAGCAGCGGCGGGAGCGGTGCCGCGGTCGCCGCCGGACTGGCCCCGCTGGCGCTGGGATCCGACGGCGGCGGCTCGATTCGCATTCCGTCCAGCTGGTGTGGCCTGTTCGGGCTGAAACCGCAGCGCGATCGCGTCTCGCTGGAACCGCACGACTGCGCGTGGTACGGGCTGAGCGTCAACGGTCCGATCGCACGATCGGTGCGGGACGCGGCGCTGTTTCTCGATGCCACCAACACGATCGCCGGCCCCGAGGGCGAGTTCGTTGGCGCGGCCACCCGCGATCCCGGCAAACTGCGAATTGCGTTGAGCACCAAGATCCCCACGCTCCCGCAGCGGGTCGGGCGCGAAGAGTTGGCGGCCGTCGACCAGGCCGGTGCATTGCTTCGCGATCTGGGGCACGAGGTCATCACGGCCGACCCTTCGTATCCGTTGGCCTCGCTCTATGCCAACTTCCTGCCCCGCTATCTGCGCGGCATCAACGACGAGGCCGAATCGCAGGCTCACCCGGAACGGCTCGAAGCACGCACCCGCAACATCGCACGCATGGGCTCGTTCTTCTCGGACCGAAGGATGACAGCCGTGCGGGCCGTCGAGGAGCGCGTGAGCGCCAAGGTCCAATCGATCTTCGATGAGGTCGACGTCGTCATCACGCCGGGCACCGCGAACGGCCCGTCGCGCATCGGTGCCTACCGGCGCCGCGGCGCCGTGTCGACACTGCTGCTGGTCGCCCAGAAGGTTCCCTACTTCGCGCCCTGGAACGTGACGGGTCAGCCCGCCGCGGTGGTGCCGTGGGACTTCGACGGTGACGGCCTGCCGTTGTCGGTACAACTGGTGGGCCGGCCGTACGACGAATCGACGCTGCTGTCGCTGTCTGCGCAGATCGAAGCGGCCCGACCGTGGGCCCACCGCCGACCGCCGGTGTCATGAGCGTCGACTGCCATATCGCCCGCCAGGCCGCCAGCTTGACGCCCGGCCGCGTGGCGTGGGCGGGGCTGGTCGACGGCAGCCGCTGGAAATGGAGTCGCTCGATCCGGGCGTGCCAGCCTGCGATACAACTCGGCGGCTTTGGCGCCGTTGAAGTAAACCCGCGTGATGGTGCGGGTAGTTGGCGAACAACTCGGCAAAGTCGTTGACCACCAAGCTTTTCGGGTCGATCGCGGAGTCCGCGCTGCCGGCTCGGCGGCACGTGTGCAGCACATCCCACAGGGCGACTCCGTGCGATCGCAACGCCGCCAGGCGGGACTCGTATGGCGCGTTCTGCGTCGAAACCGAAAAGCTCAGCGGTGATGGGCCAGAACGCATTTCGTGGATTGGCGTAATACTGGCGTGCCACCAGCGACTGGGCGCTCGGAAACGAGCCCAGGATCAGCATCCCGGCGCGGTCGTCGACGACGGGCGGGAACCCATGCAGAAGCGGCGCGGTCATCACAACACATCATGGCCCGTCGGCGTTGTACGTTGACCACGTGGACGACGGGGTCGACCAGAACATCGACGATCTGCTCGACGGAGTCGAGGGCACCGCGCGCACCGAACGTGCCGAGCTCGTGCAGTGGCTGCTGGAACAGGGCATCACCGCCGACGAGATCCGCGCCACCAACCCGCCGCTGCTGCTGGCCAGCCGCCGCCTGATCGGCGACGACGGTACCTACGTATCGGCGCGCGAGATCAGCGAGCGATACGGCATTGACCTGATGCTGCTGCAGCGCGTGCAGCGCGCCATCGGGCTGGCCAGGGTGGACGATCCCGATGCGGTCGGTCCACATGCGCGCCGACGGTGAGGCCGCGCGCATATGCCCAGCGGTTCGTGGAGCTGGGCTTGGAGCCCGATCAAGTGGTCCTCGTCGTGCGGGTCCTCGCCGAAGGTCTGTCACATGCCGCCGAAGTCATGCGTTATGCGGCGCTGGCGGCGATCATGCGCCCGGGCGCCGCCGAGCTGGAGGTCGCCAAGGCGTCGAAGGCGCTGGTGAGCCAGATTGCGCCGCAGCTTGGGCCGATGATCGAGCAAATGCTGTTCATGCAGCTGCGCCACATGATGGAGACCGAAGCGGTCAATGCCGCGGAGCGGGCCGCGGGCAAACCATTGCCGGGAGCGCGCGAGGTCACCGTTGCCTTCGCCGACCTCGTCGGATTCACCCGGCTGGGCGAAGTGGTGTCACCCGAGGAGCTGGGTCAGCTCGCCAGCAGGCTGGCGGGTCTGGCTCGCGACGTGACGGCCCCGCCGGTCCGGTTCATCAAAACCATCGGGGACGCGGTGATGTTCGTCTGCCCGGAGCCTGCGCCGTTGCTCGACGTCGTGTTGAAGCTTGTCGAGGCGGTCGATACCGACAACGACTTTCCCCGGCTGCGAGCGGGCGTCTCCTCCGGGATGGCGGTGAGCCGGGCCGGCGACTGGTTCGGCAGCCCGGTCAACGTGGCAAGCCGAGTCACCGGGGTGGCGCGCGCCGGCACCGTGCTGGTCGCCGATTCCGTGTGGGAGGCCGTCGGTGAATCCGGGGACTTTTCCGGATCCTTCGCGGGTGCACGTCGCCTCAAGGGCGTCAAGAACGAAGTCAAGCTTTTCCGGGTCCGCCGGGGCGGTTACTCCGGCGACAACGAATCGGTGAACGTTTAGGCAGGCCCGGGCGGCTCTGGGGGGCGTCTGACACGGTCCGACGCGGCCGGCTCCTTCCCCTCTGCCGGTTCTTTGACTCGGCCGCTTCCGGGCCTGCTTCGCTCCCAAAAATACGCCGTTGAGCGGGCCATTTCAACGGTTTTGCGATTCCGCAATCGCCAACTTTCGCGACCATCTGACGTTCGCTGCGGGCGAAGCCGCTACGCATTACATCTGTAACGGTGTAATCATGTAATTATGAAATCACATCACACCTCAAGGCGGCACGGTCGCCCCGGGGGCTGGCAGCAAGCGCAGCAACCCGACGCCAGCGGCGCGGCGGAATGGTTCGCCGGACGCCTACCCGAAGACTGGTTCGACGGCGACCCGACGGTCGTCGTCGACCGCGAAGAGATCACGGTCGTCGGCAAGCTGGCCGAGCAGACGCCGGGAAGGACGAGAGCGAGGCGCGCGCCGAGGGCCGGGCCTCGCGGTTCCGTGAGGAGACCCGTTCCGAGCGAATGAGCATCGCCGACGAAGCCCAAGATCGCTACGGACGCAAGGTTTCCTGGGGCGTCGAGATTGGCTCTAAAGACGGCACCGAGCGAATTCTGTTCACGCACATCGCAGTTCCGGTGATGACGCGCTTGAAGCAACCGGAACGCCAGGTGCTTGACACGTTGGTCGACGCCGGTGTCGCCAGGTCCCGCGCCGACGCACTGGCGTGGTCGGTCAAGCTTGTCGGTGAGCACACCGAGGAATGGCTGGCCAAGCTGCGCAACGCCATGTCGGCGGTCGACGATCTGCGCGCGCAGGGGCCAGACCTGGAAGCTTGAGCCAATGCCGCAGTGCCGCTTCGGCATTGGTGGTACTTCAGTATCGAATGACCGTCGCTGACGCTGTTGACCTTGGCGATGATCTTGTCAGCGATCTGGCCGGCTTGATCGCTGATGTGGTACCCGCACGCGTTGGTGTCGACGATCACATTGTTCGCCACGCCCATCGCGCGCTCGCACTCCCAGCCGTCGGCGCCTTCCTGGGTCTCCAGCACCGATGATCTTCGGTGGGCTGCCCTTGATTTGCGGCAAACGTCCACCGGTAGGTCTTGCTCGAACTGTTCGTGACCGTCACGGTCTGGCCGGCGCAGTTCTTCCATTTGTCTGCCGAGCTCTGCAGGAACGCCTTGGCCTTGTCGGCGGTCGGAAACGCCACCACGGCTTGGTTGACCCAATGGTCGTTGTTGTCGCCCGGCTCTGGCGGACACCAGTGCGTTGATGCCGGTGAAGCCGCTGCCGGCGTACACCGGATCCTGGCTGGTGTAGAGCGCGCCCTGGCAGTCCGGCTGCTGACACCGTCATCGAGTGACGTGTCCATCGACGTGATGGGTTTGCCGGGCTGCATGTCGATGCGCCCATGATGGAGTTGATATCCGACGGAGCTCAGCAGCAGGCGAGCTGAGACGATCGGCCGATATCGGGTTCGGCGGCGGCGCCGGGTCGGGTGAATGACCAGCCAGATGCCCACGGCGCCGACGATGACCACGAGCACGACGGCGACGGCGGCGATGATGGGCCAGGGGTTGCGTTTGGGCTTGGGCGGGGGTTGCTGTCCCAGGTTCCACGGCGTGGGGCTGGCGGGCTGCGCGGGCGGCTGGCCGCCCGGTGGCGGGCTGCCCCAGTTGCCGCTGCTGCCTTGGTAGTACTGCGGGCCGGGGCGGGCTGGCTGGGGGTGGGGATCGGGCCGCTCTGGGGGCCCGCCGGGGCGACGGGTCTGCGCGGGCGGTGGCATCGGACCCGAAGCCGGGCCCGGACGCCGGGTACGGCGCCGGCGGCGGGGGCGGCGGCGGTGTGGCTGGCGCCGCTGGCGCCGGAGGCGGCGGTCGCGGTGGCCGCGGATCGTCGGCGTGGCTGCGCGGCCCGGCAGGGTGGCTTCTTGGCTGCGCCGCAAGATGTTGTCGGCGTGGTCTTGATCGGGCGTCGCTGAGTGCCTCGTGGGCGGCCAGCGCCAGATCGCCCGCACTGGCGTAGCGGTCCTCGGGCTTTTTGGCCATGCCGCGCGCGATCACCGCGTCGAAGGCCTTGGGGATGCCCGAGCGCACCGCGCTGGGCTGCGGGATCGGGTCCATCAGGTGGGCGGTGACCAGCACGCCGGCGCTGTCGGCGCGATACGGCGGGGCCCCGGTCAGGCATTCGTGGAGCACGCACGCCAACGCGTAGATGTCGGCGCGGTAGGTCACTTCGTCATCGGAAAATCGTTCCGGGGCCATGTATTTCCAGGTGCCCACCGCCGTGCCCAGCTGGGTGAGTTTCTCGTCGGTGGTGGCGCTGGCGATGCCGAAGTCGACCAGGTAGGCGAAATCGTCCCGGGTGACCAGGATGTTGGGCGGTTTGACGTCGCGGTGCATCACCCCCGCGGCGTGCGCGGCGTCCAGCGCCGAGGCGATCTGGGTGATGATGGCCACCGAGCGCGGCGGCGTCAGCGGGCCGAACCGCTTGAGCAAGCTGTCCAGGTCGGTGCCCTCGACGAGGCGCATCTCCAGATACATTTTTCCGTCGATTTCGCCGTAGTCGTGGATGGGCACCACGTGGGGTTCCTGCAAACGGCCCGCGGTGCGGGCTTCGCGCTTCATCCGCTCGCGAAACACCGGGTCCTTGCTGAACTGGTCCGACATCAGCTTGACCGCGACCGTCCACTCTTTGACGGTGTGCTCGGCCTCGTAGACCTCGCCCATCCCACCCCGGCCCAGCAGCCGTTTCAGGTGGTAGGGCCCGAACATCGACCCCGCCCGCGAGCCCTGCTCCTCGCTCATCGCTGATCCTCCAAACCAACCGCGAACCCGCCGACACATATCAACAACTTCCCGGCAGACGCCGTCGGCCGCAACCCGCCGGTGAGCACTCATGACCGTATGCGTCGGCCTGGTCGGGCGCTCGATAACGGCAAACATCGACAGGGCGTCCCGCGGCTGCCCGCCGTCGTCGATGCTGCCCTCAAATGTGCGCTGCGCTCCAAGGATTCATCAAGGATCTCCGCAGTACGTCGGTAGACCCTTGCTCCATGGCCACCGGGACCGACTTCAAGGCTCACCTCGCCGTCATGGCTGCCTTGATCGGCGTCGCGGCGATGTTGCCGCTGCAGTGGCGCGTCAGCGCCGAGCGGGCCTGGTCATACGGCGTGTATTACGTCGGGTACCGGCTGCTGTCGGTTCAATTGATCCTGCGGCTCTCTGGCTGTCAGCGCGCTCCCGCTGGTGGCCGAAGCACGCCTAGGCAGTGCTCACTTGCCTGCTTTGCGTTGCGGGTCAAGCTGCCTGAGTCGCACCGCGAGCAGGATCACCAGCACGATCGCCTGGACGGCGCATGCGCCGACGGCTATCAACCAGCTACTGGCCGCGTAATCCCACATCGGGTCTTCGTCACCGGCCGCGGTCCGGCGCAGAGTCGTTGAGATCGATGGTCGAGGCGGCCATCGCGTAGGCCCACCGGGACGGCGATAGCCACGCCAACTGCTCCAGCGGGATGTCGGCCCTTCACCCCGAACATCCCGCCGCACAGCACGAGTTCGGCCATGACCACGAGCACCAGCAGCGGCATGCCTCGGTCGGCGTTGCCGATTATCGCCGAAATCAGCAGACCGATCAGCATCGAGACCACGGTGACGGCGACCACCGCTACGCGCCACTTCGACCCTGGGCCACGGCAGTACACAGGACTGATCCGGCGGGGGCCAGAGCCACGACGCCGAGGAAACCCAGAATCAGCCCTTGCAGAGCTGGTCAACGCGGTCAGGACCACCAACTTGGAGGCCAGATAGGCGCCGCGTGACAAGCCGATGCCGTGTTCGCGTTGATAGATGGCCCGTTCCTTGACGATTTCGCGGATCGAGGCGGCGCAGCCCATCAGCGCGCCACCGATGATCAGCAACACCAGCAATTGACGAGGGCTGGGTCGACTTCGTCTCGATGGCCTTGGTCAGCGACAACCCGGCCTTGCCCGGGACGGCGTGCGCGAACAGGCTCAGCAGCAGCGGCAGAACCAGCAGGGTCACCGAGTACTGGCGATCGGCGGCAATGACCGCCAGATAGCGCCGGCACAGGGTGGTGAACTGGGCGAACGCGCTCTGCTGGGCGACCGGCTTGGCGGCGGGCGTTGCAGGTGGTTTGCGCTGCTTTGATGGCCGGCGTGTGGCCCGGTCAGGGCTGCTTGAAGCGGTGACGTGTTGAACCGGCCGGTCCAGTCGGTGGTGGTGTCGTGTTCGAGCAGGGTGAACAGGTCGGCGAAGTCGTTGCAATTGAAGTAGGCTCAGCGCTTGTTGCGGCGGACCGAAGTAGGCCAGCCGACCGCCGGGCGCCAAGATGAGCAGCCGGTCACACATGATTCAGCTGCGCGGTGTTATGGGTGACCACCACCACCGACCGGCCGTCGTCGGCCAGCGTGCGCAGGGTCTGCATGACGGATTTCTCGTAGCCCGGGTCAAGGCCCGACGTGGGTTCGTCGAGGAACAGCAGCGAGGGTTTGGTCAGCAGTTCCAGCGCCACGCTGGTGCGTTTGCGCTGACCGCCCGACAAACTGTCGATCCGTTGATTGGCATGCGCTGCCAGTCCGAGCTCGGTTGAGGACTTCGTCGATGCGCTGCTTGCGTTCCTTGGCGGAGACGTCGTGCGGAAACCGCAGTCGCGCTGCGTAATTCAGCGCTCGGCGCACTGTCAGCGGAGTGTGCAGGATGTCGTCCTGCGGCACGAAGCCAATCCGGTGGCGGAGCTCGGCGTAGTTCTGGTAGAGGTCTCGATCGTCGTATCGGACCTCGCCGCTGCTGGCCGGGCGGAATCCGGTCAGTGCGCCCAACAGCGTGGATTTCCCTGCGCCACTTGGCCCCACCACCGCCATGAAGCTGCGTTGCGGCAGGGCGAAGCTGATGTTGGCCAGCAACACCTTGCCCTTGTTGGTGACCACCCGCAGGTTGGACGCCTCGTAGGACACATCGCCGATGTCGACGTATTCCACGAGCCGGTCACCGGACAGGTGCAGCAGTGGTGGCCGATGCCGACGATGTCGTCGGGTCCGATGATCGCGCGGGTGATCCGGTTGCCGTTGACGTAGGTTCCGTTGGCGCTGCCGTTGTCGACGAGTTCCCACTGGTTGCCGGAGCGCCGCAACACGGCATGGTGGCGGGAGACCAGCAAGTCGTCGAGCACGACGTTGTTATCGGGGCGCGGCCGATCGCCGATGACTAGCTGGTCAATTGTGTGCACCGCGGTCGGCGGCCGGGCAACCGTGGTCTCGCCGACCGGTCGTGTCGGCCGTGCAACGGGTTATGTCGCAGGGGGGCGGGGCTGTGGGGCAATGGGGCAGAGCTCCAGCGCCTCCCCGGAGGACACCGACCCGAGCACGACGGTGATGGGCTGGCTTATCGTCAGACTCTCCACTCGCTGCCCGTTCACGAACATCCCGTTGCTGCTGCGGTTGACCAGGACCCATCCCGCGGGTGTCGGTTGCAGCACCGCGTGGTGGCGGGACACTCTCGGGTTCTCCAGCTGGATGTCGGCTTCGTATGCGCGGCCAATGCTCAGGACCGTCCACCGGTGGCCTGCCAGGTACGTCCGCCGGCCCGCAGCTCCAACCCGGGAATGGTGGTGACCATATCGGTCCTGTCGTCCACGCATATCCTCCGCTGTGTTAGCTAGCCAATTCTGTTGGGCCGGCTTATCTTTGGTGCCTTGGGCGATAGTCGCACGATACGGATTACGGCTCACCCACCGAACTTGGTCCACCACGTGTGCATATCCTCGATGGACGGGGGGTCCCCAAGGACATCACACAGCAACAGCTTGACCTGGTTGCTCCAGACCATGTTCGGGTGGTTGTTGTAGGTGCCGCATGCGACCATGCCGACGTCCACGTTCGGGGCGTTCGGGTGCTGCCACGGTTCCGGGTTCTTTGTTCCTGCAGGGCAGGTGGCCATCTGCAGAAGTTTGATGTCGGCGTCGAACGCGTCTTTCAGGACATTCGGATTCGCGAAAAGTCCATAGACCGCTCGAGACGGGCCGCCCGGGTTGATGTTCTGCTCGCAGTCGACCATGGCGAGCGCATCCGCCCAGATGGTGTTCGGCTTGGGAGTCGTCGCGGTGCACACGCCACTCGGGTAGCCCAGGGGCACCCGACCCAGCAGCTGGCCGTCGAGGTCGCCGGCCGGGGTGGTCGTGGTGGTCTTGGGCGAGGTCCTGGTCGTCGTTGGGGTTGGGGTGCTGCTCGCGGTGGGGTGCGGCTGCGGGTTGTCCTCGTCCTGTGTGGCGACGTAGATGCCGACAGCGGCGAGCACGAGCACCACGACCAGGGCGGAGGCCCCGACGACGATCGGCCAGGGGCTGCGTTTGGGCTTGGGCGGGGGCTGCTGTCCCAGGCTCCACGGAGTGGGGCCGCCCGGCGGCGGGGTGCCCGGCGGCGCGCCGGCCCAGTTGCCGCTGCTGCCTTGGTAATACTGCGGGCCGGAGACTGGCTGGCTGGGGGTGGGGACGGGGCCGCTCTCGGGTGCCCAGGGCCGGGGCGTCTGCGCGGGCGGTGGCATCGGACCCGAACCCGGCCCCGGGCGTGGATACGGTGTCGGCGGTGTGTTGACCTGTGGTTGTGCCGTGGCGGGTGCGGTCGGGGGAGGGCCGACCTTGATGTCGCTGGCCAGCGTGGCTTCTTGGCTGCGTCGCAGGATGTTGTCGGCGTGGTCTTGATCGGGGTTGCTGAGTGCCTCGTGGGCAGCCAGCGCCATATCGCCCGCACTGGCGTAGCGGTCCTCGGGTTTTTTCGCCATGCCGCGGGCGATCACCGAGTCGAAGGCCTTGGGGATGCCCGAGCGCACCGCGCTGGCTTGTGGGATCGGGTCGCTCGTATGAGCTCTGACCAGCTCGCCGGCAGTGCCCGCACGATAGGGCGGGGTGCCGGTCAGGCATTCGTGCAGCACGCATGCCAATGCGTAGATGTCGGCGCGGTAGGTCACCTCGCCGTTGGAAAACCGTTCGGGCGCCATGTATTTCCAGGTGCCCACCGCGGTGCCGAGCTGGGTGAGTTTCTCGTCGGTGGTGGCGCTGGCGATGCCGAAGTCGACCAGGTAGGTGAAATCATCGCGGGTGACCAGGATGTTGGGCGGTTTGATGTCGCGGTGCATGACCCCGGCGGCGTGCGCGGCGTCGAGAGCCGAGGCGATCTGGGTGATGATGGCCACCGCGCGCGGCGCGGTCAGCGGGCCAAACCGGTTGAGCATGCTGTCCAAGTCGGTGCCCTCGATGAGGTGCATCTCCATGAACATCTGCCCATCGATTTCGCCGTAGTCGTGGATGGGCACCACATGGGGTTCCTGCAAACGGCCGGCGGTGCGCGCCTCGCGCCTCATCCGCTCGCGAAAGACAGGGTCCCTGCTGAACTCCGCGGTCATCACCTTGACCGCGACCGTCCACTCTTTGACGGTGTGCTCAGCCTCGTAGACCTCGCCCATCCCGCCCCGGCCCAGCAGCCGTTTTAGGTGGTAGGGCCCAAACATCGACCCCGCGCGTGAGGCCTGCTCCTCGCTCATCGTTGATCCTCCACATCAACCGCAGACCCGCCGACCATATCAACAATCACGGGCCGATCCGTGCCCGTAACCTCCGCGACCAGCAACCATCACGGTAGGCGGTTGCCGATCCGGACGCGCGACAATCGCGAGAACTCCTCGGTCGGTCGGTGCCGATGGGTCGCGCCCGGCCACCCACGCGGTGCCGCGAAATGCCTTGCGGCGATTGGTCATGCCGTTACCGGGCAAGCCGACTGGGCACCGAGAGTGCATCGTCATCACGAAAAACCTTGCACAGCAAGGGTTTTCTACTACTTCAGGGTGATCCCTCGCTGCTGTTGCCCCGAGGGATCTCGAACGTGAATTCATGATCGCAGATGCGGACGTGGTCGCCGTCCTTCAGCGTGGCCGCAGAACGGATCCGCTCGTGTTGTACATGCACACCGTTCGAGGACCGCAGGTCGTTGATGATGTAGCTGGTGCCGGTGTCGACGATGACGGCGTGATGGCGGCTGACATTGGCGCTGGCCAGGATGATGTCGTTGTCGCTGAGCCGTCCGATCCGGGTCTCTGCCGAACGCAGTGGGTAGCTGCGACCCGACACTTCGTGCAGGTAGGCGATGGCCTTCCCAGCCGGGACCTTGGTGCGCTGGTCCAGCAGGGTGATGGTGCCGACTGCCGTGGTCCTGGCCGATTTCTTGGCGTCCAGCGGTTCCTGGCGCAAGATCCGTTCATTGAGGTCACGCAACGTCTGGCCGGGGTCGATGCCGAGATCATCGGCGAGCGTCGTCTTCACCCGGCGGTACGCGGCCAGCGCGTCGGATTGGCGGTCGGTGAGGTAGTAGGCCGTGATCAGCTGGGTCCACAGCGGCTCGCGGTAGGGGTGCTCCGCGGTCAGGACTTCGAGGTCGATGATCACGGCCGCGGCGCGTCCGCAAGCGATTTCGGCCTCCGCTTTCGCGGTGTGGACCAGAATCTTTTCCTCCACGAGCGAGGTGGCAAAGGTGTCGACGAACTGAAAGTCGCGCAGGTCCTCGAGCACCGGTCCCCGCCATTGCGCCAATGCCGCCGACAGGTGCTGGCTAGCCTGCTCGAACCGGCTGGACGCCGCCGCGTGCACGCCCGCGGTCTTCTCGGTGATGAACCGCCCCAGATCGCAACTGTTTTCGGCGACGCTGAGCCGGTAACCCGGTGGCGCCGCGGCCAGCACGACTCGTGGGTCGATACCGGCGCCGGTGAGGAGCTTGCGCAGATTGGACACGTAGGAGTGGATGCTGGCCCGCGCGCCCGACGGAGGCTCGTCTTCCCACAGCGCGGTGATAAGCCGCTCGACGCCGACCGGGCTGTTGCGGTTCATCAGCAGCATGGCGAGCACCGCCCGCTGTTTGGGGGTGCCCAACGGCACCAGGGTGCCGTCAACAGTCATCTCCAACGGTCCGAGCAGACCGAATTCGAGACTTTTGTCTACCATCGTCGCTTACCAGCCCTTCCGGGTTCTCTGCGCGGCGTCACATGCCAATACCGGCTCATTACTTGTCATTGTGATACCAGCCCCTCGAATTCGGGAAAAACCTCCGAAGATTGGCGTGCCGTCACGACTGTGACCACGGGTGATTGCCGAGGGCCGAATTGTGTTCCCCGCCAGGCTGATCATCGACGGCTCGCGTGAATCAGATTGGGGTTCATCGAAAACGCGTATGGCGGGCAGCCGACGCGGTGCGACTACATCGGGTGACTGCCCGCCGCGATATGCACTCGGTCGCCGGTTAGGTGGTGACGACCATCAGCTGCTTGCTGGCGTCCCATGCTTGCAGGAACAGTGCCATGGGGATCTGTTCGTCGCGGCCATCGGGGGTGCCGCTGTCGTTGAGGTGCACCACGTTATTGACGGTATCGACACCGGTCACCACCACGGCGTGGTCGCCCCGCGGGTTTCCGTTCTCGTCCTTGGTTTCGACGGGCCGGTGCCAGATGAGTTCTCCGTTGACGCTGACGATGACTTTGTGGCCCGCGCCTAGTTGCTGCTCGATGCCCTCCATGCCGCCGCGGATGCCGTCTTTGGCAGCGTGCGCCTTGTTGGTGATCACGGCGCCGATCTTGTACTGCGCCAGCAATGTCGGGACATCCGCAAAGCTGGTGCCCATACCCGAATTTGGGTTCTTGGTGTTAGCCGGCGTGGTGTAGATCGAGCCGGGGTGCACGACGCTCGGTGTGGCTTGCGCCCTTTTGATGATGGTGCGCTCCGAGGGCTCCTTGCCGGTCACCTGACCGATCACGTCGGCGGTCGACATCAGGACGCAGTCGTCGTATTTCTGGTAGCGCCAGTATTTGGCGGCGGCCGCGGGGTCGCCGTACATGGTGCCCGCCGCTGCCTCGGCCGGCGCGGCCAATCCCAGCGCGATAGCACCCGCGACGACTGCGAAGGCGGCGGTCTTGGCGATCGCGGCAATTCTGCTGGTCTTCATGAGTTGTCCTTTTCTCGTTCCGCTGTGCTGCGGGGTGGTTGAGAAAAGGATCGGATCGTGGCCTATTTGTTATCTCCACGAATTCTTGGAGTGACCTCGCGCCGCGCCGGTAGGCGAATCGACGTCTAGTTGCAGGCCCACGTGTCGATGGAGCCGCCACCCAGTTTGGTCAGCGCGTCCTTCATCGCGACGGCCAGGGTGGGACCCACACCGCCCTGGAAGGCCCTGCCATTGGTCGCGACGGCGCCGCAGTCGGTGAAGCTGGTAAGCACCTTGCAGTCCGAATAGGCGCAGTTTTTGACCGAGGTGGCCTCGGCCGCCGGCCGGGTTGGGTAGTCCCAGGCGCGGCCCCAGGAACCGTTGCCGGAGTACGCGATCGCGCCGTATTGATCGGCGGCACCGGCCGCGGGAGCCAGCGCGACGCTGATCGCGGCGGCGGCGGACATACCAGCGACGGCCACGGTGAACCGCCGTCGACGAGTAATCATCCTCATTGGTGATTCCTTTCCGAATGCCGGCGGTCCGGCGGTTTCCACGGGTTGCGATGCACGGCTGTGACGCCCACGTCGATGGCTAGACGGGCTTGGTCGCGGTGACTGTCTTGCCCCAGTCCGACATGGTCAGCGTCACCGATGTGTCGTTCGTCGGATGGATCTGAACCTGGACGAGGTGTGAGGAGCCGTCCGAGGCGATCCAGACCGTGGTGGGCACCGTTGTCACGCTCTCGGCGGTCAACTTCGAGCCGGCCAGCGTCGCGATGTCGTCGGCGGACGAGTTCCCGGTGATCTTCGTGGTCGCGACGCCGTTGACCTGCTCGGTGCCTGCCACCGACCCGCCCTGGAGCTTCGACACCAGGTTGGCCAGCCCCTTGTTGGGGTCGAGGAGCACCGACACGTTGTAGATCGAGGCGCCGTTGCCGAAGTCGGTGTAGGTGCCGGGTTGTCCGAGATCCGAATAGAGATGACCGTCGACGTAGACGAACTTCGCATCCTGGGGGGATTTGCCGACGAGCAGCGTCGCGGTACCGGTGGCAACCGTCTGCGGGGTGTTGGAGACGTCGCCGTCGAGCTTGGTCACCCGCAGGTTGGGCACGTCGCCCTGCACCGTCAGGCCCACATGCAACCCGGTGACCTTGCTCATCGCGTCGGCGGCCTGCTTGAGCAGGGTGGCCGCTTCGCCGCTGGAGGTGGTGGCGGTGGTCCCGGGTGATTTGCCGGTGTTCGAGTTGTTGGAACAGCCACCAATGGCGAGGACGAGGGCGAGCGCGGCGGCAGCGGCGGCCGTAACGGTACGAGGCGAGAGCTTCATCGACGTCTCCTTGTGTGTCGGCCACAGCTGCTTACTGCATAGCAATCGCCGCGCAGCAAATCAACAGCCGAACACAGAGCTTAGTGAGCCCGGTGTCCGCTTCGGAAGGTCTAAACCAGATCTCACCTAAGAAGGATCTCGGTGCTCCATCACGAGCGGGACACCGACGAGTCGAATTTCCTTGATTGACAGGACGTTCAAATATTTCCCCGATTTCACCCCCGGTGCTCGGATCGGTGGCGTGTCGACGAACGCGACGCGTGGCCGCAGCGATGGTGAGCCCGATACGGGAGCCGGAAACGGCGAATGGGGGGATCTCGGTTACCGAGATCCCCCCATTCGAAGTGGGTGGGTGCGACTAGGTGAGCTGAGGGGCGAGTTGTGGGCAGTAGGCCTTGGTCGCGTCGACGACGAAGTAGGCCGCTTGATGACTCGTCAGGTCCGTCTGCTTGAGGACCTCGGTGGCGACGTCCGTGCCGCTTTTGCCGGCGGCGAGCTCCCGGCACACCTGGTGGCCTTCCTTGACGGCCTCGGCAGGTGAGCTGAAGCTGATGCCCAGGGTGTTCATCTGGGCGATGAACGCCTCGTCGATTGTGCTGGCCCCCGCAGTGCTGGCGGTGGCGAGGGCGACGAGCCCGATGGCGGCGGCTCCGATCGCGGTGCTGGCAATTGTGCTGATGCGGTGAGAGAACATTGCTGTGATCCTTTTCAGGTGTGCGGTTGGGGTGCTGATGGAACTAGCGTCGGGCCCGCTCCTAAATGGATCCTCAATAACTTCTTGGCGTCGTTTCAGTAACGCCTCAGGTTGGCCCTAAGGGCCGGGCACGCGGTTGGTCGGGCGGGGAGCTCAGGCCCGGGTCATCGCGTAGTAGGCGCCCCGGCGGGCCATGAGTTCGGCGTGGTTGCCCTGCTCGACGATGCGCCCGGACTCGACCACCACGATGCGGTCGGCATCGCGGATCGTCGAAAGCCGATGCGCAATAACGAAACTCGTGCGATCCCGGCGAAGTTCGTGCATGGCCCGCTGAATAAGCGCCTCGGTACGGGTGTCGACCGAGCTGGTTGCCTCGTCGAGGATCAACAGCTGCGGACGGGCGAGAAACGCGCGTGCGATTGTGATGAGCTGTTTCTCGCCGGCGCTGATGTTGGCGCCGTCGCCGCTGACCCGGGTCTGGTAGCCGGCCGGCAAGGTGTGGACAAACCGGTCGACGTGGGCCGCCTTGGCGGCTTCGACCACCTCATCTGCGCTGGCCTCGGGCCGCCCATAGGCAATGTTCTCCGCGATCGTCCCGTCGAACAGCCAGGTGTCTTGGAGCACCATGCCGATTCGCGACCGCAGTGTTTGTCTGCTCACCGTGGTGATGTCGACGCCGTCGACCAGGATCCGGCCGGAATCGACGTCGTAGAACCGCATCAGCAGGTTTACCAGCGTGGTTTTGCCCGGCTCCGGTCGGGCCGACGATCGCCACGGTGCTGCCCGGCTCCACCGTCATCGACAGGTCTTCGATCACCGGCGTGCCCGGCTGGTAAGCAAAGCTCACGTGCTGAAACTCGACACGTCCGCGCGGCTGCGAGGTCTGGCCGTCGGGGCGCGCCGGCGCCGGGTCCGGCGCTTCCTCGGGCTCGTCGAGCAGATCGAACACCCGCTCCGCGCTGGCCACCCCGGATTGCAGGGTGTTGTACATCCCGGCCACCTGGCTCAGCGGCGTGTTGAACTGCCGGACGTATTGGATGAACGCCTGGATGCTGCCAAGGGTGATGTGTCCGGTCGCCACCTGCAGGCCGCCGAGCACCGCGACCGCGACGTATCCGAGGTTGCCGATGAACGTCGTGGCCGGTGCCACCAGGCCGGAGAAGAACTGGGAACCGAAGCTTGCGTCGTAGACGTCGTCGTTGAAGTTGCGGAATTGTTCGCGCGCCGCGTCCCGGTGACCGAAAGTCTTGACCACCGTGAACCCGCTGTAAGTCTCTTCGATGTGGGCGTTGAGTCGTCCGATGCTTCTCCACTGCGCCACGAACAGACGTTGCGAGCGGCGCGCGATCGCACGGGTCGCCAGCAGCGAGAGCGGCACGGTCAGCACGGTGATCAGAGTCAACAGCGGCGAGATCGACATCATCATCGCCAGCACCGCGACGACGGTCAGCATTGACGTCAGCAGCTGGCTGATCGTCATCGACAGCGACGATTGGACGTTGTCGATGTCGTTGGTCACCCGGCTCAGCAACTCGCCGCGCAGCCGTCCGTCGAAGAAGGACAGCGGCAGTCGGTGGACCTTGTCCTCGACTTCGGACCGCAGCGCGACCATGGTGCGCTGCAGGGTCAGGTTGAGCAGCCGGGATTGCGCCCAAAGCATCAGTGCGGCAACTACATACAGGGCCAAGGCAACAGTCAGTGTTCTTGCCACCGCGCCGAAGTCCACGCCTGCGCCGGGCACCACGTTCATCCCGGACAGCAGATCGGCGAACGTCCTGTCGCCGCGCGCCCGGGCCTGAGCGACGGCCTGTGCCTTGCTGATTCCCGCCGGCAACTCTCGCCCGATCACGCCGTTGAAGAGCAGATCGGTGGCGTGGCCGAGGATTCGCGGAACGACGACGCCGATCACCGTGCCGGTGAGGCCCAGGGCGATCACCGAAATGCTCAGTGTCCGTTGCGGCGCAAGCCGTTTCACCAGCCGAGCCGCCGTGCCCCAGAAGTCGCGGGACCGGGTGCTGGGAGCTGCTGCCACGGGCGGGCCGGCTTGTCGCCTTGGTCACGATGTGCCCCCGACTTGACCTGATCGCAAGGCGCCCACCGACTGCGAATCGGCGAATTCCGCGTAGGTCGGTGCAATCGGCCAGCAGCGATTCATGCGTGCCCGACGCCCACCAGTTTCCCGTCGTCCACGACGATGATCTGGTCAGCCTGTGCGGCTGTCGAAATGCGTTGTGTGACGACGATTATCGTGGCGCCACCGGAGATCTCGCGCAGAGCGGCACGAACGTGTGCATCGGTGTGCACATCCAGCGCGGAGAACGCGTCGTCGAACACATAGATCGCCGGGCGGCGGATGACCGCCCGGGCGATCGCCAGCCGTTGTCGTTGTCCACCCGAGAAGTTCATTCCGGCCTGGGCGACCCGCATGTGCAGCCCGTCGGCGTGCGCCCGTACGAAATCGTCGGCGGCGGCCACCCGCAACGCTTCCCACATCTCGTCGTCGGAGGCGTCGGCCTTACCGAAGCGCAGGTTCTCGCGCCACGGTGCCGGAGAAGAGATACCCGCGTTGCGGCACCAGTCCGATCGCCGACCAGAGCCGCTCGGTGTCGTACTCGCGGACGTCGAGGTCGTCGAGCAGGACAGCGCCGCCGGTCACGTCGTAGAGCCGGCAGATCAGCGACACCAGCGTCGACTTGCCCGAGCCGGTGCTGCCGACGACCGCGGTGGTGGTCGCCGGGCAGCGCGGTCAACGAGATGTCTTGCAGCACTGGGCGATCAGCGCCCGGATAGGTGAATGTCGCGCCGTCCAAACGCACTACGCCGGTGATTCCCTGCTTCGGGAAGCTTGGGGTGTTGCGGGCTGTCGACGGCGGCGCGAGTGGACAGCACCTCGGTGATCCGTTCGGCGCACACCGACGCTCGCGGCAGCACCACCAGCGTCATCGTCGCCATCAGCACGGCCATCAGGATCTGCGTGAAGTAGGCCAAAAAGGCGGTCAGCGAGCCGACCTGCATCTGGCCGCGATCGATGCGCAGCCCGCCGAACCAGATCAGCGCGACGCTGGACACGTTGATGGTCAGCGTGGTCACCGGCAGCATCAGCGCTTGCCAGTTACCCGCCGTCAGGGCGGCATTCGACAGCGCGGCATTGGCGCGAGCGAAGCGGTCACGCTCAAAGCCTTCGCGGGTAAACGCCCGGACCACCCGCACGCCGGACAGCTGGTCGCGCATCACCCGATTGATGCCGTCGATCAGGCGCCTGCATGCTGCGGAACAGCGGCAGCATGTGCGACATGATCCAGTAATTGGCCACGCGCCAAAATCGGGACGCTGACCAGCAACAACCACGTCAGCGCGGCCTCTTGATGGATGGCCATGAAGATGCCGCCGATGCACATGATCGGCGCGGTGACCAGCACCGTGCCGATCATCTGCACCAGGTACTGGATCTGCCGAACATCGTTGGTGCTGCGGGTCAGCAGCGTCGGCGCGCCGAAGCGGGCGGTCTCGCGCTCGGAGAAGGTGGTGACGTGTTCGAACATCGCCAGGCGCAAATCGCGCCCGAACCCCATCCCGGTCCGCGAGCCGAAGTAGATCGGCCCCGACCGAGCACAACACCTGCAGGCCGGTGGCTCCCAGCATCACCATGCCGAGCTTGACGATCGTCGCGGTGTCGCCTTTGGCGACGCCGTCGTCGATGATCGCGGCGTTGACGGTCGGCAGGTACAGCGACGCCAGGGTGCTGATCAGTTGGAGCACCATCAGCACCGCCGACCAGCCGGCGGTACGGCCGGATGTACTGGCGCAGCAGTGCCAGAAGCATTTGGTAACTGTCGCATACGGCACGCGGTGCAGCGCTGAGCACCGCCGGGCGGCTGCGTGCTCGCGGCGCATCCGGCAAATGCGTAGAAATGCCTGCTCAGGTGGCGCGTCGGTGGTTGACCCGCGGGGCTGCCGCTACAGTGCATCGTGTGGACCAGCAGCAGGCCGAGCAGAAGCAGGTAGCGGTGCGTCGTAACCTCACGGCGCTAGCCCTCGCGGCCATCACGACCTTGATCCCCGCGGTTGCGGGCTGCTCCGAGTTCCGGCGACAACAAACCGGGTGGGACGACATCGTCGGCCCCGGGGAACGCCGAGGGCCACCACGGACCGATGTTTCCGCAATGCGGCGGCATCAGCGACCAGGCGGTCGCCGAACTGACCAAGATGAGCGGGCTGACCAACACGGCTCGCAACTCCGTGGGGTGCCAGTGGCTGGCGGGCGGCGGCATCCTGGGTCCGCACTTCTCTTTTTCCTGGTATCGCGGCAGCCCGATCGGACGTGAACGCAAGACCGAGGAGCTGTCGCGTGCCAGCGTCGACGACCTCAATATCAACGGCCACAGCGGTTTCATCGCCGTCGGCAACGAGCCCAACCTGGGCGACTCGCTCTGCGAAGTCGGCATTCAGTTCCAGGACGACTTCATCGAGTGGTCGATCAGCTTCAGCCAAAAGCCATTCCCGCCGCCGTGTGACATCGCCAAAGAATTGGCCCGTCAATCGATTGCGAACTCGAAATGACCGACTCGAAGGGTCCTCGCTTCCGGGCGGCAGAGGCGTCCTCGCCTGTGCGGCCGTTGTGATCGCCGCGCTGGTGATCGTGACGGGCTGTTCGAGGTCGATCGGGGGTAACGCGGTCAAGGCGGGTTCCGGCGGTGTCCCGCGCAACAACAATTCTCGAACAGCAGTACCCGAACCTGCTCAAGGAATGTGAGGTACTGACCAGCGACATCCTGGCCAAGACCGTGGGTGCCGACCCGCTCGACATTCAGAGCACGTTCGTCGGCGCGATCTGCCGGTGGCAGGCGGCCAACCCGGCCGGCCTGATCGACATCACCCGGTTCTGGTTCGAGCAGGGCAGTCTGAGCGAAGAGCGTAAGGTCGCCGAGTTCCTCAAGTACAAGGTGGAAAGCAAGGCGATCGCGGGCGTCAATTCGATTGTGATGCGCCCGGACGACGCGAACGGTGCGTGTGGGGTGGCCAGCGACGCGGCGGGGGTGGTCGGCTGGTGGGTCAACCCGCAGGCCCCCGGTATCGACGCCTGCGGCCAGGCCCTCAAGCTGATGGAACTGACGCTCTCGACGAACTCCTAGCGGTACTCAGCGCGGAACGTGGAAGCCGATCAGCGCGGCTTGCTCTAGTTGCAGGTCCTTCCAGCTCGCCGTTCACGCTCAGCACCGCGATCGCCGACGTCGGGAACTTTTCCGAAATGCGTTGCAGCGCAGCCTCGTCGGTATCCTCAGCGCCCGCCAGGCCGATCGCCAGGTAAGACATGGTTGGTTCGTGCCCGACGACCAGCAGGGTGTCGGTCGGTGTCGGCAACCTCGTTGATCTCGTCGATGATCGTCCCCGGGGTGGCGTCGTAGAGGCGATCGCGGTATTGCACGGGCGCCTCGATGCCGGTGTTGGCCAGGGTCTGCCGCGTGCGGGTGGCCGTGGAGCACAGCACGCCGTCGATGCCGGGGTGGTTGGCCCGCAGCCAGTCACCGCCCAGCCCTGCCTCCCGGATGCCGCGGGGCGCCAAGGGCCGGTCGTGGTCCGCGACGCCGGGCGGGTATCCAGATTTCGCATGTCGCATCAGCAGCAGGGTGCGATGGGGTTCGCTCACCCGACATGAGGCTAATCAGTCCGCAAGCACTGTGGCTACGCCACCTCGTCGTGGTCTTCGTCGAGGAGGAGCTTGTCGGGGTGGTGGAAGGTGTTGGTGCGGGGTTGGCCGCGGTCGAGGTGCGGTGGTGGGATCCATTGGGTGTTGCCGTTGGCGCGTTTTCGGGTGGTCCAGCCGCGGGGTCGTAGGAGTCGGTGGTGGGTGCCGCAGGTCAGGGTGAGGTTGTCGATGTCGGTGGTGTGGCATTGTGCGTAGTCGGTGACGTGGTGGACTTCGCAGTAGTAGCCGCCGACGTCGCATCCGGGTGCGCTGCAGCCACGGTCTTTGGCGTAGAGCACGATTCGTTGGCCGGCCGATGCGAGTCGTTTGGTGTGATACAGCGAGACGGGTTTGGCGTTGTCGAAGATGGCGAGGTAGTGGTGGGCGTGGCGGGCCAGGCGGATCACGTCGGACATCGGTAGCCGGGTGCCGCCGCCGGTGATTCCGTGGCCGGCGGCTGCTTCGAGTTCGGTCAGGGTGGTGGTGACGATGATGGAGGCCGGCAGCCCATTGTGTTGGCCGAGGTTTCCGGACGCGAGTACCGCGCGCAGGGCGGCGTTGAGGCCGTCGTGGTTGCGTTGCGCGGGGCTGCGGGGGTCACCGTCGATGGCTTGTTGGCTGGGTGCGCCGTCGATGCAGGGGTTGGTCGTTGGGGTTGCACATGCCGGGGGCGGCGAGTTTGGCCAACACTGCCTCTAGGCTCGCGCGGAGTTCGGGGGTCAGCCAGCCGCTCAGCGCCGACATGCCGTCGGCCTCTTGCTTGCCCAGCGTGAGGCCGCGGCGGTGGGCGCGGTCGTCGTCGGTGTAGGTGCCATCGGGGTTCAGGCAGTCGGCGAGGCGATCAGCGAGGGCAGCGAGTTGGTCGGGGCGGTACTGGGAGGCCAGCCGGGCTAGATCGGCTTCGGCCTGGTCGCGGGTGGCTTGGTCGATCCAGCCGGGTAATTGGTGGTAGAAGCGCCGGATCACCGCGACGTGCTCGGTCCCGAGCTTTCCCGCTCGCTGACGCCTGCGGTGGCCGCCAGCACCGGCGGCAACGGTTCGCCGGTCAGTGCGCGCCGTTCGCCCAGGTCAGCGGCGTCACGGACGCGGCGGGAGGCTTCGGCGCGGCTGGTCAGTGTCCAGTCGGCGATCGCATGGGAGAGCTTGCCGCCGAATTCTTCGGGGGTGGCTTCCTGCTGAAGTTGATTGATCAGCGGATGTTCACCGGCGCACAGCCGCCGTCGCACCATCTCGTAGCGTTCCAGCAAGGCGAGCCGCTCCTGGGTGCACAGCATCCCGCTATCCAGCCCGATGACGTCCTCGAGTGCGGTGTCCAACGCGTCGCACTTCGCGGTGAACCCTTCTCGATCAAGAACAGCCGAACTCATACCTCGAAACTAAACCCACCCACCGACAAAAAACCCCCCCCAGAGACCAGTGAAACCAATGTTGCACACGAGATTTCACCAGTGTGCGCTGGCGCAATTGTCGCTCAGAGGCGGGCAAAAGTATTCGGAATCCGGCAGGCATAGTACGAACCGCGTTCAACTTCCCGACGAAGTCTCTGCGCACATCGACCCACCTATGTCTCCGCGCTGGCGACACCAGTGCGCGGTCCGGCGTGCCGATTTGTGACAAGGTCGGCGGCCTTCTCGGCGATCATGATGGTCGGAGCGTTGATGTTGCCGCGCGGCACGGTGGGCATCACCGAGGCGTCGACCACGCGTAGACCCGCGACACCGCGCACGCGCAATGCCGGGTCGACCACGGAGAGCTCACCTGTGCCCATCGCGCAAGTGCCGACGGGGTGATACATCGTCTGCAGGCGAGACCTGGCGGCGGCGAACACGGCGCTGTCCGGGCGGGTCTCGGGTCGGGAAGAACATGGTGTTGAGGTGGGATCCGAGGGGGCCGGAGGTGCACATATCCATCAACATGTTGGCGCCGGTGAGCATCGCCTCAAAGTCGCTGGGTTCGCCACACAGGTCGTAGTAGATCACCGGAGCGTCTGTGGCGTCGGCGGAGCTCAGGTACACGGAACCCCTACTGACCGGGTCGAGAAGCGACACCCCTGCGCTAAAGGACGGTGTTTGGGGTGGTACCAGTCCATCGGCGAATGCCACTGGTGCGACATGGATCTCCATGTCCGGGGTGTTGGCGTCGCCCGTGGTGGAGAAGAATCCGCCGACATCGCATAGTGCAGAGTTCAACGGACCCGGCTCACCGGCGCGGAATTGATCGAGTGCCTCGCTGCCCGACGCGAGGTCGAACAGGTCGGTGGCATCGCGCGTGCTCCAGATCATCGGCAGCGTGGGATGGTCATGCAGATTGGCTCCCACCCCTGGCAGGTCGACCGCCACATCGATCCGGTGCTCGCGCAGATGCTGGGCTGGGCCGATGCCGGACAGCATCAACAACTGAGGAGAGTTGATGGACCCAGCGCTCAGCAGCACCTCCCCATCAGCTCGAGCCGTGCGCTCTACACCATCGTGGTCGTAAACCACACCTACTGCGCGCCCGCCCTCGAGGAGGATCCGGTGAGCCAGCGCGCGAGTATGGAGGGTGAGATTCGTACGCTCGGACGCCGGATGCAGGTAGGCATCTGCCGCCGACCACCGCCGGCCATGGCGACTGAGTTAGCTGAAATGGGCCAACGCCGATCTGATGAAACCCATTGAAGTCATCGTTTTTCGGCAGACCCCATGCCGTCGCGGAATCCAGCCAACGCAAGTTGAGGTCGTGCACATACACGGGATCCTGCACATGCAATGGGCCATCGACACCGTGCAAGGGGCCTTGGAGACGCGAATTGCATTCGGCGCGAATGAAGTACGGCAGAACCTCGTCGTAGCCCCAGCCGGTGGCGCCGTGGTCGGCGGCCCAGCTGTCGTAATCGCCCCGGTTGCCGCGGATGTAGACCATCGCGTTCATCGACGAGGAGCCGCCGAGCATACGGCCCCGGGGAATCCAGACGCGCGCGCCAGTGCCGGATTGTGGCACCGTCCGGTAGGCCCAGTCCATCTCGGTGTTGAACAGCGTGCCAAACAACGCAGGCGTGTGTACCGCGGGCGCAGAGTCCCGACCGCCTGCCTCGAGTAGGAGTACCCGCGTCATCCCGTCAACGCTGAGCCGGTTGGCCAGCACGCAGCCCGCGCTGCCGGCGCCGACCACGATGATAGTCGAACTCGCTTAATTCAGGCATCACGAAACCTCCATGCAAACAAACGAAATGGAATTCGGCGCGGTCACGCCGGTCAGGTCGAGAATCAGATGTTCTTGCCGCGGTTGGCTGCGGCGAGTTGTGTGAGTAGACCGCTCCCTGGGTCAGGGAGGCCGAATATCCGGGCGACAGAGCGGCGTGCGCGTGTCGCCGCATCGTCGGCATCAAAGAGCTGCACAGCTAGGTTCGTCGCCGTGAACGTGCCGATGAGTTCGAAGACCACTTGCGCGACATCGGTGTTCACGGGCAAGTGCTCACAATCGACGGCGTCGCGAACGGCGGCCGACAGCTTGGTCTGCCAGATGCCGATCAGGCCGGCAATGGCCGTACGCACCGGCCCGCCACGAGCGTCGAACTCGACGGCCGCCGTAGTGAACAGGCAGCCCCCGGGGAAGAAGTCCCCTTCATTCAGCAGATACCGGATCCAGCCCTCACACAGGGTCACCAGGCGTGGCAGGCCCGGTTCGACCCGCTCAGCCGGTTCGAACGCGATGGCGTTGAAGAACTCATATCCCTTATCGAGGGTGGCCAACTGGAGCACCTCCTTGGTGCCGAAATGGCCGATCACACCCGCTTTGCTCATGTTCAGATCGGAGGCCAGCCGGCCGAGGGTCAGTCCATCGAGTCCTTCGACTGAGGCGACGGCCACGCAGCGAGTCAGGATGCGTTCGCGAGTCCGCCCGGCCTCCACGGCAGACATTCGGGGTGACATAGCAGCCACCCTAGGCATTCCACCTAAATTTGGCAACCGATCGTTCGGTCGCTAAATTGGGTCGCGCACTGCGAACCAATCTGCGCGCCATCGATGCCCGCGGTGAACCCGGTCGCCATCAAGTCGACGATGGCAGCCGAGAACGAGAAATCGGTACGAGTCGCTGCGCGCCACCGGGATTCGGTCACGCGCCTGACCGATGCCATGCGTATGCACGAAACAATCACCAACGAAAGGACCTGCCATGTATGACATCATCAGCGAAGCCCGCATCGCACGAGCGCTGAAATCGGAACCCCCGGCATCCGTGACGGCGCGAAAGTCATTGACATAGACGCCGACCGCAACATAACCGTGCTCCGCGAGGGCACCTACGGTTGGACCTGCATGCCCGGGGTCGAGATCGCCAAAGCCGACATGTGCGCCGACGAGATGGGCATGCAGTGGATCATGTACGCCTGGGCCGGAAAGCCGAAACCCACCAACACATCACCGGGACTGATCTACATGCTCAACGGTGCCGTCCAGCACAGTTACACCGACCCGTTCCGATAGGACGAGCCCGCTGATCCCCATCAGCCCGCACTGGATGCTCATCTGGCCGTTCGAGGCCGACGCCACCGGGCTATCCACCGTGATGCGCGACGCAGGCACGATGATCATGTATGCCGGTACGCCGTACGCACATTTGCACATCTGTGGTGATCCCTGAAAGGGCAACGAGTACCACCCCGACTCCGAGGCCGTCTGGACCATGACCCCACCGCCGTCGATGACGACGCGTCACGAGACAGGAGCTGAATTAAGCGGGGAGGGGGAAGGATTGGCGGACCTCTAGCCTGCAAATCGCCGTTCTCCGGCCACGGCGACGCGGGCAGATCCACACACTGCGCCGAGGCATGCCGGTGCGCATCCCCAGAGTTGTCGGTGAACCGACCTAGACTCGCGGTGCCTTGATAGCCACGCCATTTCCGAAAGGGGCGCCGGGATGCGATTCCTGCATACCGCCGACTGGCAGCTGGGCATGACCCGACACTTCCTGGCCGGCGACGCCCAGCCGCGGTATTCGGCCGCCCGGCGCGACGCGGTGGCCGGTCTGGGCGCCTTGGCGGCCGAGGTGGGCGCCGAGTTCGTCGTGGTCGCCGGCGACGTCTTCGAACACAATCAGCTCGCCCCGCAGGTGATCGGGCAGTCCCTGGAAGCCATGCGCGCCATCGGTATTCCGGTCTATCTGCTGCCCGGCAACCACGATCCGCTCGACGCGTCATCGGTGTTCACCAGTGCGCTGTTCACCGCCGAATGCCCGGACAACGTCGTGGTGCTCGATCGCGCCGGTATTCATCAGGTTCGGCCGGGCCTCGAGATCGTCGCGGCGCCATGGCGGTCGAAGGCCCCGACCACCGACCTGGTCGCCGACGTGCTCGACGACCTCGACGCGGGCCCGGTCACCCGCGTGCTCGTCGCCCACGGCGGCGTCGATGTGCTCGATCCCGACCGGGAGAAACCGTCGTTGATTCGGCTGGACCGGCTCGAAGAGGCGCTGGCCCGCGGCGCGGTCCACTATGCGGCACTGGGGGATAAGCATTCGCTGACCCAGGTCGGCGACAGCGGCCGGGTGTGGTATTCCGGATCGCCGGAAGTCACGAACTTCGATGACGTCGAATCCGACCCGGGTCATGTCCTGGTCGTCGACATCGACGAAACCAACGCGGTATCGGTGACGGCCCGCCACGTGGGGCACTGGCGGTTTGTCACGTTGCGCCGTGAGGTCGACACCAGCCGCGACATCGCCGACCTCGATGTGAATCTCGATCTGATGACCGAGAAGGACCGCACTGTGGTGCGGCTGGCGTTGACGGGTTCGTTGACGGTCACCGACCGGGCCGCGCTGGACGCCTGCCTGGACCGGTACGCACGGCTCTTCGCGTGGCTGGGTCTGTGGGAACGCCACACCGACGTGGCGGTGATACCCGCCGACGGCGAGTTCACCGATCTCGGCATCGGGGGATTCGCCGCTGCGGCTGTCGAAGAGCTGGTGGCGGCGGCGCGCGGGGACGATACCGACTCGGCCGGCGACGCCCAGGCCGCGCTGGCGCTCTTGCTCCGGCTCACCGATCGGGGCGCGGCATGAAGCTGCATCGGTTGGTCCTGACGAACTACCGTGGAATCCCGCACCGAGAGATCGATTTCCCCGACCACGGCGTGGTTGTGGTGTGCGGCCCCAACGAGATCGGCAAGTCGTCGATGATCGAGGCGCTGGATCTGCTGCTGGAATCCAGGGACCGCTCGACGAAGAAGGAAGTCAAGCAGGTCAAGCCCACCCACAGCGATGTCGGCTCCGAGGTGACTGCTGAAATCAGCAGCGGCACTTACCGTTTCATCTACCGCAAGCGCTTCCACAAGAAGTGTGAGACGGAGTTGACCGTGCTGGCGCCGCGCCGCGAGCAGCTGACCGGCGATGAAGCCCACGAGCGGGTTCGGGCGATGCTCGCCGAGACGGTGGACAACGACCTGTGGCATGCGCAGCGGGTGCTGCAGTCCGCATCGACGGCGGCGGTGGATCTGTCCGGTTGTGATGCGCTCTCGCGTGCGCTCGATGTCGCGGCCGGTGACGAGGCGGCGTTGTCCGGGAACGAGCCGTTGCTCATCGACCGGATCGACGCCGAGTACGCGCGCTACTTCACCCCCACCGGACGCGCCACCGCGGAATGGGCCGCGGCCATCTCGCGGCTGTCCGATGCCGACACCGCGGTCGCGGAGTGCACGGCGGCGGTCGCCGAGGTCGACGACAGGGTGCGGCGCCATGCCGTGCTGACCGAGCAAGTGGCCGAGCTCTCGCAACTGCGACTCTCGGCGGGTCCGCGATTGGTCGTCGCGCAGGCCGCGGCCGACAAGACCGCGGAACTCACTCGCCAAGCACGTGAAGCCAAACTGGTCGCGGCCGCCGCCACAGCGACCAGCGCCGCCGCGACCGCCGCGTACAGCGGCCGGTTGCGATTGGTCACCGAGATCGAAACCCGCACAGCGGCTGTCGCGGCCGCTGAGGCAGCCGCGCAGCAAGCCGCCGATGCGCAGACGGCGGCGCGTATCGACGCCGACGCAGCGGGCACCGCGATGCAGGAGGCCAGTCAGGTTCTGACGGACCTGCAACGCCGTGCCGAATCCGTCCGTCGCACCGTCGACCAGCTCGCCGACCGCGAGGAGATCGACCGGCTGAGCGCGCGCCTGGCCAAGGTCGACGATATCGCGCGTGAACGCGACCGAATCGGTGCGGCGCTTTCCGGGGTCGTGCTCACCGAGGAGCTGCTGGGGCGGATCGAAATCGCCGCGGCCGCGGTCGATCGCGCCGGCGACCAGCTGGCGATGATCTCGGCGGCCATCGAGTTCACCGCCGTGGCCAACATCGAACTCGCGGTCGGGCAGCAGCGGGTGTCGTTGTCGGCGGGGCAAAGCTGGTCGACGACTGCCACCGGCCCCACCGAGGTCGAGGTTGCCGGTGTGCTCACCGCACGGTTAACTCCCGGCGCGGCCGCCCTCGATGTTCAGGCAAAATATGCCGCGGCACAAGATGATCTGACCGCAGCCCTGAGCGGCCGGTGAGGTCCCTGACCTTACCGCGGCACGCTCGGCCGACCGGTACCGCCGCGAATTGCACAGCAGCCGCGACCAATTGAGTGCGACGCTGTCCGGCTTATGCGGCGACGAAGACGTCGACCAAATTCAGGTACGGCTGGCACAGTTGCGCGCCGGTCAACCGGCCGAGCCCGACCTCTTCGCGACGGATATCGTGGCCGCTCGCGTCGAACACACTGTGACACAGGCCGCTCGCGTGACCGCGGAAGCCGAATACGAGACCCGTCGATCCACCGCGGCCGCAGCCGACTCCCGACTCACCGAGACCTCCACCCGGGCAACGCTTTTACTCAACGAAGTGACGGCCCAACGAGCCGAGCTCGATCGAGCCACCGACCAGCTGGCTCAGGAGCGTGCCTCGGTGAGCGACGAGGACCTGGCGTCGTCGGCGGATGCCGGGCAGCGGGCCGCGGCAACCGCTGGGCAACAGGCCGTCGAACTTGGCGAAGAGCTGGCCGCCGCGGCGCCGGACGCAGTAACAGCCGAATTGGCCGCAGCCACTCAGGCAGCCGAGTCGTTGGGCGGTCGCTACGAAGATGCCGCTCGTGCACTGCGCGAGCTCACCATCGAACTCTCGGTCTTTGGCAGCGAGGGCCGTCAGGGCAAGCTCGACGCCGCGGAGATCGAGCGTGAGCACGCCGCCAGTCAGCACACCCGGATCGGCAGCCGGGCCCGCGCGGCACAGCTGCTGCGGTCGGTGATGGCCCGCCATCGCGACAGCACCCGACTGGGCTATGTCGCGCCCTACCGCACGGAATTGCAGCGGCTCGGCCGTCCGGTGTTCGGGCCCACGTTCGAGGTCGACATCGACACCGACTTGTGCATTCGCAGCCGGACCGTGGATGGCATCACGGTGCCCTACGACTCCCTGTCGGGTGGGGCTAAGGAGCAGCTCGGGATCCTGGCGCGGTTGGCCGGTGCTGCCCTGGTCGCCAAGGAGGACGCTGTTCCGGTCGTGGTCGACGACGCGCTGGGGTTCACCGATCCCGATCGGCTGGCCAAGATGGGAGAGGTGTTCGACACCGTGGGTGCACACGGGCAGGTGATCGTGTTGACGTGTAGTCCAGATCGGTACGACGGTGTGAAGGGTGCGCACCGTATCGATCTCAACGTGTAGACCGGGGGCGTTCGGTCTTACACTTGCCCCGAAACGGGGTGCAACATGGACGTTCAGTGCGATTACCTAGTGATAGGCACCGGCTCGGCCGGCTCTGTCGTGGCGAGTCGGCTCAGCGCCGATCCGGCGACTTCGGTACTCGCGCTCGAGGCGGGGCCGCGCGATAAGAATAGGTTCATCCGGATACCAGCGGCCTTCTCCCGGCTGTACCGCAGTGAGATCGACTGGGATTATCTGACTGAGCCGCAGCAAGGACTTGGCGGCCGCGAGATCTATTGGCCCAGAGGCAAGGTGCTCGGCGGCTCATCGTCGATCAACGCGATGATGTGGGTGCGCGGATTTGACGCCGACTACGACGAGTGGGCGAAGCGAGCCGACCCGCGATGGTCCTTCGCCGAGATGCTCGGATACTTCCGCCGCATCGAGAACGTCACCGAGGCATGGCATTTCGTCAGCGGTGACGACAGCGGGGTGACCGGCCCGCTGCATATTTCCCGGCAGCGTAGCCCGCGGCCCTCGACGGCAGCCTGGCTGGCCGCGACGCGGGAGTGCGGGTTTCCCGCTGCGCAACCGAATTCGGCACGGCCGGAGGGCTTTTGCGAGAGCCTCGTCACGCAGCGACGGGGCGCCCGGTGCAGTAGCGCCGACGCCTATCTGAAACCGGTGATGAACCGCAAAAACCTCACGGTGCTCACCGGTGCCACCGCTACCCGGATCCTGATCGACGGAACCCGGGCAGTCGGTGTCGAATTCGAGCGCGACGGTGAGCGATGCGTCGCCCACGCGCGGCGCGAGGTGGTGCTCTGCGGCGGTGCCATCAACAGCCCCCAGCTGTTGATGCTCTCCGGCATCGGCGATCGCGACCATCTCGCCGAGCACGAGATCGACCTCGTCTCTCACTCACCCGAGGTGGGGCAGAACCTGCTCGACCACCTCGCCACACCGCTGGGTTTCACCGTGGACGGCGGCAGCCTGTTCGCCGGCGAAAAGCCGACCCAACTGATCAACTACCTGCTGCGCCGCCGCGGCATGCTCACCTCGTGCGTCGCGGAGGCGTACGGATTCGTCCGCAGCCGGCCCGAACTGGACCTACCCGATCTCGAGCTGCTCTTCGCGCCGGCGCCCTTCTATGACGAAGGAATCGGCGACCCGGAGGGGCACGGAGTGGTGTTCGGGCCCGTCTTTGTCGCACCGGAAAGCCGCGGCCAGATCACGCTGCGGTCCGCCGACCCGCACGACAAGGCGGTGATCGACCCGCGTTACCTGTCCGATCCGGGCGGCGTTGACCGCGCCGCGATGATGGAAGGGCTGCGGATATGCGCGCGGATCGCCGCAGCTCCCGCGTTAGCAGACCTGCTCGGTCCGATCGCGCGACCGCGTGGCTGCACCGAGCTGAACGAGGCCACACTGGAATCCGCGCTCGACACCTGCTCGCAAACCTTGTATCACCCACTGGGCACCTGCCGGATGGGCAGCGACGAGTCGAGCGTGGTGGATCCCCAGCTGCGGGTACGTGGGGTCGACGGGCTTCGGGTGGCCGACGCCTCGGTGATGCCCAGCACCGTCCGCGGCCACACCCACGCGCCGTCGCTGCTGATCGGGGAGAACGCCGCCGACCTGATCAGCGCGACTAACCCGGTGCCCCAGCCGCGCTGCTGATCGTGAGCGAGCTAGGCAGAATGGGCCCATGACGGGCCCACATCGATGACCATGAACGCGAAACGGCGCCGGGTGCACGAAAAGCTCGCGGGAATGCCCGGCGTCCGGCCGGTACGCAGGCCGATATCCCCGGGCAGCGCCGACGAGTTCGATCTCTACTACGTGCGAACCGGCCGCAAGTCCGCCCACCCGCTGGTCATCATCCCGGGAGGCCCGGGAGTTGCGTCGCTGCGGGTCTACAAGGGGTTGCGGCGCCGCGCCGCCCTCGCCGGCCTGGACGTCATCATGATCGAGCACCGCGGGGTCGGGATGTCGCGTCACGACGACTCCGGCGCCGACCTGCCCCCCGAAGCGATCACCGTCGATCAGGTGGTCGACGACATCGCCGCGGTGCTCGACGACGCCCATGTGGACTCCGCGGTCATCTATGGCACGTCGTACGGCACCTATATCGCGGCCGGCCTCGGCGTACGCCATCCCGGCCGGGTGCAGGCGATGATTCTCGATTCCCCGCTGCTGTCCCGGCACGACATTGCGCTCGTTCGCGACGCCATTCGCGGCTTGCTGGTCTACGGCGATACGCCGGACACCGCCGCATTGGCGCCGAAAGTCCGCAAGCTGATCGACAGCGGGCTGATGACCGGGTCGGCGGGGGAGATTGCCACCACCATTTACGCCTACGGTGGGGCCACGCTGCTGGATCGCGAACTCGACTTGTTACTCAGCGGCCGAAAGACATTGTGGCGAGTGTTGTCCCACTTCACCGTCGTCGTCAGCCTCAATGTGGCGTACCGCCATGAAATCGATCTGGTGAGCCGCATCGCGTTCCGCGAGCTCGACTACGCCGCTCAACCCGACGGCCTGCCGCTGGATCCCGCCGTGGCGATACGCGAAATCATGAGCGAGACAGCTGCTTTCGAGGCTGAGCCGTATGACCTGGTTGCCGAGATGCCCAAGTTCAGCTGGCCCACGGTGGTGATTTCCGGTGGGCGTGATCTGGTGACACCACGGGCGGTGGCGGAGCGGGTGGCATCGCTGGTGCCGAACGCGCTGCTGCTGGCTTTGCCGACGACGGCGCACAGCGCGGTGGACTTTCGAGAGCCCGCCGCGCTGGCTATCGCCGGCGCGGTGTGCCGCGGCGAGATCGACAAGCTGGTCGGTCAAGGATCGGCGCTGGATGCGCTGCCCGCCCGTCCCGCCATGCGCTTGCTGTGGAAGGCGGTGGACCTGGCCGCTAAAGCGGAGGGTGCGCTGCCGGCTGTGCCACCGCGCTGGTGGCGACTCAGGTCCGCATGAACCCGATCGTGGTGTAGTCCACGTCGGCCAGCCCGGCGGCACCGTAATTGGCCAGATCATGTCGTACCGCCCTGTTGCCGGGCGACTGGAACAGCGGCAGGTTGAAGCCCTCCTGCCAGATCATCGTGTCAACCTGGTTGGCGAGAACACGCGCCTTGTCCTGATCCAGCTCTGACAGCGTCTCGGCGATCTTTGCGTCGATCGCAGCGTTGCCGATCCGGCCGAAATTGCTGTCACCATCCGAGGTGTAGATCTGGGGAAGCGCAGACAACGGGAAAGCATTGCCCTCCCAGCCGAATTGAGCGATGTCGAAGTCGCCGACCCCGATGTATTGGCTGAAGAAACCATTACCGGGTTTAAGGTCGAGCACCAGCTTGACGCCGATCTGCGCCAGGCTGTTCTGCGCGACCATGGCAATCTGCCGGTTGGACGGCGCGTCGAAAAGTACGTCGCGAACGACGAGCTGCTTGCCGTCCTTCTCCCGTACTGACCCGTTGAGCTTCCACCCCATGGCATCCATGTCTCTACGGGCCTGATCCGGGTTGTAATTGCCTGGTGCGCTGTTGTTTTGGTAGCCGACCTGCCCGGCCACATAGACGTGGTTGTTCAGCGGCGTGGGATGAGTGGTCAGGCCGTGCTCAACGACATCGACGATGGCTTGGCGATCGATACCCTGGCACACCGCCAGCCGCAGCCGCTCGTCGGCCATGATGGATCCCTCGGCGCCGTTGAAGGTGAAGTGGAACCAGGTCGGCGCCGGGGCGCGCCGGATCACGATGCCGGGCGTGCGTTGCGCGGTGACCATATCGTCGAGGGTGGTTATGCCGGCGGCATCGATTGCCTTGTTCTGCAACGCCGGGACGATGGCAGAGACGTCGAGCACCAGGAACGTGATCGAATCCAATCGCGGCTTCCTGCCCCACCATTGGGGATTGCGGGTCAGCACGATGCGCTGTGCGGTCCGGTCAATCGTGGACACGATGAACGGTCCGGCCGAAGGACCAGGGCTTTCGAGCTGGCCCTTATTGAAGACCTCCGGGTTGGCCGTCATGCTCCGAGGTTGTATCCCGCCGGCGAACATCCCCCGCCATTCGGCGTACGGATCCGAGAAGGTGACCACCGCCTGCCGGTCGTCGACACCTCTGGTCACCGATTTCACGCGTTCGAACCCGGCCCGGCTGGCGATCAGGTACTTCTTGTCGCGTCCACTGCAGGCGTCAACCTCAGACTTGAGGTCTTCCCACGTGATTGGCTTGCCGTCGCTCCATGTCGCTTTCGGATTGATCGTGTACGTGACGGTCTGGGGGTTGGTCCCGGTCAGCTCGGCACCGATGAAGTAGTCGGTATTGAGATTCAGCGTCCCGTCGGCCCGCGTCATGAATGCCCCTGGCAGCGTGGAGGCCAGAATCGCCGCGGTGTCAGAGGTATTGCCGTCGATGTTCAACTGATTGAAGTTGTCCGGGAATGCGGTCAGCGGGAGTCGCAGGTTGCCACCGTCACGCAGCGTGGCGGGGTCACGCGGGTTCATGTCGCTGGTAGCTCCGACCTGAGCGGCCCGCGTCTCCGGCAGGTCCTGATAGCCACTTGAACATCCGGTGACCGCCAGCACGAACGCCAATGCCAGCGCTGCGAGCTTGCGGGCCCTCGGTGGGTGCGTCACCCCGACGATGCTAACTGGCTGCGGCATCGGGATGCGCCCGCGGAACGGCGTCGAGCAGTCGCCGGGTGTATTCGTGCTGTGGGTTGGTGAAGACCTCATCGCCGTCGCCCTGCTCAACTATGGCGCCCCGGTACAGCACCACCACCTGGTGCGCCAGGTGTTTGACAACGGAAAGGTCATGCGAGACAAACAAATACGACAGACTGAACCGATCTTGCAGGTCGAGCAGCAGGTTGATGATCCCGGCCTGGATCGAGACGTCCAGCGCCGACACCGGCTCGTCGAGCGCCAATATCTTGGGCTGCAACGCCAGCGCCCGCGCGATGCCGATGCGCTGCTTTTGTCCACCGGAGAACTCGGCCGGATAGCGGGTCGCGTCCGCACGGCGCAAACCAACGATATCGAGCAGCTCCGCGACTCGCGCATCGGTGTCACGCTTGCGAAACCCGTTCGCCTGCAAAGGTTCAGCTATGACCTCGGAAATCGGTAGCCGGGGGTCTAGCGACGCTACCGGGTCTTGAAATACGACCTGAATGTCGCGCCGCAGCGCCCGCCGTCTCTCCCGATTCAACTGAGCGACGTCTTCGCCAAGAACCTCGATGGAACCCGCTTGCGGTGCGGCCAGTTCCAATATCTGTTGCAGGGTAGTCGATTTGCCCGAACCGGATTCCCCGACGATCGCCAGCGTGCGACCCCGTTCCAAGGCGAAGCTGATACCGTCGACCGCTCGTACCTCGCCCACCCGCCTGCGCAGCACGACGCCCTTGGTAAGCGGATAGGTCTTGCTGAGATCGACGACCCGCAGCACGGTTGCGCTTTCGTCCGCCGTGCTGTCGATAGCCGATGGCGTAGTGGTCACGTCGAAGATTTCAGCGGCCGTGCGGCCCGCGACGTCGTCGGTGCGGATACAGGCCGCCTGATGGCCGTCCCGAACTGTGACCAGATCTGGTTCAGCCGAACGACATTCGTCGATCACCAGCGGACAGCGGGGAGCGAACGGACAAACATCGGGTGCCAGCGTCGACAGGTTGGGCGGTGCCCCTGGAATCGGAATCAGTCGCGTGCCCTGCGGGGCGTCCAGTCGCGGCACCGAACCAAGCAACCCGACCGTGTAGGGCATGCGGCGGTCCCGGTACAGATCTTCCACTGTCGCGATCTCAACCTCACGGCCGGCGTACATGACCATTGCCCGGTCGGCGAACTCCGAGACCACCCCCAGGTCATGGGTGATGATCAACACGCCCGCGCCGGTGACGTCGCGCGCTGTCCTGAGGACATCGAGAATTTGGGCCTGCACGGTGACGTCCAGCGCGGTGGTGGGCTCGTCACAGATGAGCAGGTCCGGATCGTTGGCGATCGCGATCGCGATAACCACCCGCTGGCGCTCGCCGCCGGATAGCTCGTGGGGGAACGCCTTTGCCCGGCGCTGTGGCTGCGCGATACCGACCAGCTCGAGCAGCTCCGCGGCTCGCTTGCGGGCATCTGCCCGGCTGACGTCACGGTGGTGAACCCTGATGGCTTCGGCGATCTGGTCCCCGACGGTATAGACGGGAGTCAGGGCCGACATCGGGTCCTGGAACACCGTGCCGATCGTCTTTCCGCGGATCCGTGACATCGCCTCGTCAGGCAGCCCGAGCAACTCCTGCCCGTCTAACCGCACCGAACCCGACACCTCACCGTATTCGGGTAGCAGCCCGACCACGGCCATGGCGGCGGTGCTCTTACCCGAGCCCGATTCTCCGACAATGGCGAGCACTTCGCCCGGATCGATGTGGTAGGTCGCCCCGCGCACCGCGGGTACCCGCGCATCACCGGTGTCGAAGGTAACGCTGAGGTCGGTCACCTCCAATAGCGCCGTCACACTGGTCGCCCAACTGGCTTCCGCTTTTTGCGGCGTGCTGGCTTCGCGCTCGGATCGAGGGCGTCGCGCAGTCCGTCACCGGCGAGATTCGCGCACAACACAATCAAAATCAGCGCCCCGCCCGGGAACAGGAAGACCCAGGGGAAGGTGGTCACCGAAGGGGTGCCTTCCGCAATCAGCGTGCCCAGCGAAACGTCTGGTGGCTGAACACCGAATCCCAAGAAACTCAGCCCGGTTTCGGCCAGGATCGCGAAACCTACGTTCAGCGTTGCGTCGATGATCAGGATCGAGGCAACGTTCGGCACGATGTGATGGGTGATCACCCGCCGACTCGATACTCCCATATATCTTGCCGCGCGGACGAATTCACGTTCTCGCAAGCTCATCGTCAAGCCGCGCACCATCCGTGAGCTGACCATCCAGCCGAACGCCGCGAGAAGCACGACCAGCCACAGAACGCTGTTCGAATGTTTGGTGCGCGGAGTGACGATGGCAATGAGCAGGAAACTGGGCACGACCAGCAGCAGATCCACTAGCCACATCAGCGTTCGGTCGCGCCAGCCACCGAAATAGCCTGCGATCGTTCCGACGGTGGCGGCGATGGTGGTCGAGATCAGTGCCACGCAAAAGCCGATCAGTAGCGACTTCTGCATGCCGCACAGGGTCCGGGCCAGTAGGTCCTGACCCAGCGCGTTGGTGCCGAACCAGTGTTTGTACGACGGCGGCTGCAGCAGCGCGTGCAGGTCCAGATCGGTGTAGCTGTAGGGCAGCAGCGGCGGTAGTGCGTAGCAGCCGATGAATGCCAGCGCCAGCAGGATCAGCGCAGTCGCGGCGGGTTTATTGCGAACGAAGCGGCGAATCAACAGGTTTCGTCGCGATGTGAACGTGGCGACCGGGTGGATGCCAGACATGCTCTCAGTGGCAGTCATGAAACCCGCACCCTCGGATCCAGCGCCGCGTAGATGACGTCGGACAACAGTCCCGCCAGCAGAACGGCAGCTCCGGAGAAAAGCGTGATCGCCGCAACGACGTTAGCGTCCTGGGTCGCGATTCCCTGACACAACCCACTCGCCCATGCCGTGCCAGCCGAAGATCTTCTCGACGAACACCGCGCCGACAACCAGGCCGCTCACGCCATAGGCGAACAAGGTGGCCATCGGAATGAGTGCGGTGCGCAAACCGTGTTTGAACAGCGCGCGGCGTCGGGTCAGGCCCTTGGCGCGCGCGGTCCGGATGAAGTCCTCGCCGAGCACGTCCAGCATCGCATTCCGTTGGTAGCGGCTGAAACCCGCGATTGCACCGAGGGCCAGGGTGAGAGTGGGCAGCACCATGTGCTGCAAGCGTTCGATGAGTGCGTCGACGGTTCCATTGGGCGGCAGCGGCGAGGTCTCACCGGTGTACTGGAAGATTCCCACTCCGGCGAACATGTTGACCCGCAGCGCGCCCAGAATGAGCAAGCTGGCCAGCACGAAAGACGGGATGCTCAAGACGATCAGGGACAGCACAGTGACCACACGATCGCTGAGACGGTACTGCCGGACCGCGCCCCAGGCCCCCACGATGACGCCAATCAGCGTGCCCAGCACCGACCCGGTCACCACCAGTCGCAGGCTCACCCCGACGCGACGCCAAAGCTCCTGGGAGACCGGGTGACCGCTCACCGTCGTCCCGAAGTCACCGTGGACCACCCCGGAAATCCATTTCGCGTACCTGATGGGCACCGGTTTATCCAGGCCCAGCTGAACAGCTTTGGCGTGAATGGCCTCCGCTGGCGGCGTCGGGTGGCGCTGCACAAAACTATCGAGCGGATGAAACGTCTGAGAGGTCAGCAGGAAGGTCAGGAAAGACGCCAGCGCCAGCAGGACGACGTAATTGAGGAACCGGCGGAGCAAGGAACCGAGTCATGCCCGGTCGCCCGCCTGTATCGCATTGGGACAGGTTAGCGATCCCAGGACGGACCGGCAGGCTCGCGTCGCGTCGGGGTTGCTGTGACGGTTGACGGCATGTCACCGGTATATCAATGCAACCCGAAAGACGCTATCGGTGAAACCGCGTCAACCAGCAACTACGGGGCCCGTGGTCCGCTGCAGAACTGACACCCGTCAAATGAACTCCCCGGGTCTACCGGCCGTAGAGGCTAGGAAAGCAACTGTTCGAGGACAGCCCCCAGCCAAAGACAGGAACATGCCGGTGATCAAGGCTGATCAGTATTTCGACGCCCGTGAAATGCAGATGGTGCACAAGATGTTCCGGCGGGAATTCCTTCTCGCAGCCGGACTCGTTCGGCGGGTCTCCGAGGGCGACCACGAGCGCGCGGAGACCGTGGCCAGCCACCTCGAGTTCATGGCCAACATCCTCCATACCCACCACAACTTCGAAGACCGCCAGGTCTGGCCGGTGCTGCTGGATCGTTGTCCCGACGAATCGATCCCGAACGTTTGTCGCACAGGGGACCAGCATGCGGCGATCGATGCGGCCATCTCGGAGGTGGCTGAGTCTTTAGCGGCCTGGCGCTTGGAAGCTGCGGCAGGTTCCCGCGAGAGGTTGGCGACTGCCCTGGACAAGCTGCTTCCAATTCTACCTGGAGCACATGGACTTCGAGGAGCAGCACGTAGTGCCGGTCATGGAGAACTACATAACCCTAGGAGAGTGGAATCAGTTGATTCAGGCCGTAGCAGTCGATCTCGTACCCGCAGACATGCCACTTGAATTCGGCATGATCATGTACGAGGGGGATCCGGAGATCGTCGACGTCGCCGTGTCCAACATGCCCGAGGAACTGCGTCCGGTCATTCGGCAGACGGCGGCGCAGTCCTTTGCCGAACACGCGAGGTGCATTCACGGCACCGCGACTCCGTTACGCAGCAGCGAGATCCGGATGGGGCACCGATGAAGATTGGAATCGGGCTTCCGAACCAAATTCGTGATGTCAGTGCGGCGCTCATCCCACAGTGGGCCGCGCGTGCAGAGCACGCCGGATTCAGCACCTTAGCCACTGTCGGACGGACCGCTTACCCGGGGGTGATGGACACCGTGGCGCTCGCCGGGGCGGCCGCGGTCACCAGCACGATCGGGTTGACCAGCACTGTCATGCTGGCCACCGTGTGGCCGCCGGTGCTTCTTGCGAAGGAGCTGGCGAGCATCGATGCGATGTCGGGCGGCCGCCTGACGCTCGGCCTGGGCATCGGCGGCAACCGCGCGGACGACTTCGTGGTCGAGGGGCTGCCGCCGCGGGGACTCGGCAAGCGCTTCGACAGCGACCTGGACGTCTACCACAGCGTGTGGCGGGGTCAACCGGTCGGGGGCGGCGTCAACCCGGCCGTACCCGCAGGCACGCGCGCGATTCCGATAATGTTCGGCGGCATGGCTCCGGCGGCCTTCGCGCGGATGGCCAAGTGGGGAGAGGGCTACATCGCCGGGTCGCTGCCCGCCGAGGAGGTCAAGCCATTCTTCGATTCCGCCAGGCAGGCTTGGAAGGACCAGGGCCGTGCCGGCTCTCCGAAGCTCGTCGCGATTGCCTATTACGTCTTCGGGGACGCCGGCCAGGGCCGCAACAACGTCAGGGATTATTACCTGGCCATAGGGGCCGAGTATGCGGATCCGATTTCGGAAGCCATTCCGGTCGGGCGCGAGGGGGTCAGGGCCGCGGTTGAGGCATTTGCTGCGATCGGCGCGGACGAGCTGATCTTCAACCCGGCGCAACCAGACCTGGACGAAGTCGACAAGCTTGCCGAAGTAGTTCTCTAGGACCAGGGCTGAACCAGGCGTAATCAGTTCGCCCGGAGAGCGGGCCGAGTCTTGCATTACTGCTGATTTGTACCCGTGAAATCCAGGTAGCCGATTGTTAAGATCCGCCGCGGCATCGATCCGTGCAGCAAATATCCCGAGGAGACTGGCGTGACGGTTACCGATGACTACCTAGCCAACAACGCCGAATACGCGAGCGCCTTCAAAGGACCACTGCCGATGCCGCCGAGCAAACACGTCGCGGTCGTCGCGTGCATGGATGCGCGGCTCGACGTCTACCGAATCCTCGGCCTCAACGAGGGCGAGGCCCACGTCATCCGCAACGCCGGCGGCGTCGTCACCGATGACGTCATTCGCTCACTGGCCATCAGCCAGCGGCTGCTGGGGACTCAGGAGGTCATCCTGATTCACCACACCGACTGCGGCATGCTCACCTTCACCGATGACGACTTCAAGCGCAGCATCCAGGACGGGACCGGGGTCAAACCGCCGTGGTCGGCCGAGGCCTTCCCCGATCTAGCGGAAGACGTCCGGCAGTCGCTGCGCCGCATCGAAAACAGCCCGTTCGTCACCAAGCACGTGTCGCTGCGCGGCTTCATCTTCGATGTCGCCACCGGCAAGCTCGAAGAGATAACTCTCTAGCGACCCGTCACCCCACTTTGTAGGTGGCGAGGGCTTTGGCGATCAGCCTGCCCTCCGGGTCGACGATCTCGGCCTCGCAGTTGGTCAGCGACCGGCCCCGCCGCAGCACCCGGCCCACCCCGATCACGTCGGTGGCCCGGGCCGGCGCCATGAAGTCCAGGGCCATCGACACCGTCACGCCGCGCAGTTCGGGGGGTGCTTGCGCGCCGCACCAGGCCGCCGCCATGACGGTGATATCGGCGAGGGTGGCGATGGCACCGCCGTGAACCATGTCGCCGACGGTGACGTTGGAGGGATCCCACGGCAGCCGCAGCCGTACTTCGTCGTCGCCGAGCTGATCGGCGACGATTCCCAGCTTGGCGACGAACGGCGATTGCGGGAGAAACTGCGCGATGACGTCGCGGCCGCTCGCGGTCGGGCAGAGGTGGCATTCGTCCATGCTTTCGCAGTCGCCATGCATGCTCCGCGGCACTTCATTGACACCGCCAGGGCGAGGCTGGTTCTATAGATGGCAATGACCGTAAACATGGTCAGTTCTACCAAATTTATCCGGATATACGGTTTCGGTAAGGAAGCCATGACCAGCTGATGTGGAGGCGGGCCCCGCGGCCGGCCAGTACGAATTGAGCCATCTGCGCTCGCTGGAGGCCGAGGCGATCCACATCATCCGGGAGGTCGCCGCGGAGTTCGAGCGGCCGGTGCTGCTGTTCTCCGGCGGCAAGGACTCCATCGTCATGCTGCACCTGGCGCTCAAGGCGTTCCGTCCCGGGCGGCTGCCGTTCCCGGTGATGCACGTCGACACCGGCCACAACTTCGACGAGGTGATCGCGACCCGCGACGAACTCGTCGCCGAGTCCGGGGTGCGCTTGGTGGTGGCGTCGGTGCAGGAAGACATCGACGCCGGCCGGGTCGTCGAGACCATCCCGTCGCGCAACCCGATACAGACCGTGACGCTGCTGCGCGCCATCCGGGAGAACAAGTTCGACGCGGCGTTCGGCGGGGCGCGGCGCGACGAGGAGAAGGCGCGCGCCAAGGAGCGGGTGTTCAGCTTCCGCGACGAGTTCGGCCAATGGGACCCCAAGGCGCAGCGGCCGGAGCTGTGGAACCTCTACAACGGACGGCATCACAAGGGCGAGCACATCCGGGTCTTCCCGCTGTCCAACTGGACCGAGTTCGACATCTGGTCCTACATCGGCGCCGAGAAGATCAAGCTGCCGTCGATCTATTTCGCGCACCGGCGCAAGGTGTTCAGCCGCGACGGGATGTTGCTGGCGGTGCACCGGCACCTGCAGCCGCGCGCCGACGAGCCGGTGTTCGAGGCGACGGTGCGTTTCCGCACCGTCGGCGACGTCACCTGCACCGGATGTGTGGAATCGGAGGCCGCCACCGTGTCCGAGGTCATCGCCGAGACGGCGGTGTCCCGGCTGACCGAGCGTGGCGCGACCAGGGCTGACGACCGGATCTCGGAGGCTGGAATGGAAGACCGCAAACGGCAGGGGTACTTCTGATGGCAACGTTATTGAGGCTGGCTACCGCCGGCTCCGTCGACGACGGCAAGTCCACCCTGATCGGGCGCCTGCTCTACGACTCCAAGGCCGTGATGGAAGACCAGTGGGCGTCGGTGGAGCGGACGTCCAAGGAGCGCGGCCACGAGTACACCGACCTGGCGCTGGTCACCGACGGCTTGCGGGCCGAGCGTGAACAGGGCATCACCATCGACGTCGCCTACCGCTACTTCGCCACTCCCAAGCGGAAATTCATCATCGCCGACACCCCGGGCCACATCCAGTACACCCGCAATATGGTGACCGGCGCGTCGACCGCCCAGCTGGTGATCGTGCTCGTCGACGCTCGGCACGGCCTGCTCGGAGCAGTCCCGCCGGCACGCCTTCCTGGCGTCGCTGCTGGGCATCCAGCACATCGTGCTCGCGGTCAACAAGATGGACCTGATCGACTGGGACAGAGAGAAATTCGAGACGATCCGGGACGAATTCCATGCTTTCGCCGCACGCCTGGACGTGCAGGACGTGGCCACCATCCCGATTTCCGCGCTGCACGGCGACAACGTGGTGACCAAATCGGACCAGACGCCCTGGTATGAGGGTCCGGCGCTGCTGTCGCACCTCGAGGAGGTCTACATCGCCGGTGACCGCAACCTGGTCGACGTGCGGTTCCCGGTGCAGTACGTCATCCGGCCGCAGACCCACGAGCATCAAGACCACCGCAGCTACGCCGGCACCGTCGCCAGCGGGGTGATGCGCCCCGGCGACGAGGTGGTGGTGCTGCCGATCGGCAAGACCACCCGGATCACCGCGATCGACGGGCACGAACGGGCCGGTGGCAGAAGCGTTTCCGCCGATGGCCGTCTCGATGAGCCTGGCCGACGACATCGACATCTCGCGCGGCGACATGATCGCCCGCACCAACAACCAGCCCGAGGATCGCACAGGAATTCGACGCGACCGTCTGCTGGATGGCCGATTCGATGCGGCACTCGAGCCCGGCCGTGACTACGTCATCAAGCACACCACCCGAACCACGCGCGCGCGGGTGACCGCGCTGGACTACCGGCTCGATGTCAACACCCTGCATCGCGACAAGACCGCAACGGCGTTGAAGCTCAACGAACTTGGCCGCATTTCGCTGCGCACCCAGGTGCCGCTGCTGCTCGACGAGTACACCCGCAACGCCAGCACCGGCTCGTTCATCCTCATCGATCCCGACACCAACGGCACGGTGGCGGCGGGCATGGTGTTGCGCGACGTCTCGGCGCAGACGGCAAGCCCGAACACCGTGCGGCACAAGTCACTGGTCACCGCCGAAGATCGGGCGTCCCGGGGCAGGACGGTGTGGCTCACCGGCCTGTCGGGTGCCGGCAAGTCGTCGGTGGCCATGCTGGTCGAGCAGAAGCTGCTCGAAAAGGGCATTCCCGCTTACGTTCTCGACGGCGACAATCTGCGGCACGGCCTGAACGCCGACCTGGGCTTCAGCATGGCCGACCGTGCGGAGAACCTGCGCCGGCTGGCGCATGTCGCGACGCTGCTCGCCGACTCCGGCCAGATCGTGCTGGTGCCGGCGATCAGCCCGCTGGACGAACACCGCGAGATGGCCCGTAAAGTCCACGCCGACGCCGGATTTGAGTTCCTTGAGGTGTTCTGCGATACCCCGCTCGCGGAATGTGAGCAGCGTGATCCCAAGGGCCTGTACGCCAAAGCGCGCGCGGGTGAGATCACGCATTTCACCGGCATCGACAGCCCGTACCAGCGGCCGAAGAATCCGGACCTGCGGCTGACCCCGGAGCGCACCGCTCGAGGAGCATGGCGCAGCAGAGTCATCGACCTGCTCGAGTCGCGGGCCTAACGCGTGGCACCCGAGCGCCGCGTCGCCCCGGGCGCGGGTGGCACAATCCACAGAGTGCGGATGTCGGCCAAGGCGGAGTACGCCGTTCGGGCGATGATCCAGCTCGCCACGGTCGCCAGCGGCACGCTGGTCAAGACCGACGACATGGCCCAGGCTCAGGGCATACCGCCGCAATTTCTCGTCGACATCCTCACCAACCTGCGCACCGACCGCTTGGTGCGAAGCCACCGCGGGCGCGAAGGTGGCTACGAACTGGCCCGTCCGGGGAACGAGATCAGCATTGCCGACGTGTTGCGCTGTATCGACGGGCCGCTGGCCAGCGTTCGCGACATCGGACTGGGGGACCTGCCGTACTCCGGGCCGACCGCGTCGCTGACCGACGTCTGGCGGGCGCTGCGCGCCAGCATGCGGTCGGTGCTGGAAGAAACGACCTTGGCCGATGTTGCGGCCGGCGCCCTGCCCAAGCACGTCGCGAAACTCGCCGATGACTATCGGGACCAGGAGAGCGAGCGGCACGGCGCCCGCGCGCGTGGCGATCTAGGCGCGGAACGCTCAGCCGGCCCTGAGTCCGTAGGGCCGGGTCAGGATCTCCATGCGCATGCCCGGAGGGATCCGGGAAGTACACTCCGCGGCCGCCGTCCCTGTGGTTGATCTCGCCGGGCCGTTTGGCACCCGGGTCGGCCCAGTGCTGCAAGCCGCGCGACTGGATCTTGCCGTAGATCGCGTCGAACTCCGCTCGGAAACCAGGAAGGCGTAGTGCTGCCGCCGGATCTCCTCGCCCTCGGGGGCGTCCGCGTAATCGAGATTGACGCCGTGCTCGAGTGCGACAACCATGAAGTGGCCAAACGGCTTCGGGCTGGGCAGGCCGAACAGTTCGGCGAGAAATTCCGCGGACTCGCGCTTGTCGCGTGCGGCGACGATGGTGTGGTTGAAACTGATGGTCATAGTTCCTTTCCCTTCCCGCGAGCGTGCATGTCTGCACGGCGACACGCCGCGCAGGCGGCAGGCACGTCGCGAAGCGCCTACTTCGGCGCGGTCAGCTCCAAGGCGATGTTGTCGGGGTCGCGGAACTCCAGGATGTATGACGGCCCGATGTCTTTGACCGGCTCGTGCTGGACGCCGAGTTCGTCGAGATGCGCTGCTGCGGCATCCAATTCGTCCTTGCTGCCGAGCCGGAACGCGATGTGGTCAAGACCGGCGCGATCCTCGTGGAAGCGGTCCGTGGCGACCGGTCGCAGCCCGAGCAGCGTGCCGCCGAGGTCGTAGATGACACCGCCGTACAGGAAGCCCAACTGGCTGCGGGTTGCCTCGTCGGCATTCTCGGGAACTTCCAGCAACACCGGCCAACCGAACACGCTCTCGTAGAACTGCCGAGATCGCTCGATATCGGTGACGGTGAGGCGGACGTGTGCGATGGAAGTACTGGTTAAGCCCACCGGGCCCATGCTGCCACTCCGGGACCACATGTTGAGGGCATGTCAGAATCGCCGTCGTGCGGATAGCGATGACAATGCCGGTGATGGAGCCCGACTTGGATGCGACGGTGCTGCAGACCTGGGCGCGCGCGATCGACGAGGGCCCGTTCTCGTCGCTGTGCTGGGGCGAGCGCATCGCGTTCGAAACCCCGACAACCTGACACTGCTCGGTGCGCTGGCCGCCTGGACCGATCGGGTACGGCTGCTGACGACGGTGATCGTGCCGCAGCTGCACGATCCGGTCATGCTGGCCAAGGGTCTGGCGACAGGCGACATGCTGTGCGGCGGGCGGTTGACCGTCGGCATCGGCGTGGGCGGCAGGCACGAGGACTACCACGCGGTCGGCGCCGACCCGGCGACACAGACCATGCGCGACATGGCCGAGCGGGTCGCGGTGATGAAGCGGGTGTGGGCCGGGGAAAAGATCACCGAGTCGGTGCTGCCGGTCGGGCCCGCCACCGGTGCAGCCCGGCGGCCCTCCGCTGTTCGTCGGCAGCATCGGACCGAAAACCATTCGCAGCGCCGCGGCCTGGGCCGACGGGCTGGCCGGCACCACCCTGGACCTCGACGTCGACAAGCAGAACGAGCTCTTCGACGTGGCGCGGACAGCGTGGGCGCAAGCCGGCAAGCCCAAACCCCATCTGGTGACGTCGTTCTGGTTCGCCTTCGGGCCGCCCGAGCAGTCCCGCGCCCAGGTGCATCGTCATCTGCGGCGGTATATGAACTGGATACCGGCGGAGTACGTCGACGCGATGGCCCCGATGACCGGCTGGGCCGGCAGTGAAGACGAGCTGGCTGCGGTGCTGCGCAAGTTCGAGGAGATCGGCACCGACGAGGTTCAGCTGATTCCGACCAGTTCGGACCTCGATCAGGTGCGCCGCGCCGCCGACGTGGCCGGGCGGTTCTAGGCCGGGAGGCGCTCGCGGCCAATATCGGGTTGCTGCGGAGGCTGCCCTTTTTGCAGCGTGGCCACCAGCTCGCGGTAGGGGCCGACGACGTAGACGGTGTCGCCGGCACGAAGCCGGGCGTCACGCCGCGGATGTAGCTGAACCGGTGCGTCGTCTCGGGTGATCGCGATGACGCGGGTCTGCGTCGACAGTTCGAACATCCGCAGCCCGTCGAGCTCGCTGCCCGCTGCCACGTGCATACCGCCGACCATGAAGTAGCGCTGCCCGACCGAGAACGTCCCCAGTACCTGTAGGCCCATCGCGGCGCCGATAAACCACGGCGCAGCCAATTCGACGGTCGAGCGCACGGTGTCGAAACCGAACCGCTCCGCCACCGCGCCACCCAGCGCACGGTCATAGATGCGCAGCACGATCGGAACATCGGGCCGGATCACCTTCGGCATCACTCGGGGACCCAACATCTCGCGCAGCACGATCCCGGTCTCGATGTTGGTCATGTCATCGTGGGTGAGCACCGCCACCGCGCGAGCAGTGTCAACGCGGGCCGCCGCCAGGGTCTGGCGCAGGGTCGCATCCCCGAAGATCACCGGCACCTCCAATTCGGCGGCGGTCGACAGGTAGCGGTTGTTCTCGTCGAGCTCGATCACCGCAACGTCGTATCCGGCGGCGGTCAGATCGGAGGTGACTCGGCTGCCGAACGAGCCCAGCCCGACGACGACGACATGATTGCGAAGGTGGCGCGCCCGCCGGCGTCCGGCCGTGTGGACGAAGCGGCGCGAGATCAGCAGGTCGGCGATGAATGCGACAAGAACGGCGGTGGTGGTCAAGCCGCCGAACATCAACATGATGCTGAACAGTCGCAGCCAGGTGGGTTGCGAGAGGAAGCTGAAGTCGCCGTAGCCCACCGTCGCGATCGTCTCGGTGCTGAAGTACAACGCGTCGACCCAGGTCATTTTCGCGTGGGGCTGGTAGCAATAGCGCAACAACACCGTTGAACCGATCAGCACGGCCAACACCGCGGTCACCGCACGTAAGAACATGGGGTTGACGTCGTTGCGCAGGCCGCGCACGGCGCTGACAGTCCGCCGCAGCCGGCGCTGGCGGGTGCGTGTCGTGTTCGGCCGCGGGGGCCTGATGCCGCGCGCCGCCAGCTCTTCGACGGTGCCGATCATCGCCGCCCAATCACCGGCGTGGACCTTCAGGTCGCGGCCCGGACAGGTCTCCAACAGGCCGGGCGCCGGCGAGTTCTTGCCGTGGACCACCGCGACCGGGGCCAGGTCGGCGTAAATCTCGCGCAGTGTCGCGTCATAGGGTGCCTCCGCGCCCGAGACGAGGAATTTGATGCCAGCCGCTTCGAAGGGGTGCGCGGTGTGCGCCAGACACGCCTCGACGACCGATGGCGCCGCCAGGTCGGCGACATCGAGGATCGCGCCGGGGCCGTTGTCGTCGGCGACCGCTTCGCGCAGCACATCATTGGCCAGCCGGGCAACCACGCGCACATTCGGGTTGGCTTTCCTTGCCAACAAAGCGATTTCGAGATTTCGCGCATCGTCATTCCCCGCGCAGATCACGGCGAGTGCGCGGGTGACCCCGGCGTCGGCGAGTCCGGTGTCGTCGGTCAGCATGACGACACGCGCGCCCGCATTCTTCAACTCGTCGACAATGGTTGTCGCGAGCGCGTCGTCACCGCTGACGATGATGTGGCGTTGCATGCTCAGCCGTTCGACCATGGTCCTGGGCCGTCTCGCATAGACCCACTATCGGCTACTGTGCCGTCTTTGCGCTACAGGACGCGGACGTCGGAAGGCGACCAGAACGCCCGCATCGACGTGATCTTGGCGTCCTCATCGAACGTCATCAGCGAGATGGGCGAGATCCGGGTGCGGCTGTCGCCGGCGTCGAGCGTGAGGTGCCAGAAAAACGCCGCCTCGCTGCCTCCGACCCGTAGCTCGGCCAGTTCGGTGTCTTTCTTGGCATCTTGGAACGCCGCGTAGAACTCGCGGATCGCATCCTGGCCGCGCAGCACGTCCGATCCGGCCGGATCCTCGATGGTGGCGTCGGCGGCGTACAGGGTCACTATCTCGTCAGTGGCGCCGTTGGCGACGAGCGAGAGATAGCTGTTGACGGTCTGCGTGATGGCTTCTTGGGACGGCATGGCTTCGGACGCTACCTCCTTGCCATGGCGGTCGCTTCGGTTGGTCGCCTTCATAATGGGCGGCGTGGCTTTCATCGAACGCCTTGCGTCCCGCGAGATCTATCGGAACCCGTGGCTGATCTTCCGGGAGGACGACATCCGCCGCCCGGACGGCAGCCCGGGCGTCTACGCCGTGGTGGACAAGCCGACCTACGCGCTGGTGATGCCTTACGACGGCGCCCGTTTTCGGCTGGTTGAGCAGTTCCGCTATCCGCTCGGCGCGCGCCGCTGGGAGTTTCCGCAGGGCACGGCACCCGATTTGGCCGACGCCGAACCCCCCGAGCTGGCCGCGCGTGAGCTGCGCGAGGAAACCGGGTTGAGCGCGACGTCCTTCGAGGAGCTCGGTCTGCTCGATGTCGCTCCCGGAATGACCAGTCAGCGCGGATGGGTGTTCTTGGCCACCGGAATCTCCGAGGGAGAAGCAGATCGCGAGCACGAAGAGCAGGACATGCGCAGCGAGTGGTTCTCCCGCGAAGATGTCGAGGAGATGATCCGTTCCGGGGTGATTGTCGACTCGCAGTCCATTGCGGCCTACGGTCTGTTCCTGCTGCGCGGGCGATGAGTTTCGGGGCCGGCATCGGTCAACACTGCTATGACGATCAGAGCACACAATCTCGACGGGTACGGCGCGCCGACGATTGAATGGGGCCGTGTCAAAACGGTGCTGGACGGCGAGCTGACGCAGGCGCCGAACAGTGGCGGTCCACAACGCCATACGGCATGGCTTACGACGATCAACCCCGATGACAGCCCGCATGTGCGGCCCGTGGGGGTGATTGAGTACCGCGGCAGCTGGTATTTCACGTCTGGACCCGCGACGCGGAAGTCACGTAACTTGGCTCGTGACCGAAGATGCGTGGTCAGTGTAGCCACCGATCAGTTCGACCTGGTCCTCGAGGGCGTCGCCGAACGTATCAGCGAAGCTAGCGAATTAGCCACCGTGGCAGCGGCTTTCGTGCGTTCCGGATGGCCCGCGAGCGTCGCCGGCGACGCGATCACAGCCGAGTACAGCGCGCCGTCGGCAGGCCCGCCGCCCTGGTATGTGTACCGTGCAAGCCCGTCGACCGTGTTCGCGATGGGCACATCGGAACCGTTCGGCGCCACGAAGTTTGAGGTGGACTGAGACGGCTCATTACGGCGTGATCGTGTCCGGCCCGATATCGCATTGCGTCATCGAGTCCGCACCATGGACATGGTGCGTTCGCGTTGGAGGTTTGGTCGGCACCTAGCGGTGGTGCTCGGCGTCATCGCGAATTTCGGTGCCCCTGCGGTTTTGGTGCACGCAGCGACGCCGGTGTGGAATGGCAAGTACTCGTTGGTGAGATACGCCGTGAACAAGAGCGGCACCAGTGTCGCGGCCGGTCAAGCCGAAGCCACCTTCAGCGCTGACTACGTCTTCGCGACTTCGTGCTCGTCGGGCAAGTGCGTCGCGACGGCCACCGACGGACCGGCCCCCAAGAACCCGACGCTGCCCCAGCCGTCGCACTACACCTGGGACGGAACCAGATGGGTGGAGCACTTCGACTTTCAGTGGGATTGCTATATGGGCGAAGGAGTTCCGAAAGTCTGGGCACCCGCAAAGTCGTGGGCGTTCTACACGCCGCAGCCGGACGGGTCGCTGCGCGGTACCTGGCACACCGACATCAACAGCGGCCCGTGCCGTGGAACCGTGGAAATGCCGGTGGCGGCGTTTTCAGCGGGCTCGCAGTGACGGCGCCCCAATCGAACTGTTAGGGGCAGTAGTTGGATTCCGCGGCGCTCACGACGCCGGTCGCGTGGCGGCAAATTGACGAGCGGCCAAAGTTGTCGCGATGAATTCTCCGAAAACGGTCGCGCTGAAAGCGAATGGCCAGGCTACGATGTAAAATGCGCGCCGTTCCAATACTCATGAAATAGTGACCGGCTGCAATCATGTCATTTTCGGAGTTTCTCCCGAGTGTCGCGTATGGAACGACGTGTGCTGATGGTTAGGTCGGGATGGTGACATCAATGGTGAAGTTGTTCCGCGACACCGTCGCGGTTCGGATATCGGTTGCCGTGGTGCTCGGAGTCGTTGTCGCCATCATGGTCGGAAATGCCTATGGTTGGCGCTTCGCGGTGGCCGGTTGGGTTACCGCGGCCGGCGTGTATGTGGTGTGGACGCAACTCATCCTGCGCGGGATGGATGCTGAGGCAAACCTGCGATGGGCGACGCGGGAGGACCCGACCCGGTGGGTCGCCGACGTGGTCATCCTGTCGGCAAGCGTCGCAAGCCTGGGCGGGGTCGGATACCTGGTGGCCGCCGGGTCGCGCTCCGGCGCCGAGGCCATCCAAGCCGCCATCGTCGGCATCCTGACCGTCGCGGCGTCCTGGTTCGCCGTGCACACGTTGTACACGGTGCACTACGCGAGGCTCTACTACTCCGGCGATCCGGGCGGGATCGATTTCCATGATCCGGAACCGCCGCGGTTTCGGGACTTCTCGTATGTCGCCTTCACCGTCGGCATGACGTACCAGGTGTCAGACACGGAGATCAACTTGACGTCCATCAGAGCGACGGTGTTGCGACATGCGTTGGTGTCCTACCTCCTGGGCGCGGTTGTCCTCGCGGTCACGATCAACTTGATCGCGGGGCTGAGCTCCAAGGTGTGATCGACGCTGGGCGCCTGGCCGACGATAGTTCTCGGCACCCAGTCGTCGATCACACCGGCCACATCAGCACCACGTGGCCTCGCGTTCCGCGGTGCCGATATCGACTGTCGCTAGCCGACTTTGGTCAGAGTGAATACATCACGGTTGTCTTCGAGACCACAGGGCGCCGACGTCGCCAGGAAGTCCACTTCGCCGCTAAGCGTGACCGGGTCCCACGATTGGGTCACATCGATCGGGTGCTGGCTGTTATCCGGACATATCGCGCCCTCGGGGATCGACCGATTGACCGTGTACCGGCCATCGACCAGCGGGGCATCAAACCCGCCTTCCATCGAGGTTGAGACGTGGGCGACGCAGCCCGGCGTGCACGTGGTGCGGACGATCCATGTCCCGTGGCCGCCGTCCTCGTCCGCGTAGTGATAGACGCCATTCATCTTCGTGTCATCGGCCGCAGTCGGTGGCGCGGCCGAGGCCAGTGGCGCTGGCAACGCTACCGCGCCAGCAAAAAGTGCAGTCGCCGCGATGAATGTGCTGATTCTCATCTTTTCCGCCCTTTTTCATGTCGTTGCGCCTGTTTGACAACGTAACTAGAGAATATCAACGAAAGGCCAGGTAAAAGCGGGTATAAGGGCGCATTCATAGATGACTCCTATGTCCCGCGAAAGTGCATACAAAAACCATAAGATCGCGTCAAAAGTGGCGGCTGCACAGCAAACTCATGTGGCGCCGAACCGCCCGCTGCCGACACTTGCGGTCGGCGCGGAAAACCACGAATATCTCTGGTAACAAAGAGGTTCGTAAACTACGGCCGTCGCTCCGAAAGTCTTCCGTTTGTGCTGATGGGCGTTAAATATGTTGTAGATCAACATGTTTGACGCGACATCGGTACGACTTCCCTTCGGCTGATGGGCCTCGTTGTTGTCCGGGAGCGGTATCGATCGCACGAGTCTGCGCGTCGCAGTTGAGAACGCCGCTGACCTTGATGTTCGCGCCTGTAGCGCTGCTTTCAGCGCGTGCCGCTCCGAGCATCATCGGAGCCGCAGCCACGAGCTGTTCCGTCAGGCGAAACAGGCGGTTGGGACACCAGAGGTTCGTCGCCTATTCCTGGATGCATCAGCGCGGCTCGGAGGGATATCTATGTCAGGACGAAACTCGAACGGCTTCATCATCATTGGTGCGGGCACAGGAAGCATCCTCGAAAACCCTTGTCACGGTGGTGATTTAATATGACGCAACAACCTCGCGACTACCTGTACGGCGGCGACTTCGCGGAGGAGCGAGCTCGACTCGCCGGCATTGAAGCGCTGTGGGACCCGGGTAGTCAGTCACTGCTGGACGAGCTCGGACTCGGCGCGGGATGGCGATGTCTCGAAGTCGGTGCCGGTGGCGGCTCGTTAATCGAGTGGATGAACGAGCGTGGCGCGACGGTCACCGCGGTGGACATCGACACGCGATTCATCGATCACCTCGCATCGGAGACCGTCGACGTTAGGTGCCTGGACATCCGAAGTCACGATCTCCCGCCAGGCGAGTTTGACCTCGTTCATGCGCGCCTCGTGCTGGAGCACCTCTCGGATCGCAGGGACATCCTCCATAGACTCGTGGAGACGCTGCGCCCGGGCGGCTGGATCGTCATCGAGGACTACGAGTTCAGTTGCTACAGCTTGGGTGATCAGCCGTACCTCGACGCGACCGTGCGCGCGATCATCGGAGTCATGGAGAAGGCCGGTTACGACCGAACGTACGGGCGCAGAGTTGTGGACGACCTCGTTGAAGCGGGGTTGACCGAAGTTCGGGGCGAAGGCCGCACGCGAATAATCGACGCTCATTCTCCGGGTTTCGACTTCTTCAAGCTTTCGTTCGAGAGCATTCGGGAGGCGGTCGTCGCGTCGGGGGCGTTGGCTGCCGCCGATGCCGATGCGACCGCTGCCCGTTTCGCCGACGCAAGCATGCGAATCTTCACGCCGATCGTGATGGCGGGAATCGGCCGCCGCGCCTGAACACACCGTCTCCGACCTGGAATCGAACAGGGTCTCCACGCGTTGTCCAACGCGTGGAGAGCCACCTGACAGACGAAGGTGCCCCGACGGATGAGCAGTCCGGGCAGGGCAGGTTGGTGCGGAGCGCGTTCGCGATGCTGCGTGTCCTGGGCCGGATGCACGGGCCCGTGGGGGTCAGCAGACTTGCTGCCGCCGTTGGTATCCCGAAGGCGACGGCGCATCGGCTGCTGGAGCAAATGGCCGGCGAGAACATCGTCGAGCGCCGCGACCGCAAGTGGGTGCTCGCATCGGGCTTTCATGACCTCGACCGCCGGCACAGCGATCTGGGCGGCATCGCTCGGCAGCGGCTGTACGCCATGACGCATGCAACGGGCGCGACGTTGTGCCTCTATCTGCAGTCAGCGGAGAAGCTGCGGCCCCTGACCACCACGCATGGACGTCTGATGGGTCAGGTTATGAGCGCTTTCGAGCAAGCAGTCGCACCCGAGCACCCGGCGTCGGCGATGTGGCAAGCGATTGAAACCGGGCGACTCTCCGCTGAGCACCGCGTGGTGCACCCGGAGTGCTGCTGTATCGCCACCCCGTTCCCGCTGCCCTCAGGCGACGTCGCGGTCCTTGGGTTGGCGTCACCCGATCACCGGGGAGTGGAATCGCTCAAACGCCCCCTGGACAAGGTGGCGTCGCTGATCCTCGATGACGTGCATCGGTGGGAAGGCCAGCTCGCCGTAACGAGCGTTCAGCAGTGGGGGGCCCAGCACCTCTGATTGGGGCAGTAGGTCGCGTGTGCGATGCCGACCATGGAGCCGACGTCTCCGACCGCAATGCCCCTGGGGTCCAAGTTGGCGTGGACGTCCTGGGCAATCTGGTCCGGCGTCCAGCCCCAGCCGAGATCGTCGCAAATGAGTTGCGCCATCCCGATCATGGCGGCGTCGTGTCCGGGCGCCCAGGTGAGGCCGGCGGCGCGCAGTTGAGCAAGGTATCCGTCATTGACGGGATCGGCGGCCGCAATCGGTGCGCTGCTTAAGACGGCGGCGCCGACCATTGCGGGAACGATCATTCTGGCTAGCCAGCGAGGCGAGGGCATGAGTTAGTGTGCGGCGCGAAAGCGGCGCAAATGTGACGAACTGACGAATTCCAGGGATAACAGCCGACTTCCCTCTGCACGCCGGTGATTACCCGCGGCCGGAGAGACCGGCGGCGGCACGGATCTGCTGGCGAGCTGCGGCGCGGTCGGTCTCGGGAAAAATGTAGTGGCTCAATGCGGTCCGCGCGATGGCGCCGGCAAGGTCGCGGACATCCATTGCTGCGGCCAGGGCGCCCTCGCGGGCGCAGCGCTGCAAAACCTCCACCAGCCCTTCGGCGAGCATCGGTAATGCTGCGGCCATCTGGTCGTGCGCGAAGCTCGGCTCGAGGTCGAGCAGGCGCCCCGGCGGCTGAGCCTCGACGAAGGTCGCGACGACGTCGATCGCGGCTTCCAATCGTGCGACGCCGACGACTCCGGCCATCGCTTCGTCCATCGCCGTGTTGAACCGACGGCGTTCGCGCTTTCCCATCGCGTCGATGAGGTCTTCTTTGGACGCGAAGTAGCGGTAGATGGTGGGCCGCGATACCCCGGCCAGGCTCGCCACGTCCGACAGCGACAACTTGCGGGCGCCGGTCCGGAAGACCAGCCGCTCGGCCGCGTCCAGGATTCGATCGGCCAGATCTCCATGATCTGAGCCACGCGATTCGGCGATCGACACCGTGGCAGTCTACAGCTTGCCGAGTCCGCGCAGCCACGAGATCAACAGCCGCAGCCCGTCGTCGAAGGACATGGGCTGGTAGCCGAGACGCCGGGTGGTCAGGTTGTCTTTGCTTCTGGGCTTGCGTTCGCTGTGGGCCATCGCTTTCGCGATGGCCATCAAGGTGGGCCCGAATTCGGCAGTCAACGCCTCGGGATCCGTGCGGTAGTCGAGATCCTCGACACGGTGGTCGATTCCGGCGACCTCGCAGGCGCGGTTGATGCCGCCGGCGGTACTGAAGGTGTCTTCGGGTCGGCCGACCAACAAATAGCGCTCGCCGGACACCCCCTGGTCCAGTGCGGCGATCGAGCCTTTGGCGACATCCGCTCCGGCGACCCAGGTCACCGGAAAAGCCAGATAGCGCTTGATCTTTCCGCGCATGCCTGCCAACAGCACCCGGTTGAAACTGGTGCGGTGCAAGGCGCGGTCCACGACCAGTCCTGGACCGTAGATCGCGCCGGGGTGACAGGTCAGCACGTCGTCGCCCGCGGCCGCGCGCTGGTGGGCTTCCAGGAACGCGGCGAGCTTGGTGACGGTGTAGGGGTCCTGTGGCGGGTTTTTGAGAACGGGCGCCTCTTCGAAGTCGACGCCGGTGCTCGAGATCGAGGAACGTGGCGGTGCTCAGGGCGACGACCCGGCGCATACCGTGGGCTTTGCCCGCATCCAAGACGTTCGTCGTGCCGACCAGGTTGACGGCTTTGAAGTCGTCGAGGTCCTGACTCGCACCGCCCAGCAGTGCCGCACAGTGGATCGCGGCCTCGGCGCCCTTGGCCGCTCTGCAGGACATCGTCGGCGTCGCTGATGTCGCCCTTGACCAATTCGACGCCGATTTCGGCCAGCGCGCCGGCTTCGTCGGGATTGCGAACCAGGGCGCGGACGTGGTCGCCACGCTCAATCAGCTGCTCGCAGACGTTGCCACCGGTCTGGCCGGTCGCGCCGGTGACGAAAATCGTGCTGGCCATCGCGGGCCTCCCTGGGCTTACTGAAGCGTTACATATCGAACATATTTAGTGAGAACTGTAAACCTTGAAGTGGGATTGTTCTATATTCGGCTTCATGACACTCGATCCCTCGAGCGTGCTCCTGACCGACCGCGTCGCGGTCGTCACCGGTGGCGGCGCAGGCATCGGCCGCGGCATCGCGGCGGGGCTGACGGCGTTCGGCGCGCGGGTCGCGATCTGGGAACGCGACCCCGATTCGTGTGCGTCGGCCGCCGAGGAGATCGGTGCTCTCGGCATTCCCGTCGACGTCCGGGACAGCGCCGCAGTGGACGCCGCGCTGGCACAGACCGTCGAGCGAGCTCGGGCCGGTGACGATCCTGGTCAACAATGCCGGCGGAGTCTTCTGGTCAGGGATCCTCGACACCACCGAGAACGGGTGGGACGCCCTGTACAAGTCGAATCTGCGCCACGTCTACCTGTGTACGCAGCGAGTGGCCCGCAACCTCGTCGAGCAGAAACTGCCCGGCAGCATCATCAGCGTCACCTCGATCGAAGGTGTCCGCGCCGCACCGGGTTACGCGACCTACGCGGCGGCCAAAGCCGGCGTCATCAACTACACCAAGACCGCCGCACTCGAACTCGCTCCGCACGGCATTCGGGTCAATGCGCTGGCCCCCGATATCACCATGACCGAAGGCATCAAGCGATCGCGCCGCCGGGCACCGAGCAGCGGGTCGGGTTCACGGTCCCGATGGGACGTCCGGGTCATGTCGACGAAATGGCAGGAGCGGCAGTGTTTCTCGCGTCCGACATGTCCAGCTACATCACCGGTCAAACAATCCACGTCGACGGCGGCACCCATGCCGCCAGCGGCTGGTACCACCACCCCGAGACCGGCGCATACGCGCTCGGACCAACAACTGAATAAGGCGAGGAAGAAATTCGTTAATTCGCATCCGCTGATCGCAATAGCGCTTGTGCCGATAATGGCTGCAATTATCTAATCGCCCGTATTCATTGAGACATGCGCCGACATCCCGCCGTCGATCGAAATCATTTGTCCGGTGATGTAGCGGGACTGTTCGGAAGCCAGAAAAACGACGAGTTCCGCGACGTCTTTTGGTTGTCCGACATAGGGCGTCAACGTGGCGCGACCGAGGCCGTCGAGGATGTCCTCGGACAGATGCGCGCGTACGGCGTCGGTGAGGATCAATCCGGGCACGATGGTGTTCGCCCGTATGCCCTGCTTTCCCTCGCTGGTCGCCACATACATCGTCAGGGCGTGCACTCCGGCCTTCGAAACGCCGTAGGCCAGGCGGGTCCGGTCACCCGACATAGCCGCGCCCGATGACATGTTGACGATCGAACCGCCTCCGCCGCTACGCATTTCGGGGACGGCGTATTTGCACATCAGCAGCTGACTTCCGAGGTTGACCTCCATCGACCGCTGCCATACGTCCAGAGAAATCTCGGAGACCGTGGTGTCGCGGGACAAGAAGCTGCTCGCGGTCAGCGCCGCGTTGTTGTGTAGGACGTCGATCCGGCCGAACTCGGCCACCGTGGCCTGCACCACGGACCTCGCCACGTCTTCCTCCGCGAGGTCGCCACCGAGGGCGGTTGCTCGGGCCCCGGTTCGGCGAAGCTCGTCTGCCACTTCGTTAGCCTTCACCTCGTCGATATCGACGACGGCAACGGCCGCGCCCTCGCGGGCCAATTCGCGTGCCGTCGCTGCACCAATCCCGCCCGCACCTCCGGTAACTATCGCGACTTTTCCGGCAAGTCTGGACATCGAGTTCTCCCGCTCGCTTCTTCTCAGTGATGCATAAAAAAGATAGCCTGAATTAATGCCGCGTATTGCACCAATCCCGATGGAAGAGCTCAGCTCGCACTCCCGCGAAATCGTCGATGCCGGTGTCGCCGCCGGGCTCTACGCGACGCCGGTGCCTTTGCAGATTTTCGCCTATCGGAGCGCGCAGCTCGAACAGGTCAATATGGCGAGGACCCACCTCGGTGCCGGCACGCTGTTAGGCGGGCGGATCCTGGAGCTGTTGCGTATCCGCAGCGCCCAACTCGGTGAGTGTGAACCCTGTAGCCAGTCGCGCAAGCATGATTCGATCACCGACGAGGATGTCGCATGTCTGCTCGCGCCGGGCCACGGCGCGCTCACCGCGCAGGAGCAGATGGCCGTCGAATTCATCGACCTGCTGTCGGCCGATCACCACGCCATGGACGACGAGTTCTACAAGCGGTTGGGTGAGCATTTCACTGCCGCGCAGATCATCGAGCTCGGTTTTACCTGCGCGGGCGTGATGGGATTGCACCGCTTCATCCACACCCTCAACGTGTACGGCGACTCGGCGCCCGTCATCGAATATGACCAAGACCAGGTCGACAGCGCGAAGGAGGTGTGAGGATGCCAAGCCGATCCTTCAACGACGCCAACGCATTCCATCGTGCGATACGCACCTTCGGTGCCACGACGCTCGGATCCGCAGTCTTTCGCCCGACCGCACACCACCTGGACCTGTTGGTCAGCAAGCTCACCGGCGGTAAGCGCAGCTTCGCTGGGCTGGTAACCGGCGTTCCTGCCGTCACTCTCACCACGATTGGCGCGAAGTCGGGGGAACCCCGAACCGTCGCGGTTTACGGAATCCCGCATCCCGAGGGCCTGGCCGTCATCGCGTCGAACTGGGGTGGTGCCAAGCACCCGGCCTGGTACCACAACCTCAAGGCCAATCCGCAAGCCACGGTGTCGATCGAGGGCGATACCTGGGATGCTGTGGCGCGGCCCGCCACACCCCGCGAGCGTGACGAGATCTGGGCAAAAGGACTCGAGCTCTATCCGGGCTGGCGCAAGTACGAAACGCGGGCCGGCAACGGCATATCGAGGCATTCGTCCTCGTCCGGGGTTGAGCTGATGAGGCTCTCAACATGCGCGGCCGCCACGACCATTGCCGCTGTACTCGCTCTAGCCAGATGAGTTGTGCGAGTTGCTCATCTAACAGTTCGCCGCGGCGGGGCGGACCGGCGCTGAATTGATCTACTGGGCGGCGAGGTCGAGTGCGTCGACCAGGCTTGCCAACTCACGACCGCGCGCATCAGCGGGCCAGATGACCCAGGTGCGGCGGATAAGGGGGTCGCCGATCAGTGGCTGCCACACGAGGCCATCGGGCAGCGGACGAGCCCATCCGAGTGCGGCCAGGGCGAATGCCTGTCCTGTGCCTGCCGCGGCCAACTTCACTTCCGGTGTGACCGGGCGGTCTTCCTCAGAGGCGGGATCGACGCCCGCCACGCCGTTGTTGCGCAACGTGGCGCTGACCTGATCGTGCCAGTTAGGCGCATCTCCGCGCGCGAACCCGATCCAGCGCAGCCCCGAAAGTCGATGTAGCTGCACGCCCGACTGCTCGGCGAGTTCTTCGGAGCGCGCGGTTGTCAATATCACCCCCATCGGTTCCTCGACCGCCAGCGCGCTGTCGATATCGGGATCGGCCGGCCTGTCCCGGACAAGGGCCGCGTCGAGTTCACCGGCCTTCAGCGCCGTCACCTGGGTAGTGCTCCGCGCATGTCGAAGCTGCAATGTCAGGTCGGGGTGAACAGCGCTCACCTTCGCCATCGCAGTTGGCAGTAGGTCGGGGGGTAATTCGAGAGGAACTCCGACGCGAAGCGTGGTCCCCGCGGATGCGGCAGGGGAAGCGAGGGTTGCAACTATCCGGTCGTGCCGGGCAATCAGTGCGCGCGCTTCAGGCAACAACGCTTCACCAAGTTCGGTGGGCTGCGTACCGGTGTGATCGCGGACGAAAAGTTTGCCGCCCAATTGCCGCTCGAGCGACTGCATGGACACCGACAACGACGGCTGACTTATGTGAAGCCGACGAGCGGCTGCGGAAAAAGTCCCCTCCTCCATGACGGCGATAAATGCCCGCAGCTCGCGAATTTCCATCCGCCCATCATCGCGCAGCGCGCGTTATTAGTCGTTGGTTCGTGCCGTCACATCGACATCCGAGGGTATCTAGGCTCGGCGGGCAGCGATCATGAATCGTTCGAGCTCGCGTGGGATATCGGGGCCGACCGGTTGCAGCATAATTTCGGTGGCGCCGTTGGCTATCAGCTTCGCGATGCCCGCGGTGACGTCCTGAGCCGAGCCGGTCATGGTCAATTGCGGTATCGATGCGTGGCCGCCGGCGTTCCACGCCGCGGTGTCCGCCGCGTTGAGATCGAGCAGATGGCCATCGTGGATCGCCAGATGGCGCTCGCGTTCGGGAACCCGACTGATCACGTCGACCCATTCCTTACCGCCCGTCATGGGCAGCACTCCCTGGGCGCCGTGGCGTGTCCAAGCGAAGTGAAATTGCAACGCCCACACCGGCCCAACAGCAGCACGCACGCGTTCGTCGGTGATCAGCTCGCCGGGATCAAGGACGGTACCCGTCACGACAACGGGCCGTCTTTCGAACTGCTGCTGCTGCGGGGTCACGTCGAACATGGTGATGAGTCCCTCTGCACCCAGCCGCTTCGAGACCTCCGCACCCTTGGGCCCCACGCCGCTCATCAGCAAGGGGATTCTGAGTGGCAGCGCGCCGCCCAGCTCCGGCGGCAGCATCAGTCGGATGAGCTGGCCGTCCCATTCGGTGGTCTCGCCGGCCAGTAGCTTTTGATACGCGGTCACGTATTTTTCGACGTAAGACCACTTGATCGGGGGTTGCCCCAGGGCAGCCCGACTAGAGAATCCGGTGCCGAACGACGTTGTCACACGCCCGGGCGCGGCCATGTGCAACGACAACGTTTGAGCGGCATTGACCATCGGGTGGCGCAGAGTCGGAACGAGTACTCCCGGCCCCAACCGGATCGACGAAGTGATTTCGGCTGCACGGTGCAGCTCATACCAGACATCATCTCCGGCAAACGGTGCGTCGAACAGATACCCTTGCGCGTATCCGAGGTCCTCGGCGAGCTTGATCAGGCGGGGCGCCTGGCGGCTTGGGGCAATTCCGAACGTGATATCGATATCAGCCATTGAATTTCGGGCTCCTAGCTGGCGTCCACGACCAACGCGGATTCGCCTGTAATCTGTGGCGCACGACCATAATTGGCGTGCTCGGCGGAGATATCGCTGCGCTGGGGGTCACCCGTGGGTCGTATAACCACCATCAACCGCCAGCTCGACGCCACTGAGATAACTGGCTCCCGGGGAGGCAAGGAAGAGCACGGCTTCCGCGATTTCGCGAGGCTCGCCCAGGCGCCCCGTTGGGTTGCCGGTTCTGCCCTGCTCCTCGAAATCGTCTGCGCCTAGCATGTCCACCACCGCGTCCGTTCTGATGTTGCCGGGCGCAACAGCGTTGACTCGCACGCCGTACCTTGCGAATTCGGTGGACCAGGAGCGGGTCATCGATGCCAGCGCCGCCTTTGTTGCGCCGTACACACCAGCCGCCTCCAAGCCTTCGATGCCGGCGATTGAGGTGATGTTGACAACCTTGCCGCTGCCCTTCGTTTTCATCTTCTGCAGGATCGCAGCGGTCAGAAAATAAGTCCCGCGAACATTGACTGCGAACAGCGCATCGAAGTCCTCAACGGTCTGGTCGGCCGTGCTGGCGAAGGGGAAGATGCCTGCGCTGTTGATCAGGATGTCGACGTCGCCGGCCTCCGCCACGAGACGGCTCACCTCGCCGAGCTCGGCGAGATCAGCCGTGAGGGTACGGGCAGTGCCACCAGCGGCGCCAATCTCCTTGGCGACCTCCTCGAGCCTCTCCAGCCTTCGCCCGACTAGGACTACGGACGCGCCATGCTCGGCCAGCAGCAGTGCCGTGGCCCGGCCAATGCCTGATCCGGCCCCAGTGACGAGTGCGGTTTGGTTCTCCAGGTCCATCGACGTTCCTTTCTGCGTGCACCGACATGGCGCTGGCGTGAATGCCGTTGCGCGGCAAGCGCTGTCATGTGAGGCGTTCACGGTCTGACGTAATTACTACCCCGTTAACCAGGTTGAAGCACGCTGCGATTCCACCACCGCTGATGGGCCCATAGGCATTTGCTATAAGCCTCAGCGCCAGACCGGTGGTATAGGCCGCGACGGTTTGGCTACGCGGCGGAGCCGATGGTTGGCGCCGATGATGGCGGTGACGCCGGTCGCGGACACGAGGGGAAGACGCGTCCGTCATCGATACGGCCAGGACGAGGTCGACAGCACGAAATCGGTGTAAGGGTGGCAAGGCGGGACTAAGCTGATTGCGCGCCGACGTACGTCTTGTCGAGCAATAGTGTTGTGGCACAAACGATTAGAGTTGCTGGTCGCCGAGTCGTATCCGACCGCCGTCCGCAGCGGCCTGCACGGCCTGTCGTCCGGCATCGCGAAGGTCGGCGCATTCGCCGGAGCGCTGCTGGTGCCGCTGCTGCTGGCGGCAGAGGGACTGCGGGCGGTGACGTTGCCGGCGTTCGGCTGCTACATCGCGGCAATCGCCACGACACTCCTGTTGCCGGAACCTCGTGGCGGCGCGCTTGACGACGTCAGCGACTCCTTCAAGCTCACGTCCTCGGCGACAGTTCCTGCTACCCGGTGAAGGTGACGACGTTCCCCGCGAACAACTGCCCGCCGCCCAACGGCACGGCTTCGTCCTCAATTCCCAACGCAGTTCGACGTTTTGAGCGGTTGGCTCGCGCACCGTCACCGATCGCGAGCCATTTCGCGACGTCCGGCCAAGCAGCGCTGGGTGGCGAAGGACATCGTGCTGCTCACCATCTACGGCGACGGCCCGCTTACGACATCAAGCTGGCGGGCAGCAGCCATTGCAGACCGCGCGTGCGGATAGCGGATAGGTTGCGCAACGGAGCCTGTCTGCAGATGTGGAGCACGTGTCAACCGCGGGTTTACTACCAACCTCGGGTGACCGTATTCTCAGGCGGTGCGCCGCGAAGACGTTTACGCCGCTACGGCACGGGAGCGGTGTCGGATCGCCGATCTGATCGACAGCCTGGATGAGGCGCAGCTCGCGACTCCGAGTCTGTGCGCGGGCTGGGATGTCAAGACGGTGGCCGCGCATATCGTCAGCATGCTGATGGATGGTCCTGCTGCGGTTGCTCGGTTAGGCATGCGCTACATGAATCCCGACCGCGCCGTTGATGTGTTGGCGAAACGTCGTGCGCGGTCGTCAGCCGACGAGATCGCCGCCACTCTGCGTCGCCTCGCTGATCACCACTATTGGAGTCCTCCACCGCGCGGGGATCGAGGTCCGCTGGCGGATGTGTTAGTGCACAGCGGTGATATCAGAATTGCGCTGGGGCTGCCCTGTGAACCAGACCCCCAACTGGCTGCCGTGGCGATGGATCGTCTGACCCAGCCGACAACAACAGGCCTAGTTCCCCTCCGGCGGCTGCGAGGGATCTCGTGGCGTGCCACCGACATTGATCGAACGTGGCTTAAGGGAGAAGAAATTCGCGGACCCGTGTCGGCGTTGATTATGGCGGTCGGCGGACGTGCCGCTCTATTGGATGTGCTCGACGGGCCCGGATTGCCACTGCTGCGGCAGCGAATATCTGGCTAGGTAGAGCGTGGATCGACAGCCTGGACCCCACTGACCAGCCTTAGCAAAATGCACGGAGATCGCTGGGCCATCCCGCAAGTAGCCTCTGAACTGCAAAAAGCTTGGTGCCCCCGGCAGGATTCGAACCTGCGGCCTTCTGCTCCGGAGGCAGACGCTCTATCCCCTGAGCTACGGGGGCGCACTGGTATCAATGCTGCGCCATTGGGGCTTGAAACTGTCCGGGACAGACTAACGCATCGCCGGTCGCCGCTTCGCCACCGCAATGGATTCGGGGCGTGGGCACCGCTAGCCAATAGGATGGACGCTCGTGACCCCCGCTGACCTGGCTGAGCTGCTCAAAATCACCGCATGCCGCGGTGCTGGCCGAGCATGGTCTCGACGTGTCCGCGTTGCCGCCGACGGTCACCGTGGAACGGCCCGCGTATTCCCGAGCACGGCGATTACGCCAGCAACCTGGCGTTGCAGCTGGGCAAGAAGGTCGGCGCAAACCCGCGTGAACTGGCCGGATGGCTCGCCGAGGCGCTGGCGCAGGCCGACGGTGTCGCCTCGGCAGAGGTGGCCGGACCGGGCTTCATCAACCTGCGCCTCGAGGCGTCGGCGCAGGCCAAGATCGTCAACGACGTCATCGACGCCGGCGACGGCTTCGGTCAACTCCGACGCCCTGGCCGGCACACAATGATCAACCTGGAATTCGTCTCGGCCAACCCGACCGGGCCGATCCACATCGGCGGTACCCGCTGGGCCGCCGTCGGCGACGCGCTGGGCCGGTTGCTCTCCACGCAGGGCGCCGACGTGGTGCGCGAATACTATTTCAACGACCACGGCGCCCAGATCGACCGATTCGCCAGCTCGCTGATCGCCGCGGCCAAAGGGCGAACCGACCCCGGAAGACGGCTACGCGGGCAGCTACATCACCGACATCGCCGCGCAGGTGCTGCAAAAGGCGCCCGACGCGCTGAGCCTGCCCGACTCCGAGATGCACGAGACGTTCCGCGAAATCGGCGTCGACTTGATGTTCACCCACATCAAAGAGTCGTTGCACGAATTCGGCACCGACTTCGACGTCTACACCCACGAAGACTCCATGCACACCAGCGGCCGCGTCGACCAGGCCATCGCAAAGCTTCGCGAGACCGGCAACATCTACGAGAAGGACGGCGCAACCTGGTTGCGTACCAGCGCTTTTGGCGACGACAAGGATCGCGTCGTGATCAAGAGCGACGGCAAGCCGGCCTATATCGCCGGCGATCATCGCCTATTACCTGGACAAGCGGCAGCGCGGTTTCGACTTGTGCATCTACATGCTCGGCGCCGACCACCACGGCTATATCGCCCGGCTCAAGGCGGCGGCTGCCGCGTTCGGCGACGACCCGGCCACCGTCGAGGTGCTCATCGGTCAGATGGTCAACCTGGTCCGCGACGGCCAACCGGTCCGGATGAGTAAGCGCGCCGGCACCGTGATCACGCTCGACGACCTGGTCGAGGCGATCGGCGTGGACGCCGCGCGCTACAGCCTGATTCGCTCGTCGGTGGACACCCCGATCGACATCGACCTGGCGCTGTGGTCCTCGGCGTCCAATGAAAACCCGGTCTATTACGTGCAATACGCGCATGCCCGGCTTTCCGCGCTGGCCCGCAGCGCCGCCGAACTCGGCCTGATCCCCGACACCGGGCACCTCGAGCTGCTCAGCCACGACAAAGAAGGTACGCTGCTGCGCACCATCGGCGAATTCCCGCGGGTACTCAAAACCGCTGCGTCCCTGCGTGAACCACACCGGGTCTGCCGTTACCTGGAAGACCTCGCCGGTGACTACCACCGGTTCTACGACTCATGCCGGGTGTTGCCGCAGGGCGACGAACAGCCCACCGACCTGCACACTCGCCCGTCTGGCGCTGTGCCAGGCCACCCGCCAGGTCATCGCCAACGGTCTGGCGATACTCGGCGTCAGCGCCCCGGAGCGAATGTGAACGTCCATCCCGCCGGTCCCCGGCACGCCGAAGAAACCCGTCACGCGGATAGCCCGCCGCGGCCGCAGTCGCCCGAGGAGCTGCTGCGGTTGGCGCCGAACGTCTGGCCGCGCAACACTGATTCGCGACGATGCCGGGGTGGCCGGCATCGCCGGAGATCCCGCTGACCGATCTCGCCCAGGAGTACGGGACTCCACTGTTCGTCATCGACGAGGACGACTTTCGCTCTCGCTGCCGAGAGATCGCGGCGGCATTCGGCGGCGGGGCCAATGTGCACTACGCCGCTAAAGCCTTCCTGTGCAGCGAAATAGCGCGCTGGATCGACGAGGAAGGCCTCTCGCTCGACGTGTGCACCGGCGGAGAGCTGGCCGTCGCGCTGCACGCGAACTTCCCGCCGGAGCGGATCACCTTGCACGGCAACAACAAATCGGTCGCGGAGCTGACCGCCGCGGTCAAAGCCGGTGTGAGCCACGTCGTTGTGGACTCGATGACCGAAATCGAGCGACTCGACGCCATCGCGGGCGAGGCGGGCATCGTCCAGGACGTCTTGGTTCGTCTCACCGTCGGTGTCGAGGCGCACACCCACGAGTTCATCTCCACCGCGCACGAAGACCAGAAGTTCGGGCTGTCGGTGGCCAGCGGCGCGGCGATGGCAGCGGTGCGCCGGGTATTCGCCACCGATCACCTGCGGCTGGTCGGGCTGCACAGCCATATCGGTTCGCAGATCTTCGATGTCGCCGGCTTCGAACTCGCCGCGCACCGTGTCATCGGCCTGCTGCGCGAGGTCGTCGGCCAGTTCGGCGTCGACGAAGACCGCGCAGATCTCAACCGTCGATCTCGGTGGCGGCCTGGGTATTTCGTACCTGGCGCCCGACGATCCGCCGCCGATGGCCGAACTGGCGGCCAAGCTGAGCGCCATCGTGCAGCAACGAGTCGGCGGCCGTTGGTCTGCCCACGCCCAGGCTGGTGGTCGAGCCCGGACGCGCCATCGCCGGGCCGGGCACCATCACGCTCTACGAAGTCGGCACCGTCAAGGACGTCGACGTCAGCGCCACGGCGCACCGGCGTTACGTCAGCGTCGACGGCGGCATGAGCGACAACATCCGCACCGCGCTCTATGACGCGCAGTACGACGCCCGGCTGGTCTCGCGGATCAGCGACGCGCCGGCGACGCTGGCCCGCATCGTCGGAAAGCACTGCGAGAGCGGCGATATCGTCGTGCGCGACACGTGGGTACCCGGCGACCTGCGGACCGGGCGACCTGCTGGGGGTGGCCGCGACCGGTGCCTACTGCTATTCGCTGTCGAGCCGTTACAACATGATCGGCCGGCCCGCCGTGGTCGCGGTTCGCGATGGGCGGGCCCGCCTGATCCTGCGCCGGGAGACGGTCGACGATCTGCTGAGTCTGGAAGTGAGGTGAACTGTGTCAGGCGACGAAAAGCCAGTCGGCGTAGCGGTACTCGGGTTCGGCAACGTCGGCAGCGAGGTTGTCCGCATCATCGAGGAGAGCGCGGACGATCTCGCGGCCCGTATCGGCGCGCCTCTTGTGCTGCGCGGCATCGGGGTCCGTCGCGTCGCCCCTGACCGTGGCGTCCCCGTCGACCTGCTCACCGACGACATCGAAGAGCTCGTCGTCGCGGGAAGACGTCGACATCGTCGTCGAATTGATGGGGCCGGTCGAGCCGTCCCGCAAGGCAATCCTGACCGCGCTCGAGCACGGCAAGTCCGTCGTCACGGCGAACAAGGCGTTGTTGGCGACCTCCACTGGGGAATTGGCGCAAGCAGCCGAAAATGCGCACGTCGATTTGTATTTCGAGGCGGCCGTCGCCGGCGCGATTCCGGTCATTCGTCCGCTCACCCAGTCGCTCGCCGGTGACACGGTGGTGCGGGTGGCCGGCATCGTCAACGGCACCACCAACTACATCCTTTCCGCGATGGACAGCACCGGCACCGACTACGACGAGCGCCCTGGCCGACGCGAGCGCGCTGGGTTACGCCGAGGCCGATCCCACCGCCGATGTCGAGGGCTACGACGCCGCGGCCAAGGCGGCGATTCTGGCATCCATCGCCTTCCACACCCGGGTGACCGCCGATGACGTCTATCGCGAAGGCATCACCAAGATCACCCCGGCCGACTTCGCGTCCGCACATGCGTTGGGCTGCACCATCAAGCTGCTGTCCATCTGCGAGCGCATCACCACCGACGACGGGCAGCAACGGGTCTCGGCCCGCGTCTACCCGGCGCTGGTTCCGCTGTCGCATCCGCTGGCCACGGTCAGCGGCGCGTTCAACGCGGTGGTGGTGGAGGCCGAGGCGGCGGGCCGGCTGATGTTCTACGGCCAGGGGGCCGGCGGTGCGCCCACCGCATCGGCGGTGACCGGCGACTTGGTAATGGCCGCCCGCAACCGGGTGCTGGGCAGCCGCGGACCGAAGGAATCCAAGTACGCCGAACTGCCCATCGCACCAATGGGTTTCATCTCCACCCGCTACTACGTCAGCATGAACGTCGCCGACCGGCCCGGCGTACTGTCCTCGGTGGCAGCAGAATTCGCCAAGCGCGAGGTCAGCATCGCCGAGGTCCGTCAGGAAGGCGTGGTGGACGAAGGGGGACGTCGGGTGGGGGCCCGGATCGTCGTGGTCACGCACAGCGCCACCGACGCCGCACTCTCCGAAACCGTTGATGCGCTGGCTGATTTGGACGTCGTGCAGAGTGTGGCAAGCGTGCTGAGATTAGAAGGAACCACCCTATGAGCACGCCGCGAACCGCCATCCACAAACCCTGGCCGGGACTGATCGCGGCCTACCGCGACCGATTGCCGGTCGGCGACGATTGGACGCCGATCACCCTGCTCGAGGGCAATACTCCGCTGATCGCCGCGACCCGGCTCTCGGAAAAGACCGGCTGCACGGTCCACCTCAAGGTGGAGGGCCTCAACCCCACCGGCTCCTTCAAAGACCGGGGCATGACGATGGCGGTCACCGACGCGGTGGCCCGCGGGCAGCAGGCCGTGTTGTGTGCCTCGACCGGAAACACCTCGGCGTCGGCGGCGGCATACGCTGCGCGCGCCGGCATCACCTGCGCGGTGTTGATACCGCAGGGCAAGATCGCGATGGGCAAGCTCGCGCAGGCGGTTATGCACGGCGCCAAGATCATTCAGATCGACGGCAACTTCGACGACTGCCTGGAGCTGGCCCGCAAGATGGCCGCCGACTTCCCGACGATCTCGTTGGTCAACTCGGTCAACCCGGTGCGCATCGAGGGCCAGAAGACGGCGGCGTTCGAAATCGTGGACGCACTGGGCACCGCGCCGGACGTGCATTCGCTTCCCGTCGGCAACGCCGGGAACATCACCGCGTACTGGAAGGGCTACACCGAGTACCACCAGGAGGGCGTGTTCGAGAAGCTGCCCCGCATGCTGGGCACCCAGGCCGCGGGCGCGGCGCCGTTGGTACACGGCAAGCCGGTGAAGAACCCCGAGACCATCGCCACCGCAATCCGCATCGGTTCACCGGCGTCGTGGACGGCTGCGGTTGCGGCACAACAGCAATCCAACGGGCGCTTCCTGGCCGCAACCGACGAGGAGATCCTGGCGGCATACCACCTGGTGGCCCAGTCCGAAGGCGTCTTCGTCGAACCCGCGTCCGCGGCCAGCATCGCGGGTCTGCTCAAGGCCGTCGACGACGGTTGGGTAGCCCGTGGATCGACCGTGGTGTGCACGGTGACGGGCAACGGCCTCAAGGACCCCGACACGGCGCTGAAGGATATGCCGACTGTGTCCGCGCTGCCGGTGGATCCTGTGCTCGTCGTGGAGAAGTTGGGTCTGGCGTAGTCGATGAAGGCTTGCCGGTGAATCAGATGCTGCCCGCCGGGCTGGTGGCCAGCGCCGTGGTGTCGGCGTCCAGCGCCAATCTTGGCCCGGGTTTTGACAGCATCGGTCTGGCATTGAGTCTGTGCGACGAGATCGTCGTGGAGACAATCGATTCCGGGTTGGTTGTACAGGTCGAGGGGGAGGGCGCCGATCAGGTACCGCTGGGGCCCGAACACCTGGTGGTGCGCGCCATCGAGCGCGGGTTACAAGCTGTCGGCGTCCGTGCTCCCGGCATGATCGTGCGTTGTCGCAACGCCATCCCGCATTCCCGCGGCCTCGGCTCGTCCGCGGCTGCGGTGGTCAGTGGTCTTGCCGCAGTCAATGGCCTTGTCGCACAGACTGATTCAACCCCGCTCAGCGACGCGCAGCTGATCCAGCTGTCCTCGGAGTTCGAGGGTCATCCCGACAATGCCGCCGCCGCAGTGCTGGGCGGTGCGGTGGTTTCGTGGATCGACCGGACCGGCGATGCCCCCGACTACTCGGCGGTGCCGCTGGCACTGCATCCCGATATCCGACTGTTCTGCGCGATCCCCGAGGAGCGCTCGTCGACCGCGGAGACTCGGGTGCTGCTGCCCGTCCAGGTCAGCCATGAGGACGCAAGGTTCAACGTCAGCCGCGCCGCATTGCTGGTAGTCGCGCTGACCGAGCGTCCGGATCTGCTGATGGCGGCCACCGAAGACGTGCTTCATCAACCACAACGGGCACCCGCTATGCCGGCGTCGGCGGAATATTTGCGACTGCTGCGGCGTCTTAACACGTCAGCGGCGCTTTCGGGGGCTGGTCCGTCGGTCATTGCATTGACCACACAGTCGGAGTTGCCCGCGGAGGCGTTGGACTACGGCGCTGCCAACGGATTTACCATCACTGAGCTGGCACCCGGCGAACGAGTTCGCTGGAGTCCGGGCGTCAGAGTCGCCGGTTAATCCACAGGCTCACCGGAGGGTTTGCTTGCTTCCAACACAGATGCGGGCTATCCTCGGACCCGTCCAGCAATCGCAGCATCTGCATCTGCATACATACTGCCTTGCCGCTGGGACAACACCAATTCTTCTCGTGGACGAGGTTCGCCTTTTTCTCCGCCCATCCAGGCGATCACCGTTGCAGAGTCGATGATTGGGCGCACTCGGCAATTTGGCTGAATGCAACGAACCCCCCTATGACGTGATCAGCGGGGGAAGAAAGGAAATCCGTGACTGATACGGACCTGTTCACGGCTGACGAAAGCACCGACAGCAATCAGCCGTCGAACGCCGTGACCACCAGACGACTCTCACCAGACGTCAAAACCAACGCCTCGACCGGCTCCCTGTCCACCATGGTGCTGCCCGAGTTGCGTGCGCTGGCTAATCAGGCCGGCGTCAAGGGGACGTCGGGTATGCGTAAGAACGAACTCATTGCCGCGATCAAGGAAATTAGGGGACAGGCCGACGGCACTTCCGCCGGCGCCGCCCCATCCGAGGACAGTGGCAACTCCGACCAAGACAAAAACCAAGAAAAAAATAGTGCCGAAACACCGGCCGCCCAAGGGGAACAGAAGGATTCACCGACCGAGGGAGGCTCGCCCCGGGAACGGCGCGGCGCCTCCCGCGAAGCGGGATCGGCCACCCGCACCGCCGATGAGGCGGACCGCGGGAGCTCGAAGAGCCGCAATGGCAGGGCCAGGGACTCCGACAACCGCGACGCGGGCCAACGGGAAACCAAGACCGACGAGCGCGCATCGGATGCGGGCGACCAGAACGGTGACCGTGACCAACAGAGCTCGGGTGGCCAGCAGAACCGCGGCGGCTCGAATCAGCAAGACGATGACGGTGACGGCCGTGGGGGCCGGCGGGGACGTCGGTTCCGCGACCGCAGGCGCCGTGGCGAACGGTCCGGCGAAGGCGGCGGGGGCGGCGGCGGCGAAGCCGAACTGCGCGAGGACGATGTCGTCCAGCCGGTAGCCGGCATCCTTGACGTCCTCGACAATTACGCGTTCGTGCGTACTTCCGGTTACCTGGCCGGTCCGCACGATGTCTACGTGTCCATGAATATGGTGCGCAAGAACGGCCTGCGCCGCGGAGACGCGGTGACCGGCGCGGTTCGGGTGCCCAAAGAAGGCGAGCAGCCGAACCAGCGGCAGAAGTTCAACCCGCTGGTCCGTCTGGACAGCGTCAACGGCGGACCGGTCGAAGACGCCAGGAAGCGTCCTGATTTCACCAAGATGACACCGCTCTACCCCAATCAGCGTCTTCGTCTGGAAACCACTCCGGACCGGCTGACCACCCGGGTCATCGACCTGATCATGCCGATCGGCAAGGGGCAGCGCGCCCTGATCGTGTCTCCGCCCAAGGCCGGTAAGACCACGATCCTGCAGGACATCGCCAACGCGATCACCAAGAACAACCCGGAATGCCACCTCATGGTCGTGCTCGTCGACGAGCGCCCTGAAGAGGTCACCGACATGACGCGCTCGGTCAAGGGCGAGGTCATCGCCTCGACCTTCGACCGGCCGCCGACAGACCACACGGCGGTCGCCGAGCTGGCCATCGAGCGCGCCAAGCGGCTCGTCGAGCAGGGCAAAGATGTGGTGGTGCTGCTGGACTCGATCACCCGCCTGGGCCGCGCGTACAACAACGCGTCACCCGCGTCGGGCCGGATCCTTTCCGGTGGTGTCGACTCCACTGCGCTGTACCCGCCCAAGCGATTCCTCGGTGCTGCACGCAATATCGAGGAAGGCGGCTCGCTGACGATCATCGCTACCGCGATGGTCGAGACCGGGTCCACCGGTGACACGGTCATCTTCGAAGAGTTCAAGGGCACCGGTAACGCCGAGCTCAAGCTGGACCGCAAGATCTCCGAACGCCGCGTTTTCCCCGCGGTCGACGTGAACCCGTCCGGCACCCGTAAAGACGAGTTGTTGCTGTCGCCCGACGAATTCGGCATCGTGCACAAGCTGCGCCGCGTGCTGTCGGGTCTGGATTCACACCAGGCCATCGACCTGCTGATGTCGCAGCTGCGCAAGACGAAGACCAATTACGAGTTCCTGGTGCAGGTTTCCAAGACCACACCGGGGAACATGGACAACGACTAGCCTCGCAAGTTGTGGCGGAGACGCTTCAGCAACTACTTCGTGAACGCTTGGCGCAGGACGCGCCGGCGCTGAAGTATGGCGACCGAGTCTGGACCTGGCGAGAACATCTGGCCGATGCCACCGATACTGCCGCCGCCCTGATCGGCGTCGCCGATCCGGCTCGCCCGCTGCACGTGGGCACGTTGCTCGGCAACACCCCCGAGATGTTGACCGCGATGGCCGCGGCCGCGCTCGGCGGATACGTGTTGTGCGGAATCAACGACACCCGGCGCGGCGCCGAACTGGCCAGGGATATCTTGCGGGCCGACTGCCAGATCCTGCTCACCGATCCAGCCCACAAAGGTTTGCTGGACGGGCTGGAACTGCCGGGTGTGCAGGTGTTCGACGTGTCCGACGAGTCCTGGTCGGAGCAGCGTGACGGTGTCCGGCCGCTGATTCCCTATCGCGAGGTCGCGCCGACCGACACCTTCATGATGATCTTCACCTCGGGTACCAGTGGCGAGCCGAAGGCGGTACAGGTACCTCACCTGGTCGTGTTGTTCGCCGGTCCGGCGCTGGTAGAGCGGTTCGGCATCGATGCCGCCGACGTCTGCTACATGTCGATGCCGCTTTTTCACTCCAATGCTCTGCTTGCCGGGTGGAGCGCGGCGGTGTGCGCCGGTGCGACCATGGTCCCCGCGACCTTCTCGGCGTCTGGGCTGCTGGCCGATTTGCGCCATTACGGGGCGACATACATGAACTACGTGGGCAAACCGCTCGCCTACGTGCTCGCCACGCCAGAGCAACCCGATGATCGCGACAACCCGTTGCGCGTCGCGATGGGCAATGAGGGCAGCGAGCGTGATACCGCCGAATTCAGTCGACGGTTCGGCTGCAGGGTCTGGGACGGCTTCGGGTCGACTGAGGGCGCGATCTACATCTATCCGGAAGACGGTTGCCCGCCGGGATCACTGGGGCGAGGTCTCGCCGGAGTCGCAATCTACGACCCGGAGACGCTCACCGAGTGTCCGGTCGCGGCATTCACCGTGGACGGCTCCCTGACGAACGCCGAGGAGGCGATCGGCGAGATCGTCAACACCACCGGCGGGGGCTTGTTCGCCGGTTATTACAACGACAAGGAAGCCACCGACGCCCGACTGCGCCACGGCATGTTCTGGTCGGGCGACCTCGGGTACAAGGACGCTGACGGTTGGATCTACTTCGCCGGACGCAGCGGCGACTGGCTGCGCGTCGACGGCGAGAACATGACCACCGCGCCCATCGAGCGGATCCTGCAACGGTTGACGCCGATCAGCCAGGTGGCGGTATACGCGGTCCCCGACGAACACGTCGGTGACCAGGTGATGGCGGCGATTGTCCTGCAGGACGACGCCGACCTCACTCCCGAGGAGTTCAGCCGGTTTTTGGCTGGTCAGCCCGACCTGTCACCCAAGGCGTGGCCACGCTATGTCTGGCTCACCGATCGGCTGCCGGCCACGGCGACCAACAAGGTCCTCAAGCGGGAGCTGACAGCACGCGGCGCGGCGCCCGAGGGCGGCCTGCTGTGGACGCGCAACGGGCAAAGCAGGGCCTACACACCGGCCTGACCCGCGACACTCGAGCCACACCCGTTGCCGGGAATGTGTGCGCGCATCTCGGTGTTTGGGGAGAAGGTGGTTGACCTGGCATAATCGAGCGTCGACTGCCCAGAGCCGGTTAAGGTTCTGAGTTCGCGGCCAATGGCCGGATCCCTACGGGGAACCAGAGCGACAAACGATCGAAGAGGACATCATGAAAGCTGACATTCATCCCGGCTACGCGGAGACCACGGTGCTCTGCGGGTGCGGCAACACGTTCGAGACGCGTAGCACCAAAGATGGTGGTCGCATCGTCGTCGAGGTTTGCTCGCAGTGCCACCCGTTCTACACCGGCAAGCAGAAGATCCTCGACAGCGGTGGCCGCGTGGCGCGCTTCGAGAAGCGCTACGGAAAGCGGAAGGCCGGGGCTGACAAGCCTGAATCGACCGACAAATAGCTGCCTTACCGACGCCCGAACTGTGCACGAAGTTGCGCAGGCCGGGCGTCGGTTCGCGTTTGCGGCACATAAGCTCGCGGAGTCTGATCAGCAGGGCAACAACGGGGAGGAGGTGTGTGATGGCGCAGCCGGTGCAGACGATTGACGTGCTGCTCGCCGAACACGCCGAACTTGAGCAGCGACTGGCGGACCCCGAGCTGCACAGCAATCCCGACGAGGCACGCAAGGCCGGCCGCCGCTTCGCCCGCCTCGCCCCGATCGTCGCCACGCATCGCAAGCTGGAGTCGGCCCGCGGCGACCTGGGGGCCGCACGCGAACTGGCCGCCGACGATGAGTCGTTCGCCGACGAGGTCGTCGAACTCGAAGCACGCGTGGCCGAGCTGGACACCCAGCTCACCGACATGCTGTCGCCGCGCGACCCCCATGACGCCGACGACATCGTGCTGGAAGTCAAGTCCGGTGAGGGCGGCGAAGAATCGGCACTGTTCGCTGCCGACCTGGCCAGGATGTACATCCGCTACGCCGAGCGGCATGGCTGGTCGGTGACGGTGTTGGACGAAACCACCTCGGATCTCGGCGGTTACAAGGATGCGACGCTCACTATCGCCAGCAAGGGCGACGCGGTCGACGGAGTCTGGTCGCGCATGAAGTTCGAGGGCGGGGTGCATCGGGTACAACGGGTCCCGGTGACGGAATCCCAAGGCCGCGTTCACACTTCGGCGGCCGGCGTGCTGGTCTACCCGGAACCCGAGGAAGTCACTGAGGTACAGATCGACGAATCGGATCTGCGCATCGACGTCTACCGGTCATCCGGCAAAGGCGGGCAGGGTGTCAACACCACCGACTCGGCGGTACGAATCACCCATCTGCCCACCGGGATAGTGGTCACTTGCCAAAACGAACGGTCGCAGCTGCAGAACAAGGCCCGTGCGATGCTGGTGCTGGCCGCTCGACTGCAGGCATTGGCCGAGGAGCAGGCTACCGCCGACGCCTCGGCCGACCGGGCGAGCCAGATCCGCACGGTGGACCGCAGCGAACGAATTCGCACCTACAACTTCCCCGAGAACCGAATCACCGATCACCGAATCGGTTATCAAGTCACACAATCTCGATCAAGTTCTCGACGGCGACCTGGATGCGCTCTTCGACGCGCTGAGCGCCGCGGACAGACAATCCCGGTTGCAACAGGCATGACCGTCCTGCGGCGCGCAATCGACTCTGCTGCGGCGTTGCTCGCCGAAGCCGGAATCGATTCTGCGCGTTGCGATGCCGAGCAGTTGGCCGCTCACGTGGCAGGTACCGAGCGGGGCCGGCTGACCCTGATCGAGTCAATCGACGACGAGTTCTTCGTGCGATACCACGACGTCGTCGCTGCGCGCTCGCGGCGCGTGCCGTTGCAGCATCTCACCGGGACGGCGGCATTCGGGCCGGCGGTGCTGCACGTCGGTCCCGGCGTTTTCATCCCGCGCCCGGAGACCGAGGCCATCTTGGAGTGGGCCACCGCGCAGCGCCTCGCCGCTGCGCCGGTGATTGTCGATGTGTGCACCGGATCCGGTGCCTTGGCGGTGACGCTGGCCCGGCACTGGCCGGCGGCGCGGGTCATCGGCATCGATGACTCCGATGCGGCCATGGACTACGCGCGTCGCAACATCGAGGGCACCGCCGTCGAACTCCTATGCGCCGATGTCACCACACCAGGCCTGCTTCCCGAGCTCGACCGACGAGTCGACCTCGTGGTGGCCAATCCGCCCTACGTACCCGACAGCGTCCCGCTGGAACCCGAAGTCGCCCAGCATGATCCGCCGCACGCGGTATTCGGTGGCCCGGACGGGATGGCGGTGATCGCCGCAGTGGTCGGCCTCGCCGGACGCTGGCTGCGCCCCGGCGGCCTGTTCGCCGTCGAGCACGATGACACCACGTCGTCGCGGACTGTCGAATTGATCGAGGACACCGGACTTTTCGAAGAAGTCCAGGCTCGGCGAGATCTGACCGGGCGGCCAAGATTCGTGACGGCCCGTCGGAGGGGCGCTCCGTGACTGAGATATTCAATTGTGCTGAACCCGAACAGCGTTCGGTCGGAATCAGCTCGGCGGTAGGTGCGCTCAAGGGCGGCCGACTGGTCGTGATGCCGACGGACACGGTGTACGGCATCGGCGCCGACGCATTCGACAACACCGCCGTGGCCGCGCTGTTGTCGGCGAAGGGACGCGGACGCGACATGCCGGTCGGCGTGCTGGTGGGCTCCTGGCACACCATCGAGGGCCTGGTCTACACCGTGCCGGACGGGGCCCGCGAACTGATCCGCGCATTCTGGCCTGGCGCCCTGAGCCTGGTAGTGGCGCAAGCGCCGTCGTTGCAATGGGATCTCGGCGATGCCCGTGGCACTGTCATGTTGCGGATGCCGCTGCACCCGGTCGCCATCGAGCTGTTGCGCGAGGTGGGGCCGATGGCCGTGTCCAGCGCCAACATCTCCGGTCACCCGCCTGCGGTGAACGCCGCCGAGGCGCGCAGCCAACTCGGCGATCTCGTCGACGTCTATCTCGACGCGGGACCTTCCGAACAGCAGGCCGCTTCCACAATCGTCGATCTCACCGGAGACACCCCGCGGCTGCTGCGAGCCGGACCGGTGAGTGTCGAGCGCATCGCGGAAGTACTCGGAATGGATCCAGGACGGTTGATCGCCTAGCGGCGAACCGGAAACGAAGCGAGGGTTGAGGTCTCAGGAAGGTGGCGTACGGTCTCGTGGTGTCTAGCGACCCAGCCGGCGGTCTAGCCAGCCTTGCCGCCGGTCTGCACGCACTGTCGGATCGCGGCGCCGGGGTACCGCTGCGCGAGCTTGCGTTGGTCGGACTGACCGCGGCGATCATCACCTACTTCGTGACCGGACCGGTGCGGGTGCTGGCCACCCGGTTGGGCGCGGTCGCCTATCCGCGGGAACGTGATGTGCACGTGACGCCGACCCCGCGCATGGGCGGGCTGGCGATGTTCGTCGGTGTTATCTCCGCCGTGTTTTTGGCATCCCAGCTTCCCGCGCTCGACACGCGGGTTCGTCTATTCCACTGGTATGCCTGCGGTTCTGGTGGCCGGCGCCGTGATCATGGGGATCGGACTCATCGACGACCGTTGGGGCCTGGATGCCCTGACGAAGTTCGCCGGCCAGATCACCGCGGCCAGCGTGCTGGTCACCATGGGTGTCGCCTGGAGCGTGCTGTACATCCCGTTCGGGGGCGTCGGCACCATCGTGCTGGACCAGGCCTCGTCCATCCTGCTCACCCTGGCGCTGACGGTGTCGATCGTGAACGCGATGAACTTCGTCGACGGACTCGACGGGTTGGCTGCCGGGCTGGGACTCATCACGGCGATGGCGATCTGCATCTTCTCGGTCGGTCTGCTGCGTGACCACGGCGGCGACGTGCTGTTCTATCCGCCCGCCGTCATTTCGGTCGTGTTGGCGGGGGCCTGTCTCGGCTTTCTGCCGCACAACTTCCATCGCGCCAAGATCTTCATGGGCGATTCTGGCTCGATGCTGATCGGCTTGATGCTTGCTGCCGCTTCCACGACCGCGGCCGGCCCGATCTCGCAAAACGCCTACGGTGCCCGCGACGTATTTGCTCTGCTGTCACCGTTCCTACTGGTGGTTGCGGTGATGTTCGTGCCGATGCTCGACCTGCTGTTGGCCATCGTGCGACGCACCCGTGCGGGCCGCAGTGCGTTCAGCCCCGACAAGATGCACTTGCACCACAGGTTGCTGCAGATCGGTCATTCGCATCGCCGAGTAGTACTGCTCATCTACTTATGGGTCGGCATCGTCGCGTTCGGTGCCGCCAGCACGATCTTTTTCAACCCGCGCGACACCGGCGCGGTCATGTTGGGCGCCATTGTGGTGGCCGGCGTGGCAACGGCGATACCGCTCTTGCGCCGCCGCGACGACTACTACGACGAGGAGTAGTAGTAGTGCCGACCTTATGGTACGGTGCTGGTAGAACCCCAAAATGAATCTTGAGGGTTGCCGGCCAATCGGCCCGTCGGATGGCTTTCCGGTAGTGCCGATTCACGACCGACAGAGGGAGCTACCCCTTGAGTGATTCCCGTGTGACGTGCGATACGCTCGGCGGGCCACCGATCAGTCGGTCGGAAGGTTTCCGCTCCATCAATCCGGATTGAGGTGCTGCAGTGACGACACCAGCGCAGGACGCGCCGTTGGTGTTCCCCTCTGTTGCTTTCCGTCCGGCCCGACTCCTGGTGATCAGCGGTGCGATCACGGCGGTGGCGATAGCTGCCGCCGGTTTCTCCGGTCACCTGATGGTCGGAGTGTTCTTCGGCATCGGATTGCTGCTGGGTTTGCTCAACGCCCTTCTGGTGCGTCGCTCGGTTTCGTCGATAACCGCCAAAGAACATCCGATGAAAAGTTCCATGGCGATCAACTCGGCAACCCGGCTGGCGATCATCACCGTCATCGGGTTGATCATCGCCTATATTTTCCGGCCCGCCGGGGTGGGCGTGGTGTTCGGGCTGGCGCTGTTCCAGGTGCTGTTGGTGCTTTCGACCGCATTGCCGGTGTGGAAGAAACTGCGCACCGGCGATTGGGCGGAATCGGAAGGCTCGGAAGGAAGTACGACCAGCGATGACTGATATGACGTTCCTGGCCGAATCCGCAATCGAGGTCGGCGAGCACAAGCACGCCACCTGGCTCGGGCTGACCGTCAACACCGACACGATCCTGTCGACGGCCATCGCTGCCGTGGTCGTCCTCGCGCTGGCGTTCTACCTGCGCGCGAAGATCACCTCGACCGGCGTGCCCAGCGGGGTCCAGTTGTTCTGGGAGGCCATCACGGTCCAGATGCGCGATCAGATCGAGGGCGCGATCGGGATGCGGATCGCGCCGTTCGTGTTGCCGCTGGCGGTCACCATCTTCGTGTTCATTTTGATCTCGAACTGGCTGTCGGTGCTGCCGCTGCAGTACACCGAAAAATCCGGGCGCACCACCGAGTTACTCAGCTCGGCAGCAGCGGATATCAATTACGTACTGGCACTGGCCCTTTTCGTGTTTGTCAGCTACCACGCCGCCGGCATCTGGCGTCGCGGCATCGTCGGACACCCGCTCGCGGTGCTCAAGGGCCACGTGGCTTTCCTGGCCCCGATCAACCTGGTCGAAGAGCTTGCGAAGCCAATCTCGTTGTCACTGCGACTTTTCGGCAACATCTTTGCCGGCGGTATCCTGGTCGCGCTGATCGCACTCTTCCCGCCCTACATCATGTGGGCGCCCAACGCGATCTGGAAGGCGTTCGACTTGTTCGTCGGCGCGATCCAGGCGTTCATCTTCTCGATTCTGACCATCTTGTATTTCAGTCAGGCCATGGAGCTCGAGGATCACCATGACTGACACCATCATGAATTGTTTTGAGCCACAAACCATTACAGGAGCCTGGTAGACCACTACCAGAACAAAGGAGGATAGAATGGCCCTGGACCCCCAAGTCGCTGCTGCTGCTCTCATCGGCGGTGGGCTGATCATGGGTGGCGGCGCAATCGGCGCCGGCATCGGTGACGGCATTGCCGGTAACGCATTGGTTGCGGGTATCGCACGGCAGCCCGAGGCGCAAGGACGGTTGTTCACACCGTTCTTCATCACCGTCGGTCTGGTTGAGGCGGCCTACTTCATCAACCTGGCATTCATGGCGCTGTTCGTATTCGCCACCCCCGTCGGCACCTAGTTCGCAGTGATGGGCGACGCGACCCTGAGTGTTCTGGCATCCAGCCAGGCAGCGGGAAGTAACAACTTCCTCGTTCCGAACGGCACCTTCTTCTTCGTGCTGGCCATTTTCCTTGTGGTGCTCGGCGTCATCGGCACTTTTGTGGTGCCGCCGATAACGAGGGTCTTGCGTGCACGTGACGCGATGGTCGCCAAGACCGTTGCCGACAGCAAGAAGGCGACGGAGCAATTCGAAGCCGCGCAGGCCGATTACGAGAAAGCGATGAAGGACGCCCGAGTTCAGGCATCGTCCTTCCGGGATAACGCCCGGGCGGAAGGCCGTAAGGTCGTCGACGACGCGCGTGCCCATGCCGAGCAGCAGGTGCTCGTGACATTGCAGCAGGCTGGCGAGCAATTGAAGCGGGAGAGGGACACCGTGGAGTTGGATTTGCGTGTCAACGTGGCGACGATGTCGGCGACGCTGGCCAGCCGGATCCTCGGTGTCGACGTCACTACCTCAGCCGCGACGAGGTAATTACGAATGTCGACATTTATCGGTCAGCTGATTGGATTCGCGGCCATCGTGTGGCTGGTAGTGCGCTATGTCGTGCCGCCAGTGCGCAATTTGATGGCGGCTCGACAGAACGCTGTGCGCCAGCAGTTGGATGATTCAGCGGCGGCCGCCGAGCGGCTGACTGAGTCGACGACCGCCCATAGCAAAGCTGTGGAAGCCGCCAAGTCGGATGCAGAGCGGATCGTCGAAGAGGCCAAGGTAGACGCGGAACGGATTACCGAACAGCTACAGGCCCAGGCCGAGATCGACGCGGAGCGCATCAAAACACAGGGTGGACGCCAAGTTGAGCTGCTGCGGGCACAGCTGAGTCGCCAGCTTCGTCTGGAGCTCGGGCACGAATCTGTGCGCCAGGCAGAGGAATTGGTGCGCAACTATGTCGCCGACGCGGAGCAGCAGTCGGCCACTGTCGATCGCTTCCTGGACGAGCTCGATGCCATGGCGCCTGCGGCGGCCGACGTCAAGTACCCCTTGATGGCGAGGCTGCGTTCGGCCAGTCGTGAGGCGCTGAAAAACGTCACGGACCGTTTCGACACCATAGCCAAAGATCTCGACAATCAAGGACTGGAAAAGCTTGCCGGCGAGCTGGTTTCGGTAGCCAAAATGCTGGACGGCGAACTCGTCGTCACCCGGTATCTCACCCTGCCTTCCGAAGACGCCGCGCCCAGGGTCAGGTTGCTCGAGCGGCTGCTGTCCGGGAAAGTCGGCGATCCCACTTTGGAGCTGCTAAGGGCAGCCGTCTCGGAGCGATGGTCTGCCAACTCCGATCTCGTCGATGCCGTCGAACACGTGGCGCGGCAAGCGTTGTTGGAAGTCGCCGCACGCGAAGATCGGGTCGACGAGGTCGAAGACCAGTTGTTCCGGTTTGCCCGGATCCTCGAGGCACAGCCGCGCCTTGCCGTCCTGCTGGGCGAGTACGGGGCTCCGGCGGAAGGCCGAGTCGGGTTGCTGCGCAGTGTGCTCCAAAGCGCGACCGGCAGGAGCAACAGGATTACGAACTCATTGCTGGCGCAGACTGTCGAGCTATTGAGAGGTCAGTCGGCCGACGCGCCGTGATGTTCTTGGCCGAAGCAGCGGTGGCACGGCGCAACGAAGTCGTCGCCCAGGTGACTGCGGCGGCCGAGCCCAGCGATGCTCAGCGCACTCGCCTGACCGAGGTGCTCAGCCGCATCTATGGTCATCCGGTGGCCGTGCAGCTGCAGACCGACGCCGCGCTGCTGGGTGGGCTCCTGATCTCCGTGGGCGACGAAGTGATCGACGGTACGCTCTCGTCTCGTCTCACTGCGGCCGAGGCTCATCTGCCCGACTGAACACGAACTAGTCAGCAATAACCGAAGTAGGAAGACGAAAAGCTATGGCCGAGTTGACAATCTCCGCTGATGACATCCAGAGCGCGATCGAAGAGTATGTAGATTCTTTCACCTCCGACACCTCCCGCGAGGAGGTCGGCACGGTCCTCGACGCCGGGGATGGCATCGCGCACGTCGAGGGTTTGCCGTCGGTGATGACCCAGGAGCTGCTCGAGTTCCCGGGCGGTGTCCTCGGTGTGGCCCTCAACCTCGACGAGCACAGCGTCGGCACGGTGATCCTCGGTGACTTCGAGAAGATCGAACAAGGCCAGCAGGTCAAGCGCACGGGCGAAGTCCTGTCGGTCCCCGTCGGCGACGCGTTTCTGGGGCGGGTGGTCAACCCCCTCGGCCAGCCGATCGACGGGGGCGGCGACATCGACGCCGAGAAGCGCCGCGCGCTGGAGCTGCAGGCGCCGTCGGTGGTAGAGCGGCAGAGCGTCAAGGAGCCACTGCAGACCGGGATCAAGGCCATCGACGCGATGACACCGATCGGCCGTGGCCAGCGTCAGCTGATCATCGGCGACCGCAAGACCGGCAAGACCACGGTCTGCGTCGACACCATCCTCAACCAGCGCCAGAACTGGGAGACGGGTGACGAGAAAAAGCAGGTGCGCTGCGTCTACGTAGCCATCGGGCAAAAGGGCACCACGATCGCCTCCGTCCGCCGCGTCCTGGAGGAGGGCGGCGCGATGGACTACACGACCATCGTCGCTGCGCCGGCATCGGACGCCGCGGGCTTCAAATGGCTTGCGCCCTACACCGGTTCGGCGATCGCTCAGCACTGGATGTATCAGGGCAAGCATGTCCTGATCGTCTTCGACGACCTGACCAAGCAGGCCGAGGCGTACCGTGCGATCTCGCTGCTGCTGCGCCGGCCGCCCGGTCGCGAAGCCTATCCCGGTGACGTCTTCTATCTGCACTCGCGGCTGTTGGAGCGATGCGGGAAACTCTCCGACGAGCTCGGTGCCGGTTCGCTGACCGGTTTGCCGATCATCGAGACCAAGGCCAACGACATCTCGGCCTACATCCCGACCAACGTCATCTCGATCACCGACGGGCAGTGCTTCCTGGAGACCGACTTGTTCAACCAGGGTGTCCGGCCGGCCATCAACGTCGGTGTCTCGGTGTCCCGGGTCGGCGGCGCCGCGCAGATCAAGGCGATGAAAGAGGTGGCGGGAAGTCTCCGTTTGGACCTGTCGCAGTACCGCGAATTGGAATCCTTCGCGGCCTTTGCTTCTGATCTGGACGCCACGTCGAAGGCGCAGTTGGAGCGTGGTGCGCGGTTGGTCGAGCTGCTCAAGCAGCCGCAAAACCAGCCGATGCCCGTCGAGGAACAAGTGGTTTCCATGTTCCTGGGCACCGGTGGGCACGTGGACTCGGTGCCGGTCGAGGATGTCAAACGGTTCGAAACCGAACTGCTGGACCACATCCGGGGCTCCGAAGAAAAGATCCTCGAAGAGATCCGGAAGAGCCAGAAGCTCAGTGAGGAAAACGAGAACGCGCTCACCGAGGTCATCAATCACTTCAAGAAGGGCTTCGCGGCAACGGGCGGTGGGTCGGTGGTACCCGACGAGCATGCCGAGGCCAAGGACGCGGACGAAAAAGAATCGGTGAAGGTCAAAAAGGCCGAACCCAAGGACAAGGACACCAAAGGCGAGTCCAAGAAGGACAAGAAGGACAAGAAGTAGCTAACAATGGCTGCCACACTTCGCGAACTACGCGGGCGGATCCGCTCCGCGGGCTCGATCAAGAAGATCACCAAGGCCCAGGAGTTGATCGCGACCTCGCGCCTTCCCAAGGCGCAGAATCGGCTCGAATCCGCGCGGCCCTATGCCTTCGAGATCACCCGGATGCTCACCACCCTGGCCGGCGAAGCCGCTCTGGACCATCCGTTGCTCGTCGAGCGCCCCGAACCGAGACGGGTCGGTGTCCTGGTGGTGTCGTCGGACCGCGGTCTGTGCGGCGCATACAACTCCGGCATCTTCCGTCGCTCCGAGCAGCTTTTCTCCCAGCTCCGGGACGAGGGCAAAGAACCGGTCCTCTACACGGTGGGCCGAAAGGCGCAGAACTACTACACCTTCCGGAACTGGGACATCGCCGCGTCGTGGTCGGGCTTCTCTGAGCAGCCCCAAGTACGAGAACGCCGCGGAGATCGGTTCGACCTTGGTGGATGCCTTCATGCAGGGCGCCGGCGACGACGACGATCAGCAGGCCGACGATGTGCAGGGCGTCGACGAATTGCACATCGTGTACTCGGAGTTCAAGTCGATGATGTCGCAGACGGCGGTGGCCCACCGGATGGCTCCCCTGGTGGTGGAGTACGTCGAGGAAGACACCGGACCGCGCACCCTGTACTCGTTCGAGCCGGACGCGACGACGCTGTTCGAGGCGTTGCTCCCGCGCTACCTGACCACGCGGGTTTACGCGTCCATGCTCGAGTCCGCCGCATCGGAGCTGGCATCGCGTCAGCGGGCGATGAAGTCGGCCACCGACAACGCCGACGACCTCATCAAGGCCCTGACGCTAGAGGCTAACCGCGAGCGGCAGGCCCAGATCACCCAAGAAATCAGCGAAATCGTCGGTGGCGCAAACGCGCTCGCCGACGCCGCTAAGTAGCCCCACAAGGAAGCGAAAAAGATATGAGCGCTACTGCCGAGAAGACCGACAAGCCGACAAGGTCGGACACCAGCGGCCGCGTGGTGCGGGTCACCGGGCCCGGTCGTCGACGTCGAGTTCCCGCGGGGTTCGGTCCCCGAGCTGTTCAACGCATTGCACGCCGAGGTCACGTTCGAGGAGCTCAAGAAAACCCTCACGTTGGAGGTGGCGAACCACCTCGGCGACAACTTGGTGCGCACGATCTCGATGCAGCCCACCGACGGCCTGGTGCGCGGCGTCGAGGTGACCGACACCGGCAACTCGATCACGGTGCCGGTCGGTGAGGACGTCAAGGGCCACGTTTTCAACGCGCTGGGACACTGCCTGGACAAGCCAGGATACGGAGATGACTTCGAGCACTGGTCGATTCACCGCAAGCCGCCGGCCTTCGAGGATCTCGAACCCCGCACCGAGATGCTCGAGACCGGCCTGAAGGTCGTCGACCTGCTTACGCCGTATGTGCGTGGCGGCAAGATCGCACTGTTCGGCGGCGCCGGCGTCGGCAAGACGGTGCTGATCCAGGAGATGATCAACCGCATCGCCCGTAACTTCTGCGGTACTTCGGTGTTCGCGGGCGTGGGGGAACGTACCCGCGAGGGCAACGACCTGTGGGTCGAGCTCAAGGAAGCCGACGTGCTCAAGGACACCGCGCTGGTATTCGGTCAGATGGACGAGCCGCCCGGTACCCGTATGCGGGTCGCGCTGTCCGCGCTGACGATGGCGGAATGGTTCCGCGACGAGGCGGGCCAGGACGTGCTGCTGTTCATCGACAACATCTTCCGGTTCACCCAGGCCGGCTCGGAGGTGTCGACGCTGCTCGGCCGGATGCCGTCGGCGGTGGGTTACCAGCCCACGCTGGCCGACGAGATGGGCGAGCTGCAGGAGCGCATCACCTCGACACGGGGCCGGTCGATCACCTCGATGCAGGCGGTGTACGTGCCGGCCGACGACTACACCGACCCGGCGCCGGCGACGACGTTCGCCCACCTGGACGCCACCACCGAGCTGTCTCGTAAGGTGTTCTCCAAGGGCATCTTCCCCGCCGTGGACCCGCTGGCGTCGAGCTCGACCATCCTCGACCCGGGCGTCGTCGGTGACGAGCACTACCGCGTCGCGCAGGAAGTCATCCGAATCCTGCAGCGGTACAAGGACCTTCAGGACATCATCGCGATCCTCGGTATCGACGAGCTGTCCGAAGAGGACAAGCAGTTGGTCAACCGGGCCCGGCGCATCGAGCGGTTCCTCTCGCAGAACATGATGGCGGCCGAACAGTTCACCGGCCAGCCGGGTTCGACGGTCCCGGTGAAGGAGACCATCGAGGCGTTCGACCGGCTGACCAAGGGCGATTTCGACCACGTGCCCGAGCAGGCGTTCTTCCTGATCGGTGGCCTCGACGACTTGGCCAAGAAGGCCGAGACTCTCGGCGCCAAGCTCTAACTGCTGGCCGAGTCGAAAGGTGGTGTGGCATGGCTGAATTGAACGTTGAGATCGTCGCCGTCGACCGAAAGATCTGGTCGGGTGAGGCAACGTTCCTGTTCACCCGCACCACCGTTGGCGAGATCGGCATCCTGCCCCGGCATATCCCGCTGGTGGCCCAGCTGGTCGACGACGCCATGGTGCGCGTCGAGCGGGAAGGCGAAGACGATCTGCGGATCGCGGTGGATGGCGGTTTTATGTCGGTGACCGAGGAGACGGTCACCGTTCTCGCCGAGTCCGCCGAGTTCGAGTCGGAGATCGACGAGAGCGCCGCCAAGGAGGATGCCGAGTCCGACGATCCGCGCATCGCCGCCAGGGGACGCGCCAGATTGCGCGCCGTCGGCGCGATCGACTAACCGCCGATGAGCGCGCCCATGATCGCCATGGTCGTGCTCGTCGTCGTGTTGGGGGCGGCCGTTCTCGCCCTGAGCTATCGGTTGTGGAAGCTGCGCCAGGGCGGAACGGCGGGGATCATGCGGGATATCCCCGCGGTCGGTGGTCACGGCTGGCGGCACGGCGTGATCCGTTATCGCGGCGGCGAAGCCGCGTTCTACCGGCTGTCCAGTCTGCGTTTGTGGCCGGATCGTCGGCTCAGCCGGCGAGGCGTGGAGATCGTGGCCCGGCGCGCGCCGCGCGGCGACGAGTTCGACATCATGACCGACGAGATCGTCGTACTGGAACTGCGCGACACGACGCAGGATCGCAGGTCCGGTTACGAGATCGCGCTCGATCAGGGCGCGTTGACCGCGTTCTTGTCCTGGCTGGAGTCCCGTCCTTCACCGCGCGCACGTCGTCGCAGCGTCTGAGCTCAAAAGCTAAGTGGCGAACGGAGTTTCGAGTGTCCGTCAGCTCGATCCGCGCCGGATGCGCCGCCGCCCGGCTTCCACAGCACATCGCCGTCGGGGTTGGCCGCCCGCGACAGGATGAAGAGCAGATCCGACAGCCGATTCAGATATTTCGCCGGCAGCACGCTGACTCCGTCCGGATGCGGATTCGACCGCGGCCCACGCCGATCGCTCGGCCCGACGTACCACGGTGCGGGCGACGTGCAACAGCGCCGACAACGGCGAACCACCCGGCAGCACAAAGGAATTCAGCGCCGGCAAGGGCTCGTTGTATTTGTCGCACCACCCTTCGAGCCGATCGATGTAGGCCTGGGTGACTCGCAGCGGAGGATATTTCAGGGTTTTCCACCACCGGGGTCGACAGGTCCGCGCCGGCGTCGAACAAGTCGTTTTGGATCTGCCGCAGCACGTCGGCGATTTCCTGGTCAGGCTGGCCCAGAGCGATTGCGACGCCGATCGCGGAGTTGGCCTCGTCGCAATCCGCGTACGCCACCAGGCGGGGGTCGTTCTTCGAGACCCGCGAGAAATCGCTCAGTCCCGTGGTTCCGTCGTCGCCGGTTCGGGTATAGATGCGGGTCAGGTGTATTGCCATGAGCAAACCGTACTCGGCTGACCGACTCGGCTGACTGACAAGCCGATACCGCTTCACTAGACTGACGCGGGTGGCTGAGCGATTCGTGGTGACCGGCGGTAACCGGTTGTCCGGCGAAGTCGCAGTGGGGGGCGCCAAGAACAGCGTGCTCAAGCTGATGGCCGCGACATTGTTGGCCGAGGGCACCAGCACGATCACCAACTGCCCCGACATCCTCGACGTGCCGCTGATGGCGGAGGTACTGCGCGGCCTGGGCGCCACCGTCGAACTCGACGGCGACGTCGCCCGCATCACCTCGCCCGACGAGCCGAAATACGACGCCGACTTCGCGGCGGTGCGGCAGTTCCGGGCCTCGGTCTGCGTGCTGGGGCCGCTGGTCGGCCGGTGCAAGCGGGCCAGGGTCGCGCTCCCGGGCGGTGACGCGATCGGATCGCGTCCCGCTGGACATGCATCAGGCGGGCCTGCGGCAGCTGGGCGCGACAGTGCAATATCGAGCACGGGTGCGTGGTGGCTCAGGCAGACACGTTGCGCGGCGCGGAGATTCAGTTGGAGTTTCCCGTCCGTGGGAGCTACCGAGAACATCCTGATGGCCGCCGTCGTGGCCGAGGGTGTCACCACGATTCACAATGCGGCGCGCGAACCCGACGTGGTCGATCTGTGCACGATGCTGAACCAGATGGGCGCGCAGGTCGAAGGTGCGGGTTCGCCGACCATGACGATCACCGGCGTGCCGCGGCTGTACCCGACCGAGCACCGCGTGATCGGGGACCGCATCGTTGCCGCCACCTGGGGCATTGCCGCCGCCATGACCCGCGGCGACATCTCGGTGACGGGCGTCGATCCGGCGCACCTTCAGGTGGTGCTGCACAAGCTGCACGACGCGGGTGCCACCGTCACCCAGACGGACAACAGCTTCCGGGTGACCCAGTACGAGCGGCCGAAGGCCGTGAACGTCGCGACGTTGCCGTTCCCGGGTTTCCGACCGATCTGCAGCCGATGGCGATCGCCTTGGCGTCGATCGCCGACGGCACGTCGATGATCACGGAGAACGTGTTCGAGGCGCGCTTCCGGTTCGTCGAAGAGATGATCCGGCTCGGCGCCGATGCCCGCACCGACGGGCACCACGCCGTCGTGCGGGGTCTGCCACAACTCTCCAGCGCGCCGGTGTGGTGTTCGGACATCCGGGCCGGCGCCGGCCTGGTGCTGGCGGGGCTGGTTGCCGACGGTGACACCGAGGTCCACGACGTCTTTCACATCGATCGCGGCTACCCATTGTTCGTGGAGAACCTGGCGATTTTGGGAGCGGAGATCGAGCGGGTACAGTAGCCAGAGACAATGCCTCACAGGCGCGGTCACCACTCAAAGGATGGCCGAAACCGGGGCCTTGACTCCTCTGCCGGATCTGTATTAAGCTGGCAGGGTTGCCCCGAAGCGGGCGAAAACAAGCAAGAGTGTTGTTTGAGAACTCAATAGTGTGTTTGGTGTTTTTATTTGTTGTTGTTTTTTTGACTACATCTAAGCACTCCCCGTGTGTGGGTGTGGTCGCAATTTTTTAGATGCCAGTTTTTGGTGTCTTTTTGTTAGGTCAGATTTTCTCTGATTGTAAATTCACCTCGTTATCGAGGGGTTTTTGTTTGGAGAGTTTGATCCTGGCTCAGGACGAACGCTGGCGGCGTGCTTAACACATGCAAGTCGAACGGAAAGGTCTCTTCGGAGATACTCGAGTGGCGAACGGGTGAGTAACACGTGGGTAATCTGCCCTGCACTTCGGGATAAGCCTGGGAAACTGGGTCTAATACCGAATATGACCACGAGACGCATGTCTTGTGGTGGAAAGCTTTTGCGGTGTGGGATGGGCCCGCGGCCTATCAGCTTGTTGGTGGGGTGACGGCCTACCAAGGCGACGACGGGTAGCCGGCCTGAGAGGGTGTCCGGCCACACTGGGACTGAGATACGGCCCAGACTCCTACGGGAGGCAGCAGTGGGGAATATTGCACAATGGGCGCAAGCCTGATGCAGCGACGCCGCGTGGGGGATGACGGCCTTCGGGTTGTAAACCTCTTTCACCAGCGACGAAGGTCCGGGTTTTCACGGATTGACGGTAGGTGGAGAAGAAGCACCGGCCAACTACGTGCCAGCAGCCGCGGTAATACGTAGGGTGCGAGCGTTGTCCGGAATTACTGGGCGTAAAGAGCTCGTAGGTGGTTTGTCGCGTTGTTCGTGAAAACTCGAGGGCTTAACTTGAGCGTGCGGGCGATACGGGCAGACTGGAGTACTGCAGGGGAGACTGGAATTCCTGGTGTAGCGGTGGAATGCGCAGATATCAGGAGGAACACCGGTGGCGAAGGCGGGTCTCTGGGCAGTAACTGACGCTGAGGAGCGAAAGCGTGGGGAGCGAACAGGATTAGATACCCTGGTAGTCCACGCCGTAAACGGTGGGTACTAGGTGTGGGTTTCCTTCCTTGGGATCCGTGCCGTAGCTAACGCATTAAGTACCCCGCCTGGGGAGTACGGCCGCAAGGCTAAAACTCAAAGGAATTGACGGGGGCCCGCACAAGCGGCGGAGCATGTGGATTAATTCGATGCAACGCGAAGAACCTTACCTGGGTTTGACATGCACAGGACGCGTCTAGAGATAGGCGTTCCCTTGTGGCCTGTGTGCAGGTGGTGCATGGCTGTCGTCAGCTCGTGTCGTGAGATGTTGGGTTAAGTCCCGCAACGAGCGCAACCCTTGTCTCATGTTGCCAGCGGGTAATGCCGGGGACTCGTGAGAGACTGCCGGGGTCAACTCGGAGGAAGGTGGGGATGACGTCAAGTCATCATGCCCCTTATGTCCAGGGCTTCACACATGCTACAATGGCCGGTACAAAGGGCTGCGATGCCGCAAGGTTAAGCGAATCCTTTTAAAGCCGGTCTCAGTTCGGATCGGGGTCTGCAACTCGACCCCGTGAAGTCGGAGTCGCTAGTAATCGCAGATCAGCAACGCTGCGGTGAATACGTTCCCGGGCCTTGTACACACCGCCCGTCACGTCATGAAAGTCGGTAACACCCGAAGCCAGTGGCCTAACCCTTTGGGAGGGAGCTGTCGAAGGTGGGATCGGCGATTGGGACGAAGTCGTAACAAGGTAGCCGTACCGGAAGGTGCGGCTGGATCACCTCCTTTCTAAGGAGCACCACGAGAAACACTCCAATTGGTGGAGTGATAGCCGTGAGGGGTTCTCGTCTGTAGTGGGCGAGGGCCGGGTGCACAACAGCAAATGAATCGCCAGACACACTATTGGGCCTGAGGCAACACCCGGGTTTGTCCGAGTGCTGTCCCTCCATCTTGGTGGTGGGGTGTGGTGTTTGAGAATTGGATAGTGGTTGCGAGCATCTAAATGGATGCGTTGCCGGCAATGGTGGCGTGTTCGTTTTGTGTAATTTTTTTCTTTGGTTTTGTGTGTTAGTAAGTGTTTAAGGGCGCATGGTGGATGCCTTGGCATCGAGAGCCGATGAAGGACGTGGGAGGCTGCGATATGCCTCGGGGAGCTGTCAACCGAGCGTTGATCCGAGGATTTCCGAATGGGGAAACCCAGCACGAGTTATGTCGTGTTACCCGCACCTGAATATATAGGGTGCGGGAGGGAACGCGGGGAAGTGAAACATCTCAGTACCCGTAGGAAGAAGAAAACAATTGTGATTCCGCAAGTAGTGGCGAGCGAACGTGGAACATGGCTAAACCGCACGCATGTGGTAACCGGGTAGGGGTTGTGTGTGCGGGGTTGTGGGAATGATATGTCTCAGCTCTACCTGGCTGAGGGGCAGTCAAAAAGTGTCGTGGTTAGCGGAAGTGGCCTGGGATGGTCTGCCGTAGACGGTGAGAGCCCGGTACGCGAAAATCTGACACCTGCCTTGTATCAACTCCCGAGTAGCAGCGGGCTCGTGGAATCTGCTGTGAATCTGCCGGGACCACCCGGTAAGCCTAAATACTTCTCGATGACCGATAGCGGATTAGTACCGTGAGGGAATGGTGAAAAGTACCCCGGGAGGGGAGTGAAATAGTACCTGAAACCGTGTGCCTACAATCCGTCAGAGCCTCCTTGTGGGGTGATGGCGTGCCTTTTGAAGAATGAGCCTGCGAGTCAGGGACATGTCGCAAGGTTAACCCGTGTGGGGTAGCCGCAGCGAAAGCGAGTCTGAATAGGGCGCTTGAGTGGCATGTTCTGGACCCGAAGCGGAGTGATCTACCCATGGCCAGGGTGAAGCGCGGGTAAGACCGCGTGGAGGCCCGAACCCACTTAGGTTGAAGACTGAGGGGATGAGTTGTGGGTAGGGGTGAAAGGCCAATCAAACTCCGTGATAGCTGGTTCTCCCCGAAATGCATTTAGGTGCAGCGTTACGTGTTTCACCACGGAGGTAGAGCTACTGGATGGCCAATGGGCCCTAAAAGGTTACTGACGTCAGCCAAACTCCGAATGCCGTGGTGTATAGCGTGGCAGTGAGACGGCGGGGGATAAGCTCCGTACGTCGAGAGGGAAACAGCCCAGATCGCCGGCTAAGGCCCCTAAGCGTGTGCTAAGTGGAAAAGGATGTGCAGTCGCAAAGACAACCAGGAGGTTGGCTTAGAAGCAGCCACCCTTGAAAGAGTGCGTAATAGCTCACTGGTCAAGTGATTGTGCGCCGATAATGTAGCGGGGCTCAAGCACACCGCCGAAGCCGCGGCAACCGTAAGGTTGGGTAGGGGAGCGTTCCTCATTCAGCGAAGCCATCGGGTGACCGGTGGTGGAGGATGGGGAAGTGAGAATGCAGGCATGAGTAGCGATTAGGCAAGTGAGAACCTTGCCCGCCGAAAGACCAAGGGTTCCTGGGCCAGGCCAGTCCGCCCAGGGTGAGTCGGGACCTAAGGCGAGGCCGACAGGCGTAGTCGATGGACAACGGGTTGATATTCCCGTACCCGTGTATGAGCGTCCCTGATGAATCCATTCTGCTAACCACCCAAATGGTGGTCTATCAATCCCTTCGGGGTGCGAGGACTACCGGCTGCGTGGGACCCGGGTGGGTAGTAGTCAAGCGATGGGGTGACGCAGGAAGGTAGCCGTACCAGTCAGTGGTAATACTGGGGCAAGCCTGTAGGGAGAGCGATAGGCAAATCCGTCGCTCATATTCCTGAGAGGTGATGCATAGCCGATTGAGGCGAATTCGGTGATCCTCAGCTGCCAAGAAAAGCCTCTAGCGAGCGCATACATGGCCCGTACCCCAAACCAACACAGGTGGTCAGGTAGAGAATACCAAGGCGTACGAGATAACTATGGTTAAGGAACTCGGCAAAATGCCCCCGTAACTTCGGGAGAAGGGGGGCCGGCATACCGTGAACAGCCTTGCGCTGGGAGCGGGAACCGGCCGCAGAAACCAGTGGGAAGCGACTGTTTACTAAAAACACAGGTCCGTGCGAAGTCGCAAGACGATGTATACGGACTGACGCCTGCCCGGTGCTGGAAGGTTAAGAGGACCCGTTAACTCGTAAGGGTGAAGCGGAGAATTTAAGCCCCAGTAAACGGCGGTGGTAACTATAACCATCCTAAGGTAGCGAAATTCCTTGTCGGGTAAGTTCCGACCTGCACGAATGGCGTAACGACTTCCCAACTGTCTCAACCATAGACTCGGCGAAATTGCACTACGAGTAAAGATGCTCGTTACGCGCGGCAGGACGAAAAGACCCCGGGACCTTCACTACAACTTGGTATTGGTGTTCGGTACGGTTTGTGTAGGATAGGTGGGAGACTTTGAAGCGCTCACGCCAGTGAGTGTGGAGTCGTTGTTGAAATACCACTCTGACCGTATTGGATACCTAACTTCGAACCCTTATCGGGTTCAGGGACAGTGCCTGGCGGGTAGTTTAACTGGGGCGGTTGCCTCCTAAAATGTAACGGAGGCGCCCAAAGGTTCCCTCAACCTGGACGGCAATCAGGTGTTGAGTGTAAGTGCACAAGGGAGCTTGACTGCGAGACCTACAAGTCAAGCAGGGACGAAAGTCGGGACTAGTGATCCGGCACCTCTGAGTGGAAGGGGTGTCGCTCAACGGATAAAAGGTACCCCGGGGATAACAGGCTGATCTTCCCCAAGAGTCCATATCGACGGGATGGTTTGGCACCTCGATGTCGGCTCGTCGCATCCTGGGGCTGGAGCAGGTCCCAAGGGTTGGGCTGTTCGCCCATTAAAGCGGCACGCGAGCTGGGTTTAGAACGTCGTGAGACAGTTCGGTCTCTATCCGCCGCGCGCGTCAGAAACTTGAGGAAACCTGTCCCTAGTACGAGAGGACCGGGACGGACGAACCTCTGGTGCACCAGTTGTCCCACCAGGGGCACTGCTGGATAGCTACGTTCGGAAAGGATAACCGCTGAAAGCATCTAAGCGGGAAACCTTCTCCAAGATCAGGTTTCTCACCCTTTTAGAGGGATAAGGCCCCCCGCAGACTACGGGATTGATAGGTCAGACCTAGAAGCTCAGCAATGAGTGCAGGGAACTGGCACTAACCGGCCGAAAACTTACCAACACAACTCGCAACCACTATTCATTTCGCGGCATATTTGTCGCGCCAAATGCCACACCCCCCATCAATACACTTGAATGAAAAATAAATAGAGTTACGGCGGCCACAGCGACAGGGAAACGCCCGGTCCCATTCCGAACCCGGAAGCTAAGCCTGTCAGCGCCAATGATACTGCCCGATCGGGTGGAAAAGTAGGACACCGCCGAACACACACAAAAACGCCCCCTGCAAAGGGGGCGTTTTTGCATTCCGGATTTAATCGAATAACGTCAAATTCGTGCGCGTTGGTTTTCCAATTCCAGCAGCGTTCGCTTTCGGTCCAGTCCGCCGCCGAAGCCGGTGAGGCTCCCGTTGGCGCCGATGACGCGATGGCAGGGAACAACGATGGCAATCGGGTTGTGGCCGTTGGCCAATCCGACTGCGCGTGCGGCGCCGGGGGCCCCGATCTGTTCGGCGATTTCTCCATACGACCGGGTTTCACCAAACGGAATTGTCAGCAGCGCCTTCCACACCCGCCGCTGGAATTCGGTGCCCCGCAGATCGAGTTCGACATCGAAGTCGGTGAGCTCGCCGGCGAAATACGCCGTCGAGTTGGTCCACGGCCGCGCCGAATGCGCCCGGATCGGGCGACCAGTCGGTGCGGCTCGGTTCGTAGGTCTGATCGACCATCCGCAGGTTGGTCAAAACCGAGCCGCGGCCGGCCAGAGTCAGCAGCCCGATCGGGCTGTCGATGGTGCGGTACTGGATCATGCAACCTCCTGCGGCGGCCAATGGTTTACCGGGTGCTCGAGAGTGGTCCACAAATGTTGAGTGGCGTAGGAGCGCCAGGGGCGCCAATGCGCGCTGTGCTCGATGAGTTTTCGTTGATTCGTCGGCAAGCCCAGCTGTTTGGCGGCGAGTTGCAGCCCGAGATCACTGGCGGGAAAGGCGTCCGGATCGCCAAGGCCGCGCATCGCGATCACCTCGGCGGTCCAGGGGCCGACTCCCGGCAGCGCCAGCAATTGTGTTCGCGCGCTGTTCCAGTCGCTTCCGGCGTCCAGGACCACGGTTCCATCGCTGAGGCCGGCGATGAGGGCACTCAGCGTCCGTTGCCGGGCCTTGGGCACGGCCAGATGGACGGGATCGATCTCGGCGAGCTGTTCGACTGACGGGAAGGTATGCGTCAGTGTGCCTTCGGGGTCGTGGACCGGTTGCCCGTATGCAGTGACCAATCGGCCCGCGTGGGTTCGTGCGGCCTTGGTCGATACCTGTTGACCCAGTACCGCGCGCACCGCGAGTTCGGCCTCGTCGACGGCGCGGGGAATGCGTTGTCCCGGCGCCTTGGCCACGACCGGGGCCAAGCAGCGGATCGCGGCTGAGGCTGTCCACGACCGCTTCCGGGTCGGCATCGAGGTCGAGGAGCCGCCGGCAGCGGGCGATCGCGGTGGTGAGGTCGCGGAAGTCGTCGAGCACGAGCAGGCAGCGGACGTGATCGACGGCCGGTGTCAGGCGTGACTACGGCGTTGCCGGCCGGAAGCCGCAGACTTCGTCGATACGCGCCGTCGCGTGACTTCCTCGCAACCGGGAACGGCGCCGGCGGCCAGATGGCCGAAAACGCCCTCATAGGCGAACGGGGTGCGCACCGGCAGCCGAAGGCACACTGTCCCAGGCGAAGTCGCGTCGGAGCCGAATCGGGCCGCAGCGCGCTTGCGCAAATCGGTCGGCGTGCTTTCGAACACCAGGCGCACGGTGTCGTTGAACTGGCGGATGCTGGAAAAGCCGGCGGCGAACGCGACGTCGCCGAACGGCAGGTCTGTCGTCTCGATCAACAGCCGGGCGGTCTGGCCTCGTTGCGCGCGAGCCAGCGCGAGCGGGCCGGCACCGACCTCGGCCTGCAAGACTCGTTCCAGCTGCCGGGTGGTGTAACCGAGGTGGGCGGCCAGTCCGCCGACGCCGTCACGGTCCACCGTGCCGTCGGCGATGAGCCGCATGGCCCGTGCAACGACGTCGCCGCGCACGTTCCACTCGGGCGAACCCGGAGAAGCGTCGGGACGGCATCGCTTGCACGCCCGGAAACCCGCCCGTTGCGCGGCCGCCGCCGTCGGTAAGAACAGCACGTTACGGGCGAACGGCGGGCGCACGGGGCAGCTGGGCCGGCAGTAGATCCCGGTCGTGCGCACCGCGGTGACGAACCAGCCGTCGAACCGGGCGTCCTTGGATTGGACGGCCCGGTAGCAGCGTTCGAAATCGTCGTGCACCATTCCACAGTTACACCTGCCCGCCGACAAAACTGGCGGAAAAGCGACATGATGGTGGGTCGGCTCGTGAGCTGGCTCAGATGACCGCTTCGATGAGTCTTGGCCCGCGATCAGCGAAGGCGGACTTGACGGCCGCCGCCAAACTCATGGCGTCGGTGACACGTACCGCCTCGACCCCCATACCTTCGGCGACGCCGACCCAATCGATCCGCGGGTTGTCCAAATCGAACATCGCTGTGGCCTTGGGGCCTGGATGTTTCGCTCCGACGATCGCGTGTTCTTCATTGAGAACCTGATAGGCACGGTTGGCGTAGACGATCGTTGTGACATTCAGTCGCTCGCGTGCCTGGGTCCACAGCGCCTGAAGGGTATACAGCGCACTGCCGTCACCTTCGATGTTCACCACGGTGCGATCGGGGCACGCGATCGCGGCGCCGGTCGCCGAGCGGGATGCCTTGGCCGATCGAGCCGCCGGCCAGGTGCAGATGGTCGTGGGCCGCAGCAGATTGCAAGGTAGGCGTACGGACGCCCGAAACCGGACGTCAGGCTCTCGTCGCTGATGATCGCCCCGTCCGGCAAATAGTGGGCAACCGTCTGCATGGATCGAGTCGGCGTTCAGAGTCGCCGTGGTGGGCAGCTCGGGGCGGTCGCCGAGTGCGAGCGTCATCGGGTGAGCCTGGCCGCCAAGCAGATCCGCCACTCGCTCCAGAGCCGATACCGCATCCTCGTGCGGGTGCGCGAGGATGGTCGGTTTGCAGCCGCTTGGCGTGAGTTCAATGGCCTGGTCGGGATATGCGAAAAAGGCAATCGGCGCTTGCGACGCCCACGAGCAACGAGTATGCTCGATGCCGTTGAGGATTGGAGGGCGTCCGCCGGTCGGTACAGGCAACCTTTCCACCATGACGCGGCCGGCGCCCTTTTCGATCCGCGGGGTGAACGTGTCGCAGATAAGCCGGGCATCTGCTGCGGCCGCTATCCGGCCGGCGGCGGAGAGTCCGCGTCCCTGTAAAGCGTTGCCCCGCAGTAGTAATGCGGATTTCCCAGGGCGCGCCGCGAGCAGCTTTGCCACCTGATGGACCGCATCGTCGCACACGTGCGACGGCCTGATGATCTGCCGGCACCCCGGCTGGCCGATCGGCAGAGGTCCATGCGGTGTCAGCGGGCAGGATGAGGGTCGCGATCTGACCCGGCGCCTGCCGGGCGGCCTGAACCGCGCGAGCCGCATCGGCAGCAACCAGCCGCGAATCCCTGGACGTATGAACCCAATGCGAGACCGTCCGGGCAAAAGCCTCGACGTCCGATGTCAATGGCGCTTCGAATCGCTGATGCGAAGTCGCGTGGTTTCCAACGATATTGACGACCGGCGACTGTGCCTTGCGCGCGTTGTGCAGATTGGCCAAGCCGTTGGCAAGTCCGGGACCCAAATGCAGCAAGGTAGCTGCTGGTCTTTCGGCCATACGCGCGTACTCCATCCGCGGCTCCGGTCACGACTCCTTCGAACAGCCCGAGCACCGGACGTATCCCGTCGATCCTGTCCAGGGCTCCGACGAAATGCATCTCCGAGGTGCCGGGATTGGCGAAGCAGGTTTCGATACCGCAGTTGATGAGGGTGCGGACCAGACTCTCCGCCCCGTTCATGCCGTTATCGCAGTCCACAAACTCGCTCACAGATGACCGACCTTTGCTTCGAACTCACTTCTGAACGTGCGCTGTGGGCATCATTGCCGAGCTCGGCGCGACAAGATCCAGCATATTCGAGTACATGTCGAATTGGTCGCTGACTTTGACCGGTGACAACCGGGGATATTAGAATAAAATTCTATGGATGCCCTTGACAGCGAAATAATCAACTACCTGGTTGAAGACGGGCGATTGTCAAACCTCGAGCTGGCCACGCGCATTGGACTCAGCCCGTCCTCCTGTCTTCGGCGAGTCCGAAACTTGGAGCAGCACGGTGTGATTCGGGGCTACCGCGCGATCATCAACGACGACGCGCTCGGGCGCGGGTTCAAAGTGACGGCATACGTGGACTTGGGGCCGATCGAGTCGGCAACGATTCAGGCGTTCGAGAACGCGGTGGTAGCACTTCCGGAGATCATTGAATGCCGCCGCATGATGGGCACCCCCGACTATGTCTTGCTCGTGGCGGCCGCGGATCTGATCGATTACGAGAAGTTATACGCAGACAAACTGTCCTCGCTGCCCGGCATATCGCGAATCCGGTCTCAGATTGCGATGAAAACCGTGAAGTCCAGCTAGTCGCCAAAGGAGTCCGCATGACCGAGCCGAAGCCTCATTGCCGTCGAGAACTTCTCGCATGTCTGTATCGGTGTCTCCGATATGGAGAGGTCGTTGGCGTTCTATACCGCAGTGTTGGGCATCGACGTCGTCTTCGACGTCGAACTCGACGGTGGCGGACTCGATGCCGTCACCGGTGGCGTCGCACAAAAAGGGCGCATGGTCGGCGGGCTGATCGGGGGAGCGATGATCGAACTGCTCTTTCTCGGCGATGTTCCCGCCAGCCCTGCCGGGCCGCACCGCGGCTACACCAATATTTCGTTTCGCGTCGCTGACCTGGACGATAGCTACGAAACTCTTCGGCGTGAGCATCCCGAGGTGCGGACCGATCCGGCCGTCGACATTGGTGGTGTGCGAATGTTCTTCGTCTATGACCCCGATGACACGCCCATCGAAATTCTTGAGCTTCCGGGTGGCGCGCGAACCACTGTGGGGCTTTGGCGACCTGCCGGCTAAGCCGTCGCGGCGGAAGCGATGAAGTCCCGGGCAGCGCGGGACAACGGTCGAGCCGAATCCCAGATCATCCCGATGTCGCGGTAGGCGTCGGCGTCGGCCAGGCGCAGCACGCTGACACCGGGCGCATGCTCGCTGCCGTCGATCGGCGTCAGGCTGATGCCCAACCCCGCGGCGACCAGCCCGGCGGTGGTGATCAGGTTCGCCGATTCCAGGACGATGCGTGGCTGGAATTGCGCTGCGGCACAAAGCTCATCGAACAGTCGTCGCATGCCGAATCCCGGATGCATGGCAACGAAGGGTTCGTCGGCGAGGTCAGTCATGGACACTGCGGCCACACCCATCAGCCGGTGATCGCGGGGGACCGCGACACCGAGGCGCTGACGAAACAAACTGCGCCAGGCCAGGGTCGGCTGTTGCGGCCGTGGTGAGACCACTCCGACGTCGACGAAGCCGGCCAGCACGCGATCGCTGATCGATTCAGCAGCACCCTCCTCGAGCGTGAACGTCACCCTCGGCGACACCGCTGTGAACCCCGCGATCAACCGGGGCACAACGATTGATCCAAACGAACCCAGGAAACCCAGTCGGATCTCACCGGCCGCGGGATTGCTCAGGTCCTCGATTTCGCGTCGGGCCGAATCGAGCTCCGACTGCGCCCGGCGCGCGTGCTCGTAGAAGATCCGGCCGTAGGTGCTCAGCGAGACTCGGCGGCCGTGGCGATCGAACAATGCCACCCCCAGCCGGCGTTCCAGGCGTGCCAGCATTCGGGTCAGAGTCGGCTGCGCGATGTGAAGTTGTTGGGCTGCCGCCGTAACGTGCTGAAGTTCTGCGAGTGTGAGGAACCACTCGTAATCGCCATCGGCCATGACCGCCACCTTTGCTTATGTCGTAACAGCATCATAATTTGGGCAATAATTCATTTCCGATTCTGTGCGGTGGCGCGGAGCATCGTCGGTATGCCCCTGCTCGCTGCCACTTCCACCGCGCATCAAGCCGGCAGCAGCGGATACCGGCGAGTGACCGCGGCGCTGTGCGGCGCCGGCATGGCCAGTTTCGCTGCGATGTACTGCACCCAGGCGCTTCTTCCCGCCTTCTCGGCGTACTACCGGATCGCGCCGGCCACCTCGGCGCTGACCGTCTCGCTCACCACGGGAATGCTGGCGCTGTCCATCATCCCGGCAAGCGTGCTCTCCGAGCGCTACGGGCGCATCACCGTGATGCTGATCTCGGGGATTGCGTCCAGTGTGATCGGGTTGCTCCTGCCGTTCAGCCCCACACTCGGCGTTCTGCTCATCGGACGGGCGCTGCAGGGTGTCGCCCTGGCCGGGATACCCGCGGTCGCGATGGCGTTTCTGGCCGAGGAGGTGCACGCCTCTTCACTGGGATCGGCGATGGGACGCTATATCGCCGGGACGACGATAGGGGGCTGCGCCGGGCGGATCATCCCGTCGCTGGTCCTCGGGGTCAGCAACTGGCGGATCGCGCTGTTGGTGTGCTCGCTGATGACGTTGGCCGCCACCGTGGTATTCGCCCTTCTCGTGCCGCGGTCCCAGTTCTTCACCCCGAAGACGGTGAGCATGCGGGTCACCACGCATAGCCTCTTTCCGCATCTGCGAAATCCGGTGTTGTTGAAGCTTTTTGCCTTGGCGTTCACGCTGATGGGCGGATTCGTCACCGTGTACAACTACCTCGGCTACCGACTGGCCGCCGCGCCGTTCGAGTTGGAGCCGTCGGTGGTGGGTCTGTTGTTCCTGCTGTACCTGGTGGGCACCTGGACGTCGGTCGTGGCGGGACGGCTCGCCGACCGCAGGGGACGCGCGCTGGTGCTGGGCGGTGCCTTGCCATTACGGTGGCAGGCCTGCTGATGACACTGCCGGATGCATTGCCCGTGATCGTCGTTGGGACAGGGGTTTTCACCGGCGGATTTTTCGCCGCGCACACCGTGGCCAGCGGATGGGTGGGCGCCGTGGCACGCCGGGATCGCGCCGAGGCGTCGGCGCTGTACCTGTTCACCTACTACCTCGGCGGATCGGTGGCCGGCGTGTTCGGCGGGCTCGTCTATAGCGTGGGCGGCTGGTCGGCCACGGTGGGATTCGTGGGAACGCTGTTGATGGTCGCCCTACTGCTCGTGGCATCGTTGGTGAGAGAGACTGTGCCCGTGCGAGTTCGCAGTTTGTCCTAGTCGTCGAAGATGGCACGGCGGACGGTGCCCTGCGGAGCCGCCGGATCGACGAACCATTCATTGCTGAACAGCAGCCCGAACACCTGAGGCGGCAACAGCATCAGCAGCCCGAACAAACGCGCGTTGAGCCCGCCTCCGATCTGTGAGCGGTGGGCGGCGAATGCGTCTCGCTTTTGCCGGGCGAACCGACGGACGTCGATCCGGTGGGTGATGGTTGCCCGTGGAGCGTATGCGGTACGCACCGTGTCGGCATCGTAGGGTGCCGGAAGTCGCAGCAGGCGACAGAGATCGCTGACACGGCACAACAATTCGCGTGGCATCGTCACTTCGAGCACTCGCGGGGTCGCGGCCAACTCCGCGGCACGTTTGCCTACATGATGGACCTGCACATGATCCCGGTGGCCGTACCCGCCGTTGCGCTGGTAGCTCAGTAGTAGCTGCGCGTCCTCGTCGCGAAGTATGTCGGCCAGCCGCTGGGCGGCCGTTTCGACCTCGGCTCGCGCGAACCTGACCCGGCCGGGCGGATCCGGGTAGAAGATGGGCCCGTAGCCACTGTCGGCGTAGTCAAGGCACTCCACCCGGTGCACGCCGAGAATGCCTGCACTCGAAAGCAATTCATCCATCCGAGTCTCGGCCTCATCGTCCATGCGTCCGTCGGTCGCGGTGACGAGGACTACCCGATGCCCCGCTGCCACCGCCGCGGCGAGCGTGCCGCCGGTGAGGATCACCTCGTCGTCGGGGTGGGCATGAAAGGTGACCAGGGTGGCCATGGAACCTACTAGGTGGCGACCCCGGCTACCCGCCGGACGCACTGGCGTCCGTGGGCGCGACAAGCCGGGATGGGGTGGTTTGCCCGCGAAGTGTCACCGTATCACCTAAAGACCAACGGGCACCTTCACTTTCGCCGACTAAAGCGTAACGAGGCCACGCCTACCGACAACATCAACCTGCGACCTTCAAGTTTGTCGAACAGGTAGCTTGTCGCCTGCGAGCATCAACGCAGCTGTGGCATGACCTCGCCGGCGAACAGCTCCAGGTGCGCCAGATCGGACAGATCGAGCAGCTGGGTGTACGCACGCTGCACGCCGATCTCCCCCCAGTGACCCAACTTGTCGACGATCTCGGCGGGCGTGCCGACCAACGGGCTGTTGGAGCGCAGTTCGTCCACGTCCCGGCCGATCACATTGGCGCGGCGGGCCACTTCGCCATCATCGCGGCCGGCGCAGATCACGAACGCGCTCGAGTAAACGATGGAGTCGGCCGGTCTGCCCGCCGTGGCAACCGCCTCGGCTACCCGCTCGCACTGGGCTTTGGCGACGTCGATCGGCACGAACGGGAGATTGAATTCGGCTGCATACGCGGCGGCCAGTGCCGGAGTGCGGTTGGCGCCGACGCCCCCGATCACGATCGGTGGATGCGGGCTTTGCACCGGTTTGGGAAGCGCCGGTGAGCCGGCGACTGTGTAGTGCTTGCCGGCGTAGTCGAATGTCTCACCCGGCTTTGTAGTCCACAACCCCGTGATGATGGCAAGCTGTTCACTGAGCCGGTCGAACCGCTCCCGCACCTGGGGGAACGGAATCCCGTATGCCTGGTGCTCTTTCTCGAACCAGCCGCTGCCGAGGCCCAATTCGACCCGCCCTGCCGCTCATTTCGTCGACCTGTGCTACCGCGATAGCCAACGGACCCGGGTAGCGGAAGGTTGCGGAGGTCACCAGCGTGCCAAGGCGGATACTCGACGTTTCCCGCGCGATTGCGCCGAGCGTTACCCACGAATCGGTCGGCCCGGGCAGGCCGTCGCCGCTCATCGCCAGGTAGTGGTCGGATCGAAAGAAAGCCACAAAGCCGAGCTGTTCGGCGGCTTGGGCAACGGCGAGCTGGTCGGCGTAGCTGGCGCCTTGTTGTGGCTCGACGAATACACGGAATTCCATGGGCACCTGTCTTTCTTATCTGTCGTAGCTGGCAAAAAACTGTGGCCCCCGGGTGTCGGTCAAAGCGATTGACACGGTGAGGCAAAGGCGCGGTTCGGCGTGACGCGCCATTAGTGACCGGGCGCAGGGGCGCACGTGGGTGAGGCCAGCCGGGTGGGATGCTCGTGCCCGCGCAGTGTCACGGTTTCGCCCAAAGACCAACGAGCACGCTCATTTTCGCTCGCGCCCTGCACGGTATCCGCGGTCGCCAACAATCGGCCCGGGTACGACTTGGCCAGCTCGCACAGCCGGGCCGCCTCGTTGACCGGTTCGCCGATCACGGTGTATTCGAACCGTTCTTTGGCGCCGACGTTGCCGGCGACGACCTGCCCGGCCGCCACACCGATGCCGGCCTGGGAGCTCGGGCATTTCGCCGGTCAGCCGTTCGCAGATGGCGCGTGCCGCGGCCAGCGCCTCGTCTTCGGGACAGTCGAGGCGATTCGGGGCGCCGAAGATGGCCAGCGATGCGTCGCCTTCGAACTTGTTGACCAGCCCGCGGTGACGGTCCACCTCTTCGACAACGATCGTGAAGAACCGGTTGAGGAACGCAACGACTTCGGCCGGAGGTCGGCTGGTGACCAATTGCGTGGAGCCGACGATGTCGATGAACACGACCGCGACATGGCGTTCTTCCCCGCCCAGTTTCGGGCGTTCACGTTCGGCGGCCAGGGCGACTTCACGCCCGACGTGCCGGCCGAACAGGTCGCGCACCCGCTCGCGCTCACGCAGGCCGTCGACCATGGAGTTGAAACCACGCTGCAGCTCGCCGAGCTCGGTGCCGTCGAAGACCACCAGATTGGCCTGCAGATCGCCCTGCTCGACGCGCTTGAGTGCCGCACGGACCACCCGAACGGGTGTTGCCGTCAGCCAGGACAGGATCCACATCAAAACGAAGCCGAAGATCAGCGCCGCGCTCGACAGGATCAGCACCGCCACACTCAGTTGGGTCTCGCTCAGATTTCCCAGCGCCAGGGTGAAGAATGCGATCAGAGCGATGCCGAGCACCGGGACACCGGAGCCAAGGAACCAGACCGTCAGGGTTCGGCCCATGATGCCCGGCGCCAGCCGCTGTGGAGCCCGTCCGGCCTCGAGGGCCTGGGCGGCCACCGGTCGCAACCCGAACTCGGTGAACAGGTAGCAGGCGGTGGCCACCAGAACCCCGCAGATGCTCACCGAGAAACCCACTATCGGGATGAACAGCTTGTTGACCAGCCCGTAGAGCGTGGTCAACAACGCCGTCCCGATTCCCCACAGGATCAGCACCCCGCAGCGTCAGCCGGAACGGGGCCAGGAAGGTGTTGCGTTCGTCGTCGAGCGTGGGCTTGCGCTCTTCGATCGCCCACCGCAGAGCGGTCATCTCCGGTGGGTTACCCAGAAGGTCCCGAGAGCCAGCGCGACGGCGATGTATCCGGGCGCGACGGCGAAGGTGATCCACAGCGGCGCGTCGGTGAAAATGCTGGGCGACGGGAACGCCACGGCCAGCAGCAGCACGGCCACGCCGATCCCGATCAGATTCGCGACCGAGGATGAAGACGGTCAGGATGATCTGGATGCGTACCCGGCGGCGGCGCCTGGCTCTCGGAGACCCGGCCAAGCAGCAGGGATCCATAGGCCGGCGTCTCGTCCGGCAACCGGCCGCTCTGACGAGTCACCGCCTCGAGCACCCGGCCCAACCGTTGCGCCAAGGTCTTGTTGGCCGACGTCCTCTTTTTGGCCGACATGGTGGCGTCAGCCTAATTTGTCGGTCACGCTCTAAGGTGAGTCGGGTGCGTCTAGTGATCGCCCAGTGCACCGTCGATTACCTCGGCCGGCTCACCGCGCATCTGCCGTCGGCGCGCAGGTTGCTGCTGTTCAAGGCCGACGGATCGGTCAGTGTGCACGCCGACGACCGCGCCTACAAGCCGTTGAACTGGATGAGTCCGCCGTGCTGGTTGACCGAAGAGCTCGGCGGTCCGAAACGCCGGTGTGGGTGGTCGAGAACAAAGCGGGCGAGCAGCTGCGCATCAGCGTCGAGGAGGTCGAGCACGACTCCAGTCATGATCTGGGCATCGACCCCGGGTTGGTCAAGGACGGGGTCGAGGCTCACCTTCAGGTACTGCTCGCTGAACACGTCGAGTTGCTGGGCGAGGGTTTCACGTTGGTCCGCCGCGAGTACATGACCGCGATCGGGCCCGTCGACCTGCTGTGCCGCGACGAACGGGGCGGCTCGGTCGCGGTGGAAATCAAGCGGCGTGGCGAGATCGACGGCGTCGAGCAACTCACCCGCTACCTCGAATTGCTGAATCGGGACAGCGTGCTCGCCCCGGTCGAGGGAGTGTTCGCCGCGCAGCAGATCAAGCCTCAGGCACGCACTCTGGCCACCGACCGTGGCATTCGTTGCCTCACACTGGATTACGACAGGATGCGAGGAATGGACAGCGACGAGTACCGGCTGTTCTGACTTGCCCGATTAGACTTGCTGGCATGGCTCGGCGCCGCACACCGCCCCGCCGGCAACAGCTACCCCCGCTGCCGCGCCGGTCTTGAATCGGGTAGAAACCGGGCCCGACGGCCACGAGTACGAAGTGCGCCCGGTCGCGGCAGCGCGCGCCGCCAAGACCTACCGCTGCCCCGGCTGCGATCACGAAATCCGTTCCGGCACTGCGCATCTGGTGGTGTGGCCGGCGGACTCAGCCGGAGGCGCGCCGCAAACAAGAGAAGAGGACCGTCGGCATTGGCACACCCCGTGCTGGACCCATCGGGCGAACCGCAGCCCGACCCGAAAGTGGTCGTGAAACTCGTGGGTGGCTAGGAAGCCTGCTCGACCAACTCGATCAGTACGCCGCCGGCATCCTTGGGGTGGATGAAGTTGATCCGCGAGTTCGCTGTGCCGCGGCGCGGCGCCTCGTAGACCAGCCGCACGCCCTGCTCAAGCAGCCGCTCGCAGAGGGCGTCGAGGTCGCTGACCCGGACGGCCATCTGCTGGATGCCCGGTCCGCGCTTGTCCAGGAACTTCGCGATCGTCGAGGAGTCGTCGATCGGCGCCATCAACTGGATTTGCGCGGTGCCGGCCGACCGCCGGGCACGGCGATCATCGCTTCGCGGATTCCCTGGTCCTCGTTGACTTCCTCGTGCACCAGGATCATGCCGAGGGTGTCGTGGTACCAGGCGATGGCTGCGTCGAGGTCGGCGACTGCGATGCCGACGTGATCGATCGCCGTCACCAACGAGGTGGCCAGGATCTGACGGGCGTCAACTTGATCGGTCGTCATCACATAAAGGTAACCTGACGGCAAAGATTGCGCTTCTCGGGGAGGCCAAATCGGCCGTCCGCGAATGGCTAGGAGGTTGTCATGACGACGTCGGTGATCGTTGCTGGGGCGCGGACCCCGATCGGCAAGCTGATGGGTTCACTGAAGGATTTTTCGGCCAGCGATCTGGGTGCCATCGCGATCGCCGGGGCGCTGGAGAAGGCCAATGTGGCGGCCGATCTGGTCGAATACGTGATCATGGGCCAGGTGCTGACCGCCGGGGCCGGCCAGATGCCCGCCCGCCAGGCAGCGGTAGCGGCCGGCATCGGATGGGACGTTCCGGCGCTGACCATCAACAAGATGTGCCTGTCCGGTATCGACGCTATCGCGCTCGCTGACCAGCTGATTCGCGCCGGGGAGTTCGACGTCGTGGTGGCCGGTGGTCAAGAGTCCATGACGAAGGCACCGCATTTGCTGATGGACAGCCGTGCCGGCTACAAGTACGGCGACGTGACGGTGCTCGATCACATGGCCTACGACGGCCTGCACGACGTGTTCACCGACCAGCCGATGGGCGCGCTCACCGAGCAGCGCAACGACGTCGACAAGTTCACCCGCGTCGAGCAGGACGAGTTCGCTGCCCAGTCCCATCAAAAGGCGGCCGCGGCTTGGAAGGATGGCGTCTTCACCGACGAAGTGGTGCCGGTGAACATCCCGCAGCGCAAGGGTGATCCGCTGCAGTTCACCGAGGATGAGGGGATTCGGGCAAACACCACCGCCGAGTCGTTGGCCGGTCTCAAGCCGGCCTTCCGCCGCGATGGGACCATCACCGCGGGCTCGGCGTCCCAGATCTCCGACGGCGCGGCCGCGGTCGTGGTGATGAACAAGGACAAGGCGCAGGAGCTGGGTCTGTCGTGGCTTGTCGAGATCGGTGCTCACGGCGTCGTGGCGGGGCCCGATTCGACGCTGCAGTCGCAGCCGGCCAACGCGATCAAGAAGGCACTTGGCCGTGAGGGCATCTCGGTTGACCAGCTCGACGTGGTGGAGATCAACGAGGCGTTCGCGGCGGTGGCGCTGGCCTCCACCCGCGAACTCGGCTTGGACCCCGAGATCGTCAACGTCAACGGCGGCGCGATCGCGGTGGGACATCCCATTGGCATGTCAGGCGCCCGGATCGCGCTGCACGTGGCCCTGGAACTGGCGCGGCGCGGCTCGGGTTACGGCGTCGCCGCGCTGTGCGGAGCCGGCGGCCAGGGCGACGCGCTGATTCTGCGGGCCGGCTAACTTCCGAGGCGATCCCGACGCTCGTCGTTGCGACGTTGCTGGAACGCGACGTTCGGGGATCGTTGTGATTTTGGTCATATGAGCTGGCCCGGAGCCCTCGTAGCGCCGATTTTCGGCCGGTTTTGCCCGTGCCGGAACATCCGCGCCACCGAGTGGATCGCTAGTCGGCGCGCATGACAGACTTGACGGCGTGACGCGTCCGAGATCCTCAATCGGGCCCGCGCTGGCCGGTGCGGTCGACCTGTCCGCTCTTAAGCAGCGTGCTCAGCAGAGCGCTCCGGCCGCTGGCGCCCCGGGCCCGTCAATGCCTGCGGGGCCGGGTACCACAGAGGTCACCGAGGCCAATTTCGAAGCCGAAGTGCTCGTCCGCTCCGACGAAGTGCCCGTCGTGGTCGTCTTGTGGTCGCCGCGCAGCGACGCGTGCGTCGAACTGGTCGACACGCTGGCCGGCCTGGCCGCCGAGGACGACGGAATATGGTCGCTGGCGACGGTGAATGTCGACGTGGCACCCAGGGTGGCCCAGATCTTCGGTGTCGAGGCGGTCCCCACGGTCGTCGCCTTGGCCGCCGGTCAGCCACTGTCCAGCTTCCAAGGCACACAGCCCGCCGATCAGTTGCGCCGTTGGTTGGACCAACTGCTGTCGACGACGGCCGGAAAGTTAAAGGGCTCAACCGATTCCGAGGACGCCGCGGAAGTTGATCCGGAGTTGGCGCAAGCCCGCGAGCAGCTGGAGGCCGGTGACTTCGACGCGGCCAAACAGTCCTATCAGGCGTTGCTGAACGCCAACCCCGACAGCGTCGAGGCGAAGGCCGCAATCCGCCAGATCGACTTCCTTACGCGCGCAACCGCACAACGTCCCGATGCCGTGGCCGTCGCGGATGCCGCTCCGGGGGACATCGAAGCGGCCTTCGCGGCAGCCGATGTGCAAATCCTCAGCCAGGATGTGACCGCGGCTTTCGAGCGCTTGACCACGTTGGTGCGCAGCACAGCTGGAGACGAACGCACCCAAGTGCGAACCCGGTTGATCGAGTTGTTCGAACTCTTCGATCCTGCCGACCCCGAGGTCGTGCTCGGTCGGCGAAACCTCGCCAACGCGCTCTACTGACTACTCCGGTTCCAGCCACAAGGCTGACGTAGGTGGCAACACCAGCAGCGCCGAGGCCGGCCGGCCATGCCACGGGTCCTCGGTGGCGTCGACACCGCCGAGGTTGCCGATTCCGGAGCCGTGGTAATCCGTCGCGTCGGTGTTGAGTACCTCGCGCCAGCGCCCCGCGGCGGGCAGACCGAGCCGGTAGCCGCTGTGCTCCGCCCCCGCGAAATTGAACACGCAGGCCATGACCGAGCCGTCCTTGCCATAACGCAGGAAGCTCAACACGTTGTTGGCGGAATCGTTGGCATCGATCCACGAATAGCCGTCGGGGGTGGTGTCCTGGCTCCACAGCGCCGGATGGCCGCGGTAGATGGCATTGAGGTCGCGCACAAACCGCAGCACCCCGTTGGAAAAGCCTTGCTCGTCGAGCTGCCACCAATCCAAACCGTGCTGCTCGGACCACTCGGCGCGCTGCCCGAATTCCTGTCCCATGAACAACAATTGCTTACCGGGGTGGGCCCATTGATAGGCGAGCAGGCTGCGCAGGCCGGCGGCTTTGACGTGATTGTTGCCCGGCATCCTGCTCCACAGCGTGCCCTTGCCGTGCACCACCTCGTCGTGGCTGAGCGGGAGCACGAAGTTCTCGCTGAACGCATACAGCAACGAGAACGTCATCTCGTGGTGGTGGTAGTTGCGGTAGATCGGGTCGCGGCCGATGTAGTCGAGCGTGTCATGCATCCAGCCCATGTTCCACTTCATCGAAAAGCCCAGGCCGCCAAGGTTGGTCGGCCGCGTCACGCCCGGCCACGACGTCGATTCCTCGGCGATCGTGACGATGCCCGGCGCGGCTTTGTGTGCCGTGGCGTTCAACTCCTGCAGGAACTGGACTGCTTCGAGGTTTTCTCGTCCGCCGTAGATGTTGGGTGTCCAGCCGTCCGCGGGGCGCGAGTAGTCCAGGTAGAGCATCGACGCCACCGCATCCACCCGCAGCCCGTCGATGTGATACTCCTCGAGCCAGTACAACGCGTTCGCGACCAGGAAGTTACGCACCTCGCGGCGACCGAAGTCGAAAACGTAAGTACCCCAGTCGAGTTGCTCGCCCCGCTTGGGGTCGGAGTGCTCGAAGAGCGGAGTGCCGTCAAAGCGGCCCAGCGCCCACGCATCCTTGGGGAAGTGCGCGGGGACCCAGTCCACGATGACTCCGATGCCGGCCTGATGTAGTGCGTCGACGAGCGCCCGAAAATCATCCGGCGTGCCGAATCGCGACGTCGGCGCGTAGTAGGAGGTGACCTGATATCCCCAGGATCCGGCGAACGGATGCTCGGCGACCGGCAGCAGCTCTACATGGGTAAACCCATGCTCGACAACATAATTCGTCAGGTCTTCGGCAAGCTGGCGATACGTGAGGCCGGGTCGCCACGAGCCGAGATGCACCTCATAGGTGCTCATCGGCTCGAACACCGGATTGCGCTGCGCCCGCTGGGTCAGCCAATCCTCGTCGGCCCAGGTGTAGTTGCTCGTCGTCACTCGCGACGCGGTGTGGGGGGGTACTTCGGTGGCAAACGCGAACGGGTCGGCCCGCTCGGTCACGACGCCGTCTGCCCCGTGCACGCGAAACTTGTACAGGCCGTCGTCCGGGAACCCCGGCCAGAACAACTCCCATACCCCGGTGGAGCCCAGCGCTCGCATCGGAGCCTCATTGCCGGTCCAGCCGTTGAACTCGCCGATCAAGCTGATGCCCTTGGCGTTTGGCGCCCATACGGCGAACGACACGCCGGCGACGTCGCCGTCGGCGGTGGTGAACGAGCGGGGATGCGCCCCAAGGACCTCCCAGAGTCGCTCGTGGCGGCCCTCGGAGAACAGGTGAAGGTCGATCTCGCCCAGGGTGGGCAGGAAGCGGTAGGCATCGGCGGTGACGTGCGCGCCGGAGCCATAGTTCACGCTCAGCCGGTAGTCGATGAGGTTCGTGAACGGCAGTGCGACGGCGAACAAACCGGATTCGAGGTGCTGTAACCCGAACTCGTCGTCACCGACGACGGCGATGACTTCCTCCGCATGCGGACGGAAGGCCCGGATGACAGTGTGGTCGCCGTACTCGTGAGCGCCCAGGATGCTGTGCGGGTTGTGGTGTGTGCCGGCCACCAGGCGGGCCAAGTCGCCCGGATCGGGCGCCAGGTGCGTCCTGGCGAGTTGATCGGTTCGGCTCTCGGTTCGGCTCATGCGGGTATCCCCTTCCGGGACCTGTTACCTCCTGCGCAGCAATGTGTTTCGAGACTCCTGCGGGATGAGTGGCATGTTGATGATGTGGGCGACTGCCTGCCCTGGATCGATGCGAACGTAATTTGACTGCCCCCACTGGAATTCCTGGCCGGTGATCTCATCGCGCACCCAAAACCGGTCATAGGGCTCCATACCCAATGCCGCCATGTCTAACCACAGGGTGGCTTCCTCCGGCCCGAATGCGTTGAGCGTCACCACCACCAACACACAGTCCCCGGTGGCCGGATCGAACTTGCTGAAGGCCAGTAGCGCATCGTTGTCGATGCCGTGAAAATGGATGGTGCGTAGTTGCTGCAGAGCGGGATGCACCCGGCGAATTGCGTTGAGCTGTTTGAGCAACGGTTCGAGCGATCTTCCTTCGGCGAGTGCCGCCGCATAATCGCGGGGCCGTAATTCGTACTTCTCCGAGTCGAGATATTCCTCGCTGCCTTCGCGTACCGCGCGGTGCTCGAAAGCTCGTAGCCCGAGTAGACACCCCAGGCCGGACTCAGCGTCGCCGCCAGCGCCGCGCGAATGGCGAACATGCCGGGGCCGTTGTGCTGCAGTATGGCGTGCAGGATATCGGGGGTGTTCACGAACAGGTTCGGGCGTCGGAAGTCGGCGAGCGCGGCGATGTCGTTGCCGAATTCGGTGAGTTCCCACTTGGCTGTCCGCCAGGTGAAGTAGCTGTACGACTGGGTGAAGCCGAGTTTGGCCAGTCCGTACTGGCGGGCCGGCGGGGTGAACGCCTCGGACAGGAACAGCACGTCGGGATCGATGTCTTTGACCTGACCGATCAACCACGCCCAGAAGTCGGGCGGCTTGGTGTGCGGGTTGTCGACCCGAAAGAACTTGATGCCGTGGTCAATCCAATGCCGGACCACCCGCAACACCTCGTCGTAGAGGCCCGCGGGATCGTTGTCGAAGTTGAGCGGATAGATGTCCTGGTACTTCTTCGGCGGATTCTCCGCGTAGGCGATCGTGCCGTCCGGCAACTCGGTGAACCACTGCCGGTGGTCACGCGCCCACGGGTGATCCGGCGCGCACTGCAGTGCCAGGTCCAAGTGAGACTTCCATGCCCAGATCGCGTGCCGCGGCGACGAAGTCGTCAAAGTCGTCGATGGTGCCCAGGTTCGGATGAATCGCATCGTGGCCACCCTCGTCGCTGCCAATTGCCCAGGGAGAGCCCACATCCCCGGGAGCAGCGGTAGGAGAGTTGTTGCGCCCCTTGCGGTGCACCTTGCCGATCGGATGGATCGGCGGCAGGTACACGACGTCGAATCCCATGTCGGCGATCCGCGGAAGATCAGCGGCCGCCGTGGCGAAGGTGCCGTGCACGGGGTTCCCGTTGGCGTCCCAGCCGCCGGTCGAACGCGGAAACATCTCGTACCACGAGCCGAACCGGGCCAGTGGCCGATCCACCCAGACCCCGTACTGCTCGCCGCGGGTGACGATGTCCCGCAGCGGATAGGCGTCCAGGATCTCCTCGATCTCGGGAGCCAGCGCCAGCGCGGTGCGCGTCACCGGATCGCCGGGCGCGCGCAACGCCGCGGCGGCAGCCAGCAGCGGATCGCGACCTGCGCGCGGCACCCCGGTCGCGGCGCGCTCGAACAACGCAGCGCCGATCAGCAGATCGTTGGACAGCTCTTTTTCGCCCTGGCCGGCGTCCAGCTTGGCAACCAGCCCGTGCCGCCAGGTGTGAATCGGGTCACCCCAACCGTCCACGCGGTAGGTCCACAGCCCGACCCGGTCGGGCGTGAACTGGCCATGGAAGACGTAAGGCTCCAGGCCCGTCGTCATCGGCAGCTGTAGCGGTTTGACCCGCTCGGCAGGCTTGCCATCGAGCGTGGACGCCACCCGTTCGGGCGCCTGGACCGCTGTGACTCGACGCGTCTCAGTGACCTGCGGGTAGCGCGGTCCCAGATAACGCACTACCAGGGTCGCCGCCACAGCCTCGTGGCCTTCTCGCCACACTGCGGCGCTGACTGGGATCGTCTCTCCGACCACCGCTTTGGCGGGGTACGCGCCGCAGGAAACGACGGGCTGCACGTTATCGATCTCGACACGACCGGGCACCACCACTCCGTTCCATCCGATTGTGAGCGGGCAAACCGCGGATTGTGCCGCGCCGCGGAACGCCTGCCATCTGAAGAAACTTCGCCTCGTGGGGAATTTCCTGTACCGGGAAGCGTCATTGCGGCCCCAATAACTACCCGTACCCACCCTAGTGTCCGGTCACACACGCTCGACGGCGAACGGTCGACACTGGACCTGCAAACCTGGCGATCCTCAGTAAGGTAGTCACGTGTGAAAGCCCTCCGTCGCTTTACCGTCCGTGCCCATCTGCCCGAGCGGCTCGCCGCACTGGAACAGCTGTCGATCAATCTGCGGTGGTCCTGGGACAAGCCGACGCAAGACCTGTTCGCGAGCATCGATCCGACGCTGTGGGCGAATTGCGGCAACGATCCGGTGGCCCTGCTGGGCGCGGTCAACCCGGCTCGTCTCGACGAGTTGGCGCTCGACGAAGGGTTCCTGCGCTGGCTCGACGAGCTGGCCGCCGACTTGAACGACTACCTGAACCGTCCGCTGTGGTATCAGCAACAGCAGGAGGCCGGGGTCGCGACTGCCGACCGGTATCGCGTACTTCTCGATGGAGTTCGGCGTCGCCGAGGTGCTGCCCAACTACTCGGGCGGCCTGGGCATCCTCGCCGGCGATCACCTCAAGTCCGCGTCCGACCTGGGCCTGCCGCTGATCGCGGTGGGGCTCTACTACCGCTCCGGGTACTTCCGGCAGTCGCTGACCGCCGACGGCTGGCAGAACGAGACCTATCCGTCGCTGGATCCGCAGGGGCTGCCGCTGCGGCTGCTCACCGATGCCGCCGGTGATCCCGCGCTGGTCGAACTGGCGATGCCCGACTCCGCGCGGCTGCGCGCGCGGGTATGGGTCGCGCAGGTGGGTCGGGTTCCGCTGCTGCTGCTGGATTCCGACATCCCCGAGAACGAGCACGATCTGCGCAGCGTCACCGACCGGCTGTACGGCGGCGACCAGGAACACCGGATCAACAGGAGATCCTGGCCGGCATCGGCGGGGTGCGGGCGATCCGCGCGTTCACCGCCATCGAAGGCCTGCCCGCCCCCGAGGTATTCCACATGAACGAGGGCCACGCGGGGTTCCTCGGCGTGGAACGCATCCGCGAACTGATCACCAACGCCGGGTTGGACTTCGACACCGCGCTGACGGTGGTGCGGTCCAGCACCGTGTTCACCACCCACACGCCGGTGCCTGCCGGTATCGACCGGTTCCCGGTCGAGATGGTGCGGCGCTACTTCGACGACCACCTGGACGAGATCCCGACGATCCGGACGCCGCGCTGCTGCCCGGCGTGCCGATGGACCGGATCATCGCGCTCGGCGCCGAGGACGATCCGACGAAGTTCAACATGGCGCACATGGGGCTGCGGCTGGCGCAGCGCGCCAACGGCGTCTCGCTGCTGCACGGCCGGGTGAGCCGGGCCATGTTCAACGAGCTGTGGCCGGGCTTCGACCCGCGCCGAGGTGCCGATCGGCTCGATCACCAACGGCGTGCACGCCCGCACCTGGGCGGCGCCGCAATGGTTGGAGCTGGGCCGCGAGCTGGCCGGCTCGGACTCGTTCAGCGACCCGGGCGTCTGGCAGCGGCTGCAGGAGGTCGATCCCGGGCCACCTGTGGTGGATCCGCTCGCAACTGCGATCGCTCCTGGTCGACGACGTCCGGCCGCGGCTGCGCCGCTCGTGGCTGGAGCGCGGCGCGTCGGACGCCGAATTAGGTTGGATTGCAACGGCTTTCGATCCAGACGTGCTGACCATCGGGTTCGCCCGCCGGGTGCCCACCTACAAGCGGCTGACGCTGATGCTGCGCGACCCGGACCGGCTGGAGAAACTGCTGCTCGACGAAGAGCGGCCGATCCAGCTGATCGTCGCCGGCAAGTCACACCCGGCCGACGACGGCGGCAAGGCGCTGATCCAGCAGGTGGTGCGGTTCGCCGACCGGCCCGAGGTGCGCCACCGCATCGCCTTCCTGCCCGACTACGACATGTCGATGGCCCGGCTGCTGTACTGGGGCTGCGACGTCTGGCTGAACAACCCGCTGCGGCCGTTGGAGGCCTGCGGCACTTCGGGGATGAAGAGCGCGCTCAACGGCGGATTGAACCTGTCCATCCGCGACGGCTGGTGGGACGAGTGGTACGACGGCGAAAACGGTTGGGAGATACCGACCGCCGACGGGGTGAGCCGACGAGGAGCGTCGCGACGACCTGGAGGCCAGCGCGCTCTACGACCTGCTGGAGCAAGCGGTGGCGCCGAAGTTCTACGAGCGCGACGAACACGGCGTGCCGCCGCGGTGGATCGAGATGGTGCGGCACACCCTGCAGACGCTGGGGCCGAAGGTGCTGGCCTCGCGGATGGTGCGCGACTACGTCGAGCAGTACTACATGCCGGCGGCGCAATCGCTGCGCAAGACCATCGACCGACGCCGGTGAGGGCGCAGTTCGGCGCCGCGCGCGAGCTGGCCGCCTACCGGCGGCGCGCCGAGCAGGCGTGGCCGAAGATCCAGATCACCGACGTCGACAGCACCGGCTTGCCGGACACTCCGGTGCTCGGCTCGAAGCTCACCCTGACCGCGACCGTGCAGCTGGCCGGGCTCGCGCCCGACGAGGTGACGGTGCAGGCGGTGCTGGGCCGGGTCGACACCGGCGATGCGCTGCTGGACCCGGTCACCGTCGAAATGTCGTACACCGGCACCGCCGAAGGCGGCAGCGCAGGTGTTCTCGACGACCACGCCGCTGCCGGTGGCGGGAGCGGTCGGATACACGGTCCGGGTGCTGCCGCATCACCCGATGCTGGCGGCCGGCAACGAGCTCGGCCTGGTCACTCTCGCCGGATAGCCCGCGTCAGGCGGACAGGCCGTCCGGCGCGGAGCGCAGCCGTTCCAGGGCGCCGCGGACCTGCGCGGCGTTGGTGGTCTGCCAGAACGGCGGCAGCGATGCGCGCAGGTAGCCGCCGTAGCCGGCGGTGGCCATCCGCGAGTCGAGTACCGCCACCACTCCGCGGTCGCTGACGCGGCGCAGCAGCCGGCCCGACCCCTGCGCCAGCAACAGCGCCGCATGGCTGGCCGCGACGGCCATGAAACCGTTGCCGCCGCGGGCGGCCACCGCTCGCTGCCGGGCACCCAGCAGCGGATCGTCCGGCCGCGGGAACGGGATGCGGTCGATCAGCACCAACGACAGCGACGGCCCCGGCACGTCGACGCCCTGCCACAGCGACAGCGTGCCGAACAACGAGGTTTCCGCGTCGGCGCTGAACTGTTCGACCAACGCCGAGGTGCTGTCGTCGCCCTGACACAACACCGGCGTGGACAGCCGTTCGCGCATGGCCTCGGCCGCGGCCCGGGCGGCGCGCATCGACGAGAACAGCCCCAGGGTGCGCCCGCCGGCGGCGGTGATCAGTTCGGCGATCTCGGTCAACTGCTCGGCCGAGCCGGTGCCGTCGCGCCCCGGCGGCGGCAAATGCGCGGCCACGTAGAGGATTCCCGCCTTGGCGTGCTGGAACGGCGATCCGACGTCGAGGCCACGCCAAGACGGGTAGTCGGTGCCGTCGTCGGGTCCGGTCAGACCCCACGCCGCGGCCATCGCGTCGAAGGACCCGCCGACCGTCAGCGTGGCCGAGGTCAGCACGGTCGTCGACCGGGAGAACACCCGGTTGCGCAGCAAGGCGGCCACCGTCAGCGGCGCCACCCGCAGCACCGGGCGCGGTGCACCTCGGTTGTCCTCGTGATCCAGCCAGACCACCTCGGTGCGATCGGGGATCGCGGGTGCGAACGACGTCAGGATCCGCGACGCGGTATCGGTGATCTCGCTCAGTGCCGCAACCGCTTCGGCGCGCGCCGCGGCTGCCTTGGGGTCGCTGGTGGAGTCGATCCCCGATCGTGCCGCGCTGGCCACGTCGCGCAGCGCGGTCAGGTAGGTCGCCATCTCGTCGTCGAGGCGATCGATACGGCCGGGCGTGGCGTCATGGATGGCCGCGGCGAAGGTGGCGGTCGTGGCTTCCAGTCGCCCGATGAGCTCGGGGTCGACCAATCGGGTGATCCGCCGCGCGGCGACGCCAAGGGTGGCCGACGTCAGCTCCGCGGTGGCCACCGACGTCACCCGGTCGACCAGCTCATGCGCTTCGTCGACTACCAGCAGCGAATGTTCGGGCAGCACTGTCGATTCGGCAGACGGCGTCGATGGCCAGCAAGGCATGATTGGTGACGACGACATCCGCGACACCGGCCTTGCCCCGCGCGTGTTCGGAGAAGCACTCGCGAGCCAAACGGGCAACGGGCCACGCCGAGGCATTCCCGCGCGGAAACGCTGACCTGCGACCAGGATCGGTCTGGCACACCGGGCTTGAGATCGTCGCGGTCGCCCGAGTCGGTTGTCGAGGCCCACGCGGTGAGCCGTTGCACGTCGCGGCCCAGCGCGCTGGCCGCCATCGGATTGAAGAGCTCCTCCTGTGGCCGTTCGCCGTCGGCGTCCGGCTCGTCGGTGGATCCGTTATGAATCTTATTCAGGCACAGGTAGTTTCGTCGCCCTTTGAGCAACGCGAACTGCGGCCGATGCGGCAGGGCGTCGGCCAGTGAATCGGCCAGCCGCGGCAGGTCGCGATCGACAAGTTGACGCTGCAGGGCGATCGTTGCCGTCGACACCACGACCGGCGTCTCGTCGGTGATCGCGTGCAGGATCGCGGGAACCAGGTACGCAAGCGACTTGCCGGTGCCGGTGCCTGCCTGCACGGCAAGGTGCTCACCGGTTTCGAATGCTCGCGCGACCGCGGCGGCCATCTCCAGCTGGCCGCTGCGCTCGCTGCCGCCGAGCGCGGCTACCGCGATGGCCAGCAGCTCGGGCACGGACTTCGAGAGCGGACTCAGTCACGTCTCTGCCCGTGCTTAGTACCGACGGATCGGGTGATCATCGGTCGGAATTGCCGGGTCCCCGTGCGCCAACTTCAAGCCCTCCCACGGCAGGCTGTGCAGCCCGGACGCCACCAGTCCCCGGGCGGCGGCCAGCGCCGCGTGGTCCGGGCCGGCCACCACCTCGCCACCGCGGACCAGCGGGGTGGTCAGCACCCGGAACGGTTCGGTGGTCGAGGGTGGACGGCCCGCCGGATACACAACCTCCTCGGTGATCGTGCCGGTCGGGCGGGAGAGTCGCAGCGCCTCTTTGTGGCCGCCCTGGGATTCCTTGTGGCTGCTGCGTTTCTGCACCGGTATGCCGTCCACTTCGACCAGTTTGTAGACCATGTTCGCGGTCGGAGCGCCCGACCCGGTGACCACCGATGTGCCGACGCCGTAGCTATCCACCGGCTCGGCACGCAGCGCGGCGATGGAGAACTCGTCGAGATCGCCGGACACCACGATGCGGGTGCGGGTAGCGCCCAGCTGGTCGAGCTGCTGGCGCACCTGACGGGCCAGCACTCCGAGCTCGCCGGAGTCCAGCCGCACCGCACCGAGCGTCGCCCCGGCCGCGGCCACGGCATTGGCCACGCCGGTCGTCACGTCGTAGGTATCCACCAGCAGCGTGGTGCCCACGCCCAACGCGTCGACCTGGGCGCGAAACGCCGCCAACTCGTCGGGCCCGCCCTCGCCGGTGTGCAGCATGGTGAACGCGTGCGCGGCGGTGCCTTCGGTGGGTACTCCGTATCGCCGCTGCGCCTCCAGGTTGGACGACGCGGCGAAGCCGGCGATATAGGCCGCCCGGGCCGCGGCGACGGCGGCGCGTTCGTGGGTTCGCCGTGATCCCATCTCGATGAGCGGGCGTTCGCCGGCCGCGCTGACCATCCGGGCCGCCGCGGACGCGATCGCCGTGTCGTGGTTGAAGATCGACAGCGCCAGCGTTTCGAGCACCACGCATTCGGCGAAGCTGCCGCGTACCGACAGCACTGGAGACCCGGGGAAATACAGCTCGCCTTCGGCGTAGCCGTCGATGTCGCCGCCGAATCGGAAATCGCGGAGATAACGCAACGTGTCCGGGTCGAGAAATTGCGCCAGCAACAGACATGCATCGTCGTCGAACCTGAACTGCGGCAACAATTCCAGCAAACGGCCGGTCCCGGCGACCACGCCGTAACGCCGCCCTTCGGGAAGGCGGCGGGCGAACAGTTCGAACGTGGTCCGGCGCTCGGCGGCGCCGTCGCGTAGCGCCGCTGCCAGCATGGTCAACTCGTACTTGTCGGTCAACAGCCCAGCTAAGGCCGGCGCGTTCATCCCGCAACGGTAACGGCTGGCGGCGGGCAGCCGGTCTCTCGGTATCCTGGAGGTCATGGTTGTTGCGTCAGCGCCCACCAAGCCCGGCACCACCGGGCAACGCGAGGCGGCTCCGGTGCACGTCACGGCCAGTCCATGGGTCACCGTCGTGTGGGACGATCCCGTCAATTTGATGACCTATGTGACGTATGTGTTCCAGAAGTTGTTCGGCTACAGCGAGCCGCATGCCACCAAGCTGATGTTGCAGGTGCACAACGAGGGCAAGGCGGTGGTATCGGCCGGTAGCCGCGAATCCATGGAAGTCGACGTGTCCAAGCTGCACGCTGCCGGTTTGTGGGCGACGCTGCAGCAGGACCGCTGAGATCCGAGGGTATCCGGGATATCCTGTGCGCAAATGGAAGCGGGTCGAGACCGCTGAGGGTCCCCGTTTCCGGTCATCGTTGGCTTCGCATGAGGCGGACCTGCTCAAGAACCTGGTCAACGCGTTGATCGACTTGCTCGACGAACGCGAATCTTCTTCGCCGCCAGACGAACTCGAGGAGATCACCGGGATCAAGACCGGCAATTCGGAACCTCCCGGGGATCCGACGCTGCGTCGGCTGCTGCCCGATTTCTTCCGACCCGGCGACGAGGACGCCACGCGGCTCCGGAACCGAGACGCCCGACGGTCTCAACGCCGCGCTGCGCAATCTGCACGAGCCGGAGATCATCGATGCCAAACGTGTTGCGGCACAGCAGTTATTGGACACGGTTCCGGAGAGCGGCGGACGGTTCGCGCTGACCGAGGACCAGGCGAACGCCTGGGTATCGGCCGTCAACGACATTCGGCTGGCGCTGGGGGTCATGCTCGAGATCGGGCCGGACGGGCCCGAACGGCTGCCTACCGACCATCCGATGGCCACGCACTTCGACGTCTACCAGTGGCTCACCGTCCTGCAGGAGTACCTGGTCGTGGTGCTGATGGGGCCCCGGTCATCTTGATGGCGGACCGGATGGACTCGCTCACCGATGTCGGTGGCATCCGCGTCGGCCACTACCAGCGGCTGGATCCTGACGCGTCGTTGGGCGCCGGATGGGCCAGCGGCGTCACCGTCGTACTGACACCGCCGGGGACTGTCGGTGCCGTCGATTGCCGCGGTGGCGCGCCCGGCACCCGGGAGACCGATCTGCTGGACCCGGCCAACACGGTCCGGTTCGTCGACGCCGTACTGCTCGCCGGCGGCAGCGCCTACGGTTTGGCGGCGGCCGACGGTGTCATGCGTTGGCTGGAGGAACACGATCGGGGCGTGGCGATGGATGGCGGCGTGGTGCCCATCGTGCCGGGCGCGGTCATCTTCGACCTGCCGGTCGGCGGCTGGGGCTGCCGGCCGACGGCCGAATTCGGCTACGCCGCGTGCGAGGCCGCCGGCGCGCTGACGGCCGTCGGCACGGTCGGCGCCGGTGTGGGGGCACGGGCCGGCGTGCTCAAGGGCGGTATCGGCACGGCGTCGATGACGCTGCCCTCCGGCGTCACCGTCGGCGTGGTCGTCGCGGTGAACTCGGCCGGCGAGGTCGTTGACCGGTCCACCGGCCTGCCGTGGATGGCGGACTTGATCGAGGAGTTCGCGCTGACGCGGCCGCCGGCCGACCAGATCGACGCGCTCGCGCAGCTGCGTTCTCCGCTGGAGCCGCTCAACACGACGATCGCCGTGGTGGCGACCGACGCGGCGCTGAGCTCGGCGGCCTGCCGGCGCATCGCGATCGCCGCCCAGGATGGCCTGGCCCGCACCATCCGGCCGGCGCACACCCCGCTGGACGGTGACACCGTATTCGCCTTGGCCACCGGCGCGGTCGAGGTGCCCCCGCCGGCTGATGCGCCCGCCGCGATGTCGCCGGAGACGCGGTTGGTCACCGAGGTGGGCGCCGCCGCGGCCGACTGCCTGGCCCGTGCGGTGCTGGTCGGTGTGCTTTCGGCCGAGTCGGTCGCCGGAATACCGACTTACCGCGACACGTTGCCCGGTGCATTTGGCCGAGGGAGCAGTTGACGTGCTGGTGATTCGCGCCGACCTGGCGGAGGCGATGCTTGCCCACGCCCGGCGCGGACCACCCCGACGAAGCGTGCGGGATATTGGCCGGCCCGGAGGGATCCGACCGTCCCGAACGCCACATCCCGATGGCCAATGCGGAGCGCTCGCCGACGTTCTACCGTTTCGACTCCCACGAGCAGCTCATCGTGTGGCGAGCGCTGGACGACGCCGATGAGGTGCCCGTCGTCATCTACCACTCACACACCGCCACCGAGGCCTACCCGAGCCGCACCGACGTGCAGCTGGCCGCCGAACCGGGCGCCCACTATGTGCTGGTGTCCACGCGCGACCCCGAGCGCCACGAGCTGCGCTCCTATCGCATCGTCGACGGCGAGGTCACCGAAGAAACCGTCGATATCGTCGAGCAGTACTGACACGTCCGAGAAAGGCCCGCATGAGTGTCACCTCGCTGGACGCGGTTCGTCGCACCCGCGAGTTGGTGGAGTCCGAAGGCATCTTCGCGGGCATCTCGACCGGTGCGGTGCTGCACGCCGCGCTGGGGCTCGCAGGCAAGTCGCTCGCGGCAGGCGAGCGCGCCGACATCGCGTTCGTCGTCGCCGACGCCGGCTGGAAGTATCTGTCGACCGGCGCCTATGCCGGTAGCCTGGACGATGCCGAAGAAGCTCTAGAAGGGCAGTTGTGGGCATGACCGGACAAGGCGGACAACCCGCGACGCAGACGACCAAGCATCCGCGGTGGATGGTGGGCGGCGCGACGATCCTCACGTTTACGGCGCTGCTCTACCTGATCGAGCTGATCGACCAACTGTCTCAGCATTCCCTGGACGCCAACGGCATCAGGCCACTGGAAACCGACGGCCTGTGGGGGATCCTGTTCGCACCGGTGCTGCACGCCAATTGGCCGCACCTGATGGCCAACACGATCCCGCTGCTGGTGCTCGGATTTCTGATGACGCTGGCCGGATTGTCCCGGTTCGTGTGGGCCACCGTGATCGTGTGGATCCTGGGCGGCTTCGGCACCTGGCTGATCGGCAATTGGGGCAGCAACTGCGGGCCGACGGACCACATCGGAGCCTCCGGCCTGATCTTCGGCTGGCTGGCTTTTCTGCTGGTGTTCGGGATATTCGTCCGGCGATTCACCGACATCGTCATCGGTCTGGTGGTGCTGTTCGTCTACGGCGGCGTCCTGATCGGCGCGATGCCGGTGCTCGGTCGGTGCGGCGGGGTGTCGTGGCAGGGCCATTTGTGCGGTGCCATCGCCGGCGTCGTCGCGGCGTATCTGTTGTCCGCTCCCGAGCGCAAGGCCCGGGCGCAGCGAAAAGCCGGCAATGCGCCGCGCCTGACGACATGAGCTCTCCACTGGCGCCCGTCGGGGTCTTCGACTCCGGCGTTGGGGGACTGACGGTAGCCCGCGCGATCATCGACCAACTGCCCGACGAAGACATCGTCTACGTCGGCGACACCGGCAACGGTCCCTACGGTCCGCTCACCATCCCCGAGGTGCGCGCCCACGCGCTGGCCATCGGTGACGATCTGGTCGGCCGCGGCGTGAAGGCGTTGGTGATCGCCTGCAATACGGCCTCCGCCGCATGCCTGCGCGATGCCCGCGAGCGCTACGACGTGCCCGTCGTCGAGGTGATCCTGCCGGCGGTGCGCCGCGCCGTCGCCACGACCCGCAACGGCCGCATCGGCGTCATCGGCACTCAGGCAACCATCACCTCGCACGCCTACCAGGACGCATTCGCCGCCGCCCGCGACACCGAGATCACCGCGGTGGCCTGCCCGCGCTTCGTCGACTTCGTCGAGCGCGGCGTGACGAGCGGGCGTCAGGTGCTGGGACTGGCCGAGGGGTATCTGGAGCCGCTGCAACGCGCCCAGGTCGACACGCTGGTGCTGGGATGTACGCACTATCCATTGCTGTCCGGGTTGATCCAGCTGGCGATGGGCGAAAATGTAACGCTGGTTTCCAGCGCCGAGGAAACCGCGAAGGAAGTGCTGCGGGTGCTCACCGAGCGGGATTTGCTGCGCCCGCATGACGCGGCCCCCGCTACCCGCGTTTTCGAAGCTACTGGCGACCCCGAGGCGTTCACGAAATTGGCGGCGCGATTCCTGGGGCCCGCCGTCAGCGGTGTCCGGCCAGTGCATCACTCGCCCATCGGCTAGCCCGCAGAGAGATTCTCATCACATCAATGCGGCGATGTTTTTCTCATGGTGCTTCCGGGCATGGCACAGTAGTGTCCGTGCGAATAACCGTGCTCGGCTGCTCAGGCAGCGTGGTGGGTCCGGATTCGCCTGCGTCGGGATATTTGCTTCGGGCGCCGGATACTCCGCCGCTGGCCCTCGACTTCGGCGGGGGTGTGCTAGGCGCCTTGCAGCGCTACGCCGACCCGGCTTCGGTACACGTGCTCTTGTCGCATCTGCACGCCGACCATTGTCTGGATATGCCGGGCCTGTTCGTGTGGCGTCGTTACCATCCCTCGGCGCGTCCCCTCGGCAAGGCGATGTTGTACGGCCCGAGCGACACCTGGTCGCGATTGGGTGCCGCGTCGTCACCCTACGGCGGTGAAATCGACGACTGCTCGGACATCTTCGACGTCCGTCACTGGATCGACGGCGAAAAGGTCGACATCGGTGCGCTCACGGTCGTGCCGCGAGTGGTGGCTCACCCCACCGAGTCCTACGGCTTGCGGATCACCGATCCCAGCGGTGCGTCGTTCGTCTACAGCGGCGACACCGGAGTCTGTGATCAGCTCATCGAGCTGGCTCGCGACGCCGACGTGTTCCTCTGCGAGGCATCCTGGACGCATGCGGCGGATCGTCCGCCCGCCCTGCACTTGTCGGGCACCGAGGCCGGCCGGGTTGCCGCGCAGGCCGGGGTTCGTGAGCTGCTGCTGACACACATCCCACCGTGGACCTCGCGCGAGGACGTGATCAGCGAGGCCAAGGCCGAGTTCGATGGTCCCGTGCACGCGGTGGTGTGCGGCGAGACGTTCGACGTTCGGCACTCCGAACGAGTCTGATCCAACCCACCGCGCCCCCTCGCCGCTGCGCGGCTGGGGTGCCCCACCAGCCGCCGCTGTGACGCACCGGAGAGCTAGGGTGGCGTCGTGTCAAAACGAGAAGACGGTCGCAATGACGACGAGCTTCGCCCGGTGGTCATCACCCGGGGATTCACCGAAAACCCCGCGGGCTCGGTACTGATCGCATTCGGTCAAACCAAAGTGCTGTGCACCGCCAGCGTCACGGAGGGGGTGCCGCGCTGGCGCAAGGGGTCGGGTCTGGGGTGGCTGACCGCGGAGTACGCGATGCTGCCGTCCGCCACCCACACCCGCTCGGACCGGGAGTCGGTGAAGGGCCGACTGTCCGGGCGCACCCAGGAAATCAGCCGGCTCGTCGGCCGGTCGCTGCGCGCGTGCATCGACCTGGCGGCATTGGGGGAGAACACCATCGCCGTCGACTGCGACGTGTTGCAGGCTGACGGCGGCACCCGCACCGCCGCGATCACCGGTGCCTACGTCGCGCTGGCCGACGCGGTGAGCTACCTGTCGGCGGCGGGCAAGCTGTCGGATCCACGGCCGCTGTCATGTGCGATCGCCGCAGTCAGCGTCGGCGTGGTCGACGGCAGGGTCCGGGTCGATCTGCCTTACGAGGAAGACTCGCGTGCTGAGGTCGACATGAACGTCGTCGCCACCGACACCGGAACACTGGTGGAGGTCCAGGGCACCGGTGAGGGCGCGACGTTCCCGCGTTCGACGCTGGACAAGCTCCTCGACATGGCGCTCGGCGCGTGCGACACGCTGTTCGCCGCACAGCGCGAGGCACTGGAGTTGCCGTACCCGGGTGTATTGCCGGAAGGGCCGAATCCGTCGAAGGCGTTCGGAAGCTGACTCGCGCTGCTGGTCGCCTGCCGCGGTTAGGGTGCGGGCGGGGCTGGCGGTTCGGTCGGAATTGCCCCGTCGCAGCCACCAGGCGGTGGCGGTGCCGGGAAGGTGTTGTTGCCGCTGTCGCCGACGCAGTCGTAGTACCACTTTGGCCCGCCGATGTTGTTGGTTTTCATCCACTGGTGCCAGTAGGACCCGTCGGGGTACTTCGCACCGTCGCACACTCCCAAACTGCCAAACCCCCATTGTCCACCCGGGCAGTAGCTCTTCGTGATGTCCGGCTTGTGGGGGTCGGGCGGATCAGCGCTGGCGACCGCAGCAGAAAACACGATCGCCGCAGCAGCACAAAGCATCGCAGCGCAAATCCGAAGAAGTTTTAACTCCATGTCGACTCCATGTCGCCAAGAACGCCGAGAGCGCTAAATCCTTTCAAGATGCGACAAATGTCACGGTGGCGAAACTGTTCATGAGCGCCTCACTTATAGGCCGCCGCACTGTGCCGGGCCGCTGAAGATTGTGGCCCAGGGAGGACAACTAGGGTCACGCGGCGCCGGGCCAGTTTCCGCCTGCATGTGTGGCCCAGGTGGGTAGTCCTGATCGGAGAAGTGGTAGTCGTGGCAGGCGGTCATGTCCCAATCGCCTACGACGTGGCCCCCAGCGGGCATCCGCTGCCCCGGGCACCAACAGGCCGAATACTGACTGCAGCCGGGCGGGTTGGCGTGAGCGGCACCTGCGGACAATCCCAGCCCGGCCACCCCTAAGCCGCCGGATACAACCACCGTCGCTACGAACCATGCGGTTGGTCGCCTCATAAGCTGCGAATTATCCGCCGTTTCTTCTGGCGTGTACAGGTGTCACCTGCGGAGCTGGCGAACGGATAGTAAGTGAGGAAGATTCATGCGCTCTGTTCGGAATGACTGTTGACCCGGCTGCTGGTCGCCAGCCGAAACCCCAAGAAGCTGGCCGAACTGCGCCGGGTACTGGACGGCGCCGGATTGTCGGGGCTGACGCTGGTGTCGCTGAACGATGTGGCGCCGTTCGACGAGGCGCCCGAGAGCGGTGCCACGTTCGAGGACAACGCGTTGGCCAAGGCGCGCGATGCGTTCGCCGCAACGCGGTTAGCCACCGTGGCCGATGATTCCGGCCTGGAGGTGGCCGCGCTCAACGGCATGCCCGGCGTGCTGTCGGCGCGCTGGGCGGGCAACCACGGCGACGACGCCGGCAACACCGCGCTGCTGCTTGCCCAGTTGCGTGACGTGCCCGACGAACGGCGCTCGGCGGCGTTCGTGTCGGCCTGCGCGCTGGTCTCGGCGGGCGGTGAAGTCGTCGTCCGCGGCGTGTGGCCGGGCGCGATCGCCCGCGAGCCACGCGGCGACGGGGGTTTCGGCTACGACCCAGTTTTCGTTCCGGTTGGCCCTGAATTCGGGGCCCGCACCGCGGCGCAGCTCAGCCCGGAGGAGAAGGACGCGGCCTCGCATCGTGGTCGCGCGCTGGCCCTGCTGTTGCCTGCATTGCTCGAGCTCAAAGCCCGAAGCGGGCCTTGATGTCCTTGGTCTGGAAGTGCTCGACGATGATGCCCAGCAGCGGGATCGTGCCGGCCAGCAGCACGCCGACGGTCTTGCCGATCGGCCAGCGGACCTTGATCGCCAGATTGAACGCCGTGAGCACATACGCGAAATACACCCAGCCGTGCACCACTTCGATCCACCGAATCTCACGGTGGAATGCGAGGTGCGAGACGATCTCGTAGCACAGTGCGATCAGCCACAGACCCGTCGTCCACGCCATGATCCGGTAGCCGAGTAGGGCAGGGCGGATCCGGTCAGCGGAGACGGCTCCGGGTGTCTCGGGTGTGCTCATGCGGTGGTCCTGTTCTGCTTTTCGGCATCTTTGGCAGCGAGCTCGGCCAGGTAAGCGTTGTACTCCCGCAGCGCGGGATCGTCGGGCGGTTGCGGCACGGGCCCCGGCCGCTCGGGTAGCAGCCCGGCCGGTATCTCGGTGAGCAAGCCCTGGTTGCGTGGCTCCGGCGGGGCCTCTTCGTAGCGGACGAAGTTGCGGTACGCGTAGACGCAGAACCACGCGAATAGCGGCCACTGCAGCGCGTAGCCGAGGTTCTGGAAGGTGCCCGACGGCGACTGAAACCGTGTCCACTGCCACCAGCCGAGGGCCAGGCAGCCGCAGGCCGCAGCGATCACCAGAATGATCAGTGCGGGCCGGTGATGGCGCCTCCGATGGGCCTCGCTGGACACCTCTCGACGGTACCGTGCGGTCGGCCGTGTGACGGCACGTGGCGAGCAGGTCGATTGTCAATTCAGCGAACGACTGTTTATTGAACACCGTTGCGGGGAAGCCGAGTGAGAACCGTGTTCTCAGCCGACGCACGGAACTTCGATAAACCACCGGGACAAATTATGGGTTCTACCTTGCGCAGCCTCACTCGTTGGAGCACGGCGCCTGCGAAAGGCGTTGAAACCGTCAAGTCCTGGGTCAACGTGCCACGCGGGCTTGCGGCCCGCGCGACCACGCCGTTGCTGCCCGACGACTACCTCAAGATGCTCAACCCGCTGTGGTCGGCGCGCGAACTGCGCGGCCTCATCGTGGATGTGCATCCCGAGACCGCGGATTCGGCGACGGTGACGATAAAGCCGGGCTGGGGGTTTTCCGGCAGATACCGACCTGGACAGTACGTCGGCATCGGATTGCGGATTGACGGCCGGTGGCACTGGCGCTCGTATTCATTGACATCGATTCCGCGGCGCGACAACAAGAACATCACGATCACCGTGAAGGCCACCCCCGAGGGTTTCCTGTCGACACACCTGGTGAAGGGGGTAAAGCCGGGGACCATCGTGCGCCTGGCCTCGCCGAAGGGGGAGTTCGCGCTACCCGACCCGCCGCCGGCCAAGATCCTGTTCGTCACCGCGGGCAGCGGCATCACGCCGGTGATGGCCATGTTGCGGACTCTGAACTCCCGTAAGCAGAGCGCCGATATCGTGCACATTCACTCGGCGCCCAGTGCGGATGACGTGATCTTCCACGACGAGTTGCGCGAGCTCGAAGAATCCCAGGAAGGGTATCGACTTCGCTTGCAGCTCACCGAATCTCAGGGCCACGTCGACTTCGACGAGATCGACGACGTCGTGGCCGACTGGCGGGACCGCCACGCGTGGGTGTGTGGACCGACGGCTCTGCTGGACACGGTCGAAGAGGTCTGGAAGGGCGCGGATCTGGAAGATCTCCTGCACACCGAACGCTTCAGCATCGCCGCCACCGACAAGGGCGGCGAAGGGGGCACCGTTACCTTCGCGATTTCCGATAAAACCATCGAAATCGATGGCGCCACTTCGCTTTTGGAAGCCGGCGAAAAGGTAGGCATCCAGATGCCGTTCGGTTGCCGGATGGGCATCTGCCAGAGCTGCGTCCTTCCGTTGGAGTCCGGGCATGTACGCGACTTCAGGTCCGGGACCGAACACGGCGAAGGCGACCGCATCCAAACCTGCATCTCCACGGCATCCGGCAACTGCACCCTCAAGATTTAAGGAGAACTGATGGCTATCACTGACGTAAAGCAATACGCACACCTCAGCGCCGAGGACGTCGAAGCGCTAGGGCGCGAACTCGACGCGATCCGCACCGACATCGAGGAGTCCCGCGGCGAGCGCGACGCTCGCTACATCCGCCGCTCCGTTCAGCTGCAACGCGCCTTGGTGGTCGGCGCTCGGGTCGTGTTGATGGCTAGCCGCAATAAGTACGCATGGACCGCTGGGACGGCGATGCTGGGCACCGGCAAGATCATCGAGAACATGGAACTCGGGCACAACATCACCCACGGTCAGTGGGACTGGATGAACGATCCGGAGATCCACTCCACCGAATGGGAATGGGACACCACCTCGCCGAGCGTGCACTGGAAGAAGTCGCACAACTTCATCCACCACAAGTACACCAACATCGTCGGCATGGATGACGATGTCGGTTACGGCATCATGCGCGTCACCCGTGACGAGCCCTGGAAGCGGTGGATGATCGGCAACCCGATCTACAACCTGCTGCTGGGCACACTGTTCGAATGGGGTGTCGCGGCACACGGACTGGAGCTTTCGGCGGTCCGCAGGCACGACAAGACTTGGGCTGAAGTGCGTAAAGACCTGCGGATTATCGGTAAGAAGGTCGGCAGGCAGGTCGGCAAGGACTACGTCGTTTTTCCGGCGTTAGCCGGGCGCAACTGGAAGCACACCCTGCGGGCCAATGCGGTCGCCAACCTGATCCGCAACTACTGGTCCTACATGGTGATCTTCTGTGGCCACTTTCCCGACGGTGCCGAGAAGTTCACCAAAGAGGAGTTCGAGAACGAGTCGCAAGGGGAGTGGTACCTGCGCGAGATGCTGGGATCGGCGAACTTCAACGCTGGACCGGTGCTGGCGTTTATGAGTGGCAATTTGTGCTATCAGATCGAGCACCATCTCTTTCCGGATCTGCCGAGCAATCGGTACGCGGAGATCTCGGTTCGGGTGCGCGAGCTGTGTGAGAAGTACGACCTGCCCTACACCACGGGATCCCTTGGGCGGCAATACTGGCAGTCGTTCTGGACGATCTTCAAGCTCGCCCTGCCCGACAAACTGCTCAAAGGGACGCCCGATGACGCCCCGGAGACGAACTCCGAGTTGAAGTTTCGCGTCCGTGACGGGACTGCGGGAGAGCTTCGTCGACCCTGCGACAGGTAAACGGCGGGGCCTGCGCACCGCGCTGCGTGAACTGCGGGACTGCTTCGACCGCGGCGTAACTCGAGCGCTCCGACGGGTCGGTCTGCGACGTGGGCGGGTGATTGCCGAGACCATCATTCATGGTGTAACCCTCACCACTAGAAGAAGGCTAGCCTAGCCTTATCTGACCGTGTAGGGTCGCTGGCCATGGCCTCCTCTTCTTCCACGGTGACCACTGCGCTGCAAAGCATTCTGCGTGACGACCTCAACGTCGACATGGCCCGGGTCACCCCCGAAGCCAGGTTGATCGACGACGTCGGGTTGGACTCGGTGGCCTTTGCTGTCGGCATGGTCGCCATCGAAGAGCGGCTCGGCGTCGCGCTATCCGAGGAAGAGCTCTTGACCTGCGACACCGTCGGCGATCTCGACGCGGCGATCGCGGCAAAATCCGGCACATGAGCGAACTCGCGGCGGCGATCACGCGGTCAATGCAGACCGCGACATCTGAATTGGCCGTCTTCGACCGCGAGACCTCGGCGTGGCAACGGCGCGCGTGGCCGGAAGTGCACGGGTTGGCCGAAGGAGTTGCGGCCTGGCTACTGGCCCATGATCAACCCGCAGCTGTCGGTCTTGTCGGCGAACCGACCGTCGAGTTCATCGCTGCGATCCAGGGCACCTGGCTCACGGGCGCGGCCATCTCGATACTGCCGGGGCCGGTGCGCGGCGCCGACTTACGGCATTGGGCCGAGTCGACGCTGAACCGATTCACGGAGATCGGGGCACGCACTGTCCTCAGCCACGGCTCCTATCTGGACCGCCTGCGGGAGGCCGCGCCAGTAGATGTCGTTGTCGAAGATGTCGCGACAGCAGCGCGCACCAGTCGATCAGCAGCAGGGACGCCGAGCGGAGACGGCATCGGCCCCGCCATCCTGCAAGGAACCGCGGGTTCCACTGGCGCACCCAAAACCGCCGCGCTTGCCCCGGCTGCCGTACTCAGCAATCTGCGCGGGCTCGACCAACGGTGTGCCCTCGACTCGTCGATCGACGCCTGTTGTTCATGGCTGCCGCTTTATCACGACATGGGGCTCACCTTTGTGTTTGCCTCGGCGTTGGGCCGGTTGCCGCTGTGGCTGGCCCCGACGGCGGCGTTCGCTGCGTCGCCGTTCAATTGGTTGACGTGGCTCTCGGACAGCCGTGCGACGATCACCGCCGCGCCAAACTTCGCCTACAACCTGCTCGGTAAATATGCGCGGCGAGTATCCGACGTCGATCTCGGCGCACTGCGGGTGGCGATCAACGGTGGGGAACCGGTGGACTGCGAGGGGTTCCAACGTTTCGCCGAAGCAATGGCGCCGTTCGGATTCAACGCCGGCGCGGCTGCGCCGTCGTACGGCCTCGCCGAGTCCACGTGTGCGGTAACGATGCCGGTGCCGGGCACCGGGTTGCGGTTGGCCAGCTTCTCAGACGACACCGGCTCACACAAACACGCGGTCCTCGGTGATCCGATCCCCGGCATGCAGGTGACGGATCTCCTCCAGCGATCGGTACGACAACGCGACCGGTCCCGAGGTCGGCGAGATCGAGATTCGCGGTACGTCGATGATGGATGGCTACCTTGGACACCCGGCCATCGATCGTGAAGACTGGTTTCCCACTGGCGATTTGGGCTTTGTCGGCGATGGAGGTCTCGTCGTGTGCGGGCGGGCCAAGGAAATCATCTCGATCGCGGGGCGCAACATTTTCCCGACGGAGATCGAGCTCGTCGCGGCTCAAGTACGCGGCGTGCGGGAAGGTGCCGTGGTCGCTTTAGGTACCGGCGAACGTTCCGCCCGCCCCGGTCTGGTCGTCGCGGCCGAGTTTCGTGGGCCTAATCAGGACGAGGCGCGCACCGAAGTGATCCAGCGCATTGCCTCGGTGTGCGGAGTGGTGCCGTCGGACGTGGTCTTCATGTCGCCGGGGTCCCTGCCGCGCACCTCTTCGGGAAAATTGCGCCGTATGGAAGTCCGGCGTTCGCTTGAGCTGGTGGACTGAAATGACCGCGACAAGCGAGATCGTCTTCGACGTTGACTATCGCGCACTGCTCTCCGAGGTTTTCGACCACCGTGTCACGGAGTGGACGGCCGAAGCCGAGGCGCAGCAACGATTTCCGCGGAAGCTGATCGAGCATCTGGGAGCAAGCGGTGTCTTTACCGCCAAGTGGTCCGACCAAACCCAGCCCGATGTCAACAAGCTGGTGGAGCTCGCCTTCGCGCTGGGCCACCTGGCGTCCGCCGGCATCGGAGTGGGCGTAAGCCTGCACGACTCGGCCATCGCCCTGCTGCGCCGTTTCGGCAAGTCGGACTACCTGAAAGACATTTGCGAACAAGCGATTCGCGGTGATGCGGTGCTCTGCATCGGTGCCTCGGAAGAATCCGGCGGATCGGATCTACAGATCGTCGAAACCGAGGTTCGCTCGCGTGACGGTGGTTTCGAAGTCCGCGGCGTCAAGAAGTTCGTGTCGCTTTCACCCATCGCCGACCACATCATGGTTGTGGCACGCAGCGTCGACCACGACTCGGCCAGCCGGCACGGCAATGTCGTGGTGGTGGCGGTGCCGACCACCCATGTCAACGTGCAGCAGCCCTACAACAAGGTGGGTGCGGGGCCGCTGGACACCGCGGCGGTTCACATCGATACCTGGGTTCCGGCCGATGCGCTCGTCGCACGGGCCGGTACCGGGCTGGCCGCCATTAGTTGGGGATTGGCGCACGAGCGGATGTCGATTGCCGGGCAGGTCGCGGCTTCGTGCCAGCGGGTAATCGGAATTACCTTGGCCCGCATGATGATTCGGCGCCAGTTCGGCCAAACGCTGTTCGAGCATCAGGCCTTGCGGCTGCGGATGGCGGATCTGCAGGCGCGCGTCGACCAGTTGGGCTACGCCCTGCACGGCATCGCCGCGCAGGGGCGGCTGGATTTGCGTGCGGCCGCCGGCATCAAGGTAACTGCGGCTCGCCTCGGCGAAGAGGTAGTCGGCGAGTGCATGCACATCTTCGGTGGGTCGGGCTATCTCGTCGACGAAACACCCCTGGGCAGGATGTGGCGAGACATGAAGCTGGCCCGGGTCGGCGGCGGCACAGATGAAGTCCTCTGGGAATTGGTCGCGGCCGGAATGAAACCCGATCACGCCGGCTACGAGGACTGGGTAGGACGCTCCAACGCATAGAGCACCATGCGCCGGTTTGGCGCATCGCGCTCGCCGAGAGAACGGCATCCGACGTACTCGCACAATCGGCGGACAACGGTGTTGCGGTGATCGGGGTCGAACATGATCCGGCCGCAGCGGGGTTCCTGTGCGAACACGCTGGCCACGATTCGTGGGAGTAGTCGCGGGCCGAAGCCGCGGTTGACCAGCGCCAGATCCGCGATGGCGGCATGCAGCCCCACATCGTAGGGATCGGCGTCATAGTGATGCGAAATCAGATCCTTTGCTGCCCAGTAGATTTCTAAATAGGCGCACTCTTCGCCGCGCAGGATTCCGATCACTGGCAGCGAATAGGTACCGTCGAGCTGCGCGGTGATGTGTTGGCGCCAGCGTGAGGTCGGCCAGGCGTATTCCCACGCCTCGGCTAGATGAGGGCGATTCATCCACTCCGCCACCATCTCTGCGTCGCTGCTTGCCGCGGCACGCAGGGCATATGGGTGGCTCCAGCTCGGGGACGGCAAGCCGGCCAATGCGCTGTACCTCTTCGGATAGATCCTTGCGCTCGCGCTTCAGTACATGAGTCGGCGCGTCATCGGTCTGGGTGGGTGGGGCGGCTCCATTCATCGTTTGCTGACCTTACCCCGAGCGGGTGTCATGGGTTAGGTTAGGCATGCCAAATTTGGATGCGGATGCCTTAACCGGGCGTCTGCCGTGGGCGCCGCAGTGATGTTTGCTCGGCCGCCGCAGCGGTAGTATCGCTAGGCCCAGGCGCGAGTGGCGGAATTGGTAGACGCGCTGGATTTAGGTTCCAGTGTCTTAGGACGTGGGGGTTCGAGTCCCCCCTTGCGCACTCCGGCGTTTCAGCCGAAAAGGTCGCGGCGTTGTTCGAGGAATTCCCGCACCGATTGCGGGGGGTGGCCGGTGATGTCTTCGAAGTCGTGGGTTGAGCGGTTGTAGCGGTCTTCGCGGTGCAGCCGGGCCATGGTGGCGATGTGTTGTTGCACGTGAGGCGGCAGTCCGACCTGGCCCAAGACTTTCTGCCACTCTTCGTAGGGCGGCCGGGCTGCGGATACGGGTCGGCCCAGGGCTTGTGCGTACTGTGCGGCGAGCTCGTCGATGTCCAGGGTCGCGGGACCGGTCAATTCGTAGACCGCACCCAGATGGTCACGCGGTGCGCAAAGCACCGTCGTCACGACTTCGGCGACGTCGCGGGACGCGATGGGTGAAGTGCGGCCTGTTCCGAACGGGAGGGATAGTTGGCCGGTCTCCCGGATGGAGCGGGCCGCCAAGGTCGCGAAGAGAGGATTCTCGAGCAAGACGGTCGGCCGGATGTGCACGGCCGGGATGCCCGACCAGTTGATGACGTGCTCGGCGAGCCAGTGCAGGCGTTGCTGGTTGGATTCTTCGGTGCTGGTCACGGTCATCTGAGAGACCGTCATTTGCGACATGTTGACCAGAACTTCGAGGTTGTCCAGCTCCTTTGCCATCGCGCACGCCAGGGCGGTGGCTTGCAAGTAATCCGGTGAGACGCTCATGTTGAAGAACATCCGCGTGACACCGGACATCGCCGCGAAGACGTCGGCCGGGTTGGTCAGGTCGCCGACGACCACATCGGCACCCTGCGCACGTAGCGCGTCGGCCCGGGCGTCGTCATGGTGCACCATGGCCCGAACCGTCTCGCCGCGGTCGCGGAGCCGGGTCACCACCTGTGGGCTGATACCGGCGACTCCGCCGCCAGCGCCGGTGACCAGGTAGGTCGGTGACTTACTCATGGAAGTGGCCCTGTTTCAACTGATCTCGTAGCGCAGCCATCGGATCGCGTGCGGAAACTGCGGGACACAATCCTAACCCTGGTCGGCTTGCGCGTTACAGCTGTCACCGTAAGCTCCCCGATGCCGAGCACCGCTCCTCGACCCACCCGTGAGCTTCGGCTATGGTAAGGCAACCCTTAGTTGACGGGTAACTACTACGTCCAGGTGTGAGAGGACCGCTGATGGCACGCGGGTTTCAGGGCGCGATACTGCGCGGTTTCGGCGCGCGCGATCACATCGCAACGGTGCTCGAAACCGTGCAGATCGCACCACATTTCGTGCGGATACGGATGGAGTCAGCGACTCTGTTCGAAGACGCGGAGGCCGAACCCGCCGCGTGGCTGCGGTTTTGGTTCCCCGACCCGGACGGGTCGAGTACCGAGTTCCAGCGCGCCTACACGATCTCCGAGGCGGATGTGTCCGCCGGCCGCTTCGCCGTCGACGTCGTCCTGCACGAGCCGGCCGGTCCGGCGTCGAAATGGGCACGCACCGTCGAACCCGGCACCACGATCGCGCTGATGTCGTTGATGGGGTCCTCGAGGTTCGACCCGCCCGAGGAGCAACCGGCGGGTTATCTGCTGATCGGTGACTCGGCATCGATCCCAGGGATGAATGGAATCATCGGCACGGTTCCCGACGACGTCCCGATCGAGATGTACCTCGAACAGCACGACGAAAACGACACGTCGATTCCGATCGCGCAGCATCCGCGGCTGCGGCTGCACTGGGTCAGCCGTCGCGACGAGAAATCGCTGGCCGACGCGATCGAGACGCGGGATTGGTCGAATTGGTATGCCTGGGCGACCCCCGAGGCCACCACGCTGAAAAACGTTCGTAAGCGACTGCGTGATGCGTTCGGGTTCCCCAAGTCGGAGGTTCACGCGCAGGCGTATTGGAGCGCGGGCCGCGAGATGGGTACCACCCGCGGCGGCGAGCCGGAGGAGGCTACCGACAGCGTCGCCCCGGTGCCCGGTGACGACATTGCGCCGGAAAGCGTTGCAGCCCAGCCCGAGACACTGCCGGCCGGCACCGACGAGGTGTTTGCCCCGGCTAACCGCGGTAGTTGGCGCGCTCAGGCCGCCGGCCGGTTGCTCGCGCCGTTGCGATCGGCGCTGATCGTCTCCGGCGTGCTGCAAGCGGTGATCACGCTCGTGCAGCTCGCGCCGTTCGTGCTGCTGGTGGAACTGTCCCGGCTACTGGTGTCGGGCGCCGACGCGTCCCGACTGTGGGGCGTCGGCATCGCCGCCGTTTCGCTGCTGGGTTTGGGCACCGTGCTCGGTGCCGCCCTCACCCTCTGGCTGCACGTCATCGACGCACGGTTCGCGAGCGATCTGCGGTCGCGGCTGTTGAGCAAGATGTCTCGGCTGCCGCTGGGCTGGTTCACCGCCCGCGGATCCGGCTCGATCAAGCAACTGGTGACCGACGACACGCTGTCGTTGCACTATCTGGTCACTCACGCGATACCGGACGCGGTCAATGCGGTCGTCGCGCCGGTGGCGGTGCTGGTCTATCTGTTCGCCGTCGACTGGCGAGTGGCGCTGGTGTTGTTCGCTCCGGTACTGGTCTATCTGGTGATGACATCGTCGTTGACGATTCAATCCGGCCCGCGGATCGTTCAGGCACAACGCTGGGCCGAAAGGATGAACGGGGAAGCCGGTGCCTATCTCGAGGGCCAGCCGGTGATTCGCGTCTTCGGCGGGGCGGCGGCCTCCAGCTTCCGGCGCCGGTTGGACGAGTACGTCGGATTCCTGGTGGCCTGGCAGCGCCCGCTGGCCGGCAAGAAGACCGCGATGGATCTGACCACCCGCCCGTCCACCTTCCTGTGGCTGATCGCGGTCGCCGGCACCCTACTGGTCGTCTCGCACCGGATGGATCCGGTCAACCTGCTGCCGTTTTTGTTGTTGGGCACCACATTCGGTGTCCGACTGCTCGGCATCGCCTACGGGATCGGCGGCATCCGCGCCGGAACGCTCGCCGCCCGGCGTGTCCAAATCGCACTCGACGAACAAGATCTCGCGGTACAAGAACAGCCGGGCGCGTCGCCCGGTGGCGACGCGGCCACGGTGGTGTTCGACCACGTCGGATTCAGCTACCGCCCCGGGGTCCCGGTGATCCAGGAGGTATCACTGGAACTGCGCCCGGGCACGGTTACCGCGCTGGTCGGCCCGTCCGGATCCGGGAAGTCGACGCTCGCGGCGCTGCTGGCCCGGTTCCACGACGTCGAACAAGGCGCGATACGCGTTGGGGGACAAGATATCCGGTCGATGACAGCCGACGAGCTCTATGCCCGAGTCGGCTTCGTGCTGCAGGAAACCCAACTCGTGCACGGCACTGTCGCGGAGAACATCGCGTTGGCTGTCCCCGATGCCAGCCCCCGAACAGATCCAGGCCGCGGCCCGCGAAGCGCAAATTCACGACCGGGTGCTGCGGCTACCGGATGGTTACGACACCATGCTGGGCGCGAGCGCCGCGCTATCCGGTGGTGAGCGCCAACGCCTCACCATCGCCCGCGCGATCCTTGCCGACACTCCAATCCTGATCCTCGACGAGGCCACGGCATTCGCCGATCCGGAGTCGGAATATCTTGTGCAGCAAGCACTTAACCGGCTTACCCAGAATCGGACCGTGTTGGTGATCGCCCATCGGCTGCACACCATCACCCGGGCCGATCAGATCGTCGTGCTCGATCACGGACGGATTGCCGAACACGGTACGCACGAGGAGTTGCTCGCCGCCGACGGTCGGTATCGCCGGTTGTGGGATACCGGCCAGGGCAATCCGGTGGCCGTGACCGGGTCGGCGCAGGAGGGCGGGCGATGATCCGCACCTGGATAGGCCTGGTTCCGGCGGACCGCCGCGCCAAGGTAACCGTCTATGCCGTGCTCGCGTTCGTTTCGGTCGTGGTGCGCGCGGTGGGCGCGGTACTGCTCGTCCCGCTGGTAGGGGCGTTGTTCAGTGACACACCGCAACGCGCGTTGGCGTGGCTGGGCTGGCTAACCGTTGCGACCGTGAGCGGATGGATCGTCGATGCCGTGATCGCGCGGATCGGCTTCGATTTGGGTTTCGCCGTGCTCGACCACTCGCAGCACGATGTCGCCGACCAGCTTCCCGGGGTGCGGCTGGACTGGTTCACCGCCGACAACACCGCGATATCCCGCCAGGCGATCGCGGCAACCGGGCCGGAACTCGTCGGCCTGGTGGTCAACCTGCTGACGCCGCTGACCACGGCGGTTCTGCTGCCCGCGGTCATCGCCCTGGCCCTGTTGCCCATCTCCTGGCAACTCGGGGTGGCGGCGCTGGCCGGTGTGCCCTTACTGCTCGGGGCGCTGTGGGCCTCATTGCGTTTGACGCGTCGCGCCGACGCGGCGGCCGGCGTCGCCAATACTGCACTGACCGAACGGATCATCGAGTTCGCGCGAACCCAGCAAGCGCTGCGCGCCGCGCGACGGGTCGAGCCGGCCCGCAGCCTGGTGGGCTCCGCGCTGGCCGCACAGCACACTGCGACGATGCGCCTGCTCGGCATGCAGATCCCGGGCCAGCTGTTGTTCAGCGTTGCCAGCCAGCTGGCATTGATCGCACTGGCCGGTACCACCACGGCGCTGACCATGGACGGCACGCTCAGCGTCGCCGAGGCGGTCGCCCTGATCGTCGTGATCGCTCGCTACCTGGAGCCGTTCACCACCGTCAGCGAATTGGCGCCGGCGCTGGAGAGCACCCGCGCCACGCTCGACCGCATTCAGGGCGTGCTGACCGCACCGGCCGTCGTGGCCGGGGCCGATGGCTTGCGTGACGCGGCCGCCGCCTCGCGCATCGAATTCGATGACGTTGCTTTCGGTTACGACGGCGCCAGCACGCCGGTGCTGGACGGGGTCAGCTTCGCCTTGCAGCCGGGAACCACGACGGCGATCGTCGGGCCGTCGGGCTCCGGGAAAAGCACGATCCTGGCGCTGATCGCCGGGCTGCACCAACCGACCCGCGGTCGCGTGGTCATCGACGGCGCTGACGCCGCCACGCTGAGCGGGGAGGCGCGCCGCGCAGTCAGCAGTGTCGTATTCCAGCACCCGTACTTGTTCCACGGGACGATCCGCGACAACGTATTCGCCGGAAACCCCACCGCCGGCGACGACCAGTTCGGCCGGGCCGTCGCGCTGGCGCGGGTCGACGAGCTGATCGGCAGGTTGCCCGACGGCGCCGACACGATCGTCGGCGAAGCCGGCTCGGCGTTGTCCGGCGGCGAGCGGCAACGGGTCAGCATCGCGCGTGCGCTGCTCAAGGCCGCTCCCGTGCTGCTGGTCGACGAGGCAACCAGCGCCCTGGATACCGAGAACGAGGTTGCGGTGGTCGACGCGCTCACGGCCGACCCCCAAGCACGCACCCGAGTGATCGTGGCCCATCGGTTGGCCAGTATCCGCCACGCCGATCGCGTTCTCTTCGTCGACAATGGGCGAGTGGTCGAGGACGGTTCGATCGACGAATTGCTGACGGCGGGCGGCCGTTTCAGCGAGTTCTGGCGCCAGCAGCACGAGGCCGCCGACTGGCACATCGTAGCCGAATAGGCCACGGTGGGTGACTCTTGCCGTATGCCTTACAGTTGATCAGTCAGTCGGCTGGTTGAGTCCCGGAGGCGTGGTTGCTTATGAGTGCTGTGGTGTCGATTCCGCGGTACCCCGGCGACGTGACACCCGAATGGTTATCCGCGGCGCTTAGCGAACGCCATCCACCGGTCGAGGTGTCCGATGTCGACGTGGTGGCCATTGGCACCGGCCAGACCGGGGCGACCTATCGCGTGACGGTCCGGTACGCCGCGGAGCGCGGTGACCTGCCACAAACCTTCGTGATCAAGCTGCCCGCCCAGGACGACGCCGTGCGCGACCGTGTCGTCATCGGCTACCGCAGCGAATGCGCGTTCTACACCTCGGTCGCCGACCGGGTGCGGGTGCCGACCCCGAGCTGCTTCTACTGCCAGATCACCGACGACGCTATGGAATACGCGCTGCTGCTCGCCGACCAAGCGCCGGCGGTGCAAGGAGATCAGATCGCGGGCTGCGGCGAGCAGGAGGCGCGGCTCTCGGTGGTGGCGCTGGCCGGATTGCACGGGCCCAGCTGGTGTGACCCCTTCTGGCTGGATCTGCCGGGCCTGGCGTTTCCCCGTCCGGATGAGGCCGGGGCCAAGGGTCTTGGCGACGTGGCGAAGATGAGCGCCGACATCACCCTGGAAAAGCTGGGTGACCGGATGAGCGCCGAAGATCGCGAGACCTTCACTACGACAATGGGTTTGGTGACGCCGTGGCTGTTTACCGAGCGGGATCGGTTCGCGCTGCTGCACGGTGACTACCGGCTCGACAACCTGCTGTTCGACCCGGCGCACAGCTGGGTGAGCGTGGTCGACTGGCAGACGCTCGGCGTGGGTCTGCCGGCGCGGGATCTCGCGTATTTCACGGCAACGAGCCTGAATTCGGAGCTGCGGTTGGCAATCGAGAAAGACCTTGTCGACGAATATCATCGAGCGTTATTGGGTTATGGCGTTACCGGCTACGACCGTGAAACATGTTGGCGCGATTACCGGCTCGGGATGCCGCAGGCGCTGCTGATCTCCGCGCTCGGATTCGCTTTCGCCACCGCCACCGAACGCGGTGACGACATGGTGCTCGCCATGCTCAGTCGCGGCTGTCAGGCCGTCCGCGATCTGGGAACCCTGGAACTGCTCAGTTGAGCGTGGTTACCGGCTGAACCGTCCGGCCAGGTACTCGGCCCGGCACGCTTTGCGGGCGAGTTTGCCGCTGGTGGTGCGGGGAATGGCGCCGGCGGCGACGAGCCGGATGTCGGCGACCCGGACCTGATGATTGCGGGCGACTGCTGCCCGCACGGCCGCGGCGATTGCGTCCGGGTCTGCGCGCCCGACACCTGCGGCGCGTTCGGCGACGACCACAAGCTGCTCGCGGGATTCGCTGTCCGGAACCGAAAATGCGGCCACGTAGCCGGTCCGGATGGCGGGCGGAGGCATGACTGACGGTGGTCTCGATGTCGTGCGGGTAGTGGTTGCGGCCATCGATGATGACGAGGTCTTTTATCCGTCCCGTCAGGTACAGCTCGTCGTCGATGTAGACGCCGAGATCGCCGGTGGCCAACCAGTAGCAGTTGTCCGGGGCGCCCTCGGCGTGGCTGTCCTGCTCGGTCCGAGACTGCAGCTTGTTGCCGAACGTGCGTTGTGATTCTTCCTCGCGGCCGAAGTAGCCGCGGGCGATGTTGTTGCCGTGCAGCCAGATTTCCCCGACGGCGCCGTCGGGCACCTCGGCACCGTCCGGGCTGGCGATCACCGCCCAGACATCCCGGAAAGGCTGGCCGCAGGAGACATACGCCACCGCACCGTCGGCGTCCGGCTCGACGATCACCGCGTGTCCGGCGGCGAGTTGAACACGGTCGAGGAACACCGCGTGGGCCGCCGCGTCCGGGGCGGTCATGGCCACTCCGAGTGTCGCCTCGGCCATCCCGTAGGCCGGTTTGACCGCCGTCGCGGGTAGGCCGTAGGGGGCGAACGCCTTCGTGAATTTCTCGATCGCCGACATGGTCACCGGCTCCGAGCCGTTGAGCAGCCCGACGACGTTGTGAAGGTCGATAGTGGCGGCGTCCGGGGGCAGCCCCCGCTCGGCGGTCAAGTCGTACGCGAAATTGGGCGCGGCCGCAAATGTCGGGCCGTTGCTGGCTTCCGCGCTCAGTTCCTTGATCCACCGGAAGGGCCGACGGACGAACGCCATCGGATCCAGCAGCGTGAGGTATTCGCCGCCGCACAACGCCGGGAACATGATCATGATCAGTCCCATGTCGTGGTACAGCGGCAACCAGCTGACGCTGTGGGTGTTCCGGTGCAGATTGGCGCCCAGGATCATCTGCAGCACATTGGTGACCACAGCGCGGTGCGTGACCTCCACGCCGGCCGGGCTGCGCGTCGACCCGGACGTGTACTGCAGATACGCAGTGTCGTCCGTGGCGATGGTGGGCTCGGCGAACATCGAGGCCAGCGATGCCGGGATCGCGTCGACCGCGATCAATCGCGGCCGCCCGGTCACCGGATGCGCCCGCAGCGATTCCCGCACAGACTCGGCCGCGGCGGTGTTCGTCAGCACCACGGCGGGCTGGGCGTCGCCCAACACCGCCGTCAACCGCTCGGTGTGCCCGGCCAGGGTTGGCGCAAACAGCGGGACCGCGATATTGCCCGCATGGACCGCGGCGAAGAAAGAGGCCACGTAGTCCAGACCATGTGGCGCCAAGATCGCCACCCGGTCCCCGGGCTTGGCGACTTGCTGGAGGCGGGCGCCGATCGCACGGACCTTGGTCCAAAGCTCATTCCAGCTCAGTTCGACGACGCGCCCGTCCTGCTCTTTCGCGTAGTCGATGAACCGGTACGACGGACGGTCGCCGAATGCTGCCCGGTTTTGGTCGAAGAACGACGTGAGAGTCAAACCGTCGGGCAAGGCAATGGTGCCGTCGGCGAGAACATAATCATTTACGTCAGCCGCTAGAGGCTGAACAGCGTCAATCGACAAATGGGGCCGACCCATGTAACTGAGAATAGGAGTGGTGCTAAATGTTTTGCATCACCGGGTGGGTGTGTCGCCCAGCACGTTAAATAATGATGTGATGCAGATCACATTCGGGCCGCCACAATGGTTAGCGGATTTAACGAAAAGGCGGCGCCGTGCCGGCTCCGCCGAGCGGGAAATACCTTCAGGACCGGCGAGCTGCTTCTTGAACCAGCTGCATGCGCGACGTGAGCCCGAGTTTGGCATAGACGTGAGTGAGATGGGTCTGAACAGTGCGCGGGGAGATGAACAGTCGGCCGCCGATATCTTTGTTGCCAAGGCCCTCACTGACGAGGCGGACCACATCGTGTTCGGTGGGGGTTAGCGAGGCCCAACCTGTTGACGGCCGTTTGCGTTCACCGCGGCCGCGCTGGGCGTATGCGATGGCTTCATCCGTGGACAGCGAAATACCGGCATGCCACGCCAGGTCGAATTGGTCGCCGCCCAGGACATCGCGGGTTGCTTCCACCGATGCCGCGTGTTGTGCCTCGTATATCTGAAAACGGACGATTCCGGTTCGTTGACGGATCGTGTGCGCGGCAGCAAATAGCCTCACCGCTTCGAGATGGTTGCCGGCGCCGTGAGCCAGGCCGCCGAGACACTCCAGCAGGTCTGGGACAAATAAATGGGCCCGCATCTCGGCGGCACGTGTCAGCGCGTCGTGGGCATCGCGTTCGGCTTGCCCGGTCTCGTTTTCTGCTAACGCGACGCGCGCCCGGGTGGCCAGCGCCTGCACCATGAACCAGCCCGCCGCGGCGGAGACGTCCTCATCGGCGAACCTGCGTGCCGCCGTCAGATCGCCACGAGCTAGCGCGACCTGCGCCCAGGATTTGACGGTAGTGGTCGCAAGCCGGGGCAGCATCCCCACCAATCGCTCGCGCGCCGCCTCGCTGGCGTCGCGGGCAGCGTCGACACCGCCACCGGCCAGCTCCGCGACGGCGAGCGCCGCGTACACGACACCTTCCTGGTAACGGCCTATTTCGGCGGCGCCGTCGAGCGCCTCGAGGGCAAGTGCGCGACCCTCGTCTGCTCGTCCGCTGTGTGCCAGCACGTGGCACAGCAGCGACCGCGCATTGACCTGCCAGATCAGTGCGTGCGCCCCGTCGGCTTCCGTCGTCAACTCGCGGAACTGCGCCTCGGCCACGGCGATATCTCCGAGCACCCAGTGTGCTGCGCCCAGACACCATCGGCACCCCCGCGAGTAGCCCCGGTCGCCGATCTCGTCGGCGAGCTCACAGCCCTCCTTCGCGGCTGCGATGCAGGTGGCGACATCACCCGCGCCCATCGCCGCGGCGAACGCCTGGCTGTAGAGGATCTGGCTCAGCCGCCACCGATCGCCAATCGCTCGGGCCAAGTCGGCTGCCTCCGACAAGTACGCCCCGGCTACTTCGGCGTCCCAACCGGCGACGCGGCCGCAAGCGGTGAGAGTCCGCGCCAGCAACGCGGGATCGTCGAGCTCGCGCGCGATCGCCAGCGAACGTTGTGCTCGCGCCAGGCTTTTCGCGTCGCGCATGTTGTTGAGGAATGCTTTATCGGCCAGCGCGCGCGCCAGCGCCCCAGGTGTCACTTCGGCGTCCGCGGTCTCAGCGTCGGCGAGACCGATGTCGAGCCAGTCCGACCCCTCCTTGAGGCAGCCCCGTGTCAGCCACAGCGGCTGCAGGGACGTGGCGAGCTGCAATGCGCTATCGATGTTGGAGTTCTCCCGGCTCCACGCGAACGCAGCACGCAGATTGTCTATTTCGGCCTCTGCATGGTCGAGCAGCAGCTCCAAGCTGGTGGTAGCCGGACCGTCCAGTGCCGTGGCCATTGCGGTGTAGTGATCACGGTGCCGGTTCCGGACAACGGCGGCCTCAGGCGATTCGCCGAGCTTCTCCTGCGAATATTGGCGAATTGTTTCCAGCAGTCGGTATCGGGTTGGGCCCCCGGCTGTTTCGGCGACCACCAGCGATTTGTCAACGAGCAGGGCTAGTACATCGAGCACCTGGTGGGGCGCTAGATCCTTGTCGCAAACGACCCTTTGGCAGGCTTCGAGGTCGAAGCCGCCCGAGAACGCGGCCAGCCGGCGGAACAGAATCCGCTCGGGCTCGGTCAACAGTGCGTGTGACCAGTCCACTGACGCCTGCAACGTCTGTTGGCGGCGCACCGCGGTTCGCGATCCTCCGGTCAGCAACCGGAACCGGTCTTGCAGGCCGGCGAGAATCTCCTGTGGCGACAACGCGCGTACCCGCGCCGCCGCCAGCTCGATCGCCAGCGGCATGCCGTCTACGCGACGGCAGATCTCGGCTACCGCGGCCGCATTGTGATCAGTGACGCTGACGCCGGGCCGCGCGTGGCCGGCCCGGTCGCTGAACAATCGGATGGCGTCGCCCGTCAGTGACAAGGACGGCACTCGCCAGGTCACCTCGCCCGCCACTCCGATCGGCTCGCGACTGGTCGCCAACACCGTCAGCCGAGGACAGGCGCTTAGCATTGCCGCGATCAGCGACGCGCTGGCATCCAGCAGATGCTCGCAGTTATCCAGCATCATCAATATCTGCCGCCCGCCGATGAACTGCAGCAGGCGGTTCTCCTGGGAACTTCCCGGCTGATCCGGCAGGCCCAGCGCCCGGGCCGCGGTGATCGGCACCAGGTCGGGGTCGGTGATCGGCGCCAGGTCCACAGCCCACGCTCCGTCGCCGTAGTTTTCCGCGACTGCCCCCGCGACCTCCACCGCCAGCCGGGTCTTTCCTACTCCACCTGCACCGGTCAGCGTCACCAGGCGGTTCTGCGCGACAATATGCAGGACTTCGATGATTTCCGCGTCGCGCCCCACGAAACTGGTCAATTGCACCGGAAGATGTTGGGCGACAATGGCTTCCCGAATCCGAAGCGGGCCGAACTCGTTGCGCAGGTCGGGATGGCACAGCTGAAACACCCGCTCCGGCCGGGGGAGATCTCGCAGTGGATGGGTGCCCAGGTCGGTCAGCCACACGTCTTCGGGGAGCGTATCGGCGACTAGATCGCCGGTGGTGCCCGACAGCACTGTCTGCCCGCCATGCGCCAGCTCCCGCAGGCGTGCGGTCCGGTTGATGGCCGGCCCGACATAGTTGTTCTCGTCTCGCAGCTGCACCTCGCCCGTATGCACTCCGATCCGCAGCCGCAACGGCGCCAAGGGCGCCCGCTGCAGCGCGAGCGCGCATGCCACCGCGTTGGACGCTCGGCTGAATGCGATGACGAAGCTGTCACCTTCGCCCTGCTCGAGTGGGCGAACGCCCTGGTGCACGCTCACCAATTCGGCCAGCGTTTGATCCAGTTTCGCGATCGCCGACGTCATTTCTTTGGGCTGTGAGTTCCACAACTGTGTCGAACCCTCGACATCGGCCAACAACAGCGTCACGGTCCCACTGGGCACCGGATCGCTCATGGCCTCATCGCTCCAGTCCAACGGCGGGACGCCGCCCGTGGATCGATTTCGTTCATGTTAGCCAGCATGCGGCGACCGCACGCCGCAAACATCGGTGCTTGCGCGTATTTTTCTGCCGGAGCTACGACCCGCGCAGCCTCGTCAGCCACGCCTCAGTATTGGCTGGAACCCTGGTCTACCCGGATCTGGGCCGCGGTGACCTTACGCGACTCGTCGCTGGCCAGCCAGCACACGGCGTCGGCGATCTCTTCCGGCTCGGCCACCCAATCGGGCAGAAACGGCGTGAGAACGTGCGACAGCTGGGGGTTTGTTGCCGTGGCCCTGGCCACGGCCTCGACCATGTCGCCGGAGCCCATCGCGGTATTCACCGGGCCGGGGTGGACGCTGTTGACCCGGATCGAGTGTTTGCCCAATTCGGCGGCGAAGGCCCGGGTCAGCCCGGTGACGGCGTGCTTACTGGCGGTGTAGTGCACCATGAACGGCTGCATTTTCGACCCCGGCCGCCGAGCTGATCAGGATGATCGAGCCGCCGCGGCCCCCTTCGATGATCTTGTCGGCGCCGGCCATCACGGTGTTCCAGGTGCCCGTCACGTTGATGTCCATCACGTCGCGAAAGGATTCGGGCGTGATCTCGTTCCAGGCCTGGGGGGCGGCGACGCCGGCATTGGCCACGATGATGTCGAGGCGCCCCAGTTCGGCGACGCCGTCGTCGACGGCCTTGCGCAGTGCATCCAGGTCGCGTGTGTCGACGACGGAGGCGAGGATCCGGCGGTTTGTTTCTTCGACCAGGCGAACGGTTTCGGCGAGATCCTCTTCGGTCGCCGGATCATAGGGAACGCAGGCCGGGAGCTTGCCGGCAATGTCGACGGCGATGATGTCGGCGCCCTCCTGGGCCATGCGGACCGCGTGCGCGCGACCCTGGCCGCGTGCCGCCCCGGTGATCAGGGCGACTCGTCCCTCGAGCTTGCCGGTCATCAGCGCTCCTTCGTGGTGGTAGCTCGTTGTGCCGCCTTGACCAGGTTCGAACCGATGATCAAGCGCTGGATCTCGCTGGTGCCCTCATACAACCGCAGCAGGCGCACGTCGCGGTAGATGCGTTCGACGGCGACGCCTCGCATATAACCGCTGCCGCCGTGGATCTGGACCGCGAGATCTGCGACCTTGCCGGCCATTTCGGTGCAGAAGACCTTCGCGGCCGACGGCGCGATCCTGCGATCCTCGCCTGAGACCCACAGCCGTGCGGCATCGCGCACCAGCGCACGGCCGGCCATGACCCCGGTCTGCTGGTCGGCGAGCATCGCCTGCACCAACTGGAAGTTCCCGATCGCCGTACCACCCTGGGTTGCGGTCGCGGCATAGGCGACGGATTCGTCAAGTGCGCGCGCCGCTGCGCCCACAGCCAACGCGGCGATGTGGACCCGTCCGCGCGCCAACGAGGTCATCGCGGCCCGGTAGCCGACGTCTTCGCTGCCTCCGACGAGCGCATCGGATCCGACGCGGACGTCGGTGAAGTTGACGTCGGCCGTCCACGCGCCCTCCTGGCCCATCTTGGCGTCCTTGGCGCCCACCTCGACGCCCGCGGAGTCCGCGGGAACCAGGAAGACGGCGATCCCCGGGCCCTGGTCGTCGGCGGGCCGGGTGCGCGCGAACACCACGAACAGATCGGCGACGGGTGCGTTGGTGATGAAGCGTTTCTGGCCGGAGATCACCCAATCGTCGTTGTCCCGAACGGCTTTGGTCCGCAAGCCGGCAGGGTTCGATCCGGCGCCGGGTTCGGTCAGCGCGAAGGAGGCGACGACGTCGCCGGACGCGATCGCCTCCAGCCAGCGGGACTTCTGCTCATCGGTGCCGAACCCGACCAGAACCTGTCCGGCGATGCCGTTGTTGGTGCCGAACATCGAACGCAGCGCCAGCGATGTGTAGCCCAACTCCATCGCCAGCTCGACGTCTTGCATGAGGTTGAGCCCCGAGGCCGCCCCACTCCTGGGGAATCGCGTAGCCGAACAGCCCCATCTTCTTGGCTTCGTCGCGGAGGTCGTCGGGGACCCGATCGTCGTCGAGAATCTCCTGCTCGCGGGGGACGACCGCGGTGCGGACGAATTGCCTTGTCTGAGCCAGGATTTCCGGAAGTCTTCGTCCGAGACTGCGGCGGATTCGGCGGTGGTCATTGGCTCCACGCTCCTCTCCCGACGGGGGACACCCCGGTCCAGAGCAGGATCCTATATCAAATATGATATCTGGCTTGGGGGTGCCCGATGGTTGCGATAACAGTGAAGGATGTGTGATTCAGGTGTCGTTGTTGACAGGTCAGACCGCGGTGATCACAGGCGGAGGGCAAGGGCTGGGTCTGGCCATCGCGGAGCGGTTTGTCGCCGAGGGTGCACGAGTGGTGCTCGGCGACGTCAATCTCGAGGCGACCCAGGTCGTGGCCAAGGAACTCGGCGGCGATGACGTCGCCGTCGCGGTCCGGTGCGACGTCACGCAGGCCTCCGACGTGGAAACCCTGATCCAGACCGCGGTCGAGCACTTCGGCGGCCTGGACATCATGGTCAACAACGCCGGCATCACCCGCGACGCGACGATGCGCAAGATGACCGAGGAGCAGTTCGATCAGGTCATCGACGTGCATCTGAAGGGGACCTGGAACGGGACCCGGCTGGCGGCAGCGATCATGCGGGAAAACAAGCGGGGCGCAATCATCAACATGTCCTCGGTGTCGGGGAAGGTCGGCATGGTCGGCCAGACCAACTACTCGGCGGCCAAGGCCGGCATCGTCGGCATGACCAAGGCGGCCGCCAAAGAGCTGGCCTACCTGGGTGTCCGGGTGAACGCGATCGCCCCCGGTTTGATCCGCTCTGCCATGACGGAAGCCATGCCGCAACGCATTTGGGATTCGAAGGTCGCCGAGGTGCCGATGGGCCGGGCCGGCGAGCCCAGCGAGGTCGCCAGCGTGGCGCTGTTCCTGGCGTCGGACCTGTCGTCGTATATGACCGGCACCGTCATGGAAATCACCGGCGGCCGGCATCTCTGAGATGGGCAACGCAACGCGTGAAGCCGTTATCTGTGAACCCGTCCGGACGCCGATCGGCCGCTACGGCGGAATGTTCAAGTCGCGCACCGCCGTCGACCTCGGCGTCACCGCGCTGAAAGGGCTGCTCGAGCGAACCGGTCTGGCGCCCGACACCGTGCAAGACGTCATTCTCGGCCACTGCTATCCCAACAGCGATGCCCCGGCGATCGGGCGCGTGGTGGCGTTGGATGCCGGCTTGCCGGTGACGGTTCCCGGCATGCAGGTCGACCGCCGCTGCGGGTCGGGCCTGCAGGCAGTGATCCAAGCATGCCTGCAGGTGGGCAATGGGGACCATGACCTCGTCGTGGCCGGCGGTTGCGAAAGCATGAGCAACGTCGCCTTCTACTCCACCGATATGCGTTGGGGCGGCGCCCGCCACGGTGTGCGGGTGCACGACGGGCTGGCGCGGGGACGTGCGACTGCCGGCGGCCGCCACTACCCGGTTCCGGGTGGGATGCTGGAGACCGCCGAGAACTTGCGCCGCCAGTACGGCATTTCACGCCAGGAGCAAGACGAGCTCGCGGTGCGATCGCATCAGCGCGCCGTTGCCGCGCAGAAGGACGGCATTCTGGCCGAGGAGATCATTCCGGTCGCGGTCCCCACCCGCAATGGCGAGGAACTCATCGACACCGATGAGCATCCACGCGCCGACACGTCGGTGGAGTCGCTGAGCAAGCTCAAACCGGTTCTGCTGGCGGATGATCCGGAGGCGACGGTCACGGCCGGCAACGCCAGCGGGCAGAACGACGCCGCATCCATGTGTGTGGTGACCACCGCGGAGAAAGCGGCCGAATACGGCCTGACACCGCTCGTCCGCATGGTGTCGTGGGGACTGGCGGGGGTGGCGCCCAACATCATGGGCATCGGCCCGGTGCCCGCAACCCAAGCCGCGCTGGCCAAAGCCGGATTGCAACTGTCCGACATCGACCTCATCGAACTCAACGAAGCCTTTGCCGCCCAAGCACTTGCGGTGATGCGCGAGTGGAATTTCGGGACCGCCGACTTCGACCGAACCAACGTGCACGGCTCGGGAATCTCGCTGGGACATCCGGTCGGTGCGACCGGCGGCAGGATGCTGGCCACCTTGGCCCGTGAGCTCAATCGTCGCCAGGCGCGCTACGGGTTGGAGACCATGTGCATCGGCGGCGGCCAAGGACTGGCCGCGATTTTCGAACGGGTCGCTCAGACATGAGCAGCCCGGGTTGCCGCTGACCGGTCTCACCGTTGTCGAGGTATCCAGCTTCGTGGCCGCGCCACTGTGCGGTGTGACGCTGAATCAGCTTGGCGCACAGGTGATCCGTATCGATCCGATCGGCGGCGCCTCGGATGTGAAGCGGTGGCCGCTGGCCGCCGACGGCACGTCGATTTACTGGACCGGGCTGAACAAGGGGAAGCGCTCGGCCACGATCGATGTCCGCTCGGCCGAGGGGCAGGAACTGGTCCAGCGGCTGGTCGTGGAGGGCGACGGCATTGTCGTGACCAATGCGGTGCTGCCCTGGCTGAGTCATGATGTGTTGGCCGCCAAGCGTTCCGATATCATCCACGTGCAGCTGCTCGGGCGCGGCGACGGGTCCACCGGGGTCGACTACACCGTCAACGCGGCCATCGGATATCCACTGGTGACCGGTCCGGCCAACCACGCCGGCCCGATCAACCATGTACTGCCCGCCTGGGATGTGTGCTGCGGCCTGTATGCGGCGCTGGCCGTTGTCTCTGCGGTGCACCGGCGTGAGCGGTCCGGGGCGGGCGCTCGGGTCACCCTCGCGCTGGAGGACGTGGCGCTGGCCACGGCCGGAAATCTGGGATTGTTGACCGAACCCCAGGTGAACGGGACCCAGCGGGAGCGGCTGGGTAACACCATCTACGGCCAGTACGGCCAGGACTTCACCAGTTCCGATGGGGTGGCCTTCATGGTGGTCATATTGACTCCCAGGCATTTTCGCGACATGGTCGACGTGACCGGCACCGGCTCCGCGGTGGCGGCGCTGGCCGAGGCGCTGGGCGTGGACTTCAATGCCGAAGGCGACCGGTACCGATACCGTGACGTGCTGTCCGGCTTGTTCGCCGCCTGGTTCGCCGATCATACGGCCGAACAGGTCACCGCGGCGCTGTCGCGCACCACAGTGCTGTTCGAGCGATACCGCACTTTCGCGGAGGTAGTCCAAGACCCGAAAGTGACTGACAATCCGCTGTTTTCCCGGCTGAACCAACCGGGTGTCGGCGATTATCTGGCCGCCGGCCTGCCGGCCGCGTTCGACGGGGTCCACCCCGCCAGCGCGGCCGCGCCGGCGCTGGGCCAGGACACCGCCGACGTCCTCACCGAAAACCTAGGCTTGACCGCCGCGGACATCGCGCGTTTGACCGACACCAAAACGATCGCCTGAAGGGACCACGCATGACAAAACTCGCCCAGACCCTCGGGCTGACCGAATTCCAGACCGAGATCATCGCTACGGTACGGCAATTCGTCGACAAGGAGGTCATTCCCCACGCGGCCGAGCTCGAACGCACCGACACCTACCCGCAGGAGATCGTCGATCAGATGCGGGAGATGGGCCTGTTCGGGTTGATGATTCCGGAGGAGTACGGCGGACTGGGGGAGTCGCTGTTGACCTACGCGCTGTGCGTCGAGGAGCTGGCCCGGGGCTGGATGAGCGTATCCGGGGTGCTCAATACCCATTTCATCGTGGCGTACATGCTGCGCCAGCACGGCACCGACGAGCAGAAGCAGCGGTTCCTGCCCCGGATGGCGGCCGGTGAGACTCGCGGCGCCTTTTCGATGTCGGAGCCGGAGCTGGGTTCCGATGTGGCCGCGATCCGCACGCGGGCCCGCCGCAATTCCGACGGCACGTACACCATCGATGGTCAGAAGATGTGGCTGACCAACGGCGCCACCTCGACGCTGGTGGCGGTGCTGGTGCGCACGGACGAAGGCTCGGACAAACCGCACCGCAACCTGACCGCGTTCCTTGTCGAGAAGCCGGTCGGTTTCGGCGAAGTCGTTGCCGGCCTGCGAATTCCGGGCAAGATCGACAAGCTGGGCTACAAGGGCATTGAAACCACCGAGCTCATTTTCGACGGCTACCAGGCCAGCGCCGATGACGTTCTCGGCGGCACCACGGGGCAGGGCTTTTTCCAGATGATGGACGGCATCGAGGTCGGCCGGGTCAACGTGTCGGCGCGCGCTTGTGGAGTCGGGATTCGTGCCTTCGAGCTCGCGGTGCGCTACGCGCAACAACGCGAGACCTTCGGTAAGCCGATCGCCGAGCATCAGGCCATTGCGTTCCAGCTGGCCGAGATGGCGACCAAAGTCGAAGCGGCGCACCTGATGATGGTCAACGCGGCGCGGCTGAAAGATTCGGGGGAGCGTAACGACGTCGCTGCCGGCATGGCGAAATACCTTGCCAGCGAATACTGTTCGGAGGTCACTCAGCAGAGCTTCCGAATCCACGGCGGCTACGGCTATTCCAAGGAATATGAAATCGAGCGGCTGATGCGTGATGCGCCGTTCCTGCTGATCGGCGAGGGAACCAGCGAAATCCAGAAGTCCATCATCAGCAAGCGACTACTCGCCGAGTATCAGGTGTGAGGCGATGAGCGTTCCGGATTTCGCTGCGCGGCCTCAACTTTTTGAGGACGTCGCGCGGTTGATCCGCGGGCGGATATTCGATGGCACCTACGCCGCGGGGTCCTACGTGCGTCTGGACCAATTGGCCGCGGAGTTGGGGATCAGTGTCACGCCGGTGCGAGAGGCGCTGTTCGCGCTGCGCTCAGAAGGCCTGATCGCCCAGCAGCCCCGCCGCGGCTTCGTGGTGTTGCCGGTCACCGGGCGAGACGTCACCGACGTCGCGAATGTGCAGGCTCATGTCGGTGGGGAACTGGCCGCGCGGGCCGCGGTCAACGTCACCCACGATCAGCTGCACGAGCTCAAGGAAATTCAGGCCCAGTTGGAGGAGGCCTATGCCGGCGATGACCACGAGCGGACCGTTCGGCTGAACCACGAATTCCACCGTGCCATCAATGTCGCGGCGGACTCGCCAAAGCTTGCCCAGCTGATGCTGCAGATTACCCGCTACGCTCCCGAGTCGGTCTTTCCGACGATCCAGGGCTGGCCGGGCCAGTCGATCGAGGATCATCGGCGGATCCTGGCTGCGCTCGAGATGCATGACGACGTGCTGGCCCGCGCTGCGATGTCCGAACATCTTGCGGCGGGCGCCGTTCCGTTGATCGATCACCTTGTTGCCCGTGGCGTGGTGGCAGATACGGATCGCCCGCCGCCTCGCCGAGCCTGACGCGGGTTGTTCCGCGACCGACCTGGGCATACGCTGCTTTCAGGGTGGCGACAGTTTGGAGAAGAACATGCGCCGAACACTTCCCGCATTGGCCGTATCCGTTGCTGGCTTGACCGCGATCGCGTTCGCGTCTCCAGCCAGTGCCGATCTGTTGGACCCGATTCCGGGGAACGGTGTCTTTGTCGTCGGGCCTGACGTCGCGCCGGGCCTTTACCGCACGGGTGGGTCGGCGTCGACCTTTGGGGTTTGGATCAACAATGTGCCGACCCAGGCCTCGATGTGCGCATGGTTCACCTACAGCACGCCTGACGCGAACAAGGAGCATGTACTCCAGACGAATATCTCTGTCGGACCGATGTTCGCGAATATCAACACAAGCGTTAAGGCCTTCGAGTCGCAAAACTGTCAACCCTGGACCCGGGTCCCCTAGGACGATTGGCTAACTGCGCCAATTGATTACGCTGGTAGGCGTGCTCATGCTCCGAGGCCGGTCAGGATGCGCGCCGCGCCATCCACGCCGCGACCTGAGCGCGCGAGCTGAACCCCAGCTTGGCGAGGATGCGTTCGACGTGGCCGTCAGCCGTGCGCTTGGCAATGACTAGTCGCCCTGCAATTTCGCGGTTCGAAAGCCCGGTCTCGATCAGCGCCGCGACTTCGAGTTCTCGTTTGGTAAGCGGAGTGCTGTCCGTTCGGCCAGCGCTGCGACGGGCAGTGCCCAATACGAAATCGATGACATCGTCGAGTTTCTGGAATCGCTGGACGGTTTGACCATGATCGGCATCTCGCAGCTCGGATTCAGATGGACCGTGCCCTTTGGCGAACGCGGACAGATGTGGCCCGAACGCCCCGAGCGATGTGCCCATCGATCGCCAAACATGTCCCGCCGCTACCGCCAGTTCGGCGCTACGACCGAGCTGGCCGCGGTCGTAGGCGATCCATGAACACAACGTGGCCGTCAGGGCGACGGCGATCCCATCGCCTATCGCGCGCTGCGTCTTCAACACTTGGTGCGCCGAAAGTTCCGCCTCGTCCAGATGCTCCATCGTCCAGTAGGCGACGGCGGCCGCCCAATCGGTGTACGCGCGTGCGTTTCGTTCACCGTATTGCTCGCACATCGCCGCGGTTTCCGCGCTTACCTGAAGCGCGCGCTGCGCACGCCCGGCCGTAGCGAGCGCACAGGCGAGCATGTACCGGGCGGTGAGTTCCAAATAACAATTTCCTTGTGCGTGGTGGCCTTCGACTGCGACCTCAAATCCGCGTATGGCGCTGTCGAGGTCACCGCTGAACATTGCCAGCAGCGCGCCCTGGTGGCGCAGGTGCACCGCGACTCCGTGGCGGTCCCGTTCGCCTGCGAGAGCTGAAAGTTCGCTTAACAATTGCTCGGCCCGATCGTGATCACCTTGCAACAGTGCGATCCAGCTTGCTACCCAAAGACATTCGCTGCGAATCGGCGAAGGCTCGGAGATGGCGGCCAGCATTGTCTCCATCCGCATGCGCCCCTCGGCAAGCCGCCCCCCGACAAGGTATTGGTACCGCAACGACGCTAGGAGTAGCAAGGCGCTCTGCTGCTCACCGGGGATGCTGCTGCTCCACTGCAGCGCGGCGACATAGCCGGCATGATCAAGGCTCATCTGCTCGATCAGGAGATCCTGGTGCGGGCCGCACCAATTGTGCAACGTCTCCTGGGCGCGCCCCAGCATGGCGTCGCGGTGTCTGCAGCGGAGCTCGGCTGTCTCCCCGGCTTGATCGGCGAGGTCGGCCGCTACCTCCCGGATAGCGGCCGGCAGCCGGTATCGCATGGTGCCTGCACCGCGGCCGGTCGACAGGATCGACTGTGCAACAAGCCGTTCGATTGAATCCATGACATCATCGGGGGCCAGCTCGCCAAAGGCACAGACCGACTCGGTGAGCTCCAAATCAAATGTGGCAGAGAATACCGACAGCCGGCGCCACAACACCTGTGCGGTCTTTGGGCATAATTCGTAACTCCAATCCACCATCGAGCGCAAGGACCGATGCCGGGCGCCCGACGGTGTCCCCGCGGCAGCCAACGACGTGATCCTCCGGCCAAATCGCTCGACCACCTGCTCGACCGTCAACGCGCGAAGTTTGGCCGCGGCAAGTTCGATGGCCAACGGCAAACCTTCCAGCAGACGACACAGCTGCACCACTGCGGCTGCGTTGTGATCGGTGAGCTCGAAGTTTGGGTCGACCGCATATGCGCGTTCCACCAGCAGACTCACCGATCCATCCGCGATCAACTGCTCGGCCGCAGTTCCCGGCTCCGGCACGCTCAGCGGCAGCAGCGGCCGAAGCATCTCACCGGCGATACCGAGCGGCTCTCGGCTGGTGGCGATGATACGAAGACGTGGGGCGCTCTGCATAATCACCGGCAGGGTTGCGCGGACCGACGACAAGACGTGCTCGCAATTGTCAAGCACCAGAAGTAGTTTGCGGGTTCCCAGGAACGACAACAGCTTCTCGCGCGGACTGGTGGCCGATTGGTCGCTGATGCCCAGCGCGTTGACAATGGCCGACTCCACTTCGGCGATTTCCGCTCCGATGCTGAGATCGGCAAGACGTACCAGCCAGGCTCCGTCGGGAAAGCGGTCGCGCGTCCGGTGGGCCAACTCCAAAGCCAGCCTGGTCTTGCCCACCCCGCCGAGACCGGTGAAGGTCAGCAACCGCGAACCGGACAACACCTGCTGCGCGGCATCCAGATCATGTCTGCGGGCCACCAGCCGGTTCAACGGGGGACCGACGGGCTCCCCGCGCCGGCTGCCCACCACATCAGTCATGAAACAAGTCTAGGTTCTCGGCTGGTGCGAACGCCGTCGGAATATTGTGGGCTGCCATAACTTACAGGCGGCAGCCGAAACCCCTTGTACGCAGTAGAGGCCAGACGACGGTCCTGTTCTCGCCACTTCTGCCGAGGGCGATTGCGCGCATTAGCTGTACGCGAAGAGCCTCCATTCTCCGGGCACGCCCTTGAGCTCATGAGTACCGCGGTCGTGGAAGGCGATCCCGGAACCGTTCACGAGATCCTTCACGGTGTTCGACACAAGGACTTCTCCTGCGTGGGCGAGAGCCGCGATCCGGGCTCCGGTGTGGACTGCGATTCCGCCGATGTCGTTACCGCGGAGCTCACATTCGCCGGTGTGCAGGCCGCATCGGATGCCTATGCCCAATTCCGCTATGCACTCACTCAGCGCGGCCGCGGACTGGACCGCACGGCTGGGACCATTGAAAATGGCCACCGCGCCGTCGCCGGTGTGTCTGACGACGCGACCACCGAAGCGGACGATCTGAGTACGGGTGAGGTCGTCGTGCCGCTCGAGCAACTCGAGCCAATTTCGGTCGCCGAGTTCTGCAGCGTGTCGGGTCGAGTCGACCACGTCAGTGAATAGCACCGTTGCCAGGACCCGGTCGGGGCTGCAGTCGTGATCCATGACTACCGTGCCCGCCCGCAGAAGCTCCGCCATGGTGGACGGCCCGATTCCACGGCCTTTGCTGCCTTGTCGGTCGGTGTGGGCGGATGCCTCGATTACTTGCTCGACGATGACGTCGAGCACCGAACGCCGTTCAGCGTCACCTACCTGGGCCAGCCGGGCCTTGAGTACGTCATATTCCGCGTCAGTCAGCCTGTGACGGGCCACGATGTCATGAGCGGCGGACAACAGCTCCGAAACCAGATGGTTGACACGCTCCGTGCGGGTCTGCGTGTTGTCGTTGGATGTGTACTGGAAGCCCGCGGTAGCCGAGGCTTCCCAGCGCTTGGTTCTCGTGGCTTTGCCGTGGGCTGTTCGCGATTTGCAGTCGCTGACTGTGAAGCCGTTGTCGATGTCCATTGAGTGCCATGGTGGCGGCCTAGCCGATGCTTGTGGTGGCGGTGAGTTTGTTGTTGGTGAGTAGTGGGGTGAGGAAGTCGGTGATGGCGTCTTGGATCTGTGCGCCACGCGGGATGGCGGCCGATAGCGAGTAGGTGGCGTGGAATAGTCCGTCGAAGCGGCGGCAGAGTGTGGGTACGCCGGCTGCGGTCAGTGCGCGTGCGTAGTCTTCGCCTTCGTCGCGTAGTGGATCGACGCCCATGGTAATCACCAGTGTTGGTGGCAGGCCGGACAAGTCATTGGTTCGTGCCGGGGAGGCCCATGGCGATGTCGCGTGGGTAGATCACCTAGATACATTGCGGCCATCCGCTGGCCGAGTTTGGTGGTCAGGATCGGCGCGTTGGCGAATATCTTGCGGGACTTGGTGTTCGCAAGGATATCGGTCGGTGGTGTGATGAGGATTTGGGCGCGCAGAGGCGGTCCGCCCTCGTCGCGGAGTCGGATCGCTGCGACTGCGGCTAGATTGGCGCCCGCACTTTCGCCGCCGACGGCGATGCGGGTGGGGTCACCGCCGAACTCGGCGATATGGTTTGCCGCCCAACGCAGTACCGCGACGGTGTCGTTGGTTGCTGCCGGGAATCGATGCTCGGGGGCCAACCGGTAGTCCGGGGAGACGACCAGTGCGCCGAGCCGGTGGGCTAGGTTCGCGCAGGGTTGATCGAAGGAGTCCAGGCTGCCGCCGATCCAGCCGCCGCCGTGGATGAGGACCACAACGGGTAGCGGGCTTTCAACGTTGGGCCGATATAGCCGGGCTGTGCGCTCGCCGCCCTCGATCGGATATTGCGTGTCGCTGAGGCTGACCTCAGAGGGCAGCGGGGGTTGCATGGCCTTGAAGTTTTCCATCGCGGCTCGGGCTTCCTCGAGCGAACAGTCCTCGAGTGGTTTGGCGCCCATGTTCAACAGACCCGCAAGCAAGAACACCGCGGCACCGTCGAGCCCGATCACACCCGGTGCATCGCGCTCGTCTCCGTCGAACGAAAAGCCACCATACCCAGTGATCTCAACCTCGTTGCACATCGCCAGATACATTGGGGCGCCGGTAAACAGCGCAAGAGGTGTACGAGGCTTGCCTGAAATGTTATCGCCCATGAACCAGCTGTGGGCCGTCGGAATCAGTGTCCTCTCAGCGACCTCCTGCACCAGCTCGCCATACCGGTCTCTCGGCCCCCGAGTAGCCTCGGCCGTGGCGTGATCGTGGGCTTCCGATATAGGCGATCAGGCTGCCCACGAACTCGACATTATCCTCGATCGCACGCAGATTGTTGATGATGATCGATGGGCCCTGCGGGCCGTTGATATGGAATAGGTTGGGAAACCCGTAGGTGGCCATCCCCAGGTAGGCGCGTTGCCCGTGCGCCCAGTGGTCGATTAATTTCCGGCTCCCACGGCCCAGGACTCCTATCCGCTCCAAGGCGCCCGCACCGATATCGAAACCGGTGGCCAGCACGATCACGTCACACTCGTATTCCTGTGCGGTGGTGGCAATACCGCGCCCGGTGATCCGCACGATCGGAGTCTTCTTGGCGTCGACCAGCCGCACGTGCGGCAAATTAAACGTTTCGTAGTAGCCCATATCAAATGGTGCACGCTTACCGCCGTACGGATGATCGTTGGGACACAACAACTCTGCGACCTCGGGGTCGATCACGCGCTCGCGGATCCGATCCCGGATGTAATCCGCCGCAGTCACGTTGGCGGCGGGGCTGGTGAGCAAGTCGAAATACGTCGACACGATCATCCGCACGGCCCCGCCGTTGTAGTACCGGTCGTAGACCTTGCGCCGTTCTTCTGGCGTGTCCATCAGTGCCGACTTCACAGCGCGCGGGTATGGCGTACCCATCATGCGACTGCGGGCATCGGGCCGCAGGCGCGGAAAATTATCGACGGCGTTCTGGAACTCTTCATCGGTGAGCGCCCGATTTCCAAGTGGGCAAGCGTAGTTCGCGGTGCGCTGAAACACCGTGAGTTCGCTGACCTGTGGAGCAATCGTTTGGATGACTTGAATGCCGGTCGAGCCGGTGCCGACCACGGCGACGCGCTTACCGGCCAGGTCGACCTCGTTGCCCGGCCACTGGCTGGTGTGCAGAACCGCACCCCGGAAATCGTCCTGTCCAGGGAAATCATTTTTTTTGGACACTCCAAACGCTCCTGCCGAGTTGATAAAGAACCGGGCGGTGGTGGTGGTCCCGTCATCGGCGCTGACCACCCAACACTTCGCGGCGTCGTCCCAGACCGCTCCCGTAATTCGAGTGCCAAACCGATAGCTGCGGCGCAGGTCGAAACGGTCGGCCACGTGTTCTAGGTAGGCCATAATCTCCTGCTGGGCGGCGAACCGCTCTGTCCAGCGCCACTCTCGCTGAAGGTCCTCGTCGAAAGTGTAAGAGTAGTAGATACTTTCGAAGTCGCAGCGCGCCCCTGGATATCGGTTCCAGTACCACACCCCGCCCGGACCATCACCGGCCTCGAAGCACTGCACGGAAAGCCCTTGGATGTTGCGCAGTCGATGCGTGGCATACAGGCCGGAAAAACCCGCGCCGACGATTAGGGCATCAACATGTGTGTTAGCCATGCCGAAAGCGTGCCGGCGCGCGGTGTTTCGCACATCGGTGCAACGACCCCATGCCCGTACCCGTTTGCCATACCTGCCTTTCCGCGGCCGCGTTTCACCTTCCCAACAGCGGTCTCCGACATGTAAGGATGGATCGATTGAGCCAGAAGGTTGTCTCGGCCTTTTGTGGGTAGTCCGACCAGATCAGGGAACACCCGCAGCACCAATGCTTCGGCTAGGTCGGCGATGGCGTCGAAGCTGCCCTGTGTTGCGAGATTCTCAACCAATCTCCGCGCATAGGCCAAAAAGCCGGCCTTTAATTGTCGTAGGACGGTCGGCGTCAGAACCCGGGTAACGATGCGGCGAGCCCGCCTGCGCTCGGGAGGATCCGCCTCCAGTAACAAGCTTGAGGAGGCCTCCAGGGATCTTCCTTTCGTAGGTTGGCGAGACCCACACCGGCAGACGAGCAGAAAGTCGCGGGATCCTGAGTGCCGCGGCAACGCACTCGTGACGCGCCAATGCCCAAACGCCATACGACGGTAGCCATACGGCGGGACCGCATTCACGTAGCTCATGGTGGCCGGGATAGGGGTCGTTGAGGAACTCGTCGCTGAAGGGATCAAGCTCACTGACTGGTGGAGCCGTTGAGCCGGGCGCTGTACTCACGTCGTTATGCCTCCAATTGCGCTATGGAACAGTGTTTCCGCCGGGGCCGACAGCGGGGGGCAAACGCTGTACGGATAACCTGATGACCGCGTAGGTGGCGGGCGGATCGAGGCCGGAGAACCCGCGCCAACGGTCAAGGCATCACATCTGCAGTAGCCATTCCAGAAAGCATGCCGGTCATCGCGCGCTTCGCACATCGGTCCAACGACCCCACTCCATACCTGTTGGCATACCTGCCGGAGGCCCGACCGATGCAGTTGGCACCGCGCTGCCGCGATGTCCTGGCCTAGCGCCTAATTGATGGGTTCGAGTACGAAGACGGGAATCAGTCGGCCTGCTCTCTGTGCGTAGCCGGCGAATGGCTCGAAGGCGTCGACGGCACGATTCCACCAGATCGCTCGCTCGTCACCGACGAGTTCGCGGGCTGAAAAGTCGCCGGCCGTACTCTGATCCTGTAGCCGCACTTCGGGATTTGCTTTCAGGTTGTAGTACCACGATGGCGCGTTGGCCGATCCGCCCTTGGATGCGATGGCCGCATAGCGTCCGTCGTGTTCGACCCGCATCAGCGGGACACGCCGTGGTTCACCAGTCTTGGCGCCGCGAACAGTCAGGACGATGACTCGCTTTTCGTCTCCGCCGAGATCGAGGGTGAGGCTTTCCGTCGTCCCGGATTCGTCCAGTTGCTTTAGCGCTTGATTCTGGCCGTAGATCCAACCCTCGTCAGGTAGCACCGCCAGGTCGACACCTGGTCGAGGAATTTCGGGCACCGGTTCGTCGGTTTGCATGACGCCCACCATACGCCCGCCTCAGACGGGTTGCCACGAATATGTATATGCGCCTGCACGTTTCGTATCGCCGTACTGGAACATCGCCTCTAGATAGGCGTCATAAGGCCTGACGACCATGAAGTGAACACGTACGATTCTGCCGCCGTTACAGCACTCGGCGAGCAAAAGCAGGTATGCGAACAGGTATGCATGGGGTCTTTAGACCGGTGTGCGAAGCGGCGAAACCCGGGCATGCTCTCTGGGAATGGCTACCGCAGATGTTGACGCCGTGGGTGCGGGCTTTTCCGGCCTGAATGCGATACACCAGCAGCGCAACGAGGAGCACCCGGACAGCAGTTGGGGCCGGTCCAAGCGCGGTGTGACGACAGAACCTACAGGAGCGCACAGTGATTCGAAACTATCCAGTAGTCATAAGCGTTCGATGAGAGCCTTTAGCGGGAGAGACGCCTACCACGAAATGATGGAAATGATCCTAGGTTTCTGGGTGAGCCAAACGATCAGGACCATCGCGGATTGGTCGCTCGCCGATCACCTGGCCACCGGCGCCCTGACCGCTGGCGAGATAGCCAGACGGGAAGGCGCTGCGGTAGAAACCACCGTCGGGCTGCTGCGGGCGGGAGTTGGACTGGGGCTGATGACGGTCAGCGCCGATGGATACTTCCACGGGACCGAAAGGCTGGCCACACTTCGCACGGACGCGCCCGGTTCCCTACGGCCAATTGCGCTGTGCTTCATCGACCCTGAGTACTGGCAGCAGTCACTTCGTCGGCGAGCATGCCGTTCCACGGCAGGGATCCCTCGGTCCGCCCGTGGCCCTGGTACGCGGTTCGCTGTAGGAGTGTGCACGCGACGCACCTGAAAATGTGGAATCACGTGCGTAATTGTTGGTTGCGACCGCGGGTAGATGGGGGCGATGGTTGTGCGCCAGACGTTGGGGGTCACGTACGGTTCGGGGATTATTTGCAATCGTTGGCCGACGAACAGAATCTTCTACGTCGAGAGTACTGATCCTTTCACCGCGTAATCGTCCAAAGCGCCCGCTAGGCCAGATGGGAGCGGGTCTCATGACACTTCGCTGACCAGCATGTCGCGCAGGCGATGGATGTCGACCTTGCCGGTGCCACCGCGCGGAACGTCATCGTCGGAATCCAGCAACAGCCACACCGTCGGCACCTTGAAGGCGCTCAGCAGAGCCCGCGCGCGGCCGCGCAGCTGCTCGGCGGTGAGCGCGGCGTTGCCGCACACCACCGCCGCGCCCACCCGTTCGCCCGCGGCGCCGGGCACGTTGGTGACGAAGGCGTTGTCGACGCCGTCGATAGTGCGCAGCGCCTGCTCGACCTCGCTGGGGTAGACGGTGGCGCCGCTGACTTTGAACATGTCGTCGGATCGGCCGTGGTAGAACAGGAAGCCGTCCTCGTCGAGGTGGCCGAGGTCGCCGGTGGGGTAGAAGCCGTCGGCGGTGAACAGCTCTTCGCGGCTGCGGCCGCAAATGCCGCGCAGCGTGTGCGGTCCGCGGATCTGGATCATGCCGACGGTTCCCGCCGCCACCGGCTCGCCGCTGTCGGGGTCGACGATGCGAACCTCCATGCCGGGGAACGGCTTTCCGCAACTGCCCCATGCCGTCGCGCGGCATGTCGGTGTCGGCGGGGTAGCCGCAGTACGGTCCGAACGCCTCGGTCATGCCGAACAGCGTGGCCCGCGCCCCGGGCTGCAGCCCGCTGCTCGGGCGGCAGCAGGGCTTCCAGGCTGCCCGGCCGCAGCGCCGAGAGATCGACGCCGACCGAGCCGCGTGCCGTGCCAGTGCTTCGGCCTGGTCGGGCCAGCCGCGAAACAGCGTGACCCGTTCGCTTTCCAGCAGTCGCAGGGTGGTTTCGGGCTGCGGGATTTCCTCGGTCACCAGGGTGGCGCCGGCCAGCAGCGCCGACAGTATTCCGCTGCCGAAGCCGCCCACCCAGAAGAACGGCATCGGCAGATACAGCCGGGTGTCGGAGGTGATGCAGCGCGCCGCGAGACCCGACTGCACCGCACCCAACGCGTTGCCGTGGGAGTGCACGACTCCCTTGGGCGCTCCGCTGCTGCCCGAGGTGAACATGATGACCAGCGGGTCGGCGGCGGTGACCGTTTCGGTCATGGCGTCGACGATCCGGCGGGCCCGCTCGCTCGCAGCGGCGTGGTCGAGCCGGTCGACCGTCCAAACCTGGCGTAAGCGCAGGAAGTTCGAGTTGCGCCAGCATCGCGCCAGATTGGAGGTCGTCGAGATAGCGGTGGCCGCGGAACTCCTCGACGCTCACCAGGAACTGCACCGCGGCGACTCGCAGCTGCGCGACCAGTTCGCCGGCCTGCAGCAGCGTGCTCAGCGGAACCAGCACCGCGCCGATGCGGGTCAGTGCGATCGCGACCTGCACCCAGCGGGTGCAGTTGGGCATGATCAGCCCGACCCGGGTGCCCTTGCCGACGCCGGCTTCGACGAAGACCGCGGCCAAATCGCTTGTGGTCGTGTCGAGTTCGCGGTAGCTGAGCCGGGTCGGTGGGATCGATCACCATCGGCTGTGGCGCCGTCGTGGGCGGCGCGAAACCGCACCAGTTGGTCGATGGTGCGTGCAGCACGGGTCAGGCATCGAACAGCTTCCGCAGCTGCCGCGTGTCGACTTTGCCGCTGGACAGCAGCGGTATTTCGGCGCTGGGCAGGGCGATGAACCGCTTGGGGATTTTGTACGCCGACAATTCGGCCTTGAGTCGCTCGCGCAACGCCGCTTCGTCGAACACCGCGGCGCCGGCACGGCGACAACCGCGGCGACCAGCTCTCCGCGCCTGGCGTCCGGGATGCCGACAACGTAAGCCTGTGCTCCGCCGGTGACCTTGGCGATCGCCTGCTCCACCTCGGCGGCCGAGACATTGGCGCCCGCGGTCTTGATCATCGCGCTGAGCCGGCCGACGAAATAGATGAATCCGTCGGCGTCGGCGCGCACCAAATCGCCGGTGTGGAACCAGCCGTCGGCGTCGAAGCATTCTTCGCGACTGCGCTTGTAATAGCACTGCATCAGGTATGGCCCGCGGATGCACAGTTCGCCGACCTCTCCGACGGCCCGTTCCCGCGTGTCGGGGTCGATGATCCTGGTCTCGAATCCGGGCGCGGGCTTGCCGAACGATCCGCGCCGCGCTTCGGGTTGGTCGGATTCGTCGCCGCTGATCAGCACGCACGCTGCCGGCTTCGGTCATGCCGAGCATGTTGTGCCGCAGTTCCGGGTCGGCCGGCCGGGTGTCGGGCGGCCATGATCGGGTACAGGTTGCCGCGCCGCATCGACGACAGGTCGCGTCGCGGCGAAGCTCGGGTGGTCGGCCAGGTGAGCGATCCCGGCGGCGAAACCATTTGTCATGGTCGGCTTTTCGGCTTCGAGCAGGTCGAGCGTGCTCAGCCCGGATCGGTGGCGTTGGAGCACACCAGCGTCGACCCGGCGACCAAGGTGGCGAGCAGGCCGAACGCGAACCCGCCGATCCAGAAGAACGGCGAATTGCAGAACAGCTTGTCGCCGGCGGTCAAACCGCGGATCTCGTTGAGGTTCTGCTGGTGTCCGAGCAGGGCGGCGTGCGTGTGCACCACTCCCTTGGGGGTGCTGGTGGAGCCCGACGTGTAGACGATGGCCAGCGGATCGCAGCCGTCGACATCGTCTTCCATCGCCGTGCAGCAGCGTCCGGCGTCGACGGTGTCGGCGAGCCGGTACACCGGTCTCGTGAGCTGATCGCGACGTGGCGCAATTGTGGGTGCGGCGGCGACAAAACAGCCGGTGAATCGAAGATCGGCGTCCGAAAGCACCTCGGCCAGCCGCTGCACGTAGTCGTGGGAGCGGAAAGAGGCCGCGGTCAACAGGATTTCGACGTCGCTGTCGACCAGTTGCTCGCGCATTTCGCGGGCGGTGGCGAAGGTGGAGAACGGGATCACCACGGCGCCGATTCGCGCGGCCGCCAGCATCGCCGACGACGAACTCGGTGCCGTTGGGGTAGAGCAGCCCCACGTGGGTGCCCTTGCCGGCGCCAAGGGCGATCAGTCCGCGGGCAAGCTCCGCCGAACGGCGGTCGGCCTCGGCGTAGCTGATGCGGTCGGCGTCGCAGACGAGAAGACGGGTGGTCTCCGCGCGAGCGGGCTTGATGTCGCAGGATCTCGGCGACCGTGGGCGAGTCACCGGGCATGGTCGCTGTCGACAGCGGACTCTTCGAAGAAGCGTCGGATCTGCGTTCAGGTCGGCCTTGCCCGACGGTGTTCGCGGGATCGCGTCGACGATCGCGATCTCGGTGGGAATCTCGTAGCGAGCCAATCGCGTTCGCAGGTACTCCAGCAACTCGTCGGTATCGGTGGCGGCGGACTCGCGCAGTTCCACCATGGCGACCGGCGTCTCGCCGAGGCGCTGCGTCGGGTCGCCCGACCACAGCCGCGCCCGCTACCGCGGGGTGGCCCTCCAGCGCGACGCGCACGTCGTCGGGCATCACCTTGAACCCGCCGCGGATGATCGCCTGATCGGCGCGCCCGACGATCCAGAGAAAGCCGTCCGCGTCGATGCGTGCCAAATCCGTGGTCCGCATCCACTCCGCTGATCGCCCCAGCTGTCCCGGCTTGACCTCCAGCAGCCCGACCTGGTCCGGCCCGAGCGGCGTGCCGTCGTCGTCGACCACCCGCAGCTGCGCGCCGGGGTTGGCCCGCCCGACGCTGCCGCGTTTGGCGGTCCAGTACTGCTGGTAGTCGGTCAGGGTCCAGCCGGCCACGCCGCCACCGAATTCTGTTGCAGCATAGGAGGTTAGAACGGGAATGCCGTACTTCTCGGTGAAGGCGTCGGCGTCGTCGGCCGACAGCGGGGCCGTGCCGCAGGTGACGGCGCGGATGCTGTCCAGGTCGGCTCGCGACAGGTCGGAGTGCAACACCGTCCGCAATGCGGCCGGCACCAGCGACACCGCGCGCGGCCGGTGCTTGCGCACCGCCTCGGCCCACGCGTTGAGCTCGAAGCGTTCCAGCAGCACAAAGGATCTCGCCTCGGCGACGCACTGCAGCACCCGGAAGACGCCGCCGATGTGCACCAGCGGTGAGTTCACGATCGCGACGCCGCGGCGCAGCTCTTGAGGCCGCGGCGCGTGATCTGGATCCGGAGCCCATCACGCTGCGCGCCAGCATGTCGTAGCTGAGGTCGATTCGCTTGGGCGGACCGGTCGTTCCGCTGGTCAGCATGCGCACCGCGACTCCGGGTGCGGCAACGGGACCGCTGCCGGGTCGCACCGACTCGCCGGGCTCGTCCAGACAACCCGAAATCGACAGCAGTCGGCGTTCCGGGGCGCCACCAGTGTCGCCAGATCGTCGGGCTCGCCGACGATCAGCGGGCAGTCGCAGTGCGGCGATATCGGCCCGGGTGCGCTCGTCGCCGCGAGACGGGTTGATGGTGACCACGGTCCCGCCGGCCAGCAGCACCCCGAGGAAGGCCGCCACCTGGCCGGGCCGGTTGCGCAGCAGCATCCCGATCGCAGGATCGTCGCCGCGTTCGGCAGTCAACGAGCGCCATGCGCCGTGCCGCCTCGCCCACCTGGCCCCAGGAGAGCCATCGACCGTCGTACTCGATCGCGTGTGCGCTCGGCTGCAGATCCAGCACGTCGGCGATGCGTTGACTCAGCGGATGATCGGCCATCAGCGGATCTTCGGTTCGCTCCTGGCGCCCTTGCCGTCGGAGCCTTGCTGCGCCGCCAGTTCGGCCGTGCCCAGCGGGTTGCCCAGCCGGGTGTAGATCAGGCCCTGATCCAAGGCGGCGCGGTAGGGCTTGTCCAGCGACTCCCAGATCGCCTTGACGGTGCCCTGGGTCGCCGACGGCGGCTTGGCCGCGATCGCCGCGGCAATCTCGTGGGCACGGCCCCACAGCTGGTCCGCGGCGACCACCTCGGACACCAATCCGATCCGCAGCGCGCTGTCGGCGCCGACCCGTTCGTCGTTGCCCATCAGTGCGATACGCAACGTCTCGCCCAGGCCGATGCGGCGCATCAGACCGATCGGCTCCAGCGCGCAGACCAGGCCGGCCGATACGTGCGAATCGAAAAACGTTGCATCGGTGGAGCAGATGACGACATCGGACTCGTTGATGAAGTAGAACGCGCCCGCGGTACACATGCCCTGAACGGCGCACACCACCGGCTTCCACATCTTCTGCCACTTGGGGCTGAGCAATTCACCGGGATCCTCGTGATTCCACACGTTTTCGGGCTGCCCGTACGGCGTCTTGATGTCCAGCCCCGCGCTGAAGGCCCGGCTGCCGGCCGCCCGCAGCACCACCGCATGCACCGACTCGTCGAGTTTGACGGTGCGCCAGGCCTGCGCCATCTCCTCACACATCGTGCGGTTGAACGCGTTCAGCTGCTCGGGCCGATTCAGCGTGATGGTGGCGACGTGGTCGTCCGCGTCGACGTCGAGGAGAATGGTTTCGAAATCGGCTGACTTCACTGGCATTTCCAATTCGGTTTCCGCTTTTCCACAAAGGCCTTGGGGCCTTCCTGCGCGTCTTGCGTTCGCAGTACCCGCTCGCGGAAGGTTTCGGCCATGATCTCGGCCTCGTGCAGCGGCACGTTCAGGCCCTTGAGAATCGCCAGCCGGGTTCCCCGAACCGCCAGCGGCGCATTGGAGTTGACGATGTCGGCGATCTCGCGAGCCCGGTCCAGGAGGCGGTCGTGCTCGACGACCTCGCTGATCAATCCGAGGTCGTAGGCGCGTTGTGCGCTCATCCGCTCGTGCTTGCCCATCAACGCCATCCGCAGGGCGATCGAGCGGGGCAGCACCCGCGACTACCCGCACCAATTCACGTCCGGCCACCAGCCCGATGCTGACGTGCGGATCGAAGAAGGTCGCCTGCTCGGATGCGATGACGATGTCGGTCGTGGTGACCCAATCCATGCCCGCGCCGCAGCACAATCCGTTGACCGCGGTCAACACCGGCTTGGCCATCGTGCGAAACGGCGGTGTGCCCTCCTGCGGGGCCTCCCACTGGTCGTAGGTCGACAGGTACGGCCGCTCGTAGATCACCTTGCCGTCCTCGGGAATGGCTTTGACATCCGCCCCCGTGCAGAACGCGCGGCCGGTGCCGGTGACGATGAGCAGCCAGACCTTGTCGTCGTTTTCGGCCTCGTCGTAGGCGGTCCGAAGCTCGGTGACCATGTGCGGGCTCAGCGCGTTGAGGGCGTCGGGACGGTTCAGTGTGATGGTGGCGGTATGCCCGTCGACCTCGTAGTTGATGGTGTCGAACGAGTCAGCAGGCATCCGTGTTCCCTTCGTATAGCGCCCGGTGCGACCGAAAGCCTATCCGGTCAGCGTCCATCGAATTTCGGCGTGCGCCGTTGCCGAAAGGCTTCCAGGCCTTCTTTGAAATCGCTTGTCCGGCAGGATAGTTCCAGGTTGAACAGTTCCTGTGTCAGGGACTGGTTCAGTGACGCGTGCTGGCCGTAGTTCAGGGCTTGCTTGGCCATCCCGATCGCGACCGTTGGTCCGCCGGCCAGTCGCGCCAGCAGTTGCTCGGCCGTATCGTCGAGTTCGGCCGGGCCGACGGTCTGGTGAATCAACCCCCAGTCGGCCGCGTCGGTCCCGCTCACTTTCTCACCCAGCAGCAGCATCCGCCGGGCTCGTGCCACCCCGACCAGCCGGGGGAGCAGCCAGGTAGCACCCGAATCCGGGCTGAATCCGCGGTCGATGAACGGCTCCCAGAACACGGCATCGGTGGCAGCCACGGCGAAGTCGGCGGCCAGGGCAAGATTGCAGCCCATCCCCACGGCCCAGCCCCGCACCGTGCAGACCACCGGCAGCTGGATGCCGTGGACGAGTTCGATCAACCGGTGGGCGGCGTGCGGAATCCGGCGCACCAGATCACCGGTGCGCGGTCGTTGTCCGGTTCCGCTATTGGTGGCGACCCAGTCGGCCCCGGCGCAGAAGTCTTCGCCGGCCCCGCGGAGGTGAATCGCGCGCAACGAGTCGTCGGCGGCGGCCTCGGTCAGCGCACGGATCAATGTCTCGATCATTAAGTGGGTCAACGAATTACGCCGCTGATGGGCGATCGAGCGTGAGTCGCAGAATCGCGCCATCCCGGCGTGCTGTCACCGAACCCTCGGCGTCGGCCGCATCGGTGTCGTGACTCACCGTCGAATCCGGCCTTTCTCAGCCGATACGGGAACCCATACAGTAGGCAATACGATTGATACGCTGTATAAGTTATCAAGGAAACGCTGCCGACGGAACAACCGGGTGAAACCCGGTGGAAGTAGGGTCGCATGGCCTGAAGAGGGGCAAGCCGCATCGACGCGCATCGATGACGCGAAATTCGGCGAGACGCCCCTGGCCCAGACCGTGGCCGCCGCCGCTGCCATGAGGCGCCTGAGCTCATTGCTGCTGTCGCTCGAACAGCCGCACCCGACGGTGGACGCCATGCTGGCGAAGTTCGACGAATGGGAAAGCGAGCTGGCGCGCCGCGGCTCCGCGGGACAACGCCCCCCGGATTGGCGAGCTCGACAACGATCCGCGCCGGGTTTATCTCAACCACGCCACCGATATCGGTGCCTACAACCCGTCCTTTCCCGAATACTCCTTCGATTACCTCGACGCCGACAAGGCCGAAGGTCGGGTCGTCTTCCCGCTGGTCTACGAAGGACCGCCGGGACTGGTGCACGGCGGCTTTCTCGCCGTCTTTTTCGACTGCGTCATCCAGCACCACAGTTGCGTCATGGGGCTGTCCGGGAAGACGCGGTCGCTCGCCGTGTCCTTCCGGCGGCCGACGCCGGTGCTGACCGAGCTGCGCTTCGACATTGTCCGGTCGCAGGTCGAGCGGGGCATCACGTCGACGGCGCGGCTGCTGCTCGCCGACGAAGTGCTGTGCACCGGTGAGGTCAACACCCTGGCGTCGCAGCCGGACAAGCTGACCGGATTCACATTCGGCAGGCGGCGAAAGGAGTCCGACTACATGACTGCCTCGAACGACGATCGGGTGCTTTTCGAGGTCGATCCCGCCCGGCGAATCGCGACGATCACGCTGAACAATCCCAAGCAACGCAACTCCTATGACGCCACCATGCGCGAGGCCGTCGGCCGCTGCCTGGATAGTGTGGCCGACGACGACGACCTGACGGTGGTGCTGCTGCGCGGGGCCGAGGGGGTGTTTTCCACCGGGGCCGACATGAACAACGCATACGGCTGGTACGGCGACAAGACCAAGGCGCCCGATGACGCGGCCAAGCGCCGGCCCAGTCAGCGCAGACGACTCACGGTGGACCGCAAGTCATTTGGCTTCTATCACAACTTCATGGGCTTCCCGAAGGTGACGGTGGGGGAGATCTCCGGCTACGCACTTGGGTGGTGGCTTCGAGATGGCGCTGATGACCGACATCTCGGTGATCGCACGCGACACGAAGATCGGCATGCCGGCCACGCGCTTCCTGGGGCCAGCGCTTGGCAGCCTGCACATGTTCTTCCACCGGTTGGGACCGGTTATGGCCCGGCGCCTGCTGCTGACCGGCGACATCATCGAAGCGGGCGAGATCGAGCATCTTGGAATCTTCACCGAGACATGCGATCCCGGTGCGGTTACCGCGCGCGCCCGGTACTGGGCCGAGAAGGCGGCGAAGATGCCTGCCGACGGGGTCGTCATCGCCAAGGAAGCATTCCGCCTCGTCGAGCAGACCCAGGCCTACCACGGCGAGGAAGTCGCGAGCTACCTTTTCCACGCCTATCGGCACCAACCTGCAATTCGGGCCGGAGGAGTTCAACTTCGTCAAAACCCGAGCACAGCACGGCACCAAGGAAGCGTTCCGGCTACGTGACGAACACTTCCATGTGCCGGAACCCGAAGCGTAACAACCCGATCGCGGGCTAGCCGTCCGCCGTCGCCTTGGCCCGACTGCGCTGACCGGGTGACTTGGTCGCCTTGCCTGCACGGGACGGCGCCGACTTGCTGCCTTTCGATCCCTCGTCGATCAACCGGCCGGCGTGGTCGAGGATGCAGGCGAGGCCGTACTCGAAATTGGTTTCATCGGGCGCCCCGATCCGGTGACCTATCCGGCTTACTTGGGCAAGCAGCGGAGTCTTTTCGGGGTCGATGGAAACGGCATCCTCGATGGCGCGCGGACCGATGTCGGAGGACTGGTTCTTTTCGTAGAGCCGCTGCAGCACCACCGAGCCGCGGACGTGGACCGAAACCGCCGAGTAGGTGTCAAAGGCGTCTTCGGGCGACAGGCCGGCCTCGACCAGGTTCGCGATCGCCTTCTCCATCTCCTGAGCGCCCAATCGCGCCGCCTTGGGACTGAGAGCGGCGCGAATCAAAATCAGGTCGCACAGAATTGGGTTGCCCATGAACGTCTTACGCATCAACCGCGCGTGATTCCGCAACGTTTCGCGCCAGTCGCTGGCTTCGACATAGGGGGTGGCGAACACGTACTTGCTCAAGGCGCGGTCGGTCATCGCGTTGAGCAGATCGTCCTTCTTGCGGAAATACCAGTAAATGCTGGTGACGCCGACGCCGAGGTGTTTGCCGAGCAGCGGCATGCTGAGGTTGTCTATCGACACTTGCTCCGCGAGTTCGAATGCGCCGCTGATGATGTCATCGGGGTTGATGGACCCGCGTTCGCGTCGTTGACGCTTATCAGCGGTTGCCTGCTTTGCCACTACGGGCACCTCCATCAAAATGTATCCTGTGCGTACGGTCTGCAGCCGTGCCACCGATTGAACCAAATCTACCGGCAGATGCGCTCCCACCTGCGTATATGTAGGCGTGTCGTCATTCGGCTATGGCCGTCAACCGGGCTCTCGTCGCTTTTCCACCTGCTACTGTAATACCTATCGTAGGCTTTTTGGTATATGAGGCTGGACGGGCGAAGACGACCGGACACATGCCAGTGGATAACCCGCCGGATGAGCCCTGGACATCGTCGTGGATTTAGGGCTGGCGAATGCCACAGCTGTCGTCGTCGGCGGTAGCCGCGGCATGGGTTTGGCGGCCGCCCGTTGTCTTGCCGAGGACGGCGCCCGGGTGGCGCTGGTCGGCCGAACCCGGGCCTTCCTCGACAGCGCGGCAGCCGATTTGACGGACTGCGGCAGTCCGGATGCCGTCGGATTCGCTGCCGACATCGGTGACGCCGCTGACGTCGACAAGGTTTTCGCCGAGATCGCGGCCCGCTGGAACGGTGAACTCAACGTGCTCATCAATACAGTCGGGCCGGGAGCGCCGGGCAGCTTCGAAGATCTGACCGACGAACAGTGGCGCGAGTCCGTCGAAGACGGAGTGATGGGGATGGTGCGCTGCGTGCGGTCGGCGCTTCCGCTGCTGCGAAAGGCGCAGTGGGCGCGGATCGTCAACTTTTCGGCGCATTCGACCCAACGGCAAAGCGTCATGCTGCCCGCCTACACCGCGGCCAAGTCGATGCTGACGAGCGTCTCGAAAAACCTGTCGTTGTTGCTCGCCAAAGACGAGATCATGGTCAACGTGGTGTCACCGGGCAGCATCGCATCCGAATCGCTTGTCGGCTGGGCTGACTCGGTCGGCGTTGACGGCAACGACCCTTATCGCCTGATGGAGGCCATCGGCAAGCACTTTGGACATCCGGCGCACATGCCGCGTGCCGGCCTCCCCGAAGAAATCGGACCCGTCGTCGCGTTCCTGGCGTCGCGCCGCAACTCCTACATGACCGGCGCCAACATCAACGTCGACGGTGGTTCCGACTTCACCTGACTTCAAATCGCTTGGCCGACAGAAGGAGTGGACTGTGGCGACAGCTGGTGAGGCGCGCGCTTGGGCGCGCGGAGCTTTGCGGGGAATCGGCGACTCCCTCTACACACCTTTCTGCGGTACCGACGGCGACGACATCGACTGGGACGCCTACCGGACGTTGGTGCGCTACTGCGTCGGCGATCTCGGGCACCCGATGTTGTGGTGCACCAGCGGACTCGCCGAGTTCTGGTCGCTGACCATCGATGAGCGGAAACGCTTGCTGGAGGTGGCGATCGAGGAAGCGCGCAGCATCAATCCCGACGTCGTGGTGCAGGCCTGTACGGCGGCCATGGCGGCGAAGGACTGTTTGGATTTGACGCTGCACGCCCAGGAGGCGGGCGCTGACATCGTCTACATCCAAACGCCGATGATGGAGGCCCACGGCGGCGAAGGCGTGCTGCGCTTTTTCAAATACGTGGCTGGGCGCACGGATATCGCGTTGGGCATGTTCAATTCCCCGTCTTCGGGCTATGTGTTGACCCCGGCCGAAAGCGCCCGGATTTATCACGAGGTGCCCGCGGTATGCGCCACCAAGGAGGGCGCGTTCCGGCCGGCGAGCAGCCGGATGCTGCATGAACTGGCGCCTGGCCTGGCGGTGTGGGAATGCGACAAGACGGTGTACCGGGCCGGATGGTTGCGCGACGGGATCGTCTGCCCGGCGCAGTTGGGCACCGCGGGTTACTTATTCGAGACCCCACAGCGGCGACTGTTTTCCGAGTACTGGGACCTGGTGTTGTCCGACAAGTTGCTCGAGGCAATGGATTACGGCCGTGACTCCGGTCTGGACCAGTTCGATCTCGACCTCGGGCCGTGGTGGACCTGCTACCCGGGACGATCGGATTACTTCACCCACTGGGGAGGGGCGTTCAAATACGCGGCCTCCGTACTCGGCCTGCCGATAGGCGCCTATCCGCATTCCCGGCCTCCGCAGGCGGAGTTGCCGGCCGAGGCCAAAACACAAATCGAGACGGCTTATCGCCGCCTCGGACTCATCAATTCGTAACGGATCACCCAAAACCATTGTGCCGCAAGCCCATGCGAAGGCCCGGCCACCGAGGGGCGACCGGGCCTTGCGCACGCGGCATGTTGGCTAGTTTTGCTCGGCGCGCTCGCGCGCTTCGTGAATTTTCGCTTCGGCACGAGCCTTGTCGGCCTGAGCTTCTTTCTTCGTGGCGTTGCGCAATGCTTCCGCCTTGTCCTGCTGCGCCTGACCTTCGCTGATCCAGTCATTGCGACCCGCGACCGTACCGACGACTTCCTTGGTCTTGCCCACGACGCCGTCCACGACGCCCTTGATGATGTCAACCATTGGCGTTGCTCCCTCCTCCTGCCTAGTGGGTGCCATCAGTACCTCTTCCCGATCACCCGAGGAAGGAAAACATGATCGAAACGTGGCGCTCGCCACAGCATCAGTTGACCAGCCCATTCGCGGCTGCGTTCGTCGAGGTAGTGGGTGCCGGCTCGGCCGCTTCGGCATCCGCGGCCGGCGCTGTGGCCGTATCCACCCGTGCAGGTCTACCGCCGGTTCGCCGCCGTCGTGCCTGCAACACGACGCCGACGAGAACACCTAGCGTTCCTAACGCGAGCAGAAATTGCGCGCCCACCCACGCCGCCTCGATCCGCAGTACCGCTGACCGCGCCTGCTTCAGGCGATGTGCTACCGATTTTGCTGCCGACTTCACTACTGATCCCCTCAGGTGCCGGATATTGACGTCCCGGTGTCGGTAACCCGGCGAATCGCCATCCCAAACCGCGCGGTTCAACATCGGTGAAATTCGCTGTTAACCGGGGGTTCGCAGGGGTGCGCGGACAGTTGTGGAATGCGGTACCGATAGGTATACAGTATGGGTACAAAGCCCCCTGAATCCCGTAGTCAAAGCATGAGGAGGTGCCGCGGAAGATGTCCGGCAGCGACGGTGCTTTCGATGCCGACGACGCGGTGCTCTACGAGGCCACGGACAGTGGAGTCGCAATCCTGACGTTCAATCGGCCGGACCGCCTCAACGCCTGGGGCCCAGACATTGCGGCCGGGTTCTATGCCGCCATCGACCGCGCCGAACAGGATCCCGCCATCCGGGCGATCGTGTTGACCGGCAGCGGGCGGGGATTCTGTGCCGGCGCCTATCTGGGCGCGCCGAGTTCGGTGCCCACGTACGGCGAAACAATGGAGAAGGCCGGGAGGGACGAAGCTGGCCGACTTGGTCGGCGAACGGCCGCCGCACTTTGTGACCACGCTGCGCAAGCCCGTCATCGCGGCCATCAACGGTGCGTGTGTCGGCATCGGTCTGACCCAGGCGCTGATGTGCGATGTGCGGTTTGCCGCCGCCGGCGCCAAGTTCGGCGCGGTGTTCGCTCGTCGCGGACTGATCGCCGAATTCGGCATCTCCTGGATCCTTCCGCGCCTGACTAACATGGGCGTCGCCCTCGATCTGTTGCTGAGCGGTCGCACGTTTCTCGCGGAGGAGGCCGCCGAACTGGGCCTGGTGAAAGAAGTCGTTGCGGCCGACGACCTGATGAAACGTGCCTTGGAATACGCCGAGGACATGGCCGCCAACTGTTCGCCCGCATCGATGGCGGTGATCAAACGTCAGGTCTACGGTGACGCCACACGTGATGTCGTGGAAGCTAATTCGCTTGCCGACACCCTGCTCCAAGAGTCGCTGCCGAGGCCGGATGTCATCGAGGGGATCACCAGTTTCCTGGAGAAGCGGCCGCCGCAATTTCCATCGCTAACGTCTTCCGACGCTTCGCCGGTGTGACCGGAAAGGATGATCATGGGTAACTTGGGCTACAAGCCAATCGACGTCGACAATCACTACTACGAGCCGCTGGATTCCTTCACCCGGCACCTGGACAAGGCCTTCAGAAGCCGCGGCGTGCAGATGCTCACCCAAGGCAAGCGCACGTCGGCCGTCATCGGGGGCCGAGTCAACAACTTCGTCCCCAACCCCACCTTCGACCCGATCATCGTGCCGGGCTGCCTGGACCTGTTGTTCCGTGGTGAGATTCCCGAAGGCGTCGACCCGGCCTCGCTGATGAAGGTCGAGCGGATGGCCGAACACCCGGAGTACCAGAACCGCGATGCCCGCATTGCGGTGATGGACACCCAGGACATCGAGACCGTGTTCATGCTGCCGACATTCGGCTGCGGGGTCGAGGAGGCGCTCAAGCACGACATCGACGCGACGATGGCGTCGGTGCACGCCTTCAACCTGTGGCTCGATGAGGACTGGGGCTTCGACCGGCCCGACCACCGGATCATTGCCGCGCCGATCATTTCGCTCGCCGATCCGGTCAAGGCACTCGAAGAGGTGGATTTCGTGTTGGCACGCGGCGCCAAGCTGGTGTTGGTGCGGCCGGCGCCGGTGCCCGGCTTGGTCAAGCCGCGGTCGCTGGGCGATCGCAGCCACGACCCGGTCTGGGCCCGGCTGGCCGAGGCGGGGGTTCCGGTCGGATTCCACCTCAGCGACAGCGGTTATCTGCACATCGCGGCGACGTGGGGCGGGAAGGCGACGTTCGAGGGCTTCGGCGCCAAGGATCCGTTGGACAACGTACTTCTCGATGACCGCGCCATCCACGACACCATGGCCTCGATGATCGTGCACGGCGTCTTCACCCGTCATCCGAAACTCAAGGCGGTCAGCATCGAAAACGGCTCATACTTCGTCCACCGTTTGGTCAAGCGCCTGAAGAAGGCCGCCAACACCCAGCCCCGTGACTTCCCGGTGGATCCGGTGGAGCAGTTGCGCAACAACGTGTGGATCGCCCCTTACTACGAGGACGATCTACCGGAGCTGGCCGAGGTCATCGGCGTCGATAAGATCTTGTTCGGTTCTGACTGGCCGCACGGCGAGGGTCTCGAGTCGCCGGTGTCGTTCACCGAAGAACTGACGAGTTTCAGCGAATCCGATATCCGGAAGATCATGCGCGATAACGCTTTAGATCTCCTCGGCCTCAAAGTCACTGCTTAGTCGCCATGAGCGAATGGACCATCGGCGCGGTTCTCGACGCCATCGCCGACGTCATCCCCGACCGCTTGATGACCGTGTGCGGATCGCCGTCGCAGCACCTTCTCCGAGTCGGCGGACCGTAGCCGCCGGCTGGCGAACTTTTTGGCCGGCAAGGGATTCGGTGCACATCGCGAACGCGACACTCTCGAGCGCTGGGAGTGCGGGCAGGATCGCGTTGCGCTGATCATGCACAATGATCTCTACACGCGACATGGTGATCGGCTGCCTTAAGGCGCGCACCGTCCCAGTCAACATCAACTACTACTACTCGCCGCGCGAGATCGGTGAGTTGCTCGACTACGTCCAACCCAGGGTCGTGATCTATCACCGCTCGCTGGGCGCCAAGTTCGCCGATGTGCTGCCGCCCGACAGCGCCGACCTGCTGGTGTCCGTCGATGACGGCAGTAACGTCGCGCAATTGGCCGGCGCGGTGACGTTGGATGATGCACTGGCACAGGGTGATACCGAACAGGGTGTGATCGGATCGCCCGATGATCTGCTGATGATCTGCACCGGCGGCACCACCGGCCGGCCCAAGGGTGTGCTCTGGCGACAGTCCGACATCTACGTGTCGTCGATGGTGGGCGCAGATCATGAATCTGTCACCGAGATTCACGACAAGGTGCAAGCCGCCGGCCCGCCGTGGTTCGCGGTCTCGCCACTGATGCACGCCGCCGGGATGTGGACAGCGTTCTCGGCGGTCATGAGCGGCACGCCCGTGGTGCTGTACGACACGAGTAAGAAGCTCGACCCGCGATCGGTGTGGGAGACGGCCGAGCGCGAGAAGGTCGGCATGATGACAATGGTCGGGGACGCGTACGCCGCGCCTTTGGTCGCCGAGTTGCGGCGCGGTCAATACGACTTGTCGTCGCTGTACGGGATCGGGACCGGCGGGGCCGCAACGAATCCGGAATATCAACGAGCGCTGTTGGAACTGCTGCCGCAGATCACGCTCATCAACGGATACGGCTCGTCGGAAACCGGAAACATGGGCTTCGGGCGATCCAGCGGCGACACGCGAACCGACACTTTCACGCTGCGCGAGGGCGCACTCGTCCTCTCCGAGGACTACGGACACTTTCTTGCGCCCGGCGAGCAGGAGGTGGGTTGGGTCGCCAGGGAAGGCCGGATCCCACTTGGATACTTCAATGATCCCGAGGCCACCCGTAAGACCTTTCCCGAGGTCGCCGGCAAGCGGGTAGTGATTTCGGGCGACCGTGCCGGTTTGGAATCAGACGGCACACTGCGGTTATTCGGGCGCGACTCGCTGGTGGTCAACACCGGCGGCGAAAAAGTGTTCGTCGAAGAGGTCGAAGAGGTACTGCGCGCCCACCCGGCGATCGCCGACGCTTTGGTCGTGGGCCGCCCGAGTGAACGCTGGGGCGAAGAACTGGTCGCACTCGTCGAAGTGTGCGATGGCGCCGACCCTGGTCACAAGCCGCTGCACACGTATTGCACGACGCAACTGGCGCGGTTCAAGGCGCCCAAGCAATTCATTTTCGTCGACCGCGTCCAGCGACTGGGCAACGGCAAGGCCGACTACCGCTGGGCGAAACGGCTGGCGCGCGAAAAGGATCCGGTGTCCAAATGACAGAAAGCCGTGCCATCGATTGCCTGATCAACGTCCACTTCGGTGAGACCGATCAGCAGCCCAAATGGATGCTCAAGGTCCGCGACGACTACTTCAAGGGCCCGGAGTCGATGTTCGCGCCGGTGGACCTGTCTGAGCTGCTCGACGAGATGGACGAGCAGGGGGTGCAAAAAGCTGTCCTGATGGACAACCTCGCCAGCCCGTCGACCACCGCGCGGAAGTTCGTCGAAGCCAAGCCGGACCGATTCGCGCTGGCCATGGGTGGAGTCAACCTGCTGCGTCCGGTGGGGCCGTTGCGCGAGTTGGCCGCCATCGTCGCCGACCTGCCGGTCGCGTATGCCGTAGTGGGACCGAGCTTTTGGGGCGACGGGCAGTATCCCCCCAGCGATGCCGTCTACTATCCGCTCTACGCCAAGTGCGCGGAGCTCAACCTGCCGCTGTGCGTCAACACCGGTATTCCCGGGCCGCCGATCCCCGGAGAGGTGCAAAATCCCATTCATCTCGACCGGGTGTGCGTGCGGTTTCCGGAACTGAAGCTGTGCATGATCCACGGAGCAGATCCGTGGTGGGACGTCGCGATCCGGCTGCTGCTCAAGTACGCCAACCTTCGCCTGATGACCTCGGCCTGGTCGCCCAAGCGACTGCCGGAAAGCCTGCTGCACTATATGCGCACGCGCGGCCCGGACAAGGTCATCTACGCATCGGACTGGCCGGTATTGCGGATGCGCCGAGTGGTGCCCGAAGCCCGAGCGCTGGACCTGCCCGCCGAGGTACTGGACAACTACCTGTACAACAACGCACAAGAGTTTTTCTTCGGCGACCGAGCCTGAGATACGACAGGAGCACTGACGATGGACCGCTTCGAGCTGCGCAGACTGGACTACAGCCTGTCCGATCACCATGTGGATCTGCAGAACGCGTACAAGCAATTCTTCAAGACGCACTGCTCCATCGAAACAGTCCGCGCCGCAGAGCCTTCCGGATTCGACAAGAACCTCTGGGAGCGACTGTGCGCGATGGGTGCGACCACGATGGCGCTCCCGGAGTCCTGCGGCGGCGACGGCGCGACGCTGGTCGATCTCACCCTGGTGGCCGAAGAGATCGGCCGTTCGCTGGCGCCGGTTCCGTGGATCGACCATGTGTGCGCGGCGCGGCTGCTGGGCCGCCTGGGAGCGCTCGGCTCCGACACTGCCGGCGTAGCCGACGGGGAACAGCTCGCGGGACTCGATGCGCGAATCGACAGCGCACCGGGCGTGCGTCTGATACCGACGGGATCGATCGCCGACCACATCATCATCCGGGACGGCGACCAGGTAGTGCGCCTGGCGTTCGGGACCCGGCCGGCCAAGGTCGACAACCTCGGCCGACTGCCGATGGCCTGGGTCGACCCGTCCGCCGCCGACACCCGCACGGTCGTCGCGCAAGGGCCCGAAGCGCTGGCGAACTACGAACGTGCACTGGATGAGTGGCGATTGCTGACCGCGGCGGCGCTGGTAGGCCTGGTCGAGGAGACGATGACCATCGCGGCCGAATTCGCCAAGACCCGTTACACATTGGGTGTCCCCATCTCGACGCTGCAGGCCATTTCGCATCCACTGGCCAACATGGCCATCACGGTTCAGGGTGGACGTAACCTCGCCCGGCGCGCGGCCTGGTTCCTGGACAACGAACCCGACGAACGAGCCGAGTTGGCGCCGTCGGTGTTCGTGTTCATGGCCGAGGAGGCCGCCAAGGCGGCCACGATGGCCGTCCACATCCAGGGGGGACTGGGTGTTTCGGCCGAAGCCGCGGCGACTGCGTACCTCGTGCGTGCCCGGGGATGGCCGCTGGCGGCCGGTGATCCCGGTGCCACCGCCAAGCGGGTCGCCGAGATCGTGGCCGCCCGCGAGAGCGCCGCCACGGCCGTCTAGGACAGGAGCAAAAATATGGACTTCTCCCGGGTGGAGCTCTCCGATGAGGACAACGCGTTCCGAGAGGAAGTGCGCGACTTCCTGAAAACCCAAGTGACCGAAGAGGTCCGGCGCCGTGACCGCGAGACCGGTGACAATTTCGACGAAGGCGTGCATCTGGCGATCGGCGCCGCGGGCTATCTGGCGCTGGAATGGAAGCCGGAATCCGAGGGCGGATTCACCCGGGTGCGCCGGCGTATCTGGGACCTGGAGAAGCGGCGGGCTCACGTGCCGTGGGTGACGTGGGGGACCACCTCCATGGTGGCGCGGTCGGTCGCGAAGTTCGGTTCGGCCGAGCTGCGGGACGAGGTGATGCCCAGAGTATTCAGCGGCGAGGTCCGGCTCTGCCTCGGTTACACGGAGCCCGAAGGTGGCTCCGACGTCGCCACCTGCAAAACCCGCGCGGTGCGCGACGGCGAAGGCTGGGTGATCAACGGGTCGAAGATGTTCACCACCGGCGCCCACAACTGCCAATACGTTTTCCTGATCACCAACACCGCACCGGAAGAACCAAAGCACAAGAGCCTGACCATGTTCCTGGTCCCGTTGAACTCGCCGGGCATTGAGATCCAGGGCATCCGCACCGTGGACGGCGACCGGACCAACATCGTCTACTACAGCGATGTCCGCGTCGACGACAAGTACCGGCTGGGCGATGTGAACGCGGGCTGGACGGTGCTGCGTGAGCCGCTCAACACCGAGCATGGCGCGGTCGCGGCCGAAGCTGACGGCTTGCAGGACACCTCGATCATGATGCACCAGGCCGGTTCCATGGCGACGGCGGTTGACAACGCGGCGGCGGCCGTGACACGGCCGGATCCCAACGGGCGCAAGCTTGTCGACGATGATTCGGTCGCGTTTCGACTGGGCCGCAGCGTCTCCCGGTTGGAGGCGGCACTGTCCTCCCCAAACATCTACGGGCGGGTGGCGATCGCCCAAACGATGCGAGACATCTCCCCGGATCTGATGGACTTACACGGAGCGGCCTCGACCCTGCCGCTCGGAACCGACGGGGCCGCCGATGACGGCAGCGCCGAATACGTCTACCGGTTCGCCCCGTTGGTCGGAATTTACGGTGGCACCCTCGAGGTGTTCCGCAATATGATCGGCCAATACACGCTGGGGCTGGGCAAGCCCAACTACTCACCGCCGGTCAAGAAGGTCTCCTGATCAGCCGGCGGTCTGCGGATGGTCTCACTGCGTTGATTCGTCGTCGAGCCAGTCGCGGTTGAAGCCACCCAGATGCGGGTGATACATCTCGTCGCCGGAGTGCTGCGTAAACTCGACCTTGATTCGGTGCGGGTCCCACCCGAGCACCTCGTGGCAGATGTCGCTAAGTTGGCGGGCCAGCTCGGCTCGTGTATCAGCAGAACGGCCTTGGCGCACATCGCACATCAACAGCGCATGCGGCTCTGGATCGTCATCGCCACATCGCCACACCGCTCCTTCACCTAGATCGTGGATGCTGACAGTGACGATGTCGGGCCGAGTTTGCATGACCGCCGCGTAGACACTGCCGAATCGCTGGGCTAACAAGCGTTTTGTTGTGCTGTCGTACGTGGCGGGCACATCGAGTTGCAGGGACGGCATTGGGTTTCGCTTTCTGTTTATCGGGGTCCGCGAGCGTGTGCAACAACGCGTCGCGACGGTCGCGCAAGCACGATCTTTTTGAATTGGCCGAACGACATCAGGTGGCCCTCACTCGGCACCGTGCATGAACGGCGCCCGCTGCATGAGCCGTGTCTCCACCGGTCCAACGCTACGCGTATGTGACTGAGCAACAGGGTTTACGCAGTGTCGGCACGCTGTCATTCAGCGTCGATATCAGTTCTTCGCGGTCGTCCCCCGCGATTTCAACCCGCGCTGGTCGGCATCGAAAGGGGTGCCTGCATGAACTTCATGGACTGCACCATCGAGCCCTGGTCGCGATCAGGTCGTCAGGATGGTCGCCGCGGCGGTGCCGGGCGCGCCGTACAACTGGGTGAACCCCACCTTGGGATTCTCGGGCACCTGGCGATCGCCGGCTTCACCGCGGAGTTGGCGAACGATTTCGTGGATCTGCCGCAGCCCGGAGGCGCCGATGGGCTCGCCGTTGGCGATCAGCCCTCCGTCGGTGTTGACGGGCATCGGGCCGTTGATCTCGGTGGCACCCTCTGCCAGTAGCTTCTCCTGGTCACCGTGTGCGCAGAACCCGCACTCGGCCATGTGGATGATCTCTGCGCCGGCATCGGTGTCCTGCAACTGGATCACGTCGACGTCATCGGGGGCGACGCCGGCCTTCTCGAAGGCGCTACGGGCGGCGTAAACCGTTGGCGCCAAATCTTCTTCGACCGGCGCGCAGGTGGTGTTGACCTCGTAAGTCCCGTAACGCCGGGTGCGAACCTCCACCGCCCGCAGATAAACAGGCTTGGCGGTGTAGCGGTGCGCGAGATCGGCCCGGCACATCACCGCCGCCGCGGCGCCTTCGTCGGGTGCGCAGAACATGTACTGAGTCAGCGGATAGTTGAGCATCGCCGAGTTGAGGATGTTCTCTTCCGACATCGGCTTGCGACGAAAGGCGTTGGGGTTCAACGCCCCGTTGCGGAAATTCTTGGCGGCGACTTTGGCCAGCGTTTCGTGGGAGATGTTGTGATCGTGCAGGTAGCGGTTGGCCTTCATGCCGAAGAATTGCGTGGTCAGGTATTGCCCGTTCTCCGCATACCAGCTCGGCATGCCCACCAGCGCCGGGTCTTCGGTGAACGCTCCACGCGGGTGCTTGTCCAGGCCGATCGCGATGCCGATGTCGTAATCGCCCAACCGGATTCCGTCGGCACAGGTCTTGACAGCACTGGCCGCGGTGGCGCACGCGTTGAACACGTTGATGAACGGGATGCCGGTCAGGCCAACCATGCCGACGATCGCGTCCGGGTTGGCCACTGTCCAGCTACCGCCGGTGGCGAACTGGACGTCCTGCCACGCGATACCCGCATCGGCGACCGCGGCGAGGATGGCGTCGACACCCATCTGCATCGCCGACTTGCCCTCGAATCGCCCGAACGGGTGCAAGCCCACCCCGATGATGGCGACGTCGGTTCATGCGATGGCTCCCGCGTTCTTGAGCTCCTCGATCCGGTCCCAATCCATGCCGATCTCCATCAGCACGATCTCGGTGTGCTCCGACGCCTGCGGGGCGCGCGTGGTCACCAGCGGCTCGTGGTTGAACTGCACCGGTCCGCGCACGACCTTGAACGGCGCTCCGCCACTGGCGACTTCGACTTCGGCGATCATGTCGTTGGCGATGGCCTGTTCATCGTTAGCCAGGTCGAGCAGGCTCTGGAACGGCGCCCATTGCCCCTTCATCGTCTTCAGGTGCTGCCGCCAGTAGTCAAAAGGCTTGGCGGCGAACGCCTTCGTGATCAACTCCGCTGCGGCGCCGGCGTTCTGTATCAACGGGAGTACCTCGGAGAAGCGCGGATCGTCGGCAGCCTCGGGGATGCCGAGGTGCTCGAAGGTATCGAGGATCAACCCGGTCGGGCTGATGATGCACAGGTTGATCGTGCCGCCGTCGGACGTCAAGTAGTTGCCCATGAAGGGGTTCACCGACATCGCGGTGGCGGAGCCCGGCATGAGGCGAGCGCATGACCTCCCCGGTCTCCATGCCCTGCGTCACGCTCGCCCCCGCCGCCCACCAGGCCGTGCTCAGCAGCGACACGTCGAGCTCGACGGCCTCGCCGGTGCGTTCGCGATGCAACAACGCCGCCGAGATGCCGCCGGCGATGAACATGCCGCCGATCGAATCGCCGAACGCGGGAATGCCTTGTCCCAGTGCGCCGCCCAACTCCTCGGGCGTCAGCGCATAGCCGACGCCGCTGCGCGTCCAGAACGCCGTCCCATCGTATCCGCCGGTATCACGCTCGGCGCCCTTGTCGCCGTAGGCCGAACCGCGGGCGTAGATGATGTTCGGATTGACCGCGCGAATGTGCTCCACGTCGAACTTGTGCTTCTGCCGTTGTGCGGGCTTGTAGTTGGTAAGAAATACGTCGGAAGTCTTGGCCAGTTCGTAGATCACTTCCTGACCGCCCGGCGTGGAGACGTCGACACCGACGCTGCGCTTACCCCGGTTGGGATGCTCCATCAGCGGATGACGGTCCGGATTGACCTGGATGCCACCCATGTTGAGGAAGCCGCGTTGGGTATCACCGCGCAGCGGGTGCTCGATTTTGAGGACGTCCGCGCCCCAGTCGGCGAGAATCGCGCCCGCCGCGGGGACGAACGTGAACTGTGCAAGCTCGAGGACTCGAAAGCCCTGCATTACCTTGACCATTTCTCCCACTAACTTCGTGTTCTTCGGGCCGGACGTTTGACGAACTACCGCGGACGCTACTTGGCGTCGAACGTGACGGGAAGTGCGGTCGGCGAGCGGAACGGCTGACCGAAGATGTGCGGATCGTCATCGGTGAGCAGCGTGATGTTGGTCGACCGGTTCAGCAGGCATTCGATCGCGACGCGGGTTTCCAGCCGCGCCAGGTGCAGCCCCAAACAGGTGTGCTCGCCGGCGGCGAAGGAGATGTGCGGCACGTGCTTGCGGAAGACGTCGAATTCCTCCGATCGCTCCCAGCGGGTTTCGTCGCGATTGGCAGAACCGATGCATACGCCGACCACGGAGCGCGCCGGAATCGTCACCCCTTCCAGTTCGGTGTCTTCGGTGGTGAACCGCTGCACGGTGGTCAGTGGCGTCTCGAAGCGCAGGCCTTCCTCGATTGCCGGGCCGATCAGCTCGTGATCGGCTTGTACCGCGGCGAACTGGTCGGGATGGGCGAGCAGCAGATACAGCAGGTTGCCGGAGGACCGGTAGGTGGTTTCCAGCCCGGCGGGCAGCAGCAGCCGCAGGAACGAGTAGATGGCTTCATCGCTGAGCTTTTCGCCGTCGATCTCGGCGGTCACCAGATCGCCGATGATGTCTTCGGTGGGCGTGGACTTGCGCTGCTCGATCTGCTCGACGAAGTAATCCTTCAGCGCCGCCGAGGCCTCAAAGGCCCGTTCGTAGTTGACGTGGTAGCTGATCAGCTCCACCGCGCGCTTGCGGAACATCGGCAGGTCTTCGTCCGGCAGACCCAGCAGCCTCGCGATGACGCGGGTGGGGAATTCGAAGGTGTAATTCCGAACCAGGTCGGCTGTACCGGTCTCGATGAACTCGTCGATCAAGGCGTCGCAGATCGGGCGCACAATCTCCGGCTCCCAGCGGGCCAGCGCCCTGGACTTGAACGCCGCCGACACCAGGTTGCGGTGCTCGCGATGCTTTGTGCCCGCCATTGCCAAAATGGTCGGACCCATGAACAGGCCGATGGTCTTGTCGTACGGCTTGGAGCTGAACACCCGGCCATCGCGGAACACCGTGTTGACCGCGTTGAACGACACCGCGGAGTACTCGTTTTTGGGCAGCATGGACTCGGGGGTCTTGCTGTAGTCCATGACCGTCCCGCGGAAGACGCCGGACTCGCGGCGCTTGTGCGCGAAGAACGGGTAGGGGTCACGCAGGCTGACGGTTTGGTCGCCGGTGCCGGCGGTGTGAACGTTGGTCGTCACCTAAATCTCCAGCATTTTCACCATCTCAGCGTGAACGGGCGGGCTTTGCGTAAGATCGTACTGTAATTATTACAGTAGACAATATGGGCTTAAGATCAGCACCGTCGTGAGAAGTTGGTGTCCGGCCAGCGCGACGGCCGTAACGAGGTCACAATGAGCACACTCGAGCAACGCGCTGACAGCACAGTCGAACAGCAGCGGGCGGCCTTGGGCGCGATTCTGGCCGGACAGCGCCAAGCCTTCATCGACGACGGGCCGCCCAGCCTGGCGCTGCGGCGCAACCGCATCGACCGGCTGATGGCGCTCGTTCTTGACAACACCGACGAGTTCGTCGAGGCGATGGCCACCGATTTCGGCACGCGGTCCAAGGCGGCAACGTTGTTCACCGAGGTCATCGGGATGATCTCGGTCATCGAGCACACCAGATCCCATGTCGCTCAATGGATGCGGCCGACCAAGCTGATGCGCGCGGCGGGGCTGTTCGGGCTGCGCGCCGAGGTGCAGCCATCACCGCTCGGGGTGGTGGGAATCATCGGTCCGTGGAACTTTCCGCTCAATCTCGTGGTCCTGCCCGCCGCGACCGCGTTCGCCGCGGGCAACCGGGTGATGATCAAGATGTCGGAGATCACCTCGCACACCGCCGAGTTGATGAAGGCGACCGTGCCGAACTACTTCGACCAGAACGAACTCGACGTTGTCACCGGCGGCCCCGACGTCGCCGCGGTCTTCGCGACGCTGCCCTTCGACCATCTGTTCTTCACCGGTTCGCCGTCCGTCGGCGCCCTGGTGCAACGGGCCGCCGCACAGAACCTGGTTCCGGTGACGCTCGAGCTTGGCGGCAAGAACCCCGTCGTCGTCGCGCCCGGTGCCAACATCCGTCGATCCGCCGCCCGGATCGCGCAGGGCCGCATGGTCAATGGGGGACAGGTGTGCGTGTGCCCCGACTACGTTTTCGTCCCCGACGACCAGATCGACACCTTCGTCGGCGTCGCACGGGAGACGCTGCGCGACATGTTTCCCAGCATCGTTGCCAACGACGACTACTGCTCGAGTGTCAATCAGGCCAATTTCGATCGGGTGGTCGGTCTGATCGAGGACGCGCGAGTCAACGGCGCCACCGTGGAAACCGTTGCGCCGGAAGGGGAGCTGTTGCCCGACCGCGGCACCCGCAAGATCGCACCCACCATCGTCCGCGATATCGATGACCGGATGAAGATCGCCAGCGAGGAGATTTTCGGCCCGGTCCTGATGGTCAAGGGATATTCGCGCCTGGCCGAGGCCATCGACTACATCAACCAACGGCCGGCGCCGCTGGTTGCCTACTGGTATGGGCCCGATGACGCCGACTTCCGCAACTTTGTCTGCAACACCCGCAGCGGTGGCGTCGCCCGCAACGACTTTGCCGCGCAGATGATTCCGTCAGCCGCGCCATTTGGCGGCGTCGGCCGAAGCGGAATGGGCGCCTACCATGGCAAAGCCGGCTTCGATGCATTCAGCCACCACCGGTCGGTGGTGGGAAGCGATCTGCCGTTCAGCGTCACCGGAAGCGCTGCGCCGCCGTTCGGGAAGTCGATGCGGATGTATGCCGACGCCATGATGCGCGTCGCGCGAGCCCGTACGCGTCGCCGGCTCAAGGGCGGTCGCCCACGCGGCTAGCGTGCGGCGGGATTCAGCCTCGCGGCGCGCGCCATCAGATCGGCGTATCGGACACCTAGGAGCCGCGGCATCGCCGCCATCACACGCCCGTCGGGTCCGATCAGGATTCTGGCCCGGTTTTTGTCGGTTCCGCGCAGGATGGCCCGAGCGGCCTTCTCCGGCGACGTGAGTGCCATCCGTCCAAAGTACTTCGCCGCGACCTCGGGATCTTCGGTCTCCGCGGTGCGCATGTTCGCCCCGAAGTTGGTGCGCACGACACCCGGGTGCACGCAATGCACGGTCACGGGATGGCGCTCCATGATCATCTCCTGGCGCAGTGCCTCGGTGAAGCCCCGCACCGCGAATTTCGAAGTGCTGTAGGCGCCTTGGTAGGGGACCGCGATCAGACCGAACGCGCTGGACAGGTTGATCAACTGTGCGGGCCGGTCGGCGGCGCCGGATTCGATCAGCTGCGGCAGGAAGGCTTTGGTCCCGTTGACCACGCCGCCGATGTTGATGGCGATGAGCCAGTCGAAGTCTTTCCAGGACATGTCCGCCACGCTGGCGAACAGGTCAACCCCGGCGTTGTTGAACACCATCGAGGCGGGCCCGAGGTCGCGGCGCACGTCTTCGGCGTATCCGCACACCGCGTCGCGGTCGGCAACATCGACCTGATATGTGGTCACCTGGCCGGACCGGCACAATGCTTGGGTTTCAGCCAGATTCGCGTTGTCGATGTCGGATGCCGCGACGTGCGCCCCGTCCTGAGTGAGGGCGTAGGTCAAGGCGCGGCCGATTCCGGACCCGGCGCCAGTGACGACGGCGACACGACCCTCGTACTTCACGAAGTCCCTTCCTCTGCCTGCTCACGCGCCCAGCGGTAGTCGGCTTTGCCCGACGGACTGCGCTCGATGACGGGACGGAACACCACCGCCTTGGGGAGCTTGTAGCGAGCCAGCGATTGCGCGGCGTGGGCGACCAGATCATCGGCATCGGCGCGAGCCCCTTCGGCCAGCGCGACGACGGCGACGACCTCCTGGCCCCAGCGTTCGCTCGGCCGTCCGGCGACCACCACGTCGGCCACCGCGGGATGCGACGCGATCGCGGTCTCGACCTCCTCGACGAAGATCTTCTCGCCGCCGGAATTGATCGTCACCGAATCGCGGCCCAGCAACTCGATGCTGCCGTCCTCGCGATGGCGCGCCCTATCTCCGGGGACCGCATACCGCACGCCGCCGATGACCGGGAACGTCGCGGCCGTCTTGGCGGCGTCTCCCTTGTACCCGAGCGGAACATAACCGCGCTGGGCCAGCCAGCCCATCCCGTCGTGACCCCGCGGCAGGATCGACGCCAGATCCTCGGCCGCCACGAAGGTGTCCGGGCCGGCGTTGAAGGTGCCGGTGGACACCGCCCCGGACGCCGACATGTGATGCATCTGCGCCCCGGTCTCCGAGGATCCGACGCCGTCGACGACGACGGCATTCGGCAGGGCTTCGATCAGGCGCTGCTTGACGAACGGGGTCAGTAGGGCGCCGCCGTTGGCGATCACGCCCAGCGACGACACGTCGGCGATGCCCTTCTCGATGGCGGCGAGCAGCGGGCGTGCCATCGCGTCTCCGACCACCGTCACCACCGATACCCGCTCACGCTCGATGGTCCGGACCACGTCCTCGGCATCCAGGTGGTCGACGACCGAAGGGAAGACGACGGATTGCCCGGTGGTCAGTGCGGTCATCACACTCCATTGCGCCGCACCGTGGATCAGCGGCGGCAGGATCATCAACTTGGTCCCGGCGCTGCCTGCCAGTCGTGCCACGATCTCGTCGACCGAGCCGGCAGGCTCACCGGTCATAATATTGCGGCCGCCGAAGGACGTCATGAAGATGTCGTGCTGGCGCCACAGCACGCCCTTCGGCATCCCCGTGGTGCCACCGGTGTACAAGACGTACAGGTCGTCGGGCGAGTGCTGCACCGGCGGCGGCTGCGGCGAGCTGGAGCGGATGATGCGGTCGTAATCGACTGCGCCGTGGACTAAGTCGTTGCCGGAGTCGTCGGCGATCTGAATCAGCACCCGTAGCCGCGGAAGTTCGGGGAGTACTTCGGCCACTCGCTGGGCGAACGCGGCGTGGTAGACCAGGGCGGTCGCGCCCGAGTCCGCCAGCAGATACTGCAGTTCGCTTTTGACATAGCGGAAGTTGACGTTGAAGGGAGCCACGCGCGCCTGGAAGGCGCCGAGCAACGACTCGACGAATTCGTTTCCGTTGTAGGCGTAGAGGCCGAGCAGGTCCTGGCCCACCTCATGGCCGGCAAGGCCGGAGCGCTCAGTGTGGCAGCCGAGTCCGCGGGTGTGCAGATACGCGGCGAGACGGTTGGACCGCTCGACGATCTGCGCGTAGCTGAATCGCTGATCACCCTGGATCAGCAGCTCCCGGTCACCGATCGCGGCCGCGACGGCCTTGGCGACGGCGGGGACCGTGAATTGTGTTGCGGTATCTGACATTGCGTCTCTCACGGCTGGTGGGGTAGCAGACGGACCATCAGGCCATTGGCTTCGCTGAGCAGCGAACCATCGGCCGCGGTCATGGTCGAGGAGATGAAGACTTTCCTGCCGTCGGCATCGCTGATGTGGCCCTGGGCGATCAATGGTTCGTCGATCGGGGTGATCTTGCGGTAGTCGACGTGCAGGTACGCAGTGCGGGTCGGGTGAATGCCGGCGGTGGAGACCACCATCCCGAACAGCCAGTCGTAGAACAGCGGGATCATTCCCCCGTGCACGGCGTTGTTGCCGCCCACGTGGGATCGGGTGAAGTGACCTTCCATGGTCACGCCGTCCGGTCCGGATGCCGTGAGGGTCCACGGCGGGAGCAGGGGATGGCCCAGCCCGGGCAGACTCAGCACCCGGCCCGCGACGGCCTCGGTTTCGGGGACCTGGTGGCCGTCCAGTAACGCGCAGGCGCTATCGAGGTGTGCGGTCGCGGCGGCCCACAGTGCGGGGTCCGGGTTGGTGGACATGGTCAGGTCCTGTAGGCGGCGCATCGCCGCAACAAACGGGCCCAGCTCCGGGGGAGCATCTCCGACCGGCTTGACATCGGGAAATCCGCCCCGAACTTCTGGCGCTGTTTCGGTCATCGCGTCCCTTCGGCGGGCTGCCATACCTGCAGCAGATCGTCGGTCGTGGTGATGGTGGCCAGCAGCGACAGCGTGTTGGCGATCATCGCTGCACCATAGTCGGCGGGTATGCCGGCCACTGCGTCGCGGGGGCACGATGACCCGATAGGCGGCGTTGACCGCGTCCATCACGAGATTGGGGATCGCGATATTCAGCGAAACACCGACCACGACGATGCGTGGACACCCCGAGGTTGCGCAGCACCGCGTCCAGGTCGGTGCCACCCATCGGTCCCACGCCGTGCCAGCGGCTGAGTACCAAATCCGTTGGCTCGGGGCCTAATTCGGGCAGCAGTGCTGCGCCGGGTGTGCCGGGGGTGATATCTACCTCGCCGCGCGCCCATCGCGAAAATCTTCGCGTTGTGGTTGGAGCCGAGCCCGTCGGGGCGCCGCTGCACCAGGCAGTGCACGACACGGACACCGGCGGCTCGGGCCGCCGGCAGCAGCCGCACGATGTTGGGCAGCGCCTCTCGGCGCGCTTCGTCGGCGAGCATTGCCAGTCCGGCGTCCGGACCCATCACCGCGCCCTGACACTCCTGAGTGATGATCGCGGTGTGCTCAGGGGCGGCGAGCCCCGCGAGTCGAGCCGTCATGCGGACGTGCTCACGGCCGGCACATCGTAGAACTGTGTCGCCCATTTCCGCAGTGCCATATAGCCTTTCGCGTCGACCTTGGACAGCGCCGGATTTTCCACGTACTTCTGATAGCGCCAGATCTGCAGATCGTCGAAGACGGTGGACAGGAACTGCTTTTCGATGAGCTCGCGCAGCTTGCCGGCGGGCACGTCGGAGTCATCGCCGGGGATTCGGGGCCACCAGATCGAGTAGAACAGATCCGAGCACTCGTCGTCGACCGGCGTGCACGTGAAGATCAGGCGATGATTCTGCGCACCCTCGAAGACGCTGATCGCCCCGCCGAGACCGAACAAGTGGCTGTGGAACCGTAATGCGAGATCCTCTGGATCGTCGCTGCGCGCGTCCGGCCATCCCGCGATGAACTGCCATTCGTGGTCGACGATCTTCCAGTCCAGCACCCTGGGCGTCACCGTGGCGTGGTGGACGTACTCGAAATGGGCGCTGTCGGGGGCGTTCTCCGCCACGATCTGCGGATGCACCGGTTCGCGCTCGGCACGCCGGGAGAACTCCGGGTATGCCCGGTAGTAACCCGCCGGATCGGTTTCGAACTGCGGAAACTTGCCGAAGATGTCCGGCATGTCCCACTGCGGCTCCTTGCCGTCCGGGTGGTGCCAGATGAACACGCAGTCGTACTGCTCGCGGACCGGAAACACTCGCAGCCGCAGCGCGCGGTTGGGGCGGTCCGGTTGATAGGGGATGTGTCGGTTGGTGCCGTCCGGACCCCAGCGCCACCCGTGGAAGGGGCACTCGACGCAGTCGCCGACCACCTTGCCACCGTGGCCGATGTGGGCGCCGAGATGTTTGCAGTGCGCTTCCAGAACGTGGAGCTCGCCGGACTCGTCGCGATAGGCGACGAGATCCTCGCCGAAGTACTGCAGGGGCCGGACCTCGCCAACGGGAAATTCCGGCGACCATCCGACCATGAACCATCCGGTGACTTTCCAGGTGAACGGGACCCTCACGCCGGCCCTCCTGTAGTAGTTTCGCTCATACTAAGTCCATTACAGTATAGATTTCAGCAGGTCCTCAGGAGTTCGTCCAGGGCGCGGCAAGGAGCGTTATGACTCAAGGGGTTGTCCCGGCGGCCGATGGCGATGCCACACACTTCGACGCGCTGGTGATCGGTGCCGGCTTCTCCGGCCTGTACATGCTGCATCGGCTGCGACAACTCGGAATACGCACCCGAGTGCTGGAGATGGCCGAAAACGTCGGCGGCACCTGGCTGTTCAACCGTTACCCCGGCGCGCGATGTGACATCGAAAGTATCGAATACTCCTACAGCTTCTCCGAAGAGATTCAGCAGGAATGGGTCTGGACGGAGTCGATGCCCGCCCAGCCCGAAATCGAGGCGTACCTGAATTTCGTCGCCGACCGGTTGGACCTGCGTCGCGATATTGCGTTCCACACCAAGGTCGTCGCGATGGAGTTCGACGAGGACGCCGCGGTGTGGGTGGTGCGAACCGAATCCGGCGAGGCCTTCGTCACCCCGTTCGTCGTCGCGGCATCCGGCATCCTGTCGGTGCCGCTGGAGCCCGACATCCCGGGAATGGCGACGTTCGCCGGAACGTCACTGTTCAGCAGCCGTTGGCCGAAGGAGGGCTTCGACCTCACCGGAAAGCGCGTCGGCGTCATCGGCACCGGTTCCACCGGCGTTCAGCTCATCCCCGTCGTCGCCCAACAAGCCTTGCAGCTCTGCGTGTTTCAGCGTTCACCGGCATACACGTTGCCGTGGCGCGTGCACCGCTTCGAGCCCGGGGAGCTGGACGAGATGAAAGCCCGATACGGCGAGATCCGGGAAGCCCAACGGGCCCACCCGATCGGGGCGGCGCGGCTGAGCGCCTTCTCCGTACTGCTGGAGATGCTGAGCAGCCCGCCGCTGAAGTCGGCGTCGCGCGAAGAGCAAATGCGCGCTGTCGAGGAAAACGGCGTGATGGGCGCGCTCAACTGGAGCGACATCTTCTTCGACATCGAAGCCAATCAGATGGCCGCCAAGCTGTACGGCGAGGCGGTGGCCCGGATCGTCAAGGACCCGCAGACGGCGGCGTCGTTGGTGCCCGTGCATCCCTTCGCGTGCAAGCGACCGATCATCGACCAGGGCTACTACGAGACGTTCAACCGGGACAACGTCACACTCGTCGATCTGCGCAAGGCGCCGATTCGCGAAGTTACGCCGAGCGGCATCCGCACCGAGAGCGACGAGTACGAGCTCGACGTGATCGTCTACGCCACCGGGTTCGACGCGATGACCGGTGCGCTCAGCCGCATCGACATCCGCGGCCGGGACGGCATGTCGCTCGGCGACTTCTGGGCCACCGAGGGGCCGCTGTCCTACCTCGGGTTGGCGGTCGCCGGCTTCCCGAACCTGTTCACTATCCAGGGCCCGGGCAGCCCGAGCGCCGCCACGAATTTCGTCGCAGCGCTGGAACAACATGTGGAGTGGATCAGCGATTGCATCGCGTACCTGCGCGCCAATGGAATCCGCGCTATCGAGGCGCTGGGTAGCGCGCAGCAGGAATGGATCGACCACGCCACCGCGCTTGTCGCGCCGACGGTGTTGGTGCACCCGTCCTGCAATTCTTGGTACAACGGCGGTAACGTGCCCGGCAAGAAGCGGATGTACATGGGCTATACCGGTGGAATCCCCGAATATCGGCGCCGCTGCGATGAAATCGCCGCCGGCGAATATAGCGGTTTCAAGCTGACTTAGGCGGTTTAAGGTGAGCGGCATGGCTGGATTTTCGCTGGCGAAACGGTCCTTGGGCCTCTCCAGGGAGCTAGGCCGCGAACTGGGCATGGTGCTGCCGCGCACGGTGGCCGGCCTCAACGAATCGACGGGCTGGATCCCGGCGTCGCCGCGGGGCGTGCGCCAGTTCGGCGAGGTCATGTTGGACGAACTTGTCCTCAGTGGTTTTTCGTTGCTGGGCGGAAACCTGACCAAAGATGTGCGACCGCTGAGCGCGTGCGCACCGGCGGCCGAGCAGCTGTCGGCGCTGGGCATTGACGGCGCACATGCTGCGCCAAAACCGTTGCAAGTGACGTCGATACGACGCCGGCGAATCGGCAAACTGGCATACGAGCGGATGACGTTCGAGCATGACCCGGAGCTACCGGAGACGCTGGCAGCCGAAGGTCTCAGTGGCCCGGCGAGGGCGGTGGTGCACCTGTGCCGCCACCGCGGCGGCCCGCGGCCGTGGCTGGTTTGGGTACACGGGGCCGGTCAGGGCGGCACCGAAGACTTGTTGCTGTCTCGCATCGGCCGCATCCACCACACGCTGGGGTTCAACGTCGCGATGCCGGTGCAGCCGGGCCACGGGTGCCGGCGCCGCGAATGGCCGGCCTATCCGGACATGGATCCACTCGGCAACGTCGCGGGCATGATGCGCGCGGTGTCGGAGGTGCGTGCCGTAGTGCGCTGGGTGCAACCCCAAGCCAGTGCGGTTGTGGTGTCAGGGATTTCGATGGGCACCCCGGTTGCTGCGTTGGTTTCGCACCTGGAGCGGCAAGTCGACGGTGTTGCGCTGTATACCCCGATTCTGGGGCTCAACGCGATGATCGCGCGGCACCTGTCCCGCTGGGGGTCTGCCCGTGACGACTTCCGGGATCTGCTGGGATCCCCGGTGGTTGCGCAACTGACGTCGGTAATCGACCCGCTGAGCGGTCGATCCGGCACCGCCGCCGCACCGCCGGCTCATCGTCGGAGCATGGCACGATCGAATGGCGATGCGCGAACCCACCGAAGCGTTGCAGGAACGCTGGGGCGGCCAGCTGTACTGGTACGACGGCAGCCACGTCGGCCACATCTTCTCCCGCCGCGTGCAGCGAGTTACCGAGCGATTCCTGCGCGGGGTGGCCTCGCAAAAAGGACCAGATGTGGTGCCGGCCCCATGACGGCCACTCGGACGGCGCGCGAGGTCGTCGAACTTTACAACCTCGTGGTGTGGAATAAGCGCGACTTCGCGCTCGCCGCGGAGTTGATCGGCGACACGGTCATCCGGCATGAGGTGGGCGAGGCGACACAGCTCACGCACCAGGAGGCAGTCGACCGCATCATCGATCACTGGGCCATGTTCAAAACCATCAGGTTCGACCTGAACCTGGTGGTTGCCGGCGACGACGGCGAACACGTTGCCATCGTCTACCAGTCTCCGATGACGCTCAACGATGGCACCAATGTTGACGTCGGCAGCATGGAGATCTTCCGCGTCGTGGCCGGGAAGATAACCGAAGTCTGGAATTGTGGCTACAAGCAAGGAGTTTGGCGTTGACCAAGACACTCGACGAATTGGGCTATTACCTGCTCGCCGGGGCCGGCGGTGAGGGGCCGGCGACGTTGATGGACGAAGCTCGCCGCGGCGAGGAGCTGGGCTTCGGCACCGCATTCATCTCCGAGCGCTGGAACGTCAAGGAAGCGTCGTCTCTGGTCGGCGCGGCGTGCGCGGTGACCAACCGGATGCAGATCGCCACCGCCGCAACCAATCACAACACGCGGCATCCGCTGATCACCGGGTCGTGGGCGACCACGATGCACCGGCTCTCCCGCGGGCGGTTCACGTTGGGCATCGGGCGTGGCATCGCCGCGATCTACGGGGCGTTCGGCATACCCGCGGTGACGACCGCGCAGATGGAGGACTGGGCGCAGGTCATGCGGCGGCTGTTCCACGGCGAGCTGATCTTCAACCACGACGGCCCGATGGGCAAATACCCCATCCTCTTTCTGGACCCGGACTTCAACGAAGACATTCGCCTGGCGCTGGTGGCATTTGGGCCCAACACGCTCGCGCTCGGCGGCCGGGCGTTCGATGACGTCATATTGCACACCTACTTCACGCCGGAGACGTTGCAGCGCTGCGTCAAAACCGTCAAGTCCGCGGCGGAAAAGGCGGGCCGCGATCCCGACAGCGTGCGGGTGTGGTCGTGCTTCGCCACGGTGGGCGACCACCTGCCCGAAGAGCTGCGGCTGAAGAAGACCGTCGCGCGGCTGGCCACCTATCTGCAGGGGTACGGCGACCTATTGGTGCAGACGAACAACTGGGATCCCGCTGTGCTGGAACGGTTCCGGGCAGACTCGGTGGTGACCTCGGTCGCCGGCGGCATCGATCACAAGGCGACTCCGGAGCAGATCGAGCACATCGCGACGCTGATTCCCGACGAGTGGCTGGAGCCGTCGGCCACCGGCTCGTCCCAGCAGTGTGCGGATCGCATCCGCAAGGAATTCGAGTACGGGGCCGACGCGGTGATCATGCACGGCGCTACGCCTGACGAGCTCGAGCCGGTCGTCGCGGCCTACCGCGGCTAGGGCCTCGTGCACATCGGCGCACGGTTTCGAGTGTGCGCTGGCGGATTCGGGTGTGCGCTGGAGGAGGCATTTCGGCGTTTTCCCCGCCCTGGACGCACACTCGATGCCTCACCGCACACTCGATCGGGCAAGCGGAGCTACTCACGGCATGATGACGGTGCGGCTCACCGGCTCGGCGACGGCCTGCCGGGCCGACAGGCCCCGAAGCAGGGAAGCCAGCAAGGCGTCGCGCGTCTCGCGCGGATCGATGAGTTCGTCGAATCCCATGTGCTCGGCCGACCGATACGACGCTTCCAACTCGGCGTTGCGCAGCTTCTCGGCCAGGTCCTCGCCGGCATGCGTGGCCCGGCCGAGCGCTGCCGCGCTCATCGCGCCCATCGTCGCGCCCGGGTAGGCGAAGGTCGCGGTCTGGTGGTCGAAACCCAGCAGTGACATGACCATCGAGCCGAACCCATACGCCTTGCGCAACGTGACGTGCAGCTTCACCGTGGTGGCCGCGGTCTGGGCGGCGAACATTCGCGCGCCGGCGCGCAGCACCCCGTTGCGCTCGGACCGGCTGCCGGGCAGCATGCCGGGATTGTCCGCGAAGAAGATCAGTGGCAGGTGGAATGAGTCGGCCACCAGGATGAAATGCGCCGCCTTGTCCGCGGCGTCGGCGTCAATGGATCCCGCGATCACGTTGGGCTGATTCGCGACGACCGCGACCGGATGGCCGCCGAGATGGGCCAGCGCGCAGATGATCGCTCTGCCGTACTGCGGCTGGACTTCGAACCAGTCCGGCCGGTCGAAGACCACGTCGAGCACGGCACGCATGTCGTAGACGCGGCGGTTGTCGCGCGAGACGATGTCGAGCAGTTCGGGCGTCGGCCGTGGCTCGCTGTCTGCCCCCGCTTCAGAGGCGGGCAGCGGCGACGGGTACGACCATGCGCTGGGCGGAAAGTAGGACAGGTAGCGGCGAATGTCGGCGATCACGGCTTCGTCGTCCTCGGCGACGTTGTGGATGACTCCGCTGGGCAACGCGGTGCCGGGTCCGCCGAGGTCCTCTTTCGAAATGTCTTCTCCGGTGGATTCTTTGACGACGGGGGGACCAGCCGTGAAGATCGCGCCTTGGGAGCTCATGATCCGGAAGTCGCATACCGGGGCGACCAGTGCGCCGTGTCCGGCCGAGGGGCCGAGCACGGCGGCGACGGTCGGCACGCGGCCCGAGCACTGCGCCTGGGCGAGCAGGTCGGTGGGGGTGCGCCCGTAGTGTCCGCCGGTGGGACGAAAGCCGGCGCCTTCGAGCAGCATCACCAGCGGAACTTTGTCGCGCAGCGCCAGCTCGGCGATGCGGTATCGCTTGGAGTTGCCGCCGGGTCCGATGCTGCCGGCCATCGTGGTGAAGTCCTCGGCGCCCAGCATGACCGGCGAGCCGTTGATCGAGCCGGACCCGACGACCAGCGCATCGGCCGCGACGTCACCGCCGACGAGCGTGCCGATTTCGCGGAAGGTGCCCGGGTCGAGCAGCCGCTCGATGCGCGCGCGGGCATCGAGCTTCCCCTTGCCCCGGTGTTTGTCGAGCCGCTCGGGCCCGCCCATGCCCCACGCGTGCTGACGGCGGCGGTCGAGATCCTCGAGCGTCCCGTCCCAATCCTGGGCTTTCGTCATGCGTCAGTCCTACCTCGTGCGGATGCGATCGCGCGCGCCTAGATGAGCAGGGTCACATACTGGATTGCTTACTGTAAAGTCACCCGCATGGGTAACAGGCCCCGCCTGAAGATCGACGGCGGCATCCCCAATCGGCTCGAACGAGTGGTTGAAGCGGTCGGCAACCTGGAACAACAGGGGTATGACGGGGGCTGGACGGCCGAAACCAGTCATGACCCGTTTCTGCCGCTGCTGCTGGCCGCCGAGCACACGTCGCGACTCGGGCTGGGCACCAACATCGCGGTGGCGTTCGCGCGCAATCCGATGACCGTCGCCAACGTCGCCTGGGACTTGCAGGCGTACTCGAAGGGCCGCTTCATTCTCGGCCTGGGCACCCAGATCCAGCCCCACATCGAGAAGCGATTCAGTATGCCGTGGAGTCATCCGGCGCGACGGATGCGCGAATTCGTCTCCGCGTTACACGCCATCTGGTCCACCTGGACCGACGGCACCAGGCTGAGCTTCGAGGGCGATTTCTACACGCACAAGATCATGACGCCGATGTTCACCCCGGAGCCGCACCCCTACTCGGTGCCAAAGGTGTTCGTCGCTGCCGTCGGTGAAGTGATGACCGAGATGTGTGGCGAGGTCGCCGACGGCCACCTCGGCCACCCGATGGTCTCGAAGCGCTACCTCGACGAGGTCACGATGCCCGCGCTGCTGCGCGGCATGGGTACCAGCGGCCGCGACCGCGCCGACTTCGAGGTGTCGTGCGAGGTGATGGTCGCGACCGGCGAGAACGACGACGAGGTGGCGGCGGCGGCGACCGCCACGCGCAAGCAGATCGCCTTCTACGGATCCACGCCTGCTTACCGCAAAGTGCTTGAGCTGCACGGCTGGGGCGACCTGCACACCGAGCTGAACCGGCTGTCCAAGCAGGGTGAATGGGACGCGATGGGATCGCTGATCGACGACGAGATGCTCGCGGCTTTCGCGGTCGTCGGCCCCGTCGACCAAGTCGGTGCCGCCCTGAAGAACCGCTGCGACGGCGTGGTCGACCGCGTGCTGCCGATATTTTTCGATGCTTCCCCGGCCTGTATTGCCGCCGCAATGAAGGAGTTTCGCCAGTGAGCACAACGACGATGGATGACGCCGCAAAGTTGTTGGCAGATCCGTTGGCGTACACCGATGAGAAACGACTGCATGCGGCGCTGGCTCAGCTGCGCGCCAGCGCACCGGTGTCATGGGTCGATGTGCCCGACTACCGGCCGTTCTGGGCGATCACCAAACACGCCGACATCATGGACATCGAGCGCGAGAACATGCAGTTCAGCAATTGGCCGCGCCCGGTCCTTACCACCACCGAGGGCGATGAACTGCAGGCCAACGCGGGCGTTCGCACGTTGATCCACATGGACGACCCGCAACACCGGGTGGTGCGTGCGATCGGCTCGGATTGGTTTCGCCCAAAAGCAATGCGCGCGTTGAAGGTTCGCGTCGACGAACTCGCCAAAATCTACGTCGACAAGATGATGGCCGTCGGGCCCGAATGCGACTTCGTCCAGCAGGTCGCGGTCAACTACCCGCTCTTCGTGATCATGTCTCTGCTGGGCATCCCGGAGGCCGACTTCGCTCGAATGCTCAAGCTCACCCAGGAGTTATTCGGTAGCGATGACAGCGAGTTCAAACGGGGCAGCCGTCAACCGAGGATCAGATACCCGCGTTGCTCGACATGTTCCAGTACTTCAACGGCGTGACCGCTTCGCGCCGTGAGCATCCGACCGAGGATCTCGCGTCGGCGATCGCCAACGCCCGCGTCGATGGGGAACCATTGTCGGATATCGACACCGTGTCCTACTACCTCATCGTCGCCACCGCGGGTCACGACACGACCAGCGCGACCATCTCCGGTGGCCTGCAGGCACTGATCGAAAATCCCGACCAGCGTGAGCGGCTGCGGTGACAATCTCGACTTGATGCCATTGGCCACCGAGGAGATGATTCGCTGGGTCACCCCGGTCAAAGAGTTCATGCGGACCGCCACCCGGGACACCAGCTGTCCGCGGAATACCCATTGCCGCAGGCGATTCCGTGCTGCTGTCATACGTGTCGGGCAATCGCGACGAGGATGTTTTCGACGACCCGTTCCGCTTTGACGTAGGGCGTGACCCCAACAAACATCTGGCCTTCGGCTATGGCGTGCACTTCTGTATGGGCGCGGCCCTGGCCCGCATGGAGGTCAACAGCTTCTTCTCCGAGCTGCTGCCCAGACTCAAATCGATTGAGCTGACTGGCGATCCGGAATTGGTTGCTACGACGTTCGTCGGCGGCCTCAAGCACCTGCCGGTTCGGTACTCGCTGGTCTGAGTGGGGCCCGCTACGGGGTGAGGACCACTGAGCCAATGGTCTTGCGCGCTTGAAGATCTCGATGCGCATCGGCGGCTTCCCGAAGTGGATAGTGGGCGCTCACCGTGACTGTGATGCTGCCGGCGGCGATTGCGTCGAACAATTCTCCCGTTCGCCAAGCAAACTCGTCACGAGTGCGTACGAAGTGGCTCCGCGACGGCCGAGTGAGGTAGACCGAGCCTGCCGCGTTCAGCCGCTGGGGGTCAACCGGAGGAACCGGTCCGCTGGAGGCGCCGAACAGCGCGAGCGTGCCCCGGACGGCCAGGCTGGCCAGGCTGGCGTCGAAGGTGGACCTGCCGACGCCGTCGTACACGGCAGCCACTCCACTACCGTCGGTGAGCTCACGGACTTTTGCGCCGAATCGCTGTGCGTCATCGGGATAGTCGAGCACCTCGACCGCACCGGCCTGCCGCGAGAGCTCGGCCTTGGCCGGGGTGGATGCCGTCGTGATCACGCGGGCCCCCAAGCTCGTCGCCCACTGGGTCAGGATCAGGCCGACCCCGCCCGCACCGGCGTGCAGCAACACCATCTCACCGGCCCGCACGGGGTACACCGACTTGACCAGCAAGTGCGCGGTCATGCCCTTCAGCAATGCCGCGGCGGCGACATCGAAGGCGATATTGCCGGGCAACGATGCGACGAGATCTGCTGGCGCAACGCAGTATTCGGCGTAGGCACCCACAGCGTCGGCGGTCGCCACCCGGTCGCCCACCCGCAATCCGGTTACTCCGGCGCCCGTTGCTGCGACGGTTCCGGCCACCTCCGCGCCGAGCACGAACGGCAGATCGTGCGGATACAGGCCCGACCGGAAGTAGGTGTCGATGAAGTTCACACCAATCGCCTCGGCTGCGATCAACACCTCACCGGCACCGGGTGCGGGTTGTGAGATCTCAACGTAGGCCAAGACTTCCGGGCCGCCGAGTTCGCTGACTTCGATTCCATGCATGGCCACAGTGTGCGTCACCGGTATGAGCCTGTCGACGCCGTTGTGCTTCGGCACACCGGGCCCCGCCCAACGCTGTGCACGATTACATCGACATCGCGGCATCCAAGGGCGAGACTGAAACGCGGCGCACTGCGGTCGCGTCCTTAACCGCGTGGGACAGAAAGTTGGGAAACTCATGGCAAAGGGAAAAACGGTCCACGAAGTTACCTACGACCTGCTTCGTGAGTTGGGCTTGACGACGGTGTTCGGTAACCCGGGTTCCACCGAGCAAACGTTCCTGAAAGACTTCCCCGACGATTTCACCTATGTCCTTGGGCTGCAGGAAGCCTCGGTGCTGGCCATGGCCGACGGGTTCGCGCAATCCACCGGCAAACCCACGCTGGTTAACCTGCACACCAGCGCCGGAACCGGCAACGCGATGGGCAGCCTGGTCGCGGCGTACAAGGGCAACACCCCACTCATCGTCACCGCGGGCCAGCAGACCCGCGAGATGGTGCTGTGCGATCCGTATTTGTCCAACCCCGATCCGACCCTAATGCCGGCGCCGTGGGTGAAGTGGGCGTACGAACCCAAGCGCGCCGAGGATGTACCGGCGGCGTTCATGCGCGCCTACACCGTGGCTTTGCAGCCACCGGCGGGCCCGGTGTATCTGTCGATACCGCTTGACGATTGGGAAAAGCCGGCCCTGGGGCCGGCGGTGGTCAGGACGGTGAGCCATCGGGTGGCACCCGACGCCGAGCGGCTGCGCGACTTCGCCGAACGGATCAACCGCGCGCAGCGGCCGTTGCTGGTCTTCGGGCCGGAGGTCGATCGCAGCGGCGGCTGGGACGCCGGGGTGGCGTTCGCGGAGAAGGTGGGTGCACCGGTGCACAGCGGCCCGCTGCCCGACCGTGCCTCATTTCCGGAGAACCACCCGCTGTATGAGGGCATGCTGCCATTGACCGTTGCGGGCGTCGCCGAGGTGCTCCGCGGTCACGACCTGGTGGTGGTGATCGGAGCGCAGGTCTTCCGGTACTACCCCTACGTGGCCGGCGAGTACCTGCCCGAGGGCAGCGAACTGCTGCAGATCACCGCCGATCCTGCGCTGGCCGGAGCCGCGCCGGTCGGTGACAGCCTGATCAGCGATACCCGGCTGGCCCTCGAGCAGCTGGTGGAGCTGATCAACGACCGCGGTACCGGGACGGCCCCTGCCGCGCCGCCCGCGGACGATTGAGATAGTCGACGCCTCGTCGTCGCCACTGACCCCGGACGCGGCGTGGTCCACACTGGCCACCCTCAAGCCCGCCGACTCCCCGGTAGTCACGGAGTCGACGTCGACGATGGCTCAGCAGCTGCACTGGCTGCCCACTACCCGCCCGGGTTCGTTCTTCGCCACCGCCAGTGGTGGGATCGGCTGGGGCGTGCCGGGGGCGGTGGGCGTCGCACTGGGCGATCGCGCCCGCGGGGTCAAGCGAACCGTGGTCGCCACCATCGGCGACGGGTCGTTCCAATACTCGGTTCAGGCGATATGGACAGCCGCCCAGCACCGGCTGCCCATCGTGTTCGTGGTGATGCGCAACGAGGAGTACTCGATCCTCAAATCGTTCGCACTGCTGGAGAAAACCCCGAACGTGCCCGGGCTCGATCTGCCGGGACTTGACATTGCTTCGTTGGCAACGGGTTTCGGCTGCCGAGCGGTCAATGTCGACACCACCGAAAAGCTCGCCGAAGAGTTCAGCACGGCGCTGACCGCCGACGGGCCCACGGTCATCGTGGTGCGGACCAAACCGCAGCTGGCGCATTTGGGCTGATTCGGTTCGAACACGCGCGGTGCGCCCGCGCGTGACGAGATGGCGCCGCGCTTCTAGGTTTAGTGGCATGAGCGCGGAACGGACAGCCGAGCAGGTGTCGCTAATCGGTGCCGAGTTGATCCGGCGAACGGAACAACTCGGCGCCGCGGTCGCCTCGGCGATCCGCGTCGAAATCGACTTCTATCGGGACGCCGACGTCGTCAGTCAGGATCAACTTGTCGAAAGCTGCACCGACAATGTGCGTTTCATCTTCGGCGGATTAGCCGGGCCCCAGACATTCGACACCACGCCGGCCGCCCTCACCGGCGAATCTCGCGCCCAGAGCAGGGTTCCGCTGCACGTGGTGATGTCGGCCTACCGCATCGGCTCGCACCTCATTTGGCAAGCGCTGCTGGACATCGTGGAGGCGCACGGTGATATCGCCCAGCAGGCGTTACTCACCGTGACCGAGCGGATCTGGGAGGCACAGGATGTCTACACCGAGGCGATGACGACCGGTTACCGGCGGCGAGCGACGCAGCAGGCCGTCCATGACGAGGCCGAACGTGCGGCACTCACCGAGGCCTTGTTCTCCGGCACGGCATCGACAAGCCACAGCCCGTGGGAGATCGCCGACCTGCTCGGGCTTCCGACTCGGGGCCCCTATGTCGTCGTCGCCGCGCGGACACCCGAGCTGGGCAAGCACGCGCTGCCCGGCATCGTCGACATCCTGCGCAGCACCGACATCTATTCGGCCTGGCGACTGTTGCCCGAGCTGCAAATCGGCATCGTCCACTTGCCCTCGGACGCCGCCCGCGCGAGCCTGATCGCGACCCTGCGACGGATGAGCAGCCACGGCATTGGAGTCAGTCCGCAATTCGATGCGCTGGCCGAGATCGGGACCGCGCTTCGCTACGCCCGGATCGCGGTCACTGGGTCAAACGAGAGCGAGCCGGTCGTGGAGTTCGAGGACAGCGTCCTGGGCATCGCCGCGGTGACCGCTCCGGACGTCAACCTGCGACTGGCGGACGCGGTGCTGGGCGGGCTGGCCGGCGTCGCTGATAGCGACCTGCTCTACCGGACATTTCGCGTGTGGGTGGCGCATAGCGGCTCGATACCCGAGGCCGCGGCGGAATTGTTCTGTCATCCCAACACCGTTCGCCACCGGCTACGCCGGATCGAGGAATGCACTGGGCGATCGATCAACGTCCCCCTCGAGCTTGCCGAGTTGTGCTTGGCCTTCGAAATCGATGCCAAGCTGCGCTGATGCGCGCGCCATTGACTTGCAGCCGCAGTGGCAGAAAGACCCATTCGATACTCATTGGTATCTAATCGATACCAGAGAGTATGCTGCTGGGCATGTCACCCGTCAAGCCGGATCGAACCCGCCCCACCCGCGGCGAGGTACGCGACCGGATCTTGGACGCGGCCTCGAAAGTGTTCGCCGCCGAAGGGTTCGCCGGTGCCACTATCGATGCGATCGGTCAGGCTGCGGGCTTCACGAAGGGTGCGGTCTACTCGAACTTCGAGTCCAAGGACGAACTGTTCCTAGCCCTGGTCGACCGCGAGTTCGAGCTGCGCGGCGAGCAGATCGCCACAGTGCTGGACCGCAGCGGCGGTGACACTACAGCGGCCGCAAACGAATTGAGCCGTTCGGTGCTCGACTCGGTTCGTGACCATTCCGACTATTACGTCCTGTTGGTTGAGTACTGGCTGCGTGCACAGCGCGATCCGCAGCTTCGCGAGCGACTGATCGAACGCCGTCGCGCCGCCGCCGAGCAAGCACTTCACATCGTCAAATCGAGCGACACCATGCCCTCCGATCGGCGGCTGGCCGACCTCGCCCAGCTCGTCGTCACCCTTAATTTGGGCGTCGCGATGGAAGAAGTCTTGCGCCCAGGAACCATAAACCCTGACCTGCTCACGCAATTGATCACCGCACTGCTGGAATCGGTTCCGGATTCCGGCGAGTAGGGAGAGCGCCCACATGGATACGACAGACGAGTCGGACGCTCGTGCGCCGGTGATCGTCGCCACCGGATTAGGGGTGAGCGGCGAGCACGGACCATTGTTCTCGGGTGTCGATCTCGCGCTCACGCCGGGTTTTCACGCGATTCAGATGCCTGGCGGGCCGGGGCAGACCACGCTGCTGTTGACCGTCGCGGGGCGTTTCAAGGCCACCCACGGCTCGCTGACCGTGCTCGGCCAAACGACGCCGCACGCGATTCGCCGACACTGCTCGATCGCGGCCTTCGACGACATCGACGACCTGGAGGAGTCGGTGACCGTGGAGACCGTGCTCGCTGAGCAACGCCGGTGGTTGGCGCCGTGGTATTCACTGGTGCCGCTGCAAGCCGGTCAGGCCGAGCTGACAGAGGTCTTCGGCGAAACGCCGCCGCCGCCCTCCGGTGCCTACATCGTTGAATTGTCGGACCTGGAGCTGTTTTTGCTGCGCATCACGCTGGCTCTGCTGTCGAACCGGCCGATCCTGGTGGTCGGCGACCTCGAGCAGGTTCGTGACAGTTCCCGGCGAGCGATCGCGGTGGAGCGGCTCGGCGCGATCGCGAAGGACCGCACTGTCGTCGTCGGTGTCACCAACCCGCTCGGCACGGACGCACCCGACCACGAACTTCACGATCACCGCATCCTGACCGAAGGGGATTGATGATGCTAGCTGGACTCGCATTCGGCTCGGAGATAAAGCGTTTCGGTCGCAACCGATTGACGCGGGTGGCCATCATTGTCCTGATGCTGCTGCCGTTGGTGTATGGGGCGCTGTACCTGTGGGCGTTCTGGGATCCCTTCGGCCACACCAACAAAATGCCGGTGGCACTGGTCAACTCGGACCGTGGCGCCGTCGTATCCGGGGAGCAGTTCAACGCCGGCGCAGAGATCGCCAAGAGCCTGACCGCGGACGGCGGCTTGGACTGGCACGTCGTGGACTTATCGGAAGCGCGTAACGGGGTCGACCACGGCAAGTACTACTTCATGGTCGAATTGCCGCCGGACTTCAGCGCGGCGATCGCATCGCCAGTGACCGGGCAACCCAAGAAGGCCAGCCTTATCGCCTTCTACAACGACGCCAACAACTACATCTCGACGAGTATCGGTCGCACCGCTATCAGCCAGGTGCTCAACGCCGTCTCCACCCGGATCTCCGGACAGGCGGTCAATCACATGCTTTCGGTGGTGGTTTCGTCTGGAGCGGGGATCAAGCAGGCTGCCGACGGGGCGGCTCGGCTCGATGACGGCGCCGGTCAGCTGGTGGCTGGTCTTGACACCGCCCGGTCCGGTTCGGCCAGGCTTGCTGCCGGTGCCCGGCAACTCTCGGATGGGATCAACCAGGCCACCGACCCCCTTATCGCGATAACCAACGCACTGTCGCAGATCAGCGGTAATACGCAGCAACTGCAACAGGGTGCGAGCGCGCTACAGCAGGCCAACGATCAGATCGGTACCATCGCCACGGCGCAGGATGCCGCCGCAAACTCGCTTTCATCGGTGATTGATCAGCTCTCCGCGGGCCCGGATCCGGCAGTCGCAAATACCCTGCGCGGCATCCAGGACCAGCTCCGGCAGCACCAGTTCACCCCCCAGATTCGGCAGCGCCTCACCGACGCGCAAAACGCCGCGATCGCGATGACCTCCGCCCTGCGCACACCCGGCAGCCCGCTGGGATCGGCCCTCGACCAAGTCGGCAATAGGGGCCAGGAGCTGACGACTAAGCTCACCCAACTCCGCGACGGAGCACAGCAGCTCGCCTCCGGTAACGCGGAATTGGCTGGCGGCATAGCGAAACTCGACGACGGAGCGCAGCAACTCAAGGCGGGATCGGCCGAGCTGGCGACCAAACTTGCCGACGGGGCTAAGCAGTTACCCAACTGGACGACCCAGCAAAAGGACGCGGTCGCGGCCACTATCGGTGGCCCGGTGCAACTCGAAGCCTCGCATGAGAACGCCGCGCCTAACTTCGGCACCGGCATGGCTCCGTTCTTCCTGACGCTGGCCTTGTTCTTCGGCGCTTTGGTGCTGTGGATGGTGCTGCGGCCCTTGCAGAGCCGCGCGATCGCCGCAGAGGTGCTCGCGGTCCGCGTGGTGCTGGCCAGCTATCTGCCGGCGGCTGCGATTGCGCTTTTCCAGGCAATCATTCTCTACTGCGTGGTCCGATTCGCCCTCGGTATGCACGCGGTGCACCCGGTGGCAATGCTGGGGTTCATGGTCCTTATCTCCGGTGCATTCGTGGCCGCGACGCAGGCGATCAACGCGCTTGTCGGTCCGGCGGTGGGCCGCGTGTTGATCATGGCCCTGCTCATGCTGCAGCTCGTCAGCGCCGGCGGCATGTACCCCGTGGAGACCACGTCACGGCCCTTCCAGATCTTGCATCGCTTCGATCCGATGACATACGGCGTCAACGGACTCCGCCAGCTCATACTCGGCGGCATCGACGCCCGGCTCTGGCAATCGATCGTCGTGCTGGTTGTGATAACGGCTGTCGCACTGGCGATTTCATCCCTGTCCGCACGACGAGACCGAACCTGGAATGTCAGCAGGCTAATCCCGGCGATCAAGATATAGGCAAAGGTCTGCGCAGAGATTCTGCAATCGAGAGGAAGCCCATGTTAGGTGTCCACCACTCCGCGATCTGCACCTCCGACGTCGAACGCTCGCTTCGATTCTGGTGCGACGGCCTAGGCATGAGCCAGCTGATGGACTATCAGTTCACCGGCGATTGGCCAGAACTGTTCGGGGCCAAGACCGATCGGCTGCGGTCGATCTTTCTCGGCGACCCGCAAACACCGGGGAGCGGGATCGTGGAACTCGTGGAGCTGGCGGGCGCCGACGAGGCACTACCGCCAGACGCGGCGCCACGGCACGGATTCTTCCTGCTCTCGCTGCAGCGTGAAGTCGATGAGACGCTCTCCGCCTTGGCGGCACTGGGATTCACCAAGGATGTTCGTCGCATCGATGTCGCGGCCCCGGACGGAAAGACCGTCACAATGGCGGTGATCACCGCGCCGGACGGGGTACTCGTCGAGTTGATCGGGCGGGCGAAATGAGCACCGCACTGGTGACCGGCGGCGCCTCCGGGATCGGGCATGAAGTCGCGGGCCGGCTGCGCGACGCGGGTCACGACGTCGTGGTGTGGGATCTGTCGGATAGCGAGATCGCCTGTGATATCAGCGATCCCGAGGCGGTGTCGGCGGCCATGGAACAAACCGTGCGTGAGCATGGTGTGCCCACCCGAGTGGTGACCTGCGCCGCGGTCGGAGCGGCGGGCGTGCTGCTCAAACAATCGCCCGCGGAGTGGGAACGGGTGCTGGCGGTGAACCTCACCGGCACCTGGTTGACGATCCGCGCGGCAGCGCAGGCCATGGTCGACGCCGGGGTGGGTGGTTCGATCGTCGCGGTGTCCAGCATCAGCGGCTCGATCGCCGATCGCGACATGGGCGCCTATTGCGTGTCGAAAGCCGGCGTGGACATGTTGGTCAAGGTCGCCGCCGTGGAGTGGGGGACACACGGCATCCGGGTGAACGCCGTCGGGCCCGGTGTTACCCGAACGCCGATGTTGCCCAACCCGGAAGCGCTGCCCGGCTGGGTGGAAGGCCTGTCCGAGCGAACCGCGCTCGGCGGCCTGGGCGAAGCCGCCGACGTGGCCGGAGCAATCATCGGTGTGCTCGAATTACCGTGGGTGACAGGCCAGATCGTGCACGCCGACGGTGGTCTGGCCCTGCATAGTCCGATCGACGCATACGGTCAGCTGCAGCGGCTGATGGCACAGAAGAAGTCAGCAAAGGGCGGGCAGGCATGACGACTGAAGGCGAGGGCTACGGGGGTTTACTCGATCCCGAAATCGATGATGCCCCGGACGATTTTGCCGTTCCGGAGGTCGTCGTAAGCGTCGTTGATGTCGTCGAGACGGTAACGCCTGGTGATCATCTCGTCGAGCTGGAGCTGCCCGGTCTGGTAGAGCCTGGCCAGCCGGAAGATGTCGGCTTTCGGGTTGCACGAGCCGAATACGGTGCCAGCGAGCGACTTGTTCATCAGGATGAATTCCTGCAGATCGATCTTGACTGAGCTGGTCAACTGTGAGGTCATGCCGGTGAGCACACAGGTCCCGCCCTTGCGGGTGAGCCGCACCGCGTCGCGGACATCCTCGGCGACGATCAGGGACGGCGAGACCACGACGGCGTCCGCCATGACTCCGTAGGTCAGGTCGCGCACCAGATCCAGCGCCTCAACCGCGGTTGCGGCGGTGTGGGTGGCGCCGAACTGCAACGCAGACTTCTGCTTGAATTCCACCGGATCGACGGCGACGATGTACGCGGCACCGCCGACTCGGGCGCCCTGAATCGCGCCCGTGCCGATTCCGCCGACGCCGATCACGACGACGGTATCGCCCGGTCGCATATTGGAGCGGTTGGCCACCGAACCGAACCCGGTCGGAATCGCGCAGGACAGCAGCGCGCTGGGCGCCAGCGGTAGGTGCGGCTCGATCTTCACTAGCGAATTCGTCGACACCACAGTGTGTTTGGCGAATGCGCCCACCTTGGCCAGATGGCCCAGTGGCTTGCCGTCGGCGGTGTGATGGCGGAAGGTGCCGTCGGTCGGCATGCCCGGCGTCAGCACGCTGGCACCCATGTCGCAGATGTACTCCATACCGCTCGCGCACCAGCGGCACTGCCCGCAGACGGCGACGAACGACATCACGACGTGGTCGCCCGGCGCGAATTCCGTTACGCCGTCACCGACTTCACGCACGATACCCGAACCCTCGTGACCGCCGATCATCGGGAACATGGTGGGCAATCCGAGCGAGCGCAGCATCTCGTTGGGCGCCGACATGTCGCCCTTGAGGATGTGGTCGTCGGAGTGGCACATCCCGGCGGCGGCCATCTCGACCAGAACCTCGCCGGCGCGCGGCGCGTCCAGTTCGAAATCCTCGACAGACCAGGGCCCGCCGACATCATGCAGGATCGCCGCCCGGCTTTTCATAGCGGCCGGGGTGAACGTGACGGGAAGCTTGTTCGGCGATCGGAAGGTGAGGCCGACGATCCTGGACTCCTCGCCGGTTCCGTCGTCGGGAACAAAGGCCAGGTTCGTGACGCGGTCGAGCAGGCTGTTCAGCATGACCCGGGTTTCCAGCCGGGCCAAATGCATTCCGAGGCACATGTGGATGCCGCCGGCGAACGCGATGTGGGCCTGGCGCGGCCGCCGGATATCGAAACGTATTCGCGTCGGTCCAACGACTTTCGTCGCGGTTGGCCGAGCCCATGCACATGTCGATCTGCGCGCCGGCAGGGATTGTCTTGCCGCCGATTTCGACTTCTTCGGTGGTGGTCCGCATGACCATGGTCAGCGGCGTTTCGAACCGGAGGCCCTCTTCGATCGCAGCGGGGATCAGCGACCGGTCCTGCTAGACCATCGCCAGTTGCTCGGGGTGGGTCAGCAGCAGGTACAGCAGGTTGCCCGACGAGCGGTAGGTGGTCTCCAGTCCGGCGGGCAGCAGCAGGCGCAGGAACGCGATGATGGCCTCGTCGGTGAGCTTCTCGCCGTCGATCTCGGCGGCGACCAGGTCGCCGATGATGTCGTCGGTGCGTTTGCGGCGCCGCTGCTCGACCTGGTTGAGGAAGTAACCGTGCAGCTCGCCCGCGGCGTTCAGCCCCGCCATGATGTCGGTCGGGATCGAGATGAGGTCAAGCGACAGCCGCCGGAACATGTCGAGATCTTCAGGGGGAAGTCCGAGCAGCGCCGAGATGATCCGGGTCGGGAACTCGAACGTCAGCGCCTTCACCAGGTCGGCGTGACCGTCGTTCTTGATTTCGTCGACCAGTTGATCGCAGACCGGCCCGATGACCGACGGCTCCCAGCGTTCCAGCGCGGTGGCCCGGAAGGCCTTGGCCACCAGGTTGCGGTGGTCGTGGTGTTCTTTGCCGCCCATCGCCAGGATGGTGTGGCCCATGACCAAGCCGATGGTCTTTTCGTAGGCGGCCGAGGTGAAGATCCGGTCGTCGCGGAACGCTTGGAACACGCCGTCATAGCCGAACAAGACCCACTCGTCGCTCGGCCGCAGTTCCTCCGGCATCTGGGAGTGGTCCCCCAGGGCGCCATGCCAGACCGGATCGGTGCGCCGCATGTATTCGAAGAACGGATAGGGACTGGTTTCACCGGTGAGGTCGAGGGTGACGGGCTGGCCGTCGGGATCGGTGCTGAGCGTCATCAGCGCTCCTCCTGAGCAAGCGGTAAGGCCGTTGACGCGGGTCCCTGAGGCCCCGGCGACTTCGGCGGGCGTGTCCGAGCGGAATGTCGCTATCATAGTATAAATAGCAACGAAGCCCAACGGCTTGTGATGGTTACCGTAACGGGCACAGTATTGGTCTGGGTAGGTAACGGAGGCGGTGATTCGCGGGTGCCCCAACGCCGATTCGTGTGCTCCCTCGACGAGCTGCCGCCCGGCGCGATGAAACTGGTCGACGTCGGGAAGTTCGGCGTGGGCGTGTACAACGTGCACGGTGCGCTGTACGCGATCGTGAATTACTGCTCGCACGAGGGCGCCCCGCTGTGCCTGGGCTTGGTCGGGGGCACCAACGAATCCGCCCCGGACGAGCCCGACAGGCTGCGCCGGGTGCGCGACGGGCAGATCGTGCGATGCCCTTGGCACAACTGGGAATTCGACATCACCACGGGTCAGAACGTCGCCGATCCGCGCCGCCGCGTCCGTACCTACCAGGTCGACGTCACCGACGGGGAGGTGTACCTGACCGCATGAACCGTGCCCGTCATCGATACCAACGTGCAGCCGCACTTCCGCTACAACGCCGAGATCCGGCGCTATCTGCCCGCGCCCACCAAGCTGCGGGCGATCCCCGACGTCGAGCAGCAGTGGTACCAGGCGCCCGGCGGCGACTACCGCCAGGACCTTTACGGCGAGCAGTACCCGGGATCGGATCCCGAGACCGTCAGCCGGCATCTGTTCGACGACGGCGGCGTCGACTTACGCGATCCTGAACCCGCTGACCCGCGGCAACATCGCCGACTACCTGCTCAACAGCAGGATCTGCGCGGCGGTCAACGACTGGCTGCTGGACCGGTGGCTCGAGCCCGACACCACCAACCGATTCCGGGGCACCATCCGGGTCAACCCCGAGGACCCCAGGGGCGCGGTCGCCGAGATCGAGCGCCTCGCCGGCCATCCCAAGCTGGTGCAGGTCGGCGTTCCGATGCAGTCGCGCGAGCCGTACGGCAAGCCGATGTTCGAACCCATCTGGGAGGCCGCGGCCGCCCACGGGCTGCCGGTCGCGGTGCACATCAACGGCGGCAACGGCGTCGACCATGCGCCGACGTTCGCCGGGCACGCGCACACCTACCCGGGCTACGCGGCGTTCATGCCGCTGAACTATTTCGTGCACCTGGCCACGCTGATCGTCGAGGGCGTGTTCGGCCGGCTACCCGGCCTGAAATTCGTTTTCGCCGACGGCGGCTACGACATCCTCACCCCGCTGATGTGGCGGCTGGACACCTTCTGGCTGTCGATGCGTGACCAGACACCGTGGGTCGACCGCTATCCCAGCGAATACCTGCCCGGGCATGTCCGGTTCTGCTCGTCGGCATTCGACGGGCCGATCGAGCGCGGCCAGCACGCAGCGCTGGATGGAGTTCACCGGCAAGGCCGACCTGCTGATGTACGGATCGAGCTACCCGCACTGGTCCGCGTCGTCGCCGGACGTGGCGGCCGACGGGTCTCGATGCCGTCCAGCGCGAAAAGGTGTTGTGGCGAAACGCCAGCGAACTTTACGGGCTGACGGCCTGAGAGGAGAGGAGTGTGTCATGACCACGATCGAACGGATCGGATTCGCCGACGGGTCAGCGAAGACGACATCGCGGTCGACCATCGTCGACACCGACGTGCACCCGCTGCCCGTCTCGGCCGACGTGCTCAAGTCCTACGCGCCCGCCGAATGGGTGGACAAGATCTGGCCGACCGGAAATGCGGTCAGCGCCGGTGCCGCATTTCTACGACACCCCGGACTCGTACAAGACGATGTCGATGCGCATGGACGCCGCGCCGCCCGGTGGCGGAGTCGCCGGCAGCGACCCGGATTTCGCCGCCAAGCAGTTGCTGCTCGACGCCGGGGTCAGCATCGCCATCGCTGGAGCCGATGTGCGACGCGCAGCTGCCGCAGGCCGAGCACGTGCTGAAGTCGACCTACAACGACTGGCTCGCCGACGTGTGGCTGGACAAGCACAACTGCGCACGGCCGCTGGCGCGGGTCGATCAGCGTCAGCGCGCAGACACCCGAGCAGGCGGCGCGCGAAGTCGAGCGGTGGGCGGGCCATCCCTACATGGCCCAGGTGCTGATGACACCGCAGACCCGCGGAATCCCGTTCGGCAACCCGCATTTCGATCCGCTCTACGAGGCCGCGGCGCGCAACGGGTTGCCGGTGGCCACGCACCTGATGGGTCAGACGCCGTTCGAGTTGATTCCGCTCTACCCGGTCGGCAACCCCGCGCACTGGCACGACTTCTTCGCGTCCTGGCCGCTGCTGTACGTCTCGCACCTGATGAGCCTGGTGTTCGACGGCGCCTTCGATCGGCATCCCGACCTGCGGGTGGTGTTCATCGAGGGCGGCTTCACCTGGGCGATGCCGGTGATGTCGCGGATGGATCGGATCTGGGAAGCCCGCCGCGGTGACTTGCCGCACGTGCGTCGCCGTCCGTCGGAGTATGTGCGCGAACACGTCCGGTTCACCACCCAGCCCCTCGAAGACGCCGACACCGTAGCAGTTCCGCGAGTATCTGGAAATGATGGACCTGGGAGACAACCTCATGTTCTCGACGGACTACCCGCACTGGAGTTACGACTCGCCGACGTACGCGATCAACCGGTTCCCCGCCGACCAGCGGGAGCGGATCATGCGCGGCAACGCGACGGCTCTGTACGGGCTGCCGGCGACCGTCAAGGCACTCCCCGGTGAGCGGGCCGCCGCGCTCCGCCTGGAAGACTGAGTCGCCCAAGCCCCGGCTGATCGCCGGGCCGAGAGCCCTGATCAGCCAATACGACGAGAAATTGTCGGCGCTGGACCGCGTCTTTCACCATGCTGGAATTGCAGGTCTACGTTTGAAGATGGTTTCCGACATGGCAGCCCGCCAGACCCGGACGACGAGCCCGCCCCATGAGCCCGGAAGTTGAGAGGGTATGACACAAACGGATCTGACCCGGCCGCAAGGCATTAGCCGCATCGACCCGGTGTTGCGAGATGCTGCGAGTAGCTAGGAATCGTCGAATTCCGTGCCGAGACACTGGCCGCCGAGCGAGAGCACGCCAACCGGCTGGCCGCCGAGCGTGCGCGGCGGTCAGTCGGCACCGATGGCGTGGCCGTCGAATCGCGATCTATCGCCGGTCCGGATGGCCAGCAGCTGGACCTTCGCTTGTACCGGGGCCGCGCGAAGGCGCCGCAGGGGCGCCTCTGCTTTTGTACGCCCACGGCGGTGGCTTCGTGACCGGCAACCTGGACACCGACCACGCTCAGTGCGTGGAACTGGCGCGCGAGGGTGGCTGTCTGGTGGTCTCGGTCGACTACCGGCTGGCGCCCGAAAATCCATGTCCGGCGGCGCTTGACGATGTCGAGGCGGGCTTCCACTACGCGATTCGAGAACTGCGCCGAGCTGGATGCGGATGCCGGCCGAATCGCGGTGATGGGCCGGGATGCGGGTGCCGCACTGGTCGCCGGCCTGGCCCAGCGCATGTTCGACAACGAGGGTCCACAGATCCTCATGCAGATCCTGCACCAGCCGATGCTCGACAGCCGACGCCACGCCGTCGCGGCGCGAGTTTCAGCGCACGCCCGGCCTCAACGGTCCCGCGGTGAGTCGCGCGTGGGGCCACTACCTCGGCCTGACAGCGCCAGCGGTCAACACGTCCCCGCGCACCGGGCGAACCTGGAGGGGCTGCCGCCCACGTTCATCAGCTGCTCCGAGATCGACCCGTGCCGCGACGAAGCCATCGACTATGCCAATCGGCTTTTGCATGCCTTCGTCCACACCGAATTGCACGTCATCGCAGCGACATTCAATGGCTTCGATGCGATGGTGCCGGATTGGGTTGTTTCCCAAGAGAACCGGGCGTTGCACGCGCAGTCGGTACGCCGTGTGTTCGCCATGTAGCGGCTCGATCGGATTATCGACTGAACTCCGGCATCTCTTACGGTAGTGACGTTTGCTAATATCGAGAACGTGATTCTTGGCGGCGGCGACCGAATGTTGCGGAAGGGTCTGTCGGCACCATGACCGCCGTCGACTCTCCCGAAAAGACACTTTTCGTCTCGACCACCCAATCGTTTCTGCAGAAGGAAGCGCCGCTAAGCCGCGTCCGGGAGCTGCACGCGGCGGGCCTTTCCTTTGATCCGGCCTGGTGGCAGCGTGCCGCCGAACTCGGGTGGACGGGCTTGCTCGTTCCGGAGGAGTTGGGCGGCGGCAGCGTCTCGGAGAGCGGTGTCGCGGATCTGGCCATGGTCGCCGAACAACTCGGCAAGACGGTGGCACCCGGACCGCTGTATCCGGTCAGTGTCGTGCTCACCGCACTCGCCGAATGCGCCGACGCGCAAGGCCACGCCGCCGTCATCGAGTCGCTGATCTCAGGCCAAACCGTGGCGTCCTGGGCGGTCTCGGAGCCGGGCCGCGGGTGGGCGCCGTTGGACCCGTCGGTGACGGCCACTCAGACCGGCGCCGGCTACCGCATCGACGGCACCAAGGACCGCGTCGAGGCCGGCGCCCAGAGTGCCCTGCTGCTCGTGGTGGCGCGATGTGGCGATCAGATTCGTCAGTTCCTGGTGCCGACGGACGCGCCGGGCGTCCGGATCGAGCCTCAACAGTCAGTCGACCTGGTCAAGCAATATGCGCGAGTGCACTTCGACGGGGTGGACGTGGACGCGTCCGCGGCCGTCGGCAACGCCGCCGAGACCGCCGCACTGATCGACCGGCAGAGCCAGATCGCTCAGGTGCTGCAGTGCGCCGAGGTGGTCGGCGTCCTGCAAACGGTGTTCGACTTCACCGTCCAGTGGGCGCTGGACCGGCATACTTTCGGCCGTCCGCTGGCGTCGTACCAAGTGCTCAAACACGGCTTCGCGGACATGAAGCTATGGCTGGAGGCGTGCCGTGCCACCACCAGCGCCGCGGTCGCCGACGTTGCTGACCGCTCACCGGCGGCAGGCTTGTCGGCCAGCATCGCCAAGTCCTACGTCGGAGAGATGGCGGGGCGGATCGTGCAGGGTTGCGTACAGATGCACGGCGGTATCGGCGTCACGTGGGAGCACGACCTGCACCTCTACCTGAGGCGAGTTGCGTTGTACCGCTCGTTATTCGGCACGCCGGAGGAGCACAACCTGCGGGTGTATGCAGTCAGAGAAAGCCGGCCGTTCCGCGAAATGACGCAAGACCAGATGACGCCGACAGAATCCGTTGCAGAGTTCGCCGCTCGTGCCCGGGCGTGGTTGGCGGACAACCTGCCGGCCATCGACCCCGAGTCGCCACCGCCCGCACCGCGCGACGACGAGGACGCCTGGAAGAGGGCGCGAGAATTGCAAAAGCGGCTCTACGAAGGCGGATTCGCCGGCATCTGCTTTCCGCGCGAGTACGGCGGTCTCGGTCTGGACTACGCATACCAGAAGGCGTTCGACGCCGAGTCGCTCCGCTACGAAATGCCGTTGATCCTCAACACCCCGACGTTCACCATCTGCTGCGCGACCCTGCTCGATACCGGCACCGAAGACCAGAAGAAGCAGCACATCGGCGGCGGCGCTGCGTGGCGATGAAGTGTTGGTGCAGCTGTTGAGTGAACCCAGCGGCGGATCAGATCTGGCCGGCGTCATCACCCGCGCCGAACGCCAGGGCGACCGCTGGGTGCTCAACGGCGCCAAGACCTGGAGCACGAGTGCGTTCGCCGCGGACTATGGACTGTGTCTGGCTCGTACCGATTGGGATGTGCCCAAGCACGAAGGTCTGACCATGTTCCTGGTGCCGATCGGTCATCCGGGAGTCACGCTGCGGCATATCACGATGCTGAGTGGTTCCAAGGAATTCTGCGAGGAGTTCCTCGACGGGGTGGACGTCGGCGACGACGCCGTTGTCGGCGAGGTCAACGGTGGTTGGGCGGTGGCTTCGCGGCAGCTGTATCACGAACGCCGGGCAGTCGGGCAGGGTTCGGAGTTCGCCAGCGGCAGTGGCAGCGAGGGCGGCCATACGAGTCCCGTTGACTACGTTGGCCTTTCCGAAAAAACAGGACAGGGCGACAACGAACGCGTGCGCGAGATGGCGGGCCGCGTGCTCGTGCACCGCGCGGTGGCCGAGCAGCTGATCGATCACGTGTTCCGCAATGTCAGGGACGGGGTATTGCCACCGGCCGCCGGGACGCTCATTAGGCTCTTCCACTCCGAGACGGTGACTTTGGACATGGACACCGCGCTGGCCATTTCGGGAGCCGCGTCAGCGGTAGGGGAGATCGGTGAAGGCCTGGAGACCGGGCTGCGCTACCTGTCTCGGCAGAATGTCGCCATCGGTGGTGGCACAACGGAAATGGCCCGCAATGTGATCGGGGAGCGGGTGCTGGGCTTTCCACGCGAATACGCGGCCGACCGCGGGGTGCCGTTCAATCAGGTGCGGCACGGTCAGACCCGCTGATCGCGGTCTGGTCCGCGCTAATCTTCGGCGAAGACGTTCTCGCTATCACTGCTGACGACGGGTATCTGAACCATCGACAAGATGTGATGCGCGGGGCTTCCGGGCGGGGCGATCAGCAGAAAGTTGCCACCCTGTCTGCGGGCCCGGTCACGGGCCGCGGCCAGCGCGCTGACACCCGCGGATCCAAGGTGGGTGACCCCGCTGAGATCGATCGTCAAAGATGCGATGCCCGAACGGCTTTCGACCGCGATCTGGCGGTCCAGCGTGGACGCGGTGGTGGAGTCGACGTCACCGCTCACCACGATGTGGCCGGCATCGCGGACGAGTGAGACGAATTCGTTGTCGACGGCGCGCCGGTAGGTCGCCCGGCTGACGATCGTGTCGGTGACGAAGTTGGCCGGCCGTGACAGACGGTGCGTCACGCTGGCAGTCGTTCCCTTGTCGCTACGCGTGATGAGCGCCTCGGAAACCAAAGCTTCGGCCATCGCAAGTCCGCGCCCACGACCCTGTTCGCCTTCACGGTGATCCTTCCACTGTCCACGGTCGGTCACCGCGGCATGCAGGTTGCCATCGCCGGACAGCGATGCCTCGACGAAAACACCGTCCGGAACTTCGGTGCCGTAACCATGTTCGACCGCGTTCTCGACGAACTCCGAGATTGCGTGCACCACGTCGGAGATGTCGTCGGCGTCGGCGCCGATCTCGGAGAGCCATCCGCGAAGCCGGGAGCGGACGGCACGTGCGGCGTGGATCGTCGCGTCCAGCGTCATGTGCAGCGGCGCCGGGGGAGTGCGGCGTTGTGCCGCAAGCAATGTGACGTCATCGCTGTAACCGGTTGAGCGGAGTAGCAATTCGAGCGTCTCCGAACAGATGCGGTCGATGGTTCGCACCGGTGCATCAATGACAAACCCGCCGATGCCGCCGGCGATGTTGGCGGCCAGGTCGGCGAATTCTGCGGTGCTGGCGCCCAGCGGCCGGCCGGGGCGTTCAATCAGGCCGTCGGAATAGAACAAGATCGAGTCGCCGACGTCGAGGACCTCGGTGCGGAGCGGAAACCCGATGCGGCTGCCGAGCGGACCCGCGCCCGAAGGTTCCACGTAGCGTGCGGTCGCGTCGGCGGTCACCAAGAGCGGGGGCGGATGTCCGGCGGTGCAGTACTGGAATTCGCCGGTCGCGTAATCGAGCGAGCCGACGCACAAAGTCGCCGAGTTCGATCCCGGCACCTGCTCATGGAAGCGGTCGACTGCCTCGAGTGCTTCGGCGATGGTGTGGCCCTGCGAGATCTGCATCCGCAGCGCGGTGCGCAATTGCGACATCACCGCCGCGGCTTCGACGCCGTGGCCGACGACGTCGCCGACGACGAGCACCAACCGATCCCCGAGGGGTATCGCATCAAACCAGTCGCCCCCGGCCGCGGTGTCCTCGGTGGCGACGAGGTACTGCGCGGTGATGTCGGCGCCGGGAACGACGGGCACAGACGCGGCCAGCAGCGCCTGCTGCATGACGATGGCCGAATCGCGGACGTTGCGGTAGCGCTCCGACAGCTCCTCGATGCGCGCCTCGGCCTCCAATCGCGCCTGTACGCGGCTTGTGACGTCGTCGAAGATAATTTGCACACCCTCGATCGATCGGTCCGGTCGGCGGCGGGGCGTGACGAGAAAGTCGAAGTACCGTTCCTCGACCAGGGACCCGTGGAAGGCGGCCTGCAGGCGCCACTCCGCCCCGGACTGCGGCTCGCCGGTCTGATACACCCGGTCCAGCATCTGGAAGATCTGCTGACTCTCCAGCTCGGGATAGACCTCGCGAGCCAGCTTTCCCACCGGGCTGAAGCCTGGATTCAAGGCGCGGTAGGCCGCGTTGGCCGCAATAAAGCGATGCTTGGGCCCTTCCAGGCCAATCAGCATCGCGGGGACTTTCTCGAAGGTGCGGCGCACGTCGCTTGCCGTACCGACAGTTTCGTCCCAGTCCTTTTCGGCCACCATATGGCCGTCCCTCCTACGGAGCCTCCCGCGGACCTTTCCTCTCGGACCGAGAAATCTAAGGATGCGCGGGCCTATTCGACACACGCAAGTAATCAGATTAGCAATGGCTGGCGAGTGCCCGCTGCATCAGTTTGCTACGGATGGTGAGTTTGCCGGCAGGTGAGGGGCCCATCTCACGCAACCGTCGTCGCCAGCGCGGTATCGATGGTCGGATGCAGCGGTAATACGCCGCCGAGATTGCATGCTTGGATCACCCGGGCGACGCCGGGGTCGCAGCTCACCAGGCGCAGCGCGACGCCGCGACTGCGGCAGCGTTCTGATTCGGCAGCCAGGATGGCAAACGCGCAGCAACCGATGAAATCAAGCCCATTGACGTCGACGAGGAAAGGGCCCGGTGGGGTAGCGACCGCGGCCGCCTGTTCGACCAGCTGGCGCCAGGTGTGCTCGTTGGCGGCGTCGACCTCACCACCCGCGCGGATGATCACCACGGGGCCGCTGCGCTGGGTCACCGCCCTCAACGTGCTGTGTGGATCGCCGAGTTCGGAAACCAGCCGCGCGCTGAGCGTCACTCTGGTCACTGATGACTCGACCGGAGCCAGGTTCATCGTGCGCTCCTAACCGGTCGCGTCGGCGAGACCGTGCTGGATACCGGTCAACGTCTGACGACATCCTTCTTCGGAGGGAAGCTTCTTTTCTATAGCAAGGCAGAAGGCTGCGTCTATAGCCGTCGCCCTGACCAGGACAGACAAAAGTGCCCGCCTCCGAGCGACAACGCAACGGTATGTCGCTCAGAGGCGGGCGATGTTCAGTGCCGGATCAGGCGGAGACCGGCTTCTTGGCCGGCTTGGACACCTTCATCAGCTCCATCAGGTTGCCGCCCATGATCTTGGCCTTGTCCTCGTCGCTGAAATCGCCCAGCTCGTCGACGAAGGTGATCGGGTCTTTCAGGCCCTCGGGGTGGGGCCAGTCGGATCCGAACATCACCCGGTCGGTGCCGACCATGTTGACGATCTCGGTGAACCGGTCCTCCCAGAACGGCGTGATGTAGACGCAGCGCTTGAAGGCCTCGATCGGGTCCTCGCTGAACGACTGCGGCATTTTCTTGTAGACGCCCTTGAGGCCTTTGAATAGGTCGGGCACCCAGTCGGCGCCGTTTTCGATGGACAGGATCCGCAGCTCGGGATTGCGGGACAAGGCGCCGTGGCAGACCAGCGCACCCATCGCGTCCAGGATCGGCCGATGGCCCATCGCAAAGCTCCGGAAGGCTGTCGGCTTGAACGGCAGGAATTCGTCGCCGGGCTCCCAGACATTCGCGAACTCGGAGTAACCGCTGTCGGAGGCGTGCATCGAGACGGGGATGCCGGCCTTGATGCAGGCCTGCCAGAACGGGTCGAATTCCTCGAGGCCGAAGGAGCGGCTGCCACGGTAGCCGGGCACCGGCGCGGGGCGGACCAGCACGGTGCGGGCGCCGCGCTCCAAGCACCACTCGAGTTCCTCGAGCGCGCGCTCAACGATCGGCAGGGTGATGACCGGGGTGGCGAAGATGCGGTCCTGGTAGTTGAACGTCCATTGCTCGTGCATCCATTCGTTGAGCGCGTGGATGACGTCGTGGGTCATCTCCGGGTCGTCCTTCATGCGCTCTTCGACCAGGCTGGCCAGCGTCGGGAACATCAGCGCGTAGTCGATGCCCAGCTCGTCCATGACCTCGAGCCGCGCGCCGGGTTCGCGGAAGGCAGGGATCGGCTTGCATCGGCTCGCCCAGGATCTCGCGGTAGGTCTTGCCTTGCGCGCCGTTGCGGAAGTAATCCTCCTGGGCACCCGGCTTGGCGACTGTCCGAAAAGTCGGGTTGGGGATGTACTCGCTGATGTGGCCGCGAACCACGATTTTGGTGCGGCCGCGGACCTCCACGTAGTCGATGACGCGCTTGCGATTGTCCGGGAGGAACTTCGTCAGCGCTTCCTGCGGCTCGTACATGTGGTTGTCGGCGTCGAACACGGGGAACGGAAGCTCGCGAGACGGCATGGCGATCTCCTTGAAGGCTGGATTCTCTGAAGGTGGTAATGACGTTACCACCCGTGCACACCAATATGTACCGGGGCTAGCTGTCCGCCCGGAGACCGGTTGGTGTCTCGCCGTTGATGATGGCGAAATTCACCGTCGCCGTCGCGGCGACTTCGTCGTCGCCTTCGCCGTAAATGTCGATCTGCATGACCATCGCCCGCCGGCCGGCCCGCAGCATCCTGGGTACCGCCAATGCGGCGCCCTGCCGGATCGGCCGCAGGTAGCGGACGAACAGATCGGCAGTCGTCATGGTGGTGCCCGGCTGCAGATAATCCAGCCCGAACTGCCCGCCCGCGACATCGACGAGTGTGGCGATCAAGCCGCCCTGCAGCGCCCCGGAAGTGTTGACCACATGCGGACTTACCGGCATCGTCATCGCGAATTCGCCATTGCGCGAGCCTGCGCGCATGCCTATCTGCGCGAACAACTCGGCCAGCGAAGGCGTGCTCGTTTCGTCGTCAGTGTCTCCAATGCCCAGCGCGCGGCTGAGGAAGTCGTACAGCTGTCCGGCGTCGACCGGTTTTCCGTTCAATTCGGTGCCCAGCCAATGCAACCGTTGCGCTCCCACCATCGTCTGCATGGCGATCGCGGCCGCGGCCGCGACGTCGAGGCCCGGGTTGAAGACTCCCTCGGTGATGCCTTGGCCCACGACGTCGCGAATCAGCTGATGCAACGGCGACAGCACGCGGGCGTATTCGCGGGGACGCGTCTCGGCCAGATGCTGGTTGTAAAGCCCCAATGCCCGATTGAGGCTGTCCTGGGTGCTTGATTCCGGTTGCTGGCTGATGCGGTCGATCAACAGCTTCAGTGCGGACGTGCTGTCCAGACCGGCGGTCTCGGCGCGCCAGATCAGCACCGATTGCGCAATGGTTCGGTCGAACAGCGCGAGCAGCAGCTCGTCCTTACTGCTGAAATGCTGGTAGAAGGCCCGCAGCGAGGTCTTGGAGCGGGCGACAACCTCTTGCACCGTGAAGTCGGTGCGTCCGGTCTCGCCCAGGATCTCCACGGCCGTCTTGATGAAGCGGTCTCCGCGGGTAACTTCGGCTTCCTCATTGGGGGCGGTCATCGAGCGCTGGGTCCCCTTCCGTAGCGCATGCGTGCGCTTCGAGAATGAGGTTACCGCGCGGACCGTCGCGCCGTGTGGGAGCCGGCCGGGGCGGCGCGTCCCGGGCCGCCGCGGGGTCGGGCGGATCCCTAGGTTCGGGTTCTCGGGGGACGCCTCCTGAGTTTGCTGGCAGAGGCCGGCCCGGGTATCTGGCGTGGGCGCAACGGCTACGTCACCGGAGCGACGATCAATGTCGATGGCGGCAGCGACTTCAGCTGAGCACCCGCTCGATCGCGGTACAGCGGGTTCCGTCGATGGTGAGCAGCACCGCACCCATGGCCATCGGCCCCGATGCCAGCTGATAAGGCGGCAATGCGCCGTAGTCCTCGCCGCGGATCTCGGCCACCCAGTGCGCCGGATCGATACCGATGACACCGCCAGTGGCACCGGTCATCCCGACATCGGTGACCAGCGCGGTGCCCCCGGGCAGCAGGTGCAGCGGCAGCGTGGGCTCGTGGGTGTGGGTGCCCAGCACCGCCGCCGCAGTTCCGTCAACGGCGTGGGCGAACGACTGCTTCTCGAAGATGCTCAACCCATGGAAATCCACGATCACTGCCCCCTGCTGCGGTCGATCGACTGCCACGCCGGCCACACTGGCGTGACGTGCTGCGGTTCGGTCAGCCACCGGAAGAACAAGGGAGTCGGCTCGGCAACGGCCGATTTGCTCATCAAGTTGACCACAGTGAAATCGGAGCCCGAGACGCTCAATTGGAGCACCCCGGACCCCGGCACGCCGGCGGGCATGTTGAACGGACGCAATACCTTCGGGTGCGCGAGTACCTTTTCCACCTCGGCTATTTCCCCGTCCCAGGAGTGGTTGCCCCCGGTGATGACGTCGATACCCGACTGCAGCAGGCGTTCGGCCACCTCGGTCGTCAGCCCGAAACCCGTGCGGATTTGTGGCCCGCTGCGCTGTGCGTTCTCTGCGTTGACCACCGCCAGGTCGACCCGGTACTGCTCACGCAGTCCGGGCATCCGCTCACAGACGTAGTCGACCGCAGCCGGACCGACAACATCCCCGAGAAAAAGTACGCGTTGCACCGACCACTCCCGCCTTCCTCCGGCGGCCCGGCGAATCCGGGCGTCGGCCAATCGGTCTACGCACCACGAGTGGCCACCACAGAAAGTCGCGGTTAAGCACAGTGGTTTATCTGACGACACATTCACCGAATAATCAGGGTGTGACCTGCGTCTAAGACACAGGACACTCATCCAGCTGACGGGCGGGCACGTTATCCCGTTATTAATTCGCGCGTAAACGATGTTCGGTTTCGCGGTCGCATCGATCTCGTACCTGAGGAGGTATGACGCAGACCCTGGATGCAGATGAGCCCGCTGTCCTGACACCGGCGGACCCGATCGAAGAAACCCTCGACAACGCCCCGCTGAGCTTGTTCCACCTCAAGGCGGCGGCCACCGCGGGTGCCGGCTTTTTCACCGACGCTTACGACCTCAACGTCATCGGCACCGTCATCCTGCTAGTCAAGCCGGAGTTCGGACTGAGCGCCGGGCAGGTGGGATTGCTGACCAGCTCGGCACTGCTGGCCGTGGCGATCGGCGCATTCGTGTTCGGCAGGCTTGGTGATCTGCTCGGTCGGCGCACGGTGTACGGCCTCGAAGCCGCCATCATGGTGGTCGGTGCGCTACTGTCCGCGTTCGCGCCGAATTTCACCTGGTTGCTAGTCGCGCGGTTCATCCTCGGCATCGGTATCGGCGGCGACTACCCGGCATCCAGCGTCATCACCACCGAGTACGCCAATCGGTTCAATCGAGGCCGGTTGGTCAGTTTCGCATTCCTGTTCTTCTCGCTGGGGCAGGTCGCCGGCTATCTTGCGTCACTGCTGATCCTGGCCGTGGGAACGCCGCCGGATCTGGCCTGGCGACTCATCCTGGGCCTCGGCGCGCTGCCGGCGCTGCTGGTGCTGTGGAACCGCAGGCATATGCCGGAGTCGCCGCGATGGACGCTTCGGGTCGCCGAGGACCGCGAACGTGCCCAAAGCGATCTGTCGTCGTTCTCGGCGAAATCCCCGCTTGCCGGCGCCACAGGCAAGGCCCGGGTCAGGGTGCGACTCTCCGAGGTACTGACCAACCGCGCCTTTTTGGTCACGCTCATCGGCACCGGAGGCAGCTGGTTCTTCTTCAACATCGCCACCTACGGCAACGCGGTGAGCCAGCCGTTGCTGATCAAGGGCATCTCGCCGTCCACCAACAACATCACCAATGTGGCGATCAACGCCGTACTGGTGATCTGCTTTGCTCTGGTGGGCGCGCTGGCGGGATTGGCCGTGGTGGACCGGGTGCGCCGCACCACCCTGCAGATCTCGGGGCTGGTGTTGTGCGCGGCGTCGATGCTGCTGATCACCACCATCCCCGGTCTCACGCATGACGTCACCCTGTTCGCAGCCGTATACGGGCTGTCGCTGTTCGGCACCGCGTTCGGACCGAACTACGCGCTGATCCTGCTCGCCGCGGAGTGCTATCCGACCACGGTGCGCAGCACCGCCCACGGCCTGTCGTCTTGCCTGGGCAAAGTGGGTGGTTTCATCGGCGCTCTGATGATCCCGTTGGTGCTCAGCGGATTCGGGCTGCGCGCGACGACCCTGCTGGCCGGAATCTGTTTTCTGCTCGCGGGTGTGGCGACGCTGGTGCTGCGCGACCCGTCGAGGGTGCCGCTGGACGCCGCCAGCGACGCGATGCGGCGCGGACTGCGCACACCTGTGGCAGATAAGGCCTGAGCCGCCGGTACCGCTCCGCGTTTGCCGTCACGAAGCGCTATCTGGGTAGGACCCTCACCCGCCGCGGGAGGCGATCATCGCCGACCGATTGACCTTGGTCGCCGCCGTGCGGGGGATCGCATCGACGAACTCGACCGTCTTCGGGGCCTTGTACGGCGCCAGGCGGCTCTTGGCGTGCTCGATCACCTGCAGTTCGGTGAGCGACGCTCCCTCGGCGGCTTGCACCACGGCGTGCACCCGGCGTCCCCACCGCTCGTCAGCGAGCCCGATCACCACGACGTCGGCGATGCCGGGGTGACCGGCGAGCGCGGACTCCACTTCTGCCGGAAAGACATTGGCGCCGCCGCTCACGATCATGTCGACACGGCGGTCCACGAGGTAAAGGAAGCCGTCCTCGTCCACGTGGCCGATGTCGCCGGCCGAGCGAAAGCCGTCGTCGGTCGAAGGCAGCGGCGGCGCTCCGCCGAGATAGCGATATCCGGCGCTCATCGGCGCCCGCAGGTAGATGTCGCCGTCTTCACCGGTGGGCACCGGGTTTTTGTCGGCGTCCAGAATTCGGATCTCGGTGTCCCGGAAGCCGCGACCGACGCTGCCGGGGTGAGCCAGCCACTCGTCTCCGCGCAACGCGGTGAGCCCGAGATTCTCCGTCATGCCGTACGCCGTCACAATCTGCTCGGGACTCAGCAGCTCGAACCAGGTATGCAATAACGAGGGCGGCATCACCGCGGCGCCCTGCAGAACGAAGACGACGCTGGACAAGTCACGCTGCCGGACGTCGGGTCGCGCCGCGATGCGCGCCAGCATCGTCGGCGTGGCGGTGAAGTTGGTGATCCGATAGCGTTCGATCACGTCCAAAACCAATGCCGCATCGAACTTTTCGAGTATGACCAGGTGGTCGCCAGCCAGCATCATGAGGAACGTAGCGAAGCCGTTGGTGTGATACATCGGCGCGGGCACCATGATGGTCTGCGGTTGCGCCACCGGCGTCCAGTTCGCCATGAACGGTTCGCCCTGCGTGGGAATCCATAGCGACGGCGCCAGGTTGAGGATCACTTTGGGTACGCCGGTCGAACCACTGCTGCAGATTCCGTTTGCGGTGGGGGACACGGCGGTGGGTAGCGCCTCCTGGGATTCGCCGCCCGCGCGCGCCTCGAGCTCCCAGCGGGTCTGTTCGTCGACGACGACCGCGGGGTCGATCACCTCGCGCACCCGGTCTCGCTCCCATTCGGGTAGATCCCAATGCATAGGAATCGGAACCGCGCCGATCTTCCAGCAGCCCAGGGTGGCCAGTACCAGATGCTGTGAATTTGGAATTGCTAGTGCGACAAGGGAACCCGTCTGTGCGCCGGCGGCAGCCAGGGCCCGTCCCCACTGGTTGGCGCGGGCATCGAGCTCACCGAAGGTCAACGCCTGCGCGGTGCCGTCGAGCGCGATATTGGTCACGGCGGCGTCGTCGCGCCGCTCCGACGCGAGCTCAGCCAGTTTGGTGGCGAACGGGATGCCGTCTTCGAATGGGTTGGGCGTCACCCCGGCGGGCGTCCGGCGGGTCGTCTGGCCGTGCTCACGCCGATTTCACCGGCTCGCTGAACAGGGTCTCCAGGGAACCGTCGCGGACGTCGGAGATCAGGCGCAGCGCCGAGCGCCTCGGCGCCCAGCGGCAACCGGATCAGCGGCTGGGTGTGCCGGTCGAGCACGCTGACGTCAGACTCGTCGCAGAAGCCCAGGGCGCCCAGCAATTGGTGGGAGGTGCGCAGCACTTGCCGTGCGGTGTCGGTGGCTTTGAATCGGAGCACCAGCGCGTCGGCCGAATGCACCTGCACCGGCAGCGATTCCGGTCGGGAAATGGTGTATTTCGCGAGCTCGTGCAGTCCGCGTACCGCGACCGAGGCATCCGCGACGGCGAACCGGACGGTCTGGAAGTCCGCCAGCGGCTTGCCGAACTGGATGCGGGCCTGGACATGCTCAGTGACGATCTGCAGCGAGCGCTGCATTGCTCCCAGAATCCGCCATGATCCCAGCACGAGATGAAGATTAACGTCGCGGTCCGGAACTGTCCCGTCGGGTGCGCTCAATGAGGCCGGCACCAGGAAGGGCCCCAGTTTGGCGTTGGTCCGCGACGCCAGCTGCAGCCGGTAGCGGTTGCCATCGAGGTCGGCGGCGACCCAATCGCCGGGCAGATCGCCGTGGTCGATGCGCGGCGCCTCGGGGTTGACCAGGGCGAGCCGGGCCTCGTCGATGGCCAGCAGCTCCTCGACCAGGGGATAGGGCAGCGCGTGCGCGCCGGCGGTTTGGCACAGCACTGCCGCGGCCAGCAGGTCGTCGGAGCTTGAGCGGACATCGAGTTCGAACGCGCCGAGCTCGCCCAGGGCGGTGCGCGCCGCGTCCCGAATGCTGTCGTCGGTCTCGGCCCGCAGTGCGGCCTGCGGTCCGCCCAGCCGGTCGAACCGTTTGGTGGCGACCGCCGCGAAGTCGCTAATATCTTGTGGCAGTGTGGTTTTCACCGGCGTTCTCCCAGAGCGTCTCGTGCTACCAGCATGCGCTGCACCTCGATCGTGCCGGATGCCACGGTGGCCGCTTGTGCGTAGCGCCAATGGTCTTCGATCGCCCCGTGCAGTGCCGCTGACGCGCCGCTGTCCAGCGCGGTGGGGCCCAGCACGTCGAACAGCAGCTCGGCGACCTGCTGGTCGCAGGTGGTGGTGGCGATGCGCGCGGCGCTGGCCGCCGCCCCGGCCGATGGATCGTCCTGCAGCGACACGGCGCGGTAGGCCAGCAGCCTGGCCACCCGCAAGTCGACAAGCGCCCGGACCCACCTGGCCCGAAGCGATTCGGGTAGTTGGTCCCAGTCATCACCGAGCTCGCTCTGCATTCGATGCAGCAGCGACTCGCAGCGCGCGTAGCGCGCTATGCCCACGCGCTCGAACGCGAGCGCTTCGCGCATCACGCGCCAGCCGTCACCTGGCTCACCGAGCACGTCGCCGGGGAACGCCGGCACGTCGTCTAAGAACATCTCGTTGAGGTGATGAGGGCCCAGCATCGATGGGATCCCCCGTACCGTGAAACCCTCGCGGTCCATCGGGATCAGAAACAGCGTGAGCCGCTTGTGTTTTGGGGCATCGGGATCGGTGCACGTCGCGAGTACGCACCACGACGCCATCTGCGCATACGACGTCCACACCTTCTGACCGGTGATGCGCCAACCTTCCCCGTCCGGCACCGCTCGCGTGCGCAACGACACGAGGTCGGATCCGGCTTCTGGTTCGGAAAAGCCTTGGCACCAAATGACATCGCCGGAAGCGATCGCCGCCAGGTGTTTGGCCTTCTGCTCCTCGGTGCCGTAACGCATCAAGGCCGGACCGACCCAGTTGACCCCCATGTACTGCGGACCCCGGGGCTCGTGCTGGGCCCACATCTCCTCGCGCAGCACCGTCTGCTGCCAGACCGAACCACCGCCGCCGCCATGCTCTTTCGGCCAGGCCAGCGCCAGCAGTCCCTCGGCGGCCAGCAGTTTGCAGAACGTCTCGGTGGTGGCCAGGTCTTCCGGATCCTCGGTGCAGGCACCGAGGAAATCGGCTGGGACGTGATTGGCGATCAACTCCCGCAGCCGGTGTCGCAGTTCGACGGCGTCGTTACCGAGGTCGTAGTCCATCGTTATCCCTTCGGCAGCCCGAGCAGTCGCTCGGCGATGATGTTGCGCTGCACCTCCGACGTTCCGCCGTAGATGGTGGCGGCAAGCGCGTCCTGGCGTTCGAACAGCAGATCCGGATCGCTGGCCGAGCGCGCTCCCTCGGCGGCGGCCGCGACTTCCCAAACCCGTTGCAAGGTAACCGATCCAAGCAGCTTCATGATGTCGGCTTCCGGACTGGACCGCCCGGCCAATTCGTTGCCCAGCGCGCGGTATCCGGTGGCCCGTAGCGCTTCGGCGTCGGCGAGTAGCGACCCGAGCTCTGCGTACAGATCCTGGCCGTCCTCGGCTGCGCCATGACGTGCCCTGCGCACAGCGTCGAGTCCGCGCTTGATCTCGACCCAGTTCATGATCCAGATCATCTGGCGCTCGTGGTGCAGTGACGACAGTGCGACGTTCCAGCCGCCGTTCACCGGTCCGAGCAGGTTTTCGGCGGGGACCTCGACGTCGTCGAGGAAGACCTCGCAGAAAGTCTCATCGGAGATCGACGACATCCGGATGGGTTCGATCCGCACGCCCGGGGATTGCAGATCCAGGATCAGGCACGAGATGCCACGGTGCTTCGGCGCGTCGGGATCGGTGCGTGCATATAACGTGCACCACCGCGATTCGTGAGCCTGCGTGGTCCAGATCTTGTGACCGTTGACCCGGAATACGTCACCGTCGCGCTCGGCGCGGGTGCGCAGGCCGGCGAAATCGGATCCGGCTTCCGGCTCGGACATGCCCAGTGCCCACCATTCGTCGCCACGAAGCACGGGCACCAGCAGACGCTCGATCTGGGCGGGTGTGCCGAACTGGCGGATGCCGGGTGCGGCGACGCCGGGCCCCTGAATGTTGGGCAGCTTGGGCGCCGACCGCAGCGCGGCTTCGATCCGGACCTCCATCGCGTCGCGTAAGCCCAGCGATCGACCGCCGTGCTCGCGGGGCCAGGTCGGCTGGAGCCACCCGCCCTCGAAGGCGGCCCGCTGGTAGTCGCGGCGCAGCGGGATATCCCATCGATACCGGCGGTAGTTCTCGTAGTAGTCGTCCGGCAGGAACGCCGCCAGCCAGTCGACGAACTCGGCGACCACCTTGGATGGAGTCGTTGCGCTTGTCATGCGGCGCCTCCGACGAAGCGACGGCCCACCTCGTGGTAGAGCGCGCGACTGTCTCCCAACAGCGCCGCACCCTGCCAGGCATGCCGGACGTATAGGTGCATGTCGTGCTCCCAGGTCTGCGCGAGCGCGCCGTGCACCTGGACCGCGGTACGCGCACAACTGGCGGCTGCGTCACCGGCCGCCGCCTTCGCCAGCGCCGCGGCGGTCCAGGCATCCGCGGGTGCGGTGTTCGGATCGGCGAGGCGAGCCGCGGCCGCGTAGGTGAGGCTGCGGGCGCGCTCCACGCCGACGTAGTTGTCGGCCAGCGCGTGCTTGATTCCCTGGAATGCCCCGATCGGCGCACCGAACTGGCGGCGCGACTTCGCGTGCTCCACCGAGCGGCGCAAGGCGGCGCTGGCCACGCCGACCAGATCGGCGGCGGCGGCCACCAACGGTGCCGTTAGCGCGGATTCGAGGTCGACGGGCGCCGAGGCCAAGGGTTCGGTGTCGATCTCGACGTCGGCCACCGGTTGGGCGGGATCGGTTGAGTCGCCCGCCAGGATCGTCACACCGTCGCCGCCGCGGACTGCCACGGCCACGTACCCGTCGAGGGACTTGGCCAGCGTGACGATCAGGTCTGCCCGAGACGCGTTGGGGACCGCGACTGCGCGCCCGCGCACCCGTCCGTGGCGCAGCGTCATCGGTGCCCCGCCCAGCCGAGATCCTTTGGCGTGCACCGCCAGCGTGGCCACGACTCCGCCGGCGATCTCGGTGAGCACCGCATCCAGTCCGCACGCACGCAAGACGCCCGCGGCCAGCCCGACGCTGCTGAGCAACGGAATTGGCGCCAGCGCTGCACCGCACTCCTCGAGAACCACCGCCAGCTCGACGGGTCCGTAGTCGCCGTCGCCGGGTGCGGCCAGTTCGGTCCAACCGAGGTCGACTACCGTCTTCCACAGAGTGCGCCAGCGATCCGGATCCGTCAGGGCCTGCCGGGCGGCATCGGGTGGACATTCGGTGCGCAAGATGTCGCGCACGGTGTCACGCAGCGACAGCTGATCCGAAGTCAGTCCGACATCCATAAGACCCCTAACATAATAAAGATAGTAAACTAGCGACGCTCTTGCAATCGGGACGAGCCTAGGTGGGCGCATGGTCGAGTGGTATCTGTTCCTGCCGCAGGTGCGGTTGTCGGTCGGCGACATCACGGAGCGGGCCCGCCGTGCCGAGGCCAGCGGCTTCGACGGAATGGCATTCATCGATCACCTCGAGGCGCCGGGGTTGCCCGGCGAAAGCATTTGGGAGGCAATGGCCGTCGCCACCTGGGTGGCGGCCAAGACCGAGCGGCTGCGCATCGGTCATCTGGTGCTGTGCGACGCCTTTCGGCATCCCGCCGTGCTCGCCAAGCAAGCCGTCACCTTGTCGGATGCCTCGGACGGCAGGTTCGATCTGGGCCTCGGGTCGGGATCCTGGCCCGCCGAGTTCACCAGATTCGATGTCGGTCAGCAGGATCCGGTGGCCCGCGTTCAGCAGCTCGGGCGTCACCTGGCCCTGATCAGGCAGTACTGGGGTGATGAAACCAAAGACGGCTCCGACGAGGACGACGCGGTTCAGTTGCCGCGGCGCAACCATCCGATACCGCTGGTTCTGGGTGGCAGCGGACCCCGCATGATGGAACTCGTTCGCAATTACGCGGATTGGTGGAACCTGCAGGCCAACCACCTCGATCGGTTGCCCAAGCTGGCCCCGGCAGCGGGAAGCGCCAGGATTTCGGTTCAGCAGATGATCGGCTTCGCCCGGTCGGGCGCCGATCCCGACACCGTGCGCGAGGTGAGCACTCGTCGATTCGGCAACCTGGGGTCCGGGCTGGTCTGCGGCGATGCCGACCAGCTGATCCAGCACTTCGCGGGTCTGGCCGCCCAGCGGGTCGAGCGCTTCTACGTCTGGTTCGCCGATTTCGCGAACCCGGAATCCCTGCACGAGTTCGGCGAAACGGTGATCAAGGCGTTCCCCGCGTCGTAGCCCTCAACTTGGCGGCGCGGCCCGGCGACGCCGAGCTTCCGTGGGCACAATCGGCGGCCGGGCGAACGGACCCCGCTGCACCGCCGACAGCCGGATCTCCGGCAGGTCGACCGACGGGTCGACGGTGTCCAGCCAGGCGACCGCCTCGGCGACGTCGGATACCTGGATCGCGTACATCTCGAAGGGAACGTCCTGCAGCATCTCGGTTTCCACCGGGCCCGGCGTCACGATGTGCACGCGCGATGCCGTCCCGGTCGACTTCGAGCGCCAGCGCCCGGGCGAACGCGTTCATCCCGGCCTTCGACGCGGAATACGCGGTACGGGCCGGCATCGGCTCGTGGGCCGCCGACGACGAGATGAAAACCAGCCGTGAGCCCGCGCGCATGCGTGGCAGCACGGCGGCGGTCACCACGAAGCACGAATCCAGGTTGGCCGAGATGATGGTCCGCCACTGCTCGAATGTCTGCTTGCGCGCATAGGTTCCGCCCAGTGCGCCCGCGGCGTGAACGACGAGGTCGATCGTCTCCAATGTGCTTATCGCAGAGTCGAACCCGTCCGGGTCGGAGGCGTCGGCGACGAGGTAACGGGCACCCATCTCGTCGGCGGCCGCGCGTAATGGGCTCCTCGCGTCGTGCGGCCAGCACCACGTCATAACCCAGCTCGGCCAGCTTGCGGGCGCATCCTTTGCCGATCCCACCGCTGCCGCCGGTGACCAACGCGGTTCGCATGGCGTGAGAAGCTCCTCAGGAGTGCCGGAGATCGCGCGGGCGTGACAACGCCTGCGGCGAAAGCGCATAGATCCGTTGGTGCGGCCGACCGGACAGCACGTAGGTCTGCGTATCGGCGAGGTGACGGCCCGCGATGCGCCGAGCCCGGTCGACGTCGCCCTCGGCGATCATCTCGCTCAGCTTGATATGCGTATTGAGCACCGCGCGTCGCTGGGTCAGCGACGGATAGGTGCCACGCGCCGCGCTCTCGTCGGCCCATTGGCGTTCGTGGCTGCTCCACAGCGTCTCGAGGCTGCCGACGACCGCGATGATGGTGTGATTGCCGCATCCCTGGACGATGAGATCGTGGAACTCGCGGCCGATTTCGGTGAACAGCCGACCGTCGTCGAGATGCTCGGCCATCGAATCGTTGACCTGCTTGAGTTCTGGCACCAGGGTGTCCGCGCGGTCCGGCCGCTGCGCCGCCAGAGCGGCGCAGGCGGGTTCGAGCTCCTGCAACGCCATGCCCAGGTCGGCGATCTCGACGGATTCGCTCTGCAACAACAGGCCCAGCATGTAGGCCGCGCTGGTCTTCGCCGGTGCATGCACCACGGCGCCGCCACGGTTGCCCCGCCGCACCGAGACCAGACCCTCGGTTTCCAGGATGCGCAACGCTTCGCGCAGCGAGACCAGGCTGACGTTGAACTGTTCGACCAGCACTTCCTGGCGCGGCAGGAGGTCGCCGTCGGCAAGGTCGCCGTCGATGATCTGGCGGCGCAATTCGTCGGCTACGATTTCGGCGATCCTCGGCGCCGACAACCGGCGACGGGCATCGGGGCCAATTCCCAGGGCAGTCATCCAATCCTCGCAGGAGCAGCGGGAAGAGCGGCGCGGCAACTGGCGCGCGCACTCTGCTGGCTTAGCTATTTTAGCAGTAATGATATAAATAGCATCTCTGATCGCGTGTCGATCGGAAGGGCGGATGCAATTGAGCCAGGGGTCTGATGACCGTCCGACACCGCTGCGTGAGTTACGTGTCGTGGAGATCAGCGACCGGATAGCTGGCAGCTACTGCGGCAAGTTGCTGGTCGACGCCGGGGCGCAGGTGCGCAAAATCGAACCACCACAAGGGGATTGGCTGCGGCGGTACTCCGCTACCTGTTCGCCGGTGGCCGATGACCGGGCGTCCCCGTTTTACAGCTACCTCAACGCCGGCAAACGAAGCATGACCTTCGCGCCCGATTCCGAGCGATGGCGCGCCGAATTGGCCGCCGCCGACGTGATCGTCGTCACCGCCGGCCCGTCGCGCGCCGCCACGCTGGGCATCGATCCGCGGCAGCTGCTGGCCGACTCGCCCCAGGCGGTCGTGGTCACGATCTCCGACTTCGGCTGGACCGGACCGTATGCCGACCGCGCGGCCAGCGAGTTCACCTTGCAGGCCTGGGCGGGCTCGCCCGGTTTCCGCGGCGATCCGGCCGGGCCCCCGATCGCGATCGGCGGCGACCTGGGCGAGTACATGGGCGGTGTGTTCGCCGCGTTCGGCGCGCTGGCCGTGCGCCGCCGGGTCGAGCATGGCGGTCCCGGCGAGCATCTCGACCTGTCCATGCTCGAGGCGATCACCTTGATGCAGAGCAGTGAATGGCTGCATTCGCAGTTGCTGCGGGTGCCGCCGGTCAGCCGCACCACCGAAGTGCCCGTCGATCGAGCCGGCCAAGGACGGCTACGTCGGGATCACGATGGTCACCGGTCAGCAATGGCTCGACTTCTTGGCGATGGTCGACTGCCCGCAGCTGGAAGAGATTGAGCAGCTGCGTTTTCAGATCGGCCGCTGGGGTTACCGCGACCTGATCCGCGAACAGATCGGCCCGTGGCTCGCCGAACGGACCGTCGAGGAGATCGTCGAGCTCGGGCAGCTGTTCCGGCTGCCGATCGCGGCGCTGGGCAACGGCGCCACGATCCGCGAGATGGAATACGCGACCGAGCGCGGGGTATTCGTGCGCAACCCCGCCGGCTTTCACCAGCCCCGCCCGCCGTGGCTGATGTCGGCGTGCGCGCCCGCGCCGGCTGCGCGATACCGCCGCCGCCAGGCGCCGACAACGACGAGTCGCCCTGGCGCAAAAGCGAACCCGAACGCGACCCGGCGCCCCCGGCGCGGCCGCTGGAAGGCGTTCGGATCGTCGACCTGACCGCCTTCTGGGCCGGGCCGGCGGCGACCCACCTACTGGCGGCGTTCGGCGCCGAGGTGATCAAGGTGGAGTCGATACAGCGGCCCGACGGCATTCGTTATTCCGGCGGAATGCGCAAAGACGTCGACGACTGGTGGGAGTACGGCTGGGTATTCCACGCGATGAACACCAACAAGCGTTCGGTCACACTGGATTTGGGCTCCGACGAGGGACGCCGGCTGTTCACCGAAGTTGGTCGGCCGGCGCCGACGTCGTGATCGAGAACTTCTCACCGCGGGTGATGGACCAGTTCGGGCTGACCGCCGACGCGCTGCTCGAGGTCAACCCCAAACTCGTCGTCGCCCGGATGCCCGCCTTCGGGCTGGACGGCCCGTGGCGCGAACGCGTCGGATTCGCCCCCACCATGGAGCAGCTCGCCGGACTGGCCTGGGTGACCGGACTGCCGGATGCTCCGCCGGTGACGCCGCGCGGAGCCTGCGATCCGCTGGCCGGGGTGCACGCCGCCTTCGCCGTGCTGGCCGCGCTGAACTTTGCCGAACGGGCCGGGACGGGTCAGCTGGTCGAGCTGCCGATGATGGAAACGGTGTTGAATGCCACCGCGATACAGCCGATCGAATCCGAGGTCTTCGGGAAGACGCTGAGTCGCCGCGGCAATCGCGGCTCACGGCGGGGCGATCCAGAACCTCTACCGGTGTGCCGGCGCACCGGACGAAGACGATTGGATCGCGGTCACCGTGCGCGACGACCAGCAGTGGTCCGCGCTGGTCGACCTGATGGGTCGGCCATCCTGGTGTGACGAGGGTCTGGCCACGGTCGCCGGCCGGCGGGAGCGGGCCGACGACATCGATCGCCGGCTGCAGGAGTGGTTCGCCGGGCAGCCGCTGCGAGTCGACGGTCCAGCGGCTGGCCGACGCGGGTATTCCCGCCGCGCCCGTTGTCTCGCCGTCGTTGGTGACCGAGAATCCCCAACTGCGCGACCGGGGCTTCTTCGAGACGCTGGAGCACCCGAGCATCGGCGCCGGCCTGTATCCCTGCCCGCCGTTCGCCCCGCTGGCCGGGCCAGCGACCGGTGGCTGATGCGCCCGCCGCCGCTGCTGGGCGAGCACAATGGGGAGGTACTGCGCGATCGGTGCGGGCTGACCGACGAAGAATTGGCGCAACCTCGCCGCCAGCGGGGTGATCGGGACCCGTCCCAAGGGCGTCTATGAGTGAGGGGCAACTGATGCGCGTGACCGTCGACGAGAACTTGTGTGAGGCCAACGGCTTCTGCGAATCGCTCGCCGCGGACGTGTTCGAAATGGGCGACGAGGACGTGGTGCAGATCGCCGGACGGCCCGGTGCCGCCGGACCGTGAGATCGACGTGCGCGCCGCGGTGGACCAGTGCCCGAAGGCCGCGCTGCGGCTGCAGGACTGAACGAGGCATCCATGTCGTCGCGCAGACATGGCGAAGTACGCCGCGATGCGGCCCTACTTCGAGGTCGTCGCCCAGGGCCTCGACGGGCTGGTCGATGGGACCGATTTTTTCGACATCCACGCCGAGGATGTGGTGGTCGAGTTCATCATCACCGTCCCGGACCTACCCGCGGCAGAATCGTCGGGCGAGAAGCGCTGGCCGAACTGTATGCCGATTACGGGAATTCGATCGTTCAGACTGGCAGCAGCGACGTGCACCGCTACTACGACCCCGAGAAATCGTCGGTGATTCTCGAGTACACGATGCACGGCACGGTGGTGAGTACGGGCGCGCCCTACGTCAACCGATTCGTCTCGGTCATCACGATCGAGGGCCGAAAGATCGTGCACTGGCGCGACTACCTGGATCCCTTGGCGGTGTTCGCCGCGTTCGGCGATGGGCCTGCCCCGTACTGACTCAGCGCCGCTCGGTCAGTGAGATCGCCATCTCGTCATAGATCGACATGTTGGTGGTCAGGTTCGGGTACGACACCTTGGCGGGTCCGATTTCGATGCGGTCGCAGCGCAGCAGCAGCTCGTCGAGCACCGCCCGCAATCTCGGCGCGTGCCAGCATCGCGCCCAGGCAGTGGTGCGGCCCGCCGCCGCCGAAAGCGACGTGCGGGTTGGGCTGCCGGCCGATGTCGAAGGTGAACGGCGAGGAGAAGACTTCTTCGTCGCGGTTGGCCGACCGCAGCATCGACACCACCCGGTCGCCCGCCGGGATGTGCTGGCCGTCCATCTCGACGTCGACCTTCGCGGTGCGCGTCCAGTACGCCACCGGCGACGCCCAGCGCAGCACCTCCTCGACGGCACTGGGCCGCAGAGCTTCGTCTTCGCGATACCGCTCGATCTGTTCGGGATCGGCGACGAACGCCTGCAGCCCGACGGCCAGTGCGTTCTTGGTGGTGTCACTGCCGGCGAACGCCAACACGAAGAAAAAGAACTCGAGTTCGTTGTCGGGCAGGCTGAATTGCTCGCCGTCGTCACCGGTGATCACCGCGGACGCCAGGGTGCTCCAGATGTCATCGGTCGGGTTGCGCCGCTTTTCGCGCGGTGAGCTCCATCGCGTACCCGAAGACCGAGGCAAAGAGGTCGAGTTCGACCTGTCCTGCTCGGGCGGCGACCTCGGGCGAAGCGCCTTCAGGATGCGGTCGAAGATGTCGAAGATCTCGCGGTCGGTCCTCGTCCGGGATGCCGATGATGTCGCCGATCACCGTCATCGGCAGCGCGTCGGCGACGTCCTCGATCCAGTCGCCGCCGCCCGCGGCAAGCAGGTCGGTCGATCATCCGCGCCGCACGCGCCCGGATGCCGTCCTCCAGCTTGGCGATCGCGCGCGGATTGAACGCGTTAGAGATCAGTTGTCGGCGCTTGTTCAGGTCCGGCGGGTCCAATGTTGATGATGGTCGGGGACGACGAGAACATGCCGACCGGCTGGATGAGCGGGCCGTCGACCGCGGTGAACGACTCGGCGTCGCGATGCAGGCGCACCGCGTGCCGGTGTTTGGTCGTCACCCAGAAATCGCGCTGGACGGTCTTGGCGACCCCGGGTGTCAGGTCGTGCCGGAAAAGCGGCCTCGCACGCCGCAGTTCGGCGAATAACTCGTCGGGAAAACCGTTACGCCACAAGGCGAAATCGGAAAGATCCACCGCGGCAGCAGTCATGCGCAACCCCGCTTGCTCGGGCACCACGCGACACCGGCCGGCGCCGCGTTGACGTTCAATGCTTAAAATAGTAAAAATAGACATTAGTCGTCGAAACGCGGTGAGGTAAGAGCGGCCCGATTGCGCCCGGCGCGTGGGAAACGGAGTTCTCGACTGACGAATACGATTTCAGATTCCGATCCGTCGGAACGTGAGTTCGGACAGTCCGGCATCGCGCTGTCCACCTATCGGTTCCCGACGGGGTGGTTCATCGTCGCCTTCGCCCGCGACGTGGCGCCCGGCGACGTCAAGCGCGCTGCACTACTTCGGTGAGGAGCTGGTGCTGTTCCGCACCGCGTCCGGCAAGGTCAGCGTGCTGGATGCGTACTGCCAGCACCTCGGCGCCAACATGGGTGTCGGCGGCACGGTCGAGGGCGAGAACATCGTCTGCCCCTGGCACGGCTGGCAGTGGCGTGGTGACGGCAGCAACGCGCTGATCCCGTACAGCAAGATCGGCTGCAAGAACAACGTCCGCGTCCGCACCTACCCGACCATGGAGTGGTACGGCTTCATCCTGGTCTGGCACGAACGCCACGGACGCGCGCCGTACTGGCAGCCGCCGGCGCTGCCCGAACTGGAAACCGGCGAGTACTACCCGCTGCACCCGCACAGCCGGATGCTCAACCGGGTCAAAGTGCACGCGCAGATGATCATCGAGAACGCGGCCGACCCCTACCACGTCCAATACGTGCACAAGGCCGCCAACCCCGCCAATACCGCCTCGTTCGAGGTGGCGGGGTACCACCTGCACGCCACCGTCAACGCGCATTTCGGTGGGGGCCGGGCGAAGACGTGGCTGACGCCCAACGGGCCGGTCGACGCCAAGATCATCTACGACAACTACTCGCTGGGACTGGGGCATCGTCCGCTTCCCGAGCGACCTGGTGGCCACCATCGAGGTCACCGGCCAAACGCCGGTCGACGAGGACTACACCGACTACTTCTATACCCAGGCGTCGATCCGCGAACCGGGCGACAGCGGCGACGTGCCCACCGGCCGCGCGGCCAAGTTCCTGGAGCTGCAGCAAGAGGTCATCAAACAGGACTTCTTCACCTGGGAGAACATGAAGTACCTGGAGAAGCCGAACCTGGCTCCCGAAGAGGCACACGACTACGCGGCCCTGCGCCGCTGGGCGCACCGCTTCTATCCGGGCACGGAGCCCACGCCTATCGACTTCGGGTACACCGCCGACGGCGAGCCCGACCCGGCGGCCGCGAAAGCCTGAGCGGCGTCTGATGAATTCGGTTCGGAGTAAGCCTCTCGGACCCTCCGATTTCGGCGTCGATCGGTTCACCGTCCCGGCCGTGCTGGATCGCCGGGCCCAGCAGTACCCCGATCGGGTGATGATGTCGATCGCCGGTACCGACGTGACGTTCGAGCAGATGCGGCAGCGCTCCTGCGCGGCGGCCGACATGCTGGCCGAATTGGGTGTGGGGCGCGGCGAGGCGTCGCCCTGTTCACCGCCACCTGCCCGGAATGGGTTTACTTCTGGCTGGGTGCCGCCCGCATCGGCGCGGTGAGCGCTGCGGTCAACGCCGCCAACAAAGGGGAATTCCTGCTGCACACCCTGCGGCTGTCGCGGGCCAAGGTGATTCTCACCGACGCCGAGCGCCGTGCCCGCGTCGACGAGGTTGCCGACCGGTTGGACACGGTGACCGACGTTGTGGTGCAAGATGATTCGCTCAGCGCCGCGCTTGTCGACAAAACTGCCCGCACCGGTACGCGACGACCCCGCCGAGGCCGACGAGGTCGGGGCGCTGTTCTACACATCGGGCACCACCGGGCCGTCGAAAGCTGTTGCCACAACCTGGAATTACCTGTTCTCGGTTGCCGCGACCGTCGCGTCGGCCTGGGAACTTCAGTCCGGGGGAGTGTGTTATGGACCGCGATGCCGTTGTTCCACCTCAGCGCGGCGCCGAGCGTGCTGGCCCCGATGCTGGTCGGCGGAACGACCGTGCTGGCGCAGGCATTCCATCCCGGCCAGGTGTGGGATGACATCCGCGGCCATGGCGCCGTCGGCTTTGCCGGAGCCGGCGCGATGGTTTCGATGCTGCAGAACCTGCCCGCCGATGCGCGCGACGCTACGCTGCCGCTGCGGTTCATCTCCGCAGCGCCGATCGACGCGAGTTCCTACCACGACATCGAAAAGCGTTACGGCTGCCGCATTGTCACGATGTACGGGATGACCGAGGCTTTCCCGATCGCGGTCAAGGGCGTGGCCGACGACGGGGTTCCCGGAACGTCGGGCCGGCCGAACCCGAATTTCGACGTGCGCATCCTCGACGACGACGGCAATCCGTTGCCCGTCGGCACCGTCGGGGAGATCGCATGCCGGCCCAGGCATCCGCACGTGATGAGCGAGGGCTATGTAGGTCAGCGGCGCGCAGGTGGACCCGCACCCGGAATGGTTCCGCACCGGTGATCTCGGCCGACTCGACGCCGAGGAGAACCTGACCTATCTGGATCGGATCAAGGATTCACTGCGCAGGCGCGGCGAGAACGTCTCCTCGGTCGAAGTGGAAAGCATTGTCATGCGACATCCCGCGGTGGCCGAAGCCGCAGCGATCGGGGTGCCCAGTGAATTGGGCGAGGACGACATCTTGCTGGTCGTGACGTTGCGCGCGGACGCTGCGCTGGACTGCGCCGAGTTGCTGGACTTCTGCACCGCCCGCATGCCGTACTTCTGCGTCCCCCGATACGTCGAGACGGTCAATGAACTCCCGAAGAACGTTATCGGGCGGGTGCGTAAAGATTTATTGCGGGCCAGAGGTTTAACGTCGGAGGTCTGGGATCGAGAAAAATACGGATATATTGTGATCCGGTAAGTAAAGTTGATGTTACGTAGATCGTATTATATTTTCCTTCGGGGAGAGGCTGGATAGCAGAGATGACGATGACCTACCAGCAAGAACAGTTCCTCCAAGCCGCAACGGGCCGCGATGCGATCTTGAACCTGAACGCCCGGCACAATCGCGCCTACTCCGACGGCGACCGCGACCGCTGGATCGCTACCTTTCGTCATTCCGGTGCCACCTTCGTCCGCGACGGTGAACTGTTCGCGGATCTGCGTTTGGCCTTCGACGGCGGCGATAGCCAACGCGTGGTGACCCTCGACCACGAGATCGCGATCGAGGGCGTCAACGCGATCCAACGTTGTGTCGCCGTGCTTTTCTCCGCTGCCTTCGGCGAGACCACCCTGCGGGCCACCGGGACCTACCGGGATGAGCTGATCTACGAGCGCGGTGGCTGGTACTTCACGTCCCGCAATCTCTCCTGGGATCTGGTGCCCAGCCGGCACCCGCTTGTCATGTAGGCGGCACCGATACGTGGACTCCGACCTCAGCTATCAAATAGCCTTCGGCACTTACGAAGACGCGCTGCGGATGGTCGGCGCGGCGAGCGAACCACGGACCGCGACGACGCCGATCAGCGGTGCGCGCATTCAACTATTTGCCTCGATGATTCATGACGGCAATCGTTCGTACTGGGACGCCGGAGTTCGCGCGGCAGCGATGGGGAGGCCTGCTGGCCCCGCCCGCTCTGTTGATGGGGTGGCTGATACCTCCGCCGTGGGAGCCCGGCGGGCGGCGGCCGGCGGCGTCGCTTGTACTGCGAGTCCCGTTGCCGGGCACCACATTCATCAACGCCGCCAATGACGTTGAGTTCTTGGAGCCCATCGTCGAGGGTGACGTGCTGACCGCTGTCGAGGAATTGGTGTCGGTGTCACCGGAGAAGCGGACCCGGCTGGGTGTCGGCCATTTCGTCGAGACGCTGGAGACCTATCGCCGTCAGGACGGCGCCGTCGTTGCCCGATCGCGCAATACCTTATTCCGCTTCACCCCGGGGGCGTCCGCGTGACCGGTGCGGATCTGGACTGGAACGAGATCACCGTGCCCGTCGAGCTGCCGGAAGTGGTCGACGAGATCAGCTACCAGCGGGTGGTGGAGAACGCCGGGGCGACGTGGGACTATTTTCCCGGCCACTTCGATCCCGAATACGCCCAAAGTCAGGGAAACCCAACGATTTACCTGAACACCATGCATCTCGCCGGGTTCGCCGACCGCGTCGCAACCGATTGGGCCGGCCCCAGCAGCCGGGTGGTGCGCCGCTCGCTGCGGCTGGCCGGTTCGATCTATGCCGGCGACACGATGATCGGCCGCGGCCGGGCGGTTGCCAAGCGGCGCGACACCTCGGTAGACCCACCGCGCCACCTGGTCGACATCACGATCGAAGTGACCAACCAGCATGGCGCGCTGTGCTGCCCGGTCGAGCTCACCCTGCAGTTGCCCTGTGGATGACGACATGGCGAACGGCATCTGGCGGTGTGTCGGCGGTTCGGCGAGGCGGTTGCGTCGGCCGATGGCAAATGGAATCGTCGTTCGCCGTGCGATGAGTGGGACGCCCGAGGAGTGCTCGAGCACGTCATCGGATTTCACGACGTACTTCTGTTGCGTCCCTTGGGATTAAAGCCCGACCGGCCACGAAACGATCCGCAAGTGCGGTGGCGAATTGACTTATGACTCGCTGACAGCGGCTATCGAATCCGGCAGAGCGACGCAGCTGGATGCCTATCAGCTGATGCCGAATCTGACGCGCGATGTCTTAGTGCATACCTGGGACCTCGCCCGCGCGGTGGGGGCCGGCGACCGGCTGGATCCCGGTTGGTGTGAACTGTTTTACGCCGGCTTGCCGATCGACCCTCGAGTTGTTGGCCGCATCGGGAATGTTCAGTGCCCCGATCGCGGTGAACGACCAGATCGATGCGCAGGCAAGGCTTCTCGCACGGTTGGGCCGCGACCCCTCGTGGCGACCCGCTATTCTATAGTGGCGGCATCTGTCCCTGGCGATCACCGTCTGCAGCTCGACGTATTCGTCGAGGCCTTCCGGTCCGAACTCGCGGCCGATGCCCGAGTGCTTGAAACCGCCGAACGGACTGCCGATGTCGAGCGTGTACATGTTGATGCCGTAGGTGCCGGCGCGCACACTGGCGGCGACCTCCAGGCCGTGGGCGATGTCCGCGGTCCACACCGAACCGGCCAGACCATAGTTGCTTTCGTTGGCGATCCGGACCGCGTCGGATTCGTCGCGGTAACGCAGCACGGTCAACACCGGGCCAAAAATCTCCTCGCGGGCGATGCGCATGTCGTTGGTGGCGTCGACGAAAAGTGTTGGCCGCACGTACCAGCCGCGCTCGGCCGGACTGTCTTGTGCGGTATTCAGGCCACCGAGCACGATGCGGGCGCCCTCGCTCTGACCGGACTGGATGTACTCCTGAACCTGACGTTGATGCCGTTGGGCGAACAAGAGGTCCGATGTCGGTCGCCTCGTCGGCCGGATCCCGACGTTGAGATCCGACATCATTGCGGCCAGCGCGTCGACGAACTCGTCATGCCGTCGTTCGCTGACCAGCAGGCGGGTCTGCGCGACGCAGGCCTGGCCGTTGTTCATCAGGCTGGCCGACTTCAGCCCGGCCACGGTCTTGGCGATGTCGGCGTCATCGAGGATGATCGCCGCCGACTTGCCGCCGAGTTCCAGGCTCACTCGTTTGAGTTGCTCTCCGCAGAGCGCGGCGATTCGGCGTCCGACGGCACTGGAGCCGGTGAAAGAGATCTTGTCCACGCCGGGGTGACGCACCAGCGCCTCGCCGACGTCGGTGCCGCCGGGCAGCACGGACACCACGCCATCGGGCAGGCCGATCTGCTCGATCATTTCGGCCAACCACAAAGCGTCCAAAGGTGTTTCGGGTGCGGGTTTGATAATGACCGTGCAGCCGGCGATCAGGGCCGGAATGAGCTTGGGCATGATCAAGAATTGCGGCACGTTCCACGGCACAATCGCTGCGACCACCCCGACGGGTGCCCTGTGTAGGTGCACTTCGCCGAGTACACCTTGGCGGCGTTCCACCCAGGGGAAGTCGCGGGCGGCGGCCAGCGTGAGGTGTATCAATGCCGCCGCGGCCGCCCCTTGGCCCATCCGGCTGAAGCTGCGCGGGGACCCCATCTCGTCGGTGATCAGATCGGCCATCTCGTCGACGTGGCCGGCATAGATCGCCGCGAGTTCTTCAACCTTGGCCATCCGCTCCGCATGGGTCATCCGTGGCCACGGGCCATGGTCGAAAGCCTGCCGCGCGGCGGCGACCGCGGCATCGACATCCTCGGGCCCGGCCACCTGGACGTGGCCGATGGGTTCCTCGGTGTGCGGCGAGATCACGGCGAGCTGCTGCGGGTTGGCGGGCTTGCGCCACTGCCCTCCGATGAAGAGTTCCGCATAGGTCCGATGGTCGGAATGTTCTGTCATCGGGGCACTTCCTTGGGGCGAGGGTGAGGCCGTGACCGTAACTTCGCTATTGACGCTAACATAGCAAAAAAGCGCGATAGCGCCGTGGCAAGGAAGCCGACATGAATAGCGATTGGCGCAGTTACCCGTATCAGTTGGTGCCCGGCGATAGCCAGCTGGATTTTCCCGCCGCCGAGGGCGAACATCCCGACCAGGAATCCGACACGTGGTTCATCGCCGGCCAACTGCAGGCGGGCGAGAGCGGCCGGTCATTCGCCTTCCTGACGATCTTCAACAAGAACCAACCCGGGGGAACGGTCGTCGCCGACTTCTACACGATGGCGCTGTTCGACCTCGACACCGGTGATTACGGCACCTACACCGACTACGACATGCCGCCCGCCAACATGGAGCCCGGCGCCCTGCGCAAGTTGGCCATGACCGCAGGCCATCTCGACATCAGCTATCAGAGCAGCGCGGGCACCGCTTCATGGACTGCGTGCTTGGATAGCGACGACCAGTTACTGCCCTATACCTATCGAGTCAGCCTGGTGGGTCAGGACCATCAGGGGCGGTCCATGCGGTTGGACTTGGTCGTAACCCCAACGCGCGCGCCGACACCGGTGGGAGCCTCGACCTACAACGGCAAGATCGAGTGCTTCGGCCAAAGCGACACCTACTCCTACTTCCAGACCGGCATGGCGATGAGAGGAACCCTGCGGTGGGGTGAGGTGGTCGAGCAGGTCAGCGGTGACGCTGGGCATGTGGACCGGCAGTGGTTCCCGAAATACGCCGGCGGCGGCGGAAGCGGGGGAGACCCGCGAGCCAGGTCGCACGAATGGCGCACGATCAATTTCGACAATGGTGTCGACCTGAGCATCTGGCGGCAGTTCGACCGCACCAACGGTAATGCACTGCAACCATTTACCGGTGTGACGACGAGTCATCCCGACGCCGCCATCCCGCCGGAATGCGCCGAAGACGTAGAGGTCACCATCAGCAGCTACGTGAAATGGCCCAACGCGGTGCGCCCGCTGGTGCGGCCGCCCGCGCCGGCTCGGTATCTGGCCGACCGCCACCGGATCACTTGCGCCACACTGGGAATGGACCTGGTTGGCGAGCCGTTGGTACCGGCCCCGGCGCACGGCCTGCCGATCGAATACATGGAAGGCCCCTACCACTACGAAGGAACACTGTGGGGCAAACCGGTGAGCGGCTTCGCATTCAACGAGCGCTCGCTGGCGCTGTATCGGGACTGGGAACTCGTCGAGGTGCTGGCCACCACTGTCGCCGACGTCGATCCCGGCTTGCAGTCGGTGGTCGATCAGCTGGTGCCGTTGGTGGCCGCCGGCCGCCGCGGCGCAGCGGTCGAGCTGCTGAGCCGAGCGCTTCCCGTGCAAAACGCCTCGCTCGCAACACTTCTCGACGATCTGATCGCCGTACTGTCCGAAGCGGGGTCAGCCGCCGGCAGCTGACGCGGCGAGCGCCTCGGCCCATGCGATATGGCGATGCTGCAGCCCCGGCTCGTTGCGGCCGAACACCAGGTGGTCGCGAGCGCCCGACGCGAGGTTGGCCTGTAGCCCCGCGACCAGCCGGTAGTCTTCGTCGCGCACCGTGGCATGCGCGTACTCGAACACGGCTTGCGCGCCGGCCGCCATGGATTCCTCGGACAGGTCCAGCGGTGTCGAGTTCTGGTGCACGGTGATCGACCTGCCGGGTTCGTCGCCCGGGTAGATCCGGAACAGCTCGCCGTTGGCGATCGTCACCGACAGCACGATGTTGGGGAACAGCGCGTAGATCACCACCATGTTGTGGAACGGGTCCCACTGTTCCTCGGGAACGTTGTCCAGCTCGAGGATCGCGTTGAGCGGGAAGATCAATCGATGGTGGGGCCCGTACGAATCGAACACCGTGCAGTTACTGCGGGCGATGGTGGCGAAGGTCTGCCGGTGCACGGTGGCGAAATGGTAGTTCTCGGCGAAGGTGTCGACGGCCAGCTTCCAGTTGATCGGGACGTCGAGCACCTTTTCGCCCAGCGGAGACCACCGTCCGATGCCCCACGAGTCGAGCTCGTCGGCCAGCGGTCCCAGGTGTGCGGCGACGTCCAGGGTGGCGCCTGGATCCAGCGCGACCCAGAGGAAGCCGGCGAATTCGGCGGCCGGGAGTTCGGTCAACGAGTCGGACTTGACGGTCATGTCCGGGAAGCCCTCGCGGCCCGGCAGGCCGACCAGCTTGCCGGTGTTGTCGTAGGTCCAGGCGTGGTACGGACAGGTGAACCGCTTCGCGGTGCCGCACCCCGTCACCACCGGCGACTGCCGGTGTAGACACACATTGTCGAATGCCCGGACCGACCCGTCGGACGTTCTCGTCAGCAGGATCGATCGCCCCAGCACTGTCTTGGTGCAGTAAGCGCCGGGATCGGGCAGCTCCGAGACGTAGCCGACCAGTTGCGGGCTGGCCAGCAGCAACGCCCTGTCATGCTGGTGTCGCTCCAGCGAGGTGTAGTCGCGCGCGTCGACCGTGTGCTGCCGGGGAGCGAGGTCGGTCGTCTTGTCGCGTGCCAACTTCAAAGCCCGCCGGGTCAGGTCGATGAGCTGGTCAGTCCATTGGGTCCATCCTTGCCCAGTACAGACCTTGCGACAGTTGTAAGGTCAAGAAGTGGCTGAGCAGTTGCTGATCGGCGACGTCACGGCCTTGACGGGCATCGCCTCGGGCCGTATCCGCCATTACGAGAAAATCGGGTTGCTGCGCGCGGAGCATCTGAGCAACGGCTATCGGGTCTTTGACGTCGAGCAGGTCCTCGACCTATTGCGCATCGACCTGATGAGAAGCCTAGGCGTCAGCATCAACGACATCCAGCGGCTGATCGATGGCGGGCAGACCACTTTGGCCGACCTTCTGGACGAGCACCGCACCCTGCTGATGTTTCAGCGGGACAGGCTGGACCAATTGATCGCGGCCATCGACGCAGCCACCGATTGCGGCGCCGCAGGCGTTAACGAACAGATTCTGCGCAGGCTGGCGACGACGCACCGCGACAGCATCGGCGTCTTCGGGCGGCTCGAGCGCCCCGCTGTCTGCGCCCGTCGCCGCGATGTACGCCAAGCTGTTCGACGAGTGGGAGTTGCCGGTTCCCGCCCTGTTCGGACAGATGGTGCTGCCGCCCGCGGCCAGCACACTGCTGGCGCAGCTCGCCGAGATCCCGGGCGGCCAGGTGCTTTTCGACCGATTGCGCAAGCTCGCAGGTGATGTGATTGCCCTGGGCGAAAATATCACGGCTGCAACAGAACTCGCGCACACGTGGATCGACCGGCAGCTGGCGGAACCGCTGCCCGACGACGTGGTCAGCGCGCTGCGGGGCGTGCAACCTTTGTTAGGGCGTGACCCGGTGATCGTGCAGGGATTCCGGGCCTGGGCAGGATCGATTAACCCGGCGGCGGCCCACTTCATCGACCAGATTGCCGAACAGACCGCTCGCCGCGGTCTGGAGGCTATAAGCGTCATCGTCCTGCCGGCGTCCAGGCCGACAGGTGCCGCGGCGACGTGATCAACACGTGACCCGTGTGACTCGTGTGTCTCCTGGTGTTTGTGTCGTACCCTTTGCGATGTGTCGATTTCGCGCCGTGACATGCTCAAATTCGCGGCCGCAACCCCGGCCTTGGTAGGCCTGGGCGTCGCGGCGTCGTCGTTGTGCGCCGCACCCGCGTCGGCATCGCTCGGCACCTTGTTGGATTACGCCGCGGGCGTGATCCCGGCCAGTCAGATCCGCGCCGCGGGTGCCGTGGGCTCGATCCGGTACGTCTCCGATCGGCGACCAGGCGGTAACTGGATGCTGGGCAAGCCGATCCAGGTCGCCGAAGCGCGCGATCTGCACAGCAACGGGCTCAAAATTGTCTCCTGTTATCAGTACGGCAAGGGCAGCACTTCCGACTGGTTGGGCGGCGCTAACGCGGGGCTGCAGCACGCCAAGCGGGGAATGGACCTACACACGGCCGCCGGTGGTCCCGCCAACGTCCCCATTTACGCCTCGATCGACGACGATCCTTCCTACGACCAGTACAAGAGCCAGGTAGCTCCGTACCTGCGGTCCTGGGAGTCGGTGGTCGGACACGAGCGGACGGGCGTTTACGCCAATTCGAAAACGATCGACTGGGCGCTGCACGACGGCCTGGGCTCCTACTTCTGGCAGCACAACTGGGGGTCGCCCAAGGGCTACGCCCATCCGGCGGCGAACCTGCACCAAGTCGAGATCGATAAGCGCAGCGTGGGCGGCGTTGGGGTGGACATCAACGAGATCCTCAAGCCGCAATTCGGGCAGTGGGCGTAGCGCCGGCCCCGTCATCGCAAAGATTTCTGACCCTCAAACCGATCCGGCCGGGCTTGCGCAACCGTGTTCCAGCAAACACTCGTTCGCTGATTGTCGGTCCGCGCCGACGGTGGCGGGCGTCAGAGGGCTCAACGGCCGCGGCGGCGCGGGCGGCGCGCAATACGAATTCTTAACATCACGATTTGATAACAATGCGGCCTTGAACTGCGCAGTTATAGCTACTCGACCGTAACCACCTGCATGCAGGACGTTTGTTCTGGATACGCGCGAGGCGGGTTAATCCGGGTGTTACCCACAACACGGTTACCCGTGCGTAGAACTCACCAGTAACCAATCTGCGCAGAAAAACGACTCGAATCCTTATGACACTCTTAGTACAGCCGATGCAGTCCGCCGCGCCGCTAGGTCCGCGTGAGTGGCCCGCCGACAACACACCGGTCAAGCGCTTTTTGGGCTGCGATTCAAAGCGGAATCGACCCCGAGCCAGTTGGGGCCCCGCCAGTTGGGGCTTTCAGCCGGCCGAACGAACCGATACGTGAAGACGCACACAGGGAGATACACAAGGTGACGATCCACGAGCATGACCGGGTGTCCGCTGACCGTGACGGGCATGGCCCGCATAGCACCCATGCTCTGGTCGACCGTCTCACGGCCGGCGAGCCGTACGCCGTCGCGTTCGGCGGCCAGGGCAGCGCCTGGTTGGAAACCCTCGAAGAACTCGTGTCCTCGGCCGGGATCGAGACCGACATCGCAACGCTGGTCGGCGAAGCGGCCCTGCTGCTCGAGCCGGTGGAAAAAGAGCTGGTCGTGGTGCGTCCGATCGGCTTCGAGCCGCTGCAATGGGTCCGCGCGCTGGCAGCCGAGGACCCGGTCCCGGCGGACAAGCACCTGACCTCGGCCGCGGTGTCGATACCCGGTGTGCTGCTCACCCAGATCGCGGCTGGGCGTGCCCTGGCCCGACAGGGCATGGACTGGACCGCGACCCCGCCGGTCGCCGTCGCCGGGCACTCGCAAGGTGTGCTCGCCGTCGAGGCGTTCAAGGCCGCCGGTGCGCGTGACGTCGAGCTGCTGGCCCTGGCCCAGCTGATTGGTGCGGCCGGGACACTGGTGGCCCGTCGCCGCGGCATCTCCGTTCTCGGTGACCGCCCGCCGATGGTCTCGGTCACCAACGCCGACCCCCAGCGCATCGTGGCGCTGCTCGACGAGTTTTCCCAGGACGTTCGGACCGTGCTGCCCCCGGTGCTGTCTATCCGCAACGGTCGGCGTTCGGTCGTCATCACCGGCACGCCGGAGCAACTCTCCCGCTTCGAGCTGTACTGCCAGCAGATCTCCGAGAAAGAAGAGGCCGACCGCAAGAGCAAGCTCCGCGGCGGCGACGTCTTCGCGCCGGTTTTTGACCCGGTCCGGGTCGAGGTGGGCTTCCACACGCCGCGGCTGGCCGACGGCATCGACATCGTCGGCGCCTGGGCCGAGAAAATCGGCCTGGACGTCGCGCTGTCCCGCCAACTGACCGAAGCCATCCTGGTGAGCCGGGTTGACTGGGTGGAGGAGATCACCCGGGTGCACAACGCCGGTGCGCGCTGGATCCTCGACCTGGGTCCCGGCGACATCCTGACCCGGCTCACCGCACCGGTGATCCGCGGCCTCGGCGTCGGCATCGTGCCCGCCGCAACCCGCGGCGGTCAGCGCAACCTCTTTACCGTCGGGGCCACCCCCGAGGTGGCACGGCCCTGGTCGAGCTACGCGCCGACCGTCGTGACCCTGCCCGATGGCCGGGTCAAGCTCTCGACGAAGTTCACCCGGCTGACCGGGCGCTCGCCGATCCTGCTGGCCGGCATGACCCCGACCACCGTCGACGCCAAGATCGTCGCCGCCGCGGCCAACGCCGGGCACTGGGCCGAGCTGGCCGGCGGCGGGCAGGTGACCGAAGAAATCTTCGCCGCCCGCATCGAGGAGCTGTCCGGATTGCTCGAGCCGGGCCGCACCTACCAGTTCAACACCCTGTTCCTCGACCCCTACTTGTGGAAGCTTCAGGTCGGCGGCAAGCGCCTGGTGCAGAAGGCCCGCCAGTCCGGTGCCGCGATCGACGGCCTCGTCGTCAGCGCCGGCATCCCGGACCTCGAGGAAGCCGTCGAGCTGATCGACGAGCTCAACGACATCGGCATCAGCCACGTGGTGTTCAAGCCCGGCACCGTCGAGCAGATCCGCTCGGTCATCCGCATCGCGACCGAGGCGCCTACCAAAGCAGTGATCGCGCACATCGAGGGTGGGCGCGCCGGTGGCCACCACTCGTGGGAAGACCTCGACGACCTGCTGCTGGCGACCTACTCGGAGCTGCGGTCCCGCCCCAACATCACGGTCTGCGTCGGCGGCGGGATCGGCACGCCCGAGCGGGCGGCCGAGTACCTGTCCGGGCGCTGGTCGGAGTCGTATGGCTTCCCGTCGATGCCGATCGACGGCATCCTGGTCGGCACCGCGGCGATGGCGACCAAGGAGTCGACCACGTCGCCGTCGGTCAAGCAGATGCTGGTCGAGATCAACGGCACTGACCAGTGGATCGGTGCAGGAAAAGCCCAGGGCGGCATGGCTTCCAGCCGTAGCCAGCTCGGTGCCGACATCCACGAGATCGACAACACCGCCTCACGCTGTGGCCGGCTGCTCGACGAGGTCGCCGGCGACGCGGACGCGGTCGCCGAGCGCCGCGACGAGATCATCGCCGCGATGGCCGGCACGGCCAAGCCGTACTTCGGCGACGTCGCAGACATGACCTACTTGCAGTGGCTGCGGCGCTACGTCGAGCTGGCGATCGGTGCGGGCAACTCGACCGCGGACACCGCCTCGCCCGGCAGCCCGTGGCTGGCCGATACCTGGCGCGACCGCTTCCAGCAGATGTTGCAGCGCGCGGAGGCGCGACTGCACGCCCAGGAGCGCGGGCCCATCGACACGCTGTTCAACGACGAGGCGATCCTGGAGAACCCGGACACGGCGATCGAGGGGCTGCTGGCCAGCTACCCCGACGCCGAAACCGTGCTGCTGCATCCGGCCGATGTGCCGTTCTTCATCACCCTGTGCAAGACGCTGGGCAAGCCGGTCAACTTCGTGCCGGTGATCGACAAAGACGTGCGCCGGTGGTGGCGCAGTGACTCGCTGTGGCAGGCGCACGACGCCCGCTACGACGCCGACCAGGTGTGCATCATCCCCGGCACCGCCGCCGTCGCCGGCATCACCCGGGTGGATGAGCCCGTCGGCGAGTTGCTCGACCGCTTCGAGCAGGCCGCGATCGACGAGGTGCTGGGCACCGGCGCCGAGGCGACAAGCCGTCAGGTCGCGCAGGCTGGGCCGCCCGGACGTGACGGGGCCACTGGCCGTCGTGCTCGACGCCCCCGATGTGCTGTGGGCCGGGCGCACCACCACCAACCCGGTTCATCGCATCGCCGATCCGGGTGACTGGCTGGTCCACGATGGATCCGAAGGTCTGCGAGCCACGCACTCATCCACCGGAGCTCGGCTGCAGGTCAAGTCCGACGGTGGGGCCGGCAACGAACAGGTCGTTCTCAGTATCCCGGTGTCCGGGGTCTGGATCGACATCCCATTCACGTTGCACGCCAACACCATTGACGGCGGTGTTCCGGTGGTCTCCACCGACGACGCCGCCACCGCGATGCGTGCGGTCCTGGCGATCGCCGCCGGCGTCGACGGGCCGGAGTTCTTGCCCCAGGTGACCGACAGGACGGCCACCGTGACGGTGGACTGGGACCCGGAGCGGGTCGCCGACCACACCGGGGTCACCGCCACCTTCGGTGAACGGCTGGCGCCCAGCCTCACCACCGTGCCCGACGCGCTGGTCGGTCTGTGCTGGCCCGCGGTTTTCGCGACGATCGGCTCCGCGGTCACCGAGGCCGGGGTGCCGGTCGTCGAGGGCCTGCTGAGCCTGGTGCACTTGGACCACGCCGCTCACGTGGTTGGCCAGTTGCCGACAGTGCAGGCCCAATTGACCGTCACCGCAACAGCTTCCGCGGCGACCGACACTGACATGGGCCGCGTTGTCCCGGTCTCGGTGACGGTGTCCGGTCCCGACGGCGCCGTGATCGCCACCCTCGAGGAACGATTCGCGATCCTCGGGCGTACCGGTGCCGCCGAACTCACCGACCCGACCCGGGCCGGCGGCGCGGTGTCCGAGAACGCGACCGACACTCCGCGGCGACGCCGCCGCGACGTCACCCTCGCCGCGCCGGTCGACATGCGTCCCTTCGCGGTGGTGTCCGGTGACCACAACCCGATCCACACGGACCGGGCGGCCGCGCTGCTGGCCGGGCTGGAATCGCCCATCGTGCATGGCATGTGGTTGTCGGCTGCCGCACAGCACGCGGTGACGGCCACCGATGGTCAAACCCGTCCGCCGGCTCGTTTGATCGGCTGGACCGCGCGGTTCCTGGGCATGGTACGTCCGGGTGACGAGGTCGACTTCCGTGTCGACCGCGTCGGAATCGACCAGGGCGCAGAGGTTTTGGAAGTAGCCGCGCGCATCGGATCGGATCTGGTGATGTCGGCGACCGCGCGACTGGCCGCACCCAAGACCGTCTACGCGTTCCCCGGTCAGGGCATCCAGCACAAGGGCATGGGCATGGAGGTCCGGGCCCGGTCCAAGGCGGCCCGCAAGGTATGGGACAAGGCCGACAAGTTCACTCGCGAGACGCTGGGCTTCTCGGTGCTGCACGTGGTGCGCGACAACCCGACCAGCATCATCGCCAGCGGTGTGCATTACCACCACCCCGAGGGCGTTCTCTACCTGACGCAGTTCACCCAGGTCGCGATGGCGACGGTGGCCGCCGCGCAGGTCGCCGAGATGCGTGAGCAGGGCGCCTTCGTCGAAGGTGCCATCGCGTGCGGTCACTCGGTCGGCGAGTACACCGCGCTGGCCTGCGTTACCAATATCTACGAGCTGGAAGCCCTGTTGGAAATGGTGTTTCACCGCGGCTCCAAGATGCACGACATCGTGCCGCGCGACGAGCTGGGCCGCTCGAACTACCGGTTGGCCGCGATCCGTCCGTCGCAAATCGACTTGGCCGACGAGGAGGTTCCCGAGTTCGTCGCCGGGATCGCCGAGCGAATACTGGCGAGTTTCTTGAGATTGTGAACTTCAACCTGCGTGGCGCGCAGTATGCGATCGCCGGCACGGTGCGCGGTCTCGAGGCCCTCGAGGAAGAAGTGGAGCGGCGTCGCGAGATCAGCGGTGGCAAGCGCTCATTCATTCTGGTGCCGGGCATCGACGTGCCGTTCCATTCGCGGGTGTTGCGGGTCGGCGTCGCCGATTTCCGGCGCTCGCTGGAGCGGGTCATGCCGCGCGATAAAGATCCCGAGGTGATCATCGGACGCTACATCCCGAACCTGGTGCCGCGCCCGTTCACGCTGGACCGTGACTTCATCCAGGAGATCCGCGATCTGGTCCCCGCCGAGCCGCTCGACGAGATCCTCGCCGACTACGACACGTGGCGTAGCGAGAGGCCACGCGACCTGGCGCGCACAGTGTTGATCGAGTTGCTGGCCTGGCAGTTCGCCAGCCCGGTGCGCTGGATCGAGACTCAGGATCTGTTGTTCACCGAGGAGGCGGCCGGCGGCCTGGGCTCGGAGCGGTTCGTCGAGATCGGCGTGAAGTCGGCGCCGACCGTCGCCGGACTGGCCACCAATACCCTCAACCTGCCCGAATATGCCCACAGCACTGTCGAAGTGCTCAATGCCGAGCGCGACGCCGCGGTGCTGTTCGCCAATGACACCGACCCCGAGCCGGAGGCCGAAGAGGATTCCGCCGCAGCCGTTCCGGCGGCGGCGGACGGTGCGCCCAGCTCTGACGTCGCCCCAGCCGTCGCTCCGGCTCCCGCCACAGCTCCGTCTGGTGCTCCGCGTCCCGATGACATCGGGTTCGGCGCGGCCGACGCCACCCTGGCACTGATCGCGCTGTCGGCGAAAATGCGCATCGACCAGATCGAGGAGCTGGACTCCATCGAGTCCATCACCGACGGCGCGTCGTCGCGGCGCAACCAGCTGCTGGTGGACCTGGGCTCGGAGTTGAACCTGGGTGCCATCGACGGTGCCGCCGAGGCCGACCTGGCCGGTTTGCGGGCGCAGGTGACCAAGCTGGCCCGCACCTATAAGCCTTACGGCCCAGTGCTTTCCGACGCCATCAACGACCAGCTGCGCACGGTTCTCGGCCCGTCCGGCAAGCGGCCGGCCGCCATCGCCGAGCGGGTCACGAAGACCTGGGAACTCGGCGAGGGCTGGGCCAAGCACGTCACAGTCGAGGTCGTGCTGGGAACCCGCGAGGGCACCAGCGTCCGCGGCGGTGCCATGGGGCACCTGCACGAGGGTGCGTTGGCCGACGCCGGCGCCGTCGACAAGGCCATCGACGCGGCGGTCGCTTCGGTGGCCGCACGCCAGGGCGTTTCGGTGGCACTGCCGTCGGCGGGGGGTGGCGGCGGAGCGACGATCGACGCAGCCGCGCTGAGCGAATTCACCGACCAGATCACCGGCCGTGACGGCGTGCTCGCTTCGGCGGCCCGCCTGGTGCTGGGTCAGCTGGGGCTGGACGATCAGGTCAGCACCCTGCCGGTGGCCAACGACGCCGAGCTCATCGACCTGGTCACCGCCGAGTTGGGTGCGGACTGGCCACGTTTGGTGGCGCCGGTATTCCAGGCCAAGCAAGGCCGTCGTGTTCGACGACCGCTGGGCCAGCGCCCGCGAGGACCTGGTCAAGCTCTGGCTGACCGACGAGGGCGACATCGACGCCCAGTGGATAAGCCTCTCGGAGAGGTTCGAGGGCGCCGGCCATGTAGTGGCCACTCAGGCCACCTGGTGGCAGGGCAGGGCGTTGGCCGCGGGCCGTCAGATCCATGCGTCGCTCTACGGCCGGATCGCCGCGGGCGCCGAGAACCCGGACTCCGGTCCCTACAACAGCGAAGTCGCGGTGGTGACCGGGGCTTCCAAGGGTTCCATCGCGGCGTCGGTGGTGGCGCGACTGCTCGACGGTGGCGCCACCGTCATCGCGACGACGTCCAAGCTCGACGAGGAGCGGCTGGCGTTCTACCGCACGCTGTACCGCGACCACGCTCGGTTCGGTGCGACGCTGTGGGTGGTCGCGGCCAACATGGCGTCCTACTCCGACATCGACGCCCTGGTTGAGTGGGTTGGTACCGAGCAGAGCGAAAGTCTTGGGCCACAGTCGATTCACATCAAGGACGCGCAGACCCCGACGCTGTTGTTCCCGTTCGCGGCACCGCGTGTCGTCGGCGATCTGTCGGAGGCCGGTTCGCGCTCCGAGATGGAGATGAAGGTTCTGCTGTGGGCAGTGCAGCGGCTGATCGGCGGCCTGTCGAAGATCGGCGCCGATCGCGACATCGCGTCAAGGATCCACGTGGTGCTGCCCGGTTCGCCCAACCGTGGAATGTTCGGCGGTGACGGCGCTTACGGCGAGGCCAAGTCGGCGCTGGATGCCCTGGTGAGTCGCTGGCATGCCGAATCTTCGTGGGCGGCCCGGGTCAGCTTGGCGCACGCGCTGATCGGCTGGACTCGCGGCACCGGGCTGATGGGCCAAAACGACGCGATCGTCAGCGCCGTCGAGGAGGCCGGTGTCACCACCTACTCCACCGACGAAATGGCAGGGATGCTGCTCGCCCTGTGTGATGTGGAGTCCAAAGTGGCCGCGGCCAGTTCGCCCATCAAGGCGGACCTCACCGGCGGCCTCGGCGACATCGAGCTCGACATGGCCGAACTGGCCGCCAAAGCGCGCGAGGAGATGTCGGCCGAGGCGGTTGCCGATCAAGACGAGCCGGCCTCCGGCACCATCGGGGCACTGCCGTCGCCGCCCCGCGGATATACCCCGGCACCCCCGCCGCACTGGGATGACCTTGACGTCGACCCGGCGGATCTGGTGGTGATCGTCGGCGGCGCAGAACTGGGTCCCTACGGTTCGTCGCGCACCCGGTTCGAGATGGAGGTCGACAACGAGCTGTCGGCCGCCGGTGTGCTCGAGCTGGCGTGGACCACCGGGCTGATTCGCTGGGAGGACGACCCGCAACCGGGTTGGTATGACAGCCAATCCGGCGACCTGATCGACGAGTCCGAATTGGTCGAGCGTTACCACGACATCGTGGTCGAGCGCTGCGGCATCCGTGAGTTCGTCGATGACGGCGCGATCGATCCCGATCACGCGTCGCCGCTGCTGGTCTCGGTGTTCCTGGACAAGGACTTCAGCTTCGTGGTGTCATCGGAGGCCGACGCCCGCGGGTTCGTCGAGTTCGACCCCGAGCACACCGCCATCCGGCCGGTGCCCGACTCCAGCGACTGGCAGGTGATCCGCAAGGCGGGCACCGAGATTCGGGTGCCACGCAAGACCAAGCTGTCGCGGACGGTCGGGGCGCAGATCCCGACCGGCTTCGACCCGACGGTGTGGGGCATCAGCCCCGACATGGCCACCTCGCTCGATCGGGTTGCCCTGTGGAACATCGTCGCGACCGTCGACGCTTTCCTGTCCGCCGGCTTCACCCCGGCCGAGCTGATGCGGTGGGTGCACCCGAGCCTGGTCGCCAGCACCCAGGGCACCGGCATGGGCGGGATGACGTCGATGCAGACCATGTACCACGGCAACCTGTTGGGCCGGAACAAGCCGAACGACATCCTGCAGGAAGTCCTGCCGAATGTTGTTGCCGCGCATGTGGTTCAGTCCTATGTGGGTAGCTACGGCTCGATGATCCACCCGGTCGCGGCGTGCGCGACCGCGGCGGTTTCGGTGGAGGAAGGCGTCGACAAGATCCGGCTGGGCAAGGCCGAAATGGTGGTGACCGGTGGTCTGGACGACCTGACGCTGGAGGCCATCATCGGTTTCGGTGACATGGCGGCCACCGCCGACACTTCAATGATGCGCGGCCGGGGGATCCACGACTCGAAGTTCTCCCGGCCCAACGACCGACGCCGCCTGGGCTTCGTCGAGGCCCAGGGTGGCGGCACCATCCTGCTGGCGCGCGGTGATCTGGCGCTCAAGATGGGGCTGCCGGTGCTTGCGGTGGTGGCCTTCGCGCAGTCCTTCGGCGACGGAGTGCACACTTCGATCCCGGCCCCCGGCCTGGGTGCGCTGGGCGCCGGCCGGGGTGGCAAGGACTCGCCGCTGGCGCGCGCGTTGGGCAAGCTAGGCGTGTCCGCCGATGACGTCGCGGTGATTTCCAAGCACGACACCTCGACGTTGGCCAACGATCCCAACGAGACCGAGCTGCATGAACGGCTGGCTGACTCGCTGGGCCGTTCCGAGGGCGCTCCGCTATTCGTGGTGTCGCAGAAGAGCCTCACCGGCCACGCCAAGGGCGGCGCGGCGGTCTTCCAGATGATGGGGCTGTGCCAGATGCTGCGCGACGGGGTGATCCCGCCCAACCGCAGCCTGGATTGTGTCGACGACGAACTGTCCGGATCCGCACACTTCGTCTGGGTGCGCGACACGCTGCGGCTCGGTGGGAAGTTCCCGCTGAAGGCCGGCATGTTGACCAGCCTCGGGTTTGGCCACGTCTCGGGGCTGGTCGCGCTGGTCCACCCGCAGGCGTTCATCGCCTCGCTGGAGCCCGATCAGCGCGAGGACTACCAGTGTCGCGCGGACGCCCGGCTGCTGGGCGGTCAGCGCCGTCTGGCCTCGGCTATCGCCGGCGGTGCGCCGATGTACGAGCGGCCGCCGGACCGTCGCTTCGACCACAGTGCGCCGGAGAAGCGTCAGGAGGCTTCGATGCTGCTGAATCCGGACGCTCGGCTGGGCGACGACGAGGCCTACGTCGGATGACTTTGGTCATCCGTTAACCTGGCCAGCCATGGGCATCGTCGGTGTGGGGATCGACCTCGTCTCCATTCCGGATTTCGCCGACCAGGTCGACCAACCGGGAACGGTGTTCTCCGAGACATTCACGCCGGGTGAGCGTCGCGACGCCTCCGACAAGAGTTCGTCGGCGGCGCGCCACCTGGCCGCGCGGTGGGCCGCGAAGGAAGCGGTGATCAAGGCCTGGTCCGGATCCCGGTTCGCCCAGCGGCCCATCCTGCGTGAGGACATCCACCGCGACATCGAAGTTGTCACCGACATGTGGGGACGACCGCGGGTACGGCTGACCGGGGACATCGCCAAGCATCTGGCCGACGTGACGATCCATGTGTCGCTGACCCATGAAGGGGATACCGCGGCCGCGGTGGCCATCCTCGAAACACCGTGAGGGCCTAGCCTGGAACACCATGAGCGATCTGGTTGAGCGCGTCCGCGACGTCTTGCCGTCGGTGCGCCGCGATCTCGAGGACCTGGTGCGGATCGAATCGGTATGGGCCGACCCCGCCCGTCGCGACGAGGTGCATCGCAGTGCGCAGGCCGTAGCTGATCTGTTGTCGCAGGCAGGTTTTGGCGATGTGCGCATCGTCAGCGAGGACGGTGCCCCGGCGGTCATCGCCCGGCATCCGGCGCCCGCCGGCGCACCCACCGTGCTGCTGTACGCCCACCACGATGTTCAGCCCGAAGGCGACCGGGATCAGTGGGCATCGCCCCCCTTCGAACCGACCGAGCGCAACGGACGGCTGTACGGGCGCGGCAGCGCCGACGACAAGGCCGGTATCGCAACGCATTTGGCCGCGTTTCGCGCACACGGCGGCCAACCGCCGGTGGGTGTGACGGTCTTCGTCGAAGGGGAGGAAGAATCCGGGTCGCCGTCCCTGGGCCGGCTGCTGGCCGCCCACCGCGATGCGCTCGCCGCCGACGTGATCGTGATCGCGGACTCGGACAACTGGAGCACCGAAATCCCGGCGCTGACCGTAACGCTGCGCGGCCTGGTCGACTGTGTCGTCGAGGTCGCCACGCTCGACCATGGGCTGCACTCCGGGATTTGGGGTGGCGTGGTGCCCGATGCGCTCACCGTGCTGGTGCGACTGCTGGCCAGCCTGCACGACGACGACGGGAACGTGGCCGTCGCCGGTCTGCACGAAAGTAATGCCGCCGCTGTGGATTACCCGCCCGAGCGGGTGCGTGCTGACTCCGGGCTCCTGGACGGAGTATCCGAGATCGGCACGGGCTCGGCGCCGCAGCGGCTGTGGGCCAAACCCGCGATCACCGTGATCGGTATCGACACCACGCCCATCGAGAAAGCGTCGAACACGTTGATCCCGCGGGCCCGCGCCAAGATCAGCATGCGCGTCGCCCCCGGCGGTGACGCCGCGGCACACCTGGACACGTTGACCACTCATCTGCAGCGACATGCGCCGTGGGGCGCGCAGGTCAGCGTCACCCGCGGCGACATCGGTGAGCCCTACGCGATCGACGCCGCCGGCAGCGTCTACGACGCGGCGCGGTCGGCGTTTCGGCAGGCGTGGGGCGCCGACGCGATTGACATGGGCATGGGCGGATCGATCCCGTTCATCGCCGAATTCGCCGACGCGTTCCCTCAGGCGAAGATCCTCGTCACCGGCGTGGAAGACCCTGCAACCCAAGCCCACAGCATCAACGAGAGTCTGCATCTGGGCGTGCTGGAACGCGCAGCAATCGCCGAAGCGCTGCTGCTGGCCAACCTGGCCTGAGCGGATCTACACCGACGGTCGCGGCGCAGCTTGGCGACCTGGCAGGAACACATCGCACCCGGATGCGTTGCAGCTCAAGGGAGTGTTGCTATACCCGTGCCGCGAATCAGGGAAGAGGGACATGACAGATAAGTTTGCAGCCAACACCGTCGAGGACAGCTGGGGCACACGGCACTCGCGCGTGGTCAACTGGCATGAGCTGGGTCCCAGCCTGACCAAAGCGATGTCAATGTCCGGCATCGATCATCTACGGGCAATGATGAACGGTGAGCTGCCCTCGCCGCCGTTCGCCGAACTCATGCGGATGAAGGCCATCGTCGTCGAGCCGGGCCGGGTGGTCTTCACCTGCGCACCAGACGAATCGATGCGTAACGCCGCCGGCATCATCCACGGCGGGGTGGCCTGCATGGTGTTGGACACCGTTGCGGGCTGCGCCCTGCAGACGACGCTGCCAGCCGGGAAAGCATTCGCCTCCGTCGAGATCAAGGTCAATTACCTCAAAGCCATCGTGCTGAAAAGTGGCCTGCTGACGGCGACTGGAACGGTGGTGAAGTCGGGTTCTCGGGTGGCTTTCGCCGAATGCGTCATGACCGATGAATCCGGAGCGCTGGTAGCGACTGCGTCGAGCACCCTGTTGATCTCCGATATCAAACCGGCATAAAACCGGGTCGCCGCGCACTTAGTGCCGTTTGCCCGCTCGTTGCGCGACCGCTCACGTAGGACTTGTCGAAACCGCCAAAACAGGTGGACAGTACCTATCAGAGGGGGCGACATAGGAGCACCGATGGGTAGGACACAGTTTGCCGGACCGCTGCGTAGTAGTGGGAGCTTCGCTGATCACCGCACCGGCTGCAGTGGCCGCCGTGGGCGATGCGGTCGTATACACAGTGACTTCGGATGCCCCACTGGCGGTGGTGACGTACTACGACGCAACGGGAGTCATGCAGAGGCGACGAGTCAGCCGGTTCCGTGGTCCTTCTCGTTTACAAATAAGGACGCTAGTCCGACGTCGATGCTGGTCGTGACGGCGAATCCCACTGGCCAGAAGACGACGTGCATGGTCAGCGTCAATGGAACGGTCAAGGACACACAGTCCAAGACCGGAGCGGGTGAAGACAACATGGTCCAGTGCTCGACGATGGGTAACCCCTAATCGCGTCGACGGCGTCGTTGTTGGGAGCATCCAGCCCGCTCGCCGAGGTGCTGCTGCTGGCCAACCGGGGCTGATGCAAGATACGACCATGGCGCCACGTCCAAGGGTGAACATCGGTTGGCCGGGCGCGGTGTTGGTGGTTGGCGCGTTACTGGGTGGCGGAATTGCTGTGGCCGGCCCCGCGCGTGCGGGGGCCGATGAGTTCCTCAACGACATCAACAGTGTCGGCATCGGTAATCGCGACGACCCCCACAACTTCGACCTGGTGGGGTTTGGCAACGCCATCTGCTGGCGGCTTTACACCGGCGAGGCACCCGCCCTGATCGCCGATTCGGTGTTCACCAACTCTCGTACCGGTAAGCAGGCGGACCTCACCCACGATCAATCCGACGCCGCGGTCCGCTTTGCCCATGCCGACCTCTGCCCGGACGCGGAGCCGAAGTCCTAGACGTCCAGGTCGCGCCAACCGCATACTGCTCATGTAGGCAGCGCAGCCATTCGTCCGCAGGAGACGCCACCGTGAGCACGGAAGACACCCTGACCGGCAAAGCCGGCAAGATCAACCGTTACCACTTTGATCGCCACACCCCGGAGTACCGCGAGCGGTTCACGGCGATCACCGAGGAGATGCATGCCACGTGCCCGGTGGCGTGGACCGATACCTACGACGGGCATTGGGTCGCCGCGGGCAGCCGGGAAGTGTTCGAGCTCGCTCGATGCCCGCACGTGTCCAACGACCGCGACGTCACCGGCGAAGGCTCCGGCTATAAAGGCATCACCATTCCCACGGCGGGACAGGGCGCCGGCGTCCGTGGCGGCATGCTCGAGATGGACGAACCCGAGCACAGCGCGTACCGCAGCATCCTCAATCCGTACCTGTCGCCGGCCGCCGTCAAGCGCTGGGTGCCGTTTGTCGACGAGATCGTGCGGGCGAGCATCGACGAGAAGATCGAAGGCGGGCGGATCGACTTCGTCGACGATCTCGCGAACATCACACCCGCCGTGCTGACTCTGGCGATGATGGGCGTTCCGCTGAAGAAGTGGACGCTTTACTGCGAGCCGGCCCACGCCGGCGTGTACACACCCACCGATTCCCCCGAATTCCCCCAGGTAATTGAGCAGTCGGTGGCGATGGGAATGGACCTGTTCAACCACCTCCTCGAGATCCGCGAGAATCCCCGCCCGGGCCTGGTCGACGCGCTGGCGAAACTACGGATCGACGGCGAACCTGCCCCCGACGTCGAACTGGTCGGAATGCTCGGCTTGATCATCGGCGGAGGTTTCGACACGACGACGGCCCTGACCGCGCACGCCCTCGAATGGCTGGGCGAAAATCCCGAGCGGCGCGAATTGCTGAAGCGGGAATCGGACACGCTGCTCGACTCCGCAACCGAGGAATTCCTACGTTACTTCACGCCGGCCCCAGGGGACGGTCGCACGATCGCCGCCGATCTCGAATTAGCGGGCACGAAGTTCAAGGAGGGTGAGCGCCTGTGGCTGTCCTGGGCGATGGCCAACCGCGACCCCGCGGTGTTTCCCGATCCGAATCGATTGGACCTCGGCCGTAAGAACAACCGGCACTTCAGCTTTGGGCTCGGCATCCACCGGTGTATCGGCTCCAATGTCGCGCGGGTCGTGTTCAAGTCGATGCTCACGGCGGTGCTCGACCGGATGCCTGACTACCGCTGCGATCCCGACGGCACCGTGCATTATCAGACCATCGGGGTGATCCAGGGTATGCAGCACCTTCCGGCCACCTTCACGCCCGGCAGGCGGCTTGGACCGGGGATCGACGAGACGCTGGAGAAGCTGCAGCGGGTCTGCGACGAGCAGGGGATCGCGCGGCCGATCACCGAGTACAAGGAGGCCGCCGTCATCTGCGACTGATCCGTTTCGGGCGCGCGCACCCGAGCTAGCATCGGTCGTACCAGTTATCCGAGAGGAGGCTCGGTGGGCAAAAGCCGGCAGGGGGCTGTAGGAGTTCCCCAGGCCCAAACGTCCGGTAGCGAAAGTTGTGGCAGACACTCATATCCCACGTGATAGGCGCGCCCGACTTGGGGAGGGGTTTTCCGGGGCACCAGCAGAAGTACGGGGATTCGGGGCAGCCGCCGGGGTCAGCCTCGGCGGTACCTGCGGACAGCCCGAAGGCGCCCGTCGCCGCGGCGCCCGACAGCAGCATCCCGGTCATGATCCGCTTCAAGGTGGGGGTGGTGTTCATCGCGTGCTCCTTTGCCTATGTACTCGTCGTTGTGCGAAGTACACAGGGACGCGTTTGCTACCGATCCCAACAATCAGTGTCGTTGGCAGCGAACCCTATTCGCGTGTAGGAGGCGTCGCCGCCATCGGTGGTTCTGTGGGAGCGGCGTATCGCATCGTCCAAGTGGGTACCTGGCCGGGTGTGTACTCATTTCCAGCCCAGGGCGTACCGCAGATATGCAGGTATGCGTAGGGCGTCCCGTCGAACATCACCCATGCGCCGGCATCTCGTACGGTGTTCGGAAGGCCGTCACGCGCCGCATCGTATGGCCAGATGATCATCCAATGCGGACCGATGGGAATGGCGGGACTTGATCTGTCGTATGGGTCGGTGTTGCTGTGTTGTGTTGCACCACAAAGCATGTAGATGACCCCGGGGGAAGTGTTCGTCGGAGCCGGCTTGCCGGCCATGATGTCTTTCATCCACTGCAGCCCCATGGGATCGGCGCACATGGGCACGTTCCCGATTTCGTTCTCATCGCCCGGGAAACACACCCACTGGTTGCTTCCCTGACGAAGTATTACAACATTGCCTTGGGCATCCATGTCCGCAATCGTGGCGTCCCGGGTGATGTGGAAGGGGCCCGACGACATCGCGCGCGATATCTTGGCGGCCAGTATTTGTTCGTCCCTGGAGGTCGGAATGGGTTCTCCGGCGTGCAAGGCCGTAATCGCGCTGTTGCTGTAGCTGCCCGACGCACCGTCGCTATCGTCCATGGTGTGCTCCTCTTAAACCTCAGTGGGGGACATGGGCACTCGCCTCGACGTCGGCGGAGTCCGATGAACCGGTAGGTCGCTGATGGACATGCGCGCTGGGCGTGCGATCGATGAGAAGGCTGAGCAATTCGGGTCGACTGTAGTGTCCGCTGGAGTCCATGAAGGACTTGCGTTTGTCGATCAGTGTGAAGTCCAGGTCCCCGATCACCTGACCTTCGCCGGAGCGCACGGGCTCACCGAGCAGTTCGCCCTGCGGCGTGACGATCGCGGTGAAGCAGCCACCCGAGAGCGGTCCCAGGGGGGCGCCCGTGTCGGCCATGATCTGCGCCTGTTGATCGGGATCCAGCCATGCGGTCGAGGTAACCACGAAGACACCCGACTCGAGCGCGTGATTGCGCGCCTGGATCTCGGTCTGTCGCGAGAACAGGTCGCCGAAAATAGATCCCGGGAACATCGCCGAATGGATCTGTTCGCCGTCGGCGATCAGTGCGTATCGGGCGAGCGGGTTGTAGTGCTCCCAGCAGGCCAACTGACCGATGCGACCCACCGCGCTGTCGACGGCTCGCAGCCCGCTGCCGTCGCCCTGACCCCAAATCATGCGTTCGTGATAGGTGGGGGTGATCTTGCGACGACGCTGGATCAATTCTCCGTCGGCATCGAAAAGCAGTTGAGTGTTGAACAGCGAGCCGCCGTCACGTTCGTTCACGCCGATAGATACCACCATTTCGGCGCTCCGCGCGGCTTCCCCGAGAGCGTGGGTCGTCGGCGATGGCACGGTGACCGCCTGCTCCAGCAGTCGAATTTGTTCGGCGCTCATCTCATAGGGTCGTTGCACAAACGAAAAGTACGGATAGTACGGAACAACGGTTTCTGGAAAGGTCGCGAATTGCACTCCCTGCGTAGCCAATTCGTCGATCTTTGCAACGATCCGCTCGACGGTACCTTCACGGCTGTACAGGACAGGGCTCAGTTGAACAGCCGCAGCCCGGATACTGGTCATGGTGTGCCTTCCCAGTGCTTGGCACGGGGTGTGCCGGCGAACCTATCGAGCATCGCGCGCGACAGCACCAGCACAGAGCTGCGCGGCCGGTGGTTCACCACAGGGCGCTGGGCCTTCCCGGCGGCATTGAAGACGACCAGGACGATGACGTAAAGGGGCACACCGCGGACCGATGAGGTGTAGTCCTCGAGGAAACTGCTTTCGCCGCAAGGGCCGGCGTAGTGGAACTGTTGAAACTCGTATAACTCTTTTGCCGCGACCACGACTTCATGGACGGCCGCCGAGCCTTGGATGGCGCCGTCCCACTCCGGCCCCTCTCCGGTTACGTCGTCGGCAAGGTTGTCCAGCCACGCCGGGTAGTAGGGCTTTCCCATGTACGTCGATGCCATGTCGCGCCTCCTGTGGTCCCGTCTACGGGGTGCCTTCCCAGTGCGTCGCATAGGGAGTCCCGGAGAATGTCTCGAGCATCACGCGGGAAAACTGCAGCATCGCGCTGCGTGGTCGGTGATTCACCACGACGTGCTGGGTCAGCCCGGCGGCGTTGAAGGTGACCAGCACGACAACGTAAGTAGGCATGCCGCGCACCGAGCTGGAGTAGTCCTCGAGGAAACCGTTCTCGCCGCAAGGTCCGGCGTAGTTGAACTCCTGGTGCTCATATTGTTCGCGGGCCTTGACGAGGATGAAACGGACATCCTCGGCGCCGTGCGCGGTGCCGTCCATCGCCGCGGCCTCCAGGGTGACGTCGTCGGCCAGCTTGTCCAACCACAGTGGGTAGTACGGCTTTCCCATGTACGTCATCCGGCGCCTCCCGTGGAATCCGTCGGCGCGTTTGCTCGCCGTCACATGCCCTGTGATTTGAGACGCTGCAATTATCCCCCTCCGCCCGTTCGGTTGGGAGGTGTAAGCGGATATCGGCCGACGCCGATCCGTGTCGATGCCGATGACGCCCGCTGACCGCCGGGATCGCGGCTAGACGTCCAGGTCGCGCCGCAGCTTGGCGACGTGGCCGGTGGCCTTCACGTTGTACTGCGCGACCGTGATCTTGCCCTTTTCGTTCGACCAGACGGTGGAGCGGATGACGCCTATCTAATGTCGCCATCGACCGACGGCTACCTGATCCAGTGCGTGCCTACCGACCTGACTGCGACCGTCGCCGGGCCGGGGCTGCGATGGCAATACAGCACAGCAAACTAGCTGTCGTCGCGCCTGGCGCTGGTGGAACGCGCTACCCGCGTAACACATCGCCGTAGTTCACCGATGTTGTCTGTGACTGTGGGCAGATTGGAGGCATTGCGCGGGCACGCGGCGTATCGGCGTACGCGGCTTCACCTGCGCCCGTCGCGGGTCTGGTGGACGCGCGGCACGGATAGGCGGGTCCGACCCCGCCAATTCCTCGCTGGTCAGGGGAATTCCTCGCCAGGGCATGACGTATCGGTGATGGCGTGTTGGGAACACGAGTGAAGGTAGTCAATGAAAAAAATCTGGCTCGTTCCGATAATGGTATCTAACGCGATTTTTATTTTCCCGTCCCCGAGGGCCAATGCTGGTTTGTGTGATTATCCAGCTGTCCTCACCGGAGCAAACGCTTTCCTTGCCAACGGGGCTTACTGTGATTGGCCTACTGAAATCAATGGAACGCATATGCACTGTGAGGGAGGGGGCGTCGGTGTTGACGTTGGCGGGGCTTTTGCCGGGGGTTCCACTCTCGGCCTGGGCGGGTTGGGTGTCGGCGGTGTCAGTTGCACATGGCGGTGCCCCGACAGCAGCATGGCACCGGCACCAAATCCCCCTGGCGCTTGGAAATGGTATATGGTTCCTGTTCCGAATGCGTGCAAAGATCATATGGACCCGGCTGGATTTTCGAGTGCACCCGTTCTTCCCGATGAAGGTGGGCCAGTTCCGGCACCACCTCCCGCAGCGGTAGGAGGACCGATTTCACCGCCGTTAGGACCGGAAACAGAGCGTCCTTAATCCATAGGAAAGAATGTGGAAAATGCGGCAGCTTGTCTGTTGTGTCATTTCTGCCCCGCGATGTTGATGGGATGTTGATGAAAGAGAATATTGGTCACGCCATTGACGAAGTCGAATTCGCAGTCGGGCGGATCGGGTAGGGCGCGGTTGTTCGTTGCCTGCCACGATCGCCTGGGCCGACCGGGACGTCGTGGCTCGAGTGGAGGCTCGCTGCCGGTAGGGAGACGCTCGGCGAACTCACTTCATGGTGGCGAGGTTGCACCAAAAGTTCTTGAGGCTGTCGGTGCCGCCGAAGAGCGTGGTGAAGTTCGTGGAGTCGACGAGAACGATGTCACCGGACCGTTGGCCCACCGGCGGCATCCAGATCAGCGCATTGAATTCAGTGTTGCCCGCCACGGTGAAGGGGTGGGGCCTGTCGGGATCGATGCGTTGCCGTCCCAGCACCCGCACCGAATCGCTTTGCGGCGCAGTGAGTTCGTAATGCGGCAGGTGGGGGTGGAAGTTGAATGTGGTGACGTTCTCGAGCAGCCTTGCGCCGTCCAAATCGCTGAACGCGGTGAGCGGTGCGATCTCCTTTGTGCCCTCCACCACGGCGGGACGCAGCCCCCACGTGTTGTGCACCGGAACGTCGAGAGCCTTCATCAGTGAGCGAGTGTATTGACTGAACCGCTGCTGGCGTGGCACCAGCGGGTCGCCGTGATGCTGGTATTCGACCTGGCGCTGGGCGAAATCGTCGGTGAAGCCGACGTCGTGATGCGGTGCCAATAACAAGCAGGTGCCTTCGCGCTGCAGCCATTCCCGGATGGCACTGATCTCCTCCGGCGCGGCTTCTTGTTCCGACAAGATGTGGTCAAGCCCGAACACCAGCAGGGTGTCGGTGTCGGCCAGGATTCGTTCATCGATCGGAAGTCTGTAGCCGGCCTGGTCGATGCGCTGAAACACCGCGACGGGCTGGCCCGTGGCTTCGCCCGCCAACTGCTGAAACGCGAGCGTCGAGCGGTGAAACAGCTCAAGGGTCCCAGCGATGCCCTGCAAGAAGTGCGCCTCGTCGTACTCCGGTGTCTCGTAGCTTGGCCACGCCGCGTTTCGGACTTCTGTGATGGTGGAGAAGCGGTTGTAGATCTCCGCCGGGTTGCGTTGAGCCTCCCACGGGTAGCTCCAGGTCCAGTAGATACTGATGCGCCGACCACCGGTGTGGGCACGCGCGACGTGGTTCTGGTTGTAGGTCCGCGCTGCGGGAAGTGTCCCCATGTTCGACTCCTCGGTGCGATCAATCGAGCGACGCGAGGTAGCGCATCGCGTTGATGCCCGGGAGGAAGAAGTAGGCCCCTCCGGTGAGGGTGGTAAATGCCGGCAAGCCTTTGTGGACCTTGCGGATCGGGCGCTTGGGGATCGTGAAATCCAATGTGCCGTCTTGGGTTCCGCAGATTGGATCGTGCTCGTTGCCCAGTTCGTGGAAGGTGCGATCGTTGATCCAGACGTTCTGCGCGAACTCGAACTGTCGAACCAGGCTGGCGCAAATGATGAAGGCGGCGATGCCGCGCTCGATGCCGTCGTCGGGTGCGCCGTCAGGCAGGGCCGGACCGTAGGTGGCACCGCGGCGAATCATCCTGCGCCGGTTCATGTTGTGTGCGGTGTCGCGCGGGTTGAGGCGTCGCGCGTGGGAGCCGAGCGGACAGGAATACCCGAACGGATCCATCTCCTTGTAATTGAAGTCGTTGCTGCGCATGGGATCCGCGCCGAGATCAGGATCATCCCTGTCCGGTGCCAGGACAAGTGGCGCGCCGCTGCGCCAGCGGCCCATGAACTTCGCCGCGAGCAGCTCCTCGTCCTCCGGCGTCTCGGCCTTCTCGCGGAGATAGCCGCGAAACAGCCCAACGTGCTCCTGCAACCGCCGGTAGGCCATGTAGCTTCCATTGCGCGCCAGGACTTCTGGCCGCGGCAGATCCGCGACCGGCCCGAGTTCGTCGGGATAACCGAGGATGAATTCGCCCGGCTTCAGCGGTGCGCCCGACCCCGGCGTGGGCTCTTCACCCGATCCCTCGATCACCGGCTGCGACAACCTGTCTCGGAACCCAAAGTGGTCGTGTGCGTAATTGAACGGCGGCGATGCGTTCAAATCCAGATACGACAGCCGCCGCACCCCGTCGCACCGCGCCACCAGCTCGTCGTGCACCCCCGTGGCCCGCGCATGCTCGGCGTCGTCGCGAGCAAACAGGATCGCGATCGCGTGCAAGTCGGCGCCCGCCAGTCCACCCACCCAATTGTCGGGATGCGCGGCCCCGGTGTCGCCCAAGATGTCGGCCCGGGCTGACATGCCCTGGCGAAACGCCTCGGGGAACGTCGCGAGCGATTCGTCGGAAACCCCCAGCGCTCGCAAGCCGTTCCACGTGAACGCCAGCGTGACCCACCGCTTGCTGCTGTCCATCGAGGCCTGCGCAGCCGCGGCGGATTCGACCACCGGGATCAGCTCGGACAGCCACGCCCGCCCCCCGGCCGCGTTGCCGAAGGTCAGGAACTCGTAGCGCCCGGTGATCGCGGGTGTACGGGTCAGCAGAATGTGCTGGATATCGTCGAGTTCAAGCATCGATGCACCGCCCGGTGCGGATCACTGCATCTGATCGAGCATGTCGGAAAACGCCGCCTTGAGCCGCAGCGCCTTCTTGATCTCATCGGCCGTCACGTACGGGTACTCGCCGTACTCCAGGAAGCTGGGGCACTGGTGTTCACGCACGAAATTCACAAACGCATCGGGGTTCTCTTTCCAGTCTTCGGGGAAGCCCTCCAGGTTGGTGAAGACGGTCGTGATGCCGGTCTGGCTGAACAGCTGTACGGCGTCCTCGGTGTATTTGTCGAAATCGGTGTCAAAGATGCCCTGGTACTGAAAATGCAGCCCCGACCCGACATCGAAGAGCACCCAGCGCAGGTAATGCAGTCGCAGCGGCGCAAGCACATCGGGGCTGCCCGCGATGGCCTCCTGGATCTGCTTGCCGTAGGCGCGGACGACCTCTTCACGACCCTCTTTGACTTTGGCGATGATCGAAAAGCCGTAACATGCGGGCGTCCTCGGATAGACCGGTCCGTAGCGGCCCCGCTCGAGTTCGAAGTAGCCCTCCTTCGGGATAGCCACCGCTGCGGGTTTATTCCAGTCATGATCGCTTGCCGGCACCGTCGTTCTCCCCTCAACGAGCCCCCGTGAGCCCGAACACTACGCCCTGATGGCTGAGTCGTAAACGCTTCTTGCCGACGGCAATCCGGCTAGGCGACCTTCCATTTCACCACTCGATCGGACGGGCTCAGCGCGTCGATCGGTTGCCGGCCCTCAGCTGCTCAAACACCCCCGCGCGGGCCAATAACAGGCCGCTCACCACCAGCACCCATACGGGGAACGCCATCGTGATCCACATGCTGACGTCGCTTGCGAGGAGCAGCGCGACAGCAGCGACATAGCTGAGGGTAACCAGCCAGCGTGGCATCAAGCCCGTCCTCAACCACATCGTCGCCAGGGACATCATGAACACCGCGGCCATCCGGACTGCATAAGTCTTGCTGGACGACAGCACAACCATCTTCCCGAAATCGGCCATCTCGGCATGGGCAGCCGGGTCCATCACGACGGTGTTGGCGGCCTCCAGGCCGGCGGCCAGTGACATGGAAACAAACATCATCGCCAGAAATAACAGACCGCTACCCAAGAAAACAGTCGAGAAGAAGCGATCTTCGTACTGCCCAAAACCGTCGCGCACGACTCCCATAAACCACAGGAAGCTGATACCGGCGAACGGCATCAGCACCGTCGCAGTCACGATCCCGCGGCGGCGACTTGTCAGCCACTGCGTCGAACCCTCTACGCCCTCAGGCATTTTGGTGCGGATCAAGATCAACACGGCACCGAACAACAGTGCGAACACCACGCCGGCGAGCGCGGCCGCACGGGGCGTCGTCAGGCGGTGCAGGCCGGGCTGAGACAACATTGCCATCACGCCATCGTCTCACCGGACCGCGCCCCAACGGGCTATTTCACAACGAACTTCGACTCGCGACAGCCCAGTCCAATCATCAACAAGCTGAAGTCGGCACCCCAACGCTGCCTGCACCTTCTCGCCGCCCCAGCCACCGCGCGGCGGCAAGCTCTCACCACGTCGGTGCCGTCAAACCCAAGGATCGCTGCCCATCCCGGTGTGTAGAACATCTAGACCGACAAGTCGCGCCGAAGCTTGGCGACGTGGCCGGTGGCCTTGACGTTGTATTGGGCGACCTCGATCTTGCCTTTTTCGTCGACCATGAAGCTCGAGCGGATCACGCCCGGACGGTCTTGCCGTACATCTGCTTCTCGCCGTAGGCGCCCCAGGCCGTCAGCACCTTGCGGTCCGGATCGGATAGCAGCGGGAACGTCAGCCCCTCCGCGTCACGGAATTTGGCGAGCTTCTCCGGCTTGTCGGGGGAGATGCCGACGACGTCGATGCCGGCTTCGTTGAGGTCGCGAGGTTGTCACGGAAATCGCAGGCCTGTTTGGTGCAGCCCGGCGTCGATGCGGCTGGGTAGAAGTACACAACGACATGGCGGCCCTTGTAGTTCGCCAGCGACACCTTATTGCCGTCGGCGTCGGGAAGGCTGAAGGCGGGCGCTTTGTCGCCTGGCGCTAGTCGCGTGGTCTTGCTCAACTCGGTCCCTTTCTCTTCACCAGCGCGTGGGGATGAGCGCCGGCTGATCTAGGGTAGTGCCGGCAGGTGCATCAGCCGACTTGGAGGGCAGACACGTGGTGGACCGGGACCCCGACGCCATTAAGCAGGAGATCGACGCCGCCCGCGACCAGCTCGCAGCCACCGTCGATTCACTTGCCGAGCGCGCCAACCCGCGACGTCTCGCCGACGACCTCAAGGCCCGGGTGATCGGGTTCGTCACCAAGCCCGCGGTGGCCGCCTCGCTGGCGGGGTCGGAGCCCTCGTCGTCGTGGTGGTCGTGCGCCGGGTCAGGAACCGCTGACGCGACTGCTGTCGACGTGCACCGGGAGGTCGTCCGCCCACGGCTGAGCGTTGACCATGTCGTCGACGTCGACGTGGCCTCGCTCGAATTCGCCCGTCGCCGCATCCACGAGCCGATACTCCTGGGTCTGTTTGTGGATGGGCTGCGCGTCGAGAATCACCACCCGCACGTCGCCGGGCTCGAACCCGCAGCGTTCCTGTAGCGCCTCGATGAGGCATTCGTTGTGCATGTGCCCGTCGCCGAAGTTCCAGCCAAGAACCATGGCGCAGAGAATCTCGCCCTCGCACAGGTTGTAGTCGTCCTCGTCGTAACCGGCCAGCGCACGATGCACCAGGGTATAGAGCGCGCGGCCGTGGGTGTTCATCCCGCGGAACGCGAAGGCGAGATGTATGGGGACCTGGATCTCCTCTTTGGTCTTGTACAACCGCTCGAGCTGCAGGTGCTGCATCGGGCCGAGCGCGCGGGAGCCGGTGCGGAACTTCTCGTCCACCGACGGCCTGACGCACCACACCGTGGTGTCCCAGTTTCCGGCGTAGTAGCGCATGCCGGGCAGGAAGGAGATCTTGCGCGGGTAGCAGGTTTCCCAGGACCACCACACCGGCAATGACCGCGAAGAGCACAATGGGCCAGGGGCTGGTCAGATCCGACAACCCGATGGTCGCGTGGGCGACGAACAGCCACAGCACACCGAAGATCATGAACACGTTCCACTCCAGCGGCACGCCCATCGGGAAGGCCAGCAGGATGTTCAGGTGGAACACGATCATCACGAACGCGGCGATCGTCGTCGGCCAGCCGCCATGTGAGAAGAGCAGTGCCAGCGGCACCAGACCTTCGATCGCGGTGGAGAAGTGCGCGATCACGCCCGACAGCGCGCTCGGCCTCAGGTCGTCGGGATAGCGCTTGAACAGCGACCGCTTGAGCACTCCCGACGGGATGAACGGGTTGTTGGCCAGCATCGTCGAAATCACGAACGGGAAGTGCTTGTTGAGCTTGGACGTCGCTGCGCCTAGCCAGATCACCATGAAGACGAGCTTGGCGCCGAGGACGATGTCGGTCCCGGCGAACAGGAACACCAGCGCCAGCGGCCCGTACACCTCGGCGCGAGCGGCCAGGAAGATCACCTTGTCGCGCAAGCTGATCGCGGCCAAGACCACGAGGATCGCGACCGTCTGCCACCGCGGTAGTACGCCGATCACCGTGTCCAGAGCTGGAATTGGGCCGCTGCCTTCGGTCACCAGTGCCATCGCGAGCAACACGAGCAAGGCGCCGTAGAGCAATGCGTCGAACGGAGTCCGGTCGATGCCTTTTGGTCAGCGGTACCCGGTTGGGCCAGGGTGGCAACCGGATGGTGCCGGGCCGCAGCCAGTACAGGATCGACCCCATCGGCGGGAAGTAACGCCCGGCCAACGGCCCGAAACAACAACCGAGGCCGACGACTTCGAACAGCATGGTGAAGAGCACGGCCTTCTGAAACACGATCGGTTCCGACCACCACGCGGCGACTTGGGTGAAGCCGCCGATGCCGTTGGTAGTCCACGCGAAGAACCAGCCGCCGAGGACGTAGAGCGCGATCTTCACGCCGTACATCACGTGCATCACCAGGGGAGTGCCGAATCCGTTCTCGGCGATGTGGCGCATCATCGGCACAACGCGTTCGGCGCGGGTGCCTTTGCTCCACTCGGGCAGGTCGACGACCGGGAGGTTGGGCTTGATGAACCCCATTGCAGCTCCTTCGACAAAGGGGTGCCAGTCCTGGCACTAACCGCTGTCAGAAGAAACTACCCGGAAGCCCAGGTGTCTTGGCAGTGTTTGCTGTGACGGTGGTCGTTGAGCCTTGCGAGCGGTGGCCGGGGATTTGGCGATCGGGTAACGGGTAATAGGACTGGTACTAGACAAATGAGGAGTCCACGATGAGCGATGGCAACGACTTCAACGAGCGCAATATCGCCGAGTTCCGTGCCAACCACGGTCGCGTGGGCGGCCCGTTCGAGGGTGCGCCGATCGTGCTTCTGCACACCGTCGGTGCACGCAGCGGGAAGCCGCGGACCAACATAATGATGTACCTGGCCGACGGCGAACGGTATCTCGTCTTCGCCTCGAACAACGGTGCCGACGATAACCCCGCCTGGTACTGGAACCTGAAGGCCAACCCCGATGTCCGCATCGAAGTCGGCGACGACATCGTCGACGTGCACGCCACCGAGCTGCAGGGCGCCGAACGGAACGACAAGTACGCGCTGCAGGCCGAGCGGTATCCGGGATTCGCTGAGTATGAGCGCAAGACGTCGCGGACCATCCCAGTTCTCGCGCTCACGCCTACCGGTGAGACGAAGCCGCGCGAATGAAATATTCCACACCGGACGCCTCGGCCACTCCGGTCGGCGCCTTGAGCCCGCAAGGGATCGCGCGAACCGGTAAGACCGTGCCGCCGGCCGCCTGCGCCAGGCGTGCGCCATTCGAGTCGCTGCCCGCGCAGCGTTTTGTAAACCAGGCGTTGGCGCTGGCCGTCGTCCAGCACCTCGCGCACCAGGGCACCGGCTCTGACGACGCCGGCGACCGACCCGTGGTCCTACGAAATTCTTTGCAGGACTCTGGATTTCACTACCGTCGATGAACAGCTGGGCGCAGGACGGCTTGCTCGACGGACGCGCTCAACCACTGTTCGGCTTTGGCGTAGCTCCACTTGTTGTCGTCGACCAGTGTGAAGAACCCGGCATAGCCCAGGTAGAACCAGATGAGATCGGTGGCATCCTTCGCGGACATGCCTTCGCGTAGCGCGCCCAGGTCGGCCAGCCGCTTGGCGACGAAGGCGTCAAACCCGCGGTAACGTTTCGTCGCCACTGCCAGCCCATCGGCTGCTGCCGTGTCGTGAGGCGCAGTGGCGAGGACCAGCTTCATGATGTCGCCGTAGGACTCCCGCATCCGACGAGTCATGGATGTCAGGTATCTGATTATCTCCACCGGGTCGTTGAGTCCCTCGATATGGGCGCGCCCTTCAGTGACGACGGAACCGCCCGACCATTCGTCGATCAACGATTTCAGTAGGCCTTGCTTACCGCCATTGACGGAGTAAACGGTGGCTGGGGATACGCGTGCCGCGGCCGCGACCTCGTTGACGGTTGTTGCGAAGTAGCCGTTCTCCCCGAAGAGTTCGCGCGCCGCATCCACCGCCGCCTGCCGTGTGATATCGGCTATTCGTGCGGCGGTTAGGGACGACTTTGGCGGTGGTGGAAGACTTCGGCATCTGTCCTCAATCTGATTCACGGCTTCTGTGCTGACGGTAGCACGCTGTGCTGTCCAGAGCTTAGCTCTGATGAAACGACCCAGACTATGCGGCCACGCGGTCGCTGAATCCGGCGGCGGTGGTCCAGGTCACGCTTATCAATTTATCGACGATAGGTATGCTCACTAGAGTGAATCTCTAGTCGAACAACTAGCACTTGCCCACGTTGTCCGTATCGTCGATGAAGGGGACCACGACGATGACCATTGACACTTCAACTGTTTTGGCAGCGGAGCGGCATCTCGATCACGCGCTACCCCCGGGGCGGGTCCTGGCCGATGCCGCGTTCAAGAAGTGTCGGCACATATGGAACGGCGCAGTCGACAATCGCCCAGCGATCATCGTCCGTCCAGAAACGCCGGCCGAGATACGGGTTGCGGTCTTGGCGGCCCGCGAATACAACTTGGCGCTGTCGGTGCGCGGGGGAGGCCATGACTGGGCCGGCCGTTCTATCCGCCATGGTGGCCTTGTCATCGACCTCTCGGCACGGCGCCGCGTCGTCGTGGACCCCGAACAGCGCATAGCGATGGTCCAGGGTGGCGCCACCGCGCGCGATGTTGCCGAGGAAGCACGCCACTACCGGCTCGCAGCCGCCACGGGGACGACCGGAGGTGTCGGCATAGCCGGACTGACACTAGGGGGTGGCTATGGCCCCTTCAACGGCCGATTCGGCCTATCGCTGGACAACCTGATCAGCGCCGAGATCATTCTGCCGGACGGCCGGCTGGTGACTGCGGCCCACGATCGCGAAGCGGAATTGTTTGGGCAATCGCGGGGGCGGCGGAAACTTTGGCGTGGTGACCTCGATGCGGCTGCTTCTGCATCCCGTCGAGAAGGTGGTCGCGGGCGTCATCACGTTTCCGTGGGTGGAAGCCTCCACCGTGTGGTCAAGGCTCGACGAGATCCTCGCTGAATGCCCTGACGAACTAACCGTCCAGAGCGGGATACTGCCCGGCGAGGATGGTGTCCCGACTGTCTTTCTTACCCGGTGTGGTCGGGGCGAATCGATCAGGGCGAGGACGTGATCGATCAACTCAAGCTGATCGGCTCCCCACTGATGTCGCACATCGGCGCGACCACTCCTGCCGACATGCTCAGCCAGTTCGACGCACAAGTTGTTGATGGACGCCATTACGGCATCCGCACCCGCTCGGTGCGCCGCTACTCCCCGGAGGTGATCAGAGCGCTCGCGGATGGTGGCGATGCGCAGTCGTCTCGGCTCTCGGCCGTGTATATCCACCACTTCCACGGCGCGGCAACACGAGTCGGCGCCGATGCGACAGCGTTTGCCCTGCGCGAGCCGCATTACATGATCGAGATCGTCCCGGCATGGGAACGCGCTGACGACGGAGCCAGGCAGCGGACCTGGGCGGATGACATGTCACAAGGTCTCGCTGCGGTCGCAGTTCCCGGCGGCTACCCGAATCTCTTAGGCCCTGATGATCACGATCAGATCGCTCATGCGTATGGCGCGAACACCGCTCGGATACGCGAAGCGAAAGCCCGCTTTGATCCCGACGGGATTTTCTCCGCCACTCCGCTGCCTCGCCTGGGTCGGGTACGCCAAACAAGTTGGTAGGCAGTGGAATAACACATGCGAAGATCAATTGTTGTCGATAGGACGGAGTGCACATGGTGGACCAGCGTGTTGATAAATCTGTGGAAATAGCGGACTTTGTCGTGGTGGGTACTGGGTCGGCGGGATCGGTCGTGGCAGAGGGCCTGAGCGCCGACTCGAAGCAGGTGGTGGCGGTGCTCGAAGCCGGCGGCATGGAAACGACCGCCGAGTGCACGTGCCGGCGGCCTTCCCGCAGCTGATCCGCAGCGAGTTCGACTGGGACTATCTGACAGAACCGCAGGAAGGCCTCAACGGCCGCCAGATCTGTTGGCCCAGGGGAAGGTTCTTGGGGCTCGTCATCGTTGAACGCAATGATGTGGGTGCGCGGTTTCGCGGCCGATTACGACGAGTGGGCGGAACACAGCGGCGGGCAGTGGGGCTTTTCGTCGATTGCGCAGCACTACAGCCGAATTGAGAGACGCGAACTAGCTCCGGGTCCTGGACGGGCTGCGGCCGGCAGTACGTCTCAGTTAAACGAGATCCGCGTAGTTTGACTCAGGCCTGGTTGTGCGCGGTTCGAAAACGCCGGCTACCCGATCGAGCGGCCAAATCTGGCTGAGCCGAGGGGATTCAGCCAAGCCGAGGTGACGAACGTCGAGGTGCCAGGTGGAGCGCGGCAGACGCGTATCTGCGACCGGCGCTGCGGCAGAAAAAATCTCCGGCTCATCACGTCAGCGACGGCCACACGAGTCATCTTTGAGGGCAGACGCGCCGTCGGCGTCGAGTTTGTCCACGGGGAGAGGCGAAGCGTCGTTCGGGCGCGTCGGGAGGTAGTGCTTTGCGCCGGTGCGGTGAATTCCCCACAGCTGCTCTTACTTTCCGGCATTGGGGACCGCGCAGACCTCGCGCGCACGGGATAGAGCCTGTCTACCACGCACCGGAGGTCGGCAAGAACCTCAGTGATCACCTCGTCGCGTTTCTCGGCTTCGGCGTCCAAGGCGATTCGCTGTTCGATGCTAGCGCGCGCCGTCATACTGCTAATTATCTATTGCGGCGGCGTGGCATGCTGACTTCACCATTGGCCGAGGCGTACGGATTCGTGCGCAGTGATCCCGCGCTCGCGCTGCCGGACATCGAATTGCTCTTTGCTCCGGGCCCGTTGTTCGATGAGGGCCTGGCGCCACCCGAAGGGCACGCGGTCGCGTTGGGATCGATTCTGCTCAAACCGCAGAGCTTGGGCCGGATTTCGCTTCGTTCGGCGGATCCCACCGCCAAGCCAGTGATCGATCCCGCATACCTCTCCGATGAGGAAGGGCGCGACCGGGCTGCGATGATGGAAGGCCTGCGGATCTGCGCCAAGATTTCCGAGGTCTCACCGCTGAAGGAGTTGCTCGGCCCCATCGTGCGTCCCCGCGGGGCCACTGGATTCGATGAAGAGGTTTTGCACAAGCCCTCAACGCTGGCGCTCACACCTTGTATCACCCCGTCGGCACATGCCGCATGGGCAACGATGCGTCCAGTGTCGTCACACCCAGGCTCGAGGTCCGCGGTGTCCGCGGATTGCGGGATCGCCGACGCGTCAGTGATACCGAGCGCGATACGCGGACACACACACGCCCCGAGCATGGTCATCGGAGCAAAGGCGGTCGAGCTGATGACAAGTCAGCAGCCCACTGGGAGCTGCGAACGGGATCGACGGGAGTTCACATGAAAATGCAGGATGCGCATTCGATCAACGGCATCGCGTTGCATGAGCAAATGTTGTCAATGATCTTCGGCAGCTGGGTAGCTCAGACAGTGCGAGCGGTGGCCGACCTATCGCTCGCCGATCATTTGGCGCAAGGCAGTCTCACCGCCGCTGAGGTCGCACGGCGGGAAGGTAGGCCGCCCGACACCACACTGCGACTCATGCGCGCAGGTGTAGCAACCGGCCTACTCGAGAGCGATGGTGATCAGCGGTTCCGCGGGACGCCGCTGCTCGCAACGCTGCGCAAGGACGACGCACGCACGTTGCGACCATTGGCTCTTGCGATGACAAGGCGGTCGCACTGGCTGCCGTGGTCGGAGTTCGTGGTGAGCCGTCGGAAAGGAGAAACGCAGGTGATCGCAGGTCTGGGCGCAGACCTATTTGGCTACTTCCAAAATAATCCTGTTGAGGCGCAGGAGTTCTCCGCGGCGATGGGCAGTCTCCACATCCTTGTGGGGACCGTCGATCGCCGCCGCGATCAATACGGAAGGCGTGCGCTGTGCAGTTGACGTGGGCGGTGCGAACGGGTCGCTACTTCAGCTGCTGCTGCAAGCCAATCCAAGGCTGCGAGGGATTATCTTCGACCGCCCGAATGTCGTCGAGCACGCGGAACCTGAGCTGATGCGTAGTGGGTTCGCGACACGCGCCGAGATCGTCGGCGGGGACTTCTTCGAGTCCGTTCCGGCCGGGGACCTCTACTTGCTGAAGTTCGTCCTGCATGACTGCGAATGATCAAGAGTGCGTCACCATCTTGCGGCGGTGTCGCGAGGCGATGGCACCAGGGGGACGGGTTGCGATCATCGAATTGGTTGTCGCGGAGCACAACCCCATCGCCGCTCTGTGGGATATGCAGATGCTTGCCGAGTCCACCGGTCGCGAGCGCTCGCTCGAAGAGTACGACGCATTGCTGGTAGCAGCCGGGTTGCGGCTCACGGGCGTTTCGAAGACGCCAACCCCGCAGCTAGTGCTCGAAGCGGTCGCCATTTAAGGTCGCGCCGTGCCAGCCGGTTGGCAGGCAACGTGACGAAAGTGACGCGAACGCCAACCACCGCAGGCCAGGCAAAGATGCCTGGCCTGCGGAATTAGGTTTTGTGCGCCGTCAGGGTTTCGAACCCCGGACCCGCTGATTAAGAGTCAGCTGCTCTACCAACTGAGCTAACGGCGCCTGGTCGGCCAGATTGCGTTGCGACTTTAACAGGCATCCTGTCGCCGAACGAAATCCGTAGACCGTCCCAGTGTAGAGGCTAGAGTCGCGGGCGAGCCTTTTGCGTTGCGGACCGCCGTACTCCTGGCTTAAGGTCACGGGCCGGATAAACCAGCCGTTGTTGCCATGGGGACGGGCCGGAACCCCTTAGAATGCTTGCAACCATTCAAGGTCAGCGGTGACCGACATAAGCAGAATAATTTGGAAGGTCACTTGATGACGCCTTTGCGCAGACGTCGATCGTGGCTAGTTGTAGCCATGATCATGTTTGCTGTGTTCGGTGTCGCCTGCAGCAGTAGCCACAGCGCCGCGCCGGCGAAGGTCATCTTCGACAAGGGCACACCGTTTGCCGACCTGCTGGTTCCCAAGCTCACCTCCTCGGTGTCCGACGGCGCTGTCGGTGTCACTGTCGACGCGCCGGTGACGGTCAACGTTGCCGATGGCGTGCTGGCGTCGGTCACGATGGTCAACGACAACGGCAGGACGATCAACGGCCAGCTCAGCCCCGATGGGTTGCGCTGGTCGACCACCGACCAGCTGGGCTACAACCGGCACTACACGCTGAACGTGAAGGCGCTCGGGCTCGGTGGCGCGGCGAGCCGCCAGATGAGCTTCTCGACCAGTTCGCCCGCGCACCTGACGATGCCCTACGTCGCTCCAGGCGATGGCGAGGCAGTGGGAATCGGCGAGCCGGTCGCGATCCGGTTCGACGAGAACATCGCGGACCGCGCCGCGGCCCAGAAAGCCATCGTCATCACCACCAACCCACCTGTCGAGGGTGCGTTCTACTGGCTGAACAACCGCGAAGTACGTTGGCGCCCTGAGCATTTCTGGAAGTCGGGAACGGCCGTTGACGTGGCGGTCAACACCTACGGCGTCGACCTGGGCGACGGGATGTTCGGCGAAGACAACGTCAAGACCCACTTCACGATTGGCGATGAGGTCATCTCGACCGCCGACGACACCACCAAGATGGTGACCGTCCGGGTCAACGGTGAAGTCGTGAAGACCATGGCAACGTCGATGGGCAAGGACAGCACCCCGACGGCCAACGGTTTCTACATCATCGGCGGCCGGTACCGAGCACATCATCATGGACTCGTCGACCTATGGGGTTCCGGTCAACTCGCCCAACGGATATCGCACCGAAGTCGACTGGGCCACGCAGATGTCCTACAGCGGCGTCTTCGTGCACTCCGCGCCGTGGTCGGTCGGCGCGCAAGGCCATACCAACACCAGCCACGGCTGCCTGAACGTGAGCCCGAGCAACGCCGAGTGGTTCTACGATCACAGCAAGAGCGGGGACATCGTCGAAGTCGTCAACACGGTCGGGTCCACGCTTCCGGGCACCGAGGGTCTGGGTGACTGGAACATCCCCTGGCCGCAGTGGAAAGCGGGCAACGCCAACACCTGACGCCGGCGCGAACACCACGAGCGGCCAAGGTCGATGCTGACATCGTAATGTCGTTGCGCCGCAACGTAATAGGCCGCAATTCGGCATCGGGGTCAACGATCGACGCGCGCCGATTCCCGTGGCCCCTCGAATTGGCAATGGCTCGACGAAAGCAAAAGGTCAGCGGGGCTAAATACCCCAGAGCGGACACGACAAGCGGCGAAGTCTTGTTAGTTCGAGTCGTCTCTGGTCATACGCAAGGGATGGCAGTGTTTGTTGGGAGCGGTAGCAAGGCGGGCGTTGTGTACTTGCGGCGACGCCGCGCGACGCGGCGGGTGCACAGAAAGGCAACCACCATGAAGACCCATCGGATCATTGCTGGGGCGCTGCTGGCAGGCGGCGTCGCGGTAGCCGGATTGGGGCTGGGCGTAGGTACCGCTCAAGCCAGCCCCGGAGACCTACGCTGGTGCCCCGGGGACCCGCCGCCGAAGGCACTACAGCGGATGCCCGACGGCAGCACGATAGTGACCACCGTCAACCCAGCTTGGGATACGAATGTCTGCCACGACTACGTCATGAGAGAGGGCCAAGTTGGGGAAGGACTCCTGGTCCGCTGCCCCAAATCCAGTGGTTTCAGTGTCCACCGGGTAGGACCCCGCCCCGCTCATACCGCTCGTCCCCAATAGGTAGTTGATGGCCTGACCCCAGCCAGGTCACCCATCGGCGGACTGTCGAGGTGTCGACGCCACGGAACTCGGCGGTGTGGTGCATCGTGGGCTGCGCAAGCTAGTGCCTGCTTCTGTGTGTTGATGCGACAAGTTATACCACCGGCCCCCGACGTCGTCTAGGCGCTCAGAAGTGTTGCGCCCGTTGGGGTTTAACCGATTATTGCGTAGCTGCAGGTCAGCCGGTGGCAACCTCCCACGGGCGCAACACAGTCGCACGCTCATCGCACGAAGGTCTTCGAAAGCAAAAGGTCAGAGGGGCTAAATACCCCTCTGACCTGTGGGGTGAGTGACGGGACTCGAACCCGCGACATTCAGGATCACAACCTGACGCTCTACCAACTGAACTACACCCACCATGGCCGCGAGCCGAACACGCGGCGACTGTCGATACTAGCGGTTCGGTGGCTCGGCGGCCGAATCGATTGTTGCCGGTGGGCCCTCTTCGCCCTCTAGCTCGGTGACCACCGCCGCGATTTCGCTGGTAGAAGGCCCTGGCAGGGGCACGAACACGGTCCGCCGATAGAACTGCAGCTCGCGGATGGATTCGCGGATGTCGGCCAGCGCCCGGTGGGTGACCCCCTTGGTCGGCTGCCCGTAGTAGATGCGCGGGTACCAGCGACGGCAGAGTTCTTTGATAGAGCTCACATCGATCATCCGGTAGTGCAGAAACGAGTCCAAAGCGAGCATGTCGCGCGCAATGAACGAACGATCGGTGGCGATCGAATTGCCCGCCAGCGGCGCTGTCTTGGGTTGCTTCACGTGCTTGCCGATGTAATCCAGCACCATCGCCTCGGCGGTAGCCAGGTCGACGGTGGATGCCCGCACCTCGTCGATCAGCCCCGAGCGGGTGTGCATTTCGGTAACCACGTCGATCATCGACGACAGGGCGGCATCGTCGGCGTGGATCACCACGTCGACACCGTCGCCGAGAATGTTCAGATCGGCATCGGTGACCAGGGCCGCGATCTCGATCAACTTGTCCGAACCCAGATCCAACCCGGTCATCTCGCAGTCGATCCACACCAATTCGTCATGCACAGCGCTCAGCGTAAGCCCACCTGAGCCCTGTGGATGCCGCCCCCTGGCAAGTAGTGTTGAGCGTTGCTGAAGTGTGCAACTTCGGCGGGAGAGGGGCGGCGCAGGATGACCACCGAAGCTGCGGCCGACGGGGCCGCGCAACGGATCGCGAGCGGCTACGCCGTCGACGGCCAGGCGCTGGAATTGGGCACCGTCGTCATCGACGGCGAAGTCGACCCGAGCGCGCAGATTCGCATCCCGCTGGCCACCGTCAACAGGCATGGTCTGGTGGCCGGAGCGACCGGCACCGGCAAGACCAAGACGCTGCAGCTGATCGCCGAGCAGCTCAGCGCCGCAGGTGTCTCGGTGTTGATGGCCGACGTCAAGGGTGACCTGTCGGGCCTGTCCCAGCGGGGGGAGGCCAACGACAAGACCACGGCGCGCGCCAAAGACACCGGCGACAACTGGGCGGCGACCGGATTCCCGGTGGAGTTCTTGTCGCTGGGCACCGACGGGGTCGGGGTGCCGATACGGGCGACCGTGGCCAGTTTCGGTCCGGTTCTGTTATCAAAAGTGTTGGGACTCAATGCTACTCAAGAGTCGACGCTCGGCCTGATCTTCCATTGGGCAAATGAAGGCAACCGTCCGCTGGTCACGCTGGACCAGCTGCGCGCCGCCATCAGCCACCTGGCCAGCGACGAGGGCAAGGACGACCTGAAATCCCTTGGCGGGGTGTCGTCGACGACGGCGGGCGTGATCTTGCGGGCCCTTTTGAATCTCGAATCCGAGGGCGGTGACACGTTCTTCGGTGAGCCGAAGCTCGACCCGCACGATCTGCTGCGCGTCGATGACCAGGGCCACGGCATCATCTCACTGCTCGAGTTCAGCGGTCAGTCGTTGCGTCCGGTCATCTTCTCCACCTTCCTGATGTGGGTGCTGGCGGATCTGTTCACCGTCCTGCCCGAGGTCGGCGACGTGAACAAACCGAAGCTGGTGTTCTTCTTCGACGAGGCTCACCTGCTATTCACCGACGCGTCGAAAGCGTTCCTCGAACAGGTTGAGCAGACCGTCAAGCTGATCCGCTCCAAGGGCGTCGGGGTGTTCTTCTGCACCCAGCTGCCCACGGATCTGCCCAACGACGTGCTCTCCCAGCTGGGCGCCCGAGTCCAGCACGCCTTGCGGGCGTTCACCCCCGATGACCAAAAGGCGCTGTCCAAGACGGTGCGCACCTACCCCAAAACCGATGTCTACGACCTGGAGTCGGCGTTGACATCGCTGGGAATCGGTGAGGCCGTCGTCACCGTGCTGTCCGAGAAGGGCGCGCCGACGCCGGTTGCCTGGACGCGGATGCGAGTGCCGCGGTCGCTGATGGGTGCCATCGGCACCGACGCGATTACCGCCGCGGCCAAATCCAGCCCGCTGCAGGCGAAGTACGGCCAGACGATCGAGCAGCCCGCGGGACCTCTAAGCACGGCCGGCCTCCTCGACATCACCAGCTCAGCGGCCCGGCGAGCCCGACTATCCGCCGGTGCCACGGGACGCGGAACCACCGCCCATGCCCGCGCCGGCAGAGCCCAAGGGCCCCGGCATCTGGGAGGAAGTGCTGAAGAATCCGACGGTGAAAAGCGGTATCAACACCGCGATACGCGAAGCGGTACGCAACATTTTCGGTACCGGCCGCGGCCGCCGTAAGTGACACTCGCGAACCTAACCTCACTGCGAAATTTGGGGCGGATTTTCGCAGCCAGGTTAGGCTCGCGACCAAAGGCTGCCCCAGATACGCCTACACGCCGCCGAGCTTCTTGTAGAAGCTGCCCACGATGGGCGCGACGATCGCGCGCGGAGCGTAGCCGCTGGCCACCGACATCGCCTTCGAGGTCAAACCCGGGACGATGCGCATCTTGTTGCGCTCCAACGCATCCAGCGAGACTTGCGCGGTGTGCTCTGTCGAGATCCACAGGAAGTCCGGCACCAGCCGTTCGACCAGCGACCTTTCCGCGTCATCGGGTAGATCGGTGCGCACCGGTCCCGGCGCCAGCAGCGTGACGTGCACGCCCGAGCCGCGCAGCTCACCACGCAACGACTCGCTGAAGGTGTTGACGAAGGCCTTGCTGGCCGCGTAGGTGGCGTTGTAGGGAATCGGCGAATTGCCCGCCGCCGACCCGGAAATCAATATGCCGCCCGCCTTGCGCGCGAGCATGCCCGGCAGCACCGCCAACGTAAGGTCGTGCACCGCCAGGGCATTCAGCTGAACCTGCGCCTTTTCGCCTTCCGGGTCCAGCGCCGAGATCGGACCGAATGTTCCAGTACCCGCGTTGGCGCACAGGATCGAGATGGGGCGGGCGGCCAACTCGTCGCACAGTTTCGCCCGTTCGGATGGGTCGGCCAGATCGGCCGGTCGTACCTCGACGGTGACGCCATACTTGTCGGCTAGCCGCGCGGCAACGTCCTTGAGCACGTCTTCGCGCCGTGCGGTGACGATCAGGTTGTGCCCGCGCGCGGCCAGTTCAGTGGCCAGCGCTTCGCCGATGTTCTGCGAAGCTCCGGTGACAACGGCGCGTGCCTCGGGGCTGGGAGCGGGTACCGGCATGCGCCAATCGTAGACAGCCGCCGAACCCTTCCGGCGGCGGCCGCAGCCGCGCGCGGCGGGTCGCCGGCCAAACAAATAGAGTGCCGGGCATGGGTCAGCCGGAACCGGGGGCGGGCGGGATCGCGCGATCTCGGGTGGTGGCATGGGCGCTGTGGGACTGCGGGTCAACGGGTCTGAACGCGATCGTGGCGACATTCGTGTTCTCCGTTTACCTGACCAGCAGCGTGGGAGTGGGCATACCCGGCAGCACCACGCCGGAGAGTTGGTTGGGCCGTGCCGGGGCGCTCGCCGGGTTGACGGTCGCGCTGCTGGCGCCGCTGGTCGGGGTGTGGGTGGGGTCACCGCGTCGCCGACGACTGGCCCTGAGCGTGTTGACCGGGCTGGCGGTGGCGCTGACCTGCGCGATGTTCCTGATCCACGACCGCCCCGCGTACTTGTGGGCCGGGTTGGCGTTGCTGGGTGCGACGGCGGCGTGCGGTGACCTGGCCAGCGTCCCGTACAACGCCATGCTGCGTCAGCTCTCGACGCCGCAGACGGCGGGCCGGATTTCCGGTCTGGGCTGGGCGGCGGGTTACCTCGGCAGCGTCCTGCTGCTGTTGCTGATCTATACGGGCTTCATTTCCGGCTCCGGCTCCGGGCCCGATGCGGTGCGAGGGCTGCTGCGAGTGCCCATGGCCGACGGGCTCTACGTCCGGGAGGCCATGCTGGCCGCCGCGGTGTGGCTGGCGGTGTTGGCGCTGCCGTTGCTCTTCGTTGCGCACCGGTTGCCCGACACCGGTGAGGTGTACCAGCCGACGACCATGCTGGGCGGCTATCGCAAGCTGTGGACCGAAATCTCCGCGGAGTGGCGGCGTGACCGCAACCTGGTCTACTTCCTCGGTGCCAGTGCGCTCTTCCGCGACGGGCTTTCGGCGTTATTCGCCTTCGGCGCCGTGTTGGGCGTCAACGTGTACGGCATCTCGCAGGCCAACGTGCTGATATTCGGTGTGGCGGCCAGCGTGGTCGCCGCCGTGGGCGCGGTGGTGGGCGGTTTCGTCGATCACCGGATCGGGTCCAAACCCGTCATCGTCGGGTCGCTGGTGGTGATCGTCGCCATGGCGCTCACCATGATGGTGCTCTCGGGGCCGGTCGCCTTCTGGGCGTGCGGGCTGTCGCTGTGCCTGTTCATCGGGCCGTCGCAGTCCTCGGCGCGCGCGCTGTTGTTGCAGATGGCCAATAACGGCAGGGAAGGGGTGGCGTTCGGCCTCTACACGATGACGGGTCGGGCCGTCGCGTTCGTGGCGCCCTGGCTGTTCTCCGTGTTCGTCGACGTCTTCGGCGCCGTTCGCGCCGGCCTGGGCGGGATATCGCTGGTGCTGATCGCCGGGCTGCTCGCGATGCTGGTGGTCCGTGTCCCGCCGCGGCAGGCCGCCGCAGTCGAACAGTCTTAGCGTCCGGCGGCGTCGCAGACGGTGATGCCGGCTCCGGCGCGTTGGCGCATCTGAACCCCATCCACAGTGACCGTGCAGGTGACGTTGTGGCCGATGTTGATGATGGTGACGCTGGCCGGATGAGCGGCCGACTGGGACAGGCTGACCTGTTTGCTCCAGGGCAGCGAAACATTGAATTCGGTCTGGATGACGTCGCCGGTATCCCAGTAGGTGATGCTGATCGCGCGACCCTCGCCGGTGACGTTGTAGAGGACGCTTTGCATCGCGCCCGGGGTGCCCGAGGGGCCGGTCGAGCCGCTAGGCGGCGGCGCCGGCACGAGGGTCGGTGACGGCGGCGACGTCCGCGTCGAGGGGGTAGGCGTCGGGCTTTGCGCACTCGATCCGGGCATGGCGGGTAACGGCGGCACGGCAGTTTGGGTCTTGTTCGTGCCGTTGGTGAGGATCAACGCGATCAACAGCGCGACAACCAACAGCACGGCCACGCCCGCGCCGATCAACAACCAGCGGGGCGATCTCGGACCTTGCGGCGGCGGGGGAGCCATGCCCTCGGGAGGCAGGCCGCCCGGCGGCGGCTGGTCTTGCCCCCAGTACGCCGGCAGCCGTCTGGTGGGGTTGGTCTCGTTCAGGCCCGGCGTCCACGGGGGCGCATACCCGCCGTAGGTAGGCGCGTAGGGCGCTTGGTCGGCGTAGGCCGGATCAGCGAGCGGCGCATTCCGCGGGCCAATCGGCCCGGTCGGCTCGGACCCCGTTTGAGGGGGACTAAATCGCCCGGGTCGACGTGGATCGTTCATGTCCACCTCACAGATTGCAGGGTACCTGGGCCGAGCGCCTGGGCGTGGATTCGCCCGATGAGGCCCGGTTCAGCGGACCTGGCCACCAGCTCCCAGCGCGGCGACGGTCATGGACCGCATGACGGCGCGCGACCGCGCCCCACGGGCGGGCTTGTCCGCCGCCTTCAAGCTGTGCGACGTCGAGTTCAGCAATCCGAACACCGCGTGCGCCGCCAGCCGGGCGTCGGCTTCGGCCAGGGCGGGGTCCAGCTTGCGCAGCACGGCGACCCAGACCTCTACATATTGGCGTTGCGCTTTGCGTACCTGTCTCTCGGCGGCCACGGGCAGGTGTGTCAGGTCGCGGTCCTGGATGCGGATCAGGTCCGGCTCGCCGAACACAAAGTCGAGGTGAAAATCGATCAGGCCGTCGAGTGCACCAGCGGCATCGGTGCTGCGGGCGGTCACATCGCGGGCACCGGCCAGCAGCCGGGCGCTGATCCCGACCAGCAGCTCGACCAGCATCGACTCCTTGTTGGGGAAGTGCCGGTAGATGGCTGGGCCGCTGACCCCGGTGGCGGCACCGATGTCTTCGAGCCGCACCGCGAGAAAGCCACGCTCGGCGAATAGCCGTTCGGCGGCCGCCAGAAGTTGCAATCGCCGGTCGGATTTCAACTGGCTCCGGCGATTTGGCGCTTCGGATTGACCGGGCGGGGTGTCCGGGGTGGACGCTGTCATCACGGCCCTCCGCCTACGTCCGCAAGTTTCGGTTAATCGTCACTAACGTAGCACGAGTTAGTGGTCATTAACTCAGCTCTCGCAGAAATCCGGACACCTCGGCGACGTCGACGACCGGCAGACTCCGGTCGACCAGGCCCAGCTGGCGCAGCACTGCTGGCCTGGTCCCAGTCGAGCCGTTCGCTTTCCATCAGCTCGCCACGGAACTTCACGATGACGACGGCAGGTATTTCCACTGTTTTGCCGGTGGGCGCCAGTCCTGGGAAGAGGAACGGCACGTCCTGGTCATGGGTCATCCGCATGATCAACTCGTCGACGATTAAACCGTCGCCAACCGACCGGGCGATCGGCTCGTTGCTGGTGTCGGCTGGAATACCGGGAATGAATACGTCGGCGTAGTAGCGCCGCAGGTTCTCCTTCCCGGCGCCGCCGCTCATCGTCGGCAAGTGCATGACGGTCGCGTCGTCAACCATGGTGGAGACCGCAAGGTCGGCGTCCTTGAGCGCGAATTCATATGCCATGTGCCGTTCCCACAACTCGACCATCTGATCGCGATTCATCGTCTTCCTTCCCGGGCGTTGCTAGACACCCAGCTGGTGGTAGATCTGGGAGCGCACCGCGCGGGCCTCGGGCAGCCATGAGGTCATCGCCCAGTCGTGTATTTCGCCGCGGCGCAGGTCGAAGGTGAAGTGGGTGCCCGGTATGGCGAGCGATTTCTCTTGCAGCACAACGGCGTCGGGGCCAAGTATCTCCAACGATCCGGCGTAGACCGCGGTGGCAGGAAGCCCGCTCAACGACCCGTACAGCGGGCTGAGGAGGGGATCGGCCAGGTCGAGGCCCGCCGCCCAGAGTGCGAAATTCGTCTTGAGCACATCCACGCGAAGGACCGGGTCGTTGATGAACCCGATGTCCGGGTTGCTCAGGGTGGCGTCGAGTAACGGAGACAGCAGAACCATCCGCGCGGGGACGGTTTCATTGCGCCGCACCAATTCCTGCACGGCGGACAGCGCGATGCCGCCGCCGGCGGAGTCGCCATAGATACTCACGTTGTCGGGCCCGTGTTCACCGACCATCCGGGTGATCAGGCGTGCCATCTTCGGTACGACCGTGCCCGCGGTGCCGTGCGGCGCGAGCGGGTAGAGGGGCACGACGACGGTCGCCGCGGTGTGGCGAGCGATGGTCGCATAGTCGCGCCAGTGCAAGACGGTGGCCTCACAGACAAAGGCGCCACCGTGGATGGCCAGCACGTGTTTGCCCGATGGCGACTTGGGGCGCAGCGTGCACAGATCCCAGCCATCGAACTCGCGGTGTTGCACGGTCACAGCCCGGGTGGTCCGCCGCGGGGGGCGGCGGCTAGCCATCAAGGTGTTGATGACGGTGGCGAGATCAACACCGATCAGGCCGACTGTCGAGCGTAGGAGCCCGAGTGTCGGCGCACTGATCCGAGCCTGCAATGAAGGTCGTCCGACAAATCCGGACCGGGCGCGGTTAGTACGGGGTGGCGTGTCGGGCATGACTTTCCCTGAGGTAAGGGTGCTCTCGCGATGGTGATGACCGACGGAAATGTAAGAAATTTGGGCGCTGCAGGGAAGCAAACGTCCGTTGTCTTTGCGGGCGGGATTGTTCGGCGAGCGGTCAACAACCGCCCGCGCCTTGCCCAGGGCATAGCCAGTGGGGCACGACCTGACGAGGAACCAGCAACCCCGGGGGCTCTCCTTGGATTATCTCCGCGGGGAGACCAGAGTTAGGTGCGAAGTAATAGGTGTGGCAGACACTCATGTCCCAGTTGGGCATCCTCCGCATTGCGCCCATAGTTGGACACCATTCTTGGCTGCAGATCCCGGAGTTATAGCAGCCCGGGGGCCCCTCAGGCGGGGCGCAACTCGCCGGTTGGCCGGGGTAGATGGAACATGGAGCGGCCTGAGCGGTACCTGCGGCCAGCTCGACTCCGGCCGGACCCAAACCCCCCAATAGCAGCGCCGCGGCAATGATCCATGTCCGGGCATGAGTGGTGTTCATGGTGGCCCCTTTCGTTGCCGTCGGGCCGCTGCGTTATCGCCGACTATGTGCGAAATTCTTGCATTCGCGCCGGCTACCGATCCCAACAACAACCGCCGGACGGCGCCACCGGGCAACCCTTTCAACACTGGCCCACTACCGGCCGTGCCCGTCCCTGGACGCGGCAGCACACGCGATGGTATTGTCAGCGCCGAGTTAATGATCATTAACTGAATGTCGCTTGACGGCGAGGAGGCTTCCGTGACGGCCGCACCGTCGTTCGCCGATGAGCACCGTCGACTGGTCGGTGAGTTGAACGCCAAGCTCGCGGCCGCGGCGCTGGGCGGCAACGAGCGCGCACGGGAGCGTCACGTCAGCCGCGGCAAGTTGTTGCCCCGCGAACGGGTGGACCGTTTACTCGATCCGGGCAGCCCGTTTTTGGAGTTGACCCCGCTGGCCGCGAATGGGATGTACGACGACGAATCCCCGGGGGCCGGGATCATCACCGGGATAGGCCGGGTGTCGGAGCGCGAGTGTGTGATTGTTGCGAACGACGCGACCGTCAAGGGTGGTACGTATTACCCGATAACGGTCAAGAAGCACCTGCGCGCACAAGAAGTCGCGCTGCAGAATCGACTGCCCTGCATTTACCTGGTCGACTCCGGCGGCGCCTTTTTGCCCCGCCAGGACGAGGTATTTCCCGACCGCGAGCATTTCGGACGAATCTTCTACAACCAGGCGACCATGAGCGCCAAGGAGATTCCGCAGGTGGCCGCGGTACTCGGCTCGTGCACGGCGGGCGGCGCCTACGTGCCGGCGATGAGCGACGAAGCCGTCATCGTCCGCGAGCAGGGCACGATCTTCCTCGGCGGGCCGCCTCTGGTCAAAGCCGCTACCGGAGAGATCGTTTCGGCTGAGGAGCTCGGCGGCGGCGATCTGCACTCGCGGGTCTCCGGGGTCACCGACCATCTCGCCGACGACGACGAGCATGCACTGCGAATCGTGCGTTCGATCGCGGCCACATTTGGTCCCCGCGAGACCAGTCCGTGGGAGGTGCGAACCCCGGTCGAACCCAGGCATTCGCAGACCGGGCTCTACGATGTCGTTCCGCCAGATCCGCGGGTGCCCTACGACGTGCACGAGGTCATCGTGCGATTGGTCGACGGCAGCGAATTCAGCGAATTCAAGGCCAAATACGGCAAGACGCTGGTGACCGGATTCGCGCGCATCCATGGCCACCCCGTCGGGATCATCGCCAACAATGGCGTGCTGTTCAGCGAATCCGCACTCAAGGGAGCGCATTTCATCGAGCTCTGCGACAAGCGCAAGATCCCGTTGTTGTTCCTGCAGAACATCGCGGGATTCATGGTCGGCCGCGACTACGAGGCCGGCGGCATCGCCAAGCACGGCGCCAAGATGGTCACCGCCGTGGCCTGCGCCCGGGTGCCCAAGCTGACCGTGGTGATCGGCGGATCCTATGGCGCGGGCAACTATTCGATGTGCGGTCGCGCCTACTCGCCACGCTTTTTGTGGATGTGGCCCAATGCCCGGATCTCGGTGATGGGTGGCGAGCAGGCCGCCTCCGTGCTGGCCACGGTGCGCGGCGAGCAGCTCAGCGCGGCGGACAAACCCTGGTCGACCGACGAGGAAGAGGCGTTCAAGGCGCCGATTCGCGCCCAATACGAGGACCAGGGCAACCCGTACTATTCGACGGCCCGGCTCTGGGACGATGGCATCATCGACCCGGTCGACACGAGAACATATGTCGGACTCGCCCTTTCGGTGTGCGCCCAGGCGCCCCTGGAACCGGTCTCCTACGGCGTCTTCCGGATGTGAGTGCAGTGTTTGAGACGGTATTAGTGGCCAACCGCGGCGAGATCGCCGTGCGGGTGATCCGGACCCTGCGTCGATTGGGGATCCGGTCCGTTGCCGTTTACAGCGATCCCGACGTCGACGCACGACACGTGCAGGAAGCCGACGCGGCGGTGCGGCTGGGACCCGCACCCGCACGCGAGAGCTACCTCGATATCGATAAGGTGCTCGACGCCGCGGCACGCACCGGAGCCCAGGCGATCCACCCGGGCTACGGGTTTCTTTCGGAGAATGCCCATTTCGCCGCGGCGTGCGAACGCGCCGGGGTGGTGTTCCTGGGCCCGCCCACCCGCGCGATCGAGGTGATGGGCGACAAGATCACCGCCAAGAACGCGGTCGCCGCCTTCGATGTGCCGGTGGTACCCGGTGTGGCGAAATCGGGACTGACCGATGACGAGCTCGTCGGCGCGGCCGCAGAGATCGGCTATCCAGTGTTGATCAAGCCGTCGGCCGGCGGCGGTGGTAAGGGCATGCGGCTCGTAGAAGACCCGGCCCGGCTGTCCGAAGCGCTGGTCAGCGCGCGACGGGAGGCCGCCTCCGCGTTCGGCGACGACACGCTGTTCTTGGAGCGATTCGTGTTGCGGCCCAGACATATCGAGGTGCAAGTGCTTGCCGACGGTCACGGCAATGTCGTGCACCTCGGCGAGCGTGAGTGCAGCCTGCAACGGCGTCACCAGAAGGTCATCGAGGAGGCGCCCTCACCGTTGTTGGATCCGCCGACCCGCGCGCGGATCGGGGCCGCCGCCTGCAACACCGCCCGCAGCGTCGACTACGTCGGCGCCGGCACGGTGGAGTTCATCGTCTCTGCCGAGCGGCCCGACGAGTTTTTCTTCATGGAGATGAACACCCGCCTGCAGGTGGAACACCCGGTCACCGAGGCGATCACCGGGCTCGACCTCGTCGAGTGGCAGCTACGAGTGGGCGCCGGCGAGAAGCTCGCCTTCGCCCAAGACGACGTCGAGCTGCGCGGTCACGCGATCGAGGCCCGGGTCTACGCGGAGGATCCGGGGCGCGGATTTCTGCCCACCGGCGGCCGGGTGCTCGACGTCTTCGAACCCTCGGGTACCAATGTGCGAGTGGACTCGTCGCTGCTTGCGGGCACGGTGGTGGGTAGCGATTACGACCCGATGTTGAGCAAGGTGATCGCCTACGGGGCCGATCGCGACGAGGCGCTGGCGGTACTCGACCGGGCGCTGGCGCAGACGACGATTCTCGGCGTGCAGACCAACATCGAGTTCCTGCGCTTTTTGCTCGCCGACGAGCGGGTGCGGGCCGGCGACCTGGACACCGCACTACTCGAGGAGCGGCTGCCCGATTTCGCGCCGCTGCCGGCGCCCGACGATGTGCTCGCGGCGGGCGGTCTGTACCGCCAGTGGGCTTTGGCCCGACGGGCGCGGAGCAACGTGTGGGCCGAGCCGACCGGGTGGCGTGTCGGCGCTGGTGCGGCGCCGGTGCGCACCGCGATGCGAACCCCGCTGCGCACCGAGACGGTGTCGGTGTGGGGCCTGCCGGCGGCCGCCGAGGTACAGGTCGGTGACGGCCAGACCGTTACGGCGAGTGTGGAAGTCGATCGACGACAAATGATCGCGACGCTAGACGGTTCGCGCCGCGAGTACCGGTGGGCGGAGGCCGACCGCCATCTGTGGATCGCGGACGAGCGGGGAACCTGGCATCTGCGCGAGGCCGAGGAGACCAAGATTCACCGCGCGGCCGACACCCGGCAGGCCGAGGTCCTCAGTCCCATGCCCGGCAATGTGATCGCCGTGCAGGTCGACTCCGGTGCCGAAGTATCCGAGGGCGACGTGGTCGTGGTCGTCGAGGCGATGAAGATGGAACACTCTTTGGCCGCACCGGTTTCCGGACGCGTGGAGCTGCTGGTGTCGGTCGGCGATCAGGTGACGGTTGACCAGGTGCTGGCCCGCCTGGTCCCAGAGTGCGAAGAGAGCAAGGATTAGAGGATCATGACGACAACGATTACCGCGGGAACCTTACCCAAGGAATACGAAGATCTTCGCGCCACCGTCGCCGAGTTTGCGCGCACGGTGGTCGCACCGGTGTCGGCCAAACACGATGAGGAGCACAGCTTCCCGTACGAAGTCGTCGCCAAGATGGGCGAGATGGGGTTGTTCGGCCTGCCGTTCCCCGAGGAATACGGCGGCATGGGCGGCGACTACTTCGCGCTGGCGCTGGCCCTCGAGGAACTGGGCAAGGTGGACCAGTCGGTGGCGATCACGCTGGAGGCTGGGGTGGGCCTGGGCGCGATGCCCATCTACCGGTTCGGTACCGAAGAGCAGAAGCAAAAGTGGCTGCCGGATCTCGTGGCCGGCCGCGCGCTGGCCGGCTTTGGGCTGACGGAGCCGGGCGCGGGTTCGGACGCCGGCGGTACCCGCACGACGGCCAAACTCTACAACGGCGAGTGGGTGATCAACGGATCCAAGCAGTTCATCACCAACTCGGGCACCGACATCACCTCACTGGTCACCGTCACCGCGGTGACCGGGACGATCAGCGATGCCAAGAAAGAGATCTCGACGATCGTCGTGCCCAACGGCACACCGGGATTCACCGTCGAACCGGTCTACAACAAGGTGGGCTGGAACGCATCCGACACCCACCCGCTGTCCTTCGCCGACGCCCGGGTCCCGGAGGAGAACCTGCTCGGTGAGCGTGGACGTGGTTACGCGAACTTCCTGTCGATCCTGGACGAAGGCCGCATCGCGATCGCCGCACTGTCGACCGGTGCGGCGCAGGGCTGCGTCGACGAGAGCGTCAAGTACTCCAAAGAGCGCCAGTCGTTCGGCCAGCCGATCGGCTCCTATCAAGCGATCAGCTTCAAAATCGCCCGGATGGAGGCGCGTGCCCATGTCGCGCGCACGGCCTATTACGATGCGGCCGCAAAGATGTTGGCGGGCAAGCCATTCAAGAAGGAGGCGGCGATCGCGAAGATGATCGCGTCGGAAGCAGCGATGGACAACGCCCGCGACGCTACCCAGATTCACGGCGGATACGGCTTCATGAACGAGTACCCGGTGGCGCGTCACTACCGCGACAGCAAGATCCTCGAGATCGGTGAGGGCACCACCGAGGTGCAACTCATGCTCATCGCGCGATCGCTGGGGCTCTGATGCGCTCGCCGGACCAAGCAGGCAAATCGGTTGTCCAGCGCGGCTTGTGGTTTGAGGAGTTCGAGATCGGCACCACCTACCTGCACCGGCCCGGCCGCACCGCCACCGAGGCCGACAACGTGCTGTTCACCACGCTGACCATGAACACCCAGTCGCTGCATCTCGACGCGGCGTGGGCCGCCGAACAGCCGGGCTTCCGCGGCGAGCGGCTGGTGAATTCGATGTTCACCCTCTCGACGCTGGTCGGGCTGTCGGTTACGCAGCTGACGCTCGGCACCATCGTGGCCAACCTCGGCTTCTCGGAAGTTTCGTTCCCCAAGCCGGTCTTCCACGGCGACACCCTGTACGCGGAGACCGTCTGCACGGGCAAGCGCGAGTCGAAGAGCCGGCCCGGGGAAGGCATCGTCACGCTCGAGCACACCGGCCGCAACCAGCACGGCGATATCGTTGCGCGCGCGGTCCGCACCACCCTGGTGCAAAAACGACCAGCCGACGAGGAGCCCCGATGAACCTAGGTGCCGCCGGCCCCGGGTGGTTGTTCTGCCCGGCCGACCGCCCCGAGCGTTTCGCGAAAGCCGCCGCTGCTGCCGATGTGGTGATTCTCGACCTCGAGGACGGCGTCGCGGAGGCGGATAAGCCCGCCGCCCGCAAGGCGTTGCAGGACACCCCGCTGGACCCGGAGCGCACCGTGGTGCGGATCAACGCGGCCGATACCGACGAATACGCCCGCGATCTCGAGGCGCTCGCCGGCACCGCTTATACGACGGTGATGCTGTCCAAGACCGAATCGGCGGCGCAGGTGACGGCACTGGCGCCGCGCGACGTGATCGCGCTGCTGGAGACGCCACGCGGCGCGGTGTTCGCGACCGAGATCGCCGCGGCACACGGCACGGTGGCGCTGATGTGGGGTGCCGAGGACCTGATCGCCACGCTCGGCGGCAGCTCGAGCCGCAAGGCCGACGGCACGTACCGGGATGTCGCCCATCACGTGCGGTCGACGGCCCTGCTCACGGCATCCGCGTTCGGCCGGGTTGCGCTCGACGCGGTGCATCTGGACATCCGGGACCTGGAAGGCTTACAGGCCGAGGCCGAAGACGCCGTCGCGCTGGGCTTCGCCGGAACAGTGTGTATTCACCCGACCCAGATCGCGGTGGTGCGCGCGGCCTTTCGCCCCACCGAGGAGAAGCTGGACTGGGCACGACGGGTGTTGGCGGCGGCGCAGAATGAGCGCGGGGTGTTCGCCTTCGAAGGGCAGATGGTCGACTCGCCGGTGCTCAAGCACGCGGCGGTACTGGTGCGGCGAGCCGGAGAATCCGCGGCGGGGTAACGGCCGGCCCTCACGTTGGGTGGCGTCGTCGTGGCTGGTTCATAAACGCGGTGAGCTACCGATCCTAAATTCAGCGAATTGCCCGTTCGTAGAAAACGACGGAAAGCGCCGCTAGGTCCGGTTGATGCGCGGATACTCGGATTCGCCCTTGTCACCATCCGTCGAGCGCTCGGAGGAAGAATGGCAATGCAGTTTGACGGCAAGGTTGCATTCATTACTGGCGCCGCGCGCGGGCAGGGCCGCTCGCACGCGGTTCGGTTCGCCGAAGAGGGCGCGGACATTATCGCGTTCGATCTGTGCGATCAGATCGACAGCGTCGCGTATCCGATGGCCACACGCGAGGACCTCGACGAGACCGTCAACCTGGTCGAAAAGACAGGTCGCCGCATCGTCGCCGAACAGGGTGACGTCCGGGACTTCGAACGGCTCAAGGCCGTCGTCGCCACTGGCGTCGCCGAGCTGGGAAGGGTCGATTTCGTGCTCGCCAATGCGGGGATATTGCCCGCTTTCGGCGAACAGGGCAATGAGATGGGCGCATACGTCAACGCCGTCGACACTCTTCTCAACGGGGTTTACTACACGGTTGAGGCGGCCTTGCCCGCTCTGGTCGAACACGGCGAGGGCGGTGCCATCGTCATCACGAGCTCAGCCGCCGGCCTGAGCAGCATGTGCCCGACATTCAGCGTGCGAAACCACGGGTTTGCCGGCTATCACGCCGCCAAACACGGCGTCGTCGGTCTAATGCGGTATTTCGCGACCACGTTGGCGGAAAAGAACATTCGCGTCAATGCGGTGCATCCCTGCGGAGTGGCCACACCGATGCTTCTCAACGAGGCGGTCGCGCAACGCATGGCCGAGTATCCCGAGGGCAACAAAGCATTGGAGAACCTCTTGCCGGTCCCGATGATCGAAGCTATCGATGTGACCGAAGCAATGGTCTATCTGTGCGGGCAATCAGGCCGCTATGTCACCGGTGTCACACTTCCCGTCGATGCGGGCTACACCGTAAAATAGCGATCCGTGGCGCCATCGCGGACCCAGTGTTTCGCGTCTTAACGAGATCGCAAAAAAGCGGAAACATTCGCGAACGCCCAGTCAGCAAATCTGTCGTAATCTTTGATTCACCACAACAGTTGCTTGCTAGCTCCACGGAAGGAAAGAGACCATGACCATCGCGCGGGGCTTCGCCGCAATCGCTATCTGCGCCGGTTTTGCTGTCGGGTCAGCCGGCACAGCGTGGGCTACACCGACGATGAGCGGCAGCTACACCGAGACCGTGACAACGCCAAGCGGCAAGTCCATTGACAACAGCTGGGCCATCAACTCCTGCGGTGACGGATGCCTCTGGATCAAAGCCGGACTGGGCGCCAGCCAAGCCCGGTTGGTCGATGGTCAATGGGTGATGGACACGATGAGCAACGTCAGTTGCGCGGACGGCAGTTACAACATCTACGGCACGAGCACCCACACGGCGTGGGATCCCAATTCCCTTACCGGCACGTCTGCACACACCTACATCACGGGAGCTTGCGGCAACCCGCCGGGATACACGCAGGTCGACCAAATCACCATCAAATCGGCTTCTTCCTGACGCATTCTGACTCTCAAAACCCCTGAAGTCCTTGGGATTTCAGGGGTTTTGCGTCGTCTGCGCCGAAACGCCGCGGCCGCGCGGTTTCTTGATGTCCGCCGGCTGGTTGCCCGGATAGCTGCTGCATAAGGCAAGCTAACGATTCGCGCCGATCAAACCGACGGCGGCCGCGCAACGACACCGTGGAGCGTTATGGGCAACCAGTACTTCCCGTTGGCGGCTGCCGTCATCATGCTCGCGCTCGGGCTGACGCTCACCGTGGCCGACTTCAAGCGGGCCGCCACACTGCGGCGGCCGCTGGCCGTAGCGCTGGTCTGCCAGTCGTTGGTCCTGCCAACCCTGTGCCTGTTGATCGCCGAAGCCTTCCATCTTGAGCCGCATCTGGCGGTCGGGCTCATGTTGATGGCCGCCACTCCGGGCGGGACGATGGCGAACATCCTCAGCCATCTGTTCAACGGGGACCTGGCGCTCAATCTCACGCTTTCCGCGATCAACGCTGCGCTGTCGGTCTTTGCCCTGCCGGCGATCTTGGCGGCATCGATGACCTGGTTCCTCGGCGAGGGACGTTTCATTCCGCTACAGCTGGACAAGTTCGCGATGGTGTTCGCCCTGGTGCTCATCCCTACTGCGATCGGTATCGCGATACGCCACCGCTTTGCCGAGCTTGCCCGGCGACTGCAAAGACCCGTCAAGATAGTCGCGGCAGCGGTGCTGATCGTCGTCGTCGTCTCCGCAATCGCCGGGGGGCGAACGACGCTATGGCACAACTTCGGCGTGCTGAGCGGGGCGGTCGTTTCCTTCTGTGTGGTCAGCTTGACCGTCGGGTACCTGGTGCCACGCTTGATGCGTTTGGCTCCCCCGCAGGCGACTGCCGTCAGCCTCGAGGTCGGACTGCACAACACTGTGGTGGCGCTGGGCGTGGCGCTTAGCCCGCAACTGCTCAATAGCGCCGAAATGGCAACTCCCGCATTGATTTACGGCGCACTCGCACCCTTCATTGCCATGACGTTCATCGTCGGGGTCCGCCGCCTGGACCCTGGGTTTCGTGTCAAGGCCCAGCCCGGCACCGTCGTGAGCGAAACAGGGGTCTAGCGGCGCTACTTGCGTCGCGCCGCGGCCAGCCGGTCGGCGAACTCCGGTGACTGGATCGAAGACACCTGCGGCCCAAGCTCGGTGTGCATGGCCAGTTGGTGGTGCTCGTTGTCCAGCGACCCTGGGCTGGCGGTGGCGCGCATGGTGGCCTTGGTGGCCAGCACGACCTCACGCGGAGCGGCCGCGGGTCCGGCGGCGAGCTCCAATGCCGCGGCGACGGGATCGTCGGCAACGCTGAGCGCCAACCCGTGCCGGACGGCGGATTCGGCGTCGAAGCGCATGCCGAACAGCAGGGCCGCGCGGGCGACTTGCGGGCCGGCCGCCCGCTGCAGCATCCAGGTCGCTCCGCCGCCTGGGTGTAGCCCCAGCTTCTGGAAACGGGGGTCGAACAGTGCGCCGGGCCCGGCGATGCGCACATCGGCGGCCAGGGCCAAGTTCAGGCCCGCGCCGACCGCGGCGCCGTTGACGGCGGCGATGGTGGGCAGCGTGCAACTGCCCACGGCCATGAAGCCGTCGTAGAGCTGCTGCAGACCCGACGCCGCGGCTCCGGACCCCGCAGCGCCCAGTGCGCTCAGGTCGGCGCCGGCGCAAAACGCCTTACCCGCCCCGGTGACGACGACGGCATGCACGCCGGGATCGGCTTCGGCCTGCTCGACGGCCGCGCGCAGCTGTGCCGATATCTCGCCGGTCAGCGCGTTGCGCCTATCGGGGTCGTTGACGGTAATCAGTGCGACGCGATTGTCCACGCTGAACAGGACGAAATCGGACTGGGCCATCGGGCACCTCCGCGGTCGGCGACGTCATTGGGCGAGCTAAAGGGTACTTCGACGTCGGGCAATGGCCCCGAGGGTGGCCACCCGAACATCGCGTGCTCCAAGACTTCGTTGAGGATCCGTCAAGCCCCGCTGCTGATGCTGAACACACCAGTACGGCATCACGACGAGGGGCAACCAATGAGCGCGACCACGATCAGCATCAAAACTCAGGCCATCCGGTGGGTGTTCGTCTCGTCGATTGCGGCGGGCTTGACCGCACTTGGCCTCGGTATCGCGAGCGCCAACCCGCCGGTCCAGGACCACCCGTGCTCCCTGCGCCACGCGGCCATGCGCGACGCCGACGGACACATGATGAGGTGTGACCGGATGCTGAACGGAAACCACGGCTTGGTCTGGCAGTACACCCCGGGGTCGTAGACGGTGGCTAATCTAGGCCGTGTGAGCGCGAAGCAATTGCCCGGCGGGGTGGTGCACAAGCTGCCTGCCGACCTGCACGAGGCACTGATCGCCAACTCGACCGCACTCGCCGCCTGGAAGGACATCACGCCCCTGGCGCGTAACGAGTTCATCTGCTGGGTCGAGGACGCCAAGCAAGAGGCGACCCGGCAGCGGCGCATTCGCCGGACTCAGGAGGAGCTGGAAGAAGGTCAGCGCCGGCCCTGCTGCTGGCCTGGTTGCAAGCACCGCGAACGCACTGGCCGCCCGTAATCCTGAAAGAGGCTGTCCGACAACAGTTTTAGAAATAGCCGTCTGCGGTGGCGGTTCCAGGGGTTTTTTCGAGTTGCGCTTAGCCGCGGCCTATTTCAAGCTTAGGGATTACCCCCTGCAGAGCGGAAAAGACTCGATGGCCGACCCGATCGCGAGACGACCCAAAATCCGCCGAATGACGGGCGGGGGAGTATTGAATTTCGTCTCCCATCTCATCCGTCCAGCGCTGGTCACCGCGATGCTCGCGGTGCCGATTGCTGGCGCTGATGCACCCGCGGTCTTGCCGTTGGCGTGCGGGATCACCTGGACGACGGTGGGGCAGACCATGATGTTCCTGCCCGACTGCGCGCATCCGGTGCCGGGCGGCCCGCCGCCATATCCCCCCGACCCGCCGCCGGATCCCGGCGCGCCACCGGGTCCGCCACCGCCTCCGTAGCGCATCAGGAGTCGGCGAAACAGGCGTCCTGGCCGCCGCCGGCAGGGATGGTGGCGTTGCTGGTCGAGAACGTTGCTTCGATACCGCTATCGGTGACCTTGACGCTGTCGGCGTGGATGCCGAGCGGATAGTTCTGGGTCGCCTTCGAGGTGAGGTCGTCCAGGTTCTTTTGCACGCTATCCGTCGACATGTCGGAGCCCAGCGCGCTCAGGCTGACCACTTGCAGCGATACCCCGTTGTTGACGATCAGCGGCTTGAGGGTGGCACTGTCCAGTAGGCCCTTCAGCGAAATGGTGCCGTCGCTGGGGTTAGTGGTCACCTCGCCGGTGACGAGACCGCCGATCATCGGGATGGCGTCCTGGATCGACTGCTTGATGCCGTCTGACGACCAGGTGATAGTGCCTTTCAACGATTCGATCGTGCCTGCGGAGTTGTTGGTTTGGTCGAGGTGGATATTCCGGATGTCGATGCTGACCTTCATGCCCTTGGCGCTGCGGACCTGGTTGCCTGCGGTCTGGACGGCGATGTCGGGGTAGTGGTTCGTGATGAACTGCCACAGGACCGGGGGCGCCGTGGCAAAGGACGCGGTCGCGCTGTCCTGGACCTCGCATTGCACCGCGTTCGCTACCTTGCTGCGCGCCTGGTCGCGGACATAGAACTCGCCGCCGATCAGTGCGGCGACGACGACGGCCACCACGATGCCGAGGACTAACGCGATGGACCGCTTCTTTCGGAAAAAGCCGCGCTTCTTGGCTGGCGGTGTGTCCGTCGACGGTGATGGCGTGGCCAGCTGGGTAGTGGGCCATTCCTGCTGAGGGGGGCCGTCCTGGGGCGGCGGGGGCCCGGGTTGTTGCGCCTGGACGTTCGGCCGCGGTCCCGGCGGTTGCGGCGCCCGACCCGGCGGGGGCGGTGGTGCGGCGGTCGACCTTGTGGGGTCCCGGGCCGTTGTGGCGGGGGTCCAAGTGGTGGCGGTCGCTGACCCGGCGGACGACCGGGGTGTGGCTGCCGAAAGGCGTTACGGGTGGGTGGCTGCTGCGGAACGTCCCGCAGAGGGATTCGGCGAGTCTCTGATTCGGACGGCCGCCCAGGACCCTGGGGGCGTGGGGGCACAGGCTGATTAGCGGGGCCGCCCGGCCGGGGCGGACGAGCGCCTTCCGACGGGTCGCCGCCCGGGGGCCCTTGCGGAGTCGTCATCAGCGCGATTGTCCCCTATTAGCTGCACAAAGGGGAAGACGCCTGGTCAGCCGTACAGGCATCAGAGATGGCTCGTGACGAAAGTCGCTGCCTGACTGGGCATTCCGGACCCGTTATATGACAGCTGCACCGGCGAAAACAGCTCGTCATGCGATGGCAACGCCAGCGCCCCGCCCGGAGTGCAAACCGGATCGCCCGGCGCACACAAGTCAATGGCCTTGGGGCCGTACCACGGGCTGACCTCGCTGACCGGCCCCCCCAGATATCTGTCCGACGGATTACCGAAGAGGGCCAGCGCCGCGACGTGCTCAGCTTCGTCCGCCGTGAGTATGTCGGGGATCAAGCCCGCGATCGGCATTCGGGCGATGGTGGCTTGATCTATTGCCATGGCGCCCAGGGAATATCCACCGAGCACCAGCTTGGTGTTGGGGCAGGTGGCAACCATCGACGTAACGTGGGCGTGTACATCGCTGCCGCCCGCGGAGGCTGACGGGGCGAAGTCTTCACCGGCGGGGTAGTTGACCGGATACACCCCGAGGGATCGCCCCCCAAGCTGCGAGCGCAGTGAATCGATGAATTCCTGTCCGACCCCACCGACACCGGGTGGCTCGTTGGTGCCGCGGGCGAACGTCACCTCGACGTCGGGGCAAGGGGCAGCGGACGCGGGGGCAATGAGGATCGGTGCGCTGGTCAGCGTTGTCGCAGGTTGCCAGCATGGCGATACCCAGCGTGCGAGCGAAATGGCGTGCGTTCACGTCCCAATGCTGGCATATCGTGCCGCGCGACTAAGGGTCGCCTTACCGATACGGTCGCGGTTCCCAGGTGTCGGTCGGGTAAGCACAGAACAGAGCGACACCATCGGGTGACTGTGCAGTAAATAGCCCAGTGTTGTCGGGAGCAAGAGTATGGATCTCGGCCACGCACTTCGAGCCGATCTGCCGAACTCCGATCAGCGTCCCAGGATCTACCCAGATACCCGGACGTCCGGACCCGCCACAGGCTAGAACCTTGCCGCTGGCGTCGTAGCCGAAGATGAACCGTCCGGTGGTGGTATTGCAGGGCTGTCCCAGTACCGCATTGTTGGTCATGTTGGGAACTGGTTGGCTCGCCGGGTCTGCCATCGCCAGCGGCGCTGTGCCGATGGCGACCGTCGCGGCTGCTGCCAGCAGAAGAGCGCGATTCATGGTCCGCACCTCTCCGCGCGTTGGGATGAACCGGTAAGCTCGCGACCGTAGTCCTCCGGAACACCTCTGCGGAACCCGTCTGGGCAAACACATAGAGAGTTCTGTGGTGAACGCTTTAGAACGCGTACGGGCCAAACCTGCCCCATGCGACAACCGCCGCCATGACGAAAAGTGCTGCCGGCGCAAGGATTGCAGCGTGCTCGGCGCGACGAATGTGAACAACTGACACGGCAGACTGCGGGCGCGCCCCAGCAGGACCGTGACCGAAAGTTGGTTAGGTGGCAAGGACTCGCTTGGCGGCCCTGCGTCCGGCGACCACTGCCGGCTCTTGTGAAGGTAGGGCCATGCAATCGCCTGCCATCTGGACTGCGGCGCCGGGCGGATAGCTGTCGAGGAATTTCTGCAGGGCTTTGTAGTAACCGACGCCGGCTTGGTTAGCGGTGTACGGCCAACGCTTGAGGCGAGCACCTAGATAGTGGTCGCGAAGCTCCGGGAACAGCCGCTCGATCAGTTCCCTCGCTGTGGTCGTCAGTCGATCCTCGCTCCAATTCATCGAGTGGCCAGTTTCATCAGTGCGGCTCCCGGCGATAAGCCACTGTCGAGGAACTCCTTCGGCAGGATGCCTTTTGCCCCAACAAAGACGTTCCTGCTCGTGCGCCTCTCAGCGAACACCGTCACTTTGAAGCTTCGGTTCAACTTTCGGCGTCTCATATTGAAGGCGTCAACTCAGCTAGCGGTCGTTGAATGGCTGCGGAAACTCGGTGGTTAGAGGTGACGCGAGAGCGCACAGCCTGGCTCGAACTCGTGCGGGTCGTGGTCACGCTGCCAGCCGCGCTTGATGCGCAACTCCGCCGCGATTCGAATCTGAATCAATATGAGTACCGGGTGCTCGGGGTTCTTGCCGAACAGCCCAGTCGCACGTTGGGTATGAAATCGTTGGCGGCCGTGACCAATGGGTCGCTGTCCCGGCTGTCGCACGTCGTGACGCGCCTAGAGGCAGCCGGTTATGTGCGTCGACAGCCTAAGCCCGGCGATGGACGTCTCACCGATGCGATCTTGACTGACAAGGGTTTTGAGAAGGTGAGTGCCGCGGCGCACGGCCACGTGGCGGCGGTGCGTTCACACGTCTTCGATCGGCTGACGCCTAGTCAGGTTGCGCAGCTGACCGATCTACTACTACGCATCGCCCCTGACGCCACTTTGCCCGGAGTTTCCGATGCCGCTAAGCGCCCTTCCTCAATTTAAGTGCCAAGTGGGTGACTAGCTGTTTTAGTCTCCGGGAATGGATCGCATCTGGCAGTGGGCGTGGGATCGATACGGGCCGAGGTACTCGTGGGTGATCTGGATATCAGCGTTCGCCTCGGCGCTGCCGGTCTATCTCGTTTGGTCGTGGATTGTGCTCGCCTTTGAAAAGTCCAGTCGCTACGGGGAAGCGTCCGTTGTCGCTGTAGCCGTTGTGCTGGTGATGTCGCTCTTGAGTGTCTTTTCCGGTAAGCGCCAATTTCGTCGCGCGGAACAGTGGGCCTCTGGCCATGAGGTTGATCGCGTAAAGGCACTCGAAGATACCTATGCCTGGACCCGTACTACTGACGTTGGCGGGATGGTGCTGCTACCTGCTTCGGTGGTAGTGCTGCTAACCGTTGTCGGTGTGATCGCCGGAGCGGGCGGGTCGCGGCTAGTGCAGTACGGCGTCCTTGGTGTCGCAGCGGGAATCTCCACAGCGCTGATCGGTGTGCACAGTTTTGGGGAAGGGATACTACGGCCGGTCCGGGCGGCTCTGGCTGGGGATTCAGGGATCGGCGATTCCTTACCACGGTCGCGTCCGACCTTTGCCGGGTGGCTGGGCCTGTCGATTGTGGGTTCAATCTTCACGTTCTCGGCCATGGCCGCGATGGTGGCGGTGGCGCTAGATCGGGGCAGAGAGGGTCCGGTGCTCGCCGTCGTGATCGCGGGTGCGTTGACACTTGCCATCGGGGTACCTATCACCGTCGGTGTGATGCTCTCGCCGTCCTTTCGGCCGATTCGTGACCTCGCCGAAGCGACTGACCGCGTCGCGGCTGGCGACTACAGCCAACGCCTGCCAGTAGTTCAGGATGATGATCTGGGTGCATTGGTGGCGTCGTTCAACCGGATGCAGGCGGGTTTGGCTGAGCGGCAACGACTTCAGGCGGCGTTCGGCGCCTACGTCGACCCGGCCCTCGCCGCACGGCTGCTTGAGCAGGGCGACGACATCTTCACCGGCGAGCGTCGCGAGGTGACGCTGATGTTCGTCGATGTCCGCGACTTCACCCCGTTCGCCGAGGCCAACTCCGCCGAGGACACCGTCGCCCGGCTCAATGCCTTGTTCGAGATCGTCGTGCCTGCCGTCGTCGAGGCCGGTGGGCACGTCAACAAGTTCCTCGGCGACGGCGCGCTGGCGGTCTTCGGCGCCCCCAACGATCTCGCCGACCATGCCGACGCAGCGGTGACCGCCGCTGTTGGAATTCACCGCCTCGTCGCCGAGCGCTTCGATGGCACCCTGCGAATCGGCATCGGGATCAACACAGGTGTGGTGATCGCCGGAACCATCGGCGGCGCAGGCAAGCTCGAGTTCACCTTGATCGGAGACACCGTCAACGTCGCTGCCCGCGTCGAGCAGCTCACCAAGACCACCGGCGACGCGATCCTTCTCACCCAGCAGCGCCGTCGACGCCCTGGCATTCTCGACCGCCCGGCCTTATCGACCGGGGATCGCATGCCCTGAAAGGTAAGTCGGCCGAAGTGCAGGTCTTCGGCCTCGGCCAAGAGAGGTAGGTCCTTGTCGACTACTTGACCAGGGTGAACTGGCAGACGTTCGTGTAACTGTCGCGGAACAGGTCCGAGCAGCCGGTCAGGTAATGCATGTAGATGTCGTACATCTGCTGCCCCTGCAGCTCGATGGCCTTGTCCTTGTGGGCTTCCAGCGCAGCGGCCCACGCGTTCAGAGTCGGCACATAGTGCTCTCCGATCACGTGGTGGCGTTCCACCTTGAAGCCGGCGTCCGCCGAGTAGCGGTCGACCTGGGAGACGTTCGGCAACCGGCCGCCGGGGAAGATCTCGGTCAGGATGAACTTGATGTAGCGCAGCAGGGTCATCGTGATCTTCAGGCCGAGCTCCTGGGTTTCCGCCGGGTCGGGGATGGTGATCGTGTGCAGCAGCATCCGGCCGTCGTCGGGCATCAGGTTGTAGAACTTCTTGAAGAACACGCCGTAGCGTTCGTACCCGGCGTCGCCGGCGCCGTCGGCGAAGTGCTCGAACGCGCCCAGTGACACGATGCGGTCGACCGGCTCGTCGAACTGCTCCCAGCCCTGCAGCCGCACCTCTTTGCGACGGCTGCTCTCCATCTCGGCGAACTTGGCGGTGTCGTGGGCAAGCTGGTTTTCGCTGAGCGTGAGCCCGATGACGTTGACGTCGTACTCGGCGACCGCATGCCGCATGGTCGAGCCCCAACCGCAACCGATGTCGAGCAGCGTCATGCCCGGCTCGAGGTTGAGCTTGTCCAGCGCGAGTTTTCGCTTGGCGTACTGGGCCTCTTCCAGGGTCATGCCGTCACGCTCGAAGTATGCGCAGCTGTAGGTCATCGACGGATCGAGGAACAGCTTGAAAAACTCATTCGAACGGTCGTAATGCGACTGCACCGCTTCGATAGGCGGTGCAAGATTCTCAGACACGCGGTCGCCACCGGACGTCTTCATACGAAACCCCCTCAACAGGTTGGAAATACGGTTGCCGATCTCGGGTCGGGCAGGAGCTAACCGCCCCGCATGCGACCCCGATCCCCACAAAATAGCGCCACCCGAACCGGCGCTTACAAGCGATTCGTCGCCACGTGCCCTTCGGATGGGTGCGAATTAGGGCCAGGCGCTCATTTTGAGTCTTGGCAGCCCGTTTCCTGGTAGTCAGGCCGAAAGTGTGCCGCTCGAGGCGGTAAAAGTGCCCCCGGCACGACTCGAACGTGCGACCTAGGGATTAGAAGGCCCTTGCTCTATCCACCTGAGCTACGGAGGCAATGCGCAGGTCAGTCTATCCAACTATGGGCCCCGACCCGACTCGCCGACACGACACGCGCGAAAAGCATTGCACCGCTATTGAAATCAGTTATCGTATTGAACCTCGACACACGTACAACACCAGCTAGTAAACAGCTGTTAACCGCAACGAGGCGTGTGCATAACGTCGGGGAGTGCCGATTCAATGGGCGTGGCCACGAGTATGACTGCGCGGTACGCGAGCGCGGGTTCCCAAGCGTTCCGCCTGGTAGCCGATGCCAGAGGTGCCTCCCGGGCGGCTGGCCTGCTGCTACGCGGTTCGCCGTCTGCGCTGGGCTGGTTTGCCGGCTGGCTGACTACGGAATTTCCCCCGCAGGTGGTGACCGGGCACGCCTTGTCTCGGGTGTCCGCACCCTCCATCGGTCGCGTGGGCGCCACCTGGGCTGGGCAGCGCGCCGAGCAGACGCTCACCGCGGCTCTCGAGGAGTCCTTCGGGACGGACTACGCAGATCAGATCGGCCATCCGACCTGCGAACAAGTCCGAGTGCGCGCCCCGCGGCGGGATGTTGCGCCGGCCGGGACCCCACCGCCGGTACGCCGCGGAGACCTCCGACATTTCCTACGGTCCGGGTGGTCGCGACAACCTGCTCGACATCTGGCGGCGCCATGACCTGGCGCCGGGCCGGCGGGCGCCGGTGCTGATCCAGGTCCCGGGCGGGGCGTGGGCAGTCAACGGCAAACGCGGTCAGGCCTACACGCTGATGAGCCGGATGGTGGAACTCGGCTGGATCTGCGTGTCGATCGACTACAGCAAGAGTCCGCGCTCCACCTTTCCGGCGCATTTGATCGACGTTAAGCGGGCGATCGCCTGGGTCCGCGAGAACATCGCCGACTACGGCGGCGATCCCAGCTTCATCGCGATTACCGGCGGCTCGGCGGGCGGACACCTGGCCTCGTTGGCCGCGCTGACCCCCAACGACCCAAGGTTTCAGCCCGGATTCGAAGACGCCGACACCAAGGTTCAGGCGGCGGTGCCCTACTACGGCGTCTACGACTTCACCAACGCCGACACCATGCACGAATTGATGCTCCCGTTCCTCGAGCAGTTCGTCATGCGCGCTCGATACGCCGACACACCCGAGCGGTTCGAGGCGGCGTCGCCGATTTCCTACGTGCACGACGAAGCGCCCCCGTTCTTCGTGCTCCACGGCGAGAAGGACGAACTGGTGCCCTGCACCCAGGCCCGGACCTTCTGCGCGGCGATGCGCGCCGCCGGAGCCCCGACCGTGACCTACGCCGAGCTCGCCAACGCCCACCACGCGTTCGACATCCTGTCCACGGCCCGATCGCGGCTGGCCGCCAACGCAGTCGCCGACTTCTTGGGCATCGTCTATGGGCAGCGCGCGAGCTCGCTGATGGATTCGTGGCCGCTCTCGGCGACGTCGGCCAGCTGAGTTGCGCAGATCAACCGTCTGTTACACCGTTTCGTCTGCCAGGCCGCTGCACCTGCCGTAGCGACGGAATCGTGCCTTTCACCAGCGCGTCAACGCGACTAGCGTTTGGTGTGGCTATCCGGTTGGCGGAGCTGAGGCAGGAGGCTTGATCGGCGGTGACGAGGTTGACGCGTCGAGTGGATGATCATGAGTGAGCCGGTCGTGGCCAATGGATTGTCCGACGAGCTTGGACCAGTCGACTATCTGCTGCATCGGGGTGAAGCGAATCCGCGGACCCGTTCGGGAATCATGGCGTTGGAACTCCTCGACACCACGCCGGACTGGAACCGGTTCCGGACCCGATTCGAAAATGCTTCGCGAAAGGTGCTGCGGCTACGGCAGAAGGTTGTCGTACCGACGCTGCCGACGGCCGCACCGCGCTGGGTGGTGGACCCCGATTTCAACCTGGACTTCCATGTCCGCCGAGTCCGTGTGTCCGAACCGGGCACCCTGCGTGAGGTATTCGATCTCGCGGAGCTGATCCTGCAGTCACCGATGGACATATCGCGGCCACTGTGGACGGCCACCTTGGTCGAGGGTCTGCGCGGCGGCAAGGCCGCAACGCTGCTGCATGTCAGCCATGCCGTCACCGACGGCGTCGGCGGCGTCGAGATGTTCGCCGAGATCTATGACCTCGAGCGCGACCCGCCGTCCAAGCCGACACCCCCACTGCCCGTCCCGCAGGATCTGTCACCCAACGATCTGATGCGCCAGGGCTTCAACCGCCTGCCGCTGGCCATTGTCGGCAGTGTCGCGGGCGCGGTCGCCGGGGCGGTCTCAGCGGCCGGGCGGGCGATCCTGGAACCCGTGTCAACGGTCTCGGGGATCGTGGAGTACGCCGTCTCGGGCGTGCGGGTGATCAACCGGGCCGCCGAGCCCTCGCCGCTGCTGCGTCGCCGCAGCCTGGCGTCTCGGACCGAAGCAATCGACATTCCGCTCTCCGACCTGCACAAGGCTGCAAAAGCCGGCGGTGGATCGATCAACGACGCGTATCTGGCGGGTCTGTGCGGCGCCTTGCGGCGCTATCACCAGGCCCTCGGTGTGCCGATCAGCACGCTGCCGATGGCGGTGCCGGTCAGCTTGCGGGCCGATGCCGACACGGCCGGTGGCAACCGGTTCACCGGCGTCAACTTGGCGGCACCGTTGGGTACCGCGGATCCGGTGGCGCGGATGAAGAAGATCCGCGCCCAGATGACGCAGCGCCGTGACGAGGCCGCGATGAACATCATCGGTTCCATGGCACCGGTGCTGAGTGTGTTGCCGTCGGCGGTGCTGGAAGGGATCACCGGCTCGGTGGTCGGCTCCGACGTGCAGGCCAGCAATGTTCCGGTCTACCCGGGCGACACCTATATCGCCGGCGCAAAGGTGTTGCGGCAGTACGGGATCGGCCCACTGCCCGGCGTGGCGATGATGGTGGTGCTGATTTCCCGGGGTGGGTGGTGCACCATCACCGTGCGCTACGACCGGGCTGCCGTGCAGAAGGAGGCATTGTTCGCCCAATGCCTGCTGGAGGGTTTCGACGAAATTCTCGCGCTGGCCGATGATCCGCCTCCGCGTGCGGTGCCGGCTTCGTTCACCGAGCAAGCCGATGCGGCGTCTCGATCGGTGTCAGGCTCATGAGCCCCGCCGAAGAGCGCCAGAAGCCAACGCCGGCAAAGGATTTGCGGTTGCCCGGATCGGTTGCCGAGATCCTCTCGAGTCCTCCCGGCCCCAAAATCGGCGCCTTCTTCGATCTGGACGGGACCTTGGTCGCGGGCTTTACCGCGGTCATCCTCACCCAGGAGCGGTTGCGGCGCCGCGATATGGGGGTGGGGGAGCTGCTCAGCATGGTTCAGGCCGGTCTGAACCATACGCTCGGGCGCATCGAGTTCGAAGATCTGATCGGTAAGGCCTCCTCGGCGCTGGCCGGACGGCTGCTGACCGACCTGGACGAGATCGGCGAGCGGCTCTTTGCGCAACGGATCGAGTCGCGCATCTACCCGGAGATGCGCGAGCTGGTGCGGGCGCACGTGGCTCGCGGCCACACCGTGGTGCTCAGCTCGTCGGCGCTGACCATCCAGGTCAATCCGGTGGCCCGCTTCCTCGGAATCGCCAACACGCTCACCAACAAATTCGAAACCAACGATGACGGGTTACTCACCGGCAGCGTCGTGAAGCCGATTTTGTGGGGGCCGGGCAAAGCCGCTGCGGTACAACGGTTTGCGGCCGAAAACACCATCGACCTCAAGGACAGTTACTTCTACGCCGACGGTGATGAGGATGTCGCACTGATGTATTTGGTCGGCAATCCACGGCCGACCAATCCTGAAGGCAAGATGGCCGCCGTCGCCAAGCGTCGCGGCTGGCCGGTCCTGAAGTTCAGCAGCCGGGGATCCGTCGGCATCCGCCGGCAGGTGCGAACAATTGCCGGGCTCGGTTCGATGTTCCCGGTCGGGGCCGGCGCGGTGGCGATGGGTGTGCTGACCGGTAGCCGGCGGCGCGGCGCCAATTTCTTTACTTCCAACTTTTCTCAGCTGGTCCTGGCGACCACTGGCGTCCACCTGAATGTCGTCGGACGAGAGAATCTGACCGCGCAGCGTCCGGCCGTCTTTATCTATAACCACCGCAATCAAGTTGACCCGGTTATTGCCGGGGCGCTGGTGAGCGACAACTGGGTTGCCGTGGCCAAGAAGGAACTGCAGAAGAACCCCATCATGGCCCTGCTCGGCAAGGCGTTGGACGGTGTGTTTATTGACCGCGATGATCCGGAGGCCGCGCTGGAGACGATGCGCACGGTCGAAGATCGGGCCAAGAACGGACTATCCATTCTGATGGCGCCGGAAGGAACCCGGTTAGACACCACCGAGGTCGGGCCGTTCAAAAAGGGCCCGTTCCGTCTGGCGATGGCGGCGGGGATCCCGATCGTCCCGATCGTCATCCGTAATGCGGAGTTCGTCGCCGCGCGAAACTCCGCCACGATAAATCCGGGTACGGTTGACGTAGCGGTGTTTCCGCCGATTCCGTTGCAGGACTGGTCAGTTGACACGCTGCCGGAGCATATTGCAGAGGTGCGCCAGCTCTATCTGGACACGTTGGCCAACTGGCCCGTCGACGAACTGCCTCAGGTCGATCTGTACGCCGAGAAGAAAGCGGCGAGAAAGGCCCGAGCCAAGCCGGCTTCTAAGACCACGGGGACCAAGGTTGCGGCGAAGAAGGCCGCCGCCAAGAAGGCCGCGCCCAAGAAGGCCGCGCCGAAGAAAGCCGCCGCCAAGAAGGCCGCGCCCAAATCGGCAGCCGGCCCAGCCGAATCCGAATGCGTCCGAGGTCGCTCTCAACAACGGTGAGGTGCCGCAGCCCGGGCCGGATCAGCCCGGCAACACCGAGTCGACCCCTCGGCCCGAAGGACACACGTGACCCAGTTGGCCGCAGACACCAGCGCAGTCCTGACCGCGCAAGACTCGCTGGTGTTGGCGACGATGGACTCCAGCGTGGAAACGCAGCTGGTGCTGGATTGGCTGGGCCAGCAGCGAGACCGTAATCCGGGTGCGAGGTTCGACGTGCTGAAATTGCCTTCCGGCGATTCGTCGCCGGCAGCGCTGAATCTGCTTGTCGATCAGCTCGAGTCGGAAGAAGACCGTTCGATTGTGCCGGTGCGGGTGTTCTGGCTGCCGCCCCCGGATCGCGGCAGGGTCGCCAAGCTGGCCGGGCTGTTCCCCGGCTGGGATCCCTATCACCCCAACCCGCGTCGGCAGCGCCACATCGTGGGTAACGATCCCCACCGGGCCCGGGTGGTAGCCGGCGAATCGGCCAAGGTGTCCGAACTCCGTCAACAGTGGCGCGACACCACCGTCGGGGAGAACGAGCGCGATTTCGCCCAGTTCGTCACGCGCCGTGCTCTTTTGGCGCTGGAACGCGCCGAGTATCGAATCTTGGGGCCGCAGTACAAATCTCCGCGACTGATGAAGCCAGAGATCTTGGCGTCCAAGCGGTTTCGCGCCGGTGTGGAAAAGATCCCGGACGCCACCGTGGACGAAGCCGGCGAGATGCTCGACGAACTCGCCACCGGCTGGAGCAGGGCGTCGGTCGACCTCGTTTCCGTCCTGGGCAGGTTGCTCAGTCGGGGATTCGACCCGGAGATCGACTACGACGAGTTTCAGGTCGCGGCGATGCGCACCGGGCTGGAAGTACATCCGGCGGTGCTGTTGTTCTCGCACCGGTCCTACATCGACGGTGCGGTGGTGCCGGTAGCGATGCAGGAAAACCGGTTGCCGCCAGTGCACGTGTTCGCCGGTATCAACTTGTCGTTCGGGTTGATGGGGCCCCTCTTACGCCGTTCCGGTGTCATCTTCATCCGTCGCGATATCGGCGGTAACCCGCTCTACAAGTACGTCCTGCGCGAGTACGTCGGCTACATCGTCGAGAAGCGGTTCAATCTGAGCTGGTCCATCGAGGGTACCCGCTCGCGCACCGGGAAGATGCTGCCGCCCAAGCTCGGTCTGATGTCCTATGTGGCCGACGCATACCTGGATGGGCGCGCCGAAGACATTCTGCTGCAGCCGGTTTCGATCAGCTTCGATCAGTTGCACGAGACCGCCGAGTACGCCGCCTACGCTCGGGGTGGAGAAAAGACACCCGAGGGCGTGCTGTGGCTGTACAACTTCATCAAGGCACAAGGCGAACGTAACTACGGCAAGATCTATGTCCGCTTCCCAGAAGCGGTCTCGATGCGGCAGTACCTGGGGCCGTCGCACGGGCCGCTAGCCCAGGACAACGACGCTAAACGGCTTGCGCTGCAAAAGATGTCGTTCGAAGTAGCGTGGCGGATTCTGCAGTCGACACCAGTGAACGCGACGGGCTTGGTGTGTGCCCTGCTGCTCACCACGCGCGGCGCGGCACTGACGCTCGACCAACTGCACCACACGCTGCAGGACTCACTGGACTATCTCGACCGCAAGCACACCCCGGTATCGACGAGCGCGTTGCGGCTGCGCACTCGCGACGGTGTGCGCGCGGCCGTCGACACATTGTCCAACGGACACCCGATCACCCGCGTCGACAGCGGGCGCGAGCCGGTGTGGCTCATCGCTCCCGACAAGGAGCACGCCGCGGCGTTTTACCGAAACTCGGTCATCCACGCCTTTTTGGAGACCTCGATCGTCGAACTCGCCCTGGCGCATGCCAGGCACGCCGAAGGCGACCGCATGGAGGCTTTCTGGGCTCAGGCGATGCGGCTGCGTGATCTGCTGAAATTCGACTTCTACTTCGCCGATTCGGCGGCATTCCGCGACAACATCTCCCAAGAGATGGCATGGCACGACGACTGGGAAGCCCACGTCGCTGCCGGCGGCGAGGAGATCGACGCGATGCTGTTTGCCAAGCGGCCGTTGATGTCCGACGCGATGTTGCGGGTGTTCTTCGAGGCCTACGAGATCGTCGCCGACGTGCTGCGGGATGCGCCGGCCGATATCGGGCAGAAGGAACTGACGGAGTTGGCGCTCGGGGTGGGCCGGCAATACGTGGCACAGACCCGGGTTCGTAGCAGCGAATCGGTGTCCACGCTGCTCTTTGCCACCGCGCGTCAGGTGGTTGCCGACCAGGATCTGATCGCCGCGGCCGCGGATCTGACCGAACGCCGGAACGCCTTCCGGCGGGAATTGCGGGCGATTCTGCGGGATTGCGGCTACGTCGAGCAAGTCGCGCGCAATCAGTTCGTCGCCCGCGAATTTCAAGCGCGCCAGGACCGCACCGCTCGTCAGGCTGGGTAGCGCGGGCTTTGCGGGTGCCCGCCCATACCCTGGACGTATGACGGTTGGCCAGTCCAAGGCCCGCGAGCTGGTGTGGCCGCTGCTCACCGGAGTCGCGGTGCTGGCCGGCTGCACGGCGGCCGGCATTGGTGCGTTGTCGCTGGCCGATGCGCTGACCGCCACCGGATTGCCCAACCCGGGCCCGGCAACCACGCTGGGTCTGCCGTTCGTCCGGGCGGCGGGCGAGATCGCCGCGGTCCTGGCGGCGGGGTCGTTCCTCGTCGCGGCCTTCCTGGTGCCGCCGCAAAAGTCCGGCGTGCTCGACGCCGGCGGATACCGCGCCCTTCGGCTGGGGACCATCGCGTCCGGCGTATGGGCGGTGTGTGCGTTCCTGCTGATCCCGCTGACCATTTCTGATGTGTCCGGGCACCGATTGGCCGAGCATCTCAATCCGGTGCAGCTCTGGTCGTTGGCCAGCCTGGTCAACACCGCCTCCGCGTGGCGCTGGACAGCGGTTCTGGCCGCGGTGGTGACGCTGGCCAGTTTGGCGGTGCTGCGCTGGTCGTGGACGCCGTTGCTGCTCGCCGGCTCGCTGCTCACCCTCATTCCGCTGGGGCTGACCGGTCACTCGTCGGCCGGTGGCTCGCATGACCTGGCCACCAACAGCCTTTTGATCCACCTCGTCGCCGCCAGCCTGTGGGCCGGTGGTCTGCTGGCTCTGCTGGCCCACGCGCTGCGCGGCGGCGACCACCTCGCTCTTGCGGCGCGGCGCTTCTCCGCGATCGCCTTGTGGTGCTGGGTCGCGATGGCGGTCAGCGGTGTGCTGAACGCCCTGGTGCGAGTGTTGCCTGCTGACCTGCTGACCACAACGTATGGGCGGCTGGTGTTGGCCAAGTTGGTCGCCCTGTGTGTGCTGGGCGTCCTGGGCTGGCGTCAGCGGCGCGCCGGAGTTGTTGCGCTGCAAGACGATCCCGCGGCGCGCAATGTCCTGATCCGGCTGGCGCTCGTCGAGGCGGCCCTGTTCGGCGTGACGTTCGGTATCGCCGTCGGGCTGGGCCGCACCCCACCGCCGCCGCCGCCGATCCGACTCCCGTCGATTCCCGAAGCCGAGATCGGCTATGACTTCGACGGGCCGCCGACGTTGGCGCGGATCCTGTTCGACTGGCGCTTCGATCTGGTCTTCGGCACGGCGGCAATCGTTTTGGCCGCGCTGTATGTGGCGGCGGTGCTGCGGCTGCGCCGCCGCGGCGACCACTGGCCGCCCGGCCGGATCCTGGCGTGGTTGTTGGGCTGTCTGACCTTGCTGTTCGTGACGTCGTCGGGGGTCGGCCGCTACATGCCGGCGATGTTCAGCATGCACATGGCCGCTCATATGGGGCTGTCGATGCTGGTGCCGATCCTGCTGGTGCTGGGCGGGCCGGTGAGCCTCGCATTGCGGGCGCTGCCCGCCGCCGGGCGCAATGACCCGCCGGCCATGCGGGAATGGCTGTTGGCCGCCCTGCACAGCCGGTTGTCCCGCGTCCTGACCAATCCGATCGTGGCGACGGCGCTGTTCATCGCGGGCTTCTACGGCCTGTACTTCGGGAGCATCTTCGACGACGCGGTGGGCAGTCACGCCGGGCATCTGGCGATGAACGTGCATTTCCTGGTCAGCGGTTACTTGTTCTATTGGGTGGTGATCGGCGTGGACCCGACCCCGCGGCCGATCCCGCCGCTGGCCAAGGTGGGCGTGGTGTTCGCCTCCCTACCCATGCACGCGTTCTTCGGGGTGGAGCTGATGGGCACCCCCACGGTGCTCGGGGCGGCCTACTACCGGTCACTCGGCTTGAGTTGGCATACCGACCTGCTGGGCGATCAACGCTTGGGTGGCGGAATTGCTTGGGCGGCAGGTGAAGTGCCACTGGTGATCGTGATGCTCGCGTTACTCGTGCAATGGGCACGCAGTGACGCGCGCACCGCGCGGCGTCTTGACCGGGCGGCCGACCGTGACGACGACGCCGACCTGACCGCCTACAACGCCATGCTGGCCGAACTGGCACGCGGGGGAGGACCGAGCCCGGCGTCTCAGGGGCCCACCGCCGGGGAGTAATCCCCAGTCGCGACTTTCTGCACAGGCTCGCCATGCAACCGCCGAGAACGGACCGGATTGCCGGCGGCTCGTCGGTGGCCCGGCGCTCAATGAGCAGCAAGCAAGAGCGCTACCTGAGACAAGTGCGAAAGGAAATTGAGCCCATGTTCGAAACTTCGCTGACCGTCGTCGGTCACATCGTCAACGACCTGCAGCGTCGCAAGGTCGGCAACCAGGAACTCATCAAGTTCCGGGTGGCCAGCAATTCACGCCGCCGTACCGGTGACGGCGGTTGGGAGCCGGGAAACTCGCTGTTCATCACCGTCAACTGCTGGGGAAAGCTGGTCACCGGGGTCGGCGCCGCACTGGGTAAGGGCGCACCGGTGATCGCGGTGGGCCACGTGTACACCAGCGAATACGAGGACCGCGATGGCAATCGCCGTTCGTCGCTGGAGATGCGGGCGACGTCGGTCGGCCCCGACCTGTCGCGCGCGATCGTGCGCATCGAAAAGCCCGGCTACACCGGTCCGGATGCGGAGCCGGCGCCGGCCGCCGCCGACACCGGAGAGGAGCCGGCCGCCGAGGGGGACTCGGTCGCATCCGGCGACGGCGATGACGCAACCCCGCTATCTCGTCGGCTTAGCTGACGGGTCGGGCGTGCGTCCGAGCCGTCGGGCGATGCCTAGGATGGTCCGCGAGATCATTCTCGAAGAACCAGAGAGGCAAAACCCCAGCATGGCTGAGTTCATCTACACGATGAAAAAGGTCCGCAAGGCGCACGGCGACAAGGTGATCCTGGACGACGTCACGTTGAGCTTCTTCCCGGGCGCCAAGATCGGTGTCGTCGGGCCCAACGGCGCCGGTAAGTCGAGCGTCTTGCGGATCATGGCCGGTCTGGACAAGCCGAACAACGGCGACGCGTTCCTGGCCAACGACGCCACGCGTCGGCATCCTGCAACAGGAGCCGTCGCTGAACGAGGAGAAAACCGTTCGCGGCAACGTGGAAGAGGGCTTGGGCGAGATCAAGGTCAAGCTCGACCGCTTCAACGAGGTCGCCGAGCTGATGGCGACCGATTACTCCGACGAGCTGATGGACGAGATGGGCCGGCTGCAAGAGGACCTGGACCACGCCGACGCGTGGGACCTCGACTCGCAGCTGGAGCAGGCGATGGACGCGCTGCGCTGCCCGCCGCCCGACGAGCCGGTGACCAACTTGTCCGGTGGTGAGCGGCGCCGCGTGGCGCTGTGCAAGCTGCTGCTGTCCAAGCCCGACCTGCTGCTGCTCGACGAGCCGACCAACCACCTGGACGCCGAAAGCGTGCAGTGGCTCGAAGCGCATCTCGCCGCCTACGCAGGTGCAATCCTGGCCGTCACCCACGACCGTTACTTCCTGGACAACGTCGCCGAATGGATCCTGGAACTCGACCGCGGCCGCGCCTATCCCTACGAAGGCAACTACTCGACCTACCTGGAGAAAAAGGCCGAGCGGCTGTCGGTGCAGGGGCGCAAGGACGTCAAGCTGCAAAAGCGGCTGCAAGAGGAGCTGGCCTGGGTGCGCTCCGGAGCCAAAGCGCGGCAGGCCAAAAGCAAGGCCCGCCTGCAGCGCTACGAGGAGATGGCCACCGAGGCGGAGAAGACGCGCAAACTCGATTTCGAGGAGATCCAGATCCCCGTCGGGCCGCGGCTGGGCAACGTGGTTGTCGAGGTCGAACACCTGGACAAGGGCTACGACGGGCGCACCCTGATCAAGGATCTGTCCTTCACCCTGCCGCGCAACGGCATCGTCGGCGTCATCGGTCCCAACGGGGTCGGCAAGACCACACTGTTCAAAACCATCGTCGGGCTTGAGGAGCCGGACAGTGGCATGGTCAAGGTCGGCGAGACCGTCAAGCTGAGCTACGTCGATCAGGCCCGCGCGGGCATCGATCCGAAGAAGAACGTCTGGGAAGTCGTCTCGGATGGGCTGGACTACATCCACGTCGGTCAAACCGAAGTCCCGTCGCGTGCCTACGTGTCGGCGTTCGGCTTCAAGGGCCCCGACCAACAGAAGCCGGCCGGCGTGCTGTCCGGTGGTGAGCGCAACCGGCTGAACCTCGCGCTGACGCTCAAGCAGGGCGGCAACCTGATCCTGCTCGACGAGCCGACCAACGACCTCGACGTCGAAACCCTGGGTTCGCTGGAGAACGCCCTCGAGCAGTTCCCCGGCTGCGCGGTGGTGATTTCGCACGACCGCTGGTTCCTGGACCGCACCTGCACGCACATCCTGTCGTGGGAGGGCGACGACGACAACGAGGCCAAGTGGTTCTGGTTCGAGGGCAACTTCGGTGCATACGAGGAGAACAAAGTGGAACGCCTTGGTGCCGACGCCGCCAGGCCGCACCGGGTCACCCACCGCAAGCTGACGCGGGACTAATGTCAGCTCTGCCACGACGCCGATAGGCATAGTCGTGATGGGAGCAATCGGCATGACGATCGATTCCGGAGCAAGCAGAAAACTACGCCGTGGACCACATTCACCACGACATGTCGGACATTCCCGAGTGGATCTCGAAGGCCTACATCGAGAGCTATCGCGGCCCGCACGACGAGCGAACCCGGAGCCACCGAAACCGGTCCCGTCGACCTGAGCCATCGCCGCCGCCATGGTCACCCCGGCCATGCTGGGCGCACACTACCGGCTGGGCCAGCACCGCCCGCACGGCGAAAGCTGCGTCGCCGTCTACCCGGCCGACGATCCCGCGGGCTTCGGGCCCGCGCTGCAAGTCGTCACCGACCACGGCGGCATGCTGATGGATTCCGTCACGGTGTTGCTGCACCGGCTCGGGCGTCTCCTACACGGCCATCATGACTCCGGTGTTCGAGGTGCATCGCAGCCCGACGGGGGAGTCTGCTCAGCATCGACCCGAAAGCGCCCGGCGCCTCGACACTACGTCGGCGAGGCCTGGATCCACATCCAGCTGTTGCCCTCCGTCGACGGCAAGGCACTCGCCGAGGTCGAAAGGGTGCTGCCCAAGGTTCTCGCCGACGTCCAGCAGGTGGCGGTCGACGCGGCAGCGATCGATCGCCACCCTGAGCGACCTGGCCGCGAATGTCGAAGCCAACACCGACGGCCACTTCTCGGCGCCCGACCGCGAGGACGTCGCGGCACTGCTGCGCTGGCTGGGCAACGGCAATTTCCTGTTGCTGGGCTACCAGCGTTGCCGGGTGCACGATGGTCTGGTCTCCGGCGACGGGTCGAGCGGTCTCGGCGTCATGCGCAGTCGCCCGGTTCTCGCCCGCGGCTGACCGACGACGACAAGTTGCTGGTGTTGGCCCAGGCCACGGTCGGCAGCTATCTGCGGTACGGGGCATACCCGTATGCCATCGCGATTCGCGAATACGTCGACGGCGGCGTGATCGAGCATCGCTTCGTCGGGCTGTTCACGGTCGCCGCGATGAACGCCGACGTACTGGAGATCCCGATCGATCTCGCGCCGGGTCCGCGAGGCGCTGGCGATGGCCGACAGCGACCCCGTGCCACCCGGCACAGCTGCTGCTCGACGTGATCCAGACCGTCCCGCGTTCGGAGCTGTTCACGCTCAGCGCCGAGCAGCTTTTGGCGATGGCCAAAGCCGTGGTGGATCTGGGATCCCAACGGCGCGCGTTGTTGTTCGTGCGCGCCGACCGGCTGCAGTACTTCGTCTCCTGCCTGGTCTATCTGCCCCGCGATCGCTACACCACGGCCGTGCGGTTGCAGATCGAGGACATCCTGGTCCGCGAATTCGGCGGGACGCGACTCGAATTCACCGCGCGAGTCAGCGAATCACCTTGGGCGCTCATGCATTTCATGGTTCGTCTACCGGAAGGACTCGCGCGGCCCCGGTCGACGTCTCGGAAGCCAACCGGATGCGGATTCAGGCGCTGGTCAGCGAGGCCGCGCGCACCTGGGCCGACCGGCTCATCGCCGCCGCGCCTACCGGCACGGTCTCCCACGCCGACGCCGAGCACTACGCCGCCGCATTCTCCGAGGCCTACAAATCGGCCATCACTCCCGACGATGCCATCGACCACATCGCCATCATCAAAGAGCTGGCCGATGATTCGGTCAAGCTGGTGTTCTCCGATCGCGGCGGGAGGGACTGGCCCAGCTGACCTGGTTCTTGGGCGGACACGCAGCCTCGCTGAGCCAGCTGCTCCCGATGCTGCAGAGCATGGGTGTCGTCGTGCTCGAGGAGCGTCCGTTCACGGTCATCCGGCCGGACGGATTGCCGGTGTGGATCTACCAGTTCCGGATCTCACCGCACCCGACCATCCGCGTCGCGGAGACGCCCGCCGAGGGCGACGCGATGGCAGAACGATTCGCCGACGCGGTCACCGCGATCTGGCACGGCCGCGTCGAGATCGACCGGTTCAACGAGCTGGTGATGCGCGCGGGGCTGACCTGGCAGCAGGTCGTGCTGCTGCGCGCCTACGCAAAGTACTTGCGGCAGGCCAACTTCCCCTACAGCCAGTCCTACATCGAATCGGTGCTCAACGAGCATTCCTCGACCGCGCGGTCGTTGGTCGCTGCTGTTTGAGGCGCTGTTCGATCCCCGGACCTCGGGATCGCCGACCGGTCGCGACGCGCAGACGGCCGCCGCGGCGGTCGCCGCGGACATCGACGCGCTGGTCAGTCTGGACACCGACCGCATCCTGCGTGCCTTCGCGTCATTGGTGCAGGCCACACTGCGGACCAATTACTTTGTGACACGCGAGGATTCGGCCCGGGCCCGGAATGTGCTGGCGATCAAGCTGGACGCCCAGCTCGTCGACGAGCTTCCGCTGCCGCGCCCCAAGTACGAGATTTTCGTCTATTCGCCGCGCGTCGAGGGCGTGCACCTGCGGTTCGGCCCGGTGGCTCGTGGCGGGCTGCGCTGGTCGGACCGGCGCGACGATTTCCGCACCGAGATCCTGGGTCTGGTCAAGGCGCAGGCGGTGAAGAACGCCGTCATCGTGCCGGTCGGGGCCAAGGGTGGGTTCGTCCTCAAGCGGCCGCCGCTGCCCACCGGCGACCCCGCCGCCGACCGCGACGCCACCCGCGCCGAAGGCGTGGCCTGCTATCAGCTGTTCATCTCCGGATTGCTGGACGTCACCGACAATGTCGACCATGCAACCGGAAAGGTCAGCCCGCCACCGCAGGTGATCCGCCGCGATGGCGACGACGCCTACCTCGTGGTAGCCGCGGACAAGGGCACCGCCACCTTCTCCGACATCGCCAACGACGTCGCCAAGTCCTACGGATTCTGGTTGGGCGACGCCTTCGCCTCCGGCGGATCGGTCGGCTACGACCACAAGGCCATGGCCATCACCGCCAAGGGCGCCTGGGAGGCCGTCAAACGACACTTCCGCGAGATGGGCGTCGATACCCAGACCGAGGACTTCACGGTCGTAGGCGTCGGCGACATGAGCGGCGACGTGTTCGGGAACGGCATGCTGCTGAGCAAGCACATCAGGCTGATCGCCGCCTTCGATCACCGGCACGTCTTCCTGGACCCCGACCCCGACGCCGCGACGTCGTGGCCGGAACGCCAGCGGATGTTCGACCTGCCGCGGTCCAGCTGGGAGGACTACGACAAGTCGTTGATCAGCGAGGGCGGTGGGGTGTACAGCCGCGAGCAGAAGGCCATCCCGGTCAGCCCGCAGGTGCGCCTGGCGCTCGGCATCGACGACGAGGTCACCGAGATGGCCCCGCCCAACCTGATCAAGGCGATCCTGCTCGCGCCGGTGGACCTGCTGTTCAACGGCGGCATCGGCACCTACATCAAGGCCGAATCCGAGTCCGACGCCGATGTGGGCGACCGCGCCAACGATCCGGTGCGGGTCAATGGAAACCAGTTGCGCGCCAAGGTGATCGGCGAGGGCGGCAACCTCGGAGTGACGGCCTTGGGTCGCGTCGAATTCGACCTGGCCGGCGGGCGGATCAATACCGATGCGATGGACAACTCCGCCGGCGTGGACTGCTCCGACCACGAGGTCAACATCAAGATCCTGATCGATTCGCTGGTCACCGCCGGCAAGGTCAACGCCGACGAGCGCAAACAGCTACTGGAATCGATGACCGACGAGGTCGCGCAACTGGTGCTCACCGACAACGAGGACCAGAACGACCTGATCGGCACCAGCCGCGCCAACGCCGCCAGCCTGCTCCCGGTGCACGCAGTGCAGATCAAGTACCTGGAAGAACACGGTATTGAACCGCGACCTGGAAGCGCTGCCGTCGGAGAAGGAAATCGCGCGGCGCACCGACGCCGGCATCGGACTCACCTCACCCGAGCTCTGCACGTTGATGGCACACGTCAAGCTGCTCCTCAAAGAGGAGATGCTGACCACCGAACTGACCGGAGCAGGACGTCTTCGCGTCCCGGTTGCCCCGTTACTTCCCGACACCGCTACGGGAACGGTTCACCCCGGAGATCCGCACTCATCAGCTACGCCGCGAAATCGTCACGACGATGTTGATCAACGATCTGGTGGACACCGCCGGCATCAGCTACGCCTACCGGATCACCCAGGATGTCGGTGTCAGTCAGATCGACGCGGTTCGCACCTGGGTCGCCACCGAGGCCATCTTTGGGGTGGACCAGATCTGGCGAGGCATCCGTGCGGCCGATATCCCGGTCGCATTGTCGGACCGGATGACACTGGATACCCGGCGGCTGATCGACCGTGCCGGACGCTGGTTGCTCAACTACCGTCCACAGCCGTTGGCCGTCGGCGCCGAGATCAACCGGTTCGCGGCCAAGGTCAAGGCGCTGACGCCGCGGATGTCGGAGTGGCTGCGCGGTGACGACAAGGCGATCGTCGAGCAGGAAGCCGCGGCCTTCGCCGCGCAGGGCGCACCCCAAGACCTGGCCTACCTGGTGGCCGCCGGCCTGTACCGCTTCAGCCTGCTCGACATCATCGACATCGCCGATATCACCGAGACCGACACCGCCGACGTCGCCGACACGTACTTCGCGCTGATGGACCGGCTGGGCACTGACGGCCTGCTCACCGCGATCTCCGCGCTGCCGCGCTACGACCGCTGGCATTCGTTGGCGCGCTTGGCGATTCGTGACGACATTTACTCCTCGCTGCGGTCGCTGTGTCTGGATGTGCTGGCCGTGGGGGAGCCGGAGGAAAATGGGGAGGAGAAGATCGCCGAGTGGGAACACATCAGCGCCTCCCGAGTGGAGCGGGCCCGCCGCACGCTCACCGAAATCTACGAGAGCGGCGCTAAGGATCTCGCGACGCTGTCGGTGGCCGCACGACAGATCCGACGCATGACCCGCACCAGCGGGCGGGGGACTTCGGGGTGACCGTCGGGTATGTCGCGCCGGTGCCGGTGCGGTGGTCGGACATCGACATGTACCAGCACGTCAACCATGCCACGATGGTCACGATTCTCGAAGAGGCGCGGGTCCCCTTCCTCAAGGACCCGTTCGGCGCCGACATCACCACGATCGGGCTGTTGATCGCCGATGTGCGGGTCACTTACAAGGATCAGCTGCGGCTGGCCGATTCGCCTCTGCAGGTGACCATTTGGACCAAGCGACTGCGAGCGGTCGACTTCACACTGGGCTACGAAGTACGTTCGCTCCACGCCGATCCGGAGTCCAAGCCTGCCGTCATCGCCGAGTCTCAGCTGGCCGCGGTTCACATCGAGGAGCAGCGGTTGGTGCGACTGTCTCCAGATCATCGGGAGTACTTACAACGGTGGCTGCGCTAGCTGATCGCGGATTGTGGCTGGGCCCGCCATCGATGGAGGCCCACCGCGCCGATCTGGCCGCATTCGTCGATCACGCGATGCGGCTCGACGACGCCGCGGTCATCCGGCTCCATGCTCGGTCTTCCAGGTTGCTCACGGCATGGATGGCAACCGGATTCGACGTGCTGGCCAGCCGGGTGGTGGTGGGCAAGTTGCGTCCGGTTGACATGACCGTCGCCGCGGATGGATTGGCGCAGGGCCTGTCCGCGATGGACGATTCGGGCTACGTCGATCCGGGCTTTGCGATGGACTCGGCCTGGCGAAGCGCGCTTGCCCCCGGAATCCGGTTTCACCCACCTCGACGACGTACCGGCCCAGGTGATGCTGGACCTGGCGCAACGCGGCGCGCGACTTGCCAAGGAGCACAGCAGTTCCCACGGCCCGCCGGTGTCACTGCTCGATCAGGAGGTCATTCGGGTCAGCTCCGCCGACGAAAGCGTGGGCCTACCGATGCGCTGTGTGTTCGCGTTGACCGCAATGGGCTTTCTGCCGCAGTCACCGGACGCGATCGACAGCGACGAAATGATCAGGGTGAGGATAATGCCGTCGTGGTTGCGTCTGGACGCCAGGTTCGGCTCGGTGTACCGCCGGCGCGGGCATCCGTCGCTGGTGTTGCGCTGACCCGGTTTTGCGGTCAGGTCCGGTAGCGCAACCACAACGGCAAAACGGAGTCCAGGTAATCCATGAACTTCTTGAGCCCCACTCGGTGTTGTCCGAACCCGTATGGGTCTTCCGCGTATTCGGGAAACGCAATGCCCAGTCCGAACAGGCCGGGCGCAATGATCCCGTTTTGTTGGTTGTACGGTAGCGGGCCCCACTGGGGCGTGGCGGGCAGCTTTCTCCGTTCGAAGCCGACCGTGTAGACGACGCGGTCGCAGGCTTTGAGCTTGTCGTCGAATTCCGGGCTCGACACCCAGCACCGCTCCAGTCGTTCCGGATATACGCCGTCAATGTTTTCCCGGGCCCAGTCCGCTGCTCGCCCTTTGAGCCCGGTGTCATCGAACAGGATCCAATCATCAAGGTAAATAGCATATTTCAGAGGGCTCTGGTAGAAATTGATCACTCTTTCGACGGGATGGCGCAGCAGGTGCGGCAAGGCGATCATCGACGAGTGCGATGAGCCGAAGACGGCAACCGTGGCGCCCTCCAGCGGCTGTTCAGCTAGCTTTTCGGGGTCGAGGGCGACTTCGACGGGAATCTCTTCAAGATCCGGATAACGAAAGTTTCTTGGGAACAGCTCCGACGGCAAGGACGACGTTGTCGGAGACGACTTCTTGCTGCTGGGTCTCGATGCTCCATTGCCGCTTGTGCAGCTCGAGAGAGGTTGCCGTCGTTTCGAATACGTGTACTCGCTCACGCAAGTGCTGGGTGACCCAAACCAAAGGATCAGCGACCAGGGCGAGGGCACACGTCTCCTCGGGGTCGATTTCCAGTAGCGGCACTGGTGGTGCCTCCGAGAATCGGAATGCGGCGGAGCCGTTCAGGAAGCTCAGGAACGTCCCGACGATCGTGTTGCTCGACACCGGCCGCCACTTTTGGCCGAGGTCGCCTACCGAGAAGGCAGGATCGATCCAGGCGATTTGTTCCGGTGCGATCCCGTGATCGAGGAGCCGCCCCACCGCGGCGATTCCAGCGGGTCCGGCTCCGATCACTGTCCACGCGTAGGTCGGCATGTACAAGATATAGAGGAACGAACCGCAAAATGCCGGGCGGTGGCGGTCGGCTACACCAGCCAGGCCGCGCTATCCGGCGGTAACTGACCATCGACTAGCGGCGCGCTGGCCAAGATGAGTTCGCCCGCCGGCAGCGCTATCGGGCCGCTTGCCGGAGTTGAGCGCGCACACCAGGCCGCCGCGGCCACGGAAGGCCAACGCTCCGCTTGGTGCGGCCAGCCACTCGAACTTGTCGCCGTCGAATTCCGCACGTTTCCCCCGCAATTCGAGTGCCTTCTGGAAGAACGACAACGTCGAGTCGGGATCTCTTTGCTGCTTTTCCACCGTCAGCGCCGCCCAGTCGGCGGGCATGGGCAGCCAGGTGTCGGGTGAGCTGGAGAACCCGAACGGGGGAGCCTCGCCCGACCACGGCAGCGGAACCCGGCACTTATCGCGGCCGCGTTCGGTGTGCCCGGACCGTTCCCACGTCGGGTCCTGCAGCACCTCCTCGGGCAGGTCCAACACGTCGGGCAGCCCGAGTTCCTCGCCGTTGTAGATGAATACCGTGCCCGGCAGTGCGAGCATCGCCATCGCCATGGCGCGCGCACGGCGCAGCCCGATCTCGCCGCCGCCGTAACGGGTAACCTCGCGGTCCAGATCGTGATTGGACAGCGTCCACGTTGGGACGGCGTTTTGGAGGCCGGTGGCCGCGAGCGAATTCTCGATCGCATCGTGGATTTCGCCGGCATCGAAGTTGATCTTGGTCAGCCGGAAATTGAAGCCGAGATGCAGCTCGTCGGGCCGTAGATACTCCGCCCAGAGGGCGTTGTCCATGACCCAGACCTCGCCGATGGTCACTGCATCGGGATACTCGTCGACGATCTTGCGGATCCCGCGGTGAATCTCGTGCACGTTCGGGTTGTTGAAGCGCGGATCGTCGTCGGTGTGGGACAACACCTTGACGACTCCCTTCGTGTCCGGCAGGCCGGGGGGCTTGGCCATTCCGTGCGCCACATCGATGCGGAAGCCGTCCACGCCGCGTTCCAGCCAGAAGCGCAGCGTCTTCTCGAAATCGTCGAAGATTTCCGGGTTGTCCCAGTTCAGGTCCGGCTGCTCGGTGTCGAAGAGGTGCAAGTAGTACTGGCCGGGGTTGCCGTCGGGTTCGACCACTCGCGTCCAGGCCGACCCGCCGAATACCGACGTCCAGTTGTTCGGCGGCAGCGCCTGATCGGAACCGAGACCGTCGCGAAAGTAATAGCGTTCGCGCGCGTCGGTGCCCGGGCCGGCGGCCAGCGCCGCCTGGAACCACGGGTGCGCGGAGCTGGTGTGGTTGGGCACCACGTCCATGGTGATCTTGATGCCCCGCTGGTGTGCCTCCGCGATCAGCCGTTCGATTGCGCCCATCCCGCCGAACAGCGGGTCGATGTCTCGGGGATCGGCGACGTCGTAGCCGTGGTCGGCCATCGGCGAGACGGTGACCGGGCTGAGCCAAATCGCGTCGACTCCCAGCCACTCGAGGTGATCCAGATGGGCGACCAACCCATCGATGTCACCGACCCCATCGCCATTGCTGTCGGCGAACGATCGTGGATAGACCTGGTAAAAAACCGCGCTCGACCACCATGCTGCGGGGCTCATACTGCTCCGTTTCAGTTCGCTGGACGTTAAAGGCTAGATCAAATAGGGGCATTGACGAGCGAGTTGGCGGCCATTTCCAGATAGCTCGAGCAACTCTCGACGGTGCTCGTCGTCGAGGGTCTCCGAATCGATGGACGCCACAGCGGTGTGCATGCAGCGCAGCCACGCGTCACGCTCGATCGGTGTGATCCGGAACGGAACGTGACGCATCCGCAGCCGGGGATGTCCGCGCTGGTCGGAGTAGGTGCGCGGACCGCCCCAGTACTGCTCGAGGAACATCCGCAGCCGTTCCTCGGCGCCCTCCAGGTCGTCCAAGGGGTACAGCTCGCGCAGGATCTCGTCCTCGGGGACCTGCGCGTAGAAGCGCGCCACGATCGTTTGAAAGGTCTCGGCACCGCCGACGGCGTCATAGAACGACTGCTGAACCTGATCCATCGCCTCCATTGTGGTGCATCGGCGCGTCGGCAAAGTCAAACCGGCCCGACTCACTACTTGCTGTTCACCGCTTCGACACGGCTGCACCAGCAATTAGGCGTGCGATTGGCGGCGAATCATGGTGGACTATCCGCGGAGGATTTATGGCGCAGGGCAAGAAACGCCGCAGCCACCGCAGTTCCGGTGCCGCGGCAGGGTTAACCGGACCCCCACCCGCGTCGTCCCTGCATAGCGTTGAAACCCATCCGCCCTCCCGGCACGAGAGCGCGTCGATCTGGAGTCGCCGCCGGGTGCTGCTGCTGAACTCCACCTACGAGCCGCTGACCGCGCTGCCCATGCGGCGGGCGATCGTGATGGTGATCTGCGGCAAGGCCGACGTGGTTCACCACGATCCCACCGGACCGATCATCCACTCGGCGAGCAGGTCGATCGTGGTGCCGTCGGTGATCCAGCTGCGCACCTACGTCCGGGTTCCCTACCGCGCCCGGGTGCCCGATGACCCGCGCCGCGCTCATGCACCGCGACCGTTTCTGCTGTGCCTACTGCGGAGCAAAGGCCGACACCGTCGACCACGTCATGCCACGCAGCCGCGGCGGCGACCACTCCTGGGAGAACTGCGTCGCGTGCTGCTCGACGTGCAACCACCGCAAGGGCGACAAGCTGCTCACCGAGCTCGGTTGGGCACTGCGCCGGACGCCGGTTCCGCCGACCGGACAACACTGGCGACTGCTGTCGACGGTCAAGGAAATGGATCCGTCCTGGGCCAGGTACCTCGATGAGGGCGCGGCCTGATCACCAATCTTGTGTCCAAACGCGCGACTGAATCGCTCGGGTGGGATACGGTTTGCGTCGTGAGCACTATGGAGATTCACCTGTACTTGGTTGGAATCCCGGCGTTGCTGGTGATCGTTTTGGCGGCGCTGATCTGGTCGCGTAAGGGACCGCACCCCGCGACCTACCAGATGTCCGAACCGTGGACTCATCCGCCGGTTCTGTGGGCTGCCACCGACGAAGCCGTCGACAGCTCGCACGGGCATCACAATTCGGAGTTCTCGGTCGGAGGTGGCGCCAGTGGCACATGGTGAGGTAGCGACGAGAGAGCCCGCCGGGCTGCCTGCGGGTTGGGCGATCACCACCAGCGGACGGGTGTCCGGGGTCACCGAGCCCGGTGAAGTGTCGGTGCACTACCCGTTTCCGACCAAGGACCTCGTCGCGATCGACGACGCCCTGAAATATGGTTCGCGCCAGTCCATGACGCGCTTCGCCATCTACGTCGGCGACCTCGGTAGCGACACCGCCGCGCGGGCACGCGAGATCCTGGCCAACGTGCCCACGCCGAACAACGCTGTGCTGCTGGCCGTCTCACCCGACCAGGCCGCCATCGAGGTGGTCTACGGTTCGCAGGTCCGCGGACGCGGTGCCGAGTCGGCCGCGCCCCTGGGAGTGGCCGCAGCTTCGTCGGCATTCGAGCAGGGCCACCTGGTCGACGGCCTGGTCAGCGCGATCCGCGTGCTCAGCGCCGGTATCTCCCCGGCGTAGTTCGGCCGGCATGAGCGGTTTCCCGTCGCGCGTCGCGGCGAAGGGACGTGACGTCGCGGTGGTGGCCGGCGTGGTCCTTGCCGCGCTCATCGGCGTCGGCAGCTCAGGCCCGGTGCTGGTGGCGCCGGCGATGGCCGACCCGGCCGGGATGTACGGTGACCCGCCCAAGGCGGCCCAGTACTGGGCCCCGCAGTCATTCGGCAACAACTGCGTGCTGATGTCGGTGGCCGATGTGGTTGGCCAAGTCACCGGCCAGATGCCGAGCGAGCAGCAGATTATCGACGTGGCCCAGACCATCCCGAGCACCGCCGGAGCGGGAGCGACGGTGTACACCGATGCCAATGGCGACGGCGTCGACACCCGAGATATCGGGGTGTTGTTGACGCACTACGGCATTCATGCCAGTACGTCTGAAGACGCCAAGGGTCAGGCCGCGTTGAGCGCCCTGGAGGCGGCCCTCGGGTCGAGGCACGCGGTGATGGTCCCCGTCAGCAGCGGCACGATCTGGGAAGGCCACAAGCCCAGTGAAGGTGACCATGAAGTCGTTGTGATTGGTGTGGACACCACCAACGGGGTCGCGCACATCAACGACAGTGGCAGCGACGAGGGCCGTGACGAGCAGGTGCCCATCGCCACCTTCATGTCGGCCTGGGGAGCAGGCGATTTCGAGATGACGGTCACCGACCAAACGGTGCAATGAGCGTGCCACGGTCGTCTAGCCGCTACCGGTACCTCGCCGGTCAGCTCTTAGTGTCGGCGTCGAACCGACGCGCCCGCGACGCCCGCTTCACCCCGGCCTGGCCCTCCAGCACCAGGCGGCGCAGGGCCGGCGGCACGTCCGACTCCGGGGCCCTCAGAAACTCCTCGGCGGCGGCAATGCCGTCCTCGCTGATGTCCCACGAGGGGTACAGCCCGATCACCACCGTCTGCGCGACCTCGCTGGAGCGCCGCGCCCAAACCCCGGGGATGGCCTGGAAATAGCGGCCGGTGAACGGCTTGAGCAACTCGCCTTGGCCGGGCGCTCCGAAGCCCGCGATGATCGCGCGGGCCGACGTGTTGGCCACGGTGTCGTCCTCGACCACCCTGGTGAACGCCTCTTCCTTGACCTCATGCTGTGGACGTGCCGCGGCCGCGTGGGCGCCGTTGCGTTTACCGGTAGCCGTCGGGTCGCGTTGCACCTCGGCATCGATGAACGGAGTCGCCGGCCCGTCGGCGTCGATATCGCCGGCGGCGGCCAGAGCGGTCACGATGCGCCAGCGCAGGTCGGTGTCGACCTCGAGGCCCGCCAGGCCCAACTCGGACGGATCGTGATCGAGCAGGTCGGCCAGCGTCGTGACCTGCCGGGTGGACAGCACCGACGAGCACAGCGTGTTGACGAAGGCCAGCTGGTGATCCGATCCCGGTTGCGCTGCGCGGGCCAGTTCCAGCAGCCGGTCGGCGAACTGCGGCCAGCCTTGCTCGCGGGCCCAGCCCGGCTCGGCGTAGGAGCCAAGCGCCGTTTGGGCCTGCAGCAGCAGCCGTTGTGCCACCCCGACTTCCGTCTCGGCCTGCACGCCTCCCGAGACCAGTGCCACGAAATCGCGGGCCCGTAGTTCGGCCTCGCGGGTCATCTCCCAGGCCGCCGACCACGCCAACGAGCGGGGCAGCGGCTCGGCGATGTCGGCGATGCGCTCCAGCGCGGTTTGCAGCGACCGAGCGTCCAGGCGCAGCGAGCAATAAGTCAGGTCGTCATCGTTGACCAGAATCAGCTTGCCAGCCGAAACACCAACCAGCGCAGTGACTTCCGTCTCCGGACCGTCGACGTCGAGTTCCTCCCGGTGCACCCGCACCAGTTTGCCCGCGTCGTCCTCGTCGTAGATTCCGACCGCCAGCCGATGCACCCGGGTTTCACCCGCCCCCGGAGCGGCGCCGCTTTGCGCGACCACGAACCGGGCGAACTTGCCGTCGGCGTCCACGTCGAATTCCGGGCGCAGCGTGTTCAGGCCCGTGGTTTTCAGCCACTGCTGACCCCAATTCGACAGGTCACGGCCCGACGCCTGCTCCAGTGCGGACAGCAGATCGTCGAAGGTGGCGTTGCCGAATGCATGGGTGCGGAAGTAATCGCGCAGCCCGGCCAGGAAGTGCTCCAGCCCGACGTAGGCGACAAGCTGCTTGAGTACCGAAGCGCCTTTGGCGTAGGTGATGCCGTCGAAGTTCACCTCGACAGCGGCCAGGTCTGGGATGTCGGCGGCAATCGGGTGCGTCGACGGCAATTGGTCCTGGCGGTACGCCCACGATTTTTCGACGGTCGCAAACGTCGTCCAGGCCTCGGTGAATTCGGTTGCCTCGCTTTGGCACAGCACCGACGCGAACGTCGCGAACGACTCGTTCAGCCACAGGTCGTCCCACCAGGTCATGGTGACCAGGTCGCCGAACCACATGTGCGCCATCTCGTGCAGCACCGTCTCGGCGCGCCGCTCGTAGGAAGCGCGGGTGACCTTGCTGCGGAAGACGTAGTCCTCGAGGAAGGTCACCGCCCCGGCGTTTTCCATTGCGCCGGCGTTGAATTCGGGGACGAACAGCTGGTCGTACTTCCCGAACGCATAGGGCAGGCCAAAGTTGCGGTGGTAGAAGCCGAAGCCCTGCTTGGTCTGGGTGAACAAGCGATCGGCGTCCATGTGCGCCGCCAACGAGTCCCGGCAGTAGATGCCCAGCGGAATCTCGCCGTGCTCGTCGGTGTAGGAGTCCTTCCACTCGGAGTACGGGCCGGCGATCAAGGCCACCAGATAGGTGCTCATCCGCGGCGTGATCGCAAAGCTGTGCACGCCGTTCTCGATTGACGCGGTTGCGCCGTTGGAGATCACCTTCCAGTGCTCGGGGGCCACCACCCGCAGGTCGAAGGTCGCCTTGAGGTCGGGTTGGTCGAAGCAGGCGAACATGCGCTTGGCGTCGGCGGTTTCGAATTGCGAGTACAGGTAGGTCTCGTTGTCGACTGGGTCGACGAAGCGATGCAGTCCCTCGCCGGTGTTGGAGTAGCGGCAGTCGGCGTCGACGACGACGACGTTGCGGTCGGCCAGTCCGCGCAACGGGATGCCGGTCGATTCGTCGTATCCGGAGACATCTACCTCGCGCCCGTTGAGGGTGGCGCTGCGAACGGTTTCGGCGGCGAGGTCAATGACGGTGTCGGCGCCGGCGAGTGCGTCGAACACCACGGTGGTGGTGGAGCGGAAGTTTCGTTCGCCGGGCCCGCCGTTACCGTCGGTGACGTCGAGGCTGATCTGGTAGCTGTCGACGGTGACCAGGGCGGCGCGTTCGAGGGCTTGGTCTCGGGTGAGGTTAGGAAGGGCCACCCGTCCAACCTAGTGGCGTCGCGGGCCGCCGGTGCGGACCGGGAACACGCGCGCGGCGACTACGGTTGTGCTGGACGGTGTTTTGACCGTTATTGATCTCTTTCGGAGAGGACTGCGCAATGTCCGACAAGGCCCCCGCGAAAAGCGAAGCCGGTTTCTGGTTCGACCCGCTCTGCCCATGGGCATGGATCTCGTCGCGCTGGATCCTGGAAGTCGAAAAGGTTCGCGACATCGACGTGAACTTCCACGTCATGAGCCTGGCGATACTCAACGAGAACCGCGAAGACCTGCCCGAGAATTATCGCGAGAACATGAAGCGGGCCTGGGGACCGGTGCGGGTCGCGATCGCTGCCGAGCAGGCCCATGGCGCCGGCGTTTTGGCCCCGCTGTACACCGCGATGGGCACCCAGATTCATAACAAGGGCAATAAGGAACTCGAAGGGGTCATCAAGATCGCGCTGGACGAGACCGGTCTGCCCGCCGAGCTGGCCGAGGCCGCCACCAGTGACGCCTACGACGAGGCGCTGCGTAAGAGTCACCACGCCGGCATGGACGCGGTCGGTGACGATGTCGGTACGCCGACCATCCACGTCAACGGCGTGGCGTTCTTCGGCCCGGTGATTTCGCGGATTCCGCGCGGTGAGGAAGCTGGCAAGTTGTGGGACGCCTCGGTGACCTTCGCCGCCTATCCGCACTTTTTCGAGCTCAAGCGCTCGCGCCACGAGAAGCCGGAGTTCGACTGACGTTGTTGCGCCCGGCGGCGTGACACCCCGCGCGTTGCGTCGCCTGGCCGACCGGGTAAGGATTGCGGTCATGCGCGTCTACCTGGGTTCTGACCACGCCGGATTCGAGCTCAAGCAACAGATCATCGAGCACCTCAAGCAGACCGGACACGAGCCGATCGATTGCGGCGCCTTCACCTACGACGCCGAGGACGACTACCCCGCGTTTTGCATCGCCGCGGCAACGCGCACGGTGGCCGACCCCGACAGCCTGGGCATCGTGCTGGGTGGATCGGGCAACGGCGAACAGATCGCGGCCAACAAGGTCCCCGGTGCCCGCTGCGCGCTGGCGTGGAGCGTCGAGACCGCGTCGTTGGCGCGTCAGCACAACAACGCACAGCTGATCGGCATCGGTGGCCGGATGCACACCGCCGCCGAGGCGCTGACGTTCGTCGACGCCTTTCTCACCACGCCGTGGTCGAAAGCCGAACGACACCAACGGCGTATCGACATTCTCGACGAGTACGAGCGCACCCACCAGGCCCCGCCGGTGCCCGGCGCGCAGGCTTAAGGACTGCGTTGCCCGAAGGGCACACACTGCACCGGTTGGCCCGGCTGCACCAACGCCGATTCGGCGGGGCGCCGGTCGCCGTGTCCAGCCCGCAGGGCCGGTTCGCCGGTGCGGCGGCCGCCGTGGACGGCCGCGTGCTGCGTAAGGCCAGCGCCTGGGGCAAGCACCTTTTCCATCACTACGCCGACGGTCCGATCGTGCATGTACATCTCGGCCTCTACGGCACTTTCACCGAATGGGAACACGCCGAGGCGCTTCCGGAGCCGGTCGGACAGGTACGGATGCGGATGGTGGGCGCCGAGTACGGAACCGACTTGCGCGGCCCGACGGTGTGCGAGGTGATCGACGAAGCTCAGGTCAGCGAAGTCGTGGCGAGGCTCGGTCCCGACCCGTTGCGCAGCGACGCCGACCCGGCGGGCGCGTGGGCCCGAATCACGAAGTCCCGCAGGCCTATTGGCGCACTATTGATGGACCAGACCATCATCGCCGGCGTCGGCAATGTTTACCGCAGCGAGTTGTTGTTCCGGCACCGCATCGATCCCTTCCGGCCCGGCCGCAATGTCAGCGAAGCGGAGTTCGACGCGGCATGGACTGATCTGGTGGCGCTGATGAAGGTCGGGTTGCGCGGCGGCAAGATCATCGTGGTGCGTCCCGAGCACGACCACGGTCCGCCGTCCTACGCCCCCGGGCGGCCTCGGACATATGTGTACCGGCGCGCCGGAGAGCCCTGCCGGGTGAACGGGGGACCCATCCGCACGGCGGTGCTGGAGGGGCGAAATGTGTTCTGGTGCCCGACCTGTCAAAACTGAGCGAGCCGGTTGAATTGACAGGAAACTGACAGGAAGAAACGCTGGCGTCTACAGTTTGGGACGTCGCGCCCTCGGGTACGACGAGGCTCGTGAAAACAATTCCACGTTTTGCTGCAACGATTTTGGCCGGAGCCGCTGTGGGTCTGGCCGGTGTGGGTGTCGCCGCAGACGCTCAAGCGCAGCCAGGCCCCTTCCCGCAGTGGTGCCCGGGGGAGTTCTGGGATCCGGGCTGGGGCAACAACTGGGACTGGAATGGCTGCCATGACTGGCGTGGCGGGCCTCCCGGCTATGGGCCCGGAGGCTGGAACCCGCCTGGACCGGCCGGGGGTCCCGGGTGGGGCCCGGACCGTCCCGGCTGGGGCCCGGGTGGACCCGGCGGGCCTGGCTGGGGCCCCGGAGGACCGCCGCCGCCGCCCGGTTGGCACCCCTGATAGAAGTTCGAGCCACCAATCGCGCCCTGCCGACATCGTTCGGCTGGGCGCGATTGTGTCGAGCGAGTCAGGAAACGCCGACGCCCAGCGCGGCGTACACCTCGTTGCTGAGCGCGAGGCTGCGCGGGTCGGCGTTGGCCTTGGTGGCGTCGAAGCGGTTGGCCACGTAGGCGTAGCCGATCCGGTGTTCGAGGTCGACGAAGCCGAATGAGCCGCCGAGGCCGCCGTGCCCGAAGATCCGCGGGTTGGGGCCGTTGACGCAACGCTGGTTCAGCATGTAGCCCAGCCCCCAGCCGTGGTCGGCGACCCGGGGTCCGAGCACCAAGTCGGTCTCCAAGCCGCCCTGGCATTCCCGGACCAGGTCCATGTGTTCGCGGCTGAGCAGTTTCTCCTGAGCGAGCGCGTTGTAAAACGTGGCCAGCCCCAGCGCGGACACCTGCGCGTTGGTGCCCGGGAATTCGAGCCGGCGCCACAAGTCGAGGTCGTAGGAGCTCACCTCGTCATCGGGTGAGAACCCCATCGCGACCGCCATCCCCGCCTTGGGGTGGTCGGCCAGCGAAGTCGGGTGAGTGGGCGCGTTCATGCCGGTCAGCAGGTCGCGCATGTGTGGCTTGTTCACCCGTTCGGCGCAGCGACGTTGATCGGCGGGGAACAGGCCGATATGGACGTCGGCGCCCGATCGGTTCGGCGATCTCGGTGCGCAGGTATTGACCGACCGTGCGACCCGTCACCCGGCGGAACACCTCGCCGATGATGAAACCGAACGTGGTCATGTGATAGCCCTGCGCGGTTCCCGGCTCCCACCACGGTTCGGCCGCGGCGATCTGCTCGCAGGCAAAGTCCCAGTCGGTGACCTGTTGCCAGCTCATCGGCTGACGCGGCCCGATGACGCCGGACCGGTGGCTCAGCACCATCGCCAGGGTGATGTCTTGCTTACCCGCCTGCCCGAACTCGGGCCAGTAGCGGGCCACCGGCGCGTGCAGCTCCACCTCGCCGCGATCGGCCAGTTGGTGCAGGCAGGTGGATGTCAGGGCCTTGGTGCCGGACAGCACCGTGGTGATGGTGTTTTCCCGCCAGGGCCGGGTGCGGGCCGCGTTGGCCCAGCCGCCCCACAGGTTGACGACGAGGTCGCCGTCAACCCACACCGCGACGGCCGCGCCGACTTCGCCGCACTGCGTGAAATTGCGCTCGAATGCATTGCGAACGCCGATGAAGTCAGACGTGCACGCGCCATGACTATCGTTTCCCCCCATGGCGCCTTTCTTTCGAGCAGTACCTACCCGGAGCGGGCGACGGGAATCGAACCCGCGTAGCTAGTTTGGAAGACTAGGGCTCTACCATTGAGCTACGCCCGCATGCATTAGTCGAGCGAAACATTATCTGGCGGCGAACATCAAATCTAATCGAAGCAGATCTGTTACTGCTTCGTGAGGTCTTGAGGTCGCTTCGAAGCCGGGGGCCCAGCTGGTGTTGAAGGGCCGTAGGATCGCGAGGTCAGCGCGGGGTGTAGCGCAGCTTGGTAGCGCATCCGCTTTGGGAGCGGAAGGCCGCAGGTTCAAATCCTGTCACCCCGACAAGCACCGCGCCGCAACCCGGCCTGTAGGCAAGGCCACCGAACGCAAAGAACGACCATCGAGGAGCACACCCGTGAAGAGCAGCGTCGAGCAGTTGAGCCCCACCCGGGTGCGCATCAACGTTGAGGTGCCATTCACCGAACTTGAGCCCGACTTCCAGCGCGCCTACAAAGAGCTGGCCAAACAGGTCCGGCTGCCCGGGTTCCGGCCCGGCAAGGTGCCGTTGAAGTTGCTGGAGGCCCGCTTCGGCCGCGAGGAGATGCTGGACCAGGTCGTCAATGAGGCGCTGCCGACCCGGTATGGACAGGCGGTCGCCGAGACCGAAGTCCACCCGATCGGCCGGCCCGAGATCGAGGTGACCAAGAAGGAGTACGGCGAGGAACTGGCGTTCACCGCCGAGGTCGACGTCCGCCCCGAGATCACCCTCCCGGATCTGGGCGAGCTGCAGGTTTCGGTGGATCCGATCGAGGTCAGCGACGACGACGTCGACGCCGAACTGCAATCCTTGCGGGCCCGGTTCGGCACCCTGACCGGGGTGGACCGGCCGGTGGCCGACGGTGACTTCGTTTCGATCGACTTGTCGGCGACCATCGACGGCGAGGAGATACCGAACGCCGCCGCGCAGGGCCTGTCCCACGAGGTTGGCTCCGGGCGGCTCATCGAAGGTCTCGACGACGCGCTCGTCGGCGTGTCCGTCGATGAGTCCAAGGAATTCACCGCCAAGCTGGCGACCGGCGACCACGCCGGCCAGGATGCGCAGGTCACCGTCACCGTCAAGACGATCAAGACACGTGAACTGCCTGAGCCCGATGACGAATTCGCGCAATTGGCAAGCGAATTCGACACCATCGACGAACTGCGGAACAACCTGCGCGACCAGGTGCGCCAGCTCAAGCGCGCCCAGCAGGCGGAGAAGATCCAGGAAGCCACGATGGAGGCGCTGCTCGAGCAGGTCGAGGTGCCGCTACCGGAGGCGATCGTCCAGGCTCAGTTCGACAGCGCCATCCACGGCGCGATCGACAGCGTTAACCACGATGAAGCCAAGTTCGCGGAAGTGCTGGCCCAACAAGGCAAGACGCGCGAGGAGTTCGAGACCGAGACGCGCAGCGCGGTAGAGAAGGACGTCCAACGGCAGCTGTTGTTCGACGCACTGGCCGATGACCTGGAAATCCAGGTCGGCCAGGACGACCTGACCGAGCGACTGGTGGCGACATCGCGGCAATACGGCATCGAGCCGCAGCAGCTGTTCTCCTACCTTCAGGAGCAAAACCAGCTGCCGGCGATGTTCGCCGACGTGCGGCGCGGTCTGGCGATCGCCGCGGTGGTCGCGGCGGCGACGGTCACCGACACCGACGGCAACACCATCGACACCAGCGAGTTTTTCCCGGACCGCGGGAAGGGCGACGCGGTTGCCGAGGACTCCGAGGACGCGGACGATGAAGCCGTCGACTCGGCCGATGAGCCCAGCGAGGAATGACCCAGCCGTGACGCTGTGAGCGAACGCGCCCGTTTCGGGGGTGCGTGGCCGCGAAACGGCGCGCGCGGTTGGTTAGTGTCGGTGAGTACAGATATCGAGAAAGCAGGTAACCCAGTCGTGACTGACATGCGTTCGAATTCGGTGGGTCTCAACCTTACGGACTCCGTCTATGAGCGCTTACTCTCCGAGCGCATCATCTTCCTGGGGTCGGAGGTGAACGACGAGGTCGCCAACCGGTTGTGCGCGCAGATCCTGCTGCTCGCCGCCGAGGACGGCGAGAAGGACATCAACCTCTACATCAACTCACCGGGCGGGTCGATCAGCGCCGGGATGGCGATCTACGACACCATGGTGCTGGCGCCCTGCGATGTCGCCACCTACGCGATGGGCATGGCCGCCTCGATGGGTGAGTTCCTGTTGGCGGCGGGCACCAAGGGCAAGCGCTACGCGCTGCCGCACGCCCGCATCCTGATGCACCAGCCACTAGGTGGCGTCACCGGCAGCGCGGCCGACATCGCGATCCAGGCCGAGCAGTTCGCCGTCATCAAGAAGGAAATGTTCCGGCTCAACGCCGAATTCACCGGCCAAACGCTCGAGCGCATCGAGGCGGATTCCGACCGCGACCGTTGGTTCACCGCCCCAGAAGCCCTGGAATACGGCTTCGTCGACCACATCATCACGCGCGCCGCCCACATCACCAACGGAGAACCCCTGTGAACCCCGAAACCCAACCCCAGGCGCGGTACATCCTGCCGTCGTTCATCGAGCACTCCAGCTTCGGTGTCAAGGAGTCCAACCCCTACAACAAGCTGTTCGAGGAGCGCATCATCTTCCTCGGCGTGCAGGTCGACGATGCATCGGCGAACGACATCATGGCGCAGTTGCTGGTGCTCGAGTCGCTGGATCCCGATCGCGACATCACCATGTACATCAACTCCCCGGGTGGCGGCTTCACCTCGCTGATGGCGATCTACGACACGATGCAGTACGTGCGGGCCGACATTCAGACGGTGTGTCTGGGACAGGCCGCCTCGGCCGCAGCGGTGCTGCTGGCCGCCGGCACGCCCGGTAAGCGGATGGCGCTGCCGAACGCGCGCGTGCTGATCCACCAGCCGTCGCTGTCGGGTGTGATCCAGGGGCAGTTCTCGGACCTGGAGATCCAGGCCGCCGAGATCGAGCGGATGCGCACGCTGATGGAGACCACGCTGGCTCACCACACCAACAAGGACGCCGCGGTGATCCGCAAGGACACCGACCGGGACAAGATCCTGACCGCCGCAGAGGCCAAGGACTACGGGATCATCGACACCGTTCTCGAGTACCGGAAGCTTTCCGCACAGACGGCTTAACGGTCGGCCACGCTGTCCAGGTCCGCGATGGCCGCGATATCTGAGGGCCCATCGGCAGCAGCCGCCGACGATGCGTGCCCCGGCCGCGATCCACTGGCGGGCCAACCCGGCGGAAAACCGGGACGTTGCGATCTTGGCGCCGGCCCGAAAGTAGGCGGCGTGCACCGCGACAATTTCGCGCGGGTCATCCGACAGCAGCCTCGCCGACCACAGCGGGTCGGACAGGTCATGGCCGCGTGCTTCCAGCTCGGTGGCCAGGCCGCCATCGCTGATCAGCACGGATTCGCTGGGCGCGGAAATTCCCGCAGCCAATCCCACACGGCCACTGTAGGGTGGTGGCTTGCCCACAACCAGCCCGTTTGGGGTGACCAGCCTCGATTGGGTAACGACCGCGACACGCCAAAGACACGTATTGCGCGTCTCGGCCAGCGATGGGGGCCGTCGGGCTATATGTTTTCGGACAGGCATGAATACCACCGACGCGATTCATCGCTAATGGTCGCGGCGGGCCGGAGCTAGCGGGTAGCGTCGGGGGAATACATGCGGCACGGCACGTTAAGGCGTACGGCGAACAGGAAGTAGGCACTGAGGCACCATGGCGCGCATTGGAGACGGCGGTGATCTGCTGAAGTGCTCGTTCTGCGGGAAGAGCCAAAAGCAGGTCAAGAAACTCATTGCGGGCCCGGGTGTGTACATCTGCGATGAGTGCATCGATCTATGCAACGAGATCATCGAAGAGGAGCTTGCTGACGCCGACGACGTAAAGCTTGACGAACTGCCCAAGCCCGCTGAGATACGAGACTTCCTCGAGGGATATGTCATCGGGCAGGACACCGCCAAGCGAACGCTGGCCGTCGCGGTCTACAACCACTACAAGCGGATCCAGGCCGGCGAGAAGGGTCGAGACTCCCGGTGCGAGCCGGTCGAGTTGACCAAGTCCAACATCTTGATGCTCGGCCCCACCGGCTGCGGCAAGACTTACCTGGCCCAGACCCTGGCCAAGATGCTCAACGTCCCGTTCGCCATCGCCGACGCCACCGCACTCACCGAGGCCGGTTATGTCGGTGAAGACGTCGAGAACATCTTGCTCAAGCTCATCCAGGCCGCCGATTACGACGTCAAGCGCGCCGAGACCGGCATCATCTACATCGACGAGGTCGACAAGATCGCCCGCAAGAGCGAGAACCCGTCGATCACTCGCGACGTCTCCGGCGAGGGCGTGCAGCAGGCCCTGCTGAAAATCCTGGAGGGCACCCAGGCGTCGGTTCCCCCGCAGGGCGGCCGCAAGCACCCGCACCAGGAATTCATCCAGATCGACACCACCAACGTGTTGTTCATCGTTGCGGGTGCGTTTGCCGGGCTGGAGAAGATCATCTACGAGCGCGTCGGCAAACGCGGGCTGGGCTTCGGTGCCGAGGTTCGCTCCAAGGCCGAGATCGACACCACCGACCAGTTCGCCGACGTGATGCCCGAGGACCTGATCAAGTTCGGTCTGATCCCCGAGTTCATCGGCCGTCTCCCGGTGGTCGCCTCGGTCACGAACCTCGACCTGGATTCGTTGGTGAAGATCCTGTCCGAACCGAAGAACGCTCTGGTCAAGCAGTACAACCGGCTCTTCGAGATGGACGGCGTCGAGCTGGAGTTCACCGGTGACGCGCTGGAAGCGATCGCCGACCAGGCGATCCACCGCGGCACCGGCGCACGTGGCTTGCGCGCCATCATGGAAGAAGTCCTGCTGCCGGTGATGTACGACATCCCGAGCCGCGACGACGTCGCCAAGGTGGTCGTGACCAAGGAGACGGTGCAGGACAACGTGCTGCCGACGATCGTGCCGCGCAAGCCGTCGCGCTCCGAGCGCCGCGAGAAGAGCGCCTAGCCAGCACCCTGAACGGTCGGGGTGCGCTGTCTCGCGACGACGTGACCAATACCACAGTTTTCTGTCGTACTCACCGGTAGCACTCGCTGACTACGTGTTTTGCCTAAGATATCGGTAAGGGCGCGTAGCCAAAGAGGTCCGTCGAACCCGAAGAGCAGTGCCATAATTGGTACTACCAGTCTCATGCAATCGTGCGAGACCGGAAACCCTTTTGACGCGCGTACCCTGAAGCTTCGGCGGAGTGCCTGTCCGGTTAACAAATGGAGGCGAAGACGTGGATCCGAACGGCAGCGGAGCCGGGTCAGATTCTCACCGCAACGGCTCGTCGAACCGTCAGCGCCTGGAACAAGTCGTCATCCGATTCGCCGGTGACTCCGGTGACGGTATGCAGCTCACCGGCGACCGGTTCACCTCGGAGGCAGCGCTCTTCGGTAACGACCTGGCGACCCAACCGAACTACCCCGCCGAAATTCGAGCCCCCGCAGGAACCCTGCCCGGAGTCTCGTCCTTCCAGATTCAAATCGCCGATTACGACATCCTGACTGCCGGCGACCGGCCGGATGTGCTCGTCGCTATGAATCCGGCCGCGTTGAAGGCCAACATTGGCGATCTGCCGCGCGGCGGAATGGTAATCGCTAATTCCGATGAATTCACCAAGCGCAATCTGACGAAGGTGGGCTACGTAGCGAACCCGCTGGAGACTGACGAGCTGTCCGACTATGTCGTGCACTCCGTCGCGATGACCACGTTGACCATGGGGGCCGTCGAGTCGATCGGCGCGACCAAGAAAGACGGGCAGCGCGCCAAGAACATGTTTGCGCTGGGCCTTCTGTCGTGGATGTACGGGCGGCCGATCGAGACCAGCGCGACCTTCATCAGGGAGAAGTTCGTCCGCAAGCCCGACATCGCGGAGGCCAACGTCCTCGCGCTGAAGGCGGGCTGGAACTACGGCGAAACCACCGAGGCTTTCGGCACCACCTACGAGGTGTCCCGGGCGACTTTGCCGACCGGCGAATACCGTCAGATCTCCGGCAACACCGCCCTGGCCTACGGCATCGTGGCGGCCGGCCAGCTTGCCGGCATTCAGGTCGTGCTCGGCAGCTACCCGATCACCCCGGCGTCAGACATCCTGCACGAGCTGTCCAAGCACAAGAACTTCAATGTGATCACCTTCCAGGCCGAGGACGAGATCGGCGGCATCTGCGCCGCGATCGGCGCCTCCTACGGCGGTGCGCTCGGAGTCACCACGACGTCGGGCCCGGGTATTTCGCTGAAGTCCGAAGCGATCGGCCTGGCCGTGATGACCGAACTGCCGCTGCTGGTCGTCGACGTGCAGCGAGGCGGACCGTCGACCGGTCTGCCCACCAAGACCGAGCAAGCTGACCTGCTGCAGGCGCTCTACGGCCGTAACGGGGAGTCACCGGTGGCGGTGCTGGCGCCGCGGTCGCCGTCCGACTGCTTTGAAACCGCCCTGGAGGCGGTGCGCATCGCGGTGTCCTATCACACGCCGGTGATCTTGTTGTCCGACGGCGCCATCGCCAACGGCTCGGAGCCGTGGTACATCCCGGATGTCGGTTCACTGCCGTCGATCACGCACACCTTCGCCAAATCCGGACGAGCCATTCCAGCCCTATGCCCGCGACCCGGAGACGCTGGCTCGCCAATTCGCCATTCCGGGCACTCCCGGGCTAGAACACCGGATCGGTGGTTTGGAAGCAGCGAACGGTTCGGGCGCTATCTCTTACGAGCCGGTCAACCACGACCTCATGGTTCGGATCCGCCAGGCCAAGATCGACGGCATCAGCGTGCCGGATCTCGAAGTCGACGACCCGACCGGCGATGCCGAGCTGTTGCTGATCGGTTGGGGCAGTTCGTACGGCCCGATCGGCGAGGCTTGCCGGCGCGCGCGGCGCAAGGGCATCAAGGTCGCGCATGCCCACCTGCGCTATCTCAATCCCTTCCCCGCCAATCTGGGTGACGTACTGCGCCGTTACCCGAAGGTGGTGGCACCGGAGATGAATTTGGGTCAGTTGGCGCTGTTGCTGCGGGCCAAGTACTTGGTCGACGTCCAGTCGGTCACCAAGGTTCAGGGCCTGGCGTTCCTGGCCGACGAAATCGGGCGGGTTATCCGTGCCGCATTGGCCGGAACGTTGGCCGAAATCGAGCAAGACAAGACGATGGTCGCCAGAATGGCGGCAGCAACGGTTGGAGCGGGAGCTAACGCATGACAAGCGGGATCGCCGGCGACCTGGCGGGCACCGACCTCGGCTTGACTGCGAGGTTGAAGAAGAACGACGGCGTGCCCACCACGGATCAGCCGCAAAAGGGCAAGGACTTCACCAGTGACCAAGAGGTGCGCTGGTGCCCGGGTTGCGGCGACTACGTCATCCTCAACACCATCCGTAATTTCCTGCCCGACCTCGGGCTGCGCCGCGAGAACATCGTGTTCATCAGCGGCATCGGCTGCTCTAGCCGGTTCCCGTACTACCTGGAGACCTACGGCTTCCACTCGATCCATGGCCGTGCACCGGCCATCGCCACCGGCCTGGCGCTGGCCCGCGAGGACCTGTCGGTATGGGTGGTCACCGGTGACGGCGACGCCTTGTCGATCGGTGGCAACCACCTGATCCACGCGCTGCGCCGCAACGTCAACATCACGATCCTGTTGTTCAACAACAGGATCTACGGGCTGACGAAGGGCCAGTACTCGCCGACATCGGAGGTCGGCAAGGTCACCAAGTCGACGCCGATGGGTTCGCTGGATCACCCGTTCAACCCCGTGTCGCTGGCGTTGGGCGCCGAGGCGAGCTTCGTCGGTCGCGCGCTGGACTCCGACCGGGCCGGCTTGACTGAGGTATTGCGCGGTGCCGCTGAGCACCGTGGCGCCTCGGTGGTCGAAATCCTGCAGGACTGCCCGATTTTCAACGACGGCTCGTTCGACGCACTACGCAAAGAGGGCGCCGAGGACCGGGTGATCAATGTCCGTCACGGCGAGCCGATTGTGTTCGGCGCCAACGGCGAATACTGCGTGGTGAAGTCCGACTTCAGCCTAGAGGTGGCCAAGACCGCCGACGTGGCAGCCGAAGAGATCGTCAAGCACGACGCGCACGCCGACAACTCGGCCTATGCGTTTGCGCTGTCCCGGCTCTCGGACCAAAACCTCGACCACACGGTGCTGGGCATCTTTAGAAGCGTCAGCCGGCCCACCTACGATGACGCGGCCCGCTCTCAGGTCTCCGCCGCCCGGGCCGCAACGCCGTTCGACTCCGCCGCGCTGCAATCACTGTTGCGTGGGCGCGACACCTGGACCGTCGACTAGGGGGCTGGGTTCGTGCCCGATGCAGTGTCATTGGCTGGAGTAGTGCTCGCCGGAGGCGAATCGCGGCGCATGGGCCGTGATAAGGCCACCCTGCCGGCGCCCGGAGGAACCGGCACGCTGGCCGAGTACGTGACCGGCATCGTCGCTCAGCGCTGCGACCCGGTTTTCGTCGTAGCTGCCCCGGGCCAACCGATACCCCAGCTCCAGGCGCATGTCATCCGTGACGAGATTCAAGGACTGGGACCGCTGCCGGCCACTGGACTGGGCCTGCGCGCGGCCGCGGAGGCAGGCGCCCGCTACGCCTTCGTGTGCGCGGTCGACATGCCGCTTCTGACAGCCGAATTGATCGACGAGCTCGTGCAGCTCGCCATCAAGACCGACGCCGAAGTGGTGATGCCGTGGGACGGTCGCAGCCACTACCTGGCCGCGGTGTACCGGACCGATCTGGCCGAGCGGATTGACGCACTGGTGGTCGCCGGCGAGCGCAAAATGAGCGCCCTGATCGATGCTTCCGACGCCCAGCAGATCGTGCTACCGGATTCGCGTCCGCTGACCAACGTCAACACCGACTCCGACTTCCGCGCCCTGGTGCAGCCCGGAGCCTGATCGGCCGCCGGCGAGTTTCGCCGCAGTTGCAATTATTTGTTTGATCCATCCATTTTCGGCATAAACACCTCGCTTAAATACGCGGCTAGTTAACGAATAATCCATTCGAGTTCGTTAATGGTATGCCGCGGATTAACAGACCATTGTGTGCTCGGTGGTGAATATTTTCGGCGAGACGCGCGGGTTCTGGACCGGATTTCCTTGGGGTGGAAGAGATTTCGACCACGTGACGGTGTCGCTCGGGGTTCGGTGGTAGCGGGCGCGGCGATTCGGCCCGGGGAAAGGCCGTGAGAATTTTCTCAGCAAATTGTTTTGCGCAAATGCGGCTGGTGCCGCCCGCGCGGTCGCGTCCTTGACGCCCGGGCCGCGTCGCATCGCGCGCTGTGCGGGTCCTCGACGCGTAGGTGTCGCTAAAGCCCTTGAGGCACTGTGTAACTCGACTACAACCGTTGTCGATACGCGTCTACACATTGCCAACGCCCTTCGCTCAAGGGGGTCTCGGGCGGCTTCCGTCCTCGTCGACGAATAACGTTGCCCAAAAACTCGTCTTGCCTGGTAGGGGCGGTAGCGGCGGTCGGCTGAACCGATCAAGAGGCCTGGTCTTGGCCGGGTTGGCTGACCCCGGCCGGGCCTCGACGAAAGCGAGCCGGACGCCTGCTCCGCCCCATGGCAAATGCGTGGTCCAGCTCACAAAATATGCGTGATAAGAGTCACGATTATGTTCCGATCTTGACCTGCGAGTTTTCAAAGTAAAGGCGCTGTTGACCTGCATAAACATTTCTCTGTGCGCGCCCGTAATCTGCTCGTTATTGTTCCGAGATTCGGCGTGTCGGATATGACGAATGCGATCCGTTCTCGTACGGTGCCTTTTAGCCCGAGAAGGGGTTAATAACAATTTAATCCACGGACCCGTGCGTGAGCGGGGCTGCGGACGGCGATGGCCGTTCGGCAGCCAGCGGCTTTTGACCCGCTGGGCAGATCATGCCCTCGCTGCCGTGCCGAAACGAGACGGCACGTTCCAGAGCACCTATTTCCACATCACGAAATACCTAAACCCGCAGCTGCGGGTTGCTTTGGCGCGCGCACCGCGAAAGGAACACATTGAATAACGTTCGCAAGACGCTCATCCTCGCTGCGATCACCGGTTCGCTGGTGACGGTGCCGTCCGCCTCTGCGTACGCGGATGTGCCTCCGCCGCCGCCTCCGGCTCCGGGTGCTCCGGCTCCTGACGCGCCTCCGGCCGCAGCGCCTGCGGGCTTTGACCCGAACCTCCCGCCGCCTCCGGCCCCGGATGCAGTGGCTCCTGTCGACATGCCGGCGGGCGACCCGAACGTTCCCCCGCCACCTCCGGCGCCGGACGCTCCGCCGCCGCCCGCCCCGGTGGGCTTCGACCCGAACGTCCCGCCGCCTCCGGGCCCGGACGCCCCGCCTCCGCCCGTCAGGGCGTACAGCGTGAACTGGGATGCCATCGCGCAGTGCGAGTCGGGTGGTAACTGGGGGATCAGCACCGGTAACGGGTTCGCCGGCGGCCTGCAGTTCACCTCGAGCACCTGGCGTTCCAACGGCGGCTCGGGTTCGCCTAACGGCGCCAGCCGTGACGAGCAGATCCGGGTGGCCGAGAATGTGCTGCACTCGCAGGGCATCGGCGCGTGGCCGGTCTGCGGCCGTCGCGGCTGACCGACAGCCGACGCGCTTAACGTCGCACGTAGTAAGGAAATGCCGGGCCATAGTGCCCGGCATTTCCTGTCGCGCGGGCAGCTCACGGGTTAGGTTGACGACGAACCAGGCAAGGCGTGGAAAGGGGCCTGCACATGTCCAACCATTTCACCGGCCTCAGTCTCGGACCGCCGCTCGGCGATCAACGCCTCGACCTATGCGATCTGTACGCGTTCCAATCGCCCACCGACAGTTCGCGGACCGTCCTGATCCTCAACGCCAATCCGAACGCCGACGCGCTGCACCCGGACGCCATCTATCGGTTGGCCATCGACACCGACGGTGACCTGATCAACGACATCGCGTTCAGCTTTGTGTTCTCCACGCCGGTGGACGGCCAGCAGACGGTCAACGTGTTCATGGCCCGCGGTGAACAGTCCCGTTCGGCCGAGCCGGTTGGCGAGCAGATCTTCACCGACGTCGAGGTGTCGTTCGGAGCAAAGCCGAATGTGGCCACCGCCGGCGACATCACGTTCGCCGCGGGCGCGCGCAGCGATGCGTTCTTTTTCGACTTCGACGGCATCAAGGACCTGTTCGACATCAGCGGCAAACGCAATTTCACGGCTCCTCATCTGGCCGAACTCGGCGGCAAATCGCCGTGGACGGGCCAGGATTCGAATACCGAGGCCAATGTCTGCTCGATGGCGATCGAGCTGCCCACGAGCACGCTCGGCGCGGCGGGCCCGATCCGGATCTGGGGGCGTTGCAGCCTGCGCGAGAACGGCACACTGAATCACGTGGACCGGGCCGGGCACCCGTCGGTGAGCAGTTTCTTCAACACCGACGACACCAAGCTGGAGTACAACGCGAGCGAGCCACCGAACGACTGGAACCGATGGCTTGACCAGTTCGTCCACCTCATCGGTCACACCGGCGGCTACAACCGGGAGGAGGCCGTCGCCGCGATCGAAGAAGAGGGCACGCTGCCCGACATGCTGACCTTCGACCCCGCCAAACCGGCCCAATACCCGAACGGCCGGGTGTTCACCGACGATGTCATCGACTACCGGCTGGCGTTCCTGACCAAGGGCGAGTGTCCGCCGTCGGGCCTGTCCCCGCATACGGACACATTGACCGAATTCCCCTATCTGGGTCCGCCGCACGCGCCCTGACCGAGCCGCGGGCCGGTAACCGAAGGGCCGATCTCGACCGAGTACCGTCGCGACGATGACCGCAACGGAGCGTGAATTCGACATCGTGCTGTACGGGGCGACCGGCTTCGTGGGCAAGCTCACCGCCGAATACCTGGCGCGGGCCGGCGCCGGTGCGCGGATCGCCCTGGCTGGCAGGTCACCAGACCGATTGCGCGCCATCCGCGACACCCTGGGGGAAGCCGCACAGTCCTGGCCCATTCTGACCGCCGACGCGGATTCGCCGTCGACTCTGAATGAGATGGCCGCCCGCACCCAGGTCGTGCTCACCACGGTCGGTCCCTACGCCCGCTACGGGATGCCATTGGTGGCCGCATGCGCCGCGGCAGGCACCGATTACGCGGACTTGACCGGTGAGGCGATGTTCATCCGCGATGCCATCGACCTGCATCACAAGCAGGCCACCGACACCGGCGCCCGCATCGTGCACTGCTGCGGATTCGATTCCATCCCCTCGGACATGAGTGTGTATGCGCTGTACCGGGCCGCGCGGGACGACGGCGCGGGCGAGCTGGCCGACACGAACTTCGTGATGCGCTCGTTGTTCGGCGGGGTCTCCGGCGGGACCGTCGCGACGATCATGGGCGTGTTGCGCGCAGCCTCCAGTGACCCCGACACCCGCCGTCAGCTCGTCGACCCATACACGTTGAGCACCGATCGCGGTGCCGAACCCGAACTCGGCCGGCAGCCCGATCTGCCCTGGCGGCGCGGTCGCTATATCGCGCCGGAGCTGACCGGTGTCTGGACGGCCGGATTCCTGATGTCGTCGATCAATACTCGAATTGTGCGACGCAGCAACGCATTACTGGACTGGGGATACGGCCGGCGATTCCGTTACAGCGAACACATGAGCCTGGGTTCGTCGCCGCTGGCGCCAATTGCATCCGCCCTGATGGCCGGCTTCGGCAACGCGTCGTTTGGGCTAGGCAGCCGCTACTCTCGGCTGCTCCCTCGACCGCTGCTGGACCGCATCACACCCAAAGCCGGCACCGGTCCGAGCCCGAAGGTGCGAGACCGCGGCTATTACCGGCTGGAAGACCTACACCACCACAAGCAGCGGTGCGCGCTATGTGGCGAGGATGGAGCAGCGGGGAGACCCTGGCTACAAGGCGACCTCGGTGTTGCTGGGGGAGTGCGGCCTTGCGCTCGCCCTGGATCGTGACAAGCTCTCGGACTTGCGCGGCGTGCTCACCCCCGCGGCCACGATGGGCGACGTTTTGCTGACCCGACTGCCTGCCGCCGGGGTGTCGCTAGGAACCGAGCGGCTGGATTAAACCCGCTGCCGCAACGGCTTTCGGTCGACATTGCACCGGACTAATGGCGCCACGGCGCGTCTGGAGGGTTCGTCCTCGGTTCCCGATGGTTTCGATTGCGTCGAGCGAGGTATGCCAAGCACGTCCGGCGCCGTCACACCGGACCAGATGACGAGAGGGAAATGCCATGTCAGACACGCTTACTGAAGGACAGAAGCTCGAGCGAGGACAATCGCTCGCCTCGAACAACGGGGCCTACACCCTCACGCTGCAAGACGACGGCAACCTCGTGCTGGCTGCGCGGGGCGAGGCGCTGTGGGCCAGCGCGACCAACGGCCAGGATGTGGTGCGCGCCGAAGTGCAGCGCGACGGCAACTTCGTCCTGTACACGTCGGACAAACCGGTCTGGCAGACCGACACAAAGGGCAAGAAGGACGTCAGACTCGTGCTTCAGGATGACTGCAACCTGGTGCTCTACGCCGCTGACGGACCGGCGTGGTCCAGCCACACGAAGACCGATGGCCCGCCACCGCCACCGCCGGCCGCCGAGCCGGGCGCCGCGGATGTGACGACCGCCACGGCCGAGCCCGTTGCCGAGCCCGCCCCAGAGCCCGTCGGGGAGGCCGCCCCGGAGCCCAGCCCGCGCACGTACACCGTCGTCTCCGGCGACACGATGTGGGCCATCGCGGAGCGCTTCTACGGTGATGGCAGCAAGTATCAGGTGATCGCCGACGCCAGCGGCGTCGACAATCCCGATCTGATCCATCCCGGTCAGGTGCTGACCATTCCTTGATCGAGGCGACCGAAACGGGGGCCGACCAATCACCTGCGTGTTCGGGCGCTTACACGCGGGCCGGTCACGGTTCCTAGAATTGACCGGTGACCGCCAGCCCCAGCTCCGCCGCCGACCTGCCCAAGTCGTGGGATCCCGGTGCGGTGGAGAGCGCGATCTACCAGAAGTGGCTGGATGCCGGCTACTTCAGGGCGGACCCGGCTAGCTCCAAACCCGGATACTCGATCGTGCTGCCGCCGCCGAATGTCACGGGCAGCCTGCACATGGGCCACGCGCTGGAACACACCATGATGGATGCCCTGACCCGCCGCAAGCGGATGCAGGGCTACGAGGTGCTGTGGCAGCCGGGGATGGACCACGCCGGTATCGCGACTCAGAGCGTGGTGGAAAAGCAGCTCGCGGTCGACGGCAAGACCAAGGAGGACTTCGGCCGAGAGCTGTTCGTCGAAAAGGTCTGGGATTGGAAGCGTGAGTCCGGCGGCGCGATCGGTGGCCAGATGCGGCGCCTCGGTGACGGGGTCGACTGGGACCGCGACCGGTTCACCATGGACGAGGGCCTATCGCGCGCGGTGCGGACCATCTTCAAGCGGCTCTACGACGCCGGGCTGATCTATCAGGCCGAGCGACTCGTCAACTGGTCGCCGGTGCTGGAGACGGCCATCTCCGATCTCGAGGTCAACTACGTTGATGTCGAAGGCGAACTGGTGTCGTTCCGATACGGCTCGCTGGACGACTCGCAGCCCCACATCGTGGTCGCCACCACCCGGGTCGAGACGATGCTGGGCGACACCGCGATCGCGGTGCACCCCGACGACGAGCGCTACCGCCACCTGGTCGGTACCACGCTGCCGCACCCGTTCATCGACCGGCAACTCATCATCGTCGCCGACGAGCACGTCGACCCCGAATTCGGTACCGGCGCAGTCAAAGTCACGCCCGCTCACGACCCGAACGACTTCGAGATCGGGCTGCGCCACGAGTTGCCGATGATCTCGATCATGGACACCAAGGGCCGGATCGCCGACACCGGAACGCAATTCGACGGCATGGACCGCTTCGAGGCCCGCGTCGCGGTGCGTGAGGCGCTGGCGGCGCAAGGCCGCGTGGTCGAGGAGAAACGGCCCTACCTGCACAGCGTCGGACATTCGGAGCGCAGCGGCGAACCTATCGAACCCCGGCTATCGCTGCAGTGGTGGGTCAGGGTGGAATCGCTGGCCAAAGCTGCCGGCGATGCGGTGCGCAACGGGGACACCGTGATTCACCCCGCCAGCCTGGAGCCGCGCTGGTTCGCCTGGGTGGACGACATGCACGACTGGTGCATTTCGCGACAGCTGTGGTGGGGCCACCGCATCCCGATCTGGTACGGCCCCAACGGCGAGCAGGTGTGCGTCGGCCCGGACGAGACACCGCCGGAGGGCTGGGAGCAGGACCCCGACGTGCTGGACACCTGGTTCTCGTCGGCGCTGTGGCCGTTCTCCACCCTGGGCTGGCCCGTCGCGGACTCCGGAGCTGGAAAAGTTTTATCCGACAAGCGTTTTGGTGACCGGCTACGACATCCTGTTCTTCTGGGTGGCGCGGATGATGATGTTCGGCACCTTCGTCGGCGACGACGACGCGATCACGCTCGACGGCCGTCGCGGCCCGCAGGTGCCGTTCACCGATGTCTTCCTGCACGGGCTGATCCGCGACGAATTCGGCCGCAAGATGAGCAAGTCCAAGGGCAACGTCATCGATCCGCTGGACTGGGTGGAGATGTTCGGGGCCGACGCGCTGCGATTCACGCTGGCCCGCGGCGCCAGTCCCGGCGGTGATCTGTCCGTCGGCGAGGATCACGTCCGGGCGTCGCGCAATTTCGGCACCAAGCTGTTCAACGCCACCCGGTTCGCGATGATCAACGGCGCGCAGCTGGCGCCGCTGCCGGCGCTCGCCGAGCTGACCGATGCCGACCGCTGGATCCTGGGGCGGTTGGAAGAGGTTCGCGCCGAAGTTGATTCGGCTTTCGACGGCTACGAGTTCAGTCGGGCCTGCGAGGCGCTCTACCACTTCGCGTGGGACGAATTCTGCGACTGGTATGTCGAACTGGCGAAGACGCAGCTTGCCGACGGGCTCACGCACACCACCGCCGTGCTGGCCGCGGTGCTGGACACGCTGCTGCGGTTGCTGCACCCGGTGATTCCGTTCATCACCGAGGCGCTGTGGCAGGCGCTGACGGCGGAGGAGTCGCTGGTCATCGCCGAGTGGCCGAAACCGTCCGGCATCGTCCTGGATCTCGTTGCCGCGCAGCGGATTACCGATATGCAGAAGCTGGTGACCGAGGTTCGCCGGTTCCGTAGCGATCAGGGTCTGGCCGACCGGCAGAAGGTGCCGGCCCGGTTGGCCGGGATCGGCGACTGCGGACCTGAGCACCCAGGTGGCCGCGGTGACGTCGCTGGCGTGGCTCACCGCGCCGGGTCCGGACTTCCGCGCCTCGGTGTCCTTGGAGGTTCGGCTAGGCGCGTGGCACCGTCGTCGTCGAACTCGACACCTCGGGCACCATCGATGTCGCCGCCGAGCGCCGCCGCCTGGAAAAGGATCTGGCCGCAGCGCAAAAGGAGTTGGCGTCGACCGCCGCCAAATTGGCCAACGCGGACTTTCTGGCCAAGGCGCCCGAGCACGTCGTCGCCAAGATCCGCGACCGTCAGCGGGTGGCCGCAAGAGGAAACCGAGCGCATCAACGCCAGGCTGGCCGGGCTGCAATGACTTTCGAGCCGACCGAGTGGGAACCGGCTACCGACACGGTGCCCACGCCGGACGAGATCGCGTCGCTGTTGCAGGTCGAGCATCTGCTGGACCAGCGCTGGCCGGAGACCAAAATCGAGCCGAGCCTGACCCGGATCAGCGCCCTGATGGACCTGCTCGGCTCGCCGCAGCTCGGCTATCCGTCGATCCACATCGCGGGCACCAACGGCAAGACCTCGGTGGCGCGGATGGTCGACGCGCTGCTGACCGCGCTGCACCGGCGCACCGGGCGAACCACCAGCCCGCACCTGCAGTCGGCGGTCGAACGCATCGCGATCGACGGAAAGCCGATCAGCCCGGCGCAATACGTGGCGACCTACCGGGAGATCGAGCCGTTCGTGCAGATGGTCGACGCGCAGTCGCAGGCCGCCGGGTGGCCCGGCGATGAGCAAGTTCGAGGTCCTCACCGCGATGGCGTTCGCCGCGTTCGCCGATGCGCCCGTCGACGTCGCGGTGGTCGAGGTGGGTATGGGCGGGCGCTGGGATGCCACCAACGTGATCAACGCGCCGGTGGCGGTCATCACCCCGATCGGCATCGACCACGTCGAATATCTCGGTGACGACATCGCCGGGATCGCCGGCGAGAAGGCGGGCATCATCACCAAGGCCGCCGACGGCTCGCCCGACACCGTCGCGGTCATCGCCCGCCAGGTGCCGGAGGCGATGGAAGTGCTGTTGGCCCAGTCCGTGCGCGCCGATGCCGCGGTGGCGCGCGAGGATTCCGAGTTCGCGGTGCTGGGCCGTCAGGTCGCGATCGGTGGACAGGTGCTGCAGCTGCAGGGTCTCGGCGGGGTGTACTCCGACGTCTACCTGCCGCTGCACGGCGAACACCAGGCGCACAACGCGGTGCTGGCGCTGGCGGCGGTCGAGGCCTTCTTCGGCGCCGGTGCGCAACGTCAGCTCGACGTCGAGGCGGTCCGGGCCGGTTTCGCCGCCGTCACCAGCCCCGGCCGGCTGGAGCGCATGCGCAGCGCACCCACGGTGTTCATCGACGCCGCGCACAATCCGGCCGGTGCGGCCGCGCTGGCGCAGACGCTGGCCGGCGAGTTCGACTTCCGATACCTGGTCGGGGTGCTCAGCGTGATGGCCGACAAGGACGTGGACGGCATCCTCGCCGCGCTGGAGCCGGTGTTCGATTCCGTCGTCGTGACCCACAACGGGTCGCCGCGGGCGCTGGACGTCGAGTCGCTGGCGCTGGCGGCGCGAGCAGCGGTTCGGGCCCGACCGGGTGCTGACCGCCGAGAACCTGCGCGACGCCATCGACGTCGCGACCGCGTTGGTCGACGATGCCGCGGTGGACGGGCGACGCGGAGGCGTTCTCCGGCACCGGGATCGTCATCACCGGCTCGGTGGTCACCGCCGGGGCCGCGCGGAGCTTGTTTGGTCGTGATCCGGAATGACCGACAACGACCCGAGCCCGCCGCCGGCCGACCCCTGGAAGAGCTTCCGGCGCGGTGATGGCCGCGACGCTGATCCTGGAGGCGATCGTGGTGCTGCTGGCGATACCGGTGGTGGGCGCGGTCGGCGGCGGCCTGACCGGCGGCGTCGCTGGGCTATCTGATCGGGCTGGCCGCGCTGCTGATCCTGCTGGCCGGGCTGCAGGGCAGGCCCTGGGCGATCTGGGTGAACCTGGGCGTCCAGGTGGTTGCTGCTCGCCGGCTTCGTGGTCTACCCGGGGGTGGGGTTCATCGGTGTGCTGTTCACCGGGCTGTGGCTGCTGATCGCGTACTTCCGTGCCGAGGTCCGCCGGCGGCAGGAGTACGGGCAAACACCGCCAGGCTGCAGCGCCGATTGGTTCTGTACGCTGTCCGCCGTGACCGAACGGACCCTGGTACTGATCAAGCCCGACGGCGTCGAGCGGCGGCTGATCGGCGAGATCATCGGCCGCATCGAGCGAAAAGGCCTCATCATCGCGGCTCTGGAGCTCAGGCAGCGTCAGCGAAGAGCTGGCCGCCCAGCATTACGCCGAGCACGAGGGCAAGCCGTTCTTCGGATCGTTGCTGGACTTCATCACCTCGGGACCGGTGGTGGCGGCAATCGTGCAGGGACCGCGAGCGATCGCGGCGTTTCGTCAGATCGCCGGGGGCACCGACCCGGTGGAGAAGGCCACACCGGGCACCATCCGCGGCGATTTCGGGCTGGAAACGCAGCTCAATCTGGTGCACGGGTCCGATTCGACCGATTCCGCAAAGCGCGAGATCGCGCTGTGGTTTCCCGGCGCTTAGGCGGTCCTAGCTTCCGACCGGGTCGCCAGGGTTCCAGGTCAGGGGCGTATGGGCCAGCAGCGTGATGTGGGATACTGACATGCGGGTGAACGTCGCCGGACCGGCGTCAGACACCCGAATGAAGACTTAGACAAGCGCGACCATCGCCAGCTCGCGATGTGGCGCCGCATGTCAGGCCGTCATTCAGCACAGGCGCCGAGTGGGTTCGCCTGAGCCGCTCGGGGCGAGACCATCACAAGCCCGGGAGAAGTGACCCGGGCACATAGCGAAGCCCTCGCGTGGCCGCGTCGAAATGACGCGCCCGGGGGCTTGAGGAGAATACGTGGTAGACGGTGCACCAGACTTCAGACCTTCAACGACCGACCCAGCCAGGAGGACCTGCCGGACCGACTGAGAGTCCATTCGCTGGCACGAGCGCTGGGGACCACCAGCAAGCGGTGGTGGACGCGCTGAGCGCACTCGACGGACGGATCCGCAGCGCGCAATCCGGCGTGGACCGCGACGATGCGGTCCGGGTGCGTGATCTGCTGTCGCCCCGGCCGCCGGAGAACTCTGGTGGCCTTCAGCAATGCCGAAGTAGCCACGCCCGCGGAACCCGAGTCCCGGCTGATGCTGGAGGCCGCCGATCGAGCGGCCGCACTACATGCCGCTGTTCGTCGCGCCGCAACCGCGTCAGGCCGACGGAGAACGCCAGCGCCGACGACGACGACGACGATACCGACGATTCCGACGATGACGACGATGACGACGACGACGACCAGGCCGATCGCCGGCCAACCGGCGGCGGCGTCGGGGCCGGCGGGGTCGTGGCCGCGGCCGCGGTGAACAGGGCGGACCCGACGGCCAGACGACGACGGCGAGACCGAGCAGCGCGGCTCGAAATCCACCGACTCGGACGACTCCGACGACGCCGACGGCGAGGATTCGGATGACTCCGATGACGACGACGACGACGGTTCGGCGGAGGCGCCACTCGGCGCCGCCGCCGGCGCCGGCGGCGCAAGTCGGGTGGTTCGAGTGACGACAACGACGAGGGCGCCTCGCCCGACGATCCGCCGAACACCGTGGTGCACGAGCGGGCGCCGCGCGGCAAGTCCGGCTCTCCGACGGTGGCGGCGGCAGCAACGGCTCGAGCAATGCCGAGATCAAGGGCATCGGCGGCTCGACCCGGCTGGAGGCCAAGCGGCAACGCCGCCGCGACGGGCGCGACGCCGGACGGCGCCGCCCGCCGGTGCTGACCGAGGCCGAGTTCCTGGCGCGCCGCGAGGCCGTCGAACGGGTCATGGTGGTGCGCGACCGGGTCCGCACCGAGCCGCCGCACCCGGGCGCGCGCTACACCCAGATCGCGGTGCTCGAAGACGGCATCGTCGTCGAGCATTTCGTGACGTCGGCGGCGAATCGGCGTCCTTGGTGGGCAACATCTACCTCGGCATCGTGCAGAACGTGCTGCCCTCGATGGAGGCGGCCTTCGTCGACATCGGCCGCGGCCGCAACGGCGTGCTCTACGCCGGCGAGGTCAATTGGGAAGCCGCGGGACTCGGCGGGGCCGAGCGCAAGATCGAACAGGCCCTCAAACCCGGCGACTATGTGGTCGTCCAGGTCAGCAAGGACCCGGTCGGGCACAAGGGCGCGCGGCTGACCACCCAGGTGTCACTGGCCGGTCGCTACCTGGTTTACGTGCCGGGTGCGTCGTCGACCGGGATCAGCCGCAAGCTGCCCGACACCGAACGCCAGCGGCTCAAGGAGATCCTGCGCGAGGTGGTGCCGTCGGACGCCGGGGTGATCATCCGCACCGCGTCCGAGGGCGTCAAAGAGGACGAGATCCGCGGCGACGTCACCCGCCTGCAGGAGCGCTGGGAACAGATCGAGGCCAAGGCGACCGAGACCAAGGAGAAGGCCGCCGGCGCGGCGGTGGCGCTCTACGAAGAGCCGGACGTGCTGGTCAAGGTCATCCGCGACTTGTTCAACGAGGACTTCGCCGGGCTCATCGTCTCCGGCGACGAGGCCTGGAACACCATCAACGAATACGTGAATTCCGTTGCTCCCGAACTGGTTTCGAAGCTGACAAAGTACGAGCCCGCCGCCGGACCGGACGGGCAGGCCGGGCCGGACGTGTTTGCCGTGCATCGCATCGACGAGCAACTGGCCAAGGCGATGGACCGCAAGGTGTGGCTGCCGTCGGGCGGCACGCTGGTGATCGACCGGACCGAGGCGATGACGGTGGTCGACGTCAACACCGGCAAGTTCACCGGGTCCGGGGGCAACCTCGAGCAGACGGTCACCAAGAACAACCTCGAGGCGGCCGAGGAGATCGTGCGCCAGCTGCGGCTGCGTGACATCGGCGGCATCGTGGTCATCGACTTCATCGACATGGTGCTGGAGTCCAACCGCGACCTGGTGCTGCGCCGGCTGACCGAGTCGCTGGCCCGCGACCGCACCCGTCACCAGGTGTCCGAGGTGACGTCGCTGGGGCTGGTGCAACTGACCCGCAAGCGGCTGGGAACCGGGCTGATCGAGGCGTTCTCGACGTCGTGCCCGAACTGCGGCGGCCGCGGCATCCTGCTGCACGCCGACCCGGTCGACTCCGGCGCCGGCGAGCGCGCGCAAGTCCGAGTCCGGTGGCCGGCGGGGCAGGCGGTCGAAGAAGGGCCGGTCCGAAGAGCCGCCGACCAGCCCGCGGTGGCCAAGGTGCCCGTGCACGCGCCCGGCGAGCATCCGATGTTCAAGGCGATGGCGGCCGGCTCGGTCGGATCCCCACGACGACGGCGAATCGGCGAGGCCGACGAGTCGACGAGGAAACCACCGCCGAGATCGACGAGCAGACCAAGGCCGAGGGGCCCGCTGACCTGGACGACACCGACTCCGATGACTTCGAGGACTCCGACGAGGACACCGAGGACGATGACGACACCGATCAGGACGACTGACGACGTCGACGAAGACGACTCGGTAGACGACGAACTCGACGACGAGGATCTCGATGACGACGACGATGACCTCGACGACGACGACGACGACGACGACGGACGACGAGGACGACGACGACGACGATGACGTCGATGACGAGGATTCCGACGACGAGTCGGCTCTTGGACGGCCGCGGCGGCGCCGCGCGGCCGGCCGGCCGGCCGGCCCGCCGATCCACGTGGACTAACCGGAAGCCTTGAGCTGCGTCGTTGCGCTGTCATAGCGCGGATGTGGCGCGCCAGACTGCTGGTTTGACCCTGTAGCCGCTGGTCACGTACCCTGGACAGTTGTCGTCAAGCCGGGTGACTAGACTTTGGCCGGCGACAGCGGGACTCCCGGGAAATCGGCGCAGGCCCGCACCCCCAGACCCACCCACGCGCACCGCCGGTGGCACGCGCGCGAGCGCTGAGCAGCGGCTGAGCACAGGCTAGAAGAAAGGCAGGAGCAACGATGGCGACCTACGCAATCGTCAAGACCGGCGGCAAGCAGTACAAGGTCGCCGTCGGAGACGTGGTCAAGGTCGAGAAGCTCGAGTCCGAGCCCGGCGCCGAGGTGTCGCTGCCGGTCGCGCTGGTCGTCGACGGCGCCAACGTCACCACCGACGCCCAGGCGCTGGCCAAGGTCGCGGTGACCGGCGAGGTGCTCGAGCACACCAAGGGCCCGAAGATCCGTATCCACAAGTTCAAGAACAAGACCGGGCTACCACAAGCGTCAGGGACACCGTCAGCGGCTGACGGTCCTGAAGGTCACCGGAATCAAGTAGACGAGGCGACAGACATGGCACACAAGAAGGGCGCTTCCAGCTCGCGCAACGGTCGCGACTCCAACGCTCAGCGGCTTGGCGTCAAGCGGTTCGGCGGCCAGGTCGTCAAGGCCGGCGAGATCCTGGTCCGCCAGCGCGGCACCAAGTTCCACCCCGGCGCCAACGTCGGGCGCGGCGGCGATGACACGCTGTTCGCCAAGGAGGCCGGCGCCGTCGAGTTCGGGGTCAAGCGCGGACGCAAGACGATCAGCATCGTCGCGGCCGGGCAGACCGCCGACTGAGCGTCGCGGGCGTGCCCGCACTGCGATGATCGACCTCCCAGTAGCGGCACGCTCGATGGGTGAGAGGACGCCCGATGCCTCGGTTTGTCGATCGAGTCGTCATCCACGCGCGGGCGGGTTCCGGCGGTAACGGCTGCGCTTCGGTCCACCGCGAGAAATTCAAGCCGCTCGGCGGCCCCGACGGCGGCAACGGCGGCCGCGGCGGCAGCATCGTCTTCGTCGTCGACCCCGCGGTGCACACCCTGCTGGACTTCCATTTCCGTCCGCACGTCACCGCGTCGGCCGGCAAGCAGGGGATGGGCAACAACCGCGACGGCGCCGCCGGTGCCGACCTGGAAGTCAAGGTTCCCGACGGCACCGTCGTTCTGGACGAAAACGGCCGGCTGCTGGCCGATCTGGTCGGTGCGGGCACCCGCTTCGACGCCGCCGCCGGTGGCCGCGGCGGGCTGGGCAACGCGGCGCTCGCGTCTCGCGCCCGCAAGGCGCCCGGCTTCGCCCTGCTCGGCGAGCCGGGCCAGGCCCGCGACCTCACCCTCGAGCTCAAGACCGTCGCCGATGTCGGGCTGGTCGGGTTTCCCTCGGCGGGAAAGTCATCGCTGGTATCGGTGATTTCGGCGGCCAAACCGAAGATCGCCGACTACCCGTTCACCACGCTGGTTCCCAATCTCGGCGTGGTCTCGGCCGGCGAGCACATCGTTCACCGTCGCCGACGTGCCCGGTTTGATCCCGGGCGCGTCCGAGGGCCGCGGCCTGGGCCTGGATTTCCTGCGCCACATCGAGCGATGCGCGGTGCTGGTGCATGTCGTCGACTGCGCCACCGCCGACCCGGGCCGCGACCCGATCTCCGACATCGACGCGCTGGAAGCCGAACTCGCCGCGTACACGCCGACGCTGCAAGGGGATGTCGGCGCTGGTCGACCTGGCCGAGCGGCCACGGGCGGTGGTGCTCAACAAGATCGACGTGCCCGGAGGCGCGTGAGCTCGCCGAGTTCGTCCGCGACGAGGTCGCCGAGCGTGGCTGGCCGGTGTTCCTGGTGTCGACGGCCACCCGGGAAGGATTGCAGCCGTTGATCTTTGGGCTGTGGCAGATGATCGTCGGCTTACAACGCCGCGCGGCCGAAAGCCGTGCCGCGGCGGCCGGTGATTCGTCCGGTGCCGGTCGACGACAGCGGTTTCACCGTCGAGCCCGACGGCGAGGGCGGTTTCGTCGTCACCGGTGCACGGCCCGCACGCTGGATCGGCCAGACCAATTTCATCAACGACGAGGCCGTCGGCTATCTCGCCGATCGGCTGGCCCGCCTCGGCGTCGAAGAGGAGCTGCTGCGGCTGGGCGCGCAACCCGGGTGTGCGGTGACCATCGGTGAGATGACGTTCGACTGGGAGCCGCAAACGCCGGCGGGGGACGACGTCACGATGACCGGCCGCGGTACCGACGTGCGGCTGGAACACACCGACCGCATCGGCGCCGACGAGCGCAAGGCCGCCCGACGTCGGCGCCGCGAACACGGTGACGAGTCGTGAGCGACGCGCATCGCGAAACCATCCGTACCGCACGCAGTCTGGTCGTCAAGGTCGGAACCAATGCGCTGACCACACCGTCCGGGGTATTCGACGCCAGCCGGCTGGCCGGGCTGGCCGATGCGATCGAGGCGCGGATGAAGGCGGGCACCGACGTCGTGATCGTGTCCTCGGGCGCCATCGCCGCCGGCATCGAGCCGCTCGGATTATCCCGTCGCCCAAAGGATCTGGCGACCAAGCAGGCCGCGGCCAGCGTGGGTCAGGTCGCGCTGGTGAACTCGTGGAGTGCGGCATTCGCCCGCTACGGGCGCACGGTCGGGCAGGTGCTGCTCAGCGCGCACGACATTTCGATGCGGGCCCAGCACACCAACGCCCAGCGCACCCTGGACCGGCTGCGCGCGCTGCACGCGGTGGCGATCGTCAACGAAAACGACACGGTGGCCACCAACGAGATCCGATTCGGCGACAACGATCGGCTTTCGGCGCTGGTGGCCCACCTGGTGGGCGCCGAGGCATTGGTGCTGCTCTCCGACATCGATGGCCTCTACGACACAGATCCGCGAAAGACCAAGGGGGCGCGCTTCATTCCCGAGGTCGCCGCGTCGTCGGATCTCGTCGGTGTGGTGGCCGGCCCGGGCAGCGAGCTGGGCACCGGGGGGATGGCGTCGAAGATGTCCTCGGCGCTACTGGCCGCCGACGCCGGGGTGCCGGTACTGCTGGCCGCGGCTTCGGATGCCGCGACGGCGCTCTCCGACGCCACGGTCGGGGACTGTGTTCGCCGCGCGGCCCGATGCGGATGTCGGCCCGCCGGTTCTGGGTGCGCTATGCCGCCGAGTCCAGCGGCACGCTGACCCTGGATGCGGGTGCAGTGCGCGCGGTGGTGGAGCAACGCCGCTCGCTGCTGGCCGCGGGCATCACCGCGGTATCGGGCCGGTTCTACGGCGGGGATGTCGTCGAATTGCGCGGACCGGACGCGACCGTGGTGGCCCGTGGCGTGGTCGCCTACGACGCGGCCGAACTGCCGACCATGATGGGCCGGTCGACCTCGGAGCTGCCCGGCGAGCTGCGCCGGCCCGCGGTGCATGCCGACGACCTGGTCGCGGTATAACGCATCAGCGCGTCGGCTGTGCCTTGAGATACAAAGTGGCCCAGATGATTTCGGCCAGCGTCGCGGCCAGTTCGGCATCGTAGGAGTCCGGCGCGCCGGGAAGGTTCTGCTGGCATGACCCGCTCGACCATCCAGGTCAGGGCGCTGGCGGTGGTGGCCGCGGGCAACTCAGGGCGGATCGAGCCGTCGGCCTGGCCGTCTTCGATGACGCGGGTCAATCGGCCGGTGATGGCGGTCAGCAGGTTGCCGTAGGTCGCGCCGACCAGCGGGTCATAGGCGGCCATCTCGTTCAGCGCGACGAGCACCGGTTGATGACGGCGGTAGGTGGCCACGATGCCGGCCATCGCCGCGCGGACGTCGGCGGGATCGTGTCGCCCCGCCACGCTCCACCAGCGATCCGCGCTCTCGGCGAGATCGGCGAATACCTGGCCGGCGAGCCGGCGCAGTAGGTGGCCCTTGTCCTCGAAGTAGATGTAGAAGCTGGCGCGCGAGATGCCGGCCTCGGTCGACAGCCGGTCCACGCTGAGCTCGGTGAAACTGGCACCGCCGCGCATCAGCCGCTCGGTGGCGTCGAGCAGCCGGCGCTCCATCTGCTCACGCCGCTGCTGGCGCGTGTGCTCGCGCTTGGGCTGCGGCTTGCGGGTCACCGACGGCATTTGCCGAGCATAACCGACCATTCAACATATTGACTAGACATAGTGTCTAGGCATATTGTTCGACGCAGTTTTATGGCTGGCGGTCACGTGTGATGGAGGACCAACGATGGCAGTAATGACCGGGCGCTCTAGCCGTCCCCGTGCCTACGACGCGATTGATTTGTCCTCGCGCGCGTTTTGGTCGACGACGGCCGCCGAGCGCGAACGCTCGTTTGCGGTGCTGCGCGCCGAGCGCCCGGTGAGCTGGCATCCGCCGGTCGAGGACTCCTTGATGCCCGATCCCGACGATCCCGGTTATTGGGCGGTCACCCGGCGCGCGGACATCGTCACGGTCAGCCGCAACAACGAGGTGTTCCTGTCCGGCAAGGGCGTGATGTTCGAGAGCGTTCCGGTGGAGCTCCTGGAGGCGTCGCAGTCGTTCCTGTCGATGGACCCGCCGAGGCATACCAAGTTGCGCAAGGTCGCTCACGCTGCGTTCACGCCAAGGCAGGTGCGCCGCATCGAGGAATCGATCCAGGCGAATGCGAAGGCCATCGTCGAAGAGTTGCGCGCCGCCGGTAGCGGTGCGGATTTCGTCGATCACTGTGCCAAGGAATTACCCATCCGCACGCTGTCGGACATGGTGGGGATTCCGGATTCCGAGCGTGAGCGCATGACACATGCCAGCCGACGCGCTGGTGTCGTGGGGCGATCCCGATTTCCTCAACGGGCGTAACCCGCGTTGGAAGTCATCGTCGAAAACCAGATGTATCTGCACCAACTCGTCGGGACGCTCGCCGCGGAGCGCCGCGAGAAACCGGGCGACGACCTGATCAGCAGCCTGGTGCATGCCGAGGTGGACGGTGACCGGCTGACCGACGCGGAGGTGGCCGCTTTCTTCGTGTTGCTGTCCGTGGCGGGCAACGACACCACCCGCCAGACCATCAGCCACGCCATGAAAGCGCTCACCGACTTCCCCGGCCAAAGAGCCTGGCTGCTAGCAGATTTCGACAACCGCATCAGTACGGCGGTCGAGGAGTTCGTTCGTTGGGCAACGCCGGTCATGACCTTCCGCCGCACGGCGGCAACGGATTTCGAGCTGGGGGGCCAGACCATCACGGCGGGGGAGAAGGTGGTGATGTTCTATGCGTCCGGGAACTGGGATGGCGAGGCATTCGATCATCCGGACGCGATTCGACCTGAGCCGTAGCCCCAATCCCCATCTCGGCTTCGGCGGTGGCGGAGTGCATTTCTGCCTCGGTGCCCACGTGGCACGCGCGCAGCTGCGCGCGATCTTCGGCGAACTGCTGCGCCAGCTCCCGGACATCCAGGCGGGCGATCCCACGTACGTGGCGGGCAACTTCGTGCACGCCGTTCGCAGCATGCCCTGCACGTTCTAGCGCAAGGCCAGCGGCGCCAGCTCGTCGGAGAGCAGCACCAACAATTCGGAGCACCCGCCGTCGACTTTGACGGTGGCCAGATCGTCACCGCGGGTGGGGCCGCGGTTGACGATGGCGACCGGGATGCCGAGCGCGGCAGCGTGCCGCACGAACCGGTAGCCGGAGAATACGGTCAGCGACGAGCCCGCGACCAGCAGCGCCTCGGCGTCATCGACCAGTGAGTATGCCTGGGCCACAACATCTTTGGGCACGCTTTCGCCGAAGTAGACGATATCGGGTTTGAGCATGCCGGCGCAGCGCGGGCAGTCGAGATAGCGGAACGACGTGGTATCGGCGACGACGGCGTCGGCGTCGGGAGCCACCGCCAGCCCGCCGATCGCCTCGGCGCGCTCGATGAATCCCGGGTTGAGTGCCTCGAGCTCTTCGGCCAGCACGGCGCGGCTCATGGTGTGGCCGCAGCTCAGGCAGATCACCTGCGCGTAGGTGCCGTGCAGATTGACCACGTTCGCACTGCCGGCCTTGGTGTGCAGCAGGTCGACGTTCTGGGTGATCACGCCGGTCACCACCCCGGCGTGCTGCAGTGCGGCCAGCGCCCGGTGCCCGGCGTTGGGCTGCGTGTCGTCCATGTGCCGCCAGCCGACGTGGTTGCGCGCCCAGTACCGCTGCCGGAACACGGCATCCGAGGTGAACTGGCGAATGGTCATGGGGTTGCTCGGCGGCGAATCAGGTCCCCGGTAGTCGGGAATGCCGGAGTCGGTGGATATCCCCGCACCTGTCAGCACCGCGACCCGGCGTCCGGCCAACAGCGCGACAAGTTCCGGAGATTCGGGGCGGCGCTGTCACGTATTCGAGAGTACGGGTCTAGCTAGAGAGATTTCTGATACCGATATCGCCGAACGCCGTCACCGGCGATATCGAAGCGGGGTGTCTGCCTTCGGTGATGTCTCCAATGTGGTCTTGAGCTCAAGGTCTATTTCGAGACGGCGTTCAGCTCTGCGCGGGCCTGGCCGATCTGGTCGTAGGCGTAGGTCACCATTTCCGCGATGGTCATCGCCTCGCCGTGGCGGGCGAGCGATTCGTAGATCGCTTCACCGAGCACATCGCGGAGGTGCGTCATTGCGATGCCGAACTGAGCCAGGGCGGAGGCGACGGGGAATGCGGCGGCGAACCCGGCGAAGGTGGCCGCCGGCTCGTATCGTCCGAGCCGGTAGAAAACCGCGGCGAGTAAACCGAAGGGGGCGCGGATCATGTAGGTGTTGCCCGAGTCGTGATAGTTGTCGATCGCCACGGTGACGTATTCGAAGAAGGCCAACGCCTCACCATGTTCCGCTTGGACCAGGCACATGTTGGTCGAAAGATTTGTGACGGTGAAGCGGTTGCCGCTGTCGTGGGCGATCGAGAGGCCCCGGCGCAGGGCAGCGAGTGAGCCGGCGGGATCGGCGTCGTGGACGGCCCAGCCGTAGGAGTGCAGCGCGGACGCGATCACATACGGGTTGCCGGTTGCTTCGGCGGCATCGATTAGACCGTTCGCGGTCTCGATCGCCTCGTCAAAGGAACCGACAGCATCCAGTGCGATGACGAGGCACGCCGTGGTTAACGGCTGGGCGCCGGAACCGCGTGCGAGCTGAGCGCGACACCGGCTAGCCCACCGTTCCGGCTGGCCGACGGCAACGTAGGGAGCGCCAACGAGTCCTTCGGCGCCGTACGGGACGTGGTCGCGTCCACCGCTGATCGCCTCCTCGGCGGCCTCGGTGTACCGAATGGCCGGTCCGATCCGTCCTGCCATATAGCAGTTCGACGCCATCAAATACAGGGCCGTGAGTCGGGGGTGGTCGACGGCGCGTGCCGGCTCGATGAGCTCTTCGGCCCACGCGATCGGTTCGTAATTCTCAGTCAGATACCCGAGCCATGCCGCAGATGTTGCGATCGGGGCAGCGACGTCCAGATCGTCGTGGTCGGCGGCCCAGCGGAATGCGGTGCGCAGATTAGCCAGTTCGAATGTGAACCAGTCGTGCACCTCCCGCTGGCGGGGGCCGTCCCACAGGGCCATGATGTCGGCTTCCCGTCCGGCGAAGTACCGCGAGTGGGCGGCCCGAATCTGGGATGCTTCGCCGCGGGCGACGATTTGCTCTTCGGCGAACTGGCGGATGGTCTCCAGCATTGAAAACCGGGTTCGTCCCGACGACCGGTCGGCGACCAGAAGCGACTTGCGTACCAGCGCATCGAGCACATCCAGCGTGGCCAAGTCGTCGCCGCAGCCACCCACTGCGTACGCAGCCGCGAGGTCGAACCCTCCGCCGAACACCGAACACCTTGCCAGCAGGCCTTTTCGGTGTCGTCGAGCAGGTCATGGGACCACGGCACCGCATGACGCAGTGTTTGGTGGCGCTCCAGCCCCCGCCGCGACCCGACCAGGAGCCGGAACCGGTCATCGAGCCGATCCCGTAACTCGGTGACCGTCATCGACTGCATGCGAGAGGCGGCCAGCTCGATCGCCAACGGGATTCCGTCGAAGCGGTGGCAGATCTCCACCACCGCGCCCGGCCTCAGCGCCTGCCAGCGAGATACCGGGCGCGACAGCTTCGAGCCCGTTCGCATGAACAGGGTCGCGGCGGCCGAGTCGACACCGCTGCGCACGTCGAGTGACGGCACCGGCCAAAGCTGTTCGTCAGCCACCCGCAAGCCTTCCCGGCTGGTGGCCAGAAATTTCACCGTCGCGGAACGGGCCAGGATCGCCTCGATCAGGTCGGCGGCGGCATCCAGGACGTGTTCGCAATTGTCGAAGACCAACAGCCGTGACCGGCCTTCCAGCGCGGCGGCCACGGACTCACTTACCGTCTTGCCGGGTTGCTGGGTGATGCCAAGCACCGCGGCCACCGCGTCGGGCACTGATGCCGGATCGGTGACGGCTGCGAGTTCGAAAACCCAAGCGCCGTCGGGGAACTCATCGGCCAGTTGTGCCGCGACTTCTAGTTGCGAGGCGCGTCTTGCCAACTCCGCCTACCCCGGTCAGCGTCACCAACCGGTGAGACCTCACTGCGGTCTTGATCGCGTCGACCTCGGACTCGCGCCCAATCAAGCTCGTGGTCGCCGGATGCAGGTTTCCCGGCGTGGCATCGAGCGCCCGCAGCGGCGGAAACTCCACGCGGAGCCCCGCTGCACCGTACTTGGAACACCCCAACCGGTATCGGCACATCCCGCAGTCGGCGCGGCCCCAGATTCAGAAGATCAACGCCGCCTAGCAGCCCGGCTGTCGAATCGGCGACCAGGATCTGGCCGCCGTGACCGGCACCCATCACCCTCGCCGCTCGATTGAGCGCCGTACCGAAGTAGTCACCGTCGCGAAGTTCGGCCTCGCCGGTTGCGATGCCCATCCGTACCGGCAACTCCAGCCTCAGCTGCGCGGCCATAGCAGCATCCACTGCAGAGCGCGGCGACGAGAACGCCGCGCACACACCATCGCCGGTGTGCTTGAACAACCAGCCCCCGTGCGCCTCGACCGCCGAGCGCAACACCTCGTCATGGGCGGCGAGGGCCTTTCGCATCGAGTCCGCGTCTGCTTCCCACCGACGGGTCGAACCCTCAATATCGGTGAACAAGAACGTCACAACACCAGAAGGCGGGGCCCCTGCGGACACCCGCACAGACTGTCACACCAACCACCGTCGGCGCAGCAAACCGCGACCGACTTTCGAGACTCTCGTATGTCGTCTGATTCCAGACCGAGCAGGCCTGAGCACCTAGCACGCAGAGGTGCTTGCCTTCGGCGAGCAGACCACTACCGGCCCGGGAGTTTGGCATACACGAGTCGGACGGCATTCCTGACGAACAGGAGCGCCGTCCGAAGCACCAATACTTGGTTACCAAGCGTGCATGATTGCGCGGTGAAATGTGGCCTCGGCGTCAGGGGGCAGTTTCGCCCTTGACGCAAGCCCACCGCGCAGTGCCCAGTTGATGGGCCTTGCTTCGCGTGGGTGCCTAGCGCTCGTGCTGGGGGCCACAGCGGAGAGGAGGAATCTTCTCTTCCGGTCCGACCTTGGTCTGCCGTGGATCCGTAGCCTAGCCTACGCCTATGTAGGTAAAAGCAACCGTAAAACGAGTTGGGCCGAGCGTTCAACGGTTGTCTGGCCGACCAACGCGATCCACATGCCGTTGGTGGAGCGTCCGGCGTTCACCCTGGCCCACGCCGTCACGCTTAACGTCGTTGATAACCACGATTCCAGTCATCCCTTGTGTGCCAATGGTTGAGACTCTCGAATGTGGTGTTCCGAACGGGGCATTCACGACTCGAAGTCGACTGTCAGGGCTACCCGTAGAGCCGGCAGCGTTCAACGAGAATCTCGGCCAGCCGTTCCGGATCGCCGACCATGAGGCAGTGACACGTATCGATCGCGATGAGCGTCTGTACTCCGCCGAGTGCTTCAATACTCCTGCGTTGCAACTTCGGCGCGATGGCGCGATCCCGCAGGGTCAGAATCCAGGTGCGCGGAATGTCGTCAGGCATTCCTCGCCAAGACAGATTCTCTGTGAGGATGCGAAGTGATTCCGCGTAGAGCTTGCCGGTCATGAATCGGCGGCGACGCAAGGGAATTGCGTTCAAGTACGCGAATTGCGCTAGCCATCTTGGCGTCTCGCTCGGCACGCCTCTCGTTGCGAAGCGGCGCGCGATTCTCGCGAGGACCCACGGCAAGCTGTCCACAAGGGATGCGCCTTCGGCAGGAAGGAATGCGGCGGCGAAGATCATTTCGCGTACCCGCGCCGCGCCAAGCTTGGTGGCCATTCCTGGCAGCGTCATACCTCCTATCGAATGACCGACGAGGACGACGTCCTCCAACCCGGCGCACTCGATGTCGCCGACGAGCGAGTCGACAAAGTCGGCGATGGTCATCTCCCTCAGGTCTCCTGGCTTGTTCCGCCGTCCCGGCATGTCGAGGGCAAGCACGGTTAACTCCGGTGCCAGCCGGTGGATTTCATCGACGGTGAGTTCCCAAGAATCGGCGGCGAGCCCGCCCCCGTGCACAAGGACCAAAGCGGGCAGCGCCATGGCAAGGCCTCCTTCGACGCCGTACGCGCCAATCGGATAGTAAAGCCAGACAACCCTGCAGCGTCCAAGTGTTCGCGAAGAATACGAGACCGAGTTTCGGGACGCTCGTATGTCGTTCCTCCCGGTGCGACCAGTCTAGGGGATCAGGATGTAGCTGATCCCCGGGACAGCTTCGACGGTTCGGGTGTCGAATTCGTGGAAGCCTGAGGTGTGGTATCCGTTGGCGGCGGTGGCCCCGTAGCCGCTGTTCATTTCGGTGATCGTGATCGGCCCTGCCGCTGACCGCGTCGACCCAGGCGACGTGCCCGACGCCCCCGACGAGCGAGCTGCTGAAGACGGCGACCGAGTGGGGCTGTGCGTCGCCCACTACGGTCCAGCCTGCCGCTTCGGCTTGGTTTGCCCAGGTTTCGGCATTTCCGGTGAGCGCTTTGATGTAGTAGCCGGTATGGGCGTGTATCTGTTCTTGGGCACCCCACGTGCAGTAGCCCTCGTAATCGCTGAGTGGGTTGTGGTCGATCGTGCGGCCTATCGTCAAATCCGCTGCTGGATCCCCGTTGGCCGGTGCCGTAGCCATCGATGGTCCCAGCGAGAGCGCGCTGCCCACGGCGAAGGCGGCCACAATGCCGTTTGCCTTCATTCGCCTCCCCTCGCTGACGCCGGCGGTATGTCTGGGGGACCCGCAGCCGAGGCGCTGGCCCACCAACCCGTGACCTTCCTGTTATCGCCGCGAGACCAGGATTCGTTTCAAACGTCGGCTTCTAGCTGAAAGGGGTCACTTCAGCGCTGGCAGCGGTCAGCGCACAACCAGGTGATTGCGGCTGTGATTGCAGTCGGCGCCCGCCGCCAGCGATGTCTTGAATGTGATCCATTTCAAGACAGTGCAATGCCGCTCACGCGCCGCCTGGGCTGCCCCTGCGACGTCGAATGATGTTGCCGCCGAGGTACGTAAGGTAGAGCGCCCCGAAGACGGGGACAAACCTGCGGACGCGCGGGGCTATCACCGCGATGCCGAGCAACGTCTCGATGGTGCCGTTGATGTAGATATGGCGTCGGATGTTGCGCGTGAACATCTGACGGTTAACGTCCTCGAACAGCTCGGGTCTCGCGATGTGCGCCAACCCGATCGCTGAGATCGCCGCACCGAACAAATGTGTGTCGAGAGCGAGCTGGCTGCGTCAGGCCGGTGTTAGGTGGATCGATAGGTGAGTTGGCCCTCGCAGTGAGCTGTGGGTGGACCATGTCGTCTCCTTAACTGCTGAGATACGGGAAACTTGGCTCACCAACTCGCGCAGGACCGCCTGCGCTTCCATCCGTGCCAATGGCGCGCCCAGGCACATATGTGCGCCATAGCCGAATCCGACGTGCGTGCGGGGGTTGCGGTCGGCGCGGTATTCGTCGGGGTTGTCGAAGGCCAGCGGGTCGCGGTTGGCCGCCCCGAAGGACAGCAGGACCCGTGATCCATTCGGGATGGTGACGTCGCCGACCTGATAGTCGGCACGGGTGTAGCGGTAGAGATTCTGGATCGGGGTGGTGATCCGTAGGTGCTCCTCGATGGCTATCGGGATGAGGTCGGGGTTGGCGCGGATCAGGTCGTACTGTTCGGGATCATGGGCAAAGGTGTCGAACATCCCGCCCAGCAGGTTGGTGGTCGTCTCGTTGCCAGCGATCAGCAGATGTACTGCGATGAGGAAGAGTTGTTGGTCGGTGAGGCTGCCGTCGGTGTTGTGTTCGAGCAGCGGACCCAAGACGGTGCCGGACCCCTTCAGCCCACCGGTGGAGAACTGCCGCAAGAAATATCGGCGCAACGCGGCCACGGCTGCCATGGCCTTGGCGGTTCCCACCAGGCCGCTCGGTGTCGGCGCGAAATCCATGATTCGCACGGCGTCCTCCGACCATCGCCGAAAGTCGCGGACGTCGCATTCGGGGACTCCCAGAATCTGGGCAATGAGCCGGATGGGCATCGGAATCGCCAACTGCTGCACGACATCACAACCGGGGTTGCGCAGCAGATCGGCGACGAGTTCAACTGCCAGCTTCTCGGTTATTCCTCGCCAGCCGTCCATCGCCCCTTTGCTGAACCCCGGCTGGACCTGCTTGCGCAGCCGCGCATGTTCCTCACCATCGGTGAGCACTGCAAGCGGAGCCGAGAACTTCAGCCGGGTGACCCCTTCGGTGCTGGTTACCTGATCGGTGTCGCGCAGTGCACTTCTGACATCTTCCAGGCGACTTAAAATCCAGGTGGCCCGCTTCGGGTTGTAGTGCACCCGACCACCCCTGTGCAACGCCCGATAAGCATCGAAGGGTTGCGCGGCGGTGACGGGATCCATCGGGTCATAGTCGGTGTTCACCGCACCTGTCCACCCCGCCGTACCCAGCCGTCGGGTTCGAATTGCCGCGTGGAGATTGAGAAGAACCGCGCGGCCCACGGGCCTGACGACGAAGCTGACGAACTTGCTGGCGGCGCTCATAGTCATTTGACTGCCAGTTTCAAATGTTCGAGACGCCGCACGAGGAGGCTCGGCAGCCAGCGCCCGGTTTCAGCGGCTTCGATCTTCGAAGTGTGCTCAAGGAGCTGACCGAGCACAATCTGGGCCTCCAACCGGGCGAGCGCGGCCCCGACGCAGAAGTGCGCGCCCTTGCCAAAGGTGATGTGGCCCTTTCCAGTTCGCCGATCGAGCCGGAACTCGTGAGGGCTTTCGAAGTGGTCGGGGTCGCGGTTGGCGGCCCCCCACATCAGCAAGAGATGGGAATCGGCAGGTAGTTCGACACCTGCGAGGGAGGTGGCGTTGCGGACATGCCGATAGTGGCCGCGAAACGGCGGTTCGTATCGTAGAGCCTCTTCGATGAACGGTCCCAGCAGCGCGGGGTTGTCGCGGACTTCTCGCTGAATCTCGGGGTGGGTAGCCAAAATCCATGTGGCGCTGCCCAGTAGGGAGGCAGTGGACTCGCCTCCAGCACCGAACAGGATCAGCATCATGCCCAGCGCGGTGATCTGGTCTAGCTTGCCACTGGCGCAACGGCTTGCGAGGTCGCCAAGCAGATTGTCTGCCGGATTGGTTGCTGCTTTTTCGAAGCGCTCCAAGACGTAGCCACCCAACTCCATGGCGGCTGACTCCGGCAGCTTGAAGTTGCTCGGCGGCAACGATGCCATCAAGCAACGTGGTGGTGGCATACGCCCAGCGGATCAGCTGGTCGACATCGTTGTCTGGGACGCCGATCAGCCGGGCGACCACCATCATGGGTAACCGGTTGGCCATCGCGCTCATCCACTCGATCTGTCCGCCGTGCGCGTTCTCCCGCCATAGTCGGTCCGCAGTGGAGGCGGCGAAGCGCTCGATGTCGCGAATGCGTTTGGCCGACAAGTGCGGAACCAGCACTTTGCGGTGCACGGCGTGTTCCGGATCGTCGGCCACCGCAAGTACGTGTGAAGGATCGTCCAGCGGGCTCATGGTGAACGGCGTGATGGTGCCGTCGTCCTGATACACCATGGTTGCGGTGAGGTTGGAAGAAAAGTCTTCGACGCGGTTGACACACTCCACGACGGCGTCCCAACTGCAGACCGCGTAGAACGCCGATTGGCCGATTCGGTGCACCGGTGTCTCGCTGCGCATGCGGTCATACAGGGGGTAGGGGTCCTGGATCGGTTCGTCACCGAAGAGCTGGATCGGATCGTCGAGGACGGCCATGGGCTCAGGTTGATCGGGTGCGGTGTCCACCGTCAACGGCGACGCGACAAGTTGAAAGGCTTAATCGGCACGGGATGGGATGTCCGGAGCGCACGACACCACGGGTGAGCTGGGCACAGTCGTGAGAAGATATCGGTGCGAATCTCTCACGATGAGAGAATCGCTGTCGGCCTTCATCTCCGGAAAGGACGTCGCCGATGGCGCAAGATTGGCTGGTTGGGCCCGACCGTCGGGATGTGGCCAGCGAACGGATATATGCCGCAGCCGCCGACCTGATTTCGCGTAACGGCTTCGACACGTTCACGATCGAGGCGTTGGCCAAGAAGGCTCACTGTTCGCCCGCCACTATCTATCGCCACGTCGGCGGAAAGACCGCCATCCGCGATGCCCTCACCGAACGGTTGTCGGCGCGCGTGGTGGCAGCTGTGCGCGAGACCATCAGGGACCTGCAGGGCGCGGATCGCGTGGTGACAGCCGTTGTCGTGGGATTGCAGCACATCCGAGCCGAGCCGTTGGGCCGTCTGATGATGGGCTCTGCCCCACACGCCGACGACGTCGCATGGCTGATCGCATCGCCAGTGATAGCAGACCTTGCCGAGGAGATGATCGGCGGCTCTGCAGCCCGACCCGGCAGCGGCGCAATGGCTCATCCGTGTGGTGCTTTCGCTGTGGTACTGGCCGGTGAATGAGCCCGGCAGCGAACGACAGCTGATCGAGCGATTCCTCGGACCCTTGTTCACCGAACATTGAGGGCAGACGCCCCAACGGGATCGGCATCGCGGTGAGCAAAGCCGTATGCGAGGAGTGCATAGCAGGCCACAAAATTCAGCGTAACCGGGGCCGGTGCATGCTTATTTACACTGGTCGGGCGACAATGGAAGGGCGATGGACTTCTACAACAGCTACAGCCAGGGTTTTGTCCGGGTCGCCGCGTGTACGCACCACACCACGCTCGGCGACCCGGCGGCCAATGCTGCGTCGGTGTTGGGCTTGGCCGGCGAGTGCCACGACGACGGCGTCGCCGTGGCCGTCTTCCCGGAACTGACGCTGTCCGGGTACTCCATCGAGGACATCGTCCTGCAAGACCTCCTGCTCGACGACGTCGAAGCCGCGCTTGCCGACGTCGTCGCCAACTCGGTCGATCTGCTGCCCGTCCTGGTCATCGGCGCCCCGCTGCGCTACCGGCAGCGCATCTACAACACCGCGGTCGTCATCCACCGCGGCGTGGTGCTCGGGGTGGTGCCCAAGTCGTATCTGCCCACCTATCGGGAGTTCTACGAGCGCCGCCAGCTCGCGCCCGGTGACGACGAGCGCGGCATCATCCGGATCGGCGACATCCAGGCGCCTTTCGGCCCCGATCTGCTGTTCGCGGCAACCGATCTTCCCGATTTCGTGCTGCACGTCGAAATCTGCGAGGACATGTTCGTGCCGATCCCGCCGAGTGCGGAAGCGGCGTTGGCCGGTGCGACGGTGTTGGCGAACCTGTCCGGCAGCCCGATCACGATCGGGCGGGCCGAGGACCGCCGCCTGCTCGCGCGCTCGGCATCGTCGCGATGCCTGGCCGCCTACGTCTATGCCGCCGCGGGGGAGGGCGAATCGACAACCGATCTGGCCTGGGACGGGCAGACCATGATCTTCGAAAACGGCGTACTGCTGGCCGAATCCGAGCGCTTCCCCAAAGGGGAGCGTCGTTCGGTCGCCGACGTCGACACCGGGCTGCTTCGCTCAGAGCGGCTACGGATGGGCACGTTTGACGACAACCGACGCCATCACCGGCCGTTGGCGGAATCCTTCCGGCGCATCGAGTTCCGGCTCGACCCGCCCGCCGGCGACATCGGCCTGCGGCGAACGGTCGAGCGTTTTCCGTTCGTCCCCGCCGATCCGCAACGGCTGCAACAGGATTGCTACGAGGCGTACAACATCCAGGTGTCCGGGCTCGAACAGCGGTTGCGCGCGCTGAACTATCCGAAGGTCGTCATCGGGATCTCCGGTGGGCTGGACTCGACGCATGCGCTGATCGTCGCCGCCCGCGCGATGGACCGCGAACACCGGCCGCGCAGCGACATTCTGGCGTTCACGTTGCCGGGTTTCGCGACGGGAGATCGCACCAAGCGCAACGCGATCGAGCTGAGCCGCGCCCTCGGGGTGACCTTCGCTGAGATCGACATCCGCGACACCGCGGCGCTGATGCTCAAGGAGATGGATCATCCGTTCGCCCGGGGCGAGAAGGTCTACGACATCACGTTCGAGAACGTGCAGGCCGGCCTGCGCACCGACTACCTGTTCCGGCTGGCCAATCAGCGCGGCGGGATCGTGCTGGGCACCGGCGATCTCTCCGAGCTGGGCCTGGGCTGGTCGACGTACGGCGTCGGCGACCAGATGTCGCACTACAACGTCAATGCCGGGGTGCCCAAGACGCTGATTCAGCACCTGATCCGTTGGGTCATCTCGTCGGGGGAGTTCGAGTCGGACGTCGACGAGGTGCTGCAGTCGGTACTCGATACCGAGATCACTCCCGAACTCATTCCGACTGGTGAGGAAGAAGAGCTGCAGAGCAGCGAGGCGAAGGTCGGGCCGTTTGCCCTGCAAGACTTTTCGCTGTTCTATGTGCTGCGCTACGGATTCCGGCCGTCGAAGATCGCGTTTTTGGCCTGGCACGCATGGAGCGATCCCGGGCGGGGGAGCTGGCCGGCGGGATTTCCCGAGGACAAGCGGCCGACCTATCCGCTCAAGGAGATTCGGCACTGGCTGCAGACCTTCGTGCAACGTTTCTACTCGTTCAGTCAGTTCAAACGCTCGGCATTGCCCAACGGCCCCAAGGTGTCCCACGGCGGCGCGTTGTCGCCGCGCGGAGACTGGCGCGCGCCGTCGGACATGTCCGCGCGCATCTGGCTCGACGAGATCGACCGCGAGGTGCCCGAAGACTAACGCCGCCCGAAGCCCGCCCGGCATTACCGAGCGGGCCCGAGCGACAACGGGTTATGCCCTCGCGCGGCGCCAGCCCTGGTATTGCAGCTCGGCGAAGAACAGCGTGTAGATGCCAGATCCCAAGGTGACAACCACACCGGTGGCGGTCAACGGGAAGACATCGGTGAGCACCATGAACGACGGCGGCCACCGTGTAGAGCAGGTTGCCGAGGACGACGGCCATGCCGGCGCGGCGCACCGACGGCAGCGTGGCCAACCAGAACACGAGCACGCCGTAACTGATCAAGAACGCGGCCATGCCGTACTCGAACGCCTTCGTGGTACCTGAGACCGTGGCCAGGTAGCCGGCCAGCGGCACGCCGGCCACCCGGCCACGCCGCTGATCGCGGCGTCGGCGCGCATCGCGAGGCGAAGCAAACCGTCGCGAGTACCTCTGCGGTCAAGAGTGGTGGCGGACATAAGTTTCCTTTCTCAGTGGTTGGCACCGATCCCGACGCGGCTCGATGGTCACGATCGGTCGGGTGTAGTCCGCCACGACGTTGCTCGGAAACCACTGCCAGATCGACGCCAGACGCTGCCAATTACTGCCAACCGCAGGTCAGACAGCGTGCGAGCGTAACGCCACGGCGAAAATTCGGCCGCGAATTCGCCGCAGCGTTACGCTCGCGAACGGGGCGGCGTGGCCCGGAGGGGGGTCCCGGACGACTAGCGTTCGTAGCTGCCGGTCAGCGTGCCGCGGGCCAGCACATGCCCGGCCATCGCGGCCAGCAGGGCCTTAACCGCGGTGACATCGTCCGGAATCGGGTTGTCGATCGCGAACACGTGGAAACGGTAGCGATGCGGCCCGTGGCCGGGAATCGGTCGTGGGCCGGCATAGCCGCGGTGACCCAAATCCGCCCGGACAAACCGTATTCCCGCGCGTTTCCGGCTGCAACGCGCCCGCCGCGACGCCGTCAAGCGTCGGTTCGATCACCGCGACCGTATGCAGCAGTGGTCGGGGCAGCGGAACGTCGACGTCGTCGATGATCAGGACCGTCTGCCGAGTCCCGGGTGGCAGCCCGTCCCAGCGCAACGGCGGCGAGGTGTTGTCACCGACACCCTTTCCCGCACTGGACGACGGCATCGGGCCGCCGTCGGTGAACGCCGTGCTGGTGACGGTGATGGACTCGGGTGCGGTAAAACCGCTGCCGGACAAGGGACTTCGCTGTACACCGGCGCGGACACTGCGCAGAAGCCTTCCGAGTAGCGCCATCACGCGCCGCTTCCGGCGCCGCGCATGGCGACCGCACTCGAGCGCAGCAGGTCGCCGAGTTCGGCCGGCAGGTACCCCTGCGCGGCCAGCCGGGGCATGACGCCGCCGCTCTCGATGATCTCGAGGATCAGGTCGGGCAGCGTGGGTACCGTCCCTGACTCTCCGCTGCTGTCATTGCGCCAGCTGCCCTCGGTCAGGTTGAAGGTTCCGGTATCGCCCTCGCTGAACACGCTGGTGGCATTGGGCACCGTGATAGCCGGCAGTCCGGCGTTCACGGCGTTGCGGAAAAACAGCGAGTTGAACTCCTCGGCGACGAGCCCGGCGACGCCGAGCTCAATGAAAAGGGAGGCGACCGGGCGCGATGATCCGAGCCCGAAGTTCTTGCCGGCCAGCACGATATCGCCCGGTGAAACCTGGTCGGTCCAACCGGGACGGACCTCGTAGAAGATGTGTTTGGCCGCTTCGGGGGGATCCATTTTCATCGCGAAGGCAGGGTACATGGCGTCGGTGTTGAGGTTGTCGCCGAACACCCAGACCTTGCCGGAGAAGGTGACCGTCATGCCGCCACGCTCCTCGGGTCGGTGATGTATCCGGTGATCGCCGAGGCGGCCACGGTCGCCGGTGAGGCCATGAAGATCTCGGCCTCGGTGCTGCCCATGCGTCCGGTGAAGTTGCGCGTGCTGGACGTGATGCACACCTCGCCGGGCCCGATCACGCCCATGTGATAGCCGAAACACGCGCCGCAGGTTGAGTTGGTGATGACGCCACCCGCGTCGGCGATGTCCTGGAGGTAGCCCAGCCGCATCGCTTGCCGGTACACGGCCTGCGAGGCGGGCGTGACCAGCAGCCGCACCCCCGGGGCAACCGTCTTGCCGCGCAGCAGTTGTGCGGCGATTTCGAGATCCTCCAGTTGGCCATTCGCGCACGACCCGATGAACGCCTGGTCCACCTTCTGCCTGCCCAGCTGTGAGACGGGCAGCCCGTTGCGGCTGACGGTGCCCGGCCGCGCCACATAGGGTTCCAGAGCGTCGAGGTCGATGTGCCGGACGTCGTGGTAGCTGGCGTCGTGATCCGGTGCCGCCGGGGTATATCCGGTGGCGCCGGCATCGTCGAGGAATCGGGCCAATACGTCGTCGGCTTCAAAGGTGCAGAAATCGGCCGAGACTTCGGCGCCCTGGGTCGCGATGGTGCGCCGGTCGTGCATCGGGATTCCGGCCAGGGCCGGGCCGCCGAATTCCAGGTTCAGGTTGGCGGCGTCGCCGTACTTGTCGGCGATGTGCAAGAAGATGTCCTTGCCGCTCACCGTGTTTGGCATGACGCCGTCGAGTTCATAGCGCACCGTCGGCGCGATCTGGAACCAGGTGGTGCCGGTGCACATGATCGAGTACACCTCGGCGGGGCCCAAGCCACGGGCAGCGGTGTTGTAGGCACCGGCGGCGCAGGTGTGGGAGTCGGTGCAGGCCAAGACTTCTCCCGGCCGGGCCAGGCCGTTCTCGGCGATGACCTGATGGCAGATGCCGTGCCGCCCGACGTCGTAGAAGCGTTCGATGCCGAAATCGGCGACGAATTTGCGGGCATGGGGGCCGCCGGCAGCGTCCTTGATGGTCGGTGCGGGCACCGCGTGGTCCATGACGACCGCCAGCTTGTCGGGGTCATGGATCCGGTTGGGCTGGATCCACATGGTGGCGAACTGCAGATCGATCAGCACGGTCATATCGACGTCGACGACGACGGTGTCGCCCGGCGACACCGAGTCCATACCGGCTTTGCGCGCGAAGATCTTTTCGATGATGGTCATGCCCATGAGGGGTCCTTACGTGCGTACTTGGTGTCCAGCTCCAGCCACTCGGCCATGCCGACCAGGTTGAAGAAATCGGCGGGGCTGGTGGGCAGATGGGTGGCGACGTCGCTGCCATTGAGCTGGCAAAGGCTTTGCAGCATACCGAAAGTCGCCTGCATCAGCAGATTGCTCGGATGGATCGCGATCGCGTAACCCAACTCCTGCAGCCGGGACGCCGATTCCAGCGGGGTCAGCCCGCCCAGCACCAGATTGATCAGCAGGGGAGCGTCGACCTCGCGCCCGATGCGCTCGATCTCCTGCTCGTCTTGTGGTGCCTCGACGAAGATGACGTCTGCGCCAGCATCGGCGTAACGATTGGCCCGCTCGATCGCGGCGTCCAGCCCGAGCGGGGCGCGGGCGTCGGTGCGGGCCACGACGAGCAGGTCGTCGTCGGACCTGGCGTCCAGCGCGGCTGCCAGCGTCTGTTCGAACACCGCGGCGTCGACCACCTGCTTGTCCGGTAGATGGCCGCAGCGCTTGGGAAACACCTGGTCTTCCAACTGGATTGCGGCGACCCCGGCCGCCTCGTAGGAGCGGACGGTGCGGACCACGTTCATCGGTGCGCCGTAACCGGTGTCGGCGTCGGCGATCAGTGGGATATCGCCCAACGCGCCGGTGATCATCCGGACCCGGTCGGCCATTTCGGTCGCGGTGACCAGCCCGATGTCGGGTAGGCCGAACCCCGACGCGGCCACGCCCGCGCCGGTCATATACGCCGCTACGTGGCCGGTGCGTTTGGTCAGTTGTGCGGAGATACCGTCGAAAACCCCTGGGGCGATGATGAGTTCGTGGGCGTCCAACAACTCTCGCAGCCGTTGCCGGGCCTTAATCGTTCCAGTGGTAGCGATAGCGGTCCTTTCAGTCCAGGGCGCCTGAGACCGGCGCGGCGAGCACATCTATCAGGTCGTGGGTGTCGTCCAGATCTTCGAGACCGACTATCGCCCGCTCGATCGCGTCGGCGCGTTCCCGACTGGTTACCCGGTCGGCCAGGGAATGGAATTTCGCGACCAGTTCGGCGTTGGTGACCGGATCGGTGGGTGCGCCATGCGGCACGGTCGACGCGAGCGTGATGCACGGCGCCGTCACGGGTGGTCACCGCGACATCGGTACGAAACCGCTCGGTGATCGGGGCGTTGGCCAGTGCTGCGTCGAGATGCACCGACGTGTTGCGCGATCAGCGACCAGATGTCGTCGGAGTCGAGCCGGCGCCGGGGTGAATTGTTCGGTCAGGACGTTGCCGTCGAGAAGCGCGGCCGCGGTGGCGTACCCGATATTCATCTGTGCGCCGATCGGGGTCAGCGGGCGCTCCGGAACCCACCAACCGTGCTTGTAAACGGTCTCGCCGACGGTGATGTCGACCTTCGAGATATCTTCGGGTTCAACCGAACTCCGCAATTGTCTGGCCGCGTCGATCGCGCCGTGCAAGCCGCCCATCGCGGCGTAGGACTTGACCATGATGAACGTGGTCTCCCATCGCTGGCCGAGCTGGCCGGTCAGCGATGCGGCATCGGGGTCGTGGCCCTCACCGAAAACACTGAGAAATCCGCCATATTCGCGCTCGAACACCCGCTTGATGCCGGTATAGCCGGCCGCGGCAAGACCGGCCGCGTAGAAGCCGTTGCGCGCCGACAGGCCGTGGTGCATGCGTTTGCTCATCGCTTCGTACTGCGCGGCCATCAGCCCCGCCGACTGGGTGCCGGCCAAGCCGAGGGCGTCTTCGAGCTGGGCCGGGGCAGACCGCGCAGCTTGCCCGACGCCATGGCCGCCGAGTGTGTGCCGAAGACCGCCCCCGAATGCCAGCCGCGGTCGAGCATCTGCGTTCCGTGCAACGTGTAGCCGACGCGCGGACCCACTTCGAAGCCGGCGATCGCCCCGAGCAGGAATTCGGCACCCGTCGTCGGGTGCGGCCGTACCGACGCCGTCGAGAGCAGCGCCGGGATGAGCAGTGAGCAGCTGTGCAGCGGCGCCAGGGGATGGAAGTCGTCGAGCTCGAAGCCCTGGATGAACGTGCCGTTGAGCACCGCGGCCGCGGGTGCGCCGGTGGTCTGCCCGGTGCCGATGACCACGGTGTTGCCGGTGCCCTCCAGCCCAAGGACCGCGTCGGTGGCGACCCGCGACCACGGCAATTGGGCACCGACCAGGGCGCAACCCAGACCGTCGAGGAGCAGATATTTCGCCCGTTCGACCACGGCGTGCGGGACGTCGTCGAGCCTGAGGTCGGCGACCCAGGTCGCCAATCGCCCGGTCGGGCCCGCCGGATCTGTGGCGGCCTGCTGCTGTACCGCGGTCATCGGATCTCCCCAAATTCGATCAGTTGTTATATACATATAACAACTGATCCTCGAGAGCGCAAGGGAGGCGATGTGGAAACATGACCACCGTGGGCGAGACCAGCGCGAAGGCCGGGCAGGTGTCCACCGTGTCCGGAGTGCCGTTGCACCGCCAGCTCTACTTGGTGCTGCACGACGAGATCGACCGGGGTGTTGTCGCTCCCGGTGACGCATTGCCCACCGAACAGACGCTGTGCGATCAATTCGGAGTATCGCGCATCACGGTCCGCCGGGCACTGTCGGACCTGGCCGAACAGGGGTATATCGAGCGCAGGCACGGCGTCGGTTCCTTTGTGCGCCAGCATGATCCGGCGGATGTGTCGTCGGGAGGACGGTCGTACCTGGAAGGGCTGCGACAGACCCAATTCGAAACCGAGGTCGACATCGTCGAACGCGGCGTGCGACGCCCACCAAGGGCCATCGCCGAAGCGCTCGAGACATCCGGGGAGCTACTGCACATCGTGCGGGTGCGCCGGCAGCGCAGGACCGGCGAGCCGTTGATGGTGACCGATGTCTGGCTCCCGGCGCAGCTCACCGACACGTTGACCGAGTCGGCGCTGCACCGGGCGCCGCTCTACGAGTTGCTCTCGGATGCCGGGGTGGTGGCGGATCGGGTGCGACACGAATTCACCGCGGAGATCGCCGGCCCGCGCAACGCCGAGCTCCTCGACACGGCGATCGGCGCCGCGTTGCTGCGCGTCAACCGCCTGGTATTCGTGGCCGACACGCCGCATCATCAGCTGTCGGTCCTGATGTCGCCCAACCGCAGCCGGGTGCTGCTGAATCAGACGGTGGACGAACTGGACGCCACCTTCGGCGTGACCATCGCCCACGACGTGCGTCGCGACTCGCGCTAACGAATCAGTCCGACACTGGGGATGAAACGGCCCACGGTGGCCGCGTAGGCCCGATATTCATCGCCATGAGTTCGCGACAGGTGCGGCTCCTCGACACGGCGCACCTGCAGCTCGATCGTGATGACGAGCAGGATAAAGCCGGCGCAGGCAACAGGATTCGGCGTCACCAGTGCGATCCCGAGGCCAAACGCGAACATGGCGGTGTAGATCGGGTTGCGCACCCGCCCGAAAACGCCGGTGTGTATCAGCGGGGTGTGCTCCTGTTCGTCAACCCCGATCCGCCAGGAATCACCCATCTGGAGTTGGGCGTACACCGTCGCCGCAATGCCGGCCACCGCGATCGCGATCCCGGCGATTTGGATCCAGACGGCGCTCAACGCGCTCAACGGCGCAACGACGTTGTACAGCTGCAGGATTGGTGCGCTCACCGCGACCACCAGCGCGACGGCAAAGCCCGCGCCGGCGATCCATTCCGTTACCCCACCGCTGATTCCGCGAAAGCCAGAGGACCCGGTGCGCCGGTACTGTAGCCAACTGCGCCAACCGAATCCGAGCACCCCGAAAACCGCGAAGAGCGCCAGGGCAATGCCGGCGGCGTTCATGCGGTGCGCCCGGGCAGTGCCGCGGCGATGGCCTCGGCGTCCGGTGCGCAGTCGCCGGCGCCAGCTACCAGTGTCGACAGCGCGCCCGCGGTGCAGGCCCGCTGCAACGCGGCCAGTCGCTCGGCCCGCGAACCCGGGTCGCGTGGCCAGTTCGCTGCCAGCACTCCGGCGAAAACGTCACCGGCGCCGGTGGTATCGACCGCTTTGACCGCCGGCGCGGGTACCCAGAACTCGTCGTCGGGACTGACGCAGCGGGCGCCGCGGGCACCCAGCGTGGTCACCAAGTGCGTTGGCCGCCAAGGCCATTTCTCCGCTTCGGCTTCGTTGGCGATCACCACGTCGGCGAGCTCCGCCAGTTCGGCCAGCGCGCTTGGGTTCTGGCCGCCCGGTGAGGCGTTGACCATGACGACCGCTCCGGCCGTTTTGGCCTCGCGCGCCGCGGCTACCGCGGTGGCGAGGGGAATCTCCAACTGGGTCAACAACACATCGCAGTCGGCGACGACCGTGCGGGCGGCGGCCGTGGTCAGCGTTCAATTGCCCGTTGGCGCCCGGCGCCACCACGATGGTGTTCTCCGCGCCGGCATCGACGACGATGATCGCGGTGCCACTGGGGCCGGGCACCGCGACGGTCGCGTCCAGTCCGACCCCATTGGCCGACAGATGCGTCCGCAACGGTTCGGCCGCGGCGTCGTCGCCGACCGCGCCGACAAATTGCACGCGCGCCCCCGCGCGTGCCGCGGCCACGGCCTGGTTGCCACCCTTGCCGCCGGGCGCGTAACTCAATGACGACGCGAGCACCGTCTCGCCCGGGCGTGGCAGGGCCTCGACGTCGCACGTGATGTCCATGTTCACGCTGCCCACCACACATACCCGTGCCATCTTGCGCGACGTTAGTCGCGTGTGCCCTGCATTTTGGCCTTCGGGTCGAACGGCGCAAACGCCAATATCTTGATGTCCGCGCGCTAGTCTGCTGCGTTAGCGATGCTGGATCGGGGAAAGTGGGCTGCGTTGACATCGAGCGACCGAACCGACGCCGAACCGGCCTTCAAAACCGATCCAGAATCCGCCTCGGCTCAGGAGGCGTCGGCTCAACACAGCGAGATTCACAAGACCCCGAAGGCTCGCCGTCGGCGTTTTATTCGGGTCGGGATCCAGTCCAAGCTGTTGATGACGCTGTTGATCTGCAGCATCTTGTCGGTGTCGGTGGTTGGCATCATCGGGGCCGTCACCGGGCGCAACGCACTGCGGCAAGTCGAGGCTGACCGGCTGACCGAATTGCGCGAGTCGCAGAAGCGGCGAGTTGGAGGCGCTTTTCCGGCAAATGACGAATTCGCTGATCATCTACAGCGGCGGCTTCAGCATTGTTCAGGCATTGGAGTCGTTCACCGCAGGCTTTAACCAGTTGGCCAACACGACGATCACTCCCGCCCAGCAGCAGTCGCTGGTGAACTACTACAACAGCGACATGATCAAACCGCTCAAACGGGTCACCGGCGAGTCCGTCGATATCAACGCGGTAATGCCGAGTTCCAACGCGCAGAAGTACGTTCAGGCGTACTACACCGCACCCCCGAGGGTGAATGCGGACGCGTTGCCCGTTACCGATGCCGGCGACGGCAGCGCCTGGTCGGCGGCGAATGCCCGCTTCGACTTCTACATGCGCGGAATCGTCACCCGCTTCGACTATCGGGACGTGCTGTTGCTGGATACGCAGGGCAACGTCGTCTATACCGTGGACAAGGGCCCCGACCTCGGCACAAATATTCTCACTGGTCCGTATCGCGAATCCAAGCTGCGCGATGCATACCAAAAAGCCTTGCGCTCCAACGACGTCGACTACGTCTGGATCACCGACTTCCAGCCGTATCAGCCGGCACTGGCCGCCCCCACCGGATGGGTGGTGTCGCCGATCGGTCTGAACGGAAAAATCGACGGCGTGATGGCGTGGCCACTGCCGACCCCGAAGATCAACAGGATCATGACCGCCGACAAACAGTGGGAAGCCGCTGGCATGGGCTCATCGACCGAGTCGTATTTGGCGGGCCCCGACAATTTGATGCGTTCCGATTCACGCTTATTCCTGGAAGACCCGCAGGAGTATCGGCGCGAGGCCATCGCCGCCGGAACCCCGCCCGACGACGTGAACAGGGCGATCCAGCTGGGCACCACGATCCTGGTGCAGCCGGTGCCGGGAGCGGGGCTGCGCGCCGCCCAACGCGGACAGATCGGAACCGTCACCGACACCGACTACACGGGTAACAAGGAGATGCAATCCTTTACCCCGTTGAACGTGCCGAATTCCGATCTGCATTGGTCGCTTCTCGTGACACGTGACGACTCAGCTGCCTTGGCGCGGCTCGGCCGGTTCAGCAAAACACTGATCGTGGGCGTCTCGGCGATGATCTTCGCGGTGTGCGTCGCCGCGATGCTGCTTGCCCAGGTGATGTTGCGACCGGTGCGCAGACTGCAGGCCGGCACGCAGAAGATCAGTTCTGGCGACTACGAAGTCAGCATCCCGGTGACGTCGCGCGACGAAATCGGTGATCTCACTGCGGCTTTCAACGAGATGAGCCGAAATCTGGCGATCAAGGATGAGTTGCTCGCCGAGCAGCGCAAGGAAAACAACCGCCTATTGCTGGCGCTGATGCCCGAGTCGGTTGCGCAACGATATCGGGAGGGTCAGGAGACCATCTCGCAAAAGCATCAGGATGTCACCATTATCTTCGCCGATATCGTTGGGCTCGATGAGATCTCCACCGAACTCTCCGGCGACGAACTCATCGAAATCGTCGACGACCTATTCCGGCAGTTTGATGCGGCGGCTGAAGCCCTTGGCGTAGAGCGGATTCGCACCTTCCACAATGGTTATCTCGCCAGCTGCGGGGTAGTGACTCCGCGATTGGACAGCATTCACCGAAGCGTTGAGTTCGCCCTCGAAATGCGCCAGATCATCGATCGGTTTAACGGTCAAACCGGCCACGAACTTCGGCTTCGGGTCGGTATCAATACCGGCAACGTCGTCAGTGGACTGGTGGGCCGATCGAGCCTTGTCTACGACATGTGGGGCGCCGCGGTAAGTCTGGCCTACCAAATGCACAGTGGCGCACCGCAGCCCGGCGTCTATGTCACCTCGCAGGTATACGAGGCGACGCAGGACGTGCGGCAATTCACGCCGGCCGGCACGATTTCGGTCGGCGGAATTGATCAGGCGATCTATCGGCTGTCGGAGCGCTGATGAACACCTTCCACTCCTCCTGGTTCTACTGGGCCGTTGGCGTTGCGCTGGGATTTCCGGTCGGGGTAATCCTGCTCACCGAGTTGCACCACACTCTGGTGCGCAGAAATAGCCGGCTGGCCAGGCAGGTGGGACTGTTGCGCAATTTCCTGCTGCCACTGGGCGCGCTTTTGCTTTTGCTTGTCAATGCCGTCCAGATCTCGGCCGGGGACGGCCTGGTGCGAATCCTGAGCACGGTGCTTGGGGTGTTGGTGTTGGTGTTGTTGCTCTCCGGTCTCAATGCCACGGTGTTCCAAGGCGCTCCCGAAGACAGCTGGCGCAAAAGATTACCGACGATCTTCCTTGATGTCGCCCGATTCGCCCTGATCGGCGTCGGCGTGACGTTGATCCTGTCCTTCATCTGGGGTGTCCGGGTCGGCGGCCTGTTCACCGCGTTGGGCGTGGGGTCGGTCGTCATCGGTTTAATGCTGCAGAACTCCGTCGGCCAGGTCGTGTCGGGCCTGTTCATGTTGTTCGAGCAGCCTTTCCGTATCAACGATTGGCTCGACACGTCCACTGAGCGCGGACGGGTCGTCGAGGTGAACTGGCGTGCCGTGCATATCCAGACCGGCACCGGAATGCGGATCACCCCGAACTCGGTGTTGGCCAGCACCTCGTTCACGAATCTGAGCCGTCCGCCGGGCACGCACAAATTGACGATGAAGACCACGTTCTCGACCGCCGATGCGCCCGACCGCGTGTGCGCGCTGCTCTCGCGTGTCGCCAGCGCGCTGCCGCAGCTCAAAGCCGGCACCGTGCCGCGCTCGGTCCCCACCGGGGGCGGCGAGTACTCGACGAGCATTGGGTTGCACTCACCGGCCGACGACGGCGCGGCGCGAGCAACATTTTTGCGGTGGATCTGGTACGCCTCGCGGCGGGAGGAACTGCACCTCGACGACACCGATGACGACTACTCGACGCGGGAGCGTGTGCAGCACGCGTTGCGCACCGTGGTGGCGCCGGTAATGCGGCTCGGCATCGCCGATCAGCAGTCGCTGTATTCGAGTGCGCGGATCGTCCGCTATGGCGCTGACGAAGTCGTGGAATACGCCGGTCAAGTGCCCGGGGGCATGACGTTTATCGTTGCCGGGAGGGTGCGGATGATGGCCACGGCCGAGGACGGGTCGGTCGTGCCGATCAGCACGTTGGAGGAGGGCTCATTCCTGGGGCTGACCGCGCTGACCCGTCAACCCAACCTGGCGAGCGCATATGCGCTGGGAGAGGTCACCGCGTTGGAGATCGATCGCGAACACGTCGAGAATCTGGTGATGCGTGAACCGTTGCTGCTGCAGGACTTTGGCAACATCCTTGAAGAGCGGCAGAGCAAAGTGCGACTGGCCGAACGCGGTGAGCGGGTAGGTTGAGGCAGACTGGGGCACGGGCCGCCTCACTTGGCCAGCTCAAGCCCGTTACCCTGGATCAATGAGTCTGCAAGCACCATCGCGTCCTGACTTGCGTCAGGAGGTCCACAACGCCGCCCGTCGCGCCCGCGCCGCGTCCCGCGCGCTGGCGTTGTTGCCGACGGTGGCCAAGGACCAGGCGCTGCATTCCGCGGCTGAGGCGATCACGGCCAGCACCCGGCTGATCCTGGCGGCCAACGCCGAAGATCTGAAGGCCGCCCGGGCCGCCGGGACGCCGAACGCGATGCTCGACCGGTTGGCGTTGGACCCCGAGCGGGTGGACGGAATCGCCGCTGGTCTGCACCAGGTTGCGGGGCTGCCCGATCCGGTCGGCGAGGTGCTGCGCGGTTACACCCTGCCCAATGGGCTGCAGTTGCGTCAGCAGCGGGTTCCGCTCGGCGTGGTCGGCATCATTTACGAGGGCCGGCCCAATGTCACCGTGGACGCTTTCGGGTTGGCGCTCAAGTCGGGCAACGCCGTGCTGCTGCGCGGCAGTTCGTCGGCGGCGCGCTCCAACCAGGCGCTGGTCGAGGTGCTGCGCGCTTCGCTGGTCAGCGAAGACCTGCCCGCCGACGCGGTCCAGCTGCTATCGGCCGACGACCGGTCCACGGTCACGCACCTGATCCAGGCTCGCGGTCTGGTCGACGTGGTGATCCCACGCGGGGGAGCGAGCCTGATCGACGCGGTGGTCCGCGACGCGCAGGTGCCCACGATTGAGACCGGCGTCGGCAACTGTCACGTCTACGTGGACACCGGAGCCGACCTGGATGTGGCAGAACGGATTCTGCTGAACTCCAAGACCCGGCGACCGAGTGTGTGCAACGCCGCTGAGACGCTGTTGGTGGACTCCGCGATTGCCGGAAACGCGGTGCCCCGGCTGGTGGCGGCCCTGCAAGACGCCGGTGTGACGGTGCACCTCGACCCCGACGACGACAACCTGCGCCGCGAATACCTGTCGATGGACATCGCGGTGGCGGTGGTCGACGGCGTGGAAGGCGCGATCGCCCACATCAACGAATACGGCACCGGACACACCGAGGCCATCGTGACCAGCAATATGGCTGCGGCACAACGGTTTGCCGACGGTGTCGACGCGGCCGCGGTGATGGTCAACGCATCGACCGGGTTTACCGACGGCGAGCAATTTGGTTTCGGCGCCGAGATCGGCATCTCGACCCAGAAGCTGCATGCCCGCGGTCCGATGGGTTTGCCGGAACTGACCTCGACCAAATGGATCGCGTGGGGAGACGGCCAGGTTCGTCCCGCCTGACCCTGTCCACCAAAAGTGCTTGAGGAGAACCCGATTGTGAGCGTGCCCGCCCGGTCGACTCCGCTCTTCGCCGACATCAACGACGTCTCACGTCGGTTGGCCGAGACCGGTTACCTGCCCGACACGGCCACCGCGACCGCGGTATTCCTGGCCGATCGGCTGGGTAAGCCACTGCTGGTGGAGGGCCCCGCCGGTGTGGGCAAGACCGAACTGGCCCGCGCCATCGCCCAGGCCACCGGCTCGGGCTTGGTCCGGCTGCAGTGCTACGAGGGCGTCGACGAGGCTCGTGCGCTCTACGAGTGGAACCACGCCAAGCAGATCCTGCGCATCCAGCCGGGTCGGGCGACTGGGACCAGACCAAAGATGACGTGTTCAGCGAGGAGTTCCTGCTGTCCCGTCCGCTGTTGACCGCGATCCGGCGCACCGAGCCGACGGTCCTGCTGATCGACGAGACCGACAAGGCCGATATCGAAATCGAGGGCCTGCTGCTCGAGGTGCTGTCCGACTTCGCGGTGACCGTCCCCGAACTGGGCACGATCACCGCCGAGCGGACGCCGCTCGTCGTGCTGACCTCCAACGCCACCCGCGAGCTCTCCGAGGCGCTCAAGCGTCGCTGCCTGTTCTTGTACATCGATTTCCCGAGCCCCGACCTGGAGCGGCGCATCCTGCTGTCCCGGGTTCCCGAGCTGCCCGCGCACCTGGCCGAGGAACTGGTCCGCATCATCGGCGTGCTGCGCGGCATGCAACTGAAGAAGCTGCCGTCCATCGCCGAGACCATCGACTGGGCCCGAACGCTGCTGGCGCTGGGCCTGGACACCATTGACGACGCGGTTGTCGCCCAGACGCTTGGCGTGGTGCTCAAACACCAATCCGATCAGCAACGCGCCGCCGGGGAACTGAGGCTGAATTAATGGCTCCTCGCCGCGTCCGCCCCTCCCGGCCACTCGCCCCGCACGGGTTGCCGGGCCACTTGGTGGGTTTTGTGGAAGCGCTTCGCGGCAGCGGGATTTCGGTGGGCCCGTCGGAGACGGTGGACGCCGGCCGGGTGATGGCCACCCTCGGCCTCATTGATCGTGAGGTGCTGCGCGAAGGCATCGCGTGTGCGGTGCTGCGCCGGCCCGAGCACCGCGAGACCTACGACGCGATGTTCGACTTGTGGTTCCCCGCGGCGATGGGTGCGCGCGCGGTCGTCGTCGACGAGACCGGGGCAGCGGGGCCGGACAGCGATGCCCTGCCTGCCGACGACGTCGAGGCGATGCGGCAGATGCTGCTGGATCTGCTCACTCAGAACGAAGACCTGGCCGAGATGGACGAACGACTGGTCGCGATGATCGCGCGGATCGTGGAGGCCTACGGCAAATACAGTTCCAGCCGCGGCCCATCGTTCTCGTCGTATCAGGCGCTCAAGGCGATGGCGCTGGACGAGCTGGAAGGCAAACTACTCGCGGGGCTGCTCGCCCCCTACGGCGACGAGCCGACACCCACCCAAGAGCAGATCGCTAAAGCGCTTGCCGCACAGCGAATTACCCAGCTGCGTAAGCTGGTCGACTCGGAGACCAAACGACGCACCGCCGAGCAGCTTGGCCGCGATCACGTCCAGATGTACGGCATCCCACAGCTTTCCGAGAACGTCGAGTTTCTGCGGGCTTCCGGTGACCAGCTACGCCAGATGCAGCGAGCCGTGGCGCCACTGGCGCGCAGCTTGGCCACCCGGCTGGCCGCCCGCCGGCGTCGCAGCCGCGCCGGCACGATCGATCTGCGTAAGACGCTGCGCAAGTCCATGTCCACCGGCGGCGTGCCGATCGACGTGGTGCTGGCCAAACCCCGTCCGGCGCGCCCGGAATTGGTCGTGCTGTGTGACGTCTCCGGCTCGGTGGCCGGGTTCAGCCACTTCACCCTGCTGCTGGTGCACGCTCTGCGCCAACAGTTCTCCCGCGTGCGGGTGTTCGCCTTCATCGACACCACCGATGAGGTGACCCACATGTTCGGGCCGGAAGCCGATCTGGCCGTGGCGATCCAGCGGATCACCCGCGAAGCCGGTGTGTACAGCCGCGACGGTCACTCCGACTACGGCAATGCGTTCGTGTCGTTCGTCCAGGCCAATCCGAATGTGCTGTCACCGCGCAGCTCGCTGCTGGTGCTCGGGGACGGGCGCACCAACTACCGCGACCCGGCGATCGATGTCCTGTCCGATATGGTCACCGCCGCCCGGCACGCCCACTGGCTCAATCCCGAGCCCAGACACCTGTGGGGTAGTGGCGACTCGGCGGTGCCCCGCTACGAAGAAGTGATCACCATGCACGAATGCCGATCGGCCAAGCAGCTCGCCACGGTGATCGACCAACTTCTGCCGGTGTGACGCCGGATCCGGCTCGGCCGCGGGCAACCCGAGCGGCCCGGTAAGCTGGCACATCGTGCAAAAGCCCCGTCGCAGACTCGGAGTAATGGGTGGGACATTCGACCCCATCCATTACGGGCACCTGGTTGCCGCCAGTGAGGTGGCCGACCTGTTCGAACTCGACGAAGTGGTGTTCGTGCCCAGCGGACAGCCGTGGCAGAAGGCCCGGCCCGTATCCGCCGCCGAGGACCGGTATCTGATGACCGTGATCGCCACCGCCTCCAATCCCCGTTTCTCGGTAAGCCGGGTCGACATCGACCGGGCCGGCCCCACCTATACCAAGGACACCTTGCAGGATCTGCACGCCCTCAACCCGGATTCTGAGCTGTTCTTCATCACCGGCGCCGACGCGCTGTCGTCCATCCTGTCGTGGCAGGGCTGGGAGGTGTTGTTCCAGTTGGCGCGGTTCATCGGGGTCAGCCGGCCCGGCTACGAGCTGCGCCATGAACACATCACCGAGGTGCTGGGTGAGCTGGCCGAGGATGCGTTGACCTTGGTCGAGATTCCGGCGCTGGCGATCTCGTCGACCGACTGCCGTCAGCGTGCCGCGCAGCGCCGGCCACTGTGGTACCTGATGCCCGACGGCGTCGTGCAATACGTCTCCAAGCGCCGGCTCTACCGCAAACCCGTTGCGGGAGAGGCGAACGCAACGCTCGGCCCGACGCAGTCCAGCCTGGCCGCGGGGTAACAACACATGAGCGCCACCCAGGAAGCCGTCGACATGGCGACAATTGCGGCGAACGCCGCAGCCGCGAAGCTCGCCAGCGACGTCGTGGTCATCGACGTCTCCGGACAATTGGTCATCACCGACTGCTTCGTCATCGCCTCGGCGTCCAACGAGCGGCAGGTCAACGCGATCGTCGACGAGGTCGAGGAGAAAATGCTCAAGTCCGGCTACAAGCCCGCGCGCCGTGAAGGTGCTCGGGAAGGACGCTGGACGCTGCTGGATTACCGCGACATCGTCGTGCACATTCAGCACCAGGACGATCGCAACTTCTACGCGCTGGACCGCTTGTGGGGTGACTGTCCGGTCGTGCCGGTGGACTTGGCCGCCGGTCCCGAGGATTCGGCGAGCGCGCAATGAGTATCCGTCGCCTGGTGATGTTGCGGCACGGGCAAACTGACTTCAACGCCGGTAGCCGGATGCAGGGACAGTTGGATTCCGCGCTCACCGAATTGGGCCGCGCCCAAGCGGTCGCCGCCGCCGAGGTGCTGGGCAAGTTGCAGCCGCTGCTGATCGTGTCATCGGATCTGCATCGCGCCTACGACACCGCGATCACGTTGGGGGAGCAGACCGGGCTGCAGGTGCGGGTGGACGAGCGGCTGCGGGAGACGCACCTGGGCGACTGGCAGGGCCTGACCCACACCGAGGTCGACGCACAGGCCCCGGGCGCCCGACTCACCTGGCGCGACGACGCCACCTGGGCACCACACGGCGGGGAAAGCAGGGTCGACGTGGCCGCCCGCAGCGTGCCGCTGGTCGCCGAGCTGGTGGCCGGCGAGCCGGAGTGGGGTGGCGCGGACGAGCCCGCTCGGCCGGTGGTGCTGGTGGCCCACGGCGGTCTGATCGCCGCGTTGTCGGCTGCGCTGCTGAAACTTCCAGTCGCCAACTGGCCGATCTTGGGCGGCATGGGCAATGCTAGCTGGGTGCAGCTCTCCGGCCACTCCCACGACTCCGGCGCCGACTTCGACGGCATCCGCTGGCGCCTCGACGTGTGGAACGCTTCGGCGCAGGTCTCCAACGATGTCCTCTGACGCACGACCCACACTGCTGGTCTTCGCCGATTCGCTGGCCTACTACGGTCCCACCGGCGGGCTGCCCGCCGACGACCCTCGCATCTGGCCCAACATCGTTGCCTCGCAACTAGGTTGGGATGTAGAGCTGATCGGCCGCATCGGCTGGACCTGTCGCGACGTGTGGTGGGCGGCAACGCAGGATCCGCGGTCCTGGGCGGCGCTGCCGCGGGCGGGTGCGGTGATCTTTGCGACGAGCGGGATGGACTCACTGCCGTCGGTGTTGCCGACCGCGCTGCGTGAGCTGATCCGATATGTCCGGCCGCCGCTGCTGCGGCGCTGGGTCCGCGACGGCTACGGCTGGCTGCAGCCCAGGCTCTCGCCGATCGCCAGGGCTGCCCTGCCGCCGCATTTGAGTGCCGATTATCTCGAGCAGACCCGTGGTGCAATCGATTTCAACCGGCCGGGTATCCCGATCGTGGCGTCGTTACCGTCGGTACATATCGCCGAGACGTACGGCAAGGCGCATCACGGCCGCGCCGGGACAGTGGCAGCGATTACGGAGTGGGCGCAGCAGCATGACGTGCCCTTGGTCGACCTCAAAGCTGCTGTGGCCGAACAGATTATGAGTGGACGTGGCAATCCCGATGGCATTCACTGGAATTTCGAAGCCCACCAGGCGGTCGCGGAGCTGATGCTCAAGGCACTGGCCGAAGCCGGGGTATCCAACGAGAATTCACGCGGTTAAGCGATGAGTGTCGTGGTGGTGACCGATGCGTCGTCGCGCCTCCCGGCCGATCTGCTCGAAAAGTGGGCGATACGCGTTGTCCCGCTGCACATCCTGCTCGACGGTGGCGATCTGCGCGATGGTGTGGACGAGATCCCCGACGACGTCTACCAGCACCACGCCACGACCGCCGCGGCCACCCCGGCCGAACTCGGCGCCGCCTACCGCCAGGGGCTGGCCGACTCCGGCGGGGACGGCGTGGTGGCAGTGCATATTTCGTCGGCCCTGTCGGGCACCTATGGCGTCGGTGAACGGACCGCGGCCGAGATCGGGCCGGCCGTCCGCGTCATCGACTCGAGATCGGCGGCGATGGGCACCGGCTTCGTCGCGCTGGCCGCCGCGCGGGCCGCGGCCGCGGGTGGCGACCTGGACGCTGTCGTGGCCGCCGCGAACTCGGCGGTAAGCCGCAGTCACGCGTTCATCGTCGTGCACGGTTTGGACAACCTGCGGCGCAGTGGCCGGATCGGTGGCGCCAAGGCGTGGCTGGGCACCGCGCTTTCGCTTAAGCCGCTGCTACGCATCGAGGACGGCAAACTCGTTCTGGCCCAACGGGTGCGGACCGTCAGCAAAGCGACGGCGGCGATGCTCGACCGGGTCTGCGAGGTGGTCGGCGACGGCTCGGCAGCCGTGGCGGTGCACCACGTCGTCAATCCGGACGGTGCGAACGAGGTGGCGGCCGCGCTGGCCCAGCGGCTGCCGGCGTGCGAGCCGGCGATCATCACCCCGTTGGGGCCGGTGCTCGGAGTGCATGTCGGGCCCGGGGCCGTCGCGGTCTGCCTGGATTCAGCTCCTGGCGGGTGACGCGCTCGGCGCCGCGGTGAGCGCTAGGCGCCGTGCGGACCGGCGGCAGACCGTAGTCACCGCGCGGGTGGACAACCTGCGGCCACCAGAACCAACGCCCGAGCAGCGTGGCGATCGACGGCATCAATAGCGTGCGCACGATCAGCGTGTCGAGCAGCAGACCAATGCAGACGGTGGACCCGAACTGGCCCAACACCCGCAAGTCACTGCCCAGCATCGACGCCATCGTGAAGGCGAACACCAGTCCCGCGGCCGTCACCACCCCACCAGTGCCGGCCATCGACCGGATGATTCCGGTTTTCAGCCCTCGATGAATCTCTTCTTTGAACCGGGAGACCAGCAGCAGGTTGTAGTCAGAACCGACGGCCAACAGGATGATCACGGACAGCGCCATCACGATCCAGTGGATCTTGATTCCGAACAAGTCCTGCCAGATGAGCACGGATAGACCGAACGACGCGGCAATCGAGCTGGCCGCGGTGCCGACGATGACCAGCGCGGCCACCACGCTCCTGGTGAGCAGCAGCATGATCATGAAGATCAACGTGAGCGCCGACACCACCGCGATCATCAGGTCGAATTTGGCGCCGTCGTGCATGTCCTTGAAGGTTGCGGCCGTACCGCCGAGATAGACCCTGGCGTCGGACAGGGACGATTGCTTCAGGCCCTCCTGCGCTGCGGTGCGCTCCGCATCGACCCGCGAAATGCCTTCCGGCGTCATGGGATCGCCCTGGTGAGTGATGAAGTACCGCGCCGACTTACCGTCCGGCGACAAGAACATCCGAAGACCTGTCTGGAAGTCCGGGTTCTGGAAGGCCTCCGGCGGCAGGTAGAAGAAGTCGTCGTTCTTCGACTGGTCGAAGCTTTGCCCCATCACGATCGCGGTATTACTCATCGCCTCCATCTGGTTGATCATCGCCTTGAACGTTTGGTACAGCGTCAGCGTGATGCCCCGGGTGGTCTTCAGCGTCGTGATCAGCGTGGGAAACAGCGCATTCAGGTCGTGTGTGGCCTGGGCGGTGTGCTTGATGTCGACCGTCAGGAAATGGAACTGTTCGGCGAGCTGGTCGAAGCCGTCCAACGTGTCGAACAGCGATCGCAGACCGAAGCACAACGGAACGTCGAAGCAGTGCTTCTCCCAGTAGAAGTAGGTGCGCACCGGCCGGAAGGTGTCGTCGAAATCCGCGATGTGGTCGCGCAGGCTATCGGTGATCTGCGACGTTACCGCCGTGGTATTTGCGCTGTCGTCGGCGGCATTGGCCAGGTCTCGCGAAACCTCGTACTGGCGCTGCGTGGTGTCGATCTGGGTCTGCAGGTCGTCGGACATCCTGAGGATGTCGGCGATGCGCTCCTTGAGGAAGCCCATGTTCTGCATGGTCGTCTGGCTTTGAATGCTGTTCTGGAACGGTATCGAGCTGTGCTGGATCGGAATGCCCAGTGGCCTGGTGATGTCCTGGACCATGGCGATGCCGAGCGTTCGCATCTCGTTTTTGGCCACCCGGTCCAACACGAGCATGTCGGCCGTGTTTCGCATGTCATGGTCGGACTCGATCATCAACATGTCGGGGTTCATCCGGGCCTCGGAGAAGTGCCGGTTCGCGGCCTCTTGCCCTTGGTTGGATGGGGCCGATAACGGCAGGTAATGCCGGTCGTTGTAGCTCGTCGTGTAGCTCGGCAGGGCGACCATGCCGACCAACACGACCGCGGCGCTGACCGCCAGAATCGGTGCGGGCCAACGCACTACCGCGGTGCCAACCCGGCGCCATAGCCGGCCCTGCTTGGCCGCCCGCTTGGACTCGAACAGGTGAAAGCGACTGCCCATGAAGACAACCGCGGGGCCCAGGGTTAGCCCGGCCGCCACCACGACCAGCATGCCGATCGCCACAGGTGCGCCCATGGTGTTGAACCAGGGCAACCGGGAAAAACTCAGACAGTAAGTCGCACCGGCAATCGTCAGACCCGACCCGAGAACAACGGGAGCCACGCTTTTGAATGTGGTGTAGTACGCGGATTCTCGATCTTCGCCTTCTCGGATTGCCTCTTGATAGCGGCCGATGAGGAAGATCCCGTAGTCCGTCCCGGCCGCGATCGCCAACATGGTGAGGATGTTGGCGGCGAACGTGGTGAGCCCGAATGCGTTGTGATACGCCAGAACCGCGACGACTCCACGTGAGCAGGCCAGCGCCACAAAGGTCATGAACAGCTGGACCAGCGTGGTGACGATGGACCGATAGACCAGCAGCAACATGATCGCAATGGCACCCAGGGTGAACAGTGTGATCGTGGCCAGGCTGGCGTTGCCGATCAGGTGCATGTCGTCGGACAGCGCCGCGGGACCGGTGACGTAGGCCTTCACGCCGGGTGGCGGCTTGTTCTCGTCGATGACCTTACGCACGGCGTCCACGGACTCGTTGGCCAGCGTGGTGCCTTGGTTACCGGCGAGGTTCACCTGTACATAGGCGCCCTTGGCGTCGGCGCTCTGTGCGCCCGCCGCCGTCAGCCGGTCTCCCCAGAAGTCCTGGATGTGCTGGATGTGCTTGGGATCCTGGCGCAGTTGCCGAATCAGCTTGTCGTAGTACTGATGCGCATCGGCGCCGAGAGGTTGTTGGCCCTCCAGCACGATCATGATGGTGCTGTTGGAATCGAACTCGTGGAAGTTTTGACCCAGACGCATCATCGCCTTCATCGACGGCGCGTCCAGCGGTGTCATCGGTGCCGAATGCGCCTCGCCGACCACTTCCAGGGTGGGGACGATGACGTTCACCAGGATCGTCACGAATACCCAGACCAGGATGATCGGCACCGCGAAGATACGGATGGTGTGGGGGAGGTACGGCCGGTGGCCGCGCTCCGGCTTACCGGAACCCTGGGTGCCGATCGGTCCGGTGTCTGCGGCGTCGTCGACACCCAGGTGATTCTTGCTGTTCACATCGCTCATGCTGACTTCACCAGGCAGAAGGTCTGGGCGTTGTGCCCATCGGAGTTTTGCTGATCGCGGACCACACCGTCGACGGTGATCTTGCAGTCGATTCGGCTGCCGTCGCTTTGCGCCATGATGTTGGCGCTCACCGACGGCAGCGTGGTCGAGATCGTGGTCGACCACGGCAGCGGGGCATTGTTGACCTGATGGGTGTTGGCATCCGCGTCCCAGTAGTTGATGTTCGCGGTGGCGCCTGGCGGGCCGGTGATTTCGTAAAGGACGACCTTCGGGTTGAACTGCACGATTTCGATTCCCTTGCCGGCATTCGCGTTGAGGTCCTGCGAGCCGAAGATCTTGTGCAGTCGCGACACGACCAATATCGAGATGGCCAGTACCACAATCAACAGCAAGGGAATCCACGCCCGTTTGAGCGCCTGGGTTATGCCATCCGAATTCGGCGAAGCCCTCACCTTGACCGCCTTCCGCTTACCGCTGCGGGGCCTGCCGTCCTGCCTCGGAAAGCTCGCCACCGTCGTCGACAACCCTCATTGTCGGCGGAACCTTTGCTCGGCTAAGTACTGTAAACCTTAGAGGACGGAACCGTTCCTCCGGGGTGCTCCGTATGTGGCCAAAGCCACACGCCTAGTGCGCCACCCGGCCGGTGACCGGCGGCAAGTCGGCAAGCGTCACGATCCCGGGCTTGGCGGCCACCACGCCAGGAACCGCGTTGGTGACCGGCAGCGCGGTATAGATCATGCCGAGGCCCATGAACCCAGGCTCCGTCCAGTCCTTGGGCGGCAGGCAGTGCAGCACGGTCCGCATGTTGGGCAGCCCGAAGACCTGAATGACGTGGCCATGCTCAAGTGGCTTGGGCGGCACCACGTGACTGCCCATCGTCCAGTTGAATCCGACGCTGACGACGTTGCGGTCGCCTTCCCAGCCGCGGTGGAAGCCGTACACACCGCCAACCGTGCCCGCGGGAATCTTCATGAAGCCCAGATCGGAGTCGCCAGTGGCCGCGGTGAACGTGACGTCGAAGGTCATCTTGTCCAGCTTGGCGCCGATCGCGTCGGCCATCATCGCCGCCGACTCGGCGAAGACCTCGCTTTCCCGTCGCACGTGCTCCGCCAAGCCCGGTGTGTCGGGGTCTTGCGAGAAGCCCATCGCCGTCTGGGTTTCCGCGGACTCGTAGGTCGAGCAGTCCACGGACTCGGTGATCCGGATTTCATCGACGCGCTCACAGGAGGCCGACAGCACCATGCCGACCATGTTCGTCATCCCGGGATGCGCGCCGCTGCCGAAGATTGTCGAATTGCCTTGTCGGCAGGCGTCCTCGATACGCTTCCGGTCCTGCGGCGTCTGCTTGCCGCCGGTGATCCAGGCCGCGCTGGAGCACACGTTGACCCCCGATTCCAGCAGCCGCACCAATTCGTCGACGTTGGGCCACAACGGGTTATAGCAACACGCGTCGGCGCCCAGGGCGATCAGCGCGTCGATGTCGTTGGTGGCTTGCACCCCGGTCGGCTCCGGCCAGCCCGACAGGTCGGCGGCATCGACACCGACCTTGTCCGCTCCGTGTGCGTACACCCCGACCAGCTCCATGTCGGGTCTGCCGATGATGGCGTGCAGCGACCGTCGCCCGATGTTCCCCGTCGTCCATTGGATGACGCGTAAGGGACGGTCTGTGCTGGCTGTGCTCATCGTGGCTCCTTTGCCGATGCGGGGTGCACCCATTATGCGAAGGCCGTTCCCACGCCGCGCACGAGCGTCGACTTAGGCGTCCAACCGAACGAATTGGTCCTGGCAATACTGCTCGACACAGGCGGCGCGCCGGATCTTGCCGCTCGTCGTGGTGGGAATGGACCCAGGCGGTACCAGAACGAGGTCGCCGACACTCACGCCGTGCGCATTCGATATCGCGGAGGTGACATCGCTCTTGACCCCGTCGAGCGAAGCGCAATGCCTCCTCGGTGGAATCGCCGCGCTTCTTGAGTTCGATGATCGTGACCAGCTTCTCGGTACTGTTCAGCGGAACCGATATCGCCGCGACCCGACCACGCGTGATCCCTTGGATCGTCGCCTCGATGTCCTCGGGATAGTGATTACGCCCACGGATGATCAGCAGATCCTTGATGCGGCCGACAATGAACAGCTCACCGTCGGAGATGAAACCCTGGTCGCCGCTTCGTAACCAGGGTCGATCAGGCGTGCCCGGCGACGGGTCGACGAGCGTTGCGCCAAAGCAGCGCTGCTCCTCCGGCGGTTTGTGCCAGTAGCCTTCGGCCACGTTGGCGCCATGTATCCAGATCTCGCCGACCACGCCCTGCGGGCACTCGCGGTTTGTATCGCCGTCGACGATCCGCAGCGTGGGTGATTGCGGCACTTTGTATTTGACCAGCGCGGTGCCGGTCCTGTCCGCACACCGCTGAGCGCGGCCCGCGGACAGCTCCCCGACATCGAAGCGAACCGTTGCTGCGTCATCCCAAGTGCCGGCCGCCACGAAGACGGTTGCCTCCGCCAAGCCATATGAGGGACGCATCATATGGTCCCGAAAATTGAAGTGAGAAAACCGATCAACGAAGCGTTGCAACGTCGCCGGCTCGACACGTTCGGCACCGCTGATGATGCCCAGCACCCCGCCGAGGTCGAGCCCGGCCAGGTCGCTGTCGATTGTCTTGCGGGCGGCCATGTCAAAGGCGAAGTTGGGCGCCGCCGAAAATGCGTGAGGATTTTCGGCCAGCGAGCGCATCCATCTGGCCGGCCTCTCTAAGAACGAAACCGGACTCGTCAGCTCGCCGCGATAGCCGCCCAGGATCGGTGCGCAGACCCCCAGCACCAAACCCATGTCGTGGTAGAACGGCAACCACGACACCATCGTGGCATCCGGTGGGGCTTTGACGTGGGAGTCCGCGAAGAAGCTGCGCATCAGCTGCTCGAAATTCACCTGGAGGTTGTGGTGCGAGATCATCACCCCCGTCGGAGCGCGGGTGGAACCTGAGCTGTACTGCAAATACGCGATGCTCGGCAAATCAGCTGTGCGAACGCTTGTTTCGCCATCGACGTCCAGATTCATCGAATCGATTTCGACGATCTTTGGAACAGTCGTTCATGCGTGCTTGATCGACATATTCGGCGATATCTTCTGCGACCGCGGACGTTGTGAGAACAACTGAAGGCGACGTGTCGGCAAGGACCGCACTGACCCGCTCGTCAGTCGAGCCACGATGTGGCAGTGGGAGCGGAACTGCGATGAGCCCAGCCTGCATGGATCCCAGGAACGCCGAAATGTAATCGAAGGCCCTGGGGTGCCAGGATTACTGCCCTGTCTCCGACCGACCCGTGCGGGCCGAGATCGCGTGCCACGTTGAGTGTTCGGCGGGATACTTGCGACCACGTGAGACTCTCCGGGACACCCGCCCAGTCGTCCTCGTAGTTGGTAAAGGTGTACGCCACGTCGTGGGGCCGCATGCTGGCACGTCCATGCAGCATGGAGAGAATGGACTGAGACATAGGCGGCGTGGTCAGCCGGTGCTGTGGGACAACACGGACGTGGCACCGCTGAGGATCTGCGAGAGCGGGTCAGCGCCGCCGCCGAATGTTGCCTGGTTGGCCGGCGCGGTGACCTCCGCTGGGTCGAAGCCGTGCACCGGGTCCACCTGAACCGGAGCGGTCGACGGGTCGTCATTGCGCGAATAGCCCGCGTTCACCCGCGGCAGCAATATCGCGTCAAGCTTGTTCAGCGTGTCCTCTTGAATCCCGATGTAAGCCAACGGCATCACCAGCGGAAGGTGCTTTTCCGGAACCATGATCGTCGTGTCTTTCGCGCCCCTGGAGTTGATGGTCGTCCTGATGTTCTGCGGCGGCACCATGCTCGGGTTCGTGAAGGCCACCGCGGTGTGACCCGTGGCGAGGCCTAGGAGCGTGTTGGCGAGGGCGAACATATTGTCCGGCCGGTCGGGGAAGTCTGCGATCGAGTCGTACGCAGCCACGAACCTGTTTGTGTCGTACTGGCTCTCGTACGGCGGCGGCATGGTGTAGTCGAGTGCGGGAACAACGCTGCCGACCGGGAACATGGCCGTCAGGAAGCTCTGACCGAAGGCGTGCCGCCCAATTGGGTCGCCGAATGTGGCGAAGTTCAGCGTGTCCGGCGGGGGAGCAGTCGGGTCATTCGCCAGCCGAGCCTGCTCGCCATCGACCACGAACCCGCCCTCGGACAAGCCGATCGCCGTACCGGGGCGACCGGTGGTCCGAATCGCCGCATCGAGATTGTTTATGCCCTCGTCGACCGACTCGCCGACGCTGGGGCCGTCCAGACCCAGGCCAGGGAAAAGTGCATCGAACCGGCCGATTCCCGGAAAGAGCCGCTCGAGCACGTGGCCCTGAACCTGCCCCGCCGGGTAGCGAACAATTTGTCGCTGCTGGCCGGGGAACCAGTCGGCGCCCTCCATGCGGATGTATTGGTCGTAGGGGATCCCCAGGACGTGAGCCCCGCCGAGGGCGTAGGCAGTCTGGTCGCCCGGCGCCCCGGGGGTCGGCGGCCCGCCGATGGGCGTGTCGTCGGCCGACGCCGTCCCGATGCCGAAACAGCCTGTAGCGCCGACAGTTACCAACGCGGTGACTGTTGCGAGTAGTTTCTTCATTCCTAATCCTGACCGCTCGGATTCGCCTCGTAGTCTCACATACGTCGTGGGTACGCGCTAATTAGGTTGCGCCTCGGCGCGTCCGGCCGGTGAGCGCCGCGCGCCTACACCTGACGGCCACCAGTTCGCCCGCCCGACCAGCGCGGCGATGGCGGGAACCGTGATGGTGCGTACCAAGAAGGTATCCAGCAGGATTCCGACGCCGATCACGAAACCGCCCTGGACCACGGTACTGATGCTGGAGAACAACAGACCGCACATCGAAGCGGCGAAGATCACACCTGCCGCGGTGATCACACCGCCCGTCGAACTCAGGGTGCGAATGATGCCGTAACGCATGCTGTGCGGAGACTCGTCACGCATGCGCGAGACCAGCAGCATGTTGTAATCCGCTCCCACCGCGACCAGCACCACGAATGCCAGTGGGGGCACACTCCAATGCAATTGCTGGCCGAGTATGTACTGAAACACCAGCACCCCGATGCCCACCGCCGACAAATACGAAATGACCACGGAAGCAACCAGATACAGGGGCGCGACAATCGCACGCAGCAGCGCGATCAAGGTCAGTAGCACGACGAAGAGGGTTGCGGCGATGATGAACCGGATGTCGTGTTGGTAGTAGTCGCGGGTGTCCTTCAGGGCGACGGTGTAGCCCGCCATCGATACCGTGGCGTCGGTCAATGCGGTATTCGGTTGGGCTCCCCGAGCGGCCGCACTGATCGCGTTGACCTGATCCATGGCCTCGGTGCTGAACGGATTGAGTTTGGTTTGAACCAAGTACCGCACCGAGTGGCCGTCCGGCGAAATGAATGCCTTGGCGGCCTGCTGAAACTCCTCTAAGTGCAGCAGCTGGGGCGGGATATTGAACCCGGCCATTGCCGGTTGCGCCGCGTCGCGTTTCAGCGACAGCAGAAACGCCGCCGACTCATTGAGCCCGCTCCCGAGCTGTTTGACTTGGTCGACGAGTTGAGCCACCGCGTCGGCCACCTGCCGGCTCCCGCCGGCGAATCGGTTGGCGCCATCTTGCAAGCTGTTCAGGTTCGCCTGCATGCCACCGGGTTTGTCCATCCCCATCGTGTGCATCACGTTGGTGAGCTTCGCCAATGCAGCACGCACGCGGTCCGTCGACGCTTTCAGGGCCCGTTTGTCCGGGTAGTCCTGCAGTTGGTGGGCCAACTCATTGATCGCGTCGAGGTCTGCTTGATCGCGCGAACCAACCAGTTGCTCAAACGTCCCGCGGGTGGTGCTGCACGACGAATCGGCATCGCATATCGGGTTGCCCTGCAGCGCTGTCAGCACCGGGCCTATCCAGGCGAACATGTTCTTAGCCGCGGAGAAGTTCCAGCCCATGGCATTGCTGAGCGCGTTGACATGGTCGACGAGCTGGGCTGCGGTGTCGACCTCTTTGACCAGCGCGTCACCGCTGTACTGGCCCTTCGCCGACGCGAAGGCATTCTCCAGTTCCTGCATGCTGGCGGCGAGCTGGATGACCTGGCCCCGCACGTTGCCGAGGTTGTCGGCCAGCGTGCCGGCCCCGTTGACCAGCCGGTTGAGGTCATTGGTGTGGTCTTTGATCACGGTGGACCCGCCGGCCAGCAGGGTGCCGATCGCGCCCGCCTGATAGGTCGCTCTGAATTCTTCCGGCACATTTCCGGTGGGACGGGTGATACCGCTGACCGCGGCGACATTCGGCAGTTGGCTGACTCGGTCCGCCATCTGTTCCAAGTCTGCAAGGGCCTTCGGCGTGCGCAGGTCATGCGGGGATTGGACGAGGATGTACTCCGGGATGGACTGATTCACCGGGAAATGGTGATCCAGCGCGGCATATCCGATGGAGCTCGGAGCAGAAGACGGCAGTGCCTTGCGGTCGTCGTAGTTAAACCGCACCAAACTCGCGCAGCTGGCCAGGATCATCAACACCAGGACACTGGCAACCAGGTGGGCCTTCGGGCGGCGCACGATGCGTATGCCCGAACGCCGCCACAACCGAGTGGTCAGCTCGCGCCGTGGCTTGACCCAGCCGCGTGGCCCGGCCAGCACCAGAATTGCCGGCAGCAATGTCACCGCGGCGAGGAATGCCACGCCGATCCCAATCGCCGACGACGCTCCGACCGTTTTGAACACGCCCATTCGGGCGAAGCTGATGACGAGAAAAGTGATTCCCATGGTGGCGGCGGATGCGGCGATCACTTTTCCGATCGAGATCATTGCGCCCTTGACCGCCTGATCGGAATCCGTACCCAACCTCAGATAGTCGTGATAGCGGCTTATCAGAAAGACCGCGTAATCCGTTCCGGCGCCGGCGATTATTGCGCTGAGAAATACGATCGACTGGTTCGAGACGCCCGAGCCAGTCAGTTGAGAGAAGCCGGCCACCAACGCCTGTGCGATCAGCAGGGACAACCCGATCATTGTCAACGGCAGCAGCATGGTGACGACGCTGCGATAAACCACCAGCAGGACGATGAGCACCAGCACGGCGATCGCCAGCTCAATCGGAAGTCGATCGTGATCGCCGGCGACCGTGAGGTCGGCGACGGTTGCCGCGGGTCCGGTGAGGTTTGCCGTCAGGGCTGTTCCGGCTGGGGCCTGTTCCAAGGTGTGTTTGACGACGTCGCCGATGTGGTTGAAAGCGTCGTAGGACCGTGGCGTGCCCAGCTCGCCCGCAACGCCGACCGGTAGCACCCAGGACTTGTGGTCCTTGCTGGTCACGACCGAGCGCAAGGGTGGGGTGCTGAGGAAATCCTGCAGCATCACGACATCTCGCGTGTCGTGGCGCAGCGCGTCCACCAGGTTGCGGTAGGTGGCTTCGTCGGCGGGATTAAGCCCCTTGTCGTCGGTCAGGACCACCAATAGCAGGTCCTCTGAACCCGATTCGTGAAACGCCTCGGTCATCTTTCGTGCTGTCACGCTCGACGGCGCATCACTGGGCAAGATGGCGAGCGGATGCTTCTGTGCCATCTCGTTCAGCGATGGGCAGGCCAGCGTTAGCGCGACCGCAATCGCGATCCAGGCCCCGACGACCGCCCAGGGCCACCGCACCACGAAATCGGCTAGCCGTCGCATATCGCCCTCACCCCCGGTCGGCGCAGTCGTGTGCGCGCCCCGGCGACACTCGCCGACGCTCGGTCAAGCCGCGCAATTTCGACAGTGCCCGACCAGGAAATTGCGCATTTCAGAAATGCCCTAACCATCGATGTGCCCCACGCTATGCGACGCGTCCCCAGTGCCCGCTGTCGGCGACCCGCACGCACACCGACTTCATCGCCTCCATGTATCGGGTAACTGATTTCTGGGCGACCGGGTTATCGGGGTACATGATCGCCATTGACAGTGCCCTCGCCGTACCGGAATACGTAGATGGTCAGCTGATATGAGTACCGGCCGTCGGGGTAGATTCCGATGTTGTTCGCAAGACCCATGTCGGCTGCCGCAAGAATAGCGTTGAGCGGAGCAGCGCCGCCATGCAGGAAGTTCGACACCGGAAAGTTCGGCCGCGGCCAGCTCAACCACGGCGCCAATTCCAAAACGCGGTAGTACGGCACCTTCGCCATATCCAGACCTGAATCGAAAGAAGTCTGCGCCGCCCAGGCGGCATCGCCGAAAGAGGCCGCAGCTATCGGCACGGTGATCGGGATCAACCCGGTAAACCAGCCCTGCGTCATAAAATTGTCCGCGGCTGTGCGCGAATCCCTGGGAGTAAGCCCGTAATACGTGAGGGCGCCGGTAAATTCATGCTCTACCAGGGCGAGGCAGGCGAACAAGCCGCCGACGAAGCGCGCGCCGGCCGCCGTGCAGGCTGATTCGAATCGCTCCGTCTGTTCTGCGTCCATCAGGAGTTCGGAGGCCATGTCACTGCAACTCGACTCCACCGGGTTACCCAGCGGGAGTGGGAAGTCAGGAAAACCACCATTGTTGTTCTCGGCGAAGTCAATCCACGCGCGCACCTCAGGCGAGTCTACGGTCAACGTCGACGTGTACTCGCGTTCGCGGGCACAGAAATCGTCGAAGCTGCCGGCATCGGGAAGCACGAGGGGCTCACCGCCTCCGCTCAACGCCGAATACATTCCGTTGGCCTCCAGCATCGTTGTGCCGATCAATGTCGCGTCCCCGTGGACATGATCCATGGCGGCAAAGAAGGTGAAGTGGCTGGCGCTTTGGATAATCCCGAAGGTGAAGCAGCCCCACTCCAGCGGATTCGGTATGGCCACGACATGAGCGTGTATTTCGTCAACCGTCATGTGCCCGTGATCGACCGGCTCGAATTCAATATCGGCAGGATCGCTGATGGAATGCCTTGATGAACTCTCCATCACCGGTGTGCTCGAACCAACTGCGGAACGTGTCATGCCGGCGCAGGTATGCGTTGAGCGGCGTGATCCATGGCAGAAACATCACACTTGCCAGGTACTTCACAGCTCGCGATGATCTGCCGGGAAAAGTTCAGCCCCGCGGCGGTCCGCTCACAGTAGTTGCGGAGATGTTGGCCCTGCATATAGCTGACCGGCACCGAACTGACCGGCGCTTTCGGACCTTTTCGATGGCCGCGGCCGTCGGGTGCCAGGAGGTGACCGAGCCCGGGGTCAGCGTCCAATCAGCGAGTGAGCCGATCGTAATCTTCCCGATGCGCAAAACTTCGTCCTCCTCGGTTTGAACGGCTGCGGTCCGGCCACGCTGGCGGCGACACCAAGATAACCCTCCGGCGACGCATCACCGTGTTCGGCACGTAATGCTCGCGCGACGCGGCGGCTGTCGCAGAGTGATAGAACGGCTCGGCTGGGTCGCCGACCGGCAGGCATGCCAACGACAGGGTGCCCGGTGCCGGCGATGCACTTGCAATACTGGCCCGCGGGAGATGATTCTGCTGCGCTACCGGGCCGCCCGCGGGGGATCGAATCTTCACCGGCCCGGCGCAGGGGAGGACAACAGCATGGCATCTGCCGAACGTGTGAGGCAGCGGGCATCGACGTTTCGCGATCGTCGGCTACGCGGCGCGTTTCCCGGGCGCCGCGGATACGGACGAGTTCTGGGACGTGTTGCGGCAAGGCCGGGATGCGGTATCGGAGGTTCCCGAGGACCGTTGGGATGTCGAGGAATTCTTCGACCCGGATCCCGGTGCGCCCGGCAAGGTTGTGACCCGTCGGGCAGGTTTCGTCGAGGACGTAACGGGGTTCGACGCGCCGTTTTTCGGCATGTCGACGCGCGAGGTCAGGTTGTTGGACCCACAGCATCGGCTATTGCTGGAGACGGCGTGGCGGGCGGTGGAGCATTCGGGCACCGCGCCAACGGCTTTGGCGAACACCAACACCGGTGTGTTCATCGGTTTGTCCACCCATGACTACCTGGGAATGGCATCCGCCGAGCTGACTTACGGCGAGATCGAAGCCTATATGGCGATCGGGACGTCGGCGTCCGCAGCAGCGGGCCGGATCAGCTATCGGTTGGGGCTGCAGGGCCCGGCGGTCGCCGTCGACACGGCGTGCAGCTCGTCGTTGGTGGCAATCCATCAGGCATGCCAAGCGCTGCGCTTAGGGGAATGTGACCTCGCGCTGGCCGGCGGCGCGAACGTCCTGATCAGCCCGGCGACCATGATCACCTTTTCGCACGCGCAAATGCTCGCGCCGGACGGCCGGTGCAAGACATTCGACGCGGCCGCGGACGGCTACGTGCGCGGCGAGGGCTGCGGTGTCATCGTCGTGAAGCGTCTTGAAGACGCGATCCGCGACGGTGACCGGATTCGGGCCGTGATCCGGGGCAGCGCGATCAACCAGGATGGCGCATCGGGTGGTTTGACGGTGCCGAACGGCGTTGCCCAGCAACGGGTTATCGCCGAGGCGCTAAAGCGCGCCGGTGTCGCGCCCGGCGACGTCGGCTACCTGGAGGCGCATGGGACCGGGACATCGCTGGGCGATCCGATCGAAGTCCAGGCCGCAGGCGCGGCGCTCGGCGCGGGGCGCGAGGCGAGCCGGCCGCTGTTGATCGGCTCGGTGAAGACGAATATCGGACATCTGGAAGCGGCCGCCGGGATCGCGGGTGTGATCAAGGTCATCCTGTCGCTCGAGCACGAGTTATTGCCGCAGCACCTGCACTTTCGCAATCCGTCGCCGCACATTCCCTGGGACCGGCTTGCGGTGCAGGTGGTGAAGGAGGCCACCGCCTGGGAACGCAACGGTCGGCCCCGCGTTGCGGGAGTCAGTTCGTTCGGGTTCGCCGGGACCAACGCGCACGTCATCCTTGAGGAAGCACCTGTTGAAGTAGGCCTCCGTCGCCGCGGCACCGGGTCCGGTCGACCGACCCGCAGACCGACGCTTCCGCGTACTTCCGATATCGGCGCGTACGCCCGCCGCACTGGTGCAGATCGCTGATCAATACCGCAGCTGGTTGAGCGCGCACCCGGAGGCCACCTTGGCGGACGTGTGCTTTACCGCCGGGGTGGGTCGAGCACACTTCGAGCACCGAGCCGCGTTGGTGGTCAATTCGACAGAATCCGCCAGTGAGTTGCTCGGTGCGCTCGCGGACGACCGCCCGGCACCCGGTCTGGTGCGCGGAGTATCCGATGACACGCCGAAGACGGCGTGGCTGTTCACCGGTCAAGGCAGCCAGTACGTCGGCATGGCACGGGAGCTGTTCGACACCGAGCCGGTGTTCGCCGAGACACTGACCCGGTGCGCCGCGGCGGTCGCTGACGTTCTCGAAAAGCCATTGCTGGACGTCATTTTCGATGCGGATGGCCCGGATAGCGAAGAGACGTTGCGGCAGACCTCCTACGCCCAGCCCGCCTTGTTCGCGGTGGAGATGGGCCTGGCCCGCCTCTGGCAGTCATGGGGTTTCGAACCCGACGTCGTGCTGGGCCACAGCGTCGGCCAGTATTCGGCGGCCTGTGTCGCGGGCGTGTTCAGCCTCGAAGACGGCGCGCTGCTGATCGCCGAGCGCGGCCGCCTTTTCGGCAGTTTGCCTGCGGGCGGCCGGATGGTCGCGGTGTTCACCGCCGCCGAGCGCGTCGAGAGCATCACCGACGAGTTCCCCAATCTGTCGGTAGCCGCTTACAACGGTGCTAATACCGTGCTGTCGGGTCCCGCGCAGGATCTGGACCAGGCGGTGGCCGGGTTGACCTCCGACGGTGTCCGTTGTGACTGGCTAGACACCAGCCACGCGTTCCATTCGGCGCTGCTGGATCCGATCCTCGACGAGTTCGAGTCCTATGCGGACCGGTTCAATTTCAGTTCGCCACAACGGATTTTGGTGTGCAACCGCACCGGTGCTGCGCTCGGCAGGAGCGTGAAACTGGATGGCAACTACTGGCGTCGCCACGCGCGCCAGCCGGTCGAATTCGCCAAGAGTGTGCGCACGCTGGCCGATCTGGGTTGCAAAGTGTTGCTCGAGGTCGGCCCGCAACCGGTGCTCACCGCCGCGGCCCTGCGGGCATGGCCCGACCCGGCCACCGCACCGCGGGCGATCGCGTCGTTGCGTCGAAACACCGCCGACCACCGCCAGATCACCGAGGCTCTTGCCGACGCGTACGTCCTGGGTCACCTGCCCGACTTCGGCGCTGTCGGCAGAACCGGCGCGAAAGCTCGACCTGCCGACCTATCCGTTCCAGCATCGCCAGTACTGGTTCCGCGACAAGCGGGTCCTGCCCACCGACAGAGCCGAACCAGACCGCTAGCCCCGCGTACCGAAGCCGTCCGGCTTCTCGAGGACGGCCAGATCGAGGAACTCGCGGTCCTGCTCGACGGTGCGGGCGGCGATCAGCAGACCGTGGACGTGCTGACAAAGCTTGCTGCACAACACAACCAACAACAGGAAACCCAGTCCATCGCGGACGACCGCTACGAGGTTCGCTGGGAGAAATCCATTGCCGGGGTCTCAGGGGCCTCGGATGCCGAAGCCGGCGAGGGATCTGCCTGGCTTCTCATCGGCGATGACGCCGATGCAGTTCGGCCATTGGTCGACGCGCTGACTGCGCATGGGCACCAGCATCGGATCCTCGGGTTGCCGGTGACCGACGGCGACGAGGAACAACTCGAGGTCGCGTTGCGCGCTGCGGTGGCGGACGAACCGACGCTGCGCATCCTGCATGTCGCGGCCCTGGACTCCGACACCGCACCATCGACGCGGTCGCTGTCGCGGATGCAACACCGAGTCCTGGGCGGAACACGGCGACTATTCCGCGCCGCGGTTGCCGCCGAACTGCGCAGACCCATCTGGGTGGTAACCCGCGGGGCGCAACGAGTCACTGACGCGGACACCGTGTCGCCGGATCAGAGTTGCCTATGGGGATTCGGTCGCGCCGCCTCGCTGGAGCATCCGCAAGTGTGGGGCGGACTGGCGGATCTGGCTGACGGGACCGACGACGAATGGTCGCGGTTGATCAACCAGGTGGCGGCGGCACCGCGCGACTCGGCCATCAGGGAAGACCAAGTCGCGCTGCGTGATCAAGCGGTCTATGTTCCCCGGCTGGTTCGACGGGGGCAGTCGATCGCGAACACCGCTGGCATTGCGTGATGACGCAACGTATCTGGTGACCGGCGGGTTGGGTTCGGTCGGACTGGAAATCGCCGGATACCTGGCCGCGCACGGCGCCCGGCATCTGGTGCTGACCGGCCGACGCTCGCCCAGCGATGCCGCGCAACGGCGCATCGATGCGCTACGCGAACAGCACGGCTGCGAATTCCGGGTCGTCGCGGCCGATGTCGCCGATGCGGACGACGTCGCACGTCTGCTGGCCACTGTGCGGGACGAACTACCGCCGTTGGCCGGCATCGTCCACGCCGCAGGCGAGATCGGTACCACCCCGCTGAGCGCCCTGGACGACGCCGAAGTGGATCGGGTATTCGCCGGGAAAGTTTGGGGTGCTTGGCATTTGAGCGAAGCGGCCGCTGACCTGCAGCTGGACTTCTTTCTTAGCACCTCCTCGATCGCCTCGGTCTGGGGCGGGTTCGGTCAGACCGCCTACGGCGCGGCCAACGCCTTCCTCGACGGGCTGGCCTGGCGGCTGCGCGAACGGGGCGTCTCTGGGATCAGCGTTAATTTCGGTCCGTGGTCGGCGGGCATGGCCGACGAGGAGGCTCGTGCGCGACTGGCCCAGCGCGGGGTCCGGACATTGTCGCCTGCCGAGGCACTGGCGGGTTTGGCCGACGTACTCGCGGCTTCTGCTGCGCAGGGGTCGGCGCAAGGCGTGGTGGCCCGGATCGACTGGGCCCGCTTCCTGCCGCTCTACCAGCAGGCGGGGCGGCGGGCATTCCTGGCGGAGCTGGAGCGTGAGGTGCCCGACGCGGCGCCGGTGGTAATGCCGTCTGGGAAGACTCAACTGGTCGAGCGGCTCACCAACGCTCCGGTGCAACAGCGCAAGAAACTTCTGACGGATTACCTGCGCGACGCGGTCGCGGAGGTGACGCGCGTCGATGCTTCCGAAATCCGCGAGGGCTCCGGATTCTTCGATCTCGGCATGGATTCGCTGATGGCCGTCGAATTGCGGCGCCGCATCGAGGAAGGCGTGGGCAAGGAGATACCGGCGACCCTGGCGATGGATTACCCACGTCTGTCCGACGTGGTGGATTATCTGCTCGGCGACGTGCTCGGGCTCAGCGAGCAGGCGTCCGCCACGTCAGGACCTCAGCTGGCTTCGGCAGTGACGACGCGCACGGATGAGCCGATCGCGATCGTCGCGGTGGCGTGCCGTTTCCCCGGCGCACCCGATCCCGAAGCATTCTGGGAGGTGTTGTCCGGCGGTGTCGATGCGATCCGGGAAGTCCCGGAGGACCGATTCGACATCGACGAGTTTTACGACCCGGATCCAGAGACTCCGGGCAAGATCTACAGCCGCTTCGGCGGATTCCTCGACGAAATCGACGGATTCGATCCGGAATTCTTCGGTATCTCCCCGCGCGAGGCGGTGTGGATCGAGCCGCAGCAGCGGCTGATGCTCGAAACTTCCTGGGAGGGCTTGGAACGCGCCGGGTATTCGCCGGCGGCGTTGCGCGGCAGCCGAACCGGCGTCTTCGTGGGGGTGGCTGCCAACGAGTACGCGCATCTGCTGTCCGCCGAGTCGGTCGACAAAATCGAGCCTTACTTCATCACCGGCAACGCGCTCAATGCCATTTCCGGTCGGGTTGCCTTCGCGCTCGGACTAGAAGGACCGGCGGTGGCGGTCGATACCGCGTGCAGCTCGTCGTTGGTGGCCGTCCATCAGGCCTGCCAGGCATTGCACTCCGGTGACTGCGATTTGGCGTTGGCCGGTGGTGTGAACGTCTTGCTGAGTCCGGTAACCATCATCGCCGCCTCACGCGCCAGGATGCTTTCGCCCAACGGGCGATGCGCGACCTTCGACGCGGCCGCCGACGGCTATGTGCGCAGTGAAGGCTGCGGGGTTCTGGTGCTCAAGAGGATGAGCGACGCGGTGCGCGACGGCGATCGGATTTGCGCGGTCATCCCGAGCAGCGCGGTCAATCAGGACGGCGCTTCCAGTGGTTTGACGGTGCCCAATGGTGGTGCGCAGCAACGGCTTATCGCCACGGCCCTGGCGCGCGCCGGTCTGGCCGGCGGGGACGTCGACTACCTCGAGGCGCACGGGACGGGTACCCCGCTGGGTGATCCGATCGAGGTGCAGGCGGCCGGGGCCGTCTATGGCGTCGCTCGTGACGCGGACCGGCCGTTGCTGATCGGATCGGTGAAGACCAACATCGGCCACCTCGAGTCGGCATCAGGCGCCGCCGGTTTGATCAAGGTCGTGTTGTCGCTGCAGCACGAAATGCTGCCGCAGAGCCTGCACTTCGAGACACCGTCGCCGCATATCCCGTGGGACTCGCTGCCGGTGCGGGTCGTGGACAAGGCGATTCCGTGGCAGGCCAACGGCAGGCCGCGACGCGCCGGCGTAAGTTCCTTCGGGTTCACCGGCACGAACGCACACGTGCTGATCGAGGAGGCGCCAGCGCAATCGCCGACCGATGACGAATACTCGACAGGCGACACCGCGGTAGGCCTCGGAGTCGGAGAGCTCAAGACGAGCCGGTCGACGTGCTGCCGCTGTCCGCGCGGTCACCGCAGGCGCTGGTGGCATTGGCGCAGCGCTACGGGGCCTGGTTGGACACCCACCCAGAGGTCGACATCGCCGATGTGTGCTTCACGGCCGGGATCGGGCGTTCGCATTTCGAACACCGGGCCGCGCTGGTCGTGGATTCGGTCGAAGGCGCCCGCGAGTTGCTGGCCGAGTTGGCCGAGAACCGGCTGCGACCCGGTGTGGTACGTGGCGAGTGCACCGACCGGCCGACGACGGCGTGGTTGTTCACCGGGCAGGGCAGCCAGTATCCGGGGATGGCGCGCGAGTTGTTCGACGCTGAGCCGGTTTTCGCGGACACCGTGACACGCTGCGCGGACGCGGTCAACGGGATCCTGCCGCGCCCGTTGCTGGAGGTGCTGTTCGCCACCGACCGCGAAACCGGCGGTGAGGCCGGAGAAACACTGCGGCACACGTCGTTTGCTCAGCCGGCGCTTTTCGCCGTCGAGATGGGCCTGGCCCGGCTGTGGCAGTCGTGGGGCATCGAGCCCGATGTGGTGCTGGGGCACAGCGTGGGCCAGTACGCGGCGGCGTGTGTGGCCGGGGTTTTCAGCCTCGAGGATGGGGCGCGGCTGATGGCCGAGCGCGGCCGGCTGTTCGGCAGTCTGCCCGAAGGTGGGCGAATGGTGGCGGTGTTCGCCGACGCCAAGTACGTCGAGGAGATCGCCAACGAATTCCCCCGGGTGTCGGTCGCCGCCTACAACGGCCCCAACACGGTGCTGTCGGGTCCGGGCGCGGATCTCGAACAGATCGTCGCCACGTGTGGCAACGACGGGATCCGCTGCAGCTGGCTGGAAACCAGCCACGCCTTCCATTCGGAATTGCTGGAGCCGGTGCTCGGTGAATTCGAGTCGTACGCAGCGCGGTTGCAGTTCGCTGTGCCGACGTTGCCGCTGGTCTGCAACCGCACCGGCGCCGTGCTCACGGCGGAAACTCCGCTGGACGCCCAATATTGGCGGCGGCATTCCCGCCAGCCGGTGCAGTTCGCCGAAAGCGTGCGCACCGTGGCGGCGCTGGGATGCTCGGTGTTGATGGAGATCGGTCCGCAACCGGTTCTGACCGGGGCTGCGGTGCAGGTCTGGCCGGAACATCTGGCCGCGCCGCGTGCGATCGTTTCCCTGCGCAAGGGCGTCGGCGACCGGCGCCAGATCGCCGAAGCGCTGGCCGCGGCCTACGTCAGCGGCCATCGGCCCAAGTTCGCTGCGCTGCATCGTCAGCCTCGCCGCAGACTCGAACTGCCCACCTATCCGTTCCAGCGCCGTCGCTTCTGGCCCAAGACGTCCGGCATCGCCGGCATCGATGGTCAGGGCGCGGTATCCGGAATCTTGGGTAGTGCAAAGGATCTCGCCTCCGGCGACTCGGTCTACACCAGCCGACTGTCCGTCAAATCGCAACCGTGGCTGTCGGATCACGTCATCTATGGCACCGTTGTCGTTCCCGGGGCGACGTATGCGGCGATGGCGCTGGCCGCCGTCGGCCCGCCGGGGCGGGTGAAGGATGTCTTCTTCTACGAGCCGATCATCCTGGCCGAGAAAGCCTCTCGCGAGGTGCAGCTGACGTTGCATCCGCTGGAGGACGGCAGCGGCTGGAACTTCAAGGTGCACAGCCGCCCGTACGGTGTTCGTGATGCTGAGTGGTCGTTGAACGCCGATGGCACCGTCGTCTCCGGTGTCGATGACGAGCCGGCACCCGAGCAGGCGGATCCCGTCGACGCGGCGATCGAGCGGATGGAGCGCATGCGTCCGCAGGAGCTGTTCGAGACCTTCGCCGACATGGAGCTGGCGTGGGGGCCCAACTGGTCCGGTTCGCTGAAGTCGCTGTGGCTCGGCGAGGGTGAGGCGATCGGCGATATCACCGTTGGCGAAGAACTCGCCGAACACCTGGGAACCGAGCCGATGCATCCGGTGCTGATGGACCTGTGCACCGGAGTCGCCTTCCCGGCGTTCCCGGCACTGCTTGCGGCCGAACAGGGCGTCAATGACCTGTTCTTGCCGCTGCGGTACGGGCAGGTGATGTTGAAGGAGAAGATGCCTCGGCGGTTCTACTGCCGCGCGAGGTGGCACACCAGCGCCCTCGACAGCGAAACCCAAGTCTTCGATCTCGACTTCGTCGATCGGGATGGCCGCCAGCTGGGCGGGATTCGCGAGTTCACGGTCAAGCGCGCTCCCCGAGAGGCGTTGTTGCGCGGGCTCGGCGGCGACGCCACCCGGTTGCTGTACACCCTCGGCTGGCAAGAGCTGCCGCCGCCGGCGTCTAGCGAGGACGCCGGAAATGCGATCGGCACCTGGCTGATCGCCGGATTCGACGAACTGGCGGCCGAGCTGCCGGGCAGCATCTCTTTTGACCGGATAACGGATCCGGAGCCCTTGGGCCAGCTGTTGGCGCAGGCTCAGGAGCGCGGTATGCCGTTCTCCGGCATCGTCTGGCGCAGCACCGGCCGGAGTGCCGACGAGTCGAGCGCTGAAGCTGCCGAGCGGCTCGAGGCCGAGATCGCTCACCTGCTCAGCGCCGTGCACACCCTGCAGGCCGATCAGTCGCTCAAGCTGCCCAACGGACTGTGGATCGTCACCGAACGTGCCGTGGCGACCGAGTCCGGCGAACCGGTCGACCCGGTGCAGGCTGCGCTGTGGGGACTCGGGCGCACCATCGTCAACGAGGAACCGGCCCTGCGCTGCAGGCTGGTCGACTACGACGGATCCGAGGGGGCCGTGCATTCGCTGGCCGGCCTGCTCGGCGCACCGGCCTCGAGCGAACCCGAACTCGCACTGCGGCAAGGAAAGTTCCTGGCATCCCGGCTACTGCCATGGGCGCGCAGCGGCAACCTCGCGGTGCCGAGGGGAACCGACTACGTCTTGGCGCCCACCGAGCGCGGCGCGATCGACAACCTGCGTCTGACCGAGAAAGAGGTGCCGCCACCGGACGAGGGCTATGTGCAGGTCCGGGTGGAAGCCGCGGGACTGAACTTCCGGGACGTGCTCAATGTGCTGGGCCTCTACCCGGGCGATCCTGGTCCGATCGGCGGCGACTTCGCCGGCGTCGTCACGCAATTGGGCGACGGCGTCACCGGAGTGGAAGTCGGCCAACGCGTTTACGGCTTCATGCAGGGCGCGTTCTCCAGCCGGTTCAACGTGCCGCTGCAGTTGCTGGCGCCGCTGCCCGACTGGCTGGGCGCGGTCGAGGCGGCGACCATCCCCGCTGCGGCGCTGACGGCCCGACTCGCATTCGACTGGGCGCAGCTGAAGCCCGGCGACCGGGTGCTGGTTCACGCCGCCAGCGGTGGCGTCGGACTGGCCGCGATCCAGATGGCGCAGCAGCACGGCGCGACCGTCTTCGCCACTGCCAGCAAGTACAAGCGCGACGCGTTGCGCAAGCTGGGCGTGAAGTATGTCTACGACTCGCGCAGCACGGATTTCGCCGATCAGATCCTCGCGGACACCGAGGGTGCCGGCGTCGACGTGGTGCTCAACAGCCTGACCAACGAGGGCTTCGTCGAAGCGACCGTGCGGGCCACCGCCCAGAACGGCCGTTTCGCCGAGATCGCCAAGCGCGATATCTGGACTCCGGAGCAGATGGCGGCGGCCCGTCCCGATATCGCCTACGAGATCGTTGCGCTTGACGTGACCACCCTGCAAGACCCCGAGCACATCAAACGGTTGCTGACCGAGGTGTCGGACGGGTTGGCCGTGGCGAGTGGACGCCGCTACCCGCCGAGATCTACCCGTTGACGGAGGCGAAGACCGCGTTCCGCCGGATGCAGCAAGCGCGGCATATCGGGAAGATCGTGCTGCAGATACCGAAACCGCTTCAGCCGCAGGATGATCGGAGTTATCTGATCACCGGTGGTCTCGGTGCACTCGGCCTGCACACGGCGGCCTATCTAGCGCAACTCGGGGCCGGTGACATCGTGTTGACCAGCCGTCGCACGCCCGATGCGGATGCACAACGGGTCATCGACGACATCACCGAGCGCTACCGGTGCCGGATCCACACCTTCGCGGCCGACATCGGCGACGAGTCTCAGGTCGATCGAATTGCTGGGTCGGATCCGTGCGGAGTTGCCACCGCTCGCGGGGGTGGCACACCTGGCGGGCGTGCTCGACGACGCGCTGCTAGCGCAACAGAGTGTGGAACGTTTCCGGACGGCGTTGGCGCCCAAGGCATTCGGTGCCTACCACTTGGATCGGTTGACGAAGGACGACGATCTCGACTTCTTCATCGTCTACTCGTCGGTGTCGAGCGTGCTCGGTCCTCCCGGGCAGGCCAACTACGCGACCGCCAATGCGCTGCTCGACGGGCTCATTGCGGATCGCAAGGCGCAAGGCTTGCCGGCAACGGGCGTCAACTTCGGTCCCTGGGCGCAGGGCGGTATGGCCTCGTCGGAGGCCGCGCAGCGCCAATCTCGGTGTGCAAGGGCTGATTCCGCTGGAGCCTTCGGCCGCTCTCAGCGCGCTCGCCGAGGTCGTCGCCAACGGAACGGGGCAGGGCACCGTCATCAAGGCCAACTGGCAGCGCGCCGCGAAGCTGCTGGGCGCTTCTCGCCCACCGATTCTGGACGTCGTGTTGCCGAGTGCGATGACGGAGACAGCCGGTGACGCGGAGTTGCTCAAGCAACTGAACGAGGTAGCCGAGTGCCGCAGCGCGGCGCTTTCCTGACCGAACACCTGCAGCGCGAGGTGCAGCAATTCCTGCGGCTCGCGCAGCCGCCCGCCGCAACCAGCCGGTTCCTGGACCTGGGTACGGATTCACTGATGGCAGTCGAACTCCGCAACCGGCTGCACAGCCAGTTCGGTGGCGCGTTCACGATCAACGCGACGGCGGTATTCGACTATCCGACGATCGGGGGGCTCGCCGAGTATCTCGTGGCCAGCTGCACGGTGTCGGACGTCGGACTCACCTGAGCTCCGCTGTAGCGCACGCTCGATCCAGCGTGACTGAGGCGTCACGCTGGGCGATGAAGCGCGTCAGCCGCTGATATCGAATCCGGTGATGACCTTGGTCGGGCGCACGCCGCACCACCAGTTCGCCGGGCACGGCGTTGCGGCGGCCGAACTCCTCGGCGCGCTCGGCGCCCATGTACGCGACCGCCGGTGCGGGTCGCGATGTCCAGCACGTCCTCGGATCCTCGCTGATCTTGGCCACGCCCTGAACCTGCACGAACGAATAGGGCGGATGCGGGTCGTCGACACAGATCACGACTCGCGAATCACGGGCCAGCGCACGGCCTTTCGACGTGTCACGGCCGGTGTTGAACACCAGCTGCCCGTTGTCGACGACAAACCACACCGGGGCGACCAGTGGCCTGCCGTCGGCCGCGACGTAGCCCAGCATTCCGGTCCGGGTGCCCGTCGAGACGAACTCGACGACCCTGTCGGACAGCTCGGCCATCGGCTAGAGCCGGGCCAATTCGTAGTCGCCGAGGTGGTCGATCAGGTTGTGCAGGTGGTCGCCCGAGGTGCCCAGGGTGTGCTCGATCGCGGTGAGCCGGGCAGCGTAGTGGCTGACCGGATATTCCGCCGTCACGCCGATTCCGCCGTGCAACTGGATCGACTCCTGCGCGATGTGCCGGCCCGAGCGGCCGATCTGCACCTTGGCGCGCGACGCGATCAGCGGGTCGAGGTTGGCGTCGGCGATCGACATCGCGGCGTACAGGCTCATGCTGCGCGCCAGTTCCAGCGACACGTACATGTCGGCGGCTCGCTGGGTGAGCGCCTGGAACTTGTTGAGGGTGACGCCGAACTGCTTGCGGGTCTTGAGGTAATCGGTGGTCAGCCGAAGCGCTTCCTCCATTGCCCCGAGAGCTTCGGAGCACAGCGCCGACTGGATGCGGATGATGGCGTCGCCGATGGCCCGTGACGCGTCGACCGCTTCGCCCAAGGGTTCGGCGGGTGCGCCGTCCAAGTCGACCTGCGCACCGCGTTGTCCGTCGAAGGTCCGGTACGGGTGCCGAGTGACCGCGTTCGCGTCGACCAGGAACAGGCCGGTGCCGCCGTCCGGCAATGCGGCACTGACCACCAACGCATCGGCACAGTCACCGGCGAGAACCGGGTTCTTACGTCCGCTCAGCGTCCATGAATCACCTTGCCGCGCAGCCTGAGTCGTGACCGTCGCGGTCGGCTTGCGGTGGCCCGGCTCCAGGTGGGCGAAGGCCAGCAGCCGTTGGCCGGCCGCGACTTCGTCGAGCTGTTCTTTCTGGGTATGCGGTGCCCAGCTCGGCGATCAGCGCACCCGGCGCCAGCGCGGCGTGCAGGATCGGTTCGGGGGCCAGCCGGCGCCCGACCTCGGTGAGCACCACGCTGATTTCGATCTGGCCCGATTCGTCCGGGTCGAACCCGAGGCCGAGAATGCCGGTGTCGGCGAGCTGGCTCCAGACCTCGCGGCTCCAGCCCAGATCGGAGCCGATCACCTTGTTGCGGCTCTCCGGATCGTAGCTGCGTGACAGCAGGTCGCGGGTGGTGTCACGGAGCAGGGATTGCTCGTCGCTCAAGTGAAAGTCCATGGCTGCCTCACAATCCCAGAATGGTGGACGAGATGATGTTGCGTTGCACTTCGCTGCTGCCGCCGTAGATCGACGTCTTGCGGTAGTTGAGGTAGTGCGGGGCGCTGTGTTGCGCCCAGCGCGGCGACGAAATGTCTTCCCCGTCAGCGGGCAGCGCGTCCGCGCCGGCTACCTCGACGAGCAGTTCGGTGGCCACCTGCTGCAACTCGCTGCCGCGCAGTTTGAGCACCGACGACGCCGGGTTGGGCTGTCCGTCCGCGGAGTCTGTGACCACCCGCGACTGTGTGAGTTCCAGTGCCAGCAGCTGGTTTTCGGCCTCGGCCAGCCGGGCCGCGAACAGGGGGTCTTCGAGCACCCCGGTTGCCGCGGCGTGTTTCTTCACCTCGGCGAGGCGCACCTTGGTCCGGCCCACGCCGGCGATGCCGGTGCGTTCGTTGCCGAGCAGGAATTTCGCGTACGTCCAGCCCTGATTCTCTTCTCCGACAAGCTGATTGGTGGGTACCCGGACGTCTTGGAAAAAGATCTCGTTGACCTCGTGGCTGCCGTCGATCGTCTTGATGGGCCGCAGGGTGATGCCGGGTGTCTTCATGTCGAAGAGCAGAAAGGAGATGCCGGCCTGCCGCTTGGGCGCCTGCGGGTCGGTGCGGACCAGGCAGAAGATCCAGTCCGCGTACTGGCCGAGCGTGGTCCAGGTCTTCTGGCCGTTGACGACGTAGCTGTCGCCGTCACGGACCGCGGTGGTGCGCAGCGACGCCAGGTCCGAACCGGCCTCGGGCTCGGAGAACCCCTGGCACCACCAGATGTCGATGTTGGCCGTCGGCGGCAGGAAGCGCTCCTTGATCTCCTGCGAACCGAATTCGGCGATCACCGGGCCGACCATCTTGGTGTTGAAGTTCAGCGGCTCCGGGACGCAGGCCAGTTGCATCTCGTCGGCCCAGATCTGGTGCTGGGTGGGTGTCCAGTCCTTGCCGCCCCATTCGACCGGCCAGTTCGGTACCGCCAGTCCGTGCTCGTGCAGGATCTTGTGGCTGGCGACGATGTCGTCGTGGTTCGCTTCTGCCGAGCCGTGGCGCACCCGGTCGCGCATCTCCTGCGGAATTTTGGTCGTGTAGATGGTGCGGAGTTCGTCGCGGAACGCGGCTTCCTCCGGTGTGAGCGCCAGTTGCATGGCAGCAGACTCCTTTGCCTGGGGTTGAGCGTGGCGACCGCTTTTCCGATGCTGGGCGTCCCGTCCGGTCGTGCGCTCCGACTTCCATCTTGACCCATCCCGCGCGGTGCTTGTGCACAGCCTCCGGTTAGTCCACAGCAGGCCGTCGCGACGGGGTTGGCCGGGGCCGTTGTGGCGGTCCGCGCACCTACCGTCGGCGCATGCGGACAGAACTTCCTGCCGAGCGACTTCATCGACGGCTCGGTGCCGACCCGGATATCGATTCGCACGCCGACACCCCGGACGCGGAGCCCGACTCCGAGGCGCAACTGGAGGCCGACGCCGTCGCACCGGATGAGGATCAAAACTCGCTGCTGCCGCGCTGGCTTCCGGACGCTCCCGAGCGCGGGGGCTGGGTGGCCCGGCTGCGTGCCGACCCGGGTCGCGCCGGTGCGATCGCGTTGGCAGTGGTGGCCGCGCTGGCCGTGCTGGTCACGATTTTCACGCTGCTGCGCGACCGGCCAGCGCCAGTGATGTCGGCCAAACTGCCGCCGGTGGAGAAGGTGTCGACGGCGAGTCCCAGATCCTCGGCAAGTTCGGCCGCCGGCCAGCCCGCCGGTCCGGACCGGCCGGTGGTGGTCAGCGTGGTGGGACTGGTACACAAGCCCGGCCTGGTCACGCTGACACCTGGCGCGCGGGTTGCCGATGCCTTACAGGCCGCCGGCGGCGCGATGGACGGCGCGGACACCACCGGGTTGAACATGGCCCGCCCGCTCGGCGACGGCGAGCAGATCGTGGTCGGGCTGGCGCCCGTGTCGGGGCAGCCCGCTGCGCTGGGCAGTTCCGTGACCGCCGGCTCGGCTTCCGGATCCAAGACGCCGGCACCGCCGGGCCCGGTCAAGGGATCCGCCCGGCCCAAGGCCGGCGAGGTCGTCGACCTCAATACCGCGACCGTGGAGCAGTTGGACGCCCTGCCCGGGGTCGGCCCGGTCACTGCCGCCGCGATCGTGGCGTGGCGTCAGGCCAACGGCAAATTCACCAGCGTCGACCAGCTCGCCGACGTCGACGGCATCGGGCCGGCGCGGCTGGACAAGCTGCGCGCCCTGGTCCGTGTCTGACACCGCCGCGCCACCCCGAGGTCTCTCGGCACTCACCGACATCGATGTGCGCCTCGTTCCCGCCGCACTCACGAGCTGGATCGTCACCGCCGCCGGCATCGTGTGGCCGGTCGGCCGCGCACTGGCCACCTGCTGCGTCGCGCTGGTCGTCGTCGCCGGGGCGCTGGCGTGCTACCCGGCGCCCACGGCTCACCGAAACCCGCGGCGACGGGCCGTCGGTGCCGGCCTGCTGGCGATCGGCGTGGTGGGCGCCGGGTTTGGGTTCGCGATCGCGCTGCGCGCCGACGCAGTGGCTCGCCACCCGATCACCGCGGCGTTTGGGACGGTCGCCCCGGTCACGGTGACGCCCAGCGAGAGCGCGCTGTCGTTGGGCTCGGGCCGGCTGATGTTTCGCGCCACCTTGCAGCGCCTGCGCGACGATGAGATATCCGGCCGGGTAGTCGTTTTCGCGCGAGCATCGGACTTCGACGTCATGGTGGGTCAGCCGGTGCGGTTTTCCGCGCGGATCAACCGTCCCGATCGCCACGACCTGACGATCGCGGTGCTCAACGCGGCGGGCCGGCCCGCCATGGGCCGGGCGGGTGCGGTGCAGCGTGCCGCACACGTGGTGCGCGGCCGGTTCGCCGCCACCACACGCGAGGTGTTGCCCGCCGAGCAGGCCGCGATGTTGCCGGCCCTGGTTCTCGGCGACACCACGGCGGTCAGCGCCGACATCGGTCGCGAATTCCGTGCGGCCGGACTGACGCACCTGACGGCCGTGTCGGGGGCCAACGTCACCATCGTGTGCGCGGCGGTGCTGTTCTCGGCCCGGCTGATCGGCCCGCGGGCGGCGGTGCTGCTCGCCGCCGTGGCACTGGTGACGTTCGTGATCGTCGTGCAGCCGACGGCAAGCGTGTTGCGGGCGGCCGTGATGGGTGCCATCGCGCTGGCGGGGATGCTGTCTTCACGCCGGCGGCAAGCGATTCCGGCGCTGTCGACAGCGGTGCTGATATTGCTCGCCGTGGCTCCCCAGCTGGCTGTCGATGCCGGCTTCGCGTTGTCAGTGCTGGCGACGGGCGCGCTGATCGTCATCGCGCCACTCTGGTCGCGGCGCCTGGCCGGCAGAGGTTGCCCCAAGCCACTGGCGGATGCCCTCGCGGTTGCGTTGGCCGCTCAACTGGTGACCGCTCCACTCGTTGCCGGCATCTCGGGTCGGGTCAGTCTGGTGGCGGTGGCCGCCAATCTGGCCGCGGCGCCCGTCATCGCACCGATCACCGTCCTCGGCAGTGCGGCGGCCGTGCTGTGCGTGCTGTGGCCGCCCGGTGCACAGCTGCTGATGCGTTTCACCGGCCCGGAACTGTGGTGGGTGTCGAAGGTGGCGCACTTGGCGGCCGAGATGCCCGCGGCGACCGTGCCCGTACCCGACGGTCTGGCCGGCGTGCTGCTGGTCGGCTGTGCCACCGCGCTGCTGCTCCTGCTGGCCATGCTGCTGTGGCGGCGGCCCTGGTTTCGCGCGTTCGCCCGGACGGCCGGGCTGGTGGCTGGGGTGTGCGTGCTGGCCTGGTCGCTGTCGGAGCTGCTGGATCCCCGAGCCGAATGGTCGGCCCTTCGTGACACCATCGTGGGGTGAGCGAGGCTTCGCCGTTGCATTTGGTCTTGGGGGACGAGGATCTGCTGGTCGAACGGGCCGTGGCGGAGGTGCTGCGGGCGGCGCGCAAACGTGCCGGCACCGACGACATCCCGGTGAATCGGATGCGGGCCGGCGACGTCGGCACCTATGAGCTCGCCGAACTGCTGAGCCCGTCGCTGTTCGCCGACGAACGCGTCGTCGTGCTGGAGGCCGCCGCCGAAGCGGGCAAGGACACGGTGGCGATGATCGCGTCGGCTGCCGCCGACCTGCCGCCGGCGACAGTGCTGGTGGTGCTGCACTCGGGCGGCGGACGCGCCAAGGCGCTCGCCGACCAGTTGAAGTCGCTCGGCGCCGAGGTACATCCCTGCGCGCGGATCACCAAGGTGAGCGAACGCGTCGACTTCATCCGCAAGGAGTTTCGCGCGCTGCGAGTCAAGGTCGGCGAGGAGACGGTGACCGCCCTGTTGGACGCCGTCGGCTCCGACGTGCGCGAGCTCGCCGCGACGTGCTCGCAGCTGGTCGCCGACACCGGCGGTGAAGTCGACGAGGCCGCGGTGCGCCGCTATCACAGCGGCAAAGCCGAGGTGAAGGGCTTTGACATCGCGGACAAGGCCGTGGCCGGCGATGTCGCGGGAGCGGCCGAGGCGCTGCGCTGGGCCATGATGCGTGGCGAGCCGCTGGTGGTGCTGGCCGACGCACTGGCCGAAGCAATACACACCATCGGCCGGGTGGGGCCGCTCTCCGGCGACCCCTATCGTCTCGCCGGGCAGCTGGGGATGCCGCCCTGGCGGGTGCAGAAGGCTCAGAAGCAGGCGCGGCGCTGGTCGCGCGACACGGTGGCAACCGCGATGAGAGTGGTGGCGGAGCTCAACGCCAATGTGAAGGGAGCCGCCGCGGACGCCGACTACGCGCTGGAATCAGCGGTCAGAAAGGTTGCCGAGCTGGCGGCCGACCGGGGCCGATAAAGCGGGACGCTGGACTCAGATCTTGTTGAGGGACCGCGCCAGGGCCGATTTCTTGTTGGCGGCCTGGTTCTTGTGGATGACGCCACGTGGTGGCCGCCTTGTCCAGCTTGCGGTTGGTCGACACCAGCAACTCCGTGGCCTTTTCCTTATCGCCGGCCTCGGCGGCCTCGCGGAACGCGCGGACGGCGGTGCGCAGCGAGGACTTCACCGACTTGTTGCGCAGTCGCGCGCGCTCGTTAGTCTTAATGCGCTTCTGCTGCGACTTGATGTTGGCCACGCGGAATTTTCCTTCGTCGATTCGGTAATTGCGGTGTTCGTTTCGGGGGGCGTCCACACCCGATTGCGAATGCCCAGGTTAGCAGTCGGTTACGTTTTCTCCCAAAACGGGAACACGTGGCCTGCCACAACGACGATTTGAGGCACCATCCTAAAAGTGAGTCTTCCGAACCAGGTTGAAACGGCCAGGCGGGGATCGCGCGGCTCCGCGCGGGCACTGCGCGTTCCGAGCGCATCTTCGGCGGATACAACACGTCGGACGTCTACGCGATGGCCTTCGATGAAATGTTCGACGCTCAGGGCAACGTGCGCGGCCCCTACAAGGGCATCTACGCCGAGCTCGCGCCGTCGGATGCCTCCGACCTGCGGGCCCGCGCCGAGGCGCTGGCGCGGGCGTTCATCGACCAGGGCATCACGTTTTCACTATCGGGCCAGGAGCGGCCGTTTCCGCTGGACCTGGTGCCGCGGGTGATCTCGGCCGCCGAATGGAACCGGCTCGAGCGCGGCATCATCCAACGCGTCAAGGCGCTCGAGATGTATCTCGACGACATCTACGGCGATCAGGAAATCCTGAACGACGGCGTCATCCCGCGTCGTCTGATCACCTCCTGCGAACACTTTCACCGCCAGGCCGTGGGAATCGTCCCGCCCAACGGCGTGCGCATCCACGTCGCCGGCATCGACTTGATCCGCGACGAGAAGGGCACCTGGCGGGTGCTCGAGGACAACCTGCGCTCGCCCTCCGGGCGTGTCGTACGTGATGGAGAACCGGCGCACGATGGCGCGGGTCTTCCCGAACCTGTTCGCCACCCACCGTGTGCGTGCCGTCGACGACTACTCCGCGCACCTGCTGCGGGCGCTGCGCAATTCCGCGGCCACCAACGAGGCCGACCCGACGGTGGTGGTGCTGACGCCCGGCGTCTACAACTCCGCGTACTTCGAGCATTCGCTGCTCGCGCGGCAGATGGGCGTCGAGCTCGTCGAGGGCCGGGACCTGTTCTGCCGCGACAACCAGGTGTACATGCGCACCACCGAGGGGGAGCGCCAGGTCGACGTCATCTATCGCCGCATCGACGACATCTTCCTCGATCCGATGCAGTTCCGCGCCGACTCGGTGCTGGGGGTGGCCGGCTTCGTCAACGCCGCCCGCGCCGGCAACGTCGTGATCTCCAGCGCGATCGGCAACGGGGTCGGCGACGACAAGCTGGTCTACACCTACGTGCCGACGATCATCGAGTACTACCTGGGCGAAAAGCCGCTGCTGGCCAATGTGGACACCTTCCGATGCTGGCTGGACGAAGAACGCGAGGAGGTGCTCGACCGGATCGACGAGTTGGTCATCAAGCCGGTCGAGGGATCCGGCGGCTACGGCATCGTGTTCGGTCCCGAGGCCTCCGAGAAAGAACTGGCGACCATCAGCAGGAAGATCCGCGACGATCCCCGGAGCTGGATTGCCCAGCCGATGATGGAGCTGTCGACCGTGCCGACGCGGATCGACAACACACTGGCGCCGCGCTATGTCGACCTGCGCCCGTTCGCGGTCAACGACGGCGACGAGGTGTGGGTGCTGCCGGGCGGGTTGAGCCGGGTGGCCCTGGTCGAGGGCTCACGCGTGGTCAACTCCAGCCAGGGCGGTGGTTCCAAGGACACCTGGGTGCTGGCGTCGCGCGCGTCGGCCGCCGATCGTGAGCTGGGTGCGGCCGAAACCGTGCGTTCGCTGCCGGAATCAATGTCAGACCCGGAGCTGGACGGCGCGTCGCGGTCGACCGAGCAGCAGCCCGAGGCTGAGCCGCCGCGGAACGAGCGAACCCAACGCAAGCAACCGAAAAAGCAAAAGCAACAACAGCAGCAGCAAACGCAGAGGACGGTCCGCTGATGTTGGCCCGAAACGCTGAGGCGCTCTACTGGATCGGCCGCTACGTGGAGCGGGCCGACGATACCGCGCGCATTCTGGATGTCGCACTGCACCAATTACTCGAGGATTCCAGCGTGGATCCCGACCAGGCGTCGCGGCTGTTGCTGCGGGTGCTCGGTATCGATCCCCCCGATCATGACTTGGATGTCTGGTCGTTGACCGACCTGGTCGCCTACAGCACCGACGACAAGGGCGGCTGTTCGATCGTCGACGCGATCACGGCGGCGCGCGAAAACGCCAAGTCGGCGCGCGAAGTGACGTCCATCGAGATCTGGGAGTGTCTCAACACCACATACCACGCCTTGCCGGAGCGCGAACGTGCAGCCAAACGCCTTGGGCCACACGAGTTTCTAGCTTTCATCGAAGGACGGGCAGCGATGTTCGCCGGCCTGGCCGACTCGACGCTCTCACGTGACGACGGATACCGCTTCATGGTGTTGGGCCGGGCGATTGAGCGCGTCGACATGACGGTGCGGCTGTTGCTGTCCCGGGTCGGGGACAGCGCTTCGTCGCCGGCCTGGGTGACGCTGCTGCGGTCGGCAGGCGCCCACGACACGTATCTGCGTACGTACCGCGGGGTGCTGGACGCCGGGCGGGTAGTCGAATTCATGATGCTCGATCGCTTGTTTCCCCGATCAATCTTCTATTCCCTGAAGCTGGCCGAACACAGCATCGAAGAACTGGTGCGTAATCCACAGAGCCGGGTGGGCGCGACCGTCGAAGCGCAGCGACTGCTCGGGCAGGCCCGCAGTGAACTGGAATTCATGCCGCCAGGCGTACTGCTCGACACGCTGGAGACGCGTTTGGCGGGTTTGCAGGAAACGTGCCGAGATGTTGGAGATGCGTTGTCGCTGCAGTACTTCCACGTCACACCGTGGGTGGCGTGGTCGGATGCCGGTCATGTCGCCCGCCTCGTCGCCCGCAACGGAGAAACCTGATGTGGCGGCTGCGCGTCGTGCATACGACGGGATATGCCTACCAGTCGCCGGTAACCGCCTCCTACAACGAAGCCCGGTTGACCCCACGGTCTGACACCCGGCAGAACGTCATCCTCAATCGAGTCGAGACGATTCCGGCGACCCGGTCCTACCGGTACATCGACTATTGGGGCACCGCCGTAACGGCTTTCGATCTGCACGCGCCGCATACCGATCTGACGGTGACGTCGTCTTCGGTCGTCGAGACCGAGCAGCCGGAGCCGCCCGCGAAGGACGTCAGCTGGAGCGACCTGCACTCCGAGGCCGTGATCGATCGGTTCGACGAATTGCTCTACCCAACCGAGCACACCCCGGTAACCAGGCGCGTTAAGTCCGTGGCGAAAAAGATCGCCAAAGGCTATGAGCCGCAAGAAGCTGTCATCGCCGCGGCCAAGTGGGTGCATGACGAGCTGGACTACCTCCCGGGCACTACCAGCGTGCACACCTCTGGGCTGGATGTCCTCAAGGAGGGCAAGGGAGTCTGCCAGGACTTCGTACATGTGTCGCTGATGTTATTGCGCGGCATGGGAATTCCCGCGCGGTACGTGTCGGGATACTTGCACCCCAAGCTCGACGCCGTGGTCGGGGATACCGTGGACGGCCGAAGCCACGCCTGGATCCAGGCGTGGACCGGCGGGTGGTGGAACTACGATCCCACCAACGACGCCGAGATCACCGAGCAATATGTCAGCGTGGGCGTCGGCCGCGATTACGCCGACGTGTCGCCGCTGAAAGGCATCTACTCGGGGCAGGGCGCAACCGACCTCGACGTGGTCGTGGAGGTCACCCGGCTGGCTTAGCGGCACGCCAAGTGCAGTGAAAGGCTAAGGGCGCGGCTGGACTTCGACCCGGTGCAAGTCGTCGCCGAGCTCGATCCGCCCGCCGAATTGCGAGGCGGCCAGTGTCCGCCACTGTTCTTCTTGTCCGGGCACCAGCGCCGGCACATAGTGCGTCATGACCAAAGTGCCGACCCCCGCGCGGGCCGCGGTCGCCGCGGCTTCTTCGACCGACGAGTGGTAGTCGCAGATGTCCTGGAACCGCTGTTGCGGGATCTGCATGACGATGTCCTTGCGGATCACCGTGTGCACCAAGGCGCCGGCCCCGGCCGCCAGCTCGTCCAGGCCCGCGCACGGCACCGTGTCCCCGGCCAGCACCACCGACGCGCCATCGGAATCGATCCGGAATCCGATGGTGGGTGCCACCGGCCGGTGGTCGGTCGGCGCCACCCGAATCGAGACGCCGTCGCGGTCCCAGACCGGGCCCTCGGTGTATTCGTGTACCTCGATCGGTGGCGGCCCGGTGATATCGGCATGATGGGCGATCCGGTAACCGATGTCGTGGCCGAACGCCTTCAGCATCGCCTCGACCGTCTCCGCGGTGCCCGGCGGGCCGATGATCGGGAACGGTGCGGGATCGGCCACAAATGTGGTGATCCAACGAGTGATGATCAGGTCGCCGAGATCGCCGATGTGGTCGCTGTGCAAATGGGTGAGCAGCAGTGCCGACAGCCCTGCGGCGCCCACGCCGACGGCCGCCGCGCGCTGAAGAACTCCACGCCCGCAGTCCACCAGGAACACCTGTCCGCCGGCCCGCACCAACGTCGCCGGTCCCGCGCGGTTCGGGTCGGGGATGGGGCTGCCGGTGCCCAGCAAGGTGATCTCGATCATGACCCCATCCTTCAAGACGCATCGGCGCGTCGGGGCCCAATCGACTGATCCGAGACATCGGCCGAAGTCAACCGACGCGTTTCACCCGCCGACCGGCGGGTATTGGTGGGGTGATCGGTTGCCGGTTTGCGCGTTGCCTTTCCCGCCGCGCGAGTTAGCCGTAGCCTGGAGTGAAGCAGATCACAACCAGCTGGAGGCTTGATGCGGATCGCGGACGTTTTGCGTAACAAGGGTGCGGCGGTAGTGACGATCAACCCCGAGGCGACGGTTCGGGAACTGCTCGCCGGCCTTGCCGAGCAAAACATCGGCGCCATGGTGGTGGTCGGCGCGGAGGGCGTGGTCGGCATCGTGTCCGAACGCGACGTCGTGCGCCAACTGCACACGCATGGCGCCAGCGCGCTCACCCGCCCGATCTCCACGATCATGACGGCGACGATTGCTACCTGCACGAAGTCCGACACGGTCGACGCGATCAGCGTGCTGATGACCAAGAACCGGGTCCGCCACGTGCCGGTGCTGGACGGGAAAAAGCTGGTCGGCATCGTCAGCATCGGTGACGTGGTGAAGACGCGCATGGAAGAACTCGAGGCCGAGCAGCAGCAGCTGCACTCCTACATCACGCAGGGTTGATTCCCCGGCTGATCAGTCAGCGCCAGGAGTAGTCGGCGCGCAGGCGGGCGGCCACGACATCGAAGATCTCGCGTTCCAGGATCGCGCCCTCGCGGCGAATACCCTCCTCGGGCACGTCGAGCACCCGATCCAGCCGCACCCAGCTTTCCCTGCGCTCGTAATCCCAGTCGCCCGCGCCGATCCCGACCCAGTCCGGGTCGGAGGCGTGATGCTCCTGGCTGGACAGCATGAGCCCGAACAGGATGCTGCGGTCACGGCCCACAACCAGGACCGGGCGGTCTTTGCCGCGAGTGGGATCGTCCTCGTAGACCACCCACGTCCAGACGATCTCGCCGGGATCGGCCCGGCCGTCGAGGTCTGGGGCGTAGACGAGTTTGCGGGCCCGCTGCGCGGTGGGAAAGCTACTGCTGGTCACCGGCCGGCCCTCGGTGATCGCGCCCGGCTGCGACTCGCCGCCGGAACTCATCGCGTTCGCGGTGACCTTCACGACTTGTTCGATTCCGCGCATCACGGCCTGCGCGGTCTGCACGTGCTGGACGAACCTAGGAACCTCGTAGAACACGACGTTCTGGGCGAACCGCTGGAACGTCTTCCACTGCGATTTCCGGGGAGACGCCATATTCGCAGTTTAGACACGACCGGCCCAGCGCCATTGCGTCCAATTAGTCCCGGCCACCCCGGCTCGATACGCTGGATACACAGCGAACCGCCGCTCCAGCTCCCCAGGCATCGCCCAGACCAGGAGATTCCCATCAGCAGTTTCGCCGACAAGACGTTCACCGCGCCGGCGCAGATTCGGAACTTCTGCATCATCGCCCACATCGATCACGGCAAGTCGACGCTGGCCGACCGGATGCTCCAGCTCACCGGCGTCGTCGCCGACCGGGACATGCGGGCGCAGTACCTGGACCGGATGGACATCGAGCGCGAACGCGGGATCACCATCAAGGCGCAGAACGTCCGGCTGCCCTGGAAGGTCGGCGATCAAGAATACGTCTTGCACCTGATCGACACGCCGGGCCACGTCGACTTCACCTACGAGGTGTCGCGCGCGCTGGAGGCCTGCGAGGGTGCGGTGCTGCTGGTCGACGCCGCTCAGGGCATCGAGGCGCAGACCCTGGCCAATCTCTACCTGGCGCTGGATCGCGACCTGACGATCATTCCGGTGCTCAACAAGATCGACCTGCCGGCCGCCGACCCGGACCGCTACGCGGGAGAGATCGCGCACATCATCGGCTGCGAGCCCGGGGACGTGCTGCGGGTGTCCGGCAAGACCGGCGAGGGCGTCCGCGAGCTGCTCGACGAGGTCGTCCGCCTGGTGCCCGCGCCCGTCGGTGACGCCGACGCGCCGGCCAGGGCGATGATCTTCGACTCGGTCTACGACATCTACCGCGGCGTGGTGACCTACGTCCGGGTGATCGACGGCAAGCTCAGCCCGCGCGAGAAAATCAAGATGATGTCGACCGGCACCATGCACGAACTGCTGGAGGTCGGCATCGTCTCGCCCGAGCCCAAGGCCAGCGCCAGGGCCTCGGCGTCGGCGAGGTCGGCTATCTGATCACCGGAGTCAAGGACGTCCGGCAATCCAAGGTCGGCGACACCGTGACCTCTGCACGCCACGGCGCCACGGAGGCCCTGACCGGCTACCGCGAGCCCAAGCCGATGGTCTACTCGGGTCTGTATCCGGTCGACGGGTCCGACTATCCGAACCTGCGCGACGCGTTGGAACAAGCTGCAGCTCAACGACGCGGCACTGATCTGGGAGCCCGAGACCTCGGTGGCGCTGGGCTTCGGGTTCCGGTGCGGCTTCCTGGGCCTGCTGCACATGGAGATCACCCGCGAGCGCCTGGAGCGCGAATTCGATTTGGACCTGATCTCCACCTCGCCCAACGTCGTGTACCGGGTGGAAAAAGAGGACAACACCGAGATGGTGGTCACCAACCCGTCGGACTGGCCCGAGGGCAAAATCCGCACGGTCTACGAGCCCGTCGTGAAGACCACCATCATCGCACCGAGCGAGTTCATCGGAACCATCATGGAGCTGTGCCAGTCGCGGCGCGGTGAACTCGGCGGCATGGACTACTTGTCGCCGGAGCGGGTCGAGCTGCGCTACACGATGCCGTTGGGCGAGATCATCTTCGACTTCTTCGACTCCCTGAAGTCGCGCACCCGCGGCTACGCCAGCCTCGACTACGAAGAGGCGGGCGAGCAGGAGGCGCGACCTGGTGAAGGTCGACATTCTGCTGCAGGGTGAGGCCGTCGACGCATTCTCCGCGATCGTGCACAAAGACGGGGCGTCGGCCTACGGCAACAAGATGACCACCAAGCTCAAGGAGCTGATCCCGCGTCAGCAGTTCGAGGTGCCGATACAGGCCGCCATCGGATCGAAAATCATTGCGCGCGAGAACATCCGCGCGATTCGCAAGGACGTGCTGTCGAAGTGTTACGGCGGCGACATCACCCGCAAACGCAAACTTCTGGAAAAGCAGAAGGAAGGCAAGAAGCGGATGAAAACCATTGGGCGGGTAGAGGTTCCACAGGAGGCGTTCGTCGCCGCGCTGTCCAGCGACGCTGCGGGGGACAAGGGCAAGAAATGAGCAGCCGGTGGTGCCGGGTGGCCCCGCTGGTCGCTGTCTTGCTGGCACCCGGGTGCACGGCAACAACCGGTGGCAAAGCAGCCCCGGCGCCGAATCTGCTGCCTCATCCGGTGACGGGTTCGACGGTCAATCAAGTACTGCTGGATGACGCCGCCCTGTCGAAGCTTCTCGACCGATCCTTCCAGGCCGTCTCCCAAATTCCGCCAGTCTTCGGCGGCGCCGAGATATTGCAAGACGACTATCCATCGGCTGCACCCGCCGAGTGCGTAGGCGTCGTCTACATGACGCAGAAGAGTGTCTACCAGTCCGCCAAGGTGAAAAACGTCGCAATTGAGTTTTGGCAGCAGCAAGGATCCTCGGCGACAGCGATCGACGTCGCCGAGAGCGTCGTCGCGGTGTCCACGATCGCGGACGCCAACGCGTTGTTTGTGAGGTTCTCCGAGCAGTGGAAGCAATGCGATGGCAAAACGTTGACCGCGCCGTCCAGTAGTTTCGTCGAGAACGCCATCACGGACGCCCGCGTCAAGGATTCCGTTGTCGCGGCGAGCGTTTCGAAAGATCCCGGCGAGCAGTCGATTCTGCACGCTGTCCCGGAAGTTCGTGCCATTGGTGTGCGGGGGAACTGCCTGGTCGAGGTTGAGGTCGCGTTTGTCGGCAGCACCGACCTGACGGACCAGCCGTCTGCCAAGACCAGCGCCGTCGACATCGCGCACGCCATGATGGACAAGGTCAGCGCGCTGAGCTGACCCCGCTACACCTGCTTGTTGGCGATCACGTCTCCGGATACCGCATCGATCGTGACCTTGTGCTCGACGATGTAGCTATCCCAGGCAACGGCTTGCCACACGGTGCTGCCGTTGTTGTCGCCGAGGCTCAGCTCGCTGATCGAGGCGCCGGCGATGGTGGCCAGAATCTTTTCCGCCGCCGCCCGGTAGTCCACCCGCGCGGCCTGTACGCGGGTGCGGTTTTGGGCTTTGTCGGCGTCACTTTCGTTCGTCGGGGTCGGCCCGACCATCAGGGTGACACCGTCGGAGGACACGTCCATGGATTGGTTCGTCCCGTCCGGCGTGGAAACCAGGACGCGCCATGATCCGGTGTCTTGGGATCTGATCAAGGTCAGCTTGCCGTTCGGCACCGCCGCCACCGCAACGGATCCGGCGTGTAACAACGTCTGCGGGTCGGGCGGTGCGGCCGGACGGGTCCAGGTGGCATGCGGCGTGGTTGACGTGGTGGTTGATGTCGCGGTCGAGTCGCCGCTGCGACCGCACCCGGCCAGCCACGCGACGGTCACGCACACCAACGCCACAGTTCTTGTCGCTGTTCTCATCGCCCCGCTCATCGTGTCGAGTGAATTACCGTGCAGTGTAACGCTTTCCGTTGCGGCGACGCTTGTTCGCGCAAGTCGGCGAATCTCACATGGGTGCGTTGGCGGGCTGGAACATCCCGGAGCCGTCGGATTCCTCCTCGGCGCGGATCACGTGGACCACCGCGTTGATCAGCGCCAGATGGGTGAACGCCTGCGGGAAGTTGCCCAGGTGCCGCCCGGTGCGCGGCTCGATCTCCTCGGCGTAGAGGTGCAACGGGCTGGCGTAGGACAGCAGCCGCTCACACAGCCGCTTGGCCCGCGCCACCTCACCGATTTCGACCAGCGCCGACACCAGCCAGAACGAGCAAATGGTGAACGTGCCTTCCTCGCCGGACAGCCCGTCGTCGGTCTGCTCGACCCGGTAGCGCAGCACCAGGCCTTCCTCGGTGAGTTCGTTGGCGATCGCCAGCACCGTGTTGCGCACCCGCGGGTCATCGGGCGGCAGGAATCGGGTCAGCACCACCAGCAGCAGCGAGGCGTCCAGCGCGTCGCTGCCGTAGCGCTGGGTGAACACACCGCGGGAGTCCACGCCGTTCTTGAGGATGTCGGCTTTGATCTCCTCGGCGATGGCCCGCCACTGCTGGGCATAGCTCTTCTCGCCCTGCCGTTCGGCCAGTTTGGATCCGCGGTCCAGCGCCACCCAGCACATCACCTTCGACGACGTGAAGTGCTGCGGCTCCCCGCGCACCTCCCAGATGCCGCGGTCGGGCTCTCGCCAGTGCGCGATCGCCTCTTCGACCTGTTTCTTCAGCACCGGCCACAAGGTCTCCGGGACTTGCTCGCGCGACTTGGCGTGCAGGTAGAAGGAATCCAGGATCGAGCCCCAAATGTCGTGCTGGATCTGGTCGTAGGCGCCGTTGCCGATCCGCACCGGGCGCGCGTGGTCATAGCCGGAGAGATGGTTCAGTTCCTCTTCGACCAAGCTGCGCTCGCCACCGACGCCGTACATCACCTGCAGGGGATGACGCTCGTTGTTGTTGGCGCCGGACACGTCGGCGATGAACGCGAAGAAGTCGTCGGCCTCTCGATCGAGGCCCAGCGTGTACAGCCCCCACAATGCGAACGTCGAGTCCCGAATCCAGGCGTAGCGGTAGTCCCAGTTGCGTTCGCCCCGTGGCGTTTCCGGCAGCGAGGTGGTGCTGGCCGCCAGCAGCGCGCCGGTGGGCGAATAGGTCAGCCCCTTCAGGGTGAGCGCGCTGCGCTGCAGATAGGCCCGCCACGGATGGTCCGGGAAGTTGCCGATGTTGATCCACTGACGCCAGCACTCGGTGGTTTGCCACATCTTGTCGGCGGCCTCTTCAAAGGTCTGCGGCGCCGGGTGCTTGGTCCAGCTGAGCGCGACGAAGACGTCGTCGCCCTCCTTCATCCGGGTGCGCGCCCGCGCTTCGCGACCCTCCAGCCCGATATTCAGGTTGCTGGTCAGGCGCAGTTGCGGATGGTCCTCTGGTTGCTTGCTGGCCTGAGCGACCGCCTCGCTGTAGGCGTTGGCCGAGTACTCCCAGCTGGCCCCGATGCGGTGGTAATCGAAGGCGGGTTCGCAGCTCATCATCAGCTCGACGGTGCCGCTGACGCAGCGCACCGTGCGCAGCAGGATGTGCTCGGCATCCCAGTCCATCGGCGTGCGGCGGTGGGTTCTGGATCGGCGCTCGATGTCATGCCAGGGGCCCATCACCAGCGCATCGCGCACGATCAGCCACCCGGTGTGGGTCTGCCACGTGGTTTCCATGATCAGGCTGCCGGGCAGGTAGCGGCGGGCCGAGGGCACCGAGACGCCGTAGGGGCCGAGCCGGAAGTGACCGGCGCTGCGGTCCAGGATCGCGCCGAACACGCTCGGCGAGTCCGGCCTGGGCACACACATCCACTCGACCGAACCGGCGGGGGAGATCAGGCACGTCGTTTCCCAGTCGGACAGAAATGCGTAATCGGCGATCGGCGGAAACGGGTTGCGCAGCGCCCCGCTGGAGGTAAACGGCGCGGGAGCGCTGAAATCGAGGGGCGAGGCCAGGGCCGGTTGCGGAGCCGACGCAGACGTCTCCTCGGCGGCGCCGTTGGCGGGTTGGTCGGCGGGTTGGGCGTGCAAGACCATGCCGACATCATCAACTGTCGACCCGCCCGGAGTCCATGCTTTCGCCGCAGGTTGCGGCGGGGGTAGGCGAACTACCCGTGCCGCCGGGCAAACTTCGGCGCGTGCTCGGACATCGGACCGATCGCCACTATGTAGCCGATCAGTCGCCGGAAAGCCTGCAGTCCGGCCGATTAGCAGCACTTGCCACGCCGCGGGGTCGGCGTCGGGGTGTCGGCGTCAGGCCGCCACCGCGCTGGAAATCACCTGCGCGTGGATCACCCGTTGTAGGCCCTGCACAATCGCCGTGGGTATCCAGCGGCGCAGCTGGACTCGGGCCAGCGGTCGCGCTGGATACCCGTCCGTGCTTGCAGCGGACCGGCCAGTATGCGCGCGGTGGCGACCGCATCGGCGACCGCCAGGTTGATGCCGACACCTCCGACCGGCGACATCGCATGCGCCGCATCACCGATGCACAGCACGCCGTCCGAGTACCAGCGAGCGGAGCCGATTGAGTTGCACGTCAAGCAATTTCACGTCGTCGAACGAGGACAACGTGTCGATCCGGTCGGCGAGCCAGGGCACCAGGCTCACGATGACGCGGTGGAACGATTCGATGCCTTCGGCACGCATTTTCGCGTCGGATCCCTTCGGGATGACCGTAGGCGATCTGGTAGTAGTCGCCGCGGTCGATCATGATGATTCCGTGGCCGGACTCGAAGGTGCCGGCAAGTCCGGCTCGGGTCGTCGGCGTTGGCGCGGCAACCGGAACCACCACATATCCATCGGGGTGCCGAACGTGCGCGTCTTGAGGCCAACCGCCGAGCGCACCGTCGACCCGCGGCCGTCACAGGCCACCGTCAGGTCGGCGCGCATTTGCTTGGTTTCGCCGCTCGGGTCGCGGTAGGTGACGCCGACGACGCGGTCGCCCTCGCGCACCACGCCGGTCACCTCGGTGCTGCGCAGCAACTGGAAACTGGGTTCCGCTTCGGCGGCACGTCGCCAAAAGCTCCAGGAAGATCCCATTGCGGGACCAGGGCGATGTGCTGATGCGCGCCGGGGAGGCGGGACAGATCGACATCCACGGGCTGGCCCGTCCAGCCGCATCTGCATGGTGTCGATGAGACGCCGATGCGGTATCTGTGCGAACCGCGATCCCAAACCGAGTTCGTCAAGCAGGCGCAAGGTGCTCGCGTGCACGGTGTCACCCCGGAAGTCACGCAGGAAATCGGCGTGTTTTTCCATCACCGTGACTCTGACGCCGCCACGCGCTAAGAGCAGGCCAAGCACCATGCCGGCCGGGCCGCCGCCGGCGATGACACAGGTGGTTTCTTCGGATGCGGAAGGCATCCGCGGATCTTGACACATTGGTGTTTCCAGTGCTGGGGCGAATAGTGTGGGCCCGGTGAACGGGTTCCTCAACTGGTGGGACGGCAACGAGCTGTGGATTTCCGGCCTTCCGTTCGTGCTGCAGGCCATGGTGGTGATGCCCGTCGTGCTGGCGGTGGCCTACTTCACGGCGGTGTTGCTGGACGCCGTGCTCAGTAAGAGCATCGAGTTGATGCGCCGCGCCCGCGAGATCGACGGGACGCCCAGGTAACCCGCATGCCTCGGTCGCACGTGACGTTGATTCTCGTCACGCTCGTGGTGTTGGTGATCGTGGCGTGGCTCGTGACGCACTGAGGCGGCCCACGCTGACTTGTGCGCAGACCCGACCCGGTGGCGGGCCAGCGAATTCCTGTTAGGCTTCGCGCCATGCACGTGACATCCGATGCCCCGGAATGTGATGTCTTCGTGCACTGTTGTCGCTGACTACCACCCGCGCGCGGTCTGGTAGGGAGTTCGCGAATTCCCCCAATGTCTTCAGTGCCTTTCCGCAGCAACGGGACCGATATCCGTAAGCCCGCACTGGAAGGCCGTCAATGCATAACGACAACGACAGCGCGTCGCGCTGGCGGCCTCTCGTCGCGCTCGCACTGATCGTCGGTGTGGTCGGGGCCTGTGGCGGCGGCCCCAGTGACGTCGTTGGCGGCGGCGGGTTGGCCAATGCGCATACCACTATCACCCTGGTCGCCTACTCGGTCCCAGAACCCGGCTGGAGCAAGGTGATTCCCGCCTTCAACGCCTCCGATGAGGGCAAGAGCGTGCAGGTGATCACCTCGTACGGAGCCTCGGGCGACCAGTCACGCGGGGTCGCCGACGGGAAGCCGGCCGATGTGGTGAACTTCTCGGTCGAACCCGATATCACCCGACTGGTCAAGGCGGGCAAGGTTTCCAAGGACTGGAACACCGACGCCACCAAGGGCATCCCGTTCGGGTCGGTGGTGTCGTTGGTGGTGCGCAAGGGGAATCCGAAGAACATCAAGGATTGGGATGACCTGCTCCGGCCGGGCGTGGAGGTCATCACGCCCAGCCCGTTGAGTTCGGGTTCGGCGAAGTGGAATCTGCTGGCCCCGTATGCCGCGAAAAGCGACGGCGGCAGGAATAGCCAAGCGGGAATTGACTTTATCGGCAAGTTGGTGCGCGAACACGTCAAGCTGCGTCCCGGGTCCGGACGGGAAGCCACCGATGTTTTCGTCCAGGGCAGCGGCGACGTGTTGATCAGTTACGAAAACGAGGCCATCGGCACGGAGCGGGCGGGTAAACCGGTAGAACACGTCATCCCGCCCCAGACCTTCAAGATAGAAAACCCGGTGGCGCTGGTGACGACCAGCCCGCACCTGGAAGCCGCGACCGCATTCAAGAACTTTCAGTACACCGCCGCGGCGCAGAAGGTATGGGCGCAGGCCGGTTTTCGGCCGGTTGATCCCGCCGTCGCCGCCGATTTCCGGGACCAGTTCCCGGTGCCGCCGAAACTCTGGACGATCGCCGACCTGGGTGGCTGGGCCACGGTGGATCCGCAGCTCTTCGACAAGAGCAATGGCAGCATCACCAAGATTTATACGAAGGCCACCGGATGACCGTGACGACAACCCCGGACCCGGAGGCGATTCGGCCTGAGCCCGGCGGCGATACCGCGCGGTCGTACCGACCTGGCGGTAACACGTCGCTGCGCGTCGGGGTGGCGACGCTGTGGCTTTCGGTGATCGTGCTGCTGCCGCTGGCTGCCATCGTGTGGCAGGCCGCCGGTGGTGGCTGGCAAGCCTTCTGGGTGTCCGTGACGTCGCACGCCGCGGTGGAGTCGTTTCGGGTGACGTTCACCATTTCCGCCGGGGTCACGGTGATCAATCTGGTATTCGGACTGCTGATCGCCTGGGTGTTGGTGCGTGACAACTTCCCCGGTAAACGCCTCGTCGACACGATCATCGACTTGCCGTTCGCCTTGCCGACCATCGTGGCCAGCCTGGTCATGCTGGCGCTGTACGGGAACAACAGCCCGGTCGGCCTTCATCTGCAGCACACCGCGTGGGGTGTGGCGGTGGCGCTGGCGTTCGTGACGTTGCCGTTCGTGGTGCGTGCCGTGCAACCGGTGCTGCTGGAAATCGATCGGGAGACCGAGGAGGCCGCGGCATCGTTGGGTGCCAGCGGATCCAAGGTCTTCACCTCGGTGGTGCTGCCGTCGCTGCTGCCGTCGTTGTTGTCCGGTGCCGGCCTGGCGTTTTCGCGGGCTATCGGCGAGTTCGGTTCGGTAGTGCTGATCGGCGGCGCGGTGCCAGGCAAGACTGAAGTCTCGTCGCAGTGGATACGCACGTTGATCGAGAACGACGACCGCACCGGTGCGGCCGCGATATCCATTGTGTTGCTGTTGATCTCGTTTGTCGTGTTGTTCGCCTTGCGTCTGGTTGGCGCGCGCGCTGCTCGACGTCAGGAGAGGGCGCTATGACATCGTCGCCCTGGGTTCGTTACCTCACCCGGTATGTGGCGTTGGCCTACATCCTGGTGTTGCTGGTAGTCCCGGTGGCGTTGATCTTGTGGCGGACCTTTACCCCCGGGTTCGGGCAGTTCTTCGACTGGATCAGTACCCCGGCGGCGATATCGGCGCTGGACTTGTCACTGCTGGTGGTGGCCATTGTGGTGCCACTGAACGTCTTCTTCGGTATTCCCACCGCACTTGTGTCTGGCGCGCAACAGATTCCGCGGTAAGGGTGTGCTGCAGGCGGTCATCGACCTGCCGTTCGCCGTCTCGCCCGTCATTGTGGGCGTTGCGTTGATCGTGCTGTGGGGATCGGCCGGCGCACTGGGCTTTGTGGAACGGGACTTGGGTTTCAAGATCATCTTCGGCCTGCCCGGGATTGTGCTCGCCAGCATCTTCGTCACGTTGCCGTTCGTGGTGCGCGAGGTCGAGCCAGTGCTACACGAGCTGGGAACCGACCAGGAAGAAGCGGCGGCGACCCTGGGTTCCAGTTGGTGGCAGACCTTTTGGCGGATCACGCTGCCGTCCATCCGGTGGGGCCTGACCTACGGCATCGTGCTGACCATCGCCCGCACGCTCGGCGAATACGGCGCGGTGATCATCGTGTCGTCCAATCTTCCGGGGAAGTCGCAAACACTGACGCTGCTGGTTTCCGACCGCTACAACCGAGGGGCCGAATACGGCGCCTACGCGTTGTCGACGTTGTTGATGGGCGTTGCCGTGGCCGTGCTCATCGTCCAGGTGATTCTCGATGCCCGCCGGGCACGAGCAGCGAGCAAGGCCTGACAAGGAGAAGCGGACATGACCGACGTCAAAGCCGTCGACCACGCGATCACCGTGCGCGACGCCAACAAACGCTATGGCGATTTCGTCGCATTGGATCAGGTGGACTTCGTGGTCCCCACCGGCTCGCTGACGGCATTGCTTGGCCCCAGCGGTTCCGGCAAGTCGACCCTGCTGCGCACCATCGCCGGTCTCGACCAGCCCGACACCGGGACGGTCACGATCAATGGTCGTGACGTCACTCGGGTGCCTCCGCAGCGGCGTGGCATCGGATTCGTGTTCCAGCATTACGCCGCGTTCAAACACATGACCGTGCGCGACAATGTCGCCTACGGATTGAAGATCCGCAAGCGTCCCAAGGCGGAGGTCAAGGAGAAGGTCGACAACCTACTGGAGGTCGTGGGCCTCAGCGGATTTCAGGGCCGCTACCCCAATCAGCTCTCCGGCGGTCAACGACAGCGGATGGCGCTGGCGCGGGCGCTGGCCGTCGACCCGCAAGTGCTGTTGCTCGACGAGCCGTTCGGCGCGCTGGACGCCAAGGTCCGCGAGGATCTGCGGGCCTGGTTACGGCGGCTACACGACGAGGTACACGTCACCACGGTGCTGGTCACCCACGATCAGGCCGAGGCGCTGGATGTCGCCGATCGGATCGCCGTGCTCAACAGGGGTCGCATCGAACAGGTCGGGTCCCCGACCGAGGTCTACGACGCTCCCGCCAACGCGTTCGTGATGTCCTTCCTGGGCGCGGTCTCGACGCTGAACGGCAATTTGGTTCGCCCCCACGACATCCGGGTCGGCCGCAATCCCGAGATGGCGATCGCCGGCGGTGACGGCACCGCCGAGGCGATCGGGGTGGTGCGTGCCGTCGTGGATCGGGTGGTGGCACTGGGTTTCGAGGTGCGCATCGAGCTGACTAATGCCGCCACCGGCGGCAATTTCATCGCCCAAATCACCCGGGGCGACGCCGAGGCGCTGGCCTTGAAGGAGGGGGACACCGTCTACGTGCGGGCCACCCGCGTGCCGCCCATCGCTTCGCCGTCCGGCGGCGCTGACGAAGATCAGAGCACGCTGACGTCGGCGTAATCCGTGCTTATCGCAGCGCCGACCAGTAGGGCGGCTGCTGCGTTAGCCGCTCGAGGTAGTCGACGACCATCTCCTCGTCAACGGCAGCGGCGCCATCGCCATGGGCGAATGGGCACCGGTGTGGATCGCCTTCAAAAATCCACACCGCTTCGAGTTCCACTTCCGGTATCGGGGCACCCGGCGGCGGTGAAATCAGGTCTGCAGCAAAACCTTCCGCGCCGGGCCAGGTGAGGCCGTCGCTGTAGACGACCTCGTTGTTCCGGTTTTGGACGACGACATGGTAGTGGGGCAGCGCAGCCAATTTCTCGGCAAGCCGGTGCGCGTCGTGATCGCCCATTGCGCCATGCTAATGGCGCGAGCGCTCTGACGTACTGTCAGGCCGCGATCTGGCCGGCGGCCGCCTCGGCGAAGCGATCCAGCACGGTCTCGGCCACCAAACGATGGGCACCCAGCGGGGCTGCCATCTCGATGCCGGTCTTATCCGCGAATCTTTGTACCCGGTCCGGTACTCGTCCCGGCGCCAGGAACCACGGCGCGATGACCACCCGGTGCGCGCCCTGGCGGCGCAGCCTGCCCAGCGCCTCAGCCAGCGAACGTTCCGCGTGGGTGGCGAACGCGGTGGTTGCCCCCGCCCAAGACGTGCCGGCCAACAGCTTTGGCGCGACCCTGCCCGTGCGCGCGTTCACCGCCACGTCGGATGTCCCGATCGCCACCACGAGTACACCAAGACTGTCGTCGAGGCATGACACTCCCAACTCCGTCACCCGCTGGCGCAGCAGCGACACCAGCCGGTCGTCTTCGCCGAGCACGGGTGCCTGCCACACATGTTGGGCCGTAACGCAACTCGCGATCTGGTGGGGGATGTCGACTCGGGCGTGGTACGCGTTGGCCAACAGTAACGGGGTAACGACCGCCGAGCCGTCAACCGACATGAGTACATCGTCCAGGCTCGGCGGACCGTGCTCCAGGAAAGCCAGTCGCACATCGAGATTCGGCCGCATACGCGCCAGTTGGTCCGCGACGGCCCGCGCATTGGCGGCCGACCGTGGATCCTTACTTCCGTGTGCGGTCAGCACGAGGGTGGTCACGACGCGTGCAACCCACATTCGGTCTTGGACAGCCCTTGCCAACGGCCGCTACGCGGGTCGGCACCCTCTACGGGCTTGGCCGTGCACGGGGCGCAGCCGATCGACGGATAGCCCTCGTAGACAAGCGGATTGACCAGTGCGTCGTGGTCGTCGATGTAGCTCTGCATGTCCTCGTCGGTCCATGTCGCCAGCGGGTTGATCTTCACCAGCTTGAACGCCTCGTCGAAACTGACCAGCTGCGCGTTGGCGCGGGTCGGTGCCTCGACCCGGCGTAGCCCGGTCACCCAGGCGGAGTAACCACTGAGCGATTTGCCGAGCGGGACGACCTTACGCAACCGGCAGCATTCGCCGGGGTCTCGCGCGAACAAGTCTTTGCCCAGCAGCTTGTCCTGCTCGGCCACCGTGTGCTCCGGCGTGACATTCAGAACCCGTATGTCGTAGACGGATTCGATCGCATCTCGGGTGCCGACGGTCTCGACGAAGTGATAGCCGGTGTCCAAAAAGAGCACCGGCACGCCGGGACGCACCTTGGACGCCAGGTCCACCAGCACGGCGTCCTGCATATTGGAGGCGACGATGTAATTGCATGTCGCCCAGCCGCGTGGCCCGTTGATGCCGCCGAAGTGCTCGTCGGTCCAGCGCAACAGCTCGTCGGCACTGGCGCCCTCGAGTTCGGCTGCACCCCGGGCGGCGATCTCGCGCAGTTCGTCTTCGGTCGGCTTGGTTGCTTCGCTGCTCATCGGAGGTCGCCCTCCTCGGCGCGAAGCGCCCACTGCGCGAACCGCTCCCCGTTGTCGCGGTGTTTGAGGAAGTTGCGCACCACCCGATCGATGTAGTCGCCCAGCTCGTCGGTGGTGACTTTGTGCTGGCGCAGTTTTCGGCCGAATCCGCTGTCCAGTCCGAGGCTGCCGCCCAGATGCACCTGGAAGCCTTCGACCGAGTTGCCATTGCCGTCATCGACCATCTGACCCTTGAATCCGATGTCGGCGACCTGAATTCGCGCACATGAGTTGGGGCAGCCGTTGATGTTGACGGTGACCGGCACATCGAGTCGGGAGTTGATGTCTTCGAGTCGGCGCTCTAGCTCGGGCACCAAAGTCTGTGCTTTGACCCGGGTTTCGGCGAAGGACAGCTTGCAGAACTCAATCCCGGTGCACGCCATCAGATTCCGGCGCCAATGCGACGGCTGCGACTGTAGGCCGAGCGCATCCAGGCCGGCGATCAGATCGTCGAGCTTGTCGTCGGGTATGTCGAGGATGACCAGCTTCTGGTAGGGGGTGAACCGGATCCGGTCCGAGCCGGCCTGCTCGGCGAGGTCGGCCACCGCGGACAGGATGGTGCCCGACACCCGTCCCGCGATCGAGGCGACGCCGACGGCGTTGAGCCCGTTCTTGAGCCGCTGCACGCCGACGTGGTCGATCGGATGCTTGACCGGCTCGGGGGCCGGGCCGTCGATCAGCGGACGCTTGAGGTACTCGGTTTCGAGAACTTCCCGGAACTTCTCGATGCCCCAGTCCTTGAGCAGGAACTTCAGCCGCGCCTTGGCCCGCAGCCGTCGGTAGCCGTAGTCGCGGAAGATCGAGGTCACCGCGGCCCATACCTCGGGCACCTCTTCGAGCGGGACCCAGGCGCCGACCCGCTGGCCCAGCATCGGGTTGGTGGAGAGTCCGCCACCGACCCACAGGTCCAGGCCGGGTCCGTGCTCGGGATGGTTGACGCCGATGAAAGCGATGTCGTTGACTTCGTGCACGACATCCTGCAGACCCGAGATCGCGGTCTTGTACTTGCGCGGCAGGTCGGCGAACTCGGGCTGGCCGATGTAGCGGCGCACGATCTCATCGATCGCCCAGGTCGGGTCGATCACCTCGTCCAGCGACTCACCGGCCAGCGGTGAGCCCAGGATGACGCGCGGGCAGTCGCCGCACGCCTCGGCGGTCTGCAGTCCGACCTCGGCCAGCCGCCGCCAGATTTCGGGGACCTGTTCGACCTCTATCCAGTGGTATTGGACGTTCTCCCGATCGGAGATGTCGGCGGTGTCGCGGGCGAACTCGGTGGAGATCTGGCCCAGGGTGCGCAGCGCGGCCGTCGACAGCGCGCCGCCGTCGCAGCGCACCCGCATCATGAAGTACCGGGCCTCGAGCTTGTCCATGTTCTCGTCGCCGGTCCAGCTGCCGTCGTAGCCCTGTTCACGCTGGGTGTACAGGCCCCACCAGCGCATGCGGCCGCGCAGGTCGTCTTTCTCGATGCTGTCGAAGCCCTCTTTGGCGTATACGTTCAAAATGCGTTCCCGCACCTCGAGCGGGGGACCGGCCTGTTTGAATTCCTCGTTGGGGTTGAGTGGCTCGCGGTCTCCCAGCGCCCACTGTCCCTCACTTCGAGCCTTGGCGGCGCGGGCTGTGGTCATTCGAAGGTCTCCTTCGCGAACTGTGCGGGCTTGGACGCGCAAATCACCGGCTTCTACCTCCGGCGGGCGCAGATCCGGCGCCAGCTGGACGTATAGGTGGGCGGGTCTACGAGATCAAGCCGGACAGCTACAGCTGCAGACTCGTTTGAGATCGATGTGCCGCCGCGCCACTAGCGCAATGCGCTGTTTGGGCTGGGCGAGGATCACCCGGCCATTGTGCCATGGATGGTGACGTGTCGTGCCACCAGGTCAAATTTGTTCTCACGGTGATCGAAACTACCAGCAAATCCTGGGTAATCGGATAGACAAAACCAAGAAGCCGCTGAGAGAGCCACCTCGGTGGCGATGACCGCCCCGTCGAGCAGCCGGCGCAACCAGCTTGCCGTGCAATCATTTGGCATGGCCCTTCGCGCGGCACCGGTTGAGCTACCCGGGATACAGCGGAGTCCCGGACATCCGTTTGGGGTGTACTGCATGTCCCGTTCTGCATAACGCGTTGCGGCTATTGCGATTTCAACACCTACACGCCCGCCGAGCTGGGTGGTGTCAACCCGGACGCGTGGCTGGAGGCGCTGCGCTCCGAGTTGGCGCTGGCCGCCGAGCGGCTGGATGCCCCGCTGGTGAACACCGTTTTCGTCGGCGGCGGGACGCCATCGCTACTGGGTCGTGCGCGCATCGCCACGCTGCTGGACATGGTGCGCGAGCACTTCGCACTGGCGCCGGACGCCGAGATCACCACCGAGGCGAACCCCGAGTCGACTTGGCCGGAGTTCTTCGAGGCCATCCGAGCGGCCGGATACACCCGGGTATCGCTCGGCATGCAGTCGGTGTCCCCGTTAGTGCTGGGCGTCCTGGACCGGATCCACACGCCGGACCGGTCGGCCGCCGCTGCCCGCGAGGCGATGGCGGCGGGCTTCGAACACGTCAGCCTCGACCTGATCTATGGAACGCCGGGGGAGATCCGATGACGAGTCTGACTGCGCTCGGTCGACACGGCGATCGAGACCGGCGTCGATCATGTGTCCGCGTATGCGCTGGTTGTCGAGGAGGGCACCGCGCTGGCCCGCCGGGTCCGCAGCGGTGAGCTGGCCGCGCCGGACGACGACGTGCTGGCGCACCGCTACGAGCTGGTCGATGCGAGCGCCTGTCCGCGGCCGGAATGACCTGGTACGAGGTGTCCAACTGGTCGCGGCCGGGCGGTGAGTGCCGGCACAACCTCGGCTACTGGGACGGTGGTCAGTGGTGGGGCGCAGGACCGGGTGCGCACGGATATGTGGGTGCGACGCGGTGGTGGAATGTCAAGCATCCCAGCGCTTACGCGGAGGTGCTGGCCGGCTCCACATTGCCGGTAGCGGGTTTCGAACAGCTCGACGCCGAGGCGTTGCACACCGAGGATGTGCTGTTGAAGACCCGCCTGCGCCAAGGGCTTCCGCTGGCGGGACTGGGCGCTGCCGAACGCGAACGCGCCAAAGTCGTTGTCGCCGACGGCTTGTTGGTGGCCGACGGCGACAGACTGGTCCTCACGCCGCGCGGCCGGCTGCTGGCCGACGCGGTCGTGCGGACGCTTTTAGGGTGACGGCGTCAGACGCCGAACCATCTTTCGATGACGCGGGCAATCTCGATGTAGAGCGGGATTCCGATGGTGACGTTGTAGGAGAACGTCAGACCCAGTGATGCGGCCAGCGGCAGTGTCGGGCTCGCTTCCGGGATTGCCAATCGCTGGACCGCCGGAACCGCGATGTAGGACGCCGCACCGCACAAGACAGCAAACAGCACGTAGGTGCCCGTCTTGAAGTCGGTATGGGTCAGGCTCGCATAGCCGCAGGCGACGAAGATCCCCAGCGTCGCAAAGAGATTCGGGGCGAGCAACGCGAAGAAGATGAAACCGGGCCCCGCCGTTCTGAGGTCTTTCAACTTGCGTGAGGCCGTCATGCCCATCTCGAGCAGGAACAGACAGAGCACGCCCTGGAATGCCAAGACGAAGAACTTGTCGTCGTCTTGCACGACCTTTTGGCCCTGCAGGCCACTGACAAGGCCGATCACGATGCCGCCGATCAGCAGCACCAACCCGGGGTTGAGGAAGACCTCCTGGAAAAGCTCACGGGAGAAGAGGGACGGCTTCTTGGTGCGCTGGGCGTTCGGGCTGACGTCGAGTTCCTCTGTGCGCTCGCCTTTTTCCAGGGAAAGCTCGAGTTCCTCCTCGATCGCCAGTGCGCGCTCGGTCTCCAGGCTCTGGCCGTGCGGAGGCCGTGCCGCCGTGCCGGGGCCGACCCCGACCTTCACCGGCGCGTAGTCCGGCTCGTCGGCCATGTTGCCTGCCGCGTCCATTCCCCGGTGCCGCAGCCGAGCCACCAGGTACAGCGCCACCAGGCAGCCGGGAATCTCCATGACGGCCAGCATCACCGGCATGTACGCGTTGAAGGCGATGTTGGTGGCGGCCAGAACCGCCACGCAGGTGGCAAACGTCCCGGCCGAATCCGACCCGTAATAACCGGCGACGGTTGCCCGGTCGACCCGCCGCAATCTGGTCAGCCAATTGAGCAGGAAGTAGGCGCCAATGCCGATCGCGAAGTTGAGCATGAAGCCCAACACCATGAATCCCACGATCGCCCCAACGCTGGAGGCATTGACCTGCGCGAGTTCCTCACCACCGTGCCAGCCGATAGCCAGCAGCAGATACATGGTGAGGCCTTGATAGATCACATAGGGGAACTCAAAGCGCACCTTCAAGATTGGAATCAGGAATCCGAAGTAGAAGAAAAGCAGAAGTGGTTTGAACAGGTTATGCGTGAAGTTTTGCCAGAACTCTTGCAGCATTGGTGCCTCTCTTATCCGTCCGGTGGCCCGGGGGAAGCACCGTCCGCAAGCGGGGGCAACCACGAACATCCCGACGACCGTGCAAAATTTAGCTCCGCTGCTGTCAAACCGCCACTCGGGCGGGACGCGAAAAGCCCACGTCGCTCCACGCCGTGCCGTGATGGTTGGGCACGACAAAACCCGTGGTCACAGCGGTGCTGGTGGGACCGGGTAAGTGGGGATTAGCGTGAATTCGTTGTGAATGTGCTGTGCATTTACTGTGGGGATTAGCGTGTCGCCGTGCCACCGGAAATTAGCGAGGGTCGGACTCCGGCGCCTCGTTTGCGGTGCGTCACCGACAGCCACGCCGAAGGTGAGTAATGCGTGGTTATTTCTTCGAACCCATCGACCCGGGAAACCGTAAGGACGCCGGTTTCCTGGTTAATTTCGAGTTCGTCGCCGTCGGATGCCTGGACTTCTTCACCGTTCGCGAGCCTGATCACGAACATAACGTTCCTCTCGATCGATAGGGGATAGATAGCGATCGGGCGTTAGCTGGGCGGTCCGTTAACCCGGTCGGATTAAAGTTTTGTTACGCCTTTCTGTCACACGTCCTATGAGGCGTCTGGCGTAAGCCCCACAGCCCCCAAAATGCGCCGGAGTGCCCTTGGCGAACGCGAGAGAAGTCCGCCGAGCCCCCGCTCCGCGCCGCCGAGCTTGGCGAGTCGTTGCGCAAGCCAGCTTTGCCAGGAGAACTCAGGTTATGGTAGCCCGTCGCGCTGGGATCAGTCGGTAAACGATCGGGAAACGTTTCCTCGCTTCGAGGCCACCGGAGATGCCGTTGAATTCCACCGCATCAGCACCGATTTTGCGGTAGCTGCCTGCGGAAACGGTGGCAAGCCAAAGCGTCGTCACGCGCCGCCCAAACCGGCTGAAATGGGTGCCGCGGCGGCGGCCGGCGTTTTACTCCACGCGAGGCTTACCGGAGTGCGGAGGTCAGGAGAGCAAGCACACAGAACCGGTGGTTGGGGAGTTTCATAGGTTAGGCTACATTTACTAGCTGTGACCGAGGCCAGCGTCGAGACAAGTTCAATCGGCATGACGTCGTCGCCGATTCCCCTTCCCGCGCATATCGACCCGGCCGACCTGACGGCTGAACTGGCCGCGGTCCTGCCCGAGCGACTCGGCGAGGAGTATTTGCTCTACGAGCAGGCGGGTCAATGGGTGCTTGCCAGCGGTGTGCACGCGATGATCGAGCTGGACAGCGACGAGTTGCGGGTCATTCGCGACGGTGTGATTCAGCGGCAACAGTGGTCCGGGCGACCGGGAGCCGTCCTGGGCGAGGCCATTGACTGTCTGTTGCTGGAGACCGATCAGCTATTCGGCTGGATCGCATTCGAATTCGGCGTCTACCGCTACGGGCTGCAGCAACGGTTGACGCCGGGTACCCCGCTGGCACGACTGTTTTGGCCCTCTTCCCGCATCGTGGTGACGCCGGACTCCGTATCGCTTTGCGGTGCGGCGAGTGCCCATCGCGAAGCTGTGCTCGCGAATACTGCGCGAGGGTGTGCCCCATCCGGGCGAAGCCCGCGAGATCGATATCACCGCCGACGGCTCGAGGTACCGCGATCGGGTGACTGAGGCCGTGAACGAGATCGCCGCCGGCAAGTACACCAAGGTGATTCTTTCCCGTTCTGTGGAAGTGCCTTTTCTGCTCGACTTCCCGGCCAGCTATCGGCTGGGTCGTCGGCACAACACGCCGGTGAGGTCATTTTTGCTGCAGCTTGGCGGAATTCGTGCCCTGGGCTACAGCCCCGAACTCGTCACCGCCGTCGATCGGGACGGCGAGGTAATCACCGAGCCATTGGCCGGCACCCGCGCGCTTGGTCGTGGTCCGGCCAACGACCGTCGAGCTCGCGACGAGCTGGAAACGAATTCGAAAGAGATCGTCGAGCACGCTATTTCGGTGCGCAGCTCACTGCAGGAGATGAACGAGATCGCCGAACCCGGAACGGCGGTCGTGACCGATTTCATGACGGTGCGGGAGCGGGGGAGTGTGCAGCACCTGGGCTCCACGATCACCGGGCGTTTGGATGCGTCCAGCGACCGAATGGACGCGCTGGAAGCGCTCTTCCCGGCCGTCACCGCGTCGGGCATCCCGAAAGGCGCCGGTGTCGAGGCAATCTTGCGTCTCGACGAAAGACCGCGCGGGCTGTATTCGGGTGCGGTGGTGATGGTCTCGGCTGACGGCGCGCTGGATGCCGCGCTGACGCTGCGGGCGGCCTACGAATCCGACGGAAAGACGTGGCTGCGGGCCGGCGCCGGAATCATCGAAGAGTCGCAAGCCGAGCGCGAATTCGAGGAAACCTGCGAGAAGCTGGCCACGCTGGCGCCGTATCTGATTGCGCGTCAGTAGCCTCTCAATTGGCTTTTCGCCGGCGGCCCGACAACTCGTCGGGAACCGCTTCGGATGACCGTTCCAGGTAGTCGGCGAGGATGCGGCCGGCCAACGACTCGATATTCGATTCGATCGACGCCGCAAGCGTTGCCGCGACGGTCGCCACCGCCTGAGTGCGGAACCGGACCAGCATGGTGATCAGCTCGGCGATCTCGGCGTCCGCGGGCAGCGCGTGGCCGGGGTTGATCTTGTCGATGACGTGTTCGGCGCCGGCGCGCACCAGCAAGTCGCTGATCTTGTCGATCTCCGGCACGATCTGCTCGTGCAGGTCGACGAGCTTCCCCAATTCGATGCCGTAGCCGCGGATCTCGTTGAATGCTTCGATCAGCTTGGGACGGGTCAGCGTGGCCCGCTCGCCGTCGACCCGGATCACCTGCAGCGCGACCAGCCGCTCGAACGCGGGTGCATCGTCGACGAGCCGCTGGGCGTCGGCCAGCGGCATGGTTTCCGGCTTCTCGGTGGTCCAGGTACCCACGATGGCCGTCTCCAGGCCCAGAACGTCGCCGAGATTCTTGCCTTCCTCCCACGCGCTGAGCATCTCCCGCACGTGCGCGATGTTGTAGCCGCGGTCGAGCATCGAGGTGATCAGTCGCAGCCGGGTCAGATGCGTGTCGTTGAACAAGGCGATGCGGCCGACCCGCAGTGGCGGCGGCAACAGCCCGCGATCGCGGTACACCCGGATGTTGCGGGTGGTGGTGCCGGCCAGCCGGGCCAGGTCGTCGATCCGGTATTCCCCGGACGCCGCGATGCCGTGCGGGTGGCGTGCGGCCGCGTCGAAAAGCTGAGAGACCGCGGTCTCGATGAAGTCCCGCGATTGGCGGCGAACGCGTTTGGGGGCCCGTCGCACGTTGTACAGGACACTGGCGATCGTGCCGGGTTCCGGTCGAGGCGGTCGGTTCTGTGCCATGTCAGTGCGTCGCCTTAGGCCGAGGAGGTGACGCGTGCTCTGGCCTGGCGCGCCACCGCCTGGTAGTCCGCGTAGCGGAAGTCGTTCATCTGGCGAAGATACTGCGTCGCGAAGCCCGGGTACATCGACCCGTTGAAGCCATCCTTGGTGAGATACCAACTGCGGCAACCCGACATCCAGGTCGTCTTGGTGAGCCGGCGCTGGATGTCGCTGGTTGTGGCGGAGTTGGACGTCTTCGCGCACATCGAGATAGCGCAGGTCGTCCTCGAGGATGGTGCGGATACCGCGTACCGCGTAATCGAGCTGGCCTTCGATGTAGACGAGCAGCGAGTTGTGACCCGGTCCCGAGTTGGGGCCGGTCATGAAGAACAGATTCGGATACCCGTGCGCATTGATGCTCTTGTAAGCCTGTGCGCCGTCGGCCCATTCGTCGGCCAGTGACCGACCGCCGAGACCGGTCACGTCGAACGGCGGGCCGGTGAGATGGACGTCATAGCCGGTGGCGAACACGATGCAGTCGAGGTGGTGTTCGATGCCGTCGCTGGTGCGGATGCCGACGGGGCTCACCGTCGCGATGGGCCAGCTGACCAGTTTGCAGTTGTCGCGCTGCAGCGCGGGGTAGTAGTCGCTGGAGACCAGCATCCGTTTGCAGCCGGGCGCGAAATCCGGGGTTAGCTGCCGGCGTAACCACGGGTCTTTCACTTGGGCGCGCAGATGGGCCTGGCCTAATCGGGCCACCAGCGAGGTGAGCGGGGTATCCCACACCAGAGCCGTGGCACTGGCCTCGTGGCCCCAGAACAGCGCCTGGCGGGCAAGTTGTTGGACGGCAGGAACTTTGGCGAACAGGGCTTGCACCGCCGGCGGGGTCGCCATGTCGAGGCGCGGCAGCACCCAGCCGGGGGTGCGCTGGAACACCTTGACGGACCCGGCCTGCTTGACCAGTTCGGGAACGATCTGGATGGCGCTGGCGCCGGTTCCGATGACGGCGACCCGCTTACCCGCGAAGTCGTAGTCGTGATCCCAGCGGGCGCTGTGGATCTTGTGTCCCCGGTAGCTGTCCAGGCCGCGGATGTTCGGGAAGCTGACGTCCGACAGCGGGCCGGACGCCAACACGACGGTGCGGGCCCGAAAACGCTTGCGATTCTTGGTCTTGGCTGTCCACACACCGGCGTCCTCGTCGAAGCTCAAGTCGCTGACCTCGTGCTTGAACCGGATGTGACGGCGGATGTCGAATCTGGTCGCCATGTCTTCGAGGTGACGGCAGATTTCCGGGGCCGGTGAGTACGTCCGCGACCACGTAGGGTTCTTCACGAAGGAGTACGAGTACAGCAGCGACGGGACGTCACAGCTCGCGCCCGGATAGGTGGTGTCGCGCCAGGTTCCGCCCACCCGGTCGGCACGTTCCAGGATGACGATGTCGGTAATCCCCGCCTCGGCCAACCGAATTGCGGTACCCAGTCCGGTGAAGCCGGCGCCGATGATCAGTGTTGCGTAGGTATGGTCGCTGCTCATGATCACGCCGCCGGCTCGTGGGTGAGTTCCCTGGACCAGCTCGGCATCGGCCTCAGCAGCGGCTTGGGATAGAAATCCGAAAGCCACACCATGGAATTGGCCAGCAATTGATAAGGGTGTCGCGGGTTGACCACCCACATGCCGTGCCTCTTGAGCAACTTGTAGGTGGGCACCCGCCGGGTCCGTTCGCCCCGATCGCCGAGTTGCTTGAAACGGTTGACCGCGTTGAACAGTCGCTCGGGTTCCATTCCCATCCCGGCCATCTCGTTGCGGACGCGGTTGAGTAGCGGTACGTACATGACCATCCCGAGGATCAGGCCCGGTGATGCGAAGCGGCCGACGAATTCGATGGCCAGGCGACGGGCCTTTGCGTTGCCGATCATCTCGAGAACCTCGAAATCGACGGCGATATGCCGTGATTCGTCATTGTTGATCTTCTCGAACACCTGGTGGCAGACCGGGTCCTGCACGGATTCCAGCAGGAACTTCAGCAACGCACCGTCGAGAGCGACCTCGAGCATCGGGATCACGGTGCCCAGCACCGACAGCGGCATGTCGTCGGCGAACGTGTCCAGCCACTCGATGGCCAACCGGATGTTGACGTTGGGCTTCGGGATCTCGCCGTCCTCGAGCATGCCCCAGCGCTTCATCAGCGCCAGTTCCGCGTTGGCGTGACGCTGCTCCTCGGCGTGGAAATACCGGTAGATCTCCGCGATTGTCGCGTCGGGCGCCTTTTTCGCAAGTGCGGCGAAGCCCCGGGCGCCGATGTTCTCGATCCAGCACAGGTCGGCCATGAACGCCTTGAGCTTGGGCCGGAACTCGGGCTTGATGGTGTCGGCCCCCGGTGCGTCCCAATCGATATCGGCCAGTGCCCACTGGCGGTCCTTGATCTTGGCGAGCATGACTTCCATGTCGATGGCCACGAGCAGCCCCCTTTTAATCGGTGTTATCAGTGCATGTTGGCCCGGGATACCAGACCGGCTACCCGGGTATAGGACTGTGGGGCAAGCCGTTTGATATTCCAGCCGATCTTGGCGTCCAGTTGCGGCATGCAGTACAGCTCACCGCGATCGTGAGCATCCAGGCATGTTCGCGCCACTTTGTCGGGAGAGAGTCCGGTCCAGCGCATCAACTTGTCGGCCAGTTCGCCGGATTCCTCGGTGATGCGGCCGGATTCGAGGATATTGGTCTTGACGAACGTCGGGCACAGCACGGTGACCCGGACCGCGGTGCCGGACAATTCGGCCGCCAGCGTTTCGGAAAGCGACAGCACACCGGCCTTGCTGACGTTATAGGCCGCCATGCCCGGAGCCGCGGCGAACGCCGCCGCCGAGGCGACATTGATGATGCCGCGTGGGGCATGCGCCAGGTCCCGGCGGCTCGCGCAGGATCGGGGTGAACACGTGGCAGCCGTGTATCGGGCCCCACAGGTTGACACCCAGGGTCCATGCCCAATCATCGAGCGGCACATCGCCGATTGCCGCGCCGCCGGCACCGACGCCGGCGTTGTTGACGACCAGCGTCGGCGCGGCCCCGAAGAAGGACTGAGCCTTTTCGGCCAGCGCGCTCACGTCGTCGAATCGCGAGACGTCACAGCGGATCGCCATCGCCTTCGCGCCCCGCTCGACGATCGCATCGACGGTCTTTTGCGCGGCGGCTTCGTTGATGTCACTGCACACCACCGTGCCTCCGCGATTGCCGAGTTCGGCGGCGAACGCGGCGCCGATGCCGCTGCCGGCCCCGGTCACCACCGCCAGCGCGCCATGGCTGGTGGTTTTCGACTTGCCGAGCAGCTTGTCCAGCGGACCGAACATTGTCAGCCCACCTCGTCGGCTAGGGCGCGCGCATCCTGCAATGCGTGGGCGATGAACCGGGCGACGTATGCCATGGCCTTGGCGGCTTCGGGTGTCATTCGCGGAAGTGCCTGGAATACATGGACTTGGTGCGGCCACACTTGCAGCTCGCATCTGCCGCCGGCCGCCTTGATGTCGGCGGCAAGCTGTCGCGCGTCGTCCTGCAGCATCTCGGCCCCGCCGGCCTGGATCAGGGTTGGCGGCAGCATCGAACCGCCGGCGACGTCCAGCGTCAAGCGGGGGTGGGTGAGATCGATACCCGGGTGGTACAGGCTGACCAGGCGGGTGGCGTCGGCCACCCGGATGGCGGGATCGCGGCGGATCTGCTCGCGGGCCAGTGACAGCGCGAAGGTCATGTCGATCAGCGGCGAGAACAGCACCAGAGCGGCGGGGGAGCTCGCGGCGACCTCGGGCTGCAGCAGCATGTCGACCGTCAGGTGACCGCCTGCCGAATCACCCGCAATCACAATCTGTTTCGGCGGGTACACCGCACGTGTGAACCAGCCAGTCCCAGCCCGCCCGGACGTCGTCGGCGGCGGTGGGGAAGCGATAGCGCGGCGCCAGCCGGTAATCGACGCTGAACACCGGCAGCCCGGTCAGCGACGACAGCCAGGAGGTCAACCGCCGGTGGGTTTTTGGCGAGCACACCGCGTAACCGCTGCCGTGCACGTAGTAGATCGCTCCGGTGACGGTCGACGAGCGGGCTTGCCCGCGAGAAGAGCCGGCGCCCATCGGCCGAGCGTCGGTTGACGAACGGGCAGCCTCGCTGGTGGGGGTGCGGGGTCCATACACCCATTCGCCCTTGACCCGGCGTCCGTCGGGCAGCACGGTGTCGACCTGCTGAACGCGGGTGCCCGCCAGCGGGGGGCCGAATGTGGCCATCACCCGCGCGATCATCCGGCGCGACAGCCAAATTCCCCACGCCCGCTCGGGCGGCACCAGCCCGCTGAACGGCCGCAAGGTGTACGTGCTTACCGCCGCCGCGCCGCGGGACCGCAATGACCCGCGGGCCGGAACGATGTCCGCCATGCAACGGAGTCAACCGCAAATGGTGACATTCGTCAATGGCAGCTTTGGCGGAACCGAGACGGAGAGGGCACGTCGGCAGTGGGAGCGATTAGCGCGCAGCACCTGCGCGCCTTCATCGGGACAGCCCGGACGCAGGTGGTTACTCGACGATTGAGGACAAGGCCGTGGTCAGCTCTTCTTGCTCGACAGCGTCGGTGAAGTGGGTCAGGTAGGTACCGTCGGGTCGAAGGACGTAGGTGGACGCCGAATGTGGCATCCGGTATCCGTCGGTCTCCCCATGGTCGGAAACCTCGGTGGAAAACACTCGAAACGATCTCTTCGCCCACTCAATTTGCTGCGCCGAGCCGGTGAGGCCGGTGAAGCGCGGATATTCTGATGCCAGAAACGCTTTCATCACTGCGGGGGTGTCGCGTTGCGGATCCACCGTCACGTAGAGCGGCTGTATGAGCTCGGCACGCGGACCGAGACGATCAAGCACCGTCGACAGCCGGGACAGAGCACGAGGGCATACCGCTTTGCAGTGCGTGAAACCGAAGAAGATGACGACGTACTTACCCCGGTAGGTCCGTCCGTCGACTTCGCGCCCGTTGTGGTCGATTAAATCGAATGTTCCGCGGACGTGGCGAGAGACAGTCTGATAAGAGGGTTTAGTCATTTGGGCTACCGGAGGTTGTCAGTTAACGGCGCTGGAGCTTGAACACCGGGATGGTGCGCGTCGTCTTCGTCTGGTACACAGCGAAATTCGGTGCGTACGACACCACGGCGTCGAACAGCGCGTCGCGCTCCTCGCGGAGGGCTTCCTGGGCGGTGGCCTCGAATGTCTCGGTGCCCACCTCCAGGCGCACGTGCGGATTGGCGCGCAGGTTGTGCACCCATGCCGGATCCTTCGGTGCGCCCCCGCGAGAACCTATGACCACCATGGACCCGTCGATGTCGAAGTAGGAGAGCGCTGTCAGGCGCGATACACCCGACTTGGCGCCGGTCGACGTCAGCAACAACATGGTGAAGTTTTCGAAGACGCCACCGACGTTGCCGCCGTTTTCCCGAAACTCGTCAATGACCTGCTCGTTGAAGGTATTCAGCGCCACCGTGTCGGTGCGGAATAGTTCTTCGTCAAATTCCTGCATCCTGGCGAGCGTAGAGCGCTTTGCGCCGCAAAGGGAGTCGGCCACCGCCAAGAAAACGATTGTTGTCAGCTACCGCCGACAAGGCCGCCGAATGCCGCGCAGCCGTACAAGCCTGATTAGTGCTGCGGCAGCGGACGGTTACGCACCAGTGTTGGCCACCAGAACCACGGCCCGAGGATTCGCAGGATCGCCGGCACGACGAACGAGCGCACGATCAGTGTGTCGAGCAGCAGGCCGATGCATACGGTCGAACCCACCTGCCCGATCGTTCGCAGATCGCTGGTCAGCATTGCCAGCATGGTGAACGCGAACACCAGACCCGCGGACGTCACCACGCCACCGGTGCTTCCCAGCGCGCGGATCAGACCGGTGTGAAGTCCGCCGTGTAGTCTCCTCTTTGACCCTGTTGATCAACAGCAGGTTGTAGTCCGACCCGACCGCCACCAGGATGATGAACGTCAGCGGTAGGACGAGCCAGTGCAGGTGCAGGCCGATCAGGTGCTGCCAGACGAGGATGGACAACCCGAACGCCCCGGCGTAGGAGAAGGCCACGGTGCCGGGAATGACCAAGGCCGCCACCAGACTTCGCGTGATGAACATCATGATCAAGAAGATCAGCACGAAGGCGGCGATCGCCGCGATCAGCAGATCCGACATCGCGTATTCCTTGATGTCCTTGTCGTTGGACCCCGAACCGCCGATGTAGATCCGGGCGCCGGCCAGGGACGTCTCTTTCAGGATCGTTTTTATCGCGTCGGGGAACTGTTCGACGTGCTCCACGCCTTCGGGGCCCATGGCGTCACCCTCGTGGGTGACGATGAACCGGGCAGCCTTGCCGTCGGGCGACATCATCAATTTGCATGCCGGTCTTGACGTCTTCGTTGTCGAAGCCCTCGTGCGGGATGTAGAAGTAGTCGTCGCTGCGGGACTTGTCGAAGTCGTTGCCGACGTTGATCGAATCGTCGAAGGTCTGCTCGGTTTGGATGGACTGCAGATCCGCCGAACCGTAACTGTTGACCAACTTCGACTGCAGTGCCTCGGTGTCGTCGGCGGTGGCTTTCAGTTGGGCGATGATCTGCGGGAAGGCCTTGTCGACCTCCTCGAGAGACATTTTGGTTTTGGTGATGTCTTCGGCCAAATGGTCGATGTGGTCGATCGTGTCGAACACCGATCTGAATGCCCAGCAGATGGGGATGTCGAAACAGTGCGTCTCCCAATAGAAATAGCTCTTGATCGGACGGAAGAAGTCGTCGAGATTTGAGACTTCCTCGTTCATCTCCTCGGTGATCTTTTGCAGATCCTCGAACGGTGAGAACCGTCTGGTGCAGCTCATCCGACACTTTCTGGAAAAAGCCGATCTCTTTCCGCAAGACCGTGACGGAGTGCGCCTGGATCTCGGCCTGCTGCATCGGTGTTGGAGTTCTGCTCCCTGTTGAACGGGAGTTGTTGACCGTTGCCGCTGCCTTGCGTGGTGAACAGGTACGGAATGCTGGCGTGCTCGAGTGCCCGGCCCAAGGGTCTGGTCATGCCCTGCACCATCGCCACACCGTGCAGCCGAATCAGAGCTCTGGCCACCCGGTCCAGCGAGATGAAGTCGGCCGAGTTGCGCATGTCGTGATCGGTCTCGACCATCAGCATCTCGGAGAACAGCTTGCTTTTGGGGAAGTGCCGATCGGCCGCTTGGAAACCCAGGTTGGCGGGCGCACTCGGCCGGCTGGTACTGCCGGTCGTCGTAGTTCTGCCGATAGGTCGGCACGAAGATCGCCCCGAGCATCACGACGGCGGAGCTGGCCACCAGGATCGGCACCGGCCAGCGCACCACGCTCGCCCCGATCCGCCGGTACAGATGTCCTTTGGTGTTGGTTCTCGGGTCGAACATCCCGAAAAGGCTGCCGACGGTCAAGGCCGCCGGGCCCAGCGTCATCGCTGCCGCGATGGTGAACAGCATGCTGATCGCGACTGCGGGCCCCATGGTGTGGAAGTAGTTGAGGCGCGCGAACGTCAAGCAGTAACACGCACCGGCGATCGTCAGACCCGAGCCGATGATGATGGGCGTGACACCCTTGTACGCGATGTAGAAGCTGTCTTCCCGGCTTTCCCCGGCTTGTCGCGCCTCGTGATAGCGACCCATCAGGAAAATGCCGTAATCCGTTCCCGCGCCCAGGGTCAGCGCGATGACGATGTTCACCGCGAACGACGAGAGTCGATGTATCCGTAATGCCCGAGGGTCGAGATAACGCCCTTCGCGACGAGCATCTCGATCAGGACGCCGAGCAAGGGCACCAACAGGGTGGACGGGGTGCGGTACACCAGCAGCAGCATCACGAGGATGAGGATGATCGTGACGATCGTGACGTTGTTCAGGCTCGCATTCGCGATAGCCAGAGTGTCGGAGGCCAGCGGGGCCGCGCCGCTGACGTAGACCTTGAGGCCGGGCGGCGGGGTGTCCTTCTTGATGATGTCGCGGACGGCGTCCACCGACTGGTTGGCTTGAATCTGGCCGATGTCGCCGGCAAGACGCAGCAGCACATAGGTGGACTTGCCGTCGACGCTCTGCGCTCCGGCCGCGGTGAACGGCTTGCCCCACAAATCCATCACGTACTGCACGTGCTTGGTGTCGCGCTCGAGGCGGCGCATCAGATCGTCGTAGTACCGGTGGTCCTGGTCCGCCAATGGCCGGTTCGCCTCGAACACCACCATCGTCAAGTTGGTCGAGTTGGATTCGTGGAACTTTTCGCCGATGTGCAGCAGCGCCCGCTGCGAGGGCGCGTAGTGCGGGACCATCGGTCCGGCGAGTTCTTCGGCGACCCTTTCCACTTGGGGCATAAAGGTATTCGTCGTGACCGCGAGAAGGCCCCAGAAGAAGATGATCGGTATCGCGAAAGTGCGGACCATCCTGGGGATGAAGGGGCGCTTGACCCGCGGCTCATCCGGGCGCTGCTCGCTCATGCGGATTTCACTCTGCACTCGACGTCGGCGTCCTCATGGTCACTCGACTGTTCATCGCGGACGACGCCATCGACCAGCATCCGGCAGCCCACCTGACCGCCATGAACGTGCACCGAGATGCTGCCGGACGCCACCGTTAGCGTGGTGGTCTCGGTGTGGGTCCACGGCAGGGTCGTGACATCGACCTGATGTGGGTGGCCGTCGATGTCGATGTAGACGAGCTTCCCGCCTTGCCCGGCGGAGCCGAACACCTCATAGGTAATCCGCTTGATGTTGAACTCCTCCGGTGCCTGCGGACCGTTGACGGTGATGACCGGCTCCGGGTCGGAGAACTGGTGCACCTTGTACATGCACAGCAAGCCCAGCGCCGACCGCAACGACGGCGACCAACGGCATCCAGAACCGCGCCAGTGCGGTCCTCCCGACTGAACGGGGGCTCACTCGATCACCTTTTCGCGCTCCGGCCCCTGACCTCGTGTTCTCATCTCACCCCGCCCTCACGCCGGTTCAGATAGTAGACGGTCGTGTGCCCAATGAGATGGACTGATCGTCAAGACTAGCGGCTCTACGCGAAAAAACGAACACGATGACCACGGACGTTGCCATCCGCCGGTCCTCTCGGCAACAGGGCCGGGCCCCGTCGTGAACTCACCGGGAATCGACGAAAGCGGCAGCACTGCGAATCGCTATCCCCGGGGGCTTTGCTGCACGTAGTGCCACCAGCGGAAAATGGCACGTCAGAGAGGGTGTGGGCGAAGCGAAACGGCGTTGCGTTACGCCATTTTCCGCAAACGCCCTTTCAGTCGTGCGCTGCTCAGCATTCGCAGGCCCAAGTTCGTGGACGTGAGCATCGGAATCACTCCCAGGAATGTCCGCTCGGAGGGTGTCGCCCCATGCAAGTGGTAAAGACTGCCGAACACAAAAAAGCAACCCAACATGAACAACGCAGCGGGGATGCACAATGCGGCCAAAGAGCTGCGATCGGCAACGATTTGCTTCGCGAAGCTTACTTCGTCTGGCGACATGGGCTCGCGTTTGCGGACTTTAGAAAGAACGGTTTTGGCGCTGCCGATTTCTTCGCCGATCGGAGGAGGGACTCGGCGCTCCATCCGTGCGACGTACACCGTGGCAACGGCCACCAACACCAGCGCCAGCGCCAGAGTGAGTACGGTCAACAACCCATACAAACCCTGCGTCATTACCTCGCTCCTTCGCTGCGCCGTAAGCGTTGTGGACGTGATCGATCACTAGCTTAGGCCCGAGCGGGTGGTGCCGGGAATCGGAGAAAACCTTCCGCCCCGGCGTTCGGTCAGGCGCGGATAACGGTTCGGGCTCGTTTCGGTCATGCCGCGACACGTCGCGCGGCGTCGCGGTTCCCGTGGTTTGACAATGCGAGACATGACGCAATCGCGGGAGTCCGACGATGGCGCGTGAGATCTCGCGGCAGACGTTTCTGCGGGGTGCCGCCGGAGCGTTAGCCGCCGGCGCCGTCTTGGGATCGGGCCGCGTCGGTGCGGGCTGGGCTACCGCTGCGCCGAATGTCACTGGCTGGGACGGTCTTTCCACCGCCCTCGGTGGGAAGGTGTTGCTCCCGGACAGCCCGAATTTCGGGGTCGCCAAGCAGGTTTTCAACACCAACTACAACGGCTTGACGCCGGCGGCGATCGTTACCCCGACATCGGTGGCGGACGTACAAAAGGCGATGGCATTCGCGGCCGCCAATAACCTCAAAGTCGCTCCGCGCAGTGGCGGGCACTCCTACATCGGCGCGTCGACGGCGAACGGCGCCATGGTGTTCGACCTGCGTCAGCTACCCGGGGGAATCAATTTCAACGCCGGCACGGGGCAGGTCACGGTGACACCGGCGACCAGTCTGTATTCGATGCACGAGACGCTGGCCGGGGCCGGCCGGGGCGTCCCGACGGGTACCTGCCCGTCGGTCGGTGCGGCCGGACACGCCCTGGGCGGCGGGATGGGTGCCGATTCACGGCACGCGGGCCTGCTCTGCGACCAATTGACATCAGCCTCGGTGGTGCTGCCCGGCGGACAGGCGGTCACCGCGTCCGCCAACAGCAACCCAGACCTGTTCTGGGGGCTGCGCGGCGGCGGTGGCGGGAACTTCGGGGTGACCACCTCGCTGACTTTTTCGACCTTCCCCACCCGCGACCTCGACGCGGTGAACCTCAATTTCCCGGCGCAGGCGTTCGCGCAGGTTCTCGTCGGTTGGCAGAACTGGCTGCGTACAGCCGACCGCAACAGCTGGGCACTGGCCGACAGCACCACCGACGGGATGGGCACCCAGTGCCGCATTCTCGCGACCTGCCCGGCCGGATCGGGTCCCAGCGTGGCGCAAGCCATCGTCGCGGCCGTCGGAATGCAACCGAGCGGAACCGACACCCACACGTTCAACCGCATGGACATGGTGCGGTATCTGGCCGTCAACAACCTCAACCCGGCGCCGCTCGGTTATGTCGGCGGCTCGGATGTTTTTCCGACCATCACCCCGGCCGCCGCTCAGGGGATCGCCGCCGCGGTCAACGCTTTTCCGCGTGGCGCGGGCCGCATGTTGGCGATCATGCACGCCCTGGACGGCGCGCTGGCCACCGTGGCACCGAATGCCACCGCCTACCCGTGGCGACGGCAGTCCGCCCTGGTGCAGTGGTACGTCGAAACAAGCGATCCAGCGGCGGCGACCAGTTGGCTCAACACGGCACACCAAGCGGTGCAACAATATTCGGTCGGCGGTTATGTGAACTACATCGAGGCAAACCAGCCGGCGTCGCGCTACTTCGGTCCGAATCTCTCCCGGCTCAGCAGCGTGCGACAGAAGTTCGACCCCGGCCGAGTCATGTTCTCCGGGCTGAACTACTAGCCGTCTCGAGTGTGCGGTGACGGCGTCGAATGTGCGCTCAGGGCGCCGATCAGCTCACACCGAAAGCCGTGAGTTCACGTTCGATATGCGCTGAGCCTCGCTAGTTGCGCGGGCTTTCCGCAGCCGTCGTATTGACACACCCGGATGATTTTCATAACAATTATCAAAAGTTGTATGAAAATGGCTGGCGGGAGCGGCGATGGTCGAGCACAAGGTCACCTGTCCGCTGTGCGAGGCGATGTGCGGGCTGCGCGTTCAGGTCAGCGAGGGCCGGGTCGAGGGCATCCGCGGCAACACCGACGATGTGTGGTCGCGAGGGCACCTGTGTCCAAAAGGCACCTCGCTCGGCCACATTCACACCGATCCCGATCGGTTGCGCCGGCCGCTGGTGCGCCGGCCCGACGGCGGCCACGTGGAGGTTTCCTGGGACGATGCCTTCGCCGAGGCCGAACGCGTGCTGCGTCCCGTGCTCGAAACCGACGGTGCCGGCGCCCTCACGGTCTACGTCGGAAACCCGGTCGCCCACAATCACGCCCTCAACACCCACATCGGGGCGTTGATCGGCTTTGCCCAGGCGGCTGGCATGCAGGCCTATTACTCGCCGGGCACCGTCGACCAGTGGCCGCTCAACGTGGTGGGAACCCTGGTCTTCGGGACGATGTGGAACGCGCCGATTCCGGACCTGCCACGAACCGATCACCTGATGATCCTGGGCGCCAACCCGTCGGCGTCACAGGGGTCGATGCTGTCCGCGCCCGACATCATGGGCCTGCTGGCCGGCATCGCGGCGCGCGGGCGGGTCGTGGTCGTGGACCCGCGCCGCACCCAAACCGCGCACCGCGCCAGCGAATGGGTGCCGATTCAGCCCGGCACCGACGCGCTGCTGCTGTTCGCGATCCTGCGCACGTTGCATGAAAACGGCTGGGTCCGCCGTCCGGAACATCTCCGCGATCGCGTTGTGGGTCTCGACGAAGTCATCGCGCTGGCCGAGCCGTTTACCCCCGAGCGCGTCGGGCCGGTCACCGGCATCGCCCCAGCGACGATCCGCCGCCTGACCGAGGAGCTTGCGCGGGCCGATAATCCGGTGCTGTACAGCCGAATCGGTGCCTGCACGCAGGAGTTCGGCACCCTGGCGACGTGGCTCGTGTTCGTCATCAACACGGCGTTGGGGGCATTGGACCGGGCGGGCGGTGCGGTGTTTCCCAAGGCCCCGGTCTGGTCACCGATGTTCGCCAAGCCGCCCGACCAGGACGGCGTGGGATGGCAATTTGACCGTTTTCACAGCCGCGTGCGCGGTGCGCCGGAAGTGCTGGGGCAGTATCCCATTGGTTGTTTGGCCGAGGAGATCGACACCCCCGGACCGGGTCGGGTACGGGCACTCATCACCGTCGCGGGTAACCCCGCGGTTTCGGCGCCCGGCGCGGGGCGCCTGTCGTCGGCGCTGACTCGGCTTGACGCGATGATCGCGATCGACAACTGGCTCAACGAGACGAGCCGGCATGCGCACGTGATCCTGCCGGGCCTGTCGCCGCTGGAGCGTTCGCACATCGACGACTTGTATTGGATGTATTCCATCGCGTCCTGTGTGAAGTGGTCGGACGCCGTCTTCGAGCCCGAACCCGGGCGACCCGGCGAGTGGGAGCTGCTGGTCCGCTTGGGCGGCGCTATGTTCGGTACGCCGGTGGGTGAGGTCGATGTGGCCGCGCTGGACGATCTTTACGTTGGCGGTTTGATTGCGACGATGTCGGCGCTACCCGACAACCCGCTGACCGGCTGCGACGCCGACGCGGTACTGCGGGCGCTCCCCGGTCGTGGACCGGAGCGGTTGGCGGACTTGGGAATTCGTGTGGGCCCGTGGGGCGACCAGTTCGGCGAGCGCCCCGACGGGCTGACCCTGGCCAAGGTGCGCCGGCACCCGGACGGCATCCGGTTGGCCGAATTGGAGGGCGGCCGTCTCGGCGAGTCGGTGTCCACCCCGTCGGGCAAGGTCGAGCTGTTCCATCCTCGTCTGGCCGATGACGTTCCCCGGCTCGCGGCACGGCTGGCACGCCCCAGTCCGGCGATGGTTCTGGTGAGCCGGCGCCACCTGCGGTCGAACAACTCATGGCTGCACAACGTGCCCACGCTGATGCGCGGCCGAGACCGGTGCACATTGCTGATCCATCCCGACGACGCGGCACGCATCGGCCTGGCCGACGGGCAGCCGGCGCAGGTCAGCACTTCCGAGGGCGCGGTGACCGTCGCTGCCGAAGTCAGCGACGAAATGATGCCCGGGGTGGTGTCGCTGCCGCACGGTTGGGGACACGGCCTGCACGGCACCCAGCTCGCCACGGCCAATGCCCACCCCGGGGTCAACAACAACCTGCTCAACCCGATCGACCTGATCGACGTCCCGAGCAACACCCACGCCGTCAACGGTGTGCCGTGCCAGGTCCGCGCCGTCGCGCACAGTGCCGACGACAGCGACCAACGTCCCCGCGTGCCCGCGGCATCGATATGAAGCACGCCCAGCCCGCGCCTCGGCGTGGCCGTCCGCCGAGCATTGACCGTCAGGCCATCGCCCAGGCCGTGCTCGAACTCGGCACCGCAAACGCCACCATGCGTCGCGTCGCCGAGCGGCTCGGAGTGAGCCTGCCCGGCCTCTACCACCACGTCAAGAACAAGGACGAATTGCTACGCCTCGCAGCGCAACACGCGTTGGTCGGCAATCCGCCGCCCCGCTACCAAGGTCAGCACTGGGCGCAGTGGCTGCGCGCGTACGCCGCATACATCCGCACCGCGTTGTCCGCGGAACCGGCCCTGCTGGAGAAATTTCTCGGCGGGGGAGTCAAAGATGACGGGCAGATGGAGTACATCGCCCATGCACTCGAGGCGCTGCGTGCTCAGGGCCTCGAGCCCGACCAGGCGATGTCGGTGTGGGCCGCGGTCACCGCCCTGGCAATGGGCACGGTCACCGAAAGCCACCGGGAACGCATTCAAGCCGAGCGCGGCCAACCCTGGTTGGCGCGCATTTTCGGCATGACCGCCCGCAGCGCGCCGGAGGACCATCCGACCTTGCGCGCGATCGCCGCCGCACATTACGACCCATTCGGCGAAGAGTCGTTCGATGAGCGAATCACTCTGCTGCTCAACGGAATAACTATGCAATACGGCTTATCTAGTCCACCGTCATCGAATGTGCGGTGACGGCGTCGAATGTGCGCTCAGGGCGCCATCAGCTCACACCGAAAGCCATGAGTTCACACTCGGCGCCAACGGAGCGGTGAATTACGCCTGCCCCACCTGACGGACGATCGCTTTTTTGTCGATCTTTCCGATCGGCGTGGTCGGCAGCGTCGGCATCGCGACCAACATGTCGGGCCGGGAGTGCGCGGCCACACCGCGCCGGTCGAGGTGTGCGTTCAATTCGGCAAGGCCGATCGGTTCCCCGGTAAAAACAACTGCGGCACAGATCTTTTCACCTAGATAGGGATCCGGCAGCGGCACCGCGGCCGCCGAGAAGATCGCCGGGTGACTCAGCATCTGCTCTTCGAGGTCTTGGGCGGCGATCGTTTCACCCGCGCGGCAGATGACGTCCTTGACCCGACCGGTGACCACCAGGTTGCCGTCGTCACGTTGACGGACGAGGTCGCCGCTGCGGTAGAACCCGTTGGGGTCAAAGCTACGTTGGTTGTCGCGCTCGGCCCGGAAGTAGCCATTGAGCGTGTAGGGGCCGCGCACCAGTAGCTCGCCCTCTTCGCCCGGCGCCACCGGCTCACCCGCGCCGTCGACGATGCGCAATTCGTCGGCCGCGCACAGTGGCCGACCCTGGGTGTGTTCAATCACGTCTGCCGGATCGTCGAGGCGGGTGTAGTTCAGCAGTCCCTCGGCCATCCCGAACACCTGCTGCAGCCCCGGGGTCAACGTCTCGCGGATCCGGCGGGCGTCGTCGGGCTCCAATCGCGCCCCGCCAACCTGCAAGAGTCGCAAGGTTTTTGGTGTCACCGGCTCCCAGTCGCAGGCTTGTGCCCAGAGTTTGGCCAGTGCGGGTACCAGGGCGGTGACCGTGACGCCGTGGCGTGCGATGGCGTCGAAGGCGGCCTCGGGGCTCGGATCGGTGGCGAAGACCGTGGTGGCGCCGACCGTCATCGCGCCGAGCAGGCCCGGACAGGCCAGCGGGAAGTTGTGACCCGCCGACAACACCACCAGATAGACGTCGTCGGAGCGCAGGCCGCACGTCTGGGCACTCGCAGTCGCATTGAATACGTAATCGTCGTGCGTGCGGGGGATGAGCTTGGGCAGGCCGGTGGTGCCGCCGGAAACCAGCAGCAACGCGGGCGATCCCGGGTCGGCCGGCGGTGCGATCGACTGGGCGCCCGGCGCTTGCGAGTCGCACAGCTGCGCCCACGAAACGAATGATTCGGGATCACCGTCGACGATGACATGTTGCAGGCCGGGGTGGTCCCGGACCAGCTCGCGGGCCATCGTCCGGTAGTCGAAACCGTTTGCCTGATCGGTGATCAGCAATCCGGTGGCCTCGCTGACCGCGGCGAAGTGGCCCAACTCCGCGGCGCGGTGGCCCGGCAGACACATCACCGGCGTCGCCCCCGCCCGCAACAGCCCGAACAGCGCCACCGCAAACTGGACGCCGTTGGGCAGCTGCAGCAGTATCCGGTCTCCGGGCGCGATGCCCAGATCGACGCAGCCCCGCGGCGGCGCGGTGGGCCCGCTCGTCGAGTTCGGCGAACGTCAGGCCTCGGTCGGCAGGGGCGTCGAGCACCGCAGTTTTATCTGGCCAGCGCCGCGCCGCGTCGGCCAGGACGGAGTCCAGCGGTCGGCCCGCCCAGTAGCCGGCCGAGCGGTAGGCGGCGGCCCGGTCGGCGGGGAACGGCACAAAGCCCTCCACGGGCTGCGCTGTGGTGGGCATCACCTGGGCTCCTTAGAGGGGGCTTGGTAGCAACGGCGCAGGGTTAGAGGATAGGGTAACCAGACAAAATTAGGGCAGCCTGTGCTAATTCAGGGAGGATTTCGTGGTGCGTGCCCCCGCGTGCTCGGAGGACATCCGTGCGGAGGTAGCCGAACTGCTCGGCGTCGGTGTTGACGCTGTTCAGCCCGCTGACAACCTGATCAGTCAGGGCCTTGATTCGATCCGGATGATGTCACTGGCCGGTCGCTGGCGCCGCCAGGGCGTCGACGTCGATTTCGCCACGCTTTCTGCCACTCCGACCATCGAGGCCTGGTCGGAGTTAGTAGCCGCAGGCTCCCACGCTGCTGCTGCCGCCGACGAGTCGCCCGACGAGCCGGCCCCCGATACCGACGACGCCGACGTATCCGGTGAGCCGTTTCCGCTCGCCCCGATGCAGCACGCGATGTGGGTGGGCCGCCACGACAACCAGCGGTTCGGCGGCGTGGCCGGGCACCTGTACGTCGAGTTCGACGGTGGGCCGACCGATCCGGACCGACTGCGCGCGGCGGCCACCCGGCTGTCGCTTCGCCACCCGATGCTGCGCGTGCGGTTCCTGCCCGACGGCACGCAGCGCATCGCACCGGCCGACGAATGCGCAGACTTCCCGGTGGCCGTCGAGGATCTGCGGGAGCTGGACGCGGATCTGCGTCGCTGCAAGGCTGGACGCGATCCGGGAGATCAAGTCGCATCAGCAGCTCGACGGCGCGGTGTTCGAACTCGCGTTGACGCTGCTGCCCGGTGAGCGGTCGCGGCTGCACGTCGATTTGGACATGCAGGCCGCCGACGCGATGAGCTACCGCACGCTGATGTCCGACCTTGCCGCCCTCTACCTGGGCCGTGAACTGCCCGAGTTGGCCTACAGCTACCGGGAATACCGCCAGGCCATGGTGCGCGACGAGGAGCGCCCGCAGCCGGCTCGCGATGCCGACCGCGACTGGTGGGCGCAGCGCATCCCGCAACTGCCCGACCCGCCGATGCCGCCGGCGGTCGGAGGCCGGGACTCGCACCGCGGCACGCGTCGTTGGCACTGGTTCGACGCGGCGACCCGCGACGCCCTGTTCTCCCGCGCCCGGGCGCGGGGCATCACCCCGGCGATGGCGCTGGCCGGGGCGTTCGCCAACGCCCTGGCCCGCTGGTCGGCCACGTCACGGTTTCTGCTGAACGTTCCGCTGTTCGGGCGCCAGGCCCTGCACCCCGACGTCGATCTGCTGGTGGGCGACTTCACCTCGTCGCTGCTGCTCGACGTCGACCTGACGGGCGCAGCCACCCCGGCGCGGCGGGCGCACGTGGTCCAGGACGCCATGCGGGCCGCGGCCGCACATTCCGCCTACTCCGGGCTGTCCGTGCTGCGCGATCTGAGCCGCCATCGCGGCACCCAGGTGCTGGCGCCGGTGGTCTTCACCAGCGCGCTGGGACTCGGAGAACTGTTCAGCGCCGACGTCACCGAGCAATTCGGCACGCCCGGATGGATCATCTCCCAGGGCCCCCAGGTGCTGCTCGACGCCCAGGTCACCGAGTTCGACGGCGGAGTCCTGGTGAACTGGGACGTGCGCGACGGCGTCTTCGCGCCGGGCGTCATCGACGCGATGTTCGCCCACCAGATCGACGAACTGCTCCGACTGGCTTCCGGCGACGAAGCCTGGGAGCTCGCGGGTCCGTCGGCGCTGCCCGCCGACCAGCGTGTGGTGCGTGACGCGGTCAACAGCCGCACCGCCGAGCCCAGCGGAGAGGCGTTGCACGACGGGTTCTTCCGGCAAGCCACGCAGCGGCCCGACGCTCCCGCGGTGTTCTCCAGTTCCGGCGACCTCACTTACGCGCAGCTGCGCGATCAGGTGCTGGCGGTCGTCGCGGCGTTGCGCACGGCCGGGGTCGAGGCCGGCGAAACGGTCGCGCTGGTGGGCCCGAAGACCGCCGAGCAGGTGCCCGCCGTGTTGGGCATTCTGGCCGCCGGCGCGGCGTATCTGCCGATCGGTGTCGATCAACCACGCGAGCGTGCGCGAGCGCATCCTCGAAACGGGCGGCGTGCGGCTGGCCCTGGTCTCCGGCGGACAGCAGCTGTCGTTGCCGGTACCCGCGCTGACGCTGGCCGACATACTCGCAGACGTGGCAGCCGGCGCCGAGATTCAGTCCGCGAGAGTTGATCCCGACGACCTCGCCTACGTGTTGTTTACTTCGGGCTCGACCGGTGAACCCAAGGGCGTCGAGGTGACCCACGACGCCGTGATGAACACGGTGGAATTCATCGGCCGTCACTTCGAGATCGGCGCACAAGATCGATGCCTGGCCCTGTCGACGCTGGAAGGCGACATTTCGGTGATGGACCTCTTCGTCACCTTGCGGACTGGCGGGTCGATCGTCGTGGTCGACGAGGCGCAGCGCCGCGATCCCGATGCGTGGGCCCGGCTCATCGAGACGCACCACGTCACCGTGCTGCATTTCATGCCGGGTTGGCTGGAGATGTTGATCGAAGTCGGGCGCGGCCGGCTGTCATCGGTGCGGGTGATTCCCACCGGCGGTGACTGGGTGCGACCCGAGGTGGCTCGCCGCTTCCGGGCCGAGGCGCCCAACCTGCGGTTCGCCGGGCTGGGCGGTGCGACCGAAACCCCGGTTCACAACACGATTTTCGAGGTGCTCGACCCTGCCGCGCTGCCGGCAGACTGGACGGCTCTGCCCTTCGGCACGCCGCTTGCCAACAACGCCTGCCGCGTGGTCAGCGACACCGGCGACGACTGCCCCGACTGGGTCCCCGGTGAGTACTGGGTGTCCGGGCGCGGCATCGCGCGCGGCTATCGAGGTCGTCCCGATCTCACCGCGGAGCGCTTTGTCGAGCATGACGGCCGGCGGTGGTACCGCACCGGCGATCTGGCCAGGTACTGGCCCGACGGCACGGTGGAGTTCGTCGGCCGTGCCGATCACCGGATCAAGATCAGCGGCTATCGCGTCGAACTGGGCGAGGTCGAGGCCGCCATCCGGCGGTTGCCGGGAGTGCGGATCGCCGTCGCGGCCCTGCTTTCCGGTTCGGGTGGCTCCGAGGTGCTGGCCGCTGCTGTCTGTGCGGAGGCTTCCGGGGACGCCGAGCCCAATCCCGAACAGATTCGCAGGCTCTCGCCGATGTGCTTCCCGCGCATATGATTCCGCGACACATATTGCTGGTGGACAACATCGCGTTCACCGACGCCGGCAAGATCGACCGTCGTGCCGTCGCCGGCCAACTGGCTGCCGGGGTCTCCGGTTCGGACCCCGACAAACCCGGCTACCGGGCCCCGTCGACACCACTGGAATCCGCCCTTGTCGGCATCGTCGCGGACTTGCTCGGCTTGGAGCGGGTCGGTGTTGACGACGACTTCTTCGCCCTCGGCGGGGATTCGGTGCTGGCCACCCAAGCGGTGGCGCGAATCCGCTCCTGGCTGGACAGCCCGGACATCATGGTTGCCGACATCTTCGCCAACCGAACCGTTTCGGCACTCGCCGGGTTGCTCGGTCGCCGCGAGCGTGACCCGGGCCGCCTCGACCAGGTCGCCGAGTTGTATCTGGAGGTTATCGGCATGGACGCTGACTCGGTTCTGGACGCGTCTGCACAGCTCGCGAAATATGAAACAGCGCAATGACATTCCGTGATCTGATCAGCATGCCTTCCACATTTCCGTCCTGGATCAAGCTCTTGCCGGGACGCAACGAGAAGCCATCTCTGGGCGCCACTGTGGTGTTCCCGCATGCCGGGGCGGCCGCGGCGAGCTACCGGGTGCTGGCCGCCGCGCTGGCCGCCGGCGGCGACACCTACATCGTGCAGTACCCGCAGCGTGCCGACCGGCTTGCCGAACCTGCCCACGAAACCGTGCACGACCTTGCCCTCGGACTCTTCGCGGCCGGGCCATGGGGCAGCGTCGCGCCGCTGCGGTTGTTCGGGCACAGCATGGGCGCCGTGGTGGCCTTCGAATTCGCCCGGGTCGCCGAAGAGCACGACGTCGCGGTGCAGAAGCTGTGGGCATCCGCGGGTCCGCCGCCGTGCATCATCGCCGACATGCCCGAGCTGCCGACCAGCGATGACGAAGTGCTCGCCGACCTCGCCGACCTCGGCGGTACCGATCCCGAATTGCTTGCCGACGAGGAGTTCTCCGAACTTCTCACCACCGCGATGCGCGCCGACTACCAGGCGTTCAATCGCTATGACCCCAGTCCCGACATCCGCATTGGTGCCGACATCCACGTCCTCGGCGGTCGCGATGATCACCGCATCGAGACCGATGTGCTGCGGCTGTGGGAAAGGCACACCACCGGGTCCTTTGAGCTGTCGATCTACGACGGCGGGCATTTCTATGTTTATGACCATGTCGAGGCGATCGCCGCACAGGTGAATGCCAATGTCTGACAACGGTTTCGATGCCGGCATTGAAAGGGACACGGCCGACCCGGTCGTGATCGTCGGAATGGCCGTCGAAGCACCCGGCGGCATCGACACCGCCGACAGCTACTGGGAGCTCTTGGCAAACGGCCGTGAGGCGCTGGGCCCGTTCCCCACCGACCGCGGCTGGTCGGTCCAGGACCTGCTCGCCGGATCACGTCGTAGTGGATTCAAGCAGATCCATAACCGCGGTGGATTCCTCAGCGGTGCAGCAACATTCGATCCGGAATTCTTCGGTATCTCGCCGCGCGAGGCCGTCGCGATGGACCCTCAGCAGCGGGTAACGCTGCGGGTGTCCTGGCGCGCGCTGGAAAACAGCGGCATCAATCCCGACGACCTTGCCGGCCACGATGTGGGTTGCTATGTCGGCGCGTCCGCTACCGGGTATGGGCCCGAGATGGCCGAGTTCTCCCGGCACAGCGGTCATCTGCTCGCCGGTACGGCGCTGAGTGTGATCTCGGGCCGGGTCGCCTACACGCTGGGGCTGACCGGGCCGGCGGTGACCCTCGACTCCTCATGCGCGTCCGCGCTGGTCGCGTTTCACGTCGCCGTGCGCGCCCTGAAGGACGGCGATTGTGACCTGGCACTGGCCGGTGGGGTCAATGTGTTGGGCTCACCCGGCTTCTTTGTCGAGTTCTCCAAGCAACATGCCCTCTCCGACGACGGGTACTGCCGGGCGTACAGCGCACAGGCCAGCGGAACGGTGTGGGCCGAGGGCGCGGCGATGTTTGTGCTGCAGCGCAAATCCGCCGCGCTGCGGGCCGGCCGGCAGATCGTGGCCGAAGTCCGCGCCACCGCCGTCAACCAGGACGGCCGCAGCGCCGGCCTGTCCGCCCCCAGCGGCGACGCACAGGTCCGGCTGTTCCGCCGGGCGATCACCCAAGCCGGAATCAAGCCCGAGGAAGTAGGGATGATCGAGGGGCATGGCACCGGTACCCGGCTCGGTGACCGCACCGAACTGCGTTCGTTGGCAGAGACATACGGCGACACCGAACCCGGCGCCGGAGCCCTGTTGGGTTCGGTGAAATCCAACCTGGGTCACTCGTTGGCCGCTGCCGGCGCGCTCGGGCTGGCCAAAGTTCTGGTCTCGGCCGAGCACGGCGCGATCCCGGCCACCCTGCACGCCGCCGAAGCCAGCCCTGAAATCGACTGGGACAGCCAAGGTTTGCGGTTGGTGCAGACGTTGACGCCGTGGTCGGCGGTCGCGGGGCAGCGCACGGCCGTGGCGTCGGCATTCGGGATCGCGGGTACCAACGCGCACCTGATTGTCTCCGTGCCAGAGGTGGCATAGTGCTCGATCACCTGTTGCCTGATGGTCGTGTCCCGGTGTTGCTCACCTCGCACGACAAAGAGCTGATCCGCCAGGACGCGGCGGCCATCCTGGATTACCTCGACCGCAGCGCGAGCGGTGCGGCGGATGTGGTGGGTGCGGTCGCGTCGACCCTGCTGCGGCTGCGGCGGGTGCGACGTCATCGTGCGGTGCTGCGGGCGGGCGACCGGACCGAGCTCGTCGACGGCTTGTCCGCGCTCGCCCGCGACGAAGAGCACCCCTTGATCACCTGGTCCGCGAAGACCACGGGACCCCGTGTCGCGTTCGTGTTTCCGGGCCAAGGCAATCAATGGCAGGCGATGGGAGCCGACGCCTACCGGCGACTGCCGGCCTATCGGGAGACCGCGGACGAGTGCGGGCAGGCGTTCGTCGCCGCCGGGTTGGCCTCACCGCTGCCGTACCTGGTGGGGGAGCTGGAGCAGAGCTGGTCGCGGACCGAGATTCAGGGAGCACAGTTCACCCATGCGGTCAGCCTGGCCGCCACGTGGCGATACTGCGGGGTGCTTCCCGAGATCACCATCGGGCACAGCCTGGGCGAGGTCGCGGCGGCATATGTGGCCGGGACGATAACGCTGCCGGACGCGGTCGCATTGGTGGGCGCGCGCGCCACCGTTGTCGACCGGCTGACAGGCCGGTACGCGATGGCGGTGCTGGGCGCCGGCGCCGAAGAGGCGGAGTCCGTGCTCGCCGATGCGCCGGGCTGGCTGGAAGTTTCGGCGGTCAACGGTCCATCGTCGACTGTGGTGTCCGGTGACCACGACGCCGTGGCCGCCGCGGTGCAACTGGCGGGGCGGCGGGGCATCTTCACCCATCAGCTGTCCGTCGACTATCCGGGCCACACGAGTGCGCTACGGCAGTTGCGTACTCCGTTGATCGAGCTGATACCCGACTCGGCTTTCCGGCGCGGAGACGCACGGTTCGTCGGCTCCACGTTCGGTACCGAGGTGGACGTCGACATCGACTTCTCCGAGTACTGGTATGAAAACCTCTGTGGCACAGTTCGTTTCGATCGAGCTGTGCGATATGCCCAGAAGGGCGGCATCGACACGTTCGTGGAGCTATCCGCACACCCGTCGCTGCTTTATCCGCTCGCCGACATCCTCGACGAGGACCCGGCCGTGATCGTCGGATCGGGGCACCGCGACAAACCCATCACCGATTCGCTGTCGGCGAGCATCGCCGCCGTCGCGACCGCTGACCCCGGTAGCCCATGGGCCAACGCCATCCCGGGGGGTATCCAGTCGCCGCTGCGGAGATTCCCGAACGCGTCGATGCGGGCCGTGCATCTTTGGGCGACGCCGGAACCGCTGACCGATACCGTGGCCGTTCCAGCACTTATCGCCGCCGTCGAGGACTGGCAGCAGGTGACTTCACCGACGACGGACAGCGCAACAGGTTGTGCCCTCGGATTTTTCGGCGAGGCTGCGGCGGGCGCGTTGACTCAGCGCCTGATCGACGCCGTCGCCGCGCACGACGGTTGCGATGCGGTGCCGCTCAACGAGGCGGAAATCGTCGTGGTGATCGCCCCGGCGCTCGACCAGCTGGACGCCAGTGCGGCAATCGAGCAGATCGCCGGCCGGTCCGACGCGGGCTTACCCGACTACGCCGCGGTCATCGGCCCGCGATGCCGGGCCGTCTGGTTGCTCACCGTCGGTGCCGAACAGGTCGATTCCGATGAGCCGAACGTCTCTCCGGCACAGGCGGCGCTGGCCGCGATGCATCGCAGTGTTGGCTTCGAGTTCCCGGACCAGACCTTCGGGCACCTGGACCTAACCGGCCGAGACGTCGACGCCCAGACCGCGCTCGCGGTCGTCGACGTGCTGCTCGGCGATGGGGCCGAGATCGCTTTGCGCGGCACCGGATCGCCGCGACGCTATGTCCGGACGTTCCGCGAGTGCGGCGAATCGGCAACCAGCCGACCACTGGATGCCGCTGCGTTGGACCACGTGGTGATCACCGGCGGCAGCGGAGCCGTTGGCCTGCAGTATGCGCGGTACTGCATCGAGCATGGGGCGCGGACGGTTACCCTGTTGAGCCGCAACGGGGTTGGACCGGACGCGCTGGCGCGGCTCGGCGAAAACCATGACGCGGTGATCCAGGCCCCGCTATGCGACATCACCGACCGTGCTGCGTTGTCCGCAGTTGCCGCCGAATATGCCGGCTCTGGTGCGTCATTGCTGATCCACACCGCCGGTATCGCCAAGGCCGTTGCGCGCACGGATCTCACCGGTACCGATGTGGCGGAGGTATGTGCCGCTAAGGTTCGCGGGATTGACGTTGCTGGCCGACGTGTGGCCGGTGCAGCCCGACTGCCGGATTCTGGCCTGCTCATCGGTATTCGGCGTATGGGGCGGCTACAACCACGCGGCTTACGCGGCGTCGAACCGGATGCTCGACGTGTTGGCCGCTCAGTTGCGTGCCGGCGGCCGTGGACTGCACGGCGATTCGATGGGGACTGTGGCAGGCCGCCGGGGTGGTGGCGGCCAACGAGATCACCCGCACCGAACGTTCCGGTCTGATTGCGATGGACCCGGAACTGGCGATAGGTGCCAGCCTGTACCGCTACGACGGTGACCCCCTGATTTTCGACGCAGACTTCGACCGGCTCGCCGTCTTCTTCGAAAGCCAGGGAATGCCAATGCCGTTCAGCGGGCCGGACAGCAGCGACAGTCCCGAGAATGACAACGGCGCGGATGCGAAGCCGCTCGCCGACGTGGTACGCGCGGAGTTGGCCGCGACATTGCATGTGAGCGATTCGTCATCGATTGACCCGAGTGCGTCACTCATCGATCTCGGTGTGGACTCGTTGCTCGCGCTCGATCTGCGTAAGCGGCTACGCCGGACGGTGGGGAGCTCGGTTCCGGTGGCGCGCATGCTCGGCGGCATCACCGTGCACGAATTGATCGATGCGTTAGGCGCCGGCTCAACCAGCGGGCCGACGGCGCCGCCCAGGTTTGACGCCACCGCCGCTCCGATCGCGGGGCAACACTCGACGCTCGCGATGCTAGAAAGGTTGGACTCCTAGCGTGACTGAAACCTCCGGTGCCAGTGCCCGGCTCGACGAAAAGCGCTTGGAATTGTTGCGCCGCAAGATCGCCGAACGCGGCCTGGCCAGGCCCGCTGTCGAGGGGTCCGTGGCGACGTACGACGGGCCGCGGATGTCTGGCGGTCAGCACCGGATGTGGTTCGTGCAGACGGTCGACCCCGACGGCGCGCTGCTCAACATCTGTGTCTCGTATCGTATTACCGGCGCCATCGATTTCGCGCGACTGCGCGGCGCGGTCGAGGCCGTGGCCGCGCGCCACCCCGTACTGCACACGACCTACGACACCGACAGCGATGGCGACCCCTACCCGGTGCTCCGCGAGGATCTGCGACCGGGCTGGGCCGAACACGACTTGTCCGGCTTGACCGATCAGTCCCGGCGGTTGCGGCTGGATGTGTTGGCGCAGCGCGACTTCTGCCGCCCCTTCGACCTGGCCAAGGATTCGCCACTGCGGGTCAGCGTGGCTCGCCTGTCGGCCGACGAACTGATGTTGCTGATCACCGCCCACCACATCGCCTGGGACGACGGGTCATGGGCGCCGTTCTTCGCCGACCTGACGCGCGCGTACGTCGATCCGGACGCTTTCGCTGCCGCGCCGGCGGCCCCGGCCCCCGCCATCGAGCCGGCTTTCGCCGACACCCCGAGGCACGTCGAGGACGCGGATTACTGGCGGCCATTGATCGCGAATCTCCCAGAGCCGCTGGAGCTTCCGGGCGCCAACGGTTCGGTGGTGCCGAGCACCTGGCGTGCGCAGCGCGCCACGGAGCGGTTGCCGGCGGCCGTCGTCGATCGGGCCGCGGCGCTGGCCCGGGAAAGCGGCGCCACCCCCTACATGGTGTTGATGGCCGCCTTCGGCGCACTGATGCAGCGCTATACCCAGTCGACCGACTTCCTGGTCGCCGTCCCGGTGCTGAATCGCGGCGTCGGGACCGAGGACGCCATCGGCTATTACGGCAACACCGTGGTGATTCGGCTGCAACCGCATTCCCGCCAGACCTTCCGCGAACTGCTGGCCCAGACCCGCGACAGCGCAGTAGGCGCCTTCGCGCATTCGCGCGCTCGACCTGGACTGGCTGGTCCGCGAATCAAATCCCGACCGCCGGCACGGTGCGGACCGGATGACCCGGGTGAGCTTCGGACAGCGAGACTCCGATGGGGACGGCTTCTGCCCGCCGGGCGTGCAGTGCGAGCGCGGCGAGTTGCGCGGTCACTTCAATCAGCTGCCACTGAGCTTCATGGTTGAGCTGGACCGTTCGGCGAACAGCGGCGGATTGATCGAGGCCGAGTATCTGGTCGAGGTGCTGGATCGCCCCCTGGTGGAACAACTGCTGCGGCACTACGTCGTGTTGCTCGACAGCGCGCTGCGCAACCCCGACGTGGCGCTGTCCGGCGTGCGCGCTGATGAGCGACGAGGACGCCGAGTGGCTGCGCGGGGTGTCCACGGGAGAAGAGTTCACCACGCCGGCTTCCACGTTGCCCGAGCTGGTCACCCGGCGGGCGGCTCTCACGCCTGATGCTGTCGCGGTCGGCTACGAGGGCCGCAACTACACCTACCGCGAGATCGACGAAGAGTCGAACCGGGTGGCGCACTGGCTGATCGAGCAGGGCATCGGTACCGAGGACCGGGTCGCATCATTGCTGGACAAGTCACCCGAACTCGTGATCACGGCGCTGGGCATCCTCAAAGCGGGCGCGGTGTATATGCCGGTGGACCCCACTTACCCGCAGGATCGGCTGTCGTTCATCCTCGAGCGATGCGGACACCAAATTGGTTCTCCGCGAACCGGTTACCGGTCTATCGAACTATCCGGCGCACCGCGCCCGACAGAGCTGATCGCCCACTGAGCCCGCAAAACACCGCCTACCTGATCTACACCTCCGGCTCGACCGGGCTGCCCAAGGGCGTGCCGGTGCCGCATGCGCCGATCGCCGAGTACTTCGTCTGGTTCGGCGACGAATACCAGGTCGACGCAGACCGAATCGGCTGCTGCAGGTGGCCTCGCCCAGCTTCGACGTGTCGATGGCCGAGATCTTCGGCACGCTGATCATGGGTGCCCGACTGGTGATTCCGCGACCCGACGGCCTGCGCGATATCGGCTATCTGACCGATCTGCTCAGCCGCGAAGGCATCACCTCGATGCACTTCGTGCCGTCGCTGCTCGGACTGTTCCTGTCGCTGCCCGGCGTCAACCAATGGCGCACGTTGCGGCGCGTACCCATCGGCGGTGAGGCGCTGCCCGGCGAGATTGCCGACAAGTTCCACGCCACCTTCGACGCGCTGCTGTACAACTTCTACGGACCGACCGAGACCGTCGTCAACTGCCACCCGCTACCCGGTGCAAGGCACGCAGGGCACCCGCATCGTGCCGATCGGCACGCCCAAGATCAATACCCAGGTGTATCTGCTCGACGATGCGCTGCAGCCGGTCCCGGTCGGGGTGATCGGCGAAATCTACATCGGCGGAACACATGTCGCGCAGCGGATATCACCGTCGGCCGGGCCTGACGGCCGAACGTTTCGTCGCCGACCCGTTTACCCCGGGCGGGCGGATGTACCGCTCGGGTGACCTGGCCCGCCGTAACGCCGACGGAGATATCGAGTTCGTCGGCCGCGCCGACGAACAGGTGAAGATCCGCGGTTTCCGCATCGAACTCGGCGAAATCGCGCGCGGCCATCTCGGTCGACCCCAGCGTCGGGCAAGCGGTCGTGCTGGCCGTGCGACCTGCCCCGGCTGGGTAAGAGCCTGGTCGGATACGTGACCCCGGCCCTGGACTGCGGTGCCGAATCCGTTGACGTCGAGCGTATTCGCGCCCGGGTGGCCGCCGCGCTGCCGGACTACATGACCCCGGCCGGCTACGTGGTGCTCGACGAGATCCCGATCACCGCACACGGCAAGATCGACCGCACCGCGCTGCCGCAACCGGAGATCGTGGCCGGCGCCGAATACCGTGACCCGACGACTCCCACCGAACGTCGCATCGCCGCACTGTTTTCCACACTGCTCGGCCACGAGCGGGTGGGTGTCGATGACTCGTTCTTCGATCTGGGCGGTCACTCACTGGTGGCCACCAAACTAGTCACCGCGATCCGGTCGGATTGTGATGTGGAGGTCGGCATCCGCGACGTCTTCGAGCTGGGGACGGTGGGCCTGCTGGCCAAGCGGGTCGACCAGTTGCGTTCCGGCGAGCGCACCCAGTCGCGGCCCAAACTGATCGCCACTGCTCACGACGAGCCGCTGCCGCTGTCGGCGTCGCAGCTACGCAGCTGGTTCGCGTATCGCATAGACGGCCCCAGTTGGGTCAACAACATTCCCTTCGCCGCAAAGCTGAGCGGGCCATGGGACATCGAGGCACTGGTCGCCGCGGTCGGCGACGTCGTCGCCCGCCACGAAATCCTGCGCACCAGCTACGTCGAAATCGACGGCGTCCCCTACCAAGTGGTCAATCCGGCCGGTGATCTGCCGATCCGCCGCGCGGCCTTCGATGGCGCCGGCCAGGACAGTGCAGCCTGGCTGACCGAACAGCTTGACGCCGAGCGTCGGCACTGCTTCGAGCTGGACGGTGAACGGCCGATCCGGATCGCGGTGCTGCGCACCGGCGGGGACGCGGGCGAACATGTGCTGTCGTTTGTGGTCCACCACATCGCCTCTGACCACTGGTCGGCAGGGGTGCTGTTCGCCGATGTGCTCACCGCGTATCGGGCCAGGCGGGTCGGGGAAGTCCCGTCCTGGGCGCCGCTTCGCGTGCAGTACGCCGACTTCGCGGCCTGGCAGAGCGCGTTCCTGGGTGACTCCATGGTCAGGAGTCCGCGATTGCCAGCGAGCAGCGGGAGTTCTGGACCCGGCAGTTGGCCGGGATGCCGGAGGACACCGGGCTGCGGCCGGACTTCCCGCGCCAGCCGGTGCCCAGCGGCGAGGGTGAATCGGTCGACTTCAGCATCGACTCGGCCACCCGCGGCAAGCTCAGCGAGCTGTGCCGCGAGCTGGGCATCACCGAATTCATGCTGCTGCAAACGGCTGTCGCCGTGGTGCTGCACAAGGCCGGTGGCGGCGTGGACATTCCGCTGGGCACCCCGGTCGCTGGCCGCACCGAGGCCGAATTGGACCAACTGATCGGCTTTTTCGTCAACATCCTGGTGCTGCGCAACGACTTGGACGGCAACCCGACGTTGCGCGAAGCGCTGACTCGGGCCCGGGAGACGGCGCTGGCCGCCTACGCCCACCAGGACCTGCCGTTCGACCGGGTGGTCGACAGCGTCAGCCCGGTGCGTTCGCTGTCGCGCAACCCGCTGTTCCAGGTCGTGGTGCATGTCCGGGACCACCTGCCCGCCACGCGGGTGATCGATTCGGGGCCCGGCGACGGCGAGGACACGGTGTGCACCTCGCTGGACCCCATCTTCGACATGGCGCATGCCGACCTCAGCATCAACTTCTTCGGCACCGATGGCTCGCGGGCGCGGGCTACCGCTGCAACGTCATCTTCCGCACCGAGCTGTACAGCAGGTCCACCATCGAGCGGTTGGCGGGTTGGCTGGCCCGGATCATCACCGAGTTTGCCGACAATGTGGATCAAACTTTGCGGGATGTCCAGGTGATCGACGACGATGAGCGGCACCGCATCCTTGAAGAGTGGAGCCGCGGTGCTCAGGCGCCACACGACCGGCCGCGGACCATTCCGGAATTGCTGGCGCCCAGCCGGAACTGGGGTCCCGACCGGATCGCGGTGCGCTGCGGTCGACGAGCAGATCGATTATCCTGCGCTGCATCGCCGTTCGGATAACCTGGCCGCGCTGCTCGCCGAACACGGGGTGAAACCAGGATCGTTGGTCGGGCTCTCGACGCGGCGCGGCATCGACATGGTGGTAGCGCTGGTGGCCATCATGAAAGCGGGCGGTGGTTACTTCCCGATCGATCCCGGCTATCCACTGGCGCGCAAGCAGTTCATGCTCGACGACGTCACGCCGCCGGTGCTGTTGGCAACGGCCGAGGCCGTGGATAGCACGCCGGAAGTGCCCGGGGTCACGGTGATTTCGCTGGACGACCCGCAGGTGCGTGCCGTGGTGGAGAACAGCGATGCAGCGGATCCGGCGAAGGAGCCGCCCGCGCCGCATCCCGATGACCCGATGTATCTGGTATTCACGTCCGGTTCCACCGGCAAGCCGAAGGGCGCGGTAGGCACCCATCGGTCCATGTCGGCCCGGCTGGATTGGCAGTTGCGCCATTACCCGCCCTGCGCCAACGACATTCGATTGGCCCAGGCCTCGATCACCTTCCTCGAGGGCGGTATGGAGATGCTGGCCGGTCTGGCGGCGGGTGCCACGATGATCCTCGCCGACGATGCCGAGCACCGCGACGCCGAAGCCCTCGGGGCGCTGATGAACCGGCATTCGGTGGCGCAAGTGACCGCGGTGCCCAGCTTGGTCTCCGCGCTGGTGGATACCCGACCCGATGTGGTGCGATCCCTGTCCCGGCTGGTATGCGGCGGGGAACCGGTGAGCGATTCACTGTTGGAGCGGCTTGTCGCCGCGTGCGCGAAGAGCGCGGGCACCGAGCTGCTGAACAATATCGGTTCCACCGAGACTTCCGGTGCGGTGTCCCGGGGGCGCCTCGGTCTGCCGAATCCGCTTGTGGGCAAGCCGGTACCGGGTGCGGCACGCCTACCTGCTTGATGACGGCCTGCGCCCGGTGCCGGTCGGTGTGGTCGGCGAACTGTATTACGCCGGCGACCAGCTGGCCCGGGGTTACTGGAAGCGGTCCGGTCTGACCGCATCGCGGTTCGTGGCCAATCCCTATGCCCTTGATCCGGGGTCGCGCTTGTACCGCAGTGGCGACTTGGCCCGGTGGACCGAGGACGGCCAGCTGGAGTTTGCCGGTCGTGCCGACCATCAGGTACAGGTACGCGGTTTCCGCGTCGAGTTGGCCGAGGTCGAGGCCGCGCTGGCGGAGGCCGAAGGGGTCGCCGCCGCGGCGGCTCGCACCTGGGAGGTGCGCGGCGGTACCTCGCTGGCCGGATATGTTGTGCCGCAACGGCCGATCGGTGATGACGCGGAGAAGGCGACATTCGCGGCGGCGGTGCGTGCCGCGATCGCGACGACGCTGCCGGGATACATGATGCCCTCGTCGTTGACCGTGCTCGACGCGCTGCCCAAGACAGACTCGGGCAAGCTGAACCGGCCCGGCCTGCCGAAGCCGGTGGTGAGCACCAGCGGCCAGATCGAACCGTCGCGCACCGACACCGAGCGGGCGCTGGCCAAGGTGTTCGCCGAACTGCTATCGACCCCGGAGGTCGGGCGCTTCGACGACTTCTTCGCCCTCGGCGGCGACAGCATCCTTTCTGTGCAGCTGGCCGTCACGGGCTCGCGCGGCCGGGCTGGCAGTCAGCCCGCGGATGGTCTTCGAGCATCCGACGGTGGAGCAGTTGGCCGCGGCCCTGGACGCCCTGGGTGACGCGCAGACCGAGACCGACCAGACCGACGAGCCGGCCGACACCCGCTTCGAGCCGATGAGCGCGTCGGGACTCTCGGCTGAGGATCTGGCTGCCGTGACGCGCTTTGGTCATCGTCGCGCGACGGCACCTCATGACCGCTGCCAAAACCGATGTCGCACCCGACATCGAGGACGTGATGGCGTTGAGCCCACTGCAAGAGGGCTTGTATTCGCTGACCGCGCTTGCCGAATTCGTCGAAGGCGAAGCGGCCGACGATCCGTACCTGATCGGGATGGCCGCAGACATCTCCGGTGCGCTCGACGTCGCGCTGTTGCATGACTGCGCGACAAAGATGTTGGCGCGGCACGCGAACCTGCGGGCCAGCTTCTTCAGCCGGGGGATTGCGCGTCCGGTGCAGATCGTGCCGTCCCGGGTCGAGTTGCCGTGGCAAGTCGTCACCGCCACGCCCGAGGATGTGCAGGCGTTGGAGGTCGGCGAACGCCGGCGACCGTTCGATTTGGAGCGCGGGCCGGCGATTCGTTTCCTGCTGATCGAAATGCCCGGCGCCCAGTGGCGATTGGTGATCACCGCCCACCACATTGTGATTGACGGCTGGTCGTTGCCGGTGTTCGTCAACGAGATGATGATCTTGTACGGGGCCGGGGGAGATCTTGCGGCGCTGCCCGTTGCCCCGCGTCCGTACCGGGATTACATCGGGTGGCTGGCGAGCCGCGATCCGGAAGCCAGCCAACAGGTTTGGCGCCAGCATCTGGCCGGGCTGCCGGGCCCCACCTTGCTGTCGGCTTCGCTGGGCTCGGTCGAGGCGGCCGATGGGCAGCAGACCGGGTTACCGCGCACCACCGAACTGCGCATGCCGCCCGAGGCCGCCGAACGACTGGTCGAAGGCACCCGGTCGCGCGGCATCACCGTCAACACGTTGATGCAAATGGCGTGGGCGCTGGTGTTGTCGCGGTTGACCGACACCCAGGACGTGGTTTTCGGGGTGACCGTCTCCGGCAGGCCGCCTGAACTTGCCGGCGTCGAGACGATGATCGGTCTGTTCATCAACACCGTCCCGATGCGGGTGCAGCTCGATCCGGCCGCCGAAGTCGGCGAGCAGTGCCGCGCGGTGCAGCGAAATGCCGCGCTGCTGCGCGAGCACGGCTATCTCGGGCATGCACAGTTGCGGGCGCTTGGCGGGGTCGGGGAGATGTTCGACACCCTGCTGGTCTACGAGAACTTCCCGATGGACGGACTGGTCGCCGGCGGCGAATTAACCGCTGGCGGTGCGACATTCCGGCCGTCCGCCCTGGAGAGCCTGTCCCACTTCCCGATCGCGATCGCAGCCCACATGGAAGGCCGCGAACTGGTGGTGCTGATCGAAGTGCTGGACGGCGCATTGGGCGCTACCACCGCCGAGCGGCTGGGCCGGCGAGTGGTGACCACCGCCGAGCGACTGCTGCAGCGACTGGGAGCGGCCGCTGCGTGAGGTCAGCGTCCTGCTCGAGGACGAGGCCGTCGCGCCGGGCGCCGCGGGCGAAGCGGCCCCGCCGGCGGTCGGCATCCACACTCGGTTCGCCGAGGTGGTGGCTAAAGCGCCCGACAACGTCGCGGTCAGCTGGGCGGGCGGCACGCTGAGCTACCGCGAGCTGGACGCTGCGCGCCAACGGGCTGGCCGCCGGCCTCGCCACCCGCGGGGTGAAGTCCGAAAACCCGGTAGCCATACGGCTTTTCCGGGGACCGGAGTACATCGTTGCGATGCTTGCGGTGCTCAAAGCCGGCGGCATGTGCGTGCCGATGGAGCCGGGGCTGCCGCCGGAACGGGTGGAGTCGATTCTGCGCCAAACCGGGGCGACAGTCGTCTTGGACGAAGCGCTGGCCGAGGAGCTGCTGGAGCGCCGGTGGACATGGCGGCGTCGACTTCCGCCCGGTCGAGGTACCGCCCGAGCAGGCCGCGTATGTCGTCTTCACGTCGGGAACGACGGGAGAACCCAAGGGCGTCATAGGAACTCACGCGGCAGTGGGCGCCTACGCCGACGATCATCTGGACAGCGTGTTGCGGCCCGCGGCCGCCCGGCTGGGTCGGCCGCTGCGCATCGCGCACGCGTGGTCGTTCGCGTTCGACGCCGCCTGGCAGCCCTTGGTCGCGCTGCTCGACGGCCATGGCGTGCACGTCGTCGACGAGCGGACCCAGACCGACGCCGAGGCACTCGTCGGGGCGATCGCCGAGCATGGCGTCGACATGATCGACACCACTCCGTCGATGTTTGCCCAGCTGGCCGCGTGCGGTTTGCTCACGACCGTACCGCTGGCCGTGCTGGCACTGGGTGGGGAAGCACTCGGCAGCTCCGCGTGGGCGCTGATCCGCAGCGAGTGCGCGCGCACCGGGTTGCGCGCGTTCAACTGCTACGGCCCTACCGAAACCACTGTCGAGGCGGTGGTGGCCGCCATCCCGGACTACGACGAACCGTCGATCGGCCGGCCGACCCGGCACACCCGCGGTTACGTGCTGGACACGGGGCTGCGTCCGGTACCCGTCGGAGCGATCGGCGAGCTCTACCTGGCCGGCGCCCAGCTGGCCCGTGGCTATCTGGGCCGCGCGGGGGAGACGAGCCACCGATTCGTCGCCGACCCGTTCGCCGTCGGCGAGCGGATGTACCGCACCGGCGATTTGGTGCGTCGGGGGCCCGACAACTCGCTGCAGTACGTGGGGCGCGCCGACGCGCAGGTGAAGATTCGCGGCTACCGGGTCGAGCCGGGCGAGATCGCCGCCGCGCTGGAATCGCATCCCGCCGTTGCGCACGCGGGCGTTGTGGTGCGCAAGCGACAGACAGTGGCGCGGCTGACCGCCTACGTGGTGATTTCCGGGGCGGCGGCATATAAGCCGTCGGCGGCCGAGCTGCGCGGCATGCTCGGTTCCCGGTTGCCGCGCTACATGATTCCGCAGCGCATCGTCACGGTCGACGAAATCCCGTTGACCACCAACGGCAAGCTGGACGAAGCCGCGCTGAGCGCGCTCGATGCCGCCGAGTCTGCGGCCTCCGTCGAGTCCGAACCCGAAACGCCGACGGAAGCCGCACTGGCCGAACTGCTTTCGGAGCTGTTGTACCAGCCCCGCATCGACGTCGCCGCGGACTTCTTGCAGCTGGGCCTGGACAGCATCATGGCGTTGTCGGTGGTGCAGGCGGCTCGGGCGCGCGGTATCGCGCTGCGCGCCAGGCTCATCCTGGAGTGCGCCAACGTCCGTGAGCTCGCAGAAGCGATCGATTCGGAAACCGCAACTGCCGCAAGTGATATCGAGGACGGCAGCGGGCCCATGCCGGTGCTCCCCAACGGCCGCTGGCTCTACGAATACGGCGAGCCCCGCCGGCTGGCGCAGACCGAAGCGATCCGGCTGCCCGACGACGTCAGCCGCGAGCACCTGGATGCCGCGCTGGCAAGCATCGTCGACGGGCACGAAGTGCTGCGCGCGCGACTGGACCGCGCCACCATGACCCTGGTTCCGTTGCCTTCCACCGAAACCCGCGGCGGGCTCATCGACGAGGTAGCGGTGTCCGGCGACCTGCAAGCCGGTGTCCCCGCACACGTCGCGCAGGCCGTCGACCGCCTCGACCCCGAGCGGGGAGTGCTGCTGGCCGCGGTGCTGGCTTCGCCCACCGACCGGACAGAGTGTTCTGCTGCTGGCCGCCCACGTGCTGGCGATGGACCCGGCGTCCTGGCGCGTGGTCCTCGGTGAACTCGACGCCGCCTTGCGCGCGCTCGCCACCGGCCATTCGCCCGCACCGATCCGGGAGCACACCAGTTACCGGCGCTGGGCCGGCGCCCTCACCGAGCGCGCCCACCAGTTGGACACGGCGCCATTCTGGGCCGGCCAATTCGACGGCGACGATCCCGATCTCGGCAACCGGCGGGTCGATCCGGACCGCGACCGGGCCCGCGATCTGGACGTCCGCATGATCGCCACGGACGCGGACATCACCCGACGGCTACTGGATTCCGGCCTGCCGTTGCCCCACCTGCTGATCGCCGCCACCGCGGCGATGGTGACGCGCTGGCGGCAGGCCCGCAATCAGGCCACACCGCCGCCGCTGCTGGCGCTGGAAACCCACGGTCGCGCCGACAGTCTGATCGACGAGCCGGGTGCGCTCACCGTCGACACCGGTGACACGGTCGGACTGCTCAGTTCCATTTACCCGGTGCGGGTGCAGTCGGCCGATCCACGCGACGTCGGACAGCAGCTGGCCGCGATCCCCGGCGACGGACTCGATTACGGGTTGCTGCGCTACCTGCGTGCCGACACCGCACAACTGCTTGCGCCCGTCGCCCGGTCCGCAGCTGCTGCTGAACTATCTCGGCGCGCGCCCACGCGGGCGGCGGCACCGGGCTGACGCTGGAGCGTGAGCTGCTGGCCGGGGTATCGCCGCAGCCGGAACCGGATCTGGCCGTCCGCCATGAGCTCACCATCGCGGCCATGGTGCTGACGTTCGACGGACAACGTGTCCTGGCCGCGCAGTGGCGGACGCTGCCCGACATTCTCGACGACGCGGATATCGCTGCGTTGCAACAACTCTGGATTGAATCATTGCGGGAGGTGGTGACATGAGCACGCTAGCGATCCTCGGCGCCGGCGCCAAGGCGGTGGCCGTGGCCGCCAAGGCTTCGGCGCTGCGCGACATGGGCGTCGAGGTCCCCGACGTGATCGCCGTCGAACGCACCGGGGTAGGCGGCGAACTGGCAGGCGAGCGGCGGCTGGACCGACGGGGCGCACCGACTGGGTACCAGCCCGGAAAAAGATGTCGGGTTTCCCTATCGGTCGGCGCTGGTGCCGCGCCGCAACCGCGAGGTCGACGAGCGGATGACCCGGTACAGCTGGCAGTCCTATCTGATCGCGACCGCTTCGTTCGCCGAGTGGATCGACCGGGGCAGACCGGCGCCTCCCCACCGCAAGTGGAGCCAGTACCTGGGTTGGGTCGCCGACCAGGTCGGCATGAAAGTGGTGCACGGCGAGGTCGACGGGCTGGGCGTCGCCGGTGACCGCTGGGCACTGCATACCCACGAGACCACCGTGCACGCGGACGCGTTGATGATCACCGGACCGGGCCAGGCGGAGAAATCGCTGCTGCCCGGCAACCCGCGAATGATGTCGATCGCCCAGTTCTGGGATCGCGCCGCCGGTCACGACCGCATCAACGCCGAGCGGGTCGCCGTCATCGGCGGCGGTGAGACGGCCGCCTCGATGCTCAATGAGCTTTTCCGGCACCGGGTTTCGACAATCACCGTCATCTCGCCGCAGGTGACGTTGTTCACCCGCGGTGAGAGCTTCTTCGAGAACTCGCTGTTCTCCGACCCCACCGACTGGACCGCCCTGACGCTGGACGAGCGCCGCGACGCGCTGGCCCGCACCGACCGCGGCGTGTTCTCGGCGAACGTCCAAGAGGCGCTGCTGGCCGATGACCGCATCCGCCACCTGCGCGGCCGGGTCGCCCACGCGGTGGGCCGCGACGGTCAGATCCGGCTGACGCTGTCCACCAATCGGTTCAGCGAGAACCTGGAGACGGTGCACGGCTTCGACCTCGTCATCGACGGCTCCGGCGCCGATGCGCTCTGGTTCACCTCGTTGTTCAGCCAGGACGCGCTCGACGTGCTCGAGCTGGGTCTTGGCGGACCGCTGGCCGCCGACCGCCTGCAGGAGGGGATCGGCTACGACCTGTCCCTCAGCGACGTCACCCCCAAGCTGTTCCTGCCGAACCTGTCCGGACTCACCCAGGGGCCCGGATTTCCCAACCTGAGCTGTCTGGGACTGCTGTCGGACCGGGTGCTGGGGTCCTGGGTCGGTCCGGCGGGTTTGTCGAAATACCAAACGATGGTGGAGAAGCGATGAGCACAAACCCTTTCGACGACGACAACGGCACGTTCTTCGTGCTGGTCAACGACGAGGAGCAGCACAGTCTGTGGCCTGCCTTCACCGACATTCCGCCGGGCTGGCGCGTGGCGTTCGGCGAAGCAACCCGTGCGGCGTGCCTGGACTATGTCGAACAAAACTGGCCCGACATCCGGTCGAAGAGCCTGCGCGATTCCCTCGCCGGAAACCGGCCGGCCGGCTGAGCCAGCAAAGCCGAAATTCTGGGCTGCTACACAGGTTGCGCACAGACTAGTCAGGGTGATCCCGAGTAGCATCTGTCACAAGGTGCACAACCGCACCATCTACAACAGTTGATGGTGCGGGGTGACATGCCGTCACGTCGTTGCACTTCGAAGGGGGAATCATGAAATCCGTGAAAGCCATTGCCACGGGTGTGGCAGCTCTGGGCGCCATCGGCGCCGCAGCCATCGGCGTCACTTCCATCGCGTCTGTTCCGGCTGGCAGCGCGGCTCAGGTGCAGCTCGCCGCCGTCGGCGCGCCGTTGCCGCAGGACCCACCGCCGCCCGCCCCGGCTCCCGACGCCGGCGTTCCGACCGCCGACCAGCTGACCGGGGTGCTCAATACCCTCGCCGATCCCAGCGTGTCGTTCACCAGCAAGGGCAATTTGGTCGAAGGCGGCATCGGCGGGACCGAGGCACACATCGCGGACCACAAGTTGCAGAAGGCGGCCAAGAACGGCGACCTGCCGTTGAGCTTCAACATCACCAACATTGCGCCGGCTGCCGGGGGTTCGGTAACCGCGGACGTCGCGGTGTCGGGCCCGAAGCTGCCGAACCCGGTCACGCAAAACGTCACCTTCGTCAACAACCAGGGCGGCTGGATTTTGTCGCGCTCTTCGGCGATGGAGCTACTGCAAGCGGCCGGACACTGACTAACATCTGGCAGGTTGGCCCAACGCAGGGCCCTAAAGGGGGAACCGTGAAATCCGTAGCTATGAGCGTGGCGGCGCTGGCCGTCATCGGCGGCGCTGCCGTCGGCATCGCGTCCGTCGCAGCGCCAGTGACCCAGGTGCAACTGGCTGCGGTCGGCGCCCCGTTGCCGCAGGAGCCGCCGCCTCCTCCCGCGCCTGCGCCGGTGGGGCCGGGCCTTCCGACGGCGGAGCAGTTGACCAACCTGTGCATCCAGGCCACCGACCCTGGCGTGGGCTACTCCACCAAGGTCGGCCTGGTCGAAAACGGCATCAACCCCGACGAGGGCCGCGTTGCCGACCACGACCTGCGGAAGGCCTACCGGAACGGCAACTTCCCGGAGACGTTCACTGTGACGAACATCGTGCCGGCCGGGCCGAATACGGCCGCCGCCCAGGTGGCCATCGGGGGTCCGAAGTTCGCCGGGCCGGTCAACAAGCAACTGGTGTTCGTCCAACAGGGTGGCAACTGGGTGCTGCAACATGACGCCGCGCTGGCGTTGCTGCAGGCCGCTAGCGCGGTGAACTAGCCGGACACGGCTTTGAGGTCGAGCCGGGAGATGCGCGCCGGGTCCGCCAAGACGTCGATGGCGGCCACCCGGCCGCTGCGCACCACGAACGCCATGATCGCGGTGGGCCGGCCGGCGACGTAGACGACCGCTCCGGCCGCGCCGTTGACGGTTGCGGGGCGGACTTCGCGCTCTGGGGCCGCGTAGCCGCGGGCCAGCTTGGCCACCGACGATGCACCCTCGGTGCGGAAGAGCCCGGCGCCGGAGCCGAAGTCCCCGCGCAACACCACGTCGGGATGTAGCACCGACACCAGCCGGTCGAAGTCCCCGGAGCGCCCGGCCGCGAAGAACGCGTCGACGGCCTCGCGCTGCGTGGCGATGTCGGCGTCGGTAACCGGATCCGCCTGCCGGATTCGCCGGCGTGCGCGGCTGGCCAGCTTGCGGGTCGCTTCCGGTGTCCGGTCGACGATCGGCGCGATCTGGTCGAACGGGACGGTGAAAACGTCGTGCAGGACGAACGCCAGCCGCTCAGCCGGCGGCAGTGTGTCCAGCACGACGAACAACGCCAGCCCTACCGCGTCGGCCAGCATCGCGCGGTGTTCGGGGTCGAATTCGCCGTGGGCGTCCACGATCGGGTCCGGCAACTGCGGCGACCGGCTCCTCGCGATGACGGGCCTGGCGGTCGCGCAACGTGTTCAGGCAGATGCGGGCCACCACGGTGGTCAGCCAGGCGTCGAGGTTGGCGATATCGTCGGCCGAGCTGCGGTTCAGCCGCAGCCAGGCCTCCTGCACGGCGTCCTGGGCGTCGTCGATCGAGCCCAGCATGCGGTAGGCGATGGCGCCCAGCTGCGGCCGCGCCGCCTCGAAACGTGCCGTCAGTGACGTCTCAGGCGCGTCTGCCGTCATGTGCGATCGGTCTCGGGAAGGGCGCACACCTGATTGCCGGAGAAGCCGGACGACCCGATGCCGAGCGCGAGGTTGAACCGGGCACGCAGGTTGCCCAGGTTGATGACGTGGGTGAGGCCGACGAGCTGGGGGTGTCGAAATGGGCGCGCAGCGCGTCGAACAGCCGGTCGGTCACCTCGACCGGGGTCCGACTCATCGCGGTGGCGTACTCGAGGATCAGCTTGTCCACCTCGGAGAAGCACGCCGCGTTGCGGTAGTCAGCCTTGGACGTGGACAGGGCCAGCAGTTCTTCGTCGGTGATTCCCCATTGGCGGGCGATCTGCGAGCCGAGGTCGATGCAGTACTCGCAGCGCACCGTCGTCGCCGCCTTCAGCTCGGCCAGCGCACGGTGGCGCGGACTGAGGATGTCCAGCTTCGATTCGGCCTGTTCGAGCTTGCCGTAGGCGCTGAGCAACCTGGGGATGTGGGCATACATCCGCAGCGGCTCGAGCATCCCTGCCGTTTCGAGACCGGCCATCTGCGCGAGCTTGCGTTTGGTGAAGAAGAAGGCGATCTTGGCGCCCAGGCTGGCGTCGCGGTCGGAGACTCCCTGAAGCCGGGACATGGCGAACCTCCCGAATAGTCGCGGTGCGGACCTTGTAAAAGCCATTGTGGCCCTCACTACGTCGACACCCGGCGACGCGCAAACGTGACCGGTTAATGCCCGAAAGTCGAACCAGATCCCTGGGTCTGCTGGCTCAGCGGCACATCCATGTCGTACACCCGAGCGTGGAACACGGTGCGATTCCGCAGCGCGGCCTGCACGGCGCGGTGCAGGCCGTCTTCGAGGTAGATGACGCCTCGCCACCGGACGGCGTGCGGAAAAAGGTCGCCGTAGAAGGTGGAGTCCTCCGAGAGCAGCCGGTCCAGGGCCAGCACGGTCGTCGTGGTGACCAATTCGTCGAGCCGGATCTGCTGCGGCGGTATCTGGGACCAGTCCCGGTAGGACAGCCCATGTTCCGGATAGGGCTTACCGTCTCGTACGCCCTTGAAAATCATTGGCGGATCTTCTCCGCTGCGTCGTCGAGGCCCGACGGATACATGCTGGACAGGCTAGCCGCAAAGCTATCGGAAGTGCGCGGCGGACGGTTGCCGATGGAGGTCAGCGCGCCGTGAGACCCTAAAATGAACGGAATCAAGGAGGTAAGAGCCGATGGGCAGTGCTGACGACCGTCGCTTCGAGGTGCTGCGCGCCATCGTTGCCGACTTCGTCGCCACCAAGGAACCCATCGGTTCGAAGTCCCTCGTCGACCGTCACAACCTCGGCGTGTCCAGCGCCACCATCCGTAACGACATGGCGGTGCTGGAGGCCGAGGGCTACATCACCCAGCCACACACCAGCTCCGGGCGGGTGCCCACGGAGAAGGGCTACCGCGAGTTCGTCGACCGTATCGACGACGTCAAGCCGTTGTCGTCGGCCGAGCGGCGGGCGATCCAAAGCTTCCTGGAATCCGGTGTCGACCTCGACGACGTGTTGCGCCGTGCGGTGCGGCTGCTGGCTCAGCTGACCCGTCAGGTGGCGGTGGTGCAGTACCCGACGCTGTCGACGTCGACGGTTCGGCACCTGGAAGTGATCGCGGTGACGCCGGCGCGGCTGTTGATGGTGGTCATCACCTCATCGGGGCGGGTGGATCAGCGCATCGTCGAACTAGGCGACGTCATCGACGATCATCAGCTCTCCCAGCTGCGCGAGACGCTCGGCCAGGCCCTGGAAGGCAAGAAGCTCTCGGCGGCCTCGGTCGCGGTAGCCGACCTGGCCCAGCAGCTGGGTGGCGCCGGCGGGTTGGGCGATGCGGTCGGTCGTTCGGCGACGGTGTTGCTGGAGTCGCTGGTGGAGCACACCGAAGAGCGCCTGGTGATGGGCGGCACCGCCAACCTGACCCGCAATGCCGCGGACTTCGGTGGTTCGCTGCGTTCGATCCTGGAGGCCCTCGAGGAGCAGGTGGTGGTGCTGCGGTTGCTGGCGGCCCAGCAGCAAGCCGGCAAGGTGACGGTGCGCATCGGTCATGAGACGGAGGCCGAGCAAATGGCGGGCACGTCGATGGTGTCCACCGTGTACGGCACCATAGACACCGTGTACGGCGGTATGGGTGTGTTGGGGCCCACCCGGATGGACTATCCGGGAACCATCGCCAGCGTTGCCGCGGTTGCTCTTTATATTGGCGAAGTCCTGGGTGCTCGATGAACGCGCACCCGCAAACTTTGTGAACAGACGTCGTAACGCGGCCTAAAAGGGCCGAGGGAGGTCAGGCGTGGCACGCGACTATTACGGGCTGCTGGGCGTGGGCAAAAACGCCGGCGATGCGGAGATCAAACGCGCCTACCGCAAGCTGGCGCGCGAACTGCACCCCGACATCAATCCCGACGAGGCCGCGCAGGCGAAGTTCAAGGAAATCAGCGTCGCCTACGAGGTGCTGAGCGATCCCGAGAAACGCCGGATCGTCGACCTGGGCGGGGACCCGCTGGAAAACGCGGCAGCGGCCGGCGCGGTTTGGCGGTTTCGGTGGTCTGGGTGACGTGTTCGAGGCCTTCTTCGGCGGCGGCTTCAGCGGGGGCGCGACGTCTCGCGGTCCGATCGGCCGGGTTCGGCCGGGCTCGGACTCCCTGCTGCGGATGCGGCTGGATCTCGAAGAGTGCGCGACCGGTGTGACCAAACAGGTCACCGTCGACACCGCGGTGTTGTGCGACCGGTGCCAGGGCAAGGGCACCAACGGCGATTCCGCGCCGATCCCCTGCGACACCTGCGGCGGTCGCGGTGAGGTGCAGACGGTGCAGCGCTCGCTGCTGGGCCAGATGGTGACCTCGCGGCCGTGCCCCACCTGCCGCGGTGTCGGCGTGGTCATCCCCGACCCGTGCCACCAGTGCGTGGGCGACGGCCGGGTGCGAGCCCGTCGCGACATCAGCGTCAAGATTCCCGCCGGTGTCGGCGACGGCATGCGGGTCCGCCTTGCCGCCCAGGGTGAGGTCGGGCCCGGGGGAGGGCCGGCCGGTGACCTGTATGTCGAGGTCCACGAGCAGGCCCATGACATCTTCGTCCGCGACGGCGACGACCTGCACTGCACCGTTTCGGTGCCGATGATCGATGCCGCGCTCGGCGCCACCATCAGCATCGACGCCATTCTCGACGGCACCAGCGAGATCACCATTCCGCCTGGCACGCAACCGGGTTCGATCATCACGCTGCGTGGTCACGGGATGCCGCAGCTGCGGGCGGCCACCCGGGGCAATCTCAACGTGCACGTCGAAGTGGTGGTCCCCACCCGGCTGGACCACCAGGACAGCGAACTGTTGCGCGAGCTGAAAACCCGCCGCAGCCGCGACGTGCCCGAGGTCCGCTCGACGCATACCGGTGGTGGCCTGTTCAGCCGGCTGCGCGAGACCTTCACCGGGCGCTAGCCCCGGTCTCTGGGGCCTCTGCACATGGTGGCGACGCTGTTCTACGTCGAAGCACTTCCCGACGTCGGTGAACTGGCCGTCGTCGACGGCGACGAAGGATTTCACGCCGCGACCGTGCGCCGGATCCGTTCCGGTGAGGAATTGGTGCTCGGTGACGGTGCCGGCGGCTTGGCCCGCTGCGTGGTCGAGCAGTCCGGACGTGACGGGCTACGTGCCCGGGTGCTGGATCGCTGGACCGTCGACCCCGGGCGGCCGACGGTGACGGTGGTGCAAGCGCTGCCCAAGTCCGAGCGCTCGGAGTTGGCGATCGAATTGGCCACCGAGGCCGGCGCCGATGCGTTTTTGGCCTGGCAGGCGGCAAGATGCGTGGCCAGCTGGGAAGGTGCCCGCGTCGACAAGGGTCTGCGCCGGTGGCGAGCCGTGGTCCGGTCGGCGGCCCGGCAATCGCGGCGGGCGCACATCCCGCCCGTTGACGGCGTGTTGTCCACGGCGGCGCTGATCCAGCGGCTCCACGACGAAGTGGCCGCCGGCGCGGTTGTATTGGTCCTGCACGAGTCGGCGACCGACCGGATCGCGGACGTCGCTGTCGCGCAAGCACACTCGGTGCTACTCGTGGTCGGTCCCGAAGGAGGTATCGCGCCGGAGGAGCTCGCCGCGCTGACGCGAGGCGGGCGCGGTCGCGGTGCGGCTGGGCCCGCAGGTGTTGCGGACCTCGACCGCCGCCGCGGTGGCGCTGGGTGCGCTGGGCGTGCTCACCCGGCGGTGGGAGCAGAGCGGCGAGGTGGGGTCGTCTACGCCGCTTGCGGCTGACCAAACGGAGCCTCCGGCGTAGACTAAGACATCCGAACTACCCCTGACGAGCCGAGAAGGCAGGCACCGGAAACCACGTGACGCCACGCGAGACCAGCGCTGCTGACGCAGCTAGGGCCCTGCAGGCCGACGCTCAGGTTCGCAGCAGCATCGACATTCCTCCTGATCTTGTCGTGGGCTTGCTGGGTTCGGCAGACGAGAATCTGCGCGCCCTCGAACGGATACTGAGCGCCGACCTGCATGTTCGTGGCAATGCCCTCACCCTCTCGGGTGAACCGGCCGACGTCGCGCTCGCCGAGCGGGTGATCTCCGAGCTGGTCGCCATCGTGGCCGGCCGCCAGCCGTTGACGCCGGAAGTGGTACGCCACAGCGTCGCCATGCTGGTCGGCACCGGCAACGAGTCACCGGCCGAGGTGCTCAGCCTGGACATCTTGTCGCGCCGCGGTAAGACAATCCGGCCCAAGACGCTTAACCAGAAGCGCTACGTCGACGCCATCGATACCAACACCGTCGTCTTCGGGGTCGGCCCGGCCGGTACCGGCAAGACGTATCTGGCCATGGCCAAGGCGGTCAACGCGCTGCAGACCAAGCAGGTGACCCGCATTATCCTGACCCGTCCGGCCGTGGAAGCCGGTGAGCGCCTTGGGTTTTTGCCGGGCACGCTGAGCGAGAAAATCGACCCGTATCTGCGCCCGTTGTACGACGCGCTGTACGAGATGATGGACCCCGAGTTGATCCCGAAGCTGATGTCGGCCGGAGTGATCGAGGTTGCGCCGCTGGCATACATGCGCGGCAGAACCTTGAACGACGCGTTCATCGTCCTCGACGAGGCGCAGAACACCACCGCCGAGCAGATGAAGATGTTCCTCACCCGGCTCGGTTTCGGGTCGAAGATCGTCGTCACCGGGGATGTGACCCAGGTCGACCTACCGGGCGGCGCCAGGTCGGGCCTACGGTCGGCGATCGACATCCTCGACGACGTCGACGACATCCACATTTCCGAGCTGACCAGCGTGGATGTGGTACGCCACCGCCTGGTCTCGGAGATCGTCGACGCCTATGCCAGGTCCGACGACTCGGGGATGAATCGGGCGGCCCGGCGGGCATCCGGGACCCGGAATCGCCGGTGATGGCGCGGTGAGCAGCCCATGACCATTGAGGTTTCCAACGAATCGGGCATCGACGTCTCCGAATCGGAATTGGTGAGCGTCGCGCGGTTCGTCATCGCCAAAATGGACGTCAATCCGGGCGCTGAGCTGTCGATGGTGTTGTTGGACACCGCGGCGATGGCCGACCTGCACATGCGCTGGATGGACCTGCCCGGCCCGACCGACGTGATGAGTTTCCCGATGGACGAGCTCGAGCCGGGCGGCCGTCCGGACGCGCCCGAGCCGGGGCCGTCGATGCTGGGCGACATCGTGCTGTGCCCGGAATTCGCGGCCGAACAGGCCGCCGCGGCGGGCCACAACCTCGGACATGAGTTGGCGCTGTTGACAATCCACGGCGTGCTTCACTTGCTCGGCTACGACCACGCCGAGCACGACGAGGAGAAGGAGATGTTCGCCCTGCAGGAGCGACTTCTCGAAGAGTGGGTCGCCGAACAGGTCGAGGCATACCACTACAACCGGCAGGACGAGAAAGACCGCCGGTTGCTGGACAAGTCAAGGTATTTCGACAATTGAGCCTTTTAACGAAAGCACTCGGGATCGCGGCTTCAGCCGCCATGGCTTTGGCGCCGTTGGTGGTGCTGACGAGCACGCCCGGTGTGGCCCAGGCGTCTCCGTGTGCCGGCGAGGGGTCAAACCCCACATCGTGCCAGCACTGCCTGTTTTATGTGCAGGCCTACCACACCGCGAACGTGTGCAACGCCCCCGCGCCGCGGCCGGCCCCGGCACCGTCGAGCACCGTGCCCGCTTACATTCCGGAGCCTCCGCCGCTACCCGTGCAGCCGAGTCCCACGCGCCCGATCCAGGTGCCGATGCAGACCCCGAAGATCAATCCGCCGGGCCCCGGGGCGCCGAGAAACATCGCGGTGGTGGCACCGCCGAGGAAGTTGGATGCGCCACCGCAGGCGATCGCGGCTGCCAAGGCCGCGCCGGTGGCGCGGCTTGATCCCGCCGCGCCGCCGAAGCCGCCGACCCAGACGGACTTCAACCAGCAGGTGCAGAACGTCATCAGCGCCCACAGCGACAACATCGACCTCATCAAGGCCGACAACAAGGCGCTGGTTCGTCCCCGCCACTGGGACTTCCTCGACTACGACGAGTATCACCGCCCGACCCTGTACAACCCGCTCGATCAGGCGATGACCTTCCGCTACGCCTACGGCGGCGCCTCCCGCGAGGCGTACCTGCCGGCCGGTGGCCGGATCGTGCTCGATACCGCCACCGTCGGCCTAGTCCCGTTCACCGCGGTCAGCGAAAGCTATCTGGCGTCGGGCAGCTTCTACGGAGGGGCGTTCATACCGCCGGAAAACGGGCAGGGCCCGCCACCGCCGGAGTACGCCATGCCCGCGCCCCCGACCGGGTACCAGAACGTGTCGGCCGAAGTCCCCGCCGATAACCAGACCGTGCAAATCGGCGAGGTGACGGTGGTCGGCCACGACGACAGCCAATCCGCGGGCAGCCAGGACACCTTCCTGCTCGACGACTCCACTTTGGCCTGGGGTCAGGTCAACGATCCCAGCAGCAGTGTGCAAATCAGGGTGACCAGGACTCAATCGCTGCCGGGCTTCGGGCCGACCGACAATGGCAGCTTCTTGATAGCGCTGGCCGGCCACGAGGGGCCCGGCCAAGCCGCCTCACCCGCAATTACCCAACCCTGGTGGCCGTCCGCGCTGGGCTTCGGGATTTTGGGGATCGTCGTTGTCGTTGTCGCCTCGTTGGTCAGTCGTCGGAAACAAGATGATGACGCCACCGACGAGTCCGCGGCCGAGTCAAGGCATTCTCACCATTGACCGGCATATTTCAACTGCTCGGTGCGATCGCGCTGATCGCGTTGGGCGGGTTTTTCGCGGCGATCGACGCCGCGATTAGCACGCTGTCGGTGGCACGGGTCGCGGAGCTGGTGCGCGACGAGCGGCCAGGCGCTGGGGCCCTGTCGAAGGTGATGGCCGACCGGCCGCGCTACATCAACCTCGTGGTGCTGTTGCGCATCGCCTGTGAGGTCACCGCGACCGTCCTGCTCGTGGTGTTTCTCTACGACAACTTCGGCCTGAATTGGGCGGTGTTCGGCGCCGCGACCATCATGGTGCTGACCAGCTTCGTCGTCGTCGGTGTGGGCCCGCGGACCCTCGGTCGCCAGCATGCGTATTCCATTTCGCTGGTGACGGCCATTCCGCTGCAGGTGATCTCGTCGCTGTTGATGCCGCTCAGCCGGCTGCTGGTGGTTTTGGGTAACGCGATCACTCCGGGCCGGGGCTTGCGGAACGGCCCGTTCGCATCCGAGATCGAACTGCGCGAGGTCGTCGACCTGGCCCAGCAGCGCGGCGTGGTGGCCGCTGACGAGCGCCGGATGATCGAGTCGGTGTTCGAACTCGGTGACACCCCGGCGCGTGAGGTGATGGTGCCGCGGACCGAGATGATCTGGATCGAGAGCGACAAATTCGCCAGCCAAGCGACCAACTTGGCTGTGCGCAGCGGACATTCCCGCATTCCGGTGATCGGCGAGAATGTCGACGATGTCGTCGGGGTGGTGTATCTGAAAGACCTTGTCCAGCAGACGTTCTTGTCCGCTGACGGTGGCCGGGACACCAAGGTGTCGGAGGTGATGCGCCCGCCCGTGTTCGTGCCGGATTCCAAGCCGTTGGATGCGCTGCTGCGTGAGATGCAGCGCGACCGCAACCACATGGCGTTGCTCGTCGACGAGTACGGCGCGATAGCCGGCCTGGTCAGCATCGAGGACGTGCTGGAGGAGATCGTCGGCGAGATCGCTGACGAGTACGACCAGGAAGAGACGGCTCCGATAGAAGACTTGGGCGACAAACGTTTCCGGGTATCGGCGCGGCTGCCGATCGAAGACGTCGGCGAACTCTATGACCTGAAATTCGATGAGGATCTCGACGTCGATACGGTGGGCGGCCTGCTGGCACTGGAACTCGGCCGGGTTCCGCTGCCCGGCGCCGAGGTGGTTTCGCACGGCCTGCGGCTGTGCGCCGAGGGTGGCCCCGACCATCGCGGACGGGTGCGGATCGGCACCGTCCTGCTGAGCCCGGCCGAATCGGCGGATCACGAGTTTGAGGACACTCATCATGGCTGAGCAGCTGGACCAAGAGGACGAGAAGCTGGTGGTGCTGGCGCGTGCCGCGATGGCGCGCGCGGAGGCCGGCAGCGGCGCCTCGGTGCGAGACGTCGACGGCCGCACGTATGCCGCTGCGCCAGTGACCTTGTCGGCGCTGCAGCTCACCGGCCTGCAGGCGGCGGTGGCCGCGGCCGCATCCAGTGGGGCGACGGGCTTGGAGGCCGCCGTGCTGGTGGCGGGGTCGGCCGACGACCCGGGTATCGCCGCGGTGCGCGAGCTCAGTCCGACCGCCGCGATCATCCTCACCGACAACGCCGGTACCCCGCTATGAGTGAATTCCGTTCGGGCTTCGTGTGTTTGGTTGGCCGGCCCAATACCGGCAAGTCGACGCTGACAAACGCTCTGGTCGGCACCAAAGTGGCGATCACCTCGAAGCGACCACAGACCACCCGCCACACCATCCGCGGCATTGTGCACCGGGAGAACTTTCAGATCATTCTGGTCGACACCCCGGGGCTGCACCGACCGCGCACCCTGTTGGGCAAGCGGCTGAACGATTTGGTCCGTGGTACCTACAGCGAAGTCGACATCATCGGGCTCTGCATCCCGGCTGATGAGGCGATCGGCCCCGGAGACCGCTGGATCGTCGAGCAGATCCGTTCGGTCGCGCCCAAGACCACCCTCTTCGTGATCGTCACCAAGATCGACAAGGTGCCCAAAGACCGGGTGGCCGCCCAGCTGGTCGCGGTCAGCGAACTCGTCGATGGTTCGGCCGAAATCGTCCCGGTGTCAGCGGTCACCGGCACGCAAGTCGACCTGCTGATCGACGTGCTGGTCGCAGCGCTGCCCGTCGGTCCGGCCTACTACCCCGACGGTGAGCTGACCGATGAGCCCGAAGAGATGTTGATGGCCGAGCTCATCCGCGAGGCCGCCCTGGAGGGAGTGCACGACGAGCTTCCGCATTCGCTGGCGGTGGTGATCGACGAAGTCAATCCGCGGGAGGGCCGCGACGACCTGATCGACGTGTATGCATTGCTCTATGTCGAGCGGGACAGCCAGAAGGGCATCATCATCGGCAAGGGTGGGGCCCGGTTGCGCGAAGTGGGCACCGCGGCGCGCGGTCAGATCGAGAAGCTGCTGGGCACCAAGGTCTATCTCGACCTGCGCGTCAAGGTCGCCAAGAACTGGCAGAGTGACCCCAAACAGCTTGGGCGGCTGGGGTTTTAGCGCATCTCAATCTTGCGGCAGGTTGTGCTCGTGCTCCCACCACACCTTCGGCTGATTGGCCACCCAGCCGCAGACGGCCTCCAGCTCCGGCGGCCAGCGAGATCAGCATGGGTTCGCTGTTCGCCGGTCCCATCAGCTGCACACCGATCGGTAGGCCGTCGGAAGTGAATCCGGCGGGCACGTTGATCGACGGCCAGCCCAGCACATTCCACGGCCACGTCACCGGGCACGCCTTGATCATGACGCGGTCGGTGCCGTAGCCACCCAACCGGTCGAACGATCGTGCCAGCGGGGGTGGCTGGGCGGTAGTCGGTGCCACCACCACGTCGACGATGTCGAAGATCGAGCCCACCCGGCGCTGCAGCGCGCCTTCGTGCAGACGCGCATTGCGCAGGATCGCTTGTCCCAGTACATGACCCATCCGCAGGTTGGACAAGGTGCGGGGGTCCAGGACGACACCGTCGCCCAGCCGCTCCTCCCATTCCCGCAGTCCCGCGGTCGACCTCGCCAGAAAGTCCCACCCCAGCCGCACGCCGTAGTCCGGATTGCCGTTCTGCACGGTGTGGCCGAGCAATTGAAGTTGCTTGCCCATGGCGCGGGTCGCGGCCAGGATCTCGGGATGCAGTTTGGCCCGAAAGAAGGTGTACGGGAACCGGGTTGACAGCGCGATGTTCAGCTGCCCGGGCGCGATGCTGACGTAGTCGGACGCCCGTGATCGGGCGCGGCTTGTGCCGGTCGCCCTCGACGTTCCCGGACGCGGCGTCGAGCACCAGCGCCGCATCGGCCACCGTGCGGGCCAGCACGCCGTTGACGGTGATCCCGTTGAACGACTCCGGCAGCGGCCAGGTGGAGATGCGGCCGCGCTGCGGCTTGATGCCGACCAGGTGCGTCCAGGCCGCCGGGATCCGGACGCTGCCGGCGCCGTCGGAGCCGATCGCGGCGGTGACCAGACCGGCGGCCACCGCGGCCGCGCTGCCGCCGGACGACCCGCCCGGGGTGTGCCGCCGCGACCACGGGTTGCGGGTGTGCCCGAATCCCGGTCCGCTGGTGAACGGCCACTGGCCCAGTTCGCAGGCGTTGGTCTTGCCGACGATCACCGCCCCGGCGGCTTTGAGGCGCCGAACCACCTCGGCGTCGTGGGTGGCGGGGCGGACGTAGCCGTCGGTGCCGAAGGCCGTGGGCACCCCGGCAACATCGACGTCGTCCTTGACGGCGATCGGGACGCCCAGCAACGGCGCCGTGTCGCCGGCGGCGCGTCGCCGGTCGGCCTCGGCCGCGTCAGCCAGCGCCGACTCGGTGAGGACCACCCGGAATGCGTTCAGCGTGGACTGGCTGGCATCAATGGCGTGCAGCGAGCGGCGCACCAGTGTGTCGGACGTCACCGAGCGGCTGGCCAGCTGATAAAGCAGGTCAGTGAGTGTGGGCAGGCGCGTGCTGCGGGATCCGGAAGCGGACCCAGAAGCGGACCCAGAAGCGCCAATCACGGGGTACGAGACTATCGGCGCGGATACCCGCGATGTCGCGGCGGGGTGCAAAACTATTGAGATGCGGCTGTATCGAGACCGAGCGGTAGTGCTGCGCCAGCACAAGCTCGGCGAAGCCGACCGGATCGTCACCATGCTGACCCGCGACCACGGGCTGGTTCGCGCGGTGGCCAAAGGGGTGCGCCGCACCCGCAGCAAATTCGGTGCGCGGCTGGAGCCGTTCGCGCACATCGATGTCCAGCTGCACCCCGGCCGCAATCTCGACATCGTCACCCAGGTCGTTTCGATCGATGCGTTCGCCACCGACATCGTCAGCGACTACGGCCGGTACACCTGCGGGTGCGCGATGCTGGAAACCGCCGAACGCCTCGCCGGTGAGGAGCGGGCACCCGCCCCGGCGCTGCACCGGCTCACGGTCAGCGCGCTACGGGCGGTGGCCGACGGACACCGCCCTCGTGAGCTGCTACTGGACGCCTACCTGCTGCGTGCCATGGGCATCGCCGGCTGGGCGCCGTCGCTGACCGAATGTGCCCGCTGCGCCGCACCCGGTCCGCATCGGGCATTTCACATCGCCGCCGGGGGCAGCGTCTGCGGCGCACTGCCGTCCCGCGGGTTCGACCACGCCGCCGCTGGGCGTACTGGAACTGATGTCCGCGCTGCACGATGGCGATTGGGAGGCCGCCGAGGCGACGCCACCATCCCACCGCAGCCATGTCAGCGGATTGGTGGCCGCCCACCTGCAATGGCACCTGGAACGGCAGCTCAAGACGTTGCCGCTGGTGGAACGCAATTATCGGGTCGACCGCACGATCGCCGACCGGCGCGCAGCGCTGATCGGGCAGGATGAGGCCTGTGGCTAGGAACCACGAGCGCAAGCTGAAGTCCACCGACTACCCGCAACTGCCCGCCGCACCCGACGGCTATCCGACTTTTCCCGACAGGTCGACATGGCCGGTGGCGTTCCCCGAACTGCCGCCGTCGCCCGGCGGCGGCCCGAGCCGGCCACCGCAGCACATCTCGAAAGCGGCTGCACCGCGGATCCCGGCCGACCGGGTGCCCAATCATGTGGCCATCGTGATGGACGGCAATGGCCGCTGGGCCACCCAACGCGGGCTGAGCCGTACCGACGGCCACAAGGCGGGCGAGGCGGTAGTGATTGACATCGTCTGTGGGGCAATCGAAATCGGGATCAGGTGGCTCAGCCTCTACGCCTTCTCCACCGAGAACTGGAAGCGTTCCCCCGAGGAGGTCCGCTTCCTGATGGGCTTCAACCGTGACGTGGTGCGCATGCGCCGGGTGAATCTCAATGCTGATGGGCGTCAAGATCCGGTGGGTCGGGTCGCGGCCACGCCTGTGGCGCAGCGTGATCAATGAATTGGCGATCGCGGAGGAGATGACGAAGGGCAACGACGTCATCACCGTCAACTACTGCGTCAACTACGGCGGCCGCGCCGAAATCGCGGAATCCACAAGGGAAATCGCGCGCTTGGCCGCCGCCGGCCGGCTGAACCCGGAGCGCATCACCGAGTCGACGGTGGCGCACCACCTGCAGCGGCCCGACATCCCCGATGTGGACCTATTTCTGCGGACCTCGGGGGAGCAGCGGTCCAGCAATTTCATGCTGTGGCAGGCGGCGTACGCCGAATACATCTTTCAGGACAAGCTGTGGCCCGACTACGACCGTCGCGACCTGTGGGCGGCCTGCGTTGAATATGCGGACCGCAACCGACGATTCGGGAGCGCCTAATGCCATCCCTGCAGGAGCGACTGGGGTCGATTCTCCGCGACGTGCTGCCCGTCGAAGACGAACCCGACGGCGGGCTGACGGTGCACCATGACGCCACCTTCGCGTCGTTGCGGGTGGTGAACATCGCCGAGGGACTCGACCTGGTGTCGCTGACCCAGATCGTGGCGTGGGATCTGCCGCTGACCAAGAAGCTCAGCGATCAGGTGGCCAAGCAGGCGCACGACAGCAACTTCGGCAATGTGACCATGGTCGAGAAGGTCAGCGACAAGGCCGCGCAGCGCAACTCCGGCAAAGGCGCGGTCCAAGACCGCGGACGTGATGCTGCGATACAACTTTCCCGGTGCAGCCCTCACCGACGACGCCCTGCGCACCCTGATCCTGCTGGTGCTCGATACGGGCGCCCAGATACGGCGCGCGCTGACGCTGAGCCGTTGAGCCGCCGCGATCAGCGCCCGCAGTCCGAGCAGGTGCCGAAGATCTCGATGGTGTGGCTGACGTCGGAGTAGCCATGCTTGGCGGCCACCTGCGCCGCCCACTCCTCGACTTCGTGGTCGCCGACCTCGATGGTGGACCCGCAGCGGCGGCACACCAGATGGTGGTGATGGTGCTCTGAGCATCTGCGGTAGACCGACTCGCCGGTGTCGGTGCGCAGCGTGTCGACCATTCCCGCCGATGCCATGGATTGCAGCGTCCGGTAGACGGTGGTCAGCCCGATGTTCTCCCCGCGGCGGCGCAGCTCGTCGTGCAGTTCCTGGGCCGAGCGGAATTCGTCGAGGGTCTCCAGCAGCGTGGAAATCGCCGCCCGCTGGCGGGTGGACCGGACGCTGGTTCCTGTCATGGTGTGTCCTCGCTGGCGTGCGCGACGGCGTCGACGACGATGTGCGCAAGGTGGTGATCGGCCAGCCGGTACAGCACCTCGCGGCCGGATCGCTCCCCGGCGACCAATCCGGCCGCCTTGAGAATCTTCAGATGCTGGCTGACCAGCGGCTGGGGCACGCCCAGCGCGTCGACCAGTTCGTGCACGCAGCGCTGGGATTCGCGCAGTTGCAGCACGATGGCGATCCGCACGGGTGCGGCCAGGGCACGCAACAGCTCACCGGCGGCATCGAGGATTTCTCGCGACGGCGGCTCCGGATATTCGGCGAACGGGTGCTCGCCGGCGGCCGCCTCAACGTGCCGGTGGGGGCCCAAATCCGACGGCGAGCCAGGGGCAGCAGTCGGCGTTGAGGAGGACATCACCATCGGAGAGTCATCACCTCGAGAAGTGCGGGATCGTTGGAGTGCCCACTGTAGGGAACGACTTCCACTGTCACATGCATGATGACGCATGTCAAAGAACCACGGCGCGGTCGATACCATTGCTGAGGTTTCGCGGGCGACGATTCGCCGGCCCGCGCGTCTGAGTTATCCGGAAAGGGAGTGGACCACCCCGTGGCGTCCGTCATCGACACCGTCGTTAACCTCGCCAAACGGCGCGGATTCGTCTATCCCTCGGGTGAGATCTACGGCGGCACCAAGTCGGCGTGGGACTACGGTCCGCTGGGCGTGGAACTCAAAGAGAACATCAAACGGCAGTGGTGGCGCACGGTGGTCACCGGTCGCGACGACGTCGTGGGACTCGACTCGTCAATCATCCTGCCGCGGCAGGTGTGGGTGGCTTCGGGCCACGTCGAGGTGTTCCACGACCCGCTGGTGGAGTCGTTGATCACTCACAAGCGCTACCGCGCCGACCATCTGATCGAGGCCTACGAGGCCAAACACGGGCACCCGCCGCCCAACGGCCTGGCCGATATCCGCGACCCGGAGACCGGCGAGCCCGGTCAATGGACCGAGCCGCGCGAATTCAACATGATGCTCAAGACCTACCTCGGACCCATCGAGACCGAGGAGGGGCTGCACTATCTGCGGCCCGAGACCGCGCAGGGCATCTTCGTCAATTTCGCCAACGTGGTGACGACCGCGCGGCGCAAGCCGCCGTTCGGTATCGGGCAGATCGGCAAGAGCTTCCGCAACGAGATCACCCCGGGCAACTTCATCTTCCGGACCCGCGAGTTCGAGCAGATGGAGATGGAGTTCTTCGTCGAGCCGTCGACCGCCAAGGAATGGCACCAGTATTGGATCGACACCCGGCAGCAGTGGTACCTCGACCTCGGTATCAACCCCGAGAACCTGCGACTCTACGAACACCCCAAAGAGAAGCTGTCGCACTATTCCGACCGCACCGTCGACATCGAGTACAAATTTGGATTCCAAGGTAACCCATGGGGCGAGCTGGAAGGCGTCGCCAACCGAACTGACTTACGACTTATCAACGCACGCAAAGCATTCCGGCGCCGACCTGTCTTTCTTCGACCAGGTCAGTGACACTCGGTACACGCCGTACGTGATCGAACCGGCAGCCGGGCTGACTCGGTCGTTCATGGCGTTTTTGATCGATGCCTACGCCGAGGACGAGGCCCCGAACGCCAAGGGCGGCATGGACAAGCGCACGGTGCTTCGCCTGGATCCGCGGCTGGCGCCGGTCAAGGCCGCGGTGCTGCCGTTGTCCCGGCATGCCGACTTGAGCCCCAAAGCTCGCGACTTGGCCGCCGAGTTGCGGAAATCCTGGAACATCGATTTCGACGACGCCGGCGCGATCGGGCGCCGCTATCGGCGCCAGGACGAGGTCGGGACGCCATTCTGCGTGACGGTGGATTTCGACTCGCTCGAGGACAACGCCGTCACCGTGCGTGACCGCGACGCCATGACGCAGGAGCGGGTGTCGATGGACGCCGTCGCCGACTACCTGGCGGTTCGGCTCAAGGGCTGCTAGCGACGTCGGGTTTTAGCCATTTAGACAAACCCGGCAATTTTCGAGTAGTGCTGCCCTACGATCCACCCTTAGTCTTATGCAAGTGTCCAGTTGCGGTAGTGACTGTCGGGGTGCAGGTGTAGGCCGTAGAAACGGCTGGGTGTGTCGAGGTACTAGATGGTTCTGGATTTTGCTTTCTTGCCGCCGGAGATCAACTCGGCCCTGATGTATGCCGGCGCCGGTTCTGGGCCGCTGCTGGCGGCTGCCGCGGCGTGGGACGGCTTGGCCGCCGAGATGTGGGCGTCGGCGTCGTCATTTCGACTCGGTGGTCTCGGGCCTGGCGTCGAACGGGCAGTGGATGGGTCCGGCATCGGAGTCGATGACGCAGGCCGCAGGACCGTACTTGCAGTGGTTGCACGGTGCGGCGGCACACGCCTCCATGTCGGCCCTGCAGGCCCGGGTGGCGGCGATGTCGTACGAGGGGGCATTCGCGGCGACGGTGCCACCCGCGGCGGTGGCAGCCAATCGTGTCCAGCTGATGGCATTGATCGCGACGAACATTCTGGGCCAGAACACGGCGGCGATTGCGGCCACCGAATTCGAATACATCGAGATGTGGCTGCAGGATGTGATGGCCATGTTCGGGTATCACGCGGGCGCGGAATCGGTCATGTCGGCGCTGCCGTCGATTAGTTCGGCGCCGGCGAGTCTGGCGGGATTGTTCACGACGCCCCTGAGCAGTCTGGCCTCGCAGTTCGCCGGGGCGTTGTCGTCGGTGGGCGGTCAAATATTCGGCCCGGGTTTCTCGTCAGCAGTGGGCGCGATTCAGTCCGCGCTGACCCAGGTGGGGTCGATAGTTTCGTCCGCGCCGGTTTCGTCGTTCATGTCGGTGGCCCAGATCGGGATGTATCCGGCGAGCGCGCTGATGTCGCCGATGATGGCGCTGACGCAAGGCACCGCACCTGCTACGACGCTGGCCGGTGCGACGAACGTGGCCGCCGCCAATGCGTCGCAGTACGTCAGTTCGACCGCTCCGGCGACGAACGTGCTGGGCAACAGCGGGGGTTGGGGTTCTTCGATCTCGGCCAGCCTCGGCAGGGCGCGGTTGGTGGGGGCGATATCGGTGCCCTCGGTATGGCAGGGGTCGGCTCCGGCCCCGATCATCAGCTCGGCGATGTCGGGGGCGGCAGTGCCCGGCGCCGTGGCGGAGCCGGTCGGATCCCCCGGTGGCATGCCGGTGCCGGCGCGGGCGGGCACGGGCACCGAGAATGACAAACCGGCCGAAATGCTGGGTCGTGCCGGGGAAAGTCCGCCCCACGTCGTGCAGGGCCGGCCCAAGGTGGTGCCTCGCAAGGGGGCCTGAGCGGACCGGACGCAATTGCCGATGCGGCCAAGCGAATGAATCGGGCGCCTGGCAAATGACTCGACATTAATCGGTTAACCGCTTAATCAAACTATTAGGTACGGTTTGCTCCGGCGAATGATTGCGTCCGCAGCAATCCCGGGACGTCCTGAATACGGGTCCGGGTGGTCCCCGGCGGGTCCGGTCAGGTGCCGTCGTGCTGGGGCAGCGCGGCGAAGGGCAGCGCGGATGCGGCCACCCCGGTCGGGCCACCGTCTCGCCGCAGAACCCCTGCCGAGCAACACTTTTCGCATTGACCCTGCGCACCCGGTTCTGCGCGTCGCACCAGGCGGTCGTGGTGTCGGGGGCGCCACGATCGACCGGCTCGACACCGGTCGCGGTCGCAGGCTTGCCACACGTGACTGGATTTTCGGGATTGCCGGCGACGAAATCGGAAACTCCAACAATTTTCCCGGGATTTGATTTACGATGAAAAAACTGGCGGTGACTGGCATGCCGCTGGGGTATGTGTGAACAGAGTTTCGGGTGTGAAAGGGGGCCATTGTGCTATTGCCTCTTGGTTCACCCCTGCCGGACGATTCGGTGTCGGCGCTTCGGGGGGAATCGGGCATGCTCGGTCGCTTAACAGTCCCGCTCAGTTGGGGCGTGGCTGTTCCGCCGGATGACTATGACCATTGGGCGCCGGAGCGCGAAGAGCGCGCCGATGCCGATGGCGAAGTGACCGACGGGCCGGATTCAGAGGCGGGTGCCGAAGGCATGAGCGAAAAGAAGGAAAACCGGTGGGGCGACTGGGAAGGCGAAGCCGAACCTCGCTTCAAAACGGCGCGATCTAACAGGGTTGTACCGCATTCTCCTGCGGCTGGTTGAGATCGAAAGACGGTCGGCCTATTGGTCCGACACGTCCCTGCGTTGAGTCCGGGTAGCTAAAGAACAGTGGCCTAAGCGATTTCGAGCGGAAGGGCGCGCCGAATCATCGGTGCGCTCCTATTGCTGTAGCGCTTCAGAAACGCCCGCCGCCGCCCATGAAGCCGCCGCCGGAGCCGCCCGGCGACGAGTGCGCAGAGCCGCCGAACGACGTGGGGCTCCAGCCGCCGAATCCGCCTCGCATCCCTCCGCTGAGCAGGTCGCCGATGATGATCCCGCCGAGCATTGCGCCGCTGTCATTGCCCCCGCGGCGGGTGTAAGCGCGCTGAGCGGACACCACATCGGCGTTGGCCAGCGACTGCGCGTTGGCCGCCAGCGTCGACGCCGCATTGGCGTGGGCAATCGCCTCGGTCGGGTTGGTCGACTTCTTGTCCTGTGCGGCTTCGAGATGCCGTTCGGCTTCGGCGAGCCGAGTTCGGGCATCGGGCCCGATGCCGCCGCGGCGCGTGTCGATGTATTCGGCGACACCGCGCACCCGCGCCTGGGCGGTGAACAACGCCTGTTCGAGCGAACGATTGAGTCGTTCGGCGTCCGCCTGTTCCTTAGCCAGCGTGGCCAATAGACGGTTGAGATCGGCGTCGGCCTTGGCCACTTGTGCGAACGTGCCCAGCGGATCGGCGGATCCGCCGCCGGCCGCGTCAACGGCTCTGGTGGCGGCGTCGCGGGCCGCGACCAGCTCGCTGCTATGCGCGGATTTGGTGTTCTCCCTTTGCAATTGCTCGGTGGCGCGCTGGATGCCCGCCTTGATGTCGGTCAGCACCGACGGCAATGTATCGACGGCATGCCGGATGTCGCCGGCCGCGTTGTCCACCGCGTCGAGCAGCGCGCGAGCCTGTCCGAGCGCCGACTCGGTGGCACGCACAGCATCGACCAAACCGCCCTGCTGTCCGCTGACGGCGTGGTCGGCCAGCGCCCTGGCCGAGCTGATGTTGCGGTCGGCGAAGGCGAGCCGCTCCTTGACGGTTGCGATATTGCCCGACACCGAAGTCAGTGCCGCAGGGCCGAATTCCTTGTTCAGCTCCGCCAGCCGCTGTTTGGCCGGCTCGATGCGAGCGGTGAGTTCGACGACCTGCTGGGTCAAGGCGTCGAGCCGCGACGCGGCGTTGACCACCAGATCCCGCAACTTCTCGAACGCCTCGGTCTGTGCTTCCAGTTCGCGGTCGGCGCCGGCCGCCGACACGATCACCTGGGTGAGCAGCTGGCGCCGCTGCGCCGGCGTCTCGGGTGTGGCGTCGTCGAGTTGTTGGCGCACGGTAAAGGCTTGGGACATCGTCCCTTTGGCATTGTTGACGGCCTGAGTGAAGGGCTCGGTGCGCTGGGCGCCGAATTCGTCGATCGCCAGGGCGAGTTCGTTGGAACTGGTGCGCACCGCGTTGTCGACCTCCACCACCATCAAGCGCGACAGGTCATCGAGTGCGCCCAGCGGCACGGCGGCCAGCGCGGTCGGGTCGGTGGGGTCGACTCGCCGGGCGGCTGACAATTCGGCGGCACGGCGTCGCCGGCGGCGATAACGCATGACGAGCCCCAGGGCCACCACCGCGATCACGATCACGCCGAGGGTGGCCAGCAACCAGACGCGGCTCGACGAATTCGGCTTCGCATTGAGGCCGTTCGCCGCCAAAACTGCGGCACCACTCCAGTCACCGTCGCGCAGAGCGGGTTCGATCTGGTTATAGCGAAGGTCGTCCACCTGGGTTTGGGTCACGCCCTTCACCCCGGACGGCACCAGAAAGGCATACGCCCGTCCGGTGGTGCTGACGGCGAGCAGCGCGTCATACGTACCCAAGTCGCTGGCGTGGATGGTGCGCTGCCCCAGCTCGCCGCGCTCTGGCCGGAGAAATCGTGGACGTAGACCACCCACAGTCGGATGTGGCGGTCGGCGTAGAGCTTGTCTACGGCCGCGGCCACGTTGGCGCGACCGGAGACCGACAGTGCGCCCGCGTTGTCGGTGACATACCCCGGGAGCTGGAACGGGGGCTGCGCGCTGGCCGTCGGCGCCAGCAGCAGCCCGGTGATGAGCATCGTCAGGATCACGCCGAATAGGCGGCCAGTGCGCATACGTCAATTTAGCCTCGCGACAACACCGGTCCGCACGGCGAGGCGGGGTCCCGAGCCCGGCTGCGGCGCGAGGCGGCGCGGGGCCACTTCCCGGCATTCCCTGGCAGACTGTGCGTCGGTGATCACGAACCCGCAAGACCCATACGACGACTTCGACCGTCAACGACGGGTAGCTGAAGCGCCGAAGACCGCGGGCTTGCCGGGCACGGAAAGTCAGCACCGCAGCGACTTCGCCCGGGATCGGGCGCGGGTGCTGCACAGTGCCGCGTTGCGCCGGTTGGCGGACAAGACGCAGGTTGTCGGGCCTCGTGAAGGGGACACCCCGCGCACCCGGCTGACGCACTCACTGGAGGTCGCCCAGATCGGGCGCGGCATGGCCATCGGGCTGGGCTGCGATCTCGATCTCGTCGAGCTGGCCGGGTTGGCCCATGACATCGGGCATCCGCCCTACGGACACAACGGCGAGCGCGCGCTCAATGAGGTCGCTGACAAGTACGGCGGCTTCGAGGGCAACGCCCAGAATTTCCGGATCCTGACCAGCCTTGAGCCCAAAGTGCTTGACGATCAAGGCAATAGCGCGGGACTGAACCTGACTCGCGCTTCGCTGGACGCGGTCACGAAATATCCGTGGACGCGTCGTGACGGGCTGGGAAACGGGAGACGCAAGTTCGGGTTCTACGAAGAGGACTGCGAAGCGGCGGACTGGATGCGCGCAGGTTGCCCGCAAGGCCGAATGTGCCTGGAAGCACAGGTGATGGACTGGGCCGACGACGTCGCCTACTCGGTGCACGACGTCGAGGACGGCGTCGTCTCACAGCGCATCGATCTGCGGGTGCTGGCCGACGACGATGAGGCGGCGGCACTGGCCAAGCTGGGGGAGAGTGAATACTCCCGGGTGAGCGCCGACGATTTCATGGCCGCCGCGCGCCGGCTGTCGGGGCTTCCCGTGGTCGCCGCGGTCGGCAAGTATGACGCCACCCTGGTGGCGTCGGTCGCACTCAAGCAGTTGACCAGTGAACTGGTCGGCAGGTTCGCCTCGGCCGCGATCGCGACCACGCGTGCGGCGGCCGGACCCGGGCCACTGGTGCGTTTCCACGCCGTTCTGCAGGTGCCGGATTTGGTGCGCGCCGAGGTCGCCTTGCTGAAAATTCTGGCGCTGCAGTTCATCATGTCCGACCCGCGACACCTGGAAACTCAGGCGCGGCAGCGCGAGCGCATTCACCAGGTGGCGCAATGGCTGTATGCCGGGGCGCCGCGAACGCTTGATCCGATGTTCGCCTCGACCTTCACCACCGCCGCCGACGACGGCGCCCGGTTGCGGGTCATCATCGACCAAATCGCCTCGTACACCGAAGGTCGGCTGGAGCGAATCGATGCCCACCCGACGAGCGCCTGATGGCACTTTTCGGCCGGAGTCCACAGGGTTAGGCTGCGGGCATGAGCAGAAACACCGCCGTTGCCGCCCTGTTGTCGTTTCCGATCGTGGCGATCAGCGCCTGCAGTTCGCCCCAGCACGCGAGCACCCAGCCGGGCACCACTCCCACGGTCGTCAGCGGCTCGCCGGCGTCGTCGGCGACATCGAGCCCGGTGCCCAGTGGCCAAGCCCTCTCGACCCAACTAAAGGCCCCGGACGGTCGGCAAGTGGCCACGGCCACCTTCGAGGTCACCAACGGCTACCTCACCGTCACCGTGAAGACGGACACCCCCGGCATCCTGGCGCCCGGTTTCCACGGCCTGCACGTCCACGAGATCGGAAAATGTGAGCCCAATTCGGTCGCTCCGACCGGCGGGCCGCCCGGAAACTTCTTGTCCGCCGGCGGCCACCTACCAGGCGCCCGGACATTCCGGCAAGCCCGAAAGCGGCGACCTGACGTCGCTCGAGGTGCGCCAGGACGGCTCGGCATACCTGGTGACCACCACCGATGCGTTCACCCGGGACGAGCTACTGGCCGGAAACAAGACGGCCCTGATGATCCACGGTCCACAGGACAGCGATATGGCGATGGACCGCGTCGCCTGCGGCGTGATCGGCCCGGCCAGCTGAGCTGGTCGTCACCGCCGCAGGATCCGGCGTCCTAGACTAGGCCGATGGCTGGCCGGATCTCCGATCGCGATATCGCCGCCATCCGCGAACGTGCCCACATCGAGGAAGTCGTCGGCGACTACGTCCAGCTGCGACGCGCGGGCGCGGACTCGCTGAAGGGCTTGTGCCCCTTCCACAACGAGAAGTCCCCGTCGTTTCATGTCCGCCCCAACCACGGTCACTTCCACTGCTTCGGCTGCGGCGAAGGCGGTGACGTGTACGCGTTCATCCAGAAGATCGAACACGTCAGCTTTGTCGAAGCCGTCGAACTGCTCGCCGACCGGATCGGCCACACGATCACCTACAGCGGGCCGGCCACCAGCGTGCAGCGCGATCGTGGCAGCCGCAGCCGACTCATCGCGGCGAACGCCGCCGCGGCCGAGTTCTATGCGGCGGCGCTGGAGTCCGACGAGGCGGCACCGGCCCGCCAGTATCTGACGGAACGAAACTTCGACGCCGAGGCCGCCCGGCACTTCGGCTGCGGATTCGCGCCGTCAGGGTGGGAGACGCTGACAAAACATCTGCAGCGCAAGGGTTTCGAGTTCAAAGAGCTCGAAGCCGCCGGCCTGTCCCGCGAGGGGCGCCGTGGGCCGATGGACCGCTTTCACCGCAGGCTGCTGTGGCCCATCCGCACCTCGGCAGGTGAAGTGATCGGCTTCGGGGCCCGGCGGCTGTTCGACGACGACCCGATGGAAGCCAAGTACGTCAATACCCCCGAGACGCTGCTCTACAAGAAGTCGTCGGTGATGTTCGGCATCGACTTGGCCAAACGCGACATCGCCAGGGGACACCAGGCGGTCGTCGTCGAGGGCTACACCGACGTGATGGCGATGCATCTGGCCGGGGTCACCACCGCGGTCGCGTCGTGCGGCACCGCATTCGGCGACGAGCACTTGGCGATGCTGCGCCGGCTGATGATGGACGACAGCTTCTTCCGCGGTGAACTGATCTACGTGTTCGACGGCGACGCGGCGGGCCGCGCGGCCGCGATCAAGGCCTTCGGTGGCGAGCAGAATCTGGCGGGGCAGTCCTTTGTCGCGGTCGCTCCGGACGGCATGGATCCCTGCGACCTACGGCTCAAGTCCGGCGACGGGGCGCTGCGCGACCTGGTGGCACGGCGAACCCCGTTGTTCGAGTTCGCGATTCGCACCGCGATGGCCGAGTTCGACCTGGATAACGCCGAAGGCAGGGTCGCTACGCTGCGCCGCTGCGTACCGATGGTGGCCCAGATCAAAGACCCCACGCTGCGCGACGAGTACGCCCGCCAGCTCGCCGGCTGGGTTGGTTGGGCCGACGTCGCGCAGATCATTGACCGGGTGCGGACCGACGCGAAAAACTCCAAGGCCCCCGCGGCCCGGGGCAGTTTCGCATCGAATCCGCGCCGTCGAGGCGCCGAGCAGCCGGCCGAAGGCGGTCCGGCCGAACCCGCCGCGCGTCCCGACCCGCGCGACCCGACCCTGTGGCCGCAGCGTGAGGCGCTCAAGTCGGCGTTGCAGTACCCGGCGTTCGCCGGCCCGGTGTTCGACACGCTGACCGTCGAGAGCTTCACCCATCCCGGGTATGCGGCTGTGCGCGCAGCCATCGATGCGGCCGGCGGCACGTCAACCGGAATCACCGGCGCACAGTGGATCGATGCGGTGCGCCAACGGACCACCTCGACTCTGACCGCCAGCTTGATCAACGAGCTCGGGGTGGAGGTTGTCACTGTCGACGACGAGAGACTGCCCCGCTACATCGCCGGGGTGCTTGCTCGTCTGCAGGAGGTCTGGATGGGCCGGCAGATCGCCGAGGTCAAGTCCAAGCTGCAGCGTATGTCACCCGTTGAGCAAGGCGACGAGTATCACGCGCTGTTCGGCGACCTGGTCGCCATGGAGGCATACCGGCGCAGCCTGCTGGAGCAGGCTAGCGGCGACGATCTGACGGTGTAAGGGCCTCATCGGCCGGCCGCTCGACTTCGCGCTGCACCACGGCCGTCTCGTTGTCGATCTCGGCCACGGTGACAAACCCCGCGTCGGGTGAGATCCGATTCGCGATCTTGCGGCGCCCGCCTTCGATCACCGACTGGGCCATGGGACTACTGGTCAGCGTGCGATACGTAGCGGCGATCTGCTCGTATCGCCGGCGTCCGGCTTTCGAGCCCAGCAGGTACCCCAGCCCGAGTACGACGACATATCGGATCAAAGCGTCCCTCCCACGACGGTGCGGATGCGTCCATCCTGCCTCACCCGGCTGGGTGCGTGCGCCCCCGATCGGTCTAGCTGGGCACGAACGGCCGGCCCTGAACTTGGGCGACGGCGTGTCGGTACGCTAGAGTCGTCCAGCGATCCGCGCCAGAGTTCGCGTGGACACCGGTTATTCCCCTGTAGCTCAATTGGCAGAGCATTCGGCTGTTAACCGAAGGGTTGGTGGTTCGAGTCCACCCGGGGGAGCAGGTAACGGCGGATGGTGACCACATTCGACGCTGTCATCCGTGCCGGATACCCGCAGGGAGTGCCTCAGGACGACTACGTCCCGCTGTTGGCGCTGCTGCGGCGTCGATTGCCCGACAACGCGGTGGCTGCGGTGGCCACCCACGTGGCGGCCAGGTGCGACTTGAACATCGATGCCGCCGATATCCGCGCGGCTGGCCCGAGGGCCGTGTCGGTGAGCCGAATTCCCCTCGGCCCCCTCATCGTTGGATCCGTTCGTTCGCTCACGTCGACGTGCAGGGACAGTCTCACAGTAGGTACGTGAGGCCCCATTCCCGCTCGGCGGCAAGCTGAGCAGCGATGTCGGCCTTGGGGTCGCCATCCCGGCTGGCCAGGGCTACCAGGGCGTCGGCCAGGGCGAAGATCGGTACCCGGTGGCGCTCGCTGACCGAGATCAGTTCCCGGAAGGCGGCATGAGAGTTGCACCGGCGCCAGCCGACGATTATCCCTACCGCGGTGTCGAGAACGCGAATGTCTGGCCTGCGCCCGGGGCGCAGTTGTGGCTGGCTAACTAGGCTTTCGATCATCTGATCTCCTGGTCCGAATGTGTCGCAAAGTTGGTCTAACGCCGAATTGGCGAATGCCATCGAAATAGCATGAAAGGCAAGGGAATCAAGTAATGCGTCCGGACTGGGGACCGACACGAGGTGTCACCCACTGACCGGCGTCAGGCAGTCAACGACAACAGTGCGCTGCCAGGCAGCGGCGAACGACTAAGCGTTCCGGGAACTGTTGCATCGCACCACTATAGGACATTCGCGCCGCACCATGCGCATTCAAATTGTTTGGCTCACAACCGATTTAAACCTTGCTCGCGCCTCGGCCTCCGGTATCCTTAGCGCGCACATTCGGCCGAGTGGCCCAATAGTCCTCAGATGGAGAAGTCCTCGCCGTGCCACACTCCGGCTTCCGGCGGCCGGATGACCCGGCCACTCTGTGGACTGTCGCTCTGAGCCTCCAGCCTCGCCACCCTGCTGAGCAACTGTTGCAGGCTGACACCCACCAGATCCGGCAGTGAATCGTCCTCGCCGGCCGGGCCGGATCGGCTCACGATCTGCCCGGGCACCCCGACGACCACACTGCTTGACGGAACTTCTTTGACCACAACGGCATTGGCGCCGATACGGCTGTCATCGCCGATTTTGATCGGGCCGAGGATCTTGGCTCCGGCACCGATGATCACGCGGTCGCCGATGGTCGGGTGGCGTTTCCCGGGATCCGTGCTGATGCCGCCGAGCGTCACGCCGTGGTAGATCGTGACGTCATCGCCCACTTCGGCGGTTTCGCCGATCACTACGCCGGTGGCGTGGTCGATGAACAACCGGTTGCCGAGCACCGCACCGGGGTGGATTTCCACCCCGGTGAAGATGCGGGTCAGCTCCCCGACTACCCGTGCGGTTACCCGCGCTCCACGCGTCCATAGCCAATGGCTGATCCGGTGGCCCCAGAGGGCGTGCACGCCGGGATAGGCGAAGATGACTTGCAGCGCCGTCGGCCGGGCCGGGTCACGCTCGATCGGCGGCCCGGATGTCCTGCCGTATCGCCGCAAGCATGATTTATTCGGCCACGTCGTCAAACAGCGGCGTGCTCAAATACCGCTCGCCGAAGTCGGGGAGGATAACCACGATCAGCTTGCCGGCGTTCTCGGGCCGCCGCGCCACCTGCAGGGCGGCCACGATGGCCGCACCCGAGGAGATGCCGACCAGCAGTCCCTCTTCGCGGGCCAGCCGCCGCGCCAAGTTGACCGAGTCGTCGTTTCCGACGGTGATGATCTCGTCGACCAGATCCAGATCGAGCACCGGCGGGATGAATCCGGCGCCGATGCCCTGAATCGGGTGCGGGCCCTTCTTACCACCGGAGAGCACCGGTGATGCGGCCGGTTCCACGGCCACGATCTGCACCGAGGGTTTGCGTTCCTTGATGACCTGGGCCACCCCGGTGATGGTGCCGCCGGTGCCGACGCCGGACACGAAGATGTCGATCTTCCCGTCGGTGTCGCGCCAGATTTCTTCGGCGGTGGTTTTGCGGTGAATGGCCGCGTTGGCCGGGTTTTCGAACTGCTGGGGCACGAAATAGCGCTGGTCGGTCTTGGCGAGTTCCTCGGCCTTGGCGATGGCACCCGGCATGCCGTCTGGGCCGGGAGTCAGGACCAGTTCGGCACCATAGGCCAGTAGTAGTTTGCGGCGCTCGATGCTCATCGTCTCGGGCATGGTCAGCACAAGCTTGTAGCCACGTGCCGCGGCAACCTGCGCCAGCGCGATGCCGGTGTTTCCGCTCGTCGGTTCGAGGATGATGGTGTCCGGCTTGATCAGACCGGCTTCCTCGGCCGCGTCGATCAGGGCTACCCCGAGCCGGTCTTTCACGCTGGCGGCCGGGTTGAAGGATTCCAGCTTGGCGACGACGTCCGCGCCGGCGCCATCGGTGACCCGGTTCAACCGGACCAGGGGGGTGTTGCCGATCAGTTGCGTGATGTTCTCAGCGATGCTCACAAACGCCATTCCAGCGAATGTCGAAGTGGATTGCAACGTCGGCGGGCACGGCGAGGGCCACCGGAGTGAATTGTTCCGGCGCGTCGGGTGCCACTCCGGCCAGCACTCTGCCGGTGAGTCGGTCCGGAGTCGTCGCGGTCAGCGTCGTCGCCGAGGTGCCTGGCGCTGGCCGCAGGTAGAAGTCGGTACCCGGTTGGACGATCCCATCGATGGCGAAGCCGTCGGCGTCAACCAGCGAGTGACCGTCGGCAACGTTGAGTGTCAAAGGGATTCGCACCCGAAATGGGCCTACGAGCTCGGGTCCGGCGGTGGCCTCGGTATCGACGAGGATGGGCTCGTCGGCTTCCTGCGGTGTCTTCAGCGCTCCGGAGAGTAGGTAGTTGTAGAGGTGCACAACGCGATCGGCATTGCGGTAGTGGCGCGTACCGGTCAGCCAGAAGCCCACGTGGCCGATCCTGGGTGTCGTGCCGGCCTCTGCCTCGGCGATCAGCCGGTAGTAGCGGTAGCCGTGTCCGCGGTGACCGTGGCTGCTGCTCGACAAGGTGCTGCCTATTCCCAACGCGCGTTGGTAGCGCCCCTTGGCTGGACTCGTCGTCAGTCGTGAGCCGGAAACATCTTGCCAGTCAACGCCATTGGCGGACTTCTGCAGTCGCAGTGTGACGGCGCTGTCGGAGGCATTCCACACCGAGTAGCCGCCGAGTTGGGGTTGGCCGTCGAATTCGAAGGTAGTCACCGGTCCGGGTGTCCGGTGCACCGCGATAGGAATGTTCAGCGGCTTGGTGTCCAGGGCCAAGCCGTTGGTCAAGTACCAGATCGCGGCCTGCGTAGCCGCGATGGCCTCGTGTTCGTCGAGATTGGCGTATCCCAGCGGGTAACCGGCCTGGCGCAACTGTTGACTCAGGTCCGCGGTCGTGCGCATCGGATACGAGTGGCGCAGAATCCAATCCACCTCGGCTTCATAGTCGCGCCTGCGCAGATGCGGCAGCGCGGACCAGGTCCCCACGCGGTAGCGCGACGGCAGGTGCGGTGCGATGCCGGCGAAGTCCAGTGAATACGCGCGCAGGTTGGGGTTGAGCCGGATCAGGTCGGTCCGCGCGGTGCTGCCGTCGCTGAACACGATCGTGTCGACGGTGTGAGAGTAGGTGCCGCCCCGGTAGCGCGTCATGTGCGGTAGCTCGGTCGCCGGCTGGACCAGGATGCGCTGGCGGGTAGCCACCGGCGTCAGTACGCGGCTGGGTATGGATAACACGGTCATGGCTGGTTGTTCTTCCCGGAAGATTTCGACTGTCGCGCGCTTCCGTACGCGCGGGCTTGGACGCCCGCTAACGGGAAAAAAGCGCGACGATTAGAACGTCAGAATTGGGCCGTCAGGAAATCAACAACAGCAACAACAGTCCACGGCAAGGCAGCGCGAGCGGATGAGGCGCAGCTGTGCAGCGTGGTGCATGTGACCACTATAGGGCATCATCGCGACCAGGTTCGTTCGCCAATTTGTGCTCACCCCGCGGTTGAAAAAATCTCGATGAGTTTTACACTTGCCTCGGCTCAATGCGGCGCTCTCGGTTGGTGGCCTGTGGCTCTACATCCGTGCTAGGTATTCGACAACGACGGAAGGACCAACATGACGTCGGCTCAAAATGAGTCTCAGGCACTTGGCGATCTCGGTGCCAGGCAGCTCGCCAACGCGACCAAGACTGTTCCGCAGCTCTCGACGATCACCCCTCGCTGGCTGCTGCACCTGCTCAGCTGGGTGCCGGTGGAAGCGGGTATCTACCGGGTCAACCGGGTGGTCAACCCCGAGCGGGTCGCCGTGACGGCGCAAGAGGGCGACTCCCTCGACACTCCGCTGGAAGAGACCTTCGTCGACTACGAGACCAGCCCGCGCGAATACACGCTGCGGACGATTTCGACGCTGCTCGATGTCAGCACCCGGGTCTCCGACCTCTACTCCAGCCCGCACGACCAGATCACCCAGCAGCTGCGGCTGACCATCGAGACCATCAAGGAGCGCCAGGAGTTCGAGCTGGTCAACAGCCCCGAGTACGGCTTGCTGGCGCAGGCGACTCCGGAGCAGACGATCCAGACGCTCGGCGGAGCGCCGACGCCGGACGACCTCGACGCGCTGATCACCAGGGTGTGGAAGACGCCCAGCTTCTTCCTGACCCACCCCCAAGGCGTCGCCGCGTTCGGCCGCGAGGCCACCTACCGCGGTGTGCCACCCGTCGTGGTCAGCCTGTTCGGCGCCCAATTCATCACCTGGCGTGGCATTCCGTTGATCCCGTCGGACAAGGTGCCGGTGGAAGACGGCAAGACCAAGATCATCCTGGTGCGCACCGGCGAGGAGCGCCAAGGAGTAGTGGGCCTGTTCCAGCCGGGGCTGGTCGGTGAGCAGGCGCCGGGCCTGTCAGTTCGCTTCACCGGCATCAACCAGTCGGCGATCGCCCGATACTTGGTCACGCTGTACACGTCCCTAGCTGTGCTCACGGACGACGCGCTCGCCGTCCTCGACGGTGTCGCTGTGGACCAGTTCCATGAGTACAAGTGAGTACCGGTCGGTAGACGCCGAAAGCGACCTGCCCGTCAGCGCCGCGGAGCTCGCAGCGCTGGCCACGCAGCTGTACGCGGCCAGTGTCCGGCCGGGGCCGGACAGCCCGCCGCAGACGGCGCCGGTCGCTCCGCGCGGAAACGTGCCGGACACCACGGCCGCGGCATCGGCGGCCCGGACGGCCGCCGGGACGTCGGATCCGTTCCCGGCACCGCTTCCGCCGATCGGCTTCACCGACATCTACCTGCCCGCTCCGACGTCTCCCGGGCCTGAAGGTCTGCCGCAAGCGGTGCCCGTCGCCCCACGCGGCAGCGTCCCGGATACGACGGCGGCGCCGTCGGCCGCCTGGACGACCGCGGGGGTCGCGGATCCCTACCTGCCGCCCGGCGTCGCCGACCTCAGCGCCTTCGCTGTCCCCACCGAGGGCCTCGTCTCGACACAGCCGGGTGTGCTGGCCGGCTCGGGGCCGAGCGCTCCGGTGGCCCCGCGCGGCTCATTGCCTTATTCGGGGCCTTATTCGGGAACCGAATGGCTACCCGAGGCGCCGTCGGTCGTCGACGTCGGCTGGTCTGACGCGGTGCCCGCCGCGCCGGCTGCGACCGCACCGGCCGGTGACGGGTACGACTACCACTTCCTCACCGGAGCCGACCCGGTGCCGCAGTTGCCCGACGACCACGAGGTGTTCGACGTCAACGCGATCCGGGCGGACTTCCCGATCCTGAAGGAGACGATCAACGGAAAGCCGCTGATTTGGTTCGACAACGCGGCGACGACCCAGAAGCCGCAGGTGGTCATCGACCGGCTGTCGTACTTCTACGCTCACGAGAACTCCAACATCCACCGGGCGGCGCACGAGTTGGCGGCCCGGTCGACCGATGCCTACGAAGAGGCCCGCGAGACCGTGCGGCGGTTCATCGGTGCACCCAAGGCCGAGCAGAACATCTTCGTGCGTGGCACCACCGAAGCCATCAACCTGGTGGCTTACGCGTGGGGCGGCAAGCACCTGGGCCCGGGCGACGAGATCGTCATCACCCACCTGGAGCACCACGCCAATATCGTTCCTTGGCAACTGCTTTCGCAGCAGACCGGTGCCATTCTGAAGGTTGCGCCGGTTGATGAGGCCGGTAACCTGCTGCTCTCGGAGTTCGAGGACCTGCTGGGTCCGAAGACCAAGCTGGTGGCGGCGACGCAGGTGTCGAACGCGCTCGGCACGGTGACGCCGGTGGAAAAGATCGTCGAGCTCGGTCACCGCTACGGCGCGCGAGTGCTGATCGATGGCGCTCAGTCGATTCCGCATCTGCCGATCGACGTCGCCGAACTCGGTGTCGACTTCTTCGTGTTCTCCGGCCATAAGATCTACGGCCCCACCGGGATTGGTGTGCTGTACGGGTCCGAGGAGGCGCTGGCCGAGACGCCGCCGTGGCAGGGCGGCGGCAACATGATCGCCGACGTCACCCTGGAACGCTCGCTGTACCAAGGACTTCCCAACAAGTTCGAGGCCGGCACCGGCAACATCGCCGATGCCGTCGGACTGGGCGAGGCGCTGCGCTACGTCGAGCGGGTTGGCATCGAGCGCATCGCGGCCTACGAGCACGCCTTGCTGGACTATGCGACCCCGCGCCTGGCCGACATCCCCGGTGTTCGCCTGGTCGGCACCGCGGACGAGAAGGCCAGCGTGCTGTCCTTCGTGCTGGCCGGGCACGAGCCGCTCGAGGTGGGCAAGGCGCTCAACGCCGAAGGGATTGCGGTCCGGGCCGGACATCACTGCGCGCAGCCAATTCTGCGCCGATACGGCCTGGAAGCCACGGTTCGTCCGTCGTTCGCCTTCTACAACACGTTCGAAGAGATCGACGTGTTCCTGCAAGGCGGTGCGCCGAATCGCCGAGGGTGGCTCGAACGTCGGCTAAGTGCGGCGAATATGACTGCGGTTGTGTTTGCTGCGCAGCGGGGCTAACCGGGCGGAAATCCCGTTGCCGAGCGAGTAATTGCGCTCGGTCTGAACGAAACTGTTGCTTTGGGCTTCACTTATCGCCGATTGTGACGTGCGGCGGCAATAGCCGTACTCCGACGGCGGCCGCGAATGCTCAAGTGGGTTTCGACATGGCGGGAACAAATTCGCGCAGCGCTTTCAGCCTCGGCGCTGGCGAACGGTCCAGCGTCGATTTCTGCCGTCGCCACGATTGCCTTGCCATTCCGAGATTGGCAGTGCGCTGGCCGGGTCGCCGGCGCGCCCCACCCTGAGGGCGAGAGCCTCTGTCTGAACGCGGCGGCCGCCGGCCGACCGCGTTATCGCTATCGGCCAGATTTCTTCTGGTTGATTGCAACCCTAACGTCGGGCATCGGTTTGCCCGTAAATTTTTGCGATGTTCTATGTGTGCAAACATGCGTTGTCAACGCATGCAAACAGACGGCGCGGTCCACGTGTAAACAATGCTGACCTTTGCCGGGCCGGCTAGTTACAGGCGAGTAAAAATCATTACGAAAACGGGGGACCGGATGAGCTCGAATGGACCGTCTGCGTTCTGGACGGGTTCGATGAACGGCGCGGCCATCGCAAAGCCCATGAATGCGCTGGGCGAATTTTTTATGCTCAGCGCCGAAGCATTGGTGACGATGCTGCGACGGCCGTGGGCCTGGCGCGAGATTCTCGAGCAGATCTGGTTCGTCGCCCGGGTGTCGATTTTCCCGACCATCATGCTCTCGATTCCGTACACGGTGCTCATCGTGTTCGTCCTCAACATTTTGCTCGTCGAGATTGGTGCCGGGGATCTCTCTGGTGCCGGTGCGGGCCTGGCGTCGGTGACCCAGGTCGGGCCGGTTGTCACGGCGATGGTCGTCTCGGGCGCTGGGTCGACCGCGATGTGCGCCGACTTGGGCGCGCGCACCATCCGTGAGGAAATCGATGCGATGAAGGTCATCGGCGTCAATCCCATTCAGGCTCTGGTAGTTCCGCGCATCATCGCCGCGACCTTCGTCGCGGTCCTGCTGTACTCGGTGGTCGCGGTCACCGGATTGGTCGGTAGCTACGTCTTCGTGGTCTTCGTTCAGCACGTCACGCCCGGTGCCTTCATTGCCGGGATGACCCTGGTCACCGGGCTGCCGCAGGTGGTCATCTCGCTGATCAAGGCAACCCTGTTCGGGTTGTCCGCGGGATTGATCGCCTGCTACAAGGGCTTGTCGGTGGGCGGGGGCCCGACCGGCGTCGGGAACGCGGTGAACGAGACCGTGGTGTTCTCCTTCATGGCGTTGTTCTTCATCAACATCCTGACTACCGCGCTGGGAGTGAAGGTGACTGCCAAATGACCAGTGCCGCGCGTGAGCCCTCGTGGTTCGTCACTCTTGGCCCCAGGCTGGTGGTTTCCACCCGCAAGCTGGGCGAACAGACCCAGTTCTATGGGAAGTCTTTGGCCTCCACCGGAGATGCGGTACGGCGCTACCCGGGAGAACTGCTGCGGCTGATCGCCGAAATGGGCATGGGCACAGGTGCGCTCGCGGTGATCGGGGGCACCGTCGGCATCATCGGCTTCCTCACTCTGACCACCGGCGCCCTAGTTGCGGTACAGGGCTACGACACGCTGTCCAACATCGGGGTCGAAGCGATGACCGGCTTTCTGTCGGCCTTCTTGAACGTCCGAATGATCGCGCCGTGCACGGCCGGGTTGGCATTGGCCGCCACAATCGGTGCCGGAGCGACGGCGCAGCTGGGCGCGATGCGCATCAACGAGGAGATCGACGCGCTGGAAGTGATGGGTATCCGTTCGGTCACCTATCTGGCATCCACGCGGATTATCGCCGGCGTCCTGGTCGTCATCCCGCTCTACGCCGTCGCCGTGCTGATGTCGTTCATCGCGGCTAAGTTCCTCACGATTTATGTTTACGGCCAGTCCCGTGGCGTCTACGAGCACTACTTCGCCACGTTCCTGCGTCCTAGCGACTTGTTGTGGTCGTTTTTATCGGCGCTGACGATGGCGACGGGTGTGATGGTCGTGCATACCTACTACGGTTTCACCGCCTCAGGCGGTCCCGCCGGTGTGGGGGAGGCCGTCGGTCGTTCGGTGCGGTCATCGATGATCGTCACGGCGTTTGTGTGCCTGATGATTTCGCTATCCGTCTACGGGCAGTCCGGCAACTTCAACCTGGCGGGATAGCCAGATGAGCACCCACACGGAGAGCGGGCCGGGGAGGCAAAATCGGGTCCGCAGCAGCAGGATTGACCCGATCTGGTGGGCGCCGACGTTGTTCATCCTGATCGGCGGTCTGATCGCATTGACCGCGGGGGCGTTCTCCGGCAAATTCCAAACATTCATCCCGCTCACGCTGGTCTCGAACAGGGCGGGACTGGTGATGGAAGATGGCGCCAAGGTCAAGTTGCGCGGTGTAGAAGTCGGCCAAGTCGCGTCGATCGGCACCGACGTGAAGGCGGCTCAGCTACAGCTGAAGATGCAGCCGGGCCCATTCAAATATCTGCCGAGCAACATCGAGGCGGAGATCAAGTCGACTACCGCGTTCGGGTCGAAATACGTCGACCTGATCGTGCCCGAACATCCCAGCCAAACACCGCTGAAGCCGGGCGCGGTGCTCCAATCCCGCAATGTCACAGTCGAAGTCAACACGGTTTTCGAGAATCTGCAATCGGTGGTCCAGGCCCTCGACCCGGCGAAGCTGAACGCGATCTTGTCGGCATTCGCGCAATCAGTGCGCGGTAAGGGCGATCGAATTGGACAGGCGATCACCGGCGCGAACGATCTGCTGCTCACCGTCAACCCTCGCATGGAAACGATCCATCGGGACTGGCGGCTGTTTGGTAAGACGACAGCCGACCTATTCCGATGCGGCGCAGGACATCCTGTCGATCCTCGACTCGGCGACGACGACCAGCACCACCCTCACCGAAAACCAACGGTCGCTCGACTCGCTGCTGTTGTCGGCGGTGGGTTTCAGTCAGACCGGCATCAATGTCATCGGCAGAAACGAATCCAATATCGTTCGGTCCTTCAACCTTCTCGATCCGACCACGGCGCTGCTGAATAAATACTCGCCGACCTACACGTGCCTGTTCCAGGGTGCGCAATGGTACGTAGACCACGGCGGCCGAGACGCATTGGGTGGCAACGGATACTCGGTAATCCTTGACGCCGCACTGCTTTTCGGCGACGACCCGTACCGGTTCCCGCGACACCTGCCCAAGGTCAATGCGACAGGCGGCCCCGGGGGACGAGCCCAGCTGTGGCTCGCTGCCCGACCCGAGTGCGAACTTCCCGGTGCGTGCGCTGGTGACCGACACCGGTTGGGGCGCTGCTCCCGACGAGATCCGCACCACTCCGTGGGTGGGTAATCCATGGTGGGCCAACTACTTCCCGACCACCAAGAATCCTCCGGAAGCACCCCGCTTCAACTATCGCGGGGGGGTGCCGCCGCCGCCATGAGAAGAAAACTTTCCAGCATCATCTTCCGTGTCGGGATATTTACCACGGTCTGCTTGCTCTTTACGTTCACGCTTATCACGGTGTTCGGGCAATTGCGCTTCGAGGACCGAACCGGCTATAACGCGGTGTTCACGAACGTCTCCGGTCTGAAGTCCGGCAACTTCGTCCGCATTGCCGGGGTGGAGGTCGGCAAGGTCGGCGACCTCACGCTGCATCACGACGGCACAGTCACCGTCGGCTTCACAGTGGACAAAGGGGTCCGACTAACCGAGGGCACCAAAGCCGTTGTGCGCTATGAAAACTTAATCGGTGACCGCTATCTCGGCCTCGAAGAGGGCCCCGGGCCCCCACGCGGGCTGCCGCCGGGCACGACGATTCCGCTGGCCCGAACATCGCCCGCCCTGGACATCGACGCGCTGATCGGAGGCTTCCGCCCGTTGTTCCGCGCGCTGGATCCCGATCAGGTCAATGCGTTATCCGGTGAATTGCTTCGAATCTTCCAGGGGCAAGGCGGCACGCTGGCCTCCGTGCTTTCGCAGACATCGATGCTGACCTCGACCCTGGCCGGTCGCAGCCAGCTGATCGGTGAGTTGATCACCAACCTGAACACCGTGCTGCACACTTTCGGCACGCGCGACCGCGAGTTCTCGGACGGTTTGGACAAGCTATCGCAGTTCGTGGAGGGCCTGGCGCAGCGCAAGGACGACATCTCCACCGGGCTGGCCTACATCAACGCGGCGGCCGGGTCGGTCGCAAGCCTGCTTGTCCAGGCGCGTCAGCCGATCAAGGACGTGGTGCGCGAGACCGACCGGGTGTCTGGGCAGGTCCTTTCCGACCGCGACTATGTCGACTCACTGCTCAAAGACCTTCCCGACATCTACCAGGTGCTGGCTCGGCAGGGCCTGAATGGGGACTACTTCGGCTTCTATTTCTGCGAAGTGTTGCTCAAGCTCAACGGCAAGGGGGGCAACCCGATCTTCGTCAAGCTGTTGGGCCAGCCAAGCGGGCGGTGCACCCCGAAGTGAAGCTGAAGTTACCTAAGGTCAAAACGCTTGGCCGGCGGAGCCCCGTCATGTTGGGAGTGATGGGCACCGCCATCTTGGTCTGCGTGACCATCGTCGCCTTCCAGTACAACAAGCTGCCATTTGTCAAGAACACGAAGGACTATTCCGCGTATTTTTCCGAGGCTGGTGGCATCAAAACCGGTAGTACGGTTCGGGTTTCGGGTTTGGGTGTCGGCAGGGTCTCAGACATCCGCCTGGAGGGCACCAAGGTCCGGGTGGGGTTCACGGTCCGCGACGATATCGACCTGGGCGACCGCACCGAAGCGGCGATCAAGACGGAGACAATACTGGGCAGCAAGATGCTTGAGCTGACCTCGCGGGGCGAGGGGAAGCTCGCGGGCACCATTCCGCTGGAACGCACCACCTCGCCGTATGACCTTCCCGACGCGCTTGGCGATCTGACAACCACCATCAGTGGCCTGGATACCGCCCAACTCTCTTCGGCGCTAACGACATTGGCTAACACCTTCAAGGAAACACCGCCGGATCTCAAACCCGCACTGCAAGGAGTGGCGCGGTTCTCGGAGACCCTCAACAACCGCGACGCGCAGCTGCGGAGCCTGTTGGGGAACGCGAACAAGGTCTCGGCGGTACTGGGCCGGCGCAGCCAACAGATCGCCGGCCTGGTGGCGAACTCCAACGCGCTGCTGGCAGCGCTGCTGGAGGAACGCGATTCACTCGACGCGTTGATGAACAATCTCACCGCGGTTTCGCACCAGATTTCGGGGTTGGTCGATGACAACCGGACCCAACTCAAGCCGGCCCTGGACAAGCTCAACGGGGTGCTCGAGATCCTCGACAATCACAAACAAGATCTGCAGAGCACTTTCAACAAGTTCAGACGATATGCAATGTCGTTCGGCGAATGCCTGGGTTCTGGGCCATTTTTCAAGGCCTACGTGGCCAACTTGATTCCCGGCCAGATCGGTGGCCCGGTTCTCGATGCCGATATGTATGACCGGTTCTTGGACCCCAACCAAAAGTTGCCGTCGGAGTCGGTGGACCCACCAACCGGGTCTCCACCGGTCCCGCCGGAGAACGCACCGGTCCCGCTGTGGTCGCAACCGCCCTCGCCCCCGCCCTCGACGCCACCTGTGCGGACCATTCCTCCGCCGTCGCCCCACGAGTTCGACGGGCCGTGAACATGAGCCGTACGCACCCTTCGAAGGCTGACCGCCATCAGCCTGGTGGCCGACGCTGGCCGTGGCTTCGTTTCTGGTCGGTCACGAAGCTCTGGAAAGATGTTGAAAAGAACACCTATTCAGCATATTTCGTGGAGGCCAACGGTCTGTTCGTCGGCGACGAGATCAGGATCCTCGGCGTCGCCGTCGGCGTGGTGGACAAGGTCGAGCCGCAGCCCACCAGCTCCAAGGTGACCTTCTCCGTCGACAAGCAGTATCCGATCCCGGCCGACGCCCGCGCTGCAATCCTGTCGCCGTCGCTGGTGACTTCTCGGGCGATCCAACTCGTCCCGGCGTACTCCAGCGGACCCAAATTGAGCCCCGGCGCATCGATTCCGCTGAACCGCACCGCGGTGCCCGTCGAGTGGGACGACTTCCGTAAGCAGCTGGAAAAGCTGACCGACGCGCTGCAGCCCACCTCTCCGGGCGGCGTGAACTCGGTCGGCGAATTCATCAACTCGGCCGCGGACAACCTGCGTGGTCGAGGGAGACACCGCTCGCGACACCGTAATCAAGCTGTCCCAAGCGATTTCAGCGCTCGGTGATCACGCCGACGACATCTTCAGCACGGTGCGCAATCTGCAGCTGCTGGTGTCGGCGCTGTACTCCAGCAGCGATCTGCTGGCCGCGTTCAACCAGAACCTGGCCAGCGTGACGACGATACTGTCGAACACGCCCAACGAAGTCGCCAATGCGGTGCAGGGCCTGGATCGGGCGCTGACGGATGTGCGCCAGCTTTCTCGCCGATAACCGGGAGGCAATGGGTGTCACGTTCGACCGGCTCAGTTCGGTCACGACCGCGCTCAACGACAGCCGCGCTGACATCAAACAGGTCCTGCACATCGCCCCGACGTGTTCCAGAACTTCCTGAACATCTACCAGCCGGCGCAGAGTGCGATGACCGGCATCATCGCGTTGAACAACTTCGCCGACATCCCGCAGTTGATCTGCAGCGCAATCGAGGCGGCCTCCCGGGCGCGCTTGGCCCGAGTGTCGAAGCTGTGCCTGCAATACCTCAATCCGATCATCAAAAACCGCATCTACAACTACATACCGGCGGGCATCAACCCGTTCGTCGGGACTCAGGCCCGGCCGAGCGAGATCACCTACAGCGAAGACCGGCTTCGGCCCGGCTACACGCCCCCGCCTGACGCGAACACGCCCCGCTGCCGGGCCCCCCGCCGCAGGCACCGCCGCCCGCGGATGGCCGCCGCCGGCCTCCGGGGCAGGCCGGGCTTGCCGATCAGCCGGCACCCGCCGAGGGACAGCCGCCGCCGCCGCAGCCGGGCACGATCAGACTCGATCGAAGTACTGCAGAATCTGATGCTTCCGACGGGTCCATCGTGAGACGCGCGATAGCTGGGGCGCTCTGCGTTGCGTGCATTGCCGCGCTTCCGGCGTGCGGATGGCGCGGCTTGAATTCGTTCACCCTGCCCGGCACCGCCGGTGGGGGGCCGGGCTCCTACACGATCCAAGCGCAAATGCCCGACGTCGTGACCATTCAGGAGAACACCCGTGTTCGGGTTGACGACGTCAACGTCGGCAATGTCACCAAGATCGAGATTCAAGACTGGCACGCGCTGGTCACCATGCGCATCGACGGCGATGTCCGCCTGCCGGCCAATTCGACCGCCAAGCTCGGGCAGACCAGCCTGCTGGGGTCGATGCACATCGAACTCGCGCCGCCCAAGGATGAGCCGCCGGTGGGCCAACTCAAAAACGGGTCGGTCATCCCGTTGTCGCGCGCGAGCCTGTATCCGACCACCGAGCAGACCCTGGCCTCGGTGTCAATCCTGCTCAACGGCGGCGGAATTGGGCAGTTGCAGGAAATCAACCAGGCGATCGCCAAGGCATTCGGCGGCCGCGAAAACGACATGCGCAGTCTGCTGCGCCAACTGGACGAGTTCATCCGCGGCACGAACGACCAGACCGACGACATCATTGCCGCCGCTGAGAATCTCAATGGCCTGGCCGGCCAGGTGGCCGACAAGGATGCGGTGGTCGACAAGGCGTTGACGACCGTGCCCAAGGCGCTGGCGGTATTGGCGGAAGAGCGCACCAAGATCGCCGACGCGATCGATCAACTCGGCAAGTTCAGCGCGATCGCGGCCGACACGATTCACCAGAGCAGGGAATCTCTGGTGAACAACCTGCGCAACATCGCGCCGGTGCTGCGGTCCCTCGCCGACGCCGGGCCGTCGCTCACCAAGGGTCTGGACGGCTTGGTGGCTTATCCCTGGCCGGCCTCGACCGCGAGGAACTGGTTCCGCGGCGACTACGCCAACCTCACCCTGGTCGTCGATTTGACGTTGAGCCGCATCGACCAAGGGCTGTTCACCGGCTCACGGTGGGAAGGTAACCTCACCCAGCTCGAACGGCTGTGGGGACGCACCATCGGCATGCAGCCGAGCCCGGCCACGGCGGGCAACCCACTGACCTATCCCTACCACGACGGGGGATACTGAATGCTGCGCCTGAACCGCAGGACGTGGATCCAGTTGGCAGTTTTGACCCTGGTGACCGTAGTTTCCTGTGGCGCAATGGCATTCAACTTTATGAAGCTTCCCGCAAACTTTGTTCGGGGTCGGCGAGTACAACGTCACGGTCGATCTGCCGCAGTCAGGCGGGCTCTACCAGACCTCGGTCGTTACCTATCGCGGCACCGACGTGGGTCAGGTCAAGTCGGTCGACGTCACCGCCACCGGCGTGCGTGCGTTGCTGGCGCTGAGATCCGGCGTCAAGGTGCCCTCCGGCGTCCAGGCGTCGGTGCACAGCCGCTCGGCGATCGGCGAGCAATATATCGAACTGACTCCGCTGCCTGGAAAAGACGGAGAACAGTCGCGGCCGCTACGTGCCGGCGACATCATTCCCGCCGGCCATGTCGATGTACCCGTCGACATCGGACATCTGCTCGACATGACCAACCGTGCGCTGCAGGCGATTCCGCGTGACAACTTGCATACGGTAATCGACGAGACCAACCGCGGCGGTCGGGGGCCTTGGTCCCGAACTATCTCGTATCGTCGACGGGTCGACCGCATTGGCCATTAGGGGAGGCCAGACCGTCGACCCGCTCGCCGCCCTGATCGATCAGTCGCCTGCGGTGCTGAACTCGCAAGTCCAGACGTCGGATTCGATTGCCACCTGGGCTAATCGAACGGCGGCGATCATGGCGCAATTCAAGGCGCAGGATGCTGCGGTGCGAGACCTGCTGACGGAGGGTACTTCCGGCATCGAAGAAGGTCGCGCGCTGCTCGACCGGGTTTCGCCTACGCTGCCGGTTCTGTTCGCCAATCTGGTGAGCCTCGGCGACATTGCCGTCGTCTACCGTCACGACATCGAACAACTCCTAGTGCTCTTGCCACAAGGCATCGCGGGCATGGCGGCGATCGTGGTGCCGAGCTCTAACACCAAACAGGAGTACCGGGGCGCCCAGTTGGACTTCAACCTGAACATCAACCTGCCGCCGCCCTGCACGACCGGGTATCTGCCGCCGACTCAGCGCCGCTCACCTGCCAGCGTCGACGCTCCAGACCGCCCGGCGGCAGAGCTGTATTGCCGAGTGCCGCAAGATTCGGACTTCAATGTCCGTGGCGTGCGCAATATTCCGTGCGAGGCCAAGCCGTGGAAGCGTGCCCCCACCGTCGAGATATGTGAAAGCGACGAGGAGTACGTGCCGCTCAACGAGGGCTACAACTGGAAGGGCGACCCTAACGCCACCACCACGGGTCAGGGCGTACCGCAGTATCCGCCGGGACAGGATCCGCGACTACCACCGCCACGGGGCACCGCGCCACCCCCGCCGCAGGCACCGCTCGCCGTTGCCACCTATGACCCGGCCAATGGTGACTACGTAGGCCCCGACGGACACCACTACACCGAGGCCGACTTGGCCCACCCGCGTGCCAAAAACTGGCAGTCGCTTCTGGTGCCGACGCCGTAGGAATGTGAAGGAGAAACATGGCCGACGAGCCCGATACCCCTGAGACCGATGAAAAGGTCACTGAGTCAACGGCAGCCGACATCGAAGACCCAGACCAGCCGAGCGAGGCCACTGAGGACGACGTCGAGGAGGTCGCTGACATCGACGAGGTCGCTGACGTCGACGAAACCGACGAGGACGCAAACCAATCCGAAGGTCGGCTCGCCCGCTGGCGGCAGCGGGCCGGCAGTCGACGGCTTTCGCGCGTCGGAACGGCCCTGGTTGCCAGCGCCGTCATCGTGGCTACTTTGGCGGGATTGGCGGGCTGGCTCGGCTACCGGGCCTACCAAAAGCACGAGGCTCAGGTCCAGCGCGATCTGTTCGTTCAGATTGCTCGGCAGGGTGCAGTGAACCTCACCACGATCAACTACACCCAGGTCGATGCCGACGTGCAGCGGATCATCGATTTGTCCACCGGTGCTTTCCGCGACGACTTCCTGCAACGGTCTAAGCCGTTCATCGAGGTCGTCAAGGCGGCGCAGTCGAAATCCGAAGGCACCGTCACCGATGCCGGGCTGGAATCTCAGCGGGGCGATTCGGCTCAGGTGCTGGTGGCGATCGCGGTGAAGTCACGGACCGCCGGCGGCGAGGAGGCACCGCGGGAATGGCGGATGCGAATTGAGGTTCAATCGGTCGGTGACGACGCCAAGGTGTCCAACGTGGTGTTCGTGCCATGACCACACTCAGCGAAGAAACCGAGAGCACCGTGAACGCAGACGTAGCAGATTCGGCTGAGGCGCCGCCACCGGAATCCGAGGTCAAAGATACGGCGACGCAAGAAGAATCGGAAGCCGCCGAGGTCGACGAGGCGTCCGACGACGAGCCCGAAACCCGGAGGCGCCCGATCGCATGGTCGCGAGTACTCGCCTATGGCGTGTTGCCGGCGCTCGCGTTGGTGCTGGCGTTGGCGGCGGGCTACTTCAGGTGGGTGATTGCGTCGGCCGATGAGCTTGCCTTAGCCCGCACCGAATCGGTACGGGTGGCCAGCGAAGACGCCGCTGCCCTGCTGTCCTACAAGGCGGATTCGGCAGACAAGGACCTTAATAATGCGGCGCGTGATCGGCTGACCGGCGATTTCAAGGATGCCTACATCAATCTGATCCGCCAAGTGGTTATCCCGGGCGCAAAAGAAAAGCACATCTCGGCGGTGGCCAAAGTAAATGCGGCAGCATCGGTTTCGGCAAGCGCCAACCATGCCGTGGTCCTGTTATATGTCGACCAGACGGTGACCATCGGTGACGGCGCTCCTACCGATACCCAGCCCGTTGTTCGGGTGGCTTTGGACAAGGTCAATGGCCGATGGCTGGTTTCGCATTTCGACCCGGTGTGATTGGAGGAGGGCGACATGATCGCGCGGATACGCAGTTGGCTTCGGCTTAGCGCCCGCGCCCTGCCCGTTGCCGTAATTCTTTGGGCGACAGGCACGTTGGCGGCCCCGCATGCACATGCCGACAATAAGCGGCTCAACAGCGCCGTCGTCTCCGCCGTCTACACCTTCCAGCACCAGGCGGGCTGCACGAATGACGTCATCAGGGACAATGCGCTGACGCTGGCCGCCCAATGGCACGCAGACGACATGATCAACAACCGAAACATCAATGACGACACTGGATCCGACGGTACGAGCCCGCAGGACCGCGCCAACGCTGCCGGCTTTCACGGCAAGGCCGCCGAGACGGTGGCGATCAACCCGGCGATCGCCATCAGCAGTTTCGAACTGGTCAACCAGTGGTACGCCAACCCCGACGATATGGCGATCATCCGCGACTGCGCCAACACCAACATCGGGGTGTGGTCGGACAACAGCCCGGATCGCACCGTTGTCGTCGCCGTTTACGGACAGCCCGCCCCCGCACGGCGGTAGACCCGGTCAGTCGTAGACCGGCGTCCACAGCGTGTCGGCTACCGCTTGCGCGACATCGTCATGACTCGTGGTGGCTACCCCGTCTTGGGTGGCGGCGTGATAGACGGCCTCGGCGACCGCCGTCGAGATGACGCGCAGGTTCTGCACATCCGGCAACAGTGAGTCTCCGGTTTCTGTTCGGGCTTGCATGCTGGACAATGGCTTTCGCCGCCGCCTGCAACATGCCCGGGGTGACTACCTTGGCTCGGGCGACGATGGTACCCAGTCCGATGCCCGGGAAAGCCAGCGCGTTGTTGGCCTGGCCGATGGTGTAGGTGGTCCCGTCGTAGGCGACGGGGGCGACCGGGGTGCCGGTAGTGATCAGCGCCTTGCCGTGCGACCACGCCAGCACGTCGGTCGGCATGGCTTCCATGCGTGAGGTCGGGTTGGACAACGGGAAGATCATCGGCCGTTCGCAGGATGCGGCCATCGCTTCGATGACTTCTTGGGTGAACGCGCCGAATACGGCGGAGGACCCCAACAGAATGGTGGGCGACGCAAGCTTGATCGCGTCTACCAACCAAACCCGTTCTCCGGCCGCCACACCGAGTCGGTCACGGTTTTTCGCGTACGGCACCTGGAACTCGCGCAAGTCGTCCATGTCGTCGAACAACAAGCCTTGCTTGTCGATCGGCCAGATCTGGGATGTGGCTTGCTCGACGGTGGCGCCGGCGGCGACCATCGCGTCACGGATTTGGTCGGCGACGCCGATCCCGGCGGTCCCGGCTCCGAAGACGATCGTTTTCTGGTCGCGCAGCGCGACACCGGTGACACGACATCCGCCGTAGACGGCGGCCACCACCACCGCGCCGGTGCCCTGGATGTCGTCGTTGAAGATGCAGTAATCGTCGCCGTAGGTCTGCAGGATCGCGCGCGCGTTGACCGGCCCGAAGTCCTCGAAATGCAGGATCGCATGCGGAAACAGCCGGTGGGCGGTTTCGATGTAGCGGCCGATGAAGGCGTCGTAATCCTCGCCGCGGCGCCGGGCATGGCGGTTGCCCAGGTAAAACGGGTCCTGCAGCAGCTGTTCGTTATCGGTGCCGACATCGAGTGATACGGCGATGCAACGACGAGGATCGATGCCGCCGCCGGCGGTGTAGAGCGCCAGCTTGCCGACCGCGATCTGGATGCCACCCACACCCCAGTCACCGATACCCAGGATGGCTTCGGCGTCGGTGCACACGATCAGGTCGACGTCGTCGGCTCCCAGCCCGAACGTTTCAAAGGCGTCGTCGATGTCGTCGGGTTCATCGATGCTCAGGAATAGCCCGCGCTGCCCGCGATATTCATCGGAGAAGCGTTGGATGGCCTCCCCGACGGTGGGCGTATAGACCACCGGCATCAGCTCGGGGAGATGGTCTTCCAGCACCTTGTAGTACAACAGCTCATGCCGGTAGTGCAGCTGCTCGAGAAGCAGATTACGGCCCAGATCGGTTGCCAAGCTTTGCAATTGACGCCACACCCGGTCGGCTTGTTGCTCGAGGGTCAGAACGGCCGACGGCAGCCGACCGGTCAACCCCAGCCGCCGGCGCTGGTCGTGCGTGAAGCCGACGCCGCGATTGAGGCTCGGCGAGGACATCGCGAGGGGGATCCGGGGTGTGTGGGCGTCGCTCATCACACCCTCCGTCCGATGACTGGGCGCATGACGTCACGGTAGCGCTGAGCAGGTGAACGCAGCCTGAAGAGCACTTGAAGGACAGCCTCGCCCGCTTTTAGCCGCGGGGCGAGGCGTCGAGTTGAGACAAGATCGTCTCGGCATCCGACGTTGCGCCGCGGTTGTACGGCAATTTGGAGAGCGCCGTTCCCATCGCGCAGGTGTTGGAGACGGCGGCATAGGTCAACCCCGCGCCGATCGCGGCGGCCAACCATTTGAGCCGGGGGGCGGCGACGCTGCCGAGAACGGACGAAAGCACGACTGATCCTGCGACCAGACGTACCTGACGCTCGAGATCCCATCGTTGCGCGCCCCGGTCAACGGCGAAGCCCCGACCCTCCCAATCGGTGATTCCGTTCTCCAGCACACGCCCGCTGGACAGTCCCGCGTTCCGCAACAGGGTCTGGGCCTTGGTCGAGCGTTGACCCGAACGGCACACCAGCACCACATCGCTATGTCCGTCGAGGCGCCGAGCGATCTCGGCACCGAGCTGATCAACGACATCGAGCGGAACGTTGTAAGACCCGGCGATGTGCGAGGTTTCGAATTCGGCAGGAGTGCGAACGTCGACGACGCGCGGAGCCGTGGGCGATTCGAGCAAGGTGTGCAGCTCTGGTCGAGGTGATGACGTCGGCGGTCGGTGCGCTCATTCTCAGCTCCGCGTGTTGGGTGGCAGTGAGTTATCAGTACCCGGGCGGGCGGAAAACTACAGATTTTTGTTCACAGTGAAGTTTTCGGCGACGGCCTCACGTTGACGTTGTGATATTTAGCTTTTCGGCGTTGTCGTAGGCGTCGTTGATCAGCACAACGCGGCGGTCGTGCCGGTCGAGTAGCGCGGCGGCGACCGACGCGCGATAGCCACTTGCGCAGTGAATCCACAGTTCGCGGTCGGCGGGAATCTCGGCGATACGCTCGGCCAATTCATGCAGCGCGACGTTGACGGCATCGCGCACATGGCCGCTATCGAACTCGTCGTTCTGGCGGACATCGAGCACGAGGACACCGTCCGCACCGTGCACGGCCGCAAGTTCGCCGAAGTCGGCGACGCGGTAGCTGCGCAGCTGCTCCCCGTCGGCCAGGTCGCGGATGTCGCCGCTGGCGCTGCCGGTGAGGCGCTCCACGCCGATACGGGAAAGCTCGCGCTGCGCGTCGGCGATCTGCTTGGTGTCGTCGCCGATCAAGGTCAGCGGCGCGTCCCAGGTGTACAGCCAGCCGAGGTAGTTGACGAAGGAGCCGGACAGCTCGAATCCGTATGTGCCGGAAAGGTGTCCGGCCGCGAACGCGGTTCGGTTGCGTAGGTCGACGACCCATTCGCCGGCGTCGATCCGTTTGCGAACCTCGCGTGGGTCGACCGGCGCGGGCGGCGATAAATCCGCGGCCGCGGGACCGCTCCGGTTGAGCACACCCATATGCGCGTAGTAGGCGGGGAACGCCGACAGCCCGGCAAGAAGCTCGTCGACGTAATCCTGCTCATCCTGGGTCAGCGCGGGATTATTGCTGCGCTGATCTCCGATGGTGGAGGAGTCGCCGTCGGTGGGTGCGGCCGAGCAGAAGCTACCGAAGCCGTGGGTGGGATAGACCGGAGTTGATGCGGGCAGCTCGTCGGCCAGGCGCCGGACCGAATGGTATTGCAGCCGAGTCAATTCCTCGGTGTTATCGTCGCCGACCAAGTCGGTTCTTCCGGTGCTGCCGAAGAGCATCGATCCTCCGGTGAAAACCCCTACGACGTCGCCGGACTCCTCGCGCAGCAGGTAGCTGACGTGATGGCGGGTGTGGCCGGGTGTGAGTAGCACTTCCAAATGGATTCCGCCGCTGTCGATGCGGTCGCCCTCGCCGACGGCCCGGCGGGAAAACTCGACGTCTTCTCCTGCGGGAAGAACGTATTCGGCCCCGACCGCGGTCGGACAGCGCCAGCCCGCCGGTCACGTAGTCGTTGTGGATGTGGGTCTCTAACACGTGAGTGATCCGCACGTCGCCGGCCAGCTCCAGCACCCGATCGATGTCGCGCTGCGGGTCGATGGCAACGGCTACTTCACCATCGCTCACCAGATAGCTGCGATCACCCAACCCGGAGGTCTCGATAACCGATACATCCAACATGTTTGTGCCCTAATCGCGGAGGTCCCTTGAAGCTACTTGCCCGCGATCGGGATGGGCAGCGGCGGCGCCCGCCGGCGGCATGTGCCATTTGACAAACCGCGGCAGCACGAAATCTGCTTAGTGACGCTCGCAGGACAGGCTGCTACTGCTGACCGGCGCTCAGTGACCGATACATGGGCTGGCCGGCATCGGCATCGAGGGGCCGGTATTCGGCCGCGACGCCGCGCTCGTGTGCTTGTGCGCCGTTGCGTAACGATCGCCAGCGGTTGCGCATCAGGTGCTGCGCATAGACCTTGTCGCGCTGTGCCTGGGAGAACGCCCAATCCAGGTTGATGGGCAATCCTGCCCAAGCGATCTGTTCTGCCGTCGATTCCTGGTCACCCAGGTGATCTTCAGTTGCCACGTGTGCACACCTCCATCGAGTACGCACCAGTCGTTGAGCACATGGTGCGTCAGAGATGTTTCGGCCGCGGACGGCCCACGTTTCCGCCGTATTACGGGTTCCGAGGGGGCGGCAGGATTAGTAGACGTCGCGGTGGTAGCGCTTGTCGGCGCTCAGCGACTGGACGTAGGCCTTCGCCGCGTCTGGATCGAGGTGGCCATGCTCGGCGGCGATTTCGCACAGCGCGTGATCGACGTCTTTGGCCATCGGGTCGGCGCTGCCACACACATACAGTTGTGCGCCGTCCTGCAGCCAGCTCCACAGCTGGGCCCCGCGCTTGCGCATCAGGTGCTGGACGTAGACCTTCTCCCGTTGGTCCCGGGAAAACGCCAGGTCCAGCTCGGTGAGGAGCCCGTCGGCGTGCATCTTCTCGATCTCTTCGCGGTAATAGAAGTCGGTCGCGGCGTGCTGCTCGCCGAAGAACAGCCAATTGGGCCCGGTGTGGCCGAGCGCACGGCGTTCCTGCAGGAAACCGCGGAAGGGTGCGATGCCGGTCCCGGGGCCGACCATGATCATCGGCGTGTCTGACGATCACTCGGAGGCCGGAAATTGCTCGATGGCTGCAGATAGACAGCGACTCGATCGCCGGGGGAGCGGTCGGCAAGGTAGGTCGAGCACACCCCGCGGCGTGGGATGCCCTGGTAGTTGTAGCGCACCGGCGAGACCGTCAGGTGAGCTTCCCCCGGGCATTCTTTGGGGCTCGACGAGATCGAGTACAGCCGCGGCTGAAGGCGTTTGAGAACCCTCAGCCACTCGTGGGCCGATGCGGAGACCGGCAGCTGTGCCAGCAGGTCGATGGACTGGCGTCCCCATGTCCAATTGCTCAGGTCGGCTTTGTTTTCCGGCTTCAGCAGCTCTGCGAGTTTCGGGTCGCCGGTGCGCTCCTGCACGAACCGCACCAGGTCCCGGCTGAGGTGGGCGATCTCGATTCGCTCGGTGAGCGCGGAGCGCAACGACATCAGACCATGCTCGCCGACCTCGACCGGGGTCTGCGCGTCCAGTCCGGTGACGGACATCCATTCGTCGACCAGCCGGTCGCTGTTGCGCGGCCACACCCCGAGCGCGTCACCGGCCTCGTAGCTCACGGTTTCTTCCGGCAGGCTGAAAACCAAATGCCGCACGTCTTTTGTTGATTTCGGCTGGCTCAGCACGGTGTTGCGGACCATGCCGGTGACCAGCGGGCACTTCTTGCTGTACGTAGGTGCCCCGGGACGGGTTGCCGGGCGCCGGGTGGACGTGGCTGGGGCCGGCGCCGGTCCGCCACTGCCCTGGCCGACCCGGGTGGGTGTGCGCGTCAGCGTCTCGATGACCCCGCCCAGCCACTCGGCGGCGGCCTCTTCGTAGTCGGGCTCGCAGTCGACGCGATTGACGATGCGGGTCGCGCCCAGCTCTGCGAGGCGCTCGTCGAGCTTGCGTCCATGACCGCAGAAGTCGTCGTAATTGGAGTCGCCCAGGGCGAGGACGGCGTAGTGGGTGTCGGCCAATTGCGGTGCGCCGTCGCCGGTGAGCGCCCGCCAAAGGCCGGCGCCGTTGTCCGGTGCCTCGCCGTCACCGGTGGTGCTGGTGATCACCAAGAGCTCTCGCGTTGTCGCCAAGTCGGCCACCGGGAAGTCGTCCATGCTGTGCAACGCGGCCGGCAGCGCGGCCTCGCCGAGCCGGGCGACGATATCGGCGGCGAGGTCTTCGGCATTGCCTGTCTGCGACGCCCACAACACCACGATCGGAACCTGCTTGGGGTCGGTTTCGGCCGCGGGGGCCTTCGGCGGTTCAGGCGTTGCGGCGACCGGCGCGATCGCCGGCATCGAGGCAGGCGGCTCGGTGCGCGCGAACATCCCGGCGAGCAGACCGTCCACCCACAGCCGGGTATTGGTGTCGAGCGGGGCGTTGAGCGGCAGAGTGGGCACCCCGGCCGTGCGGCGGCCGACTTCCGTACGTAATCCGGCCAGCACCCCGGCCAGGTAGATGCGGCCCAGCGGACCAAGCGCAGGCGCCGGTTCTCCTGTCACACCGAGGATTTCGGCGAGGGCGTCAACCTGTGACACGCTGATTTCCGTAACCTCCGTAGGTGCGGGGTCTGCTGTGCCGGTGGCCACCGAAGGCTCGGGCTCGGTGCCGAAATCCGTTGTGGTGACGGCGATCTTCGTGACAGTGACCGCACACGCTTTGAATTCCGGTTGGTAGGAAACCGGATCCACCGCGTCGTTGGTGACCGCGTTGATCGACAAGTATTCGCCGAAGGCGTCGTTCCAGTGGAAGGGCGCAAAGCAGTTGCCGGGCCGGACCCGGTCCGTGACCACGGCGGGCAGCACGGCTCGGCCACGGCGCGAGGCGATTTCGACGTGGTCGTCATCGGTGATCTCGAGCCGGGCGGCGTCGTCAGGGTGGATTTCGACGAACGGTCCGGGGTTGAGTTTGTTGAGTTTGGCGACCTTGCCGGTCTTGGTCATCGTGTGCCATTGGTGCGCCAGGCGCCCGGTGTTGAGGAGGAACGGGTAGTCGTCGTCCGGCATCTCTTCGGGTGACAGGTGCGGCCGGGCGAAGAACATCGCGCGACCATTCGCCGTGGCGAAGGCCAGCCGTGGCACGCTGCCGTCCGCTCGGACTAACCGGGTCTGGCTGACACCGTCGTTGCGGTAGCGGATCGGGTTGCGATCGTCGGTGCTTCCCGGGTGGGCACGGCCACTGCAGCGAGGTCTGTCGCAGCCGGCCGTAGCTGGCGCCGCGTAGGTCGTAACCCGTCTTGGGATTCGAGAACCGCTTGATCTCCTCGAACACGTCTTCGGCGGAGTCATAGCTGAAAGAATCTGAAAACCCCATCTCGCAAGCGATCCGGGCAATGATCTGCCAGTCCGGCATTGCCTGGCCGGGCGCCTGCACGGCCGGCTGGAACAGTGTCATGTTGCGTTCGGAGTTGGTCATCACGCCTTCGGACTCTGTCCACAGGGCGGCGGGCAGCAATACGTCGGCGTAGTCGTTGGTCTCGGTCTCGAAGAAGGCGTCCTGGGCGATCACCAGCTCGGCACTCTCCAGTCCCGCCAACACTGTTTTGCGATTGGCAACGCTGGCAACGGGATTGGTGCAGATAATCCAGCAAGCCTTGATCTCGCCGTTGGCCATGCGGGAGAACATGTCGACGGTGCCGGTGCCGACCTCGTCACGCAACGACCCGCGGGGGATGCCCCACTGGTCCTCGACGAAATCGCGGTCTGCCGCTGATGTCACCGCACGCTGGCCCGGCAGACCCGGACCCATGTAACCCATTTCGCGCCCGCCCATCGCATTGGGCTGCCCGGTGAGCGAGAAGGGGCCGCTGCCCGGCTTGCAGATCGCGCCGGTTGCCAGGTGCAGGTTGCAGATCGCGTTGGTGTTCCAGGTGCCGTGGGTGCTCTGATTGAGTCCCATCGTCCAGCAAGTCATGAAGTTTTCGGCTTCGCCTATCCAGCGGGCCGCGGTGCGGATGTCTTCTGCAGGGATGCCGGTGATTTCGCTGACCTTGTCCGGGGTGAACTGCTCGAGGAAACTCGGCATCTCGTCCCAGCCGTCGGTGAATTCGGCGATGAATTCGGGGTCGGTGTGGCCGTTTTCGACGATCAGGTGCAGCAGCCCGTTGAGCAGCGCGAGGTCTGCGCCGGATGAGATCTGCAAGAAGAGGTCGGCCTTTTCCGCGGTTGCGGTCCGGCGCGGGTCGACGACGATCAGCTTGGCGCCGGCCTTGACGCGGTCCATCATCCGCAGGAACAGAATCGGATGGCAGTCAGCCATATTGGCGCCGATGACGAAGAAGACGTCGGCCTGTTCGAAGTCCTGATAGGAACCGGGTGGGCCGTCCGCACCCAACGACAGCTTGTAGCCAGACCCCGCGCTGGCCATGCACAGCCGCGAGTTCGACTCGATCTGGTTGGTGCCGATGAATCCTTTGGTCAGCTTGTTGGCCAGGTACTGCGCTTCCAGCGACATCTGTCCGGATACGTACAGGGCGAAGGCGTCCGGGCCGTGCTCGTCGATGATTGCCCGCAACTGCTTCGCGGACTGGGTGATCGCGGCGTCGATGTCGATCGGCTCGAGGGACTCGCCGCGCTCGGCCCGCAAATAGGCCGAATCCATCCTGCCCGGCGCGGCCAGCATGTCCGCGGTGGTGGCGCCCTTGGTGCACAGTCGGCCGAAGTTGGCCGGGTGGCTTTTGTTTCCAACAGATTTCGTGACGTGACGGCGGTCGCTAGTCGGATCCGTTGTGACCTGCAGCACCATGCCACAGCCCACGCCGCAGTAGGCGCACAAGCTGTTCACGGTGCCTCGACCGTGTTCCGCAGCCACGCCTACGTCCTCCTCTCGAGAGCGCAAGGGTCTATCCGCTAAATAGTGCGACAAGGATGTTTCCGTGCCGGGCGTCCGATGTTTCCGCCGTTTTACGGCTTGATCTCACCGGAGCCGAACGCATTTGTGAGGTTGTCTGGAAAACCCGCAACCGCGCAGGTAACCGCAGGTCAGCATCGATCTGCGACATTGCCCAGATTACCCGCGGAGCGCGTCGAATTACCCCTCAGAACAGGGGTTCCGACGAAACAAAGGGGACATTCACAGTTTTCGTTAAGCTCACAATGTGCGCCGTCAGTTTGTGATTTTTCTGATTTTGTTGGCCTCGGCTTGCGGCGGAAAGCCAACGACACCGCCGGCGTCGCGGGCGGATACCTGCAAGGAGTCCGACGGACCCAGCGCCGACACGGTGCGACAGGCGATCTCGTCGGTTCCCGTCGAGGTTGCGGGCTCGAGCTGGGTTGAGATCGGCCGCGGACATACCAAGAATTGCCGGTTGTACTGGGTGCAGATCATCCCGACCATCGCCAGCGAATCGACTCCTCAGCAGCTAATGTTCTTTGACCACAACAGATCGCTGGGTACACCGACGCCAAATCCCAAGCCGTACATCACCGTGCTGCCCGCCGGCGACGATGCGGTCACGATTCAGTATCAATGGCAGGTCGGCAACGAAGAACCCTGTTGTCCCAAGGGAATCGGCACCGTTAAGTTCCAGATCGGACCGGACGGCAAGTTGCAAGCGCTCGGCAAGATTCCGCACCAATAGGGTTACCGCACAATGACATCCAGCAGCGTTACCGCACGGCCTCAGCATGTTGAGGCAGCGACTGTCCGACAAGCCAATCCGGAGGCCAACATCATTCGAATGGGCAAGTGAGTGGGTAGGTCACGTCACATCTCGCATTGGGACGCAGAAGATCTGGTTGCCTGGGAAGCGGGTGGCAAGACCATCGCGCGGCGCAATCTCTTCTGGTCGGTCGTGATCGTGCATCTCGGCTACTCGATATGGGCACTCTGGCCGGTGATGGCTTTGTTCATGCCCAGGGAGGTCTACGGGTTTTCGGCCGGCGACAAGCTCCTGCTCGGTGTGACCGCGACGCTGGTTGGGGCATGTCTGCGGCCGGCCTATGCCGTGGCGACCGCGGTCTTCGGCGGTCGCAACTTGGCGATGTTCTCGGCTTTCGTGCTGCTGGCTCCCGTTGTCGGCGCGATGGTGCTGTTGGCTCACCCGGGGCTGCCGTTGTGGCCGTACCTGGTTTGCGCGGCGGCCAGTGGGATGGGCGGTGGTAATTTCGCGGCCTCGGCCAGCAACGCCAACGCGTTCTACCCGCACCGACTCAAGGGCGCGGCACTGGGGATTGCCGGTGGGGTCGGGAATCTCGGGGTGCCGATGATGCAAATCGTCGGGCTCCTGGTCATCGCCACAGCCGGGGATCGGCAGCCGTACTGGGTGTGCGCCTTTTATCTGGTGCTGCTGACCACCGCAGGCATCGGCGCGACGTTGTTCATGAACAACGTCGTCCAACATCGCGTCGAGCCCGCACGTTTGCGTTCGATCATTGCCGCGGTGGTCTCCACTCGCGACACCTGGCTGCTCTCGCTGCTCTATCTGGGCAGTTTCGGCTCGTTCATCGGGTTCTCGTTCGCGTTCGCTCAGATCCTGCAGACCAGCTTTGTCGCCGGCGGCCAAAGCACATTCCACGCCTCGCTGCACGCCGCCCAGCTGGCCTTCATCGGGCCACTGCTCGCCGCGCTGGCCCGCATTTACGGCGGCCGGCTGGCCGACCGGATCGGCGGCGGCCGCGTCACCCTGATGGTGTTTGTGGCGATGGTGCTTGCCGCCGGGATGTTGATCGTGGTCGGCACGGTCGAGGATCCACACGCGGGTCCGGTCAGCGCGTCAGCGATGGCCGGTTACGTGGCGTGCTTCATTGCCTTGTTCATCTTGGCCGGGTTGGGCAACGGGTCGGTGTACAAGATGATCCCCACAGTCTTCGGCGCGGCCAGCCGGACCCTGGACCTGAGCGAGACCGAACGCCGTGAGTGGGCCCGGCTGATTTCCGGGCTCGTCATCGGGTTCGTCGCCGGTCTGGGCACCCTCGGCGGGGTCGGCATCAACCTGGCGCTGCGCCAGTCTTACGTCAGCACCGGCACGATGACGTCGGCATTCTGGATCTTCATGGCCTTTTATCTCTTCGCGGCCGTGCTGACCTGGGTCAGGTACGTTCGCCGACCGCTCGCGACACCGTCGGAAGAGAACGCGCCGGACGCGGTCGGAGCCGGTTGAGCCGGCTGAATCACTGGGTGACGCTGGCCAGTCGTTAGCTCAGTCGGCGAGATTCTCCGGGTGCAGCATCTCGGCGTAGCGCAGCGAGTCCGGGATGCCGAAACCGTCGACCAGTGTCTTGGCATGCGGGCGAAGCGCCCGGCATCGGTCGTTGATGCCCCGGGTCACCGCCTTGGCCCGCTCGGTGGACAGATACCGGTGCTCGATGAACCACGCTTTGTCATCCTCGATCACCGACAACGCGTACAGGTCGCAGAGGATCCCCAGCAGGTCGCGGGCCTCCTCGTTGTCGCAGGCGTCGATCCCGGCGACGAAGGCTTCCAACACTATTCGGTCGATGTGTGCACCCGCGGCATGCAGCACGTGATCCTGCACGGCATTGAACGCGTCGAACGCCGACATCTCTTTGGCTTTGCCCTGCAGCCGGCGCGCGACCGACGACAGCAGGTAATTCTCCCGCTCCTCGAACATGTTCACCTGGGTGCCGCGGTTGAACAGGCTGCCCTCTTCTTCGCTGTCCTGCCGTGCGTCCACGATCCGCTGCATAATCGCTTCGGCCGCAGTGCGTTTCATCACCCGGTCACCGACGGTGCTGGCGGCAAACCTCACCCAGTCGACCGGGCTCATGCCCTTGATGTCGTCGGCGTAGGCGGTCAGCAGTTCCTTGGCCACCAGCTGGGTCAGTACGTGGTTGTCGCCCTCGAAGGTGGTGAACACGTCGGTGTCACCCCGCAGCGCGATCAGCCGGTTCTCGGCCATGTAGCCCGCGCCACCGCATGCCTCCCGGGCCTCCTGAATGGCCCGGCTCGCGTGCCAGGTGTTGGCCGCCTTCAGGCCGGCGGCACGCGATTCCAGCTCACGCTGCTCCTCGGCATCCGCGACGTCCGAAGTCTGCAGGTCGTGACACTTCGACACCAGCTCGTTCTGCGCGAACTGGAGCGCATATGACTTGGCGATCAACGGGAACAGCCGCCGCTGGTGCACCAAGTAGTCCATGATCAGCACTTCACCGTCGTCGTCGGGTGCGCTGAATTGCCTGCGCTCCAATGCATATCGGGTGGCGATATCCAGCGCGACGCGGGCCGCGTTGCCGGCGGCCCCCCCGACCGTGATCCGGCCACGGATCAGCGTGCCGATCATCGTGAAGAACCGGCGGTTGGGGTTCTCGACCGGTGAGGTGTAGGTGCCGTCCGGCGCGACGTCGCCGTACTTGTTCAGCAGATTTACCCGCGGCACCCGGACCTGGTCGAACATGATGCGGCCGTTGTCGACGCCGGGCAGGCCGCCCTTGTACTGGCAGTCCGACGTCGTGACGCCGGGCAGATCATTGCCATCTTCGTCACGGATCGGCACCAAGAGGCAGTGCACGCCGTGATTGACCGGCTCACCGTCCTCGAAGGTGATCAGCTGCGCGAAAACCGATGCGAAACGCGCGGTTTCGGCTGCCCCGCCGATGTAGTCCTTCCGCGCGGATGGGGTCTCGGAGTGGATAACGAATTCCTCGGTCTCGGCGTCGTAGGTCGCGGTCGTCTCCAGCGCCTGCACGTCGCTGCCGTGACCCGTCTCGGTCATCGCGAAGCACCCGAGCATCTCGAGGTTGATGATCTTCTTCACATACGCCTCGTGGTGGCGTTCGGTGCCCAGGTTCTCGACGGCGCCGCCGAACAGACCCCACTGCACTCCGGCCTTGACCATCAAGGACAAGTCCGACATCGCCAGCATCTCGATCATCGTGACCGCCGCGCCGACGTCGCCGGTGCCACCGTGCTCCTTGCGAAATCCCTCGTCGGAGATGCCCGCGCCGGCGATGAGCGCCATCTGCTCCGCCACCTTGGCGCGGGCCAGCACCGTGTTCGGCGTGTAGTGCGGGCGGAACTGTTCACGCGAGAGCCATTCCCGCGTCTGGTTCTTCACGTCGCGGAAACGCCCGTCCAATGCGTTGCGCAGGTATTGGGCAGTGGTTGTCGTTTCTGGCGCCATAACCCGACGGTAACCTGCCGCTGGCGCCGCGGGTATAAACCCGAGGTATTAGATAGCGTCATGTCCCAGCCCGACACCCCGTCTCCGAACCCGGCGTACGACGTCGGGCACACCCATCCCGACGTCAGCGGCGGCTGGCTGCGTGCGGCCACCTTCGGCGCTATGGACGGCCTGGTCAGCAACAGCGCCCTGATCGCCGGTGTGGCCGCCGCCGACAGTGTCCGCGCCGTAATGGTCAGCGGCATCGCCGGCCTACTAGCCGGCGCATTCTCGATGGCCCTGGGCGAGTACTCATCGGTGACTACAGCCAATGAGCAGATCGAGTCCGAGGTCTACGTCGAACGTCGTGCCCTGCGTACCCGCCCGCACGCCGAGCGCGCCGAGCTTGTCAGCATGCTCGTCGACATGGGCATGAGCGAGAAAACGGCCGCGACGGCCACCGACGAGATCCACCGCGACGAGAACCGCGCCGTCGGTTTCCATCTCGTCCAGGAGATCGGCTTGGATCCGACCCAGAAGCCCTCGGCCCGGCTGGCCGCAGCCGCGTCCTTTGTGATGTTCGCTATTGGTGCGGTAATTCCGCTGATCCCTTACCTTCTCGGATACGGGTCCTTGGCATTCGGTCTGGGCTGCGGTGCGGTCGGTCTGCTGATCGCAGGTGGCGTGACCGCTCGGTACACCCGCAAACCGGTGTGGTGGGCGGCGGGCCGGCAGCTGATGTTCGGCGCCGTTGCCGTCGCCGCCACCTACCTGCTCGGTCTGCTCGTCGCGTCAGTGATGTGATGCCGGCGCCGGGCCGGTTGCTTATCGCGCCGAAATCGGTTCTGCCACAGATGTATTGAACATGTCAGCGAGCAACGGCGTCACGCTGGGAGTTCCTGCTGTTCGCGATGTGGTGGCCGCTGGCGGATTTCGCGTGTCGGCGGCCGAAGCCGGTACCGGACAAACCCGGCCCACGCCGCGCCGAAGATGGCGAGCACGATCATGTCGAACATCCACCAGCCCGCATAGTGGGTCCACATCACGACATCGCCGGCTTGGGCGTCGACCCGGTGCAGATCGACGGTTGAGGCGGAGGCGGCGAAACCCCACTGGGCCGGGATGAACCAAGAGATCTGGTCGTAGCCCCAGGTGCCCACCAGGGTGATCAGGCCGCCGGCGAACAGCAGCGACGCCAGGACCACCGGCACGGCCAGTGGCAGAACCGCTCGCAGCGACTTGCCCAGCGTTGACAGCGCCAGACCGACGATCGCCGAGACGATAGCCGTCAGTGCCAGGCTCACGTACAGCTCGACGGTGGCGTTCGGCAGCAAGGCGGCGCTGTGCACGGGCCGGCCTTTGTCGGCGATCACGATGGTGAACAGGATGGCCGTCAGGAGGGCGGCGGCCACGCTGAAGAAGACGATCTTGGCGGCCAGGTAAGCGGACGTCGAAAGCCCGACAGCTTGCTCGCGGCGGAACACGCGCCGCTCGCTGACCAGGTCGCGAATGGTCAGCGCGGTGCCCAGGATCACCGCGGCGATGTTGAGCGCGGCCAGGATCTCGACGGCCTCATGCAGGTAGCGGCTCGTCGCGGCGGGTCGGTCCAGGCCCGAATCGCCGGGAATCAGCAGGGTCAGCGCTGCCAACGCGAACGGCAGCGCGACCAAAAACAGCGAGTAGACCGGGTCGGCGACCAGCAGCCGGGCTTGGCGACGGGCCACCAACCAGGCTTGCCGTGTCCTGGTGAGCGCTGGCTGCGGCGGCCAGGGTGCGGACACTTCGGGCGGTACCGGCGGGTGTTGTGCCTGTTGCCGGGCGCTGAACGCGCGGTGGGCACCGTCGGGATCGGCACGTATCTGGGTGAGGACTTCGGACCAGTCGGCGGTGCCCATCGCGGACTCGATCTGCAGGGGAGCTCCGGCGAAGGCCATGCGTCCCGGCAGGCGTGAGCAGCAGTACCTGGTCGCACATGTTGAGGTGGGTCAGCGACGTGGTTGCCAGTACCACGACACAGCCGAGGTCGGCCTGGCGTCGCAGCACTGTCATCACGTGAGCTTCCTGCGCCGCGTCCAGTCCGGCGCTCGGCTCGTCGACCACGAGCAGTGTCGGTCTGGTGATCAGTTCGATCGCCACCGATGCGCAGCGGCGCAGCTCCGGCGACAGTTTGCCGATTCGGGTCGTGCGGTGCGGCGTCAGCTCGAGCTCGTCGAGAACCTGGTCGACCACGCGGTGGCGTTGCTCCCGCGGGGTGTCGGGCGGCAGCCGCAGTTCGGCGGTGAAGCTCAGGGCTCGTTCGACGGTCAGCCGTCGGTGAATGCGTTCGTCGCGGGGCACCACCCCGATGTGGGTGCCCATGGACTCGGGTTCGGCGTACACGTCGTGGCCGTCGACCGTGACCAGCCCGGCGCTGGGCGCTCTGGTGCCGGCGAGCACTGCCGAGCAGCGCCGAATTGCGTGCGGCCGACTGCCCGGCGACCGCGGTCAATGTGCCCGGACGCGCCGTGAACGAGACATCCGTGAAGACTTCGTGCCCGTCGGCGGTAAGGGCCAACCGGTGCGCGTTGACGCCGCAACGTGCGCGCGCCGGCCTTCAGTGGCAACCGATGGGTCGTGCTCGGCTCTTCGGCGAGGGGGGCGGACGGCTCGCGCGCAGCTTGCGTGTCGCGTCGCCCATCCGCTCGATCAGGCCGCGGCCTTTCGGGTGCTCCTCGGTCGCGATGGGCGGCTCGGCGGGTGGCGGTGGTTCCGCGGTGGTGCTTGTGGCTGGTGCTGTGGCGGTGGATATACGGCGGCGGCGCGAACGTGCGGTGGGCGGATCGGTGGCGGCGGTGGCGCGGGTGCGCGCGGCGGGCCTGGCGGCACTGGTGGGGTGATCGGCCGCGGGGGGCGGCGCTCGGCGGGACGCGCTCGGCGGTCGGCGGGCGCGTCGGCTTATCCGCATTCGCTGGGTGGGTTGCTGGGTCGGAACCTGCTGAGGGGGTTGGTTCGGCGCGACCGGCGGCGGCTGTGGAGGCGGCGGCCGGCGGCGGAGGCGGCGGGAACCGGCGGCGGCTGCAGAGGGGGTGGCATCGGGGGAGGTGCGTATTGCGGCGGACCGGGCGGCGGTCCGGGTGGGCCGGCCGGCGAGCCAAGCCGGAAAACCAGCCGCGGCCCTAGCTGGGGATCACCGAGCGCGATCGCCTGGCCGTCGCGGATGTCGATCGTCGGCACCCGAGCGCCGTCGGTGAAGATGCCGGTCCGGCTTCTATCGATGCCGACCCAGCGGGTTCCGGCAAACCGCAGCAGCAGATCGAGGGGCGGAACCGGCGGGGGCGGGAAGGCGAAGCCAAGGCGGTCCAGCGGGATGTCGCACCCGCTGCCATACCCCACGATCACGTCACGGCCCGGGGCAAAGACATACCTCATCGAGCCGACAAAAACCGTGAGCGGGGAGGCTGGGAACGCGGAAGCCACCGACTAAGTGTCTACCCGCGCGCGGTGGTCCACCCGCAAGGGGTGCGGGCCGGTCACAGCGTGTTGCGCCGTGGCGTGACCGCAGCATTGTCGAGGAGCCGGCGTAACACCTGGACGGCGTCGACCAGCACCTGGCGGTCGCCCGGTTCGAGCATGGCCAATTGCGGTTCGATCGCAGCGGCGCGGTCGGCCCGAACCGCGTTCAGGGTGCGTCTGCCTTGGGCCGTAATCCGGATCCGGACCGCCCGGGCGTCGCCGGGGTCGACGCTTCGGCTAACCAGGCCGGCGTCTTCGAGCCGTCGCACCTGAGTGGTCATCGTCGGCTGAGAACAGTGATCGACGGCGGCCAGGTCGCCGATGCGCGCTTCTCCATGCACCTCGATGGTCGCGAGCAATCTGGCCTGCGCCGCCGGCAACGGCATCTGGATGCGCTGCGTGGCCAGCCGGTTCAGCCGCGCGACCACAGCGAGCAGGTCCGCCCCTAATCCCTGCAGAAGTGCGATGTTTGCGGTGTCGACCACTTTGTCCATGTACCCATGGTTGCATAGCTTTGCTATGCGAGACCAGCCGCACACACTTCGCCCGAGAGCCGGACCTGCACCACAGCGTTGATTGGCGGCGGGTGCGATTTGGACCTGGCACAATCGGGAAAGTGACCGCGCGCAGCAGTCGGCACCGCACGGGGGGCCCGTTGCAGCCGAACGAGTTAGCCCAGGCCGCGGTGATGGGGGCGCTCTGTTCGGTGACCGCAATCATCGCCGCGGTCATCCCCTTTGCTCAGGGATTAGGGGTGCTGGGCACCGTACCCATGGGTCTGCTCGCGTACCGCTATCGCCCTCGGGTGCTGGTCGCTGCGGCGGTTGCCGCCACCGTGATCGCCTTTCTGATCTCCGGGCTGGGTAGTTCCGCCATGGTCGTCGATGCCGCCTGGGTCGGCGGGATATGCGGGATCGTCAAACGCAAGGGCCGCGGCGTACCCACCGTGCTTGTCTCGTCGCTGATCGCCGGATTGATTTGGGGCTCGGCATGGGTCCTCGTCTTCGCGGTGCTGACTCGCTTGCGGCAGTTGATCTTTGGGGTGCTGACCGCGAACGTCAACGGCGTCGCCGCATTCCTTGGCTGGATACACCTACCGGGGGTTGCCGACGCGCTCAAGCGATACGTCGCCGATGGGCTGCATTACTGGCCGTGGCTCCTGCTGCCCTATCTGGTCTTCGTCGTCGTAATCGTGACGCTGATCGGTTGGTCGGCGCTTTCGCGTCTGCTGGAGCGGATGGGCGACATTCCCGATGTCCACAAATTGGATCCGCCCGAAACCGCCGGGGCTCAGGACGACCGGATCGGTCCGGTGCCGGTGCGATTGGACGACGTTCGGTTCCGTTACCCCAACGCCGTTAAAGACGCACTGCACGAAATCAGCCTCGAAGTTCGGCCCGGGGAGCATCTCGCGATCACCGGTGCCAACGGCTCGGGGAAGACGACGTTGATGCTGATCCTGGCCGGCCGGCAACCGACCTCGGGCAGCGTGCATCGCCCCGGCACGGTGGGTTTGGGCGAGCTGGGGGGAACGGCCCTTGTCTTGCAGCACCCGAAGAGCCAAGTGCTGGGTACCCGGGTCGCCGACGATGTGGTGTGGGGTTTACCCCCGGACGCCCACGTCGACGTAGGCCGGTTGCTGGGGGAGGTCGGCCTCGAAGAACTCGCCGACCGGGATACCTCAAGCCTGTCGGGTGGGGAACTGCAGCGCCTGGCGCTCGCCGCGGCACTGGCGCGGGAGCCGTCACTGCTCATCGCCGACGAGGTCACCTCGATGATCGATCAGCAGGGCCGGGATGCCCTGCTTGACGTGTTGTCGGGACTCACCAAGCGGCACCGGGCCGCTTTGGTGCACATCACTCACTTCGACAACGAGGCCGCATTCGCCGACAGCGCGATCAATCTCAGCGACACACTCGGATAACACCACTGCGGTCGAGGTCGCGGACGCGCCGGTACCGACGCCCGCGCCGGGTCAGCCGCGCAAGGCCGGGACGATCGAACTCATTGGCGTCGGGCACGAATATGCCAGTGGCACACCATGGGCCAAGGCCGCGCTGCGCGACATCAACTTTGTCGCCGAGGAGGGCGACGGGGTCTTGATCCACGGCCACAACGGCTCGGGTAAGTCGACGCTGGGGTGGATCATGGCCGGGTTGACCGTCCCCACCACCGGCTCCTGCCTCATCGACGGCGAGCCCACCGATGAGCACGTCGGTGAGGTGGCGCTGGCATTCCAGGCGGCCCGGCTGCAATTGATGCGCAGCCACGTCGACCTGGAAGTGGCTTCGGCAGCTGGCTTTTCGCATCGTGACGAAGACCGGGTCGTCGCGGCGCTGGGCCTGGTCGGACTGCAACCGTCGTTGGCCAAACGACGCATCGATCACCTCAGCGGTGGCCAAATGCGCCGCGTGGTGCTGGCCGGACTGTTAGCGCGTTCGCCGCGAGCGTTGATTCTCGACGAGCCGCTGGCGGGATTGGACATCGGTAGCCAACGCGGCTTGCTGCGGTTGCTGGAGCGCCTGCGCCGTGAACAGGGTCTGACGCTGGTGGTTATTTCCCACGACAGCGTCGGCCTGGAAAGTGTTTGCCCGCGCACCTTGCATCTGCGCGACGGCGTGCTGGACACCGTGTCGACCCCGACAGGGGGCGTGGCATGACCGCAGATCCGTCAGCAGTCGCCGCCGAAGAAGGCCGGACCCGGCGCCCCCATCGTCCGGTTGTGCTGCTGGTTCCGGTGCCCGGAAATTCCCGCATCCATCGCTTGTGGGCCGGCACCAAACTGCTGGTTGTCGCTGGTGTTGCGGTGCTGCTGACGTTCTATCCGGGTTGGGTGAGCATCGGATTGCTCGGAAGCCTGGTGGTGGCCGCCGTGTGGCTCGCGCACATTCCGCGCGGCGCGTTGCCGTCGGTGCCGCGCTGGCTGTGGTTGATGATTGCGGTGGGCTTTGTGACCGCTGCCCTCGCCGCCGGTAGCCCGGTGATCTCGGTGGGCGGGGTCCACGTCGGACTCGGCGGATCGTTGCATTTCCTTCGGATGACCGCGCTGACGCTGGTGCTGCTCGTGCTGGGCGCGCTCGTGTCCTGGACCACCAACGTCGCCGAAATCGGGCCCGCATTGGCAACTTTGGGCCGTCCGCTCAAACTATTCAGGATCCCGGTCGACGAGTGGGCGGCCACGTTGGCGCTCGCGCTGCGCGCCTTCCCGATGTTGATCGAGGAATTCCAGGTGCTCTACGCCGCCCGTCGGCTACGTCCCAAAGAGATGGCGCGCGGACGCAGGGCTCGACGCCGCCAGCAGGGCCGCGAGGTGATCGACCTGCTCGCGACGGCCATGGTCGTGACGTTGCGACGCGCTGACGAGATGGGCGATGCGATCACCGCGCGTGGCGGGGCCGGTCAGCTGTCCGCATCTCCGGCCCGGCCGAAAGTGGCGGACTGGGTGACCCTTGGCCTGTTTACCGCGGCGGGCGTCGCCTCGGTGGCGCTCGAGACAATCATGCACATCACCCCGATTGGGTGAGCCGGCTGTCGCTCTTCGCGTAGCGTAAGCGCGTGGCCGACATCCAGCGCACTCGTATCATTGCGGCTCGCGGGCAAGAGGTCTGGGATGTCCTGGCGGACTTCGGCGCAATCGGTTCGTGGGCCGGCAACGTCGATCACTCGTGCATCCTGTCGTCTGGCGTCGACGGAGCACCGGTCGGCACGACCAGGCGAGTCCAAGTCAAACGTGACACCCTCGTCGAGCGCATCATCGAGTTCGACCCGCCGCACGTGCTCGCTTACGACATCGAGGGCCTACCCCGCCTACTGCGCCGGGTGACCAACAGCTGGACACTCGCGGCGAGTGCAGGTGATTCGTCCGTCGTGACCCTGACCAGCACGGTCGAAATCGGGCCTCGCCCACCCCAAAACCTTGCCGAACGCGTGGTGTGTCGCGTCATGGCACGACAGTCCGACTCGATGCTCGCCGGGCTCGCGAACCGATTGGAGAATGCGCGTGTCTGATCGCCCCGACATCGTCATCCTGATGACCGACGAGGAACGTGCGGTGCCGCCATACGAAACGCCCGAGGTGCTCGCGTGGCGTGACCGAATGCTGTTGGGGCGTAAATGGTTCGACGATCACGGCGTCAGCTTCGGCCGGCACTACACCGGTTCGCTTGCCTGCGTGCCCAGCCGCCCGACCATCTTCACCGGGCATTACCCCGACTTGCACGGGGTCACCCAGACCGACGGCATCGGCAAGACGGCCGACGACTCCCGTATGCGCTGGCTTCGCCCGGGCGAGGTGCCCACCCTGGGCAACTGGTTCCGCGCGGCCGGATACGACACCCACTACGACGGCAAGTGGCACATCTCGCACGCGGATCTCATCGACGCCAACACCGGCCGTTCGCTGGCGACCAACGACGACGACGGCGTCGTCGACCCGGTCGCGGTGCGGCGCTATCTCGACGCGGATCCGCTGGAGCCGTATGGCTTTTCCGGATGGGTGGGCCCGGAACCGCACGGCGCGCTGCTGGGCAATGCCGGCATTCGCCGCGACCCGCTGATCGCCGATCGGGTCGTCGCGTGGCTCACCGACCGTTACTCCCGCCGTCGCGCCGGCGACCCCGCCGCCCTGCGTCCGTTCCTGCTTGTCGCCAGCTTCGTCAATCCGCACGACATCGTGCTGTTCCCGACGTGGTCGCGCCGCGGCCCGGTCAAGCCGTCACCACTGGACCCGCCGCCGGTCGCCCCCGCGCCCACCGCCGACGAAGACCTGTCGACCAAGCCGGCCGCGCAGATCGCGTTCCGCGAGGCCTACTACTCCGGCTACGGTCCAGCGCCGATGGTCAACCGGACCTACGATCGCAAGGCGCAGCAATACCGCGACCTGTACTACCGCTTGCATGCCGAGGTGGACGGACCGATTGACCGCGTCAGACGAGCCGTCACCGAAGGTGGTTCGGACGACGCCGTTTTGGTGCGTACCGCCGATCACGGCGATCTGCTGGGCGCCCACGGCGGGCTGCACCAGAAATGGTTCAACCTCTACGACGAGGCCACCCGAGTTCCCTTCGTCATCGCCCGCATCGGTTCGGGTTCCACCCAACCCCGGACGGTGACGGCACCGACCTCACATGTCGACCTGGTCCCGACACTGCTGGGGGCCGCAGGGGTCGACGTCGCGGAGGTCGCAGCCACGCTGGCGCGAGTCGTTCTCGGAAGTCCACGAGCTGCCGGGCCGCGATCTCATGCCGATCGTCGACGGGGCACCGGCCGATGAGACCCGAGCCGTGTACCTGATGACCCGCGACAACATGCTCGAAGGAGACAGCGGCGCATCGGGTCTGGCGCGCCAGCTGAAGCAGACGGTCGAATCCGCCTGCGCCGCTGCGTATCCGAATTCCGGCCCACACCGCGTCGAACTTCGAGGGCCTGGTTGTCCAGGTCGACGATGCCGGGGGTGCCGGACACCTCTGGAAGCTGGTCCGCACCTTCGACGATCCGGGGACCTGGACCGAGCCGGGCGTGCGCCATCTGGCGGCCAATGGCATTGGGGGAGAGGCCTATCGGACATCTCCGCTCGATGATCAGTGGGAGCTCTACGATCTGACCGCCGACCCGATCGAAGCCGACAACCGTTGGACGGATCCCGATCTGCATGACCTTCGGCAGCACTTGCGGATGCAGCTGAAGCAGGCGCGGGCAAGTTCCGTGCCGGAACGAAACCAGCCGTGGCCCTACGTAACTCGCCAACCGGCGCCCGCATCCTCGTGGCGCCGCATGCTCACGAGTCGCTCGCGAGCCTAACCGCACGGCGAAAAATCGACCCGAATCTCGCGGTGTGGTTAGGCTGCGCGGTGCGGCAGGCGGCGCCTGACCGTTCGCTAGGTCCGCATCCGGTCGATGAGGTTTGACAGCACGACGATGCTTTCGCTGCGTTCGATGTCGGCACTCTCCCGGATGCGTTCGAGCGCCGACTCGAGGTGGCGCATGTCGCGGGCCAGAACATGCAGGATCGCGTCGGACGTACCGGTCACCGTCGCCGCGCTGACCACCTCGGGCATGTCCACCCATGCCGCCCGCAGCTTGATCGGGCGCAATCGTGCCGTGGCAATACACCTGCACGTAGGCTTCGGTGTTCCAGCCGAGCGCGTTGCGGTCGATGATCGTGGTGAAGCCCCTGATCACGCCATTGTCGAGCATCCGGTCAACGCGACGCTTCACCGCCGGCGCCGACAAATTCACCTTCTCGCCGATCTCGGCGAAGGTGGCCCGCGCATGCTCGGTCAACTCGGCGAGAATGCGCCCGTCGGTGTCGTCCAGCCGGTCCATCGCGCCCCCTTCCCGTCGTACGCAATAAATCGCTGCGCACGCGACTCTAGCGCAATAAATCGTTCATAGACACGCAAGAATCGGCGTTTGATTGTGCGACGACGGCCAAATATGGTTGATCTATGACGGATTACTATGTTGCCGACCCGGCGCCTCGCGCCGCGCCCGCGGCATGGCAAGACGCCGCGCCCAAGCGGTCCAGAACCGCACGTCGGTATGCGATGACGCCACCGGCCTACTTCGCGGTCGAATACGCCATCAACCCCTGGATGGACGTCAGCACACCCGTGGACGTCGAGGTCGCGCAAGCGCAGTGGGAGGTTCTGCGCCAGACCTACCTACGACTCGGTCACCAGGTGGACATCGTCGAGCCGGTACCCGGCCTGCCGGACATGGTCTACGCCGCCAACGGCGGGTTCGTCGCCGGTGACGTCGCCATCGTGGCCCGATTCCGCTACGAGCAGCGTGCCGACGAGGCGACGGCCTACGCCGACTGGATGTCGTCGATGGGCCATCAGCCGGTGACGACGCGTTACGTCAACGAGGGACAGGGCGACCTGCTGATGGTCGGCGAAATGGTGTTGGCGGGATATGGCTTTCGCACCGACCGGCGCGCACATGCCGAGATCTCCGCGGCGCTGCGCATGCCGGTAGTTTCGCTCGAGCTGGTGGACCCGCGGTTCTACCACCTCGATACGGCACTGGCCGTTCTCGACGATCACACGATGGCGTTCTACCCGCCGGCATTCAGCGCAGCGGCACAGGAGCAGCTGCACGCGCTGTTCCCCGACGCTATGGTGGTGGGGAGCGCGGATGCCTACGTGCTGGGCCTCAATGTGGTTTCCGACGGTCTGCATGTCGTGCTTCCTTCTGCCGCAACGGGTTTCATCGACCAATTGCGGCAAGCGGGCTTCGAGCCCGTCGGCGTCGATCTCTCTGAGCTGCTCAAGGGGGGCGGTTCGGTCAAGTGCTGCACATTGGAGGTGTTTCCATGACGATTCTCGACGACCCGACTTCGGTGGCCGCCGACGGAACCGAGAACGCGATCGCACTCGTCGAAAAGTATGCAGCGCATAACTATTCACCGCTGCCGGTGGTGGCGGCAAGCGCCGAGGGCGTCTGGATCACCGACGTCGACGGCCGGCGCTACCTGGATTGTCTGGCCGCGTACTCGGCGGTCAACTTCGGCCACCGCAACCCCGAGATCACCGCGACAGCCCATGCCCAACTTGACGCCGTCACGCTGGTCAGCCGTGCTTTCCATTCGGACAATCTCGGTCCGTTCTGTGCTGCGCTTGCCCAATTGTGCGGCAAAGACATGGTGTTGCCGATGAACTCGGGCGCCGAGGCCGTCGAGAGCGGCCTCAAGGTTGCGCGCAAGTGGGGTGCCGACATCAAGGGCATCTCCGAGGGTCGCGCGAACATCATCGTGGCCGAGAACAATTTCCATGGACGCACGATCAGCATCGTCAGCTTCTCGTCGGACCCGACGGCGCGGGGCGGTTTCGGTCCGTTCACCCCCGGATTCCGTTCGGTGCCATTCGGCGACGCCGCGGCACTGGATCAAGCGATTGATGAGAACACCGTCGCGGTGCTGCTCGAGCCGATCCAGGGCGAGGCGGGCATCATCGTCCCGCCCGATGACTACTTGCCGGCGGTCCGTGCGATGTGCAGCGACTACAACGTGCTGATGATCGCCGACGAAATTCAGTCGGGACTCGCGCGCACCGGCCACACGTTCGCCTGCGACCGCTGGGGCGTGGTGCCGGACGTGTATCTGCTTGGTAAAGCGCTGGGTGGCGGCGTGATGCCACTGTCGGCAGTTGTCGCGGACCGCAGGATCCTCGGCGTGCTCCATCCCGGCGAGCACGGCTCGACGTTCGGCGGCAACCCGTTGGCCGCGGCGATCGGTACCACGGTGGTTTCCATGCTGGCACGGGGTGAATTCCAGTCCCGCTCAGCCGAATTGGGCGCGCACCTGCATCGGCGCTTGCGGGACTTGATCGGCGACGGTGTCGTAGCGGTGCGTGGCTTTGGCCTGTGGGCAGGCGTCGACATCGAACCCACGCTGGCCACCGGCAAGGAGATCAGCCTGCGTTTGGCCGAGCGTGGTGTGCTGGTGAAAGACACCCACGATTCGACGCTGCGGTTCGCACCGCCGCTGGTGATTACCAAGCAGGAAATTGATTGGGCCGTTGACCAGTTCGCCGCAGTATTGCGGGAGGCAGCATAATCAGCTGATCCAGCACTAGGGGGCGCGATTTGCCAGCCAGCTCGATCAGCCTGACAGCACAGATGCTGCGGCGCCGCCCGGTGACCGGCGCACCCGTTGCGCACGGGGCCGCAGACCACCTCAAACGCGGCATCGGCGCGTTCGAGCTGACCATGTTCGGGGTCGGCTCGACGGTCGGCACCGGCATTTTCTTCGTGCTGTCCCAGGCGGTGCCGGAAGCCGGACCGGGGGTGATCGTCTCCTTCATCATCGCGGGGATTGCGGCCGGGCTAGCGGCCATCTGCTACGCCGAATTGGCTTCGGCCGTGCCGGTTTCGGGTTCGTCATACTCGTACGCGTACACCACGCTCGGTGAGGTCGTCGCGATGGCGGTGGCGGCCTGCCTGCTGCTGGAATACGGGGTGGCCACGGCCGCGGTCTCGGTCGGCTGGAGCGGCTACGTCAACAAGCTGCTGCACAATTTGTTCGGATTCCAGATCCCGCATGCGTTATCGGCCGCACCGTGGGATTCCGACCCCGGTTACCTGAATCTGCCGGCGATCGTCCTGATCGCACTGTGTGCGCTGTTGCTGATCCGCGGCGCCAGCGAATCGGCGCGGGTCAACGCGATCATGGTGCTGATCAAGCTGGGTGTACTGGCGATGTTCGTGATCATCGCGTTCACCGCTTTTGACGCCAACCAGCTCAAGGACTTTGCCCCTTTCGGCGTTGCGGGCATCGGCTCGGCGGCGGGCACCATCTTCTTCTCGTTCATCGGTCTCGACGCGGTGTCGACGGCGGGTGACGAGGTGAAGGACCCGCAGAAGACCATGCCGCGCGCGCTGATGGCGGCGCTGGCGACGGTCACCACCGTCTACGTTCTCGTCGCGCTTGCCGCCGTCGGCACCCAGCCGTGGCAGAACTTCGCCGGGCAGCAGGACGCCGGTCTGGCCACCATCCTCGACAACGTGACGCACCAAGGCTGGGCCAGCACGATTCTGTGCGCGGGCGCGGTGATCTCGATCTTCACCGTCACGCTGATCACGATGTACGGCCAGACCCGCATCTTGTTCGCGATGGGTCGCGACGGGCTGCTGCCGACGCGATTTGCGTCGGTGAGCATGCGCACCATGACCCCGGTGACCAACACGGTGATCGTGGCTATCGCCGCCGGCGCGTTGGCCGGCCTCGTCCCGCTGGACAAGCTGGCGGACATGGTGTCCATCGGCACGCTGACCGCGTTCATCGTCGTGGCGGTCGGGGTGATCATCCTGCGGGTGCGCGAGCCGGACCTGCCGCGCGCGTTCAAGGTGCCCGGTTACCCTGTCACGCCGGTGCTTTCGGTGCTGGCATGCGGGTACATCCTCGTCAGCTTGCACTGGTACACCTGGATCGCGTTCAGCGGGTGGATCTTCCTCGCATTGATCTTCTACTTCCTGTGGGGTCGTCACCACAGCGCGCTCAACAATGCCGCTGAGGAGGCGTTGTGACCGTCGTCGTCGGCTACCGGGCCAGCAATCTCGGCCTGTCCGGGCTGTACCTGGCCGTGCGCATCGCGCGGACGCTCGGTACCTCACTGACGGTGGCGACGATCGTGCCTGCGCCATGGCCGACACCGTCGCTCGCCCGCGTCGACGCCGAGTACGAAAACTGGGCGGGCCAGCTGACAGCCGAATCCGCCAAGGAGGCCGCGGGCCATCTCCATGATTTGGCCGACGGGATCGGAGTCAGCTTCGTCCACCGCGCTCACCGGTCGGTGTCGGGCGGGTTGATCGAGGTCGTCGAGGAATTCGGCGGCGAGATCCTGGTGCTGGGATCGTTGCCCAGCGGCGGACGCGGCCAACTCGTGATCGGCTCCACCGCCGAATGGCTGCTACATGCGTCGCCCGTGCCGGTGGCGCTCAGCCCTCCCGAATACCGTTCCCACGCAGGCAAATTGACCAGACTCACCTGCGCCTACTCTGCCACTCCGGACTCGATCGACGTGGTGCGGGCGTGTTTCGAGACCGCGCAGCGGTTCGGAGTGCCCGTTCGGGTGCTGACCTTCGCGGTCCGCGGCAAGACGATGTATCCACCGGAGGTGGGGTCCGAGGTCGAGGATTCGATCTTGGAGGCCTGGGCGTCCCAAGCGCGGGAAATCCTGCAAGACCTCAAGACTGAGGGAGTAGTCAGCGAGGACGTCGCGCTGCAGGTATCCACCGGCGGCACCTGGAAAGAGTCGATCGATAACGCTGATTGGCAGGACGGCGAGATCCTCGCACTGGGCACGTCACCGCGCGGCGACATCCGCAGGGTGTTTCTCGGGTCTCGCAGCGCGAAGATCATCCGCGAAAGTTCGGTGCCGGTGTTGGTGCTGCCGGGCTAGCATCGTCAACGACGAGCGGCGGCGTTGGCCGCGGCCTGAGCCTGGCTCAGCGTTGTCGCGACGTCGCCGCGGCCGAGGAACATCTCGTCGAAATAGCCTTGCAGCGCGGTGTTTCCGGCGGCGAAGCCGGCGCCGCCCGGTGCCGGGATGCGTGGGCCCTCCAGGACGGAGAAGAAGGATGTGACGTCGACGCCGCGCTCCGCCCAGTAATTGAAGTAGACCTGCTGGGCTGACCGCACCGCGGGGATCGCCGCACCCTGATCGCCGAGATAGGCGTTGCCTTCGTTGCTACCCATCCAAGCCAGCACCTGACGCACCGCATCGGGATGCTTGGTAGCCGAATTGCCAGCCGCCGCAATGCCGTTGGTGACGCTGATCCGGCCCGCGGGACCGATCGGCAGCATCGCGACACCCCAGCGGAAGCGCGCGTCGCGCGCGATCGCCGCGAGGTTGTAGGTGCCGGACTGGAAGAGCGCCATCCTGCCGGCCAGAAATTGGTTACGGGAGAAGTCGCCGTTACCGTTGGTGTCGGAGGCCGGTGGCGCGACGTGGTCGTCGTTGATCAGACCCACCAGGTAGCGGAAGGCCACGATGGCGCCGCGGTTGTCGAACGCGAACTCGTCGCCGCGCTGGAAAACCCCACCCGCCGAGCCGATGTAGTTGAGGTAGATCGCCTGCGGGTCGTTGGCTGCGTTGTAGCCCCACTGCCGAACTCGGCTGGGATCGAAACCCGCTGTGCCCGGATGGTTTCCGTTGGCGTCGACGGTGAGCCGGGCCGCGAGCGGTCGCAACGTATCGTCCCCGTTGGGATCCCAGCGCAGGCTGTTCAGCTGACCGGGATCGATGCCAGCGGCGGCGAGCAGATCCGCGTTGTAGTACACGGCGATGCCGCCGTCGGTCAGTTGCGGCACTCCCCACAGCGCTCCGCGGCGGGTGAACTGGTCGACCACCCCGGGTTCCCAGTCCGAAATCTCGTCGTCGCTCAGGGTTTTGCCGATGTCCAGTAGCCGGCCGTTGTCGGCGTAGCCCGCGAAGTAGGCATTGGATAACCAGAAGATGTCGTCGGCGCTGCCGCCCGCGACGTCGGTGCGCAGTGTGTTGAAATACGTCGAGTACGCCACCAGGTTGATACGAACTTCGATGTTGGGATGCGTGCGGTTGAACGCCGCGAACGACTCCCGGTAGGCCTCGGCGATCGGGGTGCCCCAGATCCGCACTCGCACCACGATTTTGTTGCCGTGGGGCTCGCCGGAGTAATTCAACAGTACGGCGATCGCGGCCAGCAGCACCGCGACGAGTCCCAGCGCACCCGCGGCGAGCGTGGAGAAGCGCGGCCGGCTCACTTAACACCCGAGAGGACTATCGAGGAGACAATGTGTCGCTGAGAAGCGATGAACAGCAGGGCCAGCGGCACGATTGCGATCGTGGTCGCCGCCATCACCAGCGTCCATTGTGAATTGAAGCGGGACTGCAGCTCGGCCGTCGCCACGGTGAGCACTCGCCACTTGTGGCCGCTGGTGATCACCAGCGGCCACATGAAGTTGTTCCATTGCGAGACCACGGTGATCAGCGTCAGGGTCGCCAGCACCGGCCGGCTGGACGGGACGACCACATGAGCGATCACGTCCAGGGTCTTGGCACCGTCGAGGCGCGCGGCGTTGATCAAGTCGTTGGGGATCTGGCGAAAGTGCTCGCGCAGCAAGAAAATCGCGTACGGGGAGCCGAACATGAACGGCAGCACCAGGGCCCAGAAGGTGTTGCGCAGCCCCGCTTGGGCCATCATCAGATACAGCGGCACCACGGTGACCGTCCCGGGCACCATCAGCGTCGCGATATAGACCCAAAACAGCACATCGCGGCCGGCGAAGTTCAGGCGTGCGAATGCGTAGCCTGCCAATACCGAGAAGGTCATTTGGCCGACCAGGACGACCGCGGTCATCAATGCGGTCACCGCCGCCGCGCGGCCGAATCCGGCGCCGGCCAGGTCGCCGTAGTTGGACAGCGTGGGTGGGTGCGGAAGTTGCAGCGGCGTACCCGTCGCGAACTGGTGTGCGGAGGTGAACGAGGTCAGTAAGCCAAGCGCGAAGGGCAGCAACGTGATCAGCGCACCCACCGCCAGGCCGGTGTAGATCATCGCGTTCCCGACGCGGCTAGACGAGGTCATAGGTGATCCGCCGCCGGAAATACAGATGCTGAACGATGGTGATGCCGACCAGGATGACGAACAGCACCACCGCCATCACCGACGCCCGCCCGATGGCCGCCGAACCGAACGCCTCGGCGTAGATGCGGTGGGCCACCAGGTCGGTGCTGCCGCCCGGTCCGCCGTCGGTCAACGCGTACACGGTGTCGAAAACCTGGGCCGTGCTGACGATCCCGGTCACCAGCACGAAGAATATCGTGGGCCGCAGCATGGGCAGCGTGATGCGCCAGAACCGTTGCCACGCATTGGCGCCGTCGGTGCGCGCGGCGGCGTGGATCTCGTTGGGAATCGCGAGCAGGCCGGCCAGGAAGAACAGCGAGTTGTAGCCCACGTTCATCCAGATGACGACCGCCGACACCAGTGGCAGCGCAAAGGTGGGATCCGACAACCACTCGATGCTGTGTCCCAGCAGGGTCGCGATGGCGCCGTCGGTGGGAGCCAGGATCCAGCGCCACAACACGGCGATCGCCAGCGGCGCACAGATCCACGGCAACACGAGAACCGTGCGAAAGAAGCTTGTCCCCGGAAGCAGCCGGGCCAGCATGGAGGCGGCCAGCAGTCCGAGCACGGTCTGCGTCGGGACCACGATCGCCACGAAGATCGCCGTGACGACCAAAGAGTTGGCGAAGTCGGAGTCGGCCAGCACCGAGCGCCAGTTGGCCAGGCCCACATAGTGCAGCGGTCCCAGCAGATCCCACCGGTACAGGCTGAGCCAGATCACTACGAGGATGGGCAACAGCAAGAAGGTGACGACACCGAACAGGCTCGGCGCCAGCAGCCCGTAGGCCAGCACGCTGGATCGCGGCTGACTCCTGGGTGCGGCGCTGGCCATGCAGCTTATTAAAGCGGGCTCCGCAGGGGTTTGGAGTGCACGGTCGATACGGTGGAGCCGTGACACCGAATCGGGGGATCGATGCCGACTTCCTAGACCTGCCGCGACACGAGCTCGCCGAAGCCGCATTGTCGGCGGCCACCACGCCGGGGCCAGCTACGCCGACCTGCGAATTCACCGCATCAACACCGAGATCATCCAGCTGCGCGACGGTGAGCTCGAGACCGCGGTGGTCAGCCGTGAGGTCGGCCTGGCGGTGCGGGTCATCGTTGACGGCACCTGGGGATTCGCTTCGCACGCCGAGCTGGCGCCGTCGGTCGCGGCCGAGACCGCGCGCCGCGCGGTACGAGTGGCCGCCACGCTGGCGGTGCTGAACACCGAGCGCGTGGAGCTGGCGCCCGAGCCGGTGTACGCCGACGCCTCCTGGGTGTCGAACTACCGGATCGACCCGTTCGACATCCCCGCGGCCGACAAGATCGCCGTGCTCGAGGAGTACTCCGGGCGACTGCTGAGCGCCGACGGCGTCGACCACGTGTCGGCCATGATTACCGCGGTCAAGGAGCAGACGTTCTACGCCGACACCTTCGGATCCGCGACCACCCAGCAGCGGGTGCGGATCATGCCGGCGCTGGAGGCGGTCACCGTCGACCCGGCGGCGGGCAGCTTTGATTCGATGCGCACGCTGGCACCGCCGATGGGCCGGGGCTGGGAAGCGCTGGCCGGCGACGAGGTGTGGAACTGGACCGACGAGCTGGCGCAGGTGCCGGTGCTGCTCGCCGAGAAGGTCAAGTCGCCCAGCGTGACTGCGGGCGTTAGGGATCTGGTGATCGACCCGACCAACCTGTGGCTGACTATTCACGAATCCATCGGCCACGCCACCGAATACGACCGCGCCATCGGCTACGAGGCCGCCTATGCCGGAACCTCGTTCGCTACCCCGGACAAACTGGGCACCATGCGGTACGGCTCGCCGGTGATGAACGTGACCGCCGACCGCACCGTCGAATTCGGTTTGGCCACTGTCGGTTACGACGACGAAGGAGTGGCCGCGCAAAGCTGGGATCTGGTGCGCGACGGAATCTTCGTCGGCTACCAACTCGACCGGGTGTTCGCGCCTCGGCTCGGGCAACCGCGCTCCAACGGCTGCTCGTATGCCGACTCGCCGCATCACGTGCCGATTCAGCGGATGGCCAACGTGTCGCTGCAGCCCGGCTCCGACGACCTGAGCACCGCCGACCTGATCGGCCGGGTCGAGGACGGCATCTACATCGTCGGCGACAAATCCTGGTCAATTGACATGCAGCGCTACAACTTTCAGTTCACCGGCCAGCGTTTCTTCCGCATCCGTGACGGCCGCCTGGACGGTCAGTTGCGCGATGTCGCGTATCAGGCGACCACTACCGATTTCTGGAATTCGATGGAAGCCGTGGGCGGCCCGTCGACGTGGCGGCTGGGTGGCGCGTTCAACTGCGGCAAGGCGCAACCCGGTCAGGTCGCTGCGGTCAGCCACGGCTGCCCGTCGGCGTTGTTCCGCGGCGTCAACGTGCTCAACACCCGGACCGAGGGCGGCCGATGATCACTGCGCAGCACGTCGTCAACATCGTTTTGGGCGAGGCGGCGAAACAGGGCCGCGCCGACGAGACCATGGTGCTGGTCACCGACAAGGTCGAGGCGACGTTGCGGTGGGCGGGCAATTCGATGACCACCAACGGGGTTTCGGTCAGCCGCAACATCACGGTCATTTCGATTGTGCGCAAGGCCACCAGCGCGTTCATCGGTACGGTGGTGTCCGCCGAAGTGGACCCGCGGGTGATCCCGGGTCTGGTGGCGGCGTCGCAAGAAGCGGCCCGGTCCGCGCCGGAGGCCGGTGATGCCGCGCCGCTGCTGGCCGATACCGGGGTGCCCGCGGATTGGGATGCGCCGGTCTCGGGTACCGGGGCCGAGGTGTTCGCCGACGTCGCCGGGTCGTTGAGCCGCGGGTTCCGGGGCGCCGATCGGCTGTATGGCTTTGCGCACCACAGTGTTTCGACGACGTTCCTGGCGTCGTCGACGGGGCTGCGCCGGCGTTTCACCCAGCCCGCCGGCGCGGTGGAGATCAACGGCAAGCGCGGCGACGCCAGCGCGTGGGCCGGTGTCGGGACGCCCGATTTCGTTGATGTGCCTACCGATTCGTTGCTCGAGCGACCTGTCGATGCGGCTGGGCTGGGCCGAGCGCAGCGTGGAGCTGCCGGCGGGGCGCTACGAGACGATCATGCCGCCGTCGACGGTGGCCGACATGATGATCTACCTGGGCTGGTCGATGGCCGGCCGCGGTGCGCAGGAGGGGCGGACCGCGTTCTCGGCGCCGGGCGGCGGGATCCGGGTGGGGGAGCGGCTGACCGATTTGCCGTTGTCGTTGTTCTCCGATCCGATGGCACCGGGGCTGGCATGTACGCCGTTCGTGGCGGCGAGCAGCTCCTCGGAGACCGTGTCGGTGTTCGACAACGGGATGGAGATCAACCAGGTCGACTGGATCCGCGACGGGGTGATCAACGCGTTGGCCTATCCGCGGGCCACCGCCGCCAAATTCGACGCCAAGGTCGGCGTCGCGGCGGACAACCTGGTGATGACCGGCGGACCGAAAGACCTCGCCGACATGATCGCCGGCACCGAGCGGGGCCTGCTGCTGACCACGCTGTGGTACATCCGCGAGGTCGATCCCACCACGCTGTTGCTCACCGGGCTGACGCGCGACGGCGTGTACCTGATCGAGGATGGCGAGGTCACCGCGGCGGTGAACAACTTCCGCTTCAACGAGAGCCCGCTGGATCTGCTGCGACGCGCGACCGAGGCCGGTGTCAGCGAGAAGACCCTGCCGCGGGAGTGGGGGGATTGGGTCACCCGGGCGGCGATGCCGTCGCTGCGGATCCCGGATTTCCACATGTCGTCGGTGAGCCAGGCGCAGTAGTCGTAACGTATCGGGCGATGGTGGCTCCGGTTTCGGTTCGAGAAAATCTGCTGACCCAGTTGGTGGCCTTGTCTCCGGGATCTCCCGGCGACGCTCGCGTGGTCGGTCTGGTGCGGCGGGTGTGCGCGCAGACGCTGTCGCTGCCGCCGCTGCCCGTCGAGATCGCGGTTGACGAACCCGAATCGGAGGCCGAGGCCGTCGTCGCTGAATTCGCCGAGCAGTTCAGCGCCGACGTTTCCGCGATCACCGCTGAGCAGCGGTCGCGACTGTTCAAGTCGTTGGGGGACAGTACGTTTGGTGTCGTGGTGGCGATGTACCTCGCCGACTTCGTGCCGCGGATGCGGGCCGGGCTGGAAGCGCTAGATGTGGGTGCGCAATATCTGGGATGGACGCGCGGACCGATCGAGTGGGATCACGCTACGGATCCATCCGATGTCGTGTTCAACCGCTTCCTGCCCGCGGTAGGCGCGATGCGTGCACTCGACCCGGTGACGTCCGAGGTGGTGCGGCTGCGCGGCGCAGCTCAGCACAACTGCCGGCTGTGTAAATCGGTGCGGGAGAGCAGGGCACTCGATGCCGGGGGTTCGGAGTCGCTGTACGACGACATCGCGCGGTTCGAAGAGTCGAAGATGCTCGACGATCGCGCAAAAGCAGCGCTGCGGTATGCAGATGGGTTAATTTGGACGCCGGCGCACCTCGACGCCGACGTTGTCGCCGAGGTGCGCGCTCGGTTTTCCGAGGTCGAAGCCGTCGAGCTCACCTTTGACGTCATGCGTAATGCCAGCAACAAGGTTGCGGTGTCGCTGGGTGGGGACGCTCCCCGGGTCGAGAGTGGCACCGAGCGCTACCTGCTCGACGTCGACGGTCAGACGGTATTCAGCTGAGCCCATCACCATCATGGCGACGTGACGGGGGACGACCATGAAGCACTGCATCGTCGGAGGATTGGCTGCCGTACTGATGGCCGGAGGGCTGATCGTTTCGGCGCCGCCGGCCAGCGCCGGGTGCCAGTACGGAGGGCTTGTTGCCAGCAAGTGCGATGGACCCGTCCAGCCTGATGGCACCTGGCAGCGTTGCGTGGTAATCACCACATCGCATAGCGGCCCCAGTTACCAGTGGTACCCAGACTGCAAATTGATGGGCCCTGACCAGCATCCGTTGGGTCTCGCCTACGCTGACCCGCCGACGCACATCGACGACTGAGCCGTCAGAGCGCACCGATCCGACATTTATCGTGAAGACTCGATTGTCGGGAATTACGCTTCAAACAGACCAATTCATAGTAGAAAATGACGAGTCCGTTAATTTGGTGGAAGCGCGGATCAGCGCGCCGCCTTGGCGGCTTCGCGCCTAGCCTTTCCTTTCCCGTGGGTCGAGCAGCAATGCACCATCTCGCAGTGGTACCGGTCACTGCATTCACGCGAACAATAAACTGATGCGGCTGGATGCCAGGCCGGATCGGACAGGTCGCGCCATCGGTCGCTGGGGTCGAACGTGTGACCGCAATGCACGCAGGTCTTGACCTTGGCCTTGGTCTTGGTATTGGTAGCCATGCCGATCAGGGTACGCGCGATTGTCCTAAAATCGGTGCCGGTTTCAGATCGACAACAATCAACGTCACGCAAAACAAATGGCGTGCAATTCCAGCGAATTAATTACTTTCTGAAACTAACTCGGCCGTCTCCGATTCTCGCTATCGTCGCAGGTCAAGGCGAAAGGCCCGCGGAGACAGGTGGTTGAGTCGGAGACACGGAAGCATTATGCGCTACAGGCGATTTCACTGTGAGGCGCTGATTTCCACAACACGGTTGTGCGTATCGCTCTTTGAGCGTCGCTGTGTGCTGTGCGCACGCGAGTAACCCACCCTGGCGTCACGTCTTCGCGTGGCAAACGTCATCAGGCGGAGCACAACGAGCGGTGCGGCCCGGGCGGGCGGCGCGGCTCCGACCTGACGGCGCACCGCAGGAATTAAACCGGCAGCTCTGGCGTCCGACTAGCGGTGGCGGACGCGACGAAATGCCTTAATATCAGCCCGTCGAGCATTCCTAATCGGAGGGCGCGGTGCTAAGGCTTCTGAAGCGGGTATGGGTTCTGCTGGTCGTGGTCGTGGCACTGATCATCGGCGGCGTTGCAGTGGACCGACTCAACGGCGTTTTCCCAGGTCCCGGCGTTCCCAAGCCCGATCCACGGGATGCGACCCCGCCGTACGCGGCCAAGACTGCCATCTACGAAATCCTGGGACCACCCGGGACAACAGGCGTCGTCAACTGGATGGATGCGGATGCACAACCGCAGAAGGCCAACTTCACCACGTTGCCGTGGTCGCAGACGATCGTCGCCGAGATGCCCGGCATCTTCGCCTACGTCGTCGCCCAAGGTGACGGCCCCTCCATCGGTTGCCGGATCACCGTCGACGGCAAGTTGGTCGATCAACAACAGGCCAACACGCGCGACGCGCAGGTTTCCTGCCTGGACAAATCCGCGTGAGCGACGACGCCAGCGACACGGACGAAATCCCCGTCGCGCCGCGCACCGAAGTCGAGCGCAAACCGCGGATAGCCCGCACCATCCGCTTCCTGGCGCTGCCGATCATCGTGATCTGGCTGCTGATCGCGGTCGGCGTCAACGTCTTCGTCCCACAGTTGGAGGCGGTTGCCGAGGACGTCTCGGTGCCGCTCTCGCCCTCCGACGCGCCTTCGGTGACCGGGATGAAGCACATCGGGGAGAAATTCAAGGAGTACGACTCCGACAACCTCGTCCTGGTGACCCTGGTCGGTGAGAAGCCTCTCGGGGAGGACGCTCACCACTATTACGACGATCTGGTCAAGAAGCTGCAGCAGGACACCCAACACGTCGAGCATGCGCTGAATTTCTGGGGGCAGCGATTCACGTCCTCGGGTGTCGAGAGCTACGACCACAAGGCTGCCTACGTCCAGGTCAACCTGCGCGGCGACCAGGGCGGCGCCGTCGGCGACAAGTCGGTTGACGCGGTTCGCAAGATCGTCGCGGACTCAAAGCCGCCGCCGGGGGTGAAGGCCTACGTCGCGGGTCAGGGAGCCCTGACCGACGACACGATCGTTGTCGGTAACGCGAGCCTGTTCAAGATGACGATCATCACCGTCATCATCATCGCGATCATGCTGATGTTCGTCTATCGGTCCATCGGCACTGTGCTGCTGACGATGGTGATTCTGTTCGTCGGACTGGCCACCGGCCGAGGCGTGGTAGCGCTGCTGGGCGACACCGGCATCATGGGGCTGTCGACGTTTGCCGTCAACTTGCTGACGGCGCTGGCCATCGCGGCCGGGACCGACTACGCGATATTCATGGTGGGCCGCTACCAGGAGGGGCGCGAGCGGGGACTAGACCGCGAAGCCGCCTACTACGACACCTTCGCCGGGGTTACCAAGGTGG
>CAWHWA010000005.1:0-234252 GCA_963832935.1 uncultured Actinomycetota bacterium
AGTGATCGGTGTCGAAAATCGCTGTGCTAGAGGGTGTCAGCGCCCCACTTGAGGGCACTACCTGTCGCTACGAGGAATAACGACGAAACCGTGTCCGGCGACGTGTCGATAAACGAACTGTTTCTGGATATTTGCGTACCAGTGATACGCGGGCGCCCTAGGACTCGCGGGACGATCAACGCGACGACAGCAGCAAACCCGGCGTACACCGCGGCCAGACATGGCGTCTGCCCCGACTGGCACGTCGCGGCACCCCTGCGGCGCCGGCGCGCGACCCGCGTCGCCCTCCGCCCCACCCTCCTCACAGCAAGGTCAGCAGTGTTGCCATTTGACGGTGGCGGCCCTCACCGGCCCGCGATCAAGACAGGATCAGGTCAGCGGCCTTCTCACCGATCAGCACGCTGGGTGCATGGGTGTGACCGCGGATGATGGTCGGCATCACCGAAGCGTCCGCGACCCGTAGCGACCTTCGCCGCTCGCGAGTGCGGCCGCTGTCAGAGCGACGAATGCGTCGTAGGACCAGTAAAACTCGCCACGCGCCGGGTACGGCGTGGTCAGACTTGCCGGGATGTGTGAATTCTCAGTCACACGCATCGAGTCAAATCCCCTGTTGCCCAATGCTTTTGCAAGTACCTCGGGGCGTATGCCTTCATCGGTGGTGACGGTGGCGATCCCGCGTTTCACTTGCTGCCCCCGGTCGCGCTAGTAACAAATACCTGCATGGATGATTTTCCCTGATCGCTTCCCGCTCATGTCATCGAGTCAATGCTGCATTGCGTTGCATGTCCAAGGCCTGCTCCACATTGCGCGATGCAAATCAGGCATCGTGCCTGCCCTGCGCGCCGAGGCACTCGAGGACTACAGTGAGCTCATCACTGATTCGGCATCGCAGGGTCGTGGACCTCGATCCTGCGATTGGTCGGATACTTCGACTCTCCCAGCGCCTCGACACCACCTACGCCGCACTCGTCGACGGTCACATCGACGAACTGCACGGCTGGATCACCGCGTGGGCACCCTCGACGCCCACCCAGGAAGTCAAAGCCTTGCTAAGTACGGTATCTACAGCCAGGTAGGCAGGTCGGCTACTAAGTCCGACGGGGCAAGCCGTCCGTGCCGTATCCGCTGCTAACCCATTGTCAAGATCGCGCCCGCGGCGACGCCAATCACCGTTACAAAGGCCACCAAAATCACCGCGACCGCCGCTCGCACGATCTCTTCTTCGGTGAGTCGCCAGTGCGGCCTCGATTCGACGAGAACGGTGTCCGCTCGACGGGCAACTGCGTTCATTTTTGCGACCGCCAAAAGGAGATCGTCATGCCCGTCGGCCGCGTCTTTGTCGACTGGGTTGTGCGCGGCGATTGCGGTGGTCATATCAGCCCCCAGGCTTGCGGACGCCTATAGGCGTTATTGGGAGGTCGGAAACTGCGGCCTTCTGGTATGTCTAAAGATACGAGTGCGAGATCACGATTGCGGTAACGATGCTTAACGGTCACGGCACACAATCGTGCTCCCGTACTGCGCGGCGAGCCGTGTGAGCCGCCGTCGAGCTGCCATCATGACGGAAGACCCCTCTCGCTTCACCACGCGGGAGAAATTTGCTCGTAGAAGATTTTGCATGTGCCACAACAATTTTCAGACGTCGAAGACAACGTGCATGTTCAAGGCCAATCATTCCCCGACGAGATGAGGTGGTCATCGCGCACACTAGGACACGCATCCGACGCTCTGGAGGACCGATACCGGAATGAGCCCGGTCGCCGAATTCGACTTCATCATCGTGGGAGCAGGCAGCGCAGGCTGCCTGCTCGCCAATCGGCTCAGCGCCAACCCTGATCGCCGTGTGCTCCTGATTGAGGCCGGCGGCAAAGACGACTGGTTCTGGATCAAGGTGCCGGTGGGCTATCTGTACACAATCGCCAACCCCCGCACCGACTGGTGCTTCACGACCGAGGCCGACCCAGGCCTGGCCGGCCGCAGCATTCACTACGCGCGGGGCCGCGTGATCGGCGGCTGCTCGTCGATCAACGCCATGATCCACATGCGCGGACAGGCGAGCGATTACGACCTGTGGGCGCAGGCCACCGGTGACGAGCGATGGCGTTGGGGTGGCCCGGACAGTCCCGGCGAGACGCTGGCGATCTACAAAAAGTTGGAGGACTACTTCGGCGGCGCCGACGACTGGCACGGCGCCGGTGGTGAGATCCGCTGTCGAGCGGCCACGGGTGCGCTGGAAGATCTTGGACGCCTGGCAGGCCGCCGCTGCCCAGGTGGGCATCTCCCCGATCGATGAGTTCAACCGGGGCGTCAACGCCGGCAGTGCGTACTTTCATGTCAACCAACGGCGTGGCCGTCGCTGGTCGATGGCCGATGCCTTCCTGCATCCCATCGCCCACCGACCGAATCTCACCGTCTACACGCAGACCCAGGCCTTGCGGCTCCTGATGGACGACCAGGTCCACGAGGATCAGCGTCGCGGTGCCTGGACGACGGCGCAGCGACGCGTCACCGGCCTGCGGCTGCTCAAAGATGGCCAAATCGTCGACGTCCGAGCCCGCCGGGAGGTGATCCTGAGCGCCGGAGCTATTGGCTCGCCGCATCTGATGCAGGTCTCGGGTCTGGGCCCAGCCGGCCTGCTTGCCCAGCATCAAGTGCCGGTGGCCGTCGATCTGCCAGGAGTGGGCGAAAACCTTCAGGACCACCTGCAGCTTCGAACGGTCTACCGGGTGCGGGGCGCCCCGACCGTCAATACGCTGTACCGGAATTGGATCAGCCGTGCGGGCATGGGACTTCAGTACCTGCTGTTGCGATCGGGGCCCATGACCATGCCGCCTTCCACGCTAGGGGCTTTCGCCAAGAGCGACCCCGCGCTGGCAAGTCCCGATTTGGAGTGGCATGTGCAGCCCTTGTCGTTGCCGAAGTTCGGCGAACCCCTGCACCCCTTCGGAGCGATCACTCCCTCGGTCTGCAATCTGCGACCCAGCTCGCGGGGCCATGTGCGCATGGCCAGTGCAGATCCACTGACCTACCCGAAGATCTTCTGCAATTACCTGTCGACTGACGCCGATCGTCAAATCGCCGTGCGGGGCCTCCGGATGACCCGGCAGATCATGGCGGCGCCAGCTCTGGCCCGCTACCGCCCGCAAGAGTTGCTTCCCGGCCCGCAACTGGTGAGCGACGAAGAGCTGCAGAAGGCGGCCGGTGAACTCGGTACGACTATTTTCCACCCGGTGGGCACCTGCGCGATGGGAGCCTTTGACGCCCGCGGTCGGCCGCGGTCGGCCGCCACGGTGCTCGACACCGACTGCCGCGTGTATCGCGTCGCCGGCCTTCGAGTGGTCGATGCGTCGGCGATGCCCACCATCATTTCCGGCAACACCAACGCGCCGGTCATGCTCATCGCAGAGCGCGCAGCGCGGGCGATTGTGGGATAAGTCGGTTAACACCGAGATATCAATCTGGTCACCCCCGGCAGCGGGGAAGCCTAAGCCGCTCCCCTGCGTTGCGCGAATAGCGTTTGTAAGTCCTTAATGCCAATACTGCGATCGAATATGAGGGCACGACCTGACGTGCGTAGGTAGATCTACATGCCCTTGCACGCCAAGTCGTTTCGCCTGCGGCTTCCGAGGTCATAGCCGAACGGTCACCGCTTGCGTATCCGTTTGGGAACGCAACCGCGTTTCGGCTAGCGCAGCTCTATCGGTAACAACAGTCACATCGTTAACATCGCGCGATGCACGATTTGCCCCCGCTGGCCAGCGATGTGCGACTGCGAACAGTTTCTCGGCGCGACGCGCTGCGCTACGCGACAGCGTTGGCCGGTTTGGGTGCCGGATCATTAGCCTGCGGCATGCCTACGGCGGCCGCCGCCGCTCCTCCCCAACTGATCGACTTCGCCGCGCGCCAGATTCCTGCGCAGCAGATTCGAGCTGCCGGCTATAGCGGGGTGGTCAACTACGTCTCGGAGTCGCGTCCTGGCTCGTCGTTTGGCGCCAAGCCGATCACTCGGCCCTACGCCGACTCATTGAAAGCCGCGGGCCTGGTGATCGTCAGTAACTACCAATACGGCAAACCAGGTGGGTCGGCACCGTCGGACTTCACGCGGGGCTACGCCGGCGGCATCGCGGACGCGCGCACCGCCTGGCAGCTGCACACCGCCGCGGGCGGCAGCCAGGGTGCACCGATTTTCTTCACCATCGACGAGGACATCAATCGCGACACCTGGAATCGCATCGCGCTGCAGTGGTTTCGCGGAATCAACTCGGTTCTTGGGGTTCAACGCACGGGGGTCTACGGAGGCATCAGGGTGTGTCAGTGGGCCGCGGCCGATGGCGTTATCGGGTCTTCGAGCACACCTGGCCGCCGCTGGGTTTGGCAAACTCGAGCCTGGTCCGGCAATCAGGTCCACCCCGCCGCTGTTCTCTACCAGCGAGTCGTGAGCACCGCGTCCAATCCCGGGCCGAAGGTCGGCGGACTCGAAGTCGACGTCAACGACGTCCTGGCTTCCGATTGCGGCCAGTGGAACCTCCATCGGCGAGCCATCCAAGTGGCGATGTGCGGTAGTGGCGAGATCGCTGCCCGCAATTCGGGCTACAGCCCGGATGGTACGACCTTGCCGTTGACCGTCACCTCGATCTGGCCGGTCTTGGAGTTGTACTCGATCCTGCCGTGCTCGAACGTCTCCACGAACAGATCGCCGACGGTATTCGCGTCGCTGGTCGGGAAACCCAGCGGACCTGCCGAACCGTTAGTGCCGGTGATCGCAGGCGCGCCGTTCGGGTCGCGTGGGATATTCCAGGCCTCCCGGATCTTGCCCAGGGTGATGTATGCGGGGGTGCCCGCCTCGGCGTTCTGGGCGGTGATCACGCCGCCCTGGAACTGCTGGAATACCAGGCCGCTCTCCCGTGTCCCCGCATTGCGGTCCCCCGTCAGTGGCTTGCCGAGATCCTCCCTCTGACTCTCGGTTGCCGATGAGTATTTGGCAGCGATCGGGCCGGTCAGAGTCACCTCGACGTTGCTCTCCCCGATGAGCTTCACTTCGGTGGGCTGTGCTGGGGTTTTAGACGTGGAGGTGGCGTTCACCCCGACTTGAGGCGGTGCCGACGCGTCGACGCTCTTGCCATTGCTGCAGCCCACAGTGATCAGCGCGACGGCGGCCAGGCCGACGAGTGCCGCGTGGCGGTATTCGATCGTTCTCATGGGCTTCCTCTCCCTGTGGTGTGGGTCAAGTTGCGGCTGACCTCCTCGCCCGGCCGGGACCATAACCGAACCATTTGAGTGCGCAGGCGATCGCGGTCTTCGTAGCTCCGAACGAACCTACAACGCGGTTATCGACGGCGAGCCAGAGCACCTGATTAAGCATCACCGGTGGTCGATGAAATCCACCATGGTTCCGGCGGGCAGGTTCCCTGATATCCCATCGATGTCCGGCACGGCGCAATATGCAGAAGTTGAATGTGCGGAGTCGCAAGTAAAACCTCTCCGAGTTCATCAGATGAATCAGTTAATTGGCTGTTCTGCAACATCTTTGCGCTTTACGCGGCGGCGGCGTTCGCGCCGAATCGTCATCACTCCCCTGACCATCACCAGCAAACCCTTGCAGTTCTGCAGCGCAGGCGACGTCGGCCGGATGCGGGGGGAACTGGCCTGCACTCACTGCTCGGCGCGATCCGCACCTGGCCACCCGTTCCAGTCCCGTGCAGCCGGAGAATACGGCGGAATCGAATATGGAGGAGCCGGTAATCGATATGGTCTGACCCGGTGGTTCATCTGATGAATCCAGAGTGCTTAGGGTTCCTCCTGCCCGCCGGTCCCGTGATGTCTACCTTGAACATCGGCGCGCAGAGCTTTGGCCATGCCGAGCAGGTTTGAAATGCCCGAACTTGGATACGTTCCGTGGGTGGTCGAATAAGCGGCTACCACTTCTGGATCACAAACTGCAGCCGAAGGAGTTTGACGTGATGTTCTCCAAGATCGCCATGAAGACGGCGGCAGCTGCTGTCGGTATTGCGACGGCAGGAATCCTATCGGCGACGCCCGCGTTGGCGGATCCGCAAGCCGTTGCATTCGGCCAGTCGGCAGAGATTCCGGGGGCAGGTGGCTCTGGGGCCATTGCCTACACCGTAAGTAACTTGCAGCCCAGCGGTCACAACGACGGCGCGTGGTATTCCGATGTAACAGCCAAAGGTGTAAGTGGTTCCCCGACTCCGAACATTGGCGACTTCAATGCGCGAGCCGTTAATAGCTCGACCTACGCGGTTCTGAAGGGAAACCTGCCCGACGGCCTTCCTAACGGGCCGCTCGCGCCGGGAACCCAAGTAACTGGGAGGCTGTACTTCGACGTCAAGGGAGGCACAGCCCCCGACAGCGTCGTTTACCGGGATGCTGGAGGCACCGATAAGGTCGTCTGGAAGAGCTAATCGTATTGTCTCGCGCGATTCGGTTGTCCAGCGTTGTGTTGTCCACCGCGCCGGCTGGTGACCTCTCTGGAGCGCCACCAACGCCACCATATTGAAGGATTGCGAAGCAGTGTCGGCATGATCGCGAGCGGATCGAAGTAGGTGCTGCGTTCGATCGCCTTGCCATCGTGGAGCTGGATTCGGTTCACGTTGGGCCAGTCGGCGAGGTTGCCTCTGATATGGGCGTGCAGCCGGAATTCGATGAAAACAAGGTCTCCGTCGCCGCACCAGCGGTCGACGTGAGCATGCAAGTCCGGAAGGCAGCGCCAAATGCGCTGGAACTGCGCTTGTGCCGCCTCGATTCCGACCGTACGCGCTGCGAGTGGCTGCACCAGGACCACCTCGGGATGTAGGAGTTCCGGCAACCGTTGTGGTGATGGATTGCTCCAGAAGTCGGCGAATTTCGTGACGAATTCTTCCGGGTCATGTCGTGCGTTCATTCCTTGAACGATGCACGTCGATGCGCTGCTAAGTCGCCACCCGACGCTGCCAAGAACTGCCAATGCCCATGCTTGGGCCCCGCAATACCAGTGAGGCCGGGAACAGCTCGGCCGCGAGTGGCCGGCGGCCACTCGATACGAGATCGGCTCGGGTTTAGTTGGCCGGCGGCACCGCTGGCGGACGACATACGTTGGCGGCTGGATCCCACCACGAGCCGTTGTCGCATGCCAACGGTTGTGGCCCGACACCAAGCGGCCGACATACATTGGCCGTCGGGTCCCACCACTGGCCTGGCTCGCATGCCAGCGGTTGTGGCCCGACACCGAGCGGTCGGCAGACCTTGCCCGTCGGGTCCCACCACTGGCCATCCGCGCAGTCGGCCGAGCTCACCGCGGGCGTTGCGATCGTCACGGCTGCCATCGACGCGAACGCCATCATGACGATGACTACAAGATGGCGAATGAACGTTCTCATTGTGGGCCTCCGCTCGTGACCTATGCATCATCGAACCAATCCCGAGCAAGGTCAAGACGCTGGTGCTCGATCGGGCCGTATTTAGCACCGGCGTGAGCAAGCCCAACGTGTCTCTTGGCCTCAGCAAACGATGCGCGGTTAAAACTGCTGACGGATTACCAGTAGGCGAGATGTCCTCGCCGGATAATTTAGGTACTCGCAATCGCGACTCCTCGAAGATGTCGAAGACCTTAGCGTCGCGGTCCATCCGCTCGACCGGATACTCGCGGGTGTAACCGTTGCCGCCGAGGATTTGGATGGCACGTTCGGTTGTCCACACCGCCAGCCGGCCGGCCTTCAGCTTGCTCATCGACCCCTCCGCATAGGCGAACTTCTGGCCGGTTGCGCCCATCCATGCCGCGCGTCTGACGAGTAGCCGCGCTGCGGGCCCAGCAGCCAAAATCGCTACGGTAGAGCTTCCTTCGCGCGGGCGTCATCTTTCGCCATCTGCTGTTAATCTGCGTCCTTTGCCGCTTGCAGGGCCGTCTTTACGGCGGCAAGCCGCTTTTGGATCTCTTCTGCCGACGGCAGACCCTCGTCCAGCCAACGCTCGGCATCGCGGAGGGTGTCGGCCAAGCTGTCCTTCAGTAGCGACTGAACGGCGTTCCGCGTCAATCGATCCCGGACTTCGGGCGTGCCCGCGTAGGACTTCGTCACGGCCGACATCGCCTGTGCCAGCGCGAAAAGCGGCTCTAACACGATGAAGATGGCCGGACTGGTCAGAGGCGGAGAATCCGATATCGCGGCGTGCTGCCATGCGGTGCAAGCATTCTCGCAAAAGTCAGTCGCCCTAGCGCCATCTATCCCGCCGAGGGATGAGACGAACTCGTGTAGCCGGTCAACCCAGAACCGAACCCATTCTGAGTTTTCCTGCTCTTCAACTTCTTCCACATTCGACTTCTCTCACTGATTGTTGTCCGGTAGAGGGCTGCGGGGCAACACCAATCTGGCTTCCTCGCGAGGACGTGGCGAAGAACCGATTGGTGCACGATCGTTTTGGCAATCCCTTTGAGATCAAACGGCTTCCATTGGTGACCCCTGTTCCAGGCAGGTCCCGCCGACCGAAGCGCGCACTTTCGGATCTCCCTACCGACTACGCGATCGCGTCGTCTAGTCATGACATAAGAAACCTCGCGCGTTGTTCGTCGAGTTTGTGCATCGCAACGTGCTGCAGGGCCATAACGATCAACAGGGCGCCCCTGCTGCCGAACACTTTTGACGCAGCGGCGACCATAAGCCCACCTGTGGACGTTCCAAGGTGTTCTCATCCTCGTGTACGCGGACGACGGGTGCTTCTGCGCCGATGAATTCCTCAACAGCCGTGGTCAATTCGGTACATTGATTCTTCCTGAGTCGAGACGATCAGCGCTTGCACATATGCGTACATCAGTTGCGTTTGCGCGTATTACCAGCGGCTTGGATGCCAGGAGCGAGGTGCTGTTCGGGCATCGGCTGGTGGACGTACTCGGGGCGATGACGGTGGATACCGCTGACAACCACGACCATCCGCCACCGCTGCAAATACCACTCCCCTAGCCCGCCGCTGGGCTCAATGCGCCTCTGCCCAACACCCCGCGCACCGTAGGCAACAACCATCGCGAACCCATACAGACGTATCCGGTACCGCGAAAACGAATATGCAGCCTTACGGGTTGAGTCCGCTGCCGCATGTTGCGCCTCGCGCACTTCTCCGTTAGCGGTGTGGCAGGCACATCTCCTCGGTACTAGTACCGAGGTCGGCCCCAGATCGCTGCAGCCGTCAAAGCCAGCAGCGCCAAGTTCAATACAATCATTCCGGGTTCACGCCGACGCGCGTGTACCACTGCCGCGCCTAGCGTTACAAGAATCAAGCCACCTGTCCCAACCGTTATCGCCAACCGGGATGGAATATCCAGCACCACGGGCAGGATGATTGCCAGACCGCCCGTGATCTCCGTTAAGCCCACGAATATCACTGTGCCCGAGCTGAAGTCGTCGACCCAACTCTCGCCCCGCAGTGCCAGGCGCTTTTTTGAAACGACCAACTTCATGGCGCCGGAGGCCGCGAAGGCCAGGCCCATCGCAATGCTGAGAACCCATAAAGCCACATCCACTTCCTCGTTCATGGCGGTCGTGCCGTTCATTACCGGTCAAAGTCGCGTTTAGGGTGCTGGTGTGCTTGGCGGCGCAAATGGACGCACGAGAATCAATGAGATCGCCAGCGTTTCCAGACCGCATGACCCGTGGCGCGGGTCTTGTCGTTGTGTCGCAGCTCGGCGTCGCAAACAATTTCGGCTTCGGTGGATTTGGTGACGAAGGCGTGCAGCTCGACCGCACTGTCTAGCGGGCTGGGGCGCAGATACCGAACGTCTATGCCGGCTGTCACGAAAGGGAGCAAGGCGCCCGGCGGGGCATCCCATCCCCGCAGTGCGGCCTCATTCAGGACGCCAGCGGCAGTGTGGCAGTCGAGCAGGGTGGCGATAATGCCGCCATTAAGAAAACCTAATCCGTTGTCGTGCTGGGGCCACGGCACAAAGGTCGCGGTGACGTACCCGTCTCCGAGGTAGCTCTTAAGATGCAGCCCGAGAGGGTTGGCCGGTCCACAACCGAAGCAGGTCATGGTCGGACAGAGCCGGTCCTGAACAGATATCGTGTCCACAGACGATCAGTGTGCGCGATATGGCCCCGTGATCGTTTGCTCGTGGACGCACATGAACCTGACGCGATGCGCACGGTGCCGACGTGAATGAGCGATATAAGCGGATCGTGTGTTGCGGTGTCTAGATGGCACTTCGTATTCACACACGTTACGTGGCAGTTTTGAGCAGCGAGGGTTGCTGTGCACGTTGAAGTGATCTCCACCGAGGCACTCGGGGACCGCAGCTACCTGGTCCACGACGGGACCTCCGCGGTGGTCGTCGACCCGCAACGCGACATCGACCGGGTGGAGAAGCTGCTCGCCGACCTCGGGGTGCGCTGCGCGATGGTCGTCGAGACCCACATCCACAACGACTACGTAACCGGCGGGTACGAGCTGTCGATGCGCAACGGGTGCCCCTACGTGGTGAACGCGGCGGATGACGTGTCTTTCGCCCGCCTCGCGGTCAGCGACGGCGACGAACTCACCGCCGGTGCCATGACCATCCGGGTAGTCGCCACCCCGGGCCACACCGACACACATCTGTCCTACGTGATCTCCGAGGGCGATCAGACCCCTGCGGTCTTCACCGGCGGCTCACTGCTTTACGGCAGCGTCGGGCGGACCGATCTCGTCGACGTCGACCGCACCGAAGAACTCGCCCGGGCGCAATATCATTCGGCACGGCGCCTTGCTGCAGAACTTCCCGACGCGACCCCCGTCTACCCCACCCACGGGTTCGGCAGCTTCTGCTCCGCGGGGTCGGCCTCGGGCGGCGACGGCAGCACCATCTGCTGAGGAGAAGCGCCGCAACGACGCGCTGATCACCGAGGACGAGGACGCCTTCGTCGACAACCTGATCGCGAGCCTGACCGCTTACCCGGCGTACTACGCCCACATGGGCGGCCTCAACCGGGGTGGGCCCGCCGCGCCAGACTTGTCCCCCCCGACACGGCTGCAGGCCGAGCAACTCCGCCGTCGCATCGACGCCGGCGAGTGGGTCGTTGACCTGCGCGACCGCACCGCCTACGCCTCCTCTCACGTCCACGGCAGCGTGGGAATTGCTCTCGGACAACAGTTCTCGACCTATATCAGGGTGGCTGGTGCCCTGGGGGACTCCACTGACGTTGATCGGCGAGTCCGCCGAGCAGGTCGCCGTCGCCCAGCGGATGCTGATCCGGATCGGCTTCGACGAACTCCAGGGCAGGGCCACAGGATCCAGCCAGGAGCTGAGCGCGGGCGCACCCACCTCGTCCTACCCACGGCGCACGTTTCGCCGAGCTACCGGAATGTCCTCGTGGCCGCCGAAACCGCGACCGACGACGATGCCGTGCTGCTCGACGTTCGCCGCGACGACGAATACGCCACAGACTTCATCCCCGGCGCAGCACACATTCCCATGCATCAGCTACTCGACAAGCTCGACACTTTGCCCCCAGGGCAGCTGTGGGTGCACTGCGCCAGCGGCTATCGCGCCTCGATCGCCGCAAGCCTGCTCGACCGCGCCGGACGTGACGTCGTGTTCATCGACGATTCCTTCGACAACGCTGTCGAGGCAGGCCTGACCAATCAGTCGTAATCGTCCCACAACACTTTTCGACTTGAGAGGTCTGTTCATGACCAATACCATCAGCCACCAGGTCGCCGTGATCGGCGGCGGAAACGCCGGCATCTCAGTGGCCGCGCGGCTGCGTCGGGCCGGCCTGACCGACGTCGGGATCATCGAGCCCGCCGAGACCCACTACTACCAACCTCTCTGGACACTCGTCGGCGGTGGATGCGCACCCGCCACGGAGAGCAGGCGGAGCGAGGCATCGGTCATGCCGCAAGGAGTCGCCTGGATCAAGGACCGCGCCGAGCAGATCGATCCCGAGGCGCAAACGGTCACGACCGAATCCGGCACCCATGTGCGCTACGACCACTTGGTGGTTTGTCCCGGCATTCAACTCGATTGGTCGGCGATCCCCGGGATGGCCGAATCCCTTGACACCGCCTGCGGCGTCGAGCAATTACCGCTACGACCTCGCGCCTAGACGTGGGAGCTGATCAAGAAGATGCGGTCGGCACGGCGATCTTCACGATGCCCGCGGGCCCGATCAAGTGCGCCGGGGCGCCGCAGAAGATCGCCTACCTGGCCGCCAACTACTGGCGCCAGCAGGGTGTCCTCGACGCCATCCGCGTCATCCTGGTCCTGCCCACTCCAGGAATGTTCGCGGTGAAGGTGTTCGCCGACGAACTCGAACGTGTCGTCGCCCATTACGGCATCGAGGTCCGCAAGAACAGCGAGGTCACCGACGGTCAACCCGGACACACGCACGGTGACCATCTCCGACAACTCCCCGGACGCCACCCAGGAAGTCGGCTACGACCTCCTGCATGTGGTGCCGCGCCAGTCCGCACCGGACTGGATCAAGGCCAGCCCGATCGCCGACCCCGACAACCCCGGCGGCTACGTCCAGATCGACAAGAACACCATGCGGCACACCCGATTCGACAACATCTTCGCCCTCGGCGACGTCGGCTCCTCACCCAACTCCAAGACCGGCGCCGCCATCCGCAAGCAAGCCCCCGTGGTCGCGGCGAACCTGCTGGCGAGCCTCGCCGGAAAACCACTACCGGCCAGCTACGGCGGCTACGCATCCTGCCCACTGACCACAGCCCGTAACAAGATGCTGCTCGCCGAATTCGACTACACCATGAAACCCACGCCGTCGATACCGTTCATCGACACCACCCACGAACGACGCGACATGTGGTACCTCAAGCGTCGCGGCCTACCGGCGATGTACTGGAACCTGATCCTCACCGGCCGGGCATAGGGGCCTGGGACCGAGCACCCCGGTTGCCCGTCACAACATGACCTGGCGTTGCTCCCCCTTACGGACGATTGACAACACCGGTAGCCAGCTGGCGAACCGCCGGTCTAGCTGTAATTCCCTGTGCTGAGGCTGATCTCACATCAGAGATTTGCAACGGGGCGCGTAATAGTGACCACCACAGTCGTTTTGAAATTGGAGATGGTTCACATTTCTTTCCACATCGATTGGAAGTTGCCAGGTGAATGCCATACATGCTTTCCGCGACGATGCCCTCGGCGACCTCGACGCAGTTGGTCTCGTTGCGGCAATCCAGGCCCGCCGCGTCTCCGGACCCGAGGTTGTTGACGCCGCCATCGCGCGTACCGAAGCGGTGAATCCGGCACTCAACGGCCTGGCGTATGAGGCCTTCGACCGCGCGCGGGCAAGCGCCAATGCGGCCCGCGGTTGTGGGGGCTTCTTCGGCGGGGTGCCCACTTTCATCAAGGACTGCGAAGCCGTGGCGGGGATGCCGTCCATGGCGGGCACCGATGCGTGGGAACCCCAACCTGCCGCGGCAGATAGCGAATTCGTCCGGGCGTTCATGGCGACGGGAATGGTGCCGCTCGGGTTGACGCGCATGTCGGAGTTCGGGTTCAACCCGGCAACCGAGCATCCGCGGCTGGGCCCGGTTCGCAATCCCTGGAATCCGGACTACACGGCGGGTGGTTCATCGTCGGGTGCTGCGGCGTTCGTCGCAGCCGGAGTGGTGCCGATCGCGCAAGGCAACGACGCCGGTGGGTCGATACGAATCCCGGCCGCGTGCAACGGATTGGTCGGTCTGAAGCCATCGCGGGGTCGATTACCGCTGGACAAGCACATGCGCCGGTTGCCGATCGGTTTGATCGAAAACGGGATATTGACCCGGTCGGTCCGCGACACCGCGGCGTTCTATCGTGAGGCCGAGCGACTCCATCACAACCAGAAGTTGCCGGCCATCGGTGATGTCAACGCCCCAGGAACGGCCCGCCTCCGGATCGCCGTGTGCACGGAACCGGTTGTGGGCACCTGTAGTCCTAGCGTTTGCGAGGGGACGCTGAAGGCCGCGGCCCTGCTCGAGGAACTCGGGCATCGCGTCGAACGACTCGATACGCCACTGTTGCCGTCGTCCTTTGCCGACGATTTCCTGTTGTTCTGGTCTTACTGCGCGTACTTCGTGATGGCACAGGTACGGGCGAGTCGCTACCTGGGCGCCCGTGCCGTCGACTGCGGCAAGCTCGACAACTTGACGCTGGGTCTGGCTCGGCGCGGCGGACGCAAGCTTTACCGGATGCCCGTCGTGATCGACCGGTTGACCCGTATGCGGCGAATTACCGCTGAGCTCTTCCGTAGCTACGACGTGGTGCTGACACCGACACTGAGCCAGGAGACCCCCCGGATTGGGCACCTCGACCCGACCGCAGACTGCCAGCAGATCATCGACCGACTCACCGAGTGGGTGGCATTCACGCCGCAATGCAATGTCACTGGGGAGCCGGCGATCTCGCTGCCCCTGGCCGAATCTGAAAACGGTATGCCGGTGGGAATGATGCTGGCCGCCGACATTGGGCAGGAGGCTCGGTTGCTGGAACTGGCTTACGAACTTGAGGAGGTACGACCGTGGCGTCGAATCCAGTCCGCCTAACTTCGCAGAGCCCGGGCGGGTTGCGCGCGGAATTGGCGGCAGTCGATCACCTGATGCTTCGGGGTGACGCCAACCCACGGTTCCGCTCGGGGTTCATATCGGTGGAAATCCTTGAAAATACGCCAGATTGGGAACGGTTCCGGACGCGCGCCGACGATGTCTCCCGCCGGGCGTTGCGGCTGCGACAAAAGGTGGTCGCGCCGACCCTGCCCACGGCGGCCCCGCGCTGGGTGGTCGATCCCGACTTCGACCTCGACTTCCACGTGCGACGAGTGCGCGCCCCGGAACCCGGCACCTTGCGCGAAGTGTTCGACCTGGCCGAGGTGATGCTGCAGTCGCCGTTCGACCTCGCTCGGCCGTTGTGGACCGCCACACTTGTCGAGGGTCTGGCCGACGGGAGGGCCGCGGCTCTGTTGCACATGAGCCATGCTGTCACGGACGGTGTCGGCAGCAGGATGTTCGAGCCCCATCTACGACTCTGAGCCCCATCCCCCCGCGGAACCGCTTCCCCCGCAACCGATCCCACAGGAGCTATCGGCGAGCGAAGTGATGCGGGAAGGCGTCAGCCGGCTACCCGGCGCGGTCGTCTCCGGAGTCCGGGGTGTGCTGTCAACGGTCGCCCGAGCGGCCCGTGATCCTGCGGCAACCGTGACTGGCGTCCTTGGCTACGCCCGCTCGGGTGCGCGAATGCTTCAGCCGGTCGCCGAGCCTTCGGCGTTGCTGAGCCGCCGCGGCGTTGCCACCCGCAGCGAAGCATTCGAGTTGAAGCTCTCCGAGCTGGCCGCGGCGGCCAAAGCATGCGGCGGGTCGATCAATGATCTCTACCTGGCCGGACTGTGCGGGGCGCTGGGGCGTTATCACACGGCGCTCGGTGCGCCGATCGACACACTGCCAATGGTGGTGCCGGTCAACTTGCGCACCGACGCCGATCCCGCTGGCGGCAACAAGTTCGCCACCGTCGGCTTGGCGGGGCCGGTCGGAACGGCCGACCCGGTGCAGCGCATACAACAAATTCGCGCCCAGATGACGCGGCGCCGCGAGGAGCCCGCCAAGAACGTGGTCGGCGCCGTTGCGCCGGTACTGAGCATGCTGCCCGCTCCGATTTTGGTGCAGATGATGCTCCGGTCGGCTGCCGGCTCCGACGTGTTGGCCACCAACCTGGCTCTCTATCCGCAGGACACCTACATTTGTGGTGCAAAGGTGCTGCGGCAGTATTGTCTTGGTCCGTTGAACGGCACGGCGCTGGAAGTGGCGCTGGTGTCGCGGGGCGGGATCTGCACCATTACCGCCCGCTATGACCGGGCTGCCGTGCAGCACCAAAAATTGTTCGCCGAGTGCATGCTGGACGGGTTCGACGAAATCCTCGAGCTAGCCGGTGGACCCGCCCCGCATGCCGTCGCCGCCTCCTTCGGGGCGCAGCAGCCGAATTCCGCGCCTCCGTTGGTCTTGGCTCATGACCTCCACCGCGAGACGCCAACAGGCCGGTCTTTGCCCAGTAGCGGGCCCGCGACGCCCGAAAAGCGACGTGGCTGTAGCGTGACGCCCGTGAAGTCGTCCCTGCTGTATTCCCCCATCGCGCTCGCGGCCTGTGTCGCGGCACTCGTTCTGACGCTCGATGGATCGGGCAAGGCCAACGCGGCCGGCTCCTGTCCAACCGCAGCACCGCAGAGCGGCGGGACGCCGGAATGGACGCTGGCCGGCACCACCGGCAGCGTCGCGGTCACCGGATCCACGGATACGACAGCTCCGCGCGTGACTGTGACGGCACCGTTCAGCGTGACCCAGACCCAAGTGCATACGCTGCACGCCGGAGATGGACCGGTGGTCGCGGCCACCGCCAAGGTTTCCGTCTGCTACATGGGCGTCAATGGACGTGACGGGTCCGTGTTCGACAGCAGCTACGAACGGGGTGCGCCGGTCGACTTCCCGCTCAACGGAGTTGTGCCGGGCTTCCAGAAGGCCATCGCGGGGCAAAACGTCGGATCTACCGTCGCCGTCGCAATGACCTCCGCGGATGGCTACCCCAACGGTCAGCCCAGCGCCGGAATCCGGCCGGGCGACTCGCTCATCTTCGCGATCAAGATCCTCAGCGCCTCAGGCTGAGCGAGACGCGGCATCTGAACGCGTACGCCGTAAAGCATTGTCGCTCCGTCGCATATACGTCGAACGCATCGGCGGGCATGACGCCGGCCATCTAGATGTATTTGTCGTGATGGCGATTGACCCACCGATGCACTGAAATATCCCGACGTACGAACCAGTTTCGTCTATGTGCACCCCGCTATCGGGCGACGATACCAACTCAGCAATTCGACGCCACCGATTGCCTGTGCAGTCCAGCAAATTTCATGCCCTCGCGCCGGGATGCGAGACCTCGACTTCGCGAAACCTGATTCGTGGCCTAAGACATATGCGGAACTTGGCGCGATGGTATTCGTAATATCGATAGCTCTCGGCATGCCGCAGTGCCTGTGCGACGACTACCCTGGGGCAGATCGGCTCGCCATCCTTGGCGCCAGACACACTCTGATTACGGCTCATGGAAGACGGAATGCCAACGGAATCAAGGAGACTCATGCGTGCGCAGACCATCGACGAAGCCGCCAAGGTTTTGGCTGATCCGATGGCCTACACCGACGAGATGAAATTGCATGCGGCCCTGGCTCATCTTCGGACACACGCGCCGGTCTCGTGGGTCGAGGTGCCGAATTACCGCCCATTCTGGGCCGTCACCAAGCACGCCGATGTCGTCGAGATCGAACGCGACGACATGCTGTTCACAAATCGGCCGCGCCCGTTCTTGGTCACCGCCGAAGCGGACAAGCTGCAGGTAACACGGACCCTGCTTCGCATGGACGGCGAGGAACACCGAGGGAAGCGTGCGATCGGCGCAAACTGGTTTCGTCCCAGAGCGATGCGGCAACTCAAGGTTCGCATCGACGAATTAGCCAAAATCTATGTCGACAAGATGATGGCCGCGGGCAACCAATGCGACTTCGTCCAGGAAGTCGCGGTCAACTACCCCCTACACGTGATCCTCTCACTGCTGGGGTTGCCCGAATCGGACTTTCCTCGCATGCTCAAATTCAGCCAAGAATTCATCGGTCAAAACGACCCAGAGTTCCAGCGCGGCAACACAGCCGAAGACGGACGCCAAGTACTGCTCGACTTCTTCGACTACTTCGATGCACTCGCCAAGTCGCGCCGCCAACACCCGACCGAGGATCTCGCATCGGAAATCGCCAATGCCCGCGCCGACGGCCAGCCGCTGTCGGATCTCGAAACCGCTTCTTACTATCTCGTCATCGCTACCGCCGGTCACGACACGACTAGCGCAACGATCTCCGGCGGTCTGCGTGCACTCATCGAACGCCCCGGCCAACTGCAGCGGTTGTGTGACAACCCCGGATTGATGCCGCTCGCGACCGAAGAGATGATCCGGTGGGTCACGCCGGCCAAGGAGTTCATGCGTACAGCAGCCCGAGACACCACTGTGCGCGGAATCCCTATCGCTGCGGGCGAATCAGTTCTGATGTCCTATGTATCCGCCAACCGCGACGAGGATGTCTTCGTGGATCCGTTTCGGTTCGACGTCGGCCGAGACCCTAACAAACACTTGTCTTTCGGCTACGGCGTGCACTTCTGTATGGGTGCCGCGCTGGCCCGAATGGAGATCACAAGCTTCTTTAAGGAGCTGCTGCCTCGCTTGAAATCCATTGAGCTGGCTGGTAAACCAGAACTCACAGCCACCACGTTCACGGGAGGTCTCAAGCACCTACCAATCCGGTTTCAGCTTGCTCAATAGCTGCTTACAAGCTGAGCGGACATCATGAACCAAGTCAATGTCATTGCGACAGACGTCACACCATCAGGCACATCGTCCAACAATTCGTTGCCGACGCGCATGTCGCTGACTACCCACCTTGATAGGTCCCCGGAGATGATTATTCGCGCTAAGCCAGCAGGTATAAGCAGATTCCCCGCACAGCCATCGCACGGCGATAGCACCGGCCGACTGTTCCTTTTGGTGGACGCAGCCGCGCAGCGACTGCAGACCGCCGACCCGGTGGCCGCCGCGAAATACACCGCCGCCGGGGTTATCGACGATCCTCAAAGAGAACAGGAGGTGATCAACGGCGTGATGTCGGCCGCGGTCACCAAGAACGTTGACGCCGAATACGTGAGAGTTATCTTCGACAATCAAATGGATGCCACCAAAGCCATCGAATACACACGTTTCGCCGATTGGAAACTCAACCCCGCCTCGGCACCCACCACTGCACCCGACTTGTCGGCGTTGCGTGCAACCATCGATCGGTTAGATGCGATCATCGTCGAAGAAATTGCGGCGCAATGGGATTTGCTCAACACCTCCAGCTGCAGCATGAACTTGGACAACGCCAGAACCGCGGTGATCGCTGCGCGGCAACTCGACGATCTCTATCAACGGGCACTGATCTACGCCACACATTCGTACTGCCAGGCCCAGCAGGGCATCTGATCGACTTCGAAGTCGAAAGGAATCCAGATCCCGCGCTGAGCCGCCCCAGGGGCGCCCCGGTTGACTTCCCCCTCAACGGAGTTGGCTACCCCACGGTCAGCCCAGCGCCGGAACCCGGCCGGGCGACTGTGAATTGGTATTTCATGCGGCGAATGCCGTTGCGCGAGTTGCGATATGCCCTATTCGACTACCGCGGGAAAAGATATGCAATTAGGCTAAGAAAGAGTGCTGCGATCCCGGAAATTCCAGCCACGGCGGTCCAAGTGTCCCTGCGGGGGCGGCGGGCGAGGATGACTAATTTGGAAAATCCGTGGGTGGCGCGTGTGGATCGTACAAACAGATACGAACATAACGCGATTAACAGGAACCCTATCCGAAGTGCCCAGGGCGCCATGGAATGTCGACCCCCGTGAAAGAAGAATCCGGCGGCAAAAAACGTACATGCCCCGCCGAACAGTGCAATCGGCAGAGAACGAAGCCAGTTGGCCGCACGATAGGTTAGCGAGCTGCGGTCGGGCAAGCTGGCCCAGTACTGAACTATAGAAGATTGGCGCTGAAGCGATATCTTTCCGACGGCCTCGAGTATGTGGCGGTAGTAACGGCTCAGCCAAATGGTCAAGGTCGAACCGTCGTTGTAGTGAAATTTTGCAAGCACGGATTTGACGTCTTCGGCGTCTTCAATCGGCTCGATCTCGTTGAGGTCGGTCGTTGAAGCCTGGCTACTGTCGGACCAACCCATCGTCATGAGTATGCAATTTGCGTCCTGCGCAGCCATCTCTAGCATGTGTTTCAGCTCGGACGGAAGTATCGACCCGCGTGTTAACTCCACTTCCAACGGCTTAGCTTGTTTGTTCAATCCTGTGCCTTCCCCGATGGTGAACATCTGTCCAACTGCTTGGCGGTTCAGGTCCTTGCCGCGGTAGCCCCCCTGCGGAGCGCCAATGATGACGGCAAACGGCTCAGTGACTGCTGCTCATCTTGGTTGCCAAGGCGGAATTTCCACCACGACGCGTCATCTATGAGGTAAAAGGTTGCGGCTCCTAGAAGTTCAGGCACTAGCTACCACAGGCTGATATTGACTCCTGAAAAGCAAGGTTGTCACGAATGCCGTAAAGCTGTGTCGCGCAGCCACATACACCCTGACTGCATAGGGTCATAGTTGTGGACGTACGGCTCATGCAACTAACCGACGGGCGCAAGCTGGCCTGGGCAGAGCTGGGCGACCCGGCGGGTTACCCGGTTTTCGCGTTCCACGGCACACCCGGCTCCCATCGCCAGACCCTCCTCGACCCGGCAGCCGCGCTCGCGGCAGGCGTCCGAGTGATCGCTCCGGACCGGCCGGGATGCGGGGCCAGCACCTGGCAACGGCAGCGCACGTTCGAAGGATGGGCGAACGACGTAGCCGAACTGGCCGACCACCTGGGCATCGAACGCTTCGCGGTGTTCGGCATCTCCGGCGGTGGGCCTCATGCGGCGGCCTGCGCCCGCTTCCTGCCCGACCGGGTCAGTGCCGCCGCGCTCGTCAGCGGTGTCGGTTCCCTTGCCGAGCCCGGTTCGGAAGCAGGAATGATGCCGGCCAACAGATTGTTCGGCCGGCTCGCGCGGAAGGCGCCCGCGGCCAACAACGTGCTCTTCGGGCTCATCTTTCTTATTGGGCGCCGGGCCCCTGAGCGGGTCTTGCCGTTGCTGGTGAACAGCATGCCCGCCGTCGACGCCGGCCTACTCTCGCGGCCCGAGGTGCGGAGCTCATTCTTGAGCATGCTTGCCGACGCATCCCCTACCGCGGGCCGGGCGGCGGCGCAGGATTTCCGACTCTTCGCTCGCGCCTGGGGTTTCCGGCTCGAGGACATTACGGTGCCGGTGCAGGTGTGGCAGGGCGACGTCGATGTGAACGTCCCCGTGGCCCATGCCGAGCGCCAGGCGGCAGCGATCCCGGGCGCCATTCTGCACATCGCGCCGGGTGAGGGCCATCTGATGGCCGTCGCCCATTTCGACGAGATCCTGCGGGAGCTGCTGAGTTCGAGGAGCTGACCGCAAGGTGACTGTGCTACCGCAGGCTGACGAGGTCTTCGACCGAGTCTTTGGGTAACTCACCGTCGGCCACGGCCGTGACCGTCATGTATTGCAATGTGATGGCGCCGTGGTGGTTGTCCAGGAACGCGGTGTCGGCAGCATCGCGGCCGGTGGCAATCCGCACCATCGACTGGCGCGGCGCGAGGCACGTGGCATCGACGACCCGCCATGCACCGTCGACGAACGCCTCGGCTACCGCGTGGAAATCCATTGGCTGGCACCCCGGCGCGTACACCGCCACCAGGCGGGCGGGGACATTGAGCGCGCGCAGCAGCGCGATAACGAGATGCGCATAGTCGCGGCACACTCCCGCGCCGGCGAGCAACGTGTCGGTGGCGCCATCGATCGGATCACTGGATCCCGGGACGTAGTTCAGTCGGGTTCCAACCCACGACGAGACCTTTTCGAGCAGGTCGGCCGAGGCGTATTGCTGGAATTCGGTGGCGGCAAATCCGAGGAACTTGTCGGATTCCGCGTATCGGCTCGGGCGCAGGTAGTTGATCAGGTCGATATCACTCACCGGTGGGGTGTCTGCTTGGCCAACGACGGTCGCCGAATAGGACGCGGTAATTGTTCCCCGGTCGGCCTGCACGACATGAATCCGCGTTTGATGCTGACCGACGAGTTCGCGGGGTTCAAGTACCTTGCCGTCCAGTTTGATCACCAGTGACTCGTCGACGTTGAGGCCGGGCTGACGACTGACCGCGATCTGGAAATCCAGCGTCGTCGGGTCAGTGACTTCGACTTGGATTTCTGCGCCGACGCTACGGGCCGTGTCAGTGGAGCTGGTATCGATCTCTGCGGTGCGACGTCTCCATCCAGGCATACGGCGAGGCCTCTCTTTTCAGCAGTTGAAATCCCGCTCGCTGCTTGGCAGGGCCTTCTTGTGCGCACTTCCCCAACAGCCTAGACGCGGTATCGCTTGGCGGCAGCGGTTGCTCCGCCCGCGCAGGCGCGTCACCAGCAATATCTCGGTGCCCCGGAAATAATCCCGGCGCGAGAATCGACGCCGGGACACCGCCGGACCAAAGGTCAACAGTTGACTGCACAGCTCCCCTGGTGCCTAGGCTGTCATCTATCTGTGGCGGCGGTGGTGATGGGCAAGATCTTCGCGGGGCGGCGCCCCGCGTCGTCGAGGGCGCTGCGGTCGACCCGATCACGCTCGAGCCAGTCGACGAGTTGGTGATCACGACACTGGTGGACAACAGCTACGACGGCTTGCTGACCGACATGGGCCCTGCGCAGCGAATGCCCATGACTCGCACGCCGGCGGTGGAAGCGGCCCAATTCGACGGCGGTACCACCGTCCCTGGAATGCTTGCCGAGCACGGATTCTCGGCGCTGGTCACCGTGCGGCGGGGCAATCGGTCACACACGCTGCTGTTCGATACCGGTATCTCACCCGAAGGCATGGCGACCAACATGGAGCGCCTGGGTGTCGATGTCGCAGACATCGAGGCCGTGGTCCTCAGCCACGGCCACTTCGACCATGCCGGTGGCTTTGCCGGCCTGTCCCGCCTGCGAGGCCGCACTGGGCTGCCGTTGACCGTGCACCCACTCGTATGGAGTCGGCGCAGGGTCGCACTGCCGGGGCGGCCGGGGTGGGAACTTCCCACGCTGAGCCGGTCCTCGCTGCAGGGCGAAGGCTTCGAGGTGATCGAGCGCCGTCAGCCCTCAATCCTGCTTGACGGGAGCGTACTGATCACCGGTGAGATCGACCGCACAACCGATTTCGAGACCGGGATGAAATTCCACGAGGTGTGGCGCGACGGTCACTGGGAGCCGGATCCTCAGATCCTCGATGATCAGGCGCTCGTCGTTCACGTGCGCGGGCTCGGTCTTGTCGTGCTGACCGGGTGCGGCCATGGCGGGGCGATCAACATCGCGCGGCACGCGATGCGGCTCACGGGTGTCGATCGGTTGCATGGCATGGTCGGCGGCTTTCACCTGACCGGTCCGGGCTTCGAGGAGATCATCGAACCCACCGTCGATGCGCTCGTCGAGTTGTCTCCCGGCCTCGTTGTCCCGGCGCACTGCACGGGATGGCGCGCTCAGATTCGGTTCGCCACAACGCTGCCGGACGCTTTCGTGCCCAACGCCGTCGGTACGTCGTTCGTGGTCGCCGCCGCCTGAACCTCGGGCGGCGATGGCATGCTAAGTGCCACAATGGGTTTCGGTTGTCGCAGTGATAGCGCGGGCGTACGGTTTCCCCATGACAAATACATTCAAGGCGTGCATAGCGTTATCGGCCGCGGCGCTGATAATCGGTGCGGGTTTGTCCACTGAGGCAATGCCGCGTAGTCGTGCGGATGGGTGCGGCGACCTCGCCGCCAGCCCGCGTGTCGCCAACTGGCTGTGCCGATCCCGCGCCGTCTCCCCAGGCAGCTGCGCCGCCAGACAGTCCGCCCTGGCTTGCGGCGGTGGAACAGCGCGACCCGCAATTCGCCGGCTCGTATCAGGGGATGCGCGAGCGGATCCTCAAAGACGGAGCGATTCCAGCGAAATACAAGCTGCTGATGGGGATGATCACTGACACGATCGCCGCACATCCTGACGGTGTCAGGTCGCTTGCCGATAACGCGCGCGCCGCGGGTGCCTCAGAGGCCGAGATCACCGAAGCGGTCGAGGTCGGATACCTCTACGGCGGCACCGCCGCGCTGGTAATGGGCGTCAACGCGTTCCCGAACGGCTGATCGCGAGAAAGGCATCCTCCGCGCGCCGGGGTTGCTTCCGGAGAGCAGGATGTCATGCGCCTCGCGGACGAGCACATGTACGCCAACAAGCGTTCCCGCGACTTGCCCGCCGATTAGGCGAGCGCGTCGAACATGTGGGCCGGTTCTATACCGAGTTGCCGGGCAACGTGACTGGTGTCCCAATACTCGCGCCAGTGAGTGATCGCGCCGTCGCGGACTTCGAAGATCGCTGTGACATTAAAGGAGACCGCGACATCATTCATGGTGTTGACGTCAACTCGCTCGACCACCACGGTGTCACCATCCGACACAATTGTGCGGATCTCGCTCCCCTCGACCATTCCCGTTGAGAGGCTGTTGTGCTTCTCCAGCTCGGCGCGCGCCGCGTCGCGTCCGACGACCACTGGTGACAGCGGGACATGGAGTTGCCAAACGAAGTCATCCGCCATGAGTGCGGTCGCCGCGTCGATGTCGATGTGCTGCCCGTAAAAGGCATCGATAAAGGCGAGCACGAGCTGCTCGGTTTCATTCTTTGCCGCAACACCTTGGGGCATGCTCTCTTCCTTTGCTAGTCACCGGTCTCCAGCTGCCTGTAGGGAAGCTGGACGTGACTCTACGCCTAAATAAACTGATTGATTTAATCGTTTTCTAAATCTTCTTGCGGACATCCGTGGTTGTCAGCCGCCAGATCCGGGTCAGAGATACCGCGCCGTACGTGTAAATCAAAGGCGGACAACCGAATGCGACGCCAGTCACATTCGCCCCCAGATGCAAAGGGCGCCCTATATGTACCGTCAGATCCTTGATCCCGTGGCTCACTCGCTGGCTTGGAGCTCGCTGGTGGCGGCCTTGCCGCTGGCGATGCTCTTTGTGATGCTTGGCGTCTTGCGGTTGCGGGCCTGGGTGGCTTCCCTGCTATCGCTGGGCGTCGCAGTCGCCATCGCAGTTGCCGTGTATGGCATGCCAATTGGCCAGACGCTGCTGGCGGGCGGCGAGGGCGCTGTCTTCGGATTCTTCCCGATTCTCTGGATCGTGATCAACGCGATCTGGGTTTACCAGATGACAGTGCAGACAGGGCATTTCGATGTGCTGCGGCGCAGTTTCGCAAGTGTCAGCGACGATCACCGCATCCAAGCGATCATCATCGCGTTCTCGTTCGGCGCGCTGCTCGAAGCCTTAGCCGGATTCGGCGCACCCGTGGCGGTCACCTCGGTGATGCTGCTCGCCCTGGGTTTCAAACCGCTCAAGGCCGCGGTCCTGGCGCTGGTCGCCAACACCGCACCGGTCGCCTACGGGGCGATGGCCACACCGATCATCACGCTCGGCAAGGTATCCGGATTGTCGAGCGACGCGCTCGGCGCGATGGTCGGGCGGCAAACCCCCATCATGGCCGTCTTCGTACCGCTGGTGCTGGTGTTCATCGCCGACGGCCGGCGCGGACTCCGCGAGACCTGGCCCGCGGCCCTGGTGGCCGGCGGGGTTTTCGGCCTCGGCCAATACGCCACCTCGAACTTTCTATCAGTGCCGCTGGCCGACGTGGTCGCCTCGCTGCTGTCCGCCGGTGCTGTGGTCTTACTGCTGCGCGTCCGGCGGCCGCAAACCGCACCGCGCACCGCGGTAGTTGCGGGCGGCGCCGCCGACACCCTGTCGCCCGAATTCGAGGCGAACCTCGCTCGTCCCGACTCACGTGCCGAGGTGGCCCGCGCTTACGCGCCCTACGGGATCATCATCGCGATCTTCGTGCTCTGCCAGATCCCGGTGGTCAAGAAATTTCTGGACAACGCCACCTACACCATCCATTGGCCGGGACTGCACCTGTACACCGCCAAGGGCAGCCCGTCGGCGCTTCCGATGTTCACCTTCAATCTGCTGAACACGCCGGGCACTCAGATGCTCCTGGCGGGCGTCGTCGCGATGGTCGTGCTGCGCCTGTCGGTGCCGGGAGCGGTCAAGGCCTACGGGGCGACGCTATATCAGCTCCGCTGGGCGATTCGTCACCGTAATGGCAGTGCTGGCACTGGCTTTCGTGATGAACGCCTCCGGACAGACCATCACCCTGGGCACCTGGATGGCCGGGGCAGGGGGCGCTTTCGCACTACTCTCCCCGATTCTGGGCTGGCTCGGTGTGGCGGTGACCGGGTCTGATACCTCGTCGAACTCCCTGTTCGGCGCCCTGCAGGTGACCGCGGCGGCCAAGGCCGGACTCTCCCCGCTGCTGATGGCCGCGGGCAACAGCTCCGGTGGTGTGCTTGGCAAGATGATCTCGCCGCAGAACCTCGCCATCGCCGCGGCGGCGGTCGACCTGCACGGAAAAGAGGGCGACATTTTCCGTCGGGCGATCTTGTGGAGCGTGGTGTTCCTGGCGTTTATCTGCGTGCTGTCGGGACTGCAATCCTCGGTGCTGTCCTGGATGGTTTTCTGATCTTGCTTGGCGCGACTAGCTGGTCTTTTCGCGCCATGCCCGTTCGAACGGCAACCGCCACGCATTGGGGGCGATCAATTGGTGGATGGCGTTGGGTCCCCAGGTGCCGGCCGGGTACACCTTGGCCGGCGGCGGGTCGGCGAGCAGGGCTGCCGAACGCTCCCACAGTGATTCGATGCCCTCGGCGGTGGTGAACAGCGTGTGGTCGCCGCGCATTGCATCGAGGATCAGCCGCTCGTAGGCCTCCAGCACGTCTGGTCCGCGGTGTCGATCTCCTGTGTGGAGAATTGCATCGACAGCTTGTCGAGCTTCATCCCGGGGCCGGGCCGCTTGCCGTAGAAGGACAGCGACACCTTCGAATTGTCAGCGAGGTCGAAGGTGAGGTGGTCCGGGCCCTGGGACCCTACCCCCGACCCGGGCGGGAACATGGTGCGCGGAGCCTCTTTGAAGGCGATCGAGATGATCCGCATGCCTTCGGCCATCTTCTTGCCGGTGCGCAGATAGATCGGCACGCCGGCCCAACGCCAGTTGTCGATGCCGACCTTGAGAGCGATGAACGTCTCAGTGTCGGAATCTCTTGCCACACCGGCTTCTTCGCGGTAGCCGTTGTACTGGCCGCGCACCACGTCCGAGCACTTGACCGGCAGCATCGAGCGGAACACCTTGTTCTTCTCTTCGCTGATGGCATGCGGCTCGAGGGCCGTCGGCGGCTCCATCACCACGAACGCCATCACCTGCAACAGGTGGGTGACCACCATGTCCTTGTAGGCGCCGGTGCTTTCGTAGAAGTTCGCCCGCTGGTCCAGACCGAGCGTTTCGGGGATGTCGATCTGGATGTGGTCGATGAAGTTTCGGTTCCAGATCGGCTCGAAGAGACCGTTGGCGAAGCGGAACGCCAGGATGTTCTGGGCGGCCTCCTTGCCGAGGAAGTGGTCGATGCGGAAGATCTGGGCTTCGTCGAATGTTTCATGCACGAAGTCGTTGAGGGCCACCGCGCTGGCCAAGTCGGTGCCGAACGGCTTCTCCATCACCACTCGTGACCGCTCGACGAGATTCGCGTCCCGAAGCATGGTGATGACGGCGCGCGCCGCCTTCGGCGGGACCGACAGGTAATGCAGTCGCCGCACGTTCGGTCCCAGGTTGTTCTCGGCTTCGGCGACCGCGGCGGCGAGCGCCTCGGGTCCGGCGCCCTGCGGGACGTAGGTCACGATTTTGGCGAAGTCGGCCCACTGCTCGTCGGTGAGTTTGTGGGTGCCGAACGAGTCGATGGCATTCTTGGCGACTTCCCGGAATTCGTCGTCAGTGAGGTCTTCCAGCGATGTCGCGACGACCTGGATATCGGGCGCCAGCTCGGACTGATCCAAATAGGCCAGACCGGATATCAGCTTGCGTTTGGCCAGATCCCCCGTCGCGCCGAACAGCACGATGACATGGGGATCGAGCGGGGCGTAGTCGTGGCGGCGTGGACGTGAGTCGGGCGCCGGATAAGAGATCGTCTGCGGTTTCTTCTCGGCCACTCCGGTGATACTTCCACTGTCGCGCCGTATCCGCAGCGTCGGGGCCGCATCGGTTTTCTTCTGAAAATTAGATGTCACCTGCGCCGGGTACTCGCCGGCACGGCGGACCGGTCTACATACCGCGCCAGGCGAGCATCGTCTCGAGCTCGGAAAAGTCATACCCGTGGGCGTCGGGGTGGATTTCGGTGGTGAACAGGGTGACGCCCTCGTCGACGAAGGCGTCAGCCGTCTTGACATCGGTCCACGCCGTCGCGCGTTCGATGCCGACTTCGTCGCGTCCGGCATCCGTAGCGAGCCGCTTGAGCAGGTCGTTCTTGCGCCGAAATTCCTCAATAGGTTCAAAGCTGTGCCAGATGTGGGCGTGCCGTGCCGCGGCGGGAATGGTGCGCCGCTCTCCGCCTCCCAGGATGAGGATCGGAACCTGACGCACCGGGCTGGGAGTCAAATGATTGAGCCGATAACCGATGCGCTCCAGGCCTTCGTCGAAGTGGTCCATCCTCGATCTCACGGTGCCGTATTCATATCCGTAGACGATGAAGTCCTTCGGATACCAGCCGGCTCCGAGGCCGAGAATCAAACGGCCGCCGCTGATGTGATCGACAGTGCGGGCCATATCCGCAATCAGATCCGGGTTGCGATACGGCATGCCGCTGACGAGCAGTCCGATCTCGGCTCGAGTGGTGATCTCGCCCCATGACGCAAGGGCGGTCCAGGCTTCGAAGTTGTTGACCTCGGGCTGTTCATCCTGGAGCTGCGGAGCGCCGTCGACAATGTCGAGGAACGGCTTGTGAAAGTGGTCGTAGCCAAAGATGGCGTCAGCCCCGAGCTCTTCGGCGTCTAGCACCGCTTGACGCCACGTCCGGTAGTCCGGTGTCCCGCCCGGCCAGAGCTGAACGCCTATTCGCACCGGACTCGACCGGCCCGCGGACACCGCAGCGGCCTTCGGCCCGCTCGTTGACTCGGTCACGTTTCCTTGCCCTTTCCGAACCCCCAGGACGGATCTCTACCGCGTCGCCGGGTTACCTACGCTCAAACTGAGCGAACATGCAGTTCCTTCCCGCCGGCAAGTACTCATTCTGATAGATGTTCTGATAGATGCCGTCTTCGCTAGCGCGCATCCGGGTAAAGCGAGCCGCCGGTAAGACCATCTCGGTGGGTATGTCAGCATTTGGGCATGAGTGCACGCAGACTTGTTCGTATCGTTGGCGCCGCGGCAGTGATGATGTGGGGGTTTGTCGGCGCGCCGATCTCCCCTACCGCGTCTGCCGATCCCTGCTCCGACGTCGAGGTGGTTTTCGCGCGCGGTACCCATCAGGAGCCTGGCTTAGGCAACATCGGCCAAGCATTCGTGGACTCGCTTACTTCGAAGGTTGGCGGGAAGTCCGTCGCCGTCTACGCGGTCGACTACCCGGCCAACGACGACTACCACAACAGCGCGCCGGCCGGGTCCAACGACGCGAGCGCTCACATCCAGGGCACCGTCGCCAACTGCCCCAACACCAAGATCGTGCTGGGGGGGTACTCCCAGGGCTCGACGGTGATCGATCTGGCCACTCAGGCGATGCCGGCTCCGGTGGCTGGCCACGTCGCCGCTATCGCCCTGTTCGGGGAGCCGACCAGTCAATTCTCAAGCGCGCTGTGGGGCGGCCAGCCGCTGCCGGCAATCAACCCGGTGTACAGCGGCAAGACGATCAGCTTGTGCGCTCCCGACGATCCCATCTGCTCGTCGGGAGGGAACATCATGGCCCATGTCTCCTATATTCAGGACGGGATGACGGACCAAGCCGCGGGCTACGTGGCCGACCGGCTCCGCTAACGGCGCCGCCGCGCGTTGGATCGCCACCGACAGACCAGATCTGTTGGACGGACAAGCAGCACTGCGAGTGAGGTTTCGCCGATGAAATGTGTGCTGGCCGGCTACGGAAGCCGCGGCGACGTAGAGCCCTTGGCCGCCGTTGGCCGCGAGCTGATGCGACGCGGCCACGATGTACAGATGGCGGTCGCCCCGAACATGGTGGCCTTCGTCGAATCCGCGGGGCTCCCTGCGGTCGCGTACGGCCCCGACTCGCGCGACCAGATGGACTATGCCGCGGCTTTCCTGGGCAAGATCCAGAACCCGATCACGATGTGGGCCGAGATCGCCCAGCATGTCAACCAGGTCAAGGCGGACAAGAGCGCGGTACTGACAGCACTGGCAAACGGAGCCGACCTGCTGGTGGCGGCCTTTAACGAGCAGGGTCTAGCTGCCAATGTCGCGGAGTATTACGACATTCCGCTCGGTACGCTGCACTACTTTCCGGCCCGGATTTTGGCGTCTGGCGCATTTGGTCCGCAAATCACCAAGGAGACCGACGACGCTCAACGCCAGGCGCTCGGCCTGCCGGAGCTCGGAGACTCCGCCCGACCGACAGTAGAGATCCAGGCCTACGACGAGATCTGCTTGCCGGGACTCGCGGCCGAATGGGTGGACTTGGATGCTCCGCCTCGCTTCGTCGGCGCGCTGACGCTCGGATTGCCAAGCGATGCCGACGACGAGGTCTTGTCCTGGATCGCCGCCGGCACGCCACCGGTCTACTTCGGTTTTGGCAGCACGCCGATTGCGTCCCCCGCTGAGACCATCGCGGTGATCAGCGCGGCCTGCGCGCGTTTGGGCGAGCGGGCGTTGATTTGCAGCGGCCCCAACGACGTCACCGGCGTTCCGCAAGCTGACCACGTGAAGATCGTGGCCGAAGTGAACCACGCCGCCGTTTTTCCGATTTGCCGCGCCGTCGTCCATCATGGGGGCGCCGGCGCTACGGCCGCAGGCATCAGAGCCGGAATCCCCACGCTGATCCTGTGGTTCTGGCTTGATCAGCCGGTCTGGGCAGCCGGGGTCACACAGCTGAAAGTTGGCTCTGGACGGGCTTTTATGGAAAGCACCCTGGACTCAGTGGTCGCAGACCTGCGCGGCATTCTCACTCCGGAATGCGCGGCTCGGGCCCGTGAGGTTTCCGCCTCGATGACCAAGGCTGCCGAAAGTGTCACGCGCGCTGCCGATTTCCTGGAAGAGGCCGCACTCAAGCAGCCGCGATGACTGCGAACCTCACACTGAGACCGGGCCCGACTGCGTCCAGGTCGAGCGGATAACCGTGCTGCTGCTCGAGCCGGCGCGCTACGTCGTCGGCATCGACGTCGACATGTACCGACCAACCAGTCCCGTTGGACCGCTCCCCGGCGACGGCGAGGCGCGAGGGTGCGGTGGCGCCATCGTCGTCGTAGTAGAACGCGGCGAATCGCCGATCGGCCTGGGCTCCGCGCCGATAACTCACCAGCCGCTGCAGCCGCATGCCGGGCATGGCCAGCCCCGCTACCTGATCGGGTTCAATGTCGCGCGCCCAGAACCACGAGCGGGGTTTGGAACGAATGACGGCCATCTCGGGACATTAGCCCAGCGCTGGCGCCGCCTACTTGCAGACCACGCCGTTTTCGTTAGCAGACGGTACGCCAACATGTTTCGCGGCCGCATTGGCCGACTCGGGCGCCTGATCGCGGCCCAGCGCGATAGTCGATGCCACCATTGCGACGACTGCGACGAGCAGGCCCAGCACTGCTGAGCCCCGCACCGCGAGGTGTTCACCGAGCACGACAACGCCGAGCACCACCGCGACGACGGGTTCACCTACCAGCATGATCGGTACCGATGCCTGCAACGCACCGGCGTGAAAGGCGGAGCTCTGCACCATGGTTACCGCGACCGCCAGCACGACCAGCAAGTACGGAGCGGGGACGGTCAGAAGCCCGTGCCATCCGCCGACGGCGAAGCGGTGCGTGCAGATCTTCGTCAAGACGGCGACCATGCCGAGCAGAACCGCCACCGCAACCGCCAGCAGCATGGCGCGTGGGCGGCCGAAGGCGCGCCTGGCCGCGATGAGGCAAGCGATGACCAGCGGCGCCGTAAGTACCAGAGCCAGGGTCCACGATGGTATCGGCGGACGGTTATGGCCCTCGCGAGGCTGACCGACGAGTACGAACGCCCCCAGGGCGGCGGTCAACACAATCGCCCAACTCCACTCGGCCCGGGTGATGCGTTGATGGCACAGCCTGGCGCTCATCGGCAACGCAAACAGCAGCGACGAAACCAGCAGCGGCTGCACTAGCAGCAGAGATCCGTGAGCCAGCGCCAGCGCTTGAAACACGTAACCGGCGACGGCCGCGAGCATCCCGGCCCACCACAACGGTTGGCGAACCACATCGGTCACCGTCGCTCCAGACAGGTCCTCAGCAGCCGGAACGCCTTGAGCGACGCGTTGGCGGACGACGATGCCGACCGCTGCCCAGAACGCGGCGAGCAGCCCCAAGAAGATCGCGACGGCGTGCGAAATCACCCACCCCATAGTTCGGACTGATACCCCGGATTGCAACGCGGCTAACTCCGGCCCCACCCGAAGCCGCCTTCCGCACCCGTGATCGGCGGTCGTGCCCAGGGCGCCGCGGACTAGTCTTGCGGGCATGGCTATCGAGTCAACGATGCTCGCCCTCGGCACGCCCGCGCCGCCATTCACGTTGCCCGACCCGGCAACCGGCGCGTTGGTCAGCCTCGACGACCTCACCGGTCCCGCCCTGGTCATCACCTTCATCTGTAACCACTGCCCGTATGTCCAGCATGTCGCGGCCGGGCTGGCCGCGCTGGGTCGCGACCTCGGCGATCAAGGTGTCGCAATGGTGGCGATCTCCAGCAATGACGTCGCCACCTACCCGCAGGACGGCCCCGATCAGATGGTCGCCGAGGCCCGCCGCCATGGTTGGACATTCCCGTATCTGTACGACGAGACGCAAGACATCGCCCGCTCCTTTTCCGCGGCGTGCACGCCGGACACGTTTGTGTTCGACGGCGAGCGCCGACTCGCCTACCGCGGCCAGCTCGATGACTCGCGCCCTAAAAACGACCTGCCGGTAACGGCGGCTGATGTTCGGACGGCCGTCGACGCCGTCCTGTCCGGGCGGCCGGTCAACCCCAACCAGCGGCCGTCAATAGGGTGCGGCATCAAATGGCGTTGAGCCGCATCACCGCGACGGCACGCGATAGGGTCCGGCCGCTCTGATAGGCGCGGGCTCTTAGTGTTGTCGCAGTGTGAAATCGACTGTGGGAGTGTATGTCTCACGATTCAGCGTGACCCAAGGCCGATGTGTCCATCCGATGCTCGCCAACGTTGGTCGCCAAGTTGGTTGCGGTCGATTCGTGGCGGGCGCGTTCAGTACGAAACGCGTGTGGAATATCACTCGTTTGGTGACGGGCTCGGATGGGCATTAATTGCGACATGATCACTGGTCACGTCATTCGTCTTGTTGGTCCGGCGGCAGTAGCCGCCTTGGGCCTTGGTACTTCTCTCCTGGTCTCGCCGACGGCGTCGGCGGAGCCATGCCCGGACGCTCAAGTGGTGTTCGCCCGCGGCACGGGTGAGGACCCGGGGGTCGGCCCGACCGGACAAGCCTTCATCGACAACCTGCGTGGGCGCGAGGCCGGAAAGTCCGTCGACGTCTATGCGGTCAACTACCCGGCCAGCAACGACTGGGAAACCGGGGTCGACGGCATCCGCGACGCCAGTAACCACGTCATCTCGATGGCCGGCAGCTGCCCCAAAACCAAGATGGTGCTCAGCGGCTTCTCCCAAGGCGCAGCCGTGATGGGCTTTGTCACCTCAGCCGCGGTGCCCGATGGCGTTGACCCCGCCACCGTGCCCAAACCACTGGCACCCGAGATCGCCGACCACGTCGCCGCCGTCGTGCTCTTCGGCACGCCCAACACGCGGGCGATGAACTTCCTGGGCCAGCCCCAAGTCGTCATCGGACCGACGTATCAGGCCAAGACCATCAAAGTCTGCGCCACCGACGACCCGGTCTGCTCGGACGGCATGAACTTCTCCGCCCACAACACCTACGCCGACGACGGCACCTGGATCGACAAAGGCGCGTCCTTCGCCGCCAACCAGATCAACGCAGGCCCCACCGGACCGGCCTCAGTCGTTCGCTCCCCCAACGGGGGCAGCTTCGGCAGCTAAGCGACGGGGTCGAGGGTGACCCGGTCGCCAACGCGGATAACGCCTTCCGTCGTTGCCATGAGGTAGAGCCCCGCGCACGCTGCGACTCCGCCACTGCCTGCTTCTCGACGATTCTCGGCGGCGGGTATGCGTAGCGCCTCCGGAGACCTCGGCAGCTGCCCGTGCTCTAGCGTCGGCACCACGCAGCGCGGCGTAAGTTCCAGGCCGCGCAGCCGCACCCCGCCGATGCCAAATCCCGTGCCGACCCAATCGTTTTCGGCATAAGGGGGAAAACCGGCCGGTGTCGCGATCACGAGATTCGGTCGGTAGCGCAGGGCCTCGACGCCGATGTGCTCCAGGGTGGCCGTGGTGATCGCATGCAGTGGAGCGTCGTCGGTAAACGAATCTCCCGGTGTCCCCAGGCCAATCTCTAAGATGCGGCCGGCGACCTCGGCGTCCAACCCAAGCTCGAGCAGCTTGTCCGGGTCCGGGCGCTCCACCGTCGCACCATCCGGCCGCTTGCTGACCAATCGGACCGCACGTCCCAGCAGCCGCGAGAGCAGCTCGTCGACGCCAGGGTCATCGGCCGCGACCTTCGTACCGTCGGGCAGGCAAATGCTTACGCGCCCGGCATGTCCGTTGGCGGTGCACTTGAGTAGCCCACGCCATAGGCGCGCCTGTTTGGCACTGGCCACATGCCCGGTTGCGGTGTCGACGAGTGCCAGCCGCCGGTCTCCTTCGGCGCCGCGTTCGTCGACGAACAAGCTCTCGACGGATTCCCCGAGCATCGATTTCACCGGATAACGGCGCAAACTCTCGACCCAGCATATGAACATCCCCATTACGCGACAGTGCACAACCCGTTGCCCGATTATCTTCCACCAGATGAGCCCCGGGTTGAAGTGACTCATCGCTGCGCTTCGGCGAGGGAGCCCCGAACCAATTCCGCGAACTCGTCAGCGCACTCCAGCGGCGTGAAATGGCCTGCACCGTCGCGGAAATGCACCGTGACATCGGTGAAGTAGCGGTCAAGACGGTCGGACCACGTTGATGGGAATAGCGGGTCATTCGTCGGCCAGAGCACCTGTGTCGGCACTGCGATGCGTTCCGCGGATTCGGGTGTTTGCTCGTTGAGTGACTGCGCGACGGTGCCCGCGCCGGCCCGATACCACGCGATCGACGCGCTGAACGCTCCCGGAGCTTCGTATTCGGCGGCTAGCTGCTCGAACTCTTCATCGGCGATGCGAAAACCCGGGCCGGACCAGTGATCCCAAAAGTGGCGTAGGTAGGCGCGAACGGCCTTCGGCTCGCCGTCGATCAAGTCATCCGCCAAACCAATTTGGTGAAATGACTGATACCAGAATTCGCTTTGCGCCACTTCCCCAAGGACACGTTGACCAACGCCGGGCAGTGGCGGGGAAAGGACAAGAGCGATGATCCGCTCGGGCAGTCGATGCGCCAACGTCTGCGCGATCCGGCTGCCAATGTCGTAGCCGCCCAGCACGACTTGATCGAGGCCCAACTCGTCTATGAGTCCGGCGATACTTCGGGCTTGGGCATCCGCGCTGTAGAACTGACGCGGATCGACGAGGTGCTTGTCCGACTCGCCAAAGCCGCGCAGGTCGGGAACTACCACGTCTGCCACGTCGGCGAGGTCAGCCGCCACTAAGCCGTAATCGCGACGATGGCCCGGCCAGCCATGCAACAACACCACTGATACCCGGTCGGACGATCCGAAGCGGTCAAACGCTAATCGAAATCCGTCCACTGCCATGCTCAGCGCTGACATCACGTGCCCGCTTTTGCATCCGAGAGCGTGATACGCAGGACGAACCGTGGCTTACGGCCGCGGGCGGCAATGGTTTCGATGAGTGTCACGACCCGAAACTCAAAGCCATATTTACGCTTGACGAGCGACTCGACGCGCGCGACCTCCACCGGGTCGGTGATCACCTCGGCAGTCCCCTCAACGACTGGCTGACCGGCCCGCACTTTCCCGGTCCGCCCGCAGGGCGTGAGCGTGACACGGGGATCACGTCGAACCCGCTTGACCTTCCACGAATCGGCCGGTGTCCACACCGATAACCGCACACCGTCGCCGACGATCCACATCGGCGCAGACGACGCCATCCCCGTTGCGTTTGAAGGTCGCCAAAGACACGAACTTCTCGTCACCCAACTGTGCGGTCGCGTCGTCGTTCATGGTTATCGCGCCCCCTCGTGCGGTCACTGGCGAGGTCGTGTACAAGAGTCTGATGGAGGATCCGGCCCGCAGATCTTTCGATCCGTCGACACTGCGCGAAGCGATGACCCGGCGGTTGCTTCGACGATCGATGGCCGAGGGTCAGATCCACTTGCCGGCCGTTCCTAGCATGCTCGACGAGTACGTCACGATGTGCGAAACGATCTTTGCCAGCTTGGGCATACAGTTACACAGCCGAAGAAACCGCTCAGCTCAAAGCGGTACTGCAAGGTGAATTGGCGAAAGCCTTTAAGTCGTCATCACGTTCGAACATCATCATCTCGTTCAATTCACCGTTCGGCACGATGCTGAATTACCGCGTCAAACCTCAATGGGCGACGATCGGTGCCGATTACGACAACTGGGTTACCACCCGCGAGGGCTCACTGTTCGGCACCGAACCCGACGCGCGGGTGTGGGCGCTCGCCAACGAAGCCATCGACCCGAGCACTTATCGGGTGCTCGACGTCGGCGCGGGCACGGGACGAAACGCCCTCGCCCTGGCCCGGCGTGGTCACCCGGTCGACGCGGTCGAGCTCGCCGCGAAGTTCGCCGACATCATGCGTGCGGAAGCCGAACGGAATGCAGTCGACATACAGGTCATCCAGAGCGATGTCTTTGTGGCCATGGAAGGTGTTCGCGGGGACTATCAGCTGGTCATATTTTCCGAAGTGGTGCCCGACTTCCGGACCACGCGTGAACTGCGCGGCATGTTCGAACTCGCCGCGCAGTGTTTGGCTTTCGGTGGTTACTTGGTGTTCAACACCTTCTTGACGCGCGAGGGCTATATCCCCGACGCCGCCGCCCGGGAACTCGGGCAGCAATGCAACACCACGATCTTCACTCGCGACGAGGTCACCGAGGCGGCGGCCGAGTTACCGCTCGAACTCATCGCCGACGATTCGGCCTACGAGTACGAAAAAGCCCACTTACCCGAAGGTGCGTGGCCACCCACGGCCTGGTTCGACGGATGGGCCAGTGGCCTCGACGTGTTCGACGTCGAACGAGAGGAATCGCCCATCGAGTTGCGCTGGCTCGTCTACCGGAAGGAGGGTTGAGTCAGGCGACTATTGGGGAGGCATGTGATGGGCGATGTGGAATCGAACCGGCGATCGCTGCTGATGGCAGCACCGCTGTTGTGGGCCGCGATCGCGGCAGGTGACAAGGCTGGCAACACCGGCGACATCAAATTGGCTCCGCCACCCGAAACGGGCCCGGATCCGCGGAAACCTTCATCCAGCCATACGACCAAATCGACTTCCAGCCGTGGGGCAACCTGCCTCCACACAGTGGCGAAATGGCGAAACTGTATGGCGATTTCAACAAGCCGGGGCCGTATCTGGTGCTGATGAAATGGAACCCGGGGTGGTTCAGCGCACCCCACACCTATGCGACAGACCGGATTCAGGTCGTGGTATTTGGCACCTGGTTTGTCAACAGCGGCAACGGCTTTCAGCCCCAGGATGCCGTTCCGGTGGGACCCGGAGGCTATGTGAAGCGCACCGCGCGTACCCCGCACTACGACGGTGTCCCGGCGAATCAGCCCGACCCGGCGATCATCGCCGTCTTCGGCGTTGGGCCCGTCGACCAGCAGCTCGTCGACCCTTCCCAGCCGTCATGGCGGCAGGTGTGACCACCGCGTTACGCGAACCGTGATCCAGTGGTTTCAGAATTTCGACCTCCGGCTACTTGATACCGACCATCGTTTTCGCGCGGGTTCAGCTTCGAGCCGGCAAGTGAGAGAACCCCAAAGGATCCGCTGATTCAAGATGAAATCCAAGAACAGCGCTGAGTTCGCGCGCCACTGGCTTCGCTGGCCGCGCCGGTTTCTGCTAGGCGTGTTGGTCCTGGTCGGAGTCTGCGCCACGATCCAGATTGTGTCCTCGGAGCGCTGCCCCGATGGCAACTGTTCCACTGGTTCTTCGAAAGCTGCTGGGGTACCGAAGATTACGTTCAAACCGGGTGCCAATGCACACGACGTCGACCCGGTCTCGCCAGTGGAGGTCAAGGCCGATACCGGGACGCTCACCGATGTGCGCATGGTCAATGACGGCGGCAAATCCGTCCAGGGCGTCCTGACCCCGGACAACACCGTCTGGAAGCCCACCACTCCCCTCGGCTACGGACGTACCTACACGCTGAACGTCAGCAGCCGTGGCCCTAACGGCATTGTGTCGACTCAAGTTTCGTCCTTCTCCACACTGCAGCCGTCGAACCAGACCAAGGTCTCGTTCACCACCACCTCGGAGGCCACGCTGCGAGAGGGTGGCACCTATGGAGTCGGAACGGTGGTCGTCGCGCACTTCGACGAAAGGATCGCCGACCGAGCCGCCGCCGAGCGGCAGCTGAAAGTGACTACGAACCCCGCAGTGCAAGGCTCATGGTTCTGGGTCGACGGGCAGAACGCCCACTGGCGACCGGAGCACTATTACGCACCCGGCACGACTGTCAGTGCCGAAGCCAAGATCTACGGAATTTCCCTGGGCGACGGCCTGTTCGGGCAAGACGACAGTCGAGTGTCTTTCCACATCGGTGATGCTCACGTGTCGATCGCCGACGATGCCACCAAGGTGGTGAGCGTTTTCAACAACGGAGCCCTGGTCCGTACCATGCCCACCTCCATGGGAATGGGTGGCACCGAGACGGTCGGTGCGCAGACCATATCGTTGTGGACTCCTCCCGGGCGTCTACACAGTGCTCGACAAGGGCAATCCCGTGGTGATGGACTCCTCGACATTTGGGCTGCCCAAGAACTCTCGCCTCGGATATCGCGAGACCATCAACTACGCGACCCGAATCAGCATTGACGGCATCTATCTGCACCAGCTCGACACGACGGTGTGGGCTCAGGGACACACCGACACCTCGCACGGATGCTTGAATCTCAACGGCGACAACGCGAAATGGTTCTACGACTTCTCCGTGCCGGGTGACGTCGTCGAGATCCGCAACAGCGGCGGGCCGCCGCTGAAACTGACTCAAAACGGCGACTGGACGCTCAGCTGGGATCAGTGGCGCGGCGGCAGCGCCGTGAAGCCGGCTTCGTGACGCCAAATCTTTACGGCGTGTTGGTTCGATAAAGTCTTGACTGATTCCAGATAAGTGGGCCATATTGGCCTTGTGTCGTCAACGTCGGACTACGCGGAGCGGTTGCGTATGGCCGATCTGCGCGTGACCCGGCCCAGGATTGCCGTCCTGGAGGCAGTACACGCCCATCCACATGCCGATACCGAGACGATCTTTTCCTCGGTGCGGAACGGTCTCCCCGATGTCTCCCGCCAGGCGGTATACGACGTGCTCAATGCGCTGACGGCGGTGGGCCTGCTCCGGCGTATCCAGCCATTGGGGCTGGTCGCGCGCTACGAGTCCCGCGTCGGCGACAACCACCATCACGTCGTATGCCGGACCTGCGGCGTCATTGCCGACGTCGACTGTGCGGTCGGCGACGCCCCCTGCCTCACCCCGTCGGACGACAACAACGCTCTCGACGGCTTCGTCCTCGATGAAGCTGAAGTCATCTACTGGGGCATATGCCCCGACTGCTCGACCGCAGATTCCTGATCACAGCCCGTGATCACAGCCCGATCATCCACCACCCGAAAGGAATGTTGTGTCATCAGATACATCCCACAAGAGCGAGAGTGAGAACCCGGCAATCGCGGCGCCCCAGCCGAAGTCGGATGCTCCCCTGACCAACCAGGACTGGTGGCCCAACCAGATCGACGTATCACGGCTGCACCCGCAGGTGGCGCAGGCCAACCCGCTGGGCGAGGACTTCGATTACGCCGAGGAATTCGCCAAGCTCGATGTCGAGGCTCTCAAGGCTGACCTGGTATCGGTGCTGACCACCTCCCAGGACTGGTGGCCCGCTGACTACGGCCACTACGGGGGCTTCTTCATCCGGATGAGCTGGCACGCCGCCGGCACCTACCGGATCTTCGACGGCCGCGGCGGTGGCGGTCAGGGAATGCAGCGCTTCGCCCCGCTGAACAGCTGGCCGGACAACGCCAGCCTGGATAAGGCGCGCAGGCTGTTGTGGCCGGTCAAGAAGAAGCACGGTAACAAGATCTCCTGGGCGGACCTGCTGCTCCTCGCCGGCAACGTGGCGCTCGAGTCGATGGGCTTCAAGACCTTCGGCTTCGCCTTCGGTCGTCCCGACGTCTGGGAGCCCGTAGAGATCATCTTCGGTGAAGAGGGCGAATGGTTGGGCACCGACAAGCGCTACTCGGGCAAGCGCGATCTCGCGGAACCCTACGGCGCCACCACTATGGGTCTGATTTATGTGAATCCCGAAGGCCCCGAAGGCAAACCGGATCCTGTCGCTGCAGCGGTTGATATCCGTGAGACGTTCGGCCGGATGGCGATGAACGACGAAGAGACCGCCGCGCTCATCGTCGGTGGCCACAGCTTCGGCAAGACCCACGGCGCCGGCGACGCCGACCTGGTCGGCCCCGAGCCGGAGGCCGCCCCGATCGAACAACAGGGGCTTGGCTGGAAGAGCTCCTACGGTAGCGGCTCGGGCAAGGACACCATCACCAGCGGCCTCGAGGTCGTGTGGACGCCCACCCCGACCAAGTGGGACAACACCTTCCTGGAGACGCTGTACGGCTATGAGTGGGAGCTGACCAAGAGCCCGGCTGGAGCCTGGCAGTTCACGGCGAAGGACGGCGCCGGCGCGGGCACCATTCCCGACCCGTTCGGCGGGCCGGGTCGTGCGCCGACGATGCTGGTCACCGACGTCTCGTTGCGGGAGGACCCGATCTACCGCGAGATCACCCAGCGCTGGCTGAAAAACCCCGATGAGCTGGCCGACGCTTTCGCCAAGGCGTGGTACAAGCTGCTGCACCGCGATATGGGACCGGTCTCGCGCTTCCTCGGGCCCTGGATTCCCGAGCCACAGCTGTGGCAGGACCCAGTCCCGGCTGTCGACCACCCGCTGGTCAACGACAAGGACGTCGCGGCCCTGAAGAAGAAGGTGCTCGAGTCCGGCCTGACCGTTCCCCAGCTGGTCAAGACCGCCTGGGCGGCTGCGAGCAGCTACCGCAACACCGACAAGCGCGGCGGCGCGAACGGGGCGCGGATTCGCCTTGAGCCGCAGAAGAATTGGGAGGTCAACGAGCCCTCCGAGTTGGACAAGGTGTTGCCCGCGCTGGAGAAAATCCAGCAGGACTTCAACGCGTCGGCTTCGGGTGGCAAGAAGATCTCGCTCGCCGATGTGATCGTGCTGGCCGGTTCTGCGGCGGTCGAGAAGGCAGCCAAGGAAGCCGGGTACGACATCTCGGTGCACTTCGCACCCGGCCGGACCGACGCCTCGCAGGAGAACACCGACGTGGAGGCGGCTGCGGTGCTCGAACCGCGGGCCGACGGGTTCCGCAACTACGCCCGGCCGGGCGAGAAGGCCCCGTTGGAGCAACTCCTGCTGGAGCGGGCCTACCAGCTCGGCGTGACCGGTCCGGAGCTGACGGTGCTCGTCGGCGGCCTGCGCGCCCTGGGTGCCAACCACGGCAGCAGCAAACACGGCGTGTTCACCGACACGCCGGGTTCGTTGACCAACGACTTCTTCGTCAACCTGCTCGACATGGGCACGCAGTGGAAGCCGTCGGAGACCGCGGAGAACGTGTACGAGGGCCGCGATCGGGCCTCCGGAACTCTCAAGTGGACCGCAACCGCGAACGACCTCGTGTTCGGGTCGAACTCGGTGCTGCGCGCTGTGGTTGAGGTTTACGCGCAGGACGACAACGCGGGGAAGTTCGTGGAGGACTTCGTCGCGGCGTGGGTCAAGGTCATGAACAACGATCGGTATGACTTGAACTGACATCGGCCTGATCGTCAGCACCAGACGACACCCCGCGGGCAGCCGGCTCGCGGGGTGTCGTTCATTTTCGGGCCTGGGATGTTGGACGGTGAGGCCCACCACATTATTACCAGCGAGTAACCTACGAAGGCGTAAGTTGCGTACCCTCGGTAAGAGCCGATGCGTTCAACTACCAAGGCTTGGGTAAACGGTTTGATCATGAGCGAATTGACGTACCTCGACCTGCACGGCGACCGGATCGCTTATCGGGAAGCCGGCCAGGGCCATGCACTGTTGCTGATCCACGGGATGGCGGGCAGCTCGGCCACCTGGCGGGCGATCATCCCGCAGTTGTCCAAGAAATACCGCGTCATCGCGCCCGATCTGCTCGGTCACGGCATGTCCGCAAAGCCGCGCGGCGACTACTCACTGGGAGCATTCGCGGTCTTCCTGCGCGATCTGCTCGACGAACTCGGCGTGGCCCGCGCCACCGTCGTCGGGCAGTCGCTCGGCGGTGGCATCGCGATGCAGTTCACCCACCAGCACCGGGACTACTGCGAGCGGCTGGTCCTGATCGGCAGCGGTGGCCTCGGCCCGGACCTCAGTCCGGTGTTACGGATGCTGTCTGCGCCCGGCGCCGAGCTCGTGCTGCCGATCGTCGCACCGCAACCAGTGCTGAACCTCGGCAACAAGCTGGGTTCGTGGCTGCGCTCGGCCGGGATCCAGGCGCCGCGAGCCGGCGAGATGTGGTACGCGTATTCGTCGCTGTCGGATGCGCGGACCCGCCAGGCGTTCTTGCGGACGTTGCGCTCAGTCGTGGACTACCGCGGTCAGGCAGTCAGCGCGCTCAACAAGCTTCATGTCGCGGCTGGATCTGCCCACGCTGCTGATCTGGGGCGATCAGGACCGGATCATTCCGGTCGCGCACGCTTATGCCGCCCATGACGCGCTGGAGGGCAGTCGCCTCGAGGTGCTCGAGGGTATCGGGCACTTCCCCCATGCGGAAGCGCCGATGGCCGTGGCGGAGCATCCTGGAGGACTTCATCGCCTCAACGGCACCCCAGCCGGCCACACGACTCAGTGCGCCTGGGTTCGCCTTGCGCGGGATCAGCGACTGAGATCCCACTGTCCGTAATCGGCGGCGAGCACGTCGTCAATATCCACGTTGATGCCGCCCAGCAGCGGGCTCGGGTTCGACGGGCTGTTGACGATCTCCTGGTACAGCACCGCCATGGGCTCGCGCTGGCCATGCGACCATGACCTCGTTTGCCAGGCCCAGCGATGCCCCGCACTGGTGGAGTTGCCGATCACCCCGTCCCTGATCGCCCACCCGCACGCGTTGTAGTGGCCGTACATGCCGGTGCGGCCCACGCCGAGTACCGAGTTGATTCCCCGAAACCAGTCGACGGCAAGGGTGTTCCAGGTGTTCTGGTCGATGTCGTCGTCGACGCTGAAAAAGATCGGAGCCGAGTTCGGCCCGCCTGCCGCGGCATGCAGCTGCAGAGCTGTTTGAGCATCCGCCACACCGCCGTCGTGTCCGCGGGTGAGGTCCGACGGGGTAGCAGGCCATCCGGGCTTGCCGTACTGGAAGTTGCTGACGATCTGTAGACCCGCCGCGCGTAACGAGTCCGCGTAGTCGCGGGTGATCGGTTTGGCCTCGAAATGCGCTCCCGGCCGCTCCGCCGAGACGTAGTTGATCACTCCGGAGTAACCGGCCGATTTGATCTCCTCCGGCGCGATCCTCTTCTCGGCGAAGTCGATCAGCTGGATATTGTCCGCGGCAGCCGGCGGCGCACCGAACGTCGCGGCCAGGCTCAGAAGCGCCGGAGCGAAGGCATATTTGAAGACCTCGCGCCGCGGAACAGCCCGCTGCCCATCGTGTGGTGCAGCAAAATCGGGCACCGCGCGATGGTAGCAAGAGCGCTAGTACGGACCGACGTCTACAGTCCACGCTCGGTCAGCCACGACACGATGTGCTCGGCGACCGTTTCCCATCTCGGCTCCACGCTCATCGAGTGCCCGATCTCCGGGATGATCGCGGCTCGTGTGCCGTAGGCCCGGGCCGTCGTGCGCACAGTGGAGGGGGGATAGGTCGCGTCTTGTTCTCCCCCGAGCACCAGCAGAGGTGTGGTGATGCGGTCGGTCCTGACGAGTTTGAGCGCCACCATGTCCATCATGATGGCCCGCGTGCTGTCGGGTTGAAGCCGCGCGGCGGTCGAGCTGATCAGATCGTCGGACGCCTTGTCGCCGAAGAACAACTCGCGGGCTCCGGCCGGCGCCGTCCCCAGGAGATGGTCTGGCCGCCCGCTCACGGCGAACTTCGAACAACGCCACGGGTGTCGTCGCAACATGCGCAGCAGGGTCCGCAGATGGCCGCGCGGCGGTGCGGACGCGAGCAGCACCCCGGCCGGTGCGTCGTTGGTTTCGAGGTATTTCTGCACCACGAATCCCCCCATCGAGTGCCCGATCGGGATCGGCTGTGGTGCAAGCGTGTTCGCGATCGAGGAAACATCGTCGACGAAGTCCGAAATTGAGCACAAACGAAGGGGTTTGTCCGCCGGGCTCGAGCCATGACCGCGAAGACTAAGCGCCAAGACGCGAAACCCGCGCTCGGCGAAGAAGTCCAGAAAATGCTCATCCCAGCTCCATGCGCCTTGGAAGGCGCCGGGCACAAAGAGCAACGGGTGCGGGTGCTCCGTGCTGGTTTGACCCTTATCGATTACTTCCAGCATGAGATCGAATTCCTGTCGGGGCGTTGGGGTTTGGTTGCTATGAATTTGTAGCCGTGGGGGCTGCGGATTGATCCGCCCTGCCGTCAGAACCGATGCTCAGCCTTGAGGAACTGCGCGGCGCGCTCGCCGATCACTACGCAGGGCGCCATCGTGTTACCGGTGGTGATACGCGGCATAATCGATGCGTCCGCGACGCGCAGATTCTCGATCCCGTAGACCTTGAGGTGTCCGTCGACCACCGACATCGCATCGCGGCCCATCTTCGCCGTTCCCGATTCGTGCCAGTAGGTCGTCACCGCATTGCGCAGGTAGGTCTCCAGCTCATCGCCGGTCAGGTCGCCCGGCATCACCTCGCGCTTGACGAACGAACGAAGCTCCGCGGAATTGCCGATTTCCCTGAGGGTTTCGATGCAGGCAATTGCAGTCTTGATATCGTGCGGATCCGACAACGCGTTTGCTTCGATCCGAATCGGATCGGTGGGACCCGGTCCCGACAACCGCAACCGCCCGCGGCTTTTCGGATGCGTGGGTGAGCCGAATAGGATCCAGCAGTCTTGTGGCAGGCCGTATTTCGCGATGTTCTCTGGCGTGGCCATCGGGAATGCGCCCAGGCAGGCGAACAGATCCGGCCCATCGAGGTCCCCGAGACCGGAGTCCCAGAACAATGCCGCCGGCGCCTGGGTGCTGCTTTGCACGTCCTCGGGAAACTCCCATACGCAGCTGACCCCGTAGTGGTCTTGAAAGTTGCGGCCGACCCCGGGCAGGTGCTGCCGCACCGTGACCCCGGCGCGGCGTAGTTCGTCGGTGTCGCCGACGCCGGACTGCATCAGCACCTTGGGTGTGTGAATCGCCCCCAGCGACAGCACCACTTCGGTGTCGGCCGTCACGTGATGGACCGCGCCGTCGTGGATTACCTCGACGCCGGTGGCCCGATTGTCCTGGAATATCACCCGCGTCACCAGGGCATGCGGCACCACGGTCAGGTTCGCCTTGTCCAGATGCGGCGCCGTGTAGGTGCGGAATACCGATAGGCGTTCTCCGCCGCGCGAACGCATGTCGGTGATGGCGGCGCCGCGCATCTCTTCCATCAGCCGACCGTTGGGACTCTGATAAGTCGGAATTCCCAACGTCCTGGCCGCATCCACGGCCGTCGCGGCGAGTGGATGGACGTCGGGCGTCGGCTGCACGAACACCGGCCCTCCCCTGCCCCGATGATTCGGCTCGCCCACGCCGTGCCAGTCCTCGATCTGCCGGTACAAGTCCAGAACGGGCTCGTAACCCCAGGCTGGCTGTCCGGATTCGGCGGCGAAGAGATCCCAGTCGCTGCGATGCCCGCGGGCCCAGATCATCACGTTGATGCTCGACCCGCCGCCCAGCACCTTGCCCATCGAGAACCCGATTGAGCGTCCGTGCAGCCTCGGGTCGGCTTCGGACACGAAACCCCAGTCCCGTTCACTGCCCAGGTTGGCCGGCCACTGGCTCGCCTCGGTCACGCTGGGAACCTCGTCGCTGCCGCCGGCCTCCAGCAGCAGGACGGACAGGTCGGGGTTTTCCGCCAACCGTCCAGCGATGACTGAGCCCGACGACCCGGCCCCACAGACTATGACGTCGTAGCGTGGCTCTAATGCAGCCGTCACGATGGCTCCTTCTCGTCGCTGGGTATAGCGCTTGATAGCTAGCCACGTGCAGGCGATCCTTTTGGTTCACCCATTCTTGCGAATTCCCGCGTGACTGATAGCAATTCGGAGTCCATGACGGGAAGGTTGTCCGGTGTGACGCAGGTTACTATTCGCGCTCAGCGGCTTTCACAAGACGGTTTACCAGGAATCCGACCACGCCGCGCAGAAAAATCCGCATAATTTGGGACGTTCCGCGCAGACCTTCGGTGAAGGATCCAGTCCAACGAATGTCGGTTCCCCCCTGCGGGTTAGGCGTCAACAGCATCTCGGCCCGATAATCCCGCGCCGACACCGGCGGGTGCCGGATGGCCCTGCTGCTCCCAACTCGATTGGACGATAAGCGGTTTCGCCCATTGAGACCAACGGGCACCGTCGGTCTCAAGGCGAAACAGGGTGGCTGCCGGTGCGCTTGTGGCTCGGTTGATCTCGAAGCGGAACATTTTGTCTTCTGTCATGTCATCGACTCCCGACCACCGCCGCGGCTTTGGGCCGCAGCAGCCGAGCGCTGACCAAGGCCGAGAGCCAACCGGGTGACAAGCGGCCGCCGGTAGTCGTGATCCGATTGCGCCACCCGGGAACGACCACAGCCCGGCCTTTGTCCATACCGCGTAGCCCCGCGGCCACCACCGGTTCGGGCGCGGCCAGGCGCCGATAGATCGCGGTGTGTGAGACGTCGGATCCAAGAGCGTCGACGAATCCGGTCTGGGTGGCTCCTGGGCACAACGCGGTCACGGTGACACCCGTCCCGCGAGTCTCTGCCCACAACGCCTGGCTGAGTGAAAGCACAAACGCCTTCGAGGCCCCATAAGTGGCCTGATAGGTCCCGGGCTGAAACGCGATGGTGGAGGCGACGTTGAGGATGCCGCCGCGACCGCGGGCCAGCATTCCGGGCAGCACCGCATGGGTGAGACGGACCAGTGCGTCGACGTTGACCGCCACCAGCTCGTGCTCGCGGCCGGCGTCTAGTTCCGAAAACCGTCCGTAGGTGCCGAATCCGGCATTGTTGACCAGCACCTCGACCGCGCGTCCCTCGAGACGAGCCGCGAGCGCGTCCACGCCGGGCCCGGTGCCGAGGTCGCCGACGACCAGCTCGACCTCAATCCCGGGGACAGTTTGGCGAACCTGCCGCGCCACCGCGTCGAGCCGGGGTTCGTCACGTCCGGCCAGCAGCAATGACAAGCCTCGCTTGGCCAGCAGTTCGGCGAAAATCGCGCCGAAGCCAGAGCTGGCACCCGTGATCACTGCCCAGCCGGTTCGGTCGTCTCGTTGAGATGACATTCCGCTCCTTTCGAAGATGTGAATGCTATTAACTTAGATCACGCATGTTAATGTCGTCAACATGCCCGGAAAGAAGCCATCCGCACCGGCTGAAACGCGCCGTGACAGCTACCACCACGGCGATCTCAAACGGGCTCTGACCAGCGCCGCGCTATCGCTGGTGGCCGAGCGGGGACCCAAAGGCTTCACCTTGACCGAAGCGGCACGACGGGCAGGCGTCAGCGCCGCGGCGCCATACCGCCACTTCAGCGACAAGGCCCACCTGCTCGCCACGGTCGCCGAGCAGGGATTTCTCGACCTCCACACCGCCTTGACCGCCGGTGCCGATGCCGCATCAGAGCCGACGGAGAAGTTGGTTGAAATCGGTCGCGCTTATGTGCGCTGGGCGGTCGGCCATCCGGACCAGTACCGAGTGATGTTCGGTGCGGATACCGACAAAACCCAGCACCCGAGCCTGGCCGTCGCTGCAGGTCAAGCCTTCGGCGTCCTGCTTGATGCGATAGCCGGGTGTCAGGCCGCGGGACTGGTGCGCGGCCAACAACCGCGCGAGGCGGCCGGCCCGCTCTGGTCGCTCGTGCACGGCGTCGCGTCCCTGGCCATCGAGGGCGAGCTGCGAAATGTCGGGATCGACCAGGACCCCGAAGGCATGATCGTGGATGCGTTGTCCGACCTGTTCGATCGTTGAACCCGTGCGCTGGCGTCGTCCTCGGCGCGCAACTCAGCAAACAAATGCTCTCCCGCAACGATCCATCGTCAGCCCGTTGGCTCACAACATGTTCCGTCTCTCGATCGCCTGCCCGCGACCCGGAACAGTTATCCAGCCGACCTCGTTGACCAACGAATATGGCCGAAACCTACTATTGAAGGGCGCCGATGCCGCGTTGCGTCGATTAGCTGATCGAACTATAGTCTGGACACATGTCCAGTTTGCAGTCACGGAGTTCGAGAGCCCGTTGATCGCAATGGATTCGGCGCCCTTCAGCGTTCGTTAACCAGCAAAGAAGAGTTGAGTATGCGTATTGCCTTGCTGTCCTACCGTAGTAAGACCCATTGCGGCGGGCAGGGCGTCTACATACGACATCTCAGCCACGGTCTGGTGGAACTCGGTCACGATGTCGAAGTGTTTTCCGGCCAGCCGTATCCGGAACTGCTCGATCCTCGGGTGCGATTGACCAAGGTGCCGAGTCTGGACCTCTACCGTGAGCCCGACCCGTTCCGGGTGCCGCGCCCGAGCGAGATCCGCGACTCGATCGACCTGTTGGAGCTCCTGACCGTGTGGACCGCAGGTTTTCCCGAACCGCGGACCTTTACGATGCGTGTCGCCCGGCTGCTGGCCGAACGTGCCGGCGAATTCGACGTCGTCCATGACAATCAGAGCCTGGGCACCGGACTGCTGACCATCGCCGGCTCGGGGATGCCGGTCGTGGCTACCGTGCACCATCCCATCACCCGTGACCGGGTGCTCGATGTTGCCGCCGCACGTTGGTGGCGAAAACCGTTGGTGCACCGCTGGTATGGATTTTCCACCATGCAGGAACAGGTGGCACGCCAAATCCCGGACCTGTTGACGGTCTCGTCGTCGTCGGCTGCCGACATCGTCTCCGACTTTGGTGTGTCCGCGGATCAACTCCATGTTGTGCCGTTGGGCGTGAACACCGAGCTGTTCAAACCAGGCTCGGGTCCACGGCAGCCGGGCCGCGTCATCGCGATCGCCAGCGCCGACACCCCGCTGAAGGGCGTCAGTACCTTGTTGCACGCGGTCGCCAAGGCTCGCGTGAACCGCGATCTCGAGTTGCGACTCGTCGCCAAAGTGGAACCCAACGGCCCCACTCACAAACTCATCGCCGAACTGGGCATCTCCGACATCGTCCACATCACGAGTGGACTTTCCGATGCCGAGCTGGCCGCCTTGTTCGCCTCGGCCGAGGTTGCCTGCATTCCGTCGCTCTACGAAGGGTTTTCGCTGCCCGCCGTGGAAGCGATGTCCAGCGGTACTCCGATCGTCGCCAGCCGGGTGGGCGCATTGCCCGAAGTCCTCGGGACCGATGGCGCCTGCGCCGAGCTGGTGCCGCCGGCCGACGTCGACGCGCTGACTCGCGCTTTGGGCGAGCTCCTCGATTCGCCGGAAAAGCGCCGCAGCCTCGGGAAGGCGGGCAGGGCACGCGCAGTCAACGTGTTCAGCTGGGAAGCCGTCGCCGCGCAAACCGTGCGGATCTATGAGCGGGCGATCGCCCGAACAGCCGCCGCCCAAGGCGAACCGCAATGCTGACAGTCGATTTCGATCGGCTCGGCATCGGACCGTCCACCAAGATTATCGACGTGGGTTGCGGAGCTGGCCGGCATGCGTTCGAGGCGTACCGCCGCGGCGCCGACGTCATCGCATTCGACCGCGACGAGGACGAATTGCGGTCTGTGGAAACTATTCTGCGCGCGATGGCCGAAAACGGCGAGGCGCCTGCTGCCGCATCAGCGGAAGCGGTCGTCGGTGATGCGTTGAGCTTGCCGTACGCGGACGAGACATTCGACTGTGTCATCGCATCCGAAATCCTGGAGCACATCACGCAAGACGACGCCGCAATCGCAGAGCTGATCCGGATTCTCAAAGTCGGTGGGACACTTGCGGTCACCGTGCCGCGATGGCTGCCTGAACAAGTGTGCTGGCTGCTGTCCGACGAATACCACGCCAACCTGGGCGGCCACATCCGCATCTACCGGGCCAGCGAACTTCGGGACAAGATCGCCGGCACCGGCCTGGAATTGACGCATGCCCATCATGCGCACGCACTGCATTCGCCATTCTGGTGGTTGAAATGTGCTGTTGGCGTCGCCAATACGGATCATCCGGCGGTGACCGCCTACCACAAACTCCTGGTTTGGGATCTTATGCAGCGGCCGACGCTCACCCGGATTACGGAGTCAGTGCTCAATCCTTTCGTCGGCAAGAGCGTGGCGATGTATTTCACCAAACCGCACACGGTAGAAGCCGAAGCGACTCTGGGGTATTCACTTGCGTCGATTTAACCCGCCTGCGGTTCCGGGTGTCTTCAGCCCGGAGCAATGCCGCCAGACAGCCCTGTCCATCGCCGCCGCGCAGGAATCATCCGGCGCGATCCCTTGGTTCGAGGGTGGCCACACCGACCCGTGGGATCACGTGGAATCCGCTATGGCGCTTACCGCGGCCGGACTGCTGGAGCCGGCCCGGGCCGCGTATGAGTGGAGCCGACGCAATCAGCGGTCCGACGGCTCCTGGCCGCTCCAATTTCGTGCGGGGACAATCGAAGACGTCAACAGTGATAGCAATTTCTGCGCCTACATCGCCACGGGTGTCTGGCATTACGTGTTGGTCACCGGTGACGAATCATTCGCTGCCTCGATGTGGCCGGTGGTGCACAAGGCCATCGATTTCGTCATCGATCTGCAGGTCGGCTACGGCGAGATCTGCTGGGCCCGAAGCGAAACCGGGCCGGTGCGCGAGGCCCTGCTAACCGGTTGCGCCAGTGTGTATCACAGCATTCGGTGTGCATTGGCGTTGGCCGCCGTCATGGGCGATCCGCAACCGGAGTGGGAGCTGGCCCTGGGCCGACTGGGCCACGCGCTCACCTCGCATCCGGACGCGTTCACCGAAAAGGACCGCTACTCGATGGATTGGTACTACCCCATCCTCGGGGGTGCGTTGCGGGGTCCGGACGCCGAAGCGCGAATCAAGCAGCGCTGGGACAACTTCGTCGTCGAAGGCCTGGGCATTCGCTGCGTGGACGATCGACCGTGGGTGACCGGCGCCGAAACCTGCGAGCTGGTCCTGGCGCTCGAGGCGATGGGGCAACGTTCCGTCGCACATTCGCAGTTTGCCGCGATGCAGCACCTGCGCGAACATGACGGTTCGTATTGGACGGGTTTGGTGTTCGCCGACGGGAAACGGTGGCCCGAAGAGCGCACGACGTGGACGGGCGCAGCAGTGATTCTGGCGGCAGACGCGCTGTCCGGACACCACCGGGGGCGCCGGGATCTTCCGCGGCCACGACCTGCCGCTGGGTCTGCAGAGCGACTTCGATTGCGAGTGCGTCGTTACCGGTCCTGGCCGATGACTTCGATCGCCTCGCCGACCTGACCGCCGGTGCGCTCGAGCAGCCGTAGCGACCCCAACGCGGAGATCTCCCGGAACTGACCTGAATCGATCGCACGGCAATAGATCAAATACGGCGGTCGGCCACCGTCGGCCGGATCGGGGAATACGTCATGGATGACGAGTGCCCCGCCGATATTCACCCACTTCGCCCATCCGTTGAAGTCCTCGGTGGCCGCCGCTTCGGAATGTCCGCCATCGATGAACAAGAACTGCAGCGGCGACCGCCAGCCCCGGGCCACGATCGGTGACTTGCCCACGATTGTCACCACGTGGTCATCCAGACCGGCGGCGTCGAGCGTGCGGCGAAACGTCGGCAGCGTGTCGAACAGCCCGGTGACCTCGTCGACCAACGAGGCGTCGTGGTATTCCCAGCCGGCCTGGTGTTCCTCCGAGCCGTGGTGATGGTCGATCGTATAGAGCACGCCATCCGTTTGTTGCGCCGCCGCACCGAGCAGCAAAGTGGACTTGCCGCAATAGGTGCCGATCTCGACACCGACGCCGCCGTCGAGATACCGCAGCGCGGCATCGTACAGCGCGCGCCCCTCGTCGTCCGGCATGAAACCCTGCACTTGTTCGGCCAGCGCGAACAAGCGATCGGGTGCACTGGCGTTGGTGTGGCTCATCAGCTGAACCTATCGTTAGCCCTGCCCAGCGGCGACGGCGCAATGGCTCTAACATCTTGCTGTGCGCTCTTTACTCGTTCGGAAATTGGTTGTTCTCCTCGCGGCGGTCCCGATCGCGACGGTGCTGACGTTGACTACCGCAGTGCTGCCCACCGGCACGCCGGGGGCCGCTGGGTTGGCGGCGGCCAGCTGTCCCCAGGTTCAGGTGATCTTTGCCCGCGGCCGATATGAATCGCCGGGGCCGGGCGTACTGGGCAACGCGTTCGAAAACGCGCTCGCATCCAAGGTCAACAAGAGCATCAGTAACTACGCGGTGAAGTACCCGGCCGACACCGAGGTCGACATCGGCGCCAACGACATGAGCCACCACATCCAGGACACGGCCAACAACTGCCCGGACACCCGAATCGTGCTGGGCGGCTACTCGCTCGGCGCGGCGGTCACCGACGTGGTGCTCGCCGCACCTATCGGCGCGTTCGGTTTCGACAGCCCCCTGCCGCCGGGCATGGATCAGCACATCGCCGCCGTCGCGTTATTCGGCAACGGGAGTGCCTGGGCGGGTCCGATCACGAATTTCAGCCCGGTCTACAACGACCGGACCATCGAGTTGTGCCACGGCGCCGATCCAATCTGTAGCCCGGCCGACCCGAACACGTGGAAGGAAAACTGGCCTCAGCACCTGGCCAGCGCCTACATCGACGCGGGCATGGCCAACCAGGCCGCCGACTTCGTTGCGGGCAAGCTGTAACTAGAGCGGCGACCACTCGTTGACGGGCGATCAGCACGTCACGAAGTAGGTCGGCGCGATCGGTGATGATGCCGTCGACCCCGATGTCGAGAAGTGCCCGCATCGCCACCGGGTCGTCGACCGTCCAGGCGTGAACCTGACGCCCCGAGGCATGAACAGCCCGGACCAGTGCCGGCGTGATCACCGGTACGCGACCCAACCGCGGCGGCAGTTGTAAGCAGTCACTGTCGTGCACCATCCGCCAGGCGTACACCCGGCCGGCCGGTGTTTTCGCCGCTGCGAGCGCCAGGAACGCGGCCGTGCCCGCCGAACTGGCGACCCGTTTGGACAGCAGTCGCAACGCGCGACGGCGACGCCGGTCGGAGAATGACGTGACCAGCACCCGGTTGTGCGCGCTCAACCGCTCAATGACATCGACGGTCGGTTCGACGGCGGACGCGGCTTTGATATCGATATTCACCCGCATGGTCGGCAGTGCGACCAAAAGCTCTTCCAGCGTCGGGAGGGACTCCCCCGCGCCTAGTTCCGCCGTGCGGACATCCCGCCAAGAAAGCCGATCGATCGCGCCCGGCAATCCCGACTGGGCCGGCAGCCCGCGGTCGTGCAGGATCACGGCCACCCCGTCGCGGGTCGCACGAACGTCCGTCTCGATGTAGCGAAATCCGAGCTTGGCCGCCGCGTGGAATGCGCCCATGCTGTTCATGGGAAACCTGAACGACGTGAATCCCCTGTGCGCCATGGCAATCCGTCCGGTGACGCGGAGAAACTCAAGGGTAGTCGCGCCGCTATCACTCATGGGGTCGACCACCGATCCGTCGTTGCGCTCATTGCCAGCTCTCGCAAAGGCTACGGCGCACCACCCGCGCGCTGGGCGGGCCCTATCTCACGCTTCGTAGGTGACTTGGTACCAATGCCGGACCGGCGTATGGCTTTTGTCGGCTTGACCCGTGTCCGTCGCACTCACCACGTTGACGTCGGTCACGTCAGGATTGTGGGCCTCGATATAGCGCTCCAGCTCGTGCACAAGCGCGCTGTGCGGCTGATCTGGGTTGGCTAGGGCCTTTGCTCGGCGTGTTTGCGGCACACCGAGAATTATGCCGACGTGTTCTTCGATGTGCAGCATTCGCTATTACCTTGTCCCGCAGGCCGGTTGGTGACCCTTCGCCGCGCCCGTAGGGCGACGTAGCCCAGTACCAGTCCGGCTCCGATCTCGGCAGCTGCCGGGCAGAAAAGTGCGCAGCACGTGCGCGTGGGTGAACAGTGCGGCACTGCCGAAACCCACAATCAACGCGAATTCGGAAGCCCGTCGGGGTCCTCGCAGCACCATCGCCACAACCACGAAAATCCCCTGGATCATCCCGCCGACCATGATTGATGGCGGAGATGCCGACATCCCCCGTCGAAGGTGATCGATGCGGTGCAGTCCGAATGCCGTTGCGAAGACGATCATTGCCGCAGTCATGGAACGGTGCGCCAGCAGCGGACCCGAGTTGTTGGACATCTGCTTCTCCCAACCTCATCTACTACGAAGAGTAGTAGATGAGGTTGGGGATGTAAATCGGCTGAGCCGAAATGAACGCAGAAGGGTTGGATCAGGTGTCCACCAGGGAACCGCTCAGCAAACATCATTCGACGGCGGTGGGACGTGTGGGCAAAACGACTAATTGGGGATGCTTCGAAAGTGCCCGGCTGCGGCTAAAACACAGGTTATCGATCAGTTATAGCGCTGCGGCGCAGCCCGATTCGCAGACCATCGAATCCGATAAATGCTTATGCAGGTGTGTCGTTGCTGGAGTAAACCTTGAAGTGCCGGCTACCAGCGGCGACCGCGTGACCTACCTCGGGAGCGCCCCGCCGAAACCGAGATGACGGGTGACGACTCATCGATTCGCTGCGCTCTCGCTCACGCCGCTGCGCTGCAATCCAAGCCGGATGTGACTGAAGGAAAATAACTGTCGCCCCTGATGCATTCGCCATGATTGTCATCTCCCCTCATAGCAACCGACTCAGCCGCAAAATTCCACACGTGTTATCTGTTCGTGTCCAGGATGCCCAGCCAAACCTGAGACCAAACCACGCGTGATCATGAGAATTGGCCGTGAATTTATCCGAAACCCGAGCTAGTACCGTGCCGCCGTCCGTTTCGGGCCGGCTGCGTTCCAAATGTTAACGACGGCCACTGACACAATTTCCGTTTCGACCCCGTACGACCCGGGCTGCTATCGTCGCTTGCTTATGCCAGAGATGGACCGTCGCCGCATGATGCTGACGACAGGGATTGGCGTGCTGGCGGCTGCGCTTCCCCTCCCTGACGCCCAGGCTTACCCATCCCGACCGGTTTCGCCGGCGGGGCGGACGCCACTGCCCGGTGCGCCCAGCGGCCAGGCCGGAAGCTACATATTCTCCGACGAGTTCGATGGTCCGGCCGGTTCGGCCCCCGACCCGTCGAAGTGGACGGTGGCGAGGGCTCGTGAGGTGATCAAGGATCCGACGTATTGGGAGCTGCCCGAGCACATCGGGCAGTACCGCGACGATCGCCGCAACGTGTTCGTCGACGGCAATTCCAACCTCGTCCTGCGCGCCGCGAAAGACGGTCCCACCTATTTCAGCGGCAAGGTGCAAAGCAATTGGCGCGGCGGCGTCGGCCACACCTGGGAAACCCGGGTCAAGCTGAACTGCCTGACCCCCGGCGCGTGGCCGGCCTATTGGCTGGGCAATGACGATCAGGGCGAAATCGACGTCATGGAGTGGTACGGCAACGGCAGCTGGCCGGCTGCCACCACCGTCCACGCGAAAGCCAACGGCGGCGAGTGGAAGACCCACAACATCGCTGCCGACAGCGCCTGGCACACCTGGCGATGCCAGTGGGACGAGGCCGGCATCAGGTTCTGGAAGGACTACGTCGACGGCGCGGCACCCTACTTCGACGTGCCGGCGAGCTCCCTGCCGGATTGGCCGTTCAACGGCCCCGGCTACACGGTGTATCCCGTGTTCAACCTCGCGGTAGCGGGTTCGGGTGGCGGCGATCCCGGGGCGGGCAGCTATCCGGCGGACATGCTGGTCGACTGGATACGTGTCTGGTAGTAGGGCGTCAGCCTGGTATTCGATCCCCGGCGAACCACGCGCTCACTACCGCGTGGGTCTGAGGTGGCGGAAAGTGGGGGTTCGCCGCGCCCAGTTGACCGACTTTAACCGTCCACACGGGCCCAGTGCGGTCGTCGATGCAGGTCTGCGCGTCTGGGCGGCACAGCACCGCGGAGTTGGGGGTGCCGTTGCTGCACCCGTAGCCGCCGACGTAGCCGTCGTCGCGGCCGCCCCAGGCCCCGCCGTTGCGCAGCAAGCAGCGGGTGCCGTCGTCGAGAAGGAGCGCATACGGTTCTGGTGAATCCGGAGGCTGCACGGGTGGGAGCTGACCGCTGAAAGCGACCCGGTGCAGACGCTGGTCCCACGGATCATCCACGCACAGCAGCGATCCCGGCGTCGACGGCCAGCAGGTGGCGGCGCCCGCGACGCTCGGCGAGCACGCGTAAACGTTGTCGGCCACCGCCGCGGGTGACGCTACGCAATCGTTCACCACGGCGACGTTGCCTTCGGGCGGGGTCTCGTGAAAGCCATTGACGGCCTGCCCCTGGGACCCGACGGCCACCGTGGTGATCTGCTGAGTAGGCGGAGGATCGGCACTCGCCGATCCGGCGAACCCGAACATTGCCATCACAGCGACCGGCACCACAGCAACTCGCGACGCATCCACCGGGCTAACAATCCTCCACGCGGGCCCCGTTTGAAGGGCTCTTGCGCACATCAATGCGTCAGGAGGGCGACCGCGGTCGTGGGCTTGCTACCCGGATGACGCAAATCCGATCGAGGCAGCCAGGCCAGTGGGCGCATCCACAGTGGCAAGCGGTGGAAGCGGTGGGCGGCCTCGAACACCGATTCCGCTTCGACGGCGCGCCAGCCGAGGTCTTCGAAGAAGGCCAGCCCGTTCTCGGGTGCGAACTTGAACGGCGCGTTTTCCGAAATCCCGGCGATGTTCTTGTTGATCTGCTTCTTCAGGCCGGGAAAGGCGAAGTCGAGCATCCACCAGGCGACCTCGGGTCGCTTGATCGCATCCGAAAGCGCGGCGATGTCGGCGGTCTCGAGGTACATCGACAGACCCTCGGTGAGCACGAAGGCCTTCGTCGCGCAGTCCAGTGCGTCGTTGAAGAAGACGTCTCGGGCGTGCGGGTCGGCGAGATCAACGGCGGTGCGGGTCAGCCGGCATCGCGGGGTCTGGTCGGCCAGCAGCTGAGTCTTTTCCGCGAGCAGCTTGGGTAGATCGGCCTCGATCCACCTCAATTCGGACGGGAGGTCTAAGCGATAAGGCCGGGTATCCAGGCCGGCAGCCAGATTGAGCACGCGGTCGCAGCCATTAGCGAGTGCGTCGGCGATGGCATCGTCGATGATCTTGGTGCGCGCTACCAGCCACCAACCGCTGCGATTAGTCCATGGAACGTTTGCGACGATCGCGCGACCCTGTGCACCGGCCAGACGCTCGGCGAGCGGGTCGCGAAACAACGCATCGGGACGTGCCGACTCGGTAGCCCGATACAACGCGGTCCACCGGGCGGTATCGGAAACATGGGTAATGGTGTGCTCCGCCATAGGTTGCGTTATAGCGCATTGGGCGACGCCCCGAGACCGGATTCTGTGTCTGCTCGGCGTAGCGTGCGCTCATGCCTGATCGAAACCGCCGCTTCCTGTTGCGTGAGCGCCCCACCGGACGCATCGGCCCTGACACTTTCGAGCTCAGTGAGAATGCGGTGCCCGAGATCAACGATGGCGAGGCGCTCGTGCGCGTCGACTGGATCTCGCTCGATCCGACCAACCGGACCTGGATCAATGACACGCCGACCTACCTGCCGCCGGTGGGTATCGGCGAGGTCATGCGGGCGGGCGGGCTCGGCGAGGTCGTCGAATCGAAGAATCCCCATTATTCGGTCGGACAGCTCGTGCAGGGCCTCGTTGGTTGGCAGGAGTACGTGGTCGCCTCGGACGCGACGCCGTTGTTCCCGGTCGACGTCGCCGGGGGTGTCTCCCCCAGCGCCTACCTGGGCGCACTCGGGACCACCGGGCTCACGGGGTGGCTCGGTATCCGTGACATCGGCAAGCCACAGCCGGGTGAGACCGTTGTCGTCTCGGCCGCGGCGGGTGCGGTGGGCTCGATCGCCGGCCAGCTCGCCAAAGCCGATGGCGCACGAGTTGTCGGGATCGCCGGTGGACCGGACAAATGCCGACTGCTCACCGAGCAACTCGGCTTCGACGCGGCCGTCGACTATCGCGCCGACGACTGGGCCGCCCAGCTGAGGGCGGCGACGCCCAACGGCATCGACGTCGACTTCGAGAACGTCGGCGGCGTCATCATGGATGCGGTCTTCGCGCGCCTCAACATTCGCGCTCGCGTCGCACTGTGCGGCCTGATTTCCGGGTACAACTCGGCGGAGCCGCCGACCGGGCCACGCGCATTCGGGAACCTGCTGATCCAGCGCGCGACAGTGCAGGGCTTCATCGTTCTCGACCACCTGGGCCGCGCACCCGAGGCTGTGCGCGAGATCGCCGCCCTGATCGCCGCGGGCAAGCTCACGCCGCTCGAGACCGTAGTCGAGGGCTTTGAACAGCTGCCGACCGCGATCAACATGCTCTTTGACGGCAAAAACGTGGGCAAGCTGGTCGTGAAGACGTCGAACTAGAGCGTCGCGACGACAAGAACTTCCGAGAGGTCTCCGGGGTCGACTCGCACCGGTACCTCTCCACCCACCTTGATGTGCGGGGCGGTCGAGAGCTCAAGTGAAATGCGCCGAGTGGTGCGGTAGGCGTCTCGGTCGGGCAGCTGCACGTCCAGCTCCAGCATGTGCCAGGAGCCCAGCAGTGTCGTCGTGACGTTTTCGTGGATGGCCACGATCGTTGCGATACCCCGCAGGCCTTCGCGCATCAGCCGTTCCCGGTCGGCAGTGAGCGCGTTGAGTTCGGCGACGGCGTCGATCGCGTGTTGTTTGTCGGATCGCGTGACCCGCTGGCCCGCGCTGGCTTTCTTTGCTCGCTCGAACCAGCCCATGGGGCCGAGCGTACGTTAATTGACAATCGGCGTGGTCAGGCATGGAACGCAAAGATAGGAATATCGTGTTTGGCTACAGCAGCAGTTAGCTGTGGCTGCCAACAGTTCGGAACCCACGAGGATGTGACACATGAGCGAGGACGTCCCCGATCCCAATCCTGCTGTCTCGCAGCTCCACCGGGGCCTATCCAACCGTCACCTTCAGTTGATCGCGCTCGGAGGCGCGATCGGGACCGGTCTCTTCATGGGTGCCGGGCGAACGATCTCCCGTGCCGGCCCCTCGGTAGTGCTGGTGTACGCAATCATCGGGTTCTTCTTGTTTTTCGTGCTGCGCGCGATGGGCGAACTGCTGTTGTCGAACCTGAACTACAAGTCGTTCGTGGACTTCGCGGCCGACCTATTGGGGCCCGCGGCAGGCTTTTTCGTCGGGTGGTCGTACTGGTTCGCGTGGATCGTCACGGGTATTGCAGAACTCGTTGCGATCTCGGGCTACGTGCAGTTCTGGTGGCCCGGCTTGCCGGCATGGCTTCCGGCGCTGGCCGCGTGTGCGCTGATCCTCCTGTTCAACTTGTTCAGCGTCCGCAATTTCGGGGAGATCGAATTCTGGTTCGCCTTGATCAAGGTCGCCGCGATCCTGGGCTTGATTGCCGTCGGCGCGTTCCTTGTGGCCACCAATTTCGTTTCGCCGCAAGGCCATCACGCAACGATCGAAAACCTCTGGAACAACGGCGGGTTCTTCGCCACGGGTTTCATGGGCATGGTCGGGGGGTTCCAGATCGCGTTCTTCGCGTTCGTGGGCGTGGAACTGGTCGGCACCGCGGCGGCGGAGACGGCGAACCCTCGCCGCACCCTTCCTCGTGCGATCAATGCCGTACCGCTGCGGGTGGCGATTTTCTACATCGGCGCGCTGCTGGTGATCCTGACCGTCGTCCCGTGGCGGCGGCTCGCCAGCAACGAATCCCCGTTCGTGACGATGTTCTCGCTGGCGGGCCTTGCCGGGGCGGCGTCGTTCGTCAACTTCGTCGTGACCACCGCGGCCGCCTCCTCAGCCAACTCCGGGATGTACTCCACGGGCCGCATGCTTTACGGTCTGGCCGACGAAGGTAGCGCTCCAGCGATTTTCCGCCGGCTGAACCGCGGCGGCGTGCCCGCACCCGCACTGTTTCTCACGGCCGCACTCCTGCTTAGCGCCATCCCCCTGCTGCACGTCGGCGGTTCGGTGATGGGTGCTTTCACGCTCGTCACGACCATCGCGTCGCTGTTATTCATGTTCGTCTGGACGATGATCATCGTCAGTTACCTCGTCTATCGCCGCCGGCACACACAGCGCCATGCGGATTCGACCTTCAAGCTGCCCGGTGGCCGGGCGATGTGCTGGGCCGTCTTCGCGTTCTTCGCGTTCGTCACATGGACGCTCGGTACCGAACGGGACACCGCGATCGCTTTGGCGTGGTTCCCGCTCTGGTTCGTGGTCCTCGCGACCGGATGGCTGATCGTCCGCAGCCGCCCCGGGCACGCCGAGCGGTATCGCCGGTTCCTGGCCGAGATGAATTGCCCGGTCGTCGGCGGACAAGCCGCGACGACCGCACCGGCATCCTGAATTTCGGTTCGTTGACCGGCAGGTAACTCATGCGTTCTTGGGATCGGTAGCCGGCCCGGCCGTCTGTACTCATCACAACGACGCCGCCAACGAGGCGCGTCTTGAGAAAAGGAAGAACAGACATGAACATCCTGCCCCCCGGCATCGAAGAACAAATCAACCGCGTTGACCGGCAGCGGAGCCTCTACATCGGGATCAGTACCGGCCTGCTTGCGCTCTGGAGCTTCTTCCGGCTGATCTGGACGCTCTACATCGGAATGACGTTCGGCTGGTTCCTGGGGTCGATGGCATTCTCATTGGTGTTGTGGGGCGTGGTCGGTACCGTTGCGGGGCTCACTGCCTACGGTTTCCTGACTCGCTATTCCAAAGGATCTTGACACCGAGCCACGAAAAGCTCCGAACCCGTTGGAGTTCGGAGCTTTTCGCTGTGGCGTCTAGAGCTGGATCCAGGCCGACTTCGTCTTCATGTACATCTCGATGCCCTCTTTGCCGAACTCGTGGCCCCAGCCGGATTGCTTGTGGCCGCCGAACGGTACGTCGTGGTCGAAGACCAACTGGCAGTTCACCTGGACGCTGCCGGCTTGCAGCCGCTTGAGCATCCGGTGGGCCCGGCCGACATTCTGCGTCCAGGCGGTGGCCGCCAAGCCGTAGGTGGTGTCGTTGGCCAAGGCCACCGCCTCGTCCTCGTCGTCGAACGGCAGGATGGTGACGACGGGTCCGAAGATCTCCTGCTGGTACAGCCGCATGCTCGTGTCGACGTTGGTGAGCACCGTCGGGTGGACGAAGTAGCCCTTGCGATCCAGCCGGTAACCGCCGGTGACCACCTCGACGCCGTCGCTCTTGCCCTCGTCGATGAAGCCCATGACGCGGGTCAGCTGCTTCTGGCTGATCAGTGGGCCGCTGACGCAACCTTCCTCGCTGGGAGCGCCGAGCTTGAACGTGTTCGCCATCATCGAGATGCCTTCCACGACCTGGTCGTACACGCCGCGCTGGGCGAAGATCCGCGACCCGCACACACAGCCCTGGCCGGAATGCACGAAGATGCCCAGCGATGCCATCAGGAGGGCTTTGTCCATGTCGGCGTCGTCGAAGATCAGTACCGGCGACTTCCCGCCGAGTTCGAGCGTTACCTTCTTCAGGTTGCCGGCCGACGCCCGCACGATCTCCTTGCCGATTTCGGTCGACCCGGTGAAGGCGACCTTCTCGACGTCTGGATGCGCGGTGATCGCGGCACCCGCGGTGTGGCCGTAGCCGGTCAGCAGGTTGACGACACCCTCGGGCACGCCGGCCTCGTGGACCAGCCGGTCGAGCAGCACGGCCGAAAGTGGTGTCTCCTCAGCGGGTTTGACGAGCATGCTGCAGCCCGCGGCCAACGCCGGCGCGAGCTTGGCGCTGGCATTGAAGATCGGGCCGTTCCACGGGAAGATCAGGCCCACAACGCCGTAGGGCTCTTTCAACGTGTAGGCGTGCATATCGACGAAGTCGTCCGTCGCGATGCCGTCGGTCTTCACGTCGTACGCGACGCCGTTGATCTTCGAACACCAGCCGGCGTAGTAGCGGAAGAACTCCGAAACGGTGGACATCTGCAGCGTTGCCTGCATCAGCGGCATGCCGGTGTTGAGCGAATCGAGCTGGGCGAATTCTTCGGCGTGCTCATCGATCAGATCCGCGATCCGCCACATGACCTTGGCCCGCTCGCGACCCGGCAGCTGCGACCAGACGCCGGCCTCGAAGGAGGCCTTTGCCCGGGCGGCCGCCTCGTCGACCGCCTCTTGCCCGCAGTCGGTGAATTCGGTGATCGTCTCTTCGGTCGCGGGATCGATGATTGGAATGACATCACCCGATCCGGGGCGTTTGTGAATCTCGTCCAATACTGTCTGCAGCGTCATCTGTTCCCTTACCGATCAATGGATCGAGCGCGGCGCTCCCGTGCCCGTGAATGCTGAGCACCTGCTTAGCATTGTGCGCGTATTGCGGTCAAGGAGCGCGCCGCCGGGTATCGAGTTGTTGGGGACTTTTTCGGGGAGCCGCCCTAACAAGTCGACGTCGCGGCGAGATTTGATAGAGGAATGGCGTGCTGTGATTTTCCTGCTGTGGCCGAGGGTTGCGATGGCGCCTTCACCGTCGACTCCTCCCGGATAACGTTCGGACGGGGCTGTCTCGCGGAGTTGGGTGAGCGGGCAGCCGCGCTGGGGATGCGGCGGGTGGCGCTGTTCTCGGATCCGACGGTGGCCGAACTGGCCGTCTTCGCCACGGCACACGACTCGCTGGTCGCGGCCGGTATGGACGTGGTCACCTACACCGACGTGCACGTCGAGCCGACGGACGCGTCTTTCGCCGAAGCGGCGCGCTTCGCCCAGGAGGTGAACCCCGATGGCTACGTCTCGCTGGGTGGCGGGTCGGTCATCGATACGTGCAAGGCCGCCAATCTCTACGCCACCTATCCGGCGGACTTCCTGACCTACGTCAATGCGCCCATCGGCGAAGGCAAACCAGTACCCGGACCGCTCAAGCCGCACATCGCCTGCCCCACGACCGCCGGCACCGGCAGCGAGGTCACCGGAATCGCGATCTTCGACCTGCTTTCGCTGACGGTGAAGACCGGAATCGCGTCAAACGCACTGCGGCCCACCGAAGCGCTCGTCGACCCCGACAGCACCGCGAGCCTGCCGAGTGGGGTTGTCGCCGCGGCGGGCCTGGACGTGCTGTCGCACGCGCTGGAGTCCTACACCGCGCGCCCCTACGTTCACCGGCCCGCACCCCCGCGGCCCACCCTGCGGCCGATGAGTCAGGGTGCCAACCCGTGGAGCGACCTGGGCTGCAGCGAGGCGCTGCGCGTGCTGGGCCGGAACTTGGAGCCCGCGGTGCGCGATGCCTCCGACAGCGAAGCGCGCGAGCAGATGATGTGGGCCGCGACGCTTGCCGGGATTGCGTTTGGCAACGCGGGCGTTCACGCGCCGCACGGCATGGCCTACGCGGTTGCGGGGCTGGTGCGTGACTTCCACCCCCCGGGCTACCCGGCCGATGAGCCGCTGGTGCCGCATGGCATGTCCGTCATCGTCAACGCGCCCGCGGTATTCCGATTCACCGCACCGGCCGAGCCCGCAGCGACACACCGAGGCGGCCCGGCTGCTCGGCGCCGACACGCGAGACGCCGGTCCCGACGACGCGGGCGAAGTGCTCGCGACGGAAATCATCCGCATCATGCGTGCGGTGGGCATGCCCAACGGGCTGAGCGGGGTGGGCTACACCGACCACGACATCGCGGCCCTCACCGAAGGGGCTTATCCGCAGCAGCGTCTTCTGCAGAACGCCCCGCGAGAGATGAGCAAGCCGGTGCTGGCCGATTTGTTCGGCCACGCCATGCGCTACTGGTAGCCGGCTACGCGCTTACCAGCTCGGGGTGGAACTTGGTCGCCATCCGGCGCATGCCGTCGCGCCAGTCGACCGTCGCGGCGCCGACGAGCTCGCGCATCCGGGCTTGCGTCGGTGGGATTACCGCGCAGCGCCTGCTCGCTCTCCTCGAACACCGGCTCCTTGCCGACCAGTGACCCGAGATAGGTGCACCACTCCTGCAGGCTGACGGTCTGCTCGCCGCACCAGTTGAGCGTGGTGGCCGGGACCGAGGCCACGTCGAACAGCTTCGGGATGGTGGCGATGATGTCGTCCTCATGGATCGGGGTGTAGCGGGCCGGGCCGCCGGACGGGACCGGGAATCGGGATGCCGGCCAGCATCATCTCCATGTGGTAGAACGGCCACCCGCCGTTGTCGCCGTAGGGGACGTTGAGGCGGGCGATGGTGGTGGGCACGCCGAGGGCGCGCGCCATCGTCCGGGCGACGACCTCGCCGGCGATCTTGGAGATGGAATAGGTGGGGAACAACGGCTTGTGGTTGTCGCCCAACGCGGCGGACTCGGTTCGGGTTTCGTCGTCCGGCGGATCGTAGACCGCCCCGGATGAGCAGTGCAGGAACGCTTTTGCGTTGCGGCAGTGGGCCATCAGGAGCCCGACGGATTCGGCGTTGGCCGCCAGATCCTTATCCCAGTTGCCGCTCTTGGCCACCGCGAGATTGAGGACGTAATCGAAGTCGGTTGGGAGATCGGCGAAGTCGCCGGCGGACAGGTTGACCGTCTGGCACCGCACGCCCGCCTTCTCGAGGTCCTCTCGAACCGTGGCATTGGTGAACCTGGCAATGCCCCACACTTCGTTGTCAGCTGCCAGCGCCTTGGCGACGGGGGTGGCAACTTGTCCGGTCGGACCGGTGATCAGGATCTTTGAGCCGCGCATCCGCTGATGGTAAGCGACGCTCGAGTGGCCGTCGGCCGGTGGCAAGGTTTACTATCTGCGTATGCATGCAGATACATGCACGACACGCGTCCGTGCCCACACCAACGACCATCCGCGCGGATTGCGCGGGGCGATCACAGAGGTCTTCGCGCCGCATTCCCACGATGCCGCCGACAGCATCGACGATGCCCTGGAATCCAGCGCCGCCGGCATCCGTGCGGTCAAGGTCAGCCTGGCGGTCCTGGGATTGACCGCGGCCGCTCAGATCGTCGTCGTGATCGTCTCAGGCTCCGTGGCCTTAGCCGCCGATACCATCCACAACTTCTCCGACGCCCTGACCGCGGTGCCGTTGTGGATCGCGTTCGCGTTGGCCACCAAGGCGGCCACACGCCAGTACACCTACGGCTTCGGCCGCGTCGAGGACTTGGCCGGCTTGTTCGTGGTCGCGATGATCGCTTTGTCGGCGATCATCGCCGGATACGAAGCGCTCATGCGACTGATCCACCCCGAGCCGATTGACCACGTCGGGTGGGTTGCCGCGGCCGGCCTGATCGGCTTCATCGGCAACGAATGGGTGGCTCTCTATCGCATCAGGATCGGTCGCCGCGTGGGCTCGGCGGCCCTGGTCGCGGACGGTGTGCACGCTCGCACCGACGGATTCACCTCCTTGGCGGTGCTGTTCTCGGCCGGCGGTGTCGCGCTTGGGTTTCCACTGGCCGACCCGATTATCGGCCTGGTCATCACGGTGGCGATTCTGGCCGTGCTGCGATCCGCGGTGCGCGACGTGTTCCGCCGTTTGCTCGACGGAGTGGATCCCGCGCTGGTCGACGCCGCGGAACAGACATTGGCGGCCCGGCCCGGGGTGCGGGCCGTGCGCAGTGTGCGAATGCGATGGATCGGCCATCGTCTGCACGCCGACGCCGAACTCGACGTCGACCCGACGCTCAATCTCGCCCAGGCGCACCGCATTGCGCACGACGCCGAACACGAACTCACCCATGCCGTGCCCAAACTCAGCACCGCGTTGATCCACGCCTACCCCGCGGAGCACGACGTAACGGCGTGATTCAGGGCTCGCCGCACCGCGACGATCGGCGTAACGTCCAGCAAGTTATGGCTGATTCGGTGCATTTCGTCGAGGCGAACGGGCTCAGATTCGCCTATCTCGAGGAGGGCTCGGGGCCGCTCGTGCTGATGCTGCACGGGTTTCCCGACACCGCGCATTCCTGGGACGAGCTGCGGCCGCGAATCGCCGCCAAAGGCTATCGCGCGGTGAGTCCGTACATGCGGGGGTACGACCCTAGCGGTATCCCGGATCGGGACCCGGACCAAGAGACGTTGGCGCGCGATCCGCTGGCATTGATCGAAGCGCTCGGGGCGCGCGACGCCATCGTGATCGGCCACGATTGGGGAGCTTCGGCTGCGTACGGTGCGGCCGCACTCGGCCCCGATCTAGTGAAAAAGCTATTCGTTATTGGCATTCCGCACCCGGCGGCGCTCAAACCGACGCTGCGGAAGGCTTGGGGCGTCCGCCATTTCGTGGCGTACAAGCTGCCCGGGGCGGCGAATCGCTTCGCGCGCAATGACTTCGCGGCGCTCCCCGCCATCTGCCGGCGATGGTCCCCGGCGTGGAACCCCGATCCGGCAGAGTTCGACGCCGTACGCGCGAGCTTCGCGAATCCGGCAAGCCTGAACGCGGCGTTCGGCTACTACCGCAAGCTCTCCCCCATACCGAGTGCGTCACTGAAGGCGCGGATCACGGTGCCAACGGTCGCCTTTGCCGGACTGGATGATCCGGTCGCCGAGCCGTCGGACTATCGCGGCGCCGCCCGGATGTTCGAGGGTGAGTATGTCGTCGAAGAGATCCCCGGCGGACATTTCATGCACCGAGAACACCCCGAAGAATTCGCCGATCGGCTGTTGACATACCTGTGATCGGATCCCCGATCGTTGTGCGGCGGCGGTTTACAGCCCTGGCTGATCTTCGATGATGCCCAGCCATATCTGTGCGGCGTCGATGGCGACTTTCTCGCTGATAAAGGCGTGCTGGGTTCCGGTGTAGATGTCGCGGAAGGCGCGCTCGAGGCGGGTGCCCTCGCGGATCGCGCTGGTCCCCGCGACCAGGTGAGCCCATTCGGCGCAGCCCCGGGCCGTGTCGGTGGCATAGACGGCGGCCACCCGCATATCCGCGCGCAAGGCTGGAGTGAGATCTTCGCCGGCCGCCACGGCGGCCTCGGCGATGGTGAAGGCGTCGAGCACCAGCAGACGCGCGGCGCGCCAGGCCGCGCGATGGTGTGCGAGTCCCTTTTGGAAGGTCGGGCGACTGGCCAATGACGCCATGTCGCTCATCCGGAATTTGGTGGCGGCCAGCTCTTGAACGTCGTCGAGCATGCTCTTGGCCACGCCCAACGCCCACGATGCGTGACCGGCGGCGGTCACGGGCATCAGCCCCATCCGGGTGGCCGGCGACGTCCCGCGATGCGGCTGGCGGGTGAACAGTTCGAAGGTGCGGCTTTGCGGGACAAACAGGTCGGTGACGCTGTAGTCGTAGGAGCCAGTTCCCTTCAGTCCCTGGACATGCCACCCGTCGTTGAAGCTGATCTGGTCCCGCGGCAGCACGGCCACCTGCATCTCGGGCAGGCCTTCGCTGATCCAGCGAATCTCGCCGTCGTCCATCGGCAGGAATCCAGCCGCCACGTATTCGGAGTGGCCGATGCCGGAACCGAAGCTCCACGATCCATTCAGCAAGTAACCACCGTCGACGGCCATCCCCTGGCCGTTGGGAAAGAACTGGCCACCCATTGTCACGCGGTTGTCGTGAGCGGTGAACACCTCGGCGAAACCTTCGTCGGGCAGATAGGCCGCCGCGGCGAACGACGACGGCAGGTTAGCGATGCCGACCCATCCGAATGAACCATCCTGCCAAGCCATTTCGATCCATGTCTCGATCATCTCGGTAAAGGAAGGCTCGACACCGCCGGCCGCCGCGGGGTTGAACGACGACATCAGCCCGGTGGCCCACATCTCGTCCACGATCGGTGTGGAAAGCGTGCGGATCCGTTCGGACTCCGCGGCTTGCGCCAGCACGAGGTCACGCATGCCGCGAGCCAGCGAGATCACCCGGTCGCTTGTATCGGCTAACGACGTCATCGGCGTTTCCCATCATCGATCTGTTGCGACAGCATCAGCGAGCACACTGATACCGGAGACCGTACTCGACGCCATCGCCACTGTGGTTGTTGCAAGCATCAGAGGCTGCGGCACTCCCACCTTTAGGCGGTCTTGATGGGGAGTTGCAGATACGACGCGTGATCCCCGCCGGTGTGGATGACGTGCTTTCCGCTGTTTTCCGGGAGGTAATCGCGCGTCGCGGGCATGATCGGCCCCAGTGCGTTCTGCGCGCTGATGACCAGCCGGAGCTGTTCGCCCGGGTAGAACACCAGACCGATTGGGAACAGGTCGATTTCGACGTCGACGATCTCACCCGGGCTCAGCCTCTCGATCCGGTCAAAGCTGTGGGCCGGAACGGCGTCGGTCGTTAACGCCTCGTCCAGGTGTCGAGCGGAGACGCGTAAGCGCCCGTTAGAGCCTTTGTAGCGCAACACGGACGCGCCCCGCTCGGTGAGATCCTGCATCAGCGCGCCGTGATTGGGCACGTTGAACTGCTGCAGCGGCGTGCCGTTGCGGTCCAGCTTCTGCACGAGGATGAACAGGTCCATGTCGTCGGCGCCGTCGGCCTCGACCCACAGTCGCGCCTTCGGGTAGCCGACCATCGTCGTTTCTTCGCCGAAGCGGATCGCGAAGGAGACCAAGGCCGGGTTCGATTCTGAGTCGTATTCCACTGTCGCGGCCTCTGCGGGTGGCTCGGCGTTCAGCGAGCGCGAGCGGCCATCAAGGTAGTGCTTTGTGTAGGTGACACCTTGTGGGGGAAATTCGTTCGCGACCTGATCGACGCGGTCACCGCCTTCGAGGTCAAGCACGCTGTACCGCACGCGGGGCGTCTGCTCCCAGCCGTTGTTCTCGCCCTTCAGGTAGTGATCGAAGAACCGGCGTAGATCTTCGACGTTCGCCTCGTCGTAGTAGTCGGGCCATTCCTGTGTGTTGTGGATGCGTAGCCACTTGGCTTCGGACGCGATCCTGCGCCATGCGCGGAACGTGCCCGCCGTGTGCAGCGTGTTGGAGTAGCTCGCGACGACATACGCCGGCACGGTGACCTGGTCGAACCGCGCGATCTTGTCTTCCCACAGGTCATGCGTCAGCGGGTAGCGCTGCGCCTCGGCCAGGATGTCCTCGCGGCGATTCTTGCCGGCGTAGCTGTTCTTCTGGAGTCGTTCGGCGAATCCAATGTCGGGCATGCCGCCGCGCATGACGAGATCGCGATAGACGTCGCTGAGTCCTTCCCACGGGTTGATCGCCGCCAGGTGTGGTGGCTGTTCGGCGGCGGTAAACCATTGGGAGATCGCGAGATACGAGGTTCCGCTCATTGCGACTTTGCCGTTGCACCAGTCCTGGACGGCCAGCCACTCGATCAGGTCATGGCAGTCCTTGCCTTCCTGGCGCCCGAACATCGCGCTGTCGCCTTCGGATTGGCCGATACCCCGGGGATCGGGGTTGCAGATCGCGTAGCCCCGCGCGCACCAGTACGCCGGATCGGGTCCCTCGAACTTCTGCAGCCCGGAAAGGGCAGCTATGTCGACGCCGAGCATGGTGAATAGGGCGGTCGGCGCCGGGGCGTTGCCCTGGCTCTTGCCGTACGGGCTCCAGGCGACGATGACGGGCACCCGCTCGGTTCCGGCAGGGCGCAGCACATCGACGTAAATGGTTACCCCGTCACGCAAGGTGACGGCGACGTCCTTTTCGAGAACGATGTCGGTCGGCAGCGATCGGAATCGGGGGTCGATCTGGAAGCCCGCCGACAGGGTTCGAGTGCCCGGCTCGAACGTGCTCAGCAGACCGTGTGCATTACCCGCCTCATAGTGCGACGCCTCAAATACCTTTTCTGCCTGGCTCATTGCCGTCTCCCTTCGTCTTCTGTCGGTGAGTCGAGACCAACGCCGGCCCGATCGCGTTCAAGGCGGCGCAAGACCTCACCGGATTAATATAAACACACGTTGATATAATTTGTCGAGAGCAGTAGGTTAGGGACATGACCGCGAACAGCAGGCGGGACTCGGTGGCGCGCCGGGGCCGTCGGCCGGGCACGAGTACGACCCGGCAGGCCATCCTCGACGCAGCCCGAGCCCGGTTCGCCAGCGACGGATTCACCGCGACGACGATCAGGCGGGTTGCGGCCGATGCCGGGGTGGATGCGTCGCTGGTAATTCAGTTTTTCCGGTCGAAGGACGAGCTGTTCGCCGCGGTCATGTCGATCTCACCGGATGCGTTGGCGCGCTTCAGCACCGCGTTCGAAGGACCCGACGAACACCTCGGCGAACGCGTGGTCCGCGCCTACCTCGATGCGTGGGAGGGGACGGATTCGGAGCCGCTCATGGCGATGCTCCGAGGTGCCATTGCCAACGAAGAGGCGAGCGCGCAGCTGCGTGAGTTCATCCAGGCCCGACTGCTCGATGGCGTCAAGTCGCGTGCGGTCGGCGACGACGCGGCGGTCCGGGCGGGGCTTGCGTCCTCAATGCTGGTCGGGATCGTTGTGGGACGGCGCATCGTCGCCGTCCCGACGATTTCGAACGTGGACCGGGAAACGCTGGTCGCGATCGCCGCGCCAGCGATTCAGAGCGTGCTGACATCGGGATTACCGCTTGCCGACCACACGGGAAAGGGCATCGGCTGATGCGGTGGATCGTCGACGGTATGAACGTCATCGGCTGTCGCCCGGACGGTTGGTGGAAGGATCGCGGCGGTGCCATGGTCACATTGGTAGACAGGTTGGACAGATGGGCCTCAGCGCAAGGGGACACGGTGACAGTGGTATTTGAGCGGCCGCCGTCGACCGCCCTCACGTCGACGGTGATCGAGATCGCGCACGCGCCCAAAGCGGCCGCGAACTCGGCGGACGATGAGATCGTCCGACTGGTTCAAGCCGACCCAAGACCGGACGAGATCCGGATCGTGACGTCCGACCGGGCGCTGACCAACCGGGTACAGAGCCTGGGTGCATCCGTCTATCGGGCGGAAAGCTTCCGCGACCTCGTCGACCCCCGCGACCGATGACTGACGGCCGCGGTGACCCCGCACCCAATCGGGTTTGCGAACTCGCGCAGATCGATATCCCGATCATCCAGGCGCCGATGACCTACATCGCCGGCGCTCAGCTCGCCGCCGCGGTGTCCAACGCGGGCGCGTTGGGGATCATCGAGACCACCTCCGATCAGGGGCGGGCCGACCTGCAACGAGTTCGCGATCTCACCAGCGGTTCGGTGGGCGCGAATATCGCACTGCTGTTCAACCGTGACCCGACGGTCATAGACCTGCTCGTCGCCAACGGGATTCGCTTCGTGACCACCTCGGCCGGGAGCCCCTCGCTGTTCACCGATCGGCTCCACGATGCCGGGATCACCGTGTTTCACGTAGTGGGCACCCTGGCCGCGGCGAAAAAGGCCGTCGACGCCGGAGTGGACGGGCTGGTGGTCGAAGGGGTGGAGGGCGGCGGCTTCAAGAACCGGTTCGGGGCGTCGACCATGGTGCTGCTGCCGTTGGTGGCGGCGCACGTGGACGTCCCGATCGTGGCGGCAGGAGGCATCTGCGACGCCCGATCGATGGCCGCCGCATTTGTGCTCGGCGCCGAGGCGGTCCAGATGGGCACCCGGTTGCTGGCCTCGGCCGATTCCCCGGTGCACGGCAACCTCAAACAAGCGGTCGTGGAAGCCGACGAAACCGCGACCGTGCTACTCCCCCTCGACGGCAAGCGGATGATGCGTGTCATCCGGACTCCGGCCGCCGAAAAGCTGGATAAGTCAGTGTCTTTCGAGGAGGGCGGCGCCGCGCTGCAACGCGTTCAGCGGCTCTACTTCGAGGGCGACATGGACGCCAGCGTCGCCAACACCGGTCAGGTCGCCGGCCGGATCGATGACATCCCACCCGCCGCCGAGATCATCAAGCAAATGTGGACCGGCTGCCGCGAGGTGCTAGCCGCGACCGCGGATCGGCTCCGGCCCGGGCAGGCCTAGCTTGGATGGCTGTTGACGGCGAAATCGACTTCGCTGCCGTTGACCTTGGTGATCTTCATGTTTGCTGTGTACTCCTTGCCCTCCGGGCCGGTGAAGTGACAGTCGAACTGCACGTCGACTTTGGCCTCCACGCCGGAGGGACAGTGCACATCGGTGGGATGAAAACCGGTCTGCTTGGCGACGACGTCGACCACCGACTGCGCTGCCCCATCGGATTTGACGGTTGACTTGCTGCTGCAGCCGGCCGACAGGACGGTCATCACGAGGATCGCGGCCGTCGCCGCAACCTGGGCGATACGCATCATTGCGTGGTCACTCCTTGTGTGTCTGTCGAGCCCGCGGCTAACGCGACGGGAATCGACAGGCTAACACGCATCGGCGCCGACGCCACAGATCAGAAGCGGCGAAAGTCCGGTACTGCAAACGAATGCCGGCATTGTCGGGCAACTCGGCGCCGCATCGGGCTACAGTGACCGCCGATGGCACTCAGACATCTCGGATGGGCCGCCGTGGTCGTCACTACCGTCGTCGCCGCACCGGCCGCCGGCGCCGATTGGTCGCAGCCAGTCCCGCTCAACGGCGCCTACGACACCTTCCTCGATCATTCGAAGCAGACGTTCAACGGCCAACCGCGACTGTCAGAACCGTCGATACAACCCGCGAACTTCACCACCACCTGCGACGCCTCGGGCTGTGTCGCGCATTGGTTGCTCGTCGACCAGCTCACCGACAACCCCACTGCGCCGGTCCTGTTCGACTACCAGTGGGTCAACGACAGGTGGGTATCAAGCTCGGACTACCCGTTCCACTGCGACGACGGCAGCACAGTTGACACGCGGCGGTCCGACTTTCTGATGCCCAACGGCGACGGAAGTTTCCATGGCAAGCGGACTTTCACCGTCGGCGCACCCGGATGCCCCGGAGATGGCCCGGGGATCTACTCGCTGCCGTTTACGCTGACGCCCACCTGAGCCGGTTGCGCTATTCGGCACCGCTACTGCGGTGGTCCGGCAGGACGGCGACGGCTACATTTATGTCGTCGACCGCAGGAAAGACATGATCATCTCGGGTGGAGAGAATATCGACGGCGCCGTCGATTCCTACGACGCGGGTCCCGTCGATACTCCGCTGCTGAATGAGACGATCGGGGCGAACTTCGAGCGCACCACGCAGGCATACCCGGACATCGAGGCGCTTGTTGATGTGGCCGGCGGCCGGCGGTGGACGTACTCCGAACTCAACGCCGAGATCGACTGTGTGGCACGCGCATTGATGGCCATCGGCATCCAGCGCGGGGGCAGGGTCGGAATTTGGTCACCCAACTGCCCGGAATGGACCATCCTCCAGTACGCCTCGGCCAAGATCGGCGCGGTCCTCGTCTCGGTCAATCCCGCGTATCGCACTCACGAGTTATCGCACGTGCTGCGCGATTCGGACACCGAGCTGCTGGTGTCGGCGACGACCTTCAAGACCTCCGACTATCGCCGAATGATTCAGGAGGTACATCCCGAGGTCCCCGGATTGGTCGACGTCGTGTTCCTGGGCACCAGTGACTGGGAGCGACTGCGGCAGCGCGCCGATGAGGTAACCGCTGACGAATTACGTTGCCGATTGGCCACACTGAATCCGTCGGACCCGATCAACATCCAATACACCTCGGGCACAACGGGTTCCCCAAAGGGGGCCGTTCTGTCGCACCGGAACATCCTCAACAACGGGTTCTTCGTCACCGAATGCATCAGGCTTCGACCCGGGGACCGCCTGTGTATCCCCGTGCCCTTCTACCACTGTTTCGGCATGGTGATGGGCAATTTGGGCTGCACCACCCACGCCGCCACCATGGTGATTCCGGCGGCCGGTTTCGATCCCGCCGCGACGCTGGAAGCCATCGAAAAGGAGCGCTGCACCGGCCTCTACGGTGTGCCCACGATGTTCATCGCGATACTCGGTCATGCCGACCTGGCCGGCCGCGACGTGTCGTCATTGCGGACCGGGATCATGGCAGGCGCCTCGTGTCCGGTGGAGGTGATGGGGCGGTGCGTCGACGAACTGAACATGTCGGAGCTGTCCATTGCCTATGGCATGACCGAGACTTCCCCGGTGTCCTGCCAGACCCGGATCGACGACGACCTAGAGCACCGAACCGCCACGGTGGGCAGGGCTCACCCGCACGTCGAGATCAAGGTCATCGACGCCGGCAGCGGCACGATCGTCACGCGAGGCCAGCCGGGCGAGCTATGCACCCGCGGCTACTCGGTGATGCTGGGTTACTGGCACGCTGACGACAAAACTCGCGAGGTCATCGATCACGACGGCTGGATGCACACCGGTGACCTGGCGGTGATGCAAGACGACGGGTATTGCGCAATCGTCGGACGCATCAGGGACGTCGTCATCCGCGGCGGTGAGAATGTGTATCCCCGAGAGATCGAGGACTTCCTGCACACCCATCCCGACATCGATGACGTGCAGGTCATCGGCGTTCCCGACACCAAGTACGGCGAGGAGGTCTGCGCCTGGATCAAAATGCGGCCAGACCGTCGGCCCCTGGACGCCGAAGCCGTCGGGGCCTTCTGCGCCGGGAAACTCGCGCACTACAAGATTCCCCGCTATGTCCACATCGTCGACGAGTTCCCGATGACCGTCACCGGAAAGGTGCGCAAAGTCGAGATGCGGGCCGAAGCGGTCCGACTGCTGGGGTTATGACCCGAAACTCAGCCCAGCGCTGCCAGCGCCGCGTCGTAATCGGGCTCCTCGGCGATCTCGGGCACCAGTTGCGCGTAGGCAACGTTGCCGTCGGCGCCGATGACCACGACGGCCCGGCCAAGCAGCCCCGCCATGGGGCCGTCGGTGATCGTGATGCCGTAGTCCTCGCCGAAGCTGTCACGGAATGCCGACGCCGTGGTGACGTTCTCGATCCCCTCCGCGCCGCAGAATCGCTTCTGCGCGAACGGCAGATCCTTCGACACGTTCACCACGGTCGCACCGCCTCCGGCGGCACGCTCGTTGAATTTCCGCACGCTCGTCGCGCACACCGGGGTGTCGACGGACGGAAAGATGTTCAGCAGCACGGACTTACCGCTGAACTGGTCGCTGGTGACGGCGCCCAGATCGACGCCGGTCAAATTGAAGGCTGGGGCTTTAGATCCGACGGTGGGAAGCTCGCCGACAGTGTTGATCGCATTTCCCCGCAGGGTTATCTGTGCCATGAGCACAGTCTGCCAAGCCCGGTCGAGCGGCCTGGGGGCAGGTCCGGATGTCCTAATTCGTGGGGTACCCGGCCTAGACGACACGGCCCGTCCGGCGAACACTGAGTCCATGGTTCGCAAGGTCGTCATCGTCGGCTTTCCGGGCGTCCAGGCGCTCGATGTGGTCGGGCCGCACGACGTCTTCACCGGCGCATCGCTGCTGACCAACGGTGGATACGACGTCGCCGTGGCCTCGGTCGACGGCCAGCCGATCAGCACCGCGACCGGTCTCGCGTTCGTGAGCGCCCCGCTCCCGGACCCGGACGATCAGATCGACACCGTCGTGCTGCCCGGCGGCGGTGGCGTCGATGCCGCCCGGTCCGACGCGGAGCTGATGACCTGGATCAAGGCCGTCGCGGGCAGCGCCCGCCGCATCGTCACGGTCTGCACGGGCGCGTTCCTGGCCGCCGAGGCGGGGCTGCTGGACGGCCACCGCGCGACCACGCACTGGGCCTTCGCGGAGCGCCTCGCCAGTGAGTTCCCCGCCATCGACGTCGATCCCGACCCGATCTTCATCCGCAGCTCCGACACGGTATGGACGGCCGCGGGCGTCACCGCGGGGATCGACCTCGCACTGTCGCTGGTCGAGGACGACCACGGAACCGAGATCGCGCAGACAGTCGCCCGCTGGATGGTGCTGTATTTGCGCCGCCCTGGAGGGCAGACCCAATTCGCCGCGCCAGTGTGGATGCCGCGAGCCAAACGCACCTGCATCCGCGAGGTGCAGGAGGCCATCGAGGCCGAACCGGGCGCCCCGCACAGCATCGGTGATTTGGCCCGCCGCGCGACGATGAGCCCGCGCCATTTCACCCGGGTGTTCAGCGACGAGGTCGGCGAGGCGCCCGGCCACTACGTCGAACGTGTCCGCACCGAAGCCGCGCGCCGCCAGTTGGAAGAGACCGACGACACCGTCGTCGCGATCGCGACTCGCTGCGGGTTCGGTACCGCGGAAACCATGCGGCGCAACTTCATTCGCCGCATCGGCGTCTCTCCAGATCATTACCGCAAGGCCTTCGCTTGATTATTGAGGCCCTCAGCAGAAAGGACGGCACCGATGACTCAAATCGCATTTGTGACCTATCCCGGATTCACCGCGCTGGACATGATCGGCCCCTACGAGGTGCTGCGTAACTTGCCGGACGCCGAGGTGCGATTCGTCTGGCATGAAATCGGCCCGATCACCGCGGACTCCGGTGTGCTGGTCATCGGCGCCACGCATTCGCTCGCCGAAACCCCTTCGCCCGACGTCATTCTGGTGCCGGGCGGTCCGTCGACTCCGGTGCACGCACGTGACGAGGTGTTGCTGGACTGGCTGCGCGGGGCGCATCGAACCGCTGGCTGGACGGCGTCGGTGTGCTCGGGCTCGGTGATCCTGGCCGCGGCCGGCCTGCTCGAGGGCCGGCGGGCGACGTCGCATTGGCTGGCGATACCCCTGCTGAAGGGATTCGGCGCCATTCCGGTCACCGACGAGCGCGTCGTGCGCCAGGACAACGTCGTCACCAGTGCGGGGGTGTCCGCGGGACTTGACCTCGCGTTCTGGCTGGCCGGTGAGATCGGCGGCGAAGGCCGCGCCAAGGCGATCCAGCTCGCGCTCGAATACGACCCGCAACCACCGTTCGACTCGGGCCACATGTCGAAGGCGTCGGCGACCACGAAAGCCGCCGCCACCGCGCTGCTATCGAGGGACAGCGCCAAGCCGGCCAACCTCAAGGCGACGACGATGATCGCCTGGGAGCAGGCGCTGTCGGCGGTTCGGTCACGTCGACGGAAACGGCAGCCGAACCTTTCGTCGGCCTAGCTGGCGTTGGGCTGCAGGATCTCGTTGGACGCCAGCTGACCGCCGGCCTGCAGCCACGCACCCACCACACCCGGCGCATCGCGGTTCGGGTTGTAGATGTCTTCCTCGCTGGAGAACAGGCCGTCACCGGCGTAGACCAGGCGGGTCCAATTCGGGAACCAGAACGGCTCTCCGTTCGGGTCGGTCGGGTGGTCGAGCAGATTCTTGATCATGATGACGACGGCGTCATTGTCGTCGTCGTAGGCAGTCCAGTCGCCGGGAAAGCGCATGTGCGGAAACGGAGCCATGACGGCGACGATCCAGTCCCGCACCGCTTCGCGTCCGTGAAAGACGCCGTAGTGATGTTCGATGTAGACAACGTCCTCGGTGAATAAATCCGCAAAAGGCCGCCAGTCGCCAGATGCGCTGCACCCTTCCGCCACAGTTGTGTAGTTCGCGACGGCTTGTTCAATTTCGGCCCTGCTGAAGTTGCCCATAGCAGGACACACTAGAACGTGTTCCGGTTTTCCGCGGCTCGTCTTGGTAGGGATATCGCATGAGCGTTTTGGACTTGTTTGATTTGCACGGCAGGACGGCTCTGGTGACCGGGGCATCCAGCGGCATCGGCAAAAAAGTGGCCGAGGCATACCTTCAAGCAGGCGCGCAAGTGGCCATCGCGGCGCGGCACTTCGAGGTCTTGGAAAAGGTCGCCGCTGAACTCGCCTCGACCGGCGGCACGGTCATGCCGATCGGTTGTGACGTGACCCAACCCGATCAGGTGGGCCGGATGGTGGACCAAGTGACCGCGGAGTTGGGTGGCATCGACATCGCGGTCTGCAACGCCGGCATCATCAATCTGAAAGCGATGCTGGAAATGTCGCCGGAGGAATTCCAGGCCATGCAGGACACGAATGTGACCGGCGTATTCCTCACCGCGCAGGCAGCCGCGCGGGCGATGGTCAGCCAAGGCCGCGGCGGGGCCATCATCAACACCGCCTCGATGTCCGGCCACATCATCAACGTCCCGCAACAGGCAGGCCACTACTGCACCTCGAAGGCCGCGGTCATCCAGTTGACCAAGGCGCTGGCTGTGGAGCTCGCGCCGCACAACATCCGGGTGAACAGCGTCAGCCCGGGCTACATCCTCACCGAACTCGTCGAACCGATGGCGGAGTACCACCGGCTGTGGGAGCCGAAAATTCCGCTCGGGCGCATCGGCCGGCCCGAGGAACTCACCGGCCTGTACCTCTATCTTGGCCAGCGAGGCGTCCAGCTACATGACCGGTTCCGACGTCGTCATCGACGGCGGTTACACCTGCCCGTGAGATCTCGGCCGCGTCAGTGCACCAGGCACGGGCGACCGAAACGGGTTCGCACACCGGGCGAAAAGAGGGCGCGCAGCCGATCGCCGGCGGGCCGCACGGCACTGGCATCGACCAGTTCGTCGCTCAGCTCGAGTATTTCGGCCGCGTGCAACGGCCACGGTCCGTGCTCGTTCGGCACCCACCAGGTCCGGCCGGCCTTACGAGTGTGCGCCCCCCAGCGCGCGGTGAGCCAGACCTCCAGCGGTGTCGGTTCCACCACCTCGCCGACGGCGATGGTCAGCCGGCTACACAGGCCGCGGCGCGGCCACCGGCGCACGCTCTGATACGTGATGTGCTCGCCATCTCGCGCCATCCGCATCTTCGCCCAGGTGTAGGGGACGCCGAGGCCGATCCGGGTGACGGGCACGACCGCCAGGCGAGCCGTTTCCAGCGACCGGAAGAGGACGCCGTGCCGGCCGGCGTCGTCGATCGAGTACAGCCGGCACGTTGGTCTCCAGGAAACGGCCGAAATACGGAAGCGGTAGCGCGGTAACAACTTTGGTGCTCGTCATGGCGAACGGGACCAACGCCACGTAGGTCATCCCGTCGGCGAAAACGTCGGGACGCGTCCCGGGTGGGTACATGTCCGCGACGCTGTCGGGTTGTACCGGCCAGTGGACGAACGTCAGGTCAGTCCAGCACTGGTCGAAGGCGACCGGGCCCGGCAGAGGTGGCGGCGTGACGGGGAACCCCGCGAGGGCCCCATCGGGTTGAGCCGGCTGGCCGGGTGTGGTCATCTCGTCATCGTGACACGCATGAGCGGACCTATCCCTCGATCTCACCGGAGATCCCACGTTCGATGCCGGCCTGCGTGGTGGCGGGAAACACGATGAGGCCGTCGAGTTCTTTCCGGGCCAAGTCATAGGCATTCTGGCGTTCCCGGGGCGTGGCAGCGGAGTCCGACGCCGTCCTCAACAGCCGCTGGGCGCGAGCAATCCGCTGCTGTTCGTCGCGGGAGAAGTCGTTGCGCCGTCTGCGTATCGCCTCCGCCTCGGCGACGTTGAATGCGGTCACGTAGTCCTCCACGGCGACTTGGTATTTCGCGGCGGCTTCCCGGTCATCGAGGAGATCTTCGGCTTTGACCGGCCGCAACAAGTCTGCCCGGAGTTTGGATTTGTGAAAGGCGACGGTGAGCGGATCGCGCAAATCGGTCATCAGCGGGAAGTCGAGTAGCTTGGCGAAGTCGAGCTCGTACTCCAGCCATCGGGCGTCGGTGCCGGCTGTGCTCCTCGAGGATCCGTCGCGCCGATCGCCATTGGGCGGCTTGACCGATAGCGGTGGGTTCGGGCGGCGCGGCCGCCGGCTCGATCGTGTCCTGGGCTCGGCGCTTATGGTCACCGAACGCTCGTACCGCGCCGATGGCCAGGCCTACCAGCGGGAGCAGCAGGATCAGGAACTCCGCCAGCCGGATGAGCAGACCCATAGGGCCAGAATGCCACCCCGAATTCGTTTGACCGAGTTGCTAGTGCGCGCCCAGCTCACCGCCGAGGTATGCAGCGCGGCAGGCCAGGCGGGCCAGCTTGCCGCTGGTGGTGCGCGGAATAGCGCCGGCCGGCAGCAAGAGCACGTCGGAAGCGGTGAGACCATGCCGGTGTGAAACCGCGGCCTTGATCGCCTCGACCGCGGGCTGCGGATCGTCGCGGCTGGTGCCCGCTGCGCGTTCGGCAACGATCACCAGGCTGCTGTCGGAGGTGTCGCACTCCCGCAACCCGTTGTCCGGCACCGAGAATGCCGTCACATATCCGCGTCGCACCATCGGCGAGGCCTCGGCGACGGTGGACTCGATATCCTGCGGATAGTGGTTGCGACCGCCGATGGTCACCAGATCCGCGATTCGGCCGGTGATGTACAGCTCGCCCTCCAGATACACGCCCAGGTCGCCGGTCCGCAGCCACGAACCTTCGGCCGCCGAGCCCTCGGCGTGGCTGGCCTCCCCCAAGCGCGACCCCAGCTGCGCGTGAAAGGCCTGTTCGGTTTCTTCGGGGCGTCCCCAGTAGCCGCGGCCCACGTTGTCGCCCTGCAACCAGACTTCGCCGACCGCGCCGTCGGGTAGCTCGGCAGCGGTCTCCGGGTTGACGATCACCGCCCGCAGGCTGCGAGCGATCTGACCGCATGACACCTGCGCCACGGCATTGGGGGCATCCGCGCCGACACCCACCGCGCGACCCGCACCCAGCTGTTCTCGGTCGAGGTAGATCACCGTCGCCTCGGCGCTGGGTTCGATCGTCGCGATCATCAGCGTCGCCTCCGCAATGCCGTACGAGGGCTTGAACGCCGTGCGTGGTAACCCGTAGGGCGCGAACGCTTTGTTGAACGTCGCGATCGCCTCGATGCTGACGGGCTCGGATCCGATGATCAGCACGACATTGCTGAGGTCGATGTCGTCGCCCGCGGCGGGCAGGCCGCGCTGTGCCGTCCACTCGTAGGCGAAGTTGGGCGCGGCGGTAACCACGTTGCCTTCGCGCGACCCCGCGGCCAACGCCTGAATCCACCGCTGCGGCCGGCGCACGAACGCGGTTGGCGACATCAGGGTGGAATGGCCGCCGTACACCGCGGGAAAGCCGATCATCGACAGCCCCATGTCGTGGTACAGCGGTAGCCAGCTCACGCCGTGGGTGTTCCGGTTCAGCAGGTCGATCGACAGAATCATCTGCACCAGGTTGGTGCCGACTGCTCGGTGTGTGATCTCTACGCCGACCGGAGGGCGGGTCGAACCCGAGGTGTACTGCAAGTGGGAAACCTGGTCGATGTCCACCTCCACCGAGACGAACGACTCCCCCGCCGAGTCAGCGATCTCATCGATGACGACGATCTGCGGCTTACTCAGTTGCGTGCCGTCGATCAGAAAGCTCTCCACCGCGTCTTTCGCCGCCGCGGTGGTGAGAACCACGGTCGGCTCGGAATCGTGAAGCGCTGTCGCCAGACGCTCGGCGTGACCCGGTAGTTCAGGCGCGAACAACGGCACCGCGGTGGTTCCCGCCTTGATCGCGGCGTAGAAGCCGGCAACGTAGTCGATACCTTGTGGCGCGAGGATCGCCACCCGGTCACCGTCGCCCGCGAACTGCTGGACATTGGCAGCGATGGCTTGCAATCGGACCCCCAACTGGGCCCAGGTCACTTCGAGCGCGTGTCCTTCGGAGCGGGCGTAGTCCAGGTAGCGATACGCCACGGAATCACCGACGTTTGCGACGTTGCGCTCGATTAGAGAGATCAGGGTCGTGCCCGGCGGCAGCGAAATGTTGCCGTCGGCGTCCAGGCAATCCTCTATTCGTAGCAGGCCTTTTGGAGCCACGGAGTCCTGTCGGGAACCAGAATCCATCTCCGCATTCTAGGTGTGCCGCGATACCGTCCTTCGGTTCCAGCCATCGGCTAGAGTCCGAGCCGACACCGCCGGGGGCCTGGAGGAGTGACCGTGGACCCTCGCGACCACCGCCCCGTGACGCGCGACGACGCACTGATCCGAGTGCTCGCCTACCGCGAGCGGGGTCGGGCCAGAGCGATGCCGGTTCGGGTGGGCGTTGCCGTCCTGGGCGGCGTGCTGCTCATCACTTCCATTCCGCTGACCGTGTTGCTCCCCGAGTTCGGCATCCCGGCGCTGCTGGTCGCTTTTCGCCTGCTGGCGGTCGAAGCCGATTGGGCTGCGCGCGCCTACGCCTGGACCGATTGGCGCTTCGCCCAGATGCACCACTGGTTTGCGCGTCAGTCCCGCCTTGTTCGCGCCGTCATCGTGGCCGGCTTGATTCTGCTGGCCGTGGCAATCATCGTTGTCTTTGTCTACGAGTTCAGTTAAAGACACCTGCCCGAAACAAATCCGGGTTACCTATGGGTTTCCTCGATTCAACGGGATCACAACGCGGGCGCAGCGTCGCGGCAAAGGCGGGCAATGACGACCAAACAACACGGGCACGTCGAACGTCGCGGCATCATGCAGCGCTTCACCATGCTGTGCGTCCGGTACGTCGAACGCTTGATGCCTGACCCGTATCTGTTCGCGGTCATCCTCACTCTCGTCGTGGCCGCCCTCGTTGCGCTGCTCGTCCGGGGTGCGACGCCGGCCGGTGCTCTCAAAGCGTGGTACGGCGGCGTATGGGGATCGCAGAACATCTTCACCTTCGCGTTCCAGATGGTGCTCGTTCTGGTGACCGGTTACACGCTGGCCGAGGCGCCCGTCTGTGAAACGGGCCATCACTCGTGTCGCGAGTAAGCCGACGAACCAGGTCCAGGGAGCCTTGCTGTGCTTCGGCGTCAGCACCGTCTTCTCGTTGTTGAACTGGGGCCTGGGTCTGGTGGCCGGTGCGCTGGTCGCGCGCCAGATCGCAAAACGGCTTACCGGGGTGCATTTCGGCTACCTCGTCGCCACCGGGTTTATGGGCTATCTCGTCTGGACGCAGGGCCTTTCGTCATCGATCGCGCTCGCAAACACCGATAGCACCAGTCCCATCAACGTGATTCACAAGATGACCGGAACGATCGTGCCGTTGGGGTCGACGATCTTTCAGCCTTACAGCTGGATCGCGGTCATCGTCGTGGTGGCTCTGCTCGCCATCACGATCTGGCGGATGGCGCCCAGTGAGGGTCTCGAGCCCGATCCTGCGGTGTTCGACGAGGAGCCCGAACCGGACGCGCCGGAGGGCCCGCGGACATTCGCCGAGCGGCTGGAGAATCTGTGGATCCTCAATGTCCTTGTCTTCGCCGCGGGCATAACGTATTTCGTGCTGAGCGGCTTTGCGCTGAACATCTCGTCGATGATCATGTTGTTCACCGTCACCAGCGCGTTGCTGCACGGCACGCCGATTCGCTTCATCCGCGCGTTCTCTGGCGCGGCGAAGGTGTCCGGTCCATTGCTACTGCAATATCCCTTGTACGGCGGTATTGCCGGTCTGCTGGGTTACCTGCCGGCTGGGTCAGGCCGAGCGCTGCAGACGGTTCTGGCCGAGGCGCTGGTGCGGGGCGCAGATCAGTTCACGCTGCCGTTCCTGACGTTCGTCGGCTCGGTCCTCATCTCACTGTTCGTACCGTCCGGTGGTGGGCACTGGGCGGTGCAGGGGCCGATCGCGGTCGGCTCAGCGCTGGCCATCGGCCAACACTCGCCGGCTTACCTTGGGCTGATCTCGATGTCGGTCGCGGTCGGTGAGGGCGTCGCGAATATGGTTCAGCCGTTTTGGTTATTGCCGGTGCTCGCGATCGCGAAGCTCAATGTGCGCCAGGTGATGGGCTTTACGGTGATCGCGTTCCTGATCGGTTTCGCGGTGTCCGGCGCTGCGGTGCTCATTGCGCCCCACGTGTTGTGAGGCCGTCCGCCGAATGATCATCGACACGCATCTGTCGCCCACCGCACGCGTGACCGCGGCGTATCGGAAAATCGTGCAAGCCGACCGGCCTGAAGTCTGGATCACGTTACGCGATCAGGCCGACGTGCTCGGCGACGCCGCGGCGGTCGAACAACGAGTCGCCGCGGGAGAGCGCTTGCCCCTGGCGGGGCTGTTGGTCGCCGTGAAAGACAACATCGACGTCGCGGGCCTGCCGACCACCGCGGGGTGCCGTGAGTTTGCCTACCAGCCGGCAATCACTGCGGTCGCGATCGAACGACTCTGCGATGCGGGGGCTCTGGTCCTCGGCAAAACGAACCTCGACCAATTCGGCTGCGGTTCGACCGGTACCCGTAGTCCCTATGGCGCCGTGCGCAATTCGCGTCATCCACATCTGGTCGCCGGAGGGTCCAGTTCCGGTTCGGCCGTCGCCGTCGCGCTGGGCATCGCCGACATCGGCGTCGGCACCGACACGGCGGGATCGGTTCGGCTCCCCGCCGCACTCAACGGTCTCGTCGGCATCAAACCCACTCTCGGGACCATCCCCACCCACGGGGTCGTCGCGGCCTGCGCCAGCTACGACGCCGTCGGCGTGCTGGCCGCGGACCTCAACCTGGCCGCCGCAGCAGTCGCCGTGATGGCCGGCCCGGACTTCCGCGACCCCCGCAGCCGCCCCTGGCCCGCCGACGTTCGCCTGGCGGCGCCCACCGCGCCACGGCTGGCGATCCCGGCAGCCGAGAACCTCACCGCGCTGAGTCCCGGCTACCGCGACGCCTTCGAGGAGTCGGTGCGTGTCGCCGCCGACGCCGGGCTGAGCGTCGAACCGATCGACATCTCCGTCCTGCTGGACGCGGCCCTGCTGCTCTATGACGGCGCACTCGTCGCCGAAAGATACGCGGCAGTCGGTGAATTCCTTGACAGCGCACCGGCAAGCGCCGATCCCGTGGTGGCGTCGATCATCACCGCGGCCCGCGCGGTCACTGGGCCCGCCTTCGCCGCCGACCTGGACGCATTGACACGTGCGCGGGCCGATGCCGCTTGCCTGCTCGAGGGTTTCGATGCCTTGCTGCTGCCCACCACCACCGAACATCCCACGTTGAGCGAGATACGAACCGATCCCGTGGCGACCAACCGCCGGATGGGCACCTACACCAACTTCTGCAATCTGCTCGACATGGCCGCGGTCGCCGTTCCCGTCGCGCCGACGCCGGCCGGCACTCCGTTCGGAGTGACGATCGTCGTCCCGGCATTCCACGACCAAATCGCCGCCGACATCGGCGCACGATTAACCGGCACCGCCTCCACACTGTTGACCCGAACCGGCGTCGACCTAGCGGTATTCGGCGCCTACTTACGCGGACAGCCTCAGCACTGGCGGCTCGAGCAACTCGGCGCCCGGTTCGTCGACAAGTTGACGACGACGGGGGCCTGCCCGGGCGAGTTGTTCCGGATCTCCGAAGCCGGCCTGGGGCGCTTCCTGGCGACGCTGCCCGCGGCCGTGGCCTTGACCAACATCGAACTCGACGACGGCCGTACCGTGATTGGTATGACCGCCACCGACATCACCTGATCCGCACATGCCGCCCAGACACCACCTCCGCCGGACGCCCGGCTGATGAGGCTCAGGCCAGGTTTCGGAGGGCCCGTATGACGTCGGCCGGATCGGCCCGGTACATGTAGTTCGGGTTGGCGTAAGCGAAGCGGATGATCGCGTCGGTGTTCACGACGAACGTCGCGGGAACGGGCAAGACCGGCTCACCCGGTCCGTTGAACTTCTCGATCGGGTGTCCCAGCCGCGCATAGTCGTCTTGTAGATATCCGGGCAATTTCCAGACCAGCCCGTAGCTGCTGGCCACCGACAGTCCGGCATCGGTGAGAACGTCATAGCTGAGGTCTAATCGCTGCGTCGCGGAGAGCGACATGTCCGGTGTCATGCCCGAAACAGCGATCAAAGTTGCGCCGAGTGCCGCGATGTCGGGCATCACCTGCTGCAGGGCACGCAGCTCGAGATTGCAGAACGGGCACCAGATGCCCCGGTAAAAAGACAGGACCACAGGACCTCGGCCGAGTCGTTCGGCAAGGGAGACGATGCGTCCCAGGGCGTCGGGCAGAGTGAAATCTGGCGCCCGGCAACCGACCTTGGCGACCTGGTCCACCAGCCCGGAGGCCGCCAGTTCGGCGTTGGCCTTATCCATGTCGCCGGCGATATCCGAGGGCACGACCCCACCACGCATGTCTCGCCAGTGGGCCAATTCCTCCGTGAGATCAAAGGATCCAGGCGGCAGTCGCTGCACCCAATCGGGCTCGTCGTGATCGCTCGTCATGATCCAAGCTTATTGAGATGACCAACCGTGTCGTCGTCTGACAGTGCACACTTCACTGCGAGCTACATCCAGAGTCTCGCTATCGAGTCGGCAAGGGTTTCCGGATCCTGCTCATCGCTATTGCAGCTGATCGCCACGGACGTCGTTAGTCGGTCCTTGGCCTGGCCGACCCGTCGAACCCAGCCCGTAGTGCCTGATCCTCGGTCGTGCGGTCGGCGAATTGAAACCCCTGCGCCTCGAGCAGTCCGACATAGTCGGGGATGCCGCTCGTCTGGTGCATCAGTTGTCCGACATTGACGGTGCCGGCCCACGACGGCAGCTCGGGAAGGTGCTGGGACAGCGGGTCGTTGAGCGTCAGGTTGCCGGCATCGACCAACAACAACAGCGCCGTGGCAGTGAACTGCTTGGATACCGACGCGATATCGAACACCGTGTCTGTGGTGATCGCACTGCCGGTCGACAGGTCGGCCAGACCGCGTACCCCCGTCCAGGCGACATTTCCCTTGACGCCCACTGCGGCCGAGCATCCCGGAGATTCGGAATCGATGGCGTCATTCAGCACTTTCTGGCTGGCCGCGTTGGCGGCTGCATTGTCCGCAGTGACCCCGGAGGTGGTAGTGAGCGCGGTGTGCTGACCACCGTCGCCGCAGGCGCTGAACAACACTGCGGCCGCGAGAAGTAGCGACGGCCGCCTCGCGTTCACCAGAAGAGACTGTCGCGCCATGCCCTGAATGATGCGCTTCGGCTGACTAGCTGTCAGCACCGCAGGACCGGGTCGATGGCGTTGGCGGTAGGGTACGCGGCTATGTCAGGTCGCAAGTTTTCGTTCGAGATCCACCGGACCAGCAGCGCGCCTGCCGCAACGGTATTCCGGCTTTTGGCGGACGGCGGTAATTGGTCGAGCTGGGCCAAGCCAATAGTCCTTCAGTCGAGTTGGGCGCGACAAGGCGATCCGGCACCGGGCGGGGTCGGGGCGGTTCGCCAGATCGGGGTGTGGCCGGTCCTGGCGCAGGAGGAGATCGTCGAATACGAGCAGGATCGCCGGCAGGTTTACAAGGTGATTCGCCCGCGTCCGCGGCGAAGGACTACGTCGCCGAGGTGGTCTTGACCCCGAATGCGGCGGGCGGCACCGACATCCGCTGGTCGGGCTCGTTCATCGAGGGAGTTCGCGGGACTGGGCCGGTGATGCGGGCCGCGCTGGGTGGGGCGGTCAAGCTTCTGCGGATCGACTGGTGAAGACGGCCGAGCGCGAATCGAGCGCGTCACGGTAGCGCTGATCCGAGGCGCGTGACGGCCGCAGCAAGCGGCCGCCACGCTTCGGGCAGGACTAGGGGTTGTTGGCCTGTTGCTCGGTTTGCTGACCCTGTAGCTCGTCTTGGAGGGCCTGTTGCTCGGCCGCTTCGTTTTGTTGTTCGGCTTCCTGCTCGGACTGTTGCATCTGCTGCTGCGCCAGCTGTTGCTGTAGCTGGGCCTGGTCGTCGTTGTCATCGGCGGCGATGCCACCGCCGACGAGGTTGGGTGGGCTCTGGGGCAGCGGCGACTCGATGGCCGTGTCCGTCAGGCGCACCTGGCCGAATGGGGCCGCCGCGGCGTCGGGGCGTGCCGCGTCGACAAACGCCAGCATCGCGATGGCCGCGACCCCGGCGAAGATGAGTTGCATGATCCGTAATTGCCGACGGTGCGGGACGGATAGCGCGGTGGAGGTCATGCTTCCGGTATGCGTCCCGTCACTAGCTCTCAGCTGGGAAGCGGCTAGCGCTGAATTATGAAAACACGCGCTGTCAGTTGAGCTGGCGTTTGTCGGGCCCGTCTCCAACTATTAAGTTTGGCTAAGTGATCGATGTCGTCATCGCGGGTGGTGGTCCCAACGGGCTGATGCTGGCCGGCGAACTGGGATTGAACGGGATCCGGCCGGTGGTGCTGGACCCCATGCTCGGCCCTAATTCCCAACGGCGGGCCAACGGCGTTATCGGCCAAGGGGTTCGGATCCTGGACCACCGCGGCCTCTACGGCACTCTTGCGGGAACGGCGGAGCCGCCTCGGCTGAACCCGCGCGCCGATGTTTGCGGCTTTCCCGTTGGATCTCGCGCTGACAACGGACTCGCAGGTGTTCCTGCTGCCCGTTCAGCAACCCAAGCTTGTTCAGGTGCTTGCGGAGCGGGCCGTCGACTATGACGTGGATATTCGTTGGGGTCACGCGCTCACTGGTTTCGACCAGGACCCGGACGGCGTCACGGTACATATCGCCGGGCCGGACGGCAATTATCAGTTAAGGGCCAAGTATCTCGTCGGCGCCGACGGCGGCAGCAGCCCGACGCGCAAGCTGGCCGGCATCGAATTCCCCGGGATGTCGTCGAACGACGCGGTAGTCCGGCTCGGATTCGATGTGCTGCCGCCGGACGAATGGGTCGATTCGGTCAGCGGCGGGCTGGACATCCCGGGGTTTGGCCGAGTCCCACCGCTGCAGTTCCATCGGGCCGAGAGGGGCGTCTTCGCGTGCGGTGCGCTCGGGGGTCGGGCGGCGGTCCTGATCTTTGAACTGGACAGCTCGCCGCGCGATGAACGCCGCGAAGACGGCGCCGAACCGCCCATGAGCCTCGCCGAACTGGAGGCCAGCGCCAAGCGTGTGCTCGGCGCCGATGTCCCGTTGCGGCCCGTATCGCCAGACGCGCCACTCGATCTGCGTCGATTCTCCGGGATCAACTCGAGGATCGCGTCGCGGTATCAGGTGGGTCGGGTGATTCTGGTTGGCGATGCCGCACACGTCCACTCCCCGATGGGTGGACCGGGACTCAACCTGGGTCTGCAGGACGCGGTGAACCTTGGCTGGAAGCTCGCGGCGGTCCTGCGCGGACGCGTTGAGCCCGCCTTGCTTGCCACCTATGAAGCCGAGCGCCGGCCCGCCGCCGAGCGGGTCATCATGCACAGCCGGGCGCAATTGGCGCTGGTCCGACCCGGGCCGGAGGTCACCGCGCTGCGGCAGCTGTTTTCCGAACTGCTCACCGATTCCGATATCGCCCGTCGCCTCAACAACCTGATATCCGGGGCCGAAAACCGGTACATCACCGAGCCCGACGCACATCCGCTGACTGGGCACTGGGTGCCCGACTTCGGCGTGACGAACGGCGGCGAACCGAGACGCGTGGCAGAGCTGGCCCGCACCGGCCGACCGCTACTTCTCGATCTCACCGAATCCGGCAGCGTGGCTGCTGCGGTTACCGATGCCGCCGATCAGCTCACCGTCGCGGCCGGACACCCGGTCGGCGACGTGCCGGCCACGGCGGTACTGGTGCGGCCCGACGGTTATGTGGCGTGGGCGTCGTCAGCCGCCGCTCCCGACGAGCAGGACTTGGGCGAACTGCGCCGCGTGCTGGCTGCGATGGTTCGGACTGTGAGCCGCTACTTCGAGGCGACTTCGTCCTGGTACTTCTTGGTCATGTACTCGACGGCCTGATTCTGCGTTTGCGCGAGGCCTTCCCGCGCATCGCTGGCGCGCCCGGCCGCATCCAGCGTCGGCTGTGCCTGGCCCTGGAAATGCGGCATCACTTCGGCGGCGAACAATTCGGCGGAGCGTTTGGTCGCCGCCGGATTGGCCCACTCGTGACCCATCTGCAGCATGCAGCCGAACCCGCCGGATTGGTCCCACATCCGCTGCACCTGTGCCCTGGCACGCTCGGGTGAGCCGATCACACCTGCGCCGTTGTCGTTGATGACGTCGATCATCTCGTCGATCTGCTCACCCGGCATGGTCATCTGCGGGAACGCGGCCACCTTCTGGAAGTAGCGGAACCAGGATTCGAGGCCGAATTTCACATCCTCGCGCGCTTGCTTGTCGGTTTCGGCGATATGGAAGGGCCCGACCAGGCTCCAGTTCTTGCGATCGACCTGGGTGCCAAACGCCGCGGCACGTTCTTCGACGATGTCCCAGTGGTACTGCAGGGCGTTGAAGCCCTCGATGGTCAGGGTCGCCCCGATGGATAGCAGGCCGATGCCGTGCTTGCCGGCCAGCCGCGCGCCCGTCGGCGAGGCGACCGCGGCCACCGCCAGCGGCACACCGCCATCGGAGTACGGGGCGAGCTGCAGCTGGGCATTGTGCAGGTCGTGCGTGGGGGTCTTGGCGCTCACGGTCTCCCCCGCCAGCAGCCGGACCACGATGTCGAGGTTGGTCTCCAACAGCTCACGGGTGTCGGTGGGCGTCAGGCCGATCATCGACGAGTCACTGGGCAGCGAACCGGGACCCACCCCGCCGATGATGCGACCGTGGGTGAGGTGATCCAGCATCATCAACCGGTCCGCGACCCACAGCGGGTTGTGGTACGAGAGCGAGATGACGCCCGTGCCAAAGCGAATCCACTTCGTTCGCTCGGCCGCCGCGGCGACGAAGATCTCCGGCGACGCGATGATTTCGCTTCCGGCCGAGTGGTGTTCGCCGATCCACGCCTCGTCGAAGCCGAGAGCGTCGAGGTGCTGGACGAACTCGAGATCGCGTTGCAGCGCCAGCGTCGGGTTGGTGCCCGCGCGGTGGAATGGGGCGATGAAGTATCCGAACCTGAGCTTCGCCATTGAAGTTCCCCTTGCAGTCGCGTTGCGGAGAACCATAACTCACGCTGGTGAGCCCCAGGCGGATCAGCGGGCTCTGACGTCGCTGATTGTCTCAATCGCGGGGCCCAGAGAGCGCTCAGCCGATGGGGCCAGATCGACATGACCCCATCGGCTATGAGCAAGCCTATCGTGCACAGTCTTATGCCACGTCAGTGAGGCAAGGGTGCTTTCAGTTGCCGCCGCAGATGTTGCCGACGCAGCCACCGCCGCCGCCGGGTCCGCCACCGCCGCCACCGACGCCGGGGATGCTGCCACTGCCGCCGCCGGGTCCGCCACCGCCAGTGGGGCCGCCGGGGATACTGCCGCCGCCGCCGCCGGGTCCGCCACCGCCGGTGGGGCCACCGGGAACGCTGCCGCCGCCGCCACCCGGCCCGCCACCACCGCTGGGGCCACCGGTACCTGGAGCTGTGGACGGCGCAATGCTGGACGAAGTCGCGGGCGTGGTGGTGGTCGTCGTTGTGCTGCTGGGTGCTTTATTGCCGCCTCCGCCGCAGCCAACCGCCAAAACGAGCATGGCGGCACCGCCGAAAACCGCAACCGCCGATCGAGCTTCCGATCTCATCAGACTCCCCATTCTCGCGACTCTCCTGCAACCTCTCTCCTCCGTACCCGCTGGGGCGCCTTGCAAACCGCACCGAGCGCGACGGCGGCACGATATCGAATGGGGGCAGACATGCCGATGGCCCATCTCGCGGTGGAGATGGGCCATCGATGAGCAAGCTAAATGTGTTGGGTGCCCTAGCAGTCGAGTCCCGAGACGCAGCCGGTGAGGATGGCCTGGTGAACTGCGCTGGGGGCTGACGCATTGGGGGCCGCAGGTGCGACGCTCGACGAAGCGTGAGCCGCCGGGGCCGGCGCTGGGGCGACTGGGCTGGCGCCGAGACCACCGAAGCCGACGGCGAAAGCGAGCGCGGCGGCCCCGCTGAAGGTCGTGATCGTCATCTTGGTCTGAGATTTCATCGTGGTGTCCTCTCGGTTGCGGTTGTTCCAGCAAGTGCGAAGTCTGCCGATAGCCCTAAATCATACACATGTGCAATTGTTTGCGGAAGCAAGAATAGCCTGTGTGATGACTTTCACGTTTGAGCGGTTCGCGGGTCCACTCATCGACTGCCATAACGGCTCCATTGAGACCGGGATCAGGGCAGCCGGCAGCCGCTGACAATGTTCGTGCGCCGTGGCACTAACGACTGCGAGATCACGAAATATGAAGACCGCCAAGCGAGTTTCGAGAACTGGCTGGCGGGCGCGGTTAGTCTTCCTTGGTGATCAGCTTCCGCAGCGCTACCCGGTCGGGCGTGAGCAACTCGGCGATACGCGGCTTGTTCACCTCGGCGACGATGATCTCGCCGACCTCCGGATAGACCTCGCTGAAGATGCCGTGCGACTTCATCTTCTCGGTCTGATAGAGGTTGTCCTCGGTCGGCGTGACGTAGTAGACCGCGTCGGCCTTGAAGCGGTGCACCAGCCAGAGGTGAATCAGGGTCATCAGCCGCTTCTGGCGCAACTTCTCGGCGAAGGTGTTCTGGTCGCGCACCTGCAGGATGCTGCGGCCGTGCCGATCCTTGATCGGGTCGACGACCACGTTGGCCAACTGCTCGTCACCGTTGCCGTAGATCCCGAGTTCGAGGACGTCCGAGCCGGCGCGGCGCGGCCGTAGGGTCACGCGCAGCTTCTCACCCAGCTGGTAGTGCTCGCTCCACAGCGTCAGCCATTCCTCCAGCAGCTTCTTCGGTACCTCGGTCTGCGCGAGGTGCTGGTGCTGGGTCGAGCCCTTGCCCATCGACTTGGTCGTCGCGGTGCGGCCCGAGGAGGCGGCCAGGGCGGCATCGCTGCGCGGGCCGCCGACCAGGGTCTGCGGTGTCCGGTAGGGCGACTCGACCAGACGCATCTTGCGCTGCAAACGAGCCAGCGCGAGCATGCCGTCCTGTCTGAGGTTGGTGGCGAACTCCTCGGCGGCGACACCGTCGATCTGGTGTCCGCCGTAGGTGATGAAGTTGAAGACGAAGCCCATCTTCCCGAGCTCCTCGGGGAAGCGCTTCATGTCGTCGTCGGTCATGCCGGTGGTGTCCCAGTTGAACGACGGCGAAAGGTTGTAGGCCAGCATCTGGTCGGGGAACTCGGCATGGATCGCCTCGGCGAACTCCCGGGCGTCGGCGAGATCCGCGGTCTTCGTCTCCATCCAGAGGATGTCGGCGAACGGCGCGGCCGCCAGCGACTTGGCGATCGCATACGGGATGCCGCCGCGGATCTGGTAGTAGCCCTCCGGGGTCTTCGAGAGTTCGCAGTCCCACGGCGGGTCGACGCCCAACTCCCTGGCCTTCTCCCGGGTGGCATACAGCGACGCGCGCGCGGCGAACTGCCGCCACTCGTCGGGGCTCATGCTGGGCGACTCGTCTTCGCTCTCGCCGAACGCCAGCACTTCCGCCACGGCCTCGCCGTAGGTCATCAGCCCGGCGTCGTCCTCCCAGGCGGACACAAACCGCGACTCGACCTGGTCAAAGAGGTCGTCGATGGATTTCTGGCCGTCTTCCCGCCAGGCGTTGACAGCGTCGGAGACCACACCAAAGATGCCTTGGCGCTCGAGCCAGCCGTTGGCGAGGGCGTACTCGCCGTCGGCAAGAGCGTAAAGCAGATGGCCGTTGAGCTCCTTGACGCCCAATTCGTAGAAACGTCGCACCAGCGCCAGGAAGCAGGCCTTGTACGAAGGGATGGTGAGGTTGGTGACGCCCAGCAGGAACGGCTGATCGCGCTCGTCGGCGCGGCTGTCGATCAGGTTGGCCGCCTCGGCGTCGGTGCGCGCGACGATGATGCCGGGGACTTTCATGACGTCGAGCTGGAAGCGCGCGGCATTGAGGCGCTTGATCTGTTCGTCCGACGGCACCAGAACCTTGCCGCCCTGGTGGCCGCACTTCTTGGTGCCCGGGCGCTGATCCTCGATGTGGTAGCCCGGCACGCCGACCTCGACGAAGCGCCGGATCAGATTGCGCACGTGCGGATCGCCACCGTGACCGGTGTCGGCGTCGGCGATGATGAACGGCCGGAAGTCGTACTCCCGGGTCGTGGCGCGCTGCTGCTCAGTCATGTGCAGGCGCTGGTACTGCTGGTTGCGGTCGGCGGTCAGCAGCGCCCGGACCAGTACCGCGGCGTCGTCGGGCACCTGGCTCAGCGGGTAGCTGGCCAGATCGGGTCCCGGGTCCTCGGTGGTCGAACCCTTGGCGGAGGTTGCCCAACCGCCGAGGTAGATGCCCTCGATGCCCATCCGCTTCATGCTCACCGCCTGCCCGGGCGAGTATGGGCCGAAGGTGGTGATGCTCTTCTTGGCCGCGAAGAGCTCGCGCAGGTGAGGGTAGAAAGCCGCCGCCGCGTCACGTGCGACGGTGTAGTCGGTGGGGATCGTGCCGCGCTGCTCTACTACCTGGCGGGCCGTGTAGAGGCGAATGATCCCGGCAAAGCGCGGGTCGTCGAAGTACCGCTGCGTGGCGGCGGTTTGCTTCTCGAAGTCTTGTTCGAACGGTGCGGGGACTTCAGTGTCCGCGTCGATGATGGCCATGGCCTTACGCTCCTCTGTCAGCACGATTCCGCTGACCGTGAGTCTATCCCCGGATCCTGCGGCTCAATCATGGGTTAACCGAGTGATTACCCAGCCGGGCCAAAGCTGTTGTCACACGCCGAACTCCGGGCTTCCTGGATCACCGGAGCGACCGTGCAGACCCACCGCGACGTCGAGGGAGGCAGGGTCGTGGCCCCCCGGGGCTGTGTCGACGTGGAGCCGCGGAACCCGGTCCTACGCCATCCTAAAGAATTGCAGTGCAATGCTTTTCGACCGAACCGTCGCCGCGGTGCCGATTTCGAACAGCCTTCGGGACATCGGCCAGCAAACTTCATCCACGGATAAATGGGTAGAAAACCACACCCGCCAGCAAACTCCAGGTATGGTCGGTGCCATGCTGACGGAGTTGCGCTATGAGCGTTGGTTACTGCCGTTGTCCGTGCCGCTGGGACTCGGGCCGAAAAAGACTGAGGTGCGGATCGCGGACGGGACACTCCACGTGAAGATGGGGTGGGGTTTTGAAGCCCACATTCCGGTGATGCTGCGCTCGTTGGTGGTCAGCGTGACCGATCCCGAAGCCCTGATCGCCGCGTGCACAGGCGCGACCGCCTAGCGGGGCGCTGAGCCCAAACGCCGTTCCAGCCAGGCCCGCTGCCGGCGGATGAACTCAGCGTCGACGACCTTTCCGTGACCCGGGACGTAGATCGCACCGGGTCCACCGATCGCAAGCACCCGGTCAAGCGTTGCCGGCCAGGCCGCCACGTCGGAATCGGCGTCGATCGAAGGGTCGGCGGACTCTTCGACGAGATCGCCGGTGAACAGCACCACGCGGTCACCGTCGTGGGCGAGCCCGGGCGCAACCACGACCAAATCCGAAGTGGTGTGGCCGCGGCCCAGGTGAGCGATGGTCACCTCGCGGTCGCCGAGATCGACAACGGCGTCGTAGATCCCGCGCTGCGGCGGCCGCAAGGCCGCGATCGCCCGGTCGATCTCGTCGGCGTCCGCACCGAAACTCACCGCGTCGTCGCGAATCTGGCCACGGGCCGACGACAGATAGTCGACAACCTCCGGCGCGCAGTAGATGTCGGCTCCGGCGAACAGCGAGGAGCCCAGGACATAATCGAAGTGCTTGTGCGTCAACACAATATGCGTGACCGGGTTCCCGGCAAGCTGCCGAACGTCGTGGTCGATTGCGGCCGCCTCGGTCAGCGTGGTACCGGTGTCGACGAGGAGTGCCCCAGTACGGCCGCAGACCAGCCCGATGGTGACGTCGCAGAACGGAAGCCGGCAGCGATGCACGCTTGGGGTCAACTGCTCCCAGACGAATCGCACAGAGAGCAACCTAGCGGGTTGACGTGTCGGGAATTCCCGACATATAGTGCGTGACGTGGCGACCGCGGATCGCGTTTTTCTCGCCTTAGCGAATCCCGTGCGACGGGAGTTGTTGGAGATTCTGACTCGACAGCAACTGTCGGCAGGGGAACTCAGCGACCGGTTCGAACTCAGTCGCCCCGCCGTCGCCGAGCATCTCAAGGTGCTGCGCGACGCTGGGCTGGTCGCCGACGAGCCGCAAGGCCGCCATCGCATCTACCGTCTCACCGCGGAACCACTCGCCGAGCTCGGCGAGTGGCTGCACCCGTTCGAGAAGTTCTGGCGCGGACGGTTGGCCGCGCTCGCCGACGCGGCAGAGGAGCTGGAATGAACCAGACATCATCACCTGCGACGATCAGGGTCGACCAATTCGTGGCCGCACCGCAGGAAAAGGTATGGCGGTTGCTGACTGAACCCGGGCTGATGCGGCTCTGGTGGGCCGAGGGGCAGGTGGCCGCGGTCGTCGGCCACCAATTCGTCCTCGACATGCCCGGCTATGGCAAGCAGCTCTGCAAGGTGCTCGAGGTCGATCCACCCCATCGCTTCGTCTACACGTTCACGCCGGCATGGACCTTGAGCTGGCGTCTTGAGGCCGAAGGCACGGGTACCCGGGTGTTCCTGGAGCACAGCGGCTTTGACCTCGACGACGTGCGGATGGCTGATGCTTTCGATCGCATGGGGCCCGGATGGCGCGACGTCGTTCTCCCCCGTCTTGTTCAGGCCGCCGAACAGGCATAACCCCGTCCGCAGGATTGGCGAACCAGAGGAGAGATCGCGATGCGCGCAGTAGTCATCACCAAACATGGGGATCCGTCGGTCTTGCAGGTGCAGCAGCGCCCGGACCCGCCAGCGCCGGGCCCGGGCCAGCTGCAGGTCGCGGTCCGTGCCGCGGGGGTGAATTTCGCCGATCACCTCGCCCGCGTCGGCCTCTATCCCGACGCGCCGAAACTTCCCGCGGTGGTGGGCTACGAAGTCGCCGGGACCGTGACAGCCGTCGGCGACGGTGTGGATCCCAACCGCGTCGGCGAACGGGTTTTGGCCGGAACGCGATTCGGTGGCTACGCCGAAATCGTCAACGTCGCCGCCAGCGATTCCGTGGTGCTCCCCGACGCGCTGAGCTTCGAACAGGGCGCCGCGGTACCGGTCAACTACGCGACCGCGTGGGCGGCGCTGCACGGCTACGGGTCGCTGCGCCGTGGCGAGCGGGTGTTGATCCACGCCGCGGCCGGCGGCGTTGGCGTCGCGGCCATCCAGTTCGCCAAGGCCGCCGGGGCCGAAGTGCACGGCACCGCGTCGCCGGCCAAACACCAGAAGCTCGCCGAGCTCGGCGTGGACCGTGCGATCGACTACCGCCGCGACGGGTGGTGGAAGGGCCTCGACCCTTACGACCTGGTCCTCGACGCCCTCGGCGGAACCTCACTGCGGCGGTCGTACGAGTTGCTGCGCCCCGGCGGAAGGCTTGTGGGATATGGGGTTTCGTCGCTGCAGCAGGGCGAGAAGCGCTCTTTGCGCCGGGCGGCTCCGCAGGTGTTGTCGATGCTGCGCGGTTTCAACCTGATGGATCAGCTCTCGGAGTCGAAGGCCGTAATCGGCCTGAACATGCTTCGGTTGTGGGACGACCGCGGCACGCTAGAGCCCTGGATCACCCCATTGGCCGAGGGGCTGCACAACGGCATGATCTCCCCCATCGTGCACGCGGCCGTGCCGTTCGCCGAGGCGCCCGAGGCGCACCGGATCCTGGCGGCTCGGGAGAACATCGGGAAGGTCGTTCTGGTTCCGTAGAACCTCAAGGTCTTTGTTCTCGGGCCGAAGAAGACGACACTTTCCCTATGGAAATCAGCATGGCAGGCGCGGTTAAGCGAGCGGGTTTGGCCATCGGCGGCCTGGCGCTGCTGCTGACACTGGCCGGCTATGGCGGCACCGGTAGCAGTCGAGCCGCGCCCGCCGGCGGGCCACTGACGATCAGCAGTCCGGCGTTCGCCAACGGTGCGCCGATACCGGTGCAATACACCTGCGAAGGAGCCAATGTCGCGCCGCCATTGACGTGGTCGGCGCCATTAGGGGCGGCACTCGTCGTCGACGATCCGGATGCCGTCAACGGGGTCCACATCCACTGGATCGTCACCGGAATCCCGTTGGGATCCGGTAGCACCGCAGACGGTCAGACTCCCGGTGGCGGGACCACCCTGCCGAACACGTCGGGCCGGGCGGCGTACCAGGGTCCGTGTCCCCCCGCAGGCACCGGCACCCATCACTACCGGTTTACGCTCTACCAGCTTCCCAACGATTACCAGCTGCCCGGCGGACTGGCCGGTGGGCAAGCCGCGCAGACCATTGCCGGCGCGGCCACCGCGCAGGCGCAGCTGACCGGAACATTCGGCGGCTGATCGCTAACGGTCGTCCAGAATTTGGTAGGCCGCGTTGTACCCGGGAGTGAAGGTAATACCCGGGCCGCCATGACATCCCGCACCGCCCAGGTACAGGCCGTCGATCGGAATCGGCATGTCAAGAAAGCCTTTCGGTCCGGGGCGGTTGGGACCCATCAAATCCGGGTGCAGCAGACCGTGGCAGAAGTCGCCGGCGGGTGCGCCGAACATCGTGTTCATGTGGTACGGCGCGAACGTGATATGGCGGATCGCGATGTCTTTGAAATTGGGCGCGAACTTGGTGATCTTGTCGATAACACGTTGTGCCATCTCATTTTTCAGATGCCCGTGCTGGTCACGGTCGGCTTCGATCGGGAAGGCGTAGGCGAACGCGCTCGCCGCGTGCTTGCCGGGCGGCGCCATGGCGGGGTCGTGTACCGACGGGATCTGCATGCCCATCGACGGGTTGTCCGGAACGAGGCCCTGCCGACAGATCTCCCATTGCCGCTGTTGCTCTTCCGGTGACCCGAAGATGCCGACCGACTGTTGCATGCCCTCCTCGTTGAGGAACTCATAGGGTGGCGCGAATTCGGGCAGCCCGTCCAGCGCGAAATGAATTTGCACGAAGGAGGCGCGGTGGTCGCGGCCGGAGACACGTGAGACCAGTTCCGCGGGAACGTGTTCGGGAGAAATGAGCTCGGTGAGAGTGACGTCGGGCGACAGATTGGACACCACGATCGGCGCCGAGATCGTTGAACCGTCGCGCAGTCGCACGCCGAGCACCTTCTGATTCTCGACGAGAATCTCCTCGGCCTTGGTGCGGAAGCGGATGTCGCCGCCATGGGAGACGAAAAGCTCGCGCAGATGTTCGGTGAGTGCGCCGATGCCGCCCTTGAGCTTGGTCATCATCGCGGTGCTGTCGTCGGGTACCGCAAGCGCGAACGCCAAACACGCGGCGCTTCCCGGTGTGTAGGGGCCGCGGTAGGTGGAGTTGACGGCTAGGAACGCCAGCATTCCGCGCATCACCGCGTGCTTGTCCTTGTCCGGCAGGTAGCGGTCGATCACGTCCATCGCCGACCCGAACAGCATTTCGTGGATTGCTCGGCGTTCGGCGTCGTTGGTTGCGCCGGCGTACATCTCGTCGAGCGTCTTGGGTGGTTGGCGCACGTCGAAGCGGCCGAGCGCCCGCGCGGGTGCCTGGCTCCAGCCGATCAGCTCGGCCATGCCCATGACGGCCTCGATGCCGTGCTTGTCGCCCAAGTGGGTCATCAGCTGCATCGGGTCGCGATAGAAGACCATCGGCTCTTCACCGTTTTCGCCGATGTTGACCGACATCACGTCGGGCTCGATCGCGGGCAGCGTGTCGAGTCCGAGGTCCTTGGTGAGTTGGCTTGACATCGGGAACTGCACCGAACCCGCGATCTCATAACGGAACCCGTCGATCAATTCGACTGTTGCCGCCATCCCGCCTGCGTAGGTGTTGGCCTCCAGGCACACAGTCCGCAGGCCCGCGCGTTGCAGAATCGCCGCGGCGGTCAGCCCGTTATGCCCGGCGCCCACCACGATTGCGTCGTAGTCCGTCTTACTCATAGTGCTGGCCCTGTCCTCTTCGGTGGCATGCGCGTGACAAGAATATGTCAGTACTGACATAATAGGAAGATGTCAGTTCTGACGCGAGCGGCTGGGATACGATCGGCCCGAGATGACTGTGCTAGCCGGTAAGCCGGCCAACCGCCACGAACTGCGCCGACGATCGACGCACGAGGCGCTCCGCCAAGCCGCGTTAAAGAGCTTCGCCCGCAAGGGGTTTACGAACGTGACTGTCACGGAGCTGGCGCGCGAAGCCGGTGTTACCGAACGCACCTTCTTCCGGCATTTCCCGACCAAGGAGTCGGTGCTGTTCCAGGACTACGAGACGCAGTTGGAATGGCTGGCCGAGGCCCTCGCCCAACGACCGGCCTCCGAATCGCTCTTCGATGCGGTACTGGCGAGCGTCGCGGCCTTCCCGCATGACGTCGAAGTGGTCCGCCAGGCCGCCACTGCCCGCACCGAGTTGATCAGTGCGCAACGCATCGCCGGCCATTTGCGCGTCGTGCAATCCTCGTTCGCCGCGGTGCTGACCGATTTCATCAGCAACCGGAATCCGGATGTGCCGAATCGCGATCTGAGTGCCGAGGTCGCGGGCTCCGTCCTGGCCGCTGCTCTCGTTGTGGCAGTGGAGCATTGGGGCCGCAACGGCTGTACCGGTGACCTCGGCCAGCTTGTGGTCGCAAGTCTGGGTTTGGTCCGCTCCGGTTTGGCGCCGCTGGCTTAATCCGCCGTGGGAGTTCGCGTCGCGAGCCGAAACAGGGCTCTGGCGAAGTTTTGCGACAGCCGAGCATGATCTGCGAAGCCGTGCCGCGGAACTGACCGCGCCGACGCTGATCGTGTGGGGCAAGAAAGATATCGCGATACCGCTGCGCGCCGGGCGCGCGACCCATGACGCCATCGGGGGTTCGCGCTTCGAGATCCTGAACACCGGGCACGTGGTCTTCTCATCGGATCCGGCGGGCTTTCTGGCAATCGCCGAGCCGTTTCTGGAATCGGTCAGTGGTCGGGTGAACGCGGCGACGAGCGCTGATTGCACCAACTGATTTCAGGTGCCGGATGCTGTTGCGCTTGCCACCGCGGCCTCGACGAAGCGTCGCAGTTCGGCATTGCGAGCGCGCGGCAGAAAAGCCAGGGCGACCGGGCTCTGGGGTGCTCCGCGCAGCGCGATGAACCGCACGCCGGGGTGAATGTTGCGCCTGACGGCGACGTCCGGGATGACACCGATACCGCGATCGGCGGCAACGGATTCGATCCATTCGTCGAAATTCGATGTCTCCACGATTGTCTTCGGGCCCTCGCCGGCCGGCCAGGACCACGGTCCGGTGGTGCCGCTGGCGACGTTGACCACCAGCGGCCAGTGTGGGACCTCGGCCCAGTCCAACTCCGGCCTCTCCGCCAGGCGTGAGTGGACAGAACACACCGCCACCCGCGACTCGTTGAACAGGTGCACAACCCGCACGGCGGTCGAGGTCACCTGACCGCGCACCACGGCGATATTGACCTTTCCCTGCTGCACGGCGGCCAGTGCGTCGTCGGTGCGGATCAAGCTGACTGTCGTTCCGGTGGCCCGCTCAAATCGGGCCACGGTGTCTTGCGCCCACGGGTCGGGCAACAACCAACTGAACCCGAGGCGAATACTCGCCTGACGCCGCACGGCGTCCACGCCGCGTTCGAGTTCGGCGAGAACCCGTTCGACGTGGTCGAAGAATGTCCGTCCGGCGTGAGTCATCTCCACATGCCGCGAGCTGCGATCCAGGAGGGTGACGCCGAGCGCGTCTTCCAACTGCCGGACAGTGCGGCTCAGCGCGGGCTGGGTGATCGTGAGTTCCTCGGCGGCGTGGGTGAAGGACCGCAGTCGCGCCACCGCTTCGAACGCGCGCAGGTGCCGCAACTCGACTCGGCCGCTGTCCAGCACGCCCATGCCTGCCAAGCATAGATGCTTTACGGCAGGCATTTCACAGCCGCTTCCCGTGGTCTTAACGTCATAACCGAGGCGCACCGCGCCCGCAGGCCAGAGGAGAAACAATGCCGCTTTTGTACGTCGACCTCATCGAGGGCCGCACGCCGCCGGAGGTTCGGACGCTGCTGGACGCCATCCATGACGCTGTGGTCGAAGGGTTCGGGGTGCCGCCGCGCGACCGCTATCAGGTGGTGCACACCCATCCCGCCCACGAAATCGTGGCCTGGGATACCGGTCTCGGCATCGACCGCTCAGTACGGCTGGTGGTAGTCCACGTGGTGAGTAGGCGCCGTAGCCGCGCAATGAAGGAACGGTTCTACGAGCTGCTGGCGTCGAATCTGGCCGAACGGTGCGGGCTCGACCCGGCCGATCTGATCGTGTCGATCACCGAAAACGCGGACGAAGACTGGTCTTTCGGCCACGGCCGGGCGCAGTTCCTCACCGGAGAGCTCCAGTGAACACCGCGCTGGCTACCCGTCTCACCGAGTTCTTCGGCATCGAGCATCCAATCTTGCTCGCGCCGATGGCCATGGTTTCCGGAGGCCGGCTCGCCGCGGCGGTGACATCGGCCGGTGGCCTGGGACTGATCGGTGGAGGTTACGGCGACGCGGAATGGTTGCAACGCGAATTCGATTTGGCTGAGGGGACACGGGTCGGGTGCGGGTTCATCACCTGGAGCCTGGCCCAAAAGCCCGAACTACTCGAGCAGGCCCTCGAGCGGCAACCCGGCCACAATCATGTTGTCGTTCGGCGATCTTCGGCCGTTCGCCGACCGCCTCCGCGCGGCGGGGGTTCCGCTTACCGCTCAGGTGCAGAGCCTCGACCACGCGCGCCAGGCCCTGGACGCCGGCGCGGACCTCATCGTGGCCCAGGGCGGCGAGGCGGGTGGGCACGGAATGAGCGTTCGGTCCACTTTCACGCTGGTGCCCGACGTCGTCGACCTCGTCGCTGCGCGATCCCCAGACACGCTGGTAGTGGCCGCCGGTGGTGTCGCCGATGGCCGCGGACTTGCGGCGGCGCTAGCGCTGGGTGCAGACGGTGCGCTGGTCGGCACCCGGTTATGGGCCAGCGCGGAGGCATTGGTGTCACCGCGAGCCCACCAACGGGCCATCCAGGCCAGCGGCGACGATACCTTTCGAACCCGCGTGTACGACGTTGTCCGGCAGCTGTGATTGGCCCGTCGACTACAACGCGCGAGCGCTGGGCAACTCATTCCTCGACACCTGGCATGGCAACGAGGATCAGCTATCGGCCGCCCTGCCCGAAGCTGTGGAGACCTTTGAGAAGGCTGTTGCTGCAGAGGATTTCGATGCCGCCGCCATGCTCGTCGGCGAGGCGATAGGACTGGTTCGCGATATTCGCCCGGCCGCCGACATCGTGCGCGACATGGCGCGCGACGCCGCGCGGATCCTGGGCCGGGCGCCCGCCTGACGCTCAGTACAGGGGTGACCAGTCCGACGTCCGCAGCAACCGGCTCTCCCATTGATCGCGATACTTGAGGGCCTCGACCATGTAGCTGCCCGGCCCGCGGTGCTCGGGCGGCACTTCTTTGGTCAGCAGGTGGACGAGTGCCGCGTAGTTGTTGGAGTCGTCGATCTTCTGCCACAGCATGGCTTCTCGTCGTCGATAGCTTCCGTGCGCGACCTGGAAACACGCCTGGATGTCGAGGATCCGCATCCGCGCCGGCGCCTGGGACAGCGGCCGATAGTAGATCTCGTCCCAGGAGCGGATGTAGTCGTCGAGTGCTGCGTAGGGCCAGCCGGTGTCTTCCATGAAGAGGCTCAGCGGGTGTGTTGCAGCGTCGGTGGGCACGGTCGCCAGGTCAACCGACTGCAGCGGGGACCAGGCCACCGGCAGCATGAGCTTGCCGGTCACCTCGTGGCGCAGGTTATCCAGTTCGCGCATCCACGGCCGCAGGTCCCCCTGCTGGGTGCGTTGCGCCAGGCTTTCCCAGGACGCGCCGTCGGCGATGCCCGTGATCGTGACGACGGTGTAGGACCGTCCGGAGCCGTGCGCGTGGTTGGCGTACCAGAGCAGCCGGGCGTTGTCGTCGTTGGCCAGCGTGGGCATCCAGCCCTCGCGGTAGGCGGCCTCGAATTCGTCATGCCGCGTACCCACCACGTTGTGGGTCTCGTGCAGAAACAACACCTGGACTCCTGAACTCAGCCGTGTTCGGCGATCAGCGTGGCGAGCTGTTCGCGGTTGACCTTGCCGGTCGCGTTGTAGGGGATGTGATCGACGATCGCCAATCGTTCGGGTGCCTTGAAGTAGGCGATCGACTCGCGACAATGTGCTCGCAACTCGTCGAGTGTCACTGGGGCACAAGCCACCACGGCGGCGCCGACCCGCTGCCCCAACTCGTCGTCGGCGATCCCGGCGACCGCGACGTCACTGACTGCCGGATGTGAACGCAATGCTTCCTCGACCTCGATCGGCCCGAACTTCTCTCCCCCGCGATTGATTGTGTCCTTCAGCCGGCCGCTCGGGAAGATGTAGCCATCGCCATCTTGGCGGGCCAGGTCACCGGTGCGCAGCCAGCCTTCGGTGACGTTCTGGGAGGTGTTCACCCACAACTCGCCGACCGTTCCGGCCTCGACGTCGTGGCCCGTGTCGGGGTCCACGACTCGCACTTCAACTCCCGGCAGTGGCCGGCCGACGGAGCCGGCGCGCGCCGGATCGCGGTGATCGTCGGGCAGCAAAGTGGTGTACGCGCCCAGTGTTTCGGTCTGGCCGAATACGTTGGCCAGTCCCACGCGCGGCAGCGCGGCCATGGCCCTGCGCACCAGACCCAGCGGCGCGGCCGCTGCCCCGTACGCAATCGCGACCAGAGACGACAGATCGGTACTGGCGAAGTCGGGATGGTCAAGGATCCGCTGCAGCATCGTCGGGACCATGAACGTCGTGCGTGACCCGGTGCTCTGACACCAGGCGCAGCCATTCGCCGGCGTCGAACCGCTCCTGCACCACCGCGGTGTCACCTGAGTGCAAGCTGCCGAGCATGCCCAATGCGCCGCCGACATGAAACAACGGGACGGTCAGCATGGACACCGTCGGCTTCGCCTCCGCCCGGAAACGCCGCGACATTCCCTTGATGCGCCTGGTGAGCTGCTGGGTGCTGATGCTGACGGTCTTCGGGAGTCCGGTTGTCCCGCTGGTGAAAAGGATCAACGCGTCCGGGTCGTCGGCAGTGTCGGGATCCGGGTCGATGGTGTCGTCAGCGGGCGACTCCGAATGGCCCGCGAGGTCGGCGAGCGTTAATACCGTGGCGGCGCCCGCTTCCCGGACCCGATCGACGTACAGCTCCCCCGCGACAGCTACGTCGGCGCAGCCGGCATTCTTGAGCAGCCCTTGCAACTCCGGCGGCGTCAGCGCGGGGTTCATCAGCGCCGGCGCGGCGCCGATACGCGCCGCCCCGAGCAATGCCGCGACCGACAGCAGGCTTCCGCCGTCGACGACCGCGACGCGCTGCCCGGGTATGACGCCATGGGCGGCCAGGCCTGCCGCGCACTGCCCTACTACCGACGCCAGCTCGCCGTAACTGACAGTGCGCCCGCCGACGATGAGCGCAGCCCGGCCGGGATCGGCAGTGGCGGCGGCGTGATGGATCGTCCCGGTGTTCATGCGGCTTAGTACAGGGGTGACCACTCGGAGGTACGCAGCAGCCGGCTGGTCCACTGATCGCGCAGGTCCAAGGCCTCGTACATCCAGGTGCCCGGAGCGCGGTACTCGGCGGGAATATGGCTGCGGAGCAGGTCGAGTAGTGCGTCCGGCCGGCTGATGCGCTGCATCAGGATCACCTCACGACGCACATGGCTGCCGAGGGCGGGCTGGAATGCGGCGTGCATCGTCAGCATCGAGGATGGCCCCTCGAGACTCCTGGCGTACACCTCACCGCAGCGGACGATGTATTCCTCGAACTTGTCCTCGTAGGGCCACATGGTGTCTTCCATGTAGAGGGTCATCTCGTGCTCGCGCCCGTCGACGGGCACCTCGTCGAACTGCAACTGCCCAAGCGGTGACCAGGGCAGCGGCATCAGCAGCTTTGCGTCGACCTCGTGGCGGAGCTCATCGACGCCACGCATCCACTCCTGAAGGTCGCCCTTCTGCACCCGCAGGGTCAGTCGTTCCCACGCCGCTCCGTCGCGAACGGCCGTGACGGTGACGACGGTGTAGGCGGGGCCGCTGCCGTGCGCCTGGTTGGCGTACCACAGCAGCCGAGCGTCGTCGTCGCGCGCGAGTATGGGCATCCAGCCGTCGCGAAACGCCGCCTCGAAGTCGTCTTCCGCGCGGCCGCGCACCTTGTGTAGCTCGTGCATGAACAGCACGCAGGAACCTCCATTCGCGGCGCTGGGCTGAACGCCGCTCCACGGACGGTAACCCCGGGGATGTGACGCGTCCAGACCGGGTTTGTCATATGCCCAATTACACCCTGTCGGTGAGCTGGACAGTCGACTTGAGAATCTGGTTTGCTCAAGTCGGTACCGTCCTTACCGGGCAGGAGTTCTCCCATGGCAAGGCTCAACGTGCCGGAGGGCCCAGGTGGCGAAGCCGCCATGATCTGGACGCTGCGGCCGCAGCTCGGCGGCATGGTCGAACGCATGATCCGCGGCGCCTACCAGCAGAGCATCCTGCCGGCCGACGAGCGTGAGCTGGCCAGAATGCGGATCGCGCAGATCAACGACTGCGTCGCCTGCTCGGGTTTTCGCGCCCAGTCGGTGCTGGATGCCGGTGTGGCCCCCGAGCTGTACGACAACGTCGCCGCGTACGCGAGCTACCCCGGTTACACGCCGCGCCAGCGCCTCGCCATTGAGTACGCCGAGCGCTTCGCCAACGACCACGCGTCCATGGATGACGCGTTCTTCCAACGACTTCAAGAGGCGTTCTCCGACGAGGAGATCCTCGATCTCACGCTGTGCGTTGCGGTGTTTCTTGGCCTGGGGCGTTCCCTGACCGTGCTGGGCGTCGACCAGTCCTGCGCGATCGACATTTAATCAAGCAACCGGAAGGAACGAATGGACATCGCGACCGTCGACGAACTGCTGAGCACCACACGGGCGGTGCGCAAACGCCTTGATCTGGAACGGCCGGTCGGCCGCGAGGTGATCCTCGAATGCATCCAGCTGGCGATGCAGGCGCCGACGGCCAGCAACACGCAGGACTGGCGGTGGTTGGTGATCACCGACGCCGACAAGCGGGCCGCGATCGCCGACATCTACCGCGGCATCGGGGCCCAATACCTGGCGCAGGCGGCGGATAACGCGACGGATCCGCAGACCCGGCGGGTGTACCAGAGCGCGGCAAGCCTGACCGACACGCTGGCCCGCGTTCCGGTGCACGTGATTCCCTGCCTCGAGCAGCGCATCGACAACGCCGAGCTGGGCGTGGCCGCGGCGGCATGGGCGTCGATCATCCCGGCGGGCTGGAGCTTTTTGCTGGCGCTGCGCTCGCGTGGACTGGGATCGGTGTGGACGACGATGCATCTGTTCAAGGAGCAGGAGGTCGCCGAGCTGCTCGGCATTCCGCCCACGGTCACGCAGGCCGCGCTATTCCCCGTCGCCTACACGATCGGCACCGACTTCCGGCCGGCCGCGCGGCCGCCCGCGGAGACGATCACGTTCTGGGACGGCTGGGGAGAAAGCTGATGCAGTCCTACACCGTGCGATTCCACGTCGATGCGCCGCCGAGGAAGGTCTGGCGGGTGCTGCATCCGCCGGTGCCACCGAACGCGCCGCGCCCGCGGGTGCTCAAGTGGCCCACCGGCAGCATGGAAATCCTGAACGAGGGCAACGAGGCCGGCGAGGGTCTGGTCCGCACCTGCATCTACCCAGTGCCCAAATACCTGCTGTCCGGCGGCAGGGCGCGTTCGTGGGAGACCGTGACCGAGGCAGAGCTCAACAAGCTGTCGCGCTATGTGGCCGTCGGTGCGCCGCTGTGGTCGCGCGCCGAGGGATATCACCAGCTCGAAGAGCAGCCCGACGGCACCACCGTGCTGACCTTTCACGAGACGTATCACGCCTACAACCCGGTGCTGCGTTTCTTCCTGGAACGCCCGGTGCACGCGAAGATTTCGCGGGACAACCTCGAGACGTATGAGCACGCGCTCAGCTACGCCGGCCAGGTGCGGCGGCTGACTTAGCCGATCTTCGGCGCCGTATCGCGTCCGTCCGATGCCGCAGGGATGTGAAATCGGGCGTCTACCGCCGGTACGCTGCTGTTCTATGGGGTTTAAGGCAGCGGCGCCCGATGTGGCACGGTTCGTCGCCGCGGGGCTGGTCCTCGGGGGCTGGGCGGCGTCGGGGGCCGTAGCCGGCGCCGATCCAGAGCCGCGCCCTCGCCGTCACCTGCACCCACCTCCGCACCCGCGTCCGCCCCGGCATCCACGCCCGCGCCCACGTCGGTCGCCTGCCTCCGCCCCGGCGTCCGCACCTGCGGCCACGCCCGCGCCCGCCGGGGTCGCCGGCGACCCCGCCTGGAGCCGGCCGAAGACGACCATCGACCACGACGGCCTATATGCGGTGGGTACCGACATCGTGCCCGGCATCTACAGCAGCGGCGGCCCGGTCGGCAACGGCACCTGCTATTGGAAGCGGACGTCCAACCCCGACGGCGCCCTGATCGATAACTCACTGAGCAAAAAGCCGCAGGTAGTCCGGATCGACCCGACGGACAAAGCGTTCAAGACGGACGGCTGCCAGCCCTGGCAGCTGACCCCGGACGCCACTCCGCCCGCTGACGTCCCCGGGCCGATCGCCGGCGCCCAACTGCAAGGCACTATGGGCATTCTCAACGGGCTGCTCGCGCCAAACGGACAGCGAGTACCCGGTACCTGATCCGGTAGGACCCGGCCAGCGGTAACCCCGCGATTGTTCCGTTTTGGTTAGCGTGGCGTCGTGGCCAGTGCGCAGCAGATTGTCGTCGTCGGTGCCGGAGTCAGCGGGCTGACGTCGGCGGTGTGCCTGGCCGAAGCAGGGTGGCCGGTCCGGGTGTGGACTGCCGCACTGCCGAAGCAGACGACCTCGGTGGTGGCGGGTGCGGTATGGGCCCCGCCGCGGCCGGCCGAACGTGCCGCCAAAACGCTGGCGTGGACGCAATATTCGCTTGGCATGTTTCGCGAGCTGGCCGCCAATCCCGACACCGGCGTGCGTATGGCGCCGGCGATGAGCGTCGGCGAACTAACCGCGACCGAGGCGATGTCGTCCGCTGCGCAGCTGATCCCCGACCTGCGCCCGGCTGAGCCGGCCGACCTGCCGGAGGGCTTTCGGGTCGGGTTTCGCGCCACCGTGCCGATGATCGACATGCCGCACTACCTCGACTACCTGACTCAGCGACTTGCCGCGGCCGGTTGCGAGATCGAGGAACATCCCGTGCAGTCGCTGGCCGAAGCCGCCGACGCGGCACCGGTCGTGGTCAACTGTTCCGGTCTGGGTGCCCGAGCCCTGGTCGGTGACGACACGGTGCGGCCGTTGTTCGGCCAGCATGTTGTCCTCGCCAATCCTGGTCTGCAACAACTATTTCTAGAGATCAGCACTGGCCCGGAATGGGTCTGCTACTTCCCGCACCCGCAGCGCGTGGTCTGCGGCGGCATCAGCATCCCGGATCGCTGGGACACCACTGCTGAGCCCGACATCACCGACCGCATCGTGGCGCGCTGCCGCCGGATCGAGCCAAGGCTTGCCGGGGCCGAGGTGATCGAGACGATTACCGGGCTGCGTCCCGACCGCCCCTCGGTGCGACTGGAAGCCGAGCCGCTCGGACGGGCGCGCTGCATCCACAACTACGGCCACGGTGGCAATGGCGTGACCCTGTCCTGGGGTTGCGCGCGCGATGTGGTGCGCCTGGTCAGCCCTGATCGCTGACCGGCGATAGCGCCGTCTCCACCGTCGCGTACGTCGGCAGCAGCGGACGGAGTCCGCACGCGGCGATAGTTCGGGCTACGACGGGCTCGTGAGTGACCAGCCGCAGGGCGACGCCGCGATTGCGGCACTGCTCCGCCTCGTACGCCAAAGCGGCATAACCGCACGACCCCATGAAGTCGAGGTCGCTGACGTCGATGACGAACGGACCGGGTGCGACGGTTTCGGCAGCACCTCGGCTCAGCACGTCCTTCCAGGTGCGCTCGTTACTGGCATCGATATCACCACCGACGTGAACGACGACCGAGGAACCGGTGCGCTCGGTGACCGCGTCGAGACCGCTTGGCGCATAACCAACGAACGAATGTCCGTTGTTAGGCCGGGAGATTCCAATTGCGGCAGTATCCATCTTCGCGACATCCCGTCGTCGTAGGCTGTATCGGGCGACGCCGTCCTTTTCCCGAGAAGGCCGGCAGGGGTTGTCGTCAAACCGACGGCGGTCGGTTTCCACGTCGTTGCTAAGCGTATGTGCAATTGGGATTTGCCGACGTGAAATTGCGCAAATCGATCAGTTTCCCCACCACCTCGTCGCGGTCGAAGGTCACTGAAACCCTTACTATTTCAGTAACGGTAGGAACGACGGACGGAAACGGTGGGACACCCGGTGAGCATCGATTACGCGCTGCACGCTCACATTGCCACCATTACGATCAACCGCCCCGAGACGCGCAACTCGCTGGATATGGAACACTTCCGCGATTTGGCCCATGCATGGGCCGAATTCCGCGACAACGACGGCGCTTGGGTCGCCGTCGTGACCGGCGTCGGACGGGATTTTTGCACCGGGGCAGATCTGAAGAAATTCATTCCGGAACTGACCGGTGACCTTCCTAAACCGGAGGGGTGGGACGCGCTTGACGCTATCCACGCCGTGTTGCATCGCTTCGCGGTGTACAAACCGATCATCGCCGCGGTGAACGGCACCTGCGTCGCCGGCGGCTTTGAGATGTTGGGCTGCACCGACATCCGTGTCGCGGTGCCCGAAGCGCGATTCGCGGTGATGGAGCCCAAGCGCGGGCTTTTCGCCGGCGGAGGAAGCACGGTGCGGCTGCCGCGCCAGATTCCCTACGCCCTGGCGATGGAGCTCTTACTGACTGCCGACATGGTGGACGCGCAGCGAGCCCTGGTCATGGGACTGCTCAACCAGGTGGTCCCGGCGGAGCGCCTGATGGATACCGCCTATGACTACGCCGAGCGCATCGCCGCCAACGCACCGCTCGCGGTCTTTGCGACCAAACAGTCTGCGGTCGAAGGGCTGACACTCGACCTCGAGTCGGCCTACGACAACGAGACCCGGCACAGCGACCGGGTTTTCGCGACCGAGGACGCCAAGGAAGGACCCCGCGCCTTCGCCGAGAAGCGAGCACCGCGGTGGCAGGCGCGCTGAGGTCTCAACGGCGAGTGCGGCGGCCGACGTCGCCGATCACCAGGGACAGCAGCCAGCTCACGATCGACAGCAGGATCGCTGCCCAGATCGCCGTCCACCAGAAGTGGTCGATCTGCAATCCCCAGTGCGTGGTGTGTTCGGTGATCCGTGCGGTGAGCCAGAGCATCAACGCGTTGACGACGACATGGAATAGGCCAAGGGTCACGATGTACAGCGGGATCGACAGGAACTGAACGATCGGCTTGATGAACGCGTTCACCAGACCGAAGACCACGGCCACGACGAAGATGATGCCGATCCGCTCCAACGGCGACTTGCCGCCGACGAAGCTCAGCCCGTGAACGAAGTGCGTGACCACCCACAATGCAAATCCGGTCAATGCGGCGCGCAGCAGAAAGGGGCCCATGTCGCCGATCCTGCCATGCCAATGGCGGGCAGATTCAGTTCAGACGCGTAGAAACGCTGAGCATTCAAGCCGCTGATTTTCTCGCGTGCTTCTTCACTGATGTCGGTGCGGGTGCGCAGATGTTTGGTGCTTTCCGGCCATTCGCCGTCCCAATGCGGGTAGTCGCTGGCGAACATGATGAAGTCGTCGCCGAGCACGTCGATCACCCCGGGCAGGATCGGCTCCTCCGGCTCGCACGTCACGAAGATGTTGCCCGCCTTCAGGTATTCGTGGGGATCGCGGCGCCAGCCGCGCTCGACCCAATCGCCGCGCTTCTCGTAGTGCTCGTGCAGGCGATCCATGAAGAATGGCACCCACCCGGCGCCCGCTTCGAGGAAGGCGACCTTCAGCCGGGGATGCCGCTCGAAGACGCCGCCGGAGACCAGCGCGGTCATCGCCGTCATCTGATCGAACGGAAAGCTGATGCAGTGCACCTGGATGTAGTTCGTGAAGCGGTCCACCCCGATCTTGGGCAAATGGATGCCGGGCGCGCCGTGAATGCCGAGTGGCATCTCCAATTCGACGGCGGCGGCGTAGAACTCATCGAGGTCGGGGTGATCGAGGTTGCGGGTCTTCAGCGCCGGCGGGACCAGACGTCGCCACCAAGCCCGAGTCTCTTTGGCCTCGCGTCATGATGTCGATGGCTGCCTGCCCGTGTTCGATCGGGGTCACCGCGACGCCGCTCAACCGGCCGCTTGGTCGACGCGCAGTAATCCGCGATCCACTCGTTGTAGAGCCGCGCGAATCCCGCTGCGAAGTCAGGATCTTCGAGGCTGGGCGCGCATAGCCCGAGACTGGGATAGAGCACCATGGTGTCGATGTGATCGCGATCGGCATCTTGGACCACACCCTGCGGCGACGAGCAGTGGATGTCGGGCGCTTTGCTGATGCCGTGCTCGGGTGGACAGCCCGCGCCCGGGCCTTCGTCCTCCGGGTAATAACGACCCTCGATCATCAGCCGCAGCCGCCGGTCGGTGCTGGGTTTCACGTGATCCGGCCAGCGCTTGATCGCCTCGATCGCCAGTGACGGGTTCTCGGCAACGTGTCCATCGGCATCGATGATCCGCATGTATCGGGAACTTACTCCCGCGCAATTGGATCGTGAAAAGGGTCGCGATCATGACGCCGAGTTGCGCCACGATGCTTCACGTGACAACTCAACGCCTCAGTGGCGATCAGCGGAACTCGTTCATCGCGGCGATGTTGGGCTGGACGATGGACGCCTTCGATTACTTCATCGTGGTGTTCGTCTATGCCGATATCGCAAAGACTTTCCACATCAGCAAGGCCGAGGTCGCGTTCGTCACGACCGCCACCCTGGTCATGCGTCCGGTGGGTGCGTTGCTGTTCGGGATGTGGGCCGACCGGGTCGGTCGGCGGCTCCCGCTGATGGTGGACGTGATCTTCTACTCCATCGTCGGCTTCCTGTGCGCATTCGCGCCCAATTTCACCGTGCTGATGATTCTGCGGCTGCTGTACGGCCTTGGCATGGGCGGAGAGTGGGGGCTGGGCGCCGCGCTCGCCATGGAGAAAGTCCCCGTCGAGCGGCGCGGCTTTTTCTCCGGGCTACTGCAGGAGGGATACGCATTCGGCTATCTGCTGGCCAGTGTCGGATCGCTGGTCGTGATGGACTGGCTGGGGTTGTCCTGGCGCTGGTTGTTCGCGCTGTCCATCGTCCCGGCGCTGATCAGCCTGATCATCCGGTACCGGGTGCAGGAATCCGAGGTGTGGGAAGCCGCCCAGGACCAATGAAGCTCACCAACACCAGGATCCGCGACGTGCTGCGCAACGGCGCCGTCGTCCGCCGGTTCTTCTACCTGGTGGCGTTGATGACCGCTTTCAACTGGATGAGCCACGGCACCCAGGATGTCTACCCGACTTTCCTGGGGGCGACGACCAACCACGGTGCCGGGCTGTCCAGCGTGACGGTCAAGTGGATCGTGGTGGTCTACAACATCGGCGCCATCATCGGCGGGCTGTTCTTCGGCACGCAGTCCCAGCGGTTCAGTCGCCGCTACACCGTGGTTTTCTGCGCGGTGTTGGGCCTGCCGATCGTGCCGCTGTTCGCCTACTCGCACACCGCGGCGATGTTGTGCCTCGGCTCGTTTTTGATGCAGCTGTGCGTGCAGGGCGCCTGGGGTGTGATCCCGGCGCATCTGACCGAGATGTCGCCGGACGCCATCCGCGGCCTCTACCCCGGGGTGACCTACCAACTCGGTAATCTGCTCGCCGCATTCAACCTGCCCATCCAGGAGCGCCTGGCCGAGACCCACGGCTATCCGTTCGCGTTGACCGTGACGATCGTGCCGGTGTTAATCGCCGTCGCGTTCCTGACGCTGATCGGCAAGGACGCGACCGGAATCCGCTTCGGCACCGCCGAAACCGCTTTCCTTCCAACAGGAGCGACTTGACCTAGCCGGCTTCCGGGTCGCCGAGCGCGCGCCGCAACATGTGCATGGCCACCGTCGTCGAGCGCTCGCGGATGTCGGAGCGGTTCCCGGGGAGCCGCAGGGTGCGGGTGTCCGTCGAGCCGTCGGCGAGCTTCACGGTGAAACAGACCGTTCCTACCGGCTTTTCCGGCGTTCCCCCACCGGGGCCGGCGATCCCGGTGATGGCGACGGCGGTGTCGGCGCCGAAGCGCTGCAGCGCGCCCGCCGCCATCGCCTCCGCGACGGGTTCGGACACCGCGCCGTGTTTTTCGATCAGGGCGGGGTCGACGCCGAGTAGCTCCGCCTTGGCCTCGTTGGAGTAGCTCACCACGCCGCCCATCACGTAATCGGACGAACCGGGCCGGTCGGTCAGCCGCGCCGCCACCAGCCCGGCGGTGCAGGACTCCGCGGTGGCGATCCGACGGCCGGACAGTAACCGTGCGACCACATCGTCCACCTGCGAGCCGTCTTCGGAGTACAGCTGCTGTCCGTGCCGGTCGCGCAGTAGCTGTGTCAGCCGTGCGTACACGTCGGCGGCGTCCGGCTCGTAGCGGGTGACCATTTCGATCTCGCCCCGCCGCAGGCAGGTGGTGATCTCCAGCGACTCAAATCCGGCGACGGATTTCTCGGCATCACGCAGCGTTTCGGCCAGTCCCGACTCGGGCAGTCCGAACATCCGGATGGTGTCCTGGCGGTAGATCGTCCGGCCGGCGATCGCCTGCTGGGCCGCGGGAGTCTCGATAGCCTTGTGCCACATCGGCTGAAGCTCGCGTGGCGGTCCGGGCAGCACGATCACCGTCGGCTTACCGGGCACTACGACGCCCGGTGCGGTTCCTACCGGGTCGAGCACCTGCGAACCGACGGGAATCATGGCCTGCTTGCGGTTGGCGGCGCGCACCGCGTCGAAACTTTCCGAATCGAAGTGCGCCATCAGCTTTTTGAGAATGTTGGCGATCTTGCCTTCGACTTCTTCATCGAGCGCCAGCTCGCGCTCACAGAAGCGTGCCACCACCTCGACGGTCATGTCGTCGGCCGTCGGACCCAGGCCGCCGCTGGTGACGATCAGGTCCACACCCTGATCGGCCATGAAGCGTAGCTGTGCCTCGATGTCGGAACGGGCGGTCGCCGCAGATCGTGATGTGCGCGAGTTCCACGCCGAGTTCGAGCAGCCGGTCGGCGATCCACGGGCCGTTTCGGTCTTGGACGCGTCCGGTGAGGACTTCGGTTCCGGTGACGACGATGCCTGCGCGTGCGCTCACCGGCATGAGCCTACGCACCCGCGGTGCCGCGCTAATCGTCGGCGAGGTACCGCTCGACCGTCGCGACTTTCTGCGTCATCGCGTCCTGGACGCCGACTCGCCAGTCGGCCTTGATCACCGTGCTGACCCTGGGTGCACGAGCGGCCACGGCCTCGACGGCGCGCTGCACGACCGCCATCACTTCCTCCCAGGTATCGCCTTCGATCACGGTGAACATCGAATCCGTCTTGTTGGGCAGGCCGGAATCGCGCACCACGCGAACCGCTTCGGCGACGATCTCGCCAACGCCCTCGCCCACGCCGAGCGGGGTGACGGAAAACGCTACTAGGACAGACACCTGACGAGCGTACCTATCCGGCCTGGCAGCATCGAGCCATGCGGGTTCTGGTGCAACGGGTCTCGTCAGCTGCGGTGTCGATCGATGGCCAAGTGGTGGGTGCCATCCGGCCCGAGAGCCAGGGACTGCTGGCGTTTGTCGGCGTCACCCACAGCGACGATCTCGACAAAGCACGCCGCCTTGCCGAAAAGCTCTGGAAACTACGTATTCTCGCCGACGAACGTTCCGCGGCGGATATCGATGCGCCGATCTTGGTGGTCAGTCAGTTCACGCTCTACGCCGACACCGCGAAGGGACGCCGGCCGTCCTGGAACGCAGCCGCTCCCGCCGCGCTCGCCGAGCCGCTTGTCGCGGCGTTCGCGGAGGCATTGCGCGGGTTGGGCGCCCATGTCGAGACCGGCGTGTTCGGGGCGAATATGCAGGTCGAATTGGTAAACGACGGACCGGTGACGGTGTTTCTCGAGCTGTGAGGATGTCCCCGCAGGTACCTTGGATAGGTCGGCGCGTTTTGACCGATCTGAATGGGAGGGGCGACCGTGAGCACTGCGCCGGAATCCGGGCCTGAATTTGGGTCGCTCCGTTCCGACGACGACGACTGGGACATCGTTAGCAGCGTCGGCTATACCGCGCTCCTGGTGGCGGGATGGCGGGCGCTGCACGCCCTGAGCGCGCAACCGCTGGTCGCCGACGAATACGCGAAGGTTTTCATCAAGGCTTCGCAGGACCCGTATTTGGCCGGTGTACTTGCCAATCCGGGGAGCACCGAAGGCGAGACTGCCTTTCCGCGTCTCTACGGTGTGCAAACGCGATTCTTCGACGACTTTTTCGGCGCCGCGGGCGACGCAGGTATACCGCAAGCGGTGATCGTCGCCGCAGGATTGGACTCCCGGGCGTATCGCCTCGAATGGCCGCAGGGAACAACTGTTTTCGAAATTGACCAACCGAAAGTCCTGGAATTCAAGGCGCGTGTGCTGGGCGAGCATGGCGCTACGCCCAAAGCAGAGCGGATCGAGGTCGCCGCCGATTTGCGCACCGACTGGTCCAGACCCCTGGAAGCGGCCGGCTTCGACACCGAAAGGCCCAGCGCCTGGTCGGTGGAGGGGATATTGCCCTACCTGACCGATGAGGCCCAAAACACGCTCTTCACCCGGATCAGCGGACTCAGTGCACCCGGCAGCCGGATCGCCATCGGCGCACTTGGATCGCGGCTGGACCATGAGCAGCTCGAAGCGTTGGAAACCAACCACCCCGGCGTCAACATGTCCGGCGATGTGGACTTCTCGGCGCTGACCTACGAGCCCAAGACCGATCCCGCCGAATGGCTGGCCGCACACGGATGGAGCGTTGAGCCCGTCCGCAACACCCTTGAGTTGCAGGCCGGCTACGGCATGACACCGCCGGACGTCGACGTGAAGATCGACAGTTTCATGCATTCGCAGTACATAACGGCAGCCCGGTAACGGACGGAGTCGACGTGGTGACGATGACGATGCTCTCCCCCGCCGACGCCATTGCCGAGATCGCCGCCAGCTCACCAGGACCGCGAGGTCGGTGCATTCTTCGATCTCGACGGTACGTTGGTCGACGGCTTCACCGCAGCGGTTCACGTCGGCGATCGAATTCGGCGCCGGCAAGTCGGGATCGGTGAGCTCCTCGGCGTGTTCGACGCCGCGCTGCGATTCCGATTCGGCCGCCTTGAGTTCGAGCACCTCATCGTCCGGGCCGCGGGTTATCTGCGGGGCGAATCGCTGATCGACCTCGACGAGCTAGGCGAGCGGTTGTTCACCGAACGTGTTGCCTCACGCCTGTATTCGCACATGCGTGAAATCGTGCAGGCGCATCAGGAACGCGGGCATACCGTCGTGATGAGTTCATCGGCCCTCTCGATTCAGGCGCTGCCGGTCGCCCGCTTTCTCGGCATTTCCAACGTCCAGTGCAATCGGTTCGAGCTCGACGAGCACGGACGCCTGACGGGCGGCATCGTCAAACCGATCGTGTGGGGCACGACGAAAGCGGCTGCGGTGCAACAGTTCTGTGCCGACAACGATGTTGCGGTGCAACGTAGTTACTTCTACGCCGATGGCGACGAGGATGCGGCGTCAATGTCGGTTGTCGGTTATCCCCGACCGGTGAACCCTCGCTCGGGACTGGCCGCCGCGGCCGCGGCGCACGGATGGCCGGTGATGTGCCTTGCGTCGGTGCGGCGCCGGCCGATGCGGACCCTGCGCTATCTGGCGAACCATGTTCGCCGCGAAGCGCAGCGAGACGCGGACTAAGGCTTCAGCAGAATCTTGACGTCGTCGCCCGACCGCGACTCCGCGGTCGCGTACGCCTTGGCCGCTTCGTCCAGCGGCAATGAGGTGGTGAAGATACCTTCGACGTCGAGCCGGCCAGACTGAAGCAGCGGGATCAACTCCGGCCAGGTGCGCTGCACCGGCGCCGTGGTCATCCGCAGCGTAGTGCTGCGAATCAGGCAGCCCAGGGCGTTGAGCGGGAACGGATTCATATCGTGCACACCGACAACCGAGACGGTGCCGCCCGGCCGCACCGCGTTCAGAGCGTCGGTCAGGGATGCGTCCGTGGCGACGGCGTCGATCACCGCGTCGGCGCCGCGGCCTCCCGTCGCGGCGAGAATCGCCTCGACCGCCGGTGCCTTGATCGGTGTGGCTCCCCACTGGGCGGCACGGTCCAAGCGGCCGTCGACCCGATCGACAGCGAAAACCGTTGCGGCGCCTTGGAAAAGCGCGCTACGCAGTGAGCATAAGCCGACCGCGCCCAGACCCATCACCGCCACGGTGCCGCCGAACGGAATGTCAGCCCGCTGCGCCGCCGCCCAGCCGGTGGCAAGGTTGTCGGTAAGAAGCAGAGCCTGTTCGGTGCTGATCCCCTCCGGCATCTTCAGTAGCTGGAAATCAGCCGCGGGCACGGCGAGCAGATCGGCTTGTGCACCTCCGAGCAGGCCGCCGCCGAAGATCTGAAAACCGGAGTAGCACATGACCGGGTCGCGGGTGGCACACCCCGGGCAGCGGCCGCAGCCGGTTACCGATGACACCATGACCTGATCTCCGGCCTTGACGGTGCGCACGTCGGGCCCGACATCCACGACGGTGCCGACCGCTTCGTGGCCCAGTGCGATCGGATCGGGCATCGGAAAATCGGCCTCGTAGAAATGCAGGTCGGATCCGCAGATGCCGGCAGCGGTGACTTCGACGATCGCTCCGTCGGAGCCGGGAAGTGCGGGATCGGGCCGGGTGTCGACCCGGATGTTGCGGGGTCCATCGACGACTACCGTGCGCATAGTGGCGTGCTCACTTTCCTTGTCGCACAATAAATTGTGACCAGTCAGGCTCGCGCACCGCGGCCCAGTACTCGTTGAGGCGCCACGGGCTGACGGTGTGGATCTCCCCGTCGGCGTTCTTGAAATACGAGTGTTTGACTGCGGGATGTGACCACACCATTTTCTTGATCTCGGTCTGGGTCCGCTGATGCCAGTCGGCGGCGGCTTCGGCCCTGGGTTCCATCGAGTGCACGTCTGTTTCGGCCAGGCGCTGCAGGCACTGGTCGATGTAGCGCATCTGGAGTTCGGACTGGAAGATCAGGCTGCCGCCGTGAGCGAGGTGTGTGCCGGGCCCGTACACAATGAAAAAGTTGGGAAAATCCGGAACCGTGATGCCCAGGTATGCGTACGGGCGGCTCCCCCACATCTCGTGCAGGTCGATTCCGTTGCGGCCGATCACTTTTAGCGGCCACAACACATCGGTGTGCCGAAACCCAGTGGCGTAGACGATGACGTCGGCCTCGTGTGTCACGCCGTCCTCGGTGACGAGTCCACCGGGGGTGATCTTCTGGATCGGTGTGCGGACCAGTTCGACGTTGTCCCGCTGCAGTGTTTGCAACCAGCTGCCGTTGTCCTGCAGGGTCCGTTTGCCACAGGCAGGATAGTCGGGCATCACCTTGGCCAACAGCTCATTATCTTCGCCGACCTGGCTGGTGATCCACTGGGAGAACATCATTTGGGCGGCGGCGTTGATGTCGCTGACGGCCGTATCCTGATCGGCATAGTTCGGATCGGCTTCGGCCGCGTCGAGACCCTTGTCCGAGCCGGGCCACAGCACGAGAAATCGGTACCACCTGCCGTAGAAGGGCAGGTTGCGCATCGCCCAGCGCACACCGTCACCGACTTCGTCGTGATACATCGCATTCGGGAACATCCACTGGGCGGTCCGCTGGAACACGGTGAGATGCTCGACGTCCTCGGCAACGGCTGGTGCGATCTGGAAGCCGCTGGCGCCGGCGCCGATCAGTGCGACCCGCTTGCCGGTGACGTCGACCGCGTGATCCCACGCAGCGGAGTGAAACGACGGCCCCGCGAAGCTTTCGGCACCGTCGAATTCCGGGATCTGCGGCCTATTGAGCTGGCCGACCGCGGTGATGAAGGCTCGCGCGCGAAGCGTGCTGGTCTGGCCGTCGGCGGCACGCAGCGAAACGCTCCACATTCCTTCGTCGTCGTTCCATTCGGCGGCGAGAACCTCGGTGTTCCAACGGATGTGCTCGGCCAAGTCGTGCTTGTTCATCACCTGGGTGAAATAGTCTTGCAGCTCGTCTTGCTCGGCGAAGAAGTGAGTCCAGTCGTTGTTGGGTTCGAAGCTGTAGCAATAGAAATGGTTTGCCACATCCACGCGAGCCCCGGGATAGCTGTTCTCCCACCATGTTCCGCCGGGGCCGGCGTTCTTCTCTACGATCGTGAACGGGATGTTTGCTTGTTTGAGCCGAACGCCGGCCAGGAGGCCGGATTCTCCGCAACCGACGACGAGGACCGGCAGGTCGGCCGCACGCTCGGCCGGTATCGCCGCCGGACGGCGTGGGTCGATCCCGCCGAGGTCCAGTTCTTCTGACACCAGCGCCAGGTAGTCGTCGGGAACGTGCTCGCAGGCCGCCCAGTCCATCATTTCCCTGATGAGCTCAGGGGTTAGCGGTTCGGGCTCGGGGCAGCCGCGGTCGCGATACTCGGTGATCACGGTCAGCGCCTCGGCGCGGGCTCGGGCCTTGTCGTCCTCCGACATGAACCCCTGCACCTCGTTGAGGAAGACGCCCATCTGCTTGAAGTCGCGAATGAATCGCGGGTCGCCGGTGATGTGCACCAGCGACAGCAGCAGGGTGGGGACGCTGACATCCTGCAGAGCAGCCGCGATCTCGGGGGTTGACGTGGTGAAAGGGCGGCCGGAATAGGGGCTGCGCATCGAGCCGATCCTTTCGGTGGACAAGGAATCCGATTACGCTACTCACCGTTTCGTAATTGGCAGCACTACGGTACCCGCTGCCTACGGAGCGGATCAAGGGTCGTCATCGCATAGCAACGCCTCGGGGTGGTGGAAGGTATTGATGCGTGGTTGGCCGCGATCGAGATGCGGCGGTGGAATCCATTCGGTGTCGCCATTGGCCCGTTTTCGGGTATTCCACCCGCCGGGTTTGATGAGTCGATGGTGGGACCCGCAGACGAACGTGAGGTTGTCCATGTCGGTGGTCTGGCATGCGGCGTAGTCGTCGACGTGGTGGACTTCGCAGAGGTAGCCGGGTACGTCGCAGCCGGGTGCTGAGCAGCCACGGTCCCTGGCGTGCAGGACAATTCGCTGGCCGACAGACGCCAATCTCTTGGCGTGATAGAGGCCCATCACGTGGCCCTTGTCGAAGATCGCCAGATAGTGGTGGGCGTGGCGGGCCAGGCGGACGACATCGCTCATGGGCAGCAGGGTGCCGCCGCCGGTGAGCGCCTTGCCGGTACCGGTTTCCAATTCCTTGAGGGTGGTGGTGACGATGATTGTTGCCGGTAACCCGTTGTGCTGGCCCAGTTCTCCACTCGCCAGCACCGCGCGCAGCGCGGCCTGCAGTCCGTCATGGCTGCGTTGGCTTGCCGAGCGGGAGTCACGCTGGATCGCCTCCTCCCCTGGCGTTCCGTCGACAACCGGGGTGGGGTCGTCGGGATTGCACATACCTGGAGCGGCCAACTTGGCCTGCACGGCCTCGAAAGTGGCGCGCGCTTCCGGCGTCAGCCATCCGCTGAGCCGCGACATCCCATCGACGTCCTGCTTGCCTAATGTCACCCCACGTCGGCGTGCGCGATCTATGTCGGTGAAGTTCCCGTCCGGGTTGAGGCAATACGCGAGTCGGTCTGCCAGCTTGCGTACCTGTTCAGGGCGAAATTGGGTGGCTTGCCGGGCCAGCTGTCGTTCGGCGCATCCTTGGGTCTCCACGTCGACCCAATGCGGCAACTGATCGAAGAACTGCCGAATTGCCGCGACCTGGCCGGCCCCGATGGTGCCGTCGCGCTGCGCGGCGGCGGTCGCCGGTAACCGTGGCTCCAACCGCTCGCCGGTCAGCGCGCAGCGTGGGCCCAGGTCGGCGGCCTCGGCCACTCGTCGTGCCGACTCGGCGCGGGTGATGTGCAAGCGGTCGGACAAGGCGTGCGTGAGTTTTCCGCCCAGTTCGTCCGACGTGGCTTGCTGGACCAGCTGATTGATCAGCTGGTGACCAGGAACTTGGACTCGGCGCGTCTCGTGTTCGAGTATCTCCAACAGCCCCAAGCGTTCCGGGTTGGTCAGCGAATCATAGGAATGCCGTTGGATACGAGACACCACGGCGCGCAATTCGTCGTAGTCTCCCTGGATCTCCTCACGGCTCATCAAATAGCCGTTCTATCCGACCAGGAGTGTTATCGAACCCATGTTCGAATGATACGACCGCCCACCGACAAAAATGGCCCTACCGAAACCACTGAAACACAAGTGGCGCAAGTGGTTTCACGGGCAGAGCGCGCGAATTCCAAAGAAGTGGGATTCTTAGGCAATGCCGCCGGACAGACCTAACCAGGTGTACGAGCTGTACCTTCGCGCCACGCGGCAACTGGGTCACTATCGCTGGTTCTCGGTGTTCATGAAGCATGTCGGCTCGCGCCTGGACCGGGCGCTGATCCATGCGAGCCGGGGCCGACTGTCGATAAGCGGTCCTGCGATGCCGACGATGCTGCTCACGACGACGGGCAGAAAGAGCGGCAAAGAGCGAACGGTGCCGGTGTACTACCTCCGCGACGGTAAGAATCTGGTGGCCGTCTGTGAGGACTTCGGCCTTGAAACTGCATCGAGTTGGCCGAAAAACCTGCTTGCCGACCCAACGGCGAGAGTCGAGATTGATGGTGTCGTCGCCAGCTATCTGTCGCGGCTCGCCACAACGGAAGAAGCAGACCGAAACATGCCCAAGCTCGTCGAGATGTGGCCGGCGCATGACACCTATGTCAAGCGAAGTGGCACACGACAGGTATTCATCTTCGAGCCGGTGAGTTCGTCGCGCTAGAACTTGTTGTCACAGGCGGGTGGCTCGCCGATTCGCCAGCCGCACGTCTGTGACTATCCGGCCCGCTGCGAAACAATAAAGCGACTCGTCGTCTACGCGGTCGACCGCGGTGGTCGATGATGCCAATGGGCGAAGCGGAGGTGGACGAACGTGGCTCCCCTACTCACGGCCTGCAGCGGGTTCCTTTTCGCCGTCTTGTGGATGGATTTGATGTTCGACGTCCAAGTCTTCCGGTACCGATCCGCCGGTGAGGAGTTGCCCGAACCCGTACTCGTTTCGATCACGGGGTACTACCACCGCGCGACGACAACATCGCGACCGATGAGTCGGTTGATAGCTCTGGTCATGTTGATTTTGTTGAGCGCGTTAGGGTTTCAGGCAACTCGGGGCCAGGATCCGGGCTGGCTGCTGGTGATATCTGCCGGGCTTGCCGGTATCCCGACGATGCTGGCGTTGACCCAAACCGTCCCCGACGCGATTCGGCTCGGGCAACGCAGCGATAGCGTGCCCGAACAGAGCCGCCTGGCGCGCTCGGTCTGCCGCGATCATCTCGTCTGTGTTGGGTGCATGTTTGCTTTCCTGGTGCTGTGGGTGGCCCACACCCTGGCGATCTGACTCGTCGTAGTTGCCAGACGCTAATCAGGGGGCCCTGGCCACGTCATGGGCGCGGGTATTAAACTAGAACACGTTCCAATTCTGCGAGCGTCCAGGAGTTGTAATGCATACCCCTATTTGCGACGAACTCGGTATCGAGTTCCCGATCTTCGCCTTCACCCACTGCCGCGATGTCGTCGTGGCGGTCAGTAAGGCCGGGGGATTCGGCGTGCTCGGAGCCGTTGGCTTCACACCCGAGCAACTGGAGATCGAGCTCAAATGGATTGACGAGAACATCGGCGACCACCCCTACGGTGTCGACATCGTCATCCCGAACAAGTACGAGGGCATGGACTCGCACCTGTCGGCCGAAGAACTGGCCGAGACGCTGCGCAAGATGGTGCCGCAGGATCATCTGGATTTCGGGAAGAAGATCCTGGCCGATCACGGTGTCCCGATCGACGATAGCGACGGCGACACCCTGCAGCTGCTCGGCTGGACCGAGGCGACCGCCACGCCCCAGGTCGAGGTGGCCCTCAAGCACCCCAAGGTGAAGATGATCGCCAACGCGCTCGGCACCCCGCCGGCCGAGATGATCAAGCACATTCACGACGCCGGACTCAAGGTGGCTGCGTTGTGCGGCTCCCCCTCGCAGGCTCGCAAGCACGCCGACGCCGGCGTCGACATCATCATCGCCCAGGGCGGTGAGGCCGGCGGCCACTGCGGCGAGGTGGGCTCGATCGTGCTGTGGCCGCAGGTCGTCAAGGAGGTCGCACCGGTACCGGTGCTGGCGGCCGGTGGCATCGGCAGCGGCGAGCAGATCGCCGCGGCCTTGGCCCTGGGCACCCAGGGCGCATGGACCGGCTCGCAGTGGCTGATGGTCGAGGAATCCTCGAACACCCCGGTTCAGCAAGCCGCCTACGTCAAGGCCGGCAGCCGCGACACCGTCCGCAGCCGGTCGTTCACCGGTAAGCCTGCCCGGATGCTGCGCAACGACTGGACCGAGGCATGGGAGGCGCCGGACAACCCCAAGCCGCTCGGCATGCCGTTGCAGTACATGGTTTCCGGGATGGCCGTGCGGGCCACGAACAGGTACCCCAACGAGTCCGTTGACGTCGCGTTCAACCCGGTCGGTCAGGTCGTCGGGCAGTTCAACAAGGTGGAGAAGACGTCGACCGTCATCGAGCGCTGGGTCCAGGAGTACCTGGAAGCCACGAACAGGCTGGACGAACTCAACGAGGCCGCTACCGTCTGACGGCGACTAATGTCCTCGTCGTCTACGTCGTACTTACCGCTGGTAAAGACTTCCTTGGTTCTCTCGACGGCGTGTGTCGCGATGTCGATCGAATTCTCGACGATGCCGCTGACACCGCCCTTGAGGTCGCCTCGGATGATGTCGCCGGCGTTTTCGACGATGTCTGAAGCTTTTTCGACGGCATTGGTCGCGATGTCCTTGACCGCGTCCACGGCGTCCCTGGGGTTGACAGCCACCGGAGTCTCCTATCGTTGCGGATCTTTGATCCGACTCTAGAGGGTCAGTAGTTCACCAGGGTGCGCCAATAGTCTTCGGGGATCTCGGCGCCGGTGCGCAATACGCGCGCCAGCCCAACGGCCATCGCGATGCCGAGCAAACCCAGCATTAGCCCCGCCAATCCGATAACCGCCCAGAGCACGGCGGTGACTGTGGGCCACGGCGATAACACCGCGAGCACCGGAGCGAAGAAGAAGCCGGTCCCGATGTACCAGGCCGAGCCCGCGCGGTCAGACGTCAACACGAAGCGCAGCCAGCGAGGAATCGGATACTGGGCCGGCTGACGTTCTCCCATGGTCGTTATTCCGAAGGCGGGAAGAACCCTGCTCCGGTGAACCAGCCTTCTTGCCACCCTTGGGCCCCCAGGCAGAGCATCGGAAGTCCGCGGTCTGACTGTGCCGCCGCTTGTGAGCCCGGGCATTTCGCACCGGCCTGCTGAACTCCGTACAGCGCAGGCGAGATCACCCAGTAGCCGGTGGTGGCCGCCGGGAATTGGTTGGGCGGCGGGAAGTGACAGGCCTCGGCCTGGCCGCTGGGGCCTCGCCCGAAGATGTTGTGCTCGTAGTTGTCGCAGGGCGCGCCCAGCGTCGCGTAATAGTTCATGCCGGGAACGTCGCCTTCCCAATGCCCTGGATCGGCGGCGGCGCACGGCGCCATGCTGATCGTGGAACCCGTTATCGCAATGGCGCTGAGTACTTCGCGGATCATCTTCCACCCCGTTCGTGCGTCGCCGGTGACCTGCACCAGAGCATAACGATTGTGGTGCACGCCACAAAGCCCAGTCGATCGAGCCCGTTGGACGACCCCCTCGAGACTCATGAAGTCGCTCAGACGGGCGTATGGCTCATGCCTTCGGTTGGTCGGCGTCGCTTTTGCATGTGGACCGGCAACACGCCCGAAACTCGCCGACAGTGAACATGTTGCAATTTGGTCGGTAGATGTTGCGTCAATCCTTCCCAACAGTGGTGTTGCAGTGGTTTATTTGGCACAAGCAATACGACTAGAAGACTTCGTATCGAGGAGCTGGGCCTTGTCAACTAACGAGACGACCACCAAGCCGATCCCGGATCTGCCCGCCGGGTTCGATTTCACCGATCCAGACATCCACGCCGAGCGGCTGCCCGTCGAGGAACTGGCCGAGCTGCGTCGGACCGCGCCGATCTGGTGGAACGAGCAGCCCGCCGGTTCCGGAGGATTCGATGACGACGGCTACTGGGTGGTGTCCAAGCACAAGGACGTCAAAGAGGTTTCGCGGCGCAGCGATGTGTTCTCCAGCCTGGAGAACACCGCCCTGCCCCGCTATCGCGAGGGCACGGTCCGCGAGCAGCGCGAGACGGGCAAGTACGTGTTGCTCAACATGGACGCCCCGCAACACACCCATCTGCGAAAAATCATCTCCCGCGGCTTCACCCCGCGGGCGGTCGAGCGGTTGCGCGACGACCTCAACGAGCGCGCCCGCCAGATCGTCGCGACCGCCGCCGCTGCGGGTTCCGGCGATTTCGTCGAACAGGTGTCGTGCGAACTACCGCTGCAGGCCATCGCCGGGCTGATGGGTGTGCCCCAGGAAGACCGCATGAAACTGTTCCACTGGTCCAACCAGATGGTGGGCGACATGGATCCCGAGTTCGCCCGCAACGACGCCATGGGCGCCTCGGTCGAACTGATCACCTACGCCATGCAGATGGCCGCCGACCGGGCGCAAAACCCCGGGGACGACATCGTCACCAAGCTGATCGAGGCCGACGTCGACGGGCACAAGCTCTCCGACGACGAATTCGGCTTCTTCGTCATCCTGCTCGCAGTCGCGGGCAACGAGACCACCCGCAACTCGATCACCCAAGGCATGATGGCCTTCACCGACTTCCCGGAGCAATGGGAGCTGTACAAGCGGGAGCGTCCCGTCACCACGGCCGACGAGATCGTGCGGTGGGCCACCCCGGTCACGTCGTTCCAGCGCACCGCGCTGGAGGACTACGAGTTGTCCGGCGTGCAGATCAAAAAGGGCCAGCGGGTCGTAATGGTCTATCGCTCAGCCAATTTCGACGAGGAAGTCTTCGAGGACCCGTTCAGCTTCAACATCCTGCGTGATCCCAACCCGCATGTGGGATTCGGTGGCACCGGCGCGCATTACTGCATCGGAGCCAACTTGGCGCGGATGACGATCGACCTGATGTTCAACGCCATCGCCGACGCCATGCCCGGTCTGGAATCGATCAGCAAGCCCGAGCGGCTGCGGTCGGGCTGGCTCAACGGAATCAAGCATTGGCAGGTGGACTATCACACCAACGGGTCTGGGCAATGCCCTGTCGCGCATTGAGATACGGATTCGACCGGGGGTAGGCCGATGCCGACACATCAAGCCGTCCAGATACAGTCCCCGGGCGGATCTTTGGAGTTGGCCGAGGTCGAAACGAAGCCGCCGGGTCGTGACGAGGTTCGGCTGACGGTTTCCGCGTGCGGCATATGCGGCACTGACCGCGCATTCGCCTCCGGTGGCTTTCCGAACATGACGTGGCCGCTGACCCTGGGGCACGAAATCGCCGGAACCATCGCTGAACTCGGCGAGGGTGTCGAAGGCTTCGCGGTCGGAGATCGGGTGGCGGTCGGCTGGTTCGGTGGAAACTGCAATCGCTGCGACCAATGCCGCAAAGGCGCCTTCATCCACTGCCTGAACGGGAAGGTCCCGAGCTATCAGTACCCCGGTGGGTACGCGCAGTCGGTGACGGTACCGAGCAATGCGTTGGCCCGCATACCGTCGGAGCTCTCCGATGTCGAGGCCGCCCCGTTGGGCTGCGCCGGCGTCACGACTTACAACGCGCTGCGCCACACCAAGGCGTTGCCCGGCGACCGGGTCGCGGTCATCGGCATCGGCGGGCTCGGCCATCTCGGCGTGCAGTTCGCCCGGGCGATGGGTTTCGAAACCATTGCGATCGCTCGCGGCGAGGCCAAAGAAGAAGACGCCCGGAAGCTGGGGGCTCATCACTACATCGACTCCACGGCCGGTGACGTCGCCAAAGCGTTACAGGCCCTGGGCGGCGTAACGGTCGTCCTGGGCACCGCCGCGAACTCCGCGGCGATGGCTCAAACGGTCGATGGGTTGCTGCCCCAAGGTGAACTGGTCACCATCGGGGCTACCACCGACCCGCTGCCGATCAGTCCCCTACAGCTGATCATTCCGGGGAAAAGCATCGTTGGCCATCCGTCAGGAACCGCGAAAGACGTCGAAGACACAATGCATTTCGCCGTGCTGTCGGGCGTGCGGACGTGGATCGAGGAGCTGCCGCTAGCGCAGGCCGCCGAGGGCTACGCGGCCATGGAGCAAGGGCGAGCGCATTACCGCACCGTTTTGACCATGTGAATACAGTCGGTCTGTGACCGACTTGTGGACTCTCGACCCTGCTGACGGCGAACTGCGTCTGCGTACCGGTGTCAAGGGCCGGGCCGCGCGGATGGGTCATCGCCTCACCATCGCGATGACACGCTGGCAGGCAACCGTGCGATGGGCCGGCGCCGACCCCGTCGCCGCGGAGCTTGCGGTCGAGGCGGACTCGTTCAAGGTGGTGAGCGGCCAGGGCGGCCTCAAGGGGCTCTCGGGTCCCGAGAAAGCCCTGGTGCGATCGAACGCGTTGAGCTCGTTGGGCGCCGGCCGCTTCTCGGAGATCCGCTTCACCGCCGACGCCATCGAGCGGACCGAAAAGGGCTTCCGGCTTACCGGCACGCTGCGGATTCGCGGGAAGCAGAAGCAGCACGTAATTGACTTGCACATAGAGGATCTCGGCGATGCCTGGCGAATATCGGCCGAATCCACGGTTCGCCAGTCTGAGTACGGCATCAAGCCCTACTCGCTGCTGATGGGCTCGGTCCAGGTCGCCGATGACGTGACGTTGTCTTTCACCGCGGTTCACGCCAAGGACGATTGAACGCCACTGGCAGTACTCGTCGGCGCGTGTATCCTCGGTGGTGATTCATTACTACTGCTAAGTATCTAGTGCGTGCCTTGCCGTGCCGAAAGGGGTCGAAATGCCTCGTACAGACAATGATTCGTGGGACCTGGCGACCAGCGTCGGAGCAACCGCAACGATGGTGGCCGCCGCCCGGGCGGTTGCCACGAAGTTCGACAAGCCACTGATCGACGACCCCTTCGCCGAGCCCCTGGTGCGGGCCGTGGGAATCGAATTCCTCGCTCGATGGGCCAACGGGGATATCGACGCGGCCGACATCGACGGTGCTGACGATGCGTGGGGTTTGCAGCGGATGGCCGACCTGATGAGTGTGCGGACGCCGTACTTCGATGCGTTTTTCCGGGATGCGATGGACGCGGGTATCCGTCAGGCCGTCATCCTGGCATCGGGACTGGATGCGCGCGCCTACCGGTTGTCGTGGCCGGACGGGGTCACGGTGTTCGAGATCGACCAGCCCGAAGTGATCCAATTCAAGAACTCCACGCTCGCCGATCTGGATGCACAGCCGACGACGGAGCTGCGCGTGGTACCGATCGATCTGCGCCACGATTGGCCAACGGCGTTGCGGGAAAAGGGCTTTGACGCTGCCCAGCCCAGCGCATGGATCGCTGAGGGGTTGCTTGCGTTCCTGCCGCCGGACGCTCAGGATCGCTTGCTGGACAACATCACCAGCCTCACTGCACCGGGAAGTCGTTTGGCTGCTGAGATTTTCGGAAGCCAGCCGGATGAAAACGGAGAGCAGGCGCCGGACATGGTTGGGGTTGCCGGCGAGCGCTGGCGCGAGCACGGGTTCGATGTGGAACTTGCCGACTTACGCTACGACGTCGAGCGCAACGACGTTGCCGCATATTTGGATCGTCGGGGCTGGCAGACGGAAACCAGGACGCTGAACGAATTATTCGCCGACAACGGCCTACCCGAAATACCGCAAACCGCAGGCAATCCGGCCGCCAGCGCCTATTACTGCACAGGCGATCCGGCAGCCCTAAGCCCAGCCGCTGCCGCGGGGGTTTTGAACCTTAAGGCTGCGTCGGTGTGCTCGGCGTCGTCGGTTCGCCGGTGTCGCCGGGTATGTGTTCGAGCACTCTCGTCAAGTACGGTTGCGGGCCATTCGGGTCGGGTTGCTGCTCGGCGGGAGTGCCCTGCTCCGCCGGTGCACCCGGCTTCGAAACCGGTTCACCGGTGGGGGCCGACCGCGGCACGGCATGCCTCGGCCGTTGGCGCCGGTGCCACAGCGGGTGCGACGGCCGCGGCGACTTCTGGTGTCGGTCCGTGCACCACGTGCTTGCTCGATGCGTGCCCCGCGTCGGGAGCGAGCTGGATACCGACGGCCATCGCGAGCGACGAGACGAAAGTGATCGCACCGGCGGCCAGCGCGGTCACAGCCCCCGCGTAGGACAGGCTGCCCGGGCCGTGGCGGTGCGGCGGGTGTGGGTTCGCTGGTGTGTGCGATCAGTTCCTCGTCGGTGAACTCGGTGCTTCGAGCGGCCGCCAGCGCCGCGCCGCGTGCGACTGTCACCTGTGCCATGGTCTGCGCGAAAACCGGTACCGGTAAAGCCTTTTCGAGCTGCCACGAGAATCCGTTGATGTCGCTGTCCGCGCCGACGACAACTACGGCGCCCGGGCGCCACCCGGTGCGGTCAAACATGCCGGTCAGCCAGGACCGCAGCCCGTCGAACCCGCCGCTGACGTGCTTGACGACCGTTTGCGTCTCGCCGTCGTGGGTGTCGACCATGACGACGGTCGCCCACTCGTGTTCGAGAACGCAGACCGCCGTCTGCTCGTACCCGATGACGGGGGCAATTGCCCGGGCCAGGGTTTCGACGGCCTCGAGCAACCGAACCGGCACTACATTGTCGAAGCCGGCGTCGGTCAATGCCTCCAGCAGCAGTGCGGCTTGGGCGGCCGCCTCGTCGTTCCACGTCACTCCGATGACACGCAGATGGTGATCGCTCGCATCCGCGTGCGCGTCCACCCGCAATACCTCTTGTGCGACCTGCTCCGCGGTACTCACGGCACGCACGCCTTGCTCGGCGTTCAGTGCCGATTCCTGATGGTCCAGGATGGTGCCGTCTGCGCCGTGCCCCTCAGCGAGGACCCACCCGAAGGTGGTCGGCGTCAGTGATAGCCCTAGTACCGTGTCCAAAATTTGCACCTCAATCATCCCCGGTCTCCGACGCGCCCTGCGAAACCATCGCGCACCCTAAAGTCCGCTGGTGCGGTGATTCGTGAGGGCCGGAACGGACCGGGTTAGCGTTCGGTCTCCATCGGCTTGCTTCGAGAGAGCCTACGCGGTCGTGGCGGGTTCGGGTGCACCGATATCAGATCTTGGGAAAACCCGGGCGGACGCGCTACGGACGCCGGAATCGAACCAATCGTCGAACCCGTCAGGGGCGGCGGCCCTGCCTCGCCGGCGGTGGTCCGCCGCCGTACCACGCGTCAATTCGAGTAGTCGTTCGGCTGATTGGTCGTCGCCGTAGGGCGTGTCGAAATCCGTCGACACCGTGATTAGAGGCGCTTTGTAGCTCACGTTGTCGCATGCCGCTCCCCTGGCGCCCGGTTCTTAGTGGAAGGCTCGCTGCCTGGCGTTTTGCCCGGAAAGTCGCCGAAAAAGGGGGGTGTGGAAGCGGGCGCTGGCTTTGCCGAACACCTGTCGAAGTTGATTTATTTTCGGCAATCGCCGATACAAAACTGGGATGACAACGCGTCCCAATCGACATTTGGCCTATTCACACGGTAAATTCTGCGAGGGCACCACGCGACTACGTACGACGATAAGGGGCGCAGGTATGACAGACGTGAGCAAGAAGATCCGGGCCTGGGGGCGCCGGCTTTTAGTCGGTGCGGCAGCGGCGGTGACCCTGCCTGGCCTGATCGGTCTTGCCGACGGAGCGGCGACCGCGAATGCATTCTCGCGGCCTGGCCTGCCCGTCGAATACCTGCAGGTGCCGTCGGCGGGGATGGGTCGCAATATCAAGATCCAATTCCAGAGCGGCGGATCAGGCTCTCCCGCGGTGTACCTGCTCGACGGGTTGCGGGCTCAGGACGACTACAACGGCTGGGACATCAACACCCCCGCGTTCGAGTGGTACTACAAGTCGGGCCTGTCGATCGTCATGCCCGTCGGTGGCCAGTCGAGCTTCTACACCGACTGGTATCGCCCGGCGTGTGGGAAGGCCGGCTGCTCGACCTACAAGTGGGAGACGTTCCTGACCAGCGAGCTGCCCGGGTACCTGTCGTCGGAGAAGGGCGTCAAGGCGAACGGTAGCGCCGCGGTCGGGATCTCGATGGCGGGTGCATCGTCAATGAACCTGGCGATCTACCACCCTGCTCAGTTCGTCTACGCCGGTTCGCTGTCCGGCTACCTCAGCCCGTCGACCGGGCAGAGCTGGATAGGTCTGGCGATGGGCGATGCCGGCGGCTACAAGAAGGAAGACATGTGGGGGCCAGATAGCGACCCCGCATGGCAACGCAACGACCCCCTGGTCAACGTCGGCCAACTCGTCGCGAATAACACCCGGCTCTGGGTGTACTGCGGCAACGGGACTCCCAACGAACTGGGCGGTGGCAATTTGCCGGCTACCTTCCTTGAGAGCAACTTCATGATCGGCGTCAACAAGAAGTTCCAAGACGCCTACAACGCAGCTGGCGGCCACAACGCCATGTTCAACTTCCCCAACTACGGAACCCACAGCTGGGAGTACTGGGGAGCTCAGCTCAACGCGATGAAGGGTGACCTGCAGAGCAGCTTGGGTGCTACCCCGGGTGGCGGCGGATAACTCCTTAATGCCGGATGTCGCTACTGCGCTTGACGACCATCGTCAGGCGCAGTAGCGCGTTAAGGGCCCTTCTGGCCGCGGCGCTGACGCTGCCCGCGGCCGCGCTGCTGGCAACGCACGCACGAGCCGACACCAGTGCACTGACCGAGTTGGTCGATGCCGCCGCGCAACGGCTGCAAATCGCCGAGCCGGTCGCCGCGTTTAAATGGAATTCGCATGGCGCCATTGAGGATCCGGGCCGCGTGCAAGACGAACTCGCCAACTTGAGCGCCGATGCCGCAGGCGAACACATCGACCCGGACTACGTCACCCGGGTATTCGGCGACCAGATCAACGCCACCGAAGCAATCGAGTACAGCCGCTTCGCGGATTGGAAGCTGCACCCGTCGAGCGCGCCCGCCGGCTCACCCGACCTGTCGGCGTCACGGTCGACGATCGACGGCCTCAACCAAACGATGCTGACTCAGCTCGTTGCCCGCTGGGACCTGCTGCATTCGCCGGCGTGCGCCCCACAGCTGGACGCCGCGAGGACCGCCGTTATACGAGCTCACCAGCTCGAAAGCCTCTACCAGCACGCCCTGTCGCTGGCCACTCAGTCGTATTGCGCTTAATTATTCGGATCCGGCCCGCCGTATTCCTGACGTGCCGATTTTCATTCCCATAGAAATGCCATAAATTTCTTATCTCGCGAATCAATCAAATCGGTAACGCTTCATGCACACATGCCGAATTGCTTGACATGAGAAACTTGGGGAAGCCTCTCGTGAAGGCCGCCATCATCGGCGGCTTCATTGCCGCGTCCCTGGGTCCGTCGACCGGCGAGGCGGGCGCCGACCCTACTCCTAACTGGGACGCAATCGCGCAGTGCGAGTCCGGCGGCAACTGGCACGCCAACACCGGGAACGGCGTATATGGCGGGTTGCAGTTCAAGCCGGCCACCTGGGCCCAGTACGGCGGCGTCGGCAATCCGGCGGCAGCCTCCAGGGAGCAGCAAATCGCCGTTGCCAACCGTCTTTTCGCTGACCAGGGCGTGGAGCCCTGGCCGAAGTGCGGCGCTCAGTCGGGCCTCCCCATCGGCTGGTACTCGCACCCGGCACAGGGCATCAAGGAGCTGATCAACGGGCTGATTCGGGCAGCCATGCCACACTGATATCAACCGCATCTGCGTCTATCCCCGGGCGCAAGCATGTGTTTGGATCGGGCCATGGAAGGTTCGGCAACAGTTCATATGGCGGCATCCGCGGACAAGATCTGGGATCTGATCGCGGACGTCCGTAACACCGGGAGGTTCTCGCCCGAAGTAATGGAGGCGCAGTGGCTGGGCGGCGTGAATGGCCCGGCCCTCGGCGCCAAATTCCGCGGTCACGTTAAGCGAAACGAGATCGGGCCGGTTTATTGGACGACGTGCGAAGTGACGGCGTGCGAGCCCGGTCGTGAATTCGGTTTCTCGGTTCTCCTCGGCGACCGGGCGGTGAACAACTGGCACTACCGCTTGGCACCTTCGGCCGCCGGCACGGATGTCACCGAGTCATTCCGGCTCAACCCCGCACCGTGGCTCGGCGTCTACTGGTTGTTTGGCGGCTTTCTGCGCAAGCGCCGCAACGTCCGTGATATGACCAAGACGCTGAACCGCATCAAAGATGTGGTCGAGGCGGGCTGACCAGGAAGGCTTGCATGCCAGGCTCCGGAAACAGGGATGTCAAATCGGTCTTCATCACTGGCGCGGGCAGTGGGATGGGCCGTGAAGGAGTCAGGCTCTTCCACGCCAACGGCTGGCGGGTCGGTGCCGTGGACCGCGATGCTGATGGTCTGACGGCCCTCGGCCAGGAGCTCGGCGACGAGCGCCTGTGGACTCGCACCGTCGACGTGACGGTCAAGGCGGACCTGGATGGCGCCCTGGCCGACTTTTGTGCCGGCAATGCCGGCGGTGGGCTGGACATGATGTGGAACAACGCCGGCATCGGCGAATCCGGCTGGTTCGAGGATGTGCCCTATGACGCCACAATGCGCGTCGTCGAGGTGAATTTCAAAGCCGTGCTGACCGGCGCCTACGGGGCACTCCCCTACCTCAAGCGGACTCCCGGCAGTCTGATGTTCTCGACGTCGTCGTCGTCGGCTACCTACGGAATGCCGCGCATCGCGGTCTATTCGTCGACCAAGCATGCGGTCAAAGGACTGACCGAGGCGCTGAGCGTGGAATGGCAGCGCCATGGTGTGCGGGTCGCCGACGTTCTCCCCGGTCTGATCGACACCGCCATCCTGACCACGACACGCAACCACTCCGACGATGGCGGCGCGCCGATGACCGCTGACGAGCTGCGCGCCCGCGCGCCCAAGAGGGGGATGCTCCGGCTGATGCCGGCGACCAGCGTCGCCGAGGCTGCGTGGCAGGCCTACCACAACCCCAAGCGGCTGCATTGGTACGTGCCCAAGAGCATTCGCTTGATCGACCTGCTCAAGGGCCTGAGCCCGGAGTTTGTCCGAGGCCGCATCGCCAAATCGTTGCCCGGGCTGATGCCCAAGCGGCCGTAAAGGAGCTGAAGTGATGCAGTACAGGTTGGTCGCGGCCGCGTTTGTCCTGGCCGCCAGTGCGGCGGGCTGCGCGGAGCCCCAGACGACGCCGCGCGCCGCCGCGCATCTGACCATCGACGGATCCAGCCATGCGGCACGTCCTCCCGCGTGCAGCCAGGTTCAGTCCTACCGGACGATCGATATCCGCGACCGTGACGGCCAGATTGAAGCGGTGGTGCTGCTCAGCGCTTCTCGGGCCATCCCCCAATGGGTGAAGATCCGTAACGTCGACGGGTTCACCGGAAGCTTCTGGCAAGGCGGGGTGGGTGACGCACACGTCGACGTGACCAACAGTGCGTACACGATCACCGGCAGCGCCTACGGCATCAACAGCAGCAATCCCAACAAGGTCATCACGACGGACTTCAAGATCACCGCGGAGTGCTGAAACTCCCCGGGTCACCGCGGGCATCTCGGCCGCACCGCATCTACGCTTTCCCAAGACCACCTGTTGGACGGAGGGGCTTTGAAGGAGCGGTTGCACTGGCTTGCGATGCACGGGTTCATTCGGGGCGTCATGGCGATCGGGCTCCGGAGCGGTGACATTCAGGCCAGGCTGATCGCCGACCCGGCGGTTGCGGCCGACCCGGTGCCGTTCTGCGACGAACTGCACGCACTGGGCCCAATGGTGAAGACCCGCATCGGCTATTTGGCTATCGACCACGCAGTAACCCACAGCCTGCTGCGATCCGACGATTTCCGGGTGCTGGTGTTGGGGTCAAATCTGCCGGCCCCGGTGCGGTGGCTGGAGCGCCGCGCTCGCGACGACCTTCTGCATCCGCTGCGCGAACCGTCGTTGCTGGCCGTCGAGCCGCCGGATCACACGCGCTACCGCAAGACGGTGTCGGCCGTGTTCACGTCGCGGGCGATCGCCGCGCTGCGTGATCGAGTCGAGGAGACCGCGGCCAGCCTGTTGGACGAGCTGGCCAACGAGTCCGGTGTCGTGGACATCGTCGGACGGTATTGCTCGCAACTTCCGGTCGCCATCATCAGCGAGATCTTGGGTGTGCCCGAACGGGATCGGGCGCGCGTCCTGCAGTTCGGTGAGTTGGCCGCCCCGAGTCTGGACTTCGGACTGCCGTGGCGCCAATACCGCAGGGTGCAGCAAGGGATCGCCGGATTCAACTTCTGGCTCGTCGATCACCTGCAGCAATTGCGGCGCACGCCCGGCGACGATTTGATGAGCCAGATGATTCAGACAGCTGAAAGCGGTTCTGCCGAAACCCAGCTCAATGAACGCGAACTGATCGCGATTGCCGCGTTGGTGTTGGCCGCTGGGTTCGAGACCACGGTGAACCTGTTGGGCAACGGAATTCGCATGTTGCTTGACACGCCCGAGCATCTCGACACGTTGCGCGAGCGTCCTGAGCTGTGGCCCAACGCCGTTGAAGAGATTCTGCGGTTGGACTCGCCGGTGCAACTGACCGTGCGCAAGGCCCTCAATGACGTCGAGCTGGCGGGCAGCCAGATCAAACGCGGAGACGTGGTGCTGCTTTACCTGGCCGCCGCTAACCGGGATCCGTCCGTGTTCCCCGATCCGCATCGCTTCGACATCGAACGCCCCAATGCGGGAAAGCATCTCGCGTTCTCCGGGGGCCGACACTTCTGCCTGGGCGCTGCCCTGGCTCGTGCCGAGGGCGAAGTCGGGCTGCGGGCCTTCTTCGACCGGTTCCCCGACGTGCGGGCGGCTGGTGCCGGGACCAGGCGGGACACCCGGGTGCTGCGGGGCTGGTCGACCCTGCCGGTAGCGCTGGGGCGGGCGCGATCGACGGCTCCGATCGCTTCGCCCGCAGGCTGATCATTGCCGAGTGAGATAGCGGTCGAACCAGTCCAATAGCCGCCGCCAGGCATCCGCCGAAGCTGCGGCGTTGTAGCGGGGGCCGGTGTCGTTGAAGAAGGCATGGTCGGCGTTGGGCTCCACAACCAGTTCGTTGACCAGCCCGGTCCGGTCAAGAGCGGCTTTGGCCGTCGCTTGCGAGCCGGTGACCCTGGTGTCCAGGGCGCCGTAGATGCCCAGCACCGCTGCCTTGGACCCGGCGAAGTTGGGGTTGGGAGGTAACGGTCCGTAGAACGGGACCGCGGCCGAGACCCCCAGCGCGCCGGAGTCCAGCAATTGCCACACCAGTCCCCCGCCGAAGCAGAAACCGACGACTCCGACCTTCTGCCCAGGCGCACGAAGCTTTAGTTCCGCGACGCCCGAGTTCATGTAATGGGTGAACTGTTCCGGAGCGATAGCGCTGAGCGCCGCGGTGGCCTCCGCCGGATCCCGGAACGCCGCGGTTCCGCCTTTCTCGGACAGTAGGTCTATGGCGAGCGCCGAATACCCGGCCCCGGCCAATCGACCGGCGACCGATCGCACCCAGTCGTTCAGTCCCTTGTTCTCATGAATGACCAGCACGGCGCCCTTGGGATTGGCCGCCTGCGCAAATGCCCCTTGTAGCTGACCCGCGGACCCAGCCCACGAGATCGGCGAAGTAGGCAATGCGTGCGCCATACCGGGCGGTTGTGCTGGGCCAGCTGACGTTTCGGGGGGCGACGAGAGTTTGGGAGCTTCGGACTGGTCTTGCTGCCCGGAGCAGGCGGCGAGGAGCGCGGTCGCTGCCGCGGTACCCAAGCCGAGCAGCGATAGCCGCCGCATGGCTTCGCGTCTGGTCAGCAGGCCGTCGACGTGGTCGATGGCGATCTCGTCAGCGATGTAGCGCTAGCAGCGGGTTCACCTTCGCGAGTATCCGCCCGCAACGGTGTGGTTGACACCCGTGCGGCGAGCGAGTTTATTTGCCGCTATGACAGAAGTTTCTATGATCGCGGTCGAGGATGTCGTAGTCGGGCTGTGGCGGGCGCTTTCCCGGCGGGATTGGGATGCGGTCAAGACGTTCCTGGCAGCGGATTGCCTCTACGTCGACATGCCGGTTCCCGCGATGGCGGCGCGTGGTCCCGAAGACATCGTGAAACGACTCAGATGGGGCTCGATGCGCTGGCGGGCTACGAAAACCACGACGGTCTGCTGCTGTCCGACGGCACCGACGTGATGTACGAGCATTCCGAAACGTGGACTTTCACGTCGGGTGAACAGGGCGTCCTGAGATTCGTCACGGTACATAAAGTCGTCGACGGCAAGATCACGGTCTGGAAGGACTACTGGGACATGAACAGTCTGCTCAGCTTCGCGCCTCCGAACCATTTCGAGGCATTGGCATCCGGCGATACCTCGTGGATTTTCGATGCTTCAGGATTGATCTAGAGCGGCGTTTTTCTTCGCTCACGGTCTTGCGAAACGCCTACGCGAGACCATCGGTCTAGAGATATTGTCTGTTGGTTACCCGTGAGTATCTAGTATGTGCCTCGGATCTCGGTTAATATCGGCACCGACCGAATCGGGTCTGAATGCGGTGGTGGGCGCCTTCATGCCAGCTATTTGTTGTTCGGAGTCGGGAGCGGTCTCTTTTTGTGCCTCCTGACGCCGCACCCCGGTTTATTTGAGCCGGGCGATACCTGGACGAACGGAGTGCGATATGTCGCGCATAACCAACAAAATCGGCGTTGCCATGATCCTGGGCTTCACCGCTATGACGGCTTCGGGATGCTCGCCGGTTTTTTCGCTTTTTTCTTTTTGATGCCTTGACGCGTGCGGATGTTTTCGACGCTTCGGGTCTGATCTGAAACATCGTTCCTTCGCTCGCGGACGCGTACGGCGCATGGTGTTCGCGGCTCGGGCCGTCGTCGGTGAGTACGGCCGGTACTCGCCGACGGCGCCCGCGCCTTCACCTGCGCAAGGTGATGCCTGGACGAAGGGAGTGCGGATGCCGCGCATAACCAGCAAAGCCAGATTCGGCTTTGCCGGCATGGCGGCTTAAAGATGCTGACCGACATTCGCGCTGTTCGCTTGTTAGAGCCTTGGCAATCAGCATGTCCGCCTGGGCTTTTCGTTCGCGGGCGGACGGCGCAGCGGGGGCAGGCGTTGTCGGTGGCCCGAGGTCGCGCACGCCGGCAGCATCAGTCGGCAAAGCGACACGAAGACACATTACTGGCGGGCAAACCGGGCATGTCTAGCAAATCTCGGGTTAGTATCGGCACCGGCCGAATCGGGTCTGAATGCGGTGGTGGGCGCCTTCATGCCAGCTATTTGTTGTTCGGAGTCGGGAGCGGCCACTTTTTGCGCCTCCTGACGCCATCGACCCGGCTCCAATTTGAGCCGGGCATAAATCGGGACGAATGGAGTGCGTTATGTCGGGCATCACCAGAAAGATCACTGTCGCTGTAATCCTTGGATTCACTGCTCTGACGGCGTCGGGATGCACGCCGGTCTTATCGCTCATCACCATACCTATGTAAGCCCGCGTGGCTTGTCGCACTGTGTGCCGGGCACGCTACGGGTAAACGCCAGTTGAGCTGTTTGCACCGTCCGGAGCCCCCGACCACGACATGACGCCCTCGGGTAGGCATCATGTTTGTCCGCGCAGTGCGGGTTCTCATCAACGCAGTGTTGTAGAGCAGGCTGATCGCCTGTTGCGTTAGCGAGTGCGCTTGATGTGCTGAGGTAACGCGCAAGGCCGACATTTTCGTGGCGTGTCAGCGCGGTGTTTGTCGTGGGTCCGGGCCGCGAGTTCTTTGCGGCCCGGACATCGCGGACTGCACGCTGCCCCATTCTCACAGGGCGTGGTGTATCTGCCACCATCATTGGGGGCACTTCTGTGAGGTGTGCCGGCATCCCGTCTTCGTCGTGTTCGCATGGACTTCCTCGGGCACGCCTCAATCACATCGCGACGGGGAGGACGACCTGATGCCGCGTTTCGAAACTGAAATGGAAGTCTGCCCTGACTGCCGACGGACAACCGAGGCCACGGTCGAGTACATCCGTGACAGCGACGGCAACGTTATCAAGAGGCTGGTGCGCGACATCAACTGCCGATACGCCGACTGCCCGGGTAGCGAAGTACCCCCACACTGGGGCTAGGCAATGTAGTGGTTGGCCATGTCCAGGGCTCGAGATTCTGCAGTCGCGAACACGGGCCGGGCATCTAACGCGTCAGAATGTGTCCGGCTTTCTGCCACTCCAGATCCGCATCCCGTTGCGCGCCAACTGATCTTGATGCAGGCTCGATCGAGAGTCCCTGTGCGCCAATGTCTTTCGCGAGAACATACCGGCTACCCCGGAGCGGGGGCCTGAACCGTACCGGCAGAACGAAAATCCGGAAAAAATCTTGCGATGATTTTCGCGAAAACCCTCGTGATCAAGGTCTTTGGCGTCGTATTGTACGTGTGTCTCGGGCAAACAGATCGGCACTCTATTACAGATTGTCCTCAGACGAACGGGGGTAATACCATGTCACGTCTCAGCAGTAAAATTGTCGTCGCCTTGATCCTCGGCTTCACCGCGCTTACAGCATCTGGGTGTACGGTCCCTCTCACCATCGATCCCGGCGGGTCGGGCTTGGTCTTTATGTAACGAACTCAGCAGTCGTGGGGTGAGTCCGCGATAATCCCTGTACGAGCAGGGATTATCGCGGATCTCCGCTCTATAGCCTGGCTGAACCGCAGCCAACACGTTGTTGGTATGCGGGCTTTGGCCGCCGAAACCGATGTGATGCAAGGGTGATTCGGCCAGTCGGCCGTTGGCGGGCGGATGCGTATTCGCCTTCGCGCACGTCAGCGTCACTGTTCGCGACGGTTCCAGCGGTGTCGCGACACTCCCCGAGGCCCAGCCGTCGATGGCCTAGTGCTGCTGCAGCACAACGGCTTATGGGCGACCGAGCTCAGTCAGGTGGTCGTTATCACGGTGAGCAGGTAAATGGATCGCAATTGATAGTAACCGGGAATGTGCACCCTGACGCTGTCGCGGCGGTGAAGGTGAGAATCAAGGCGACGATGATTTTGCTCGTGCGACGTGACATACAACTGCCCCCGTTCGTCCCTGAACGATCTGTTGCCGGATATATGAAATTGTGCCCACCCGAGTTACCCGAGAAGGCTTAGTGTACGCCGTCAAGCCCGCTGTACCAAAGGGGTTTTGGTGTGGTTCCCCAGTAGGCCAACGCGTTTCACGCCAATGGCTCCGGTTGGTCCGTTAGACAAATGGCGCAGCAAAACGTGAGAAGCCATTGCTATGAAGCTAACTCGTGCAGCACACAAAGCCGGACCGGGTCGCGCTTGCCCTTGACCTTCACCCAGCCGTGTCTGCTTACCCGGGCGGTCGTGCCAAGCGTCGCCGAGGTGCTGGGACCAAGTACCACCTGACCGGGCTCGGCCAAGTTCTGCAGGCGGGCGGCCAGATTCATCGTGTCGCCGATCGCGGTGAAGCTGCGCATCTGCTCGGCGCCGACGTTGCCCACCAGCGCTGGCCCAGTGTTGATTCCAACCCGAAACCGCGGCCAGTCGTCGTGTCCGGACGCCGCCTCGTCGACGACGGCCTGCAGTGCGAGTCCGGTGCGGGCGGCCCGCAGGGCGTGATCGGCCTGGCGCGCCGGTGCGCCCCAGATCGCCATCACCGCGTCGCCGACGAACTGCAGGACGGTACCGCCCGCGTCGAGAATGACCGGAACAACCGCGCCGTAGTAGGTATTCAGCATGGTGACCACCTGATCCGGAGAAGTGGCTTCCGCGAACGGGGTAAAGCCGTGCAAGTCGGCCATCAACACCGTTACCTCGGTGATCGCGCCGCCCAGCCCGGCCTGATCGGGGTCGGCCAGGAGCGCGGTGACGACCGCCGGCGACATGTAGCTGCGGAACAACCCGTCGAGGTGGTGGTACAGCCGGGCGTTCTCCAATGCGATCGAGGACTGCGTAGCGAAGGAACGCAGCAGCGCGACGTCGGCATCGGCGAAAGCGCCGTCCGGTCGATATGCCTCGATCACTCCGGCGACCTGTCCCTTGACCATCAGGGGTAACTCCAGCGCGCCGTCTTCGGCCGCGTCGTCGGAAAAGCTGAGCTCACCATCACTCACGATGCCCAATCGAAATTGGTCGCCGGGGAAGGCGTCGGCCATCGCAGCCATGACCCGATTCAGCAACGTGTCCTCGTCCTGGATGACGCTGGACTCCTGGCCGACTGCGATCAGGGCCCCCAGCTTGCGCACCCGCTCGCGCTCGGTGCCGATCGCCTCGGCGCCACGCCGAAGGACGGCGACCTGTTGTTCGGACAGCTCGAACCGATCGGCAAGCCGGGCGGCGACGGCGGCGGGCGCCACCTGCTTCACCACGCTCGCGTCGCTGCAGCATGTCGACCATCTCCTCCAGCGCGGTCGAGTAGTCGTGGCGCAGATCGACGATGGTCTGATGGGTAGCCAGTGAATCGAAGAGGCCTCTGACCGAGCCTTCCCGGCGGAATTGGACCCGCGCGCTGTAGGCGATGAAACAGAAGGCCATCGTCATAAGCAGGTGCCACAGCCACCACGAGGCGTGCCAGCTCATTCCAAGCGCTAACGCCACCGACGCCTCGGCCAGCAGCACGAAGGCGGTGAGCACCGACATGATGACCACCGCGGGGCGTCGCCGATAGATCGGAAAGTAGGCAAGTGCCGCCGCCGCGAACAGCGCGCAGCCAAACAGCGCCCCCACCTGCTCCGTACCTTCCAACAGCGCTTGATCCGGCAGTCGGTCGAGCATGCCGCAAAGGATCAACACCGCGCAGGCCGCCATCAGGAGCAAAACCAGCGCCGACAGGCGCCGGCGCAACGACCAGAGGCGGGCGCTTCTTGCCGGAGTGAAGGTAATCGACGAGGCCAGCGCGATCGCCCCGGCCAACACGAGGCCCATCCGCGTCGGCAACATGAACTCCGCATCGGAGGTGTCCATCAGAACCCCCGGCGTGAACAGCGCATGCACCCCGAAAAAGCCGGCGGTTGTCGTAAACACGAGTGACACCAACCAGAGGCGGGCATCGTCGCGCGCCCGCGCCTCGCGGCCTATCAGGGCGCCCAACACCACACTGACCAGTGCCGCCGATAGCACCAAGACGAAGTGCGCCACCCGGTTGTCCCATTCCAGGTCGACTTTGGGCTTGTCGAGCAGTAGCCACAACGCCAACATCGGAAGGGCCATGTGCATCAGCCAATTTGCCGTGCGCACCCGAGATCCCGGGCGTGCAGTGGCACGCATCGAAAAAGCCACCCCCCTCGGCGTAACACACAATGACGAGCCGCCAGCGTGCTAGTTGTATTTCAGCAAACAGCCGGGTGCAAAGGGAAATTCCGGTTCACTGTCAACGGTTATGACAACGCGTGATGCCGTTGGCGCGAGCGGGAATGCGCAGCGATGACGAATTCGGTTGTGGGGCAACGGAAGTTCAGTGGGACTCAACGAGTTGCTTGAGACACTTCAATGTTCCAGACAGCGTACGGCTGACCTGACGTACCGCGATCCGATCGGCAAGGTAGCCCAGGATCCCGCCCGGGGCCTGATACGACAGCCGGAACGTCACCCTTGTTTGGCCTCGCCCAGCATCTCGCAGCCGGATCCGGCCACGCAGTGTGACGCCAGTGATGCCCACCCAAGCCAGGTCGCTGGATTCGCCGAATTCGACCACCTCGATCAGGCCGCCAACAGGTACCGAGCCGATTTTCCAATGGACGGTGTAGCGCGCGCCGACGCCGGCAGCCTGATCGTTAGCCGATTCCCATCGCTCAAGGTTCGTCATGAACTTCGGGTAGCAGTCCGGATCGCTCACTATTTTCCAGACGGCCTCACGGTCGGCCTGGATGACGCATCGGCGTTCGACGCGCATCAGCCGATCACCGGAAAGCGACGTTTGGCGGCGAGGCGGTCGACGGCGGCCTGCAGGCTGGCCATGACTTTGTCGTGTACCGCCTCGTCGTCGTCGTCGCCGTCGACGTGGATCGGTTCCTGCACCTCGATCGCGATCTTGGTGGGTAGCGGAATGTGGCCCGCCAGATCACCGATGTTCAAACCCCAGGGCAGTGCCAGCGATATCGGAATGCTTTTGAGCCGCAGCAATTTATCCGCCATCAGTATCTTGGCCAGCCATTGCCCGCGGTTGAGGAATAGCGCACTCTCCTGGCCTCCGACGCTGGCGACCGGCACGATCGGGACGCCGGCTTCCCGCGCCAGCCGCACGTAACCCATGCGCCCGTCGAAGTCGACCTTGTGGCGCTCCCACGACGGCCGGAAAACTTCGTAGTCGCCGCCGGGATAGACCAATAGCGCCGCACCGGAATCCAATGCGAGCCGGGCATTTTCAGGGTTGGCGGCAACGGTGCCGAATTTGCGCAGCCAGCCCAGCGGTGGTGCTGAGACGACGAGGTTGTGCGCCAATTGGTAGAAAGGCCGCTCGACGCCGAAGTACGAACAAAACGCAAGCGTGAATACGAAGGTGTCTGGGGGCACGTTGCCACCGCTGTGGTTACCGACCAGCAATACCGGTCCCTCGGTGGGGATCCGGTCCAAACCTTGCACGTCTGCCCTGAAGTACAGCGACGCCAGCAGCCATGTGCCCGGAAGTTGGTCGCGGATGTAGTCGGGATCCCGCTGGTCAAAGTCGGCTTTGGGAACTCTGGACACGACCTGTTTGCGGGTCCAGTCAATGGCCTCCCCGACGAGCCCCATGTCCATGTCCTGTCGCTAGCGCTTCCCGGAGCCGACTACCCGGATTGCGTCGCTTTCACACAATCTTCCTTGCCGATGTCGGCCGCATTCGGTGTCGCCGGACAGCGATGGCGCCGGCGTCACAAGGCTAAGTGGCGCAGCAAGTTTGGTCAGGGTGCTCGGTTTGGGTCCCGAAGGTGTCGGAATCGGCCAGGATCGTGTAGATCTCCCATTTCTCACCGCCGGGTCCGGTAATCCACACTTTGTCCTGCGTGGCGAAGCAGCAGGTGGTGCCGATCTCCTCTTCGGTGAACATGCCCTCCCCCGTGAGTCGACCGATCTCTTGATGCACCATCTCGCTGGATTCGACCTCCACACCGAGATGGTTGATGGTGCCGCCGTGGCCGGGGTTTTCCAGCAGGACGAGTTTGAGTGGGGGTTCGGCAATCGCGAAGTTGGCGTAGCCGGGTTTGACCTTCGCGGGCTGGGTGCCAAAAAGTGTGGAGTAGAAGTTGACCGCCTCGTCGAGGTTGTCGACATTGAGGGCGAGTTGCACGCGGGACATGGTGGTGTTCCTTTTCTGCCGTTACGCGGTCGTGGTGGTAGTGGGAAGGAGTTCGGTGATCAGCGTCCGGACGTAGTAGGCGATGTCGTCGCGGATGGAGCGCACGGTCGCCAGTGGTTGGCCCGCCGGGTCGGGCAATTTCCAGTCGCGGTAGGACACGCCAGGAAAATACGGGCAGGCGTCACCGCAGCCCATGGTGATCACGACATCGGCGGTCTGGACTGAGGCGCCAGTCAAGATCTTGGGTGTGGTGGTCGCGATGTCGATACCGATTTCGGCCATGGCGGCGACAGCCGTTGAGTTGACCTGATCGGCGGGTTCGGTCCCGGCGGAACGAACTTCGATGCGGTCGCCGGCCAGGTGGCTCAACAACGCGGCGGCCATCTGTGAACGACCGGCGTTATGTACGCAGACGAACAGGACACTGGGTTTGTCGGCCATCAGCTGGGGCTCCTCAGTCGGGTTCGGTTCGGAACAGCCGATTACGAAGCGCCAGGGACACGTAGACCAGTCCGACCAGCACCGGTACTTCGATCAGTGGGCCGACTACCCCGGCCAGGGCTTGCCCGGAAGTGATGCCGTAGGTGGCGATCGCTACCGCGATGGCCAGCTCAAAATTGTTGCCGGCGGCGGTGAATGCCAAGGTGGTGGTGCGCGCATAGCCGAGTCGCAGCACGAATCCAAGCGCATACCCGCCAGCCCACATGATCGCGAAGTAAGCCAGTAGTGGCACCGCTATCCGGGCGACATCCCATGGCCGGGAGGTGATTTGGTGGCCTTGCAGGGCGAAGAGGATGACGATGGTAAACAGCAAGCCATACAGGGCCCACGGTGCGACACGAACCAGGAATCGCGTCTCGTACCATTGGCTGCCCTTGGCCTTTTCGCCAAGACGGCGAGACAGGTATCCAGCCAGCAGCGGGATGCCGAGAAATATGAGCACGGATTTGGCGATTTGCCACGGGGACACGGCAACATAGCTTTGCGGCAGGCCCAGCCAGCCGGGCAGCGCGGTGAGGTAGAACCAGCCCAGCGCGGCGAACATGACGACCTGAAACAGCGAGTTAATTGCGACCAGTACGGCTGCGGCTTCGCGATCGCCGTGGGCCAGATCGTTCCAAATGATGACCATGGCGATGCAACGGGCCAACCCGACGATGATCAGCCCGGTGCGGTACTCGGGCAAATCGGCTAGCAGCAACCATGCGAGGCTGAACATCACCGCGGGGCCAATGAGCCAATTGAGCAACAGCGAGGACGTCATCAGCTTGCGGTCGGCGGTGACCTCCTCGAGCCGGTCGTAGCGGACTTTGGCCAACACCGGATACATCATGACCAGCAGGCCGATCGCAATCGGCAGCGAAATACCTTGGACTTCAACGGTACTCAACGCCGATCCGAGGCCGGGAATCAGCCTGCCCAGCAACAGGCCGCCGGCCATCGCTACCCCAATCCACACCGGAAGGAACCGGTCCAGCATCGAAAGCCGGGTGGCTACGGGATCTGGGGCGGACACCGACGTGGAGACGTTGGTCACGGGTCGCACCGCGTCGTCGTCGCCAGGAGTTGGTCGTCGGCACGCAGGACCGATGAAAGCTGCTGCAACGCCGAGGGAATCACCCAGTAATAGACCCAAGTGCCGCGTCGCTCGCAGTCCAGTAGCCCGGCTGAGCGCAGTAACTTGAGGTGATGAGAAATCGTCGGCTGGGAGACATCGAAGGTCGCCGAGATTTCACATACGCACGCCTCGCCGCCCGGGTGGCTGGCGATCAGGCTCAACAGTCGCAGCCGTACCGGGTCACCGAGTGCTTTGAACATGGCCGCCAGGTCCGCTGCCTGCGACTCCCCCAGGGCGGCCACGCCTAATGCCGGACAACAGGCCGACTGATTCGACATTCTTCTATATAAGCATCTATCGAATCAAGCCGCAATAGCTACTCGGGTCGAGCGTCGTATCGAGGTTCCGGCGCTACGTCGTGCCAAGCTGATACAGCGGCAGTGGCGTTCTCGTGGGCAACAAGATCGACCACCCGGGTCGCATCGGCCTCACTCCAATCTCCGTCGTCCACAAATCCACCCAACACTCGGTGAATACCCTTGCGCCACAACACAGCGCCCAAATAGTGCAATTCGGCCGGCCCGAAGCCGTCCGAGGAATACAGAATCTTGCGGAAAGGTGCCATCTCCAGCAGCCGGGCGATGAACGCCGGCGCCCGAGCGCCCAGGTAGTTGATGCTCAGTCCGCCGTCGAGATAGACGTTGTTGAAGGCCTGCGCCAGATAGCCCGCTTCGCGCTCATAGGGGTAGCAGTGCAGCAAGACGATCGGGGTGTCGCCGGATTGACGCAGAAAGTCGAGCAGATACAGCGGATTGGCTTTGTGGAGATCGCAGTCGCGGTCACCGAAGCCGACGTGGAATTGGAGCGGCTTGCCCAGCCGCAGGCCCTGGTGCACACCGAAACGCAGCAGCACTCGATCCTGCAACCGGATCCCGCCGCGATCCCGCCACCGGCCGGCTGCCTCGGCGACTTCCGATGCGTGCGGCTCGGTCAGGTCGCCGTCGAAACCGCCGCGGTAGGCCAGGATGGACTTGGTGCCGACGGCGCCGGCCGCACGCTCATGCAGGATCGCTTCGAATGCCGATGCGTAGTCACCCGGCGCTTGTGCGGCCTGTTCGGCCACCTGCTCGAGGCGAACGACCTCGTGCGCACGGTCGCCGGACAGTGCGCTTAGCTCGGAAACATCGGCTGTGCCGTCGGCGCCGATTCCGGTGTCCACCAGCCAGTCACTCACTCCGGCGGCCGGCAGAAACAGGCGGGCCAAATCGCTCTCGGTGAGTTCGCTACGACGTTCCCAATAGATCTGTGGGTCAACGTGTTTAGGCAAGCCCAGAACGGGACCGCAGTGGGCGCGGACGGCGAAGCCGAGCTGTGAGTCGAGACCCGAGTCCGCGAGCGGCTGGGTGTTGGCCTCGTTGAGGGCGTTCTCGAACCGTTGCCGGTCCCCCGGCTGTAACCAGCATCCGTGGACGTGGTGATCGATCAGCGCCACTTCGCCGATGTGGTGCGCGAGAGCCGAGGAGTCAGCCACCGCTAGAGGCTCCACGCCATCCGGAATTTATCCGCCAGTTGCCCTGGGTCTAGGTCGCCGTAGCGCTCCTGCTCCAGACGGCGGACCGCGACCACCATGTCGACCGCGGGATCGCCCAGGATGTTTCGCAGCGTCTCCGAATTATCCAGTGCGGCAAGCATATCGGCCTGGGACTGGGCAAGGCTTCCGATGTCGGCGCGGTCACGTTCGGAATCGGAGAGTTTGGCCGGGTCTACTGTCGTTTCCGGCGGTAATGCCGCGTGGCACCGGATTCCGTCGAGAGCCAGCCCGAGGATCGCCGCCGACGCGAGGTAAGGGTTCGCCGACGGATCGACGATTTTCACCTCGACATTGCCCCCGTAGGTGCTGCCGGGGCCACCTTTGACGAATCGCACTGCGGCTTCACGGTTTTCGATTCCCCAGCAGGCGTAGGCCCCCGCCCAATTGCCCGGCTGCATACGCAAACCGGACACGATCGACCCGCACAGCACGCCCTGCGCCTCCGCCAGCCCGCGAATCACCCCCGCTACCGCACTCTCCCCTGCCGGCGTCATGCCGCCGGCGCCTGGCCCGCCGGAGAACAGCGGCCCTTCCGGCCGTGTCAACGAGAAGTGCTGGTGTGCACCGGATCCGACGCTGCCGGCGAAGGGCGCCGGCGACAGGCTAATGCGCAGCCCGTGGCGTCGGGCAACGCGGCCGATGATGATCCGGGTCAGTACCAATTGGTCGGCTGCGGCGACCGGCGGCAGCGGTGACAACGAGATCTCGAACTGGTTGGCCCCGTACTCGGGATGGAGTTGCTCGATCCCGACGCCGGAGCCGGCCGCCGTTGCGATGACTTCGCGGACGAACGCCTCGTGCTCGAGCACACCGGCGAGGCCGTACTGCGCCCACAGTGTCGAAGGCAGCCGGCCGCCGTCCGGAGCGACGAGGACGAACTCGATTTCATGGCCGACCGCCGCCTCGAAGCCGGCGGCACCCAGCGAGGCCTCGACTCGGCGCAGCGTTCCCCGGCCACACGCGGAAACCGGTGTGCCGTCCTGATCGAAGAATCCGGCGGGGGCCCAGGCGAACCCGTCGCCGATGAGGCGCAACGCTGTCAGGTCGATGCGCAGGCGTTGATCGCCGATCACGCCGACGTCGTCGGTAAAGGCGATGCCGGTCTGGTCGATGGCGAACGCATGCCACGACGGGCTGGCACCCAGGCCGGGATCGGCAAAGGTGTTGGTGTGCCGGACCGGCACGGTCTTGGCTTGGGTGAGCCCGGCGGGGTTTACCACGGTGCCGATGACGGTGTCGACGCCCTCGGCCTCGAGTTGGGCGACGGCCGCGGCCGCGAGAGGCGTGGCCGTCATCGCAGCCCTATCGGCGGGTCCCGTGGGCCGCTATGCGGGGCTGGGCAGAGTGAGCTTGCAGGCCTGGCCGATATCGAGGGTCCGCAGCATCCGCCCCATCCCGACCCACAGCGCGCAGGACAATGCGAGGTCGGCGAGCAGCTCTTCGGAGAAGTGTTCGTTGCACCGGGTCCAGAAGTCTTCGTCGTCGCGCAACTTGATGTGCTCGGTGCCGAAGCGGTGCGCAAACTCGGCGGCCAGGCGCTCCTGCTCGCTGTACCCGGGCCAGGTGCGCCATTCCTCCGCGTGCTCGTAGAGCTCTTCGTCGACACCGGCGGCCGGGCCGTCGGCATCGCGAGCGTTGACGCAGACCACACATTCGTTGTCGTGGGCGATCACGGCCCGGGCCAGCTCGCGGGTGCGCAGTGGCAGCCGGTTCTTGGTGTAGACCGCCTGGCTGAAGTGGGCGATCGCACCGCCGAGGTCCGGAGAATTGGTGGCCCAGGTGTAGACGTCGTCGTCAGCGAATGTTCCGATTCGGCTCATGGCGTGATGGTACCTCCGCGCCGCGGATTTCAGGCAAACACCTACCGGTGTCCGCCGGTCCCGGCCGGCAGCCGGGCCGTGGCGGGTGCGTCGTCGTGCCAATCACGTTGTGTCAGAACCCGATGAGCGACGTGCTGCAGGGCGGCTTCGACTGCTTGGCGGTCCGGCCTGCCCTGGTAGCTGGGTGAGCGGGCCAGCCTGTCGACGATCCAGGCGAGCAGCAATGAGTAAACGTAATCGACCTGCTGCGCCCCGGCCGGGGTGAGCCACATTTGGTCGCCGTCGCGCTGCACGAAGGCGGCGGCGACCAGCCGGCCGAAGGTGGGTTCGAGGACCTCGAACGGTATCCGCATGGAGTTCCCGATATCGCTGAGACGAGCCGTCCCGTACATCTGCCCGAAGCGGTAGATCCGCATCACGCCCCACAGTCCGGCCACGTCGAGGCGACAGTCGGGCCGCATCGCGATGCTGCGTAACCGCACACCCGGGTCGCCGCGCAGCATGCGCGCAATCGCGTTCTCCAGTAACCGTTCTGGAGTGTCGGTGGTCGGCATTCCGAAGCCGTCGCCGACATCGACCGCGCTGTTATGGATGTCGCGTAGCGGGATCTCACGCAGGAACAACGCGACGACGAACCCGAGCAGGGCGACCGGCGCCGCCCAGAAAAACACCTCGCTCAGTGACTCGGAATAAGCCTGCACGATCGGGGCAACCACGTTGTGGGGCTGTTTGTGCAGGGCCCCCGGCGAACTCACCGCATCGGGACTTGCGCCGCTGACCGCCAGCGCCGGACCCATCCTGCTTTTGAGGAAGTTCGAAAACAGCGAACCGAATATCGCGGCACCGAAAGAACTCCCGATGGTGCGGAAGAATGTCACACCCGAGGTGGCAACACCGAGATCCTCGAAGTTCGAGGTGTTCTGCACGATCAAAACCAGTACCTGCATGGACAAACCGATGCCGGCGCCCAGGATGACCAGGTAGATGGACTGAACGAGGGCGGAGGTGGACGGATCCATTCGCGACATCAGCACGAATGCGGTTGCCATCAAGGCGGTGCCGGCGACCGGAAAGATCTTGTAGCGGCCGGTCCGGCCGACCAGGGTGCCGCTGCCGGTCGAGGTGATCAGCATCCCGACCACCATCGGCAGGGTGCGCAGTCCCGATGTCGTCGCGGAGACGCCGTTGACGTATTGCATGTAGGTCGGCAGAAACGTCATTGCCCCCAACATCGCGAAACCGACCACGAAGGACAACACACAGCAGACCGTGAACACCGGACTGGCGAACAGTCGAGTCGGCAGGATCGGCTGCGGCACACGACTTTCGACCCACACGAACGCGACGAGTGCGGCAAAGGCGCCGACGAACAACCCGATGATCGTCGGCGAGCCCCACGCATAGAGGGTGCCGCCCCAGCTGGTCGCCAGGGTCAGGCCGGTGGCGCCCAGGCCGACCAACACGATGCCTGCGTAGTCGATGACGGGCTTGGTAGATGAGGCCAGCGCCGGGATGGCAGCAGCGGCAACGAAGATCACCAGCACCGAGATCGGCACATTCACCCAGAACGCCCACCGCCAGGTCAGGTAGTCGGTGAAGTAGCCGCCCAGCAACGGGCCGATGACCGTCGTGACACCGAAGACCGCGCCCAGGATGCCCTGATAGCGGCCGCGTTCGCGCAGCGGGACGACCTCACCGATCAATGCGCTGGCCGTGACGGTGATTCCGCCGCCACCGATTCCCTGCAGGGCCCGCGCTCCCACCAGCATGCCCATCGACTGGGCCAGCCCGCAGGACACCGACCCGATGACAAAGAACACGATGGCGGCCTGAAATACCCGCTTGCGGCCGAACAGGTCCCCGAGCTTGCCGACCAGCGCGGTGACGATCGTCGACGCCAGCAGATAGCTGGTGACGACCCAGGATTGATGACCGGCGTCACCCAGGTCCGCGACGATGGTCGGCAGCGCGGTCGCGACGATGGTCTGGTCCAGCGCCGCCAGCAGCATCCCGAGCACAATCGCCACGAAGATGAGGTTGCGGCGTTGCGGGCTGATCAGCTCGCCGCTGGGTGCGGAATCCGCGACGGGATTGGCTCGGGTCACCGCGCTGGATGCTGCTCTCGGGCTCGTCATGCCTGCCTTCCCGTCGGCGTCCGATGCTAACGGGTGCCCAGGGCTAACGCCGGCAATCTCGCCGCGACGCGACCGCGGGTTCGATCAGCGGCAGGCGAAACCGCCGCCGGAGGCGCGAAAACTGCTGAGCTCTGGAACTAAGCGATCGAGCCCGGCGGCCGGGAAACGCACTGCGCCAAGTACAGCTCTTCGCCGAGCTTGTCCATCAGCTGCAGCTGGGTCTCCAGATAGTCGACGTGGTTTTCCTCGTCAGCGATGATCTTCTCCAGCAAGAATGCGCTCGTACTGTCCTCTTTCGCCCGGCACATGATGACGCCGGGCTTGAGACGGCTCAGCACCTCGTACTCGATCGTCAGATCTGCCTCGAATTGCTCGCGCAGCGTCTGGCCGATTCGCAACGAAAACAGGCGCTGGTAGTTCGGCAGGCCGTCCAGCAGCAAGATTCGGTCGGTGATGGCCTCGGCGTGGCGCATCTCATCGAAGGACTCCGCGCGGGTGTGCTCAGCTACCTCGGTGAAGCCCCAGTTCTCCTGCATTTTCGAGTGCAGAAAGTACTGGTTTATCGCGGTGAGCTCACTGGTCAATTGCTCGTTGAGCAGACGCAAAACGTCTGGATCCCCTTGCATGATCACTCCTCCGGTGACTAGGGCTGTCAGGTCTGAGCGCGGCAGGTGGGCCGGGCTGAAGCGCACAATGCCGCCTGTAGCAGCACTTTGCCACGCAAATTTCGAATCTTCCAGCAAGGTATGGCTGCGCTCACTAGCCCGAATCGGGTTCCGGCGCGGAGTTAGGTACTGCTAACCTACTTAGGTTAGACTTGCTTAACATGAGGCCTGTTCGGGCTGCCGCCCGAGTATGTGAGGTGTGCTGATGTACGTATGCCTGTGCGTCGGGGTCACCAATCACACCGTGCTCGAATGCGTCGCCGATGGTGCTTCCACCTCCAAAGAGGTGGCCGCGGCGTGTGGCGCCGGTGGTGACTGCGGGCGGTGCCGGCGCACGCTGCGGGCGATCATCGCCGCGTCATCGAAGGCCGCGTCATCGACAGTGGAAACCGCGCTCGAACCCGCGCCGTCGCACTAGCGGCTCAAGACACACACCGCGTCTCGTCAATTCCTCTTTCGCTCAGTGCTTCAATTTTGCTTTCGCTCCGCGAAAGAGGCCAAGGCCGCCGCGTTGGCCTGTGCGCCCATCAACGCGGCGAAGTGCGCGTTTTCCCGCGCGGTCGCGGCAGCGATCTCCGGACGGACCGGTTCGGTCATCGTATGTTTGACCGCCATCAAGCTCGAAACCGGCCGGGAAGCAAGGACTTCGGCATACCGACGGGTTTCGGGCAGCAGCTCGTCTGGATCGCAGATTCGCCAAACCAGGCCCATCCGCAAGGCCTCCTGCGCGTCAACCCATTCCGAGGACATCAACAACCATGCGGCGTTCTGCCGCCCCACCAACTGCGGCAGCAGATATGACGAGGCCGCTTCGGGGGCCACGCCAAGGCTGGTGAACGGACATTTCAGCCGCGCCGTCGTCGACATGAACGCCAGATCGGCGTAACCGAGGATGGTGGCGCCGATTCCCACCCCGACACCGTTCACGGCGCAAATCAACGGTTTGGGAAACGCGCTGAGGGCGTCGATCATGCCGGGGAATCCGTGTTTGCCCGGGGTGAAGTCGGGGTCGGTAATGCGCGCCTGCATCTCGGCGAGGTCGGTGCCGGCGCTAAAGCCGCGCCCGGTGCCCGTCAGCACCACGACCGCAACCTCAGGGTCCTCGGCCGCGGCCAACAGCGCCTCGGCGGTGGCGTCGTAGAGCGCTTCGTTGAAAGCGTTGAGCGCCTCGGGCCGGTTCAGCGTAAGAGTGCGTACCCGATTGGTGTCATCGATCAGCAGCGTCACGGCTGCAGCCTAACTCGCGCCGATGCCGGCCAGAGTTCACCCGTTGCTATAGACGCGGGTTGGTGCGATCAGCACCACGGCGCGCCGTTCCTTGGCCATCACCCGGTCGTACTCGTCCCAGTCCTCGTGCGTTCCACCGGCGGCGGTGAAGACCTCGCGAAGCAGGAGCCGCAACTGGTCCGTGTCGGCAAGCCAGGGCCGCGAGTCGTCGGGGCCGGCCAGTTCCGCGCGCCCCTCGACGGTCGCCCACTGCCAGCCGTTGCGGAAGGTGACGGCTAATTGCGGGCGCGCCCGTAGGTTGGCGAGTTTGACTTTGCCGTAGGTGGTGAAGCCGAGGACCGATTCACCGGTTTCCGGATGCGCTAAAATCGCCGACGTTGACCAGCGACGCCTGCACGGTCTCGTCAGCGCGAACGGTGGAGATCACCGCCAGGCCGCTTTCCGTCGCCGCCAGTGCCACAGCGTCTTTAAGTGTCGTCATGTGCGGTCCTCACGTCCTAAAGGCTGTCTTGAACACGTAACGGCTAGTGGGCACCGTGTCGATGTTCTCGTTAGCGCCGAATGCGGTTGTACTGGCCACCATCCGGCCCAGCCGGTGCTGCAAGTCGCCATCGTCGGCGGCCCCGAAGAACGCTTTGATATCGGTGATCGCCTCCGTGGGGAACAACTCCTCGACGATGCCCGCGATTCCCGGTGCGTTGGGAGTCAGCGCCCGCACCACCCAGTTCTGGGTATAGCCGAACGTCGACTGCGTCTCGATTGCCACCGAGGTGTGGTTGCGTTGCCAGCGGTTGAGCCAGGTCGGCTGGTCCAGCTCCGGAGGCCGGCGGAGCAGCGCGAGGTTAGCCAAACCCGTTGTGCGAGAGCCGGGCTCGGCGACCGGCGCGGCCAGTGGGATGGACTCGGTCACCAGGTAGGCGGCGAGCTGTTCACATTCGGCCTGCAGCAAGCCAGCGCCGCTGTCATCTGCTCTCCGTAGCACTGCTGAGTCCACATGCTCACGACCGCGCCGGCGGGCGGGTCCAGATCGTCAGCGTCATCAGCGAGTGCCGCACCGCGCTGTCACGGACATTGATAGCCAACCCAGGCAGACCCAGGCCTAACAGCGCGTCCGCGACCGGACCTCGCTGGCGGGCACACCAATCGTCGTCCGAGTCGGCATGCATGAGCACCGCGATCACCTTTTCCATAGGCTGAACCTACAGTCGGCGTCGGCCCGAGAGTGGCGCTATTTGACCAGGCGCACCTGCTGTTCACTGCCTATCGACTCGCCGATGATGCCGGCGAGCCGCCGATAGGATTCGTCGCGGCCGCTAGAGGAGCGGAAAACCAGGCCGATTCGTCGGCCCGGGCGTGGGGCCGCAAACTGCGCGAGCCCCAGCTGGCTTCGCGCGGCCTCGACAGGCGCCGCGCTCTGCGGGATCAGGGTTACCCCCAGCCCTCCGGTCACGCATTGCACCGCCGTGGCCAGCGAGGCGGCCCGGGTGTCGGCAAGTTCGGCCCGCACCCCCGCCTTCTGGCAGACATCCAAGGCCTGATCGCGGAGACAGTGGCCCTCGTCCAGCAACAGCAGCGGCAAGTCCGCCAACGCCGATGCCGGCACCCGGCGCTTGCCGGACAGCGGGTGCCCGGGCGGTACGGCGAGTAAGAAATCCTCCTCGTAGATCGGAACCTCGGTGATTCCGCCGGTGTCGGCGGGCAGCGCGATCAGGGCCGCGTCCAATGCCCCGCCGCGCAGTGCCGACAGCAGCCGTTCGGTTTGGTCCTCGATCACCCGCAGGGTCAGCGCGGGAAGGCGATTGGCGAGTCCGGCCAGCACGGCGGGCAGGACGTAGGGCGCCACGGTGGGGATCATGCCCAGGCGCAGGGTGCCCTGCAGCGGATCCGATGTTCCGGCCGCGGCGGCGGTGAACGCTTCCGCCGCTTCGACCACGGTTTGGGCCAGCGGCAGCAGTTGCATACCTTCGCGCGTCACGCGGACCCGCCGGGTCGAGCGCTCGACGAGACTGGGTGCCCAGGCCTGCTTCCAGGGCGGACAGTGACTGCGAGAGCGTCGACTGGCTTACGCCGAGAGCCGTTGCCGCACTGCCGAAATGATGCTTCTCGGCTACCGCGGTGAACGCCCGCAGGCCGGCGAGGGTCGGCTGAAAACTCTTATCGGTCATGGCTATAAGTATAGTGCGATATATCACCTTTACTTCAGACGCCGCTACCTGCACCATGGTGGAGGACACCTAAACTTGACTAATTCCAGATAAGGAGCACACATGTCCTTGCTTACGATCGGCGATCAGTTCCCCGCCTACGAGCTCACCGGGCTGATCGGCGGCGACCTGTCGAAGGTCGACGCTCAGCAACCCGAGGACTACTTCAAGAGCTTCTCCAGCGACGACTACGCGGGCAAGTGGCGGATCGTGTTCTTCTGGCCGAAGGACTTCACCTTCGTGTGCCCGACCGAGATCGCCGCGTTCGGCAAGCTGAACGACGAGTTCGAAGATCGCGACACGCAGGTGCTCGGCGTCTCGGTCGACAGCGAATTCGTGCACTTCCAGTGGCGCGCCCAGCACGACGACCTCAAGAAGTTGCCGTTCCCGATGCTCTCGGACATCAAGCGTGAACTCGCCTTGGCCACCGGAGTCCTCAACGATGATGGCGTCGCTGACCGGGTTACCTTCATCGTGGACCCCAACAACGAGATCCAATTCGTCTCGGCGACCGCGGGATCCGTGGGGCGTAACGTGGACGAGGTGCTGCGGGTCCTGGACGCTCTGCAATCCGACGAGCTGTGTGCCTGCAACTGGCGCAAGGGCGACCCGACTCTGGATGCGGGCGAACTGCTCAAGGCTTCGGCGTAATCGAGGCCCTGAGTCAGGGGCTAGGAATTGGAGGCGAAATGACCGTAGAGAATCTCAAGGACGCGCTGCCGGAGTACGCGAAGGACCTCAAGCTCAACCTGGGGTCGATCACCCGGACTACCGTGCTGAACGACGAGCAGTTGTGGGGGACGCTGCTGGCTAGTGCCGCAGCAACGCGAAACACCCAGGTGCTGGCCGAGATTGGCGCCGAGGCGGCAGACAATCTGTCTGCCGAGGCGTATCAGGCGGCGCTAGGGGCCGCGTCCATCATGGGCATGAACAACGTGTTCTACCGCGGCCGCGGATTCCTCGAGGGCAAGTACGACGACCTACGTGCCGGATTGCGGATGAACATCATCGGCAATCCGGGCGTGGACAAGGCGAATTTCGAGCTGTGGTCGTTCGCGGTGTCATCGATCAACGGATGCTCGCACTGCGTTGTCGCTCACGAGCACACACTGCGTGAGGCCGGTGTAGACCGCGAGGTGATCTTGGAAGCGCTGAAGGCAGCGGCAATCGTTTCCGGTGTCGCACAGGCGATCACCGCAGCAGAGACACTGGCGAGCGTCGGCTGATCGTCGCTTCGTGACCGCATCCTGGGTAGCGCACGCGATCTGGTGGCAGGTCTATCCCTTGGGTTTCGTGGGAGCCTTCCCGTCGCCCGAGGGATCGGCGCCGCCGGATCCGGGCGAACACCGGTTGCGGCGTATTGCCGAGTGGTTCGATCACGCCATCGAGCTGGGGGCATCCGGAATCGCGCTAGGGCCGATCTTCGCCTCGCGCACACACGGTTACGACACCACGGACCATTACCGGATTGACCCCAGGCTCGGTGACGACGACGATTTCGATTATCTGATCGCCGAGGCAAATGCTCGCGGCCTGCGGGTGCTGCTCGACGGCGTGTTCAACCACGTCGGTGTGGACTTCCCGCGATACCGCGAAGCGATGGACGACGACGCGGCGGCGCGCTGGTTTCACGGGCGTCCCGGGCGATTTCATACCTTCGAGGGGCACGCCGAGCTCATTACCCTCAACCACGACAACCCGGACGTCGTCGACTATGTCGTCGACGTGATGGCGCACTGGTTGCAACGAGGTGCGGACGGCTGGCGGTTGGACGCGGCTTATACCGTGCCGCAGCAATTCTGGGCGGCGACGTTACCGAAGGTGCGCGAGCAGCATCCGGACGCCTGGATCGTCGGTGAACTCATCCACGGTGACTATGCGGCAATCGTCGAGGAGGCCACGTTCGACTCGGCCACGCAGTACGAGCTGTGGAAGGCGATCTGGAGCAGCCTCAACGACGGTAATTTGTTCGAGCTGGACTGGGCCTTACAGCGGCATAACACATTTCTGGGCAGCTTCGCGCCGCTGACATTCATCGGCAATCACGACGTCACGCGCATCGCCAGCCGCCTGGTTAACCCCGATCATCTGCCCCATGCGCTGGTGCTGCTGTTGACGATCGGCGGTGTGCCCAGCATCTATGCCGGCGACGAATTCGGATTTCGCGCTGTCAAGGAGGAACGGTACGGCGGCGACGACGCGGTGCGCCCGGAGTTCGCTTCTCCCCCACTGCAGTTGGACGCCTCCGGCGCCGAGGTGTGGCGACTGCACCAGTTCCTCGTTGGGCTGCGCCGCCGCCACCCCTGGCTGCATGCCGCCACGACCACATCGCTGCGGCTGGCCAATAAGCACTACGTCTATGAGACGCGCAGCGGCGATGACGCGCTGGTGGTTGCGCTCAACATCGACGACGAGCCAATGCGGCTGGTGCTGGCGGAGCTGGGCACCGGGCGAGCCGAGGTGGTTGCCGGATCCGCGGCCCCGCCGCCCGACGTCGTCGACGAGGTGATCGTCGAGGCGCACGGCTGGCGAATCCTGCGGCCCGTTTAGTCGTGCAGCCGGGCCAGCGTCAGCGGGTCCTGCTGGCCGCGGTAATAGTTGTCGAGCAGCGCCAGGAAATCCTGGCGTTCGTCGGTCGCGAGGGCGAACAGCGTCATCGACGAGCAGAGCTTGAGATCGTCGGGTGAACCAAAGATCTCCGCGATCGACCGGCCTTGCACCTTGTTGACCAGCTGCGTGCACTCGCGCAGTCGCGGTCCCAGCAGCTCGTGCCCCAGGTAGGCGCGGGCCTCCTGCAGCGACGAGATGCCATAACGGACCGCCGTCGGGCTGCCGCCCAGGCCGCGCAACTGTGGGAAGACGAACCACATCCAGTGACCGCGTTTTCGTCCGCCCCGCAACTCCTCGACGACGGCGCGGTAGACCGGAGCTTGCGCGACAACGAAACGTGTCAGTTCGAAGGGGTCGTCTGCCGAGTCCATGTGACTACGGTGACATACATGGCTGTCAAACGACGCATGCCCAAAGCCCGTGAGCTGGCGCCGCTGATGCAGTTCAAGCGGCCGCAGTTCGACGCCACCAAGCGCCGGCTCGATGCCGCGATGACCATCGACGATCTGCGGCGCATCGCGAAGCGCCGCACCCCGAAGGCGGCGTTCGACTACACCGACGGCGCGGCCGAGGACGAGCTGTCGATCCAGCGTGCCCGACAAGCATTCCGCGACATCGAGTTCCACCCGACAATCCTGCGCGATGTCAGCAATGTGACCGCGGGCTGGAATGTGCTTGGTCAGCCGGTCGCATTGCCGTTCGGGATCGCGCCGACCGGATTCACCCGGTTGATGCAGACCGAAGGTGAGATCGCCGGCGCCGCGGCGGCGGCCAAAGCCGGCATCCCGTTCTCGCTCTCCACGCTCGGCACCTGCGCGATCGAAGACCTGGTGACCGCTGTCCCGCAGGGCCGCAAATGGTTTCAGCTGTACATGTGGAAGGACCGCGAGCGGTCGATGGCGCTGGTCAAGCGCGCCGCCGCCGCCGGTTTCGACACCCTACTGGCTACTGTCGACGTTCCGGTCGCCGGCGCACGTTTCCGTGACAACCGCAATGGAATGACGATCCCGCCGTCGTTGACGCTACGCACCGTGCTCGATGCGGTGCCGCACCCGAAATGGTGGTTCGACCTGTTGACCACCGAGCCGCTGGCATTCGCGTCGCTGGATCGCTGGCCGGGTACCGTCGCCGAGTACTTGAGCACGATGTTCGACCCCAGCCTGACCTTCGACGACCTGGCCTGGATCAAGGACCAGTGGCCCGGCAAGCTCGTGGTCAAGGGCATCCAGACACTCGACGATGCGCGTGCCGTGGTCGACCGCGGCGTCGACGGCATCGTGTTGTCCAATCATGGTGGCCGCCAATTAGATCGGGCACCGGTGCCCTTCCATCTGTTGCCAGTGGTAGCGCGCGAGCTGGGCAAGGACACCGAGATCGTGGTGGACACCGGGATCATGTCGGGCGCCGACGTCGTGGCAGCTATTGCGCTGGGGGCGCGCTGCACGCTGGTGGGGCGGGCCTATCTCTACGGGCTGATGGCCGGCGGCGAGGCGGGTGTCACCCGCGCCATCGAAATCCTGGAGAGCGGGGTGCTCCGTACGATGCGGTTGCTGGGTGTGACCTGTCTCGAGGAGCTTTCGCCCGCCCATGTGACGCAGCTGCGACGGCTGGTCCCGGTCGAGTAGGCGGCGGCGGGGAATCGCCGCGGTGGGGAACGAGTTGCATTGCTTTAGCCGAGCGGCGCTGCGGGCCTGGTCGCCGTTGAAAATGAGGAGTGGCAGTGAGTGCTCTGGTTCGTCCGCAATTCACTACGATCGACGGGCTCTCGGTGCGTTTCGCTGAGGGCGGACAAGGCGATCAGGATGCGATCCTGTTGAGCCCGTGGCCGGAGAGCGTGTATGCGTTCGAACCCAGCTGGGAGCAGTTGGCGGCGCACGCGCACCTGGTCGCGGTTGACCCGCCCGGGTTCGGCAAATCGGACTACCGCGAATCCCTGATGAACCCGAAGGCGATGGGTGACTTCATCATTCGCATCGCCGACACCTTCGGACTGGATAATCCGCATGTCGTCGGGCCCGACATCGGTACCTCGTCGTCGTTGTTCGCCGCGGCCGCGCAGCCGGGCCGGTTCCGCACCGTTGTCGTCGGCAGCGGCGGTGCCGCAGTGCCGATCCAGGTGACCGGCGTCTTGAAGGACTGGGTCGAGGCCACCGACCTGGAGCCCTACCGACAGTTCGGCGGGCGCAACATCGTCGAGATCGCGCTGAGCACCATTGCGGGATACAGCCCGTCGGCCGAGATTCGCGAGGACTATCTGTCCGGCTACGAGGGTGACCGCTTCGCCGACACGATCCCGTACGCCCAGAGCTACCGCGAATACCTGCCCCAACTCGCCGAGCTGCTCCCCCAGATCCAGACACCCGTTCGCATCGTCGCCGGGGCCGACGACCAGGTGGTGCCGCCGGTCAACGCCGAGTTCCTCGGGCAGCACCTTCCGCACAGTCGTGTCGACCTGATCCCGGGCGCGGGCCACTTCTGTTGGGAGGAAAAGCCCGCCGAATACGCCGCGCTCGTCACCGAATGGTGGGCCGAAGCCGGCCGCTGAACGCCTTTACCGGCCGCGACCTGCCTTCGGTTGCGGGCGCCGTTGAAACCTGCCAAGGTGGTTACGTGAAATTCGCGTTCGTGTGTGGCCGGGCATGCCTCAACTTCGCGGGCACGTTGAAACACCGCATCAGCGCACCCGACGAGCGATTGACCGTCCCCGCGGTGCTGTCGGAATGGGCCGTTCAGGCCGGGCTGGTGGATGCCGACATCGCGGTCACCGACGACGATCTCATCACCGCGATTGAAGTGCGCGAAGCGATCTACCGGACTGCCATCGCCCGACTGGACGACCAGCAGCCGCGGTCGGCCGACGTCGCCCTGCTGAACGAGCAGGCATCGCGTCCTCAGCTGACACCGCGCTTGCTCCCGACCGGCGCTACGAGCCGCGAGGGTACGGCGGCGCAACTGGTCGCCACCCTGGCCGCGGATCTGCTCGACCTGCTCGCCGGCCCCGACATCGCCAACGTCAAGCGGTGCGCCCACCCGAACTGCTCACTGCTTTACGTCGATTCCTCGCGGGCCAAGAGCCGCCATTGGTGCGGGATGGCCACCTGCGGCAACAAGGTCAAGGTCCAGGCCTTCCGGGCCCGCCAGCGCGCGTCGGCTCATTGATCTAGTTCACACTCGGCACTCGCCCGAGTTCCGTCGGGAACAAAAGGCATCCGGCAAAGGTTGAGCGCATCAGACTAAACCTTTGGAGAAGAGATGTCTGAAGCAAAATCGGTGCCGGTGTTGTTCGTTACCGACACTGTCGTGTTGCCCGGAATGGTTGTCCCGATCGCGTTGGACGACGCCGCGCGAGCCGCTATCGACGCCGCTCAAGCCAGTGAGTCCGGAGAGTTGCTGATTGCCCCGCGGCTCGAGGACCGCTACCCGTCGCACGGCGTGATTGCAAAGATCCTGCAGGTCGGACGCATGCCAGGTGGCGGCGGCACCGCCGCTGTGGTGCGAGGTGAACGCCGGGCGCAGATCGGCGCGGGAGCCAGCGGACCCGGAGCCGCGCTGTGGGTCGAGGTGACCGAGGTCCCCGAGGCCCAGCCGACTGACGAGGTCAAGGCGCTGTCAGCGGAGTACAAGAAGCTGCTGCTGGCCATGCTGCAACGGCGCGAGGCTTGGCAGATCATCGACTATGTCAACAGCCTGACCGATCCGTCGGCCCTGGCCGACACCTCCGGGTATGCGTCCTATCTCACCGACGTGGAGAAGCGGCAGCTGCTCGAGACCACCGACGTCGCCGAGCGGCTGCGCGTGCTGATCGACTGGACCAGCGACCACCTGGCCGAAGTCGAGGTCAACGACAAGATCGCCGAAGACGTGCGCGACGGCATGGAAAAGACGCAGAAGGAGTTCCTGCTGCGCCAGCAGCTCGCCGCCATCCGCAAGGAACTGGGCGAGGGCGAACCCGACGGGTCCGATGACTACCGGGCCCGGGTGGAGGCCGCCGAGTTGCCCGAGCAGGTGCGTGAGGCGGCGCTGCGCGAGGTCGCCAAGCTGGAACGCGCCAGCGACCAAAGCCCGGAAAGCGGCTGGATTCGCACCTGGCTGGACACCGTGCTGGACCTGCCGTGGAACGTGCGCACCGAGGACTCGACGGACCTGACGGCGGCGCGGGCCATCCTGGATGCCGACCACCACGGGCTGGACGACGTCAAAGACCGCATTGTCGAGTATCTGGCGGTGCGTACCCGGCGCGCCCAGCGCGGGCTGCAGGTCGTCGGCGGCCGTGGCTCGGGCGCGGTGATGGTGCTGGCCGGTCCTCCCGGCGTCGGCAAGACATCGCTGGGCGAGAGCGTGGCCCGGGCGCTGGGTCGCAAGTTCGTGCGCGTCGCGTTGGGCGGTGTGCGCGACGAGGCCGAGATCCGTGGGCACCGGCGCACCTACGTGGGCGCGCTGCCGGGTCGGATCGTGCGTGCGATCGGTGAGGCGGGATCGATGAATCCCGTTGTGTTGCTGGACGAAATCGACAAAGTCGGTTCCGACTATCGTGGCGACCCCAGTGCCGCGCTGCTGGAGGTGCTGGACCCGGCGCAGAACCACACGTTCCGCGACCACTATCTGGACCTGGATCTGGACCTCTCCGATGTCGTTTTCTTGGCCACCGCCAACGTGATCGAGAACATCCCATCGGCACTGCTGGATCGCATGGAGCTGGTGCAAATCGACGGCTACACCGAGGACGATAAGGTCGCCATCGCGCGTGACTACCTGCTGCCGAGGCAACGGGAACGCGCGGCGCTGAGCGACGACGAGGTCACCGTCACCGACGCCGCGCTGCGCAAGATCGCCGCGGACTACACCCGCGAGCCGGGTGTGCGGCAGTTCGAGCGGCTGCTGGCCAAGGCGATGCGCAAGGTGACGACGAGGCTCGCCGCGGATCCGGCTCCGAAAGTCGTGGACGAACCGGACCTGGTCGAATACCTTGGCCGGCCACGGTTTACGCCGGAATCGGCGGAACGCACCGCGGTGCCCGGCGTGGCCACCGGCCTGGCCGTCACCGGACTGGGCGGCGATGTGCTCTACATCGAAGCCGGGGCCACCGATGGCGAGTCCGGGTTGCAACTGACCGGTCAACTGGGTGACGTGATGAAGGAGTCCGCGCAGATCGCGCTGTCTTACGTCCGCTCACATGCTGCCGAGTTGGGCGTCGACCCCAAATCGCTGGACCGGCGCATCCACGTGCACGTGCCCGCAGGCGCGGTGCCCAAGGATGGCCCGTCGGCCGGTGTCACGATGGTCACCGCGCTGGTGTCGATGGCCACCGGACGTCAGGTCCGCTCCGACGTCGGCATGACCGGCGAGGTCACGCTGAACGGTCGGGTGCTGCCGATCGGCGGCGTCAAGCAGAAGTTGCTGGCCGCCCAACGCGCCGGGCTGTCGACGGTGTTCATCCCGCAGCGAAACGAGCCGGACCTGGACGACGTGCCGGCCGAAGTGCTCGAGGCGCTGACCGTCATACCGATGACGGACGTCGCGGAGATCGTCGCGCAGGCACTGGAAAGCACTGCGCAGGCCACCACGGTCGCTGCCTGATACGAGCTTGGCCGGGATCGCGTAGCAAATTAGCTAGCGTCCCGGCCAAGGCCGTTAAAAGGTGCCGGGCTTCCGCGAGTGGGTCTTGCGTGCCGTTGGCGTCCCGGCGCCGCGACCTGCGGAGGAGTCTTGTTGTACGTCGTCAGCTCTGTCGTGCCGCCACCTGCACCAGCTGCACGCGGGAGGTCAGGCCCAGTTTCGTGTAGATATGCGACAGGTGAGCCTGGACCGTCCGTGGCGAGACGAACAGCCGGGCGGCGACGTCCTTGTTGCCCAGGCCCTCGCACACCAGCCGCACCACGTCGAGTTCGGCCGGCGTCAGTGATGCCCAGCCCGTGCCGGGCCGCTCGCGCGAGGCGCGGCTCCGGGTCGCATAGGTGATTGCGTCATCAATTCCCAGCGCTTCGCCACCGGCCCACGCAGCGTCGAACTCGCTCGGTGGCAGCTCTTTCGCAGCGTCGCGAGCAGGTCCTGATAGCCGGCTTCGTAAACGGAGAAGCGCACCATCCCAGCGCGGTCCCGGATCGCTGTGGCCGCTGCCAGCAACCGCGCGGCGTCGCCATGGGCGCCTTGATCGCTGACGGCAGCGGCCAAAGCCTCGAGGGCATCGGGAGTTTGCAGGTATGTCCCGCAGTCCTCGATGCACGAAAGCGCTTGCCGCGCATCACGATCCGCCGCTGCGGACCGGCCCTCGAGCAGTGCTATCCGGGCTCGCATCACGAGCGCGTACGCCAGGTGCCAGCCTTGGGTGAACGGCATCGCCTCGTCCGTCCAGGAGCGCGCCTCGGCGAGATCACCAGTGGCCAACGCGGCCTCAGCCCAGCGGACCCGCTGCCCGGCCGCCAGGATTTCCTGGGTACTCATTTGTTGCGACGCTGTCGCGCCAGCTCTAAAGGCCGCTTCGGCATCGCCCGCCGCCAGTTCGGTCGTTGTCAGCGCGGAGTGGCCGATTCCCTGCATGGACCCACCGACGTCGGTTTCGGCGGCAATCGCGGCGTGCGAGGCCTCGCGTGCTTCGCTGACCTGGCCGGCGTAGGCAAGTGCCGAGCCGAGACCGTGCAAGCAGGCGGGCACCAGAAACAGCGCCCGAGCGGTCTCGGATTCGGCGAGCACCTCACGGAACAGTGCGATCGCGCCCGGGACGTCAGCAGCCATCAGCTGCGCCCAGCCCAGGCCCAACCGACATTCCCGCGAGTCGAACGCATTGCCGATCGCGTCGGCGATATCCCGCCCCTGCTCGGCCGCGGCCCGCACCGCGCGAGCGTCGCCCGCACTGATCGCGGCGTAAGACTGCCACGCATAGATCTGGCTGAGCCGCCAAAGTCGCCGAGTTCCCGGGCAATGCGGCCGGCCTCGTCGAAGCAGGCTTGTGCCTCCAGCCCGGTGGCCGAACTGTACGCCGGCGATCAGCCCGTAGGACGTCAGCGCTCGTGCCAGCAGCGCGGGGTCGTCGACCTCGCGGGCGATCGCCAGCGCCTGTTCGGCAAGTTGCATGCTGCCGGCGGCCCCGAGCCAGGTGCCCAGCGCCGCGCCATCGGCCAGCGCTCGCGCCCAAATCGCGCGGCCGATCGCCGTCTCATCGCCGGGAGAGATATCCCCGAAAACGGTGTCAAACCAGGCCTGGCCCTCGCGGATACGCAGGCGCCCACGCCACAGCGGAACCAGGGCGGACGCCAGCGTCAACGCTTTCCCGCGGTCATGGGTTTCCAGACACCAGCCCAACGCGGCGCGCAGGTTGTCCATCTCCAACTCGGCTTGGTCAAGGCGTTGGTCGTAGTCAGTGCGTTTCGGTGCATCAAGCGCGGCGGTCATTGCCAGGTAATAGTCGCGATGGCGGGCACGTACTGCGTCGCCGTCGCCGGACGCGCCAAGTTTCTCCTGGGCATACTGACGGATTGTCTCCAGCAACCGGTAACGCGTTCCGCGCGGCTTTTCCTCGGCGACCACCAGCGACTTGTCGACCAATAAACTCAGCTCATCCAGAACGTGGAAGCGCTCGGCGTCTTCGCCCGCGCAGACGAAACATGTTGCGTCCAAATCGAATCCGCCCGCGAATACCGAGATGCGGTGAAACAGTGCCCGTTCCTCATCGGTGAGCAAGGCATGCGACCAATCGACTGAAGCGTGCAGCGTCTGTTGGCGGCGTACCGCCATCCGAGAACCGCCGGTCAGCAACCGGAACCGATCGTTGAGGCCCTCGATGATCTCCGGCAACGACAGCGCACGCACCCGGGCCGCCGCCAGTTCGATGGCCAGCGGAAGACCATCGAGGCGCCGGCAGAGGTCGCATACCACGCCGACGTTGTCGTCGGTGATCCGGAATTCGGGACGGGCACGTCGCGCACGGTCGGTGAACAAGGCGACGGCGTCGTCGTCGAAAGACAGTGACGGCACTCGCCAGCTCACTTCTCCAGCGACGCCGATCGGTTCGCGACTGGTGGTCAGCACCTTGAGATTCGGGCAACGGGCCAGTAATTCGCTGACGGTTGCGGCGACCCCGTCAAGCAGGTGCTCGCAGTTGTCGACTACCAACAAGGTGGCGCGATCGCCGATGGAGCGCACGATGTTGTCCAGCGTGGAGCGTCCCGGTTGGTCGGGCAGGCCCAGCGCCAGTGCGATCGTCACCGCGATCACGTCGGGGTGCGGGATCGGCGCCAGGTCGACGCCCCAGGCGCCCCCGGCGAACTCGGCGGCCGTCGTCGTTGCCAGCTGCAGCGCCAGTCGGGTCTTTCCGACCCCACCGGTTCCGGTCAATGTGAGCAGACGGTTGTCTGCCAGGATGTCGCGCAGCTCGGCGAGCTCACCGCGCCGACCGATGAAGTTGGTCAAGTGAACGGGAAGGCGGCCAGCGGCCGCATCCTCGACCACCCGAAGCGGCGGGAATTCGACAGCGACATCCGGATGGCACAGCTGTACCACCCGTTCGGCGCGCGGCAGGTCCCGCAACCGATGTGTGCCCAGGTCGACCAGCCACGCGTTGGGCGGCAGATTGTCGGCCACCAGTTCGGCGGCTGCGCCCGATAGCAGGGTCTGTCCGCCGTGCCCGAGATCACGCAGCCGCGCGGTCTTATTGATCGTGGTTCCGATGTAATTGCCTTCGTCGCGCAGCTGCACATCGCCGGTGTGCACGCCGATGCGCACTCTTATCGGCGCCAACGGCGCTCGCTGCAAATCCAACGCGCACGCGACGGCGTCGGTGGCGCGCGGGAACGCCAGGACAAAGCTGTCGCCCTCGCCTTGCTCGACCGGTCGCACACCGTGATGCCCGGGGACAATCTGACCCAGCACATCATCTAGTCGGGCGATCGCGGCCGCAATCTCGTCCGGAACGGTTTGCCACAGCCGGGTGGAGCCTTCGACGTCAGCCAGCAGCAGCGTCACTGTTCCCGTCGGCAACACGTCGGCCACGCTCAGGTCGCTTTCGTCGATTTCGCTCATGCTAGCCAGGATCCACCGTGCCGCGATGGCAATTCATCAGCCAAATTGCTGACGCAGTTTCTTCACGCGCTCTGGGCGCGGATAGGCAATTCGGCCGATGACCCGGCCGCGGTGGTGCCCGGATAGTCGATTCCGACCCGACTCCGAGGAGCGCTTTCATGACCGCACATGCTTTGCCGACCATCAACGAGGTGGCTCTGCCGGTGATCGCCTATGACGACGCCGAGACCATCGACGAGGTGCACGAGGTCCTTCGACAGGCGCGTGAGCAGGGCCCATTCGCGCTTGGGCCGTTCGGCCCGGAAGTCCTCACTTACGACCTGGTGCGAACAGTGCTGCGTGACTCCCGCTTCACCATGCCGCGTGGTCTTGCCCTCGCCGTTCAGGGGATCACGTCCGGACCGGTGTGGGACCGGGTCTGCAGACTGCTCATCAGTCTGGATGGCGCACAACACCACCGCCTGCGCCGGCTGGTATCCCGCGCCTTCACCCCCCGCGCGGCCGAGCGGATGCGACAAACCTGCGGCGACGTCATCACCGAGCTGGTCGCAGCGCGACGCGACGCGGGCGGCTGCGACGTTGTCGCAGACATCGCTCGCCCCTACCCGGTGCCCATCATCTGCGCCCTGCTCGGTGCGCCGCGCTCCGACTGGCAGCTGTTCTCCGGTTGGGCCGATCACATCGGCCACGCCTTCGGTGTTGAGGTCGCACAGCACGCGACCGAAATTCTGACAGCCTGGGATGAGTTCGACGCGTACCTCGACGACTTGATCGCCCGGCGTCGCCGCGACCTGTCCGATGACGTGATCTCGGACCTCGTCCGCGCCGAGGACCAAGGCGACCGCCTCACCCACGAAGAACTCATCAACCTGGCCCTCATTCTGCTCAACGGCGGAACCGATACCACCCGCAATCAGCTGGCCGCCGCCGTGCAGGCATTCTGCGACCATCCGGACCAATGGGACGTGCTCGCCGCGCACCCTGAGCTGGCGCCGCGCGCCGTCGAGGAAGTGATGCGGTATTCGCCGGTGATTTTGAAGACCCTGCGCATCGCTATCGAAGACGTACCCCTCGGCGGTGTCATAATTCCAGCCGGCACACCGATTTTCGCCAACACGGCCGCAGCCAACCGCGACCCCGCCGTGTACGACGCACCAGATCATCTGGACATCACTCGCGACGCCCCGCCCGCGATGCTGACCTTCGGTGGCGGCAATCATTTTTGCCTCGGCGCCCACTTGGCACGCGTCGAGCTCGCCGAGGCGCTCACCGCGCTGACCCGGATGCTGAGGTGCCCACGCCGCTCCGCCGATGCTCCGTGGAAACCGGTAGCCGGGATCTCCGGTCCCACTCAACTGATTGTCGATTACACCCTGCGGAACGCGGTCCAGGCTTAACTAAGTAGTGGAGATGCTGCAGAATCGGGAAGATGAGCGAACTTGGCGATCTGAAACGGCAAGTAGTGCACCGCGTCCAGCGACTGGTGGTCAATCCGGTGGGTCGGCAATTGCCGGTGACCATGCTCGAAACAACTGGCCGCAAGAGCGGGCAGCCGCGACACACCCCGGTCGGCGGACGCCTGGTGGACAACCAGTTCTGGATGGTCTCCGAACACGGCGACCACTCGGACTACGTCCGCAACATCAAGGCCAACCCGGGAGTTCGGGTGCGCCTCGGCGGTCAGTGGCGCAACGGTACCGCTCACCTGCTGCCCGACGACGACCCGCGGCAGCGGCTGGGCAACCTGCCGCGACTCAACAGCGCAATGGTGCGCGTGATGGGCAGCGAGCTGCTGACGATCCGGGTGGATCTGAACTGACCTAGCCGCGGTGTCGGTGGGGACGATTAGCGTCAACGCATGGCATACGACCTCGACCTCGCTAACCGCATCCGCGAGTTGCTGGCACAGCAGCGCGGTGTCGACGAGAAGTCGATGTTCGGCGGGCTTGCGTTCCTCATCGGTGGGCACCTGGCGGTAGCGGCCAGCGGCAAGGGCGGATTGATGGTGCGAGTGCCGCCGCAGGACACCGCTAAGCTGCTGGATCGCCCCCATGTGAGCCCGATGGTGATGGCCGGCCGCGAAACCCGGGGCTGGCTGCGTGTCGGTGCCGAGGGCGTGAAAACCAAACGCCAGCTTGAGAGTTGGATCGCCCGCGGCGTCGGGTACGCGAGCAGCCTGCCGCCGAAGTAACCGAGTTCGTTTGCCGGCGCCCCTGGCGGGTACGCGCCGACTCATGATCAAGTCGGACGGGACCAAGCAGCTGGTGCGACGGGTGCTGAAGCTCGGCGGAACCACGTACGCGGACGAGGCGGGAATTCGGATCAGCGACAAGCCGATGCCGCTGTTTCAACTGTTGGTGTTGTGCATGCTCGCCAGTAAGCCGATCGATGCCGCGATCGCCATGCGCGCAGCACGGGAGCTGTTCAAGGCGGGTCTGCGCACGCCGAATGCTGTGCTGGCGGCCGACCGGCAAACGATGATCAGCGCCTTCGGTCGCGCCCACTACGTGCGCTACGACGAGAGTTCGGCCACTCGCCTGATCGAGATGGCGCAGCGGGTGAGTGACGAGTACTTCGGTGATCTGCGTGAGATCGCCGAGCGCAGTCATCGCGATGTCGCCCAGGCGAAGCGAATGCTGAAGGAATTCAAAGGGATTGGCGATACCGGCACCGACATTTACCTTCGCGAGATTCAGGACGTGTGGACCTGGGTGCGTCCGTACTTCGACGAGCGTGCCACCGGCACGGCCAAGCGACTGGGGCTGCCCGCGGATCCGGCCAAACTGGGAGCACTCGCGCCGCGTGCCAACGCGCGGCTGGCCGCGGCCTTGGTCCGCGCGTCGCTGGATGACGATCTGCGACAACGGATGGCGGGTTGACCGTTCGGATCGGGACATGCTCTGCGGCCGGCCTTACTTACGGCACTTTTGGTTTGATCACTTCGACCACCCATTTTGCGTAGTCGAGATAGGCGTTGACCCACCCACCGGCGGAATCGGCAGCGAGGTCATGGTCACACCTAGTTCCGAGAACCTGCCGAGTGCGTCGATGATTTCCTCTGCGCGCAGGCTTGGCCGTTGGGTCGGGTCATCACGCACCGCGTGTCCCTCGCCAATCAGCGACGTGCCCAGGCGGATCCGGTTGTTCTCCATTGTGGTTGTCGTTCACATCTCCATCTGGCTCACCTTCAGCTGTCAGCGGCTCGCGGGGTTGCAACTTTTGCGCCGCGGGTATTCGCGTTTTATGCCAACGCCTCATTAATTACGCATCCCGGCGACAATGCTTCGAAGTGGTTGGTGCTGTAGTGGTTTCATTGTTTGGTCCTGGTCACTTGCTGGAACTCAAAACCTCAAGGTGATCGCTGAATACCACCGCAAGGGCCTACCCGTAACCTCCGGATTGGATGAAACGAGTAGAGGTTGAAACATCATGAGTGCGCCCGCTGTCACCTGATCGCCGTTTTGGCGTACATGCGGATGCACGGCCCGGACTCCGATCCGATCGATGCCGGCTGCTAGTCGAACGATGAGTTGCGCTGGTGGGCGAGTTGGCCCGGCGCGAGTAGGGTGGGAATGCGAAACGAACGGAGCAGCGATCATGGCCAGCTCGACTACATTCGTCATCGTCGGCGGCGGACTTGCCGGGGCTAAAGCAGTAGAAGCCTTGCGCGACAATGACTTTGACGGAAAAATCATTCTATACGCCGCCGAGTCATATCTACCCTACGAGCGACCTCCGCTCTCCAAGGAGTATCTGGCCGGGAAGAAGTCACTGACCGACTTCACCGTGCAGAACTCCGACTGGTACCTCGACCACAACGTCGACCTGAGACTGGGATCGCCGGTATCGCGCGTGGACACCGGCGCGCACACCGTTGGACTTCGCGACGAAACCACAGCGCACTACGACAAGCTGCTGCTGGCTACCGGGTCGGCGTCGCGGCGACCACCGATCCCCGGATCCGATGCCGATGGAGTTCACTACCTGCGCAGTTACGACGAGGCCGAGCTACTGAATTCTGTTCTGACCGAGGGATCTTCGCTGGCGGTGGTGGGCGCCGGGTGGATCGGGCTGGAGGTGACCGCCGCCGCTCGGCAGCGTGACGTCGAGGTGACTGTCGTCGAGGCCGCCAAACAGCCATTGGTTGCCGCGCTCGGCGAAACAGTCGGTGAAGTGTTTGCCAACCTGCATCGCGACCACGGGGTCGATTTACGGCTGGAAGCACAGGTCGAGGAAATCTTGACGGCAGACGGAACGGCCACCGGGCTGCGGATGCGCGACGGCTCGACGGTCGCCGCCGACGCCGTATTGGTGGCCGTCGGCGCCAAGCCGAACATCGAACTCGCCGAGCAGGCCGGGCTGTCGATGGGTGACGGCGGCGTGCTCGTCGATGCCTCGCTGCGCACCAGCGATCCCGACATCTTCGCGGTCGGTGACATCGCGGCCGCCGAGCACCCGTTGTACGGCACCCGCATCCGCACCGAACACTGGGCCAATGCCCTCAAGCAACCCGCGGTGGCCGCGGCCGGAATGCTCGGCAAACCAGGCGAATACGCGGAGCTGCCCTATTTCTTCACCGACCAGTACGACCTCGGAATGGAGTACGTCGGGCACGCGCCGAGCTTCCAGCGAGTGGTCTTTCGTGGCGATGTCGCGGGACGCGAATTCGTCGCGTTCTGGCTCGATGGCGACAACCGGGTGCTGGCCGGGATGAACGTCAACATCTGGGATGTACTCGACGACGTCAAAGCCCTGATCCGGTCCAACTCTGCCGTCGACCCCGACAAACTGGCCGACCCGCAGTCACCCCTCGCCGATCTGCTGGGCTGACGTCCGGCCGACGGGCACCCAGTCGTGGTCGATCACTGCGGGTGGGCGCTGCGCCTGCAAGCGTTCCCGTTCGGCGCGGCGGCGTTTGATCCGCAGCCGGGCATCGGCCGGAATGGTGACCAGTTCATCGCACGTCAGGTAATACACGTCATCGACGACGTCGATCAGTTCGGCCGCGACGCAGCGAGATCCAAGCTCGCGCAATGTCATTCGAAGCTCATGGGTAAACCGGATGGTGGTGTCGTGGGCAAGCTCGCGTGAAACGCGGACGTTGGTGGCGATTCGCTGGACCAGTGTCGCCGGGGGCTCCGGCTCGGTCGGCTTGGCGGCCGTCTCAGCGGCTGCGGCCAGCAGCATCGCCGGGTTGTCGCTGTAGACCCGACTGATGAGCTCGGCCTCCCCCGGCCCACGATGCCCGATCCGGCCGATAGCGGCATCCAGCAGGCCAGCGGTGGGCGGAGACAATGCGCGGATGCTGGCGATGTTGCCGTCTTGGGCCATCGCACGCAGCGGCGGGTCAGCACGCAAAGCGGCTGTCAGCTCGGCTATCTCGTCGGCGATGTGGCCGCTTTCGATGATCACGTCCATCCCGGACACGCGGGAGCCCGCCGCGGTGTGCTCCAGCGCCGCTGCGGTGACGCCGGAGTCGATCAACCACAGCGCCGTGAGGATCCAACCCTGGTGAATGCGGTCCCGCAGCAACCGGACTCGGACCCCGAGGCCCGCGTCGGACAACAGGCTCAGCTGCGCGGCGTCGCAATGTTCGACATTCGCGGCGGCGCTGTAGGCCCGCGTATCAGCCTTGAGATGGCGCATCAGAGCCAGCGATCGTGTCGTGGCGACGGCCTTGGCGACCGATCCGAGCGCTCCGCCGGCCAGCCGGGGCTGACCAAACGGCAGCACATCCCCGACCTGCGGCTGGTCGACCAAGGCGCGCTGCACCAGGGCCTTGTCGTCCCAGCCGAGCAGCTGGTTGGCGGCGACGACGTTGGCCGACACCCCGACATAGGGCCGGTGACCGAAGACCGCGATGGCCCTGCTCGCCCATTCGTCATCCACCACGCCGCCCAGCGTCAGCGCCTGACCCATCACCCGGCCGGCGGTGCGCAGCCCGCTGAACTGGACATCCAGGGTTATCGGCGTCAAGGGCCCGGGCAGCGCCTCGGCGAGGCCGTTGGTGGCGAACACCGGGAACCGTGGATCGATGCGGTCGTCGAACTCGCCCTCCATGCCCTCGGGAGCGGCGCTGCGCAGCTCGTTGGACAGCGCGGGGCGTGGGACAACCTCCACCGGAAGTGCCATCTGGACCCCGTGACTGGCCGCGCCGGCGGCACCGATCCTGCGGCCGACGAGTCCGCGCGCGGTGTCTGCGACCGCATCAAACGCCGGCCAGCCGAATTCGAACAGCCAATCCTCTTGTGCGGAAACGATATCCATGGCCGGAATCAGCTGTGACCAGCCGCGAACCCGATGAATCCGGGACCGGGGGTCAACGGATCGCAGCAGCCGCCATGCGGTCACCACGTTGGTGGTGTCCGGGGTGGCGAGATCCACCACGCCGGTGCGGTCGGTGTTGAGCGCCAGCACCAGGAAGCGCACCAGGTCGTCGAGGTGCAGCACTCTCATCGGCTGCGCCGAAACCTTGGCACGCAGCAGGGTGGCCACCGTGCGGCACACCATCCAGTCGAGCTGGCGGCCCACCGGCGGCGCGATCCGGATGATCAGACTCGGTCCCAGACTCGTGGACACCAGGTCCTCAGCCGGTTCGTACACCTGCGGGGAGCCGGCGGCTTGGGACACGAACAGCAATCGGGCACCGGCGCGGGCAGCGGCATGGGTGACATAGGCCACTCCGTTGATGTCCGCACTACCCGGTGCTGTGGTTTCGACTGGGGCCAGGTGGATCACCGCGTCGGCCTCATCGGCCAGTTCTTGCAGAACGGGGTCGCTCAGCGGTGCGTAAACAGACTGGACCGCTGGGTCCAGACGGGCGTCGGGATGGTCAGAAATGCCCGCGACGGAATGCCCAGCAGCAATCAACTGCCGTGCAACCAACCGCCCGAGCGTGCCGGTGGCGTCGGTAACCAGGATGTGCACTTGGGCTCACCTCCCCCAACGTCCCCTTCGACAATAGGCACGCCACCACACTTACGCGACCGTTACCGGTGAACGGCGTTCTGGCCTGGTGTTTTATTCCCGGCCGGCCTACTGCAGCGTCGCGCTGCCATCCGCGGTGACGGCAACCTTGGCGCCACCGATATCTTCACGAACAGTTGCCCGGGCCGAGTCCGGGTCGGCGATCACCGCCAGCGCCCGCGTCCCGTCTTGTGTGCGCACAGCAACGAAAACCTTCTCCGGCTGTCCGTCGCGGTCGAACGGCGTCGTCCACGCTTCGACGGCGCCAACGCCTTCCCACTGGACCAACCCGTCCCGGGTTGGCTCGCGTTCTACCGCGGGTTGCGTGTTCTCCCAACGGAATTCGGCCGGTGGTTCGGTACTGTAGACCCCGAAGCTGTGCTTGGTCAGGTAGCCGCCGTTGGCGGTGATCAGCGCCCGCCGTCCGGGATTGGCTACCAGCAGTTCGGCCACGGTGGCAATCGAGTGCATGACGTAGTTGCTCCAAGGGCCGCCCGCGAACGTCAGCCCGCCGGTGACGGTCAGCGGGCGGGCGGGGTCGTCGATGCTCAATCCCAATTCGGTCGCGGCCACCTGAACGGCGGAGGGAAAGCACGAGTAGAGGTCGACGTAGTCGATGTCGTCAATGCCCAGGCCCGCGAGCTCCAGCGCCCGTGCGCCGGCGATCCGGATGGCCGGCGAGCGGTGTAATTCGTCACGATCGGCAATTGAGGGCGTGTCGTAGGCGTCCGTGCCGGCGTGCGGGTAAACCCACTGCTCGGCGGGGACTTGCAGGCGCTTGGCCTGCTCGACCGACGTCAGGATCAGCGCGGCGCCCTGATCGACCATGTTGTTGGAGTTCATCAGCTTCGGGTACGGCCAGCTGATCATCCGGTTCTGCGGGCTGGGCACCGAGATCTCCGCCGCGCTTGCGGGTTTGCGGATCCAGGCGTGCGGATTGCCGACCGCGACGGCGTTGAAACGCGCCCACAGCTCACCGATGCGCTTGCCGTGGTCCTCCACCGACTCGCCGTTCGCGATGCGAAGCGCCTGCTCGAACAGCGGGTAGATGTAGGCCGGCCGGTCCAGCTTGATCCTGATCTCGGCGTCACCGGCCATCGGAACGTCCTCGCCGCTGACCTGTGCCATCGGCACGGATTCATCCTGAGCCGTCCACTCGAGCCTGCTGCCCTTGGCCTTGAGTCCTCGCCTGGTGCGCCAGGTTTCGGCTCCGGTGAGCAGCACCACGCCGGCGCGGCCCTGCTGGATGTCCAGGCAGGCCTGGTTGAGCAGTGACTGCGGGACATTGCCGCCGATCGGGCTGTACAGCGTCGTGAATTTCTGTGCGCCGATCCGCTCGCCGACCAACAGCCCGGCGTCGCGGTAGGTCGCCGACAGGACGTTGACCACCCGGATGGAGTCCACGGCCTCGAGAACCCGGGCATCGGCGGCTTGCCGGGCGGCGGCGACCATCAGGTCGACGGGTTCGACCGAACGTGTTTCCGGGTCGATCTCGTCACGGTGGTTGACCTGGCCGTAGCCGATCAGCACCGGTGTCCTGGGGTCGACGGGCATAGGACGAACCTATCTTGGCGACGACGCGGGCCTTGCGGGCGGGCGGAGGTGCGACTACGCGTTGTCGGCGGGCGCGAACAGCACCCGATCGGTGATCAGCTGGTCGATCTCTTCGGCGCTCATCTGAAGCAGTTTCCGGCAGAGGTCGCGGGTGTCCTGACCGGGCAGCGGTGCGGGGCGTTGCGGAGCGGGTGGGATGTGCCGGAATGGCGCCGGGCCGGTCTCGGCCGGTAGCGGTCGCTCGATCAGGGGATGCATCATGTCGCTGAGCAGTTTTCGCTCGACCAGCTGTGGGTCCTCGAGGACGTCCGGCGGACGGTTCATCGGGCCGGCCGGAATTCCGGCCGCCTGCAGCGCTTCGGCGGCGTGCCCCGGCGTTTGCGTGCGGGTCCAGGCGGAGACCAGCTCCACCAACTCCCGCCGATGGGTCACCCGCGACTCCCCGGCCGCGAAGCGCGGATCGTCAGCCAGTTGTTGCTGTTCTAAAACCGCGGCAACACAACGCCATTCATTGTCCGACCGGATCGAGATGGCACACCACTCGTCATCGCCGGTGCACGGGTAGACCGCGTGCACGCTGGTGTCATCACCGACTTCGGCGATACCGGCCCGCGATGCGGCCTGGGTGACGTACAGGGTGTCCAGCTGATTGACGACGACCTCGGCCTGCGAGATGTGCACGTGGGCCGGGTCGCCGGTCCGATCGCGGCGGATCAGCGCGGCCAGGGCCGCGATTGCGGTGACCCGCCCCGCGACGTGGTCGGGGAAGATCGTCGTCGCGTCGTAGAACGCATGCCTGGCACCGGCGGCGCGAGCTTCCTCGGAGGCTTCTTCAGACGTCCAAAGCCGAGTCACGCCGGTGGTTGCGCGAACCAACGGGCCGTAGCCCATGCGCCTGCTCCACGGTCCCCGGTTTCCGAATGCGCTGCTGCCGGCGAGCACGATCCGGGGGTTGAGCTCGCGCAAAGCGTCGAAGGAAAACCCAAGCGAGGTAAGGGTTCCCGGTTTGAAATTGGCAAACACCGCGTCGGCCTCGGCAACCAGTCGCCGGAATATCTCCTTGCCCTGTTCGCTGCGCAGGTCCAGGCCCAGTCCGAGGTGATTGCGGTGCGTCCAGGCGAACGACTCGCTCATCACGTCGCCGACGCGCGACTGCCGGAGCCCGTCGGGGTAGTCGGCGCTTTCGACCTTGATGACCTCGGCGCCCATGTCCCCGAAGAGCCGACTCAGCTCGCCGCCGGCGACGATCACACCCAAATCGAGGATCCGCAGGCCCTGGAATGGATAGCCGCCGGCCCGGCCCGACGGCGCTGTCGTCACCGGGTCGGCCAGCCAGCGCGGTTCGTCGGCTCCGGCGGCCGGGGCCGGGGCCCGGAAGCCGGAGCGTTCGTCGTCGACAACGAAGTATCCGGTGGGCACGTCCGTGCGCACCCCGGGGACGAGCTCGGTGTTGGTGATCGCACCCACGGCCTGGAAATGCTCGGAAGCCAGGATCCGCGACGGCGTCAGCACCGCCGAGATGGGCACCCCGTGAGCCTGGCCCTCGGCAACCAGCTCCTTCATGGTCTTGTCGGCGAACAACACGTCGACCAGCACGCCGATCTGCGGCCATGCGGCGAACCGGGGACCGAGCCCGTCGTACTTGGGGTCCTGGAATTCCGCCGGCTCCCCCAGCCAGCGGCGCAGGCCGCGCCACTGCCGTGGCGCCATGACGCAGAGCCGGACATAGCCGTCCTGGCACGCACAGATCGGGTAGGGGTCCTGGTTGCGCGGGCGGCCCCGCCACCCGCTGCTGCGCTGTCCGGCGCTGGCCTGCCCGTGCGCGCCGAAGGCCGGGTCGAGTGCCATCACGACCGCGTCGAACCGGGAGAAGTCGATGTAATCGCCTGTGCCGCAGCGCAGCCTGTCGTAGTAAGCGACGAGCGCGGCCCAGGCGGCCTGCACGGCGGCGGTCGCCGAGGCGATACCGTCCGGAGGCAACACCGGGGTGCCCGTCGTGGGGCCGGAGCGCGACAGCGAGCCCGACATCGCGAACAGCACGGGATCGGTCGCCCGCCACGACGAGCGCGGACCCGTCGCGCCGAAGTCGCTGATCGACAACACGACCAGGTGCGGGAAGCGATCGGCCAGCTCGGCACCCGACGTCCCGAACGCCTCGGCCTGACTCGCCGGGCCGGCGTCGACCACGATGTCGGCTCCCTCGGCGAGCTCGAAGAACGTGCCGCGGTCGTCGTCGTCGAGCGGGTTCAGCACCACGCTTCGCTTGTTGGCGTTGTGCACGGCGAAGGGGATGCTGGCGCCGGCCAGCGTCGGCCGGTCGTCGCGAGCCGGGCTGCCGCCCGGGGGCTCCACTTTGACGACGTCTGCGCCCAGGTCGGCGAGCAGGCGGGTCACCGTGTCGGTGACGCCGCCGGACAAGTCGAGGACACGCACGCCAGCGAGCAACCTGTCGGCCATTGGCTCACCGTACCGGCCCGCCGCAGCTGGGTGTCGCTCGGTGGCCAAAAGCCTAGTCGCCCAAGCTGGTTCGGCTCTGCTCGAGCTCGCGTCGATAGCGCACTTCGTCCACAGGCAGGTGGCCGTAGGTCGAGGTGCGGCGCATCCCGTCGAACGTCCACCCGTCGCGCTCGTAGAACCGCCGGGCACCGACATTGCCGTCCAGTACCCACAGCGCGGCCGCGGTGACGCCCACTCGGCGCAGCCGATTGCGGGCAGCGGTCATCAGCAGACGACCAACGCCGGTGCGCAGATACGACGGATCGACGTAGATCGCCATCACCTCACCGAAGTTCGATAGGTCTTCGTCGCGGCACAGGCCGGTGGTGACCAGGCCGCACACCGTCGAACCGTCGACCGCAACCTGGGTGGACGGCAGCTGAAAACCCATGCGACCAAAGGTGTATCTGGCCGCCCAGGCTTCCGGTTCGAGGCTGTCGAGGTATTCCTGGGCGATGAGCCCCCGGTACGCCGACTGCCAAGACCGAACGTGTACCCGGGCCACGTCGTGCGCGTCGGCCGGGACGGCTCTGCGCACGCTGGTCACCGTTGCAGTATCGACTCCGCGACATCGACTCCGCGACGCACGCACGGCCTGGCACCCCGGGTTGTCATTGCGCCGCCCGAAGCCGAGTGCTGTGCTTAGCAGATGGCAGACACCGCATCCATCGGCCTGAAAGTCCAGGGCAAGGTCATCGTGATCACCGGCGGCGCACGGGGAATCGGACTGGCCACCGCGACCGCACTGCACAACCTGGGCGCCAAGGTCGCCATCGGCGACATCGACGAGGTGCAGGGTCAAGGAGTCCGGCGCCGCGCTCGGCCTCGATGTTTACGGCAAACTCGATGTCACCGACCCGCACTCGTTCTCGGAGTTCCTCGACGAGGTCGAGCGCCAACTCGGCCCGATCGACGTGCTGGTCAACAACGCCGGCATCATGCCCGTCGGCCGGATCATCGACGAGCCGGACGCGGTCACCCGGCGCATTCTGGACATCAACGTCTACGGCGTGATCCTGGGCAGCAAGCTGGCGGCGCAGCGCATGGTCCCCCGCGGCTCAGGGACACGTCATCAACGTCGCCTCGCTGGCCGGGGAGGTCTACGCCGTCGGGTTGGCCACCTACTGCGCCAGCAAGCACGCGGTGGTCGCATTCACCGACTCGGCGAGGCTCGAGTACCGCAAAGCCGGGGTGAAGTTCTCCATGGTGTTGCCGGCGTTCGTCAACACCGAACTCGATCGCGGGCACCGCGGGGACGAAGGGATTCAGGAACGCCGAGCCGGCCGAAATCGCCGACGCGATCGTCGGGCTGGTGGCCCGCCCGAAGCCGCGGGTGCGGGTCACCAAGGCGGCCGGGGCGATGGTCGTGTCGCAGAAGTTCATGCCGCGCGCGCTCGCCGAGGCCCTGAACCGCGCCCTGGGCGGCGACCATGTCTTCACCGATGACGGTCGACGTCGACAAGCGCAAGGCCTACGAGGCGCGGGCTCGCGGCGAGGAGTGACTTGGCTCCGACGCGGCGTCGTTCACCCAAGGCGCGGACAATCGGCGCGGGTGAGCCTAGAAACCCCAACCACCGCGCCCGAACCAACTCTGCCGACGACGAACTGGCCCTCATTGACAAATATTGGCGCGCCGCCAACTACCTGTCGGTCGGGCAGATCTACCTGCTGGACAACCCGCTGCTTCACCGAACCGCTGTCGGCCGAGCACGTCAAACCCCGGCTGTTGGGGCACTGGGGCACCACGCCCGGGCTCAACCTCATCTACGCGCACCTGAACCGGATCATCCGCAACCGCGACGCCAGCGTCATCTACGTCACCGGGCCCGGCCACGGCGGCCCGGGCTGGTCGCCAACGCCTACCTCGAAGGCACCTACAGCGAGGTGTACACCGGCATCGAGCGAAGACACCGAAGGACTGCGGAAGCTGTTCCGGCAGTTCTCCTTTCCCGGCGGCATCCCCAGCCACGTCGCCGCGCAGACGCCGGGCTCCATCCACGAAGGCGGCGAGCTCGGCTACGCGCTGGTGCACGCCTACGGCGCGGCGTTCGACAACCCGGATCTGGTCGTGGCCTGCGTGATCGGCGACGGCGAGGCCGAGACCGGGCCACTGGCCGCCAGCTGGCACTCCAACAAGTTCCTCAACCCGGTCATCGACGGCGCGGTGCTGCCGATCCTGCACCTCAACGGCTACAAGATCGCCAACCCGACCGTGCTGGCGCGCATCCCGCACGCCGAACTGGAAGCGCTGCTGCGGGGCTACGGCTACCGGCCGATCACGGTGGCCGGTGACGATCCCGCCAACGTGCACCAGCAGTTGGCCGCCGCGCTCGACGACGCTTTCGACGACATCGCGGCCATTCAGAGCGCGGCGCGCAGCGGCGAACAGACGGAGCGACCCGTGTGGCCGATGATCGTGCTGCGCACCCCCAAGGGCTGGACCGGGCCCAAGGTGGTCGACGGCAAGCAGGTGGAGGGCACCTGGCGCGCGCATCAGGTGCCGCTGGCCGAGACGCACGACAATCCCGCACACCGCGCGCAGCTGGAAGAGTGGCTGCGCAGCTACCGGCCCGAGGAGTTGTTCGACGGGCACGGCGCGCTGCGCCCCGAGCTGCGGGCGCTGGCGCCCCGCGGCGATCGGCGGATGAGCGCCAACCCGCACGCCAACGGCGGGCTGCTGCTGCACGACCTCGACCTGCCGGATTTCCGCGACTACGCGGTGCCGGTGCCCCAGCCGGCGCAGCGAAACCCATGAGGCCACCCGGATACTGGGCAACTTTTCTGCGGGACGTGATCACCCGCAACAAGGACCGATTCCGTCTGATGGGTCCCGACGAGACCGCCTCCAACCGGCTGGACGCCGTGTACGGGTCGACCGACAAGGTATGGCTCTCGGAGATCGAGCCCGATGACGAGCACCTCGCGCCCGACGGCCGCGTGATGGAGGTGCTGTCCGAGCACCTGTGCCAGGGCTGGCTGGAGGGCTACCTGCTGACCGGCCGGCACGGCCTGTTCAACTGCTACGAGGCGTTCGTGCACATCGTCGACTCGATGATGAACCAACACGCGAAATGGCTTTCCACCAGCCGAGAGCTGCCGTGGCGGCGGCCGATCGCGTCGCTGAATTACCTGCTTAGCTCGCACGTGTGGCGCCAGGACCACAACGGCGCGTCGCACCAGGACCCCGGCTTCATCGACCTGGTCGCCAACAAGCGCGCCGAGGTGGTGCGGGTCTACCTGCCGCCGGACGGCAACACGCTGCTGTCGGTGGCCGACCACTGCCTGCGCAGCCGCGACTACATCAACGTGATCGTCGCCGGCAAGCAGCCCGCGCTGGCCTACCTGCGACATGGAGCAGGCGATCGCCCACTGCACCCGCGGCCTGGGCATCTGGGAGTGGGCGAGCACCGCTACCGGCGAACCCGACGTGGTGCTGGCCTGCGCCGGGGACGTCCCGACGCTGGAGACGCTGGCCGCCGCCGACATCCTGCGTCGCGAACTGCCCGAGCTGGCGTGTCCGGGTGATCAACGTCGTCGATCTGATGCGGCTGCAGCCGGAGTCCGAGCATCCACATGGCTTGCCGGACAGGGAGTTCGACGCGCTGTTCACCCGCGACAAGCCGGTCATCTTCGCCTACCACGGCTACCCGTGGCTGATCCACCGGCTCACCTATAGCCGCACCAACCACCATCACCTCCATGTGCGCGGGTTCAAGGAGCGCGGCACCACGACGACGCCGTTCGACATGGTGATGCTCAACGACCTCGATCGCTTCCACCTGGTCATGGACGTCATCGATCGAGTGGACGGGCTGGCCAGCCGGGCCGCGGTGCTGCGTCAGCGGATGGCCGACGCGCGCCTCGCCGCGCGGATCTACACCCGCGAGCACGGCGAGGACGACCCGCAGATCGCCGACTGGACCTGGGGCGCCGAGCGAGCCGAACGACCGTAGGAGCAATCCGACCCGGCAGTCGCGGTCAGTAGCGCTGACCAGGCACTACGCTGGGCGGGTGGGGACTGTTTTGTCGGTCAACTTGGCTCGTGTCCGAACCAATCCTGATTCGCACGCGCAGTCGAAGCTGACGGCATCGACAAGGTGCCGGCAACCGAGGCGGTCGTGGTGCGGGCACCAGGACCAATGCAGGGTGGTGTCGGCAGCGGACTGGTCGGCGACACCATCGGCAACCACAAAGTCCACGGCGGTGACGACCAGGCCGTCTACGTCTATGCGCGAAGACCTCGACGCGTGGGAGATTCAGCTCCAGCGGAAACTCACCAACGGAATCTTCGGCGAGAATCTGACCACTCGGGCATCGACGTGACCGAAGCGCGGATCGGTGAACGCTGGCGCATCGGCACCGAAGGCCTGGTGCTGGAGGTCTCCGCGCCCCGGACGCCGTGCCGGACGTTCGAGGCGTTCCTGAATCTGAATCATTGGATCAAAACCTTCATCAGGCGGGGAAACCCGGCGCCTACTTACGGGTGATTCGCCGGACCGTGCGCGCCGGCGACGCAATCACATCGATTACCGCCCCGATCACGACGTGACCATCGGGCTGGTGTTTCGCGCCCGAATGTCCGAACCGGAGCTGCTCCCCCAGCTGTTGATGGCAGACGGGCTCTCAACAGAGCTCAAGGACTAGCGCGCCGCCGATCGAATCGAACACCGGTAGCGTCGAGCAAACGGGACGTCAGCGTCCGCGGGTAAACTTGCCAAATGCTTGACGCGACGGTTGCCGCCGACACCCACCCGGTGGTGTCGCAGCTGTCGGCGCTGCACCGGTTCCGGCATCTACCTCGACATCGCCGTGGTCGTCGTGGTGCTGGTGCTCACGAACCTGATCGCGCACTTCACCACGCCGTGGGCGAGCATCGCCACCGTGCCGGCCGCCGCGGTCGGGCTGGTGGTATTGATGCGGGCCAACGGCCTGGACTGGGCCGACCTGGGCCTGGGCCGCGAACACTGGAAGTCCGGGCTGGGTTACGCGCTGGCCGCGGTGGCCGTGGTCGCGTCGGTGATCGCGGTCGGCGTGCTGTTGCCGATGACCCGGCCGATGTTCATGAACAATCACTACGCGACGGTCTCCGGCGCGCTGATCGCCTCGATGATCATCATTCCGCTGCAAACCGTGATCCCCGAGGAGCTGGCGTTCCGGGGTGTGCTGCACGGCGCGCTGATCGGGCCTGGGGATTTCGCGGGGTGGCACTTGGCGGGCTCGCTGCTGTTCGGTCTGTGGCACGTCGCCACGTCGCTGGGGCTGACCAGCAACAACGTCGGCTTCACCCGGCTGTTCGGCGGCGGGATCGTCGGGATGGTGGCCGGGGTGACCATGGCGGTGTTGGCGACCGGGGCCGCCGGGTTCGTCTTCAGCTGGCTGCGCCGGCGCAGCGGCAGCCTGATCGCGCCGATCGCGCTGCACTGGTCGCTGAACGGGTTGGGCGCCCTGGCCGCGCCGCTGGTCTGGCACCTGTCGACCTGAGCCGCCTCGGTTACACCAGCAGTACTGCGGCGCCGGCGATGCGACCGGCGCTGAGATCGGCCAGCGCCTGCATCGGCTTGTCCGAGCGGGTATTCCGGGGTGGTCACCTCGATGTGATGCTGTCCCGCGAAGTCCAGAAACGCCCGCGCATCGGCCCGGGTGTTCGACGTGACCGATCGAATCTGGCGCTCCTGGAACAGGTGACGCTGATAGTTCAGGGCGGGGATGTCGCGACAGATGAATCCCGGCGATCGCCAAGGTGCCACCGCGGTCCAGCGCCTCGCACGCGGGCAGCACCAGCTCGCCGACCGGGGCGAACAGGATCGCGGCGTCCAGCGGCACCGGCGGTGGATCGGCGGCGCCCTGAGCCGACGCGGCGCCAAGCTGCAGCGCCAGCTCGCGCGCCCGCTCGCCGCGGGTCATCACGTGCACCTCGGCGCCTTGCGCCAACGCGACCTGCGCGGTGATGTGAGCGCTGCCGCCGAAGCCGTAGATGCCCAGCCGGCCACCGGCCGGTAGCTCGGCGCGCAGCAGTGAGCGGTATCCGATGATGCCGGCGCACAACAGCGGCGCCAGCTCGCTGTCGCTGTAACCGCTCGGCAGGTGATGCGCGAAAGCCGCAGGGACCGTGGCGAATTCGGCGTATCCGCCATCGGCATCCCAGCCGGTGTAGCGGGACTGTCGGGCATAGGTTCTCATCGCCGCGGCGGCAGTATCTGCACACACCGCAGGTGTGGCGCAGCCAGGCGATGCCCACCCGGTCCCCCACCTCGAACTCGTCACCGGCGTCGGCGCCCACCTCGACGACCTCCCCCACCACTTCGTGGCCGGGAGTGACCCGCTCGCGGTGCACCGGGAGGTCGCCCTCGGTGACGTGCAGGTCGGTGCGGCACACGCCGCAGGCGCGCACGGCCACCAGCAATTCCGACGGGCGCGGGTCGCGGCACTTCGGTGGTGACACGCTCCAGCGGGCCGGTGTCCATCGGGCCGGGCCGACGCACTCGCCACGCGCTCATCGTCGCGGTGGTCGCCTGCGGGGCCATCACCCAATCATGCCGCTACGCGTCGCCGACCGGCATGGCGTAAAGGTGTTGAACGCCTACAGCGTCTTCGTGCGCGAGGTGGCGACTTTGTAGATCCACAACAGGATGACCGCGCCCACGAGTGCGCCCAGGAACGAGTGCTGGATGGGCGGGTGAATGTCGAATTGGTGCGGTGGGAAAACGATGCTCCCCAGGGTGCCGCCGACATACGGCCCCGACGATGCCGAGCAGCGCAGTTGCGACCCAACCCATCGGCTGCTTGCCCGGCACGAGGAGACGCGCAACCAAGCCGACGATCAGACCAAGAACGATTAGCCAAATGATGTGTAAGACCACGACCGGCTCCTTCGACTGTTAACTGGCGAGCGGACCAGGTGGGTATACCCCATACCGGCCAACTCAACCGTCTCGGGGATTCGCGACTTCCCTTGTCGTCGTGGGGCTTAACGCGTCACGCGCTTGGCCGGACTAGGTCTTCCGCACCATGCCGACGATCCAGAGCAGAATTACCGACCCCAATAGTGCCGTGAGGAAGGTGAAGATCCAGCCGCCGGACGCGGTGTCGAAAGCGAAGCTCAATAAGAAGCCGCCGATCAACGCACCGACGATGCCGATCGCGATGTTCATCAAGATGCCGGATCCGGAACCTTTGACAAGCTTGCCGGCGGCCCAACCAGCGAGACCGCCGATGATGATGTAGCCAATCACGCCGACGCTCGTCAGCGTGGTTGATCGGGCCAGGTACTCGGTAGCTGCCATGACGCCCATGCGGATCAGGCCGTGGACGTCTGCTGAGGCGTGGGGCTCGGGGTGGGCGTGACTTCACTCGCGGGTGCTTGGCCCGGTGCCGGGGCCGGCGCGGGCAGCTCCGGGGGCCGGCACGCCCGGAGCCGGTCCCGGGGCCGCCCCCGTAGCCGGCGCGCCCGGGGCGGGCGGCGGTGCTGCCGGCGCGGTGAACGGCAGGATCGACTCGGCCAGCGCTTTCGCCCCGACCTTGTCTACCGGGTTGTTGCCGGTCCCGAGCCACACCACAAACCAGCGCTGGGGCGGCCCGGTGCTGGTCGCCCCGGGCGCGCTGACAACGCCCGTCCAGATCTGCCCGTTCGGCTTACTCGGATCGCTGAACTTGACCTCATAGAACGACGAACTTCCGGTAATCCCGTTGGCGCCGGTGAGCGGGGCGGATTCCTGGTTGATCCGCGTGCCCGGATACGGCATGAAGAACTCACCCATGTCCGAGCCCAGCCGGACCGCGGCCTTGCCGTCGTTGGCTTCGGCGCTGGCGTAAAGCTTTTGGTCCAGTCGTCCCATCACGATGCGTGTGTCGTTCGCAACCGGCGCCGGCTGACCGGGCGACGGCGGCGGTCCGGTCATCTTGCTGAGCAGCTCCGAGCCATAGTCGAGGTGCGAAGCGTCCGACTCCGCCCAGCCGCCGGGAAGGGCGAAGCTAAATCCGCCGACGGCGTTGCTGATCCGGGTGGCGTTCGGGTCGACGGGCGGGGGCGGTGGAGGTGCGTTCGGGTCGACGGGCGGGGGCGGCGGGGCGGTCCGCGTTCGGGTCGCCCGGCGCGGGTTGCCCAGCGGGCGCCGGGACCCCCGGCGGCGGAGGCGTGGTCGCGGGTGCCTGGACTGGTGCCGGGGCCGGCGCGGCCGTCGTCGTTGCCGGGACCGGAGTCGGGACCTCGGGATCGGCGTTCGCGGTGGCCGGCAACGCGATGGTGACGGCGGTGGCACTGGTCACCGTGGCGATCGCCAGCGTCGCCCACAGTCCTTTGCGACGTGTCGAGTTTGAGTCCACCTGATCCATGGCGACGAACCTACCGTGTTACCGCTGTGACGCAAGGGTGCCTTGCTGAGGATGCGAGGCGGTTTTCTGGTTGTTGCCGGAGTGCAACCTACGGTGAGTCTGCGCAGTTCACCGCGGGTGGGTGCGCGACGCGGCCGGATACAGCGCCACTTCGAGAGCTTTGACCGAAAACCAGACTCGGTCTCCCGGTGTCAGTTGCAGCTCGGCGGCGGCGTCGACGGTGATCTCCGCCGCCAGCCCCGGGGCACCGTCGGGCTGCTCCTGGCCGCGGACCATGACCGCGGATCCGCGGATATCGAGCTCTGCCACGGTGAGGTCAACACAGTTGCGGGGGCTGCCGTGCGGCCGGTCTCGATACACGGCCACCGCCGTCGGCGAGAACACCGCGATCGCGTCCTGCCCGTTGGCCAGCGTGGAGCCCGACTGCTGGGCGGGGCTCCCGTACCAGTGCGCGCCGGAGCGGGCGTGCAGTGCGCCACCTGGGCCGATGGTCCCGTTGACCAGGTTGACGCCCGCGATGCGGGCCCCGAAATGACTGCGCGGCGCGGTCAGCACCTCGGGCACGGGTCCGACTTCGGCGATCTTCCCCGACTCGAGGACCAGCACCCGATCGGCCAGGGTGAACACGTCCAGCAGGTCGTGGGTGATCAGGATTACCGCGCAGCCGCTGCGGGCGACCACGGTGCGTAACACCGCGCGGATGGCCGCGGCCGCCGCGACGTCCAGACCGGTCAGCGGCTCGTCGAGCAGCAGCACATCGGGTTCGGCGGCCAACGCCCGCGCTATCGCCACCCGCTGGGCTTGTCCGCCGGACAGCTGCCGCGGTTTCCGGTCGGCGAACTGTTCGGCATCCACCTCGCGCAGCCAGCGCAGCGCCGTCTGCTTCTCCTTGGCGCGAGCGGAGCGGAAAATCCCCCGACGGCTGTGCGGTCCGAACGCCACGTTGGCGGCGACGCTCATGTGCGGGAACAACAACGGATCCTGCAGCAGCAGCCCCACCCGCCGGTCGTGTGTCGCCACGTCCACCCCGGCCGCCGTGTCGGTCAACACCCGATCCCCCAACCGCACCACCCCCTCGTCGGGGCGAACCAGCCCGGCGATGACGTGCAGCGCGGTCGACTTACCCGCGCCGTTGGGTCCGAGCACCGCGAGCACTTCGCCGGCAGACACCGAGAACTCAACATCCAGCTGGCGGTCGGCCACGACCGCGTGAAGCTGCAACTCGCTCACGGCCGGCTACCTCGCGTCTGTTCCGGTCAGCCGGCGCGCGCCCAAGCCGAGTACCACCAGCGCGGCCACCGCGACCAGCAGGATCGACAGCGCCACAGCGGCGTTCGCGTCGGTCACCCGTTGCAGATAGATCTCCAGCGGCAGGGTGCGGGTGACCCCTTGACGCGAACCCGCGAACGTCAGTGTCGCGCCGAACTCCCCCAGCGAGCGGGCGAACGCCAGGACCGCGCCCGACATCAGGCCCGGCAGCAGCAGCGGCAGGGTGACCCGCCACCACACCGTGCTGGGCCGCGCCCCGAGCGTGGCCGCGACCACCTCATAATCGGATCCCGCAGTGCGGGCGGCACCCTCGAGGGAAATCACCAGAAACGGCAATGAGACAAAGGTCTGCGCCAGCACCACGGCGGTCGTACTGAAGGCGATGCTGATGCCCGGCTGCTTCCAAGTACTGCCCGATCAGTCCGAGCCGGCCGAACGCGTAGAGCAATGCAATGCCACCCACTACCGGCGGCAGCACCAGCGGCAGCAGGATCAGCGGTCGCAGCAGCAGGACCAGTCGCGCGGTGCTACGGGCCAGCACCAGCGCCATCGGTACGCCCAGCAACACGCACAGCACGGTGCTCGCGGCGGCGGTCTTCAGGCTCAGCAACAGGGCCGTCTTCGACGACGAGCTGGTGATCAGCGACCAGAAATTCGGCCAATCAACCTTGACCGCGATCGCCACCAGCGGCAACACCACGAAGAGAGCCCCCACGGCGGCGGGGACAAACACCCAGCTGGGCAAGTTATTACGACGCTCGCTAATACGTACACCTCTAACTGGCTAACGGCATTCACCCTGAAAACCGCCAGGTGCGCGGGGCGCGGACTCGGACTCGGACTCGGACTCCTGAAAACGTTAGCCCGGAAACGGGGAGTCAATGAAGCTTGCGGCTGTCGCAGTGGTCGCGGCCGTGACGAGCTGGTGTACGCCGACGGCGGTGGCGGTTGCGGCAGCAACGTCACTCGACGGATGCCTACCTGAGCAAAACGGCACATCAGCAAATATAAGTTGGTAGAAGTGGGGCATGATCCCACAGGACCTCGCGCAGGCCGGCCTGTTCTTTGGACACAACCTGCAGTCGCGGACCGACGCGCCGACCAAGCCAAATGCGCCGGGTGAGCTGGAGCGCTGGTTCGACGAACACACAGATGGCGACGGCGTCTGGAAGTGGCGGCACTACTTCGACATCTATGAACGCCACTTTCGTAAGTTCGTCGGCCGTGAGGTCCACGTGCTGGAGATCGGGATCTACAGCGGCGGCAGCCTCGAGATGTGGCGCGAGTACTTCGGCGACGGCCTACACCTCTACGGCGTCGACATCGCACCTGAGGTCGTCGCCTACGAATCCGACGAGGTGAAGATACTGGTCGGCGATCAGGGCGACCCGGACTTCTGGGCGCGAGCGATGGCCGACATCCCGAAGCTCGACATTGTGATCGATGACGGCGGCCACCAGCCGCACCAGCAGCGCGTCACCCTTGAGTCCCTGCTGCCTTTGCTCTCACCTGGCGGAGTGTTCCTGTGCGAGGACATCCACCACCCCCGCAACGAGTTCTGGAACTACGTGAACGGCCTGGAACGCAACCTTCACCATTGGGAGGTCCAGGCGGTCGGACCGGGCCGCGAGGCGACGATCGGGCCGAGCAACTTCCAGCGGCTGATCTCATCGGTCCACCAGTATCCGTACGTGGTCGTGCTGGAGCGCCGCGACGAGCCCCTCGCCACGCTGCAGTCAGAGCGCCATGGGACCAACTGGCAGCCTTTCAGCAGCGGTGCGCACGGCGTCGGCACCGACCGGCCGGCGCGCCTCTAGTAGTTGCGACGCGCCACTAGGGCTTCGCGAAGCCCGATTGAGCCAGGATTTTCTGGCCTGCATCGGACGTCACCAGGGTCACGAACTTCTGCGCGGTCGTCGCCTGCGGCGCCTTCTTCAAGACCCCGATCGGATAGACGTTGACCGCACCGGCGGCCTCGGGGAAGTTGACCGTCGCCACTTTGTCTTTGGCGCTTTTCGCGTCCGTGACATAGACCAGCGCGGCGTCGGCCTGCCCGGTGGTGACCTTGTTGAGGACGTCGGTCACGCTCAGTTCCTCACTGACCGGGTTGAGGTGCACCCCGGTGCTGTTCTCGACGCGCTGGGTCGCCGCTCCGCATGGCACCGGCTGCTGGCAGATCACCACGTTGATACCCGGCTTGGCCAGGTCGGCGAAGGAACCGATTTTCTTCGGATTGCCCGGCGCTGTCACGATCACCAGGGTGTTCGCCGCGAAGTTCGTCGGGTTGCCCGCCAGCAACCCGGCTTTGACGACCGTGTCCATCTGCGCGGTGTCCGCCGACGCGAATACGTCGGCGGTCGCACCCTGCGTCAGCTGCGTCGCCAGTTCGGAGGAACCCGCGAATTCGAATTCGACACCGCTACCGGGATTGTCGGTCTTGAACTGCTGACTGATCTGGGTGAACGCGGGCTTGAGCGAAGCCGCGGCAAACACCACGATCGAGGCCGACGCCGACGATGACTGGCCCGGTGACGGCGGCGACGTTTTCGAACCGCACGCCATCAAGCCCGCGACGAGAACCGTCGATACCAAACCGGCCAGCACCCCGATCCGACGCATGATCAGACCCTAGCTTGCGGGAGGTTAAGGGGTGACGGCCAAAGAGTTACCGAAAATTGTCTGCGCGTCGCGGCATCCTTAGTTTCCCCTTAGAGCTACTGTCCAGTAACATCGACGGAGATCGATGCCCTAACACGCTGAGATTCCAGGCGTCGCCGGGTTTGGGTTCGACGTTGAACACGAGGAGGTCATGGCAGTGGAGGTGCTGGTCACCGGCGGCGACACGGAGCTCGGCCGCACAGTTGCCGAGGGTTTTCGCGATGACGGTCACAAGGTGACCCTCGTCGGTTCACGCCGCAGCGATCTCGAGGTCAACGCCAAAGAACTCGACGTCGACGCCATCGTCTGCGACACGACCGACCCGGCCAGCCTCGAGGAGGCTCGCGGGTTGTTCCCCCATCACCTAGACACCATCGTCAACGTGCCGGCGCCGTGCTGGGATGCCGGCGACCCCCGTACCTATTCGATTTCCGACACCGCCACCGCGTGGCGCACCGCGCTCGACGCGACCGTGCTGTCGGCGGTGCTGACGGTGCAAGCAGTTGGCGACAATCTGCGCTCCGGTGGATCCATCGTCAGCGTGGTGCCGGAAAATCCGCCTGCGGGCAGCGTCGACGCCGCAATCAAAGCGACACTGTCGAATTGGATTGCCGGACAGGCCAGCGTTTTCGGCACTCGCGGGATCACCGTGAACGTCGTGGCAAGTGGGCGCAGCGCCCAGGCCGGATACGACGGCCTTTCACGCACGCCGCCTTCCGTCGCGGCGGAGGTCGGTCGGTTGGCGTTGTTCCTCACCACCCCGGCGGCCCGCCACATCACCGGTCAGACCCTGCACGTCAGTCACGGCGCACTCGCTCAATTCGCCTGAGCGTCTGTCGCTAGACAGCGCTTGGTCTGTAGATCGCGAAGTTCCCAGTAGGCCACTGCTCGGTATGTAACCGGGGTCGCATCGAGCGTCGTACATGACGCGAATCACGGTGGTGTGACCAGGGGCAATGGCCCGGTGTGGTTGATTACACAGGCTTACTAGCGGGTTTCGGAGCAGTCGGTTGACTACCGTTATAGCTAACTGCTAGCGCACGATATGAAGCCCCATCAGGAGCATCGGAAGCAATGAGCCCCCACCCAGAAGCTACAGCTGAACCCCGGCGACGGCACCGCGTCGTGATCATCGGATCGGGATTCGGCGGACTCAATGCGGCAAAGAAACTCAAACGGGCCGACGTCGACATCAAGTTGATCGCACGCACCACGCATCACTTGTTCCAGCCGTTGCTGTACCAAGTCGCCACCGGGATCATCTCCGAGGGCGAGATCGCGCCGCCGACCCGGGTTGTCCTGCGCAATCAGCGCAACGTGCAGGTGCTGCTGGGCAACGTCACCCACGTCGATCTGGCTAATCAGTGTGTTGTCTCGGAGTTGCTTGGCCACAGCTACGACACTCCGTACGACAGCCTGATCGTCGCCGCCGGCGCCGGCCAGTCCTACTTCGGCAACGACCACTTCGCCGAATTCGCGCCCGGTATGAAGTCGATCGATGACGCGCTCGAACTGCGCGGCCGCATTTTGAGCGCGTTCGAGCAGGCCGAGCGCTCAAGCGACCCCGAGCGCCGCAGGAAGTTACTGACCTTCACCGTCGTCGGGGCGGGTCCCACCGGCGTCGAAATGGCCGGGCAGATAGCCGAATTGGCTGAGTACACCTTGAAAGGCGCTTTCCGGCACATTGATTCGACCAAGGCGCGGGTCATTCTGCTCGACGCCGCTCCAGCGGTCTTGCCGCCGATGGGCGAAAAGCTGGGTGAGCGGGCAAAAGCGCGGCTAGAGAAGATGGGCGTCGAGATCCAATTGGGCGCCATGGTCACCGACGTGGACCGCAATGGCATCACCGTCAAGGACTCCGACGGCACCGTCCGGCGCATCGAATCCGCCTGCAAGGTCTGGTCTGCCGGCGTGCAGGCCAGCCGGTTGGGTCGCGACATCGCCGAGCAGTCGCCCGCCGAGCTTGACCGGGCGGGGCGGGTCAAGGTGCTTCCCGACCTGTCTGTCCCCGGCTACCCGAACGTGTTCGTCGTCGGTGACATGGCCGCCGTCGAGGGCGTGCCGGGCGTTGCGCAAGGCGCTATCCAGGGCGCTAAGTACGTCGCCAACGCGATCAAGGCCGAACTCGACGGTGCAGACCCAACACAGCGTGAGCCGTTCCAGTACTTCGACAAGGGCTCGATGGCCACGGTGTCGCGGTTTTCCGCGGTGGCCAAGGTCGGTCCGCTGGAGTTCAGCGGCTTTATCGCCTGGCTGATGTGGCTGGTGCTGCACCTTGTCTATCTGATCGGCTTCAAGACAAAGATCACCACGCTGCTCTCGTGGACGGTGACGTTCCTGAGTACACGGCGTGGGCAGCTGACGATCACCGACCAGCAGGCCTTCGCGCGAACACGGCTCGAACAGCTGGCCGAACTGGCTGCCGAGGCGCCGCGAGTCGACCACGACCCGGGCCGCCAGTTAGCCGAGCAGCCGGTCCGCCTGCCACGTGCTGAGCGTTCCGCCACCTGCCAATGCCAGCACGGTGGATGTGCTGGGCATCGAACTACTGCCGAATTCGTTTGCCGGATAACATAATTCGTTGATAGTTGCCCGCGGGGCGGCGATGCTGTCGTCGGCCACCGACCCGGCGCCTAGTTCCACCCGGTGCCGCAACAGCGGGCGATCGTCGAGGTCGGCTCGCAGCGATCCCGACCAGAACCCTTCGCGCTCATTGCATCTGCCGATCTGCACCCGTTCACGGAAGCGGACGCTGCCGTCGCCGCGCAGGAACAAGGCCACCGTCGACAGCATGTCGCGCATCGGCCGCGACGACCGTCGGCTCGAGATCGACGTCGAGACTGCCGCTCACCTCGATGTCCCAACTTGCCTGCGATGTCAGGGTGCTCGCCCCGGGCAAGGCCACGGTCGCCGCGGCGCTGCGCAGCTTCAACACGGGCACCGGCCTCGACGATGACCCGGACATCGATGGTGTCGCCGCCCAGCGGGGTCGCCGCCGCCGACACCAGGTGCACGGTGTCGGCGGCGGTGCAGCGGGCCTGGATACCGCCGCTGCACTGGATGCGGGGTAACCGGTCGCTGGACGCGATCAACAGGACCTTGGACAGCATCGGTGCGCCGTCAGCCGGTAACGGCCAACTGAGCGTGCACCCACGCCAGCACGTCGGTCGCGGTCGGATCCTTGGTTAACGACTGCAGCACCGTCGGGCGGCCATCGCGCACCGCGTCGGCGTCGCGGGCCATCACATCCAGGTCGGCGCCTACCATCGGCGCGAGATCAGTCTTGTTGACTACCAACAGATCCGAGTAGGTAACACCCGGCCCACCCTTGCGCGGCACCTTGTCTCCGCCGGCCACGTCGATGACGAAAATCTGGACGTCCACCAGGCCCGAAGAGAAGGTCGCGGTGAGGTTGTCGCCGCCGGATTCGACCAAGATGAGGTCCAGCGCTTCGTGGGCGGCGATCAAGTCGTCGATCGCGTCGAGATTGGCGGTGATGTCGTCACGGATGGCGGTATGCGGGCAGCCCCCGGTCTGCACGGCCGCGATCCGGTCGTTCGGCAGCACCGCATGTTTGCGCAAAAAGTCAGCGTCCTCGGTGGTGTAGATGTCGTTGGTCAGCACCGCCAGCGAAAGCTCTGCACGCAATTGCCGGCACAACGCGGCGACCAGCGCGGTCTTGCCGGAGCCGACCGGGCCGCCGACGCCGATGCGCAGCGGCTCCCCGGGCTGCCTGACGCGCTTTGGCCGGTCGATCTGTGGATGCGGATGGCTATGCGAATGTGTTGACATGTCATGTCTTCCGGGAGACGAATGGGAGTTGTTCGCGTTCGGCGCGTTGTTGGACAGCGTATCGACTCCATGATGGCCAAATGGGCAGGTAGCCGGGCGGCGGCTGTGATGGTTGCCAGGAAAGTCACAGCGGTCTGACGGCTACGACAGACTTGAGTCCGAGGTCGAGCAGGTACGTTGAACCGTGGCGCGCCGAGACGGCCGCCCGGACGAGTTCGCCGTACCCGGAAAGCGACAAGACGGTGACCGCGGGATGCTTAGCGCGCCGGTCAACCGAAAACGATCTTTGAACTCTTCCTTCGTTTGATCCCGGTCGTCGGGGCATCCTCCACCGTGAGTTGGACTCGACGAGAGGAAGACGATGATAAATCCGTTCGCAGGCAACGCCGATATTCCCAACCGCGAAGGGGCGTGGGCGCAGCAGGCTGAAGCCGAGCTGTCGACCCGGCGCCACCAAGAAGAGATCGAACGCTGTCTCTCCCACGGGCTGGAAGCGGCCCCCACCATCAACGACCGCACGTTGTCCACGTTCTCGCGCGGCGAGCTGCCGCACTTCGCCGGGGAACGCGGAACGTTTCTGAAGTGCCCGTTCCTGGAAGACGTCCACGACGTGGGCGATGCCGAGGTGGCCGTCTTCGGCGCGCCGCTGGACGCGGGGACCACCTACCGACCGGGTACGCGGTTCGGGCCGATGGGAATCCGCCGCTCCACCAACCTGTTTGGCACCTATTGCTACGAACTGGGGGTCGACCTCCGGGAGCAGCTCAACATCGTCGACATCGGCGACGTGGTCACCATTCCCGCCAATATCGAGAAGTCGTTCGACCAGATCAGCACGGCCATGTCCCATGTGGTCGTCCCAGGGCGTCTTCCCGGTGATCCTGGGTGGCGACCACTCGATCGGGTTCCCGACCGTGCGCGGTCTGGCGCCGCACATGGACGGCAACATCGGCATCATCCACTTCGACCGCCACGTCGACACCCAGGAAACCGATCTCGACGAGCGGATGCACACCACGCCGTGGTTCCACGCCACCAACATCAAGAACGCGCCGGCCGACCAACCTGGTGCAGATCGGAATCGGCGGGTGGCAAGCGCCGCGCGCGGGGGTGCAGGTGGGTCGCCAGCGCGGCAGTACCGTGATCACCGTCGGGGACGTCGAACGTGTCGGCATCGAAAAGATCGCCGAGATGGCGCTGGAGATCGCGTGGAAGGACGCCAAGGCGGTGTACCTGTCGTTCGACATCGACGTGATCGACGCCGGATTCGTACCCGGCACCGGCTGGCCCGAGCCGGGCGGTCTGCTGCCGCGCGAGGCGCTCAACCTCATTCGGCTGATCTCCGAACCCGGACTCAACGGGATCGAGGTGGTGGAGTGCTCACCGCCTTACGACTGGGCGGAGCAGACCGCGCTGCTGAGTAGCCGGGTCATCTTGGACAGCTTGGCGGTCATGGTGCGGGCGGGCAAACTCGGCAAGAAACCGGCCGCGCTGAAGCGCCAAGCCTGGGGACCGTACGCCGACTAGTCCCCGATTGCGTATGAATTTGCCTTCTGCAGGGTCCACAAAGGCAAGCGCAAGTGAGCGCCGAAGGTGTTGCCGGGCCGAAACCAGGATGATCGAATTGCCTGTCCTCGATTAACCCGGCCACTTCGGGCCCGTGGCTTCAGAGGCCTCGGGATACACGCCAGTGAGCGAATAGCTCAGTGGTTATATAGCAAATTATTGTGCGAGGCTTTTGATTGCGCTGATTCCCGCGATATCGCTGCGCACTCAAGCGAGTAGCGGGACGGCGAGTCGGCCGGGTGCATGCGCCGCTGGCCATGTGTCCTGCTGTCGGCGGCACGCCCACGCGGAGATAAACCTGGAGATCAGAGGCATAATGCTGGCGCGCTCTCGAGCGGGCGGGTGTGCGGTTGCGCGAGTCGGCCTCGGCGGAGCCGCATAGCGACGTGCGCTGACGCTGGGACGCCTGCCGGCTGGATTCACCCCATTTCACGACGTGGAAGTACTTCCCAGCTAATTCCCAGTAGTTAACCATGGTTAATCCAGATGTACCCGTGAATATTGCTATTTGTGCGACAACGACCGCGTCAGAGCGCAGTTCATACGCGCGCGCGACGACGTTAACGGGGAGGCCTCGCACCATTCTTGTTACGGGGGTTTCGTAATGGATTTTGCGGCGCTCCCGCCCGAGATCAACTCCGGGCGGATGTATGCGGGCGCGGGAGTCGGGCCCCTGGTGGCGGCCGGTGCGGCCTGGGATGCGTTGGCGGCCGAGTTGAGCTCTGCGGCAACGTCGTATCGGACGGTGATGTCGGAGCTCACGGCTGGGCCGTGGGTGGGGCCGTCGTCGGGGGCGATGGCGGCCGCGGTGGCTCCGTATGTGTCGTGGATGAATACCACTGCGGCGCAAGCCGAGCAGACCGCAGGCCAGCTCGGGTCGGCAGTTGCCGCCTATGAGGCGGCGTTCGCCGCCACGGTGCCGCCGCCGGAGATCGAGGTCAACCGGGCGTTGTTGGCATCGCTGGTGTCCACCAACGTTCTCGGGCAGAACACTCCGGCGATCGCGGCCACCGAGGCGCAGTACTCCGAGATGTGGGCCCAGGACGCCGCGGCGATGTACGGCTACGCCGGCGCCTCGGCGACGGCAACGAGGTTGACCGCCTTCAACTCTCCGCCACAGACCACCAACCCCTCCGGGACGCAGATGCAGGCCGCCTCCGTCAACCAAGCCGCGGCGTCCTCGGCCGGCCCGAGCGCCCAATCAGCACTGTCGAATGTGCCGAACGCGCTGCAGAGTCTTTCGACCGGGTCGATTGCCACCCCATCGGACCTCGACCCAGGGCTGGGTAGGCTGCTCGACGCCCCCAGCGGCGGCCCCACAGGTCTCAACTTGTTCACCCAGAATGTCGGGAACTGGGCCCTCGTCATCAGTGGTCCCTTGTTCACCGCTTCGGGTATCACGCCTCTGTTGGGTGGCTTGTACACGCTCGCTCTGCCGGCGACGGCGGCGGCCGTAGCCAGCGATGTGACTCCGGCGGACGCCGGGCTGGGCAACCTGGTGGATTCGCACGGGGCGGGAGCGAGCCCGATGTCGGCGAGTCTGGGCAAGTCCGCCACGGTCGGCGAGTTGTCGGTGCCGCAGTCCTGGGGCAACTCCCCCGCTGTCCGGCTGGCAGCCAGCGCAGCACCCCTGCCGTCCGCCGGACTGGGCGGCATGCCCCCGGCCGGGCAGCCGGTCCCGGAGGGTTCTTCGGTGGCATTCCCCCGATCGGCAGCCTGGTCAACGCCCCCAGGGGCGAGCAGACCCCGGATGGGCGCCGGATCGGACAAGAAGGTCATCCCGGCAATGCCTGGCGGGGCGGGCGCTGCCGCGACCACTGGAAGCCAGCCCGCGCGGCCGCAACCGGCTCGCCGGCATGTCGCCAGTGCGTTGAGCGAAGGCCGAACGCGACGAACTCGAGAAGCTGCGCAAGGACATCGCCGATGTGGCGACGGAGCGCGATGCGGCGGCCCGCCTGATCAAGGAGGCGATGCTGTGACCGCCCCGATGGACTTCGCGGGGATGCCCCCCGAGGTCAACTCCGCGCGACTGTACGCCGGTGCCGGGGCGGGGTCATTGGCGACGGCCGCGGCGGCCTGGCAGAAATTGGCCACCGAATTGAGCTCGACGGCAGCGTCCTATCGGTCGGTGGTGTCGGAGCTGACGGGTCAGCCGTGGGTGGGGCCGTCGTCGGCGGCAATGGCGGCCGCGGTGGCGCCGTATGTGTCGTGGATGAATAGTACTGCGGCACAAGCACAGCCAGACGGCTAGTCCAGCTGGCCTCGGCGGTGGCCGCTTACGAGGCGGCGTTTGCCGCGACCGTGCCGCCGCCGGAGATCGAGGTGAACCGGGCGTTGTTGGCATCGCTGGTGTCCACCAACACTCTTGGGCAGAACACTCCGGCCATCGCAGCCACCGAGGCGCAGTACTCCGAGATGTGGGCCCAGGATGCCGCGGCGATGCACGGCTATGCCGGTGCGTCGTCGGCGGCAACGAGGTTATCGGCATTCAACTCTCCGCCGCAGACCAGCAATTCGACCGGAATCTCAAACCAGAACGACACAGTAGCCAAGGCCGCGGTGTCGGGGACCACCCAGGGCGTCCAATCAACGCTCTCCGGAGTACCCAGCCTGCTGCAGAAAGCCGCGACGGGATCGCCTTCCGGAACGTCCGGCAACGTCGGGAGCGGTTCCGGTGGCTCGCTGCTGGACTTGTTCAACAACTTCAGCGCAAACACCATCGGCTACCAAATCCTCTCCGAGGGTTTGAACTTCGACGCGTCCGGTGCGCTGCTGACCCTCGCGCCGCCGGTCGCCACGGCCTGGAATCCGTTGGTGAGTTCGCTGTCGGCACCGGCAGCCGCGGCGTCTTCGGTGTCGGGTTCCGGTTCTACGCTGGCGAATTCGTACGGAGCCTCGGCAGGTCTGGGCAACGCCGGGGCGTCGGCAGGCTTGGGCCAGGCGGCTTCGGTCGGCGAGTTGTCGGTCCCGCAGTCGTGGGGCAACTCCCCCGCGATCCGGTTGGCCGCCGCCCAATTTCCCGGCGCGGGGCTGGACGGTCTGCCGCAGACCGGGCCGATCGGGCCGGGTTTCTACGGCGGCGATGCCACCGATGGGGCCGGTGGCCAGTGTGGTCAATGCCCCGCGCGGTGAGCAGGGCCGTCTCCGAGCCGGCGCGCGCCACAAGGTGATTCCCGGCCGCCGAATCGGGCATGCACGAGGACCCGGCGGCCGCTGGGTCGAGCCAACGGCGCCCGCGGAGGGAGACGGCGCAGTCAGCGAGCGCGACGAACTCAACCAGCTCCGCAGGGCGATGGCCGATGTCACCAGACAGCGCGACGTCCTCAAGCGCACGGCGGCGACCTTGATTAAGGAGGCAACGCAGAAGTAGCGACTGCTGTAACAGCTCGTTTGGCATATCGACGATTGAAAGTCAGGGCAGATGTTCTTCACAAAACCGGCCACGCGGTCTGCGAAACGTTGGGATAGCGATGTGGCTTATGACTCGAAACACATTGCGGCCCAGGATGATATAGAGTCTGCTACGTCATTGTCGGATGCTGCCGGCGGCTCGGCGGGTGCGATGCCCGACGACGAGGACCACGGACAGCTCAAGGCCCTCGGATTCTCCTCGGACTTCAAGCGAGACATGAGCCCCTGGGCGAACTTCTCGTTGGGATTCACTTACCTGTCGCCGGTGGTCGGCATCTACACGGTGTTCGCGTTCGCATTGTCGGCCGCCGGCCCGCCGATGATTTGGAGCCTGCTGATCGCCGGCGCCGGGCAGATGCTGGTCGCGTTGGTGTTCAGCGAGGTGGTGGCGCAGTTCCCGGTGGCCGGCGGCGTCTATCCCTGGGCGCGCCGGTTGTGGGGGCGCAAATGGGCATGGATGACCGGATGGGTCTACATGTTCACGCTGTTGGCTCTGCTGGCCGACGCCGCTTATGGCGCGGGCCCGTATGTGGCTGACGTGTTCGGTTTCTCGCGGTCCCCACAGGCCACGGTCCTGTGTGCGCTCGTCATGTTGGCGCTCGCCACAGCCATTAATCTCACCGGCACCAAGATGCTTGGCTACTTCGCCATCTTCGGCTTCAGCGCCGAGCTGATCGGCGCCATCGTGGTCGGGGTATCTGGCTGCTGTGCACCCAACGCCACCACAACCTGGGCGTGCTCTTCCACAGCTTCGGCGCCGAAGGCAACCACAGCTACACCTACGCCTTCCTGGCCGCCAGCCTGATCGCTCTCTACCAGTTCTTCGGTTTCGAAGCCTGCGGCGACGTCGCCGAGGAGGTCCGCAATCCCGGCGTGCAAATCCCCAAGGCGATGCGCCGCACCATCTACGTCGGCGGCTCGGCAGCCACCTTCGTCTGCCTGAGCCTGATCCTGTCGGTCACCGACTTCGGTGCGGTGATCAGCGGCAAGGACGCCGATCCGATCGACACCATCCTGAAATCGGCCTTCGGCGGCGTCGGCGCCAAAGTCGTCCTCTGCATCGTGTTGATCTCGTTCGTGTCGTGTGCGCTGAGCCTGCAGGCGGCCGCCAGCCGGCTGATCTACTCCTACGGCCGTGACGACATGATCATCGGCTCGAAGTTGCTTGCTCGCTTCGATCACAAACGCCACGTGCCGCCTTACTCGCTGCTCATCGCGGTCATCATCCCGGCGCTGCTGATCATCGGATCGCTCATCTCCAGCGACGCACTCACCAAGCTCGTCAGCTTCGGTTCGGTCGGCGTCTACATCGCGTTCCAAATGGTGGTGCTTGCCGCCCTACGGGCGAGGATCAAAGGCTGGGTGCCGACCGGGAAGTACCGGCTTGGCCGGTGGGGAGTGCCGGTCAACATCGGTGCGCTGATCTATGGCGTTGCGGCGATCGTCAATCTGGCCTGGCCGCGCGAGCCCTACCAACCCTGGTACGACGACTACATCATTCTGCTGATGTCGGTGACGGTTGTCGGCCTCGGCATTCTGTACCTCGTCTTGACCCGAGCCCACACAAAGAGCTCCTCGGCGCACGCTGACGCTATCCCCGCGCGGTGATGCCACCAAAACGGCTGCGGCACGGCGCCGTTCAGGACACGAATAGGGGTCGCTCGCGTTCGGCGTGGCGCTGGGCCAGCGTATCGAGCAAGGGGTCAGACAAGTCGGCCAGTCCGACGGACGCTTGCGCGGCGGTGCGCTCGCACAAATCCGCCAGCCGAAACGTCAGCGCCGCCACGTCGGCCGGATCCAACGCCAGCAGCCGCTGGGCCGCGGTCGCCGAGCCCGTCATCGTGGTGTAGACGATCGCCAGCGCGCTCTGGTCGGGAGTGAGACCGCTCACGGCGCCGACCCGTCCGGCCGCGACGGCAAGGTGCGGCTGGGAACCGAGATCGCCCCAGCCGGCGTCCGGCCAGACCCGTCGTGCCAGCCTCGCCAACCCGCGGCCCTGGCTGCGCGACGCCTGCCGAGCCGCCGGCGCCGGTGTGCGGGCATCGGTCTCCTGATCGGCCTGCTCGGGGCCGAGCTCACCGCGATGAACCGCCGCCGCGATCGACGCGGTGACCAGCCCGTTGCTACGAATTCGCCGGTGCAAGAAGGCTTCCAACGTCTCGACATTGATCACCAGGCCGCTGGTGACGGCTTCCTCCACGCCGCCGGAATGCACGTGGGCGCCGGCCGGTAGTCGTGAATCGGCCAGGGTGAGCAGCGTCGCGAGTGCAGACATGTGACTCAGAACAGGAAATATCGTTGCGCCATGGGCAATTCGGCCGCCGGTTGCTCCTGCCACACCTCGCCGTCGATCCGCACGGTGAAAGTGTCCGGGTCCACTTCGATGTCGGGCAGCGCGTCGTTGAGCGGCAAAGCTGCCTTTCCGACGCCCGGTGGTATTCCGCACGGGGACCAACCGCCGGTTCACCGCCAGCTTTTCGGCCAGGCCGGCCTCGATCGCCTGCGGCGCAACGAAGTGCACCGAGGTGGCCGCTGCCGCTGCCGGCGCGGCGCCGAACATCGGACGCGGCAGCACTGGTTGGGGCGTCGGGATTGACGCATTCGCATCGCCCATCGCCGCCCAGGCGATCATGCCGCCCTTGATCACCACGTGCGGGCGGACGCCGAAGAACTCCGGCTCCCACAGCACCAGATCGGCCAGCTTGCCCACTTCCACCGACCCGATCTCGTCGTCGAGCCCATGCGCGATCGCCGGGCAGATGGTGTATTTGGCGATGTAGCGCCGTACCCGGTTATTGTCGGCGGCGCCGTCGCCGGGCAGCGCTCCGCGCCGGCGCTTCATCACATGCGCGGTCTGCCACGTGCGCAGTACCACTTCCCCGATGCGGCCCATCGCCTGCGAGTCGCTGCCGATCATCGAGATCGCGCCGAGATCGTGCAGCAGGTCTTCGGCCGCCATGGTCGACGGCCGAATCCGGCTCTCGGCGAAAGCCAAATCCTCAGGCACCTGGGGGTTGAGGTGATGGCAGACCATCAGCATGTCCAGATGCTCGTCGAGGGTGTTCACCGTGTGCGGGCGGGTCGGGTTGGTGGAACTGGGCAGCACATTGGGCTGGCCGGCGACGCGGATGATGTCGGGAGCGTGGCCGCCGCCGGCGCCCTCGGTGTGATAGGTGTGGATCGAGCGGCCGGCGATTGCGGCCAGCGTGTCTTCGACGAAGCCCATCTCGTTGAGTGTGTCGGTATGTAACGCGACCTGCACCCCGGCGGCGTCCGCGACAGTCAGGCACGCGTCGATCGCCGCGGGTGTGGAACCCCAGTCCTCGTGCAGCTTGAAACCCGCAGCGCCGCCCCGCAATTGCTCCCAGAGCGCCTCGCCATTGACGGTGTTCCCCTTGCCCAGCAGCGCAAAATTCACCGGCCAACCGTCGAGCGCCTCGAGCATCCGGGCCAGGTGCCATGAGCCCGGGGTCACCGTGGTGGCCTTGCTGCCCTCGGCGGGGCCGGTGCCGCCACCGAGGATCGTCGTGATGCCGGACCCGAGTGCCTCGGCCATGAGCTGCGGGCAGATCAGGTGCACATGGCAGTCGATGGCGCCCGCGGTGACGATTAGGCCGTTGCCTCCGATGACTTCGGTGCTGGGTCCGACCACCAGATCTGGATGCACACCCGCCATCGTGTCGGGGTTGCCGGCCTTGCCGAGCGCGACGATCCGGCCATCGCGAATACCGATGTCGGCCTTGATGATTCCCCAATGATCGATGATCACCGCGCCGGTGATCACGGTGTCGGGTGCGCCCTCGGCGCGGGAGGCGCGCCCCTGTCCCATCGACTCACGCAGTACCTTGCCACCGCCGAACACCGCCTCGTCGCCGGCCAGTCCTGGTCCCCCGCTGCGGTCTTCGGTGATTTCGGCGAGTAAATCTGTGTCCGCCAGCCTGATGCGATCACCGGTGGTCGGCCCGTACAGCTGGGTGTAGTGCTCCCGCGACAGGTATGCCATCAGATGTCCAGTCGTCCAGGTGGATTCAGGGTCAGGCCATGAACCTCGCGGCGCCCGCGCAATGGCACCAGCTGAACATTTTGGGGCACACCGGGTTCGAACCGCACAGCGGTGGCCGCGGGTATATCCAGCCGGTAGCCGTGGGCCGCTGCGCGGTCGAACGACAGCGCAGCGTTGGCTTGTGGAAGGTGGACGTGGCTACCCACCTGGACCGGTCGGTCACCGGTATTGACGATCTGCATGTCGAGACGCGGGACGCCCGCGTTGATCTCGATATCGCCACTGCCGTAAAGGATTTCGCCGGGAATCATGAGATCGGGTGATGTACGGTGACTAGCTTCGTGCCGTCCGGGAACGTCGCTTCGACCTGCACGTCGCCGAGCATTTCCGGCACCCCCTCCATCACGTCGTCGCGGCCGAGTACGTCGCCGCCGCTGGCCATCAACTCGGCGACGGTGTGGCCGTCGCGCGCGCCTTCAAGAATGTGGTCACTGATGATCGCGACCGCCTCCGGATGGTTCAGCCGCAAGCCCCGGGCACGTCGACGGCGAGCCAATTCGGCGGCGTAGGACAGCAGCAATCGCTCCTGTTCGTGCGGCGTCAGGCGCATGTTTTGTGATCCTGCCATGCCGTCCTGGGGAAAACCTGTGCCTCCTGATCAGCCCTCGCGAGGCTCGAGGTTCTGCAGCCGCACCTGTCCTCGCGCGACGACTTGATCCTGGTCGTCGGTGATCGTGACCAACCACAACTGCTGGCGGCGGCCGCGATGAATCGGCTCAGCGGTGCCGAACACCGTTCCCGAGCTGATGGAACGCAAGAAGTCTGTGTTGTTGTTCACGCCGACGACATTGCCGCCGCCGCGGGTGGCGAGCCAGGTGAAGGCGGACACGCTGGCGATGGTCTCCACCATCGAGCAGTAGACACCGCCGTGCACCAGGCCCATCGGCTGTAACAGCTTGGGCGTGACCTCGAGCTGGGCGCGGGCGCCGTCGGGGCTGAGCTCGGTGAATCGCAGGCCCAGCTCGGTATCGAATGGTGCGGTGAAGTTCGGCGGGATCACCGCGTCCGGCGACGTTGACACGCTTTGTTGTCTACACCATCGTCAATCCGCTGATCGCGGCCGGCCGCCGCCCGGTGGCAAAGAACAGGCGAGCCCCGTGCACTAAGGCACGGGGCTCGCCGATCGAGTAGACCGGGGGTCGCTGCAGCCCTCAGGACACTCCGGCGGTCTGTTGCGCTCGACCTCCATGAGTATGGCAAGGCTGCCCTAACTTTGCAAGGGGTAGTCTCGGACCACGCCGGCCGGGCGCACGTGTACCGGTGACCGGACACCGAACCGGCCGGCTGTCGGTACGACGGTCGGTAGTAAGCCGGAGTACGCTGGTTTCGACACTCGGGAGATGAACGAACTATGGCCAAGCTGACACGGCTGGGTGACCTAGAACGCGCAGTGATGGACCATCTGTGGTCCACGCCCGAACCGCAAACGGTCCGCCAGGTCCACGAAGATTTGGCTGCGCGCCGCGAGCTCGCTTACACGACGGTGATGACCGTGCTGCAGCGGCTGGCCAAGAAGAATCTGGTATCCCAGATCCGCGACGACCGGGCGCACCGCTACGCACCCGTGCATGGCCGCGACGAGCTGGTCGCCGGACTGATGGTGGATGCGCTGTCCCAGGCCGAGGACTCCGGGAGCAGACAGGCCGCGCTGGTGCACTTTGTCGAGCGTGTTGGGGCTGACGAGGCTGAAGCGCTGCGGCGAGCGCTCGCCGACCTGGAAGCAAATCAACGCAATACGCGATCGGCTGGCGCTAGACCGGAGAACTGAGGGACACTAGGCATGTGTCCGCGATGGCTTTTACCCTCCTCGCGGTGCTGCTGATTGGCCCCGCGCCAGCCCTATTAGCGCGAGCGTCCTGGCCACTGCGCGCCCCGCGTGCGGCGATGGTGTTATGGCAAGCCATCGCCCTCGCCGCCGTGCTCTCGGCCTTCAGCGCCGGGATCGCGATCGCCACCCGGCTGCTCATGCCCGGCCCCGATGGCCGTCCCACGGCCAGCATCATCGGTGCGGCCGGCCGACTCGGTTGGCCGTTATGGACGGCCTATATCGCCGCTTTCGCGCTCACGGTGCTGGTGGGTGTGCGATTGGTGGTCGCGGTCTTGCGGGTGGCCATCGCCAATCGGCGCCGGCGGGCGCATCACCGGATGGTGGTCGATCTCGTCGGGGTCGGACACGACGCCGCGCTTACCCAACCGTGCTCCCGCACCCGTGACCTGCGCGTCCTGGACGTGGCCGAACCGCTTGCCTATTGCCTGCCGGGCGTCCGCAGCCGGGTCGTGGTCAGCGAGGGAACGCTGAACAATCTCACCAACGACGAAGTCGCGGCGATCCTGACCCATGAGCGGGCTCATCTGCGCGCCCGCCACGACCTGGTTCTGGAAGCGTTCACCGCGGTGCACGCCGCCTTCCCGCGGCTCGTCCGCAGCTCCAATGCGCTGGGCGCGGTGCAGTTGCTGGTCGAGCTGCTCGCCGACGACGCCGCGGTGCGTGCGGCCGGGCGCACTCCCCTGGCCCGCGCGCTGGTCGCGTGCGCCTCGGGGCGGGCTCCGTCTGGCGCGCTGGCCGCGGGTGGTCCCAGCACGGTGGTGCGGGTCCGCCGGTTGTCGGGACGAGGCAACAGCCCGATGCTTTCCGCGGCCGCGTACTTGGCCGCGGCAGCCGTTCTGGTGGTGCCCACCGTCGCGCTGGCGGTGCCGTGGCTCACCGAGCTCAAGCGGCTGTTCAACCTCTAGCGCGGCGCCCGGCGAATCCCTTTGGCAGACCGGAACTCCGCTGTGCCACAGTGTGACGGAAACCGTGTAGCAAAAGTTCTCCAACCTGAGAGGCGAAGACATGAGTTCGTCGGATACCCAGTCGAATTCCAAGACCGGTACCGCGCAGATCGGCGTCACGGGGCTGGCCGTCATGGGTTCGAACATCGCCCGCAACTTCGCCCACCACGGCTACACCGTCGCGCTGCACAACCGGTCGGTCGCCAAGACGGACGCGCTGCTCAAAGAACACGGCGACGAGGGCAAGTTCGTGCGCTCGGAGACCATCGAGGAATTCCTGGACGCGCTCGAGAAGCCTCGTCGAGTGCTGATCATGGTCAAGGCCGGCGACCCGACCGACGCCGTCATCGACCAGCTCGCCGACGCCATGGAAGAAGGCGACATCATCATCGACGGCGGCAACGCCCTCTATACCGACACCATCCGCCGCGAGAAGGCGATGCGCGAACGGGGCCTGCACTTCGTCGGCGCGGGCATCTCCGGTGGCGAGGAGGGCGCGCTGAAGGGGCCGTCGATCATGCCGGGCGGCCCGGCCGAGTCGTACAAATCGCTGGGCCCGCTGCTCGAGGAGATCTCCGCGCACGTCGATGGCGTGCCGTGCTGCACCCACATCGGCCCCGACGGCGCCGGCCACTTCGTGAAGATGGTGCACAACGGCATCGAGTACTCCGACATGCAGTTGATCGGCGAGGCCTACCAGCTGCTGCGCGACGGACTCGGCAAGACCGCACCCGAGATCGCCGACGTCTTCGCCGAATGGAACAAGGGCGACCTGGACAGCTTCCTCATCGAGATCACCGCAGAGGTGTTGCGCCAGACCGATGCCAAGACCGGCAAGCCACTGGTCGACCTCATCCTCGACGAGGCCGAGCAGAAGGGCACCGGCCGCTGGACGGTGAAGTCGGCCCTGGACCTCGGTGTGCCGGTCACCGGCATCGCCGAGGCGGTGTTCGCCCGCGCGCTGTCGGGCTCGGTGGCCCAGCGGAAGGCCACCACTGGTCTGGCATCGGGTGAGCTGGGCGACCGGCCGTCCGACGCTGCGCAGTTCATCGATGACGTCAGCAAGGCGCTCTACGCGTCGAAGATCATCGCCTACGCCCAGGGCTTCAACCAGATCCAGGCCGGCAGCGCCGAATACGACTGGGGTATCACGCCGGGCGACATGGCGACGATCTGGCGTGGCGGCTGCATCATCCGGGCCAAGTTCCTCAACCGGATCAAGGAGGCGTTCGACGAGGACGCGGACCTGCCGACCCTGATCGTCGCGCCCTACTTCCGCAGCGCCATCGAAGCCGCTATCGACAGCTGGCGCCGGGTGGTGGTGACCGCCACGCAGTTGGGCATTCCGATCCCCGGCTTCTCCTCGGCGCTGTCCTACTACGACGCCCTGCGCACCGAACGGCTGCCTGCCGCGCTGACCCAGGGCCTGCGGGACTTCTTCGGCGCCCACACTTACGGGCGAATCGACCAGGACCCAGACAAACGCTTCCACACGCTGTGGAGCGGGGACCGCACCGAAGTGCCGGCCTAGCGGCGCACATTAAGGTGAGCCTAGGGAGCTGTAAAGGGTGGGGCGACAGCGATGAAGTTTCTGAACGGACACCAGCCCGGCTACGACCTGACCTATAACGACGTGTTCATCGTGCCGAACCGGTCCGAGGTCGCGTCGCGGTTCGACGTCGATCTGTCCACCAGCGACGGCTCCGGCACCACCATTCCGGTGGTCGTCGCCAACATGACGGCGGTGGCCGGACGACGGATGGCCGAGACGATCGCGCGGCGCGGGGGCATCGTGATGCTGCCGCAGGACCTCCCGATCACCGCGGTGCAGCAGACGGTGGAGTTCGTCAAAAGCCGGGACCTGGTGCTCGACACCCCGGTGACGCTGGCCCCCGATGATTCGGTGTCGGACGCGATCGCGCTGATCCACAAGCGGGCGCACGGTGCGGCGGTGGTGGTCTTCGAGGGCCGTCCGATCGGTTTGGTCACCGAGGCGTCCTGCATCGGCGTGGACCGTTTCGCCCGGGTTCGCGACGTAGCCGTGACCGATTTCGTGAGCGCTCCGCTGGGCACCGAGCCGCGCAAGATTTTCGACCTGCTCGAGCATGCGCCGATCGAGGTCGCGGTGGTCACCGCCGCGGACGGCAAGCTCGCCGGCGTGCTGACCCGCACCGGGGCGCTGCGCGCTGATCTTTACACCCCGGCCACCGACACCGTGGGTCGGCTGCGTATCGGCGCGGCCATCGGCATCAGCGGCGATGTGGGTGCCAGAGCTCGTTCGCTGGCCGAGGTCGGCGTCGACGTGCTCGTCATCGATACCGCGCACGGGCATCAAGTCCGGATGCTGGAAGCGATCAAGACGGTGGCGTCGCTGGAGTTGGGTCTGCCGCTGGCGGCGGGCAACGTGGTGTCGGCGGAGGGTACTCGCGACCTGTTGGGCGCCGGGGCCAGCATCGTCAAGGTCGGCGTCGGGCCCGGCGCGATGTGCACCACCCGGATGATGACCGGTGTCGGCCGCCCGCAGTTCTCCGCCGTACTCGAATGTGCCGCTGCTGCAACGGAATCTCGGCGGACATGTGTGGGCTGACGGCGGGATCCGCCATCCGCGGGACGTCGCGCTGGCGTTGGCCGCCGGGGCATCGAACGTCATGATCGGCTCATGGTTCGCCGGCACCTACGAGTCGCCCGGTGACCTGATGCGGGACCGCGAAGACCAGCCGTACAAGGAGAGCTACGGCATGGCGTCCAAGCGGGCCGTGGTCGCCCGCAGCGGCGCGGACAGCGCGTTCGATCGCGCCCGCAAGGCGTTGTTCGAGGAAGGCATTTCGACGTCGCGGATGGGGCTGGACCCCGACCGTGGCGGCGTCGAGGACCTGCTGGACCACATCACGTCGGGCCTGCGCAGCACCTGCACCTACGTCGGTGCCTCGACCCTGGCGGAGTTGCACGAGCAAGCGGTCGTCGGTGTGCAATCGGCCGCGGGCTTCGCCGAGGGCCACCCGCTGCCCTCGGGATGGTGACGCCGGCGCGCGGAAAGCACGTCGCACCCGATCCGGCCAGATGTCTTCGCTACCATGTGAATTTCGAGATCTTCTCCGCCCGCAGCAACGCGCTGCGCGGCATCGAGCGAAAGGGATGACGTGCCGCAGGCACCCGTCGAGCCCGTCGGATTCCGGGCAACGCGGCTATCCCCGGCTCGACTGTCGTCTCCTAGCCCATCGCGATAGCCGGGCCCGCCATTGAACGTCACCGCCACCGTCGTCAGCGTGCTCGCCGTCGCGGTGCTCATCTTCGGCAACGCGGTATTCGTCGCGGCCGAATTCTCGCTGACCGCGCTGGACCGCAACACCGTCGACGCCAACGCCCGCAAGGGTGGCCGGCGCGACCGCTACATCCAGCGCGCCCAGAACCGGCTGTCGTTCCAGCTGTCGGGTGCACAGCTGGGCATTTCGATCACCACGCTGGTGACCGGTTACCTGACCGAACCGATGGTGGCCGACCTGCCGCACCCATGGCTGGACGCTCTCGGCGTGCCGGACCCGTTGGCCGACGCGATCACCGCGTTCATGGTGATGGTGATCGTGACGTCGGTGTCGATGGTGTTCGGCGAGCTGGTCCCGAAGTACCTGGCGGTGGCGCGGCCGCTGTCGACCGCGCGCGCCGTTGCCGGTTTTCAGCTGTTGTTCTCGTTGCTGCTCACCCCAGTCATCCGGCTGACCAACGGAGCGGCGAACTGGATCGTGCGGAAGCTGGGCATCGAGCCTGCCGAAGAGCTCCGGTCGGCCCGCTCACCGCAGGAACTGGTATCGCTGGTACGTAGCTCGGCGCGCAGCGGGGCCTTGGACCCCGCCACCGCCGCGTTGGTACGACGATCGCTGCAGTTCGGCGCGCGGACCGCCGAGGAGCTGATGACGCCGAGGTCAAAGATCGTGGCGCTGCAAACCGACGACACCGTCAGGGATCTGATTGCCGCGGCCGCCGAATCCGGATTCTCCCGCTTCCCCCTCGTCGATGGAGACCTCGACGAGACCCTCGGCATCGTGCACGTCAAGCAGGTATTCAAGGTTCCGCGGGCGGATCGCCCGCACACGCTGCTGACCACGCTCGTGCAGCACGTGCCGGTGGTGCCGTCGACCCTGGACGGCGACGCGGTGATGGCGGAGATCCGTGCCAATCCGCTGCAGACCGCGATGGTCGTCGACGAATACGGCGGCACCGCGGGCATCGTGACCGTCGAGGACCTGATCGAAGAGATCGTCGGCGATGTTCGCGATGAACACGACGACGCCACACCCGACGTGGTGGCGGCGGGCAACGGATGGCGGGTGTCGGGCTTGCTGCGCATCGACGAGGTGGCTGCCGCCACCGGGTATCGGGCTCCCGAAGGGCCATACGAGACGATCGGCGGCTTGGTGCTGCGCGAGCTGGGCCATATTCCGGCGGTGGGTGAAACCGTCGAACTCACCGCGCTCGACGGGGATGGCCTGTTGGACAGCTCAATACGCTGGCAGGCCGCGGTGGTTCGGATGGACGGCCGGCGGATCGATGTGCTCGAGCTGACCGAACTGAGTACTCGTAGCGAAACACCCGTGGAGCACGGCCAGCGATGAACGACACGCTCGGAGTGCTGCTGGCGATCCTGCTGATCGGCGACGAACGCCTTCTTCGTCGGCGCGGAATTCTCGCTGATCTCGGCCCGTCGCGACCGCCTCGAAGCGCTGGCCGAGCAGGGCAAGAAGAGAGCGGTCACCGTGATCCGCGCCGGTGAGCAGCTGGCGTCCATGCTTGCCGGCTCGCAATTGGGCGTCACGGTGGCCTCGCTGCTGCTCGGCCGGATCGGTGAGTCGGCGGTCGCCAGCTTGTTGCAGTCGGCGTTCGGGCTGACCAGTATGCCCCCGGCGTTGCTGCACACGCTGTCGTTCGTGATCGCGCTCGTGGTGGTGGTGACGCTGCACGTGCTGCTGGGCGAGATGGTGCCGAAGAACATCGCGCTGGCCGGGCCGGAGCGCACAGCGATGCTGCTGGTGCCCCCCTACCTGGCCTATGTGCGGGTCGCTCGGCCTTTCATCGTGTTCTACAACAAATGCGCCAACGCGATCCTGCGCGCCTTGCGGCGTGGAACCCAAAGACGAGCTCGACATCACGGTTTCACCGGCCGAGCTGAGCGCGATGATCGCCGAATCGGTCTCCGAAGGCCTGCTGGACCCCGAAGAGCACACCCGGCTGACCCGGGCGCTGCAGATCGGCAGCCGGGTGGTCGGAGATGTCGCCGTGTCGCTCGCCGACATCCGGGCGGTGCCGGTGGCGGCGCCGGGTTCCGGGCCGACTATCGGCGCTGTCGAGAGTGCGCTGGCAGAGACCGGCTACTCCCGCTTCCCGGTCGCGGCCGTCGACGGAAGGTTCATCGGCTACCTGCATATCAAGGACATGCTGATGCTCGGCGACGAGCCGCAGACCGTCATCGATCTCTCGCTGGTGCGCCCGCTGCCGCGGGTGGCCACGTCATTGCCGCTGGCCGATGCCCTTTCGCGGATGCGGCGCACCAACAGCCATCTGGCGCTCGTGACCGACGGCCGCGGCGTCGTTGCCATGGTGGCGATGGAGGACCTGGTAGAGGATCTGGTCGGCAGCATGCGCGATGCACAGTGAGACCGGCCGCCGGAAAAGGCACCGGCCAGCCCGTATGATTGAACGGCGCCGATGCAAGACGGGGCGAGGCGCCCGCATGCTGCGGCAGCACATGCGTTGCCAGAAAGCGCTCCCCGGGGACGCGCCGAGAAGCCCGCGGTGAAGCCCATCAAGAGCCCCGTGACCTGCTATTGCGGGTTGGACGAATAGGATCGGGCGGGCCGTTGGCCGGTAGGCTGATGGCGTAGCTAGTTGGGCCAGTCGGAGGCCGAGTGGGACCAATGAGGCAATTATGGAGGAGAAAAATGACTGACCGCGTGTCGGCGGGGAACTTGCGCGTCGCCCGAGTGCTCTACGACTTCGTGAACAACGAGGCCCTGCCCGGCACCGATATCGACCCGGACAGCTTCTGGGCGGGCGTCGACAAGGTCGTCACCGACCTCACCCCGCAGAACCAGAGTTTGCTGAACACTCGCGACGAGCTGCAGGCGCAGATCGACAAGTGGCACCGGCACCGCGTCATCGAACCGATCGACGCCGACGCCTACCGTCAGTTCCTCACCGACATCGGGTATCTGCTGCCCGAACCCGAAGACTTCACGATCACCACTTCCGGCGTGGACGACGAGATTACGACGACCGCGGGCCCGCAGCTGGTGGTGCCGGTGCTCAATGCTCGGTTCGCGCTGAACGCGGCCAACGCCCGCTGGGGCTCCCTGTACGACGCGTTGTACGGCACCGACGTCATCCCGGAAACCGACGGTGCCGACAAAGGCAGCAGTTACAACAGGATTCGCGGCGACAAGGTGATCGCCTACGCGCGCAAGTTCCTCGACCAGGCGGCGCCACTGGCATCGGGCTCGTGGGCAGACGTGACGGGCTTGAGCATCGGCGACGGCCAGCTGCAGATCGCCCTCGGGGCGGAGTCCACCGAGTTGGCCAGCCCGGAGAAATTCGCGGGGTACAGCGGCGAGCTCGGCTCCCCCAACTGGTCGGTGCTGCTGGTCAACCACGGGCTGCACATCGAGATCCTGATCGACCCGCAATCGCCGATCGGCAAGACCGACCCGGCCGGCATCAAGGACGTGGTCCTGGAATCCGCGATCACCACGATCATGGACTTCGAGGACTCGGTGGCCGCCGTCGACGCCGACGACAAGGTGCTGGGATACCGCAACTGGCTCGGCCTGAACAGGGGCGACCTGTCCGAAGAGGTCAGCAAGGACGGCAAGAGCTTCTCCCGCGTTCTCAACGCGGACCGCACCTACACCACGCCCGATGGCGCCGAGCTGACCCTGCCGGGGCGCAGCCTGATGTTCGTCCGCAATGTCGGGCACCTGATGACCAACGACGCGATCGTCAGAACCGAGGCTGACGGCGAAGAAATAGCGGTGTTCGAGGGCATCATGGACGCGCTGTTCACCGGGCTGACCGCCATCCACGGGCTGAAGGAAAGTGACGCCAACGGGCCGCTGACCAATAGCCGCACGGGTTCCATCTACATCGTGAAGCCGAAGATGCACGGCCCCGCCGAGGCGGCCTTCACCTGCGAGCTGTTCAGCCGCGTCGAGGACGTGCTGGGGTTGCCGCAGGGCACCATGAAGGTCGGCATCATGGACGAGGAACGGCGCACCACCGTCAACCTCAAGGCGTGTATCAAGGCCGCCGCCGACCGGGTCGTGTTCATCAACACCGGTTTCCTGGACCGCACCGGCGACGAGATCCACACCTCGATGGAGGCGGGTCCGATGATCCGCAAGGGTGCGATGAAGAACACCACCTGGATCAAGGCCTACGAGGACGCCAACGTCGACATCGGGCTGGCCGCCGGTTTCTCCGGCAAGGCCCAGATCGGCAAGGGCATGTGGGCGATGACCGAGCTGATGGCCGACATGGTCGAGCAGAAGATCGGCCAGCCGAAGGCGGGCGCCACCACCGCGTGGGTGCCTTCCCCGACGGCGGCCACCCTGCACGCGATGCACTACCACCAGGTGGATGTCTTTGCCGTGCAGAAGGAGCTCGAGGGCAAGAAGCGCACGACCATCGATGAGTTGCTGACGATCCCGCTGGCCAAGGAGCTGGCCTGGGCTCCCGAGGAGATCCGCGAGGAGGTCGACAACAACTGCCAGTCCATCCTGGGCTACGTGGTGCGCTGGATCGACGCCGGCGTCGGATGCTCGAAGGTGCCCGACATCCACAACGTCGCCCTGATGGAGGACCGGGCCACGCTGCGGATCTCCAGCCAGTTGCTGGCGAACTGGCTGCGCCACGGCATCATCACCGAGCGAGGACGTCCGCGCCGGCCTGGAGCGGATGGCCCCGGTGGTGGATCAGCAGAACGCCGGCGACGCGTCGTACCACGCGATGGCGCCCAACTTCGACGACAGCATCGCGTTTTTGGCCGCCGAAGAACTGATCTTGTCCGGCACGCAGCAGCCCAGTGGCTACACGGAGCCGATCCTGCATCGGCGGCGGCGCGAACTCAAGGCTCGCGCCGGTGCCTGAAAGGGCTCAAACTGCGGCAATGCTTCTGACTAGACGCGGCGCCGATTTCAGCACGGGCAAGATGACGGGTCGACGGAAAGGCGGCGGGCGCCGGTATGGGTAGGCACAGCAGGCCCGACCGCGGGAAGTCGCCCGACGAGCCTTCCGACGACGCCGCCGACGAGGGGCATGACGCCGACGCGCACCTCGCGGATGACGACGAGGACGAGGGACGACGACGACGGCTTCGCGGATGAGGACTTGCCCGCTCGGCGAGGACCACTACGGCGGTGACGCCGGCGATGAGGAATATCCCGAATTTCCGCCCCGGCCGCAGAGCTCTGCGCCGCCGGAACCACGGCCGGGCCTCTTCCAGTCCGGCCACCGGGTCCTCGGCGATTGGCGGGGCGGTCACCGCAGCGCAGGCGGGCGACGAGGGGTCAGCATCGGCGTGATCGTGGCACTGGTCGCGGTCGTGGTCGTGGTCGGCACCGTCATCGTGTGGAGTTTCTTCGGCGACGCGTTGTCCCATCGCTCGCACACGGCCGCCGCACGCTGTGTGGGCGGCAAGGAGACCGTCGCCGTCGTCGTCGATCCGTCGATCGCCGACCAGGTGCAGCGGTTCGCGGAAAGCTACAACTCGACGGCAGGCCCCGTCGGTGACCACTGCATGGTGGTGAACGTCAAAGGAGCCGGCTCCGATGCCGTCATCGGCGGCTTCATCGGCAAGTGGCCGGCGGAATTGGGTTCCCAGCCGGCCTTGTGGATCCCGGGCAGTTCGGTGTCGGCCGCGCGGCTGACCGCGGCCGCAGGCCAGAAGACGATCAGCGATAGCCGTTCGCTGGTGACGTCGCCGGTGCTGCTCGCGGTTCGGCCCGAACTTCAGCCGGCGCTGTCCAACCAGAGCTGGAGCGCACTACCCGGCTTGCAGACCAATCCGAACGCGATTGCGGGATCGAAGTTGCCGGCGTGGGGATCGCTGCGGCTGGCGTTGCCGACCAGCGGCAACAGCGATGCCTCCTATTTGGCGGGTGAAGCGGTGGCGGCCGCGTCGGTGCCCGCCGGTGCACCGGCCACCCAGGGCACGGCCGCGTTGCGCTCATTGACGAGCGCACAACCCAAACTTGCCGACAATTCTTTGACCGAGGCGATGAACACACTGCTGAAACCCGGTGACGTGGCGACGGCGCCGGTGCATGCGGTGATCACCACCGAGCAGCAGGTCTTCCAGCGCGGCCAGTCGCTGTCAGATGCGAAGAGCACGCTGGCTTCCTGGCTGCCGTCCGGGCCGGCGCCGGTCGCCGACTACCCGACGGTGCTGCTCAGTGGCTCGTGGCTGACGCAGGAACAGACCTCGGCGGCGAGCGAGTTTGCCCACTTCATGCGTAAGCCCGAGCAACTGGCGAAACTGGCCAAAGCCGGTTTCCGCGTGAACGGCGTCAATCCGCCGAGCAGCCCGGTGACGAGTTTCGCCGCCCTGCCCGCCACGCTGTCGGTGGGTGACGACGCCATGCGCGCCACCCTGGCCGATGCGATGGCCGCACCGTCTAGCGGGCTGGCCGCCACGATCATGCTGGACCAGTCGATGCCCGGTGATGAAGGTGGAAAATCCCGGCTGGCCAACGTGATCGCGGCGCTGCAAGACAGGATCAAAGCACTGCCTCCGACGGCGATCTTGGGGTTGTGGACTTTCGACGGTCACGAGGGCCGCTCGGAGGTCCCGATCGGCCCGCTGGCCGACCCCGTCAACGGCCAGCCTCGACCGGCAGCGCTGGCGGCCGCGCTGGACAAGCAATATTCCTCGGGCGGCGGTGCGGTGTCGTTCACCACGCTGCGCTTGATCTATCAGGATATGCAGACCAATTACCGTGCTGGACAATCGAATTCGATACTTTTGATCACGGCGGGGCCGCACACGGACCAATCCCTCGACGGGCCGGGGCTGCAGAATTTCATCCGCACGAGTGCCGACCCGGCTAAACCGGTCGCCGTCAACGTCATCGATTTTGCCGCTGATCCGGACCGGGCAACCTGGGAAGCGGTCGCGCAGCTCAGCGGCGGCAGCTACCAGAACCTGTCGACGTCGGCCTCCCCCGACCTCGCCACCGCGATCAGCACATTTTTGGGCTGAAGCAGCGAGTCTGCCAGACACTGCAGCGCCGGATGCATCAAGCTGACTGATGCGGCCAACCCCATTGCGCGCGCTGTATTTCCACACCTCTGTCCTGGAGACAACGCGCCGCTATCGCTGTTCTTAGACCCGGAGACCCCGAATTTCTACCGGAACTGGACAAACTGACCGTGTGGGCGGTGTGCTGGCTTCGGGCTTACGCGGTGCACAATCCGGATCCGGATTTGACCGCGGTGATCGGGCAACTGCTTAGCGGAAGCGAGCGCTGTCGGATGCTCTGGTCCCGCCACGATGTCACCCACGAAAGCAGCGGAAAAGTGAAACTGATGCATCCCCAGGTCGGCCCATTGACGCTGCACTTCCAACACATGACCCTGCAGCGCAGCGGCCATGCGCTCGTTGCCTTTTGGGCGCAACCGGGATGGTCTTCCGAACGCGGATTGCGGCAGCTATCCGAGGCAGAAGCCCAACGAATATCGGGGGTGCGAGGCACCCATGAAGATTTCGGCCTGGATCAACACTGGCGGCCATTCGAGAATCGACGCATGGACGCGAACGCAACTACGCGCAGCGATTGCAATACGCAGCTGCGCAAGGGAATCAGCGCGAAATGACAACGTCGAAAGTCTTCTCTGATCCGTTTGCTGGGGACGCTTTTAGGGACTGTATGACACGTATCGTCGGATCTGTGGGGGAAGAATCCGTCTATCGTGACGCGCAATAAGACAACTCGATTTCCTTGATTCGCAGACTGCGGCTTTGGCTGAGGCTGCTCTTCGCCCGCGTCGTCGACATAGCCAGATGGCCCCTGGATCACCGAATAGCAGTGAGAGGGACGCGGGATTCAGCGCGAAATAGTGGAAAGCGCAGACATATTGGTGTAGGGAGATGAAGTGACGACGAAGCGCACGGCGCTGGTGACGGGCGCCAATGGAGGTATCGGGTCGGCAATCTGTGATCGGTTGCGTGCCGCCGGTGTGGCGGTGCGCACGATGGACGTGGCAGGTCCGGCCGACGTGGTCATGGACTTGTCCGCCGGCCCGATTCCGGCAGAGGCGGTGCGGGACATCGACATATGTGTTTCCGCAGCGGGCATCGTCGGCACCTTCGCCCCGGCGCATTCGATGTCCGCGGAGAAGTGGTCACGCGATATCGACGTCAACCTCACCGGATCCTTTCGCGTCATCCAGGCTTGTCTGCCGGGGATGCGGGAACGGCGCTTCGGGCGCATCATCGCGATCTCGAGCATGGCGGCTCAGCTCGGGTCCACCGGGAAGGTTGCCTACGCTGCCGCGAAAGCCGGCCTGTACGGGATGATGCGAACCATCGCCATCGAGAACTGCTCGCGCGGTATCACCGCCAATTGCGTTCTGCCCGGGATGATCGCCACCCCACCGGTGCTGGCACTGCCCGAGACCGATCAAGAGCGCATCAGGGCTGCAGTGCCCAGCGGCCGCTTCGGCCGTCCGGAAGAAGTCGCCGATCTGGTCACGTTTCTCGCGCGCGATACATCCGGCTACATCACGGCGCAGGAGATCGGTATCGACGGCGGGCTGCAGCTGGATTCGCTCTTTGTCGGTCCCACCCGGGCTGGACCCGCCGATGGCTAATGCCACCAGCGGCCGAGTGGCTGCTGCGGCCCCGATGCAGGAGGCCGGCCCCGCGACGCTCGATGTGGTGGTCATAGGTGCCGGCCTCAGCGGACTATGCATCGCCCGTCATCTGCAGCGTGCCGGCTTTTCGTACCGCCTTCTCGAGCAGGCCCACGACATCGGCGGGACCTGGCGCGACAACACCTATCCCGGATGTGGGTGCGATATCCCCTCCCCGCTGTACTCCTTCTCGTTCGCCCAGCGGTCGAACTGGACGCGGTTGTTCGCAACCCAGCCAGAGATTTTGGAGTATCTGCACGAGGTCGCCGCACGGTGCGGCGTCACAGAACACATCGATTTCGCCACCAGGGTGATTTCGGCGCGCTGGCAGGAATCACGGCAATGCTGGGCGGTCCAGACCTCGTCGGGCACCGTGCTGGAATGCCGCTTTCTGATCTCGGCCCAAGGGTTGCTTCAACGCCCCCGCTATCCCGACATCGCAGGGCGCACGACCTTCGCCGGCACCGCATTCCATTCGGCCGAATGGGACCACTCCGTCGAGCTGCGCGGCAAGAGGGTGGCGGTGATCGGCACCGGAGCCAGCGCAATCCAATTCGTGCCCCACATCGCACCGGATGTCGAGCATCTCACCGTCTTTCAGCGCAGCCCGGGCTGGGTTGTGCCGAAATCAGATCGAAGGTTCTCGCGTCGTCAACAGCAGTTGCGCAGATTCGCGCCCTACCGCTGGTACACCAGGACGCGGCTGTTCTGGATCCATGAGCAACGTGTCAAAGGCTTCATCGATACCTCAGCCGGGATGGCCGACGCCGAGCGCTTAGCGCGAACGCTGTTGCAGCGCAAGGTGGCTGATCCGCGGTTGCGGGCCGCTCTTACACCCGATTACGCAATCGGCTGTAAGCGTCTGCTGATATCGAATGATTACTTCCCGGCCCTCAGCCGTGACAATGTCTCACTGGTGACATCGCCGATCGCCGAGATGACGGCCGGCCAGGTGATCACCGACGACGGGCGGCCGCACGGTGCTGACGTCGTCATATACGCGAGCGGGTTCGACACCCAATCCGCGCTGTCCGACGTCGAGATCGTGGGACACGACGCGGAGAGGCTGTCCGATCGCTGGCAGCAGGGGGCCTCGGCGTACTTGGGAACAACGGTGTCGGGGTTTCCCAATTACTTCGTCATGCTCGGCCCCAACTCGGCGCTCGGCCACAACTCGCAGATCTTCATGATCGAAGCCCAGACGCGATACATCCTGAGTTGCCTGAAGACCGCTCGGCGCCGCAATCTCGGCGCCCTGGTAGTTCGGCCGTCGGTCGAACGGACGTTCAACGACTGGCTGCAGGGACGTCTCGTGCATTCGGTCTGGCAGGCGGGGGGATGCCGCAGTTGGTACCAGCATCCCATCACCGGCAAGAACACCGTGCTCTGGCCTTCCTCGTCAATTGAGTTCTGGCACAGGACACATCGCATGCGGTTATCGGACTATCACACGAGGCGCCGAATCGATTGCCGCCGGGCCCGTGCCGAGCGGGTCCGCGGCATCGTGTTGGGCAATACCTGGTTCTGGCCGATCGACGTGCTGGGGACGAAGATCTTCTCCCGCGTGATGTCCAGTCCCCCAATGCAAAAAGCGATATTGCAGCGCAACTTCTTCGTCGAGCGACTGATCCCGGCGGGCACAGCACAACGGCCCGGTGCCGCCGTGATGGAGCATTACCGGGGCGTTCAGTCCAGTCCGGCGGCCCGGCTGGGGGTCGCCGAGCTGCCCAAGCAGCTTTTGGCCGCCCGCCCCCTGCTGGAACGGCTGGGCCGTGACGTACCGGCCAAGCTTGGCTCAAAGCCGGCGCTGCTCGTCTGGGGCATGAAGGACTTCGCGTTTCGGCCCGGCCCGACCATCCCGCGAATGCGGGCGACGTTCCCCGATCACGTCCTCGTGGAGTTGCCCAGCGCCAAGCACTTCATCCAGGAGGACGCGCCCGGCGAGATCGCCGCGGCGATCATCGAGCGCTTCGGCTGAAGGAGTGTGCCGCCACCGTTGGAAACCTAGGCGGCATGTTTGGCCAGTGCGATACCGACTCGCACTTCGATGTCGCTGACCGTGATGGTGGGTGCCCGCGGCGGCGCCGCTGACCGGTAGGTGTGGCCCGTTGGTGTGGCGAATTCAGCTGTGTGAGTGTGGCTTCCGTCGATTTCCGGTGACGACCCGCCACCCGTCGCTCTCCTTGGTGTAGTTGCACCGCTCGCACAAGCCGAGACCATTGGCCGCACTGGTAGATCCGCCGTCGGCCCACGACTGCGCATGGTCGCGGTGTCTGATCGGTGCGTCGCAGTAAGGCGTCCGGCAACGTCGATCACGCATCTCGATGAAGGCTGGCCAGACCGCGCGGGAAAAAGTCGCATCCGCGACTCCATCGCCACCATCGCCCCGGAACGGGGATGGACGTAGAGCCGACGCAGCGTCGCCCGGGACCGCCGGTCGGCAATGACGCGAGACACCATCGCGCGGGCGACCGCCGCCGGAACGGGACCGTAGCCGTAGATATCGGCCGGCGCGTTATCACCGCCTAGCAGCGTTTCATCCGAGAGGACCAGATTGACCGCTATCGGAGTGGGGACCGCCGCGTTGCGCCCGGTGACGCGCTCGACGAGGGTGTCCGCCATCGCCTGTCCGCGTGAGCGTCCGTCGCAGCGCACGTCGGCCTCGCGGCGCAGTGCCGCATACACCGAAACTCCTTGGGCTACCGGCAATAACGCGGTCAGATACGTCATGGTGTCGGGCGCCGGCCGAATAGTGACCGTGCGTTCGTTCTCGGCCTTGGCCGCTCGTTCGACGACGGCATGTGGGTCCAGCCGATAGGCGATCGCCTTGGCGGCGGCGGCCACTCGCGCATCGCCCATTCCGTTAAGGCTGGCCGGCTCGGCGCACAACTCGGCATCCAACGTGCGGCGGTCCTCGACGTCCAGGCATGCGCTCTCGCGCACGATCAGGGTGGCCCGCCACTCCGAGAGTGCCCCGCATTCCAGCGCCGCCAGAGTTTGAGGCATCTCGTGCACAAGGGCTTTCGCGAAGCCAAGATGCCGACCGCCCCGGGCGGGCGAGTCCCGTCGCGCCAGCGCCACCTCGCTGGCAACACCGCGCCCGCGCCGCGCAGCAGGCACACCGGCAGCTGCTTCGCCGGCTCTACGCGCCGCGTCCAGGGCGGCTGCGGCTCGAACCTGGCCCGCCGCCGCCGCAGACTTGATCCGCTCCAGCTCGGCGATGCGCTCGATCAGTGCTGATTCGCCGGCGGCCGGATCGACTCCCACCAATGTATCGAACATGTGTTCGACACTATACGGCTCCACTGACACGGTTGCCGGACATCGGCACGCTCAGGCGTAAGCCTCGACGGGCGGGCACGAACACATGAGGTTGCGGTCCCCGTAGGCGCCGTCGATACGACGCACCGGCGGCCATACCTTGGGCCGGAAGGCCTTGCCGAGCGGATAGGCCGCCTCTTCCCGCGTGTACGGGTGATCCCAGTCGGCGACCAGCAGGCACTCAGCGGTGTGCGGTGCTCCCCGCAGCGGATTGTCGTCGGCGGGCCACTCCCCTGAGCCGACGCGATCGATCTCAGCGCGGATCGCGATCATGGCCTCGCAAAATGCATCGACCTCGTTCAGGTTCTCGCTTTCGGTGGGCTCCACCATCAGCGTGCCGGCCACCGGGAAGCTCATCGTGGGCGCATGAAAGCCATAGTCCGCCAGGCGCTTTGCGACATCGTCGACGGTCACGCCGGTCGATTTGGTAATACCGCGCAGGTCCAGGATGCACTCGTGGGCGACCATGCCGTTCTTGCCGGTGTACAGCACGGGGAAGTACTCGTCGAGCCGGCGGGCGATGTAGTTGGCCGAGGCGATCGCGGTGAGCGATGCCGCCCGCAGCCCGTCGGCGCCCATCATCCTGATGTAGGCCCAGCTGATCGGCAGGATCGAGGCCGATCCGTAGGGCGCCGACGATACCGGATGACCCTCGGGTAGCTCGGGAGCGTACGGGTGACCCGGCAGGAACGGCGCCAGATGCGAACGTGCGGCGACCGGACCCACGCCCGGGCCGCCGCCACCGTGCGGGATGCAGAACGTCTTGTGCAGGTTCAGGTGGCTCACGTCGCCGCCGAACTTGCCCGGCCGGGCCAGTCCCACCAGGGCGTTGAGGTTGGCGCCGTCGACGTACACCTGGCCGCCGGCGTCGTGCACCGCTGCGCAGATGTCGGCGATGTCCTGTTCGTACACGCCGTGCGTAGACGGGTAGGTGATCATCAGCGTCGACAGCAGATCGGCATGCTCGCCGACCTTGGCGCGCAGATCATCGAGATCGACATCGCCGTTGTCGTGACAGCCGACCACGACCACCCGCATCCCGGCCAGGGCGGCCGATGCCGCGTTGGTGCCGTGCGCGCTGGACGGGATCAGGCAGATGTCGCGGTTCGGTTCGCCGCGGCTGGCGTGATAGTCGTGGATCGCCAACAGGCCGGCGTACTCGCCTTGCGAGCCGGCGTTCGGTTGCAGCGACACCGCGTCGTAGCCGGTGATCTGGACCAGCCAGGTCTCCAGATCGCTGATCAGACGACGCAGCCCCGGGGTGTCAGCCGCCGGAGCGAACGGGTGCAGCCGGGAGAACTCAGGCCAGGTGATCGACTCCATCTCGGCGGCGGCGTTGAGCTTCATCGTGCACGAGCCGAGCGGAATCATGCTGCGGTCCAAGGCGATATCCTTGTCCGCCAGCGTGCGCAGGTAGCGCATCATCGCCGTCTCGGTGTGGTGCTGCGTGAAGGCGGGATGGGTCAGGAACTCCGATGTGCGCGTAGCGATATCGGTGGGGACCGGTTCGCCGGCCGACACTCCGAAGGCGTCCAGCACCAGGGCCACGTGGGCGTCGGTGGTGACTTCGTCGCAGGTCACCGAGACGTGGTCGGCGTCGAAGCGCCACAGGTTGACGCCCCTGGCTTTCGCTTTGGCCAGCACCTCGTCCGCGCACCCCGACACGTGGGCCAACACGGTGTCGAAGTAGGTGTCGTGCACCAGAGCATCGCCCAGCGCGGTGGCGATGGCTTGGGCATGGCCATGTACCCGGCGGGCGATGGCGCTGAGCCCGTCGGCGCCGTGATAGCTGGCGTACATCGCGGCCATCACCGCGAGCAGCACCTGCGCGGTGCAGATGTTGCTGGTCGCCTTGTCGCGGCGGATGTGCTGCTCGCGGGTCTGTAAGGCCAACCGATAGGCCGGTGCACCATCGCTGTCGAGCGAGACGCCGACCAGCCGGCCCGGCAGCTGGCGGGCGTGCATGGCGTGCACCGCCAGGTACCCGGCATGCGGACCGCCGAAGCCCATTGGCACACCGAACCTTTGGGTGGTGCCGAACGCGACGTCGGCGCCGATCTCGCCCGGCGGGGTGATCAACGTGCACGCCAACAGGTCGGCGCCGATGGCGATCAGTGCACCCCGTTCGTGAGCTTCGGCCACCAGCGCGGACCAATCCGTGATCCGCCCGCCGGCTCCGGGCAGCTGGGCGATGACGCCGAAGAAGTCACCGTCCGGGAGGCCGTTGCGGAGATCGGCGGTGACGATCTCGATGCCCAACGGCTGGGCGCGGGTGGCCAGCACCGCCGCGGTCTGAGCGAACACGTCGGTGTCGACCGCCAGTCGGTTCGCCGTGCCGCGTGCCGCACGGTGCATCAGCGTCATGGCCTCGGCGGCCGCGGTGCCCTCGTCGAGCATCGACGCGTTGGCGATCTCGAGCCCGGTCAGGTCGGTGACCATGGTCTGGAAGTTCAGCAGCGCTTCCAGCCGGCCCTGGCTGATTTCCGGCTGGTATGGCGTATAGGCGGTGTACCAGGCGGGGTTCTCCATGATGTTGCGCAACAACACCGGCGGGGTGAACGTGTCGTAGTAGCCCTGTCCGATCATCGACACCGACACGGTGTTGGTGTCGGCCAGCGCACGTAGCTCGTCTAGCGCCTCCGCCTCGCTGGCGGCCCGGGGCAATGCGTCCAGACCCGGTGCGGCACCGCTCTCGGTGAGCTTGTCGAGAATGCCCGCCGGCAGCGCTTTGGAAGCTAGCTGGTCGAGCGAGGCGACACCGATGACATCGAGCATGGCCGCGATGGCCTGGCTGTCGGGCCCGATGTGCCGGTCGGCGAAGCTATTGGATTGATTGAGTTCCCCCACTGCGACTCCTGACATGGGCGAGAACGGCAACGTCGCCAGCAAGCTGGCGTTGCGGTCCTCCCCCTCTGTCGTCAACCCATTCGGGCGCCTGAGAGATTCGACAACCCGATCCCCGGCGTTGCCTTTCCCCATGGGCGGGTGAGCGAATAAATTCGGCTCACCGCTTTCCAGAGACATCGGGACCCCGAGCGGTCCGGGTGCCTGAGAGATTGACGGAGAGGTGTTGCTCCTTCGGCGTCCGTGGCTGGCGGCCACGGAACTCTCCCGCGCGGGGGCGATGCACAGGCGAGTTTACCCGCGGTTTACCCGCGAGGGATGCAGATAGCGAAAAGGAGCTCGTGCGTGTTTCGCTCGGGGAATGCGCGGCGGCTAGCCGATCTTGCGGTCGCGATGCTTGCGCCGGGAGGCCAGTTCGTCCTCCGGCGCGGCAATCGACTCACCGCCGTCAGCGCGCTCACCAGGGAAGTCGGCGATAACGCCGGTCAGCTCGCGCATTGCGCCGGACACGGCGATGCCGAACACGCCCTGGCCGCCCTGCAGCAAGTCGACGACTTCTTCGGCCGACGTGCACTCGTAGACGGTGGTGCCGTCCGAGAACAAGGTGATGTTGGCCAGATCCTCGACGCCGCGCTGGCGCAGATGGTCGACCGCGACCCGGATGTTGTGCAGAGAAATACCGGTGTCCAGCAGCCGCTTGACGATTTTGAGGACCAGGATGTCCTTGAAGGAGTAAAGCCGCTGGCTGCCGGAGCCCGCCGCACTGCGAATCGACGGCACCACCAATGACGTGCGTGCCCAGTAGTCCAGCTGGCGGTAGGTGATTCCTGCGATCTGGCAGGCACTCGGCCCGCGGTAGCCGACCAGCTCGTCAGGCACCGAATCGTCAGGAAATAGCCCGGGTTGCACGGGTCCGCTGGCCACGGTGACGCTCGGGTCACCATTGGTCGCGGCGTCCGCGTGGTCAGCAAGGTCCAGCTGTTCTTGACGTGGCTGGTCGCTCACAGGTGGTTCCTCTCGCCGATCGCGCTCTTGTCACTAGCTGCGTCCACTGGCTGTCGTCGCAGCCACGTTGGCTTAGGCCCGAGTGCTTGAGAGCTTACGCTGTTCGATCGCTGCCGTACCTTATCTCGTGATCAAAGTATGGCCGCCGTAAGGGCAACGGGCGTGCTATCGCTTAGGCGTGTCGACATCACAGTGTCAGATGAGACGGATCCGTGATGTCGACGTCCAGCGCCATCGCCCGCGCCGACGAACCCCTGACCCGCCGTTTCGTGACGTGTATCGCCGGCAGGCTGCTGGGATTCCCGGTTCAGGTGGCCTTGAAGTCGTCGGGAGAAACACTGTCGAGAAACTCCTTGAATTTCTCCACCTCGTCCTCCCGAACAGCGGTGTTGGACTCCTCGTCGCTCTCGTCGGGGATCAGCAGACCGGCCTGGGCGAGAACGGCCTCCTCGACATAGATCGGCACGCCGACCCGCAGCGCGATCGCCACCGAGTCCGAGGGGCGCGCCGACACGGTGATGTTGCGGTCAAAGACAAGGTCGGCGTAGAAAGTGCCTTCCTGCAAATCGACGATCCGCACTTCTTTTAGTGAATGTCCAAGTGCGGCAATGAGATCCCGGATCAGATCATGCGTCAGCGGGCGGGGCGGCTCGACGCCTTGTTGTTCGAGCGCAATGGCGGCTGCTTCGGACTGCCCGATCCAAATCGGCAGGTAGCGGTCGCCGTTGGCTTCGCGCAACAACAGCACCGGCTGGTTCTGCGGCTGCTCCACGCGAATGCCGACAACACGAACTTCACCCATTAGTGTCTGCCCTCCGCACATGCCGCCGTGTCCGACTTTCACTCGGAGCGACGACCCGGTGAAACACCATTTCTCTCCATGCCGCCGAGCACCAAGCTGTTGAACGAAGTCTAGTCCTCAGCGTCGCAGAACGTCGCGAACGGCGGACTTGATCAACGACGTGTGCAAAGTGATCGCCAGTGCGGCAACCTCACGCGCCAGGTCGTCGGCGCGATCGCGGGCACCGGCTTTGCCGGCTTTGACTACCGGCCCGGCGATTTGGGCGATCAGATCGGACTGCCGGTCGGCGGCCGAGCGGAAGGCACGCAGATGCCGGGCCTCGACGCCGTAGTCGGACAGCGCTCGCGCACACTGCAAGATCACGACGGTGTGCTCGTCGAAAAATCCGCCCGGGCCGGTGGTGATCACCCCGGCTTTGACCAGTGCGGTAAGCAGGTCGTCGTCCACGCCCGAGCGTTCCAGCAGGTCTTCTCGACTCAGCCGGACGCGGGTGGGTGCCACCGCGGCCGGATCGGAACCGGTATCGGGGGCGGCATCGCCGTCCCCCACCGAAACCAATCGCGGTACGCCGTAAGGCGATCCGAACGGTGGCAGCTCACCGTCAGGCTGGGCGTCCAGCTGCGATCGGATCACCTTCAGCGGTAGGTAGTGATCGCGCTGCGCAGTGAGAATGAAGCGCAGTCGCGCGCAGTCGTACGCAGTGAATCTGCGGTATCCCGACGCGGCGCGCTGCGGCGTCACCAGTCCCTCAGCCTCCAAGAAACGAATCTTGGAAATTGTGACATCGGGGAAATCCGGCCTCAGCAGGTCCAGGACCGCCCCGATCGACATCCCGGCCAGCGCCGGGCTATCGGGTGCGCTCACTAGCCTCCAGATCCCCCATCGTCGTCACCTTTGGGTCCCGGTCAGGAACACCAAGCGGAACTTGCCGATCTGCACTTCGTCACCGTTGGCCAGCACCGCCGAATCCACCGGCTCGCGATTGACGTAGGTGCCGTTCAGGCTGCCCACATCGACCACGTGGAATTCGTTGTTTTCCAACCGGAATTCGGCGTGGCGGCGGCTCACCGTGACGTCATCGAGGAAGATGTCGCTGTCGGGATGCCGGCCGGCCGACGTGATGGCCTGGTCGAGCAGGAACCGCGATCCAGCATTGGGCCCGCGTTTGACGACCAGCAACGCCGAGCCCGCCGGAAGTCCTTCGACCCCGGACACCGTGCTCTCGGTGCCCGATTGCGCGGGGCGTCCAGTTCGTTGAGGAAGTCGGCGCGGAAAACCGAAGTCGTCTCCACGGTGACTTCATCAGAAGTCTGGTCGTTGTCCATGTCCGTCACGCGCTGCTCCTCACTGGCCGCTGTGGCGTTGTCTGACCGGGCCGCTCGGCCGGCTTCCCACTAGGTTCTTAACCCCTGTAATGCGGATTACTTGCCTTCTCATGCTGTTGTCTTGACCGTACCGCGCGGTGGTTCGGAATGTGCCTACCACCGGCAGGATCGCAAGCCGATCGTCCGGCCAGCCCCCTCACCTCAGCGCGGCCCCACCGCGGGCCGTGTCATGGCCCAATGCCGCAGCCGCGCGCAGGGCTGGCAGGGACATTAGCAACCGTCATTCGGTCAGTGTGCCGCGGTAGGCCTCGGCGTCGAGCAGGCGCGGCAATGGCGGATTCCAACTCCGAGCCGTCCGAGACCTGGATATCCAGCAGCCAGCCGGCACCGTACGGATCGGAGTTGACCAGTTGCGGGCTGCCGTCCAGATCGCCGTTGACCGCAGTCACTTTGCCGGAAACCGGCGCGTACAGGTCCGACACGGATTTCGTCGACTCCACCTCGCCGAAAGCTTCGCCCGCGGTCAACTCGGCGCCCACGTCGGGCAGCTGGACGAAAACAACGTCGCCCAGCGCCGACTGCGCGAAGTCGGTGATTCCGACCCGCACGGTGTCGTCACCGCTGCGGCGAACCCACTCGTGTTCGGCGGTGTAGTGCAGATCGGGCGGGATATCGCTCACGGTAATCCTGTTCTGGTCGGCGCTGTTCGGGCTAGTTCACTTGACGGGCTGAGCGTATTGGTGCGGTTTTGGTTGTCGCAAGGTGGTCACGTCGACGACGGTCGGCCTGCTGCACAGACATCCGTCCGCCGACGCGCTTGATGCTGTCCTCCGCGCCACCGGGGATGTTCATCGCCGCGGCCAGCGTGGGCGGATCGCCAATCGCCAGAATCGAATACGGCGGCGACAGCGTCCTGTTGTCGATGGTCAGCGAGCCGGGCGTGCCGACCACCCAGGTGTCGACGCCGACCCGCACGGACTGGTGTCGCACCGTTGATCTCGATCGCCTCGGCTCCGGCGGCCCGCAACTCGTTGATCACGTCGAGCATCGCCTCCGGCGACACCCCGGGGCCGGGGTCGTCGATGGTGACGGTGACGCCGGGCCCGGTGGCGCCGACGGCGCCGACCAGGATGGACAGCGCGGCCAGCCTGGCCTGCGCGTTTTCGATCGCGGCCTGGTCGGTGTTGCCGGACGCCTGCAACGAGTTCAGCGTGTTCTGCAGTTCGGTGACTTCGGTGTTCAGCGTGGCCTCGCGCTGCCGCAGCGAATCCAGCAGCACCAGCAGATCTGCGGGGCGCGCGGTGTCCAGGGAGTCGCCGGACTCGGGTCTGGCGGACCTGGGTGACGATGGCGATGCCCAGGACCAGGCACAGCAGGACCGCCAGCGCTCCGAACACCAGCCGGGACCGACCGCCGCGCAGCATTCCGGACAACCCGGTGCGGCCTACCGCCCGATCTCGGGGCGCGGACTGTCCGCGGGCAATTCGTGCCGGCCACGCTGCGCAGCGTCGCCGGCGGTCAGCTGCGGAATCATCGTGTCGGGTTGGCGTGTCACGACTTCGTCGGCCGCGCCGTTCGGCTCGTCCTGGCTCACGCTGACCTCATTCGGTCACGCCCCGAAGAGCCGGCGCCGCAGCGCGGCGGCGTTGCCGAAGATGCGGATGCCCAGCACGACGATGATCGCCGTGGACAACTGCGTGCCGACGCCCAGTTGGTCCCCGACATAGACGATCAGCGCCGCCACAAAGACGTTGAACACGAACGAAACCACGAAGACCTTCGGGTCGAAGATCCGCTCGAGGTAGGCACGCAGCCCGCCGAACACCGCGTCGAGCGCGGCGACCACCGCGATGGGCAGATACGGCTGGATGACCTCGGGCACGCTGGGGTGGAAAACCAGGCCCAGCACGATGCCGATCGACAAGCGCCGCGATACCGATCATGCGCGGGTTCCCGTCCGCATTCCCCCCAGGGGGAGCTGTCTTCGAGGACTTCTCTCACTAGGGCCCAATCTGCTTGGCGAACTTGACGTCCCGGATCGCTCCGGCCGGCAGCGACAGACCGTCGCCGAGACGTTCACGCTGACGCCGACACCGTAGGAGGCCTCCAGCAGCCTAAGCCGCTGCAGGCCGGGGCTGTTGTCGAAGACGTCGCGCATCGCGTGCGGCGGGCCGACCGCGAGGATCGTGTAGGGGCTGCTGGTGGGGTTGTTGTCGACCAGGATCGCTCCGCCGGCCTGCCGGATGGTCACGTTGGGCCCGATCCGCACTCCGCCGACCGAGATGGCCTCGGCGCCGCTGGCCCACAACGAGTTGACGACGAGCTGCAGATCGCGGTCGAGGATGATTTGCCGGCTGCCCGCTGACCCGTTGCTTGGACACATCGGAAAGATTCGGGCCGGCACCGGGATCGGTCACGGTGCACGGTCAGACCGGGGCCGATGACGGCTGTGCTGGCGGCGGCCAGGCTGAGCGCGTCCAGCCGGGTCAGCAGCCGCTGACCCTCGGCGTCGTCCGCCAGCGCGAGCCGCTGTACGTCGTCGACCTGGCTCGACAGCGCGCTGCGCCGCTGGGCCAATTTGGTGGCGGCGGCTTCGCGTCGCCCGCACGCTGCGCGCCAGCAGCTGCTGGGCGGTGTGCACGCCGGGTGCGACCGAACGGGCCTGCGCGACCGCGGCGGCGAACACCGTGGCGACCAGCATCGCCGCCAGGGCCTGCCAGAGCCAGCCGAAGGCGCGGGCCCGCCCGGTGCTGCGGTGTGGCCTTGCTGGCGCGCCGTTGCGGCCGCCGCGGCGTAGCCGGGATCCAGATGTTCGGACAGCAGCGCGCGCAGCAGCGACGGCACCGGGATGAGCTGTTGGCCGCGCCGCGGCGTGGGCGCTGCGCCCGGCGTTGGGGTCATAGCCGCCGAGCGAGCGGTCCGGTTCAGCCATGCTCACCCGCCTTCGGGAGTGTCGGCCGGGTCGCCTGCTGTGCGACCTTGGGCATCCGGCGCATCACCAGGACCATCTGCACGGCATACAGCACGAATGACCACAGGTAGGCGTACATACCCCAGATCAGAAACGCCCAGCCGCAGGCGCCGATCACCCGGCTCCACAACGCGTCCCACGTGCCCAGCAGAACGAGCGGAAAGCCGGACATCAAGGCGAACGTCGCGGCTTTGCCGACGTAGGTCACCGGCAGCGCCGACAGTCCGCGACTGCGCAGCAGGGGCAGCGTGGCGGCCAGCAGCCCGTCGCGCGCCAGCAGCGTGATGACGAACCACCACGGCACGATTCCGCTCGATCGCCAGCACGATGGGCACGGTCACCATGTAGAGGCGATCGACCGCCGGGATCCAGCAGAACGCCCAACCGCGACGACTGGTTCAGCGAGCCGGGCGATCTTGCCGTCGGCCCAGTCGGAGGCGCCGCTGAACATCAGGATCGCCACCGCCCAGCCCGTTGGCGTGCGCGAACAGCAGCACGTAGATGAATACCGGAATGAGCAGCAGGCGGATGGCGCTCAGCACGTTGGGCACCGTCAGCACCCGGTCTGGCGGAGTCCGGCTCCATGAGCCGTGACCTTAGCCGGCGCGATGCGGTCCGCATCGACGGACTCGAGTCGGCTTAGCGGAATACTCCGGGCAGGCTCAGCGTGGACAACGTGTCGTCGGACAGCGGGTTGTCGTTGACCATGTACGTCCACGTCGACGTCGGTCGCGCCAGCTTGGACAGATCGAGGCCCGGCTCCTCTTCGAGGACGTTCGCGGTTTCGAACGTCTGCTGAGCGGCCTCGATCGCGTCCGCGGCCAGCGACGCGAACGCGTCGACCGCCATCCGGTGGAATTCGTCGAGCGGATTCTGCCGGCCCAGCGCGCGCAGATGGATGCTTTCCCGGATGTCGGCCAGGTAGGCCAGATGATCGGCCCAGCCGCGGTCGAGGTGATACAGCATGATCTGCCGGCAGATCGTCTCGAGCCGTTCTTCCGAGAGATTCCCTCGGTCTCGGCCAGCTCCTCGTAGCGCTTCGGCGCCAGCTCGGCGAGCTCCTCACGCGCGGCTGCGGTGCGCAGCAACGTGTTTCGACGATCGACGATGATGGCGCGCTGCTGGGCGATCAGCTGGTTGTAGCGCCAGGTGTTGGCGTGCACGTCCAGCAGCCGGCCCTCGGCGACGCGCTGCGCGTGGTCGAGCAACGCGGCGGTCTTGGGGCTGACGATCCGGCCGTCCTCGTCGGTCTGCGTCGGGCAGCTTGTTGCGATCCAGGTTGGCCGCGACGACGTCGTCCTCCCAACTGGAGAAGAACACCGACGAACCCGGGTCGCCCTGGCGTCCGGCGCGGCCGCGCAGCTGGTTGTCCAGCCGCTCGGTGTGATGGCGGCCGGTGCCGACGACGTGCAGCCCGCCCAGCTCGGCGACCTTGTCGTGGTCGGCTTCGTCGGATCCGCCGAGCCGGATGTCGGTGCCGCGCCCGGCCATCTGGGTGGACACCGTGACCGTGCCGTACTTGCCGGCCTCGGCGATGACCTGCGGCTTCCTCGGCGTCGTTCTTGGCATTGAGCAGCACCGCCGGCACGCCGCGGCGCACCAGCCGCTCGTGCAGCTCCTCGGATTCGGCGACGTCGCGGGTGCCGACCAGCACCGGCTGGCCGGTCTCGTGCATCGTCGGCGATGTGCTCGACGATCGCGTCGTTCTTGGCCGCCGCGGTGATGTAGACCCGGTCGGACTCGTCTTCACGAATGTTGGGGGTGTTCGGCGGAATCGGTGACACGCCGAGCTTGTAGAACTGGCGCAGCTGCTCGCCGGCGGCCAGCGCGGTGCCCGTCATTCCGCACACCGTCGGGTAGCGGTTGATCAGCGCCTGCACCGTGATGGTGTCGAGCACCTCGCCGGTCTCGGTGGTCTCGATGCCTTCCTTGGCCTCGACAGCGGCCTGCAGGCCGTCGGGCCAGCGCTGCAGCTGCGCGATGCGGCCGCGGGAGGAGTTGATCAGGTGCACGGCGTCGTCGCGGACGATGTAGTGCACGTCGCGGTGCAACAGCACGTGCGCGTGCAGCGCGACGTTGACCTCGGTGAGCGTGGTGACGACGTGTTCCTCGGAGTACAGGTCGATGCCGCCGAGCGCCTTCTCGACTTTGCGGGCGCCGGCCTCGGTGAGGTGGACGTTGCGGCTGTCGGAGTCGGTGTCGTAGTCGATCGTCGGCGGTGAGCTCGCCGACCAGCTTGATGATCTCCAGCCGCGGCGTCTCCCGGTGCGTGGTGCCGGCCAGCACCAGTGGCACCAGCGCCTCGTCGACGAGCACGGAGTCGGCCTCGTCGATAAGGGCCACATCGGGATTGGGCGATACCAGGTCGTCGACGTCGGTCACCAGCTGATCGCGCAGCACGTCGAAGCCGATCTCGTTGACCGAGGCGTAGGTGACGTCGCAGTCGTAGGCCGCGCGGCGCTCCTCTGCCGTCGATCCGCGGTGATCCAGCCGACCGTCAGGCCCATGGCCTCCAGCAGCGGGCCCATCCACTCGGCGTCGCGGCGGGCCAGGTAGTCGTTGATGGTGATGACGTGCACGTGCGGCCGGCGATCGCGTAGCCGGCCGCGGCGATCGCGCCGGCCAGGGTTTTGCCCTCACCGGTGGCCATCTCGACCACGTCGCCGGCCAGCATGCGCAGCGCGCCGAGCAGCTGAACGTCGAACGGCCGCAAGTCCGGTCGCGCTTTCGGCCGCCTCGCGGGCGATCGCCAGGAACTGCGGGATGTCGTCGGAGTCGGCCAGGTCGTCGAGGTTGAGCAGCTCGGCCGCCTTGCGCAGCTGCTCGTCGTCGAGATCGGCGGCCTTCTCGTCGAATTCGGCCGCGTCGCTGACCTGCGGTCATGGAACGGGTTCGGTTCTTTTCGGTACTGGCGCCGAGCAGTCGCCAAAACCGGCTGCTCAGGCGGCCCGGGTTAGCGCGGGCGGTCTTTGGCACAGGTCAACGGTACGCGACGCTGCCTACGCGAGCGCATGGCTCCGGTCACGGCCGACCCGCTCAGGCGAGGTTCGATCGGCGTGGATAGGCGACGGTCGGGTCGGTGAGCACGTTGACGACGGCGGGCAGGCCGCTGGCGAAGGCACGCTCCAGCGCGGGCCGCAGCTCGGCGGGCGCGGACACCAGCTCGCCGTGGCCGCCCAGGGCGCGCACCACCTCGTCGTAGCGGGTCCCCGGA
>CAWHWA010000006.1:0-355987 GCA_963832935.1 uncultured Actinomycetota bacterium
GGCTGCCTTAGTGCTGATCTATTTGACCTTGAAGGGGCACTAGAAAGTGCTTTGCCCCGAAGGCGTTAGATGCATCCAAAGCCGCTCTGGCGCAACGTATGCACACCAGCGGCGAGTCACCGACGACCATCGCGCAGACCTGGGTGTGAGCAGAGCGACGGCGTATCGAGTCCTGGCGGAGTTGTTGGAATACCAGCAGCCATAGGGCCAGGGCTAAAGACTTCGCCGCTAGGACGGGATCATCGGAGCCAATGGCTTAGCGATGTTCATCAATCAGTTTCGCCACTGCTGTCTGGGCATCTTTGGTGGTTAGCGGAGGCGTGGCGAACATTTCGGCGACCATCATCGCTACCGGTGTCGTCCACAGCAGCATGCCCAACGCGACGGCATGTTCACGGTTGGTCCCGGCATTCAAACGGGCAATCAACGCCGCCAGAGCCGCGCCGAGACGTTCCATGTGCCGCCCATCAAGCCCGACGCGCAAGTCCTGGGTCGCGATGAGAATCTCCAACCCTGCCATCGCCTTTGGATTCGCGAGTGCCTCCCACGTCGCCCGCACCAAGTCTTCTGTGTCCACAAGCCGCACAGGATCGGACAACACCTCAAGCGATGCGACGAGACGGTCAACGGCATCTTCTATCACCGCCGTCAGCAGACCATCTCGGTCCCCGAAGTGATGCTGAATGACTCCCCAACTCATGCCGGCGCGTTCAATGATGTGCCGAGCGCTAGCCGCCGAAAAGCCTTCCTCGCGAATGCATCGAACCGTCTCTTCGATGAGCAGTTCTCGGGTCCTGTCCCCCCGCTGCTGTCGCCCGGCAATCGGACGACGCGGAGCGGTGCGTCTGCCCGCCGTCACCGCCGCAATCCGCCCTGCTCACCGCGTTGCCTCATCAAAATCAGCTTAGAACACTGCCCGGGGGTCGCTGCTCGTCAGCACCGTAGCCGCTTACCTGCGCGATAGCGGCGAAGCGACCCTTGCTATGAAAACATGGCGCATGCCATGCTTTGGGCGTGCAGCTACCCATCCCCGCCGGAAGGCGGACTCATGACTGAGACGATCAGCACCAGCGACGAGCAGGTTTCACCGGCGAAGCGTGGATTCTCGTCACTGCAAAAGTCGCTCTTCGGCGTCCTGGCGTTCTTCTTCGTCATCCACATTGTGTTCTGGTACCTCGAATTTCATGCCGGGGTGTCCCACGTCGTTGCATCCACCACGCTGGTCGTCTTCGTCGTGGGCTGTTTCTTGACCGCACTCGCGCTGCCATGGCTACCGCTTCCCGGCCAACGTGAGCGCACCAAGGCGGAACGACTCAGTGCGATGGTCATCGTCTGGGTCTTCATCGCCCTGATCCCACGATTCATCTGGGAACTACCGTGGCTCTTGTTCTTCGACCAGATCAGGACCGGCGTGCAGCATGGCGCGCTCTGGACGTACATGTGGGCACCCATCCTGCTCGGCGGCGACGCCCGCTACCTCAATGGCGACCCGCTCATCGTCGTTCTTGAGTGGATCGCCTTCTTCATCGGACTCTTCGAGGCGTATGCGATGGTCCAGTTCTTCCGCAACGGCAAGCGGTTCACCAGCACCCAACTCTCCTTCATCATGGGCGGGATGATCGTGGAGGTCACGCTGCCAGCGGTCTACTTCGGGGTAGAGATCGCGAATAATCTGCAAAGCATGACCAGTCCAGTCGAGATGTGGATCAAGTTCGTAGTCCTCAACCTGTTGTGGTGCACCATGCCCTTCGTCACCTACTTCTGGGGCGTTCGCAGGCTCGCCCGCCAGGACCTTGCAGTGAAGTTCTGAAGCCCGTTGACGGTGCAATCAATTCGCGAGTCGACGGGCGCTCCCCTACGTGCAAAGCTCTGTCGCCTTGTACGGCCCAGCGCCCGCTCGCTCTCCGGCGAATCGGAGCGCACAATCGTCCGCAGCAGCCCGAGGACACCCTTCTACTGCCAATGTCGCCAGCCTTCTGACCTTCTGATACTTAACGCAACCAACGAAGCCAACAGCAACCAACGCCCAGTAGTACGCAGAGTTCGGGACGAAGAGGCCATGCCGCGCAGGACCGCAACGAGCCGACTTCCCAGCACAGCGAGTGACCGACAGCCGGTTTGCCATCTTCAAGATAGTGGCGGGCACAGCGCACGCGATCCGACCACGTTTTGGCTGGTTAAGCACAGCGCATGCGCGGGCCTAGTGCTGATCTATCTGACCTTGAAGGGTCACTAGGAAACGTCCTTTCCTGCACCAGCTGGCTGCTAATGTCCGCGCGGCTCTATCTGTTGTGCGGGACCATGATTCATGGCTGACGATAGACGCGATCAGCGATCGTTCAGTCTGGTTCAGCAAGGCGTGCGGCATGTCGCGCATCGCGGAGCCCTAGCTGGCCCGTGGAGCCATCAAGAAGGTTTGGCCAGACTCGCCGAACGTTGAACCCCGTTGAGTAACCGGCGCTCTACACCCCGAATCGTGGCGCATTCCGCCTCAAACCCTCTGTACCAGAACACGAATGGGGTCTCATTAGACGACGGGATTGCGTGCTGCCGAGAACCGTTCAAGCTGGACAGGCGGTCCGCCCGCGGGCGGCGGTGGTACCACACTGGCTATCCCGTCCATCACAGTCATGACGGTTGAGGTTTGCCGTTCGAAGTTCAGCGTGCCGTGCTGGAAGTTCTGCACGATCCACTCCGGCTCCTGAATCTCGGCGCTGGTCGGCAGGCCCAGCGGGCCGCGCTCGTAGCCCAGCGTGGCCCATGCCTCGTAGATCCTGCCGCTGAGCGGCTGAGCGCCGGTGGCCAGATGACCAATAGATCGCACCATTGGCGAACACAACGTAGCGGATCGAATCACCACAGGCCGCTTCGGGTGACGTGGGTGCGCCAAGGCCGCCTGTCATACCGCCCGTCGCCTGCCAGCGGTCGTAGATCGCTCCGCCCCGCAGCGACTCCGCCAAATCCTGTGGGCTGGGCGGTTGCGTGAACCGGGCGGCGATGTCGCGGATCCGCTCCATAAAGGCGTACCCGGCGTTGCCCGGACACGCGGTGTCGCCGACGTCACGATGGGCGAAGATGCTCGGCAACGTTGGGGTGGCACCTCGCGGGAAACGCGTGTCGGGGCCGCCGGCGGAAGTCAGCATGACGGTGCCGTTAGGGTTCACCGCGTCCATCGCGAGCCGCCATCCCAGCAGCTGGCCGACCGCCCGCAACTGCTCGGGTGTCGGGGGCGCCTGGCTCAAATCGCCGATCATGCACACTGCCCAGGTGTCGGTGTTGAATCCGCCGGTGTGGACGCCCTCGACCGATTTGGTGATGCCGCCGAACCTGCCCTCGAACATCTGGCCGTACTTGTCAACCAGCGCGTTGTAGCCGATGTCGCCCCAGCCTTGTGTCAACGTGTGGCACTCGTAGATCGAGCGCACGATGGCCGCCGAATCTGTCGGCGCGTAGCCGTTGCCGGTCGCAGAGTGGTGAACGACCCCGGCCCTAATCCCGATACCAAAGCGCGGTATTCCACGCCGAATTGACTCATCGGCGCCCCACCCGGCGCGGCTGATGATGTTGACCGGTTGGCCCGGCGCCATCGCCGACGCCGATAAGTTGGAGTCCGCGGGTGCGCGCCCCGGGGCAACGAGAACCTCCGCGGCCATCCCCAAACCAAGGACAACCGGTGCGGCCGCAGCGTATTTCAGCACAGCACGCCGGGAAGCGCGGTGTCTGCGGCCTGCAGCTGCAGCGATGTTGCACCGCGACACGGTAACCGGCGTTGGACCGAACAAAGATTCGCCGCGCCGTTGCCGAAATGATTTAATCTCGTGCCCATTTCGATTACCAACCTGCCAGCGCATCCGTGGAGACCGCAACCGCGACCCAAACCGGTAGCTCACGTTTCGGCTGGCTATGCACAGCGCGTGGACCGACCTAGTGCTGATCTATCTGACCTTGAAGGGGCACTAGAAAGTCCCGTTCTAGCTGCCTGGATGGGCATGCGTTCGCTTCTTCCGGTTCGCCTACAGCGCTCCATATAAAGACAGTCACATGAGCCCCGATTTTCTGAACCTGTCCGAACTTGACTCTCCCCTAACAGGAGGGCCGAGGCTGGTGTCCGACGGTCATCCGACGTCACGACGCAAGGAGGAACTAATGACTGCACAGCTCACACTGGACCCCGTGATCACCGCTCATATCACCGCGATCAACAGCTTCGACGTGGACGCGATCATGGACACCTTCGCAGACGATGCGCTAGTGAACGACTTCTCGCGGGAGTTTCTGGGGCCGTAACCACATCCGCGCATTCATGGCCAAGGAGTTTGTCGGCGACCACGTCACCGTGGAACCCCTCGAGATCATCGACAACGCCGGTATGTGGTGCGTTCGGTGCCGTTACGAAGGTGACTATGACAAGACCGGACTGCCCGACCCGCTGATCATGACCAACTACTTCCGCCTCCGTGACGGCAAGATTGTCACCCTGTTCGTCATCAAAAACACCGAACCGCAGTACTGACCGGACGCCGCTCGCGCCCAGTGAGCGGCCGTCCTGGCCCGGAGCCGCCATGAGCATCACCGTTTCCGTCGGGCAATTCGCCACGATGACCCACCTCAGCGTGAAGACGCTGCACCACTACCACCACGTCGGGCTACTCGAACCGGTACACGTCGATTCCGAGACCGGATACCGCTACTACTCACTCGACCAACTGCCGACCGCTCAACTAATCCGACGACTACGCGACCTGCGCATGCCCGTTGCCGACGTCCGAGATGTTCTTGTCGCCCAGAGCCCCCGTGACCGCGAATCCTTGATCACAGCCCACATCGACCACCTCGAAGCCGAACTGGCCCAGACAAAGGCCGCAGTCAATTCGCTTCGCGCCCTTCTGAACAACGCGGGGAGTCCGCAGCGCGTGCACCGTCGCGCCGAGTCGACCACTCCTGCGGTCGCCATCACCGCGATCGTCGATCCAACCAACATCGAAAGCTGGTGGCGCGAATCCCTACACGCTGTTCGCGAGGCCGTACGGATTGGTGGGCTCGACCAAACCGGGTATGCGGGCGGGTTGTATGACGAATGCCTGTTTCAGCAAGAACCAGGCCACGCCACAGTCTTCATCCCCGTCACCACACCACGGCAACTGGGAAACATCGAGCCGATCCTTGTGCCCGCTGCGGAGGTCGTCGTGGCGACCCACCACGGCTCAATGGCGGACATCGACCTGGCATACGCCGAGCTTGGCTCCTACATAGCTCGCCACCAACTCGCCGTCGGACCCCGCATCCGCGAGTACTACCGCCACGATCACACGCACACGGCAGACCCCACACAATGGAGAACCGAAGTGGCCTGGCCCATCATCGACGTCCTCCCTCCCAAGGCCTAACTCGTCTACCACACTCTGCGGTTTTGCCATCTTCAAAGCGTGCCGGCGAGATTTCGGCTATCTTTTGGGTCGACCATCCCAATTAGTCCGTCAAGCTCCTCAGTCCAGGCTGAGGCCAGGGCTGCGAACTGAAAGTGACCCCAATGAGTTCTGCGGCATTTTCCGACCAGAAGCGACGCCGTCAAATCCTCGGCAGTGAGATGGCGTACGTGGAGGTTGGCGAAGGCGATCCGATCGTGTTTCTCCACGGCAATCCCACCTCTTCCTATCTCTGGCGCAATGTCTGGCCGCACCTGCAGCCATTTGGCCGCTGCATCGCCCCGGATTTAATTGGAATGGGCGATTCCGACAAGCTGCCCCACAGCGGACCCGGCTCCTACCGCTTCGTTGAGCACCGCCGCTACCTCGATGCTTTGCTCGAGGACCTCGACGTGCGCGAGCGCGTCACGTTGGTAATCCACGACTGGGGATCGGCCCTGGGCTTCGACTGGGCTAACCGCCATCGCGAGGCCGTAAAAGGTATCGCTTTCATGGAGGCAATCGTTGCCCCGCAGGGTCAAGACCACTGGGACACAATGGGAATGCGTGAAGCTTTGGAGGCGATCCGCTCGGAAGCCGGCGACGACATGGTTCTGAAAGACAACTACTTCATCGAAGAGATTCTGCCGAAGGCCATCTTGCGCAAGCTCTCCGACGAGGAGATGACCGAGTACCGGAAGCCCTTCACCGAGCCTGGCGAAAGCCGAAGGCCAACGTTGACGTGGCCCCGGGAAATTCCGATCGAGGGCGAGCCCGCCGACGTCAGTGCGATCGCTGCTGACTACGCCGACTGGCTGGGGAGTAGCGATGTGCCCAAGCTGTTCCTGAAGGCGGAGCCGGGAGCCATCCTGGCAGGCGACAGGCTGGTCAACCTGGTACGCGGGTGGCCGGCATTGACAGAGAAGACGGTGTCGGGAATCCATTTCGTCCAGGAAGATTCGCCTGACGAGATCGGGCAAGCGATCGCCGACTGGATTGCGACGATCGACTGAGGCTTGCGCGTCTCCCACGCCTCTGGCGACCGGTGGGCAAGTTGCCGGGGAAGGTATATTACTCGCGAGTAAGCTGGCGACTTTCATGGCCGGTGTGAGCGCGGTGTGATGGCCCGCAGCGTACTGAGAAGGGGAGGCGGAGTTGTCTGGGGAGGAGACGAGTTCTGGGGTCGAGCCGCCGGTTTTGCCCTGGGTGCGCAGGGTGTTCGGGCTGTTGGAACGCTTTGCGCCCGCTGTCGGGTCGAGGTGGGCCGTCGAGCTCTGGTGCACGCCGCCCGCCGTTGAGATGAGTTTGCGGATGCCGCCCGGTGTCTCCGCGGGGGAGCCCGTAGAGGCGTTCTGGGACGGACATCGGATCGCGGGCGAGGCGTGGGGCGACGGGCCGACGGTATATCTCGTGCACGGCTGGGGTGGCTGCCGCGCGCACCTGGCAGTCTTCGTCAAACCGCTCGTCGATACCGGACATCGGGTCATCGCGTTCGATCTCCCGAGCCATAACGAGTCGGATGCGGGCGCATTGGCGGCGGGGCGAACCACGATCGTCGAGTGCGCCGAGGCGGTACAGGCAGTCGTACAGGCGCATGGGCCTGCACGAGCGGTCGTGGCACACTCACTCGGCGCTAAGGCCGCGGCGCTGGCGGCGGCGCGGGGTGCACCGATCGATCGCATGGTGTTCCTAGCGCCGATGGGCGACTTCGCGTGGTACCTAGATGTCTTCGCGGATCGACACGGCTTCGGACCTCGCATCCGCGCCGGCCTGCAACACCGCCTCGACCGCCGCCTCGGCATCCCGCTCGTCGACACCGACATTTGCCGGGTGGCCAGCCGTCTCAACGATCCGGCACCGCTTCTCGTGATCCATGACCCCGACGACCCCGACAGTCCCTATGAGACGAGTGAGCGAATCCCCGATGTGTGGCCGGGCGCGACCTTGGCCACGACCCGCGGACTTGGACGCCTCGCCCACTACCGCATCTTGCGGCATCGCCCCGCCATCAACGCTGGCCTTGATTTCATCAATCAAGCCCAAGGGTCAAAGCCTCTGATTCCCAATGGTTTAGCTATGCTTGCTGACTCACCCACAGAAGCGGGCCGGTCCTCGGCCCGAGGGCAGTAGTACTTGCCGCGATACTGCCGTCGCGTTTGCCATCGAGTGACCTCGCTGCAGCGGCCATGAATTGACGTCGGTTAATTTCGCGATGGCGCTGCTGACGTCAATAGCGGGATCGAGACGGGCTGCGCCGTGCAACGAGTTGATGAGAAGTTCGATGACCACTTCGACCATCGCATCGGATCGAACGGGCGGGAGAGGTCGAGTTCAAGTACCTGACAGGTCCATTCGATGGTGTGCCAGCGGCACTGGTCGAAGATCTCCCACGCTTCGGGGAAATCACCGTTCCGTGCCATGCGGGACGGCTCGCCGGTTTACCGGATCCATGGGCAGCACATCTCGTCAACCACGGTGACCCTTCGCTGAAGTCGGCAAGCACCCCGGCGGCCAGTAGTCCGCCCATGTGGGCGTTTGTGCCGGGTGATGTTCTGAGCTGCCGGCCGGTGGCGGATCACACCAGCGGGGAGATGCGTTCAGACACGCTAAGCAGTGACTTGCCGAAGATCTCGTAGCCGATACCGGCATTCAATCCGGCATGTCGCGCGGCGATGTTAGCGTCACGCCAATATTGCTGCATCGGACTGGAATCGGCGAAACTGGCTGCGCCGTGGACGTTTATCAGTATCTGGATCGCATCGAGGACTTGTTGGACGGCATAGCCACACTGTGCTCGTGCTTGGGCGCGACGCTCGTATCCCGAGTCCCCGCCGACTATCGTGCGCGAGTCCAGTGCGTCGGCCACGTCAAATACATGCAGTCGCGCGGTCTGCAGCTTCAGTTTCGCCTCAGCAATCTGTACTTGCACGCCCACCGAATCGCTCTGACGGGCAAAGAATGTATGGTGCATCGATTTTGACGGCGCCGTCTCGATCACCAGTCCCGCGGCGGCTTCGCCTAGTCCGAGTAACGGTCCGACTAGAAGAAGGGTGGCCAGCAGACCCAACGGAGGCTGACTTCCCGGCTCGCTGGCGGATGTCTGCCCATCCGTTATTGTGCTGAGTGCGATCGTGCGGTGCTCCGGTACGAAAAGTTCCTCAGCCAGAAGTGTGTGGCTTGCGGTGCCGCGCATACCCACTGTGTGCCAGGTGTCGCGCAACAGCACCTCAGACGCCGGCGCGAAGCAAACATAGGGTCCGGCATTGCGATCAGCCTCAGCTGGAACCGCTGCACAGATCGCCACCCAGTCGGCGTGAGGGGCGCCCGACGAGTATGGCCAACTTCCGCTGACAGACAGCCCTCCCTCGACGCGACGTGCCGTACCGGGGTTCAGGCTGCCGGCGATCCGGGCGTCGCGCGAGCCAAAGATTTCGGATTGGACCCGTCCCGACCCACACCGCACCATCGATGCGGCTGTGGCACCGAGGCTCACCAACCACGCCGCCGATCCGTTCGCCTGACTGAGAGTTTCTACGACCTCCAGGACGGTCCGTAGACTCACTTCATAACCGCCGAACCGATGTGGTTTCTGAAGCCGGAAGAAACCGGCATTGGTCAGGCCGTCGATCACCTCGTCAGGCAGCCCGCGCATGGCTTCACTCGCGGACGTGTTCTCGCGAAGCAGCGGCTGCAATCGCACCGCACTCGCCAGCAGGTCCTCGCGTGTCGTGGCACTTGGTGCGGACATTGTTGTCATCCCACTCCGATCATGTGTGTACTAAATCCGTTGTCGTGTCGCTTTTCCACAGTTCTGTGCGTACTCACCGGTGACTGCTGGTGGCCCAGCATCGAAGACGCTCCGATTGCTAGATGTCGACGGTGTTGTTCGTCAAGGGTGGACTCCTCGGGTGGCAATCGAGTCAACTATCCGGCGTTGCGACACCCAGACCATCGGCCAAAATGCGTATTTCTGCGCGATCAAGGGGTCGTATATACGCATGCGACCGGCTGCATTTTGTGCGCTTGCGCTGATCGTTTACTGTGCGCGGTCCCCGCATGCTGGCTGGCATGGCGACATTGAGACGTGCGCGCAGACGCGGCTGGCGAATTGGAGCAGCTGGGCTTCGCTCATACCAGCGGAGCGCGAAGCCGTCCGGCGAGTCAGCGACGGGCAGGCCAACAAAGACATCGCCGTGAGGGCGTTTCGCGTCACCGCGCACGGTGCGAACCCACCTCACCCACCCCTAGATGCCCAAGCCTCCACGGCTCGGCTTATCGGGGCACCAACAACTCACGGCGTCCCAAAGCAGTGAGAACAGGAACGACAGTACGAGCGGAGCTACGACCCCCCTGCGCGCAAATCCACGCAATCTGGCCGATGTTCACTGACCCGCCAGAGCGCATGGTGAAGACCATTCTGAACGCAGAAAGGGTTCAGTCCGATGATTGTCAACAGAAGTAGCTTCGCCCCGGTATCGCCCACTGAGGCTTACGTTTTGGGATCAGACGGGAATTTGTGGCTTGAGCAGTTCGGAAGCGGTCAGACGACGCGGGTGCAAGTCGACGGGGACGTCCAAGCCTTCCAGCCCTTGGGTTGCGCGCAGGCTTTGGTCCTCGGGCTGGACAGCAATTTATGGCTCGAACAAGGCCCGTGGGGCACCGTGCCGCCAATGCGGCAGCAAGTCGACGCGAACGTGAAAGCTTTCCAGGCACTGAGTCTGGGGACGATAACCCAGATTTACGTGCTGGGGCAGGACGGCAACCTGTGGCTCGAGCAGGCCCCGTTCGGGCAGCAGGTTCCGCTGATGCGACAGCAAGTCGCCGACCAGGTCGCGGATTTCTTCGGAGTGTCCGCCACCGAGGTTTACGTTCTCGGGTCTGACGGGAATCTGTGGCTGAGCAGGGCCAGTTCGGCAGCGTGCCGCCGAAGCGGCAGCAAATCGACGGCCACGTGCAAGACTTCTTCGTACTCACGAATCTCAGCGGCCAGGTATTCGTCCTCGGGCAGGACGGCAACCTGTGGCTCGAGCGGGCACCGGCCGCGCAGGTGCCTGCTCCACGGCAGCAGATCGACGACGACGTGCTGGCTTTCCTGCGTGCCGAGGTCGGTCAGCCACGTACCGGCCAGTCGACGACCATTTCCTTGGTCACACCTGAGAGCGCAATCTGACCCCGTGTCAGGTTGATAGTTGGGACCGAACTGAACCGGAAACCAAGACAAACCGGAACCGGTCTTGACCGCCAGCAGCGTGCGGGTGACGCTGACAAAGGTCGAAGGATCCTGGCTGATATCAAGATTCGAGCCTGAATGATATCGCTATCGAACCTCGAGAACCGGCGCGGCGGGGCGAGGCTGGAGCGACCAATTCGAACAGTTGGCGCGATAGCAAGCGCATCACTGGTGGCAGTTGCAACCATCCCGGGCTGGGGTGTCAATTCCTCAGCGCGCGCATCGTCGGATTCGATCGCGCTGAATGGGACATACAGCGCTACCTCTGATGGTGCACTGGCACAAACAAATTACTCGTATCGCAACGAAGCGACCGTCACGAGTATTTGGACTATCACCTCCACTTGCGACGATCCCATGGACTGCGCGGGCCGGGTCACCAGCGACCAAGGATGGAGCGCAAACCTCCGCATGGTTGGGGGCAACATGTGGTTCGTTGCCCACGATGTCGAAAACTGGGAGCGGTGCGAGGATGGCACCACAGCCCGCGGGCATCAGACATTCAAGTTCTCCGCGGACCAGAAGCTGTCTGGCTGGGATTACACCGTCGGCCCCAGCGGCGCCTGCGGCGCCAATAAATGGCTCGTTGTCGAAATGCCGTTCAAACGAGTCAAAACCGGTTGAGCATAACCATTTTGCGACCGTTGGCTGACGGGCGCACGCGTAGGTTAGCCAACCTGCGTACCTATCGCACCGGCAGCCTTGCGGAGGTGACGACCTATTTGGTCGACGTTCCGCACCGACAGGGCCGTGAAGGGGTGCACGCAGATGTTGTGCGTGACGCGACCGAGTTGGTTGAAGATCGGTGCCGTGATCGCGCCAACGTACTGCCTTTGGCGGCTTCCAAGCTTGCCTGAAGCCCTTGGGGCACCAGTAATTTCGAGGAGCACTTCGTTGAGGTGGTGGCGCACGGAGTCGGACTGCGCATCCATCTGCAGTCTGGTCATCACGGGAATGGCCGATACCATATCCGGGCTCATACGCTCCACGCTGAACCCGTGGTGGCGGGTCTCCTCAAGGTGTTCCTCGAGCCGCGCCTCGAAGGCGGGACTGTTCACTCCGCTGCGCTGGATCCAAACACGACGCTCATCAGCCGGCTCCCATGCCGCGTACGCCGGCCCGAACGGGGCGGCGAACGGTACTCGGTCACCCGCCGAGAGGCTCCATTGGTCATCAGATCCTGCGATGAAGGCGGTGATGACGAGCGAGTCGCCGACGCGCTCGGACACCGACGCTGCGTAGCCGGTGTCTGTCGCGGCACCCGATGCGGCCGCGCGGGCGGCGTGTGCGATCGACGGGGCCTGATCAATGCGCCCGGCCAGCCTGACCAACGCAGCACCGACGGAGAATGTCTTATCGGCAGGGTTACGGGTGACCCAGCCCATCTCGTCGAGTTCTTTGAGGATCACGTAGGCCGTCGCCTGGTTAAGGCCCAAGGCGTGCACGATATCGCTGAGTCGTGTTGTGCTGCCACGGCGTTCGGCGAGCAGCTCGATGATGTCGACCACCCGCCGGGTCGGCGGAGATGAAGCGGTCACGAGTAACTCCTGCGGCGAGGGATGTCGACTATACGAAGACTACTATCGCTCAACTGCAGCGTCGTTGACTCCGAAAGCGTTCTTCTCTATGTTTCGTATATCTAATTAGCGAGATTGAATAGTCGATATCTGTGGAGCGATGTCGCTTCGCATCCGAAGGGCACGCATGAACTCCAATGCCGGTGACGCGCCCGCGTCGAACTTCCGCGGTGTCGAGGGCCTCCATGAGATCGAGGCGATCAAGCAGTTGAAGGCCCGTTACTGCCGATACCTGGATACCAAGGATTGGGATGCTTGGCGCAGCATTTTCGCTGACGACTTCCTCAGCGACACCTCTGAATCCGGCGGTGACGTGGTCGCCGGAGCTGATTCGTTCGTTGCCTACACGCGCGGGCATATCGGGAAGGCCTCTCAACCCACGGTGCACCAGGTACATGCTCCTGAGATCGAGCTGACCTCAGCCACTACGGCTACCGGTGTCTGGGCGCTCAACGATGTCGTGCTCCTGGCGCCGGGGCTGAATCTGCAAGGCTACGGCCACTATCACGAGACCTACCAGAAGATCGACGGGCGTTGGTACATCAAGAGTTCGAAGTTGACGCGGCTTCGGGAAGATATCTTCAATCCGGTGTTTACATTTCGGGTTCCTAAACGGCTGCGCGATGCCGCCGGGGCTCTGGTGCGGAAACGCGCGAAGTGAGCAACCCCGTCCTCATCACTGGCGCGTTCGGCCAGGTGGGCAAACGCTGCACCGAGATACTGCTGTCGCGCGGACGCACCGTAATCGCCACGGATCTACGTACTGACACGGCCGCAGCCACGGTCGAGGAGCTGGCTCGCGGTAAGCACCCAGGCACGCTGAGGACCGCATATGCCGACCTCCTCGATGCAGCACTCATCGGCAACCTCATCGCCGAGCACAAACCCGCCGCCATCATCCATTTGGCGGGAATGTATTCCCCACCGTCGTACCGCAATCCGCGACTGGCCAGGCGCGTCAACGTCGAAGGCACCACCAATTTGGTGCGGGCCGCCAAGTCCCTGGACGTGCCGCCGCTGCTGGTGTTTGCCTCCAGTGCCGCGGTGTATGGGTCACGTAATCCCTACCGCTATCCCGAACGCATCACGGCACAAACGCCCGTCAACCCCATCGATCAGTACGGTGAAGACAAGGTGCTCGCCGAAGCTGTGATTAGGGGCAGCGGTCTGCCGTATGCGCTGCTTCGGTTAGGCGGGATCATCTCCCCGGACGGCGCGGCCAACCTCGACAGCAACTACCTGTTGTTGATGCGAGCTACTCCCGGCGACACCCGACTGCACACCGTCGATGCGCGTGATGTGGCGTTGGCTTTCGCCAACGCCGTCGACCGCAGTGACGCTATCGACGGCAAAGCGCTGCTTATCGGCGGCGACGAGACACATCTGCACGCGCACCGCGACGTGGAAGACGACATATTCGAAGCGGTCGGCATCGGGCGCCTCGGCCCCGGAGCCAGCCTGCCGGGTGACCCCGAGGACGATCGCGGGTGGGGCTTCACCGGATGGTTCGACACCACCGAATCCCAGGCTCTGCTGGATTACCACCGTCATGACTGGCCACAAACGGTCGCGTGGGTCGCCGAGTCTCAAAGCCGACCCATTCGGGTGCTGCTGCACGTCGTGGGTCCGGCGCTTCGGCCGGTCATGCGCATCGCTCTGGCTGCCCAGCGTCGGGTCGAGCGACGCGGACCCTATGCCGACCCGTGGACCTTCATAGCCAGCAAGTACGGACCTGAGATCCTGGCGACGAGCGACGAAACACCCTGGTAATGAACGACATCCGCGGTGGACCAGCTCAGAAGAATCTGGTTATCGGCGCTAGTGGGTTCCTGGGTTCTCACGTCACCCGCCAACTGGTTGAGCGTGGCGACGATGTCCGCGTCATGATTCGACGCACCAGCAACACCAAAGGCATCGACGATCTGGCCGTGCAACGTTGCTACGGGGACGTGTTCGACGACGCCGCCCTGGCCACTGCGATGACTGGCTGCGACGTCGTCTACTACTGCGTGGTGGACGCGCGGATGTGGGTGCGCGACCCGGCACCGCTGTTTCACACCAATGTCGAGGGTTTGCGACACGTTCTCGACGCCGCAGTCAACGCCCGACTGCGCAAATTTGTCTTCACCAGCACCACGGCACGCTGGCCATCAGCGACGGCGCGCCAGTCGTCGAAGACGACCCGCACAACTGGACTGAGGGTGGCGCCTACATCGCTTCTCGGATAGAGGCGGAGAACCTGGTGATGCGGGCCTGCCGTGTCGGCGCGTGAGAGTCGGGAAGATGTCGGCCGCGGTTCCGGTGACCACGGTGGCGGTGGAATTCGTCGAGTCCATGGTCCAGTTGATGGCGTGGGCCTGTCCGTCGATGATCTAGTCGATGTCTGAGATGTCAGACGGCGAGGCGACCGCCATCCACGGGCAGCACGGCACCGTGGATGAAGCTGGCCTGGTCGGTAGCCAGGAAGGTGATGGCCGCGGCGATCTCTTCGGGCTGCCCGACGCGACCGGCCGGTCCGCCTGCCGCTAGCTGGTCCAGTGCGTCGCCCATCGGGATGGTGCCTTCGGTGCGGGTGGGGCCGGGGCTGACGGCATTGACGCGGACGCCGGCTGGGCCGAATTCGGCCGCCCAGGATTTGGTCAGCAGCACCAGGGCGGCCTTGCTGGAGCCGTAGAGGCCCATCCCGTTCATGCCGAACTCCGCGACCATGGTCGTCACATTGACGATCGCGCCGTGCCCGCGTTCGGCCATCGCCGGGGCGAGCGCGGCCACCAGCAGATAGGGCGCCTTGACGTTGACGGCGAACACCTCGTCGATCTGGTCGGCCGGGGTGTCGGCGGTGGCGCCGAAGGGGAAGATGCCGCCGTTGTTGACGAGGATGTCGACGTGGCCGCCGCCCACCTCGACGGCACGGGCGGCGAGCTCGCGCACGCTGTGCTCGTCGTTCAGGTCGGCGGCGACGAAGTCCGCGGTCCCGCCGGCGGCGCGGATGCCGGCGACGACGGCGTCGCCGCGCGTCTTGTCTCGGCCGGACACGATGACGTGCGCGCCGAGGGCGGCCAGCTGGTCGGCGGTGGCTTTGCCGATGCCGCTGGTGGCGCCGGTGATCAGGGCGGTGGAGCCGGTCAGATCTGGTGGTCATGAGAACCTCTCGATTAGTGGAGCGAACACTCCAAACTATGCTCCGATCGTTTTGGAGTGTCAACTCCAAAATCGAGGTAGGCTGCCCATGTGCGACCTGCCGACAGTCGAAGAGCGAGACCGCAACGCCGGACGGATCGGATCAGCCCGGTCACCGGCGCCGCGCCGACGCCAGCCCGGAAATTCACCGCGAAGGGCCTGGCACCCGAACTCGCATCATCGCCGCCGCCGCCGAACTGGTGTTCGCCCACGGCGTCGCCCGCACCGGCATCGAGGACGTCCAGCAGCGAGCGGGCGTCAGCGCGTCGCAGATGTATCACTACTTCACCGACAAGGACGACCTGATCCGCGCCGTGATCGCTCACCAGACCGACGGCATCCTCGCCGCCCAGCGACCCGTGCTCGACGAACTCGACAGCTTCGCCGCGCTCGAGCGCTGGCGCGACCTGCTCATCGACCTGCAAGAGCAACGACACTGCGTCGGCGGCTGCCCGATCGGATCGATCGCGGCCGAACTCGCCGACGACGACCCACACGCCCGGGCAGACCTCGTCGCCAGCTTCGAGCGGTGGGAGGCGCCGATCCGCGCCGGCCTGGCCCGCATGCGCGACCGCGGCGACCTGCGCCCGGACACCGACACCGACGCGCTCGCCCTCGCCCTGCTCGTCGCACTACAGGGCGGACTCCTGCTCACCCAGACCCGCCGCAACACCGCACCCCTGCGAATCGGCCTCGACACCGTCCTCGCCCAAATCCGAACCCACGCAGCCGAATGAATGACCACGCCACAACGGCTACTAAGACCCAAAGCCAGCTACGCTGCTACCTGAACCAGTGGACCGACTCTCAGCCCGGACCAGTTCATGGGGTCCCGTCAGAGACACAACGCCATTAGCTCCGAAACGACGCAGGGGCTACGTCACCGAGTAGGCGAGTCATATTCTGCTGCAGCGATATTCATGTTGCGGATGGAGTCACGCTGATCCCGAGTGGTTTGCCAACTTCTAGTCGTAGATGACGGCAAGTCCCCGGCGCTCGAGGTCAGCCAAGCCGTTCCTCATGGCTTGAAGCTGTTCGGGTGAATGCCCCACCCACTCCGTGATCTCGCCGACTATTCTGACGGGCTCCCGGGTGCGGTAGGAGCGGGTCGGATTCCCGGGAAACTTTTTGTCCGTCACGTTCGGGTCGTCCTCGAGTGCGCCTTGCGATTCCACGATGTAGATACGACACCGGCCCTCGCCGATGGCCAGCTCGGCTCCCCACACTGCGGCATCTAATGTCCGCGTCATATAAACGTGGTTCGACAGGCGTCCTCCGCCGTAGTTCGACCGGCGCCCGGGCGCCAGCAGATCACCCACCGAAAGGTCGGCCTTGGTGCCGTGAAGAAGCGCACCCGACTCATGCACCTCAAAAGGTTTCGGCGTGCTCCTCACAACAACCCCCGCCTAGTGCTGATCTATCTGACCTTGAAAGGTCACGAGAAAACAAACCTCTAGCACTGCGGAAGTGTCTAATCCGACTTCTTGTCGGAGTCCTTGGATTCGCCGAGTCCTTGGAATCCTCGGAGTCATCGGGGCCGTCGGAGTCCGGATTCGGAGTCCGGATCGGAGTCGTCGGAGTCGTCGGAGTCCTTGGATTCGTCGGAGTCCTCGGAGTCGTCGGAGTCATCGGAGTCGTCGGAGTCGTCGGAGTCCTTGGATTCGTCAGAGTCATCGGAGTCCCCCGACCCGTCGAGCTTGTCCGCGTACTTGGTCAAGAGTCCAGCCAGGTCACGGGCCTCCTCGGAGGCCAACGAATCGTCGAACAACCGCTTGTCGCTGTCGGAGATGCGTTCAACGTAAACCGCGTTGTCCTTGATACTGACGTCCCACCGGGCGCCCTCGTGACGAACCATCTGATCCCGCCTCCCGACTAGTGACCTGATTCCAAACCTGACGCCGCGCTACTGCGTGGTCTACCCACTTCTGGGCGATTCGATCAGCCACGTCCTCTTGGCGAGCCCTAGCGCCCCCAAACCGCCAATTCGGCATTTCATAACTTTTTCCTCGGCTTTCCCTATCCTTCATATTTGCGGCGCTTTGGACCCGCACACTGACCGAACGCTCATCGCCGAGAAGAACGGAAACGCATCACATGCCTTCACCTCGCTGGCTGGCCGGACTTGCCGCCCCCATGATGGTTGGCGTCGCCCTGGTGTCCACCGCTTCGGTCGCGGCGGCCGACGTCGCCGATCCCGCGTTCCTGGCGCAGATGCACGCCCTCGGATTCACGTGGCCGCCGAATGAAGACGGCGACATCCTCCTGATGGCACACCACATTTGCGCCGATCGGTGGAATGGCTGGTCGTCGCAGCAGATTGCAGACGACATCCACAACACCTTGGGCCCGCGCGGCATCAATTTCGGCGACACCACCTCCATGGTGAACCTCGCCGTCGCTACCTACTGCCCATAGCAGCCGGGGGTCAGCCGATCTTCGTCCAGGTTCCGCATCCTCGTGTCACGAATGCAATATCAGTCGGCAAGATCCGGACCACCTGTTGACCGTCGCTGATGTTGTTGTCGATCACGTCACCCGTGTTGAGACTCTTCAGTCGGGCCCAATAGCAATCCGCACCGCCATCGGTGCGATAGGTGCCCGCCGCGATGTCGCTGTTGACCACAAATGTGCCGTTGGTACTCATCGTCGTTTTCGGCCCGGGCGGCGGTGGCGGGGTGACGGTCACCGTCACCGTTTGGGTTACCGGCGGCACGGTGGACGTGACAGTTGTGGCCGATGTGGTCCGCCCCTCCGCAACCCGCGAGGACGACCACGACTCCGGTGATCGCAGTTAGCTTTCCCCGCATGAAAAGTATCTTCCCGGCAGGCAATGTCGGACTAGGCGCAGGGTCGGACATTTCGGACCATTCTTCGCGACACCTGGCATGACGGCGCGACACGCGCAGCGCCGGCAGTGGACCGCATTTTGCATAGCTATACGAAGCACATAGTCTCACCTTGTGCCAATTCGTCTGACGGTGAGCGGCTGAATGCAGGCGCGCGCGGCACTCCTACTTCGCATATGGGTCGAACCTGTGTGTCAAGACAGATGGCGCAGCGCTGTCCCGATGCGACTGATCCGCGGCCGGCGGTATTGACCAATCACGATTGGCTGATCAATCAGCGCGGCGTGGCGACCGTCGAGCCATTCGCCGGCAGTCAGGTGCACGGGGTGCTCTGGCAACTCTCCGACCACGACCTGGCCACGCTGGACAGCGCCGAGGGCGTTCCGGTGCGCTACCGGCGCGACCGGTTGACCGTGGACACCGACAACGGGCCGTCACCGGCCTGGGTGTACATCGACCACCGGGTGACCCCGGGTCCGCCCCGCCCCGGCTACCTGTCAAAGATCATCGACGGCGCCGCCCAGCACGGGCTTCCGCAACGCTGGATCGAATACTTGCGGCGATGGGATCCCATGCATTGGCCTCGCCCGGCGTCCGCGAGGTCGGCGTCCGGGCCTGGGCCACAGTCACTTTCGGAGCTGCTGAGTCAGCCGGGGGTGAACGAGGTCAGTCAGCTGCGGTCCCGTTTCGGCTTTTTGGCCATCCACGGCGGCGGCTTGGAAGAGATGACAGACGTCATCGCCGAACGCGCCGCCGAGGCCGCCGGCGCCTCGGTGTACCTGTTGCGCCATCCCGATCGTTACCCGCATCACGTGCCGTCGGCGCGGTTCGACCCCGCCCAGTCGCCGCGGCTCGCCGAGTTCCTCGACTATGTCGATGTCGCGGTGTCGCTGCACGGATATGGCCGCATCGGGCGCAGCACGCAACTGCTGGCCGGTGGCCGCAACCGCGCCCTGGCCGATCACCTCGCCCGGCACATTCAGCTGAATGGCTATCAGGTCGTCACCGACCTCGACGACATTCCGCACGAACTGCGCGGGTTACATCCTGACAATCCGGTCAACCGGGTCCGCGACGGCGGGACGCAGCTCGAATTGTCCGTTCGCGTCAGGGGTCTCAGTCCGCGCAGCCCGCTGCCCGGCGCTGATGGCTTGTCGTCGGTCACCTCCGCCCTGGTGCAGGGCTTGGCGGCCGCGGCACGTTCCTGGTAATTATTCCTAGCTCGTTAAACGGAGGTTGTTGGTGGCCAAGGATTTTCGATTTGGAATGAGTATGCGGTTCTTCAAGACGCGCGAGAAATTGCTCGAAAAAGCTAAGCGCGCTGAAGACGCCGGCTTCGACATTCTGTGTGTGCCCGACCATTTGGGTGCCGCTGCGCCCTTTCCGACCCTGACCGCGGTGGCGATGGTCACCACGACGCTACGGCTGAGCATGTATGTGCTCAATTCCGCGTTCTACAAGCCGGCGCTGCTCAGCCGGGACATGCAAGCGCTGGACCTGCTCAGCGACGGCCGCCTCGAGATCGGGCTAGGCACCGGCTACGTCCGGGAGGAGTTCGAGGCTGCGGAGATTCCGTATCCCAGCGCCGGCGCCCGGGTCGACTACCTCGAACACATGACGAAGTATCTGAAGGAACACCACCCGTCGACGCCACTGATCATCGCCGGCAACGGTGACCGGGTGCTGACCATCGCGGCCCGCAACGCCGACATCATCGGGTTGACCGGCTCCAAGGTGCGCGACGTCGAGGACCCGTTCGCCGAACGCGCCGACTTCGTCCGCAACGCCGCCGGGGACCGGTTCGACTCACTCGAGCTGAATCTGGCGATCACGGCGATGCCGCGGGACGGCGAGACCGAGCCCGACTTGAAGCTGACCCGCAGCTACTCGCCGGAGCTGTCCGATGAGGAGATCCTGTCGATGCCCTCGGTGCTAACCGGGTCACCCGCTGAGATTGCCGACACGTTGTCCGCGATACCGCGAAAAGTACGGCGTGTCGTCCTTCACCGTGCAGGACAACAACATCGCCAACTTCTCAAAGGTGATCGCCGAGCTGCGCTGACCGGTTGCCGCCTACGACCAGAGGACGGGCTGTTTCCCGGTAAGCTCAGCGCGTCCGCCCTCGTAGCTCAGGGGATAGAGCACGGCTCTCCTAAAGCCGGTGTCGCAGGTTCGAATCCTGCCGGGGGCACGCAAGGACTCTGTATGACGTCGGCTGATGCTTGACGTTTCGTCTTCGGTTGATGCGCGACGGTGTTTCGGCTGATGGTTGACAGTTACTTCGGTTGATCCTTGACACTCCCTAGATGAGGGAGTTGAGCGTGGCCGAGCAGCGGTATGCGGCCGTGATGGCGGTGATTGGTGATGGCCTGTCGATTTCGCAGGTCGCCGAGAAGGTGGGAGTGTCGCGCCAAACGCTGCACTCGTGGTTAGCCCGCTATGAGGCTGAGGGCCTAGAGGGGTTGGTGGATCGGTCGCATCGGCCGGTGTCGTGTCCGCATCAGATGGTCAGCCGAGGTGGAGGCGGTGCTGCTGGAGCTGCGGCGCTCGCGCCCGTATTGGGGGCCGCGGCGGCTGGTGTTCGAGTTGGCCAGGCGCGGTGTTGGGCCGGTGCCCTCGGAGTCGGCGGCCTATCGCGCGTTGGTGCGGGCCGGGATGATCGATCCGTCGGTGCGGGATAAGCGCTCACGTAAGTGGAAACGCTGGGAACGCGGCGCCCCGATGGAGTTGTGGCAGATGGACATCGTGGGCGGTTTCCCGCTGGCCGATGGCACCAGCGCCAAAGCGTTGACCGGCATCGACGACCATTCGCGAATGTGTGTCTGTGTGCACTTGATGGCCCGTGAGCGCACTAGGGCGGTCTGTGATGGGCTGCGCGCGGCGTTGGTCAGCTATGGGGTGCCCGAGCAGATTTTGACCGATAACGGCAAGGTCTTCACCGGCCGGTTCAACCACCCGCCGACCGAGGTGCTGTTCGAGGCGATCTGTCGTGAACACGGCATCGAGCATCTGTTGACCCAGCCGCGCAGCCCGACCACAACGGGCAAGATTGAGCGGTTCCATCGCAGCTTGCGCGCCGAATTCCTCAGCAATAAACCAGCTTTCACCAATCTCAAGACGGCTCAGCAGGCCCTCGATGAGTGGGTCGATGAGTACAACACTAATCGGCCGCATCAGTCACTGAAGATGGCCACACCGGCGCAACGGTTCCGCGCCGGTGCTGCAGTGCTGGCCCACGCTCAGCGATCTGTGACCGGCGCGGACCGTAGCGGTTCTGATTGGGTAAGCCGCCGGGTGACGAGCAACGGGGTGGTGTGCGTGTCTTGGCAGCAAGTCAGCATCGGTCGCTACTACGCCGGCGCCCGCTGCGATGTCCACGTCGACGGTGAGCTGCTGCGGTTCTGGATCGGCGATCGATTGGTCAAAACCGCCGCCCGACGCACCAACGGCGAGGTACGAATCAAACGGGCCATGCGCACCAGCGCAGGCACCTAAAACATAACACGAGTGTCAAGGATCAACCGAAACAGATCCGTCAACCATCAACCGACTCTGAACAGGGGCACGTCAGACACGGTTTTCACCCTAGCGCCTGCTTCGATTCGGCCTTTTTGTCGACGTTTATGACGACGGTACGTTCCAGCAGGTCAGCGACAGCGGTATGCGAGCGGCCCCGTGCCATGTATTTGTCCTGGGTCATGCTGACCCTGCTATGGCCAAGGTGGTCGGCGCCGATCCTGGCCGACAACCCCTCGTCATCGATCAGCGCGGCCACCGTCTTGCGGAAGCTATGAGACGTCGCGTCAGGGACGCCGGAGCGCGTCGCGGACAACCGCTAGCTTCTCCACGGCTGCAACGAGTCGTGGTGCATATTCAGCACCGACAACTACCGCCCGCGGGCGCTCCCGTGAGTTGTAAGTGGTCATGGGTCTTAAAAGATAAAGAGGTGCACAGCCAGCGCATTGATCTGCCAGCCGTTAGCTCGTCTGTAATACGAATCGGGCCGCCCCCGAGGAGAGCAACAGGGGGCGGGCCGATCAACTAATCAGACGCGGACTAGCACGTCGGGCACGCGGGAGGTGGCGGGGGCACGGGCACGGGGGCACATCCAGTCGCAGCGAACGCGGTCAAAGCGATGATCAGGGCGACGCCGATTTTGCTGATTGCACCAGACATGACGGGGACTGTACGTCAGTTGGGGGGCAGACAAGGGGGATCGCTGCAATCCTGTTTGGGGCATCGTTCATCTAGCGTGTTCACTCGGCGGAGACGCAGGCTAGGGCGAGCCGGTGTCGCAGGTTCGAATCCTGCCGGGGGCACGGCTAAACGTGGTGACCAGTGCTTGTTGCCACCCTCATTGCGAGTCATGAGTCGATGACGCTCGGGCAATGAGCGATGCCAAATCCCTTTTCGGGATACAGTGAGGGCAGTGTGCCCGTCGCAGCGGTTATCGCATGCTTTGAAGGGCGCGAATCATGAATTTTGGTTTGCTGGAGCCGTTGGCCAGGCTGGTGACGACAGCGGAGGCGATCGAGGGACTACGAGACCTCTTCGCCGCCGAAGAGCCGCTGGACGATATAGCGGGGCGGGTCGCGGCCACGGCAGTCGCCGCCATCCCGAATGCGGATGCCGTCAGCATCACCGTGCTGTCGGGTTCTGGTGCGCGTACCGCGGCGTCCACACACGCGCGGGCGGTGGAACTCGATAACCAGCAGTACGCGTCAGGCCGGGGGCCGTGTCTGAAAGCCGCGTCGGAACGCACGCCGGTGCGCGCGGTGATCAGCGCAGAACACCATCAATGGCCCGAATTCGTGGAGGCCGCACAGCGATTAGGGATCCACGCGAGTTTGTCGGTTCCGCTGCTGATGGTCGGCCTGAATGAGAACAAGGATCTTGTCGGTTCGCTCAACATCTACAGCCAAACCGCATCCGCATTCGATCCGTTCGACGCCGAACTCATGCGCCTGTACACCGTTGCCGCCGGTCAAGCGATCAGCAACGCTGGCCGCTGGCAGCACTCCCGAGAAACCGTCACCCAGCTCGAGCAGGCACTCAGCTCGCGTTCCGACATCGACATGGCCAAGGGAGCCCTGATCGCGGTGCACGGCTGCGAGCCAGACGAGGCGTTCGCCAGACTGGTGGGTGAATCCCAAAGGCGCAACATCAAAGTGCGCGACGTCGCCCTCGAATTGCTCGACCGACTGAAGGCGTCTTCGTAGGTACTGCTTTCGTGATTTCTTCACATTTGTGCTGCTTTGGCCCGCGCACTGACGGCATGGTCGACACCGAGAAGTACTGCAAGCGCACGGCGGACCCGACGCCGATTGCGCGCATGCGGCCCCACACCGCCCGGTGGTGGTTTCTATGCATCGTGAAAGCAAACGGACCTTATTGCTCCACGAAGCCGTCGACGGCCTTATCGTGTTTGCCGAACCGCACTACGGCGGGAGGCCTACGTGGACGGCACACCGTTCGGTCGCTATCAGTTCGCGGAGTTTCTGGGCGGTAGGCGAAGAGCGTGAGTACCTCCGTCACCGCAGCACACCGGCTTGTTTTCGCCGTGACGATGGCCCGGCTGCCGTTGGCGCTCGGGTTTTTCTTGTGCGCGTACGTACCGGATGGTCGTGCGCGATGGGCGATGGTGGCGCTCTGTTTGCTCGTCGAGACCAGCGACCTTGTTGACGGCTACCTTGCTCGCCGGTTAGGCGTGGCGACTTCGTTGGGGGGAATGATCGATAGCACCGTCGACCATGTGGCGCGTAACCACTGAGGCAATCGCCCTTCTCGCGGTCGGCGTGCTCCCTGCGCCCCTGCTCGTGGTGATGATCGGGCGCGACGCCGCCGTCTCTGTCATACGGCAACTCTTGCTTCGCCAGTCGGGCCAAGATGGAGGAACCCGGTGGAGCGGCAAGATGAAGGGAATTGCTCAGGGCATTTGCCTAGTGACCTTGACGATCTCGTACGCCATCGCGGCACAGCCGACCCCAGGCTGGCGCACGCTGAATTCTGTCGTAGTCGCTGTGGCGCTGCTCGTGACCCTGGTTTCACTGCTGGACTATTCAGCGGCATATTGGCGATCGACGAGGCCGCTACCTCGACCACCGGAGGCGCCGGTGACCGTCGAGTACCGCTGAGCCCAGTCCGGTCGGCGGCCGAGATGGCGCAGTATGCGGTCGAAGCCGTCGCCGCCCGCTTGCTCGATTGCCGAGACCGAACGGCGCACCCTCCCGCTGCGGAACTCGCCGTCGGGCACCGCCAGCACGAGGGGCAGGACGGCGGCGATGACGTCGGCGGGCAGCTCGTAACGCACGCCCAGCGATGCGGCGACGTCCCAGCCGTGGACGACGTAATCCACGAAATGGAAGCCCATTGCCATCGCACCGGGGAACGCCGCGCCTTCGCCGAACTCGGGTAGCTGGAAAAGCGCCTCGGGCGTGCCGTCGGCCGCGAATGCGTCGATGACGTCGTGTGCGGCACCAGCGTAGGCGCGCGCGTGATCGGCCCGCACCGCGTCGACGACGGCGTCGACATTCCAGTTCTCCAGGTCTGCGCCGGCACCCCTTGCCGCTGCGGCGAACCCGCGATGCTGGACGGTCATGTGGGCGAGAAGGTCCAGAAGGGTCCAGTCTCCGCAGGGTGTCGGCCTGCCGAAGTCCTCTCGCACAACGGCGTTGACGATGTCGATCGAGTGCAACACGGCTGTGCGATGCAGCGGGCGGATGTCAGATTTAGTAAGCATGCACCTACGGTATGCTTCTGCATACGGTAGTGCAATGCCTATCATGTCGCGATGGCTGCGAAGTCGCCGGAACGGCGCCCTGACCTCGCCGCGATGCTCGCGCCGCTGCTGCGGGAGTTGATCGCGGCAGAGGAGCCGGTCCTCCAAGCGCACGGCGTGACGATGTGGGGCTATGTCGTGCTGCTGGCGCTGGACAGGTCGTCCATGCGTACCCAGGCCGCGCTGGCTGCAGCGATCGGCGCCGACAAGACCCGGATCATTCGCACGCTCGACGACCTCCAGGACGACGGCTATATCGAACGCCGGCCAGACCCGGACGATCGCAGAGTGCGGTTGCTCGCCATCACGGATGCGGGTCGACGCGTCAAAGACGCAGTGCAGAGCGAGATCCAGCGTGGGGAAGAGCGCTGGCTCGGCGAGCTCAGCGCCGGGGAGCGACGGATCTTTTTGCGCACCCTCGAGCGGCTGACCCCACGCGAATGGGGATGACGCGTCGCGCAAGAATCACTAACCGGAGGCCGGCCAACTTGCAACACGCGGTATCAATTCCGAATAGTGACGGACCCGATTGCCGCCAGCGCGTTTGGCCTCATACATCGCGGCGTCGGCGGTGCCGATCAAATCGTCGATGAGTTGCATGTCGGCCATCGCCGGCTCGTCGAGTGCGACGGCGGAACTCCCGATACTGGCGGTGATCGGGAAGGGGATGTCGGCCACCGCTTGACGGAGCCGTTCGGTCATATTCGCGTGCTGCGGCGTGGTGGCGGTATCGACAACGACGAATTCCTCACCGCCGATGCGAGCGATCACCGCCGCGGGCCGACAGTTCTGCTCAAGAGCCGAGCCGACGGCGACCAACGCCTGGTCGCCGACGGCATGACCCTGCGTGTCGTTGATGTGCTTGAAGTTGTCCAGGTCGATCACCGCGGTCACCAGATATGTGCCTGCGGTGCGGCCGTGCAGCACCATCAGCTCATACACCGCGTTGTAGAACGAGCGCCGGTTGTGCAAGCCGGTCAGCGAATCGCGGTCAGAACTTCGAAGGTCGTTTCGCAGAGTATGCATCAGCCACAGAATGCCAAACGGCACACCGAGATTGAGTGTCGCAACGGTAATCAGGCCGGCGCTGAACAGGGCGACGTCGCCGGTGGCGGCGATGAATTGATGCGCCAGGATCACCGCGCAAATCGCGGCCACCGCGAAGTTGGTGAGCACAAGACGAACCGTGTGGAAGTACGCGACGAAGCCACCGAGGATGGCGAAAGTCGCGCATCCCATTAGGCCCGTATAGGGATTGGATAGGCACAAGCACGAGACGGCAATGACACCCATCGCTGAAACCGCGAAGAGGATCGATTCTCGTCGGGTGGGCCAATGGACCAGCCATAGCGTTGCGCCGACAATCCCCAGGGCTGATATCGCGACCGATAACGCCCGCAAGGCCGGCTGGTTGGGTCCGATAGGGCTAAACAGCATGATCGACGGCAGCGCCGACTGTGCGGCGATAACAATGAAACTTGATCTCTGCCAAACGCTTTGCAGACCGCGGCCCTTCAAATAAGCACTGAGCAGGTCGTAATGATCGGATTGTTTCACCGTCGAGATGCCCGTCCGGGGTCCGCTAGTCGTGAAATGACAGAGCTATCCTACGGGCATTTAATACCCGTACCACCCGTTGGGGTAGCCGGCAGGGAAAAAGGGACGGTCAAGACGCACATCGGTCGCATCTTCACCAAACTCGGATTACGCGACCGCGCCGCGACTAGGGCAGCACCGTGTGCATCAACATCACGTCGTACGCCGACCACAGCGACAGGTTGAAGTAGAGGTCCTTACCCGACGACCAGGGATGGATCATCGGCGCATAGATGCCACCCGGCATCTGGAACGACGACACGAGCGGCTGCTCCCCACTCCACGGCCCCTGCGGCGTCGGCGCGGTCCTTGCCACGACGTCGTTGCTGCCCCCATTGGTGTACAGCACCAGGTATTGCTTGAGATAGCTGTTGTATTGGGCCGACATCTCTCCCACCGGACCGGGCCAGAGCGGAGTTGCCGCGCCCGGGTTGGCCGGGACCCAATGTCCACCGTTGTCGCCGTTCCAGTATTGATACTTAGTCAGGTCCGGCAGCTGATTCGGGAGAACACGCGACAGGAATGCCGCACCGCCACGTCCCGAAGGCGTCCCGAAGTTGTAGATATAGCCGTCGTTCCCCTTCATGAACGCGCCCATTTGGAAGTTCTCGTTGCCCGGGGTGAACCCGGCGCCAGGGACAGTGTCCGCCCCCGCCGTGCGGATGCTGCCGGGGAAGATCCCCCAGTTCTGGCCATTGTCGTTGGACCTCGCGATGGCCGAATAGTTCGTCGACCATTCGCCATCGTGACCCCATTGCCGAATCGACATGTAGCTCATGTACTGCGTCCGGCCCAGCGACAACGCCGACGTGGGAATGATTCCCGTTTCGTGACCCGCCTTGTGGATGGTGTTGACGACCTGTTTGGAAAGGCCGTTTGTCCACACCGGCGAACCGGAATAGTTGTTGTTGGGCACACCGTCCGCGATGTGGATTCCCTGCGACAAATCATGGTCATTGCTGCGGAACAGCACGTTGTACCGCCACTGCTGGCCGCGGACCCTGCAATAGCCGAAGGTGTCACCAAAAGCCATCAGGGCCTGGCGGTTGGCGGAATCGCCGTTGTCCCAGACGATGCCGAGGTCAGTCCCGGAAATACCAAAACGTTGCAGGGTCTTGTTCGGCCCGTTCGGTCCCGTCACCCAGTCCACCAGCGACGTCGGCGCTCCCGCGATGGAGGCCGGAGGTGGCAGTGCCGCGTCCGGCGCCGGCTGCGCCGCGGGCGGCGGCGCTGGGGCCGCGTTCGGCTTCAACGGCGTGGCATTCGGGGACCGTGGGCCCCCCGGCACGGGCGGAGTCGGCGCGGGCGGCGGCGCCACGCCCGCCTGCGGAACCATCGGAGCCGAGTATTGCTGGCCCGAAGTCGTCGGCTTGAGCAACGAAGCGATCAGCGGCCCCAACTTGGGCAGCGGCGCCTGGTCATTCGTATGCGAGGGCCTCCGCCCGGTTGGCGGTTGGACGACGGGCTGAGGCGCGGGTATAGGCGACTGCGCAGGCGGATCGATGTTGGCATCAGCCGCGCCGCACGGCGTGGCGTTTGCTGATGGGGCGGGGCCCAACGCCACGACAAATGCGATGGCCGCCACCGGCACCACCGCTAGCGACGTGATCCGAAGAATCGCCGACAATGTCACACCTTTCCAGGAGCGAGACGCCATCCTTGACGTTCGCAGTTGGCTCATGTGACGATAGTGACCCGCGGGGCTCATGTGACCAGCCATCAGCTAATAGGTATGTATCCGTGACCGCGTCGCAACCCGGCTTTCGAGCTATTTCCCTGCGGATTTGCTAGCTCACTCCGTCGGTCTACCTCCACGGCGCCTGCGCCGCGATAGCGCCGGCCCGCTCTCGTCAAGCGGCATACCGAAACCCGCTGGGACACAGCGAACCCCGGGCGGCCGAGGCAAACCCAGTAGACAACCCGCGTTGCCTCGTCAGGCCAGGTACGCTCCGATCCGCGGCACCCGCATCATCCCGTGACCATAAGGACGCGGTCCGGGCGCCGCGTGGGCGGTTCGCCAAGGAGGACGACCGGTGAGTATGCGTAATAAGTTGCAGCCCAAACGATTCAGAGCCGGACGCGCATACCTTCGCCGAGTGGTCGCCGCGTCGATGGCCGGCACCGTCGTCGAATGGTACGAATTCTTCCTCTACGGCACCGCAGCGACGCTGGTGTTCGGCAAGGTGTTCTTCGCCCAGGGCGGCAACGATCTCGACGCCATCTTCGCCGCCTTCGTGACCTACGCCGTCGGCTTCGCCGCCCGCCCGATCGGCGGCATCGTGTTCGGCCAACTCGGGGACCGGTACGGACGTAAGAAGCTGCTGCAGCTAAGCCTGCTCCTCGTGGGCGTCGCCACCTTCCTGATGGGCTGCCTGCCGACGTTTGCCCAGATCGGATACTGGGCCCCGGCGCTGTTGGTGACGCTGCGCTTCATTCAGGGCTTCGCTGTCGGCGGTGAGTGGGGCGGCGCCGTTCTGCTGGTCGCCGAGCACAGCCCGAACGCCAGTCGCGGTTTCTGGGCGAGCTGGCCGCAGGCCGGTGTGCCGGGCGGGAACATGCTCGCCACAGCGGTGCTGCTGGTTCTCACCTCGAATCTGTCGGATGCGGCGTTCCTCAGCTGGGGCTGGCGGGTGGCCTTCTGGTTGTCCGCGATCGTGGTTTTGATCGGCTACTACATCCGCACCAAGGTCACTGACGCCCCGATCTTCCTCGAAGCACAGCGACAAGCTGAGCTCACCAAGGCGACTCAGGTCGGCGTCCTGGAAGTGTTAAAGCGTTACCCGCGCGGCGTTTTCACTGCCATGGGGCTACGAGTGGGCGAGAACATCATGTACTACCTGGTGGTCACCTTCTCCATCACCTATCTCAAAGTGCATGTCCACGCCAATACCTACTCCATCTTGTGGTGGCTGTTGGTCGCCCACGCCGTGCATTTCGCGGTCATCCCCCTGTTCGGGCGTCTCAGTGACCGATTCGGCAGGCGCCCAGTCTATTTCGTCGGCGCTGTGCTCGCCGGCACCTGGGGGTTCTTCGCATTCCCGATGATGAACAGCGGCAACAACGCGATCATCATGTCCGCGGTCGTCATCGGTTTGGTGTTCCACGGAGTGATGTACGCGGTTCAGCCGGCCACCATGGCCGAGATGTTCCCGACCCGGATGCGGTATTCAGGAGTGTCGCTGGGCTATCAGGTCACGTCGATCGTGGCCGGGTCGCTCGCGCCGATCATCGCCGTCCGGTTGCTCGACATCTATAACTCGGCGGTGCCCATCGCGTGGTATCTAGCGGCCGCCGCTCGGTGAGCGCCGTGGCCGCCGTGGCCGCCCGTGAGACGAAGGGCATCGATCTCGCCGACATCGACCGCGCCGACGCCCAGGGCGCGGCCGCACAGCGAGAGCCGGTTACTCGATCTCCGGACGGACCCGAATCGACCGATCTTGTCGAGGGAGCGGTCAAGCCCTGACGGCCCGCTGAGCAGGAAAGATCCCGGTTCGCGCAGGTCAGCACGACTTCGCCAATCTGGGTGGCCAAGTTGCGTCGCCATGTTTGCCACCGGCCAGGGGTGGTAATGCCCCCGAAGGGTGTGCGTGCTCGGCCGGCCGACGCGCCCATCTAGGTCCCGTCGGTTCAGCCCGAGAGCCGACGGGACCGCTATCTTCGGGGGCATCCAGGAGTACCGTGCGCTGGTATGGATAGCTCTGCGATGGTGTGGATTCTCGGCGGCTACCAAAGCGATTTCGCTCGCAACCTGACCAAGGAGAACGGCGACTTCGCGGTGTTGACCGCCGAGGTCGTCGACGCCACACTCGCCGCGGCGAAGGTCGATGCCACCGACATTGGCGTGGTCCATGTCGCGAACGCCTTCGGCGAGATGTTCGCCGGCCAGGGGCACCTCGGCGCGATGCCGGCGACGGTGTGCGACGGCCTGTGGGACACCCCGGCCTCACGGCACGAGGCGGCATGCGCATCCGGCAGTGTCGCCGCACTGGCGGCGATGGCTGATCTGCGCTCGGGCGCCTACGACACGGCGCTCGTGGTCGGGATCGAGCTGGAGAAGACCGTGCCCGGCGACACCGCCGCCCAGCATTTGGGCGCCGCCGCGTGGACCGGACACGAGGGAGTCGGCGCACGCTACCTGTGGCCGTCGATGTTCGCGCAGGTCGCCGACGAGTACGACCTGCGCTATGGCTTGGACGACACCCATCTGCGGGCGATTGCACAGCTCAACTTCGCCAACGCACGGCGCAACCCCAACGCCCAGACCCGCGGGTGGACGGTGCCCGAACCCATCACCGATGACGACGCGACCAACCCGATCACCGAAGGGCGGCTGCGGCGGTTCGACTGCAGCCAGATGACCGACGGTGGCGCGGGAGTGGTCCTGGTCAACGACGCCTACCTGCGGGACCATCCCGATGCCCGTCCGATCGGCCGGATCGACGGCTGGGGCCATCGCACCGTCGGGCTGGGTCTGCAGCAGAAACTGGACCGGGCCGCCCGTCAAAACAATGGGGACCCCTACGTACTCCCACACGTGCGGTCCGCGGTGCTCGACGCGTTGCGCCGCGCGCAGGTGACTCTCGACGGCATCGACGGTTTCGAGGTGCACGACTGCTTCACCCCCAGCGAGTACCTGGCCATCGACCACATCGGGCTGACCGGCCCCGGCGAATCGTGGAAGGCCATCGAAAACGGGGAGATCGAAATCGGCGGCCGGCTCCCGATCAACCCCAGCGGCGGGCTGATCGGCGGCGGGCACCCGGTCGGGGCGTCCGGTGTGCGGATGCTCCTTGATGCGGCAAAACAAGTCAGCGGCGGGGCCGGTGACTACCAGGTCGAGGACGCAAAGACCTTCGGCACGCTGAATTTCGGTGGCAGCACCGCAACGACCGTCAGTTTCGTCGTCGGCACGACCGAAGGCGCGGGACATGGACGTTGAGATCGTCGGCAAGTTCCTGTCGACCCTGCCCGAAGACGACGACCACCCCTACCGAACCGGTCCGTGGCGACCACAGACCACCGAGTGGGACGCCAACGACCTTGTTCCGGTGGAGGGGGAAATCCCCAACGACCTTGATGGCATCTACCTACGCAATACCGAGAACCCGCTGCATCCGGCGTTGAAGACCTATCACCCGTTCGACGGCGACGGCATGGTGCACGTGGTCGGCTTTCGGGACGGAAAAGCCTTCTACCGCAACCGCTTTATCCGCACCGACGGATTTTTGGCCGAGAACGACGCCGGTGAGCCGCTGTGGCCGGGTCTGGCCGAACCGGTGCAGTTGGCTCGGCGCGAGGAAGGCTGGGGCGCGCGTACGAAGATGAAGGACGCGTCGAGCACCGACGTCATCGTGCACCGCGGCATCGCGCTGACCAGCTTCTACCAATGCGGTGACCTGTACCGGATCGACCCGTACTCGGCCAACACCCTTGGCAAGGAAAGCTGGAACGGACACTTCCCCAACGACTGGGGCGTGTCCGCGCATCCGAAGGTCGACAACAAAACCGGAGAACTGCTGTTCTTCAACTACAGCAAGCAGGATCCGTACATGCGCTACGGCGTCGTCGACGAAGACAACAAGCTGGCCCACTACGTCGACATCCCGCTGCCCGGTCCGCGTCTGCCCCACGACATGGCGTTCACCGAAAACTACGCCATCCTCAACGATTTTCCGTTGTTCTGGGATCCGCGGCTGCTGGAACACGATGTGCACCTGCCGCGCTTCTACTCCGACATTCCGTCGCGCTTCGCGGTGATCCCGCGCCGCGGCTCAACCGCTGACATCCGATGGTTCGAGGCGGATCCCACGTTCGTGCTGCACTTCACCAACGCCTACGAGGATGGCGACGAGATCGTTCTGGACGGATTTTTCGAGGGCGATCCTCAGCCGCTCGACACCGGGGGAACCAAGCGGGAGAAGCTATTTCGCTTTCTCGCCCTGGATCGCCTGCAGGCCCGGCTGCACCGGTGGCGCTTCAATCTCGTCACCGGCGCGGTGAAAGAGGAGCAACTGTCGGACTCGATCACCGAGTTCGGGACCATCAATCCCGACTACGCGGGCGGCAGCTACCGCTACGCCTACGCCGCGACCGGAAAGCCGGGCTGGTTCCTGTTCGACGGATTGGTCAAACATGACCTGCTCACCGGAAGCCAGGAGGGCTTCTCGTTCGGCGACGGTGTCTACGGCAGTGAGACCGCGATGGCGCCGCGGGTGGGCGCCGCCGGTGAAGACGACGGTTATCTGGTCACCCTCACCACCGACATGAACACCGATGCCTCCTATTGCGTGGTGTTCGACGCCGCCCGGGTCGCCGATGGGCCGGTGTGCAAACTGCAACTGCCGGAACGCATTTCCAGCGGAACCCATTCAACGTGGGCGCCGGGCGCACAGTTACGACACTGGGACACCGCCGAGTCGGCGGCCGCCGCTGTGGGGCTGTGAACCCCGCGACCCTGCGAGACGTCAGCATAAGATGGCAATGAACAACCAAACGCCCCGTCGGACAACACACTGGCCCATGCATTTGGCGCCGATCGGCGCCATCCGCTTCGCTCGCCGGTCGTCGAACTTCGAAGAGACAGTGCGGTTTTACCGCGAGCTGGTGGGGCTGCCGCTGTTCGAGACGTTCGAGTCCAGCTATGGCAGCAACGGCGCGATTTTCGGCCTGCCAAGCTGGAACCTGACGATGGAGATCGTGGAGGCCCTCGACGGTGACGTCGCGGCCGACGAGCACGAGCAACTGTGCCTCTACTTCCCGGACACGCAGGCGCAGCAGGCCGCGATCGCGCGCCTGCAGGAGGCGGGCTTCGAAGAAGTGCAGCAGCACCCGTACTGGGAGGCGACGGGTGCGGTCACCTATCGCGACCCCGACGGCCGCGAAGTCGTGTTCGCGCCGTTCGTGTTCGGCGTCAACGAGCCCGGCGATAGCTCCGTTTCGGGCAAACACGAGTTCCCGTCGGCCTGAGGACTCACCGGCTCGATCGACCAGAGGCGACAGCCGCAATCAGCGACACAACCGAACAGGCCACCGCGCCGAGCGCCGCGACCCCGCCGACGTAAAGCCCGTATTCCGCTGACACCGGCGGGTTGACGTTGAGTTTGTAGTACAACGCGATGAGCGCCACGATCAGCAGCGAAATGATCAGCGCGGCAATCGATGCAAGCTTCACCGACAGCCCACGGGCCACCATCGCGCCGGCCACCAGCAATGCCGAGGACAGCAGCACAATGAGCTGCCCCGCGCCGAACCCCGGCGGAAGCTGCAGGCTGCCGTGTTTGCCCCCGATCGCACTCGCCCAGCCACCGCCACCGACCGACGTGGTCAGCCACGGCGTCCAGGCACTGGCCGAAACGACCAGGGCAAACAACGCCACCAGCCATCCGGGGCGCAGGCGGCGGGTCATGGGTGCGACCTTAATAGGGCGCCGGACCCGCCGGCGCTCGCCACGCGCAGCCCGGCCGGGGACGTGCCCGCAAGGACAGATTCACCCAGCGGGTTTCACGGCGAGGACCTGATCCAGACGGTCAGCGGCCGACGCCACGGTGCCCGTTGCGGCCCGGGTCGGGCTGAGTGTCATGAGCCGTGAACACGGTGACGAATCTTTCCAGGGATTCGTTGATGTCGCGTCTGAGCGCGGCGGCGACGAGCATGCCGATCGGCCCGAACAGGGCCGGGCCACCGAGGTGCACGTCGAAACCGACGACGGATCCGTCGCCTTTCGGCTTGACCTTGGCCATCAGCTTGACCTTGACGCCGCCGACGCCATCACCATTGAGCGTCATGGCTTCCGGCGGCTTGTAATGCACAATCGTCCATTTGATCCGGTTGAGCATGCCCTTGACCTCGACGATCGATTCGATGACCGTGCCCTTTTGCAGGTCGTCGGGCAACTTGCTGCGCCACACCCGGTGAATACTCAGCCAGTCCTTGAAACGGGACAGGTCGGAGGCGTGCTTCCAGGCCTCCGCCGGCGGCAGCGGTACGTCGATGGATCCGGAGAGTTTCGCCATGCGCTCAGTTCGGCTGGTCGCCCGTGGTCCCGGGACCGGTGGCCTTCTTGGCCTCTTCCTGCACTTTGTGGATGGTGTCGGAGTACTTGCCCTGCGTCTTGTCGTCGACGAACTCGCCGGCCTTGTCGATCGCCGTCTCGACCTTGTCGGCGTTCTGCGCCAACAGGTCCTTTGCCTTGTCCAGGAATCCCATGCGCTGTCCCTTCCCCGCGGATCCCCAGGGCCGCCGGGGATCCTCCTTTGCTGGTAGAACCCTACTTGCCGGTGTCCGGGCCGCCCTCATCGCCCTAGTCGCCCGAAGCCCGCCACAACCGCGGTTCGATCCCGAGCATCCTGGCCCGGATCCACCACGTCGCCTCGATCGCCGCGGCACCCAGCACCCCGATACCCAGCGCAGTCGTTGTGACCGCCAGATTCGACGAGTCGAGCAGAAACTCCTTCTGCGCCAGCGGAACGCAGAAGATCGCGACATACGCCAGTCCGCAGGCCGCCACCAGTGCAACCCGCCACCACTGGTAGGGACGCGCCACCACCGCCAGCACCCAGAGCGCGGTTACCAGCAGCGTGATCAGCGCGGCGGTCGACGCTTGCTCCTGTTCGGCGAAAGTGGCATGTCGGCCCCGGTAGGCCACCAGGTAGGAAACGAAAGTCGCGGTGCCGACCGCCAATCCGGACGGCAGTGCAGAGGTCAGCACGCGGCGGATGAAGCCGGGATAGGCGCGTTCGTTATTGGGCGCCAGCGACAGGATGAACGACGGGATGCCGATGGTGAACCAGGCGGCGATGGTGACGTGGATCGGCTGAAACGGGTAGAGCAGCGGATCCGCCTTGAGCGGTTTGGACAACAGGCATTCGATACCCACGAACAGCGCGAGCAGCACCGAGTACACCGTCTTCGTCAGAAACAGGTTGGCGACTCGTTCGATGTTGCCGATCACCCGCCGACCCTCGCCGACGACGTAGGGCAGCGTCGCAAATTTGTTGTCCAGCAACACGATCTGCGCCACCGCGCGCGACGCCGGGCTGCCGGCGCCCATCGCCACGCCGATGTCGGCATCCTTGAGAGCCAACACGTCGTTGACGCCGTCGCCGGTCATCGCCACGGTGTGTCCGTGCGCTTGCAGCGCATGTACGATGGCGCGTTTCTGATCGGGCCGCACCCGACCGAAGGTGGTGTAGGCGTCCAGGGCGTCGGCCAATTCTCCTGTTTCCCTTGGCAGTTGGCGCGCGTCCATCGCCTCGCCGTGCAGCCCGAGCTGGGCCGCAACAGCACCGACCGACACCGCGTTGTCACCGGAGATCACCTTCACCGAAACATCTTGGGCGGCAAAGTACTCCAATGTTTCGCGGGCGTCCGGGCGCACCTTCTGCTCCAGCACCACCAGCGCGACCGGCGTAACCCGACCCGGTGCGCTCGGGTCATCCACGGCGATGTCGGCTGCGCCCAGCAGCAGTACCCGCAACCCGCGCGCTCCGATCTGCTCGGCCTGGGCGGCGGCCGCCGAAGCCGGGTCGAGCAGCACATCGGGCGCGCCGATCACCCAGTTGCCGTGGTCGCGAGTAGGACACGCCGCTCCACTTGGTGGCCGACTTGAAAGGCGCTGTCGCCGTGGCAATCCAGCCCGGTGGCTGGTCAAAGGTCTCGGCGATCGCCCGCATGCTGGCATTGGGACGGGCGTCGGCCACGGCCAGCGCCGCCAGCGCATCCGGAACGGCCGCTGACTGTTGACCGGCAAGTTCGACGACATCGGAGATCCGCATACCACTTTCGGTCAGGGTGCCCGTCTTGTCGGCGCACACCACGTCGACGCGGGCCAATCCCTCGATGGCGGGCAACTCCTGGACCAGGCAGCGACGCTGCCCGAGCCTGATGACGCCGACCGCGAACGCGATCGATGTCATCAGCACCAGGCCTTCGGGCACCATCGGCACCAGCGCGCCCACCGTCCGCAGCACGGACTGCCGCCACCCCGCGTGGGTGGTGAACAACTGCGTGTAGATCGTCAGCAGGCCGGCCGGCACCAACAGATAGGTGATGAACTGCAGGATCCGGTTAATACCATTGCGCAGTTCGGATTTCACCAGCGTGAACTTGCTGGCCTCCTCGGCGAGCTTGGCGGCGTAAGCGGCCGGGCCGACCTTGGTGGCACGATAGGCGCCGCGCGCCGGCGACGACGAAACTGCCCGACATGACCGCGTCGCCGACGTCCTTGCCGATCGGGTCCGCCTCCCCGGTCAGCAGCGATTCGTCGACCTCCAGGTTGTCCTCCTCGAGCACCTCGCCGTCGACGACAATCTGGTCCCCGGGCCCGAGCTCGATGACGTCGTCGAGCACCACTTCGCTAGGCAGCAGCGTCCGAGTCCCGGATTGCCTGCGCACCAACGGTTTCGCCTGCCCGACGATCGCTAGTTTGTCCAGCGTCTGCTTGGCCCGAATCTCCTGGACCATCCCGATGACGCTGTTGGCGATGATGAGTAAGCCGAACAGCCCGTTGATGACCGAACCGGTCGCCAGCACGATCACCAACAGCACGCCCAAGATCGCATTGATCCGGGTGAAAACGTTGGCGCGCACGATGTCCGCGATGCTGCGGGCGGCGCGTGCCGGAACCGCATTGCTGTTACCGTCGGCTACCCGCTGCGCCACCTCGGCGTCGGTTAGCCCGCTGTTCATCGGGTGAACGTTCCCAACTTGTCGGTGTCGTAGTACTCCACGTTCAGCGTGTCCCCGGCGAAGGTCACCTTGGAAATCGTTCCAGGCGGTGCATTTTCGTCGGTGATCGAGAAAGTGAAGGTGTCGCCGTCCCAGTGCGTGAGGGGAAACGTCTGATTCTTCGGACCCAGCGCGAGCTCGAGTTGCCCGTTGTTCTGGGTCACCACCGCCGGCCCCCAGTAGTCGCTGGCGTACACGCCCAGGTAGTCGGTGAGCGGTCGAGCCGGTGCCGGGTTCGCGGGGGGCTGCTTGCCGACCAGCGAGCCCTCCGGATTGTTCATCGGGGCGATCACATGGTCGTACAGCGCCGCCCAGTCCTCGCGAATCTGCGCGTACTGCACCAGATCCATGAATTGCGCGGTCAGAGTTTCCGGAATGCCGTAGGGGGCACCGTTGGTCAGCGCGATGATGCCGACGTCCTCGGAGGGCATCACGACAAAGTTCGTCGCCGCACCCGACGAGAATGCCCCGGAGTGGCTGTACACGGTGCGCCCCGAAGAGGTCACCGAGGCGTTGAACCCATGACCGTAGGTGCTGGCCCGGGCTTTTGGCGATGTCGCAGCGATCGAGATGACTTGCGGGGTGATCGCGGGTAGCAGGGCCTCGGACGAGGTGATCTGCTGACCGTTGTATGTTCCGTTGGCCATCACCATCGTCAGCCAGCGCGCCATGTCATTGAGCGACGAACTCACCCCGCCCGCGGGTGTCTGCGGATCCGGATCGCGCTGGAAGCGCGGCTCCCACTTGTCCGCCACTTTGACGTGATCCACCGCGTGATTGGGCCTGGCCAGGTAGTCGGCGTACTTCGAACTCGTCGACGCCATACCGAGCGGGCGGTAGAGCACCTCGTCCGACAGGTCCTCCCACGATTTGCCCGCGGCGGCCGCCACCGCCTCGGCGGCCGCGGTCAAGCCAAAGTTGGTGTAGGCGTAGCTGCTTCGAAAAGGCGCCAGCGGCAGGTACTTCAGCCGCTCCAGCACTTGCCGGCGGTCGTATCCGAGATCTTCCAGCTTGTCGCCGGCGTGATCGGGCAGCCCGGAGCGGTGCGAGTACAGGTCGGCGATGGTCACATGGCCGGTGACGTAGGGATCCGACAGCGTGAACCAGGGCAGCTTGGACACCACTGGCGTGTCCCAGCTGACGACGTTGTTGGTCACTTCGTGCGCCACCACGGTCGCGCCCACCGATTTCGACACCGAAGCCAGCTGAAACACGGTGTCAGCGTCGACCTTGTTGTCTTGACCGCTGCCCTTGCTCGCATCCTTCACACCGAAACCCTTGGCGTACACCGTCTTTCCGCCCCGAACGACGGCCACGGACATGCCCGGGACGCCCGTGTTCCGCATCAGGTCGTTGACCAGGCCGTCGACCTTCGCAATGGCAAGGTCGATGCGGCCGGGCGGAATGTCCAGACCCGACACTTCGTTGGGCGGTGCCTCAGACAACGCGGAGGGTGGGCTCGATACGGGTTGCCCAGATCCGCATCCGACCAACGTCAGCAAAACCACCACGACAGCGGCAAGGGCCGCGCGTCTCGTCATGCCCGCAGACTTTAGCCTGGCCGCAGCGAATCAGAGCCGCCACCACGGGTTGAATCTCAAGGGCTTCGACGGATCAATACGTTGACCCGGCGCGGGTATCGCGACCTTGACTTCAGCGGCTTCCGCGGCTGCGAGCAGTCGCTCGACCGGCTCGGCCCATGGGTGTGGCGCCAGCCGAAAGGTCCCCCAGTGGATGGGCACCAACAGTCCCGACCCGGACACCGTGACCTCCAGGTGGGCCTGGACGGCCTCCTCAGGGTTTATGTGAACGTCCGAGGCGATCGGGTTGTAGGCGCCGATGGGCAGCAGGGTCAGATCGAACGGTCCGTGATCTGCGCCGATCTGGGCGAAGCTCTTGGTGTAGCCGGTGTCGCCGCCGAAATACGCGCGATGACTCGGGCCGATGATTCCCCAGGACGCCCACAGCGTGGTGTTGCGGTCCAGGAAGCGCCCCGAAAAGTGCCGTGCCGGCAGGCAAATCAGGGTGAGCTCGTCGACGTGACCGCTTTCGTGCCAGTCGAGTTCGACGATGCGCTGCTCGGGTACGCCCCATGCGCGAAGGTGGGCACCCACACCGAGTGGGACGAAGAACGGGGCCCGCTGGGTGTGGGCCAGCGCGACGATGGTGTCGATGTCGAGATGGTCGTAGTGGTCATGGCTGATCACCACGGCGTCGACTGCGGGCAGTGCTTCGAGTTGCACCGGGGGCGGATGCAGGCGCTCCGGGCCCACCACGTCTGACGGCGAGCAGCGGTCGCTCCAGACCGGATCGGTGAGCACCCGGTAGCCGTCGATCTCCAGCAGCGCCGTGGAGTGGCCGAACCAGCTCACGGCCAGCGCGCTGGGGTCGCCGTCGAAAATCCCCGGCGCCGCCAACGGAATCGGCGCAGGTGGCCGGCTCTTGCCGCGCCCACCCAAAAACTCCGCCGCGATCTGCCCCAGTTGCGCACGGTCCACGTTGAAGATCGACGCCGGGTCGAGGTTGACGAAGACGCCGTCGCGGTAGTTCGGCGACCGCTCGGCCACCGCCCGGATCGAGGTCGGGTCGGCTCCGAGAGCGGCCGGCGCGCCGTGCAGCGCGCGCAACATCCACCCCCCAGCGGCCAGCGTGACCGTGCCGGCGGCTAGGCGGAATGCTGCGCGCACCATGACTGTCAGGCCCCCTGGAACTTCGGTGGTCGCTTCTCTATCCGGGCGACTTGCGCTTCGATGACGTCCTGGCTCCCCCAGGCCTTGTCGAAGAGCTCCTTGTGCACCGGATCCGCCTCCTCGATAGCGTCGTCGTTGAGTACCCGCTTCGCGTGCTGGATCGCCAGCGGCGCCAGCCCGGTGGTCTCAGCGGCCCAGGCCTGGGCGTCTTCCAGTGTCCCGATCCGGTTGGCCATACCCGTCTGCAGCGCCGTCTCGGCGGTCAACTTCTCCGCGGTCAGCAGCATCGCCCGGGCCCGGCCGTGACCGACCAGCGACGAGAGCCGTCGGATGCTCCAGTTATCCAGGGCAAGACCGTATTTCGACGTCGGAAACTGAAAGAACGCATCCGGGGCGACGACCCGCAGATCGCATTGCATGGCCAGCTGCAGGCCCGCACCGATGGCGGGTCCGTTGATGGCGCCGATCACCGGGATGGGAGCCGCATCCAGGGCCTTGTGCAGTTCGATGAGCCGGTCTGGGTAGTCGGCCGCGAAGGCGTCACCGCTGAGGTCCGCGCCGGCGCAGAACACCGTGCCCTGGCCGGTCAGCACGATCGCGCGGGTCGACCCGTCACCGGCCTTCAGCACGGCCTCCCGCAGTTCGTCGACCAGTTGTGAGTTCAGGGCGTTGCGGCGCTCCGGACGCTGCAACTCGATGGTCATAACCGCTTCGACCTGCGTGATACCGATCATGGGCGCCAGCCTATATAGCCTCGTGTCGTGAGTCGCATCACGACCGACCAACTGCAGGATGCGGTGCTGGACGAAGGCTCCTTCGTGAGCTGGGACAGCGAGCCGCTGGCCATACCGATCAGCGACGCCTACGCGCGCGAGCTCGCCGACGCCCGGGCCGCCACCGGGCTGGACGAGGCGGTGCTGACCGGCGAGGGGCGAATATCCGGGCGCCGGGTGGCGGTCGTGGTCTGCGAGTTCAGCTTCCTCGGCGGCTCGATCGGGGTGGCGGCGGCCGAACGGATCACCAACGCCGTGCAGCGCGCCACAGCCGAGCGGCTCCCGCTGCTGGCCTCGCCGAGCTCCGGCGGTACCCGCATGCAAGAGGGCACGGTCGCGTTTCTGCAGATGGTCAAGATCGCCGCGGCCGTCAGACTCCACAAGCAGGCCCACCTGCCCTACCTCGTTTACCTGCGGAACCCGACGACGGGCGGAGTTTTCGCGTCGTGGGGCTCGCTGGGCCACATCACCGTCGCCGAGCCCGGCGCGCTGATCGGCTTCCTCGGGCCCCGGGTCTACGAGCTGCTCTACGGCGAGCCGTTCCCCGCGGGCATCCAGACCGCGGAGAACCTGCAGCGGCACGGGGTGATCGACGGCGTCGTCGCCATTGACGAACTGCGCCGCACGGTGGATCGCGCGCTGACGGTCATCTCCGACGCACCCGAGCCGCTACCCGCCCCGCAGCCGGCCGGGTCGATACCCGAGGTGCCGGCGTGGGATTCGGTGGTCGCGTCGCGGCGGCCGGACCGGCCGGGTGTCGGGTATCTGCTGCGACACGGCGCCACCGACCGGGTGCTGTTGTCCGGTACCGGTAGCGGGGAGGCGGCGACCACCCTGTTGGCGCTGGCCCGATTCGCCGGGCAACCGGCGGTGGTTCTCGGCCAGCAGCGGCTCACCGGCGGGCTGGTCGGGCCCGCGTCGTTGCGGGAAGCCCGCCGCGGCATGGCGCTGGCCGCCGAGTTGCGGCTGCCGCTGGTGCTGGTGATCGACACCGCGGGCCCCGCGCTGTCGGCCGAAGCCGAACAGGGCGGGCTGGCCGGTCAGATCGCGCAGTGCGTGGCCGAGCTGGTGACGCTGGATACCCCGACGGTGTCGGTGCTGCTGGGCCAGGGCAGCGGCGGGCCGGCGCTGTCGATGGTGCCCGCCGACCGGGTGCTGGCCGCGCTGCACGGCTGGCTGGCCCCGCTGCCACCCGAGGGCGCCAGCGCGATCGTCTTCCGCGATACCGAACATGCTCCTGAACTTGCTGCGGCCCAAGGCATTCGGTCGGCCGACCTGCTGGGGTCCGGGATCGTCGACGCGATCGTGCCGGAGCTTCCCGACGCCGCCGACGAGCCGATCGAGTTCTCCCAGCGACTGGCCAGCGCCATCGCCGCCGAGGTACACGCGCTGCGCGACATGCCCGGCGCCGAGCGCATCGCCGCACGGCTGCGCCGCTACCGCGGCATCGGATTGCCTTGAGACGTCGGGTTACCGCGGCCCTGGCGTCAGCCCTCCGGTAGCCCGAGGTAACGCTGAATCGTCGGGCCGATCCATTCGACGATCTCGTCACGGCTCATCTCGACGACGGGCGGAAGTCGTAACACGAAGCGGCACAACGCCATACCCAGAATTTGGGTCGCGATAAGCCCGGCCCGCGCGCCGGATTCCTCGTCAGATACGAAGCGCGCGGCGAGCGGCTGCATTTGGGTTCGGAATATCTCCTGCATCCGTTGCGCAGCGTCGCCGTTGGTGGCACTGGACCGCAGCAAGATCACCAACGCATCGTCCTCCCAGCGATCGAGAAAGTGCCGGACCAGCGTCGGCCCTACCTGCGCGCGGTCCATCGTCGCGACATCGGGGAACCGCAGATCGAACTTCGCCGCGGCCGCGAACAGTTGGTCTTTGCTGCCGTAGTACCGCATCACCATCGCCGGATCCACCCCGGCGTCCGCGGCGATCCCCCGGATCGTGGCCCCCTGGAAACCGGCCGACCCGAACCGCGCCCGGGCCGCCGCCAGGATCACCGCCTTCGTCTGTTCCGACGATCGCCTCATGTCAACAATTGTAGGCCAACAACTGTTGACATCGGGCGCCCGGCGCGCCAGCATGGAGTTATGCCAACAAGCGTTGACTAGTTCCCTAAGCTTCTGCGAGAGGAGCCGAAACCATGAACGACACCGATGTCCTGGTCGTAGGCGCCGGGCCCACCGGCCTCACGCTTGCCGCGTCGCTCGTCGCCGGCGGGATCCGGACGGTAGTGACCGACAAGCTTCCCCAAGGCGCGAACACCTCCCGCGCGGCCGCGGTCAACGCCCGCACACTCGAGGTGCTCGAAGACCTCGACGTGGCCCGGCGAATGGTCAAAGCCGGGCTGATCGCACCGCGCTTCACCGTGCGGGAGGGCCCGCGCGTATTGATCCCGGTCGACTTCAGCGGGCTTGCGACGCAGCATCCGTACACACTGATGCTCTCGCAGGCTGACACCGAGCGGCTGCTGCTGGAGCGACTGCACGAACTGGGCGGTGAGGTGATCCGGCCCAAGACGCTGCGCCGCGTCATGCAGGACACCGACGGGGTCACGGCCACCTTCGAGGATGGCGAAAGCATTCGGGCCGGCTACATCGTCGGCGCCGACGGTATGCACAGCACGGTTCGCGACCAAGCCGGAATCGGCTTTGCCGGTGGTGAATTCGCGGAGTCTTTCGTACTTGCCGACGTTCGGGTGTCCGGTGAGGCACCACGCGATGAGGTCATCCTGTTCTACGCCAACGAGGGACTGAACGTGCTGGCCCCGCTGCCGGACAACATCTTTCGCATCGTCGCGCCGACTTCGGAGGCGCCAGCGGCGCCGTCGGCAGCATTCGTCCAGTCGCTACTGGATACCCGGGGCTTCGGGCCGGGCCGGACGGTGGTCACCGAGTTACTGTGGGGGACCCGGTTCCGGATCCACCACCGCGTTGCCGACGACTATCGAGCCGGCCGCATACTGCTAGCCGGCGACGCCGCCCATGTGCACAGCCCCGCCGGCGGCCAGGGCATGAATCTCGGTATTGCCGACGGGATTTCACTGGCCGCGGCGCTGTCTGAGGTTCTGCACGGCGGATCCGATGCGGCATTGGACCGCTACTGCACAGTTCAGCACCGCAGAGCTGAGCAGGTATTAAGACTGACCGGCCGACTGACCCGCATCTCGACGCTGCCGCGCCCCTTACGCCCGGTCCGTAACGCGGGAATGCGCTTGGCTGCGCATGTTCCCGCCGTGCGACGGCAGCTGGCGTTGCAGTTGAGCGGCCTGCGGTACCGCTGATCTGCCACCGCAGCCCGCACAACGACGGTGAGTTCGTTCGCCGCTGTGAGTCAGATCGGCGGGCGTGCCGTCGGCGACGATGTGGCCCTGCTCGCCCAGCACCAGCACCCGATCGACGTTTTCGACGACGTCCAACCGGTGGGCGATGATCAGGGCGGTGCGGTCGGCGAGCACGGTCTCCAGCGCGTGTTGCACCATGCGCTCGCTGGGGACGTCCAGCGCCGACGTCGCCTCGTCCACGATCAGCACCGCCGAGTCGGCCAGGAACGCGCGGGCCAGGGCAATGAGCTGACGCTGACCCGCCGACAGCTGCACCCCGCCGTTGCTGACCTCGGTCTGGTACCCGGCGGGGAGCGCGGCAATGAAAAGGTCGGCGCCGATCGCGGCGGCCGCATCCCTGACTTCGGTGTCGGTGGCATCGGGGCGGCCAAACCGGATGTTATCGGCGATCGTGCCGGTGAACACGAAGCTTTCCTGCGCGACCAGCACCACATTGCGGCGCAGATCGGCGTGCGCGAGATCGCGAAGATCGACACCGTCCAAGGTGATCGATCCCGAGGTCGGGTCGTAGAACCTGGCCAGCAGTTTGGCGATGGTGGACTTGCCGGTGCCGCTGCGTCCCACCAGCGCCACCGTCTGACCGGCGGGCACCGTCACCGACAGCCCGGAGAGGACCGGCTGGCCCGGCACGTAGCTGAAATGCACGTCATCGAAGATGACTGTGCCAGCGGCAAAGTCGGTTGCGCATGCATCACCCGAGCGCGCCAAAGGCATCTCGGGTTCCGCGATCGCCGGGCGTCTGTTGAGGGCAGCGGCCAACTTCTCCAGCGCTGACGTCGCGGCCTGAAATGCATTGAAGAAATGGGTGATCTCGTGCAGCGGCTCGAAGAACATCCGCAGGTAGAGCAGAAAGGCGGCGAAGGTGCCGATCGTCATATCGCCATTGAGCACCTGGCTGCCGCCATAAAGGATCACCACTCCGGTGGTGATGTTGCCGATCACCTTCACACCGGGGGTGAAGACGGCCATGAGCTTGAAGGACTTGACCAGGATCGCCCGGTACTGGTCGGCGATGTCCTCGAAGACGCGCTGGGTCCGCGGCTCACTTCGGTAAGCCTGTAGGGCCTTGATGCCCGCCATCGTCTCGATGAACTGCATGATGACCAGCGCGGTGCTCTCTCGCACCTCACGGTAGGTTCTCGCCGATTGGAGGCGGAACCATACGCCCAGGACCAGCAGGATCGGGAAAACCGCCAGGCACATCAGTCCCAGCCGCCAGTCCAGGATGAGCAGCAGGATGGCTACTCCCAGTGGTGTGAGCGCGGCGGTGATCAAGCAGTCGAAGCCGGCGAACAACATGTCGTCGACGGCTTCGACGTCGTTGGTCAGCCGGGTCACCACTCGGCCGGTGGTGTAGCGCTCGTGAAAGGCGATGTCGAGCCGCTGGAAGTGCCGGAACACCCGACGGCGTAGGTCCAGCAACACTTTCTGACGGAGTCGCCCGGCGCGGTTCAGGAAAAACCAGCGGCTGATGCCGTGCACCACCACCACACCGCACAGCGCACCGACGATGAGCACCAGTCCGCGCGCCGAGCCGCCGTGCGTGACCGCCGGAATTCCGTGGTCGATACCGCGCCGGACCAGCATTGGAACCGAAAGCCGCGCAGCGTTTTCCAATAGCGCGACTCCCAGGACCAGCCCGAGGGTCAGCGCGTGCGGCCGCAGCAGCGAACCCAGCAGGGCCCTCGCGTCCCGCCCGCGGGTCTGGGTCTCCTCGATGGCCGGATCGTGATAGTTGTGGGCTGCTTCGTCCTTGCCGACCAGAATGGGCCTGGTGTCCAGCGTGGTCATCGATGCTCCGTCATCTTCATTGCGAAATCCGTTGTTGTACAGTCGATGACGTCGTTGTCATGTCCACGATGGGCGGTCAGCAGGTAGCGGTATTGCGGCACCTGAGCGAAAAGCTCCGCATGCGTCCCGACGATGGGTGATAGTCGGCCCGGCCTCGTCGTCTTCCAGCAACGCCACCCGATCGGCGAGCAGCAGAGTGGACAGCCGGCGCGCGACGATGATGCCGGTGACCCCCTCGAGCGCCACCCGCAGCGCCTCGGTGATCTCGGTCTCGGTAAGCGCGTCGAGCCCGGACAGGGCGTCGTCGATCACCAGCAGCTTGGGCGACGCGACGATCGCGCGGGCAAGGCACAACCGCTGGCGCTGTCCGCCGGAGAGCCGCAGGCCCTGTTCCCCGATGCGGGTGTCGAGCCCAAACGGCAGGTCGTCGACGAACCGCGCCGCCGCGATGTCGATGGCCACGGCCAATTCCGCGTCGGTGGCATCCGGCCGGCCCAGCCGTAGGTTCTCGGCCACCGACATCGAGAACACCGTCGGGTCCTCGAACGCCGTGCATACCGATCGGCGCAGCGACGACAGCGACATGTCCCGGATGTCCTGGCCGTCCAGGAGAATTTGTCCCTCCGATGCCGTCATAGATTCGGGAAAACATCGCTGTGAGAAGGGATTTCCCTGCACCGGTGGCGCCGACGAGGGCCACCGTCTCGCCCGCCTCGACAGCCAACGTGACGTGGCGGAGCAACCATTTGTCGCCCCCTGCCGAGTCCGGCACCCGAAAGCCCACATCGCGCAGCTCGAGTCGCCCGGCCCCGACCGGTTCCGGCGTTGGGCCCGTCGGTGATCTCGCAGGGTGCATCGAAGATTTCGGCGATCCGGTTCGCCGCCGTCATCGCCTCCTGGGTCATTGACAGGAGAAAGCCCATCGAGGCGACCGGCCAGACCAGCGACAGCGTCATGGTGATGAAGGCGGCCAGCGTGCCGATCGTGACCAGACCGTGGCCCGCCGCGTACGCACCGAAACCCAGCAGCACCACGAGGGCCACATTGGGAATGACCTCGAGCAAGGTCCAAAACTTCGCCGCCACCGACACCTTGGCGCGCCCGATCTCGTACATCCTGCTGGCTTGCGCGTCGAACCGCTCGAATACGTGGTCCTCGCGGCCGAACGCCAGGACCACCCCGCGACCCAGCGCCGACTCCTCGACATGCGTTGCGAGGTGGCCGGATTGGTCTTGGGCCTGCCGCGACAGGCGGGTGAACTCCCCCTGGTAGTGCAGCACGGTGGCCATGATCGGCACGATCGACCCCAGCACGACGAGGCCCAACGGCCAGTACATCACCAGCAGGCACACTGTCACCGCGGTGATTTGCAGGACGTTGAGCAGCATGAACACCGCTCCGAACGACATCAAATCGCGGATAGTGGACAGATCGCTCATAATCCGCGATACCAGTTGACCGGTTTGCCATCGATGGTGAAACGACATCGGCAGCGTCTGCAGGCGGGCGTGCAGGTCCCTGCGGATATCCGTCTCGACGCCCATCGTGGCATGCGCGGTGAACCAGCGGCGGATGAACAACATCACCGCGTCGCCCAGCCCGAGAGTCGTTGCCGCGATGCCCAGCACCCACAAACCGCTCGGGTCGTGGTGGCGCACCGGCCCGTCGATAACGGCCCTGGTCATGATCGGGATGCCCACCGTGGCAACGAGACTGGCGATCGCAACCAACACGATGACGATCCAGCGCGCGCGGTGGGGAACCAGGTAGGGAAGCAGCCGCATCAGGTCCGACACCGCCCCCGGGCGTTTGGGCGCAGTGGCGATCGCAGACGATGAGCGAAGCACAGGTATATCCGGCGGGCCCATGGCCTCAGTCACAACGATTCCGTCTCTGAAGTTCCTTTGCGGCCGGTGGCACCGAAATCGAAGGCCCGCAACGACAACGCTGACCAAGACCCCGAATGTCTCGGCCCGCCACCTGGATTCGATCATGGCATGGTGTCATCGGCAGGCAGTCGCGGCGGAGACTCGAAAGCGTAACCATTTAGGCATCCGACCCCTCCCCCGTGACCCATCCCGGGCAACAATCCTGCAAGATGGTCGGCATGGACACTGGCGGGACGACCGCACCTCGCGTCTTGGTCGTTGACGACGACGCCGATGTGCTCGCCTCGCTGGAACGCGGCCTGCGGCTATCCGGCTTCGAAGTCTCCACCGCCGTCGACGGGGCCGAGGCCTTGCGCAGCGCCACCGAGACCCGGCCGGACGCGATCGTGCTGGATATCAACATGCCCGTGCTGGACGGCGTCAGCGTCGTCACCGCCCTGCGCGCCATGGACAACGACGTCCCGGTCTGCGTGCTGTCCGCACGCAGCTCGGTCGACGACCGCGTGGCCGGCCTGGAGGCCGGTGCCGACGACTACCTGGTCAAACCGTTCGTGCTGGCCGAACTGGTCGCGCGGGTCAAGGCGCTGCTGCGCCGCCGCGGGGCCACCGCGTCGTCGTCGTCGGAAACCATCACGGTGGGGCCGCTGGAAGTGGACATCCCCGGTCGGCGGGCCCGGGTCAACGGCGTCGACGTCGACCTGACCAAGCGCGAGTTCGACCTGCTGGCGGTGCTGGCCGAGCACAAGACCGCGGTGCTGTCCCGCGCACAGCTGTTGGAGCTGGTGTGGGGCTATGACTTCGCCGCCGACACCAACGTCGTCGACGTGTTCATCGGGTACCTGCGCCGCAAGCTGGAGGCCAACGGCGGCCCGAGGCTGCTGCACACCGTCCGCGGAGTTGGGTTCGTGCTGCGGATGCAGTAGCGATGCACTAGATAGCAATCGCCATGAAATTCCTATCGCGGATCTTGGCCCGAACGCCCTCGCTGCGGACCCGGGTGGTGCTCGCGACAGCCATCGGCGCCGCGATTCCGGTACTCATCGTCGGCACCGTCGTCTGGGTCGGGATCACCAACGACCGCAAGGAGCGGCTGGACCGCCGGCTCGATGAGGCAGCGGGTTTCGCGATCCCGTTCGTTGGCCGCGGGCTGGCTGAAATCCCGCGCTCACCCAGCGACCGGGACGCGATCATCACTGTGCGCCTCGGCGAAGTGGTCGAGTCGAATTCCGACGTCACGCTGCCCAAGCTCAACGGCGACTACGCCGATGCCTACGTCCATGGGGTGCGCTATCGAGTGCGCACGGTGGAGATCCCTGGGCCCGGGCCGAGATCGCTGGCCGTTGGCGCGACGTATGACGCCACCCTCGCCGAGACCAACAACCTGCATCGCAGGGTGCTGTTGATCTGCGGTTTTGCCATCTTCGCGTCGATGGTGTTTGCGTGGCTGCTGGCCTCGTTCGCGGTGCGTCCGTTCAAACAGCTTGCGCAGCAAACCCGGTTGATCGACGCGGGCGACGAGGCACCACGGGTCGAAGTGCACGGCGCCACCGAGGCCGTCGAGATCGCCGAGGCCATGCGCGGCATGCTGCAACGCATCTGGAACGAGCAGAACCGCACCAAGGAGGCCCTGACCTCGGCGCGCGATTTCGCTGCCGTGTCCTCCCACGAACTGCGCACTCCGCTGACCGCGATGCGCACCAACCTCGAGGTGTTGTCGACCCTGGACCTGCCCGACGACCAGCGCAAAGAGGTGATCAGCGACGTCATCCGCACCCAGTCGCGGATCGAGACAACCCTGAGTGCGCTCGAGCGGTTGGCGCAGGGCGAACTGTCGACTTCGGACGATCACGTGCCGGTCGACATCACCGACCTGCTGGACCGCGCCGCCCACGACGCGACCCGCATCTACCCCGACCTCGACGTATCCCTGGTGCCGTCACCCACCTGCATCATCGTTGGGATGCCGGCCGGATTGCGTCTCGCCGTCGACAACGCGATCGCCAACGCCGTCAAGCATGGCGGCGCCACCCGGGTCCAGCTGTCGGCGGTCAGCTCGCGCGCCGGAGTGGAGATCGCCGTCGACGACAACGGCAGCGGGCTGCCCGAAAGCGAGCGCCAAGTGGTTTTCGAACGGTTCTCCCGCGGGTCGACGGCCTCGCACTCGGGGTCGGGTCTGGGGCTGGCCCTGGTCGCCCAGCAGGCCCACCTGCACGGCGGGACGGCTTCGCTGGAAGACAGCCCGCTGGGCGGCGCGCGGCTCCTGCTGCGTCTGCCCGCCCCGAGTTAAAGCCCGACCCTCGTGGTCATTTCCGCGAGTTGTTGTGCCACGGCGTGAAGCCGGCCCGCAAAGCGGAGTCTTCGTCCTTGAACCAGACCTGGGCGACCATTGGGTCGTACGTGGGGTTGTCGGGGACGTAGTAAAGGCGGGTATCCGAACGCGCCTTGACCAACCATCCCGCCGGGCCGCGGCCATCGGGGGCGGATTGTGCGGAGCCGGGTCCGTAGGGCGCTGGCGGCGCCACCGGGATCTTCTTCGTCGGCGATTCCTGAGCAGCCGGAACCTGCTCTTGTGGAACGCTTTTCGTGACCGGAATCTTTGTCGTCCGCGACTCGACATCCGTGGGGATCTGCGTGGTCGGCGATTCGGACACAATCCTTGTCGTCGGAGGGTCCGGTATCAGCGAGTTATCGACCGGAACTTCCAGCGGCACTTCGCGTTTGAGCGGGTCGACTCAAGAGCGCGAGCGTCAGCACCAACCCCATCACAAAGGACAAGCCGAATAGCCACCAGTGCACGTGATTCATCGTCGCGCACCTATCAACGCCGCGATCACCCAGGCGACTGCCGATCCCGCCACGAAGGCCAGCAGATACCACAACCACTGGATCACGAAGTCCATGCTGATCCTCCTTAGCTGACCACGATTTCGACGCGGCGATTCTTGGCTCGGCCATCGGGGGTGTCGTTCGTGGCGACCGGGTTGATCGAACCGAGGCCCCTAACGGTCAGGCGATCGCCGGTAACACCATGGGCGACAAGGAAATCGGCGACCGTTTGGGCGCGGTTGTTGCTCAGCGGGACGTTGATCGCCTGGGTGCCGGAATCGTCGGTGTAGCCGTTGATCGTCGCGTGCGCGTTCGGGCATGCCTTCAGCTTGTCCGCCACCTGAGTCAGAATCTGATCATCGGCCGGGGTCAGGCTGAATCCGTCGTTCCCGAAGGTAATCGGCCCGCCGGTCGCGGTATTGACGGCCGCTTGCAGATCGCCGCACGGACGGCTGCAGGTGGCCGGACGGTGACCGGCGGTGGAGCCGAGCCCGTCAACCTGCAATCTGGTCAACGACATTCAGACTCGACCAGGTGTGTTGCGGCCGCGCTCGATGGCGTTCTTCTGATCTTGCGACGCGGCAGTTCCGGCCAGGGTGACGGTGTCACCGTTGACCGTGAGACTGAAGTCGGTAATCGACGCGCTGGCCTTGAAAACCGGTCCCGCGTTCGAGAAATCGAGTGCGTCGATATTGGGATTGAGTATGGATTTGGTCGATGATGTTGACGCCGGCAGGCAGTGAGTTTTTCAGCACCTTCATCAGCGCCGCTTTTGCGGAATCATCGGGAAAGTCGCCGGACAGCGTAATGTCGTTGCCATTGCGGCTAATTGAAAGCGGCGCCAAGGACAACTGCGGCAGCACCGGACGTATTCGACGGTCGAGTGTCGGCAGCGCCGGTCGGCGCCGTTCGGCGGACCGGGGCCGCTCGAAGGCGCCATAGCCGATTGCCGCTATCAGCAACGGAATAACCACCAAGCCAATCAGCCACGGAAGGCCCAGCGAGCGCCGGTGAGAATCGGGGTCCGCCGCGCTCGGCGGTCGCGGCCGCTGGCCGAACGCGCCCGAACCCCTCACTGGCCCTCCTCGATGCACTTCCGGGACTCGTGCGTCCTGCAGGCGATATGCAGCCTACCGAGTCGGCACCGGCGACACCGCTGACCTCGGGCACACTGGAGCGATGGGCAATGGCAGGAAACCGACCGACAGCGAGACCCTGGCGCACATCCGCGACCTGGTCGCCGAGGAGAAAAACCTGCGGGCACAGCTGCAGCACCGCGACATCAGCGAGTCCGAGGAGCACGACCGCCTGCGCCGGCTGGAGGTCGAACTCGACCAGTGCTGGGACCTGCTGCGGCAGCGGCGGGCGCTGCGCGAAACCGGTGGCGACCCGCGCGAGGCCGCGGTGCGTCCGGCCGACCAGGTCGAGGGCTATCTCGGCTAGAGATGGCCGTCGATGACGCGCCCGGATTTCCGAATTCGACGTAGTCGTCGTTGGCGGCGGCCACAACGGCCTGGTCGCGGCGGCCTATCTGGCCCGGGCGGGCCTGCGGGTGCGGCTGCTGGAGCGGCTGGGGCACATCGGCGGGGCCGCGGTATCGGCGCAGGCCTTCGACGGTGTCGACGTCCGGGTGTCGCGGTACTCGTATCTGGTCAGCCTGCTGCCGTCGCGCATCGTCGAGGACCTGGGCGCCCGGTGCGGTTGGCCCGGCGGCAATTTTCGTCGTATACCCCCGACCCGGCTACGGCCGGCCGCTCCGGCCTGCTGGTCGGGTCGGACGGCGGACACGATGCATTCGCCGCGGTCGGCGCGGCCGACGATGAGCGCGGTTTCGCCGCGTTCTACCGGCGCTGCCGACTGGTGACCGAACGGCTCTGGCCGACGCTGATCGAACCGCTGCGCACCCGCGAGCAGGCCCGCCGCCATGTTCTGGACGGCGGCGATCCCGATGCCGCGGCCGCGTGGCGGGCCATGGTCGACGAGCCGATCGGGCAGGCCATCGTCGATGCGGTGCGGCAACGACCTGGTCCGCGGCGTGATCGCCACCGACGCGCTGATCGGCACCTTCGCCCGCCTCGACGATCCGTCACTGCGCAGAACATCTGCTTCCTGTATCACGTGCTCGGCGGGGGCACCGGCGACTGGGACGTCCCGGTCGGCGGGATGGGCTCGGTGACCTCGGCGCTGGCCGCCGCCGCCGTCCGGGCACGGCGCCGAAATAACCACCGACGCAGAGGTTTACGCTGTGGAACCGGACGGCCGGGTGCGCTACCGCAGCGGCGACGAAGAGCACCTGGTCCAGGGCCGGTTCGTGCTGGCCGGCGTCACACCGGCGGTGTTGGCCGGCCTGCTCGGTGAACCGCCGGCGCCGGCGGCCCCGGGCGCGCAGGTGAAGGTGAACATGGTGCTGCGCCGACTGCCCCGGTTGCGCGACGACAGCGTCACACCCGAACAGGCATTCGCCGGGACGTTCCACGTCAACGAGACGTGGACCCAACTGGATACGGCCTACTCGCGGGCTGCCGCCGGGCGGTTACCGGATCCGTTGCCGTGCGAGGCCTACTGCCATTCGCTGACCGACCCGAGCATCTTGTCGGCCGGGCTGCGCGACTCGGGCGCCCAGACGATGACGGTGTTCGGCTTGCACACACCGCACTCGTTGCTGGACGGCAGCGACCCGCACTCCGCGATCAGCTGACCGAGTCGGTCCTGGCGTCACTGAATTCCGTTCTGGCCGAACCGATTCAGGACGTGCTGATGACGCGACGTGCACGGTCGGCCATGCATCGAGACGACGACCACCCTGGACTTGCAGCGCACCCTGCGGATGACCGCGGGCAACATCTTCCACGGCGCGTTGTCCTGGCCGTTCGCCGACGACGACGACCCGCTGGACACCCCGGCACGGCAATGGGGCGTAGCCACCGCCCACGAACGGATCATGCTGTGCGGCTCCGGCGCCCGCCGCGGCGGGGCGGTGTCGGGCATCGGCGGCCACAACGCCGCGATGGCGGTGCTGGCCTCGCTGCGAAGCTAACGCCCGCGGGTTACCGGCCGTCGATGGCGACGTAGTCGCGTTCGGTGTAGCCGGTGTAGATCTGGCGCGGACGGCCGATCTTGCTGTCGCCCTCGTCGTGCATCTCACGCCAGTGCGCGATCCAGCCGGGCAGCCGGCCCAGCGCGAACAGCACGGTGAACATCCGCGTCGGGAAGCCGAGGGCCCGGTAGATCAGGCCGGTATAGAAGTCGACGTTCGGGTAGAGCTTGCGCTCGATGAAGTAGTCGTCGGTCAGCGCGGCCTCTTCGAGCTCCTTGGCGATGTCCAGCAGGTCGTCGTCGCCGCCGAGCTTGGCCAGGATCTTGTCGGCCTGTTCCTTGACGATCCGGGCCCGCGGGTCGTAGTTCTTGTAGACGCGGTGGCCGAAGCCCATCAGCTTGACGCCGTCTTCGCGGTTCTTTCACCTTGCGGACGAACTCGCTGACGTCGTCGCCGCTCTCGCGGATCTGCTCGAGCATCTCGAGCACCGCCTGGTTGGCGCCGCCGTGCAGCGGGCCCCACAGCGCGTTGATGCCGCCGGAGATCGAGGTGAACAGGTTGGCCTGGGACGAGCCCACCAGCCGCACCGTCGACGTCGAACAGTTCTGCTCGTGGTCGGCGTGCAGGATGAGCAGCATGTCCAGCGCCCGCACCACCTCGGGGTCGGCCTCGTAGGGCTCGGCCGGCAGTCCGAACGTCATCCGCAGGAAGTTCTCCACCAGCGACAGCGAGTTGTCCGGGTAGAGGAACGGCTGACCGACCGACTTCTTGTACGCGTAGGCGGCGATGGTCGGCAGCTTGGCCAGCAGCCGGATCGTCGACAGCTCGACCTGCTCGTTGTCGGTCGGGTCCAGCGAGTCCGGGTAGTACGCGCGAGAGCGCGTTGACCGCGCTGGACAGCACCGGCATCGGGTGCGCGTTGCGCGGGAAGCCGTCGAAGAACCGCTTCAGGTCCTCGTGCAGCATCGTGTGCAGCTGGATCCGCTGGGTGAAGTCGGCCAGCTGGTCGGTGCTCGGCAGCTCGCCGTAGATCAGCAGGTAGCTGACCTCGATGAAGGTCGACTTCTCGGCGAGCTGCTCGATCGGGATACCGCGGTAGCGCAGGATGCCGGCGTCGCCATCGATGTAGGTGATGGAGCTCTTGGCGACGCGGGGTGTTGACGAAGCCGTTGTCGAACGTGGTGTAGCCGGTCTTGGCCAACAGCGGGCCGAGCGCAATACCGTCAGTTCCTTCGGTGGCGTGGACGATCTGTCAGGTCGATCTCGCCCCCCGGGTACTTCAGAGATGCGGTGTCGTCGGTGTCGGCCACGAGAACCCCTTTGCGCTCTGGCTGATATGGCTGCGCCCTGACTAGGTGCGTACAGCTGAAGGTAGTCGTTATCGCGACGGCGCGCCTGCCCGGGGTCGGGTCTGCCGAGCCTCGCGGCTTTCCTCCAGGTGAACCCGCGCTTATCGTGCGGTGTGAGGCCGCACAGGCGCGTGATCAGGGCTGCAGGCGCTCGACGTGACCGCCGACGACCCGAATGCGGTTATGCACCCGGTTTTCCCGGCCCTGCCAGAATTCCACCACCTCGGGCGCGAGCAGATATCCGCCCCAGTCCGGTGGCACCGGGACCCGCTCGAAGTCGGCGAAGCGGGCGGTCACCTCCGCCAGCTGATCGAGCAGCGCCGCGCGCGAGGCGATCGGCTGCGACTGGTGCGACGCCCACGCACCCAGCTGCGAGCCGCGCGGCCGCTTGGACCAGTAGTCCTCGGTGACCTGCGGATCGACCTTGGTCACCGCGCCGCGAATGTGGACCTGCCGCCCAGTAGGTACCAGGGGAAGGTCGCCGACGCGTACGGCGTCGCCGCCAGCTCGATACCTTTGGCCGAGTCATAGTTGGTGAAAAAGGTGATTCCGGTCTCATCGACGCTTTTGCACAACACCGATCGGCTCACCGGCTTGCCGTCCGCGACGGTTGCCAGCACCATCGCGTTGGGCTCGGCGACGCCGAAACGTTCGGCGTCATCAATCCACTTGCGCAACAACGCAAGCCAACCGCCGTCGAGCCAGTCCGCGTCGAGATCGGAGCTGCCGTCGCTCTCCGCGGACCCGTATTCCACTCGCATCCGCTGCAGGTGATCGTCGTCTGGTCCTGCCATCGCGCCAACGCTACCGGCGGTTGCTACCGGCCGGTAGCGTCGGTCCAAAGGCGGGGTGCGAGAATTTTCCTATGACTGTGGTCCCGGAAAATTTCGTCGCCGGCCTCGAAGGCGTGGTGGCCTTCACCACCGAGATCGCCGAACCGGATAAAGACGGCGGCGCGCTGCGCTACCGCGGTGTCGACATCCAGGACCTGGTGGGTCAGCAGGTCACATTCGGCGACGTGTGGGCGCTGCTGGTCGACGGTCGGTTCGGCCACGGGCTGCCGCCCGCCGAGCCGTTCCCGCTGCCGATCCACACCGGTGACGTGCGGGTCGACGTGCAGGCGGGCCTGGCGATGCTTGCGCCGATCTGGGGGTACAAGCCACTGCTCGATACCGACGAAGCCACCGCCCGCGACCAGCTGGCCCGGGCGTCGGTGATGGCACTGTCCTATGTCGCGCAGTCCGCACGCGGCATCTACCAGCCGGCCGTCCCGCAACGAGTCATCGATGAATGCCAAACGGTCACAGCACGTTTCATGACCCGCTGGCAGGGCGAACCCGACCCGAAGCACGTCGAGGCCATCGACGCCTACTGGGTGTCGGCCGCCGAGCACGGCATGAACGCCTCGACGTTCACCGCGCGGGTGATCGCCTCGACCGGCGCCGACGTCGCGGCGGCGCTGTCCGGTGCGATCGGGGCGATGAGCGGGCCGCTGCACGGTGGGGCGCCGGCCCGGGTGCTGCCGATGCTCGAAGAGGTCGAGCGCACCGGCGACGCCCGCGGACTGGTCAAGGGGATCCTGGACCGTGGCGAGAAGCTGATGGGGTTCGGGCACCGGGTCTACCGCGCGGAGGACCCCCGGGCGCGGGTGCTGCGGGCGACCGCCGAGCGGCTGGGCGCACCGCGCTACGAGGTCGCGGTCGCGGTGGAGCAGGCCGCGCTGGCCGAGCTGCGGGAGCGCCGACCGGACCGGGCGATCGAGACCAACGTCGAGTTCTGGGCCGCGGTGATCCTGGACTTCGCCCAGGTGCCGGCCAACATGATGCCGGCGATGTTCACCTGTGGGCGCACCGCGGGATGGTGCGCGCACATCCTCGAGCAGAAGCGGCTGGGCAAGCTGGTCCGCCCGTCGGCGATTTACGTGGGCCCGGACCCGCGCAGCCCGGAGTCCGTCGAGGGTTGGGACCGGGTTCTCAGCCACGCCTGAGTGCTGCTCGGGCGCAGTTGTCGGTGCCCGGCGATTGAATGGGGCTCGCCGCGATGATTTTGTGTCGCGGCGCAGTCAATAACCGTGAGCCAGTCTCGCCCGGGGCTGGCACGCGAACCGACACCAAGGAGACCCCAATGGCCATCAACGTCGAACCTGCAGTAATCCCCGCACCTCGTCGTCGGCGATGCCTCCGCGGCGATCGATTTCTACGTCAAGGCTTTCGGCGCCGAGGAGCTGGGCCGCGTGCCCGGTCCCGACGGCAGGCTGGTTCATGCCGCTGTCCGCATCAACGGCTTTACCGTCATGCTCAACGACGACTTCCCGGAGATGTGTGGCGGCAAGTCGATGACGCCGAAGTCACTGGGCGGAACTCCGGTCACCATCCATCTGACGGTCACCGACGTCGACGCCAAGTTCCAGCGGGCACTCGACGCCGGCGCCACGCAGGTGACCGAGCTGGCGGACCAGTTCTGGGGAGACCGCTACGGCGTGGTCGCCGACCCGTTCGGCCATCAGTGGTCGCTTGGACAGCCGGTGCGCGAGGTCAGCCCGGAAGAGATCCAGGCGGCAATGTCCGGCGCAAGCGGCTAGCTAGCCGAGCAGCCGCGCCAGCAGCCGGCGTCGCGGCGTCGGTGGCGCGGTGGCCGCGGCCGCGAGCATGTCGGCGACATCGGTGAACTTGTTGCGCGGCCGGCCGTCGTCGATGCCACGGGCGATCTCCGCGGCGTCGATGGCGCGCCATCCCGCGGAGTCGACGATGTCGGGTTGGCGTGCGTGCACCAGCTTGTCCAGCCCGTCCGGCTTGGTCGCCGGGTCGGTCAACGTGCCGGCGTTGTAATCGGCGACCAGGGCCTGGACGGTTTGGCAGGAGCAGGATTTGTTGGTGCCGATGAATCCGGTCGGGCCGCGCTTGATCCACCCCGCGACGTAGGCGCCGGCCACGGGTCGGCCGGAGCCGGGGTCGACGACACGGCCACCGTCGTTCGGGACGACGGATGCCGACTCGTCGAACGGAAGATCACGAATCAGCTTGCCGCGGTAGCCAATCGACGTCAGCACCAGGCCCGCGTCGATCCGGTGCACGTTTTCGGTGCCGGTGACCGAGAACTCCACGCCGGTGGCGCGCTGCTCACCCAGCACGCGCGTCGGGCGTGAGCCGATAGGCCAGCCGGACCCGCGGGCGCGACCCCGGAGCCGAACCGTCGCCCAGCTTGCTCAGGATCTCCAGCTTGTTCCGGGTCAACGTGTCCGAGGCGGTCGCGAGATCGCGCGCCACCAGGTTGTGGTCGTCGGCATCGAGCACGACGTCGGATGTGCCTGTGAGACCGATCAATTCGGGCAGCGTGAACGCCGAGTGGGCCGGGCCGCGCCGGGCGGCGACCACGACCTCGCGGACCGCGGAGTTGCGCAACGCTTGCGAGCGCGCGGTCGGAGATATCGGTGCGGGCCAGGTCGTCGGGGTCGGCCGTGAGCACGCGAGCCACGTCCAGGGCGACATTGCCGTTGCCGATGATCACCACGCGTTCGTGACTGAGATCGACTGGGAGGTCGGTGAAATCGGGATGCCCGTTGATCCACGCGACGAGCTCGGTGGCGGTCCCGGTTCCCGGTAGGCCCATGCCGTCGATGTCCAGCCGGCGGTCGTCGGGTGCACCGACCGCGTACAGCACCGCGTGGTGGTGGGTCAGCAACTCGGCATGGCTCAGGTGCTTGCCGATCTCGACGTTGAGATAAAAGCGGAAGTGGCGATGACGGGAGACCCGGTCGAAGAGCCGGGTGACCTTCTTGGTGTTCTGGTGATCAGGCGCCACTCCCGCGCGCACCAACCCGTAAGGCGTGGGCAGCTTCTCGAACACGTTGACCCGCACGCCATGCTGAGTCAGCAGTTCATCGGCGGCATACATCGCCGCCGGCCCCGACCCGACAATGGCCACCGTCAGCGGCTGACGGCGGGCATGCACCTGCGCGGCCGGGATCACCGGGGCGAGCTTCGACGTCGGCGGCAGCTTCACGTCGGCCGGTCGCTCGGGGTAGAACGAGGCGTTGATCTCAACGAACGGCAGCTGTTTGCTTTCCAGCCGGTTGTCGGGCGCTATCGCCCCGACCGGGCAGGCGCTCACACACGCACCACAGTCGACGCAGGCGACCGGATCGATGTAGAGCATCTCCGTCGTCGCGAAGCCCGGCTCATCCGGCGACGGATGAATGCAATTCACCGGACAGGCGAAGACACAGGACCCGTCGTTACAGCACGACTGGGTAATAACGTGCGGCATAAAGGAACTCGCAGTCCCTATGCGGCCGGAACGGCGGTCAGGTGCTGACGCTGCGGTTCGCTGCGGTAGCGCGACGGCTTTCCGTTGATCTTGCAGATCCGCCACATCAGCCGCGCGGAGCGGTTTTCCATCAGACCGGTGTCGTAGGCCAGCATCCGAACGTCACCGAACATGTCGCTCAGCCACTTTCGCGATTCCGGTGAGCGGAAGAACAGCTCTTTTTTGACCTCACGCGGAATGTCGAACTCGCGCCAGAACGACCTGGGCGGCACCACGATGGCGCGGCACAACAGCTTCATCGTCAGCGGCAAGTACAGCGCAGTCCAGAACCGTTGCCGCTTGGTCAGCTCCGGCAGCCGCTTACGCAGGAACTCGTGGGCGAACGAGATGTGCCGCGCTTCTTCGGCCACGTGGATGGCCATCACCCGTTCCATGATCGGGTGCAGCGACTTGCCTTCGCGCAGCACGTTTTTCTGGGTGTGGTCGATGGGTTCCTCGCCGGCGAGCACGCCGATGAAGAATGCCACCGGCAGCGGGCCGGCCACCAACGGAACCAACGGCGAGATCCACTTCAGCATCCGCGGCATGCCCGGAACGTCAGCACCGATCCGGTTGACCATCTCCTGGAACATCATGGTGTGGTTGCACTCTTCGACCGATTCGTGCAGGCAATACCGGTATTCCGGCGAGCCGTTAGGCACCCAGAACGTGTAGTTCATCAGTCCACGGATCAAGATCGACTCGAAATGCAGCCCCACCTTGGCCACGTTGGCCTGACGCCACATGCCGATCTTGATCTTGCGCTCTTCGGGCTGGGCCTGGTACCAGGGATGGCGGCCCAGCGGGTCGGTGGCCGGGAGAATCCACCGAGGATCGCTCTCGGTGACAGCGAACTCCGGTGACTCCCAATCGATATCGGTGTACGGGTTGAAGTTCCGCCGCACAGACCCCTCAGACAGTGTGGCGAGCATGTCAACGTACTGGGCGTCGTCGCGCACTTCCATCTTGTGCCGCCAACGCCGAACCATTCGCGTCCTAGCCATATCCAAGCCCTCCCCAACGAGGTTTACATTTGGACGTCATATGTCTAAACGGTACCGCAGGTACCGGGAATTGACTAGAGGCTTCGAGAACACTGTTGCCTGACCAGTGGTCACCCACTTGGCGTGGCGTAGATCACACCAGTGGCGGGCGCTACGACTTCTGCCAGGCGCTATCCATGGCGGCGAAAGCGGACAACAAACCCGCCCCATCGCCGCGCCAGGTCCGCTCACTACCCTGATGAGCATGGCTGACCAGCTCCAGATCCCCGCTGACATCAAACCCCGTGACGGCCGCTTCGGGTGCGGCCCCTCAAAGGTCCGACCCGAGCAATTACAGGCACTGACCACCACCGCGGCCGCGCTGTTCGGCACCTCGCACCGGCAAGCGCCGGTCAAGAATCTGGTGGGCCGGGTGCGCAAAGGGGTGGCAGAGCTTTTCTCCGTGCCGGACGGGTACGAGGTCATTTTGGGCAATGGTGGCGCGACCGCGTTCTGGGACGCGGCCGCGTTCGGGCTCATCGACAAGCGCTCGCTGCACCTGACCTACGGCGAGTTCAGCTCGAAGTTCGCCTCGGCAGTCGCCGCCAACCCGTTCGTCGGGGATCCCATCATCGTCAAGGGGGAAGCGGGCAGCGCACCCGAGCCGCAATCCGACCCGTCGGTCGACGTGATCGCGTGGGCGCACAACGAGACGTCGACCGGCGTCGCCGTCCCGGTCCGGCGCCCGGCCGGTTCGGGTGACGCCCTAGTCGCCATTGACGCGACGTCCGGCGCGGGTGGCCTGCCGGTCGACGTCAGCGACACAGATGCCTACTACTTCTCGCCGCAGAAGAATTTTGCCAGCGACGGCGGCCTGTGGCTGGCCATCATGAGCCCCGCCGCGCTGGCCCGCGTCGAGGCCATCGCCGCGTCCGGTCGCTGGGTTCCCGACTTCCTGTCGCTGCCGATCGCGATTGAGAACAGCCTCAAGGATCAGACGTACAACACACCGGCGATCGGCACCCTGGTGCTGATGGCCGAGCAGCTCGACTGGCTGCTGGGCAACGGCGGCCTGGACTGGGCGGTCAAGCGCACGGCCGACTCCTCGCAGCGGCTGTACTCCTGGGCGGAAGAACGGTCCTACACCACACCGTTCGTCACCGACCCGCGCTGCGCTCCCAGGTGGTCGGCACGATCGACTTCGTCGACGACGTCGACGCCGCGGCGGTCGCCAAGACTTTGCGGGCTAACGGCATCGTCGACACGGAGCCGTACCGCAAACTCGGCCGCAACCAGTTGAGGGTGGCGATGTTCCCCGCGGTCGACCCCGATGACGTCACCGCCCTGACCCAGTGTGTCGACTGGGTTGTCGAACGCCTTTAACCATCTGGCCATCAGCACGCAAACCGCCCAGCGTGTCAGCACACGTTATGGGCGTTAGCTGGATTAGAGTGCGCGTGTGACGGGTCGTCGCTGACCTGCACAAAGCCTGCGAGGAGATGCCATGCGGGAACTCAAAATGGTTGGGCTCGACGCCGACAGCAAATACATCATCTGCGAGGGTGATGACCCCGCAGAGCGGTTCAAGCTGGCGGCCGACGATCGACTGCGTGATCTTCTACGTGGCGAAGTCGCCGCGCCGGAGCAACCGCACCTCGACATCGAGCTCACCAACATGCTGAGCCCCAAGGAAATTCAGGCCAAGATCCGGGCCGGCGCGTCCGTCGAACAGGTAGCTGCCGCGTCGGGCTCCGACATCGCACGGATCCGCCGGTTCGCCCACCCGGTGCTGCTGGAGCGTTACCGAGCCGCCGAGCTGGCAACGGCCGCACATCCCATGCTCGCCGACGGCCCCGCGGTGATGACCCTGCTGGAGACCGTCACCACCGCAATGGTCGCCCGCGGCCTGGATCCCAGCGGACTCAGCTGGGACGCGTGGCGCAACGAGGACAACCGCTGGACCGCGCAGCTGGCGTGGAAGGTCGGCCGCTCCGACAACCTGGCCCATTTCTTCTTCGCGCCGGGGGCCCACGGCGGAACGGCCACCGCGATCGACGATGCCGCCAGTGAGCTGATCGACCCCGACTTCGAGCGTCCGCTGCGACCACTTGCGCGAGTCGCCCATGTCGAGTTCGAAGAGCCCGCGGAACCCGCGCCCGCACCACCTCCGGAGCAGCCGGTGCACAGCCGCCGGGGCAAGCCGGTCATTCCGGCCTGGGAGGACGTGCTGCTCGGGGTGCGCTCAGGCGGACAGCGCTAGCTACGACAGCGTCAGCGCGAGCAGTGCCAGCCACGCGACCGTCACGCCCACTCCCGCCCCCAGCACAAACCACCGGAGAACCGGCGTGCGCCGCCATCCCCACAGGGTCGGCGCCAACCCCCCGGCGGCCACCACATTGAGCCCGACGGCCAACAGCGGATGCACCCGGACCAGCCCCAGACTCAGCACCACAATCGCGGCGCCCGTAACCGCCGCGACAAAACCCGCCACCGTCAAACCCGTTGCCCAGGGCACAGACTGGGTGCGTTGGCCGAATTTGTCGCTCACTCGCCGAGCCTAACCCGCTCGTAGAACGCCAACGCTGCGGCGGTGGCGACGTTCAGCGAGTCGGTGCCGCGCGACATCGGGATGCGTACCCGCACCTCGCTCAACCGCAGGGCGGCCGGGCTCAGTCCCGGTCCTTCGGCGCCGACCAGCACCGCAACACGGTCGTCGCGCGCCGCCGCCATGGCCCTGGCCAGCGCGCACGCGTCGCCGTGCGGAGTCATCGCCAGCAGCCGAAATCCGCTTTCCTTCAGCATCCCGAGATCGGCGGGCCAGTTCGCGGAGCGCGCATACGGCACCAGCAACGCATGCCCCATCGACACCCGAACGGCGCGACGGTACAGCGGATCGGCGCAGCCGCTGCCGAATACCACCGCGTCCACGCCCAGCCCGGCCGCGTTGCGGAAGATGGAACCCAGGTTCTCGTGGTCGTTGACCCCTTCGAGCACGGCGATGGTCCGGGCACCCTCGACCAGCTGCGCAACACTCGGCTCGGGCACCCGCCGCGCGGCGGCCAGCACCCCGCGATTGAGGTGGAAGCCGACCACCCGCGCCATGACATCGGCGGGAGCCCGGTAGAACGGCACTTCGGCACCGGCCAGGTCGTCTTTGAGCTCGTCGAGCCTGCGCTCGGTGCCGAGCAACGCGTGTGGAGTGAACCGGGAGGCGAGCATGCGCTGTACGACCAGCACACCTTCGGCGATCACCAGCCCTTTGCCGGTGGGCAGATCCGGGCGCCGGTCGATGCTGTTCAGGTCGCGGAAATCGTCGAGCCGTGGGTCGTCGGGATCGGTGACGTCCTGGACATCCAGGCGCGCGCTCACGGGCTTTCGTCGACGAGCGCCAACATCAAGTCGGCCGCCTCGCGGAGGGTGGCGCGTGTGTCGCTGTCCATCGTCGCGAGCCGCTCCGCCAGCCACTCCTGACGGGCACGTCGGGCCGCTTTGACCAACTCGGCTCCGGACTCGGAGACCGACACCAGCACCTGCCGGCCGTCGACGGGGTGCGGGGTGCGGTCCACGAACCCCTCGTCGGCCAGGGACGCGATCACCCTCGTCATCGACGGGGGCCGGACGCGTTCGCGAATCGCCAAGGCGCCGGGCGTCATCGCGCCCTCGTTAGCCAGGGTGGTCAATGCCGACAGCTGAGAGAGCGACACCGGAGCGGATGGATTTCGAAACCGCAGTTGGCGGGCCAGCCGCATGACCGCCAACGACAGGTCGGCCGCCAGCCGCGCATCGCTGTCAGGCATGGCGCGAGGTTACATCGGAACGCGAGAAATCGGGCTGCGAAACGACGAAGGATCGCCGATCGCTGCGACGGCCACCTCAGCCCGCGCCGCGGCGGCGGCGGCTCCGGGTTAGATTGATCGCGATGAGCGCCGAACCTGGCCATAGTCCCGAGCCGCCGCCGCTACCGGCTGCGCTGCTCAGGCGTGGCCGTTCATCACGATCGGCGCCCTGGGCTGGCTGATCGCCGTGGCCGCCGCGTTTTTTGTTCCCGCCCTCGAGAGTTGGCGTCCGGTGGCACTGGCAGGGCTGGGAACCGGAGTGGTCGGAACGTCGATCTTCTTGCTGCAGCTGGCCGCCGCCCGGCGTGGCGAGCGCGGCGCGCAGACGGGTCTGGAAACCTTCCTCGACCGCAAATAGCTTCCACGGACGAGCGCCGGGAGGGAGCGATCGTGGCAGCCGAGAACGGCTAGTCGGGCGAGTCCGTCGTGGATTCCGAGGTGTCCGTCGCGGATTCTTCCGGCCGCTCGGCCGCCACTGCGGGCTCCTCCGGCGCCTCTGCCGGGGCCTCCGGCGATTGTGCCGATTCCTCCGGCGAGTCTCCGGATTGCTCGGGCGCCTCCGCCGGGGGCTCGGGCGGCTCTGCCGGGGGCTCCGGAGGCTGCATGACGTCGAGGACACCATCGTCATAGGGCTCATACATCGGCGAACCGCCGCCCGCCGGAGCCGGCGTGTCGGAATGAGCACCACAGCCGTACTGCTTATCGACAACGTGTCCGTCGGCAGACAGTTCGTTGCCGCACACCCCGAACACCGCGCCCAGCGATCCGTCCAGCGGGAGGAAGAAGCCGCAGTCGCGGCACACGCGCTTGGTCGACCGCGCCATCACCGACTCGGGACCGTAGTCCCCGGTGTGCCACCGTTCGGCAGCCTCAGCGCGGCCCCAGATACCCATCACCCAGCGCCGGCCCAGGCCGATTTCCGCGGCGGTCTCGTCGACCTGCGGGTCACCGCTGGCGGTGAAACCAGGAACCAGCCGCTCGTCGTCGGCTGCGGGCGGCAGCAGATCTCCGGGGCTCAAGTCCCCCTGCTGCACTCGCTGGTCCCAGGGCACCCAATCGGGCGCCAGCAGCGACGTCGGGCCGGGGACCAGCACAACTTCACTGATCGTGGCCTGCTCGGCGCCGGGGTAAGCAGCGACGACCGCGGCCCACTGCCACCCGATATAGCCGGGCAGGTGAGCCAAGAACCGGTGGGTGGCGGCGCTCGTGTCCTCATAACTGACGCCCAGGTAGTCCCCGACCGCATCCGCGCCGCTGAACTCCACGACGGCCGCCCTGGCCTGATCGACCGCAGCACCGAGCACCGCCGCCAACCCGTCGGGCCAATCGGCCACGGTTGCCACGGCGGAGTCCTCGGTGGGCCCGGTCGCGCTCTCTTGTCCATGCATCGCGTCTCAATACTAGGTTGGCGAGCCACGCCCGGTTGCCCCTCGGTATAGGACAGAATTGATTTGTGTCTGGACGGCGGCGTGATGATCCGGGCCGAGCGACCTCCAACCCGGGCCGCCGGACCCGTAATGGATCAGCGAATCAGCATCCTGGCATGGCCAACTACCCGACCGACGATGCGGACTACCGGCGCACGCGCCGCCCATCGCCGACGCCCAGCGCCAACCGCTATCTCCCGCCACTGGGTCGGCAGAAAGAGCCCGACCGCGGCAACCCTCCGCCGCGTCGCCCCTCCTCCGGCGAACGGATCACCGTCACCCGCGCCGCGGCCCTGCGCAGCCGCGAGATGGGTTCCCGGATGTACTGGATGGTCCAGCGGGCGGCCACCGCCGACGGCGCCGACAAATCCGGCCTGACGGCGCTGACCTGGCCGGTGGTCGCGAACTCCGCGGCTGACTCCGCGATGGCTGTCGCCCTGGCGAACACGTTGTTCTTCGCCGCGGCCAGTGGGGAGAGCAAGTCCAAAGTCGCGCTGTACCTGTTGATTACCATCGCGCCCTTCGCGGTGATCGCGCCGCTCATCGGTCCGGCGCTGGACCGTTTGCAGCACGGCCGGCGGGTCGCGCTGGCTCTGTCATTTGGGCTGCGCACGGCGTTGGCCGTGTTGCTGATCATGAACTACGACGGCGCCAGCGGCAGTTTCCCGTCATGGGTGCTCTATCCGTGCGCGCTGGCGATGATGGTGTTCTCGAAGTCGTTCAGCGTGCTGCGCAGCGCGGTGACACCACGGGTCATGCCGCCGACCATCGATCTGGTGCGGGTCAACGCCCGGCTGACCATGTTCGGTCTGCTCGGCGGCACCATCGCCGGCGGTGCGATCGCGGGCGGCCTCGAGTTCGTCGGCACCCATCTGGTGAAGTGCCCGGAGCCTTGTTCGCCGTCATCGCGGTCACGATCGCAGGCGCCATGCTGTCAATGCGGATACCGCGCTGGGTCGAGGTGACCGCGGGTGAGGTGCCCGCCACTCTGAGCTATCGCCAGGACAGTGAACCGCTGCGCCGGAGGTGGCACAAGGAAGTCAGCGGGGCCCTTCGACAGCCGTTGGGGCGCAACATCATTACCTCGCTATGGGGCAACTGCACGATCAAGGTGATGGTCGGCTTCCTGTTTCTGTATCCCGCGTTCGTCGCGAAGGCGCACCAGACCAACGGGTGGGATCAGCTCGCCATGCTAGGCATCATCGGCACCGCGGCCGGGATCGGCAACTTCGCCGGCAACTTCACCACCGCACGGCTGAAATTGGGCAGGCCGTCCGTTTTGGTGGTCCGCTGCACTGTGGCGGTGTGCGCGGTTGCCTTTGCGGCCTCGGTGGCGGGCACCTTGGCGGCGGCCGCGATCGCCACCTTGGTTACCTCCGCCGCCAGTGCAATCGCCAAGGCATCGCTGGACGCATCGCTGCAAGACGACCTTCCCGAAGAGTCCCGGGCATCGGGATTCGGGCGCTCGGAGTCGACGCTGCAGCTGGCCTGGGTGTTGGGTGGTGCGGTGGGTGTGATGGTCTACACCGAGCTGTGGGTAGGCTTCACGGCCGTCAGTGCGATATTGATCCTGGGGCTGGCGCAGACCGTGGTCAGCTTCCGCGGCAATTCCTTGATACCGGGCCTCGGAGGTAACCGGCCGGTGATGGTCGAACAGGAAGGCACGCCGCGTGACAGCGGTATGACCGCGGTGCCGAAGTGAAACGTGGTCTGGCCGTGCTGCTCACGGTCGTGGTGATGCTGCTGGCCGTGGGAGCCGGGGTCGGCACGTGGTGGCTGGTGCGTACGCCTGGCCCGCGGCCACCAGAGATCACCGCGTTCTCGCACGGGCAGCTGATCCGGGTGGGGCCCTACCTGTATTGCAACGCGCTCAACCTCGACGACTGTCAGCAACCGCAGGCCCAGGGCGAGCTGCGAGTCACCGAGCACTACCCCGTACAGCTCTCGGTCCCCGAAGCGATTTCGCGGGCACCGTGGCGGCTACTGCAGGTGTATGAGGACCCCGCCAACACCGCAACCACCATGTTCCGGCCCGGTACCCGGCTCGCGGTCACGATCCCTTCGGTCGACCCGCAGCGCGGCCGGCTGACCGGAATAGTCGTGCAGCTACTGACTTTGGTGGTCGACCCGTCGGGCGAACTCCACGATGTCCCGCACGCGGAATGGTCAGTGCGGATGGTTTCTTAGGTCACGCGCGAACGTTTACCCGTTCACGCGCCGTGGGCGGCCGGCACCCGCTCGCCGTCGACCGGCGGCCCGGGAGGCGTTCCATCCCCAAACGGCTTTCCCCCCAATGCTTCCCGGCCGTGTGCGGAAAGCCAGCTCGTCAGGTCCGGACCCTTTGGGCACGATACGAGTCGGGTTGATGTCGGCATGCACGATGTAGTAGTGCTGCTTGATCTGGACGAAATCCACGGTGTCCCCAAAGCCCGGCGTCTGGAACAGATCCCGCGCGTAGCCCCACAGCACCGGCATCTCGCTGAGTTTGCTTCGGTTGCACTTGAAGTGTCCGTGGTACACCGGGTCGAATCGGGCCAGCGTCGTGAACAGTCGCACGTCTGCCTCGGTGATGCTGTCGCCCACCAGGTATCGCTGATTGGTCAGGCGATCGCTGACCCAATCCAGTGCGGTGAACAGCCGGTCATAGGCGGCCTCGTAAGCCTGCTGCGAGCCGGCGAAGCCGCACCGGTATACGCCGTTGTTGATTTCGGTGTAGATCCTCTTGCTCACCTCGTCGATCTCGGCGCGCAGCGGTTCGGGGTACAGCACGGGCGCACCATCACGGTGGTAGGCGGTCCACTCGGTCGACAGGTCCAGGGTCATCTGCGCGAAATCGTTCGTGACGACGGCACCGGTCGGGACGTCGACGATCGCCGGGACGGTGATCCCCTTGGGGTAGTCGGGGAAGCGTTTGAAGTAGGCGTCTTGCAGCCGCGGGATCTTCAGAACCGGGTCGACACCACCCGGGTCGAGGTCGAACGTCCAACTGCGCTGGTCGTGCGTGGGGCCGCAAAACCCAATGGAGAGAACATCTTCCAGGCCCAGCAACCGCCGGACGATGATCGCGCGGTTTGCCCACGGACAGGCGCGAGCGACAACGAGTCGATACCGCCCCGGTTCGACGGGATAGCCGTCGCGTCCGTCGGCGGTGATGCGGGTGGAGATGTAGTTGGTGTCGCGGGTGAATTCCCCTGCACCGGCAACGTAGGTGGCCATAGCGACATTCTGCTACGTGGCGTTTAGCCCGTCGACGCAGACACCGTCAGAAACCGTCGAGCCAGGTTGGTCTCGGTCGACTCGCCCGCTTCCCAGTGCGCGATCCACGGCCCGGTGCCCTCTGACTGATCGACGATTCCGTCCTCCAGCCAGCTGTACCGACCCGCTAGCACATCGTGGGTCAGCTGCACATCGCTGCTGTCGGTGTTGGTCCACAACGCGTCGAACAGCGCCTCGACCCGCAAGGTTGCTTGCTGGCAAAACGTTTCGGCCAGCTCATAAGCCTGTTGGCCCAGCACCGGATCCGCGACGCGCTGCCCCTCGGCCCGCACGCACGTCGCCGACATCGCGAACAGCTCAGCACCGATATCGACAATGCGCCCCAGGAATCCCTGCTTTTGCTCCAGTTTGGCCTGCCATCGAGCCATCCCATAGAAGGTGTTGCGGGCCAGCTTGCGGGTGCAGCGTTCGATAAACCGCAGGTGCGACGCCAGCGGACCGAACTCGCTGTATGCCCTAGGTCGCTGCCCTTCACCAAAAACCAGCTGTGGCAACCACTTTGCATAAAAGCCGCTCGCGCCGACCGCCGCGGCCGCCTTCTCCCGCAACCCCGTGTCAGGTTTCGCGAGGTCACCGGCAGCACTCAAGTGCGCATCGACGGCTTCTCGGGCAATGAGCAGCCTCATGATCTCGCTCGATCCCTCGAAAATCCGGTTGATCCGCAGATCGCGCAGCGCCTGCTCGGCCGGTACCGCGCGCTCGCCGCGTGCGGCCAGGGATTCCGCAGTCTCATAGCCACGGCCACCCCGGATCTGCAAGAGATCATCGGCGATGACGCAGGCCATTTCGCTGGACCACAATTTGGCCAGCGCCGCCTCGATGCGGATGTCGTTGCGGCCTTCGTCGGCCATCTGCGCGGACAGTTCCAGCACCGCGTCCAGCGCGTAGTTGGTGGCAGCCATGAACGAGATCTTGTGCGCCACCGCTTCATGTTCGGCCAACGGCTTGCCCCATTGCACACGCTCACCGGACCATTCACGCGCGATCTTCAGCGCCCACTTCGACGACCCGGTCGCGTTCGCGGGAATCGACAGCCGTCCGGCGTTGAGTGTGGTGAGCGCGATCTTCAACCCGTCGCCTTCGCGACCGATCAGGTTCTCGGCCGGAACACGAACGCTGTGCAGGCGAGTCACGCCGTTCTCGATACCGCGTAGCCCCATGAACTTGTTGCGCCGCTCCACCGTGATCCCGGGTGAATCGGCCTCCACGACGAATGCGCTGATCCCGCCGCGGTGCCCGTCGCTCTTGGGTACCCGGGCCATGATCACCAGCAGTTCGGCGACCACGCCGTTGGTGGTCCACAACTTCACACCCTCGAGTTCGTAGGCCTGACCGTCCTCGACTGGTGTCGCCGTCGAGGCCAGCCGCGCGGGGTCAGAACCCACGTCCGGTTCGGTGAGCAGAAAAGCCGATATGGCCCCAGCAGCACAGCGCGGCAGGAACTTCCGCTTCTGCTCGGGGCTTCCGGCAAGTTTCAGCGGCTCGGGTACCCCGATCGACTGATGCGCCGACAGCAGCGCACCAAGACTGGGGTGAACCGACGAAATCATCATCAATGCCCGGTTATAGGCCACTTGCGACATGTTCAATCCGCCGTATTCGGACGGAATCTTCATGCCGAAACAACCCAATTCGGCCAGACCCTTGACGTATTCATCGGGAATCTGCGCATCACGCTCGATGACACTGCCGTCGACGGTGTCCAGGAATTCCCGCAACTTGCCGAGAAAATCGCGGGTGCGCGCCTCGTCGACGTCGGACGGTTTAGGGAACGGGTGTATCAGTTCCAACGGAAAATGACCGAGAAACAACTCTTTGGCGAAGGACGGTTTATCCCAACCACTTTCGCGGGACTCTTCCGCCAGAGCTCTCGCTTGTTCCTCAGTGACCTGCGCCTGCTGTGCCATCGCAGCCTCCTCGCTACACGACTATCGCGAGGACTGAGTACCCAAAGTATGACGCGGTACTCCCGCCGCTCAGCGGCACACGTCGTCGACGAGTTAGGCGTCGAGTTCCCGCGCTACCGCCTTGACCACCTCGGAGACGCGACGAGCCACCTTGCGGTCCGGGTAACGCCCCTTACGCAACTCGGGCTGCACGGCGCTCTCCAGCAGCGTGATCATGTCCTCGACCATGCCGTGCAGTTCATCGGGGCCGTGCTTGTGCTCGACAGGTATCTCGCGGCGCGTCTTGGCCAGGGTGGGCGGTGGATCGATCAGTTTGAGACTCAATGCCTGCGGTCCGCGTCGGCCAGAAGCCAAGCCAAATTCCACCCGCTGCCCTGCCTTGAGGCCCTCGACACCCTCGGGCAACGCCGACGAGCGGACATAGACGTCCTCGCCCTCTTCCTGTGACAGGAAGCCGAACCCCTTTTCGGCGTCGTACCACTTAACCTTGCCGGTCGGCACTGGTCTCACCTGCTTGTCTGACGGATTACTAGGAATGGACAACACAAGAAGCGTCCCGCCTGTGCAGGACGCGATGCGGATTCAGATCCTACTCGGGTGGTTGCCGGGCAAGCACCCCCGTTTCCTCGTGACTCGCTACGCTGGCAGTACCGCTGGAGGTGATATGCGCCTGGTTCTGAACATCATTTGGCTTGTATTCGGTGGCCTTTGGATGGCCGTCGGATACCTGGTTGCGGCGCTTATCAGCTTCTTGCTCATCATCACTATTCCGTTCGGGTTTGCGTCGCTGCGCATCGCCTCTTACGCGCTATGGCCGTTCGGCCGGACGATTGTCGACAAGCCGACCGCCGGCACCGGCGCCGGGATCGGAAATGTCATCTGGGTGCTGCTGTTCGGCATCTGGCTGGCGATCGGTCATCTGGTGAGCGCGGCGGCCATGGCGGTCACGATCATCGGTATTCCGCTGGCGCTGGCCAACCTCAAACTGATCCCGGTGTCGCTGATGCCGCTGGGCAAGGAGATCGTTCCGGTCGACTCGCCGGCCCCATTCGCACGGGTGGCCGCATGACGCTGACCGCACTGGGCCTGCCGTCGGTGCCGAACCCGACGAAGGGTGCGGCCGACGACGCCGCCCTCCTCGCCGGAGCGCCAACCGATGGCCCGTTACTCGACACGTACGGCAGAGCCGCCACCGATCTGCGCGTGTCGCTGACCGATCGCTGCAACCTGCGATGCAGTTACTGCATGCCGGCCGAAGGCCTGGACTGGCTGCCCAGTCAACAGCTACTGCGGCCGGACGAGCTGGCCAGGCTGCTGCAAATCGCCGTGACCCGGCTCGGTGTCACCAGCGTGCGGTTTACCGGCGGTGAGCCGCTGCTGTCCCGCCACCTCGAAGAAGTGGTCGCGGCGGCGGCCGGATTGCGGCCCCGTCCGGAAATCTCGCTGACCACCAACGCTGTCGGCCTTGCGCGGCGGGCTGCCGGACTGGCCGCGGCGGGGCTGGACCGGGTCAACATTTCGCTGGACAGCGTCAACCGGGATCACTTCGCGGCCATCACGCGCCGCGACCGGCTCGTCGACGTGGTGGCCGGGCTGGCCGCCGCCCAGGCAGCAGGCCTGACGCCGGTCAAAGTGAACGCCGTCCTGAACCCCGCCACCGGCCGCGAGGATGTCGTTGAGCTGCTGCGGTTCTGCCTCGAGCACGCCTACCAGTTGCGCGTCATCGAGCAGATGCCGCTAGACGCCGGGCACCACTGGAACCGGGAGGCCGCGCTGACGGCCGACGACGTGCTGGCGGCGCTGCGGCCACACTTCCGGTTGCGCCCGGACCCGGCGCCGCGCGGTTCGGCGCCGGCCGAGCTGTGGCTGGTCGACACCGGCCCGGATACGCCGGCCGGAAAATTCGGTGTCATTGCGTCGGTGTCGCACGCCTTCTGCTCGACCTGCGACCGCACCCGACTGACGGCCGACGGCCAGATCCGCAGCTGCCTGTTCTCCGCCGACGAGACCGACCTGCGCGGCCTGCTGCGCGGCGGTGCGACCGACGACGCGATCGAGGCGGCGTGGCGCACCGCGATGTGGGGCAAACCCGCCGGCCACGGAATCAACGATCCGAACTTCATCCAGCCCGACCGCCCGATGAGCGCCATCGGTGGCTGAGCTTCCCGTCGACACGGACGACATCCAGGTGACGATCCGCTACTTCGCCGCCGCGCGCGCGGCCGCCGAGGCCGAATCCGAAACGGTCGTACTGCGCCCGGGCACCACGGTGGCCGAGTTGGTTGAAAGACTCGCCGTTTCGGGTACCCGACTCGCAACTGTATTGAGCCGGTGCTCCTATCTCTGCGACGGCATCGCGGTTCGCGACGAAACCAAAGCGTTGCGCTCGGGTAACACGATTGACGTGTTACCCCCCTTCGCCGGCGGTTGATTTTGTGAGATAGCTCACGTAACGGAATGATAACGGCGCGGACACGGCCCGATATCGGGTGGTAGTGACCTGCGCAAATCCCAGGTGTTCCTGCGGTTTTCGAAGATGTCCGTGGGGGAAACGCCGCGTTTCGTAAGAAGTGACGCGGTCAACAGAACCCGCTAGCGTCGCCGGAGGCTCGCCAAGCTAAACCGGTGGCGTTCCTCCCTCGCCTATCGCGCCGAGCTCCATCCAGTGGGCGAGGGAACACCAAAAGTGGATGGAGACGGGGGACCCACCGGTCCACCGTGATCGGACTGGAGTCGCTTGCGACTCCTTGGGGTGAAGCTGACGTCGTCGCCCTGACGACGCCAGCCGGGTGACCTCTTGAACCCGAACCCGACAGCTGACCTCGTAGGCGTGTTACGAGAGGAATTTTCGGCGTAATGAGTGGACGTCACCGCAAGCCCACGACATCCAACATCAGCGTCGCCAAGATCGCCTTTACCGGGGCGGTACTTAGTGGCGGCAGCATCGCTATGGCTGGTCAAGCAGCCGCGGCGACCGATGGTGAATGGGATCAGGTAGCCCGTTGCGAGTCCGGCGGCAACTGGGGAATCAACACTGGCAACGGCTATTTCGGGGGCGTGCAGTTCAACGCAGGCACCTGGGCCTCGCATGGTGGCGGCCAGTACGCGCCGACAGCTCAGCTGGCCACCCGGGAACAGCAGATCGCCGTCGCTGAGCGAGTTCTCGCGACCCAGGGCCGTGGCGCCTGGCCGGTGTGTGGTGGTCCGCTGTCGGGTCCCACCCCGCGCGAGGTTCTGCCCACACCCGCGGGATTGGACGTACCAGGGCTCAACGGCGACCCGGCACCACTGGCCCCACCGCCGGCCGACGCTCCTCCCCCGCCGCCTCCGGCGCCTGCCGACCCGCCCGCGCCGGTGCAGCTGGCCTCTTTCGACCAACCGGCACCCCCGGAGAATCTGCCACCCGCACCGCCCGCAGACCTGACGCCGCCCGCACCGCCCGCGGACGCTCTGCCACCGGCGCCTCCCGCCGACGCTCCGCCTCCCGCAGACGCCGTGCCCCCGGCCCCGCCGGCCGACGCTCCGCCTCCCGCAGACGCCATGCCGCCGGCCCCGCCGGCCGACGTTCCGCCTCCCGCGGACGCCGTGCCCCCGGCGGACGCCCCCGCGCCGCCGGCTCCCGGCGACGCCAACGGCGCACCCGGCGAACCGCAGCAGGCCACGAAGGTCGGCTACACGCAAAAAGTATGGGACGCGATCCGCAGCGAGGATGTCAACGGCAACGACGCGCTGGACTCGCTGGCGCTGTCGGCCCCTGTCAGCTGACGCGTCGCGCGCCGGTGCTGGGTCGGTCCTGGCGCTAGGCCGAACCCACCCACTCGTCGGTTCCGTCGTCGAAAAACTGGTGTTTCCATACCGGTAGCCGTGCCTTGATGGTGTCGACGAGCTGGGCGCAGATGGCAAATGCCGCCTGCCGGTGGTCGGCGGCAACCGCGGCCACCAGTGCCGCCTCTCCGATGTGCAGCGCGCCGATCCGGTGGCTGGCCGCGACCGCGCGCACGCCACCGGCTTCCTGGGCGACTTCTGCCACCACGTCCGCCATCACCTGCGCGGACGACGGATGCGCGGAATACTCGAGCCGCACCACCCGGCGTCCCTCGTCGTGGTCGCGAATCATGCCGACGAATCCAACGATGGCGCCGGCCGACCGATGACCTACCAGTGCTTCGTGCTCGGCCAGAAAAATCGGCTGCTCGGTCAGCGAAGCACGCAGGACGACCGTCATCGCTCGTGGTCTTTGCCGGCGATCTGGTCGAGGGCATGCTCGAGCACGTCGGCAAGCACCCCCAGCCCGTCACGTACTCCGCCGGGCGAACCCGGCAGGTTGACGATCAAGGTCTTGCCGGCGACACCGCACACACCGCGCGACAGCACCGAAGTCGGCACCTTGGGAAGCCCCGAATGGCGAATGGCCTCAGCCAGGCCGGGCACCATGTAGTCCAGCACCGCAACGGTCTGATCGGGGGTCGTGTCGGTCGGCGAGATACCGGTGCCACCCGAGGTGAGAATGACGTCGACATCGTCGTCAAGCGCCCCGCGCAGCGCCTCGCCGACCGGGTTCCCGTCGGCGACCACTTCCGGGTCCGCAGCCGAAAACCCGTGCTGCGCAAGCCATTCAGCAATGATCGGTCCGCATTTGTCGGTATACACACCGCCCGACGCGCGGGTCGAGGCGACAATGATTCGTGCGGATCGAGCGCTCATCACCGCGCCCAATTTCCGGTCTTGCCGCCCTCCTTGCGGAGCACACGGACGTCATCGATACGGGCCGCCGGGTCAACCGCTTTAATCATGTCGTAGAGCGTAAGCGCGGCCACACTCACGGCCGTCAGCGCCTCCATCTCCACGCCCGTGCGGTCGGTGCTGCGCACCGTCGCGACGATCTCGATATCCGCCTCGCCAACGGTGAAATCGACGTCGACTCCGGTGAGCGCGAGCTGGTGACACAACGGGATCAGCTCGCTGGTGCGTTTGGCCGCCAGAATCCCCGCCACCCGGGCAGTGGCCAACGCATCGCCCTTGGGCAGCCCGCCACTAGAGAGCAGCGCCACCACTTGGGCGGAGGTCCGTAAGGCGCCCGCGGCAACGGCGGTGCGCTTGGTGGCTCCCTTGTCGGTGACATCGACCATGTGCGCCGCGCCCCGCTCGTCGAGGTGGGACAGTGCGTCCGGGCGGGATTCGGCCGACTGCCAAGCCTTGGCAGGCCTGGACGCCCCGGATGCCCCAGCCATCCCGGTGACCTACCGGTTGACGACGGTGACCGGGTGGACGTAGGGCAGGTCGTCGGAGGGCACCGGGAACACCACGTCGCCAAACGGCGATAGCGCACCCGTGCGATCGGTCGCAAGCTCGCTCACCGCGTGATCGTCGGGATCCGTCGCCGGCCAGCCGTTGTCGACGTACCTGGTTTTGCCCGCGTTGCCCTCAGCAATGTCAGCCACGTCGTCCATTCTGACAGGTCGCGCCCGCGCGCGTGACGCTAGTGGGCAAGCGCGGCTGTACCCCGTGAGCCGGCGCTACCCCGCAGGCACGGCTTGGTTCGTCCTCGCCGCCACCTGGGGATCCGCGAGCTGCTTTACGCTGGTCAGCGATGACCGACAACACCCCGGATATCCCGCTGGGGTCCTGGCTGGCCGACTTGCCCGACGAGCGGCTGATCCGACTACTGGAACTACGGCCAGACCTTGCCCAGCCGCCACCCGGCAACATCGCGGCACTGGCCGCGCGCGCCGGGGCGCGACAGTCGGTCAAGGCCGCCACCGACGAGCTCGACTTCCTGCGGCTGGCGGTACTCGACGCACTGCTGGTGCTGCATGCCGACACCGCTGCGGTGCCGACCGCGAAGCTGCTGGCGCTGATCGACGACCGCGCCCCCGAGGCCGACGTGATCGACGCGCTGGACGACCTCAGGCGGCGCGCTCTGGTCTGGGGCGATGCCGCGACGCGGGTGTCCGCCGACACCGGCATGGCGCTGCCCTGGCATCCGGGGCAGGTGACGCTCGAGGACACTTCACGCACCGGCGAACAGATTTCGGAGCTCATCGACGGGCTCAACCAGGCGCAGACCGAGGTGCTGCAGAAGCTGCTCGAGGGGTCTCCGATGGGGCGTACCCGCGACGCCGCGCCCGGCGCCCCCACGGATCGGCCGGTGCCACAGCTGCTGGCGGTGGGCCTGCTGCGACGGATCGATGCCGAGACGGTGATCTTGCCCCGGCACGTCGCGCAGGTACTGCGCGGCGAGCAGCCCGGACCGATGACGCTGACGGCACCCGACCCGGTGGTATCGACCACCACACACCACGACGTCGACGCCTCGGCGGCCGGAGCGGTCATCGACCTGCTGCGTGAATTCGACGTCTTGCTGGAAAGCCTTGGCACCACACCGGTTTCCGAATTGCGCAGCGGTGGTCTTGGAGTCCGCGAAGTCAAGCGGCTGGCCAAGGCAACCGGCATTGACGAGCCGCGGCTGGGCCTGGTTCTCGAAGTCGCGGCCGCCGCCGGGTTGATCGCCAGCGGCACGCCCGATCGGGGACCGGAAAACGGTGACGGATTGTATTGGGCGCCAACGGTGGCCGCCGACCGGTTCGCCGCGATGTCCGCGGCCGAGCGTTGGCACCTGCTGGCCAGCGCTTGGCTCGACCTTCCGGGCCGCCCGGCACTGATCGGCAGCCGCGGTCCGGACACCAAACCGTATGCAGCCCTGTCTGATTCGCTCTACTCAACGGCAGCTCCACTGGATCGACGGTTGCTGCTGGGCATGCTGGCCGACCTGCCCACGGGCGCTTGTGTCGACGCGAGAACGGCGTCGGCGGCGCTGCTCTGGCGGCGTCCGCGCTGGACCAGGCGATTGCAGCCCGGGCCCGTAGCGGATCTGCTGGCCGAGAGCCACGCGATGGGGTTGGTGGGCCGCGGCGCGATCAGCACTCCCGGCCGCGCCCTGCTGGAGGAAACCGTCGACTTCTCCGTCACGGTCGACGCCATGGCGCGGGCATTGCCCAAACCGATCGACCACTTCCTGATGCAAGCCGACCTGACCGTCGTGGTGCCCGGGCCCCTGCAACGCGATCTCGCCGACGAACTCGCGACGGTGGCCAACGTCGAATCAGCCGGTGCGGCGATGGTCTACCGCATCAGCGAGCAGTCGATCCGGCACGCGCTCGACGTCGGCAAAACCCGCGACTGGATGCACGCTTTTTTCGCCAGCCGCTCCAAAACTCCTGTGCCGCAAGGGCTCACGTACCTCATCGACGATGTCGCGCGCCGGCACGGCCAGCTTCGAATCGGCATGGCCGCGTCATTCGTGCGCTGCGAAGACCCCGCTCTGCTGGCCCAGGCGATAGCGGCGGCCGAGGACCTGCAGCTGCGGGCCCTGTCCCCGACCGTGGCGGTATCCCCCGTGCCGATCGCCGAGATGCTCTCCGCGCTCCGGGCCGCGGGCTTCGCCCCCGCCGCCGAAGATTCCACCGGCGCCATCGTCGACGTCCGCCCGCTGCGAGCGCGGGTACCCACGCCGCAGCAACGTCGGCCATACCGCGCGGCGCCGCGCCCCAACAACGAGACACTGAACGCGGTGGTCTCGGTACTCCGCAAGGTGACCACCGCGCCGTTCGGCAATAGCCGCGTCGACCCGGCGGTGGCGATGTCGCTGCTGCAGGACGCGGCAAAGAAGCAAGACACGCTGGTGATCGGGTATCTCGACGCGGCGGGCGTGGCCAGCCAGCGGATGGTGTCGCCGATCACGATCCGGGGCGGCCAGCTGGTGGCCTTTGATTCGGCGTCGGGACGGCTACGCGACTTCGCGATCCACCGCATCACGTCAGTAGTGTCGGCCGACAACCGATAATGGATCACATGCGCGCCGGCGACGATGCAGAGCGCAGCGATGAGGAGGAGTGGCGCAAAATGTCCGACGGACCGTTGATCGTTCAGTCCGACAAGACAGTGCTGCTCGAAGTAGATCACGAGCTGGCCGGCGCCGCACGCGCCGCCATCGCGCCGTTTGCCGAACTGGAACGCGCACCCGAGCACATACATACCTATCGCATCACGCCGCTGGCGCTGTGGAACGCCCGCGCCGCCGGCCACGACGCCGAGCAGGTGGTCGACGCGCTGGTCAGTTTCTCGCGTTACGCGGTGCCGCAGCCGCTGCTGGTGGACATTGTCGACACCATGGCCCGCTATGGCCGGCTGCAGTTGGTCAAGAGTCCGGTGCACGGCCTGACGCTGGTCAGCATGGACCGCGCTGTGCTCGAGGAGGTGCTGCGCCACAAGAAAATCGCACCGATGCTGGGCGCCCGAATCGATGACGACACTGTCGTCGTCCACCCCAGCGAACGCGGCCGCGTCAAGCAGATGCTGCTCAAGATCGGCTGGCCCGCAGAAGATCTCGCGGGCTATGTCAACGGCGAGGCGCATCCGATCAGCCTGGAACCCGACGGCTGGGAGCTGCGCGACTATCAACAGTTGGCCACGGACTCGTTCTGGGCCGGCGGCTCCGGGGTGGTCGTCCTGCCCTGCGGCGCCGGCAAGACCATGGTCGGTGCGGCCGCGATGGCCAAAGCCGGTGCGACGACGCTCATCCTGGTCACCAACATCGTTGCTGCCCGGCAGTGGAAACGGGAGCTCGTCGCGCGAACCTCGCTGACCGAGGACGAGATCGGCGAATACTCCGGCGAGCGCAAAGAGATCCGGCCGGTGACCATCTCCACGTACCAGATGGTCACCCGCCGCACCAAGGGCGAATACCGGCACCTGGAGCTCTTCGACAGTCGCGACTGGGGGCTCATCATCTACGACGAGGTGCACCTGCTGCCGGCGCCGGTGTTCCGGATGACCGCCGATTTGCAGTCGCGGCGTCGGCTGGGCCTGACCGCCACGTTGATCCGCGAAGACGGCCGCGAGGGCGACGTGTTCTCCCTGATCGGCCCGAAACGCTATGACGCGCCGTGGAAGGACATCGAGGCGCAGGGCTGGATCGCGCCGGCGGAGTGTGTCGAAGTCCGGGTCACGATGACCGACAACGAACGGATGATGTACGCCACCGCCGAACCCGAGGAACGCTACAAACTGTGCTCGACGGTGCACACGAAAATCGCTGTGGTCAAGTCGATTCTGGCGAAGCATCCGGGCGAGCAGACCCTGGTGATCGGCGCCTACCTCGATCAGCTCGACGAGCTCGGCGCCGAGCTGAACGCCCCGGTGATCCAGGGGTCGACCAAGACCAAGGAACGCGAGGCGTTGTTCGAAGCCTTCCGCACCGGTGAAATATCGACGCTGGTGGTGTCCAAGGTCGCCAACTTCTCCATCGACTTACCCGAAGCCTCGGTGGCCGTCCAGGTTTCGGGCACCTTCGGCTCGCGCCAAGAGGAGGCCCAACGGCTGGGCCGGTTACTGCGGCCCAAGGCCGACGGCGGTGGCGCCATCTTCTATTCCGTGGTGGCCCGTGACAGCCTGGACGCCGAATACGCCGCGCACCGGCAGCGCTTTTTGGCCGAGCAGGGCTACGGCTACATCATCCGCGACGCGGACGACCTTCTCGGACCGGCGATTTAGACCGACAAGATCGTCGCCGACGCGGTGCCGGGAGCGCCGTACACCTGCGCCAACCCGACTCTCGGGTTGCCGGGCACCTGACGGTCACCCGCCTCGCCACGCAACTGACGCACCAGCTCGTGCATCTGCCGCAGCCCCGAGGCACCGATCGGCTCACCATTGGCGATCAGACCGCCATCGGTGTTGACCGGGATCGAGCCGTGAATCTCGGTGGCGCCGTCGGCCAGCAGCTTTTCCTGTTCGCCGTCGGCGCACAGACCCGTCTCGGCCATGTGGATCACCTCGTTGCCGGCGTCGGTGTCCTGTAGTTGAGCGACGTCGACGTCCTCGGGTCCGATACCCGCGGCCTCATAGGCCGCTTTGGACGCGTACACCGTCGGGGAGACGTCGCCGTCCAGCGGAGCGAAGGTGGCATGCACTTCGTAGGCGCCGTACGTGCGGGTGCGGATTTCGCAGGCCCGCACATACACCGGCTTGTCGGTGTACTTGTGCGCGATGTCGGCGCGACACATGATCACGGCCGCGGCGCCTTCGTCGGGCGCGCAGAACATGTACTGCGTCAGCGGGTAGTTGAGCACCGCCGAGTTAAGGATCTCTTCCTCGGAAATCGGCTTGCGACGGAAGGCATTCGGGTTCAGCGCGCCGTTGCGGAAGTTCTTGGCCGCCACCTTGGCCAAGGTGGCCTGCGAGATGTTGTGGTCGTGCAGGTACTTGTTGGCCTTCATCCCGAAGAACTTGGTGGTGACGAACTGCCCGTTCTGCGCATACCACTGCGGCAGCGCCAACTTCGCGGGGTCGTCGGTGAACGCGCCACGCGGATGCTTGTCCAAGCCGATGGCGATGCCGATGTCGTACTTGCCCAACCGAATGGTGTCGGCGGTCTGCTGAATGGCACTGGCGGCGGTGGCACAGGCATTGAACACGTTGGTAAAGGTGATGCCGGTCAGTCCGACCAGACGGGTCACTGCGTCGGGGTTGGACACCTCGTGGCTACCGCCAAAACCGAACTGGATGTCTTTCCATTGCACGCCGGCGTCGGTCAGGGCGAATTGGATGGCCTCGGCGCCCATTTGCATCGCGGTCTTGTCGAACCTGCCGAAGGGATGCAGGCCGACGCCGATGATCGCTACATCGTTACTCATCTCGGGCTCCTTCTTTCTAGACCGGCTGGAAGGCGAACGTGATGATCTCGTTGCCGTCCGCGTCGGTGGTGAACGGCAGCATGGTGAGCTCGACCTCCTGGCCGAACTGAAGTTTGGCCGGGTCGTTCTCGGTGAGCCGTCCCTCGACGCGGATCACCGCGTCTTCTCCCAGGCCGAGCTGGACCAGGCCCACGCCGAACGGGACGAAGTCGTTGCCGGTCGGGCCGGCGTAAGGGGCCCCGGGCGGGAAGCCCTGGGTCGTCCAGGCCACCAGGGTGCCGCTGCGCGGCAACAGCACGTCGCTCATTGCTCCGCCGCTGCACCGCGGGCACCACTGCTGCACCGGGAAGGTGGTGGCACTGCAATCACCGCACCGACTACCGATCAGCTGCGGGTTCTCATCGGGCCAGGTCGAGATCTCGGGGGCAAGTGCCTTCTGCATCGAGCGATCCTCCGTCGTCCGCCAACTTGATAATGCGCTCACTAAAAGCTACAACAGCGTTCCACAAAAGTGGAAACCGCATTCTCCTTGGCCGCATGATGGCCGACGCCGTTCCCGTCACACGGAGCCAAACTCTTTATCCCGGCACCCCGATCCGCTTACCGTCTGCACGGGCAATGCCGCCGCCAACCCGTTAGCGCCCGCCCGCTTCCCCCAGAGGTTTTGCGAACAATGGTCAGCACTCCCGCCCAGACGGTCGTCGGATCAGCGGCGGCACCCGCGCTCGGCAGGCCCCGCAAGCAACGCCGCTGGGCGATCATCCGGATGTCGTCACCGGTGGTGCTGGTGCTGTTGTGGCAGCTGTTCAGCGCCACCGGGCTCATCCCGCAGGACGTATTGCCGGCCCCGCAATTGATCTTCGATGCCGGCCTACAGCTGATCCGAAACGGGAAACTCGCCGAAGCCCTGGAGGTGTCCGGGCTCCGCGTGGTCGAAGGACTGCTCCTCGGTGGCGTGATCGGCGTTGCCCTCGGTGTGGTTGTCGGGTTGTCGCGGTGGTTCGAGGCGACCGTCGACCCGCCCTTACAGATGGTGCGCGCACTACCGCACCTGGGCTTGATTCCGTTGTTCATCCTGTGGTTCGGCATCGGCGAGCTGCCGAAAGTATTGCTAGTCGCGCTCGGCGTCAGTTTCCCGCTGTACCTCAATACCGTGTCCGCGATCAAGCAGGTCGACCCCAAACTACTGGAAACCGCTGATGTTCTTGGCTTTTCGCTATGGCAGCGGCTGCGCATCATCATCTTGCCGAGCGCGGCGCCGCAGGTGCTGGTCGGGTTGCGGCAGTCTCTGGCGATCGCATGGCTGACGTTGATCGTCGCCGAACAGATCAACGCGGACAAAGGCATTGGGTTCCTGATCAACAACGCCCGCGACTTCCTGCGCATCGACATCATCATTTTCTGCTTGGTCATCTACGCGCTGCTGGGCATCGGTACCGATGCCATCGTCCGAGCGCTTGAACATCGAGCCCTGAGGTACCGCACATGACATTGACATCAGAGCGACAGACCTCCGTCGTCGGCAGGCTCAGCCAACATTGACAAGTGGTATGGGACCCGGCAGGTTCTCGACGGCATCTCCCTCGAGATCCGCACGCACGAGATCGTCGCGCTGGTCGGGCGCAGCGGGTGCGGCAAGTCGACCGTATTACGGGTGCTGGCCGGGCTTTCCCCCGACCACACCGGTGATCGCGAGGTCGTCGGTGCGCCGGCGGTCGCCTTCCAGGAGCCACGGCTATTCCCGTGGCGAGACGTGCTGACCAACGTGCTGTACGGCCTCAACCGCACCAGGCTGTCGCACGACGCGGCCCGGGAGCGGTCCGAGCGCGCGCTGAGCGAGATCGGCCTTACCGACTATGCCGCGGCATGGCCGCTGACACTGTCCGGCGGTCAGGCGCAACGTGTTTCGCTCGCGCGGGCACTGGTGGCCGAGCCTCAGCTGCTGCTACTCGACGAGCCGTTCGGGGCGCTGGATGCGCTGACCCGGCTTTCCATGCGCGCGCTGCTGCTCGACCTGTGGCGCGATCACGGATTCGGCGTGCTGCTGGTCACGCACGACGTCGACGAGGCCATCGAGCTGGCCGACCGGGTGTTGGTCCTCGAGGATGGCCGCGTTGCCCATTCGATCGAGATCGAATCCCCGCGGCCTACCGCTCGGAGCGCACCGCCCAGCACGACCAATACCGCGCTGACCTTCTCGACAAGCTCGGCGTTCGGCTTTGACGGCTAAGCAGCGCATCGCCGTTCGCGTCGCCCTCGTGCTGGTGCTCGCTGGTCAGCCTGCCGGCATGTGTGTCGCGGTCGCTGGGGCCGCAGCTGATCGGGGTACCGGCGCCGGTTCCGGTGTCCGAGCTTTCCGGGGTGACCTTGCAAGTGGGCGATCAGAAGGGCAACACCGAAGCGCTGCTGCGCGCGGCCAACGCCCTGGACAACTTGCCGTACAAAGTCGTCTTCTCGACGTTCACCTCGGGACCACCACAGATCGAAGCATTGACCGCCGGCAAGATCGATTTCGCGGTCACCGGTAACACCCCACCGGTTTTCGGCGCGGCAGCCAACTCCAGGACCCGGGTGGTGGCGGCGTGGGATGGCGCCGCGCTCGGGCGAGCGAATCCTGGTGCGTGCCAATTCACCGATTAACACGATTCACGATCTGGCCGGCAAGACGATCTTGGTGGCCAAGGGTAGCGCCGCGCACGCCAATGTGCTTGAACACCTGGCTGATACGGGGCTTAAGCCGAAAGACGTCAAGCTGGTCTTCCTGCAGCCCGCCGACGCGCTGTCGGCGTTCGCCAACGGGCAGGGCGACGCCTGGGTCATCTGGGAGCCGTACACCGCGCAGGCCGAGCTCACCCTGAAGGTGCGCAATATCGGCGAGCGCCGAAAACGGCTATTGGTTCGGCAGCGCCTCCGTTCGGGCGCTGACCGATCCGAAACGCAACTCCGCGCTGGCCGATCTGCTGGTGCGCTATGAGCGTGCCGCGCAGTGGTCGCGCGAGAATCCCGCGGAGTGGGCGAGAAAGTACGCCAAGGCCGTGGGCCTGGACCTCAAAGTCGCCGAGCTCGCGCAGAGCAGGCTGCTGCGGCTGCCTATCCCCCTCGACGACAAAGTGGTCGCCGCCGAACAACGCCTCGCGGACTTGTTCGCGGCCGCCGACCAGATTCCGGAGGCGCCTGAGTTCGCCAAGTGGGTCGACCGTAGGTTCAATAGCGTGCTCGCGGTGAGCAGCACATAGTGACGACGAGGAGACGACTATGGCAGTCACGGTGCTACTTGAATTGAAGTTCAAGCCCGAGGCGGTGTCGCAGGGGCGCGACCTCATGCGCCGGACCCTGGAAACCACCCGGGCCTTCGAGGGGAATCTTCAGACGGACGTGCTGGAAGACGAGGACGACGAAGCGCACTGGATCATCTACGAAGAGTGGGACACGGTCGAGCACGACGAGGCCTACCGCGCGTTTCGGGCCGGCGAGGGCAAAGTCGTGGAGCTTCCTCCACTGCTGGCCGCTCCCCCGGCCAAGACGAGGTACACCACTACCGATGTGTGAGCGCCTCAGCTAACTGAGGGCGGGAATCACTTCCCGCTCAAACAGCTCGATGCCGGAGCGGTCGTAGGCGGCCTCGGGGAAATAACAGATCGCATATTCGCAACCAAGGTCGCGGACCTTGGCGATGCGCTCGATCACTTGTTCCGTTGTGCCAGTTGCCCCCTCCGAGCCGCCGGAGAGCATGGCATCGGCCACCTCCTCGGGGACGTAGCGAGCGATGCGGTCACGTACCCGCCGCTGCCGGTCTTTGACGTCGGCGTCCGAGGTGCCGACGATCGCGCTGAAGTTCGCCGAGCGCACGATGGCGTCGAAATCGGTGCCCGCCGCGCGGCAATGCTCTGCGAGCACTTCTGACTTGTGCTTGAAGGCCTCGAGCTCGGGCGTGAAGTTGGTGTACTGCGCGTACTTTGCCGCGATGCGTAGCGTCACCTTCTCGCCGCCGCCGGCAATCCACAGCGGAATGCCATTGTCCTGTAATGGCTTCGGCTCAACAATCGCACCGTCGACCTGATAGTGCTTGCCATCGAAACTGACTTTCCCGTCGCGCCAGGCGTCCCGCATGATCTGCACGCCTTCGTCCAGCCGCCCCAACCGCACCCCGGCCGAGGGGAATCCGTAACCGTAAGCGCGCCACTCGTGTTCGTACCAGCCGCCGCCGATACCCATCTGGATGCGGCCGCCGGAGATGATGTCGGCGGTGGCCGCCACCTTGGCCAAGTAGACCGGGTTGCGGTAGCTCATCGCCGTACACATTTGGCCTAGCTTGATTCGCGACGTGGTCGCGGCGTAGGCCGACATCAATGACCAGGCCTCGTGGGTGGCTTCGGCGCTGGGCATCGGGACCGTATGGAAATGGTCGTAGACCCACAGTGAGTCCCAGGCGCTACCGTCGGCGTAGGCCGCCAAATCCCGCATCACCGCCCAGTGTTTCGCGGTGTCGATGTCTACCAGATCCATCCGCCAGCCCTGCGGAATGAAAAGACCAAAACGCATAGTTAGCGACTCTAGCTGTCGGCGAGGCCAGCGGGAACGGCTTCACAGCGGATCGCTATCAAGCACCCAGCCTGTACCTGGCAACCGAGCGGTAAATGAATGCATGGCAACCAAGATGATGCACGTGACATTGGCCGGGGCCGCGGCCGTCGCGGCACTCGCACTGTTCAGCGGTGCGCACTGAGCGAGCCCGGCAACCCCGCGGCCGTCGGCCCCAGCGCGTCCGCCGCCCGCATCGTCACCGTCGACGACGGCGGCGTAAACGACAACGGCCAGACCTCCGGTGACATCTTCACGCAGAATGCGCAAGACCAGAGCACCGCAAGCGGGGCAGGAACGTAACGTAACCCAGCGTTATCCGCCGAGCGCGGCGAGTGCGCCTTCGACCGATGCCGCACGCAACTCCTCATACGGGGTATCGGGAAACTGTAAGCAGCAGTCCTGCAAGCCGCCGAACGCCACTACCGCGCGGGTGGACTGCGCAAGCGTTGGCCGCGGCCCGAACACCAACTTGCCCAGCCGATCACGCCACGCCAGCACCTTGTCGATGAGGCCCAGGTCGGCCAGCATCGTCAATTCAGTGAGCACCAACACGATGTGCTCACGGTGCCGGTAGTGGAAATCGAAATAGCCCTCCAGCAATTCGCGGGCATCGATGTCGCGGCGGCCTTCCTGGTCGTCGACGAATCGCTCGCCCTCGTCGATCAACGGCATCACGATGCTGCGCACCAGTTCCTCGCGGGAGGTGAAGTGGTAGTACAACGCGGGTTTGGTGATCCCCAGCTTGTCGGCGATGTCCTGCAGACTGGTCCGCTGCACGCCGTGCTGAAGGAACAGCTCCCGGGCGACCTCTTGGATGCGCTGACGGGTATCTGACCGCGGTCTCGTCACTCGGAAATTTTAGCTGACTTACCGATAGGTAAGTGCTATGTTAGGGTCACCTAACTCCAAGGAGGTCGACATGCGGATTCTCATCTCGGGGGCGAGCATCTCGGGCCCCGTGCTGGCGTACTGGCTTACCCGCCGCGGCTTCGATGTCACGATCGTCGAGCGGGCGCCCGACTTGCGTAAGACGGGCGGTCACGCCGTCGATCTGTTCCGGCCGGCCATGGAAATCTCGGCAAAGATGGGCGTGCTCCCACAGATCGAGGCCCTCGCCACCGGGACGACCGAGCTGACCATGTATCGCGAGGGCGTCGGGGCGACCGGCGCACGTCGATCTCACCAAAGTCTTCGGTGCGTCATCCGACCGACATGTCGAGATCATGCGCGACGACCTCAGCGAGGCTTATTACAACGCCGGCCGCGATGACGTCGAGTACCTCTTCGGGGACTCGATCACCTCCATCTCGTCCGACGGTGACGTCACCTTCGAGCACACCGCGCCACGCGCATTCGACGTGGTCATCGGCGCTGACGGTCTGCACTCCAACGTTCGCCGCCTGGTCTTCGGCGAGGACGCGGTGCGCAGCAGGTTTCTCGGCGGCTACCTGGCGGTGGAATCGGTGCCGAAATCGCTTGCCCGCGATGGGGAAATGGTCGTGCACATGGGTGCCGGCCGGATGGCGGGGATCTATACCGCGCAGCCCCTGGATGACGCGCGTGCATTGTTCATGTTCCGAAGCAAGGAAGAACTTCAATACCATCACCGAGATGTCGTACGGCAGAAGGAGTTATTGCGCACAACGTTTGCCGGGATGCATCCGGCGGTGAACGGCTGGCTCGAGGAGCTCGACCGCTCACCGACGTTCTATTTCGACTCGATCATCCAGCTGGAGATGGACACCTGGTCGCGCGGGCGGGTCGCATTGGTAGGCGACGCCGGATACTGCCCCGGGCCGGCGGTCGGCGGCAGCACCAGCATCGCCGTGCTGGGAGCCTATGTGCTGGCGGGTGAATTGGCAGAAGCCAAGGGTGATTACGCGTTAGCGTTCGCGGCCTACGAACGGGCAATGGCCGACGCGGTCCGCCGCAGCCGCACCTTTGCGCGTGCGGCCGCCAAGACCATCGTTCCCGGCTCCAGGGCCGGCGTTTGGGCGCTGACCCGCGCCGCTCGGCTGATCTCGGTGCTGCCCGCGGGTCTCACTAGAGCCATCGCCAAGATGAACACCAACGGTGCCCGTCTGTACGACTCGATGCAGTACAAGGAGTACGCCGACGTTTGACAGAATGGCCACTGCGGTCCATGGATGCATGCCACGAAAGGAAAGATCTGCGATGGAGCTTGCCGGTGTCGGGGTATGGAGCAGTCAACTGCGTTATGGCGATCCAGCCGAATCTGCCGATGCTGCAGCGGAATTGGATGAGTTGGGCTTCAAGGCGCTGTGGATCCCGGACGTCGGCGGGCAGGTGTTCGACGCGGTGGGCCGGCTACTCACCGCGACCAGGCGCACGGTGATCGCCACCGGGATCCTGAACCTGTGGATGCACTCGGCCGGCGACGTCGCGCAAAGCTATGCCGCGCTGACTGCCGAGCACGGGGACCGCTTCCTGTTGGGGATAGGGGTCAGCCACGCCCCGCTGATCGACGCTGGTGAACCCGGGCGATACCGCAAACCGCTGGCCGCGACGGCCTCGTTTCTGGACGGATTGGATGCCGCGCCACAGCCGGTTCCTACCGGGCGGCGGGTACTTGCCGCACTCGGACCGAAGATGCTGACCCTGTCGGCCACCCGCGCTGGCGGGGCACACCCCTACCTGGTCACGCCCGACCACACCGCTGCCGCCCGTTCGACGTTGGGCGAGGGTCCGCTGTTGCTACCGGAGCAGACGGTGATCCTCACCGATGACGCCGAGGAGGCGCGCCGCATCGGAACCGATTGGCTGCGTGCCTATTTGGCGTTGCCCAACTATGCCAACAATCTGCTGCGCAGCGGATTCTCCGAAGATGATCTGGCACAGGTCAGCGATCGGCTCTTCGACGCCATCATTGCGTGGGGCGACGAGGGCGCCATCCTGCGCAGGGTCGCCGAGCATAGTGCTGCCGGCGCCGACCACGTCTGCGTCCAGGTGCTGCTGGCCGATCCGCAGGCCTTTCCCCGCGAGCAGTGGCGCCGGATCGCCGCGGCCTGCACCTAGGTCACACCCACCACAGGAGTCTCTCCGGGAGGCGGCACCCGTTTTGCCCGCCTCTCAGCGACAACCGCGGTCGATGTCATACCGGCGTGCGACGGTTCGACGATGCATCAGCCATGCCTTCGAGGAACCGAGCTCCGTTACGCGCTTACCATGCACCTAGCTCAGCACGGGCCTGCGACCATCGCCGAGCTGATCGATGCGCTGCGCCACCACGGTTTCTCCGTCCGCGGGCGGCCTTCCAAGGCCGTCTCGGACGCGCTGCGCTGGGAGATCGAGCACGGCCGGGTGCGTCGACTGGCGCGCGGCCGATATGGACCGGCGTATATCCCGCGCTCAACCGAGTACCGGATTCACCAACGCGTGTTGGCATTGCGTTGTCGCTCGGAGGTGGGCAATATGTCGACCACACCTCCGCCGCGACGCAAGTGACAGATGTGACTAGGTGAGAGACTTCGGCGGCTTGGCCACAAAGGCAGAATGTGTTGTGTGGAAACTCCCTGGCCCACGCCCTCAGAAAAGATAAAGCAATTAATACGCTCGGGTGCCGAAGCCGTCCTCAACACGCGTGACGTGTTTGCCGAAGAATTGCGCGCGGCGGCGTTCGGCAACTTGGGGCTCGGCGCATTCCTTGACGACCCAGGCCTTGCCGAAAATTCCAGGCGGATAAACCTTTTCAATCTCTTGCATTGGGCATCCTCGAATATTCAGGAACCTGGCGGCCGAGCGTCCGTACCGATGCACGGGGAGAATTTGCTCTTCGCCCGCGATCTCGTCCGGCGTGGACTAGACCAGACGGCACCGGATTCGTACCGTGTCGCGCAGTCCATTGCGTGGAGACGGTGGACGCGGATCTGCTTCGGTCTCACCAGCGATCCCAGCGACCTTCGTGAATTGCTCGACGTCATGCTGCAATCGATATCCACCTACATCGACGATCTCGTTGTAGTCTTTGCCGAACAAATCGAACTCGCCCGCGAGGAACTCAGCCGCAGCACGCACGCTCAGCGAAGTGAAACCGTGTCCTTGCTGCTAGAAGGCGCCCCCATCGCTCGTGCGCGCGCCGAGTCCCAGCTGGGTTACCCGCTCACCGGCCCGCAGCTGGCAGCGATCGTGTGGACCCGCTCCGGGCAAGATTCGGGTCATCTCGAACGGGCGGCGGACATATTGACACGAGCCAGCGATGCGACGCGGCGACTGACCGTCGTGGCAAGCACATCGGCCCTCTGGATCTGGTTCCCCACAAGAGATATCGACGTGGCAAAGGCGGCCCGTCAACTCGCGGAGAACCCTGCGGTCCATGTCGCACTGGGTCGTCCGGGATTCGATCTGGATGGTTTCCGTCGCAGCCACCTTCAAGCGCTGACCACGCAACGTTTTTTGAACCGGCTGACCTCGCCTCACCAGGTGGCCAGGTACGAAGACGTACAGCTGGCTGCATTGATGACTGCCGACACCCAACAAGCCGACGATTTCATCCGTGACACCTTGGGCGATTTCGCGCATGCCGACGCGGAGACGATCGACACGGTGTTCACGTGGATCGCACTGCGGTGCAGCAGCGTTAAGGCAGCCGAAAGGCTGCACAGCCACCGAAATACGGTGATAAGACGGGTCGCCGCCGCCGAACAACTCTTGCCCCGCCCATTGAGCGACAACTTCATCGCGGTTGCCGCGGCACTTGAACTTCAGCGATGGCAGGGCGGCGCGGAGAAGCCCGTCGGTTGACGCGTGTCTCCCGGCAGTCGATACCCAACCGAGTGCAAAATGCCCGGCGCACAGCCGAAGTTGGTGCAAATTGCGCTTGATGGCCGTCTCGCGCCCACACGACGCTGGGAGGCATGAACACACCCGACATCATCGACGTCCATGGCCGTCGCACCCGAGTTCGCGTCGACGGCGACCCAGACCGGCCGGCGATCCTCTTATTGCACGGTATCGGCCGCAGCCTCGAGGACTGGGCACCGCAGTTCCACCGCCTGGCCGGCTACCGAATCATCGCCCTCGACATGCACGGCTTTGGGTTCTCCACCCGCCCCGCCGGCCCGATGTCGCTGCAGACGCTCGCCCAAGGCGCGGCCGGCACGCTCGACATGCTCGGCGAGAAGCGCCCACTGCACGTCGTCGGCAACTCTCTTGGCGGAGCGGTTGCGCTACAACTACTTACACTCCACCCGGAACGGGTGGCCAGCCTGGCGTTGGTCAACAGCGCAGGCTTCGGCTCAGAGGTCAGTTGGATTGTTCGGATGCTCGCCATGCCCGGGATCGGCAGTTTCGCTGCGCGCCACCCCAGCCGTGCCAGTGCGCGGATGGCCGAACGGGCGATCTACGCCGATTCGTCCCTGGCCACGACCGAACGCATTAATCACGGGCTGGCGATCGCCAGGCAGCCCGAAGCGGGGCCGGCATTGCATGAACTGTGCCGCACACTCGGTACTGGTAGAGGCGTCCGGCGCCAATGGCAGGATGACCTGCTTGCCGAGGCCGTCAAATATCCGCGGCCTACCCTGATCATCTGGGGAGACCGCGATCGCATCCTGTCCGGTCCATCAGCTCAACACAGCTCGCCGACGTCTTCCGCACGCCCAAACCCACGTATTCCAGGGCGTCGGACACATGCCGCAAATCGAGCGCCCCGATGAGTTCGCCGAACTGTTAACCGGTTTCATCACGTCACTGCCATCGCGGCAACCGAATAGTGTGGCGAGTGATCGCCAATAAACGCGAAAACCCCCGAAACGGTGTGGCGTCTCGGGGGCTTTCGCGACTGCTTTGGCGCTCGCTACGTCAGCGAGGCGGGTGGCAGGAAGCGATCGCCGTACTTCGCCGCCAGCTCACGAGCCCGGGCCACGAAGGCTTCCTTGCCCGTACCGCCGGCGCCGGAGTAGCCGACGATGAACTGCGCGCTACCACCGGTGTACGGCGGGAACCCGATGCCCATGATCGACCCGATGTTGGCGTCGGCGGTCGTCATCAGCACGTTCTCGTCGAGGCACTTCTGCGTCTCCAAGGCCTCGGCGAACAGCATCCGGTCGATCATGTCCTGCAGCGGTGGCTGCGAGGAGCCCGACTTGAACGTCTCCCGCAGGCCCGGCCACAGGCTGGTGCGCTTGCCGTCGACGTACTCGTAGAAGCCGGCGCCCTTCAACCGCGACGGCCGGCCGAGCTCGATCATCTTCTCGACGACGGCCTCCGCCGGGTGCGGCTCGTAGGTGCCACCGGCGTCCTCGACACCCTTGCGGCTGGCGACGGCGATCTTGTGCATCAGCTCCAAGTTGAGCTCGTCGGACAGCTGCAGCGGGGGCGCCGGGTAGCCGGCCTGCGAGCCGGCGTGCTCGACGCTGGCCGGCTCCACGCCCTCACCGAGCATCGCCAACGCCTCGTTGACGAACGTGCCGATAACGCGAGAGGTGAAGAAGCCGCGGCTGTCGTTGACGACGATCGGGGTCTTGCCGATGGCCAGTGTGTAGTCGAACACCCGGGCTAGCGCCTCGTCAGAAGTCTTCTCGCCCTTGATGATTTCGACCAGCGGCATCTTGTCGACCGGTGAGAAGAAGTGGATCCCGATGAAGTCCTCTTGGCGCTTCACGCCGGTCGCCAGACCGGTGATGGGCAGCGTCGAGGTGTTGGACCCCAGCAGCGCGTTAGGTTCGACGATGTCCTCGATCTCACCGAACACCTGGTGCTTGAGGTCCTGGCTCTCGAAGACCGCCTCGATCACGAAGTCGACGCCCTTGAAGTCGGCGGGGTCAGCGGACGGCGTGATGCGGTCCAGCAGCGCCTTGCTCTTCTCCTCGGTGGTCTTGCCACGCTGAAGTGCTTTGGCCTCAATCTTTTCCGAGTAGTTCTTGCCCTTCTGCGCGGCCTCGATCGTGACGTCCTTGAGCACCACGTCGTATCCGGCCTTGGCCGAGACGTACGCGATGCCCGCGCCCATCATGCCCGCGCCGAGCACGCCGATCTTGTTGATCTTGACTGGCGCGATGCCGTCGGGGCGCGAGCTACCGCCGTTGATGGCCTGCAGGTCGAAGAAGAACGCCTGGATCATGTTCTTGGCGACCTGGCCGGTGACCAGCTGGGTGAAGTAGCGGCTCTCGATGCGGCTGGCCGTGTCGAAGTCCACCTGCGCGCCCTCGACTGCCGCGTCCAGGATGGCCCGCGGCGCCGGCATCGGCGCACCCTTGAGCTGCTTCTTCAGCAGCGCCGGGAAAGACGGCAGGATGCCGGCCAGCGCCGGGCTTGACGGCGTGCCGCCAGGCATCTTGTAGCCCTTGGCATCCCACGGCTGGGTGTGCGATTCGGGGTTCGCCTTGATCCACGCCTTCGCGGCGGGTACCAGCTCCTCGACCGAGCCGACGAGCTCGTCGACGAGCCCGTTCTCCTTGGCTTGGTCGGGCTTGAACCGGGTGCCCTGCGACAGCATGTTCATGAAGGCGTTCTGGATGCCGAACATCCGCACGGTGCGGGTCACCCCGCCTCCACCCGGCAGCAGTCCCAGCGTCACTTCCGGGAAGCCCACCACGAGGCCCTTGACGTCCGCGGCAATGCGGTGGTGACAGGCGAGCGTGATCTCCAGGCCGCCGCCGAGCGCGGCGCCATTGATGGCGGCCACCACGGGCTTGCCGAGGGTCTCCAGCGCGCGCAGATCACGCTTGACCGACTCGACGGTGTCGAACGCCTCGCCGGCGTTCTCCGGGCCGAGCTGGATCATGCCCTTGAGGTCACCGCCGGCGAAGAAGGTCTTCTTCGCGCTGGTGATGACCACGCCTGTAGTCGAATCCTTCTCTGCCACAAGACGTTCGACGGCTTTGTGCATGGACTCGGCGTAGTGCTCGTTCATCACGTTGGCCGACCCGGTGGGGTCGTCAAGTGTGAGGGTGACGATGCCGTCGGCGTCTTTGTCCCACTGAATGGTGTTCTCTGGCATGCTCTTTCCTCAGACTCGCTCGATGATGGTCGCGACGCCCATGCCGCCGCCGATGCACAGCGTGATCAGCGCGCGACGCGCATTGCGGCGCTCGAGCTCGTCGACCATGGTGCCGGTGATCATGGCGCCGGTGGCGCCCAGCGGGTGACCCATCGCGATGGCGCCACCGTTGACGTTGAGCTTCTCGTCCGGGATGTTGAGGTCCTTTTGGAACTTCAGCACCACCGACGCGAACGCCTCGTTGAGCTCGAAGAGGTCGATGTCATCGATCGTCAGGCCCGCGCGGTCAAGCACCTTGCGCGTAGCGGGGGTCGGGCCGGTGAGCATGATGACCGGATCCGCGCCGCTCGTGGCGGTGGCCACGACGCGCGCCCGCGGGGTCAGCCCCTGCGACTTGCCGGCAGCCTCGGAACCGACCAGCACCAGCGCCGCCCCGTCGACGATGCCGGAACTGTTGCCGCCGGTGTGCACGTGGTTGATCTTTTCGACCCAGTGGTACTTCTGCAGCGCCACATCGTCGAACCCGCCCATCTCACCGACGCCGTCAAAGGCGGTCTTCAGCTTGCCGAGGCTCTCCACGGTGGACCCGGGCCGCATGTGCTCGTCGTGGTCGAGGATGACCAGACCGTTCTGGTCCCGCACCGGCACCACCGACTTCGCGAAGTAACCACCCGACCACGCAGCGGCGGCATTCTCCTGCGAACGGGCCGCGTAGGCGTCGACGTCTTCGCGGGAGAAGCCCTCGATGGTCGCGATCAGGTCGGCGCCGATGCCCTGCGGCACGAAACCGATCCGGTAGTTGGTCTCGGGGTCGGTCGCCCAGGCGCCGCCGTCGGAGCCCATCGGGACGCGGCTCATCGACTCGACACCGCCGGCCAGCACCAGGTCGTCCCAGCCGGAGCGCACTTTCTGGGCGGCGGTGTTCACGGCCTCCAGGCCCGAGGCGCAAAAGCGGTTGAGCTGGACGCCACCGGTTGTCTCGGGCAGCCCGGCGACTAGCGCCGCGGTACGAGCGATGTCGCCGCCCTGGTCGCCGACCGGCGACACCACGCCGAGGATCAGGTCACTGATCAGGTTCTCGTCGAGGTCAGGGTTGCGCCTGCGCAGCTCGTCGACCAGACCGACGACCAGGTTCACCGGCTTGACCTCGTTCAACGATCCGTTGCGCTGCTTGCCGCGTGGTGTGCGGATGGCCTCATAGATAAAGGCTTCTTCGGACATGTCGACTTCCTCTTCACAAATTGGGTTTCGGGTCCGTCTACGTGCACCTTAACAGGGGCTCCCGGCCAACCTGTTGGTTGGGCAAGTTGGCGCTGGCCTCGCCACCGAGCGTCACGCCAGCGTGGCGGCGGGCGATGGGCGCCACGCTGGCGTGACGCTCGAAGCACTCGCCGGCCCCGCCTAAGCTCGACGACCATGACGGTGTCGCGATTGCGGCCCTACGCAACCACGGTGTTCGCCGAAATGTCGGCCCTGGCCGCGCGGATCGGCGCAGTGAACCTGGGTCAGGGCTTTCCCGACGAGGACGGGCCACCGGCCATGCTGAAGGCCGCGCAAGACGCGATCGCAGACGGGGCCAACCAGTACCCGCCGGGACTGGGCATCGCGCCGCTGCGCCACGCCGTCGCGGCCCAGCGCAAGCGCCATTTCGGCATCGACTACGACCCGGACACCGAGGTCCTGGTGACCGTCGGGGCCACCGAGGCGATCGCGGCGGCGGTGATCGGACTGGTCGAGCCCGGCTCGGAGGTATTGCTGATCGAGCCCTTCTACGACTCCTACTCGCCGGTGGTCGCGATGGCCGGCGCGCAGCGCGTCGCCGTCCCGCTGGTCGCCGATGGCCGCGGTTTCGCGCTGGACATCGACGCGTTGCGCCGGGCGGTGACACCGGCGACCCGGGCGCTGATCATCAACTCACCGCACAACCCCACCGGCGCCGTGCTGAGTGCGACCGAACTGGCGGCCGTCGCCGAGATCGCGGTAGCGGCCGACCTGTTGGTGATTACCGATGAGGTCTACGAGCACCTGGTGTTCGACGGCCATCGCCACCTGCCGCTGGCCGGTTTCGACGGCATGGCCGAACGCACCATCACCATTTCGAGTGCGGCGAAGATGTTCAACTGCACCGGCTGGAAGATCGGATGGGCTTGCGGCCCAGCGGAACTCATCACCGGGATGCGTGCGGCCAAGCAGTATCTGAGCTATGTCGGTGGCGCGCCCTTTCAACCCGCGGTGGCCCTGGCGCTGGACACCGAGGATGCGTGGGTGGCCGAACTCCGGTGCTCTTTGCAGGCCAGACGCGATCGGCTCGCCGCGGGCCTCGCCGACATCGGCTTCGCGGTGCACGACAGCAACGGCAGTTATTTCCTCTGCGCCGACCCGCGTCCACTCGGGTACGACGACAGCACGACGTTCTGCGCAGCGCTACCGGAAAAGGTTGGCGTCGCAGCCATTCCGATGTCGGCATTTTGCGATCCGGCGGCACCGCATGCCGATCTGTGGAATCACCTGGTGCGCTTCACCTTCTGCAAACGCGACGACACCCTCGACGAGGCGATCAGGCGACTGGCCGGGCTCAAGAACGGATCAATTACTCAGACGGAATCGCATCCTGGCGACTCATAACGAAGTCTCGCAGGCCCTCGGTTGCCGCTTTGAGGATTTTTTGCCGAGCTCGGTTAACCAGAAATTCCGGATACGGAGCCGACGGCTCCATGGTGACGTCGAAACGCACCCGTGTCCTGGTCTCTCCCTCGCGTCGCAGCGTGTACTCGACGTGTTGGGCGTGCTGCTGGGCAGTCTTCTTAGCGTCCCAGACCAGCCAGTCGGGGCCCCAGTGGTATTCGAGCAGCTCATGATCGGCGAGCCCAATCACCTTGATCGTGACCTTGACATGGTGCGGACGCCCGTCTGGATAGGTGTCGACAACTTCGGCCCTCTTGTGCACCGGGGACCACATAGGCACCGAGCCGACATCGGCTAACGCGGCCAGGATCACTTCTGGCAGCGCATCAATGATGATTTCCCGCGATGCTTGTACGGCCACTGGTTACTAAATTAGCAATCGCGAGCCCTCGTGGAGGGAAAATTACGTTGCCTTGTCCGAATTGCCGCTGCCCATGACCAGGTCGCGCAGTCCCCGCATCGAGGCATTCAGGACATTTTCCATTGCACGCCTGACGACGAATCCGGGAATTGGTCCCGCCGGTTCGACGGTGATATCGAACCGCACCCGCGTCTTGTCGACACCCTCGGGTTTGAGGTTGTACTCGATATGCTGGCCATGCTGCTGGGAAGTTCCTTTGGCGTCGTACACCACCCAGTCGGGACCCCAGTGATATTCCAGGACCTCTTTATCGACGAGGCCGAAAATTCTGATGGTGGCTTTCACGTGATGAGCGCGGCCGTCGGGATAACGGTCGATCACTTCGATCCGTTTATGCAGCGGCGACCAGGATTCCAGCACGCTGACATCCTCGAGCGCCCCCATGACCACGTCTAGCGGCGCATCAATGACAAACTCACGTGATGCCTTTACAGCCACTTGACTCAACCTAGCAACACCGCCCGGCACACGGAACGTGTTCGGGGTAATTAACTCGCTACCAGTTGATTTCGCTAACCGGTGTGGTGGCGGCCGGGGGTGGCCCGACGGGGCCGGCCGGCGTGCGGGAGAAACGCGGAGCGGGCGCGGCCTGCTCGACGCCGTGGGCGGTGATCACCGTCGAGCGCGCGTTCAGGTGATCGTTGGTTGCGGCCTCGCTCCACGTCAGCACCGGCGTGACGCAGGCGTCCGTGCCGGCGAAAACGTCGGTCCATTCGTCACGCGTCCGGCTGGCGAACCGTTGCGCGAACACGTCGTACATCTGCTGATACGAACCGATCTCGAGCTGACCCGGCACCTGGTCCGGCGACAGGCCCAGTCCGTTGAGCAGCGCCGCGAAGAATTGCGGCTCGATGGCGCCGACGGCCAGGTACTTGCCGTCGGAGGTCTCATAACACCGGTAGAACGGGGCGCCGCCGTCGAGCAGAAAGGATTCGCGTTGGTCGCGCAGACTGCCAATTCCCTTCATGGTCCACATCATTTGGGCGAGCACACTGACCCCGTCGACCATCGCGGCGTCGACGACCTGACCCTGGCCCGACCGTTCCCGCTCATAGAGCGCGACGGCGATACCCAGTAGCACCAGCATCGAACCACCGCCGAAATCGGCCACCAGGTTCAGCGGCGGCATCGGGGGCCGGTCGGCATAGCCCAGCGCCGACAACGCGCCGGTCTGCGACAGATAGTTGATGTCGTGACCCGCGGTCGCGGCGAGCGGTCCGTCCTGCCCCCAACCGGTAATGCGGGCAAAGATCAGCCGCGGGTTGACCGCCGCGCAGTCGTCGGGTCCGATGCCGAGTCGCTCGCAAGTGCCGGGACGGAAGCAGTCCAGCAGCACATCGGCCTTGGCGGCGAGCTCCAGCAGCACACCCGGCTGTGTCTTGACGTCCAGGTCGACGATCCGCTTGCCGCGGTGCAACAAGTCGCGGTCTTCGGCCGGCATCGTCAGCCCGCCGGGACGGCGCACCCGCACCACGTCGGCACCCAGATCGGCGAGCACCATCCCCGCGTGCGGCCCCGGCCCGATGCCGCCGAGTTCGATCACCTTGACCCCGGCCAAGGGGCCGCCGCCGGTCATGGCGACTATTTGCCCTTCTTCACCTGCAGCACCCGCTTGCGCAAGCCTTCGGTACCCGTGTCGATCGTGCCCTTGATAGCGCGTTTCAACACGAAGCCCGGTAGCGGGACCACCGGGTCGACGCTGAGCTGGAACTTGACCTTGGTGGCGTCCCCGTCGGGTATCAACGTGTAGGAGGCATCCTGTGACCGCTGTTGACCGGAGCTGACCAACGTCCAGCTCACCTCGTTATCGCCCCACGTGTAAGCGATCACCTGCTCGTCGGTGATGCCCGCGGCTTTGACTTTCATCTTGACCTTGGTGGGCCGCCCGTCGGCGTTCCGCTCGAGAATTTCAGCGCTCTGGTGTGGCGGCGACCATTCGGTCACCGTATCGAAATCGGCGATGACATCGAGGATTTCTTTCGGGCTGGCTTCGATAACAATTTCACGGGCTTCGTTGATCGCCATGGCCCGCACGATAGCGGTAACGGCGTCCGCTTGGGGCGATTTCGACCGAGGGTACCGTCGTCTTCGTGGCTGATATTGCGACTGCGGAGGGGTCCAGCCCCGCCGATTCCGTCTACACCGTCGGTGACTACCTGTTAGACCGCCTCGCGGAGCTTGGCGTCTCGGAGATTTTCGGCGTCCCCGGGGACTACAACCTGGAATTCCTCGACCACATCGTCGCCCATCCGACCATTCGGTGGGTGGGCAACGCCAACGAGTTGAATGCCGGCTACGCCGCCGATGGGTATGGACGGCTGCGCGGAATGTCAGCTGTGGTAACGACATTCGGAGTGGGCGAACTCTCGGCGACCAATGCGATCGCCGGCAGCTACGCCGAGCATGTGCCCGTCGTGCATATCGTCGGCGGCCCCTCCAAAGACGCCCAGGGAACCCGGCGGGCGTTGCACCACTCCCTCGGAGACGGCGACTTCGAGCACTTCTTCCGCATCAGTCGCGAAATCACCTGTGCTCAAGCCAATCTCATGCCGGCAACGGCGTGCCGGGAGATCGACCGGGTGCTGTCCGAGGTGCGCGAGCAGAAGCGGCCCGGATACCTACTGCTGTCCACTGATGTGGCCCGCTTTCCCACCGAACCCCCCGGGCACCGCTGCCCCGCTACACCGGCGGCACTAGCCCGCGCGCGCTGTCAATGTTCGTCGAGGCCGCCAGCGAACTCATCGAAGACCACCAGTTGACGGTGCTTGCCGACTTGCTGGTCCATCGTCTGCAGGTGGTCAAAGAGCTCGAGTCGTTACTGGCGGCGGACGTGGTGCCGTACGCCACGTTGATGTGGGGAAAGAGCCTGCTCGACGAAAGCTCACCCAACTATCTGGGGATCTACGCCGGTGCGGCCAGTGCGCCCAAGGTGCGCGCCGCGATTGAAGACGCGCCCGTTTTAGTCACCGCCGGGGTGGTGTTCACCGACATGGTCAGCGGCTTCTTCAGCCAGCACATCGACTCCGCCCGAACCATCGACGTCGACCAATACCAGAGCAGCGTGGCCGGCCAAGTGTTCGCGCCGCTGGAAATGGGCGCCGCGCTTGACGCACTGACTCAGATCCTGGTGCGGCGCGGGATAAGTTCTCCAGCCGTCGTGTCGCCACACGGCCAAGAGCCCGACACCGGCGCCGAAGCGCCCGGGCGCGATCAGCCCCTGACCCAGCAGATGGTGTGGGACCGGCTATGCCGAGCCCTCACACCCGGAAACGTGGTGCTCGCCGATCAGGGCACCTGCTTTTACGGGATGGCCGACCACCGGCTACCGCAGGGCGTCACCTTCATCGGCCAACCCCTCTGGGGTTCAATCGGTTACACATTGCCTGCGGCCGTCGGAGCGGCACTGGCACATCCTGATCGCAGGACCGTGTTGCTGATCGGCGATGGCGCCGCGCAACTGACGGTGCAGGAACTCGGCACCTTCTTCCGCGAAGGACTGTCCCCGGTCATCGTGGTGGTCAACAACGACGGCTACACGGTCGAACGGGCGATCCATGGAGAGACGGCGCCCTACAACGACATCGCCAGCTGGAGTTGGACCGAGATTCCCCACGCACTGGGCGTGGCCAATAACCTCGCGTTCCGGGCGCAAACCTACGGCGAGCTCGACGACGCACTCACCGCGGCCGCGGAGCATCAGGACCGCATGGTGTTCGTCGAGGTGGTCTTGCCGCGCCTGGAGATTCCGTCTCTACTGGCCGAACTCGTCCAACCCATGTCGCCGGATGGCAGTAGGCGTCGCTGAGGACTGCCCGTCACCGAACGGGTGTAGGCCCGGTGTGCCGGTTCGATCCGGCTTCGATGATTTGAGCATCGCCTGGACGGTTCGCCGACAGCGGCCGCAGTCCGCGCCGGCTCCGCAGGCCCGGGCAACGTCCTTTGTCGACGATGCCCCGGCGTCGACCACCTCGGACACCGTCTGGCTGGTGACTCCGTTACACAGGCACACGAACATCGAGCGGTCGGCTCGCTTAACTCTCGATGCGCATGATGTCGGAGAACTGGCCGACGAACAGCGGCGGGTACGGGCCGACTCCCGCGCCGGACATCCATTGGGCGGCGGCGTCGGGGTGTTCGATCCACTGCCGCGCGCTCTGTTCGTCGAGGAATTCCTGCAGAATCAACACCTCGTGATCGTCGTCGAAAGCCCGGAATATCCAAGTCTTTCGGATGCCGGCGGCGGTGAACCGATCCATCGCCGAATCGACGCCAGCGGCCAGCGCCGGCACATCCTCGACCGACGCTATGGCGGCCACCACGACCCCGGGCACCGCTGGAGCCGCCGGGGGCGCCGGAATGAATCTGTTGACGATCTCCCCGGCGAAGACCGCGGGGATGTCCTCGACGCCCGCCTCGTCGAACCAGTCGAAGAAGACCCGCGATCGCAGCAATTCCACGATCGGCTCACGACTGTGCACGCCGATCATCACCAGGACGCGGCCGTAGTCGTGTGTTGACGTGTAGACCAGAACGTGGTGCGCGCCGATATCGGAGAGGGCCGCCTTGTTGCGCTCGAGCAGCGGCCACACCCGGGTCGGATCCGGGACGCGATAATCCGACGCGATCACCATCGAGTGAATATCGCCGTTGATCAACGAAGTTGGTCCTTCATCACTTTGCCCGTCGCGTTGAGTGGGAGTGAATCAAGGAACTGTACCGCGCGCGGCACCTTGAATCCGGCCATGCGGTCGCGGCACCAGCCGATCAACTCGTCGGCGGTGACATCGCCTTTCGCGGACCACAAACGCTTTGCCCACCTGGCCGAGTCGCTCGTCGGGAACACCGATCACCGCTGCCTGCGCGATGGCCGGGTGGCTCAGCAGGAAGCCCTCGATCTCTGCCGGGTAGGCGTTGAAGCCACCGACGATGAACATGTCCTTCTTGCGCCCGACGATGCGCAGCCGTCTTTGTGGTGATCGCGAGCCCAGCAGAGCTGGGTGCTGCGGGTCACCACCGTCAGACCCGTCGGTGAAGCTCCCCAAGTCTCCGGTGTGCAGCCAGCCGTCGTCATCGATCGCCTGCGCGGTGGCAGCGGGGTCGTCCAGGTAGCCCTGCATGACGCCGTAGCCGCGGGCCAGCACCTCGCCGTCGTCGGCGATGCGCACCTCAACGCCCTCACACGGCACGCCTGCTGTGGTGGCGACATCCTCGAAGGAATCGCCCGGGAGGGACAGGGTGACATTGCCTGCCTCGGTGAGCCCGTAGCCGGTCATCAGCGTCTGAAACGGCAATTCTTCGTGGATGCGACGGACCAGTTCGACGGGGATGTCGGCGGCGCCGGTCACGCCGGCCCGCAACGTCGACAGCTTGGACTTGTCCCCCACCGTCAGCAACGAGTGGTACAGCGTCGGCGGCCCGGGAAGCATTGTGATGCTTTCGCGTGCAACGATTTCCACCACCGTGTCGACGTCGAAGACCGCGACCGGCAGCATCGTCGCGCCACGCAGAAAGGACGTGATGAGTCCCGCCTTGAGGCCGAACGTGTGGAAGTACGGGTTGATCTGCAGATAGCGATCGCCCTCACGCAGATCGGCGAGCGTCGCCCACTCCTCGTACATCCGCAGCGTTTGGCGGTGATTCATCATCGCGCCCTTCGGGCGGCCGGTCGTACCTGAGGTGAAGATGATGTCCGAGATATCGCTGCCGCTGACCGTCCGCTCGAACGGGGAGCCGCTGGAAAGGAAGTCGGACTTCAGATCGATGACCGGCGTCCCGGCGGGTGCGGTGTAGTCCTGGCCCAGAAAGCCCTTCTGCGCCAGGACGGCTTTCACTCCGCTGCGGGCGATGATGTCGCCCGCCTCTTCGCTCTTGAAGCGCGTGTTGACCGGTACCAGGACACCACCCGCGGTGAGCAACCCGAAGGCCGCGATTATCCACTCGGCCGAATTGGGCGCCCAAACTGCGACCCGGTCACCCTTGTCGATGCCCAGATCCGCGAATGCGCCCGCGGCACAACGGATTTGCTCGACGGTTTGTGAAAATGTCAAGCGCAGCGGACCATCGACGATGGCTTCGGCATCGCCGAAACGGTCCGCCGCGCTCAAGACCATCTCGGGGATGGTCTCCCAGGGTTGACTCGTCATATCGCGCTGCTCCTCATCGGGCGTTTCCGCCCTTGATCGTCGCAGCGCGCTGTCACACCGTGACGAGTCGGGACAGGTTGCCGCCCATGATCTTCGCCTGGTCGTCGGCCGACAGGTGCGATAGCGCGTTGACGTAGAAGGTCGGCTCTGCCAGCCCCTCCGGGTGCGGCCAGTCCGAGCCGTACAACACCCGATCCACACCGACGAGGTTGACCAGATCGTCGATGCCGTCCTCGAAGAACGGGCTGACGTGGATGCGGTTCTTGACCATCTCGACGGGGTCGCTCGGGAAGGCTTCCGGGGCCTTCCGGAAGACCTCCGCCAGGCCGTCGAGCAGCGGGGTCATCCACTTCGAACCGGCCTCGACGATCGCGACCTTCAGCTTGGGATGGCGGTAGAGCGCGCCGTGAATCACCCACGACCCCACCGAGTCCTGAATCGGCCGCCATTCGTTGAGGATGCCCATCGCATTGGTCTGGAACGGCAGCATCTCTGCGCTGGCACCGTCCCACTCGGAGGTGTAGCGGGAGTAGCCGCTGTCGCTGGAGTGCATGCCGACCAGCAGGTCGTACTCGACGACCCGCTCCCAGAACGGGTCGAACTCGGGCAGTGCGAACGACCGTGGGCCGCGGAAGCCGGGGACCGGGGCCGGGCGGACCAGGATGCAGCGAGCGCCGCGTTTAACCACCCACTCCAGCTCCTCGATCGCCTTCTCGACGATCGGAAGGGTGATGACCGGGGTGGTGAAGATGCGGTTCTGGTAGTTGAAGCCCCAGACCTCGTCGAGCCACTCGTTCAGCGCATGGACTAGGACGTGAATGGCAACGGGGTCGTCCGCCAACCGCTCCTCGAGCAGGCTGGCCAGCGTCGGGAACATCAGGGTGCGGTCCAGGCCCAGCTCGTTCATCTTCTCCAGGCGCGGGCCGGGCTCGAAGAACGCCGGGATGGCGCGCATAGGCTCACCGAACAACTCGCGCTTGGTCTTGCCGTCCGGGTTGCCGTACTTGAAGTATTCCTCCCAGGCACCCGGCCGGGCGACGACCTCGAAGGTCGGGTTGGGAATGTAGTTGCTGATCTGCCCGCGGATGGCAATCTTGGTGCGACCGTTGACCTGCACGTACTGGACGTGGTTCTTGTACTCCTTGGGCAGGAACTTGGTCAGCGCCTCCGGCGGCTCGTAGAGATGGTTATCCGCGTCAAAGATTGGAAACGGGACGTCTTCCCGATGCGACAACTGACCCATGAGATCCTCCTTCGCGATTTGTGAGAATACTATTCTCTTGAGAGCCTAGCCTGCAACAGGCTCCGGCCGGGAGCGGGGTGCCCCTGGTCAGCACGTCACGACGATTTTGAATTTGGCGGTCGACGGTTCGCCGGGCTTGTCGGTCTTGTAGCCGCTGGCGGTGCCTGTGACGGTGAATTTGTCACCGCTCATGCTCATATCGGCGTCGCCGTCGCCTCCCCGGGAGTACATGCCGGTGAACCCACCCAGGTTCCGGATTTGTACCGACTCGGCCGACGCCGGTTGCGCTCCCTCGTCGATGACAACCTTGGCTCCGGCGAACTTACCGCCGATCTCGACGGTCCGGGTCCACTGCAATTGACTGCATTTCACGATGTGGAAATTCGCGTCGTTGCCGTTGACGGTCACACTTGCCGTGCTAGAGAGTTGGGTTGGTGGTCGCGGCGTGCACGCCCCAAGCAGGGCGACAGTGACGGCAGCGGCTACTGCGATTCGGTTCCGCACCGGATCACCTCCATCCTCTCTGACGAAAGTTCTTGGGCCTGCAGTGATGTTATTCTCGCGAAAAGAGAATGCATATATCGGGGCCCTTGTCCGAGGAGCGACTAACGCATGCTCGACCTAGAGATCGACGATGGTTTGGCAGTGCTGACCATTAATCGCCCTCACGCACGCAATGCCATCGCGCTCGACACCATGGAGCAGCTGGAAAAGGCGCTCGATGCCGCGGCGGGCGCCAAAGCCCTGGTCATCACGGGTGCCGGCGATCGGGCTTTCGTGTCAGGCGGCGACCTCAAAGAGCTGAGTTCGCTGCGGACCGAAGAGGACGCCGCGGCGATGGCGAAGCGGATGCGGTCGATCTGCGATCAGCTGGCGAACTTCCGCGCTCCGGTCATCGCTGCGCTGAACGGAAGCGCCTTCGGCGGCGGCGCCGAAATCGCTGTCGCCGCCGACATCCGGTTGGCTGCCGACGACATCAAGATTGCGTTCAATCAGGTGGAGCTGGAGATCATGCCGGCCTGGGGAGGTGCCGAGCGATTGGCGGCCCTGGTCGGACAGGGCAGGGCGCTGTTGTTGGCGGGCACCGGAACCGCCGTCGACGCCGTCGAAGCCCAGCGAATGGGCCTGGTCGATCTGGTGTTGCCTCGGTCATCGTTCAACGAGGGTTGGCGATCGATCGCGACAAAACTCGCTCGCCACCCGGCAATCGACGTAAAGCGCGTAATTCGCGGTGTTTCTGCTGATGAAGCGATAGCATCCTTTGCGCGGCTATGGGTTGCGGACGCACACTGGCAGGCCGCCGAACGGGTGACGAACCGCACCGCCAAGCCGCGCCCAGCCGCCGGAGGAGCCACATGAGTACCAGCGTGAAGAGACCACTGGCCATCGGATCGGCGATGACCCTGGCAGGGCTGTTGGTCGGCGCCGGTTTGGCGGTGAGCACTCCCCTGGCCCACGCCGACCCCGTCATGCATCACGTCAAGTACGCGGTCACCGCGGAGAATCCGATCTACACCGACATCTACTACCTGGACCACCAGCCGGATAAATTCGCCGATTACAGCCACAACCCGTACTCATTCACACCACACGTCGATGTCGATCTCGGCCCGGGCAAGCCGTGGACCTACGATCTCGACATGACGAACCCCGACGACTACGCGATGGTCGTGGCGAGCACGGGCACGGAGCCCGGCACGCCGGGGCTTCACTGCGTTCTGGCGGTGGACGGAGCTGTCGTCGTATCCAAGGATGGCCTCAAAGGCGTGCTTTGCTCGCTGCGGAACTGGTGAACCACCCAGGTCTCCGGTACGCCCGCAAATGGCTGCGGCTCGCCTTCCAGGCGACGCAGATAACTTTCGACTAATTCCACGGTTTCGGCGTGACCGTCGGAAATACCGACCGCCTGCTCGAGCACCAGAAATCTGGACAGGCTGGACATGAGCACGCTAACCACCACCGGCGGCATCTCTTCTCTGGCCACGCCATACTTCTGCAGCGCGGTCGTCACCGCTTGCCGTTGCTCCTCGCGGAATCGTTGCGCGTAGTAAGCGATTTCGGCCCGCATCTCCTTGCGGTGATTGGCCAGCGCCATGAATTCCATGGAAATACGCGTGAATGCGGGATCGGTGCCGAATCGCCACACCGCCCACAGCGGCTGCGGCGACTGCATCAACTGCGCGTGCACCTCGAGCGCTTCCTCGCCGCGGCGTCGGAAGACCTCCAGGAACAGCTCCTCCATGGTGCGGAAGTAATAGTGCACCAGCTGGGGCTTCAGCCCCGCCTTGTTCGCCAGCCGACGTGACGTGACGGCGGCGTAGCCCTCTTCGATCATCAATTGTTCGGCCGCGTCGAGCAGCAGGCCACGGTTCTTGGCGTCCGGCGCCCCGATCCTGCGGGCCGATGTCATGCCGCTACTCCATCCTGGCCGTACTCGCCTGCCGACCACGGGAATCGTAGCGCGGCATCGCGTTGTGACCTTGACCACGACATTACCGCCGTGCTAAGCAGGTGCTCAGCAGATTTTCGAAATCGCGCGGCCATAACGCATGCCGCCGAACATCACCGGTAAACCCAGCCCAGGGAGACGCAACCCGATGAGCAACTACGACTCGATCGACTTCTTCACCGACCAGTCGCTGGTTCCAGATCCCCACCCCTACTTCGACTACCTGCGCAGCCAGAGCCCGGTGCTGCGCCTGCCGCATTACGGGGTCGTCGCCGTCACCGGTTACGCAGAAGCCACCGAGATCTACAAGGACCCGGAAACCTTCTCCAACATCGTCGCGCTCGGCGGCCCGTTCCCGCCGTTGCCGTTCGCAGCCCGAGGGCGACGACATCAGCCCGCTGATCGATCAGCACCGCAGTTCCTTTCCGATGAACGAGCACATGGTCACCATGGATCCGCCGGACCACACAAAGGCCCGGTCGGTGCTGAGCAGGCTGCTGACACCGAGCCGGCTGAAGCACAACGAGGAATTCATGTGGCGCCTCGCCGACCGCCAACTCGACGAGTTCCTCAGCACCGGGGAGTGCGAGTTCATCGCCGAATATTCCAAGCCATTCGCCACCCTGGTGATCGCCGACCTACTCGGCGTTCCCGAGGAGGATCACAAGGAGTTCCGCTCCGTCTTGGGAGCCGACCGTCCCGGCGCCCGGGTCGGGGCACTTGACCACGAATCGGTCGGCACCAACCCATTGGAGTGGCTCGACGACAAATTCTGTTCCTACATCGAGGATCGCCGCAGCAATCCACGCGAGGACGTGTTGACCTCGCTCGCGACAGCGAAATATCCAGACGAATCCACACCCGAGGTCATCGAAATCTCCCGCTCGGCAACGTTCCTTTTCGCCGCCGGACAGGAGACCACGGCCAAGCTGCTCAGCGCCGCACTCCAAGTGATCGGCGACCGGCCCGATATACAACAGCAGCTGCGCGACGACCGCAGCCTGATTCCCGGGTTCATCGAGGAATCGCTGCGCATGGACAGCCCCGTCAAGAGCGACTGCCGGTTGGCCCGTAGGGCCACCAGCATTGGTGGTGTCGACATCGCCCCGGGCACCGTTGTGATGGTGCTGCCGGGTGCCGCCAATCGCGATCCGCGCCGGTTCGAGAACCCGCATGAGTTCGACATCCGCCGCAAGAATGTGCGCGAGCACATGGCCTTTGCCCGCGGGGTCCACTCCTGCCCGGGCGGACCGCTGGCCCGGGTGGAAGGCCGCGTCTCGATCGAACGCATCCTCGATCGGATGCCGCACATCGAAATCAACGAAACCCACCACGGGCCGGCCGCCGAGCGCCGGTACAACTACGAGCCGACCTACATCTTGCGCGGCTTGAGCCAACTGCACCTCAACTTCACGACCGCCGATTCGGTCGCTCCGGTCGGCTGAGACTGTTGGCTCGCGCGCCTTAGCGGAGCTGCATACCGATGAAGTAGCAGCCGAGCAAGGCGGCGCCGATTATCACCACCCACACGTCGGTGAGTCGGCACAGCAGGACAGGGGCGTTTCGCACTTCCATGAACTCGCGAAAAATGATGCGCACCTTGACAAGCGCGATCACGATGACGCTCGACGTGAGGACGGCACTGGACCTCAGCGATCCGGCCTGATCCTTGCTGGAGTGGTCGATCCACAGGTAAGCCAGCGTCAACAGGGCCAGGACTAACCAGACCACCAGCAATCTCTTGTTGAATTTCACTGTTCACCTCACCACGTAGAGCAGCGCGAAGATGAGCACCCACAAGAAATCGACGGTGTGCCAATACGTTGCGCAGGTTTCGACGAGTTCCTGAGAGTCAGCGGATCGTGGTTTCGCTCCTCGTAGTTGGTAGACGATGACGCCAAGGACGACAAAGCCAACCAGCAGGTGAACGAAGTGAATTCCGGTGAGAAAGAAGTAGTACGTGAAGAAATCGTTGCTGTCCACGCTATTTCCGTTGTGGACCAACCGGAACCACTCAAATACCTTCACAAATAGGAACACTGCGGCGAGTGCGGCCGTGAGGAAGACATCCCGGAGCGCCGCTCGGTAGGCGCCGGCGCGCGACGACTGAACGCACCGCGCTACCGACCAGGAGCTCAGCAACAACACCAAGGTATTGAAGACTCCGACGCGCAGGTCCAGCTGCGCCTGAGCGTGTAGGAAAAGTTCGGGACTTCGGGCGCGAAAAAATAGGTAGAAGCCGAAATAAGCTGTGAAAACCAACGTCTCGAACAACACGAATGCCCACATGTCGGGCTGGCCAGGAACAAACCTGGCGCGGTTGGTCTTGTCGGCGAGGCCGGTCACTGCGCAATCGCCTTCTTCCGCGGCATGTCCGGCAGTGGACCGGTACCGAAGTCTTCGCGGCGGATCATCCGAAACAGCATGACGATGAAGGTGACTTGGTAGACGCCGAACACCACCATGTCCAGCCACCAAGCGATCTCGCCGTCCCAGGCGAACACGCCACGCCTAAAGATCCAGCACGGCGACACGACAACCTCGGTCAGCGCGTTGCACAGGTTGAGATAGCCGAACCACTTGGGGAACACCCGATTTTTGTCGAGCAGGATCGCGACCATCCAGATCAGCGAACCAATCAGGAACACGCCCATGGTCCCGTCGAAAGACAAGAAGGCGAAGTCGTAGAGCCAACCGATCACCTCGGGATTTCGGTCGGGCCGCAGCGTCCCGACGATCAGCGCGATGCACAGCAGCAGCATTCCGGGAACCGCGCTGAGCGAGTAGATGATCAGAATATGAGTACCCGAACGCGCGGCTGACCGACATTCGTCGCATCGAGTACGCGATCAGGGCATTGTTGATCGCGATCATGCCGCTGATGGCGAAAATGATGCCGAAGCCGACGGGTATCCCGAGGTGGCGTTCGGAGAACCAGTGCGCCTGCGTTGCCAGACTCCAGGTGGGCTCCGGCGGAGGCTGGACTTGCGCCACGATGAAGAACATCGGGAAGAACAGGTTGTAGAAGACAAGCATTACCGCCCAAGCCAGCCACAGCTCGCGCTTGGGGCCGCGCAGCAGGTGCCAGGCGATCCGCTGCGGCAGAGGCCCCGGCGGTTGCGCAGCCGGGGTCGTGGGCGGCGTGATTGCCGCGCTCATGCTTCGACCAATTCTTCGCCGCGCCGCGGGTTCTCGGCGCGCTCACGGTAAATCGCCTGGCCAAGAACAACTCCCATCACGACGATCCAGACCGCAATGGCAACGTTCTTCACCCAGAACGACAGCAAGCCGTCCCACGCCAGCGGGCCGGTCAATGACACGCCGACGAAGGAAGCGGGCACCAACGCGGCCGCCACCACAAGATTGAAGTGAGCCACCCAACGGGGGAATACCGGATGCGACTGATCGTCGAAATAGATTGCCAGGGCCAGGATTACGCTTTGCCCGATCAAAAACGGGACCACGATGGTGAAGGTGATCCAGCCGAGGTCGTTGAGCAGCTGAGTCAGCTCCGGGCTCCGCTCCGGACGAAATGCGGCCAGCAGCCAACAGACATTGGCGACGAGAAACAGAGTCGGACCGCCGGCCACGCAACCCAGCATCGCGTAGGAGAAGATCGGCGTCCGATGTGCCATCCTGCGGATCTGCAGCACGATCAGAGCCAGAATCGGCACGAGGCACACGCCGAACCAGTTGAATACGATCATGCTGTAGCGGATCTCGGGCAGGTGGGCCGGATCACGATAGAACGCGGCGACCTGTTCCGCCGGCATCGTGGGTGACATCGGCGGATTGAAGCCCGGAAACAGGAAAAAGCTGGCGATCCAGAGGATCAGCGCCACGGGCAACGTCCAGAGCAGAATGAGTTCGCCGTCGGTACGGCGCGACGCGGGTCGCGAATCTTCTACCTGGTTTTCGCCGATGTCGGACATCGTGGCTCCTTCGCTGCGATGGCGTGGCTATCCACGGCTAGTGAGCGAAACTAGCCGAACGGCTACCCGAAGGTCAATAGCCGTTCGGCTACGCTCTGGTGGTGGTTTCCCCGCCGGCCGGACATCGATTCAGCTCCGTCAAACGCAGTCCAGCGCAGACGCGCGTCCTGGATGCGGCGCTGAAACTCATTGCGGACCACGGTGTGGGCGGGACGTCGTTGCAGATGATCGCCGACGCCGTAGGGGTCACCAAGGCGGCGGTCTATCACCAGTTCAACACCAAGGAACAGATCGTTATCGCGCTGACCGAACGCGAGCTCGGGGATTTAGAGGAGGCCTTGGAGGCCGCCGAGGCCGAGGATCACCCGCCGCGGGCACGCGAGCTGCTGCTGGACCGGGTCATCGATCTGGCCGTCGAACGCCGCGGGGCGGCCAGCACCCTGCAGTTTGATCCCGTCATTGTCCGGTTGCTCGGCGAGCAAGAACCGTTCCAACAGTTCATCGAGCGCCTCTACCGAGTGCTCGTCGGCGACGCCGGCGACGACAGCCAGGTACTGGCGGCGATGATGTCGGGGGCCATTGCGGTGGGAGTGGTGCACCCCTTGGTGGGCGGCATCGACGACGAAACGCTGCGTTGCCAGCTGCGGCGCATCACCCGCCGACTCATCCACGCGGCCGAGATCGGTGTGGCCGCAGACTAAGAGCGGCCATTTCCGAAACGAAAACCGTGCTGCTACGTGTCGGCGCGGATCCAGCTCAGCACACCGTCGTGGGCAAAACAGATTAGGAACAGGCCATCGGGCGACTGCGCGACGTAGTTCTGGTAATTCTGGCAGTTGGCGTTTTCGTCCTTGATGCCCGCCATTGGTGGTGACCGGAACCATCGGGGCTGGTATCTCCGCGGCGAGCCGCAGAACATCAGCCGTCCGGGCTGCGAAGAGAAGGAGACATAACTGTCCGCGACACCGAAGGCGTAGTAGCGGTGTTGTCACACGGCGCTCCGAGAACCTGATGCGGCATGATGCCCGGCGTGCAGTCGGGGTAGTCGCAGACAGTCGGTCCGGCAAAGGACGGCGGCGCCGCCAGCACACCCGCGCCAAGCAACGCGGCAAACAGGGCCACGATTAATCGCACTCAGATTACTTTGCCACACGCTGAAAAGAAAATTCTCCTAGTTGGAGAAGATCGCCTGAGCAAGAACGGCCGTCGCGCCGGAGGACCCCGAACGCTACTCCGACCCATTCCCTGACGAGCATGCGATTTCCGCATGTAAGAGCGACGAAGGCGAGTTGCGCGAGTCAGCGTTGAGCCCAGGCCGAAGTGATAAGCTCCTTCTCCGTGCACGATCCGGAGCGGCCTGACGCCGACCATTGTGATGACGCGGCGGACGTGACCGATCCCGACGAATCACCGTCGCGATCCGGCGTCGATTCCGGCGCAGTAGCGGAAGCGGGCACAGAAGACGAAGTCGCCAAGGCCGAAGTGCGCGCCGAGGCGGCGCGGGCGCGCCTCGTACGGCTGCGCCAGGGAGCAGAAACCGGGGACGCGGACGACGACGCCGTGTCCCGAGATGCCAAGCAGCGCACCGGTAAGCCGGCCCGGAAACGGCTACGGTTGCCGCGTCGTCCCGGGCGTCCCCGGTGGCTGCGCCGCCCAGGGCGCAAGACGATAGCTGTTGGCGCCGGCATCGCGCTCGCCTCCGCTTCTCTCGGCGCGAGCGGTTACATGCTGTGGCAGCACCATACCGCGGTGCATAATCGGCAGCTCACCGCGGAGTTCACTGCAGCCGCCCGGCAAGGGATCACGGCGCTGATGTCGATCGATCCCGATCATGCCAGGGAGGACGTCCAGCGCATGATCGATGCCTCTACAGGCGACCAAAAGAACACGCTGTCAGTGCTGTCAACCCTGATCGTCAAGAAGGCCGAGGACTCGAAGGTCGGCAGCAAGGTCACCGTGGAAGCCGTCTCCGTCGAGTCGTTGAGCGACAATTCGGGAGTCGTGCTGGTGGTGGCGAAAACCGTTCCCACTGGGCCGGATAACCCCAAACCGCCACCGGCCTTGTTTCGGCTCAGTGTCAATATGGACCGCGACGGCGGTCAGCTCAAGATGTCGAAAGTTGATTTCCTGCAATGACTGTCGAGCATGGATCGTCGCTGGACAACACTGAAACGGCGATTGACAGCGCGGAGATTCCGCCCACCGAGGAGCAGCGACGGCCACCCGCTGGGGAGGCATCGGCACGCTTAGGCCGGCTGGCAGCGATCCGGCACTGGGCTCGCCGGTGTTTGGCAAGGTGGCTTTCAATAGTCGCGACAACGTTCGTCGTTGCCGCCGTGGGAGTCGCTGCCGGTGTGTATTTCATTGTGTACCGACCGGATCAGCGGGTCGACGATGCGACGGCACACCGGGCAATCCAGGCGGCGTCGGATGGTGCTGTGGCGGTGTTGTCCTATTCCTACGACCATTTGAATCGCGATTTCGGCAACGCGAAATCGCATCTCACCGGCGGCTTTCTGACCTACTACAACAAATTCACCGACGATGTCGTCGCGCCGACTGCGCAGCAGGGGCAATTGACGACGACCGCCAAGGTGATTCGGTCCGCAGTTTCGGATTTGCATCCCGATTCGGCCGTCGTGCTGGTTTTCGTCGACCAGACCACGGCAAGCGTGAAAAAGAAAGATCCCGAGAAGACGCAGAGCGCCGTCCTGGTCACACTGACAAAGGTCAATGGTTCCTGGCTGATCGCGAAATTCGACCCGGTCGGATGAGCGCGGCAAATCTTGTTCTAACCATTACCTGGTCGGCCGAAGCGGTGTAACGTCATCGCTCGAGAACGCCGCAACCGATGGCGAAAAGCTGCCAGAGGCACTGTCGGATTATGCGCTTCGAGGAGTACCTGATGCGTTCAGTAAAAGCACTCACCACCGCAACGCTGGTGGCTGCCACTGCATTCGGCGGTTTGGGCACGGCATCCCCAGCCCAGGCAACAACCAAGGAAGAAGTGGCCATCAACGGGACGTTCCGCGCCACGTCTATTGGCGATTGGGCCCAGAGAAATGATCAATACTTCGGCGAGCCGACGGTCTACCAGATATGGACCATCAGCTCGACATGCGTCACATTCCAGGAATGCCACGGCACGGTGACGAGCGACCAGGGATGGAGCGCGCCTCTATATATCAGTGATGGGCAGGTGTGGAAGCTGAAACGCCAAGTGCCGAATTGGGAGCGGTGTGCAAGACGGTAGCGCGTTCACCGGATCGCAGACCTTCTCCTTCTTCCCGGTGAACGACAACGGTGGATATCAAGTCGGGTCGCATACCTTGTCCGGCAAGGACAAGACGGTCGGCCCAAGCGGTGCCTGCGGGCAAAACCAGTGGCTTGATATCGCGATGCCGTTGCGCCTGGATCAGCTGAGCTGACCGGGCGGTCGTAGCTTCATTGCCCCACCCTTTCGGGCATGGTCTCAGGGCGGCTTCAGGTGGGAAGCATGTCCTTCCACGTCTTGGGCGCTTTCGAGGTCGCGAGATCCGACTGCTCGTACAACTTCCCGTCCGGACCGACATAACGACCCGTGTGCGGATCGTACTTTGCCACCACGACCGATGGCGCAGGCTTAGATGCCTTGGCTCCGAACGAGCTTGGTGCAGCCGGGGGCTGTCCGCCGGTGGCCTGATCCAGTGGTGCCGGGGCAGCTGGTGCCGAGGCGGGTGGCGGGTGGCGGTGGCGGTGGCGGGGCAAGTTCCCCCGGCAAAGGGACATCGAGTGGCGCGAAGGGCGGAAGCTCAGCCGACATTGGCGAAATGGGCGCCAACGTCGGTCCCGACGACGGCACGGGGGGGACCGCTGCTCCGACCGTGCCCGGTGGTGGATTTTCTCCCCGTGGCCCCGCGGGTGTGCCGCGCGGTACCGCTCCCGGCGGAAGCGGCGTTCCCTGCAGCGGGCCGAAGATTCGGTCGTTCGACGGTGATCCGGTCATCGGGCGGGACGCCCTGGGCGAGCAGGTTCGGATCCAGTGGATAGGGACCGAGGGTGTGCTGGCGCATCGCCAGCGGCATGAACGGCTTGTCGCTGTTGCAGATTTCGACGGTCGGCGCGCGCTTACCCGGGTGACCCATGCAGGGATAGTTGCGGGCACCGCGGACCGCCATCGGCGAATCCTGCGGGAGTTTGCAATACAACCCGTCCGGTGTGTCGATGTCGCTCAGGTCGTCCGGGGATCGCCAGGTGTTGGGTGGCATGAAGCCGACCGTGCAAATAGGCGGATCGTCGACCGTGAGTGCGAAGTCGCCGTAAGCCTTACCGTCGGGATGGTTTTCGCCCTGAGCAGCCTGCTCGATAGCAACCGCGGACGGCAGCAACACCAGCAGCTGCTCTATCGAGGGGTGGTACGTGACGCCGATCTGTCCGATGGTGGTCAGGTTGGCAAGCAATACCGGCAGCGTCGGTTTGATTTGTTCGAGAAGCCGGGACGCTTCGTTCGCAGCCTCAGGACCGTTCTGCAGGATGGTGCGGAAGTGGGAATCGTTGTTCGCCAACACATCTGAGAGCCCGGCGAAGCTACGTGCCCACGTCCTGATCGAATCGGTGGTGCGTGCTTGGGTATCCAATAGCGGCCCAGTGTCTTCGGTGAGGGCTCGGGTGCGATCGACGACGCTGTTGGAGTCGCGGGATAGTGTCTCTGAGGAATCGAGCAGTGACCCCAGGTCGTAGCCGGTGCCGTTGAAGCCCTGGAAGGTCTCGTCGAGCAATTGGCCGAGTTTGGTCTTCGGGATGCTGCCGACCAAGGCATTGACCTGCTCGAGCATCGGCCCGACCGCCTGCGGAATAGTCGTGTCGCGCATGGCGATAACCGAGCCGTCGTGCAGGTAGGGCGGCGAATCGGTTCTGGGCCGCAAGTCCACATACTGTTCACCCACCGCGGAGACACTGAGCACCTGCTGCCGTCAGGTCCGCGGGCACCTTGGGTGAAGTGCTAAGCGACAGCGTCGCTTTCGCGCCGGTCGGCGTCAAACCCACCGAAGTGACCTTGCCGAGCTGAACCCCGCGGTAGGTCACGTTGGAAAACTGGTACAGGCCGCCGGTCGCCGGCAGCTCCAGCGTCACCGTCATCCGGCCAATGCCCAGCAGGGTCGGCGCTTGGATGTAGAAGAGGACCATCGCGATCACGCCAAGGGTCCCGACGATCGTGAAGATCGCCAACTGGATCCGAACGAAGCGCGTCAGCATCTATCCGCCACCTCCCGTCGGTGCCGCTGCCGGCGGCGCTTGACCAAGACCCGCGTCAGGCACCGGTGCCGGCGGCGGCCCGGGAACGGGGCACCGTTCCCCGGTCCCGGCCCCGGTCCCAGGGGCACACCCGGCGGAGGTCCGGGCAGGCGGAAGCGCATTGGGATCGATCCACGGTGGCCGCAGGGGGTCATGCAGCGGATCGAGGGTGTAATTCATGCGATACGGGTCCCCGGGCACCGGTGGCACGGGCTTATCCAGCTGCCCCCAGTGGGTGCCCAACAACAGTCCCTTCTTGAGCCGTGGAATCGTGATGTCGAGATCGAAATGCAGGTTGAAGTAGTCGCCTCGGACCGCTCGGTCGACGAAGTTCTGGGTGAAGGGGAACACGAACCCTGCCGCGATGGCCGCGCCGAACTCCGGTCCGACGTCGGCGAGTGCTTTGATGGTCGGCTCCAGGTTTTTGAGGTTCTTGACCAGGTCGGCCTGGGTGTCGTTGACCAGCCGGTTGGCGGTGTTGCTGAACACGCGAAGGTGGTCCAGGGCGGCCGTCAGGCGCGGCCGCTCCTTGATCAACACATCAAGCGCCGGCGGTATCTTGCGCAGCGCGTCGGTGAGAACGTCGCGTTGGTCGGCGAAGGTGCCGGCAAGCCGATTCAGCGCCTGAATGGAGGCGACGATGTTGTCCCGCTGTTCGTCCAGAGTTCCCACGAATGTGTCGAGGCGAGTAATCAGATCACGCAAGGCGCCCTCGTGCCCGGACAGGGCGGCGGAGAAATTGTGGACGACCTCCCCGATCTGCCCCAGTCCCCCGCCGTTGACGACCGCGCCCAGCGACGACAGCGTCTGCTCTGTCGACGGGTAGGCCGACGACCGGCTCAGCGGGATGGTCGCGCCGGGCTGTAGCCGTCCGCTTCCCGACTGGCCGAGCGGCGTATTGAGCTCCACATGCATCGACCCCAGCAGACTGGTCTGACCGACGGTGGCTACCACGTTGGCCGGGACGACGACATCGCGCTTGACCGAGATCTCGACGTCGGCGTGCCAGCCTTGCACCCGCATCGCCCCGACACTGCCGACGACGACGTCGTCGATCATCACCGGCGAATTCGACTCCATCGTCCCGACATTCGGCAGCTCGACGTGGTAGATGTTGGCCCCCGGCCCGCGTCCGACCGCACCGGGCAGTGGCAGCGAATTCAGGCCGTGGAATGCGCATCCCGTCGCCGTCAACACCACGCAACATCCGACGGTGAACACCCGCCGAGCCGCAACCCGCGCGATCATTGTTGTGGCCCATCGGCTCGGCAGCAGCATGTCGGACGCGCCGAACGCCGGTGCCGGCGGTGGTGGCATCGGTGTCGACGGCGCGGGCGGCAGCGGCATCGCCGCACCCGGTATCCGCTCCAGGGGCACCGACCCCGGCGGTCCCACCGGATCACCCGGCAGGCCGGTGTAGGCCGAAATCGCGGGCGGGATCTCGGGTGGTGCGGGTTTCGGGCCCTCGCCGCCTGGCGCCAAGCGCGGTTCGGTGTAGAGGATCCTGGCCGGGTCAATCGACTTGGCTATGAACGGGTTGAGGGGAATCGGCGAGTTATTGAAGTTGAGCAGTCGCAATCCGGGACCGATAAACAGGGCGCACAGCTTGCCCGATTCGACCGCGGTAACGTTCTCGATCGCGCCGATTTGAGTGCAGCCCGGGACTGGCCAGCAGAACCTGCCCCCCCCAGGTGGGATTCGCGAAGTTCATCAGACCGAACCCTCCCACGATCGTTCCGGTGTCGGCGTTGTAGTCGTTGAAGAAGTTGCCAAGAGCGTTCGGCGCGCCGTGCAGAATGTTTTCCAGAGCCATGTGGTGATCGACCAGGTTCTGCGTCACATCGGCCAACCTGGCAATCTGCTCGCTGGTCTGGTTGCGAGTCCCGGCGATGAATCGCTGCACCTCGCCGACCGCCGTCGACAGATCCGTAAGCGCCGCGTCCAGATCGGATTTGCTGTCGTTAACCACGCTGGTGAGCGTGGCCAGGCGGTCGTTGAACTGCACGATCTGGACGTTGCTGTCACGTAGCGCGCCGACGAAGGTCTGCAGGTTCTTGATGATGTCGACGATATTGCCGCTACCGTTGGCGAGGATCCTTGCCACCCCTGACAGTTGACCAAGTGTTTGCCGCAGCTTGTCGCCGTTACCGCCGTCGAGAGCGTTGGCGGCGCTGTCGATGAAACGTCCCACGGACGTGCCCGACACCCCACTCTTGGGGCCCAAATCCGTTGCCAGCCGCATCAACTGGGTTTTGACTTCGTCCCACTCGACCGGCACCGCGGTCCGCTCGACCGGTATCACCGCCCCATCGCGCATGACCGGCCCACTGTCGCGATAGGCCGGTGAGAGCTGGACGTAGCGGGCAGACACCAAATTCGAGGCGACGATAATTGCCTTCGCGTCCGCCGGAATGGGCACGTCGCGGTCGACCTCGAGGGTCATCTTTGCCTGTGTGCCTTGCGGCTGAATGGATTTGATGTTGCCGACTTTGACGCCCGATACCCGCACCTCGTCACTGGGGTAGATCGCGGTGGTGGTGGTGAAGTAGGCGGTAATCGTCCGTGGGCCGAACACCGTACTACGGACGACCACGGCCACGCCGGCAAGGAGAAGCACGACCAGGGCAACCGCCGCTACGGCCGCCAGTCTTGTGCGCGGGATCCGGGAGGTCATTGCGATCCTCCGACCCGGCCGCCCAACGTGCAGGCGGGGCACATCGGAATAGAGTTATACGGCCAGGGGGTCAGCGCCCGAGGTACCGGCGACGGGAAGCCGGGACCGCGAGAAGTGTCGAAGGTGCGGAATCCCCAGAGGTAGTCGAACAACTCCTGGAAGAGTTGCGGCACAAGGAAGTTCGGGACGAACGCCTGGTAGGCATACATACCGGCGATGGCCTCACCGACCGTGATCTCGAATTTGGCGAGACCCGGCAGAGCTTTGCCGATGTTGTCACGGTTCTTCTGCAGCACCTCGGTCACCCGATTCAGCCTCTCCAGCGTCGGTGCCAAGGTGCTTTCGTTGTCATGCACCAACGCCGTCAACTGCTTGGCCACCGCCGACGTATTCGCCAGCAGGTCCACGATCTCTTGTCGCCGCGCCACCAGGACTTGCAGCAGAGAGTCGGAGTTGAGGATGAGCTTGTTGACCTGCTGGCTGCGTTCGGAAAGAATCCCCGTGACGTCGCCGGCACTCTTGAAGAGGTCGCTTAGGTTCTTGTTGCGGCTGTTGAGGGTGCGCGATAACCGGGTGAGTGCGTCGAAAGCCGGCCCCATTTGGGGTGCGAGCTGGTCGAGCGTCGACGACAACGTGTCCAACGACTGGTTCAGCGCCGTCGTGTTGGTTCCGGCAGTGTCCGATGTCAGATCGCTGACTGCTTCCGTCAACGAATACGGCGAGGACGTACGCGAGACTGGGATGAGAGCCATCGGATGCAGCGTGCCGCCGCCGGCGGACTCCAACGTCAGCATCCGCTCACCCAGCAGCGAACCGGTGCGAATGTGCGCGGTGGTCTCGGACCCGAGCAGGACGTCGCCCTTCATCGCGAATGTCAGTAGTGCATCGCCGTGACGTAGCGACACATCCGACACCGTGCCGACCTTCATCCCCGACACGATCACAGGGTTGCCGGCCGCAATGCCGCCGGCTTCCGAAAACAGCGCCTGGTATCTGACCATCGTCGCCCACGAAACGAACCGGTCGGGCGACAAGCCCACCAGGATGACCATTACCGCCAGGGCCACGCCGATTAGTCCGGCCTTGACCCGGCCACCTCCGCGATACTTGAGCATTAGGGTTCCGTGCACCTTCCTGCATCTGACCTGTAGATTTCGGCACGCACGGTCTTGCCCTGAAGGTCCGTACCGCGGATCCCGAATTGGCAAAGGTAGTACGGGATGGTGGCGCCGGCTACACCGAGTCGGACCAGCTTGCGGTAGTTCTTTGGCGCCTTTCCGATTGCGGCGTCGAGGCGGTCCCGGTCGTTGTCGAGTATCGGCGCCAGCCGATTCAACTGAGCGATGGTGCCGGACAGCGGCGGGCGGGCCTGGGCAAGCAGATCCGCCAGCGAGGCGGTTCCCCTGTCCAAGGCGTCAATGGCGGAACCGATGGTGTCGCGGTCATTCGACAGGCCGCTGACAAGCTGCTCGAGGCGATCGATCGCGCCGGAGAACTGTTTGCCGTCCTTGGAAACCGTGCCGATCACGATGTTGAGGTTGTCGATCAGTTGCTGCACGGTTTGATCGTTGTCGGCCAAGGCGTTCGAAAAGGACGTCGTCTTGGCGAACAGTGACTCGAGAGTCCCGCCTTGACCCTGGAAGACCTGCAACAATCCCGACGTCAGTGCGTTGACGTCGCGCGCATTCAGGCCTTGGGTAACGGGTTTCAGTCCGCCCAGCAGCAGATCGAGATCAAGCGCCGGCGCGGTGCGGTTGACGGGAATCTGACCACCGGCCGGCAGCAACTTGGTCGAGCCCGGACCCTCGATCAGTTCCAGGTAGCGATCGCCCACCAGGTTGAGGTAACGGACGGCCGCCCTGGAACCCTCGGTGAGGACGACGTTGCGGTCGGCGTCGAACTTCACCACAACCTTCTTGTCCGGCTGCAGGGAAACGCTGTCGACCGTGCCCACCCGGATCCCGGCAACCCGCACCGACTGCCCCGGCTTGAGCCGCGACACGTCGCTGAACACGGCCGAATACCCGGTCGTCGAACCCGTCCGGTACTGGCCGAAGATGAAGAACAGGAAGGCGGTCAATATCGCCATCACGACCGCAAAGGCCGCGAACTTGATCAGCGTGGCGCGCGTTCTCATCCCTGTTGTCCGATCTGAGCGGGGTTGCGCGGGGGACCGGCGATCGGCCCGTACAACAGCTGCTTGAGGCCGTCGAAGTTGAGCAACACCTGTGGGTTTCCGTACCCCCCCGGGTCGGCGCCTATATCGGTAATTAATTGCGGAGGACTTGTGTTGAACGGCAGCGCCGGCAGACCCACGCAGCGTGGGCCGCCCGTCGCCGCAACCTTGGGCAAGTTCGTCGGATACCGATAACGTTCGGCGCCCAAGGTGAGACTGGCCGATATGTTGATGCTCGGCTCCGACAACGGCGCACTGTGTGACAAGACTACGAGGCCGCCGAAACTGCAGTTGAGCGCCTCGTGGTATTCGTTGGTCAGATCGGTGGTCGGCACCAGCAGATGCATCACATCCGTCAGTGGTTGCCGGTTCGCCGACAAGACGTCGTTGCCGATGTCGGCCAAGCCGATCGCGCTGATCAGCAATGCATCCAGGTTGCGCTGCTCATCGACGATCGTCTTGCTGATCCGGGTCGCGTTGGATGCGGTCTTCACGAGGTCCGGTGCCGCGTCGGCGTAGGCGTTGGCAACCACCGGCAGGACCGCGAGGTCGTGCTTGAATGCGGGAAGGCTCGGCTCCAGCTTGGCCAGAAACGAATCCAAGTCGGTCAGGGCTTGGCCGAGCTTGGGCCCGCGCCCACTGAACGCTTGTGCCAGTGCGCCCAGTGACTCGTTGAGCTTCGGCGGGTCGATCTGGGCCAGCACCGACACCAATTGCTGGAACACCGTGTTGATTTCAACCATGACGTGCTGACCCTGCAGCGTCTGGCCACCGCGTAGCCGCTGCGCCGAGGGTTGGGCGGGGTCTACCAGCTGGATCGACTTCGCGCCGAACACCGTCGATGACGCGATGTCTACCAGCACGTTGCCGGGGATGAAGCGCAATTGCGAGGGGTCCATCGCCAAGCGAATGGCCGCCTGGCCGTTCGGCAGCGATTCGATAGACGCGACCTTGCCCACCTGCACACCGCGCATCTTGACCTTGGCGTCAGTGTTCATGACCAGACCGGCTCGTTGCGAAATCACGGTCACCGGCACCGTTTCGGTGAAGGAGCCCTGAAACAGACCCACCGCCAACGCGAAAATCAAGCAAATGCTGACGACGGTGATCAATCCGAGCAGCGGGTGGCAGGTAGTTCCGTCCGGCCGGGGGCCGGGTATTGCCGGCACGCGGGGGTCGACCGGCGACCGCGCCGCGACCCGCTGGCACACTCTGCGTCACTGCCTTTCCACCTCCTCTGCTAGCCGGACAGGTTGAAGTTGCCGTTGGAACCGTAAATAGAAAGCGAGATCAGCAGCGTTACCGACACCACGACGATGAGCGAGGTGCGCACCGCGTTACCGGTCGCATTGCCGACGCCGGCCGGCCCCCCCGAAGCGAAATATCCGTAGTACGTGTGGATCAGCAAGATGGTGAGCGCCATCAGGACGGCCTGCAAAAACGACCACAACAAGTCGATCGGGTTCAGGAACGTGTTGAAGTAGTGCTGGTACAAACCCTCCGACTGTCCCAGCAAGAACGTCGTGGTGAACTGACTGGCCACGAACGACAGGATTACGGCGATGCTGTACAACGGCGTGATAGCGATCATTCCCGCCAGGATCCTGGTGCTCACCAAATAGGAAACCGGCCGAATGGCCATGGCCTCCAACGCATCGATTTCTTCGTTGATCCGCATCGCGCCCAGCTGAGCAGTCACCCCGGCGCCGAAGGTGGCCGCCAGACCGATCCCGGCGACCACCGGTGCCGCGATACGCACATTGATGAACGCGGCCAGAAACCCCGTCAGCGCCTCGATGCCGATATTGCCCAGCGAGGTGTAACCCTGAATGGCCAGTGTGCCGCCCGCCGCCAGCGTCAGGAAGCCGACGATCACGACGGTTCCGCCAATCATCGCCAAAGTGCCTGCGCCCATGCTGATCTCGGCAATCAGTCGAACGACTTCGCGCGGTAATGGGTAGCTGCGAAAGGCACTCCGGCGAGAGATTTACCGTAAAACAGGGCGTGGTCGCCGATCCGACCCAACGAGGCGACCGGCCTCTCGAATTGGCGGCTCAATCGCGGATATGCGGCCCTCAGCGCCATTGGCAGCCCCTACTTCGCCGTCATCTTGATGCCGACCGCGGTGACGACCACGTTGACGACGAAAAGGGACATGAAGGCGTAAACCACGGTTTCGTTTACCGCGTTGCCAACAGCCTTTGCGCCCCCGCCGGTGATCGACAGGCCCCGGTAGCAGGCGACCAAACCGGCGATGAGGCCGAAAAGGGCTGCCTTGACACACGAAATGATCACCTCGGGCACGCCGGTGAGCAAGGTGATGCCCGCGGCGAACGCACCGGGATTGACGTCTTGCACAAACACCGAGAATATGTAGCCGCCCAGGATGCCGATGATGACAACGAGGCTGTTGAGCAAAAAGGCCACCAATCCGGACGCCAGCATGCGCGGTGTGACTAACCGTTGCACCGGGTTGATGCCCAGCACTTCCATCGCGTCGATTTCTTCGCGAATTGTTCGCGACCCGAGATCCGCACACATCGCCGTTGCGCCCGCGCCCGCCACGATCAAAACCGTGACCAGCGGACCGAGCTGGGTGACTGCACCGAACGCAGCACCCGCACCGGATAGATCCGCCGCGCCCAGTTCGCGCAGAAGGATGTTCAGCGTGAAGCTGACGAGGACCGTAAACGGGATCGCAACCAGCAACGTGGGCGCCAGCGCAACCCGCGCAATGAACCAGGACTGTTCCAGGAATTCGCGGCCCTGGAAGGGCCGGCGGAACGCGAATTTCACCGCGTCGACCGACATGGCGAACAAGGCTCCGACCGCCTGCATGGGCCCCGCGATGTCCCATTTCAGTTTCAGCGCAGGCAATCCCGCTGACCAGTGGTCTGCGCCCTTAGTTGCCATCAGCGCCAGCCCCTTCCCACGCCACGAGACTGGCAGTCTTGTTTTTGCGCAATGGCTGCCGTAAATTTGACGGAACCGGCGGCCGTAAATCCGTGTCCGCGTTGGCGAAACGCCCACCTAGCAGCCACGCGGCATCGAGAGCCGGTGCGACAACGGAAACCGTCCTCACGCCAGTCCTCCGTTCTGTCGCGCCAGAAGCGTCGGGTCATTGTGACTCATGCCACGTCCTGGCGGAGCAAAAAACGCGCAACCGTTATGGAATGGCCGGTAGCCGCCGCACCCGGACAGGGCGGGCGGGTCTGAACACTAGTGAAATTCGGGTTAGACAATTGAGGGCTGCTCCGCTTCTCAGTGACGGTTTTAAGTGACGGCGCCTGCCGTTTTGAGGTCGATAATGCGGTCCCAGTCGAATCCCAATTCCAGCAGGATTTCGTCGGTCTGCTCGGCGAATCCGGGTGCAGGCCCGGTTTGCGGTGCGGTGACGTCGAACTGTACGGGGTTGGCGACCAGGTCGAGTTCGCCTGCCCGGACAACATATTCGTTGGCCCGGACTTGGGTGTCATCGGCTGCCTGCAACGTGTCCTGGACCGGCGCCCAGGGTCCGGCGAGCGTGGCAAAGCGTTCGCTCCACTCGGCAAGCGTGCGGGTTGCGATGACCTTGGTCAAGATCTCAACTGCTTCTGCCGTATTCGCGGTGATCTGCTCGATAGTGGCAAACCGCGGATCGTCGGCCAGCTCCGGCAGCTCGACGTGCCGGCACACGTCGGCCCAGAACTTCGTCGGCTGCATCATCACGAAGGAGATGTAGCGGCCATCCGATGTCGTGTACAACCCAACCAACGGGTTGTTGGGTGCTCCGTGTACGCCGGGTGGCGGTGCTTCCAGTCGCTGATTCAGATGCTTGGTCAATGCGACGGTGTGACCCATCGACCACAGTCCGCTGCCGAGCAGCGACACGTCGACGACGGACGGTTCGCCGGTGCGCTCGCGCTTGAGCAACGCCGCCGCAATGCCTCCCGCGAGGTTGGTGCCGGAAATGGTGTCGCCGTAGGCAGGTCCGGGCGGCGCGATCATGCCGGGCATCCCCTTCGGAGTGATGGTGGCGGCTGTTCCGGCCCGGCACCAGAAGGCGGTCATGTCGTAGCCGCCCTTGGTCGCCTCTTCACCTCGCGGCCCGAGCGCGCTGCCCCGCGCGTAAATGATCGACGGGTTCACCGCCCGGATGTCGTCGACGTCGATGCCGAACTTCTGCCGGGCGCCGGGCAGGAAGCTGGTCAAGAACACGTCCGAGCGGCGGGCCAACTCGTAGAGCACTTCCTTGCCTTCGGGAACCGACATGTCGAGTCCGAGGCTGCGCTTGCCGCGGTTGGCGTGCTCGATGTTGGGATTCGGATCGCCTTCAACGCGCAACATGCCGGTCTGCCGAAGTCCACGCTGCGGGTCGCCCGTCACCGCGTGCTCGACTTTGACCACATCGGCGCCCCACTCCGCCAGCACGGCGCCCGCCGACGGAACGAACCCGTACATGGCGACTTCCAGAACGCGAATGCCCTCCAACGGCCTCACTTACCGCCTCCCACAACCGGGACCTCACCCGTGGCCGGATTGATCGAGGAGAACGCCTTGTCAGTGGTGACGAGCCGGCCATCGATCAGCAGTCCGCGGTCGACCCCTGAGCCAGTGGTCTCGGCAACGTCCGAGACTGTGACCTGACCAGGCATTCGACTCCTTGTGTGGTGACGGTCACGAAAATTTCATTCTCTTCCCGGGCGAATCTTACATTCGAGTCTCGAGAATTCAAGAAACTCATAGGAATGGCCGGCCAGCGTCGCGACGGCGCAGACGATACCCTGCGAAGGTCCTCAGCCCAGGCTGTGGGGCGTTTCATGCGTATGTTGCACGCCAGTTCCGGCGGAGAGTAAGGTTCTCATAATTGCGAAGGAGATTCTTTGTGACTGAGATGGCCGCATTTACCGTGAGGGCCTTGGCGTGAAGACCGCGGTGGTCACCGGTGGCGGATCCGGGATTGGTCTGGCGGTTGCGCATCGGCTGCGCGCCGACGGCCTTGACGTCGCGTCGATCGATCTCAGACCGTCGGATGCCGATCTGTCTTTCACCGCCGACGTGACGGATCGGTCCCAGGTGGATGCCGCGCTGTCGGCGATCCGCGCGCGATTGGGGCCGGTGGCGATTCTGGTCAACGCCGCGGGCCTGGACGGGTTCAAGCGGTTCAGCAACCTCACGTTCGAGGACTGGCAGCGCGTGATCGACGTCAACCTGCACGGGGTCTTCCACATGACTCAGGCGGTGCTGCCCGATATGGTCGAGGCCGGGTGGGGGCGGATCGTCAATATCTCGTCGTCGAGCACGCATTCCGGCGCTCCCTATATGTCTCACTATGTCGCGGCCAAATCGGCGGTCAATGGACTCACCAAGTCGCTGGCGCTCGAGTACGGCCCAAGCGGTGTCACGGTCAATGCGGTGCCGCCCGGTTTCATCGACACCCCGATGCTGCGCGCCGCCGAAAAGAACGGGTTCCTCGGCGACATCGACGAGACCATTGCCCGCACCCCGGTGCGCCGGATCGGCAAGCCCGAAGACATCGCGGCCGCATGCGCATTCCTGGTATCTGAGGAAGCCGGCTACATCACCGGTCAGATATTGGGCGTCAACGGCGGTCGAAACACCTGAGCCCCCACAACAGCCCCTGGAGGAGACATCGTGAAGGTCTGGGTTGATTCAGAACGCTGCCAGGGCCACACCCTGTGCGCGATGATTGCGCCGGATTCATTCGAGCTCAGTGACATTGACGGCAGTTCGTCGGCAGTCAACGAGGTGGTGCCGGCCGACCAAGAGGACCAGGTGCGCGAGGCCGCGCACTCGTGCCCCGAGCAGGCGATCATGATCACGGACGAAACCTAAAGGGAGACAGCACCTTGAGTGTCGATGACGCCGTCACTGGCGGCGACCACGAGAAGCCGCGGTATCACTATGACCGCAACGCCGCGGAGTACCGCTCCCAGTTCAAGGACATCACCGAGGAGATGCACGCCAAGTGCCCGATGGCGTGGACCGAGACCTACGGTGGGCATTGGGTCGCGGCCGGAAGCAATGAAGTCTTCGAGCTCGCCCGCTGCCCCGCGGTTTCCAACGACCACGACATCAACAACGAACGCCGTGGCTACGGCGGGATTTCCATCCCCAAGGCCAGACGCGTCAGCATGGTGCGCGGCGGCATCCTCGAGATGGACGACCCCGAGCACCGCACCTACCGCAACGTGCTCAACCCATACTTGTCGCCGGCCGCGGTCAAGCGCTGGGAGCCGTTCATCCACGACGTGACCCGCGCCTGCCTCGACGAGAAGATCGAAACAGGCAGCATCGACTTCGTCGACGACCTGGCCAATATCGTGCCCGCCGTCTTCACGTTGGCAATGCTGGGCATCCCGCTGAAGAAGTGGAACTTGTACAGCGAACCGGTGCACGCGGCGGTCTACACGCCGGAGCACTCACCCGACATCGAGCGGGTCACCGCGATGCACCGGGAGATGGGCCTCGACATGGTCAACAACATGCTCGAGATTCGTGAGAATCCGCGGCCCGGCATCGTCAATGGGTTGCTGCAGTTGCGAATTGACGGCGAGCCGGCGCCGGATCTGGAAATTCTGGGCAACCTCGGCTTGGTCATCGGCGGCGGCTTCGACACCACGACGGCGTTGACGGCCCACTCACTGGAATGGCTCTCGGAGAACCCCGAGGAGCGCGATCTGCTCTCCAAGAACCGCGACACCCTCCTCGACCCCGCAACCGAGGAATTCCTGCGCTACTTCACCCCGGCGGCCGGCGACGGCCGGACATTCTCCGACGACGTCGAACTCAATGGAAACAAATTCAAAGAGGGTGAGCGACTGTGGATTTCGTGGGCCATGGCCAACCGCGACCCCTCGGTGTTCGCCGACCCGGACAAGGTTGATCTCGATCGTAAAGGCAACCGGCACTTCAGCTTTGGCATCGGCGTGCACCGATGCGTCGGATCCAACGTGGCGCGCACCGTGTTCAAGTCCATGCTCACCGCAGTTCTGGACCGGATGCCGGACTACCACTGCGACCCCGAAGGCGCGATCCATTATGAGTGCATCGGTGTCATCCAGGGCATGCGCAAGCTGCCGGCCACCTTTACTCCCGGCCGCACGGTTGGCGCCGGCCTTGACGAAACACTGGACAAGCTGCAACGCATCTGCGATGAGCAACAACTCGCATTGCCGATCACCGAGCGCAAAGAAGTCGCGGTTATCGACTAGCAGGTCTAGACGAACCGGCCGTTGACTGATCCAATCTTTCCGAGTCGGCCTGTTCAGCCCGACCGCGCCCTATATTGAGGCAAACGTGTGCAGAGATGGGAGACGGTCCGGTGAAGACTTTCGCAGTGAGCCTTGCGCTTGCCACGGCCGCGCTGGCCGTCACGCCGACCGCCCACGCGGACACGTTGGTTGGCAACTACAGGCTGGACACAAACCGGGATCCCGGCCACAGCTGGATTTGGTCGCTTAACCCGTGCACTCCTAAAGCGCCGGGATGCCTGAACGTCTTCGCGACTCCGCAACCCAACGGGCAAGCGGCGCCCTACCGGGGCGACGCTCACCTGTCCAACGGCCGCTACACCCTGGCCGTTGATGTGCCCGACGGTGTGCGCTGCGTAGTCCAGTTCTTTCCCTCGCATGACGTTTATTCGTGGGATGCGCTGACGCTCGTGGGTCAGGTCGACTCGACATTCAACACGGGCTGCGGTGGCGGGCCAGGGGGCACCAACACTTACCCGTTCTCGCTCGTGCGATGGTAGCCGCGTGAGACGTACTGGAGTCAGTCGCTCGTGAGGGCGCCGGGGAGTAAGCACGATGGCTGAGGCGAAGAAGCCGCCGCAAGATTCGACCACATCGAAAGCCGACACCTTGGCTTTGATCGCGGAAGCCGAGGCGGAAGCCGCCGAAGCCGAAGCACTGGCAGCCGCGGCGCGTGCCCGCGCCCGTGCCGCCCGGCTCCGGCGCGAAGTGCAGGCCCAAGCTGAGACAGAGGCCGAGGCTGAGGCCGAGGCCGCCGAAACCACCGAAGAAGTCCCGGACGCCGGCGAGGACGCAACCGACACTCCCGAGGCGAAGACCGACGACACCGACGCCGACGCACGACGCCGACGAGGCGGAGACCGAAGCCGACGTAACCGACACCGACGAGGCGGAGACCGAGGAAGAAGTCTCCGACGAAACGCCCGAAGACGCAGAATCGGAATCCAAGTCTGCCCGCTCCTGGCGACGCGTGTTGCCACCGCTGTCCGTGACGTGGAAAGCAGCCGTCATCATCCTCATCTGCGCTTTCGTCGGGGCCAGCGGATACATGGTGTGGCAGCGTCATGAAACCACCGAGCGCAACCAGCGCACCGCGAACTTCATTGCGGGAGCCAGACAAGGTGTCGTCAACATGCTTTCCTTGGACTTCAATAGGGCCAAGGAGGACGTCCAGCGGGTGATCGACAGCTCGACCGGCCAGTTCAGGGACGATTTCCAGCAGCGCGCAAAAGATTTCACGACCGTCGTTGAGCAGTCCAAAGTAGTCACCGAGGGAACCGTGAATGCGGCGGGCGTGCAATCCATCGACGGGAATTCCGCGTTGGTCATCGTCGCGGCGACATCGCGGATCACCAACGCCGCGGGCGCCAAAGACGAACCACGCCGTTGGCGGCTCAAGGTGTCCGTCACAGACGACGGTGGGCAATACAAGATGTCCAAACTGGAGTTCGTCCCATGAGCGAGGACGACCGCAGCACCGACGCCGCTGACGACTCTTCCGAACAAACGGAACCGAGTGGACGTAGCGAGCCACGCGCGCGGCGCACGGTGAAAGTCGTTCCCGTTATTCTGATTTTGCTCCTGCTGATATCCGGTGGCGCGGCGACATGGCTGTACTTCAAGCAGTACCGGCCCGATAAACAAACCGACGCCAGCGTCGCGAGCGCAGCCGTCAGTTCGGCGTCCGACGGAACGGTCGCGTTGCTGTCCTACTCACCCGACTCACTCGACAAAGACTTCGCTGCCGCCAAGTCTCACCTGTCCGGGGACTTCTTCTCGTACTACAACCAGTTCACCGAACAGATCGTGGCTCCGGCAGCCAAACAGAAGTCACTGAAAACCAACGCTCGGGTGTTGGGGGCCGCGGTTCAGGAATTACATCCGGATTCGGCCGTCGTGCTGGTGTTGGTCGACCAGAGCACCACAAGTAAGGACAATCCCGACCCCGCGATGTCTGCCAGCAGCGTGCTGGTGAGTTTGACCCGCGTCAACGGCAACTGGCTGATCACCAAATTCGACCCGGTCTAAAAGACCCTCGAATGCCGTTGCGATTAAGAGCAACTCGGAGACGACGACGCGTAAATCGCTAACCGCGCGGTAGACCGAGCACTCGCTGGGCGATGATGTTGCGCTGGATTTCGGAGGTACCGCCGGCGATGGTGCCGGAAAAGCTTCGCGCATAACGCTCGAACCAGCTGGCGAAATAGTGGTCGAGGTTCATGTGCGCATAAGGCCCGGTCTGGCCCGGGTGAATCAGCCCGTCGGATCCCGCGGAGTGCAGTGCAAGCTCCATCCCCCGCAACTCGGCCTCGGACCCGAGCAGCTTGAGCACCGAGATCGCGGCCACGTCGTCTTCGCCGCGCGCGGCGCGGGCCAGAGCCACCGAACCCAACAGCCGCAGCGCCTGCTTGTCCATGATCGTGCTGGCGTACTGGTCGCGCTCGACCTCGGTGCTGGGATGGAAATCGGCGATCATGTTGTCCATCCGATCCGCGAAACCCAGCCACATCATCGTTCGTTCGTGGCCCAGCGACCCGTTGGCCACCCGCCATCCCTGGTCGAGCTCGCCGACCAGATTCTCCGCCGGCACCCGCACATCGGTGAAGAACACTTCGTTGAAATCCAGATCATCGGCACCGCAGATCGACGGGAACGGCCGGCGCACCACACCCGGGGTATCGGTGGGGATGATCAGCACGCTGATTCCCTTGTGCTTCGGTGCATCTGGATTGGTGCGCACAAACGTCAGCAAGACGTCAGCATCGTGGGCTCCGGAGGTCCAGACCTTTTGCCCGTTGACCACGAAGTGATCGCCGTCGAGTACCGCGCGGGTACGTAACGACGCGAGGTCGCTGCCCGCGCTGGGTTCGCTCATCCCGAGTGAGGCGGTGATCTCGGCCCGCAGGATCGGCACCGCCCAGCGCCGCTTCTGCTCATCAGTGCCAAACGACAACAGCGAGGCGCCAACGATATTCACGCCTTGCGGGTTGAAGCTGTGGTAGATCCGGCGTCGGCTGAGTTCCTCCAGGTAAACGAACTGCTGAATGACGGTCGCATTGCGCCCGCCGAATTCCGGTGGCTGACTGGGCAGCAGCCATCCGTTGTCGAACAGCAGCCGCTGCCAGTCGCGTGCCCACTGCGGCATGTGCGAGACCGACCGGGGACGCTCGAGCGTTTCGCTTGCGGGAGGCAGATTCTCGTCGAGGAACGCGGAGAAATCCGCCCGAAACTCCTCGACGTCGGAATCAAAAGTCAGCTGCACGGTATTCCTCCGCGATCCGCGCCCGGTGCTCGGCGGCGCCGCCGAGCAACAGCTCACCCGCTTTGGCCCGTTTCAGCGCGAACTGCAGGTCGTTCTCCCACGTGAAGCCCATCGCGCCGTGCAGCTGTAAGCCGTGCCGGAACACCAGCGATTGGCACTCCCCTGCCGACGCCTTGGCCATCGCGGCCGCCAGCCGGCGGCGGGGGTCGTCGGCAGCGATCGTCAACGCGGCGAAGTAGGCCAGCGCCCGAGCGCGTTCGACCGCGACGTGCATGTCGGCGGCCTTGTGCTGCACGGCCTGGAAGGAGCCGATCGGCGCGCCGAATTGCTGACGGCTGCGGACGTGCTCGAGCACTAGGTCGAGGATGCGTTGGCAGGCACCGACCGTCGTGATGGCCATGCCGGTCAGCGCAAGATGATGTGCGCGCTCCGCGTCGACGTTCAGCCGCTCGGTGTCGGGCACGTGGACGTCGGCGAACGACAGGTCGGCGACGTGCAGGACCGGGTCGAACACCGTCGCGCGCCGAGCCGACACCTGATTGGGCGCGACGAGGAATACCCCGGCATCGGTCACGACCGCCAGCCGGTCCACACGATCACCGTCGAGGACATGGCGCGCCGTTCCATCCAGCACCCAGCCCTGCGCCTCACGGTGCGCCGCAACCCCGGTGTACACCGCGGTACCCGACTCGTGCGGGTCGAACCGGTCCGCGGCAAGCGGTGCGAACTGGCTCATCGTGGCCAGGAACGGAGTGGGATCGGTTGCGCGGCCCAGCTCTTCGAGAACGATGGCCAGCTCCACGGCGCTGTCCGGATCGTTCAGCTCGGTCCAGCCCTGGTCTACATACGACTTCCACAGCGGGCTCGGGTCAACGCCATCCTCGGCCACGCTCCGCACCAGCGAGGGCGGGCACTGCTTTGCGACGGCGTCGCGCACCGTGTCCTGCCACAGTCGCTGATCAGCATCGAACTCCAACAGCATTGGGCCCGCCTCCTGTCGTCGCCGCCCTCGCGAGAATAACATTCTCCCTTCCGGAAGGGATAATCTCGGATTCGGCGTATGGCCTATCGATGGCGTGAACCTGACGTGGAGCTCGGTTCGCCGGCCGGTCCTGCGTCGCGGCCGAAAGGTCGCCGGCCGCCTGGTCCCAGTGGTCGAGGTTGACGAACTCGGCAAGCGGACGGCGACGAAGCGGACCGTGCTTGCCTTCGGGCCACCCGACGACGATGTGGCCGGCAACCAACCAGCCGTCGGGTACCCCGATGGCTTCCCGCAGCAGCTGCTCGCCGCCATAGGAGGCCCAGCTGGTCATGCAGGCCCCGAGGCCTTGGGCGCGAGCCGCCAGTAGGAAGTTCTGCATGGCGGGAAAGATCGATCCGCCGAGCAGCAGTTCGGATGCCGTCGGGTAGTGCTGCTGCGCGAACAATACCGATGTGAATTCACCTGCCCGGTCATGCAATTCGTAGGTCGCGCGGTAGGTACGGGCGCGCCGGCTGCTGTCATCGTCGGCGGGCCGCGTCATTCCATAGACCGGCTCGATCACTTCCAGGGCGTGAGCCGCCGCCTTGGCCACGACGGCCCGCTGCTCCGGTGAGCGCAGCACGACGAAGCGCCAGCCTTGCGCGTTGGCGCCCGACGGCGCCCACCTCGCGGCTTCCAGGCAGCGCGTCAGCGTGAGGTCGTCGACGGGCTCGTCGGTGAAGCGCCGGATCGTCCGGGCGGTCGACATCACTTCCCAGACGTCGCTGCTCGCTCCCGTCATCGTCACTCCCTTTCGGCACGGGCTCACCTGATGCAACTATTCATTACCGGGTGCTAACCGTTGACACGACGAATTGAGTCAAGGGAGACCGTAGTCGTGCGCTTGTGATGCACCGGATGCTGCAGCCCCACACCTAAAGGAGAAGACCATTGGATCGCGAAACATACCAGCGGGGACTTGAAATCCGCTCCGCGGTGCTGGGCGAGGCATACGTCAACCGGGCACTGGCCGACGCGGACGAATTCACCAAGCCCCTGCAGGATCTCGTCACCGAGTACTGCTGGGGAGGGGTCTGGGGCCGAGACGGGTTGCCTCGCAAGACGCGCAGCATGCTCAACTTGGCGATGATCCCGATCCTCAACCGGCCGAACGAATTACGCACACATATCAAGGGGGCACTGACCAACGGCGTCACTCGCGAGGAGATTTGCGAGATCTTCTTACAGGTCGCCATCTATGCAGGTGTCCCGGCTGCGGTCGACAGCTTTCGGATCGCCCGCGAGGAGTTCGCCGAACTGGACCAGAGCCCGGGCGAAGGCTAGAAGTCGTGACCGCGATCGGGTTTGTCGGGTTGGGCAACATGGGCTTTCCCATGGCACGCCGGCTCATCGGCGACAGCCACGACGTCATCGCCTTCGACACCAGCAGCGCGTCACTCGACCGCATCGTGGCACTCGGGGCGCGCGCCGCGTCATCGGCAAAAGAGGTCGCCGATCGCGCGGAAACGGTGCTGGCCAGCCTTCCGTCGCCAGCGGTGTCGCTCGAGGTCGCTACCGGGGCCACGGGGGTAATCGAGGGCTCACGGGTCAAGCGCTATGTCGACTTGTCAACGGTCGGCAGCCCAACCGCCGTGCAGATCCACGACCTGCTGGCCGAACGCGGCATCGCTGCGCTCGATAGCCCGGTCAGCGGCGGCGTGGGCGGAGCCGAAAAAGGGGCGCTCGCCATCATGGTGTCCGGCCCGCGCAACGAATTCGAGGTGATACGACCAGCACTCGAAGCACTCGGCCGCCCGTTCTACATCGGCGAGAAACCCGGGACGGCTCAGACGATGAAGCTCGCCAACAACATCCTGGCGGCCAACGTCTTGGTCGCGACATCAGAGGTCGTCGTGATGGGCGTCAAGGCCGGTCTCGACCCGGCCGTGATGATCGAAGTGCTCAACGCGGGCTCCGGCGCAACGAGCGCCAGTCGTGACAAGTTTCCGCGCGCAGTACTGCCCCGCACCTTCGACTACGGCTTTGCCACCGGCTTGATGGTCAAAGATGTCCGGCTCTATCTGGACGAAGCCAGAGCACTCGGGGTGCCGGTCGACGTCGCAGAGACCATCGGCCGGCTCTGGGAGGCTGCCCTACTCGACCAGGGCGCCGACTCAGATTTCACCGCCGTCATCAAACCGTTCGAAAAGGCCGCCGGCGTCACCGTCGGGGGTGTCGACGACGGCCGGGACTCCATTCCGACGGCGTGACACTGTTTGCCGAGGGTGTAACGCCTGCGGCCACGGCCGGGTACCGAACCGGCGGCCGGAAGGCAACCTCGGCGCCGCGGACACCGCCCTGCCACGAACGGGGAGAATGGTATTATCCAGATTGAAGAACGACAATTGCTCTGAAGGCGCGCAATACCCGCGACTACCAGGGCAGATGACTAACCGAGACGCTTACCGGAAATCCATTGATCGACAGCCGACAAGAATGTTAGATTATCTATCTTATGACCTGGTTTGCTTCACCTTGGCTACCGGAACCGAAGGGTGGCTGTCGTGATCGAACACGCTGACGGGACAAGCACACCGCTCATCGACGCGAGCGTACACATATTCTTTCCGTCCACCAAGGCGCTGCGGAAGACCCTGCGTGAGCCGTTCAAGAGCCGCGGCTTCCCCGACTACGAGATGGACTGGTACGGCGCTCCGGGCGGTGAGTACGCGCCCAACACCGAGGGCCCGGACCGTCAGTACCCCGGTTCGGATCCAGAATTCGTTGCCAATGAGCTCTTTTCGAAGCGCGGAGTCGACGTTGCGGTCCTGCACCCGATGGCGCGCGGCATCATGCCGGACCGGCACCTGGGCAGCGCGCTGCACGCCGCGCACAACGAGATGATGGTGTCGAACTGGCTGGAGTCCAGCCAGTTCGGCGAGCGGTTCCGCGGCACCATCCGGGTGAACCCCGACGACATCACGGGCGCGCTGCGGGAGATCGAGAAATGGCGTGCCCATCCGCGGGTGGTTCAGATCGGCGTCCCGCTGCAATCCCGCGAGGTCTACGGCAAACCGCAATTCTGGCCGCTGTGGGAAGCCGCGGCCGACGCCGGCCTTCCGGTCGCTGCGCACATCGAAGTCGGCTCGGGCATCGCGTTTCCGCCGACGCCGAACGGCAACACCCGCACCTACGAGCAGTACGTCAGCTTCATGGCGCTGAACTACCTGTACCACCTGATGAACCTGATCGCCGAGGGAGTGTTCGAGCGCTTCGACGGCCTCAAGTTCGTCTGGGGCGATGGCGCAGCGGACTTCGTGACGCCGTTCATGTGGCGGATGGATACGTTCGGCCGGCCGCATCTCGAGCAGACGCCATGGGCGCCGCGGCTCCCGAGCGATTACCTGCCCGGTCACGTGTATTTCGTCGAGGGCAGCCTCGACGGTCCCGGCGACACCGAGTTTGCCGGCGAGTGGTTCGGCTTCACCGGCAAGGAAGACATGGTGATGTTCGGCTCGAGTTACCCACACTGGCAATGCGGTGACATCACGAAGCTGCCCCGCGCACTCTCCGCCGAACAGCGCGAGAAGCTGTGCTGGCGTAATGCCGCACAGCTTTACGGCATAGACATCCCCGCCGGCGTGGGCGCACAGTAGAAGGAAGACGCGAGACCGAGGAGATGCAATGACGTTGACCCATTCGCAGGAGCGGGTTCCCGCTGCCGAGCGCATTGCCGTCCGCTGCGTCGACTCGGATGTCCACCCGGCACCCAAGCGCGGCGAGCTCGTTCCGTACATCCCCGAGCCCTGGCGCAGCAAATATTTCCTCACCCGCGCGGTGGGTGAGCAGATCTACTATGACGCGCCCGACTACGCGCACTCCTACGCAATGCGCGTGGACTCCTTCCCGTCCAACGGCGAATTCCCCTGCAGCGACCCGGATATGGCGTTTCGCCAGCTGATCATGGAAGCCGGCTCCGACATCGCGATCCTGGAACCCGCCGCCTACCCGGCCCGCATTCCTGAAGCGCAGCAAGCGATGTCAGCCGCACTGAACGACTGGCAGGCCAATCACTGGCTGGACAGCCACAACAACTGGCACCAGCGGTGGCGGGGTTCGATTTGTGCCGCCATTGAAGACCCGGAAGCATCCGCGCGTGAGATCGAGAAGTGGGCCGGGCACCCCTACATGGCGCAGATTCTGATCAAGGCCGAGCCGCGTCCGCCATGGGGAAATCCCAAATACGACCCGATCTGGGCGGCCGCCACCAAGCACGACATGCCGGTGAGTTGCCACCTGTCGCGCAGCCAGTTCGATGAGCTGCCGATCCCGCCGGTGGGATTCCCCAGCTACAACCACGACTTCATGGTCACCTACTCGCTGCTGGCCGCCAACCAGGTGATGAGCCTGATCTTCGACGGCGTCTTCGACCGGTTCCCGACGCTGCGGATCGTCTTCGTCGAGCACGCGTTCAGCTGGATTCTGCCGCTGATGTGGCGCATGGATGCGATCTACGATGCGCGTAAGTCTTGGGTGGACATCAAGCGCAAGCCGTCGGAGTACGTCAAGGAGCACATCAAGTTCACCACCCAGCCGCTGGACTACCCCGAGGACAAGACGGAGTTGACCCGCGCGCTGGAGTGGATGGAGTGCGAGAAGATCCTGCTCTTCTCGTCGGACTACCCGCACTGGACGTTCGACGACCCGCGCTGGTTGGTCAAGCACCTCCCCAAAGCGGCCCGCGACGCGGTGATGTACAAAAACGGCATCGCGACCTATCACCTGCCGGAGACGGTTCCGGTGCTCGAGGGTCAGGTTCGGGTGCTCTGAATTGTCAGAAGAAACTAAGCGGCCCGAGCCACGTCTCGCCCAGGGCCGCGAGCATGTTGTCGCGACGGTGGACGAAATTGCGCCTGGCACGCACAAGCTGGTACCGATCGGACGTCACGGCGTAGGTGTCTACAACGTCAACGGCACCTTCTACGCGATCGCGAATTACTGCCCCCACCAAGGCGGACCGCTGTGCTCGGGACGACCCCGGGGGCGCACGATTGTTGACGAGACGGCGCCGGGCGACGCGGTCATGGTGCGCGACCTGGAATACATCTATTGCCCTTGGCACCAATGGGGTTTCGAGCTGGCGACCGGTACCACCGCGGTAAAGCCGGAATGGAGTATCCGCACCTACCCGGTGCGCGTCGTCGGCAATGACGTTCTGGTGCAGGCCTAACTACAGGAGAATCGCGTGCCTTCTATCGAGATCAACCGGGGAAATGTTGTCTACGAAATCCTCGGTGAGTCAGGCGATCTCATTGCCCTGACGCCAGGTGGCCGGTTCAGCAAGGAGATCCCCGGCCTACGTCCGCTGGCCGAGGCCCTGGCTGCGGGCGGCTATCGGGTGCTGCTGTGGGACCGGCCCAATTGCGGCGCCTCCGATGTGCAGTTCTACGGGCAAAGCGAGTCGCACATGCGCGCCGAGACACTGCACAAGCTGGTGACGGGGCTGGGCTTCGAGCGCTGCATTCTCGCCGGAGGTTCCGGCGGGGCAAGGGATTCCATGCTGACGACGATGCTCTACCCCGAGATGGTCACCAAGCTCGTGGTGTGGAACATCGTCGGCGGCATCTACGGCAGCTTCGTGCTCGGTTCCTTCTACATCATCCCCAGCATTCTCGCGGTGCGAGGTACCGGCATGGACGGCGTGGTGAAGGTTCAGGAATGGCGCGAGCGGATCGAGGAAAACCCGGCCAACAAGCAGCGGTTCCTCGACTTCGACTCCGGCGAGTTTCTCAAGCTCATGCTGCGCTGGCTCAACGCATTCGTTTCCAAGCCGGGTCAGACGATTCCGGGCGTCGAGGACGAAATGTTCGATCGGATCCAGGTCCCCACGTTGATCATTCGTGGCGGCGAGAACGACATGGATCACCCCAAGCGGACCTCGCTGGAAGTCAGCTGCCTGATCAAGGGATCAAAGCTGATCGATCCACCCTGGCCCGAGGACGCCTGGGAGCGTGCGTCCGAAGACCGTGCGGCGGGCAAGGTGCAGCACTTCAACATGTTCGACACCTGGGTGCAGGCGGCACCCGCGATCCTCGAATTCCTGGGCTCGTAATGGCGCTACACGGTGCGAATGTGGACCTCACAATTGAGCGACGCCTCCAGCGCCGTGTGGACTCGGCTTTCCGGAACGCGTTCGAGGTCCTGCTCCCGCAGCGTCACATGGACGATGTCGAATCCGTCGTCGCCGGGTGTACGCACAATGTCACCGGTGAGCCCGAACCCGGACAGCACACCGTGCGCGTCGTCGTCGGTTCCCCGGCTGACAAAGGTGATCACCCCCGGGACCGGGGTAATGCCGAACACCGTGGTGCACAAGCCTGATAGCTGCCTCCTTCGCCGTGTCGCCGTCTTCGGCAGCGATGAGCAATTCAACTTCACGACGAGTTACGGGCATGGACGCGAGGTCGTTCTCGACCACGCCGGCGCCGGCCTGCGCCGCGAGCTCGAGGAGCGCTGCCATGCCGTCACCTAGTTGCGCAGGCGTGAGCACACTTTCCGGGTCGACGTTGACACGCACCACCGCAGTTCGCATGTGCGCAAGCCTAACTAAGACGATGGCAGGCCTGCCGTGAACACCACCCAGTCCACGACCATCACCACCGCCACCCTGCCCGGGTGCACACCGCGGCTGCTGACTGGGCAAGCCGGCCAGGCCCGGGAGGACCTCGCGGCCTATCGGCGGCTCGGCGGGTACCGCCCGCTCGCCAGCGCCGATGAATTGCTGAGCGAGGTCGAATCCAGCGGACTCGTCGGCCGGGGTGGTGCGGCCTTTCCGCTCGCGGTGAAGTTGCGTACCGTGCGCGACAACGGGCGCCTGATAGCAAACACCGGTGGCCCCGTCGTCATCGCGAATGGCGAAGAGGGAGAACCGGCTTCGATCAAGGACCGCTGGCTGCTGCGCAACCGCCCCCACCTGGTCTTGGACGGACTGCGGTTGGCCGCGGCGATCGTCGCCGCTGACCGCGCCTACGTGTATGTGTCCGATCCGGAATCGGCGCACAGTGTCGAAACCGCGCTCGGCGAGCTCGATCCCGATACCCAAGGCGTCACGGTTCACATGTTGACCGTCGCGCCCGGGTACGTGGCCGGCGAGGAGACCGCCGCGGTTCGGGTCGATCAACGGCGGCCCGGCCAAGCCAACGGACAAGCCGCCGCGCCCATTCGAAGCGGGCGTCGACTGATCGACCCACGTTGGTGAGCAATGTCGAGACGCTGGCCAATCTGCCCTACCTGCAGTGCCACGGCTCGGCGGCATTCCGCTCCGAGGGCACATCGCTGTCGCCGGGCACCTTCTTGGCCACGATCACCGGTGGCGGCAAGCCTCCGGTTCTCTACGAGCTCCCCCACGGCCTCGCGTTCACCGAATTGCTTGCGGTGCACGGGGTTTCCCCCGAGCAAGTGCGAGGGGCACTGATGGGCGGATACTTCGCCGGCCTGCTCAACCGTAGCGTTCTGGAAACTTCGCTGGACCACGAGACGATGCGACGCGTTGGCAGCGGTCTGGGCTGCGGCGCGATCTCGGTGATCACCGACGATTGCCCCGTTGCGGTCGCCGCGTCGGTGCTGGCCTACTTCGACCGCGAAAATGCCGGGCAATGTGGGTCGTGCTTCAACGGGACGGCGGCGATGGCTGCCGCCGCTGGGGCCCTGCGCGACGGTGCCGCGACGAAAGAAGATGTCGACCGATTGCGCCGCTGGTCGGTGCTGCTGCGTGGACGCGGCGCCTGCGCGACGCTGGATGCCGCCACCAATGTGGCCGCCAGCCTGCTCGATCAATTCCCGGGCGAAGTCGCCGTGCATCTCGACGGCACTTGCCAGGACTGCACCGGCGGCGCATTCCGCGCCGACCGTCCGTATGAGGCGGAAGCGGTGAGGCAGCCGTGAAAATCCGCCTGGACCGCACCATTTGCGACGGCTTCGGCATCTGCGCCAAGCACGCGCCCGGTTACTTCTCGCTGGACGACTGGGGATACGCGGCCCTCATCGGGGACGGCACCGTGGCCGAGCCGGATCGCGATGCGGTCATGCGGGCGCTGTTGGACTGCCCGGTGCATGCCATCACCGAGATCGGTGAGCGCAGATACCCGTGCCGCCGGCCGCCACTCACCGACGCAGACGATCCGGCCGAGCATCTCAAAACCGAAGAGAACGAAGCCGAATGGGGATTCACCCGTTGAGCTGTCCCCGCTCTGATTGTAGCGTTCATGCAACTCACCTTTGACGCCGAGGTGGAGGCCTTCCGCGCGGAATTCGTCGGCTTTCTCGACCGAACATCTGCCGACGGAAGCCCAAGCCGCGGAACGACCTTCGTCGACGTCGCACGTGCCCGAATGGTCGCGGCGCTGGCAGCGGCTCCAGTTCGACCACGGCTGGCTGCTGCCCGGAAACTCACCCGAGTTCGGCGGCCGCAACGCCAATATCCTGCAGCAATTCGTGCACCGCGAGGAGCTGTCCCGGCGCCGGATCTATCACTGCTTCAATCCCCAAGGCGTCGGCATCATCGCGGCGTCGCTGCTGTCGTTCGGGACCGACGAGCAAAAGCAGCACTGGGCGGTGCCGATTCTGCGAGCCGACATGACCGCGTCACTGGGAATGAGCGAACCGGGAGCCGGCTCCGACTTGGCCGGGCTGCGGACACGGGCGGAATTGGTCGGCGATCACTTCGTGGTCAACGGGCAAAAGGTCTGGACCTCAGGCGCCCACGACGCCGACGTCAATCCTGACATTCGTTCGCACCGATCCAACCGCCCTCCGGCACAAGGGAATCAGCGCGCTGCTCATCCGCACCGATACTCCCGGGGTGGTGTGTCGCCCCTTCGCATCGGTCTATGACCGCGACGATCTGGACTTCAACGAGGTGTTCTTCAACGACGTTCAGGTGCCCGCGGAAAATCTCGTCGGCCCGCTCGACGGCGGCTGGCAGGTCGCCAACGGCTCGCTCGGTCATGAACGCACGCTTGATGTGGATGGCCTTCGCTAACCGGCTCGAGCAGCTTCTCGAGGACTACCGGCCGGCGGACGAGGTGAACGCGAGACCACTACGCCACCATCGCGATGGACTACTGCGCACTGCGGCTGCTCGGCTCGAGGGCGCTGGGCCGGGCGGCCCGCGGTGACGTCGACGTGGCGGGCTTATCGTGCTGAAGGTCTTCGGTTCGGAGGCCGAACAGAACGCACTCCGGCATGCGCTGGACGCGGCCGGCATCGACGGGTTGCGAGACAAGGCACTCACCGCACCGTACAACCCCTACGCCCCAGACCTGTTCACTGCCAGCTGGTTCACCCGCTACATCAGCAGCTACGCGGGCACGATCGCGGGCGGCACTTCGGAGATTCAGCGCAATATCATCGCCACGCGAGTGCTGGGTCTGCCGTCGCGCTGAATCACACAGCGGGACACAACGATGACAGAAATTCCTGGGTCCGCCGTCGCGAATCGGGCCCGTTCGGTTGCGTCCTTGCCCAACGAGACAATTCGCGCCGCCAGATCGGTGACACCTGCGTCGCGGTAGCGGTGCAGCCTTGCGAGGATGGCCGACTCATCGCCGGCCGCCATGGTGTCGCCGACATCCTCGGCGTCACCGTGCTCCAGCAGGCGCACATAGTTCGGCGAAAAGTCCGCGTGCCCGAGCACCTCGCTCGCGTAGGCGCGAGCATCGTCGGTCTCGCTGTTAGAGCACAGTGCGACGGGGACGCCGGCGACGATTCGTGGTGCGGGCCGGCCGGCCCGGGTAGCCGCCTCAGTGATGCGCGGGACGACGTGGTCGTTGATCGCCCGCTCGTCCGCCATCCAGAGCACCGTGCCGCCGGCCCGCTCGCCCGCCAGTCGCAGCATCGTCGGTCCCAACGCCGACAACAGAATCGGAACGTCGTAGCTGTCCGTGACATCCACCGGCGAATGGACGCGATAGGCGCCGTTGTCGACGTCGACATTCCCCGGTCCGGCGAACGACGCATCGAGCACGTCGAGGTAGTCGCCTAGCACGCCTGCCGGGCGTTCATAGTCCAATCCGAGTTGACCGTTGACGATCCAATGATGCGACGGCCCGATACCAAGCGTGAACCGCCCGCCGCACGCGATCTGGGTGGTCAGGGCTTGCTGCGCCATGATCATCGGATGGCGGGTCTGAATCGGAACGACCGCCGTTCCGATTTCGATGCGATCGGTCGCCTGGCCGATCAGCGTCACGGCGGTCATCGCGTCGAGATAGCCGGGAACCTGGGGCATCCAAAACGTGGAGAAGCCGCCGTTTTCGGCCGCGGCACCGTCGGCGACCAGCCCGGCCAGCCGGTCCGCACGCGAGCGCTCCTTGTCGGAGCCAACCATCAAGCCGATGCGCATGTGGCCCACCGTCTACGGGACATAGCGATCCCACTCATAAGGCACCACCGCGAAAAACGGTGCGGCAAACAAGGGTTCGATGTTCGACTCGGCCCAGCGCGCCGACAGCACCGGCCGCAGCCGCTGTGCGGTGGCGACCGGGTCATCGTCGAGAAAGCAATACGTAATCGACTGATCCGCCTGAGCACTAGCCAAATTGGCATCGACCTGGCGCGACAATGCGGACCAGACACCGGCCACACCCTCGACTTCGACCAGCGGATTCACCGCCGCCGAACCCCGCTCGACCAGGACGTACGCGCCGCGCACGGGCAGCCAGGGCAGGACATCCGACCCGACCTTGACCCGCGGCGCGGCGGCTCGGCAGCCGATCTCGTACACACCGCGCTCGACCGGCGGCAGTAATGAGAGTTTGCGACCGGCATTCCCCAGCGCCGTTGACAATTCGTTGAAGCCGCGGAGTCCGGCGACGTCGGTGAAGAAGTACGTCATCACATGGTCGACCGCGTTCAATGGTCCACCGCTGACCGCACGTGCGGAGCGGCAGGCCGGTGTGGACACCAACCGCAACGAGGCACGCACCGCGGCGAGCCGGTGTTGCTCCGGGCGGTGATCAAGGGTGTGCCAGCGCAGGTAATCGGCGTCCATTCCGTCGGGATGTCGGGTCGCCATGGACACGAACAGCGTGGTGATCTCTCCGCGCCCAGCGGCGAGGATCTCGCCGACCTCATCGGATGGCGTGCCGGGAAGCTGCATCGCGTACGTCCTTAGGGTCTCGTCGAATCATGCCGGGGCAGTGTGATTTCGGGATGCCGAGCCGCGATCATGCGCCGGAAGCCGTCGCGCCAGGGCACCTTCGTGCGGCCGAGGACGGCGTGCATGTGGGTGACATCCGGCCACAACGGCGTGTGAGCCTGGGGGGTGTATTCGAAGACCGGTTCGACACCGACCAGCTCACCCATGAACATGCAGTAATCCTCGACACTGACCGTCTCGCTGCCGGCCCAATTCACCACGACCGGCGGCACCGCGGCGACTTCCAAGGCGCGGATGCCGAGTTCCACGTAGTCGTCTTCGTAGATGGGGTTGTAGTTGTTCGGCCTGTCGGGATGCAGCCGAATCGGCCTGCCCGCCAACATCGCATCGAGACGATCGGCGGGCGCCCCACCCTGCGGCCCATACGTCGAACAGATCCGGATGATGGTGAGCGGAATCCGATACTGCCGGGCGATCCACGTGCAAACTGCCTCTGCCGCAACCTTTGACATGCTGTAGTTTGCGCGCAGTGGCACCCCCGGCGGATCGGACTCGGTCAGGGGTCGCTGCCCCTGGTAGGCGTAGATCGAGCCCGTCGAGCAGAAGACGAAGCCCTTGGCGGTGCGGCAGTGGTAAAGCAATTCGCCGGACATCTGCGCGTTGGTTTCGACGCAGCGGTTCCAATCGTCTGCGCCGGGGTCCACGGCTGCGTGGAAGACATAAGTGAAATCGTCAGGGAGACCTGAGAAGTCGCCGGCACCGATGTCCAGCGCGACGGGCAAGATGGCGGCACCGACGAGTCTTTCCCGGGCGGCGGGGTCTTTCAGCCGAGCGGCACCCCACACCTCGTTCCCGTCGCGGCCAGGGCGCGAGCGATGGGGAACGCGATCTTGCCCGTCGCCCCGGTGATCAGGATCTTCTCCGCGTTGAGCAACAAGAGTCCCATCATGACGAGGAACCCAATGTGAAGTACTTGATATGCCGTTTGGAGCATAACGCCCGGCCGATCGGACATGGCACGAGTGGTCGGGCTCGACGTTGTGCCGCCTCCGGTGTTGTTTACCTGGTCGTGGCGGTCTCAACGGAATAAGCTGAAACGAATAAGGTCGGGATGGCCCAATGAGAGGCCCACCATGAGGTGGTTTCTTGGTCGTTTGACAGCCGCCTTCGCGGTCGTTTTCGTGGCGATGGCGGTTACGGTGATCGTGACGCCGGGTATCAGCTCGGCGCAGTGCGATCCCAAAATGTCGTGGAATGAGGCGACCGGCGAGTGCAAACAGCCGCGGCGCCGCCCGCGTGGTACGTGCCCCCGCCGCCCTACGCGCCATCGTTCGCCGGGCCGGATGTCCCGCCGCCGCCGCAATGGTCGGGGACTCAGCCGCCATGGCCGTGGTGGGCGCCGCACGCTCCGATGTGGAGCACCGGCTTTCAGCAGTGGGGCATTTACGTGGGCGGCGTCTGGGTGCCGAGCTGACGGGGCGGGCGCCCCGCCCACCTGACATGCGGCATGAGCTGCCAACGCGTCTGGATCGCCCCTGCCGGACAGTGATAACGTAATTCTCCGATTCGTATAACGGGCCTACCAGACCCTATCGTCGGGCCGTTCGACTCGCGGAGGTGACGTGTCAGCTGCACCGGGCCGCCCGCTGCCCCTGGTCACGGAGGAGAACGAATTTCTGGACCTCGGGCGCCGACGGCAAAGCTGCGGCTGCAGGAATGTAAGGCCTGCGAATCGCTGATCCATCCGCCGGCGCCGGTATGCCGCTATTGCCGCTCGCGCGACATCGGCGTGCGCGCGGTCTCCGGCACGGCGACGCTCGCCGGATTCACCATCAACGAGCGGTTCAGCCTGCCCGGGCTGGCGGCGCCCTACGTGATCGCGCAGGTGGCGATCGCCGAAGACCCCCGCGTGCGATTGACCACCAACATCGTGGAGTGCGACCCGCGAGTCAGCGCTGGAACTCGGCCAACAGGTCGAGGTCGTCTTCGAGCAGGTCGAGGACGTCTGGTTTCCGCTGTTCCGGCCGACAGCGGACGCCGAGCGCGCTCCGCTGCCCGCCGACGAGATCGCGCCGGAGCGCTTCGGCGAACACGTGCGCCGATGCTGACCACGGAGAAATTCGAGGACAAATCCGCCATCACCGGGATCGGCATGTCGACGATCGGGCGGCGATTGATGGTGCCGCCGCTGTCGCTGACCATCGATGCGTGCGAGGCGGCGATCGCCGACGCCGGGCTGACGTTCGCCGACATCGACGGCCTGTCGACGTATCCGGGCCCGCTCAACGTCGCCGGCATGGGCGAAGGCGGCGTCACCGCGCTGGAGGCCGCGCTCGGAATCCGGCCGACGTGGCACAACGGCACCATGGAGACGTTCGGCCCCGGCGGCTCGGTGATCTCCGCGATGCTGGCGATCGCCTGCGGGATGGCGCGTCACGTGCTGTGCTTCCGGACCCTGTGGGAGGCCACCCACGCCGAGCTGATGAAGCAGGGCAAGATCGTCCCGTCGATGGGCCGGATGTCGGGTTGGCAGATGCCGTTCGGCGCCACCTCGGCGGCCCACACCTTGGCGATGAACGCGCAGCGCCACTTTCACCGCTACGGCACCACCCGAGAGACGCTGGGCTGGATCGCGTTGAATCAGCGGGCGAACGCCGAGCTGAACCCCACCGCCATCTACCGCTCCCCGATGACGATGGACGACTACCTGAGCGCGCGGCTGATCACCACGCCGTTCGGGCTCTACGACTGCGACGTGCCGTGTGACGCTGCGATCGCGGTCATCGTCTCCGCCGTCGATGCCGCGCGCGATATGCCCAAGCCGCCAGTTTTCGTCGAGGCGGTGGGCACGCAGATCGTCGAGCGGCTGGACTGGGACCAGAGCACGCTGACCCACGAGCCGCAGGTGCTGGGCCAGGCCGCACACGTGTGGACCCGCACCTCGTTGCGGCCCACCGACGTCGACGTCGCCGAACTCTACGACGGGTTCAGCTTCAACTGCCTGTCCTGGATCGAGGCGCTCGGCTTCTGCGGGATCGGTGAGGCCAAAGACTTTCTGGACGGCGGCAAGAACATCGCCCGTGACGGCCAGCTCCCGCTCAACACCCACGGCGGCCAGCTTTCCCACGGCCGCACCCACGGCATGGGCCTGATCCACGAGGCCGTCAGCCAGCTGCGCGGCGAGGCGGGTGACCGCCAGGTCGTCGATGCCCGGGTGGCCGTGGTCAGCAGCGGCGGCCTGACTCCCAGCGGCGTGCTGCTGCTGCGGGCCGACGCATGAGCGCTCCGTGCCCCGGCTCGTGATCGTCGACGGGGTGCCGATGTCGGCGTTGGTCGCCGAGGCCCCCGAGCCCGAGGCGGTGATCGTGGCGATCCACGGCGGCGGCACCACCGCGGCGTACTTCGACTGCCCGGGTCACCCGTCGTATTCGTTGCTGCGGACCGGCGCCGCAGCGGGATACACGGCGATGGCGCTGGACCGGCCCGGCTACGGCAGCTCGGCGCTGTATCCCGAGGCGATGGTCGAGCCCGATCAGCGCGTGGACCTGGCCTACGGGGCGGTCGATCGCATCATCGGCGAACGACCGAGCGGCGCCGGCTTATTCCTGATGGCCCACTCGGGCGGATGCGAACTGGCGCTGCGGATGGCCGCCGACGAGCGCGGCGCCGATCTGCTCGGCATCGAACTGGCCGGCACCGGGCTGCACTATCACCCCGCCGCGCGCGAAATGCTGAAGGCGGCCACGCGAGAACGCCGCCCGTCCGGGCTGCGCGAGCTGTTGTGGCATCCGGAACGGCTGTATCCGCCCGAGGTCCTGACCGGGGTCACGGTTTCCCCGACGGCCCCGGCCTACGAGGACCAGATGGTGACGGACTGGGCGCGCCAAACGTTCCCGACGCTGGCCCCGGCGTGCGGGTGCCGGTGCAGTTCAGCATCGCCGACCACGAAAGGGTCTGGCAGACCGACGACTGCGGCACTGGCCGAGATCGCCGCGCTGTTCTCCGCCGCGCCGCGCTTCACCGTGCAACGAGCAACCCGAGGCGGGCACAACATCAGCCTCGGTCACACCGCCGCCGGACTACCACTGCGGACGGTGTTGTCGTTCGTCGAGGAATGCGTGGCCGCAGCGTTCCGACGCGATCGGCCGATGACGAATTGGAGGCCGGCTGATGCGGGTCGGGATTCATCGGGTTGGGCAGCCAGGGGGCGCCGATGGCCCGGCGGATCATCGAGGGCGGCTACGCGACCACGCTGTGGGCGCGCCGACCCGCAACGGTCGAGCCATTCGCCGACACCCCCGCGAAAGTCGCCCAGTCACCGGCCGAACTTGCCGCGGCCAGCGATCTGGTCTGCCTCTGCGTCGTCGGCGACGACGACATCGAGGAGGTCACCGGCGGTGAGCACGGGCTGCTGGCGGGGCTGGCGCCCGGCAGCGTCATCGCCATGCACAGCACCGTGCACCCCAACACCTGCCGAAGCGCTCGCGAAAGAGGCTAGCGGCAAGGGTGTTTCGGTGATCGACGCCCCGGTCAGCGGCGGCGGCCGGCGGCCGCAGCGAGGGACGCTGCTGGTGATGGTCGGCGGCGACGCCGACGTTGTCGAACGTGCCGTCCGGTCTTCGAGACGTATGCCGACCCCGTCGTCCACCTCGGCGAACTGGGCAGCGGGCAGGCCACCAAGATCCTCAACAACCTGTTGTTCACCGCCAACCTGGGAACCGCGGCCACCACCCTTGCGCTGGCGAGTCCCTCGGCGTGGCTCCGGACCGGCTTTTCGAAGTCGTCTCACGCAGCAGCGGAAACAGCTTTGCGCTCAATGCAATTGGCGGGTCCGGCGGACTGGACCGGCTGGCCGGCCTGGCCGGCGCGCTGCTGCAGAAGGACGTCCGGCTGGTCGTCGACCTCGCCGAAGCGGCTGCCGCCCGCGCGGGCGCCGTGTTCGATGCGGCCGATGCCGCCCTCACCCTGATGGACCACCCCAGATGAAAGTCGGGTTCATCGGCGCCGGGCGGATGGGCGCGCCGATGGTGCGCCGTCTTGTCGGCGGCCGGCCACGACGTCCGGGTGTTGGTCCGCGACCCGGCGGATCACGACAAGCGGCGCGATCTCGAGCAGCTGGGCGCGGCCTGGTGAACGAGGTGGCCGACGCCGCCGCGCAGGCCGACGTGGTCGTGCTCTGCGTGTTCACCGACGAGCAGGTGCGCAGGTCTGCCTGGACAGCGCTCTGCTGTCCACCATGGCGGCCGGGCTCGACGCTGATCGTGCACACCACCGGCAGTCCGCGAACCGATCGAGGCCATCGCCGCCCGCAGCGACGATGTCGATGTCGTCGATGCGCCGGTCAGCGGAGGCCCGCACGACATCGCGGCGGGCAAGCTCACGCTGTTCGTGGGCGGCGCCGATGACACCGTGGCACGAGCTGCGACCGATACTGGGCTGCTACGGCGATCCGGTCCTGCACGTCGGCCCGATCGGTGCCGGTCAGACGGTGAAGCTGGTCAACAACGCGCTGTTCGCCGCTCAGATCGGGCTGCTCGCCGAGGCCGTCCGGCTGGGCGAGCGACTTGGCGTGCCGGAGTCGACCGTGCTGGGCGCGCTGGCACACGGCAGCGCCACCAGCCGGGTGCTGGACATGGTCGGCCGCGCGAGGTTCCGTCGCCGGGTTCATCGAGGCGGCCGGCGAGTTCGTCGGCAAGGACGTGGCAGTCGTCCGCAGCATCGCCGAGGACCTCGGCAGCGACCTCGGCGCCCTGGACGACGTCATCGAAGCCTGGGTGCCGGCGGAAAGGTTTGAATGACGCCAGCTGCGGTCCTTTTCGGTTCGCCATGAAAGCGCTACGTTAGCGTTACAGTCAGGCATTCGATCGTAACGGTTCCAGCCCGCCCAACCCTCACCGCTGAGGAGGAGTCAGTGACCAAACCGAAGATCGTCTTCGATCCGTATCTCCGAGGAGTACTTCAACAACCCGTTCGAGATATATCGACGGATGCGCGACGAAGCGCCGCTGTATTACGACGAGGAAGAGGACTTCTACGCGCTGACCCGCCACGAGGACGTGGCGGCGGCGTTCAAGGACCACGAGACGTATCTCGTCGGCACGCGGCTGCGACCTGGCGATGGTGCGCAGAGGCGAGTCCCCCAGCAGAAGTCGATCATCTTCATGGACCCGCCCGATCACCGCCACATGCGCAGCCTGCTCAACAAGGCGTTCACCCCGCGGGCGATCCAGTCGCAGCGGGAAACGATCGTCGAGGTGATCGACCAATACCTGGGCCAGGTCGACCCCGACCACTTCGACGTGGTGCAGGACTTCTCCGGGCCGTTCCCGGTCGAGGTCATCACCCGGATGGCCGGGGTGCCCGAGGAATACCGCCAGCAGGTGCGGCACTGGATCGACACCAGCCTGCACCGCGAGCCCGGACAGATCGACATCGGCGAAGCCGGCATGCAGGCCAACATCGACACGGCGATGTACTACTACGGCCTGGTCCAGGAGCGGCGCGCGAACCCGCAGGACGACATGATCAGCCGGCTGATCGCCGCCGAGATCCCCGGCGAAGACGGTCAACTGCGCAAGCTCGACGACATCGAAATCACCGGTTTCGCAACCCTTTTGGGCGGCGCGGGCGCCGAGACCGTCACCAAGCTGATCGGCAGCGCGGTGGTCGATGTTCGCCACGCACCCCGACCAGTGGCAGAAGCTGCTCGACGACCGCGAGCAAGATCCCCGGCGCGGTCGAAGAGCTGCTGCGCTACGACGGCCCGGTGCAGTACAACGTCCGCTACACCCTCAAGGAGGCGCACGTGCACCGGCGGCACGATTCCCGCCGGTCAAGCCGGTGTTCCTGATGGGCGCCGCCGCCAACCGCGATCCGCGACGCCTTCACCGACGCCGACACATTCGACATCGAGCGCGACCGGACCGAGGCGCAGAACCTCGGCCTCGGGCTATGGCATCCACAGCTGCCTCGGCGCGGCGCTGGCCCGGCATGGAGAGCGCGATCGCGCTGGAGCGACTGCTCGACTTCATGCCGCGCTACGAGGTGGACTTGGACGGGCTGCAGCGGGTCAACATGCAAAACGTGGCGGGCTACGACCACGTGCCCGTGAAGGTGCTGCGGTGAGCGCGATGACGAAGAAGATCGAAGTCGACTTGGGACTGTGCGAGAGCAACGGCGTGTGCATGGGCATCATCCCGGAGGTCTTCGATCTCGGCGACGACGACATGCTGACTGTCCACCAGGAAGAAGTGACCCCGGAGAACGAGGCGGACGTCCGCGAGGCCGTCCGTCAATGCCCGCGGCAGGCCATCGCGATCGTGGGAGACTAGCGATCAGAACCCGGCGAGGATGACGGCGTTGCAGTCGGCGGCCGCGTGGCGCAGCTTGGCCGCCTTCTGGTAGCCCTCGGACTCGTACCAGGCGCGGGCGGCGTCGACCGACTCGAACTCCAGCACGACGGTCTGGTCGCCGTGCCAGCTGCCCTCGAGCACCTCGGGCGCGGTGTCCACCGCGAGAACGGTGGCACCGCTCATCGCTGCACCGGCAGCCTTGCCGTAAGCCTTCATGCCCTCCGGGTCCTTGATGGCCTCGGTAAGGATGACGTATCCCTTAGCCATTGAATCTCCTTACGTCGATGCGAATCTGGTCAGGTCTCATCTTTGATCTCACTGATGGCCTGCTCGGGGCAGCATTGGATGGCCTCCTGCGTGTCCGCTTCCAATTCCGCTGGGACATCGGAGGTTATCGACTCCGCATAGCCGTCGTCGGTGAGGCTGAACACGTCCGGGCAGAGCGTGAGACACATCCCGTGACCGCGACAGCGCTGATCGTCTACCCAGACCTTCATGCCAGCGTGAACTCCAAGTGCAATTCGGTCAGGCCACGCAAAATGTACGTCGGAACATATTGATAGCGGCGATCATTCGCCGGCCCATGAACAGCCTCGTTGATCCTGATGTCGGTCGTGCGGTCCAGCAGCCGCTCGATCGCCACCCGGGTTTCGGCGCGCGCCAGCGGCGCACCGGGGCAGCTGTGAATGCCACGGCCGAACGAGAGTGCTGACGAGCATTCTTGCGTTCCGGGTCGAAGGTGGTCGGGGTCGTCGAACCGGCGCGGATCGCGGTTGGCGGCCGCCTGCACGATCATCACGGTGGTGCCGGCGGGCAGGTCGACGCCGCCGACGTTGACCGGCGTGCGGTTCATCCGGAAGTCGCCCTTGACGGGGCTCTCGTGGCGAAGCGACTCTTCGATGAAGTTCGGGAGCAGGCTGCGGTCCTTGCGCAACTGCGCCTGGATGTCGGGGCGCTCCCCGAGCGTCTGCAGCGCGGCGCCGAGAAGCCGCACGGTGGTCTCCTGGCCCGCCGAGAAGACGTTCGCCGCGACGCGCGCCACGTCTTCGACCTCGGGCATCGAGCCGTCGGGGAAGGTCGCGGTCGCCAGGCCGGTCAGCACATCGTCGCGGGGCTCGCGGCGGCGGTCGGAGACATAGTCGGAGAAGAGGCCGTAGAGGAACTCCAGCGGACTGTGGGACAGCGACTCCTTGCCGGTGCCCCCGACGCCGCCACCCGCGTGCTCGGCGGATGCCCTTGACGAACTTGTCGCGATCCTCCATCGGGCACGCCCAGCAGGTCGGCGATGACCAGCAGCGTGAACGGGCTGGCGAAGCCCTTGATGAACTCGCCGTGTCCTGGCGCCAGGAAGTCGTCAAGTGCCTGGTCGGCGAGCGCCCACATCGCGTCCTCGTTCTCCTTGAGGCGCTTCGGGGTGATCAGCCGCATCAGCAACGAGCGGTGGTTGGTGTGGGTCGGCGGGTCGAGCGTGGGCAGTTGGTCGCTGAAGGGCAGCTCGTCGCGGTGCTGCTCGATCAGCTCGGTAATGTCAGTCCCCAGGCCCTCGAGGCTTACCGGAAAGCCGGGGAACGGCCCGGTCACGGAGATGCAGGAGGACCACGTCTCGGCGTCGTTCAGAACGGCGCAGGCTTCTTCCCAGCCGGTCACCATGGTGACCCCGTGGTGGTCTTCCCGGGTCACCGGGCACTGCTCCCGCAGCGCCTCGTAGTACGGGTAGGGATCCGCGATGAGCTCTTTGCCGCGGAAGAAGTCCAACTTGGAGAAGTCGTTCGCCATCTTGCTCCGTTCGAATCTCAGCAGTGAGAATGAGCCTCTCAGAGATGAGTATTAGATTTCCACACGGCGTGGTCGCCGTCAACGACGGGGTGCCGCTGTCAGCCGCGGAGGCCGCAGGTTTAGCCGGCCGGGACCAGATCAGCCGCGACCGACGGGCAGGCCAGCAGCCCGCTCCGGAAGTTTTCGGTGTGACCGATCGCGTACTCCGGTATGGCGGTGGCGGCCAGCGCCTTGCCCTTGAACATCTGCGCGGCCCTGCTCAGCCGGTGTTGCACCCGGCCGACACTGCCATCGAGCTCGGCGGGCCAGGTGTCCCCCCACAGCGTGACCTCGGTGACGCCGTGATCGAGGGCCTGCAATACGCCCTGCCGTACCCGCGAATCGCAGCCCACCAGATCCGCCGCGGCCGCCAGGGCCTGCGGACGGGGGCGAAGCTCGACCGACGCCAGGGCACATTCGAGGTCGAGCATCCGGGCTCCGATGATCTGCAGCGGCCGCAGATCGGGATGATCGGCAAGGTCGGTGAGAAGGACAGTGACGTCCCATCCGGCCATCGACCGGTCGAACAGCCACCCCCCGGCGAACCGCACCACGTCGACCACGCTGGAGGCGACCACATCGAGCCGGTACCTCATGTCGTGCTCGGGGGCTTGTTCGGCGGCATGAAGTCCCGCGCCAGCGTCTCCGCGTACTGCTTGAACACCTCGGCCAGTGGTATCGAAGGATCGAGCAACCATGTGGTTTCCATTCCGTGGACGAAGGCAAGTATTTCCACTGCCTTGATGGTGGGGTCTATGTCCGCGCGATACCGGCCGTCGGCCTGACCAGTGCGAATCAGCTCGGCGACGATGTCGACCGCTTCCCGGTGTCGCGCCAGCATTCGGTCGTGCAACGGAGCGTCGGGAAGGATGTTCTCGACCAGCAGCACGGTGAACGTGCCGACCAATTCGGGCGCCCGGTGGAATCGATCGGCGACCTGTGAGATCTGGGCCATCAGGTCGCCGGTCCGGTCGGCGTGGGAATCGTCATCCTGATCGCGGGCGTCCAGCACCGCGTGCAGCAGCTGCTCTTTGGACTCGAAGTGATGCAGCAGTCCCGCGGGGGTGACTCCGGCTTCGCCGGCGATCTGGGCCAGCGTGGTGTTGCGCCAGCCGTTGCGGGTGAGCAGGCGTTGCGCGACCGCGAGGATCCGCTGCTTGCGGTCCTCACCTTTGGCGAGAAGCGTGTCGTAACGCCGTGCGTCGGGCACCCGGGCTCCTTTGACCGATTGGTGGGCTGAACCAACCTAGTGAACACACAGTAGGTTGGTTTGCCAGCTGTGACAAGGGTCTCAGAGTGACTCTTAAAAACTTCTTTGGTCGGTGTTACGCGACCAATTCGACCAGGGTGGCGTTGGCCGTGCCGCCGCCTTCGCACATGGTCTGCAGTCCGTAGCGAATCCCGTTATCGCGCATGTGGTGCGCCAACCGCGTCATCAACACAGCGCCGGATGCGCCCAGCGGGTGCCCCAGCGCGATGGCGCCACCCAGCGGATTGACCCGGCCCGGATCGGCGCCCGTCTCGGCAATCCAGGCCAGCGGGACCGGCGCGAAGGCTTCGTTCACCTCGAATGCGCCCACCTCTGACAACGAGACGCCCGCCTTGTTCAGCACCTTTTCGGTCGCCGGAATGGGGCCGGTGAGCATGAGCACGGGATCCGCCCCGGTGACGGCTCCGGCGCGGTAGCGCACGATCGGAGTCAGGCCCAGCTCGACGGCCATTTCCGAGGTCGTCACCAGCAGCGCGGCCGCGCCGTCGGAGATCTGCGAGGAATTGCCCGCGTGGATGACACCGTCTTCGGCGAACGCGGGCTTGAGTGCGCCCAGCTTCTCCACGGTGCTGCCCCGCCGCACACCCTCGTCCGCAGCCACGACCGTCTCGTCATCGGTGACGACCGGGATCATCTGATCGGTGAAGGCGCCGCTGTCCTGGGCCGCGGCGGCCCGTTCGTGGGATTGTGCGGAAAATTCATCGAGCTGGCTGCGGGAGAAGCCCCACTTCTTGGCGATCATTTCCGCCGACAGACCCTGGTTGAAGGAAAAGCCGTCGTAGCGGGCGAGGACTTTCGGTCCGTAGGGCGTGCCGGTTGCCCTGGCCGAACCCAGCGGAACGCGGCTCATGACCTCGACGCCGCCGGCCACGACGACGTCTTGCTGGCCCGACATCACCGCGTGCACCGCGAAGTCGAGGGCCTGCTGGCTGGAACCACAGGCCCGGTTGACCGTGGTCCCGGGGATGCTCTCGGGCCAGCCGGCAGCCAGGACCGCGTAGCGCCCGATGTTGCTGGACTGGTCGCCGACCTGGGATACGCATCCCCAGATCACGTCGTCGACGATCTCCGGGCCGACCCCGGCGCGTTCCAGCACCTCGTTGAGGACGATCGCGGACAAGTCCGCGGCGTGCATGCCGGACAGCCCGCCATTGCGTTTCCCGACCGGCGTGCGCACCGCCTCGACGATGACTGTCTCCCGCATATCCCTACTCCGATTCCTCTGTCAGATTTTGATAGCGCCCACCGGCCAGTAAACGACGGCTCCCGTCGCTCGCTGAAGGCGGCATAGGCGGCGGCCGCATCCGCCGTCGCAAAATTCCCGACCTGCGCTCGCGCCTCGTTGGCCAGCGCGTCGCGCATGGTGCGGTCGGCGCCCTCATTCAACAGGGCTTTGGTCTGGGCGAACGCGATCGGTGGCCCCGCCGCCAGCCGGTCGCCCAGATCCTTGACGAAGGCGTCGATCTCCGCGGCGGACACCACCCAGGTGACCAGGTTGAGCGCGTGGGCTTCCGCGGCGTCAATGGTCTCGGCCAGCAGCGCGAGCCGCTTAGCCTGTTGCAGGCCAACAAGTTTCGGCAACAACCAGGAACCGCCGAGATCGATTGACAGACCTCGCTTGGAAAAGATCTGGGAGAACGTCGATTCCGGCGTCGCGACCACCAAATCACAGCCCAGCGCCAGGTTCCATCCGGCTCCGACCGCGACGCCCGTCACTTTGGCCACCGTCGGTATCGGAAGTTCGTGTAGCGCCAGCGCCACGTCGGTCAGGCGCTGCAGCTTGTATTTCGGGTGAATGTCGTCCGGGATCGAAATGTCGGCGCCCGAGCAAAAGCTCCCGCCGGCACCGGTGATCACCAGCGCGCGCACGCTGCGGTCACGGCCAGCGGCGTGCAGCGCGTCGCGCAACGCAATCCACAACTCCGGGCTGATGGCGTTTTTGCGACGCGGACGATTCAGGGTCAGCGTGCGCACCCCATCGCCGTCATCGGACAGCAGCACGGGGTCGGCGGATGCGGTCATCGGCGCATGACCGGCTTCACGTCACCATGCCGCCGCAGCTGCCCATCAATAGCTCCTCGGCAATTTCAGGACATTGGATCCCAGGAAGTTCAGGATCATCTCCTGACTGACGGGTGCGATCTTCATCAGCCGGGCTTCGCGGAAGTAGCGCGTGATGTGGTATTCCTCCGCGTAGCCCATGCCGCCGTGAGTTTGCAAGCGCGCGGTCAGCTGCGGTGAAGCCGGCGTCGGCGCAAAGGTATTTGGCGGTATTTGCTTCGCGCCCACAGGGTTTGCCGTTGTCGTAGAGCCAGGTGGCCTTGCGCAGCATCAGCTCGGCGGCGTCGAGCCGGGCCAGCGAATCCGCGAGGGGAAACTGGATACCCTGGTTCATGCCGATCGGCCGGCCGAAGACCACGCGCTCGTTGCCGTACTTCACCGCTTTCTCCAGCGCCACCCGGCCGATGCCGAGCGCCTCTGCGGCGATCAGCATCCGCTCGGGGTTCAGGCCATCGAGAATGTACTGAAATCCCTTGCCTTCCTCCCCAACTCGATCCTCGACCGGCACCTCGAGATTGTCGATGAACAACTCGTTGGAGCTCACGGCGTTGCGGCCCATCTTGCGGATCGGGCGGATGTCGATCCGGCTCGCGATCGAGGTCGGTGAGGAACAGCGTCATCCCGTCGGTCTTCTTGGCGACTTCGTCGTACGTCTTGGTGCGGGTAAGCAGCAGGATCTTGTCCGACTCCATCGCCTTGGAGATCCACACCTTGCGGCCGTTGACGACATACCGATCGCCGTCGCGTTTGGCGAACGTGGTGATACGCGAAGTGTCAAGCCCGGCACCGGGTTCGGTGACCCCGAAGCAGATATGCACCTCGCCGCTCGCGACCGAGGGCAACGTGCGCGCCTTGAGTTCGTCGGACCCGTGTACGACCACCGGCTGCATGCCGAAGATCGACAGATGGATTGCGCTGGCCGCATTCATCGCGCCGCCGGACTTGGCGACCTCCTCGAGCAACAGTGTGGCTTCGGTGATTCCGAGGCCATGGCCGCCGTACTCGGTTGGGATCGTCATACCAAGCCAGCCGCCGTCGGCTATCGCCTGGTAGAACTCGGTCGGAAATTCGTGCGCCTGGTCTTTTTCCATCCAGTACTGGTCGTCGAATTTCCGCGCCAACTCGGCGACCGACTTACGGATCAGCTCCTGGTCGTCGGTCAGCTCAAAATTCATTCCATCGCCGGGCACTGCAAGATCTCCTTAGGTCAGTTCATGCACCGGCGCGCGGTTCCTCCGGTGGCGCGTCAGTCCTTGTTGCCGGTGAGCGCTTTCGCGTTGGCCGCGAAGTCCGCGAAGGACGCCCCGCCTCGGGAGTCCTTGTCGTGGCCCTGCGCCTTTATGGACACGTCGTGCCCCTCGGCGGCCTTGCGCAGCGCACCGACGGTCGCCTGTTCGCGCGAGATGTGGGTGAACGGGTCGAACGAGTACCAACGCATGGCGTTCTCGTAGGTCATCTTGTTGATCTCGTCGTCGGGAACGTCGTTCAGCGACAACACATCCCACAGCTCTTCGGGCGCACCCGGCCACATCGAGTCGCTGTGCGGGTAGTCGGCCTCCCAGCAGATGTTGTCGATGCCGATCATGTTGCGCAGCTTGACGCCCACCTTGTCGCTGATGAAGCACGTCAGGAAGTGCTCCCGGAAGACCTCGCTGGGCAGCTTGCCGCTCGAAGTCCTGGTGGGTCCACGTCGAGTGCATCTCGTAGGTCCGGTCCGCCCGCTCGAGGAAGTAGGGGATCCACCCGGTGCCGCCCTCGGACAGGCCGACTTTCAGGTCCGGGTACTCCTTGATCGGCCTGGACCACAGCAGGTCCGCGGCGGCCTGCACGATGTTCATCGGCTGCAGCGTGATCATCACGTCCATCGGCGCATCGGGCGCCGTGATCGCCAGCCGGCCCGAGGATCCGATGTGCACGTTCATCACGGTGTCGGTGTCGACCAACGCCTTCCACAGCGGGTTCCAGTACTCGTTGTGGAAGCTGGGGTAGCCCATCGCGGCCGGGTTCTCGGTGAAGGTCAGCGCGTGCACACCCTTCTTCGAGACCCGCCGCACCTCGGCGGCACACGCCTCGGCATCCCAGATCACCGGAATCGCCATCGGGATGAACCGCGCCGGGTACGCCCCGCACCACTCTTCGATGTGCCAGTCGTTGTAGGCCTGCACCAGCGCGATCGAAAAGTCGTGGTCGTCGGTGGCGAACAGCCGCCCCGCAAAGCCCGGGAACGACGGGAAGCAGATCGAGGCCAGAATGCCGCCGGCGTTCATGTCCTTGACTCGCTCGTCGACGTCGTAGCAGCCCGGCCGGATCTCGTCGAGACCCGTCGGCTCGATGCCGTACTCCTCCTTGGGACGGCCGGCGACCGCGTTGAGCGCGACGTTCGGGATCACCGTGTCGCGGAACTTCCACATGTCCGAGCCGTCGGCGTTGTGCACCAGCCGTGGGCGCGTCGTCCTGATACTTCGCCGGCAGGTGGTCTTTGAACATGTTCGGCGGCTCGACAGTGTGGTCGTCCACGCTGATCAGAATCATGTCCTCTTTGTTCATGACCGTTCCTCTCCATCGGATCCACTAGCAGGCGACTCCCAGGGCGTCGGCTCTCAGCCCTCTACCTCTGAAAACTATCTTCTCGCCATGTGAGAATCAACATTCAGCCAGCTCGATCCGGCAAATCCGGCGGCCGTTCCGGAACCCCCCATCGCAGTCCGGATCGCCCTCTCACGTGCGACTACACGATCACGGAAATGCCAGCACCGTGCATCCGTCCAACAAATGAACCAAAAATTTGTTACTCGACTCCGCAGTCGATCGCCGGACCGTCGACAAACCGGCGCGCGGCCACCCACCAGTCACGCGGCGCGGGTCCCTGACCTGTTGGCATTGACCAAGCGAACGAATCGTGCAAGTCTGTTAGTTGGAAATGAGAATATGATTCTCTTTGGCCGAGAGGACCCTCACGATGCGCCTGCCGCCGCTGCCGGCTGACCAGTGGGACGAGGCCGTCCAGCGCGCGCTTGCGCCCATGCTGCCCGCGGACGGCCCGCGCGACGCCAACAACGCGCTGGCCACCTTCGCTCACCACCCCGCGCTGGCCAAGGCGTTTCTCCGGTTCAACGTCCACCTCTTGTACTCGTCCACGCTGCCGGCCCGCATCCGCGAGCTGGCCATCCTGCGGGTCGCGCATCGCCGTGACTGCGCCTACGAGTGGTCCCACCACGTCAGCACTGGCCAAGGACGAGGGAATCACCGACGACGAGATCGCCGCGGTCCAACGAGGCGGCGAGGCGCCGGACGAGTTCGACCGCGCAGTGATCACCGGGGTCGATGAACTCGACGAGAAATCCGCAGCTGTCCGACCAAACCTGGGCGGCACTCGGCGAGCACCTCAACGACCAGCAGCGCATGGATTTCGTCTTCACGGTCGGCTGCTACACCCTGCTGGCCATGGCCTTCAACACTTTTGGCATCCAGCTCGAGCACGCCGACCAGCACTGACAAGAGAGGTAAGAACGTTGCCGCACTTCCCGAAGCCAGCCGCTGGCAGCTGGACAGAAAACTATCCCGAGCTGGGGACCGCGCCGGTCGACTACACGCGACTCGATCGACCCGGCATTCTTCGAAGCCGAACGCGACGCGGTCTTCAAGAAGACGTGGCTCAACGTCGGCCGCGTCGAGCGGCTCCCGCGCACCGGCAGCTACTTCACCAAGGAGCTGCCGTCGGCCGGCAAGGGCATGTCGGTGATCATCGTCAAGACCAAGGAGGGTGCCGTCAAGGCCTTCCACAACGTCTGCCGGCACCGCGGAAACAAGCTGGTGTGGAACGACTTTCCGAATGAGGAGACCTCCGGCACCTGCCGGCAGTTCACCTGCAAGTACCACGCCTGGCGCTACAGCCTCGACGGAGATTTGACCTTCATCCAGCAGGAGGGCGAATTCTTCGACGTCGACAAGAGCGACTACGGCCTGGTCGGGCGTCCGGTGCGAGCTGTGGGAAGGCTTCATCTTCATCAACTTCGACCAGCACGCCAAGCCGCTCGCCGACTACCTCGGGTCGCTGGCCAAGGGCATCGAGGGCTACCCCTTCGGCGAGATGACCGAGACCTATTCCTACCGGGCCGAAGTCGGCAGCAACTGGAAGCTGTTCATGGACGCGTTCGCCGAGTTCTACCACGCGCCGATCCTGCACCAGGGCCAGTACACCAAGGAAGAAGCCGCCAAGATCCAGAAGTACGGCTTCGAGGCGCTGTACTACGAGATGGCCAGCCCGCACGCGATGATCTCGACCTGGGGCGGCCAGTCACCGCCGGTGGACATGAGCATGGTCAAGCCCATGGACCAGGTGCTGCGCAGCGGGCTGTTCGGCCCCTGGGACAAGCCGGAGGTCATGGAGAAGCTCAACGAACTGCCGCCGGGCATCAACCCGAAGAAGGTGCCGCAGTGGGGCATCGACGAGTGGCACTTCTACCCGAACTTCATGCTGCTGATCTGGGAGCCCGGCTGGTACCTGACCTATCACTACTGGCCGACCGCGGTCGACAAGCACATCTTCGAATGCACCCTGTACTTCGTGCCGCCGAAAAACGCCCGCGAACGCCTGGCCCAGGAGCTGGCCGCGGTGACGTTCAAGGAGTACGCGCTGCAGGACGCCAACACCCTGGAGGCGACGCAGACCATGATCGGCACCCGGGTGGTCAACGACTTCCCGCTGTGCGATCAGGAGATCATGCTGCGCCATCTGCACAAGGTGACCAACGACTACGTGAAGGAGTACGCAGAACAATGGCGCTGTCCCGCTGAATTCGCTGACCTGGAGCCCTATCTGGATTGGGACCTGGCCACCGAACCGGAGCGCTACGCCAAGCGGCTGGCCTCGACGATGCCCGAGATGCAGGCGTTCTACGACGTCGCTTTCCCCCGCTTGAACGATGTGATCGAGTACTGCGACAAGTTCCCGCTGGACGATCTGCCCGAGGACGCAAGACCCTGATGCACATGATGCAGTCATTGGTCATGGTGTCGTTTCCGATCGAGGCGTGGAAGCAGCCGCGGGTACCCGACAGCGGCGCGGCCTGGGTGGAGCTGATCCGCGAGCCGGTGATCTGACGGTGTCTGCTCTTGCCGAGCGGCTCATCCGTGCTGACGCTCAAGGCCGCCGGGCTGCTCGACATCGACGCCGGCGAGATCGTTCGGCCCGGCATCCTGCGGATCGAGGGCGACCGGATCGTCGGTGTCGGTGACGGTAACGGTTCCGAGGGTGACGTGATCGATCTCGGCGACGCGATCCTGCTGCCCGGGCTGATGGACATGGAGGTCAACCTCCTGATGGGCGGGCGCGGGGAGAAGCCCGGGCTGTCCCAGGTTCAGGATGATCCGCCGACCCGGGTGCTGCGCGCGGTCGGCAACGCCCGTCGCACGCTGCGCGCCGGGTTCACCACGGTGCGCAATCTCGGCCTGTTCGTCAAGACCGGCGGCTATCTGCTCGACGTCGCGCTGGGCAAGGCCATCGACGCGGGCTGGATCGACGGGCCGCGGGTAGTGCCGGCCGGCCACGCCATCACGCCGACCGGCGGGCACCTGGACCCGACGATGTTCGCCGCGTTCGCACCGCACGTGCTGGAGCTGACGGTCGAAGAAGGCATCGCCAACGGAGTCGACGAGATCCGCAAGGCGGTGCGATACCAGATCAAACACGGCGCCGAGCTGATCAAGGTCTGCTGCTCGGGCGGAGTGATGTCACTGACCGGTGCGCCTGGTGCGCAACACTATTCGGACGAAGAACTGCGCGCGATCGTCGACGAGGCGCACCGGCGCGGGCTGCGCGTCGCCGCCCACACGCACGGCGCCGAGGCGGTCAAGCACGCCGTCGCGGCCGGCATCGACTGCATCGAGCACGGCTTCCTGATCGATGACGAGGCGATCGCGATGATGGTCGAGCACGGCACCTTCCTGGTGAGCACCCGACGCCTGGCCGAGGCGATGGATGTTTCGCACGCTCCGCCCGAGCTGCAGGCCAAGGCCGCCGAGATGTTTCCGAAGTCACGCACCTCGATACTGGCCGCCTACGAAGCCGGCGTGAAGATCGCGGTCGGCACCGACGCCCCGCGATACCGCACGGCAACAACGCCGACGAGCTTGTCACCCTGGTCGAATGGGGCATGCCGCCGTTGGCGGTGCTGCGGGCGGCCACGATGACCGCGGCCGAGCTGATCAACTCGACCGACCGGGGCCGGCTCGCGCCGGGCCAGCTCGCCGATATCATCGCGGTACCGGGAAACCCGTTGGAAGACATCACCGTTACCCAGCACGTCAGCTTTGTCATGAAAGGCGGCAAGGTCTTTGTCGACACCGATCAGTAAGAGCGGCCAACCAGAACTGACGACCTGGTCGAGATCCAGCAGTTGCTCGCCCGCTACGCGGTCACCATCACCCAAGGAGACATCGACGGCCTCGTCGGCGTGTTCACGCCCGACGGAACCTACAGCGCCTTCGGCGACACGTACCAGTCTGGACCGGTTCCCGGAGCTGGTGGCCGCCGCACCAAAGGGCTTGTTCCTCACCGGAACGCCCTGGTCGAAGACATCGACGGCGATTCGGCCAGCGGCACGCAGCCGCTGTGCTTCATCGAGCACTCCACCCACGACATGCGGATCGGCTACTACCGCGACACCTACTCCCGGACCGCCGACGGATGGCGGCTGAAGACCCGTGCCATGACGTTCATTCGCCGTAGCGGCGTGCACGACCAGGGGCGCCCGCACGCCATCGGCCGCCCCACCCCGTGAATGTCGAGCGAGTTCCGGGCGGGTCTGCGCGCGTGGCTCGACGAGAATGACCTGACGCCCGGGCCCGACCACTCGCTGCAGGGCCATATGCAGCAGTTCCTCCGGGTCAGCCGGGCGCTGTACGACGCCGATTGGATGCGGTACGGCTGGCCGGTCGAGGTCGGCGGACTGGGTGGGCCCGCGCTGCTTCGCGCGATCGTCGGCGAAGAGGTGGTCGGCCGCCGCCTCGCCGAGCCCGGCCCGTACTCGATGCTCGAGGTGCTCGCGCCGACGATGATCGACTACGCCCCAGCCGAACTCGCCGCGGAAATGGTGCCGCGGCTGCTCAGCGGCCAAGAGCAGTGGTGCCAGGGCTTCTCCGAGCCGGGCTCCGGCAGCGACCTGGCATCGCTGACCACCCGCGCCGTCCAGGACGGAGACAACTGGATTGTCAACGGGCAGAAGGTCTGGACCAGCTTCGCGCAGTTCGCCACCCGTTGCGTCCTGCTCACCCGCACCGCGCCGGGTCATGACGGAATCACCGCGTTCTTCGTCGACCTGGACACCCCGGGCATCACCGTCCGGCCGCTGCGCACCATGCACGGCGTCGACGAGTTCTGCGAGGTGTACTACGACGACGTGGTGATCCCGGCGAGCCGGATGCTCGGCCAGCCGGGCGACGGCTGGCGGCTGGCGATGGATCTGCTGCCCTACGAGCGCTCCACCTGCTTCTGGCAGCGGATCGCCTACCTGTACTCCCGATTCGACGAGCTGATCGCGGAGACGTCGGCGGCGTCGGCAGACCGACAGCCATAGCGAATACGACCTCGGCGCAGCCTATCTCGCGCTGCACACGCTGCGCTGCCGGTCGCGCGCCACCCAGTACCGGCTGCGCGACGGCGCGCGGCTCGGGCCCGACACCTCCATCGACAAGGTGCTGCTGGCCAGCGGCCGAGCAGCGGCTCTACGACACCGTCCGCGACCTGCTGCCCGGTGCACTCGAGCTCGACGACACACCGTGGCGATCGGAGTACCTGTACTCGCGCGCGGCGACCATCTACGGCGGTACCGCCGAGATTCAGCGCAACATCATCGCCCGCCGGCTGCTCGACCTCGGGAAGGAGTGAGCCGTGGATCTTTCAACCAGACTCCGAGGCACTGCAGCTGCTGGCCGAGTCGGTACGCACCGCAATGACCGATCCTTCCCTGGCCTCGGGCGCCTAAGCTCGATGCGGCGCTGACCGACCTCGGCTGGCTCGACATGCTCGACGAAATCCCAGATTTCGCAATTCCTTTGGTGTTTCGACTGCTCGGCGAGACCGGCACGCACGCCCCCGTGCTCAACGATGTCGTGCTGCGCGCGGCCGGGCGCGGCGCCGGGCGGTACCACGCCACTGCCGTTCGCGGGCGGCTCCTGGGTGGTGTGGGAGCGCACCGACGGTCCCAGTTCAGCGCTCGACGGCGAGCTGCCGATACATCGTGTGGCAGAAGGAAATCCGTTGCCGCAAGCCGGGCTTGCCGCCGGGCGGCGGGCACTGGGCTGGTGGCTGGTCGGCGCCAGCCGCGCAATGCTTGCACTGGCGCGCCAGCATGCGCTGGACCGAGTTCAGTTCGGCCGCCACATCAGCTCGTTTCAGGCGATCCGGCACCGACTGGCCGAGACACTCGTCGCGATCGAGGGCGCCGAGGCGACCCTGCAGGCCGCCGCCTCGGCATCCGACGATCCGGATGATCTGGCCTGCCTGCTGGCCAAAGCGGCGGCCGGCCAGGCGGCGCTGACCACGGCACGGCACTGCCAGCAGGTGCTCGGCGGGTATCGGCTTCACCGCCGAACACCAGCTGCATCGCCACGTCAAGCGGGCGTTGATTCTGGACGGACTGCTCGGCAGCGCGCGGGAATTGACCGCGCGAGGCCGGAGCGACGTTGCGGACCAAGGGATCTGCGCCACGGCTGGCGCAGCTGTAGCGGATCGGCGCGCCTGGACGTCACGGATACGCCGGCTCGCGGTCCCTAGAATGGGGCCACGATGGACTCCCCCGGCGAACCTCGAAATCAGGTCGGCGTCATGCTCGGTGATCCTGGGCGTGGTTGGCACTGGCCACCTGCTGGGCTGCTGATGGGACGTGTCTTCGGTATCGCGGCGCTTCGTTGACCGGTGATATCGCGCGGCGGCGAGTCAAGTTGCGGTGAAGCGACACAATCCCCGGGCCGCGATGGCCGGCATGGTGTTAGGGGCGGTGGCGATCGTGGCAGGGCTGGTCGCCATCGGCTACTGGTCCTGGCTGGACTCCCAGGATCCGGGCCGTGTGCAACGGTGCTTGGACAATCCCGCCACAAACAACTGCTGAGTGTCCGCTAGCCGCGGGGCAGGCCAAGGACTCGTTCGGCGATGATGTTGCGCTGAATTTCGGAAGTCCCGCCGGCGATGGTCGCCGCGAAGGTGCGCGTGTACCGGTCAAACCAGCTGCCGTAGTGGCTGTCCAGATTCAGCGGGGCGAACGGGGCGGTGACCCCGCGCAACACGAGCCCGTCGCCGCCCTTGGCGTTGAGCGCATCCTCGCAGGCGCGTTGCATTGCCTCGGAACCGAGCAGCTTGAGCACTGACTGGGCGGGGACATCCTCTTCACCGCGCGCGGCTTTGGCCAAAGTCGCCGACCCCATGAGCCGCATTGCGTGGCAATCCATTACCAGCGTGGCGTAGCGATCGCGTTGCACGGGTCCCGATGGGCTCGAAATCGACGGTCAGCGCATGCAGCATGTCGGCGTAATCAAGCCACAGCATGGCGCGTTCGTGGCCGAGCGAACCGGTCGCGACTCGCCATCCCGCGTTGAGCTCCCCCACCAAGTTCTCGGCCGGCACTCGCGCGTCGGTGAAAAAGACCTCGTTGAAGTCGACGTCTTCGATGTCTGACACCGACGCGAACGGGCGGCGGACCACACCGGGCGTGTCTGTCGGAATCAGTAAAGCGCTGATGCCCTTGTGTTTTGGTGCTTCGGGATCGGTGCGCACGAACGTCAACAACACATCGGCGTGATGGGCGCCCGATGTCCACACCTTCTGCCCGTTGACGACGAAGTGGTCGCCTTCTGAATCAGACGAGAGCACCGCGCGCGTCTTCAGTGAGGCGAGATCCGAGCCCGCACCGGGCTCGCTCATACCCAGCGACGCGGTCATCTCCGCGCGCAGAATCGGCACCGCCCATCGCTGCTTCTGCTCCGGCGTGCCGAACGACAGCAGCGACGCGGCGATGATGCCCACGCCCTGCGGATTGAAACTTTGATAGATCCGGTGCCGCGACAACTCTTCGAGGTACACATATTGCTGCAACAGCGTGGCGTTACGTCCACCGAACTCCGGCGGATTTCCGGGCAGCAGCCACCCGCTGTCGAACAGGAGCCGTTGCCAGCTACGGGCCCACTCCGGAATGTCCGAACTCGACCGTGGCCGCTCACGCGTCACCGCCGCGTCGGGAAGATTCGCATCGAGGAAAGCCGCGAATTCGGCGCGGAACTCCTCGACGTCGGCGTCAAAGGTCAGCTGCACAGCACTCCCCTGAATTCGCTAGCGCGCGTTGGACCGTCAGTAGATGCGGGTTTCCGCCGACCGCGCGGTTCACTCTTGCAATTCCGCTTCTATACACACGTGTAGGAGAATAGTATTCTCGTAGCAAGAAAGTTACAATCTCCGACACATGGTCCGTGAGGGGGTCGAGCGCAGCGATGTCACGGCGTTCTCCGGTAGAGTCCAATCATGTTCTCCCCTCGCGACAATCGTCCGAGCCGTCTGTGACCAGCCCAAGCGAAGAGCCGGCTTGGAAGCAGCGCGCCGTCGAGCGATCCATCAAGACCGCGAAACTGCGTGCGGCCCAGCGCGTTCAGCGCTTCCTCGACGCGGCCCAGGCCATCATCATCGAAAAAGGTAGCTACCGACTTCACCGTCCAGGAGGTCGTGGACCGGTCCCGCCAGTCGTTGCGGAGCTTCTACCTGCAGTTTGACGGCAAGCACGAGCTGCTGCTCGCGTTGTTCGAAGACGCGCTGAGCCGGTCGGCCGACCAGATCCGTGCCGCCACCGAAAACCAATCCGATCCGCTCGAGCGGCTGAAGGTCGCCGTCGAGCTGTTGTATGAGGCGTCGCGTCCGGATCCCGAGGCCAAGCGCCCGCTGTTCACCGACTTTGCGCCACGGTTGCTGGTGACGCATCCGACCGAGGTCAAGATCGCGCACGCACCGCTGGTGGCGTTGCTCACCGAGCTCATGGAAGCGGCCTGCGACGCAGGCAAGTTGCGCGCCGGACTCAATCCGCGCCGGATAGCCGCCATGACGATGCAGACCGTCATGTTCATCGCGCAGTCCAGCGGCGGCAACGACGACGCGACGATCCACCCGATCAGCGCCGACGAGGTGTGGGACTTCTGTTCATCCGGATTCGTCGGATAGCACGCATCAGCGGCGGGCCCGAGCGGTCCTTCCCTCTTTGCCCCAATGTGAGCAAATAACGCACGCGATTTGCTTGGTGAGAATCAGATTCTCTAATATATAGAATTGCAAATAGCCAAAACGGATTCGCCGTTGACACTCGTTGGTGGGTGATGACAGAGTTCAGTGGCGGCACCCTCCCCGCTCCCCCGGGAACGGGGCGCACGCGGTTCCTGCGAGAGACACGATGCCGGCCGTTCTCCGCTGAGACATGCCGGTTCGATCAGATCAGGAATTGAGGTAGTGATGACTGGACGTGTTGAAGGCAAAGTTGCTTTCGTCACCGGAGCGGCGATTGGTCAGGGCCGCAGCCACGCGGTGCGGTTGGCGCAAGAAGGCGCCGACATCATCGCGATTGACGTCTGCAAGCCCATCGTGGAGAACACCACCATTCCGGCGGCCACGCCCGAGGATCTGGCGGAGACCGCCGATCTCGTCAAAGCTCACAACCGCAGAATCTTCACGGCCGAAGTCGACGTGCGCGATTACGACGCGATGAAGGCCGCGGTGGATACCGGCGTGGAGCAGTTGGGCCGGCTGGACATCATCGTGGCCAATGCCGGCATCGGCAACGGCGGCGACACACTGGACCAGTGCAGTGAACATGACTGGCAGGAAATGATTGACATCAACCTGTCGGGTGTGTGGAAGTCAGTGAAAGCCGCTGTGCCGCATCTGATTTCTGGTGGCAACGGTGGTTCGATCATATTGACCAGCTCGGTTGGCGGCCTCAAGGCTTACCCGCACTGCGGTAACTACGTCGCCGCTAAGCACGGCGTGGTGGGCATCATGCGCTCCTTCGCCGTCGAACTCGGGCAGCACATGATTCGGGTCAACTCCGTGCATCCCACCCATGTCAGCACCGGGATGATCATGAATGAGGGCACCTGGAAGATGTTCCGCCCCGACCTGGAAAATCCGGGGCCCGACGACATGGCGCCAATCTGTCAGATGTTCCACACGCTGCCGATCCCGTGGGTGGACCCCATCGACATCAGCAATGCGGTGCTGTTCTTCGCCTCCGACGATGCCCGCTACATCACCGGCGTGACACTGCCCATCGACGCGGGCAGCTGCCTGAAGTAGCCCCTAGAACGGGCTGCTGTTGGACTGCCATTCCGCCGATTCGGGCCGCGGCCCGTAACGGCGGATGTAGTCCTCGTGCATCCGGGCGTTTTTCCGGCGGTTGATCACGTCGACCAGGTTCGGGTCCAATCCATGGTCTGCCAGTCGGTGCCGACGCCAGACCTTGTTCAGGGCAAGGGATATCAACAGCGCCCAGAAGTAGAGCGGCGCTGTCATCTCGGTGTGCACGTAGATCGAGGCGGGCAGCAGCCACAGCGGGGCGAGGACCAGCACGGGCGGTATCGCCCACCTGATCATGTGGCGACGTATCGCTCCATCGCCGGCGAGATCGCGTGCGACCCAGCTGCGCATCGAGTCGGGCAAGCGCCGTCCGTAGGAATAGCCGATGCGCTGCCAGAGATTGGGTTTCGCGGCGGTCATGGTGGCTCCTCTGGAGGTTGTCAGGATTGTAAGGCGCCGGCCGCCAACGCGGCCGCGTTGATACGGGAGAGGACCTGATGCAGGTTCTCGAGTTCAGTCAGCTCGACACCCAGACGCGCCACGACGGCGGGAGGAATCTCAAGCGCCCGCTCGCGCAAGGCGATTCCGCGCTCGGTGAGCGTGACATCGGTGGTGCGCTCGTCGGCGGCGTTCTTGGCGCGAGTGATCAGGCCCAGCCTCTCCAAGCGTTTCAGCATCGGCGAGAGGGTCGCCGAATCCATCTGCAACGCGGTGGCAATCTGCTTGACCGACAACGGTGACCGGTTCGCCGCGGGAGTCTTGCGGTGATCCCACAATGCCAGCATCACCAGATATTGCGGATGGGTCAGGCCGAGCGGCTCCAATAACGGTCGGTACACCGCCAAGACCGCGCGGTTGGTCGCCGCCAGCGCAAAGCACACCTGGTGTTCCAGGGCAAGCGGATCGATCTCGCGTGCAGTCAGGGCGGGCATATCTGAATAATACACTAATAGTTAGGGCCCTATCTATATGAGCCCTCTCACACGTGGCTGGACGCTCGGTTGTACCGCGATCAGATCGTCGGGGCGGGAGTAATACGCTCGGAATCTATGGACGGGTTCGAGGGACGCGGGGCAGTCATCACCGGCGGTGCAGGCGGCATCGGGTTGGCCACCGCCACCGAGTTCGCCCGCCGCGGAGCCCGGGTGGTGCTGGCCGACGTTGACAAGGTCACGTTGGAACGGGCCGTGGCACACCTGAAGGCCGAGGGGGTCGACGCCCACGGCGTGACATGCGACGTGCGGCATCTCGAGGAGATGGTTCATCTCGCGGATGAGGCGTTCCGCCTGCTGGGCCAGGTCGACGTCGTTTTCAGCAACGCCGGCATTGTCGTCGCGGGTCCGCTCGTGGATATGACGCACGACGACTGGCACTGGGTGATCGACATCGATTTGTGGGGGTCGATCCACGCCGTCGAGGCATTCGTGCCGAAGTTGATCGAGCAGGGCACGGGCGGGCACATCGCCTTCACCGCATCCTTTGCCGGACTGGTGCCCAACGCCGGCCTGGGGGCATATGGCGTTGCCAAATATGGCGTTGTCGGCCTGGCCGAGACGCTGGCCCGCGAGGTCAAGGACAACGGCATCGGCGTCTCGGTGCTGTGTCCGATGGTCGTGGAAACCAAGCTGGTCTCCAACTCCGAACGCATCCGCGGCGCGGATTACGGACTCGCGTCAGCGCCCGACCTGACGAGTGCGTTCGGACCGCTTCCGCCGACGCAGGATGAAACAGTGTCGGTGGACGACGTGGCGCGGCTGACGGCTGACGCGATTCTGGCCAACCGGTTGTACATCCTGCCCCACGAGGCGGCCCGCAACTCGGTCAAGCGCCGGTTCGAACGCATCGACCGCGCCTTCGATGACCAGGCCGCCGAGGGGTGGAGCCACTAACCGCCGAGCAGAGATCAGTTCGGCACTTGGCCGATGACTCCGTTGGCTTCCAGGTCCGCTATCTCTGCCGGGGTCAACCCCAACTCGGCCAGCAACTCGTGGTTGTGCTGTCCCAGTGTGGGTGCGGGATTCGCGTGAAAAAGCTCGGGCCCGCCGGAGAACCTCATCGGCACGGTGCTGAGCCGAGCCCGCCCGTTCACCGGATGCTCGACCTCTTCGAAGAAGCCGCGAAACGCCAGCTGCTCCAACTCGGTTTGCCGATGCGGTTGCAGGACCTTGGCCACCGGCACGCCGGCGCCCCAGAGGGGCGTGACGATTTCGTCGCGGCTGCGGTTCTCGCACCAGGCAGCGAGTTGCTCGTCGATCAAATCTTCGTGCATCCGCCGGCCGGCTTGGGTCGATAGCTTGGGATCGGTTGCCCACGAGGGTGATCCGAGTGCCCGACAGAGCCTTTCCCACTGATCGTCGGTTGCCACGGCGATAGCGACCCAGCTGTCGAGCCGGCCGAATTCGTCGATATCGGCGCTGCGGTAAAGGTTCTGGGGCGCAGCAGTTGGGCCCCGGTTGCCGGCACGCTCCAGCAGTGCGCCGTACGCCGAGTACTCGACGATCTGCTCGGCGGAGATGCTGAGCGCCGCATCGACCATCGCCGCTTCGACGAACACCCCCTCGCCGGTGCGGCGGCGATGCTCCAGCGCCAGCAGCAGCGCATTGAGCGCATGCACGCCCGCGTTCGGATCACCGATCGAATACGGGTCATACGGCGTGCGGTCCGGATAGCCGGTGAGCCAACTCACGCCGGCCGCGGATTCGATGACGTAGGCAAACGCCGGGTTGTCGCGCCACGGCCCGTCAAGGCCGAAGCCGGGCATCCGCAGCATCACCGTATCCGGCCGAATCGATTGAATCGCAGCGAAATCCAGGCCGATTTGCTCGAGCACCCGCGGCGTGAAGTTTTCCACGACCACATCGCATGTTGCGATGAGCCGACGTAGTAACTCCCTTCCGCGCGGGCTCTGCAGGTCCAGTGTCAGGCCCTTCTTGTTGGTGTTCAGGGCCTCGAAGATCGGCGATTTTTCCCACCATTGGTCCTCGGTGATCGGTACGCCAGCGATCAGGCGAGTGCCATCCGGACGACGGGTGGATTCGACGTGGATGACCTCGGCGCCGAGCATGGCCAGAAAGTGGGTACAGCAGGGCCCCGCCCAGAACGTCGTCATATCCAACACCCGAAGCCCGGTGAACGGCAGCGATTTTGCAACGCCGGTCGGTGCGGGACAGGCGGGGAGATTCGCGGCGCGGTAATGCTCGGTCTGCTCCCCCAGCCGCGGCGCGGGATGCGGCCGGCGCAACTGCGCTGGTCGCATCCGATACGGGTGACCCGGCTGTTGGAAGCCGTCGCCGGGATTGCGCACGAATGAACCGCGTTCCACAAATTGGTCAAAGGACGTGACATTCGCGCCGTTGGCCACGGGCGCGTTGGGGATGCGGAATGCCGTGGCCAGTTCCCGGATTTCGTCGACCGGGGTGCTGGCCAGCCAGGCAAAGATCTCTTCGGCGTAGACGTTGGCCAGCTCGGTGATCGACAGCGGCGATTCCTCGTCGATCCACTCCGAATGACCCACCATCGCGCACAAGTCGAACCACTGCTGCGCCGTACCGCAACCGAGATCCACCAGGCCATCTTTGGCTTGTGCCACTCCGGGCACCGTCGGCCGACGGGTGTCTCGCCAGGGACGCCCGAGCACTTCGAAGTAGGTGACCGGGTAATACGTGAGGCAGAGGATTTGTGTTTCGAGCATCGACAGATCCAGCAGTTCTCCTGCCCCGCCATCGATTCGGCGGTATCGCGATGCCAAGGTGGCCGCGCTTGCGTAGGCACCAGCCAGGTACTCGCCGACCTGACCGCCGACGAAGACGGGTGCCCGTTCCTGCTCGCCCCGTCCGAGCCCGACGATTCCTCCCGACCACGCCTGCAGTGTGAACTCGGTCGCGGCGCGGTCGCGCCAGGGACCTTCCAGCCCAAACGGGGTAATCGAGGTGAGGGTGAGATGCGGGTGGCGGCCATGGATCGCGTGCGGCGTAAAGTCCGGGTGCTCAGCCACTTTCGAACCGGTAGACCAGACCACCGCATCCGCCGATGCGAGTAGCCGGTTCACCAGTTCGGTGTCGTCGTCCTTCGTCGGGATCGGCGACCACACTGTGTTTCGCACCGGCTAAGAAGCTGAACAATGCGCCGTCGCAGTCGGTCGGGATGGCGGCACCCGAGGCCGACCACGCACGCAGCGGATCGCCCTGCGGCGATTCGATTTTCACGACATCGGCGCCGCCGTCGGCGAGCAACTTGGTGCAGTAGGCGCCCGCTATGCCGGTGGACAGATCGATGACCGTATAGCCGGCCAGCGGCGGTTCGATACGGTCTGGCGTCACTGCTGCCAGAACGGGCTCGCGGTAAGCACTTCGGAGCCGTCGGCGGTAATCAGGACCGCTTCCCGCCCGAATACCGCGCCGACTCCTTCTTCCCATACGTACCCCGTGACGGCGAGCACCATCCCCGGCTCCAAACGTTCGTCGGCCGCGGTCGCGGGCAGGTGCTTGGAGACGACGGGCGGGTCGAACCCCAGGCCCAGGCCGCGGGCCACCGGCATCGGCGGGTCCGCTTCCCCGGCGGCGTGGTAGGCGGCAAGCAGTTCGCCCGCTCCAGCGCCAGGCCGGCAGGCGGCGATCAGCTTGCCCCACAGACTCTCCCAGCGCCCGTACAGCGCCGCGGCGCCGTTGGGCGCATGCCTCTTGTCCGCCGGCCAGGTTCGGCCTACCTCGCCGACATAGCCGCCCGCCAGGACTCCGGCGGAGAACGCCACCAGATCACCGTCCTGGATACGACCTTGGATGCCGTCACCGCCGTCGGCCCGTCGCCACGGGTGCTCACGCGAAGTCACCCATGCGACATCTTGATTCGCCGGCGTACTCACCCCACCGGCCGCCGAGGCCTCCAACAAGACGCCGGCCAGCATCTGTTCGCTTACCCCTGGCCGCAACTCCGATACCGCGGCCGCCAGGGCCGATTCGACCACCGCTACGGATTCCCGCAGCGCGGCGATCTCCTCAGCCGTCTTGATCCGGCGGGCAGCCCGCATGGCCAGCTCTCCGTCGACCAGCTGTGCGTTGGGGAACGCGGTCGGCAGTAGCTTTGCGAAAACCGGTGAGAGCGCGTCGGTTCCGACGCGCCGGGCGGTCGCCGCGCCATCGATACGCCGCAGCGCCGACATGGTGTTCATCGGATTCCAGGAGATGCCATAGAGGTTCTCGTGGGGGATGTCGTCGGGGACGCCCTCGTCCCAGGTGCTGAGGAGGTGCACGGCACCCGTCTCACGCACGAGCACGCAGGTCGGACCGAACGGCCGGGTCCCGGCGACCCACAGTTGCGGTGCCCCGGTTACGTAACGGACGTTGGCTTGCCGGCCGAGGACCAGGACATCGAGATCGTGTGCCGCCATCTGGTCTAGCGCCCGCTGGCGACGCCCCGAGCGCAGCGTGCGCTCGTCGGGCAGGACTTCAGTTGCCATAGGGGTCATAGGGGTAGTTGGTCAAGCGGATCCAGCCTTCCTCGGTAATCACCAGGACCTCTTCGCTGCGATAGCCGCCGGTGCCGTCTTCCCACACCACCGGCTCCAGAACCAGCACCATCCCGGATTGAAGGACGAAATTCTCGTCGAACTCCTGGCCGAGATCCGTTCCTATCATCGGCATTTCGGCGGCGTTGACGCCGATACCATGACCCAGGTAGAAGTGCGGCAGCCACGGCTTAGTGCCGCCATTGGCCTTGATCGCGGCCCGCCCCAGGTCTGCCGCGGTGGCGCCGGCCTTGGCGACACCCAGAACCGCGCTGATGATCTCGAACCATTTGTCGAACTGCGCCTGCTGACGCGGCGACGGGTCCCGGCCGACGATCCAGGTGCGCCCGAAGTCAGAGCAGTAGCCCTGGTAAGTGATGCTGACGTCGGTCCACAGCACATCACCTTCGACGAGCTCGCGCTCGGTGGTCAGCAGTGGCAGCGCCAGGTCACCGTGCGTGGTCCACACGCCCTCGGCCTTGCTCGGCGGCATCACCTGCCAGATCGGTTCGAGCATGCTGGCCGCGGCCCCCAACTCGAAGGCGCGGCGTAAAAAGCTTGCCGACAAGTCGATCTGACGAATGCCGGGTGCCAGACGCTTCTGGACTTCGACCATGGCTTCGTCGGTGATCCGGATGGCGGTGCGCATGCACGACAATTCGTCCGGGGTTTTTACCGCCTTGGCCGCGCTGACGATGGCCGCGGCGTCGACGGGAGCACCGTTGGGGAACAACAGATTCGCGGCACGAGACATCGCACCCGTGCACTCGTCGACGGCGATTACCGCTCCGGGCGGAATCAGGCCGGCAATCGTCCGCGCGAAATTGGCTACGCCTTCCTCGAATTCGAGATAGACCGGCCCGTGCAAGTGATCGGCGGGCAAGTCCGACTCGTGCGAGGCTCCCTCACGGAACGGCAGGAACAGGTGCGGCCACTCGTCGCCGGCGACCACCACGGCTACCGGCCGCTCGACGTAGGACAGGCCGGCGTCCCCGAGCGGCCAACTGGCACCGGTGGCGTAGACCACGGCGTTGTTGCCGAGCAGGATCATCGCGTCGACACCGCGGTCGGCCATGGCCGACCGCAGCCGGGCCCCCGTCTCGCGGCGCAGCCGCGCCAAGTCGGGTGTTTCGGGAATCACCAGTCCGTTGCCGGTGCTGGTACCCAGTTGCGCGAACGTCGTCACTACAGACCCAAGAACTTCGTGATGTTGCCGCTGACGATCTTCGCCGCGTTCGCCGGCCCGACGGCGTCAACAACGGCCTGCAGCGACTTCTCGGAATAGCCGTAGGTGCTTTCGTTGTGCGGGTAGTCGCTGGACCACATGACCTTGTCCACGCCGATCTGGTCGATCAACTGCAAGCCCAGCGGGTCGACCATGAACGATGCGCTCATGTGGTTGTCCCAGTAGTAGCGCACATCGTGCTCCAGCGGCCGATTGAACATGTGCTGATAGGACGCCACCAGGTGCTCGGCGTCCTGCAGCGCCCACGGCACCCAGGCGATGCCGCCCTCGAACCAGCCGAGACGCAGCGACGGGTGCCGGTCGAGGATGCCGCCAAAGATGTACTTGGCGAACGTTTCCCGGAATCCGTCGATGTTGATCATCATGCCGACGACGACGCTGTTGAACTCGGTCGGGCTTTTCGGTGGGGTCTCACCGATGTGGTGGGTGATCGGCAGACCGGCGGCCTCGATCTCGTCCCAGACGGCGTTCATCGACGTGCTCGAATAGTCGATTGGGTTGCCGTCGTCGTCCTTGCCCGGGTTCAGTGGCATCAGGAACGTCTTGAGCCCCAACGATTTCAGCTCTTCCAGCGTCTTTCTTGCCCCTTGCGGATCCCACCAGTTGATCAGTCCGGCACCGTAGAAGTGACCGTTCGAGCGTTCCTGGAGTTCGGCCATGTATTCGTTGTAGATGCGGAACGTCAGCTCGCGAAGTTTCTTGTCCGGGTAGTGGAACAGGGCCAGCACGGCATTGGGGAAGGCCAGTTCCTTTTCGACGCCGTCGTCGTGCAGCTCCTGGATCCTGGCCTCGATGTTGGTGCTGGCCGCGCCGGGCAGGTCGTCGTACTGCATCAGCACCGCACTGAAGTCGCCCGGCAGGAACGACTGCCCCTTGCGCCCGACTTGGTAGGCGCCGTCCTCGTACCAGATCCGTGGCGCCTTGTCCTTGAGGTCGTCCGGGAAACGGTCGTAGAAGATGTCGTCGGCCAGCGAGATGTGGTTGTCAGCGGAGAAGACCACGGTCCCCTCCGGCAGGCCTACATCGCTGTCCGCCGCGTGTCCGCGGCGATTCTTTGGAGCACCGTAGCCTCCGGGCGGGTAGAGCGAAGTGGTTGTCGGCGTTGACATTGTTGACCCTCCAGTCGGATCGGGATTTGAGAGTCTCGGGCTGCTCAATCGATTTCGCTTACCAGGTCACCGGCAGTTCGTAGACGCCATAGGCGAGCCGGTCGTGCTTGAACGGGATCTTTTCGATCGGCACGGCCAGTGCCATGGTCGGGATGCGACGGAACAAGGTTTGGAACACGATCTGCATCTCCGCACGGGCAAGCTGCTGTCCCACGCACTGATGCCGGCCGTAGCCGAATGCGACATTGCGGTCGGCCCCCGAGCGGTGCAGGTAGAGCCGATCGGGCTCGGTAAAGGCGTCCGCATCCCAGTTCGCCGGGGCCAGGTCGATGATGATGCCGTCGTTCGCGCGGATGGTCTCTCCGGCGATGTGGATGTCTTCCAGAGCGACGCGCCGCTGGCCGTTCTGGATGATGCTGAGGTAGCGCAGCAACTCCTCGACCGCGTTGGCGAGAACTTTGGGATCGTCGGCATTGCGGATGACGGCCGCCTGCGAGGGGTTCAGCAGCAGCGCAAGGACGCCGAGCCCGATCATGTTCGCGGTGGTTTCGTGCCCGGCGATCAGCAATCCGGTGCCAAGTTGCGCGGCTTCTTTGACGCTGAGCTCACCGGCCTTGACCCGTTCGGCAAGGTCGGAAACAGCGTCCTCGGCCGGGTTTTCCATCTTGGCCTCGACGAGCTGAGCCAGGTACTTGTGCAGGCTCATCGCGCCTTTCATCGTGTCCTCGGCGGCGGCGTACCGCGCGAGGCCGACATTGGCGTGGTGCTGGAACATCTCGGCGTCCTCGTATGGCACGCCCAGCATCTGGCTGATCACCACAGACGGCACCGGCAGTGCGATCGCGGCGACGACGTCCGCCGGCTGCGGCCCGGCCAGCATCGCGTCGATGCTGTCATCGGTGATCTGCTGGATCGTCGGCCGCAAGCCTTCAACTCGCTTGAACGTGAACGGCTTCGACAACATCCGCCGGAACCGGGTGTGCTCGTCGCCGTCGGCGGTGAACACCGATCGCGGCCGCTTGTGCACGGTGGACAACATGCCTTCGTTCCAGTGCGGAAAGCCGGGCACCCGGTCGTCGACGCTGACCCGGGAATCGGAGAACAACTCGCGCACCTGCTCGTAACCCGTGATGAGCCACGGTGTGCTGCCGTCCCAGATCCGAACCCGGGACAGCGGCCGCTCTTCGGCCAGGGCCATGACATCCGGGGGTGGGGCGAACGGGCAGCCCGCGTTGCGGGCCATCGGATAATCCGGGATCTCGGAGTTCGACTCAGTCCCGGAAATCCCAGTGCTCGTCAGTGCGTCTGACATTTCATTCCTCGATGTAGATGGCCTGTGCAGGGCACGCCGCGGCTGCTCGGCGTACACCTTCGGTCTGCTCGGCGGACGGCTCCTCATCGAGCAGGACGACGACGCCGTCTTCGTCACGCTGGTCGAACACCTCGGGCGCATTCATCACGCAATTGCCCGAGGATGCGCAAATGTTCTGGTCGACAGTCACTTTCATCAGCATGCTCTTCATTCGTACGGAGTTACCGGCGCCAGCCACAGGCCCACGATCGCGTCGATGAGGCCGAATGCGGCTGCCCGCCAGGAGGGCTGGGCCATCGGCAGCGCCCGCGACGAGCGCACGTTCGCGATCGGCGCAGGTGTGCATCAACAGGTTTCGGGCCATGATGTTGCGCTCGAAGTGGACATCGGCCGGCAGATTGGGCAGGCAGCGGTTGAAGCCTTCGACGACCTGCACCAGCGACGGCGAGCTGAGCGCACCCTTGACGATGATGTTGTAGTAGGCCGGATCGGTCATCGCCTGTGCCGCGAAGCGCGCATACCAGGTGGGGTTGCCGAGGTCCTCGAGGTGGTCGGTCAGCGGGCGCACCAAGCAGGCCACCCAGTTCCGCAATTCGCCGGAGCCGCCCGATGCCAGAAGGTCGGCCACCATCTGCTCGCGCAGGTCCTCGACAGGTCCGCGATGCTTCTCCTCGATGGCGCGCACCAGGTCGGCCTTGGTACCGAAGTGATAGCCCACCGCGGCGTTATTGCCCTGCCCCGCGGCCTCGCTGACCTGCCTGTTCGACACCGCGAACATGCCGTGCTCGGCATAGAGCCGTTCGGCCGCCACCAGGATCGCCTCCTGGGTGGAGCTGGCCCGCTCGGTGCGAACGGCCCTGCCTGGCCGTGGTCATTGGATCAGTCAACCTCGCACCGGACTTTAAGTCAAGCGCTTGATTTAAATTGGCCGTGCGCAGCATGCCGCACGTCACTCTGCAGGCGACGGCTAGTGCGTCATACCTTCGCGTTTCTCGGACGGATCACCTTGCCCGCCGAGGTCCCGCCGTCGACCGGCAGCACGGTTCCGGTGACGTAGCACGAGCGGTCGGTGGCGAAATACAGCGCGGCCTGGGCGACGTCGTCGGTCGTGCCCTCGCGCTTCAGCGGCCGGTCGTCCCGCATCCTCTGGCGAATCCGCGCCTCGAACTGCGCCAGCTCCTCTGGGTCCATCCAGCGGCCGACTTCCCCAAAATCGGCGTGGGTATGTTCCCCGGCGCGATGGCATTGACCCGAATCTCATAGTGCGCCAACTCAATTGCCGCAGACTTGGTGAACTGGATGACCGCCGCCTTGGACGCGCGATAGGTCATCACGCCGCCGCCGGCCTGGATCCCGCCGATCGAGGTCATGTTGATGATGGAGCCGCCGCCGCTTTCGGCCATGTGCCGCGCGGCATCTCGGGTACCCGCCATCACGCCCAACACATTGACCCCCATCACGCGGTGAAAATCGGCCAGGTCGTCGTCGAGCAATCGGCCCAGGGGACTCGAAATTCCGGCGTTGTTCACCATGACGTGCAGACCGCCGAACTTCTCGACGGCCGCGGCCACCAGTGCCCCAACCTGTTCGGGCTCGGAAACGTCCGTCTGCTGGAAGACGGCGCCGGTACCCAGCGTGGCGGCCAACGCCTCGCCTCGCTCGGTTTCGACATCGGCGATGACGACCTTCGCACCCTCGGTCAGAAAACGCTCCACGATGCCGCGGCCGATGCCGGACGCCCCGCCGGTGACGATCGCAACCTTGCCGTCCAATTCGTTGACCACACGACGAGTTAATCGGCGCCCGTCGGCTTTAAGTCAAGCAATTGATTTAAGTGGGTGCGGGACCGAACACTCGCCACCGAAGCGGCGTGGCCCTGGGAACCCTGTTCCTCGCGGTCGCCGCATCATGGCTCGCCGTCAGCCTGGCGCGCCTTCCCATCGGTTGGCTGACCACGCCCAACCGCGCGTTCGTCATGTTCGTCTTCGTGCTCTCGCTTGTGGTGCCGACGATCATCTCGACCGCGGCCTGCTACTCGGTCGCCAGCACCGACGAGGGCCCAGCCCGGCGTTTCGCCTAACGGGATTTTCGGGGGTTCCGACGCGGCCGCCTGCGGGCCATGCTGAATAGGCGAGTTCATCGGGAAACATGAAAGGCGTGCAAATGAAGGTTTTGGTAGTCGGCGGCAGCGGGCTCATCGGATCGCAGGTTGTCGCCCAGCTCACCGAGTTGGGACACGAAGCCGTCCCGGCCTCACCTCGCTCAGGTGTCAACGCCATCACCGGTGAGGGACTCGCCGAGGCCGTCGCCGGTGTCCACACGGTGGTGGACGTGTCCAACTCGCCGTCCTGGGCCGACGACGACGTGCTGGAGTTTTTCACCACTTCCACTCGCAACCTTCTCGAGGCAGAGCGGGCCGCCGGCGTGGCACACCACGTCGCACTCTCGATCGTGGGAGCCGATAGGGCGGCCGAGAGCGGCTACATGCGCGCCAAGGTCGCCCAGGAGAAAGTCATCGTGGAATCGGGATTTCCATACTCGATCGTGCGGGCCACCCAGTTCTTCGAATTCGTTGACGGCATTGCTGATTCGCTGGCCGACGGCGACACGGTTCGCGCGCCACACGGGGCGTTTCAGCCCATTGCAGCCGCGGATGTCGCCACCGCCGTCACCCGCGCGGCGGCCGGCGATCCGATTAACGCAGTGATCAATATCGCCGGCCCGGACAAGCAGGGCATGGACGACTTCATCCGCACCCGTTTTGCCGCAACCGGCGATGCGCGCCAGGTGGTGACCGACAATAACGCCCGCTATTACGGCGCGGTGCTCGACGCGCGCAGCATCGTTCCCGTCGACGGCGAAGAACTGACCGTCTACCCCACCAGCTTCAGCGACTGGATGGCTTCCCAGGTGCCCAGCAACGCCGAGTAGGAATCCCGAGGAGGTGGGTCCGATGGAGCTGATGGACCAGACCGCGGTGATCACCGGTGGGACGGCGGGGATCGGACTGGAATCTGCGCGGCTGCTCGCAAGCGAAGGCGCCACGGTCATCATCTCGGGCCGCGACCGGGCCAGGGGTGATCAAGCGGTTGAGGCCATCGGTGCGAACGCACGGTTCGTTCAGACCGACATGGCAGACGCCGAGTCGGTGAATTCGCTTGTGCAGCAGTGTGGCGAGGTCGACATCATCGTCAACAATGCCGGCAGCTTCCCATCCGCATTGACTGTCGACCAGGACATGGCGGGGTTCGAGACGATGTTCAACACCAATGTTCGCGGCGCTTACTTTCTGGTCGCCGGCCTGATTCCGGGGATGTTGCAGCGCGGGCGCGGCAGCATCGTCAACGTCACCACGATGGCGGCGTTCAAAGGAATTCCCGGTGCATCGGGCTACAGCGCCTCCAAAGCCGCGCTGGAATCGCTCACCCGCACTTGGGCCGCCGAATTTGGGGCGGCCGGGGTGCGGGTGAACAGCGTGGCACCCGGCCCCACCCGCACGCTCGGGGTGGCCGCCGCATGGGGCGACGTCAACGAAGAGCTCGGGCGGGCGCTACCGCTCGGTCGCACCGCGTTCGCGTCCGAGATCGCCGAGGCCGTGCTTTTCCTCAGCTCCCCTCGGGCCAGCTTCATCACCGGCTCCACTCTGCATGTCGACGGCGGCGGCGCGGCCGTCTAGGCCGGGTAACAATCCTTGGTCAATGGTTGCGTTCCGGCTAACCCCCGAGCACGGTATAACTCGCCCAGGAGGAATCGAACGACGACGAGGAGCGACCAATGCCGGTGCTACCCACCAGTGGGGTTCCGTTCGACGGGGCGCGGGTTACCAGGCGAGGCTTCATGGCGGCCGGTATCGCCGGCGGATTGACGCTGGCAGGCTGTGGCCACTCCAATTCCCAGGCACCGAGCGGTGCCGCCAAGATGGCAGACGCGATCGCCGCCGCGGAAGCCGCGCGGCCACACAGCGGGCGCACCGTAACCGCCAGTTTGACTCCGCAGCTGACACAGATCGATCTGGGCGGACCGATCGTGCGGACGCTGGCCTTCGGTGACACGATCCCCGGACCGCTGATCCGCGCCAGGGTCGGCGACGAGCTCGAGGTCAAGGTCTCCAACCGACTGGACCACCCGACATCGGTGCATTGGCACGGTATCGCGTTGCGCAACAACATGGACGGCGCGGAACCCGCCACCCCGAACATCGACGCCGGCAAGGAGTTCACTTACCGATTCTCGGTGCCTAATTCGGGCACCTACTGGGGCCATCCGCACACCGGGCTTGATGAAGACACCGGCCTGTACCTGCCGATTATCATCGATAACCCGACTGAGGGTGATTACGACGTCGAATGGATTGTGGTCCTTGATGATTGGACCGACGGCGTAGGAAAGAGCCCGCAGCAGCTCTATGAGGAACTCACGAACCCGAACAAGGCCAGCATGTCCAACATGCCCGCCGCACCCCCGACAACCCCGACGACCTCCACGACCTCGACCACTTCGACGAGCCCGAAACCTCGACGAGGAAGACCACTTCGACGAGCCCGACAACCTCTACAAGCCCGACCACCTCTGCGCCCGCGGCACCGGCGGGGCGCGTCGGCAATAGCGACCTTCTGGGCGGCGACGCGGGAGACATCCCCTACCCGTACTATCTGATCAACGGCCGAATTCCCGCGGCTCCCACCAGCTTCAACGCGAAACCGGGCCAGCGGATCCGGATCCGTTTCATCAACACCGGCTCCGACACCGCATTTCGCGTCGCGCTCGCCGGCCACACCATGACGGTCACGCACACCGATGGCTTCCCCGTCGTGCCCCGGCAGGTGGACGCCCTGCTCATCGGGATGGCCGAGCGGTACGACGTCATCGTGACCGCCGCCGACGGCGTCTTCCCGCTGATCGCGCTGGCTGAGGGCAAAGGTGCGCTGGCGCGCGCGCTGCTGTCCACCGGCATAGGGAGCCCGCCCGATCCGCAATTTCAGCCGACCGAGCTCACCAAGCGCGTGGGAACCATCGACATGTTCACCGCTACAACGCCGGTCATGTTGGGCAGGCCCGAACCGGGACTCAACATTCCGGTCGTACTTGGCGGCAATATGGTCCAATATGACTGGACGATCAACGGCGAGCCCTACAGCAAGACCAATCCGCTACACGTTGAACAGGGGCAACGACCCACCATCACGTTCGACAACACGACGATGATGTATCACCCAATCCACCTGCACGGGCACACATTCCAGCTGATCAACTCCGACGGAACGCTCGGCGCCCGTAAGGACACCGTGATCGTGCTGCCCCAGCAGAAGGTCCTCGCTGTCCTGGTGGCCGACAACCCCGGAGTGTGGCAGATGCACTGCCACAACACCTATCACCAAGTCGCCGGAATGATGACCCGGTTGGACTACGTCTTCTGAGCGTCGAACAGAAATTCCAGCAGCAAGTCGTTGACCTTGGACGGCTGCTCGATTTGCGGACAGTGGCCAGCGTTACCGACCACCGCCGAGCGCGCGCCGTCGATCTGCTCGGCGATCGCAGCGGCCCACCCGGCCGGAAGCAGCTTGTCCCCTCCACCTTCGACGACGAGCGTCGGCACACCGATGCGCTCGTAGGGTCGGGTACTCGACGGCGTCGACGAGGGTTGGGCATTAGGACGCCGAAAACGGGCCGCCGCTATCGCCTCCCATGACCCGGGCGCGGTGCTGGACTCGTAGCGGCGCCGCACATAGTCGTCGTCGGCAGGATAGCTGGCATCGCAAAACAACGCCTCGACGATGCACCGCATCGCCGGCAGCGATGCGTCGTACTCCTGCAGCGCCTCAAAGTACTTGTTCTGCTGGATCTCTCCGCCCCCGCAGATGATCATCAAGCTACGGACCGGCAACCGCGGCGTCTCCGACGTGGCGTCGTTGAGCAGGTTGATGGCGCCCATGGAGTTGCCGGCGAAATGCGCCGAGTCGATGCCGAGGACCTCGCAGAAGCGGGCCACGTGCCGTATTCGCATCCCCCGGCCGTCGACGAAGTCGACGACCTTCGCCGAATTTCCATACCCCAGCATGTCCGGGGCCAGCACCCGATAGTGCGCGGCCAGCGCGGAAATGTTGCGTTCCCAACCGAGTTCGGCGCTGGCGCCGAACTCACCGCCGTGCAGCAGCACCACCGGATCGCCTTCGCCGGCCTCCAGGTAGCCGGTGGTCAGGCCGTCCACCAGCATGGTTTTGCGCTGATAGTCCGTCACTTGATCGCGATCGGGTTGACCGGGGAGCCGACCGCGCCGACCACGCTCAGGGGCGGGGCGACGAGCTGAAACTCGTAGACACCGTCGGCGGCGCAGTCCTCTGCCAGCGGGGTGAGATCCCAGTATTCGCCAAAGATCATCCCCATGTCGCGCAGACAGAGCAGATGCAGGGGGAACGTTATCCCATCGACCCCGGACTCCAGGTCTTCGACCTGAAGGTTGTCTGCGGCCACGGCGGCGATCTCGTGATCATGCAGCCACTGCGCACATCGCCAGTCCAGTCCGGAATAGCCTTCCGTCTTGTTCCCGGTCATGAGAAACCTTGTCCACCAGCCGGTCCGGATCAGCACGATGTCGCCTCGCCCGATCGTCACGCCCTGCGCGCGAACCACGTCGTCGAGTTCTTCCGGGGAGATCGGGTTTCCGGCTTCGAGGAAGACCTCCGCCCCCCGATGCCGAACCAGGTCCAGCAGCACACCGCGGGATGTGATGCCCTTGACGTCAACCTTGTCGATGCCGCAGTGGTAGGCGCCCATGCTGGTCACCGAAGCCGCCGGGAAGCCGTTGTAGAGGTAGTCGTCGTAGTAGACGTGGGACAGCGCATCCCACTGGCTTGCTGCCTGCAACGGCATGATGATCATGTCGTCGTTGAAGCGGAACGGGTTGTCGGCCGTCATGTAGCTACTCAGCTGCTGGGCCGTCGGGTTACGCGGCCAGGTCGGCCCGTACTTGGCCAGCGTGTTCACATCGCCGCCGTCGACGGTCATGATGTGCACCGGGTTATGCCGAAACTCGAAGGCGCCCTGCGGACCCGAGGCTCCGAAGTCGACGCCGAGCGGAAATACCTTGCCATGCCTGACCAGGCTCGCGGCCTGTGCGACCTTGTCCGCGGTGATGAAGTTCAATGTGCCAAGCTCATCATCGGCGCCCCACCGTCCCCAATTAGAGACGTCACGCGCGGCCCGCCGAAAATCAGTCAATCGGCTCGGCCACGGGGCTCCTTCCTCGAGTTCACGGGCGATCGCGGCACCCACGTTTCCGCCGTCGACCCAGATCACCTGTCCCGTGATGTAGCTGGCTGCACGACTATTCAAGAAGAGCAACACAGTAGCCTGCTCGGCGGGGTCGGAGACACGACCCAGGGGCTTGGGAATGTCGTCGAGGAAGCCCTGTCCGTACGCCGTCCGTAACTGATCAAGGATCGGGGTCTCGGTGACCCCCGGGCCCGAGCAGTTGATCCGGATGCCCCGGGCGCCCAGCGGCGTGGCGCTTCGCATCGTGTAGAAGATGATCGCTTCTTTGGACAGTTGGTAGCCGTTGCCCAGCGCGTCGGGATGGTCGTGACACCAGTCGATGCCCTCTTGCATCGTCGCGGTATTCAGCAGTGGCGCCACCGCCTCCACATGTTCTCGATAGGCGGCCGCCGCGAGCGAGGAAACGCTCACGACGGACGACCCCGCGGCCATCTTGGGAACCAGCGCCTCGGTGACATGCCGCAGGCCCAGGAAGTTGATCGTGGCAACCAGCGACGGGTTGCCGATCCCGGACGAGACACCGGCGACGTTGAAAAGCGCGTCGACCCGCCCGCCGATGGACGCTACGGCTCCATCGATCGACTCCGGGTCGGCGAGGTCGACCTCATGGAAGTCGTTGACGTCGAAGGACGGTCGGCGCTTGTCCAGTCCGACGACCTCGGCCCCCAGTTCGGTGAGTTGTCGCACCACATGTTCGCCGATGCCCGACGCACATCCGGTCACCACCGCACGGCGGCCGTCGTATCGCCACAGTCCGTCGATTGCTGCCAAGGCTTAACCGGCTTCCGGAATCACTTGCTGCGCTCCTCCTTGGCGCGCTGCGCCGCCTGGACACGGCCCTCGTTGATCTCGGCCATGGCCTCGGGGATCTCGCTAGCAGTGAACTTACCGCCACGACCGGTGGGCAGGCCGCCGAAGGAGTAGTTTTCATCGAATTTCGGTGCGGTGGATTCCTTCCGCCTCGCCTCGACCTTTTCGATGACGGGCGCCAGCCGCTTCGCCTTCTCGGCCACCGCCTTTTTGTCGCGCTCGATGAACTCGGGCAGCACCTCTTTGCCCATCAGCTCGATGGATTCCATGGTGCCCTCGTGGCTGCGTGGATTGAGCAGCAGGATGATCTCGTCGACGCCGCTCTCCTCGTAGCCACGCAGGAATTCGCGCACGGTGGCCGGGGATCCGATCGCGCCGCGTCCCGGGCCGTAGGCCAGCGTCGGATCCTTCTCGACCTCTTCGAGGTAGCGCTTCCACACTCCGGTCCGACCGGGGGTGTGCACGCCGGTCATGTAGTAGTGCATGATGCCGAACGAGAAGAATCCGCCGCCCTGCCCGAGGCGTTGCAGGGCCTGCTCGTCGGTCTTGGCGACCATCATCGACAGGTCGCCGCCGATGGCCAGGATGTTCGGGTTGATCTGCGGTGTGATGGGCACACCGTTCTCCTCGAACTCCTTGTAGTAGCCGTTGACCCGCTCGGTCAGCGGTCCGGGACCGGTGTAGGCGAAACTCAATGCGCCGATGGCTTTTTGGGCGGCCATCTGCACGCTCGCCGGCCGGGTGCAGGCGACCCAGACGGGGGGATGCGGCTTCTGCAGCGGCTTAGGCACCACGTTGCGGGCCGGCATCTGGACGTGCTCGCCTTTGAACCCCGAGAAGGGTTCCTCGACCATGCACCGGATCGCGACCTCGAGGGCTTCTTCCCACTGCCCGCGTTTGTCGGCGGGATCGATGTTGAACCCGCCCAGTTCACCGACGGAGGAGGATTCGCCGGTGCCGAACTCGACGCGCCCATTGGACAGGAGGTCAAGGGTGGCAATGCGTTCGGCCACCCGGGCGGGGTGATTCACCGCGGGCGGCAGGTGCATGATGCCGAACCCGAGCCGGATGTCCTTGGTCCGCTGACTGGCCGCGGCCAGGAATATCTCCGGCGCGGTGGAGTGGCAGTACTCCTCGAGGAAGTGGTGCTCGGTCAGCCAGACGGTAGAGAACCCCGCCTTATCGGCGGCCTCTACCTCGTTCAGGCAGTCTTGCAACATGACATGTTCATCGTCCGGTACCCACGGACGCGGCAGGGCGAACTCGTAGAACAGTGAAATTTTCATTGTTACCTCCTTAAGAGATTAGGCCTGGCTGGCAAGGTGTTTCGCGGCGACGAAGCCGAAGGTCATGGCGGGACCGATGGTCGCTCCGGCGCCCGCATAGCTGCGGCCCATCACCGGCGCCGAGGTGTTACCGACCGCATACAACCCGGGCACGATGGTGCCGTCGGGCCGCAGCACTCGGGCGTATTCGTCGGTCAGCAGACCACCCGAGGTCCCGAGATCGCCGAGGACGATTCGGAACGCGTAGTAGGGCGGGTCACCCAGCGGATACAGATTGGGGTTGGGCAGCGTCGGATCGCCGTAGTAATTGTCGTAAACGCTGTCTCCTCGGTCGAAATCGTCGTCGTGACCCTTACGCGCGAGTTCGTTGAAACGAGCCGCGGTTGCCCGGAGTTCGGCTGCCGGGACGCCGATTTTGGTCGCCATGTCGTCCCAGCTGGTCGCCGCTTTGACCACGCCGGATTCCAGCCAGGCCGACGGCACCTTACGGCCGGTGGGGACCGGCGCGCCGGGGATTTTCGGTATCGGCAGGTGGCCGCCGACGACATAGCGATTCCACGACCGGTGATCGGTGATCAGCCAGCACGGGATATGAGTGACTCCGGACTTCTGCCCGTCGATCATGGCGTGGCCGAAGTCCATGTACGGCGCCGCTTCGTTGATGAACCGCTTGCCCTCGCCGTTGACGATGAACTGCGCCGGCATCATCCGCTCGTTGAGCATGAATTGCATTCGGCCATCCGGCCATTGGATGGCCGGGAACCACCAGGCCTCGTCGAGCAGGTCGGTCGCGGCGCCAACCTTTTGGCCGGCGCGGATGCCGTCGCCCATCGCGGCGGGATTGCCGAAGCTCCAGTCCTGGTCCACCGCGGGTAGCTGCTCCTTGCGCCAGGCAAGGTCGTGATCGAAGCCCCCGGAAGCCAGGATGACTCCTCGGCGCGCACCGATCCGCTGCGTGGCGCCGTCACGTTCGAGCACCGCTCCGGTCACCGATCCGTTTGCGTCGGTGAGCAACTCGGTCATCGGTGCGTCGAGCCACAGCGGAATACCACTCTCTCGCATCGCGAGCCGAAGCCGTGCGGCCAACGACTGCCCGATCGCGGCCATCCGCTCGTTGAAAGCCCTCGCCTTGACCATTCGCCAAATCAACTTCAGCAGCACACCCTTACCGGCCCAGGACTGCCTGATCCGGTAGAAGGTCCGAAGTTCCTTGGGGCCCAGCCAGATTCCCCTGGGCGCAAGCGCGAGCGGCTTGAGCATCGTCTGTTCGTCCGGGCCTAATTTGCGCAGATCGATGGGCGGCACGTTGATCGTGCTGCCGAGTTCGGAGCCGCCCGGCAATTCCGGGTAATAGTCGGCGTAGCCGGGTTTCCAGACGAACTCAAACCAGCCCGACAGTTGTTCGAAAAACTCGAGCATTTTCGGTGCCGACTCGACGTACTGCCGGATGCGCGCCTCGCTGACCAGGCCGTCGGTGATCTTGAGCAGATACTCGACCACGCTTTCGGGATCCGGGGAGTAGCCCTCCCGGCGTTGCGCGGGCGCTCCGGGTACCCAGATGCCGCCGCCCGACAAGGCGGTGGAACCGCCGAAATGGAGGACTTTTCGACCACCAACGCGTTGAGTCCGGACGCGTGCGCGGTCAGGGCGGCCGCCATGCCGCCGCCGCCAGACCCGATGATCAACACGTCGACGACGTGATCCAAGCCGTCCATCTCCACATCTGTCATGTCGGCACTGCCGTCCTGATGGCGAACCCGGCGATCAGTGCTTCGGCCGGCTTGTAGTAGCGCAGCGCCGTCTGATACGGCCCCGCGGTTTCCAGCGCGGCGAAAGCCGCTATCCACGTGCGGATTTCGTGCGCGGAGCTACCGCCCTCGTAGAGTACGAACGCGTTCGACCAGTGATCGAACTCGGCGAGCCGGCCGGTGTCGATGATCTCCAGGAAACGATGGTCCCACGCCGGGTTGAGGGGTTGCAGGTCACTCTCGCCAGCGGCGAACGCCTTGGCCGCCTCGATGACGGCCGCCTGCCGGGCTTGCCGCTGCTCGGACGTCATCGGCCGGCCCTGCACGATCCGCTCCAAGACCGCTGGAGGTGCGGTCGCCAATGTCGGCACCGGCGGACTGTGCGAGAGTCCACCGGATCCAATGACCAAGACCCGCTTGTCCAGGGTGGCCAAAAAGGTGCCCACGGCGGCGCCCAGGGCCCGGCACCGATGCAACGGTCCCAGCGGCACCGCGACCGCATTGATGAAAACCGGTATCACCGGACGCGAGGTGGCGTCCCCGAAGAGCTTCTCCAGTGGCTGCACGGTGCCGTGATCCACGTCCATGCTGGCCGACACCGCGATGTCGACACCGGCGTCGAGCACGGCATCGGCACACTGCGAGGCCAGGTCCGTCGGAACGTCGAGCGGACCGGCATGCGTGCCGTAATCACCAACTCCGTTGGCGTTCAAACCGATACAGAACGACGGCATCGCCTTGTAGAAGAACCCGTTGTAATGATCCGGGGAAAAGATGACGACGAGTTCGGGATCGTAATCGCGGACGAATTCCCGCGCCTGCGCGATACCGCCTTCGATATCGTCAAGCAGATCCCGCGACGGCCCCGGAAGATTCAGGAGCGGGCTGTGGGACATACAGCACAGAGCCATTGCCACTGTCGACGTCACCCCCTCCCGGGATGAGCGTCAAAGCCTCAAGCAGCGACGCGCTCAGCTCGGGAGCCAGCTGCGCGATACAGGCACCTGCAATGCACCGATCGGGACGCAGGAACACCACCGATTCCTGGTGCCCGTCGAACCAGGACTTTAGGCCCCCGGTGCGATCGCCCACGACGACGACGTCCGGATCGTCGTGCCCGGTCCAGTGCAGCTGAGTCAACGGCCGCAGTGCAACAAAGCGGGCGCCCAGCGATTTCCACTTCGCGAAGGCCTCATCGCCGAGAATCTTGCGCGGGTTGTTGTTCCAGCACAGCACGGCGAACCAAGTGCCCAGCACGTCGTCCAACAGGGCATCTGGGTGTGTCCGGGTATCAACCCGAGGCTGAATGAACAGGGTGCCGACGGGCGATTCGGCGCTGCGCGGTACCGAGTGCACGACGGCCCCTTGCTCGTACCGCGGCATCGGCTTGAACCGCATCTCCAGGACATATCGCTTGAGCGTGGGCACAATTGACGCCGACCGCACCACCAGGTCGCGTGCCGTGGCGATACGTCGGTTGGTCGGCGAGATGACTCGACCCACCATGGTGGAAAGGTCGATCATGGCCCGCGCGTGCTTGCGGCGCTCCACGTCGTAGGTGTTCAGCAGTCCGTCGTCGGCCCGGCCGCTGACCACCGCCGCCAGCTTCCAGCCCAGGTTGGCCGCATCCCGAATTCCGCTGTTGTAGCCCTGCCCCTGCCACACCGGCATCAGGTGCGCGGCGTCGCCGGCCAGCAGCAACCGGCCGCTGCGGAACGCGCCGGCAATTCGCGAGTGGTGCGTATAGATCCGGCGCCGGATCACATCGACCCGGTCAGGGTTCGGCACCATGCGGGCCAGCATTGCTTTCAGGAAGGCCGGATCCTCGGCCTCCTCATCGGATTCGTCGGCGTGAATCATGAACTCGAAGCGGCGAATCCCGTGCGCGATCGAAATGGAGGCGTACGGACGTTCAGGGTCGGCGCCGACCTCGCTGTTGGGGTGGCCCAGCGGATCGTTGGCGATGTCGACCACCAACCAGCGCGTCGACGACGTCGTGCCGTCAAAGGACACGCCCATCATCCGGCGGGTCATGCTGCGGCCGCCGTCGCAGCCCACGACGTAACGCGCCCGCACCGTGGACCCGTCCGGATCGCCGCCAAGCTCAACCGTCACCGCATCGGCGGTTTCCTCGCAGGCCGTCATCGGCCGGCTCCACCGCACCTCCACACAGTCGAATCTGTCTAGACCAGAGAGCAATTCGGCGTCGACGAGCGGTTGCACGAACCCATTGCGCTTCGGCCAACCGAAACGCGCGTCGGGCGGCGCCATTTCGGCAAGCACTCGGCGCTTGGCGTCAACGAAACGCAGGATCTGGTTCGGGACCGTATGCGGCAGGACTCGGTCGACCAAACCAATCGACTGGAAGGTGCGCAGCGCCTCGTCGTCCAGGCCGACCCCGCGTGGGTAGTCGATGAGCGTGTCTCGTTCATCGACTACCAGCGTGTGAATTCCTTGCAGGCCAAGGATATTGGCCAGTGTCAAGCCGACCGGGCCCGCACCGACGATGACAACGTCGACATCTAGGCCTTTCGTTTCGTGCTCGGCGTTTCCCATCAGCGCCCCAGCAGGAAGTCGAGATGCAGTCGGTTGAAGGTCTTGGCGTCCTCGTACTGCGGCCAGTGGCCACAACCCGGCATCACCTCGAACCGCGCGTTGGGGATCATCGACGCCATCCGGCGTCCCTCGGTCACATCGGCCGTGGGGTCGTCACTGGTCCACAACACCAGCGTCGGCGCGATGATCGACCCGTATTCGTTGGGGCCGAGGATGTTGCGCGCGCGAATCTCGGGGTCCTGCAACGCCATGATGTCGCTCATGGCGGAAACGAATCCCGGTTGGCGATATATCCGTTGGCGGCTGGCGACCAGGTCGTCATAATCCTTGGCCTTGTCGGCCATCAGCCATTTGATGCGCGCTTGCACGGTTTCCCAGGTCGGGTCCTCGGCGGCGGCCATGGACAGCGTGATGATCCGTTGCATCACCACGGGATCGGCCTGGGAGCCACCGGCGGTGTTAAGGACTAGTCGTTCAACCACATCCGGATGGTCGACTGCGGTGCGCGCGGCCACCCAGCCCCCGAGCGATTCACCGCTGATGTAGGCGCGATCAACACCGATGGTGCGCAGCACGGCCATCAGATGCTCGACGTAGTGGCTGACTTCCAGCGGGTGGCCCGGCTTGTCGGTGTAGCCGTGGCCCAGCATGTCGATCGACCAGGTCCAGAAATGCTCGGCGTGCGCGCCCAGATTGCGCACGTAAGCCTCGGCGTGACCGCCGGATCCGTGCAGCAGCAACAGCACCGGCTTGCCCGGGATCGCCGGCGCGCAGGTAGCGGGTCCTGACGCCCCCGGCGTTGAGATAGCCCTGCTCAAACGCGGCACCCTGGAGATCGCTCCAGATGCTTTCAAACTCCGCCACGGTTCCTCTCTGCCCATACTGGTGGAAATCTGGTTCTCGTTTTAGACTTATCTCGTGTGCGAATATCGCACACTGACGTGCGTTATATATAGAGCTTCGCTCTCGCATGGAGGTCTGTCAAGACTGTGACGGGTTCGGGTACCGGCTCGCAGACGCTGGCCAGGGGAATTACCGCGCTGCAAATGGTGGCGGCTTCCCCGACCGGGCTGACCGTGCAGCAACTCGCCGACCAGGTCGGGGTGCACCGGACCATCGCCTATCGCTTGTTGTCGACGTTGACCCAGTTCCGCTTGGTGGCCAAGGGAGAAGACGGGCGTTATCGGCCGGCTGCGGGCTTGGCAGTACTCGGCGCGTCGTTCGACCGCAATGTGCGCCAACTGAGTCTGCCGACGCTGCGCGCCCTGGCCGACGAGCTGGGCACGACCGTGTCGTTGCTCGTCGCCGAGGGCGACCAACAGGTGGCGGTCGCGGTGATCGTGCCGAGCCACGTCGCCTACCAGCTGTCCTTTCACGAGGGCAGCCGGTATCCACTGGACCGCGGCGCCGCCGGAATCGCGTTGCTCTCCAGCCTGCCGCCGCGCCCGGGTGAACGGGACTTGGTGTCGCGGGCGCGCGAGCGCGGCTGGGTGACGACTTATGGAGAGATCGAACCGAATACGTACGGCCTGGCCGTGTCGGTCCACCGCCAAGCTCCGTCCCCACCAACTTGCATCAACCTCATCTCTCATCGGGAAGATGTCGTGATGCGCGGGAGGGAGGCGGTCGTCAAAGCCGCGAAGCAGTTGTCCGAGCTGCTGAGCTGAAGGGATAGCAGTTGATGTCTTGGGACACCGAAGTCGATGTCGTCGTGCTCGGCACTGGCGGGGCGGGGCTCACCGCCGCACTGTCAGCGGTGGCCGCCGGCGCCTCTGTCGAGGTGTTCGAGAAGGCCCCGACCGTCGGCGGGACCACCGCGGTGTCGGGAGGCGTCGTGTGGATTCCCGCCCATAACCGTTCTCCCGACGGCGAATTGACTCAAGACGACGCGTTGAAGTATTTGCGCGCACAGTCCCTCGGCACGATGGATGACGCTCTGGTCGAGACGTTCGTGCGGACCGGCCCGGCGATGCTGGAATTCGTAGAGGCCCACAGCGGTCTGCGCTTCGAGGTCGCTACCGGTTTCCCCGATTACCGGCCGGAGCTGCCGGGAGGACAACCGACTGGGGGCCGGTCGCTGAGCGCGGGGCCGTTCGACCTCAACCAAATCGGCGAGTGGGGCAGCCGGATCACATCGTTTCCCGCCGACTGGTCCAACGTCGGTTTCGATGCCGAAACCCGGGCTCGCCTGCACGCGGCGATAGAGGAGGGCAGCGATCTGTGCGTGGCCGGCACCGCACTGATAGCGGGGCTGCTCAAGGGATTGCTCGACGCCGGAGTAACCCCGCACACCAACGCCCGGGCCGAAGAACTCATCGCCGAAGGCGCAGAGATCATCGGGGTCCGCATCGCGCTGTCCGGGCGGAGCATCAACGTGCGCGCGCGCCGCGGCGTCGTCCTGGGTGTCGGCGGCTTCGAATGGGATCCGGGCTTGGTGCAGGCATTTTTGCGCGGCCCGATGCACGGTGCGGTCTCCCCGCCGAACAACACCGGCGACGGGCTGCGCATGGCGATGGCACACGGCGCGGACCTGGCCAACATGGGCGAAGCATGGTGGGTCCCGATCGTGCAAATCCCCGGCGACACGATCGAAGGCAAGCAGCGCAGCCGCAGCGTGCGACTGGAGCGCACTCGGCCGAGGAGCATCATCGTCAACGAGGCAGGGCACCGATTCGTCAACGAGGCTTGTGATTACAACTCGATGGCCGGCGCGTTCCACTACCTGGATCCGCGAGGCGGGTACGTCAACGATCGCGGATGGATGGTCTTCGATTCAGTTCATCTGCAGCGCTACGGATTTCTGGGTATCGCGCCCGGGGAGCCGGTTCCCGACTGGTTCTGCGAATCCGCCGACCTCAACGAACTGGGCGCCAAGGCCGGTATCGATGCCGACGGCCTGATCCGCACGATCGAGAGTGGAACCGTCATGTCGCGCAGGACGCCGATCCCGACTTCGGGCGCGGTTCCAGTGCGTACGACGGCTATTGGGGCGACGACAGTGCCACCACGGCTGCCGGAAAGACACTCGGCCCGATCGACACCGCGCCCTTTTACGCGGTCCCGGTGTGCATCGGCGCGATGGGCACCAAGGGAGGACCGCGCACCGACTACGACGGCCGCGTTCTGCACGTCAGTGGGGAACCCATACCGGGCCTGTTCGCCGCGGGCAACACGATGGCCGGTGCGACCGGCCGGGCTTACGGCGGCGCCGGCGGAACCATCGGTCCGGCAATGGTTTTCGGCTACCGCGCGGGTTACTCCGCCGCCACCGGGAAGTCCGTCGACCTGCAGTAAGATCTCAGGGCGGCAGCTAACCGATGTTATTCACGTCGAAGCGAGCCGACGTGGGCTTCAGCGCGCATGCGTTCCACCATGTGTGGATAGTGCAGCTCGAATGCTGGGCGCTCCGAGCGGATGCGGGGCAGCTCGGTGAAGTTGTGCCGCGGCGGCGGGCAACTGGTCGCCCACTCCAGCGAATTGCCGTGACCCCACGGGTCATCGACGGCGACCGGCTCACCGTAGCGCCAGCTTTTGAAGACGTTCCACACGAACGGGAACATCGACACGCCCAGAATGAACGCACCGAGCGTCGAAATGATGTTCAGCGTGGTGAACCCGTCGGTGGGCAGGTAGTCGGCGTAGCGGCGCGGCATGCCCTTTGCGCCCAGCCAATGCTGGACCAAGAACGTGGTGTGAAAGCCGATGAACGTCAGCCAGAAGTGCAGTGTTCCCAGGCGTTCGTCGAGGAGCCGGCCGGTCATCTTTGGGAACCAGAAGTAGATTCCGGCGAAGGTGGAGAACACGATGGTGCCGAACAGCACGTAGTGGAAGTGCGCCACGACGAAGTAGGTGTCGGTGACGTGGAAGTCGATCGGCGGGCTGGCCAGCAGCACACCCGAGAGCCCGCCCAGCAGGAAGGTGACCAAGAAGCCCACCGCGAACAGCATCGGGGTTTCGAACGTCAACTGGCCTTTCCACATGGTGCCGATCCAGTTGAAGAACTTGATGCCAGTCGGGACGGCGATCAAATATGTCATGAACGAGAAGAACGGCAACAGCACCGCTCCGGTGGCGTAGAGGTGATGCGCCCACACCGCGATCGACAGCGCGCCGATCGACAGCGTCGCGTACACCAGTGCGGTGTAACCGAAGATCGGTTTGCGCGAAAATACCGGGATCACTTCGGAGATGATGCCGAAGAATGGCAGCGCGATGATGTACACCTCGGGGTGACCGAAGAACCAGAACATATGCTGCCACAACAAGACTCCGCCGTTGGCCGGGTCGAAGACGTGAGCGCCGAGGTGCCGGTCGGCGGCCAGCCCAAATAACGCCGACGTCAACAGTGGAAACGCGACCAGCACCATCACGCTGGTCACCAGGATGTTCCAGGTGAAGATCGGCATCCGGAACATCGTCATCCCGGGTGCGCGCATGCACACGACCGTGGTGATCATGTTGACCGCGCCTAAGATGGTGCCCAGACCGCCGACGATCAAGCCCATGATCCACAGATCCCCGCCGGCACCCGGCGAGTGGATCGCGTTGGATAGGGGCGTGTAGGCCGTCCACCCGAAATCCGCCGCGCCGCCGGGTGTGATGAATCCCGCGAGCGCGATCAGCGCCCCACACAGAGAACAGCCAAAACGAAAACGCGTTCATTCGAGGGAAAGCGACGTCGGGGGCACCGATCTGTAACGGCAGAACAAGATTGGCGAAACCGAACACGATCGGAGTCGCGTAAAACAGCAGCATCACCGTGCCATGCATGGTGAACAGCTGGTTGTACTGCTCGTTCGACAAGAACTGCAATCCGGGAGCGGCAAGCTCGGTGCGGAGTAACAACGCCATCAAGCCGCCGATGAAGAAGAAGCCAAAGCAGGCAACGCAATACATGATCCCGATCAGCTTGTGATCCGTGGTGGTCACCAGCTTGTAGATCAGAGCGCCCTTCGGGCCAACACGAGCGGGGAACGGACGGTGCGGCTCGAGTGAGGCATGACTCAGCGCGTCAGTAGTCATTGGTCCCGCCGTAAGTCTCCGGGGACCGTTGCGCGCAGAGCGTTACGACGGATAAGCAGGCGGGTCACGTCCGGCGTGTTCACCCGGCCGACGTACCGCGTCGATCGCGTCAGCCAGAGCCCAGATTGCCAGGCCCAGGATTGCGATATCCTTCATCAGGAACTCACCGTTTGCCGACAGAACCGGAAACCCGCCGGCGGATGCTTCGCCGATGCCGGGAGTCGTGCACATGAAGCTGAGGGTTCCCACAAAGAAGACAGTGGCAAGCAGGCCACCGACGACGGATGCCTTCGGAAACCACGGTTTGGCCGCCAGCAGCGCCGCGGTGACCAGTTCGATAGTGCCCAGTACCCTGCCAAAGGTGCTGATCGACATGAAATGGTAGACCCAGCCGATAACAGGACTGTTGGCGACCAGTGGCGAAATGCCCTGTGCCTCATAGTATGTGAACTTCATGGCGCCGAACCAAGCTAGTACGATGACCAGGCCGTAGCGGGCGGCAAGACCAGCGAGCCGCGTAAGCCGCGAGTGCACCTCGACGCCACCGTCAACAAGAGGCGCCTCAATGGGTGTCATTGGCTGACAGTTTCCTTTCGGCACAGCCCTTTTCAGGTGGTTGTCTGCGGCTGAGCAGCTTCCATTCTGGTCTGACGTAGTGGCAGGTGTAGCCGGACGGATAGTGCTCCAAATAGTCTTGGTGCTCGGGTTCGGCTTCCCAGAAAGCGCCGGCCGGACTCAGCTCGGTGACCACCTTGCCTGGCCACAGCCCCGAGGCGTCGACATCAGCGATGGTGTCCGACGCGATCTTCTTCTGCAAGGCGTCCACATAAAAGATCGCCGAACGATAGCTACTTCCGGCATCGTTGCCCTGGCGGTCCTTCGTCGTGGGGTCATGGATCTGGAAGAAAAACTCCAACAGCATCCGATAGTCGGTCTCATCCGGGTCGTAGGTGATTTCGATCGCCTCGGCGTGGCCGGGATGGTTCGCGATAGGTAGGGTGCGCGTTCTGGCCGCCGGTATAGCCAACACGAGTCGAGACCACACCGCGTTGCTTGCGAATCAGATCCTGCATACCCCAGAAGCATCCACCCGCCAGCACCGCAATCTTGTTGTGCTCGGTCACGACTGCTGCTCACCACCGATCGCCGGCTCCGCGTTCGTGAACAAGCTCAGGTATTGCCCAAAGCCTTCGGCTTCGAGATCGTCACGATGGATGAACCGCAGCGATGCCGAGTTGATGCAGTACCGCAGTCCGCCGGCCTCTGGCGGCCCATCGGGAAAGACATGGCCGAGGTGGCTGTCGGCGTGGGCAGAACGCACCTCGACGCGGTCCATGAAATGACTCCGGTCGTGCTTCTCGACGACGTTGTCTGTGTCGATCGGCCGCGTGAAACTCGGCCAGCCGCTTCCACTTTCGAACTTGTCTACCGATGCGAAGAGCGGCTCACCAGAGACCACGTCGATGTAGAGGCCGGGCTCGTGGTTGTCCCAGTACTCGCCCGTGAATGGACGCTCGGTGCCGTTCTCCTGCGTCACGTGGTACTGCTCAGGGCTTAATGCGTCGACGGCAGCAGGGTTCTTGCGGTATTCGTTTGGCACGCATTCTCCTTCGTTGACGGAAAGCATTTCTCGCTCTGGCTAGTTGCGGCCCGCCATGATGCCGCCGTCGACATTGAGAATCGCGCCGGTGACCCAGCTGGCCTGCTCAGAGAGCAGATAGATGACGGCGTTGGCGACGTCTGCGGGGGTTCCCACTCGACCCAAGGGGTGCAGCGGCGCGAACGTGTCTAGCGTGGCGTCGATTTCGTCCTTCGGGATGAACCCCTCGTAGAGCGGGGTCTTGACGACGGCGGGCGCCACCGCGTTGACGCGAATCTTGTGCCCGGCAAGTTCAATGGCGAGGTTATGGGTCAGCGCATGCAAGCCGGCTTTCTGCATCGAGTACCCGGACGACGGGGTCAGACCAATGGCTTGATGTGCCCACATGCTGCCGATATTCACGATTGAGCCCCCCTCCCCCTTGGCGATCATGCCCGCGACGACGGTCTGCGTCAGGAAGAACAGGGCATAGTTGAGCTCCATGTACGAGTCATAGAACTGCGGGTCGTATTCAAGAAACGTCTTCGGGATGAAGAATCCGGCCGCATTGACGAGCAACGTCGCGTCGCGATGGTGTTCGCCAAGTACGGATTGCAATTCGGAGACAGCAGTGCGATCAGTTAGCTCGGCGGCGATGCCCCACGCTTGACCCTGCCGGCTTGTCAGCTCGGCGACCACGTCGTCGACCCGGTCTTTCGAGCGCCCGATGATCACCGCACTACCGCCGTGTTCGACGACGTCAGCCGCAACTTGCCGTCCCATTCCGGCACTGCCACCAATCACGATGACCTTCTTGTCGTCGAAGTGCATTCGTCGTTCCCTTTCGATGCAGCGAGGTTGAGCCACAACGGGGCATTAGCTGCGCCGCCGGCATCTACCACAGTGATCTCAGGCCGGGTGAACTGTCATCACCCCACCGCCGATTCACCCGGGTGATTACTGCGGGGAGGCGCAGTACACAAGCTCGCGGCGCCCGACGGTCACCTAGGGTCGCAGTATCGAGTCGCAACAAGGAAAGGCAATAACGATGCCGTTCATCCGAGTCAACTGCCCCAAGGGGGCGCTTACAGCCGAGCAAAAGTCCAGCCTTGCGCCCCGGTTGGTACAAGCCCTCATTCGTCAAGAGATCGATCCGGTCACCGAAATCGGCACGGCAGCAACCGGTTTCTTCTTCAACGAGCTTGACGTCGAAAACTGCTTTCCCGGCGGGGTTCCGTTGTCCGAGCATCCCGACAAAGTGTTCTGGACCGTCGAAGCGTTCGTAGCCGCGTCCTACTTCAGCCAACCACGCCGCGACGAAATGCAGCGAGATATCGCGGCGGCGTTTGTCGACGTACTCGGTGACGACGGTTCGGTCCTAGAACGTGAAGACATCCGGATCGCGCCCGCGTACCTGATGCGGCTACACGTGATCGTCGTCGAAATTCCGGAAGGCAGTTGGGGCGCCGGCGGTCAAACCATCGATACCGAGAAGATCAGCAAGCTAATCGGGGCAACCCAGGGGCCCTCCCGGCTGGCCGAAGCGCTCGAACTCGGTGAAAGAATGAAAAGCGCACGCCTGTCCTAGTTCTGAGAGGCCCGGCTCGACAGTGGCGCCCCACGTTCGTCACACCATGACGTTGCAGCCGGTCCATCCCGTCCGATTACAGCAAGCCGAGCTGCTGTGCGCGTTTGACCGCCGAACTCCTGTCCGCCACGCTGAGCTTGCGGTAGATGGCGCGTTGCTGGGTCTTCACCGTATTGAGCGAGACATACAGCCGTTGGCCGATCTCACGTCGCGATAAGCGGGTTGCGAGCAGGCGAAGGACCTGGAGCTCCTTGGGGCTTAGTTCCTCACTGATCGCGCGATCGTCGTTGCGCCGGGCCTTCGCGACGCCGGCGCTTCGCCCGGTGGCGAGCAGCGTGCCTGCCTCTTTCCGGGCCGCCCCCGCGGCCTGCTGGTCGCCGAGGTGATCGAGTATCTCGGCTCTGGTCGAGAGTGCCTTGGCCGCCTCAAGGATGCCTCCACCGTGGCGGGCCGAGACGATGGCTACCTGGGCAGCGTCCGCAGCGGCGGCCCAATCACCCTGCATGTCGAGGACTGTGGCAGCCGCTAGGGACACCATCGCGTCGACCAAGTGCTCGCCGCATGCCAAGGCTGCGCCGCTGCCCGTCGCGCGCCGGATCTGATGCTCGGCGTCTTCGAGCTGACCACGCTCCGCCGCGATCATCGCCAGGTACCCCAATGCGTAGATCCGATTACGCCGATCACCCGCCTGTTCGGCGTGCTGCACGGCCAGCCGGAAAGCGGCTTGGGCCTCGTCTATGCTGCCCGAAAAGTACAGCGCGGCTCCATAAATGCAATAGGCACCCGATCGAGCCAATGGTGCACTGCCCGGATCGAGGTCGACTGCTCGGCCGGCCTCCTCAAGAGCCGCAACAACATCACCTGTCTTGAACCAGTAGAACGCGCGCAGGACGACGAGCTGAGCAGCGAGGGTGCCGTCATCCGTTGTGCGGGGCCCCGATTCGGATTCGATCGCATCGATCCAGGAACGCGCGTCGTCGAGTTGCCCGACGTTCATGGCGACCCAGGCCCGCGCCACGCTCAGCCGTGGATCCTCTGAGACGGTCCGTGCGGGAAGGAGATCGAGCCAGCCGGAGACGGTCAACAGGCCGCCCGCATTGAACTCATTGACCCAGTCGGCGGCGATAAGGTCCGCACTTCCCGCGATGTCACCAGCGGCGACCATCTGGCGCAACGCCTCATCGACGAGGCCCTCGGCCTCAAACCAGGCAGCGGCTCGCCGATGCAGAACCGGGACCAGCCCCGGCTCGGTGCGCTGCAACTCGGTGCGTAGCAATTCGCCGAACAAGTGGTGGTAGCGATACCACCGTCGAGAAAGATCCAGCGGCACCAAAAACAGGTTCTCGCGCTCGATCTCCTCTAGCACCGACGCGGAACCGGTGGTGTCCAGCACGGCGTCGCACAGCGCGCCGCCCAGCCGGTGCAGAACCGAAGTGCGCAGCAGGAAGTTGCGTAGTTGCGGCGGTTGGCCGTCGAGTACCTCGGCCATCAAGTAGTCGACGATATGACGATTGTCGCCCGCGAACGTCTTGATAAACGCCGCGGCATCAGTACGCCCCGCAAGCGAAAGGGCCGCGAGATAAAGACCGGCAACCCACCCTTCGGTCCGTCGGCACAGAAGTTGCACATCCGCGTCGGCCAAGTCCAGGCCGAGGATCTCGTTAAGCAGTTGTCCCGCTTCAACTTCGACGAGGCGTAAGTCATCGGTCCGCAGCTCGAGTAGGTCCCCGCTGGCTCTGAGCCGGGCCAGCGGCAGCATCGGATCCGAGCGGCTGGCCAACACCAGGCGAAGATTAGTGGGCATCCGGTCTATGACGAATGCCATCTGCTCATGGACCGATTCGGTCACGACGACGTGATAGTCGTCGAGGACGAGCACGAGCTGGCCGGTGGTCGCGGCAAGGTCATTCAACAGAGCGGGCAGGACCACCTGCAGCGGGTCTGCGCCCATTGCAAGGAGTTCGAATGCGCGGGTCCCCACGCCCGGACTGGCCTTCTGCAGCGCGGCGATCACGTACATCCAAAACCACACCGGGTCGTTGTCGGAAGAATCAAGCGAGAGCCAGGCCAACCGCAGTTCTTCGCGCGCACCGCCGATACCGGCAACCCACTGCGAAAGTAAGGTCGTCTTGCCCCAGCCCGCGGGCACACTCAGCAGCGTGAGCTTGCGGCTTCCTCCCGCAGTCAGAGCGTCCAGCAGAGCGGCCCGGCGAACGAGCTGCCCCCGAGGAGCCGGAACGTGCAGTTTGGTGGCGAGCAGAACCGCTCGCTCACCTGAATCTCGGACGTCGTCGTCGCCGTGTCCGACCGAGGCAATCACATTCGCGATCCACGAATCGGTGCAACCAAACGGACGGAGGGCAATCGCCGGGTTCCGAATGCCAGAGTTCGGTGCTGGCATCTCGACATCCGAGTTCTCCCTTGCAGGCTGCGTAGGGCTCGCGCTGCGCCCGGGCCGCGGTGACCCTAGTATGCATGCCACTCATGACGCCGTCCACGCAGGCTATAAATGCCTCGCGGCCTGGGCGGCCTACCTCCCGAGGTAGCGGTCAGGGCCGCACGGCGGGGCACAGGTAGGGAAAAGTGCGGGAGAACCGGGTGGGATCGGGGGCGATGCCGGTGCCCAGCGGCGAGTTGGTCAGCAATGACAGCATCGTGTCCATCACGTTGTCGCGTAGTGCTCGGCCGTTGAACCCCGTGTAGTCAAAGGAGGCGAAAGTGCCGAGTTCGTATGGCAGGGTTAGCGATCCGAAAAACGCGGCTACCCGGCGGCCATAGGCCTCCGGATCGTCGGTCGTGCCGGCCGCCGCAGTGTATTTGCTCACCGTCGACACAATGCTTGAGCTGAACACCGAATAGTCGTCGGAGGGCCGAGTGTGGTTGAACCGCTCGCGTGCGGCATCGTCGCCTAGATAAAGGTGGGTAAGCAAGGGCAGCCCCCAGCGGGCCACCTGGCTGCTCGGGAGCATGCCCGAATAGCGACACCGTCGACCACGCGCTGACGCGAGCGCCTTTGGTGATCAGCCGGTTGGGCACCTCGAGAACAATCGCCGCGATGGTGCGGTCGTGAAAGAAGTTGACCCGATTGCGAAACACCTCCGGCTCATAGCTTCCCTTCGCGAACGCGGCCTTGAACGCCTCCAGCGCGGCGGCATCGCCGGCGAACGGATCGCTGACGACGCCGGCGAATACGCGGATACCGTTCTCACCCGAGGAGATCTCGTTGACTTGAGCAGCGGCCACGACATCGCCGTCTAGACCGCCGGGGGCGTGATCGGCGCGGTAGACGTCGAGTCTCTGCAACCGGTTGGGCATCCCGCCGAATCTCACCTTGAAAGACACGTCCTCACATCGGTCGCCGTCGGTGTCGAAGCGGAAAGCGTAGACGGCTTCATCGCGAAACGCCGCAACGGTATTCGCGTCGGCCGCTGGGTTAACGGTCATCGCCATCGCCGTTGTCCCTGCTGCGCTTCCGGCGAATAGATACAAGTCGCACAAATTCAGTCGCGGATCCTCGCGGGCAGTCGGTGTGTCGAAATGGTGCGACAACGTGGATGCTCCCTCGGGTGCCGTTATGCCGGGTGCCGTATTGACGGTTGTACGGCAATGAGCTCAAGGCCCAGATCACGCACCCGGTCCAGGAGTCCGTAAAGTTGCGGTTGGTCCCGTATTTCACCGATGAAGACGGTCTCAGCCCGGCCGGCTTCCAGCTGCATGCCTTCCAGCGCGCATTCAAGCCGCTCGCTCAATCGGCCCCGAACGCAGATCTCGTACATCGTCGGCTCCACTTGCCCTCCGCTCACCGATCGCTAGCCAGACCCTGCACCTAACCGGGGTGAAAGGTCATCACCCGCGAGCCATGTCACCCGGGTGATTTGGCAACCATCGCGTTCACGACTTCAGCGGTACTTCCACGCAGATGTGGGTGCCCACGGAGTATCGAGGAAGACGAACACTCCGCGGGCGGCGTCCACCCGGGCCCGGTGTGACGCCAGCCCGATGTGGCCCTCCCCCAGTCGACGCTCCATCGTCTCGCTGCTGAATCCCACACCGTCGTCGACCACATGCAAAACACATCTGTCGTCGGTGATCCCGAGCGTGAGCGATGCGTGGCGGGCTTGCGAGTGCTGCACCACATTGGATACCAGTTCGCGCACCACGCCGAATACGATCGGGTCGACCTCGTTGCGGATCGGGTAATCGATGTCGGTGGAGATCTCGATACCCGAACGCTGCGCCGTATCGGAGGCCAACTGATGCACCGCGGCACCCAGACCGACCTGCTCGAGCACGGCCGGGTGCAGCTCAAAAGTCGCCTGCCGCAGGCTTTGTGAAGCAATTTGAAGACCGGCTAGCGCGCGCTCGACGCGCTCGTCGCCGGGGAGGGCCGTCTCCAGCTCGACGAGTTCATGGCGCACCGCCAGAATGTCTTGAAGTGGTCCGTCGTGAATTGATTCCGAAATCCGGCGCTGCAGCACATCCGACGCGGTCATCGTCTGAGCAAGCAGTTCCTCCCGCAGCACGCTCAGGCCAGCCACCGAGCGGGTGTGCCGGTCCGCGATGCGCACGGCCACATACGCGGTGGCGCATAGGAACCCGTACAGCACAAAGCGAAAGGTGGCCTCGAACAGTCCGACCGAACGCAGCATGTCCGGGTCTTGGAACACCGCGATCGCGAACCCCACCATGGAAAAGGTCAGCACCACCGCGGCGCGCCGCGAAGAGACGTCAAGGCCCAGCAGGATGGGCAGCATCGTCATGATCAGCAGCGGATAGATCGCGCCGGTGGACAGCAACTGAAAGACCGTCAACGCGACAACGTCAATGGCCGTGAAAGCAAACGGCTCGAGCCGGCCCAGCGCAACCCATCGATGGATCGGGGAGAATGCCAGAGCTACGGCGCAAAGTGCAACGAACGCGTACGTGACGATCAGAACAGATCTGATGCGGCCATTCGGATCGGCGCGTGCCGATGATCATCGCGGCGACCATCAGTCCCACCACACCGATCCGAACCACCGACGCAATTCGGTACGAGCGAAGCTGGTGAACCCTGCGCACCCGCTCGCAACTCTGCGTCGCTGGTATCCGCCACGCGAACACAGTACTCATCTGTGCTCGTTCCCTCGAGGCTACGTGGCAAAACCCGCATCAGGTCGTCCGCGGTGGCGAACGGCGCTGGTAAGGCAAACCGCTACACTGTCCGCCATGGCCGGCGCAGCAACGCCCGAGAAGGTCCGTGTCGTCGTCGGCGATGACCACCCGCTCTTCCGTGAAGGAGTCGTACGCGCGCTTGCGTTGAGCGGCTCGGTGAACGTCGTCGGCGAGGCGGACGACGGGACGCATGCACTGGAGCTGATCAAGGAGCACCGTCCCGACGTTGCGTTGCTCGACTTCCGGATGCCCGGCATGGATGGCGCCCAAGTAGCGGCGGCGGTGCGAAGTAACGAATTGCCCACGCGCGTGCTGCTGCTGTCGGCTCACGACGAATCGGCGATCGTCTATCAAGCGCTGCAGCAGGGCGCCGCGGGCTTTCTCCTCAAGGATTCGACGCGTACAGAGATCGTCAAAGCCGTGCTCGATTGCGCGAGCGGACGCGACGTGGTGGCACCCTCGCTCGCCGGAGGCCTTGCCGCACAGATTCGCCAGCGGGCAGAACCGACGGCTCCTGTCCTCAGCGCTCGCGAGCGCGAGGTGCTCAATGGGATTGCGCGCGGTCAAAGCATCCCCGCGATCGCGGCCGAGCTGTTCGTGGCGCCGTCCACAATCAAAACGCATGTGCAGCGGCTATACGAGAAGCTCGGGGTCAGCGATCGCGCGGCTGCTGTCGCCGAGGCAATGCGGCAAGGTCTGCTCAACTAGCGGCCGGCCACGCTTCCGGCTCCCGAATCGGTGCCGGCTCCTCGGCCAGGAACATGGCCTTTGCGTGGGCTTCGGCCTCGGCGACCAGGCAGCGAGCTCGGCGCTCTACCTCGTAGAGGTGGCCGGCGCTGATGCCGGCGCTGACCAGCTTTTGCCTCGCCAGGACCAGCGGGTCCACCGAGGAGACACCGTTTGTGCGTTGGGTGACCGCCCGAACGAGGACGGGCCCTCCGCCAGCACCCGCCCGTCGTGCGGCTGCGGCGACCGAGTCACGAACCGCCTCAACGTCGTTGCCGTCGACCGGCAGCACCGGCATCCCGTGGCATTGGCTCGCGCCGGTGTCACGGAAATTCTCCACGACGAACACCACCGGAAGCTGCCAGGACATGGCGATGTGCGCGGCCTCGGCGAAGTCTGCGGAGTTCGCGTCCCGCTCTTCCATGACGCAGACCGTGACCTCGCCATCATTGATCAGCTGCTTGCCGTAGGCGTGTCCCACAGCCAGCAACGGAGACTGCTGCAAAGCGCTTGAGAGAGAAGACAACCCACGAACAGATGCCACGAACGGGATCTCTTCGTCACTGTCCGAGCCGAAGCTGGGGCCGATCAGCGCGGCGATGGCCGGGCCCAGCGGCATCGCGCAACCGATCTGCTGGGCGTGCTGCAGATGGATTATGCCGGTGGTCATGGTGTCGCCCGGACGAAGTGCCGCGGCGGTGCCGATGGCCACCGCCTCTTGGCCGAACGCGGCCTGCACCGGTTGGTTGAGCAGACCGTCGATGCGCAACTCCTCCACTGCCATGTCGAGCAGGCGCAAGACCCACATTTGGCGGTACAGCTCCAGCTGCTCACGCAACCGCGCCGCTGACATTTCAGGTGTGCGAGTCATGCTCGGGTCTCCTAACTCGTCGTGGATACAGAACACAAGTTAGGCGGATTTACCTGGCCAAACCTCCACCGATCGGGCGGTAAAAGGGATGAACTCCCTGTCCCCCGATTGGGGGACAAGCGACCGCCAATCCTTGCGCTGACCTGCGCGCGACAGCAGCCGCTCGGCGGCCGAATACGGGTCGTCCTGGCCGTCGACCACTGATTCCGCCAGCCCGTCGAGATCCGGCTGGGTCCGCAGCTGGGTTTGGGCCAGCGAAAGAATTAGGGCCCGGGCACGAGCCAGCCGACGCTCACGGCTGTCGGTGCGGCGATGGTCATCGATGGCGGCAACGAGGTCGGCGATACCCTCGCCCCGAGCCGCGATGAGGCTCACGATGGGAGCCTTGGTCTCGGCCCGCAGATCCCGGACGGTCTGTTCGGCACCATCGCGGTCGGCCTTGTTGACCGCCACGATGTCGGCGACTTCCAGCACCCCCGCCTTGGCGGCCTGGACCGCATCACCCGCGCCGGGGTTGAGGATGACGATCGTGGGGTCGGCGACGGCGGCGATCTCGATCTCCGACTGCCCCACCCCCACGGTTTCCAGCAGAACCATGTCGTATCCGATCGCACCCAGCAGTCGGATGGCCGCCGGAACAGCGGCGGCCAGGCCTCCGAGATGACCACGGCTTGCCACCGAGCGGATCAGCACCTCAGAGTCGTTGATATGTGCGGCCATTCGGATTCGGTCACCCAGCAGCGCGCCGCCGCTGAATGGCGACGACGGGTCCACGGCCAGCACGGCCACTCGGCGGCCACGCTCGCGATAGGCGCCGACGAGGGCGGCGACCGTCGTCGACTTGCCCGCGCCGGGCGGCCCGGTGATACCGACGACACCCACCTCGATGGCAGTGGCCGGACCGATGGTGGCCAGCACCTCGTCGCGCCGTTCCCCCTCGACGAGGCTGAGCAGCCGGCCCGCCGCGCGCGGAGATCCGTTGCGCGCACCGGCAATCAGGTCGGCGATCGTCATGGACACATTAAGGCGCCGGGACCTCGATGGACACGATGACAGCTTCGGGCACGGGTCTTCTCCAGTTCAGCCGGCACAATGCGGGGACTCGAGAGCCGGGCCGCATATTCATGAGAACACTATTCTCTCAGTTCGAGAGTCTCAGTTGCAAGAAGGGCGATGCGCAGGCCGCCGGCGTGACGCCGAAATCGCACGCCGCGGCGCCGATTGGTGCGATCCGCGGACACTGCTCACAACCAAACAGGAGGCGGCGCCAGCAATGACTCAGTCGGAGGGGACGATCGCGGTCCCGGGCGGAAATGTCTGGTTCAAGCGCGTCGGCGGTGGCCCGGGCCTTCCGCTCCTTGCCATTCACGGCGGGCCCGGCGTACCGCACAATTACCTGCTTTCGCTGGAACGCCTGGCCGACGAGCGCGAGGTCATTTTCTGGGATCAGCTTGGTTGCGGAAACTCCGAATGCCCGTCCAACACCCAACTGTGGACGATGGAACGCTCGGTCGCCGAAATGGATGCCGTCGTCCAAGCGCTCGGCCTGGAACGCTTCCATCTGTTCGGCAATTCGTGGGGCGGAATGTTGGCGCAGCAGTACGTGCTCGACGTCCCGTCGACCGCGGTCAGCCTGACCATCTCGAACAGCATCGCGTCCATACCCTTGTTTTCGGACATGGTGGCCCGGCTGAAGCGCGACTTGGACCCGGCCACTCAATCCGCCATCGACCGTCATGAAGCCGCCGGCACGACGCACTCGCCCGAATACCAGGACGCCATCCGTACCTGGAACGAGACGTATCTCTGCCGCGTTCGTCCCTGGCCGCGCGAGCTCCAAGACGCGTTCCTGCGCATGGGAGCCGAGGTCTTCGAAACGATGTTCGGCCCCAGCGACTTTCACATCGTCGGGACCATTCGCAGCTGGGACGTGTTCGACCGGCTAAGCGAGATCGCGATGCCGACCCTCGTCGTCGCGGGCAGGTACGACGAATGCGCCCCCGAGCACATGTGGGAGATGCACCAGCGTATTAAAGATTCGCGGTTCGAGTTGTTCGAGTCGAGTTCTCACATGCCTTTCATCGAGGAGCCGCACCGGCTTCGACGGCGTGATGCGGGACTTCTTGCGGCACCACGACGACGGCTGAACATACCCGGAGTTCACCCAGAAAGCCCGGCCTGACCCCTGCCGCCCGGCGGTTCGGATGGCTAACGTCAGCGGTGAGCGGATTCCGTCGTCATCTGCACGAAACGAGGTACGGACATGCCGGACGGGAAGCCCAACATTCTGGTCATCTGGGGCGATGACATCGGGATCAGCAACCTGAGTTGTTACAGCGACGGCCTGATGGGCTACCGCACGCCGAATATCGACCGCATCGCCAACGAGGGCATGCGCTTCACCGACTCCTACGGCGAGCAAAGCTGCACCGCCGGCCGCGCGGCGTTCATCAGCGGGCAAAGCGTGTACCGCACCGGCATGAGCAAGGTCGGCGTGCCCGGTGTCGACATCGGTTGGGCCGCAGAGGATCCCACCATCGCCGAACTGCTCAAGCCGCTGGGCTACGCCACCGGGCAGTTCGGCAAGAACCACTTCGGCGACCTCAACAAGTACCTGCCGACGGTGCACGGATTCGACGAGTTCTTCGGCAACCTCTACCACCTCAACGCCGAGGAGGAACCCGAGCAGTTCGACTACCCGCACGCGGACCAGTTCCCGAGGCTGTACGAGTGGCCCTGCCGCGCGGGGTGCTCAAGTGCAAGGCCACCGACGAGGTGTCCACCGAACCCGACGACCCGAAATTCGGGCCGGTCGGCAAGCAGACGATCGAGGACACCGGCCCGCTGGACACCAAGCGGATGGAGACCATCGACGACGACATCGCCGACCGTCACCGTCGACTACATCAAGCGTCAGCACGCCGCGGGCAACCCGTTCTTCGTGTGGTGCAACTTCACCCACATGCACGCGTTCACCCACACCAAGCCGGAGAGCCTCGGGCAGGCCGGGTTGTGGCAGTCGGAGCTACCACGACACGATGATCGACCACGACCAGAACGTCGGCACGGTGCTCGACGTGCTCGACGAACTCGGCATCGCCGACGACACCATCGTCATCTACTCCACCGACAACGGCCCGCACCGCAACTCCTGGCCGGACGCCGGCACCACGCCGTTCCGCAGCGAGAAGGACACCAACTGGGAGGGCGCCTTCCGGGTGCCGGAGATGATCCGCTGGCCCGGCAAAGATCAAGGCGGGCGCCGTGTCCAACGACATCATCCAGCACCACGACTGGCTGCCGACCTTGCTGGCCGCCGCCGGCGAGCCCGACATCAGCGACAAGCTCAAGAACGGCCACAAGGCCGGAGCCGACGGCGAAGACCGAGTACAAGGTGCACATCGACGGGTTCAACCTGCTGCCGTACCTGACCGGCGAGGTCGGACGACAGCCCGCGGCGCGGGTTCTTCTACTTCTCCGACGACGGCGACCTGGTCGCGATGCGCTTCGAGAACTGGAAGATCGTGTTCATGGAGCAGCGCTGCCAGGGCACGCTGCGGATCTGGGCCGAGCCGTTCACCCCGCTGCGGGTGCCCAAGCTGTTCAACCTGCGCACCGACCCGTTCGAATACGCCGACATCACGTCGAACACCTACTACGACTGGTTCTTGCGGCACGACTACTTCGTCTTCTACGCGACCGCGATGGCGACCACAGTTCCTGGAGACGTTCAAGGAGTTCCCGCCCCGGCACCCGCCGGCCAGCTTCAGCATCGACCAGGCCGTCGAGAAGCTGCACGCGTTCCTGGCGAAGGACTAGATGCTCGCAGTCGTGGGACGACGGGCCCGCGAAGTCGGCGATCGTCGACTTCGTGGGACGCGTCACCGAGGCCGGCCCCGATTTCGTGGCGCCGCAGAACCGGGTCGCGGTGTTCGACAACGACGGCACGCTGTGGTGTGAGAAGCCGATGTACATCCAGCTCGACTTCCTGCTGCGCCGGTTCGAGGAGCAGGCCGAGGCCGACCCGTCGCTGCGGGACCAGCAGCCGTACCAGGCGGCCTACAGCGGCGACCTGAAGTGGCTCGGCGACGCGGTCACCAAGCACTACCAGGGCGACGACACAGACCTGAAACCGCTTGATGGCAGCGATACTTACGTCCAGCAGCGAGATCACCGTCGAGGACCACGCCGGGCGCGTTCAAGGCGTTCTTCGCCGACGCCAAGCACCCGACCCTAGCGCCGCCCATACACTGCGTGCGGGTATGCGCCGATGGTCGAGTTGTTGCGCTACCTGGAGGCCAACGGGTTCACCAACTACATCGTCTCCGGCGGCGGCCGCGACTTCATGCGTCCGATCACCGGGCCGCATGTACGGCATACCGCCCGAGCGAGTGGTCGGCAGCTCGGTCGGGCTGGAATTCCGCGACGGGCACCTCTACACCACCGCCACGCCCGGAGTTCCTCGACGACGGGCCGATCAAGCCGGTGCGGATCTGGGGCCGGACGGGACGGCGGCCCATCTTCGCCGCGGGCAACTCCAACGGCGACATCGAGATGCTCGGAGTTCACCGCCGGTCAGAACAGGCCGTCGCTGTCGATGTTGGTGCTGCACGACGACGCCGAGCGCGAATTCGATTACATCGCAGGCGCGGAGAAAGCATTGACCCTCGCCGAACAACGGGGTTGGGCCGTCGCCAGTATCCGCCACGATTGGAGCACCGTCTTCGCCGCGTCCTGAACATCGTCGCTGGTAGACGGTCAGGGTGACCGACACCACACTAGACGCGCCGATTAAAACGTTGGTGTGCCGCCCGCTTCGGGTACGGGTCAGTAGACCGGCAAACTACGAAGGGGGCTCAATATGAGTGACCGCGACAATGGACTCGTGGAAGGCATCAAGGGCGTCGTCGAGGACGCCATCGGGAAGACCAAGGAAATCCTCGGCATCCTGATCAACAACGAAAGTCTCCGCAAGGAAGGCCGCGCCCAGCAGGACAAGGCGCAGGCACAACGCGACGTGGCCAAGAAAGAGGCACAGGCCGAGGCTGCGCGTGGGGCTGAGAAGACGGCCGAGGCTCGTGAGAAGGCCGCCGCTAAGAGCTAGTCACACCCGTCCAAGAACTGAGCCGCGAATATGCGGCTCAGTTTTTGGCGGCGTTGAACTTGGCGACGTTGGCCCGGAAGTCCTCGGTCAGGAATGACTGGCTTTCGGCCGAGAGGGCATAGTCCAGGCTGGCGAGCACCGCGCGCTCCAGATGAATGTTGAGCACCCGCTTGGTGCTCTCCACCGCCTGCTGGGGCAGCTCCATAATCTTTTTGGCGCAGGCGATTGCCTCCGCCGACGGGGTCGGCTGCCACGTGGTTGGCCAGCCCGAGGTCGACGGCGCGCTGGGCTTTGATGCGGGTGCCGGTCAGCGCGTATTCCTTGGCCAGCAGCAGGCTGATGTGCAGCGGCCAGGTCAGCGGTCCACCGTCGGCGGCCACCAACCCCACCTGCACATGCGGGTCGGCGAGGTAAGCGTCTTCGGCGATGTAGACGATGTCGCTCAGCGCGACCAGGCTGCAGCCCAGACCGACGGCGGGGCCATTGACGGCCGCTACCACCGGAATTCGGCACCGCGCCATGCCCAGAACGATCTCGCGTCCGTCTCGGATGGTCTTGGCCCGCAGGTCGGCGTCGTTCGCAAGTTCCTCGAGATAACCGAAATCGCCGCCGGCCGAAAACGCCCTGCCGGCACCGGTGATCACCGCCGCGCGGGCCGTGGGGTCATCGGTCAATCGCTGCCATATCCGAGCAAGCCCGGAGTGTAGGTCGTCGTTGACCGAGTTCAGCGAATCCGGCCGGTTCAGCGTGATGATCCGCAGCGCGCCGTCGGCACGGACATCGATTTCAGCAGGCATGTCGTACACGTCAGACTCCCAATCCCAAGATTCGTGAAGCGATGATGTTTTTCTGTATCTGTGATGTCCCGCCCATGACGCTTTGCGCGCGGCTGTACAGGTAGGCGCTCAGCAGATCTGGGTCGCGGGTCCCGGTGACTGCCAATGCGGCGTGCCCGACGGATTGCTCGACCCAGGTCATCAGCAACTTGTCCAGCGACCCTTCCGACCCGTGCGACACCCCGTCCAGCTGTTCGGAGAGCCGCCGCCGCACGTGGTGGGTCAGCATATCCGACTGAACCGCCGCCCACGCCAGCTCTTCGGATACCGCACCATCGTTGCGCGCCAACAGCTCTCGGACAAGTTTGCCGTATCGCGCGGCATAGCCGAGCGTCGAGGGCTCGCGCTCGTGTCCGACGACGGTCATCGCCACAGCCCAGCCGTCACCGGGAGCACCGACCATCCGGTCCGCCGGCACCGTGGCGCCGTCGAAGGACACCTGACCGAATTCGTTGGTTACCCCGTTCATCATGCGCAGCGGACGCTGTTGCACGCCAGGCTGTTTCATCGCGATCACGAACGCCGACAGGCCCCGGTGCCGCTTGGCGTCGGGATCGGTGCGGGCCAGCAGCAGACACCAGTCGGCCACGTCGGAGTAGCTGGTCCAGATCTTGTGCCCGTGCACGACATAGTTGTCGCCGTCCCGGGTGGCGGTGGTGGTCAGCGATGCCAGATCCGAGCCCGCGCCGGGCTCGCTGAAACCCTGGCACCAGCGCTCGGTGCCGTTGATGATGCCGGGCAGGAAGCGTTTACGCAGCTCGTCGCTGCCGTGCGCGCCGATGCCGTAGACCAGATAGCCGACGCTGGGGCGCGGCGGGGCGCCGGCCCGCGCCAGCTCTTCGTCGACGATGACGTCGTACACCGGCGCCAGGTCCTGTCCGCCCTAATCGCGTGGCCAGGACAGGCCGAAAAAGCCGTTCTCGTACAGGGCGCGATGCCAGTCGGCCATGCGCGCCCAATACTCGTCACCCGAGCCGGAAAATTCCTTGGCGTGCGCCGAAAGCCAAGTTCGCAGCCGCTCCCGGAAGGCCGCCTCTTCGGCTGAGTCACGAAAGTCCAAGATCGATCTCCTTCAACGTGACGGGCCACAGCTCTGTCGATGTCAGGGCGCGGCGCAGATAGACATGGACAATGCACTCCCAGGTATTACCGATGCCGCCGTGTACCTGAACCGCGGTCTCGCAGACCGTTCGGGTGGCACGCGCGCAGTAGACCTTCGCGATCTGGGCGGCCCGGATGGCTTGCGCCGGAGTAAGTTCGTCGACGCCCCACGCGGCATGCCGCAGCACGCTGACCGAACCTTCAATCAGAGCAAGGCTTTCGGCCAGCAGGTGGGCGATGGCTTGATATGAGCCGATCTGCTTGCCGTACTGCTCGCGAATTTTCGCGTAGTCGCAGGCGACGGCCTGCGCGCCCCGGGCAATTCCGACCAGGTCCGCCGACGTGGTGACCAGCGCGAGCGCCTGCCATCGCGCGGCCGCTTCGTCCGGCAGCTCACCGAGCGTCTCGCGGAGACCCCACCAATTCGGCTTCGGCTCTGGTCAGATCGGCGCCGTCGCGCACGGCGCCCAGGTCGGCGGCCAGCACCGTGTTGCCGGAGAGTGACAACGCGCGCCGAGTCGCCCGCGCGTCGATCGCGCGGTCATCGACCGCTACGGTCGCTGCCGTCGGCAGTCGGCACCGAGGTGACGTGCCAGATCGTCGGCCAGCACCGGACCGAGGAACGGTGTGTCGACCAGTCGTGCGGCCGAATTCCTCAGCGACAATCGCGACTTCGACGCCGGAGGCTCCATCGGAGCGCAGCGATCTCCAGCCCGTCGCCGCAATCTGCTTGTCCAGACGCGCGATTCGGCGGTCGTCGTCGAGATCCTGAACCGCAGCCGGGCCCAAGATCATCGGCCAGCTTCGCGGCGGCGTCGCGTAATTGTTGCTGTTCAGCTGTCAGACGTACATCCATAGCGCTCCTTCAGCACTCGGCGCAGCACCTTGCCCGACGGCAGGCGAGGAATATCGGGCACGAACACGACCCGGCTCAGGTGTTTGTAGGACGCCAGCTTCTCGTCCACCCGGGCGGTGAGTTCGGCGGCGACCGCCTCCTTGTCGATGGGAGCGCACGTGGCGACCGCGGCAACGACGGCTTCCCCGTTGATCCCGTCGGGAACCCCGAACACCGCACAGTCTTTGACGGCGGGATGACCGTGCAACACCGTCTCGATTTCGGCCGGTGCGACTTGGAATCCGCGCACCTTGATCATCTCTTTGAGGCGGTCGGTGATCCGCAGCCAGCCATCGGTGTCGAGCCAGCCCGACGTCGCCGGTGCGATACCAGCCGTCGCACATCGCCTCGCCGGTCGCCTCGGCCGGCAGGTAGCCGGCCATCAGCGAGGTCGACCGCGCCTGAATCTCACCGACCTCGCCCGGACCGACCGGCTGACCGGTCGTCAGCGAGACCACCCGCAGGTCCACGCCTGGCACCGAACGCCCGACCGTGTCGAGCCGGGCCCCATCAAGCGGATTGCATGCGATGACAGGCAGTTCCGTGGTGCCGTAGGCCGGAACCCACCCGACGCCGGTGCGCCGGGTCACCGTCTCGGCGACGCTGGCACTGACCGGCGTTGCGCCCCACATGATGAAGCGCAGTGACGACAAGTCGTAGGACTCCAGCGTCGGGTGCGAGGCGATGGCCAGGGCGATCGGCGCGACCGCCATTTCGATTGTGATGCGGTCGTTTTCGATGTGATGCAGCATCTGGTCGATGTCGAAGCGGGGATGCAGTCGCAGCCGGGCGCCGGTGCGCAGCGCCGTGACGATGTTGAGCAGACCCAGGATGTGCGACGGCGGTGTGGCGACCTGTATGCGGTCCCGCCGCGTCAGCTGCAACGCATCGCGCCAGTGCCGCACGGCCGTCGACCAACGCCGCGTGGGTGTGCCGGACGGCCTTGGGCAAACCGGTCGTGCCCGAACTGAACACCAGCACCGCGTCGGCCGCGCGGTGGCGCGCGAGCATCGATATCGGCTCCGCGGGGGTGACGGTTCGTCAAGGTGCAGCATCGGCATCAGGCCGGCCAGCACCGGATGGTCCCCGACCGCGTGAGCTGGGGTTGGTCAGCGCCAGCGCGTGGTCGACCTCGTCGTGCTTCCACGCGGGGCTGATGAGCACCGCCGTCGCGCCCAGCCGCCAGATCCCAGCAGGACGGCCACGAACTCCGGCCGGTTGGAGGACATGAGGGCAACCCGCTGGCCCGCGGCGACACCCGTGTTTGCCCAGGGCCGCGGCCAGACTGTTGGCCAGCGTGTCGAGCTGAGGCAGGCTGAATTGCCGTTCCTCGAACACGAGCGCGGCCGGCTCGGTCACGTCCCGTCCTTCCCTTCAGGCCAGGCTGACCCGACATCGGCGCAGCTGAGAAGATGCTATCGCTTAGTGAGAATAGTATTCTCTATACTGAAGAACGCAAGTACGGGCGGGGCGGCCATGGTGGAACCCGAAGCGGTCCAGCACGCGGCGGTCACCGCGATCATCGAGGAGATTCCAAGGGTGCCAGATCCGACATCAAACGGTGCCGAGCCCGGCACGGTGACGATCCACCTGGAACGCAAGAAGGCGACGGTGGCGCTGGTTCCCGGCGAGACGCTCCTGGAAAGCGCACGGCGGGCCGGCCTGGATCCCCCGTTCAATTGCGAGGCCGGCAACTGTGGTACGTGCATGGCCCGCCTCGAGAGCGGCCACGCGACCATGCGGATTAACGACGCACTCGACGACGACGAGGTGGCCGACGGCTACATTTTGACGTGCCAGGGCGTACCCGATACGGATTCGGTCACAGTGCGCTACGAGTAGTCACAGAGAGGTGGCTTCAAATGTCCAAGATGGCCAAGGGCATCATCCTCGTTGAGAGTCGACCCAGTTCGCCCGAACGCGAGCAGGAGTACAACACCTGGTACGACGAAGTCCATCTGGGTGAACTCGTGGCTCTCGATGGATTCGTCTCGGCGCGGCGGCTGCGTCCGGTTAACGGCGAGGGCCCGTATGTCGCCATCTACGAGATCGAGGGCGACGACCTGCAGGCCGTGTTGGACAACATGATCGCCAACGCCGGCCAGCTAACGATGTCGGACGCATTGCTGATGGATCCCGCGCCGATTCCGCGGCTGCTGGCAACGACTACCGAGTGCGACGGCTAGCCGAGTTCGGCTGCGCCACTGTATGGAGAGGAACGTCATGGATGTCGATGACCTGATCCTGGTGAGCATTGACGACCACGTGGTCGAGCCGCCGGACATGTTCCTGCGCCATGTGCCCGCCAAGTACAAGGGCGAGGCCCCGATCGTCGTGGTTGACGACAAGGGCGTCGACCAGTGGATGTACCAGGGCAGGCCGCAGGGCGTGAGCGGCCTGAACGCCGTGGTGTCGTGGCCGGCCGAGGAATGGGGCCGCGACCCAGCCGGCTTCGCCGAGATGCGCCCCGGCGTCTACGACGTTCACGAACGCGTCCGGGACATGGACCGCAACGGCATCCTCGCGTCGATGTGCTTCCCGACGTTCACCGGATTCTCCGCGCGCCACCTCAACATGACGCGCGAAGACGTCACCGCTGGTGATGGTGTCGGCCTACAACGACTGGCACATCGACGAGTGGGCCGGCTCCTATCCCGGTCGCTTCATCCCGATCGCGATCCTGCCGACGTGGACGCCCGAAGGAATGTGCGCCGAGATCCGCCGCGTGGCGGCCAAGGGCTGCCGGGCGGTGACCATGCCGGAACTGCCGCACCTGGAAGGGCTTCCGAGCTACCACGATGGCGACTACTGGGGCCCGGTGTTCCGCACGCTGTCCGAAGAAAACGTGGTGATGTGTCTGCACATCGGCACCGGATTCGGGGCGATCAGCATGGCCCCCAACGCGCCGATCGACAACCTGATCATTCTGGCCACTCAGGTTTCGGCGATGTGCGCGCAGGACCTGTTGTGGGGCCCCGCGATGCGCAACTATCCCGACCTGAAGTTCGCCTTCTCCGAAGGCGGCATCGGCTGGATCCCGTTCTACCTGGACCGCAGCGACCGGCACTACACCAACCAGAAGTGGCTGCGCCGCGACTTCGGCGACAAGCTGCCCAGCGAGGTCTTCCGCGAACACTCGCTGGCCTGCTACGTCACCGACAAGACGTCGCTGAAGCTACGGCACGAGATCGGCATCGACATCATCGCCTGGGAGTGCGACTACCCGCACTCGGATTGCTTCTGGCCGGATGCTCCCGAGCAGGTGCTGGCCGAGCTGAACGCCGCCGGCGCCGACGACTCCGACATCAACAAGATCACCTGGGAGAACAGCTGCCGGTTCTTCGGCTGGGATCCGTTCGCCCGCACACCCCGCGACCGGGCCACCGTCAAAGCCCTGCGCGCCAATGCTATTGACGTGGACGTGTCCATCCGGCCGCGTGCCGAGTGGGCGCGCCTCTATGAGGAGAAACAAGCTGCGGTGGCGCGGTAGCTCAACGAGTGTGCGGCCTATTCGGGCAACTCCGGCGGCGGCCGGTAATCGGGCTGATAGCCGGAAACGTGGATCGGACTACCGACGAGGCGGAAATCACCTGCCGTGACAACCACTTCCGGAGTCGCTTTGAGGGCCTCCGGCAGCGACCGCACCGCCGCGGCAGGCACTCCCAGTGGACGCAGCCGCCGTTCCCAACCGGCGGCGGTGTCGGTCGCCAGCATCGCTGTGACGACGGCAAGCACCTCGTCGCGTCTGGCCACCCGCTCGGCCATGGTGTCGAAACCGCCGATACGCGCCTCGGTGGCAAACGATTTCCAAAAGCCGTCATGGGTGATGAACAGCGCCAGATATCCGTCGGCAGTCGGAAAGAGCTGAGCGGGAACGTAATACGAATGCGCACCGTTCGGACGGCGCTGCGGCTCGACGCCGTTGTTGAGGTAGGCCGACGCGTGATAGTTCAGCTGTGACAGCATGACATCGCGCAGCGACACATCGACTTGTCCGCCGGTGCCGGAGATGATCTTGGCCAAAAGACCCAGTGCCGCACACATTCCGGTGGAATTATCGGCTGACGAGTAACCGGGTAGCGTCGGCGGGCCATCCGGATCTCCGGTCAGTGCGGCGATACCGAAACCCGCCTGGACCACGTAGTCGAAGGCGGGATCGTCGCCGCCGTACAGGCCGAAGCCGGTGATCGCCACGCAGACGATCCGCTCGTTGTGCCGTCGCAACTCGTCATAGGTGAGCCCCAGCCGGCGGATCGCCGACGGTTTCAGGTTCACCAGCAGTGCGTGCGAGTCCGCCACCAGCTCGCCCAAGTGTTGCTGTCCCGCATCGGAATTCAGGTCCAGGCAGATGCTGGACTTGTTCCGGTTCAGGCTGGCGAAATAGGTGGGGCCGACACCGCGCGAGATTTCACCGCCGCGGGGCTCGATCTTGGTGACCTCGGCACCGAGGTCGGCGAGCAGCATGGTGGCGTACGGGCCGGCCAGCATGGTGCCGACTTCGAGGATGCGAATTCCCGCCAGAGGTCCGGGGTCTCCCGGTGTCACCGCAACTCCGCTGCGAGCTGAGGCAATCATCTCGCGGGTGCGGCGCTTGGAGGCGACCAGCTCATCCCGGTTGTCGCCGATCGGCAGCAGGCGCACGGACAGGTCGGTCACGCCGGCGTCGGCGAAAGAGCGGAATCGCGACAGAATCTGTTCCGAGTCGCCGGCGGCACATAGGTCACCGACATCGCGGGCATCTCCACGGTCGAGCAGGCGCTGATAGTTGGGTGACACCTCGGCCTCGCCCAGGATGCGGTTGGCCCGCTCCTTGGCCTCGTCGACTTGTGAAGGCACACAGAGGCATACCGGGATACCCGCGACGATCCGCGGCGCGGGCCGACCGGCATCCGCGGCGGCCTTGCTGATCTTCGGCGCGATGTGATCACCGATCGCACGCTCGTCGGCCATCCACAAGACGGTGCCGTCGGCGAGTTCACCGGCAATCTGCAGCATCACCGGCCCAAGCGCGGCGACCAGCACCGGCATCGGGGTGTCGGACCCGATCGCCAGCGGGTTGTGCACCGTGAACGAATCATTCTCGACGTCAACCGGTCCCGGCCCGGCAATCGCGGCGTTGAGCACCTGCAGGTAATCGCGGGTGTAGGCGGCCGGCTTCTCATACGGCAAGCCGAGCATGTCCCGGATTATCCAGTGGTGCGACGGTCCGACGCCCAGCGCCAACCGTCCGCCGGTCACCGCATGTGTCGAGAGCGCTTGGCGGGCAAGGGCAATCGGATGCTGCGCCTGCAGCGGCACCACCGCAGTACCCAGCTCGATACGCGAACTGTGCGCGGCCATCAGCGACACCATGGTCAGGCAGTCGAAGTCGTTGGGCACCTGTGGCATCCACGCGGTGTCCAGACCCGCGGATTCGGCCCACTCGATATCGGAGGCCAGCTTGTCCACCTTGCGGGCCATATCGCCACGTTCGGCGCCGATCATCACTCCGATGCGCACGATTCCTCTGTTTCCTCTGCGGCGGGTTGCGGGGTGCCGGTCAGCGTGCGGATTTCGCGCACCAGTGTGTCGAGCGGTGTTCCGGTGGGAAAGACCGCGGCGGCACCGGCGGAGAGCAGTTTGGGGACGTCGGCATGTGGGATCGTTCCGCCGACGACGACGGCGATGTCCGCGGCGTCGGCGGCACGCAACGCTTCGACAGTCCGCGCGGTGAGCGCCAGGTGCGCACCGGACAGGATGCTCAGGCCCACGACGGCGACGTCTTCCTGGACCGCGATCGACGCGATGTCTTCGATGCGCTGGCGGATGCCGGTGTAGATGACCTCGAAGCCCGCGTCGCGCAGCGTGCGCGCGACGATCTTGGCGCCGCGGTCGTGTCCGTCGAGGCCGGGTTTGGCGACCAGAACTCTTACCGCCATTTAGAACACCACCGGTTGCTGGAATTCGCCCCACACCGCTTTGAGTGTGGCGACGATTTCTCCGACCGTGCAGTACGCGTTGGCGCAGTCGATCAGCATGTGCATCAGATTGTCGGTTCCCTCGGCGGCGCGCGAGAGCGCCGCAAGGCTGGATTCGACGGCGGCCGAATCCCTTTCGCTCTTCACCTGGGAGAGCCGTTTCAGCTGAAGGTCGCGGCCCTCGGCGTCGAGCTCATAGGTGACGACATCGTGTTGCGGCTCTTCGGTCACGAACCGGTTGACCCCGACGACCGGCCGGGTGCCCGACTTCGACCTCCTGGTGGATCTTGAATGCCTCGTCGGCGATCAGGCCCTGTAGGTAACCGTCCTCGATGGCATGGACCATTCCGCCGTGCCGCTCGAGGTCGGACATGATCTCGATGATGCGGGCCTCGGAGGCATCGGTCAGTGCCTCGACGAAGTAGGAGCCGCCCAGCGGGTCCGCGACGCTGGCGACTCCCGTTTCGTGCGCGAGGATCTGCTGGGTGCGCAGCGCCAGCGTGGTGGTTTCCTCGGTGGGCAGGGCGAATGGTTCGTCCCAGGCCGCCGTGAACATCGACTGGACACCGCCCAATACCGCAGCCATGGCCTCGTATGCCACCCGGACGATGTTGTTGTGGGCCTGCGGCGCATACAGCGAAGCCCCGCCACAGACGCAGCCGAACCGGAACATCGCCGCCTTGGCCGTCGTCGCCCCGTAACGCTCCTTCACGATGGTCGCCCAACGGCGTCGCCCCGCACGGTATTTGGCGATCTCCTCGAAGAAGTCGCCGTGGGTGTAGAAGAAGAACGAGATCTGCGGGGCGAACTGGTCGATCGTCATCCGGCCGCGTTCCACCACGGTGTCGCAGTAGGTCACGCCGTCGGCCAGGGTGAACGCCATCTCCTGCACCGCGTTGGCCCCGGCGTCACGGAAATGCGCACCGGCCACCGAAATAGCGTTGAACTTCGGAACCTCGGCCGCGCAGAACTCGATGGTGTCGGCGATCAATCGCAGTGACGGCTCCGGCGGCCAGATCCAGGTGCCGCGTGACGCGTACTCCTTGAGGATGTCGTTCTGGATGGTGCCGGTGAGCTTCTCCCGGGGCACGCCCTTGCGCTCGGCGGCGGCGACGTAGAACGCCAGCAGGATCGCGGCCGTGCCGTTGATCGTGAAACTGGTGCTGATCTTGTCCAGCGGGATGCCGTCGAACAGGATCTCGGCGTCGGCCAGGGTGTCGACCGCGACGCCGACCCGGCCGACCTCTTCGCCGAACTCGGCATCGTCGGAGTCGTATCCGCACTGGGTGGGCAGGTCGAGCGCCACCGACAGCCCGGTCCCCCCCTGGTCCAGCAGGTATCGGTAACGGCGGTTGGATTCCTCGGCGGTGCCGAAGCCGGAGTACTGCCGGAAAGTCCACAACTTGCCCCGGTAGCCGGACGCGAAGTTTCCGCGTGTGAAGGGAAACTCCCCGGGCGCCGGCGGCTCGGCGCTTCTATCCGCTGGCCCGTATACGGGCTGCAGCGGGATGCCGGACGGAGTTTGGGCCGTATTATCCATCGATGAATAACGTACTTGCAAAAAAAGAGAATGCCAATACCACGCGCTGACCTGGTCAAACGGAAGTGCCGCGGCGTGAAATCTATGCTCGGCAGATGATTTCGCCGTGCGGGATCGCCAGCCAGCCATCCGGGGCCGCGGCCCAGGCCCGCCATGCCGCGGAGATCTCCTCGAGCTGCGCCGGTAGTGGCCAGGCCCAACCGCAAAATATCGCGGGCTATGCCGGAATGCAGGATTCGGTCGGCCCACATCCCGCCCCACCAATCGCGGGTCTCGGGCGTCGCGTAACACCAGAGGCTTCCCGTGGGTGTGACGTCGTCGAATCCCGCCTCGAGCGCCCACGACAGCAGTTGCCGCCCGGCATCGGGTTCACCGCCATTGGCACGGGCCGCCTGCTGGTAGATGTCGCGCCAAAAGTCCAGCTGCCGCAGGCCGTGGGAACCAGACGAAGCCCGCGTAGTCGGCGTCGCGAGCCGCCACAATTCCGCCGGGCACACACACCCTGCGCATCTCGCGCAGTGCCTGCACCGGGTCGGTGACGTGCTGCAGCACCTGGTGTGCGTGCACGACATCGAATGTGTCGTCGGGAAGGTCGAGCCGATCCACATCGGCGGTCGCGAACGAGACATTGGACAGATCGCGCTGCTGAGCCTCCGCGCGGGCCGCGTCAAGGACATCGGCGAATTGATCGATGGCCGTTACCGATCCGGGCGCGACCCTGGCGGCGAGGTCCGCGGTGATCGTCCCGGGGCCACACCCCACGTCGAGCAGCGACAGCCCCGGCTTCAGGTACGGCAGCAGGTAGCCCGCGGAGTCCTCCGCGGTGCGCCGCTGATGACTGCGCAGCACCGACTCGTGATGTCCGTGCGTGTAGCTGGCCCGGCATTCGTCGTTCATGGTGCATAGCCTACCGAGGGTGGATCATATTATGAAACCAATATCTCAGTATATGAGATTGCTAGTCGACGGGGACGTTGAGAATCGGACGGTCGACGCCGGCTCCTGGACCGTCGAAGTGCCACCACTCACCGGAGTACGCGGTCAATCCGCCGTACTTCATCGCGTCCCGCAACCGCGCCCGATTCGCCTGAGCGTCGGCGCTGACCCCTTGAGTTGCGAATGCCGTTGCGCGCGGCGAGAAATCGTCGAAGTCGGTGCCCATGTCGGCCAGGCAAATCCCGTCTGCGTGGCGTTCGGGCGGGCACTGTTGCTGGACGCTGGTGAATGTGACGTCGACCGACCGCCCCGACTCGTGGCTGTGCGCAAAGGCACCCGGGCGTGCCACCCAGGCCGGGTTGGGGACCACGTTGAACATCCTGACCTGAACATCGTGCGGCCGGTAGCAATCCCAGAACACCAAGAGGTGCCCCTGCGGACGCAGCGCTGAGGCGGCAGCCGCGAGGCCTTGGGACATCGATTGGTGTACGAGGCATCGAGCGTCGGAGGGATACAACTGCGTGCCGGTGAAGTTGTTCGTCGTCGCGTAGCGCAGGTCGATGATCGCGTCGGGCACCACGCTGCGAACATCGACGAAACCGGCCGCGCGCGCCGCTTCGCTGACGGGCGGCACGTCGGGACTTGCCTGCGCGGCTGCGGCGTCGGACACCGCGACCAGGCCGACGGCTACCGCTAGCGAAAGGACCGGGCGCACACAACGCATCCAGTCATTGTCGCGGCTCTTGGTCGATTAACCCGGTAAGCCAACGGCGGAAGATATGCGGCCGGGGGCCATTGATGAACCGCGGCCGATCACCTATGGTCCGAGTAGCCGATCGGCTAGCCTGTGGCCGGCGGCGCGGAGGAGCGAACACGATGGCCCGTTTCGGCGTGGGTGTCATGCACAACACGATCAATTCGCGTTTCGGCCCCAAGCCGTTGATCCACGCCGACTACCTGACCGGGCTGGCCTGTGGCGCTGACTCCTTCTGGGTGGCCGACCACCTCAACTCGGTGTTGCCGCCGTCGATGTGGACTGCCAAGCACGTAGGCGCAGCCCGGCTGATCCCCAAGATGGATGCCCACCTGGAGCCGTGGACCATGCTGGGCTACCTGGCGGGACGCAACCGACTCGGCCGAATGCGCCTCGGGGTGGCCGTCACCGATACCGGTAGGCGCAATCCCGCCGTCACCGCACAGGCCGTGGCCTCGTTGCACCTGCTCACCCGTGGCCGTGCGGTGCTGGGCATCGGAACGGGCGAGCGCGAAAGCAACGCGCCCTACGGTGTCGACTGGTCCAAGCCGGTGGCGCGCTTCGAGGAGGCGGTGGCCACCATCCGAGCGCTCTGGAACTCCAACGGCGAGTTGGTCAGCCGCGACTCACCGTTCTTCCCTTTGCATAACGCGACGTTCGCGCTTCCCCCGTACAAGGGCAAGTGGCCCGAGATCTGGATCGCCGCACACGGGCCCCGCATGATGCGCGCCACTGGTAAGTACGCCGATGGCTGGTTCCCGGGAACGACGCGTGCAACCGAATACGGTGAGCAACTCCAGATCGTGCGTGCCGCGGCGTCGGATGCCGGGCGCGACCCGATGGCCATCACCCCCGCACTTATCCGGTTCATCGTGACCGGCCGGTCCCGCGACGAAATCGATGAAGTCGTCGATTCCGATATCGCCAAAGTGTTCACGCTCAACTCCCCCGCCAAAGACTGGGCACGCCACGGCGTGCAACACCCGCTGGGAGCGGACTTCACCGGAGTGCAAGACCTGATTCCGCAATTGATCGACGAGCAGACCGCGCTGTCCTACGCGGCGAAGGTTCCGCGATCGCTCGTCCAGGAGTTGTTCGCGGTCGGAACACCCGATGAGGTCATCGAACAGATCGCGGAGTTTCGCGACCACGGCCTGCGCTACCTCGTCGTGGGCAATGCCGGTGCGATTCAACCGAGTTTGCGCAAAAGCGCGTCCGCGACCACACCGTACGTCAAGGTCGTGCGAGGCCTGCGAAAGCTCTGAACAAGGAGGCGGATTGCCATGCCGATGATCGACCTGACATTCGTGCGCGGCTCCATAGACGAACAGGCGCTGAGCCGGCTCGCCGACGAGTTGGTCACCGCGCTGCTGCGCGCCGAACGCGCCCCTGACAAACCGTATTTGCGCGACAACACCCTGGTGTACCTGCATGCGATGGAGCCGGCCGAGGTCTCGGTCGGCGGCCGCGGACCCGGCGACCCCCGGTTCAGGGTCGACCTGACGGTGTTCGCGGGCGCAGTGGACAAGGACCACAAGGAACAACTCGCCGCCGACGTGCATGCCGCGGTGTGCGCTGCGGCGGGAATCGAGCCCCTGGGCTCTAAGGGCATTTCATGTCTGGGCGCTGATTCACGAAATTCCCGAAGGGAATTGGGCCGGCGGCGGCAAGGTCATCTATTACGAGCAGGTGAAAGGCCTTGTGTCCGAAGATTAGTCGCAAAGGAAAGGCTAACCTGACCAGCACGTGTGAGCTAGGCTTCACAATTACTTAGTATGTGATTTGCCTAACTGCCTGCTCATTTATAGCCGAGTTCGTTCACTACTTTGGTAGGTTCTCAACACTATTTGTGCAGAAATGATGCGTCAGGAAATAAATGCGAAGAATCACCGCGCTGTTGTTCGTTGGCGCCAATATGCTTGGGCCGGCGGCACTCTGGGGCGCGACGGGTGTTGCCGCGGCGGATGCCAGTTCAGCAGGCACCCTGGTGCCGTTGACTCCGAAGTTTCGAGCGTGCGATTTCACCTGGGCGATAAATGTGCCGACAAATGGCAAGGGCAGCGGCCAGGCCGTCATTAGCAAGGCGGGATCCAACAAGGTCGTCGCGCAAGTGCAATTGATAGCCGCCGAGCCACAAACCCACTACAACGTCAGACTGATCCAGTCGCCCAGGCCTTCTGCGGGCTGCGTGGTCGGAGATGCCGGGGTTACTGCCGGCGGTATCGACACCGACGGAGCCGGATCGGGCACGCTGATGCTGCAAGATGCGATTTCCGCGAATACGACGGGAGCTTGGGTGTTCATTGACCGCCCATCGCCGCACTCACAGACACCCGATTGAATTCCTGACATCGGACATGATCGCGCCGATCTAGCCGACATCGCGCCGAATAAAAAAATGCGTTGTGCTGCAACGCGTTCAAGCACAGCGTAGGTCCGTTCCGCGGATCGCTACCATGGATTTCATGGCTCCCAAAACGGCGACCGCGGACGTGGTCAGTCTTCCCGAACTTCTCGAGTTCATCCGGCCCCGACACAAGATGCTGCTGAGCACGTTCCGTTCCGACGGGTCATTGCACAGTTCGCCGGTGACCGGGGGTGTGGACGAGCAGGGCCGCATAGTGATCGCGACCTACCCCCAACGCGCGAAATGTGTGAATATTCGCCGCAATCCGTCGGCGAGCGTGGTCATTCTTTCCGATGATTTCAATGGGGCCTACGTGCAAGTCGATGGGGAGGCCGAGGTGGTCGACTTGCCCGAAGCGGTGGAACCGCTCGTCGACTACTTCCGGGTGATCTCCGGAGAGCACCCGGACTGGGCAGACTACCGCCGCGCGATGGTGGATCAAGGCAAGTGTCTGATTCGCGTCACGCCCGGCCGCTGGGGGCCGGTGGCAACCGGCGGATTTCCCGCCGAAGTAGAACTCGCTGCCGCAAAGACGCGCTAGCTGGACAGCGCGGGGAGAACGAGTGTTTCGGTGACTTGCCGCAGGAATTTCGCATCGACGGTTTGTCCGTTGAGAACCCGTAGCAGGCTCATAGCGGTGAGTACGTTCGCGACCAGGGACCAGTCTCGGTCGGCGGCGATCTCACCGCGGGCCACGGCGCGGTCCAAGATAATAGTTATCTGACGTCCGCCCCTGAGCAGCATCAGATCGTCGAGAGTCGTGGCGAGCTCTGGGTCGCGCGTGGCTTCCAGGGCGACGCGGAGTACTAAGTTGTTGGTGATCAACCCGTTGTCGTAGTGCACCGCACGGTCGATCAGGGCCTCGACGTCGCCGGCCAGGCTCCCGGTGTCGGGCGCGTCGTCGGTACGCAGATCCGGCCGCCAGTGGACGAGAACGTCGGTGATCAACGCCGCTTTCGACGACCACCGCCGGTAAATCGCGGCCTTGCCGACGCCGGCGCGCGCGGCGATGTCGTCCATGTTCGTGGCGTCGTACCCGTTCTCGGTCAGTGCGGCAAGAGCGGCGTTGAGGATCGCGGGATCCCGGGATCGGTCCAGCCGACCAACTGTGCGTTGGCGAAGCTTCGATTCCATCTCACTCATATGCGCGATTCCTGCCTGAAACCTCGTCACACCCTCGTCAGTTCTGGGATGGGCGCGGTATTGCTCTCCGGCTTTTCGGCCTTCTTCCTCATGCCGAAGGTGTCCAACGGCCACCAGAACCAGCGGCCCAGTGCGGCGGCGATCGCCGGTGTCATAAAGGCCCGCACGATAAACGTGTCGACGAGAAGGCCCATCCCGATCGCGGTGCCGAACTGCCCGATCACTACCAGGTCGCTGACGATCATCGACGCCATGGTCGCCGCGAAGATGAGGCCGGCCGCGGTGACCACCCGGCCGGAGGCGCCCATGCCCCGGATGATGCCGGTGTTGAGGCCGGCCGGGATTTCTTCTTTCAGACGGGAAACCAGCAGCAGGTTGTAGTCGGACCCGACGGCCAGCAGGATGATGACCGTCAGCGGGAGCACGATCCATTGCAAGCCCACCCCGAGGATGTCCTGCCAGAGCAGCACGGATAGACCGCATGCGGTGCCCAGCGATGCGAGCACGGTACCGACGATCACCAGGGATGCGACCAGGCTACGGGTGATCAGCAGCATGATCGAAAAGATCAGGATCAGCGTCGCGATGCCCGCGATCATCAGGTCGATCTTCACGCCGTCCTGCATGTCGCTGTACATCGAGGCGGTGCCGGCCAGCGACACCTTCGCGGACTCCAGGGGAGTTCCCTTGATCGCGTCGGCAACCGCCTGCTTGACGCCCTGGACGTGGCGGATGCCGTCCACCGAGGCGGGGTCGCCCTGGTGGGTGATGATGAATCGGACCGCCTTACCGTCGGGCGAGACAAACATTTTCAGTCCGCGTTTGAAGTCGGGGTTTTGGAAGACTTCCGGCGGCAGATAAAACGAATCGTCGTTCTTCGCTTCGTCGAAGTAGTTCCCCATCATCGTCGAGCCTTCGGCGTTCTCTTGCATATGCCGCTGGATGCCCGCCATGGAGCTGTGGGTGGACAGCATGTAGTCGCGCATTCTTTGCATCGACTCGATGGTCTTTGGAAAGTCGGCGAGCAGTTGCGGCATCAAAGTATCGAGCTGGTCGATGTCTTTGGTCGTTTTCCCAATGTCGTCGGCCATGAGGTCGATGTCGTCGAGTGTGTCGAATATCGACCGCAGCGACCAGCACACCGGGACGTCGAAGCAGTGCTTCTCCCAGTAGAAATAGGAGCGAATCGGGCGCCAGGTATCTTCGAAATCGGCGACGTGCTGCCGTACTCCCTCGATATCAGTTTGCAGGACGTGCATATCGCGGGTCATCTCGTGAGTGGTTTCGGTCATCTTCTTCATCACGCCATACATGTGCTGCATGACGCAGATCGTTCTGCCCATCTCGTCGGCCTGCTCGAGCATCGACGCCATGCTGTCGTTCATGAATTTCGCGGTTTGCAGGGTGCTGGAACTGTTCATGGCGATCACGAACGGGATCGAACTGTGCTCAATCGGCGCGCCCGAGAGGCCGGGTGATGGTTTGCACCCGTCCGATGCCGCGTTCATGGAAGACGCTCTTGGCGATTCTGTCGATGATCAGCATGTCCGCGGGATCGCGCAGATCATGGTCGGCTTCGACCATCAGCAATTCCGGATTCATGCGCGCCGGGGTGAAATGCCGCTCGGCCGCTGTCTGCGCGACGTTGGCCGCGATGTCCGGCGGGGTGAACTTCTTATCGTTGTAAGTCGGGACATAGGTCGCCAGGCTGATGAAACCGATCACCGCGATAAAGGACGCCACGACAATGATGGGTATCGGCCACCTCGTCACCATGGTTCCGACTTTGCGCCAACCCCGTTCCGACACTTGACGTTTCGGATCGAAGAAACCGAACTTGGACGCGACCGAGAGCAACGCGGGCGCCAGCGTCAGGCCTGCCAGCATCGTCACCACCAAGGCGATGGCGCACGGTATCCCCATCGTCTGGAAGTACGGAAGCTTGGTCGCGGTCAGGCACAGGCAGGCGCCCACGATCGTCAGACCCGACCCCAGGATGACGTGTACCACGCCGTTGTAGGCGCTGTAGTACGCCTGTTCGCGATCCTCGCCACGGGATCGGGCTTCGTGGTAGCGGCCCAACAGGAAGATGAAATAGTCGGTTCCCGTGGCGATGGTCAGCATCGTGACCATGCTGACGGCGTACGGGGTGAGGCCGATGATGTTCAGATTGCCGGCGGTCGCCACGATGCCCTCGGCGGCATACAGCTCGAAGCGGACCAGGATCAACGCGAGGATCGCGTTCTTGAGCGAGCGGTAGATGAAAAGCAGCATCACGAAGATGACGCCGATCGTGATCAACGTCATCAGGTCCATGCTGTTGTGCGCGGCGATCAGCGTGTCGGTATTGAGCGCGGTGTTGCCGGCCACGTAGGCCTTGACCCCCGGCGGCGGCGGGACGCTTTTGACGATCTTGCGGACCTCGGCGACCGACTTGTGGGCGGGAGTGGTGCCCTGCGCACCGTCGAGGAACACCTGCACATAGGCGGCCTTGCCGTCCGGGCTCTGGGAGCCGGCGGCGGTCAGCGGGTCACTCCAGAAATCCTGGAGGAACTGGACATGCTTGCTGGCCTTGAGCTTCTCGACGATCTTGTTGTAGAAGATGTGCGCGCTGTCGCCGAGCTTGTCGTCGCCTTCCAACACGACCATCGCCGAGGAGTCGGTGTCGAACTCCTGAAACTTGTGGCCGATATTCATCATGTCTTTGAACGCGGTCGCGTCCCGCGGAGCCATGGGCACCGAGTGCTTGCCCGCCACCTCGCCAAGCGCCGGCGTGAACAGCGTGGTGCCTAGCGCGACGAGCAGCCATAACAGGATGATCGGCACCGCCAGGACGCGGATCAGGCGGGCGATGCGGGAGCGAGAGCCAGGCTCGTTACTCATACAGATTTCACCAAGCAGTAGATGAAGGGTTGGTATTCGTCGAGGCTGCGGTCGTCGCGGACTTGGCCGTCGACGATGACCCGGCATCGAATGTGGCGCATGCCGGTGTCACCTTGGGCGACGATGTTGGCCGACATCGACGGCAGGGTCGTCACGATGGTGTACGACCACGGCAGCGGGGCGTTTTCGACAAGGTGGGGTTGCCCATTTTCATCCAGGTAGTTGACGCTGACGCTGCCGCCCGACGGTGCCGTGACCTCGTAGGTGATGTGCTTGGGATTGAACGGCTTCGTCTCGGCATTTACCGTCGCCTCTCGCGAGAGCGGTATTGGCACCGAAGCTGTCGCGAACGCGAATCACGACGTATCCGCCGAGTGCGACCACGGAGACAAGAAGTAGCGGTATCCACGCCTTCTTGATCAGTCGATACACCGACGATCTCCTCACCTATCGGCCACCGCCGAGCGCCGTGCGAGTCGCCGGCACACGTATCGATCGAGGTCGTATCTGCCGGACCCTCATGACGGAACTCAAGTTCCATTTTGGATAGTTCAGAACTGTACCGCATCGCGGAGTGCCTCGCCGGCAGGTTGCGCAGCCCGCCGCCGCCGTCGGCGGGATACACCAATTCGTCGACGCCAGCAGGGCGATATCTCTCGGATTAGCTCAGTATCGTGCTGCGGCAACAGAATTCGCGATGCGAGTAATCGCGTGATCAGCGCTTCGAGCGGCGATTTGATGATGGTGGCCGGGAGATCTGCCCATAGTCGTTGGCGACGCGGCTTTGCCACCGCACGCATTCGTTATGGAGGTCGGTGCCTGGCATCACTATCCAGGAAAAGGCAATGCCAGAGCCGGTGATCATCATGTCGCGGGTAGCGACAGCGATGTTTACATCAGCGCGTACGGAACCGTCTTTTTTGCTATTCTCTAATCTTTGGCCAACGGCAGCTTCGATGTTGCACAGCCATGCCGTGACGCGTGGGGTAAGGCTGGGCGACCCGCGGACCGCTTCAAAACAAAGCTTGAACACTCCCTTGAGGAAACGCTCGTCCTCGGAAGAGCAGAGAGTCCAAGCGATCGATGATTGCCTGTACTTGTTGAAGCCCGGGGGCGTCCGGTTCAATATCCGGAACGAGCTTCTCCTCGTACTCGGTGCGCATAAGTTCGTCGAGAAGCACATCTTTGGTGCCATACCGTGCGTGCACCATCGCCCTGCTGAATCCTGCACGCAGGCCGATCTCGGCGGCGGTCGTAGCCTCATATCCCTTCTCGGCGACGAGTTCCATCAAAGCCTCGAGGAGTTGGCGTCCGGTCACAGCGTTTTGTTCAGCACGGGTGGGCCGTCGTGACGGCGGCGATTGCGTCGCGGGATTCACAGCACAAGTGTGACATTTAACGTTGTTGTTGACACACAACAACTGCGTTACGTAGCGTCGGAATCGTCGCCTACCGAGCCAACTCGGAGCCAGGCTGCGCACCCCAAAGATGGGATGCTGACGAGCTGCGTCGACCAAACCGACTGCGCAGCGTTGGGTTTCGCTGCGCGCGCGGGCTCGTTGAACCCGCTCCGTGGGTGAGAAATATGCGCGGAGCCGTCCTGTCGCAATTGCTGACGTCGCAACTACCGGAGTTGAAAGTGGGTTTATCAATGTCGCATGAATCAACCAGTGTCTTCATTGGCGGGGCGCGAGCGGGGCTGAAGCCAACGTACGACTTCATAGTGTGTGGCGCGGGGTCCTCGGGCTCGTGCGTGGCACGCAGACTCGCCGAAGATCCGGTTGCCAACGTGCTATTGCTCGAGGCCGGGGGCAGCGATGAGGTACCAGCCGTGGTCGACGCGACACAGCATTGGACAAACCAGGGCACGGAACGAGATTGGGGCTTTCAGGCCGAGCCGAACCCTCTCATCAACGGTCGTCGATTGCAGATGTCCATGGGCAAAGTGCTCGGCGGCGGGTCTGGGATCAACCCAATGATCTGGGCGCGCGGCCATAAAGCGGATTGGGATTTCTTTGCAGCCGAGGCAGGCAACTCGGCGTGGGGCTATGAGTCGGTGCTAGAGCTTTACCGCCAAATCGAAAACTGGCATGGGGCTGCCGATCCTTGCTATCGCGGTACCGGCGGGCCGGTTTTTGTGCAGCCTGCTCCGGACCCGAACCCTCTTGTCGCGGCCTCGTTGGAGGCAGCGGCCTCGGTTGGCATTCCAACTTATGAGAATCCCAACGGCCGTCTTATGGAAACAGATCGTGGCGCTGCGGTGACCGATGTGCGCTTCCGTGAAGGGCGACGCGAATCGGTGTTCCGTTCCTATGTCTATCCGTATCTGGATCGGCCGAACCTGACACTGCTCACTCACGCTGTGGTGCAACGGCTCACGTTTGATCGGACTCGAGTTACCGGTGTGGAGATCTTGCATGATGGTGTGACGAGTCGTATCGCGGCCAACCTTGAGGTAGTGATGTCGCTGGGTGCGATCAACACGCCCAGGGTGCTAATGCAGTCGGGTGTTGGAGATGGAAACCACCTGCGGGACTGGGGCATTCCGGTGATTCAGCACTTGCCCGGGGTCGGGCAGAATCTGCAGGACCACCTCGGCCTGCAGTGTGTGTGGGAATATCCCGAGCCAGTCCAACCGCGCAACAACATGACCGAGGGGGTGTTCTTCTGGGCCGACACCGCGGGGGCGCTAGGGCCTGAGATGTTCGTCTGTCAGGGCGAGATGCCGGTCTCCACCGCAGAGAACACGCTCCGATTCGGCCTGCCGAAGATCGGCTGGATATTGCATGGTGCGGTCTCGCACCCAAAGAGCCGTGGCCGGGTGAGCTTGACCGGCAACGGCGCCGCAGACCCCGTGCGTATCGACGCGAACAGCCTCAGCCATCCCGACGATATGCGACTCGCGATCGCGTGTGTCGAGGGCATGCGGGAGATCGGCAATGCCACGGCGCTAAGACCTTTCGTCAAACGCGAAGTCATGCCCGGTGACCTCTGCCGCGCCGAACTAGAGAATTTCATACGTGATGGCGCCGTCAGCTACTGGCACCAGGTCGGCACCGCGAAGATGGGCCGCGATGAGATGTCGGTCGTCGACGCTGAACTCAAGGTTTATGGGATCGAGGGCCTGCGCGTGGCCGACGGCTCGATCATGCCTCGAGTCACCACCAGCAACACCATGGCACCGTGCGTAGTGATCGGGGAACGCGCTGCCGAATTCATTCAGGGGACTCCCATGCCTCGCCAAGGCGGGCATTCAGGCACCATCCGCAGCGGTCCGCAGTCTGCGGAAACTCCATGACCGCCGCAAACCAATGGTGGCCAGGGCCGGGATCGAACCGGCGACCTTCCGCTTTTAGGTTGAGGGTTCTCGACACGCCGTAGCAGTTGTCATATAGCGCGTCTTAGCAGGTACATCTCCGCAGGAGAGTGCGCGACGATTCGCACCGATTATGGGCGTGTCGCAGGTATTTTCGACCAATAAACGTCGGCTCTTCTTGTGGCCCGCATCGTTCAGACTGCGCCAAAACAGGGTGTCACATTTGTGCCTGGCGCGGCGTCTGAACATCGAACGAAACGGGTGCAGGTTCCATCTCCGGGCATGGGTCCAACGTCTCGGTCGCAAACCCGCGCTGGCGCCGGCACACGTTGCGTGACGCGTTCATGCGTGGCCGCCGTAGTGCCCTCGGTTGCCGGTCGACTTCACTCTGGCTGTGCGAGTCCGTTGGCGAGTTCTGCGGACAGGTCAGCGGTCTTGAGCAGCAGACCCGCGACGATGGCTGCAATGTGATCCTGTGTGGTTTCGAAATCTCCACGCAGCCAGCCGGCAATGACTTCCATGGCTCCGCTTACAAGTGCATAAGCAGCCATCTCAGAATCGATGTGATCTGTATTTGCGACTCCGGAAGGGGCCGTGATCAGTGCAACCATCGCGCGGGCGATGGCGCGAGCACTTTCCAGCGCGCGCGCGCTGCAGCACCTCAGAGGTGTGGGACCGCAGCAATAGCTGCACGAGTCTGGGATCACCGGTCAGGAAGTCAAGCGCAGCTATGGCAGTCGCGTGCACTTGCGCTCGGATATCCGGGAGCGGCTGTTTGATTCGCCGCATTGACCGCCTCAAGACCCCTCACGGTGCCGTCCTGAACGATTGCTTCGATCACCGCATCGGCGTCGGCGAAGTGCTCGTAGAAGTACCGATCGTTGAGTCGAGCACGCGCGCATATCGCCCGCTTCGACACTGCCCGCGCACCATCCTCGGCGAAGAGGTCGAGTGCCGCCTCCATGAGCACCGCACGTCGGTTGGCCCGCCGCTCACCGGCAGCGACTCCGCCATACGCCCGCCCTGCCGCCGCCATGGAAACCATTGTGACCGATACCTCCTCCAACGCTTGACCCGCATGTATTTCTGGTGCAGTCTGACTCCAGAATAAGTTCTGGTGCCACCCGGCACCAGACACTATCCAATGGAACGGAGCCCCCATGTCGGTCGATTCCCCGATGTGTCCGTCGCGAATATCACGAACCTGGTCGACCAAGAGGACTCGCCCGTCGATGCGTCCGGACAGGCCGTCGCCGACCGATTCGAGCGCATCATGGGCTGCAAACTGACCGCGATGTTCGCGCCCGCACTCTTCGACGAGATGATGCATCCCGCGGTTTCGGCATCACTTGTGGACACCGACCGCATTCGAGCCGACCCATTCAACCGCGCACGACGCACTGCGGCGTCCGATCAGCTCGCCTTCTTCTCCCACAAGGTGCACCGCCAGGACGAGATGGAGCGCCTCGTGCGGCTACATCGAGACCTCACCGGCGTTCAGCCCGACGGCAAGCGCTACAGCGCCCTGAGTCCTGAACCCTGGAACTGGAACCTCATCAGCATCTTCTTCATGCATCGCGGTGTCTTCATCGAGGTCGGCGGCGAAAAGCTCAGCCCGGCCGACGACCAGGCGATCTGGGACCGGTTCCGGCTCATGTGCGATGGCCTACAGATGCCGGGCCGCGCCAGGCAACTCACGGAGCGGTACGAAGACCTTTGCGCGTACTACGACCGCATGGTGGACGAAACGCTCGCGCATACCGAGAGTCTCGACATCGTCATCGACGCCACGCTTCGACCAAAGCGTCCGGAATATGTACCTTCGGTGTTCCAACCGCTATTTACTCTCTTCGCCCCCGCCATCGGGCATCTGGTCACCGTTCTCGGATTCGGCATCATGCATCCGAAGGTGCGAGCGATCATCCCCGTCCCTTGGACTCGCCGCCACGAAATCGAGTTCGCCATTGCGACAAGGCTGCTACGCGTGGCCTACCGCGGGTTACCGACTCGGCTCTTGCACACACCACTGGCTCGCAACAAGTGGGAGTACGACCGTCTCGTCGCACACTACAAGGGACTCGGCTTGACCTCATTCACACCGGGTGCCGTTGAGACTCACGGTCATTGATACGTGACACCCCGAAACGGCGATCACGCAAGAGCTTTCGCGTCATGACGGAATTGCAGTCAATCGACCCTCTCGCGGCATTGTCGGTGACATCCTCCCGGACTGAGCAACTGCGGCGGCTGGAGATGCTGGGATCTGCATTGGCAGGTCGTCCCATCGCCGTTGAGGACGCCGGTTCAGGCCAACCCGCGTGGACCGACGGTCAAACCGTCTACGTGGCTGCTGACGCCAGCGCGCGCGAGCGACTTTCAGCGCTGGCCGTGCAATCCAGCCTGATCGCCGCGGGCAGTCTCGGCTCGGCGATGGCGACGAAGTTGGTCCGCCGACCCAACTTGGCACGTCGATACCTCGCGGTCGAAGGCGCCCGAGCACTGCAGGCGAACTCGCCGCTCCTGCCTCCGGCGTTGGCTTCGCTGCTGCTGACTGCGGAGCACGACCCACGAACCGCCTCACCTGAGGACTCCTACGAGATTGCCCGCACCAGGGAACTCATTGCGGAGCCGTCACAACTGTTCGGCGTCATTCACCCGCGGAAGTTGCTCGATAAGGAGCGTGAGTCACAGGGGACGACCGAAGCGAACGAACACATTCCGCGCAAGCAACAGAACAAGCCCTCAGAAGAGCTCGACCAAGACTCTGACGACGGTGCCGATTTCGACGACCCCTTCAGTAGCCCGGTGGGCGGGAGTGGGCCGATGGGCAAACTCTTCGCCAAGTTGACGACCTCCGTCCGGAAACTAAGCGGAAGTGGGCCGCCCGGCTCGGACTCCCCCACACATCGAACCCGCGCGGGAGTACGGAGCGCCAACGCCGTCTTTAGCCGCGCCAAGGGCGGAAGCTTCGAAGACGAACCGGGTCAGGCCGACGGATATAAGTACCCGGAGTGGGACGTGTACAGGCGCCAGTATCGCTAGGATTGGTGCACCGTACATGAGTCGATCCCCGAGATGAAACACACGGTTCCGCCGACGTGGGCGGACTCGCGGCTGCGTCGACCGCTGGCACGCCTCGGTGTCGGCCTTCAGACACAGTCACCGTCAGCCACAAGGCGATGACATCGACATCGACGCGGCGGTGGAGGCTCGCGTTGAGGCATTGGCGGGGTCATCACCGGACGAAGCCGTGTACGTAGACACACTCCGTCGCCGAAGAGATCTCGGCGTATTGGTGCTCCTGGACGTCTCCGGTTCAACGGCAGAACCAGGGCACAGTTGGCCGCACTGTTCACGAGCAGCAACGCGCGACCGCAGCGGCGCTGGTCGACGCGCTTCACCATCTGGGCGATCGAGTTGCGCTCTACGCGTTTGCATCCCAGGGACGCTCGTCCGTCAACGTCATGCCCGTCAAGAAGTTCGACAGTCAACTCGATGCATCGGTGATGAACCGCCTTTACGGTTTGGTTCCGGGCTCCTACTCCCGGCTGGGCGCTGCCATCCGTCATGGCGCAGACGGTGCTGGAGGAGAAGTCGGGTACGACGCGACGACTGCTCGTTGTCATCTCCGACGGCCTTGCCTACGACCTCGGCTACGAACGCGACTACGGTGCCGCCGATGCTCGGCGAGCCCTGGCCGAAGCGCGGCGGCGCGGCACCGGATGCCTCTGCCTCACAGTCGGCGCAAGCACAGACGTCGCAGAACTGCGACGCGTCTTCGGCTCTGCCGCACACGCGACCATATCTCGACCAGAGAAGCTCGCGGAGATAGTGGGACCCCTCTTCCGTTCGGCTCTGAAGTCTGCGGAGGCGCGCCGTCGCCAGAGCCAGCGCAAGGTCCGAGCGCATGGAGTGGAAACCCGGAACTCTGCGGTTTCAAGCGGCTTTCACTTCTTCAGGAAGCTGATCCCGCAATCGATACTCCAGCCCGCCAACCAGCCGACTCCGGCGACATTCACGACAATGAAGGGGATCTTCACCAGTGACACTGAGCGACAATCAACGGCCTAAAGACGGTGATGAACGCAACCCCGGCCGTACTACGTCGGGGTCGGTGACGAGGAGCAGATCTTCAAATCCGCCTACAGGCAGGGGCTTTCCATTCTCCTGAAGGGGCCGACCGGCTGCGGGAAGACGCGATTCGTTGAAGCGATGGCGCACGACATCGGTCGGCCACTGATCACCGTCGCTTGCCACGACGACCTGACGACTGCCGACTTGGTCGGTCGCTTCCTGCTTCGCGGAGGCGAGACGGAGTGGGTCGACGGACCGCTCACGCGAGCGGTGCGCGAAGGCGCGCTGTGCTATCTCGACGAGGTCGTCGAGGCCCGACAGGACACGACGGTCGTGCTTCATCCACTTGCCGACCATCGCCGAGAACTGCCGATCGAGCGCCTGGGAATCACACTCAAGGCCGCCCCAGGGTTCGGTCTCGTAGTGTCCTACAACCCCGGATATCAAAGTGTCCTCAAGGATCTCAAGGACTCCACGCGCCAACGGATGGTGGCCATCGAGTTCGGTTTCCCACACGAGGACGTCGAAGAGAAAGTCGTCGCAGCAGAGGCCGGCATCACCCTCGAGCAAGCCAGTGAACTGTGCGGTTCGGCCACGCAATCCGTCGCCTCGAGAATGCCGGGCTACGCGAGGTTGCCTCCACACGCGTGTTGATCGCAGCCGGACGGCTCATCGCCGACGGTCTACCCCCCTGCAAAAGCGTCACGGGCCGCGATCGCGGGACCACTGAGCGACGACGCCGCAACCACCGCGGGACTCCTCCGGATGATCGACGTGTACTTCAGTGATCCCGAGTGACCGAACCCCGCCGACGGCCGCGACAGTACGCGTCCAGAACGTCCCAAGCTTCCACAGCCACGTATCCAACGGAGAACATCGATGACAACTGCGCAGAAGAACACCATCGCTGACGGTGATCGACGAGGAGACCAGACGATCGTCGTTAGGACGTTCCGTCGTCATCACCGGCGCCTCTCGCGGTCTCGGATTGGCCTCCGCCATGCACTTGTACAAGCGCGGTTGGCGCGTCATCGGTGCGATGCGGGGCCCGGAGGACGGTTCTGGCCAAGATCCGATCAGCTTGCGGGGCGGCCGAGGACGACCCGCGGTTGATCGGCGTTCGACTCGACCTCACCGATGACGAATCAATCTCCTCCGCCGCGAAAGCGATCGAGTCTAAGTTGGAGCGCCATACGCACTCGTGCACAACGCCGGCGTCACGGCCGTGGGCTGCGTGGAGGAAATGGGACTCGACGTATGGCGGGACATGTTCCACACCAACCTTTTCGGGCCTGTAACACTGACTCAGGAGCTGCTGCCTGCGATGCGACGAGCGCGAGAGGGCCGGATCATCGTCGTCTCCAGTGCTGGCGGCGTCCGGGGGATGCCGGCGATCGCGGCCTACTCTGCAGTCAAGGGCGCATCGGAGAGGTGGGCTGAATCAATGGCCAATGAGGTCGCACCGTTCGGTCTCGGTGTCAGCGTACTGATTACGGGCACTTTCGACACCGACATCATCACCGACGACGGGGCTCCGGACTACAGGGGTTTCGACGGGCCGTATGCCCCGGTGAACACCAACCTTGAGCGCAGGGGCCGTATGGCGATGCGGTTCGCAGGCAAGCCAGAACGCTTCGCTCGCGGTCTTGAGCGTGCACTCGGCGCGACGGGCCCGTACACCCGACACGCGGTCGGTTGGGACGCGCACATGCTCTGTGCCGCCAATCGCCTCATGCCGACGCGAGTCATGCACCAGGTCACACGGCTAGCGATGGGCATACCGCGTCAGGGAGCGGCGGCGCCATCGCATTAAACGCGCCCGTCCTGTTCGACACTTACAGGACCGCTACCACGTCACGGGAAGTTCGTCGATGCCATAGATGCCTGAGCCGGTGTGGCAACCTCAAACTCGTCGACGGGAGCCGCCAGTTGCAATCCCGGTAGCCGCCGGGCCATCGTCGCGAACGCCGTCTGCATCTCTACTCGCGCCAAGTTCTGCCCGATGCACTGGTGGGCGCCGTAGCCAAAGCCCAAGTGCCCGCGGGTGTTCCTGCCGATGTCGAAATTCTCCGGGTCAGGGACGAACGCAGGGTCCCAATTTCCCGCAGGCAGGTTCATCACCAGCATGTCCCCCGCGCGAATGAGTTCCCCACCGATCGTGAGATCCTCGGTCGCGATGCGATCTACTTGGGCTTGCACGATGGCCAGGTAGCGCATCAACTCTTCGACGACGTTCGCCACGATTGCCCGATCGTCGGTCTGGCCGAGCCGCTCGAACACGTCCCGGTGCTCCATCAGCGCGATCGTTCCCAGCGCAATCGTGCTGGCGGTGGTTTCGTGACCGGCCTGCATCATGATCACGCCGCTGAGCGCGGCGGTCTCGCGGCTAAGCTGGCCGACGGCAAGTAATCGGTAGCGAGGCGGCTGACCAGGTCATCGCCAGGCTGGCGTTGTTTGCGATCCACCAAGTCCAGTACGTAGACGAACATCGATCCGAAAGCCTGGGTTCTCTCGTCATCCGTGGCTCGCGGGTCCATCGTCATCGCGGTGTGGTGTTGGAAGAGTTCGAGGTCCTCGGGCGGCACGCCGAGCAGCAGCGAGACGACGAGCGACGGCACGGGCAGCGCGAAGTCACCGAACAAATCTGCGGGTGAACCCTTCTCGATCATCACGTCCAGATGCTGGTCAACGAGCTCCTGAATGAGAGGCCGCATCTTTTCCGATTGCCGGAACGTGAAGGTGCGGGCCATCATTCGCCGCAATCTTTGATGTTCGGGATCATCGGTTCGAGCGAAGATCACTGGCACATCGCCGTCAGCACTCGACATCACATCAACAGGAACGGTTTTCGCGCTCAATCGCGGGTCAACGAGTGCGGCTCGGATGTCGTGGTAGCGGCTCACGACCCAGGCCGGTTGGCCTTGATACATCGCGCGTTGCAAACCCTGCTTCTCCCGCCACGCCGCGGACTCGGGCGGAGGACGAAGTGGACAGTGCGCAGCGCGTGGCCCTGGGACGGGCGGAAGCTCCACCTCAGCGCTGGAATCAGAAATTGGTGCTGTCACTGTCGGTTTTCGTTACGCGTCATACGTTCGCTATTCGGCCGAGTCGCGCGGTCACGAACGAACTCACCGGAGCGATGTCCATGACATCGACCGGAATCGGTCTGCCGTGTCGTGTCATCTCCTCGCGACTGTCGAGCGTCTCTACAACCCAGCCGCGCCGGGACAGCCAAACGGCAGTGTCGGTGGCGTCGTCGTCTTTGATGAACGAGGCGACGTCCATGCTGACACCGATCGTGTCGTTCATGTCCTTCGCCCCGTCGCGCCATTTATCCATGCGTGTCTCACCGAAAGACAGTTCGGCGTTTGGGTACACCTCGGCGGCCAATTGACTGCCGGGTGCACTGAGAGCGGTAACCGCGGTGAACAAGCGATCATGCTCATCCGAGCCGAGATAGGGAAGCAACCCCTCCGCGAGCCACGCTGTGGGTCGTGATGTCTCGAAGCCGGCCGCGCCCAAGACCGACGGCCACGAGTCGTCCCGCAGATCGATGGGCACCAACCGCAAGGCGGCAAGCGCTGTCGCGCCGTGCGCGGTAAGGACGGACTCCTTGAACGCCAACACTTCGGGCTGGTCGATCTCGTACACGTCGATGTCGTTGAGGCATTGAAGGCGGTACGACCGCGCGTCGAGACCTGAAGCCAGAATCACGATTTGGCCGATTCCGGTCGCTACCGCAGCGGCGCAGTAGTCGTCGAAGAACACCGTGCGGGTGGCGACATAGTTCCGCCCGGTTTCCGCGGCGCGTCGTCCCTTGTCGTCCTCAGGCCCCATCCAGGAGAGATCACCGGTCGCCATCGTCTGCCATCCGGGCTGGTTGGCCGCCGCCACCATGACTGAGGCGAAGTCGTCACGCACCAGAGGGTGTGGTTGCGCCGTTTCGGCCGCGCGCTGCGACGCCACCCGAGCGCGGTCGTTCCGAGATTGGCTGTGATACCCCAACTCTCGTTACCGTTCTCGGGACTCATGACGCCGCCACTATGGACGAGATCGCTTCGGCGAGCGGTTCGGGCGCGTCGAGCATGACGTAGGTCAGACTCTCCGGAATCTCGATGAGTTGCGAGTTCGGGAAGTCCGCCGCCAAGCGGCGTGCGTGGTCCAACGGGAACATCGGGTCGCCGCTGGCCCATGCGAGGGTGACCGCTCCGGAGAAGGCTCGTATCGCTGGAATCGCCCGCAATGTCAGTGCTGGATCGAGGGAGGCGGTGACGGCGGCTGCCTGGCGTCGCGTCTCGGAGTCGGTGAGAAATGCTCCGAAGATGGCCGACTTCTCGGCGTCGGTAACCGGTTGCTTGCAGACAGCCTTGAGGAAGACACTCAAGCCGGGCTTCGTCGATAGGGCTCGCAGCACTGCACTGCCGAGGCGTGGACTGATCTGGCACAACTTGACAAGTATCCGGAACTGGCCGGGCGGGAAGTGCTCGTAACTGTCGCAATTGGTGAAGACCAGGCTGCCGATTCTTGACGAATCGAGCGAAGGATCGCCAAGTGCGGCGAGCACCAGCCCACCGCCGGTGTCGTTGGCTGACGAGCGTGACGCCACGCAGATCAAGGGCTTCGAGGAAGCCGACGATACGCCGCGCAGTGGCCGCGGCGCTCAGGTCGACACCGGCCGCCGCAGGTTCATGAGCACCCAGCGGCCAGGTCGGGACGATACAACGGGCACGGCCCCCGATGGCGGTCACCACGCGACGCCAGATCGCGCCGGTCGACGTACACACCGTGAACGAACACCACGACCGGTCCTGCTCCCGTGTCCTCGTAATCGATGACCGCACCGTCGACAACACACGTCTTAGTCATTAGAGGCCCCCTGTCGCGCTGCGGCGTTACCGGCCTGCACTCGCCGGCACGAGCGCGGTGATGTCCTCACCCTGAAGGAGTTTCACGGTCAGATTGATATCGAAGTAGTCCGTCCATCGAGTGATCTTATTGCCGTCAACGGCGAAGGTTCCCATAACGGGAACGGCCGGCTTGTCGCCGTTCGGCGTTTGGATGTAGTCAAGTCGCTCAGTGAGTACGACCGGACCGTCGGCGGCGATGTTCACGATCTCAAATGCGTACGCGTCGGGAAACATCGAGAACTGGGCAGCCATGTTCTCCGCGATCGCGTCCACGCCGACGACGGCAGGCATTCCGACGTTCTGGTAGACAGCGTGCTCAGCTAGCAAGGGCCGCAATGCATCGGGGTCACGCTTCTCCATCAACTCACAGAATTCGCGGACAATGGCGACGGGGTTCGGGCATCAGGGTCTCCTTTCGAGGGACGATAGAATCTGCGGCTTCAACACACGTACATGAGGCTTTGCTTCGCGGTGCGGCGGTGAGGGGTTTACCCCGTCTTATCAGTCGAGCAGCGGTCGCTGACGGATCCAAGCTCGACGTGCGGACGGCCGTCGGGTTGGGCCATCATCCAGCCAGACCAGATACCGACTGAATAGGGCCCTTTCTGGCCGTTCTGCTCGTAGAAGCCTTGCGGGTCATAGACTTTCGCGTCTGGGTACGGCCACGGGCAAGCGACTGAAGTCGCGATCCCGGTCCACTTGAAGGAGGCGAAAGCGAGTCCGTAAACCAGGTAGAACACGTTGACGATGATGAGCATCACCATGAACGAGCCGAGCGCTGGCCGCGTCGGGAAGAGGCGGGCGCGTTGGCGAGCTTCTCGGACACCGATCGGCCGGTGTCATCGCGATAGACCAAGACGCCTGCAGGAATCATGACGAGGGTCACCAGAGACGACTCCCAAAGCAGCGGGAACTGGTGGGTAGTACCCGCGAAGATCGAGCCGAATGGAATGACCTGCGAGTACATGTACAGCCCGGTTTGGATCATCGAGACTTCGAGAATCATGTCGATGATGAACCCGAAGATGAAGATGAGCACGCCGAGGGTGACCAATGGATGACGCCAGACGAAACTGTCGGCAGACCGTCGTGCCTGGATCTTGCGGAGCGCCCAGACTGCCGGGAAGTACGGTCCGAACTGGAACATCACGTAGCCGAAGACGACGAATGGTTCGACAGTCGGCGCGAGCGAGACATACGGCCATGACTCGGGCCAATGCCAAAGCCGCGGGTCGTACACGGCGTACGGCGCCCAGTTCATCATCGGGTCCTGCCAGACGATGATCGTCGTTACCAAGCCCATCAGGATGTACGGGTGTGGTCCGTAGCGCCGCCAACCCCACACGGCCGCCACGATCAGGCCAACGACGGCGATGAGCGTGAAGATCTGTAGAACTGGAATCCAGTGATGGAAGCCGAGTAGCGGCTCGACCGGCCGTGGCGCGCCTTGAACATTCGGATTTGCGATTCGCTCATCCGGGTAATTGGTCGCGTTCCACGCAACTAGGAGGACCGTTGCGATACCGAGGGCGGTCCATACCCATGTCCAAACGTTCGTCGACGAGTGCGACGAATTGGCATCGGGAGGGCGCCTGACCGGCCTCGAACTCTGTTCTGTCGTCATCTTCTCCTCAATCTCGTAAGACTCTGTGAAAGTCGCGAATTCAGTGCTCGCCTCGGTCTCGGCGATTGGTACCGGCAGCCGGTGCCACAAATATTTGTTCCGTATCGCACGCGCACGGGTCCGATGAAGGTTCGGCATAATCAATCAGGCGTGAAAGAACGAGTTGACGTTGGAGTTAGCTTGCGCCGCAATCAAAGAACGCGAGGTAACCCTGCCAACGCGCCACGCCATATGCCCGATGAGAACGTCGACTAAGCCGACCGTCATGGCGGTTCCCTCCGCATCCATCTGGAGCAATTTGGACACCAGAAATCAATGTGGAGTCAGCCTGCACCAAAATGGTGCAGGGGTCAAGCACGAAGATGGGATTGTTCCTGTGCTCGACCGGGTCCTAGCAGTCGCCTCACGGAGAGACTGCGCCGCCGTCCGCGGCGCTGCCATCCGCTGCGCACGCCACGATCGCCGTGAACACCCGTTGCTGACAGCAGTTTCAGCCCCGTACTTCAATCTCGGCGAATGATCGAGTCAATGACGGAAATCAACGGATCATGTTGCAGCCCTGCATATGCCATTGCATTCGGCCGCCCGCGCTCGGAGTCGACCAGGTGCGCGAACTGCTCAAGGCAATCGAGGGCTCCGAGGTCTGCCAGAGCAAGGATCTCCGGGACCCAGTGCTCATCCTTGCGGCGACCGGCCTTCGTCGTGGCGAGTTACTGGCGCTGCGTTGGGACGACGTCGACCTAGATGGCCGGCGCCTCACGGTCGCCGGGTCGATCGTCCGTTTGAAGGGCGTTGGGCTCGTTAGGCAGGACACCACAAAGGGTGGCGGCGCTCGAACGGTGGCACTCCCCCAGTTCGCCGTGGACGCACTGCATCGACGCAAAGGCGAGCAGCTGCGGCCGAACACGGTCGGGGTGATTTTCCCGTCGTCATCTGACTCTCTCCGGGACCCGGACAACTTCGGTAAGCAGTGGCGAGAGGTACGCGACTCCCTGGGCTTGCCGGACGTGTCGTCGCACTCGTTCCGCAAAACAGTGGCGACGCTGATCGATGATTCCGGGCTGTCGGCACGCGTGGGCGCGGACCAGCTGGGCCACGCGCGGCCCTCGATGACTCAGGATGTCTACATGTCGCGGGGCAACGTGCACACCGGAAGTGGCCACGGCACTGGACAAGGCGATGGGTATAAACGTTGAATAATCGTCGAATCACTTCACGTGGCTGACGCAGAAACATGCCTCTGAAGTGGCCAGGGCCGGGATCGAACCGGCGACCTTCCGCTTTTCAGGCGGACGCTCATACCGACTGAGCTACCTGGCCATGACCGGAAGGCAGCGTGTGCCTCGCCGTGCTGGCGACCCTGACGGGACTCGAACCCGCGACCTCCGCCGTGACAGGGCGGCGCGCTAACCAACTGCGCCACAGGGCCTTGCTTTCCTGCGTGTACTGCTCGCTCCGACACTGCCGCCGTGCGCGTACCCCCAACGGGATTCGAACCCGTGCTACCGCCGTGAAAGGGCGGCGTCCTAGGCCACTAGACGATGGGGGCCAAAGTCCGAATCACTCCGGGGGCACTCGCAACGCAACTACCGTTGGGAGCCACGCCAGCTTAGGTCACCGCAGGCCCAATCCTCAAACGAGCGGTGTTCGGGTCGCAATTCTGGCCCAAGTATCCTGAATCGTCACCGCCCCTATAGCTCAGTTGGTAGAGCTACGGACTTTTAATCCGCAGGTCCTAGGTTCGAGTCCTAGTGGGGGCACCAAAACGGCAGCCCAGCCGACGTTTATTCGCCGACAGGTCTTCCGTTGGGTTCAACCCGCGGCCCCATATCTGAGCATTCCGCCCGGTAGGTGTGCCTCACCCGCCTGCAGTTGTGGTCTCGCCCGGCGGTGCCGAGGTGGGGCTTTCGTCAGCGGACACGTCATTTTCTTGCTTGTCGTCCGCTTGAGGGGGCTGTTCGTCGCCTTCTGGCTCTGGCTGTTCGGCGGTGGTCACGCTAGTTCTCCCGTTCCCGTGGCGTTATGGGTGTCAGCTACCGTTCACGGCGTTGGAAACGCCAGCTTGAGGTGCTGCAGGATGCCGGGCTGCCCGAAATGCGCGTTACGTCGGGCACTGCCTGACACGTCGCGCAGGGGCGGCGGCGCGCGTTCGCCGGCTTGTGGCCCCTCAGCCGTGCGGCACGGCCAACGTTCGGCCGCCGACCGACTTGGCTATGCTTCGCGAGGTGAGTGTCGATCCGGCCTGGCAAAATGCGCCCGTAGCCCTGGTAACGATGGAAATCCGTCACCCCGCAACGGATTCCCTCACCGAATCGTCGAGCCGAGAGCTCAAACGCCTTCTCGCCGACGACCTGCCGATCGAACGCCAAGCTCAGGACATGGCCTGGGGAGTGGGCCCGGGGGGCGGTCCGGCACCAACGCCCGAGCACTTCGTCCGTTACGTCAACCGGGACAGCACGCAAGCCGCCTCAATAAAAAATCAGGCAATCGTCATCGAAACCACCGCCTACACCACCTTCGAGGCGTTATCCGACGTCGCGATGCGGGTCCTCGACGCCCGCTCGCAGGTGTCGTCGATCGTCGGGGTGGAACGCATCGGTCTGCGCTATCTCCTGGAGATCCGAGTCCCGGCGGGCCCTGATGGTCGCATCGACTGGGCCGAATGGATCGCCGAGCCGCTACTCGGCCCGCAACGCATCGCTCCCGGCGGGCTGGCCCTGACCGAATGGCAGGGCGCTGCGGTTTACCGCGAGCAGCAACCAGGCAAATCGATGATCGTGCGCTACGGGCCAGGCATGGGCCAGGTGCTCGATCCCAACTACTACCTGCGCCGGACGATGCCGGTTGAGCCCGGACCGTTCTTCCAGTTGGACATCGACAGCTTCTGGATCCCGATCGCGTCAATTCCCGAATACAACCGGGATGCGGTTCGTGGGACTTTTCACAACCTTTATGAACCGGCTCGTGCGGTGTTTTCGGAACTGCTCACCAGCCGCCTGCGGGATGGCCTGCTTCGCTGAGGCCCGCCCCGCCACATCCTTCGGTGTTATCGCGTCAGCACCGCGCTGCTGTAGGTCACATCGGCGAAGGCTTCCGCGACCTCGTCGTCGGGATAGGGAAACCCGTTGGCCTCGTGCAGTTCCTTGACCGTGTGTGACGACACTGCCCAGCCGCGCTGCTTGAGGTAGTCGACGATGTGGCTGCGCTGGCCGTGATAGACGAGATCGTTGAAATCGACTTCGAACCCGAATTCGCTCATCCGGTCGTGGTGTGCGCGCCATCGCGGATCCGCGAAAATTGCTGTGTCAGGCACGAATTCGAACGCCAGCCGGCTGCCCGGGGCGCTCAGCGCGGTGATGTTGTCGAACAGCGCGTCCTGCGCATCGTCCGGCAGGTACACCAGCAAGCCCTCCGCGCTCCACACCGAGGGAGCCTTCGGGTCGAATCCCGCAGCCTGCAGTGCGGTGGCCCAATCGTCACGCAGATCGACAGCGACGGTGCGCCGCTCGGCGGTCGGCTCGGCACCGAGGTCGCTCAGGGTGAGGGTCTTGAACTCGATCACCTCGGGCATGTCGACCTCGTAGACGACGGTGCCCGCCGGCCACGGCAAGCGGTAGGCGCGTGCATCGAGACCCGAGGCGAGAATCACCGCCTGGGCAACGCCGCTCTGTGCCGCATCCGAGAAAGAACTGGTCGTAGAACCTGGTGCGACAGGCCATCCCCTCGGCCATCCGCCGTGGATCGAATTCGGAATCCTCGCCAACCGGAATCTCCCCGTTGACCAACCGGACATACACATCTATCCCGACCGCACGCACCAACGGCGCGGCATAGGGATCGTCAATCAACTTCTCGTCGCTGGACAGCGCCCGCTGGGCGGCGACCATCGTTGCCGTGGCCCCGACACTCGTCGCGAGATCCCAGCGATCGCTATCGGTGCGCGCCATGGTGCTCCCTGCTCCGTAAACCCAAACAAATATAGATAAGCTAGTTATTACCACAGCGGCGGCGCCGGGACCTGCCGGGACTACGCTCCGAGTTATCTGACCCCCGTCTTTGCGCGCCGGAGGACCCGTGACTGACTTTGCCCAACGGACGATCGACCTGGCCCGTCAAAACGTCGCCGAGGGCGGCCGTCCGTTCGCGACGGTGATCGTCCAAGACGGCGAAGTCCTCGCCGAGAGCGCCAACAAGGTCGCCCAGACCAACGACCCAACCGCCCACGCCGAGATCCTCGCGATCCGGGAGGCGTGCATGAAGCTGGGCACCGAGCACCTGGTCGACACCACCATCTACGTGATGGCCAACCCGTGCCCGATGTGCCTGGGCTCGCTGTACTACTGCTCCCCCAAGGAAGTCGTCTTCTTGATCACGCGCGAGTCCTACGAGCAGTACTACCTCGACGACCGTAAATACTTCGAGGTCTCAACGTTTTACGACGAATTCGCGAAGAGCTGGGACCAGCGGCGCCTGCCCATGCGATACCAGCCCCAGGATGCCGCGGTGGACGTCTACCGACTGTGGCATGAACGCAACGGCGGCCAACGCAAATCGACGGTCGTCCCGCCCGGCTGAAACCGGCAGCCTGACGCGATGTTCCAGCTATTATCTGCGTATGCATGCAGGTAATAGCGAAGCCCGGTTGCCGGACGACCAAACAAGTTTGATGGTCGAAGTCTTCCGCATGCTGGCCGACGCCACCCGGGTGCAGGTGCTGTGGTCGTTGACGCACCGCGAGATGTCGGTCAACGAGCTTGCCGAGCACGTCGGCAAGCCGGCGCCGTCGGTGTCCCAGCACCTTGCGAAACTGCGCATGGCACGCCTGGTGCGCACCCGCCGAGACGGCACCACGATCTTCTACAGCCTGGAGAACGACCACGTCCGCCAGCTCGTCATCGACGCTGTCTTCAACGCCGAGCACGCCGGACCCGGGGTTCCCCGTCATCACCGCGACGGCACTGGACTGAAGGTGGTGGCCGAATCATCGGCATCGACAAAGCCGTGAACGACGGCTAACCACAACATATTTCGGACGAGGAGTTGACCATGACCGAGCCGCACACCCATGACACCGCGCACGCACACGAACACCAGCACGCCGATGTGGCTCACACGCATGCACACACCACGCATGAGCACGAGCATGTCGCGCACGAGCACTCCCACGCCCACCAGGACGGGACCGAGCACACCCATCAGCACGTGCATCAGTCCGGTCTGGAAGACGTGCACGGCCACGCCCACGCATAACACGCAGGGCACTGCCGAAAGGATCCTAGGAAACCTTGGGGCAGTAGTGCATCGGGTTGTCGCGCTCATCGAGCGGCGGCAGGTTGCGCGCCGGTGTCTGCACCAGCGGCGTGTCGGCCGGGATCCGTCCGGAGGCACGATCCAAGCCGGCCCTGGCCCGAGGGTGCTTACGGAATCGTGTTGGCACACAGGCGAAAACGAGACGAATGAAGTCACCGAGGCGCCGGTGCAGCCATTCGTCGCGGCGCGACCACTGGTAGCCCATCAGGTGGCGAACCGGCGGATCGTAGAGACCGACGGTGAACCAGACGAAGAACGGCGCCAGCAGTTTGCGTTGCGCCGCCCACAACCAGTCCGGAACCGCCCGCGCGTACGGGGGCTTGGGCAGCTCAGTCAGATCCAGCACGGCACGTGCCGCCTCGTTGTTCTCTAACACGTTGCGGCACATGTGGTCCCAGTAAACCTGAAATTCCTCCCAGGATGCCGGTACCGGCCGCATGCTCATGCCGTACATCCGGTACCAGTCGACATGTTCGTCGAACAATTGGTGTTTCTGCGCCTCGGTCAGGCCGCCGCAAAACCGTTCGGCCACATGAACAGTCCCGACGAAGAAGGTGGCATGCGCCCAGTAGAAGACGTCGGGGTTCAGCGCGTGGTAGCGGCGACCCTGTTCGTCAACACCCTTGATGTCGACGTGATAGTCGCGCACCTCGGCGCCGGTGACCGGGGCGCGGTCTCCGTCGAAGACAACTCCGCCGATCGGGTACAGCGACCGCAGCAGGCGGGGCCAGCGTTCCCGGAAGAAAGTCGAGTGGTCGATGACCGCCGCGCCCAGCTGGGGGTGCATGTTCTGCATGGAGCCTGCCCACGGACCCTGCAACATGCCGCGCCAATCCCCGAAGTAGCGCCACGTCAAAGAATCCGGGCCGAGCGGGATCGGTGGCGCCTGATATCCCGACGGTGACACCGGACAGCCACCGGCGACACCATTGGGCCCATCAGGAGAAATTGCCGACTCGCCGACGGTGGGCGCGCCGCAACCAGCTTCGGTGCTGGTCAGTGGACGGGCTGCGGACGTATGTTGGGTCACTGTGGGTTTCCTGGTAGCTAGTCGAATTGTGACTACGTACGTTGTCACTTTGTAGCTTAGGAGCGATGTGCAGTCTGGTCAACGACGGGGCCGTTGGTCAGGCGTCCCCTTGGAAAATCGCCACGCCCTTCGTCGCGACAACCTCATCGCCGCTGGCGTGCAGTTATCGGGCAGCGAGCGCGGGCCTGCCCTGACGGTCCGTGCGGTCTGCCGCAAGGCCGCGCTGACCGAACGATATTTCTACGAGAGCTTCACCGACCGGGACGAATTCGTGCGCGCGGTGTACGACGATGTCTGCGCGCGGGCCATGACGACCCTGACGTCGGCGGACACCCCTCGGGAAGCGGTCGAACAATTCGTCGAGCTGATGGTCGACGACCCGGTGCGCGGGCGCGTGCTGCTCTTGGCGCCGGCGGTCGAGCCGATCCTGACCCAGTCGGGCGCGGAGTGGATGCCCAAATTCATCGATCTCCTGCAGCGCAAGCTGTCGGGCATCGGCGATCCCGTGCTGCAGAAAATGATCGCCACCAGCCTGGTCGGCGGCCTGACAAGCTCTGTTCACCGCGTACCTGAACGGACAGCTTGGGGCCAGCCGCAAGCAGTTCATCGATTACTGCGTCAACATGCTTTTCAACACGGCGGCTCCGTATGTACCGCCTCCCGAAGAGGGTCCGAGTAGCGACATTGCGTCCGACGGGCGGCGCCCGCATTGCGACCGCCGGGCAGCGCCCGCATTCCGACGCAGAGTTGTGACCCGCCACGAACGGGCGGGAACTTGATGCTACTGGCCGACACAGATATATTGATGCAACCGATAGACACAGATAACTGGGGGTGCCATGTCCGGCAAGCTGACCGACCTGCAGCTACTGCACGAACTTGAGCCCGTCGTCGAGAAGAACATGAACCGGCACCTGAGCATGCACAAGTACTGGAACCCGCACGACTACATACCGTGGTCGGACGGGAAGAACTTCTATGCGCTCGGCGGCCAGGAGTGGGACCCGGAGCAGACGCAAGCTTTCCGACGTCGCCCAGGTGGCGATGGTGCAGAACCTGATGACGGAAGACAATCTGCCGTCGTATCACCGCGAGATCGCGATGAACTTCGGCATGGACGGCCCCTGGGGCCAGTGGGTCAACCGGTGGACCGCCGAAGAGAACCGGCACGGGATCGCGCTGCGCGACTACCTGGTGGTGACCCGCGCGGTCGACCCGGTCGAATTGGAGAAGCTGCGCATCGAGGTGGTCAACCGGGGCTTCAGCCCGGGCCAGAACCACCAGATTCGAGACGACATCTTCGCCGACGAGCCTCTTCGATTCGGTCATCTACGTCACGTTCCAGGAGCTGGCGACCCGAATTTCGCACCGCAATACGGGTAAAGCCTGCAACGAGACGATCGCCGACCAGTTGCTGGGCAAGATCTCGGCCGACGAGAACCTGCACATGATCTTCTACCGTGATGTCAGCGAGGCCGGGTTTGCGATCTCGCCCAATCAGGCGATGAGGGCGCTGCACAAGATCCTGCGCAACTTCCAGATGCCCGGCTTCCAGGTGCCCGAGTTCCGCCGCAAGGCCGTGTTCATCGCCGTCGGGGGCGTCTACGATCCGCGCATCCACCTCGACGAGGTCGTCATGCCGGTGCTGAAGAAGTGGCGCATCTTCGAGCGCGAGGACTTCACCGGTGAGGCCGCAGCGTTGCGCGACGACCTTGCCGTGCTGATCCAGGAACTCGAGGATGGCCTGCGACAAGTTCGAGGTGTCCAAGCAGCGCCAACTCGACCGGGAAGTCCGTACGGGCAAGAAGGTCACCGCACTCGAGCTGCATCAACACTGCCGGCAAGCTGGTAATGAGCCGTCGGTAGCCGCGCATTGCGCATCGGTCCGATCCCGCTAGCCAGCCCGGTGGTGCTGGCCCCGATGGCCGGTGTGACGAACGTCGCATTCCGGACGCTGTGCCGTGAGCTAGAGCAGTCGAAGGTCGGCACGGTCAGCGGCCTGTACGTCTGCGAGATGGTGACCGCGCGTGCGCTCGTCGAGCGGCATCCGGTCACCATGCACATGACGACGTTCTCGCCGGACGAGTCGCCACGCTCGCTGCAGCTCTACACCGTCGACCCGGCAACCACCTACGCGGCGGCCAAGATGATCGCCGACGAAGGATCTGGCCGATCACATCGACATGAATTTCGGCTGCCCGGTGCCCAAGGTCACCAAGCGCGGCGGCGGCGCGGCGCTGCCGTTCAAGCGCAGGCTGTTCGGCCAGATCGTGGCCGCGGCGGTGCGCGCCACCGAGGGCACCGGCATCCCGGTGACGGTCAAGTTCCGCATCGGCATCGACGACGGGCACCACACGCATCTGGACGCCGGCCGCATCGCCGAAGCCGAAGGCGCCGCCGCGGTCGCGCTGCACGCCCGGACCGCGGCGCAGCGCTACTCCGGCACCGCCGATTGGGAGCAGATCGCCCAGCTCAAGCAGCAGGTGCAGACGATTCCGGTGCTCGGCAACGGCGACATCTACGACGCCAGCGATGCGCTGACCATGATGGCCAGCACCGGCTGCGACGGCGTCGTCATCGGCCGCGGATGCCTGGGCCGGCCGTGGCTGTTCGCCGAACTGTCGGCCGCATTCACCGGCAGCCCGGCGCCCACCCCGCCGACGCTCGGCGAGGTCGCCGACATCGTGCGCCGGCACGGCGAGCTGCTCGCCGCGCATTTCGGCGAGGACAAGGGCATGCGCGATATCCGCAAGCACGTCGCCTGGTATCTGCATGGCTTCCCGGCGGGATCCGAGTTGCGACGGGCATTGGCGCTGGTCAATACCCTCGACGAGCTCGACACGCTGCTGGACCGGCTGGACGGCAGCGTCCCCTTCCCGGAGGCGGCGACCGGGCCGCGGGGCCGGCAAGGTTCGCCTGCCCGCGTCGCCCTGCCCGAAGGCTGGCTGAACGACCCCGACGACTGCACGGTGCCGGCGGGAGCCGACGTCATGCATTCCGGTGGCTGAACCGAGACCCTGCTCGAAATCGCGTCCGGGCCGATAAGTCAGTACGATGTGGACCTTGCTGGATTGCGCTTGGGCGGCGGATTGTTTACTCCGCTGCACGAGGGCTGCGGGTAGCGACAGTTGCGGCGCTGATTAGCGCGGCACTGCGGTGACTTGGCGCACGGACATCACTGACGGCGGCATCAGAGCTTCGGAGGCCGAGTAGGACATGAGTGACGGCGAGGTAGACGCCACTCTTGGCCACTCGCACGCGGCTCCCGACGACCGGCCAACCGAGCCTCGTTCGGCGCCGCGCCGTGGGAGCGGTTCACCGAGCCGCCCGCCGATGACAGCATCCACCGATGGCAGGTTGAGCCGCCCACCGAGACCGCGGACGCTCGTCGAGGCCGCCGAGTTGCCGGCACGCAGGCGGAAAAGGCCGGTACGTCATGCCGCGGGAGCGCTCAGCGTCGCCGACCTGATCGCCAAAGTCGGCGCCAACACCACCGGCACCCGTCACCGCCGCGCCGACCTCGACGACGAACCGCCTCGAACCCGATCCGGATGTGCTCGTCGACCAGCAGGACACCCAGGTCATCGAATCCCGGCCTACTCGCTCGACGTCCCTCGGAGATTCCCGACCTCGAGGTCACGAACTACCCGAACGGCGACGAGCCCGAGCCCGACCGGACCGCCGAGGTACCGACCGCGTCGCGCCCGGCCAAGCCGAAGCGGATCCGCCGACGCGAATCTGCCGAGACCGTCGCCGAAACACAAGTCCCGCCGCAGGCCGATACTGCTGGCCGGGCGCTCGATGGCGGCGTTGTTCGCCGTGCTGGCGCTGGTCCTGACCGGCGGCGCATGGCAGTGGAGCACGTCGAAGAACAACCGCCTCAACACCATCAGCGCACTCGACCCGGACTCGCAGCGACATCGTCGACCCCAACGGGCAGTACGGCGACGAGAGACTTCCTGATCGTCGGCATGGACTCGCGCTCCGGGGCGAACGCCAACATGGGCGCCGGCGACACCGAGGACGCCGGCGGCGCACGGTCGGACACCGTGATGCTGGTCAACATCCCGGCGAACCGCAAACGCGTGGTGGCGGTGTCGTTCCCGCGCGACCTGGCGATCACCCCGATGCAGTGCGAGGCCTGGAACCCCGACACCGGCAAGTACGGACCCCTCTACGACGAGAAGACAAAGACGTGGGGTTCCAAGATGGTCTACACCGAGACCAAATTGAACTCGGCGTTCTCCTTCGGCGGTCCGAAGTGTCTGGTGAAGGAAATCCAGAAGCTGTCCGGTTTGAGCATCAACCGGTTCATCGCCGTCGACTTCTCCGGGTTCGCGAAGATGGTCGAGGCACTCGGCGGTGTCGAGGTGTGCAGCAAGACACCGCTGCACGACTACGAACTGGGCACCGTCCTGGACCACGCCGGACGCCAGGTCATCGACGGCCCGACCGCGCTGAACTACGTGCGGGCCCGCCAGGTCACCACCGAATTCAACGGTGACTACGGCCGTATCAAGCGCCAGCAGTTGTTCTTGTCGTCGCTGCTGCGTTCGCTGATCTCCGAGGACACGTTGATCGACCTCAACAAGCTCAACAACGTCGTCAACATGTTCATCAGCAACAGCTACGTCGACAACGTCAAGACCAAGGACCTTGGTCGAGCTGGGTCAGTCGCTGCAGGGCATGGCGGCCGGGCACTTCACGTTCGTCACGGTGCCGACCGGCGTGACGGACCAGAACGGCGACGAACCGCCGCGCACGGCCGACATGAAGGCGCTTTTCGACGCGATCATCAACGATGATCCGCTGCCCGAGGAAAACGATCAGAACGCGCAGAGCCTGGGAACGACCGCCAACCTCGGGGCCGACAAGCGCGCCCAGCACCAAGAAGCACCGCCGCCGAGCGCGGCCCCCGAGGCTCAGCGCGAGCAGGTGACGACGACCTCGCCCGACGACGTCACCGTGCGGGTCTCCAACGCGACCGCCCAGAGCGGTCTGGCCGCAACCGCCACCACCCAGCTCAAGCGCAGCGGCTTCAACGTCATGTCGCCCGACGACTATCCCGAGTTCGGTGAACGCGACGACCGTGTTCTTCTCCGCCGGCAACGAGCAGGCGGCCGCGACGGTGGCATCGGCGTTCGCCAATTCGAAGGTTGCAGCGGGTTTCCGGCTACGGGCAGGTCGTTCAGGTGGTGCTCGGCCCTGACTTCAAGTCGGTTTCCCCTCCCGCACCCAGCGGCTCGTCGGTCAGCGTGCAGATCGACCGCAGCCCGGGCAACACGCCAACCAAACTGCCCGGACGACCTGACGGTCACCAACGCCGCCGACACCACCTGCGAATAACCGTCTTTCGACCCGCGTAGGCCGCCGTTTTCGACGCCGAGTAAGTAGGCTTGGCGGCATGCGGACCGCCTACCATGAGCAGCTCTCGGATTTGTCCGAGCGGCTTGGCGAGATGTGCGGGCTGGCGGGGGTGGCCATGGAGCGGGCAACCCAGGCACTGCTGCAGGCCGACCTCGTTCTGGCCGAACAGGTGATCTCCGACCACGAAGAGATCGCGACACTCGAGCGCTCGCGCCGAGGAGAGCGCGTTCGTGCTGCTGGCGTTGCAGGCGCCGGTGGCCGGCGACCTGCGGTCGATTGTGAGCGCCATCCAGATGGTGGCCGACATCGACCGGATGGGCGCACTGGCGCTGCACGTCGCCAAGATCGCCCGCCGACGCCATCCCCAGCACGCATTGCCCGAAGAGGTCAATGGGTACTTCGCCGAAATGGGCAGAGTCGCAGTCGAATTGGGCAACAGCGCGCAAGAGGTGGTGTTGTCCCGCGACCCGGAGAAAGCCGCCCGGATCCGCGAAGAAGACGACGCGATGGACGATCTGCACCGGCACCTGTTCTCGGTGCTGATGGACCGGGAATGGAGGCACGGCGTGGCGGCCGCCGTCGACGTGACGTTGCTGGGCCGGTTCTACGAACGCTTCGCCGACCACGCCGTCGAGGTGGCCAGGCGCGTCATCTTCCAGGCGACCGGCAGATTGCCCGAAGACGACACAGCCGCCCCCGTCGCCGTAAGCCGCTTAGCCGTTAGCCGAAGCGGCCGGAGATGTAGTCCTCGGTCGCCTTCTGGGTCGGGTTGGAAAAGATCTTCTCGGTGTCGTCGATCTCGACCAGCCGGCCGGGCTTTCCCGCTGCTTCCAGGTTGAAGAACGCCGTGTGATCGCTGACCCGGGCGGCCTGCTGCATGTTGTGGGTGACGATGACGATCGTGTAGTCCTGCTTCAGCTCACTGATCAGGTCCTCGATCGCCATCGTCGAGATCGGGTCCAGCGCGGAGCACGGCTCGTCCATCAGCAACACATCGGGTTGCACGGCGATGGCCCGCGCGATGCACAGCCGCTGCTGCTGCCCGCCGGACAGCCCGCCGCCGGGCTTGTCCAACCGATCCTTGACCTCGTCCCACAGGTTCGCGCCGCGCAGCGAGTGTTCGGCGACGTCGTCGAGCAGCCTGCGATTGCGCACCCCCTGCAGCTTCAGGCCGGCCACCACGTTGTCGCGAATCGACATGGCGGGGAACGGATTTGGCCGCTGGAACACCATCCCGATCGCCCGGCGCACACCGACCGGGTCGATACCGGGGGCGTAGATGTCTTCATCGTCGAGCAGCACCGTGCCCTCGACCCGGGCACCGGGGATGACCTCGTGCATCCGGTTCAGCGTGCGCAGCACGGTCGTCTTGCCGCAGCCCGACGCGCCGATGAACGCCGTCACGCTGCGGGGCAGAATCGACAGCGACACATCAGCGACCGCGTGAAACGATCCGTAGTAGATGTTGACGTCTTTCAGGTCCAATCGCTTGGCCACCTAGCGCTCCTGCCTACGACTTCTTGGGAGCAAACATCATCGCGACCACCCTGGCTCCGATGTTGATGACCGCGATCATCAGGATCAGCGTCAGCGCGGCTCCCCACAGCCGATCCGTGGGAACCGGGTTGACGCCCGCGCCGGCCGACTGTCTGGTCGTACATCATGCCGGGCAGCGACCCCATGAACCCGCTGAAGATGTCGAAGTTGATGGCCTGCGAATAACCGACCAGGATCAGCAGCGGGGCCGTCTCACCCATCACCCTGGCCACCGCCAACATGATCCCCGGTGATGATGCCCGACAGCCCCGTCGGAATCACGATCCTGGCAATGGTTTTCCACTTCGGGACCCCTAGCGCATAGCTGGCCTCGCGGAGATCTACCGGAACGATCCGCAGCATCTCCTCGGTCGCCCGCACAATCACCGGCAGCATCAACAGCACCAACGCCAACGACACCGCGAACTCCGAACGGGGAAAGCCCAGCGTCGCCACACACAACGCGTAGATGAACAATGCCGCCACGATCGAGGGCACACCGGACTGAGGATGTCCACCATGAAGGTGGCCAGCCTGCCCAGTCGGGTGCCGCCGCCGTACTCGACCAGATAGATCGCGACCATGACACCGATCGGGATGGAGATCGCGGCGCACACCAATCCCTGCAGCAGGGTACCGACGATCGCGTGGTATGCGCCGCCCCCAGCCATGAATGCCGTCATACCCGCTTGTGAATGCGTCCACCACGCGCTGCGACGTGATCGCCTTGAACCCCTTGGCGATCACCGAGCACAGCACCCACAGCAATGGCGCCAGCGCGATCACCATCGACAGCGAGACCAGCACGGTCGCAACGATATTCGCGAATCGACGACGCCGGCCGAGCCCGGAGAACGTCCGCGCCTTGAGGGGCCGGTCGAAGATCGAGGTCATCGGCTGCCCCTTCGCGGTCCCGGCGACGGCACCACGCGCCAAGGCATCGACGACAAAGGTCGAACAGGAAAAGCACCAGTCCCGCGGCGATATAAGCACCGGCCTTGTACTGGTCATTGAATTCCGCATGCGGTGGCTGCGATCTTGGTCGCGAAGGTCGAGCCGCCGTCGAATAACGACCAGCCGAACGCCTTTTGGGTGCCGCGCAAGATAATCAGCAGCGCGACCGTCTCACCCAGGGCACGGCCCAGACCCAGCATCGCGCCGCTGACGTACCCGGATCGACCGAACGGCAACACCGTTGTCTTGACGACCTCCCATCGGGTGGCGCCGAGCGCCAGCGCGGCCTCGATCTGGTCGTGCGGTGTCTGCATGAAAACTTCGCGGGTGACCGCGGTGATGATCGGCAGGATCATCACCGCCAGCACGATGCCGCCGGTGAAGATGGTGCCGCCGCCAGCCGCCGAGGCGGTGCCATCGGCGAACAGGAAGCACCAGCCCAGAGACTGATTCAGCCAGGTCGCGACGGGTCGCAGTTGCGGTGCGAGTACATACAGACCCCACACGCCGTAGATGATCGAGGGAACCGCGGCCAGCAGATCGACCGTGTAGGCCAGCGGCCCGGCGAGCCGCCGTGGCGCGTACTGGGTGAGGAAGATGGCGACACCCAGAGCGACCGGCATGGCCAGGATCAATGCGAAGACCGAGATGAACACCGTCACCTGCAGCAGGTCAAGGATGCCGAAGTGCATCGCCGACGTGTTGGTCGTGACCCAGTTGCCGCGGTAGGTGAAGAAGTTCTCTTGGTTGCGCTTCAACGCCGGTATCGCACGCAACAGCAAGAACCCGCCGATCGCAATCGACCACGACGGCGATCAGGACCCCCGAAGCCTCCGCGAACCTGCGAAATATCCGGTCCCCGAAGCGGGGTTGAGCACCCTTCCATGGGCGGATGGGTACCACCGGCGCCTGCGTAAAGCGCGCGGCAACGACTGCACCCGAACCCCCCTGGGCTGGATCTGGCGTCGTCACTGTGAATCCGTCACTGCTGGTTCTGCTGTCGCTCTCGAAACCCAAGGGCTACTGCATTGCATTGATCGCGGTGGTCAGTCGCTCCCTGACCCTATCGGGCAACGGGGTGTAGCCGGCCGACGCGAGGTTGGCCTGACCGGTGTTCGCGGCGACGGTCAGGAAGGACTTGATTGCTTCGGACGTTGCCGCGTCGTAGCCCTTCGAGCAGACGATCTCGTAGGTGGCCAGCACCAACGGGTAGGCACCCGGCTGCTGGGTGGCGTACAGCGAGTTCAGGTTCAGCACCAGGTCGTTGCCACGCGCCACGAAGGTGGCCGCGTTGATGGCGTTGCCGGCCGTCTCACTGGTCAGCGGGACCACGCCGTTGCCCGTGTCGATCTGCGCGTAGGGAAGGCCCGCCTGGTCAGCGAAGCCCTTCTCGACATATCCGATGGCGCCGCGGATGGTCCGTACCGCCTGGACCACACCGGATGACTTCGCTGCCCCTTCGCCGACACCGCCCTGAAATTCGGTGCCGACTCCTCTGGACCAGCTCTCCGGTGCGGCGGCCGTCAGGTACTTCTGCAGGTTGTCGGTGGTCCCCGACGAGTCCACCCGATAAATCGGCGTGATCTTGGTGTCGGGCATGGCTATACCGGGATTCAGTGCCGCCAGGATCGGGTCATTCCAGGCGGCGATTCTGCCGGTCAAAATCCTGGCCAGCACATCGCTGTTGACGGTCAACGTCGTGATACCCGGCAGGTTGTACACCAACGCGACCGGCCCGAACACCAGCGGCAGGTCCCACGCGGGGTTTCCATTGCAGCGTTTGGTCGGCGGGCCCGATCTGGTCGGCGATCAGCGGAGAGTCCGATCCCGCGAAGTCGACATGGCCGGCGATGAATTGCTCGCGGCCCGCACCCGACCCGGTCGGGTTGTACGACACGGACTTGCGCGGGCAGTACTGGCCCCAGACGTGGCTGAACACTGCCATCGCGTTCTGTTGAGCGGTCGATCCTTCTGCCGTCAGTTCACCTTTGCCGCTACAGGTTGCCGTGCCGGCGGGTCCCGAGCTGGCTCCCGACGCAGGGTCGCGGTGATTGTCGTCGCTGCCGCAGGCAGTCAACCCCCCACCGATCATCGTCATCGCCAACACCGCGGTGGCCAGCATCTTGCCCACGTGGTGAAGCCTCACCGATCTCGCTTTCTGACGCAGTTTCGACGCATGCTGCCGCCGCTCGAAACTATGCGCTGAGGCCTTTTCACGAGTACCTAATTAGTGAACGTGCGGTGAATTATCGGCTGGCACGCCACCGTCTGCCTGCACTTTCGCCTCAGCCGGCGGTGGGAGCCGGAGCGTAGGCGGTGTCGACGCTGTAGGTGGTGAAGCCCTGGCGCTGGTAGGTCCGCACCGCGGCGACGTTGTCCGACTCGACGTAGAGCAGCACGGTGACTTCGGTTGCGGCGGCCACCCGGGTTTTCCGGTTCGGACAGGCGTCGAGCCAGCGACTCGACCCCGATGGCCGTCAACATCTGCCCCAGCCCGCGGCCCTGCGCCGACGGGTCGACACCGAGCACGTACACCTCGCCCAGCCGCGGTTGATCGAGGTGCACTTTGGTCCAGTGGAAGCCCAGGAGCCGGCCGGCTTCGTCGCTCTCGGAGGCACCCCACGCCAAAAACAACCCCTCGGGGTCAAACCACGGTTCGCTGCGCCGCTCCGCCAGGTCGACTGCGGTCCACCCGCCCTGCTCGGGATGGTCGGCGAACGCGGCGTTATTGACCCGCAGCAGCTCGGCATCGTCGTCGGCGCCCCGGTAGGTCTCGACCTGAACGCCGGGCATCGGGCTTACCGGGTCGGGGACCTCGCGAAGCGAGAGCCTCATCTGGACGAGTTCACGCACCGGGACCAAACCAAGCGCGGACGCGGTCGCCCGGGCCGGCTCCAGCGTGCCGTGCGCCCAGAACCGGTTATTTCCCCCGGTTTTGACGATCGCCGCACGACCCATCGCCGTGCCGATACCGCGCCGGCGGGCCTGCGGATGCACCACCAGTTCGGCCATTGGGGCCCCGTCGTCGCGCGGCGGATTGAGATTGAGGTAGCCCTCGATGGTGTTGTTCACGGCGTCCGTGACCAGCAGATGATCGGTGCGGTCGTGCCCGAGTTCCCGCAGAATTTGCTCACCGACGGGTGCCACCCCATCGAATTCGGTTGCCGCCGCGACCAGTTCACGCACCCCCTGCTGCTCTTCGGCGGTCAGTGCGGAGCGCCAGTCAGGCGCGGTCACTGACTGCGTAGCGGGTCAGCCAGCGGCTCTTGCAGATCGTCAGACTCGGACTCGTCGTTTTCTGCGTCATCGGGCGTGGCGATCGGAGCTCGTCCGCGCGCCGGCCGGACGGCCTTGTAACCCACGTTGCGTACCGTGCCGATCAGTGCCTCGTACTCGGGGCCGAGTTTGGCCCGCAACCGACGAACGTGCACATCGACCGTCCGGGTGCCACCGAAGAAGTCGTATCCCCATACCTCGTGCAGCAGCTGGGCGCGGGTGAACACCCGGCCGGCATGCTGGGCCAGGTATTTCAGCAGCTCGAATTCTTTGTAAGTGAGGTCAAGCGGGCGGCCCCGCAGTCGCGCGGTGTAGGTGCCTTCGTCGATCACCAGCTCCCCGAGGCTGACCTTGCCCGCGCTTTCCTGGTCGGCCAGCCCGCCGCGGCGGCCCACCACCAGCCGTATCCGGGCGTCGACCTCTGCGGGCCCGGTGCCTGGCAACAGGATCTCGTCCAGCCCCCAGTCGGCACTGACTGCCACCAGGCCGCCTTCGGCCACGATCGCCACGACCGGGACCGACCGGCCGGCTGAGCTGAGTAAGCGACAAAGCCCTCGCGCCGCCGACAGATCGGTGCGCGCATCGACCAGCACCGCGTCCGCGGTTCCGGCCTCCAGCAGTGAGGATGGTTCGGGCGGCGCCGTCCGCACGGTATGGGGGAGCAACGACAACGACGGCAGGACCGGGTCCGGATGCAGCTCCGAGGTCAGTAGTAGTAGCTCCAACAAGCCCCTCCAGCTCGTGGGAAAGGCATCTCCCAGATTCATCAAGCCACGCGGCGTTAGTGGCCAGGTCATGTAACGATAACGTGCTACCAGGTCTTTGTGCGTGGCGTTGCGAAGTACTGTGAGCCCCGCCACGAGGTAGTCCAGACCGGAATCCCCCGCCACGCGCCGCGACGAACTGCGCCACAATATGCGGATGCGCAGGGTTCTGATCAGTGTGATCGCGGCGGCGGCCGCCGTGGCGGTGATCGTCATCGGCGCGGTCGGCGTGGACTACGGCGCCAGCATCTACGCCGAATACCGGCTCTCGTGCGACGTCCGCAAGGCGGCAAACCTCGGGTCAGACCCCTTTGTGGCGATCCTGGCCTTCCCCTTCATTCCGCAGGCGATGCGTGGCCATTACAACGAGCTGGAGATCAAGGCCAACGGCACCGAGCACGCGATGACCGGCAAGGCCACCCTCGAAGCCACCATGCACTCGATCGACCTGACCGACGCGTCGTGGCTGATCAGACCCGATGCGAAGCTGCCGGTGGGCAAGCTGGAGAGCCGCATCATCATCGACTCGACGCACCTGGGCCGGTACCTGGGCATGAGCGACCTGATGGTTGAGGCACCACCCGCCGAGACCAACGACGCCACCGGCGGTACCACCGAATCGGGGATTTCCGGCAACCACGGGCTGGTGTTCAGCGGCACCCCCAAATCGGCCAACTTCGACCACCGGGTGAGCGTCTCGATGGACATTTCGATCGCCCCCGACGACCAGGCGACACTGGTGTTCACCCCGACCAGCGTCCTCACCGGACCGGATACCGCCAATCAAACCGTTCCGGACGACAAGCGCGAAGCCGTGCTTCAGGCCTTCACCGCCAGGCTGCCCGATCAGCGACTTCCGTTCGGCGTGCCGCCGCACACCGTCGGGGCCCGCGGCTCGGACATCATCATCGAGGGCATCAGCACGGGAGTAACCGTCACCCTTGAAGGGTTTAAACAGTCATGACCAACGCCGCCGACGATGCGGCGCCAAGCATTGGGGAGGAGCGGCGCCAATGACCACTGCCGTGGTAGCCCTCGTGGCGGCGCTTGCACTGGCGGCAGTCGTTGGCTGGTTCCTGACCCGGCGCTCCGGCAGCATCAAACAAGTTGCTTCCGACCCGGGCCCGGGAGCCGGCGCCGACGCGGCGGACCTGGGCCTGTCCAGTACCGGGCCCACCGTCGTGCATTTCAGCGCCCCGTGGTGCGGACCCTGCGATCGCGTACGCCGGGTGGTCGACCAGGTGTGCGACAACATGGGCGACGTGGCCCATGTCGAAGTCGATATCGACGCCAACCCGGCCGCCGCACGCCGGTTTTCGGTGCTGTCGCTGCCGACCACCCTGATTTTCGATGACGAAGGGCGGCAGCGTTACCGCGCATCGGGTGTCCCCAAGGCCGCCGACCTGCGGTCCGCCCTCGAACCTCTGTTGGCTTGATCGCGATGTCATTGGGTAAGCTGACCGACGTGTCATCCCGCATGGAGCCCATGCTCACCAAGCGCCGCGCAGTCGATCTGTGCCGCGTCGCGGGTTTTTGTTGTTGCTGTTGCTGTAGCTGCTGAGTAGCCGCGCCCGCCCGCGCAGCACTCGGAGCAGCCCGGAACCCCACCGTGGTATGTCTCGCCCTTTTCCGTGCAACAGGCAAATAGGAGTCGTTCGTGTCAAGCAGCAATACCAGCACCGCGCTGGACCGCGTCGACGTTCGTGGACCCCGATTCGCCGCTTGGGTCACGACCGCGGTCCTGGTCGTCACGCTGATCGTGTCGGCGATAAGCCCGCTGGCGGCCGCGATCATTCTGGGTCTGCAGGCCGTGGTCTTCGCTATCGGCGCCCTCGCCGGTCCACGCCGGCACCCCTATGGCCGGCTGTTCGCCATCCTCGTGGCACCTCGGCTGGGCCCGGTCAAAGAGCGTGAACCGGTGCCGCCGTTGAAGTTCGCCCAATTGGTCGGTCTGATCTTCGCGATCGTCGGCACCGCGGGATTCGCCGTCGGTGCGCCCCTGGTGGGCGTCATCGCAACGGCTTTCGCGCTGGTGGCGGCGTTCCTGAATGCGGCCTTCGGCATCTGCCTGGGCTGCCAGCTGTATCCCCTCGTGGTTCGCATACGACCGACCGCCGGTCCCGCGTAACCGAAGTTCATCGCAAGTAATCGAAAGGATCCCCACCATGGCACGTTCCGACGTCCTGGTCTCCGCCGAGTGGGCTGAGAATAATCTCGACGCCGCGAACGTCGTGTTCGTCGAGGTCGATGAGGACACCAGTGCCTACGACGGAGGCCACATCGCCGGCGCGGTCCGGCTCGACTGGCGCACCGATCTGCAAGACGCGGTCAAGCGGGACTTCGTCGACGCCCAGCAGTTCTCCAAATTGCTGTCCGACCGCGGCATCGCCAACGACGACACCGTGATCCTCTACGGCGGCAACAACAACTGGTTCGCCGCATACGCCTACTGGTATTTCAAGCTGTACGGCCACGACAAGGTCAAACTGCTCGACGGCGGCCGCAAGAAGTGGGAGCTCGACGGACGCCCGCTGTCCACCGACACCGTCGGCAGGCCGGCCACCTCCTACACCGCGGCCCCACCGGACAACACGATCCGGGCGTTCCGGGACGAGGTTATCGCCGCCATCAACGCCAAGAACCTCGTCGACGTGCGCTCCCCCGACGAGTTCTCCGGCAAGATCCTGGCACCCGCGCACCTGCCGCAGGAGCAAAGCCAGCGGCCCGGACACATTCCGGGAGCGTTGAACGTGCCGTGGAGTAAGGCCGCCAACGAGGACGGCACCTTCAAGTCCGACGAGGAGTTGGCCAAGCTGTACGCCGACGCCGGCCTGGACGGCACGAAGGAAACGATTGCGTACTGCCGGATCGGGGAGCGTTCGTCGCACACCTGGTTCGTCCTGCAGGAATTACTCGGGCATAACAACGTCAAAAACTACGACGGCAGTTGGACGGAATACGGCTCCCTGGTGGGCGCCCCGATCGAGTTGGGAAGCTGATATGTGCTCTGCACCTAGGCAAGGACAGACGTTGCCCGCCAGCGTCGACCTCGAAAAAGAAACGGTGATCACCGGCCGCGTCGTGGACAGCGACGGCCAAGCCGTCGGTGGCGCGTTCGTCCGCCTGCTGGACTCGTCGGACGAGTTCACCGCCGAGGTGGTCGCGTCGGCCACCGGCGACTTCCGGTTCTTCGCCGCACCCGGATCCTGGACGCTGCGCGCACTGTCCAAGGCCGGCAACGGCGACGCCGTCGTGGCGCCGTCGGGCGCGGGCATCCACGAAGTGGACGTCAAGATCGCGTGACCGCGTGCGGCCGTGACCTGGATCCCCGGAAGCGTCGTTGACGAGGTCGGGCGAATAGACTCTCAACCGTGGTGCTCTTCTTCGAGATCCTGCTGGTCGCGGCGGTCGTGGTCATCTCATGGTTTGCGTTGTACACCCTCTACCGACTGATCACTGACGAGTCGTGAGCTCCGACGACGACCCTGAGGGACCGGCCGGTTCCGCAGTCTCTGGCGACCGCGCTATGGCTGCCGCCGCCGAACGCGCCAAGGTGACCGCAGCCCGCAATATCCCGGCCTTCGACGATCTGCCCGTTCCGGCCGACACCGCGAACCTGCGCGAAGGCGCCAACCTCAACGACGCGCTGCTGGCCCTGCTGCCGCTGGTCGGCGTATGGCGCGGCGAAGGCGAGGGCCGCGGACCCGACGGTGACTACCGGTTCGGCCAGCAGATCGTGGTCTCGCACGACGGCGGCGATTACCTGAATTGGGAAGCCAGGTCCTGGCGGCTCGACAGCGCCGGCAACTACCAGGAACCCGGCCTGCGCGAGACCGGCTACTGGCGGTTCGTCCCCGACCCCGACGACCCCAGCGAGTCCCAGGCGATCGAGCTGCTGCTGGCCCACTCGTCCGGGTACGTCGAATTGTTCTACGGGCGCCCACGCAATCAGTCGTCGTGGGAACTGGCGACCGACGCCCTGGCCCGCACCCGTTCCGGTGTGCTGGTCGGTGGCGCCAAGCGGCTCTACGGCATCGTCGAAGGCGGCGACCTGGCCTACGTCGAAGAGCGAGTAGACGCCGACGGCGGACTGGTCCCGCATCTGTCCGCGCGGCTGTCGCGATTCGTCGGATAACGGCCCGCTGCTGTTGCCCGCCTTGAAGACTCGGGCAACTCGGGAGTAATTGCGGTCGCGCACAACCATTGCCTTCGGCCGATCTTTTGCGTGTACTGTTCGACGTCCGAACAGCCGAGACCGCGCGAAGGGAGATCGGCGGATGCCTCCCACGAGGACACCCTCGCCCATACTGCGATGGGCCATCACCGCGGTCGGCCTGCTGCTCGTCGTTTATCTGGCGCTCCTGGCACTGCGCCCCTCCATCGACGACTCGTTTCCAGCCTGGCTGCAGTGGTTCGGCCGGCCGGGATCGATGCCGACGCTGGCGATCGTGGTGACGGTGCTGATCTCGGTGTGCGTGGTGACCTTCCGGTCGGACAGCGGCCACCGGGTAGTGGGCATGTCGTTCACCGTGATCGCCGTCCTCATCGGGATGAGCGCGGTGCTAGGACTCAGCTCGTATTGGGGTTGTCACGACGCCAACCATCCGGCCTTCTTCACGCCGCTGATGGCGACCGCCAGCCTGATCAAAGGAGGCACCGGCGACTTCTCGGTGAGCGGGCACACCTGCCCCAACCCCACCCCGGTCGGCCTGGAACTGGCCCGGATCGCGGCACTGTCGGCGATCTTCACCGGACTGGGCGGCGTTGTGGTCGGCGTGTTCCGGGCCCAGGTGGACCGGCTCCGGGCCAACTGGGCCGACTCCGTCACCGCCATCGTCGGTGTCGACAGCGACACCCAATCGATGATCAGCGCCGTCGCGCGCACGATGGACCGGCGCAGCACGCTGGTCGTGATCACCGGCGCAAGCGACGACCGCGTACAGCGGGCCCGCCGGCAGGGCGCTCGGGTGGTGCTGGTGGACTTCAACGCCCCGTCGACCCTGGTCTCACTTCGGCTGTGGCGCCACCTGTCTCGGCTCTACCTGATGGCACCCGACCCGGCGATCAACCTGTTGTGGCTGGACCTGATCAGTCGTCGGCTCTCCGAAATCGCCCACAAGCAGCGGTTGCCCCTGATTGTGCGCATGGACGACCCCTGGCTGGCCCAGGCGTGGCGCGCCCAGCAGTTCGGCGGATCGGATACCCGGTGGGCGGCCGACGTTGTCGGCAAATACGAGGTGACCGCGGGCCGGCTCCTCGACAGCATCGTCGCGACGGGGCGAACGAAGCGCGTATTCGTCTGCGGCACTTCACAATTGACCCTGGCGCTATGCGCGGACCTGACCCAACGCGCCTTGGAACGCGACTTCTACACTCCGCCCGGCGCGGTGGCGTTGCCCGCGCTGACCCTGGTCGAACGAGATGCCGAAGATTACCTGCGGGATCACGAATTCCACCGTCAGCAAGCCGGATTCATGTCTGAGGGGCCGACCATCGATGCGGTCGCGGAGGCGCCGACGATCCCGACCATGCTGAAGCTGATCGCTGATGTCGACCCCGCAACCAGCGCGGTGATCTTCGTGGACGCCCATGCCGAAACAACCGCCTCCAGGCTGGCCGCCCGTTTCCCCGACATGCCGATCTATGCCTCGGATCTCAACACCAGCATCAACGATGACTCGATCCAGGTCGTCGGGCGACTGCAGTCCTACTCGCTGGTGCTCGACACCCAAGAAGGCCAGGTTCGGGACGCATGGGAGCGCGCGGCGCGGCTCATCCACGAACGCTATATCTCGACGATCGACCCGGAAGGCCCACCGTCTCCGGCCGCGATGCCGTGGACCGAGCTCAACGAGTTCTACCGCGGGTCCAACCGCCGCCAGGTCCGCAACGCGTTGTGGATGGTGGAACAGATCGCGGGACATACCTGGAATACGTGGGGCAGCCCGCCCGCCCAGCTGTCCGGCAGCGAGATGGCGGCATTGGCGCCGGTGGAGCAGCTGGCCCTGATGGGCTTCGACCACGACTCCGCGCTGCGCATGGCCCAAGCTGAGCACGAGGACTGGTGCCGCTACTACCGCCACAACGGCTGGAAATACGGTTCGCCGCGCGACGACTCACGCAAGATCCACAACAAGCTGGTCGATTGGCCAGTGGTGGAAAGCGACCCGGACCTGCTCAATGCCGCGGTGCGCGAGTTTGGCGGGCACGCTGTGGAGCCTGCGCCAGCTGGGCTTCCGGTCGCGTCCGCTGTGGCAGTCCTTCACCCGGGTGGGGACGGTCGCCGCCGAACAACGAAGCACCCCATGGACATGGACGTCGGACTCGGGACACACCATGCGCGCCGACGCCGGCGACTGGGCGATCCAAGAGGACGAAAAGGTCTGGTCGGTCCGCGACGACATCTTCCGGGAAACCTACGAGCCGGCAGGCGACGGGCAGTGGCAGCGCAAGGGACGGGTTCAAGCTCGACCCGGCGCAATCCGGGCGAGACCGGTCAACACCCTGGAGGGCCCCACGGCCGCCGCGGAGGGCGACTGGGTGGTACGGGGAGCCAGACGGTGAGCAATGGCCAGTTCCCAGTGATGAGTTCGCGCGGCGCTACGCCGAATTCCACCCGCCCGAAGAAGCCCGTACTCACGACGGCGACGACGGGTAGCCGCTCGCGTATGCCGACCCAAAATTGCGCTGAAAATTTGCGCATCCTGAAGGGCCCCAGCACTGATACGGTATCGGCGCATGTGCGTACGGGGCGCGCAGGCAGGCTTTCGCCCCAGTTGGTTCGCCGCTTCACCCTAGGAGACTGCGATGGCGCTGTTTATCAGCTACTCGAGCCAAGATAGGGCAACGGTCGACGCCCTGACCAACGCCCTTCGGCGGGGGCAAAACCAGGTGTGGTTCGACCAAGAGCTCGGCGGCGGCGACTCCTGGTGGAGCCAAGATCCTGGAGCAAATCCGCGACTGTGAGGTCTTCATCGTCGCGCTGTCGAGCAACTGGCTGCAATCCAAGCCGAGTCAAGCGGAGTTGCGCTACGCCCAGGCGCTGAGGCCGTCCGATCCTTCCCGTTCGGATCGGTGACGGTCGACAGCATGCGCGTGAATCCCCTTGCCGCATTGCAGATCATCGACTACCGGGAACCGACCGATTGACGCCGGCATTCAGTTGGTCACCGCGGTGCACGCGCTGCGCAGCAAGCCTGTGCCGTTGCCCGACCCGTTGCCCGAAGAGCCTGCGGTGCCGTTCGGCTACATCACGCGGCTGGGCAACCAGATGGCCGAAAAAGAGCTCAGCCCGCAGCAGCAGCTCCAGCTGTCTGGTCGAGCTGAGGTCCGGGTTCGATGAGGATGGCGACGATCCCAGCGCTCGCGGCGACATCGCGCAGCTTCTGCGGATGCTGCGCCTGCGCCACGACGTCACATACCGCACCCGAAGCGAAATCGACAACGTGCTAGCCGAAATCGAGGCCAAAGACGGTTCGCCGGCGGCCCGCAGCGCCGAGCGCACAACCGCCACCAGGCTGCCGGCGGCCGCTGCAGCGGGGTCGACGACCGCAACACAACCCACCGCGGCCACTGTCCCGAAAGCGGTCAGCGGCGGTGCGACGGGCGGCGGATCCAACAAGCGGCTGTTCATCATCGGCGGTGCCGCGGTGGCGGTCATCGCCGCCATCGCGATCGTCGTGGTACTGACCACTCAGGGCGGGAAAGACGAAGTCGGCTCCGAAAGCGGGCAACTCGAATTCAGCTCCGACGGCAGCGAATTCGTCTCCGAATTCGGCGAAGCTGGATTCCTATCTGATCGGCGCCCCGGAAGTCGGCACGATCGTCGGTGACCCGAGCGTGGTTGCCGGCGAAAAAATCAGTCAGCCGCGTGCTCCCAAGATGGACGCTGTCCGACCCGAAGTGCGCCGGCAGCGTACGAGCCCGCCGTAGCGGCGGCGTACCAGGGTGCCAGCGGCTTCAATGCAGTGAGCGGCCTGATTGTGCACACGCCCGGACAGGACTCGCCGCACCGGATTATCGAGTCGGTCGCGTGAATTCTCGTCACCCGACAAGGCCAGCGCTTTCGTCCAGGCGTCCGCGGACAAGTGGAAGGCCTGCGCCGGAAAAACGGTGACGGAGAGCCTCAATGGCCACAGCTTCGACTGGGCGTTCGCGGAGGTCGGCGGGACCGTGCCGAAGATCGCGCAACAGCGGACCCGGTCAGACAGCGGCAAGATCTGCCACCACGTCGCTGCATGCGGCGGCCGCTACGTGTCATCGACGTGCTGGTGTGCGGCCGCGGATGCCGTGCCCGGCCAGGCGGGCAAAATCGCCGAGCAGATCGCCGCGAAAGCCAGCCAGTCATGACATGGAGCGGCCCCCGAGCAAGGTTCCTGGTTGGACAGACCGGGAAGCTCGGGGGCCGGGTGGCTACGGGGAATTCGCCAGCGCGCGTAAATTCGCTAGCTCTTCCGAGCCTATGCAGCTAGCGCGTAGCCACCTCACATGTCCATGAAACTATCAATTTCGCAGACCACCTCCTTCCCTGTGTACGGCCGACCGTACCCGCCGTTCCGCGAGCCGACAACACAATTCAGCTGTCAGCGATCGCTGAAGATCGCCGCATCAACCAGCTCGGCGAACTCCTCGGTCATCGGAGATCGAAGTAGCCGGCGACCGTCGAGCGTGTGCACGCGGGCGGCCAGGGTCATGCTTGATACCAACCAAATCCCTTGAGCAGCATGTAAATCCGCGACCCGTAGCGCGTGATAGTCGCAGTCGTAGCCTTTGCTCCGGGCCACTTCGAACAGGGCCTGCTGCGTGGTGCCGCGCAAGATCGGATACCAGGGCGGCGGCGTCAGCAGGCAGGGGTTATTGTCCGAGCCCGCCTCGGAATCGGTGGCGATCACCACCGTCGAGCGCGGGCCTTCGAGGATGTAGCCGTCCGAGCTGACGAAGATGACGTCGCCGGCATCCTGTTGGGCGGCGTGGCGCAAGGCGGCCATATTGACCGCGTACGACAGGGTTTTGGCGCCGGCCAACAGCCACGGCATCGCGCCGACACCGGTGGCGGGTAATCCTCGGTCCAGCGTGACCGCTGCTAACCCGTCGCGGCGAACCGCGGCGACCCGTTCGGGGACGGCGTTGACCATCACGTACGCGGTGGGCGCCGAACCGCTCTCGCGACCGCGACTGTAGATCAAACGCAATGCACCTTCGTCAGCCGAGCCGGCGGCCCACTCTCGGGTGGCCACGTCGATTGCGCGCCGCCAACTCAGAAGATCCGGCTCAGGCAGATCCATCAATTTGGCCGACTGGGTCAGCCGCTGCAGATGCGGCTCGATCAGACACGCCCGGCCGTCGCGGACCAACAGAGTCTCGAAGGCGCCGTCGCCGCGGACCGCCGCCAGATCGTCGGCGTGCAGCAGCGGGGTGCCGGGCGGATGCATTTCGCCGTCAAGAGTGACGATCACACCCGTCTGGCCTGCCATGCCGAAAGAGCCTAGCCGTCCGTAGAGTTGACGTGTGAATGCAGTTCCCGCACCCGATTCTGGACCCGACGCCGGCGCGATCTGGCACTACGGCGATCCGCTCGGCGAGCAGCGCACAGCCGAGACCGATGCCATACTGGTGGACCGCTCGCACCGCGCGGTGCTCACCCTGACCGGCGCGGACAGGCAATCCTGGCTGCACAACATCTCGACCCAACACGTCAGCGAACTTCCCGACGGGGCCAGCACGCAGAATCTCAGCCTGGACGGGCAGGGCCGCGTCGAGGATCACTGGATGCAGACCGAGCTCAGCGGCATCACCTACCTCGACACCGAACCGTGGCGCGGTGAGCCGTTGCTGAGCTACCTGCGCAAGATGGTGTTCTGGTCTGACGTCACGCCGGCGGTCGCAGACACGGCAGTTCTGTCGCTGATCGGGCCGCGGCTGGCCGATCAGGCGTTGCTCGACGTGCTTGGCCTGGACGCCCTGCCCGACGATCTGGTCGCAATTCCGCTGGCCAGCGGTGGCTTTGCGCGGCGGATGCCGACCTCCCCCGCCGGTCAGATCGAACTCGACCTGCTGGTCCCGCGTGCCGATTCGGCCGACTGGCAAAGCCGTGTCGCGCAGGCGGGCGTGCGACCAGCCGGAGTGTGGACCTACGAAGCCCACCGGGTCGCCGCACTGCGCCCGCGCCTCGGCGTCGACACCGACGAACGCACGATCCCGCACGAGGTGGGTTGGATCGGTGGTCCCGACGTGGGGGCCGTCCATCTGGACAAGGGCTGCTACCGCGGGCAAGAAACCGTGGCTCGGGTGCATAACCTGGGCAAACCGCCCAGGATGCTGGTGCTGTTGCACCTCGACGGCTCAGTGGACCGGCCGTCCACGGGTGACGCGGTGCTCGCGGGCGGACGTGCCGTCGGACGACTCGGAACCGTCGTCGAGCACGTGGATCTGGGGCCGATCGCGCTGGCGTTGCTCAAGCGTGCGTTACCGGCCGACACCGAACTGGCGACCGGTGCCGACGCCTCGGTCCCTGCGGTTATCGACATCGATTCCCTGCCGCCCACCGAGCAGATCGGCGCGGGGCGTCTGGCCGTCGAGCGACTCCGGGGCGGTACGAGATAATGGCGATGACGTCCGCCACAGCGGGCAGGGGCCTTCCGACGCCTAGCCACGAGGCACGGTAAACTGTCGGCAGGACGATAAAACACCAAGAGATCGGAGCCGCCTAACTTGTTAGGCCGCTCCGTTTATTGCGCGAGGGGGTTCCCCCATGGGCCGCGGCCGGGCTAAGGCAAAGCAGACCAAGGTTGCTCGAGAACTTAAATACAGCTCCCCGCAGACCGATTTTCAGCGGCTTCAGCAGGAGCTGTCCGGGACGGGTATCGACGAATCCGATGAGCTGGATGGCGCCGACGGCTCAGTGGACAACGAGGATGACTGGCGTCGCTAGAACTTGCTCCGTGCCGATGCGCCGCGCATCGGCACAGTGTTGGCTCCAGTTAGGGCCGGGCTTCTAAAATCTCGGGTGCTGCCCAACCAGTTTTGCTCGCGGACCTTCTTTTCCGCCTTTGCAGACGGTCCCCAACACCCAGCAGTCCAAATGCCTTGCGGTCAATATCGCCAAGGCGCGGTCGGTGTCTTCGGGGCCGACGACGGCGATCATGCCGACACCCATGTTGAAGGTCTTTTCCATCTCCTCGCGGGCGACCCGGCCGCGCTGGGCGATCATCGCGAACACCGGCGCGGGTGTCCAGGTCCCGCGGTCGACCTCGGCGACCAATCCGTGCGGGATGACGCGCTGCAAATTGCCTGCCAGTCCGCCACCGGTGACGTGGCAGAAGGTGCGGACATGGGTTTCGGCGGCCAGCGCCAGGCAATCTTTGGCGTAGATCCGGGTGGGCTCCAGCAACTCTTCGCCCAGAGTGCGGCCGAACTCCTCCACATAACCGGCCAGGTTCATTCGATCGATCTCGAGCAGGACCGCGCGGGCCAGCGAGTATCCGTTGGAGTGCAAGCCGGAGGACCCCAGCGCGATGACGACGTCGCCGGGCTTGACCCGATCGGGCCCCAGCACGTCGTCGGCTTCGACCACGCCGATTGCGGTGGCCGAAATGTCGTAGTGGTCCGGTTCCATCAGACCCGGGGTGTTCGGCGGTCTCACCGCCGAGCAGCGCGCACCCCGCCCGCACACATCCCTCGGCGATGCCGCCGACGATCGCGCTCAGTCGTTCCGGCACGGCTCGGCCGACCGCGATGTAGTCCTGCAGGAACAGTGGCTCGGCGCCGCAAACCACAAGGTCGTCGACCACCATCGCCACTAAATCGAGGCCGACGGTGTCGTGTTTGTCCATCGCCTGCGCGACCGCCAACTTGGTGCCGACGCCGTCGGTGGAGGCCGCAAGCACCGGATCGCGGTAATCGCCACGCAACGCGAACAATCCGGCGAATCCGCCCAGCCCGCCACGCACCTCGGCTCTGGTGGCTTTTGCCGCCAGTGGCTTGAACAGATCGACCGCGCGGTCGCCGGCTTCAATATCCACCCCGGCCGACGCGTAGGTAATGCCCTGGCTGCCCGGTTGTTCTCCGGGGCTTTTTCCGGGATCGGTCATCGCGATAAAGGCTACCGGTAGCCGCGGCACGCTGGTGTCAAACGTGTTGGAAGTACCCGAAGTGATTCCGTCAATGGTTGACGGGAACTTCATCGGCCGCGAGATCGCCAAGCTCCGCGCCGCGTGCCGCATTGGCGAGCATCTGCTCGACGACGTTCTTGCCCAGCGCGGTCTCGCTGGGCAGCTCGATCGGATACTTGCCGTCGAAGCAGGCGGTGCACAGCCGGGTAGCCGGCTGCTCGGTCGCCGCGACCATGCCCCGCAGCGAGATGTAGCCCAGTGTGTCGGCGCCGATGGCATGCCGTACCGCCTCGAGCATCTCGTCCTCGTCCTCGACGGCGTTGGCGATCAATTCGGCCGGCGACGGAAAGTCGATGCCGTAGAAGCACGGCCACTTCACCGGTGGCGAGGCAATCCGCACGTGCACCTCGACGGCGCCGGCCTCGCGCAGCATTCGCAGCAACGCGCGCTGAGTGTTACCCCGCACGATCGAGTCGTCGACGACGATGAGCCGCTTGCCGCGGATCACCTCTTTAAGCGGGTTCAGCTTCAGCCGGATGCCCAGCTGGCGGATGGTCTGGGACGGCTGGATGAATGTTCGCCCGACGTACGCGTTCTTCATCAAGCCCTGCCCGTAGGGAACACCGGACTCCTGCGCGTATCCCACCGCGGCGGGGGTGCCCGATTCCGGAACGCCGATCACCAGGTCGGCGTCCACCGGGGATTCGCGGGCCAGCCGGCGGCCGATCTCCACCCGGGCGCCGTGCACGGACCGACCGCCGATCGTGCTGTCCGGCCGGGCCAGGTAGACGTATTCGAAGATGCAGCCCTTGGGGGTGGGGTTGGCGAACCGGGTGGAGCGCACCCCGTCGGCGTCGATCGCCAGCAGTTCACCCGGCTCGATGTCGCGGACGAACGAGGCGCCGACGATGTCGAGCGCGGCCGTTTCGGAGGCCACCACCCAGCCACGATCCAGGCGTCCGAGCGAAAGCGGCCGCACCCCATGGGGATCGCGGCAGGCATACAACGTGTTCTCGTCCATGAACGTCAGGCAGAACGCGCCGCGCACGGTCGGCAGCAGTTCCAGGGCGGCCTGTTCCAGGCTGGAATCGGCCGACCCGTGGGCCAGCAGCGCGCCCAAGATGTCGGAGTCCGTCGTGGCGGGGGCCGGGAAGCGCTTGGTCATCAGCCCCTCGGCGCGCGCCCGTGCGGCGAGTTCGGCGGTGTTGACCAGATTCCCGTTGTGTCCCAACGCAACCCCGGTGCCAGCCGCGGTGTTGCGGAACACCGGCTGGGCGTTTTCCCAGGTGGTATCGCCCGTGGTGGAGTAACGGCAGTGCCCGATGGCGACGTGGCCCGGCATGGCCGCCAGCGTCTGCTCGTCGAACACCTGGCTGACCAGGCCGAGGTCTTTGAAGACCAGCACCTGAGATCCATCGGCGACGGCGATACCGGCGGCTTCCTGGCCGCGATGCTGCAGCGCGTAGAGGCCGTAGTAAGTGAGTTTGGCGACTTCTTCGCCTGGGGCCCAGACCCCGAATACACCACATTCTTCGCGGGGTGAGTTCAGGTCCTGCTCGGGTTCCTGGACGGTCACGGTGGGCGGCTCCCTACAGAGAGTGGCGACGTAACGGAGTTTACGGCCATGTCGAGCCCGGCGACGAATCTGTCGGGCGTGTTGAGCGCCGAAGTTATCGGCGTGTCACCCTAAACCTGCAGTTCAGGGTTATATTCAGCCCACATCGAACAGGGGTAGCCAGTGGTCAATTTCACCCGCTCGAGAGCCCGACAGCGTCAGCAATCCGACGGCCTTCGCGTCGGCGGGCGCCAACATGCCGGTGGCCAGGAGCAGCCACGTCCGCGGATCGGTCTCTACGACGTTGGGTGGTGTGCCACGGGTGTGTTTCGGCCCGGAGACACACTGCACCGCGACGAACGGCGGAATCCGGACCTCGACGCTGGCACCGGGCGCCACGGCGGCCAGACTGCGTGCGGTGAGCCGAACCGCCGTCGCCAGCGTGTTGCGATCTGGCTCCGGACGGGTTTCGTCGCGCAACCAGTCCGCAATGGCCGTCAGGGCCTGCGCGCGTCTTAGCCGGATCGGCACTATCTCGGGCGGCCATACCTTAGGGTCGCAGAATCATGGATCCGCGCCGCGGGCCACCGTACAAGACCGTCGGCCTCGTGACGATCTTGGTCATGGGGCTCATCGGGTTGGTTCTGTACTCAGAGTTCCGCGGAGACCTCACACCGAGAACGAAGTTGACCATGGTGGCCACCCGGGCGGGTTTGGTGATGGATCCCGGCTCCAAAGTCACCTACAACGGTGTCGAGATCGGCCGGGTGTCCGGCATTTCCGAGATCAACCGGGACGGAAGCCGGCCGCCCGAGTTGTGCTGGACGTGACGCCGAAGTACGTCAACATGATTCCGGCCAACGTGGCGGCCGAGGTGAAGGCGACGACGGTTTTCGGCAACAAATACGTCGCGTTGAGCTCTCCGAAAAACCCTGCAACACAATCGATTACACCGTCCACCGTGATCGATGCGACGGCGGTGACGACCGAGTTCAACACCTTGTTCGAAACGCTGACCTCGATCGCCGAGAAGGTCGATCCGGTCGAGGTGAACTTGACGCTCAGCGCGGCGGCAGAGGCGCTGACCGGGTTGGGCGAGAAGTTCGGCACCTCGCTGATCAACGGCAACGCGATCCTCGACGACCTGAACCCACAGATGCGCAGCATCCGCTCCGACATTGCGCGGCTGGCGGCGCTGGGCGACACGTACGCCCATGCCGCACCGGACTTGTTGGCCGCACTCGACCAGCAGTGACTACCGCGCGGACACTCAACCGCCAGCTTGTCGATCTGGATGCGGCATTGCTGGCGGCGGCGGGACTGGGCAACGCCGGCGCCGAGTATCGGAGAGGGGGCCGTACCTGGCGCGCGGGGCGGCCGATCTCGTTCCCACCGCCCAGCTGCTGGACGAGTACAGCCCCGAAATCTTTTGCACGATCCGCAACTTCAATGACGTCGCGCCCAAAATCCATAACGCGCTGGGCGATAACGGCTACGCGCTGGGTGCCCACTCCGCGGGCTCCGTTGCGGGCGCCGCCAATCCGTACATCTACCGGAGAACCTGCCACGGACCAACGCCAGGGGTGGACCTGGCGGGCGGCCGGGGTGCTGGCAGTCGATCACCCGCGAACTCTGGCCTGCTCCCTATCTCGTCATGGACACCGGCGCGAGCATGGCCCCATACAACCACTTTGAGGTGGGTTCGCCGTTTGTCGTGGATTATGTGTGGGGCCGCCAACTGGGTGACAACACCATCAACCCGTAAAGAGACCCGATGACAATCCCGCGCTTGGCTGCTCACCGTGCCGCGACTGTCGCCCGCGGACTTGTGGCGTTGACGATCATCGCGGCCATGCTGTCCGTATCGGGCTGCGGCGACTCCGGTGACAATGCGGAAGGCGACACGGCGGACAGCGGCTGTCGCAGGCTGGCCGCCGATCCAGGATGGTATGGCGACAACCGGGACCGGATCAACGCGATGGCCAGCAAGCTGGGCAGCTGCGGCAAACTGGGATCGGCAACAGATGGCGCACCCCTGGCGTTGTTCGACTGGGACAACACCGTGGTGAAAAACGCCATCAGCGACGTGACGCTGTTCTGGATGCTGCGCAATTCCAAGGTGCGTCAACCGGCCGGCGGCGATTGGAGCACCAGCAGCGGTTACCTCACGCCGCCAGCCGTCGCAGCACTGGCGGCCGCGTGCGGTGGGCTTGCGCCTCCGGGCCAGCCGTTGCCCACCGGGTCCAACGCCGGCTGCGCCGACGAGCTAATGTCGGTTTACGCTGATCGCCAAACAAAAACGGGCACACCAGCATTCGTTGGTTATAACCATCGCCGCTTCGATCCCGCTGCCGCCTGGGCGACGCAACTGCTGGCCGGTTGGACCGAAGCCGAGGTGACCGGATTCGTTGAAGCGGCCCGCAACGAGAGCCTGGCGGCACCCGAAGGAACCGAGCAGCAGGTCGGCACCACCCGCCGAGCCGGGTGGGTGCGCTACTACGCACAGATGCGCGACCTCGTTGCAACGCTGCAAGACAACGGATTTGACGTGCGGATTGTCTCCGCCTCGCCGGAGCCGGTGGTGCGGGTCTGGGCCGCCGACGTAGGGATCTCCGCCGATCGCGCGATGGGCACCCGCACCGAACACGACGGTGACGTCTTGACGACGCGTCTGGCTCTGTGCGGCGGGGAGCCATCCGTGCCATACAACGAGGGCAAGCGTTGCCGGGTCAACGAGCAGGTGTTCGGCGTGCAGGGGCCGGGGGCGTTCGATCAGTTGCCCGAGCAACAGCGTCAGGTGTTCGGAGCCGGCGACTCCGACGGAGATGCCACATTCATCGGGGACGCCACCGCACTGCGCCTGGTGATCAACCGCAACCAGATCGAGTTGATGTGCCGGGCCTACGCCAATCTCGACGGTCGATGGCTGGTCAACCCGATGTTCATCGACCCATTGCCGATCAGCCCGCCGTACCCGTGTGCGACCCAGGGGTTCGACGAACCCAACGGCGACCATTCACCGCTGCTGCGGCCCGACGGCAGCGTCGTCCCCGACCAGCAAGACCGCGTATATTCGAAGTAGTCTCGCAGCCGCCAATCAGGCCGGCCCGATCCAGCCCCTCAGCCAAAGAATCGCGGCAGCACCGCTTCCGACGTCGCGCGCAGTTCGGCCAGTGACACCGTGAACAGGCCCTGAAACTCCACCGCATCCGCGCCCTGGTCGACGACGCCGATGCGGACGGCAGGAAGCCCCCGCGCCTCGCACATCGACCGAAACCGGCTCTCCTCGGTGCGTGGCACCGCCACGAGCACCCGGCCCGACGACTCGGAGAACAGCATCACGAACGGATCGGCGCCTTCGGGAAGCACTATGCGGCAACCTGTTTCACCCGCGAGCGCTGATTCCACGATGGCTTGGGCGAGCCCGCCTTCGGACAGGTCATGGGCCGCCGACACCAGCCCGTCGCGCGATGCCGCGCTCAGCACCTCGGCCAGCAGCTTCTCCCTGGGCAGATCAACCGCGGGCGGAAGCCCACCCAGATGGTCGGCGGTCACCTGTGCCCAGATGGACCCGTCGAACTCGTCGTGGGTGTCGCCCAGCAGCAGCAGGGCTTCGCCTGGATCGGTCCCCAGCGCGGTGGGGATGCGCCGATCGACATCGTCGATCACGCCGAGCACGCCAACCACCGGGGTGGGCAGGATCGCGGCCGATCCGGTTTGGTTGTAGAAGCTGACGTTGCCTCCAGTGACTGGAATCCCGAGGGCCACACAGCCATCGGCGAGTCCCCGGACGGCTTGAGCGAACTGCCACATCACCCCGGGGTCTTCGGGCGACCCGAAGTTCAGGCAGTTGGTCACCGCGACCGGGACGGCACCGGTGACGGCGACGTTGCGGTAAGCCTCGGCCAGCGCAAGTTGGGCTCCCGCATAGGGATCCAACTTGGTGTAGCGGCCCGACGCGTCGGTCGATAGCGCGATGCCCCGGCCGGTGGACTCGTCGATACGCAGCACCCCGCCGTCGGCGTGCTCGGCCAGCACGGTGTTGCCCCGCACGTAACGGTCGTACTGTTCGGTGATGAATGCGCGGCTGCACAGGTGCGGGCTGCCCAGCAGCGCAAGCAAAGTCGCACGCAGCTCCTCGCCGGTGACCGGCCGTGGCAGGCTGCTCGACCGGTCGGCGTTCAAGGCGTCCTGCGATTCGGGGCGGTCCACCGGCCGCTCGTAAACCGGACCTTGGTGGGCCACGGTGCGCGGCGGAACGTCCACGACCGTCTCGCCATGCCAGGTGATGCGCAACCGATCACCGTCGGTGACCTCGCCGATGACGCTGGCCAGCACCTCCCACTTGCGGCACACCGCCAGGAAAGCCTCGACGTTCTCGGGCGCAACCACCGCACACATCCGCTCCTGGGACTCGCTGGAGAGGATCTCGGCGGGTGTCATGTTGGCCGCCCGCAACGGGACAGTCTCCAACTCAACGCGCATACCACCGTCGCCAGCTGATGCGAGTTCGGAAGTCGCACAAGATAATCCGGCACCACCGAGATCCTGGATGCCGATCACCAACCCGGCCGCATACAGCTCCAGGCAGCACTCGATGAGTACTTTCTCGGTGAACGGGTCACCGACTTGCACCGACGGCAGCTTTTTGCGGCCGGGCCCTCCGCCCTCGTCGCCGCCGAAAGTCTCCGAGGCGAGTACGGATACGCCACCGATGCCGTCGAGGCCGGTGCGCGCACCGAACAGGATGATCTTGTTACCCCTACCCGACGCGAATGCCAGGTGCAGATCCTCCTTGCGCAGCACCCCCACACACAGCGCATTGACCAACGGGTTGCCCGCATACGAGGCGTCGAAGACGGTCTCGCCGCCGATGTTGGGCAGGCCCAGCGAGTTTCCGTAGCCGCCGATACCGCGGACCACACCGTCGAGCACACGCGCGGGTGTCCGGCGCGTCGGCGGCGCCGAATCGCAGTTGATCCATCACGGCGACCGGGCGTGCGCCCATGGCCATGATGTCGCGCACGATGCCGCCCACACCGGTGGCCGCACCCTGGTAGGGCTCGACGTAGGACGGGTGGTTGTGCGACTCCACCTTGAACGTGACGGCCCAACCGTCGCCGATGTCCACGACACCCGCGTTCTCGCCGATGCCGGCCAGCATGCCCGCGCGCATCTCGTCAGTCGTGGTCTCGCCGAAGTAGCGCAGGTGCACCTTGGACGACTTGTAGGAGCAGTGCTCGCTCCACATCACCGAGTACATCGCCAGCTCGGTGCCGGTGGGCCGGCGGCCGAGGATCTCGCAAATCCGCTGGTACTCGTCGTCCTTGAGGCCCAACTCGTGGAACGGTTGCGGCTGGTCGGGGGTGGCGTTCGCATGTTCGACGGTGTCCACCACGTGGGTCCGCGGGCCCGTTCCGGAGACAGTCACGCACAACAGTCTAAAGAGCTAACCGCCGCGGAGCAGTCGGGCACTTGCGGCGTCGGCCGGATAGAACAATTCGACGGCCAGTTCGGCGAGCGTGACATCGAGCGGAGTCCCAAAGGTCGTCAGGGTGGTGAACATCGACAGGCGTTGGCCGCCGCCGGCATCGCGTTCAAAAGGAATGAGCAGCGAGGCGTCATCCGCGGCGGCCCGCCTTTCCTCGCACAACGCTGAGCCGGCTAGCTCAGCCCGCGATCTCGGCCAGCGCTGAGGCCACGTCCAGGTCGGCGTAGGCGAAGGAATACCGTTGCGCCAACGGGACGGAGACGTCTACACGCTGCCACTCACCGGCGCTGGCGGTAACCAGCCACAGGGTCAGTCCGTGCGCGACCGACGCCCGGTAACGCAGCCAGATCTCGTCGGCGCTGGGCAGCTCGTCGGCCGGCAACCCGAGCGAGTCCCGGTACTCGACGAGCAGGTCGCGCTCGCTACGACGGCGATCCTCGACGGTCAGCGCGCCTTGCAGGAAGTAGCCCAGATCCAGCGACCAGTTTCCCCGGCGGGCCACCTGCCAGTCGAGAAACCCGACCTCGCCGCTGGGCAGCAGGTAGGTGTTGCCGATATGCGGATCACCATGCAGCAGGGTTTGCGGCGACGTCGTCAGCGTCGCGATGTAAGGCTTCCAGATCGAATCGATCAGTTCGTCGATGGTCAACGACATCACCTCGGCGGGAGCGTCGTCGCCGAGGCGTTCCAGGGCGGCGGGCAGCGGTGCCGGTTGCATGCCGTCCCACGGCAGGAAGGGTTCGAGCCATCCGAGCGCGCGGGGCACGCAGCACGCGTTCTCCCCAGTACTTGCCGTGCATCCGGGCCAGACCGCGCACGCCCGTGGCGACCTGCTCGACGGTCATGGGTCGGCTGCCGTCGCGGGGATCGGCTCCCTCGGGCTCTGAGGTCCTCCATGACCAGCACGAAGTCGTAGTCGGCCTCGTCGATGAGCGCGGTGTAGACGGCGGGGTGCTCGAGCGGCAAATGCGCGCCGCAGGTGAAGAGCCGCGGCTCATGGAACATGCCACTGGTCAGCCGGATCAGTGCTTTGTGCGCGGGATCGGCGGCCTTGACGAAAACCGTTGCCGGACCCTCGCCGTCGCGATAGGTGATGCCCAACCGGGCACGGCGGTTGGTGCCGTCATCACGGAGCTCGACGGTTACCGTGTCGACCTCCACGCCGGGGAAGTCCGCGGCCAATGCCGCCGACATCCAGTCCGGCGTGATGTCGTCCCAGGTCTTCGGCACTGACAGAGAGGTCGCACTCACCGGCGAGTCCTTTCATAGATACGACACGTATCGTTTCCTAATATGTCCACGATGAAGGTAGCGCACCCCGATCGGCCATCAGCCGCCAGTGCCCGAGGAACGGGTGGGCCGGCCACGTGACAGCCGGCTGCACCGTACGATTCTGGACGCCACTCGCGAGCTTCTGACCACCTGCAGCTACGCCGAGCTGTCGATGGAAAGCGTCGCGGCGCGCGCAGGGGTCGGGAAGAAGACCCTCTACCGGCGCTGGTCGTCGAAAGCACCGCTGGTCGCCGAGGCGGTCTTGGAGGCGTACGGAGGATCAGGATCGTTCCCGGTCGCCGAGACCGGAAACATCCGAGCTGACCTGCAGCGTTGGCTCGACGAGCACGCTGATTTCCTGACTGTGCCGCCCAACGCCGCATTGGTACGAGCCTTGATCGCCGCGGCGGCCGCGCGCCCGGCCGACGGCGAGGATCTCTATCAGCAATTGAGCGCTCCACAACTGGCCGGGTTGACGACTCGACTCCGCCAAGCCGTCGACGGCGGCGAGCTTCGCGCCGATGCGGACATCGATGCCGTCGCCAACGCATTGGTCGGCACGATGCTCTTCCACGCGCTGACTCATCCGGGCAGCGGCACGGGCGCGAGATTCGACGGTCTCGTCGACGCGTTACTGAACGGGATATCGAATTACTGACCCGCTACGCAGAACACATTGCCCTCGGGGTCGGCCATCACTACCCAGCGAAAGTTTTCGCTGAATTGGTTCCGGCCTACCTCGTTAGCTCCCGCTTCCGTCAGCCGCGACACTTCGCCGTCCACATCCTCCACGCTGAAATCGAGGTGCACACGATTCTTTCCCGGCGTGGGATCGGGTACCTTCTGGAATCCCAACCGGGGCCCGTCGGGCCGCATCACCGCAATGAATTCACCAGGGATCAGTTCCTGAGTCGTGCCGCCGACCTGGTCGGCCCACCAACTGGCCAGCCTCGCAGGATCGTCGCAGTCGAACGTGACCATCTCCACATTGAGCGTCATACCGATCGACTTTAGGCGCCGACCAACGCGGCGCACCATGTCACTCGGGCGCCAGAAATGCTTGCATCGCCGCCGAGTAGGCGGCCACGTCGTGGGAACCCATCAACTCCCGGGCGGAGTGCATGGCCAGCTGCGCGGCGCCGACGTCGACGGTGGGGATGCCGGTCCGAGCCGACACCAACGGCCCGATCGTCGACCCGCAGGGCAGGTCGGCCCGGTGCTCGTAGCGCTGCAGCGACACCCCGGCCTGCTGGCACGCCAGCGCGAACGCGGCCGCGGTACGTCCGTCGGTGGCGTAGCGCAGATTGGGGTGCACTTTGAGCACCGGTCCGGCATTGACCTCGATCAGATGCCCCGGCTCGTGGCGCTCCGGGTAGTTGGGGTGGGTGGCGTGCGCCATGTCGGCCGAGGCCAGCAACGACGCCGGCAGCCGCCGAAGGAAGTCTTCCCGGCCGCCACCGGCAGCGAGCACGATGCGTTCCAGCACGGTGCTCAGTAGGTCGGACTGGGCGCCGTGGTCCGACGACGAGCCGACCTCCTCGTGGTCGAAGAGGACCAGCACCGGCACGAAGTTTCGCGGCTTGGCGGCCAAGCAACGCCTGCAGGCCGGCGAAGCAACTCGCCAGATTGTCCAGTCTGGGAGCGCTCAGCAGGCTGGCGTCGGCACCGATGACCGACGACGGCGTGAGATCGTGCGTCATCAGGTCGGCGGCCAGCACGTCGGCCGGCGCCACCCCGGCGCGCTCCGCGACGTAGCCCACAAATGAACTCATTTCGTCGCCAACGCCCCACACCGCGTTGACATGTCGCTGCGGGTCCAGCGTCAGCGACTTGCGATCCTCGGCCAGATGGATGGCCAGCTGCGGCACGCGCAGGATCGGATCGTCAATCCGGATGAGCCGGTGGCTGACCCCATTGCCGTCGCGCACCGATAGCCGGCCGCTGATACCCAGATCGCGGTCCAGCCACGAGTTGAGCCAGGCTCCCCCATAGGGCTCCAGCGCCACCACCCGCCAGCCGGCCACCACCCGGTCCGGGTGCTGCTTGACCCGCAGGTTGGGACTGTCGGTGTGCGCACCGACAATCCGGAAGGCTCCGCTGGGGTCGGCGACGTTCCAGGCAACCAAAGAGCCGGCGCGAACGGTGAAGTAGCGACCCGGTTCGCCGGGCCAGGGGTCGGCCTCGCGGAGTTCGGTGTATCCGGAGGCGAGCAGCCGGCCGGCCACCGTGGCGCAGGCATGGAACGGCGATGGAGAGGCGTCGATGAATTCGCAGAGGCCTGCGGCGCTGGCCGGCATGTTCACCATCATGGCTGTTCGTGACCACGCAGTTCACGCTAGGGTCACCAGAGTGCCTCCGGTTCAGCCGCAACCCGTTCTTGCGCCGTTGACGCCTGCCGCGATCTTTCTGGTGGTCACCATCGACGACGGCGGCGAAGCGACCGTGCACGACGCACTGCCGGACCTCTCGGGGCTGGTGCGTGCCATTGGCTTTCGCGACCCGACCAAGCATCTGTCGGTGGTCGCATCGATCGGCTCGGACGCCTGGGACCGGTTGTTCGGCGGGCTCCCTTGACAAAAAGGCCCGCCGAACTGCATCCGTTCATCGAACTGAGCGGACCGCGGCACACCGCACCCGCCACACCCGGCGACCTGCTTTTCCACATTCGGGCCGAGTCGCTGGACGTGTGTTTCGAATTGGCCGGCCGCATCCTCAAGTCGATGGCCGGCGCGGTGACCGTCGTCGACGAAGTGCACGGCTTCAAATTCTTCGACAACCGCGACCTGCTGGGCTTTGTCGACGGCACCGAAAACCCGGACGGCCCAATCGCTGTGAGCGCCACCGCGATCGGCGACGAGGATCCCGACTTCGCCGGCTCCTGCTACGTCCATGTGCAGAAATACCTGCACGACATGCAGTCCTGGGAATCGCTGTCGGTGACCGACCAGGAACTGGTATTCGGCCGCACCAAGCTCGAAGACATCGAGATGGACGACGACGTCAAGCCGTCCAACGCACACATTGCGCTCAACGTGATCGAAGACGACGACGGCAACGAGCTCAAGATCGTTCGGCACAACATGCCGTTCGGCGAGCTCGGCAAGGGCGAGTACGGAACGTACTTCATCGGCTATTCGCGGACACCCGCGGTTACCGAACGCATGCTGAGCAACATGTTTCTCGGCGATCCGCCGGGCAACACCGACCGTGTGCTGGACTTCTCCACCGCGATCACCGGCGGGCTGTTCTTCTCTCCCACCGTCGACTTCCTCGACGATCCACCGCCCCTTCCCGCGCCGCTCGAGCGCCCGGCCACGCCCATCGCTGACCCAACCTCTGAAGGCTCACTTTCGATCGGCAGTCTGAAAGGACCCAACCAATGAAGAACAACCTCTACCGCGAACTGGCACCGATCACCGACGTCGCCTGGGGCGAAATCGAATTGGAGGCAACGCGGACATTCAAACGCCACATCGCCGGGCGTCGGGTGGTCGACGTCAGCGAGCCTGGGGGGCCGGTCACCGCGGCCGTCAGCACGGGGCGTCTGGTCGACGTGCAGGCACCCACCGACGGCGTGCTGGCGCACCTGCGGTCCAGTAAACCCCTTGTCCGCCTGCGGGTTCCGTTCACTCTGTCGCGTGACGAGATCGACGATGTCGAGCGGGGCTCGCAGGACTCCGACTGGGATCCAGTCAAAGGCGCCGCCAAGAAGCTGGCATTCGTCGAGGACCGCGCCATCTTCGAGGGCTACCCCGCCGCGTCGATTGACGGAATCCGCAGCTGCAGCTCGAACCCCGCGCTGTTGTTGCCCGACGACCCTCGCGCAATTCCCGACATCATCACCCAGGCACTGTCCGAGCTGCGGCTGGCCGGCGTCGACGGGCCCTACTCGGTGCTGCTGTCCGCCGACATCTACACCAAGGTCAGCGAGACTACCGAGCACGGATATCCGATCCTCGAACACATCAACCGGCTGGTCAACGGCGACATCATCTGGGCGCCCGCCATCGACGGTGCGTTCGTACTGACCACCCGTGGTGGCGACTTCGATCTTCAGCTGGGCACCGACGTCTCCATCGGATACACCAGCCATGACGCCGACACCGTGCAGCTCTATCTGCAGGAGACCCTGACGTTCCTGTGCTACACCGCCGAGGCATCGGTCGCGCTGGGCAGCTAGGAATAAAAGCCTTGGGGCTCGCCTCCGCGGAGGCCAGCTATGTCAACGGCGCCGTGCTGGATGCGACGGGCGGCCGGCGCGCGATTGCAGCTTGACGCAGCGCTTTTGGCGCCGATCGATCAAAGATCGAGCACCAGGTCAGTGTCTGGAGCCGCAGAGCAGATGAGCACCGTACCCGGTCCCGGCGGCTCCAGCGGTGCCTGGACATACTTCGTAGTGCCGGCGACGACTCCGGTTTCACACACGTGGCAGACGCCGCTCCGGCACGAGAAACGGGTTGGTACGTCACACGCTTCCGCGAAGTCCAGGATGGTGCCGTAGTTTGCGGACCAATTCACGGTGAGCCCGCTGCGGGCAAAGGTGATCGACGGCCCGGTCCCGGGTGGTCCGGCCGGTGGGTGTGGCGGCGTGCGCTCAGCCCCGTCAACGACGCCGGGATTGATCGGCGGTAGCGCACCGAACAGTTCGCTGTGGATGCGCGACGTGTCGAAGCCGGTCGCCGTTAGCGCGGCACGCATATCGGTCATGAATTGGGTTGGGCCGCAAAGATACGCCGCGGCCTCGGCCGGTAGTCCTAGCGCGGTGATGGCCTGTTGGTCCAGACGTCCTTGCGCCTGCGTGTAGAAGACCTGCTGCCGAGCGTGCGGCAGCGACTCGATCAGATTCATGACTTCAGCTGTAAAGGCCTGGGTTTCACGATTGCGGGTGGTGTGCAGCCACCAAACGTTACGGCTGCTGCGAGCGGCGGCCAGCGCGTGCAGCATGGCCAACACCGGAGTGATGCCGATACCTGCCGAGATCAAGACCACCGGCCGGTCGTCGTCGACGAGATAGAAATCGCCGCGCGGGGCGGCGGCTTCGATGACCGACCCGGGTTCGATGTGCGTGTGCACCCATCGACTGGCCAGGCCACACTCTTCGCGCTTGACGCTGATGCGATAGGCCCGCCGCGCCGGGATCGCCGGAGAGCGAATAGCTGCGCAGCGGTACGGGATCTCCCGCCCCGGGAAGTCGCACCGTCAGGTATTGCCCCGGCATCGGCGGCGGCAGCGCGACATGGTCGTCGGCCTCGAGACTGATCGACAACACCGACGGACTCTCGCGACGGATTGCGGTGACCCGCAACGATCGAAATCCGTTCCATCCTGGTTCGACTCCGATGGGCGGCGTCGTCGCGGCCGGGGAGCCATCCGGCGCCGCCAGCATGTCGTGGAACGATTGCTGCCACCCGGGACTCAGTGCTGGAACGTCAACGACCTTGTGCAGCGTTTCGACGTCGCGGTTTGGCAGGTACAACAGCGCGTCGACATCGGCGACGCTGAGCTCGTGCGGGCCACGGCGTGTCCGCACGATGTCGTCACCGGCCTGGACCCGGCCCTCGGTGATGACGCGGAAGTAGAACCCCGGCCGGTGCTGGGCGACAAGAAGATTTGGCATTTCCGGTTCGTCGAGCCGCAACCCGATCCGGAAACAGGTGACCCGCGGTTGGGTGACCTCGAATTCTGCGCCGCCGATTCGGTAGCGATCGCCGATGCACACATCGTGATCGGATAGTCCAGCGACGGTGAAGTTTTCGCCGAAATGGCCGGGTTGCAGGTCGTCGCGACTCAGGTAGTTCTTCCAGAAGTCGTACGACTCGGTCTGGTAAACCATGACCGCGCGTTGTTCTCCGCCATGGCCGCCGAGGTCGCCTTGACCGTCACCGTCGATGTTGAGGCGTCGCACCATGACCGGTCCCTCGACCGGCGTCTTCCATATCCCGGTGTAGACGGTCTTGTCGCGCCATCGCACGTTCTTGGGCATGCCCACGTTCACTGAAACGAGCCTGCCCATTGTGGTCTCCTTCGGCCTTGCAAGAGAGCCTAAATCAGCGGCTCGCCGCCGTCGACTTTCAACGTCATCCCGGTCATGAACGTATTGTTCATCGCGAACAACGCCGCGCTGGCCACATCCTCAGCGGTGCCGATCCGTCCCGCCGGGTTGCCGGCGGCGATGTGCTGGAAGTAAGCCCGCTTCCCCTCGTCGCCGAGGGAGTCCCAAGCTCCCGTATCGATGACCCCGGGTGAAATCGCGTTGACCCTTATCGGTGCGAGTTCGACGGCCAGCCAGCGGGTGAGGAAATCAACGGCGCCATTGGTGACACCCACCCCGAGGTACCCGACATTGAGCTTGAACGCGTGCACACCCGAGAACAAGACGAGGGATCCACCCGGGTTGATAAGCGGTGCAAAGTATTTGGCCAGCATCGTGGGCCCGATGACCTTGGTGTCAAACGAGAGCTGAAGGTTACCGCGCTCGAGGTCGGCCAGGTTCCCCCGAGCACGCGCGGAGGCGGTTGACACCACGTGATCCACGGCGCCCACCCGTTCGGCGAGGGCGGCAATCGAGGAATCGTCGGTGAGATCGACAACCTCAGCGGTGATGCCGCTACCGTGATAGGCGGTCGTGAGTTTGCCCTGGTCCCGTCCGGCCACGATGACGCGGGCGCCCTCGGATTGCGCCAGCAAAGCGATCGCGCGCGCGATGCCGCTGCCGCGTCCGACCACCACGACGGTCTTGTCCTGCAACGTGTTACCCACGAATGCTCCTCAACGCCATAGATTGGGATGGCCGACCCAGAATATTCCCGAGCACCGGGGCGGTCAACTCCTACGGAGGCTATTGCGAGGCGCACGATTTGTTGCATAATGGGTTGTACATCCCAAAAATATGAGTGGGGCGGCGGTCGCCAGGACCCACGTGGCGCAGGAGGAATCTCATGCCGGCTGTTCATCATCGTTACGCCACCATCGACGGCCATCGGCTGTTCTTCCGGGAAGCCGGCGACCCAGCGGCGCCGGCGCTGGTCCTGTTGCACGGATTTCCGACCAGCTCCCACATGTTCCGGAATCTGATTCCGGCGCTCGCCGACCGCTATCACGTGATCGCTCCCGATCACCTGGGCTTTGGGCTCTCCGACGCGCCCGGCGTCGAGGAGTTCGACTACACCTTCGATGCGCTCACCGACCTGACCGCCGGCCTGCTGCGCAGCCTCGGCGTCGATCGGTACGCGATGTATGTGCAGGACTACGGCGCCCCCATCGGTTGGCGGTTGGCGCTGCGGGATCCGTCCGCTATTACGGCGATCATCAGCCAGAGCGGCAACGGCTACGACGCCGGCTTCGTGGAGAGCTTTTGGAAGGTCGTCGAGGCCTACCAGAATGAGCCGACCGCCGAGACCGAGGCTCCGGTACGCCAATTCCTCACTCTGGACGCGACCCGGTGGCAGTACCTCACCGGCGTGGCCGACGAGACACTGGTCGACCCCGAGTCCTGGCATCACGACTACGCGTTGATATCCCGACCCGGCAATGACCTAGTGCAACTAAAACTGTTCCGCGATTACGCCACCAACGCGCCGATGTACCCCCGGGTGCAGGAGTACTTCCGCGCCACCGGGGTCCCGCTCCTGGCGGTGTGGGGTCGCGGTGACGAGATCTTCGGGCCGGCCGGCGCTGAAGCGTTCGCCGACGACCTCCCCGACGCACAGATTCATCTACTTGACGGCGGGCATTTCCTGCTGGAGTCCGAACTCGACAAAGTCACCGGGCTCATTCGCAACTTCCTCGAGGACCGCGTGCCCGCCTGACCGGGGCCCGCGGTCGGCGCGGCCAGCAATGGGCTAGAGATCCCATAATCGGCGGCACCCGCGGGTTAGCCTGACGCGATGGCCCATCCCGATGTTCAGGACGAACAACGGTTGACCGCCAAGGGGCGTGCCACCCGCGACAGGATTGTGCACGCCGCCGCCCAATTGATCGTCACCGAAGGCCTGTCGGCCTCGAACATGGAGAATGTGCGCAAAGCCGCTTCGGTCAGCGGCTCGCAACTCGCCCACTATTTCGCGGACAAGAGCACCCTGATTCGCGCGGTGATCAGGCGCCAGATCGGCGTGGTTCTGGACTTCCATCGGCAACCCAGGCTTCGAGACCTGGACTCGTTCGACGACTTCGAGCGATGGATTGATCTCAACATGCGCTACCTCAGGCGCATCGGAACCTCCGGCGGCACACCCACTTACCACGCGCTGACCGCCCAGCTGGCCAAGTCCGATGACGCAACCCGCGCCACCTTGGCGGCGGGCTATTGGCAGTGGGTCGAGTTGCTCGAGTCGGCGATCCAGCGGATGAAGGACAAGGGAGTCCTGATGGCGAGCGCGGATCCGCGACGATTGGCGCTGGCCATCATCAGCGCTCACCAAGGCGGGGCCACATTGGCTTTCACCTATCGGGAGGAGTGGCCGCACGCCGACGCCACCCGGTTCGCGGTCAACTACCTGCGGATGTTTGCCGCCGATCCCGCTGAACGCGCGCCGCGGCCCGCACGACGTCCTCGCGGCCGGCGCGCGAAGCCCACGGCGGCACCATGACTGAAGACGGTCGGCCGCGGTTCACCCGCAAGGGACAAGCCACGCGGGCCCGCATCGTCGATGTCGCCGCCCGGCTGATGTTCGAGCGGGGCGTGGCCAACACCAGCATTGACGAGGTGCGTAACACCGCCGGGGTGGGCGGATCGCAGATCTCGCACTACTTCCAGGACAAACGCGACCTGACCCGCGAGGTCATCACCGCGCGCCGCAACGACGTCGTGGCGTTTCACACCCAGCCGCGGCTTGGCGCGCTCGACAGCATCGATTCGCTGCAGGCATGGGCCGACGCCTGTATCGACGACATCGACACTGTTTATCGGCTGGGCGGATGCGTCTATGGCTCATTGGCCGGCGAACTGATCGAGGCGGACGACGAGGTTCATGACGACCTCGCGCGCGGCTACGACCAATGGCTCGAGTTGTTCCACGCCGGCCTGACGGCGATGCGCCAGCGCGGCGAACTGCGGGCCGACGCCGACCCACGACACCTGGCGGTGTCGCTGGTCATCGCGCATCAAGGTGGCGCGATGGTCACGCACGCCACCGGTGACGCCGAACCGCTGCGGGTCGCCGTCAATGCCGCAGTCGACTACGTGCGCTCCTTCGCGGTAGATCCGGAGCCGCGAAAAAGCCGGACCAACTCCGACGCGGCGCAAACCCAAATCCTGAGCAGGGATGCGGATTATGAAAACCCGCGCTTAGACAAAACGAATCGAACAAGAACGGTAAGAGTGCGCAGCCACCTGGGGCCGCCACGTCGGGCCCGCCCAGGAGGGCAGGCCACGACGATGAATGTCGGCGACGAATTGATGGAACGAGTGTGTCTGATGGGGCCGCGACGACCGCGACGACATCGCGCTTGACCATGGGGCGTAGCCGTCGCACAGTCCCCGCCGTCGCGCAGGCAATGCCGATACCGGCACGATGGTGATCCCCATCCCCGCCGCCGCTAGCTGTGCCGCAGTGCGCGGGCTGCGGGTGCGCAACACCGGACTGAGCACGATTTTGTGCTGCGCGGCCAACTGGTCGACCCAGATGGCCATTCCGTTTTCCGGGTCATAGTGGACGAACGGCTCACCCTCGAGGGAGTCAAACGGCACGCCGGACAGTTCGGCGAACGGGCTGCCCCGCCGCTGCCACCACGACAACCTCCTCCGTTCCGAAGACCTCGACGTGTGCATCGGTGCGGGTAAGGTCGCGGACCAAACGCGACGTCGGTCTGACCAGCTTCGAGCAAATCGACCATAGCGTCAGCGCTGGTGAATTCCGACAATTCGAGGTGTACGTCGGGCCGTCGAGATCGCCACTGGCGCAACACCGGAAGTAAAAGCCATGCTGTCATGGTCTCGGCGCAAGAGATGCGTATCTTGCCGGTGTCGGCGCGGGCAACCCGCTGGCCGATCTGCACCGCCTGCTCGGCGGCCCGCAGTGCCACCCGCGCCTCTTCGGCTGTTGCCCTGCCGGCGGCAGTGACGCGCACACCCCGCCATAGCCTCTCCGCGACCGGAGTACCCAGTTCTTTTTCGAGGGAAGCGATCTGATGTGAAAGCGCCGGCTGCGACATGTGAAGTGCCGCCGCCGCCGCGCTCACAGAACCGTGATCGACCAGTGCGACCAAACACTCCAGTGTCCGCAAGGTTGTCATTCGAATAATCTAATCAATGTGTAACAACTTTTCATCCTGCTGAACCACACAACAGGACGAGCGATGGCTCGTCTGACGATGGGTCGCGACTAGCGCGAATCAGAATCGCGGCCCTGGCGCTAAAACCCGCTGCGACGGAAAGCATTCACTGATCCACTCGCCGAAGGTGGCGTCAAAACCTCTTGAGGACGCAGCCTCGACACGTCACAGCGCCCAGCATTGGCGGATTGACATTCGCAGGACTCTCATCAGAGGCGCCGAACGTTTCATGTTGCCGAGCCACACGGCGAGCCTCGTGATGGCTAGCCTGGTGTCATTCGCCCGAATCGATACTCCGAAGTGGAGTATGTGGGGAGTCTGTCCGGCACTACTTCCGCAACCTCAGCGGCATCACCGAACGGGTTGACGGCCCCATTCCATTACGAGAACCACTGCAGGCTCTTCAAGCCGAATGGAGCCAGCATGACTTCAACCGAAGACATCGTCATCGTCAATGCCAACATCCGCACGGTCGATAAACGCGATGCTGTAGCGGAGGCAGCGATCATCAGAGACGGAAGATTTGCCGCGGTGGGAACCGAAGCGCAAGTCCGCGCCGCCGCCACGGCCGGAGCCCAGATGATGAACGTCGGTGGTCGAACAGTGATACCTGGCCTGATCGATCCTCATAATCACCTGAGCATCGCCGCGTTCGCGCCCGACAGCGTCGATTTCTCGACCACATCGCACTGGACGTTGGACGAGGTTCTCAAGGCGATCGAGGAACATTGCAAAACCATCCCGGCTGGCCAGTGGGTGCGGGGCATGCGCTTCAACATGTTGCAGATCCATGAGAAGCGTGGTCCTGCGCGCACCGAATTGGACGAAGTCGCGCCGAACAATCCGTTCTTTCTGATCGATGCGAGCTGTCATCGCGGTTGGGCCAACAGTCGAGCCCTCGCCGAGGTGGGGATAGACGCGCACACCCCTCAGCCGTGGGGAGGTCAGATCGAGAAGGGCAGCGATGGCGAACCGACGGGAACCATGATCGAAACAGCTACGAATCTGCTGCACAGCGCATCCTGGAATGACTATGCCGAACGTGACTGGGACCGCGCCGTCACGTTGCTCCATGCAAAAATCAATGAGTACCTGGCGGTCGGGCTGACCGGCGTCGGCGACGCCATGGTGACCGCCAGAGCCGCTGAACTGTATCGACGAGCCAATACCGCAGGCAAGCTGTCTCTTACCGTGCAGCAGCTCCACCACGGCGACCATTTCTTTGCCATGCAGGATCTGCGCCGCTTTGACATTGTCGAGCAGATCAAGGAAGCGAGCACCAAGATGCTGCGCGGGGGCACCTTGAAAATCTATGTCGATGCCGGCTATCCCGACGGCCCGGCGATCGACAAGGTCCACGGCGGATGCAAAATCCATCTCGGGTCGTCCTTTTACAGCAGGGCCGACGTCCTTGACTTGGCCACGCGCGCAAGTGACCTGGGGATCAAGACGGCAATCCACGCCATGGGCAACTGCGCTGTAGACACCGTCCTGGACGCGTACGAAGCGGTCCGTCGCCGGAGCGCCTCCGACGCTGTGTTGCGTCTAGAGCACGCGTTCGTCGCCGAGCCACGACAGGGCGCCCGAATGGCGGAACTCGGGATCGACCTGGTAGCTAACCCCGGGCTCGGTTATGTGCGTCGGCGCGAAATTTGCCGGATGGCGAGGCGAGAACCAGCCGCACCTGCGTGTCCTACCCGTCCGCAGCATGATCGACGCCGGGTACGAGTCAGCTTGGCATCCGATCATCCGTGCGCCGGGTACTCGCCCTTCGAGATCATGTGGGCGGCCATCACACGAGCCACCGCCGAGGGCGGCCAGGTGGATCCGGACGAGGCCATCACAGCGGCCGAAGCATTGCGGCTCTACACGATCAACGCCGCGCACGCATCCGACCGAGCCGACGAGGAGGGCAGTATCGAGATCGGCAAACGCGCGAACTTGTTAGTTCTTGACCGTGACATCATCGCGTGCGCCACCGACGAGATCCGAGACACGCAGGTCGATCTCACCTTCGTGGATGGCCAACTGGTCCACGAGCGCAGAAGGATAGATGATGAAGAAGATGATGATGCAGTGATCCATGTAGCGCATCGTTTTGGGTGCAGCATAGGCGGCCTGCTAGCAGCAGCGTGCTCTCTGAGTTCTAGGACTGTCACAGTAATCGAACGCGACACTGCGAGTGCGGCAGCGGCGCGGCGTTGCAGATAAACACGCACGGCCTGACGGCAGAGGTTTCAAGATTCTCATGAATTATTTGGCCTATTCGATGACTCGAGGCTCTCGGCGCGCTGAAGTGGGATGACGGGGACTATCGAAACTCTGGTCAGAGTTCGGAGGTCATCTGATGGCGCGTTCAAGAATTGTGCAGCCAGACGATAATCACCTACATGTGAGTCGGCCCTCGAATACGGTGTGCGCCATGCGATCCAAAAGAATCCGAATGTGGCGTTCCTGGACGAGCACGACTTCGTCGGCTTGGTGGCCGATCGCGATAGGCGCCGAATCACAGGCGTTCGTATAGCGACGCAGCGGGGCGGCGAGACGGTGTTGTCCGCCGATCTGGTGGTCGACGCTACTGGCCGCGGCTCACGATCACGACTTTCCTCCGCGACTGGGATACGACGGGCCACGGTAGATGAGGTCGAGGTACGGATCGCGTACGCCACGCTTCGTGCGCATCCACGCGGAACTCTGCATGAGCTTTTCGCAGCGGTCTTCCCTGTGCGAACGCCGAAGATTTTTACCATCCTGGCCTGTGAACAGGACACCTATTTAGTACTCGGCGGCACAGTAGGTGGCCAGGATCCACTGGCATCGCGACGAACTCCTTGATTTCATCGCCGATTTCGCGCCGCCACGTGATGGCTGCAGTGCGAGCAGGTGAGCCGCTAGATAAGGTCTCACAGTTTCGAGTTCCATCCAACCGGTGGCGGCGTTACGACAAACTTGCCCAGACGCCTACCGGTCTGCTGGTGTTCGGGGATGCCATCTGTGGCTTCAACCCGATCTACGGACAAGGCATGACCATCGCCGCCATCGAAGCAGAGATATGCATGACTGCCTCAGCCGTGGTGCTGGCGATCTGGCGCCGCGGTTCTACCGCCAGTCGGCCAAAGTGATCCTGACGGCTTGGCGCACTGCGGTCAGTTCTGATCTGGCGTTGCCGCAGGTCCGGCACCGGCCGGTACGGTGCGGCTCACATGCATTTATGGATCGCGTCCTAACTGCCACCGAAACGGATGTGGTTGTCGCCGCGCAGTTCTTGCGTGTCATCTGGATGCTCGACAGCGTGACGGCACTCCTGCGCCTGTCATCTTCCTGCGCGTTGCGAAGGCACTACATAGCGGGGCCCGAAACCATCAATAGGCGCTCATCTCAAGCAGTTGCAACGCTTGTCGGCGTCGGGTGAAGAATTCACCTTGATCCGCGGTTGCCCCTGCCGGAAGGGGCAACTGGGCAAGGCGACTGTCCGGGTAGTAAATGGCGGGGCGGCAAGCCGGAGCTGACGGCGGCGATACACGTTTTGCGGGTGCTGAGGTCAAGTGGTGCTCAACCATCGCCTCGGCCCACTCGATATGTCCTTCATAGCCAAGGGATTTCGCCATCGTGTGATAGCGGTCGACAAGTTCCCGATACGAGGCATAATCGTTGTGAGCTCGCGCCACCAGAGCGCGTAATCGCAATAACCAAACGTCGCGAACACACGTACGGTCGCCCGCTGCCGCCACTAAACGCTCGATAGCGGCTTCGGCTTCGGCCACATCACTCTCGGCTCCACGATCGAGCAGCGTCTCTACCAGGGCACCCGTGGTGGCCGCGCTCCACGCCAGCCTTCCTTCTCGAAACAGGCGGTCAATGGCGGCACGCATGAGCGAGATGGCCTCTTCACGCTCTCCACAACGAGCCCTCTCCCGTGCCAAGCAAACCTCGACGATTGGCGAATTGCTAGCGCCATATCCGTCTTGCCGGAACACTTCGGCGAGGAGCTTTTGTCCACGGTGACGCATCGCGACCGTTTGGTGATGGACGAGCGCAAGGCCCAGCGTCACCCGTGTGATGGTCAACGCGGAATCATCACCGCACCGTTCGGCGATCCCTAATGCACCCTCGATCTCGTTGATCACCGAGTCTTTGGGGCTCACCACACCATTCGGTACACCTCCCATATAGGCGGTGACGACCATCGCGTAGGAAGTGGGATCGGCAGCGCGCGCCAGTGCCAGCCCCTGGCGCATGTCGGCGCGCCATCCATCATTACCCAAATGCCACCTAGCAGCAGCTCGCGTCGCAAAGGCGACCGCTAACGGAGATCCGACAATGAAGTTGCCTTTGGCCGCATCACCGCATGCCAGGTCGATGATCTCGTGTGACCACTGCAGCACCTCGCGCCACTCACCGCTTTCCATCTTGGCGTATGCAGCGCGTGGATAGTCCCATTGTCTAAGTCGGTTGGGCGAGTCATTTGGCGATCGTCATAGCTTCCGACGCCAGTTGCGACGCTCGACGCAGGCGGTTGCGTCGTAACGAATGGTCAGCCACCAGCCCTGCCATAGCGATGTCCAGCGACGCCGTATCTCCGCTGGCGGTACACAACTCCTGCAACTCGCTAAACCGTTGACCAGCAACATTCATCGGGACTTTGAAGGCGATTCCGCAGAGCATGAGTGCGTGGGGCGATGCGCATGGCTGCCCGGTTTGGAGTATCGGTGGGCAAGGTATCGGCAATATCCCTGGCGCGCTCCCAGCTTCGCCGCGCCGTGGTGATGTCGCGCTTGGCCGCCCAGGCCGCGGCGCGCATGTGCCAGCTGAAGGCGACGCGCAAATCACCGGCGGCTGTGAGGTGTTCGGCAATCAGCGCAGCCTTTAGGCCCGACCGCGTCGGACTCACGAGCTTCGATTGCGGCGGCCAGCTGCCGGTGTAACCGGGCACGATCGGACTTGAGTTGCGATTGGTAGGCCACGGTGTGGATGAGTGGATGGCGAAATGCGTATTCCGCTCCTTCATTGGACTGTAGGTGGTCGACGAGTTCGGCGGCGATCAGCTCCTCGATGGATCCATCAATTCCCAGGATCACCAACAGATCCGAGCTGGATCTGTGTCCGATGACTGCCGCTGCGCTAAGCGTGCGTTTAGCGGCAACGTCCAGCCGGTCGATGCGGGCGCCGATGGTCGCTTGCAGCGTCGCCGGGACGCGGACCTCAGCCACTTTTTCCACGCACACGTGGGATCCGCGCTGGCCGGCCAGGACCCGACGTTCGGCGAGCTCACGAGTAATCTCCTGCGCGAAGAATGGGTTACCGGCCGCGTGTCCGGCAATGGTTTCGGCGATCTCGCTCACAGACGGATCGGAGCCCAGCAGTTCGCGAACCAACGCACCGATCTCCGTATTGTTAAGGGGTGTAAGGGAAATAGTCTTCGCGCCGGCAACCTTCCGCAGGGGCCCACGGTACTCGGGGCGATAGGTGATCAGCACCAGCCAGTGCCTCTGGGGTGTCACGGCCAGGAAAGTCCGCCAGCATGGATTCGCTGATCGCGTCGATCCAGTGCGCATCCTCCACCAGAAGAACCGCTGGTTGGGTGCAAGCCAGCTGAGTAGCACTCATGAGCGTGGTCAACCGCCGCCGCCGTGCATCCGGGGCGATCTTCGGCAGCGCCACCTCGGGATCGGCGATGCCCAGAGGTGATCAAGCAAGAGCATGTACTCTGGATCGGCGTCGGGATTGTGGCTGTAGCCGCGCCCCGAGCGGTCTGATCGTCCAGAGCGCTAACTCCGCTCGCCGCCCGCAGCAGGCGCGCCACCGCCCCATACGGCACATCGGCGGCGTGCGATTCACAGAAGGTGAGAACACCTCGACACCACGACTGGTCGCCAGCCGCACGATTTCGCGGGCAAGTCGGGTCTTGCCGATACCAGCAGGACCGGCCACACCAACCACCGACCCGTGTCCAGCGATCGAGCGATCGAGCGATGCCGCCAATGCGGCGAACACGCTTCCGGCCCACCAACGTCGACTCGAGAAGCAGCGGTCCGCTGTGCTCTGCGCCCGTACCCAACAGCCGACGGGCAACCACAGGCTCGTCGCTACCCTTGATCTGAACCCACTGGGATTCGCCGAGTGTTGCTGCGTCTTTGACGAGTCGAGCCGTGGATGCGCTGAGCTCGCCGCCGCCAGCGGGCGGTGCAATCGATTCCAACCGATGCGCCATGCCCACTTCTGCACCCACCGTGGTGTATGCCAGTCCAACCGAACCAACTCACCGGTCACCGCTCGCCCCGAATTGGAGGCCGACGCGCGGATTGAGGTCCACTCCGTCGTGCTGCCCGACCTCTGCGGCAAGCCTTTTGGTCTCGTCTTGAATGCCAAGCGCTGCCAAACACGCCCGCAGCGCGTGATCCTCCAACGCGGTGGGCGCACCAAACACCGCCATGGAGACCATCGCGCGGTGAACTTGTCCAACGTGCCGCCGTAACGCTGCACCACCGCCGCCGACCGGTTGATCAGCTCGGTCATGATCTCGCGTAATCGCTCCGCGCCTACCGCGGCAGCGACATCCATCGAGCGCACGACGTCGGCAAATAGCACCGTGACTTGCTTGTACTCAGCAGGTATTCCCGCGCTCGCAATTGGTGACCCGCACCCATCGCAAAAGTTCGCGCTCGACCGTAATTCTGTGCTGCACACCATGCACGTCAACGGGGATGTCATGCGAAGCACCCACGGATCCGGGGCATACGCGGGCACTCAAATCCGTTGCAGCACAATATTATGTAGTTCACGGCCGCGGCCGAATATGGTCCGAACGTCTCCGCGCCACGGTCGTAGCGCCGGTCACGGTTAACCCCCTAAGCAACTTTCGATCGTCGTGGCTCATTCTGTGCTGTCTACAAGCATGAAACTTGCGAATCGGAGGATAAGTTTCGACTAATGCCATCTCTACGCCAAATGCATTGGAGCGCCCCACCGCCTGGCAGTACGTCGGTCTCCGTTCAGCCGATGGATCGGACAGCAAAAGCGTTGCCAGAAACTGCTTTGGCACAGTGCTCTAACGCCACAACGCGGCATGATCATCCTTGGGGATTGCGCTTTGGCATGCTGTGGCGACGAAGAAACTCCACCTCCCACTCGATGGCCTCATCAAAAGCCGTTCCACCCTCGTAGACATCGTAATGTCCTCCGCGGCTGCGACGCAGCTCTGCCTGGGGTGCTCGTTTGGCGACGGCCAGCGCCGGCTTGATCGGGGCCTGTGTGTCATGCTCAGCAACGATGAGCAGGAGGGGAATTTTGATATCGGCGGCGCGCCGGATCGGCCGGTGAAAGGGGATTCCGAGGATGGAGCGGGCTGCGATTCGGTTGTGCCAATCAACGGGTTCGCGTGGTGCAAGCAACCTTTGACCGTACAAGGCGTCGCGACTGTCAAACATTCCCCACTGCCCGGGGGCAACAAGGCCCGGCAGATACCTTGGTGGCCGACCGAGCAGTGAGCCCACTCGGTCGGCAATAGCAACCGCGAACAAGGCCGCCGAACGCGATGGGCGCACCATACGGGAGCCCGCAAACCCGTCGACCAAGGGACATTGAGCAATCGCACCGGCGATGCGGCTATCAGATGCCGCCAATTCCACGATATGCATGCCAGAAAATGAAGTTCCCCACACGAAGATCCGGAGCCTGTCGACACCCGGTGCCGTGGTTGCCCATTCGATTGCCGCGCAGTAATCCTGCTGCTGGCGCCGGACGCTCAACTCGTCGCGGGGCAGCCCGCCTGATCCACCCCAGTGCCGATAGTCGATTACGACGACGGCGAAACCCTCGGCACAGAACCGCTCGGCGAATGGCGCCAACCCCCCGGCTTTGACGGCACCCAGCCCATGCCCCATGATGACCGTCGGATGAGGGCCCTCTCCGCCCGGTTCATAGAACCATGCCTCAAGGTCATCCGAAGTCGTTGCTATGCGCACCGTGGTGCGCTGAATTCTTGTCATATGAACCAACTTCCGTTCAGAAATCTACAGGCGCTTGATGTCGAACTCGATCGGCAGCGTCGTTGGTCCGCTTAGCGAGGCCAAGGACTTCCATGGCGCCGGGCCAGTGCGGCGGGCGTTGGGCATTCGCCGCGTCATGACCGTTAAGGCTTCGGCCAGCTCGAGTCTCGCTAGGTGCGCACCGAGGCAGTAGTGCATGCCGCCGCCGAAGTTGTGGATCGCCGGAACGACCTCTCGGGTGATGTCGAGACGATCAGGATCGTCGTAGACGGTGGGATCGCGGTTGGCCGCGGCGGTGCTCGCAATGACAAGTGTGCCCGCAGGGATGATGACCCCGTCGAGTTGGACATCATCGACGGCCAAACGCACGGTGTTGAGGGAGACCGGGAAATGCCGCATGGTCTCCTCGACGGCATTCGCCGCCAGCTCAGGACGCTCGGCCAGCACTGCCCACTGATCGGGGTGGTCACACAGTACTTGCACGGAGGCGGCAAGCTGATTGCGCGTGGTGTCGGTGCCCGCCATCAACAGGGTGGCTACCAGCTTGCGCAACTCGTCGGCGCTGAGGCGGTCACCGTGGTCTTCGGCGCAAATCAGCCCGGAGATCAGATCGTCGGTCAACGTGTGGCGCCGACGGGCGACCATGTCGTCGATGTAGGCGTCGAGTTCGTCCCACGAGGCCAGGATGGCCGACTCGTGTGCCTCGACATTCCAGTTGAAGAGCCTGAAGATGTCCTCGGTCCAGCGGGAGAACAGTTCCCAGTCCTTGGCTGGGGCCCCGAGAAGCGTGCAGATGACCGGGATCGGGTACATCAATGCGATGTCGGTGACCACGTCGCAACTTCCCGCGGCGGTGTGACGCTCGACGAGTGCGGTGATGACTTCGGTGATCGTGGTACGCAGTCGCGCGGTCGCTCGGGGGGTGAAGGCTTTCGATACCAATCGGCGTAGCCGAAGGTGCTCTTCGCCGTCGAGGCAAATGATCAGCTTGTTAGCCAATTCCCATAGTGGCCCGGACGTGATGCCCTGGCCGGCAAGGAACATGCCTTGAGGTACCCGAAATCGTGGGTCGCGCAGCACGGTTCGCACGAGCTCGTAGCTCAGTAGCTCCGGCCCGTGCGGTCCGATTGCGATGGACGCCGATCCACACGCCTGGCGGATGATGTCGTGGGCCTCGTCGGGGTCTCGGGCATGTTCGTAGTCAATCGTCGGCAGCCCGGCATCGAAGACGCTTGGGCAACTCGATCCGCCAACGGCAATCGTCATAGTGCTCTCCTTGATCGGGCGTCTCGACTCCACAATGAGATTCGGGGGCGCCAAATAGACGGCCAGCACACGTAAGCCGCGGGATGGGGTCGTAGACGACGAGGGCGATCAGCCGATGCACGGTACTTCTTATGCGCCATCGCAGAGTGAAATGAGGCTCCCCCAAATCTCTTTCACACTCCACGTTACCTCGGAGAGGTTCGACGGACACTTCCTCTGATATTCGAAAAAACTCAGCATTCGTGCGAAAATATGCATCTGACCGAATCCAATTGCAGACCGCCGCACCCACGTTGTGCAGACAACAGGTGACACACCCAACGCAGCTGGATCGGCTACGGCGGGGCCTTGTGTGGGACGGGACGTCGGCAGTCACTACGTAGACACTTCGCGAAACTCGCCAGGACGGCCCAGCGGGATGGTGAGAAAAGTCGTCGCGACTCCCCTGTACTCCAATGTATTGGCGCTATTAGCGAAACCCAAACTAAGTCAACCAGCGGCACGATTGCCATGCACATAATTTATCGCTGGTCCCAAAATTCTTCATACCGCGAAGCCACACGACAGACCGTGAGAAAGCTAACCTGGCGATAGGTCAGTAGCGCGGCGCCAGGCCCTGGAGGTACCACATATAGCCCTTCGGCTCTGCCCGAAGAAGAGCGTTGGTACAACGATGAAGGGCACATTGAATCGATTTCGGGTCGGATAACCGACGGCGGCATTGCCGCGTGTCCCATCGCCAACGCGGCGACGCAAATCAGCTACCTGCGGTGCGCCTGCTGAAGTCGTCGAGCACGCAGCATGCTGCAACGGCGCCTTCGAAAAGGCGCTACTCGACAGTTGCCGTCAGGAGACGGTGCATGGCCTCAAGAAGCTCTAGGCATGGTTAAGGGCGCATGCATCCTATTGAGCCAGCGCCCGTCGCGTACCAGTATGAGAAAGCGACGAGGAGAACCACCATGAATCCTGGCCAGACCGCCAGTAGCACCGCCACCGGTACGTTGCCCACCGCGCCGGCCGTGGTGCGCGAACAGCCCGGCGGAGAAAGTATGCGGGCAATCATCCTGAACGGGTTCGGCGGATTGGACAGCCTGGTCTACACCGAAATCCCCAAGCCGTTGCCCGTGGACGGCGAAGTTGTGATCGAGGTAAAGGGATTCGGACTCAACCACGCCGAACTGCACATGCGCCGGGGGGAATGGGCCGAAGCCGCGGAGGTCAGCGGCATCGAGTGTGTCGGCATCGTCGATTCGTGTCCGGGCGGCGAGTTTCCGCTGGGCGCCAAGGTCGCGGCGCTGATGGGTGGGTTGGGGCGAACAATCAACGGCAGCTACGCCCAATTCACCCGCGTGCGAGCGGCCAACGTTGCCCCCATCGAGTCCGACCTCCCGTGGTCACAGTTGGCGGCGTTGCCCGAGACCTACGCGGTGGCGTGGACGTGTCTGTTCCGCAACCTCGACTTGAAGTCCGGACAAACACTGGTCTTGCGCGGCGCGACATCGTCGTTCGGGCAGGCCGCTCTCAAGATGGCGGTCGCCGCTGACGCGCGTGTCATCGCGACCGCGCGCAGCCCCAAGCGCAATTCCATGCTCGAAGGATTGGGCGCGTCGCGGGTCGAATTGGAGCGGCGCGACCTCGCCGCCCACATCGCCGAGTCCAAGCAGATCGACGCCGTGCTCGACCTGGTGGGAAACAGCACCATCCTCGACTCGCTCGACATGCTGCGTCGCGGCGGCACGGCCTGCCTGGCCGGGTGGCTGGGTGGGCTTGACCCAATCGGCGATTTCAACCCGCTGCTGCGCATGCCCAGCGGGGTGAACCTGAACTTCCTCGGCAGCTTCGTGTTTGGAACTCCCGGCTTCCCACTATCCGACGTGCCTCTGCAGGACATCGCTCGGCAGGTGGCTGCCGGCGAGCTCGATGCGAAGCCGTCGCACATCTTCTCGTTCGACCAGATCCACGAAGCCCACCGGGTCATGGAGACCGGAGAAGCCGGCGGGAAAATGGTCGTCGTCATGGACTAGGCGCAAACACGTGCTCGGGCAACTGGTTTCGCCACAGAGAGGGAACGACGATGGGGTTGGCATGGCAACAAGGTCCACTGGCGACCGGATCTGTGGGGCACTTCCTCACCGAGCAGCCGTTGCCGCCTCGCCTGCTGTTCGCGGAGCCGTTGCGCCGCCGCATGCGAGTGCGCTTCGCAGACCGGTGGATCGCCGACAGCGAGGATGTGGTGTTGCTCCACGAGCCGGGGCGCTATCCGGTGGCCTACTTCCCGAAGGGTGACGTCGACGACGGAATCCTGGTCTCCGAGGACCGGGTGACGCAGCATAAGGACCTCGGCGAGACGCAGTGGTTCTCTGTCAGGGTATCCGAGCACGAGGCCAATCACGGCGCGTGGCAGCACACCGGATTGCCGGACCATGCCGCTGTTTTGGACGGACGGCAGGCGTTCGCGTGGCGCGCCATGGACGCCTTCTACGAAGAAGACGAACGCATCGTCGGGCACGCCGCCGACGCCTATCACCGCATCGACATCCGCTCTACCTCACGGCATCTTGTCGTCCGAGACGGCGATCTGGTGATCGCGGACACGCAGCACCCATTGGCACTGTATGAATCCGGCTTCGCGCCTCGCTGGTATGTACCACGCGAGGATATCGACATATCCGCACTCAAATCCGCTGAGGGACAAACCTTCTGCCCGTACAAAGGCATCGCCTCCTACTATGACATCGGCGACCGCAAACGCGCGGCCTGGTCCTACCTCGACGCATGGACGGAGGTGGGCCGGGTGAGCAATCTGGTGTCCTTCGAGCCCGACAAGATCGACATGTACCTCGACGGCAAGCAGCTACAGCTCGAGCCCGGCCAAACCGTTATCCCTCACGGCGTCGACCGGGGACTCGACACCGATGAGGTGTTAGGGCGGACCCCTGCCGGGGGCCAGTCAGACTGAAGGAGATCCGGCGACACGACGGGAGGTTGCGATGGCTGGGCCGACAACCAGTGCGGAACGGGTGCAGGCGTTTTCCGACGCTGTGTTCGCGGTGCTCATCACCATCTTGGTGCTGGAACTCAAACCGCCGGGCGCCCATACCTTTAGTGCCCTGCTGCCCCTGTGGCCAACGGGTCTGAGCTATGTGATCAGTTACCTGTTCATCGCGATCGTCTGGGTCAACCATCACCACTTGCTCGGCTATGCGCAGACCGCGACGCCGCGCCTGGTGTGGTCAAATTTCGCCCACCTCTTTTCGGTTTCGCTGCTTCCGTTCACCACCGAGTGGATTGCCGACAGCAGGCTGGCTGAAGCGCCGGTGGTGTTGTATGCGTCCGTATTCGTCCTGGTGAACATCACCTATATTGCGCTGTGCACCGAAGTCGTCGATCGTCCTGCCCACGACGACGTTTCGCACCGTCTCCGCAGGTTGCTGCGGATGAGATCATTCATCACGATCTTTGTCTTCGCGGCGGCCGCGCTCATCGCCCTGAGATGGCCGGTTATCGCGATGGCGTTGATCTGCTTGTGTCTGATCGGATATCTACGACCCGACATTCCGGATCCCAAGGAGGCTGAACACTAGCCATGCCGACGACACCATCTGTACTTGTTTTCGACGTGAACGAAACACTGATCGATATCGAGTCCATCGCACCGCTTTTCGGTGAGCTGTTCGGCGATGAGCGGGTGCTCCGCGAATGGTTCGGCCAGCTCGTCACGTACTCGATGACGGCCACTCTGGCCGAATACTATGTGGACTTTTTCACGCTGGGGCAAGGCGTCTTGCGCATGCTGGCCGATATCCATGGGGTCGACATCACCGACGACGACCTACATCGCCTGCAATCGCAGATGCGCACGATGCCGGCCCACCCCGATGTCGCGGACGCACTTGCAATTCTGCGCGACAAGGGGTTTCGACTGGCCACACTCACGAACTCACCACACAGGCCCGGCGCGCAGACACCGCTGGAACACGCCGGGCTGGCTGGGTTCTTCGAGCAACAGCTGAGCGTGGAATCCTGCCGGGCGTTCAAGCCGTCGCCTTCGGTCTACCGGTATGCGTGCCAGATGCTCGACGTGTCGCCCGCCGATTGCATGATGGTGGCCGCGCACGTGTGGGATCTTCTCGGCGCAGAAAATGTCGGCTTCAGCACTGCCCTGATCACGCGGCCGGGTAATCCCCCACTGCCGGTTACGGGACTGCCGCAACCGACCCTGGTGGCACCCGACCTGCGCCAACTCGCCGAGCAACTCATCACCGGGTCGCACTGAGGTGCGAACGCCGACGATGCGTCGATGCTCGAACACAACGAGCGGCGGTCCGAACGGATCGAGCCCGGCAAACCGACAGACAGGACAATTTCGGACCATGGCATCCAGCAACGAATTCGACGTGGTGGTACTCGGCGCGGGGCCGATTGGACAGAATGCCGCGGAGCGGGCCCGGGCCTCGGGCCTGCGCGTCGCGGTCGTAGAGCGCGAGCTGGTCGGGGGCGAATGTTCGTATTGGGCCTGCGTGCCCAGCAAGGCCTTGCTGCGCCCGGTCCTCGCCTTGGCCGATGCCCGGCGCGTCGACGGCGCGCGCGAGGCGATCACCGGGTCGATCAACCCCGCCGGTGTATTCGGGCGCCGCGACCGCTACGTGACCAACTGGGACGACAGCGGTCAAGCCGCGTGGGTGGCCGGAATCGGCGCGACACTGGTGCGCGGGCACGGCCGACTGGACGGCGCCCGACGGGTCACCATCTCTGCATCGGACGGCAATGAAGTCACACTCAGTGCCCGGCATGCGGTAGTCGTGTGCACCGGGAGCCGGGCCGCGCTGCCCGACGTGCCCGGCATCGGCGACGCCCGGCCATGGACTAACCGTCAAGCAACCGACAGCAGCTACGTCCCCGGGCGCCTCGCGGTCGTCGGTGCCGGCGGCGTCGGAGTCGAAATGGCAACAGCCTGGCAAGGATTAGGTTCCTCGGTGACACTGCTGGCTCGCGGATCAGGACTGCTGCCCAGGATGGAACCATTCGTCGGCGAGCTCATCGGCCGCGGACTGACCGCCGCAGGCGTGGATGTGCGGGTGGGTGTATCGATACGGGCGCTTCGTCGGCCTGACCCGGACGGTCCGGTGACCCTTGAATTGGACGACGACACTGAATTTCAGGTGGACGAAGTTCTTTTCGCAACGGGCCGGGCGCCGCTCACTGACGACATCGGTTTGGACACAGTGGGGCTGACCCCGGGAAGCTGGCTCGACATCGACGACACCTGCCGGGTGAAAGCAGTCGAGGACGGTTGGCTCTATGCGGCGGGCGACGTCAATCATCGGGCGTTGTTGACCCATCAGGGCAAGTACCAAGGGCGCATCGCCGGCGCGGCGATCGGGGCCCGTGCCGCCGGAACGCCGCTGGACACCGAGCCCTGGGGCGCACATGTCACGACGGCCGATCACCATGCGGTGCCGCAGGCATTCTTCACCGACCCCGAGGCAGCCGCCGTCGGACTGACAGCTGAGCAGGCCGAGCAGGCCGGCCACCGCGTACGCACTGTCGACATCGAAATCGGTGATGTCGTCAAAGGGGCTCAGCTCTACGCGGATGGGTACAACGGCCGGGCGCGTATGGTGGTCGATGAGGATCAGCGCTGCCTGCTCGGTGTGACTTTGGTCGGACCGGGTGTCACCGAGATGTTGCACGCGGCCACCATTGCCGTCGCCGGCCAGGTTCCTATCGCCCGGCTGTGGCATGCGGTCCCGTGCTTCCCGACGATCAGCGAGCTGTGGCTGAGACTTCTTGAGGCCTACCGGGATTCGGGCGACGGATAGTCGCGAAAGGAGCACACATGGCTACCGCGGACGGATTTCATCCTGATTTCGATGACACCGATCAGCACGGGACGAACAACCGCGTGCACCACATCAAGGCGTCCGACATTAGCTCCGACACCGCGCAATCGGAAGGACTGCGGCGCTTTGCGGCGCTCAGCGGCAAGTCAGTCGGCGCCGAGAAGCTGTGGATGGGTGAGACCCACGCATTACCCGAAACCGTGTCGTCCAACCACCATCACGGCGAATCAGAAACCGCAATCTACGTGCGAAGCGGGCACCCGGAGTTCGTATTTCACGACGGCGTCGACGAGGTGCGCATCTCGACCGGACCCGGCGACTACGTCTTCATCCCGCCCTATCTGCCGCACCGGGAAGAGAACCCCGACCCGGACACACAAGCCGAAGTCGTGATCGCGCGCAGCACCCAGGAGGCCGTCGTGATCAACCTGCCCGCGTTGTATCCACTCGAAAGTGGTCAGTAGACCGCGATTTCGACCAGGTTGCCATCGATGTCCCGGCAGTAATGCGAGGTCATCGGCCCTAGCGCACCGGTCTTGGTCACCGGTCCCGCGGTGATCTCGACACCGCACGCGACGAGGTGGGCACGGACCTCGTCAGGGGTGGAATCGGTGATGAAACACAAGTCTTCCGAGCCGGCCGCTTCGACGGTCCCGGTGACCCAGTCGGAATCGTCGGCGAGCGCACCGACAGGCCGCAGGTTGATCTTCTGATCTCCGAAGCACAGCGCGGTTCTACTGGACGGGCCGAATGTCTCACGCTTCATGCCCAGGACCTGCTCATACCAGGCCGCCGTGGCCTCAACATCGTTGCAATTGATCACAATATGGTCGAACCGTTGCACCGCGAACCCCACAATTATCCCTCCTGATTCGCACCGAGTTTGCATTGCGAGAGCCGCTGCGACGTTATCCGCAGCCGGTTCGTCGAGCGGCCGGTGAGCGAAAATCATTCGATACCAGACCAACCCAAACGCTCAATCGACGACGGTGTCAGGCCCGTCGAGTTTTGGAATCTGCCAGCGGGAGCGCACTCGAAAAGGTCTGAGCCAGGGTGTCGCGCCGCGCGGCCGGTCGTTGTGGAGGTCGCCACTACCGGGTCGGGCGCGATCTCGTCGGCCCTGGCGAATCATCGCGTCGAGCAGTACCTCGCTGCATCACCTTGACCCCGGGCAAACCTAATGCTAAGCAGATGCTCAGCACAGTGGTTGAGGAGGAGACAATGACGTCCACCAGGCTGGTCTTCGACCCGTTCTCAGAGGAGTTCTTCACCGACCCCTATCCCACATATCGGCGGATGCGAGACGAAGCCCCGGTCTACTACGACGAAGAACACGACTTCTATGCGCTGACTCGCCACGAGGATGTCAGCGCCGCGTTCAAGGACTACGAAACCTACTCGTCGGCGCGCGGGATCGATCTGGCCATGGTCAAGAACAACGATCTCCCGGCGGAGTCCAAGTCGATGATTTTCATGGATCCCCCGGAGCACCGGCGGATGCGCACCCTCGTCAACAAGGTCTTTACCCCTCGTGCAATCACCTCGCTGAAAGACTCCGTCACCGAGCTGATCGATTACCACCTCTCGCGGGTCGATCTCAACCGATTCGATGTCGTCGCCGACTTTTCGGCACTTTTTCCCGTCGAAGTGATTAGCACGGTCCTCGGAGTGCCCGGCGAGCACCGGCAGCAAATCCGTCACTGGGTTGACACCTCACTGCACCGCGAACCCGGACAGATCGAGATGGGCGAAGCCAACTGGGAGGCGGTCACCCAGATTGGCGCGTTCTACTACCACCTGATCCAAGAACGTCGAGAAGCGCCGCAGGACGACATGATCAGCGGTCTGATCGCCGCGCAGGTGGAGCGCGACGACGGCGGCACCACACAGCTCAACGACTTCGAAATCACTGGATTCGCAACACTTCTGGGCGGTGCCGGTGCCGAGACCGTCACCAAGCTGATCGGCAACGCGGTCGTGCAGTTCGCGCGCAACCCCGACCAGTGGCAGAAACTGCTCGACGACCGCAGCAAGGTGCCGGCCGCGATCGAAGAGGTGTTGCGGTACGAGGCACCGGCGCAGTACAACGTCCGCTGTTCGCTCAAAGACGTTCACCTGCATGGCATCACGATTCCGGCGGGTAAGCCGGTATTCCTGTTGGGCGGCTCGGCCAACCGCGATTCCAAGGCTTTCACCGACGCCGACAAATTCGACATTGACCGCGATCGCACCGAAGCGCAGAACCTTGGCTTCGGTTACGGCGTGCACAGTTGCCTGGGCGCCGCGCTGGCCCGTCTGGAAAGCGCGATCGCGCTGAACAAGCTGCTCGACTTGATGCCCCGCTACGAGGTGATCTGGGACGACTGCAAACGGGTGAGCATGCAGAACGTCGCCGGCTGGTCGAACGTTCCGGTGCGCGTGCTGCCCTGAGGTATGCCGTTATGGCCTGCCGGGCAGAGACCCTGCGTGAGATCTCGCTGGGACGAATCAACTCCCAGACGCCGCCCGCAACGGATTGGCCGCGACGGGTACCCTCGGGTATGTCCGATGGATCTGAGTGACGAAATCGTCTATGGACAAGTGTATTTGACGGCTTTGCCGTAAAGGGAGAGGGAAATTGCCGAAGGTGTCCGCGTTCGCCGAATTCGCGGCCGACTCCGGCAATCGGCCAGTCACCCTTTTGCTCTTTGATTTTTTGACCGACAAGACAACAGATAGGGACAAACCATGCGGTTCCGCAAACTTGGCAGCTCCGATCTCGAGGTCTCGGAGATCTCCCTCGGCTCCTGGCTGACCTATTCCGGCGGTGTGGCCGAGGAGCAGACCCGCGCCTGCACCGAAGCCGCGTTCGACGCAGGCATCAATTTCTTCGACACCGCAAATGCCTACGGCCAAGGCGCAGCCGAGACCGCCTGGGGCGAGATCCTCGCCAAGCACCCCCGCGACTCCTACATCCTGGCAACCAAGGTGTTCTTCGAAATGTCGGACACTGACAAAGGCCTGTCGGGCGAGCAGATCGCCAAGCAGATCGACGCCTCACTGACCCGGCTGCAGACCGACTACGTCGACCTCTACCAGGCCCACCGCTTTGACCCGACCGTGCCGATCGAGGAGACCCTCGAGGCGTTCCAGAAGGTCGTGCAGCAGGGCAAGGCCCGCTACCTCGGCTTCAGCGAGTGGACCCCCGAGCAGATCCAAGCGGCGATCGAGATCGTCGGATCCGACTTTTTCGTGTCTTCCCAGCCGCAATATTCGATGCTGTGGCAAGCCCCTGAGGTGGAGGTGTTTGAGCTGTGCGCGGCCAACAACATTTCCCAGATCGTGTGGTCGCCGCTGGCCCAGGGTCTGCTCACCGGCAAATACCTGCCGGGCCGGCCGCCTCCCGCCGATAGTCGGCGCGCCCACGACGAGATGGGCGAAAGCATGGGCGTCCTCTTCGACGAGGCAGCCGCAATAGAGGCCGCCCAGCGACTCATACCGATCGCCGAAGGCGCCGGCCTCAGCATGCCCACACTGGCCCTGGCATGGGTGCTGCGCCGCAGCGAGCTCGCCTCGGCGATCACCGGGGCGTCGCGCCCCGAGCAGGTCCACGCCAACGCAGCTGCCGCGGGTGTCAAACTGCCGGACGACGTTCTCAAAGCCGTCGACGACGCCCTCGGCGACGTGCCGGTCACCACACCGACCATCGCCCCCTTCGCGACGCCCGGCGTGATGCACCGATAACCGGTGTGCGGCACCGTCTTCGCGCGACGCTGGTTTCCCTGCCGGTGACAGGATCGTTATAAACTCAGTGAATTCTCAACAAATTCTTTGCCGGAGCATTGCCCGGCGCAAAGGATCCGCAAAGGCGCAGGCCTCACTATAGATTTCATGACGACTGAGGCGTTGTCCGCAGACCTGATCGAACGTTACCTGTGCACGCGCGGCAGCCGCTATTTCCGCGGCCAGCACGACGGTGAATTCTTCTACGTCGCCAACACCCGTCCGCGGCGACTGCATGTCCACCTCGGGATCTCCCGTTGGCACGGCGACGAATTCACGATTCAAGTCACTCCCGGCTGCTTCTTCCCCGCTGCCGACAGCACTGAGCTGGCGGACCTCGCCGATAGCTGGAATCGAGACCACCGCGACGTCATTGTGACCGTCCGCGGATCCTCTGACCCACATCGGGTCGGTGTCGTTGCGCGCAACTCCTGGAAGATCCGGGAGCCCATCACCTTCGACGACTTCGCCACGTCCATCGACCACACCATCGCCGCCGCGATCGAGTTCTTCGCCGGGCTGGGTTCGGTTGCCGAGTGCCCACCGCCGGCACCGCTGCTGCTGGACGCCGGCTGAGCCACTGACGCGCTGCGCCTGAGGTGGTCGCAGCGCGTCAGTTGGTGTCGGGCCGGGGCTCACCGAATTCGGCGCGGATCGCGCCCCAGGGGTCCGCATAGCTTCCGGGCGAATTCCGGTAGGCGCCACGGCGTTTGAGGAACTGGCGTGCGATCGGAGAGAGCAGCCGCATGGGATAGCGTTGCCATCCCGCGGCCACGCGCATCTCCGTCAGCATGTCCGGCCAGGGATGGCACTGAAAGCACAAGACCTGTTGCGCACGGGCGGTGTCCATCCAGTCCGTCACGTACCAGTCGTCGTTGCTGTCGGGGTCACCCGGGCGGCCCTCGGGCAGAACGTTCACCAGGCCCCGGGTGGCCGCCAGCGCCTTGCCGACATCTGCTTGCCGAAGTAGATGCGACTCGTCACCCCCGATCAGCAGGGTCTCTCCGATCACGGCTGCGGTAGTGGCGGCCGAGAACGCGACTGCGACGTCGCGGACATCGACGGTGTGAATGCGACCGTCGGTCGGCAGCGCGCTTTCCAAGAAGGGTGCGTCCATGCTCAGGGGCATGGCGCCCAGATCGTGGCTCATGACACCGCCGAGGCGCAGGATCACCCACTGAAGACCCGAGGCGCGGACAAGCTGCTCGGCCTCGACCTTGTGGGCGCCGTAGAGGTCCGACGGACGGACCGGAGTGTCGGCGCGCACCCGCTCCGGGTTCCGGCGCGGGTTGCGGGCGCCGTGCACGGCGTTGCTCGAGGCCTGGATGAAACGCACCGGGTGCGGGCTGGTCTTCGCGGCGCGCAACAGTGCCGCCGTCGCGTCGACGTTGACCCGTCGGGCCAGTTTCGGGTGGCGATATATCCCGGGTGGGATCACGGCGGCCAGGTGGATGATCACCGTCGGGGCCGTCTCGGCAACGAGGCGGTCGACCTGCGCCGGGTCCGTCAGGTCTGCCCAGCGGGCCTCGGCTCCGACTGGCAACGATTCGGCGGCCTTGCGCTGGGCAGACGCACCGAGGTCGGCAGCGACCACACGATGGCCGTCGGCAACCAGCTGGCGCACGGTCTGCGAGCCGACCAACCCGAAACCACCAGTAACCAGAACATGTTCGGTCATTTCCCCCCCGATCCGCGGCTTCCCACAGCAAACGGATATGACATTCTCCCAAACAGAGAGTAGCCTATGTCACATGCGTTGAGCCCCGGGGGACGGCCTGGCGCTGGCAACTACCGACAGGCACACAACCGCGGGGGAATCGCGATGGGCAACGCCGAGGCCGATAACCGGGAAACCGCTAAGTGGGATCCCGCGTTTACCGAACAGGTCAGGAACACCGTCGGTCCGGTGGTCAACCGCTGGTTTCGGGCTGAAGTGCGAAATCTGGACAACGTCCCGGCTGCCGGTGGGGCGTTGGTGGTCTCCAACCACTCCGGCGGCATCTTCACACCCGACGTGCTGATCTTTTCGTCGGCCTTCTACGAGAAATTCGGATACGACCGGCCGGTCTACACCCTGGCCCACTACGGGGTATTCATGGGACCGCTGGACGGCTGGCTGCGTCGGGTGGGAGTCATCGAAGCCAGTCGCGAAAATGCAGCTATCGCACTGCATTCGGGCGCGGTGGTGCTGGTTTTCCCGGGTGGTGACTTCGACTCCTACCGGCCCACGTTGAGCGCGAACAACATCGACTTCAACGGGCGCACCGGCTACGTGCGGACCGCCATCGAAGCTGGCGTGCCGATCGTGCCTACCGTGTCGATCGGCGGCCAAGAGACCCAGCTGTTCCTGACCCGCGGCAACTGGCTGGCCCGCAAGCTCGGACTCACCAAAGCCCGGATGGACATCCTGCCCGTCAGCTTCGGCGTCCCGTTCGGGCTGAGCGTCATCTTCCCACCGAACCTGCCGCTGCCATCCAAGATTGTCACCGAGGTACTCGACCCGATCGACATCACTGCTCAGTTCGGCAATGACCCCGACATCGATGAGGTGGACGCCCACGTGCGTTCGGTGATGGAAGCCGCACTCAAGCGGCTGGCCGGCCAGCGACGGTTTCCCATTCTGGGCTGACCGATGGCGCCTGGCTCGCCGGCAGCGTCTAGTACTTCAGGTAGCCGCGATCTACCGGGACCTGGCTGCCCGACATGGTCACCGACCCGTCGCCGGCAAGCCAAGCAACCACGTCCGCCACGTCCTCGGGCGCCATGAACTCTTCGGGAGCACCAATCGCACGAAACGGCATCGGGGAAAGGCTATGCAAGTAAGACGGATGATCGGCGAGAAACGTCAGCATCTCTTCAGAGGTCGCCATTGGCGTGCTCACGGCGTACGGATGAATGGAATTGACGCGAATACCGTATTCACCCAATTCGACCGCCAAGGCATTTGTGAGCCCGACCAGGCCATGCTTGGACGCTGAATAGTGCCCGTTGCCAGGCGTGGCCTTCAGGCCGGTAGTCGAGCTGACGATAATGATCGAACCGCCATTGCCCAGCTTGATCATCGCTGGCACCGCGGCGCGCAGGGTGCGCCACGTGCCACTGAGATTGACGTCGATGACCGTGTCCCAGTGCTCTTCGGACATCTCCCACAACCGCCCGTAGCTCAATACCCCCGCATTGGCGACAACGACATCGAGCCTGCCGAACTGATCGACGGCATCGTCAACCAGCTGCTGCAAATCCGCCAGATTGCGGATATCGATCTCGCGGGCCAGCGCCTTGTGTCCCGAGTTTTCCACCGCCCGCACCGTTTCCACTAACTCGTCGGAGGTAGCGGCCGGGTACCGGACGGTGGCGGAAACGGGGGCGCATACGTCGACGGCGACGATGTCAGCGCCTTCGTTGGCAAGCCGGATCGCGTGAGCCCGGCCCTGACCGCGCGCCGCTCCGGTGATGAGCGCAACTCGGCCCTCGAGGCTGGTAGATCCTTGCATCACTGACTCCCCCACAAGATTGCTGACAACTCCCTTGCCCGATGGTGCGCCCGCGACGGGATCGGAGACCACGACGTGTTCTCTAATACGAAAGAGGCAATACCTCCTATGGCAACGGGAAGGCGCCCCCCGACACCATCACCCGGCAAGAATTGCGAGCGCTGGGCCGTAGCAAACGCGGAACCACTACGGCATAGTTGCTTTCAGGGCGCGTCGACGCGGCGAGGTGGCGTGTGAAAAGACTCAACGGTATGGACGCCATGCTGTTGTACAGCGAGACGCCGAACCTGCACACCCACACGCTGAAGGTGGCGATACTCGACCCGTCCGGCCTTGACGACGAGTTCGGCTTCGAGGCTTTCCGGCGTCACGTGCAACGTCGGCTACATTTGCTGGAACCGTTGCGCTACAAGCTCGTCGATATCCCCGGGCTGCTCCATCACCCGATGTGGCAGGAGAACTGTGACGTCGACCTCGACTATCACCTGCGACGAGTGCAGGTGCCCACCCCAGGGGGCCGGTGTGAACTGGACGAGGTCATCGGGAGGGTGGCATCGACGCCGTTGGACCGTAGCCGACCGCTGTGGGAGTTTCATTTCGCCGAGGGGCTTGCCGACGGTCGATTCGCCTTGATCGGCAAGGTGCACCACGCGCTGGCCGACGGCGTCGCCTCGGTCAACCTGCTTGCGCGCGCGATGGATCTTGAGGGCTCGGTGACCGACGAGCGCGACACCGACGCGGCCGACGTCACCGCGACAGGGGGTGCGTTGCTGCGCGTCGCCGCGCGAGACCATGCCCGGCAAATCGCCGAGCTGCCCCGGCTGCTCAAAGACGCCGCGGTGGGAATGAGCCGGGTGCGGCGCCGGTCCAAGAAGCGCGGCAACCACCCGGATCTGGCCGACGCCTTCGACGCACCATCAACCTTCCTCAACCACGTGGTGTCCCCGCAGCGGCGGTTCGCCACCGCGACGCTGCCACTGGCCGAGGTCAAGGCGACCGCCAAGGCCTTAGGCATCACCGTCAACGACGTGGTGCTGGCGACAGCCACCGGCGGATTGCGCACGCTGTTGTTGAGCTATGACGGCCACGCTGACCGGCCGATCATTGCGTCGGTGCCCACGGCCACCGACAAGTCGGACCGCGTTAGCGGGAACGAGATCAGCGGACTGATGATCTCGCTGCCGGTCCACGTCGCCGACCCGGGCGAGCGGGCGCGGCTGGTCTCGTTGGCGACCCGGATCGCCAAGGAAGACCACGAGATCATGGGTCCGGAACTCTATGGCCGGCTGATGGCCTATCTGCCGACCGCGTTCGCCCCGGCGGCGTTCCGGTGGCTCGGCCGTCGCGACATGCCCAATAAGCTGATGAACGTGGCGGTGTCCAGCGTGGTCGGACCGCGCGAGCGCGGGCATTTCGGGGGCGCCGCGGTGACCGAGATCTACTCGACCGGGGTGCTCTCGCCTGGCGCACCGGTCAATATCACCGTGTGGAGCTACGTCGATCAGCTCGGGGTCGCGGTGCTCACCGACGACCAGACGTTCAAGGACCCCCATGAAGCGACCGACGCAATGACCAAGGCTTTCGCTGAATTACGCAGTGTTCCAGGCGTTTCCGCGCAGCCGAAGTCAGGCGGCGAGAACGGCGTCCAGCGCTGAATAGAACAGGCCCAGACCGTCGTCGGAGGGTCCCGTCAACGCTTCGATGGCATGCTCGGGGTGCGGCATCAGACCGACGACGCGGCCGTTGGCTGAGCTGATGCCGGCGATGCCACGCATCGAGCCGTTGACGTTGTCGTGGTATCGAAACACCACACGCCCCTCGCCCTCGAGTTCGTCGAGCATGTTCTCGGGCGCCACGTAGCGGCCCTCGCCCGATTTCAGCGGGACCAGTAGGTCCGCTTCGGGCTCGAAGCGCGATGTCCACGCCGTAGAGTTCGAGGCCACCCGAAGCCACACATCGCGGCAGACGAAGTGCAGACCCGCGTTACGGGCCAGAACCCCGGGCAGCAGCCTGGTCTCACACAGCACCTGAAAACCGTTGCAAATTCCCAATACCGGCATACCGCGGCCCGCCGCGTACACCACTTCGGACATCACGGGGGCGAATCGGGCGATCGCACCGGCCCGCAGATAGTCGCCGTAGGAAAACCCACCCGGCACCACCACAGCGTCGACCCCCTTGAGGTCGGCGTCGGCGTGCCACAGGCTGACCGCCTCCGCGCCGACGCGACGCACCGCGCGGGCGGCGTCCACGTCGTCGAGCGTTCCGGGAAAAGTGATGACGCCGATACGCGCTGTCACAGCACTTCCCGGCTGATCGTCCAGTCCTCGATCACGGTATTGGCCAGCAGCGACTCGGCGATCTCGGCGAGCACAGAATCGTCGACGGTGTCGTCGACTTCGAGCTCAAACCTTTTGCCCTGACGGACATTTGAGATTCCGGGATGTCCGAGTCGGCCTAGCGCGCCGACAATCGCCTGCCCTTGCGGGTCGAGAATCTCCGCTTTGGGCATCACATGAACGATCACCCGCGCCACCGGCGTTCCTCCTGTCGAATCTCTGTCGGCGCCAACTCTACCGGCGCAGGTCGCGCGCGTGGCTCACGGGCACGAGGCGATATAGGCCTCGCACAGCGGCGCCGTCATCGAGTCCAGCTCTTGGTTGTCTGTCATCGAGGGCCAGGGCACCTGCGGCGGCCCCGACGACCACAGCGTCAGTTCGCTGATCGTGCTGCTCGCGACGTGTGCGACCAGGTAGGTGCGCATGATCACCGGCCCGCTGATGACCGCGGCCATCCGGGTCGGTTCGTCGGTGGTGACCGACGGCGACTGCGACGGCGCCCCCAGCTGGCAGCCCCGCAGCACCGCGACGGCATTACCGAACACCGAGGCCGCGATCGAGCCGCCGCGGGCCGTGTCACCGCGCCAGTGCAGGATCTGGGCCTGCAGCTGCCACTGGCCGTCCGGGTGGACCACCGTCACGCGAGCCGCGACCGCCCAAGCGCGAGGGTCCTGCGCCAGCGGCCGCGTGGCGCACAGCTCCTCGAACCGGAAACGCGGTCCCGTCGCGGCCCCCGTCACCTGCACCGCCATGCCCGCCAACGCGGGCCAGTTGTATGTCGAGTTCAGCGGCACGGCGCGCTGCGGCATCCACGCGGTGGCCGGGATCTGGTCGCACACGGGTGGGCAGGTCTCCGGCTCAGCCGCTGCGGGGACCACCAAGACAAGGGCCGCCACGAGGCCGCCGGCGACCAGTATCGTCGCGAAAATTACCCGCACACGACCACCCCCGTCAGGGCACAATCGTAAACATGCAACTGACGCATTTCGGGCATTCCTGCCTACTTGCCGAGTTCGACCACACTAACGTGCTCTTTGATCCCGGTACCTTCGCGCACGGATTCGAGGGAATCACCGGCCTCTCCGCCATTATCATCACCCACCAGCACCCCGACCACATCGACATGTCGCGGCTGCCGTCGCTGCTCGAGGGGAATCCGGACGCCGTGCTCTACGCGGATCCGCAAACCACTGCCCAGCTGGGGGCCCCGTGCCAGGCGGTACACGTTGGTGACGAGCTGCAAATCGGGGAGCTGACCGTTCGGGCCCTCGGCGGCCGGCACGCGGTGATTCACCCGGAAATCCCTGTGATAGATAACATTTCGTATCTGGTGGGCGACGGTGACCATCGCGCCAGGTTGATGCATCCGGGTGATGCGCTGTTCGTTCCCGACGAGCCGGTGGACGTATTGGCCGCCCCGGCCGCGGCCCCATGGATGAAGATCGCCGAGGCCATCGATTACCTGCGCGCGGTGGCTCCGGAGCGCGCGGTACCCATCCACCAAGGCGTGGTCGCACCCGACGCGCGGGGCCTTTACTACAGCCGGTTCATCGAGATGACCGACACCGACTTCCAGGTGCTGCCCGAGGAAAGTGGGGTCACCTTCTAGGCCGAGCAGACGCAGAATCGCACGATTTCGGCTCGAATGGCGCGATTCTGCGTCTGCTCGCCCACGAAATAGGCTAGGTGATGTCGTAGGCGGCGCCGCGGCCGGCGGCCCGGCCGCTGAATATGCAGCCACCCAGGAACGTGCCCTCCAAGGCACGGTATCCGTGCACGCCGCCACCGCCGAACCCGGCCACCTCGCCGGCCGCATAGAGTCCGGTCAGCGGGGCGCCGTCGGCCTTGAGGACCCGCGCTTCCAAGTCGGTCTCGATGCCACCCAACGTCTTTCGTGTCAGGATGTGCAGTTTGACCGCGATCATCGGCCCGGCTTTCGGATCGGTCAGCCGGTGCGGCGCCACCACCCGGCCCAGCCGGTCACCCAGATATCCGCGGGCAGCGCGGATCGCGGTGATTTGACCATCTTTGGTGAACTTGTTGGCCACTTCGCGATCGCGGGCGGTAACTTCGGCTTCCACCGTCCCATAGTCGAGTGGCACCACATTGGGCAGCTTGTTCATGCCGGTTACCAACTCGCGCAACGAATTTGCGCTGACGAAGTCCACGCCACGATCGATGAAGGCCTGGACCGGTCCGGGCGGACCGGAACTGGCCCGGTTGCGTAGCAGCTCGCGGACGCTCTGGCCGGTCAGATCGGGGTTCTGCTCCTGCCCGGAGAGCGCGAATTCCTTCTCAATGATCTTGGCGTTCAAAATAAACCAGGTGTAGTCGTACCCGGATTTGGTGATGTACTCACATGTGCCCAGCGTGTCGAAGCCGGGATACAGCGGAACCGGCAACCGGACGCCGGCCGCGTCCAGCCATAGTGACGACGGGCCGGGGATGATCCGGATGCCGTGCCGTGGCCAGATCGGGTCGTAGTTGGTGATGCCCTCGGTGTAATGCCACATCCGGTCGGGGTTGATCACGCGGGCCCCGGCCTTCTCGGAGATACCGATCATCCTGCCGTCCACGTGAGCCGGCACCCCGCTCAGCAATTGCTCGGGCACGCGGCCCATACGCTTTGGCCAGTTCTGGCGCACCAGTTCGTGGTTGCCGCCGATGCCACCGCTGGTTACGATCACCGCCGACGCACGAAATTCGAACTTCCCAAACGCTTTTCGTGACGAAGTTACGCCACGCGGCTCGGTCGAAGGCTCTAGCACGGTGCCCCGAACGCCGGTCACCGCATCGCCCTCGACGATCAACTCGTCAACTTGGTGACGGTGGGCGAAGCGGACAGTCGAACGATCCCGCAGCTGACGCGCGAAGATGTCGACCAGGGCGGGCCCGGTGCCCCAGGTGATGTGGAACCGGGGTACCGAGTTGCCGTGTCCCTGAGCGTTGTAGCCGCCGCGCTCGGCCCACCCCACCACCGGAAAGATTTTCAGACCGCGGTCACGCAGCCAGCTGCGCTTCTCTCCGGCCGCGAAGTCCACGTAAGCGTGCGCCCACTGCCGCGGCCAGTAGTCCTCTTCCCGGTCGAAAGCCGCTGTGCCCAGCCAGTCCTGCAACGCAAGCTCGTGGCTGTCCCGGATACCCAGCCGACGTTGTTCGGGGGTGTCGACAAAGAACAGACCGCCGAACGACCAGAAGGCCTGTCCACCAAGGTTGGCACTGTTCTCCTGATCGAGGATGAGGACGCGCAAGCCGCGGTCCACCAATTCGCAGGCGGCCACCAGACCGGATAGCCCCGCCCCGACAACTATCGCGTCAGCGGCGAAGCCTGCCGCCGAAGATTCGCTCATGTCGGACCAGGGTAATGCCCCGAACCAATCGGTTAATCTCCACGGCTTAATCAGGCCGCGTCGAGAACCGCGTTGTCGGGCCGCCACCCGTACACGGTCGGCGTGCACCCGAGCATCGAAGCGAGGTCGACGGCATCCAGCATCGCCTGCAGCGGCCCGGGCTTGCGCAACTGACGGGCCGCAACGGCCACCCGCACGATCCCATCCCGACGGGCGATCCGCTCGGCTGACAGCACCACGATGCGGCACCACCATGGCTCGGTCAGGAAGCCCTCGCCAATCCCGAGTACGCGACTCCGGACGGTGGTGTGCCTGACCAGATCGGTGATTCCGTGCAAATCAGCTAGCAGTCGAAAGCCATTGCCCGGCAATGCCTTAACGACGCCCGGCGAGACGTCCCAGCCCGGTGCGGCAAAGAGCCGGGTGCGTAACCCGAGGTGCTCGAGCACGCGGTCGGCGGCCATCAGCCGCAGGTTGGCCTCGTGTGCCCGCAGCATGGCGAACTCGCCACGCCGCTTCTTGGTGGCCGCGTCGTCGTAGCCGTGCAGCACGATGGCGTCGCTACCGGCGCGTCGGGCAGTCAGCCACTCGACGGTGCGCGGATCGCGGTCAAGCCGATAGTCGCCGGATAGGCGCGGGGCCACCAGCAACGAAACAGGCACCTTGCGGGAATCCATTTCTGCGCAGAACGCCTCGACGTCGTCCAGGGTGCGCTCGCCTATCCCCGAGACCGAGACGATCAATTTTCCAGACACCACCGCAGTTTGACGAGCGCAGGTTTCGGGATAGTAAAGGACACGCAGACGGCAAGCGTATTTCGGGGCCTTATCGACGCCTACGCCAGACGCCGCTCGCGGCTCGATGCGGCCGTCGCGCAACGGAGTTGGGCCGCTCACCGAATCGCGGAATCCGCGACGCGACGCGCCACCGGGGGACGCCCGTACCGGCACGCCGGTAGCAAACGCGCACCTGCGTCGGAACGGGAAATCGGTTCGATATGCTAAGCAACGCCATGGAGAAGGCCCGTTCCGCAGCGGGCGATGCCCCGCTGCCCCCCGCCCCCGCTGAGCTGTTGGGCGCCGACGAACGCATCTATCCCGACAAACTCGACGCCCCACTGCTGCGGATTTCCGGCGTCTGCCTGCTGGCCACAGTGATGGCGATCTTGGATGTCACCGTCGTCACCGTCGCGCAACGCACCTTCATCGCCGAGTTCGGGTCCACCCAGGCTGTCGTCGCGTGGACGATGACCGGCTACACGCTCGGGTTGGCGACCGTGATCCCGCTAACCGGGTGGGCAGCCGACCGGTTCGGCACCAAACGGCTCTTCATGGGCTCGGTGGTGGCGTTCGTGCTGGGCTCGCTGCTGTGTGCGGTGGCATCAACGATCATGCAGCTCATCGCATTTCGCGTGGTGCAAGGCGTCAGCGGCGGCATGCTGATGCCGCTGGGATTCATGATCATGACCCGCGAAGCGGGCCCCGGGCGCCTCGGCCGCCTGATGTCGATTTTGAGCATCCCCATGCTGCTCGCCCCGATCGCCGGCCCGATCCTGGGCGGTTGGCTGATCGACACCTCCAGCTGGAAATGGATCTTCCTGATCAACCTGCCGATCGGACTGGCCACCTTCGTCCTCGCGGGAATCGTGTTCCCAAGAGATCACCCTGCGCGGTCAGAAACGTTCGACGTGATCGGCGGGCTGCTGCTCTCGCCCGGACTGGCGACGTTCCTGTTCGCGGTGTCGTCGGTGCCGCGCTACGGGACGGTCGCCGATCGTCGTGTCTTGATCCCTGCTGCCATCGGCTTGGTGCTGATCGTCGCGTTCGTCGTGCACGCGTTGCATCGCGCGGATCACCCACTCATAGATCTGCGGCTGTTCCAGAACCCGGTGCTCACCCGGGCCAATGTGACCATGCTGCTGTTCGCCGCCGCCTTCTTCGGCGCCGGTCTGCTGCTCCCGAGCTATTTCCAGCAGGTGCTGCACCAGACGCCGATGCAAGCCGGGGTGCACATGATCCCGCAGGGACTCGGGGCCATGCTGACCATGCGGCTGACCGGTCCGCTCGTGGATCGACAGGGACCGGGCAAGATCGTGTTGGTCGGTATCGCGCTGATCATGGGCGGCCTGGGCGCGTTTGCTTTCGGGGTGGCCAGGCACGCCGGGTACTTCCCCACCCTGCTGGTGGCGCTGACGATCATGGGTCTGGGGATGGGTTGCACCATGATGCCGCTAACGGTCGCATCGGTGCAGGCATTGGCGCCGCACCAGATCGCCCGCGGTACGACGCTGATGAGCGTCAGCCATCAGGTGGGCGGCTCGATGGGAACCGCGTTGATGGCGATGATCCTGACCGACCAGTTCGACCGGAGCGAGAACGTCGTCGCGGCGAACAAACTTGCGGCGTTGCAGCAGAAGGCCGCAATCAGCAGTGTGCCGGTGGACCCGTCCCAAATACCACTCCAGTCACTCGCGCCCGGCTTCTCCGCTAATCTGCTGCACGACCTTTCGCAGGCCTATACATCCGTATTCGTCGTCGCCGTGGTATTGGTGGCATTCACCATCATTCCGGCGTCATTTCTGCCGAAAAAACCGGCCAGTCAAACAGCCGTCGAATAGCCCCGCTGAACAGCGCTGTCGCGATCTGTGTACGGTGCCGGCGAAATGAACTAGAGCATTGATTCGACCCGCGCCGATTTTGTTCGCTGGGTGTCCAGAACGTGACGCGCATGCAGAGAGCAGCGCACATCGCAACCGCCCGGCTCGTCGTCAAACACTATTCGTCTGTGCGTACCAGTTCGCGGATACCGGTAAAAAGCCACAAAATTGCTGAACGGTCTCGATATGCTCGAGCGCATGCTCAGTGACGCGGTGGAAGGACGCGCGTCCCGCAGCTCCCAACATCGCGGTGCCCCTCATTTCCACCAGGCGCGCGGCTGCGGGCGATCGTGTCTATCCCGACAAGGTCGACGCCAAGCTGTTACGCGTCGTCTTCGTGTGCGGGATGGCCGCCGTGATGGCGGTGCTGGACAGCACCGTCGTCGCGGTCGCCCAGGGCACCTTCGTCACCGAGTTCAAGACCACCCAAGCCGTCGTCTCCTGGACGGTCGCCGCCTACATGCTCGCGTTTGCCACCGTGATCCCGATAACCGGGTGGGCGGCCGACAGGTTCGGCACCAAACGACTCTTCATCGGGTCGGTTCTGTTTTTCATGCTGGGGTCGCTGCTGTGTGCGATAGCGCCAAACATCATGCTGCTCATCGTATTTCGGGTAATACAAGGTATCGGCGGCGGTATGTTGATGCCGCTGAGCTTCGTGATCCTGACCCACGAGGCAGGCCCGCATCGGGTTGGCCGATTGATGGCGATCGGGGGAATTCCGATCCTGCTCGGTCCGATCGGTGGGCCAGTCCTGGGCGGCTGGCTGGTGGGTGCCTACGGCTGGGAGTGGATCTTCCTGATCAATCTGCCGATCGGGCTGATCTCGCTCATTCTGGCGGCAATCACCTTTCCCAAAGACCGCCCGGCCCCGGCGGAAGCCCTCGACATCGTCAGCGTGCTGCTGCTGCCCCCCGGCGTCACGCTTTTCCTCTGCGGGGTGTCGTACATCCCGGCGGCCGGCACGGTAAGCGATTACCGCGTGTGGGCACCGACGCTCACCGGGCTGGTGCTGGTCGCGGCATTCGTCTTCCACTCCTTTCGCACCGAACACCCGCTCATCGACCTGCGACTTTTCCAGAACCGCGTGGTAACTCAGGCCAATCTGGCCCTGCTGGTTTTCGGTGCTCCCTTCGTCGGCCTCGGCCTGCTGGTCCCGAGCTATTTCCAACTCGCGATGCACAAGACGCCAATGCAGTCCGGGTTGCTTCTGGTGCCGGTCGGTCTCGGTGCGGTAATCACGATGCCGCTCGCCGGGGTATTCATGGACAAACACGGACCCGGCAAGATGGTGATGATCGGCCTGCCGGTGATGGCGGCGGGTCTGGGCATCTTCACCTACGGAGTAGCCACACAGGCCGCCTATAACCCGACACTGTTGATCGGACTTGCGGTCATGGGCCTGGGCGTCGGCTGCACGACGACGCCGCTGTCCGCGGCGGTGCTGCAGGCGCTGGCCCCACATCAGGTCGCGCGCGGCACCACGCTGGTGACCGTCAACCAGCAGGTGAGCGGATCGATCGGGGCGGCGCTGTTGGGCGTGATCCTGACCCAATTGTTCAATCACAACGAGAGCCTGGTCACGGCGAACAGGCTTGCCACAGCGCAACAACAGGCCAGTGGGCAACGTCGTGCCGGTGGAGGCCTCGGCCTCTGCGTGGAAAGACCTTGGCCCGGATTTCGCGAACACCGTGGCAAGCGGTCTTTCGCATGCCTACACGGCGGTGTTCGTGGTCGCCGTCGCCTTGCTGGTGTTGACGATCGTCCCCGCAGCGTTTCTGCCGATGAAGCGGCCGGAGCCAGAGGAAGACCCGGAGCCCGCCGAAGCGCTGGCCGACTGATCCGGCTTACCCCTCGAACAGCATCGTCGCGATCCGCGTCACGGTTTCCATGGGATCGCTCTCTTTGACGTCAGCGTTGACCGCGTCGTTGAGCCAAAGCGTCGAAAACCCATGCACCAGTGACCATGCCGCCAACTGCGCGCCCGCGGGATCGGCCTGCGCACGGGGATCGCGCAGCGTCGCCACACCACGCGACAGTTCGGCGCCGGCAGCGGCTTCCGCGGCGGCCAGTTCGGTGTCCGCGACGTCGAGCAGCGACTTGTTGAACATCACCTGGTAGTGGCCGGGATGTTCGATGGCGAACCGCACATAGGCCAGCGCCGCGTCGGCGAAGTGTCCGCCGAGCGTCGGTCAGCGCTTCGGCCAGTAGCGCGAAAGCCCTGCGCGGCCAGCGCGGTGAACAGGCCACGGCGGTCGACGAAGTGGTGGGCCGGCGCGGCATGGGACACGCCCGCACTGCGGGCCAGCTCGCGCAGGGACACCCGGTCCGCGCCGCGTTCGGCCACCAGGCGCGCGGCTTCGCTCAGGATCGCCGCGCGCAGGTCACCGTGGTGGTAATTCGGCCGGTCCATGGCGGCCAGCATACCGAAGCGAACTTGACAGTGACTAGATACAGGCTTACCTTGAGCCGACATGATCTTGTCACTGTCTAGATTGGAAACCTGAGATGGCTCCGTTGATCGCCCTGTTGTTGGGCAGCATCGTCGCCCGGGTCGCCGGCTGGCTCGGCGTCGCTTACTGCTCCGGCTGGACCGCCGCGATCGCCGTCGGACTGGCCGCCATGTTCGTCCTGACCGGGATCGCACACTTCGCACCGCCGCTGCGTCGCGACCTCATCGCGATCGTGCCGCCCCGGCTGCCCGCGCCCGGCCTGCTCGTCACCGTCACCGGCGTGCTGGAACTCCTGGGCGCCGCGGGGCTGCTGCTTCCCGCCACGCGGGTGGCGGCGGCCGTGTGCCTGCTTGCTGCTGATGCTGGCCATGTTCCCGGCCAACGTCTACGCGTCCCGGATGCCTAATCCGCCCACGTCGATGACGACCCGGCTATCCCTGCGTATCGCCACCGAGATCGTTTTCCTGGCCGCCGCCATAGCGGTTGCGCGTTGGCAGCAGCTAGCAGCCAGGCGTACTGGAACGCGGTTTCCTGCCATCCCCGGTAGCGGCCACTGACGCCACCATGGCCCGCCGCCATCTGAGTCTTGAGCAGCACCGTGTTGCCGCCGGTCGTTGGTATGCCGCAACGCGGCAACCCACTTGGCTGGCTCGACGTAGTAGACCCTGGTGTCGTTCAGCGACGTCATCGCCAGGATGGCGGGATACTTCTTGGCCTCGACGTTCTCGTAGGGCGAATACGACTTCATGTATGCGTAGACGTCGCTGTCGCTCAAGGGATTTCCCCATTCGTCCCACTCGGTGACGGTCAGCGGCGAGCGAAGGATCCAGGATGGTGGTCAGCGGGTCGACGAACGGCACCTGGGCGAGGATTCCGGCGAACAGATCCGGCGCCAGATTGGCGACCGCGCCCATCAGCAGCCCGCCCGCACTACCGCCCAACGCCACGAGCTCTTGCGGGCGTGTCAATCCCGAGTCCACCAAATGCTGTGCCACCGCGACGAAGTCGGTAAAGGTGTTCTTCTTCTCCAAGCAGCTTGCCGTGCTCGTACCACAGCCGGCCCATCTCGCCGCCGCCGCGGACATGGGCGATGACGAACACCATGCCGCGGTCCAGCAGCGACAGCCGCGCGATGGAGAAGCTTGGATCCGTGCATGATCTCGTAGGCGCCGTACCCGTAAAGCAGTGTGGGCGCCGGGAATTCGAGGCCGGCGCGATGCACGATCGACACCGGGATCCGGGCTCCGTCGGCGGCGGGTGCCCAGTCGCGCCGCTCTACGTAGTCTGCAGGGCGATAGTCGCCGAGTACGGGCTGCTCGCGCAGCAGGGTGCGCTCGCCGGTGCGCCAGGTCGATGTCGTAGATTCGCACCGGCGTGACGAAAGACGTCAGCCCTGATCCGCAGCTTGCGGCGAAACCCAGTTCGGGTTGCCGCCCAGGCCTGACGACATCAGTTCCGAATCGAACGCGATCTCCTCGGGTTCACCGTAGTCACCGCCGTCGGAATCGATGGGCCACAACTGGATTCGCGGCAACGCCTCACGGCGATAACTGATGACCAGATGACCGGCGAAGGCGTCCACAGCGTCGAGCCGGACGTCGTCGCGGTGCGGGATCAGGGTGCGCTGCTGGGTCGGATCACTGACCGGGGCCTCGACGAGGGTGAAGTTCACCGCACCGTCGTTGTGCAGGATCAGGAATCGATCCTGCCCGCCGACGACCGCGTGCTCCACCGAGTATTCGACACCTTCACGGCGTGGCAGCACGACGGTGAACTCGCGCCTGCGGGTCGGCTGCATCGGCGTAGCGCAACTCGGAGGTGATGGACGAACCCGAGGCGATGAAGACGTACGCCTCGACTTCGGGTGAGGCCCGCGCCGAGCCAGAACCGTTCGTCGGCTTCGTGATACACCTACTCCGACGGCTCGCCGGAACCGAGGCGATACCGCCACACCTTGTCGGGACGGTGGGCGTCGTCCACGGTCAGGTAGTAGACGGTGCGGTTGTCGGCCGCCCAGGTGGCGCCCGCGCCGATGTCGGCGATCTCGTCCGGGTACATCTCGCCGGTGCGTAAGTCCTTGAACCGCAGCGTGTACCGCTCGTCGCCGACGATGTCGACCGAGTACGCGAGCAGGTTGCCGTCCAGGCTGACGCTGGCCGCGCCCAGGGTGAAGAAGTCGTGCCCTTCCGCCTCGACGTTCGTGTCGAGCAAGATCTGCTCGCCGGGTATTTCGGTGTTCTCGTCCAGGGCCGGCGGCGTACCAGTCATCGGGATCGGTTATCGGGCAACGGCACTGAACGCGATACTGCTTGCCCTCGAAGCTCCGTGACGTAGTACCACCAGTCGCCTTGCCGGGTCGGCACCGACAGGTCGGTTTCCTTGGTGCGCGCCTTGATCTCGTCGAAGATCTTCTGCCGCAACGGCTCCAGGTGCGGCGGAGTCTGTGTCGACGTAGGCGTTTTCGGCCTCGAGGTAGGCGATGACTTCGGGGTTCTACTTGTCGCGCAGCCATTCGTACGGGTCGATGAACACGTCGCCGTGGTGCTCGCGCGGGTCTCGACCCGCTTGGCGACGGGTGGCGGCGTTGGGGTACCAGTCTCGGTCATGCGCCCGGCACCGATCCAGTCGCCGAAGCTCAGGCCCGAAATCCGTTCGTAGGCATTGATGTAACGGTCGCGGGTGGCGTCGATGATGTCGTCCGGCAGCGGCGGCGGCGGCTGCGATGCCGTGGCGGTCCCAGCCGGACTCGGGGCTGGTGAGCCAGTTGCGGACGAACTGCTTGTCGAAGCTGGTCTGGACCACGCCTTCCCGGTAATCGTCGGCAGGCCAGTACCGCGACGAGTCGGGGGTGAAGATCTCGTCGGCCAGCACGCAGGTTGCCGTCGCGCGTCGGTGCCGAATTCGAACTTGGTGTCGGCGATGATGATTCCCGTCGTCAGCGCGTGGTCGGCGGCCTGGATATAGATCTGCAGTGTGCGGTCGCGCAGCTGGTTGGCACGCACGCACGCCGACCATCTCGATCACCCGGTCGAACGCGATGTTCTCGTCGTGATCGCCCAGTGCGGCTTTGGTGGCCGGGGTGAACAGCGGCTGTGGCGAACTTGCTGGCCTCGACCAGCCCCGGCGGCAGCGTGATGCCGCAGACCTTGCCGGTCTTCTGGTAGTCGAGCAGTCCCGAACCGGTCAGGTAGCCGCGAGCCACACATTCCACCGGAAGCATCTCCAGCCGCCGCACCACCAGCGCGCGGCCCGAGCACCTCATCGGGGATACGCTGGTCGTCCGGCGGCCCGGCCAGGTGGTTGGGCGCGTCGACGAGGCCGAAGAAGAACACGCTCATCGCGGTCAGGATGCGGCCCTTGTCCGGGATCGTGCTGTCAGGACATAGTCGTATGCCGAGATCCGGTCGGATGGCGACCAACAGCAGGTGCTCGTCGTCGACGCGGTACAGCTCACGGACTTTGCCGCTGGCCAGGTGCTGGTAGTCGGACAGAGCAGGGCGCATCGGGCCAGCCTATCGGGCACCTAAGAAGCCCGCGGGGGGAGCTGTGCTGGGATCGAGCCGTATGAGATCGCGGTTTCTGCCCTACGCCACCACGCCCGGCCGACTGCTGGCCCAACTGATCAGCGATATTGCCGTCATCGTGTGGACCACCATCTGGGTGCTCGTCGGCATGGCCGTGCACGACGCCATCGCGACGATCGCCGAGGCCGGCCGTCAGGTCGAGAGCGGCGCGCACGGCATCGCCGGCAACCTGGCGTCAGCGGGTCACGGCGCGCAACACATCCCGCTGGTCGGCGATACGGTCAGCAAACCGATCGCATGCGGCAGTCAGGCCGCGCTGGACATCGCCGGCGCCGGCCACAGCCTGGACACCACGGCCAGCTGGCTCGCGGTGTTGCTGGCGCTGGCGGTCGCCGCGCCGCCGATCCTCGCGCTGGCCATGCCGTGGCTGTTACCTGCGGCTGCGGTTCTTCCGGCGCAAGTTGACGGTGACCGCGCTGGCCGCCACCCCGGCCGGCGAGCAACTGCTGGCGCTGCGGGCGCTGGCCAACCGTCCGCCGCGCAAAGCTGGCCGCCGTCAGCGCGGATCCGGTCGGTGGGTGGCGCCGCGAGGATCCCGTCACCATCCGCGCGGCTGGCGGCCCTCGAACTGCGATCAGCCGGGATCACGCTCCGCGCGCGCCGGCTAGCGACTGCAGGCGAGCAGCAGTCCGGCGACCACCACGATCAGCCACGCTGCCAACGCGATCCAGAAGAACACCAGCGATACCGTGTGCAACGATCGCTGCCCGATCTCGGTCGCCATGGCGTAGGTGGCCGCGGAATACATGCCCAGCGGGAAGACGAACGCCCACCACACGCCGGCGAAGTGCAGCATGTCGGGGCGATGGTTGATCCGCTGCAGGCCGAAGTAGATCAGCGGCGGTATCCAGAGCGCTGGCCGCCACCCAGGTGACCACGGTGACCACCCGCACCGTCCGGCCAGCCAGTCCGGCGCCAGGCTGTGGATGTTGTCACCGGCCAGCGTCGCAATGGCCAAGCCGCCCATCAGGATCCAGGATCGGGCTCGAATCCGCTCGCGGCTGGCCGCTAAGTCGAACCGTGCGCCACAGGACCAGCCAAGTCATCAGGCCGTAGATGCACAGCGCGGCCACCCAGACCGGCACGGCCACCTCAGAACCCCAGGGCCGGCGTGGATCTGGGCAACCTTGGTGGCCACGATCGCCAGACCGGAGGTGCCGACGCTGGCCAGCTCCCACGCGCCATGCGCATCGTCGCGCAGCGCAGTCAAGGGACGCGCCGACATATTGCGCGCGCTCAGCGCGATCAGCGACCAGCCACGACAACAACGCGGCCACACCGAGTGCCCAGCACCAGTGACGGCTCATCGGCCAGCCGACTGTCCAGCACCGCGCAGGCGGCAACGAAGGTGAACAGCCGCAACGTGACGTCAGGATCCTTCAGATCCCAGGCCGCAAACCGGCGTGTCAGGATCACCAGCACGACCAGGACCACCAGACCCAGCGATGCAGAATGCCCATCATTTCACTGATTTGGCGGTACTCGTGCTGAGCCGCGGCGACGACAAGATGCCGGTCGCCATCACCGCGGCGAACACATCGGGCGAAGGCTCGAGGTCGGCGAGCCGGACCCTCACTGTTCCTCGAGCACTTCCACGACGAGATGACGGATACCGGTATGCCGGTTGCTGCGTGTCCATTCGACGGGCCGCACCACCCGCACGGCGCCGAAGCGCGACAGCAGCTCCTCGAACAGGACCCGCAGCTCCAGGCGAGCCAGGTTGGCACCCAGGCAATAGTGCACGCCCTGACCGAAACCTAAGTGAGGGTTGGGTTTACGCGCGATGTCGAACTCGTCGGCGCGGTCGAACACGCTCGGCGTCGCGGTTGGCCGAGCCCTCCCAGATCTGAACCTTCTGGCCCGCCTCGATCGACTGGCCGCCGAGCGTGACGTCGCGGGTGGCGGTGCGCCGCTTGGACGGCGACGGCGACGTCCAGCGCACCATCTCCTCGACCGCGGTCGGCAGCACGTCGAGATCAGCACGCAGCGCATGCAATTGCTCCGGATGTTGCGCCAGCGCCAGCAACCCGCCCGCGACCGCATTGCGGGTCGTCTCCGCGCCGGCACTGAACAACAGACTGAAGAACAGGTACACCTCGAGATCGGACGGCGCCTGTCCGCCCAACTCGTCGACCGTCGCGTTGGCGACCACCGACAACATGTCGTCTGTCGGCTCAGCGCGCTTGGACGCGATCAACTGCTGGCCGTAGGAGTACATCCGCGATCCGGCCTCCTCGAACCGACATCTGTGACAGCGACGCCTTGCGCGAGCCGCCGAAGTCGAATTGCGGCTCGATCGCCTCGAACAGCCAATGTCGTTCGGACTCCGGCACTCCCAGCAGGATGCAGATCATCTGCATCGGCAGTTCGGCGGCGATGTCGACCACGAAGTCGAAGGGTTCGCCCGGCACCACCGCATCCAGCAGCCGGCGCGTCCGCGTCGCGCAGATCGTCTTCGACACGACGGATCATCCGCGGGGTCAGCCCGGAGCTGACGAGTCGTCGAATCTGCGAATGCCGCGGGTCGTCCATCATGTTGAGCACCTGACCCGCAATGGCCAGGTCCTGCAACAGCGTGCCGCCGTAGGGCCGCGAACCTCCGGTGACCGACGAGTACGTCACCGGATCCTTCAGCACCGCAAGCGTTTCCGGGTAGGTCGCGACGGACCAGAAGCCCTCGCCGTCGGGGGTGTTGTCGGTCGGCTCGTGCCAGTACACCGGCGCCTCTCGCCGGTGGACGGCGAACAACTGCGTGCGGAAATCCGTTGGCGAAGTTGTCCAGATCGGTGAAGTCGATCCTCGAGAGCGCGCCGGCTAGAGTCACAGGATCGCACCCGGGGCGTATTTGGCCGCATCCGGGTAGCGGCTCACCAGCGCGTCGACCTGCGCGGCCACCTCGTCGACCTGGTCACCGGCGGCGCCGATGAACGCCTCCTTGTCGGCTAACGCGGCGTCCAGTGCCGCCCGGTCCAGCGGCAGTCGGTCGTCGGCGGCCAGCCGATCCAGCAGGTCAGGTTCGGCACCCTGTTCCCGCATGGCCAACGCCGTTGCTACCGCGTGTTCCCGGATCACGTGATGCGCGGCCTCGCGCCCCATCCCGGCGCGCACGGCCGCGATCAACACCTTCGTGGTGGCCAGGAACGGCAGATAGCGATCCAGCTCGCGCTCGATCACCGCCGGGTAGGCGCCGAACTCGTCGAGCACCGTCAAGAACGTCTCGATCTGGCCGTCGATGGCAAAGAAGCTGTCCGGCAAGGCAACTCGGCGCACCACCGAGCAGAACACGTCGCCCTCGTTCCACTGTGCGCCGGCCAGTTCGGCGGCCATCGAGGCATAGCCGCGCAGCACCACCTGCAGCCCGTTGACCCGTTCGCAGCTGCGGGTGTTCATCTTGTGCGGCATCGCCGACGAGCCGACCTGGCCTGGCGCGAACCCCTCGGTGACGAGTTCGTGCCCGGCCATCAGCCGGATGGTGTGGGCCATCGACGACGGTCCGGCGCCGAGCTGCACCAGCGCGGAGAGCACATCATGATCCAGCGATCGCGGATACACCTGCCCGACGCTGGTCAAAACCGTTGTGAATCCCAGGAATTCAGCGGCACGACGCTCGAGTTCGGCCAGCTTGGCCGCGTCGCCGTCCAACAGGTCGAGCATGTCCTGCGAGGTGCCCATCGGGCCTTTGATGCCGCGCAGTGGGTAGCGGTCGATCAACTCGCGCAACCTGGTCAACGCGACGAGCGTCTCCTGGGCCGCCGAGGCGAACCGCTTGCCCAACGTGGTGGCCTGCGCGGCGACGTTGTGGCTGCGTCCGGCCATCACCAGATCGCGATAGGTCACCGCCCGCTCGGCAAGCCGCGCCACTACCGCCACCCCATGGGAGAAAACCAGTTCCAGCGAACGTCGGATCTGCAGCTGTTCCACGTTCTCGGTCAGATCGCGACTGGTCATCCCCTTGTGCACGTGCTCGTGACCGGCCAGCGCGTTGAATTCCTCGATGCGGGCCTTGACGTCGTGCCGTAGCACCCGTTCGCGGTCCGCGATCGAGGCCAAGTCCACATCGTCGAGCACCCGCTCGTAGTCGGCGACCGCTTCCTGGGGCAGCGGAACACCCAGTTCCGTCTGCGCCCGCAGCACGGCCAGCCAAAGCCGCCGCTCCGCGACGACCTTGGCCTCCGGCGACCAGATCGCGACCATCTCGGCGCTGGCGTAGCGGGCGGCCAGCACATTCGGAATGCTCACTGGGTCAGCTTATCGACCGCGAGACTGCGAACGGCAACGCATTTCCCGAGTAGCAACGTCGTTACTCACAGTTTCGCGGCACAATGTGCCCGATGTACTTCGCCGGCGTCGACCTCGCGTGGGGCTTCCGCAACCCGACCGGTGTCGCCGTCGTCGACTCCGACGGTTGCCTGGTGAGTGCCGGGGCGGTCCGCGACGACGACGAGATCCTGGCGGCATTGCTCCCCTACGTGCACGGCGATTGCGTGGTCGGGTTCGACGCACCGCTGGTGGTGACCAACCGCACTGGTCAGCGCCCGGCCGAGACCGCGCTCAACCGCGACTTCCGCAGATTCGAAGCGGGCGCACACCCGGCCAACACCGGGAAGCCCGAGTTCGCCGACGGCCCGCGCGGCGGCCGGTTGGCCGAGGTGCTGGGCCTCGACATGGATCCGCGGTCAGCGGCTGTGCGGCGCGCGATCGAGGTCTACCCGCACGCGGCGACCGTCGCGTTGTTCCGGCTGGAACGGACGCTTGAAATACAAGGCCAAGCCCGGCCGCACCCTCGATCGGCTCAAATCCGAGCTGCTGTTGCTGATGGACGGCGTCGAGCGGCTCGCACACACCGACGTGCCGTTGCGCGTCACCGATCACCGCGACTGGGTCGCGCTGCGCAAACAGGTGATGACGGCGCAGCGCAAGAGCGACCTGCGCCGTGCCGAAGATCCCGTCGACGCCGTCGTCTGCGCCTATGTGGCGCTGTACGCCCAGCGCTGCCCGGCCCGCATCACGATCTACGGCGACATCGCCACTGGTTACATCGTGACGCCGTCGCTGCCCCCGGAGCCGACCAGGTCGTGATGGGTCAGATCCGCACCGGCCGCTCGTCGATGGGTGCGAGCACGTCGATGATGTCGATCACCGTCGCCATTGCCGAGGTGTGCGGATCGCGGCCCTCGACCAGCGCGGAGACCACCGAACCATCGACCGCGCAGATCAGCGTGCAGACCAGCTCGATCCGCACGGATCGGCCGGACCGCTCGATCGCCTCGGCGACGGCATCGGCGCGCTGCCGCAAACTGCGACGCATGGTTTCGCGCAACGCGGTCAGGCGGGTGCAGGCGATGTGTCGCTCATATCGCGAAATCAGCTGCTCGACGAGAGTCTGATCGGAGAGATCTCCCACCAGCAGATCAACCAGTACCTCGGCGGTGGTCTCGGGCCCGCGGCGCCGCCGGGACAGCGCGTTGACCCGCGCTCGCAGCTGAGCCACCTCGATCATCCCGATGTGTTCGACCGCTCGTGCGATCAAATCGTCGAGGGACGAGAAGTAATAGGTAGTGGACGCCAGTGGCAGACCGGCCCGCCCGGCGACCGCCCGGTGCCGCACCGCTTCGAACCCGCCTTCGGCAAGCAGCTCGGCGGCAGCGCTCACCAGCGCATACCGTCGACGTTCTCCTTTCGGAGTAACCGCTGCAGTCACGAGTAGCCATCGTGCCAGTCAAAGTGGTACTGCATTGCCATTTCCGCTAAACGACCATGGCATGATGGCCCGCATGCCCGACTTGAGCCGCCGCGCCGTGCTCAGTCTTGGTGCCAGCGCGGCCGTAGGTGCGGCGGGCGCTTTTGCGCTCGACAACCTGTTACACGCCAGAACATCTCGGAGCATTCCGGTGTCGAGGGCCAGCACCCAAGTTCCATTGGCGCCGCCGCCCACCGCACCGCTCGAGCCGGCTCCCTCGGCGGAGCCGGCGCCCACGATGACGACCGGTTCCTTCGTGTCGGCGGCCCGCGGCGGGATATCGACCAACTGGGCGATCGCCCGTCCGCCGGGCCAGACCAAGCCGCTGCGACCGGTGATCGCGCTGCACGGCAAGGGCAGTGACGCGGCCACCGTGATGGCCGGCGGCGTCGAGCAGGGTCTGGCCCAGGCCGTCAACGCCGGGCTGCCGCCGTTCGCGGTGGTCGCCGTCGACGGCGGCGGCGGCTATTGGCACAAACGGGCTTCTGGCGAGGACGCCGGGGCGATGGTGCTTAACGAGCTGATTCCGATGCTGGACAGCCAACGGTCTGGACACCTCGCGGGTGGCGTTCCTGGGTTGGTCGATGGGCGGCTATGGCGCATTGCTGCTCGGCGGCCGGCTGGGACCCGCACGCACCGCGGCGATCTGTGCGGTGAGCCCGGCGCTGTGGATGTCTTCCGGGGCGGCCGCACCCGGCGCCTTCGACGGCCCCGACGATTTTGCGGCGAATTCGGTGTTCGGAATGCCTGCGTTGGCGTCCATTCCGATCCGGATTGATTGTGGCGACAGCGATCCGTTCTACGACGCGACCAAGCAGTTCATCGCTGCAGCTGCCCAACCCGCCCGCGGGCGGTTTCTCGCCCGGGGGGCACAACCCCGCGTTCTGGAGTTCGCAGCTGCCGGCCGAACTGACCTGGATGGCCCCGCTGCTGACGGCGTAGGGCTGCTTCGGCCGCGGGCAATCCGGCCTGCGAGACGCCACCGCGGAAAATGGGCGCGGATTCGCCGCAGCGCTACGCTCGCGGACGGTGACCACACCGTTCGACTGGAACTTCCCCTACGCCTGGCCCCGAAAGCCCATCCTGGCGGCAAACGTCGTGTGCACGTCGCAGCCGCTTGCCGCCCAAGCGGGTCTTCGGATGCTCGCCGAGGGCGGCAGCGCCGCCGACGCGGCCATCGCCACTGCCATCACACTGACACTGGTGGAGCCGGTGTCCAACGGCATCGGCTCGGATGCCTTCGCCATCGTCTGGGACGGCCAGCAGCTGCACGGGCTGAACGCATCTGGCCGCTCGCCGGCGGCATGGACGCCAGAGTATTTCGGCGGCAACGGCGTTCCCGCGCTCGGCTGGAATTCGGTGACCGTGCCGGGAGCGGTGTCGGCATGGGTGGAATTGCACGCCAAGTTCGGCAAGCTTCCGTTCGAGCGCCTCTTCGAGCCGGCGATCTCCTACGGCCGCAACGGCTTTCTGGTCTCGCCGACGGTTGCGCAGCAATGGGCGGCGCAGGTGCCGCTGTTCGAATCCCAGCCGGGCTTCGCCGAGGCGTTCCTGCCCGACGGGCGGGCGCCCAAACCCGGTGAACGATTCCGGTTTCCCGAGCATGCGGCCACGCTCGAAAAGATCGCTGCAACCAACGGCGAGGCGTTCTATCGCGGGGAACTTGCGGCCCGACTCGAGGCGCACGCAACGGCGAACGGCGGCGTGATGCGTGCCGGCGATCTCGCCGCTCACCGCGCCGATTGGGTGGGCACGATCAGCGGAACCTACCGCGGCTACACCGTCCACGAGATACCGCCCAACGGGCAGGGGATCGTGGCGTTGATCGCGCTCGGAATCCTTCAGCAGTTCGACATGTCCTCGCTGCCGGTCGATTCCGCCGACAGTGTGCACCTACAGATCGAAGCGCTCAAGCTGGCTTTCGCCGACGCGCAGGCCTACGTCGCCGACATCGACCACATGCCGTTGCGTCCCAGAGGACCTGCTGGACAAGGAGTACCTGAAGCAGCGGGCCGGCGCTGATCGACCGCAATCGGGCGAAGCCCGCATCGGCGGGCACCCCGACCGGGGGCACCGTGTATCTGACCGCCGCCGATGCGTCGGGGATGATGGTGTCGATGATCCAGTCGAACTACATGGGGTTCGGGTCCGGCGTGGTGGTGCCGGGCACGGGCATCTCACTGCAAAACCGCGGCGCGGATTTCGCTGCGGCGCAAGGACATCCGAATCAGGTCGGGCCGAACAAACGTCCCTACCACACGATCATCCCGGGCTTTGTGACCAAGGACGGCGCGCCCGTGATGAGCTTCGGGGTGATGGGTGGCACCGATGCAACCCCAGGGTCATGTGCAGGTGCTGGTGCGCATCGCCGATCACGGTCAGAATCCGCAGGCGGCCTGCGACGGACCGCGGTTCCGCTGGGTGCAGGGCATGCAGGTCAGCTGCGAGAAGGGATTTCCGCCGGCGACGCTCGACGAGCTCCGGCGGCGCGGCCACGAACTGGTCACTGTCGACGACTACAACCAGTTCGGTAGCTGCCAGGCGATCTGGCGCCTCGACGGCGGGTACTTTGCGGCCAGCGATCCGCGTCGCGACGGCCAAGCGCGTGGCCTTCTAGAGGTGGATCTTGCCCTCTGCCGCCGACAACCCGATGTCGCTTCGGAAATGACTGCCGGGCAATCGAATTGAGCTCATGATCTGGTACGCGTGCTCGCGCGCCGCGGACAAGTCTGCGCCGGTGCCGACCACCGCCAGCACCCGGCCACCCGACGAGACGATCGCGCCGTCGTCGCGGCGGGCCGTTCCGGCGTGCAGCACTCCGTCGGCTTCGGAGCCGACGATGACGTCGCCGACCCGCGGACGTCCGGGGTAGTTTTCGGCCGCCAGCACCACCGTCACGGCGGCGCCGTCGCGCCAGCGCAATTCGCCAAACTCAGCCAGCGTGCCGGCGCCTGCGGCATGCAGCAGCTGACCAAGCGGCGAGTCCAGCAGGGCGAGCACGGCCTGGGTCTCGGGATCGCCGAAGCGGCAGTTGAATTCGACCACAGCCGGCCCCTTCGCGGTGATGGCGAGTCCGACGTACAGCAATCCGGAAAATGCGCTACCACGCTGTGACTAGCTCTGCCGCAACGGGTTCGACGATCCCGCTGACTATGTCGCGCAGGACGCTCTCGGGCAGCCACGGCAGTGGCGCGTAGGCGCCCATACCGCCGGTGTTGGGTCCGGTGTCGCCCTCGCCGACCCGCTTGAAGTCCTGCGCCGGCAGCAGCGGCACCACGGTCTCACCGTCGACGACGCAGAACAGCGATACCTCGGGGCCGTCGAGAAAGGACTCCAGCAGCACCGGATGGCCGTCGTCGAGCAGACCCGGCGGCGTGTGCGCGCGCGACGTCGCGTCCGGCCGTCACCACCACACCTTTGCCCGCGGCCAGACCGTCGTCTTTGACCACCCAGGCCGGGTCGCCGGCAGGCGGCCCGAACCGGTCGAGCGCGGCATCCAAATTCGCTGGGCTGTCGACGATTTCGCTGCGGGCGGTCCGTACCTCCGGCCGCCGCCATGACGTCCTTGGCAAATGCCTTGGAACCTTCGATGCGAGCCGCGTCCTTGCTGGGGCCGAAGCAGACGATGCCGGCAGCGCGCACGGCGTCGGCCACCCCAAGCACCAGCGGCACCTCGGGGCCGATGACGACCAAGTCGGCCCGGACCTCGCGAGCCAGCGCGACGACGTCATCGCCAGAGGTGATGTCGACGTCGTGCTGCTCGGCCAGCCGGGCGGTGCCGGCGTTGCCGGGAGCGATGACCAGTCCCGTGACCTGCGGATCTCTGCGCAGCGCCAACAGCAGGGCATGTTCACGGGCACCCGAACCGATCACCAGGACGCGCACGAAACGTCAGACTAGCCGCAACGCTCGTTACAGAATTTTTTCGAGCAGGTTTTTGAGGTCCTTTTGCTGCGCCGCCGTGAGACGCCCGAGACGCTTATTGAACTCGTCGGACAGCAGCGCCAGGCCGTTCGCGGCTGCTTGACGGCCCGCCGCGGTGAGCAGAAGTCGATGGCGCCGCAAATCGGACGCGTCGATCTCGCGGCGCACGAATCCCGCGGCCTCAAGCCGTTTCAGGTACAGCGTCACGGTCGCCTTGGGCATGCCCAGCGTCGCGGCCAACTCGGCCGGGTAGGGATGCTCGTCGATCTCGGCGAGCAGGAACAGCTCCTTGGACTCGAGCCCCAGCGCGCAGATATCGGCCTCGGCACACGAGATGACCGAGAGCAGCACCCGGTAGTTCAGTGACCAGATCTTGGCCGCATCGACCGTAGACATCGACTTGCCAGATCGTTCAGGCATGAACTAGTTTAGAAATGAACAACCTCATATCCGAACAATCTACCAGGGAGTGGCCCTCATGCCTCTGGATCAATACGTGACACTCGGACGGTCCGGCTTGCGCGTCAGCCCCCTGTGCCTGGGCGCGATGACGTTCGGAGAAGATCTCGGCTGGGGCACCAGCGTGGAAGAGTCCCAACAGATCATCGATCGATACACCGAGCTCGGCGGCAACTTCATCGACACCGCCAACTTCTACACCCGGAGTCACTCCGAGAAGATCATCGGCGACCACATCGGACGCCACTCCGCTCGCCGCGATCGCTTGGTGCTCGCCACCAAGTTCAGCGGCAACCTGTATCCCGGCGATCCCAACGGTGGCGGCGCGGGCCGCAAATCGCTGATCAGCGCCTGCGAAAACTCGCTGCGGCGCCTGCAAACCGACTACATCGACCTGTACTGGCTGCACATGTGGGACGCGAACACCCCCATCGAGGAGACGATGGCCGCACTCGACGACCTCGTTGCGGCCGGCAAGGTTCGCTACATCGGCGTTTCGGACACCCCGGCGTGGAAGATCGTCGAGGCCAACCTGATCGCCCGTTTCCGCGGCTGGTCGACGTTCGTCGGCCTGCAGATCGAGTACTCGCTGCTCGAACGCACCGTCGAGCAAGAGCTGGTTCCGATGGCCGGCGAATTCGGCCTCGGCATCACACCGTGGTCGCCGCTCAAGAGCGGCGTGCTCAGCGGCAAGTACACCCGGCGAAATGCCGGCCAGCACAACGCCGATCGCGGCGCGCTGGTGGATAGCTTCCTCAACGAGAAGACCTACGCGGTCATCGACGAACTCGAGATCATCGCCGAAGCTCACGACACGAACGTCGCCAGCGTGGCGCTGGCCTGGGTGCACGCACAGCCCGCCGTCTCGTCGATCATCATCGGGGCACGCAGGCTCTCGCAGCTCGACGACAACGTCCGCGCCGTCGACGTCAACCTCAGCGCCGAGGAACTCGCCCGGCTCGAGCAAGCTGACCAGACCGAGATTGGGGTTCCCGCACAGCATGTTGGAAATGGTTCCGGGCATGACCCATGGCGGAACAACGATCAATGGCGTGTCCGCGCCGCCCTCCGAATACGTGATGCCCGAGGGCGGCCAGCCGTACTGAGGACGCCCATCACGCGCTGCCGCCAACCGTTGTGTGCTAACGCTGGTGGGATAGCCAGTGACGGAAGGGGGCCTGATGGCGCACGGCGACAGCGACTCCGGCGACGACCTTTTGCAAGAACTTCTGTGGACCTACGGGCCATGCGGTCAGGAGGACGCGGTGCGCGCTGTGTGCGCTCGCGAACTGGAACCCGTCGTCGATGACATGTGGATCGACGATGCCGGCAACCTGATTGGATTTGTCGGCGCTGCAGCCGGTTCCGATGCCGACGCCGCGCAGAGCCGGCACCGTTGGCGCCCGACGGCGGGGCCGGGCACCGGGACGCGCGTCATGGCGCATATGGACGAGCTCTCCATGCTGGTCAAACGAATCGAGCCCGACGGCTCGCTGCACGTCACTCAGCTAGGGGTGATGTATCCCGGCAACTTCGGGCTTGGTCCGGTCGCCGTGCTCGGCGACAACGAGAACTTCACCGCGGTACTCACCCTCGGCTCCGAGCACACCACCAAGGAGAGTCCGCGGATCTGGGAGACCAAGCCCGACCAGGGCGATCGAGCGCTGGACTGGCAGCACGTCTACGTCTTCACCGGCCGCAGCCCGGAACAGCTTTCCGCCGCCGGAGTCCATGCCGGGACACGGGTCTGCGTCGACCGCAGCAAGAGGACGCTGGTCGACGTCGGCGACGACTACGTCGGCTCCGACTTCCTCGACGACCGCGCCGCAGGTGGGCAGCCCTGCTGCGCGCCGCTCGTGCTGCTGCGCGACGGTGGGCAACGACCCGCCGAAGATGTCTACCTGGTGTTCACTACCAACGAAGAAATCGGCGGGGTGGGCGGCTCCTAGCCAGTGCCACGCTGCCGGGCGCGCGCACGCTGGCGCTGGAGGTCGGACCCACCGAGCAGCGAGTACGCGACCACCGTCACCGGCGGCCCGATCGTCGGCTACAGCGACGCTCTGTGCGTCTACGACAAGGACATCGCTGACGGCTGATGCAGATCGCGACCGACCGGGGACTGTCACCCCAAGCCGCGGCGCTGGGCGCATTCGAGACCGATGCGTCCCACGCGAAAGCCAGCGGCCTGACGCCGCGCGCCGGGCTGCTGTGTTTGCCCACCCTGAGCACCCACGGTTTCGAAGTCATCACCCGCGATGCGATCGATGCCATGGCCGCGATCGTCGTCGAGCTATCTGGTGGCTTAGTCCGCCGTCTTGCCCGAATTCATCTTGATCGCGGCGTCGACGTTGGCCTTCTTGTCCTCGCCGGCACCCTTCTCGGCGGCCTTCTTGCGCTTCGCCACCACGGTCGACGACGGCCCGTTGAGCCCAGAGCCCAGCGGGAAGCCGAGTAGTGGGTGAGGAAGACCGCCATCTCCTTCAGCTCGTCCTCGGTGAGTTCGCCGTTGAGCAGCGCGGCGTTGACCTGGATCTCGGCCAGGTCGCGGTTTCCGACCGCCGTCACCGCGGTCAACGTCATGATCCGCTTGTCGCGCATCGATAGCCCCGGCCGGGTCCAGATGGTGCCGAACAGGTGATCGACGGTCAGGTCGAAGTACGCGTCGCCCTCGATGTTGGGCATCTCCCACCCGTAGACCTCGTTCATTTTTTCGAGGCCCTTGCGGCGCAGTTCGTCCATCTCACTCCTCGTTGTCGATGTGTGTGCGGCACACCGAGGCCGGCCGCCAGCCGTTCAAACGCCAGCTGGGCGAGCGGCAGGTCGACCGATACGGCCTCACCCAGAGCCAGCGCCAGGCTCAGATCCTTCTCGCCCAGGCCGCGGGTGTGCGAGAACGGCTGCGTACAGGAAGTGGTCCGGCTCAAGGTCGTTCATGTCCTCGCGGACCATGATCGCCCCCGGACCGCTGGTGAGCGCGTCGGTGTGGCGCACCACCCTGCCCAGGGCCTGCAGGTCCAGGCCCGCTGCCTCGGCCAGTTTCATGGCCTCGCACGCCGCGGCGTAAGAGGTGAAGGTCAACATGTTGCGGGCCAGCTTCATCCGGGTTCCGGCGCCCGGCTCGCCGGCGTGGATGACCAGCGACGCCCAGTGTTTGAAGGCCGGCTTGATCCGCTCGTACACCTCGCGCTCGGCGCCCACCATGGTGGCGAGCTCGCCCTTGGCCGCCGCCGCGGCCGCCACCGCTGACCGGCGCGTCGACGATGTGAATGCCCTGCGGTTTGAATTCGGCCGCGAGCTCGACAGCGGTGGTGTCGGCTGATCGTGGAGTGGATCGCGATGACGGTGCCGGGCTTGGCGTGGGCCGCCAACTCGCCGACTACCTCGCGCACCTGCTCGTCGTTGAGCACGGTGACGCTGATGATGTCGGCGGCGGCGACGTCGGCCACGCTGTCGGCCAGGCTGGCGCCCTGTTCGACCAGCGGCGTCATCGCCTCGGTCCGGACGTCGAAAACCGTTACCCCGCCGGGCCAGTCGACCAGCTTCGCTTGGCCATCGGCGCGCCCATGTTGCCCAGCCCGATGTAACCCGCGTCAGCTTCAGCGCATCGTGTCATGACCGGAAGATCTGTCCGCCGTCGACGTTGAAGATCTGGCCGGTGATCCAGTTGGCCTGATCCGACAGCAGGAACAGGCACATCCCGACCAGATCCTCGGGAGTTGCCCATGCGCGACAACGGAATTCCCTTGACGATGTCGGCGACCATCTCCTTGCGGCGTGGTGGTCCGGTTGGCCTCGGTGTCGATGGGACCGGGCGCGATCGCGTTGATCCGGATGTTCTGGCCGCCCAGTTCGCGCGACAGCTGCTGGGTCAGGCCGTTGATGCCGACCTTGGCCAGGCCGTAGAAGTTCGAGTACAGCCACGCCGCGGTCGAGGACTGGTTGACGATCGCCCCGCCGCCGCGCTTGGCCATCTTCTTGTACACCGCGCGGGTGCACCACAGCGCGCCGTCGAGGTTCACGCTCATGAACTTCTTGTAGTACTCGGGGTCGACGGTGAGCAGGAAGTCCAGCTTCATCCCGCCGAAGATCGCCGCGTTGTTGACCAGGTAGTCGATGCCGCCGAACTCGGCCAGCGTGCGATCGGCCATCGCCTTGGCCGACTCCGGATCGGAGACGTCGACCGGGACTGCGAGGCCGTGCCGCCGTCGGCGCAGATCTGCTTGGCGACCCCGTCGGCGCGCCTCGGCGTTGATATCGGCTACCACGACCGCCGCGCCCTCACGGGCCAGCGCCTCGGCGTAGGCCTGGCCGATGCCGCCGCCCGACCCGGTGACGATGGCGACCTTGTTTTCGAATCTCATGCCTGCGAGCTCCTCTCAGTTAAACCGCTGTCGCAATAGTCTTGGTTTCCAGGTACTCCTCGAAACCGGCCAGACCCATCTCGCGGCCGATGCCGGACTGCTTGTAACCGCCGAACGGCGCGTCGGCGGAATACCAGACGCCGCCGTTGACATTGACCGTGCCGACGCGCATCCGCGCGGCGACGCCGGCGGCGCGCTGTCCGGGTCGCTGCAGAACACCGTGCCCGACAGGCCGTAGGGCGAGTCGTTGGCGATGCGCACCGCGTCGTCGTCGCCGTCGTGCGGCAATCACCGTCAGGACCGGGCCGAAGATCTCCTCGCGCGCCACCTGCGCGTCGTTGTCCAGACCCGCGATCACCGTCGGCTCGATGAAGAAGCCGACGTCACGATCGGCGGGCCGGCCTCCGCCGCACGGCGAACGTGCCGCCCTCGGCGATCGCCGATCCAGGTAGCCCTGCACCCGGTCGCGCTGGCGAGCCGAGATCAGCGGCCCGCAGATGGTGCTTGGTCGGTCGGGTCGCCGGGCTTGATCCCGGCCATCGTTGCCGCCGCGCCTGCGACGGCCTCGTCGTAGCTGGCCCGCGGCACCACCAGCCGGGTGGTGATCGCGCATCCCTGCCCGGCGTGCATGCGACAGCGGTGAACGCCGACATCGCGCACGCACCGGCCAGATCGGCGTCGTCGAGCACCAGGAACGCCGACTTGCCGCCCAGCTCGAGGAAGACCTTCTTGATCGTCGCGGCGCCGTCGGCCATCACGGCGCGGCCGGTGGCCGTCGACCCGGTGAACGAAACCATGTCCACCCGAGGGTCTTTGGACAGCAGCGCACCCGACGCCGTGGTCGCTGGAGGTGACGATGTTGATCACACCCGGCGGGAAGTCGGTGTGCTCGGCGATGAGCTCTCCGAGCACGGCGGCGCACCACGGGGTGTCGGGCGCGGGCTTGAGGACGACGGTGTTGCCCGCCGCCAGCGCGGGCCCGAGCTTGGCGAGGTTGATCTGGTGCGGGAAGTTCCACGGCGTGATCGCGCCGACGACACCGACGGCCTCACGGGCGATCGTGCGCCGGGTGGGGATGCCCATCGGCGCCGCATGCCGAGATCCTGCTGGTCCACTCGTAGGACTCGGCGGTGTCGGCGCAGAAGCTCAGGTCGTCGACCGGGCCTTCGAGCTGCGCACCGCCGGTCAGCATCCGCGGCGCGCCGACTTCGGCGATGGTCAACTCGCGCAGTTCTTCGACGTGCTCGCGCATCGCCTCGCTGCAGCTGCCGCAGGCACCGCACCCGCAGCTCGGCGTTGGTCGACCAGTCGGTCTCGTCGAAAGCCCGGCGCGCCGCCTCGATCGCCCGGCCCATGTCGTCGACGTCGGCGTCGGCCGCGACTCCCAGCACTTCCTCGGTGGCCGGGTTGATGGTGGGGAAGGTGCCCGCACTGCCGGCGACCAGCTTGCCGTCGATGAGCAGTCGACTCACGCCGATCGGCCAGCAAGGCCATCTCTCGCTCCCGTCATGCGTGGCAAATCCAAGGGGCCAAATCGATACGTCATTGCTGGACAACTGTCCGATAATGTTCAATCGAACCATAGCCGCAGACGCATCCGCGGTGCAAGAGCCGATCTCGAAAGCAGCCGCGGAATCCGGACGAATCTGCGTATTAAGCAGCATATTTACCGAACGGCTTGCCTCGCGTCGCGTCCGTCCGATAACTTGGACATGTGTCCAGCGATGCAGTGGTTGCGATCACATCCCAGGCCGAGCAACAAACCGGTCAGACGCCGCGCAACCGGCGCCAGGAGGAGACCTTCCGCAAGGTGCTCGCCGCCGGCATCGAGATGCTGCGCGAGAACGTCGTACGCCGACCTGACGGTGCGTGCGGTCGCCGCCCGCGCCAAGGTCGCCCCGGCCACCGCCTACACCTACTTCTCGTCGAAGAACCACTTGATCGCCGAGGTCTACCTGGACCTGGTCCGGCAGGTGCCGTACTTCACCGACGTCAACGACACCATGCCGACCCGGGTCGAGAAGGTGCTGCGCCATCTGGCGCTGATGGTCGCCGACGAACCCGAGGTCGGCGGCGGCCTGCACGACCGCGCTGCTGGGCGGCGGAACGATCCCGCGGTCGGCGCGGTGCGCGACCGCATCGGCGCCGAGATCCACCGCCGCATCGCGATCGGCCATCGGGCCCGGTGCCGACCCCGCACGGTGTCCGCGCTGGAGATGACGTTCTTCGGCGCCTGGTGCAAGCCGGCAGCGGCGCGTTCACCTACCACCAGATCGCCGACCGGCTGGGCTATGTGGTCGGCCTGATCTTGCCCGGCACCGGGGAGACAAGCCAGGAGACAACGACCCAATGACCGTGCACGGGAGACCACGAGCTGGTCCTCGACCCATACGACTACGACTTCCACGAAGATCCGTATCCGTACTACAAGCGGCTGCGCGACGAGGCTCCGCTGTACCGCAACGAGGAGCTGAGGTTCTGGGCGCTGTCGCGGCACAGCGATGTGCTGCAGGGCTTCCGCAACAGCACGACGCTGTCCAACAAGTACGGCGTCTCGCTGGATCCGGTGTCGCGCGGCCCGCACGCCAGCAAGACGATGTCCTTCCTCGCGATGGACGATCCCGGCGCACTGCGGCTGCGCACTCTGGTGTCGAAGGGCTTCACGCCGCGGCGCATCCGCGAGCTGGAGCCGCGGGTCACCGAGATCGCCGTCCAGCACCTCGACGCCATGCTGGAAAAGGCGAGCTTCGACGGAGCCCGGTCGACTACGTCGCCGAGTTCGCGGGCAAGCTGCCGATGGACGTCATCTCCGAACTGATGGGCGTGCCCGAAGCGGACCGCGACCAGGTCCGCGCCTGGCCGACGGCGTGATGCACCGCGACGACGGCGTCACCGACGTGCCGGCCGAGGCGATCGAGGCGTCGATCAACCTGATCGTCTACTACCAGCAGATGGTCGCCGAGCGCCGCAAGAAGCCGACCGACGACCTGACGTCGGCGCTGCTGGAGGCCGAGATCGACGGCGACCGGCTGACCGACGAAGAAGTGCTCGGCTTCATGTTCCTGATGGTGATCGCCGGCAACGAGACCACCACCAAACTGCTTGCCAACGCCGCATTTTGGGGCCACAAGAACCCCGACCAGCTGGCACCGGTCTACGACGACCTCTAGCTGGTGCCGCTGTGGGTCGAGGAGACGCTGCGCTACGACACGTCCAGCCAGATCCTGGCCCGCACCGTGGCCGGGGACCTGACCCTCTACGACACCACGATCCCCGACGGGGACGTGCTGCTGCTGCTGCCCGGTTCGGCCCACCGCGACGAGCGGGTGTTCGACAACCCCGACGACTACTGTGATCGGCCGCGAAATCGGCTCGAAGCTGGTGAGTTTCGGCAGCGGCGCGCACTTCTGTCTCGGCGCGCACCTGGCCCGGATGGAAGCCCGGGTGGCGCTGACCGAGTTGTTCAAGCGAATCCGCGGATACGAGGTCGACGAGGCCAACGCCGTCCGCGTCCACTCCAGCAATGTCCGCGGGTTCGCTCACCTACCCGATCGACCGTGGAGGCCCGCTAGATGCCCCGCTTCGACCCCCTTCCCGAGCGTCGGCCGGCAATCGTCGCCGGCGCCTCCTCCGGCATCGGCGAGGCCACCGCGATCGAACTTGCCGCGCACGGCTTTCCGGTCGCCCTCGGCGCCCGCCGGGTCGAGAAGCTCGACGACATCGTCGGCAAGATCAAGGCCGACGGCGGCGAGGCCGTCGCATTCCACCTCGACGTCACCGATCCCGAACTCGGTGAAATCCTTTGTCGCAGCAGTCGGTCGACGCGCTCGGCGACATCGAGGTGCTGGTCGCCGGCGCCGGCGACACCTACTTCGGCAAGCTCGCACGAGATCAGCACCGACGAGTTCGAATCCCAGCTGCAGATCCACCTGGTCGGCGCGAACCGACTGGCCACCGCGGTGCTGCCCGGCATGCTCGACCGCCAGCGCGGCGACCTGATCTTCGTCGGTTCCGACGTCGCGCTGCGCCAGCGTCCGCACATGGGCGCCTACGGTGCCGCCAAGGCCGCGCTGGTCGCGATGGTCGACCAACTTCCAGATGGAGCTCGAGGGCACCGGCGTCCGCGCGTCGATCGTGCACCCCGGCCCGACGAAGACGTCGATGGGCTGGAGCCTGCCCGCCGAGAAGATCGGCCCCGCGCTAGAGGACTGGGCCAAGTGGGGCCAGGCCCGCCACGACTACTTCCTGCGCGCGGCGGACCTGGGCACGCGCCATCACGTTCGTCGCCGAGACACCGCGCGGTGGCTTCATCGCGAACATGGAGCTTCAGCCCGAGGCGCCGCTGGCCGACAACAAAGAACGTCAGAAGCTCAAACTCGGCGAAGAGGGGATGCCGTCATGACGACCGCTATCGTGCCGCGGGTTTCCGGCGGCGAAGAAGAGCACGGCCACCTCGAGGAGTTCCGCACCGACCCAATCGGTTTGATGCAACGCATCCGCGAGGAGTGCGGTGACGTCGGCTGGTTCCAGCTGGTCGACAAGCACGTCATCTTCCTGTCGGGCTCCGAGGCCAACGAGTTCTTCTTCCGTTCCTCCGACGAGGATCTCGACCAGGCCGAGGCCTACCCGTTCATGACGCCGATCTTCGGCAAGGGCGTGGTGTTCGACGCCAGCCCCGAGCGCCGCAAGGAGATGCTGCACAACTCCGCACTGCGCGGCGAGCAGATGAAGGGCCACGCCGCCACCATCGAGGGCGAGGTCAAGAAGATCATCGCCAACTGGGGCGACGAAGGCGAGATCGAACTGCTCGACTTCTTCTCCGAGCTGACCATCTACACCTCGACGGCCTGCCTGATCGGGCTGAAGTTCCGCGAGCAGCTCGATCAGCCGATTCGCGCAGTACTACCACGAACTGGAGCGCGGCACCGACCCGCTGTGCTACGTCGACCCGTATCTGCCGATCGAGAGCTTCCAGCGCCGCGACGAGGCGCGCGTGAAACTCGTTGCGCTGGTTCAGGAGATCATGGATCGGCGGCTCGCCAACCCGCCGAAGGGCAAGGAGGACCGCGACCTGCTCGACATCCTGGTGTCGATCAAGGACGAGGAGGGCAACCCCCGCTTCTCCGCCGACGAGGTCACCGGGATGTTCATCTCGCTGATGTTCGCCGGGCACCACACCAGTTCCGGGACCTCGTCGTGGACGCTGATCGAGTTGATCCGCCACCCCGAGGTCTACGCCGAGGTGCGTGGCCGAGCTCGAGGAGCTCTACGCCGACGGCCAGGAGGTGAGTTTCCATGCGCTGCGCCAGATTCCGAAGCTGGACAACGTCGTCAAGGAGACCCTGCGGCTGCATCCGCCGCTGATCATCCTGATGCGGGTCGCCAAGGGCGAGTTCGAGGTGCAGGGTTTCCCGATCCACGAGGGCGACTTCGTCGCCGCCTCGCCCGCGATCTCGCAACCGGATTCCCGAGGACTTCCCCGACCCCGACGCCTTCAACCCGGACCGCTACAACAAACCCGAGCAGGCCGACGTGGTCAACCGATGGACCTGGATTCCGTTCGGCGCGGGCCGGCACCGCTGCGTCGGGGCCGCGTTCGCCACCATGCAGATCAAGGCGATCTTCTCGGTTCTGTTGCGCGAGTACGAGTTCGAGATGGCGCAGCCGGCCGACAGCTATCGCAACGACCACTCCAAGATGGTCGTGCAGCTGGCCAGGCCGGCCAAGGTGCGCTACCGCAAGCGCACGCGTAGGAGAGTCCAGATGGGCTCTATCGAGTCGAAGTCGACCTGGACCTGTGCCAGGGCCACGCCATGTGCGAACTGGAGGCGCCGGACTACTTCCCGGTGCCCAAGCGCGGCAAGGTCGAGATCCTCGACGCCGAGCCGCCCGACGACGCCCGCGACGAGGTCGAGCGCGCCGTCGAGATGTGTCCCACCCAAGCACTGTTCATCAAAGAGAAAGAAGACTGACAATGTCATCACAGGCGTCACACTCCCGCGCAGACCTCGAGGCATGGGTCGACCGCTGGCTGCAGGCCAACAAGGACTGCGAAAAGGCCGGCGACTGGCGGCCGCTGGCGGACTTCTACACCGAAGACGCGACGTACGGCTGGAACATCGGCCCCAAGGAAGATGTGATGTGCGTGGGCATCGACGAGATCCGCGACATCGCACTCGGCCTGGAGATGGAAGGCCTGGAGAACTGGGTCTACGAGTACCAGAAGGTGCTCATCGACGAGAAGCAGGGCGAGATCGTCGGCTTCTGGAAGCAGATCGTCAACAAGACCGACGGCACCCAGGACGAGATCTACGGCATCGGCGGCAGCTGGTTCCGCCTCAACGACGACCAGCTCATCGAGTGGCAGCGTGACTTCTTCGACTTCGGTCACGTCGCGAAGATGTTCGCGAAGCTCATCGAGTCCGGCGACCTGAGCACCGGAATGCAGAAGCGGATCGAGCGCAGCGTCGCCGGCGAGAAGCTGCCGGGCTACTACCCGCTTGGCGAGGCGCCGGCTCCGATCTGGTGAGCTGGAGCCAACCAAGCGTTTGATTTGTTGCACGCGCTATGCTGACGCGACGACGGTGCCCGTGGCACTCGTCACCAAGCTGCCCGGCATGAAGGGCCGGGTAGCTCTGATCAATTCAAAGGCGAAATGGGGTCAGGACCATCGTGAAGACAAAAGGTGCACTGATCTGGGAGTTCAACCAGCCGTGGTCCATCGAGGACATCGAGATCGGCGACCCCGTCAAGGACGAGGTCAAGATCCAGATGGAAGCGGCGGGCATGTGCCACTCCGACCATCACCTGGTCACCGGCGGTATCCCGATGGCCGGTTTCCCGGTGCTCGGTGGGCACGAAGGCGCGGGCATCGTCACCGAAGTCGGTCCTGGCGTGGAAGACATCGCCCCGGGTGACCACGTGGTGCTGTCGTTCATCCCGTCCTGCGGGACCTGTCCGACATGTCAGGCCGGCCTGCGCAACCTTTGCGACTTGGGCGCCGGGCTGCTCGGCGGCGCAGCGGTGATCCGACGGCACGTTCCGCATCACGTCGAGAGGCCAGAACGTCTTCCCGATGACGTTGCTGGGCACGTTCTCGCCCTACATGGTCGTGCACCGCAGCTCCGTGGTGAAGATCGACCCGTCCGTCCCGTTCGAGGTCGCCGCCCTGGTTGGTTGCGGCGTCACCACCGGCTACGGGTCGGCGGTCCGCACGGCCGACATCCGGCCGGGCCAGGACGTCGCCATCGTCGGCGTCGGCGGGGTCGGCATGGCGGCCCTGCAGGGTGCGGCGAACGCCGGCGCCCGCTACATCTTCGCGATCGACCCGGTGGAGTGGAAGCGCGATCAGGCGCTGAAGTTCGGCGCCACCCACGTCTACCCCGACATCTTCGCCGCCATGGCGGGCATCGCCGAGGTCACCTACGGCCTGATGGCCCACAAAGTGATCGTCACCGTCGGTGAGCTGCTCGGCGCCGACGTCGACAACTACCTGAACATCACCCAAAAGGGCGGCACCTGCGTGCTGACCGCGATCGGCAGCCTGCTGGACACCAATGTGACCCTGAACCTGGCGATGCTGACCCTGATGCAGAAGAACCTGCAGGGCACCATCTTCGGTGGCGGCAACCCGCAGTACGACATCCCGCAGCTGCTGTCGATGTACAAGGCGGGCAAGCTCAACCTGGACGACATGATCACCCGCCAGTACCGGCTGGAGCAGATCAACGACGGCTACCAGGACATGCTGGACGGCAAGAACATTCGCGGCGTCATCCGCTACACCGACGCCGACCGGTAACAGAGTGCCACCTGCCGCAAAGAGGGCTAGAACCATGACCCAAACCGCCCAGTCCCCGGCACTGACCGCGTCGCAGTCGTCGTGGCGGTGCGCGCAAGGCAAAGACCGGGACGGCTGGCTGGCGCTGATGACCGACGATGTGGTCATCGAAGACCCGATCGGCAAGTCGGTCACCAACGCCGACGGCACCGGTGTGCGCGGCAAGGAAGCAGTCGGCGCGTTCTTCGACAACAACATCGCCAAGAACCAGCTGACCATCACCTGCGAGGAGACCTTCCCGTCCAGCACGCCCGACGAGATCGCTCATATTCTGGTGTTGCAGAGCAAGTTTGAGGGCGGGTTGACCAGCAAGGTGCGCGGCGTGTTCACCTACAAGGTCAACGACGCGGGGCTGATCACCAACATGCGTGGGTACTGGAATCTCGACGTCATGGAGTTCGGCCAGGAGGGCTGAGCGGTAGCCGCGACTCTGGTGACATTTTCGGCGCACCTATGCTTGGCCCATGGCGTCGATCTTCACCAAGATCATCAACCGTGAACTACCCGGCCGATTCGTTTATGAGGATGACGACGTCGTCGCATTCTTGACGATTGAGCCGATGACACAGGGGCACACGTTGGTGGTGCCGCGCGCCGAGATCGATCAGTGGCAAGAGGTCGACGACCCGGCGTTCGCCCGCGTGATGGGGGTGAGCCGGCTGATCGGCAAGGCCGTGTGCAAGGCGTTCCGAGCCGAACGCGCCGGCCTGATCATCGCGGGGCTGGAAGTGCCGCACTTGCACGTTCACGTGTTCCCCACCCGCAGCCTGAGCGACTTCGGCTTCGCCAATGTCGACCGCAACCCGTCACCGGAATCCCTCGATCAAGCGCAGGCCAGGATCAAGGCGGCGCTGGAGCAGCTGGCCTAGACCTCAGCCGACCTGAACGGGAACATCGCTGACGCGCGGCAGGGTGACGCGGAAGCAGCAGCCCTCCCCGGGCCCGGTTCGCACCGTCACCACGCCGCCGTGTGCCTGGACCAACGAGCCGACGATCGACAGCCCCAGCCCGGTACCGCCGCTGGCCCGCGCCCGGGACGAGTCGGTGCGATAGAAGCGCTCGAACACCCGCGACGCATCCTGCTGACTCATACCGGGGCCCTTGTCGGCCACTTCGATCACCGCATCATCGCCCTCGGTCCCAACCCGAAGGATGACGTCGGCACTGGTCGGAGTGTGTTGCAGTGCGTTGGCCACCAGGTTGCTCAGCACCTGGCGTATCCGGGGCTCGTCCCCGAGCACCTCAGGGGTGCCGGGACCGTCGAGGATTTCCATCGTGATCGCGCGCTTGGGATCGATCGCCTGCCCGTCGTGTACGGCATCGCTGGCCAGCGCCAGCAAGTCGACGCGATGGTGTTCCAGCGGGCGTTGCACGTCGAGCCGTGCCAGCAGCAGCAGGTCGTCGACCAGTAGGCCCATCCGGCTGGCTTCGCTTTCGATGCGCGACAGCAGCATGGCCACGTCGCGGGCCGCACCCTGTCGATACAGTTCCGCGAAGCCGCGAATGGTGGTGAGCGGGGTGCGCAATTCGTGGCTGGCGTCGGTGATAAACCGACGCATCCTGTCCTCCGAGCCACGAGCCTTCTCGGCCGAGGACTCCGAGGAAGCGACCGCTTGCTGAATCTGGGTGAGCATTCCGTTGAGCGCCAACGAAAGTCGGCCCACCTCGGTTCGGGGATCACGTTCTGGCACACGACGATCCAGCTGCCCGGCCGCGATCGCGGCGGCAGTCTGCTCGACCTCTAGCAGCGGCCGCAAGCTGCGGTGCACCACTGCGAAGCCGGCGATCCCGACCACCGCCAGCACCGCCACCCCGATGCCGAACTGCAACCACACCAGCGACCGCACCGTGTGCTGGACATCGGACAGGTCGATCGCGACGGTGGTCAGGCCGTTTGGCCCGCGTACCGATACCGCTCGCCATTGAATATCCGTGCCGTTGACCGAGGGCAGCGTCGTCGGATTGGGACCCACGTCGTTGTCGGGCGGCAGGGCCGGCTCGGCGTTGCGGTCATTGATGGCCGTAAACGGCTTGCCGTCGGTGCCGACGCCGCGCACGTAGTACTTCGACGGGGGCCGGCCCGGGTCCGGACCTTCGTAAGACGAGGCCGTCAACTGGCGCCGCGGGGCCAGCGCCCAGCCGCGGGATGCCTCGAGCAGCGTTTGGTCGATCCGGCTGACCAGGCTGTGCCGCAGGATCGACGTGACCATGATGCCCGAGGCCGCCAGACCGCAGGCGACCAACACCAGGGTCGCCGCGACCAGGCCCACCCGTAGGGGCAATCCCCGCCGAACTTGTGTGGCCGTTTCCGTATTCTTCGCCACCAAATTGCTACTTTCGCCGAGTGGCTGAGTGCGTGCTCAGCGCGGCTCCCGAAGAACATAGCCCACCCCGCGCAAGGTGTGCAGCAGCCGCTTCTCCCCAGTATCGATCTTGCGACGCAGATACGAAACATAGGACTCGACGACATTGACGTCGCCGCCGAAGTCGTAGCGCCACACGTGGTCGAGGATTTTCGGTTTGCTCAGCACCGTCCCCGCGTTGATCACGAAGTAGCGCAGCAGCGTGAATTCGGTGGGCGACAACGACACCGGTTCGCCGGCCTTCCACACCTCGTGGGTCTCTTCATCCAGCTCGATGTCGGCGAATGTCAGGCGGGCGTTATGCGTTTCGGCGCCACCCTTACCGGCACGCCGCAGGATGACCCGCAGCCGGGCGACGACCTCCTCCAGACTGAACGGCTTCGTCACGTAGTCGTCGCCGCCCAGCGTCAGACCCGCGATCTTGTCCTGCAGGGAGTCGCGGGCGGTCAGGAACAATGCCGGGGCATCGATGCCGTCGGCGCGCAGCCGCCGAAGCACCCCGAAGCCGTCCATCCCGGGCATCATCACGTCGAGAATCACCGCATCGGGCCGCGCTTCGCGGGCGCGGTCCAGCGCTTGGGCTCCGTTGGTCGCGGTGGCCACCTCGAATCCCTGGAACTTCAGACTCACGGAAAGCAGTTCGACGATATTGACCTCGTCGTCAACGACGAGGACGCGAGCCTCCGGTCTGGTTTCGCCTTGGGTTGCCGCTGTCATCTGGTTACTTCCATTTCCTACTGAATGTTACCTTCGCACTCATTGTGCAGTTCCTGTGAGCTCGGTGCCAATAGTCTGCTAGTAGTCTGCCAGAGAACATCGCATCGGCTTGGACCGGTCCCCGTTTTTTGGGGCGCGTCGTGCATAGACTCGAGGTCATGGACTTCGCCAGAAGCATGGTTTCCGTCGCGACTGCTCCCGCGCGAGTCGGCCTTGCCGCTGCTGAGGCGAGCTTGAACCTCGCCAGCGTGGCGGTTGGGGTGGCGAAGCGATCGCTGGGGGACGGCGGAGCCGGCGGAACGAACCCCGATGACGTCCATGCTGGGGATCGACGACGCGATCATCCGCGCCAACCGGCTGGCCAGACTGTTGGACGACGACGCGCCGCTGGGACGCGCCATGGCACCCGATGGGCCGATCGACCGTTTGCTGCGTCCGGGCGGGGTGGTGGATCTGTTGATGTCGGAGGACGGTCTGGTCGATCGCCTGACCGCGGAGGGCGGTGGCTTAAAACGAGCGCTGCAACCGGGCGGTCTTGCCGATCAGCTGCTGTCCGAGGACGGGTTGATTGACCGAGTGCTGTCCGAGGATGGGTTCGCGGACCGGCTGCTTTCCGAAGGCGGTCTGGTCGACAAGCTGACCGCCAAACATGGTCCGCTCGACCAGCTCGCCGACGTCGCCGACACCCTGGCCCGGCTGACGCCGGGCATGGAGGCGTTGGAGCCCGCCATCTCCACCCTGCAGGACGCGGTCATGGCGCTCACCATGGTGGTGAATCCGCTGAGCAGTATCGCCGACCGCATCCCGCTGCCCGGTCGCCGACCACGTCGCTCGCCGTCGCGCCCGGTGCCGTCACAACGCATCATCGACAGCGACGTGTGACCGGTTAGGCTGGCACCCGATTTACCCAGCCTCCTTAGCTCAGTGGTAGAGCACTCGCCTTGTAAGCGAGCGGTCGTCAGTTCAATCCTGACAGGGGGCTCCCACTTTCAGTTCCCGTCGGCGCAGGTAGAGAGGTATTCGGCGTCCGAGCAATCGTGCGGTTGCGACGTTTTTGCCCACATTTGTTGCCCACACTCCGAAACAGATGCGAGATCTGAGTCGAACAAATCGGCGTAAACGTCCAGCGTATCGCCGCACTCGCGTGGCCTCCTCGGGATGTCGCAATTCTCCAGAACGAGACAA
>CAWHWA010000007.1:0-229834 GCA_963832935.1 uncultured Actinomycetota bacterium
GACATTCATGTGGTCAACAAAGCAGACCGTCCCGGCGCCGATCTCACGGTCAAGGAGCTGCGGGAGTCGCTGCGCCTCACCCACCGACAGGCCGGCGACTGGAACGTGCCGATTGTGAAGACGATGGCCCGCAACGGCGACGGTGTGGCCGAACTGCTCGACCGATCCGCCGCGCACCGCAGTTGGATGCTCACGCACGGCGCCCTGCGCGAGATGGAACGGCGCAATGCCGCGACGCGTATCCGTTGGGCCGCAGAGGCACTCATCGCCGACCGGTTCCGGTCGGGTCGGCGCGACTTCGATGCCGCCGTCGATGCGCTGATCGACCGTGAGCACGAACCGCGGCAAGCCGCCGCCCGGCTGTTGGCGGCCGCAGCCGTAGACCCAACCGGCAGTGAAAAAAGAGGAAATTCATGACCGACGACACCCAGGTGACTCCCGAGGAACTGCGGCTGGCATCTGACGGGCTGGTGAAACGTGTCGAAGCTGATTTCGATGATTGGCGAGATACCGAACTCGCCGACTTCACCGCCCGCGCACCCGAATCCAAAGCCACGTATCTGACCGGCTCTGGCCGCCCGGTCAAGCGCATCTACGGTCCGCAGGACCTTCCCGAGAGTTGGGACGAGATCGGTCTGCCGGGCCGCTACCCATACACTCGCGGTCCCTACCCGACCATGTATCGGGGACGGAATTGGACCATGCGCCAGATCGCCGGCTTCGGGCAGGCCGAAGAGACCAACCAGCGGTTCCAATTCCTGATCGCCCAAGGGCAGACCGGCCTGTCGGTGGACTTCGACATGCCGACCCTGATGGGTCTGGACAGCGACGACGCGATGTGTCTCGGCGAGGTCGGTCGCGAGGGCGTGGCGATCGACGTGCTGCCGGACATGGCGGCTCTGTTCGACAAGATCGACCTGGAGAACATCTCGGTCTCGATGACAATCAACCCGTCGGCCTGGATCCTCCTGGCGATGTATGTCTCCGTCGCCGAGGACCGCGGCTACGATCTCAACAAGCTGTCCGGCACAATCCAGAATGACATCCTCAAAGAGTATGTCGCACAAAAGGAATGGATCTTTCCCGTGCGTCCCAGCATGCGCATCGTGCGGGACTGCATAGCCTATGCCGCCGAGAACATGGCGCGTTACAACCCGGTCAACATCAGCGGCTATCACATCAGTGAGGCCGGCGCCAATGCCGTGCAGGAGGTGGCATTCACGATGGCGATCACCAAGGCATACGTCGAGGATGTCGTGTCGACGGGAATCGACGTTGATACCTTCGCCTCGCGGTTGTCGTTCTTCTTCGTTTCCCAGGCCGACTTGTTCGAGGAAGCCGCCAAGTTCCGGGCCGTGCGCCGGTTCTACGCCAAGATGATGAAGGAGCACTTCGGGGCCAAGAAGGCTAATTCCATGCGGCTGCGCTTCCACGCCCAGACCGCCGCGGCAACGCTGACCAAGCCGCAACCGATGGTGAACATCGTCCGGACCGCGCTGCAGGCGTTGTCGGCCGTGCTGGGTGGCGCTCAGTCCATCCACACCAACGGACTCGACGAGGCCTACACCATTCCGAGCGAGCTGGCGATGAAGCTCGCGCTGCGTACCCAGCAGATCATCGCCGACGAGACCAACGTGCCGAACGTGATCGACCCGCTCGGCGGCTCCTATTACGTAGAGGCACTGACCGACGAGATCGAGGCGGGTATCGGCACCTACATCGACAAGGTCGAGGCCATGGGCGGTGTGGTGGCGGCCATTGAGCAGGGCTTCTTCCAGAAGGAAATCTCGGACAGCGCCTACGACTTCGCTCGGCGCAAAGCGAGTGGCGAGCGCCCGGTGATCGGCGTGAACAAGTACGTCGACGCCCAGGAAGATCAGAAGATCGAGGTTCACAAACTCGACCCTGAGTCAGAGGCACGCCAGATCCGACGTCTCAAGAAGGTACGGGCAGACCGGGATCCCGAGCGCGCGAAGGCGGCCCTCGACGGGCTACTCTCGGCGGCCCGCGACGAGAAGGTCAACTTGATGCCGGCGACCATCGAGGCGGTGCGCGCGCACCTGTCCATGGGTGAAATCACCGGCGCACTGCGCGAGGTGTTCGGCAGTTATCAAGAGACACCGGTGTTCTAAAAGCCCCGCAAACGTGCTCGATGCGCAGGAGCGGCGCGCCTCGGAACGATGGTGTGCTCGGTACAGTGATCCCCTACATAAAGCTCTGCGATAGGGCAAAAGGGGCGCATGTGTCGGAGCCGATTCATTCCGAGTGGAAGCCGCTCCAGCGAATGCGCACCCACGAGCAGGTGGTGGCCGCAATCGAGACCCGCCTGAACGACGGAACGCTGCGGGCGGGCGACCGCCTGCCCGGTGAACGGCAGCTGGCTGAAGCTCTGGGTGTGGGGCGCGGGGCGGTTCGCGAGGCGTTGCGGATCCTCGAGGCGATCGGGGTGGTAGAGGCCGGAACTGGCTCCGGCCCGTCGTCGGGGTCGACAATCGTCAAGGACAGCACCGCCGGTATGGCCATGGTGTTGCGCATCCACCTGCAATTGGCGTCCTTCACGGCAGACGACCTGGTGGAGGTCCGATTCATGTTGGAACGATTGGCTTGCCGAAGAGCGGCGGCGATCGCTTCGAGCGGGGAGCTCGCCGACCTGCGCTCGCTCGTCGAGCAGATGCGCGAGACGCACACGACCAGCAGCTACCACGATCTCGACGCAGCCTTCCATGTCGGGATTGCTCAAGTGTCCGGTAACAATCTCGTCGCTGCGCTGATGGCTGCCCTCAGGGAAACGCTGCGGCAGGCGATGGTATCGGCATTCGAACGCGTTGAAGATCCGGCAAAAATGATGGGCACACTGACCGACGAACATGCGGCAATCGTCGATGCGATCGCTGCGGGCAACGGTGATGAGGCAGCCGAACTCGTGGGCCGTCACATTCTCGGGTTCTACCGCGCTGTCGGCTTCGGCGACCTCAAGTGGGCCGGCTGACAGCAAAGCATCTCCCTTGGTCCGACTAGGACCAAGATGTCGTAAGGTGCGGGCATGCAGGTGATTTCGGCGTGCTCGACCGAACTGTTCGTCGGGCCGCCGGACACGCCACTACAGCTGGCCCGGGTCACCGTCGGCGGCGTCGCCGAGCCGACGTCGATCCGCATCGACGGCGACGGTCTGAGCGGGGAGACGCTCGCCGAGACCGGCGACGAGCTGGTCGAGATCCCGGTGGCGGTAGCGGCACCGGTCGTCGGTCAGCGGCGGGCCGCTCGGGTACACGCCGGCGGCGCCAGCGTGCAGTTCGAATTCACCGTGGCCGAGCCCGGCTGGACGATGTTCATGGTCAGCCATTTCCACTACGACCCGGTGTGGTGGAACACGCAGGGGGCCTACACCAGCGAGTGGACCGAGGACCCGCCGGGACGGGCCCGGCAGACCAACGCCTTCGAACTCGTGCACGCGCACCTGGAAATGGCCCGCCGCGACGTCGACTACAAATTCGTGCTGGCCGAGGTGGACTACCTCAAGCCGTACTGGGACACCCACCCCGAAGACCGCGCCGACCTGCGCCGCTTCATCGGCGAGGGGCGCGTCGAGATCATGGGCGGCACCTACAACGAACCCAACACCAACCTCACCAGCCCGGAGACGACCATCCGGAACCTGGTGCACGGCATCGGGTTTCAGCGTGACGTGCTGGGTGCTCACCCGGCGACCGCGTGGCAGCTCGACGTGTTCGGCCACGACCCGCAGTTCCCCGGGATGGCCGCCGACGCCGGGCTGACGTCGAGCTCGTGGGCCCGCGGGCCCCACCACCAGTGGGGCCCGACCCACTCCGGTGGCGTCGAGGGCATGCAGTTCTGCAGTGAGTTCGAATGGATCTCGCCATCCGGGCGCGGCCTGCTCACCCACTACATGCCGGCGCACTACTCGGCGGGCTGGTGGATGGACTCCTCGGCGTCGCTGGGTGAAGCCGAGGATGCCACCTGTGAGTTGTTCGACGAGCTCAAGAGGGTCGCGCTGACTCGCAACGTGCTGCTGCCGGTCGGCACCGACTACACCCCGCCGAACAAGTGGGTCACCGAAATCCACCGCGACTGGGCCGCGCGCTACACCTGGCCGCGATTCGTGTGCGCGCTGCCGCAGGAGTTCTTCGCCGCGGTGCGCGCCGAGCTGGACGAGCGGGGGTCTGTGCCGTCGCCGCAAACCCGCGACATGAACCCGATCTATACCGGCAAGGACGTCTCCTACATCGACACCAAGCAGGCCAACCGGGCCGCCGAGAACGCCGTGTTGGACGCCGAGCGTTACGCGGTGTTCGCCGCGCTGATGTCCGGAGCCGACTACCCGCATGCCGGCCCTGGCCAAGGCGTGGGTGCAGCTGGCTTACGGCGCGCACCACGACGCGATCACCGGCTCGGAATCCGATCAGGTCTACCTCGATCTGCTGACCGGCTGGCGCGACGCGTGGGAGCTGGTCGGGCGGCCCGCGACAATTCCCTGGCGCTGCTGTCCGGCGCCGTCGAGTTTCGGCGATCCCGAGACGCCGTCGTGGTGTGGAACCCGTTGGCACACCAGCGCACCGACATCGTCACCGCCCGGGTTGACCCGCCGCTGGCCGCGGGCGCGCGGGTGCTTGACGTCGACGGTGCCGAGTTGCCGGCGCTGGTCGAGCACGACGGGCGGTCGGTCACCTGGCTGGCCCGCGACGTCCCGTCGCTGGGCTGGCGGGCCTACCGGCTGGTTCCCGCGGAGCGGGTGACCGGCTGGGAACCGCTGCCGCGGCAACGAGATCGACAACGAGCACTACCGGCTGGCCGTCGACCCGGCGCGTGGCGGCGCGGTGGAGTCTCTGGTCCGTGATGACCGCGAACTGATCGCCGACGGGCGAGTGGGCAACGAGCTCGCCGTCTACGAGGAATACCCGGCGCACCCGACAGGAGGGGAGGGCCCGTGGCATCTGCTGCCGAAGGGGCCGGTGGTGTGCTCGTCGGAATCGCCGGCGCAGGTGCGGGCCTATCGCGGCCCGCTCGGTCAGCGGCTGGTCGTACGCGGCCGGATCGGCGAATTGCTGCGCTACACCCAGACTCTGACGCTGTGGAACGGCGTGGCGCGGGTGGATTGCCGCACCACGATCGACGAGTTCAGCGGCGAGGACCGCTTGCTGCGGCTGCGCTGGCCGTGTCCGGTGCCGGGCGCGATGCCGGTCAGCGAGGTGGGCGACGCCGTCGTCGGCCGCGGGTTCGCGTTGCTGCACGACGGATCTCGCTCGTCGTGGACACCGCAGCACCAGCCGTGGACGCTGGACAACCCGGCCTACGGCTGGTTCGGTCTGTCCTCAGCGGTACGGGTCAAGTTGGGACGACAACGATGTTCGCGCGGTATCCGTGGCCGAGGTGGTGTCGCCGTCGGAAGCGTCGTCCGGATCGCTGGCGCGCGAGCTGATGGTCGCGCTGGTTCGCGCCGGCGTCACGGCCACCTGCAGCGGCGCCGGTAAACCCCGCTACGGCAACCTCGCACGTCGACTCCAACCTGCCCGACGTCCGCATCGCGCTCGGCGGGCCCGCCCGCAACGTCTTCACCGAAGCGGTGCTGGCCGAGGCCGATCCGGTCTACGCGAACGAACTCGACCGCCAGCTGGCCAAGACGGGCCGGGCCAGGGTGTGGGTGCCCGCGGCGACGCGGTTGGCGGCGGTCTGGGTGCCCGGCGCCGACCTGCGCGCGCTGCGCGCGCTGCCGGTGCTGGTGATCGACGGAGTCGACGAGAAAAGCCTCGACGCCGAGATCGCCTCGGTGGCAGTCGACCTCGACGACGCCGAGATCGTCGTCGACCCAGCAGGCCGCATCCGGCATGGAGCACGTTCGAATCCCGCACCGTCGCGTTGTTCAACCGCGGCGTGCCGAGCTTCGCCGTCGACACCGACGGGACGCTGCACACCGCGCTGTTGCGATCCTGCACCGGCTGGCCGTCCGGGACCTGGATCGACGAACCACGCCGCACCGCGCCCGACGGCTCGAACTTCCAACTCCAGCACTGGACACACCATTTCGACTACGCGCTGGTCGAGCGGCGACGGCGACTGGCGCGCGCGCCGCAGATCCCGGCGCGCAGCGCGCAGTTCTCCCATCCGCTGCGCGCCGTCTTCCCGGGCCAGCGACGAGGCGACGCTGGCGTCCGCCGGATCGCTGCTGCACGTCGAACCCGCTGGCACCGTCCACGTCGGGGCATTCAAGGCGGCCGGCAACCCGCTGACGGCCGGTAGTGCCGAGCCGGTCGACCCCGCTTCGGTGGCCTTGCGGCTGGTCGAAACGACCGGCGCGCCGCGCCCGCGTCTCGATCGGCTCGGCACTGGGCAAGCTGGGCGCGATACGGCTCGCCGACCTGCTGGAGGAGAAGCCACAGGCGCGCAAGCGTGCGGTCGATCTGCACGGGTACCAGGTCGCCACCGTGCTGGCCCGGCTCGAGATCCCCAAGGCATTCGACGATGCCACCCCGCTGGCCCCGGAAGCCGAGGCCGCTCAGCCGCTCTACGCGCGCTACTGGCTGCACAACCGCGGGCCCGCGCCACTGGGCGGGCTGCCGGCCGTCGCGCATCTGCACCCGCAGCAGCGCGACCGCCGAGCCGGGCGCGCACGGTGGCGTTGCGGCTCACCGCGGCCAGTGACTGCAGCGATGCGGACGCTGCACGGCGCGGTCGTGGTGGTGTGCCCGGACGGCTGGTCGGCGACACCGGCCGAGTTGCCGTTCACCCTGGGCAGCGGCGAACACCTGGAGGCCGACGTGGTGCTGGCGATTCCGGCCGCTACCGCAGCCCGGGCTGTACCCGGTCCGGGCGCAGCTGCGCTCACCGGGGACGGACGTCCCGGTCGCCTGGCGCCAGACGGTCGAGGACGTGTGCGTGCGTGACCGTCGGTGCGGACCGAGCGAGACGGAGCTGGTCTACCTCGTCGACGGACCCGCCGAGGTCGCGCTGCGGGCCGGCGAGACGGCCCGGCTGGCCGTCACGGTCGGCACCCATGCCCGGGCGGACTTGGCGCTGGAGGCGCACCTGATCAGCCCCTGGGGCACCTGGGAGTGGATCGGGCCCGGCCGCGCTCGGCGCGCGTCCTGCCGGCCCGTGGCAGCGTCGAGCTCGGCTTCGACGTCACGCCGCCGCGCGTGGCTGGAACCCGGCCAGTGGTGGGCGCTGGTCCGGGTCGGCTGCGCCGGACGGCTGGTCTACTCGCCGGCGGTGACGGGTGACCGTGACATGAGCGTCCATCCGTGATTGCCGACCGTCGCCGGCACGCCCGTCGCCGGTCGACGAGGTCGACGCGCGCGAGGCGCGGCTGCGCAACGGCCCGCACGCGGCCGCGCTGCCGGCCAGCGGCACCAGCGAGGGCCGGCAACTGCGGCGCTGGCTCACGCAACTTATCGTGACCGAACGCGTGGTGGCCGCCGAGGCGGCCGCGCGCGGGTTGACCGCCTGCGACGCGCCGACCGAGGCGCGAGCTGCTGCCCGACGTGACGGCCCGGCTGGAGATCGGCAGCATGGCCGCGGCGGCGCTGGCGGACCCGCTGGCGCGGGCGCTGTTCGCCGACGGTCGACCGCCGCGGTCCGAGGTCAGCGACGACGAGGTGGCCGACTACCACGCCCGCAATCCGCTGCGGTTCGCCGCGTCGCGCCCCGACCCGCACGGCTGGCGCTCGCCGTCACGTGTCGGGCCGCCGCTGGAACAGGTGCGCGTCCGCGATCGCCGAGCATCTGCGCGGCGCCGCGCGGCGCCGCGCCTTCCGGGTGTGGCTGGACGCGCGCCGCGCCGCGCTGGTCCAGCTCGCCGCCGGCTACGAGCATCCCGGCGACCCGCGCCAACCCGACAACACCCACCGGCACTGATCGGCCATGCTTACTCTCTGCCTGGACATCGGCGGCACCAAGATCGCCGCGGGCCTCGCGGATTCCGAACGGCGCGCTCGTGTACACCGCCACCCGTCCCACCCCCGCGGACGGTTCGGCCGAACAGGTGCTGGGCCGTGGTCGCCGCGATGATCGCCGAGGCGTTGGCGGGCAGCCGACGGCGCCGTCCGCGGGGTGGGCATCGCTTCGGCCGGCCCGATCGACCTGCACGAGCGGAACCGTCAGCCCGATCAACATCGATTGCTGGCAAGGGTTCCCGATGCGGGACCGGGTCGCGGCTGCGGTGCCCGGTGTGCCGGTGCGGCTGGGCGGCGACGGGGTGTGCATGGCCCTGGGCGAGCATTGGCGCGGCGCCGGACGGGGTGCGCGTTTCCTGTTGGCCATGGTGGTATCCACCGGTGTCGGCGGCGGATTGGTGCTCGACGGCGCGCCGTATGCCGGGCGCACCGGCAATGCCGGCCACGTCGGTCACGTGGTGGTCGAGCGGGACGGCGAGCCGTGCACATGCGGGGGCCACGGCTGTGTCGAGACGGTCGCGGCCGGGCCATGGCTGGTGCACTGGGCGCGGGCCAACGGTTGGTCCGCACCGCCGGGCGCCGGCGCGCGCGAGCTGGCCGACGCGGCGACGGCCGGCGACGAGGTCGCGCTGCAGGCGCTTCGGCAGGGGCGCCACCGGGCTCGCGATGATGATCGCGTCGGTGGCGGCGGTGTGCGACCTGGACCTCGTCATCGTCGGGGGAGGCGTGGCCAAATCCGGGCACGTGCTCTTCGACCCGCTGCGCGCGGCGCTGGCCGGCTATGCGGGGCTGGATTTTCTGGCCGGCCTGCGTGTGGTGCCCGCCGAGCTGGGCGGCAATGCCGGGCTGGTCGGGGCGGCCAGGCTCGCCGGGACCTACGAAACTTGCCTTGCTGGCCATCGCCGTCACCTGAGATCCGCCGTTTTGGCTGACCGCGCGTTGTCACGCTATCCTTGGTGCCGATCCACCGAAGACCGTCGGTCGCCGAGCAATCGGTCGAAGGTCCGGGAACATCCGGGCGGCCCACGCAGGAGGACGAGGCATTACCGCCGGCGCTCGCTGCCGGTGGATCCCAACGCCCCGTGCCGCTTCCTGCGCCGGGGCGTTCGTCGTTCCTCGGGTGATCACAGACGATACGTCGAACCGTGACTTTTCACCGAGGAGGTATGCATGGCCAGAGCCGACAAGGCCACCGCCGTTGCGGACATCGCCGAGCAGTTCAGTGCCTCGACCGCGACCCTGATCACCGACTACCGCGGTCTGACGGTCGCCGCCCTGGCCGAGCTGCGCCGGTCGTTGGCGGTTCGGCCACCTACACCGTGGCCAAGAACACGCTGATCAAGCGGGCGGCTTCGGAAGCGGGGGTCGAGGGTCTCGACGAGCTGTTCGTGGGCCCGACGGCCATCGCGTTCGTCAGCGGCGAGCCGGTCGACGCCGCCAAGGCCATCAAGACCTTCGCCAAGGAGAACAAGGCGCTGGTCCTCAAGGGTGGCTACATGGACGGCCGCACATTGACGGTGGCCGAGGTCGAGCGCATCGCCGACCTGGAGTCCCGCGAGGTGTTGCTGGCCAAGCTGGCCGGCGCGATGAAGGGCAACCTCGCGAAAGCCGCCGGCCTGTTCAACGCGCCCGCGTCGCAGGTGGCCAGGCTGGCGGCCGCGCTCCTGGAGAAGAGGACCGCGGAAGGTCCCGCAGAGCCTGCACCGGCGCCCGCCGCAGAAGCTGCCCCAGAGGTCCGCAGAAGCCGCCCCGAGGCAGCCGCAGAAGCCGCCCCGAGGCGGCCGCAGAAGCCGCTCCAGAGGCAGCCGCAGAACCAGCTTCGGAAACACCCGCCGAGACCACTGCCGAAGCCGAATAAAACCAACCGCAAACCTGAGAAAATCAGGAAGGACCCACACCATGGCAAAGATTTCCACCGACGAGCTGCTTGACGCATTCAAGGAGCTGACCCTGCTCGAGCTCTCCGACTTCGTCAAGAAGTTCGAGGAGACCTTCGAGGTCACCGCGGCCGCCCCCGTCGCGGTCGCCGCGGCCGGCCCCGCCGCCGGCGGCGCGCCCGCCGAGGCCGCCGAGGAGCAGTCGGAGTTCGACGTCATCCTCGAGGCCGCCGGCGACAAGAAGATCGGCGTCATCAAGGTGGTCCGCGAGATCGTCTCCGGCCTGGGCCTGAAAGAGGCCAAGGACCTGGTCGACGGCGCACCCAAGCCGCTGCTGGAGAAGGTCGCCAAGGAAGCCGCCGAGGAAGCCAAGGGCAAGCTCGAGGCCGCCGGCGCCACCGTCACCGTCAAGTAGCTCGATTCGCGCAAACCCCCGGGACCATGGGTCTCGGGGGTTTTGTGTGCTTCAGCCGGCGTGGGTCGCCGACTGCAGCGACCGGGCCACCCGCTCCGCTGAATCCCCCAGAGCGACAAGAAGATTCGACGTCATCGCGCTGAGCACCGGCGTGACGGCCGAGCCGTCGTCGCCGTAATGCCCGGCCAGTTCGAGCATGACGAACCCGTGGATCAATGCCCAGAACTGAGCCGCGGTGGCCACGACGGTCGCATCGTCATCCGCCGAACCCACGGTGATCCGGCCAGCCCGCATGCACCGGTGCACGCCGCGTACCACGTGCGCAAAGCTGGAGTAACGGTCGTCGATCTCGGTGACGGTCAGGGTCAGGACGTTTTGCGCGGGTGCGTTGATGCCGTGCGCGCTGGTGCTACCGAACATCAGGCGATACATGTGTGGCCGCTCGATGGCGTAGCGGCGGTAGGCGCCACCGACGACAAACAAGTCGGCCACCGGGTCGTCGGACAGCGGCACCGTCAGTGCCTCGCCGAACTGCCGCAACCCCTCTTCGGCGACCGCCGCGATCAACGCTTGCATCCCGCCGAAGTGGGTGTACACCGACATCGTCGACGTCCCCGCCGCGCCGGCCACCTTGCGGGTCTGCAAAGCGTCGGGCCCTTGCTCGTCGAGCAGCTCGACCGCAGCATGCAGCATCTCGTCACGAACACTGCGCTGAACTTCCGAAGTCATCTCTCCAACCATCTCTGCGAATGCCTTGCCATCTTCTCATCACCGGCGTACCGTCCAAATAACGCTGAAATATCAATGTTATAGGAGCTCAGCCATGACTTCCACCCAAACCGCCAAATCCGGGAACCCTTATCTCGAGGGTTTCCTGGCGCCGGTGGGCGCCGAAGTGACCGCCACCGATCTCGACGTCACCGGGCAGATCCCGGAACACCTGGACGGGCGCTATCTCCGCAACGGGCCCAACCCGGCCGCCGAGGTCGACCCGGCCACCTATCACTGGTTCACCGGCGATGCGATGGTGCACGGGGTAGCGCTGCGCGACGGCAAGGCCCTCTGGTACCGAAACCGCTGGGTGCGCACCCCGCCCGCGTGCGCCGCGCTGGGCGAGCCGGAGCCCAGAGGGACTGAACCCGCGGGCCGGGATGCTGTCGGTCGGCCCCAATACCAACGTGCTGACCCACGACGGGCGCACGCTGGCGCTGGTCGAGGGGGGCGGTGCCAACTACCAGCTCACCGACGACCTGGACACCGTCGGCCCCTGCGACTTCGACGGGACACTGGCCGGTGGCTACACCGCCCACCCGCACCGGGATCCGCGCACCGGCGAACTGCATGCGGTGTCCTACAGCTTTGGGCGCGGGCGCACCGTGCAGTACTCGGTGATCGACACCGCCGGCCGCGCGCGCCGCACCGTCGACATCGAGGTGAGCGGGTCGCCGATGATGCACGACTTCTCACTGACCGATAAATATGTGGTGATCTACGACCTGCCGGTGACGTTCGACCCGATGCAGGTCGTGCCGGCCAACGTGCCGCGCTGGCTCGGTCTGCCGGCCCGCCTGGTGATGCAGTCGGTGCTCGGCCGGGTCCGGATTCCCAGCCCGCTGATGACGGCGATCAACCAGAATCGTCAGCCCATGCACCAGATGCCCTACAGCTGGAAGGACACCTACCCGGCGCGCATCGGGGTCATGCCGCGCGAGGGCGGCAACGACGACGTGCGCTGGTTCGACATCGAACCCTGCTACGTCTTCCACCCGCTCAATGCCTACTCGGAGATGCGCAGTGACTCTCCAGGGGCCGAGGTCCTGGTGCTCGACGTGGTCCGCTACTCGCGGATGTTCGACCGCGACCTTCGTGGTCCCGGCGACAGCCGACCGGTACTGGACCGCTGGACCATCAACCTGACGACCGGTGCGGTCACCACCGAATGCCGCGACGATCGTCCGCAGGAGTTTCCGCGCATCGACGAGACCCTGCTGGGCGGACGGCACCGGTTCGGCTACGCCGTCGGCATGGAGGGCGGCTACCTTTCCGGCGGGACAACCGAAATGACCTCGTCGCTCTACAAGCACGACTACGCGACGGGATCCAGCGAGGTCGCGCGCGCTCGACCCCGACCTTTTGCTCGGCGAGATGTCCTTTGTGCCGAACCCCACGAACGGCTCACGGGAACGCGCCGAAGATGACGGAGTGCTGATGGGTTACGGCTACCACCGTGGCCGCGACGAAGGGCAGTTGCTGATGCTGGACGCCCAGACTCTTGGCTCGATCGCCACCGTGCACCTGCCGCAGCGCGTCCCAATGGGCTTCCACGGCAACTGGGCTCCGGCCGGCTAACCCGGTCTCGGCATCGCGCTGACCAGGGATTGGCGGGTTGGTCTCAGGTGGGCCAATTTTCTATGTGGTGCTGTGCAACCATGATGCGGGGCCCCAGGCGTGCGCTACAGTGACTCAAGCCACACAGGGGCAGGTGGGTGGCACTTGCGTCGACGGAAGGATTCCTATGGGCGTCGCTATCGAGGTCAGTGGTCTGACCAAGTCCTTTGGATCCTCGAGGATTTGGGAAGACGTGACCCTGGATATCCCCGCCGGGGAGGTCAGCGTTTTGCTGGGCCCGTCGGGTACCGGCAAGTCGGTGTTCTTGAAGTCCTTGATCGGCCTGCTGCGTCCGGAGCGCGGGTCGATCCTGATCGACGGCACCGACATCATCGAATGCACCGCCAAGGAGCTCTACGAGATCCGGACGTTGTTCGGCGTGCTGTTCCAGGACGGCGCGCTGTTCGGTTCGATGAACCTCTTCGACAACACCGCCTTCCCGCTGCGTGAGCACACCAAGAAAAAGGAAAGCGAGATCCGTGACATCGTCATGGAGAAGCTGAGCCTGGTCGGCCTGACTGGTGACGAACGGAAGTTCCCCGGCGAGATCTCCGGCGGTATGCGCAAGCGTGCCGGCCTGGCCCGCGCCCTGGTTCTGGACCCGCAGATCATTCTGTGCGACGAGCCCGACTCGGGTCTGGACCCGGTTCGTACCGCCTACCTGAGCCAGCTGATCCTCGACATCAACGCCCAGATCGACGCGACCATCCTGATCGTGACGCACAACATCAGCGTTGCGCGCACCGTGCCGGACAACATCGGCATGTTGTTCCGCAAGCATCTGGTGATGTTCGGCCCCCGTGAGGTGTTGCTGACCAGCGATGAGCCGGTGGTGCGACAGTTCCTCAACGGCCGCCGCATCGGGCCCATCGGCATGTCCGAAGAAAAGGACGAGGCGACGATGGCCGAAGAGCAGGCCATGGTCGACGCCGGCCACCACTCCGGTGGTACCGAGGAAGTCGAGGGCGTGCCACCGCAGATCCTCGCGACGCCGGGGATGCCGGAGCGTAAAGCGGTCGCTCGGCGCCAGGCCCGGGTGCGCGAGATGTTGCACACCCTGCCAAAGGATGCGCAAGCCGCGATCCTCGATGACCTCGAGGGCACCCACAAGCTGAAAACGCACGAATTCGGCGGCTAGTCCGCCCAAACGCCGACGACCCTCCCCGATAGGCACGCCTTACCGGGGGCCGCGTCCCCTGCCCGTAAGAAGCCTGGGCCGAGGATTTCGCAGATTAACTCCGCACAACTTGCCGCCTGTCCTCTTGACGACAGGGGCGTCAACGGGTCAATCTGTTGGGCAGCATGTACCCACGGGAAAGTCGAGATGCCAGCCAGCGCCGATACCCCCTGGATGGGTAGTTGAGGAATGCGCGCGCCTGCGCTATTGTTGGACGTTGCGCTGGCTACTTCCTGCCCACCTCACCCGCCACCTGACACCGTGGTCTTAGCCTGAGCCCCTTCTGCGGCTCAGCCTATTTAGTTGCGCGCGTGAGGACCGGGTAGATCGTTCGCCGGCTTAACCGAAATAATTCGCGGCGAACAAGTCCGGTGGCCCCGGTTTTCGTGAGTCGCACGAGGTGCTGGAAGGATGCATCTTGGCAGTTTCTCGCCAGAGCAAGACGGACTCCTCTAGTTCTAACAACTCCGTGCCTGGAGCACCTGACCGAGTTTCTTTCGCCAAACTCCGCGAACCGCTCGAGGTTCCGGGGCTGCTCGACGTGCAGACCGACTCGTTTGAGTGGTTGGTCGGCGCGCCGCGTTGGCGCGAGATCGCCACCGGCCGCGGGGACGTAAACCCGGTTGGTGGCCTCGAAGAGGTGCTCTACGAGTTGTCACCGATCGAGGACTTCTCGGGCTCGATGTCGCTCTCGTTCTCCGACCCCCGTTTTGACGAAGTCAAGGCGCCGGTGGACGAGTGCAAAGACAAGGACATGACGTACGCGGCCCCGCTGTTCGTCACGGCCGAGTTCATCAACAACAACACCGGTGAGATCAAGAGCCAGACGGTCTTCATGGGTGACTTCCCGATGATGACCGAAAAAGGCACGTTCATCATCAACGGGACCGAGCGCGTGGTGGTCAGCCAGCTGGTCCGTTCCCCCGGGGTGTACTTCGACGACACCATCGACAAGTCGACCGAGAAGCTGCTGCACAGCGTCAAGGTGATTCCGAGCCGCGGTGCGTGGCTGGAGTTCGACGTCGACAAGCGCGACACCGTCGGTGTGCGCATCGACCGCAAGCGTCGCCAGCCGGTCACGGTGCTGCTCAAGGCCCTGGGCTGGACCAACGAGCGGATCCACGAGCGGTTCGGTTTCTCCGAGATCATGATGTCGACGCTGGAGAAGGACAACACCGCCGGCCCCGACGAGGCGCTGCTGGATATCTACCGCAAGCTGCGTCCGGGCGAGCCGCCCACCAAGGAGTCCGCGCAGACCCTGCTGGAGAACCTGTTCTTCAAGGAGAAGCGCTACGACCTGGCCCGGGTTGGCCGCTACAAGGTCAACAAGAAGCTCGGACTGAACGTCGGCAAGCCGATCACGTCGTCGACGCTGACCGAAGAAGACGTCGTCGCCACCATCGAGTACCTGGTGCGTCTGCACGAGGGCCAGCCGACCATGACGGTTCCGGGCGGCAGCGAGGTGCCGGTGGAAACCGACGACATCGACCACTTCGGTAACCGCCGTCTGCGCACCGTCGGTGAGCTGATCCAGAACCAGATCCGGGTCGGAATGTCGCGGATGGAGCGGGTCGTCCGGGAGCGGATGACCACTCAGGACGTCGAGGCCATCACGCCGCAGACCCTGATCAACATCCGGCCGGTGGTCGCTGCGATCAAGGAGTTCTTCGGCACCAGCCAGCTGTCCCAGTTCATGGACCAGAACAACCCGCTGTCGGGCCTGACGCACAAGCGTCGCCTCTCGGCACTGGGGCCGGGCGGTCTGTCGCGTGAGCGCGCCGGGCTGGAGGTCCGTGACGTGCACCCGTCGCACTACGGCCGGATGTGCCCGATCGAGACCCCGGAGGGTCCGAACATCGGTCTGATCGGCTCGCTGTCGGTCTACGCACGGGTCAACCCGTTCGGGTTCATCGAGACGCCGTACCGCAAGGTGGTCGACGGTGTGGTCAGCGACGAGATCCACTACCTGACCGCCGACGAGGAGGACCGCCACGTCGTGGCGCAGGCCAACTCGCCGATCGACGACAGCGGCCGGTTCACCGAGTCGCGGATTCTGGTCCGCCGGAAGGCGGGCGAGGTCGAGTACGTGCACGCTCGGCCGAGGTCGACTACATGGACGTCTCGCCGCGCCAGATGGTGTCGGTGGCCACGGCCATGATCCCGTTCCTCGAGCACGACGACGCCAACCGTGCCCTGATGGGTGCCAACATGCAGCGCCAGGCGGTTCCGCTGGTGCGCAGCGAGGCGCCGCTGGTGGGCACCGGTATGGAGCTGCGCGCCGCGATCGACGCCGGCGATGTCGTCGTCGCCGACAAGGCCGGGGTGATCGAGGAGGTGTCCGCCGACTACATCACCGTGATGGCCGACGACGGCACCCGGCACACCTACCGGATGCGCAAGTTCGCGCGGTCCAACCACGGCACCTGTGCCAACCAGTCGCCGATCGTCGACGCGGGCGACCGCGTCGAGGCCGGCCAGGTGATCGCCGACGGTCCGTGCACCGAAAACGGTGAGATGGCGCTCGGCAAGAACCTGCTGGTGGCGGTCATGCCGTGGGAAGGCCACAACTACGAGGACGCGATCATCCTCTCCAACCGCCTGGTTGAAGAGGACGTGCTCACCTCGATCCACATCGAGGAGCACGAGATCGATGCCCGCGACACCAAGCTGGGCGCCGAGGAGATCACCCGGGACATCCCGAACGTCTCCGACGAGGTGCTCGCCGACTTGGACGAGCGGGGCATCGTGCGGATCGGTGCCGAGGTTCGTGACGGCGACATCCTGGTCGGCAAGGTCACCCCGAAGGGTGAGACCGAGCTGACCCCGGAGGAGCGGCTGCTGCGGGCGATCTTCGGTGAGAAGGCCCGTGAGGTCCGCGACACCTCGCTGAAGGTGCCGCACGGCGAGTCCGGCAAGGTGATCGGCATTCGGGTGTTCTCCCGCGAGGACGACGACGAATTGCCGGCGGGTGTCAACGAGCTGGTCCGCGTCTACGTGGCCCAGAAGCGCAAGATCTCCGACGGTGACAAGCTGGCCGGACGACACGGCAACAAGGGCGTCATCGGCAAGATCCTGGCAGTGGAGGACATGCCGTTCATGCCGGACGGCACGCCGGTGGACATCATCCTGAACACCCACGGTGTGCCGCGACGGATGAACATCGGCCAGATCCTGGAAACTCACCTCGGTTGGGTCGCCAAGGCCGGCTGGAAAGTCGATACCGGCAGCGGGGTTCCGGAGTGGGCGGTCAACCTGCCCGAGGACCTGCTCCACGCGGAGCCGGACCAGATCGTGTCGACTCCGGTGTTCGACGGCGCCAAGGAAGAGGAGCTGCAGGGCCTGCTGTCCTGCACGCTGCCCAACCGCGACGGCGATGTGATGGTGAACGCTGACGGCAAGTCGAAGCTGTTCGACGGTCGCAGTGGCGAGCCGTTCCCGTACCCGGTGACCGTTGGCTACATGTACATCATGAAGCTGCACCACCTGGTCGACGACAAGATCCACGCCCGGTCCACCGGTCCGTACTCGATGATCACCCAGCAGCCGTTGGGTGGTAAGGCGCAGTTCGGTGGCCAGCGATTCGGCGAGATGGAGTGCTGGGCCATGCAGGCCTACGGTGCCGCCTACACGCTGCAGGAGCTGTTGACCATCAAGTCCGACGACACCGTCGGCCGGGTCAAGGTGTACGAGGCGATCGTCAAGGGCGAGAACATCCCGGAGCCGGGTATCCCGGAGTCGTTCAAGGTGTTGCTCAAGGAGCTGCAGTCGCTGTGTCTCAATGTTGAGGTGCTGTCGTCCGACGGTGCGGCGATCGAGTTGCGTGAAGGCGAAGACGAAGACCTGGAGCGGGCTGCCGCCAACCTGGGAATCAACTTGTCTCGCAACGAATCCGCCTCTGTTGAGGACTTGGCTTAATTAGTTACTAAACCCGCAAGGGGAAAGGGAGTTACGTGCTCGACGTCAACTTCTTCGATGAACTCCGTATCGGCTTGGCCACCGCGGAGGACATCAGGCAATGGTCTTACGGCGAGGTCAAGAAGCCGGAGACGATCAACTACCGCACGCTGAAGCCAGAGAAGGACGGCTTGTTCTGCGAGAAGATCTTCGGACCGACTCGCGACTGGGAGTGCTACTGCGGCAAGTACAAGCGCGTCCGCTTCAAGGGCATCATCTGTGAGCGCTGTGGCGTCGAGGTAACTCGCGCCAAGGTGCGTCGTGAGCGGATGGGCCACATCGAGCTGGCCGCACCGGTCACCCACATCTGGTACTTCAAGGGTGTGCCTTCGCGCCTGGGCTACCTGCTGGACCTGGCTCCCAAGGACCTCGAGAAGATCATCTACTTCGCCGCGTATGTGATCGTCGGCGGTCGATAATGAGATGCGGCACAACGAGCTGTCGACGCTCGAGGCCGAAATGGTGGTGGAGCGCAAGGGTGTCGAGGACCAGCGTGATGCTGATCTGGAGGCCCGTGCGCAGAAGCTGGAGGCCGATCTGGCCGAGCTGGAGGCCGAGGGCGCGAAAGCCGATGCGCGGCGCAAGGTTCGGGACGGCGGCGAGCGTGAGATGCGCCAGCTCCGCGACCGCGCCCAGCGTGAGCTGGACCGGCTGGAGGAGATCTGGACCACATTCACCAAGCTGGCCCCCAAGCAGCTGATCGTCGACGAGAACCTCTACCGCGAGCTCATCGACCGCTACGGCGAGTACTTCACCGGCGCCATGGGCGCGGAGTCGATCCAGAAGCTGATCGAGAACTTCGACATCGACGCCGAGGCCGATATCCTGCGTGACGTCATCCGAAATGGCAAGGGGCAGAAGAAGCTTCGTGCCCTCAAGCGCCTGAAGGTGGTCGCGGCGTTCCAGATGTCCGGCAACTCGCCGATGGGCATGGTGCTCGACGCGGTGCCGGTCATCCCGCCGGAGCTGCGCCCGATGGTGCAGCTCGACGGTGGCCGGTTCGCCACGTCTGACCTGAACGACCTGTACCGCCGCGTGATCAACCGCAACAACCGCCTCAAGAGGCTGATCGACCTCGGCGCGCCCGAGATCATCGTCAATAACGAGAAGCGGATGCTGCAGGAGTCGGTGGACGCGCTGTTCGACAACGGCCGACGCGGCCGCCCGGTCACCGGGCCGGGTAACCGTCCGCTCAAGTCGCTGTCGGATCTGCTCAAGGGTAAGCAGGGCCGGTTCCGTCAGAACCTGCTCGGTAAGCGCGTCGACTACTCTGGCCGTTCGGTCATCGTGGTCGGCCCGCAGCTCAAGTTGCACCAGTGCGGTCTGCCCAAGCTGATGGCGCTGGAGCTGTTCAAGCCGTTCGTGATGAAGCGGTTGGTCGACCTCAACCACGCGCAGAACATCAAGAGCGCCAAGCGAATGGTGGAGCGTCAGCGTCCGCAGGTGTGGGATGTGCTCGAAGAGGTCATCGCTGAGCACCCCGTGCTGCTGAACCGCGCACCGACTCTGCACCGCCTCGGTATCCAGGCTTTCGAGCCAATGCTGGTGGAGGGCAAGGCTATTCAGCTGCACCCGTTGGTGTGTGAGGCGTTCAACGCCGACTTCGACGGTGACCAGATGGCGGTGCACCTGCCGTTGAGCGCCGAGGCGCAGGCCGAGGCTCGCATCCTGATGCTGTCGTCGAACAACATCCTGTCGCCCGCGTCCGGCCGTCCGTTGGCCATGCCGCGATTGGACATGGTGACCGGGCTGTACTTCCTGACCACCGAGATCGACGGGTCCGACGGCGAATACCGCGCGGCCGCCAAGGACCAGCCGGAGATTGGCGTGTATTCCTCGCCGGCCGAGGCGATCATGGCCTCGGATCGGGGCGTGCTCTCGGTGCGGGCCAAGATCAAGGTGCGGTTGACCCAGTTGCGTCCGCCGGCTGAGATCGAGGCCGAGTTGTTCGGCCTAAACGGTTGGCGGCCAGGCGATGCGTGGCTGGCCGACACCACGCTGGGCCGGGTGCTGTTCAACGAGCTACTGCCGCTGGGCTACGCGTTCGTGAACAAGCAGATGCACAAGAAGGTGCAGGCTGCCATCATCAACGACCTGGCCGAGCGCTACCCGATGATCGTGGTCGCACAGACCGTCGACAAGCTCAAGGACGCCGGTTTCTACTGGGCGACCCGAAGCGGTGTCACGGTCTCGATGGCCGACGTGTTGGTTCCGCCGCGTAAGAAGGAGATCCTCGACCACTACGAGGACCGGGCCGACAAGGTCGAAAAGCAGTTCCAGCGTGGTGCTGTGAACCGCGAGGAGCGCAACGAGGCGCTGGTGGAGATCTGGAAGGAAGCCACCGACGAGGTGGGTCAGGCGCTGCGGGAGCACTACCCCAGCGACAACCCGATCATCACGATCGTGGAGTCGGGTGCCACCGGTAACTTCACCCAGACCCGGACGCTGGCCGGCATGAAGGGCCTGGTGACCAACCCGAAGGGTGAGTTCATTCCACGCCCGATCAAGTCCTCCTTCCGTGAGGGCCTGACCGTGCTGGAGTACTTCATCAACACCCACGGCGCTCGAAAGGGCTTGGCGGACACCGCGTTGCGTACCGCCGACTCCGGCTACCTGACCCGTCGTCTGGTGGATGTGAGCCAGGACGTCATCGTCCGCGAGCATGACTGCGAGACCGAGCGCGGCATCCTCGTCGAGCTGGCCGTGCGTCAGCCCGACGGCACCCTGATCCGTGACCCGTACATCGAAACATCGGCGTACGCACGGACTCTGGGCGCTGACGCGGTCGACGAGGCCGGCAACGTCGTCGTCGCGCGCGGTGAAGACCTGGGTGACCCGTCGATCGACGCTTTGCTGGCGGCGGGCATCACGCAGATCAAGGTGCGCTCGGTGTTGACGTGTACCACCGGCACTGGTGTGTGCGCGACCTGCTACGGGCGCTCCATGGCCACCGGCAAGCTGGTCGACATCGGTGAGGCGGTCGGCATCGTGGCCGCGCAGTCCATCGGTGAGCCCGGCACGCAGCTGACTATGCGTACCTTCCACCAGGGTGGTGTCGGTGAGGACATCACCGGCGGTCTGCCGCGTGTGCAGGAGCTGTTCGAGGCGCGGGTGCCGCGAGGCAAGGCACCGATCGCCGACGTCACCGGGCGGATTCAGCTCGAGGACGGTGAGCGCTTCTACAAGATCACCATCATTCCTGACGATGGCGGCGAGGAAGTCGTGTACGACAAGCTCTCCAAGCGGCAGCGGCTGCGTGTGTTCAAGCACGAGGACGGCTCCGAGAAGGTGCTCTCCGACGGCGACCACGTCGAGGTGGGCCAGCAGCTGATGGAAGGCTCCGCCGACCCGCACGAGGTGCTGCGTGTCCAGGGCCCGCGTCAGGTGCAGATCCACCTGGTTCGGGAGACCCAAGAGGTCTACCGGGCGCAGGGTGTGTCGATCCACGACAAGCACATCGAGGTGATCGTCCGCCAGATGCTGCGCCGCGTGACCATCATCGACTCGGGCGCGACGGAGTTCTTGCCCGGGTCGCTGATCGACCGTGCGGAATTCGAGGCATCGAACCGCCGGGTGGTGGCCGAGGGCAGCGAGCCCGCGGCCGGTCGTCCGGTGCTGATGGGTATCACGAAGGCGTCACTGGCCACCGACTCGTGGCTGAGCGCGGCGTCGTTCCAGGAGACCACGCGTGTGCTGACCGACGCGGCAATCAACTGCCGCAGCGACAAGCTGCAGGGTCTGAAGGAGAACGTGATCATCGGAAAGCTGATCCCGGCGGGTACCGGAATCAACCGGTACCGCAACATCCAGGTGCAGCCGACCGAGGAGGCCCGTGCCGCGGCGTACACGATCCCGTCCTACGAGGATCAGTACTACAGCCCGGACTTCGGTGCAGGCCGCCGGTGCCGCGGTTCCGCTGGACGACTACGGCTACAGCGACTACCGCTAGTCATTAACGAAAAAGCCCCGGGTTTCGCCCGGGGTTTTTTCGTTGGCGAGCAGACACAGACTCGCGCGTTTTGGGCTCCTGAGGCGCGATTCTCTGTCTGCTCGCCGCACTAGACTGGCCACCGTGCTGATCGGTTCACATGTCAGTCCGCAAGATCCGCTGGCCGCGGCGGAGGCCGAGGGCGCTGACGTAGTACAGATTTTCCTCGGCAACCCGCAGAGTTGGAAGGCGCCCAAGCCGCGTGAGGACGCCGCCGTGCTGAAGGCCGCAGCGCTGCCGATCTACGTGCATGCGCCCTACCTGATCAACGTCGCGTCGGCGAACAACAAGGTGCGTATCCCGTCGCGCAAGATCCTGCAGCAGACCTGCGACGCGGCTGCCGACATCGGCGCTGCGGCGGTCATCGTGCACGGCGGACACGTCGCCGACGACAACGACCTCGATGAGGGTTTCGGCCGCTGGCGCAAGGCGCTCGACCAGTTGGAGACCACCGTGCCGGTGTACCTGGAAAACACCGCCGGCGGCGACCACGCGATGGCCCGCCACTTCGACACGATCGCCCGGCTATGGGATGTCATCGGCGACACCGAAATTGGCTTCTGCCTGGACACCTGCCACACCTGGGCGGCCGGTGAGGCCCTGATCGATGCCGTCGATCGCATCAAGGCCATCACCGGCCGGATCGATCTGGTGCACTGCAACGACTCCAAGGACGAGGCCGGCTCGGGCCGAGACCGCCACGCCAACTTGGGCACCGGCCAGATTGATCCCGACTTGCTGGTGGCGGCGGTCACGGCCGCGGGCGCGCCGGTGATCTGTGAAACCGCCGACGAGGGCCGCAAGGACGACATCGCCTTCCTGCGAGACAAGACCACCGGCTGAGTCCGGGCCGCCCCGAGGCCTGGTATTACACCTCTTGTGCGGTTGTCGGAAAAATGTAATATGGGTGGCATGTCAGACACGCATGTCGTCACCAATCAGGTTCCGCCGCTGGAGAACTACAACCCCGCGACCTCCGCCGGTTCTTGTCGAGGCCCTGATCCGCGAGGGCGGGCAGTGGGGTCTGGAAGAGGTGAACGAGGTCGGGGAGCTCTCGGCCAGCCACGAGGCCCAGCGCTGGGGTGAACTCGCCGACCGCAACCAGCCCATCCTGCACACCCACGACCGCTACGGGAACCGCGTCGACGAGGTCGAGTACGACCCCGCCTACCACGAGCTGATGCGCGCGGCGATCGCGCACGGCCTGCACGCCGCGCCGTGGGCCGACGAACGCCCGGGCGCACACGTGGTGCGGGCCGCCAAGACCTCGGCGTGGAACGTGGAGCCGGGTCACGTCTGCCCGATCTCGATGACGTACGCCGTCGTCCCCGCGCTGCGCTACAACCCCGAGCTGGCAGCCGTTTACGAGCCGCTGCTGACCAGTCGCGAGTACGACCCGGAGCTCGAAGCTGGCCACTACCAAGGCCGGCATCACCGCGGGCATGTCGATGACCGAGAAGCAGGGCGGCTCCGACGTACGCGCCGGCACCACCCAGGCGACCCCCAACGGCGACGGCACCTACAGCCTGACCGGTCACAAGTGGTTCACCTCGGCGCCGATGTGCGACATCTTCCTGGTGCTCGCGCAGGCACCGGGCGGGCTGTCGTGCTTCATGCTGCCGCGGATCCTGCCCGACGGCAGCCGCAACCGGATGTTCTTGCAGCGGCTTAAGGACAAGCTCGGCAACCACGCCAACGCGTCGAGCGAGGTCGAGTACGACGACGCCATCGCCTGGCTGGTGGGCGAGGAGGGCCGCGGCGTGCCGACCATCATCGAGATGGTCAACCTCACCCGCCTGGACTGCACGCTGGGCAGTGCCACCAGCATGCGTACCGGGCTGACCCGCGCTATCCACCACGCCCAGCATCGAAAAGCGTTCGGCGCCTACTTGATTGATCAGCCGCTGATGCGCAACGTGCTGGCCGACCTGGCCGTCGAGGCCGAGGCCGCCACGATCGTCGCGATGCGGATGGCCGGCGCCACCGACAGCGCGTTGCGCGGCGACGAGAAGGAGACCCTGCTGCGCCGGATCGGTTTGGCGGCCAGCAAATACTGGGTGTGCAAGCGCGCCACCCCGCACGCCGCCGAGGCGCTGGAATGCCTGGGTGGCAACGGCTATGTCGAAGAGTCCGGGATGCCGCGGCTGTACCGCGAGGCGCCGCTGATGGGCATCTGGGAAGGTTCCGGCAATGTCAGCGCGCTGGATACGTTGCGCGCCATGGCCACTCGCCCGGAATGTGTCGAGGTGCTTTTCGCCGAGCTGGACGAGAGCGCAGGTCAGGATGCGCGGCTGGGCAGCCACGTCGAACGGCTGCGAGCAAGAGCTGACCGACCTGGACACCATCGCATACCGCGCCCGCAAGGTTGCCGAGGACATCTGCCTGGCGCTGCAGGGCTCGCTGCTGGTGCGCCACGGCCACCCCGCCGTCGCCGAGGCATTCCTGGCGACCAGGCTGGGCGGCCAGTGGGGCGGCGCGTTCGGCACCATGCCAACCGGGCTGGATCTGGCGCCCATCCTGGAGCGGTGCTTTGGTAAAGGGCTGAGCCGCAACATGACTCATGCGATCAGGCCGGTCGATTTCGACAACCTGAAGACGATGACCTACGAGGTCACCGACCGGGTTGCCCGGATCACCTTCAATCGGCCGGAAAAGGGCAACGCGATCGTCGCCGACACCCCGCTGGAGCTCTCGGCGTTGGTGGAGCGGGCCGATCTTGACCCGAATGTGCACGTCATGCTGATATCCGGTCGTGGCGAAGGCTTTTGCGCGGGCTTCGATTTGTCCGCCTACGCCGACCGCACCGGCTCGGCCGGCGACGCGGGTCTCAAAGGCGCCTATCACGGCACCGTGCTGGACGGTAAGACCCAGGCCGTCAACCACATGCCGGACCGCCCGTGGGACCCGATGATCGACTACCAGATGATGAGCCGATTCGTGCGCGGCTTCTCCAGCCTGATGCACGCGGACAAGCCGACGGTGGTCAAGATCCACGGCTACTGCGTGGCCGGCGGCACCGACATCGCGCTGCACGCCGATCAGGTGATCGCCGCCGCCGACGCCAAAATCGGCTACCCGCCCACGCGGGTGTGGGGTGTTCCGGCGGCGGGCCTGTGGGCGCACCGGCTCGGTGACCAGCGCGCCAAACGTCTGCTGTTCACCGGTGATTGCATCACCGGCGCGCAGGCCGCCGAATGGGGGTTGGCCGTCGAGGCGCCGGACCCGCAAGACCTCGACGAGCGCACCGAGCGACTGGTGCAGCGGATCGCGGCGGTGCCGGTCAACCAGCTGATCATGGTCAAGCTTGCGCTGAATTCGGCTCTGCTGCAACAGGGTGTGGCCACCAGCAGGATGGTCAGCACGGTGTTCGACGGTGTCGCCCGGCACACGCCAGAGGGGCACGCAGTTCGTCGCCGATTCGGTCGAACACGGCTTCCGCGAAGCGGTACGGCACCGCGACGAGCCGTTCGGCGACTACGGCCGGCGGGCATCCGAGGTATAAGCCATGCCGAACATGACGGCGCGTTCGGTGGTGCTGAGCGTGCTGCTCGGCGCCCACCCCGCATGGGCAACTGCGAGCGAATTGATCAGGCTGACAGCAGATTTCGGCATCAAGGAGACGACACTGCGGGTCGCGCTGACCCGGATGGTCGGTGCCGGCGACCTGATTCGGTCCGCCGACGGCTATCGGCTCTCGGATCGGCTGCTGGCCCGTCAGCGCCGCCAGGACGAGGCGATGCGGCCGCGGACCCGCGCCTGGCGCGGAGACTGGCACGATCGCTGATCGTCACCAGTGTGGGCACCGATGCCCGCACCCGGGCCGCGCTGCGAACCAGTATGCACCGACAAGCGTTTCGGTGAACTGCGCGAAGGCGTGTGGATGCGGCCCGACAATCTCGACCTCGACCTGGAGCCCGACGTTGCCGACCGGATGCGGGTGCTCAAGGCGCGCGACGACGCACCCGACGCAGCTGGCCGCGCAGCTGTGGGATCTGCCCGCGTGGGCACAGGCCGGTCACCGGTTGCTGGACGAGATGGCCGAGGCCTCCGACATTCCCGGCCGGTTTGTGGTGGCCGCGGCGATAGTGCGGCACCTGCTCACCGACCCGATGCTGCCTGCCGAACTGCTGCCCGACGATTGGCCGGGCGCGCTGCTGCGCAGCGTCTACCACGACTTCGCCGACCGAACTGCTCGAGCGACGCGATACAACCCAACTCCTGGAGGCGACATGAGTGATCCGGTGCGGGTTGAGCGCAAGGGCCCGGTGACCACGGTGATCCTCAACCGGCCGCGCGCGCGTAACGCCGTCAACGGCCCCACGGCCGCCGCGCTGTACGCGGCGTTCGAGGAATTCGACCGTGACGATTCCGCTTCGGTGGCCGTGTTGTGGGGCGAGGGCGGAACATTTTGCGCGGGAGCCGATTTGAAGGCCTTCGGCACACCGGAGGCCAACGCCGTACACCGCGAAGGCCCCGGCCCGATGGGGCCCGTCGCGAATGGTGTTGTCCAAACCCGTGATCGCCGCGGTGAGCGGTTACGCCGTCGCCGGTGGTCTGGAGCTGGCCATCTGGTGCGATCTGCGGGTCGCCGAGGAGGATGCCGTGTTCGGTGTGTTCTGCCGGCGCTGGGGGGTGCCGCTGATCGACGGTGGCACCGTGCGGCTGCCGCGCCTGATCGGGCACAGCCGGGCGATGGACATGATCCTCACCGGCCGCGATGTCCAGGCCGATGAAGCGCTTGCGATCGGGCTGGCCAATCGGGTCGTGCCCAACGGGCAGGCGCGCCAGGCCGCCGAGGAGCTGGCCGCTGAATTGGCCGCCCTGCCGCAGCAGTGCCTGCGAGCGGATCGGCTTTCGGCGCTGCACCAGTGGGGGATGCCGGAATCGGAGGCAATCGACTTCGAATTCGCCAGCATCTCGCGAGTTGCCGCGGAGGCCAATGAAGGAGCGGCACGGTTCGCCGCGGGCGCCGGCCGCCACGGTGCCCCTGCCGGCTAGCCGGTCAGCGCGAGCCGGTCAGTCCCTTGTTGATGGTGTTGCCCGAGCCGAGGTTGTCCACCTTGGGGTCGCCGTCTTTGTAGGTGATGGTGTTGTTGAGCCCCAGCACCGTGATGCGGCGTGTCGACCTTGTCGAAGGTGACCTTGTTGTTCGTGCCGCCGATGCTCACCGTCGCGCAGGTGCCGGTGACGGTCAGCGTGTTGTTGGAACCGCCGACATTCAGCGATTTGCCGGTCGCGCAGTCAAGCGTGGCCGTGGTCGCCCATCGACCCGTAGTTCAGCGTGTTGCCGATCTCGACGGAAGCGGTGGTGCTTGCGCCGCTCGTCCCGGTCGTCGGGGCGGCCGCCCCGCTGGTCGTCGAGGTCGCGCTGCTCTTCGTCGTCGTAGTCGGGCCCCCGGGCGGGTTGGCGGTTGAGCTGCAGCCGGCCAGCACGACAGCCGCGACGCGGCCGGCGCCAGGGCGAGTGCCGCGAGCCTGACCGAACGCTCAGTGATCTGGACGCGCATATTCCCGACTCCTCGATACGGTCAACTGTGGTCGCTGTGCCTCAGCCGGGCACCTGCTGCAGCCGGTTGACCATGCCCAGCTCGCGGCCGCGGTCCCAGAGGACCGGCGCGCCGCTTGTGATAGAAGACGGTCTGGTCATAGCCGTACACCGTGATGTCGTGGGTGACCGCGTCGGCGATGACGGTGTTGCACGAGCCCATCACCGTCACCGCCCAGCAGTTTCCCATCGCGTTGATGGTATTCCGGTGCCATTGACGATCAGGGTCGCATCGTTGCAGTCCAGCGTCTGCTCGATGCCCTGCCCGATGATGTGGGTGTCGCCGTTTTTGGCTGCGCGGCGGCGCGGCCGGCCGGTGTGGCAGCGATGGTGATGACGCAGGTTGCAAGCGACCCGGCGACCGTTGTCCAATGTCACCGCGGGCCCCCTTCGCGTGGGTATGTCTGCTGGCGGGTATCTGCTGGACTGAGCCTACGTGTATTTGCCTGCTCGATGAGCGATGACTTGTCATCGTCGCGGCCAATCGCCGGCCGCCGCGGATCCGCCCGAGTAGATGCTGGCGAGCTCCGGTCAACTAGAGTCATTAGTTGACCTTCACACTGACGCGTACTTAATCACCGCAATCGAGGGGCGATCGCCATGGCAGCTCAGCCGGAACCGCCGTCGGCGGCAGGGCGCCAGCGCGGCGGCAGATCCACGGCCCGTCCGGCCAAGCTGAGCCGCGACGGCATCGTCGATGGCGCACTGACGTTCCTGGACCGGGAGGGCTGGGACTCGCTGACCATCAACGCGCTGGCGACGCAGCTCGGGCACCAAGGGGCCGTCGCTCTACAACCATGTGGACAGCCTCGAGGACCTGCGCCGCGCGGTGCGGATCCGGGTCATCGACGACATCATCACGATGCTGAACACGGGTCGGCGAGGGGCGCGCCCGCGATGACGCGGTGCTGGTCATGGCCGGTGCCTACCGCAGCTATGCCCATCACCACCCCGGCCGGTATTCGGCGTTCACCCGGATGCCGCTGGGCGGTGATGACCCCGAGTACACCGCGGCCACCAGGGGCGCGGCCGCACCGGTGATCGCGGTGCTGGCCTCCTACGGTCTCGACGGCGAGGAGGCTTTTTATGCGGCGCTCGAGTTCTGGTCGGCGCTGCACGGCTTCGTGTTGCTGGAGATGACCGGCGTGATGGACGACATCGACACCGATGCGGTGTTCACCGACATGGTGTTGCGGCTGGCGGCGGGCATGGACAGCGCGCACCGCGGACGGTGCGCCGACCTGAAATAGCGGCCGAGCCCGTGCAGACTTGGGTCAGCGGCCGCTTTGACCTGCCAGACCAGCGGCGGGTATTGTGGTGGCTCGTGCCTGGCGGCTTACGGCGCCTGACGTAAGGAAGTGGATGCCGGGCCAATTCGCATGTCCACGACGCAACGGAGGAAATTCGGCGCTGGGCGCATGCGACACACCCGGCCGCGGGGTAAGCGGCGGGGCATAACTGCAGTACAGAGACTTAAGCAGCAGCCAGAAGACAACGAACACAGAAAGCCGGTAGATGCCAACCATTCAGCAGCTGGTCCGCAAGGGTCGCCGCGACAAGATCGCCAAGGTCAAGACCGCGGCCCTCAAGGGCAGCCCGCAGCGCCGCGGCGTGTGCACCCGCGTGTACACCACCACCCCGAAGAAGCCGAACTCGGCGCTTCGGAAGGTCGCGCGCGTCAAGCTGACGAGCCAGGTCGAGGTCACCGCCTACATCCCCGGCGAGGGCCACAACCTGCAGGAGCACTCGATGGTGCTGGTGCGCGGTGGTCGTGTGAAGGACCTGCCCGGTGTGCGCTACAAGATCATCCGCGGCTCGCTCGACACCCAGGGTGTCAAGAACCGCAAGCAGGCTCGCAGCCGCTACGGCGCCAAGAAGGAGAAGAGCTAATGCCACGCAAGGGACCCGCACCCAAGCGTCCGTTGGTCAACGACCCGGTCTACGGATCGCAGCTGGTCACCCAGCTGGTCAACAAAGTTCTGCTGGAGGGGAAGAAATCGCTCGCCGAGCGCATTGTTTATGGTGCGCTCGAACAGGCTCGCGACAAGACCGGCACCGATCCGGTCGTCACGCTGAAGCGCGCGCTCGACAACGTCAAGCCCGCCCTCGAGGTCCGCAGCCGCCGCGTCGGTGGCGCGACCTACCAGGTTCCCGTCGAGGTGCGTCCGGACCGCTCGACCACGCTGGCGCTGCGCTGGCTGGTCAGCTTCTCGCGGCAACGCCGGGAGAAGACCATGATCGAGCGTCTGGCGAACGAGATCCTGGATGCCAGCAATGGCCTCGGGTGCCGCCGTCAAGCGGCGCGAGGACACCCACAAGATGGCCGAGGCGAACCGGGCCTTCGCGCACTACCGCTGGTAGACAGCCGGCCGGCGGCGACGTCGCCGGCGCAGCTGAGCGCAAGACCGACAGCGAACTAACTAAGCAATCGAAAGAGTGGGAAGACTTCTGTGGCACAGAAGGACGTGCTGACCGACCTGACCAAGGTCCGCAACATCGGCATCATGGCGCACATCGATGCCGGCAAGACCACGACGACCGAGCGCATCCTCTACTACACCGGTATCAGCTACAAGATCGGTGAGGTGCACGACGGCGCCGCCACCATGGACTGGATGGAGCAGGAGCAGGAGCGGGGCATCACCATCACCTCCGCCGCTACCACCTGCTTCTGGAACGACAACCAGATCAACATCATCGACACCCCGGGCCACGTCGACTTCACCGTCGAGGTGGAGCGCAGCCTGCGCGTGCTCGACGGCGCCGTCGCGGTCTTCGACGGCAAGGAGGGCGTCGAGCCCCAGTCCGAGCAGGTCTGGCGCCAGGCCGACAAGTACGACGTCCCGCGCATCTGCTTCGTCAACAAGATGGACAAGATCGGCGCCGACTTCTACTTCTCGGTGCGCACCATGGAGGAGCGCCTCGGCGCCAACGTCATCCCGATCCAGCTGCCGATCGGCTCCGAGGGCGACTTCGAGGGCGTCGTCGACCTGGTCGAGATGAACGCCAAGGTGTGGCGCGGCGAGACCAAGCTCGGCGAGAACTACGAGACCATCGACATCCCGGCCGAACTTCAGGAGAAGGCCGACGAGTACCGCACCAAGCTGCTCGAGGCCGTCGCCGAGACCGACGAGGCGCTGCTGGAGAAGTACTTCGGCGGCGAGGCATTGTCGGTCGAGGAGATCAAGGGTGCGCTGCGCAAGCTGACCGTCAGCTCCGAGGCCTACCCGGTGCTGTGCGGCAGCGCGTTCAAGAACAAGGGCGTGCAGCCGATGCTCGACGCCGTGATCGACTACCTGCCGTCCCCGCTGGACGTTCCGCCTGCCGTGGGCCACGCCCCCGGCAAGGAGGACGTGGAGGTCATCCGCAAGCCGTCGACCGACGAGCCGTTCTCGGCGCTGGCGTTCAAGGTCGCCACGCACCCGTTCTTCGGCAAGCTCACCTACGTCCGGGTGTACTCGGGCAAGGTCGATTCCGGCGTCGCAGGTCATCAACTCGACCAAGGGCAAGAAGGAGCGGCTGGGCAAGCTGTTCCAGATGCACGCCAACAAGGAAAACCCGGTCGAGACGGCCGCGGCCGGCCACATCTACGCGGTGATCGGCCTGAAGGACACCACCACCGGTGACACCCTGTGCGACCCGAACAACCAGGTCGTGCTGGAGTCGATGACGTTCCCCGATCCGGTGATCGAGGTGGCGATCGAGCCCAAGACCAAGAGCGACCAGGAGAAGCTGAGCCTGTCGATCCAGAAGCTCGCCGAAGAGGACCCGACCTTCAAGGTGCACCAGGACAACGAGACCGGCCAGACCGTCATCGGCGGCATGGGCGAGCTGCACCTGGACATCCTGGTCGACCGCATGCGCCGCGAGTTCAAGGTCGAGGCCAACGTCGGCAAGCCGCAGGTGGCCTACAAGGAGACCATCAAGCGCAAGGTCGAGAAGGTCGAGTTCACCCACAAGAAGCAGACCGGTGGCTCCGGCCAGTTCGCGAAGGTGCTCATCAGCCATCGAGCCGTTCACCGGCGAAGACGGTGCGACCTACGAGTTCGAGAACAAGGTCACCGGTGGGCGCATCCCGCGCGAGTACATCCCGTCGGTGGACGCCGGAGCGCAGGACGCCATGCAGTACGGCGTGCTCGCCGGCTACCCGCTGGTCGACCTGAAGGTCACCCTGCTCGATGGTGCCTCCCACGAGGTCGACTCGTCGGAAATGGCGTTCAAGATCGCCGGTTCGCAGGCGCTGAAGAAGGCTGCGCGCAAGCGCAGCCAGTCATCCTGGAGCCGATCATGGCCGTCGAGGTCACCACGCCCGAGGAATACATGGGCGACGTGATCGGCGACCTGAACTCCCGCCGTGGTCAGATCCAGGCCATGGAGGAGCGGAGCGGTGCAAGCGTCGTTCGGGCGCACGTGCCGCTGTCGGAGATGTTCGGCTACGTCGGCGACCTGCGGTCGAAGACTCAAGGCCGGGCGAACTACTCCATGGCGTTCGACTCGTACGCCGAAGTTCCGGCGAACGTGTCGAAGGAGATCATCGCGAAGGCGACGGGCGAGTGAGACACTCAGCGTCGGCGAGTAACCTGCGAGCCCGAGTCACATAACCGCGGCACGGCATAACTGGAAAACATCAACACTGCTTAACAAGCACCAACAAGTCCAGGAGGACACCACAGTGGCGAAGGCGAAGTTCGAGCGGACGAAGCCGCACGTCAACATCGGGACCATCGGTCACGTTGACCACGGCAAGACCACACTGACCGCGGCGATCACCAAGGTTCTGCACGACAAGTACCCCGACGCTGAACGAGTCGCGCGCATTCGACCAGATCGACAATGCGCCCGAGGAGCGTCAGCGCGGTATCACGATCAACATCTCCCACGTGGAGTACCAGACCGAGAAGCGTCACTACGCCCACGTCGACGCCCCGGGCCACGCCGACTACATCAAGAACATGATCACCGGTGCCGCCCAGATGGACGGCGCGATCCTGGTGGTCGCCGCGACCGACGGCCCGATGCCGCAGACCCGTGAGCACGTGCTGCTCGCCCGCCAGGTCGGGGTGCCCTACATCCTGGTCGCGCTGAACAAGGCCGACGCGGTGGACGACGAGGAGCTCCTCGAGCTCGTCGAGCTGGAGGTCCGCGAGCTGCTGGCCGCCCAGGAGTTCGACGAGGACGCCCCGGTCGTGCGGGTATCCGCGCTCAAGGCGCTCGAGGGCGACGAGAAGTGGGTCAAGTCGGTCGTCGAGCTGATGGACGCGGTCGACGAGTCGATCCCGGACCCGGTTCGCGAGACCGACAAGCCGTTCCTGATGCCCGTCGAGGACGTCTTCACGATCACCGGGCGTGGCACCGTCGTCACCGGTCGTGTCGAGCGCGGTGTGGTCAACGTGAACGAGGAAGTCGAGATCGTCGGCATCAAGCCGACCAGCACCAAGACCACGGTCACCGGTGTCGAGATGTTCCGCAAGCTGCTCGACCAGGGGCAGGCCGGCGACAACGTCGGTCTGCTGCTGCGTGGCATCAAGCGCGAGGACGTCGAGCGCGGCCAGGTCGTCGTCAAGCCCGGCACCACCACGCCGCACACCGAGTTCGAGGGCCAGGTCTACATCCTGTCCAAGGACGAGGGCGGGCGGCACACGCCGTTCTTCAACAACTACCGTCCGCAGTTCTACTTCCGCACCACCGACGTGACCGGTGTGGTGACGCTGCCGGAGGGCACCGAGATGGTGATGCCCGGTGACAACACCAACATCACCGTGAAGCTGATCCAGCCCATCGCCATGGACGAGGGTCTGCGGTTCGCCATCCGCGAGGGTGGCCGTACCGTCGGCGCCGGCCGGGTCGTCAAGATCATCAAGTAGTCGAGTCAGCACAGGGCCCGGATTGCCGATTTCGGCGGTCCGGGTCTTCTGCGTTTTCGGCCCTGCAAAAGCTGCATAGCAGGTTTGCCAACTTCCGGTAAGATCATCGATGTCAAGTCTGGGATTGACGGTCGGGGAACTTGACCGTCGGGGGTTGGCCGGGAGGTTCGGATGTCGTTCGTGAACGCGACGCCGGAGTATGTGGCGTCCGCGGCATCAGACCTTGCCAAAATCGGGTCCTCCATCAGCTACGCCAACTCCACAGCGTCGACCGTGACCTCAGCCGTTGAGGCCGCCGGTGCCGACGCGGTGTCGACGAGCATCTCGCAGCTGTTCGGTGCGCACGCCGCGGCCTATCAGGCGATCAGCTCTCAGGCGGCCCTGTTCCATCAGCAATTTGTGCAGCTCATGAGCGGTGGCGCGACGGAATATGCCGACACCGAGGCCGTCAATGCCGCGCCCCTGCAGGCTGGCGCGCAGCCTGTGCTGGGCGGAGCCGGTCCATCTGCTGCCGCGCTGAGCGCGCAGCAGCCGCTGATCGGCAGTGCGGCACAAGCTGGCTCGGTGGCGTCCGGGGTGCCCGTGGCGGCGGCGGTGCAGCCGGGTGCCGCGGCCCCGGCAGCCGTGGCAGCGACGGCGGCCGCCCGGCAACGGCGACAGTTACTCCGATGGCAGCGACCACTGCGGTGGCGGCCGCGCCAGCGGGATCGGCGGCCCCGGCCACGGCGGGCGCGTCGACGCAGCCACAAACTCCGGCTTCTGCACCGCTAGCGATGCCGGTATCGGCCCCGGACGCGCCGGGCCCGCTGAGCGCCTCGGTAGCCCCGGTGGACGCGGAGACCGCGGAACCCTCTTCGGCCCCGATGCTGCCGGCGGCAATGCCCACAGCACAGCGCAGCGGGCCGGCCATGCCGCCGGCGCCGGCGTCCTCTCCCAAGGGCCGGCCGCCGACACCGGCGCGCTGACCGGCCTGGGTTAACACCGGGGTGGTTTACGCATAACGCGCTCCCGACAGCGCTAATCTGACACGAACTTCCCGGCAAGGCGAGGAGACACACGTGTTGGCGCGCTATCTGAAGACACAGTTAGTGGTTTTGCTATGCGGCGGTTTGGTCGGGCCGATCTTTCTGGTCGTCTACTTCACCCTTGGCCTGGGCAGCCTGCTGCAGTGGATGTTCTACGTCGGCCTGCTCATCACCGTGGCCGACGTCCTGATTGCGCTCGCACTGACCAACTACGGCGCCAAGTCGGCGGCCAAATCGGTCCTGCTGGAGCAACACGGAGTGCTGGCGCTCGCGCAAATCACCGGCCTCGGTGAGACGGGGACCCGGATTAACGAGCAGCCGCTGGTGAAGGTCGACCTGCATATCGCCGGGCCGGGGTTCACGCCGTTCGATAGTCAAGACCGGGTGATCGCCAACGTCACCCGATTGGGTAATCTCACCGCGCGCAAGCTCGTGGTGCTGGTCGATCCCACCACTCAGGAATACCAAATCGACTGGGAGCGAAGCGCTTTGGTCAACGGGCTGGTCCCCGCGCAGTTTACCGTCGCCGAGGACAACAGGACCTACGACCTGAGCGGGCAAGCCGGGCCGCTGATGGAGATCCTGCAGATCCTCAAGGACAACAATGTTCCGCTCAACCGGATGGTCGACATCCGGTCGAACCCGGGGCTGCGTCAGCAGATCCAGGCGGTGGTGCGCCGCGCGGCCGAACAGGCGCCCGTCGCGCAGCCGGCCCCCGCCGGGGGCGCCCCGGTCGTCACACCCCCGCAACCGTCGATCGCCGCCCGGCTCCAACAACTCGAGACGCTGCGCACCAGTGGCGCTTTGACCGACGACGAGTACAACGCGAGGCGGGCTCAGATCATCTCGGAGCTCTGATTCCGGCAAGACCCGAGCCGAGTTAGAACACGTTTCAGTTCCGCGCTAGCCTGTCATTCGGCAAGGGAGCGGCGAAAGGGGCGTGCCGTGTCGGGACAAGATGGATCACTGCAAGGACGGGTGGCATTCGTTACCGGTGCCGCCCGCGCCCAAGGGCGCTCGCACGCGGTGCGGCTGGCCCGGGAAGGCGCCGACATCATCGCATGCGATATCTGCGCCCCGGTGTCCGACAGCATCACCTACACACCGGCCACCCGCGAGGATCTCGGCGAGACCGTCCGATTGGTGGAAGCCGAGGGCCGCAAGGTGCTGGCCCGCGCGGTCGATGTGCGCGACGACCCGGCGCTGCGCGAGCTGGTGGCCGATGGTGTCGAGCAGTTCGGCCGGCTCGACATCGTGGTGGCCAACGCCGGGGTGCTGGGCTGGGGACGGCTCTGGGAACTCACCGACGAGCAGTGGGACACCGTCATCGGGGTCAACCTGACCGGCACCTGGCGCACGCTTCGTGCCACGGTGCCCGCGATGATCGAGGCCGGCAACGGCGGCTCCATCGTGCTCGTCAGCTCCTCGGCGGGCCTGAAGGCCACGCCGGGCAACGGCCACTACTCGGCCAGCAAGCACGGAGTCACCGGGCTGACCAACTCGCTGGCGATCGAGGTCGGCGAGTACGGCATCCGGGTCAACTCCATCCACCCGTACTCGATCGAAACCCCGATGATCGAGCCGGAGGCGATGATGCAGATATTTACCGAGCATCCCCGCTACGTGCACAGTTTTCCGCCAATGCCGATGCAGTACAAGGGCTTTATGACCTCCGACGAGGTGTCGGATGTCGTTGTCTGGCTCGCTGGCGACGGGGCGGGCGCGCTGTCGGGCCAGCAGGTCCACGTCGACAAGGGCGCCTTGAAGTACTGAACGGCGATCGTGTATGAACACCACGTGACCGAAAAAGGGATCGTGATCGTCGGCGGCGGACTGGCTGCGGCCCGGACCGCTGAGCAACTGCGCCGGGCGGAGTACACCGGACCCGTCACGATCGTCAGCGATGAGGGGCATCTGCCCTACGATCGGCCGCCGTTGTCCAAGGAAGTGCTGCGCAAAGAAGTTGACGACGTCGTCCTCAAGCCGCGCGAGTTCTACGACGAAAAAGACATCACGCTTCGCCTGGGCGCGGCGGCCACCAATCTGGACACCGCCGCGCAGACCCTGACTCTGGACGACGGAACGGTGCTCGGCTACGACGAGCTGGTGATCGCGACGGGCTTGGTCCCGCGGCGCATCCCGGCGTTCCCGGAGCTCGAGGGCATTCGCGTGCTGCGGTCCTACGACGAGAGCGTGGCGCTGCGCGAACACGCATCGGCGGCGAAGCACGCCGTGGTGGTCGGTGCCGGCTTCATCGGCTGCGAGGTCGCGGCCAGCCTGCGCAGCCTGGGAGTCGACGTCGTATTGGTGGAACCGCAGCCGACACCGCTGGCCTCGGTGCTCGGTGAACAGATCGGCGAACTGGTGGCGCGGCTGCATCGCGACGAGGGTGTCGACGTGCGCACCGGCATCAGCGTGGCCGAGGTGCGCGGCGACGCCCGGGTCGAGACGGTGGTGCTGACCGATGGCACCGAGCTGCCGACCGACCTGGTGGTCGTGGGTATCGGATCGCGGCCGGCCACCGAATGGCTTGCGGGCAGTGGTGTCGAGGTCGACAACGGTGTCATCTGCGATGAGGCCGGGCGCACCAGCGCGCCCAACGTGTGGGCGCTGGGCGATGTGGCCTCCTGGCGTGACGCGACGGGACATCAAGCCCGCGTGGAACATTGGAGCAACGTGGCCGATCAGGCCCGGGTGGTGGTGCCCGCGTTGCTCGGCCAAGAGGTGCCGTCGGTCACGGTCGTGCCGTACTTCTGGAGCGACCAATACGATGTCAAGATCCAGTGTTTGGGGGAGCCGGAGGCCACCGACATCGTGCACCTGGTCGAGGATGACGGACGCAAGTTCCTGGCCTACTACGAGCGCGACGGGGTAGTGGTGGGCGTGGTCGGCGGCGGCATGCCGGGCAAGGTCATGAAGACCCGCGGGAAAATCGCTGCCGCAACACCCATTTCCGAGATGCTGGGCTGACGCCTCATGCCCCGCGTGGCGATACTCGATGACTACGCCGGTATGGCCCTCGAGCTCGCAGACTGGTCGCCAGTGCAAAGCCGATCCGAGATCAGCGTTTTCGACCGGCATCTCTCCGAAACGGAGGCGGCAGAGATCCTGCGCCCCTTCGACGTGCTCTGTACGGTGCGCGAACGTATGGCGCTGCCGCGCACGCTGATCGAGCGGTTGCCGAACCTGAAGCTGGTCACGATCGTGGGCAAGAGCCTGCCGAACCTGGACATGGCCGCGGCCAGCGAATGCGGCGTCCTGGTTGCCCATTCCGACTTCGCCAACCCGCGATTCGCCGCCGTCCGCGACGCCACTCCCGAACTCGCCTGGGGCTTGATGATCGCGACGGTGCGCAACCTGGCCGACGAGCATCGGCGGATGCGCGATGGTGGGTGGCAGAACAGCGTCGGTGTGACGCTTTCTGGCAAGACGCTCGGGCTTCTCGGTCTGGGCAGGACCGGCAAGCGGATGGCCGAATACGGAGGCGTGTTTGGCATGGAAGTCATTGCGTGGAGCCAAAATCTGACCGAGGAGACCGCGGCGGCATCCGGCGCGCGCCGAGTCGAGAAAGCAGCCTTGTTCGAATCCTCCGATGTGGTGTCCATCCACTTGGTGCTGTCTGAGCGGACGCGAGGTTTGGTCGGCGAACCCGAGTTGGCCCTGATGAGGCCGCACGCTTATTTGATCAACACGTCCAGGGGCCCGATCGTCGACGAGGCGGCGCTGATCGCCGCGCTGCAGACCGGGCGTATCGCCGGAGCCGGACTTGACGTCTTCGACGTCGAACCGCCCGCGCCAGACCATCCGTTGCGACGTCTGCCGAATGTGACGTTGTCTCCCCACCTGGGGTACGTCACCCGCGAAATGCTGGCCGCCTTCTACTCGGACAGCATCGAAGCCGTGGTGGCCTGGCTGGACGGGACGCCGATTCGGATCGCCAACCCCGAGGCGTTGAACTAGACATCAAGTCGCAGTTGCCGCCTGCAGAATGCCGGGCGCGCAGGCGGTTTGGACGACCGTCGCGAGTTCGCGGGCGATGCCCGGTGCGGTCGCGATCGTCGAGGCGGTTCGGTGGGTGTGGGGATTACCCTGCGCGTCGACGACATGCGCTCCCGCCTCGCGGGCGATCAGCGTTCCCGCGGCAGTGTCCCAGGGCTTGTTGGACATCATGACGCAGGCGTCGAGCGCTCCCTCGGCGACGAACGCGAGGTCGAGCGTTGCGGCCCCGATCATGCGAATACGTTCGACGCGGGGTACGAGCTCGGCGGTGAGCGCGAGCCGGGACTCGTTATGCGCGGCAGCCTCGTGGCCGACGGCGTAGTCACCAAGGGACACGATGGCCTCGGCGAGGCGGTTGGAGTGGCTGACGTTGATCGGCCGGCCGTTGAGGAACGCGCCCCGGTCTTCGACGGCGTGGTACGCACGCCCAAGCAACGGGGCCTGGGTGACGGCGACGACGCTGGTGCCGCGGTACATCAAGGCCAGCGAGACCGAGCACAGGGGTAGCCCATGGACGAAGTTGGACGTTCCGTCGATGGGGTCGAGAACCCACAGCCACTCCGCGGTGTTGATATCGGGTAGTTCCACGGATTCTTCGGCCAGCAAAGCAATGTCGGGCGTGGCCTTGCGTAGGTAGTCGTCGATGTCGCGCTGAATCGCGAGATCGATGTCGGTCACCAAATCACGGTCACCCTTGTGATGCACGGTGTCCGGGTGCGATTTCTCGAGCATCTTTGCGCCGATTTGTGCGGCGTCGCAGGCAATTTCGAGAAAGTCCTGATGGGTTTTCATCTGACAGGCTTGCCTCGCTTCCAGAATCTGGGCGTGTGTTCCTGCCCCCCGATCATAAAGGTCGCCCGATCCCGCCTCTCGCCGGGCGTTGTGACCACGTTCGTCATACCCCGAGTGATCATGAAAGTAGCTGCTGCACACACTAATTCGATCAATATCGGCTGCATCACAGTACGATTCAACGGTGATGCGCCTCACGCAATCGTTGCATTTGGATTGAGCAGGCATTGATTTGCCAAGCGGTGTAGTCGATGTCACACCGATAGCCCAAAAAGCTCACACAAGGGATACGCGCTGGCGAAAGGTGCCCCATAACCCCTCAACGCTTTTGCCGTCGCGACATGCCGAGCCGCTGTGAGTGGGCGCGAGCCGGCCAATTCGGCTAGCTTTCTTGGCGATCGGTGTCGGTGGACCTCGCGAAGATCCAGATGGGCTCCCCCTGTTGTACATTCGCGGGTTGTGGACAACGAAGTCCGGCTCAACGGCTGCTACCGGCCCGGTCTCCATTGAGGAGGGCAAGCAACTTTGCAGGCAGGTGATGATGTATGACCGTGATTGATGAGACATGTAGTGCGCCGAATTCAATCCCGACGATCACGCTGAACGACGAAGCGAAGATGCCGGTGCTAGGGCTCGGTGTCGCCAAGTTATCCGACGCCGAGACGGAGGGTTCGGTCACCGCTGCACTGGAAGCGGGCTGCCGCTTGATCGATACCGCTGCGGCCTACGGAAACGAGGCCGCGGTCGGCCGTGCGATCGCCGCGTCGGGGCTCGGTCGCGACGAGCTGTTCGTCACCACGAAGCTGGGTACGTCGAACCAGGGCTTCGAAAGTGCCCAAGCCGCCTGCCAAGCCAGCTTGGATCGGCTGGGGCTGGATTATCTCGACCTGTACCTGATCCACTGGCCCGCGCCGACGCTGGGCAAGTTCGTGGAAAGTTTCGAGGGGATGATCCAATCCAAGAAACAGGGTCATGTCCGCTCGATCGGGGTATCGAACTTCACCGAGGACCATCTGTCGCTGGTCATCGAGCAAACATCCGAGGTGCCGGCCGTCAACCAGATCGAGCTGCACCCGCGTCTGAACCAGGCCGACCTGCGTGAGACCCACGCCGAACACGACGTCGTCACCCAGGCCTACAGCCCGCTAGGGGTCGGCAGGTTGATCGACGAACCCATCGTCACGTCGATCGCCGGCGAGTACCGTCGTTCGCCCGCCCAGGTATTGGTCCGCTGGAACCTGCAATTGAACAACGTTGTCGTCTCGCGGTCCTCCAAGCCCGAGCGCGTTGCGGAGAACCTGGACGTCTTCGACTTCACGTTGGAACCCGAACACATGGTGGCCATCGACGCGCTGCACGACGGCACTCGGGTGCTACACGATCCGATGACCTTTACGGGGACCTGACAACCCCGGGGCGTCGGCCTCAGAATTCGCCTAGGTAGAACCGCGTGCCCTGATCGTCGGTGCACTCGGCGGTCACGCCATAGGGTTGGCGGGCCGGTTCGGCCAGCACGGTGCCCCCGGCTTCGCGGACCCGCGTGACCGCCACGTCGATATCGGCCACCGTCCACATCGGCACGGTGGTGGGACGCTCGCTGCCGCCGGCGGCGCCGGCCATCGGATGCGTGCCTACCACCTGCCAGCCGTCGGTCACCCGGCCGGGCTCGAAGGTCCACCGCAGCAGCCGGCCATAGAAATCGCGGAACCCGGCCGAATCGGGCACCTGGTAGGTGACGTAGGACAGCTCGCCAGGCCCGGAGCCGTTGAGTGCCGGGCGATTTCGGCCGGCAGTGGGCTGGTGAACGGCGAATGCCGCGCCCTGTGGGTCGGTGGCGTCGAGCAGGATGCCGTAGTCGGTCTGCCGGATTTCGCCCGGGACACCGCCCGCGGCGGATATCGCGATGCGAGCCGCCCGTACGTCCTCCACGGCGTAGCAGCAGAACAAGGTGGCGGGTTGATCGGTGGCGAAGATTCCGGTCGGCAGGTCGGTATTCGTCACCTGATGCGACACGGGATCGTATGTCCAGCCCAGGACATGTCCGTAGAAGGCGGCCGCCCGGGCGGCGTCTGGAGTCCACAGCGAGACGTATCCGATGTCACCGTGCACAATCCCGGCGCTGGGCGCCGCCGTCGGCCCCGACAGCATCCAGCGGTGACCGAACGGGTCGATGATGGTCGCGTTACGCGTTCCGTAGTTCTCGTAGATCTCCCGCTCGACGGTGGCTCCGTGTTCACGCGCCTGTTGCAGGGCCGCATCGGTGTCAGCGACATGCAACATCAGGCTGACCGAAACGGCTTTCGGCGTGGGCGCTTTGAGGCCGAGCTCTGGATATTCGTCGGCCAGATACAGCACGCCACCATCGATTGCGATTTCGGCATGCCCAATTCGACCGTCGTCCATGACGATTGGATCACCGACTACCACGGCGCCGAACGCGTCGGCGTACCAGGCGATGGCGGCGCGAGCGTTCGCCACGCTCAGGTAGGGCAGTGCCGCTGGCCGCGGTGTGCGCGACGCGACGGGTTCGGCCAGCTCGGCGATGGCGCTGGTGGTGCCGCTCATGACAACTCCTTCCGGTAGGGAAAGTGCGGATTCCAGTTGCCGGCGCAGCCGCGCGGCAAAAGCCGGATCAGGTTGAACCGGAAGGTCATCGGTGTGCAGCACGTCCAGCGGGTCTTGCAGAGAATCGGAGTGGTCTCGCTGATTCATGACATGCCTCCTTCCGGATATTGCTTTTTGAACGCCCGCCGCGCCCGGACCAGTAGTGCTTCGGTGGCATGCACCGTCCGCCCGATCAGCTCGGCGCATTCACCGACGCTGCAGTCGTCCATATAACGCAGCACCAACACCGTGCGGTGCGGCTCGGCCAGCCGGGCCAGCACGGCTTCGGCGACCATGCGATCCAGCTCGGCGTCCCAGTCGTCGGTCGTCTTGACGGGTTCCGGCGGTTCGGCCACCGGCACGGAGAGCCGGTCTTGACCGCGCCGATAGTGGTCGGCCAGCTTGTGTCGCGCCACCCCGAGCAGCCACGGTATCGAGACCGGCGGTGGCTCGACCTTCGTGCGGCGTCCATCGCGGCGAGGAAGGTCTCCGACGTCAGGTCCTCCGCCGCGCCACGATCGCCGCAGCGCCGGACGAAGTACCCGTAAACCACTGGTAACGCCTCGTCGTAGAGCGCCAAAAGTGCGCGTCGAGCCCCGGATTGGTGGTCCGCTTCGGCGCTCACACCCTTATCGTCGCCGTGGCAACGCCAACTCCGACGGGTTGGGCACGAAAAATTTCGGCGAGTCCGCTTATTGCCAGTTCACGGGTGGGCCGTGTGCGATGGCATTCACCCAGAACCACCGGGTCGCCGCCCGGCCACCGCCGAGCCGTACCAAGAACTTGAGCGCACCGCCCGGCCCCTCGCGCGCCGGCTCCATCGTCAGGTGAGCGAACGGTGACCGGGCATCGGCCTGTGCGCCCAGCGCATTGACGCCGTCGCGCACCGCCGTCGCGTTCGTCCTGGGACAAGTACTGCCAGGTGATCGAATGCCACAGCACGGTCAATGCGCCGTCGGCCAAGAGTCAGGCCGGCGACCGCGTCGGCGGCGGTCCGTCGCTCCAGCTGCGCCGGCATCTTCCGGGCGATCGCGATGGCGCCGCGCAACCGCTGCAGCCGGGCGGCCTGGTCGGGCCAGACGTAGCTCAACAGCGGTCATTTCCCCGTCGTGCCGGTGACGCCCGTCGTCAATCGGCGCGATGTCGAACCCCTGCCGTTCGACGATCTGCACCGAAGCGCTCGGCGGCAACCGACCATGCCACGCGTCGTCGATGATCACCGGCGAGTCGATCGGTCCCCAGTGCCCGCCGTCATAGCGGTAGTGGTAGTGGTCGGCCCGCAGGTTCAGCCCGGCGCTGGAGCCGATCTCGAAAAGCCGTATCGGGAAGGCGGGTTCGTGATTGACGCGCAGCAAGGCACCGATCAGCGCGGCGGATCGACCCACCTCGTTGGTCTGCGGTGGCTGGCCGAGCGCCGCGCGCAACGAGTCGGCATGGTCGGCCGCGACGATCGTGATCTCGGGCCACGCGCTGCCGGCGTCCCAGGTGCCGCCAGTGCTCGGATACCAGCGGCGCAATGCCGGTGCCCGGCCGTCGAGCACCAACCGGTGCAAGCCACCCAGCAGCCGCAGCGGCACCGCCTCGCGCGACGGGTCGTCTTCGTGGCCGGACGGGACCGCCGCGAAGACGCCGCCGGCTTCCACGTCGCGGGCCACCAGTTCGAAGAGCTCGTCGTACATCGTGGAGCCCGACGCGCCGCAGAACCGGCCCTGCGACCGCAGGGTGTGCAGCAGGTGCTCGTTGGTCGCGTTCATGGTTTCAGCCTGTCCAGCCCGGCGCCGACGACGTCGAAGGCGTCGCCGAGCGCCACCGGCAACGGGACGGATTCGTCACCCAGCCAATGTTCGTAGGCCGAGAGCGCGACCCCGAGCAGCGTCCATGCGACGGTCTGGGGCAGCAGGTCGGTCGTCTTGGCGCCGGACCGCCGGGCGACGAACTCCGCGATCACCTCACGCCAGCCGGCATACATCGTCATCGAGTATGCCTGCAGTTCCGCGGTCTCGCAGGATGACCCGCATCCGTTCGCGGTGGCGGACGGTCTCGGCAGTCGTCAAAGGTGTTGAACGCCAACAGTGCCGCCCGCAGCGCCTCACCCACCGGAACCCGCGGGCCGACGGTCGTCGAGCAGTTCCCGAAGGTGCGTCGAGGTGGGTGTCGAACTCGCCCCAGAGGATGGCGTTCTTGGACGCGTAGTAGCGGAACAGCGTGCGGCGCGAGATCCCGGCAGCCTGCGCGACATCGTCGACGCTCACCTCGTCGAAGCCCCGCGCGGCGAACAACTCGATGGCGACGTCGGTGATGTCGTGCGGCGTCGTCGAGCGGCGCCGGCCCACCCGCGACTGCGCAAGCATCAGACCCGCCCTTCCGTTTCGGCACTCGATGCCATATTCTGACGATTCTGGCAAGATCGACCATCGTTGTCGAGACCGTAACGAGAGGTAATTCATATGGACCGACGAGACCGAAACCGACACCGAGCTCGTCACCGAGACGTTGGTTGAAGAGGTGTCCATCGACGGAATGTGCGGGGTTTACTGACCGTGTCCGCGCCCGCGAGGGCTGGACAGGCAGGACGCCGTTCGACCCTGATCGCGGTTGGCGATTGCACCCGCAGGTCGCGGTTCGACCGGAACCGTTTGGCGCACTGCTCTATCACTTCGGCACCCGCAAGCTGTCTTTTCTGAAGAACCGCACCATCCTTGCGGTGGTGCGGTCGCTGGACGACCATCCCGACGTCCGGTCGGCCTTGCGTGCCGCGGAGGTCGACGACTCCGAGCAGGGGCCCTACCTGCACGCGTTGGGCGTGCTGGTCGATTCCCAGATGCTGGTGCCCCAGGAGGACCATCAATGACAACAGCCGCCGTACCCCGGCTGATCGAGCAATTCGAGCACGGCTTGGACGCGCCCATCTGCTTGACGTGGGAGCTCACCTACGCCTGCAACCTGGCCTGCGTGCACTGCCTTTCCTCGTCGGGCAAGCGCGACCCACGAGAGCTGTCCACCCGCCAATGCATGGACATCATCGACGAGCTGGAACGCATGCAGGTGTTCTACGTCAACATCGGCGGCGGGGAACCCACTGTGCGCCCGGACTTTTGGGAGCTGGTCGACTACGCGACCGCGCACCATGTTGGTGTGAAGTTCTCGACCAACGGGGTCCGCATCACGCCGGAGGTCGCCGCGCGACTGGCGGCAAGCGACTACGTGGATGTCCAGATCTCGCTGGACGGCGCCACCGCCGAGGTCAACGACGCCGTCCGCGGGCCCGGATCATTCGCCATGGCGGTACGCGCGCTGGAAAACCTGGCCGCGGCCGGCTTCTCCGACGCCAAGATCTCCGTCGTGGTCACCCGGCACAACGTCGACCAACTCGACGAATTCGCCGCTCTGGCAAGCCGTTACGGCGCCACGCTGCGGATCACCCGGCTACGGCCCTCGGGACGTGGCGCCGACGTCTGGGAAGAACTGCACCCCACCGCGGCTCAGCAGGTGCAGCTCTACGAATGGCTGGTCGCCAAGGGGGACGGGGTGCTCACCGGCGATTCCTTCTTCCATCTGGCGCCGCTCGGCCAATCGGGCGCCCTGGCCGGTCTGAACATGTGCGGCGCCGGCCGGGTGGTGTGCTTGATCGACCCGGTGGGCGACGTGTACGCCTGCCCGTTCGCCATCCACGACCGCTTCCTGGCCGGAAACGTGTTGTCTGACAGTGGTTTTGACAACGTTTGGAAGAATGCCCCGCTGTTCCGCGAGCTGCGCGAGCCGCAGTCGGCGGGCGCCTGTGGTAGTTGCGGGCATTACGACAGCTGCCGTGGTGGCTGCATGGCGGCCAAATTCTTTACCGGCCTGCCGATGGACGGGCCGGATCCGGAATGCGTCCAGGGGCACAGTGCGTCGGCACTGGCCGGCGACCGGGAGACCCCGCGCCCGCGCGCCGACCACTCGCGTGGACAACCGGTGCGCCAGCCCGTGCCGCTGACCCTGACTCTGCGGCCGCCGCAGCAACCACCGGCGCGGCTGTGCAACGAAAGTCCGGTCTAGCCGTGGCTGACGAATGGTTTGAAACGGTTGCCATCGCCCAGCAGCGCGCGAAGCGCCGCTTGCCGAAATCCGTTTATTCAGCGCTGGTTTCGGCCAGTGAAAAGGGAATCACGGTCTCCGACAACGTCGATGCTTTCGGCGAGCTTGGCTTCGCGCCTCATGTCGTAGGCGCACAGGAAAAGCGCGATTTGTCGACTACCGTTATGGGACAAGATATCTCCATGCCAGTGGTGATTTCGCCGACCGGGGTCCAAGCGGTCGATCCCGATGGTGAGGTCGCCGTCGCGCGGGCCGCTGCGGCACGGGGAACGGCGATGGGTCTGTCCTCGTTCGCCAGCAAGCCGATCGAGGAAGTCATCGCCGCAAACCCCAAGCTGTTCTTCCAGGTGTACTGGCTGGGCGGGCGCGACGCGATCGCCGAGCGGGTGGAGCGGGCGCGTCAGGCCGGCGCGGTCGGTTTGATCGTCACCACCGACTGGTCTTTCTCCCACGGACGCGACTGGGGCAGCCCAAAGATCCCCGAAGCGATGAACCTGCGGACCATCCTGCGGTTGTCCCCGGAGGCGGCCTTCAAGCCCCGGTGGTTGTGGAAATTCGGCAAGACCCTGCGGCCACCAGACCTGCGGGTGCCGAACCAGGGCCGCCGCGGCGAGGTGGGCCCGCCCTTCTTCGCTGCGTACGGCGAGTGGATGGGCACCCCTCCGCCGACCTGGGAAGACATCGCCTGGCTGCGTGAGTTGTGGGGCGGGCCGTTCATGCTCAAGGGTGTCATGCGCGTCGATGATGCGAAAAGAGCTGTGGATGCCGGTGTTTCGGCGATATCTGTGTCGAACCACGGCGGTAACAACCTGGACGGGACACCCGCGTCAATCCGCGCGCTGCCCGCGGTGGCGGCGGCGGTGGGCGACCAGATCGAGGTGTTGCTGGACGGCGGGATCCGGCGGGGGAGCGACGTCGTGAAGGCGGTGGCGTTGGGAGCGCGGGCGGTGATGATCGGCCGTGCCTATCTCTGGGGCCTCGCCGCGGATGGTCAAAGCCGGCGTCGAGAACGTGCTCGACATCCTGCGCGGGGGTATCGACTCGGCGCTCATGGGGCTGGGGCACGCCTCGGTCCACGACCTGAGCCCGGACGACATTCTGGTGCCGGACGGCTTCACCCGGGCGCTGGGCGTCCCCCCGGTCGGGCGGGCGTAACCCAACGATCTCGGCGGCGCCCGCAGGAATAGCGGGTAAGTCGGCCGGCTTTGCCTGAAATTGCGCTGGAGGGCTCGTCATGGTCCTCGCCGCACTGCCACCCAAATGGCGTGATGAGCTATTGCCAGCGAAAATCGACGTGTGCGAAAATTGTGATACGCGCGGGGCAACCGTGACGGACGAGCCGAATTTCGGCGCCTCGATGAACAGCCCAGAAAAAAAATAACTTTGAACGCACAACAATTGGTGCACGCCAGGTGAATTCGTCCTACCATCACCGAGTGCCCGTACTCGGCGAATTAGGAGCTGCGACGTCGAGCGAGCTATTAAGCACTTCGCCGTCGATCATGGTCCCGCTGGGGTCGACTGAGCAACATGGTCCGCACCTGCCGTTGGACACCGACACCAGGATCGCGGCCGCAGTCGCCCGGGGGGCCGGGGCACGCCTCGAGCAGGCATGGTTGGTGGCGCCGGCCATCGCCTACGGCGCCAGCGGTGAGCACCAGAGTTTCCCCGGAACCATCTCCATCGGCACCGACGCCTTGACGATGCTGCTGGTCGAGTACGGCAGGTCGGCCGCCTGCTGGGCGCAGCGCCTGGTCTTCGTCAACGGCCACGGCGGCAACACGGAGGCGTTGCACCGCGCGGTGAGCACCCTTCGCGCCGAAGGTCGCGACATCGGCTGGTGCCCCTGCGCCACCGCCGGCGGCGACGCCCACGCCGGCCATACCGAAACATCGCTGTTGCTGCATATCTCGCCGTCCGATGTGCTGACCGACCGGTGGCTCGCCGGGAACCGGGCGCCGTTGCCCGAGTTGCTCCCGACGATGCGCAGTGGTGGAGTCGCGGCGGTCAGCTCGGTCGGCGTCTTGGGGGACCCGACCACAGCGACCGCGGCCGAGGGCAAGCGTATCTTCTCCGAGATGGTCGACGGGTGTGTGCGCCGGATCGTGCGTTGGTCACCCGGCCCCGACGGGATGCTGACATGAGTCAGCCTCGATTGCCGGACGGGTTCGCCGTCCAGGTCGATCGCCGCGTGCGGGTGCTCGGCGACGGCTCGGCCTTGCTCGGCGGCTCACCGACCCGACTGCTCAAGCTGGGCCCCGCCGCCCAAGACATGCTCTCGGACGGCCGGCTGAAGGTTCGCGACGACCTCAGTGCCCAGCTGGCCCGCACCTTGCTTGACGCCACCGTCGCACATCCGCGCCCGGCCGGCGGCCCTTCGCATCGCGATGTCACGGTGGTAATCCCGGTGCGGGACAACGTCTCTGGGGTGCGACGCTTGTTGAACTCGTTGCGCGGCCTGCGCGTGATCGTGGTGGACGACGGTTCGTTGTCGCCCATCGAGGCGGAAGACTTCGTCGGCACCCACTGCGATATCGAGGTGTTGTACCACCCCCGCAGCAAGGGGCCGGCGGCAGCGCGCAATACCGGGCTGGCGGCGTCCACCACCGACTTCGTCGCGTTCCTGGACTCCGATGTCTCGCCGCGCCGGGGCTGGCTGGAAGCGCTCCTCGGTCATTTCTGCGACCCCACCGTGGCGCTGGTGGCCCCGCGCATCGTGGGTCTGGCGCACAGCGAGAACGTGGTGGCGCGCTATGAGGCGGTGCACTCCTCACTCGACCTCGGTCAGCGCGAGGCGCCCGTGATACCCCACAGCACGGTGTCCTACGTGCCCAGCGCGGCGATCATCTGCCGCCGCTCGGCCATCTGCGACGTCGGCGGGTTCGACGAGACGATGCCGTCCGGCGAGGACGTCGACCTGTGCTGGCGACTGATCGAGGCGGGCGCGCGGTTACGCTACGAGCCGATCGCACTGGTCGCGCACGATCACCGCACACAATTGCGGGATTGGCTCGCGCGCAAGGCATTCTACGGCGGGTCTGCGGCTCCGCTGTCGGTGCGCCACCCCGACAAGACGGCTCCGGTGGTGATCTCGGGGTGGGCGCTGATGGCCTGGATACTGATGGCACTCGGGACGAGCCTTTCCCAGCTGGCGTCGATCCTGATCGCCGTGTTCACCGGTCGGCGCATCGCCAAAGCCATGCGCGGCGCGCAGACCTCCTTCGCCGATGTCCTGGTGATCGCGATGCGGGGACTGTGGTCGGCGGCGCTACAGCTGGCATCGGCCATCTGTCGGCACTACTGGCCGGTGGCCTTGCTCGCGGCGATCGTGTCGCGCCACTGCAGGCACGTGGTGGTGGTCGCGGCCGTGATGGACGGCGTGGTGGACTGGCTCCGACGCCGCGACGCCACCGGCGACGAGGCCGAGCCGATCGGGCTGCTGACCTATCTGTTGCTCAAGCGTATTGACGACTTGGCTTACGGCCTCGGGCTGTGGTGGGGCGTGGTGCGCGAACGCAACCTGCGCGCGCTCAAACCGCAGATCCGGAGCTAGCCGCCGCCTTGACCACCACGCACTGCGATGTGCTGATCGTCGGCGCCGGAAGTGCTGGATCGGTTGTTGCCGAACGTCTTTCCGCCGATCCCAGCTGCGCCGTGACCGTCCTGGAAGCGGGGCCCGCGCTCGCCGATCCGGGGCTGCTCGCCCAAACCACCAATGGACTGCAGCTGCCGATCGGGGCCGGCAGCCCGCTGGTGCAGCGCTATCAGACCCGGCTCACCGATGAGCCCGTTCGCGAGCTGCCGATCGTGCGCGGGGCGACGGTCGGGGGTTCGGGGGCAATCAATGGCGGATATTTCTGCCGCGGCTTGCCACGCGATTTCGATCGGGCCCCGATACCGGGCTGGGCGTGGTCCGACGTCATCGACCATTTCCGTGCCATTGAAACCGACCTGGATTTCACTGGTCCCGCCCACGGCGACAACGGTCCGATCCTGGTTCGCCGGACGCACGAAATGACCGGTACCACTGAACGTTTCATCGCCGCGGCGCAGGGCGCCGGGTTTTCCTGGATCGCCGACCTCAATGATTGCGGGCCAGAGCTGGTGGCGGGCGTCGGTGCTGTTCCGCTCAACATCGTCGACGGCATCAGGATCGGATCGGGCGCGGGATACCTGCTTCCCGCCTTGGGGCGATCAAACCTGACATTGCTGGCGCAGACGCGTGCGGTGCAGTTGCGGTTCAGCGGTACCGCCGCCGTAGGTGTCGACACAGTGGGGCCGCACGGCCCGGAGAGTCTTACTGCCGACCGAATCGTATTGTGCGCCGGTGCTATTCAATCGGCACACTTGTTGATGCTTTCCGGCATCGGCGATGAGGCGATGCTGCGCGCGGCCGGCGTGCCGGTGGTGGCGCCGCTTCCGGTGGGGATGTCGTGCAGCGATCACCCCGAGTGGGTGTTGCCCACCGATTGGACGGTGGCCAGCGGCCGGCCCGTGCTGGAGGTGGTGCTCAACACCGACGATATGGAGATCAGACCGTACACGGGCGGCTTCGTCGCGATGACCGGTGACGGCACCGCGGGTCATCCCGACTGGCCGCATATCGGGGTAGCGCTGATGCAGCCGCGGGCCCGAGGGCGCATATCTCTCGTGTCGGCGGATCCGGCCGTGGCCCCGCGGATCGAGCACCGCTACGACAGCGAGCCGCAGGACGTCGCGGCGTTGCGCCGCGGCGCCGAACTAGTACGCGAACTATCCAGCGCTGCAACATATGTCGGCCCACCCGCGTGGGCGACCTCGCAGCACCTGGGTTCCAGCGCGCCGATGGGTGTCGAGGGTGACCCGCGCGCGGTGGTCGACCCTCGGTGCCACGTGCGCGGGATCGACAACCTGTGGGTGATCGACGGCTCCATCCTGCCCAGCATCACCAGTCGCGGACCGCACGCGACCATCGTGATGCTCGGGCACCGCGCGGCGGAATTCGTCCGCTGAGTGGCCGGCTATCCCCGGCGGGAGAGAATCCGGCGCACCAGGCGCAGCTGTCTCCCGTCTCGTCCTGGAGCCCACAGCCCGATCAGCACCGAAATCACGGCAACGATCACCGCCATCACGATCGTGGACGCATGCATGGCCGTGAGGAATGCGGTCTTGCTGAGCTCGGCGAGCTTGACTCCTTGCGGCCCGAGTTGGCCGGCCACCTCGACGGCCTTGGCGAGTGAGTCGGTGGCCGGGCCGCGCACCGCCGGCGGGAAGCTCGCTAATTGCGGCGCGAGCTCGTGGGAATAGCGTCCGGCCAGGATCGAACCGGCCACGGCGATTCCCAACGCCCCGCCCATCTCCCGCGAGGTGTCGTTCACCGCGGAGGCGACGCCCTGCTTTTCGTCTGGGACCGCGCCCATGATCGCCGAAGTCGTCGGCGCCGTGCAGATTCCGATTCCGGTGGCCAGGATCAATGTCGGCCAAGCGAATTGGGAGTACGTCGAATGCAGGTCCAGTCCGGACATGCATGCGAAACCGACTGCCATCAGCAGGGTGCCGATGAACAGCACAAGGCGCAGCCCGAGTTTGGGCACATACCAAAATGACAGCGCCGAGAAGATGCCCAACGGGATCATGAACGGGCCGAACGCAATTGCCGTGGTCAGCGGCGAATAGCCCATGATCTGTTGGACGTACTGCATGCCGATATAGAAGAACCCGAACGTCGCGCCGAACAGAATCACGATCGCTGCCACTCCGGTGGCGAAGTTGGGGTCGGCGAACAGCCGTACGTCGAGAAGCGGGTGTTTGCGTCGGAGCTCGACAACGCCGAACAGCGCCGCGATGACCGCTCCCGCGCCGATTCCGCCCCAGACCAGCGGATCGTCCCAGCCCCGATTGGGAGCTTCCAGGATGGCGGCCACCGCAATCGCGACGGCGGCGCCGATCAGGACTGCCCCCAACGTATCGATGCGGGGAGCGGCGTCGTCGCGCGACGGCGAGACGGTGCACGCCAGGGCGAAGATCACCAGCCCGGCGATACCCAGTGACCAGAAGATCGCGTGCCAATCCCAAAAGCGAAGCAGCAGGCCGGAACCGATCAAGCCGAAGACCCCGCCGGAACCGGCCGTGCCGGCCCAGATGCCGACGGCCTTCATGCGATCGTCTTTCGGGTAGGCCACGGTCAGCAGCGACAGCGTCGCGGGCATGACGAAGGCCGCGCCGACACCGGCGACCGCGCGCCCCACAATGATCTGCAGCGGACTGTGCAATATCGCCGGCGTCGCCGACCCGAGCGCAAAAATCACCAAACCGATCAGCAGTGCGCCACGCCTGCCGTAACGATCACCGATCGCCCCGGCGGGCAAAAGCAGGCACGCCAGGGCCACGGTGTAGCCGTCGACGATCCAGTTCAGCTGCGACTGCGTCGCCGAGGTCGCCACCGCGAGGTCACCGAGCGCGGTGTTCAGCGCCGTCATCGACGCAACGACCAGCGCGACACCCATGCAGGCGACCGCAAGCGTCCAGGCTCGCGCGCGAGGGCTACCGCCGATGCTTACCGCATCAGTACGCTGGTCAGGCCGGAAGAGGACATCGACCATGGGATGCGCCTCCTTTCGGGGGCGTACGAAGTTTTGAGACCAATAGTCTCGTAGATAGACCGATAGTCTTGGTTCTAAACAGGGAGGCGAGTCACAATCACCGAGGGAAGTACCGATCCCCGCCCAGCGCGGTCGAAGGCTCGCTTGCTCGAAGCCGCCGCTGCGCTGCTGCGGTCCGGGGGGCCCAGCGCGGTGACCGTGGAAGCGGTCACCCGTACCGCCAACGTGGCCAGGGCCACCCTGTATCGCCACTTCCCGAGTGGAAACGATTTGCTGGCCGCCGCATTCAACAGCCTCATCCCACCCTCCCCGACGCCGCCCGACGAAGGTTCGCTGCGGGACCGGCTTGTCGCGCTGGTGCTGGCTCAAGCCGAATCGGTGGCCCAAGCGCCCGCCGTCATGACGGCGATGTCCTGGTTGGCGCTGGGCCGCGACCTGGAAGGTTTGCCAGAACCTGATCACACCCGTTCCGCCGACAGCCCGGCGATCACCACACTTCGCGAACGCATCGCCCTGCAGTACGCGGCGCCGTTCGACGCCCTATTCGATTGCCCGGAGGCGGCGGAACTGGGTGAGGTGGACCGATCCCGGGCCATCGCCCTGCTGATCGGTCCGCTGGTGCTGGGGCGTCTGTCCACGTTGCCGGATTTCGATTACCGGGAATGCGCGCTCGCGGCCGTCGACGGCTTCCTGCACGTTCAGCGTGCGCAGGGCAGGGCTAACGCGGCGAGTATCGAATCGGCAGGTGCTTGAGCCCGCCGACGAATGTCGTCGCGATCAGTTCCGGTTCTCCGTTGAGCTCAATGGATTTCAGCCGCGGCAACAGTTCGGCGAAAAATCCGTTCACCTCCATGCGGGCCAGGGCGGCGCCCAGGCAGAAGTGAACGCCATAGCCAAATGCCAAGTGCTTGTTCGGATTCCGGCCGATGTCGAAGCGGAACGGATCGTCAAACACCTCCTCGTCGCGGTTGGCTGAAACATAGGACAGATACACCGATTCCCCCTTGGCGATTGCCGCTCCGCGGATAGTGGTGTCGGCTGCGGCGGTGCGCATGAATTCCTTGACCGGGGTCACCCAGCGGATCATTTCGTCGGCGGCCAGCGGCATCAGTCCCAGGTCGTCGGTCAATCGCTGTCGCTGATCGGGGTTTTCAATCAGCGCCTGCAGACCGCCGGCGATCGTCGAGCTGGTGGTGTCGTGGCCGGCGGTGGCGACGATGACGTAGTAGGACGCGGCGTCGGCGTCGGACAGTAGCTCGCCGTCGACTCGGGCATTGGCGATCGCCGAGGCCAGGTCTTCGGTTGGCTGTTCGCGTCGGCAGGCGGTCAGTGCGGTGAAATAGTCGAACAAATCCTGCACCACCTCGAGCCGCTCCACGGGTGTGCTGCCCCGGCGACGGTCGACGTCGCTGCCGCCGAAGAGCTCCTGGGTGAGCGCGAGTATGCGTGGAAAGTCCGATTCGGGCAGACCGAGCAGCGACATGATCACGTACAGCGGATAGTTCACCGCGACCTCCTGCACGAAGTCGCATTCGGGGCCCGAGGCAATCATCTTGTCGACATGGATCTTGGCCAGCTCGTTGACGCGGACCTTCAGCGCTCGCATCGCCTTGGGTCGAAACCAGTCGGCGCCAATGGTGCGAAACACGCGGTGTTCGGGGTCGTCCATGTGGACCAGCGTGCGCATGCCCATTCCGGCATCGAGCCGGGCCCGGGCGAGAGCGTCGGACTCGGCGGGGGCAAGCAGCGTCCTGGCTTCGTTGATGAACAGGTCGTTGGCGCGCTCGATATCCATGATGTCGGCGTGCTTGGTGATCGCCCAGAACGGTCGGTAGGGCGGATAGTCGACCAGCGACACGGGCGCGTGCGTGCGTAAGTGGGTCAGCGCCGCATGTAATCGCGCCTCGTCGGTGAAGGCGGTGGGGTCGGTGAACACCTTCGCTGCCGCGTCCACAATCGGTGTGCTCATGGCCCCCCTTGCCCGGATTTACGCCCCGATCTGACCGTAAGTGCCGGGCGACCATCGGCTAAGAACCGCTGTCCTTATAGCTATTCGAAATCGCCTATCTGACCTGGTAGCGAGATTTAGGCCGGGATTTGGCCGAAGCGATGATCTAAGGCATACTGTTCGGGTTGCCTTGCGCCGGGTTTGCGCCTGGACGGGCATACGACCAGCGCCCAAACGGGCGCGTCCGGTCCCATCCTTGATCGGCTGCGAATTTCGGCCGCGGATGAGGCTGCGTGCGGGTGACACACCCGAGCGCGGGGACCGGTGAACCACGACAGGTAAACAGCGGCGCATTAACCGGCGCGACGCTCGATCGGCCTCAGACGGGCCGCGTCGAAAGCGCGCCGGGAGCACCAGGCCCGAGTACGGGCCTCAAGAGGAGTGAGGGTAGGAGAAGCGTGGCGGGACAGAAGATCCGCATCAGGCTCAAGGCCTACGACCATGAGGCTATTGACGCCTCGGCGCGCAAGATCGTCGAGACCGTCGTCCGTACAGGCGCCAGCGTCGTAGGGCCGGTGCCGCTGCCGACCGAGAAGAACATCTATTGCGTCATCCGTTCCCCGCATAAGTACAAGGACTCGCGAGAGCACTTCGAGATGCGGACGCACAAGCGGCTGATCGACATTCTCGACCCGACGCCGAAGACCGTTGACGCCCTGATGCGCATCGATCTTCCGGCCAGCGTCGACGTCAACATCCAGTAGGAGATCCAGAACTCATGGCAAGAAAAGGCATTCTGGGTACCAAGCTGGGCATGACGCAGGTGTTCGACGAGAACAACAAAGTCGTCCCGGTGACGGTCGTCAAGGCCGGGCCCAACGTGGTGACCCGCATCCGCACCCCGGAACTCGACGGCTACAGCGCCGTGCAGCTGGCCTACGGCGAGATCAGCCCACGGAAGGTCAGCAAGCCGGTCACCGGCCAGTACGCCGCCGCGGGCGTTAACCCCCGCCGGCACCTGGCGGAGTTTCGGCTGGACAACCCGGAAGCGGCCGCCGAATACGAGGTCGGCCAGGAGCTGACGGCGGAGATCTTCGCCGACGGCGCCTATGTCGACGTGACCGGTACCTCCAAGGGCAAGGGCTTCGCCGGCACCATGAAGCGTCACGGCTTCAAGGGCCAAGGCGCCAGCCACGGCGCCCAGGCAGTGCACCGCCGTCCGGGCTCCATCGGCGGCTGTGCCACTCCCGCGCGCGTCTTCAAGGGCACCCGGATGTCCGGCCGGATGGGTAGCGACCGGGTGACCGTGCAGAACCTGGTGGTGCACAAGGTCGATGCCGAGAACGGCGTGCTGTTGATCAAGGGCGCGGTCCCCGGCCGCACCGGTGGACTCGTCATGGTCCGCAGCTGCGATCAAACGAGGTGAGAAGTAATGGCAGCGGTAAAGATTGACGTCAAGACGCCGGACGGCAAGGTCGACGGCTCCATCGAGCTGCCCGCCGAGTTGTTCGACGCCCCGGCCAATATCGCTCTGATGCACCAGGTGGTCACCGCGCAGCGCGCGGCGGCCCGCCAGGGTACGCACTCGACGAAGACCCGTGGTGAGGTCAGCGGTGGTGGCAGCAAGCCCTACCGGCAGAAGGGGACTGGACGCGCCCGTCAGGGTTCGACACGGGCCCCGCAGTTCGCCGGTGGTGGCGTCGTGCACGGTCCCAAGCCGCGCGACTACAGCCAGCGCACCCCCAAGAAGATGATCGCCGCGGCATTGCGCGGGGCGTTGTCCGACCGGGCGCGCAACGGTCGCATCCACGCGATCACCGAGCTGGTGACGGGTCAGACCCCTTCCACCAAGAGCGCCAAGGCATTTCTGGGCACGCTGACCGACCGCAAGCAGGTGCTGGTCGTCATCGGCCGCAGCGACGAGGCCGGTGCGAAGAGCGTGCGCAACCTGCCCGGCGTGCACATCTTGGCGCCGGACCAGCTCAACACCTACGACGTGCTGCGCTGCCGACGACGTGGTGTTCAGCGTTGAGGCGCTCAACGCCTACATCGCCGCGGCAACGGGAACCGCTGAAAACAACGATGTGGAGGTTTCGGCCTGATGGCGACCGTCACTGACCCACGCGACATCATCCTGGCCCCGGTCATCTCGGAGAAGTCGTACGCACTGATCGACGACAACGTGTACACGTTCGTGGTGCACCCCGATTCGAACAAGACGCAGATCAAGATCGCGATCGAGAAGATCTTCTCCGTCAAGGTCGACTCGGTGAACACCTTGAACCGGCAGGGCAAGCGCAAGCGCACCCGGGCCGGGTTCGGCAAGCGCAAGGGCACCAAGCGCGCGATCGTCACCCTGGCCCCGGGCAGCAAGCCGATTGACCTGTTCGGAGCACCGGCCTAGCCGCGCGCGAGAAGAGAGACTTGATTAGACATGGCAATTCGCAAGTACAAGCCGACGACCCCCGGTCGTCGCGGCGCGAGCGTATCCGACTTCGGCGAGGTCACTCGTTCGGAGCCGGAGAAGTCGTTGGTGCGCCCGCTGCACGGTCGTGGCGGACGCAATGCGCACGGCCGCATCACCACTCGTCACAAGGGTGGTGGTCACAAGCGTGCGTACCGGGTGATCGACTTCCGGCGCAACGACAAAGACGGCGTCAACGCCAAGGTCGCGCACATCGAGTACGACCCCAACCGGACCGCCAACATCGCGTTGCTGCACTTCCTGGATGGCGAGAAGCGCTACATCGTTGCGCCGCAGGGTCTCTCGCAGGGTGATGTGGTGGAGTCGGGCGCCAACGCCGACATCAAGCCGGGCAACAACCTGCCGTTGCGCAACATCCCGGCCGGTACTTTGGTCCACGCCGTGGAGCTGCGGCCGGGCGGCGGCGCCAAGCTGGCACGTTCGGCCGGATCGAGCATCCAGCTGCTCGGTAAAGAGGGCACCTACGCGTCGCTGCGTATGCCCAGCGGTGAGATTCGCCGCGTCGACGTGCGCTGCCGCGCAACCGTCGGCGAGGTGGGTAACGCCGAACAGGCAAACATCAACTGGGGCAAGGCCGGCCGGATGCGCTGGAAGGGCAAGCGTCCGACCGTCCGTGGTGTCGTGATGAACCCGGTGGACCACCCGCACGGTGGTGGTGAGGGCAAGACCTCTGGTGGTCGCCACCCGGTCAGCCCGTGGGGTAAGCCCGAGGGCCGTACCCGCAACCCGAACAAGGCCAGTAACAAGCTCATCGTCCGACGCCGGCGCACCGGCAAGAAGCACGGTCGCTAGGAAGTCGAGGAGTAACACATGCCACGCAGCCTGAAAAAGGGACCGTTCGTCGACGACCATCTCCTGAAGAAGGTCGACGTACAGAACGAGAAGAACAGCAAGCAGGTCATCAAGACCTGGTCGCGTCGTTCGACGATCATTCCGGACTTCATCGGCCACACCTTCGCGGTGCACGATGGCCGCAAGCACGTCCCGGTGTTCGTCACCGAGTCGATGGTGGGCCACAAGCTCGGTGAGTTCGCGCCGACGCGCACCTTCAAGGGGCACATCAAGGACGACCGAAAGGCCAAACGGCGATGAGCACCACCACTACTGAGTTTCCGTCGGCGACGGCCGTAGCACGGTTCGTGCGGGTTTCGCCGACAAAGGCGCGCCGGGTCATCGACCTGGTGCGTGGCAAGTCGGTGACCGACGCGCTCGACATCTTGCGGTGGACGCCGCAGGCCGCCAGTGAGCCGGTCGCCAAGGTGATCGCCAGTGCGGCGGCCAACGCGCAGAACAACAGCGGATTGGACCCGGCGACTCTGGTAGTCGCCACGGTCTACGCCGACGGCGGCCCGACCGCCAAGCGCATCCGTCCGCGTGCCCAGGGCCGTGCGTTCCGGATCCGCCGGCGCACCAGCCACATCACCGTCGTGCTGGAAAGTCGTCCGGTCTCCGACGAGCGGTCGGCCAAGTCGACGCGGGCTCGTCGTGCGGAGGCCAGCAAGGCCGCCGCGAAGGCACCGGCAAAGAAGGCAGTTCTGGTCCAAAGGCCACCAAGGCGCCTGCGAAGAAGGCGCCTGCCAAGAAGGCTGCGGCGAAATCCGCTGAGGCAAAGGCAGAAACTGCTCAAGCTTCCAAGCCAACGTCTGAGACTTCTGACGCGAAGGGAGGCTCAGACTAGTGGGCCAAAAGATTAATCCGCATGGCTTCCGGCTGGGCATTACGACCGACTGGAAGTCGCGCTGGTACGCGGACAAGCAGTACGCCGACTACGTCAAGGAAGACGTCGCGATCCGTCGACTGCTGTCCACCGGTCTGGAGCGTGCCGGGATCGCCGATGTGGAGATCGAGCGCACCCGCGACCGGGTCCGGGTCGACATCCACACCGCGCGTCCCGGCATCGTCATCGGGCGCCGCGGCACCGAGGCCGACCGCATCCGCGCCGATCTGGAGAAGCTGACCAAGAAGCAGGTCCAGCTCAACATCCTCGAGGTCAAAAACCCGGAATCGGTGGCGCAATTGGTGGCCCAGGGGGTCGCTGAGCAGTTGAGCAACCGCGTGGCGTTCCGCCGGGCGATGCGCAAGGCCATCCAGTCTGCAATGCGCCAACCCAACGTGAAGGGCATCCGGGTGCAGTGCTCGGGCCGCCTCGGTGGCGCCGAGATGAGCCGTTCGGAGTTCTACCGCGAGGGCCGCGTTCCGCTGCACACCCTGCGCGCCGACATCGACTACGGCCTGTACGAGGCCAAGACCACCTTCGGCCGGATCGGTGTGAAGGTGTGGATTTACAAGGGCGACATCGTCGGCGGCAAGCGCGAATTGGCCGCTGCCGCGCCGGCAGGCGCCGATCGTCCGCGTCGCGAACGGCCGTCGGGCACCCGCCCGCGCCGCAGCGGCGCGTCGGGTACCACGGCCACCAGCACTGAGGCTGGACGGGCCGCGGGCGCCGAAGAGTCCGCCGCGGCCGAGAGTGCGCCTGCCCCCGAACCGCAGAGCACGGAGAGCACGGAGAGCTGAATCATGTTGATTCCCCGCAGGGTTAAGCACCGCAAGCAGCACCATCCACGCCAGCGCGGTATTGCCAGTGGTGGCACAGAGGTGAACTTCGGCGACTACGGAATCCAGGCCCTCGAGCATGCCTATGTCACCAACCGGCAGATCGAGTCCGCGCGTATCGCGATCAACCGGCACATCAAGCGTGGCGGCAAGGTGTGGATCAACGTGTTCCCGGACCGTCCGCTGACCAAGAAGCCCGCCGAAACCCGGATGGGTTCGGGTAAGGGTCGCCGGAGTGGTGGGTGGTCAACGTCAAGCCGGGCCGGGTGCTGTTCGAGCTCAGCTACCCCAACGAGCAGACCGCCCGCGAGGCGCTGACCCGGGCAATCCACAAATTGCCGATCAAGGCACGCATCATCACCCGAGAGGATCAGTTCTGATGGCAGTGGGAATTTCGCCAGGCGAACTGCGTGAGCTCACCGAAGAGGAGCTGACCGAGCGCCTGCGCGAATCCAAGGAGGAGCTGTTCAACCTCCGTTTCCAGACGGCGACCGGACAGCTGACCAACAACCGCCGGCTGCGCACGGTGCGTCACGAAATCGCACGTGTGTACACCGTGCTGCGTGAACGAGAGCTGGGCCTGGCTAGTGGTCCTGACGGATCCGACGGAAATAAGGAATCGTGATGGCAGAAGCTAAGGCCGCCCCCAAGAAGGCCGCTGCGAAGGATGGCGGGTCGAAAGACAAGGGCCCCAAGAACACACCGGCCAATCCGAAGACGCGTGGCCGGCGCAAGACCCGCATCGGTTATGTGGTGAGCGACAAGATGGAGAAGACCATCGTGGTCGAGCTCGAAGACCGTATGCGTCACGCGTTGTACGGCAAGATCATCCGGACCACCAAGAAGGTCAAGGCGCACGACGAGAACAGCACCGCCGGTGTCGGCGACCGCGTCGCGCTGATGGAGACGCGGCCGATGTCGGCGACCAAGCGCTGGCGCCTCGTCGAGATCTTGGAGAAGGCGAAGTAGCGGCCAAGTAGCCCCAAGCGACACCGAAACGCCCGAGACCTTGAGGTCTCGGGCGTTTCGCTGTGCCGAGCTGGGGGCACCGCCCGCTTGCGGGCGGAGACGCCACGGCGAAAGAAGGTCGGAATTTTCGCCGTGGCGTTACGCTCGGCCCACGTGAGCTGGCGCATGACTCCGCGAGCGTTTCAAGGCAAGATCGAGCTGGACATTCGCGACTCGGAGCCGGACTGGGGTCCGTACGCCGCACCGACCGCGCCGGAGAACTCGCCGAACGTCCTCTATCTGGTCTGGGATGACACCGGCATCGCGACCTGGGACTGCTTCGGCGGCCTGGTCGAGATGCCCGCCATGACCCGGATTGCCGAACGTGGCATCCGGTTGTCGCAATTTCACACCACCGCACTGTGCTCACCGACCCGAGCGTCGCTGCTGACCGGCCGCAACGCCACCACGGTGGGCATGGCCACCATCGAAGAATTCACCGACGGTTTCCCGAACTGCAACGGCCGGATCCCGAATGACACCGCGCTGGTCTCCGAGGTGCTCGCCGAACGTGGTTACAACACTTACTGTGTCGGCAAGTGGCACCTCACGCCGCTCGAGGAGTGCAGCATGGCCTCGACGAAGCGGCACTGGCCCACCTCGCGCGGCTTCGAGCGGTTCTACGGATTCATGGGCGGCGAGACCGACCAGTGGTATCCCGACCTGGTCTACGACAACCACCCGGTGAACCCGCCCGGCACCCCCGAGGACGGCTACCACCTGTCCAAGGACATCGCCGACAAGACGATCGAATTCATTCGCGATGCCAAGGTGATTGCGCCCGACAAGCCCTGGTTCAGCTATGTGTGCCCCGGCGCCGGACACGCGCCGCATCACGTCTTCAAAGAGTGGGCCGACAAATACGCCGGCCGGTTCGACATGGGCTACGAACGCTATCGCGAGGTCGTGCTGGAGAAGCAGAAGTCGATGGGGATCGTGCCGCCCGACACCGAACTGTCCCCGGTCAATCCGTATCTGGATGTCAAGGGGCCCAACGGCGAGCCGTGGCCGTTGCAGGACACGGTGCGGCCCTGGGACTCGCTCAACGACGAAGAGAAGAAGCTGTTTTCCCGGATGGCCGAGGTGTTCGCCGGCTTCCTGAGCTACACCGACGCCCAGATCGGCCGCGTCCTGGACTATCTCGAGGAGTCCGGCCAGCTGGACAACACCATCATCGTGGTGATCTCCGACAACGGCGCCAGCGGTGAGGGCGGTCCGAACGGATCGGTGAACGAAGGCAAGTTCTTCAACGGCTACATCGACACCGTCGAAGAGAGCATGAAGGTCTTCGACCACCTCGGCGGACCGGAGACCTACAACCATTACCCGATCGGGTGGGCGATGGCCTTCAACACGCCCTACAAGCTCTACAAGCGCTACGCCTCGCACGAGGGCGGTATCGCCGACTCGGCAATCATCTCGTGGCCCAACGGCATTGCGGCGCACGGCGAGGTTCGCGACAACTACGTCAACGTTTCCGACATCACTCCGACCATCTACGACCTGCTGAATATGACGCCGCCGGACACGGTCAAGGGTATTGCGCAGAAGCCGCTGGAAGGCGTGAGCTTCAAAGCGGCCCTTGCGGATTCAGCTGCCGACACCGGAAAGCAGACGCAGTTCTACACCATGCTGGGCACCCGCGGCATCTGGCACGAGGGCTGGTTCGCCAACACCGTGCACGCGGCCTCGCCAGCGGGCTGGTCGCATTTCGACACCGACCGCTGGGAGCTGTTCCACATCGAGGCAGACCGCAGCCAGTGCCACGACCTGGCCGCCGAGCAACCCGACAAGCTGGAAGAGCTTAAGGCGCTGTGGTTTTCGGAGGCCGCCAAATACAACGGTCTGCCGCTGGCCGATCTCAACATGATGGAAACGCTGACCCGCTTCCGGCCCTACCTGGCTGGCGAGCGGACCAGCTACATCTATTACCCCGACTGCGCCGACGTCGGAATCGGTGCCGCCGCCGAAATCCGCGGCCGCTCCTTCGGCGTGCTGGCCGACGTGACCGTGGACACCACCGGCGCCGAAGGGGTGCTGTTCAAGCAGGGCGGCGCGCACGGCGGGCATGTGCTGTTCATCCAGGACGGACGCCTGCACTACGTCTACAACTTCCTGGGCGAGCGCCAGCAGCTGGTTTCCTCCTCGGGCGCGGTGCCGTTGGGCAGACACCTGCTCGGCGTCAGCTACGCGCGGACGGGAACGGTGCCGAACAGCCACACGCCGTTGGGTGACGTCACCCTGTTCATCGACGACGAGGTGGTCGGCACGCTCGCCGACGTGACCAGCCACCCGGGAACGTTCGGTTTGGCGGGGGCCGGCATCACCGTCGGCCGAAACGGCGGTTCCGGGGTATCCAGCCGTTACAAGGCGCCGTTCACCTTCACCGGCGGCACCATCGCTGCGGTCACCATCGACTTGTCCGGCCGGCCCTACCACGACGTGGAAACTGAACTTGCGCTTGCATTTTCGCGCGACTGAACGGCCACGACGAGTTAGGTGCGTCCCGCTCGCCGCGGCCGGCGTGATCTGTGTGCTGGCATGCGTCATCGTGGGGTGCGGAAAAACCACGGGCGGCAACGCTATTCGGGCCAGCGCAACGTCGTCGCCGATGAAGACGACGGCGCCGACGACGTCTGGTGCACCACGCCGGTCCGACCCGGCGGAACCGGTGCCCGGCGTCGAGACCACACTGCCCGACCAGATTCCGCCCAACGCCCTGGCGTGCTTGCCGCCGTCCACCGGTGACGGCCGGATGACCCCGGCTTCGGTGTCGAATCCGGTGGCCCCCAAGCTCACGGTGCCGCTGCCCGAGGGCTGGAGTTCGGCGCCCGGCGCCGGGGATGTGGCATTGACCTCGACCGGGCCCGACGGCTTGTCGGTGCGGGTGACCATCACCCCGACCGACCTCGATCCCGGCGGGGCTTTCCTGCGTTACGGCGCCGATATGCGCACCGCCAAGCCCGGCGTCCGGGACACCGTTGAGGCCGCTCAGTTCTGCGGCTACAGCAGCCAGTTGCTCAGCGGCACCGCCGGTGGGGTCGTGTTCGCCGACCGCATCACCCACATCTGGACGAACACCAAGGCATTTTTGGTAGCCATCCATCTGGAGGCACCCGCGAGTGCGCCCGGGTTCGGCACGGCGAAAACGACGGTGATGCAGCAATTCGCGGTCGTTATCCCCTGAACAGCCCAGCGCGACTGCTAGCATCTGGCCCGTGCCTGCCGGGAAGGCCTCAAACTACTCGTCCAACTCGTGGTGGTGATGTCTCATGACTGCTGAAGCTCCGCCGTTGCCGCCGTCGAAGCCCGAGTCGCGTGGACGGCAAATCGCGATCGCCTTCGGGATTCTCGTGGCAGTGGTGAGTGTCTACGTCCTATCCCTGATTGCGGTGCACCTATTGGCCAAATCGGCGCCGCCGCTTCCGGCGGTGGATTTCAGCAAGGTCGAGGCCGAGGACAGCGTCGTGCAGGTGAACCTGAGCGAGCTGAAAACCGTGGCGAATCGTCTGACGGTGAATGTGCTTGTCTACCCGAAAGATTCGCTGTACGACAAGAACTTCGGTGTGCTGACCACCGACGCGGCCGTCCGACTGTATCCCGACAACGACCTCGGCGACCTGCAGTACCCGGTAGGAAAAGCGCCGGGGCAAGTCACCACCACCATCGAGGCGCACGGCGATCCCGGTAACTGGCCATTCGACTCGTACAAAACGGAGGTCATCGCGGCCGACGTGTTCACCGGAACCGGCCAGAACCGCGAAAAAGCCCCCGCCCGTGTGGAAGTGACCGGAAAGCTGGACGGCTGGGACGCCAGCGTCACCCGCGTTCACGACCCTGACGACGCCGACCCCAATGTCCTGGACGATGTGATCATCACGCTGCACCGGGCCAAGGGCCCGCTGATCTTTGATCTCGGCGTCTGCCTGGTCCTTATCGCCCTGCCCGTGTTGGCATTGTGGGTGGCCATTCCGGTGGTGTTGGGAAGGACCTCATTCTTGCCACCGATGACAACGTGGTATGGCGCAATGCTGTTCGCCGTTGTCCCGCTGCGCAACGTCCTGCCGGGCAGCCCACCGTACGGGTCCTGGATAGACCAAGCCGTCGTCCTGTGGGTACTGATAGGCCTGGTCGCCGCGATGACCATGTTCCTCATCGGCTGGTGGCGGCAACGAGACCGAAAGACGCCGAAGAAGACCTGATACTCGAAAAGCCTTAGCCCGCATTTCCTATCGGCGCAGAGGTGATCGCGTCGACCGCGGTGAAGACTCGTGATTGGAAGTCGGACGGAAGTGGGATGTAGCCGTTCTTGTCGAGATCGACCTGGCCCGGACCGACGGCCGCCTGCAGGAACGCCTTGACCGCCTGACCCACGTCTGCGTTGGGGTATTTCGAGCAGACGATCTCGTAGGTGACCATCACGATCGGGTAGACATCGGGCTGGGTGGGGTTGTAGAAGGACGTGGTATCCAGCACGAGGTCGTTACCTTGGCCGACGATCTTGACATTGGTGATGGTCTTGCCGACCGTGTCGGCGCCGATGCGCACCGGACGCAACGATTTCCGGCTCGCCGGGGTTTTGATCTGGGCGGCGAACAGTCCTTCCTGCATGGCGAACGACAATTCGTTGTAGGAGATCGCTCCCTCGGTGTTCTTCACCTCCGCCGAGGTGCCGATGTTGCCGTGGGCGCCGGTGCCGACGCCACCGTTGAATATCTTGCCGGTGCCCTTATCCCAGGCCCCACCCGCCGCGGCCTGCAGGTAGGCCTGGAAGTGTGCGGTGGTGCCGGAGGGGTCGGCGCGATAGACGACGTGAATGTTCTCCGGCGGCATCGAGGCGTTCAGCGCGGTGATGGCCGGATCATCCCAGCGCGTGATGCTGCCGTTGAAAATCCGGGCCAGCGTTTGCGCGTCGAGCACCAATGAGTCAATGGCGTTGAGGTTGTAGGTGATACCGATCGGGCCGAATACCACGGGCAAGTTCCAGGCATCGGCGCCGCCGCAGCGCTGTTTGGCGGCCGCGTATTGGTCACCGGCAAGGGGTAGGTCGGACCCGGCGAAATCGGTCCTCCCCGCGAGGAAGTCGGAGACTCCCGCGCCCGAAGCGTTTGCGGTGTAGGAAAGAGTTTGTCCTTTGCATGCCTTCGAATACGCATCGACGAATTGCTTCATCGCATTTGCTTGCGCGGTCGAGCCGCTGGCGGCGATATCTTGTTTGCCGCCGCAATCCACCCTGGATCCGTTGGCGTACGCCAGAGCCGTGTGGGGCTTGCCGCATCCCGAGACCACCAGTGCGGCCGCGGCCAGCAAGCTGACGGCGACAGCAGGTCGGTTGCGCTTCACGTTGATTGCCTCCTCGAGAACGACGGATGGTGAGACGGCCTTGGGCGGCGGCCGGAGTCTAGCGATGCGGCGTTGTTCATGGCGGCGGTGAACTGGGGTAACCGCGTCAACCCAATCAGGGGCCGGCAGGTGTGCACTCAGTCTCCGGCAGCATAGATGTCGGCAGGCTGTCATGCATCGCCTGGACGACCAAGACGGCGCCCGGCGTCGGCGGCGAGCCCGGCGTCGGGGCGCATGTCCACCCCGATTTCGACACACGTCGACATTTACAGCTATCGAAGCGACGCGCAAACAAACATCGGATGAATTGAACGATTGGAGTGCGGACTGTGGGTGGCGGCACGCGTACGACAGTTTGCGAAAGTGGCATGTCCGCCCGCAATCGGCGGGAATTGACTAGCATTTGGCCTCATGTCGTCTTCGGTTAGCTGGAATGCCCCAGCGAATGTGCGTCCGCGTCTAATCGACGGTGGTCACCGATGACGGCCCAAGCCCCGCCAACACACGCGGCCCCACCGCCCAAGCGGAAACGCCGCTCGTTGCTCGGTCTGGGCGTTCTGGTCGCATTCATCGTCGTCTACGGCCTGTCGCTGTTCGGCTTCCATCTGCTGGGCAAATCGGCGGCGCCGGTGAAGGCCCCGGATCTCAACGCCGCCGAGGACACCGTCGTTCTCGTGCGCATCGAGGAGATCAAGACCGTCGCCAACCGCCTCGCGGTGAAGGTGCTCGTGTACCCACAGGAGGCCATGTGGGATCCGCGCCTAGATGTCTTGAAACAGGACACCGCGGTACGCATGGATCCGCCGAATGACCTGGGAGACCTGGTCTATCCGGCGGGGAAGTCGCCGGCGCAGGTCGCCACCACCGTCGACGCGCACGGCGACCCCGAGATCTGGCCGTTCGACTCCTACCAGACGGACACCCTTTCGGCCGACGTGCTCGTCGGGTCCGGCGACGACCGCAAGTACAAACCCGCCCGTGTCGAGGTGGCCGGAAAATTGGAAGGCTGGGACGTCAGCGTTCAACGAGTCGGCGAAGGCGGTCAAGAGGCGGGTGGCGGCGACAGTGTGATCATCACCCTGCACAGGTCCAAGGCCCCGCTGATCTTCGATCTGGGGATCTGCCTGGTCCTCTTCGCGCTGGCCGCCATGGCGTTGGCGGTCGTCATTCCGATGCTGCTCGGTAAGCGGAAGTTCGTGCCTCCCTTCGGCGGATGGTTCGCCGCGCTGCTCTTCGCGGTCATCCCCATCCGCAACTTCCTGCCCGGAGCACCGCCACCGGGCGCCTGGATCGACCAGGCTCTGGTGATCTGGGTGCTGATAGCGCTGGTCGGAGCCATGGTCATCTACATGGTCACCTGGTACCGGCGAACGGACTAACGCGCGGGGCTCAACCCGGTTGGGCGCCGCCTACCCTGAAGTGGTGCTCACCGAGCTGGTCGACCTACCCGGCGGTACCTTCCGCATGGGGTCGACGAGCTTCTACCCCGAAGAGGCTCCGATCCACACCGTGACCGTGAGCTCGTTCGCGGTGGAACGGCACCCGGTGACCACCGCGCAATTTGCCGAATTCGTCGCGGCCACAGGCTATGTCACCGTTGCCGAGCAACCGATCGACCCGGCGCTGTACCCGGGGGCGGATCCCAATGAGCTACGCGCGGGCGCGATGGTTTTCCGCCCGACGCCGGGCCCCGTCGACCTGCGTGACTGGAGGCAGTGGTGGGACTGGGTGCCGGGGGCGACCTGGCGTCATCCTTTCGGGCCGGACAGCGATTTCGCGGACCGGGCCGATCATCCGGTCGTGCAGGTGGCGTATCCGGATGCCGCCGCCTATGCGCGATGGGCCGGGCGGCGGCTGCCGACGGAGTCCGAGTGGGAGTACGCCGCCCGCGGCGGCAGCACGACAACCTATTCCTGGGGCGACGAGCCGAGTCCCGACGGGCAACTCATGGCCAACACCTGGCAGGGCAGGTTCCCGTACCGCAACGACGGTGCGCTCGGCTGGATCGGAACCTCGCCGGTGGGAAAGTTTCCGCCCAACGGGTTCGGGCTGCGCGACATGATCGGCAACGTCTGGGAGTGGACCGCCACCGAGTTTTCCGCGCACCATCGGATCGATCAGCCGCCGAAAGCCTGTTGCACACCGTCGGGACCTGCCGACCCGGCCGTCAGCCAGGCGTTGAAGGGCGGTTCGCATCTGTGCGCGCCCGAGTACTGCCATCGCTACCGTCCGGCGGCGCGGTCACCGCAATCGCAGGACACCGCCACCACCCACATCGGGTTTCGCTGCGTGGTCGATCGCGGGTCCGCCGCCGCGCGTTAACGCCGCCTTGCGGGCAGGTGACAAAAGCCTCCGGGACATGGGATTTCGCTGCGCGGCCGGCACTGATGTTCGCTACCATCTGCCCGTGTCGCCCCCGAAAGCTGGATTCCGTCGGCGAGTTGCTGGCCGGGACCGATGAGCACCGAAACTCCGCCGACACCGACTCCGGCGCCCCCACAGCCGGACAAGCCGGAGAAATCCGGCGCCCGGGGCGGCTTCGGCTTTCTCAGCAGGCACCGACCGCGCATCTCACTCGGCGTGTTCATTCTGGCGGTTGTCATCGGCACCTACGCCTTCTCGCTGTTTGGCGTGCACTATCTGCAGCGATCGGAGGGGCCACTCCCACCGTTGGACCTGAGCCAGGGCGGCGGCAACGACACCATCGTGCAGTTGCGCCTCGACGATCTGAAAACCACCGCGAACCGTCTTAAAGTCGACGTGCTCGTCTATCCTCCAGATTCTTTGTACGACAACCGATTCGACGTGCTGAACACCGACGTCGCGGTGCGCCTGTATCCGACCAGCGACCTCGGAGATCTGCAATTCCCGGCAGGAAAAGCGCCGGCGCAACTTGAAACCACCATCGAGGCCCACGGCGATCCCGCCAACTGGCCGTTCGACACCTACAAAACCGAGAAAATCTCGGCCGACACTTTGATCGGTGCCGGCGATAGCCGCAAAAAAATACCCGCCCGCGTCGAAGTCACCGGGGGGCTGGATGGCTGGGACGTTGACGTCAATCGCGTCGACGAAACCAGCGGCGTGAACACGCGCGGTCTCGACGACGCGCAGTTGGTCATCACGATCAAGCGGGCCAAGGGGCCGCTGGTCTTCGACATGTTCATCTGCGTCGTGCTCATCACCCTGCCGACCCTGGCGCTGTTGGTGGCCATTCCGATGGCGATGGGCAAGAGAAAGTTCGTGCCGCCGTTCGGAACGTGGTACGCCGCGATGCTGTTCGCGATCGTCCCGCTGCGCAACATCCTGCCCGGTTCGCCGCCGCCGGGCTCCTGGATCGACCAGGCCATCGTGCAGTGGGTGCTGATCGCCTTGGTGCTGGCGATGAGCCTGTACATTTTCTCCTGGGTCCGGCAAGGGGACTGACCCGCGGGGCAGTCCTTATCGCCGCAGCTCAAGGCATGTAATGGCGCTATGTTTTGAGCTGCCGGCAAACGCATCCGAGGCTAGATTTGGCGTGCTGTGGGTTCATCGCGAGCCGGCTGAGATGTGCTCCGCCCGAAATTTGGCGCTGAGCAGGTCTTCACCTAGACTCTAGGGGTTGCCTTGGGCAGACCTCGGCCGGTGCGCGCAAGCGTTACAGGCTCTGCGTGCCCTTCGGTAGCAAAGACAGCGCACGTCAGGTTTGTGGTGGGCCTTGCTTTTTGGAGGCTCGCCGAGGTGTTCTCCTGCCGTGCACACGTGAACTCAGTCAGGAGATCGAGTGATTCAGCAGGAATCGCGGCTGAAGGTCGCCGACAACACCGGCGCCAAGGAGATCTTGTGCATCCGGGTGCTCGGTGGTTCGTCGCGACGCTACGCCGGGATCGGTGACGTCATCGTCGCCACGGTGAAGGACGCCATCCCCGGCGGCAACGTCAAGCGGGGCGATGTCGTCAAGGCCGTCGTGGTGCGCACCGTCAAGGAGCGCCGGCGTCCCGACGGCAGCTACATCAAGTTCGACGAGAACGCCGCGGTAATCATCAAGCCCGACAACGACCCGCGCGGAACCCGCATCTTCGGGCCGGTCGGGCGTGAACTGCGCGAGAAGCGATTCATGAAGATCATCTCGCTGGCTCCGGAGGTTTTGTAGATGAAGGTCCATAAGGGCGACACCGTCCTGGTCATCGCGGGGAAGGACAAGGGCGCCAAAGGCAAAGTGCTGCAGGCTTACCCGGACCGGAATCGGGTGCTGGTCGAGGGCGTCAACCGGATCAAGAAGCACACCGCGATTTCGACCAACCAGCGCGGAGCTCGGTCGGGCGGAATTGTCACCCAGGAAGCGCCGATCCACATCTCCAACGTGATGGTGGTCGACTCGGACGGTACGCCGACCCGCATCGGGTACCGGCTCGACGAGGAGACCGGGAAGCGCGTCCGTATCTCGAAGCGCAACGGCAAGGACATCTGATGACTACTGCAGAGAAGGTGCAGCCGCGCCTGAAAGAGCGCTACCGCAACGAGATTCGCGATGCGTTGCACAAGCAATTCGGCTACGGCAACGTCATGCAGATCCCGACCGTGACCAAGGTCGTCGTCAACATGGGCGTCGGCGACGCGGCCCGGGATGCCAAGTTGATCAACGGAGCGGTCAACGACCTGGGGCTGATCACCGGGCAGCGGCCGGAAATCCGCAAGGCCCGCAAGTCCATCGCGCAGTTCAAGCTGCGCGAGGGCATGCCGATCGGCGCCCGGGTGACGTTGCGCGGCGACCGGATGTGGGAGTTCCTCGACCGGCTCACCTCGATCGCACTGCCACGTATTCGCGACTTCCGCGGGCTTTCGCCCAAGCAGTTCGACGGTGTCGGCAACTACACCTTCGGGCTGGCCGAGCAGTCGGTGTTCCACGAGATCGACGTGGACAAGATCGACCGGGTCCGCGGCATGGACATCAACGTCGTCACCTCGGCGACAAACGACGACGAAGGACGAGCGCTGTTGCGGGCCCTCGGCTTTCCGTTCAAGGAGAACTGAGTAGATGGCTAAGAAGGCACTGGTTAACAAGGCCAACCGCAAACCCAAGTTCGCGGTGCGCGGCTACACCCGCTGCAACAGGTGCGGCCGCCCGCGCGCGGTGTTCCGCAAATTCGGACTGTGCAGGATCTGCCTGCGCGAGATGGCGCATGCGGGCGAGCTGCCCGGCGTGCAGAAGAGCAGCTGGTAATAGGCCGCCACGACATGATCCCTACCACGAAAAGGTGCGCGGAAGGCCCTGACCGGGGAACCACCGCGAGGAAGGTAACAGACCTGTCATGACCATGACGGACCCGATCGCAGACTTCTTGACGCGTCTGCGCAACGCCAATTCGGCGTATCACGACGAGGTGACTTTGCCCCATTCGAAGATCAAGGCGAACATTGCCCAGATCCTCAAGAGCGAGGGTTACATCACCGACTTCCGGACCGAAGATGCTCGGGTCGGCAAGGCGCTGGTGGTCCAGCTCAAGTACGGGCCCAGCCGGGAGCGCAGCATCGCGGGCCTGAAGCGGGTTTCCAAGCCCGGTTTGCGGGTGTACGCGAAATCCACCGGCCTGCCGCGGGTGCTCGGCGGCTTGGGGGTCGCGATCATCTCGACCTCCTCGGGCCTGCTCACCGACCGTCAGGCCGCTAGACAGGGCGTGGGCGGCGAAGTCCTCGCGTTCGTGTGGTGAGGGGTAGCCATGTCGCGCATTGGTAAGAAGCCGATTCCGATTCCCGCGGGAGTCGACGTAACGATCGAAGGCCAAAACGTCTCGGTGAAGGGTCCCAAGGGCACCCTCGATCTGATCGTCGCCGAGCCCATCACGGTGGCACGCAACGAAGACGGTGAGATCGTGGTCAACCGTCCGGACGACGAGCGGCTGAACCGTTCACTGCACGGGCTGTCGCGCACGCTGGTGTCCAACCTGGTCACCGGCGTCACGCAGGGCTACACGACCAACCTGGAGATCTTCGGCGTCGGCTACCGGGTACAGCTCAAAGGCTCCAATCTCGAGTTCGCGCTCGGATACAGCCACCCCGTGGTGGTCGAGGCTCCGGACGGCATCACCTTCGCCGTCCAGTCACCGACGAAGTTCACGGTCACCGGGATCGACAAGCAAAAGGTCGGCCAGATTTCGGCGAACATCCGCCGGCTGCGTCGCCCCGACCCGTACAAGGGCAAGGGCGTGCGTTACGAAGGCGAGCAGGTCCGCCGCAAGGTCGGAAAGACAGGTAAGTAGTCATGGCGCAAAAACAAGCTGCCGTCGAGCGGAAGCCGGTGGGGCAGAGCGTATCCGCAAGTCGCCGGGTCTCTCGGCTGCGTAGGCACGCCCGGCTGCGCAAGAAGCTCGCGGGTACCTCGCTGCGTCCGAGGCTGGTGGTGAACCGGTCGGCGCGGCACATTCACGTGCAACTGGTCAACGACGAGAACGGCACCACGGTGGCTGCCGCCTCGTCCATCGAGGCCGATGTGCGCGGCGTGGACGGGGACAAGAAAACCCGCAGCGTGCGCGTCGGTCAATTGATCGCCGAGCGCGCCAAGGCCGCCGGCATCGACAGCGTGGTGTTCGACCGTGGCGGATACAGCTACGGCGGACGGATCGCGGCGCTGGCCGACGCGGCCCGCGAGAACGGATTGAGTTTCTGATGACAACTGGAAGGACCGCATAATGGCGGAGCAGTCCGCTGGGGGGCAAAGCGCCCCGAACAGCCGTGACGGCCGCGATTCTCGCGACTCCCGTGACGGCCGGGGTCGGCGCGACGGCGGCCGTGGCCGCGACCGCGACGGCGAGAAGAGCAATTACCTGGAACGGGTCGTAGCGATCAACCGTGTTTCCAAGGTGGTCAAGGGTGGTCGGCGATTCAGCTTCACCGCCTTGGTCATCGTGGGCGACGGCGCCGGCATGGTCGGTGTCGGCTACGGCAAGGCCAAGGAAGTTCCGGCCGCGATCGCCAAGGGTGTGGAAGAGGCGCGCAAGGGCTTCTTCCGGGTCCCGTTGATCGGCGGCACCATCACTCACCCGGTTCAGGGTGAGAAAGCCGCCGGTGTGGTGCTGTTGCGCCCCGCCAGCCCGGGTACCGGTGTGATCGCCGGTGGCGCGGTGCGCGCGGTGCTGGAATGCGCTGGGGTGCACGACATCCTGGCCAAATCGTTGGGCAGCGACAACGCGATCAACGTGGTGCACGCCACCGTCGCCGCACTCCGGCTGCTGCAGCGTCCCGAGGAGGTGGCCGCCCGGCGCGGACTGCCGATCGAGGACGTCGCCCCGCCCGCGATGCTGAAGGCGCGGCGGGAAAGTGATGCGCTGGCCGCCAGTGCCGCGCGAGAGGGAACGGCACAGCAATGAGCCAGCTGAAGATCACCCAGGTGCGCGGCACGATTGGGGCACGCTGGAAGCAGCGTGAGAGCCTGCGCACCCTGGGCCTGCGACGGATTCGCCATTCGGTGGTCCGCGACGACAACCCCCAGACTCGCGGGCTGATCGCGGTGGTGAGCCACCTTGTCACGGTGGAGCCGGCCGAAACCGGAGGGAAGACCCAGTGACGATCAAATTGCATGACCTGAAGCCCGCGCCCGGGTCGAAAAAGGCTCGCACCCGAGTCGGTCGGGGTGATGGCTCCAAGGGTAAGACCGCCGGCCGCGGTACCAAAGGCACCAAGGCGCGCAAGAACGTGCCGGCGACCTTTGAGGGTGGTCAGATGCCGATCCACATGCGGCTGCCCAAGCTCAAGGGATTCAAGAACCGATTCCGCACCGAATACGAGATCGTCAACGTCGGTGACATCAACCGGCTGTTCCCCGAGGGCGGTGCCATCGGTGTCGATGAGCTGGTCGCCAAGGGCGCGGTCCGTAAGAACTCGTTGGTGAAGGTCCTCGGCGACGGCGAGTTGACCGTCAAGGTCGAGGTGTCCGCGCACAAGTTCAGCGGCAGCGCCCGCGAGAAGATCACCGCCGCGAGCGGCTCGGTCACCGAACTCTCCTAGCCTTCTGGTTCGGCCCCCGCGTCTACCGGCGTGGAAGCTGTATTGAGTGCGGAATCTAGTGGTGCGCTTCGGATTTCGCTCTGCCCGGGCATCCCGCACGCGAGATCAGGACCGATCACTGCGAGGACCCCACCGAGGGCTGACCGACGGGCGAATCGAGGGTCCCGGCGATCGACGCCGCATATCGCACCGCTGTCAGCCTCACCGAAACGGCTCCTGCGAAGAACATCAAGCCTCCTCGATAACTCCTACCGTGCAGGCTTTTTCAGCGGCAACAGCCATTTGCTGATCTGAGTGGTGACCTGCTCCCAGACGGGATTGAAGAGGATGCCGTGCCCTTCGTTCTCGAGTAGGACGAACGTCGCACCGATTGCTTTGGCCAGCCACTTAACCTCTGCTGGGATCAAAAGGTCGGCACCGGCCGCAACCACCAAAGCGGGCGCTTGGACGTCGCTGATACTAACCTCGCACAGCCAACGTGTGGCTTCTAAAACGGCGCGGGGCGATTCCGGAACGAGCAGTGACGCGTAGCGTTGCGCTTCGTCGTCGGTGACCCCTGCCCACCATGTCGGCTTGATAATTTCAGGCGGTGGCATCCACATCGAGGTCGGATCGACTGCCAGTTGGATATGGTCCGCGCCAAACCCCGCGGGCAGAACCGGTGTGAGTAAAACCAAAGCGGTGACCGGGTTCGCGGCGGCGTAGGCGAGGCTGGGAATCCCGCCCATGCTGTGCGCAACGAGAACTGGTGGGCGGTGCAGTGATTCGACAACGACAGCGATTTCAGTGGCGACGTCCAGTAGCGAACGGCTCAGGGCCTCGTCTTCGGTCAGCGGTAACGAGCCATTGTGGCCATACCAGTTGAGGCACAACGCATACCAGCCGTCCCCGGCCAGTCGTGGTGCCATCTTCTCCCAGGCCCAACTACCCTGGCACCCTCCGTGAACGAACAGCAACGGCGGAGAATCCGTGGGCTCGCCATAGGTCTCGACTCGGACGCCGTTTATATAGCTATCCTCGGGTTTGATTTCCATGAACTGCTCGCCCTCACAGCGCCGGTTGGCTTCCTGGTGACATGTAGGATAGCGATCGTTATGTAACGAACGTTATCCTACCGTACGGGCTGCGTCAACCGCTGCAGCGCCGAACGAGTGTCTGAGATAGACGACGCGGAGGGAGCCGATCGTCAATCAGCCCAACTACGGAATCACTTCTGCGGCAAGGTGTTCCATCTACTCGCGGCTTCCGGGTACGTCGAGGCCGAGGGGATTGAGCAGGATCGTCTGGGCGCCGGTCGCCGACACGAACGGTTCGCCAGCCCCGCTTCGATGACGGCATCGAGCATCGCCGTCTTGTTCGGGAAGTTCGAATAGAACGCGCCCGACGTGACGCCCGCGGCAGCGGCCAATCCGTCCACCCCGACGCCGTTGAACCCGCTCGTCTTGAGCGAGCGGGTGCCGGCGCGCACCAGTGCGTCGCGCGCGTGCCTTCTGGTCTGCTGGGTATCTCACGAGTCCTCCCGTCGGCTTGACGCTCCTGCCATTTTAGGATAACGTCCGTTACGATAACGATCGTTATTCAATAACCTCGGCGAAAGGCACCCCGATGGCCAGCACGCAGGCGAAAGAGTTCGCCGAGTTCTTCGGCGCTCTGAGCGCGCGGTCCGCCAACCCCAATTTCGACCTGGAAACGATCCGGGACGTCATCGAGACCATGCACGTCGCCACGACAGAACCGGAAGGCGTCAGCTACGCCGAGGTGGACGCCGGCGGAGTACAGGCGCTGTGGTGCATTCCCGCCGACAGCGACCCGGACCGTGTGCTGCTGCACAACCACATGGGCGGCACCGTCTTAGCGTCGATGCACTCCGACCGCAAGGCCGCGGCGCACATCGCGCGGGCGGCGGGCGCACGATCCCTCGTGCTCAACTTCCGGCGCTCACCGGAGCACAAATTCCCCGCCCAGATCGAGGATGTGCGCAACGCCTACAACTGGCTGCTGCAGCAGGGTTACCGGCCCGAAAACATTGCCAGCGTAGGGCATTCGGTCGGCGGCAATTTCGCGGTGGGCCTGGCGATCGCCCTGCGGGATGAAGGAGCAGCGCTGCCGGGTGCGATCGTGTCGATTTCCCCGTGGGTCGACCTGACACTGACGAACGAGACCTACACCAGCAACGCGGATCGAGACAGGCTGCTGTCGCTTCCGCTGGCGGAGTTCTTTCGGTCATCCTGGCTGGACGGAACCGGCGTGAGCCCCGAAGACCCCCGGGTGAGCCTGCTTTTCGCCGACTTGGCCGGGCTGCCACCGATCGCGGTGTTCTGGGGCACTGACGAACTGCTCGCCGGCGAGGATGCGGAGTTCGCCCGCCGCGCGGAAGCGGCCGGCAACGAGGTGCTGGTGCGCGCCGTCGACGAGGGTCAGCACTCTTTCATCATCGGCGCCGGCTGGGTGCCCGAGGTCGATGAAGCGATCGCCGAGATTGGAAGCTGGCTCAAGTCAAAACTCGGGCGCTGATCAGCCCAGCTGCGGAATCACTTCTGCGGCAAGGCGTTCCATCTGTTCGCGGTTTTCGGGTATGTCGAGACCGAGGGGATTGAGCAGGATCGTCTCGGCGCCGGCATCGATCACTTCACGAAGGCCACGCACGACGTCATCGGGTGTGCCCGACACCGGAAACGTGTCAACCCCGGGCATGTCTCCGTAGAGGCGGTGCAGCCCGTCGAGCACCCGTTCACGAGCGCGGGCCGCATCGTCGTCGATCATCAGGTAGACCCGTTTCCCGATCGGGAAGTGCGCCGGGTCCTTCTGCTGTTCGTCGAGTTCGCGGCGGACGATCGGGACGGCTCCGGCGAAGGCTTCGGTGCTCGACGCGCCGGCGCCCATGAAGGCGTCGCCGTGGCGAACGGCCCGGGCTAAGGCCTTGGGGGCCATCCCGCCGAACCAGATCGGCGGGTGTGGGCGCTGCACCGGCTTGGGCTGGAAGGGCAGGTTGTCGACGTCGCGGAACCGGCCGTGGAAGTTCACCGTGGGATCGTCGGACCAGGCCGCCTTCATCAGGGTGAGGCCCTCGGTGAAATACGAGATGAAGGTCTCCTTGTCGACGCCGAAGGCGGCGAGCGTGGGGCCGCCACGGCCAGGTGCGACACCGACGTCCAGCCGGCCGTGGCTGATCCGGTCGACCGTCGTCACGGCCGAGGCCAACTGAAGCGGCTCGTGCTGCGACGTCACCAGCACCGCCACCCCGAGCCGCAATCGCTCCGTGTGCGCGGCGCACCATGACAGCAGCTCCAACGGTGCCAGCAGTGGCGCCCGGCCGATGGTCTGCTCGAGCGTCCAGATGCCCTCGAACCCGAGTTCTTCGGCGCGCAACACGTATGAGCGCAGCCCAGCCGTGTCGAAATCGTGGTAGTCGAATTGCGGGATAGCGATCGAGAACCTCACGAACTCACCCTACGGCCGCCAATCGGTACGCTGCAGAGCATGTTCGCGTTTCTGCCTTCTCTGCCTGGTGTCGACGATGTGCGTGCGCTGGCCGGTCGTGTCGATACCGTCCGCCACCACGGCGTACCCAACGGCTGCGTGCTCGAATTGAGCCTGCGTTCGGTGCCGCCCGAGACGGCGGGCTTTGACCCGCTGGCGTTGGTCACCGGGGCGGAGCGACCGATGTCGCTGCGCGAGGCGGTCGCTGCCGTCCACCGTGCCGCCGAGGACCCGAGGGTCGCCGGGTTGATCGCCCGCGTGCAGCTCGCGGCATCGCCGCCGGCGGCGGTTCAGGAGCTGCGGGAGGCGATCGCGGCGTTCAGCGCCGTCAAGCCATCGCTGGCGTGGGCCGAGACCTACCCGGGCACCATGTCCTACTACCTGGCTTCGGCATTCACCGAGGTCTGGATGCAGCCGTCGGGCAGCGTCGGGCTGATCGGCTTCGCGAGCAACGCGACCTTCCTTCGTGCCGCGCTCGACAAGGCGGGGATCGACGCCGAGTTTGTCGCCCGAGGTGAATACAAGTCGGCGGCAAACCTTTTCACCGAGGACGGCTTCACCGATGCTCATCGCGAAGCGGTGACCCGGATGCTGAAAAGCCTGCAAGACCAGGTGTGGCACGCGATCGCCGAATCCCGCGGCATCGATTCCGGTGCGCTCGATGCGCTTGCCGACCGGGCCCCGCTGCTGCGCGACGACGCCGTGGCCTCCGGCCTGGTCGACCGGATCGGCTTCCGCGACCAGGCCCACACCAGGATCGCGGAAATGATTGGCGTGGAAGGTGTTTCAGCGGACGGAGACGGCTCCGAGACCGACCCGGAAAAGCTGGGGCCGCGGCTCAATCTGACGCGCTACGCCGCCGCGGCCCGGTCGAGGTTGGTACCATCGACGCCGCCGATTCCCGGCCGCCGGCAAAAGCCCACTTTCGCGGTGATCACCCTGCAAGGTCCGATTGTCAACGGGCGGGGTGGACCCCAGTTCCTGCCGTTCGGCAACTCGAGCGTCGGCGGTGACACGATCGCGGCGGCGCTGCGGGAGGCGGCGGGCGACGATTCGGTGTCGGCGATCGTGCTGCGGATCGACAGCCCCGGAGGATCGGTCACCGCCTCAGAGACCATCTGGCGTGAGGTGGCACGGGCCCGCGAACGCGGCAAACCGGTGGTGGCGTCGATGGGCTCGGTGGCCGCCTCCGGCGGTTACTACGCCGCGATGGCCGCCGACGTGATCGTGGCCAATCCGGCGACGATCACCGGCTCGATCGGTGTGATCACCGGGAAGCTGGTGTTCCGGGATCTCAAGGAGCGTCTCGGAGTCGTGTCAGATGCGGTGCGTACCAACGCCAATGCCGACGCCTGGTCGACCGACGTGCCATTCACGGCACAGCAGCGAGCCGATCGGGAGGCTGAGGCGGACTTGATCTACGCCGACTTCGTGCAGCGCGTCGCCGAAGGCCGCAACCTGAGTACCGAGGACGTCGACGCCGTCGCCAAAGGACGGGTGTGGACCGGAGCCGACGCCCTCGAACGTGGCCTGGTCGACGAACTCGGCGGGCTGCGCACCGCGGTGCGCCGAGCCAAAATCCTGGCCGGCCTCGACGAGGATGCCGAAGTCCGGGTCGCCAGCTACCCGGGATCCTCGTTGCTTCAGATGGTGCGACCCCGGGCATCCTCGCAACCGGCCGCCGCGTCGCTGCCGGACGCGCTGGGCGCACTGCTCGGCCGCTCGGTTGCCGCGATCGTGCAAAACCTCGAGCAGGCGGTCAGCGGTGCCAGCGTGCTGTGGCTGGGGGAGTCGCGCTTCTACTCGATGGTGGCGACCCGCTGCGCCCGGCTACGCCGCGCTTGCGATCGCCACTAACCGGCCAGCCGGCCGCTGATGAAGATGATCTCGCCGAGCGGGTCGTCGTTTTCTGGCGCGGGGACTTCCAGGTTGTGATGCGGAAAAGCTCCGTTCGCGTCACACCTTCGACGGTCCAGCCTTTGGCGCCCAGATAGTCGACGACGTGGTTGCGTTGTCCGGCGTAAACCAGCGACGCCATGTCGATGTCCACGCCGTGGTCGCGGAAGGAGCCGGACATCTCCCGCACCCGGTCGGCATCGAAATCGACTATGCCCGGGCACGAATTCGGTGGCGATCGTGCTGCCCGGTGCGGACAGTGCGGTGATGTTGTCGAACAGCCGGTCCTGGGCCTCGGGCGGCAGGTAGATCAGCAGACCTTCGGCCAACCATGCGGTCGGCGCCGTCGTGTCGAATCCTGCAGCTTGCAGCGCCGCCGGCCAGTCCGCACGCAGGTCGATCGGAACGGTGTGCCGGGTGGCGGTGGGCTGGGCCCCGATACCGGCCAAAGTGGTTGTCTTGAACTCGATTACCTGTGGCTGGTCGATTTCGTACACCACCGTCGCAGTCGGGCCACGGCAACCGGTAGGCGCGCGAGTCCAATCCGGACGCGAGGATCACCACTTGATGCACGCCGCCGGCGGTGGCGTCCAGGAAGTAGTCGTCGAAATACTTCGTGCGCACCGCCATTCCGTCGATCATCGCCTGAATGCGGACCGGCGTGGCGTTCTCGATGGCCGAGAGATCGAGTTCACCGTCCATCATCTTGGTGAAGAAATCCACGCCCACCGCGCGCACCAGGGGTTCGGCGAACGGATCGCTGATCAAACCGCGGGGATCCTTCGTCGCCATGGCGCGCCCAGCCGCGACCATGGTTGCGGTCGCGCCCACGCTGGACGCCAGATCCCAGTTATCGTCATGAGCGCGAGGCATGAGACGACCCTAGCCACACCACTACTTCAGCGTTGCGGCCACATAGCTGAAGTCGCCGAAGACGGCCGTCAGCTCGTTCTCCGGGAACTCGAACCCGTTGCGCGCATACAGCTCCTTGGCGGGGTGGGCGGTTACCTCCCAGCCGTGGTTGCTCAGGTAGTCGACGACGACGTTGCGCTGGCCCTGATAGAACAGGTCGCCCGCGTTGAGGCCGAAGCCGAAGCTGCGCCATCGCTCGCTGATGTGCTGTAAGCGCTCGTCGGTGAATGCGTTGGGGTCGGGTACGTGCTCGGTGGCCAGCCGGCTGCCCGGCGCGACTGAGTGCGGCGATGTTGTCGAACAACCGGTCCTGTGCCTCGGGCGGCAGATAGGGCAGCAGCCCTTCGGCGCTCCACGCGGTGGGCTGGGTGACGTCAAAACCAGAGTCCCGCAACGCCGCAGGCCAGTCCTCCCGCAGATCGATGCGATCGTGCGCGCTGTCGGCGGTCGGGGCGGCGCCGAGCCGGCCAGCGTGTCGTTTTGAATGCGATGACCTGCGGCTGGTCGATCTCGTAGACCACCGTGCCCGCCGGCCATTGCAATCGATAGGCCCTGGTGTCCAGGCCGGATGCCAGGATCACCGCCTGCTCGATGCCTGCCTTCGTCGCGCCAGTGAAGAACTCGTCGAAAAACCTGGTCCGCACGGTCATTTGGTCGGTCCGTGTTTTGCGGTTCATCAGCGCGTCGTCCTCGAAGGTCGATCTCCCCGTCGATGATCCGGATGAAGGGATCCAAGCCCCACTGCCCGGACCAGCGGATCGGCCAGGGGATCGTCAAGTAGCGGATCGGGTCCCTGCGACGCCACGGCGCGGGCTGCGGCGACCATGGTGGCCGTCGCTCCCACGCTGCTGGCCAGGTCCCAGCTGTCGCCTTCGGTGCGTCCTGTCTCGGTGGTCATCGGTGATGTCCTATTTCTCTTCTTGTCCAGGGTGCCGCTGGTGTAGAGCATCTCGCCCATGCGCATGTCGTCGTCCTCGAACGGGTCAAGTCCGTTGTCCGCGAACAACTCCCGAATACTGCTGCTGTTGAGCGACCATCCGCGATCGGCCAGATAGGGAACAGCCTCGTTACGGTCGCCTAAATAGACCAGCCCCGCCATGTCGAGATCGAAACCGTGTGCACGCCAGCGTTCGGTGATGGCCTGCATACGCTCCTTGAGCTTGTCCTCGTCGCCGGGCTCGGGGTTGGGTGCGCTCTCGGTAGCCAGCCGGCTGCCCGGCGCGCTCAGCGCGGTGACGGTGTCCAGCAGCCGGTCTTGGGCCTCTGGGGGGAGGTAGCCGAGCAGACCCTCGGCACTCCACGCCGCCGGCTGGGCCGGGTCGAAGCCGGCGGTGCGCAGCGCGGCGGGCCAGTCGTCGCGCAAATCGATGGCCACCACGCGACGATCGGCGGTCGGCGCGGCACCCAGGTCGGACAAGGCCCGCGTCTTGAATTCGATGACCTGCGGCTGGTCGACCTCGTAGACCACCGTGCCGGCGGGCCACGCCAACCGGTAGGCGCGGGAGTCGAGGCCCGAAGCCAGGATCACAACCTGCTTGATGCCCGCCTTGGTCGCATCCAGAAAGAACTCGTCGAAGAACTTGGTGCGCACCGCCATGTTGTCGGCCATGCGTGACATCGCCCCGGCTGAGCCTGTCGCCCCGTCGTGCACGTCGTTCAATTCGGCGGGGTCCAGTTCTCCACTGGCCAGGCGGGAGAGCAGGTCCACCCCGACGGCCTTGACCAGCGGTTCGGCGAACGGGTCGTTGATCAGTGGGGGTTCGGCCCGGTTGGCAATCGCGCGAGCGGCCGCGACCATCGTGGCCGTCACCCCGACGCTGGATGCCAGGTCCCAGGTGTCGCCGTCGTATCTGGTGGTGGAGCTGGTGGAAGTCATGTGTGTCCCCCTAATCGGATGTATTTAGCTTACCTTCGCTAATACTTAGCCAATATAACAAGCTTTCACCACTGTACGCTTCCCGCGAATCGGGGCAACCTGGACGAATGACGTACGCGGTGGCCGGGAAACGGGTGCTCATCACGGGTGCTTCCGCCGGCCTGGGAGCCGCCCTGGCCAGGCAGCTGGCCGCGCAGAACGCGGTGGTGGGGCTGATCGCCCGGCGGCGGAATCGGCTCAGCGAGGTACTTGCGGACTGCCGGCGAACCTCGCCGGCCTCGGCGATGTGGGTGGCCGACCTGGGCGACACCGCGGGCCTCGAGGAGCTCGCGATGAAAGCCTGGGATGGTCTGGGCGGCATCGACGTGCTGATCAACAACGCGGCCATCCCTAAGCGCCGGCCGGTCACCGAGCTCGATCCCGACGAGGTCGAGGACGTCATGCGGGTGAACTTCTTCGCCCCGATGCGGATGACACTGACGCTGCTGCCGCGGATGCTGGCGCGCGGATCCGGTCTGATCGTCAACATCTCGAGCGTCGGCGGCCGGCTCGGGATCATCCACGAAACCGCTTACTGTGCAAGCAAGTTCGCGCTCTGCGGATGGAGCGAGGCGATGGCCGTGGACCTGCACGGCAGCGGGATCGCGGTGAAATTGATCGAGCCGGGCCCGGTCGACACCGAGATCTGGGATCAGCCGGGCAGCGAGGAACCGCTCTACCAGGGACCCAAGGTCGCGGCCGAGGAGGTGGCCGACGGCATCATCGCCGCGCTGGGCAGCGACCGATTCGAGCACTACGTCCCAGACATGAAGGCCGTCATCGACGCGAAGAATGCCGACCTCGACGCTTTCATCGCCGGCGTGGCCGGGATGGCGCAGCGATGAAGGCGCTGGTTTACGGTGTGGCACCGGAGCCGTTCGAGGTCCCAGCGGACGCCAACAGGCTGACTGGTGAACTTGGCCCGCACCCCGACCGCTCTGCGAGGAGGTGCCGGATCCGCAACTGCCGCACGAGGATTGGGTGATCACCCGGCCGCGGCTGACCGGCATTTGCGGCTCGGACTCCAAGCAGATCCTGATGGATTTCGGCGAGGGCGACGCCGACAACGCCATGGGCGGCTTCTGTTCTTTCCCACAGGTGATGGGCCACGAGGTGGTCGCCGACGTGGTGGCGCTGGGCCCCAAGGCCCGCGGGCTAGAGGTGGGGCAGCGGGTCGTGCTCAATCCGTGGCTGTCGTGCGGGCCGCGCGGCATCGCACCGCCCTGTCCGGCGTGCGACAGCGGCGACTACAGCCTGTGCTGGAGCTTCACCGACGGCGACATCAAGCCGGGCATCCACACCGGGGTGTCGGCCGACGTGACTGGTGGATACGCCGAATTGATGCCCGCCCACGACAGCATGCTGTTCGCGGTTCCCGAGTCGATTCCCGACGAGATGGCGGTGTTCGCCGACCCGTTTTCGGTGTCGCTGCATGCGATTACCCGCCATCCGCCGCCACGTTCGGGACGGGTTTTGGTCTATGGGGCCGGCTCGCTCGGGTTGTGTGCTGTCGCGATCCTGCGGGCGCTTTATCCCGACGTGGCGGTGGCCGTGGTGGCACGCTTCGATGCCCAGGCGGAGCTGGCCCGACAGTTCGGAGCCGCCAAAGTCCTTGCGCACGAACCACGTCTGGCCCTGATCGAGGAGCTGGTCGGCTGGGGCGGTGGTCGGCTACGCCAACCCCTGCTGGGGCTGCCGATGGCGCATCCAGGCGCGGTCGACGTCGTCTACGACACGGTCGGCAAGCCCGAGACGTTCGAGGTCGGGGTGCGGGTGCTGCGCTCGCGGGGGACGCTGGTGAAGGCCGGTGTGCATGCGCCCGGTCGCTGGGAGTGGAGCCCGTTGTACTTCAAGGAGATCAGCTGGGTCGGGTCCAACGCCTTCGGGTTCGAGGAGGTCGATGGGCAGCGCAAGCACGCCATCGCCCACTACCTCGACCTGGTCGCTGCGGGCCGGGTGGACCTGCGTCCGATGCTGACGCACACCTTCGGGCTGGAGCAGTGGCGCGACGCCTTCCTGGCGATTGCCAACCAGGGCGAAAATGGTGCGGTCAAGGTCGCCATCGACCAGCGCTAGGCGGGGCGTGTGGCGCGGTAGTACGTCAGCCTGCCCACGAAGCGCTGAACGTGCGTGTCGACCTCGGCGCAGTCGAAGCCCACGGAACGCAGCAGCCGGGGAATGGCGTCGCCGAGATTGCCGGCTGCCAGGGGGCTGCGCAGGGTGAGCCGTGCCGACAGGCCGTCGTTTGCGGTCATGTTGCCGCCCATGTCGACGATGTGCAGTCGCCCGCCGGGGCGCAGCACGCGGAAGACCTCCGCCGCCGCGGCCGCCTTCGCATCGTTGTCGAGGTGATGCAGCATCATCGACGACAAGACCCTGTCGAATTCGCCGTCAGTGTAGGGGAGCCGTTGCGCGTAGCCGCGCTCGAAGCGAATCCCGCTCAGCAGGTTCACCTTTCGCTGAGCCCGGCGCAGGGCCAGCGGGTCGGGATCGGACCCGATCATCTCGATCGACGGATGGGTTCGTTTGGCCCGAATGGTGAGATTGCCGGTGCCGCAGCCTATTTCCAGCATGCGATGGTTCGCTGCCAGTTCGGCCTGCCCGATCAGCCTGTCGTGTACCCGGTTGAAGCCGACAGGCGGGTCAACAGGTCGTAGCCGGGAAGGAATGCGTCGTGGCCGGCGGCAGGTATGTAGTCATGTGGAGGATGTTTCGATCATGTAGTCCATAATGTGCAGCAGTAGGACTTTATAATTGGGCGATACTCGTCAAAACTAGGACTATCTTCAGATGACTCAGACCGCCCGGGTGATCAGCCATCGCGACGGTGTGCCCGTGTACCAGTACCGGACCGATCCGGACACCTCTCCGGTTTCGGTGCACCGGCACGGGCACGCCGGTCGGGGAACCCGGGCGAACTGGGCCGTCACATCCACGATTTCCCGGCACTCTGGTACGTCCCGGCGGCGGGTCTCGTGTATGTCGCGGCAGCCGGCGAGGTGCTCGATCCGCGGCAGCTGGACTACTTGGTCGACGGGGTCGGCGTCTTCTTCGACCCCACCGCGCTCGGCGAGGACGCGCGGTCGCCGTGGCCGGCGTGGCGGGCCCACCCGCTGCTCTTCCCGTTCCTGCACGGGCACTCGGGCGGGGTGCTGCGGCTCGAGGTCCCCGCGGATCGGCGGCCGCTGTGGGACAACGCGGTCCGCTCGATCGAAACGGAACTGACGGCAGGGCAGGAGGGCCATCGGCAGGCGGTTTTGGCGCACCTGACGCTGTTGCTGATCGAGCTCGCACGGCTGGCCCGCGACGTGGTGGGCGACCTGCGGCGTAGTGGCGAACCGCTACTCGCCGACGTGTTCGCGGTGATCGACGGGCGGCACGCCGGGCAGCTTTCGCTGCGCGACGTGGCGCGCGAACTCGCCATGACACCGGGACACCTGACCACCGTCGTGCGTCGTCGCACCGGGCGCACCGTGCAGGAGTGGATCATCGAGCGCCGGATGGCCGAGGCTCGAACCTTGCTGGAAGAAACCGACCTTCCTATCGCCGAGATCGCCCGGCGGGTCGGGGTGAGCGACCCGGGCTATTTCAGCCGGCTGTTCAGCCGGGTGCACGGCACCTCACCCCGGAACTGGCGTGGACGGCGTCCGGCGTAAATCTGTAAGACTGGCGAGCGTGGCGAGCAGCTGTCTGGTCGGAATCGATGTCGGAACCAGCGCGGTCAAGGCGATCCTGATCGATGCCGCGGGCAACCGGATCGCCGATTTCATACGGCCAGTGGCGATGTCGCGGCCGTCGCCCGGTCACGCGGAGCAGAATCCCACCGATTGGACCGATGGTGTACTTGCCGCACTGGCGGAATTCGTGTCGCGGCATGACCTGTCCGGCCTCGCCGGGATCGGTATCAGCTCACAAGTGAACACACACGTATTCACCGGGTCGGACGGCGCGGCGCTCATCCCCGCAATCACGTGGCAGGACACCCGCTGCGCGGCCGACGGGGCCGCGCTGGCGTCGCGAGTCAGCGCCGCGCAGCTGACGGCCTGGTTCGGCGCGCCGATCCCGATCGATGCGAGTCACGCGCTATCCCGGATGGCGTACATTGCGCGGGTTCACCCCGATATCTACGCCAAGACTCGACATGTTCTGCTGCCCAAGGACTATTGCGTGATGCAGCTGACCGGCGCGGTATCCTCCGATGCGATCTCAGCGGTCCGGCTCGCCCGGGGTCTCGGCTACATCGACGAATTACTCGACCTGGTGCCGCGGTCGCGCGAGATGCTGCCACCGCTGCAAAGCTTCCATCACGTTGCCGGGCGGGTGCGCGAGGGGATACCTTGTGCCGGAACGCCGGTGGTCGTCGGCGCCATGGATGCGTGGGCCGGAATGTTCGGTTCCGGCGTCCTCGACGACGGCGACGCGATGTATCAGAGTGGCACCAGCGAGATCTTGGGCATCATATCGTCCATGGTGAGTGCGACGCCCGGTGTCGTCGTGTTCCCCCCGTATGAGGACATCGTGCTGCACGCCGCACCGACGCAATCGGGCGGGGCTGCGCTGCAATGGCTTTCGGATGTGTTGGGCAGGACGCCCGCACAGGTGTCGGTGCTGGCGGCCGAGAGTGAACCCGGAGAGGCGGTGCCTTTGTTCCTGCCGCACCTCGAGGGCGAACGCGCACCGATTTGGGACGCATCCTCACGTGGCGCGTTCGCGCGGATCGATTCTGCGGCGGGAGCCGCCGAAATGGCGCGCAGCGTCATGGAAGGCGTTGCCTTTTCGGCGCGGTGGGCATTCGAAGCGCTGCAGAAATCGTCGACGCGTACCGTATCGCTGGCCAACATCAGCGGCGGTGGCTCCCGCTCGGACACCTGGTGCCAGATCCGTGCCGACGCGCTCGGCTTTGCGCTACAACGCACCGTGGTGCCGGACGCCGCGACGCTAGGCGCTGCAATCCTCGCCGGACTCGGAGGCGGGACAATGAGCAGCATGCGCGACGCGGTGCGACAGCTCGTCAGATTCGACCGTACCTTCGAGCCCGCAGGCCCGCCCATCGCGCCTACTACGACGAAAAGTTCGGGCACTTCCAGGCGCTGTACGACGCGCTGCGCCCCATCAACGCGCGATACCACTGAATCTCTTTGTGCCCCAGTCCTAGAGGGATTCGATATCCAACCATTCGTCGACTTCGAATCGGTCCGCGACGGCGCGGATCGTCGCCCCTCCGTGACCGGGATAGTGCGCGGGTACGACGGCTGCTGCCGCTGCTGCGGCCTCGGTGAAGATCCGGCGGCGGGTGGCCGCGGCAGCGCCGGCGTCCATGTCGAAGGCGCACGGGTCGGCGGGGCGACACAGTTGTAGCGGGCTGTGGGTGAGATCGCCGACGAAGACCGCGGGCTGACCGGCATCCAGCCACAGCACCGAGGATCCCGGCGTGTGCCCGGGCGCGGGCCGTAGTCGCAGCGACTCGCTGATCTGGTAGTCGTCCGACCATCCGATGAGTTGTCCCGCCTCTGCGACGGGTAACACACTGTCGGCGAACACCAGCTGGTCGCCGCGCTGTTGGGTCGCTTCCTGCTCGGTGCGTGGCGATTGTCTGGCCGCGGGTCCGTCCGGTGCGAAGTGCCGATAGTCGGCAGCCGGTGCGACATATCGGGCATTGGGAAATGTCGGCACCCAGGTTCCGTTGTCCAGCAGGGTGTTCCACCCGACGTGGTCGGAGTGGATGTGAGTGTTCACTACCACGTCCACGGCGTTGCGGTCGACGCCCGCCGACTGCAGCGCAGTCAGGAACCCGGTGTTCAGGTGATCCAGGGCCGGCGTCTGCGGACGCTGGCGATCGTTGCCGACACCGGTGTCTACGACGACGGTGAGGCCGTCGACCTCAATGACCCAGCTCTGCACCGCGATGCGCCACTGATCGGTGTCGGGATCGAAGAAGTCCGGGACCAGCAGGTCGGCATGGTCCCGCCAGCCCGACGCGGGGGTTCCGGCGAAAAACTTGGTACTCAACTCGAACTGAAATTCCACGACGCGCGTCACGCTCGCGCGACCCAACCGGACGCTTCCCATCACATGGGATTGGTGCGCAGATAGCCGTAAACGCCGGCGAAGTTTCGGTTCACCTCTTCGGGAATGGGTACCGGACCGCCGAGAGCCCTTGCACCCCAGACGATTTGCGCGGTGCGTTCGACCAGTGCGGTGATATGCAGGACCTTGTCGGGGCGCGGCCCCACCGCGACCAGGCCGTGATTGGCGATCAGGGCGGCGCCGCGGCCTTCCAGCGCCTTGACCGCGTTGGTCCCGACATCGGGTGTGCCGGATGCGGCGTAGTCGGTGCATCGAACGTCGCCGCCGCAGTAGACGGCGAATTCGTCGATGCAGGCCGGAATCGGCTCGTGGGCGATGGCGAACATGGTTGCCCACACGGGATGACTGTGGATGACGCTGCCGATGTCGTCGAACGCCTGATAGCAGGCGAGGTGTAGCTGCATTTCCGATGACGGGTGCCGGCCGTCCTTGGCGTGCTGCACCGCGCCTTCGGCGTCGATGAGAACCAGGTCGTCGAGCACCATGTCCGCGTAGTCGACCGATGACGGGGTGATCACGATGTTGCCGTCGGAGCGGCGCGCCGAAATGTTGCCGGCGGTTCCCTCGACGAGACCCCGGCGCAGCATGTCCTGAGCCGCTGCCAGCACCGCGGCCTCGGGGTTGTCGACGAATTTCACGGGGCCAGCACCTCCGGGTTGACGAGATGGGCGGGCGTGTTGCCGGATAGCAACGCTTCCAGATCGTCGGCGACCATCTGCGCCTGCCGCGCCTCAGTGTTCCACGTGGCCCCGCCGATATGCGGGGTCAGCACGACGTTGGGCATGCCCACCAATGGATGATCCGTCGGCAGCCATTCGCCCACGAAGTGGTCCAGGCCGGCCGCGGCCACCTTGCCGTTGCGCAGCGCCTCGACGAGCGCGTCGGTGTCGTGTAGCTGCGCGCGGGCGGTGTTGAGGAAAACCACGCCGTCGCGCATGGCGGCAAACTGCTCGGCGCCGATCATCCCCGTGGTGTCGTCGGTGACCGGTGCGTGCAGCGAGATGACGTCGGCCTCGCCGAGCAGTTCGTCGAGACTGTGCTGCCGCTTCGTCGCTGTACGGATCGTGGGCGATGACCCGCAGGCCCAGCCCGGACAGCCGCCACCGCAAGGCCCTGCCGACGGCGCCCAATCCCACCAGCCCCGCGGTGCGGCCCGCGATCTCCCAACCCCGGAGCCGCTGATAGGGAATGCTGCCGTCGCGAAACACGTTGCCGCTGCGGACATCCGAGTCGGCGGTCAACAGGTGGCGGGTGGCGGCCAACAGCAGGGCCAGCGCCATCTCGGCGACCGCGTCGGCATTGCGGGCCGGGGTGTTCAGCACCGGGATGCCCGCCGCGGTGGCGCCGGCGATGTCGACGTTGTTGGGGTCTCCACGGGTGGAGGCGATCGCCCGCAAACCCAGGTCGAACACCGGGCCGCGCACCGAGTCACTCTCCACCACAATGACGTCGGCGCGTTCGGCATCGATGCGTTGCGCCAACTGCTCGGGGCTGTAGATCCGCAGCGGGGTCGCTGCTCGATCCAAGGGTCATAGATCACATCGGCCAGCTGCCGGAGTTTGGCGAACCCCGGACCACGCAGCGGGGCGGTCACCAGGGCACGCGGTCTTGACGTCACGAGTGCCAATGCTGGCGTACGGTGACGCCCGTGTCACGTAACGACGTCACGATCGGCATCGACATCGGCACCACCGCGGTCAAAGCGGTCGCCGCCGACACCGACGGCCGCGTGACGGCGCGGGTACGCATCCCCCATCAATTGCGGGTGCCGACCCCCAACCGGTTGGAACACGATGCCGACGAGGCGTGGCGGCGCGGTCCCTTGGCGGCCCTGCATCAGCTGGCTCCCGGGCCCGAGGTGCGCGCGGTGGCCGTTTCGGCGATGGTTCCCTCGCTGACCGCCGTCGACACCGCGGGCCGGCCCCGCACCCCAGGGCTGCTGTACGGCGACGAGCGCGGCCGGGCGTCGGGGACCTCGAAAGAACTGGCTCAGCCGCTTCCCGCGCTGGGCGAAGCCGCCGAGTTCCTGCGCTGGACGGCGGCCGAAGCCCCCGATGCGGCCGGATACTGGCCGGCGCCGGCGGTGGCCAACCACGCCCTGGCGGGCGAGGCGGTGATCGACTTCGCCACCGCGGCCACCTCTTACCCCCTGTTCGACGGGACCGGCTGGAATCCGGCGGCCTGCGCCGAGCGAGGCGCCGGCCCCGGGCAAATGCCCCGGGTGGAGACGATCGGAGCCGCTGCCGGACACGTGCACGGGACCGGCGCCGTGCTGGCGATTGGCGCCGTTGACGCGCTGTGCGAGCAGATGGTGGCCGGCGTCGAACGCGACGGCGAGGTGCTGGTGATGTGTGGCACCACGCTGATCGTGTGGGTCACCGTCCCCGAGGCCCGCCAAGTGCCGGGGCTATGGACCATTCCGCACACCAAGGCCGGCAAGAGCCTGATCGGCGGCGCCAGCAATGCCGGCGGACTGTTTCTCGGCTGGGTGGATCGCGTCATCGGACCGGGTGACCCCGGGTCGGCCGATCCGTACCGGGTCCCGGTGTGGTCGCCCTACATTCGCGGGGAACGCACCCCGTTCCACGACCCGGACCGCCGCGCCGTGCTCGACGCCGTCGATCTCACCCACGACGCCGCCGCGCTGCGCAGGGCCGCCTACGAGGCGTCCGGCTTCGTCGTCCGTCAGCTCATCGAGCTGAGTGGAGCGCCGGTGTCACGCATCGTGGCCACCGGCGGCGGGACCCGCCTGCAGCCCTGGATGCAGGCCATCGCCGACGCCACCGGCCGGCCGGTGGAGGTTTCCGCGGTGGCCGAGGGTGCGGCATTGGGCGCGGCCTTCCTGGGCCGCATGGCGGCCGGACTGGAGACATCGATCGCCGACGCCGCCCGCTGGGTCTCCACCGAGCGCATCGTCGACCCCGATCGAGCCTGGGCAACCGCGGTCGAGGACCGTTACCGGCGTTTCCTGGAACTGGGCGACCGGCCGTCGCGCGCCTCGGACGCCAGGATCTAGCGCGATACCGGGCTTGGCGTTCTAGTCTGGTCCAATGACTGACCACGACCGCAAAGCTGCCCGCAGAGAGATCGCAGACGCCCTGTTGAAAGCTCTTGAGCGCCGGCATGAGGTTGCCGACGTGTGGTGGAGTCCGAAACAAGGCGGCCGCGGTCGAGGCGATCGTCGCATTGCTCGACACGACTCGCACCTGGCCGCCGAAGCGGTGATGGGCATGTCCTTCGATCAGCTCACCATCGAATCGCGCCGCAAGATCCTCGCCGAGCTCGAGGACCTGAACAAGCAGCTGAGCTTCACCGCTCGGGGAGCGGCCGGCGAGTTCGGGCGACAGCCTGGAGCTGCGGCCGTTCTCCGCCGACGAGGACCGCGACATCTTCGCGGCCCGCACTCAGGACATGGGCGCCGCCGGCGACGGATCCGGCGGACCGGCCGGCAACCTCGACGACGAGATCCGGTGCGGCGTTGCCCGTGTCGACGACGAAGAGGCCGCGTGGTTTGTGGCCATCGATTCGGGCGAGAAGGTCGGGATGGTGTTCGGCGAGCTCGCCCACGGCGAGGTGAACGTGCGGATCTGGATTCACCCCGACCACCGAAAGAGGGGCTACGGCACCGCCGCACTGCGCAAGTCGCGCTCGGAGCTGGCGTGGTGTTTCCCCGCCGTGCCGTTGGTGGTGCGGACGCCGGCGGCCAAACCCGGCCTAACCGCGGGGCTACTGCAAGACGGCAATCACCGAAATGTGGTTCTCCAGCGCCTTGAGGCCTTCGCCCGGCGGCACGGGCAGCCCGGCCTCGGCGAACTGATCGGCGCGGGTGCGCGGCGTAATCTGCCAGCCGGCCGCACTCAGGTATTCCGCAGCCGGGGTGCGTTCACCGTGATAGACGAGAGCGGACACGTCGGTGTCGAAGCCGAATTGCCCCCAGCGCTTGGCCATCGCCTTGGCGCGTTTCTCGAGCAGGGGCATGCCGTCGCGATGGTATTCGGTGGCCAGCCGGCTGCCCGGTGCGCTCAGCGTGGTGACGGCGTCGAACAACCGATCCTGCGCCTCCGGCGGCAGGTACATCAGCAGGCCCTCAGCGCTCCACGCCGCGGGCTTTGTCTCGTCAAAACCGGCTTGGCGCAACGCGTTTAGGCCAATCGTCGCGCAGGTCAACCGCAACGGTCCGGCGCTCCGCGGTGGGCTGGGCGCCCAACTTCGACAACGCGGCGGTCTTGAACTCGATGACCGCCGGTTGGTCGACTTCGTACACGACGGTGCCCTCAGGCCACGGCCAGCCGGTAGGGGCGCGAGTCCAGGCCGGAGGCCAGGATGACGACCTGGCGAACGCCGGCGGCGGTCGCGTCGGTGAAGAAGTCGTCGAAGTACCGGGTGCGCACGGCCATCATGTTGACCATCCGCTGCAGGTTGAACTCCGCGTCGGGGTCTGCGTGGGGATCGATACCGCCGCTCTCATCGGTGATTTCGCCGTCGAGCACTCGGATGAAGAAATCCGCGCCCACCGCGCGAACCAGCGGATCGGCGAAGGGATCGTCGATCAGGGCGTTGGGTTGCTTGCCGGCAAGAGCCCGGCACGCGGCGACCCAAGTCGCGGTCGCCCCCACGCTCGAGGCCAGATCCCAGGTGTCTTGTTCTGTGCGTGTCATGCTCAGGCTCCTCGGGTCGCGGACAGGTATTTGATGTCGCCGAAGGCGACCATGGATGGTTCGGTTGGGAACTCAAAACCGTTGTGCGCGTACATCTCCGGTGTGCTGCGCACCGTCGTCTGCCAGCCTCGTTCACCGAGGTACGCTGCCACGTCGTTGCGCTCACCGGTGTAGACCAGTTCGGACCAGTTGAGATTCAGGCCCATCCGGCGCCAGCGTTCGCTCATCTCGCGACCCCGCTTTTCGACGCGGTCGCGCATGTCGGGAACGTAACCGGTGCCGATGCGGCTGCCGGGGGCCGATAGCGCGGTGATGTTGTCGAACAGGCGATCCTGCGCGTCCGGCGGCAAGTACCCGAGCAAGCCCTTCGGCGATCCAGGCCGTCGGCTGCGTCGTAGTCGAATCCGTTGCCGCGCAACGCACCCACCCAGTCGTCACGCAGGTCGATCGCGACCGTCCGGCGATCGACGGTCGGGGCCGCTCCAAGGTCGGCCAGGGTGCGCGTCTTGAACTCGATCACCTGCGGCTGGTCGATCTCGTAGAGCACGGTTCCAGCCGGCCATCGCAACCGGTAAGCGCGGGTGTCCAGCCCGGACGCGAGAATGACGGCTTGGCGCACCCCGGCTTCGGCGGCCTCGAGGAAGAAGTTGTCGAAGTACCTGGTGCGCACGGCCATGCCCTCGCTGAGCCGCTGCGGGGTGAACGCCGGGTCGTCCTCCGAGAGTTCGACCTCGCCGTTCATCATCCGGATGAAGGCGTCGACACCGACGGCGTTGACCAGCGGCTCGGCGAAGGGATCGTCGATCAACGGGTTCGGGCCCTTGGACGCCATTGCCCGGCGCGCGGCCACCGCCGTGGCGGTCGCTCCCACGCTGGACGCCAAATCCCAACTGTCGCCATCAAACCGTTTGGTATCGCTGCTATTGGTGTTCGTCATGGCGAGCCTCCTATCCAAGCGTTGCGGTGACGCTGACGATGTTGCGCAGTTGCCCCAGCGAGTCGTCGTCGGGGAAGGCGCAGGCCGTAGTCGGCGAACAGTTCGCGCCGGGGCCGAGAATTCACTTGCCAGCCATGAGTGGTCAGATACTCGACGACATTGCTGCGGTCGCCGTCGAAGAACAGTCCGGACAGGTTGATGTCGCAGCCCAACTTTGCCCACCGCTGGTTGAATTCCTGAGCGCGCTCGGACATCGTCGTGTCGGAGTCGGGGTGGTATTCGGTGGCCAGCTTGCTTCCGGGCGCGGACAGCCCGGTGATGTTGTCGAAGAGCCGGTCCTGGGCTTCGGGGGGCAGATACATCAGCAATCCCTCGGCGCTCCACGAAGTTGGCTGGGTCACGTCAAATCCGCTGCTGCGCAAGGCAGCCGGCCAGTCTTCCCGAAGGTCGATGCTGACGGTGCGCCGCTCGGTGGCCGGGGCGGCGCCCAGGCTGGACATCGTGGTGGTCTTGAAGTCGATGACTTGGGGCTGATCGACTTCGTAAACCACGCTGCCATTCGGCCAGGACAGCCGGTAGGCACGCGCGTCGAGCCCGGCGGCCAGAATCACCGATTGGCGGATGCCGTCGCGGGCGGCGTTGAGGAAGAAATCGTCGAAGAAGCGGGTGCGTATCGCGATCGAGTCGGTCTCGAGCTGCAAGTCCCGTTCGCCGTCGTCGGGCGTTTCGGCGGAGGAGAGTTCGCCGTCGACCACGCGGCGGAAGAAATCAAGCCCGACCGCCCGAACCAATGGCGCAGCGAATGGGTCATTGATGATCGGATTGGCGCCGTTGCTGGCCACCGCACGGGCCGCGGCGACCATCGTGGCCGTGGCGCCGACGCTGGAGGCCAGATCCCAACTGTCTTGATCAGTGCGTGTCATGGGACTCCTCTTGTAGTTCCGCGCTGGCCGTCGGCCGTCCATGTCGCCCTCGGCACTCAGCTTTGATACTTAGCAAATGCAACGAGCCAACAAAACTCTACGCCTCGTGGCTGTCCGCTTCCTGAATTCTTTGAGCCCTGTCCGAACGGCTCCATGACGCCCTTTTAAGGATCCGGTCCGACCAGCTGATAGCCTCGTACACGATTTGACGCGTGACGCCGTACGTCCTGGCCTGCGGGTGTTGGGCGCGTAACGCAGGATGACCCCCGGCCGCGCAGGAGGATAGAGTGCTTTCGGCTTTCATCTCGTCACTGCGAACAGTCGACTTGAGACGGAAGATCCTCTTCACGCTTGGCATCGTCGTGCTGTATCGCCTCGGCGCCGCGCTGCCGTCACCCGGCGTCAACTTCCCGAACGTGCAGCAGTGCATCAAAGAGGCCAGTGGTGGCGAAGCCGGGCAGATCTATTCGCTGATCAACCTGTTCTCCGGCGGTGCGCTGCTCAAGCTCACGGTGTTCGCGGTGGGGGTGATGCCCTACATCACCGCCAGCATCATCGTGCAGCTGCTCACCGTGGTCATCCCGCGGTTCGAGGAATTGCGTAAGGAAGGCCAGTCCGGCCAGGCCAAGATGACGCAGTACACCCGGTATCTGGCGATCGCGCTGGCGGTTCTGCAGGCGACGAGCATCGTGGCGCTGGCGGCTAACGGCGGTCTGCTGCAGGGCTGCTCGCTGGACATCATCGCCGACCAGAGCATTTTCACCCTGATCGTCATCGTGCTGGTCATGACGAGCGGCGCGGCGCTGGTGATGTGGATGGGCGAACTGATCACCGAACGCGGCATAGGCAACGGCATGTCGCTGCTGATCTTCGTCGGCATCGCCGCGCGCATTCCCTCCGAGGGCAAGACCATCCTGGACAGCCGCGGCGGGATGATCTTCGCCGCGGTCCTCGGCGCCGCGTTGCTCATCATCGTCGGCGTGGTGTTCGTCGAGCAGGGCCAGCGCCGGATCCCGGTGCAGTACGCCAAGCGCATGGTGGGACGGCGCATGTACGGCGGAACGTCGACGTATCTGCCGCTCAAGGTCAACCAGGCCGGTGTTATCCCGGTCATCTTCGCGTCGTCGCTGATCTACATTCCGCACCTGGTCACCCAGCTCATCCGCAGCGGCAGCGGGGGCGTGGGTAACAGCTGGTGGGACAAGTTCGTCGGCACCTATTTGTCCGATCCCAGCGACCCGGTCTATATCGGCATCTACTTCGGGCTCATCATCTTCTTCACGTACTTCTACGTGTCGATCACGTTCAATCCCGACGAGCGTGCTGACGAGATGAAGAAGTTCGGCGGCTTCATCCCCGGCATCCGGCCGGGCAAGCCCACTGCCGACTATCTGCGTTATGTGCTGAGCCGGATCACGCTGCCAGGCTCGATCTACCTGGGTGCGATTGCGGTGTTGCCCAACCTGTTCTTGCAGATGGGCAATGCCGGAGCGGTGCAGAATCTGCCGTTCGGTGGTACGGCGGTTCTGATCATGATTGGCGTCGGGTTGGATACCGTCAAACAGATCGAGAGTCAGCTCATGCAGCGCAACTACGAAGGATTCCTCAAGTGAAGATCGTTTTGCTGGGGCCGCCGGGGGCAGGCAAGGGCACGCAGTCAGAGCGGCTCAGCCAGAAGCTCGGCATCCCGCAGATCTCCACCGGGGACCTGTTCCGCAGCAACATCGGCGAGGGCACCAAGCTGGGCCTGGAGGCCAAGCGCTACCTGGATGCCGGCGACTTGGTGCCATCCGAGCTGACCAACCAGCTTGTGGACGACCGGTTGGACCACCCGGACGCGGCGAACGGCTTCATCTTGGACGGCTACCCCCGCTCGATCGAGCAGGCCGCAGCGCTGCACGACATGCTCGGACGCCGGGGCACCGACATCGACGCGGTGCTGGAATTCCGGGTGTCGGAGGACGAGTTGTTGCAGCGGCTCAAGGGCCGCGGCCGTGCCGATGACACCGACGACGTCATCCTCAACCGGATGAAGGTCTACCGCGACGAAACCGCGCCGCTGCTGGAGTACTACCGCGACGAGTTGAAGACCGTCGACGCCATCGGCACGGTGGATGAGGTATTCGCCCGCGCCCTGCGAGCGCTGGGCAAGTAACGATGAACCCGCTGGCGCGGCTGCGGAATCGCAAGGTAGTGCCGCAGCGCAGCGCCGGCGAACTCGACGCGATGGCTGCCGCCGGTGCCGTGGTGGCCGCCGCGCTGCACGCTGTACACGCGGCGGCGGTCTCCGGGGTGTCGACCCTGAGCCTCGACGAAATCGCCGAGTCGGTGATCCGGCAGGCCGGCGCGACACCGTCGTTTCTGGGCTACCACGGCTACCCGGCGTCGATCTGCTCGTCGGTCAACGACCGGGTGGTGCACGGGATCCCCTCCGCGGCCGAGATCCTCAACCCCGGTGACCTGGTGTCCATCGACTGCGGAGCGGTGCTCGCCGGCTGGCACGGTGACGCCGCGATCACGTTCGGGGTCGGGGCACTCGATCCCGCCGACGAAGCGCTCTCTGCGGCGACCAGGGAGTCGCTGGAAGCCGGGATCGCGGCAATGATCCCCGGTAACCGGTTGACCGACGTCTCACATGCCATCGAAATGGGGACGCGGGCGGCCGAGGTTCGCCACCGGTGCGCGTTCGGGATCGTCGAGGGGTATGGGGGCCACGGCATCGGCCGGGCGATGCACATGGATCCGTTCCTGCCCAATCAGGGATCTGCGGGCCGCGGACCGCTGCTGGCCCCCGGTTCGGTGCTGGCCATCGAACCGATGCTGACCCTCGGAACAGGCAATACGCTGGTGCTCGACGACGACTGGACGGTCACCACCGCCGACGGATCACGTGCGGCCCACTGGGAGCACACCGTAGCGGTGACGGACGAGGGGCCCCGCATTCTCACTGTGAGCGAAACCGCGAACTAAACACCTACTCGACTCGTGTCAATGGGCAGGAGGTGATCGAGTGGCTCGGGGTGCTGGTACTGCGGCTGCGGAAGCTGCGCTGATGAAGGCGCTCTACGACGAGCACGCCGCCGTTTTGTGGCGCTATGCGCTGCGGCTGACCGGTGACTCGAGTCACGCCGAGGATGTCGTCCAGGAGACCCTGCTTCGGGCATGGCAGCATCCGGAAGTGATCGGCGACACGGAGCGGTCGGCGCGTGCGTGGTTGTTCACCGTCGCCCGCAACATGATCATCGACGATCGCCGCAGCGCGCGGTATCGCAATGTGGTCGCTTCGACCGACGTCGACGGAGCACCCGAGCAGGCCACGCCCGACGAGGTCAATGCCGCGCTGGACCGGTTGCTGATCGCCGATGCGATGACCCAACTCTCCGCGGAGCACCGGGCCGTCGTGGACCGGTCTTACTACCGCGGATGGACGACCGCGCAGATTGCTGCGGACCTCGATATTGCCGAAGGAACGGTGAAGTCGCGATTACACTATGCCGTGCGGGCGTTGCGACTCACACTGCAAGAGCTTGGAGTTACCCGATGAGAGCCCAGCCACCAATCCGGGTGGTCGTCGGCTCCGAATGCTTGAAGGGTGACAGGAGATGGATGAAATGAAGACGCCACTACGAGGTGTTGGCCCGCCTGGCGATAACGAGGTCTTTGGTCTGATCATGGGAGATAACCACCGCTACGCGATGTGGGATGCCGCATACGTGCTGGGGTCGCTGTCTTCGGTCGACCGTCGCGAATTCGAGGGGCACATGGCCCACTGCCAGGCATGCCGGGAGGCCGTCGCTGAGCTCAGTGGAGTGCCGGCCCTGCTTTCACAGCTTGATCGTGACGAGGTGACTGCGATCACCCAGTCCGGCGATATCCCGATGGCGACACCCGAGATGTCGCCCGAATTGCTGCCGTCGTTGCTGGCGAAGGTGGCCTGGCGACGCCGCCGCACGCGCGCGATCACGTGGGTGGCCTCGTCCGCCGCGGCCGCGGTGCTGACGGTCGGCGTGTTCGTCGGCATTCAGGGTCATTCCCCGTCGCCGACGGCCCCGCAGCCGGTGGCGTCGTCGGAGATGGCGCAGGTGGGTACCAACCTGCTGGCGTCCACGGTTCAGCTCTCCAGTCAGCATTGGGGAACGGCCATCAACTTGAAGTGCGTCTGCCTGGCTCCGGCGTACGCGCATCATGACACGCTGGCGATGGTTGTGGTCGGTCGCGACGGCAGCCAAACGCGGCTGGCGACCTGGGTGGCCGAACCCGGCCACACCGCGACGCCCGCCGCCAGCATCTCGACACCACTCGAGCAGATTGCCGCCGTGCAAGTGATTGCCGCCGACAGCGGCCAGGTCTTGCTGCAGCGTTCGCTCTAAAGCCCGCCGCGGGGGTGAACCGGCGGCTCACCTGATTCGTGCCATAGGCATCGTCTCAATCGAACTAGGTGAGCACATGCCTCGGATGCACCGGGTGGTTGACCACGTCGTCGAATGCCTCGCGTCAATCGGCGTCGACCACATCTTCGGTGTGGACGGTGCCAACATCGAAGATCTCTACGACGCGGCGCATTTCCGGTCCGGCATCACCGCGATACTGGCCAAGCATGAGTTCTCCGCGGCCACCATGGCCGACGGGTACAGCCGCAGCGGGGCCGGTCTGGGCGTGGTGGCCGCGACCTCGGGCGGCGGTGCGCTGAATCTTGTAGCGGGCCTGGGGGAGTCGCTTACGAGCCGGGTTCCGGTGTTGGCCTTGGTCGGTCAGACCCCGACAACTATGGACGGCCGCGGCAGTTTCCAGGACACCAGCGGCAACAACGGGTCGCTGAACGCCGAGGCGGTGTTCGCCGCGGTGTCGGTCTCCTGCGAGCGGGTGCGCCGCGCCGCCGACATCGCCGGGGCGTTGTCCCGGGCCATCGCCGCGGCACAGTCCGGGGGGCCGGCAGTATTGTTGCTGCCCAAGGATATTCAGCAGGCATACGTGGACGCCCGATTGGCAGGTATCGGCAGCGACCCACGGCCGATCGGCAACCCCCAGCCGATCATTCCGGTGCTACGCAATGTCGACGGACCGATCACCATCATCGCGGGCGAGCAGGTGGCGCGCGATGATGCCCGTGCCGAGCTCGAGGACTTGCGCGCATTGTTGCGGGCCCGGGTGGCCACCGTGCCCGACGCCAAAGACGTCGCCGGCACACCCGGATTCGGCTCTTCGTCCGCGCTTGGGGTAACCGGTGTCATGGGCCACCCGGGTGTGGCCGAAGCGGTGGCCGCCAGCGCCGTGTGCCTCGTCGTCGGTACCCGACTGTCGGTCACCGCCCGCGCCGGGCTCGACGACGCGCTGGCGACGGTGCGCACCGTCTCGATCGGGTCTGCGCGGCCCTATGTTCCCTGCACGCACGTGCACACCGACGACCTGCGTACCTCGCTGCGCATGCTGACGCAGGCCCTGTCCGGAAGCGGACGCCCAACGGGCGTACGGGTGCCCGACGCCGTGGGTCGCTCCGCACTGACGCCCCCGTCGTGGGTCGGTGCGGGTGTGCGCTACCGCGACGCCATGGCGGTGCTCGACGGCGTTTTGCCCGACGGCGCCGACATCGTGGTGGACGCGGGCAACACCGGTGCGTCCGCCGTGCATTACCTGCCGGCTCGCCGGGGCGGGAGATTCGCGGTCGCGCTCGGCATGGGCGGCATGGGCTACAGCTTCGGTGCCGGCATCGGGATGGCTTTCGGGCGTGCCAACGGCGGACGGCCGGAGGGGCGCACCGTGGTGATTGCCGGTGACGGAGCATTTTTCATGCACGGCATGGAAGTTCACACCGCGGTGCAATATCGGCTGCCGGTGACGTTCGTGTTGCTCAACAACAATGCGCACGCCATGTGCGTGACCCGCGAGCAGCTGTTCTACGACAACCTATACAGCTACAACCGGTTCCGGCCCAGCCGGCTCGGCGCCGGCCTTGCTGCGATGTTCCCGGGCCTGACCTCCATCGACGTCAGCGACACCGAAGGCCTCGCCACGGCGATGGGCGTGGCGCTCGACATCGACGGGCCGGCGGTGGTCAGCGTCGAATGCGCCGCCGACGAGATCCCGCCGTTTGCGCCATTCCTCAACACTGAGCAGACCAAAACCATTGCTATTGACGAGGTTCCGACGGTTAAGGAGAAATGCACCAATGTCGCTGCCAGCGCTTGAAGATATCCCCGACCTCATCGACGGGGTCACCCGCGTCGAAACCAGCCCCAGGGAGCAAGCCACTCCGATCATCATGGAAATGATGCGGTCGGTGTACCCGCATGATCAGGTCTTCGGCGAATACTGCACCGTCAACGATTACGTCGACTGCCCGCCCGACGAGCTGTACGAGTACATGTCGGACACCCGCAGCCTCGAAGAGTGGACCTACAGTCTGCGCGGATTCACCCCCACCGAAGAGCCCGGCCTGTGGCTGGCCTACGACCGGCTCGGCTCGGAGACCGAGATCTACACGCGCACCGTCGTGAACAAGGCGGCCCGCACCGTCGACTACCACTGTGCCTGGGATCAGGGCAAGCACCTGTGGATGATCTATCTGATGCGCGTCATCGACGCCCAGGCGGTCCTCGACAAGCCCGGTTCGGTTGTGCTGTGGACCAATTGCCATCACCCGTTCTACGACCACAACCCGTATCCGGAGACCGCACCGGCGGAACGCCCGGTGTGGGTAGGCGACTTCTGGGACATGTTCGGCGCGGGCCATCTGCTGGAAATGAAGAACCTCAAGGCAATCGCCGAGTACCGCCACCGCAATGGTCTGCCGGTGACCCCCGAATGGATGAGATGAGCAGACCATGGATAAGCCAAGCGTCAGCCTGATCGACATCTCGACCTATCTGCCGGGCGAGCCGATCGCCGCCGACTATTACGCGCAGTTCGCCGAATCCGACGAGCTCCGTGAGAATGTCATGTTCCGGGCTCCGAAGTTTCGCCATCACGTCGGCCCGGACGAGAGTTCGATCGACATGATCGAACGCGCGGTGCAGGGCCTGATCGAGCGGCACGGCCACGACGTCGTCGAGGGCGTCGACGTGCTGATCACCCACACTCAGGTGCCCGACATGGCGTTCTACGGCCAGGGCGGCGGCATCGCGCACCGGCTGGGCTTGCGACCGTCCTGGGTGCTCGACTTGAACAACGGCGGTTGCGCCGCATTTGTGTTGGCGCTCAATGTGGCACGCAAGCTGCTGTCGACGGGCGAAGGGCGTACCGCGCTGATCGCCATAGCCCAAAACGCGGCCGGTCAGTTCTTCGACCAGCCGACGATTCGTCGCAAGGCACAGTCAGCGGTGCCCGGCGACGGGGCCGCGGTTGGACTGGTCACGGTGGGTGACCAGTCGCCGATCCTCGATGTCGAGTGCCGCACCTACGGTGAATACTCGGGTGAAATGACGCTCTCCTTCGACCCGCCCCGCAAGTGGTGGGCGGCCGGGACCGGCGAGGGCAGCATCGGCTTCACCGAAAGCAAGATCACCAAGGTGCTGGCCCGCGGCAACCGACAGGTTCCCGAGGTGGCCCTGGCGGTCTGCGACCGAATCGGCTTGCCCGCCAAAGACATCGATGTGCTGGTCACCAACCAGCCGAACAGGGCGTTTCTGCGCAATTGGCGTGAAGCGCTCGAGTTACCCCCCGAGCGCCACCGGGACACCTTTGACGAGTGCGGCAACCTGTTCGGTGCCGGGATCCCGATCAACCTTGATCGCGCGATATCCAACGGACAGCTCAGGTCCGGTGATGTGGTGCTGATGGCGGGCTTCGCGCATGCCGGCGACTTCGCCGGTGCAGCAGCGGTGCGCTGGGGCGGGCGTGGCTGATGCAACCCGTCGCAAGCTCCATCACCGCCGAGGTCGATGATGCGGTTCCACCCGGTATCGATCCGCTTGCCTTGTCGCTCAACGAGAATCCGTTTCCGCCGCTCCCCGCGGTGCGTTCGGTGCTGGTGAAGTCGATCGATGCAGCCAACCGGTATCCGGAGTTCCTGCCCGAACGACTGCGCAACCTGATCGCCGGTCGCATCGGTGTCTCCGCGGATCAGGTGGTGCTGGGTGGCGGCGCGACGGGTGTGGTGCTGCAGGCCCTGCAGGCACTGACCGTTCCGGGTGACGCGATGGTGATGGCGACGCCCACTTTCGACGGATATCCGATCATCGCGCAGATGGCACGGCTGAACGCGCTGACAGTGCCCCTAGGCAAGGGCGGCCATAACGACCTCGACAGGCTGGCCGACGCGGCCGCGGGTGCCCGCGTCGTGGTGGTGTGCCGACCGCATAACCCCACCGGCACGCTGGAGCCGGTGACGACACCTGTTGCGGTTCCTGCGCCGGATACCTCGCGAGACCATCGTGCTGCTGGACGAGGCGTACATCGAATTCGCCGCACCCGAGCACCACATCGAAGTTGCGGCGCTGGTGCGGCGTTTCCCCAACGTGGTGGTGGTGCGGACGTTTTCCAAGGCGTACGGGCTGGCCGGGCTGCGGATCGGCTACGGGGTGGCGGGTGCGGAGCTGGCCGCGACGATGTGGGCCCAGCAGCTGCCGTTCGGCATCGCGATGACCAGCTTGCCCGCGGTTGTAGCCTCCTACGATGCCGAAGACGAACTACTGCAAAGGATTCGGCTGATCACCGCCGAGCGGCGCTACCTCCGGATGCGGCTTTCCGCGTTGGGGATTTACACCACCGACGCGCACGCGAATTTCATGTACCTGCCGTCAAGGGAGGGGGAGGGTCGGCAGTGGCGTGAGTTATTCGCCGACAGCGAGCTGCGCGTGCGTTGTTATCCGGACGGCGGCGCGCGAATCACCGTGGGCAGCCGCGCGTCGACTCTTGCGGTGCTGGCCGCGGTCAGCAAGTGACCACCCGCTGAATCGGGCCGGGTTGGCCCGCTTTGGCCGCAAGTGCGGTAAGAAAAGGCGTGGCCCCGGACAACAAGCGCGACCCGATCGCCGCGGCACGGACCAATTGGGAGCGTGCGGGCTGGGGCGATGTCACGCAAGGCATGGTCGCGGTGACCTCGGTGATGCGTGCGCATCAGATCCTGCTGGCCCGGGTGGAGACGGCGCTGCGACCCTATGACCTGAGTTTCTCCCGCTACGAGTTGCTGCGGTTGCTCGCCTTCAGCCGGACCGGAGCGCTGCCCATCACCAAGGCGTCCGACCGGCTGCAGGTTCACGTCACCAGCGTGACCCACGCGATCCGCCGGCTGGAGGCCGACGGGCTGGTTCAGCGGGTACCCCACCCCACCGACGGGCGCACCACGCTGGTGCAGATCACCGACCTCGGCCGGTCCACGGTCGAGGACGCCACCGTCACGCTCAACGAGCAGGTGTTCGCCGATATCGGCATGGAAGCTGCCGAATCGCAGGCGTTGGTGGAGTCGATTGAAACGTTGCGCCGCAACGCCGGTGACTTCTGACCGCATCGCAAGCGCGGCGTAGCCGGGCGCGGCGGGTCGCCACCATCGGGTCAGCTGCTGCGCAGCATCTCGATGACGGCGCTGAAGTCCAAGGCGCCATGGTCGGCGGCGAACTTCGCGTAGATCTCGGCCGCATGCTTGCCCAGCGGCGCGGCCGAACCGGTAGACGACACGGCATCCATCGCCAGGCCCAGGTCCTTGTTCATCAGCGCGGTCGCGAAGCCCGGCTTGAAGTCGTTGTTGGCCGGCGAGGTCGGCACCGGGCCCGGCACAGGGCAATTGGTGTGCACCGCCCAGCAGTTGCCCGTCGCGCCGGTGATCACGTCGAACAGTGACTGTGCCGACAGCCCGAGCTTCTCGGCCAGCACGAACGCCTCGCCGACCGCTATCTGTTGCACCGCCAGCACCATGTTGTTGCACACCTTGGCCGCCTGCCCGGCCCCGGCGGCGCCGCAGTGGATGATCTTGCCCGCCATCGGTTCCAGCACCGGCCGTGCCCGTTGCACCGCGGCCTCGTCGCCACCGACCATGAAGGCCAGCGTCCCGGCGACGGCGCCCTTCACCCCTCCGGAGACCGGGGCGTCCAACTGCGAAACCCCGTGCGACTGCGGCCTGCGAGTGCACGTCGCGGGCATCGTTGACCGAGATCGTGGAGCTGTCGATGAACAGCGCCCCGGCGCGCGCGGCCGGCAGCACCTCGGCGTAGCAGCGTTTGACGATGTCTCCGTTGGGCAGCATGGTGATCACCACGTCGGCCTCGGCCACCGCGTCGGCAGCGCTGTCGAACACCTCGACGCCGCCTGCGGCCGCGGTCGCCGCCGCCGTGGGCACCGGGTCGAACCCGCGCACGGTGTGGCCCGCGCCGAGCAGGTTCGCCGACATCGGCCCGCCCATGTTTCCCAGCCCTAGGAACGCAATCGAGGCTCTATCATTGCTGCCTTTCTAAGCGGTCGCTTGAGAAGCTCGGAATCGTGCGGCCTCGGCGCGACCGATGACCACCCGCATGATTTCGTTGGTCCCCTCCAGGATTCGGTGCACCCGCAGATCGCGGACGATCTTTTCCAGACCATACTCGCGCAGGTAGCCGTAGCCTCCGTGCAGTTGCAGCGCCTTGTCCGCGACGTCGTAGCAGGTGTCGGTGACATAGCGTTTGGCCATCGCGCACAGCTCGACCTTGTCGGGGTCGTTGGCGTCCAACGCACTTGCCGCCCGCCACAACATCATTCGCGAGGTCTCCACGCCGGTCGCCATGTCGGCCAGGGTGAAGCGGATAGTGGGCTCGTCGAGCAGTGCGGAGCCGAACGCGTGGCGGTCGCGCACATATGCCCCCGCCTTGTCGAAGGCCGCCTGCGCGCCGCCGAGCGAGCAGGCCGCGATGTTGAGCCGGCCGCCGTTGAGGCCGTTCATCGCGATGCCGAAGCCGGCGCCCTCGCCGTCGGCGCCGCCCAGCATCGCGTCGGCGGGGATCCGCACTCCCTCCAGGATCACCTGTGCGGTCGGTTGGGCGTGCCAGCCCATCTTCTCCTCGAGCGCACCGAAACTCAGCCCTGCAGTGCCCTTCTCGATGATGAAGGCCGAAATCCCGCGCGGGCCTTCACCGCCGGTGCGGGCCATCACCACGTAGACGTCGGAGGCGCCCGCGCCGGAGATGAACTGCTTGACGCCGTCGAGCACGTAGTCGCCGCCTTGTTTGACGGCGCGGGTGCTCAATGCGCTGGCGTCGGATCCGGCGCCGGGCTCGGTCAGGCAGTAGCTGGCGATGACATCCATCGGCGCCAGCCGCGGAATCCATTCCTTGCGTTGTTCGTCGGTGCCGAAGGTGTCGATCATCCACGCGCACATGTTGTGGATGGACAGGAATGCGGCGGTGGTGGGATCGGCGATGGCCAATTGCTCGAAGATGCGGACCCCGTCGAGCCGGCGCAGGCCGCTGCCGCCGACGTCATCGCGGCAGTAGATCGCCGCCATGCCGAGCTCGGCGGCCTCGCGCAGCACGTCGGTGGGGAAGTGCGCGTTGGCATCCCATTCCAGGGCGTACGGGGCAAGCCGTTTGGCGGCGAACGCGGCCGCCGTCTCGGAGATGACCCGTTCGTCGTCGTTCAGGGCGAACATGGCCCTAATCCATTGTCGGGATGGAGAATTCGGCGCCATCCTTGATGCCGGATGGCCACCGCGATGTCACGGTCTTGGTCTTGGTGTAGAACTGGATCGACGCCGGGCCGTGCTGATTGAGGTCACCGAAGCCGGAGCGCTTCCAGCCGCCGAAGGTGTGATAGGCGACCGGGACCGGGATCGGCACGTTGACACCGACCATGCCCACCTCCACTCGTGACACGAAATCGCGCGCGGCGTCACCGTCGCGGGTGAAGATCGCGACGCCGTTGCCGTATTCGTGCTCGGACGGCAGCCGCAGCGCCTCCTCGTAGTCGTGGGCCCGCACGATGCACAGCACCGGCCCGAAGATCTCATCGGTGTAGATCGACATGTCGCTGGTGACGTGGTCGAACAAGGTCGGCCCGATGAAGAAGCCGCCTTCGAGGTTGGCGTCACCGTAGGCCAGGTCGTCGCTGCGCCGCTCACGGCCGTCGATCACGATTTCGGCGCCGGCGGCCACACCCTGATCGATGTAGTTGCGCACCCTGGCCAGCGCGGCCTCGGTGACCAACGGGCCGTAGTCGGCCTTGGGGTCCAGGCTGTGTCCCACGCGCAGGTTGTTGACCCGTTCAACCAGCCTGGCGCGCAACCGGTCCGCGGTCTGCTCGCCGACGGGCACCGCCACGCTGATCGCCATGCAGCGCTCGCCGGCGCTGCCGTACCCGGCGCCGATCAGCGCATCGACGGCCTGGTCGAGGTCGGCGTCGGGCATCACGATCATGTGGTTCTTGGCGCCGCCGAAGCACTGTGACCGCTTGTCGTTGGCCGCAGCCGTCGCGTAGATGTAATGGGCGATGTCGGAGCTGCCGACGAAACCGACGGCTTTGATGTCGGGGTGGTGCAGGATCGCGTCGACGGCTTCCTTGTCGCCATGGACGACCTGGAATACGCCGGGCGGCAGACCGGCTTCGATGAACAACTCACCAAACCGCAGCGGAACTGACGGATCCCGCTCACTTGGCTTGAGGACGAACGCATTTCCACAAGCCAGGGCGGGGCCGGCCTTCCACAACGGGATCATCGCCGGGAAGTTGAACGGGGTGATGCCCGCGACCACGCCCAAGGGCTGACGCAGCGAGTAGACGTCGATGCCCGGCCCGGCGCCCTCGCTGTATTCACCCTTGAGCAGGTGCGGGATGCCCAGGGAGAACTCAATCACCTCGATGCCGCGCTGAATGTCGCCGCGCGAGTCGGGCACGGTCTTGCCGTGCTCGAGAGACAGCAGCTCGGCCAGCTCGTCGATGTTGGCATTGACGAGCTCGATGAAGCGCATCAACACCCGGGCGCGGCGCTGCGGATTCCACGCGGCCCAGCCCTTTTGCGCCTCGACGGCTGAGGCCACCGCCGCGTCGACGTCGGCCGATGAGGCCATCGAGACTTTCGCCTGCACCTCGCCGGTGCTGGGGTTGAAGACGTCCGCGGTACGGCCGGACTGGCCGAGGGTGCGCTTCCCGTCGATGAAGTGCGGGATTTGTGTGGTCATGACTGTCCTCATATTGATCGCGGTCGGGCTACGCCCAGATTACTTGCATATCCTAGTAACCCTGCTCGGGGTTGGCAAGCGCGATGATAGTGACAAGATCCAGTCGCTCGGCGAAATCTACAGTGAACGTTCCAGGAGCACCTGGCCGCTGTCGGCGGAAACCACCTGCACAGAGGCGATTTCACCGACAGGCGTGGAGATGCTGCCGGCGGGCGCTGCCGTGTGGCCCGGATTGGCCACCCAGGTTGCCAACCGGGTGTGGCTACCGTCGCGACCTACCGCGACCATCGCGAGCGTGTCGTGATCGGAGTTCAGCGGGGCCAGGCAGACACAGTTCATCGAGATGAACGTTCCCCACTGCTGGCTGCTGAGCGAGACCGTCGAGGTCAGCTTGTTCGTCCCGACCTGCGCCATCGGCTGAACCGCCACGCTCGCCTGCGGCGTAGGCGCGGACGTCGGAGATTGGCCCCCAACGCCGACGAACACACCGATCGCCAGCACCGCGGCTGCGGCGGCACCAGCCGTCCATGTCACGATGCGGGAGCGGCGCCGCCGCCAGTTCACCTTGGCCAGCAGTGTCGGCAGCAACTCGTCAGGCGGCAACGGTTCGCCCCCACCGCGGTTTGCCTCGTCGATCGCCACCAACACGTCACGATCGAGCTGCGACAGGAGAGCCGGCAAGCCGCTTAGCTCGCCAATGGCGCTGGGGCACAACGGGCAGACAGCCAAGTGCGCTTCGAATTCCTGCCGTCCGACGGACGACAGCGATCCCAGCACGTATGCGGCATCCCACATCGCGTACTCGTCATGCCCGGAAAGGCCACCGCCATGCGGCGTCCCGGGCCGCCGTAGCGGCATCATCGTGTAACTCTCATCTCCTGGTACATCAGAATTCGTCATCAGTCAGTCGGCCGGCCCGGCGAACTGAACTTCCTTGCGGGCCAATGCGGTGCGGCTCTCGTCGACAACTATGTCGCGGCCGATGGTGAACAGCCAGTGCCCGCAATGGCTTGTTGTGCACCAAGCACTGGATTCACCTCCTTGCTGGTAAAACGATTGACGCGCCCGTCTGGTTCACCTGCGGCACACTGGCCGCGGTTAGCTGAGACCGGCGAAGCGTCCAACGCCGAGCCGTCGCCCAGCGGTCAGACGCCGCCCATCCAGCTGTGGAATCGACCATCCGGATCGTAGGCCGAGCGCACCTTATCGAGGCGTGCCATGTTGGATTCGGTGATGAATTGGGCCGGACGGCGGCACAGATTCTCGTCGGCGAGCGAGATGCCGGTCGCCAGGTGCGACATGGCCGCCATGTTCGACGCGGCCCAGTTGCGGTACTTCTCGTCGTCGGCCGGATCCTGCCAGATGGTGTAGAGCGCCAGGTAGATTTCGTCTTCCACGCCGTACACCATGTCCGCTCGCTCCTGGGACGTCTTCCAGCCCGTGAAAATGAAGTGCGAGGGGTGCGGTGGCATGGTTTCGATAATTCTGCGGATACCCGGCAGTAGTTCTTCTGCGGAAGCCGACGTGAACATGTTGTCGGCGATATAGCGATGCCCTTTCGGGTAGCTGGCCATCACGGCGCCATACCAATTCGCCAAAGTCGTCGGCGCATAAGGAAGACTGACGATCGCCTTGTCGATGACCGGGCAAGTACCCAGCGGGGCAAGCGCTTTGATCGCCTCTTCCTCCGAATCGGCGAATACCGGGCAGGCGATCGTGATGCCGGGTTGGTCTGGCCCCGGATCCCGGAGGGCTCCACCCGGTGTGGATCTGCAGCTCGACCCGGTCGTCGAGCTCGGAAACGATCGAGCGTGCCCAGGTGAACACCTCGTCGGCGACCTCGATCGGGTACATGTACAGGCAGGTGCCCCAGGCCGCGGGGCGTGGGTAAACCTGCAGTTTGAAGGAGGTGACCACTCCGAAGAAGCCCGGTCCAGAGCCGCGAGCCGCCCAATACAGGTCTGGATGGTTTTCCGGGTCGCAGTAGATCTGTTCCCCGTCGGCGGTGACGACTTCCAGTCCAAGCACGCTCTCGCAGGCCGGGCCGAGCACCGGACTGTTCCAGCCGTATCCGCCCTGCAGAAGATAGCCGCCCAGGCAGATGCCTTCGCAATGGCCGGCGGGAAAGAACAGCCCTTGCGAGTCCAGTTCGGTCGCAAAGACACTGGCGACTTTGCCCGGGCCGACATCCGCGGTCATCCGATCGGGATCGACGGTGCAGTGATCGAGGCGGCTGACGTCGAGTAGCAGACCACCGTCGCGCAGGTGACTGGCCGCCCAGCTGTGCCCACCCGAACGCACGCCGACATGATGGCCGTTGTCCCGCGCGTAATGGATCGCTGCGACCACGTCGTCGGCGTCACCCGCCTGCACGATTACATCCGGAAAGCGTTCCGGCAGAATGCCATTCCACACCGTTTCGCGACGGGCCGTTTCGTAACCGTCTGCGCCACGAAGGTAGGCCTTTTCGGTGGAAAGTAAAATCATTGCGCCCCCAAGCTTTTCGTGTGCGCCATCACCGAGTGCATTCCCGGGATGGCACCGTCAAACGTTCGACATTGCTGAACTGGACCAGTCCGCTCCAGGTAGAGCGCGACTTCGGCGGCCAACGGCGTCGCGGCCCGCCGGATCGCCCGGAGCGGACCGCTAGGCGGAATGCCGTAGCCGATCGCGAACATTCCGTCACCGACGTGTGAGGTAAAGCCGCCGAGCGGATTACCGCGATCGTCGAGGACGCCGAGATGTCCGACCATCCCGTCAAGATCCGTCGCGAACCCGGTGGCGGCGATGATCACCTGCGGCGCTACGGACGTGCCGTCGGCAAGGATCACGCGGTCGGGTTCGACGGCCTCGACGGCGCCCACCACCTCGACGCGCCCGAGCCGCACGAGGTCGATCAGGTCGTCGGCCAGCGTCGGGATGCGACCTCGTGTTTCCACCGTCGCCTTAAGCCCGAGCGTCGGCCGCTGGAAACCGTAGGTCGACAGGTCACCCCACATTAGGCGGGTCATGAGCGCGATCAGCGGATCGATCATGCGCGCGGGGACCCTCGAGGACAGCTCAAGGAAGATATCCGACGGAATCGGTCCTATCGCCCGCCGCACGAGATGTGGCGGTGTGCGTACGGCAACCCAGATCCGCCCTGCCCCGTCGTTAGCGAGCTGGACAGCGATGTCGGCGGCCGAATTGCCCGCGCCAACGACGAGGACGTCGCGGCCACGATAGGGCCAAGCATTTGTGAAGTCCCCGGAGTGAACGATCTCGCCGTTGAAGCCGCTGAGTCCAGGCCACGCCGGGATGGTAGGTGCACTGTAGTTGCCGGTGGCGAGGACGATTGCCGGGGAACGGATTTCACCCGAAGACGTGTCAAGTTGCCAGAGTCCCCGGGCACGGTCGATGCGGTGGACTTCACATCCGAGCCGTAGCGCAATGTTCTGCTGCGCAACGTAGTGATCGAAATAGCGGACCATGTCCTCTTTGGTCGGCCAACGGCCGGCGGTCAAGGGAATCCGTTGTCCGGGAAGGTGTGACAAGAACCCGGTCGTGTTGAGGCGGAAGTTGTCATAGCGCGTGCGCCACGAAATCGCCGGGGCAGCTGCGCGGTCGAGAACGAGCGCTTTGATGCCATGCTGATGATCGAGTTCGCGTGCGACGGCGAGACCGGCGGGCCCTGCGCCGATTACCACGGCGTCGGGGCTGTCCAGGGTCTGTGTAGTCATGATCTCCGATCGTTTTCCTCGGTGGCGAGGACCTCGGGTCCCAGCAGTAACACGATCCAGATCCGTTTGCGGTTCACGAAGGCCCGGGCTCTGCCAGGCAACGGCCTCTCAGTCACGCGCGTTCGCGGACATGGCGGCAAGTGTATTCAACAACTGTTGACACCGCCAGTGGCGACGCCTACCGTTGAGTTCAACAGACGTTGAACTCAAAGACGGGAGGTCACGGACATGACAACCGTCACAGCCATCGGGATCGGACCCGATCCTGACTTGCTCCGCCCAAATCGACTGTGTGCAAATGGTTTTCGCCGATGACGGCCAGGTGCCCCTGGAACGTTCGCCGTAATTTGCGTCCGCGAGTGAACCGAAGTCACCCGCAGGTCGTACTAGTGGCATAACAAGTTAGGTGGGGATATGCCAAGGCAACAGAGGGTGGTCGACCATATCGTCGAGCACCTCGCGAGAATCGACAGCGACTACATATTCGGCGTCGACGGAGCCAACATCGAAGATCTCTACGATGCTGCGCATTTCTGCTCGGACATCACCGCGGTGTTGGCCAAGCACGAGTTCTCCGCGGCCACGATGGCCGACGGGTACAGCCGTAGCGGCGCCGGTTTGGGAGTAGTGGCGGCGACGTCTGGTGGGGGCGCGCTCAATCTCATTCCGGGCCTTGGGGAATCATTGGCCAGCCGGATACCGGTGTTGGCATTGGTCGGACAGCCCGCGACCACGATGGACGGTCAGGGCAGCTTTCAAGACACCAGTGGCCGCAACGGTTCATTGAATGCCGAGGCGCTATTTTCTGCGGTGTCGGTCTTCTGCCGGCGGGTGTTGACGCCCACCGACATTCTTTCGGCGTTGCCCGACGCTATCGCGGCGGCGCGAACCGGTGGTCCGGCAGTATTGTTGCTGCCCAAGGATATTCAGCAGGCGAAGGTCGGCGTCAACGGCGACCGCGGTGATGGCCGGGGCGGCTTTGAGCGTCCGGGAGCGTGCATCGGTGATCCACATGCGATCGTGCGGGCTCTGCGCCGGGCGGATGGACCTATCACCATCATTGCCGGCGAGCAGGTGGCTCGCGACGACGCCCGGTCCGAACTCGAGGAGCTGCGGGCCCTGCTGCGCGCCCAGGTGGCATGTGTGCCCGACGCCAAAGATGTAGCCGGTACACCAGGTTCCGGTTCGTCGTCGGCGCTCGGTGTGACCGGTGTGATGGGCCATCCCGGTGTGGCTGCCGCGGTGGCGGCCAGCGCCGTGTGCCTGGTGGTCGGCACCCGACTGTCGGTGACCGCCCGCGCTGGCCTCGACGACGCGCTCGCGGCGGTGCGGACGGTCTCAATCGGCTCGGCGCCCCCATACCTGCCGTGCACGCACGTGCACACCGAAGATCTGCGCGGATCGCTGACGATGCTGACCCGGGCGTTGTCCGGGGACGGGCGTGCAAGGGGACTACGCGTGCCCGATTTCGTCGCAGACACCGAACTCAGTCCGCCTCCCTTCGCCGGTGCGGGTGTGCGCTACCGCGATGCCATGGTCGTTCTCGATCGCGTGTTGCCCGACGGAACCGACATCGTCGTCGACGCCGGCAACACGGGCGCAGCCGCAATCCATCACCTCCCCGTTCGCCGGGACGGCCGGTTCGCGGTCGCACTCGGCATGGGCGGCATGGGCTACAGCTTCGGCGCCGGTATCGGAATGGCCTTCGGTCGTGCGGTGAGCAACGGGCCTAGCCGGCGCACCGTGGTGGTCGCGGGAGACGGCGCATTCTTCATGCACGGCATGGAGGTGCACACGGCAGTGCAGTACCGGCTTCCGGTGACTTTCGTCCTCTTCAACAACAACGCCCACGCCATGTGCGTCACCCGCGAGCAGCTGTTCTACGACGACCTTTACAGCTACAACCGGTTCGCTCCCAGCCAGCTGGGAGCCGGTCTGGCGGGCATGTTCCCCGGGCTGACTTCGGTCGACGTGGCCGACATCGACGCACTACCCGCAGCACTGGAACGGGCAATGGCCGTCGACGGACCGTCGGTGGTCAGCGTCGAATGCTCCGCAGACGAAGTCCCGCCATTCGCGGCCTTCCTGAACAAGCAACCTGCCAATCAGGTTGTCGAACAAGAGATCACAACGACTAAAGGAGAACCGTTTCCATGTCCCAAGCAGTGCTTGAAGATATCGCAGTCCATAGCGGCACCACCGAGCCCATCGACGGAGTAGTCCGTATCGAGACCTCGCCACTGGAGGAGACCGCTCCGATGTTCATGGCGAAGATGCGGTCGGTGTACCCGCACGAAGAGGTCTTCGGCCAATACTGCACGGTCAACGACTACGTCGACTGCCCGCCCGACGAGCTGTTCGAATACCTTTCTCACACCAACAGCCTCGAGGAGTGGACCTACACCCTGCGCGACTTCACCCCCACCGAGGAGTCCGGGCTCTGGCTGGCCTACGACCGGTTGCTTCCGGACACCAAGATCTACACCCGCACGGTGGCCAACGCGCAGGCCCGTACCGTCGACTACCACTGCGCGTGGGACCAGGGTGAGCACCTGTGGATGATCTACCTGATGCGGGTCCTCGACGCGCAGGTGGTGCTCGGCAAGCCCGGTTCCGTTGTGCTGTGGACCAATTGCCGTCACGCGTTCTACGACGACAACCCGCATCCTGAGGCCGGGCCGCCGGAGCGCGAGGGCTGGGTCGGCGACTTCTGGGACATCTTCGGTGCCGGTCATGGGCTCGAGCTGAACAACCTCAAGTCAATCGCCGAGTACCGCCACCGCAATGGACTGCCGATCACGCCGGAATGGATGAGCACATCATGAACCAACCCACAGTTAGCCTGACCGACCTTTCCACCTATCTGCCCGGCGAGCCTATCGGCGCCGACTACTACGCGCAGTTCGCCGGCTCGGACGACCTGGCGGCCAACCTGATGTTCCGCGCGCCCAAAGTTCCGCCATCACGTCGGGCCGGACGAAACCGCGATCGACATGGTCGAGCGCGCCACCCAGGGCCTGATCGAACGGCACGGCCAGGACGCCATCGCTGACGTCGACGTGCTGATCACCCACACCCAGGCGCCCGACCTGCCGTTCTATGGCGCGGGCGGCGGCATCGCCCACCGCTTGGGCATGCGTCCTAACTGGGTTTTGGATCTGCACAACGGCGGTTGCGCGGCGTTCGTGCTGGGTCTCAAAGTGGCCCGCCAACTCCTCGCGTCCGGACAGGGGCGCAGCGCGCTGATCGCGGTCGCCCAGAACGCCGCGGGACAGGTCTTCGATCAGCCAGGGGTGCGCCGCAAGGCGCAGGCGGCGGTGCCCGGCGACGGCGCCGCGGTGGGCCTGGTCACGCTGTCCGACCAGTCACCCATTCTCGATATCGAGTGCCGTACCTACGGCGAATATGCCGGCGAGATGACGCTGGCCTCGGACCCGGCCCGCAAGTGGTGGCAGCCCGGCAGCGGTGAGCTCTCCATCGGTTTCACCGAAACCAAGATCGCCAAGGTGCTGGCCCGCGGCAATCGGCAGGTCCCCGAAGTGGCGCTTGCCGTCTGCGATCGAATCGGGTTGTCGTCCAAGGATATCGACTTGCTGGTCACCAATCAGCCAAACCGGGTGTTCCTGCGCAACTGGCGCGAAGCGCTCGAGGTGGCGCCCGAGCGTCACCGCGACACCTTTGACGAGTGCGGCAACCTGTTCGGCGCGGGTATCCCGATCAACCTGGATCGTGCGATATCCGACGGCCAGGTCAAGGCCGGCGACGTTGTGATGATGGCCGCGTTCGCGCACGCCGGCGACTTCGCCGGTGCGGCGGCGGTCCGCTGGGGCGGGCGAAACTGATGCAACCTTTGATGGAGGCGAGCCCCGTCACCGGGGATATCCTCGACGCACTGCCGAACGCGATCGATTCATTCGCGTTGTCGCTCAACGAGAACCCGTTTCCGCCGCTGCTGGCGGTGCGCTCGGCACTGATCCGCTCGATCGATGCCGCCAACCGTTATCCGGAGTTCCTGCCCGAACGCCTGCGCCACTTGATCGCCGGTCACATCGGGGTCAACGACGAGCAGGTCGTGCTGGGAGCAGGTGCTAGCGGGGTGGTGATGCAGGTCCTGCATGCGGTGACGCGGCCCGGTGATCGGATTGTGCTGAGCGAACCGACTTTCGACGGGTATCCGATCTTCACCCAGATGGCCCACCTGAGCGCGGTCACTGTTCCGCTCGACGAGCGCGGCCACCACAACCTGGACGCAATGGCCGAAGCCGCAGCGGACGCCAAGGTCGTCGTCTTGTGTCGGCCCCACAATCCGACCGGGACCCTGGAATCCGTCGCCGATGTGCATCGATTCCTGCGGCGCGTGCCGGACGACACGGTCGTGGTCCTCGACGAGGCCTACATCGAGTTCGTCGCCCCCCAGCACCGCATCGACGGACCGGATCTGATCCGGCGCTTTCCGAATGTCGTTGTATTGCGCACGTTTTCGAAGGCCTACGGGCTGGCCGGCCTTCGTATCGGGTACGGGTTCGCGTCCCCGGAACTGGCGAAGATGTTGTGGAGCATGCAATTGCCGTTCGGGATGGGTATCACCAGCCTGGCCGCAGTCGCGGCGTCCTACGACGCCGAAGACCAGTTGCAGCAACGCATTCTGCGAATCACCGGTGAGCGGGATTACCTGTGTCGGCGACTTCGGGCGATGGGCGTATACACCACCGACGGGCACGCCAACTTCGTCTACCTGCCGGCTGTCGGGCGACCCTGGCGAGAGGTATTCGCCGACACCGAGCTGAAGGCCCGCTACTACCCAGACGGCGCCGCTCGGATCACCGTCGGAGGCCGCGCGTCCACCCAAGCGGTATTGGCCGCAGTGGCAAAGTCGAGCTGACCAAATCGAGTCCTGGGTTAGCAGAAGGAGGTTCGAGATGAATCCGTTGCTGATGGTCTACTTTTCAGCAGGCGCGTCGTTCGCCGGACTTGGCCTGCTGAAGCTGCAAGCGCGACTTGAGCTTTGGGCTTACCAACGGCATGCAGAGGATTGAAGTGAGCCGTAAATTGAGGCACGGGGACAAAACGACTCGGTCGCTTCGGGTCCTCGTTGTCGGCGCCGGCGTGGGCGGCATTTCCATCGCTCGGGGATTATTGCGCGACGGACATGACGTCACCGTCTTCGAACGGCGACCGGATATGCAGGCGGCTGGTGGCGCCGTGACTATCTGGTCCAATGGCGCGACCGTTCTGGAGCAGCTGGGGGTCGATATGGAGGGGGCCGGTCAGGCGCTCTCCACCCTGCGGGTCGCCACACCCACGGGTCGCCGGGTCGCCACGTTGGACCTGACCGCGATCGCGGACCGGCTGGGCGCACCCGTTCGGATGGTCCCACGTCGAGTCCTGCTTGACCGGCTGCTGGAAGGCTTTCCGGCCGACCGCATCTGGTGCGACGCCCGTGCGGTCGGGGTCGTCAGCACGCAAGACGGAGTTCGCCTCGAATTCGACGACGGCAGCTTTGCCGAAGGAGATCTCCTGATCGGTGCCGATGGCCTGCACTCGATGGTTCGACACACCGTCGGCGCGCAATCCGCGGAGCCGACCGGGTGGTGCAGCTGGCAGGGACTGGTCACCCTTCCACACATCGCCGAAAAGCAGGTCGCACAAATGATTATCGGCGAGCACGGCAGCCTTGGGATGTGGCCGGCTGGAGGTTCGGATGTGCAGTGGTGGTTCGATTTGCCGTGGTCGCCCGACTTCGTCAGGCCGGTACATCCGATCGACCTGATCCGGTCCCATTTCACCGGATGGTCCGATTCGGTCGATCGCGTGCTCGCGACATTGACCGACGAGGATCTGGCGCCTTCGCCGTTCCCGCATTTTCGGCATCCGATCCCCTGCTCGGGCCAAGGCGCGGTGACGTTGCTCGGCGATGCCGCACACACGATGCCGCCCACCCTTGCGCAAGGGACCAATCAGGCGCTGCTCGACACGATGGTGTTGTGCAAGGCGCTTTCGGATTTCCGAAAAGGCTCTGACGGGCTGGGCGGCAGCAACCGTGATCTGCCCAGCGTGCTGCGCTGGTACGAGAACACCAGGCGACGCCAGGTCAAGGCCGTGTCCTGGGTGACCACCTTGCAGGTATCGCGCAGTGAGTCCGCGCTGAGACCGGCGGCGATGGTTTCGGACCGGCTCATGACCTGGATACTGACAAGGTTTCTGCGTTCGGTAAGTCACCGTCGGATATCCGCGGAGATCGGCCGAGACCTCGGTGCCGCGACGAGCCCCCACTTTGTCGAAGCCAGTGAAAGCCAATGCATAAATTGAACAAGTCGCCTACCAAGGTGCCACCCGCGAAGCTGGCCCGCGTTGTCGAGTGGATTCGCCATTACCTGAATCGGCTCCATCAACGGCTGACACCGGCGCCGGCAGCAATGATGGAGATGATCGTTTCCACCTGGACGTCGCAGGCGATCACGGTGGCGGCCCAACTCGGTGTCGCCGATGCCCTCACCGACGGCCCGCTGCCGATCGAGGAGCTGGCCGCCCGGGTGGACGCAGACGCGGACGCGCTAACCCGGCTGCTGCGGGCCTTGATCAGCAAAGGCATCTTCCGTCATCGTCGCGACGGACGCTACGAGCTGAATTCCCTTGGCGGCACTCTGCGTTCGGACGCACCGATCTCGATGACATGGGCGGCGCAGTTCTACGGGTCGGCCGAGCAGCGCGAACGCTGGACCCTGATGGTGGATTCGATCCGAACCGGGAGTTCGGTCGTCCCGGCATTGCGCGGCATGGAGAGCTTCGACTACTTCGCCGGGCAGCCCGAGCTTGCCGAACTTTTCAACCAGACGATGACGAGCGTTTCGGAGCTGACGGATGGGCCGGTGGTCGCCGGTTACGACTTCAGCGCCTACCCCACGATCGTCGACGTGGGCGGTGGGCATGGCCCATTATTGGCCGCCATCCTGGCGGGGGCGCCGGCTTCGCGCGGCGTCCTGTACGACCTGTCGTCGGTTGTTGCCAACGCCCCAAGCCTGTTGCGTGAGCACAAGGTCGCCGACCGGGTACGTATCGCGGAGGGGTCGTTTTTTGACCACGTCCCAACCGGTGGGGACGCCTACATCCTCAAGAACATCATCCACGATTGGTCCGACGAACAGGCGGTGCAGATCCTGCGTAACGTTCGTACAGCGGCCGGCCCCCGAGCCACGGTGTTGCTGGTCGAATTGGTCATCCCCAAGCACGACCGTGACTTCCCCGGAAAATGGGTGGATTTGGAGATGCTGCTGAATTTGGGGGCCCGCGAACGCACTGCCGCCGAGTACCGAGACCTGCTCAGCCAAGCCGGACTCCGGATGACACGGGTGGTGCAAACCGCTTCACCCCTCAGCGTGGTCGAGGCGCGGGCGGCGTAACCCAGGTGTGACGCTGGCGAGTGGGGTTAGCCTTTACCCGATGCACACCATCGAGGCCGACTACCTCGTCGTCGGCGCCGGCGCCATGGGCATGGCGTTCCTCGACACGCTGGTCTCTGAGACGGAGGCCCGCGTGGTGGTGGTGGACCGCAACCATGCGCCCGGTGGGCATTGGGCTACCGCGTATCCGTTCGTCCGACTGCATCAGCCGTCGGCATTCTATGGCGTCAACTCGCTGAGCCTCGGCCGCGGCACCATCGATCAAGCCGGCTGGAACGAATGGATCTACGAATTAGCGACCGGCGAAGCTCGACGATCTGGTCGTCGACGGCGCTTCGCTCGCCGCACCCTGACTGTGTAACCCCCGGTGATATTGATCGGGTGAGGGAGGCATGTGACGGCACAGAACGAACCCGCGGGCCCGCGCCCCCTGCGCGCGGTGCCCAACGACGGCTACACCAACTGGGAGGCCGTGTACCAGGACAACGCGACCTGGGTGTACCGGACGCTGTTCGCCCGGGTCGGCAACCGGGCGGACGCCGAGGACCTCACCACCGAGGTGTTCCTCGCGGCGCTGCGGCCGCTGCGCCTGACGGCGAGCGTCGGCGAGGTGCGCGCATACCTGCGCGCCACCGCGCGAACCGTGCTGGCCGCGCACTGGCGCGAGACCCTGGGTCGGGAGATAACCTCGATCGAGGACATTGAGCAACCACCCGATAGCGAGGAAGCGATCAGCACCGCCCCGGCGCGCGTCGCTCAGGTTCTCGAGAAGCTGCCGGACCGCTATCGTCAAATTCTGGAATTGCGTTTCCTGCAAGGTAATTCGATCAAGGAGTCCGCCGCGGAACTAGGAATCAGCGTTGCCAATGCCAAAGTGCTCCAACATCGCGCTCTGCGATTGGCGGCACAGGTCAACGATGGGGGCCAGTCATGAACGCGCGAGGGTTACGCCGCTACGTCGACGATCTGCTGCGGGGGCGCCGGCCAAAACCGTTTGCGCCCGACGACTTTGAGGCCGCGCAGATCCGCACGGCGATCGAGCTGCGGGCAGCGCGAGAGGGCCCTGACGCCGAGGCCGCCCCGGGTCCGGAATTCCTGACCGACCTGCATCGGCGTCTCGCCGAACAAATGGCCGGCATGCCCGCCGAACCGGCGCCCAAGCCAAACACGACGCGGCGCCAGGTCATCGTCGGCACGTCGGCCGCGGCGGCCGCTGCGGTCACCGCGGTCACCATCGATCGAGCCGTGACGGGAAACCACACCGAAGGCCCTGCCCCTGATACTGCGGCCGGACAACTCACGCCCAACGACGGAAGCTGGCAGCGCGTAGCGGCCAGCTCGGACGTGCCGGATGGCCGCATGCATCCGTTTGACCTCGGGTCGGTCAGCGGATTCGTCCGCCGCGTCGATGGCAAGCCCCAGGCCGTTTCCGGGGTGTGTACCCATCAAGGGTGCCGGTTGTGGTTCGACGCGCCGGAGGACAGATTGCGCTGCCCCTGCCACTCGACATCGTTTTCTCCTGCCGGCGAAGTGCTCACCCATCAACTGCCGATCTCCCCAAAGCCGTTGCCTACGCTGATGGTTCGCGAGGTCAACGGGATCATCGAGGTGTTCGCCCCGCCGCACCCCGAACAGCCGGCCTAAGCGGTGTAACCAACCGCGCTATCTCTTGGCATGAAGATCGCCAAGCTTCGAAAACATTCGGTCGCGGTGGTGGCAGTCAGCTTGGTGCTGGCCGGTTGCTCGGCTTCGCGGCCCAGTGCGCACCCGTCGGTCACGCTGAGTCCGGATGCCGGCGCGACGCCGTCGATCACCGCACCGGCAGTGCCGGCCAGCGGTAACCAAGTCACCATCGACAGCTTCGCGTTTGCCCCCGCGACGCTGACGGTCGGCGCGGGCAGCACGGTCACCTGGACCAATCGTGACGAGGAACCCCACACGGTGGCCGCCAGCGACGGTTCGTTTCGCTCGCCCGGCATGGGGACCGGGGCCACCTTCACCCACACCTTCGCCACCGCAGGAACTTTCGACTACGTCTGCTCCATTCACCCGATGATGCGCGGCACCGTGGTGGTGACGCAGTGAACCGCGACCCGAACACGATGAGTCGCCGTCAGCTGATCCGGCACACGGCGTGGTTCGGGGCGGCGGTCGGGTTCACCGTGGCCGGCGGCGAGGTGATCTCACATGTCGCCAGCGCCGCGGCGGCCGAGCGCGCGCGTATCCGGCCCGCCCTGCGGTTCGCTCAGGTCAGCGACAGTCACATCGGCTTCACCGGTGCGCCCAACCCGGACGTGTCCGGCTCGTTCGGCCACGCGATCGATCAGATCAACAACTTGGGCTACACACCGGATTTCGTCATACACACCGGCGACCTCACTCACTTGTCCAGCCCCGGCCAGTTCGACCAGGTGAAGCAGATGATGAGCGGCCTGCGGACGCCACATGTGTTCACCGTGCCGGGGGAGCACGACTCGGTCGACGATGCGGGGCAGAAGTACCGAAACGCCTTCGGCGCGGGCTCGGCCGGCGACGGGTGGTACAGCTTCGACATCGCCGGTGTTCACGTGATCGCACTGGTCAACACGTTGAACCTACGCAAGCTCGGACATCTGGGCGTCGATCAGCTGGAGTTCGTCGAGAAGGACGTCGCACGGCTATCGAGCGATACCCCGATCATCGTGTTCAGCCATATTCCATTGTTCGCGATGTACCCGGACTGGGGCTGGGGCACCGACGATGCCACCCAAGCGCTCAGCTACCTGCGCCGCTTTGCTTCGGTGACGTGTATCAACGGGCATGTCCACCAACTGTTTTCCAAGACGGAAGGCAACGTGGCGTTCTACAGCGGGACGACGACCGCCTACCCGCTGCCCCATCCCGGTGACGGCCCCGCGCCCAAGCCGATGACGCTGCCGGCCGGAAAGCTGCACGACGCCCTGGGCATCCGCGAGGTCAGCTACACCAAAGGCGAGACCACTTTGGCGTTGAAAGAGCAGAGGCTGCAATGAATTTGACAAGCGTCCTGGTCCGGATCGGCTTCGTTGTGTCCTTGCTTAGCAGCGCCGCCAGCCACGCCTACCTCTACGTCCATGGCTACCAGCACATTCCGATGATCGGCACGGCGTTCCTGATCCAGGCCAGTGTCTCGTTCGCGGTGGCTGCACTGATCCTTCTCGGCGGTCCCTGGTGGCTGCGCTGGACCGCGGCCGCGATAGCCGGCGGCTCTGTGGTCGCCTTCGCTCTGTCCAGAACCACCGGGCTCTTCGGCTTTACCGAGCATGGCTGGGATCCCTCGCCGTACGCGGCGATCAGCGTGGGAGCCGAAGTGCTGACCGTGCTGCTGTGGGCGTTCTCCGGCGACGGCGGTGGCGTCAGGATCGGCTGGCTTCGGCGAGCTCGGCGCCAGACCACTTCGGCGTGAGCCGAGATTTCAGAGACTGGGAGGGCTTCTCTACCAGGAACCAGCTCAGCGCGGCCAACGGCAGCGTGGCGGTGGTCGAAATGGCGAAAAACAACAAGGGATTCAGGCCGGAAAGCCCACAGACGGCCAGCAATTGCTGAATCGGAGATGCGTAAATGTAGGTGCCGTAGGAGAGGTCCGTGCGTAATATCAGTCGCTCGTTTTTGATCAGCGAACCCGAAACGATGACGGCATACGCCAGCGCAACGCCGCCGACCACCCGGTAGTCAGGCAGCAGGCTCGACGCTACAACGATGAGCACGCTGACCGCGACGAGCGACCACCGAGCGGGAATCACATCTCGCCACTGATACAGCAGCGCCCCAGCCGAAAACATGATCGCGAAGCGCGCCGCGAGCTGTAAGTTGGTCCATTCGCCGGGGAAGGTAAGCGGCGGCAATAACGTCGCCCCAAGCACTGCGAGTGCCAAGATCGCAGGAGTTAGCCACCGCCGATTCGCAAGTCCGACCAGGCCGATAGTGGCAACGGCGAGATAGCACAACACCTCCCACATGAGCGTCCACACCGAAGCGTTCCAGACGCCGGCGTCTGGAACCTTGAGCGGTGTCCCGCCGATATCCAGCTGCAGCGCCGACAACAGCGTGCTGTTTTTCACGACGTACTCGATTGGCGCGCTGGACAATAGCAGCTTCATGGCCGGGCCACCCTGAATCGCCAGACTGAGCGGGGCGAACACGAACGCGGTGACGATCAGACAGACGTAGAGCCCGGGAAGGATGCGAAGAGCTCGAGCGAGGAGAAAGTCGCGCAGTTGCGGGTTACGCAGCCAGCTCGAGGTGATCAGGAATCCGGAAAGCGCAAAGAACCCGTCAACGCCGACCGAGAAAAGGAGCTGGAGAACCGGCCTGGACGACACGCTGTGGCCGGTGACGGGGAAGGAATGCCAGAGGATCACCTCGGCCGCCAGCGCCAATCGGAAAGCGTTCAGCGCGTTGGTTCGTGGATCGAATACCTGCCCCAGTGTCGTTCGCGTTCGCCCCGCGGTCCCCGATCCCATGCCACGCCATCATAGCCACACGGCCGGGCCGTGCTTGCCGCCCTCGGCAGGCGCTCTGCTGGTGGACTGACGCCGCAGCAAAGACGGGGACTAGGCCGAACGGTCGGCCTCGGAGAGCTCGGAGGCAGACTTCCGCTTGAGGCGAGATTTGAGAGATAGCGCGGGCTTTTCCACGACGAACCAGCTGAGCGCGGCGAGCGGCAAGGTAGCTGCCGTCGCAATGGACGAAAAACAGGAAGGGATTCAGGCTGGCGAGCCCACAGACCGCCAGCAACTGCTGGGTGGGAAATGCGTAAATGTAAGTGCCGTAGGACACATCCGTACGTAACCTCAAGCGCTTGCTTTGGATCAGCGAACCCGAAACGATCACGGCATACGCCAGCGCAACGCCGCCGAGCACCCGGTAATCGGGCAGCAGGCTCGACGCTAGAACGATGACCACGCTCACCGCGACGAACGACCATCGCGCCGGAATCGTGTCTCGCCATTGATACATCAGGGCGCCAGCCGAAAACATGATGACGAAGCGCACAAGGAGCTGCGGAATAGTCCAGACGCCGGGAAAGGTAAGCGGCGGCAGCAGCAACGCTCCCAATACCGCCAATGCCAAGATCGCAGGAGAAACCCATCGGCGATCAGCGAGTCCGACGACGCCGATGACCGCAATGGCGAGGTAGCACAACACCTCCCAGACGAGGGTCCACAGCGAACCGTTCCAGAGGCCGGCAACCGGAACGTCGCGCGGTGTTCCGCCGACATCCAGCTGCAGGTCCGCCAATAGTGTGCTGTTGTTGAGGATGTACCCGAACGGCGCGCCAGACCGTAGCAACTTCATCGGCGAACCACCCTGAACCGCCACGCTGATCGGGGCGAAGACAAACGCGGTCACCACCAGGCAGACGTAGAGCCCAGGCAGGATACGAAGGGCTCGAGCGACGAGATAGTCACGCAGCTGCGGGTGGCGGAGCCAACTCGCGGCGATGAGAAACCCTGAAAGCGCAAAGAACCCGTCAACCCCGACCGAGAAAAGAAGCTGGACAACCGCCCTGGACGACACGTCGTGGCCGGTGACGCGGAAGGAATGCCAGAGGATCACCTCGGCCGCCAGCGCCAATCGGAACGCGTTCAGCGCATTATTTCGCGGATCGAATACCTGCCCGAGTTTCATCCGCCCCGACATCCCGTAGTCGCTCACGTTGTTTGGCGCTATCGTATCGCCAGCGGGTTTTCGGCCTTTGGCAGCTGCCCAGAACTAGGTGGCGCCCGGTGCTTTCGGAGTCGGCGGCTCGGTAATCGGGTCTGCCGAGGTGGCGTCGCGATCGCCGCCGGCGTCGACAACGGCTGGGGCAGTCCATTTCCGCTTGAGACGAGATTTCAGGGCCATCGCGGGCTTCTCTACCACGAACCAGCTGAACGCGGCCAGCGGCAGAATGGCGGTCGTTGCAATGCCGAAAAACAGGAAAGGATTCAGGCTGGCAAGCCCACAGACCGCCAGCAACTGCTGGGTCGGGAAATGCGTAAATGTAAGTGCCGTAGGACAGGTCCGTACGTAATGTCAACCGCTTGTTTTTGATCAGCGAACCCGAAACGATGACGGCATACGCCAGCGGAACGGCACCGACCACCCGGTAGTCAGGCAGCAGGCTCGACGCTAGGACGATGACTACGCTCAGCGCGACCAGCGACCACCGCGCAGGGATCTTGTCTCGCCACTGATAGATCAGGGCTCCGGCCGAAAACATGATGGCCGAACGTGCCGCGAGCTGCGGGATAGTCCAGACCCCGGGGAAGGTCAGCGGCGGCAACATCAGCGCCGCCAAGACTGCGAGCGCCAAGATCGCAACAGGAACCCACCGTCGATTCGCAAGTCCGACCAGGCCGATGGCGGCAACGGCGAGGTAGCACAGCACTTCCCAGATGAGCGACCACAGAGAAGCGTTCCAGACGCCGGCATTTGGAATGTTCAGCGGTGTTCCGCCGACATCGAACTGAAGCACCGCAATCAGTGTGCCGTTTTTCAAGACGTATTCGATTGGCGCGCTGGACAGCAGCAGCTTCATGGCCGGGCCACCCTGAATCGCCAGACTGAGCGGGGCGAACACGAACGCGGTGATGATCAAACAGACGTAGAGCCCAGGCAGGATGCGAAGAGCTCGGGCGACGAGATAGTCACGAAGCTGCGGGTCGCGGAGCCAACTCGAGGTGATCAGGAATCCGGACAGTGCAAAGAACCCGTCGACCCCGAGCGCGAAAAGAAGCTGGAGAACGGGCTTGGGCGAGATTTCGTGGCCCGTGATGGGGAAGGAGTGGAACAGGATCACCTCGGTCGCTAACGCCAAACGGAAGGCGTTCAGTGCATTTTTCCGCGGATCGAATACCTGCCCGAGCTTCATCCGCCTCCGTCCGTCGTCCGCGCCTAGCGCTGTGGGCGCCATCGTAGCGTTACCGAAAGGTTGACAAAGCACATTGGTAACCAGGTCACCATCGACGGCTTCGCGTTTGCCCCCGCGACGCTGACGGTCGGCGCGGGCAGCACGGTCACCTGGACCAATCGTGACGAGGAACCTCGAGCGATACCCCGATCATCGTGTTCAGCCATATTCCATTGTTCGCGATGTACCCGGACTGGGGCTGGGGCACCGACGATGCCACCCAAGCTCTCAGCTACCTGCGCCGCTTTGCTTCGGTGACGTGTATCAACGGGCATGTCCACCAATTGTTTTCCAAGACGGAAGGCAACGTGGCGTTCTACAGCGGGACGACGACCGCCTACCCGCTGCCCCAACCCGGTGATGGTCCCGCGCCCAAGCCGATTACGCTTCCGGCCGGAAAGCTGCACGACGCGCTGGGCATCCGCGAGGTCAGCTACACCAAAGGCGAGACCACCTTGGCATTGAAAGAGCAGAGGCTGCAATGAATTTGACAAGCATCCTGGTCCGGATCGGCTTCGCTGTGTCCTTGCTTAGCAGCGCCGCCAGCCACGCCTACCTCTATGTCCATGGCTACCGGCACATTCCGATGATCGGCACGGCGTTCCTGATCCAGGCCAGTGTCTCGTTCGCGATGGCTGCACTGATCCTTCTCGGCGGTCCCTGGTGGCTGCGCTGGACGGATGCTCTGCGACGGGGTCGAACACGGTGGTCGCGAGCGTGCCGTCAGCCCCGGGCAGCGCTTCGGCGGTCGTCCCTCGCCTGAAGTGAGATTTGAGAGACAACGCGCGTTTCTCGATCCGGTACCAGCTCAGCGCTGCCAGCGGCAGGGTGGCCAGCGCCGCGACGATAGTGAACGGAACCGGAGCTAAAAAGCCGAGACCGCAGATGACCAGTAATTGCTCCATCGGCCATGCGTAGATGTACACGCCATACGAGAGGTCGGTACGTAATCTCAAGCGCGGGTTGTGGATCAGTGGCACCGGAAACGATGACGGCATAGGCCAGCGGAATGGCGGCGATGATTCGGTAATTGGGCACCAGTATGCCGGCCGCGAAAACGATGGCGGCGCTCACCGCGACAAGTGACCAGCGGGCGGGGATGATGTCCCGGAGCTGATGCAGGACCGCTCCTGCGGCGAACACGACAGCGAAGCGCGCGACCATTTGCGGGATGGTTTCGACCTTGAGGATTGGGTAGGAAACCAGCACGGACACGGCTAACGCCAGCGCGAACACCACCGGCGCAGGCCACCGGCGATTGAGGAGTCGGGCGACGCCAGCAACGGCGACAGCGATGTAGCACAACACTTCGAAGACGAGGGTCCAGAGCGGACCATCCCACACACCCGGCCATGGAACGCCGGTCGGTGTTCCCGCGATACCGGTGTGGTAGACGTTCAGCAGCGCGTTGTTCAACACGTACTCGATCGGCGCCGCCGACAGCACGAGCTTGGCGGCCGAACCGCCCTGGATCGTCACACCGATCGGGGCGATGACAAACGCGACGACGAGCAGGCAGACCCACAATCCCGGAAATATGCGAAGAACCCGAGCGGCGACGAATTCGCGAAGTCGCGGGTTGTGCACCCAGCTCGCGGTGATCAGGAATCCCGAGATCACAAAGAATCCGTCGACCCATACCTGAGAAATCAGCTGGTCAAATGGCGGGAGTAGCTTGCGGCCGGTAAGTGGCCAGGCGTGTTCCAGGATTACGCCCGTCGCCAGTATCAGGCGCCACGCGTTGAGTGCATTATTTCGAGGATCGAATACCTGCGCGAGCTTCATCGACACCAAATCCGTCGTCGGCCCCCAATGCCGGACATCGTAGCGTCTACCAATGTCGCCAAAAGGAGAATTGGCAAAAGGGAGCTAATCCTCAGGCATTGCGGGTCACGCGGTATGTGTTGCCGTTCTTGGTGGCGCCAGCGGTCTCGTCGGGAACGGTCTCGGTGAAGTTGAGGATCTGCCCGCGATGACCGTCGCAGCGGCAAAAGCGATCAGTACCTCACGCTTCACTACGCAGATCCGTGATAAAGCGCTGCGTCTCTTCCCAGGTGGGCAGGAGGCCGGCCGCGCGCACTTCGTCGAAGCCGGGGGCGGCGGCATCGCGGTCGGACAAACTCGGGGCGGCGCCATCGACCAGCGGCCAGTCGATGCCCAGGGCCGGGTCGGTGGCACAGATGGTGTGCTCGCGCTGCGGGCTGTATTCCGCCGAGCACAGGTACATCACCGTCGAATTATCTTGCAGCGCAAGGAATCCGTGCCCCAGGCCTTCGGAGATGTACATCGTCCTGCGATCGGAGTCGTCGAGCAGGACCGAGTCCCACTGCCCGAACGTCGGTGAGCCGACCCGGATGTCGACGACCACGTCGAACACCGCGCCGCGCACGCAGGTCACATACTTGGCCTGGCTCGGCGGCAGCTGGGCGAAGTGCAGGCCGCGCAGCACACCGGCGGATGACACCGAGCAGTTGGCCTGCCGCACGTTCAACCGGTGACCGGCGAATCCGCTGAATCCGTGGTCGGTGAGCCATTCGAAGAACATGCCCGCGGGAATCGCCGTGAACGGTCGGGGTGATCTCCCAGGCGCCGGGGACTGTCGAGTTCGCGAACTTCCATGTCACTGACCCCGTTCTTCGTAGCGGGCCTCGGCGGCGTCTTTCAACGGACGCCACCACGATTCGTTGGCGCGATACCAGTCGATGGTGGCGCGCAGGCCCTCCTCGAAGTCGGTGTGCTTTGGCGCCCAGCCCAATTCGTCGTACAGCGGCGACGGGTCGATGGCGTACCGCAGGTCGTGGCCGGCGCGGTCGGTGACGTGGTCGAAGTCGTCGGGGTCGCGGCCCATCATCTGCAGCAGCGTGCGCAGCACGGTCAGGTTGTCGCGCTCGCCTTCGGCGCCGATCAGGTAGGTCCGGCCGATCTGGCCCTCGTCGAGGATCCGCCAGACCGCGCTGTTGTGGTCGTCGACGTGGATCCAGTCGCGGACGTTGGCGCCGGCTGCCGTACAGCTTGGGCCGCCGGCCGGTGAGCACGTTGGTGATCTGGCGCGGGATGAACTTCTCGACGTGCTGATACGGCCCGTAGTTGTTGGAGCAGTTCGAGATCGTCGCGCGCACGCCGTACGACCGCACCCAGGCCCGGACCAGCATGTCGGCCGCGGCCTTGGTCGCCGAGTACGGGCTCGACGGGTTGTAGGGCGTCGACTCGGTGAACCGCTGCGGGTCGTCGAGCTCGAGGTCGCCGTAGACCTCGTCGGTCGAGACGTGGTGCAGCCGCACGCCGTGCCGGCGCACCGCCTCCAGGATCGTGAACGTCCCGACCACGTTGGTGTGCAGGAACGGCTCCGGGTCGTCCAGCGCGTTGTCGACGTGGCGTCTCGGCGGCGAAATGCACGACCGCGTCGGACTCGGCGACCAGCCGGGAGACCAGCTCGGCGTCGGTGATGTCGCCCTCCACCAGCCTGATGGCGTCCTCGACGTCGGCCAGCGACTCGCGCCGGCCCGCGTAGGTCAGGGCGTCGAGCACCGTCACCGCGTCGTCGGGATGCTCGCGCACGGTGCTGTGCACGAAGTTCGCGCCGATGAAACCGGCGCCGCCGGTGACCAGCAACCGCATGGTCAAACCCTAACCGAGGGCGGCGGTCAGCTTGCGGGGGTTAGCCCCAGCGGCCCGGCCAGTTCGCTCAGCGTGGGCAGCAGCTTGTCTTCGTCGCAGCCGCCCAGCACCTGGATCGCCACGTGGTCGGCGCCGGCTTCCAGGTGCTCGTTCAGGCGTTGCGCGATGGCCTCCGGCGTGCCGTAGGCCACCACCGCGTCGATCAGCTTGTCGCTGCCGGGCTTGCGCACGTCGTCTTCGGTGAACCCCAGCCGCAGCCAGTTGTTCACGTAGTTGCTCAGGCCCAGGTAGAAGCTCGACGGTCTCGCGGCCGAGCGGCTCGCGGCTTCGTCGCGCGTCGGTGGTGAGCACCACCTTGTGCTCCGGCGCCAGGAACACCGAGTTCCCGACCAGTTCGCGCGCCTTGCGCGGTGTGTTCCGGCGTGGTCAGATACGGGTGGGCGCCGGCGCTGCGTTCGGCGGCCAGCTGCAGCACCTTGGGCCCGAGCGCGGCGAGCACCCGGCGGCTGGTCGGCACCACGCGGCGTCGAGCGCGTCGAGGTACTCGACCAGTGCGTCGTAGGGCTTGAGGTACTCCTGGGTGTGCTCGGGGTGGCCGACCCCGATGCCGAGCAGAAACCTTCCGGGGTAGGCGCTTTCGATGCGTTGAAGGACTCGGCGACGGCGCGTTGCCGGCGCCGACCAGATGTTGACGATCCCGGTGGCCAGCTGCAGCGAGCTGGTTGCGCCAAGGCCGGCTCGACCCAGGCCAGATCGGCGTCCGGCGATCCGCCGATCCAGACGGCGCCATAGCCGAGCGACTCGATCTTGCGCGGCCAGTTCGGGTGTGATGGAGCGGGCGCCCAGCCACACGCCGAAACGGCCCAGGTCGGGTTTGAGTGAAACTGCGTCGGTCATCGAGGTCCCCCTGCGCGATTGGTCACGCAGTGGTTCAGTCCGAGCGGCCCGGCCAGTTCGGCCAGCGCCGAGACCAGGTTTTCATCTTTGGTCAGGACCTGCACGGGCACGTGGTCGGCGCCGGCGGCGAGGTGCTCGTTCAGCCGTGCCGCGATCGCGTCGGGGGTGCCGTAGGCCACCACCGCGTCGACCAGGCGGTCGCTGCCCGGCCTGGTGACGTCGTCGTCGGTAAAGCCCAGCCGTTTCCAGTTGTTGCGGTAGTTGGCCAGGTTGAAATAGATGTCGAGGGCCTTGCGGCCGACCGCGCGGGCCTTCTCGGCGTCGGTGGTCAGCACCACCTTGTGCTCGGGCGCCAGGAACGCCGACGGGCCGATCAGCTCGCGCGCCTGCGCGGTGTGCTCGGGCGTGGTCAGGTACGGGTGCGCGCCGGCGCTGCGCCGCGCGGACAGCTTGAGGACCTGCGGGCCCAGCGCCGCCACCACCCGGCGGTTGGCGGGCACGCCGTAGTCGTCGAGCTGTCCAGATACTCGACCAGCGCGTCGTAGGGCTTGCGGTACTCGTTGATGCGCCTCGGGGTGGCCGACGCCGATGCCCGAGCAGGAAGCGGCCGGGGTAGGCCTTGTCGATGCGGTGGAACGACTCGGCGACCGGCCTGGGCGGCCGCGGTCCAGATGTTGACGATGCCGGTGGCCACCTGCAAGCGTGGTGGTCGCTTCCAGGATGGGCTCCACCCAGTCCAGCTCGGCGGGCGGCGAACCGCCCACCCAGACGGCTCCGTAGCCGAGGGCCTCGATTTCCTTGGCTTGCTGGGGCGTTACGCCGCGTCCGAACGATCCGAACCGGCCGAGGTTGGGTTTGCTTGCAGCTGAGTCGGTCATGACGTCTCCAACCGGGCGGGTAGTGGCGCTATTCCTCGCTATTGCGGGGCTGCTACATCCTCATCCACGTCGTCCAGGTCGGAGACGACGGCGTCCGCGGTCGGTGGCCGGTCCAGCGGCAGCAGCACGATGAACCGGGTATCGCCGGGCACCGATTCCACCCGGATATCGCCGCGATGCTTCTTCACGACGATGTTGCAGGCCAGGTCCAGCCCGAGGCCGGTGCCTTCGCCGAACGGCTTGGTGGTGAAGAACGGCTCGAAGATGCGCTCGCGGATGTCCTCGGGGATCCCGGGCCCGGTGTCGCAGATCTCGACGCGCGCCATGCTCTCGTCCTCCCGGCAGGTGCGGATGGTCAGCGTGCCGCCCTTGTCGCGCATCGCGGCGATCGCGTTGTCGATGATGTTGGTCCATACCTGATTGAGATCGCCTGGGTAGCAAGGGATTTCGGGAAGCGATTGGTCGAACTCCTTCACCACGGTGACCGCTCCGGGGTCCTTGCCGGCGTCCTTGCTCAACCGGTCGGCGAAGATCGTCAGCGTGCTGCGTAGCAGGTCATGCACGTCGGCCACCTGGAACGGGGCCCGATCCATCTGGGAATACTGCTTCGCGTCGGCGACCAATGCCGAGATCCGTTTGCTTGCCTCCGCGATCTGGTTCATCAGCAGCTCGCTTTCGATGGTGTAGTTGATCCATCGGATCGCCTGCTCCAGCGATGTCGTCGCGAGTTCGTCGGTGACCGCGGAGATCCGGTCCAACCAGTCGGTGTCGACGCCGCCTTCGACGAACGTCGGTGCGATATCCCAACCACCGTCGATGCCGTGGTCCTCCAGCCACTCGCCGACCGCGTCCTCTCGGTCGGTGGTCTCGATCGAGCTGAGGTGCTGCGATGTCGACTTGGCGACCTGATCGGCGACCTGCTGTTGCAACCGCACCAGGGCGCGCATCGCCTCGGCAGTGACCGTGCCGTCGGCGAGCATCACCAGCTTGCCGCGCATGCCGGCGATCCGGTCGCGCAAGTCGGCCGCCGCGCGTGCGGTGGCCGCGGCGGGATTGTTCAGCTGATGGGTCAGGCCGGCCGACAACCGGCCCAGCGCCAGCAGCTTCTCCCGGTTGTCGATGATGCGGCGGGTTCGGTCGGTGCCGACGGCGATGCCGTCGAGCAGGTGCACCGCCATCGGGAACTGGTCCTTCATGAACTTGGCGAACACGGGTGCGTCCATCACAAAGAACCGCGACGGCTTGGTCACATGGACCGACGCGTCGTAGCTCTTCTGCGTCCCGCCGGTGAAGGCCCGCCAGGCACCGCAATACACGCCGCGCTGCGAGGTCCGGTTCGTTTCGATGTCCTGCCCGCCGGAGAGCTTGGACATCATCAGCTCGCCGTCGATCAGCACGTAGAAGCAGGTCGCCGGCTCACCCTCGACGCAGATCGGGCCCGGTTCGTAGTCCTGGACATGCCCATTCGCGCACAGCACCGCGAGCTGCTCGTCGGTGAGGGCCTCGAACAGGAACAGGGTGCGCAGCTCGTCGGGCTTGCACGGCATCTTGTCGGTCATCCTCAGGCCCCTATGACTCCGCCAGATAACGGTGGACCAGCATCACGGCCATCGACCCTTCGCCGACCGCGGCGGCGACCCGTTTGGCGGACTCGGAGCGCACGTCGCCGGCGACGAATACGCCCGGGACGCTGGTTTCCAGGTGATGGGGTGGGCGGTCCAATGACCAGCCGCACACGTTGCGCAGGTCGGGGCCGGTGAGCAGGAAGCCGTGGTCGTCGCGGGCGAGCACTCCGTCGAGCCATTCGGTGCGCGGCGCGGCGCCGATGAAGATGAACATCCGGGCGCAGGTGACGTCTTCGGTGGTGCCGGTTCGGTTGTCGGCCAGGGTCAGCTTCTCCAGGTGATCGGTTCCCACGGCGCAGTGCACCTCGGAGCAGGTGCGGACGGTGATTTTGGGGTTCTGTTCGATCTGCTGAATCAGGTAATACGACATCGACGCCTCGAGCGACGCCGCGCGCACCACGATGGTCACCGATGCGGCATCGCGGGACAGAAACATCGCGGCCTGTCCGGCCGAATTCGCACCGCCGATGACGTAGACGTCCTCGTCCTTGCACTCGGACGCGACGGACGTGGCCGCGCCGTAGTAGACGCCCCGGCCGGTCAGCTCGGCGCACCCGGTTGCGTCCAGCTGGCGGTAGGAGACTCCGGTGGCCAGGATGACCGCGTGCGCGTCGACGGATCCGCCGTCGGCGAACCGCACGGTGCGCTTGGATCCGTTGATCTCCAGCGTGGTGGCCGTGCGGGCGGTGATCAGTTCGGCGCCGAACTTCTCGGCCTGCCGGCGCGCGCGGTCGGCCAACTGGCCACCCGACACCCCATCCGGAAAGCCCAGGTAGTTCTCGATCCGCGAGCTTTGGCCGGCCTGCCCACCGGTTGCGGTGCGTTCGATGAGCACCGTGCGCAGACCCTCGGAGGCGCCATAGACAGCGGCGGCCAGGCCGGCGGGGCCGCCGCCGATGACGATCAGGTCGTAGAAGTCCTGGGACAGCTGGGTGGACAGACCCAGCGTGTCGGCCAGTTGTGCGTCGGTGGGATCGACCAGGGGCTCGCCGCGCTCGGTGACCACCACCGGCAGCCGCAGGCCGTCCTCGCCGGCAGCCTTGAGGATCCGCTCGCCGGCGGGCTCGTCGGCCATGAACCAGGTGTAGTAGAGCCCGTTGCGGGCCAGGAAGTCGCGCACCTGCCAGGACCGGGCCGACCAGCGGTGCCCGATCACCTTGGTGTGGGGGATCGGGTGTTCGGGTGCGGCTCGCCACGCCTCCAGCAGCCCGTCGATGACGGGGTAGAGCTTCTCCTCGGGCGGATCCCACGGCTTGAGCAGGTAGTGGTCGAGGTCGACGACGTTGATCGCATCGATGGCGGCGTGCGTATCGGCATAGGCGGTCAGCAGCACCCGCCGTGCCGCCGGGTACAGGTCCATTGCCTGCTCGAGGAACTCGATGCCGGACATTTGCGGCATCCGGTAGTCGGCAATCAGCATTGCGACGGCTTCGCCCGCGAAGCTTGAGCTCGCGGAGTGTCTCCAACGCGTCGGCGCCCGATTCCGCCCGCACGATGCGGTGCTCCTCGCCGTAGTGGCGACGCAGATCCCGGGCCACCGCGCGCGACACCGCCGGATCGTCGTCAACGGTCAGCATCACGGGTTTGCGCGGTTGCGCATCGGGACGTGTCATCGGCGTCAAGTATGCGCTAGTCAGGCGCGGTGTGGTGGCTCGAGGTGGCGCCCGCGAGCGCTCTGATCGCGGATTTTGGCCACGCCGTCGCAGCGGGTAGCATGGACCGACGGTGCGCCATTCCGCGCCGGCTTTTTTGTGTGTCCGTTCCCTAGGAATTTCCTGTCACCGGCTCACGTTTCAAAGTCGGTGTGAATGCTGTGCCGTGTTGGCGCAACGAACGAAACTAAACGACGAGGATCTGACGAGAAGTATGGCCAAGAAGGACGGCGCCATCGAGGTCGAGGGCCGCGTGGTCGAGCCTCTGCCCAATGCGATGTTCCGCATTGAGCTGGAGAACGGTCACAAGGTGCTTGCCCACATCAGCGGCAAGATGCGGCAGCACTACATCCGCATCCTGCCCGAGGACCGGGTGGTGGTGGAGTTGTCTCCTTACGACCTGTCCCGGGGCCGCATCGTGTACCGGTACAAGTAAAAGCAACCTACGAGTAGACAGACAGGATCGATACGGCCGTGAAGGTGAACCCCAGCGTCAAGCCAATCTGTGACAAGTGCAGGGTGATCCGTCGGCATGGGCGGGTCATGGTGATCTGCTCAGATCCTCGTCACAAGCAGCGCCAAGGCTAATTGCCTCGCTGCCAACACAACTGAATGCAGACCTCCCAACACCAGTGAGCGGATAGGCCGCTCATCCACGTCCGGTCGGAGGCCGGGCCCCGCCGAATTCGACGGGAACGGGTTGGGATCAGACCTCCGCTTAGAAACAAGAGGAAACGCCACCTATGGCTCGACTAGTAGGCGTCGATCTGCCGCGTGATAAGCGGATGGAGATCGCGCTGACCTATATCTTCGGCATCGGCCGTACCCGCTCTAACGAGATTCTGGAAGCCACCGGCATCGACCGGGACCTGCGCACCAAGGATCTCACCGACGACCAGCTGACCCACCTGCGCGACTACATCGAGGGCAACCTCAAGGTGGAGGGTGACCTGCGCCGCGAGGTGCAGGCAGACATCCGCCGCAAGATCGAGATCGGCTGCTACCAGGGTCTGCGGCACCGCCGTGGCCTGCCGGTGCGTGGCCAGCGCACCAAGACCAACGCGCGGACCCGCAAGGGCCCCAAGCGCACCATCGCCGGCAAGAAGAAGGCCAGGTAACCCATGCCACCCGCCAAGAAGGCAGCCGCTGCTGCGCCCAAGAAAGGGCAGAAGACCCGTCGCCGGGAAAAGAAGAACATCCCGCACGGTGCGGCGCACATCAAGAGCACGTTCAACAACACGATCGTGACGATCACCGACCCGCAGGGCAACGTCATCGCCTGGGCGTCGTCGGGCCACGTCGGGTTCAAGGGTTCGCGGAAGTCGACGCCGTTCGCCGCGCAGCTGGCCGCCGAGAACGCCGCCCGCAAGGCGCAGGAGCACGGCGTGAAGAAGGTCGACGTGTTCGTGAAGGGCCCGGGCTCGGGCCGCGAGACCGCGATCCGCTCGTTGCAGGCCGCCGGCCTCGAGGTCGGCGCAATCTCGGACGTCACCCCACAGCCGCACAACGGCTGCCGTCCGCCGAAGCGCACGCAGGGTCTAGGAGGAGAACAATCCATGGCTCGTTACACCGGACCCATGACGCGCAAATCGCGCCGGCTGCGCACCGACCTCGTCGGTGGCGACCAGGCGTTCGAGAAGCGTCCCTACCCGCCCGGCCAGCACGGCCGCGCGCGGATCAAGGAAAGCGAATACCTGCAGCAGCTGCAGGAGAAGCAGAAGGCCCGCTTCACCTATGGCGTGATGGAAAAGCAGTTCCGTCGCTACTACGAAGAGGCCACTCGCCACTCCGGCAAGACAGGTGAGAACCTGCTGCAGATCCTGGAGAGCCGGCTGGACAACGTCGTGTACCGCGCCGGGCTGGCACGTACCCGCCGGATGTCCCGCCAGCTGGTCAGCCACGGCCACTTCAGCGTCAACGGCGTGCACGTCAACGTCCCCAGCTACCGGGTGTCGCAGTACGACATCATCGATGTGCGGGCCGGGTCGCTGAACACGGTGCCGTTCCAGATCGCGCGGGAGACGGCGGGCGACCGTCCGATCCCGGGCTGGCTGCAACTGGTGGGGGAGCGGCAGCGCATCCTGGTCCACCAATTGCCCGAGCGCGCGCAGATCGACGTGCCGCTCACCGAGCAGCTGATCGTCGAGTACTACTCGAAGTAAAGATGTCCTGCACCGCCGGTGCAGGGAACCTAACGGCATCAAATAGCGGGTGCCGAGAAGGAGAACAAGAAACACCATGCTGATTTCTCAGCGACCCACACTGTCCGAGGAAATCCTCACCGACAGCCGGTCCCAGTTCGTCATCGAGCCGCTGGAGCCGGGATTCGGTTACACCCTGGGCAATTCGCTGCGGCGCACGCTGCTGTCGTCGATTCCCGGCGCGGCCGTCACCAGCATTCGCATCGACGGCGTGCTGCACGAGTTCACCACCGTCCCCGGTGTCAAAGAGGATGTCACCGACATCATCTTGAACCTCAAGGGTCTGGTCGTGTCCTCCGAGGAGGACGAGCCGGTCACCATGTACCTGCGCAAGCAGGGTCCGGGTGCGGTCACCGCGGGTGACATCGTGCCGCCTGCCGGTGTCACGGTGCACAACCCCGACATGCACATCGCGACGCTGAACGACAAGGGCAAGCTCGAGGTCGAGCTCGTCGTCGAGCGCGGTCGTGGCTACGTGCCGGCCGTGCAGAACCGTGCCTCCGGTGCTGAAATCGGCCGTATCCCAGTCGATTCCATCTACTCGCCGGTGCTCAAGGTCACCTACAAGGTGGACGCCACCCGTGTCGAGCAGCGCACCGACTTCGACAAACTGATCCTGGACGTCGAGACCAAGAGTTCGATCGGCCCCCGCGACGCCCTGGCGTCGGCGGGTAAGACTCTGGTCGAATTGTTCGGCCTGGCACGGGAACTCAATGTCGAAGCCGAGGGCATCGAGATCGGGCCGTCGCCGGCCGAGGCCGACCACATCGCCTCGTTCGCGCTGCCGATCGACGACCTGGACCTGACCGTGCGGTCCTACAACTGCCTCAAGCGCGAGGGTGTGCACACCGTCGGCGAGCTGGTGTCGCGCACCGAGTCCGACCTGCTCGACATCCGCAACTTCGGCCAGAAGTCCATCGACGAGGTGAAGGTCAAGCTGCACCAGCTGGGCCTGTCGCTCAAGGACAGCCCGCCGAGCTTCGACCCGTCGGAGGTTGCGGGCTACGACGTCGCCACCGGCACCTGGTCCACCGAGGGTGCTTACGACGACCAGGACTACGCCGAAACCGAACAGCTCTAAAGCTTTTGAACCCCTAGACAGGAGCGTCTGCAATGCCCAAGCCCACCAAGGGCCCTCGCCTCGGCGGGTCGTCTTCGCACCAGAAGGCTCTGCTGGCCAACCTGGCCACGTCGCTGTTCGAGCACGGTCGCATCAAGACGACCGAGCCGAAGGCACGTGCGCTGCGGCCGTACGCGGAGAAGCTGATCACGCATGCGAAAAAGGGCACGCTGCACAACCGTCGAGAGGTTCTGAAGAAGATCCGCGACAAGGACGTGGTGCACGCCCTGTTCGAGGAGATCGGGCCGTTCTTCTCTGACCGCGAAGGCGGATACACCCGCATCATCAAGGTCGAGGCGCGCAAGGGCGATAACGCCCCGATGGCCGTGATCGAACTGGTACGGGAAAAGACGGTGACGTCAGAGGCCGATCGGGCGCGTCGGGTGAAGGCGTCGAAGCCCGCGCACCTGCGGCTGAGGAGACTCCGGTCGAAGAGGCTGCGGTCGAAGAGGCCGCCGGTCGAAGAGGCGCCTGTCGAAGAGGCCGCCACCGAGACCGAGGCCGCCGAGGCCGAAGCCACGGACCAGGCCGAGGAGCCCAAGGCTGAGGTCGCCGACGAGGGTGACGAGTCCACCGAGAAGTAGCGAAGACGTCCGTCTTAGGCTCGACATCGCCTATGACGGAACCGATTTCGCAGGCTGGGCAACTCAGGCCGGGCAGCGCACTGTCGCCGGCGTTATCGCCGACGCGCTGACGACGGTTTTCCGCACGCCTCTACGGCTGTGGGCGGCTGGGCGCACCGACACGGGAGTACATGCCACCGGGCAGGTGGCCCACGTCGACGTGCCCGCCGCCGCCTTGCCGAATGTGTATCCGCGGTCGTCGCGCTCCGGCGATCCGGAGTTCCTGCCGCTGCTGCGGCGCCTGAGCCGGTTCCTGCCCGCCGACGTCCGGGTTCTCGAAATCAGTCGTGCACCATCGGGTTTCGATGCGCGGTTCTCGGCGTTGCGGCGTCACTATGAGTACAGGTTGTCGACGGCGCCGTACGGGGTCCAGCCGCAGCAGGCGCGTTACATCACTGCCTGGCCGCGCGACCTGGATGTGGACGCGATGAGCGTGGCATCGCAAGATCTGCTGGGGCTGAACGACTTTGCGGCATTCTGCCGTCATCGCGCCGGTGCCACCACCATTCGCGACCTGCAGCGGCTGGACTGGTCGCGCGAGGGCGATCTGATCACCGCGCACGTCAGCGCCGACGCGTTCTGCTGGCAGATGGTGCGCTCGCTGGTCGGGGCGCTGCTGGCCGTCGGCGAACAGCGGCGCACGCCGCAGTGGTGTCGTGAATTGCTCAGCGCGACAGAACGATCGAGTGATTTCGCGGCGGCACCGGCACAGGGCCTGACGTTGGTGGGGGTGGACTATCCGCCCGACGACGAGCTCGCGTCGCGCATCCTGATCACCCGGGATCTGCGCACGCGTTAGCGCTGGGCTTTCAGCAGGTGTTCGGCGTGTTTGTCAGTGGACAGGCACAGTGAACAGACGTGGGCGTCGTGGGCCTGGCAGGCCAGCATGTCGGGGCGTTCGAAGTCGTGATGGCAGACATGGCAGCTCAGGTGCGTCGGCTGCGGGATTGCCGTGCTCGTCGTACATCGGCAGATCGATGCCGTCGTCGCGTGCGGCGCAGGTAGTACTTGCCCTTGGTCGCGATCGCCAGGATCGGCGGCAGCACCAACGCGACGACGATCGCCACCAACGGCGAGTAGGGCCGCAGGGCCTCGCCCAGGCCGCCGAAGAACGTGCCGATCGACAGCCCGCGGCGATCAGCATCGAGCCGAAACCGACCGGGTTGATGGGGTACAGCATGCCGCGACGGAATTCGGGCTGCTTCGGCGAGAGCTTCAGCAGGTACTTGTTGAAGACGATGTCGGAGGCCACCACCACCACCCACGCCATGCCGCAGTTGGCGTAGAACCCGAGGATGGTGTTCAGGAAGTCGAACATGTTGGCTTCCATCAGGATCAGCGCGATCAGCAGGTTGACGCCGAGGAAGACCACGCGGCCGGGGTAGTGCTTGGTGACGCGGGTGAACGAGTTGGTCCAGGCCAGCGAACCGGAGTACGCGTTCGTCACGTTGATTTTGATCTGGCTGATGCACCACCAGGCACACGGCCAGCGTCAGGGCCAGCCAGTCCGGCAGGAAGTTCTGGTAGATCTCCAGGAACTGGTGCACCGGCTGGTTGGCGATGCCGAGACGAACCGCGGCGACGTTGGCAGATCAGATACACGGCCAGGAACAGCCCGACGATCTGCTTGATCGCGCCGAAGAGCACCCAGCCGGGGCCGGCCAGGAGCATCCAGGTCCACCAGCTGCGGTTGTTCTGCGGGGTCTTCGGCGGCATGAACCGCAGGTAGTCGTTCTGCTCGGCGATCTGGGCGATCAGCGACAGGCACACTCCCGCGGCCATCAGCGTCGAGCCGAGGTCGAACACCGCCGTGGCCCTGCTGGCCCCGGTAGGCGAAGAACTCGCCGACCGATTCGGGATGGCTGGTCACCAGGTAGACGAACGGCGCGACCATCAGGATCAGCCACAGCGGTGTGGTCCAAACCTGCAGCGTGGACAAGCACTTTCATGCCGTAGATGACCAGCGGGAAGATGATCAGCGTCGACGCCGCGTAGCCGATCCACAGCGGAATGTGCAGGCCCAGTTTGAGGCCCTGCGCCATGATCGAGCCCTCGAGCGCGAAGAAGATGAACGTGAACGTCGCGAAGATGACGTTGGTCACCACCGAGCCGTAGTAGCCGAAGCCGCTGCCGCGGGTGACCAGGTCCAGGTCGATGTTGTAGCGCGCGGAGTAGTAGGCCACGGGGAAGTCCGGTCGCGATGATCACCACCGCGAAGATCCCGATGCCGCACAACGCGTTTGCGGTGCCGTAGGCGATGCCGATGTTGGCGCCGATCGCGAAGTCGGCCAGATAGGCGATGCCGCCAAGCGCCGAGATGCCCACCACCCGCGGTGGACCACTTGCGGTAGCTGCGCGGGGCGAAGCGCAGTGTGTAGTCTTCGAGCGTTTCCCGGGCAGCTGGCGACTTGTCGAGGTCGGTCGCGGCGGTCGTCGTCACACGTCAGTATTCTCCGGGCATGCGACCGCGACCGCTACCTGGGGCGCCTGGCAATTGCCTGTGCGCCTAGGGATTCCGACGATTCAGAGCTTGCTGGCGACGAAGGCCGCGGCCTGATCCACCAGTCCGGAATCGATGTAGGAGGGCTGCAGATGCGATGCCCACACCGCTTTACCGGTGCCCGAACAGATCGGGTCGCCGGGGGCGCACTGCTCGATCGTCTTACCGGCGAAAGCCGGGCTGAAGCTGGGTACCGGGCCGAGCACGCGCTGGGTGCCGTTGCCGAACAGCGCGACAGCCGCGATGTGTTGATCCATGCCCGGCGGCAGTGGGTTCTTGAACCCGAACGAAGGCTGGGTCACCGCGACCACCAGGTCGGCCGACACCGCTCCGAGCGAATAGCCGCCGAGCACCTCGCGGGTGTCCGGGCAGTGTTTGGCCATCCACTGGACATGGGTGCTCATGTCGTTGGAGCCCTTGGCCGGATCGACGTCGGCGGGGTAGTTGACCCCGTACTCGCCGACCGGCATCGGCGTCTTGGCGCGCAACGAGTTGACGAACGCATCGCCGACCAGGCCGACGCCCGGTGGTTCCTCGCGGCCGCGGGCGAACACCACTTCGGCACCCGGGCACGGCGGCGCCGCCGATGCGACCGGAATCGACAGCCACGGTGGGGCCGACGATCATGGCCGCCGCCGAGAACGATGCGGCGGCCGCGATACCGGCCGAGCGCTTCACTACATCTGATTTTTTCAACAACGGACTAACCCCCATGAGCCGATGGTACGCAGTATCGCGGGGCATTAGTGAACGGCTGTGACCACTCCGCGACCGCAGCGTGACCGGATCTTTGTGCGGCTACACCTTGGCGGCAACGAAATGTGCGGCCTGATTGGTCAATCCGGGCACGTAGCTGAGGTGAGCCGGCCACGAGTTGCCGGGGGAGCAGATTGGGTCACCCCGGTTGCACAAATCGACGATCTTGCCGCCGAAATCCGGACTCAGGGCGGTCAGCAGATTGCCGGCGCGGCCCGACGGGTTCCCGAACAGGGCGACCGCGGCGACGTGATCGGCGGCGCGGGCCGGCAGCGGCTTCTGAAAGCCGAGGGCGGGCAAGGGTGCGGCGGTGACGATGTCGACCACGGCGGCGCCCTGGGAGTAGCCACCGAGTACCAGCTTGGTGTTGGGGCAGGTGGCGGCCATGTGCTGGATATGGGCACTGGCGTCGTTGGCGCCTTGGGTGGCGGCCAGGAAGTCGTCGTTGGCGGGGTAGTTGACGCCGTACGCCCCGACATCGACGCGGGTTTTCTTGCGCAGGGAGTCGATGAAGGCGCCACCCACCTTCCCGACACCGGGGGGCTCGTTGGTTCCCCGGGCGAACACCACCTCGACGTCCGGGCACGCGGCGGAGGCGCGGGGAATCAGCGGGGCGCCCAATAGCATCGCGGCCGCTACGAGGAATGCGGCGACCGCCAAGCTTGAATGTTTATGCGCCCGTGATCTTTTCGCAAGGCTCATGCCGCGATCGTACGGGTTGTTTACAACGGATTAGTGAACGGCAGCAACCACGTCGGTCTGCGGAGCGGGCGGTCCGGGCACCGAAGAGGTGGGTGTCTGTGGGGCGTAGCTCGGTGTCAACGGCCCGGGCGCCTGCGGGCTGTCAGCGGGCCAGGACCGGGCGCTTGCCCGGGAGTCTGCGGGCCAAGGCCGGGCGTTTGCGGGCCGTAGCCGGGGGTCTGCGGGCCAGCGCCCGGGACCGACGGCCCGTATCCGGGCACCGACTGGCCGGTGCCGACCAGCTTGGACGCCACGAACGCCGCCGCCTGGGTGGTGTAGACGGGGACGTAACCCTCGGTGTGCCCACTCCACTCGTTGCCGGGACCGGCGTGGCAGATCGGGTCATTGGGGTTGCACAAGTCGATTGCCTTGGAGCCCAGCATTGCGCTCTGGCTCGGCAGGGTTCCGCCGGAGCGGTCGGCCACGTCGCCGAAGGTGGCCACGGCCACGATGTTGTTCGCGTACTGCGGCGGCAGCGAACTACCCCAGCTGATGCCGCCGATCGGAACACCGGCCACGATGTCCATCACCGAGGCGCCCTGCGAGTAGCCGCCGAGCACGATCTTGGTGTTCGGGCAGGTTTCCACGCTCTTCTTGACGCGGTCGATCGTGTCGTTGGCGCCGTCGCCGCCGTGCAGCTGCAGCTTGCTGGCGGCGTAGTTGACCCCGTACGGCAGGATGTTCAATCCGCCGGTCTGCTGGCGCAGCGAGTCGACGAAGGCGTCGCCGACCTTGCCCAGGCCGGGTGGCTCGTTGGTGCCGCGGGCAAAGATGACCTCGACGTCGGGGCAGTCGAAGGCATGCGCGACCGGGGGACTCGGCGTGGCGAGCAGGCCCGCGGCCGTGACCAGGGCGGCAGCACCCAGGCCAACCCAGCGACCGGCTGACCGCACGCCGCCCGCCCGACGGGTACGTATGCGGTGGAAAATCACGGGCCAATTTTACCCATTGTGGGACCTGGCGAAACTTCTGCGGCTGTGGATAAGCGGCGGCAGTACCGTCGGCTCAGCACCTAACGTGACGAGCGAATTTGCGGATTTTGGGAGGTCAGTGCCCCGCCAACCGACGACTTGGGCCCACGTCAGCGGCTACCGATTCCTGCTGCGTCGCATCGAGCGGGCGTTGCTGAGCGGGGATAGCTCCGCGCCCGGCGAACCGCTCCGGGCGCGGAAGGGGACCCTGACGGTCGGCTGCGTACTGGCGGCGGTCGCGATGGTGGGATGCGCGTTTGTTGGGGTGCTGCGGCCCCAGGCACGGCTCGATCACGCCCAGATCGTGATGGGCAAGGAGACCGGAGCGCTGTATGTGCGAGTCGGCGATATCTGGCACCCGGTGCTGAACCTGGCCTCGGCGCGGTTAATCGCGGCGGCCGACGCCAATCCGCAGCCGGTGCGCGAGTCCGAATTGAGCGGCACCAAACGCGGTCCGCTGCTGGGTATTCCGGGTGCGCCACAGCTTCTCGGGCCGCCCCTGTCCGGCGACGACGCGACCTGGGCAATCTGCGATACGGACGGCGGTGCGGCCACGACGGTCGTCGTCGGGTGGACCGAGGGGTCGTCGGTCCATCGCCTGGCCCGCGATCAGGCCCTCCTGGTCACACCGGGTTCGGGTCCGCCCGCCTACCTGCTTTACAACGGGCAGCGGGCGGTGGTGGATCTTGCGGATACCGCGGTGGTGCGTGCGCTACGACTGGAGGGTCACGCGCCGCTCGTTGTCTCGCAGTCATTGCTGAATGCGGCCCCGGAGGCGCCGCCGATCACGGCGCCACGGATTCGTGGGGCGGGCGGCAAGGCGGCTGGACTCCCGGGTTTTCCGGTCGGCAGCGTGCTGCGCATCACCCGCGGCGATGGTGACGAGTATTACGCCGTCCTGAGCACCGGAGTACAACGTGTCGGTCAGGTAGCCGCCGATCTGCTGCGTTTCACCGACTCGCGGGGCACCGGCGACGCCATCAGCGTGGCGCCTGACGTGATCCGGGGCGCGCAGATCGTGAACATGCTGCCGGTGGGGACGTTCCCCGAACGGGCACCCGCACCCGGGGACGCCAGCCTGAGCAGCGCCGCCACCACCGTGTGTGTGAGTTCTGAGTCGACGCCGCCCGGCCAATCCGGGGCGGCGTTCCTCACCGGGAGCGGCCTGCCGCTGCCCGTTGGTCGGGCGCCGGTGGCCTTGTCACAAGCCGACGGTCGTGGTCCCGCGCTCGATGGCGTCTACTTGCCGCCAGGCCGGAGCGCCTACGTGCGGGGAAGTGGCGGGGCCGGCGCACGCTACTTCGTCACTGACACCGGGGTGCGATTCGCGATTCACGACAACGATGCGGCACACGATCTCGGTCTGCAGACGGAAGCGGTGCCGGTGCCGTGGCCGATGCTCGCGGTGTTGCCATCCGGGCCGGAACTGAGCAGGGCGAACGCGTCAGTCGCCCGCGACGTCGTCGCGGGACCCCCGTAGCCGCCGCCTGGCCGCACCGATGATCAGCGCGCACATCAGCGCGATCAGGCACATGGTTGCGCCGCGCAACGCGGTGTCCCGCGCATGAGAATTCGTTGGTCTGGGTGGCGGCGGCATTGCGATCGGCGCACGCGCCGGCGGTGGTTTGGCGACGTTGCCGGGAGAACTCGCATCGGTGCTCACCGCGGCAAGGGCATCGACTGTGCCGTTGCCGACCAACGGATTCCATCCGGCCGGCGGGTGATGCGCTGTCGCCTCGATACGCTGCGTCACCTGCCGTGCCGTCAACGCCGGGAATCGGGCACGGACCAATGCGGCGAGTCCGCTGACAATCGGTGCGGCGTAACTGGTGCCGGACAGTGGCGCAGAACTCAACGAAGTCACCGCCTCGCCGTTCGCGGCGACATCGACCCAGGGTCCGGCCAGAGTGAAGGCCGACGGCGTTCCGTCCGCATTCACCGAACCGACTGTCAGCACGTAGTCGTCGTACCAGGCCGGACTGACCGCGACCGAGACAGTCTGCCAGGTCGCATCCGGGCGCTGCGGCGGGCATTGTCCGGCGCCACCGGTGTTTCCGGCCGCGGCCACAACGACGGCATTCTTGACATCGACTGCGTAGGCGAGTGCGGCGCCTAGCGCCCGGTCGTCGAGCTCCGACGTGACCGGAACGCATGCCACCGCCGAAATGTTGATGACCGAGGCGCCCAGGTCCGCGGCGGTCCGAACCGCTTTCGCCATGGTGTCCACATCTCCGATCCCGGAGCTCGACGGGTCGCTCACGGATGCGAATTTCGCGCTGGACTGCCGGATGCTGATCAAAGTGACATCGGGCGCCACACCGCTGAAGCTATCGGTTTTGGAATCGGCTGCAGCAGTGATGATTCCAGCGACCAAGGTCCCGTGTGCGTCGCAATCCTGGGTGCCGTCACCGGTGAACACGTAGTCGCCTCCGGGCACCACATCGGGCAGTCGGCGGTGTCGCGAAACGCCGGTGTCGATCACCGCGACCCGTTGACCCGCACCGCGGGTGAGCTGCCAGACACGCGGGAGATCGAGATCTGCGAGTTGATTCCGGCCTGGTCCCGGGTCCCCGGTCACCATCGTGCAAACCTCGCGTTGCACAGTCGGCTTCGGCGGTGCCGGCAATGCCGGTTTGGGCAGCAACCTGTCGTCGATTTGTGGCGGCGAAACCGCTTGTGCCGAAGGCGTTCCAAAGTATGCCAGCAGCACCGATACCGTCGCCACGCGCACGACGCGCGAGGTGCTTAGCTTCATGTCGTATGCAGACCGCGGGCGGCGCTGTAGAGGCCGCATATCCAACAGGTCAGGGGAACCATCGCGATGAGGACCAAACACTCGAACAGCTCGACACCCTTACGTGCGATGGGTGAGAGCGATATCGCAGGAGCGACGAACCCCAGGTAGACCGTTGCACCGACCAGCAACGCCGTCGCTGCAGCGATCCAGGGGCCGTGCTCCGGGGTACTGATCGCGGCACAACCGAGCGTTGTTCCGATAGTGACCACTCCGCTGATGACACACGCCAATGTGCGTTTCCCATCACCCGAATGGGCACGCAGCAGCAGTAGCGCGCTGGTAGCAGCGCCATAGGCAATGCAGCTGAGCCGCGGTGTGCCCGCCAGGACGGTGATGATGGCGCCGACGGCCGCCGAGGACGAGAATGCAGCGAGCAGACTGGCCAACCACTCATCAGCACGGATGGCCTTGGCGGCCAACCCGTCCGCAGGTGACTCGACGGTATCCGGGTCTGCTGGCTTCGGTGACAATCCGGCCAATGCAATAGCAACGCGTGCCGCTACCCCAAGCAGGCTAAGTGATACCAGCGCGGCCACGGCACCGATCACGTACAACGGGGCCCCGGTGACCATGCCCCCGAACGCCGCGGCCGCGACGACCATCGCGAAGCACGACGTTGCAGTCAATATGATTGCTCCACAATCGGATACACGCTTTGCCAGCACCGCGGTGACGGCTCCCGCGGTGGCGGCCAGAAGCACGTTGGGGACACCGGGGGAGCCAGGCACCGCCAGAAAGCCCGCAATCGCGGCGAACGTCGTAGCGATCAGGCTCAGCGTGAGCCCGGCCATCGAGTCGCGGTATGCCCGCTGCGCGAGTGCCGCCAACATCACGGCGATGAACGCGACAAGCGCCGCCATTGCCGCAGTGGTGCCAACAGAGCGCCCGGCGCTCGCGGTAAACGTATTTCGAACGAGTGCCAGGCCCCCGACACCGGTTAGCCAGCCGGCTGCAAGCGCAGCGGAAAGCCGCGTCGCCCGGTGGTGCTGGGATTGATTCCAAGTCCGGCCGTTTAGCGTCTCCGACACAGCTTCCGCCACATCGTCGTAACGGAAAACGGGCAACCGTGCTGCGGACCGGCTTAAAACCAGGACATCACCATCTCGGATACCGCTTTGCGCCAACGTCATTGACGAATGCAACGTGGCCGCGCCGGGGCCCGACAGCTGATACCGCGTCGCCGTGCGGCCGGCGAACTGTCCGCGCCGTGGCTTTTGAAGGTGTCGACGATCGGCGGGATCAGGGCGGCAACAGGCATTCCGGAAGGCAGAGCCAAGTCGACGACGGCATCGCCGGCATGCACGGACACGCGGCGTAGCCCGGGATCGGATACAGACAACATCCACCTCATCGGCTTCGGATGATCAGGAGGCTAACGCGATTTCGATCCACTGGTATCCGGTTGTCCACAGGTGAGTTGCGGCCAATTCCGTAGCCGCTTACCGTCGTCGCACGCTGGGAGGGGCGGGGATGACTGAGGGGTTCGTACCTGTTGTGCGGCAGCTGCCGACGGCGGTCGCGACTGCAGACATCATCGTTGCCGCGCCGCCCGGGCTGCCGCGCTCCACATCGCCAAGCCTGCTGATGCGACTGCTGCCGGTTGGCATGTCCCTCGCGGCTCTGGGCGTCATGGCCGTGTCCTTCCTCTCCGGCTCCGCCGTTACCCGCAATCCCGCGTTTCTGGCATTCCCGATGATGATGCTGGCTTCGATGGTGCTGACCGCGGTCACCCAACGTGGCCGTCGGCAGGGCGGCGAGATCGATGTGGACCGCACCGATTACCTGGGATACCTAGGTCGTCTGCGCGCGACGGTCACCGAAATCGCTGCGGCACAGCGTGCGTCGCTCGACTGGAGCCATCCCGACCCCGATACGCTGTGGACATTGATCGGCCGCCCACGAATGTGGGAACGGCGATTGACTGACCCCGACTTCTGTCGGGTTCGCATCGGAATTGGTACTCACCCACTTTCGACCCGGTTGGTGGCCCCCGAGATCCAGCCCGGGGAGCGGTCGGATCCGGTGACCGTCGCCGCCGCGCATCGCTTTATCCACACGCACGCGACGATCGTGGACGTGCCAATCACGGTTGACCTGACGGCAACAGCGTGCGTGACCGTCGACGGCGATTCGACCGAGGTGCGCGGACTGCTGCGCGCGATGATCTGCCAGCTGGCCGTGCTGCACCCTCCGGATCAGTTGCTGATCGTCGGCGTGATCGAAGAACGGCATCGGGCTCATTGGGACTGGTTGAAGTGGCTGCCGCACAACCAACATCCCGCCGCCAGTGATTCGGTGGGGCCTGCCCGCATGGTGTATCAGAGCCCGGCCGAGGCGTACCGCGCATTATCCGGTTCCGAACTGCCGCCGCGCGTGGTGATGATAGGCGACTTAGAGGGGCGTGGCGATTTTGATAGCGCCGACGCGATCGCGGGTGTGACCATCCTCGAGGCTCGCCCCGGCCGCGCCGGCTCGCCGTTGACGATCGGGCATGCGGGCGTGGCTGAAGCGCTGAGGCTCCCCGACCAAATGGATCCGTTAGACGCGGTGATATGTGCGCGCCGGCTTGCCACATACCGGGTCGGCGCGGCGTACTACCGAGACGGCGGCTCAGGATGGCCGGCCCTGATCGGGCTTGACGACGTCGCCCATTTTGACCCGATCACCATGTGGCGCAGCCAGAGCCACCACGCACGACTGTGCACCCCCATTGGAACCATGCTCGATGGAGTGTCGCTCGAGCTGGATATCAAGGAACCTGCCGAACACGGCATCGGGCCACACGGACTCTGCGTGGGTGCGACGGGGTCGGGCAAGTCGGAGCTGCTCCGCACCGTCGCTCTCGGCATGATGGCGCGCAACTCCCCGGAGGTGCTCAACATCCTCCTCATCGACTTCAAAGGTGGGGCAACGTTTCTCGACTTGGCACATGCTCCGCACGTGGCCGCGGTCATCACCAACCTCGCGGAGGAAGCGCCGCTGGTCGCCCGGATGCGTGACGCGTTGGCCGGTGAGATCAACCGTCGGCAACAGCTGCTGCGAACGGCGGGCTGCGCCAGCTTGGCGGCATACCAGCAGGCTCGCCGGACCGGTGCGGAATTGATCGCTCTGCCCGCGTTGTTCGTTGTCGTCGACGAGTTCTCGGAACTGTTGAGCCAGCACCCGGATTTTGCCGACATGTTTGTCGCGATCGGTCGACTCGGCCGGTCGTTGGGTATGCACCTATTGCTCGCTAGCCAGCGACTCGACGAGGGCCGGCTGCGGGGGCTGGAAGCCCACCTGTCCTATCGGGTGTGCTTGAAGACGTTGTCCCCAAGCGAATCACGAATCGTATTGGGAACACCCGACGCCTACCAACTGCCGAACACACCGGGAGCAGGCTTTCTGCGTTCCGGTAGCGACGAGCTGATTCGCTTCCAAACCGCATTCGTGTCAGGACCGCTGCAGGCAGGCGGGCCGGCTCGAGGGATCGCACCGGTACACCAAGTGACGCCGGTATCGGTGCGGATGTTCACCACAGAAGCCGTCGGGCCGATCGCGCACGGCGTCAAGGCAGATGCGTCGCCCGCACCCACCGTGCTGCGGACCGTACTGGACCGCCTGTCGGGACACGGGCCGCCCGCACACCGGGTTTGGCTACCGCCGTTGGGTGTGGCGCCGCCGCTGGCGAGCCTGCTGCGCGACGCTGGACTGGGCAGTCTGAACGTACCCATCGGCATCATCGACCGCCCTTTCGAGCAGTGTCGGACGCCGTTAATGGTCGACTTATCCCGGGCTGCAGGCAATGTCGCCATTGTGGGGGCACCACAATCGGGCAAGTCGACAGCACTGCGGACACTGATCACCGCGTTGGCGGCCGCTCACGATCCGGGTCAAGTCCAGTTCTACTGTCTGGACTTCGGCGGCGGAACGCTGGCGTCGCTAAGCGCATTGCCGCATGTGGGCGCGGTCGCCAGCAGAGCCGAGCCGCAGCTCGTCGGGCGCATGATCGCCGAGCTCGAGTCCATCATGTGCTCCCGAGAGGCCAGCTATTGCGACCGGGGCATCGACTCGATCGCGCAGTATCGTCAGCTGCGATGCGAGTGGGGCCCGGATTCGGGCCACGACCCGTTCGGCGACGTCTTTCTCGTAATCGACGGCTGGGCAAGCTTGCGCCATGAGTTCCAGTCAGTTGAGGAATCGATCACTTCTATTGCCGTCCAAGGGCTGTCGTTCGGAGTGCACGTCGTGCTCTCGGCTTCGCGTTGGGCAGAGATCAGACCGTCGCTGAAGGATCAGATCGGCACTCGCATCGAATTGCGGCTGGGCGATCCCGCGGATTCCGAGCTTGACCGAAAACGAGCACACGACGTGCCTCGTGATCGACCGGGCCGCGGCCTGTCCCACGACGGACTGCACATGGTCATTTCATCGCCGATTGACGTAGGAGAACTGCGGGGCCGTCACGGTGAGTTAGCCGCCCCGCCCATACCGCTGCTGCCCACCCACGTCGACCACAATGTCGTCGTCCACCAGGCGGGCGATGAACTCAATGCGCAACTACTCCTTGGTCTCGAAGAGCGTCGACTGCGGCCGGTCGCAGTCGACTTCGAGCGGAATTCGCATCTGTTGATCCTCGGTGACAACGAATGCGGAAAGACCACCACGTTGCGGACCTTGTGCCGCGATATCGTCCGGACGAAGACGGCCGCGGAGGCGCAACTACTGATCGTCGACTTTCGGCGTACCCTGCTGGGCGTCGTGGAGTCGCAACATCTCGGCGGCTATGCCATGTCGCCGACCGCGCTCAGGGCGCTGATGCCGGGCTTGCTCGACGTGCTGCAGCGTCGGATGCCTCCTGCGGACGTGAGTCAGGCCCAGCTGCGGGCCCGGTCCTGGTGGTACGGCCCGGAAATCTACCTCGTGGTCGACGACTACGACCTGGTCGCCACTCCGGCGGGAAACCCGCTGCTGGCGATGCTCGAATACTTGCCGCATGCAAGAGATTTAGGACTGCACGTGGTCGTGGCACGGCGGCAGCGGGGGCGCAGCGCGTGCCCTGTTCGATCCACTATTGGCGGCCATGCGTGAGATCGGCTGCATGGGGCTGATGATGAGTGCGCGTCCGGATGAGGGCACCCTGTTGGGTTCGGGTCGTCCGGCACGGTTGCCCGCGGGGCGTGGCGTTTTGGTCACTCACGCCGGTGCCGAGCAGGTAATACAGGTCGGCTGGAGTCCGGAGCCGTGAACGGACATCGCACCATTATCGTGACGGGTCCGGGTGCGATTCGCCGGTTATGTTGCGGCACAGCGAGTGGTCGCCGACGACCGACACGTCCGAGATTCTCCAGGCGGCTCTCGATGCGATTGACGATCAATTGGCATTGGTGGATGGGCGGCCGGTGGCCGTCGATTCGCTGTGGCGCACCGCGCTGCGGTCACTGAAATGCGGAAACCCGGACGCGCAGAAAACAATTCAGGTGATTCATCCGTCGTGGTGGCCGTCGTCGCGGGTCGATGTAGTTGCCGCGGCCGCAGCGACCTTGGCCGATGACGTGCAGGTGCAGCCGCGGTCGTGGTTGCTCAGGCAGGCATCGAATGCAGAGCCGGCAGCGATGGTGGTGGAGATTGCCGAGCGGCTGGTGGCGATCGCGGGTGACGATGTCGTTGCTGTGCCGCGCGGGGCAGAGCCGCAACCTGTTGCCGAGGCGATTGTGCGTTTGATCGGCGAAATGGCCGGCGGTACAACGACCGCCGTGCTGATCGACGTGCCCGGCGCAGTTGCCGGGGCGCAAGCGCTTGCGACGTTGATCGCCGGCCGACTGCGCCGAAGCGGTCGGCCAGTAGTGGAGATCGGTGATGCTCGGTTGGTACGGCTGACCGTGTCGGCGGCCGTCAAGGCGCAGGACGAACTGCCACGGCTGCAGCCCGTCGATGCCGGTCGTGGCGATCGCGCGTTCGGATGCTGGGCGGGCTGGCGGCCGCCGCCACCGTGCTGGCCGCGGCGGTGCCGGCGATGGCCGCTGTCGGCCATCGTGCAGTCCCGCCCGTGAATACTCCGCCGACGACATTTCTGGTGGAAGGCCGGGTCGCACTGACGGTGCCGGCGGATTGGCCGACCCAGCGCGTGGTCACCGGGCCGGGTTCGGCACGAGTACAGGTCAATTCGCCGTCGGATCCTGAAGTCGCGCTGCACATCACACAGTCGCCGATTCCTGACGAGACACTCAGTGCCACCGCTGAGCGGCTGAGACGTGCGATCGACACCGAGCCTGCGGGTGTGTTTGTCGATTTCAACCCATCCGGAGTCACCGCCGGCCGGCCGGCGGTGACTTATCGCGAACTACGCGCCAGCCATCACGTGCGATGGACGGTGTTGGTAGATGGGTCGGTTCGGATCAGCGTCGGATGCCAGAGCCGGCCCGGCGGCGAGGATGCCGTCCGCGACGTGTGTGAGCAGGCGGTGCGGTCCGCCCGAGCGATCGGCTGAGCAATAGCGATGGGTCGAGGAAATCGGATGGAACCGAATGGTGGCGGGCGCGGTCGTACTTGGTATCAGAACGGAAGGGGAAAGGTTGAGTACACCAATCGGTGCGAACACACTGAGCACCGACTTTGATCTGATGCGCTCGGTCGCAGGCACGACGGATGCCCGCAACGAAGAGATCCGGGCGATGCTGCAGGCATTTATCGGTGGCATGGGCAGCGTGCCCCCGTCGGTGTGGGGTGGGCCTGCGGCCGCGCGGTTCAAGGACGTGGTCGATCGCTGGAATGCCGAGTCTTTGCGGCTCTACCACGTGCTGCATACGATCGCCGACTCGATTCGACACAACGAGGCCGTGCTGCAGGAGGCCGGCCAGAACCATGCGCACCACATCGGCGCCGCCGGCGGAAATCTCTGAGGGGGACGTTCCTGTGGACCCAGTGCTGTCTTATAACTTCGGCGAAATCGAACACTCGGTGCGGCAGGAGATCCACACCACGTCGGTGCGTTTCAATGCGCTGCTGGACGAGTTGAGGTCGCAAATCGCGCCGTTGCAGCAGCTGTGGACCCGCGAAGCGGCAGCCGCCTACCAGGCCGAGCAGCTCAAGTGGCACCAGGCGGCGACCGCGTTGAACGAGATTCTGGTGGACCTGGGAAACGCGGTGCGCGACGGCGCGGACGAGGTGGCGAACGCCGATCGTCGGGCGGCCGGCGTCTGGGCCAGGTAGCCGCAATCGTGAGCCTCTGTGTGGTCCCGGCGGAAGGAGAGCCGGCGGGACCACACAGTCATTTTGACCTGCGGGGATGCGGGTCGGTAAGCTGCTCCGTTGGCGTGCGGTACGCCGGGGACTCGGGTCAATGTCGGTCGCCGAGACCAAACCCCAACCGTGGACGCTTGACCGGCACCCGGCCCCAACCGGGATCCACCCGAGAGAAAAGAAGGTAAGCGCTGTGCCCACCTACGCGCCAAAGGCGGGTGACACCACGAGGTCGTGGTACGTCATCGACGCCACGGACGTAGTGCTTGGCCGCCTTGCCGTCGCGGCAGCCACCCTGTTGCGCGGTAAGCACAAGCCGACGTTCGCACCCAATGTCGATGGCGGCGATTACGTCATCGTCATCAACGCCGAAAAGGTCGCCCTCAGCGGCGACAAACTGCAGAACAAGCTGGCCTACAGCCACTCGGGGTATCCCGGTGGTCTGCGCAGCCGCACGATCGGCGAGCTGCTGGAAAAGCACCCCACGCGCGTGGTCGAGAACGCCATCGTCGGCATGCTTCCGCACAACAAGCTCAGCCGTCAGATCCAGCGCAAACTGCACATTTACGCCGGCCCGCAGCACCCCCACGCCGCGCAGCAGCCGGTTCCGTTCGAGATCAAGCAGGTGGCCCAGTGACCGAAACCAACGAGGCAACACCCGAGGCAGCGCCCGAGGTGACCACCGAAGTGGTCGTCGAGGTGACAACCGAGGAGACCCCGGCCGAGACCACTGCCGAGACCCCTGCGGCCCAGCCCAGCGAACCGATCGTGCTCGATCGGCCCATCCAGACCGTCGGCCGCCGCAAGGAAGCCGTGGTGCGGGTGCGCCTGGTGCCCGGCACCGGCAAGTTCGACCTCAACGGCCGCAGCCTGGAGGCCTACTTCCCCAACAAGGTGCACCAGCAGCTGATCAAGGCTCCGCTGGTCACCGTCGATCGGGTGGAAACCTTCGACATCTACGCCCTGCTGCACGGCGGCGGTCCGTCGGGTCAGGCCGGCGCGCTGCGTCTGGGCATCGCCCGGGCGCTGATCGTGGTCCAGCCCGAGGACCGGCCCCCGCTGAAGAAGGCCGGTTTCCTCACCCGTGACCCGCGTGCCACCGAGCGCAAGAAGTACGGCCTGAAGAAGGCCCGTAAGGCCCCGCAGTACAGCAAGCGCTGATCACGGATCACTTTCTGGCCGCGACTGCGCATCTTTGCGCGTCTTTGTCCGTCGTCTTCGGCGTGTCGTCGCACAAACGTGCGCGGTTGCGGTCACAAACGTTAAGTGCACTTTGTGCGCTGACGGTCACTGTGAGAGGTTTGTCCGATGGGTCGACTATTTGGCACCGACGGTGTACGAGGAGTCGCCAATCATGAGTTGACCGCCGAGCTGGCACTGGCGCTGGGCACTGCGGCGGCGCGGTGCCTGGCCGGCCCAAGAGAACCGGGCCGGCACGTGGCCGTGATCGGCCGCGATCCGCGGGCCAGCGGCGAGATGCTGGAAGCCGCGGTGATCGCCGGCCTGACCAGCCAGGGTGTTGACGCGCTGCGGGTCGGGATCCTTCCCACCCCCGCGGTGGCCTACCTGACCGGCGCCTATGACGCCGACTTCGGAGTGATGATCTCGGCGTCGCACAACCCGATGCCCGACAACGGCATCAAGATCTTCGGGCCCCGGCGGTCGCAAGCTGGACGACGACACCGAGGACCAGATCGAACAACTGGTCGTCGCCGGGCCGGGTTTGCGCCCGGTCGGCGCCGGGCTCGGCCGCGTCATCGACGCCGAGGATGCCGCCGATCGCTACCTGCGCCATGTCGGTAAGGCCAGCACGCAGCCGCTCGACGGCCTGACCGTGGTCGTCGACTGCGCCCACGGCGCGGGATCGTCGGCCGCACCGCGCGCCTACCGCGCCGCCGGCGCTCGGGTCATCGCGATCAACGCCGAGCCCAATGGGCTCAACATCAACGACCGCTGCGGATCGACACACCTGGAGTCGCTGCGGTCCGCGGTACTTGCGAACGGTGCCGACCTGGGCCTCGCCCACGACGGGGACGCCGACCGGTGCCTGGCGCTGGACGCCAACGGCGAGCTCGTCGACGGCGACGCCATCATGGTGGTGCTCGCGCTGGCGATGCAAGAGGCCGGCGAACTGGCGTCCAACACACTGGTCACCACCGTGATGAGCAACCTCGGACTGCACCAGGCCATGCGCAACGCGGGTGTCACGGTCCGCACGACCGGCGTCGGCGACCGCTACGTCTTAGAGGAGCTGCGGGCCGGCGAGTACACGCCTGGGCGGCGAGCAATCCGGCCACATCGTGATGCCCGCGCTGGGCTCCACCGGCGACGGCATCGTCACCGGGCTGCGCTTGATGACGCGGATGGTGCAGACCGGCTCATCCCTGGCCGAGCTCGCTTCGAGGATGCAGTCGTTCCCGCAGGTGCTGATCAACGTCACGGTCGCCGACAAGACCACCGCGGCCGCCGCGCCCTCGGTGCGTAGCGCGGTCGACGAGGCCGAGGCCGAACTGGGTGATACCGGTCGAATCCTGTTGCGCCCCTCGGGAACTGAACCGATGATCCGGGTCATGGTGGAAGCGCCCGACGAAGACATTGCTCAGCGGGTCGCCACTCGCGTTGCCGCAGCGGTCAGCGCTGCGCGCTAATCCAGCCACGCTGGAACCCCGACGCACAGTCCCGCGTCGGATTAGGCATGGGATTCGAAAGTCGAGTACAACACGCCACTTTTGACCGCACCGGGATCGACGTCGCGGCAGTCCATCGGGTTGCTGACCAATTGCGGGCTGCCGCCGAACTGATCGACCGCGCCGTCTGTGATCACCTGGCGGCGTTGGCTTTTAGCGGAGCGACGGCCGGGCGGGCATACACCGCGCGCGGCGACGCGCTGCGGGCGCGAGCTGGAGCGGTTGGCGGAGCAGTTGTCGCAGTGGTCGCGGGCGTCGGTCGCGATCGCCGTCGCGCTGCGGTCCGGCGCCGAACGCTATGCCGACGCCGAACTGTATGCCGCGGCGCGGATCGCCTGATCGTGGCCGACCGGTTAGACGTCGCCGAGCGCCTCGCCGAGGGCCGGGTCGCCATCGAGCACACGCAGGTCTACGTGCGGGCCTGCCAGACGCTGGGGTACGAGCATCCGGATCTGACATCGCACCCGTCCCAGATCCGGGACTGGCTCGACAGCGAAGACGGCCTGGACCTCCGAGTCCTCGACCGCGACTGCGCGGAGCTGCGGGCAGCCGGTGCTGCGGCCGCCGAAGGTTTGCGGATTCAGCATGCCCAGGTTGCCGACCTGACGGCGGCATGGACAGGGGCGGGAAGCGACTCCGCGGTTGCGTTCCTGCAACGCCATTGCGATGCCGCCAACATGGTTGCCACCGAAGTGCGGGCGGCCGCGCAGCGGTGTGAATCGCTGCGCGACAACCTGTGGTATCTGCTCGACTCGAAGGTCGGGACTGCCATCGCGATCGACGATCGCAGCCTGGCGCAGCGGTCGGCCTGGTTGGCCGCCGCCGCGGTGGTGACTGCCGGGGCGGGCGAGCGGTCAACGGCGCAGGAGGTCGTCCACGAGCAGATGACGCCGTACGTGGACAACGACATTCGCAACGACTGGTTGACCGCCATGCGCTCCTCACTGGCCGCGTTCGGGACTGCCTACGACATGGTCAACGACAGGATGGCTGCCGTACCTGCGGCCTACTTCGAATTTCCCGGCGACCTCGGGCCGGGTTTTCCACCATCGCAACCGACACCGCCGAGCGCCCCGACACTGTCGAGCGCCCCGGCGGTGACAGTGCCCGCCGCCGTGCTTCCCAGCGTTGCGGCGGATCCCGCACCCGCGCCGGCGGCTTCCGCACCGGCTCCGAGCACCGGCGCCCCCGGCGTCACCGCTGTCGGACTTGGGGGCCGCGCTAGGTGATGCTTCAGCCATACCAACGGGAGCCGACGGCCTTGGCGGACTGGTTGGGGATCTCGGTGGGGGAGCCGGGGGTCTGGGTGGACTTGGCGGGCTGGCCAGCCGGATTGTCGATGCGATGAGTGGTCTGCTGGGTTCGGCTGCGGACGGGGTCGGTGATTCTGCAGGGCTTGACGATTCGGTGGGCAACGACCCATTCGACGAGGACTCGAGCGTCCGACGAGGATCCGTTCGACCCCGACGATGAGCACGACGACGCGGACAAAGAGCGCGACGATCCCGACGACAAGCACGATGCCAAAGTCGAAGAGGCTCAACCAGTGAACGCGCCGCCGCCCGCTGACACGTCACCGCCGCCGGTTGACGGCCCACCGCCTGCTAACGTGCCCGCCCCGGTGGCCACGCCCGCGCCGGCGGCTGTGCCCGCGCCCCCAGCCGCGCCGCCGAACGATGGGTCAACGCCGTGTGAGATTGCCGCAGACCAGGTTCCGCAGGCAGGGCAGTGATGTCTTATGCGCCCCGCAGCTCGAGCACTTCTTCGACAAAACGCACGGATTCCTTCGGGTCGGTCGCTGCCGGACTTACCAACAGCGTCGTCACACCGGACTCGGCGAAGGCGGCGATGCGTTCGGCGATGAAACCGCGTGGTCCCACAAGCGACATCCCGCGCACCAACTCGTCGGGCACCGATTCGATGGCCTCACGCTTGCGGCCGGACAGGTACAGCTCCTGGATTTTGTCCGCGACCTCGCCGTAGCCGTAGCGGGTCGCCAGGTTGTGATAGAAGTTGCGGCCCTTGGCGCCCATGCCGCCGATGTAGAGCGCCAGCTGCGGCTTGACCCACGCCAGTCGCTCCTCGACGTTGTCGCCGATGGCCAACGACGCATGCACCACGATGTCCAGCGGCCCCAAGGCCGGATCGCGTTTGGCGGTACCGGCGGCCAGCGCCTCGCCCCAGACGGTGTCGGCCTTCTCCGGAAGGTAGAAGACCGGCTGCCAGCCCTCGGCGATCTCGGCGGTGAGTTCGACATTCTTCGGGCCCAGCGCCGCGATGGTGATCGGAATACGTTCGCGCACAGGATGATTGATGAGCTGCAGGGGCTTTCCCAACCCCGTCCCGCGATCGGCGGGCAGCGGGAGCTGGTAGTACTTGCCGTCGTACTGGACCCGCTCCCGGCGCCACACCTGCCGGCAGATCTCCACGATCTCGCGGGTGCGGCCGATCGGGGCGTCGAATTCGACGCCGTGAAAGCCCTCCATCACTTGGGGTCCGGAGGTGCCGATTCCCAGAGTGAAATCGGCCGTCGGACACGAAGTCCAAGCCCGCGGCCGTCATCGCCAGCAGTGACGGCGTGCGGATATAGATGGGAAACACGCCCGAGGCCAATTCGATGGTGCTTGTCTTGGCGGCCAGATAGCCGAGCTGGCTGACGGCGTCGAACGAATACGCCTCGGCCACTACGGCGATGTCGATGCCGGCCTTCTCGAGTTCGACGATGCGGTCGACGGCTTCGTGGAAGCCGCTTGAATAGTCCAGAGCGATTCCGATTCGCATGAACGACACTTAATCACGCGGGGCAGGGCGGCTCGCGCCGCGGTGCTCTTCGCGTAGTTCGCACCGCGTGTAGCTCCTTGCTACACTTGTTACATATTGCTACAGAATTGAGGAATGATGGCTGACACCGCAGGTCGGGTCACCCGGTTCGCCACGGACCTGGTCGATAGCGCCGCGGCCGAGGGGGCACGGCAGAGCCGTTCGGCCAAGCAGCAACTCGATCACTGGGCGCGGGTCGGTCGCGCCGTATCTAGCCAGCACACCGCTGCACGCCGGCGGGTGGAGGCGGCGCTGGCGGGCGACCTGGAACTGGCCGAGCTCAGTGTCGAAGAAGGTGTCGTCTTCAACGCCGAAATCGCGGCGGCGATCCAAGAAAACCTCAACGAGTCCAACTACGGCGAGCTGTTGGCCAAGCGTGGCATCACCACCGTCGCCCTCAACGATGCCGGTGAGATCGTCGAATACCGGCCCGATGGCGGTTCGACCGTGTTGACGGCCAGCGCACGACGCGCACGACGCAAGAAGTGAACTCCGGAGCCCGATGAACCGGCTCGACCTAGTCGTCGGGCCCAACGGAGCCGGTAAATCGACCTTCGTCGAATTCACGCTCGCACCGCTGCTGCCGAAAAGCGCCTTCGTCAACGCCGACGAGATAGCCCGACAACGCTGGCCCGCCGACCCGGCCGCGCATGCCTACGATGCCGCCCAGATCGCCGCCGACACCAGAGCCAGGCTCATCGAACTGCGCCGATCGTTCATCGCCGAAACGGTGTTTTCTGACCCGTCCAAACTCGAGCTGATCGACAGCGCACACGCGGCGTCCTACACGGTCATCCTGCACGTCCTGCTCATCCCCGAAGAGCTAGCCGTGCAGCGGGTTAAGCATCGAGTCATGGCGGGCGGGCACGACGTGCCCGAGGACAAGATTCGTCAACGGTACCAACGCCTTTGGCCACTGGTCGGCACCGCGATGATGCGCTGCGACTCCGCGACCGTCTTCGACAACAGTGCGCGCAAAGGTCCGCGTATCGTCGCCCAAATGAGTGGTGGCCAGTTGGTCGGGGCGCCTACGTGGCCGGCGTGGGCGCCGCACGTGCTGACGTCGCGCTGGCCGGCCTAGCGTCACTTCAGCAGTGCGACGATCTTTTCTTCGAGCGCGACTGGTGGCTGCCTCGGGGTCCATCTGAGTTGTCTTGGGCAGCACCGCATCTGGATCGGCGAAGTCGCGATAGGTTTTGTCGCCGGCGAGTGTGAACGAGCAGATACCCGGTCAGCAGGGCCCGAACCGATCGCTGTGTGCGGCGGTCGGAGCCGGGCAGCCCGAACACCGACGCCAGGCGCCGGCCCTCACTCAAGCCGCCGGGTTCTGCTTTGCTGACGATGCGCAGCGTGGCCGTGTTCCACGCGCGGGAAAGCGCCAGCGCGTTGGCATTCAACGTCTTCGGATCTCCCGGCGCGGTCAGGATCAAACCGGGAACCTTCAGCGCCGCGGCCGGCTGCTCGGCGGGGGGACTCGTGACGGTCGGGAACACCGCCGCGACCGCCGCCAGCGTCGTGGGCATCCCGGCCGCGGCGAACACGGCGGCCGAGGCCCCGAAACCGTGGCCCACCACCCCGAGCTTGGTGGGGTGCACGCTGATGTTGCCCGGTCCGAGGCGCACACCCGCCACGATGTCGAGGGCGGTGCCGAGATCGGAGGCCAGATTCAGCACCGAAGGCGCCAGGCCACGCTCGGTGTCGGGAGCTCCGGCCACGATGCCCCACGACGCGAGATGCTCCAGCAGACCCGAATAGCGAGCGGTACCGGTGAGCCAGTCGTGACCGAAGGCGACGCCGGGGAGGTTCAGACCCGACTCGGGGGTGTACACCACGCCCGGCAAACCGGCAAAGGCCAGGTCACCACGCAAAACCTTGTGCGGGCCACGGCGGCTGAGGGCGGCGACGAGCTTGCGGATGCGGGCCACTCGTTGACGTTAGCGGGGATGGGTCCAATGAGTCCACGTGACACCGTCCCAGTACCGCTGCCCCAGTCCCGAGGGGTTGGGGTACCACCCGGGAGGCGGGCCCGGGACTGCTCTGGCCGGCGGGGACATAAGGGTTCCCGGCGTAGGGCGCCGGAGCCTGCGCGGCCAAGGCGCGGCCCTTCCGTATCGCGCTGTAGTTGGAGAACAGCGCTATCCAATTCATCACGAGCAGCGACACCACGCTCCACCACCCGGCAAGCAGACAATGCAGCTGCGCATCGCGATACGCCTTTTCGCACTGCTCGAGCGTGCCGGTGATAGGTGAAGGTGCGCTGATGCCACAAGATGACCGCGCCGGTGTGCTGGTAAAGCCTGACAGAGAAGCGGCGGTATGGGTCGGTCAAAACGGGCCTTTCACGCAGGTGGGCGGCCCAACGATACCGTCAGGTCGACGAGTGTGACGCTAGGGCGCCGAGTGTGCGCTCAGGGCGGCAATTCCGGCCAAATCCCGCCCTCAGCGCAGACTCAACGCCGTGTCAGCACGCCAGCGCTCTGGCGACGGGTCGGCCCAGGTGCACGGCTGCATTATCCTGGTCAGAATGTGCGGAATCGTCGGCTACGTCGGGCATGGTCCTGCCTGCCAGGTCGTTATGGACGCGCTGCGCCGCATGGAGTACCGCGGCTACGACTCGTCAGGCATCGCGCTCGTCGACGGCGAGGGCAGACTCACCGTGCGCCGTCGTGCCGGCCGGCTGGACAACCTGGACAAGGCGGTGGCCGAAATGTCGCCGCAGGACCTGGGCGGCACCACCGGCCTGGGCCACACCCGCTGGGCCACCCACGGTCGCCCCACCGACCGCAACGCCCACCCGCACCGCGATGCCGCCGGCAAGATCGCCGTCGTCCACAACGGCATCATCGAGAACTTCGCGACCCTGCGCCACGAGCTGGAGTCGGCCGGCGTCGAGTTCGCCAGCGACACCGACACCGAGGTCGCGGTGCACCTGGTCGCCCAGGCGTATCGCGAGGGTGAGACGGCCGGCGACTTCGTCGCTTCGGTGCTGGCGGTGCTGCGCCGGCTCGAGGGCCACTTCACTCTGGTGTTCGCCAACGCCGACGAGCCCGGCACCATCGTGGCCGCCCGACGGTCGACCCCGCTGGTAATCGGTGTCGGCGACGGTGAGATGTTCGTCGGCTCCGACGTGGCCGCCTTCATCCCGCACACCCGCAACGCCGTCGAACTCGGCCAGGACCAAGGCGTGGTGATCACCGCCGACGGCTACCGGATCACCGACTTCGACGGCAACGAGGACGTCGAATACCGCGAGTTCCACATCGACTGGGACCTGGCCGCCGCCGAAAAGGGCGGCTACGAGTACTTCATGCTCAAGGAGATCGCCGAGCAGCCCACCGCGGTGGCCGACACACTGCTCGGCCATTTCGTCGACGGCCGGATCGTGCTCGACGAACAGCGTTTGAGCGATCAGGAACTGCGCGAGATCGACAAGGTATTCGTGGTTGCCTGCGGCACCGCCTATCACTCCGGGCTGCTGGCGAAATACGCGATCGAGCACTGGACGCGGCTGCCGGTGGAAGTGGAACTGGCCAGCGAATTCCGGTACAGGGACCCGGTTTTGGACCGCAGCACGCTGGTGGTGGCGATATCGCAATCCGGTGAGACCGCGGACACCCTGGAAGCGGTGCGCCACGCCAAGGAGCAGAAGGCCAAGGTGCTGGCGATCTGCAACACCAACGGCTCGCAGATCCCGCGCGAGTGCGACGCGGTGCTCTACACCCGCGCCGGCCCGGAGATCGGCGTGGCCTCGACCAAGACCTTCCTGGCCCAGATCACCGCCAACTACCTGGTCGGCCTGGCGCTGGCGCAGGCCCGCGGCACCAAGTACCCCGACGAGGTCGAGCGTGAATACCGCGAGCTGGAAGCGATGCCGGACCTGGTGGCCCGGGTGCTCGCGACGATCGAACCGGTCGGTCGCCCTGGCCTATCGGTTCGCCCAATCCTCGACCGTGCTGTTCCTGGGTCGCCACGTCGGCTACCCGGTGGCGCTCGAAGGTGCGCTGAAACTCAAGGAATTGGCCTACATGCACGCCGAGGGGTTCGCCGCCGGCGAGCTCAAGCACGGCCCGATCGCTTTGATCGAAGACGGGCTGCCGGTCATCGTGGTGATGCCCTCGCCCAAGAGTGCCGCCACGCTGCACGCCAAGCTGATGTCCAACATCCGCGAGATTCAGACCCGCGGTGCGGTGACCATCGTCATCGCCGAAGAGGGTGACGACACCGTGCGTCCCTACGCCGATCACCTGATCGAAATCCCTGCGGTGTCAACACTTTTACAGCCGCTGCTGTCGACCATTCCGCTGCAGGTGTTCGCCGCGTCGGTGGCGCAGGCGCGCGGCTACGACGTCGACAAGCCGCGAAACCTGGCGAAGTCCGTCACCGTTGAGTAGCCGGCGCACGCTATTCGGCATCGTTGGTGTCGTGTTGTTCGTCGCGGCCTACGTCATCTCGGTGGTGCTGTACGTCGACAGTGGAATGGGCCGTCCCAATGTCGTCGTTCGGGGCGAGCCGGCGCCCGACGCGACCAGGGTGACCATTGACATACAAGAAGTTCAGTCGGCCAACAGCCTGGTTGTTTCCAACATCAACGTTTACCCCGGACCCGGCGCTGCTGGACCCGCAAACTCACAATCTCAAGGACGATCTCACCATCGCGGTGTCCTCCGCGGTGACCGCCAGCAAGCGCACCTGGCCGAAAGGCACGCTGCCCGACGTGTTTCGCATTTCGCTGGCCCTCGGCGGCGAAGTCGCCGACTGGCCCTTCGACCAATACCATTCGGGGCCCGTCGTCGCCCAACTCGTATCCGGCCCCGGCTCTACCCGCGTGCCGGCGGTACGTGACTATGGTCGACCGCCTGCTGGGCTGGGATGTCGACGTACGGATCGCATCAACGACGACGATGCGGTCGGCCCCTACCAAGTGGACTTAGTCCGGTCGCCGAGCACCGTGGCGTTCGCGGTCGTCATCCTCGGTGTGCTGATCGCGCTTGCCGCCTTCGCCCTCTTCGTTGCGGTCCAGACGGTGCGGGACCGGCGACGATTCCAGCCGCCGATGACGACGTGGTACGCGGCGATGCTGTTTGCGGTGGTGCCGTTGCGAAATGCGCTTCCCGACTCGCCTCCAATCGGAGTCTTCATCGATGTCACGATCGTGCTCTGGGTGACCGTCATCTTGGTGATCTCGATGGGGCTCTACATCTCCTGCTGGTGGCGGCATCTGCGGCCCGGTAACGCATTTGATGCGGTTGAGTAAGTAGGAGGCGCTCTTGTCGGCGAATGGTTTTCACCTGCCGAGCCGTCGTTCGAGATTCGGCATCGTTGGTGTCGTGGCCTTCATCGGGGCCTACGTCGCCTCGATCGTGCTGTATGTCAACAGCGGTATGGGTCAGCCGCACGAGGTTGCTGAAAATTCACTGTCGGGCGATACCACCGTGGTGACCGTCGACATCGAAGATATTCAGTCGGACAACAGCGTGCTTCGCGCCAACCTCACCGTTTCACCCGCGCCTGCGTTACTGGACCCGCAAACCCACACTCTGAAGGAAGATCTCAGTGTCGTCATCACATCCGTGGTGACGGCTAGCAAGCGCACCTGGGCGAAGGGCACGTTGCCCGATGTTTTTCCGGTTTCGCTTACCCTTGCCGGCGACATCGCGGATTGGCCCTTCGATCGCTACCGTTCAGGACCGGTCGCGGTCCAGCTGTTCGCCGGCGCGACGCAGGTGCCGCAAGGAGCAGCGGTGACACTGGTCGACCGTCTGCTCGGCTGGAAAGTTGGCGTCGCCCGCGTCAGCAATGCCCAGGTGTCCCCGACTTACCGACTGGATTTGCATCGGACGTTAAGCACCGCGGCGTTCGGCGTCGCCATGCTCGGCGTCCTGATCGCTCTTGCCACCCTGGCCCTGTTCGTTGCTGTTCAGACGGTGCGCGATAAGCGAAAATTCCAGCCGCCGATGACGACGTGGTATGCGGCGATGCTCTTTGCGGTGATGCCGCTGCGAAATGCGCTTCCCGATTCACCTCCATTCGGAGCCTGGATCGACATCACGGTCGTTCTCTGGGTGATCGTCGTGTTGGTGATCTCGATGTCGCTGTACATCTCGTGCTGGTGGCGGCATCTGCGGCCCGAACCCGACGAGCTGGCCGCACCTGCCACCGTCGAGTAGCCGCGCGTAGCTCGAGTCCCTAGAATCCCTGACGGCAGCGCATTCCATGCCGCTCTTTGACGGGGAGGCATCGTGAAGTGGGCCATCACCGGGGCCGTCGCTTTCGTTGCGGCATATGCCATCACGATTGTGCTGTATGCCAGCACCGGAGTGGGTCGCCCCGAGCAAATAACTGATGTCCGGCCCGCGGCTGACGGGACCACGGTGACCATCGACGTTGAAGAGCTTCACTCGGTGCGGGGCGCGCTGGGCGCCAACCTCACCGTTTCGCCCGGGAAAGAGTTGCTGGACCCGGTAACCCACACGCTCAAAGACGACCTCAGCGTCGCGGTCACTTCGGAAGTGACTACCAAGCAGGACTGGTCGAAGGGCATGGTGCCGGGCGTTCTTCCGGTCCCGCTGGCCATTTATGGCGACCCGTCCGAATGGCCCTTCGACTACTACCGATCCGAGGAGATCGTCGTCGAACTCTTCCGCGGCCCAGCGCAACTGCCGGAACGGGTGCCGGTGACATTCGTCGATCGTCTTCCCGGTTGGACCATTACCGTTCCGGTGGGCACCGCAAACGATGCGCCATACCGGCTGGATTTCGAGCGTTCGCCCAGCACCGCAGCGTTCGCTGCCGTGATGGTCGCCGCCATGGTCGTGATCGCGGCTCTGGGCCTTTTCGTCGCGTTTCAGACGGTGCGTGATCGAGCAAAGTTCCAGCCGGTGATGATTCCTTGGTACGCCGCAATGCTGTTCGCGGTCGTACCGCTGCGCAACGCGCTCCCGGATTCACCCCCGATCGGATTCTGGATCGACATCACGGTCGTGCTGTGGGTCATCGTCGTGCTGGTGACCTCGATGGCGCTCTACATCCTCTGCTGGTGGCGACAGGTGCGAGAAGACGCGCACAAGCCGACCTAGTCGCGTGCGCGTCTGGCAGTGACGCGCGGCGCGGGTTTACTATCTTTGGCCGGGAACACATCTCAGGCGCCAAGTAAGCGGGAGGCAACCTTGTCGGCGGTTGGTTTTACAAAAAGCAATCGCTTCATGAGATTTTCCGCGCTTGGTTTCGTGGTCTTCTTCGTTGCGGCTTACGCCATCACGATCGGGCTGTATGCGAACTCCGGTTGTGGCTGCCCGCTTCAAGTCACCAAAGGTCAGCCGGCGGCCGACGGAACCACCGTGACGATCGATGTCGTCGAGCTCCAGTCGATGAAGGGCGCGTTGGTCGCCAATATCTCCGTGACTCCAGGACCGGGGCTGGTGGATCCGGTGACCCGCGGTCTCAACCAAGACTTCGCTGTCGTAGTTCACTCCGCGGTGACACCAAGCAAGCGCACCTGGACGAAGGGAATGCTGCCGGGCGATTACCCTGTGCCGCTGACCATTAGCGGTGACCCTTCGGAGTGGCCCTTCGACTCTTATCATTCGGGGCCCATCACGGTCGATCTCATCTACGGCACCGACCCAATACCCGATCAGGTGCCCACGAGATTCGTCGACCGACTTTCCGGCTGGAAGGTCGCCGTCGCCGGTGACGGTAAACCATCCTCGGCCTACCGAGTGGAAGTGCGTCGATCACCGAGCACCGCGGCGTTCGCCGCCGTCATCCTCGCCGTCATGGTCGTGCTTGCTGGGGCAGCGCTCTTCGTCGCGATTCAGACGGTGCGCAATAAGCGAAAATTCCAGCCGCCGATGACAACGTGGTATGCCGCGATGCTCTTCGCGGTGATACCGCTGCGAAATGCGCTGCCCGACGTGCCCCCGGTCGGGTCTTGGGTTGATGTCACGGTCACACTCTGGGTCATCGTCGTGTTGGCAATGTCGATGCTGCTCTACGTCTTCTGCTGGTGGCGGCACCTGCGACCCGAACCTGAGAACCCTGCCTGACGGTTTGTCGATGTCGCCAAGCATGCGAAGGTTGACGCCGTGGCGGATGCATCGGTGGGGGCGCGACTGCGGAGCCTGGCGCTCGCGGTTTGGCATTACGTCAGTGGCGCGCCGTTAACCTACGGCTGGCTTCTCGCGCTGACGATCACGACGATCATCCAGAACCAACTTTCCGGGCGCCAATTGCACTCGGTGCTGCTGCACCGTTCCACCAACATTCACGAGCTGGGAACCGATCCGCTCGCGGTGCTGTTTTCCAGCCTGCTGTGGATCGACGGCAAAAGCCTGGAGCCCTATTTCCTGCTGTTCACCCTGTTTCTCGCCCCGGTTGAACACTGGCTCGGTCATCTGAATTGGCTCACCGTGGGATTGACCACCCACATCCTTTCGACCTATATCAGCGAAGGCATCCTGTACTACGCGATCGAGGAACACGACGCGTCGGAGCGGCTGGTGCTCGCGCGCGATATCGGCGTCAGCTATTTCCTTGTCGGCATCATGGCCGTGCTGACCTATCGCATCGTGCGGCCATGGCGCTGGCTCTATCTGGGCGTGCTGCTGATCATCTTCGGCTTTCCGCTGATCACGATGACCCGTCATGGGCTGAACTTCACCGCGATAGGTCACTTCACCTCGATTTTCATCGGGCTCTGCTTCTATCCGATGGCCAAGGCGAAACAAGGCAGGCCATGGAGTCCGGCCCGCGCGAGGGCCGCTTACCGGCGATTTCGATCCCGCGAGGAGCCGGTGTGACGTCCAACCGATTTGCTGTCGTGACCGCGATCTCCGTTAACGCCACGGTAATTGCGCGCCCATAACGTGGCGGAATGCGACCTGTGTCGCCGCGAACGCTGGGCGCCGAAGAGGAATTTCACCTTGTCGATCTGAAGACAAGGCGACTCACGGCGCGAGCACCCGAACTGCTAGCCGAGCTGACCGAGGACTATGTCGCCGAGCTGCAGCGATGTGTCGTCGAGACGAACACTCAAGTGGTCGATTCGCTTGCCGGATTGCGCGAAGAACTCATCCGCCGTCGCAAAGTTTTGGTCGAGGCCGCCACCGCATTGGGCATCGGAGTCGTTGCGGCCGGGGCGATGCCGCTGGCGGTGCCGGCCGAAATGCAGGTAACGCGGACTCCGCGCTATCGGCAAATGCTGGCCAACTACCAATTACTGGCCCGTGAGCAGCTGATCTGCGGTACTCAGGTACACGTGGGCGTCGCCGATCGCGACGAAGCGGTCAACGTCGCGTACCTCCTGGCCCCGTATCTGCCAACTCTGCTCGCATTGTCTGCCAGCTCGCCCTTCGCATCCGACGGGTCCGATACCGGCTACGCGAGTATGCGCACGCTGGTCTGGCAACGCTGGCCCACGACCGGTCCGGCGGCCCCGGTGCAGTCGGCCGCAGAATACGACCAACTGGTCAACGACCTAGTCGCCAGCGGAGTCATCTCCGACGTCGGGATGGTCTATTTCGACGTTCGACCGGCCAGCTGCGCGCCGACCGTCGAGCTGCGTCTGTGCGACAGCTGTCCTTCCGTAGACACCGTTGTCCTGATCGCCGGGCTGTTCCGGGCTCTGGTCGCGCGCGAGGCCGCGCACGTGGGGACCCAGGCAACGATGCTTTCGCCGACAGTGGGTCGGGCCGCGCTATGGCGGGCAGCTCGGTCGGGGTTGGAAGGTGACCTGGTCGACGTGACGGGGCCGGTCAGCCGCTCGGCGGCGGAAGTGGTTGGCGCGCTGGTTGATTCGCTCCGCCCGCAGCTGGAGCAGACCGGTGATTGGGACATGGTGAGTGAGTTGAGCCGTCAGGTGCTCGCCATGGGCACGTCGTCGGCTCGGCAGCGTCGGGCGCTGCGCCGTCGTGGGCGCCTCACCGACGTGGTCGACGAGCTGATCGCCGAGACGGCGAGTTACGGCTACAGCACCGCAACCGCCGTGAGTGACGACCCGACCCTTTTGTTCGGCTACCAACCCGGTAGCAAACCGATAGTCGTCTTCGCCGGTGGCGGCCTCGACGACAGCTATGACGAAGCCGTCGATGCCGAAGGTAGACCAAGGCAGCATTACCGGGGGCTCCTCGACACCATTGCCCGGCTGGGCGTGGCCAAGCTGCGGTCGCGGGAAGCCGGCATCGAGCAGGAGCAGCGCTCCGACAGCATCACCTTTCGTGTTGCCGGTCAAAGCCGTGCCCAGGTCTTCCCGCTCGACCTGATACCGCGCATGGTGGACGCCCACGAGTGGATGCAGCTGGGCGAGGGTTTGGCGCAGCGGGCGCGCGCGCTGGACGCGTTCCTTCGCGATGTTTACGCAGAGCAGGCGATCGTGGCGGACGGCATCATCGGTGTGCAAGCCCTCGACCGCGCTCCAGGCTTCCGTTCGACGGGGCGCCTCGCAGGCAACACGGTCCGAGCACACATCAGCGGGACGGACCTCGTCTGCGACGGCGCCGGTCGTTGGATGGTGCTTGAAGACAATCTGCGAGTGCCGTCGGGCGTCGCATACGCCATCGTCAATCGCCGGTTGCTCGGCAAGCATCTTCCCGAGCTGTCGGCGCCTGTCGCCGTCGAGGACGTGGACCGAATGTCTGACATGCTGCTCGAAACGTTGCGTGCAGCGGCACCTGCGCGTGCGCCTGACGAGCCCACGGTGGCCCTGCTATCCGCCGGCTGGGAAGACTCGGCCTGGTTTGAACACACGTTTCTGGCGGAGGAGATGGCGGTTGCATTGGTGCAGCCGTCGGACTTGTCGGTGCGCGATGGAAAGTTGTTGCAGCACATCGGCTCCAACGTCCGACCCATCGACGTCGTCTATGCGCGGATGGATGAAGACATGCTGTTGTCGTCCACCGGATACGACGGCGCGCCACTGCGGTCCGGTTTGCTTGGCGCGGTCACCGCCGGCAACCTCACCATCGCCAATGCCCTCGCGAACGGAGTGGCCGACGACAAGGCGATCTATGCCTACGTTCCGGCGATGATCGAGTACTACCTAGGCGAAAAACCGAAGTTGGCTCAGGTGCCGACCTGGCTCTGCGCCGAGCGCGAACAGCGTGACTTCGTCCTAGCCAACCTTGGTGGTTTGGTAGTGAAACCCATCGACGGTTTGGGTGGAAGTGGCGTGCTGATTGGGCCGGAAGCCTCCGAAGCCGCACTGGACGCGCGCCGCCGAGAGCTAGAAACTCAGCCGGAGCGGTTCATCGCCCAAGAGGCGGTCAACCTGTCCACCCATCCCACCTTTGACGGTGAAGGCCTATACCCTCATCACGTAGACCTGCGTGCGTTTGTCCATCTTCAGGCCGGTGCGAATGGTTCGGTGTCGGCCCAGGTGATGCCTGGGGCTCTGACGCGAGTAGCCAGCCGAGGGTCGCGGATCGTCAACTCATCGTTCGGCGGAGGCAGCAAGGACACCTGGATTCTCAGCGGACCATTGAACGGAAGCCGGTGACATGTGCGGGATCTGCGGTGAGATTCGCTGGGACGGGCAAGCGGCGGACGTCGGGGCTGTTGCCCGGATGACCGGCGCGATGACATCGCGCGGACCGGACGCCGACGGGGTGGTGGCGCACGGACCCGTAGCTCTCGGGCATCGGCGGCTGTCCATCATCGACCTATCCGCCCGCGGGGCCCAGCCGATGGTCGACGCCGATCTTGGTCTGACGTTGGTGTTCAACGGTTGCATCTACAACTACCAGGCACTGCGCGAGCAACTTCGCGCCGACGGATACCGGTTCTTCTCGACCGCCGATAGCGAGGTCGTGATCAAGGCGTACCACAAATGGGGCGAGCGTGCGTCGAGAAGTTCAAGGGAATGTTCGCGTTCGCCATCGCCGACCGGGATACCGGCGTGCTGACCTTGGCGCGGGATCGACTGGGCATCAAGCCGCTCTATGTCGCGTCCGGGCACCGTCGGTTACGGTTCGCGTCCACCGTGCGCGCGCTGCTCGAAGCCGGCGGCGTGGATACCGAACTGGATCGCGAGGCGTTGCATCACTACATGACCTTTCACTCCGTGGTGCCGGCGCCACTCACCATCTACCGCGGGGTGCGCAAGCTTCCACCGGCCACGGTGCGGGTGGTCCAACCCGACGGTTCGCACACCGATACTGTTTACTGGGCACCGGAATTCGCCCGCGATCCGGCCAAAGCGTCTTGGTCGACCGGCGACTGGGAGGCCGCGCTGATGGATGCGCTGCGCACCGCCGTGAAGCGCCGGATGGTCGCCGACGTGCCCGTCGGCGTGCTGCTGTCGGGAGGTATCGACTCATCGATCGTGGTGGCACTGCTAGCCGAACAGGGCCAGCACGGGTTGTCCACCTTCAGCATCGGGTTCGACTCATCCGACGGCGAGTCCGGCGACGAATTCTTCTACTCCGACTTGATTGCGAAGACCTTCGACACCGACCATCACAAGATTCGCATCGACTCCTCGCTGCTGGTGCCGGCGGTGCCGAAATGCATTGCCGCAATGAGCGAGCCGATGGTCAGTCACGACTGCGTCGCCTTCTACCTGCTGTCGGCCGAAGTGAGTAAGTCGGTCAAGGTGGTGCAGTCCGGGCAAGGCGCCGACGAGATCCTGGCCGGCTACTCGTGGTACCCGCCGCTCGAAACTATTGCCCGCGAACAGACCACTGAGGCCTACGCCAAAGTTTTCTTCGACCGCAGCCACGACGATGTGCTGTCGATCTTTGTCCCCGAGTACGGGATTGACGCCGATGTGAGCCATGACTTCGCGACCGTTCACCAGGCCGCGCCTGGCGCCGACTCCGCGGTCGACGCGGCGCTGCGGCTGGACACGCAGGTCATGCTGGTCGACGATCCCGTCAAGCGCGTCGACAACATGACGATGGCCTGGGGGCTCGAGGGTCGAGTGCCATTCCTGGACCACGATTTCGTCGACTTGGCGGGGATGTGCCCACCTGAGTTGAAGCTGGCCTCGGGCGGCAAGGGTGTGCTCAAGGACGCATCGCGAGCGTTGCTACCCTCGGATGTAATCGACCGGACCAAGGGCCACTTCCTCGTGCCAGGTATCCGCTATTTGCGCGGCGAGGTGCTCGATATGGCTCGTGACGCGCTGACCAATGGTGCTGCGCGCGCCCGCGGGTTGTATCGGTCCGACACCGTCAATACGCTGCTGTCCGCGCCGAACGAAACTCGGACCACGCTGGGCTCAAACGTGTTGTGGCAGCTGGCGGTACTCGAGATGTGGCTGCAGAGCATGGAGGGCTGAGGAGATGGGGCGGCAGGTGCGTGAGGTCTACGGCGCGTCACTGTCCCCGGACGCAACGGCGTTTGCCCACATTGTCGACGACGGCGGCTATCCTCGCGCGGTGCAACGCTTTTTGCGTGGTTGGCGGGCCAGCTCTTCGCGGGATGTGGAGCTTCCGGTCGAGGGTCCGGTCTCTCGCGTCATCCACTCCGCGGACGGCCAGTGGCTGGCGTGTGAGGTAACGCTCGACGGGAGCGGATCTCGCAGCCAAATCTGGGTCGTCACCACTGATCCCGATGATCGAATGGCCTGGCGCATCGACGACGAAGAGGCCGGGACCGCCGAGCTGATCGCATGGGACGGCACCCTGGTGGCGGCGATCCTGACCGGTGAGGACGGGGTTGGGCGGTCTTGCCTGATCGATCCGGCAGACGGTCGCCACAGCGTGCTGGACCGTCGATCCGGCGGCCGGCTGGTCGACGCCTGGGCCGGGGCGGCATTGATTCGGGTGGGGCCGCGCGGCTACCACGAAATGATCATGCTGTTCGGGCAGACCGAAATCTCCTTGCTGCCTTCCGATCCCGGCTCCACGACCGCCGACGGCATCATCCTCGACGACCACCAGCCCCGCCGCCTCCGGTATGGACTCACCGGCGAGCAGACGAAGCTGTACTCCCCGGGCACTGGCGCCGACGGATACATACGGGCGCTGATCCGCAGCGACAACGGCTGCGAGCACGCCCGATTGTTGGAAGTGACCGTGACATTGGACGGCGTCAGCTATCTCGTGGTGGCCGAGCGTCCGGATTGTGATCTCGCCGAGTTCACCGCCAGTGATGACCTGTCCACGGTCGCGTTGCTGTGGAACCTGCAGGGCGGCAGCGAGTTACAGATACTCGAATACACCGATTACACACTGGGGCCGCCGATCCCGCTGCCCGGGCCGGTCGCGAGCCAGCTGTCCATCAGCGCGGGCGGCTCGATGGTCGCGATGACGGTCGAGGGACCCGACTTGCCGCGGACCGTCGAGTTGGTCGACCCGCGCTCGCGCGAATGGGAACTCGTCGACACCGAACGCGGCGACCGTGCGGTGGTTCCCGGCATCTGCGCCGTGCCGCAGACGATCACGTCACGCGACGGGCTGAGCCTGAATGCATGGCTGTACCCGCCGATCAAAGCCGGCGCATCGGCGGGCGCGGTGGTCTTCCTGCATGGCGGTCCGGAAGACCAGGCCCGGCCAGGTTATAACGACATCTTTGCCCGGCTGGTCAATGACGGATTCACTGTGCTTACGCCGAATGTCCGCGGTTCTGGTGGATTTGGGCGGACATTCGTTCACGCCGACGACAAGGAAAACCGGTTCGCCGCCATCGATGACGTCGCGGACTGCGCGCGCTTCCTGGTTGACAACGGCCTCGCGGACCCACACCGCATCGCTTGCGCGGGCTGGTCGTACGGGGGCTACCTGACGCTGGCGGCGCTGACGTTTCATCCCGACCTGTTTGCTGCGGGAGTCAGCATCTGCGGGATGAGTGACCTGAGCACGTTCTATCGCAACACCGAACCGTGGATCGCCGACTCCGCGTATCCCGAGTACGGCCACCCGATCGGTGACCGCGAATTACTCGAGCAATTGTCACCGCTGCGACGCGCCGATGCGTTGGTAGCGCCGTTGTTGGTGGTGCACGGGGCCCATGACACCAATGTGCCGGTCAGCGAATCGGAGCAGATCGTCGATGCGTTGCGCCAGATCGGCCGCGACGTGCGCTATCTGCTCTTCGGCAATGACGGACACGGCATCATCAAGCGCGAGAACCGCGCCACGTTGGCCGCGGCGATGAGTGAATGGATGATCAGGGCATTCGACGCCGCGGAGGGGCTAGGGCTCGACCAGGCCGCGTCTAGTTCCGGGTAGCGGTGACGTACTGTAGCGACCCAAGCGTGGTCGTCCGGTCGGTGGAATCCGCCGGCAACGAAAGGCCATAGGCCGCAGCCAATTCCGAGACACCGGTGGCGGAGGTCGCCCAGCCGTGCCCATCGAGATAGTCGACGACGTCGTTGCGGTCACCGGCGTACCAGAGGTCGGTCATCTCGATGTCAAAGCCATGTTCGCGCCACTGGTCGGTGACCTCACGCATCCGGTCGGCCATCGTCTGGACGGCATCGCCGGCGCCCTGCACGTTCTCGGTGGCCAACTGACTTCCCGCCGGGCTGAGCGCAGTGATGTTGTCCAGCAACCGATCCTGGGCATCCGGCGGTAAAAACGGCAACAGGCCTTCGGCGCTCCAGGCGGTCGGCTTGCTGGGGTCCAGTCCGGCGGCGCGCAGCGCCGCGGGCCAGTCATGGCGAAGGTCGACGGGTACCGCCCGCCGGTCGGCGGTGGGGCTGGCGCCCAGCTCGGCCAGGGTTGTGGTTTTGAACTCGATGACCCGGGCCTGGTCGATCTCGAACACCGTGGTGCCGGTGGGCCAGGGCAGCCGGTAGGCGCGCGCATCCAATCCCGAGGCCAAGATCACCGCCTGGCGGATGCCCGCATCGGCCGCGGCCGAGGAAGAACTCGTCGAAAAACCGGGTGCGCACGCCCATCATGGCGCCCATGCGCTGCCATCCCGAAGTCGCCGTTGTCGTCGACCTGCGCGGGATCCAATTCACCGCTGGCGATGCGGGTGAAGAAATTCACACCCGACCGCGCGGACCAATGGCTCGGCGAAGGGGTCGGTGATCAGGGGGTCGGGGCCTCGGCTGGCCAACGCGCGTCCCACCGCGACTCCGGTCGCGGTCGCTCCCACGCTGTTGTTCAGGTCCCAGGTGTCATCGTCTGTGCGTGCCATAAATCCGAATGTACGGACGGCTCCTTAACGAGTGCTGTGCGCAAAGACAGACATGCATGGAATGCTGGCTGTGATGCGGCATTACTACTCCGTAGACGCAATCCGTGACGCCGAAGCGCCGCTGCTCGCCAGCCTGCCCGATGGTGCCCTGATGAGGCGCGCGGCCTTCGGGCTGGCCACCGAGATCATCGGCGAGCTGACCGCCCGCACCGGCGGGGTCGCCGGTCGGCGGGTGTGCGCGGTCGTCGGCTCGGGCGACAACGGCGGTGACGCGCTGTGGGCGGCGACGTTCCTGCGCCGTCGCGGCGCGGCCGCCGACGCGGTGCTGCTCAGCCCGGACCGCACCCACCGCAAGGGACTGGCGGCGTTCCGGAAGGCGGGCGGTCGCGTCGTGGAGAGTGTCTCGGCGGCAACCGATCTCGTCATCGACGGGGTCGTCGGCATCTCCGGCTCGGGTGCGCTTCGGCCGGCGGCGGCCGACGTGTTCGGCGCGGTCCACGATGCCGGAATCCCGGTGGTCGCCGTCGACATCCCCAGCGGCATCGACGCGGCGACCGGAGCGATCAGCGGCCCGGCGGTGCACGCCGCGCTGACCGTCACCTTCGGCGGGCTCAAGCCCGTGCACGCGCTGGCCGACTGCGGCCGGGTCGAGCTGATCGATATCGGGCTCGACCTGCCCGACACCGATGTCCTGGCGTTCGAGGGCGGCGACGTGGCCGCCCGTTGGCCGGTGCCCGGCCCGCACGACGACAAGTACACCCAAGGTGTGACTGGGGTGATGGCCGGTTCGTCGACGTATCCGGGCGCGGCCGTGCTGTGCACCGGGGCCGCCGTCGCGGCCACCTCTGGCATGGTCCGCTACACCGGCAGCGCGCACGGCGAGGTCCTCGCGCACTGGCCGGAGGTCATCGCGTCGCCGACCCCGGCGGCGGCCGGGCGGGTGCAGGCCTGGGTGGTGGGGCCGGGACTGGGCACCGACGACACCGGGGCCGCCGCGCTGTGGTTCGCACTGGGTACCGACCTGCCGGTGCTGGTCGACGCCGACGGGCTGACCATCCTGGCGGCCCACCCCGAGCTGGTGGCCAACCGCGACCGCCCCGACGGTGCTGACGCCGCACGCCGGTGAATTCGCCCGGCTGGCCGGCAGTCCCCCCGGCGACGACCGGATGGGCGCCACCCGCAAGCTGGCCGACACGTTCGGCGCGACCGTGCTGCTCAAGGGCAATGTCACCGTCATCGCCGACCCCGGCGGCCCGGTCTATCTGAATTCGGCCGGGCAGTCCTGGGCGGCCACCGCCGGGTCCGGCGACGTGCTGTCCGGGATGATCGGCGCGCTGCTGGCGGCGGGACTGCCGGCGGCCGAGGCCGCCGCGGCCGGCGCCTTCGTGCACGCGCACGCGGCGGCGCTGTCGGCCGCCGACCCCGGGCCAGGCGAGGCGCCCACCTCGGCGTCGCGCATCGTCGCGCCACATCCGGGCCGCCCTGGCCGCCCTATAGCCCCAGCCGCCAACGAAAGGATCCATCGTGACCCTCAGTCACCCGTCCGTCCCCGCCCACTCGATCGCGCCCGCCTACACCGGCCGCATGTTCACCACCCCGGTGCCGGCGCTACGGCTGCCCGAGGAGTCGATGGATCCGGAGGCCGCTTACCGCTTCATCCATGACGAGCTGATGCTCGACGGCAGTTCCCGGCTGAACCTGGCCACCTTCGTCACCACCTGGATGGATCCCGAGGCCGGGAAATTGATGGCCGAGACGTTCGACAAGAACATGATCGACAAGGACGAATACCCGGCGACCGCGGCCATCGAGCAGCGCTGCGTGTGCATGGTGGCCGACCTGTTCCACGCCGAGGACCTGCGCGATGACGATCCGTCCAGCGCCATCGGGGTGTCCACCATCGGCTCCAGCGAGGCGGTGATGCTGGGCGGCCTGGCCATGAAATGGCGCTGGCGCCAGAAGGTCGGCAAGGACTGGGCGAAGCGCACCCCCAACCTGGTGATGGGCTCCAACGTCCAGGTGGTCTGGGAGAAGTTCTGCCGCTACTTCGACGTCGAACCCCGCTACCTGCCGATGGAGGAGGGCCGCTACGTCATCACGCCGGAGCAGGTCATCGACGCCGTCGACGAGAACACCATCGGGGTGGTGGGGATCCTGGGTACCACCTACACCGGTGAACTCGAGCCCATCGCCGAGATCTGCGCGGCGCTGGACAAACTGGCGGCCGACGGGGGCGTGGACGTCCCCGTGCATGTCGACGCCGCCAGCGGAGGCTTCGTGGTGCCGTTCCTGCATCCCGAGCTGAAATGGGATTTCCGGCTGCCGCGGGTGGTGTCGATCAACGTCAGCGGCCACAAGTACGGGTTGACCTACCCCGGCATCGGGTTCGTGGTGTGGCGCAGCAAGGAGTATCTACCCGAAGAGCTGGTCTTCCGCGTCAACTACCTGGGCGGCGACATGCCGACGTTCACGCTGAACTTCTCCCGCGCGGGCAACCAGGTGGTCGGCCAGTACTACAACTTCCTGCGGCTGGGCCGCGAGGGCTACACCCAGGTCATGCAGTCACTGTCGGCAGACCGCGCGGTGGCTGGGCGAGCAGTTGCGCGTCGGCGATCACTGCGAGCTGATCTCCGACGGTACGGCGATTCCGGTGGTCAGCTTCCGGCTCGCCAAGAACTGCGGGTACACCGAGTTCGACCTCTCCCACGAGCTGCGGGGTTACGGCTGGCAGGTGCCCGCCTACACCATGCCCGACAACGCCACGCGACATCTCCGTGCTGCGCATCGTGGTCCGCGAAGGCCTCTCCGCCGACCTGGCCCGGGCCTGCACGACGACGCCCGCACCGCGCTGGCCTCGCTGGACAAACTCAAGCCCGGCGGGCACTACAAGGCCGAGCACTTCGCGCACTGAGGGGGCTTGCGGACGCGCCCGCGAGCGTAACCTGACGGCGTCTTTCGGGCGGTTTTTCGGCCTGGTGTTGCAGCTGCGGCGACGCTTTCTGAGGTTCTGGGACAATGGCGGCCGTGGCAGTTACGCCGATATCCCTGACCCCGGGCGTCCTCGCCGAGGCCGTGGTGGACCTGGGTGCAATTGCGCACAACGTGCGGATGCTGCGCGAGCACGCCGGCGCCGCGCAGCTGATGGCCGTCGTCAAAGCCGACGGCTACGGCCACGGCGCGACCCGAGTGGCGCACACCGCGTTGGCTGCGGGTGCGGCCGAACTGGGTGTCGCCACCATCGACGAGGCACTGGCCTTGCGCGCCGACGGCATCACCGCGCCGGTGCTGGCCTGGCTGCACCCGCCCGGCATCGACTTCGCACCCGCACTGCAGGGCGACGTGGAAATCGCCGTGTCTTCGGTACGTCAACTCGACGAACTGCTGGATGCGGTGCGCCGGACCGGGAGCCACGGCGACGGTCACCGTCAAGGTCGACACCGGGCTCAACCGCAACGGTGTCAGCCCGGCGCAGTACCCGGCGATGCTGACCGCGCTGCGTCGGGCCGTCGCCGAGGAAGAGGTCCGGCTGCGGGGGCTGATGTCGCATATGGTTTTCGCCGACCAGCCGGCCAACTCCATCAATGACGTTCAGGCCCAACGGTTCTCCGACTTGCTGGCGCAGGCGCGCGAGCAGGGCGTGCGAGTTCGAGATTGCCCACCTGTCGAATTCGTCGGCCACGATGTCCCGTCCCGACCTGGCCTTCGACATGGTGCGGCCCGGGATCGCGGTCTACGGCCTCAGCCCCGTTCCCGAGCGCGGCGACATGGGGCTGATACCGGCGATGACGGTGAAATGCGCTGTTGCGCTGGTGAAATCGATTCGTGCCGGCGAAGGCGTGTCGTATGGCCACACCTGGATCGCGGAGCGGGACACCACGGTGGCGCTGCTGCCGATCGGATACGCCGACGGTGTGTTCCGGTCGCTGGGCGGGCGGCTGGAGGTGCTGATCAACGGCAGGCGGCGGCCCGGCGTCGGGCGGATCTGCATGGACCAGTTCCTCGTCGACCTCGGTCCCGGGCAGGTCGATGTGGCCGAAGGCGACGAGGCGATCCTGTTCGGGCCCGGCACCCGCGGCGAACCCACCGCGCAGGATTGGGCCGATCTGCTCGGCACCATCCACTACGAAGTGGTCACCAGCCCCCGGGGGCGGATCACCAGGACCTATCGCGAGGCCGAAACCGTTGAGCGATGAAGGAACCCGCAGGCGCCAACGGGGCAGGGCTTGGCTTGCGGGAGGTGCGGGGCTGACCGCGGTCGCCACCATCGTCGGCGCCTCGGCCCGCCGGTCGATGACTCGAGCGCCGTCACCGTACGAAGATCCTTACGCCGACGAGGATTTCGAGAGGCTGGACAGCGACCGCAGCTACGTGGTGACCACGCCCGACGGGGTGCCGTTGGCGGTCCGCGAGGTCGGCCCGGTGGACGCCCAGCTGACCATGGTCTTCGTCCACGGATTCTGTCTGCGCATGGGCGCCTTCCACTTTCAGCGGACGCGGCTCGCCGAGAAATGGGGACCGCGCGTGCGGATGGTCTTCTACGACCAGCGCGGGCACGGCGCAGTCCGGCGAAGGCCGACCCGAGACCTACACGCTGACCCAACTGGGCCAGGACCTGGAAACGCGTGCTGAAGGCGGTCGCGCCGCGCGGGGTGATCGTGTTGGTCGGCCATTCGATGGGCGGCATGACGGTGTTGTCGCATGCCCGGCAGTACCCCGAGCAGTACGGCCGCCGGATCGTCGGTGCGGCGCTGATTTCCACTGCCGCCGAAGGGGTTACCCGCTCGCCACTGGGCGAGATCCTGAAAAACCCTGCGCTGGAAGCTTTCCGGTTCACCGCCCGGTCCGCGCCCAAGCTGATGCACCGCGGCCGCAACGTGTCGCGGTCACTGATCGCGCCCGATTCTGCGGGCCGCGTCCTTCAGCGACCTGGAGGTCAGCCGCAGCCTGGACGCGTTCTCGCAGCGGATGATGAACGGCACCCCGATCGCCACCCTGGTGGGCTTCCTGCGCGCTCTGGAAGTGCCACGACGAAACCGCCGGGCTGTGGACGTTGCTGCAGATCCCGACGCTGATCGCCTGCGGTGACCACGACCTGCTCACCCCGGACGAGTACTCCAGGAAGATGGCGGCCTCGCTGCCGCATGTCCGAACTGGTCATCGTCAGCGGGGCCAGTCATCTGGCGCTGCTGGACAAGCCCGAGGCCATCAACGACGGGCTGGTCCGGCTGGTCGACCGGGCCATTCCGGGCAAGATGGCCCTGCGGTACCGCAGGTCTGGGAACGGTTCCGACGCCATGGTTGACCACGGGATCCGGCACGGCCAGCTGTGAGCGCGTCGAGGACACCGTTGCGCTCGGGATCGCGGTTGGGGCAGCAGCTGCGCGCCGGCGACGTCGTGGTGCTTTCCGGTCCGCTGGGAGCGGGAAAGACCGTGCTGGCCAAGGGGATTGCCGCGGCGATGGATGTCGACGGCCCGGTTACCTCGCCGACGTACGTGTTGGCCCGGGTCGCATCCGCCGCGACGCGCAGGCGCACCGGCGATGATTCACGTCGACGTCTACCGGCTGCTGGACCACCAGGGCGCCGACCTGCTCGGTGAACTCGATTCGCTGGACCTCGACACCGATCTCAGGACGCGGTCGTCGTGGTGGAGTGGGGCGAGGGCCTTGCCGAACGCCTCGCCGAACGTCATCTCGACATCCGGCTGGAGCGGGTCAGTCACTCCGACGTGCGGATCGCGACCTGGGAGTGGGGCCACTCGTGAGCCTGATCTTGGCCCTGGACACCGCCACTCCGGCGGTGACGGCCGGCGTGGTCCGCCGCGACGGCGCCGCGTGCACGGTGCTGGCCCAGCAGGTCACCGTCGACGCCCGGGCCCACGCCGAACGGCTCACTCCCAACGTGCTCGCCGCGCTGGCCGATGCCGCGCTGACGATGGCCGACCTCGACGCGGTCGTGGTGGGCTGCGGTCCCGGCCCGTTCACGGGTCTGCGGGCCGGGATGGCCAGCGCCGCCGCGTACGGGCATGCGCTGGGCATCCCGGTGCACGGGGTGTGCAGCTTGGATGCCATCGGAGTGCTGACCACCGGCGACATGCTGGTGGTCACCGACGCCCGCCGGCGCGAGGTTTACTGGGCCCGCTACCGGGACGGAGTCCGCACCGACGGTCCGGCGGTCAACGCCCCGGCCGACGTCGACCCCGGTCCGGCCCAAGCGGTGGCCGGCTCGCCCGAACACGCGGCGCTGTTCGGGCTGCCGCTGCGCGAGCCGGTCCACCCGACACCGGCCGGTTTGGTGCGCCGCGGTGTCCGACTGGTCCGAGGCTAACCCGGCGCCGCTGGTGGCGTTGTATCTGCGCCGGCCCGACGCCAAGCCCTTGGCCGCGCGCCAATGACCGCCTGCAACGAGCCCGTGACCCTCGGCCCGTTGACACCCGCCGACGCCGAGCGGTGTGCCGAGCTGGAGGCCCAGCTGTTCGACGGCGACGATCCGTGGCCGGCGGCGGCGTTTTTCCGCGAATTGGCCAGCACCCATAACCATTACGTGGGCGCGCGCACCCCAAGCACACTGGTCGGCTACGCCGGCATCTCAAAGTTGGGCCGCAAACCGCCGTTCGAATTCGAGGTGCACACCATCGGCGTGGATCCGGCATGCCAGGGCCGGGGAATCGGTCGCCGGCTGCTCGACGAGCTGCTGGAGTTCGCCGACGGCGGTGTCGTCTACCTGGAGGTCCGCACCGACAACGAGGCGGCCATCGCGCTCTATCGCAGCGTGGGTTTCGAGCAGATCGGCCTGCGCAGGCGCTACTACCGAGTCAGCGGCGCGGACGCGTACACCATGCGGCGGGAGGCGGCGCACATGACCAACATCTTGGCCATCGAAAGCTCTTGCGACGAAACAGGAGTCGGCATCGCACGGTTGGACGCCGACGGCACCATCACGCTATTGGCCGACGAGGTGGCATCCAGTGTCGACGAGCACGTCCGGTTCGGCGGCGTGGTCCCCGAGATCGCTTCCCGGGCACACCTGGAGGCGCTCGGTCCGACCATGCGCCGCGCGCTGGCGGCGGCAGGCCTGCAGCGGCCCGACATCGTCGCGGCCACCATCGGGCCTGGGCTGGCCGGCGCATTGTTGGTGGGAGTGGCTGCGGCCAAAGCCTATTCGGCCGCGTGGGGGGTGCCGTTCTACGCGGTGAACCATTTGGGCGGGCACCTGGCCGCCGATGTGTACGAGCACGGGCCGCTGCCCGAGTGTGTGGCGCTGTTGGTGTCCGGCGGACACACCCACCTTTTGCAGGTGCGTTCGCTCGGCGAGCCGATCATCGAGCTGGGCAGCACGGTCGATGACGCGGCCGGCGAGGCCTACGACAAGGTGGCGCGGCTGCTGGGTCTGGGATATCCGGGCGGCAAGGTGCTCGACGAGTTGGCCCGCACCGGCGATCGCGACGCCATCGCGTTCCCGCGCGGCATGACCGGCCGGGCCGACGACCCGTACGCGTTCAGCTTCTCTGGCCTCAAGACCGCCGTCGCGCGGTATGTGGAGAGCAACCCGGATGCGGCAACGGCCGATATCGCCGCGGGATTCCAGGAAGCGGTCGCCGACGTGCTGACCATGAAGGCAGTGCGCGCCGCCACCGGGCTGGGCGTCTCGACCCTGCTGATCGCCGGGGGAGTGGCCGCCAACTCGCGACTGCGGGAGCTGGCCACGCAGCGTTGCGCGCAGGCGGGCCTGACGCTGCGTATCCCCAGGCCACGGCTTTGCACCGACAACGGAGCGATGATCGCGTCGTTCGCCGCGCACCTGGTCGCCGCGGGCGCGCCGCCGTCGCCGCTGGACGTGCCCAGCGACCCCGGGCTGCCGGTGGTAAAAGGGCAGGTTGGCTGACCGGGACGGGCCAATACCCGGGAAGCACCAGGGCGGCCTTGAGTGCTAGCACTCTCGTGTATAGAGTGCTAGGTGGCAATCGAACAACCCCCTGTGTCGGCACCCGCGACGACGGCGCAAGGGCACGGCCGAATGCCGAATCATCTGGTAATTGGACGGTTCGGGCAACCCCTGGATCGGCCGCCAACTCCAGTCCGGGCGAGCGTCCCGGACCCGATCCAAATAGTGGAGGACTCCTATCGTGGCGAAGGTGAAGATCAAGCCACTCGAGGACAAGATTCTCGTGCAGGCCAACGAGGCCGAGACCACGACCGCGTCTGGTCTGGTCATTCCGGACACCGCCAAGGAGAAGCCGCAAGAAGGCACCGTCGTCGCAGTCGGCCCCGGCCGGTGGGACGAAGATGGCGACAAGCGGATCCCGGTGGACGTGTCCGAGGGTGACACCGTCATCTACAGCAAGTACGGCGGCACCGAAATCAAGTACAACGGCGAGGAATACCTGATCCTGTCGGCACGCGACGTGCTGGCTGTCGTATCCAAGTAAAGAACCGTGTTCCGCCCCGGCGATCCCCGTGTGCAACACGGGTGATTTCCGGGGCGGCATGCGTTCGTAGCGGGCGTGAGGAGCCTGATGAGCAAGCTGATTGAGTACGACGAAACCGCACGTCGCGGCATCGAGGCGGGCGTGAACAAGCTCGCCGACGCGGTACGGGTAACGCTGGGACCGCGCGGCCGGCATGTGGTGCTGGCCAAGGCGTACGGCGGGCCCACCGTCACCAACGACGGCGTCACCGTCGCGCGGGAGATCGACCTGGAAGACCCGTTCGAGAACCTGGGTGCCCAGCTGGTGAAGTCGGTGGCCACCAAGACCAACGATGTCGCCGGCGATGGCACCACTACCGCGACCGTGCTGGCCCAGGCGCTGATCAAGGCCGGCCTGCGCCAGGTGGCCGCGGGCGCGAACCCGATCTCGCTGGGCGTCGGCATCAGCAAGGCCGCCGACGCGGTGTCCGAAGCGCTGCTGGCGGCGGCCATCCCGGTCTCCGGCAAGGAGGGCATTGCGCAGGTGGCCACCGTCTCCTCGCGCGATGAGGTGATCGGTGAGCTGGTCGGCGAAGCGATGTCGAAGGTCGGCACCGACGGCGTGGTCAGCGTCGAAGAATCATCGACGATGAACACCGAGCTGGAGTTCACCGAGGGCGTCGGCTTCGACAAGGGTTTCCTGTCGGCGTATTTCGTGACCGACTTCGACTCGCAGGAAGCCGTGCTCGATGACCCCCTGATTCTGTTGCACCAGGACAAGATCACCTCGCTGCCCGACCTGCTGCCCATGCTCGAAAAGGTCGCCGAATCGGGCAAGCCGCTGTTGATCATCGCCGAGGACATCGAGGGCGAAGCGCTGGCGACGCTGGTGGTGAACTCCATTCGCAAGACGCTCAAGGCGGTCGCGGTCAAGGCGCCATACTTCGGCGACCGGCGCAAGGCCTTCCTGGAAGACCTGGCGATCGTGACGGGTGGCCAGGTGGTCAACCCCGATGCCGGTCTGGTGTTGCGTGAGGTGGGCGCCGACGTGCTGGGCTCGGCCCGGCGTGTGGTGGTCAGCAAGGACGACACCATCCTCGTCGAGGGCGGCGGCCCGGCAGATGCGGTCGCCGCACGCGTCAAGCAGCTGCGTGCCGAGATCGAGAACACCGACTCGGAATGGGATCGCGAAAAACTGCAGGAGCGAGTGGCCAAGCTGGCCGGCGGCGTGGCCGTCATCAAGGTCGGTGCCGCCACCGAGACCGCGCTCAAGGAGCGCAAGGAAAGCGTTGAGGATGCTGTCGCGGCCGCCAAGGCGGCTGTCGAGGAGGGCATCGTCACGGGCGGCGGATCGGCGCTTATCCAGGCCGGCAAGGTGTTGGACAAGCTGCGTAAGTCGCTGAAAGGCGACGAGGCCACCGGCGTCGACGTGTTCGCCGATGCTCTCACCTCGCCGCTGTACTGGATCGCTTCCAACGCCGGGCTCGACGGTGCGGTCGCGGTCAGCAAGGTCCGTGAGCTGCCGTTAGGACACGGACTGAACGCGGCCACGCTGAAGTACGGCGACTTGGTTGCTGACGGTGTCATCGACCCGGTCAAGGTCACCCGGTCGGCGGTGCTGAACGCGGCGTCGGTCGCGCGGATGGTGCTCACCACCGAGACGGCGATCGTCGAGAAGCCGGCTGAAGAGGCAGACGACCACGGCCACGGCCACGGTCACGGTCACCACCACTAAGTGATTGCCCGACTGTGGGGCAATGTACGAAATCCCAATGATTTCCGTGCATAGGCCCCACAGTCGGCATCGCGAGGAAACGAACGCCAGCTGCTCGACGTCGATAGACTGTTTCGACGGCGATGACAACGAGAAAACACAAAGCCGAGCAGCGGCGGCGTGACCTCTGCGATGCGGCCATCGACCTGTTGGCAGCCGACGGCGCGCGCGGGCTGACGCACCTGCGGGTCGACCGGCATGCGGGTCTCGCCGACGGAACCACGTCGTTCTATTACCAGACCAGGGCGGCTCTGCTTCGCGGTGCGATGGATCGAGTGATCGAGCTCGATATCGCCGATTTCACCGCTGCGCTCAACGCGACTGGCGATGGCGAGGTCGATTCCTTGCTGTCGACGCTGGCCACCCAGGCCATGCGCACGGCCGTTGAGCCGGAGCGCTCGCGGGCCAGGGCCCGGTTCGAGCTCATGATGATCGCCTCCCGTGATCCCCAACTCGGCACGGTATTCGACGGTTTGATGGATCAGTTCGTCGCCATCAGCGAAGCGGCCGTCGCACAGGTCCAACCAATGGCCACGCCGCCCGATCGGGAACTGATCAAGGAGCAGGCCTTCGCCGTGGTCACCTTTCTCGGCGGATTCCTATTCCGATTGGCTTACGGGTTGACCGACCTGGACTGCGCCGAAAGCCTGGAACGCTATCTGCACTCAGTGATTGCCGGTGTGGCGGCTGATCACCGCCTCACCACGTGATCGGCAGTTCCTCGACGCCATAGATCTCCTGCTCGTTCTGGAACCGCAGCTCGGCCGCCGGAACCGCCAGGGCGAGGCCCGGCAGCCGGCGGACCAAGGTGGACAGCGCGATCTGCATTTCGGTCCGGGCCAGATGCTGCCCGATACATTGATGCACACCAAACCCGAAGCCCAAGTGGCCGCGTGCATTTCGGGCGGCGTCGAAGCTGGTCGGGTCGTCGACGAAGTTCGGGTCCCAGTTACCGGCGGGCAGGTTCATCAACAGGAAATCACCGGCGCGAATCGTCTCACCGCCGATGTCGAGGTTCTCGGTCGCCACCCGGTCTACCTGGCTGTGCACGATCGTGAGGTAACGCATTAGCTCTTCGACAACGTTGGCCACGACGGTCGGGTCGTCAGTGCGACAGAGCAGCTCGAATATGCTCGGATGTTGCAGCAATGCAACCGTTCCCAGCGCGATCATGCTTGCCGTGGTCTCGTGGCCGGCCTGCAACAGAATCATGGCATTCATTGCCGCCGTCTCCCGGCTCAATTCGCCCGTGGCGACATAGTCGGTGATAAGTCGGCTGACCAGATCATCGCCCGGCTCGCGTTCCTTGCGTTCCACCAGCTCGGACATGTATCCGAACATCGCTCCGATTGCCGCCGCCTTCTGGTCGTCTGACGACCTGGAGTCGAGCCCGACGGTGCTGTGCTCCTGGAAGAATTCGTGATCACTGTAGGGCACGCCCAGCAACAGGGAGATCACCAACGACGGCACCGGCAACGCGAAGTCTCGCACCAGGTCTGCGGGCGGCCCATCCTCGATCATCGTATCGAGGAACTGGTCGACCAGCTCCTGGATCTGCGGCCGCATCGACTCGGCGCGTCTCCAGGTGAAGTCGCGAGCCATCATGCGGCGCAGTCGATTATGTTCCGGGTCGTCGATACGGGCGAAGATCACCGGCATTTCGCCCGTGACGCCGGCCGCCCGCAGGCGCGTCTTGATCGTCTCCGCGCTTAGACGCGGGTCGACCAATGCTGACCGGATGTCCTCGTAGCGACTGACCACCCAGGTGGGTCGGCCCTGCCACATCGCGCGTTGCAGACCCGAGTCCCGCCAGTCGGCGAACTCCGGTGAGGGGGCCAGCGGGCAGCCCGCGGCGCGGGGCCGTGGAATCACAGGGAGCTCTGCGTCTTCTCCGATGGTTGCGGTCATGGTCGCACCGAAATCCTTCCATGGACACGTGTTTCGCGGACAGCGTCGAACGCTTTGGCCACGTCTGCCAGTCCGAAGTGCGGCCCGAGTGTCGGGCTCGGGTCGATGTCCCCGTTGCCGAATGAAGTGGTCACCGCGCGGAATTCGTCGATCGTATAGGCGACGGAGTACCGGACGGTGAGTTCTTTGAGCAGCGCTGTGATGGGCTCGATGGTGGTCGGCTCGGCACAGGCACCGGAGACGACTAGGCGACCCCGCGGACGTAGCGCCGGCTGGCAGGCCTGCACGAGATCGGGACGGCCAACACATTCGATGACGGCGTCGTACCCACCGGGTTCGGCCTCGGATACCGAAGCCAGCACGTCAGTGGCGCCCATCGCCTCCGATGAGTTGCGCCGCTGCGGATCGGGATCCGTCACGGTGACGCGGGCAGCGCCCAAGTGCCGCGCCCATATCAGGGTGGTCAGGCCGACTCCGCCCGCGCCGACGATCAGGATGTCGTCGCCCGAACCGATCTCTGCGCTGTGCACACCATGCAAGCCGACCGCGAAGGGTTCCACCGACGCCGAGTGGGCCGCGGGTACCCCTGGGGAGACTGCGAAACAGTGGCGCGCGGGGACGGCGGCATATTCGGCGAATCCGCCCGGTGGGCCCATCCCGATGTAGCTAGCCGTTGAGCAGTGCGATACCTGCCCGGCTCGACAGTACCGACACGAGCCGCACGAAACGACCGGCAGTACAGCGACATTGGTGCCCGAACGCCAGCCGTCGGCCTGCGATCCGGCGGCGACCACTTCGCCGCCGAACTCGTGACCCATCACCATCCCGGCCGGCGCGTAGGGCTGGGCCTTGATGTCGGAGCCGCACACGCCGCACGCCGCGACCCGGATGATCAATTGGTCTGGCTCTGGGACGGGATCGGACAAGTCGACGACCTCGAACCGGTGATCGTCGGTGGTAATGGCCGCCTTCATCGCGTGTCTTCCTCCAGTTCGATGTCGAACACCGAGAGGTATTCGTCGAAGATCGGTTCCAGGTCGGCGCGGGTCACGCCCGACCCCTCTAGTGAGTACGGTGCGGCGCCGTGCCGGTCCTGTGGATGTGTGTCGAGCCAGTCGAGCATGGCCCGCTCTGTCGACACGGTGAAATCGTCACCGGCCCAGTCGTATAGCAACCGCATCACCGCAACCGGATCCTGCATGAGATCGGCGTAATGCAGGTCGAAGAATCGGTCGTCGCCGATCCGCCGCCTGGTCGCCAGCGGGCGATCGATGTGTTCGGTCAACTGGCGCAACACATTTGCCACGGTCACGTCGACGTCGATGTCGGCACCCGTCGCCGCGCGGGACAGGTAATTCAGCCGCAGGAAGGACGCGGTTGACTTGAAGGGATCGCGGTGCGCCCACACGATCCGCACGTCGGGATAGGCCGCCACCAGCGTCTCGATGTGCACCGCGTGCGACGGCATCTTGAGCGACCAGGTGCCGGGGGCGCGAGACTGTAGTAACTGCAACACCATTCGCTCGTAGGCGTAGGCGCTGGACATATCGGTATGCAGCAACCAATCGGCGTACGCGGGAGTCGGCATGAACGCTTCCCACAGGTAGGCCTTGAAGTCTTGGTTCTGCACAAACAGACATTCCGTCGGCCCGTCGGCCTCGTCCCAGTGGACCAGCGGGATATTGGCCGCTTTCAATCCCTCTGCGAGAACATCGAGTTCGGCCTTCTTCTGCAGGAAGCGCGGATCGCTGCGCAGCGTGTCCGGGGTCGACGGGGGCACCGAGTCACCGGCCTCCCACGTCAACAGCGAGCGTCGCAGCGGGTCCTGGTCCAGCAGATAGCTGGCCAACGACGTGCCGGTTCGCGGCAAGCCCAACACGACCAGCGGGCGTTCGATGTGCTCGTCGAGAATTTCGGGATGGTGCTTGACATAGTCGACAACGCGCAGCCGGTTCCACAGTGCGTCGACGAACTGGCTGTAGACGAACTCGCGACCGCCCGGGTTTACCCCCGGCGCAGACTCGCAGGATTCGACCAACAGGTGCAGGCCGGCGCGCCAGGAGTCGCCGCCGAAGTCGTCAAGGCCTGCTCGCTCGCAGGCCCGGGTGGCCAGCTCGTCCACGGTCACGCCAACAGATCCTATACGGACGTAGAGAACAAATGTTAGGTTTGTCGGCAGACGATCTTGGAGGTTACGCGGAATGACGCCGTCTCTGGACGAACTGGTCAAACAAGGAGAGGGCGCCCAGGATGCCGTCGATCTTGGTGACGGCATCTTCATGTCCAGGAACATCGCGAATAGTTACCTGGTAACGACATCCGACGGCGATCTGCTGATCAACACGGGAACCGATTTCGAGGCCGCGGAGATCAAAGCCCGGTTCTCCCGGGTCAGCGCGGGCCCGTTGCGAATGGTCACGTTCACCCAGGGCCACCCCGACCACGTGAGTGGATGGAGCCTGTTCAACGAGCCCGGTGTCGAAACGATCGCCCAAGCCAACCATCCGGATGTCCGCGAGTACTGGCGTCACCTGCACCCGTTCTACGTGCGGCGCATCATGACGCTGTGGGGCGCCTTCATGGACGTCGAATCTGTCGCGGCCAACCTTCCACCGGAGCCGGTGCTCACCGATTCGTTCATCGACACCCACGCATTCCGGCTTGGCGGTCGGCAGTTCGCGCTGCACTCCACACCGGGCGGGGAGACCACCGATGCCCTGGTGGTGTGGCTTCCCGAACACCGCACCGTGTTCATCGGCAACCTGATGGGACCGTTCTTCGGCCACGTGCCCAACCTGTACACGTTGCGCGGCGACAAAATTCGCAGCGCGATGACGTTTATGCACTCCCTGGACAGGGTGATTGAGCTTCGTCCCGAAACGCTCGTCAACGGCCACGACGTGTTCCGCGGCACCGAGGAGATCCTGACGACGATGACCAGGGTGCGCGATGCGACGGCCTACCTGCGCGATCGCACCATCGACGGCATGAACTCCGGCGCGGATCTGTGGACGTTGATGCGTAAGGTCACCCTCCCGCCGGAGCTGGCGCTTCCCCAGGTACACGGCAAGGTCGCCTGGATTGTTCGTTCGATCTGGGAGGAGCACGCAGGCTGGTTCCGCTATGAGTCCACTACCGAGCTCTACGACGTGCCACCGTCGTCCGTCTGGTCAGATGTCGTGGACCTGGTGGGCGGCACCGTCCCGCTGACCGAGAGGGCCGCCATCCATGCCAAGGCGGGCCGGCCCCTCCAGGCGCTTCATCTGATCGATGTGGTCCTGGCCCACGCCCCGGCCGATCCCGATGCACTGGAAGTGAAACGCCAAGCGTTGGAACAGCTTTTGACCGCCAGTGGCCGGGAGAACCACAGCGAGGTGCAGTGGCTGGAACAGGAGATCAGCAGCGCGACAGTCAAGGAGGACGAGTGAAGGCCGAATACCTGTACCACACCGGGATCGTCGTCGACGACCTCGAAGCGACCATGGAGCGACTGGCGAAGGTAGCCGGCTATACCTGGACCGACATCGTCAGCGTCGTCCAGGAAGCGGTCACTCCTGCCGGCGACGTGACTATCCCGATGAAGATGGTTTACTCGGGCGCCGATCCCCGGTTGGAGCTGCTGCAGACCGTTCCGGGGACGGTGTGGACTCCGGCGGACTCAGGGGTTCACCATGTCGGCTACTGGTCCGACGATGTCGAATCCGACTTGGCCACCTTGGAATCCAACGGGATGGCCCTCGAGGTGAAGTCGTACAACCCCGATGGCTCCGGCACGCTGCTGTGGGCCTACGCCAAGGGCTCCACTGGGCCGCGCATCGAACTCGTCAGCCGCAACATGGAACCGTTCATCGCTTATTGGTGGGCGACGGCGACCACCACGACGGCCTGATACTCCTTCCTGCGCCATTGTGTAGGCTACGGTCCCGCGAGCCGCTGTTCCATAGCTTCTAGGAAGCGCAGGATCGTCTGCCGCTCGCGCTCACTCACACCGCCGACGATGCACTCTTCGATCTCATTCCATATCTGCTCAACCTCCGGGCGCAGTGCGCGACTCGCTGGCGTTGGTTCGATAAGGTACGCGCGCTTGTCATCGGCACATGGCGAGCGCCGCACGAAGCCCGCGTGTTCGAGGCGCTGGATAGACCTCGTCATCGTGGCGGCGTCGGAGTCGAGTAGGCGGATGAGGTCGGTCTGGCGCTGGGGGCCCAATTCCCACAGATACATCATGAGCAGATCCTGAGTGGGGTGCAGACCGACGCGGCGCAGTAGATTGCCGGCCATCATCCGGTGCAGACGCGCGACGCGATAAAGCGCGGCACTGATCTGCGCACCACGTGCGGCGGCCGGCACCGGAACACTGGTCGGTCCGCTGCGCTCCGGTGGCCTGCTGGATTTCGCCATTCGCCCCTCGCTCCGTCGATATATCCTGCTCGAGCAGTTTAACAGGAAATCCATATCTAAAAGCAACATTGGAATAAATCTGCGCTAGTATACCTGTTCGAACAGGTAAGTAGGAGGCGAGAGGAGTGGACTGATGGATTTCGGAGCGTTACCGCCGGAGGTCAACTCCGCCCGAATGTATGCCGGACCGGGATCGGGCCCGCTGCTGACTGCCGCGGTGGCCTGGGATGGTCTATCCGCGGAGCTGTACTCGACGGCGGCCTCCTATCGCGCGGTCATCTCCGCGTTGGCCACCGACGTTTGGTTGGGGCCGTCGTCGATATCGATGGCGGCCGCGGCCGCGAGCTATACGGCGTGGATGACCGGCGCTGCCGGGCAGGCCGAGGACGCCGCCATGCACGCGCGGTTAGCGGCGGCCGCCTACGAAACTGCGTTCGCTATGACGGTGCCGCCCCTAGAGATTGCGGCCAACCGCAGCCTGTTGGCGGCGCTGGTGGCCACCAATTTCTTGGGGCAAAACACGCCGGCGATCACGGCCGCCGAGGCGCAGTACGCGCAGATGTGGGCCCAAGACGCGGCCGCCATGTACGGATATGCCGCATCCTCGGCGAGCGCAAGCCAGCTGACACCGTTCACCCCGCCAGCGCCGACCACCAATGCCGCCGCATCGGCCGCGCAATCTGCCGCCGTCGCCCAGGCCACCGCGGCCTCACCGGTGTCGTCGTCGCCCGCGGACGCGCTGAGCGGCTTGGCCCCGTACACCGGACTCGCGGCCGGGGGCACCGGCATCATCGGTGCCGGCGTGGGAGCGCTGAACAGTGTGCTGGGTATCGTCGCCGCGGGGGCGGAGGGCTCGGCGCTGACGTCCGGTGGCGGCGCGGCCGCCGTATCCGGGTCGGTCGCCACGGGCGCGATCGGTTCTGGGGCCGGGGTGCTCGCGGGCCAGATTGAGCCGGCGGCGACCGTGTCGACAAGCCTGGGCAAAGCGGGTGCGGTCGGTGCCTTGTCGGTGCCGCCCAGCTGGACCACGGCCACGCCCTCGGCGCAGCTCGTCGCCGCGCCGGGTATCGCGGTGGGCGCCGAACCGATCTGGACGGGCATGCCGCCAGCCATGTGGAGCGCGCTGCCGATGGCGCAGCTGAACGGGGGCGGTGCTGCCGGCCGATCCCAGACATCTCACGACCAGACCCGGCCGGGCCCAAGCGTGCGGCTGTTCGCGATCTGATCCCAATTTGCAGGCCGTAGCCTCATGAACTATGGCTGTCACGACCGGACGACGAAGCTCGGTCGCCGGATTGGACCTGCATCTGGATCGTCCCGGCGGCAGGGTGCGTGACAGTGTGATGGACGCCATCCGCGACGCGATTCGCGCGGGGCGGTTGGTGCCGGGCACCCGGTTGCCCTCAAGCCGCGCGCTGGCCGCCGATCTCGGTGTCGCGCGAAACACCGTGGCCCGGGCATACGCCGAACTCATCGCCGAGGGTTGGCTGACATCGCAACATGGCTCAAGCACAACCGTCTCCCAACGTGCGGCCGCGGTTCTCCGGTCCGTCGCCGCACCGCCAAAGCCACCGGCGCCGCGCCGATTGGACCACGACCTGCGGCCCGGTCATCCGGACCTGTCGTCGTTTCCGCGCACAGAGTGGAGCCGCGCGGTCAAGCGCGCGTTGAACGCGGCACCGTTCGAGGCGTTCGACTACGCCGACCTGCACGGCCGGCTGGAGCTTCGCGTGGCGCTTGCTCAATATCTCGCTCGAACTCGGGGAGTTCAGGCCCGACCGTGCAACATCATCGTGTGCTCCGGGGCCGCTGAAGGGCTGAGCCTCGTCGCCGGCGCTTTAGCCGAGGCCGGGGCCGCCGCCGTGGCTGTCGAGGCGTTCGGCCTGAGCTCACAACGGTCATCCCTCATCAAAGCGGGGTTACGTTGCCCTCCAATTGAAGTCGACTCCTGTGGTGCTGACGTCATGGCGCTCGAGCACATGCCAGAGGTGGGCGGTGTGTTGCTGACGCCGTCGCACCAGTTCCCGCTTGGCGTGTCTTTGCATTCCGACCGCCGCGCAGCGGTCATTGATTGGGCGCGACGAACCGGTGGAGTGATCATCGAGGATGATTACGACGGCGAATTCCGGTACGACCGCAGCCCTGTCGGCGCGCTGCACGGCGTCGATCCCGAACATGTCATCTATATGGGCACGGCGAGCAAGTCGCTGGCGCCGGGGCTTCGGCTCGGGTGGCTGGTGTTACCGGAACGACTCGTCGAAGCGGTGGCCCGGCAGAAGGGTGAAACCGAGGAGACCTCCGGCTTTGTCGATCAGTTGACGATGGCCGAGTTCATCGTGTCCGGATCCTATGACAGACACATCCGCACAATGCGCGCCCAATACCACCGCCGCCGTGAACAACTCGTCGCCGCCGTCGCCCGGTCGTCACCGACAACGACGGTGGTCGGGATGGCCGCGGGTCTGCAGGTGATGCTCGAGCTTGCCGGTGGCGGCGAAAGCGCGGCTGTCTCGTCAACGCGCGTGGCGACGGCTCGGCGTGCGGGGCCTTGATCACTTCCGCCATCCCGAAATCGGCTGCGAACACGACGGTTTGGTGATCGGATATGCAGCGCCGGCGCCGAGCGCATGGTCGGCAGCTTTGGATGCCTTGGTGCGACTGCTGCCCTGAGCTCGCCGGCTCGACTGGCCCCTACTTGCCGCACCCAAGTGGCCCACAATCAGCGCGATACCGCGTCTAGCGTTGGAAGCATGTTGGGTGCATGCAAGACGAAGACGATGCAAGCGATCATCGCGCGCGACCGCGCTGCCGGGATCGATCGTCTTGCGCTAGCGCAAGTGCCCTACCCCCACGCTGCCGAGAACGACGTCGTTGTCCGGGTGCATGCGGCGGGGTTCACCCCGGGTGAACTCGACTGGCCGGGCACCTGGACCGACCGGGCCGGCCGTGATCGGACGCCGACCATCCCCGGCCATGACGTCTCCGGGGTGGTTGAGGAGTTGGGTTATGGGACCACCGGACTGTATGTCGGCCAACGAGTCTTCGGAATCACCGACTGGCGCCGCGACGGCACGCTGGCCGAGTTCGTGGCAGTAGAAGCGCGAAACCTGGTGCCATTGTCGGCCGGAGTCGACCCCGTTATGGCTGCCGCGCTACCGATTTCAGGTCTTACGGCATGGCAGGGACTTTTCGTTCACGGACGACTCGCGGCGGGGCAGACGGTCATCATCCATGGCGCTGCCGGCGGCGTCGGATCGGTCGCTGTGCAACTGGCCCGCGAGGCGGGGGCTCTGGTGATCGGTACCGGACGCGCCGCCCACAGTCAGGCGGTGCTCGATCTGGGTGCGCATTTCTTCGTAGATCTGCACCATGACCGGCTGGAGGACGTTGGCGAGGTCGACATGGTATTCGACGTGATGGGCGGTCAAATCCTTGATCGCTCAGCCACATTGGTCCGTTCGGGCGGTGCACTTGTCAGCATCGCTGAACCACCGCCGGTTCCTCCCGGAAACACGCGGGCCGTCTTTTTCGTCGTCGAACCCGATCGCGCGGCGCTGGCCGAACTGGAACTCAGGCTTCGGGAGGGACGGCTGCGTCCACTCGTCGGAGCGATCTACGACCTGCAAGACGCTCCTTCGGCTTTCGACCCGGCCCACCGTGTCCCCGGCAAGCCGATCATCCGCGTGATCGGAGCTGGCAAGTGACGAAAAACATGCTTAGGGTCGCTCCGCTCGCACGCTCGTCAACAACTGAGTTTTAGAAAATTAGTGAAAGGAAGACACCATGGACGGTATCGCTGAATTAGCAACGGGGATAAGGTTTCCGCAGACACCGGCGGCCACTGCCGCACTGTCAGTGGCTTCCCGTTTCTATACGCCCCCGTTGCTCAACCACTGTGTCCGCTCCTACCTGTGGGGGGCAACGTACGCCTCGGTGCACGGCATCACCTTCGACGAGGAACTTCTTTACGTCTCGGCGATGCTGCACGACATCGGTCTCACCGAAGTATTCGACAGTCACACAGTGCCTTTCGAGGAGGCGGGCGGGGACCTGGCATGGGTCTTCGGGGTGGCGGCCGGTTGGCCGGCCGATCGCGCGGCCAGGGCCACGGAGATCATCGTGCGGCACATGCGCGACGACGTCGCTGCGACCGCTGACCCCGAGTCTCACATCCTGCAGGTCGCGACCAGCTGGGAGATCGTCGGAAGGCGACCCGAGGAGTTCCGAGCCCAGCTAAGGGCGGAGATACTCGCGCGCTATCCCTGGCAAGGATTCGGTAGCGAATTCTTGGCGTGCTTCAAGGACCAGGGGACGCGCAAGCCGGGCAGCGCCGCCGCCGGATCGATTGCCAATCGCCTTGCCGAACGCATCGAGGCCAATCCTCTCGGCGGCTAGGCCCGACTTACTGCGGGTGGGTCGACAGGTAGTCGTCGACCGGGATGGGTGCCGTCGCGGCGTAACCGATGGGCAGTAACACGTCGCCGGCGGTCGTGGCGTAGTAAACGTCCCACCTGTAGTAGCCGGCAAAAGCGGCGGGATCGGCCCCCAGCACTGCCGCGTACTGGTTGACCGCCCGCACATATTCGTCTGAATGGTTGTAGCGGCGGATGGCCTGATCGCGATCGTTGGCAAAGCCATCCGCGGCGAGATAGCGGCCAGCGGCCATGATGCTGTCGCGAGGCGAGTGGATATCGCCGCCGTCGCCATAGGCGGAGAAGGTCGAGGGCAAGAACTGCATGGGGCCTTGTGCGCCGGCGCTGCTGTCACCGTCGATGCTGCCGAAGTGGGTCTCGATCAGGTTGATCGCCGCCAGGTAGTTCCAGCCGACGCCGGACGCCGACTCCGCGTCGTGATAGTCGCCGAGCAGCTCGTCCGCCGGAGCCGGCGGCCCGATGCGCCACGCGGGCAGGGTGCTTTTGGCGGGTGTCATCGCGATGAGCTGCCGACGGGCGTCGACATTGCGGTCATAGACGTCGAGCAGTGACGGCGGGATTCGCGGGCGGGTGATCGCGTCCCATTCGGGGTGGTGCCCGATGGCGCGGTAGGCCGCCTGCTGGCGGTGTGCCGCCGCCACCAGTGCTGCCTCTGCCGTCGATCCGTCACGCAGCGCTTTCTCGTCGGCGACGAGGTCGTCGGCCAGCTGGGCGGGATCTGCTGCCAGCCGCGGCTGCGCGCCCGCGGGTGCCGGGGCGGCGGCGAAGGATCGTCCATCATCGTCGCGCTGTGCGGCCGGGTGGGGGCCACCGGCGTTGCGGTTGAGGCGGTCGCGTTCATCGCGGTTGGCGCCGGCTCTGTGCAGCCGGCGAGTGCGAACGTGATCATGGCGAGGACGCCCGCGGCTCGACGGTTCCGGCCCATTGTGTTCACCTCCACCCTGTCGAGTCTTTCAGAGTCCGACGATGACGATGGTCACGCCGACCACGATCGACAGCGAAAGGGACACCAACAGAACAGGTAGTCACCGCAAGGATGTGGTGATGTGGACCTCGGATGTCAGGGTCTGATGGACCGGGCAGCGGTCGGCCATGTACAGCAACCGCTCCCGTTGGGTGTCGTCGAGGTCGCCGGTCAATTCGATGTCGCGATCGATCTGGTCGATGAATCCGACACTGGTCTCGCAGTCGGCGCAGTCTTTCGCGTGAATGCGCGAGTGCCGCAACGTGACTCGAACCCGCTCGAGTGGCCAGCTCTTGCGGTCGGCATACATCCGCAACGTCATCGAGGTGCATGCGCCGAGGGCGGCCAGCAGCAGATCGTACGGGTTTGGCCCCGCGTCGTCGCTAATCGGCTTTGGCTCGTCGGCGACCAACCGGTGCGGCCCGGCGGTGATCTCTTGCGTATAAGTCCCCGAACCTGCCTCCGTCACGGTTACCGTGCCCTCGGGTGACGTCCCGCCGTGGTCGCTCTGGTTGGTTGTCATGCGGCTCTCCTTGCCCTCATCGCGGTACAGGCTATCGGGGGTTGGCCGCCAAGCGATACCGTCGAAGACACTAACGACGGAGGTGCGCATGGCCGGGCAGATCCCGCTGGTCGACTATCTGGTGCTGAACGAGGATCAACCGCATTTGGTCGCGCAGGAATGCGTCAACTGCGCTTCCAGGTTCTTCGACCGACGTAACGCGTGTGCCAAGTGCTTTGCCACCGAATTCGCGACCGTCCCGATCGCGACCGAGGGCACGGTGCGCGCGTTCACCATCGTCACGTTCGCGGCACCCGGGATTCCGACCCCGTTCGTGGCGGCTGTGGTCGATTGCGGCGGAACCCAGGTCCGCGCCAACCTCATCAACGTCGAGCCCGATCCCGAGCACGTTTCCGACGGGATGAAAGTGCGTCTGGCCACCCAATCGATCGGCACCGACTCCGAAGGCACGGAGGCGGTCGGGTTCGGCTTCGAGCCCGTCTCTGCAACAAAGGAACAGCGATGAGCGCAAGCGATGAGGTCTGGATCCTCGGCATCCAGATGACCAAGTTCGGCAAGCACGCCGAACTCGACATCGTCGACCTGGCGGCCGAGGCTGCCATGGGCGCGCTTGCCGATGCGGGCGTCACGATGGCAGACATCGGAGTGATCGCCGCGGGCAACCTGATGAACGCGAATGCCAGTATCGGCCAACAGCTTCAGAAGCAGATCGGCCAGACGGGCATACCGGTGTACAACGTCGCCAATGCCTGCGCGACCGGTGCGACTGCACTGCGCACCGCGATCATGGCCGTCAAGGCCGGCGAGGTGGACTACGGCCTGGCGGTCGGTGTCGAGAAACTCGCGGGCGCCGGCCTTTTGGCGGGTGGGGCCAAGAAGAAGGACGCGGACACCTGGACGCCGGCGGGCCGGTATGGGGCGGTCGCAGGGATTGACGGCAGGATCGGCACGGAGACGATGCCGGGTGTCTTCGCCCAGATCGGCGTCGAGTACGGCCACAAGTACGGCGGCACCAGCTTCGAGTTGTTCGCCAAGATCAGCGAGAAGAACCATGCCCACTCCACACTGAATCCCCTTGCGTCGTACCAAAAGCGATTCACCCTCGAGCAGATCATGAACGACGTCATGATCGCGTACCCGAACACGCGCCCAATGTGCTCGGCGAACTGCGATGGTGCCGCGGCCGCCGTCGTGTGCAGTGGCGAGACGCTGAAGTCGCTGTCGCTCGAGCAGCGCAGGCGCGCGGTGAAGGTGTCGGCGTCGGTCCTGACGACCGACCCCTACGAAGAAGGTTGTCAGGTGTTGCCGAACGTCAACACGCTCACCCGAAAGGCCGCAACGATCGCTTACGAGCAGGCGGGCATCGGACCGGCCGACCTCGATCTCGTCGAATTGCACGATTGCTTCGCCACCGCCGAGTTGGTGCACTACGACAACTTGATGCTGTGCGAAGAGGGCGGCGCTGCGGACTTCTTCAACTCGGGTGCCACCTGGCGTGACGGCTCGACCCCGGTGAACGTGTCGGGCGGGCTGGAGTCCAAGGGCCATCCCATTGCGGCCACCGGCATCGCGAACGTATGGGAGATCTGTCACCACCTTCGCGGCGAGGCCGGAGACCGCCAGATCGCCGACGCCAAAGTGGGTCTGGCCCACGTGATCGGACTCGGTTCCGCCTGCGGCGTGCATGTCCTGGAGAAGTCGACGGTATAAGCGTCTGGCGTTGCCGTCGTCGACAGCCGAAGTTCGTGTCAGATCGCCAGCCCCTTCCACCATGTGACCACGGTGTCGTCGCCACGTACCGAAAGCGTTTCGGCAGGTAGTCGGTTCCACATCCACAACAAGAGTTCGTATGTTGCCGCAGTGATTTCGACGTGCGGGTCACCTGGGTCGGCATCACTGCCGGCGGGGATGAGCGACAAGGTGCGTGAGTCTTCGATGTCGTGTGGCGAGAGCAATACGGCGGTTACTGGCGGTGGCCCGGCAACCGCATGCAGCATCAGCGGTAAGAATTCCTCGGCGTATTCGTCGATTCCATCGAGTGCCAACCGCGGGTCGATCGGCCCGGGCTTGGCTCCGAGTGCCTGTTCCGCATCTGTGCGGTGGATTGCGACTTCTAACGCGGCCTTTCGCCTCCACCAGACGCTGCCCAGGCTGCCGCGTATTGGCGTCCATACCAACGCATCAGGAGGCGTCGCCGACAGAACGGTCAACAATTCGTCGATCGACTGATTGAACCAGTCCAACAGTTCTTCCCGCCCATCTGGCGCGGGCGGCAGGATACGTTCCTGAGCCGCAAGACCTCCCGACACGCATTTGCTCATCCATCGAGTCGCTCCGGACACGTGATCAAGCAGATCTTTGATCGTCCACCCAGGACAGTTGGGGATAGGCAACTCAAGGTCGAAGCCAGCGGCGATGCTTCATCAGTGCCCGACGGTCGGCTTCGATCGTCTGGAGGTAGTCATAGTCCAAGGGTGGGCTCATCAGCCGCCAATTTTTACACCGTTGACTTCTAGTCGGCAGTTCTTTGGCAGGTCTTATCGACGGGTTGACCGCCGCCCCCGCACCTGGCAGTCTGAACACTGTTCGATTTGGAACACTGTTCGAAAGGTAGTTATGAGTGCCGAGCTATCTCCGCGTTTCCTTGGCTACGGGATGCTGGACCGGGATCACCTGACCAAACACCTCCTCGAACTCGCGCGGCGGGTAGGGGTCGAGAAGGTCACGATGCGAGGCCTCGCTGCCCAAGCGGGCACCTCGGCATCGTCGGTCTACTACCACGTCGCCGGGAAGGCTGAACTGCTCGATTTGCTGATCGAAGCCGTCGTGAACAGCATCGAGATTCCCACCAAAGGAGAATGGCAGGATCGCGTCGTCGCGCTCTACACCAACGCATGGCGCGTCCTCGTCACGGTCCGGGGAATCGCGGGCTTGCTTCAGCAACGCCCACACACGACCGCCGCCGCGAACATGGACCGGGCTACGCGCGCCATGCTGCGTGAATCAGGATTGTCCAAGCGAGCCTTCAACGCCGCCTATGCCCTGCTCTACGTACACCTGCTGGGTTCGGTGGAACTCGAGCACAATCGCCCCACCCAAGCCATCCGTGGAGCCGCTCGGGCCGAAGCGACGTTCCGCGACGGGCTACGGATCATTCTCACCGGTCTTCGCCACGCCGACGAACGATAAGGAAGGACCATGCCCGAAGCAACGTTCGATCTCGCCGACCTGTCCCTGTGGGCCGATGGCTTCCCCGACGACGTATTCGTGGACTTGCGACGGCGCACGCCCGTGTACCACCAGACACGCACCGCGATCGTCGATAAATCTGTCGGCCGGGAATTCTGGGTGTGCACGAAGCACGCCGAGGTGACCCAGGTGCATCGTGATCACGATGCGTTCACCGCGACCGAAGGTCCATTGATCCAGGAAGTGAGCCTTTTCGGGGCCTACCCCGCGATCGTCAACCTCGATCCTCCCGACCACACCAAGCGCCGACGCACCATCACCAAGGCATTCACCCCCCGCGCCGTAGCCAAGCTCGAAGAGGGCATCCGCACGCGGGCGCATCGCATCGCCACTTCTCTCTTGGACGCCGGCGGTGGCGAGTTCGTCGACCTCGCTGCGGGACTGCCGATTTCGGTCATCGGGGACATCGTGGGAATACCCGAAGAGGATCGGCCACGCGTGTTCCGCCTCATCGATGAGGTGCTGAAGTTGGCCGGCGCCGGGCTCGCGACGCCGGAGGGTGAAGCCCTGGGGCCCTTCCTCGAGTTATTCCAGTACGCAAGCGAATTGACCGCAGAGAAGCGGGAGCATCCCGTCGACGACATCTGGAGCACTTTGTGCGCGGCCGAGATCGACGACGAGTCCGGCGGAAAGTTCCTATTGCCTGAGAACGAGCTGGAGATCTTCTTCTTCATCCTCGCTCTGGCCGGGAGTGACACGACGCGCAACGCGCTGTGCGACGGGATCCGAGCCTTCGTCGCCAACCCCGCACAGGCCGACCGGTACCGCAGCGATCCCGACGTCCGTGCGCGTGCGGTGGAGGAAGTACTGCGGTGGTCTACGCCGATCATCTTCTGGGTTCGCGGCGCTCGCCGCGACGTCGTGTTGGGTGACACACCGATAAAGAAGGGCTCGCGTGTCGTCACGATGCTTCGCTCGGCCAATCGCGACGAAGACGTCTTTGCCAATCCCTTCGACTTCGACATTGCGCGCCAACACAATCCACACGTGACGTTCGGCGGCGGCGGCGCACACCACTGCCTGGGCGCCATGCTCGCGCGAGCCGAGATCCGCGCCGCGCTGGACGAAATCTTGCTCCCTACCGGCGGCATCGGACTGAGCGAACCGACGATCCAGCACCCGAGCATCACCTCGAACATGACTGTCTACGACTCACTTCCGATCAACCTCGAATTGGCCACGCAACGGTAGGAAGGTGTTTCATGGCGCGGTATCGCGTGGTGCAATGGGCGACGGGCAACGTCGGTCTGCGCGCGCTTAGGGCCGTTCTCGACCGTGATATGTTCGATCTCGTTGGCGTACACGCATTTTCGCCCGACAAGGTTGGCCAAGACGCCGGCACACTGGCCGGGATCGCACGTGTGGGAGTCTTGGCTACGGACGACATCGACGCGCTGATCGGTGAAGCACCCGACTGCGTGATCTACACCCCGCGTGTTATCGACTACGCGTTGGTGTGCCGGATGCTTCGCGCCGGCATCAACGTGGTGACCACGGGCGACTTCCTCACGGGCACTCACCATCTGCCGGAGTGGGCGGCGCTCACGGCTGCCGCCCAGCAGGGGGGTGCGACGTTCCTCGGCACGGGTTTCGAACCAGGGTTCGTCAACGTCGCGGCGGGGTTTCTGTCTAGTGCCTGCCGTCGCGTGTACAGCGTGAAACTGGTCGAGACGCTGGACTGCACCCAGTATCCGGTGCGGCAGGCCTGGACGGTGCTCGGGTTCGCCAAGCCGGCCAAGGACCGGCTGGTCGAAATCGACCCGCCACCGCACAGTACGGCCTCGGATATTTCGAGACGCTGGACCTTGTCGCCGACATGCTCGGCATCGAGCTGGAGTCGAAGCAGGGTCTGGTCGAACAAGCCCTGGCTACACGCGACCTGGATCTGGGTTGGATCAGGTTCGCCAAGGGCACGGTGGCCGGACAACGTCGCACTTATCGCGGCTACCGCAATGGACGAGTCGTCGTTGAACTGGCGATCTGCTGGACCATGAGTGACGACGCGCTGGATCCGCAGTGGACCGATTCCAAGGGCTTCACCGTTGAAATCGAGGGCGAACCTCGGGTGGACGCGGTGATCCGGTTTGGCCCGCCCCACAACTCGGACCTCTCAGCCGACCAAGACGTGATGAGCCTGCTGATGGTCGGGACGGCCATGGCCGCGGTCAACGCGATTCCCCATGTGTGTGACGCCCCGCCGGGCGTGATCACGCCGATCGACCTACCCGTCAGCGGGGCCCGCGGTGCACTCGTCGACTGACTCGAAGGTGCTCGACGGCACACGCTTCGCCCGCTATTCGCGGCGTGCGTCTCAGCCCTAGAGGCTGGCGGCGGACGCGAATGCTTGGAGTTCGCGCTTGATATCGGATCCGGCTGGCTGGTAGACGATCTCGGTGATTCCCAGCGCGGCGAATCCGGCCAACTTCTCCGGTATTTGCTCGGCAGTGCCGGTCACCGCCATCGAGCTGGCAAACGGGATCAGGTCGGCAATGTGGGGCTCATCGCTTGCATTTGCCTTGACGAGATGCCCCGTATGGATCGCAAGATGCCGCTCGTCCTTCGGGTAGGCCTCGATCGCCTCACGCCAGCTTTGCCCACCCGGCAGCGCGTCGACCGCCTCGGCGCCGCCGCGCTCATACATGGCGTGACACAGCACCGCCGCAGCAGGCCCCGCGGCATCGATGGCGCGCGGTGAGGCCAGGTTCTCACCCTCATCGAGCACTGTCCCAAAGCACAGCAGCGCCCGCCAGTCGGCGATTTTGATGGCGTCGGCCTGCGGTACGGCGGCTGAGAAGACACCATCGCCGAACTCGGCCGCAACGGCCAGCCCCTTGGGCCCGTCGGCGCCGATCAGTATCGGCACATCGATCGGCCGCTGTGCCCCGAAGCCGGGCAGCTGCAGCATGCGGACCTTCGCCCCGTCCCACTCTGCGGTGTCGCCGGCGAGAAGAGCCTTCAAACAGCGGATGTAGTCGGCAACCTGTCGCCACGGCATCGCCCGCTGGCCCATCGCCATCCGGCCGGTAAAGCCTGAGCCGATGGCCACCGCGACGCGCCCGGGAGCTTGGCCCGCTAGCTCGGCGATCGCGGCGGCGTTGACCATTGGGTGCCGCAGGCTGGGAACGAGGACACCCGGCCCGAGACCGATGCGGGACGTGCGCTCCGCACACCGGGTCAGAATCATCCACACATCCGGGTAGAGCGCGGGAGAGTCGTACAGCCACGCACGCTCATAGCCCAGGGTTTCGGCGAGCTCCACGTGGGCCGGAGTGTCGGACGAAGTTGCAAACGCGCACGAGATGTCCATCCGCAAACACTAATGCCGGCGCGGCTGCTGGTGGCCCCACCCGCATCTGCGACCACCACCGTAGTCACGCGCATCGATCGGGCCCTGGAGCTCGAGTTCGACCCCCGTCGACGAGGCGGGGGTCGAACTAACGAGGCGTTGACTAAGCCGAGCGGCGGATGCCGCGGTTGCGGCCGATATCGCCCTTCAGCAGCATGTCACGCTCCGATTCGGACAGGCCGCCCCAAACGCCGTAGGGCTCCCCGACATCGAGTGCGTGCGATCGGCACTGCTGGATCACCGGGCACTGCCGGCACATCTCCTTGGCGCGCTGCTCACGCTGCATGCGGGCACGGCCGCGCTCCCCATCGGGATGAAAGAACATCGACGAGTCAACACCGCGGCACAGTCCCTGCAGTTGCCAGTTCCAAATGTCGGCGTTGGGTCCAGGTAGCTGTTCCGGCTGTGGCATGGCTAGTTCCCTCTCTGCACGGCACGCTCAAGTGAGATTAGGTTCGCGAAGTGAGTGTGCAACCGATTTAAGGGTGGCGTCACCGATGACTACCCGTCATTGCTAGAACTTAGGTGTGTCGATGAATTTCCGTCAATAGGCGCTTAGTGTGACAAAATATGAAGAGGTCGGAACAGAATTAACTCCGCGTTCATCTGCCACGCATTTGGCGTAGGAGAACGGTGCTACCAGGCACTTGACCAAACCGTGATTTCCCAGCTCAGGGCGCAAGGGCCGGTGAGCGCCATTTAGTACAGAGTTGATCGTGATTAACATTTCAGTAACACCAGCAGCACGAACTGTTTACTACTATCACCGTGATTGAAACTGGTCACACTTCGATGATTGAGCCAACGCTGGCCGCGGCGGCCTTCGGCGACCAGCCAGGGCAATGGCCCCTGCCGGCGGCGACCACAGCGAACCAGTTGTGGTGGCGCGCCGTTGCGGCCGGCGGGCAAGGCCGCTACGGCAGTGCCTACCGAGATCTGGCGGTATTGCGCCGCGGCGCGACGTCCGGTCGGCCGGTCACCCCGTTGGTTTCGTTGGCCCACAGCACGCAGGGATCGTTTCTGCGCCAACTCGGTTGGCACACGCGGGCTCGATGCTGGGACGGTCGTGCCCTCGCGCTGGCCGGCGCCGATTCCGAAGCTCGCGCCGACGCCCTGATCGGGTTGGCGGCCGATGCGTTGGGCGTGGGCCGTTTCGCTGCCGCTGCGGCGTTGTTGTCTCGCGCGGACTCGGCGTTGGCGGCCTGTCCGATCAAGGGAGCGGTACCGGAGCGGCTCCCGGTGCGCCGGCGGTGGGTGGCCGCCGAATTGGCGATGGCCTGCGGCGACGGCGCGCTCGCGGTGCGCCATGCCGAGGAAGCCGTCGAGCTCGCAAAAGCCATGAGCCTGATCGCAGGACAAGCCTCGGCACGACACCGGATCAAAAGCGACGTGGTGCTCGCCGCCGCGCTGTGCAGCGCCGGTGCTACCGAGCGCGCCCGCACGGTCGCCGAGGCGGCGCTGGACGCCTCCGGCCGATCGGGACTGGTACCGCTGCGGTGGGCGGTGGCTTGCTTACTAATCGATATCCGAAGCGTCACATTTTCAGCACAAACACTGGGCGAAATTCGGGATGTCTGCGCAGGCCAGGTGCGGCGCGCCGGTGGAACCTGGCCTTCCGCTTGAAACGGAGTTCGGCCGTTATGGTCATTGCGTGAGTTAGCCCGCGACGTGTCCTGTTTGTAACGTTGGAGATACCGCCGTCGATGACAATTCAAGCGGAACGTCTCGACGCTGTGGTTGCGGAAGCCGTAGCGGGAGATGGAAACGCACTACGGGAGGTGCTGGAGACCATCCGTCCGATTGTGGTGCGATATTGCCGGGCGCGAGTCGGCACAGTCGAGCGGGGGGCCTGACAGCCGACGATGTGGCTCAGGAGGTGTGCTTGGCGACTTTGACAGCACTGCCACGCTACCGGGACCGAGGCCGCCCCTTTCTGGCGTTCCTCTACGGCATCGCGGCGCACAAGGTGGCCGATGCCCACCGCGCCGCCGGTCGCGATCTTGCCTACCCCTTCGAATCCGTTCCCGAGCGCCGGTCGTCCGAAGCGGGCCCTGAACAGCGGGCCCTCGAAGCCGATTCGGTCAGCCGGATGAACGAATTTCTCGACATCCTGCCCCCCAAGCAGCGCGAGATTCTGATCCTGCGCGTCGTCGTCGGCCTGTCTGCCGAAGAGACCGCCGCCGCCGTCGGCGCAACGCCCGGAGCCGTTCGGGTGGCTCAGCACCGGGCCTTGTCACGGCTCAAATCCGAGATAGTTGCGGCAGGTGACTATGCCTGAATTTGGATTCTCAGACCGGCCGGGCCTGGACGAGCTGAGCCGGACCGATCTGCTCCTCGACGCGCTCGCCGAACGTCAGCGGATCGATGTCGACGATCCCCACGATGACGCGTTGGCCACCCTGCTGGGGGATTGGCGCGACGACTTGCGGTGGCCACCGGCCAGTGCGCTGGTTTCTCCGGAGGAGGCCGTCGGCGCGCTGCGCGCCGGAATGGTGGAGCAGCGGCGTGGTCGACGCGGCCTGGCGACGATCGGCTCGGTTGCGGCGACGTTGTTGGTCCTCAGCGGGTTCGGCGCCATGGTGGTCGAGGCCCGTCCCGGCGGGACGCTGTACGGCATGCACTCGATGTTCTTCGATGAGGCCAACCAGAATCGACGATGTTGTCCGCCAAGGCCGATCTGGCGAAGGTTCAGCAACTGATCGACAAGGGGCAATGGACCAAGGCCGAGGACCAGTTGGCCGAAGTCAGCAGCACCGTGCAGTCGATGAACGACAGTGCCGGGCGGAAAGAGTTGCTGGACGAAATAAATCTGCTGAACGTGAAAGTCGACTCGCGCGATCCGAATGCGACCCTGCCGCCGGCCGCGCCGCCGCCAAGCTCGGCGGTGCTTCCGGCTCCGCAGTCCCAAATCTCAACGGTTCCGAGCGCGGCGTCGCCGACGGCGATGAGCCCGCGCACAACTTCTTTGGCGCCCAGCCAATCCCCGAGTCCTGCTGCGGGCAGGCACCGACACCAATACCAGTCTCCGGTGGCGCCAAGCAATACGCCCTAGCGCTCAGTGGCGCCGGTGAAATCCGTCGGCGTCTGACGTCGCTTCGTTGAGCGAGGCGTCGGCATATCCGCGGCAGTAATCCCACGTCACGTAGGCGTCCGGCTCCGGGTCGTAGGCGGGCTCGTGCGGGCGGACGGTGCCGTCGATCAGCAGTTGCAACAGGTTGGACCGCAACATGTCCCAGTCGTGATAGTGGTCTTGCTGACATTCGTCGCAACAGACCACAAGTCCGCGAATTCCCTTGTGCGCCAACAGAGCTTCGTAGACGGCCAGATCGGCCAGGTCCGCCTCGACCGCCATCCGCTCTTGTTGATCGAGCGGCTGTCCGGGCTCGACGGCATCGAGCGCCGCCGACGGGTCACATGGGTCGTCGGCAAATGGGTCGGGTGGCAAACCCGGCGGGAGGTGGTCACGCACGCTCCATAGCCTACGCAAACGGGCCGTGGTAACGCCAGCAGTAGACGCGCGTCGTCCCTGGCCGATTGGGGCAGGCAACGCGCCACCAGGTGCAACTCCCTGACGGCCGGGACCGATAGGATGGGCATTCTCGCTCCGCGCGTGTATGGAGGGCTTCACCGATGTCCCGTGGCATGTCGCATCTCGAAGACAGCTCCGACCTGGTCGCCAGCCCCTACGTGCGCGTCGGCGGCCTGGCCGACGATCCGGTGCCGACCGGGGGAGACAACCCGCACAAGGTGGCGATGCTAGGCCTGACATTCGACGACGTGTTGCTGCTTCCGGCGGCTTCCGACGTGGTTCCCGCCACCGCCGACACCTCCAGCCAGCTAACCAAGAAGATCAGGCTCAAGGTGCCGCTGGTCAGCTCGGCGATGGACACCGTCACCGAGTCGCGGATGGCCATTGCGATGGCCCGGGCCGGCGGTATGGGGGTGCTGCACCGCAACCTGCCCGTCGCCGAACAGGCCGGCCAGGTCGAGATGGTCAAGCGCTCCGAGGCGGGCATGGTCACCGACCCGGTCACCTGCCGGCCGGACAACACGTTGGCCCAGGTCGAAGCGATGTGCGCCCGCTTCCGGATCTCCGGGCTGCCGGTCGTCGACGACGCCGGTGCGCTGGTCGGCATCATCACCAACCGCGACCTGCGCTTCGAAGTGGACGCTACAAGCACGTCGACGAGGTGATGACCAAGGCACCGCTGATCACTGCCCGGGAGGGGGTCAGCGCCGACGCGGCGCTGGGCCTGTTGCGCCGCAACAAGATCGAGAAACTGCCGATCGTCGACGGCCACGGCCGGCTGACCGGGTTGATCACCGTCAAAGACTTCGTCAAGACCGAACAACATCCGCTGGCCACCAAGGACAGCGACGGCCGACTGCTGGTCGGTGCCGCCGTCGGTGTCGGCGGCGACGCCTGGGTGCGCGCGATGATGCTGGTCGACGCCGGTGCCGACGTGCTGATCGTGGACACCGCGCATGCGCACAACCGGCTGGTGCTCGACATGGTCGGCAAACTCAAAGCCGAAGTCGGCGAGAAGGTCGAGGTGATCGGCGGCAACGTCGCCACCCGGTCCGCGGCCGCGGCACTGGTGGAGGCCGGCGCCGATGCGGTGAAGGTCGGGGTGGGACCGGGCTCGATCTGCACCACCCGCGTGGTGGCCGGTGTCGGCGCACCGCAGATCACGGCGATCCTGGAGGCCGTCGCGGCCTGCGGACCGGCCGGTGTGCCGGTCATCGCCGACGGGGGACTGCAGTATTCCGGCGACATCGCCAAGGCGCTGGCGGCCGGCGCGTCGACGGCCATGCTGGGCTCGTTGCTGGCCGGCACCGCCGAGGCGCCGGGCGAGCTGATCTTCGTCAACGGCAAGCAGTTCAAGAGCTACCGCGGCATGGGGTCGCTGGGCGCCATGCAGGGCCGGGCCGGCGGCAAGTCCTACTCCAAGGACCGCTACTTCGCCGACGACGCGCTCTCCGAGGACAAGTTGGTGCCCGAGGGCATCGAGGGCAGGGTGCCGTTCCGCGGCCCGCTGTCGTCGGTGATCCACCAGCTGACCGGCGGGCTGCGCGCCGCAATGGGCTACACCGGCTCGCCGACCATCGAGGAGCTGCAGCAGGCGCAGTTCGTCCGGATCACGTCGGCCGGCCTCAAGGAGAGCCATCCCGCACGACATCGCCATGACCGTCGAAGCCCCCAACTACTACGCGCGGTGAACAGCGAACTAGCCATGGTCGAGATTGGCATGGGCAGAGTCGCCCGCCGCACCTACGAGCTCAGCGAAGTCAGCATCGTGCCGTCGCGGCGCACCCGCTCGTCGCAGGACGTGTCCACGGCGTGGCAGCTGGACGCCTACCGCTTCGAGATACCGGTCCTCGCACACCCGACCGATGCGCTGGTGTCGCCGGAGTTCGCGATCGAGCTGGGCCGGCTCGGCGGGCTGGGGGTGCTCAACGGCGAGGGCCTGATCGGCCGGCACGCCGACGTCGGGGCCAAGATCGCCCAACTGGTCGAGGCCGCCGAGAAGGAGCCCGAACCGTCGGCGGCCATCCGGCTGCTGCAGGAACTGCACGCGGCACCACTGGATCCCGAACTGCTGGGCGCGGCGGTGTGCCCGCATCCGCGAGGCCGGCGTGACCACCGCGGTGCGCGCTGAGCCCGCAGAATGCGCAGGCGCTGACGCCGGTGCTGCTGCAGGCCGGCATCGACCTGCTGGTCATCCAGGGCACGATCATCTCGGCCGAGCGGGTGGCCAGCGACGGCGAACCGCTCAACCTGAAGACCTTCATCTCCGAGCTCGACATTCCGGTGGTGGCCGGCGGCGTGCTCGACCACCGCACCGCGCTGCACCTGATGCGCACCGGCGCGGCCGGCGTCATCGTCGGCTACGGCTCCACCAGGGGAGTGACCACCAGCGACGAGGTGCTGGGCATCAGCGTGCCGATGGCCACCGCGATCGCCGACGCCGCCGCCGCGCGGCGCGAATACCTCGACGAGACCGGCGGCCGCTACGTCCATGTGCTGGCCGACGGCGATATCCACACCTCCGGCGAGCTGGCCAAGGCGATCGCCTGCGGTGCCGACGCGGTGGTGCTGGGCACGCCGCTGGCCGAAAGCCGCCGAGGCGCTCGGCGATGGGTGGTTCTGGCCGACCGCGGCGGCGCACCCGTCGCTGCCGCGCGGGGCGCTGCTGCAGATCGCCGTCGGCGAACGGCCGCCGCTCGAGCAGGTGCTCAACGGGCCGTCCGACGATCCGTTCGGCAGCCTGAATCTGGTCGGTGGTCTGCGCCGATCGATGGCCAAGGCCGGCTACTGCGACCTCAAGGAATTCCAGAAGGTCGGCCTGACCGTCGGCAGTTAGGCGACTGGCTAGCTCGTTACCGGCCGGTAAGTTCATACTGGTGGGGATGAAGCCAGATTACGACGTCCTGATCATCGGTTCAGGTTTCGGCGGCAGTGTCAGCGCCCTGCGGTTGACCGAAAAGGGTTACCGCGTCGGCGTATTGGAGGCCGGCCGCCGCTACTCCGACGCGGAGTTCGCCAAGACGTCGTGGGATCTGCGCAAGTTCCTCTGGGCGCCGCAGGCTGGGCTGCTACGGCATCCAGCGGATCCACCCGCTGCGAAACGTGATGATCCTGGCCGGCGCCGGCGTGGGCGGCGGGTCGCTGAACTACGCCAACACGCTGTACGTGCCGCCGGAGCCGTTCTTCAACGACCAGCAGTGGCGGCACATCACCGACTGGCGCAGCCGAGCTGATGCCGCACTACCAGCAGGCGCAGCGGATGCTGGGCGTGGTCGAGAACCCGACGTTCACCGACGCCGACCGGATCGTCAAAGAGGTCGCCGACGAGATGGGGTGCGGCGACACCTTCGTCCCGACCCCGGTCGGGGTGTTCTTCGGCCCCGACGGAACCAAGACGCCCGGAAAGACGGTGCCGGACCCGTTCTTCGGCGGCGCCGGCCCCGACCGCACCGGTTGCCTGGAGTGCGGCTGCTGCATGACGGGCTGCCGCTACGGCGCCAAGAACACCCTGCTCAAGAACTATCTCGGCCTCGCGGAATCTGCTGGGGCGCAAGTGCTTCCGATGACGACGGTGAAGAGTTTCGAGCAGCGCTCCGACGGACTGTGGGAGGTCCGCACCGTTCGCACCGGAAGCTGGCTGCGCCGGGACAGGCGCACGTACACCGCCAGCCACCTGATCCTGGCCGCGGGCACCTGGGGCACGCAGCATCTGCTGTTCAAGATGCGGGATACCGGCAAGCTGCCGCGGCTTTCGAAACGGCTGGGCGTGCTGACCCGGACCAACTCGGAATCGATCGTCGGTGCCGGACGGTTGAAGGTCTCACCCGACCTGGACTTGACGCACGGGGTGGCGATCACCTCGTCGATTCACCCGACGGCGGATACCCACGTCGAACCCGTCCGGTACGGCAAGGGCTCCAACGCGATGGGGCTGCTGCAGACCCTGATGACCGACGGCCCCGGCCCGCAGGGCACCGATGTGCCGCGCTGGAGGCAGCTGCTCGACACCGCCGGCGAGGATCCGCGCAGGCATGTTGCGGCTGCTCAATCCCCGTCAGTGGAGCGAACGCACGGTGATCGCGCTGGTCATGCAGCACCTGGACAACTCGATCACCACGTTCACCAAGCGCGGGAAGCTGGGCATCCGCTGGTACTCCAGCAAGCAGGGGCACGGCGAGCCGAACCCGACGTGGATCCCGGTCGGCAACGAGGTCACCCGCCGCATCGCGGACAAGATCGACGGCGTGGCCGGCGGCACCTGGGGCGAGCTGTTCAACATCCCGCTGACCGCGCACTTCCTCGGCGGTGCGGTGATCGGCGACAGCCCCGAGCACGGCGTCATCGACCCGTATCACCGCGTCTACGGCTATCCGACGCTGCTGGTGGTGGACGGCGCCGCGATCTCGGCGAATCTGGGCGTCAACCCGTCGCTGTCCATCACCGCGCAAGCCGAGCGGGCCGCCTCGCTGTGGCCGAACAAGGGCGAGGACGATCAGCGGCCGCTGCAGGGCGACTTCTACCGCCGGCTGGACCCGATCGCGCCCGAAGCATCCGGTGGTGCCCGCGGACGCGCCCGGCGCGCTGCGCTGGTTGCCGATCGATCCCGTCGGCTCCGGTCGGTTAGCTCGCGATCACCTCGAGCGGTGCGCCGCTGACCACCCGGCTGCGCTCGCCGTGCACATTGACGGGCACGTCGCCCATCAGCGTGACCCGATGCATCAGCCGGGGCTGGTCGTCGTAGTCGTCGATCGCCCGGTGCTGGGTGGCCCGGTTGTCCCAGATGGCGACGTCGCCCGCCTCCCAGTTCCAGCGAATAGTGTTCTCGGGCTTGGTGATTCGCCGTTCCAGCAGTTCCAGCAGCATGCTTGACTCGTGGCTGTCCAGGCCGACGAAGTTACGCACGAAATCGCCCGCGACCAGCGTGCGCTCACCGGTCTCCGGGTGCACCCGCACCACCGGGTGTTCGGTCTGGAAATCCGGCTTCTCGAACGCCTGCCGGAAGGCCCGCTGGTTGTCGTTCATCGACAAGGGATTCAGCCGTCACGTAGTCGTAGCGGTTGCTGTGCAGTGCCCACAGGTTCTCGACCAGGCACTTGAGCGGCTCGGGCAGGTCGCTCGTAGGCCGCGGCGGTGGAGGCCCACAGCGTCGATCCGCCATAAGCTGGGCAGGGTGACGGCGCGCAGGATCGAGGCCGCCGGGTAGTTGGCGGCGAAGGTGACGTCGGTGTGCCAGCGGTTGGCCTTGCCGTACTCGGAGTTGATCGGTGTGATGACCGGCGCGTTCTTGGCGGCGAGCACGGCGGCGGCCGGGTGGCCGACGGGCGTGCCCAGCAGCCCGCCGAATGCGAGCTGCTGCTGGTCGTCGAGGTGGTGCTGGTCGCGGAAGAAGATCACCTTGTGGGTCAGCAGCGCCTGGCGGATCTCGTCGACGGCGGCTCGGGTCCAGGTCGCCGCCGAGGCGCACCCCGTCGACCCGGGCGCCGATGCGGCTGCCCAGTTTGGTGACGGTTATCTGGTCTGTCATGGCTGTCGTCCTTGCATGAACAGTCGAGTGTAGTCAGTTGACTAAACGCGAGTGTAGTCGAATGGCTACAGTTCGGCAACCAGCCGCCGGACCGGGCTTAGTGGCCCGGTTTGGGACGTCCGAGTGAACGCCGGTGCATGGGCTCGCGCCCGGGCGGCTGGGGCGGTGGCGGCAGCAGCGCCTTGCGGGGACGAACCGCGATGGTGGTCGGCGCCTTCGGTGCTCAGCGTCACGCTCCTCACCCGCGTGCCGGATGGTCAGCTCGCCGCCGGGCCCGTCGCGCACGGTGTAGGTGACGTCGGGGTGGTTGGCGTCGACAGTCACCCGGAAATCGCGCCACCGCAGCCGGAACCGCAGCCGCGATAATGCCGTCGGGCAGTTGAGGATCGATGGCCAGGATGCCCTCGTCGTCGCGCAGGCCGCCGAAGCCTCCGACGATCGCCGTCCAGGCGCCGGCGAGCGAGGCCATGTGCAAGCCGTCGCGGGTGTTGTGAGTGCAGGTCGCGCAGGTCGATCAGGGCGGCCTCGTAGGCGTAGTCGTGGGCCAGCTCGAGATGCCCGACCTCGGCGCACATCACCGCCTGACGTGCAGGCCGACAGCGACGAGTCGCGCACCATCCGCCGCTCGTAGTAGTCGACGTTGCGGGCCTTCTGTTCGGGCGTGAACGCGTGGCTCTGCCATTGCATCGCCAGCACCAGGTCGGCCTGCTTGATCACCTGGGCGGGGTAGAGCCGCACATAGGCCTCGTGCAGCAGCAACGGGTATTTGTTGTCGTTGACGAAATCCCACTCCGCGAACTTGGTGAAGCCTTCGCACTGCTGGTGGACGCCCAGTTCCTCGTCGTAGGGAATGTTGACGGCGTCGGCGGCATCGCGCCAGGTGGCCGTCTCCTCGGACGTGACACCCATCGCCGTCCGCCGCCTCGGGATGGCGGTTGCAGGCATCGGCGGCGATGACCAGATTGTGCGCGGCCATCAGATTCGTGAACACGTTGTCGCGCACGATCGCCGTGTACTCGTCGGGACCGGTGATCCCGTCGATGTGCCAGACGCCGTGCCGGTCGTGGTGCCCGAGCGACATCCACAGCCGGGCGGTCTCGACCAGCACCGTGACGCCGCACTCCGCTTCCAGGAGTGGTCGCCGGTGACGACGCGGTACCGCTCGAAGGCCATCGCGATGTCGGCGTTGATGTGCCACGCCGCGGTGCCGGCCGGCCAGTACGCCGAACACTCCTGCCCGCGGATGGTCCGCCAGGGGAAGCTGGCGCCTTTGAGGCCCAGTTCGGCCGCCCGCTCCCTGGCCAGGTCCAGTGTCGACGCCCGCCAGCGCAGCGCGTCGGCGACGGCGTGCGGCAGCGTGTAGGTCAGCACCGGCAGCACGTAGCCCTCGGTGTCCCAGAAGGCGTGGCCGTCGTAGCCGGTTCCGGTCAGGCCCTTGCTGGGGATCGCCCGACGTTCGGCGCGGGCGCTGGCCTGCACGAGGTGGAAGAGCCCGAACCGCACCGCTTGCTGGGATTCCGGGTCGCCCTCGACCTCGACGTCGGCGTTGTCCCAGAAGTCGTCAAGGTAGGCCCGCTGCGCGTCCAGCAGCCCCTGCCATCCGCTGTAGCGGGCGCTGTGCAGCGCGGCGGCGGCCTGGTCGCGCAGCGCCGGGCCGGGAGCGCTGGCTGGACCAGCCATAGGCGATGTATTTGACGATGCGCAGCTTCTGCCCGGGCCGCAGCCCGCAGATCACGGTGGTCCGGGCCAAGTCGTCACGCGCGTCGGTGGCGACCTCGACCCGCCCGGGCACGTCGATCTCGTGATCCATCGCGGCGGCCATCATCAGCGCGCTGGCCCGGGTCCGGTGCATGAGCAGCGCGCCGTCGTTCGATGGCCTCGTGGTCGACGGCCTCCAGCGGGTTGTCCAGGATGGCCGACACCCGCGGGTCGGCCGAGGTCTGCGGCTGGTCCTCGTTGGTGACCAGTTCGGACTGCACAGTCACCCGGACGAATTCGTCGACGGCCTCGACGACGTACTCGATGGCCGCGACACTGCGGTTGGCCAGCGACACCAGCCGGGTGGAGGTCACCTTGACTTCCTTGCCCGCCGGCGAGCGCCCAGTGCGCGTTGCGGGTCAGCGTCCCGGCGCGCAGGTCGAGAACCCGCTCGTGGGAGATCAAGTTTGCCGTAGCGGACGTCGAACGGCTCGTCCTCGACGAACAGGCGGATGATCTTGCCGTTGGTGACGTCGACGACGGTCTGGCCGGCCTCCGGGTACCCGTAGCCGGCCTCGGCGTAGGGCAGCGGCCGGATTTCGTAGAAGGAGTTCAGATAGGTGCCCGGGAGGCCGTGCGGCTCGCCCTCGTCGAGGTTGCCGCGCAACCCGATGTGCCCGTTGGACAAGGCGAACAGCGATTCCGACTGGGCAATGACGTTCAGATCGAGCCGGGTCTCGCGGACCACCCACGGCTCGACGGGGAAGGCTTCCTCGGTGATCATGATTTCGTGATCCAGCAATTCTGCGAGATCGGTGACCACCACGTCGGCGCCGTTTCGGCGCAAATCCTCGGCCTGGCCTACTCGGTCGACGCCCACCACGAAGCCGAAGTTACCGGCACGGCCGGCCTGCCACGCCCGACATCGCGTCCTCGAACACGGCGGCCGCGTCGGGGGCGACGTCGAGCAACTGCGCCCCGCGCAGATAGGAGTCGGGGGCCGGCTTGCCGGCGATGTGTTCCTCGCGCAGCGTCACGCCGTCCACCCGCTGCTGGACGAACCGGTCCAGCCCGGTGATCTCGAGCACCTCGCGGGTGTTGGCGCTGGACGACACGACGGCGATGCCCAGACCCGCGGCCGAGGCCGCCTCCAGGTAGCGCCGCGACCCGTCGAATACCTCGACGCCGTCTTTGTCGAGGACCTTTTGGAACATGTCGTTCTTGCGGTTGCCCAGGCCGTAAACGGTTTCGGCGTCGTCGGAGTCGTCGGGATTGCCATCGGGCAGTTGGATTCCCCGGCTGTCCAGAAACGACCGGACCCCGTCTTCGCGCTTCTTGCCGTCGACGTACTTCCGGTAGTCCGCGGCGGATCGAAGGGGACGAACTTCTCCCCGGTGCGCTCGGCGCGCTGGGACAGGTAGGCGTCGAACATGGCCTTCCAGGCCTTGGTATGCACGCTCGCGGTATCGGTGAGCACACCGTCGAGGTCGAACAGGCAGGCACGCACCTTCTCTGGCAGACCAAGCACAGCGGATCCTCACTTTCGTCGGAGTAGTCGGGCGATACCACTCCACCATGCTTGCCCGTGTGCGCCAGTGAACGCCCATGTTGTTCAACTTGCCCGGGCGACTCCTTGGATAACCCGCAGGCGTCCGTCGGCAAGTGCGGTGGTCAGGTTTTCGGCTTTTCGGTCGAAGTCGGCGACGAAGGCGTGCAGGCCCAGCGGGTTGGCCGGCTGGGCCAGGATCGCTTGCATCAGCGTGCTCGCCTGTTCGGTGAGATCGTTCCAGTGCTCGATGTCGAATCCCGAGGACTCGAGGTGGCGCGCAACTCATCGGGGGTGGCCAGATGGCTGCGTGCGGGTCGGTCGGCCCATGGCAGCGGATAGTCGAGTTCGGCGGTCGATCGCCGATCGTGATGTCCCACAGGGCGAGTCGGCCGCCGTTGACCAGTGACCCGGTGGGCTTCGGAGTACAGCCGCGCCTTGTCGGCCACGTTCATCTGAACATGCTGGCTGATCGCGACGTCGAAGGTGCCGTCGGCGAAGGGAAGTCGGGTGACGTCGCCTGATGAACGTCAATCCGTTCGTCCAGCCCGACGAGTCGGTTGAGCCAACGGTTGGTTTCGCAGTATTCGTCGGTCAGATCGACCGCGGTGACCCGGCAGCCGAAGCGGTCGGCGACGTAGCGTGCGGTGCCGCCGACCCCGCTGCCCGCGTCGAGCACCGCCTCCGCACTGGTGATCCCGGCCAGGTCCACCAATTGAGCGGTGGCGAGCGGCCCATCGTGTGGAAGTCCTCCAGCAGGCCGAGGTCGGCGGGGACCAGGTGCTCGAGGTCCTTGCCGGCCGTGATCAGAGCCTGCTCGATGTTGCGCTGCGAGAGCCCCGTCGAGTATTGGGATCTCGAGCTGGTTCTCGTTCATTTGCCGCACCCGAGCCCACGCGGTGATCAGGGGTGGCATCGTGATCAGCGGCGTTGGCCGCAGCGCCTGCTCGGTGAAACAGCGAGACAAAATTGTCGATGTCGGTAAGCTCGTCGATGGCGAAGCCCTTCTCTTGAGCTATGGGGGATACCAACCGCCAGACTTCCGCGGCGTAGGCCAAGATGTCGTTATCGGCGGCCGTAGCGATCGGCGTGCCGAGGGTCAGCTGCGGTGTGCCCAGGCCGGCGTCGGCAAAAATCGTGTGCAGCATGGTGCCGAACCGCGGGCTGAGTCCCATGGCCTCGAAGGCGCGGGCGATCCCCGCTGTTACTTGCCCAAACAGCGGCATGTCCGGGATGCTGCGCGCCCGGTGATGTCGTTCTCGGAGAACGCGATCACACCGCCGGGACGCACCAAGGCGCTGAGTTGCCGCAGCGTGGTGGACGGTTCGGGCAAGTGCATCAGGATCAACCGGCCAATTACCGCGTCGACCGGTTCGTCCAAGGTCAGCGAGTCGATTGCCGGATTGGCCGAAATGCACTGTGGTCAAGCCTTGTTCGGCGGCGCGGGCGCGTAGCCAACTCGACCATGTCGGGCGCGGCGTCCACACCCAGAACGGTTCCGCTCGGACCGACCAGCCGGGCGGCGATGAACGAGACGTCGCCTGGGCCGCAACCGATATCGAGAACTCGCATGCCCGGCCGGAGCCCGGCGATTCGCAGCGCGTGCTCGGTGTAGCCGTTGTACAGCCGTCCTTGCAGCAGGAGCCGCTGCACTTCCACCTCCTCATGGCCGAAAACATAGGTGCTGCCGCTCGCGGCGGCCGATGGCGTCGTACTCATCGTGCTGCAGTCCTTTCTGATTCGCTCGTCGCGGCGTGCTCGTTTCGCCACACCACGGATTGGCCCGAAAGCTGTGGATGTGCGGGTTGCGGATGCTGCTGGAGCTCGGTCGAATTGTCCAGCCGGTGCATCGGTACAAAGCCCGGTCAACATGAAGTTCCAGACTTGGCGGACGAGATTGCCTGCGGTGCGGCGAGATTCGGGCCCGGTGACGTAGCGGCGTGCGATCGTCAGAAAGTCTTCGGGTTCGACGCCGGCGACGTCGCGACGTGCGTCGTCGGGCCGCCCACCTCAAAGGTTCCCAGCGCATACTCGGGCAGGTAGTGGCGCAGGCTGGACTCGAAGAACATGTCGGCGCCGAGTCGTTTGGCGTTCACCCGCACGGCGCGCATGAACATCCACGGGGGAATGTCGATGTGGCGCACCCGCCGGCCCAACGCCTCACCGAGCGCGTCGGCGATGTCGGCTCCGGACAACAGCGCCGGTCCGGTCGGGCGGTAGGCGCGACCGTCGTGACGGTGTGGGTCGAGCAGCGCGCCCACCGCGACCCGGGCGATGTCTTCGTTGGAGGGCGGCGCATTTCGCCCCGCCCCGGTCGGCGTCGGCAAGACGCCCAGCTGGGCGGCCAGTCGGGACCAGCTGCAGATAGTTGTCCGCGAAGTACCCGGATCGACCGCCACGTGGGCGGTGTCCGGCAGTAGCTCGAACAGCTTGTCGGTCAGCCAGGCATGCCTGGTCATCAGCGACGGATGCTCGGGGCTGGCCAGCCATTGCCCCAGCGCCACCACCGCTTCCACGCCGGAGCGCCGCGCGGCCACGGCGAAAGTGACCGCGCTGTCGAGGCGTGTGGATGGTACGGAGGGTTGAAGTACAGCCGGTCGACCCCGTCCATCGCCGCCGTGAACCTGCTGGATGTCAAACATATCGGCGACGACGACTTCGGCGCCCGATCTCCCGCAGCCGGGCGCTGCGGGCGTCGTCGCGATGCACCATGGCCCTGAGTCGGCGACGCCCTTTTCCAGCAGCTGGGCGGCGACTGCGCCGCCGATCCTGCCGGTGGCGCCGGTTACCAACACGCGATTGTTCATCTGATTTCCCTTTCCAATTGACGTTCCGTTTCAATCGCTGCGCGGCTCCCGGCGGCAGCAGCCAGCCGACGATGATCGCTGCGCCCAGCGCGATACCCGCGCATACCAGCGAGCTGATCCGCAGGCCGTCGAGGAAGGCGCGGTTGACGGCGTCGCGGACACACCCGTGACCCGTTCGCCGGCAGCTGCCCGATCACCTTGTGCGCCAACGCCATCGAGTGCCGCATCGCCGAGGTCGGCGGGTAGTCCGGCCAGCGCGGTCGCCGAGCCGAGATGCCGCGAGTAGACCGAGGCAAAGATGCTGCCCGCAATGGCAACACCCGAGGGTGCCGCCGAGTTCGCGTGTGGTGTCGTTGACGGCCGAGCCGACCCCGGCCTTGTCGGCGGACAAGGATCCCATGATCGCCTCGGTGGCCGGCGCTGTCGTCAGGCCGAGGCCGCCGCCGAGCAACAACATCTGCATCGCGATCTGGCTGTAGGGCGTGGCCGCGTCCGCCGTGGACGCCCACGCCAGGCCGGCCGCGAACACGGCCAGGCCCGCCGGCGACGACGGCGGTGGTGCCGATCCGTTCGACCAGTCGCGGGGCCCAGGATGCTGGCCAGCGCGATCGAGACGGCGACCGGCAGCAATCGCACGCCGCCTCGAAATGCGCGTGTAGTTCTTGATGAATTGGAAGTACTGGGTGATGACGAAGATGAAGCCGAACAACGTCAGAAAGCCCGCGGTCACCGCCAGGCTGCCGCCGGAGAACCGACGGTTGAAGAACACCGACACGTCCAGCATCGGATGGGTGCTGCGTCGCTCCCACAGCGCGAACCCGGCGAGAACGATTGCGGCCATGGTGAAGCCGGTCGAGGCCCGGGCGCTGGTCCATCCCCACGTGGGCGCCTCGATGACGGTGTAGACCAACGCCGGTGATTCCGGCCGCGGACAGGATCAAGCCGGGGACGTCGACGCGCGGCGCCGCGGGGTCGCGGGAGGTCGGAACGAACAGGATCCCGCCGATGATGGCCACCGCCGCGATCGGAATGTTCACCATGAAGATCGCGCCCCACCAGAAGTGTTCGAGCAGCCAGCCACCGCTGATCGGTCCCACCGCCACCCCGACACCCACCATGGCCGCCCACAGCCCGATCGCCTTGGCGCGCGGTACCGGGTCGGTGAAGATGTTGGTGATCAGTCCCAGCGTGGTCGGGAAGATCACCGCCGCGCCGACGCCCATGGCGGCACGCGCCGCGATGAGCGCATCCGCCGAATTCACTTGCGCCGCAATGCCTGAGGTGATGGCAAACAGGGCGAGCCCGAGGTTGAGCCAGCCCCGCCTGCCGTAGCGGTCGCTGAGGCTGCCGGCCGACAGCAGCAGGCCGGACATGACCAGGGTGTAGGCGTCGACGATCCATTGCAGCTGCGCGGTGTCGGCGCCGAGTTCGCGCGACAGTGTGGGCAGTGCGACGTTGACGATCGTGGCGTCGACGCTGATGACGAAGACGCTGAGGCAGATGACGGCGAGCGCGGGAATCGGGTGATTGCGGAACACGGGGTCGGTACGCATGGACAAGACATTAAAGCTAATAGACAAATAAATCAAGTACTAAGTTGAAAAAGATGTCTAGCGTCGGTAGCGTGGCGGCGTGTCCACCCGCAGACTACAACCAGAACTGCCCCATCGCGCGCGGGCTCGACATCCTGGGCGAGCGGTGGACACTTGCTGATCCTGCGCGAGTTGGTCGGAGGGCCCCGCCGCTACGGCGACCTGCGCGCCGAGCTGCCGGGCATCGCAACCAATCTGCTCGCCGAGCGACTCAAAGAGCTGCAAGACGCCGGACTCGTCGACCGCACCGACTTGCCGGCCCCGATCGGGCGTACCGTCTACACGCTCAGCGACATGGGCTGGCAGCGGGTGCTGCCCGTCCTGCAGAGCGTCGCGTGGTTCGGCCTGGACCGGCTCGACCCGATCGACAGTGGCCCGGCGTCGCCGCTGAATGGGTTCCTTGCCGGGATCCTGCTGGGCTTCAACCCGGTCGGCGCCGCCGGTCTCGATGCGACATACCGTGCCGAGATCGACGGTCGCCGTTTCGATTTCGCGGTGAGAGAAGGCCGTCTCGCCGGCCGCTCACGGCGAACCTTCGGTGACGGTCACCGCCGCCGCGGCGGATCTCGTCGCCACCCGCCTCGGGGCAAGCGAAGCCAAGCGCAAGTCGGCGATGCGGCGGATCAACTTCGACGGCGACCAGCGTGACGCCGACGCACTGCGCGACGCGTTTTCGCTCCACTAGACTCGGTGTCCGTGAATTCAGGCTCGCCCGCGACCGGTGTTGGTGGTCGACTTCGGTGCGCAGTATGCGCAGTTGATCGCCCGTCGTGTGCGCGAAGCGCGGGTCTTTTCCGAGGTCATCCCGCACACCGCCTCGATCGACGAGATCAAGGCCCGGGATCCGATCGCGCTGGTGCTTTCCGGCGGGCCGGCCAGTGTGTACACCGAAGGTGCCCCGCAACTGGATCCGGCGGTGTTCGACCTCGGTGTCCCGGTGTTCGGCATCTGCTACGGCTTTCAGGCCATGGCGCAGGCGCTGGGCGGGACCGTCGCCCACACCGGCACCAGCGAGTACGGCCGCACCGAGCTGAAAGTCCTTGGCGGCGAATTACATTCGGGCCTACCCGCGACGCAGCCGGTCTGGATGAGCCACGGTGACGCGGTCACGGCCGCGCCCGAGGGGTTCGACGTGGTGGCCAGCAGCCCGGGTGCGGCGGTCGCCGGCTTCGAGAACCGGGCCCGGCGCCTGGCCGGCGTGCAGTACCACCCGGAGGTGATGCACAGCCCGCATGGGCAGCAGGTGCTCAGCCGGTTTCTGCACGACTTCGCCGGGCTCGGCGCCCAGTGGACGGCCGCCAACATCGCCGAGCGCGTTGGTCGAGCAGGTGCGTGCCCAGATCGGTGACGGCCACGCGATCTGCGGGCTGTCCGGCGGGGTGGATTCCGCGGTGGCCGCCGCGCTGGTGCAGCGCGCCATCGGCGACCGGCTGACGTGCGTCTTCGTCGACCACGGGCTGTTGCGCGCCGGTGAGCGCGCGCAGGTGCAGCGCGATTTCGTGGCGGCCACCGGCGCCAACCTGGTCACCGTCGATGCGGAGCAGACCTTCCTCGACGCGCTGTCGGGCGTGACCAACCCCGAGGGCAAGCGCAAGATCATCGGCCGGCAGTTCATCCGGGCCTTCGAGGGCGCGGTCCGAGACATCGTGGGGGAGGACGGTTCGGACGTCGATTTCCTGGTGCAGGGCACGCTGTATCCGGACGTGGTGGAGTCCGGCGGAGGCAGCGGGACCGCGAACATCAAGAGCCACCACAACGTCGGCGGTCTGCCCGACGACCTGAAGTTCAAGCTCGTCGAGCCGCTGCGGCTGCTGTTCAAAGACGAGGTGCGCGCTGTCGGTCGGGAGTTGGGACTGCCGGAGGAAATCGTTGCGCGCCAGCCGTTTCCGGGTCCGGGGCTGGGCATTCGGATTGTCGGCGAGGTCACCGCAAAGCGGCTGGACACGCTGCGCCGCGCCGACTCGATCGCCCGCGAGGAACTGACCGCCGCCGGTCTGGACAACCAGATCTGGCAGTGCCCGGTGGTGCTGCTGGGCGAGGTGCGCTCGGTCGGCGTGCAGGGCGATGGCCGCACCTACGGGCACCCGATCGTGCTGCGGCCGGTGTCCAGCGAGGACGCCATGACCGCCGATTGGACGCGGGTGCCCTACGAGGTGCTGGAGCGCATCTCGACCCGGATCACCAACGAGGTGGCCGAGGTCAACCGCGTGGTGCTGGACATCACCAGCAAGCCGCCCGGCACCATCGAGTGGGAGTAGCCGGGTTTCTTCGTGCCTACTCCACGAATTCGCTACTGCCATAAGCAATGCTGGCCGCGTTCCAGTTGCCGCCGGCCTCGCTGACGAGCCGGCGGGCAACATCGCGATCGTCGTTTCCGGCGACCAGGATCAGGGTGTGGTCGGTGGTGGTGACTGATCCGCCTCGCAGCCGGTTGCGGGCCGCCGGGTCGGCCGCCAGCGCAGTGCCGAGGCGCTCGATGTCGACATCCGGCACGGTAATGATGATCGCGTTCTCCTCCGGCGCACGCTGCGGCAAGTAGCCGAAGGACAGCACCGATTCCTGGTCGAACTGACGGCGCAGTGCCTCGGCGGCGATGTGCAGGGCGGGCTCGTCGGCGCCGCACAGATGAAATTCACGCGAACGCTCAAAGGTGACCCGCTGCAGCGCGTCGGACCAGTACACCCCGTCGAGCGGGGTCGATCCCGTCACCGCGACGCCGTTGAGGGTGATCGTCACGTCAGCCTGCGGCTCGAACAGGGGATCGGCGTTGTCGGTGACGAAGAACTCCGCCGGCTGACAGTTACCGACCTCGCTTTTGGCCGGTGTTGCCGCCCCGATGACGCCACAAAAAAGCACCAGGAGCCACAACAGCACCGACCGCATAAAGCAGCCTCTCACGTTTCTTGACGGCTGTCGGGGGGTGGGTGTTTACTCGAATCAGTCGAACATATATTCGAAAATAATCGAGGAAACGCTGGTAGGAGGCTTGTATGACGGCGGCTATCGCCTCCGACCAGAATCGTGCTGAACAGCTCGAATCGCTACGCCGGCAGATAGCGGTGTTGTCCGGGAAGGCGCCCGAGGCGGTCGTCACCCGCTCCGATGACCTGCTGCCGGAATCGGAATCCCAACTGCCGGTCCCGCAGTGGCTGGCCGACGCGTTACCCGCACCGTTACCCCGGGGGACGGTGGCGATGCTGTCGGGGGCGCGGTCACTGCTGTTGAGCATGGTTGCCGCGGTAACGGCGGCCGGAGGAAACGCGGCGATCGTCGGTCAGCCGGATATCGGGCTGCTGGCCGCGGTGGAGATGGGGGCGGATCTGAGCCGGCTCGCGGTGATACCGGATCCCGGGACCGATCCGGTGGAGGTGGCCGCGGTGCTCATCGACGGCATGGATCTGGTGGTGCTCGGTTTGGGCGGGCGCCGGGTACCGCTGACTCGGGCGCGGGCAGTCGTGGCGCGGGCCCGTCTCAAAGGCTGCACCCTGCTGGTCACCGACGGCGACTGGCAAGGGGCGCCGACGCGGTTGGAGGCCCGGGTCTGTGGCTACGACATCACGGCGGGTCACCGGGGCACCCCCGTCAGCGGATTCGGACGAATCAGCGGAGTGCGGCTGCAGGTCAGCGGGGTGTGCGCGGGGAGACGGGTGCTCGGCAGAGCGCGGACCGGGTGAATTCGGATGTCTTCCCGGGTGCTGGCCATCTGGTGCATGGACTGGCCCGCGGTCGCGGCGGCAGCAGCAGCGGGCCACTCCGTGACGGCCCCGGTCGCGGTCACTCTGGCCAACCGGGTGATCGCCTGCTCGTCGGCTGCGCGTGCGGCCGGAGTGCGGCGAGGGTTGCGACGCCGGGAAGCGGCGGCCCGTTGCCCGCAACTGCACGTCGCCACTGCCGACGCTGACCGCGACGCCCGCTTTTTCGAAGGGGTGATCGCGGCGGTCGACGATATGGTGCCCCGAGCTGAGGTGCTGCGGCCCGGGCTCCTGGTGTTGCCGGTGCGCGGAGCGGCCCGCTATTTCGGGTCCGAGGTCCACGCCGCCGAGCGGCTGATCGACGCGGTGGCCGCGGCCGGCGCCGAGTGTCAGGTGGGGATCGCCGACCAGTTGTCCACCGCGGTCTTCGCCGCCCGTGCGGGTCGTGTCGTCGAACCGGGCGGCGATGCGAGGTTTCTGTCGGCGCTGTCGATCCGGCAGCTGGCCACCGAGCCGAGCCTGTCCGGTCCGGGGCGAGAGGAACTCACCGACCTGTTGTGGCGGTTAGGGATTCGCACCATCGGACAGTTCGCCGCATTGTCGGCAACCGACGTGGCTTCCAGGTTCGGCGCCGACGGGGTGAGCGCGCACCGGTTCGCCCGCGGCGAACCCGAGCGGGGGCCGTCCGGGCGGGAGCCGCCGGCAGAACTCGAGGCCGTGCTGGACTGCGATCCGCCGATCGACCGGGTCGACGCCGCGGCATTCGCCGGGCGTTCGCTGGCCAGCACGCTGCACCAGATGCTGATGTCCGCCGGAGTGGGATGCACCCGGCTGTCCATTCATGCCGTCACCGCCAACGGCGAAGAACTGAACCGGGTGTGGCGGTGCGCCGAGCCGCTGACCGAGGACGCCACCGCCGATCGGGTGCGCTGGCAACTGGACGGATGGTTGAGCAACCGGACCGCCCGCAACCCCCGTCCCACCGCGGCGGTGACATTGTTGCGGCTGCAGGCGGTGGAGGTGGTGTCCGCCGAGGCGCTGCAGCTGCCGTTATGGGGTGGCCTCGGTGAGGAGGACAGGCTGCGGGCCCGCCGGGCGCTGGTGCGGGTGCAGGGCCTGCTCGGCCCGGAGGCGGTGCGGGTGCCGGTGCTGTCCGGAGGTCGCGGGCCGGCCGAACGCATCACGCTGACTCCGCTGGGTGACGAGCCGGTGCCGCGCGCCGACCCGGGTTTGCCGTGGCCCGGCCAGCTGCCGGATCCGTCACCGGCGGTGCTGCTCGACGACCCGGTGGAATTGCTTGACGCCCAAGGAAATCCGATACGGGTGACCAGCCGGGGGATGTTCTCCGCCGACCCCGCGCGTCTGGTCGCCCGCGGCCAAGACGACTCGCTGCGCTGGTGGGCCGGGCCTTGGCCGGTCGACGAGCGGTGGTGGGATCCGGATCGATCGGCGGGCCGCACCGCCCGCGCCCAGGTATTGCTGGAAAACGAGCGCGCGTTGCTGCTGTGCTATCGCCAGCGGCGGTGGTACCTCGAAGGTAGCTACGAGTAGAGCGGTGTCAGTACCGGCCGAACGCCACCGTGACGTTGTGGCCGCCGAATCCGAACGAGTTGTTGATCGCGTACCGGTAATCACCGGGCCGAGGCTTGCCCGACACCACGTCCAAATCGATTTCTGGATCGAGGTTTTCCAGGTTCAGGGTCGCCGGAACCACCTGATCCCGCAACGCCAGCACGGTCAGGATGGACTCCACCGCTCCGACCGCTCCCACCGAGTGGCCCAGCGCGGCCTTGGGCGCGTACACCGCCGGCCTGTTGCTGCCCAGCGCGTTGTTGATGGCCTTGCCCTCGGCCACATCACCCACCGAGGTGCCGGTGGCGTGGGCGTTGATGTGGTCAATGTCGTTGGGCGTCAGCCCCGCCAGCTGAATCGCTCGGGTCATCGCGTGCCCGGCGCGCGCGCCGTTGGGGTCCGGTGCCACCATGTGGTAGCCGTCCGAGGTGATGCTGGCACCCATGATCCGGGCCAGGATGTTGGCGCCACGCAGCCTTCGCGTGCTCCTCGGTCTCGATCACCATCAGCGCACCCGCCTCACCGAACACGAAGCCGGTCCGGTCCCTGTCGAACGGGCGGCACGCCCCGACCGGGTCGTCGTTCTTGGTCGACATCACGATGCGCATCTGGGCGAACGCCGCGATCGCAACCGCTTCGATCTTGACCTCGACGCCGCCGCAAATGGCGACGTCGGCCTCACCCAAGACGATATTGCGCCAGGCCTGGGCGATGCCTTCCGAACCGGATGCGCAGGCCGACACCGGGGTGAGCACCCCGGCCCTGGCGTGCCGTTCCAGCCCGATCGCCGCGGCGGAGGCATTGGGCATGTACTTCTGCACCGCGAGCGGAGAGACGGCCTGCCTGCCCCGGGCACGCATGTCGTCGTAGCTGTAGACGATTTGCTCGGCCGAGCCCAGGCCGGTGCCGACGGACACCAGCAACCGGTTGGGGTCGACCTCGGGCGAACCGGCGTTGTCCCACACCCGGCGGCCCAAGATGGTGGCCATCCTCGGCAGCCAACCCATCCGGTGCCGCTCGGCGCGCGTCAATACCTGGTCGAAATCCTCCAGCAGGTGCCCGCCGATGCGCACCGGCAGGTCATAGTGCTCGATAAACGAGTCGTCCAGGGTGCGAATGCCGCTTTGGTTGTCCAGCAACAACTTCCAGGTGTTCTCGGCGTCGGTCGCCAGTGCGGTCGTCATGGCGATACCGGTGACCACGACATTCGGGAGCGCTTTCCCGGTAACCAGCTCTGTCATTGCGAAGGTCCTTCCTGCTGACAAACGCAACCCCGCACAGCTGCGCCACTATTCCATGCCTCGTCCTTCACGAGGCGAGCCGACGAGCAAATGGCCCCACTCGTTCGATGAACCGGTCGAAGAACACCGCGGGGTCGACGCCAACACCGATGCGCGCGTTGGGCTCCCGGCGCCCTGACCAGTCGGTCACCGTCATGCCGCGGGTCAGGGTCCCGGCCAGCTCTACGTCCACCCGTGCCCAACGGGTCGTGACGAGTTCGGGGTCCAGCGCGACCGCCGCGGCCAACGGGTCGTGCAGATGCGCCAGATATCCGTGCCCGTTGTCGTAGTAGCCCTCGAGGTAGAACCGCATCGCGTCTTCGATCAGCCGGATCACCGGATTCGACGCCGTCGACCGGGTGCCGCGTTCGTCGTGCACGCTCATCGCCGTCGATGGTCGACCCCGCGGCGGCCGCCAATCTCGCCAGGATCTGCGGTGTGATCGCGACGTTGCGGGTCAGATCCAAGCCGCACAAGATCGGAAGCTGCTGCGGCGCCAGGCCATCGACGGACCAGGCCGTGAACACCTCGGCCGCTGCCTCGGGGTCCACGCTGATATTCCATTCCGCCACGGCGGTGGTGTTGCCGATGTGGTCGTAGGAGCCGCCCATGATCACCAGCCGGCGCAACAGAGTTGGCAGTGTGGGCTCGATGCGCAGCGCCAGCGCCAGATTGGTCAACGGGCCGGTCGCCACGCCGATCAGCTCGCCGGGAAAGGCGTGTGCGGCGCGCACCCAGGCGGTCGCCGAGTCGTAGTCGGTCAGCGCGGTGTCGCTCGGCGGCGGGTCGGCATAACCCAGGCCCTCGTGGGCCATGGACTTTCGAGGGGGTTCGCAATGGGCCGGCCAGCGTGTCGTCGGCGCCCTTCGACACCGGAACGCCGGTGGCCTGGCACAGCTCGAGCAGGCCCAAGTTGTTCGCGCAAACCTGTTGTACCGCCAACATTTCCCACCGGTCGAGGCGATACCGACCACGTCGGCATCCGGCGCTGGCCAGCAGGTAGATCAACGCCAGCGCGTCATCGACACCGGTGTCGACATCGACGAAGACCGGCGAGGATGTGGTCACCAGTGGACCCCGGGCACCAGGCGGATCGCCTTGCGGACAGGCCGGGGAACCCCGATGCGGCCGACGGCACGGACCGGGCGTTTGGGCCGCCGGCGGACGCTCTTTGCGATCGCTGCTGACCGGCGAAACTCCCCGTGCCGCAGCGGAATCGGGGTACCCGAGGTAGACCTGATGCAGAATTCGTCGCGAGGTCCTGGGCAACAGGTAGTTGCCGGCCTCGGCGAGCGTGCCCAGCGGAGTGTCGATGCGCGCGGGCTTCTCGACCAGGCCGCGCACCACCATCGCCGCCGCCCGTTCGGGGCTGATCGGCGACACCGGGTTGAGCCGCTGCGACGGCGCGATCATCGGCGTCTTGACCAGTGGCATATGGATGTTGGTGAACGTGATGTGGTCGGACAGCGTCTCCGACGCCACCACGTCGGAAAACGCGTCCAGCGCCGCCTTGGTCGGCAGATACGAGCTGTACTTCGGATTGCGGGCCAGTACGCCCGCGCTCGACACGTTGACCACGTGACCGAACCGGCGCTCCCGCCAGTGCGGCAGCAGCGCCAGCACCATGCGCACCGCGCCGAAGTAGTTGACCGCCATCACCCGCTCGTAGTCGTGCAGCCGGTCGGTGGAGTTGACCACCGAACGGCGAATCGAACGGCCGGCGTTGTTCACCAGATAGTCGACATGGCCGAAGCGGCCCAGGATGTCTTTGATGGTGTGCTCCACCGACACCGAATCGGTGACATCACAGGTGAATGCATAGGCCCGACCGCCGTTCGCGCGGATCTCGGCGACCAGCTCGTCGAGCGCGGAGCCGTTGCGGGCCAGCGCGAACACGCATCCGCCCCGCTCGGCGACCGCAATCGCCGAGGCCCGTCCGATACCGCTGGATGCGCCGGTGATGATCACGTGCCGGCCCTGCAGCGGACCGTCCGGATCGTCGCGGCGGGCGCGATCGGGATCTAGCTGCTCGGCCCAGTACCGCCACAGCTTGGGTGCGTAACTGGCGAACTCGGGTACTTCAATCCCCGTGCCGCGCAATGCATTTTGGGTTTTGTCGCTGACGAAGGTGGGCGCCAGGTCCACGACGTCCAACACCTCGGCGGGAATCCCCAGCTGGGTGGCCGCCATGTTGCGTATCCGTTTGGCGCGTCCACTCACTTTCAGTACCGATGTGGCCACCGAGCGGGGCAGTGAGCCGCGCAGTGGGGGTAGTCCGGCGGCCTTGGCGACTCCGCGGTAGATGCCACGCAGCCCAATGGTTTTCGGCGAGGTCAGGTGGAACGTCTGCCCCTCTGCGTCCTCGGTGTGCATCAGCGCGACGAGCGCGTCGACGACATAGTCGACCGGGACGATGTTGGTGCGCCCGGTGTCGGGCAGCAGGATCGGGGTCAACCACGGCAGGATGGCCAGCTTGGCCAGCACGCCGAAGAAGTAGTACGGGCCGTCGATCTTGTCCATCTCGCCGGTTCGCGAGTCGCCGACCACGACGGCCGGGCGGTAGATGCGGTAGCGCAGCCCGGGCGTGGACCGCACCAGCGATTCAGCCTCGAACTTCGTCTGGTGGTACGGGGTGGGCAGATGCTGGCCGACGTCGAAGTCGTCTTCGGTGTACTCGCCGGCGAAGTCTCCTGCCACCGCGATCGACGACACGTGATGCAACGTGGCGTCCAGCCGCCGCGCCAGACCGATGACGGCGCGGGTGCCCTCGACGTTGGCGACGCGCTGTTCGGCCTCGCCTGCGGTGACGTCGTAGATCGCCGCACAATGCACCAGATGGTCGACCCGGCCCAGCTCGGCGACGGTCTCGTCGGGGAGCTCCAGCTGCTGCCAGGTCGCCGACCAGCGATTTAGCCCGTTCGCCCCACTCGGCGGCGAGGCGTTCGAAGCGTCCTAGCGACTGGCGCCGGAC
>CAWHWA010000008.1:0-4534 GCA_963832935.1 uncultured Actinomycetota bacterium
AAAATCGCTCACGTCGCATTCTGACTGCGACGGTCGTCACCACCGCTAGCTAGTTGATGCCCGCCCGTGGGGCTAATGCACGAGATCCCAACGATTTTCGTGCGCAGGCTAGACAGTCGCGTGTTGGTTCGGTCAATCCCCTCGACGGCTGAGTCTTCTCTGAGCTCCGTTAATAACCGCAGCTCGGCCGTCCCGACGCTTAACATCGCGGCATGGACGGCATCTGGCAGTGGGCATGGGATCGGTACAAGACGAGGTACTCATGGGCGGTCTGCGCCATCGGGATTCCCTTGACGCTCCCGGTTTACCTCTCCTTGTCGCTTCTGATTGTCGCCGTCCAGGGCACCGGCAGGTACGCCGAGGCGGCCTCGGTCACCGTTGTCGCCGTGCCGGTGGTCTGGTGCATGGTGGTGCTTCCCGGTGCGGGCCGCGCTCGCCTAGTGGAGCGATGGGCGGCTGGCGGTGAAGTCGATCGGGCGGCCGCGCTGGACGCCACCTACGCTTGGACCCGCGGAATCGTCGTTCGAGCGGTGGTGTTCAACACCGTGTGGACTGCCCTGTTATCGGTCATCGTCGCTGCGATAGCCGGGGCGAATCGCTCACAACTCATCCAATACGGGGTCCTGGGCGCCCTGACCGGAATGGCCGTCATGTTGAGCGGTGTGCACAGCATCTCGGAAGCAGCGGCCCGGCCGGCCCGGATCGCGATCGCCGGTGACACGGCGATTGGTGACGGGCTGCCCCGCTCTCGACCGTCCTTCGGCATGTGGTCGAGCGTGGCACTCTTGGCGAACTCGTTCATATTCTCCATCGACGGCGGAATGCTCGGCATCCGTGTTCGATTGGGCCCGTGCGGAACCGGTGGTTTTCGCCGCGATCGGTTGCGCTTTGACCGTGGGCTTCGGGATACCGTTGACCATCGGAACCGCGCTTGCGCCGTCGCTGCGGCCGATGCGCGACCTCGCCGAGGGCACCGAGCGCGTCGCGGCCGGCGACTACAGCCAGCGCCTGCCGGTGGTTCAGGACGACGACCTCGGTGCGCTGGCGGCGTCGTTCAACCGGATGCAGGCGGGTTTGGCTGAGCGACAACGACTTCAGGCGGCGTTCGGGACCTACGTCGACCCATCCCTGGCGGCACGCCTACTGCGGCAGGGCGACCATGTTTTCACCGGGGAGCGCCGCCAGGTGAGCGTAATGTTCGTCGACATCCGCGATTTCACCCCATTCGCCGAAGCCAACACCGCCGAGGACACCGTCGCCCGGCTCAACGCCCTCTTCGAAATCGTCGTGCCTGCCGTCGTCGACGCCGGTGGGCATGTCAACAAGTTCCTCGGCGACGGCGCTCTCGCCGTATTCGGCGCCCCCAACGATCTGGCCGATCATGCTGACGCCGCGGTGACCGCCGCGGGGCTGATTCACCGCCGCGTCGTCGAGCGATTCGGCGGGGCGTTGAGGATCGGCATCGGGATTAACACCGGGCTGGTGATCGCCGGAACCATCGGTGGGGGAGGCAAGCTCGAGTTCACGCTGATCGGCGACACCGTCAACGTCGCGGCCCGGGTCGAGCAGCTCACCAAGTCCACCGACGACGCGATCCTGCTCACTCAGCAGACCGTCGACGCCGTGGTATCCGAACTGCCCGGACTCATCGACCGCGGCTCCCACGCCCTGAAAGGTAAGGCAGCCGCCGTGCGGGTTTTCGGCCTCGAGCCGGCGGTCACAGTCCGATGATGACGATGGTCACGCCGACCACGATCGAAAGCGACAGAGACACCAACAGAAGGCTGACGACCCGTTCCTTTGCCGCTGAGGTTTGATGGTCGCCGGCGGCGATCGGTGCGAGTTTGCGCCCGGCGCCCCATGCCGCGGCGAGCATCGACGCCAGCCAGTTTGCGTAGGCGGCGTACACGATGAGCACCACCGCGGTCACCGCCCACGCGTGGGGTAAGTCGATGTGCGGCCAGAGCAGGCCGAGCAGCACGAGGAACATCCCGTTCAGCACTGCTTCGAGGTGGCTCGACAGCGCCATGCGGGGGTTCTTCAACGCCGGGACGGCGAACCCGGTGAGTAGACCGACCAGGAACAGCACGAGCCCAAGCTTGAACAGCAATGTCTGCATGTCGGCACAGTATTGACGCTCGGCGGTCTGCGCGCTTCGGTTTGCCGCAGGTCCACATGGAGTCGGGAGTGGCTCGTACCGGAATTCAATCCGTGGCGGTGTGATCGGGCGCGCGTTGGCGATCGGCTTCGGGGCGGTCGATCATGAATTCGACTTCACCCCAATGGTTTCCAAGGCTCGTTGCAACCAGCTGAACATCAGGCCGATCGCTTCGGGAAATTTCGTCGTCGCGCAGTGCCCGGTGTCCGGGATGAGGTGGACCTCGGTGTCGCGGCGGCCTTCGAAGACCAGAGTGTCGTGCTGCGGGACGTGCACGTCGTCGGCGCCGTTGACCACCAGCATCGGGGCGTTGGCGTCCCGATCGAGTAGCGGACGCAGCGAGAAGGCCCCGAACCTCGCGGCCAGTTCCTCGGTGCTGGGTCGCTCATCGAACCCCAGCGCGTTACCGACGATGCCGTCCATACCGAACTGCAGCATCGAGGCGTCCCTGTTGAACGCGGCCTCGACCGGTCCGCCCAAGACCATCGCGGCGTCCACCTCGCCGGCCAGACCCGAACGGGCCGAATAGTGGCCACCCATCGAGATCCCCAGATGGATCACGATGCCGTTGCCCAACTCTCGTGCTTCGGAGATCAGGCCGCGCACGATCTCGGCGCCACCGTCGGGAGTCATCGGGACAGCCGATTCGTCGGTGCCGGCGATGTCGAATGCCACCACCCGGACTCCGGCCGTTGCCGCCGCGAGCACGAACATGTTGTGCATATCCATCTTCCAGCTGTCCACCCCGCCGGATGCCAGCAGCACCGGGGCAGCTGCGGGTAGGTCGGATGCGGCGAAGATGTGCACCGGCACCGGGGTGCGGGCACCGCGATACGGCACGTCAATGATGCGCCGCTGGAAGTTCACCCCGAAATCCGGCGCGGCAAGCAGATACTGCTCAAGCTGACTCCCTAGGGCCCTGCGCTTGGAGTCGTCGGCCAGGGTCGGGAATTTCGCCCACCCGTAGGCCAGCGCGGCAAGTTGATGCGAACCTGCACCGGCGTAGCGCGCGGCGAGCGCCGACCACTCATACACCCAGCCGCCTGGCGCGTCCGTCCACATCTGGGCGATGGCGGCCCGCACCGCGTCCACGTCTTGAGCGGGTAACCCGGTATTGACCATCTGGGGATACCGCTCGCCGAACAGATCCTCGGCGTCGACCGGCCACTGAAAGGACATCATCGGCTCCTTCGCGCTCCGCAGTTAATGCAGGAACATTGCGTTAATGACGCTAGCACTGGCCGCCCAGTTAAAGCAAGAAAGCTGCGTTAGAATCCGACCCGTGAGCGAACCAGTGGTTCAGCGCAGGACAGGCGGCCGGTCGGCCCGAGTTCGGGAGGCGGTCTTGAAGGCGGCGCTCGACACGGTGGCCGAGCACGGCGCTGACACCGTCAGCATCAGCGAGATCGCTCGGCAGGCTGACGTGCACGAAACGTCGATCTACCGGAGGTGGCCCACCAAGGAACACCTCGTGCTCGACGCATTACTGGACTACAGCGAGGCCAACCTCCCCATCCCCGACACCGGGACGCTGCGCGACGACTTGGTCGCCTTCGCGACGGCGACCTCCGCCTACCTTGACTCGCCGCTGGGGCGCACGCTCGCGAGGGCGATGGCCGTTGCCGGCGACGACGACACCCTGGCCGCCGGCCGCGCCCAGTTCTGGAAGGCGCGGCTCGACCTCGCAAGCACGATGATCGCCCGTGCCAAGCAACGAGGCGAAGTTCCCGCCGACCTTGACGCGGCCCTGGCCCTCGAACTCGTCATCGCGCCGCTGCACTTCCGGGCACTGCTCACCCGCCAGCCCATCGAGGAACACGCCATCGCGCAGCTGGTCGACGTGCTCCTCGCCGGATTGGCCGGGTAGTCAGCCTGGCAGCGATGGACCCTGCGGCGTTCGCTGCTCTCGGATGGCATCCGTCAGCGTTTGGATCTCGGCGCGAAGCGAGTCGAGTTGTACTTCGAGGTCGCCACGAAGCTCGTTGATGTGAGCCTCGGTTATCCCGCGAGTCGCGGTGTCTTCATCTGCCACCCGCTGGACGATCCACGACGCCAGCGACGCCGTGATGAGACCCACCACGCCGATACCGCCGATCATCAGGGTGACCGCGATCAGTTTGCCCAAATCCGTCCTGGGTGCCTTGTCGCCGTAGCCCACGGTGGTCACGGTCTCGATGGCCCACTACAGGGCGTCGCCGAAGTTTCTGATGGTGGTGTCCGGTTGCGGACGCTCGACTTGCAGAATCGCTAAGGAGCACGCATAGATGAGCAGGGTGGCGCCGGACGCGGTGTACAGGACCACCCTGCCCGGATCGCTTGGCCGATTGCCTTGTCTATCACCCCGATCAGAAAGAGCAGCCGGAATAGGCGTAGCGG
>CAWHWA010000009.1:0-68721 GCA_963832935.1 uncultured Actinomycetota bacterium
TCGGCCGGGGTCACACCTCAATGCGCGAACCCATGACCACCGTGCGGTCGGGCGGCAGTCCGAAGTAATCGGCGGCGTCGGCAGTGATGTAGGAGGTCGCGATGAACAACTGCTTCCGCCATCGCGCCATGTTCGGCGCCGTGCCCTTGGTCAGTTCGAGCTTGGACAGGAAGTAGGAAGCGTCGTCGACCGCGATCGTGCCTTCGGTCTGTGCCGGGTTCAGCAGGCGAAGCGCGCCAGGGATATTCGGCTTTTCCATATATCCGAAGCGGGCAGTGAGATGGATGAGCCCGTCCTCGGCGTAGCCGAGAGCATCGACTTCCGTTCGCTCGGAGTCTGGTACGCGGGGCACGGGCACCGTGTCGATAGCCATGATGACGACGTGTTCATGCAGCACGTGATTGTGTTCGACGTTGGCCCGCATCGCCAGGGGTGTGGTCTCTTTTCCGCGGTTGAGGAATATCGCCGTGCCGGAGACGCGCACTAATGGCGGCTGATGGTCGGCGAGATGATCGACGAACTCACGCAGCGGCCCCTCCGCCTGCTCCCGGGATCGGGTGACAATCTCTTGCCCACGCTGCCATGTGGTCATCACGGTGAACGCAACCACGGCGATCAGCAGCGGCAGCCACGCCCCATGGACCAATTTGGTCAAGTTCGCCGCCAGGAACAGCAGATCCACTAGCAACAGAGCGCCGGCGCCGATCACGACCAGCCACAGCGGCGTCCTCCACCTCGTGCGGGCGATGTAGAAGAACAGCAGGGTGGTGATGGTGATCGTGCCTGTGACCGCCATACCGAACGCATAGGCCAGCGCCGCCGAACTACGGAAGGCGAACACCAGGATGAGCACCGCGACCATGAGCACACCGTTGATCCACGGCACGTAGATCTGGCCGATCGTCGACTCCGAGGTGTGCGTTATCCGCAATCTCGGCAGATAGCCGAGACGAGCTGCCTGCGACGCCACCGAGTAGGCCCCGGTGATCACCGCCTGAGACGCGATAACCGTTGCGGCGGTTGCCAATAGCACCATGGGTAACTGTGCCCAGCCCGGGGTGAGCAAGAAGAACGGGGCGTTCACGGCGGACTTGTCGCCGAGCAGCAGCGCCCCCTGGCCGAGGTAATTGAGAGCGCAGGCCGGCAGTACCAGAAATAGCCAGCCCCAAGTGATGGCCTGCCGACCGAAATGACCCATATCGGCATATAGCGCCTCCGCGCCGGTGACCGATAGCACGACTGCGGCCAGTGCGAAGAACGCAATATCGAAGTGCCCGAACATGAATGTCAGCGCGTAGCTGGGCGAGAGCGCCTTCAGGATTTGCGGATGGCCGATGATGCCCTGCACGCCGCAGGCGCCGATCGAGGCGAACCAGACGATCATCACCGGGCCGAACAGCCGACCGACAGCGGCCGTACCGTAGCGCTGAACCGCGAACAGCATAAAGATGATTACCGCGGTGATCGGCACAATCCAGTCCGCGAGGGACGGCTGGACGACCTTGAGGCCCTCCACCGCCGATAGAACCGACATCGCGGGGGTGATCATGCTGTCGCCGAAGAACAGCGCGGCGCCAAAGATACCCAGCGCGGTCAGCGCCGCGAGAGTGCGACGGCCCTGGGCTCCGCGCCAACGCCGCAGCAGCGTGATGAGCGCCATGATGCCGCCCTCGCCATCGTTGTCGGCGCGCATCACCAGGGTGACGTAAGTCAGCGTGACGATCGTCATCACCGACCAGAAGATCAGTGACACGATGCCGTAAATGTTGGCGGTGTTCAGCGGCACGGGGTGCGGGTCGTCGGGGTTGAAAACCGTTTGGATGGTGTAGATCGGACTGGTCCCGATGTCGCCGAACACGACGCCGAGCGCGCCGACTACGACGGCCAGGCGAACAGCGCGAGCCGCTTCCGGACCGCCGGCCGCGCGAAGCGGTGACGCAGTTTCTGAACTTGCGTGCACGGTGACGTCCTCGTTCAGCAGAACCGCACCTTGTCCTCGCGTGACTGGGTGCGGTATCGATGGTTGCCGCGTGGCGGATAGATTCTAAACTGGCCGTGACTGTCCGCGCCCGGTCATCATTCCGGGTTGACCGGCACGTCGATCCGACCACACCTTGATGTTCCGACAGCAATCGGCATGCACAAGTGAAAGGATTTGGGCAGCGGCGTAGTTCGATCGCCCAAGATCGTCCGACCTACCGTCCTACGCGCCGCTGTCGACAGCATTGTTCGGAGACACACCGACCAGGCGCCGACATTGTCACCTGTGCCATCGACGGAAGCGCGTCATCGCGAGACACTTCGGGCATGCGAAACATCGCTCCTCCGAAGCCATCTTCCCGACTTAGGACGGACAAGCCATGAGTTCAGCCGAATACGGCGCGGTCGGGGTGCAAAATCGGAACCGCACCCTTTTCGGCCAGGTCATGTGGTCGGTCGCCGCTACCGCAGGCCTATTCGCGCTCGGCGCCTACCTGGGCCGCAACCTTGGCAATGGCCTGGCATTCGTGTTCTTCATCCTGGCGTTCGCCTGTCTGATCGGCATGCGGTTCGCCGTCCGCAGTTCCGCTGGTTTGAGCATGGCACTGCTGCTGGGTGTGGGACTGCTGATGGGGCTGGGGATGTCGCCGACGCTGGTCTACTACGCCGAGGCGGACCCCCAGGCGCTGTGGGAGTCAGGCGGTGCGACGGCCCTGTTCATTGCCGGCTGCGGCGCCTTCGGTTACGCCACCCGCACCGACCTATCTGGGATCGCCCGTTTCGGCTTCTGGGCGTTACTTGCGCTCATCGGATTTGGGGTCGTGTTGATCTTCGTCCACATTCCCGGCGGTGCGGTCATCTATTCGATCCTCGGGCTGGTCGTCTTCGCAGGTCTCACCATGGTCGACTTCCAGCGGCTCCGGCGATCTACGGATATGGACTCGGCACCGCTTATCGCCGCATCGATCTTCCTGGATGCGCTCAACGTGTTCTCGTTCTTCCTGCAGCTGTTTGGAGGCAGGGGCCGGGACTGAGAACCGCCCGACCCGCCAATTAGCTATCCGCCAAGCGCGGCTCGCGCTTGGCGGCGAAGGCGCTCGAGGTGATCGACAAGGGACCTTGTAGCGAATCCCACCCAACACCAATGCTTTTCGTCCACGGCGCGAACCATGCAGCTTGCTGTTGGGACGAACACTTCCCGGCATGCGCTGGCGATCGGTCGCCACGGACCCCGAACTGATCGGACTGTAGGCAAGAGGCGCCAGGTTCGTCGAAACTGGCACCCTGCTAGCCAGCGCGTCGAACCAAAAATCGTCCGGCGTCATCACCGCGGAAGAAGGGCAGCAGTGCGTTGCGACGCCGTAGGTGAATAACGCCGTACTCTTCCAACGTGAACGCGATCGACCCGGACAAGCTCAACACGTGCCTACAGGTGCTGGCCGACATCGAGTCGTTGCCGCCCGAGCATCCCGATGCCGTCACAGTGCGTCGGGCCACCGCGAGCATATTCAAGTCGGTCAAGAAGGCCCGCCGCGATGCCAAGCGCGACGCGGTGGCGGTCGCCGATCGCGCCGTGACCGCCGCTACCGCCACCGGTGCGCCGGGCCGTATCGACGACGAGACTCAGGGCCTGCCACTGGTGTCCACCGCGGTCGGGGCCTCCGCAGGAACGTTGCTTCGGCCGCGCGCCTGCTACATGTGCAAGAACCACTACACAGTGGTCGACGCCTTTTACCACCAACTCTGCCCGGAGTGCGCCGCACTCAGCCACGCCAAGCGCGACGCTCGCACCGACCTCACCGGTAGGAAAGCCCTGCTCACCGGTGGCCGCGCCAAGATCGGCATGTACATCGCGCTGCGACTGCTCCGCGACGGCGCCCACACGACCATCACCACCCGCTTTCCGAACGACGCCGTGCGCCGCTTCAGCGCGATGCCCGACAGTGCCGACTGGCTGCACCGGCTCCGCATCGTGGGCATCGACCTGCGCGACCCCGCTCAGGTCGTCGCGCTCGCGGACACCGTGGCCGCGCAGGGCCCGCTGGACATCCTGATCAACAACGCCGCCCAGACGGTGCGCCGAGCTCCTGGCTCCTACGCGGCGCTCGTCGAGGGGGAGCGCACCCCGCCGCCGGAGCTCGTCGACGTGATCACGTTCGACCGCGTCAGCGACGCCCATCCCGCCGCACTTGCCGGAAGCCTCGCCGAGCACCAAACTCCGCACGCGGTGACCGAACTGGCCCTCGCCGCCCGCAGCGCGTCTCCGGACCGGATCGCCGCGGGCACCGCCATCGACGCCGGTGGCCTGCTGCCCGATACCGCGTCGATCAACAGTTGGACCCAACGCGTGCACGAGGTCGACGCGATGGAACTGCTCGAGGTTCAGCTGTGCAACCAGACCGCGCCGTTCATTCTGGTGAGCCGCCTGCGCCCGGCGATGGCCGCTTCACCTTCCCGCCGCACGTACGTGGTGAATGTGTCGGCAATGGAGGGACAATTCAGCCGCGCATACAAGGGCCCGGGGCATCCGCACACCAACATGGCGAAGGCCGCGCTGAACATGCTCACCCGCACCAGCGCCGCTGAGATGCTGGAGCAGGACGGCATTCTCATGACCGCCGTCGATACGGGCTGGATCACCGACGAGCGTCCACACCCGACAAAGCTGCGGCTTGCCGACGAGGGTTTCCATGCCCCGCTCGACCTCGTCGACGGTGCCGCCCGTGTGTATGACCCAATCGTCCGCGGGGAGTCCGGCGAAGATCTGCACGGCTGCTTCCTCAAGGATTACTCGCCGAGCAATTGGTAGCCGCGATACTTTCACGTCGTTTCGCGTCGTCAAATTCGATGTTTCCCTAATCTCGCGACATGGATCGCATCTGGCAGTGGGCGTGGGACCGGCACGGGGCGAGGTACTCGTGGGCGATGTTCGCAATCGGCATCCCCCTGGTGCTCCAGGTCTACCTCCTGTTCTCGATTGTCGTTCTCGCGTTCCAGGAGTCCGATCGCTATGTTGAGGCGGCCGCCGTCACCGTTGTCGCCGTGCTGGTGGAGCAGTACGTGATAGTTCTTCCCGGTGTGGGACGGATCCGCATTGTGGAGCGGTGGGCAGCCGGTCGCGAGGTCGATCGGGCGCGCGCATTGGACGCCACCTACATCTGGGCTCGGGGGATGGTTGTTCGCGCGATGGGGATCAACGCGGTGGGGGCCGCCGTGCAAGGCGTCGTCGTCGGTGTGATCGCCGGGGCGCCGGGGTCACGGCTCGTGCAGTACGGGCTTCTGGGCGCTGCCGTCGGAGCTGGCACCCAGCTGGTCGCTGTGCACGGCTTCGTAGAAGGATCGATGCGGCCGATCAGGGTTGCCCTGGGCGGTGATACGGGGATCGGGGACTCCCTGCCTCGCACGCGCCCGACGTTTGCGGCATGGTCGAACGCGTCCGTCCTGGCAGTCGCGTTCACGTTCGCGATCGGTGCCGCGCTGCTGGCAGTCCTGCTCGATCGCGTTACTGAGGAACCCGTGCTCTCCTTAGTGATCGGGTGTGCGTTGACGCTCGGCTTCGCGGTACCGACGACCGTCGGCGCCGTGTTCTCACCGTCCTTGCTCCCCATTCGCGACCTTGCCGCAGGAACTGAACGTGTTGCGGCCGGTGACTACAGCCAGCGCCTGCCGGTGGTTCAGGACGATGACCTCGGTGCGCTGGCGGCGTCGTTCAACCGCATGCAGGCCGGATTGGCGGAGCGGCAACGACTTCAAGCGGCGTTTGGGACCTATGTCGACCCGGCACTAGCGGCGCGGCTACTCGAGCAGGGTGACGACATCTTTACCGGTGAGCGCCGCCAGGTGACCGTGATGTTCGTCGACATCCGCGACTTCACCCCGTTCGTCGAGGCCAACACCGCCGAAGACACCGTTGCGCGCCTGAACGCTCTGTTTGAGATCGTGGTGCCGGCCGTCGTCGATGCCGGTGGGCACGTCAATAAGTTCCTCGGCGACGGCGCACTGGCGGTCTTCGGCGCCCCGAACGATCTCGCGGATCACGCCGACGCCGCCGTGGCGGCCGCGGTACTGATTAATCGCCTCGTTGCCGAGCGATTCGGTGGCGCGCTTCGGATCGGCATCGGCATCAACACCGGCGTGGTGATCGCTGGCACCATCGGCGGCGGCGGCAAGCTCGAGTTCACCCTGATCGGCGACACGGTCAACGTCGCTGCCCGCGTCGAGCAGCTCACCAAGACCACTGGTGACGCGATGCTTCTGACCCACCACTCGGTCGACGCCCTGGTTAGTAGACCGCGCGGACTCGTCGACCGGGGATCCCACGCCCTGAAAGGAAAGTCAGCCGCAGTGCAGGTCTTTGGTTTCGAGCAAGGGATCCCGTCGTCATTCTGATCTCGCGCCGCCCTTCCCGGCGGTGATCGAATGGCACTGTGCGAGAAAATGATTGGTCTCGCGATCGCTCACGCCCTCGAGCGGGACTGGGAAAGCGGTTATGCCGATGCCGCGAAACGAGGTCAGAATGAATCCCATGGACCCGGAAAAACCGAAGATGACAACCCCGCGCTTCAACACCGATCGGCACATCCCCCAACTCATCCCGCACCGGTTGTTGCGCGATAGTCAGATCCACCACCCAGCCGTGTTGGCGGAGGCCAAGAGACGAAGCGAGAAACGTCACTTGCGGTTGGCCGATCGCATCACCGCGTTCGCGGGCTCGATGAACTTCGTCTGGATTCACGCGGTCGTTTTCGCCGTGTGGATAGCGCTATTCGAAAAGTACTCGTGGCCGATACTGGCTCTGGTGGTCTCACTTGAAGCGATCTTCTTGTCGACGTTCGTCATGATCGGCCAGAATCGCCAAGCGGCCTTCCAACAGGCCCAGGCCGACCACGACTTTGAAGCTCAGGAACTGGAGCTCAAAACCAACACCGAATTGACCCGCCAAATCCAGATCCTCACAGAGGAATTGCACCGCCACATCATCGGCGGGTCCGATTCCCGGCCGCTTCACTGAACGGATGTTGGTCTAGGTGTCAAAGGCGATGGGGAGGCTCGTTGGGCCGCTCAGTCCGAAAAACGGCTTCCACGGCGCGGGCCCGGTCCGGCAGGGGGCCGATATCCGACGGGTGACGGTCTTGAGCGCTTCGGCGATTTCCAGCCGGGCCAGATTCGCCCCGAGGCAGTAGTGCACGCCCGCACCGAAGGTCAGGATCGGTGGTAATCCCTTGCGGGTGATGTAAAAGCGGCCGGCGTCGTCGTAGATCGCGGGATCTCGGTTGGCCGCAGCGGTATTCGCGAAGACCATCGTGCCGGCGGGGAAAAGTACCCCGGCGACGTCGACATCATCGGTGACGCTGCGCAACAACGAGTTGGAGATCCCGGAGTGGCGCATGGTTTCGTCGACCGCGGGCAGTGCCAAGTCGGGCGTGTTTCGCAACAGCTCCCATTGGTCAGGGTGATCGCAGAGGACATCGATTGAGGCAGCCACCTGGTTGCGGGTCGTATCGGTGCCGGCCAGCAACAGAGCGGCGGCGAGCATGCGCAGTTGCTCGGCGTTGAGTCGGTCTCCGTTGTGTTCGGCGCGGATGAGGTCGGATAGCAGGTCGTCGGTCAGTGTGTGGCGGCGTCGGGCGACCATGTCATCGACGTAGTCGTCGAGCTCCGTCCACGCGCGCATCACCTCGGGCACTCCGTCGGCGGTGAAGGGGAAGGTGAACGCTTTGAAGATGGTGTCTGCCCACCGTGAAAACTGTTGCCAGTCTTCGCGGGGCGCGCCGAGCAGAGCGCAGATGACGGGCACGGGATAGGGCCGCGCGATGTCGGTGACGACGTCGCAGTGACCCCGACGGCTGATCGGTTCGACGATTTCATCGATCACGTCAACAATCGTGGCGTGCAGGCGTTCAACCGCCCGGGGGGTGAACGCCTTCGACACGACGCTGCGGACGCGCTGGTGTTCGGCCCCTTCCATGCCCAATAACGAGGTGACGACCTTTTCCCACAGAGGCCCGGAGGTGATGCCCTGGGCGGCGAGAATGTAGCCGGGTGGGACCTGGAACCGATTGTCCCGGAGGACGGTTCGCACAAGCTCGTACGAAAGTATTTCCGGCCCAAAGGGTCCCAGTGCGATCGGTGCTTGTCGTTGCGCCGCCAGAAGGTGCGGATAAACTTCTGCGGGCGCTCCGGTTACGTCGTACTCGATCGTGGGCAGGCCGGCGTCGAACACGCTCGGACTGACGGTGTGGACGGTCATTTGTCCTCCTATCAGACCTCACAGTCGTCAGGTGACGGGCAACGAATAACTGCCAAGCGCAGTCCGGGCATCCCATCCTGAACCGGCGAAACGTAAACGACAATCACTTGTCACTTCGGTCCACTGTAGGGCGGGCGGAAGTGGCAATCAACTGTCACTTAGTAATCGGCACTCCTGGCGACGTTCACCGATCGACGGCCGCTCTGGCGAAATGCCACAGCACGGCGGTCAGTCCTCAGCGACCGATTTCTGAGTTTGCGTTGCCGAGATGCTGCGATACGACGGCAACTCGAAGTCGGGGAAGTAGATGTTGTCCTCCCGATTCCGCATCCGCTCTGACCAGTACTTCTGATCAGCGGCCGAGGTGCAGGCGTAGATCTTCGTATACGTCGCGGCGAAAGGGAACAACAAGCCGTTGCCGACTGCCTGCCAGACGGCTGCGGCCACGCCGGGGGTTTGGACGCCTCGATAATCGTCCATCGCGATCACGCCCCGTTTGGCCGTGTGCGTCACGACGAGGCTGATGTCCTTGGCGACGCACTGGTAGCTGTGACAACCGTCGATGTGGCTGAAGCGGAGCATGCGGTCACCGAGGTCGAGCGCCGATGATTCGCAGACTTCAAGTGTTGGCCGGCGAGTGTGGAACCGATCCCAGTTGACCAGGAACTGCTCCTGCTCGAGGCCCGAGTACTCCTGGCGTGGGGCCTGCGCGATGTCGGCGTGCTCCATCACGGCGCCGAACAAATCGCAGATCACGAATTCTTCATCGTCACGGAGGCCGTAACCCATCAAGATGGCGGACTTGCCCTGATATGCGCCGATCTCCAGCAAGTCACCCTTGATGCCCTCGGCCGTCTGGCGAGCGAGCAGATTGCCGAAGAGCTCGACGTCGGCCTGATAGAACCAGCCGTCGACCTGGTCCATCTCCTCGGTATAGAGGATCCAGGGATCGGTCATAATCCGCTCCTTCGCCAGTCAGTCAACGTGCCCGAGACGGGCGGCCTCTTCAAGGAGATCGGCGGCAGCAGCAGCGCTTTCGGCGGGAGGGGCCATCTGGGCGGCGACCTCGCGGGTTCGTGTCACGCAGTGTTCAGTGAGGATGGAGCGCAGATCCGCGACCAGCGTATCCAACGTCGCCTCAAAGAAAGGCCGCCCAACGCCGACTCCCAGGTGGGTGACCGCATTGGCCCATAGCGGCTGATCGACCGAGACCGAAAGGGCCAAGGTCGGGATCCCGGCGCGTATGCCTGCGAAAGTGGTGCCGGGGCCCCCGTGATGGACGACCGCGCGGCACGCGGGAAAGACGGCCGAGTGGTTCACCGTGCTCACCACCTTTACGTGGTCGAAATGCGGGATGTCGACGAAATCACTCGCGCCGCTGCAAATCAACGCGCGTTCGCCCAACTGCGCGCAAGCCGCGCTGATTACCGCAACGGTCTCAGCGGCAGAGGGGAGTCGCACGCTGCTGCCAAAGCCGAAGTAGATCGGCGGCGTCCCAGCGGCAATCCACGACGAGACATCGTCGTCGGCATCCGCCGACAACTCCAGCGTCAGACCGCCAACGAAAGGCCGTCGGAGGTCGTATTTCGCCCAGTCGGCTGCCAGCCCGGGAAAGAAGAGTTCGTCGTAGGCCTGGATCTCCAGCGATCGTCGCGTCGAGGGGCCCGTTTCTTCTGGTAGGCCCAGTGCTCGACGTTGAGTGTCTTCAGCCGCCTTGGCTACATGCCGATCCGTACCACCAGGATCAAGCGGGAAGATGTGCAGCGCGGCCAGCGGAATGTCGTAGTAATCCGCAACATTGGCGGCCAACCCCTGCTCGCTTGCGTCTGTCAATAGCAGGTCGGCCCCATCGGCCAGCGACGTCAGCGACGTGCCCAGCTCCGGCCAGAGTTCGTTGATATGCCTCAGAACTTCCCATGCCGCCATCATGGGATGCGGCGTATTCCCGTATGTGCGTTCGATATTCGCGTTGTGCAGCACCTGGTCCCGGCCGTGGCCAACCCCAGCAAGCCCCGCCGACGCGATGAAGCCAAGAAAGTTTGGCGGGACCGCCATGCTTACTTCGTGCCCTCGACGCTGCAGCTCCCGACCGATGGCAGCGCACGGCTCGATATCGCCTCGACTTCCCAAGCTCGCCAGTGCAAATCTCACAGCGCGCCTTTGGGAGCCACATCTGATGATGCTCTGAAATATTCGATAGTCTGCGCGACCCCCTCTGCGAAAGGGACTCGTGGACGCCAGCCGAGCCTGGACTCGGCGAGGCCGATGTCCGGCGTGCGCTTCCTCGGGTCCTCCGGCGGCAGGGCCTTGAAGCTGGTCGCCGAGGACGACCCGGTCATTTCCTTGATAATGCTCGCGGTCTCGAGAACGGTAAGTTCGGCCCGGCCACCGAGGTTGACCGGTCCGGTGAACGAGGGTTCGCTCGCGGCCATCTTCACGAGCCCGTCGATGAGGTCGTCTACATAGCAGAAGGAACGGGTCTGGGTGCCGTCGCCGAAGACGGTGATCGCTTCTCCCCGCAGCGCCTGGACGATGAACGAGGAGATGACTCGTCCGTCCGCGGCATCCATCCTCGGGCCGTAGGTATTGAAGATCCGGACGACCTTAATAGGGACGCCGTAGCGGCGCGCGTACTCGAGCATCAGTGTCTCCGCAACTCGCTTGCCCTCTTGGTAGCAGGCGCGCGCGCCGAAGGAGTTGACGTTGCCCCAGTAGCTCTCGACCTGGGGGTGGATCGTCGGATCCCCGTAGATCTCGCTGGTGGAAGCCTGCAGAACGGTCGCCCCATTCTCGCGCGCCAATTCGAGGAGGTTCCGCGTCCCGACGTAGTTCGTGTCAAGGGTGAACAGGGGATCGCGCTGGTAGGCGCGCGGGGATGCGGGGCAAGCCAGGTTGAAGATGACATCGAGCGGACCCGCCACCGCCGCGCCTGCCGGTCGGGTGATGTCGTGCTCGAAGAAACTGAAGCCCGGGTCTTCCTCAAGGTGTTTGACGTTCTCGCGCCTGCCGGTACAAAAGTTGTCGAGCCCGACAACCTCGGTGCCGTCGCGGCGAAGACGATCGCACAGGTGGGACCCCAAGAACCCGGCGGCACCCGCCACAAGGGCTCTCACGATGTTTATGCTCCTTAGTTCCGGCCCGCGCCGTAGTGCTCTAAGCCCTCGGCCCGCAGGCGCTTCGGATCATAGGTGTTTCGCCCATCGAACACGACATGGCCTTGCCTGCCCGACTTAACAGTACCGGCAGATCAGAAGGCATATTGCCTGGTAGAGCATCGGGTTCGATTCTCGGCAGCTTCACCAACGTCTATCCTCAATCCGTGATCACGCCGGAGATCCTCCGCAGCTTGCCCCTGGCCGACGAGATCTTCGAGTCTCACCGCCAGCATGCTCACGGCGACGAAGCCGGCTACGACGCCTACAAAGCGCACGTGTACCGCGTCGTGAACTTCGCCCGCGCGCTCGCTCCATCCGCACCCGACCGCGACGACAAGCTCGCGATCGCCGCAGCGTTTCATGACCTGGCCGCATTCGACACGCTCGACTACCTAGTGCCGTCGATCGAGGCGCAGGACGCATGGCTGCAAGAGACTGGCCGGCAGAATTGGTCCGACGAACTGGCGCTCATCGTTGCTGAACATCATCGGCTTTCCAGATACGGCCCGACCCGGCCCCACGCGCCGCTGGTGGAGGCCTTTCGGCGGGGCGACCTCGTCGATGTCAGCCAGGGCCGAATCCGATTCGGTCTCCCGAGTTCCTACGTCAAGGAAGTGCGCGCGGCTTTCGACGCCAGCGTCTTCTTCAAGCGGGTGATCCCTTCGGGGGCGCTACGGGCAGTCCGAAAGCTCCAGCTGCCCGGTTTCCTGCTTCCCGGCAACGCATTGGTCCGCTCCGGTCACGAAGGTGTCGATCACTGAGGCGGGCGTCGCCGAAATGGTCGAGATGTCAAAGACGCCAGGTAAATACAAGCATCCACGAACCACTCCATCTCGGAAGAGCGATGACCCCATACACGCGGGCCACGGATCTCGGACATCGATCGCCGTCACCACGGTCCGGTCGTGAGGCGACCCACTAGGGGCTGGCCACTTTTCCTCAGCATCGGGAAATGCAGTTCATAGGTGCGACACAGCACTTCCTCAGCCGGCGCTGGAAAGATGTCTGTAACCATCCGGATTGCTGCGAGGGGGACGCTTGTCGGCAATCCCTGTTGGGCAAGGGGGAATATTGAGTTACGACATCGCTGCCGCGCCGCAGCCCGAATCTATTGAGTCGATCGCGCTTGTCGACCAACTCAGCGACCGGCGCGCCGAGCATGCCGCCCAGGTTCTGACCAAGCCACGGTTACGCGGATGGATCCACCAGTACTGCGCCGTCGTGGCCGCCATCGGCGGTACGGGGCTGGTCGCAGTGTCTTGGGCGGAGGCATCCAAGCGGGCCGGGCACTCGACACTGACTTACGCGCTGACAGTCACCGCGCTGTTCACTGTCAGTGCCGTCTACCATCGCGTCGACTGGAAGTCGGCGACCGCCAGGCAATGGATGAGGCGGCTCGATCACTCGATGATCTTTCTGCTCATCGCGGGCAGCTACACGCCGATCGCCAGGCTGGCCTTGCCACGCACGACGGCATATGTGGTGATGGAGATCGTGTGGGCCGGCGCGGTGGCCGGAATTGCACTAACGCTGTTTTGGCCGACGGCGCCGCGCTGGGCCGGCGTGCCGCTGTATCTGCTGCTGGGCTGGGTGGCAGTCTGGTTCGCCAAGGCGATCGTTCACGACGCTGGCTGGGCCGCGACCGTACTGCTCGCCGTCGGCGGCGTGCTGTACAGCTTGGGTGCGGTGTTCTACGCCCTACGCTGGCCCGACCCGTGGCCCAGGACATTCGGCTATCACGAAATCTTCCACGCCTGCACCGCGGTCGCGGCACTCTGCCACTATGTCGCTATTTGGTTCGTGGTCTTCTAGACCCGGTGACGGTCTATCTCAGCGATTTCTAAGCAGGGGTGCCGTATGTATGACGGAGGCATCGACACACTGCCGCAACCGGTGCGACGGAAGTGCGTCGATGTTCTGCGCTATCACTCTGTCTGGCAACGTGATCCAGCTACCGAACGAGACTGGAAGACCACCATCTGATGAATGACGCAACGAAACAGGCGTTGACCAAAGTGCCGGCGGTCACCCTGGGGTTTTGGGTTATCAAGATATTGGCGACGACGCTCGGCGAGACTGGCGGCGACACCGTCACGATGACCCTGAATTGGGGCTATGCGGCCGGGGTCGCGCTTTTCGGCGTCGCGCTGGTAGCGCTGGTTACCGCGCAGATATTCGCCAGGCGTTTTCATGCGACTTTGTACTGGGCGACGATCGTGGCCTCGACAACGTTCGGCACAGTGTTGGCTGATTTTGCCGACCGGTCACTAGGAATCGGTTACACCGGCGGATCGCTTCTGCTGCTTTTCGGTCTATTGGCGACCCTGGGGCTCTGGCGTTGGTCGGAGGGTTCGGTCTCGGTCAATACCGTCTCGACGCCCAAAGTAGAGGCGTTCTATTGGGCCACGATCACGTTTTCCCAGACCCTGGGCACCGCACTCGGCGATTGGCTCGCCGACACGGGCGGGTTTGGTTACGAGCGCGGCGCGCTGGTATTCGCCGCGGGTCTCGTTGCGGTCGTTGCGTTGTATTACTGGACCGGCATCTCGCGGGTCACTTTGTTTTGGGTGGCATTCATCCTGACGCGGCCGTTGGGCGCAACCGTGGGGGATTTCGTTGACAAGCCAATCGCCGACGGCGGCTTGGCGCTCGAGCCGCCCGTTGGCCTCGGCGGTCATCGCGGCGATCATCATCGCCTTGCTGATCGTCCTGCCGCAACGCCCAGGGCGTCACCCCGGCCAGACGAAGGGGGACACGGCGGCCGAGGGCAATCAGCTAGCGGCGACGAGCGGCAACCAACCTCGGGAGGCGGCAATCCAAATCCATGACTGCATCGCGTCTTCGCGCCCGCGGCGAGCGAAGTAGCGTACCGATATGAGGGTTCTGCTCGTCGAGGACGAGCCACGGTTGTCGGCGACTCTGTCGATGGGGTTGAAGGCTGAGGGATTCGTCGTCGTGTCCGTCGGCACCGGCGTCGAAGGTCTGCACGAGGCGATCGAGAATCGCTTCGACGTCGTGGTCCTTGACATCATGCTCCCCGGGCACAGCGGATATGAGGTGCTGCGTCGGATGCGGGCGCAGGACGTATGGACACCGGTACTGATGCTGACTGCCAAGGATGGCGAGTTTGACGAGACTGACGCATTCGATCTCGGAGCGGATGACTATCTGACGAAGCCCTTTTCGTTTCGGGTGCTCGTGGCGCGCGTGCGCGCGTTGGTACGCCGCGGCGCGCCGGAGCGCCCGGTGGTGTTGACCGCAGGATCGCTTTCACTCGATCCTGCTCGGCACACTGTCGAACGCGGCTCGACCCCAATCACTTTGACTCCCCGGGAATATGGGGTGCTGGAGTTCCTCATGCGGAACAAGGACATGGTGGTGACCAAGGCCGAGATTCTGCACAACGTATGGGATGCCCACCACGAAGGCCCCGACAATGTTGTCGAGGTGTACATGGGTTATCTGCGTCGTAAGATCGACGTTCCATTCGGCACCAACACTATTGAGACAATCCGCGGCGTCGGCTACCGATTGCTGTGCTGAGATAGTGCCGCGATGACCGTGGCCTGATCGCCGATTCTCCTTCGCGTGGCTGCGGTTTGGGCTGGCTACGGTCTCAGCATTTCTCAGCGTCAGCTCAGCATGGCCCCTGTACTGTCGGGCGGCGTGACTAACACGACACGTTCCGAGCGCCCTGAAAACCCGAGTGCCGCTGAGCAAGGTACCCGCGGTGACGGTGTGGTTCTGGATCATCAAAATCCTGTGTACCACCGTCGGCGAGAGCTTCGCGGACTGGATCAGCGCCAAGTTGGGCGTGGGTCTAAACACGACGGCAATGATCTTCACGGTGTTGCTCGCCGCCGTGCTGGCATTGCAGTTGCGCCTCAACCGTTATGTGCCCTATGTGTATTGGCTGACGGTGGTCATCGTCAGCGTGACTGGCACGCTCTACACCGACATCCTCACCGATGATTTGGGTGTTCCGCTCGCGGTGAGCACCAGCGTGTTCGCCGTCGCGCTAGCCGTCGTCTTCGGCGGGTGGTTCGCCCGGGAGCGCACCTTGTCGATCCACAGCATCGTGACACTGCCCAGAGAATTGTTCTATTGGCTTGCGGTACTGGTCACTTTCGCGCTGGGCACCGCCGCCGGCGATTGGACACTGCAGTTGACCGGCTGGGGACCTGGCGTCTCGGTGCTGCTACCGGCGGGGCTGATCGTGGCCATCGTGATCGGCTGGCGGATGGGCGCCAACGCCGTGTTGTCCTTCTGGCTTGCATACGTTTTGACCCGCCCGTTGGGCGCGAACCTCGGTGACTGGCTTGCGTCTCCGCGCGCGAGTCAAGGCCTCGGCCTGGGGCCGCCGCCACCAGCGCGATCTTCCTGGTCGCGATCCTGGCCACGGTCGCCTACCTCGCCGTCACCCGCGCCGACGTCATGGAGGGACCGGAGGGCACCCGATTGCGTATCGCTGTGACGCGTCCCGCGCGGGAACGGATCATGCTCGGCTACTACGTTGTCGTCGCCGTGGCCGCTGTGGCGCTGCTCGTCTGGTCGGCCGGGCAGCCACATTCCGCTGCGACAAATGAGGAGGAAGCCAGCCCGACGACGCCAGCCGTGACGCCTGCCCCAGGACAGCTGACGGCGCATTTCCCGCCGGCCTGACGTCGCGAAGTTCCGCGCCATTGTCCAGGCCACGCTTGCCAAGGTGCAGGCCGGCGATCAAAGCGGCGCCAAGGCGCGGATCACCGACCTCGAAACCGCTTGGGACGAAGACGAATCCAACCTGAAGCCGATGGACGAAGACGCCTGGGGCGTCATCGACCGTCAAATCGACTCCGCCCTCAAGGCCGTGCGGACGCGCAATCCGGACCCGGCTACCGAGACACAGACGCTGAACGAACTGCTCAGCGCCCTTCGCTGAGTTAGTCGGCTACGGGTTGGTGCGCTGAGGCAATGCCACGATCATCTTGGTTCCGCCGCCGGGTCGGTCGTCGATGGTAACCGTGCCGCCATGCGCTGCCACGACCTCGGCGACGATCGCTAGACCCAGGCCGGTTCCTCCGCCGCTGCGGGCGCGGTCCGAGTCCAAGCGAACGAACCGTCCGAAGACCCGGGCTCGTTCTGCCGGGCGCGATACCGGGGCCGTCATCACTGACGGTGAGTATGGCGCTACCGTCTCGGCTGCCCACGTGCGATGTCGACGCGTGATTTCGCATGGCGGACAGCGTTATCCACGAGGTTGCGGATCACCCGCGACACCGCGACCGGGTCACCGATCAACGGCGCGGGGGAGATGTCGGTGTGGATTGTGCATCCGGCGCTCGCGACGCACCCGAGCCGCCTCGACTTCAGCAAGATCGCCAAGGGGCACCTGCTCTTTGCGCAGCACCAGGCTTTGTTCGTCGGCGCGGGCCAGCAGAAGCAGATCTTCGATCAGCGTGCGCATCCGGTGCGCCTCGGGGAGCAGGGTGTTGATCGCCAACTCCGCGTCGAGTAATTCGGGATGGGCCTCGGTGACTTCCAAGCCCGAGATGATGGTGGCCAGCGGGCTGCGCAGTTCATGCGAGGCGTCGCCGAGGAACCGCTGTTGTGCGCGGTGGCCGGCCTCGATGCGCGCCAGCATTTCGTTCATGGTGACTGCCAGGGCGGCAATCTCGTCGCGACTGGTCGGGCACGGGTACCCGCTCGGCCAAATCAGATGCGGAGATTTCAGCGACCTGGCTGCGGATCGCGTCCACCGATTGCAGCGAGCGGCGAACGAGCCAGTAGCTTGCCGTTGCTGCCACCGCGATGATGATCGGGGCACCGCAAGCCAACAGCAGCGCGACGGTCCGTGCAGTCGCCTCGACCGCCTCGCTACCGCCTCCGACGAGCACCGTGTAGTCGCCGGATGCCGTGTTTACGCGTTGACCGCTGACGCGCATGTCGTCATTGCGCACCGCGTCGTCGGACATGCCGCGACGCAACTTGAAGTCAAACTCGGTGATCGGGACCAATGGTGTCTCGGGCGCGGCCCCGGACCGTTCGACGACCTTGCCGTCGGGGGCGATGAGTTGGATCGCCACTACGCGCGGGTCGGTGGTCAAAAGGGCGTTATTGAGTTCGTCGAGCGAATCAGACCGCAGGGCCTCCGCAATGCTGCGCACTCTCGCGGCGGTGGCATCGTCGACCCCGGCCAACAGCGACCGGTACAGGATCGCGTCCAATCCCGCGCCTGCCAAAGTGAATGCCACCAACACGACGATCGCCGACACAGCGGCCGAGCGAGCGGAAATACCCAAGTTGCGGGCGAACACCAAACGCGCGAGCCCGGTTCGCCGAACTGGCCAGAAGGCAGACATCCGCACAGTCTGATTCTGCAGGGCTGTGGAATGACTGAGAACACCGCGGCTCATACGGCGGGCGTGCGCCGCGAACATCTAGCGTCGAAATCCTTCTCAGCGGCATCTCAGCGGCCCACTCATACCCTGGCGCTCCCATGTTGAGAACCGAACGCGGTGGCTTCAGGGCGCCCGCGCAGTCAACCGCGACGGACTCATTGAGCGTGGGCGCGCGCTGGTCGATGGCAGCGATCTCGGTCGGGGTGACATCGAGCTCCTTCCTGTTCATCAATGGCGTTGCGTTCCTGATCCCCGCACTGGTAGCCGGGCGCGGAACTTCGTTGGTCCAAGCGGGGTTATTGGCTTCGATGCCCAGCTGGGGCATGGTGGTCACACTGATTTTTTGGGGTTACCTCACGGATCGGTTGGGTGAGCGGATTGTCATGACCGTGGGTTCTGCACTTACCGCGGCCGCAGCGTATGCCGCCGCATCGGTGCATTCGCTGATGGCAATGGGCGTCTTCCTATTCCTGGGTGGCATGGCCGCTGCCAGCTCTAACACGGCTGGCGGCGGGTTGGTATCCGGCTGGTTTCCGCCGAACAGGCGCGGCCTAGCGATGGGCATCCGCCAGACTGCGCAACCACTTGGAATCGCCTTGGGCGCCTTGGTGATTCCCGAGCTGACCCAGGACGGCCCGAATTCGGCTCTGATGTTTCCCGTACTGCTATGCACGGTATGCGCATTGGCCAGCGCGATCGGCATAGTCGACCCGCCCCGGAAACCCCGAGCGGCGGCCAGCGACAAAGAACTGGCCAACCCGTACCGTGGGGCGCCCACGTTGTGGCGAATCCACCTGGTTTCGGCGCTGCTGATGATGCCGCAGGCGGTTACGGTGACGTTCATGCTGGTCTGGCTGATCGACCACCACGGCTGGTCGGTCGCGGCGGCAGGTGGTGTGGTTACCGTCTCGCAGCTGCTGGGTGCATTGGGCCGCATCGTGGTTGGCCGCTGGTCTGACCGCACGGGATCACGAATGCGACTGGTCCGGGTAATCGCCATCGCTGCCGCCGCGAACCTGTTCCTGCTCGCGCTCGTCGACCACCAAGGATCGCGATTCGCCGTGCCGTTGATGATCGGAATATCGGTGATCGCGGTCCTCGACAATGGCTTGGAGGCCACCGCGATCACAGAGTTCGCCGGGCCGTTCTGGAGTGGACGGGTACTGGGCACTCAGAACACCACCCAGCGACTCCTAGCAGGCGCGGCACCCCCGCTGTTCGGCGCACTGATCACTGCGGCCGCCTATCCACCGGCGTGGGCGTTGTGTGCATTGTTCCCGCTGGCAGCAGTGCCGTTTGTGCCGGTGGAGGGAGCGGATTGAGCCAGTCAGCATTGTTCTTGGTTGTGTTCGTGGCGTGCGTACTCGAGGCGGTCGAGGCGCTGACGATTGTGTTGGCGGCGGGTATGGCACGAGGTTGGCGGTCCGCGGCCGCCGGATGTCTGGCCGCCCTGCTATGCCTAGCGGTAACCGTCTTGGCCCTCGGCCCGGCCATCTCGGCGATTCCGCTCGACGCGCTGCGGCTTTTGGTCGGTGGGCTCTTGCTCGCCTTCGGCCTGCAGTGGTTACGCTGCGCGGTGCTGCGAGCAAGTGGAAACAAGGCGCTCCACGACGAGGCCGTGGTCTTGCAGAGCACGCTGGCTGCCGCACGGCATGAGAATCCGCAGCCGCGCTGGCGGCGTTGTGGATTGGTACGGTTTCGCCTTAGCCTTCAAGGGCGTTGCGCTCGAAGGTGTCGAAGTCGTCGTTTTCGTAGTGACTTTCGGTGCCACCCAGCACAACATCCCACTGGCGGCCTTGGCGGCCGGCTTGGCGGTGATCGCGGTGGGCGTCGCGGGCGTGATCCTGCGCGCCCCGCTGACCCGAGTCCCCAAAAATCCAATGAAGTTCGTTGTCGGAGTGCTGCTTACCGCCTTCGGGATGTTCTGGAGTGTCGAGGGCTCCGGCGCGCATTGGCCGGCTGGTGACGCGGCCCTGCTCGTCATCATTCCTGCGACGGCCGTTTACGCGGTGCTACTGGTGGCGCTGTTCCGGCGCCGCTCACCCGTCAGCGATGCTCGGTAGGAGCCCGCCGTGATCCGATGGATGGGCGCGGTCGGCCGGTTTTGGTATGAGTTCATCGTCGGTGATGACTGGCGGATTGCGACGGGCGTGGTTGCGGCGCTGGGCATCACCGCTTTCCTCGCCCGAACAACCGCCCTGCCCGTCTGGTGGGTCGTGGTTGTGGTTGTCCTGGCTCTGTTGCCGCTGAGCATCAGAAGATGGTCGGGGACGACGCACTCCGTAGTTGTCGGGATACATCGGATATTCACAGCACTCCCTTAGCCGGGGCTCAAAAACGTTGGATACCAAAGAGAAATGGAGACACGGATACATCTCACTGCCACGTTTATGTTAGTCATTTACCTGACTGCGTTGATCTATGGTGTGTGCAACTATCATTCCGTGCCGGTGGCGCAAACCCAACAATCAGAACTCGCTGCGGTTAGCCGTTAGTCGGCAAGCTCGACCGACGGGAGTACATCGACACGTCGGGCGTCGCGGCGTACATCGAGGTCCAAGGCCTTCTCAGCGGTTTCTCAGCGGTCGCCCCATACGCTGGCGCTCCCATGGTGAAAACGAAACGCGTCGCCTTCCAGGGGCCCAAGTTGGGGCGTCGACCCCTGTCGACGTTTTTCGGCGACCGATGAACGTCGAGCAACTGCGGCGTGTGCTCGCCGACCTTCCGGCTGATACCCCGATCGTTCTTGAGGATTCCAACACGGGCTGGATGGAGAACGCCGCGCTGTATCTAGCCCCAGCCCACATTCACCGGCGCGTTTCTGGGAATTATCTGTATGCGCGCCACCTGGAGGGCGCCGACAACTGTCACGCGCTGTTGATCAGCGGCTTTCATCAATCCGACGAGGGTCTCGTCGAAATCTCTCCGCGGTCGGTTTGGCCGAAAGTGATCGACGCAGAGGATGACGTACCGCAACCGCGGGGGTTCGGTGACCAAGACGCGATCAATCCGGCTACGGAGTCCAACGGGACCCCTAAGGCGTAGCCTCCTGTAAGGCAGACGTTAAGGACAACAACGGGTTACGCCGTTGGATCTACGTCGGGAACTTGCTGTTCGGCGATTTTGGCCAACCGCCAAGTGCATTCGCGATTGCGGGGAGCCACGCCGAGCAGCTGCATGCTGTCGGGCACCCAGCGCAGCGGACGGCTCACCAGAATCTCGGTCATGGCGACTCGGCATCCTCCGTCGGGAAGATCGCTCAGCTGCAACGTGATTCGGGCCTTTGCCGCTGGCCGGGTCTTCGCCATCAGGACCAGCTTTTCACCGGGGATGCTCTGTTCTACCACCGTCTCATCATCTATCACCGCCGGCCAGGTGCCGATGGAGTGCAAAATGCGGGTGCCGGGCGCGGGCCAGTTCGAGTCCACAGCGCGGATCCGGCTGTTGCCGACCACCCAGCCTGAGTAGGTCCACCCGTTGGTCAGTACGTCCCACACGCGTTTTCGGGTGGCAGCGATGTCTCGGGTCACGGTCATGGATGTAGGGGTACCCGCTAAAGCGCAAAAGGACGCGCCAGTCCGCGCACTTCGGCAGCTCTCTTTTGGCGTCTCGCTTCAGTGCAATCACGAGGGTTAGCGAGACGAAAGCGGGTATCCCCAGTCATATCAGTGTGGCCCTACCCACTAAAGGAGCTCAAATGATCGGGACAATTGTTGGTGCCGTCGTCATCGGACTTCTCGTGGGCGGATTGGCCAGGCTCATCATGCCGGGCAGGCAGAACATCGGTGTCATCATGACGGTGATCCTGGGTGCGCTCGGCGCCTTTCTTGGATCCTGGGTCTCCTACAAACTGGGGTACTCCAACCAAAATGGCGGATTCAAGATCATTCCGTTCCTGGTTGGCACCGTCTTCGCGTGCATCCTCATCGGTATCTACCTGGGTGTCACCGGGCGTCGCGTCACCAATCGGGCAGGGCGACAGTAGCGGGCTTGCCCGTCTTCGTACATCGAAAGTGACTCGCGTACAACAACATTGACTCGGCGCTATTTGGCACACGGGTGCGCGGTTAGATCCCGGGTGGCGGGTCCTTCAAGCAGGGCGCCATCCGGCGCGAACCGCGAGCCATGCAGCGGGCATTCCCACGACATGTCGGCGTCGTTCCAATTCACGATTCCCCCAAGGTGGGGACACACCGGTGAAACACGATGCTCTGTGCCGTCGACCCGGGATCTTGCTTCCAGATGCCACGGTGGTCCGCTCACCACGCCGCTGCCGTCCTCGTAGGGTCCACGACGACCTGTGCGTGTTGCCGGGGTGACCCAGCCCTTGGTCAAGCTGAAGCCGACCTCGAGGTTGGATTGGACGGCGGTCAGCAGCCCCGACAGTTCGTGCGGGCTCCAGCTGGCAAACGCGCTGGACCAGTCCATCCGGCCGCCCAGCATCCGGCTCGATAGCGCTAATGCCGCCGCGGCGCCGTTCGTCATACCCCATTTGTTGAAACCCGTTGCAACGAAGATGGTTTCGCTATTCGGCAAGATGGGACCGACATAGGGCAAATCATCGATAGGGGTGTAGTCTTGCGCCGACCAAAAATGAGTCTGCTCCGCGCCCGGGTAATGCGACACGCCCACGACAACAACTCCTCCAGCGCTTTGGAGGGGCTCTTTTCGCGACCCACGGTGTGGCCTGCCCCTCCCACGATCATCCGCTCTCCGTCCTGGATCGGCGCGTAACGCACTGAACGCGTGGGGGAGTCGGTGGAAATCATCATCGGCCGGGTGATATCGCCTGGGACCTTGAACGCGAAACAGTAAGACCGGCTGGGCTTCATGCGCGCGAAAAAGCCGCCGCGGTCCAGGATCGGAATACCGGTGGCAAGCACCAGTTGTGCGGCTTCGATCTCGATTTCCTGCTGCGAGGCGTCGTTGACGTGTACGCGCAGGCGGTTTCCGTGGCCGGACACCCGGCGCACCCGGGTGTGCTCGACCAATCGTCCCCCGCGGCCGATTAATTCGAGAGCCAACGCGTCCAGGAACGACATGGGATCGAACTGCGCCTGGTCGGCCAGCCGCGCACCGCCGTGATACGGAAACGGCACCGTGGCATCGTCTTCCCACTCCGCGGGCAGCCCGACCGCCTTGCACGCCTTCAGTTCGGCCCGCGCCGACGCGATGCCTTTGGCGGACTGAGCGTAGGTGTAGGCATCCTCGCGCTGCACTGCGACGCCGCGTGCCTCGCAGTGGTCGAGAATCCAACTCTGTCCTTCACGATTGCCGTCCACGTAAGCACGGGCCACGCCCTTACCGTGTTTGGACAGGATCTTCGATAGGTGGCTGCCCTGCAGCAAGCTGATCTTGGCGGTGGTATTTCCGGTGGCGCACGCCCCCACCGTGCGTGCCTCCAACACCAACACGTCCTTGCCGGCGCGGGCCAACAGAACCGCAGTCATCAGCCCAGTGATGCCTGCACCCACGACGACGACATCGGCGGACCGGGGGCCGTCGTCGAGCTGGCTTGCAGCCCAGGGTTGTTCGACTCGGTCGGTAAGCCATAAAGACGTCATCGTTGCCTGATACCCCGCGGCCCCTCCGGGAAACGCCAGATCCATGGGGCCGGCGCCTGAGGAAGAGTTCGCAAACAGAAAGACCCAGCCCCTACTGCAGGGGCTGGGCCTTTCCTGGTGAACGTCTAGTTCTGCTCAGCCTTTTCGCGAGCCTCACTGGTCTTGGCTGCACCACGGGCACTCTCGGCTTCGGCTTCCTTCTTGGCGGCATCGCGCTGCGCGTCGGCCTTGTCTTGCTGGGCCTGCCCTTCGCGCTGAACGTCGTCACGACCAGTGACCGCGCCGACAACTTCCTTGGCCTTACCCTTGACGCCCTCAACGACGCCCTTGACGGCTTCTTCCGGTCCGCTGTTGTGCTCTCCCATGTGCCTACCCTTCCTTCACGGTTGTGTTGGCTGGCCACGCACTGTGCGCTCCGAGGTCTGGGTTGCCCGCGGCCACTGCTATCAAACTTCTGGCGATCGCAACCCTCCACCGGAGAAGGCGCTTTCGGCTGCTCAGAGGACGTCAACACGCTGGTGTTGCCCGCGACACACCTCTTAACGCGCGGCCCGTGCAACCGGATGCGGGACCGGCGTGATCAGCCCGCGGGGGGTACAGCCGAGGCCATCACGACGGCGGCTCGATCCCACGCCCGGTGCAGTCCCAAGTCCGGCTGCCAACGCGGCGGTAAAAGCTGCGTCCACCGTGTCGGCGATCTCGATCCCCGGATCCGTGGCGGTAATTCCTGCCGTGTGCAGGATTGCGACGCCGTCGCCCCACGCGGCGATTACCTTGCAGTGTCGGAATGCTTCCTGGAGCAAAACGACCAGCTTGATATCGGTGGTCGCTGCCGTCCCGTCGGCTACGACGAGCGCGTCGAACTCGATAGACCGTGCCGTCAACAGCGTCCGGTCCACCGTGACGCTGCGGCGACCGGCCTTCAGCACGCCACCGAACGGCGCGATCACCAGCGCGGTGACGCCGAGCCCGGCGGCCGACTTCACCAGCTTCGATACGCCGGCGAGATCGGAGCCAGCGTCAGCGATGACGCCGATCTTGCGTCCCTCGATCCTTCCGGGCTCGGCCAGTATCTGCACCAGCGCCGGCGAAATCATGACGTCTCTTCGCGGGTTTGCCTTTCGGGGCCGCCAAATCCGAGACCCGCGGCGACCTGCTCGCACAGAGTCTGTGTCGACGTTGGCCAGAACCTGCAGTTCGCGTTCTTTGATGTCCTGCTCGTAGACCTTGCCCAATTCGAAGGTGAACGCCTCCACCACGTGGGCTTGTTCGATTGGGCTCAGGCTGCGGTAGAACATCGTCGCCTGGGAGAAGTGGTCGTCGAACGAGGCCGGCTGGGCTCGCGTCGCGGACCCGTCGATCGCACGTGGGGTCTGCACATACCCGCCGTCCTTCTCGCCGGCCAGCAGCGGCTCGTCGCCGTCGATGCTGTTGGGGTGATAGGGGGCCACGCCGGTGTGGATGGCGGTCTGGTGCATCCCGTCGCGGAGCATGTCATTGACCGGGCAGTGTGGCCGGTTGATCGGCAGCTGCGCGAAGTTCGGGCCGCCGAGCCGGGTGATCTGGGTGTCCAGGTAGGAGAACAACCGGGCCTGCATCAGCGGGTCGTTGGTGGGTTCGATACCCGGCACCAGGTTGCCGGTGTGGAAGGCGACCTGCTCGGTTTCGGCGAAGTAGTTGGTGGGGTTGCGGTTTAGGGTCATCTTCCCGATCAGCTGCACCGGGGCGAGCTCCTCGGGGACCAATTTGGTCGGGTCGAGCAGGTCGATTCCCTCGAAGCTGTCGCTGCCGTCATCGGGCATCACCTGGATACCGAGCTCATATTCGAGGAACGCGCCAGCCTCGATGCCGTCGGCCATGTCGCGGCGGTGAAAGTCCGGGTCGCACCCGGCGGCGATCTGCGCCTCTTCCCACACCAGGGAATGCACCCCGGCAACCGGCTTCCAGTGGAACTTCACCAGGCTGGTCTTCCCGGCGGCGTTGACGAGCCGGAAGGTGTGCACCCCGAATCCCTCCATCGTCCGGAACGAGCGCGGGATACCCCGATCGCTCATGTTCCACAACACGTGGTGAGTGGCCTCGGTGTGCAGCGACACGAAGTCCCAGAACGTGTCATGCGCGGACTGCGCCTGCGGGATTTCCCGATCCGGGTGCGGCTTGGCGGCGTGGATGATGTCGGGGAATTTGATGCCGTCCTGGATGAAGAAAACGGGCATGTTGTTGCCCACCAGGTCGAAGGTGCCCTCTTCGGTGTAGAACTTCACCGCGAACCCTCGGGTGTCACGGACCGTGTCGGCCGAACCCCGCGAACCCAGCACGGTTGAAAAGCGGGTAAAGACATCGGTTTTCGTGCCTTTCTTGCCGAGGAATCCGGCTTTGGTGACCGACTTCGCGGTGCCGTAGGACTCGAACACACCGTGCGCTGCGGCGCCGCGGGCGTGCACGACGCGCTCCGGGATGCGCTCGTGGTCGAAGTGGGTGATCTTCTCCCGCAGATGAAAGTCCTCCAAGCAGCGTCGGACCGCGGTCACCAGCCTTCAACGAGTGATCGGTGTCGGGCAGCCGCAGGCCCTGCGCGGTGGTCAGGTACGCACCGGACTGGGACCGGGGATCAATGTCGGGCGTCTGGCCGTTGGTGACACCGGTCGGGCTGGTCAGCTTGGGGCTGGCCTGGTCGGGTTTACGTGATGCGGGCATGCGTTCTCCTGGTGGAGTTGGCGTTGAAAGAAGACGAATCGGTAGCCACGCTGTCGGACACCCGAAGTTTTTTGCGTCGGTGGGTGAGTACCCCGATAACGGAAACGCAAGCAGAGGACATGCACACGATCGAAACTGGCCTGGTCGCAACTCGGGAAACGGGTACTCCGGGTGTGCGGAGCCCGTTCCGCGGACCGATTAGCGGAGGCGTCAGATGGCTGAAGTCGACAACGATCTCATAACCGAAGATCGAGACGCCGAGGCAGATCACGATCTGGTCGCCCAACCTCACCAGCAGGAGGGTCCGGTCGCCGAGGCAGAAACGACGGCGGCCGAAATGAGTTCCGACGAGCGGCCCCTCGGCCGGCTGGGGCGCCGCTTTGACCGGCGGTCCCCCTTTTTCGTCGGGATGGCGGCGGCCGCCGGTGTCGCGGTCACCTACGGGGCGGTGCGTCTCTTGGAATCCATGTCCTCGGTACTGGTCCTCATCGGCGTGGCGTTCTTTCTCGCACTCGGTCTTGAACCGGCCGCCTCCTGGTTCGTCAACCACAAACTGCCGCGGTGGGCGGCGACCACGCTGGTGTTCACCATCTTTCTCGCGTTATTGGGCGCCTTCGTCGGTGCCGCGATTCCCCCACTCGCCCAACAGGCGGGTGAGCTGATACACCAAGCGCCGCACTACATTCAGCAGGCCCAGGACCACTCCTCGGCGGTCGGCAGGCTCAACGACCGCTTCCATCTGCAACAGCGGATCACCGACGCCGTCAACGGTTCGGGTGGATCAGTCCTCAACGATGTGGTCAGTGCGGGTACCGCCGTCTTCGAAGGCAGTCGCCGATATACTCATCGTCGCGGTGCTAACGGTGTACTTCCTGGTCGACATGCCCCGCATCCGCACCACCCTGTACCGGTTGGTGCCCCACAGTCGTCGGCCCCGCGCCATCCTCATCGGTGACGAGGTCTTCGCCAAGGTCGGCGCCTACGTCCTGGGCAACGTGTTGATCTCGGTCATCGCCGGGGTCGCCACCTTCATCTGGCTGATGGCCTTCTCGGTTCCCTACCCACTGCTGCTGGGTATCTTCGTGGCACTGTTCGATTTGATCCCCGTCGTCGGGTCGACCATCGCGGGTGTGGTCGTCGCTGCTGTCGCGCTCACCGTGTCGCTTCCGGTGTGCATCGGAACCACCGTGTTCTTCGTGGTGTTCCGGCTTGCCGAGGACTACCTGCTGGTGCCCAAGATCATTGGGCGGGCGGTCAAGGTGCCGGCGCTGACCACCGTAGTGGCCGTCTTGATCGGCGGCGCGCTGCTCGGGATTGTCGGAGCTCTCGTTGCCATCCCGATTGCAGCCGCCCTGCAGCTGCTGACTCAGGAAGTCCTGTTCCCTCGACTCGACAACGGCTGAGGAGGCCGGTGGCGTCACCGAGAATTCGCAGCGACTCGCTGCCGTGGTGAAATGTTCGTTGGTTCAAGCGGTTGTTGCGGCTGCGGATCGCGCTGTCCAGTCCGCGCCGCCGCTGAACGCGGTTCCCATGCCTATTCCGGCCAGCCTTTTCGCGACGCCGCGAAATTTCTTTTCGGACGCGGTTTCTGGAGCGTCATCGGAGGTGGCTCGCAAAAACCGGTCTGGGAGAGCCAGTTTGACGATCGTGCGCAGCACCAGTAGGTATTGGCGGGGCAGCGGGCCGGTGGTGTAAGGCAGGTCGTATGTGGCACAGACGGCCTGCACCCGCCTCGCGATTTGGGCGTAGCGATTACTGGGCAGATCAGGGAAGAGATGGTGTTCGATCTGATAGCAGAGGTTCCCACTCATGAACGCGAGCACCGGTCCAGCGCGAAAATTCGCGCTGCCCAACATTTGTCGCAGATACCACTGCAGGCTTGGTCTCGCCGTCCAGGGTCTCAGGCGTGAACTTCTCGGCTCCGTCGGCGAAGTGACCGCAGCAGATCACCGCATATGCCCATAGGTTGCGCAGCAGGTTGGCCAGCGCATTCCCGGACAGGACGCGCCGCCAGCGCCGCCCTCCGAGCGCCGGGAACAGCAAGTAGTCTTTGCCGCCTGACGCGCAATTTTCCGGCGCAGATCCCGGGCGCAAGCGGATTTTTCGGCGTCAGTCCGCGCGCGATCGCGTTCGGAGTGCAAGCCGTGCAGGGCGATACCCCATTCGAAAACGATTGCCAGCACCAGATGCCGCAGCGGCTGCACCAAATTGCTGGGTTTCCACTGTTGGTCACGGGTGACCCGCAGAACGCCGTACCCGAGGTCGTCGTCGATGCCGACGACGTTGGTGAAGACGTGATGACGGTAGTTGTGGGAGTACCTCCATTGTGAGGACGGCCCCGCCATGTCCCACTCCCAGGTGGTGGAGTGGATTTCGGGGTCGTTCATCCAATCCCATTGGCCGTGGCCGATATTGTGGCCGAGCTCCATGTTCTCGATGCTCTTGGCCGTGGCCAGGGCGAGCGTTCCCAATATCCACCCGGTCCTGGTTCGGCTGGCGCCGATCGCGATGCGGGCGGCGAAGTCGAGGCAACGTTGAAAAGCGATGGTGCGCTGGATATAAGTGCTGTCGTTCGCGCCGCGCGATTCCTCGATGTCGAGACGGATCGCGTCCAATTCGAGGGCTAGCGCCTCGACGTCCGCGGCGCTCAGATGGGCGTATTCGGCTACGTCTGCGATGGCCATCAGCGCCGGACCGGATGATCGGAGGAAGAGACCTGCCCGGGCAGGGAAGGGGTCACGCCGTGACGGGTCAAGGGGACACGTTTGGCGGAGGCATGGTGGTGGTGCGAGGGGATGGTTTTGTCGTTGACACCCCAGGCGATTAGCAGCGGGACCTCACGCGGGAGGCTCAGTTGCTCGCCGGCTCCGACCGTCTGCCCCCGCCGGTGAATGACGGTGCGAGCCAGGCCGGGGATCAAGTGCTGCCACGCGCGCGGGTGCCAGCGAGGTCATGGCTAGTAGTACCACCGGTCCCTCTCCGGCCTTGGTATAAGAGATCGCACCGTCGTTCAGTGGCATCCGGTGTTGGGTGACAGTCCGCTTTGGACGCCTTTGCATTGTGAACTTTCGTGAGGGAAATACCGAATTGCCTGGTCGCGAGCGATCGCTCTCAAGTTGCCTCTAGGAGGCGGCATGTCCAGGCCAGCTGGGCTGTAACCAGGAATCACTCTACTCGTGATCGGTGTCGGCTCGCGTTGGGAGATGTGTTCGGTGTCGCCGAGTGCTCAGTCTGTAGCAACAGCTTCGAGCGGTCACCACATCGCTCGGGATGGGGGCCCGCGATTGCGTGTCCGTATGCGCTGTGGACCGTCGCGATGCTTCTTGTGAGTGGCGCGTTTCGCTCTTCGGCGGCGCAATGTTGAGGGTTTGCTCGGCGGCCCGCAGCCTGCCGGGTTGAGGTGAAGGGCGTGGCCTCCCAAAACTGGCTAAGCTTCACGGCGCAGTGCCGCCGACCGGGAGGGGGTCATCGTGGCCGATGAGCTGGACGTAAATCTGGTTGCGCTGCACGTTGGGAGCAACCACGTGCTCAATGCGATCGGTGAGGCCGCTTTGGACTTCGTGAGTCACGAGGACGGGCTGGCCGACGCCGCGCCAGGTTGGGTCGGGTCCTCGCAGCTGGCGTTAGGCCAGCTTGCGGCCCGGTGGGAGGCCCGGCACAGCCAGCACAAGCTCTGGGTGGGCGGGTTGGGTTCGCACGTCGCCGAAGCGATGGTCGGCTATGCCACGAACGAGGACGGTTCGGCCCGCGCGCTCAAGTCGGTGGAGGAGTAGGGGTAGCGGGTGGGATCGCTGACTCCTGCTGACGTCGAGCGCTGGGATCTCAACGCGATCCGCGCGGTGTTCGAGACGGCCCGCGGACGCGCTAATACCTTGGAGCGTCTGGGGGACAGCCTGCAACAAGCCCACAACGTCCTCGCCGACTGGCAAGGTGAGGCGGGGGACGCTTTTCGCGTCGACGTGGGCAAGATTCGCCGCGACATCGAAGCAGACGGCGCGGAATCCAAACAGGTGGCGGCCGCGGTGTCGCGCGCCGAGGCGGACGTGAGCGCATGCAAGCGCGAGTTCGATGACATCGAACAGGCCGCTCACGCTAACGGTGGAGCATCACGCCGGATTGGCGAATCAACTTGGGCGACAAGGGGATCGGTCCCAATCGAATCGTTCTCGCCCTTAAGCAGCAGATGTTGCAGGACGAGCTGAACGCCTGCAAGGTGCACGCCCACACCGCTGACCACGAAGCTTGCCACTGCTCTCGGCGCTGCCGTCGGTGCAGTTCCCGCTGAATGCCGCGGGAGCTCCGCCGCGGGTCGAGGCGCTGGACCAGCACCGCAGGGCCCGCCGAATCCTGCGCCGGTGGGCAAGCCAAAGTCCTTGCAGGACATGCTGTTGCCGGATGGCCCCGCAGACGTCCAGCCGGGCGATGTCCTCGCCGAAGGGGCCGCCGGTTCGCGCGGGCGCCGGGGGCCAGCCGCGAACATGGCAAGACATGCTGTTGCCCGCTGGCGCCCTCCCGCCGCCTCGGCTGCCCCCCGCCGACGTGGAGAGCTTAAGGCGTTGGCCCGCCCAGTCATGATCAACGACGGTGTGCCGCCCGAGCAGATCGAGACACGACTAAACGACATCGTTGGCCGCGCTCAGCAGTGGATCGACAACGGGATGCCCAATTACACTCCCCCCGAGCCAAAGCCCCCGCCGCCACCGGGATTCGGCGAAGGATTCGGTGATCGCTGGTTCGCTACCGAACAAGGGATCAAAGACCTCATCGGGCAAGGAAGGCCCGGAGCACCCGGCGTGCTCAAGTCATGGGCACAGATGCTCAAGGGCACCCTCGAGACGGTCCAAAACCCGATGGGACCGGCGATCGGAGAAGTTCAAAATGCGCTGGGCTCACCGAGTCCGGCCTACTATCTGGGCGGCAAAGCCTCCGACGCCGCCTTCGCCTTGCCCGGGCTGCTGTTCGGTGGGGAAGGGGCTTTCGTTGAAGCAGGACTTCCGGCAGAAACCGTCACCGAGGGCGGTGCACCCTTAGCCGTTGTGCGCGGCTGGCACCCTACAGGCGGAATGACGTGGGACGACTTTGCATCCCAGTTCGGGACCCCGCAAACGCGGAACTACCCTTTGAATGATGGTTTTCCGCCGGGCTACGTTCCGCAGCCCGCGCAGCTGCCTGAGGGTGCCATCATCGACCGGTTCGGCTCCGAGTACGGCCGCTACCTTGCACCCGATGGCACCCCTTTCGCAGACCGCGCCTTGGCGCCAGAATCGGTTGGCGGGGATTACAACCGATACCTCGTGACCGGGAAACCGCTGCCTCCGGGCTGGCAAGTCGTAGAAGGACCAGTGCAACCGTTTTATGGCCAGACGCCATCGCCCGGCTCGCTTCAATACATGATTTTGGGTCCAGATGGCGTGAAAGTGACCGTGAAGGAACTGGTAGACAGGGGAATTCTTGATGAATACGGACCGCGTCTCGGGAGATAAATCTGCGGAACTTCAAACTGAGATAGATCGGTTGTCGGAAAAACTTGGGGTTCGTCCTACGCCTGTCGGGTTCCGGACAAACGATGGCCTGAATATCTATGTTGCTGACGACGGCTCATATCACTTCACCTTCTACGAGCGAGGGAAACTGGGGTTCGACCAGGCGGGCACCCTCGATGATCTCCTCTACTGGTACTGCGAAGGCGTGGTTACAAGCCAAGCAGCCAAACTGGTAGGGGATCGAGCAGAACGCTTCAAGTACGAGTTTCAGGTATTGAGTCGATTTAAAACTGACTGGGCGAAGAGGCGGGTGCGTGAACTCGCCAATGTCTTCCGCAACGGCCAGCCAGAGGACATTTCCTTGCTGCCGACATCGGCGAAGCGCTATAACGCAATGGCGGTTAACACACGCGCGGGAAAGGCGATTCGGTGACGGGGTTATCCGCCCGACGTCCTCGCCGAGGATCTCGACGTGATCTTTTGCGGCATCAACCCGGCCTACAGCGCCGCTGTCGACGGGCATAACTTTTCTCACCGCAACAACCGATTCTGGGCAGTGCTGCATCTCGCGGGCTTCACCGATACGCAATTGCGGCCCGAAGACGAACAGCAGTTGTTGCAGTTTGGCTGCGGAATCACCGCAGTGGTGGCGCGGCCTACCCGGCAAGCAAGCGAGATCACCGTTCAAGAGTTCCGGCTGGCACGGCCAAGTTTCGAGGCCAAAATCCGTCGGTATCGGCCGCGGCGACTGCCTTCCTAGGAAAGCCGGCGCTCTCGGCGATGACCGGCGACTCCCAAATCGACTGGGGCCCACAGCCAACCGCATTCGCTGGGACCGAAGCCTGGGTGCTTCCCAACCCGAGCGGCCTCAACAGAGGCTTCACGCGCGACGCGTTGGTAGTTGCCTACGCCCAGCTGCGGGCGGCTCTGCCGGGCCGCCAACATAGGAGCGCCGACACCGACATATCCTCGCGAAGCTAGTTCATGCACGCCTCGGCAGGCGGGGCGCTGCGGTCCATCGCCGCAGCTGGGACGACCCGTTGGCGCCTCACCGGGATTAGCGGCGTGCGTGTGGGTGTTGGTTCTTCGGCAGACGGCAGATTAACGGCAGCAGATAAGGGTGAGCATGAAATTCGGGATCTCAACGTTCGTCAACGACGACACCATCGACACGATATCGCTGGCCCGCGCGATCGAAGAGCGGGGATTCGCATCGCTGATAATCGCTGAACACACGCATATCCCGGCAAGTCGGGAGTCTGCCTATCCGCTTGGCGGTGAGCTGCCATCGATCTACTACCGCACCCTGGACCCGTTCGTGACGTTAGCCGCGGCGGCAGCGGTCACCTCGTCCATCGAGTTGTTTACCGGGATCGCCCTACTGATTCAGCGCGATCCGATCATCACGGCAAAGGAGGCCGCCAGCATCGACTTGATCTCCGGCGGCCGCTTCGTGTTCGGCGTGGGCGCCGGCTGGAACATCGAGGAGTTGCGCGACCACGGCACGGACCCCAAGACGCGAGGCGCACTACTCGATGAACGCATCGAGGCCATCAAGGCGTTGTGGACGACCGAACCCGCTGAGTACCACGGCGCGTACGTCAACTTCGACTCTTCCTACAGTCGCCCCAAGCCGGTTCAGAAGCCGCACCCGCCGATCTTCATTGGCGGCGACTCGAATGCCACGGTCAAGCGGGTCATACGCCATGACGCCGGTTGGATATCCAACCCGCTGCCGGTGGAGCGGCTGACCCAGCGCATTGATCAAATCCGTGACGGCGGCGGACGCGACGTTCCGCTGGCGATGTTCGGTTCGCCGGCTGACCCCGACTATTGGCAGGCCATCGAGGGCTTGGGTTTCGACCGAGTGGGCCTGTTGCTGCCCACCCGGCCGCTGGACGAATCGCTTCGATTGCTCGACGACTACGCCGCAAAGGTGGCCAGCTACCGCGGCTAACAGGGCCGCAAGCTCAAGGTCGGACGATCCGACGTGCGGCACGGGCCAATCGGGAAGGTTGGAACCGCCAGACTTCGGCGTCCTCGATGTCCCATGCGTAGCTTGGCGTGTCATCAGTCAAGAGGTCGCGAAGCGCAGGATGGCCGAGCTCATCCGAGGACCAGTCGTAGAGGTGACCCCATCTCGGCTGGATGACTCCGACGTCGAGCAAATGACCGAACTCGTGCTCGAGCGCGATGTACATTTCCACGTCATCCCCCAGCGGATAGCGGTCCCGGGAGGATGCGCGACAGCGACAAGAAGATTCCGGTCATACCCAAGCGAGGGTCACCGAGGGGTCGCCCAAACGGTGCGAGCCAGCCCAGCGCCAGTCGCGGCGCGGCCACGAGGGCATGGGCGTAGAGCACCCTGATCAGGACGACGTTGATAAAGAACCGTTCCACCCGCGTCTCCCGGCGGGCGAGTTCCTCGTTGGCCAAATAGGCCGCGGCGATCGAGGCGTTGTGCGCGCGGTACCAGTTGCGTGCGGTTGGTTGCCGAATGAATTCGAGGTGGGTGCTGACCGAGGGTGAGCTGGGCTCGCCGGATTGGCCGAACGCGATCGCCCGGGCCTCGGCGGTGTCGCGCAACAGGGTTTCGTTCACTGCCCGCCACCACGGGCTGCCCGGGCGGGAGTGCTCCTGGGGGTTGAGCAGGCCACGGCGCAGCTGGCCACCCCATGAACGCCAACGCCGCGCGCCGGTAGGGCAAATAGCCCCGGTCCACACCGCGCGGTACCTCGTACATCCGGCGCAGTAGGGCTAGCCGCGCCGCCGGATCGTCCCGCGCGGCCGCGACGAGCGAACGCGCGTGTTCGGCAGCCGAAACGCCCGACCCATCCGGGTTGTCAAAGGGCATGTTCATCCGCTTCCCCAGGCACCGTCGACCGTCCGACTATATTTGCCCCGCGACCAGCGCCGCGACTCAAGCCTCGTGGTCGGGCGCCCATCTTGGCGGGCGCGCGTCCGGCCTATGGCGCGCCGACCGCTGACCGCCGCCAAGCGTTCGCCGGCGCGCTCACCGTTGATCGCGGTCAGCGGCGGAGGCTGGCCCTTGCGCAGCGTCGCGATCAGCTCGCGGTAAGGGCCGATGACATAGACGGTGTCGCCGGCTTTCAGTCGGGCGTCGCGGCGGGGGCGCAGCCGAACCGGCCCTTCCGGTCGAGTGATCGCGATGACGCGCGTCTGGGTAGACAAATCCATCATTCGCAGGCCATCCAGCTCGCTGCCCGCCGCCACCAGCATTCCGCCGACCATGAAGGAGCGCTGCCCGACCCAAAACGTGCCGAGTACCTGCAATCCCATCGCCGCGCCGATGAACCAGGGCGCTGCCAGATCGACGATCGATCGCACGTTTTCGAAACCGAACTGCCGATTCACCGCAGTGCCCAGCGCGCGGCCTTGAACACGCATGACGATCGGCACCTTGGTGTCGGACCCCAAGATCTCCAGCAAGACGATCCCGGTCTCGATGTTCTCCATATCGTCCCGAGTCACCACCGCCACTCCGCGGGCGCGGTCGACGCGTGCCGATTCCAGCGTCTGGCGCATCGCTGAGTCTCCGAAAATCACCGGCACATCGAGTTCCGCCACGGTCGACAGGAAGCGGTTGTTCTCGTCCGGTTCGATGACGAGGACGTCGTAGCCGGCGGCGGCCAGATCATTGACGACGCGGACGCCGATTGAACCCAGTCCCACGACGACGATGTGGTCGCGCATGTGGCGTGCCCGCCGGAGTCCGGCCGTCTGGACGAAGCGGCGCGACAGCATCAGATCCGCGAGAAACGCCACCAGGATGGCGGTGACAATCGCGCCGCTAAACATCAATCCGATAGCGAACAGGCGCAGCGAACGGGGATTGTTGAGTGAAGTTGAATTCGCCATAGCCCACGGTCGTGATCGTCTCGGAGACGAAGTACAGGGAGTCGATCCACGACATCCGCGGGCTCTGGTAGGTGAGGCGCACCACCGCTGTCGATCCGAGCGTGAGGAACAGCGCGAATGCCAACGAGGGCAACAGGAACGGGTTCACATCGTCCCGCATGGCGCGCGCGGCATCGATTGCGCGGCGCACCCGGGAGTGGCGAGAGCGCGTCGCGGTCGGGGGAGGCACGGTGATCCCGCGGGCTTCTAATTCGTCTTTGACGCCGATCATCGAGGTCCAGTCGCCGGCGTAGACCGGTAGATCCCGACCCGGACATGGCACCACCTCGCCGGGGGCGGGCGAGTTCTTGCCGTGGACCACCGCCACCGGTGCCAGGTCGGCGTAGATCTCGCGCAGCGTCGCGTTGTACGGAGCCTCGGCTCCCCAGACAACGAATTCGATACCGGCCGTGTCGAACTGGTGCGCGTTACGCGACAGAACCGCCTCGACGAGAGATGGTGCCGCGAGGTCGGCGACGTCCAAGATCGCGCCGGGGCCGTTAACGGCGGTCACCGCTTCGCGCAGCACCCCGTTGGCCAGACGTGCCACCACGCGTACACTCGGGCTGTATTCTCTTGCCAGCAAGGCGATTTCAAGATTGACTGCGTCATTGGGCCCAGCGCAGACGACGGCGCGCGCGCGATGCACCCCGGCGCCGAGGAGATCGGCGGCAGTGTTGATCTTGATTATCCGCGCGCCGGCGCCCCTGAGCTCCTCGGCGATCGTCTTCGACAGCGCGTCGTCACCGCTGACGATGATTTCGCGATGGAATTGAAAGATCTCGTCCATTTCGCGCGGTCGTTCGTTCGTTTGTTGCCGAGGTCGATCGCGAAAACTAGTCGACAGAGAACTGCCGTACGTAGTCCGGCTGTTCGTCATCCGACTGTGGCTCTGTGTTGTGCGGCATGAATACTCCGACCTCTGCTGGCGCCAGCGTTCACTGGTTCATATGACTATCGGCCACAATGCCGGATAGTGCCACCGGAGAGCGCAACGGCGTTGTCTTATTGAGGCGCAACAGGTTCGACTTGAGCTTGTCACGCGGACGAAATAGTTGAGGCGTAGAAAGCGCTGTCGCGCCATTGCTAACGAAGGAGCATTCCTTGTCCGAAAAGACGCCCGACGACATCTTCAAGCTCGCCAAGGATGAGAACGTTGAGTATGTCGACGTCCGCTTCTGCGACCTGCCAGGCACCATGCAGCACTTCACGATTCCGATTTACGTCTTCGACGAGAACGTCTTCGAGGAGGGCTTGGCCTTCGACGGCTCCTCGATTCGTGGGTTCCAATCGATCCACGAGTCCGACATGCTGCTGCTTCCCGATCCGGAAACTGCGACCATCGACGCGTTCCGTGCCCACAAAACGCTGAACGTGAACTTCTTCGTGCACGACCCGTTCACCTTCGAGCTGTACTCGCGCGATCCGCGCAACGTCGCCCGCAAGGCGGAGAACTACCTGATCAGCTCCGGCATTGCCGACACCGCCTACTTCGGCCCGGAAGCCGAGTTCTACATCTTCGACTCGGTGAGCTTCGACTCGCGCACTCAACGGCTCGTTCTACAAGGTGGACGCGACATCCGGGTGGTGGAACACCGGAGAAGCGAACGAGTCCGACGGCAGCCCCAACCTCGGCTACAAGGTCCGCCCCAAGGGCGGGTACTTCCCGGTTGCCCCCACCGACCATTACGTCGACCTGCGCGATGACATTCTCACCCACCTGACCAACGCCGGCTTTTCTCTGGAAAAGGGCCACCACGAAGTGGGCAGCGGCGGCCAGGCCGAGATCAACTACAAGTTCAACACCCTGCTGCATGCGGCGGACGACCATCAGATGTACAAGTACATCGTCAAGCAAACCGCTTGGCAGGCAGGTAAGTCCGTGACGTTCATGCCCAAGCCGCTGTTCGGCGACAACGGCTCGGGCATGCACTGCCACCAGTCGCTGTGGAAGGACGGCGTCCCGTTGATGTACGACGACGAGGGTTACGCCGGCCTGTCGGACACCGCGCGGCACTACATCGGCGGGTTGCTGTACCACGCGCCCTCGTTACTGGCCTTCACCAACCCCACGGTCAACTCCTATAAGCGCCTGGTTCCCGGCTTCGAGGCGCCGATCAACTTGGTCTACAGCCAGCGCAATCGCTCGGCGTGCGTGCGGATCCCGATCACCGGCAGCAACCCGAAGGCCAAGCGGCTGGAGTTCCGCTGCCCCGACTCGTCGGGCAACCCGTACCTGGCGTTCGCGGCCATGTTGATGGCCGGGCTGGACGGCATCAAGAACAAGATCGAGCCGCCGCCACCGGTCGACAAAGACCTCTACGAGCTGCCGCCCGAGGAAGCCGCGGAGATTCCGCAGGCTCCTACCCAGCTGGCGGCAGTGATCGACCGGCTGGAGGAAGACAGCGAATACCTCACCGAGGGCGGCGTTTTCACGCCTGACCTGATCGAGACGTGGATCAACTACAAGCGCAACTATGAGCTTGCGCCGTTCAACCTGCGGCCGACCCCATACGAGTTCGAGCTCTACTACGACGTATAAAGCGCGCAATTAGCCGGCTCGGAGGTCGTCCGGGGCTACAGTCCGTCCATGAGCAAAGTCGCGTCGCCCCGATAGCGAATGAATACTGTCGTGGCGCGTCCGTGGCCGGCGCTATGGGCGATGCTCGCCGGCTACTTCATGACCCTGATCGACTGGACCGCCGTGTCCGTTGCCAATCCCTCGATCATGGCGGCGCTGCACACCGACTACGACACGGTCGTCTGGGTGACCAGCGCGTATTTGCTGGGCTTCGCCGTGCCGCTATTGGTGGCCGGGCGCCTCGGTGACCAATACGGCCCGAAGAATGTGTATCTGATCGGTCTTGTCATCTTCACCGCCGCATCGTTGTGGTGCGGGCTATCTGGCTCGACCCAGATGCTGGTGGCGGCACGTGTCGTCCAAGGCGTCGGTGCCGCGTTGCTCACACCGCAGGTCCTGTCGATGATTACGCGCATCTTCCCGGCGGAGCACCGCGGCCTCGCGACGAGCATCCGGGGTGCCGCCGTCGGGGTGGCAACGCTGGCCGGGCCGCTGGTCGGCGGCGTGCTCATCGACCAATTGGATTGGCAATGGATCTTTTTCGTCAATGTGCCCATCGGCTTCGTCGCTTTCGGGCTTGGCGTCTGGCTGATGCCGGTCCTCCCTACGGGTCGGCAATGGTTCGACGTGATCGGCGTGGCGCTGTCCGGGGTTGCGCTCTTCTTGAGCGTGTTCGCGCTGCAAGAGGTCCGGCCCCAGCACGGGGCCCTGTGGATCTGGGCGATGTTCGCCGCCGGTGTGGTCCTGATGGCGGTGTTCGTGTTCTGGCTTTCCGCTAATAAGGGCGAGCCGCTAGTTCCGTTGCGCGTGTTCACCGACCGAAACTTTTCGGTGTCCGGCATTGGTGTAGCGGTGATCGCCTTCGTGTGGACCGCCATGGTGCTGCCCGTGATGTTTTTCGCTCAGACAGCGTGCGGATTGTCGGCGACACGCGCGGGCGCTGCTGACGGCGCCGATGGCTGTGGCTCCGGTCGTGCTGGCGTCGGTCGTGGGGCGGTTCACGGATCCGTTCGCAATTCGGCTGGCAGGCGCTTGAACCCGTGCAAGGTGACCAGTTCGAGTGGTTCGGGCGTCTCGCGCAGGCTCAGACTCGGGAACCGCTCGAATAACGTGCGCAGCGCGATGGCGCCCTCGATTCGCGCCAGGGCCGCGCCGAGGCAACCGTGTATGCCTGAACCGAACGCCAGGTGGTCTCGCGCATTGGGCCTGGTGATGTCGAACCGGCCAGGGTCGGCGAAGACGCCTGGATCGCGGTTGGCGCCGCCCAGCAACAGCATGAACATCGCGCCGGCGGGGATGTGCTCGCCAGCGATTTCGACGTCTCGGCGTGCGGTGCGCACGAGCATCTGCACTGGGCTTTCGAATCTCAGAATCTCCTCGACCGCTGCCGGCCACAGCCCCGGATCATCACGCAATAGGGCCAACTGCTGGGGATGTTCAAGCAGCAAGACGATCCCGTTTCCGATCAGGTTCACCGTCGTCTCGAACCCGGCGCCGACCAGAAGCGCGGCGTTCGCCGCGAATTCGCGGTGGGTCAGCTCACCGCCGGCGGCCACGCGGCCGAACGGATGGTCGCCCGAGTCGCTGTCACGCGCCCGTTCGATGAATTGGGCGGCGTAGCGGTCGACCTCTCGAAGACGCTCGACGGCGTGGCGAAACGTCTTCCAGCTAGTACCGAAATCGAGCAGCGGGGCCAAGCTGTAGCCCCAATCGCGCACCTGTGAGTGGGCATCATTTGGCAACCCCAGGAGCTCGGTGATGACCGCCACCGGCAGTTCCGTCGCGAAGTCGGCGACGAGGTCGGGCCGCGGGTTGTGCTCTAAATCATCGAGTAGTTCCCCCGTGATCTCTGCGACTCGAGTGCTGAGCCTATCGATGGCTCGTGGAGTGAAGCTCTGCGCGAACAAGCGCCGATAACGAGTGTGATCCGGGGGATTCGACATCAGCATCGCCGGGGGCTCGACCGGATTGGGCAGGCCCGGATCTGTTCGGTCCATCAACGCCGGGAATGGCTGCGATAGAGGCGCATTCGCGATGTTGGTGACCCCAAACCCGTCATTGCGTAACACCATGCGGCAGATTTCGTGGTCGGCGCTTACCCATACGAAAGGCCTTCGCACCAGGCGGCCCTGTTCCCTGATGTCTTCGACTAGGCGATACATCTCATCTCCGCGGGCCCGGCCCAGCAGAAACCGGGCGAGGGGTTGCCCGCGACGCGCCTGCACCGCCAAGAACGCGCGCGGCGCACCGTACCTCACCATCCAGCGAGCCCAGATGCTCGTCTGCACTGCGATCCCCTTTCGGCGGCCGCGATGTCGATGGTCAAATCACGCGTCACTGCCTGGCGCTGCGCAAACCCGACGGTGAGTCGTGGGCGGAACATATCACCGGTGCTCGTTGCACGTCGCACCGAGACCGGAGGTTGCTGGACATGCGGGTTAACGCGACCGCGTTTGCTCGCCTCATCGCGTGCCATACACGCAATTCAGAGGTACGACATAGTCATTCCTCACGGTAGGGCAGGACGATGTAAGGAGATCCAGATCGGCCGAGCGATGACGAGCACGTAGCGACAATTGAGCCACAGGTCGCTGGACATGCCGCGGTCGACGGGGTACGTGGTGCTAGCGATCGTGTGGGGCGGCGGCTATCCAGCGCACCGCGGTCGCGGCGATCTGCCAATGCATCGCCATGTGGTTCGCGGTCTTCTAGAACTCATAGGCCCACGACTGCAGCGAAATAAGTAGCCTTTGTTGCTATGCCGGTGGCCGCTCGGGCGTTGTCTGCGACGTTCGCATTACTGCTGGCGATTGCCGGCGTGGCTGCGGCAGGCCTAGCGCATGCCGAGCCGAGCGGTCCGGGACTGCGGACGGCTCATCGGCTGGGACACCTATCGTCGATTGGATCGGCTGCCATATCTGAGTGCCGATACCCAGACTCTGCAGGTGTCGAGCTTCGATCGCAGCGGCGGCGATTTCGACATCTCCACCGGGAATAAGAACGGCACCGGTGGATGTTTGGCGCCCGGCGGTGCCGGCTGCGTGGTCGCGGAGGATCACGGTGCCGGAGAGGTCGATTCGATCTGGTTCACCCGCGACGGCGGCAACGTCCGGGCAATCGGCGCGATCCGCATCGAACTGGATGGGCAGACGGTGATCGACGCCCCATTGCAGTCGTTGGTCGACGGTGGTCTGGGTGCGCCATTCGTGTGGCCGCTGGTCGCGAACGCCGCGCAGTCGCCGGGCGGTGTCTACATCAAAGTGCCGATGCCGTACCGGCAGTCGATGCGGATCAGCGTCGCATCGCATTTGGAGTACTACCACGTCGACTATCGCCAGTTTCCGACCGCCGACGGCGTGAGCACCTTCTCGTCCTCGGATCCCGCGCTCGATGTGGTGGCCACTCTGCGCGCCGCGGGTACCAGCGACCCAAAACCGGCAGAACCTACTGCGGCGCATACTAATCGGGTTGTCGAATTACCCGCGGGTGCGGGGGAGACGATTGCGGAAGCGGCGGGGTCGGGCATGATCTCCGCACTGCGCCTAGAGCTGCCGGAACCGACGGACGGACTCCTGACAGGGTTGCGGCTCCAGATCGAGTTCGACGGCCAGACCATGGTTGATTCGCCGCTTGGCGAATTCTTCGGCGCCGGACTGGGCGCCAACGACGTGCGATCGCTGATGTTCGCCGCGACCCCGCAACCCGGCGGGTTGCTGTCGTTGTCATGCTGGTGGCCAATGCCTTTCGCCCGCTCGGCCCACATCACCCTGGTCAACACGACCGGCGATCCCGTATCGGGGATCGACAGCGACGTCGTCACCACCCCCGACGCTCAGTGGGCGCCCGCGTTGGCCGGCGGCCGCGCCGGCTACTTCACCGCCCGCTCGCATGCCGGACCAACGACCATCGGTCAGGATTGGCTGTTCGCCGACGAACATGGCCATGGCAAATTCGTCGGCGTCAACCACACCATCCGTGGCTCGCGGATCAAGACGTCATTCGGCGACGACGCCCCCTACTTTCTCGAAGGCGCCGAACGCGGCTACACGGACGGTTCCGCGTCGCCGCAGTGGTACGGAACGGGCACCGAGGATTTATACGAGGGCGGCTGGTATTTCAAGAACGGCACCCGCTACAGCGACCCACTCACCGGCCAGCCCGATCAACGTACGGCCACTGGCGGATGCGCGGACTACTGTGTCGCCGTCTACCGGCTCATGCTCGCCGACGCTATCGGCTACCATTCCGCGATTCGATTCGGCATTGAGCACGGCAAGCGCAACATGGTCCAACCCGACTACAGCTCAACGGCATTCCTCTATACCCAAGCGAACGAGACCACGATTCCCGGCGACGACGTCAACCCCAGCGATCCTGTCAGTCGATTCCTGCATGGCTACACCGACACCGACGCCGACGACCGAGTGTTGATCAGCCAATACGAGGGCGAGGATGACACCCGCACCATCGCCGGGTTGGTCCGCGCCACCCCCGCTGTGATCACGTTTCACGTCAACATCGATCCGGACAATCACGGCGTGCTGGTGCGCCGTACCTCGGACCAGGAAATCGGCTACCAGTCAGCAGATGTCGACGTCGACGGGGTTTCTGCCCGAAATTGGTTTCAGCCACGCAGCAACAACTCCCATCGCTGGCTCGACGACACTTACCTCGTGCCGGAATCCCTCACTGCGGGTAAAACCGTCATCACGATCACGCTCACACCTACCCCCGACAGCCCGCCCTGGACCGCCAGCCGCTATCACATCGACACACTGGCAGGGAAAAATTAATGGGGATAAGGACTTTCGCCGAGTAGAGATCTCAGCCGGTGAGGCGCCTTCGGACTGTCCCTGATCCGGGGGCCGGCGAGTCGGCGGGTGCTGGATCCGACGATTGCGACGACAGCGGGTACCCTCCAACGCCATGGCGGAGACGCGATGAGTGCGGGTCTCTTCGGGCTCCTCGACGACGTCGCGGCTCTGGCACGCCTGGCGGCTGCCAGCGGCCGCGCCACCGCCAAAGCGGCCGGTGTGATCATTGACGACACCGCCGTGACGCCGCAGTACGTTCACGGCATCGCGGCCGAGCGTGAGTTGCCGATCATCAAGCGCATCGCAATCGGATCCTTGCGCAACAAGGTCTTGTTGATCCTGCCCGCTGCGATGCTGCTCAGTCAGTTCGCTCCCCGGCTGGTGACCCCGATCCTGATGCTCGGTGCCGTCTACTTGTGCTACGAAGGTGCCGAGAAGGTGTGGGGGAGTTTCCGCGGCCACGACGCCCACACGGCGCCGGCGGCTGAGGACGACGTGATAGCCGGGGCGATTCGGACCGACTTGGTCCTGTCCGCCGAGATCATGGTGATCGCCCTCAACGAGGTGGCCGATGAGGCGTTCGTGCCGCGGCTGATCATCCTCATCGTCGTTGCCGTGCTACTCACCATCGTGGTGTACGGCGTCGTGGCCGTCATCGTCAAAATGGACGACGTCGGCTTGCACCTCACCTCGACCGCCTCTCGAACCGGACAGTGGCTCGGCCGGGTCTTGGTCGCGGGGATGCCGAAACTGCTGTCCGCGCTGTCGGGTACCGGGATGGTGGCGATGCTCTGGGTCGGTGGACACATCTTGCTCGACGGAAGCGATCGCCTGGGCTGGCACCCTCCAGGGGACCTGGTTCACCACGCGCAGAACGACGTTCGCCACGCCGTCGGCTCCGTTGGTGGTGTGCTGGCCTGGATGCTCAACGCCGGGGTATCTACGGTGATCGGGTTAATCGTCGGATTCTTAGCCTTCGCGCTTGTAGCGCTGCTGTCCTTGGCTCGCCGAGGTCGTTAGGGCCCGTTGCCGACCAGGTTGCTGTTTTGCGGGCAGTAGGTGTGGACCGAGATGGTCACGTACGTGTCGGCGTCGTTACCGAGTGCGGGGTTGCTCGCCCGGAATGCCGCGATGATCTGCTGCACCGTCTCGCCCAGTCGGATGTTCTCGCACACCATCTTGCCGTTGTAGATGGCGGCGTCGGGATTGGCGAAGGAGATTCCCCGGTCGTTGAGGGTCTGAACGTACTTTTTGTCCTGATCCGGTGTGGACACAATCGATGACGGGGCGGCCGCCGATGCCGAAGCCGTCCCAGGTGCCATCGGAGGCGGGCCGTTCTTGGACGTCGGCGCGGCGGTAGGTGAGGGCGCTGCGGCTTTTGGATTTGTCGTCAATAGCGAACGCCCCAAGATAATCGCACCGGCAATCACGAGCCCGGCCACGACCAGAGCAGCGGCGGTGCGCCAGGTAGCGCGCCATGATTGGCGCCGGGGCGCCGGCTCGCGCGGGGCGTCGACGTCGTCGTCGCGGGACCAGGCCAGCCCGGCCGAGTCCGGCATCGCGGAATTGGCCGCTTCCGGCGCTGCGGAAGTGGGCGCGGCAGCGGTCTCGCTACCGTCGAGCCCGACAGTCTTGTCCGCAGCTGGTCCCGGCTCAGACATGACGGCCATGGTAGCGGCCGCGAACGACGACTCGGGGCCCTAATCGGGCGCGTGTGAGCCGAGCAGAGCACGAACCGCCGTACGGGGCCCCTCGGACCTGAGCATGAAACTGGCCGGGCGCCGTCGCACGCGCAACGGCCACCAGAACCAGCGTCCCAGTAATGCGGCGATCGACGGCGTCAAGAATGCGCGCACGATCAACGTGTCGAACAGCAAGCCCAGACCGATCGTGGTCCCAATTTGACCGATCACGAGCAGGTCGCTGACCACCATGGAGGCCATAGTGACGGCGAACACCAGGCCCGCGGCCGTCACGACCTTGCCGGTCCCGCCCATCGCCCGAATAATGCCCGTGTTTATACCGGCGCCGAGTTCTTCTTTCATTCGGGAGACAAGCAGCAGATTGTAGTCGGATCCCACGGCCAGCAGAATGATGACGGACATCGGCAATACGAGCCATTCCAACCCTAGCCCGATTATGTGCTGCCAGAGCAGCACTGACAATCCGATAGATGCGCCCAGCGAAATCACTACCGTGCCCACGATGACCATCGCCGCGACAAAACTCCGCGTGATCATCAGCATGATGGTGAAAATAAGGCAGAGTGCCGCAATTCCGGCGATCATGAGGTCGTATCGAGAGCCGTCGTGCAGGTCTTTGTAGGTCGCCGAGACGCCACCGACATAGATTTGCGTGTTCTCCAGGGGCGTCGACTTGAGCGATTCCTCGGCCGCGTTCTTTATCGCTGCGACACGCGCGATACCCTCGGGGGTTGCCGGATCGCCCCTATCCGAAACGGTCATACGCGCCGCTTTCCCATCCGGCGACAAGTACAGTCCCATGACCCGCTGGAAGCTGGGGTTCCGGAAAATCTCCGGCGGCAGATAGAAAGAATCGTCGTTTTTCGCAGCGTCGAAAGCTTCGCCCATCTCCGTCGATGTAGCGCCCTGCGAGTCGGCCTGGCCGATGATTCCGCTCATCGTGGAATGCATGGTCAGCATCATGTTGCGCATGCTCTTCGTGGTCTCGATCTGAATCGGAAGCTCGGCGGCCAGTTTCGGCATCAGGACGTCGATCTTGTCGATGTCCACCACCAGTTCCGACAGCTTATCGTTGATCTCGTCGATACCGTCGAATGAATCGAAAAGGGATCTGATCGCCCAGCAGACGGGAATGTCGTAGCAGTGCTTTTCCCAATAGAAGTAGCTGCGGATCGGCCGCAAGAAGTCCTCGAAATTCGAAATCTGATCGCGTATTTCGGCCGTGATTCCCTGAACTTCATGCGTTTTGCCGGCCAGGTCATGGGTGATCGCGTTGAGCTGCAGAATCAGGCTATGCAGCGTCGTCATGATTCCGATCGTTTTGTTCAGCTCATCAGCTTGCTTGAGCATGTCGTTCATGCGGGCTTTCTGGTATTCGAGATTTACCATCTGGCTCGCGTTCATGACGCCCAACCTGAACGGTATGGTCGTGTGCGCCATCGCGGTCCCCGAAGGGCGAGTGACAGATTGCACTCGGGAAACGCCTGGTACCGCGAGGACACCCTTAGCCAGTCGCTCCAATATCAGGAAATCCGAGGGATTGCGCATATCGTGATTTGCTTCGACCAATACGAATTCGGGCAACATCCGGCCCAGCGGAAAGTGTCGATTTGCGGCGGAGTACCCGAGATTGGTCGGGAGGTCTGCGGGGAGATACACCCGGTCGTGGTAATTGGTTGTGTATCCCGGCAGTGCTAGCAGCCCGACCAGGGTGACCGCGCACGCCGCGGCAAAAATGGGCCCCGGCCAGCGCACGACCGCCGTCCCGATCCGTCGCCAGCGTCGAACCGTGAGCCTCCGCTTGGGCTCCAACAGACCGAAGCGGCCGCCGACGGCGAGGACGGCGGGAACCAGCGTGAGCGCGATTGCTACCGCGACGAGCATGCCTACCGCGCAGGGGATACCGATCGTCTGGAAATAGGGCATCCGAGTGAAGCTCAGGCAGAAAACCGCTCCGGCGATCGTCAAACCGGAAGCCAAGACAACCTTGGCGGTTCCGCGGTAAGTCGTGAAATAAGCCGTTTCCACATCTTCGCCGGCCTGGCGTGCCTCTTGATAACGCCCGACGAAAAATATCCCATAGTCGGTTCCCGCCGCGATCCCGAGAGTGATCAGCAGATTAACGGCGAAAGTAGAAAGACTGATGGACCCGTTATTCCCAAGGAACGCGACGATTTGGCGCGCCACCTGCAGTTCGATTCCGACCATCAGCAACAGCAGAATTACGGTGGCAAGCGAGCGGTAGACCAGGAGGAGCATGACGAAGATCACCACGAAGCTCACCAGGGTGACCTTGAGGATTGTCTTCTGGCCGCTGTGATTCAAGTCCGAAATGAGCGGCGCGGGGCCGGTGACATAGACCTTGAGCCCAGCCGGCGCAGGTGTGCGCTCCACGATGCTGCGGAGGGCGTCGGATGATTCGTTCGACAAGCTCGTGCCTTGGTTGCCGGCGAGCTTCAGCTGCACATATGCGGCTTTGCCATCCTCACTTTGCGCGCCGCTCGCCGTGACGGGGTTTCCCCACAAGTCCTGGATGTGCTGCACATGCTTCGGATCACTTTCCAATTGACGGAGCAATTGGTTGTAGTAGTGGTGAGCATCGTCGCCGAGGGGTTGCTGGCCCTCCAGGACGACCATTGCCAAACTGTCGGAATTGGATTCCTTGAAGTCGTCGCCCATGCGCTGCATTGCTTTGATCGACGGCGCATCTTTGGGGCTCAGCGATACCGAGCGCTCTTTCTCCACCTGCTCGAGCGAAGGGACGCCGACGGTCACGAGGACAGTCAGGGCCAGCCACGCCAAGATGATGGGCACCGACAACCGATGGATCGTTCGAGCGACGAAGGGTGTGCGCTGTTCGCCGGCCACGCGTGGGTCGCTCATGCGGCCCCGCGCCGGCAGAAGTTGTCGGCGTTCACATCGCGCGTGATCCCCTTTGACCACGGCGTCCACCCCGGTGCGCCAGCAGCTGCTGTCACTATCGCTCGTCTCCTCTGGTGATGCAGTCAACCTGCCGCGAGAGCAGGTGATGTCCAGGCAACGCTTCCAAAGTGTCTCATTGATAGATCGGTGGCAACAGGAAACCTATTACAGCCCACAGTCACGGCCTGCTGTCGCCTGTCGTCGCTAAGGCGACAACCTGCGGTAACGGTACGCTGCCGCGCTACCAGATGGCGGTGCCCCTGATCGGCAAGTAAGTTCGCGAGGGTCTGTTGGGGGATGTTTCGGAGTGGAGTTCGCGCGAGGACGGGTGTCAATGCATTGGGCGATCACCGGCGCAACCGGGTTTCTCGGGGTTCACATCCTGAGCGAACTCCTGCGCGGGGACGAGACGTTCACCCTGCTGGCCCGGCCCCAATCCGACCCGATCACTCGCATCCGCAAGGCGCTCCCGCTGGCGGCCAACGATGGGCAGGTGTGGACCGATGAGGAGCTGCGCCAGAGATTGTCCGTCGTACCGGTGGACCTCGCCGCGCCCAGACTTGGGCTATCGGATCAGGGGTTCCAGGAGCTCGCCGACAGTGTCGATGCCATCTTGCATTGCGCCGGCATCATCGAGTTGGACGCCGACCTTGCCGATCTTCGATGTACCAATGTCGGTGGGGCGACCCGGATTCTCGAACTCGCCGAGGCTGGATCGCGGGCGCCGGATCTGTTCCACGTGTCGACGGCATTCGTCGCTGGGAAGCGCCGCGCGGGTCTCGTATACGAGACCGAATTGGGGGATGGCGAAGGTTTCGAGAACAACTACGAGAGGTCCAAATTCGAAGCCGAGTCGCTCGTGCGGGACTGGGCGCAGCGGACCGGGCGCCGGGTCGTGGTGCTTCGGCCCAGCGCGCTGATCGTCGATCGGCCGCCGCATCCCGACTTCCCCTTGCATCCACTTTCCTTCCTGTCGACCTCGGCAGATAGCGCGATGCGGCTGTTGTCCGTGTCGGGACGGCCGTTGCGCACCAGCTTGTCGATGAGACTCAGAGGAGATCTCAACGGCCACTTGAACTACATGCCGGCCGACGAAGCCGCCGATGAGATGGTCCGCCTGATGCGCCTGGCCCCCGGAGGCCTGAGTACCTACCACGTGGTTCACCACCACGACGTCGCGGTGCAAACTCTGATCGAGCTGTTCAACGCGGTCTCGCCGATCCCCGTGACGCTGGTCGAGGGGCCGATCGAGAACCCCAATCTGTTGGAACGGCGCCTACGGTGGGCCAGCGGATTCATGCCCTACCTGGAGCACAGCCGGACTTACGACACGACCGATGCGCGAGCGGTAATTGGCGAGCCGCACGGCCGGACCACTGTCGACTTCGAGTATCTGCTGGGAAGTGTCGGTCGCTACAAGCGATACTTCACGATCAAACCCGAGCCGCAGCGGCAACTCCGCGAGTCGGTGCCGGCGATTGCACCCCTGGTGGCTGTCGGGCGTCCCTTCGACGTCACGGCCCACAGCGCCGATACGGTTCGCCCGGCGCGAGGGTTGACATTCATTGTCACGGTCGGACGAAGCGGATCGACTGCGCTGTCGCGAATCCTCAGCGCTCACCCAGATGTGCTCAGCCTCAACGAGTTCTACCTTTCGGTGCGCGCTTCGTCGGTGGCCGACCACGCGCTGTCGGGCGACGAGTTTTGGCGCATGCTGGCCGAGCCGCACCCGATCTTCGACTCCATGATCCGGGGTGGTTCGGCCATGCCGGAGTTCATTTATCCCCGACTGCAGGGAGCCCGGTTCGATGCGAGCACGACCGGTATTCCAGCGATCTGCATGATGACGCTGCCGCATCTGTCATCGGACCCCGACGGCGTCTTCGACGCCCTCGCCGCGGAGGTTCCGGCGTGGCCGCAGCGGACCGCGCGGCTGCACTACGAAAAGCTGTTCGCTTGGCTTGCAACACATTTCGGCGGGACTGTGGTAATCGAGCGGTCGGCCATGTCGTTGAGCAGTGTCCGGTGGCTGCGCGAGACGTTCCCTGATGCGAAGTTCGTGCACCTGTTCCGCAACGGTCCGGACACCGCGGTCTCGATGAGCGAACACACCGGATTCCGTTTGATGGCGCTCATTCAAGACGCGCTGGAGCTGCTCGATCTCGATCAGGAGCGCCGGCATCCCGGTCTGCGGCTGGATCCGACAGCGATACCGATCGAGCTCGCGTCCCTGATCGGTGACACCTGCGACGTCGACTACTTGATGGGTCAGAACCTCCCCGTCGCCCGGTTCGCCCGCATGTGGAGCGAACTGATCGTCACCGGCGAAGCCGAGCTCGCCGACCTGCCCGCACACCGCTACCTCCCGCTGTCTTACGCCGACCTTGTGGCTGACGCCCGATCGTCGTTGGCGCGGCTGGCGAGTTTCCTCGATGTCGAAGCGGACCCGACGTGGCTCGAATTCGGCACCAGCGTTATCGACCCGAGGTTTACCGGCGCCTCTAATCGGTTGTCCGCAGAGGAACTACGGGCAGTCATCGAAAGCTGCGCTCCCGCCGCGGCCTGCCTAGCGGAACACGCCGTCGCCGCGGGAGCTAACGGGGTTACCGCGTAGGCTGCGGCCATGCCGATCGACCGTGCCGCGCTCGTCGCGGGCAGTATCCGACTCGCCTCAGGCGTCCACTTTCTTGTCGATCCCCTCGGCGCGAACCGGCTCTGGGGCGACCCCGGGGAGCCCACCCCGGCGGCGCGACTGCTGTTGCGATCGATGGGTTACCGTGACGCATTGATCGGCGGGCTGCTCGCGTCGTCGGCACTGCGCGGCAAGAACACCCGCGGCTGGTTCCTGGCGTCCGGCGGCGCCGACGCGGCCGACCTGCTGGGTGGGCTGAGCGTTCATCACGAGCTCAAGCGCTCACAACAGCTCATTGGCCTGGGCGGCGCCGTGGTTGGGGTCGGCGTTGGATTGTGGGGCGCGGCGCGGCGCGCGCCTAAAGCGGGGGAGACGCCGGCGGGTTGAGGCCCGGCACGGGAATAGCGGCTGCCCGGACCTGCGCCCAGTCGCTCTCTTCGCGCTCAGTCATTTCGTTTGAGGTGATCGCGCCGAAGCGGGCAGCTTCGCGCGCGAACCGCTCGGCCGCATCGGGCAGGGCATCCGGACCCTCGAGGCGGAAACAACTCGGCGCCAGCGGGCCGAACAGCAATGCGCGACGCAGCTGCGGCCAGTTATCCAGGTTGGGCTCGACCCCGGCGGCTCGGGCGAAGGCGAGTGCTGCGAGGTCCATCCGGGTCTTCTGCGGCCTTCCGCGCTGGGACCGATACGTGTCGACCGCTGACCGCTGACCGCTCTCGCTGATGGCAGGCAGCGTGCCGCCCCACGTGTAGGCGATCCATCTGGCCTGAAGTTCCAGCGGCACAAAGTATCCGCCCGACTGGTCCCAGAGGCCCATGAAGGCCAGGCCGGGAAGGTCGGGATGAAAGGTGTAGCGGTCGGCATCCATGTGCACCGCGTCGAGGTCGAGGATCGCCACGATGTCTTCGCTCAGGAACGGCAGACGCAGTTCGTAGCCAGTTCCGAAGACAATCCCGTCGAACTCCTCGGCATGCTCGTCGGCGAAAGTCACGGTCGCGCCCGCGATGGATTTCATCCAGGGGCGCACGGTGATTCGGCCCTCGGCAACGAGCGGAAGGTAGTGCTGACTCAGCGTGACGCCGGCGGCGAACAGCGATGGGTCGGGTGCCGGTGCGCCGTACTGGTCCGGGCTGCCCGCGGCCCCGACGACGATCTCCCTCATCATCCGGTCGACTTCGGCTGCCGCCAGCGTCTCGGTCGCCAAGGCGCCGTATCGCGTGTACAGCCGGTGGTCGGAGGGGACTCCCGCGGTGAACTTCGGCGCGATGTAGCGCTGCCGCCGCTGGGTGACCACGACGCGCGCCGCACCGAGCTCGGCGACTTCCGAAGCGATTTCGAGGGCGCTGATCGCGCAGCCCGCGACGAGGACTCGTGTGCCGCGATACGCCAATCCATCACGGTAGCGATAGGTGGAGATGGCTCCTGCTGAGCCGGAGAACGTCTCGAGCCCCGGCACGGCGGGGATGGCGGGGGCATGAAACCGGCCGCTGGCCACCACGACTCGCTCAAAGCGCTCATCCGTGCCGGCGTGCACCACTATCCAGCCGGCCGCGTCTCGTCTGATCAGTTCGACGCGGGTGCCGAGCCGGATACGCGAGGTGAGCCCGAACGTTTCGGCGTAGCGGTGCAAGTAGTCGAGAACCTCGCGGTTGGACAGGTAGACGTGGTCGGTCGCGTGCTCGAGGTCGCTGAAGGCCGTGACGGTGCGGCTGCTGTTGGTGTACATGCTCGGCCACACGCCGCTGCGGCCATCCAGGGCCGCCCACTGCCCACCCAACATCGGTCCCTGCTCGAAGATGGTCGGCTCAAATCCCTGCCGTAACAGCCAGCGCGCGGCAACCAGGCCGCCCGGTCCGGCCCCGATCACGGCAACGCGTGTGGTCATCTCCGAAACTGTCGCACGACTTCAGCCGGCCCGGGATCTGATCCGGTGACACGAGAGCCTGGATCCTGTTGACTGGGATCGGCAGACGTTGACGAGGGGAGTAAACCATGGGTTTTGGTGTCCTGACTTTTGTCACCGACGAGGGGATCGGCCCCGTCGAGCTGGGCAGAGCACTCGAGGAGCGTGGGTTTGAGGCGCTGTTCCTTGCCGAGCACACGCACGTCCCAGTCGACGCGAAGACCCCGTACCCGCTGGGCGGCCCGATCCCGCGGAAGTACCACCGAACTCTGGATCCGTTTGTGGCGTTGACCGCGGCGGCGATCGCGACCGAGAAACTGGTCCTGGGCACCGGTATCGCCTTGGTCCCGCAGCGCGATCCGATCCTGACGGCCAAGGAAGTGGTGTCGCTGGATCTGGTGTCGGAGGGACGGTTTCGCTTCGGCGTTGGCGTGGGGTGGCTGCGAGAAGAGATTGCCAACCATGGTGTCGATCCTTCGGTTCGTGGACGCGTGTCCGACGAGCGCCTGCGCGCGATGATCGAGATCTGGACACAGGAAAAACCGGAGTTCCACGGCGATTTCGTGAATTTTGATCCGATCTACAGTTGGCCGAAGCCGCTGACGAAGCCATATCCGCCGCTGTATATCGGTGGCGGACCGGCGAGTTTCAAGCGGATCGCCCGACTGAAGGCCGGCTGGATCGCGATGGCCCCCTCACCGGACGTGCTTTCGGGTCAGCTCGAAGAATTGCGTGCCGTGGCTGGGCACGACGTGCCGGTGATCAACATTCATATGGGGGAATCGACGGCGAAAGCCGTTGAGGGCTACCGTGATATCGGCGTCGAGCACATACTGGTGGAACTGGAGACCGAGCCGCGAGACGAGACGCTTCGCCATTTGGATGAGTTGCAAGACGAGTTCGCGAAGGTGACGTAAAGCTAAGTGCCGCAGAAGGTTTGGTAGCTGCCGAAATCCTCGGGGGCCGGACTGGCGTAGCGCTCGAGGCCTGGCCGTTCGTCATAGGGCGCGGTCACAGCGTCGAGCAACTGCTTGATCGGACCGAGATCGCCGGCCGTCGCTGCGGCTAGGGCCTCCTCGACCAGGTGGTTACGCGGAATGTAGATCGGGTTGGAGCGATCCATCGATTCGGCGTCGGGACCCAACGCCCGCCAGCGCGACATCCAGTCGTCGAAGCCGGCGGGGTCGATGAAGAGACCGCGCGCGGGTTCGGCGTCGCCTCGGGCGGCCTGGCCGAGGTGGCGGAAGAATGAGGTGAGGTCGACGTGGCTTTCCTTGAGGAGGCGCAGCAACTCGTCGGCCAACGCCGTGACGGCCCCGGCGTCGACGCTTGCGGGTAACCCGAGTTTGGCGCGCATGCCGGACGACCACGTGGCGTCGTATTCGGCCTGGAAGACGCCGAACGACTCCTCGGCGAACGCGATTGCCTCCTCGACGTTGTCAGAGAGCAACGGAAGCAGTGTCTCGGCGAACCGGGCCAGATTCCAGCCGGCGATGGCGGGCTGGTTGCCGTACGCGTAGCGCCCCCAGGCGTCGATCGAACTGAAGACCGTGTCGGGGTCGTAGGCCTCCATGAAGGCGCACGGACCATAGTCGATCGTTTCGCCGGAGATCGTCGTGTTGTCGGTGTTCATCACCCCGTGGACGAATCCGATCAGCATCCATCGGGCAATCAATGAGGCCTGCACACCGACCACCGCTTCGAACAGCGCTCGGTAAGGGTGTTCGGCCTTCGCCGCGCTGGGATAGTGGCGGGCGATCGCATGGTCGGCGAGGCGCCGCAGCAGGGCGACGTCGCGCGTGAGGGCGGCGTATTGGAAGCTCCCCACCCGCAGGTGACTGCTGGCGACGCGGACGAGCACGGCGCCCGGCAGCGGTGCCTCGCGATGGACCGGCCGCCCGGTCCCCACCACGGCCAAGGACCGCGTCGTCGGGACACCCAAAGCGTGCATCGCCTCGCTGACGATGTATTCGCGCAGCATCGGCCCTACCGCCGCAAACCCATCTCCACCGCGTGCGAACGGCGTCGGCCCGGAACCTTTGAGGTGGATGTCGCGAACGCGGCCCCGGTCGTCGGAGAGCTCACCCAGCAGCAGCGCGCGCCCGTCTCCTAACCGCGGGACGAGGCCGCCGAATTGATGCCCGGCATACGCCTGGGCTACCGGGGCCGCACCGGGGGGCACCAGGTTGCCCGCAAGAAATCGCAGCCCGTTGGGGCCGCGCAGCCAAGCGGCGTCGAGGCCAAGTTCCGTGGCCAGCGACTCGTTGAGGACGAGCAGTTGCGGGTCGGGTGCCGTCTCGGCCTGCCAGCGCACAGCCATCTCCGGCAACTCGCGGGCGAAGCGGTCTTGCAGGGCGACGCTGATGTCTGGTGCAACACTCACGTCATCCAGCCTACGGAGGGTCGGCTCCTAGCCGATGGCTTGCCGAATGACATCGCGAGCGCGGTCGAGCATCGACGCGAACGGCCCGACGACAAAATTCAGCTTTGCCGATTCCACACCAGGATGCGGATGGGTCGGCGCGATGGCCTCAGCCGCTCGCACCGCTGTGCCCATCCGCTTGAGATCGTCGGTTTCGAGTCCCTTTTCTAGATAAGGGAATTCGTCGAGCTCCTCGTGTTCAGCGTGGTCGAGGACCGCTTGTCGCAGCTTGGTGAGTTCGTCGATGAATTGCTGAGACGTGATGTCCAGCTTTTCGATCTGCGACAGCAGTTCCTTGGCCTCGTGCTCTTCTTTCAGTCGAGCGTCGACCACCGCATCGCCGGCATCGGCCTGGCGTCGCACCCGAGGATGCACCAGCATTTCCTCGGCCGTTTCGTGGACCGCCAGCAACTGACGTAACGCGGCAAATGGTTTCTCGCGTGCTTCGGGGTCCGAGGCAAGCAGCACTTCGTCGAACATGTCCTCGATCAGGTTGTGCTGTGCCTTGAGGAAGCGCGACTACTTCGTCAGGGGATTCGATGATCATCTCGGCCACGGCAATACCTCCGGTTATGGGCGTTGAGAAATGGGCGCGGGGGCTGTGCGCCGTTCGGTCTTACGTACCCTGGCCGGGCCCGGGTAAACCCTCAGTTCGCAGATCAGCAGCCTTTCGCTGGCTCGCTAGGCTGTGGGGATGAGCGCCGAAAGCCGTATCCGGATCGGGCGCATCTATGAAGACATCGACCCTGACGACGGCCAGCGCGTCTTGGTGGATCGCCTTTGGCCGCGCGGAATCCGCAAGGACGACCCGCGGGTGGGCATCTGGTGCAAGGACGTTGCGCCGTCAAAAGAACTACGCGAGTGGTATCAGCACCAGCCGGAGCGTTTCGACGAGTTCGCGTTGCGCTACGAGGCCGAACTGGCCGGCAACCCGCACTGGAGGAGCTGCGCAAGCTGGCCAGGCGCGGTGTCGTGACTCTGGTCACCGCGACCCGCGACTTGGATGGAAGCCATGCGGAGGTCTTGGCGAAGTTGCTCAAAGACCGCTGAATTTCCGCGTGAGACGATCGTGCGATGCAGCTCGGATTGCACGCGTTGGGGATCGGGGCCGGCGCCGACCGCGCGGTGATCGATGCCGTCGCCTCCTCGGCGGACGAATGCGGTTTCGCCACGCTGTGGGCGGGTGAACACGTCGTCATGGTGGACCGATCCGCCTCGCACTACCCGTATTCCGACGATGGCGCCATTGCCGTTCCGGCACAGGCGGATTGGCTTGACCCGATGATCGCGCTGGCATTCGCCGCGGCCGCATCGTCACGGATCGCCGTCGCGACAGGCGTCTTACTGCTGCCCGAGCACAACCCGGTGGTGGTGGCCAAGCAGGCCGCCAGCCTGGATCGGTTGAGCGGCGGGCGGCTGACACTGGGCATCGGTGTCGGGTGGTCGAAGGAGGAATTCGCCGCGCTTGGAGTGCCATTCGAGCACCGCGCGGCGCGCGCGTCCGAGTACGTCGCCGCGATGCGCACGTTGTGGCGCGACGACGTCGCCTCGTTCGACGGGAGGTTCGTCGGCTTCGACTCGATCCGGGTGAACCCCAAGCCGATTCGCGATCGTGGCATCCCGATTGTGATGGGGGGCAACAGTGATCCGGCTCTGCGGCGGGTGGCTAGCTTGGCGGACGGCTGGTACGGGTTCAACCTGGACGGCGTCGCCGCGGTGCGTGAGCGACTCGGCAAGCTGGATGAACTGTGCGCCGGGCTGGGTCGTGACCGTAGTGAGCTGCGACTGGCCGTGGCACTACGCAAACCAAGGGTTGAGGATTTTGATGAGCTCGCCGCGTTGGGTGTTGACGAATTGGTGCTTGTGGAAGCGCCGCCTGAGCGCCCGGAGGCCGCGGGCGACTGGGTTTCGACGCTGGCAGACCGGTGGATCTCAGAACGCGGCTAGAGCTGGCCTGACGGGGAGTAGGCTCCCCGGTTGACATGAGTGACCTGGAAGTGATCCTGCCCCGGCAACTGACCAACATCAGCGCCGAGGTCCGTGTCGTGCCGCCCCCACCAATACCGCAACTGCCGGAGCCGTACGGTTTGCGTCTCGCCGATCCGGACGCGGACGCGGAGTTGCTCTCCGAGTGGATGAACCGGCCGCATTTGGTCGAATCGTGGGAGTATGCCTGGCCGGCGGAGCGTTGGCGTCGTTACCTGCAGGCGCAACTCGAAAGCGGTTTTTCCCGCCCGTTCGTGGCCAGTCTCGATGGCGTGGATCACGGATATGTCGAAATATACCGGGCAGCAAAGGATTCCATCGCGACGAGATACGAGTATGACCCCTACGATTTGGGTTTACACGTCGCGGTAGCGGATTTGGAGTACATGAGTCAGGGCCACGTCAAGTACCTGCTGCCGCACTTGTTGGTCAGCATGTTCACTCTTGATCCGCAATGTCGGCGGATCATGCTCGATCCCGACCACCGCAACGTCCTGGCGCGCAAGTTCTGTGAGCGTGGCGGCCTTGCATTCCTCGGCGAGCACGACATGTCCAACCGCCGGATGGCGCTGTACGTGTTGCCCCGCACTCCCGACGACGTGCCCCGGCTTCGCGAGAGCTGATCTGCCTCTGCGAAAGTAAGTAGCCATGTGGGCTCGGCTTGTAGTGGCGCCATGGTGGGTGCTCTGGCTGGTCAATGCAGCAACGTTCACGGTCACTCTTGTCGCGATTTGTGTGTTGGGATTCTCCAGCTTTGCGGCCTCCGGGTGGACGTGGCCGCTGCTGGCGGTGCTGGGATTCAGCGTGGTCGTGACCGCGACTGATGACCCTTGCCCGGCGCCCCATCCAGCAAAGCTATGCGCGGACCGTGACCGGTTTGAACCTGTCGCAACGCTCGCAGGCCGTCAGGGCGCTGCGTCGTGATGATGAGGTTCCCGCCGATCCGGCCGTCCTGGCGGCTGCCGTCCGGATCGGAAACCTCTCGATGGCTTACCGGCGCCGGGTGCCGCGGTGGCAGAAAAGGCTGGCATGGTGCGTGCCGGTTCTGTGGGTGATCGCCGGGGTTCTGGCATTCGTCGGCGACAACACGCGAGGTGGGCTGACCTGGAGTGCGTTGGCGCTGTGGATCGCGGCTCGATTGCTGTGGGCAACGCATAAAGCGCGTCGGTTGCCGGGACGCCTCGAGCTGCTGCGTTCGGCGGCGGACTCCAGCCCGCAAGCACTTTCCGTGCTGGCCGAGGCGCACGATTCCGCCGCGCCGCCGCCAAGCCTGCGGTTTCGCATTGTTTATGCGGCATTCGTCGCCGTTGCCGTCGCCGGCGGAATGATCGCGGTGTATCAGCAGGCTCGGCCCAGCCGGGACTGCCGCACCGCCGACGCGGTCGTGGGCTTCATCCACGCGCACCCCGACATGCTCGATTCCACATTGATTACTCCCGGCGGCCCCGGTCTGGACAAGTATCAGGACTGGTCAGATCAGCTCGTCGCCTACTCGCAACAGGCGTCAGCGCCCGATCTCGCACCGCACCTGCACCGCATCGCCGGGCTCTCCGCAAGTGCGGTTGCGTTGGTGACCGACGCGCGACGTGACTCTTTCGCAACCCAGTCCGCCGACGAAATAATCGCTCGACAGGCCTCTTATTACGGAATCATCGGCAAGCTGATCGATGAGGACAAAGCTCTTATCCCGCCGTGTCATCCGCACCGCTAAGCGTTTGTACGCGAACAGGTTTGGGTCAGTAATCGTGCTCCGCCAACGAGATGTCGCCGAGGCGTTGCGACTCGTCGAGTGACAAGACTGCCGGAACCATCTCACTGGTGACCAGCCCGTGGCGGCCGGTCAGCTCGTCAACGATATCGAAACTGCGCGCGATCGAATCCGGCGTGTCCACAATGATGGTCGTCACCGGAACGCGTCGGGCGATCTGAAACAGCTTGTCCCCGTGTGGTTTATGATCACCGTGGAATCCCCAGATGCCGCGCAGCACCGTCGCCCCGCGGGCCGTTCCCGAACGCAGCAGTCGCTGCACAAGTGCGCGGTGGATCGGCAGCTCGTCGTGTCTGGTGGTTTCGGCGGTATACACCATCAGCTTTTGCCACAGGGCGCGCCCTTGGCCATCGGTCATTGGCAGCTGCGGTGGGCGCGCGAACATCTCACCGTCGCGTTTACACAATCGCACCCGTTCGACCGTCAGCAACGGGTTGGCCACCATGCCGGCCAATTCCGTTACGGCAGAATTGACTTGCTCAGTCGACCCGATGGCGATGATCATCACCGGAACATTGACATTGCGGCCGAAAAACTGCGCTCGGCAGCGCTGTCCATGTGCCGTGCCATCGACGCCGAGAAGTACTATGGCACCGGCGAATCCGTGTCGATACAGCAGTTCGCATATCGCGTAGTGCGCCACCTTGCCGGCGATGCGCTCCTGGCGGCCGACATACACGGTCAGTTTTGCGGCGTCGCCGTTGTGTGCGTCGAAGTCGCCGAGCGCGTCGGCGCCCCGTTGCCGGGTGAAAAGCCGCGCTCGTTCCAGGGTGAGTAACCCGCGGCCGGTCATCGCCGCCACATCGTCGACCAGGGAGCGGATCTTGGGCTCCACGTCGACCGCGGCGATCGCCACCGCGGGATCCTCGGACAAGCTCAACGAAACGTCAGTGCGCAGCTGGTGGCTCGCTCCGAAACTGGCGATACCGCGCAGCATCACACTCGTCGCGACGTCGTTGGCGCCGAACACATCGAACATCGCGTCCGCCAGGAAGCGCGCGCCGTCGCCGACGACGCGTTGGCGCTCGCCGAAGTACGCGGTCAACTTCAGGCACGGCTGGCTCATAGCTGCTCCGCCACCCATTGTCCGAGTACCGCCGCGGCCACGCCGAGCACGACGCTGACCACGATGTTGGCGGCCGCCGCCCACATCCGGCGCTCCTCGCCGAGCCGCTGAGTCTCCAGCATCCAGGTGGAGAAGGTGGTGTAAGCGCCGACGAACGCGGTGCCGGCCAGCAACGCCGCATCCTTGCTCAACGCCAGACCGCCAAGGAACCCGAGCAACGCGGCGCCGCTGATGTTCACCGATCAGCGTGCCGAAGGGAAATGGCCGGGCCAGCCGCTGGGTGACCGTGCGATCCACCAGAAAACGCAGCACCGACCCGATTCCGCCGATGAGCACGACGCCGGTCCAGACCAAGACCGTCGTTGCCGTCATGAGCGAACCCGCGCTCGCCGCACCAAACCGGTGGCCAGGTGCACTGCCAGCAACCCCAGCACGATGCTGGTGACGGTGTAGGCCACCGCGAGTATCCAGTGGCCGTGTTCGATCATCTTCAGGGTCTCGACCTGCATCGCGGAGAATGTCGTTAATCCGCCGCACAATCCGGTGCCCAGCACCGGACGCCGATAACTCGACAACGGCAACCGCTCCAGCAGCCGGGTGGTGAAGTAGCCGACCAGAAAGGCGCCGACGATGTTGACGGTGAACGTCGGCCAGGGCCACGCCGCCGGGTCGGGGACCAGAAGGGTGCTCAGGGCCGCGCGGGCCAGAGTGCCCAGCGCACCGCCGGCGAATACCGCGGCCAACTCGCGATAGTCGGGTTGTGCCACGGGTTGTTTCCCTTCGGTGTGCCAATTGTGCGCTTTCGCAGGCTACAGAGCAGTGCGGCGTATGGGCAGAATGAGTAACCATGGCCAACCCGCGCGCCGGTCAACCGGCACTGCCCGAAGACCTCGTCGACCTGCCCCACCTGGTGACGGCGTACTACTCGATCCAACCGGACCCCGAGGACGTCGCTCAGCAGGTGGTCTTCGGCACCTCGGGGCACCGTGGTTCGGCGCTCAACGGGGCATTCAACGAGGCCCACATCCTGGCCATCACGCAGGCGATCGTCGAGTACCGGGCCGCGCACGGCACCACCGGACCGTTGTTCATTGGCCGTGATACGCATGGGCTTTCAGAACCGGCATGGGTGTCGGCGCTCGAGGTGCTGGCCGCCAACGACGTCGTCGCCCTGATCGACTCGGCCGACCGCTACACGCCGACGCCGGCAATCAGCCACGCCATCCTCACCTACAACCGCGGCCGCACCGAAGGGCTGGCCGACGGGATCGTCGTGACGCCGTCGCACAACCCGCCGCCCGACGGCGGCTTCAAGTACAACCCACCCAACGGCGGCCCGGCGGACACCGACGCGACGAACGCAATTGCCAAGCGCGCCAACGAGATATTGCGAGCCGGTGGTTCCGGGGTGAAGCGGGTGCCGCTGGCCCGCGCGCTGCGGACCGCGCAGCGCCACGATTACATGGACAACTACGTCGACGACCTGCCGAACGTGGTCGACGTCGACGTGATCCGCAAGGCCGGGGTTCGGATCGGAGCCGACCCGCTGGGCGGGGCCAGCGTCGATTACTGGAGCGCGATCGCCGAACGGCACAACCTCGAGCTGACCGTGGTCAATCCGCTGGTTGACGCGACGTGGCGGTTCATGACGCTCGACCACGACGGCAAGATCCGGATGGACTGCAGCTCCCCGAATGCGATGGCGGGCTTATCCGCTCATCGCCACCTCGGGATCACTATCAGATCGCCACCGGCAATGACGCCGACTCAGACCGCCACGGCATCGTCACCCCCGACGCCGGACTGATGAATCCCAACCACTATCTGGCCGCGGCCATCGACTACCTCTATACCCATCGGCCGTCCTGGCCGGCCGGTATCGCGGTCGGCAAAACCGCGGTCAGTTCCTCGATCATCGACCGGGTGGTCGCCGGCATTGACCGCAAACTCGTCGAGGTGCCCGTCGGGTTCAAGTGGTTCGTCGACGGCCTGATCGGCGGCACCATCGGCTTCGGCGGCGAGGAGTCGGCGGGGGCGTCGTTCCTGCGGCGCGACGGATCGGTGTGGACCACCGATAAGGACGGCATCATCCTGGCGCTGCTGGCTTCCGAGATTCTGGCCGTCACCGACGCCACACCGTCGCAGCGCTATCAGGCGCTGGCCGACAAGTACGGCATGCCGTACTACGCGCGGGTCGACGCACCCGCCGACCGGGAGCAAAAGGCCCGGCTCTCCAAGCTATCGGCCGACCAGGTGACGGCGACGGAGTTGGCGGGGGAGCCGATTACCGCCAAGCTGACCGCCGCGCCCGGCAATGGCGCGCCGCTGGGTGGCCTTAAGGTGACGACAGCCAACGCGTGGTTTGCTGCGCGGCCTTCGGGCACCGAGGACGTCTACAAAATCTACGCGGAATCCTTCAACGGGCCCGAGCATTTGGCCGAGGTGCAAGAAAGTGCGCGCGAGGTAGTTAATAAAGTCATTGGGTGACCTTTTCCCTCTGCCTTGCCCGCCCGGGGGGGCGCGGGTCCCGTTCTGTTCAGTTGCCGCGCGAAGTTTGGATTCTCAGCTGGGCGAATGTCATGATCGCGCTGGGCTATGGCGTCGTATCCCCGGCGCTACCGACCTTTGCACGCACCTTCGGGGTGAGCATCAAGGCGGTGACTTTCTTGGTCACCGTCTTTTCGTTGAGCCGGTTGTGTTTCGCACCGGTAAGCGGGTTACTGGCACAGCGGTTGGGTGAGCGGCGTATCTATATCGGTGGTTTGCTGATTGTGGCATTGTCCACCGCCGCGTGTGCGTTTTCCCAGACTTACTGGCAACTAATGCTTTTCCGAATCCTCAGCGGCATCGGATCGACAATGTTCTATGTCTCCGCGTTGGGACTGATGATCCACATCAGCCCGCCCGACGCGCGCGGGCGGATCGCGGGCCTGTTCACCACCTCATTCATGGTGGGCGCGGTCGGCGGGCCGGCGGTCGGCGGTCTGGCGGCGGGTTGGGGGTTGACCGCTCCGTTCGTCGTCTACGGCGTCGCGCTGCTGGGTGTGGCGGTGGTGTTGTTCTACAGCCTGCGGAATTCGGCGCTGGCCGCGCCCCCGCCCCCGACCCGGGCGACCGTAACGATGCGAGAGGCGCTGCGGGTTCGTGCGTATCGGTCGGCGCTGTTGTCCAATTTTGCGACGGGCTGGTCGGCGTTTGGGCTGCGCATCGCGCTGGTCCCGCTGTTCATCTCCGACGTGATGGGCGGCAGCGTCAGCGTCATCGGCTGGGTGCTCGCGGCGTTCGCGGGCGGTAATGCGCTGGCCGTCGTCCCCAGCGGCTACCTGTCTGACCGGATGGGACGGCGCACGTTGTTGATCGTCGGCCTGGCGGCGTCCGGGGTGGCGACCGTCTGGCTTGGCCTCGTGTCGTCTCTGCCGGCGTTTACGGTCGCGGCGTTTGTGAGCGGTGCAACGACAGGCATCTTCATGTCACCGCTGCAGGCCGCAGTCGCCGACATCCTGGGCAGTGAGGCCCGCGCGGGCCTTCCGGTGGCGGCGGTGCAGATGGTGACGGATCTGGGCGCCATCGTCGGGTCCATGGCGGTCGGCTGGGTCGCCGAGCAACTGAACTTCGGCTGGGGCTTCTTCATCAGCGGGATCGTTCTGCTGATCGCCGCCGTCGGCTGGGTGGTGGCGCCGGAAACGCGGCCGGCATCCGAGCCGACGTCGGAGCTGTTGCCGACCGCGGCGGACGTCGAGCTGGCCTGACCAGCAACTTTGAAGGACGGTTGCCAGTGGTGTAGCTTCGATTGGCACAACTTCTCGGGGCTATGGCGCAGTTGGTAGCGCACCACACTGGCAGTGTGGGGGTCAGGGGTTCGAATCCCCTTAGCTCCACCAGAGTTAACGGTGTTTCTGGCGCGCTCTCTCTCTTTAGCGACTGACGACGACTGGCTCGGCGAATCGACGTCAACGCGCGCGAAAAGGCTGCCCATGGATTCCAGTGCATCGCGTTAGACCGCCACGATCAGCTCGACATAGGTTCCCGTCGTCACGGTGATAGGGCCGTGGCGCAAAATGCGTTGCACCGTTGCTGGCGGCACTCCCATGCTGAACAGCAGCGTGGCGCAGGAGTGCGGGCACCAGACCAAGATCAGATCAACCATTGTCAGACAGTCCCGGGCCCGACGATGTTGAACGATCCCACCATCCATTCGTCGGACTAGGTATGAAGACTCAGCATCTCCCGGGGGAGTTTGTCAGCTATATAGCCCAGCTGTTTGCGCTTGCACAGGACTACCGAGCTGAGGCGGACCACGCCGCGCTCGTCCTGCAATTCTTGCGGCACCGCGAGTATGCGTCGATCCAGTGGCATGCCCTGGTCGGCGGAATTGATAAGGACTTCGTCCGTGTGGTGAACGAATCCGGTATCGAACAGATCGAAAGCTTTCGCGATCCCGTCTTTCCGGTGGCGATCAAGGTCTCGCATCTGGCCGCATCGTGCACCGGTGTTTACCAGTACGGCCGCCCCGAGGGAACAAGCATCAACCGCGGTGACATCGCCGGATGGGCCGGTGACTGGATCACCTTCTACGGTGACTGGCGCCGCGAGCACGCGCAGTACGCCTCCGGACACGATTTCGCGCGAGCCAAACTGATGTGTGCAGATGTGGTGAGCAGTTTCCAGCTCACCGATCTGATGGAGGATGCAGACGCCTATATCCTCGGCATGCAATTGCGCTCAGGCTCCAATATCGCTGCCGCGGTTGAGCATCTGTACGGTTGCGGGACGCGCGCGCCGCGACTGCTGACCTTCTTCCGCGGACGGTTCGGTGATCGTGGGACTGCCCAGGCTGCCGCGATGAGTACCCTGCACTCAGACGCTGATCGCTTGGTCGAGTTCGGTCGGCTGTATCTCATCGAGAGCGAGGGCGGATTCCCTTCGCTGTTGCCGAGCGGGCTCCCGCGCGACAAGCTCGCCGGATTATGCAGGGGATTTGCGGAAGTGCTTTTGGAAAGGGTTGACGGCGAGGGGAACTTGCTGGGCGAAATGCGTCCGTGTCGCTAGTTAGAACGCGCTCAGCGTTGCGACCGACGGACGACCGCATCCGGGCCGCGCGACGTCGTTGGCCAAGAGTGCGTCGATCTTCGGGGGGTTGGTGTCGAAGTCGCCGCGGCATGCTTCCGTTGATATCAATGCCTTGATGTCAACGGAGATTCTGATGACCTCAGCGCACCCACGACCACGCCTTTTGGCCGGTGAGGGTGTAGCGTCACGGGTGTTGGTACTCCCAGCCGATCCGGAATGGCGCAGCTTCTGACGCTGATTCGCCCGAGCATCCGCTCACGCCGGACACATCGTTAGTTTTTACCGTTCAGTCGGGATGATTTTGAATGTTCCATCGTTGTTTCAGCCATTGATTGCTCCCTTTGGGATGCAACACTTTTCGTACGTGCCGAGCTTTGGCATCCTCGGCACCTACTCGCCGACACCATGCGGCCTGGCGACCTTTAGCGCGGCCCTGGCAGACGGACTGACAGCCAGAGGCGCCGACGTCAGCGTCGTGCGCATCGCCGACGGTGACGTCTCCGGGGAGCCCAAGGTCGTCGGCGAGCTCGTCAATGGCTCGGCTTCGTCCGTAGCGGCAACCGCCGAGCTCCTCAACCAGAGCGACGTCGCCGTCATCCAGCACGAGTACGGCATCTACGGCGGTCCCGACGGAGACGAAGTCGTCCAGATCATGGCCGGATTGCGCATCCCGTCGATCGTCGTCGTTCACACGGTGGTCAAACATCCAACACCACACCAGCTTTCGGTGCTCGAATCGGTGATGGCATTGGCTGATCAAGTGATCGTGATGTCGGAGGTGGCCCGCGAACGCCTGTGCGCGGGCTTCGCCGTCGACCCCCACAAGGTCATCACCATCCCGCACGGCGCGGCACTCCCCAGCACCAGCGGCGTCCAGCGTCCCGACCGGCCGACCATCTTGACCTGGGGCCTGCTAGGACCGGGCAAGGGCATCGAGCGGGTCATCGACGCCATGACATCGCTCCAGAGCCTGCCCAACCCGCCGCGTTACATCATCGCCGGCCGCACTCACCCCAAGGTCCTCGCCGCGCATGGGGACAGATATCGCGAAGCACTTGTCGCACAGGCGAAACGCCTCGGCGTCGCCGATTCGGTGTCCTTCGACGCCGTGTACCGCACCCCCGAAGAGCTCACCGCGCTCATCCAGACGGCTACCGTCGTCGTCCTGCCGTACGACTCGAAGGACCAGGTCACCTCCGGTGTGTTGGTCGATTCTCTTGCGAGTGGCCGCCCTATCGTCGCCACCGCTTTCCCCCATGCGGTCGAGCTCCTCGGCAGCGGCGCAGGCGCCGTCGTCGCTCACGACGATCCCGACGCACTGGTCACAGCGCTGCACCAGCTGTTGACCGATCCGCAGGTCGCCGACTCCATGGCCACCGAAGCCCGCGGGTTGGCCCCGACGGTTGCCTGGCCCGTCGTCGTCAACGCCTACGTCGGCGTGGCGCAAGGCCTGCTGGTTACCGAATCGGCACTGACGTGACCGGCGCCGCGCCCAGCCCGACGTTCGCGCACTTGTTGCGATTGACGGACCATCGCGCCACCTTCGAGCACGCCTGCATGACCGAGCCCCGCCGTGAGCACGGGTATTGCACCGACGACATGGCCAGGGTGCTGGTCGTCACCACCCGCGAGCCCGACGCGCCGGGTGCCGTGAAGGGCCTCGCCCGCAAGGCCCTGCAGTTCTTGAACGACGCCCAGTCCTACAACGGCTCCTGCCGCAACCGGATGGACCACGCCGGACATTGGACCGACCAGCCCACCACGGACGACCACTGGGGCCGCTGCATCTGGGGGCTCGGCACCGCCGCCGCCCATAGCGGCGTCAGCCTAGTCCGGCGACTGGCCGTGATTCAGTTCGAGCGCGCGGCCAAAGCCAGGTCGCCGTGGCCGCGGGCGATGGCGTTCGCCGCCGTCGGCGCCGCCGATCTGCTCAGCTTCGAGCCCGGCAATTCCGCGGCCCTGCGACTCCTCGCCGACTACACCGCCACCCTCGCGAGACCCGAGACCACATCCGACTGGCCATGGCCCGAGCCAAGGCTCACTTACGCGAATGCGATTCTCCCCGAGGCGATGATCGCTGCCGGCGTCGCGCTGGACGACCCGGACCTGAAACAGCGCGGCCTGGATCTGCTGGAGTGGCTGCTCGACTACGAAACGATTGACGGCCACCTGTCGCCCACCCCCGCGGGCGGCCGGGGACCGCAGGACAGCCGACCCGCCTTCGACCAGCAGCCGATCGAGGTGGCCGCCCTCGCCGACGCCTGCGCACGCGCCGCGGCCGTCGATCGGCGGGCGCTCTGGCCGGATGGGATCCGGTCGTGCGCCGCCTGGTTCCAGGGGGCCAACGACTCCGGGTTGCTCATGTGGGACACGGAGACCGGTGGTGGTTTCGACGGGTTGCTCGCCGACTGCGTCAACCTCAACCAGGGGGCCGAATCGACCCTCGCGGTGGTCTCCACCATGCAGCACGCGCAGCGCTTTTCGCCAGTCCCACAATGACTTTGATGCGTGCCGGGCTCGTCACCCGCGAACCTCACCGGGTCGCGGCCAATCCGGCGCGGGTGATCACCCGGCTGTTCGTGCCCGGCCAGGAGGGCTTCGAGCTTCAGGAGTCCCGATCAGGTGTGGTACTCAAGCGCATCCTCGCCCTGACCGACGACGACGTTCGGTCGTCCCTGGACGACATTTTCATCCGCTTCGACGGACGCCACCGTGACCTCGCGGGTACGTTCCGTCGGCACGCCCACGAGCTCGCCGACCGCCTGGATCCCGACATCGACCTCTCCGATGAGCGAACACTGTTGCTGGGAGCGACTTTTACCAGTGAGTACGCCATCGAGGGGGCGGCGCTGTGTAATCCCAGCATTGTGGCCCACCCCGACCAGACCGGCACGGCGGCAGGCAGCCTGCGATTCGTGATGAGCGTGCGCGGAATCGGGGAAGGACACCGCTCGTCCATCGGGTTCCGCACCGGTGTCGTCGACGCCGCGGGCCAGGCCACGATCGACGAGCCGGCCCGCTTCGCCACCACCGGACACGTGTCGGGCGCGCTGCTCGACGCCGCGGTGTTCCGCGGCGAACTCGGCCGCATCGGCAATGCCGGCGAGGCCGCGAACTACGTCTTCAACGCGCTCGGCGACCGCTTCACGCGATCCGACCTCGACGAGCGACTCGACGATCTCCGCGCCAACCTGAGCACCCGCGGACACGGGGAGCGCTCGGTCGCCCTGATCCGCACGATCGCCGCCCGGTCCTATGCCGTCGAATTCCCCAGCGACGTATCGGTTTCCGAGCGCGTGCTGTGGCCGTCGATGGAGGCCGAGCAGGCCGGCATGGAGGACGCCCGCTTCGTCCGCTTCGTCGACGACGACGGCTCGGTCACCTACTACGCCACCTACACGGCCTACAGCGGATCCCACATCAGCCAACAACTGCTCGAGACCAAGGACTTCCAGTCCTTCACCTCCGGGCCGCTCGTCGGGAAGGCCGCGGCCAACAAGGGTTTGGCCTTGTTCCCCCGACGAATACACGGTCGCTACGCCGCCATGTCGCGATCGGACCGCGAGACCAACACCGTCGCCTTCGCCGACCATCTGGCGGTCTGGACGAGCGCGTCGCCCTGCCAGCAGCCGGCCGAGGCATGGGAGGCGCTGCAACTCGGAAATTGCGGCCCGCCAATCGAAACCGACGCAGGGTGGCTGGTGCTCACCCATGGCGTTGGACCGATGCGCACGTATAGCATCGGCGCGATTCTGCTTGACCTCGACGATCCGACCCGGGTGCTCGGCCGGCTACGAAGCCCACTCCTCAGCCCTGCCCACGACGAACAAAATGGCTACGTGCCCAACGTCGTCTACTCCTGCGGCGCGCTCGTGCACGCCGACACCCTGGTGATTCCCTACGGGATCGCCGACGGCGCCATCGGCATCGCCACCGTGCCACTTGCGCGGCTGCTGGCCACGATCGTTCAGAAACCGGGTAGCTAGAGATGAGGTCACCATCAGCACGATGAGAAGCTCCAGCGACAGAACGCATAATCCGCTCGGCGAGTACGTCCTGCACATGGGTGTGGGATTCGTCGCCAAGGAACGTCCGCACGTGCTGGCGGCGTTGGCTACGCTCAAGCAGCATCTGGGCCGGTGGGACCCGGCTGACATCGGCCTGGAAGTCTCGCTGCAGGACCGCGGCCGCAGGGAGCAGCGCGTCACGTTGCGGACGACCTTGCCTGGTCTCCCGCCGCTGGTGGCCGTCGCCGACAACCGCGACATCACGCGCGCGCTGCACGGAGCCAAGCATGAGTTGATCTGGCAGCTCGAACATCAGAAGCCGGCGCGCGAACCCATGCACAATCGCAAGCGCGCATAACACGATCCGTCACCCGGGCACCTCGGTGCAGGGGGATCGCATCCCGCCTGCTCCGTAGCCGC
>CAWHWA010000010.1:0-139339 GCA_963832935.1 uncultured Actinomycetota bacterium
GCATCGTGCGCGAGACCACCGGCATCGCCGCCTACCGGGCCGGGCACTGGGCCGAGGCGCTCGCCGAGCTGCGCGCCACACGCCGGCCACCGCCAGCAGCTACCTCCCGCTGATCGCGGACTCTGAAGAGCCCTGGGCCGGATACAACGGGCCCTGGGCGTGATCGCCCAGTCCGCGAAGCTCAACCTCGACCGGGCGACCGAGGTCGAGCTGCGCATCGTGGAGTCGGGTATCCGCCGGGACCAGGGGCTGGCTGAGGCCGCCGTAGTAGTCCTCCAATTGCCCGAGCTCAAGGAGCGGCGGGTCGGCCCTGGTCGGCCCGGCTGTTCTACGCCTACGCGGACGCCCTGCTGGACGCGGGCCGGACCGAGCAGGCCCGGATGGTTCGCCCGGGCCGCGGCGGCGGACCCCGACGAGCTGACCGACGCCGCGGAGCGCTTCGACGATCTCGACGACATCGTCATCGACGACCTAGCCGATGAGAACGGCGATGACGACGAGGATCAGGACGGCGACGACGAGGATCAGGGCGGGGGCGGCGACGTCCGTGACTGGGACGACGACGACCTGGCGGATGATTCACCCGGGCTGGGCCACATTAGTGGGCGAGTCAGCTCGCGTGGATGCATCGCCTGATCATCAGGTCTGTGAGTCTGGGCAGGTCGGCAGAGGTCGTCTCCCTGTGCCGGTGACCCCAGCTTCTGATTCCACGTACGTCGCCAGGTGCCGAATCGCCGCGTTCTGTCTGTCTGGCAGCAGCGCAATTAGCAGCAGCGCGGGCGACAGCAGCCGCCTGCGGGGATGGCGCTTCCTCCGGCCGCAGGCAGGGTTGCTCACCCAGTTGGCCACGATGGCTGCCCGGGTCTTGACCGGCCTTTGCCATGCTGCCGTCCAGGTCAGGGCGTGGCCACGATCCAGGTTGGGAGCCCGTCGGGGAGCCGGATCGGCTTGCCGGGCGTGTTGGTGACGGTGCTGATCGGCACGACCTTGTTGTGCGCGGCGGCGTAGACCGTCTTCCCGTCCGGGGTGATCGCGATGATGGCACCGACTCCGATGAGGATCGGCTTGCCGGGCGTGCCGGTGGCGGTGCTGATCGGGACGACCCGGCCGGTGGGCCCTTCGTTGGCGACGTAGGCGGTCTTCCCGTCCGGGGTGAACGCGATGTCCTCGGCGGGGATACCGGCCCCGATGCGGATCGGTGTGCCGGGCGTGTTGGTGGCGGTGCTGATCGGGATGACCGTGCCGGTGGCGCCGACGTAGGCGGTCTTCCCGTCCGGGGTGATCGCGATGGCGTCGGGGGTTGACCCGAGGCGGATCGGCTTGCCGGGCGTGTTCGTGGCGGTGCTGATGGGGGTGACGGTGTCCGCCCCAGGACATAGACGGTCTTCCCGTCCGGGGTGATGGCGATGGCACGGGCACGGCTCCGACGGGGATCGGCCTGCCGGGCGTGTTGGTGGCCGTGTTAACCGATGACCGTGCCGGGACGGTCCGGGGCAGGTGACATAGGCGGTCTTCCCGTCCGGGGTGAACGCGATGGTGTGGGGGTTGGAGCACAGGCGGAACGGCTTGCCGGGCGTGTTGGTGGCCAGGTTGACCGGGGTGACCGTGGCCCTGACGAGGCCTGTGGCCGCACCGACGGGGCCTACGGCATAGGCGGTCTTGCCGTCCGGGTCGATCGCGAAATAACCACCATTGATGGAGGCCGCCGGGCTGGTTGGTGGCGGTGCTGATCGGGGTGGTCTCGGCGGCGGCGGAGGCGTAGAGGGTCTTGCCGTCCGGCGTGACCGCCAGCGATCCGCCAGCCCACGATCCGCCGAGGCGGATCGGCTTGCCGGGCTTGCCGGTGGCCGCGCTGATCGGGACCAGCATGCTGGCAAACCTCTCCTCCAGTGCGACGTAGACGGCCGGAGCGGGCGGCCGGTGCCCCCCTGCTGGCCCGGGGCCGCGGCCCTACCAAAATCCACACTTCGGCGTCGGGCCGAGTGTGCAACAAGTGAGAGACGACGCGGCGACCGATAAACCCGGTACCGCCGGTAACGACATACCGCATGAAGCCATGGTAGCGGGGATCAGCTGAAGTTGCGGATGCCGTCCCACTCGACCAGCGTCCACCCGTCGGCCGGGTTGCCGGTGATCACCACACGGCCGGTGTTCGGTAAGGGATGGCTGGTCAGCAGGCTGGTCTTGCCGTTCTTGGTGTTCAGCAGCGTCCACGCCATGATCGCGGGGCCCTGGGAGAACACGACCGGCTTGTTGTGCCCGCTGTTGTAGACCTTGTTGACGGCGGCGGTGAACTGGTCGTTGAACTGTTTCCCGCTGATCGATCCCGGGATGCTGTCCTGGATGTCGCCGTTGATCCAGTCCGCCGGCGCCAACATGTACGTCGTGCTCGACATCGATTCGGGTTTGCCGTTGTACCAGCCGGCGTTGAGCGCCTGCACGCCGTTAAGGATCTCGACCTGCTTACCGAGCTCGCTGGCCAGCGGTCCGGCGGTCTGCTGTGCTTCGGCCATCGCGGAGGCGTAGACGGCGTCGAAGTCGTTGCGACCGCTCCGATGCGCTACTTGCTGGGCCTGTCCCTTGCCCTCGGCGGTGAGGCCGGGGCCGGGCGGATCGGTGTTGATGACCCCGTCGGCGTCGGCTTGGGTCTGTGCGTTTCGGACGAAGGTCACCGTGATCGCGCGCGCCTGAGCCGATCCGCCGCAGGCACCGACGACGAGCGTTGCGGCGAGTACGGCTCCCGTTTCAGAGCGCCTTTCCGATCATGCTGCGCGTGGCCATGGCGATAAGCCTGCCCTGCCGACGCCCCCGGGGGGAAGGGTTTGCAATGGTTGGGTGCAGAAAAAGCTTGAACCTTGTCGACAGGAGACTCGCATGGCGATTGACCCGAGTGCCATCGGTGCAGTGACCGAGCCGATGCTGTTCGAATGGACCGACCGGGACACGATGCTGTACGCGCTCGGCGTCGGCGCGGGGCTCGACGACCTGTCGTTCACCACCGAGAACAGCCACGACATCACCCAGCAGGTGCTGCCGACCTACGCGGTGATCTGCTGCCCCGCCTTCGGGGCGGCGGGCAAGATCGGAAAGTTCAACTGGGCCATGCTGTTACACGGCTCGCAAGGCATCCGGCTGCACGCGCCGCTGCCGGCAGCGGGCAAGCTGTCGGTGGTCACCGAGGTCGCCGACCTGCAGGACAAGGGCGAGGGCAAGAACGCGATCGTGATGCTGCGCGGCCGCGGTACCGACCCGGACTCGGGGCAGCTGATCGCCGAGACACTGACCACGCTCGTTCTTCGGGGCGAGGGCGGGTTCGGCGGGCACCCGGGTCAGCGCCCCATTGCCCCGGAATTTCCGGACCGTGAGCCCGACACCCGGGTCGCCCTGCCCACCCGCGAGGATCAGGCGCTGATCTACCGGCTGTCCGGTGACCGCAACCCGCTGCACAGCGACCCGTGGTTCGCCCGGGAGTTGGCCGGTTTCCCCAAGCCGATCCTGCACGGCCTGTGCTCCTATGGGGTGTTGGGCCGCGCGCTGGTCGCCGAGCTCGGCAAGGGTCTTGCGGCCAACATCATCTCGATCGATTCGCGCTTCACCTCGCCGGTGTTTCCCGGCGAGACTTTGACGACGCTGATCTGGCGTACCGAGCCGGGCAAGGCGGTCTTTCGCACCGAGGCATCTGGTGCCCGGCGGCGGCTCAGATGGGCAAGCACGCGTGGTGCTCGACGACGGCGCGGTGGAATACGTGCAGGGTTAGTCTTCGCCCGCGTCAGTCAGCCGGCGGGCCAGGTGGTCGACGAACTCGGCGACCCGGGCCGGACTGTCCAGCGCGTACAGCGCGGCGGTGGCCCGGTCGCCATCGTCGTTGTGCCGCACCAGGATTGGTATCCCGTCCTGGCGCACCGCGTCGAACGCGTCCTCGTCGGTGATGTCGTCGCCGAGATAGATCGGCACCAGGGCAGCCGAGTCGTTCAGGTGGTCGATCACCCAGCGCAGGGTCCTTCCCTTGTCCCAGTCGACATCCGGACGTAGCTCGATGACTTCGCGGCCGGTGGTCACTCGGAGCGCGTCGCGCTGGCCCGCCGCGCGCACCGCCGCCGCCACCTCGCCGACGCGGTCGCGCGCCGCGTTGCGATAGTGCACGGCAACGCCAAAGCGCTTGTGCTCCACCACGACACCCGGAATCGGCCCGAGTCGCTCGCGTAGCTGGGCAGCCGCCTGTTCCAGCACCGGTATGGTCGCCGCCGCGGCGTCGTTTTGGTGGTGTGTCCCGTCGGGTGCGGTCAGCTCAAATCCGTGGGAGCCGGCATACCAGATACCGGGCAGGCCAATGCGCGCTGTCACGTCGGCGAGGTCGCGGCCGGACAGTATCGCGACCGGGCAGCGCCCGGCCAACTTCTGCAGCGCCTCGTCTGCGCCGGCGACAAGCTGCGCCGAGTCCGGATCGTCAACGATGTCCGACAGCGTGCCGTCGAAGTCGAAGAACACCGCCGGCTGCCGGGCAGCGAGGTCCTCGAGGGCCTGCGACGCGTCGGGAAGCTGCGACATCCGTCGGTCCCCGGTCCGCACGGCGACTTCACCCAAGTCCGCAACCACCGCGTCGGCACCGGGCAGCGTGTCGCGGTCCCCGACACCGATCACCAACGCGAAGCCGGCATCGCGTGCGGCGGTGACAACCGCCGCGTTCGCCGCGACGACGACGCAGCGTCCGGCCCGCGCCCCCAGCTCGGCCGGCGGGAAGATTCCGGTGCCGACACCGACCTCCTGCAGTTGCGCGATCAACGTTTGCGGAGTGCCCAATGCAGGGTCAAACAGCACCGCGTCATGGCGACGCGGGTCGATGGTGGCCGGCTCCAATGTGGGCACGACCAACCTTCTCACGGTGATCGACGCCGCCGGGGTGGGGTCAGTAGCGTGCTCGCGCCGAGGGATGGGTGGGGGGACGCCGTTGGGCAGCGCGCGGGTCGGTCGTTTGCGCCGCTCCTTGGTGAACAGCAGAACGGAGTCTTGGCTGAGCGCGGCCAGGCGGGCCATCTCCCGTTCGATACCGGCGGCGAGCTGCTGGAGTTCGGGGGCCGCGTCGTAGTCGGCGGTGATTCCGAATATCAGCTCATCGCCGTAGCTCAGCACCGCGACCCCGCTGGACAGCTGCGAAGCCGTCGGGGGGATCGGCAGCAAGCGCTCGACCGTTGCGCCCATCAGGCCCAACCGGTGGCGTGGCCCGGGCCCGTTGGTGGCCAGTGTCACGATGCCCGGTTGCGGAAGCCGGCTCCGTACCAGTTGAATCGCTTTGGCGCACAACACGAATGGCATGGAGTTGGTCGCCAGATCCACGATGCTCGCGCCTGCGTTCTGCTGACCCGGGTTGGGCCGGTTCAAGCTGGTGTGCACGATCCGCAGCCGCTGCACCGAATCGTCGTGCTCGACGGGCAGATAAGGCAGCTTCCCCGAGATATCGTCGGCCTTCTCCAGGGTGCGCAGCGAGCCCGCGCGCGGTTGTTCGCCGCGGTGCAGCAGAACAGCCCGGAAGCCCTCGGTGATGGCAGCAAGCGCGACGTCGTTGGTGGTCACCCGGAACTTGCCGCACACGGCGTCGACGGCGGCCAGAGGAACGCGCACCGTGCTGTAGCGCCGCATGGTGACCACCGGACCGGTTGACGACGCCCGTGCCGCCGACCAGATGGTCTCGGCCAGGGTGTTGGAGACGGCGCCGGCGACAGCTGAAGCTCGCCAGAGCGCGTCGGCCCAGCCGGGCTTCTGGGCTGGCACCGGATCATGCTTGGGCTCAATGTGATTGGCGAACATTTCGCTGTCGGCGTCATCGCAGAGCCTGGTGAGGAGGTGGGCAGCGGGGATGGCGTCGGCGAGGTAATGATGGACCTTCATCAAGATCGCCCATTTGCCTTTCAGGCCCTCGATGATCCAGCACTCCCACAGCGGGCGGTCCAATTCGAGGGGGCGTTCCAGTGCGTAGGCGATCGCCCGCGTGAGGTCGGCTTCATCGCCCGGGCGGGGAACCGCGATCCGGCGCAGGTGATGGGTGAGGTCGAATTCCGGATCATCGATCCATTGCTGGGCGCCGTTGAACGGGTGTGTCCGCAGTACCTGAGTGCACCGCGGTATCGACTGAATCCGTTCTGCCAGAAGGGATTTGAGGCGTCCGAGGCTGGGCACGGCGCCGCCGACGATGGCGACCGCGCCGGTCGCCATGCTGGCCTGCCGATCGGGGTCCGCCGCGGTGAGGAAGCCCGAGTCCAAGGCTGTTGTCAGCTGTCCCATATTCGATTCCCGCCCGTCGTTGCCCGGTACCAGTATCCGTCGCGGCGCACCCATCGCGGAAGGTCAGGACCGTTAAGAACGTGTTTAGAAGTTGAAGACCCGTTTAACAACATCTTTCACAACCCCGCGCGAAATCGAACATACATTCGATAGACTGTGGAACGTGGGTTGGTTTAACGGGCCGCCGAGTTGGGCGGAAATGGAGCGGGTGCTCGACGGCAAGCCGCGCCATGCGGGCGCGCCCACCCCAGCTGGCCCGGCGGAAGACGGCCCACTGTCGCACAAACGCGGGGCGTACACGCCGCCGCGAGAAGCAGGGAGGGTCCGCTCGTCCGTCGCTCCTTCTGTTTCGTATGCCGAGCTGCACGCGCATTCGGCGTACAGCTTCCTGGACGGGGCCAGCACACCCGAGGAAATGGTCGAGGAGGCCGCCCGGCTGGGTCTGCGCGCACTGGCGCTAACCGATCACAACGGTCTGTACGGGGCGGTGCGGTTCGCCGAAGCGGCGGCCGAACTCGACGTGCGTACCGTGTTCGGCGCCGAGCTGTCGCTGGGCTCGCAGGCTCGTACCGAGAAGCCGGACCCACCCGGCCCGCACCTGCTGGTGCTGGCCCGCGGCCCGGAAGGCTACCGGCGGCTGTCGCGGCAGCTGGCCGCCGCGCATCTGGCCGGCGGCGAGAAAGGCAAGTTGCGCTTCGACATCGACACGCTGACCGAGGCCGCCGACGGACATTGGCACATCCTGACGGGATGCCGTAAAGGGCATGTACGCCAAGCTCTTTCCGGCGGCGGGCCGGACGCGGCACGGCGGGCGCTGGCCGATCTGGTCGACCGGTTCGGCGCGGGGCGGGTCAGCATCGAGTTGACTCACCACGGCCAGCCCCTCGACGACGAACGCAACGCGACGCTGGCCGCCCTGGCGCCGCGCTTCGGGGTCGGCGTCGTCGCCACCACCGGAGCGCATTTCGCCCATCCGTCGCGCAGGAGGCTGGCCATGGCGATGGGCGCCATCCGGGCCCGGCAGTCGCTGGATTCGGCCGCCGGATGGCTGGCCCCGCTGGGTGGTTCGCACCTGCGGTCCGGCGAGGAGATGGCCCGGCTGTTCGCGCAGCGGCCCGAGGCGGTGACCGCCGCCGCCGAGCTCGGCGAGCAGTGTGCGTTCGGGCTGGCGCTCATCGCGCCGCAGCTGCCGCCGTTCGACGTGCCCGGCGGGCACACCGAGGACAGCTGGTTACGGCAGTTGGTGATGGTGGGAGCGCGCGACCGATACGGGCCGGCCGAGGGCGCGCCGCGAGCGTACGCCCAGATCGAGCATGAGCTGAAAGTCATTTCCCAACTGACATTTCCGGGCTACTTCCTGGTGGTGCACGATATCGCCCGGTTTTGCCGTCAGAACAACATCCTGTGCCAAGGCAGGGGATCGGCGGCCAACTCCGCGGTCTGCTACGCCCTGGGCGTCACCGCGGTCGATCCGGTGGGCAACGAGCTGTTGTTCGAGCGCTTCTTGTCACCCGCCCGCGACGGGCCGCCCGACATCGACATGGACATCGAGTCGGATCAGCGCGAAAAGGTCATCCAGTACGTCTACGACAAATACGGCCGCGACTACGCCGCCCAGGTCGCCAACGTCATCACCTATCGCGGGCGAATCGCGGTGCGCGACATGGCCCGTGCCCTGGGCTTCTCGCAGGGCCAGCAGGATGCGTGGAGCAAGCAGATCAGTCACTGGAACGGTTTAGCCGACTCGCCGGACTTGGACGGCATTCCCGAGCAGGTGATCGACCTGGCCACCCAGATCCGGAATCTGCCGCGGCATATGGGCATTCATTCCGGCGGCATGGTGATCTGCGACCGCCCGATCGCCGACGTGTGCCCGGTGGAATGGGCGCGGATGGAGAATCGCAGCGTCCTGCAATGGGACAAAGACGACTGTGCGGCCATCGGTTTGGTGAAGTTCGACCTACTCGGGCTGGGCATGCTCTCGGCGCTGCATTACGCGAAAGACCTGGTGGCCGAGCACAAGGGCATCGAGGTGGAACTGGCCAGGCTGGACCTCTCCGAACCCGCGGTGTATGAGATGCTGCAGCGCGCCGATTCCGTCGGGGTGTTCCAAGTGGAGTCGCGCGCGCAGATGGCCACGCTGCCCAGGCTCAAGCCGCGGGTGTTCTACGACCTGGTGGTCGAGGTCGCGCTGATCCGCCCCGGGCCTATCCAGGGCGGGTCGGTGCACCCTTACATCCGGCGGCGCAACGGCATCGACCCGGTCGTCTACGATCACCCGTCCATGGAACCGGCATTGCGAAAGACACTGGGAGTGCCGCTTTTCCAGGAGCAGCTGATGCAGCTCGCGGTCGACTGCGCCGGCTTCTCCGCCGCCGAGGCCGACCAGCTCCGGCGCGCCATGGGGTCCAAGCGTTCGACCGAACGGATGCAACGGCTGCGCGGCCGGTTCTATGACGGCATGCGTAGATTGCACGGCGCCACCGACGAGGTGATCGAGCGGACTTACGAAAAGCTGGAAGCCTTCGCCAATTTCGGTTTTCCAGAGAGTCATGCGCTGTCCTTCGCGTCGCTGGTGTTCTACTCGTCGTGGTTCAAGCTGCACCACCCGGCCGCGTTCTGCGCCGCGCTGCTGCGTGCGCAGCCGATGGGTTTCTATTCGCCACAGTCGCTGGTGGCCGACGCGCGCCGGCACGGGGTGCTGGTCCATGGCCCGGATGTCAACGCCAGCCTGGCGCCCGCCACCCTGGAAAATGCCGGCACCGAGGTCCGGCTCGGGTTGGGTGCCGTCCGCCATATCGGCGACGACCTCGCCGAGCAGCTGGTCGGCGAGCGAAAAACCAACGGCCCCTTTGCATCTCTGCTGGATCTGACAACCCGGCTGCAACTCTCCGTGCCGCAGACCGAAGCTCTGGCGACGGCAGGGGCGCTGGGCTGCTTCGGGACGTCGCGGCGAGAGGCGCTGTGGGCGGCCGGGGCCGCGGCCACCCAACGGCCGGACCGACTACCCGGTGTGGGGTCGTCGTCACACGTCCCGGAGCTGCCCGGGATGAGCGAGCTGGAGCTGGCCGCCGCCGACGTGTGGGCCACCGGCATCTCCCCGGACAGCTACCCGACCCAGTTCCTACGGGCCGACCTGGACGCGATGGGGGTGGTGCCCGCCGAGGCGCTGGGATCGGTACCCGACGGTGACCGGGTGCTGATCGCCGGCGCGGTGACCCATCGGCAGCGACCCGCCACGGCGCAGGGGGTGACGTTCATCAACCTCGAGGACGAGACCGGGATGGTCAACGTGCTCTGCACGCCGGGGGTGTGGGCGCGGCAGCGCAAGCTGGCGAACACCGCGCCGGCATTGCTGATCCGCGGGCAAGTCCAAAACGCCAGCGGCGCAATCACCGTCGTGGCCGAACGGTTGGGCCGCATCACCTTGGCCGTCGGCTCGCGCTCGCGTGACTTTCGCTAGTAGGAGATAGTCATGAGATCCAACTTCAGGAGGACATAGTGGCCAAAGTCTGGTTTCTCACCGGAGCATCCCGGGGATTCGGACTCGAGATCGCCCGCAAGATCCTGGCGCAGGGCGATCGGGTGGTCGCGACCGCGCGGCGCGCGGAGCAGATCCTCGCCGAACTTCCCGACGCCGGTGACGCTCTACTCGCGATCGACCTCGATGTCACCAATGCCGACCAAGCGGCCCAGGCGGTCCAGTCGGCGGTCGACGCGTTCGGCCGGATCGACGTGCTGGTGAACAATGCCGGCCGCGGCCTGCTCGGCGCCGTCGAGGAGGCTTCCGACACCTCGGTCCGAGCCGTCTATGAGGTCAACGTGTTCGGCACCCTGACCATGCAGCGGGCCGTGCTGCCGATCATGCGTCGTCAGCGCTCCGGCCACATCATCAACATCAGCTCGGTCGGCGGACTGCTCGGTTCGGCCGGGTGGGGCATCTACTGCTCGACCAAGTTCGCGATGGAAGGGTTCAGCGAGGCGCTGGCCAAGGAGGTACGGCCGCTGGGGATCTGGGTCACCATCGTCGAACCCGGCTATTTCCGCACCGATTTCCTCGACGCGTCCAGTCTCGGCACCGAAGAGAACGTCATCGCCGACTACGAAGCAACCGCCGGGGCCACCCGCGCCCACGCCGCGGACGTCAACCACGCCCAGCCCGGCGACCCGATCAAGGCGGCCGGGGCCATCGTCGACATCGCTTCGGCCGACGAGCCGCCGGTGCATCTGCTGCTGGGCGCCGACTGCGTCGCCGCCGTGGAGGCCAAGATCGAAGACCTCAGGGTCGACATCGAAGCGTGGCGGCCGCTCTCGACGTCGACCGACCACGACCAGTGATCCTTCGGGAACCTCTTAGGCTCGATACATGACCCTCAACGTGTCCGTCGACGAAGTCCTCACCACCACCCGCTCGGTTCGCAAACGCCTCGACTTCGACAAGCCGGTGTCGCGCGACGTCCTGATGGAATGCCTCGAGCTGGCACTGCAGGCGCCTACCGGCTCCAACGCGCAGGGCTGGCAGTGGGTGTTCGTCGAGGACGCCGACAAGAAGAAGGCGATCGGCGACATCTACCTGGCCCGTGCCCGGCCCTACCTCAGCGCGCCAAAGCGCGAATACCCCGAGGGCGACACCCGCGGCGAGCAGATGCCCAAGGTCGTGGATTCCGCGATGTACCTCGCCGAGCACATGCACGAGGCGCCGGTGTTGTTGATCCCTTGCCTGGAAGGCCGCGCGGACCAGGGGCGGTTGGGTGGCGTGTCGTTCTGGGCGTCGTTGTTCCCGGCGGTGTGGAGCTTCTGCCTGGCGCTGCGCTCCCGCGGGCTGGGCTCCTGCTGGACGACGCTGCACCTGCGTCGATGACGGCGAGCGCAAAGCCGCCGAGGTGCTCGGCATTCCCTACGACCAGTTCAGTCAGGGCGGGCTGTTCCCGATCGCCTACACCAAGGGCACCGATTTCCGGCCGGCCAAGCGGCTGCCCGCCGAGAACCTGACCCACTGGAACACCTGGTAACTCAGGTCTGCAGAGGCCAGACTTCGACCACCCCGTGCGCGACCGCACACGGGGTCTGGCTCACCCGCTCGATCGCCGCGTCGAGATCCTCGGCGTCGAACACCGCGAACCCCGCGATCGGCAGTGCCGATTGCAGAAACGGTCCCGGCTCGACCCGCACCCCCGCACCCTCCGGATTGCGCACCTGAACGGGATCTTTCGCGCGTCCGATCAGAGCCCCGGACGCGCTGAGTTCGTCATCGCGGGCGTGCGCGGCCCGTTTGCAGTCGTCGCTCACTCGGTTGTATCCGGCTTCGTCGCCGTAACCGATCGTGATGAAGGTCGGCATGACAATGCAGACTCGCGCCCGGCCCAGCATTCATCGCTACACCGCCCCGGGGTAGCCCTGCTGCCGCCAGGCCTCATAGACAGCGATCGCGGCGGCGTTGGACAGATTCAGCGAGCGTCGGCCCGCCAGCATCGGGATCCGCACCTGCGCGGTGATGTGCGGGTCGGCCAGGGTCGCCGCGTCCAGCCCATCGGGTTCGGGGCCGAACATCAACACGTCGCCGGGCTGATAGGCGACGTCGGCGAACGGCGTCGACGCATGCGCGGTGAACGCGACCACCCGCGCCGGGGCCAGCGCGTCCCACGCGGCCTGCAGCGTCGCGTGCACCGTGACCGACGCCAGGTCGTGGTAGTCCAATCCGGCCCGGCGCAGCTTGGGTTCGGACAAGTCGAAGCCCAGCGGTTCAACCAGATGCAATTCGGCGCCGGTGGCCGCGGCCGTCCGGATGGCGTTGCCCGTATTGGGCGCAATGCGCGGCGAGAAAAACATCAGCTTGAACACGGCAGACTCCTTGACCCCGGCGACCCCGCCGTGGGAATGGCGTGGGATGCCGAGATGTTGAGGCGGGCATGACGGATCAAGTACAACTCAGCACTACCGATTGGGTGCGAGAGCAGACCGAACAAATTCTGCAGCAGGGCACCACGGACGGCGTCGAGATCTTCGACCGGCCCGTCGTGCTGTTCACCGTGATCGGCGCGAAGAGTGGTCTCAAGCGGTATGTGCCATTGATGCGCGTGGAAAAGGACGGACGCTACGCGATGGTCGGCTCCATCGGAGGAGCCCCAAAGCACCCGACCTGGTACCACAACGTGAAGGCCAACCCGAATGTGACAGTGCAGGACGGCGACAAGGTCTTCGAAATGACGGCACGCGAAGTCCACGGCACCGAACACGACGAGTGGTGGCAGACGGCGATCGACGCCTACCCCGTCTACATCGAGTTGCAGAAGCTCACGAAAAGGACGATCCCAATATTCGTCCTGGAATAATGCTGACATGGTCGAGCAGAGCATCTGGATGCAGAAGGTTTCCGCTGATCCCGGACATTCGCGCTGGTACATCGAGCGTTTCCGTGCCATGGTCCGCGCCGGTGACGATTTGGCCGGCGAGGCTCGCCTGGTAGACGCGATGGCGCCCCGCGGTGCCCGCATCCTCGATGCCGGCTGCGGCCCCGGCCGGTTGGGCGGGTATCTGGCCAAGGCCGGTCACCAGGTGGTCGGTGTCGACGTCGACCCGGCGCTCATCGAAGCAGCCGAGCACGACTATCCCGGCCCGCGCTGGCTCGTCGGCGACCTCGCCGAACTGGACCTGCCCGCGCGCGGCATCGTCGAACCGTTCGACGTGATCGCGTCCGCCGGCAACGTCATGGCGTTCCTTGCCCCGAGTACCCGGGCCCAGGTGCTGAGCCGGCTACGTGCCCACCTTGCCAACGACGGTCGAGCGGCGATCGGCTTCGGCGCCGGCCGCGATTATGAGTTCGCCGAGTTTCTCGACCACGCGGCAGCTGCGGGCTTCGCGCCCGATCTGTTGCTCTCCACCTGGGATCTGCGGCCGTTCACCGACGACTCCGACTTCCTGGTTGCGGTCCTTCGGCCGGTATAGGCCGTCATTTCATGGCGGCGAGGTTGTGCCAAAAGTTCTTGAGGCTGTCCGTGCCGCCGAACAGTGTCGTGAAGTTGGTGGAGTCGACGAGGACGATGTCGCCGGCGCGTTGGCCGGTCGGCGGCATCCAGATCAGCGCGTTGAACTCGGTGTTACCGGCCGCAGTGAACGGATGTGGCCGGTCCGGATCGATGCGCTGACGGCCCAGCACCCGCACCGAGTCGGTCTCCGGCCCCGTGAGTTCGTAGTGCGGCAGGTGGGGGTGGAAATTGAACGTGGTGACCTTGTCGAGCAGCCGGGACGTATCGAGATCGCGAAAAGCGGTCAGCGGCGCAATCTCATTCGTGCCATCGACCACTGCGGGCCGCAGTCCCCATTTGTTGTGCACCGGGACGTTGAGAGCATCCATCAGCGAGCGCGTGTACTGACTGAACCGCTGCTGACGCGGCACCAGTGGGTCGCCGTGGTGTCGGTATTCGACCTGACGCTGCGCGAAATCGTCGGTGAAGCCGACGTCGTGATGCGGTGCCAGTAGCAAGCAAGTGCCCTCCCGTCGCAGCCACTCCTGGATGGCGGAGATCTCCTCGGGTGCGGCTTCCTGCTCAGACAAGAGGTGGTCGAGTCCGAACACCATCAGGGTGTCGGTGTCGGCCAACACCCGTTCGTCAATCGGAAGGTGGTAGCCCGCCTGGTCGATGCGCTGAAACACCGCGACGGGGTGGCCGGTGGTTTCACCCGCCAACTCCTGGAAGGCCAGTGTTGAGCGGTGGAAAAGCTCCAGCGTTCCGGCGATGCCCTGAAGGAAGTGCGCCTCGTCGTACTCGGGCGTCTCGTAGCTGGGCCACGCCGTATTGCGGACCTCGGTCATGGTGGAGAACCGGTTGTACAGTGCGGCCGGATCGCGTTGGGCTTCCCAGGGATAGCTCCACGTCCAGTAGATGCTGATGCGCCGCTGTCCGTTGTGATTGCGCCGGAGGTGGCTTTGGTTGTAGGTACGTGCTGGCGTCAGCGTGCCCATCGCATGCCCTCTTAACTCTCGAGCGCGGCCAGGTATCGCGGGGCAGCGATACCTAGCTGGGCATCGTCCATGGTGGCGCGGGCAGCTGAGGCGGACTGGACTCGATCCAGCAGTTGGGCCAACCACGCCCGACCCCCGGCGGGGTTATCGAAGGACAGGAACTCGTAGCGCCCCGTCATCGCTGGGGTGCGGGTCAGCAAGATGTGCTGGATATCGTCGAGTTCGAGCGTCGCCTGCATGCGCTTTGGCGCTTACTGCATCTGGTCGAGCATGTCGGAGAACGCCGATTTCAGTCGCAGCGCCTTCTTGATCTCGTCGGCTGTCACGTACGGGTACTCGCCGTACTCCAGGAAGCTGGGGTAGTGGTGCTCGCGGACGAACTCGACGAAGGCTGCTGGGTTTTCCTTCCAATCTTCCGGGAAGCCTTCGAGATTGGTGAACACCGTGCTGATGCCGCTCTGGCCGAACAACTGCACCGCATCCTCGGTGTACTTGTCGAAGTCGGTGTCGAAGATGCCCTGGTACTGAAAGGTCAAGCCATCACCGAGATCGAAAAGCACCCAGCGAAGGTAGTGCAGACGTAGTGCAGCAAGGAACCCCGGTGTTTCGGCGATCGCTGCCTCGATGACCTTGCCGTGTTCGCGGATCGCGTCCTCGCGGCCCTTTTTGACCTTCGCGATGATGGAGAATCCGTAGCAGGCCGGAGTGCGCGGAAATACCGGTCCGTACCGCCCACGCTCCAGTTCGAAGTAACCGTCTTTGGGGATCGCCAGCGCCGCCGGCTTGGTCCAGTCGTGATCGGTCGCGGACATGTGGCTCCCCTTCTCGAAGCTGTAGAGCGCACGGTACGCCAGATTCACGGCGGGAATTTGAATTCGACGGTGACGATCGCGACGCGGCGGCGGCGAATCCGCCCGACGCCCGAGGCGTGTTTGCCAGAGTTGAGCGCCGGTGTACTCCCGGCACCTTGGGAGGTGCTGTCTGCTCAGTAAGGATCCTGGTGACCCGGGCCGCGGACTGGCATACTCGTCGCATTGCCACGCGGTTTCTGCTCGCGCCTATCTGCGCGGGGGGAGCGGATAAAGCAGGAAGTCTCATGAGTCTCTCGTTTCGTTTGACGCTGAGTGTCAGCGCAGCGGCTGGTCGCGTATGACCATGTTCAACCGCCCGGCCACCCCGGTCGAGGCGGAACCCGCCGAGTTCGCTGAAGTCCCCGCCGGCGCAGTGGCCCCGGCGAAACGTCCGCCGGCCTGGTCGCCGAGCAACTGGCCGGTCCGGTGGAAAGTCCTGGCGATTGTGCTGGTCCCGCTGATCCTGGCGGCGGTTTTCGGTGGACTGCGCGTCAACACCGCAATGTCGAGCTCCAGCGGCCTACGTTTGGCCGCCGCCCGCACCGACGTGTTGCCGGCGCTCACCAAATACATGTCGGCGTTGGATGTCGCGTTGTTGGCGAGCTCCACGGGGCGCGATGTCGAGGGCGCGAAGAAGAACTACGACGCCCGCAACGGCGAGCTGCAGACGCGGCTGGCGGACACCGACGTGACGCCCGACGTGCGATCGGGAGTGGACACCCTGCTGAACGGCGGCCAGTCGCTGCTGGACAAGGTGGCCGACAACAGCATTGGTTTGCGGGACCGGGTGACCACGTATGCGCCGCTGCTGTTGACGGCCGAGGACGTCATCAACGCCTCGGTGCGCGTGGACGATGAGCAGATCCGCGCCCAGGCACAGGGTTTGAGCCGGGCGGTCGGGGCCCGCGGCCAGATGACGATGCAGGAGATCTTGGTGACCCGCGGCGCCGAGCTGCCCGAGCCGCAGTTGCGCACCTCGATGATCACCCTGGCCGGCACCGAACCGTCGACGCTGTTCGGGATGAGCCAGGTCCTCGGTGTCGGCTCGCCCGAAGCCAAGACACTGCAGCAGCAAATGGTGACTCGGATGGCGATCATGTCCGATCCGGCCAGCGTGCTCGTCGACAACCCCGAACTGCTGCACTCGATCCAGACCACCGACACGATCGCCGAACAGATCATCACCAACGCGACAACATCGGTGACGAAATCGGTGCAGGCCCAAGCCAATGATCGGCGCAACGCGGCGATCGTCGACGGCGTCCTGGTGCTGGCCGCCATCGTGATCGCACTGATCATCGTGTTGCTGATGGCGCGCGCACTGGTTGTGCCGCTGCGGATGCTGCGCGACGGCGCGCTCAAGGTCGCCCACACCGACCTCGAGGAAGAGATCGCCCGGGTCAAAGCCGGTGGCGCCGAACCGATTCCGGCTCCGCTGCCGGTGTACACCACCGAGGAGATCGGCCAGGTCGCCCACGCGGTGGACGAACTGCACACCCAGGCCCTGCTGTTGGCCGGTGACGAGGCGCGCTTGCGATTGCTGGTCAACGACATGTTCGAGACCATGTCGCGGCGCAGCCGGTCACTGGTCGATCAGCAGTTGTCGCTCATCGACGGGCTGGAGCGCAACGAAGAGGATCCCGACCGCCTTGACAGCCTGTTCCGGCTGGATCACCTGGCCGCCCGGCTGCGCCGCAACAGTGCCAATCTGCTGGTGCTCGCCGGTGCACAGCTTGCCCGCGACCAGCGTGATCCGGTCCCGCTGTCGACCGTGCTCAACGCGGCCGTTTCCGAGGTCGAGGATTACCGCAGGGTCCAAATCGCCGAGCTGCCCGACTGCATGCTGATCGGCGGGGCCGCCGGTGGGGCCATCCATCTGTTCGCCGAGCTGATCGACAACGCCCTGCGCTATTCGCCGCCGTCGACGTTCGCCCGGATTTCCGCGGCGCGTGGCGGTGACGGAGGCGTGGTGCTGCGGATCGCCGACTCCGGCTTGGGCATGAACGATGCCGATCGGCGCATGGCCAATATGCGGCTGCAGGCCGGCGGCGAGGTCACTCCCGACAATGCCCGCCACATGGGGCTTTTCGTGGTGGGCCGGATTGCCGCCCGGCACGGCATCCGGGTGGGGCTGCGCGGGCCGGCACCGGAGGAGGCGGGTTCCGGCACGACCGCCGAGATCTACCTGCCGCCGGGGGTGCTGGAGGGCTTCCACGGCGGCCCGGCCGAAGTCTCGGCGGCACCGCGAGAACGGATGCGTGCGGTCTCGTCGCCGAGCGCGAAACTCGCCAGTGCGAACGCCGCGCCGGACGGAGTCAACGGGGCGACGCGTCAACGCCCCGCCGCGGCCACAACCACCAACGGATCTCCCCGCTCCGACGACACTCCACCGATCGCGTTGTTGCCGCGTCGCAGCCCGGGCTCCAGCGGCATCACCGAGGTTCCCGCCGCGCCCGCTGCACAGCAGCCAAGCCCACGCCGGCGCGAGCTGGCCACGCCCTGGTGGGAGAACGAGAACCAACAATCGCCAAAGCCGACGTCGCAAGCCGCGCCGCCGCAAGCCCCAGCGCCGGCGCCGCAAGCCCCGGCCGGGCGCCGGCGCCGCAAGCTCCGGCGCGGGCGGTGTCGGACACCTCGGCGTTCTTCGCCGCGCGCTCGCGGGGGACCGGCGGTCCGCCAACCACCCGCCCCGCCCCGCCCACCGGCCCCGTCGCCGGCGCATCGAAGGACGACGTGATCTACCGGCGGATGCTCTCCGAGATGATGGGTGACCCGCACGACCTGGTCGACAGCCCCGACCTGGATTGGCAATCGGTGTGGGACCGCGGTTGGTCGTTGGCCGCCGAGGCCGAGGACAAGCCCGTCGATGAGCGCACCGCCGACCACGGCCTGCCGGTGCGCACGCCCGGCGCCCGCCTGGTGCCGGGGGCGGCCAACGGCGTCAGTGTCTCCGACCAGCAGCACCCCGGCCAGGACGACGAGGGGTCCCTCGTAGGATCGAACGGCGGACTTCATGCGGCCCGCGACCCCGAAGCGGTTCGCGCCTCGTTCAGTAACCATTTCGACGGCGTACGCAGCGGACGATCGCACGCCCGCCACTCGAGTCAAGGACCCGATCAGGAATGACGTCTCCCGGCAGCTCGCTGGACTGGCTGGTGACGAAGTTCACCCGCGAGGTTCCCGGGGTCGCGCATGCGCTGCTGGTGTCCGTCGACGGTCTGCCCATCGCGGCCAGCGAGCAGTTACCCCGCGAGCGCGCCGATCAGCTGGCCGCGGTGGCCTCCGGGCTGGCCAGCCTCGCGACCGGCGCCGCGCAGCTGTTCGAGGGCGGACAGGTGCTGCAGTCGGTGGTCGAGATGCAGAACGGATATCTGCTGTTGATGCGTGTCGGCGACGGGTCGCATCTGGCGACGCTGGCCGAGACGGCGTGCGATATCGGCCAGATCGGATACGAGATGGCCATCCTTGTCGAACGGGTGGGCGGCGTTGTGCAGTCCTCCCGGCGTGCTGTATCCGATCACTCGTGAGCCGCGATGGACAAACGCGAACCCGGGCCGTCCGCACGTGAGGCGAACCTGGTCCGTCCGTACACCCTGACGGCCGGGCGGACCGAGACCAAGGTCGACCTTCCGCTGGAAGCGCCGGTTCAGACGTTGCAGGCCGGGCTGCCACACCGGTGGCCGGCCGACGATGCGAGAGGCAGGATCATCCAACTGTGTGTCACCAGCCCGTCCGTCGCGGAGATCTCGGCCCGGCTGAACCTCCCGATCGGTGTCACGCGCGTACTGGTCGGTGATCTGGTCCTGTCCGGTTACCTTCGGGTGCATAGAACGTTGACCGAGCAGTCGAGCCGTGACGAGCGCCACGAACTCATAGGAAGGACGCTGCGTGGCCTTAAAGCACTCTGACGCCGGGGCCACCGCCTCGACGAAGATCGTCATCGCGGGCGGGTTCGGCGCCGGCAAGACCACATTCGTCGGGGCGGTTTCGGAAATCATGCCGCTGCGCACCGAGGAGATTGTCACCGACGCCTCGGCCGGCGTCGACATGCTCGAGGCCACGCCCGACAAGCGGACCACCACGGTTGCGATGGACTTCGGCCGGATCACCCTTGACCGGGACCTGGTGCTCTACCTGTTCGGCACCCCCGGCCAGCGGCGGTTCTGGTTCATGTGGGACGACCTGGTCCGCGGCGCCATCGGCGCGATCGTCCTGGTCGACTGTCGCCGGCTGCAGGACAGCTTTGCCGCAGTCGACTTCTTCGAGCACCGCAACCTGCCGTTCCTGATCGCGGTCAACCAATTCGACGGTGCGCCAAGGTATCCCGCTAGAGCGGTGCGCGAAGCGCTGACCCTGCCCCCGCACATTCCGGTGATCAACGTCGATGCCCGGGATCGCCGGTCGGCGACCGACGCGCTGATCGCGGTGAGCGAGTACGCGCTGCAGAGCCTGACGGCCTGACCGCGTTGCAGCAGTGGGCCGATCGCGAGTTCGCGGGTCGCGATTTTCGGGACGATGATCTCAGCCGGTTGTGCACCGAACGGGTCGTGTTCAGCGAATGCGATTTCAGCGGCGTCAACCTGGCCGAGTCACAACACCGCGGATCGGCTTTCCGTAACTGCAGATTCGAGCGAACAACGCTGTGGCACAGCACATTTGCGCAGTGCAGCATGCTGGGATCGGTCTTTGTGCAGTGCCGGCTGCGGCCGATAACGTTCGACGAGGTGGACTTCACGCTCGCGGCGCTCGGCGGCAACGACCTGCGGGGTGTCGACCTGAGCGGCTGCCGGCTGCGGGAGGCCAGCCTGGTGGAGACCGACCTGCGTAAGGCCGTGCTGCGCGGCGCCGACCTCAGCGGTGCGCGGACCACCGGCACCCGGCTCGATGACGCCGACCTGCGTGGCGCGATCGCGGATCCGGCGTTGTGGCGAACCGCCACGCTGGCGGGTGTGCGCGTGGACATCGCGCAGGCCATGGCGTTCGCACTGGCGCACGGGCTGCGCCTGGACGCCACACCGGATTAGCGCCGCAGCCGGATGCGCCACCACACGATCACGGAATAGATCACCGACAGCGCGCCGAGCATCCCCATGTCGAGCAGCCACGCACTGTCCGTGTGCGCCCAGTGGCTGTCCTTGGCGCCGATCGGTACCAGCGCCCGGAGATTGACCGTGGACGCCGATGCCGCATAGCCCCAGCGCGAGGGCATGAGCCAGGACAGCTGGTCGAGGAAGACCCGGCCGGTCACCGGAATCAGGCCGCCGGCAAGTACCAGCTGCAGCATCAGCGACACCACCAGCAGCGGCATGATCTGCTCGTTGGAACGGGCGATCGACGACAGCACCAGGCCGAGAATCGCCGAGGCCACACATGTCGCGGCTACGGTGACGAACAGCTCCAGGCTGGCATTCCCGAGCAGCAGCGCCGACTGTTTGGGTGCGCCCTTGCCCACCAGCACGATGCCCGTCGCGATCGCCGCCTGGGCGATTGCGAACAGGCAGAACACGGTGATCTTGGCGCTCAGGTAGGCCCCGGTGGACAGCCCGACGGCCTGCTCGCGCTGGAAGATGGGGCGCTCACCGATCAGATCGCGGATCGTCAACGCGGTACCCATGAAGACCGCGGCGATCGACAGCAGTGTCAGGATCTGCGCGGCCTCGTCGGGCGTCTCGCTGGTCGGGTCGGCGACGCCGAACCCGGTGGTGCCGGGAACGGTCAGCGACAGCGCACCCAGAATGAACGGCAACAGCGCCAGGAACGCGAAGTAGGCGCGGTCGGCGACGATCAACCGAATCTGGCGGCGGGCGATCGTGGAGAACTGGCGAAGCATGCTGGTGCGCGCCGGAGCGCCCAGATCAGCCGGCGTCTCCGCCCGGGTGGGCGGCGTGCGGTCCTGCCGGGCCAAGAACCGGCGGTTGGCCTCGTCGGGATCGGCGCCGACCTTCGCGAAAATCTGGGCCCAGTTGGTGGTTCCCATGGCGTCCCCGATTTGGTCGGGCGAGCCCAGGAACGCGATCTTGCCGCCAGGCGCCATCAGCAGCACCTGATCGCAGACGTCGAGATAGGTCAGGGAGTGCGTGACGACCAGCACGACGCGGCCGGCGTCGGCCAGTTGCCGCAGCATCGTCATGACCTGCAGGTCCAGCGCCGGGTCCAGCCCCGAGGTCGGCTCGTCGAGGATCAGCAGCGACGGCCCGGTGAGTAACTCGAGGGCCACCGAGGCGCGTTTGCGCTGGCCGCCGGAGAGTTTGTCGACGCGGGTGTCGGCATGCGCCGTCAGTCCCAGCTCCTCGAGTACCTGGGACACGACCTGGTCACGGTCGGCCTTGCTGGTGTCGGGTGGCAGCCGTAATTCGGCCGCGTAGCCCAGCGCCTGGTTGACGGTCAGCTGGCGGTGCACGACGTCGTCCTGGGGGACCATTCCGATCCTGCTGCGCAGCGAGGCGTACGCGGTGTGGATGTTGTGGCCCTCGAAGGTGACCGCGCCGGAAGTGGGGGTGGTGTAGCCGGCGATCAGCCGCGACAACGTCGACTTGCCGGCGCCCGAACCCCCGATGATGGCCGTGAGCGTGCCGGGCCTGGCCGCCATCGAGATCTGCTGGAGCAGATCCTTCCCGTTGATGGCGAAGCCGACCTCGCGCACCTCCAGGCCGCCGGTGCGCGTCGCCGCTTCCTGGCGACGGGCCAGCATGCCGGCGGTGAACACCAGGTCGACGTTGCCGATCGTGACGACGTCGCCCTCGGCAAGCAGTGCCGACCCGACCCGGACCCCGTTGACGAACGTCCCGTTGATGCTGTTCGCGTCGCGGATCTCGATGCCGGCGGGTGTCGGCTCCAAAACGGCATGATGGCGCGACGCCAACACGTCGTGGATGACGATGTCGTTGTCGAGCTCGCGGCCGATCCAGGCGGCACCCGCGATCGGCCCGTGCAGATCCGATCCGGGTCCCACGACCTTCAACACCCGGGTCGGGAACTGCGACATGTCGGTGCCCGCGGGTTGGGCCACCTGGGTCGCGTCCCGGGGTACGGCCTGGGTCGTCACGGTGGGCCGGACGATCGGCACCGCGGTGGTGTGCAGCGCGTCGGTGGGCCGATCCAGGGAGCTGTCGGGCGGCGGGATCGTCGGGACCGCGTGCGTCGTCGGCGGCAGCAGACCGACCGCGCCCTGATGGTGTCCGACCGCGAAGACAATCCGCGGTCCGTCGGGACCGCCCAGGTTGATGGTTTGGCCGTCACGGATGTCGACCATCGGCACCCGCCGGCCATCGGCGAAGATGCCGCTGCGCGAATTGTTGTCGAGCGCAACCCATCTGCCGTGATCGAAGCGCAGCAACAGGTGCGCACGGGTAACCAGCGGATGTGCCACGCGTAGGTCGGCGCGCACGTCGCTTCCGACGATGACGTCGCCTCCGGGCGCGAAACTGACTTCGGAACGGTTGGACCGCACCGTAAGCACCGGTTGCGCAGGGACATTCATCAGTTCAGCGTCGTTTCAGCCGAATCTTCCACCACACGATCGCGCTATAGATTACGCACAGAACTGCGAGCATCGCCATATCGAACAGCCATGCGCTCTTGGTGTGATTCCAGTGCTGGTCTTTGGGGTCGGTCGGACCCGGTATCAGCCGGTGGGCATCGATCGTCGACGCCGACGCCGCGAAGCCCCACCGGGCCGGTGTGGCCCACGACAACTGGTCGAGCACGATCCGGTCGGTCACCCAGATCATGCCGCCGGAGAACACCAGCTGGCTCATGATCGACACCACCAGCATCGGCATGATCTGGTCCTGGGATTGGGCCAGCGCCGACAGCGCCATGCCGAGCAGTGCGGCACCCACACAGGTCGCGGCCACGGTGACGAACAGTTCGAAGTTGACGTTGCCCAGGATCACGGCGTTGGAGATCGGTGTGCCCCAACCGATCACCGAGATCGCCGTGGCAATCGCCGCCTGAACGATCGCAAACGTCGAGAACACCACGATTTTGGCGCCCATATAGGCCGCCGTCGACAGGCCGACCGCCTGCTCGCGGCGGAAGATGGGACGCTCGCCGATCAGGTCGCGGATCGTCAGCGCGGTACCCATGAACACCGCGCCGACGTTGAGCATGACCAGAATCTGGTCGGGCTGAGCGGGGTTGTTGCCCAGCGGGTCGGACATGCCGTATCCGCTCTTGCCGCGAACGGTGAGGGTCAGGACACCGATGAGGAACGGCAACAGCGCGAGGAACACCGTATAGCCGCGGTCGGAGATCACCAGCCGAATCTGGCGTCGCGCGATCGTGGAGAACTGGCGCAGCACGTCGGTGTGTACCGGTTCGCCCAAATCGGCAGCCGGACTGTGTTCGGAGGGAACGGCCGGCAGCTGGTGCTGGTTTTCGGCCAGGAAGCGGCGGTTGGCCTCGTCGGGGTCGGCGCCCACCTTGGCGAAAATGTCCGCCCAGTTGCTGGTCCCCATCGCCGCACCGATCTGGCTGGGCGGACCGAGAAACGCCGTCTTGCCGCCGGGGGCGACCAACAGCAGCTGATCGCAGACGTCGAGGTAGGACACCGAGTGCGTGACGATCAGCACCACGCGGCCGGCGTCGGCCAGCTGGCGCAGCATCATCATCACCTGACGGTCCAGCGCCGGGTCCAGGCCAGTGGTCGGTTCGTCGAGGATCAGCAGCGACGGGCCCGGTGAGCAGCTCGAGGGCCACCGAGGCACGTTTGCGCTGTCCGCCGGACAGCTTGTCGACGCGGGTGTCGGCGTGTTTGGTCAGCTCGAGTTCCTCGAGCACCTGGGACACCACCTGCTCGCGGTCGGCCTGGCTGGTGTCGGGCGGCAGCCGCAGTTCGGCCGCGTAGCCGAGTGCCTGGTTGACGGTCAGCTGGCGGTGCACGACGTCGTCCTGGGGGACCATCCCGATCCTGCTGCGCAGCGACGCGTACTCGGTGTGGATGTTGTGGCCCTCGAAGGTCACCGAGCCGGAAGTGGGGCTGGTGTAGCCGGCGATCAGCCGCGACAGCGTGGTCTTGCCGGCGCCGGACCCACCGATGATGGCGGTCAGCGTCCCGGGACGGGCGGTCAGCGAGATGTGGTCGAGCAGCTGCTTCCTGCCCTGTTCGACGGTGTAGCAGACCGAGTTCGACCTCGAGGCCGCCGGTGCGCGTCGCCGCTTCGGTGCGCCGGACCAGGGTGTCGCGGGTGAAGACCAGGTCGACGTTGCCGATCGTGACCACGTCGCCCTCGGTCAGCACCGCGGAGCCGACGCGGACACCGTTCACGAAGGTCCCGTTGATGCTGTGCGCGTCGCGGATCTCGGTGCCGAGCGGCGTCTGGGTCAAGAACGCGTGATGGCGCGATGCCAGGACGTCCTGGATGACGATGTCGTTGTCGGTGGCGCGGCCGATCGTGAGCGCGCCGGACGGTTTCTGCAACGCCCCGGACCGTGACGGCAACAACGCCTGGAACATCTTCGTCGCGAGGTTCGACACCTCTGGCGGTTTGGCTTCCACGGGCGACATCTGCGTCTGCGGTGAGGCAGGCATGGGCGCCACACCGGGGTTGTGTGGCGGCGGATAGTTGGGCGGGGCGGCCGGCGGGATAAGCGGGCGGTCGCGCCACCGAAGTCGGATATACCGGTTGCCCCAGTGGTCCCGGTGGCACCGGCCGCTGACCGGGCGCGCCGGGATGAGGTCGCGGCGGGGGCGGCGCGCTCCAGGCGATCGGGCGCGCGGGCGGCGGTCCGGGCGGAGCGGCAAGCGGATGACCCGGCTGCCCCGACGTCTGTGACGCCGGCCACGCCGTCGCGGAGGGCTGAGGCGCCATGGCGATACCCATCGACTCGGTCCGCGGCGGGCGCCCGGCCATTCCTTGGTGGTGTCCGACCGCGAAGGTCAGCAACGGCCCGTCCGGGTTTCCGATGTTGATGCTCTGACCGTCATGGATATCGACTACCGGCACCTTGCGGCCGTTGGCGAAAGACCCGTTGAGGGAACTGTTGTCGATCGCCAGCCACCGGCCCTGGTCGAAGCGCAGCAACAGATGAGCACGCGAAATCAGGGGGTGCGTGATGCGCATGTCGGCTCGCAGATCGCGTCCCACCACCACGTCGTGACCTGCCGCGAAGGTGCGTTCCGACCCGTCGTACCGAACGGTTAACGTCGGCGCGGCTGGTGCATTCATCGCCACAACTCTAGCTCGTGGACCTCATTCACCATTCGCGCCAATGCGGCACGTCGGGCCCTTTATGCGACCGAGTCGGGCGCTCCCGTGACGACGCAGCGGGTACGGGTGTAGATGGTTGGCATGCACCGATTGCAGTGCGTGCACGCCGAATGGACGCTGTGGTGGGTGCCGTCGGCCGCGAGTCGATTGATCAAATCCGGTTCGGCCAGCAGCGCCCGGGCCATCGCGACGAACTCGAATCCCTCGGCCATCGCGAGGTCCATCGTCTCCCGGCTGGTGATGCCACCGAGCAGGATCAGCGGCATCGACAGCTCGGCGCGAAACAGCTTGGCGTCGCGCAGCAGATACGCCTCGCGGTAAGGGTATTCGCGCAGGAACTTCTTGCCCGTCATGCGCATGCCCCAGCTCAGCGGTGGCTTGAAGGCTCCGGCGAACTCTTTGAGCGGTGCGTCGCCGCGGAACAGATACATCGGGTTGACCAGCGAGCTGCCCGCCGTGAGTTCGATCGCATCCAGCGCGCCGTCGTCCTGCAGCCACTTCGCGGTGATCAGCGACTCTTCGGTGCTGATCCCGCCGCGGACCCCGTCGGCCATGTTGAGCTTGGCGGTGACGGCGATCGGCGTGCCCTCTTTGTCCACCGCGCGGCGAACGGCCATCACCATCCCGCGGGCGAGTTTGGCCCGGTTCTCCAGCGATCCACCGAACTCGTCGTCGCGACGGTTGATCAGCGGAGACAGGAACGCGCTCGCCAAATAGTTGTGGCCCAAATGAATTTCGACGGCGTCGAAGCCGGCTTCCATGGCGAACCGGGCCGCGTTGGCGTGTGCGGCGATAACGTCCTCGATGTTGTCGCGAGTTGCCTTCTTGGCGAACCGCATTCCGATCGGGTTGAAGAACCGCACCGGCGCCAGAGCGGTGGCCTTGTTGGACTTGGCGTTGGCCACCGGACCCGCGTGGCCGATCTGCGCGCTGACCGCCGCTCCTTCGGCGTGGATCGCGTCGGTCAGCCGGCGCAGCCCGGGCACCGCCTCGGGGCGCATCCAGAGTCCGTTGCCCTCGGTGCGTCCGCCGGGGGAGACGGCGCAGTAGGCGACGGTCGTCATGCCGACCCCGCCGGCGGCCGGCAGTCGGTGGTATTCGATCAGGTCGTCGCTCACCAGCCCACCGGGCGTGCGCGCTTCGAACGTCGCCGACTTGATGGTCCGGTTGCGCAGCGTTATCGGTCCGAGTTTGGCGGGACTGAACACATCGGGAACCGGCTCTGTCTGAGGGTGCAGGTCAGCGGCCATGTCAGGAGCGTAAACCTCGCCATGGAAGACTGTGAGGCGTGGGCGCAATCACACTGGACGGCAAGGCCACCCGCGACGAGATCTTCGTCGACCTCAAGGAACGGGTGGCCGCACTGACCGCGGCGGGTCGTACGCCCGGGCTGGGCACGATCCTGGTCGGCGACGATCCGGGCTCCCAGGCCTACGTGCGCGGCAAGCATTCGGACTGCGCGAAGGTGGGCATCACCTCGATACGCCGCGATCTGCCCGCCGACATCTCCACGGCCAAGTTGAACGAGACGATCGACGAGCTGAACGCCAACCCCGACTGCACCGGTTACATCGTGCAGTTGCCGCTGCCCAAACAGCTCGACGAGAACGCGGCGCTGGAGCGCGTCGATCCCGCCAAGGACGCCGACGGGCTGCACCCGACCAACCTGGGCCGGCTGGTGCTCAACAACCCGGCCCCGCTGCCGTGCACCCCGCGCGGCATCGTGCACCTGCTGCGCCGCTACGACGTCGAGATCGCCGGTGCGCACGTGGTCGTCATCGGCCGCGGGGTCACGGTCGGTCGGCCATTGGGTCTGCTGCTGACGCGCCGATCGGAGAACGCGACGGTGACGTTGTGCCACACCGGAACTCGCGATCTGCCGGCGTTGACCAGGCAGGCCGACATCATCGTCGCCGGCGTCGGCGTTCCGCACCTGCTGACCGCCGACATGGTGCGCCCGGGCGCCGCGGTGCTCGACGTCGGCGTCAGTCGCACCGAGGACGGAGCTGGTCGGCGACGTGCACCCGGAGGTGTGGGAGGTTGCGGGCCACGTGTCGCCCAACCCCGGCGGCGTCGGCCCGCTGACCCGGGCGTTCCTGCTGACGAATGTGGTCGAGTTGGCTGAGCGGCAATGAGTTTGGCGAAGACCGCAGCGAAAGCCCAGTGGCCGATCCTGCTGGTCGGGCTGATCTTCGCTACGGCTTTCGCGTTGGTGGGCGCCAACTTCTGGCGCCGTGGCTCCCTGCTCATCGGCATCGCTGTCGGCGTCGCCGCGGTCTTGCGGGTGGTGCTATCCGATGATCGCGCCGGCCTTTTGGTGGTGCGCAGCAAGGGCATTGACTTCGTGACGACCGCGACGGTCGGGGCGGCGATGGTCTATATCGCGTGGACCATCGATCCCCTTGGTACGGGCTAAATCCCCGGGCCGGTAATCTGCGGAAGCCCCGGCATCCCCGCGCCCGGCACGCCCGGCATTCCTGGCATCCCGCGCCCGGCATTCCCGGCATCCCCGCGCCCGGCATTCCTGGCATCCCGCCTGGGATACCGCCGGGCATGCCCGGCATACCGCCGGGCATGTTGGGCATGTTGCCGCTGGCCAAGTTCGCCATCGCCTGCGGGCAGTACGTCTGAATTGCGATCGTGGTGAACACCTGCGCCATCCTCGGTGACATGCCCTGGTGTCTGATGCTCGACACGGCCCCGGCGAAGCTGCCGCCGGGCTGGGCCAGCATCGGGCAGACGGATTCGCCCACGGCCATCGCGTTTCCCGGTTGGCCGAAGTCGACGCCGGCGTGGTTCAGCGAGTCGATGAAGTCGTCGTCTTGGTGCGCATCTGCCTCGGCCGGCGGCGCCCCAAAGGCCGCCGCTACGGTCAGCAGGCCGGCCACCGCGGCCAGCAAGCGAATGGTCAGGGGTTGATGGCGAAACAGCCAGATCCAACCGTTCGCAGCGGCAACTGCTTTCATGGACAGCTTCCCCATCTGTCGCGGAGTGCTCTTGATGGCACTCAAATCACTCTAGGAAGACTGATCGATGGCTGTCACATTTACGACACGGGGAGATCAAGGTTTGCACACTATGCGTTTCATGAGCGCGATGCTTCTGAGACATCGGTTATTGCGCGGAAATCGTTACAAACGAGGAGGGATCGAGTGCTGGGCAATCGAAGCCACACTGTGATCTGACACGTGCTGTGCCGCCGGAAATTTCAGTGAGAAATGGATAAGAATCCGGCTCATGGATCGTGGGATCTCGCGCCAGACGTTTCTTCGAGGTGCCGTTTCAATGTTGGCGACGGGAGCGGTATTCGGGACCACGCGTGCTGCCGCGGACCCCGGCGCTGCCACCGCCGGCTGGAATGGCTTGGCCTCCACCATTGGCGGCAGCGTCCTGTTGCCGGCCAGTGGCACCCAATTCGCTTCGAGCAAGCAGGTATTCAACTCGTTCTACAACAACTCCACCCCGGCGGCCGTCGTCACGGTGTCCTCGCAAGCCGACGTTCAAAAGGCGGTCGCATTCGCGACGGCGAACAAGCTCAAGATCGCACCGCGTGGCGGTGGGCATTCCTACGTCGGTGCGTCGAGCGCCAACGGCACGATGGTGCTTGACCTGCGCGGACTTCCGGGCGGGGCGAACCTCGACGGCGGCAACGTCACGGTAACGCCGGCGACGAATCTGTGGGCGGTACACCAGGCGTGCGCCAGCGCTGGGCGCGCGGTCCCGACGGGCAGTTGCCCAACCGTCGGAGTCGCGGGGCTGACGCTCGGCGGGGGGATAGGAGCCGATTCCCGGCATGCCGGGCTGGCTTGCGACGCGCTCCAGTCGGCCACGGTGGTGCTTCCGAGCGGCGACGTGGTCACCGCGTCCGCCAACGATCATCCGGATCTGTTCTGGGCACTTCGTGGTGGTGGTGGCGGCAATTTCGGGGTGACGACATCGATGACCTTCGCGACCTTCGGCACCGGAGACACCGACGTTGTCCGGCTTGAGTTCGCCCCGTCGTCGGCCGTCCAGGTGCTCGTCGGCTGGCAGTCCTGGCTGGGCGGGGCCGACCGAAATGCTTGGGCCATGGTCGATCTCGCGGTCGGTACGGGACAGCCCGACTGCCATATCCTGGCGACCTGCCCGGCCGGCGGCGCTGCAGGGATGGCCGACGCGATCAAATCCGCAGTCGGTTTGCAGCCCAGCGCGGTGACCAACAAGACGATGAACCGAATGGACCTGGTGACGTATCTGGCCGGTGGCAGCTCGACATCACCGCCTCGCGGCTTCGTGGCCGGATCCGACGTGATCACCACGTTGAATTCGGCTGCGGCCCATGCCATCGCCACCGCGATCGGCCAATGGCCCGCCGCCGGCGGAAGGGCTTCGTTGCTCGTTGATCCGCTAGGCGGAGCCATCGCCGACGTGGCCCCCGGGGATTCGGCCTTCCCGTGGCGTAAACAGTCCGCGGTGCTGCAGTGGTACGTCGAGCCCGCCGGCAACCAGGTGTCAGCGGCTACTCAGTGGCTGAGCTCCGCGCACCAAGCGGTACAACAGTTTTCGGTCGGCGGGTACGTCAATTACCTGGAGCCCAACAGCGCGGCGTCACGCTACTTCGGCTCGAATCTGTCGCAACTGACCAGCGTGCGGCAGAAGTACGACCCCAACCAGATCATGTTCTCCGGTCTGAAATTCTGAGCACCCACTGGCCTTACCACCTCAGCGGCACGCAAGTCGGAACCCAACCGTCGAAAATCGCGGCCGGCACCGGGCCGTAGGCTCTGGGATGCCACGCTTTGGGGACAGCGCCACTCTTCCAGTCGAACCAGAAAAACGGGACCTCGGCTAGCCACACCTCAAAGAAGGCGCTCAGCAGATCCCGGGCCAGGTGGGACGCCGGACACCTGATGCGGGCCTCCACCAAAACTCCAATTCCGATGCGAGCCATCCAGTTTCATGTCCTGACCTGACATCACGTCGGACTCGTCGCGATGAACCAGGCCGACACACAATTCGACAGGGGACCTGGCTGGGATCGTCGTTTCGCCGATCGTCACACTGCGAGTGGTGATTCGTGAAACGGTCTTCGCCCCACCATCCAGCCGCAGCAGCTCCTCGATGAAATCACCTTGCCGGCTTGGGGTTTCGCGTAGCTCCTGCTGAAGCATCGGCTTTCGCGCCAGCACCGCGAGTCCGGCCTTGATAGGGAATGCCGCGAACATGAAACCGCGGACCACCGACCCCATCAGTCCGATTATCTCTTCGTCGGTGACGGGTTCAGTGGCCAGCCGGCTGATCACATCAAAGCCACCCAGCGGCGCTCGGCGAAGCTTCCCAATCAGCGCCGGGTTGACCGCTTCGAGACCAATGTTCGCCGGCAGCCCGCACGCCGACACGGCTGCTGCGTGACAAAGAGCGTCAGCGGCACGCGCACCATCGCAGCGGTCAAGTTTCGTCGCTATCTCGCCGATGCCATCTTCGATGAGCCCACGTACGGGCTTCAGCATTTCTCGCGAACTGCCCGGATTGAGCAGCTCGATCAGGATTTCCCGGTACGGGCCGAACGGCGGATTGCCGGGCATCAATTCGCCCTGGCGGCTGGCGAAGACTTCGCCATCACGCATGGCGGCGAGTACATCGTCGCGGCGCCATAACACGTACGTGCCCTGCGGCTCTCGCAATACTCTTTGACCGGCCCGCTCAGCGGCGGCCAGCCACTCCCGATACCCCGCGGCTGCATCCTCGTCGGACGCGCATGACTTCCCGCGCGGCCAGCAGCGGCCTCGACACCGGACCCGGTCATCGCGCACCACCGACTTTCACGATCGGCGGCCGCCGCGAACCACGCACCAACGGCGCCACCTGCAACTCCAACGCCGCCACTCTATCCTCAGCCGGCCAGCGCCGCCCGGATGCACACGGTGACGTAGGGCATCGCCAAGCCGGTCGAATTCGCCAGCGCCGGATGGGTGGCCAGCAACTCGCGCACCTGGTCGAGGGTTTGGGTGCGGACCTCGGCCGGCGACGTGATGCAGTAGCTGCGCGAGGCCACCAAGTCGATCAACGCCTGCGGCGTAAGGTAATTCGTCCATTCGACCTGATGGCGCTGTCGTTCGCCAAACGGTGGCGGCAGCGTCACGTCGAAGCGGCGGCCGTCGCCATCGCTGCCGATGATCTGGCCGAGTTCGCGCACCCAGCCCAGCCGCTCGTCGCGGGTGTTCCACACCAGGCCCAGCCGGCCGCCGGGCCGCAGCACGCGGGCTATCTCGGGAATCGCCCGTTCCGGATCCACCCAGTGCCAGGCCTGGGCGACCAGCACGGCGTCAACGCTGTTGTCCTCCAACGGAATCTCTTCGGCGGTGCCCAGCAGTGCACGAGTTTCCGGCAGCGAGGCGCTCAGTACTTCGAGCATGTCCGGAATCGGGTCCACGGCCACGACGTCAAGGCCACGTTCCACCAGCCGAGTGGTCAGCTTGCCGGTACCCGCACCCAGGTCAAGCACTTTGCGGGCGCCTCGGGGCAGCAGCCAGTCGATCGCTTCGGGTGGATACGACGGGCGTCCACGCTCATAGGCCGCGGCCGCCGAACCGAACGACAGGGAGCGGTCGTCCCGAGACCGTGTCACCGCCGACACACGCCTTCATTCGCGGCCAAATCCAGTGTCTTGCGGATCAATTCACCCACCGCCTCAGTTGCCACGAGAAAGCCGTCATGCCCGCAGATGGATTCGACAACCTGTAGCCCAGTGCAGCCCGGCAGCAGCTCGGCCAGCTCTTGCTGCAAGCGCAGCGGATAGAGCCGGTCGGAGGTGATGCCACCGACCACGGCCGGTACCGGGCACCTGCGCAACGCCTTATCCACCCCGCCGCGGCCACGGCCGACGTCGTGGCTGTTCAGCGTCTCGGTCAGGATCACGTAACTTCCGGCGTCAAAACGGGCCAAGATCTTGTCGCCCTGATGTTCCAAGTAGCTCTGCACCGCGTAGCGCCCGCCGTGCGACGGTTCCTCGTCGCCTTGGCTGTCGTTGCCGAACCTGGTGTCGAGCTCGACCTCGCCGCGGTAGGTCAGGTGTGCGAAGCGGCGGGCGATCGCCAGCCCGGCATCCGGGGTGCGGCCGGTGTCGTGGTAGTCGCCACCCTGCCAATTCGGGTCGGCCTTGATCGCCGAGATCTGGGTGGTCTGGGTGCCGATCTGGTCGGCGGTGGCACGGGCGCCGACGGCCAGCAGCAATCCGGCCCGAACCCGGTCGGGGTGGCCGACCATCCATTCCAAAGCCCTTGCGCCGCCCATGGATCCGCCGACGACGGCGGCAACCTGGCTGATACCCAGCGCGTGCAGTGCGGCGATGTCCGCCTCCACCTGGTCGCGCACGGTGATCAGCGGAAACCGGGAGCCCCACGGCTTTCCGTCTCGGGCAAGCGAACTCGGCCCGGTAGAGCCGCGGCAACCGCCCAGCACATTGGTGGCTACCGCACACCATCGGCCGGTGTCGATCGGTGCGCCCGGCCCCGCGACTCCGTCCCACCAGCCGGGCGTGGGATGCCCGGGCCCGGCCGGGCCGGTGATGTGGGAATCGCCGGTGAGAGCGTGCAGTACCACCACCACGTTGTCGCGCGTCGGTGACAGCTCACCCCAGCGCTGCACGGCGATAGAGACATCGTCGATGACCGCGCCGCTTTCCGTGGTCATCAAGCCGATGTCGACCAGGCCGACCTCGCCTTCGGCGGGCAGCGTTTGCGTGGGGACGTCAAAAATCGTCATGTCAAAGTCCTCAGAAGGCCGCCACGGCCTGCGGGTCGCCGCTGGCATCAGCGGACGAACCGAATTTCCGTGCCGCGGCGAAGCCGAGCTCGAGGTCGGCCAAGATGTCGTCGATGCCCTCGATGCCGACGGCCAGCCGCACCAGACCGGGGGTGACGCCGGTGGTCAGCTGCTCGGCGGGGCTCAGCTGCGCGTGGGTGGTCGATGCCGGGTGAATCACCAACGAGCGCACGTCGCCGATATTGGCGACGTGGCTGTGCAGTTGCAGCGCGTTCACGAACGCCTTCCCGGCCTCGATGCCACCGGCCAGCTCGAACGCCAGCACGGCACCGGTTCCCTTGGGCGCCAACTTCTTTGCCCGCTCATGCCACGGTGAGCTGGGCAGCCCCGCGTAGTTGACGGACAGCACGCCGTCGTGACCCTCCAGGAATTCGGCGACCCGTTGCGCGTTGGCGACGTGGCGCTCGATCCGCAGGCTCAGCGTCTCCAGGCCTTGGGCCACCAAGAACGCGTTGAACGGTGCGGCCGCAGACCCGTAGTCGCGCAGCAATTGCACCCGCGCCTTGAGAGCGAATGCCGGCGGTCCCAGCTCGGCGAAAACCACGCCGTGGTAGCTGGGGTCGGGCGTCGTGAATCCGGGGAAGCGGCCCTGCGTCCAATCGAAGGTGCCGCCGTCGACGATGACTCCGGCGATCGCCGAGCCGTGCCCGCCCAGGTACTTGGTGGCGGAGTGCACCACGATGTCGGCGCCCTGCGTGAATGGCTGGATCAGGTAGGGAGTGGCAATGGTGTTGTCGACGATCAGCGGTACACCGTTGGCGTGGGCGACCCCGGCGACCCCGGGAGTGTCCAGGATGTCGATCTGCGGGTTGGAGATCGTCTCGGCGAAGAAGGCCTTGGTGTTGGGCCGTACCGCCGCCTGCCACGAGTCCAGATCGTCGGGATCCTCGACGAAGCTGACCTCGATGCCGAGCTTGGCCAGCGAATAGTGGAACAGGTTATAAGTGCCGCCGTAGAGGCGCGGGCTGGACACAATGTGATCGCCGGCACCCGCGAGGTTCAATATGGCGAATGTCTCAGCGGCTTGCCCGGAGCTCAAGAACAGCGCGGCGACGCCACCCTCGAGCGCGGCGATGCGCTGTTCGACGACATCGGTGGTCGGGTTGCCGATCCGGGTGTAGATGTTGCCCGGGACTTCGAGCCCGAACAGGGCCGCGGCGTGGGTGGTGTCGTCAAACGTGTACGACGTGGTCTGGTAGATCGGCAGCGCGCGCGCGTTGGTGGCCGGGTCCGGCTGCTGGCCGGCGTGAACCTGCTTGGTTTCGAAGGACCACTGCGCAGTCGGATCCGTCTCGTTCTCGGTGTTGTCGGAGGTCACCTTACGTTTCCCTGTCTACTCAGGGGCCCGTCATGGCGGACCCGCGCTTGCCGGATAGCCGGTCGTTTGGCTACTCAACCTGGTCATCACCCGGGGCACCCCACCGCGGTTGGAGGGTTGCCGGCCAGCAAGCCGGGGCTTGATGCTGGCGCTCATGACCAATACGAAGATTATCTTACTGTGTCGAGTCCTCGCCAACGAGCGCGGTGCACATACAGGTCGACACCTGCTTAAACGCCCTTGATAACGTGGCAGTCAGAACGCTGAGCCCCCCAGAGGATCTGACCGATATCGAAAATATTGACGCCGGGAGAGGGACCGTGAGCGCCGAAAAGCCGACCGTCATCTACACGTTGACCGACGAAGCGCCGTTGCTGGCGACTTACGCCTTCCTGCCGATCGTGCGCGCCTTTGCCGAGCCGGCGGACATCGAGATCAAGACCAGTGACATCTCCGTGGCGGCTCGGATTCTCGCCGAGTTCCCCGAGGACCTGACCGACGAGCAGCGGGTGCCCGACAACCTCGGCGAACTGGGCAAGCTGGCGAAGTTGGCCGACACCAATATCATCAAGCTGCCGAACATCAGCGCCTCGGTGCCCCAGCTGATCGCCGCCGTCAAGGAGCTGCAGGGCAAGGGATTCAAGATTCCGGACTATCCGCAAAGCCCGAAAACCGACGAGGACAAGGAAATCCGCGACCGCTACGCCAAGTGCCTTGGCAGCGCGGTGAATCCCGTTCTAAGGCAAGGAAACTCGGACCGTCGCGCGCCCAACGCGGTCAAGGAGTACGCGCGCAAGCACCCGCACAGCATGGCGGACTGGTCCCAGGCGTCGCGCACCCATGTCGCGACCATGAAGCACGGCGACTTCTACCACGGCGAAAAGTCGATGACGGTGGACCGCGCGCGCAACGTGAAGATGGAGCTGCAGACCAAAAGCGGCAAGACGATCGTGCTCAAGCCCATGGTGTCGCTGCGCGACGGCGACATCATCGACAGCATGTTCATGAGCCGCAAGGCTCTTTGCGAGTTCTACGAGGCGGAGATGGAGGACGCCTACAAGACCGGCGTGATGTTCTCGCTGCACGTCAAAGCGACGATGATGAAGGTGTCGCACCCCATCGTCTTCGGTCACGCCGTCAAGATCTTCTACAAGGATGCCTTCGCCAAGCATCAGGAGCTGTTTGACGAACTCGGCGTCGACGTCAACAACGGGTTGGTTGACCTCTACAACAAGATCGAGTCGCTGCCCGCCACACAGCACGACGAGATCATCCGCGACCTGCACGCCTGCCACGAACACCGTCCCGAGCTGGCCATGGTCGATTCGGCCAAGGGCATCACCAACTTCCATTCGCCCAGCGACGTCATCGTGGATGCGTCGATGCCGGCAATGATCCGTGCCGGCGGCAAGATGTGGGGCGCCGACGGGCGGCAGAAGGACACCAAGGCCGTCAACCCCGAGTCAACGTTTTCCCGGATCTACCAGGAGATCATCAACTTCTGTAAAACCCACGGGCAGTTCGATCCGACCACGATGGGCACCGTTCCCAACGTCGGCTTGATGGCACAGCAGGCCGAAGAGTACGGCTCGCACGACAAGACGTTCGAGATCCCCGAAGACGGTGTCGCCAACATCGTCGACCTCGACACCGGGGATGTGCTGCTGGCGCAAAACGTGGAAGCCGGCGACATCTGGCGCATGCCCATCGTCCGGGACGAGCCGATCCGCGACTGGGTCAAGCTGGCCGTCACCCGGGCACGCAACTCGGGCATGCCAGTGGTGTTCTGGCTGGACGTGTGGCGCCCGCACGAAAGCGAATTGCGCAAGAAGGTGAACACCTACCTTGCCGACCACGACACCGAGGGCCTCGACATTCAAATCATGTCGCAGGAACGAGCCATGCGGCACACGATCGAGCGCGCAATGCGCGGGCAGGACACCATCGCCGCGACCGGAAACATCCTGCGCGACTACCTGACCGACCTGTTCCCGATCCTCGAGCTGGGCACCAGCGCCAAGATGCTGTCCATCGTGCCGTTGATGGCCGGCGGCGGAATGTATGAAACCGGAGCCGGCGGTTCGGCGCCCAAGCACGTCCACCAACTTGTCGAGGAAAATCATCTGCGCTGGGATTCCCTCGGTGAGTTCCTTGCTCTGGGAGCGTGTTTCGAAGACCTCGGTATCAAGACCGATAACGAGCGCGCCAAGATTCTGGGCACGACGCTGGACTGCCGCGATCGGCAAGCTGTTGGACAACAACAAGAGCCCGTCGCGCAAGACCGGTGAACTCGACAACCGCGGCAGCCAGTTTTACCTGGCGCTGTACTGGGCCCAGGAACTTGCCGCGCAAAACGACGACGAAGAGTTGCGCAATCACTTCGCCGCGCTGGCCGACTCCTTGGGCGAGAACGAGGACGCCATCGTGGCCGAACTTGCCAAGGCGCAGGGCGAGACGGTCGACATCGGTGGCTACTATCAGCCGGACACCGAGAAGACGACGGCAGTCATGCGGCCGAGTAAGACGTTCAATGAAGCGCTAGCGGCGTCGCAAGGCTGAGCGCCGTAACGGACGCGGCAAGGAGGGATCGGCCTCGATATGTCCAACGAACCCAAGATCAAAGTCGAGGGTCCCGTAGTGGAGCTCGACGGCGACGAGATGACCCGCGTCATCTGGAAGCTGATCAAGGACATGCTGATCCTTCCGCACCTCGACATCAATCTGGACTACTACGACCTGGGCATCGAGCACCGCGACCGCACCGACGACCAGGTGACGATCGACGCGGCCTATGCCATCAAGAAGCACGGCGTGGGCATCAAGTGCGCGACGATCACCCCCGACGAGGCACGCGTCCACGAGTTCAACCTGAAGAAGATGTGGCTCTCGCCGAACGGGACGATCCGAAACATCTTGGGCGGCACCATTTTCCGCGAGCCGATTGTGATCTCCAATGTCCCGCGCCTGGTTCCGGGCTGGACCAAGCCGATCGTAATCGGCCGTCACGCTTTTGGTGACCAGTACCGGGCGACCAACTTCAAGGTCGACCGGCCCGGCACCGTCGCAATAACTTTCACTCCCTCAGACGGCAGCAAGCCGATCGTGCACGAGATGGTGTCCATCCCCGAACACGGCGGCGTCGTGATGGGGATGTACAACTTCAAGGACTCCATCCGCGACTTCGCGCGCGCCTCGTTCGCCTACGGCCTGAACGCCAAATGGCCGGTGTACCTGTCCACCAAGAACACCATCCTCAAGGCCTACGACGGCATGTTCAAAGACGAATTCCAGCGCATCTACGACGAGGAATTCAAGGAGCAGTTCGAAGCCGAAGGGCTCACTTACGAGCACCGGCTGATCGATGACATGGTCGCCGCCTGCCTGAAGTGGGAGGGCGGCTACGTGTGGGCCTGCAAGAACTACGACGGCGACGTCCAATCGGACACCGTCGCGCAGGGCTACGGCTCACTGGGCCTGATGACCTCGGTACTGATGACCGCCGACGGCAGGACGGTCGAGGCCGAAGCCGCTCACGGCACCGTCACCCGGCACTACCGGCAGTACCAGGCCGGCAAGCCCACCTCGACGAACCCGATCGCCTCGATCTTCGCCTGGACGCGGGGGTTGCAGCACCGCGGCAAGCTGGACAAGACGCCGGAGGTGATCGACTTCGCCCAGAAGGTGGAAGAGGTCGTCATCGGCACCGTCGAAAGCGGGAAGATGACCAAGGACCTCGCCATCCTCATCGGTCCTGACCAGAAGTGGCAGCAGAGCGAGGAGTTCCTGGGTTCGATCGCCGACAACCTGGAGAAAGCGCTCGGTTAGGCCCCGTCGTCGAGTGTGAACTCTCGGCTTCGCGGGTGACACCAGGGCGGGATTCAGGCGATTTGTCCGCCCGGCGTGCACACTGAACGCCCAGGTTTCACACGCGTTCGGGTCGCACCGGGTGAAAGCGCTCGACTAAGCCCCCGCAAGCGGGTGGTGCCCCCAGCCTGGGTTGACGGCCTGCCGCGACGGCTGGGTGCACTGATCGAGGAACTCCACGATCGCCTCGGTGACCCGTCCGGGCGCTTCGAACATCGGAACGTGACCGACGCCGTCGAGCGTGGTCACTTTGGCTCCCTCGGGCAAGAACTCGGTGAAGTGCCGGCTGAACCGGCGCGGCGGGACCACGCGATCCTTCTCGCAGAGCACCACATGCGCCGGGACCGCGGTATGCGCCAACTCCCGCAACCCCGGCAGAAACAGCGATTTGATCAACATCTGGAAGTAGGCAGGGCAGTGGGCGGCGTCATCGACGATGGCGCTCAATTGGCGCTCGCTGACACCGTCCGGCGATCCGCTCAGCGGCAGGGTGGCCAGCCGGCGGCTGAGCGGCAGGCGCAGCGTGCGTTGGCCGAGCAACCGGGTCAACAGCAAAATCGGCATTCCGGCGACGAACTTGCCGATCACCTCGAATTTGACCGGGCTCCATCGCGTCCAGCCGCCGGCCGCGGCGACGCCGGTGACGCTGCGCGCCCGGCCGCGCCGTTCGAGCTCGTAGGCGACCCAGCCGCCCAGCGAGTTGCCCACGATGTGAGCGGTATCCCAGCCCAGTTCGTCGAGCTGTCGTTCCACATGGTCGGCCAGCACCGACGAGCTGAGCAGCCAGGTGCGTGCCGGCGGTCCACCGTTGTGGCCGGCCATCGTCGGGGCGAACACCTCGTAGCGGCCGGTATCGGCCAGCTGCTGGGCCACCGCCTCCCACACTGCCTGGGATAACAGGAACGGGTGCAGCAGCAGGACCGGCTCTCCAGAACCGAGGTGGATCGGTGCACGACGTCGCATAGTGCCGACACTAAAGGTGGTACCGCCGGTACCGCAAGCAACGGCACGGCCGGGAAACCACGCGTGAAAAGATCGACACATCATGAGCACCGCAACCGGACCCAGCCGGATTTTCTCCGGCGTGCAGCCCACGTCTGATTCGCTTCACCTCGGCAACGCACTGGGCGCGATCACCCAATGGGTCGCGCTGCAGGATGACTACGACGCGTTCTTCTGCGTGGTTGACCTGCACGCGATCACCGTCCCGCAGGATCCCGAGGCGCTGCGACGCCGGACCTTGGTCACCGCCGCCCAATACCTGGCGCTGGGGATCGACCCCGCCCGCAGCACCGTCTTCGTGCAAAGCCAGGTTCCCGCCCACACCCAGTTGGCGTGGGTGCTGGGCTGCTTCACCGGCTTCGGCCAGGCGTCGCGGATGACGCAGTTCAAGGACAAGTCGCTGCGCCAGGGCGCCGACTCCACCACCGTCGGCCTGTTCACCTACCCGGTGTTGCAGGCCGCCGACGTGCTGGCCTACGACACCGATCTGGTCCCCGTGGGCGAGGACCAGCGGCAGCACCTCGAACTGGCGCGCGACATCGCGGAGCGGTTCAACAGCCGCTTCCCGGACACGTTCGTCGTCCCCGACATGCTGATTCCGAAGGCCACCGCCAAGATCTACGATCTGGCGCGACCCGACGTCGAAGATGAGCAAATCGGCGGCCACCGATGCCGGGTTGATCAACCTGCTCGACGATCCGGCGTTGTCCGCCAAGAAGATTCGCTCGGCCGTGACCGACAGCGAGCGCGAGATCCGCTTTGACACCGAGGCCAAGCCGGGAGTGTCGAACCTGCTGACCATCCAGTCGGCGGTCACCGGGGTCGGCATCGACAAGCTCGTCGACGGCTACGCCGGGCGCGGCTACGGCGATCTGAAGAAGGACACCGCCGAGGCCGTCGTCGAGTTCGTCGCCCCGATCAAGGCCCGGGTCGACGAATTGACGGCGGATCTGGCCGAATTGGAGGCGGTGCTGGCGGCCGGAGCCGAGCGCGCCGACGAAGTCGCCGGGAAAACGGTGCGGCGGGTTTACGATCGGCTGGGGTTCCTTCCGCACCGGAGGTAAAGGCGTTGCATGACCGAGCCGGCCAAGCCAGGGATTCTTGACCGGTTGCGGGCCCGGTTCGGATGGCTCGACCACGTGATACGCGCTTATCAGCACTTCGACGACCGCAGCGGCGGCTTCTTCGCGGCCGGTCTGACCTACTACACGATCTTTGCGCTATTTCCTTTGCTGATGGTCGGTTTCGCGGCGGTCGGATTCGTGCTGGCCGGCGATCCGTCGCTGCTGAAGACGATTGACGACCACATCCGCTCGGCGGTGACCGGCGCGCTGGGTCAGCAATTGATTGACCTGATGAACTCGGCGATCAACGCGCGCGCGTCGGTCGGTGTGATCGGACTGGCCACCGCGGCCTGGGCCGGCCTGGCCTGGATGTCGCATCTGCGGGCCGCGGTGACCGAGATGTGGTGGGAGCAGCAACCGGATTCCCCGGGTTTCGTGCGCAACAAGCTCTCCGACCTGATCGCGATGTTCGGGACCTTCGTGGTGATCGTGGCCACGATTGCCCTCACCGGGCTCAGCCACGCCGCGCCGATGCGGTCGATACTGAAATGGTTTGGCGTACCCGAGTTCTCGGTGTTCGGCGAGATCTTCCGGGGCGTTTCGATATTGGTGTCGCTGCTGGTGTCGTGGATGCTGTTCACCTGGATGATCGGCCGGCTGCCGCGGCACGGGTCAACCTGGTTGACTCCGCGCGGGCCGGCTTGCTGGCGGCGGTCGGCTTCGAGTTGTTCAAGCAGGTTGCGTCGATTTACCTGCGGGTCGTGCTGCGTAGTCCGGCGGGAGCGACGTTCGGGCCGGTGTTGGGCTTGATGGTGTTCTCTTACATCACCGGTTATCTCGTGCTCTTCGCCACCGCCTGGGCCGCTACCCTTGCCAACGATCCGCGCAGCAAGTATGCCCACCCTCCGGCGCCGGCCATCATCGCTCCGCGGGTCCTGCTGGACGAGGGGATCAGCGCGCGTCAGACGTTGACCGCGATGGCGATGGGAGCCGTTGGCGCGCTGGCCTTTTCCCGGTTGACCCGCTGGCTGCGTTAGCGCCAACCGCCGCGCACCATGACGGCGCTGACCTGCAAATCACGATCCAATACAACAAGATTGGCGTCATAGCCGGCCCGCAGGACGCCCACCTGCTCGAGACCTAGCGCCCGCGCCGGCGTCGCCGAGGTCATCTGTACCGCGGCGACCAGCGCGGCATCGGCGTCCGGGCCGAGTCGAGAAACGGTGCGGAAGAGCTGATCCATCGTGGCGGTGCTGCCGGCGATCGCCGACGTTGCGCGCACCCTCGCCACACCGGACTCCACGTCGATCGCCACCGCGCCAAGCCGATACGCGCCATCGTCACTTCCGGCCGCGGCGATGGCGTCGGTGATGACGGCTACCCGGTCGGGCCCGGCGGCTCCGACGACCGCGCGCACCATGGCGGGGTGCACGTGCACGCCGTCGGCGATCAGCTCGAGGGTCACGCCCGGGTCATCGAGCAACGCGAGCGCCGGCCCGGGTTCGCGGTGATGCAGGGGCGGCATCGCGTTGAACAGATGCGTGCCGACCGTGGCGCCCAGGGCGATCGCCTGCTGGGTCTGCTCGTAGGTCGCGTCGGTATGTCCCACGGCGACAACGACACCCGCATCCAGAAATCGCCGGATCGCCTCGCCGCTTCCCGGCCGCTCGGGTGCCAGCGTGACCATCCGGATCGTGCCGGCGCCGGCGGCCAGAACGTCGTCGACCTCGGCGGGCTCGGGGTCGCGCATCTGGGTGGGGTCGTGTGCTCCGCACCGTGCCGCGGACAGCCACGGCCCCTCCAGATGGATCCCCGCGACGGTGCCCTCTCGGGTGGCATCGGCGAGGGCACGCACACCCGCGATCAGCTGGTCGGGTGCGGCGGTGACCAGGCTGGCCAGCGTCGTGGTGGTGCCGTGCCGGCGGTGAAACTCCGCGGCTTGGGCGATGTGTCCGGCGTCCAGGTACGAGGCGCCGCCGCCGCCGTGCACATGCATGTCGATAAACCCAGGCACCACAATGCAATCCGGGAAATCCCGGTCGGGCGGCCCGGGCGGTGCGCCGGCCCCGCAGGCGAGGATCTGCGCACCGGCGACCTGTAGCCATCCCGGCCGGCAGATCTGGCCGTCGAGGACGACGGTGCCCGCGCGGATCAGGGGCACGGGTCTTCCCAGCGGCCCCCGTTTTCCCAGAAGTGCCGAATGTCCTCGAGCTGACGTCCTTTTGTCTCCGGCGCATACCGGTAGACGAAGCCGAAAGCGAACACCGCGAGGAATGCGAACACCGCGAAAGTCCCCGCACCGCCGAGTGAATGCAGCATGGTCAGGAAGACCGCCGCGACGATCGCGTTGGCGATCAAGTTGGAGGTGAGCATGGTGCTCGACCCGATGGACCGCAGCCGCGTGGGGAAGCTTTCGCTGGCGTACACCCAGCCCAGGGAGCCGAAACCATTGTGTAGCCGATGATGAACAACACTACGCCGGCAAGTCCGAGGGCAGCGCCGCCGAGGCCCCGGGCGAACACCGCCGACAACACGATGTCGGCGACGATCATCATGGCGATGCCGCACAACAGGATTGGGCGCCGGCCCACCCGGTCGACGAGTGTCAGTGCGACGCCCACCGCGGCCAAACCGGCGACCTGGACCAGCGCCGGCAGGCCCAGCAGCGCGAAATTGCCGGTGAATCCCATGGCTTCGAATATTCGGGGGCTGTAGTAGATGATCGCGTTGATGCCGGTGATCTGGAGCAGAAAGCCGAGCGTAATGACGAATATGGTGGCCCGTAAATACGGCGGTCGCAGCATCTCGGACATCCCGCCTCCGAAACCGGACGAGCCTTCGCTTAGCGCGCGGCCGATCTCGGCAAGCTCCTCGTCGGCATTCGCGGCGGGCTCCACTCGCAGCAGCGCGCGGCGGGCGTCATCGACCCGCCCTTTGAGCAGGTACCACCGAGCCGTATCGGGCAGCCGAATCACCAACGGCAGCAACAGCATCACGGGCACAACGGCCAGCCCCAACATCAATCGCCAGCTGTGGGTGTCTGCCAACAGGTAGCCGGCGAGGTACCCGACGATGAGTCCGCTGACGATCGTCAGTTGATAGGTCGTCAGCAGCGCGCCGCGCACCGCCGCCGGAGCCGATTCCGCCACGTAAACCGGAACGACCACCACCATCACACCGATGGTGGTGCCCAGCAGCAGTCGTGCCGCCAGCAGCATCGGCAATGCGACCGAGAACGCACCCAGCAGCGCGAACGCCGCATAGGCCACCAGGATCAGCACGATCGATTTTTTTCGGCCGATCGCATTGGCGAGCACGCCGGCACCGAGCGCTCCGGCTATCTGCCCAATCACCACCATCGTCGTGAGCAGTTCTTGTTGGGATGTGGTGAGTCCGAAGTCCTCGGTGACGAACAGCTGCGCTCCGGCGATGATGGACAGGTCGTACCCGTAAATGACGCCGACACTGGCGCCGGTGAGCCCAACGCGCGATGACCCGATCAGCTCGGCCGTACCCGTTCGCGGAGTAACCCAATGACACGGGCGGGGTCGTCGGGGCTGATGCACGGCCGCACGCGGCGGCCGAGCCCAAGCACCAGCAGGGTTTGCTTGCGACGTCGGCGGATGTCCAGCGGGAACCAGTAGCGCGGGTCGCCCGCCCCCCAGATCCTGCCCTTGCCGGAATTCCAGGTCATCTGCTCGGACTTGATGCTTTGGATGTCGCTGTAGGCGATCCGCTTGGACCCGGCCAGCGGGAAGTAGTAGCGCCGAATGGTAATCCCGTCCTCGTCGAGCCGGAGGCCGGAATCCTCGTACAGGGCTTCAGTCATCCCAGAGACGGTGCCACAGCAAAATTTGGCGGTCAACGGTGCTGATGTTGCGGGCCGGCGGTTCATCGAGCGCGCGACCATGATCAACGCGAACACGACAATGGCGCCGATGATGCCCACACCCACCCGCACCGGCAACGCGTCGGCCGACGGCAGCAACCCCGCGGCCTGAGCGCCGTTGCTGTGCGGGTCGGCGGCGCTGTCGTGCTTGGGGGCCAAAGCGGGGTCGGGTTCGATCAGCGCGCCGACCTGGGTGCCCTGCGCGGTGGCGAAGCCGTAGTCGAGCAGGTGCGCCGCCTGCTCCCAGGGTGCGATCGGCTGCCGGGTGCCGTGCATCAATATCGCCATCAGCCGCCGGCCGTTGCGGTTTGCCGCGCCCACGAAGGTCTGGCCGGCATCGTCGGTGTAGCCGGTCTTACCGCCCAGCGCACCCGGATACTTGTAGAGCAGCTGGTTGTCGTTTTCCAGCTCGTAGCCCGGGTGGTCGGCGTGCCCGGGGAAGTCGAAAGTCCGGGTCGCGACGATGTCGGCGAAAGTCGGGTTTTGCCAGGCGTATCGGTAGAACAGGCCGATGTCGTAGGCCGAGGTGCTCATGCCGGGCCCGTCCAGCCCCGAGGGTGTGGCCACCCGGGTGTCGCGGCCGCCGAGCTTGGCAGCCAGCACGTTGATCTTCTCCAATGCCTGCTGCATCCCGCCCAGCTGCATGGCCAGCGCGTGCGCCGCGTCGTTGCCCGAGTGCATCAGCAACCCGTGCAGCAGCTGGTTGACGGTGTAAACGCCGCCGTCGTCCACGCCGACCTTGGTGCCCTCGGCTGATGCGTCGTCGGCCGTTCCGACCACTGACTTGTTGAGCGGCAGTGCGTTCAGGGACGCCATCGCGACCAGCACCTTGATGATGCTGGCGGGGCGGTGCCGGCCGTGCGGATCCTTGGCCGCGATCACTGCGCCGCTATCCAGATCCGCGACCACCCATGCCTCGGCGGAGACGTCGGTGGGCAGCGCCGGTGTGTCCGGCGCCGCGACGATGCCGCAGCTGCTCAGCGCGTCGCCGCCCACCGGCTTGGGGGGCACTGCCAGCGGGATCGGCGGGTCACCGGCTTGCGGCACCTCCGACGAGTCCACCGCGGCCGGGGTGTTCACCTTGTACGGGCAATTTGGCGCCCCCGCATCAGGTCCGGGGCTCGGCTCCGCGATCGCCGCCGGAGCACCCAGCGTGACCGGAGCGGCGACCATAAAAATGGCCGCTGCCAGGCATGATGCAGAACGTAAGAACCTCATTGATTGAGCAGACTAGGCGATTGGCCGCCCGATTTGCGGGAGCCGCGCTGTGACTGCTGTGGCAGATGTGACACGTTCATCCGGAGGCGGCCGGGCTGACGCACTACGCTGGCGAGGGCCAATGTCCACCGACTTGAGGATTGCCATTCCAAACGAGCGAGTGTGGTCAAAGTGGCGGCGCCAGCGCGAAGGCACCAATGGGTCCGGTACCGCCCCGCGATCGCTGGAACAGCTGTTCAAACAGGTGGAGAAATCGACCCAGGTGCGGCGCACCGGACTCGACCAGGTGTTGGCCGAGCTGGAGATGCATCGCGACGCCACACCGGATCCCGATGCGCGGTCCGCGCTCGCCTGGCTGTGCAACTCGCTATCGCGGTTCGTGAGCAACCCGAGCGCGGCGCACGCCCGCCAGCTGGTGATGGCCACCGGTACCGCTAGAGGCGCGTGTACGCCTCGCTGAGCACACCGCGCAGGATCGATTCGATTGTGTCGAACTCCGCCTGACCGCTGATCAGCGGCGGCGCCAACTGGACGACGGAATCACCGCGATCGTCGGTGCGGCAATACAACCCCGCCTCGAAGAGGGCCGACGACACGTGGCCCAGCAGCGATCGGCGTTCGGTGTCGGTGAAGGTTTGCCTGGTCGCCTTGTCCTTGACCAGTTCGACGCCGTAGAAGTACCCCTCGCCGCGGATGTCGCCGACGATGGGCAGGTCGTACAGCTTTTCCAGGGTGGCGCGGAAGACCGGCGCGTTGGTCTTGACGTGGTCGTTGAGGCCCTCGCGCTCGAAAATGTCGAGGTTGGCCATCCCGACGGCGGCCGAAACCGGATGGCCGCCAAAGGTATACCCGTGCGGGAACATCGTGGCGCCGTCGTTGAACGGCTCGAACAACCGGTCGCTGGCGATCATTGCGCCGATCGGCGAGTAGCCCGACGTCATGCCCTTGGCGCAGGTGATCATGTCGGGCACGTAGCCGACGTCGTCGCAGGCGAACATCGACCCGATCCGGCCGAACGCGCAGATCACCTCGTCGGAGACCAGCAGCACGTCATACTCGTCGCAGATCTCCCGGACTCGCTCGAAATAGCCTGGGGAGCGGGGATACTGCCGCCGGCGTTCTGCACCGGCTCCAGGAACACCGCGGCCACGGTCGAGGGTCCTTCGAACTCGATCGCCTCGGCGACCCGGTCGGCGGCCCATTGTCCGAAGGCTTTGGCGTCGGTTTCCAGACCGGCTCTGAAAGGTTCGGGTGCGCGGTAGAAGTTCGTGTTGGGCACCCGGAAGCCGCCCGGCGTCACGGGTTCGAACGGCTCCTTGAACCGCGGCAGTCCGGTGATCGCCAACGCGCCCTGGGTGGTGCCGTGGTAGGCGATCGCTCGCGAAATCACCTTGTGTTTGCCGGGTTTACCGGTGAGCTTGAAGATATTGCTTGGCCACTTTCCAGGCGGTCTCGACGGCCTCGGTACCGCCGGAGGTGAAGAAGACCCGGTTCAGGTCGCCCGGGGCGTAATGAGCCAGACGCTCGGCGAGCTCGATCGCGGTGGGCGTGGCATAGCCCCAGAGCGGAAAGAACGCCAGCGTGCTCGCTTGTCGGGCCGCGACCTCGGCCAGTTCGGTACGGCCGTGGCCGACCTGAACGGTGAACAACCCGGACAGCCCATCCAGGTAGCTCTTGCCGCGGTCGTCGAAGATGGTGACACCCTCGCCGCGCGTGATGATGGGCGGCGTGAAGTCCGGACCGTGCCGGGTGAAGTGCAGCCAAAGGTTGTCAGTCATTGCCGCGAGCGTAACGCCACTGCGGCTTTCGGCGGCCAGAATGATGTGGCGTTACGCTCGCGCCGATTATTTGAGCAGTATCCCCGCGTCGACAGGTAGCGTCACGCCCGTGACGTAGCGACCGGACTTGCCGCACAGGTAGACCATCGCCTCGGTGACATCCTCGGGCTCAATCACTCCGACGGGCAGCAGGTTTGCGAAGATCGCCGCCAACGACGGTTGATCATCCATCATCTCGTTCTGAATCATCGGCGTTGCCACCCCGGTCGGATGCACGGAGTTCACCCGAATCTCCTTCTCCGCCAATATGGTTGCGTAATAGCGCATCAATCCGACGACCCCGTGCTTGGCCGCGACGTAGCCGGCGAGGCCGTGCTCGCGCATTTCGAAATTGCGTGCGAATGATTTGAGGCCCGCTGCCGAGCTGGTGATGACGATAGCCCCGCCCTCGGCGTGCTCGAGCTAGGTGCGGCAGTGCCGCCTCGATCGTGTAGTAGACGCCGTTGAGCATCACGTCGATCGCGTCGACGTACGCACTCGCCGTCGGCTGCGCGAGACCGACGCCTGGCAGCACGCCGGCGTTCGCGAGGACAAAGTCAAGGCGGCCGAGCTCGGCTACGGCGTCGGCCAGGACCGACTGCAGACGGGCAAAGTCGCGCACGTCGGCTTGCTCAGCGATGATGCGGCCGCCGGTCTTCTCCACCAGGTTGACCGTCTCGTCCAGATCCTCTCGGCAGCTCATCGGATAGGCGACGGTGTCGATCTGCTCGCATATGTCCACGGCGATGATGGCCGCGCCCTCCTCGGCGAACCGCACCGCGTGCGCGCGGCCTTGCCCGCGGGCGGCGCCCGTGATGAACGCAACCTTGCCGTCAAATTGCCCCGTCATCGCATCCCTCAATGCTCTATTCGTCGTCGTCCACAACCATTAACTGGGCTGACACTTCATAGTCGCCTGGGAAGCGCGCACAGAACCCGCTCAGACCCGCTTGACAACGGGCCCTTTCAAGTAGGCTCGGGCGCATGACCTTAACGCAGGTCAGTGATTTCGAAGCCTTACGGCCGCATCTGATGGCGGTCGCGTACCGGCTGATGGGCACCGTGGCCGACGCGGAGGACATCGTCCAGGAAGCCTGGCTGCGCTGGGACAAGCAGGACCCAAAAAGGGAGAAGCGATCACCGACCTGCGCGCCTGGCTGACTACCGTGGTGAGCCGGCTCGGACTGGACCGATTGCGGTCGGCCGCGCACCGCCGCGAGACCTACACCGGTAACTGGCTGCCCGAGCCGGTGGTGACCGGCTTCGACGGTGCCGATCCGCTGTCCTCGGTGGTGGCCCGCGAGGACGCCCGGTTCGCGGCGATGGTGGTGCTCGAGCGGCTGTCGCCGGATCAGCGGGTCGCGTTCGTGTTGCACGACGGGTTCTCCCTGCCGTTCTCCGAAGTCGCCGAGGTGCTGGGCACCAACGAGCCCGCCGCCCGGCAGCTGGCGTCGCGGGCCCGCAAGGCTGATCGCAGGGCCCGGCGCCGCCGAAACCCGATCCGTCGCACAACGAGGTGGTCGGCCAGCTGCTGGCCGCCATGGCCGAGGGTGACCTGGAAACAGTGGTGTCGCTGCTGCATCCGGACGTGACCCTGACCGGCGATTCGAATGGCAAGGCGTCCACGGCCATTAACGTCATCCATGGGGCGGAGAAGGTGGCCCGGTTCATGTTCGGCTTGGCCCGCCGCTATGGCCCGGCGATGTTCACCTCCTATCAGCTGGGGCTGGTCAATGGCGAACTCGGCGGCTACACGGCCGGTTGCCCCGCCAGCGACGGGTACCGGGAGATGATGCCGCGGATCATGGCCATGACGGTGCGCGACGGAAAAGTCTGCGCGCTATGGGATATCGCCAACCCCGACAAGTTCAGCGGCTCCCCGCTGCGCGGCTGAACCTTTATTCGGGGCCAGGCCGAGCCGCAGTGCTCCCGCGGCCTCGCTGGCCGCCTCGGCGAACCGGCCGCCGAGGCCGACGAAGTTGAGATAGCCGTGCGGCAGGTCGGATTGGCGGCTCAGCGCCACCGGAATTCCACCGGCCCGCAGTTTGTCCGCATATGCCACGGCGTCGTCGCGGATCGGGTCGAAACCGGCACTGGCGATATACGCGGGCGGTAAACCGGCGACGTCGCCGTGCAGCGGTGACAGCCGCGGATCGGTCAGATCGCTGCCCGGTGGTAGGTAATTGGCCAGGGCCCACTGGTAGTTCTGCTCGGTGAAGGTGGAGCCCCGGGCGAACAGGTCCCGCGACGGTCGGCGCGTGCCCAGGTCCGTCGGCAGATACATCAGCAGCTGAAACGCCGGGGCAGCGCCGCCGCGGCGCACCGCCTGTTGCGCGGTCACGGCCGCGAGATTGCCGCCGGCGCTGTCGCCCCCGACCCCGATGCGATCGGGATCTGCGCCCAGATCGGCGGCGTGGCGGTGCGCGTATTCGAAAGCGGTGAGCGCGTCCTGGATGGCAGCCGGGAACCGGTGCTCGGGCGCGCGCCGGTACTCGACCGACAGCACCCGCACCCCGGCGTGGCCGGCCAGGTACCGGGCGACCGGGTCGTGGCTGCGCCGGGAGCCGACCGAGAAGCCGCCGCCGTGGTAGTACACCAGCAGCCCGGACGGTTCGGGCACATCACCGGGAACGTACAGGGTGGCTCCGATGTCGGCGCCCTCGGCGGGAATGACGACCTCCCGCAGCGCGACGGGGGTCGGCGATTCGTACCCGATCAGACGTGGCAGGGCGTCATATCGCGCCCGGGCCGTTTCGATGGACCCGCCGAAAACGTCGGAGCGCGAGAGGTTTTTGAGGCGGATCGCCAGCTGAGCGTCGAGCGCCAGCTCTTGTCCGTCGATCCGCAGCGGCGGACCGGCCAAGAGTCGACGGATCGGTCTCGGCAGCGTGAAGAGCCCTCGAATCATCAGATTTCCTCCCTGTTCTGGTGGGCTTTTATGGCTGAGAAACGCATCACGTGGCCCAATAGTCGCGACCGCAAGCTGACCGTGAGCCCCTGTCGTGCGCACTCGGCCTGGAATTCGGTAGGCACGATCAGCCGGTGCGGCGAGCCGTCCAAACGGTGAAACACGCTGGCCAGCGGGGTCCGGACCAGGTCGTAGCCAACGAAGATTCCGCCCGGTCGCAGCACGCGTGCCACCTCGGCGATCGCGCGCTCCCAGTCGATGAGGTGGTGCAGCATCAGGCAGCTGACGACCGAGTCGAAGGAGTCGTCGGGGAAGGGCATCGCGGTGGCGTCGCCCGTTTTCGCCGCCGCGTTGGGGAATTCGAGCAGGCGGGCCGCGGCGGCCTGCGTCATGTGTGGGTCGAGATCCATTGCCACCCAGGCCAGCTCTGGATCCATCGAAAGAACTTGTCGGGCAACGGATCCGCTACCAGAACCAATTTCCAGAACGTCGCGGCCCAATCCTTGAGCGCGAAGTTCGCGGGCGATCACCGTACTGCTGGAACGCCACAGGGCGCCGCAGCAGAAGGCACGTTCGGAGCGTGACATCACAGGCATGCCACCAAGCGTGACCCCACCGCGACGGGACGCGCTTGGATGGATCCGTCAGATCGAGTCTCGAACCGCCCGTGCGAAATCGCGCGGTGTCGTGCCGGTCATCTCCCAGCACACCCTGGTGGCGTGCGAACCGTCGGCGAACCCGGCCAGGTGGGCGGCATCGGTGACGGAGTGACCGTCGATCAGATGCCCCACCGCGGTCACCAGCCGCTCCCAGCGGATCGTGGCCGAGAACGAAACGCCGGTCTGCTGTTTGCACAGTCGCCCGAGGTAATCGGGCGACAACGCGACGGTGCCGGCGACCGACGCGACATCGATGTGCTCCGGCACGCGACTCGACACGACTTCAATCGCCTGCCGTAGCTGTGGGTGAACGGATCCCGGGTCCTGCGTTCCGCACAGCTGATCGACAAGAAAATCCGCAGCGGCGTCCGGGCCGTCGGTGTCGAGTAACGCCGCCGTCGTCTCCGCCAGCTTCTGACCGTCATCGACAACCCAGATACCGTGGCGCGCCAGGGCGTTCAGCGCGACGCCCTGGGGTGTCTGTAGCCCGAAGTACAGCGTCACGGCCCCAGATCCAGCATCTGAGCGCACGGCATGGCGCGCCCCGCTGGCGATCACCACCAGCCGGCACACGTCATGCGCATCGCCGTCGCGGGTAATCGCCAGCGGGCCCTGCGCGCCGAGGGTGATCTGAACCGCGGGGTGATGGTGGACGGCGAGGTCGGAGAATGCGCCGGAAACCATCAGCCGACCCGGCCCCAGCTCCCAGACACGCATAAGACACTTTAACGCCGCTACGCGGTCGCCCACGGGATCCGGCAACTGTCACCGGAATTGAAGCCCTGCTCGGTGATGCCAAGCGCGGAGTTCATCCGCGCCCGCATGTTCTCCACCCCGATCTGATAGCTCAACTCGATCACCCCGGCATCGCCGAAGCGGGCCCGCAGGTCGGCGACCTGTTCGTCGGTGACGGTGTGCGGATCGGTGGTCATCGCGTCGGCGTAGGCGATGGCGGCGCGCTCGTCGTCGGTGAAAGCCGTTGAGGTGGCGTAGTTGTCGATCTCCTTGAGCCGCTGGATGTCCAGCCCGTCCAGGCGCTGCAGCATCGACCCGAAGTCGACGCACCACGAGCAGCCGATCGCGCGCGCGGTCCAGAACACCGCAAGCTCACGCACGCTGACCGGCAGCGTCCGTGAGGCCCGGTCGATCAGGGTCTCGTGCACGGCGCCGGCGATCATCAGCCGGCGATGATGCGCGGCCACGGCGAACGGTTCGGGAACCTGGCCATAGCGGCGCTTGGCGACCCGGTACATGGCGCGGGTCAGCAGGCCGGCGCGCTTGGGTGGTAGGGGCTCGATGCGGGTTTTCTGTGTCATACCCCTCAGACGACACAGGTCAGCCAAGTGTGACCGACGCCGGCATTTTTGATCCCAAGAATTTGCCAAGAATCCGCTGAGGATCCCCGGCAAGTCTGGGGCCATGACGTACTGCTATTTCGACGAGCCGCCCCGGCTGGAGGACATCGAGCCCGCCACCCACACCGAGGTGCTGGTCGCCGAATCGGGGCTTGACCAGGGGCGCATCCGCGCCGCGGTCGACGCGGTCTTCGCCGCTCACCCCGACCTTGGCACGGTGTTCGAATCGAGGCTGAACATCTGGATGACTCGCCCGGGCGGCGGATGGGGCTGGGCGGTCGAACCCCCCGGCGGCACGGTCACCGACGTCGTCGCGCGGCAACTCGCCAGTTTCGACATGCACACCGGCAGGTTGTTCGCGGTCTCCTTGCTGCCCGGAGAACCCGACCGCGTGGTGCTCACCGCCAGCCAGCTCTGCATCGACGAACAGGCCTGGCTGGCCGTGGTCGAGGACCTGGTCGCCGAGTACAACGCCGGTGCTCTCAGCGCGAGAACAGCAGCGCGCGCTTGACCTCCTGGACCGCCTTCGTGACCTGGATGCCACGCGGGCAGGACTCCGTGCAGTTGAACGTGGTGCGGCAGCGCCACACGCCGTCGACCTCGTTGAGGATGTCGAGGCGCTCACCGGCGGCCTCGTCGCGGCTGTCGAAGATGAACCGGTGCGCGTTGACGATCGCGGCGGGGCCGAAGTAGGTGCCCTCGCTCCAGAACACCGGGCAGCTGGTGGTGCAGCACGCGCACAGGATGCACTTGGTGGTGTCGTCGTAGCGGGCACGGTCGGTCGGGCTTTGGATCCGCTCCCGGGTCGGCGCGTTGCCGGTGGTGATCAGGTACGGCTTCACCGCGCGATAGGCGTCGAAGAACGGCTCCATATCGACGATCAGGTCCTTCTCCACGGGCAGCCCGCGGATCGGTTCCACCGTGATGGTCAGCGGCTTGCCCGCCTTCTTGGGCAACAGGTCTCGCATCAGCACCTTGCAGGCCAGCCGGTTCACGCCATTGATCCGCATCGCGTCCGAACCGCACACGCCGTGGGCGCAGGACCGCCGGAAGGTGAGCGTGCCGTCCAGATAGCCCTTGATGTAGATCAGCAGGTTGAGCAGCCGGTCGCTGGGCAAGCAGGGAACCCGAAAGCTTTGCCAGCCACCAGTTTTCGTGAACGCATCGGGATCGTCCGGATTGAATCGGGCGATCTTGAGGGTCACCATCACCGCGCCGTCCGGGACCGGCGGCAACGGCGGGTCCTGCGTCTCGTCCGCCGTTTCAACAGACATCAATACTTCCGTTCCTTGGGTTCATAGCGCGTCTGCACGACGGGTTTGAAGTCGAGCGTGATGTCGCTCAACAGCTCGCTGCCCTGCTTGTACGCCATCGTGTGGCGCATGTAGTTGACGTCGTCCCGGTTCGGGTAATCCTCCCGGGCGTGGCCGCCGCGGGACTCCTTGCGATTCAGGGCGCCGACCACGGTGACTTCGGCCAGCTCCAGCAAGAAGCCCAGCTCGATGGCTTCCAGCAAGTCGCTGTTGAAACGTTTTCCCTTGTCGTGCACGGTGATTCGGGAGTAGCGCTCCTTGAGCGCGTGGATGTCGGTGAGCGCCTGCTTGAGTGTCTCCTCGGTGCGAAACACCGCGGCGTTGTTGTCCATCGTCTGCTGCAGGGCGCCGCGGATATCCGCGACGCGCTCGTTGCCGTGCTCGGACAGGATGTCGGCCACCCACCCGATCACCATCGCCTCCGGGTCCGGTGGCATGTCGACGAAGTCGTGGCCCTGGGCGTAACTGGCCGCGGCGATACCGGCGCGCCGGCCGAAGACATTGATGTCCAGCAGCGAGTTGGTGCCCAGCCGGTTGGCACCGTGCACCGACACGCACGCGCACTCGCCGGCGGCGTACAGACCCGGGACGGTGGAGGTGTTGTCCCGCAACACCTGTCCGGTGACGGTGGTCGGGATGCCGCCCATCACGTAGTGGCAGGTCGGGTAGACCGGCACCAGCTCGTGCACCGGGTCGACGCCCAGGTAGGTGCGAGCGAACTCGGTGATGTCGGGCAGCTTGGCCTCCAGCACGTCCGCGCCGAGGTGGCGGACGTCGATGTAGACGTAGTCCTTGTGCGGGCCGGCGCCACGGCCCTCCAGTACCTCGAGGACCATTGAGCGGGCGACGATGTCGCGGGGAGCGAGGTCGACGATCGTCGGGGCGTAGCGCTCCATGAAGCGCTCGCCCTCGCCGTTGAGCAACCGGCCGCCCTCGCCGCGCACGGCTTCGGAGATCAAGATGCCCAGGCCGGCCAGGCCGGTCGGGTGGAACTGGTGAAACTCCATGTCCTCCAACGGAAGTCCCTTGCGGAAGACGATGCCGATGCCGTCACCGGTCAGCGTGTGCGCGTTGGAGGTGGTCTTGTACATCCGGCCCGAACCGCCGGTGGCGAGTACGACGGCCTTGGCGTGGAAGACGTGGATGCGGCCGGTCGCCAGCTCGTAGGCGACCACGCCGGTGGCCACCGGGCCGCTGGGGGTCTGGGTGAGCACCAGGTCCAGTGCGTAGAACTCGTTGAAGAACTCGACGTCGTGCTTGACGCAGTTCTGGTAAAGCGTCTGCAGGATCATGTGGCCGGTGCGGTCGGCCGCGTAGCACGCCCGGCGCACCGGGGCCTTGCCGTGGTCGCGGGTGTGACCGCCGAAGCGGCGCTGGTCGATGCGGCCCTCGGGCGTGCGGTTGAACGGCATCCCCATTTTCTCCAGGTCGAGCACCGCGTCGATGGCTTCCTTGCACATGATCTCGACGGCGTCCTGGTCCGCCAGGTAGTCACCGCCCTTGACGGTGTCGAAGGTGTGCCATTCCCAGTTGTCGTCCTCGACGTTGGCCAGCGCGGCGCACATGCCGCCCTGGGCGGCGCCGGTGTGGCTACGGGTGGGGTAGAGCTTGGTCAGCACCGCGGTGCGAACCCGCGGGCCGGCCTCGACGGCTGCCCGCATTCCGGCACCGCCCGCGCCGACGATCACCACGTCGTATCGGTGTTGCTGGATCAACGCCGGTCGCCTCCCTTAATCAGGAAATGTTGGGGTCGAACGTCATCAACACGTAGGTACCCAGCACCAACGTGAATCCGATCGACAACAGCAGCAGACTGTTCAGCCAGAACCGGGTGCTGTTTTTGCGGCTGTAGTCGTCGATGATGGTGCGCAGGCCGTTACCGCCGTGCAATTGCGCCAGCCACAGCAGCGCCAGGTCCCAGAATTGCCAGAACGGCGACGCCCAGCGCTGCGCCACGTAGTTGAAGTCGATGCGGTAAACGCCGTTTTCCCACATCAGCATGATGAACAGGTGCCCGATCGCCAGGAACACCAGCGCGACGCCGGAAAACCGCATGAACAGCCACGCGAATTTCTCGAAGTTGGGGATGCCGGCGCGCCGCCGCGGTGACCTCGGATTGTCCAGGCTGGCCGGGCGATCGTGGCTGCGCTGCTGGACGGGCGCTACTTCGCCTCTTTTTGGCGAGCCCAGCTGAAGGTCGGGGCTGCTCATCGGAAGTGCTCCAGCATGTGAATGCCGATGGCCACCGCGGCCGGCACCATGACCAGCAGGTAGATGACGGCGATGATCCACAACATCCGCCGCTGGTGGCGGGGGCCCTCGGACCAGAAGTCGATCAAGATGATGCGGATCCCGTTGAGTGCGTGGAAAAGCACCGCGGCGACCAAGCCGAACTCCATCAGGCCCACGATCGGGGTCTTGTAGGTCTGGATCACTTCGTTGTAGGTCTGCGGGCTCACCCGGACCAGGGCGGTATCCAGGACGTGCACGAACAGGAAGAAGAAGATCGTTGCGCCGGTGATGCGATGCAGGACCCACGACCACATGCCCGGATCTCCCCGATAGAGGGTCCGTGGTGGGCGCCGCTTGCGTGACGACTCCGGTGGGGGTGTCGGGGATGCAGAATCTGCGGTCGTCGCCTGTGTGCTCAAACCAGTCCTCACCGCCTTCAAAACCGCTAATAACCTGTTGTCCGCGAAACTAAGGCCGGGCAATCGAGCTTAGCCCGGCAACGATGTGTCCGGAACCAATCAGCGCTATCCGCGACCAGCTGTTTTCGTGTCAGAGTTAGGGTGGCTTTCTCGAGTAAGTCCATCGGTGATTGGGGTTGCAGCAGTATGCCTGATATTGACTGGGATATGCTGCGGGACAAAGCAATACAAGTAACAGCGGGAGCTTATGCCCCGTATTCGCAATTTCCCGTGGGCGCGGCCTCGCTGGTCGATGACGGTCGCGTGGTCACCGGTTGCAATGTGGAAAATGTCTCATATGGCCTGGGTCTCTGTGCCGAATGCGGAGTGGTGTCTGCCCTGCATTCGACCGGTGGCGGCCGGCTGATTGCGCTGGTGTGCGTTGACTCACAAGGGGAGCTGTTGATGCCGTGCGGGCGATGCCGCCAACTGCTGCTCGAGCACGGCGGACGCGAACTGCTGATCGCGCATCCGGCCGGCCCCCGCCGCCTCGAGGAACTGCTGCCCGACCCGTTCGACGCCGACGATCTGGCCCGGGAACGTCGTTGACCGACTTCGCATTCGACGCCCCGACGGTCATCAGGACCAAGCGTGACGGGGCCCGGTTGTCCGACGCCGCGATCGACTGGGTCATCGATGCCTACACCGATGGCCGGGTCGCCGACGAGCAAATGGCGGCGTTGTTGATGGCGATCTTTTGGCGCGGCATGGACCGCGGCGAGATCGCCAGATGGACGGCGGCGATGCTGGCGTCGGGGGACCGGTTGGACTTCAGCGATCTTGGGGTGCCAACCGTGGACAAACATTCGACCGGCGGGGTCGGAGACAAGACCACTCTGGTGTTGGTGCCCGTCGTGGCGGCCTGCGGCGGTGCGGTACCCAAGGTCTCGGGCCGCGGGCTGGGCCATACCGGCGGCACCCTGGACAAGCTGGAATCCATCGCGGGCTTCACCGCGGAAATCTCCATCGGGCAAGTGCGCCAACAACTGTGCGACATCGGGGCGGCGATATTCGCCGCCGGCCAGCTGGCAGCCGCCGACAAGAAGCTATACGCGCTGCGCGACATCACCGCCACGGTCGAGTCGCTGCCGCTGATCGCCAGCTCGGTGATGAGCAAGAAACTGGCCGAGGGTATCGGCGCGCTGGTGCTCGACGTGAAGGTCGGTGACGGGGCGTTGATGGCCTCGGAGGCGCAGTGTCGCGAACTGGCCCACACGATGGTCGGGTTGGGCGCGGCGCATGGCGTGCCCGACACATGCGCTGCTGACGGAGATGAACTGCCCGCTGGGCGCGACCGTCGGCAACGCGCTCGAGGTTGCCGAGGCGCTGGAGGTGCTGGCCGGCGGCGGGCCGCCCGACGTCGTGGAGCTGACGTTGCGGCTGGCCGCCGAGATGCTCGAGCTGGCCGGGATCGACGGTCGCGATCCCGCCCAGACGCTGCGCGACGGCACCGCGATGGACCGATTCCGCCGGCTGGTCGCCGCGCAGGGCGGCGACTTGTCGGTACCGTTGCCAATCGGTTCGCATTCAGAGACCGTGATCGCCCCGCGGAGCGGCACAATGGGAAATATCGACGCTATGGCAGTAGGGCTGGCAGCTTGGCGACTCGGTGCGGGTAGATCCCGCCCGGGCGGGCAGGTGCAGCCCGGTGCCGGCGTCAGGATTCATCGGCGCCCGGGCGAGCCGGTTGCGGCCGGTGAGCCGTTGTTCAGCCTCTACACCGACACCGCCGAACGCTTTGGCGCCGCGCTGGCCGAGCTGGACGGCGGCTGGAGCGTCGGCGACACCGCACCGGCGTCGCGGCCGCTGATCATCGATCGGATCGTCGGATGAGCGCCCCGCTGGAGTTGCGGCAGATCCAGAAGGCACCGAAGGCGCTGCTGCACGATCACCTCGACGGGGGATTGCGTCCGTCGACCGTGCTGGAGATCGCCGGCCAGATCGGTTACGACGAGCTGCCCGCCACCGACGCCGAAGAGCTGGCGACCTGGTTTCGCACCCGGTCGCACAGCGGCTCGCTGGAGCGGTACCTGGAGCCGTTCTCGCACACCGTGGCGGTGATGCAGACCCCCGAGGCGCTGTACCGCGTCGGCTACGAGTGCGTGGAAGACCTGGCCGCCGACTCCGTGGTCTACGCCGAGGTCCGGTTTGCTCCGGAACTACACATCAACCGCGGGCTGTCCTTCGACGAGGTCGTCGACGCCGTGTTGGAGGGTTTCGCCGCGGGTGAGAAGGCCGCGGCCGCGGCCGGACGTCCGATCGTCGTGCGTCTCTTGGTCACCGCGATGCGGCACGCCGCGCTGTCCCGCGAGATCGCCGAGCTGGCAATCCGGTTCCGGGACAAGGGCGTTGTCGGCTTCGACATCGCCGGCGCCGAGGCCGGAAACCCGCCGACGCGGCACCTGGACGCTTTCGAATACATGCGAGATCATAACGCGCGCTTCACTATTCATGCCGGTGAGGCGTTCGGCCTGCCGTCCATCCACGATGCGATCGCGTTCTGCGGCGCCGACCGGCTCGGTCATGGGGTGCGGATCGTCGACGATATCGAGATCGTCGAGGGACGCGGCGTCCAGTTGGGCAGGCTGGCATCGATTCTGCGCGACAAGCGAATTCCGCTGGAACTATGCCCCAGCTCGAACGTGCAGACCGGCGCGGTCAAGAGCATTGCCGACCACCCGTTCGATCTGCTGGCCAGGGCGCGGTTCCGGGTCACCGTCAACACCGACAACCGACTGATGAGTGACACCACGATGAGCCTCGAAATGCACCGTCTGGTGCAGGCTTTCGGCTACGGGTGGAGCGATCTCGAGCGGTTCACCATCAATGCGATGAAGTCAGCGTTCATTCCGTTCGACGAGCGACTGGCGGTCATCGATGAGGTGATCAAGCCGCGCTACGCGGTGCTGGTCGGTTAGCCTGCCCGCGGTGCATGCTGGGCAACGGCGTACTCTGAATCTATCGGCGGTACATCGTCACATGACTGTTCAAGTTGTGTCGTCGCCGATTCAAAAGATTTGGGAAAGTAACCATGGCAACTAAGCCAGCAGTTCTCTCGCCGTATGAAAAGCGCGTAAAACTCGTCCAGGACACCTTGACGACGCATTCGTCAATTGGCGACGCCGCCGCCGGCGACCTCGCGGTACATGTACTTCACGCCCTGAATTCGATTCCTGAGCGGATTCGCTGAGCAGCAAAGTGCTCGAGATGAAATCTGACGACGAACAGCGAGATATCTTCGGCGAGAACGTGCTTCATATCGGTGCGGGCTTCAAAGAAAAGGAACGCCCGCACGTGTTGGAGGCGCTATCGACGCTCGGTCCGCACCTGCTGGGACGATGGGACCCGCGGGACTTGGATGTGGAAGTCTCGTTGCAGGACCGCGACGGTAAGGAGCAGCGCGTCACTTTGCGGACGAGCTTGCCCGGCCGTGCGCCGCTAGTCGCGGTCGCTGAGAATCCGGACATCACCCACGCTCTTAACGAAGCAAAGCGCGAGCTGATCCGGCAACTTGAACATCAGAAGTCGGAGCGCGATCCGAAGAGTAATCATCGGCACAGCACTGCGACGATCCGCCACCAGTAGCCACCTCCGACGCCACCGACTAGAACGGCGGCGGCTCGTCGTCATCGGACGATCCAATGTGGACGTACTCCCAGCGCTTTTTGCGCGCTTCGCGGGAGGTTCGATTGTGCTGGCGTTCGGCGGCGATGCAAGCGGCGCGGTTCTGCGCGCGGGTGTGGGTCCGGATCGGCATCATCGCTCCGCGGTCGCCGGACTGCGTGTCCGGCATCCTCACGACCGGCGGTGGGTCCCCGCTGGCGCACAGGGCGGGGAAGAGCAGAGCGCTGCCGGGTGTGGTGACGTGGGTGTGCCCGTCGGGCAGTGTCCAGATGATGGTGCCGTCGGGCAGTTGCTGGTCGCGCCAGCCCCAAAAAGTCTTGAGCAGGTGATGTTTTCGGCACAGGCACTTGAGGTTCGACGGGTGGGTGGCACCACCGTCGCCGTACGGCACGGTGTGGTCGATATCGCACTCGGTAGCTGGTCGGTCGCAGCCCGGTGCCCGGCAGGTGAGGTCGCGTGCCCGCACGAAGTCCGTCAGCGCCCGGGATGGCAGATATCCGGATTCCGGAGTCGTCGGCGTTGTAATCGGTTGCAACTTCGCCGATTTCGTCAGCTCACGCACGATCTCGGCCGGGATGATGCCGTCGCCGTAGAGAAATCCCGGAGCCGCACCGGACCCGTCCACGGTGGCGCTGTCGGCGACCACGTGAATCACGACGGAGTTGGGCTGCCGGGGCGCGGAACCGGCCGGGCAGTCGGCGCTGTCGCAACCGCACGTCAGCCGTTCGCCACCGGCCGCCAGTGCGCCCAACGCGTCGGCGCGCAGCTGCCCGATCGTGCGTGGATCGTCATCGCACACGGTCTTGGCGAGTTCGTCGAGCCGGCGATCGAGCGCTTGCCCCGTCGTCGCGAAAACCGTGCCGTTGATCAGCGCCATGCCCGGGTCCATCTCGGTGACCTGGAAATAGCGATCGGCCGCGTACTCGCGCGATCGGCGCACCGCATCGCGGTCGATCCTGGTGACTATGCGATCGATCTCCGTCGCGAGCTTCCAGCTGGTCATCGACGGCCAGCGCGGTGCTTTGATGGCCAGCTGGGCATCCGCAGCGGCGAGCGCCTCGGCGTCGACGATCAGATCGGTGCGAAAGACGATGGTCCGGAACAGCCGGAAGTCGATATCGCCGGCCCGAAAAACGGCAGCGACACCCGGCAACCGTTCATGCATGGCCCGGGCGTAACGCAGATTGCTGTGCCCCATCGCCACGCTGGTGCCGAGCGTGGCGGCGATTTCGGCGGCCACCGCATCGCTGGTGTCGGCGGCCCATTGCGCGCGGTCGCCGTGCTGGGCCAACCGCAACCTGAACAGGTCGCCGATCGCGAGCAAGCGCGCCGCCGCAGCCTGGGCTTCCGCTCGCGCGGCGTCGCCGATTCGAGCGAGCAAGCTTGGTGCATCGAACATGTGTTCGAGTATACGAGGGGCTCCGACACCGTCGTTGGGCGAGAACAGGACCGAGCCGGCGTTGACCGCGATGGTGGTGTTGTTTCCGACGGAGATGACGCTGCCGGGAGGCACGTTGGCGGATTGGCCGGGCGGCAGACGAGATGGTGTAGATCGGGGGGCTGGGCTGTGGTGTTGGCCGACACCTGCTGCACCAGGGATTGGGTGCGGGCGCTGGTCGTCTTGCCCGCGGTCTGGGCCATCGCGCGGGCCTGATCACTCTGCCCGGCCTGGTTGGTGGTCTGCGGCGGCTCGTTGAACGACGTCAGGGTGCTCACGGTCGTCGAGTCGGCGGCGTAGGTGTACATCGCGGTGGCGTCTTGGATCCGACATCTCGCCGTACTGGGCTTCGGTGGCCGCGATCGCTGCGGTGTTCTGTCCGAAAAAGTTGGTCGCGATCAGCGCCATCAGCTGGCCGCGGTTGGCGGCGATCACCGGTGGGGGCACCGTCATGGCGAACGCCGCCTCATAGGCCGCTGCCGCCGCATACGCCTGTGCCGAGGTTTGGACGGCCTGCGCGGCGCCGGAGTTCAGCCACGCCACATAGGGTGCGGCTGCAGCAGCCATCCGCATCGACGACGGGCCAAGCCACGTCTGCCCGGCCAACCCCGAGATTTCCGAAAAATAGCCGCTGGCAGCTGATTCCAGCTGAGCGGCCGTCGCATCCCAGGCCGCCGCGGCGGCCAGCATCGGGCCGGAACCGGGACCGGCATAAATGCGAGCGGAGTTGATCTCTGGCGGTAGCAACCCAAAATCCATGGCGTCGTTGCCTTTCGTGGGCAGGGTAAAGCGCCGAAGCGCCGTCGGTTAACCCCCGCCCGAAGAGGGTGACCTAGTAGGGATTTTTAGCACGGCAGATCTCGGTTTTGGACGGTTTTGGCGCGAGCAGGCCACCGTGTCGGCGAGAGGCTCCGACAAGTCAGAGCAGCGACGGATCGACGGCGAGGCCGATCGCGCGCACGGTGCTGGCGAGGTGGGTCTGCACGGCCTGCAGCGCGCCCGGGAGATCGCCGTCGCGCAGCGCTTCGGCGATACCGAGATGCTCGTGCAGGATCGTCGTCACCCGAGCCGGTTCGCGCAGCGACGATTCCCCGATCATCCGCATCTGGCGGTCGCGCAGCGACGAGTAGAAATCCGACAACATCCCGTTCCCCGACTCGTCCAGGGTGATGGTGTGGAAGGCCCGGTCGGCGTCGACGAATTCTCGCCAGTCGGCCGCGGCCGCGGCGTCGCGCTGGCGCGCCAACGCACCCGACAACCGCTCGAACACCGCAGCACAGGCGGCGGGACCGCGTCCGACGACCTTCCTGGTGGCGAACTGCTCCAGCACCAGCCGGGCTTCGATGACCGAGCGGACCTCGTCGGGCGAAACCGGGACGACGAGAGCCCCGCGCTGCGGATACAGCCGCAGCAGGCCCTCGGCCTCCATTCGCAGGAAGGCCTCGCGCACCGGCGTTCGCGACATCCCCAGCGTGCTGGCGACGTCACCCTCGCTGATCAGCTCGCCGCCGGGAAACGCTCCGGTGAGCACCTGCGTCTTGACGTAGTCCAGGGCGCGGTCCTTGGCCGTGCCCGGCCGGGAGTCCTTTGCTGCCACGTCGCCCCTTCTGGTAGCTCAGTCGTATCTCAACTGTGTCTATGACCGTACACCAAGCCAATCTACCTGCTGATATTGACACTGAGATACAAGATAGATACGATTCAAACACAAGATGCACCAAGTTTTAAGGAGACACGCAATGTCCACTGCGAACCCAGCCCAGACAGTGGCCGTGAACCTGGACCCGACGATTCCCGCGCCGATGACCAACGTGGCCGAGTACGGATTCGAAGGCCGTTTCGCCGACTGGGCGGACGACGCCTGCTACTTCGAGTACTCCAAGGCCGCCAATCCGATCGGGTCTGGATATGCGCCGCAGGTTCCGATTACCCAGTTCGGGCCCGACGTGTACATGGATCAGCCGACCGGTGTGGTGCCGCTGGATCTGTCGACGGAGCTGGGCATCAAGACCGGTGCGGCGACCAGCCCCGCGCTGCTGGCCAACTTCCTGCGCATCCGCGCCGGCGAGCAGATCGACACCAGCCCCAACGCCACCTCGCAGCTGTACTACGTCCTCTTCGGGCACGGCTTCGCCGCGGTCAACGGCCAGCTGGTCAAGTGGGAGAAGGGCGACTTCCTGACCCTGCCCGCGGGTGCCCGCTCGGTGTTCTACGCCGACTCGGAGGCGGCCATGTATTGGGTGCACGACGAGCCGCTGCTGCGCTATCTCGGTGCCGAAGCGCGCGAGCCGAGGTTCCGGGCGACCAAGTTCCGCCGGTCGGACGCGGTGTCCAAGCTGGCGGAAATCGCCTCGCGTCCCGGCGCCAACGACAAGAGCCGGGTGAGTGTGCTGCTGGCTAACGAGAACCAGGAACAGACGCTGACCATCACCCACGTCCTGTGGGCCATGTTCGGGGTGCTGCCACCGAATCAGCAGCAGCGCCCGCACCGGCACCAGTCGGTCGCACTGGATTTGATCCTCGATGCGCCACCCAGCGGCTGCTACTCGCTGCTGGGCACCCGTCTCGACGAGCGCGGCAATATCGTCGATCCGATCCGGGTGGATTGGCAGGCGGGCGGTGCCTTCACCACCCCGCCGGGCATGTGGCACGCCCACTTCAACGAGACCGACAAGCCTGCCCACTTGATTCCCGTCCAGGACGCGGGGCTGCAGACCTACCTGCGCAGTCTCGACATCAAGTTCACCCAGCGTCGCGACCTTGTCGCTGGCTGAACGGGGCGCCGTGCGCCGTTAACAGTGGACGAATACTGTGATTTCACATGAAGTTGCCACTGCTGGGTCCGGTGTCGATCACGGGCTTTCAGAACGGCTGGTTCTTCCTATGCCTTTTGGCCGTGCTGTTGGTGATAGGGATCTACGTCGTCCAGCAATTCGCCCGACGGCGCCGGGTGCTGCGGTTCGCCAACATGGAAGTGCTGGAGCGCGTCGCGCCTGCTCGTCTGTCCCGGTGGCGGCACGTCCCGACGATCCTGCTCGCGACGTCGTTGGTGCTGCTGACGACGGCGATGGCCGGGCCGACCAGCGAGGTCCGGATTCCGCTCAACCGCGCGGTCGTGATGCTGGTGATCGACGTCTCGGAGTCCATGGCCGCCACCGATGTGGCTCCGAACCGGCTGGCCGCCGCGCAGGAGGCCGGTAAGCAATTCGCCGACGAGTTGACGCCGGCCATCAACCTCGGGCTGGTGGCATTCGCGGCCAACGCCACCCTGCTGGTTTCTCCGACGACGAACCGCGGCGCCGTGAAAGCCGCGATCGACGGCCTGCAGCCGGCGCCGAAAACCGCGACCGGCGAAGGTCTTTTCACCGCACTGCAGGCAATTGCCACGGTCGGTGCGGTCATGGGAGGCGGCGACGGTCCGCCACCTGCACGCATTGTGTTGGAGTCCGACGGCGCCGAGAACGTCCCGCTTGACCCCAACGCTCCGCAGGGAGCGTTCACCGCGGCGCGGGCGGCCAAGGACCAGGGCGTGCAGATATCGACGATCTCCTTCGGTACGCCCGACGGCACCGTCGTTTATCAGGGCGCCACCATCCCTGTTCCGGTCGATGATCAGACCCTGCAGGAAATCTGCAAGATCACCGACGGCCAGGCGTTCCATGCCAACAGCCTCGATTCGCTCAAGGAGGTCTACGGGACGCTGCAGCGTCAGATCGGTTACGAGACCGTGAAGGGCGACGCGAGCCTGGCGTGGATGCTGCTCGGTTCGGTCCTGATGGCCGGCGCGGTCTTGGCCGGGCTGTTCCTGAACCGCAGGCTGCCCGCCTGACGTCGATCAGGCCGGCAGGCGCCGGTTGATCAACAGCGCCAACACCGTGGCGATCAAGGCGGTCAACACACCGAGGCGCAGCCAACCGGAACCGCCGGGCCCGGCCACGATGCGATACCCGATCTCGTTTCTGGATGTCGTTGTAGTCCTTGTTGAGCTCGGCGAGATTAGCCGCGGTGTAGGACTGTCCGCCGGCCAGCCGGGCGATCGTCTTCATCTGGTCCGCAGAGACGGGGACATTCACTCGCACCCCGTCCAGGCTGATGCTGCCGGTCGGGGTGCCGAACGAGATCGTCGAGATGGGCACGCCCTTGTCCTTGGCCAGGCGCGCGGCGGTGTAGGCGCCGTCGTGCGGATCACCGGGATCTGTCGGTCGGTTCTCGCCGCCGTCGGACAGCAGCACAATCCGGGCCGGCGGCGGAGTGTCCCCGCCGGCGATGTTGATCGCGTCGATCGCGTGCAGAGCGGTGTAGATGGCTTCACCAGTCGCCGTGCCGTCGCCGAACTGCAGCTTCGGCAGGGCATCGATGGTGGCCTGGTGCTGCGGGGTCGGCGGCACGAGCAGGTAGGGCGTTCCCGCGAAGCCGACGAGTCCGAGGTTGATACCCGGCGTCAGCTGAGCGGCGAACTTGCTGGCGGCTTGCTCGGCGGCCTTGAGCCGGTCGGGCTCGACGTCGGTTGCGCGCATGGATTGCGAATTGTCGATCACGAGCATCACCACGGCGCGGTTGCGCGGGATGCGCATGTCGTGGGTCGGGGTGGCCAGCGCGATGGTCAGCAGCGCCAGGCTGAGCAGCGACACAGCAATCGGCAGGTGTCGCCACAACGACTGCGGCACTTCAGCATCGGTGTACCGGCGCAGCCGGCGTCGGCGCCGGCCCTGGACGAGGACGTAAACGGCGAGCAATGCCAGCGGGATCAACCCGAACAGCAACAGGGCCGGACGCTGGAATCCGTACAGCGGCAGCGGTCCGATCACCGGAAGCGACATTCAGTTCACCTCCCCGTCGGGCCGCCCTGGATCTCCGGCGGACGCTGCCGCCAGTAAAGAGGAGACTCGATGGGCCGTCAAACGGGTGCTATTCGCGCCGGAGCCGCGAATCGACGAACTTTTCCAGTTCCTCCCATTCCCGCACCGCCGCCGAATACGGCGACGCGGGTTTGCCCACCGAGCCGGGCTCCAACACGTAGGCCACCAGCTTGCCCAGGGGCCGGCCCGGCTCCAGGGTCTTGTCGACCGTGCTCTCCTCGGAGTAGTCACCGATGTCGCGGAGCAGCTCGACGGCGAGGTCGAGCTGCTCACGATCCACGGCGTCGGGCCCGTCGGCGAAGTCATCGGCCAGCCCGCTGAGCACGTAGACGTTCTCGTCGGTGACCTCCACGGCAAGGGACCCGTCGGTCGCGGCGGTACGGATGTCGTCGTAGGTGCTCAAATCCGACAGGTCATGGTCGTGCTCGTCGGCCAGGTAGCGCGCCAGCGTCCGCTCGGAGCTGAACACGCTGATCCGTCCGTTGCGGCCCAAGAAGATCGGGCGATCGTCCAGGTAGCAGCGCAGCGTGTAAAACGTGCCCGAACTCGTCATGATGCGGACCGGGTCGATACCCACCTGTATCCAGAAGTCCTCGTCGCTGCCCAGCACGGAGGTGTCGCCGGGCGCGCGCTCCTCGGCTTCCTCTGCCGCGGTGTCCTCTTCGTCCTCGTCCTCGGCTTCGTCGGCTTCGTCGTCGGTGTCTTCGTCGGCCTCGTCGGCCTCTTCGTCCTCGTCCTGGGCCTCATCGACGGCTTCGCCGTCCGACTCGTCCTCGGTGTCTTCTTCGGGCTCGTCACGTTCTTCGGCGAGTTCGTCGGCGGCCTTTTCCGCCGCCGCCGCATCGACCTCGGGAATGCTGATGACGTCGTCGATCGCGCTGATCACGTCGTCCCAGCTGCGCCCGATGATCTCGGCGATCGAATTCCAGCGTTTGCCGCCCGCCTTGCCGGTGAAGTGGTCGAACCCGCCGGACACCGTGCCCAGGGTGGGGTTGCCGTTGAAGAACTTCGACACCGCCGCCAGCTCGCACACCGATCCGATCGACGACACGATGGCCAGCGCGGCGGCCAGGGCGCTCACCGACTCTTCGGTCGGCTTCTCGGCCACCAGCTCCTCGACAGCGACCAGGTCGAACTGCTTGTCCTTGACGGGGTCGAGACTGTGCGCGTGCGCCGTCGTCAGGTCCTTCCACGCCGGATGATCGACCAGGTCGTTGTCGGCGTCGGACCGCACGAACGCGACGAGATCGGCAACCTCCTCGAAGGCATACAGGTCGTCGTCCTTGCCCAGGAACGCCTCCCATTCGTCGCCTGAGTCGCGCCAGCGCGGTGCCCACACGGTGTAGCGGTCCCCGTCGGACAGGCTCAGACGGATGGGGACGAGGTCAGCAGCCATGCGGCACAGAATAGCGACGGCCAACGAAGACGCCGGGCCCGGTGGCCGCTACGCCCGGTGACGGCGAGCGCCGGAACGGCGCGAGCAAGGAGCCGGGCAATCGATTACGCACCCCAGATGCTGGCGATCGGGGGAGCTTGGGCCGCATTGCCGGTCTTGGGCAGCCCGTACATCTGCTCGATGGTGGACAGCACGTTGTAGTGGCTCATCTGCTCGCTGTAGGTGCCCGGTTGGACATGCGCGCCGTAGATCACCGTCGGGATCTGGTTGTGGCTGCCTGGCGAACCGGATCCGTCGTCCTCATCCCAAGTCACGATCAGCAGGCTGTTGTTGGCCACCGCCCAATTGGCGTACCCGGACAGCTGCCGATTCAGCCAGGCGTCGCCCTGCGCGACCGAGCCGTCGTGCATGTTGTTGTCGTTGTTGGGAATGACGAACGAGACCGTTGGCAGGCTGTCGTAGTTGCCCATCGGAAATGCGGAGAACGGCGCCGAATTCGCCGGCGGCACATTGGCGAAATTGGCCCACGGCACATGCTTGCGCGCGTACTTGCCCGCGCTGCACACGGGCGAGCCGACGGCGGGCAGGTCTTCGGCATAGCCGATGAATGTGTATCCGGCGCCAAGCAATTCGGATGCCATGTTGGGAGCATTGCCGGCGTTGACCGGGCACGAGTCCTTCGTCACTCCAAATGTGTTGCCGGCGAAGAGCGCCAAATAGTTCGGCTCGCTGGGGTGGGTTTCGGCGAATGACTGGACCATGTTCGCGCCATGGGAGGCAAGGGCATTGATGAACGGGTTCTGCGGGCTGCCGATGATGTGGCCCTCAGAGCGGTTCTCTTCCACCACGATGACGATGTGCGCGGGCCTCGGCAGCGCGGCAGCGGCGATCACGTGAGGAGCCAACGGGGTGGCCGCCAGCCACGTCAGCGCCACCGCGCCGGCCACAACGAGGGCGCGGGACGCCCAGCTGATCAACCTTCTGGGACTTTGAATCTCGCGAAACACCCGGGGAGCATATGAGCCCGAGTGTCGCGACCGACGGCAGGCGCGCGAGCGTGTCAGCAGCACTTTAGGCAACCGAAGTCGGATCGTTATATACCCTCGAGCGCATGGAGGTGCGCGTAGTTGATCACCCGTTGGCCGCAGCCCGGCTGACCTCGCTGCGAGACAAACGCACCGATGCGGCCGGCTTTCGGGCCGCGCTGCGCGAGCTGACGCTGGTACTGGTTTACGAGGCCACCCGGGACGCGGCCAGTGAGCCGGTCCGGATCCGGACGCCACTGGCCGAGACGTTCGGGAGCCGACTGCTCAAACCGCCGCTGCTGGTTCCGGTGTTGCGTGCCGGGCTGGGGATGGTCGACGAGGCGCAGGCCGCGATCCCGGAGGCCGAGGTCGGGTTCGTCGGCGTCGCCCGCGACGAGGAAACTCATCTGCCGTTTCCGTACATGGAATCGTTGCCCGAGAAGCTCAAAGGCCGACCGATCATGGTGCTTGACCCGATGCTGGCGACCGGCGGGTCGATGACGTACGCGATCGAACTGCTGCAGGGCCGTGGCGCGACGGATATCAGCGTGCTCTGTGTGGTGGCCGCGCCGGAAGGCCTTGCGGCGGTTGAGAAAATAGCGCCGAACGCGCGAGTGTTCACCGCGGCGGTCGACAAAGGGCTCAACAAGTCGGCGTTTATCGTGCCGGGTCTCGGCGATGCGGGCGACCGTCAGTTCGGGCCCCGCATATCTACCAGTGCTCCACCGAAGCGACCAACTCCGCGCGCAGCGCATGGGCATAAGTCCGGGAAGAAGTCAGGTCGTCGGAATCCGCGCAGCGAATCTCCAAGTAGCACTTCAGCTTCGGCTCGGTCCCGGAAGGCCGCACCACCACCCTGATCGAGGTGTTGTCGTCACCGGCGGTGAAGACCAGCGCGTCGCCTATATCGGTGGTGCTCGCCGTGAACCCGGCCAGCGCACCGGGTGGGGCGTTGCGCAGCCGCCGCATGAGTTCGGCGGCCTCGGCGCTGTCGGCGACCCGCCGCGATACCGCCGCAACCTCGTGTACGCCGTATTGCCGGGCGAGTTCGTCGAGCACGTCGGGTATCGAACGGCCCTGCTGTTTGCGCGCGGCAACCAGGTCGCACACCAGCACCGCGGCGCTGATGCCGTCCTTGTCGCGCACCGCGGCCGGATCCACGCAGTGGCCGATCGCTTCTTCGTAGGCGTAGACCAGCCTGCCGCCAGGCACGCGCGAATCGGCGCGCGCCAGCCATTTGAAGCCGGTCAGGGTCTCGACGTGGACCGCGCCGTAGTGGGCGGCGATCTCGCCCAGCATTCGGGAGGACACCACGGTGCTGGCAACCACGGCAGTGTCCGCCCGCTCGTGAGACAGGATGTAATCGCCTAGCAGCCAGCCGGTTTCGTCGCCGGACAGCATCCGCCATCCCGTCGCGGTGGGTATGCCCACCGCGCAACGGTCGGCGTCGGGGTCAAGGGCAATCGCGATGTCGGCCTCGACATCGGCGGCCAGGGCGAGTAGCGCGTCGGCGGCGCCGGGCTCCTCGGGGTTCGGAAACGCGACGGTGGGGAAGTCGGGGTCCGGCGCGAACTGGGCGCCGACGGTGTGCACCTGCTCGAAGCCGGCGCGGTGCAGCGTCTCGACGGCCACCGCGCCGCCAACCCCGTGCAGCGGAGTCAGGGCTACCCGCACCGAACCGGTGGCGCGCCGCACCCCGGCCGCACGTTCGATGTAGCGCTCGACCAGGTCGGTGTCCGCGGGCGTCACCGGTTTTCGGGCGATCTGGTCGGCGGGAGGCGCTGTCGCCATTGCGGTTTCGATCTGGGTGTCGGTGGGAGAGATGATCTGTATGCCACCGTCGAAGTACACCTTGTAGCCGTTGTCGGACGGCGGATTGTGTGAGGCCGTGATCTGGATCCCGGCGGCGGCGCCGGTGTGACGCACCGCGAATGCGACCACCGGCGTGGGCACCGGGCCGGGAAACAAAAGCACCGAAAAGCCTTCGGCGGCGAGCACTTCCGCGGTGACCGTGGCGAAGATCGCCGAGCCGTGCCGGGCGTCGCGCCCGACGATCACCTGCGACCCGGCCAGGCCGCGATCGGTAAGTACCTGTGCCACTGCCCACGTGGCACGCGACACCACCGCGACGTTCATGGCGTCCGGGCCGTCGCGCACCGGACCGCGCAGCCCCGCGGTGCCGAACTTCAATGGTTGTGTCACAACACCATTCCGCTAAATCCGGGCTATCCGCTTAATGACCGAGGCCAGCAGAGCGCCGATCCGGGACGCCGATGCGGCGCCGGCGGCCACCACATCGGCGTGGCTCAGCGGCGCGCCGGTGATACCGGCCGCCAGGTTGGTCACCAGCGAAATGCCCAGCACCTCGGCACCGGCCGCTCGGGCCGCGATCGTCTCATGCACCGTCGACATGCCGACCAGGTCGGCGCCCAATGTCTGCAGCATCCGGATTTCGGCCGGCGTCTCGTAGTGCGGCCCGGGCAGGCCGGCGTACACGCCTTCGGTCAGCTCGGGGTCGGCCTCCCGGGCGAGCCGCCGCAGCCGCGAGGCGTACGCGTCGGTGAGATCCACGAACTGGGCGCCGACCAACGGTGAACGCGCGGTCAGGTTCAGGTGATCGCTGATCAGTACCGGCTGTCCGACCCGCATGTCGGTGCGCAATCCGCCGGCCGCGTTGGTCAGCACCACGATGCCGGCCCCGGCCGCGCAGGCCGCCCGGACCGGGTGGACGACGTGACGCAGGTCATGGCCCTCGTAGGCGTGCACGCGTCCGGCCAGTACCAGCACCTGGTGCTCACCGATGCGCACCGACAACAGCTCACCGGGATGGCCGACCGCGCGCGGTGGTGCGAAGCCGGGAATGTCGGCCTGCGGCAGCACGACAGTCGGGGAGCCCAGCTCGGCGATCGCCGGCGACCATCCCGAGCCGAGAACGATTGCGACGTCGTGCTCGGCTATCCCCGTTAGCTCGCGGATGGAATGCGCCGCGCGCCGCGCGAGTTGAAGAGTCTCGAATGCAACGTCGGTCACACTGCGCGAGCTTAGCTTCGCTACATATGTCAGGATTTCCCGCATGAGTTTTGGTAGGTGGCCGATTGTCGGCGCGCTCGTTGCTGTAGCGGTCTCGATGGCCGCGCTCGTTAGCGTCCCGGCGCCGAGGGCGGGAGCGGACTGCCCCGACGTCCAACTCATCTTCGCCCGCGGTACCAACGAGCCACCCGGCCTGGGTGTCGTGGGTGATGCGCTCTTCGCCGCGCTGCAGCCCGCCCTGGGCGGACGCAACTTCGACAACTACCCGGTGAACTATCCGGCCAGCTACAACTTCCTGACCACCGGCGACGGCGCCAACGACGCCCGCGATCACATCGCGGCGATGGTCGACCAGTGCCCGGGCACCCACCTGATCCTCGGCGGCTTCTCGCAGGGCGCCGCCGCGGTCTCGATGCTGGCCGGGGTACCGCCGCTGGGCAACACCATCGGTGAGTTCGGGTCGGCTCCGGCGCTGGACCCCGGCCTGGCCAGCAAGATCAGGGCCGTCGCGGTGTTCGGCAATCCCGGCAACCGGTTCAACACCCCCCTGTCGACCGCGGGGCAGTTCGCCGGCCGTGCCATCGACCTGTGCAGCCCCGGTGACCCGGTCTGCGTCGTCGGCGGTCGCGACCGGGACGCGCACCACGACTATTCGATACCGCCCTACCCCGACCAGGCGGCGAGCTTCATCGCCGGACGGGTGTAGCGGCCGCCGGGGCGGTCAGCCGCGGTTTCGGTCGGTGAGATACTGCGAGGATGCCCACCAACACCGCATTGGACAGCGTCGAGAGCGCAGTGCGGCGTCGTGGCGTCGACCTCGTCGAGCTCTCACACGCAATCCACGCCGAGCCCGAGTTGGCGTTCGCCGAGCATCGTAGCTGCGCCAAAACGCAGGCACTGGTCGCCGAGCGAGGCTTCGAGGTCACCCCGGCCGCCGGCGGCCTGGACACCGCCTTCCGTGCCGATTTCGGCAGCGGACCGCTGGTGATCGGGATCTGCGCCGAGTACGACGCCCTGCCCGAGATCGGACATGCCTGCGGCCACAACATCATCGCGGCCTCGGCGGTCGGAACCGCGCTGGCGCTGGCCGAGGTGGCCGACGAGCTGGGCCTCACCGTTGCCCTGATCGGCACCCCCGCCGAGGAGGCCGGCGGCGGCAAGGCGCTGCTGCTGAAGGCCGGAACGTTCGACGACATCGCGGCGGCCGTGATGCTGCATCCCGGGCCCACCGACATCGCCGGGGCCCGCTCGCTGGCTTTGTCCGAGGTGACGGTGGACTACCGCGGCAAGGAATCGCATGCCGCCGTCGCCCCGTATCTCGGCGTCAACGCCGCCGACGCCATCACCGTCGCGCAGGTGGCGATCGGCTGCTGCGGCAGCAACTGGCGCCCGGTCAGCTGGTGCACGGGATCGTCACCAACGGCGGGCAGGCGGTCAACGTCATCCCCGGCCACGCGAGCTGCGGTACACGATGCGGGCGACCGAACTTGATTCGCTGCGCCGAGCTCGAGGGCAGGATGGCCGCGCTGCTTTGCCGCCGGCGCGCTGGCCACCGGCTGCGAATACGAAATCGACACGCCGTCACCGCCATACGCCGAGCTCACGCCCGACCGATGGCTGGCCGAGGTTTGTCGCGACGAGATGCGCCGGCTGGGGCGCGAGCCGGTGGCACCCGAAATCGAGGCGACGCTGCCGATGGGCAGCACCGATATGGGCAACGTCACCCAGGTGATGCCGGGCATCCACCCGATGATCGGTATCGATGCCGGTGGCGCCACGGTCCACCAGCCGGCGTTCGCCGCTGCCGCCGCCGGTCCCAGCGCCGACAACGCGGTGGTCGAGGGCGCGATCATGCTGGCCCGCACGGTCGTCGCGCCTCGCCCAGGACGGCGCCGAACGGGACCGGGTATTGGCTGCGGTGGAACGCCGGGCCGGCAGATGAGCCTGGTTGACGCCGCCGAGTCGTGGCTGGCCGCCCACTACGACGACCTGGTCGAGTGGCGCAGGCACATCCACCGCTATCCCGAGTTGGGCCGGCAGGAGTACGCCACCACCCAGTTCGTCGCCGAGCGGTTGGCCGACGCGGGCCTGAACCCCAAGGTGCTGCCCGGCGGTACCGGACTGACCTGCGACTTCGGGCCGGAACACCGGCCGCGGATCGCGCTGCGGGCCGACATGGACGCGCTGCCGATGGCCGAGCGGACCGGCGCCCCTACGCCTCGACGGTGCCCAACGTCGCGCACGCCTGCGGGCACGACGCGCACACCGCGATCCTGCTGGGCACCGCGCTGGCGCTGGCGTCGGTGCCGGAGCTGCCGGTCGGGGTGCGGCTGATCTTCCAGGCCGCCGAGGAGCTGATGCCCGGCGGCGCGATCGACGCCATCGCCGCCGGAGCGCTGGCCGGGGTGTCGCGGATCTTCGCCCTGCACTGCGACCCACGGCTGGCGGTCGGCAAGGTCGCGGTCCGGCAAGGCCCGATCACCTCGGCGGCCGACCAGCTGGAGATCACGCTGTATTCGCCGGGCGGGCACACCTCGCGCCCGCACCTGACCGGCGACCTGGTCTACGGGCTCGGCACGCTGATCACCGGACTGCCCGGGGTGCTGTCCCGCCGCATCGACCCGCGCAACAGCACGGTGATGGTGTGGGGTGCGGTCAATGCCGGTGTGGCCGCCAACGCCATCCCGCAGAGCGGCGTGCTGGCCGGCACCATCCGTACCGCCAGCCGCGAGACCTGGGTCGGGCTGGAGGTGCTCGTCCGCGAGGTCGTGACGGCGCCTGCTGTCGCCGCTGGCGATCGAACACACGCATGCAATACCGGCGCGGGGTGCCGCCGGTGGTCAACGAGGAGATCTCCACCCGCATCCTCACCCACGCGATCGAGGCCGTCGGCCCCGACGTGCTTGCTGACACCCGGCAATCCGGCGGTGGCGAGGACTTCTCCTGGTATCTGGAGGAGGTTCCCGGCGCGATGGCCCGACTGGGCGTGTGGTCGGGTGAGGGGCCGCAGTTGGATCTGCACCAGCCGACGTTCGACCTTGACGAGCGGGCGCTGGCGGTCGGGCTGCGGGTGATGGTCAACATCATCGAGCAGTCGGCCGCAATCTCGGCGACGTAAGCGCCGTTACGCGGTAGTCCCCGGGCCGATGTTGCGGGCCGGCCGGGTCCGCAGGTCATGGACGTATTCTGCTGGCGCGCCGGCGATTTCGGCGGCATCGGCCATCACGCCCAGGTACCGCGCCGACGGCAGTCCGCCCTCCCAGGCGTCGACAACATAGAGCCACGCCAGCACCGGATCGGTGGTGGTGTCCGACGAGAGGCGCTCCACCCGGCACCTGATCTTCTTGTGGATTTCGAACTCGGAGCCCTCCCAGCGGTCCAGGCTCATCTCGTCGGCCGGCGTCATGTCGTAGAGCACGACGAACACCTTGGCGTCGGGATCCTCGACGACGCTGGCCAGTGCTCCCTCCCAGCCGATGTCTTCGCCGCCGAAGGTCAGCCGCCACCCGTGCAGCCAGCCCGTTCCTGCCATCGGGGAGTGGGGTGCACGCTTCTGCATCTGCTCCGGATGCATGTTCGACCCGTAGGCGGCGTAGATCGGCACGCAGAAAGCTTAAACGGCGGATGGTCACTCGGTATTCATCCGACGGTTCGACGGGGTGCGGGGGGTGCCGCGGTCCGGATAGGTTAGGGCCGTGGTGACCCGCATCGTGATCATCGGTGGAGGCCCGGCCGGTTACGAAGCCGCGCTGGTGGCCGCCACGTCACACCCCGATACCACCGACGTCACCGTGATCGACTCCGAAGGCATCGGCGGCGCGTGCGTGCTGGACGATTGCGTGCCGTCCAAGACGTTCATCGCCTCGACCTGGCTGCGCACCGAACTGCGGCGGGCGCCCCGGCTGGGCTTCGACATCGACATCGACGACGCCAAGATCTCGCTTGCCGCAGATCCACAAGCGGGTCAAGGCGCTGGCCGCCGAGCAGTCCGCCGATATCACCGCCCAGCTGCTCGCCCAGGGTGTGCGTCTGGTCGCCGGGCCGCGGCGAGCTGGTGCGACTCCACGCCCGGCATGGCCCAGCACCGCATCAAGGTGACCGCCGCCGACGGCACCGTCACCGAACACGAGGCCGACGTCGTGCTGATCGCCACCGGCGCCAGCCCGCGGGTGCTGCCGTCAGCCCAGCCCGACGGCGAGCGCATCCTGACCTGGCGGCAGCTCTACGACCTGCGGCGCTGCCCGAGCACCTGATCGTGGTGGGCTCCGGCGTCACCGGCGCGGAGTTCGTGCACGCCTACACCGAGCTCGGCGTGCCGGTGACCGTGGTGGCCAGCCGGGACCGGGTGCTGCCGCACGAGGACGCCGACGCCGCGCTGGTCCTGGAAGAGGCGTTCGCCGAACGCGGCGTGAAGCTGTTCAAGAACGCCCGGGCCGAATCGGTGGTCCGCACCGACAACGGCGTCCTGGTGACGATCACCGACGGCCGCACCGTCGAGGGCAGTCACGCGCTGATGACCATCGGTTCGGTGCCCAACACCGGCGGCCTCGGCCTGGAACGCGTCGGCATCGAGCTGGGGCGCGGCGACTACCTGAAGGTAGACCGGGTCTCGCGCACCTCGGTGCCCGGAATCTATGCGGCCGGCGACTGCACCGGTCTGCTGCTGCTGGCGTCGGTCGCGGCCATGCAGGGCCGGATCGCGATGTATCACGCGCTGGGCGAAGGGGTGAGCCCGATCCGGTTGCGCACGGTCGCCGCGACGGTGTTCACCAGGCCCGAGATCGCCGCCGTCGGGGTGCCGCAGACCATGATCGACGACGGCTCGGTGCCTGCCCGGACGGTCACGCTGCCGTTGCGGACCAACGCGCGCGCCAAGATGTCGGGGTTGCAGCAGGGCTTCGTCAAGGTCTTCTGCCGGAAGTCCACCGGCGTGGTCATCGGCGGCGTGGTGGTGGCGCCGATCGCCTCCGAGCTGATCCTGCCGATCGCCGTGGCCGTGCAAAACCGCATCACCGTCAACGAGCTGGCGCAGACGCTGGCCGTCTACCCGTCGTTGTCCGGTTCGATCACCGAGGCCGCTCGACGGCTGATGGCACACGACGATCTGGACTGACCGCGACCCCTCCGGCACCCGACGAACTAGCCTTAGTGGAGCACCACCTACTGACGAGTAACACGGACATCGAATTCCCCAGTGAGGAGTCCTTCGTCGTGAATGATCCGGTTTCCATGCTCGGCCCGCAGCAACGCGCCGCGTTCTGGGAGCGACTCGGCACCGAGCAGTTCGACGTCGTGGTGATCGGCGGCGGCGTGGTGGGCTCCGGGTGCGCCCTGGATGCCGCCACCCGCGGGCTCAAGGTCGCCCTGGTCGAGGCGCGCGACTTCGCTTCCGGCACCTCGAGCCGCTCGTCGAAGATGTTCCACGGCGGGCTGCGCTACCTCGAGCAACTGGAGTTCGGGCTGGTGCGCGAGGCGCTCCATGAGCGCGAGCTGTCGCTGACCACGCTGGCGCCGCATCTGGTCAAGCCGCTGCCGTTCTTGTTCCCGCTGACCCATCGGTGGTGGGAGCGTCCCTACACCGCGGCGGGCATCTTCCTCTACGACAGCCTCGGCGGTGCGAAATCGGTTCCCGCGCAAAAGCATTTGACGCGCGCCGGCGCGCTGCGGTTGAGCCCGGGGCTGAAGCGCAGCTCATTGATCGGCGGAATCCGCTACTACGACACCGTTGTCGACGACGCCAGGCACACCATGACGGTCGCGCGCACCGCGGCGCATTACGGCGCGGTCGTGCGATGCTCCACCCAGGTGGTCGCGCTGCTGCGCGAGGGCGACCGGGTGATCGGGGTCCGCGTCCGCGACTCCGAAGACGGCTCGATCACCGAGGTTCGCGGCCACGTCGTGGTCAACGCGACCGGGGTGTGGACCGACGAGATCCAGGCCCTGTCCAAGCAGCGCGGCCGGTTTCAGGTGCGGGCCTCCAAGGGCGTGCACATGGTGGTGCCGCGGGACCGGATCGTCAGCGACGTCGCGATCATCCTGCGCACCGCAGAAGTCGGTGATGTTCGTCATCCCGTGGGGCAGCCACTGGATCATCGGAACCACCGATACCGATTGGAATCTCGACCTGGCCCATCCCGCGGCCACCAAGGCCGACATCGACTACATCCTGCAGACCGTCAACCGGTACTGGCAACTCCGTTGACCCACGCCGACATCGACGGGGTGTACGCGGGGCTGCGGCCGCTGCTGGCCGGGGAGAGCGAGGAAACCTCCAAGCTGTCCCGGGAGCACGCCGTCGCGGTGCCCGCGCCCGGTCTGGTCGCCATCGCCGGCGGCAAGTACACCACCTACCGGGTGATGGCCGCCGACGCGATCGACACGGCGGTGCAGTTCGTCCCGGCCCGGGTTGCGCCGTCGATCACCGAAAAGGTGAGCCTGCTGGGCGCCGTCGGCTACTTCGCCCTGATCAACCAGGTCGAACACGTCGGCGAACTGGTGGGCCTGCACCCGTACCGGGTGCGCCACCTGCTGGACCGCTACGGCTCGCTGATAGACGAGGTGCTGGCGCTGGCGGCCGATCGTCCGCGACCTGCTGAGCCCGATCAAGGAGGCGCCGGGCTACTTGAAGGTGGAGGCCGTGTACGCCGCTGCCGCCGAAGGTGCCCTGCATCTCGAGGACATCCTGGCCCGCCGGATGCGGATCTCCATCGAATACCCGCACCGCGGCGTCGACTGCGCGCGGGAGGTCGCCGAGCTGGTCGCTCCCGTGCTGGGGTGGAGCGCCGGGGACGTCAATCGTGAGGTCGCCAACTACACCGCACGGGTAGAGGCCGAGATCCTGTCACAGGCCCAGCCCGACGACGTGTCGGCAGACGAGTTGCGGGCCAGCGCGCCCGAGGCGCGCGCCGAGATCCTCGAGCCGGTTCCCCTCAATTGATTCTTTCGATCTCTGTGGATCCTTGGTGAGGCCCGCGCCGCTTCCGGTGCGCGACGGTTTGGGGCCCGCGCGGGTACGGCTGCACGGCGGGACGGTGCTGGCCGAGCTGACCGAGCGGTTTGGCGAGCCGGCCCGCGCGAAGGTTCTGGCCGGAGAGGTCGTCGACGCCGACGGTGTGGTGATCGACGAGGCCACCGTGCTGGCCCCCGGGGCGAGTGTTTACCTGTACCGGGACCTGCCCGATGAGGTTGCGGTGCCGTTCGACCTCCCGGTGCTCCATCGCGACGACGACATCGTGGTCGTGGACAAGCCGCACTTTCTGGCCACCATGCCCAGGGGCAGTCACGTCGCGCAGACCGCGCTGGTGCGGCTGCGTAAGGAACTGGGCTTGCCCGAGCTGAGCCCCGCCCACCGGCTCGACCGGCTGACCGCCGGGGTGCTGCTGTTCACCACCCGGCGCGAGGTGCGGGGCGCGTATCAGATGCTGTTCGCCCGCGGCCTGGTGGGCAAGACGTATCTGGCCCGCGCGGCGGTCGATCCGGCCCTGGTGCTGCCGCGGGTGGTGAAAAACCGGATCGTCAAACGCCGTGGCCACCTGCAGGCGGTCATCGAGCCGGGCGTGCCCAATGCCGAGACGCTGGTGGAGCTTTTATCTCCCGATGGCCGGTACCGGCTGACGCCGCGCACCGGGCGCACTCACCAGTTGCGCGTGCACATGGCGTCGCTGGGGTTGCCGATCGTCGGTGATCCGTTGTACCCCAAGGTGATTGATGTGCCCGCCGATGACTTCAGTACTCCGTTGGGATTGCTGGCACAGCGCATCGAGTTCGACGATCCGTTCACCGGATCGCGCCGCGAGTTCGTCAGTCGCCGAGAAATAGCGGGCTGATCCTCAATCGCCGGGCAGTTGGCGGGTTTCGGCGTCCAGAATTCCCTGATTGATGCGATCCGCGACCAGTGGACTGGCTAACGGGGGCGGTGCCCCGCAGGTACAGGTCAATTGGTTGAACGCAATGTCGGCGCTGGCCGGCGCTGCCAACCCAACGGTCGCACCGAGAACGACTGCCGCGCCGATTATTAGCTTCGTGATCATTTCCAAGCCTCCATTTGTTTACCTGGCGTTAAACTTTACACTCAGGCGGAGGCTAAAGGTTGACGGCTCGCCCGTCGTCGTTAGGACGGGGGCGGCGGTGGGGGTGGGGGTGCCGGCTGCGCCGGTGGCAGGTACTTCGGGCAGTAGGCGCGGATTGCCGCGCCGACGAAGTAGCCGGCGTCGTAGTCGGGCAAGCTACTGCTGTTCATCACGTCGACAACGACCTCGTTGGGCGTCATGCCTTCGCCGAGGTACTGGCAGACCTTCCGAGCTGCACCGATCGCGGCTGGGACTGAGTCGTGGGTGATGCCGTCGGATATCAGGAGTTGTACGAATTTGTCGTCGCTAGCATCGGCGTGAGCGGCAGGGGCTAAGCCTGCTCCGAGCACACCGAGCGACGCGGCCATCGCAACTACAAGCCGGGTACCCGACGGCATGTGTAGGGGGCCGGGCTTGCCAATTTTCACGCTCCTCATCATCTCCCATATCGCGATCGTTGCCAACGCGAACGAGTCTGAAGAGCGGGTGAACATGTCCGTTTTCAGCGCGGGTAAGGGTATGGGGCGCCCGTCCTGATCGCTCCGCAAGCGCGGTCGGTAATTTGACCCCATGCCGTACGAACGATGGTTATCGCTGGCGCTGCTGGCGGTCTGCCTTGTCGGCTGCGGCGTGCGGCAAGTATCGGCGGCCGCCGCTCGCGATCTGTCCGGGACATTCCGATCCGGCGGCATGGACCGGACCTACCTAATGCACGTGCCGCCGGGTGATCCCGTCGGTTTGGTGCTCAGCCTGCACGGCGGCGGCGGCAGCGGAAAGGGTCAGCGGGGTCTGACCGACTTCGATGCCGTCGCCGACGCCCACAATCTTCTGGTCGTCTACCCCGACGGTTACGACAAGAGCTGGGCCGACGGACGGGGGGCGTCGCCCGCAGATCGCCGTCACATTGACGACGTCGGGTTCCTGGTTGGGCTGGCCGGCAAGCTGCGCAACGACTACAACATCGCCCCCGGCCACGTCTACGCCACCGGAATGTCCAACGGCGGCTTCATGTCCAACAGGCTGGCTTGTGATCGCGCTGATGTTTTCTCCGCGATCGCGCCCGTGGCGGGCACGCTGGGCGTGGGTGTGGCATGCAATCCGTCACAGCCGGTTTCGGTGTGGGAGGCGCACGGGACCGCCGATCCCCTGGTGCATTTCAATGGTGGGGACGTACGCGGTCGCGGCGGGCTGAGCCACTCCATCTCGGCCAAAAGCATGGTGGACAAGTGGCGCTCGGTCGACGGATGCGAAGGCGATCCGGTGGCAGAGATATTGCCCAACGTCGGGGACGGCACCGTCGTGCACCGTTATGACTCAACGGCGTGTGCGGCGTCCACCGAGGTGGTCTTCTATCAGATCGACAACGGCGGGCACACCTGGCCGGGCGGCAAGCAGTATCTGCCCAAGGCGGTTATCGGAGCGACCACGCGCGCGCTGGACGGATCGGAAGCGATTGCGCAGTTTTTCCTGGCGCACGCCCGCGATTGACTGGGGCCGAACGGATTCAGCGCTGACAGGACGGGCACCAATAGGCCACCCGCTCACCGGTGTCGTCGACGTTGATGCATGTCCCGCAGCGACGGCAATTTTGCCCGGCACGACCGTAGACCCACAGCTGCCGGCCGGCGCGGGTGTCACCGGTGGTACAGCGGTTCCAACGAAAGCGATTGGCCCACAGCATGTCCCGGGCTCGGGAGACCAAACGACGCGGGTCGGCGATCGCGCTGACCGGCGCGGTGGGCAGATGTCCGCTGACGAAACACAGCTCGTTGCAGTAGACATTCCCCACCCCGGCCAGCACACGTTGGTCCAGCAGCGCCTCGGCAATCGGCCGGTCCGGGTGTGCGGCCAGATTGGCTGCCGGCAATCTGGGCATCCCAGTCCGGGCCCAGCAGATCGGGCCCCAAGTGCGCGACCACCTCGCCGTCGTGGTCGCGATCGAGGATCTCGAGCACTCCGAGGTCCACGCCGACGGCGCGAACGTCGTTGGCTTCCAGCACGATGCGGGCCCGGTGATCCACCCGTACCGGGCGGTTGCCGACGCGCCAGCTGCCCTCCATCTTCAAATGCGAGTGAATGCTGGCCCGCCCCACCCGGATGAACAGGTGCTTGCCCCGGCTGAGCACTTCGTCCACCACGTTGCCGGTGAGGTCGACGGTGGCGAATTGCGGTACCCGGACGTCGCAGCGGGTCAGCGTCTGCCCGGCCAGGTGCTCCCGCAGCGTCGCTGCGGTGTGCCAGACCGTGTCACCCTCGGGCATGGTTCTCTAGCAAAGTCAGCGCAGCCGCATTCCGCGGGGGGTGCGGGCGAAGCCGGCCTCCGACAGTGCCGCGGCGACGGGACTCGGCCCGCCGGCGAGCGGCTGCAGGACCGGCACCGAGTTGATGCGTTCGACGAGTATCGACTCGACCCGGCGGGCGGTGACCAGTTCGGCCAGCGCCAGGGCCGCCGCGTGGTCGGCGCCGGGATCGTCGGTGAATGTCAGCAATGATCGTCCGCCGCGCTCGAGGAACCAGGACAGTTCGCCGTCGACCAGTACCACGAGCGCGCCGGCCTTGCGGCCGGGGCGTGCCCCGGGAGCGTCGCCCGCGCCCATTGCGGCGGGCCAGGGCAATGCGGCGCCGTACGGGTTCGCCGGGTCGGCAGCGGCCAGTACGACGGCCCGGTATTCCGGTCGCTCCGGGTCGACACCGTCGAGGTAACTGCGCAGCCGGTCGACGGTCGAGGCGACGGCGAATTGGGCGCCGCCCAGCGACTCGACGAAGTACCCACGCTGACACCTGCCGGCGTCTTCGAATGTGCTCAGAACCTTGTAGAGGGTGGCGAACCCGCCTGGCACACTTTCGGCCGCCACCGCGCCTCTGGTCAGCACGCCGTGGCGGCTCAACAGCAGCTCGGCTTGGTAGTGGGCGCGCAGTGTGGAATCGGGCTCTGGAGCCGGCAGCGCCGACCAGCGGCCGGCCACGGTGGGGTCGGTGGTACGAGCGTGCGGATGCGCGACGCTGTACCGGCTCAGCCGGGGCGGCCGGCGGGTGCGGTGCGCGGGGGCCGAGCGCTTGCGGGCCCCGGTGCCGGTGAGCAGTGCGCGCACCGGGGCGAAGGTGTCGCCGGTGATCCGGCCGGCCCAGATCAGCTCCCACAGGGCATCTTTGAGCGTCGTTTCGCCGATCCCGTCCTGGGCGAGTTGGCGAAAGAAGTACGCGCCGCCTCCGCCCAGCGCGTCCAGGATCGCGCGGTGGGTATCGGTGAAGTCGATCTCGTCAGGCGCGGCCAAGGTCAGCGGAGCGGAATCGCTGGCGTGCAGCGCGATCCACCCATCACTACCCGAGATCGACCCGGCGCCCGACCAGGTGACCTCCCCGGCCGCCAGCAGCTCGTCGAGCATCGCCGGCGAATAGTCGCGGACCCGCGGTGCCAGCACCAGCGGCTCCAGCGCCGACGCCGGTATCCGAACGCCGGCCAGCTGATCGATGACCGCCATCAGCCCGTCCAGGCCGCTTGCGGTACCCAGGTGATGCCAGGCGGGCAGGAACCGCCCGTACGCGGCGGTGCTGACCGGCTCGACCTGGGCGCGCAGCGCCGCCAGCGAACGCCGCCGCAGAATCCGCAACACGTCGGCGTCACACCACTGCTCGCCTCCGACGCCGCCGGACCCGCCGGAGGCGGCTTCGGGAGCGACGAAGTCGCCGCGCACCAGCCGGCCATCGCTGGCCATCCGGCTCAGCACGTCGGCCGTCACCCGCAGCCCCAGCCCGAAGCGAGCCGCGGCCTCGGCCGTGGTGAACGGGGTGCGGGTACGGGCGTAGCGGCCGAGCAGCTCTCCCAGCGGGTCGGTTACCTGCTCGGTGAACGTGGCCGGGACGCCCGGCGGTACGGCCGCGCCGACCCCGTCGCGCAGCCGGCCGATGTCCTCGATGGCCACCCACCAGCTGCGGTCCGCGAACGACACCGTCAGCGCGCGCCGGGCGGCGCGCAACCCCTCCAGCCAGCCGCCGACGTCGGCGGCCTCGGCTCGCGCGGCGACCTCGTCTTCGGTCAGCGGGCCGAGCAGCCGCAGCAGATCGGCGACCGCCTCGGCATCGCGGGCGGCCCGGTCGGCGGACAGATGCTGCAACTGGCGTCCGGTCGCGGCGATGACGTCCGTATCGAGCAGCTCGCGCAGCTCGACCCGGCCGAGCAGCTCGGCCAGCAGCGTGCTGTCCAGCGACAGGGCCGCCGCGCGGCGCTCGGCAAGCGGGGAGTCGCCCTCGTACATGAACGCGCCGACGTAGCCGAACAACAGCGACGCCGCGAACGGTGAGGGCTTCGCGGTTTCGACCTCGAGCACCCGGATCCGGCGCGCAGCGATGCCGGTCATCAAATCGACCAGCGCCGGGACGTCGTAAACGTCCTGCAGACATTCCCGGACGGTCTCCAGCACGATCGGAAAGTCGGGGTATTTGCGGGCCACTTCCAGCAATTGGGCCGCGCGCTGACGCTGGTGCCACAGCGGCGAGCGGCGGCCGGGGTGGCGGCGGGGCAGCAGCAGCGCACGCGCCGCGCATTCCCGGAACCGGGACGCGAACAGCGCCGAGCCACCCACTTCGGCGGTGACGATGGGGTCGATCTCGTCGGCGTCGAAGACGAAAAGCTCGGCGCCGGCGGGGGTTTCCTCGAGGGTGTCGGGCAGATGCACCACGATGCCGTCGTCGGAGGCGGTCGGCTTTTCGTCGATGCCGTAGCGTTCGGCCAGCCGCCGGCCCACCGCCAGCGCGAGCGGTCCATGCACCCGAAGCCCGTACGGCGAGTGCAGGATCACCCGCCAGTCGCCCAGCTCGTCGCGGAATCGCTCGACCAGCAAAGTGGTATCGGTGGGTACCGTCCCGGTGGCGGTCCGTTGGTCGTCGAGCAGCACCCACAGGTTGTCGGTTGCATAGTCATTGAAACCCAATGCAGCACAACGTGTTCCGAATGTATCGCGGTCCAGTCCGGCCACTTCGCCGGTGAATGCGCCCAGCGCGGCGCCGAGCTCGGCGGGGCGACCCACGCCGTCGCCGCGCCAGAACGGCAGTCGGGCCGGCAGGCCCGGGGCGGGAATCACCAGCACCCGGTCGTGGGTGATCTCGGTGATCCGCCAGCTGGTGGCCCCCAGCGAGATGACATCGCCGGGGCGTGACTCGTAGACCATTTCCTCGTCGAGTTCGCCTACTCGCGAGGGCTTTTCGGCTTCAGTGAAGCCAGATAGACGGTGAACATCCCACGATCGGGAATCGCGCCGCCGGAGGTGACGGCCAGCCGCTGCGCACCGGGCCGGGCGGTCAGCGTGCCGGTGTCGCGGTCGTAGACCAGCCGCGGTCGCAGCTCGGCGAATTCGGTCGACGGATACTTACCGGCCAGCAGGTCCAGGGTGGCCTCGAACACGCTGCGCGGCAGGGTCGCGAACGGCGCGCTGCGGCGCACCGTGTCGAACCACCGGTCGGCGTCCAGCGGCTCCAGCGCGGCCGCCGCGACGGTCTGTTGCGCGAGGATGTCGAGCGGGTTGGCGGGCACCCGCATCGTCTCGATCTGCCCGGCCAGCATCCGTTGCACGCTGACCGCGCAGCTGATCAGGTCGGTCCGGTGCTTGGGGAACAGCACGCCGCGGGAGACCTCACCGACCTGATGGCCGGCCCGGCCGATGCGTTGCAGGCCGCTGGCCACCGAGGGCGGTGCCTCCACCTGGATCACCAGGTCGACGGCCCCCATGTCGATACCCAGTTCCAGACTCGAGGTGGCCACCACCGCCTTGAGCAGTCCGCGTTTGAGGTCCTCCTCGACCAGGGCGCGTTGCTCCTTGCTGACCGAACCGTGGTGGGCGCGGGCCAGTACGGTGTCCGCCCCGTAGGTCTGCCCGCTGCCCATGATGTGCGCCGGCGCCCCGCCGGGTACCCGCCGATTGGACTCGGTCGAGAGTTCGACACCGCGACGATCGGCGTGAATTTCGTTGAGCCGTGCGGTAAGTCGCTCGGCCAGCCGTCGCGAATTGGCGAACACGATGGTCGAGCTGTGTGCTTCGATCAGGTCGACCAGGCGAGCCTCGACGTCGGGCCAGATGGTGGGGGGCCCCTGGGTGTCCGTCAGGTTGGCCATGTCGGGCACCGGCACCTGCACGGTGAGCTGGAAGGACTTGGCCGACGGGGGAGCCACGATCGTGGTCGGGGCGTGTCCGGACAGGAACCGCGCGAGCTCCTCGGGTGGACGCACCGTCGCCGACAATCCGATGCGCTGGGCGGGCCGCCCATCCCGGAGGTCGAGTCGAGCCGTTCCAGCGACACCGCCAGGTGTGCGCCGCGCTTGCCGGCTGCGATGGCGTGAACCTCGTCGACGATCACGGTCTGGACGCCGGCCAGGGTTTCGCGCGCGGCCGAGGTCAGCATCAAGAACAGCGACTCGGGGGTGGTGATCAGCACGTCGGGTGGGGAGGTGATGAGTTGGCGTCGGCGCGCGGGCGGGGTGTCGCCCGAGCGGACCCCGACACTGATGTCGGGGGCGCGGAAGACCATGCCGCTCGGCGATTCGGGTGAGCCCCGCCAACGGGGTGCGCAGGTTGCGCTCCACGTCGACGGCCAGCGCCTTGAGCGGGGACACATAGAGCACGCGGGTGCCGGCCGGCCTTTCGGCCGAGCCGGCAAGACTATCCAGGGCCCATAGGAACGCGGCCAGCGTCTTCCCGGATCCGGTCGGCGCGATCACCAGCGTGTTGTTGCCATCGGCGATGGCGTCCCAGGCGGCGGCCTGCGCGCTGGTCGGCGCGGGGAAGGTGCTGTCGAACCACTCGCGCGTGATCGCGCTGAACCGGCCTAGCGGGTCACGGGTGCTCACCTAGCCATGGTGCCAACAGCCACCGACAAAACGTCTACTGCGGCTGGTGACGAGAGGTGGCCATCGCGTGGGCCAGTTCGTCGGGGATCTCGGGTACCCGGGTGATCGCGTCCAGCAGCGTGTGCGCGCACGAGTCGGCCAGGCGTTCGGCGCTGGTGGTGGGGTCGATGATGCGCTGACGGCACAGCTCGAAGGTGAACGCGATCCAGCCGTTGAGGATGACTCGCAGGTCCCGCTCGACGTCCTTGTGCAGCGCCGCTTGCCCGGGGGTCTTGGCCACCACCTCGCCGATCCGGGTCATGATGAGCTCCAGCTGGCGGTTTTTGGCGTCGTCCTCGACGCCGAGCAGAACCGGGTCGGACCGCCCCAGACCGACGTAGGCCGCCCAGGCGGCTTCCGGGTTCTGCTCGTGGTAGGCCATGTAGGCCAGCACACCCATCCGCGCCTCTTCGAACATCGTCAGGCCGGTGACGGGCTCTTTGTTGGTCGACTCGTAGAGCCGATCGGCCTCGTCCTTGACCACCGCGGCGAAGAACGCTCGTTTGTCGGGAAAGTAGTGGTACATCAAGGCTCGGGAGACGCCGGCACGCTCGGCGATCTCGTCGATGCGGACCTCGTCGTAGGGCCGCTTCCCGAAGACTTCCGCCCCTAATGCGAGCAGTTCGGCGCGTCGATCCTCGGGGGACAACCGCCTCCTAGCCGTTGGCATGTGTCAGATAGTACTCACGAAGCACACGTCACAATTCAGTCTGCGTTTATCCGAACTCCACACCTTGTGCCAGCGGCAGATCGCTGGAGTAGTTGACGGTGTTGGTGGCGCGTCGCATGTAGGCCTGCCACGCGTCCGAACCCGATTCCCGGCCGCCACCGGTCTGCTTCTCGCCGCCGAACGCACCCCCGATTTCGGCGCCTGACGTGCCGATATTGACGTTGGCGATGCCGCAGTCGGACCCGTGCAGGAAGCGCTCGGCCTCCCGCAGGTCGGTGCTGAAAATGGCCGACGAGAGCCCTTGCGGCACGCCGTTGTTGAGGGCGATCGCCTCGTCCAGGTCGTCGTAGGTCAGCACATAGAGGATCGGCGCAAACGTTTCGGTCGCCACGATGTCGCTCTGCGCGGGCATTCGCACCACGGCGGGCGCGACGTAGTAGGCGCCGGGATGCTCGTCGGCGCAGGCGTCCTGGCGGTCGCCGCCGATCACCTCGCCGCCCTCGGCGCGTGCCTGTTCCAGCGCCCCCACCATGTCGCGGTAGGCGGTCTCGTGAATGAGCGGGCCGATCAGCGTGCCCGGCGCCGACGGGTCGCCGATGGGCAGCTGCCGATAGGCGGCCGCCACCCGCTTCACGACTAAGTCGGCCACCGAGCGATGCACGATCAGCCGGCGCAGGCTGGTACACCGCTGACCGGCGGTGCCGGCGGCGGCGAAGACAATCGCGCGCACCGCCAGGTCCAGGTCGGCCGACGGCGTCACGATCGCCGCGTTGTTGCCGCCCAGCTCCAGCAGCACCCGCCCGAAGCGCGCCGCCACGCGCGGACCGACCTGCTGGCCCATCCGCACCGAACCGGTCGCGGACAACAGCGCGACCCGGGGATCGTCGACCAGCTGCTCGCCCAGGTCACGATCGCCCAGCACCAGTCCGCTCACCGCGGGTGGCGCGCCGACGTCGGCGGCGGCCCGGCCGATCAGCGCCTGACAGGCCAGCGCCGTCAACGGCGTGAGCTCCGAGGGCTTCCACACCACCGTGTCCCCGCACACCAGTGCCACCGCGGTGTTCCACGCCCAGACCGCGATCGGGAAGTTGAACGCGGTGATCACCCCGACGACGCCGAGCGGATGCCAGGTCTCGAGCAGCCGGTGGCCGGGGCGCTCCGAGGCGATGGTCCGGCCGTAGAGCTGGCGTGACAGGCCGACCGCGAACTGGCAGATGTCGATCATTTCCTGCACTTCGCCCAGGGCTTCGGAGGTGATCTTGCCGACCTCGAGGGTCACCAGAGATCGCGAGGTCGTTCTTGTGTTCGGCGAGCAGCTCGCCGAGGCGGGCCACCAGCGCGCCGCGCACCGGGGCCGGTGTGTCTCGCCACGCCGTAAACGCCTCGGCGGCCGCGGCGATGGTGTGATCGACTTGCTCGGGTGTGGACTGTGCGACGGTGAAGAGCACCTCGCCGGTGATCGGCGTGCTGGCCGGCAATCCCTGCCCGCCCGGCTCGCCGAGGCTGACGTCGGCTGGGCCTTTTTGGAAGATTGCCTGCAGGGCCTTGACGCGCCCGGGCGCGTAACTCGTCAGGGGTCGGTCACGTGCCGGTGCTTCTTGAGACTGGGCTTCATAGAGAGCGTAGGGGTCGTAGATATGGTGGCCGATCGCCCCGGCCAGCCACTCGACGTCGTATTCGGAATCGGCGGCGACGTCTGCGTTGTGGAACCCGGCCCGGGTGTCGCGGTCCAGGTTGGACCGGAAAATACCCGCCGCCGACGCCGGCAAGAAGTCTTCGTAGACGATGGGTGCCGACGGGTCGCCGCCGCGGTAGTAGGCCAGTCGCTGCGCGGCCATCTCGGTGTCGGTCGACGGGAAGTAGTCGCCCCACACTCGAGCGGGATCACCGGACGCCATCGCCGCGTCGTAGCGCTCGCGCCCGCGCGGGGTCAGCGCGACACCGCGCGCCTCGACTTCGCCGAATCGCACCCGCAGATTTCCCGGGCTCAGCGTGCCGTCCCGGCCGCGAAACAGGCATGGTTCGGCGAGTGCGCGAAACGACGTCTGGCGCAACAACACTGCGGGACCGTCGGTGCGGGGCGGGCCCTGGATGGCATCGATCATGGTGATGCCGCGCTCGGTCATCCGCTGATACAGATCGTCGATGTCGAGAACCCGCGGCGTCAGGTGGTTGATGTGGGTGGAACACACCCCCGCGATGTCGGCGGCCACCGCGGACACCCGCGACAACTCGTCGTACCAGGACTTGTTGATCGGTTCGCGCGACAGCGCGAATGCGGCCACCGCGGCCGCGACGAAAGCCTGCGCCTCCTCGACGTCGCAGGCGCCCTCGGCGGCGATGATCCGCGCCCGGTCAAGCAAGGCAGGGTCGAACAGTTGGCGGCGCGCGATGAACGTCTCTACGCGGGTACGCAGGTCGGGTTCGAAGTACCGGGCGTCGCGGGTGGCCAGCATCGACGTGAACACCCGAAACGGATTGCGCGCCAGCTCTTTTGCCTCGATGGGCCGAAAAGCCGTCGATACCACCGGAACCGGCGAGCGGGCGCGGCGCAGGTCGTAGTAACCGACCGGCAGCATGCCGAACGCGGCGAACAACTCGGCGACGGCAGCCAGTTCGGCCGGGCCGCCGACCCGGATGGCGCCGTGCCGCTCGGCGGTGACCCGCTGCAGCGAGCCGAGACGTTCGGCGCCCGGATGACGTGCCACGTGTTCGGAGTTGACCTGCTCGCTGACCTCGACCAGGGTGCCGTAGGCGGGCACCTCGCCGGCGTACATGGCCGATAGCCCGGCCGCGAAGCGCTCGCGAAGCTGCCAGCTCACCAGCCTTTTGGCGCGGCTCATGGATAATCTCCGGCCATGAGTGAGACGCTCGACGACATCGACCGGATCCTGATGCGCCAGCTGGTTGCCGACGGACGCGCCACGCTGGCGGAGCTGGCCGCGAGCGCCGGACTATCGGTCTCGGCGGTCCAGTCGCGGGTACGCCGGTTGGAGGCCCGCGGCGTGGTCTCGGGGTACTCCGCGCGGATCAACCCGGAGGCGGTCGGGCAGCTGCTGTCGGCGTTCGTGGCCATCACTCCTCTTGATCCTTCCCAACCCGATGATGCGCCCGCCCGGCTGGCGCACATCGAGGAGATCGAGGCGTGCCACTCGGTGGCCGGCGAGGAAAGCTACGTCTTGCTGGTGCGCGTCGGGTCCGCGCGGGTGCTCGAGGAGCTGCTGCAGCGGATCCGGACAACGGCGAATGTCCAGACCCGAAGCACCATCATCCTCAATACATTTTACAGTGATCGGCAACACATACCATAATATTTACGACGATAGCGTCATGATTCCGTAAAAACACGGCTAGTATGGTCGGCATGACTGCCGCCGTGACGGAGGCCCACTGGGTCCATGACGTGTTGTCCCGCAACATGCTCGTCGATGGTTTTGACTTGGTGCTCGATCTGACCCGTTCGACGGGCTCCTATCTGGTCGACGCCCGCGACGGCCGGAGCTACCTCGACATGTTCACCTTCGTCTCGTCGTCGGCGCTGGGGATGAATCATCCGGCGCTCGCCGGCGACGAGGAGTTTCGTGCCGAACTGATCGAGGCCGCGCTGAACAAGCCGAGCAACGCCGACGTCTGCACGGTGGCGATGGCCACCTTCGTCGAGACCTTCGCCCGTGTCCTGGGCGACCCGGCGCTACCGCACCTGTTCTTCGTCGAAGGTGGCGCGCTGGCGGTGGAGAACGCGCTCAAGGTCGCGTTCGACTGGAAGAGCCGGCACAACGAGGCGCGCGGCATCGACCCCGAGCTCGGTACGCGGGTGCTGCACCTGCGCGGCGCGTTCCACGGGCGCAGCGGTTACACCCTGTCGCTGACCAACACCAAACCCGTCAGCGTCGCCCGCTTCCCGAAGTTCGACTGGCCGCGCATCGACGCTCCCTACGTTCGGCCGGGCGCCGACATGGACGCGCTGGAAGCCGAGTCGCTGCGCCAGGCCCGCGCCGCCTTCGAGGCGTACCCGCACGACATCGCGTGCTTTGTCGCCGAACCCATCCAGGGCGAAGGCGGCGACCGGCACTTCCGGCCCGAGTTCTTCGCCGCGATGCGCGACCTGTGCGACGAATACGACGCCCTGCTGATCTTCGACGAGGTACAGACCGGCTGCGGGTTGACCGGAACCCCTTGGGCGTACCAGCAATTGGGCGTGGCGCCCGACGTGGTGGCGTTCGGCAAGAAGACGCAGGTGTGCGGAGTGATGGCGGGCCGCCGGGTGGACGAGATCGCCGACAACGTGTTCGCCGTCACCTCCCGGATCAACTCGACATGGGGTGGCAATCTGACCGACATGGTGCGTGCGCGCCGCATTCTGGAGGTCATCGAGGCCGACGAGCTGTTCGACCATGCCGCCGAGCAGGGCCGCTATCTGCGCGACCGGCTCGACGAGCTCGCCGACGAGTTCCCGGCGATGGTGATCGACCCCCGCGGTCGCGGATTGATGTGCGCGTTCAGTCTGCCGGCCACTGCCGATCGTGACGAGTTGATCGCCCAGCTGTGGCAGCGCTGCGTGATTGTGTTGCCCGCCGGAAAGGACGGCGTTCGATTCCGTCCCGCACTGACGGTTTCGCGGACAGAAATCGACCTGGCAATCGCGGCCGTTCGCGACGTCTTAACGGCCGCGGCCTAGGCCGCGGCGGTTAACCGCGGTCGGCCGGGGGTACCTGACCAGCAGTCGGGGCGCAAAAATTGCAGAACGCAGTAACAAATCCGTCGGCGCGGACGAAACACCACATGCAGTCAGCGCGCGGGATATGAGGTTCTCAAATGCCGAAAGCAGATGAGCGATCACGCGGCGATCGCCTGGGCCAGGAAGACGGCGAGGTGCGCGCCGCCATCCGCTTTGCCGTCCTTGCCACGGTTGCGGCAGTCGGATTCATCGTCATGGCCGCCCTGTGGGTCAGCACCTGCCCGGGTACGGGTATGGACACGGTGGCCTGCGGCGCACCGCAGCGGACCTTCCTGGCGTTCGGGGGACCGCTGATCCTGTTGCTCGGCGGCCTGTGGGCGTTTGTGCGCACGTACCGGGTCTGGCGCAGCGAGGGCACATGGTGGGGATGGCACGGCGCGGGCTGGTTTTTGTTGACGTTGATGATCGTGACGGTCTCCATGAGTGTTCCGGCCATTGCCGGGCCCGCCCTGGGGCTCAATAATTAATGGTGCGACCCCGAGGAGCAGCCATGGGAGACACCTATCACGACCCCGTCGACCACTTGCGGACGACGCGGCCACTCGCCGGCGAATCATTGATCGATGTCTTGCACTGGCCCGGATACCTCATGGTGGTAGCCGGGGTGATCGCGGTGTGCGGAAGCCTCGCGGCCTTCGGCACCGGACATCAGCAGGAGGGCATGACCGCAGGCGTGACCGCGGTGGTCGTCACGGTGGTGGGCCTGGTGTGGCTGGCGGTCGAGCATCGGCGCGTGCGCCGGATCTTCGATCGGTGGTACCTCGAACATCCCGACGTGAGCAGGCAACGTCCCGCCAGCTAACAGCGGGCTAGGCCGCCTGAAACTCGTAGGTTATGGGCGTCGCCGAGTGGGTATCAGCTGTAGACCATGATGAGTGCCGGCGATAATTTTGCGCGAGGCGCTCACCCCATCATGGGGGACAGAATCATGAAAGCGCCGACGTAGATGCCTACTGCGATGACGATCAGAAGGACCAGTGTGATCCCGGCAATTACCGCGATGCGCCCAAGCGTGCGTGTCCGGGGTTTGCCGGTTGCGTCAGACGCGTCCATGTCGAGTGACATACCCGGCTGCGATCATGGCGAACCGAATGGGCTGTAGCGCCTCGAGGGCGCGCTCCAAAGCGAGGGATAGTGTGAGTCAAACGTTGCCGGGAGACCCTATGACCGATATTGGTTTGCGCGCTGACAAGCGTCAACGCGGCCACAGAGCCGTCGAATTGCATGTTGCCGCGCGCCTGGAGAACCTGGCGATGCTGCGCACGCTGGTGGGTGCGATCGGCACCTACGAGGACCTGGATTTCGACGCGGTGGCGGATTTGCGGCTCGCGGTCGATGAAGTGTGCACCCGGTTGATCCGGTCGGCCACTGCGGACGCGACGCTCGTCGTGGTGGTCGACCCGCAGGAAAACGAATTGGTGGTGGAGGCGTCCGCGGCATGTGACACCCACGATGTGGTGTCGCCCGGCAGCTTCAGTTGGCATGTCCTGACGTCGCTGGCCGACGACGTCCAGACTTTCCATGATGGCCGCGAACCCAATGAAACCGGCAGCGTTTTCGGTATCAGGCTGACGGCGCGACGGGCGGCCGTTGGCCGGTGACAGCGCAAGCTGCCGGCGGTTCGAGTTCGCGCCCTAACGAATACGCCGATGTTCCGGACATGTTCCGTGAGCTGGCCACCATCTCCGCCGACTCGGCGGAATTCCAGCGCCAGCGGGACAAGATCGTCGAGCGGTGCCTGCCGCTGGCCGATCACATCGCCCGTCGATTCGAGGGCCGTGGCGAACCACGCGACGACTTGGTTCAGGTCGCGCGGGTCGGGCTGGTCAACGCCGTGGTGCGCTTCGACGTCAACGCCGGATCCGACTTCGTGTCGTTCGCGGTGCCCACGATCATGGGTGAGGTCCGCCGTCACTTCCGCGACAACAGCTGGTCGGTCAAGGTTCCGCGGCGCCTCAAGGAGCTGCATCTGCGGCTCGGCACCGCCACCGCCGACCTGTCGCAACGCCTCGGCCGGGCGCCCACCGCGACCGAACTCGCGGCCGAGCTGGAAATGGACCGCGCCGAGGTCGTCGAGGGTCTGGTGGCGGGCAGCTCCTACAACACGCTGTCCATCGACAGCGGCGGTGGCGGCGGCGATGACGACGATGCCCGTGCCATCGCGGACACGCTGGGCGACGTAGACGCCAGCATCGATCGCATCGAGAACCGCGAGTCGCTACGCCCGTTGCTGGAGAGCCTGCCCGAGCGGGAGCGAACGGTGTTGGTGCTGAGGTTCTTCGACTCGATGACACAAACGCAGATCGCCGAGCGAGTCGGCATTTCGCAGATGCACGTGTCGCGCCTGCTGGCTAAATCGCTAACGCGCCTGCGTGACCAGTTGGAGTAGCGGCCGCGGCTGGGGGCCGTCCGTCCACCCGGCCGGCTCGAGCAGCGGCTCCTTTATCGGCGTGGTCACCGGCAGGGTGCCGTCGGGATCGCAGACACGCAGCAACCGGGACACCGCCGGGCTCGGCACCATCGCCCAGTTCACCTGGGCGGCCGAGCACACCACGTTGATGCGGTGCAGAGCCGAAAAGCCGGCAGTACCAATGAAATCCAGCTTGCGCAGGTCGAGAATCACTCGCTTGGCACGGCGGGCATTGCGCTGGACGTAGACAGCGAGCTGATCCGAGTTGGCGGCGTCGAGCTCGCCGTTCACGATGATCACCGTGCCCGCTGCGGTCCATCGAGCACTGAATTGGGCTCTACGGCATTGCTGCCAAGATTGGGCCACAGACATTCCTTCACTCCCTCAACCGAGGACAGGTGCTGTAGACGACGCCAACTGAGAAATAACGCTGTGAAGGTTAGGGAATTCGCCTTCCGCGCCGCGCTGACGTGGTCTGGGCGGCTGTGAACTCAACCTGAGCTGAACCTTACCTGTGGTTGGGTCAACCCGACACCGTTCTTAGCTGATTCCCAGGAACCTGGTCGGCAGCTATTTGATCTCGGCGAGCACCGTGCCCTGAGTGATGGCAGCGCCGGCCTCGACCGCAAGTCCGGTGATGGTGCCCTCCTTGTGTGCGGTGACCGGGTTCTCCATCTTCATCGCCTCGAGGACGACGACCAGGTCACCGACGGCGACCTGCTGTCCTTCCTCGACCGCGACCTTGACCACGGTGCCCTGCATGGGAGCGGTGACTGCGTCACCAGAGGCCGCCGCGCCGCCGTGCGCACCGCGCTTGCGGGGCTTCGGCTTCTTCCGGATGACACCGGCAGGATCGGCGGCGCCGTTGGACAGCGCCAGGTCACCGGGCAGCGACACCTCGAGCCGGCGGCCGTCGACCTCGACGACGACCTTCTGCCGGGGCCTGGTGTCCTCTTCGTCGAGGGGCTCGCCACCGGTGAACGGCTCGACGGTGTTGTCCCACTCCGTCTCGATCCAGCGGGTGTGCACCGTGAAGCCGTTGTCGTCGCCGATGAAGGCCGGGTCGGACACCACGGCGCGGTGGAACGGGATGACCGTGGCCAGGCCCTCGACGTGGAATTCGTCCAGTGCCCGGCGCGAGCGCGCGAGCGCCTCCTCGCGGGTGGCGCCGTACACGATCAGCTTGGACAGCATCGAGTCGAACTGGCCGCCGATCACCGAGCCGGCCTCGACGCCGGAGTCCAGCCGGACACCGGGGCCGCTGGGTGTGTCGTACCGGGTCACCGGACCGGGCGCGGGCAGGAAGCCGCGTCCGGCGTCCTCGCCGTTGATCCGGAATTCGATCGCGTGCCCGCGTGGTGTCGGGTCCTCGGTGATGTCGAGCTTCTCGCCGTTAGCGATCTTGAACTGCTGCAGCACCAGGTCGATGCCCGCGGTCTCCTCGGTGACCGGGTGCTCGACCTGCAGGCGGGTGTTGACCTCCAGGAACGAGATCAACCCGTCCTGGCCGACCAGGTATTCGACGGTGCCGGCGCCGTAGTAGTGGGCCTCTTTGCAGATCCGCTTGGCCGACTCGTGGATCTCCTTGCGCTGCGCGTCGGTGAGGAACGGCGCCGGAGCCTCTTCGACGAGCTTCTGGAAGCGGCGCTGCAGTGAGCAGTCCCGGGTGCCGGCGACGATGACGTTGCCGTGCTGGTCGGCGATCACCTGCGCCTCGACGTGGCGGGGCTTGTCCAGGTAGCGCTCCACGAAGCACTCGCCGCGGCCGAAGGCGGAGACGGCCTCACGGGTGGCCGAGTCGAACAGTTCGGGGATCTCCTCGAGCGTGCGGGCCACCTTCATGCCGCGACCGCCGCCGCCGAAGGCGGCCTTGATCGCGATCGGCACACCGTACTCCTTGGCGAAGGCCACCACCTCGTCGGCGTTCTTGACCGGGTCGGGGGTGCCGGGCACCAGCGGCGCCTGCGCGCGGGCGGCGATGTGGCGGGCGGTGACCTTGTCGCCGAGGTCGCGGATCGACTGCGGGCTGGGCCCGATCCAGATCAGGCCGGCGTCCAGGACCGCCTGGGCGAAGTCGGCGTTCTCCGACAGGAAGCCGTAGCCGGGGTGGATGGCGTTGGCGCCGGACTTGGCCGCCGCATCGAGGATCTTGCCGAAGTCCAGGTAGGACTCCGCGGACGTTTGACCGCCCAGAGCGAACGCCTCGTCGGCAAGCCGCACATGCGGTGCGTCGGCGTCGGGCTCGGCGTACACCGCCACGCTGGGCAGGCCCGCATCGCGGGCCGCACGGATCACCCGGACTGCGATCTCGCCGCGGTTGGCGACGAGAACTTTGGAGATCCTTGAGCTGGCGTGACTAGCCACTGCGCCTCCTGGGGGACTGGACGTTCGTCGTCTCTAAGAGAATTTCTTACAAGTCTTGTCGGGGGAAGTTTAGGCGGCGCGCCGAGAGCGCTGATACCCGGTCCCACTCAACCCGTCTCGCGCAAGCGGCGCTTGATGCGGGCCAGCATCGCCGACATGCCACGCAACCGCAGCGGACTGATTAACGCGGCCAGACCCAGCTCGGTGTAGAAATCCTCGGGCACTGCCAGGATGTCGGCGGCGGGTTGTTCATCGAGGCCGGCGGCCAGGATCGAAGCAAATCCGCGCGTGGTCGGCGCTTCGGCGGGAGCGCTGAAATACAACCGCACCCGAGTGGGATCCTGCGCGTCGACATGCAGAAACAGCGGCGACTGACATTCGGGAACGGGCTCCATCGCCGCTTCGGCCAGATCATCCGGCAGGTCCGGCAGGTCGTCGGCGAACTCCAGCAAAAGCTTGAGTTTGTCCTGGCCCTGCACTTCGGCGAAGTCGGACACCACCTCGGCTAGGGGAGCGGGCAGGCTCATCGGACAGCCATCAGGCCGGTACTGCTCCGGGGCCCTCGCCCGCGACGATCGGCACCCGCACGGTGTTGCCCCACTCGGTCCACGAGCCGTCGTAATTGCGGACGTCGGGCTTGCCCAGCAGGTGGGTGAGCACGAACCAGGTGTGGCTGGATCGCTCGCCGATGCGGCAATACACGACGGTCTTGTCCTCGGGGCCGAGGAACCCGTACAGCTCGTCAAGCTCCGCACGGCTGCGGAATCGACCACTCTCGTCGACCGCCTTGCCCCAGGGAATCGATCGGGCGGTGGGGATGTGCCCGGCGCGCAGCGCGCCCTCTTCGGGGTAGTCGGGCATGTGCGTGCGCTTGCCGGTGTACTCCTCGGGCGAGCGGACGTCGATCAGCGGCTCGCTGCCGAGGATGCCCAGCACGTCGTCTTTGAAGGCGCGGATCGGCGCATCGTTGCGCGCCACGACGGGATAGCCGGTCGAGGTCTTGGTCGGGACCTCGAGGCTGGTATCCCGTCGGTCGGACACCCATAGATCACGCCCGCCGTTGAGCAGTCGCACATCGGGGTGGCCGAACAACGTGAAGACCCACAGCGCGTAGGCGGCCCACCAGTTGCTCTTGTCGCCGTAGATCACCACGGTGTCGTCGCGGGCGATGCCCTTGCGGTTCATCAGATCCGCGAACTGCTCACCGGTGATGTAGTCGCGGACTCGCGGGTCGTTGAGGTCGGTGTGCCAGTCAATCTTGACCGCGCCGGGGATATGACCGACGTCGTAGAGCAACACGTCCTCGTCGGATTCGACGATCGCCAGACCGGGCGAGCCCATATGGCCGGACAACCAGTCGGCGGTGACTAATCGTTCGGGGTGGGCGTAGTCCGACAGGGTGGGACTTGAATCGGGAGGAAGCGGCACAAGTCAAAGCCTACCCACCCCGATTTTGCTGAAACCGGTTGTCCGCCCACAGCGCGGCGATGGATAGGCCCGCGCGGTGCAGCAGTGAGCGCGTCAGCGGCAGTCCGATTCCCACCACGGCCGACGGGTCGCCGTCGACACCGTCGATGAACCATCCGCCCAGGCCGTCCAGGGTGAAGCCACCGGCGACCCGCAACGATTCCCCGTCGGCCAAGTACGCTTCCAGGTCGTCTGGCGATGGCGTTCCGAAATGCACTGTGGTGATTGATGTTTGCGCTTCGGAGTGAGAAATTTCGTTGTCCAGCAACCGGATAACACAATGGCCGGTATAGAGCTGACCGGACCGCCCGGCCATCGACTGCCAGAGCTGACGCGCAGCTGCGATGGATTGCGGTTTGCCGCACAGCTGGCCGTCGAGGTAGAGCATCGAATCACAGCCGATGACAACACAATCCGCCGCGACGGTGCCATCCAGCTCGCCCGCCACCTGCTCGGCCTTAGCCCGAGCCAGCGCGCAAACCACTTCGCCGGGTGAGGCTTTCGGTCCCAGACCCGCGATGAGGCCATCCTCGTCGACGCCGGAGACGATGACCAGTGGATCGATGCCCGCCTGACGCAGCACCTTGAGGCGCCCGGTTGAGGCCGACCCGAGTACGACCCGGGTCAACGCTTCAGATGCGCGATTTGCTGCATGGTGAGCCGCTGATAGTTGGACATCTCGTAGCGCAGCTTGTCGACCGGAAGTCCCCAACGGGTGCTCTCCGGCTGCGCGGGTGGCGGTGCACCCCCGACGCTGCCCAGCACGGTGATCAACGCGGCCAGCTCCGGGGCGGTGGGACGGCCCCGCAGGATCTGGATGTGCGGCTGGTGCGGCGCCGCGGTGTCGGCACTCTTGTCACTCACTGGGACTGAACCGTTCGTCTCGTTCCCGTCACTCACTCCCGACTCACAGTGGAATGTTCCCGTGCTTCTTCGGCGGCAGGTGGGCGATCTTGCGTTCCAGCAGGCGCAGCGCCGTGGCGACGTAGCCGCGGGTGTGCGACGGCGGGATGACCGAGTCGACGTAGCCTCGCTCGGCGGCGACGTACGGGTTGACCAACGTGTCCTCGTACTCCTGCTGCAACTGCAGCCGCAGCTCGTCGACGTCCTTGCCTTCCTTGGCCGCCTCGTTCAGCTGCTTGCGGTAGACGAAGCCGACCGCACCGGAGGCGCCCATCACCGCGATCTGCGCGGTCGGCCAGGCCAGGTTGACGTCGCAGCCCATGTCCTTGGATCCCATCACGCAGTAAGCGCCGCCGTAGGCCTTGCGGGTGATGACGGTGATTTTGGGGACGGTGGCCTCACCGTAGGCGAACAGCAGCTTGGCGCCGCGCCGGATGATGCCGTTGTATTCCTGGCCGGTGCCCGGCAGGAAGCCAGGGACGTCCACCAGCATGATGATCGGGATGTTGAAGCAGTCGCAGGTTCGCACGAACCGGGCCGCCTTCTCCGAGGCGTTGATGTCCAGGCAGCCGGCGAACTGAGTGGGCTGGTTGGCCACGATCCCGACCGGCCGGCCGTCGACGCGGCCGAATCCCACGACGATGTTCTGCGCGTAGCCCCCCTGGACCTCCAGGAACTCGTCGTCGTCGAGGATGCGGGTGATCACCTCGTGCATGTCGTACGGCTGGTTGGGCGAGTCCGGGATCAGCGTGTCCAGCTCGAGGTCCTCGTCGGTGAGGTTGTCTTCGATCGAACCTTCCGGAGCCGGCACGGCGTAGCGGGGCGGGTCGGTGAAGTTGTTGGGCGGCAGGTAGCCCAGCAGGTCGCGGACCCAGTCGAAGGCGTCCTGCTCGCCGGAGGCGACGTAGTGCAACGTGCCCGACTTCGCCATGTGCGTGTGTGCCCCGCCGAGTTCCTCCATGGTGACGTCCTCGCCGGTGACGGTCTTGATGACGTCGGGCCCGGTGATGAACATCTGGCTGGTCTGGTCGACCATCACCACGAAGTCGGTCAGCGCCGGGGAGTACACATGCCCGCCGGCCGCGGCCCCCATGATCAGCGAGATCTGCGGGATGACGCCGGAGGCCAGGATGTTGTTGCGGAAGATCTTGCTGTACAGGCCGAGCGAGACGACGCCCTCCTGGATCCGTGCGCCCGCGCCGTCGTTGATGCCGATCAGCGGGCGACCGGTCTTGATGGCCAGTTCCTGAATCTTGACGATCTTCTCGCCGTACACCTCGCCGAGGCTGCCGCCGAACACCGTGGCGTCCTGGCTGAAGATGCACACGTCACGGCCGTCGATGGTGCCGTAACCGGTGACCACGCCGTCGCCGAGCGGGCGGTTGCTTTCCAGGCCGAAGTTAGTACTGCGGTGCTTGGCCAGCGCGTCGAGTTCCACGAACGAGTCGTCGTCCAGCAGGGCGTAGATGCGCTCGCGCGCGGTCAGCTTGCCCTTGGCGTGCACCTTCTCGACGGCGGCCTCACCGACCGGATGCAGCGTCTCTTCCCTGCGCTTGTGCAGCTCGGCCAGCTTGCCTGCAGTGGTGTGGATGTCGATGGTGTGCTCGGCAGCGGGTTCCGCGGTGTGGTCGGTAACGCTTGTCATGGGAGTCGATGCTATCGGCAGTCCCATCTGTTGCTCTTAACCAGCCCTTAAGTAGTCTCCGCTGATGGGCGTCGATTGGGCCGAAGAACACGATGTGTTGGTGGCCGGGTCCGGTGGCGGGGGTGTCACCGGTGCCTACACCGCGGCGCGCGAAGGCCTCGACGTGCTGCTCATCGAGGCCACCGACGAGGTTCGGCGGCACCACCGCCTACTCCGGCGGTGGCGGGGTGTGGTTCCCCGGCAATCCGGTCCTGGTTCGCGCCGGCACCGACGACACCATCGAAGACGCGCTGACCTACTACCACGCCGTGGTCGGCGACCGTACGCCGCGCGACCTCCAGGAGACCTATCGTCCGCGGCGGCGCTCCCCTGATCGAATACCTGGAGTCCGATCCCGACCTGAAGTTCGTGCCGTTGCCGTGGCCTGATTACTACGGGAAGGCGCCCAAGGCGCGACTGGACGGCCAGCGCCACATCGCGGCAAAGCCGTTGAAGGTGGCCGCCGCGCCGGAATGGCGCGACGCGATTCGCGGGCCGCTGGACACCGATCGGCTCGGCGCCGAAACCCCGCCCGACTACTACCTCGGGGGCCGCGCCCTGATCGCGCGATTCCTCAAGGCCATTGGGCAGTACCCGACGGCGTCGCTGCAGCGCGACACCACCCTGGTCGAACTGGTGCTGTCGGACGGCCGGGTCGCCGGGGCGATCGTCGAGACCGCCGGTGAGCGCCGCGCCATCCGCACCCGCCTGGGCGTGCTGCTGGCGGCCGGAGGCTTCGAAAACAACGAGGAGTTGCGCCGCGAGTACGGGGTGCCGGGCGTGGCGCGAGACACCATGGGCGGCCCAGGAAGTCGTGGTCTGGCGCTGCAGGCCGGCATCGCCGCGGGCGCGGACACCGACCTGCTGGATCAGGCGTGGTGGTCGCCGGGCATGACCCATCCCGACGGTCGTTCCGCGTTCGCGCTGTGGTTCACCGGCGGCATTTTCGTGAACCAGTCCGGGAACCGGTTCGTCAACGAGTCCCGGGCTTACGACCGGGCCGGCCGCGAGATCATCGCACAACTGCATGACGGGTCAATCACGTTGCCGTACTGGATGATCTACGACGACAAGGAGGGCGAGGTGCCGCCGGTGAAGGCGGCCAACGTCAGCATCGTGGAGACCGAGAAGTACGTCGCCGCCGGCTTGTGGCACTCCGCGGACACCCTCGAGGAATTGGCCGGCAAGATCGGGGTGCCGGGTCCTTCGCTGGCGGCAACGGTGGCCCGGTTCAACGGTTTTGCCGCCGCCGGCGTCGACGAGGACTTCGGCAGGGGCGACGAGGCATTCGATCGCGCATTCTCGGCGGGCGCGTCGCCGCTGGTGTCCATCGACCGCCCGCCCTATCACGCCGCGGCATTCGGCCTGTCCGATCTGGGCACCAAGGGCGGGCTGCGCACCGACACCGCGGCGCGGGTGCTCGACACGTCCGGCAACCCGATTCCCGGCCTTTACGCGGCGGGTAACACGATGGCCGCGCCGAGCGGCACCGCCTATCCCGGCGGGGGCAATCCGATCGGGACCAGCATGCTGTTCAGCCACTTGGCCGTCTTGGATATGCGCGACGCCATGCGAGACCGGCGCTCACCCTAGGCTGGACGGCGATGGATCGGGAATCACTGAGGCCGCCCCTGGATGCGGCCGCACTGCGAAGCGAGCTCGTCGGGACCGGATTGGGTTGGCGGCGCCTCGATGTCGTCGAGCAGACGGGTTCCACCAACGCCGATCTGCTGGCACGCGCGGCGGCGGGCACCGACATCGCCGGAGCGGTGTTGATCGCCGAGCATCAGACCGCCGGCCGCGGGCGACACGGCCGCGGCTGGTCGGCTTCTCCGCGAGCACAGATCACGATGTCGGTCGCGGTGAGCGTGGTCGACGTCCCGGTCACGGGATGGGGCTGGCTGCCGCTGGCCACCGGTGTGGCAGTGGTCGACGCCGTGACGCCGCTGCTGCAGGGGACCGGTATGGAACTGGGCCTCAAGTGGCCCAACGATGTGCTCGCCGGCCCGCCGGATTCCAAGGGTAAGTTGGCGGGAATCCTGGCCGAGGTCGCGCGCCCGGTTGTGGTGATCGGCTTGGGGCTCAACGTAACTCAGGCGCCTGAGGAGGTCGACGGGCCCGGGGCGACCTCGCTGCTCGACCTGGGCGTGGCCGCGCCCGACCGCGACCAGCTGGTCCGCGGCGTGTTGCGCGAGCTCGGCGGGCGGATCGTCGCGTGGCAGGCCGCCCGCGGGGCCGATTGGCAGTTGGCGGCCGACTACCGTGCGCGCAGCCTGACCATCGGCACGCGGGTGCGCGCTGAGCTCCCCGGCGGCAAGGAAATCGTCGGGACCGCCAGCGCTGTCGACGATCACGGGAGACTGTGCCTGGAGACAAAAGGGGCAGCCGGGAACGAGACCGTCGTCGTTTCGGCCGGTGACGTCGTCCATTTGCGGGGCTAATGTCACGACATGAGCTATCCCGATAACGCCCTGGCCGCCGGCGAACAGGTAGTCATACATCGCCACCCGCACTGGAAGCGATTGATCTGGCCCGTCGTGACTTTCATCCTGGTGACCGGGCTGGCGGCGTTCGGGTCCGGGTACGTCAACTCGACGCATTGGGAGCAGGTCACCAAGAACATCATCCACGGCGTCGTCTGGGCGATCTGGTTGGTGATCGTCGGCTGGCTGACGCTGTGGCCGTTCTTGACTTGGCTCACCACACATTTCGTCGTCACTAATCGCCGGGTGATGTATCGGCACGGAGTGCTGACCCGCAGCGGAATCGATATCCCGCTGGCACGGATTAATAGCGTGGAATTCCGGGACAAGATTTGGGAGCGGATGTTTCGCACCGGGACGCTGATTATCGAGTCGGCGTCACAAGATCCGTTGGAGTTCTACAACATTCCGCGGCTGCGCGAGGTGCACGCGCTGCTGTATCACGAAGTTTTCGACACCCTCGGTTCCGAGGAGTCACCGAGCTGACCCGACCGGCTCGTCCGGTTGCGCCAGGCGCGCAGCAGGGTGACGTTGCCGTCCTCGATCTCGTCCTCGAAGACCTCGGCGATCCCGCCCGCGGTGAGCGCGGATTCCAGCGCCTTGTCGGGGTTGCGGGCGAACTGGTCGGGGAATACCCAGCGCCGGAACGCCCAGAAGCGAAACGCCATCTGCAGCAGGTTGCCGATGATGTAGGCCGAAATGAAGTCGGCGATGTTTTCCACGGTCAGCGACACCATCGGCTCCCGCAGCTGCAGGATGTAGCTGGAAACCCACAGTGGCGCCATGCTCAGCAGCACCCCCACTCCGCTGAACGCGAAGAACAGCAGCGCCTCGTGATGGCGTTCGCGGCCGCCGCGGTTGCGGAAGCTCCACTCCCGGTTCAGCACGTAGGACGCGATGACCGCGACGATGCCGGCGATCACCTTGGCCGTGACCGGCTTGGTCTCCAGAATCGACAGCTTAAGGGTGTAGAAAATTACCGAGTCGACAATGAACGTGGTGCCCCCGACGATGGCAAATTTGATGAATTCATGATGGCGCTGCGCATAGGGCTGAAACACCTGAGGCAAGCGCGCGATTGTGGCATCGGCGAAGGACACAACACGTGAGTGTACGGTCGGACACAAAAATGGCGCAAAATGTTACCTAACGATTTCGCATCGGAGCCGGTCAACACGCCTTTCGGCACGAGTTTGTGTGCCGTGACACCATGATGGCCGTGCCGAATACACGCACCCCGTTGGTCGCCATGGTCGGCGGCGGTCAACTCGCCCGGATGACACACCAGGCCGCGATCGCACTGGGCCAGCGCCTGCGAGTGCTGGCCGAGTCCGCCGATGAGCCTGCCGCGCAGGTCACCCCCGATGTGGTGATCGGGTCGCACACCGACCTGGAAGACCTGCGCCGGGTTGCCGCCGGCGCCGATGCGCTGACATTCGATCATGAGCACGTCCCGACCGAGTTGCTGGAGAAGCTGGTCGCCGAGGGCGTCAACGTGGCACCGCCGCCGCACGCTTTGGTGCACGCGCAGGACAAGCTCGTGATGCGGCGCCGGCTGGAGGCCCTCGGCGCCGCGGTGCCGCGCTATCGCGGCCTGGATTCGCTCGACCGCCTCGACGAGCTGGACGCGTTCGCGCGCCGAGTCGACGCGCCCGCTCGTGGTCAAGGCGGCCCGTGGCGGTTACGACGGCCGCGGCGTGCAGCTGGCGCGCGACCTGGCGCACGCCCGGGAAATCGCCCGCGCATACCTGGCCGACGGGGTGCCGGTGCTGGTCGAGGAGCGGGTGGCACTGCGCCGCGAATTGGCGGCGCTGGTGGCCCGCTCGCCGTTCGGTCAGGGTGCGGCGTGGCCGGTGGTGGAGACGGTGCAGCCGACGGGATCTGCGTGCTGGTGATCGCGCCCGCGCCCGAGCTGCCCGACGAACGTGGCCGCGGCCGCCCAGCAGCTGGCGCTGCGACTGGCGGCCGAACTCGGCGTGGTCGGCGTGCTCGCCGTCGAGCTGTTCGAGACCACCGACGGCGCACTGCTGGTCAACGAGCTCGCGATGCGGCCGCACAACTCCGGGCACTGGACCATGGACGGGGCGCGCACCAGCCAGTTCGAACAGCATCTGCGGGCGGTGCTGGACTACCCGCTCGGCGACACCGATGCCATCGCGCCGGTGACGGTGATGGCCAACGTGCTGGGTGCCGACGCAACAGCCGGAGATGACCGTCGACGAACGGTTGCACCACCTGTACGCGCGGATGCCCGAAGCCCGGGTCCACCTCTACGGCAAGGCCGAGCGCCCGGGCCGCAAGGTCGGGCATATCAATTTCGTGGGCGACGACATCGCGGACTTGCCGAAGCTGCGTGAGCGCGCCGAGCTGGCGGCACACTGGTTGTCACATGGGCAGTGGACGGACGGATGGGATCCGCATGAGCAGTAGACCCCGTGTCGGGGTGATCATGGGCAGCGACAGCGACTGGTCGGTGATGCAGGACGCCGCCGCGGCGCTGGCCGAGTTCGACATCCCGGCCGAGGTCCGGGTGATCTCGGCGCATCGCACCCCGGGCGTGATGTTCGACTACGCGCGCGGTGCGGCCGACCGCGGCATCGAGGTGATCATCGCGGGCGCCGGGGGCGCCGCCCACCTGCCGGGCATGGTCGCCTCCGCGACACCGCTGCCGGTGATCGGGGTGCCGGTGCCGCTGGCCCGGCTGGACGGCCTGGACTCGCTGCTGTCGATCGTGCAGATGCCTGCCGGTGTGCCGGTGGCCACGGTCTCCATCGGCGGCGCCCGCAACGCCGGGTTGTTGGCGGTACGGATTCTCGGATCCTCCGACCCGGCGCTGCGGGCCCGGATCGTCGCGTTCCAGGACCAGCTGGCCGAGAGCGTGCGGGCCAAGGATGCGGCCTTGCAGGAGCTGCAGGGTAAAGTTACCGGCGAGTAGCAAGAGGGCTAGGAGATCTCAAGATGGCTGGATGGGCCGGAACACCCCGACTTCGATCTGTTCCAACTACCCGAGGAACACCAGGAGTTGCGGGCGGCGATTCGGGCGCTGGCGGAGAAGGAAATCGCTCCGCACGCCGCCGATGTGGACGAGAATTCCCGCTTCCCGCAGGAGGCGCTGGACGCGCTGAACGCCTCGGGTTTCAATGCGGTGCACGTGCCCGAGGAGTACGGCGGCCAGGGCGCGGACTCGGTCGCGGCCTGCATTGTCATCGAGGAGGTCGCCCGGGTCGACACTTCGGCTTCGCTGATTCCGGCGGTGAACAAGCTGGGCACCATGGGCCTGATCCTGCGTGGCTCCGACGAACTGAAGAAGCAGGTTCTGCCCTCGATCGCCGATGGCACCGCGATGGCGTCCTACGCACTGAGCGAGCGCGAGGCCGGCAGTGACGCGGCATCGATGCGCACCCGCGCCAAGGCCGACGGGGACGACTGGATCCTCAACGGCGCCAAGGCCTGGATCACCAACGGCGGCAAGTCGACCTGGTACACCGTGATGGCCGTGACCGATCCCGACAAGGGCGCCAACGGCATCTCGTCGTTCATCGTGCACAAGGACGACGAGGGATTCACCGTCGGCCCGAAAGAACGCAAGCTCGGCATCAAGGGCTCACCGACCACCGAGCTGTACTTCGAGAACTGCCGCATCCCGGGCGACCGGATCATCGGCGAGCCCGGTACCGGCTTCAAGACGGCGCTGGCCACCCTGGACCACACCCGTCCCACCATCGGCGCTCAGGCCGTGGGCATCGCGCAGGGCGCGGTCGACGCTGCCATCGCGTACACCAAGGATCGCAAGCAGTTCGGCGAGTCGATCAGCAATTTCCAGGGTGTGCAGTTCATGTTGGCCGATATGGCGATGAAAACCGAGGCCGCGCGGCTGATGGTCTACAGCGCCGCCGCCCGGGCCGAACGCGGTGAGTCGAATCTGGGCTTCATCTCGGCGGCGTCGAAATGTTTCGCCTCCGATGTCGCGATGGAGGTCACCACCGACGCCGTGCAGCTGTTCGGCGGGGCCGGCTACACCATCGATTTCCCGGTCGAACGGATGATGCGTGACGCCAAGATCACCCAGATCTACGAGGGCACCAATCAGATTCAGCGCGTGGTGATGTCGCGGGCGTTGCTGCGCTGAATGTTTTTCGGGACCCGATGGCCAGAAAACTCAGGCCACCTAATAGGATCGAGCGCTACTGAGCCAAGGGCCCGACCGTGGCCGTCGAGGGGTGCGAGCATGACGAGGTACATGGTGTCGCCACCGCACCCTGACCGGGGAGTCGGTGCCCGTGCATAGCCCTGTCACCCCGGTGCCCGTGCGTACCCCAGTCACCCCGGCGGCGAACTCGCAGACATTATCGCTGCTATTGGTCGAAGACGACCGGGCCGACGCCGTGATCGTCGAAGACTTGATTGCCGACGCGAGCGACGACATCCGGGTGGTTTGGGCACAGTCGATGGCACACGCCGAGCGGGAGCTGGCGTTAGCGCGGCCCGACTGCGTACTGCTGGATTTGCACCTGCCGGACGCCAACGGCATGGACGCTTTGGACCGCATCGCGAAACGCGACGCGACGGTTCCGATCGTGGTGCTGACCGGTTTGAACGACGAGTACTTCGGGGCTTCCGCGGTCGCGGCCGGGGCGCAGGATTATCTGGTCAAGGGACGCGTCGAACCCGAAATGCTGCGCCGCGCAGTGCTTTACGCGATCGAGCGCAAGCGGGTCGAGATCATCGCCGCGGATCTGCACGCGAGTCAGCTTCGGGCCCGCGAGAACGCCCTGCTGGAACGCGGCCTGCTGCCCTCCCCGTTGTTGCTGGACAAACCCGGTATCGAGATTGTCGCCCGGTATCGGCCGAGTCGCGAGGACGCGCTGCTGTGTGGCGACTTCTACGACGTCGTGCAAACGGCGGACCGGGTCGTCCATGTCTTGATCGGGGACGTCGCCGGGCACGGGCCCGACGAGGCGGCCCTGGGCGCGGCGTTGCGGATCGCTTGGCGGGCACTGACATTCGCCGGCGTGCGGGGTGCCGAACTGATGCGCCAGCTCGAGCGGATACTGCACGCCGAACGGACCGGCACCGGTATCTTCGCGACGGTGCTCAGTCTTGAGATCTCGCCCGACAGCCCGCGCGTCACCGCGATCCGGGCCGGTCATCCGGGGATGCTGCGACAAGCCGGCGGGACGGTGGAATGGATCGAGCCGGCGGCCGGCCCGGCGCTGGGCCTGAATGCCGACGACTGGCCGCAGCAGGAGCTGGAATTGCCGGTGGGGCAGGGACTGCTGCTGCTTACCGACGGCCTCTTCGAGGGATATTGCGGAACAGGCAACGAGCGACTCGGGGAGGACGGTCTGCTTGCACTGGCTCGTTCGCACTCGGGATTGGCCGGTCCGGCGTTCGTGGACGCGCTCATTGACGGCGCCGGGGAACTCGCCCAGCCGCGCGGCGGGCTCACCGATGACATCGCCGTTCTGCGCGTGGAACGGACGCGCGACATGAGCACCGAGTCGCCACCCGCGAGCTCCGCTCACCGTCCGGGGCTGGCTGTTCCTCGTGTTGCTCAGCATGGGTGTGCTGGTGCTCGCCAGTGCGGTGGCCGGCGCGGTGTTGCTGAACCGCACCGACGAGGTGTCGCGCGACCTGAGCGACCAAATTCAGCCGGCGCGGGTCGCCGCCTTCCAGCTGCAAGCGGCGTTGCGCGACCAGGAGACCGGTGTTCGCGGTTACGCGATCGCCGCCGATCGGCAGTTCCTCACGCCGTACTACGACGGGCAGCACGCCGAACACGCAGCGGCCGAGGACATCCGGCGGTTGGTCGGTCAGCGCGTGGACCTGATCAACGATCTGGACGCGATCGAGAGGGCCGCCGCCAACTGGCGGGCCAGCTCTGCTGAGCCGTTGATCGCGAGCGTGGCTCCCAACGCCCCCGACATCGTGAACAGTAGGGTCGCCGACCGCGGTAAAGCCGAATTCGACCGTTTGCGTGAGCTTTTCGATACCCAAAATGCGGATCTCGCCGCGGCGTCGGCGCATGGTATGAACGAATTGAAAGACATGACTGCCTGGCGGGACCGGGTGCTGGGTGCGGTCGTGTTGGTCTTCTTCGGCCTCGCCATCACGTTGGGACTGCTGACCCGGGCCGCCATCACCATTCCGCTCGCGGCGCTGGCCGCGTCATGCCGGCGGATCACCGAAGGCAGCTTCACCGAATCGATCTCGCCCCCGCGGCGGCCGAAGGACATTCGGGATATGGCGATCGACGTCGAGAACATGCGGCAGCGAATCGTTTCGGCGCTCGACAATTCGCGGGCGGCCGAGGCGCGATTGGACGAGCAGGCGGTCGAATTGAAGCGTTCCAACGCCGAACTCGAGCAGTTCGCCTATGTCGCCTCACACGATCTGCAGGAGCCGCTGCGCAAGGTTGCCTCGTTCTGCCAGCTGCTCGAGAAGCGATACGGCGACCAGCTCGACGAGCACGGTATCGAATACATCGGGTTCGCCGTCGACGGTGCCAAGCGCATGCAGGTGCTGATCAACGATCTATTGACCTTCTCCCGGGTCGGCCGGGCGGGGATCAAGCACACCGAGCTCGACCTGGACACGACCCTGGATGCCGCCCTGGCCAACCTGGCCGCCGCCATCGAGGAATCGAACGCCGAGATCGTACGTCCCAAGCAGCCTCTGCCGCGGGTCATGGGGGATCCCACGCTGCTGACGATGTTGTGGCAGAACCTGATTGCCAATGCGATGAAGTTCCGCCATGTTGATCGCGCACCCCGGATCGTCATCGACTGTCGAACGACACCCCAATGATCGCGAATGCTTGCTGACCGTATCGGATAACGGCATCGGCATCGCCGAAGAGTTCACCGACAAGGTCTTCGTCATCTTCCAGCGTCTGCACGGCCGCGACGTGTACCCCGGAACCGGTGTCGGGCTGGCACTCGTGAAAAAGATCGTCGAGTATCACGGCGGCGCCGTCCGGATCGACACGACTTACACCGAGGGAACCCGGTTCGAGTTCACGCTCCCCGTACCGGCCCGTGAACGTCGAACGCCCAACCACCTTGCAAGGAGCCCAGCAATGACGCCAGCCGGTAGAGCAATCGAGATCCTGCTCGTCGAGGACGACGCAGGGGACGAACTCATCACACGGGAAGCATTGAAGCACAACAAGTTCAAAAATAAGCTGCACGTCGCGCACGACGGGGAAGAAGGGCTGAACTTCCTCTATCGGCGCGGCAAGTTTCAGGACGTGCCGCGGCCCGATCTCATCCTGCTGGATTTGAACCTGCCGAAATACGATGGGCGCCAACTGCTGGAAAAGGTGAAGTCCGACGCCGACCTCTCCGCATCCCGGTCGTGGTGCTCACCACCTCTTCGGCTGAGGAAGACATCCTGCGCAGCTACAAGTTGCACGCCAATGCCTATGTCACCAAGCCGGTCGACCTGGACCAATTCATCAGCGCGGTAAGGCAGATCGACGAATTCTTCCTTCAGGTCGTGCGTCTTCCGGGCGTGCCGGAAATCTAGGACTCCGAATGCCGTCGGGCGAATAGCGTGATCAGCCGCCCGACGCCGATCAGCAGCAACAGGAACACGATCAGCAAGAAGGCCGCATCGTAGGACAGGTCCTGGGCTGTTTTGGACGGCAGGTTGTAGAACGTCCAGATCGGATAGGTCAGGTAACCGACCGGCGAGTGGGTAAGTTGTCCGGTCGGCAGCGATGCCGACCAGCCCGCCGTGTAGAGCATCGGCGCCGTCTCGCTGATCGCGAGCGCCAGGGCCACCAGCGTGCCGGTGACGATCCCGGGAATTGCGGGCTTCAGCACGATCTTGCGCAGGGTCCAATTGATCGGAAGACCAAGTGCCTGTGCGCCTTCCCGGTATGACGTCGGCACCTGACCGAGAGCCGACTCGGTGGCCTTGGTGATGTAGGGAATGCTCATCACCGAGAGCACCAACACCCCGGCCGCCAGGGAAAACCCCCAGTCGAAGTTCACCACCAGCGCGAGGTAGCCGACGTAGCCGAGCACGATGGCGGGGATGCCGGAAAGCACCTCGTAGGCGCCCCGCAGAATGGATCGCGTTCTGCCCGTGGCGAATTCGGAGAGATAGATTCCCGCTAACACACTCACGGTGCCGCCCACCAGCATGACGCCGAGGCCGAGGACCACGGTCCCGACGATCGCGTTGCGCAGGCCGCCGCCATTGCCCTGGGTGTCCTGCACCAGCACGCTGAAGTGGAAAACCGGCAGGGCGCGGCTGACGACGCCGATCAGCATCCACAATGTCGGGACGACCACCGCTGAAAGGCAACCGAAGCAGCACGCCCAGAACACGACGTTGGCGGTCTTGCGTCGAACCGCAACCGATCCCATTTCACACCCCTCGCCCGACGGGTAGCGCGGTACCCGAGGTGCGGCGCACCAGAGCGCGGGCGGCCATATTGGTCAGCAAGGTGATCAACATCAGCACCAGGCTTACTTCCGCCAGTGTCTTCACCGCGAAGTTGGTGGAGTCGGTCAGCGCCGAATCCAGTTGTGACACAACGGTCGCGGCGATGGTGGTCATTGTCGAGTAGATATTGGTGGGCATCGCGCCCAATTCCGCCCCCGACACCATGGCGACGGCCATCGTCTCGCCCAGCGCACGTCCGAGTCCCAGCACCACGGCGCCGACAATGCCGCTGAACACCCACGGCAGGGTGACCTTGCGTGCGCACTCCCAATCGGACATCCCCAGCGCGGTCGCACCCTCGCGGGGCAACACCGGTACTTGCTGGATCAGGTCGCGGCAGGTGCTGGCGATGATGGGGACGATCATCACCGCCAGCACCAGGCCGGACACCAACATGCCCTCTCCGTTGCCGGTGTTACCGCGAAAGTAGTTCAGCACCGGTACATCCGGGGCGTTTCGGGCGATCACTGGAGCGACGTGGTGGGCGATAAACGGCCCGAATGTCATTGCGCCCCACAGGCCGACAACGACGCTGGGAATGCCGGCGAGCAATTCGAGCACCATGCCGACGGCCGACGCGAGGCGCTTCGGCAACCGTTGTGCGATCGCGAATGCCGCGCCGAGGGACACCGGTACCGCGAAGATCAGAGCGATCGCCGAGCTCGCCAGGGTGCCGACGATCAACGGCAAGGCCCCGTAATCGACGCCGACTGGATGTGCGACGCCGTGGGTGACAGCGGTGTCACCGTAGGTGTTGCCCGGGTTCCATGCGGTGCCGGTGAAAAAGTGCAGCCCATTGACCCGGATCGCGCCCATCGCCTCGATAACCAGCGTCGCCAGCACGAACACCAGCGCGAGCAGCGGGATTACCGCGGCCGCCGCACCTGCCCACCGGACCACCAGGCCCTCACGGCGCACGCCGCGGCTCGGCGCACGCTCCGGGTTGCAGAGCCCGGACGGCAAAAGAAGCGTCACCGAAGGTACTTAGCCGGAGATCTTGGCGATCTGGGCATCGGATAGCTTCGCCACCGAAGCCGGCAGCGGCTGGAAGTGGAACTGATCCAGGAACGTCGGGCTGTTGCCGTCGGTCACCGCCCAGTGCAGGAAGGCCTGCATCGTCTGTGCGACGGCGGGATCCTTCTGGTTGCTATAGACGACCGCGTACTCGTAGTTGACGATCGGGTATCCGTCCGGCGCGGGACCGTTGATCAGCGAAACCACCTGGTTCGCCGGGGTCTGCGCGGCGAAGCCGGCGGCCTCGGCCGCGACGCTTTGGGCGTTGGGCAGCAGGTAACTGCCTGAAGCATTGGCTAATTCGGCCTCGCCCAGCCCCTTCTGGCTGGCTTGGTCGAGGTAGCTGGTGCCGATGTAGGCCACGCAGCCGGGCGTTTGAGCGCAGCCGGTCACCATGCCGCCCGCGCCGTTCTCACCCAGCGCACCGGGTACCGCGGGGAAGGCGATGGTGGTGTTGTAGCCGGGTGATTTACCCCAGCCATCGGGGTCTTGCTTCGACAGATACTGGGTGAACACGAAGGTGTCGCCGGATCCGTCGGAGCGGTGTAGCGGAACCACCGGTGTGGCAGGCAAATTCACCCCGGGGTTCAGCGCGGCGATCTGCGGGTCGTTCCAGGTTTTGATCGTGCCCTGATACATCGCCGCCAGCACCTTGCCATTCAGCTTGAGGTGCTCGGTGACCCCGGGCAGGTTGTAGTTCACCTGCTCGGCGGAAACCGCCAGCGCGACGTTCATCAGCCCTTGGTGCGCGGACAGGTCGCCGCCGGACAGGTAGGCGCCGGAGGCGCCGATGTTGACCGCTCCGGCGGCGGCCTGGGAGATCCCGGCACCGGATCCGGTGCTGCCGGTGGTGATCGAGACGTTCGGATATTTCGCGTTGTAGGCCGGAGCCCACAGATTCATCAATGGGTACAGCTCGGTGGCGCCGGTCTCCGACAATGCCACCTTCGATGTCGCTGGCGACGCCGAAGGGTTACCTGTCGTGGATCCGGTACTCGCCGAACCGCCCGTCGAGCTCGAACCGCAGGCCGTTGCGGCCAGCAGCACCGGCACAGCGATCCATAGGGTACGCAATCGAATCTTCATGGGACCTCACCTTTCTCGTCCCCCGTCTGCGCCCCCACGCGGTTGTGTTGCTGTGAAGCCCGAGATATACCGGACTGTTTCGGCATGCTTCGGCGACAAGAACAACTGCGCGGTGGGCCCCTCCTCGACGAGCCTGCCGTCGAAGAACAAGGCGGTGCGATCACCTATCCGGGCTGCTTGGGCGAGATCGTGCGTCACCACGATCACGGTGAGCCGGTTGGTGAGCGATCGAATGAGGTCTTCGATCTTCTCGGTCGTGGTGGGGTCCAGCGAGGAGGTGGGTTCGTCGAGCAGCAGTACTTCCGGGTTCACCGCGAGCGCGCGGGCCAGACACAACAACTGCTGCTGACCACCGGAGAGCCGGAACGGCGAATCGCGCAGCCGATCCTTGACCGCGTCCCACAGGCCCACTTCGGCCAGTCGGGCCTCGGCGACGACCTTGAAGTCCTTGCGCGGCACCATCTTATGAGCGCGCACGCCGGCGATCACGTTGTCGATAATCGACATCGGGAAAGGATTGGGACGCTGGAACAGCATGCCGACCCGGCGTCGAAAATCCATCAGGTCTTGGGTTTTGAAAATGCTCCGGCCACCCAGCAACACATCGCCGCTGTGCCGGTAGCCGGAGACCCGGTCATTCATGCGATTCAGGGTGCGCAGGAAGGTCGTCTTGCCGGAGCCGGTCGGTCCGAGCAAGGACGTGACAGCATGCGCGGGAAAGTCCAGGCTCACCTCGTCGAGCACCGTCTTGGCGCCGAAGCGCAGCGTGAGGTTCACCGCCCGCATCGCGAAAGTCGGTATCTGCGAGCCGGTCTCGCCGCTGAGCCGTTCCGGACTGATCAACACCCCATCAAGCTACGTCGCTCGACGGCATTGATGACCATGCGCGGCGATCCTCTGCATATCTTCAAAGCCCGCGCTCATCCTGCGCCCAGCTTCGAAGACGGGCCCAGGATTCTGGATTCTTCAGAGGTGCCGCTCAGCCTGCTCCCATCTTTCGGGGTTTCGATATGCACAGGTTCACGTCTCCATCTCCTACGACGGAAACGTGTTCCAGGGGGCTCCGGTGGCGGAGTGAGTGTGTCCGCCACCCTGACATTTCGGAGGAGTTCCGGTGACTCGCAACCGAGCCGGTGTCACGCTGAGTCTGTTGGGCGCCTGCGCGCTGGCCTTGTCGGCTTGCGGCAGCAGCACGCACGCCTCGTCGTCGGGATCGAGCCCCGCGCCCGCGACGGTGCAGTGCGGCGGCAAGAAACAACTCAAGGGCAGCGGCGCGGCAGCGCAGGAAAACGCGATGGAACAGTTCGTCTTCGCCTACGTTCACGCGTGCCCAGGATCCACGCTGGACTACAACGCGAACGGATCCGGCGCCGGGGTGACGGACTTCCTGAACAACGTGTCCGATCTGGCGGGTTCGGGTGATCCGCTGGATCCGTCGAAGGGTCAGATCGATCGCGCCGTGCAGCGCTGCGGTTCGCCGGCGTGGGACCTGCCGACGGTGTTTGCGCCGATCGCGATCACCTACAACGTCAGCGGCGTGAACTCGCTGAAACTTGACGCTGCGACGCTGGCAAGGATCTTCAACGGCGGCATCAACCGGTGGGACGATCCGGCGATCAGGTCGCTCAACCCGGGTATCAACCTGCCGTCGGCGCCCATTCGCGTGTTCTTCCGCAGCGACCAGTCCGGCGACACATCCAACTTCCAGCAATACCTGGTTGCCGCGTCCAACGGCGCCTGGGGCAAAGGGGCCGGCCAGACGTTCCTCGGCGGTGTCGGTGACGGTGGCGCCGGCGACGACGGTACGTCGGCGCAAGTGCAGAGCACCGACGGGGCGATCACCTACAACGAGTGGTCGTTCGCGGTGGGCAAGCAGTTGAGCATCGCCCAGATCATCACCTCTGCCGGTCCTGATGCGGTGTCGATCACCACCGACTCGGTCAGCAAGACACTCGCCGGGGTCACCTTCAAGGGGCAGGGTAACGACCTGGTGGTGGACACCTCGTCGTTCTACAAGCCGACGCAGCCCGGTGCCTACCCGATCGTTGAGCCGACCTACGAGGTCGTCTGCTCGAAGTATCCGGATTCGGCGACCGGCGCGGCGGTAAAAGCGTTCATGCAGGCCGCAATTGGGCCCGGCCAGGTCGGTTTGGACCAGTACGGGGCGATCCCGCTGCCGAGTTCCTTGCAATCGAAAATAGCGACGGCCGTCAATGCGCTTTCGTAGTTCGCTGAATTCTTGAGAAGGAGCGTGGCCGGTGAACGATACTGTTTCGCGAGCGGGAACTCGATTTGGCCATTATCAGCTGAAGCGACTGCTGGGTCGCGGCGGCATGGGCGAGGTGTATCAGGCCGAGGACACCCGCAAGCACCGGGTTGTCGCGCTGAAGCTGATCTCGCGGGAATTCTCCACGGACGCAACGTTTCGCGCGCGGATGCAACGCGAGGCTGACACCGCGGGGCGGCTGACCGAACCGCACATCGTGCCGATCCACGACTACGGCGACATCGACGGTCAGTTCTACGTCGAGATGCGGATGATCGAAGGCACCTCGTTGCGCAGCATGTTGATGAACTACGGCCCGCTGACGCCGGTCCGCACCGTTGCCATCGTGCACCAAATCGCGGCCGCCCTGGACGCCGCGCATGCCAGCGGCGTCACTCATCGCGACGTCAAACCGGAGAACATCCTCGTCACCAACGACGACTTCGCCTATCTGGTGGATTTCGGCATCGCCCGCGCGGCAACCGACCCGGGTTGACCCAGGTCGGAATCGCCTTGGGCACCTACAACTACATGGCCCCGGAGCGGTTCACCGGTGACGAGGTCACCTACCGCTCCGATATCTATGCGCTGGCTTGCGTATTGGGTGAATGTTTGACCGGGGGCGCCGCCCTACCGGGCCGACAGCATCGAACGGTTGATCGCCGCACATCTGCTCGAGCCGACTCCGCGGCCCAGCGAGCTACGGCCCGGCCGGGTGCCGCCCGCTTTGGATCAGGTGATCGGCAGGGGCATGGCCAAGAGCCCGGCGGACCGGTATTTCACCGCCGGGGATCTGGCCGCGGCCGCCCACGACGCGCTCACCTCGCCCGAGCAGTACCAAGAGGCCACGATCCTGCGCGGCAAGGCCAGCAAGCGGGTGGTGAAACGATGGCCCGGCCGGTGTCCTGGGATGGACGCGACGGCGGGTGGCATCAACCCGGCCCGCCAGGCTCGGTGACCTCGAGGCCGCAACCGCTTGCCCCGCAACGTGACTCGATCACCGAGCGCAAGCGCAGGAAGTGGGTCCTCGTCGGCGCCGCGGTCGTGCTGCTCGTCGCGGCCATCGGCGCAGGCGGATACCTGGGAACGCGCCCGTCGGCGGCGTCCAAACAGCCGGCATCGGGACAAACCGAGCTGCCGTTCAACGGGATTGACTTCCGGCTCTCTCCGGGCGGGGTGGCGCTGGACAAGGCCGGCGACGTGTACGTCACCAGTGAAGGCATGTACGGCCGCGTGGTGGAATTGTCGCCCGGGTCGAGCAATCCGACGGTGCTGCCGTTCAGTGGGCTGTACCAGCCGCAGGGGCTGACGGTGGATGGTGCCGGAACCGTGTACGTCGCCGATTTCAACAACCGGGTGGTGAAGCTGGCGGCGGGATCGAACACCCAGACCGTGCTGCCGTTCACCGGCCTCAACTACCCCGAAGGGGTTGCGGTGGATGGCCAGGGCAGCGTTTACGTCGCCGACCGGGGTAACAACAGGGTGCTGAAGTTGGCGGCGGGATCGAATGCCCAGACCGTGCTGCCGTTCACCGGATTGAAGAATCCGGATGGCGTGGCGGTGGATCCCGCCGGCAATGTCTACGTCACCGACACCGACAACAACCGGGTGTTGATGTTGGCGGCGGGGTCGAGCGCCCAGACCGTGCTCCCGTTCGGCAGTGTCCCGGTGCCGTGGGGTATCGCGGTGGACAACGCCGGCGATGTGTTGGTCACAGAACACGATGCCAACCAGGTGCTGAAACTGGCCGCCGGGTCGAACACCCCGACGGTGCTGCCGTTGACCGGCCTCAACACTCCGTTAGGCGTTGCGGTGGATAACGCGGGGACCGTCTACGTCGCCGACCGCGGCAACGACAGGACGGTCAAGCTGGTGGCCTGACCGGTTGGTCGGGGCACACGATGCCACGCGGGGTGACCTCGTACACGCGGGCGGTCTCGATGTCGAAGAACACGCCGACAACCGCCAAGTCGCCGGATCCGGCCGCGGTGGCCAGAATCGGGTGGTGTCGTCAGCCTTTCCAGCTGAATAGCGATGTTCACGATGCTCAGCTGGTCGATCTGCGAGTAGCCGATGGATTCGGCGCTGCGGCGTGCCGGATGGTGATTCTGGTATGCGTCCAGACTTTCGCGCGCATATTCGAGCCACTGATCCATGGGTGTCGTCGCTTGATCGGTGCCGTCCTCGAGGAGCACCTTCATGGCGGCGCACGACGAATGCCCGCAGATGACAACCGAACTCACGCCCAGTTGGTTGGCGGCAAATTCGAGTGCGGCGTCGACTGATCGGTCGCCCGCGTTGGTCGGTACCAGGTTGCCGAAGTTGCGGACGGTGTACAGATCACCGGGGCCGCTGGCGGTGATGACGTTGGGCAGGATCCGTGAGTCGGCACAGGTGAGGAACAGCGCATCCGGATCGTGCGAACCGCCGAGCCCGGCAATGTGCTGCTGCAAAACGGCAGCGCCGTTGCGGTGGTACTCGTCGATGCGGTCGAGAATGGAAGCATCGCCGTTGTTTTGGTGATTGCTGCGCGCAGACCGCCACGGCACCAGCCCTAGCGGATCGGAAGGGAAGTGACGCTTGGGTGGACTGGCATTCGCGTTGTGCAGCTTCGTGGACGACGCCTCGACGATTGCCACCACTCCGCCCCGCGCCTCGTGGGCTCGTTGCCAATCCGAGATCACCTCTGAGACCGAGTCGTCGATGTAGTCCGCGTTCACGTTCAGGGTCACCTCGGACCCTTGCGGCACCGACGCGAGCGCCTTGGTCAGGCGCGGCAGCAGCAAGAAGCTCAACGTGCCGTCGATATCGATCCGCCACTGCTTGGACTGCTCGCCGCCAACCGGTCGCACCGAAACGGGCGCGCGGGTGACCCTGACCAGTAGCAAGCCGATAGCGACCGCGAGTCCAATGGCCACACCTTCCAGCAGGTTGAGGAACACCACGAGACAAAATGGTGACGGCGTAGATTGCGAAATTGCCTGTCCGCCAAGCCAGTTTGATGTGTGCCAGCGTGACCAGCCGGGTACCGATAACGATCAGCAGTCCGGCCAGCGCTGCCTTCGGGACGAGTTCCACCAGTTCGGTGAACATCGAGGCGAACAACAGGATCCATACGCCGTGCAGCACCGCTGACATTCGGGTGCGGGCGCCGGCGGCCACGTTGGCCGAGCTACGCACGATGACACCGGTGATCGGCAGCCCGCCGAGCAAGCCGGACACCACGTTCGCGGTGCCCTGCCCGATGATCTCCCTGTCGAAGTTCGTGCGCGGGCCGTCGTGTAGCTTGTCGACACCGACTGCGCACAAAAGCGATTCGACGCTGGCGATCAGGGCGATCGTGAGGACACCGACGATTATATCCTCGGTCTCGTCCATCCACGCCTTGCCCTTCGGGGTCGCTCCCGAGATATTGGGCAAGTTGATGGCGTCGAAGAAGTTGCCGGACAAAGAGATTCGATCGGCATCCAGTCCCGCTGCTGTCGCAAGCGCGGTGGCCGCCACGATGGCCACCAGCGGGGCCAGGGATCATCCGCACCTTGGCGGGCAGCCTTGACCACACCAACAAGATGGCGATGACCGTCCCGCCGGTGATCACTTCATCCAGCTCGTGATGAAGGATGCCGTTCGGCAGCGCCATGAGGTTCTGCCATGCCGAGCTGTGTGAGGATCCACCCATCAGCACGTGAACCTGCTGCAACATGATCGTGATGCCGATGCCCGCCAGCATCGCGTGCACCACCACTGGAGCGATAGCCAGCGCGGCGCGAGCCATCCGGCTCAGGCCGAACGCGATCTGCAGTGCGCCCGCGCCGATGGTCATCAGGCACAACATCGGGAAACCAAGATCATCGATCAGCCCGGCGACCACGACGGTGAGACCCGCGGCCGGGCCACTGACCTGAACCGACGACCCGCCAAGGGATCCGGCGACGATTCCGCCCACTACCGCGGCGATCAAGCCGGCGGCCAGTGGGGCCCCGGAGGCGATCGCGATGCCCAGCGAAAGCGGCAGGGCCACAAGGAAGACGACAAGCGACGCGGGAAGGTCGTGGCGCAGATTCTGTAGAAACGGCCCGGATTTGGCCGTTTTCACGAGATTGCTGATAGGCGCGTTCATAAGTCGACTCCTCGGGCTGACGGACTCTTTATGACCGGTCGAACGTCGTGTGTCAATGCGAGCGTACGGGGCCCGGGAACCAAGACAGCTCAAATCAGCGGACGACAAGACATTGCGCCGCCTGCGGCTAGTTCGTGTGAAGAAGCCTTGCGCGGTTGCCCGGTTGCCTCGATGAACGCCTACGGATTCATCGACAACTCAAAGAAACCCAGGTATCGCCAGGTTGACAACAAAGCGTTTCATGGGCAATTCAAAGACAGGCCATGCGGAAAATCAGGACTCGGCCAGAAACGTGTCGTTGTGCTGGCCGGGAGCGGGTGGGGGATCGGTCGCTGCCGCATCGAAGCTGGAGTAGCGCGCCGGAGTGCGGATCACGGTGATCGCATCGTCGCCGGTCCCGACGCTGAGAGCGAGGTCGTTCTCGGCGAACAGCGGGGTTGCGACCACTTGTTTCCAGGTGTAGGCCAGGCAGGCCATCAAGCCGCCCTCTTGCAGCAACTCAACCCATTCGGCCGCCGTTTTGGCGGCCAGCGCCGACTCGAGTTCCTCGGTCAACTCGTGGTAGTTCACCGCGCGGGAACGCTGGTCGATGAACCGCTCGTCATCCAGCAGCTCGGGCCGGCCGATGATCTGGCACAGCTTCGCCCAGTGCTTGGGCACATACGCGCTGATCACCAGGTACCCGTCCGCGGCCTTGAAGGCATCCGACGGTTGGGTGGCAAAGCCAACGCCCTTGCGTTTCTTGGTGGTCGGCGCCGCATCCGGTTTGGGCTTGGGCGCCTCGCTGGGCTTGTTCAGGTGGATCGTGAGTTGGCTGGCCTGCAGCCCCACCGCGACGTCGTACATCGCGACCCGGACCTCGTCGGCCACGCCGTGGCGCTCGCGGTTGAGCAGTGCGGCCAGCACCGCCTGGGCCAGCACGTGACCGCTGGCGGCATCGACGAGCTGGAACGGAATGATCTGCGGTTTGCCGCTCGGCGTGGGCATTCCGGTGGTCATGCCCGACTCGGCGGCGACCATCAGGTCGACGCCCGGCCTACTGCCGTGCGGACCGTTGCCGCCGTAGGCGGACAGACGCGCGTAGATCAGCTTCGGGTTGCGGGAGCGTAAGTCGTTGGGGCCCAACCCCATACGCTCCATCACTCCGGGCCGAAACCCCTCCAGCACGACGTCTGCGGTGTCGACCAGCCGCAGTATCTGCTGCTTGGCCTCATCGTCAGTCAGGTCCACTGCCACCGACTTCTTGCCCCGGTTGTGGGGGAGAAACAGCGTGGGCAGCGGTGGCCGGCCGGGCAGGACCGCGACGATGTGCCGGGCCGCCTCGCCGCCGGGTGCCTCGACCTTGATGACCTCGGCACCGAGGTCGGCCATGATCTGTCCAGCCAGCGGCCCGGCGATGTTCTGCGTGAAATCGAGTACCCGGTAGCCGTCAAGTGGTTTGGCCGGCTGGCTGTTTGGCATCGTGGCGCCTTCCTTTTAACCTGCCTTGTGTAAAACCGCGGTGCAGTAATAGTTCTTGGCGAACGGCGCGTCCTCGCCGTCGGGCTGAAGCGGTAATCCGTTGTCGGCCAACAGCTGATTCAGCGGGGTGCTGACCGGCTGCCAGCCGCGGTCCCGCAGATAGGTGGCGGCATCGTTGCGCTCGCCGGGGAAGCCAAGATTGTCGAGTGCGACGTCGAGTCCGTTCTCCCGCCACCTATCGCTGGCGCCGTCCAATGCGTTCTGGTTGACGCCGGTATTCAGGAACACTTCGGCCACCAGTCCGACTGCCCTCCGCGGACAGCGCGGTGATGTTGTCCAGTAAGCGATCCTGGGCGTCGGGCGGCAGGAAGCCGAGTAGGCCCTCGGCGGCCCACGCGGCGGGTCGCCCGGTATCGAACCCGGCCTGCTTCAGCGCTGACGGCCAATCGTGGCGCAGGTCGATCGGGACGGCCCGGACCTCGGCGGTGGGCTCGGCGCCCAGCGCTTCGATCGTGGCGACTTTGAAGTCGATGACTTCCGGCTGGTCGATCTCGAACACCGTCGTTCCCGGCGCCCACGGGAGTCGATATCCGCGCGCGTCCAGACCGGAGGCCAGGATCACGACCTGGCGGACGCCCGCCGACGCGGCCTCGGCGAAGAACGCATCGATGTGACGAGTGCGCGCCGCCAGCAGGTCGGTCATCCGCTGCATCCCCCACGCGGCGCCGGGCTCGTCGACCTCGACGGAGTCGATGTCGCCATTGGCCCACCGGGTGAAGAAGTCGACGCCCACGGCGCGTACCAGCGGCTCGGCAAACCGATCGTCGATCAGTGCGTCCTTGGTGGCCCGGGCCCGTCCGGCGGCCACCAAGGTGGCGGTGGCTCCCACGCTGGTCGCCAGATCCCAGCTGTCGTCGTCGCTGCGTGCCACGCGAAACCCCTTCTGCCGATCTACTGGTTAGACACCATAACGATACGGGCCCGGGGCGATCGCGCGGGCACGACTGCTGCTGACGGTTGACGACGCTGCTCAGGGCGCGGATCGCGCGCCCTTGTAGGCGCGGGAAGTTCAGTGCGAGGCCGTGACTCGCATCTGGGAGTAAAACGCGTCGTAGCGCCGTCCGTGTGCCGTCGCCACCATGGGGGCATACGAGCGGTTGAACGATCTCGTACGCCTGGTGATGACGACCCAGGGTAACGAGTAGTGAGCCGCGACTCAGGGAGGGAAAGGTGCGCGCAATGGTCTTATCGGTCGTTCCTCAGGCGCTAACGGCTTTCGCGGCCGCCAACAATGCTGCTGCAGAAGGGATCTCGACTGCGAGTTCCGCTGATTCCGCGGCGATGCTGAACGCTGCCGCCGCCGCACTCGGTCCGATCGGTGCCAACTATCTGGCGGCCTACGGGCCGGCGCAGGCCAACAACTTGACCGCCGCCCTGATGGTGGGACGCGTGCACGAGGGCATCGCAGCGTCAACGCAGGCCGCGCGGATGTCCTTCGTTGCCGCCGACGATTCGTGACGTTGGCTAGCAATGGCATTGGCGCAACACGCGACCCCGGTTTCGCCGCGTCAGCCCATGACGTCGGCTGTGCAAAGCCATCAATCGCCGCAGGCATTGCCCGGGTCGGACCCCGGACCGGCCATCAACGCGAGTGAATCGAATCTCGGCGACTACCTGAACCAGCCTGTGCAAAGCGTCCTCGCGCGCCTCGGGCGTGCCGCCATTGCCCCAAGCAACGGCAGCGCCGGATCCGGCGGATCCCCATGCAGCGCCCGCGGGCGCAGCGAACAACGGCATGACGAGCATGTTGACCAGTCTGTTGACCCAGATGATCCAGCCTGTGACCGAAGCGCTCGGCACGCTTGGTCCGGGATTGTTCAGCAACCTCGACCCCACGCAGATGCTTGGTGGTATTTCCCAGGCTATGGACTCGGCGGGTCAAAGGTGCAGCCGGCCATGGCTGGCCTTGATGGCGTGTGGCAAGGTACGGCCTCGTCGGCGGCCAGCGCGAAAACCACTGCAGCGCTGGCTAATGGCACCCAGGTAGCCAGTCAGTCAACAGCCCTGCAGAACAGCCTGTCCGCAGCGGCCGCCAGTGTGCAGCAGGCGCAGGCGCAGCTCGTCGCGATCCTCAACGAATTTTCCGCGACGATTGCCGCGATCAGGCCCCAACATCATCTTTCCGTGGGGTATGGCCCAAGCTATCGCGGCAGCGAACCAGGCGGTCACGATGTCCACGGCGGTCATGACCGAATTGCAGGGCACACTGACCACCGAAGCGGCTAACACCACTGCGGTCGGGGCTCCCGTTTCGTTGACCTCGGCGCCTCAAGCAGGCTCTGGTCTCGCCGCAGCGGCTGCTCCTGCTGCGGCCACATCTGCATCGCATTTTGGCACCAACCTCGCGGCGAACCCCGCCGCGGCCGCCAACGCCCCGGCAGCGTTAGCCAGTGCTCCCAGCGGCGGCAGCATCCGCACCCGCATCGAGCTTCGCTCCGATGATGATGCAGGCCGCGATGCCGGCGATGCAGGGTGCCAGTGCCGCGATGGGCGCAATCCAATCCGGTGGACAAGGGGGGCCTGCCCAGGCGACTGCGTCCCGGAACTGCCGGTGGTGGTGGCGGTGCCGCGCCGTTGGGCAAACCGACAGCCGGTGGCGGAGTGGGTGCTGCTGGGCCAGGTGGGGTTCCACTCGAAACTATTGCGTCGCGGCTCGCCGCGCCACCGGCGTGTCTCGGCGACCGACGCGGCTCCCGCGTTGACGAACACGGATGCCGTTGCGCATCCCTCGATGAGCGGGGCCCCACCCATGGGGGGCGCGCCAATGGGAGCCGGCGCGAGGGCTGGTGCCGGACGACAGCCACAGTGCGGCAGCTTTCCTGCATACCTCCGACCAGGGCGATGAGATCGTCGGTGACCTTGGGCAGCGTTGCCCCTGCGGTGATTGGCCACACAGATCCGGTCGCCAGCCCAGACATTGAATTGAGAATCTAGAAAGGGAGTTTCGGTATGACCAGCACAGCTGATTTCCGGATGCAGCCGCAGGAGGTTGCCGATGCAACCAGGCAACTCGACCAGTTGGCAAGCCGGGCCGAGAAACTCATGCAGACCGAGGTGCCAAATCTGACGGCGACGGCTGCGGCTCGTGACGAGGTCTCGCGACGAGTTGCCTCGACGCTTAACGAGGTGCACGCGTCTTTCAGCAAGTCCACCGATCAGGCGACAAACGAAATCCGGGAGATCGCAGCGACTTTGCGGGCCCACACCGACAACGTCGTAGCGGCCGAGCAGGACTTCGCCGTCTGAGTAGCAACGTCTCGTTTCGGAAAGGAGGTCAGGGCACATGGGATTCACGAATGTGGCATGGGAATCGCGCAGTACCGAGCAGCTTGCCCATGATCTCACCGATGGGCCTGGGCCCACATCGGTCGGCCAGGCCGGCGCCGCCTGGGTACGTGTTGCCGACGAATGGGCAAGCATTTCAGAGGAATACGACAAGGTTGTGGGGAAGATCAAGGGCGCGTTTGCCAGCCGCGGTGCAGACATGGCCAGCGCGCAAACTTCGAAGAATTCGGCCAGTGGCTGCAGTCCATCAGCTTGAGCGCAGCGGGCAACGGTGAACGTGCCGAGCAGGCGGCAGTTGCCTATAGTGTTGCGGTCCTTGGGATGCCAAGCGTCTCCGAAGCAATCGAGGCTCGGACCACTCATGACGTCATGGCGTCGCTGGCCGCGTACAACGGGGCGGTACTCAACGGGCAATTCGCCGAATTCGACGAGGCGGTGACGACCCATCAGGCCAGCGCATCGGCGGTGATGTACCAATACGAGGAGGCGTGCGACCCGGTTGCGGAGCCATGGGATCAGCCACTGCCGCCCGCTATTTGTGGCGGCGGGGCGCTGAAGGCCGAGCAGGACGCCAAGGCGGCCGACGAGCGCGACAGCGGCTGGTCGTCCGAGGGCGGTGGAGGCGCGGGTTTGGCGCCGCCTCCGCTGGCTCCGTTCCGGGCGGCCGAGGTCAGGTCGACCAGCGCCGAAAAGACGTCACAAAAAATTGTGTCGACGACCGGGGCATCGCGGCTCCGGTCCGGTCGGGCACCGGGTACGGTCCGATGGCCGGGCTCGGGCGCGGTGCGGGTACTCGTGAGCACCAATCATCTTTGGCTGCAACACTCGACGGTGGCGGCGAGCCGGGCGCAGGCCTGTCCCAGGCCGATCCGTCATGGCTGCCGGCGGCCCAACAGAGCGATGCACCGTTCATGGTGTCCAACGTGAGCTGGGGCCCGAACTCCTCGCTGTTCGACGAACTCGCGGGACCCGTTGAACCGGAACCCCCGCAGTATGCGGACGCGCCCGAGCCGACACTCGAGCAGGTCTCGAATCGGTGGGTGGCACCGCCGGTGATCGGCGGCGACAAGGGACTGACGCTATGACCGCGGCGATGGCGCCTGGACTGACATTGACCGACGATCAACTTCGGGTGGTGGCGTCGCGCGTCGGTGTGCATGACCTCCCGACGGTGCTGCTGTCGCTGCCCCGGCACAGCACAGTCGACCGGCGTGATGCGGCGTTCGGTCGGGCCGCGCGAGAACTGGTGTCGCGCAACTTGATTGTGGACGGCAGTGTCCATCCCGACCTGGAGATGGTGCTGCAGGCACTGCAGCGGCCCGATCGTGAGCTGGCCATGCGGATGGTCACGTCCGGACGGCACAGCGCGGATCAGCGTCGTGCGACGAGGAACGCTCTGCGTGCTCGCCGCGTCGCATCGGTGACGAGATCCTGTTGCGAATCATTGGGCACAGCATCGAATTACCCGATGCCGCGGCTGCGCTTCTCGCGGAGCTGCCGCAGGCCCGCCCCGCCGATATCCGGCCCGTCGGGCGCGCCGTTGCACGAGATGGCGGAGTGTCTGACGGGCACCCACGATGCGGTGGGCCTGGCTGACCGGGTTCGGACGCTGGGTGCCGACCAGCACGCCGCGTTGTTGCTCGGCGCGGCGCTGGCATCGCGGCAAGCATTCGCCGAGGTCGTGTACTTCACGCTGGCCGACAGCGAAGACCGGATCTCACGCGGACCGGCCGCGGTTGCACTGTTTTACACCAAGCGCGGCCGGGTCATCAGCGCCCCCAGCGCCTCGCCGACTGGCGAATTGTGGACCACCCTCAAGGCCGGTTCCGACGATGCCTTCGCCCAGGCAGTCGGTCAACTTGTCGGCCTCGACAGAAGAGGGGTGGGCGATTCTCGGCGGGAGTGCGCTTTGACACCGCAACGCGCGCGCTTCCGTATCGCAACAACGCAAAAATCAGAAAGGAAGATCAAACAGAAATGACACTCTCCCTAACCCAGGCGGAAGCCCAGTCAAAAATTTCTCAGATCGAAGACGCCCGCAGTCAGGCGGTCTCGAAGTCTGACCCAGATCGAAGACAGCCAGCAGCTGATGCTGGGATCGAATTGGAAGGGCGGCAGCGCAACCACGTACGGCCACACGTCGGCTACGCAGAATGAAGACATCAACCAAATAATCAGCAATCTGAACCAAATCTGTCAGACGGCTGAATCGCACATTCGGTCCGTCGCGAACACGGACAACGGCTAAAGGAGTATAAGACAATGAGCGAGATTCACTATAATTTCAGCGCCAACAACTCGTCGCTGGACGACGTCACCAGCCTTGTCAACGGTGTTCGGGAAGTCCGGTCGGATATCACGAACCTCTTCAATGTGCTGGGAACGGTGTACGAGGGTGCCGGCGCCACTGCACTGCAGCAGGCGCACCAGAATCTCGACGCGATGCTGGATGACCTGCTGAACAACATGGCCGTCACGCAGAAGCAGGCGCAAGACCAACAGGCGGCGATGCAGGCATTGGATCAGCAGAACGCTTCAGCGTTCTGACGATTGCCGTGGCGCCCGGGCTCGTTGGTTCGACGAGTCCGGGCAGCCACGCCTTAACTGAGAAGGAGTGCAGAACCAATGGCGAGCAGCGGATCAACAGGCAGTGGGTCGACGGGCAGCGGGTCGACGGACAGTGGGTCAGGCCCAACCGGGTCGGATATCGCCTCATTGAACAGCGGGTTGAAGGAAATTCAAAAGAGTGGCCCGGCCGATTTAAAACTGTCTACTGAGACACAGAATGCATATCTCCAAATCGTCAAAACGTTTCACGACACTCTCAATACACAGCTCACCACGATCAAAAGCCTCGGCTCACTCGGCAGCCCCGGCTCGCTCAGATCAGCCAACGAAACAAAGAACAATCTGGAGCTCGATATTACCGGCCTCAACGGTATCCAACAATCGATCAATCAGTATTTGTCCTATCTTGAGCAATTCTCGGCGACGGTCAAGGCGGCCGGTGATCGTCTCATCGGATCCGGATAGTATTAGGGTCGTGTAGTCGTGTCCAAACATAAAAGCTCGCCGCCTCTCACGGCTGAACAGATTGATGACCTCATCAATTCTGGTGCAGACGCCCAGAATACGCCCGGAGCGAACTGGGGAGTGTGGGAAGCGCTCACGAATAGTGATGTCACGTCACTTCAAGTTGCACAGGATGAAGTGCAGAGCATCGCCGGAATCACGGCCAATGGTCTCCACCGTCCAAATGGAAGACTTCGGAGGTGTTTCCTTTCAGTCCATGTGGGAGGCCTTTAGTAGCGCCGCGGCCACCTTGGATAACGGCCACGGCGCAACCCTGCAGACGGTTGCGAGCAACATTACTGACGCGTCACAAGCTTTCCAGCAATCGCTTGCGACGCAAGAGGCTAAGAACGAGTGGGTTGGGAAAACACACGAAGCCGCGATGCAGAATATCAATGAGTCCCTTCCGAATGTATCGAACATCTCTTCGGGGGCCAATGCGCTGGGTTTTTTGATCGATGCTTTTTCGCATACCGTTTTCCAGACGCAATGGTATTTCGACGAAAATCACAACGCTTATACCGCTTCGCTAGATCACTGGCCTAACGAAACCGATGAAATCAATGGGGTTTACGATTCGATTTGCGCAAGACGTAATGAAGACCGTCTACCAGCCGAATATCTCAAGTATCGCCGGCAATATTCCCGCCTTCTCTACGCCGATAAACGACCCGGCGCCGCCACCGGCCCCACCGACTGGCTCGGGTGGTGGCGGTGGCTCGGGAGGTGGCTCGAACACACACGCCTCCGCCGCCTCCGCCGCCTCCACCGCCGAACACCACGCCTCCGCCTCCACCGCCGAACACCACGCCGCCGCCTAACCTGACCACCGCGCCGCCGCCTAACCTGACCACCGCGCCGCCGCCTAACCTGACCACCCGCCGCCGCCTGGCCTGACCACCACGCCGCCGCCTGGCGTGAATGGCACGCCGCCGCCCCTGACGAACCTGAACGCGACACCTCCGCCGGGCTTCGACGCTTCTGGGTTGCCCAATGATTCGGGAATTACCGATCCTTCGGGCAGCTCGGACGATTCGACCGGGGGGTCAGGCGATTTCCCGCTGCCGAGCACCGCGGGAATCACCAACCCCCTCAGTGGATCTGGTAGTGGACCAGATGGTTCGGGCAATCCAGTTGCGGGCCCCGGTAGTTCTACCGCGCCCAGCGGCGCCGGGATTACCGACCCATTCAGCGGGCCCGGCGATCCGGCCGCAGGCTCCGATGATCTTGGACTGCCTACCGGCACGGGTATTGGCAACCCGCTGGGCGGGTCCGCCGGTTCGAGCGGTTCAGGTTCAGGTTTGAGCAGCGGATTGGGGCAAGCCGCACAAGGGCTCGAACAACCGCTCCAACAGGCATTGGGTGCGGCACAAAAGAGCCAGAGCGGTATGCCAGGGGCTGGCATGCCGGGCGGTGCTCCCAAAGACCTCGACGCGCTGGGCAAACCGGGAACAGGTGGCGGCCACGGGGGAGGGGGCGGCGGAGCCGGTATCGGGTCTCAAGGACGCGAGACGTTGTCTCCAGCCGGTGCGCCGGTGGCCGCCGCGACGAAGGAAACCGAATTTCCGGGCGCGGCCTCGGCGCGTCCGGGCGCTCCTGTGGGCGCCGGTGGTTCTCCCGGAGGAGGATCGCCGGGTGGCGGTGGCGGCGGGCAGCGCGGGCCGGGTGGCAAGGAGCACAAGGCGAACAAGGCGCTGCGCCGCAAGAAGAATGGCGAACTCGTCCTTGGCGAGGTCGACGCCGTCGTCCCCGTAATCGGCGATGACGGCCCGGAAGAGGCCGAGCCCGTGCAACGGCCCGCGGCGCCACCGGCACCTCAGATGCCCAGACCGCCGGTGGTGAGCAACCCGCGCCGTGCCGGATCCGAGCAGCGAACAGAGGTCGGTCGGTGACATCGCTTCGGTCTGTGGCGGTCCTGCGGCCGGACCCTCGGCCGATCAAGGGAGGTGAAGTGGCGCCGGACTGTCAATGGCGCGCGGTCTGCGAGTACCCGGGAAGCACTCCTGCTGAGATGGCGGTGCAAGCTGGGAAAGCGGCGCTCGCAGCCGCTGACGCTCGGGTCGATGACATGCGGTGGCTCGTGCACGCGGGGGTTGGGCCCCAGGGCAGCCAAGGGTGGCCGGTGCACCACCACATACAGCACGGCATTGTGGGACGCCATGGCAATGCGCTGGAAATGAAGCAGAATTGCGCCGGCGGCCTCACCTCCTGGTTGCTGGGTGCACGGCTGCTCGATGAGGCCGGCTATTCGATATGTACCGGCGCCGATAACTGGTCCTGGAGCGATCGCTTCGTCAACGCAAGAACCGTTGGCGGCGAGCCGTTTTCCGACGCCGCGCACGCGACTGTCATCTCCTACGGTGGTGGGTTTGCCAAACTGTTGGGCAGTGGAACCGCGAGTTGCCCGGAGCTGGCCGACGATTGGCGAGTTCACGAAACGTTCTGGGAGAACACCAGCGCCGACGAGTTCCAGCGTGCTTACGCTCGCGCGACGTCGGCGCGTTCCCTCGATTCGATACGCGAATCCCTCCGCATGTTTATCTGCGCGATCCGGGCTGCACTGGTCGACGCAAAGCTAAGCCCGCAATACGTGACCCATTTTGTGCCGCCGGGCTCGGACAGCGGACAGCCTTTCCAGTCGCTGGCGAACCTTACTGCACTGCCGTGGTCGAAAGAACTTCATCAGCACAGCCTTGATCACGGGTACCTCGGTGTGAGCACGTATGCGGACGGCCTGGTCTATCTAGCGCAAACGGGCAGTCTGAGGTCGGATTCCATCGTCATGTTGCTGGCTGCCGAATATGAGCTGAGCGCTACTGCGATCGTCCTACAAGTCATACGTCCGCCCCGGGTATCAACGGATGGCCTGATCCAGGTGATCGCATGAGCGGAGTGCTCGGGGGTCAGGTCGGAACCCTCGATCTGTTGGACCTCAACGCGATCAGTCAGTTTTACGGTCGCGAATTCCTGCCGTATCCCTTTAGGCTCACCCAAGGACCGCGCTTCGCCACTGGGGATGAGGCTTTCGCCTATACCAGCACGGTGCCGGATCGGTTCAATCATGGGGACCTGAGTACCTTCATGGAGTGCGTGGCTGCCTATGACGCCGCGGACATCCGGGTGGAGTGTCATGTCCAATACATACCCGCCGACACGCCCAGTCAGCGCGTAATAGCCTATAGATCAGGGCATCTCGGCTTTATCGCGGCGCAGCGTCCCGACCAAGACCTGATCGATGTCTACGCCGTCTCACCATACGACCTGGGCGCGGCCATCTCCGATGAGGTTTCGTTGACTCAGCCCGGAATGCACTCGGAAATCCTTATACCGGAGTATGTTCCGCGAGGTCAAGTCGAGTTTGATACGGATGCCTTTGTGGTGCACCATAAGTCGGCTTCCACGAGCGAGGTCATAATCCCGGCGAGTGACGTGACCGCGTATTCGACGATTCAAAGCCATTGGCGCCCAACCCGAAGGTGGGGCCTTGATCGTGGTAAGCGCGCCCTCGTGTGGGTCCGGGTCAACGAGGATGGCGAATATATCTATGTGTCGGACCAATCTCACGCGAGGCCCATGGCCAAATCGTTCTTGCACGAGCAAATCGACCGACTCATTGCCGACGACGTGGCGATTCTGCGGGAGTTCCGTCGTGCCTAGGCCGCTACCGAGATAACTGTGGAAAGGAGAAACTCACGTGAGCAACGATGCTACGAGCCAAGATTTCACCCACGTGCTCGCGCTCGTACAGGAGCAGATGCAGGGTCTGTCAGTCATGCAGGAACGACGGGCGGCGCTCACTGCGACGGCGACCGCGGCCGACGGAACTGTCGAGATCACGGTCGATGCGCAGCGGACGGTGACAAAAACGGTCGTCGACGAGACGTATCTGGACGAGTTCGAGCTCAGTGATTTGGGCGGTTACATAACGACTGCGGCGCAGCAGGCCGCGCAAGAAATCGACCGACAGTCGGCGGCCTTGCTCGCGCCGTTAACTCAACGCCGTCAAGAGATTTCATCGCTGTCCGGCCTTGTCGCCGACGCACCCGACTTCGGCGACCTGATTACCGGCCTGGGCTCGCTCGCCGCGCCGCCGGCTTCGCGCCCCGATGACGGCGGCGATGACTTGGAAGAACATTCGCCCTTCCCGACCGTGAGGAGATAGCCGATGACCGAGTCGCTGAGCGTCAACCCGGATGACCTGCGGACGGCCGCTGCAAATGTCGCCGATATCAGCTCCGAGATGAAACAGGTGCTTTCCACGCTGAAGGGGCAGCTCTTTGCTTTGGGGTCGCCATGGGGAAATGATTCGACCGGCGATCAGTTTGCCAACGGCTCCAACGGTTACCTTGCTCAAGTCGACAATGTGGATAGCTCTATCGACGCCACGACCCAGCAGCTCGACAGCCTGTCTCAGTCTTTGACCTCAGCGGCAAGCAACTTTGAACATCAGGACCAGCAGACCGGCGGTGGCACCGGAAACGTGTTGTTGGGCACGGGTTCGGGCGGAGGTTCGGGTGGTTCGGGTGGCGGCTCTGGCTCAGGCGGAGGCTCCGGCAGCGGCTCCGGTTCTGGTGGTTCTGGTGGCAGCACGGGTTCGGGTGGTGGGTCTAACGGGCCGACGCAGCCGTTGCTCCCGCGCCTCTTTGAATCCGCGTTGCCGCAGGTACCGGCCGAGGCCCCGGTCGGTCAGCTGACCCCCCGCATCGAGGGCACCCTTCTGCCCGAAACTCCTGGGGTGCCGGCTCAGCCCGCTCAGCCGGCCATGCCGGCGGGGAATGTTTTGGCGCAGTCTAACCTTTCGGAAGGTTCGCCTCTCCTGCCCGAAACTCCCGGGGCGCCGGCCCAGCCGGCTCAGCCAGCTGTCAATACTGGCAACGTTTTAGCAAGTGGCGCTTCGGCCGGTGCGACGACGCCATCTGCGACCAGTCCGCTGACTCCCGCTGCAACGGTCCCTGCCCAGCCCGCCAGCGCGGCCGGGAATGTCTTGGCCAGTGTTGTGCCAGGAGCCGGAGCGTCTGGTTCCGGCTCGGGCCTCGACGCGTTGATTCAGACTCTGGAGCAGTTGGCGCAGCCGGCAGGTGAGGGTGTCAGTGCCGCGATGGGCGCAGTCCACAGCGGATCAACGGGTTCCGGTGCCCCTGGCGGTCCGGCATCGACGTAACCGATTGATCCGAAGCGCACTGACCGGTAGGGGGGATATGCATGGGCATTGAGATCCCTGCCGGCCTACAGTGGGTTTCGTATCTGGCTGGCGAGCAGTGGCCCAAGGGCGACGAGACGGCCATGTTCCAAATTGGCGATGATTGGAATTCGTCGTCGCAACAGATATCGGACTTGATCCCGAAACTGCAGCAGGCGCAATCCCAGACGGCGTCGGCCGTGTCGGGCCAGACGGCCAGCGCAGTCGCAGGCCAGTTTCAATCGCTGTTGTCCGGTGACACTTCTATCCAGACGCTTGTGAGTTCGATGTCCTCGCTGGGCAGCCTGGCTACCCAAACCGGCACACAGATCCAGTACACCAAGCTGCAGATTCTGAGTACGCTCGGCATCGCCGCCGCCGAGATTGCCTATGCGCTGTCCTCGGTTGAATGGACCTTCGGTGCATCGCTGGCATGGATCCCGCCGATCGAAGGGATCACGATAGCGGTTGTGCGCCAGCTGGTGTCGCAGTTGATCAAGCGCCTCTTGGCTGCTGTGGCCGAGACACTGACGAAGACCGGCCTGCGTCAGTTGGTGAAGGACGCTGTGGTGGGGGCTGCAGTGGGAGCGGGTATCGGGATCGTTCAGGATTTGGCGATTGAGGCCTACCAAATCCACGAGGGTGTCCGCAGCGGTATCGACTGGGGGCAAGTTGCCGAAATCAGCGTTGGTGCTGTAGTCGGCGGGGCGCTAGGTTCCGTTGCGCACGGTCTGTTGTCGAAGTCGATTGGTGATCCGTCCACTATCGGCGGCAAGGCCCTCAAGGGCGCTGTTACGCACTTTAGCGTGGGTGCGGTCGGCAATGTTGCCGGCGCGGGGGCCACCGGGGGTGGCTTGAATGCCGAAGACATTTTTGGTGGTGCCGGTGGCGGTGCCGTCTCCGGCGGCATCCATGGCGGCAAGGAGCCCCCAAAAGGTGGAGCCCACGGCGAAAAGGATTCAACCTCCGATACGGACACATCCCCCGACGACGACAGTGATGAGGCGAGTATCAAGACCCTCGTCGGGCCCGACTCCACCGAACTGCCCAATGGTTCGAATGATCACTTCCCGACGAATAGCCCGGGACCGGAGGGTGATTCGGCGGGTCCCCCTGACGGCAGCACACCGCCTGCCCCGCAGGAGTCCTCCGCCGGCCCGGGTGGGCAGCCCTTAGAGGGTGATCCCTCGTCGAATGCTACGGCGTCGTCGGCCGCGGGCGATACGGCGGCCTCCCCTGGCACTGCTGATGGGTTGGGGGCGGGTCGCGGTGCGGGCGTCTCGACCGGTGAGGGCCAGGGGTCGCCATCGGGGTCCTCGGCCGCGGGTGGGGCAGGTGCGGGCGTCGTGAGCGGCGGCCATGATCCTGCGGGTGCCGGTGGGGCTGGGGTCGGAGCGGGTGGGGCTGCGGCTAGTGGTGGGGGGTCTGCGGGCCGGGGTGGTGCGGGCTCCAACGGGTCTGGGGTGGGCGGACATTCGGGTTCGGCGGGTGTGGTCGACCCCGCCGGTGCCTCGGTGGCTGGTCGTGCGAGGGTGTTGTCTTCGGGGTCGGCTGAGGGTGTGGCGCGGGCGGGCGCGGTGGGATCACCGAATGCCTCGGTGGCGGGTGCAGGGCCGGATTCGCGGGCGTCGCGGTCGGGAGCTGCCTCGGGTCTCCGAGCGGGCCTACCGCGGCAGCGCCTGCGGCGCGTGTCGCGGATACCGCGGCGCCCAAAACCGGGGCGGGCGGGAATCTGGTGGTGCGGGCCAGCGTTCACCAGAGCCTGGGCGCCTGGCCGCCGCGCAGCCATCGCCGGGGGCAGATCGGGCTGCGCACGGTGCGGGGGATCCTGAGGAGGGCAACGAGTTCCCCGATGCGGTTCGCCCACCGGTTGACATGTCGCAGGAGGCGGGGCACAGCGAGGATAGCGGGGCCTCGTTGCCCGACACATCGGATCCGGCAGGCCGGGGCAAGGATTCGTCGGCCACGCCCAGCCCGGACCGCAGTGATCACCGCCCCGCCGACCGTGATGATGACCCGCCACCACCCACGGGTAGTGGGCCTGGTCGGGATCGGGGCGCTGTGCTCGGTGATGTTTCCAGCCAGCCCACCCACGGTGACACGACAGTTACCACGGGTACGCACGGAGCTTCGCCGGTGGGTGCGCGTAGTGGGGATGTTCTTGGTGATGAGTCGTGGCGCCATGATCCGGCGGTTTCGGCGGACTCGGTTTGCCCCGAAGGATGCGGTGTCGCCGCAGCAGTGGGAGGGGCGTCGGGGGGTGCTTATGTGCGGTCGGTGGATACGGAGGTGGCCGATGTCAAAGTCGGAGAGCACGCCGGGCAGGCTCACGTCGTATCGGGGTTTGATCCGCTATGACTTGCGTCGGATTGAGGTGGCGCCCAACAGATTTGTGCAGGATTACACGCTGAAGGTTCATCTCACCCCTGGGTCTGGGGTGGATGCGGACACCGTGGCCGCGGTGCGGGCCAAGGCCACGGCGGGGGTGGATGGGCTGCTGAATCGGGGGTTCCGGTTGCCCAGTGGTGATCAGTTCCATGTGACGGTGGAGTTCACCGACGGCCCGGGTGAGGCGCACACCACCATCGAGGTTGGTCACACCAACACTGATCAGACGCATTGGAACCCGAAGGCCAGCGCGAGTCTGTTGGCTCATGAGGCGTTGCATTACCTGGGTGTGCCGGATGAGTATGTGGATTCGGGTCGGGTGTTGTTGCGGCATGACACCAATTCCGGTGTGCACCAGGGTGATGGCGGCATGATGGGCGCCGATGTGCACGGTGGTGATGCGGGCTTGCGGCCGCGTCATTTGTGGATCGTGGAACGCACCGCCAACAGCCAAGTCGCCGTCCCCGACACCCGACTGGGCGACCACCACAACCCCACCACCACAGCGCGCCCGCACACCCCCAACACTGACACACCCACCCCCGACACCCGACCCACACCAACAACCAACAAACCACACACCGCCCCAGATGGGGGTGACCGTCGCGATGGGTCCGAACCCGCGCGGGACCGTGACACTGCGTCTGACGATGCGCGGGTGTCTGGTTGGTTTGATTCGGATGACGATGCGCGGGTGTCTGGTTGGTTTGATTCGGATGACGATGCGCGGGTGTCTGGTTGGTTTGATTCGGGAGGGGAATCACCCACTGCACCAGCTGGATCGGACATATTGCACGTCAGCTTCGACAACGTCGATGGCGATCGCATCGAGCGGGATATTCCGACCTCGTTTCATCCGGGGTCATTCGGCCCGACGCCGCCGGTGCCCGATCCGCGGTTTCCCACGGCGCAGCGCGGCTTTGATCCCACCGAGCCGCCCGTCCAGATCACGGGGGTGCCACAAGGAAGGTCGGTTCAACACCGCACCGATACCAATTTCTTGTTTCGTGACGACCATCGCGGCCCGCTGGGAGCGGTCGATAGCCCCTTGGAGCGGGGTTTCGCGGTGCGTGATCCCTCGAACTCGAATCTCAGTCAGCACGTCAACGGTGAAAGAAACGCCAACTTTGTTTCGACCAGTCGTGACCCGAACGTGGCTTTCAATGGTCCGTCCAATTATAAGGAGGAAGGTAGGCCGAACTTCAGATACATCATCCATGCGCCTGGCGGTATCGAAGTCAATGCGACGTTGGGGCCACACCGGTTCGGCAACCAGAGCGAAGTTGCTTTTCCTGGAGGCATCCGTGCGCAAAACATTGTAGGGGCTCAGGAGATCATCGGAGGAACGTTGCGCCCGGGGGCGGATACAGATATTCCGGGTGGTCAGTTCGAGAACCTCCAGTTCGGGCCGTTCATTCCTAATCGCCATTTCGATCCCTCCGCGGCTAATCCGCCGGGGCCCGATCCACGCTTCGCGCGCCTCACGAACAACCCGGGCAACGACGACTCGGATTCGTTGTTTGAGGCCTCGAGCTCGGAGTCTTCGCGGCCTAACACGCCGCCGGGTCCGTCCCGGGACAACTCGGGCGACGGTGATTCGCCGGTGCGACGGTCGCCGCCACCGGCCGCTAACGTGCCCGAGGCTGGGCCGGCGTCGGCTAGCGGGTCGCCAACGGACGTCGGGTCGTCCGCCGCGGATCCCCGCCTCCACCAGCAAGTGGAACGCACCCCCAACACCGACACACCCACCCCCAACACCCGACCCGCACCCACGGCCAGCAACGCACTTACCGGCCCTGATGGGGGTGACCGTCGTGATGAGTCTGAAAGTGGTCAGCGCGAACCAGTGCGAGAACAGTTGCAGCGACTGAAAGACGCCGCCTCGCGACCATCTTCGCTTCGCCATCCAATGGCGGTTCACTCCACAGACCAGTTGTCCGGCAGCGCCTCCCAGCCGCAGCGTTCTGATACGGATGCCGGCGCAGGCGACCCACGTCATCGGGATCCGGCGCCGTCAATGCCACCCGACGGCCAGCCCGCGAGGCCGGATCACCACCGCTCCCCATCAGTTGGCGACACGCCGCGCGCGGTTGACCCGTTCATTGAAGCGTTGGTGCCCGACGAGGATCGGGTGTCGAGCGCTGCGGGGTCTTCGGCAAACGAGGAGCCCGAGGCCGATTCAGCCACGCGAACACCGCCGCCCGAAACCAGCAAGCCGGATGCTACGGCGAGCGCGAGCCGTTCGACCCCCGACACCGAAGAGGGCACGTCGCGCCCGGCGCCGACGGAACAGCCCAATCACGCCTCGGCGAACACCCCCGATAGGGCGGGGGAACCTCGCTCGAAGTCGGAGGCAGTCGCACGGAACGCGGATAACCCCCCGACGCGGTCGACGAAGCCGAAAAATCCTGCTGAGCCCGTTCGTGAGGGGCCTACGCGGCCCACGCCGGATAGCGAAGCGGGCCATGAGCAGTCGTCGACACATTCGCCACCTTCGCAAGGCCTGCTGCACGGGTTCCCGCGAGGACACCGAGCCGACCGACCGCCTCGACCGGGCGGCGAGTGCCGGTGCTGCGGCTCAGGGGCGGTGCTGGCGAAGGCAATCGCTTCAGACAGACGCTCGACCAGTACGCGCGGCGCATCTTCGGCCCCGACAACCAGGCGAACAACGAAGATCTGGTTCAGGGTCTGAAAGACAAAGCTCGGCCGCACTCGCTCGCACCCGACGGGTTCGGCCCAGATCCGTTCGGGTTCCGCGATCCCAGCCCCACGCCGCCGTACTTGAAGGACGTGAAGTTGGCTGAGGTTCCCATCAGTTCGCTCGGTGGGCACATCCACGAGCTGGATATGGCCAAACGCACGGGCGATCCGCCGCCGGCGAAGTTGGACATCTGGTCGGAGTCGGCGCCTTCCGACGGGCGATGGTTTTCGGACGGCCGGGACCATGAGCCTACCCAACGGTTGCCGGCGCAGCTGGAGATGCCGAGGTCTTCCACTCAATCTGGTTGGGCGGCGCGGTGACCGACGGCCGTAAACAGCCGACCTCGTTCGCCGCAACCTCGAGAAGCTCAGCAAGGTTGCCGAGCGCGGGAATGCGAGTGGTCCTGTGGACCGACTCCGCACAGAGTTCGAACATCCCAGTGGTGACGCCGCCAAGATGCTCTCATGGGCGAGGCGACACAACATTTCCGCTCAGCCCGAATGAAGTCTTCCACCGCGACGAACCGATGAACCTGGTGGGGGAATACCGGTTGGAAAACGCGAAGGGGACTGCCGCTGGGTATACCGCGGCCAGCGACATTCTGCGGTGGGAAAGCACCCTGCACCGGCTCGGCGGCATCTACACCGACCACGACAATCAGGTTCGTCGCCTGGGCGGCTTGCGAGATCTGCTGGGAGCGCCGGGTTTTGCTCTGCACTCTCGTGGTGACGGAATTCCGAATAACTCCGCTCTGCTCTCCGCCCGGGGTCACCCATTCGTCAAGCAATACCTGGATCAGATCAAATCCAACTACCAGAAAGTCCAGACAGGCAACTGCACGTAGACGTGCACAGTTTTGTGGCGAACACCGCAAAGGCACAGCACGAAAACTATGTCCTCAAGCCAGCACTCGCCATTCGGCGCCGTTCGGTAACCGAGCGAACCGGACCCTTCAATCTCAAGACGTCACTGAGTCACTGAACCTTGACAGCGCTCACGTACCGCGTAT
>CAWHWA010000011.1:0-30919 GCA_963832935.1 uncultured Actinomycetota bacterium
GGATCTACTGACTGAAGTATGCGCCGATCTCGACACGGCCGGGCGGCCGCTCGCCGCCGGCAATCAGGCGTTGCGGCCGCCCGCCGAGCCGTGGGCCCGCTTCTGGCACGCATGCACCACGTTGCGTGAATACCGCGGCGACGCTCACATCGCTGCCTTGGTGACAGCCGGGCTGTCCGTCGCTGAGTCCCTCGTTCTGACCGCCGCCTGGGCGGCTGGCCGCATCGATGCCGACATGCTGCGCAATTCCCGCCGACTCTCCAACGACGTCGGGACCGGTGCTCGGCCGCGCTGGCCGGGCGACAACTGATGGCACCCGACGGCGGTCTGACCCGCGAAGGGGCCGACCTGCGCGAACACATCGAGGCTCAGACCGATGTGGCCTCCTTGCGACCGTGGAACGCTTTGGCCACCATCGATGTGGTAGCCCTCTATCAGTTCCTGAACACGCTGAGCAACGGCATGATCAACGCCGGAGCCATGCGCGCCGTGACGCCCGTCGGCGCACCCGGCCGCCGCCAGGCGCTGTCATCCGGGACCGGGGAGTAATAATGCAGTACCGTCGTCTCGCCAGAACTGGCATAGAGGTCAGCAGCCAATGCCTCGGCGCGATGATGTTCGGGTCGATGGGCAACACGGACCCCGACGATTGCATCGCGATCATCAACCGTGCGCTCGACGGCGGTATCAACTTCGTCGACACGGCGGACGTCTACTCACGCGGCGAGAGCGAACAGATCGTCGGCAAGGCAATCGCGTCGCGACGGAACGAAATCGTGCTGGCGACGAAGTTCTTCAACCCGATGGGGAACGACCGTAACGCTCGCGGTGGCTCGCGTCGCTGGATCATGCGCGCGGTCGAGGAGAGCCTGCGGCGGCTCGGCACCGACTACATCGATTTGTATCAGGCGCACCGGATGGACTTCCGGGTTGACCTTGAGGAGACGCTCGGCGCGTTGACCGATCTCGTCCGCCAGGGCAAGGTCCGCTACATCGGAACGTCATCCTTTCCAGCGGCATGGCTCGTCGAGGCACAGTGGACCTCGCAGCGGGCGCACCTCGAACGGTTCATCTGCGAGCAGCCCAATACTCCATTTCGCGCGCTCGGCCGAACGCGACGTCTTGTCAACCTGCCTGCGCCACGCGATCGGCGTGATCTCATGGAGCCCGCTGGCCGGTGGCTGGCTGACCGGCAAGTATCGGCGTGACAAGGGCTTTCCGCGGCTCGCGGTACGGCGAGGGCGGGGCGTTTTCCCGGAGGCGGGTATCGGCCGACGTGAACGAACAGCGGTACGACTTGATCGAACACTCGACGCGGTTGCCGACGAGGCCGGCCTGCCGCTTACCTCGCTGGCTCTGGCCTTCGCCGGGGAACACCCCGCGGTCACGTCCACGATCATCGGTCCGCGCACTTCGTCGCAGCTGGAGGACGCGCTGGCCGCGGCTGACGTCCGCCTGGCCAGCGCGACGATAGATGCGATAGATGCGATCGTTACTCCGGGCACTGACGTTGCCGGCATCGACCACGGGACCGGTGACCGCTCGCTGCGGGTGGACTCGCGTCGTCGTCCGCCGCCTACGGCGTGAGTCAGGGCTGCCCGGGAAGCAACTCCAGGAACAGGCCGTTTGCCTCGGCACAGAGAACGTCGCCGGCGTGCATGGTCCCGGTGAGGTAGCGTTTGCGGCCCTCCTCGCGAACGAACTGAGCCGCGAATCGCAGCTCGGTCTCGAGGGGAGTGATGTGCCGGTAGTCCACGTGCAGGTATGCCGTACGCGACCGCGGACGGCCACCTGAAATCGCCAGACGGCCGAGCAGCGTATCGAACGTCAATGCAATTGCGCCTCCGTGGGCGGCCCAACGGCCGCCGAGATGAAAGCGGGTGAAGGTCACGCGTCCGCGGACCTCATGGGCCGAGGCTTCGTCAATTACCAGCGTGGGGGTGAGGGACTGGGCATGGCCCGTCACCGCGGGGATTCGATTGAACAGCTGTCGTTGTTCGCCCACCAGATGCGGTTCGAGCAGCTCGATCAGCCCATCGAGCTGACGCTCTACCGCGTGGCTGACGTCCGCTGGGGGGGCAGCCCCTGCGATGCTGTCCTGGAAACCTCGCACGACATCGATGAGGGAGGCGAACGCAGCGTGCGCCGGGTCGAGCTCATTGATGGAGGGAAGCGGTCCACCCGGCGCGGTCCATCCGAATGCCGGGTCGTTTTCCGCGGATCGATCCGAAGCGGAACTCACCTTCGTCCTTACTGGCTCAGGTCTTTGATGCGTGCGTCATGTCATGCACCAACCACATTATCGACATGTATGTCGATTTTCTACCTGGTATTGATGGATGGGGATGTGATCTTCGCTGCTTCAATCGCTCAGGCGCTGTAGCCGTTGGTGCCGCTGCGCGACATCACGATCTTTGTGATCGACGTCCTCCGGCTCAGGCTGAGTAGGGCGTCGACGATCGCGACCACATCGTCCACACGGATCATCATCTCGGCGGGAATGCTGTCCTTGATCCAGTCGGCCATGTCGGTATCGACCCAACCTGGTGCGATCGCGGTTGCCGTCACTCCATTGGCAGATTCCTCGACGTTGAGACTCTCCATCAGCGAGATCAGCGCCGCCTTGGTCGCGCCGTACACGGCCAAGCCGGGCTCGGCGTACGCCCCGGTGATCGAAGACAGGCCGATCACTTTAGCGCCGCGCGCGCGGTCGGTGCCCGCGGCGGCGCGAAGCAGCGGCAAGGCATGCTGAACGAGCGTCAGCGCGGAGCCGACGTTTATCTGGACGACCTTGTCGAACCGATTCATGCGAAACGTCTCGACGGTGCCGGCGCTACCGACGCCGGCGTTCAAGATGAGGGCGTTCATCGATCCGAACGCCTTTCGATGGAGGTCGACGACTCCGTCCAGGCCAGCCCGGTCCGCCATGTCGGCGGCGCCGTAGGCGACGCGTGGTGCGCCGGTGTCACGCAATTCCGCGGCCAGGGCCTCGAGATCAGCTTCGCTGCGCGAGGTGATGGTGAGCCCGTAGCCCTGGCGCGCCAGGCTCTGGGCGATGCCATGACCGATACCTCTGGACGCGCCGGTGACGAGCGCGGTTCTCATGGTTGCGTCCCCAGCGTTTTCCGCGCAAGCTCCAGATACGGCACGATGGAGGCACCGGCCGTGTCGAAGCCCGGCCCAGCGGCGACGCCGGCGCGGACCCGATGCTCGATACCGGCGGCGATGACACCGATCTTGAAGTAGGCCAGGGCGAGATGGAACTCCCATGCTGCCAACGGCACGCCACCCGCCGCCTCATAGGCTCCCGCGAGCTCCGTTGGTCGCGCTAGCCGGTCGCTGGTCCAGGCCGCGGGTGCGCCGACGATGAGATCGAAGGCGGGGTGGCGGTAGGCGCACATCATCGCGACGTCCGCAACGGGATCGCCTAGCGTCGAGAGTTCCCAGTCGACGACTGCGGCAATCCGAGGGGCGCGGCTGTCGTCTAGCTCCAGCAGCGTGTTGTCGATCCGGAAGTCACCGTGCACGATGCCGGTGGATTTCTGGTCCGGGATCGTTGCCCCCAGTCGGCTACCCACCTCGACGCCGAGGGCCAGGATGTCGGCGGTGGCCACCAGCTGCCATTGCTTGAGCCACCGATTCACCTGGCGCTCGCCGTACGCATCCGGGCGGGCGAACCGTTCGAGGCCGACCGCGGCCGGATCGACCCGATGCAGCGCCGCGAGCGTCTGGACGAGTCGAAGGGACACCGACTCCACAGTTGCATCATCCAGAATGTCCAGATCGGCGCGGGACTGGACCGTGCGCCCGGCCACGAACTCCGCGATGGCGAACGGGCAGCCAATGACGGACGTGTCCTCGCACAGCGCGACCGCAGGGGGAACTGGCACATCAGTGTGCTGCAGCGCCGAGGTGACACGGTATTCACGGGCCACGTCGTGAGCCGACGGCGTCCGCCCCACCCGTGGCGGCATGCGCAATACCCAGCGGGACTGGCCGTCCTCGACGCGGAAGGTCAGGTTGGACCGGCCGCCGGCGATCAAGGTCGAACGGAGGGGCCCGGCGACCGAGACCCCGACGCTGGCGAGGTATGCCGCGACCGCAGCCAGGTCCTGTGTCGACAGCTCTCTCACGGGCGGTGGATCCCCGCGGGCACGGAGGTTATCTCGCGTACCGCGCGCCTCGCGATGGACCACGCCGTGACGAACCGGCGAGTCGCCGCGGTCAGCGACTCGAGGTCATGTGCTGTCTTCACACCCGGGCGCCTAGCGGCTTCACTTCGAGTTCCAGCTGGTTCATCCCCCACACCAACCCGACGTGGGAGTCGGATTCGACGACGTGGTAGCTCCCGATGGCCTGGTGGAACTCGTCGATGGCGGCCGCGAGGACGACTCGAGCCAGTGCCGCGCCGATGCACTTGTGCGGGCCGGCGGCGAAGGCCACGTGCCGGTTGACCGTGCGGGAGAAATCGATCATGAGCGGATTCTCGAACTCGTCCCCGTCTCGGTTCGACGCGGCGAGCAACAGGTGGATGGTGTCGCCTTTGGCGATCTTGACGCCGTCGACGACGCTGTCCGCAGTCGCGCTGCGGCTGGGCATGGCCGGCGCGTTCCAGCGCAGGAACTCCTCGACAAGGCGGGGGATCTCGGCTCGGTTCTCGCGGACGTAGTCCTGCGCGTCTTCGTGGGTGCCCAGGTAGGCCAGGCTCTGTGACAGCACTGCCTGGGTGGTGTCCAGGCCGGCGATGGACAGTAGCCGCAGGGTGGCGATGAGCTTGTCCTCCGGGATCGGCTCGTCACCGCTGATCGTGCTGTTCATGATCACCGTGGTCATGTCGGTGGCCCGATCGGGTGCGTCGCGCCGCTCGGCGAGTCGCGCTTTGACATACCGAGCCAGCTCCGCGAATGCTTCCTGCTTGCCAGCCGCTCGCTCTTCCGCGGTCGTGGCGTTCGGCGGCCCGTTGAGCTCCAGGTCGGTGAGGCGCTCGAGGTCGAACCGATCCTCGAGAGGCCAGTCCATCAACTTCATGAACATCGCACTGGCTAGTGGCCGCGCGTAGTCGTGCACCGCCTCGCAGGTTCCGCGCTCGGCGAAGTCGCGGATGAGGGAGCGCGCGAGCTCGCGGACCGTCGTCTCGAGGATTCTCACCCGTTGGGGTGAGAACAACGGAATGAGGATCTTCCGGTACTGCCGGTGATCGATGCCATCCATCTCGATCGGCACGTGCATCTCGCGCTCGACGACGGACAGCGAGGTGCCCTGTCCGGGTTTGGCGCTCGAGAACGTTGCTGCGTCAGCCAGCACCGTTCGGGCCGCGGACATGGACAGCACCACCCAGTGCCCATTGTTGCGGTCCGTCCACAGCACCGGACCGATCGGCCGCCATTGTTCGATCTTGGCCATCTGCTCCTCGGTCGTGAGGTTGGCGTAGGCGTCGAAGTCGACCACCAACTCCGCGGGAACATGGTCGGGACGTGCCATCGTGAACCTCGTTTCGGTGAACGTTGGGTCAGCAGAATGCGTCAGTGCTGAAACAATGGGGCAGTGGTTGCGTCCAGGTTGACGGTCTTGAGCTCGAGGTAGGACTCATAGCCCTCCCGGCCGCTGTCGCGGCCAATGCCGGAATTCTTGACCCCACCGAACGGCGCGCGGTTGTTGTAGACGAAGTTGTTGATCGAGAACGTGCCTGTGCGGACGGCGCGAGCCGTCGCCAGGGCGCGGTTCGGGTCACGGGTGAAGACAGCTCCGTGCAGTCCGTAGTCCGAGTCGTTGGCAATGCGGATGGCCTCGTCGTCGTCCTCGTAGGGGATGACGACTGCTACCGGCCCGAAAATCTCCTCACGGGCCACGCGCATCGTGTTGTCGACATCAGCGAGGACAGTAGGCTCGATGAACCATCCCTTGTCCAACCCCTGCGGCCGCCCGCCGCCTTGCACGACACGGGCGCCTGCGTCGACTCCGAGCTGGATGTACTTCTCCACGGTGTTGCGCTGGCGCCTGGACACGAGCGGGCCGAGCGTGGTCGACGGGTCGAACGGATCACCGACGACCCATTGCCGGGAGGCCCGGGCGACGGCTTCGATGACATCGTCAGAGATCGCGCGGGGCGCGAGCACACGGCTGAGGGCGGCGCACACCTGACCGCTGTTGAAGAAGCAGCCTACGGCCAGGCCGGCCGCTACCTGACCAAGGTCGGCATCGTCGAGCACGATGGCGGCCGACTTTCCCCCCAATTCCAGCTGCATACGCTTGAACTGCGGCCCGCACACCTCAGCGATCTGACGTCCGGCCGCAGTGGAACCTGTGAAGCTCACCTTGTCGACAGCTGGGTGCGCGACCAGGGCCGCACCGGTCGACGCTGCACCGGAAAGAACGTTAAGTGCCCCCGGCGGGAGACCCTCGCCGGTCAGGGCATCGACCAGGAAGGCAATGTCGAACGGCGTCTCGGGGGATGGCTTGAACACGACCGTGCAGCCGGCCAGCAACGCCGGGAGGATCTTGCCGAGGGCCATCCCGACCGGACCATTCCACGGCGCGATCGCTGCAACCACGCCGACCGGCTCGCGCAACACGGCGGCCGGTATGCCGTGATTGCGCACCTCGAACGACGGCATCGAGCGCGCGATCCCGGCAAAAAAGGCGCCCGTCGCGGCCGATCGCCGGATGCCCGCCACGGACATTCCGAGTGGTGCGCCCATCTCCGACGTCATGAGATGACCCACTTCGTCCGCACGCTCGCCGAAGGCGGCCGTCGCCCGCTCGATGAGGGCGGCTCGTTCCTCGACCGGCGTTCGCGGCCACGAGCCGGCGTCAAAGGCCTCCCGAGCGGCTGTGACAGCCGCGTTTACCTCCAGCTCGGAGGCGCTCGGGCAGTAACCGAGCACCTCCTCGGTCGAGGGGCACACCACCTCGCGCGGCTCGGCATCCTGCGGTTCGCGCCAGATGCCGTTGACGAAATTTCGTGAGCTCAGCAGCATTGCTTCATCGCCGATCAGTAGCCTCTGGGACGGCCGGAACGATCCGATGGGGTCCCCATTGCCTCAGCCCTCGTCTCGCTTCCACTCCGAGTGGTCGCGCCTTACATCGTCTTGGAACTGAATCCCGATCCGCGACTGAGTTCCGCCGTCACCCGACGGCAGCACCGACCCGGACATGTAGGCGGAGTCGTCGGACGCAAGAAAGAGCGCGACGTTCGCGTTGTCGCGCAGCGACGGCGGCCGGCGAAGTTTGAGCGGCATCGGGGCGGCGAAGGGGTCCCACGCGCCGGCGGCCTCTTCATAGGACTTGCCCACCACCTCCGCTCCGAGTGGCATCAAGAAGTTGGGGCTCATGCCGTGGGTCGGGGCCAGCGCGTTGATGCGGATGCCGTACTTGCCGAGGTCGAAGGCAAGGTTGCGGACGAGTCCATTGACCCCGGCCTTCGTCGCCGTATAGGGGGAAATATTGGGGTAGGCAAGGAATGAGGCGGACGATGAGGTCACCACGATCGACCCGCCGCCGTTCGCGCGCATCGGGGCGATCGAGTGCTTGCAGGTGAGGAAGACCCCGGTCAGATTGACCGCGAGCACTCGGTTCCAATCCTCCAGCGGATAGTCCTGGACGTCGATGTTCTCGCCGCCGAGCACGCCGGGGACGCCGCCGCGAGACACCATTCCGGCATTGGCGAACGTGATGTCCAGCTTGCCGAAGGCTGACAGCGTGTCGGCGATCCCGCGTTCGAGATCCGCCTCTATACTCACGTCGCCTTCGATGGCCAGCACGTTGCCGCCCTGCTCTCGGACGAGCTTTTCGGTGCCGGCAGCCCGTTCGCCCAAGATGTCGAACACCACCACGCTGGCGCCTTCGGCCGCAAAGAGCTGCGCGCTCTCGCGCCCCAGGCCGGAGCCTCCGCCGGTGATGAACGCGACCTTATCCTGGAGCCTCATACCCGATCCTCTTCTACTGAGTCGTCCGCGGACCCGCAAAGCAGTTGTCAAGGGAGTCCCACGGCCGAAGTACAGATTTTCGATACCGATGTCGAATCTTAACGCACATGGTCGGCTACGACAAGGGGCGAGTTGGCGTTACGTGTAATCCTTGCCGAAAGCCCGCTCGGGGGGCTGTTGCCTTGAGCGTGAACTGAGCCTAGTATTCGACATAGATGTCGAAAAAGACGAGCCGGCGTCTGGCCTTCGAGGCCCCGTCGGCTTTGAGGAGCGAAACATGTCGCCGGATCACGAACAGCTCGTGCGTCGTATCGCCGTGGTCGGCGCCGGGCCGTCCGGGATCTACTCCGTTGATGCATTGACGCGCGACGACGACACGTCCATCTCCGTTGACCTGATCGAACGCTTGCCGGCCCCGTTCGGCTTGGTGCGCTACGGCGTCGCGCCCGATCATCTGAGCATTCGCTCCGTTCGGGACACGCTGGAAAAGGTGTTGCAGCGTCCGCGAGTCCGCTTGCTCGGTGGCATCGAAATCGGCGTCGACGTGTCAGTCGCCGAACTGCATCAGCACTACGACGCCATCGTGTTCACCTATGGAGCGTCGACCGACCGACGTCTCGGGATCAGTGGCGAGGATCTACCGGGAAGCATCGCCGCGACCGAGTTCGTGGCGTGGTACTGCGGCCATCCCGATGCCGGGACCGAGGTGATCGACGACGCCTTGGCGGGTGCGCGCTCGGCAGTGGTCATCGGTGTCGGCAATGTCGCAGTGGACGTCGCGCGCGTGCTGGCCAAGAACGGTGCGGAGCTGGCCCACACCGATATGCCGCACCATGTACTCGAGGAGCTGTCCGGTTCCACCGTGACCGACATCCACATCTTGGGACGGCGCGGCCCCGCGCAAGCATCGTTCACGACGAAGGAGCTGCGCGAACTGGGGGAGCTGGCCGACGCCGCCGTCGTCATCCGCCCCGAGGACCTGGAACTCGACCCGGCGAGCGAAGCAGCCTGCGCGCAGAACAAGACTCTCGCCCGGAACCTAGAGGTACTGCAGGAGTGGTCGCAACGGGCTCCCGTCGCGCGGCGGCGCCGCATCCATTTGCGCTTCTACGCGCGGCCGGCGGAACTTCTCGGTGAATCACGTGTGAGCGGGGTGGTGGTCGAGCGCACCCGCGTCGATGAATCCGGTTCGGCGGTGGGGACAGGCCAGTTCACCACGATTGCGGCCGAGTTGGTGATCCGTTCCGTGGGCTACCGCGGAGTGGGACTGTCCGGCCTGCATTTCGACGCGGAGCGCGGCGTCATCCCGCACGAGGACGGACGGATCGTCCGCGATGGCACAGTGGTTGCCGGCGAATACGTCGCGGGCTGGATTAAGCGAGGACCCACCGGAATCATCGGCACGAACAAGAAGGACGCCGCACACACGGTGTCATCGCTGCTTGCTGATCTCGACGAACTTCCGGTGGCGGACAGGCGTGGAACCGATCTGACCGCCGTGCTCACGGAGCGGGGCGTCCACGTGGTCACCCTGCAGGGCTGGTCGGCGATCAATGCGGCCGAAATCGAGCTAGGACGTGTTCATGGTCGGCACCGCACAACCATCCATAGCCGCGAGGCGCTGTTGGCGCTCACTCGTGACCAGGCGGCCGGACCAAACTAAGCGATACTGGGGAGATGGCCGACGACACGGCAAAGGAACGGGCCATCTATCAGGCCCTCAAAGCGGTTGACGAAGTTGCTGCCGCACCGCAGGCTCACCTGCTCGAGGAACACCGGGCGGACCCCAACCGCGGGGCTCCCCACGAGTTCCACCAGCGCGCTCAAGCTCTTGCATCAAGCTCGAACCCGTCTCGGTGAGGGTCTGCGAACGATCGAGGCCGACACGATCCATCATCAGGACGGCATCTCGTTGCGCAACACGGATCCGTCGGCGGCACGCTAACGGCGAGAGGGACGAGCCGGCGACCATCGGCCCGGCGGTCCTCAGTCGTCAGTCACATTCGGGGGAAGGGCAGCGACGTAGGGCGGATCGTTGGCGGTCTTGCCCACCTTCGCGGCTCCGCCCGGTGAACCGAGTTCGGCAAAGAAGTCCAGGTTCAGGGCTGCATAGTCGTTCCACTTCGCGGGCAGGTCCTCCTCGTAGAAGATCGCCTCGACCGGGCAGACCGGCTCGCACGCGCCGCAGTCGACGCACTCGTCGGGGTGGATGTAAAGCATCCGGCCGCCCTCGTAGATGCAATCGACGGGACACTCCTCGATGCAGGATTTATCGAGCGTGTCTGTGCAGGGGAACGCAATCACGTAGGTCATGTCGACTCCTCGGTGGTAGGGAACCACGGCCACTCTTGTCATTTGCTCGGCAGCGCACGTCGTCGGCGGAGCAGAATCCGGAGAGGCTTCGCTTCAGGCAAAGCAGCCCCATAAGGTGGCCGGCGTCATTGACGACCGCGAGGCGACGTTGACCATTCGAGATCATCTGCAGCCTGACGACGTTGAGGGGCTCGTCGCCTCGCACGACTCGATTGCCGAGATCGCCGACTCGGGCCGCGGGCTCGCGCTCGGGCAGTACCGGGTCGAGGTCTGCCCGGTAGACGACACAGACCAGCGCGCCGTCCGCGACAATGAGTGCGGCGTGAACGTGGTCATCCAGGAACAGCCTTCGCAGGTCGCCGACCGTCGAGCCGGGCTCGCTCAGCTTCGGCGCATGCAGCATCGCGTCGGCGACGGTCAGCCGCCTCGAGATCCGGTCCGGCGCGGCCGCGTTGTCGGCCAGAGGAAGCGTTATGCTGCGCATCAGCAGCGCCGCCACATCAGCGACAACGACGCCTCGAACCGTTCGCCCTGGTAGGCGGGGACGGACAGTTCCAGCTGATCGTCGTCGTGAAAGGTCACATGCCGCTCCTGAAGCGTGCCGACGCGGGCTGGATCCAGGCACAGCTCGAAATTGTGGGTGACTATTCCGCTGGACTCATCGACCGAGAAGGGTCCCGCGTAGGCCAGGTACGTGCGAGCGAGTGGTGCGGCGGCGGCGTCGTCGAGCAAGGGCATCCGGGTAGCGGGATCTCCGCGAGGTCGATCGGCCTCCATCAGGTTTACCGATACCTGGCCGTTGGCGCTGTAGATGAGGCGTCCGCTCACCCCGGGACCCATCGGGAAGAACGTCCGTCCCGACGGGGTCTTGCCGCTGAACGAGAGCAGAGTCCAACCGCCGATCAGTCGTTCGCGCAGTGTCCGTTCGCTCATCGGGATTCGATTTCCTAGAGCTGCAGGCTCTTGATCTCGAGGAACTCTTCGACGCCGAACGCGCCGCCCTCGCGGCCGTATCCGGACTGCTTGAAACCGCCGAACGGGGCCGCCGCATTGAACTTGCCGCCATTGACTGAGATCTGCGCGGTGCGCATCTTGCGCGCGATTCCTCGGGCCCGGTCCGGATCTGCCGACCAGACCGCGCCGGCGATGCCGTAGATCGTGCCGTTGGCGATGGCGACCGCTTCGGCCGGGCTGTCGTAGGGAATGATCGACAGGACGGGGCCGAAGATTTCCTGCTGGGCGATCGTGGCGCCGGGGTCGACGTCAGAGAAGACCGTGGGCTGCACGTAGAAGCCGACCGGCAGGCCAGCCGGAGGCTCGGGCGATCCCGTGACCAGGCGCGCCCCCTCCTCGACGCCCTGGCGGATGTAGCCGCGTATGCGGTCGCGCTGCGCAGCGCTTACCATCGGTCCGAGTTTGGTGGCGTCGGCGGTCGGATCTCCGGGCGGATAGGTCGCGGCGGCCTGCGCGGCAAGTTCCTCGACCTCAGCCAGGCGCGTTCGAGGCACGATCATCCGGGTCTGTGCATTGCAGGACTGGCCGCCGTTCATGTAGCAGGCCCGCACGGTGTGGGGCACGACATTGGCCAGGTCTTCGCCGGTGAGGTCGTCGAGCAGTACCGCGGCGCTCTTTCCCCCAAGCTCCAGCGCTATTCGCTTGACTGTGCCCGCCGCGAGCTCGATCACGCGTTTGCCGACTGCGTTGGACCCGGTGAAGCTGACCATATCGACGCCCGGGTGTACGGCGATGGCCTCGCCCACGGTCGAGCCGTGGCCGTTGACCAGGTTGAAGACCCCCGCCGGGATGCCGGCTGCGTCGACGGCCTCGGCGAATGCACGGGCTGTGAGCGGGGCAACCTCGCTGGCCTTGACCACGACTGTGCAGCCCGCGACGAGGGCGGCGCCTGTCTTTGCCGTGATCTGGTGGAGGGGATAGTTCCACGGCGTAATACAACCGATCACGCCGACCGGCTCGCGCACGATCAACGACGTGCGCAGCGGCTCCTCCCAGGAGATCCCGGCGGCCGCCGCGCTCGCCTCGCGCAGATCCGAGATGCCGAGCCCGACCTGAGCCCAGCGCGCTACCCGGCGGGGCGTGCCGACCTCGGCCACGACGATGTCGGTGAACTCGGCGTGCCGGCGCTCGATCTCGTCGGCCAGGCGGGAGATGAGCTTCGCCCGCTCCGCCGGATCGATCGCCGACCAGCCCTCGAGGGCTCGGCGCGCGGCCGTGACTGCGAGGTCCACGTCTTCCGTCGAGCCGACAGGGACATCCCCGATACGCTCTTCGGTTGCCGGGTTGAGGACGTCGATGCGGTCGTGGCTGGCCGAAGCCGCCCACTCCCCGTCGACATACAGGTCGAAGCTCACGACTAGTTGCTCCTTCGTCGGAATGCCGGTGCCCGGCAGGCCCCTACTTTTATTTAAGTTGGTGCAAGTGCGCTATAAGATTCGATACTGTTATCGGATATTAGATCGCGAGTTCAGCCGAACAAGGGCCGGGATGTTCGCCGGCCCACCTCGGCTATCACCTATTCGAGCTCGTCCAGCAATCCGAGGGTGGCCAGGTCCTCGTTGGTGTCTTCCAAGAAGTGCGCGAGCATGATCACGTCGCGCAGCTTCCCCTCGCGGTCACGGATGTGGTCGCGCAGCAACGCTTCGCCGGTGAAGCCGATCGAAGTGAAGATGCTCAGATGTGCTTCTTGTTCGGCGACGATCTCGACGATGAGCTTGGTTAGGCCCGTGTCGGCCGCGTGCACCAACGCTCGTCGGGCCAGATCCCGGCCCAGTCCCTGGCCCCGGTGTCCTGGGTGGACCACCAGGCGGATCTCCCCGACATGATCGGACCAGCCGAGTAGCGGCAGCACTTCCAGAAACCCGGTCACCGACCCGCCGTCCATGGCCAGCCACCGCGCGCCCGCTGCTCCGGGACTGGCCCAGGATCTGATGGTGGCGGGGTCGGTCACCGGCTCCTTCACGAAGGTCAGATCACCCTCGGACAACTCATCGAGAAACCCGGTGAAGGCCTCGATCTGATCCTTACCCAGCTCGACGATTGACATCAACCACTCTCTTTCGGCTGCGGGGAAGTTGCACTGCTTGTCGTCGACTCCAGGTCGCGAGACAAGTATTCGATGATCATCGGGACGGTCGTCCGTGATGCTGTGCGCCCGACGACGAGCCCCATGTGACCGGCATCCAGCCGGAGCTGGCGTTTGTCCGTCGACCCGACGAGGTCGATCAGCGGTGCGGCGGCCTCGGGAGGCACTATGTGGTCACGAGTGGCTAGCACCGTGAGGAAAGGGACGCGGATATCGCTCAGGTGGACATCATCGTCGCCGACGCGGAGCCGGTCGGTCATCATGGCGTTTTCGTGCACGAACATGTCGACGGACTCACGTGCGGCAGCGCCCGGAAATGGGATGTGATCGGCAACCCACCGGGTCATCGCCTGATATGTCTCGACGTACTCGTCGCTCCACAGCTTCTCCCATAGGGTTGCGTAGCGGGATGCATCCGAAGTAGGAGTCAGCATCCGGAACGCGCGGTATACCACCTGGGCCGAGACGTTCCCATTCTCGTCGAGCATGTCGTCGACGGAAAGGCCTTCGTTCGCGAACAAGTCTCCCAGCGGCCCGACGTGCCGGAAGTCGACGGGAGTGGCCATAACGGTCAGGCTGTGCAACGGCGACTCCGGGTGATGGGCGGCGTGGAGGAGGGCAAGATTGCCGCCGAAGCAGTACCCGAGCAGGTTGACCTGATCGCTTCCTGATCGCCCTGTGATCAGCTGGATTGCTGCTGGGATGTAGTCATCGACGTAATCCTCAAGCCGGTTCGCGGCATCGCGTTCGTCGGGGACGCCCCAATCCAGCATGTAGACATCAAGGTCGGCGTCAAGGAGATGTTGGATGAAGCTGTTGCCAGGGCTGAGGTCCAGTATGTAACTGCGACTGATCAGGCTGAACACGATCAGCACGGGCGTCTTCACCCGCGCGGCGGTTGACGTGTAATGCCAGAGTTCGCAGCGGCCCCGGCGCCACACGACCCGCTTCGGGGTGAGTCCAACATTCGGGCGGCTTTCCAGCAGCGCGCCGGCCGTGAGCCGGATGCCGTTCCTGGTTCTCAGCGCGTTGCGTTCGACTTCGTGTTTCACGCGGTCGAGCAAGCTTTGCGGGCCCGCACCCGGCGACGTCGTTGATCCGGTTTCGGCTCGAGGCGATCCGTTCTCCGGGACGCCATTCTGCGCCTGCTCCACACGCAGGCTCTCCAGACGTAGGCTGAGGCGCCGGATATCGCGGTCGACGGCGCCAACCTGTGACCGGAGCCGCTGAATGTCAGTAGCGGCTGGCAGGTTGAGGGCATGCCACACCCGCGTGCTGAGATCCGTCACTCCGGTTCGGGCAGCTGCCCGGACCCCGAAGCCCCACGCGGTACTCCGCGAGAACTCCGAGGTACGAACCAGCGCTTCGACGCGCGGAGTGATAGTTCGCTCGGCCGCGTCGAACGCTCGACGCCACCGCGGGCGTGAAGTCATATCGTTATCCCTCTGTCTGGGCGATCGGGAGGAGGCGGGCCAGGTGCTTGTAAACCTCGGCGTTGACCGGCAGCCCCAGGTGGCTTCCCGGAACCGCGATGCAATCGGCACCGGCGATCCGGCAAGCTGAGGGACGTACCATCCCGTCGTCGAATGAGTAAATCGAAGTGAATCGCGCGCCGGGAGCAAGGTCCGAAGCCAAATCCGCGGGGTATCCGCACTGGCAGTGGCTGGTGAAGCAGCCGGCCTTTCGACTCCCCGGCCGGATCAGGTTCTGCGCCGCCCGTGCCCCAGCCACCGCCACGGCAACCGGGACGGAGCAGTCGAATTCCGCGGTGAGCGGGCTTCCCAATGTGATGACTTGAGCGATGTGCTCCGGGTGCCGGGTCAGGAGAGCCCGGGCGAACAACCCCCCTCGGCTGTGCCCAATCACGTGGACCGGCGGCCGGCGCCCTCCGCGATGCCGATCAGGCGGCTCTCCAGCCGCCGCACGGCGCGATCGGCGCAGTCGACGTTGAGACGGATCCCGGCCCGATGGCTTCGCAGGCCGATGCGCCGAAGCCAGCGGCTCATGATCGACAGCGAACTGTCGGCTGATAGAAAACCTGGAACGAGGAGCACGGGCGAGCCGTCGCCTGCGCCTACCCCGCGGCCGCGCCAGACCGGATCGCGCAACAGCCCCGCGAGTTCCCACTGCCACGAGCACTCGCTGAGTGGCCGTCCCCACCAGGCGGTCGATGATGTCGCGGGTACGGGTCCTGAGTTTCAGCCGGCATCGGTCAACCCCTGATCCTCGGCCGAGAGGGTCACCACATGCCTCCGTATGTGTGACAGCCTGGAAGGTGGATTGGCTCGTACGGTGCTGGGACTCAGAGCTCCTCGTGGCGATCGATCAGGCCGGTTGTCGGCGCGGTCTCGGACCGGTCAGCCGGCGCAGAGCCGAGGTCCGCCTGCAAACTCGTCAAGTCGGGGCCAGCTGCTGATGTCTCGACGTTGCCGTCATCGGTCTCCGATGTGACAGGTGCGCGCCGACCGGTGTGCTGCTGACCCCAGATTGCGAAGGCCACCGCGGCGATCAATGCCACTCCGTTGAACATGTCGCCCAGCCATTGCACTCCGGTGACCAGCTGCAGGCCTTTCACGCCGGTCGCCAGAACGTACACGGCGATGAGGGTGCCCCAGATATTGACCCGGCCGGGTTTGAGCTGGGTGGAACCCAGGAAGGCAGCAGAGAAAGCCGGGAGCAGGAGCGCCGGGCCGAAGGTGAGGGAAGGCCCGTTCTGGGATGCGTACAGCACGCCCGCGATCCCGCTGATGCCGGCCGAGGCGATGAGTGCCATCCAAGTCCAGCCTCCGACGTTCACGCCGGAAAGCCGGGCGGCTTCAGAGTTGCCGCCGATGGCGTACAGATACCGACCCACTTGTGTCTTCTCCAAAACCCACCAGAGGATGACTGCCAGCACCAGCAGATACAGCACGATGATCTGAAATCCGCCGATCTCGTGCTGGGTCAAGTTCGTCCAGCTGGTCGAGCTAGGGGGCAGCGGCTGATTGCTGGCCACGATGACCTGGAACGCTCCGATGATAGAGGTCGTACCGAGGGTGGCGATGAAGGAGTTCACCTTCAGGACCACGACGATGAACCCGTTCACGACGCCGATCACAATTGAAAGACCGACTGCCAGAGCTATGGACGGCCAGACCCCCCAGTGCTGGTTGTCCTGCATCGTGGTCACGACGATGGCCGAGAATCCGGCGACGGCCCCGATCGAAAGGTCGTAAGCGCCTGCCGCCAGCGGGAGGCAGATCGCGATGCCGAGCATGGCGGCGACCGCTTGCCCGTCGGCGATCGAGTACACGGTCGCCCTGGTAAGAAACAGACTGGGCACCCAGAGTCCGAAAACGACGATGAAGATCGCCCACAGGTAGAGGCCGCTGAACCTGTCGAACCCGAAGATTCGCATCGATGGAAGTCGCTTCATTGGTCTCAGTGGTCCTTGCCGTCGTCGTGGGAGAGCCGGGAGATTCGCTCGGCGGTTATGTCCGGGCCCGTGAGATCAGCCGTCACGTGCCCTCGTCGAAGCACAAGTACGCGCTGACACAGCGCCGCGAGCTCGTCCGGATCGGAGCAGGCGACGACGACGCTGGCACCGGCTTGGGCTGCGCCGAGCAGTTGTGTGTGGATCTCGGCCTTCGCTGCGAGATCCACGCCCTGCGTGGGCTCGTCGATGAGCAACAGCTGCGGGTTACGGCGCAGCCACTTCGCAAGCAGCACCTTCTGCTGATTCCCGCCACTGAACTTCGCGAGTGGTAGTTCGGCGCCGTCGCGAGGCCGGATCAGCAGCCGGTCGAACCAGCGGCGCGTGTCTGCACTTTCCCGAGAGCGCAGGAGAGTCAGCCCGCGACGCGCGGGCCGAAGATCGGCGAGAGTCAGGTTCTCGCGCGCGGTCAAGGTGAGGATCCCGGCATGGGTCTTGCGGTCGGCCGGAACGAACGCGGTGCCGGCGCGGATGGCCTGCCGTGGGCTCAGGCGAGAGAGGGTCCGACCCGCCACGACGACCTCACCGCCGTCTCGGTCGGCGGCACCGAATATCGCCGCCAGGATGTTCTCGCGGCCCGAGCCCGTGATTCCGGCTATTCCGGTCACACAGTGCGTAGAGGTGTCCAAGCTGATGCCGTGGATGCGTTCGGTGGTCAGGTCGCGGACGGTGAGCACTACATCGCCGGTCTCCGTATTGACTTTGGCCGATGCTCGTTCGATCGCTTCGAACTCATCGCCGACCAGCAGGGTGACCAGTTCGGCTCTGGTCAATCCCGCGACCTCTCGCTGGGCGGCGATTGCGCCATCGCGGAGCACGGTTACCCGGTTCGCGATCTCGAAGATCTCGTCGATGCGGTGGGTCACGTAGATGACGCCGATGCCTCGGCCCGCAACCGCGCGAACCGTGGCCAAGAGGCGGTGAACCTCGTTGTCGGGAAGGGCGGCGGTCGGCTCGTCGAGCACGAGAAGATGCACAGGCTGGTCCGGCTCGGACCGGAGGGCGCGGGCCACGGCCACCCCTGTGCGCTGAGCGGGTGACAAGGCCGTTACGGGGAGATCCGGGTCCAGGTCAAGACCGGCCACGGCCAGGGCTTCCCGGGTCGCGGCCCGGAGGGCATTGGAGCGGATAGTGCCGAGCGCATTAGGGAAACGGCTGCCCAGATAGAGGTTGTCGGCGATCGACAACGCAGGGACCAGCCCAAGGTCTTGATGCACGAACCGAGCCCCGAGTCGGTGGGCCGAACCAGGGTGGCCGAATGGCAAGGACTCTCCGTTGATCTCAACCGCGGCGCCCGGATCGGGCTTGTAGAAGCCGGACAGCACCTTGATCAGGGTCGACTTGCCGGAGCCGTTCTCACCTAGCAGTGCGTGCACCTCGCCGGGGCTGACCGTTAGGTCAACCCCGGCGAGCGCTACTTGACCGGGAAAGGTCTTGCGCAGGCCTTTGATGCTGACAGCCGCAGCCGAACCCCGGGCAACTGGCTGAGCGGCCAGGGTCATCCGACCTTCCAGAGCTTCTTGAACTGCTCCTGCCAATCCGCCGGGTAGGCGAAGGTGTCCGAAGGTGTGATCGGGCTGGACTTCGTGATCAGCATCGTGGGCAGAGGGATGCCCGTAGGCTGCGGGGCGCCCTCGGAGAATCGCAGTGCCGCATCGACGACCAACCAGGTCGCGAAGTTGAGCGCCGTCGGCGTCACAGCTGACAGCACACCGGATTTAACCTGGCTCTCTTCGGTTTGCTCGGCGCTTGTCCCAGCCAACTTGATATCTGACAACCCGTCCGCGCTGATTGCCTGCGAGACGCCGGCACTGAGCGGTTGTTCCGCCGATATCACGTACTTGATATCCGAATTCCGCTGCAATTCGGACACGACCGCGGAGGGGAGGCTGCCCGCTTGGACATCGGCAAAGGTCTGGTCGAACGTCGTCACGCTGCACTTGGCGCAGCCGCTCTTAACGGTCTGCTGGAATGCGCTGACGATGACCGGGGAGGGCGCGAGTCCGGTCACGTTGACCAGAAGGGCCTTACCCGAGGCGCCCGAGTCGGAGATGAACCAGTTGGCGAGCAGCTTTCCCCACACCGCGTAGTCCGAGGGCGTCGCGATGTTGGCCACGATGGTCGAGTTCAGGGGAACGTCACCGACGTACATCGGGATGATCGCGACGCCGGCGCTCTTATAGGCCGGAACCACACTGCTCCACACCGCGTACGGCAAACCGACCAGTGACACCGCGGTGGGCTTGTCCTGTAGCGCCTGCTGGAGCCCGGAGACCAGGGTGGCCGGGTTCGCCGTCTGATAGTTGATGACCTTCAGATTCCAGCCGACCGCCGCCGTGGCTTGCCGGAACATCGTCGTCTCTTCAGCGCATTGCGCGGCATCGCACTGCATCCAGACCAGCGTCTTGCCGGTCGCCGCCTTGTGCGGCAGCGGAGTGGTCAAGCTCAGAGACGTCGGCGGCGTCTCGTAGGGCTTGAGGAACGCCTCGGCGTTCGCGACCTCTGAGTTCCCGGGGCTACTTGAGCCGCTTGCAGCCGTCGACGTCGTTCGACGTCGACGACGACGTTGACGAGGAGCAAGCGGTGAGCGTCAATGCCGCGGACGCAGCGAGAACAGTAAGCACTGCGCTCACTCGCCGGCGGTGGATATGGGTCAGCATGTGGCTGGAGTCTCTTTCTGTAGATACGGCGTTGGGTGAAGTGAGCCGGCGTACCCGGTGTTGTGCGCACCGACCCGAAGTGAGGGGCGAGTCGTTTCGGCCGAGCGGGCCCCTTCGCCAGGGGCGCCAGAATCGATACCGATGTCGAAAAGTTAGCATCGCATGTCACGCGAACGCAAGACTTTCGTCACTCGTTTGAAACTTGACGTGCCCAGCCGGGCCTGCCTTGCGGTGAAGAGATGCCGGAACCGACCGGTCCGCCTGCTCGGCCGCTCTCTGCCGCCAGCGGCTGCGGCGTGGGCCGATTGATTGCTAGGCCCGAGCGGTCTACAGTTTGTCTCAGTCAAAATCGATATGGATGTCGAACTCTGCCCGCCAGGCCATCGCGTCGCCCCTACGGGCGAGCGGTGTCGCCGGGTGATGGCCGGATCGTCAAGGTCTCGAAGGAGAGCCGAGCAGCTATGGATGTGGGAACTCGAGCAGAAGTCACCCAGGGCGCGCCCAGCCTGACCGTCATCGTCGGCGGTCACCGATGAGTATGACGGTCAGCAGCGCCGTGCGGTGGTGGGCGCGGCAGAAGCCGGATCAGGTGGCTCTGATCGTCGGTGATGACTCGACGACGTATGCCGAACTCGAGAATTGGACGAGCCGGGTTGCCCGCTCGCTGGCGGAGCGGGGCGTGCGAGAGGGCGACGTCATCGGGGTGATCGGCCGAAACACGCTCCAATGGGCGGTGACGGCGGTCGCGGTGGTGAAGCTGGGGGCTGTTCTGCTGCCGTTGAACAACCGGTTCAAGCGGCGCGAACTTGCAGGGGTCATCAGCGAAATGGGGGCGCGGATCGTCCTCGGGGACACCGACTTCATCGAGACCTTCGCCGACATGCGGCTAACCGAGGCCGGTGACCCACCAGGTCCTGATGACAGCGGCGCGGTCGAGTTCATTCCCCTTTCGTGGGTGTCCGAGCGGCGCGACGGGGCGCCCGATCAGTATCGCGGCGACCGCGACCCGAACGAGGCCATGCTCGTCATGCTGACAAGTGGATCCACCGGCCGCCCTAAAGGCGTCATCTACACCAACACCAGCATTCTCGCGATGATCTTCGAGTGGTCGTTGATGGAAGAGACCGTCCGGCCCGGGATTCGTATCTTCCTGCCCGTTCCGTTCGCGTTTGCTCCGGGCACCGTCTGGGGCCTCATGCGGACCATGACGCTGGGCGGAACGCTCGTCTTCCAGAACCGCTTCGATGCCAACGAGGCGATCGAGCTACTACAGAAGCACGACGTGCAAGTCTGCCTCGGCGGCCCGATCATCTACGAACAGATGGCGCGGACACCCGCGTTTGAGACGGCCAAGTTCCCTCATCTGCGGACGGCGATCACGGGGGGCGCCCGGGTTCCGGTCGAGTTGTTGCGGACCTGGCTGGACAAGGGTCTGGCGATCCGTCAGCTCTACGGGATGAGCGAGGTCGGCGGGATCACGACCGCGACCACGGCCGAGGACGCGTTCGATCACCCGGATTCGTGTGGCTACGGGGGGATCTTCAGTGAGTTCAAAGTGGTGCGGCCGGACGGGACCGAATGCGAGCCCGGCGAAGAGGGCGAGATCCTGTCCCGGACCCCGGGTGCTACACCCGGCTATTGGAACGACCCGCAGCAGACCGCGAGCCTGCTGCGCGACGGCTGGATACACAGCAACGACGTCGGGTACGTGACCGAAGACGGTCGCCTCAAGTTCGTCGACCGCGCCAGGGACCTGATCATCTCGGGCGGCATCAACATCTCGCCGGCGGAAATCGAGTCAGTGATCGGCACGATTCCCGGAGTCGAGGAGGTCGTGGTGATCAGTGCGCCGAACGATAGGTACGGGGAAGTCCCGGCGGCCATCGTCCGGCTCACCGACGGCACCTCGGTCGCGCAGGTCCTGGCCGTCTGCAACGAACAACTCGCGGATTTCAAGGTGCCCCGATTCATCGTCGACCGGGTTGACCCGCTCCCGCGATTGGCATCCGGCAAGATCGCGAAGGCTGTCGTGCGAGCCGAGTACCCCGATATTCCCGCCAGTCCCCCCCGGTCAGGTGAAACCGTTCAGCACGCAAGGAACCCAAGATGACACACGAGACGCATAAACCCGGCGAGATCACGCTTCTCGTGCGCGACAAGCGTCCGGTCGCATCGTCGGTCGTCGAGGTGACCTTGGTCGCCGAAGATCCCGGTCTGCGCCTTGACGCGTGGTATCCCGGATTCCACATTGGTCTGCGCTTGCCGTCAGGCCTGATTCGCCAGTACTCACTGTGCGGCAGCCTCCACGATCCGAGTGCCTACACAATCGCCGTGCTACGCGAGCCCGCTGGGCGCGGCGGTTCGGCGTACGTGCACGACGAAGCTCCATCCCGGCGATCAAGTGCTCGCCACGCGGCCGAACAACAACTTCGAGCTGGTCGACGCGGCTGAGTACCTGTTCATCGCCGGCGGCATAGGCTTGACCCCGCTTCTCTCGATGATCGACACGGTTGATGCCCAGGAGAAGCCCTGGCGTCTGATCTACGGCGGCAAGTCCCGCGAGTCCATGGCGTACGTCGAGCGACTGGAAGCACGCTACGGGCCGCGGGTGGGCGCGCTGCCGCAGGACCAGCACGGCCTGCTGCCGGTAGACGAACTGATCGGGCAGCTGAAGCCCGACGAGGTCGTCGACTGCTGTGGGCCGGAGCCGTTGTTGTCGGCGGTCGAAGCGGCCTGCCGGGCGCTCTCGATCGACCGGTTGCACGTGGAGCGATTTGCGCCGAGCGCCAACCTTGTCGAGCTGGGGCGCGGAGATCACGCGTTCGACGTGGTCCTCGGGCCCGGCGGAGCTGTCCTTCGGGTCGGTTCTGATCAGACGATTCTGGAAGTACTCGAGCAGGCGGGTGTGCCGGTCGACTCGTCCTGCCGTGAGGGAACCTGCGGAACGTGCGAGACCGGCGTGCTCGAGGGCAAGCCGGAGCATCGTGATTCGCTGCTGTCGGAGGACGAGCGCGAAGCCGGGGACACGATGTTCATCTGTTGCTCGCGAGCGGTGGGCGACCGGTTGGTGCTGGACCTCTAGTCAAGGACCGGTTTTGCTCCGGCCCTTGCGCCGGGCGCCCCATTCGGGTGATAGTGGGGGGGCCGCACTTTCGATATGCATGTCGAATGAGAGGAGAGCGGATGCCCGTCGAGACTTGGACGTTGCTTCCCTGTGTTCCGAAGGTCGCCGCTCGCGATGCGGCCCGCGCCGAAGCCGAGGGTTGGACGGGCGTACTGCTTGCCGATTCGCAGAACCTGGCCGCCGAGCTCGTCGTGGAGTTGGCACTGTGCGTAGCGGCGACCGAGAAGATCCTCGTGTCGCCTGGTGTCACCAATCCGGTCACTCGTCATCCCGCGGTGCTGGCGGGCGCACTGGCCACCCTCCAGGCTGAGTCGGGCGGCCGCGCAGTGGCCGAGATCGGGCGCGGAGACTCTGCCCTGGCCCATCTCGGCCTGGCCCCGATGAAATTGGGCCCGTTCCGGCGCTACGTGGACGCGCTGCGCACCTACCTCCGGGGAGGCGACGTTGCCTTTGACCCAGCCTTCGCCCCGGCTGGCATCGCGAACGTGGGGTCCCTCGGGCTGGGCCACACGCCCGAAGCCAGCAGTCTGCGCTGGCTGCGCCCGGGTCAGCCGATAGTCCCAGTGGGGATCGCGGCCACCGGCCCTCGTGTCATCGAGATGGCCGCGGTGGCTGCGGATGGAGTCTCGCTTTCGGTGGGGGCTGACCCGGATCGAGTCGGGTGGGCAGTCGAGCAGGCGCGCAAGGCCCGCATCGGCGCCGACCTGGATCCCGACGACCTGCGTCTAGCCGCGTTCGTGAACGTGGCCGTACATGACGACATCGAAATCGCGGCACGGCTCACCGCTGGGAAGCTCGCCAGCTTCAGCCGATTTTCAGTGATGCACGGGACCGCTCCCGAAGGTTCGAGCACGGCCGATCGAGCCGCCCTGGAAGAGTTGCGGCAGACCTATGACATGACGGAGCACGGTCGGGCCGAGGCGCGACACGCTGAGGCCCTCTCGCTTGATTTCGCCCGGCGCAACGCCGTCATCGGCGCGCCACAGGCATGCCTGGAACGGCTGTGGACATTGCGCGAACTGGGTGTCACTCGGTTCTTTCTCACCGAGGAATTCTCGCGGACTGGCGTTTCCGGTGAGGCGCATGACAGCCTTGTGCGCGACGTGCTTCCGGAGGTGAACTCGTGGTCGTAAACCCTGCCCCGATCGCGTCCGAGGCGGTGGACGCCGACGGCGAGGACATGCCTGTGGCGCTGCCTGTCGGGCCACAGGAGCCGGTCGAAGAGCCGTTCTGGCAGGGGCTGCGCGCGAACGAGGTCCGGTTGCAGCATTGTCCCGACTGCGATCGCTGGATCTGGGAGCCGAGCTGGGTATGCCCGCAGTGCTACCGATTCGACCCGCCGTGGCAGGCCATCGACCCCGTGGGGGAGGTGTACGCCTGGACCACCACTCGGCACACATTTCCGGCGTCGCTCGAGTTCGCGGACGCGCTTCCGTACACAACTGCCCTTGTCAGCTTGACGAACGCCGGCGGGCGGCGCCTGCTGGGGATCGTCACCGGCGGGGCAGCGGTTCGGATCGGCACGCCCGTCCGTGCGTGGATCCAGCCAGCCAGCGAGCTCACCGGCGGCTGGCCGGTGCTGCGGTGGCGCGCGGTATCCGTCTCGACCCGGAGCGAGGACGTCGCTGATGAGCCGGCCGACATTGGTGAGAATCATGGGTGACAGCGTGCTCCGGGGCCGGACCGCGGTCGTCGGTATCGGCGGCACGAGGTTCTTCAAGCGAGGCCAGGGCCAGTCAGAAAAGCGCATGCTGCTCGAAGCGATTTTGGGCGCGTGCGCCGATGCCGGCGTCGACCCGCATGAAATCGACGGGTTCACCACCTTCGGTGACGGACATGACGAGGCGCCGGCCTTGGCCACGGCCCTGGATATCAATGAGTTCCGGTTCTCGGTGATCTCATCTGGTGGCGGGGGCGGAGTCACGGGAGCCATAGCAGCGGCGTCGGCTGCTGTCGTCGCCGGTATGGCCACCCATGTTGTCGTCTTCCGGACGCTGGCGCAGGCCGAGAGCGGGCGGCAGGAGTTCGTGCGGTATCACTTCACCTCGCTGTTTCGAGCGCAGGGCATCGTGTCGGCTGTACAGAGCGGCTCCATCCGCACGCAACGGATGCTCGAGTCGGGCGGCGTACCGGCCAGCGCCTTGGAGGCGTTCGTTCGCGCCACATACTTCCACGGTGCGAACAACCCCGATGCGCTGGCCTATGGCAAGCCGCTGTCGTCGGCTGACTACGAGGCGTCCCGGATGATCGCTGATCCCCACCATATATTCGACTGTTCGCGTGAGGCAGACGGCGCGTTTGCGCTGCTGATCACATCGGCGGAACGCGCACGTGATCTCGGGGCCCAGCCCGCGTACATCATTTCGGCTACCCAGAGCGGCTATCGCGGTGATTGGGGTCCAGGCCGGGAGCCGCAGATCACGTCCGGCTTCAGCGGCGCCGCTCGCCGGCTCTGGCAGGAAACGGGCTACGCGCCAAGCGACATTCAGGTCGCGCAAGTCTACGAGAACACCTCGGGGCCTGCCGTGCTGGCCATGATCGACCACGGTTTCACCGACTTCGACGGGGCTGCCGACTTCTTCCGGTTCGAGAACCTCATCGCGCCGGGGGGCAAGCTGCCGATCAACACCGCCGGCGGCAACTTGGCGGCCGGATTCGTTCACGGGATCGGCCTGCCGGTCGAGGCGGTCCGCCAGATCCGCGGGACGTCACCCAACCAGGTGCCGGATGCGCAGCTGTCGCTGTTCATCGCGGGTCCGCAGGCCGAGGTCACCGGCTCGGTGCTGTTCGGATCGGCGGCCACGTTGTGAAACTCAGATCAGTCAAGAACATAGCGCGGGACTACAAGTGACAGGCAAATCGATTAAGGCAGGCTCAGCCATGACCGACACTCAGCACTTCACGCAGGCCGCGGTGCAGGCTCCCAGCTACGCGGCTGACTCCCCTGAACTGCGCAACGATCGCATCCGCCGCGCTCTGGCCCACCTGAAGAACGAGACCACCGACTCGTACCCGACGATCGCGACGCTGCACTCCCGTGAATACACCGACCCCGATATTGCGCACGCAGAGCGCGAGCTGATCTTCGGGCGGGTGCCGTCGATCGTCGCGCATACCAGCGAGTTGGCGTCACCTGGCCAGTTCGTCACCGTGCAGATGCCCCGTAACAAGATCATCGTGGTCCGGCAGCGCGACGGCTCGGTCAAGGCGTTCGTCAACTCGTGCCGGCACCGCGGTGCAATGCTGGAAACAAAGCCGGCCGGAAAGTGCCGGCTGTTCTCCTGCCCGTATCACCGCTGGTCCTATGACACCGACGGCTCCCTTCGCACGATCACACGCGAGACCACCGTGGGCGAGCTGGACCACAGCCAGCTCTCGCTGGTCGAGGTGCCCACCGAAGAGCGACATGGATTCATCTGGGCCGTCGATCGCGTCGGCGCCAGCATCGATGTCGCCGACTGGCTCGGGCCTGACATGGACACCATCCTCGCCAGCTACAAGCTGGACGACCTGGTCTGCTACAAGTCCGACCTGTTCGAAAAGCCCGTCAACTGGAAGCTGATGCAGGACGCCTTCCTGGACGGCTATCACATTCAGTACGCGCACCCCAACACCGCGGGCAAGTACATCCACACCAATGTGTCGGTGCTGGAGGACTTCGGACATTCGGCCCGCTGGATCAAGCCCAAGAAAAGCATCGACCGCTTCATCGACGAGGATCCGAACGACGTCCCGATGGAGAAATTCATAATCGAATCGTTCTTCGTCGGCCCGAACACCACCCTGCTCAAGCAGCCCGATCACCTTCAGCTACTGAGCTTCCGCCCGCACCCGGTCGACCCGGGCATAGGCATCATGACGATGAAGGTGATACCGCCGAAGCCGGAGAACACCGATCTGGACCCCGAGGCCTGGACGAAAAAGTGGGACAGGAACTGGGAGATCCTCTTGCAGGTACTGCACGGCGAGGACTTCCCGATCCTGGTCGACACCCAAGCGGCGATGGGCAGCGCCGACGTCGGGCCGATGCTCTTGGGCAAGAACGAGCTGGCGAACCAGATCTTCCGACGCGAGACCCACCGGGCTGCTGGAGCAGGAACAGGACCGCTGATGCCCGCACCGTCCAAAGACACCGCGGAACACCCGTACCTACTGATCGAGTACGAGTGGCACACCGATCTCGAGCCCGGACTTCGCGAGCAGGTCGCTGCCTTTGCCGCTGACGCGGCCGAATACGACGCCGAAGCCGGATTCACTCGCATCACCGAGTTCGCGCGGCCGACGTCACCCGCTCGAGCCGGCGATCGCCCCACTCGTCTGCTGGTCTACGCCGCCGGCAAGGCAGACACCCGCGAGAAGACAACGCTAGCCGCCTACCTGTCGATCGAATACGTCGACAAAGACGGAACTGCTGATGCGATTTTTGTGGTGGCGCCCGAGTATCGCTCGCGAGGAATAGCCACTCTCCTGGCCGAGACGTTGCGGGCGGACGCCGAGACCGGCGACTGGTTCGGCACCGGCGTTCGCCGGCTGTTGCTGACCGCGGCCGGACCCCACCCCGCATCCGAGCGCCTGGCGAACCGGTTCGACATCGCCGTGGATCACGAACGATGGGTGCTCGTCAAGCGGCTGCGCGAGCCCGTCGAGCATCCGGAGCTGTCCGGGGGACCACGGATTACCAGCGCCAGCCGTCATGAACCGGCCGACTTGGACCCGGCGACGGTCGGCGAAGCGAGTTACGCGGCGGCGCTCGACGCGATCGCCCCGGGCGACGTTCCTGCCGATCGTCCCCCCACGATCTGGCGCCGCAGCTACCAACTTGCTGATCCGGGCAAGCGGACGGCGACCGAGATGATCACCCGGGTCAACGTGCGGCCGGACCGGCCGTCGTACCTGGGCTTCGTCGAGTTCACCCGAGGTGGCGGCAGTCCGGACGACGACGAGTTGGACGCGCTCATCGACGCGGCGCTCAGCGACCTGTGGACGGGCGGCGTACGTGCGGTCTTCGCCTTTGTCGACCCCGAGGACACCAACGTCGTCAAGGCGCTGCGTCGCTCCTTCTTCGTGCACGACCAGACGAACCTTACGTACGTTGTCGACGTCGAATCCTTTGCGGGGAGAAGGCAAGCGCCGGAATCGTGAACACGCATGCACCGAGTTCGACACCAATATCGAAATTGCCGGATCGGCCACGCACCCGGAGTGCAGTCGGCCGTGCGGCGCACGGCCCCGCTCGGAGAATCCCGAGGCTGCGGGTCAGGGGAGAGGAGATCGCCGGATGACTACCGCGAATCGTCACGAAGGTTCACCACGTCCGCGCCCGCTCGACGGTTTCATCGTCCTCGACTTCAGCCAGATCGTGGCCGGCCCGCTCGCGGCCATGGTGCTGGCGGATCTCGGTGCGCAGGTGATCAAGATCGAGCCGCCGAGCGGGGACGCAGCCAGGCAGCTCGGCAGCCGACCGGCCCGCGGATACGCCGGCATGTTCGAGTCGTTCAACCGCGGCAAGGAGTCGATCGTCATCGACCTGCAAACGCCGGAGGGTCTCCAGGAGGCACTCGAGCTGGTCATGTCGGCCGACGTGCTGATCGAGGCATCCCGGGTGGGCGTGATGGACCGGCTCGGACTTGGCCCCGAGCGACTGCGCCAGCTCAACCCCCGTCTGGTCTACGTCTCGATCAACGCCTACGGCGAGCGCGGCGAGAACGCACTCCGAGGCGGCGTCGACGTCGCCGTCCAGGCCGAGACAGGCTGGATGTCCATCACAGGCGAGCCGGACGGCCCGCCCACTAAGCTGGGGGCCATTCCGATCGACGCGGCGACGGGCCATGTCGCCGCCCAGGGGGCGCTCGCCGCGCTACTCGCGCGAGAACGGCACGGCGACGGGGATGTCGTGCGCGTATCGCTCTACGACGTCGGCTGCCACCTGCACACCCATGATTTTACCGATTATCTGTCGATGGGCTGGGTTGCCCAGCGCACCGGTAACTTCCCCGCGGCAACCACGCCCTCGGGTGTGTACGAAACCGCCGACGGAACGATGGTGCTCTCGGCCTACATGCCGCATCACTGGAGCGTTGCGCTGGATATCCTCGACGACGATGAGCTGCGCAACGATCCGCGATTCGCGACGATGAGGGATCGCATCGCGAACCGGGAGGTCCTGCTCCCGGCCTTGCAAGCCAGACTGAAAACTCGAACGACCGCTGACTGGATGGAACAGTTCAGCAAGGCGCGTTTGACCTGTGGAGTTGTCCGTGACACGGCCGAGGCCGCCGAGTCCAGGCAGTTCGCGGCCAGTGAGCTGGGCCTCGACCTCGTCGCGGCCGATGGCCGGAGCGTGCGCACGATCCGCAGTCCGGCCCGGTTCGATTCCTTCAGCCTGGCACCGAGCCGGCCCGCGCCGGGGCTCGACGAAGACCGCGCGGCGATCGAGCGGAGGTTCGAGAACCGCCGCCTCGCTCCGGACGCGGTCGAATGACCGGCACGGCGGCGATCGCCGGCCTCGGCATCACCGAAGTGGGCAAGGTTTATGGACGCCGGGCCGGCGACTTCGGCGCCGAGGCAGTCCGACTTGCCGTCGAGGACGCCGGACTGGCGATGCAAGACCTGGACGGCCTGCTTGTCAACGCTGGAAAGTCGGGCGGTCTCGATCTGTCCTTGGCGGAAACGCTTGGACTGAGCGACTTGTCCCTGTGCCTGCAAGTCAACGCCTTCGGCGCGTCGGCCATAGCGATGGTGCAGCTGGCCGCCTCCGCCGTGATGAGCGGGACGGCGACCGCGGTGGCCTGCGTCTTTGCCGACTCGCCGCTGCGTGAGGGGAAGTCGGCCGGCGAGGCCTACCGGCGCCCTGCCACGACCGGGTACAGCAGCCTGCTGGCGGGCAGCGGCATCACCAGTACGACCTCGTACTACGCGCTCGCTGCCCAACGGCACATGGCACGGTTCGGGACGACCTCGCAACAGCTCGGTGCGGTCGCAGTCAGTCAGCGGGCGTGGGCCCAGCACAACCCGATCGCGCAGATGCGTACGCCCCTCACGATTGAAGAGCACCAGAACTCGCGATGGGTCGTCGAACCGCTCCACCTGCTCGACTGCTGCCTGGTGTCCAATGGCGGCGTAGCGATCGTCGTCACGAGCGCCGAGCGGGCTGCGGCAGCTGCGGCAGCCTCCCGTGCTACGTGTGGGGGTGGGGTCAGGGACACCCGGGCTATTCATGGGAACGAGGAAGCGAGTTCGGCCTGTCGACGCGGTGCGGTGCAATCCGGTCGCGCCGCGCATGAAGATGGCGGGCATCAAGCCGCGGCGATGTCGACGATTCGCGAGATCTACGACTGCTACACCTTCACCATGCTCGTCACACTCGAGGACTACGGGTTCTGCGCCAAGGGCGAAGGTGGCGAGCTGGCCGCGAGCGGCGCGCTCGGCCCCGGTGGTGCGCTTCCGACGAACACCGGCGGGGGACAGCTTTCGTCGTTCTACCTATGGGGCATGACACCGCTGTCAGAGGCGGTCATTCAGGCCCGCGGGCAGGGAGATGCCCGGCAGGTAGAGGCCAACGACTTCGTGCTGCGTCAGCGGCAACGGCGGGATCTTGCAGCATCACTCCACGCTGGTCGTCAGTTCTCACCCGCCGGAGCGTCGATGAATCCCTCGATTCAAGAAAGTCCAGACGGTCCGACGAGCGAGGTGTCCGTCTTCCGCAACGATTCGTCCGCCGCGTTCTTCGACGGTGCCGCCCGCGAGGCGCTGCTCGTCAAGCAATGCACTGAGTGCGGGCACCTGCGCGCGGCGCGACGGTCGGTGTGCCGGCGCTGCGGATCGCCCGAGTACGCGTGGCGCGATGCGGCCGGGACCGGCACGCTGATCACCTGGGCGGTCAACGCTGCCTCCCCCTCGTCTGGCCGAGGTGTATCTCAGCCGTTCGGGTTGATCGAACTGCCGGAGGGCCCGTGGCTGGAGTCCCTGCTGGTCGGGGCCGAATCCAAGGACTTGTACGAGGGCGCACCGTTTGTCCTGACGTTTGTCCGCGGCCCGGACGGCGACGTCTTTCCTGCGTTCCGGCCCTCCCCATCGCCAGAGAGTGATCTTGAATGATGAGGCGCCCGCTGTACGGCCCGGGCCATGAAGCGTTTCGTGAGCGGGTTTGCCGAGATCCATCTCGACGAGGTGCTCGTTCCCCGCACGCAAGTGCTCGGGCAGATCGGGTCCGGACGGGAGCAGGTTACCTCCGAACTCGGATACGAACGCTCCGGTCCGGAACGGTCCTTGTCCAGCTTCCTGCGGCTGTCCGGTCGGTCACGAGGCGTCGTCATGATCCTAGAC
>CAWHWA010000012.1:0-24969 GCA_963832935.1 uncultured Actinomycetota bacterium
GCAAACGCCGCCTCATACGCGGCCACGGCCGCCGTAGCCTGCATGCCGTTGGCCTCGGCCACCCCGGCAGTCGCGGATATCCACGACACAAAGGGGGCGGCCGCTGCTGCCATCGCTACCGATGACGGCCCCAGCCACACAGCCACGAGGTCTGAGATCACCGAACCGTAGACCGATGCCGCCGAGTACATCTCGGTGGCGAGAACATCCCAGGCCGCCGCGGCGGCCAGCATCGGGCCCGATCCCGGACCCGTATACATCAACGCGGAGTTGACCTCTGGTGGCAGCGCCGCAAAATCGAGCATCTTAGATGGCCGAAAGCTAGCCGGCCGCGATCGCGTTCGCGGCCTGATACATCTGGATACGCGCGGCGAACTGCGTGTTGGTCAATGCCGATACCTCATCGGCGACCGCGCGAACCAACCCCGTCGCTGGGGCCGCCGCTGCCACATCTTGGGCGCTCATCGACCGACCAATCCCTTGCAAGTTCCCGGTCGCGGTAGCGCTTCCGGTCGTGTGGACACGAACGACATGCGCTCCTCCTCACAGATATGGACCGTCCCGCAAAGCGACCGCAGTCGCTACGGTGCCGTCCGGCCGCAGCGATATGGCCAGCCCGGCACAAACGGATGATCTAATTATAGGCCAGTATACATACTCTGTAGATGTTAGATACGAATATAACAAACTATCGGTACAACCGATAGGCGCTGATTGGAGAGGATTCGGCCTGTGCTGCTGGCGACCGGCAAGGTACTGGTGAAGCGGTGTTGATGCAGCAATCGACGAGGCGCCGATGAAGACGCAACGCGCGTAAGGGCTGGCCCTGCAGTGGCCGGCGAGCTAGGCCTTCCCCATCGACGTCGCGACGCTGGTAGTGAGCGATCACTTGCCAAGCGCACCGCAGACCATCGCAAAGCAGGAGGATAGATCCCGTGCGGAGCATCTGTGTCGGGGCCTGGTCCGGCCGGGCCGTAACTCCGGCATCCTAACGAAGCTGCGTGGCCCGGAAGCCGACGTTTACGGTGTTCGAGCGCAACCCCAGAAGGCGTCCGCATGGGAAGAACTGGTCGACGATCTGACGGACCCCTCTGATCTCTATTCCACTGCGTAGATGTTGACGTAGTCGTTCTGCATATTGTTGCAGTCTTGCGGTTGTCGAACCCAGCTACATACGGTCGCGTCAGCCTTGGAAACGCCGTGGTCGGTGTAACTCTTCGACATGCGCAGTTTCAGGTTGGGAAACTGCGCTGACAGTTCGTCACGGCGGTATCCGATACTCTGGACCACGAATGTCGGGTGAACCTTCGCCATCTCCGCGGCGAGTGTCATGCCTCGAAGCGATGGTGTCGCAAGTGCGCCACCATCCACGAGTGCACAATCACCAATGCCGTCTCTTGCCATGACCCCGATATCAACGAAAATCAACGCGACGTCACCGGGCCTGCAATTCGCACGAAGGTACGCCGCCCCCTCGGTCATCGCTGACCGGTACCCGTCGTTGAATGCAATCAGGACGGGGCGGATTAAAAGGACGTTGATCGCTAATCCGATTGCGAGGCATCCGACAAGTCCCGAAATCAAGGCGAGTCGATACTTGCGGAGCTCGCGCCTTGGGATTGACCCCGCAAGGAGACCGAATGCGATCGGCCAAGTAGCCATTCCTGGCACGTAATACCGGGCCGCGCTCTGAAGTCCGTCCGTCTTGACGTAGTAAAAGGCAAAGAGTGCGATCGGCCACGCGATCAAATAGGTGAGGGGTGCCGCGTACAGTCGCAGCCTCGCCCGCCCCTCGGTGCACCGTGCCGCTATGACGAGCGTGGTGACCGCGAGGACTATCGAAAGCCCGAACCCGGTGGCGACAACCGAGCCCAGCTGCTTGAGGATAGTCACGTTGACAACGTGGAAGCCGCTGGTCTTGGCGAAGAATGTAGTCGGGATGGGCGTGCCGAAATAAGCTGTGGCGAAAACAATCCACGGGGCAACGGCGACGCAAAACCCTACGACGACCACGAATAACCGCACTCTGTTCTCACGACGCGAGAACCACAGTGCGAGGAATGACAGCGGTAGGAACAGTCCGATCTCGAACCGCACCTCGGTACCGAGCCCAATGAGTAAGCCCAAAAGTGTCAATTGCCAGACGGATTCGCTCTTTGATCGGATGAGCATCAGCGTCGTGAGGGCGATCACGGTCACCGACAGATACCCGAGCGAGGTTTCCATCATCGTCCCTGACCAGCGCCACAGGTGCACATTCGCTGCCGCGACGACGAGTGCAGCGAGTCCGCACGCCACGGACGATGTCATTGCTCGCGTTGCGAGGTAGCCGATTGCGAGTGCCGCGCAGGCGAATACCAGCGAGAGCACTTGCGCGAGCCCGATCGATCCGACTGTCAAGACCGGCAGCAGGAGCACAGTGAATAGTGGACTCGATGACAGGTTAACGCGGTCGTTGGAAACGATGCCCCATCCGCCGCCATCGAGAATGTGCTCCGCAACCGCCATGTGTATGAACGCGTCATCGGAACCGGGATACGCCGGATAGAAGGCAAGCTTCACAAGCGCAGGGACGAGCGCAAACAAACCGATGAGCAATACGGCGACGAGCCGCCGATCGAGGGCAGAGCGCCGAATTCGATTGGGTGTCTGATCCATACGCGCCGCCGCGGTCTGCGCTACCGGCTGGGTGGACACGAACGACATGCGCTTCTCCTCACGAACACGAACTATCGGCGACCAGACGTCTAGACTGCGTCGGCACCTTGAAACGCCTAATTATTGGCCGCTCGACGAACCAATAGACCAGGACACCGACCCCCACCGAAGCTAGCGCCGTGACGATCATGGTCGCGGCCATGCCGGCCGGGTTGTCCAGCGCATGCACCTTGCGCCAGACTTGGAAGGCCGCCGACACAGTAATCACTTGCACGAGGTAGATGGAGTAGGAGGCGTCGCCTAATAGCAGCGGCAGGCGCGCCAACCACGGGCCGGTCTCACGTTCGAGAAAGACACACCCGGACACCAAGAGCGCCGCGGGAATCCCCCACGTCAACGCTCGGTCGCAAAGAGGGCCGGTCAACGCCGTAGCGATCAAGAGGCCGAAGCCGGCGATTAACGCCGTCGCCGCGATCGGGGCAGCCGCGCGACGCTTCGCCGTCACCGCCGCGCCGAGGCAGACGCCCATGGCGAATTCGAGGATGATCGGGGACGTATAGAAGTCGAACTGGCTGGTTCCTGCGTGCGGAATGAAGCCCAGGACCACGAGCCCCACGAGCACGCCCACGACCGCGGGCAGGCGGAAACGCATCGGTGCGAACAGGATCAGCGCGAAGATCGCATAGAACATCATCTCGTAATTGAGCGTCCAGCCCTGGAATAGCAGCGGCTCGAATACTCCCTTCACTGGATGACGCCATGGGATAAATAGGTAGGAGGTCACCACGTGGACAACATCGAAGCGGGATTTCAGCAGCACCGACGGCCTCGCCAGCATTATCACCAACATCACCGTGGTCAGGATCGCGTATAGCGGCACGATCCGCTTCAGTCTCCTGCTGAAGAAGGACCACGAACCGCCCTCGCGCCCAGCAGTGACGCCCCACATGACAAAGCCGCTAATGACGAAGAATATATCCACCCCGCCCGACAGAAACTCGTAATGGAAGTGGTACTGAGGCAGCCAGTGGATTAAGACGTGATACAACAAGACCATTAGCGCCGCAACGGCGCGGAGATACTGAATAATCGGGCTAAACTTAATGGTGTCGCCAGGCGCACGGTCGTTTCGGTTGTGACGCGTCGTGCTTAATGCTGGCTCGCTTATTCGGTCGCGGGTTCCGGCGGAACTGGATCCGGGGCCGGCGTCGGGTGCCTCGGCTCGAGCGCCGATCGGCATGCTCGCGTCGTACGCGCCGGAGAGCAGATGAGTTGGGTGCGCACCGCGCGCCGTAAATTCATCGGGCCGTGTAGCAGATAACGGGGAGCCAACCGTCGCTGGCGGGTCAATCGGCAGAACCATGCCCGCCCGATCTGCTATGAGTGACGGCACCGAGAAGACCGAATATCTTCATGTCGGTAGAGTATACGTACTATTCAGATGATATGGAAGCGAAACCCAATCTTGCAGTATTTGCCTCTCCGGCAGGTTGGCGGCCGTGCAAGGGAACGAACCCGCCAAATCGTAAGCTTCGAGAATTTCCATCGGCGCTAGTCGGACGGGTCGTGAATAAGACGCACCCGGTCTCGTAGTCCGCAAAGAGAGCGCCGCTGCGGGCTGACGAAGGTCACCCGCAGCGGTTCGCCGACTCGACTCGACCAGGCACCGTGGTTTCGTGAGGTGGCCACCGGTCGAGCCGACGAAATGCGTGCGCGTCTCGCTCACGAGGCATTCCTTCCATCCGAGCCTCTTTAAGACGCTGAGCAAGCCGGAGACCCAGCGCAATCCCGAGGAGCGTCGGATTGGCCTGACTGGATGTCGGAAGGACGGACGTGCTCGCGACGTACAACCCGCGCACCCCGTGGACCTGAAGATGCGGGTCCACGACGCCGCCTTCCGGGGTCTCGGACATCCGAGTGGTTCCGGCCTGGTGGAAGCCGGCATTCTCCCTCAAGTACGCGTGTACCGAGCCCTCGACATCGTCGGTCAGCCATTCCACGTGTCCGACACCGTGGCGGCGCAGGTGCTCATCGATTGCGACGATGGCCTTGCGCACGCTCGCGTAGTCGGCCTCGGAGAAGTGCATATGGGTGCGAATCCGCCGCATGCCAAGGGCGTCCCGCTCGTCGGCCAGCTCGACCCGACTCTCCCAGTGCGGAAGATGCTCGCCGTGGTAATGGAGTAGATATTGATTGTCTGCGCTCTTCAGGAAGAAGCCCGGCGCCTTCCGGCCCTTGCGGAGGAACCGGGCATAGAAGAACGTGACCGCAAACCGGATCGACGGGAGCACGTCTCGCACAATATTGCGCAGATGCGCGAGGAGCCGGGGTGAGCCGTCCGTCTTGGTGTGCGCCTCACGAATCGCCTCCGCGAGCATGAAACGGCCGACCGGGGAGATCAGGGTGAGGTAGACGCCCGACAGAATTCCACTTCCGTGACCAGGGTCGCTGATCGGCGGGTTCACCAACCAGACGGCGGCGTTCGGCATCCCGAAGTCACGCTGTCGGTGTGGATCGAAGGTAAAGCGGCGGCGAACGTACACGCCTTCGTTGTCCCGCTCATATCCATAGATGATCTCGTCGGCGGCGAAGTGCACGCGCGCGACCCGGCCCTCGACGTGGGCCATGTACCAGCGTCCGAGGTGGCCACCCTCATTTCCCAGCCCGGCCGGATGATAGCGATCCGACGCAAGCAACAGACGGGTCGCCTCCAAACCGCCGGTCGCGATGACGTGGTCCGTCGCGACGACTCTGCCCTCCCGGCCATCGAGCGTCTTGACTACGAGGTGGTCGATGGAGTCTCCGGCTTTGGCCGTCACAATTTCGGTGCAAGTCAGTCCGGTCCACACCGTAAGACGGGGGGCGTCTCGCAACGCGGCCCTGTACTCACGCCCGAAACGCGTCGGCAAGGACCACCGCTCGAGATCGGTGGTGCGCACCCCGTCATCGGGGAGCCCCGGGACCATGTCCCGATGCGCAAGGTCCGGAATGTCGCGCGCATTGAATGCCGCCCGGCCGCACACCGCCCAATCACAGGCCCTTTGGAGGTACGGCTCGACATCCTCATACCCGATCGGCCAGGGCGCCTGCGCCGTGATCGCCCGGTCCTCGAAATCGATGGGGTCGAACTTGACACAGCGTCCACCCCAGAGCGCCGTGGTCCCTCCCACCTGCCGACGGACCGTTAGCTCACTACGCGAATGGAAGTAATCGTCCTGCCGCGAATCGAAAGTCGCCAGTCCTGCGCCGCGTTGCTCCGTGTGCTCGAGACCACTTTCGATCAGCGCCACCCGAACGCCCGATCTCGTGAGTTCCAGCGCCGTCGCGATGCCAATCGGACCGGCCCCGACGACCACCACATCGGTCTCGATCGTCATGCTCTCGGCGAACTCCTCCGGGCCACAGATCATGCGGCAGCGCCCCCTCGAAACTTCTCAGCGAGACCGCGGAACCGCGTCAAGGTCTCCCCGTCCAGCGGCGACGAGACGGCGCTCGCCGCTTCGGCGACCCGTTGTGGATTGGTGGTGCTGTAAAGAATCGCGCGGCAACCCGTTGCCGTGGCAGCAAGACCCGAGGATCAGCTTGGCGAGCACGCCGGGAGCGAGCGGATCGATCTGGAGGACCTCGCGCCAATATCCCGCCAACCGCGCGTCCGCTAGCAACGCTGCGTGAGAGCACCGCGTACGACCTTTCCAGCACGCCAAACGCGAGATCTGCCGGACGCGGCGAAGGGTTGAGCAGGTCACTGCGAAGTTGACGCACGCCCTCCGGTGCGAATGCGTCGGCAAAATCTACCTCGAGCCCCTCGTCTTGAGAGACGCCCCAGGCGCGAATCTTGCCTTGTTGTCGGGCGCGCTCGAAGAATTGGCGGAGTTCATCCGTCGCAACCGTGTCTCCTGGCCTCGGGGCGTGAACGAACAAGATGTCAACGTAGTCGACGTCCAGCGCCGCGAGACTCTCGTCAAGACTGCGTGCCGCGACGGCCGCGTCGTACGACCGGGCGGTCTCGAACGCTCCGTCGTGCCGCTTCACGGCGCGCCGGAGCGCCGGCGCTTTTTGGAGCAGTGCCCGCGCCGGAGCCTGGAACCGGCCGAGACGCCGAGCCGCGCCGACGGTATCGATGCCGAACTTGGTGGCAATAGTCACGGCGTCGCGCTCGACCGTGTGCAAGAACTTCCCCAGCTCTGCCTCTGCCATCCCGAGGCCGTAAATCCGCGCGATGTCGAAGTGCGTGATCCCGTTATCCACTGCGCTGCCGAGCACGGCCATCCGCTCCTTTCGGGACGGCGACTGCATCAAGCCGGCGCATCCGAAACCGACCGCACTCACTCTCAGCTTCGGTCCCCCCAATTCAACCTGCTCCATGCGCTCGCGGCCTCGTAGATCTGGCGAAGCTTCGCGTCGATGACTTCGGGGCTACGCGTCGCCGCAATGTGCGCCTGACCCCGCGCCCATCACGTTCAGCCAGGTCAGGATCGCGTAGGTACCGGCCGATCGCCGCCGCCAACGCAGGCGCATCACCAACAGGTACAAGCATGCTCGGGTCTGGCGCAATCTCCGGTGTGCCGCCAACGGGCGTTGCGACAAACGGTCGCGCGCCAGCTAAGGCCTCGGTCAAGATCATCGGCATTGCTTCAGCGACTGACGGAAGTGCGACCACTCGAACCGACCGGAGCAATTCACGGACCACATCTGGATGTACTGGGCCTTCAACCGACAGCCGCTCTGTCGGCAGCGGGGAGTAGTCGTCGGCGAGACCAACTATCCGGCAACGCCCTTCGATGCCCTCGGCGAGAAGTAACCGCCAGGCCTCGACAAGCGTGTCGACACCTTTCCGGCGACCAATGGTGCCAGCGAAGAGCACCACGGGTGGCGTCGAGCTGGCCCCGGGCGCCTCTCGATCAATCGCGATCGGGTTCGCCAGGACAGAGGTTGGTACCGAGGGCGCCAGCCCCACCGCGACGGCGCGTGCCTCCTCCGACAAGAGGATCACGTGGTTCGCATGGTTGCAACGTGGTACGCACAACGCGGGGATGGGACTGGGCGAACTCGGGAAAGTCGTAGCCATGGATGGTGACGATCACCCGGAAGCCCCGAACTCTCGCCAGTCGAATCAACGCTCCTTCGCGCAGCCACGCTCCGCCATTCGTCATGTGGAAGTGCACGATCGTCGTGCGAGAGGCCCGAGTCAGCGCCACCGCCGAGCGCACAGTGAGGAATAGGCTTTTCACGTGGCCTGGCCCGTTCCACGTCGAAAGGACGCGGATCTCGTCCGCGCCGATATTGTTGTCGCGTATAACTCGGATCACGGACTGCGTCCCGCCAAAGCTGTACACATCGGGCCCTACGTGAATGACGTGAATGACTGTGCTCATTCGCCGACGATCAATGCCACGCGCGTGCCAGGTGAAGCGGGCCGCCATGGCCCGCTTCTGATCCGGGTCCGTCATAAAGCGCAGAGACACCTGAATGTTTCCTCACCTGGAAATCAGCAATTGACGGATGGTGACTGCCGGAGCGTCACGCGAAGCCGACGCATCAGGGCCTCGGGCTGCGTGGTCACGACCGACACCTGCTCCTCCTCCGCCGTCTGCGCCGACACCTCGCCGCAGGCGCCGCAACGACGTACGGCCGCAACGACCGAGGCCCGGACTACAAACCAATAGTTGGTGCTGAACGAAGTATACATGCTTTTGATATGATTAAACCTTCACGGCATAACCTTAGTATCCGATCGCGCCCGCGCGGAACACGACTGACTGCCCGGAGGGGTCTAGATGCCCACGCCGTTCCTCGCCCGACCGCCAGGCACTGAGAGATGCGCCGCTCCAGCGCGGCAAACCATCGTTCGTCGACTCAGCACGGTGGCGGTGATAACCGCGGTGCTGGCCGCGCTGAGTGGCTGTGGTGGCCAACAAAGAGGGAGCGGGCCGTTGCGTGCCGTAGCGGCGCTAAACATACCGGCAGAGGTACAGGAGATATCTAATCCGTTGCGCGGCCAGTACGAAGACATGTTGATACCGCTTTTCCCCCAAAGCAATCCCGCGCAAAACCGTTACCCGCCGTGGCCGCAGTCATATGACGCCACCCTGAGGGTGGACTGGCGGGAATTGCAGCCTAACGATCCGCGCGCGCTGGGGCGCGATGCTTCCGACGACCGCAAGTTCGACTTCAGCGAGATCGATGACGCGCTGGCAAAAGCCGCCGAGCGCCACATGCGACTGACGCTCCGGGTGATCAACTACGGTTCGTGCTGCGATGTCGACTACCCAAACAACACAAACATAGCGATTCCCGACTGGGTGCGTGCGATGCCCGGCGCCAGTACCAGCTATCCGGGACCGCCAGTCGGCACGTCCACTTCCGGCCTGACGCAGGTGGTACCGAATTGGAATGACAACGGATATTTGACCGCTTTCGAGCAACTGCTTGCGGCGCTTGGTCGCCGTTACGACCGTGACGAGCGGCTCAGCGTGTTCGAGTTCTCCGGCTACGGCGACTGGAGCGAGAACCACAACACATACCTGAGTACATGCTGGGCGCGCCGGGCCCGGAGCCCGAACGAGAGTGAGGCGACTCCTGGGTATTACAGCCAATGGGGCGACCAGAACATCACCAAGGCGTCAATAGCGCGACTGGTCGCGGCGAACGTCAACGCGTTCCCCCACACCCAGCTGGTGGTGACCCCGCAGAACCCGGAGATCGTGCGACAGGTGCTGGCCGACACTGTCACCAAAAAGCTGGCCGCGCCGGTGGGCTTCCGTTCCGATTGCCTCGGCACTCTACTCGCCTTTGCAGGACTGGGCCGAAGAAAGCCAGTCATGGTATGTGCAGAGAAAGGATCCGCTGATCGACGCATTCCGGCAGCGGCTAAAGTCGGTGCCGGTGATCACCGAGTGGTGCCAGTTCGGACCGACCAACCGACGGCCTATTACATGCAAGGCGCTGCACGAAGTCGTCAAGTACCACGTCTCGATGACGTCAAGCATGGACTTCCCGGACGCGGATTCCAAGACGCCCATGGATCCCGACCTCTACGAATTGTGGTTCCGGGCCAACGTTTTCGCCGGCTACCGGTATTCGGTACAGGCGAACGAGGGAACACAGCAGGTGCGTAACGGGTTCCCGACGATCGACGTCACCTGGACCAACTACGGCTCGGCCGCCGCCACCGAGAAATGGGTTCCCGGCTATCAGGTGGTCGACTTCACCGGCAAGGTGATTCGGACAATCCCTTCGACGGTGACACTGAAGACCCTGGTCACGTGATTCCGGCGATGGCTCCGGTGACACGCCGCTGCCCGCGTCGACCACCGAGTCCGTGCACGTCGGCGTGGCCGGGTTGAAGCCGGGACACTACACGCTGCGGGCTTCGGTCGCCTGGCAACAGCACAAGCCCAACGCTTCCCACGTGGTGGACTACCCGCCGATGCAGCTGGCTCGCGACGGGCGCGACAGCTGCGGCGGGATATCCGATCGCGACGTTCGACGTCCCACGGCCTACAGCCCACTAACACTGATTACAAATCCATCACATAACTACTGGTATTGAATCCGACCTTAATGATACTATCTGTCTGTACTTTCAAGCCCTGGACAAACTCGACGCCGCTGGCGTCTCACCCAGAGAGGCAAGTCGTTGGATTTCCGCACCTTCGTTCGAACCCTCGCGGCCCGGTGGAAGATCGCCGTGCCCGCGGTCCTGGTCTGCGTGGTTGGCGCGGGCTTCATCACCGCCGTGCAGACCAAGCAATACCAGGCCTCGGCCAGCATTCTGATGTCGTTTTCCGGCCAGACGAATCTCGCCGATGCGCGGGATGCCACCCTGGCTTCGCAACAGCGGTTGTCGTCCTACGCCCAGATCGCCAACGGGCCGATGGTGGCTCAGCGTGCGGTCGAACAGTTGCACGTCCCAATGAGCGCCGACGAACTGGTGAGCAAAACCAAAGTGGTGTATACCCCGGACTCCACGGTGTTGCAGTTGACTGTCACTGACACCGACCCGACGCGGGTTGCCGCAGCTCGCCGCTGCGATGGCCGACCAGTTCGTCGCCGTGGTCCCCACGCTGGGAATAGGTGCGCGTGCGGCAACGCCCGTACCCGGCGGCACTCCGGCGCCACGACTCCACGACCGGACGTGGAGGGCCAAGAGACGTTGCAGATGTCCCAAACCACAGCGGTCGGCGAAACCCCGACTCCGGCCGAGCAACCCCCCAACCCGCTGGGGTCGCTCGTTGCCGCTGGCTACCGGGCTGGTGGTGGAGCGGCCTCGCGTGCCCGACGAGCCGATGCAGCCCGTCCCCGAGCGAAATATGGTGATGGGACTCCTCGCGGGTTTGCTGCTCGGCGTCGCCGCGGCCATGATTCGCGAGGCCGCAGACCATACCGTCCGTGACGCAGCGACACTGGGGCGGCTTACGGATCTGCCGACGCTCGCAGAGCTGCCCGGGCGGCGCGGCCAAACACCGCGGTTCGGCACCGACCCCTATTCGATGACTCCATGCGCACCCTACGTACTCGACTGCTCCAAGCGAAGGGACCCGACGTGAGTCGGTTCCTGGTGACGGCGCCTTTCGGCGGCGAGGGAACGACCACTACGGCGCTGAATTTGGGACGCTGTTTTACCGAACTCAGCGAAAGGGTGTTGCTTATTGAGGGCGACCCCCGTCGATCGGTGATCGCACACGTGATGGGGGTCAAGTCGCCATTGGGACTGGCCGACGTGCTGGCCGACCGTAAAGTCGTCGCAGAGGCGGTGTACGGGACAGCTGTGCCGAATCTATTCGTCATGGCGCCAAGCAAGGCCCGGCACGATGCCGTGTTGCCGTCCAGCGCGAACCTGCCCGAGGTGCTCGAACACTTGTCCGCCAGCTACGACCGCGTGGTCGTCGATGCCCCAGCGGCGCTGGCCAGCGCCGACACCGGGCTGCTGGCCGGCGCTGTGCCAGCCACAGTGCTAGTGGTGCGCTCGGGGCGCACCACGGCTGACGAACTGAAAGACGCACTACATGCCCTGTGCTCGGCCGGCGCCGACGTCGTGGGCACCGTACTGACCGACGCCCGGGTGTCCCGGCGGACAAAGGCCGCCGCGCGCAATTATCGGGCGAAACTCAGCGGGGCGGTGTGATCACCTACTACGTCGCGGGCCGCCGGCGCTTCGCAGTGGCCGGGGCCATGGCGGCGTCGTTCCTGTTCGGTTGCTTCACCATTGGTGTCTTGTCCTGCCGCGACACCACCATGGGGGGAGCTGCTCATTGCTGTGCTGTTCTGCCTGGTCGTGTATGTGACCAAACCGCAGCTGATGGTGTGGTTTGCGCTGTTCTTCGCGTTCACGTCGCTGCCCGATGGCTGGCACATGGGGTTTGCTTTTGGGACGGTGCCGATCTACCTCTATCAGGTCGCTATGGTGCTGGCAGCCATCTTTCTGATGCAGGCCTCGCGCGCGCGGCGGTCCTCTTACGTTCTGCCAGGGATGTTTTTGGCAACGATCGTGTGTTGGATGGTAGTGGGATTCGCGGCCGGGAATCCCACCGACCGAGCGTCGCACGAATTCCTGTACCTGTTCGAGTTGGTCGGCGGGTTCGTGTTGGCCATTCTGATTATCGACGCCGGCTACGCCAAGCAGGCAATGCGGGCTATCAGTGTGACGTTGTGGTTCTCGGCGGGCATGCTCGTTGCCGCTTCGTTCCACCTCGTCGTGCTGGCTGGTCGGACGGAGACCCTGGAGAAGGGGCTGGGTGCGGCGGAAGCTATCCGCTTGGTCACCAACACCCAAGACATGGCCATTGCCGTCCTGGCCGCCCTGGTCGCCGCCCAGATCCTCGGTCGTGTGAGACCAGCAACGCATCTCATGCTGGCCCCACCGGCATTGATCATCGTGCTGCTGGCGTTCGCTCGCCACACTCTGCTTTTGTTAGCGGTGGCCGGGCTCGTCGCGTTGCTTACCCGCCCGGGCTGGCAAGCCCTGCGCCGGACAACCATGGCCAGCGTGACCGGCGCGGCGATTTTTGCGCTGACCATACCCGCCTCGCTGCTCCTGCTAAAGCATTCGTCGGCCGGCGACTGGCTTGGCGACCAATACACCGCATTCAACAACCGCGTGCTCCACAACGTCTCAAGCAGTAGATTTGCCATGGACCCCTCCGTCCTGGCCAGGGAGGCCGAAAACACCAACCTCCGCCGCGCGATCGGCGAAGCCCCGGTGTTCGGTCATGGGCTCGGCTACCCTTACCAGTTGGCGTTCGGTAAGCCCGACTCCTTCTCGGCGACGCTGGGCACCACCTACGCCCACAACTTCTACCTGTGGTGGCTGGCCAAAGCCGGCGCGGTCGGCATGACGGCGTTCGCGCTATTCGCACTGGTCCCCATAGTGCGGGGACTGCTCAGCGCGTCAGCGCCGGCAAAGATCGCCGCTGCCGTCGCCGTAGCCCTACTCGCGAATTGCACTGTCGACCCAATACCGGAGGACGGGCCCGACGCTTTGTTGCTAGGCCTGGCGCTGGGAGCGGCGCTACAGTTCGCTGTGGTAAGCCGCGGTGCACGGCGCGACGACAACACGACACAACACGCGAGCCCGTCCGGCTTTACCGGCGCGCCCGTGGCGGCAATGCCGGCATGAGTCCGGCCGAAGGCCCGCTGCGGGTGCTCGTGGTCGGGCCGGCACCGGCCGGGCGGGTCAGTCGAGGCGGTATGGCAACGGTCGCCGCCTTGATGGCGGCGCATCCCGACCCGCGAATCCGCGTCACGGTAGTGCCGACGTACGTAGACAGCGCGGTTTGGCGTCGGCTGCTGGTGGGCGTATGCGGGATGCTGCGGGCCAGCTGGCTGCTGCTGCGTGGACGCACCGACGTGCTGCACGTTCACTTGGCACACGGCGGCAGCGTGATCCGCAAGGGACTGCCGTTGTGGGCGGCGCGGCTGGCGGGGGTGCCCAGCGTCATACACGGTCACAGCTATGACTTCGGGGGCTGGTTCGACCGGCTGCCGCCGCTGGGCCAGGCCCTGGTGCGCGGCGCGCTGGTCGCCGACCGCTGGGTGGTGCTGGGCGAACGTCATGTCGACGAATACGCCAGCCGGCTGCGATTGTCCGACGGCCGGATTGGTCCGCTGCACAATGCCGTCGAGATTCCTGCTTGCGCGGTGCCCCAATCGGGTGTCGATCGGGTGCACGCCGTCGCTCTCGGCAGGCTGGGAGTGCGCAAAGGCAGCTACGACGTGATCGCCGCCGTCGGCGCGCTGGACGAAGCTCTCCGCACCCGACTGCGGGTGACCCTGGCCGGCGACGGTGAGGTAGACGAGGTGCGTGCGGCGGTCGCCGCGGCCGGCCTAGGCCAGACCATCAACGTAGTGGGGTGGCTTGATGCTGCCGAACGCGATGCACTGTTGTCGACAGCGCATGTTTTTTTGTTGCCCAGCCATGACGAGGGCCTGCCGATGGCGCTGCTGGAGACGATGGCGTGCGGCTTGGTGCCGCTGACGACCGCTGTGGGCAGCATCGGGGAGGCGGTCCGCGATGGCGTCACCGGCCTGCTGGTACCGCCTAACCACCCCGACCAGATTGCGGAGGTGTTGGGCACACTGATCGAGGACGAGCCGCTGCGGATCCGGCTGGGTGCCGCCGCGCGCTCCCGCGCTCACGATTTCAGGTTGGACCACTGGTATCAACAGCTGACCGAATTGTGGATCGATCTTAGCGGGTACCCGCTGACCAGGGATCACACAGCTCCTCTAGTGGTCTCTGCCAAGCGTCGGCTCGCGCCGCTGGCGAAACTCGTCGCGCCACGCTGGTTCTGGCGGCGCAAATACCGCATCCTGCAGCAACTCGGAAAATCCCAGTCGGAGATGAGGCTCGTGCGCTCGCTTTGCGACCCGGACCGGGTGTCGATCGATATCGGAGCCGCTGTCGGCGAATTCGCAATCGCAATGCTGGGGTCGTCGCGGTCGGTGATCGCATTCGAACCGCGGCCGACGCAGGCCAGCTCGCTAGCGGCCATGTTCGGCGCGGTCGGCGCAGCGGTGCGCGTCGAGGCGGTGGCTATATCGGACGAACCCGGGGTGACGACGATGCGGGTGTTGGAGTCTGAGCCCGGCCGCAGCACCATCGACAGCCACAACGCCCTGAATGACGCCGACGGTAGTCGGGTCAGCACCATCGACGTGCCGGTGGTACGGCTCGACGATCTGCTCCTAGACCAAGTCGGATTCGTCAAGATTGACGTTGAGGGCCACGAACTCGCGGTGTTGCGTGGTGCCGCCGACACACTCAAACGAAACCGACCGGCGTTGTTCATCGAGGCAGAAGAACGTCATCACCCCGGCGCCGTCGCCATGATCACTGAATTCTTGGCCGGGCTCGACTACATGGGGTACTTCGAGGTCGACGGAATCCGCCGGCCTGTCGAGGAGTTCGAACTCGCCGAGCATCAGAATCCGGCGAACGTCGACGGCCCGGCAACGCGCGGGATCTACGTGAACAACTTCGTGTTCCTCCCGACGCCGGCTTGAGGCTGTAGTCCACAATCTTGCTTCCCGGCGTAAAGCCGACGCCACAGTTCCGGCGGGATGCCGGTGACGCAACGAATGGGTTGAGCTTGAGGGGTCAATGGACAGGCTTATGACGACGGCGCCGGCTGAGCCCGCAACCAGCTAGTTGACGATAATCAGCCCGGAGCTGGTGATACGCTAGTACGACCGTGCGACGCCCACCCTCCCGGCGGGAGGAACACGGGGAGTCAGGCTGCGAAAACCGAACGCAAGAGGTGGCCTTGTCGAGCCGCGAGTCGACTTTCGCACGCAGCTACGCGGCCTCTGGTGCGAGCTGCTTACCGACCGCGCGGTCGGCGGGTAGCCAGCGCACCATGCGATACAGGAACTTCGGATTTCCCAACAGATATCGACGTGTCTTGTGTGGTTCGCGAATCATAATCTCAACCCATTCCATACCGGCTCGTCGCACGAACGTCGACGCCCGCACCCGGGTGCCGGCCCAGAAACCGAACAGCCCGCCGATTCCGGCGACAAGGGGCACCCGCAATGCCGCACGATAGCGGGCGATCCACTCCTCCTGCCCTGGGTTGCCGAACCCGACCAACAGCAGATCCGGTGCGGCAGCATTGATCATCTCGATACCGGGGCGTATTCGCTGATATCAAGCCAGCCGTGATGACGCCCGACCACCTCGACGTCGAATTGTCGCGCAACGCCGGCCGCCGCGCGGGCATTGACGCCATCTCCATCGCCGAGCAGAAAGACACGCAGCCCGGGTGTTGCCGCGAGCAGGGCCGGCACTAAGTCGCTGCCATTGAGGTTGGCCTGTAGACGCAAGCCGCGGAGTCGCGCTGCCCAGCGCACGCCGGTGCCGTCGCCAAATACCAGGTCGGACTCATTGATTATGCGCGCATAGGCCGCGTCGTCCACAGCGAAGTTCAGGGTGTTCGCGTTGACAAAGACGAGCGAATGGCATGCCGCGCGGTCACGGATGATCGACTGCAATTCGGCAACAGCCTCATCCATTTCTTGATCCACCACATCGATTCCGACAATTCGGGCAACTCTGCGCATGAGGTCAGATCCTCCTAACGAGTTTGGGCTGAAGGTTGAAGATCACGTCCAGTAACCGATCCGCGACACGATCGACATTGCATCGCTGCGCGTAGTAGCGCGCCGCCTCCGCACCGCGCCGCGCCGCCGTGACCGGGTCGGCCAGCTCGTCGAACACCGCGACCAGCCCGGCGACGTCGTCGACACCCACCGGTGGGCAACCCGGCGGTTGATATTCGGGCAGGCCGCCGATCGTGGAAACGACCGGCATGACACCCAACTGCATCGACATGACTTGCACGCCGCTCTGCGAGGCGCGGCGATAGTGAGCGATGGAGCCCTTCGCGGCCGCCAAGGTGGTGACCACCTCTTGGTAGCGGTAGGTGCCGGCGTGCCACGAGGTGTGCTTGGGCAGGCTCGGTCCATGATGGGGCCGTCGCCGATGAAAACCAGGTTGTCGCCGCGCCACCCGCCGCCGTCGACGTGCCGCTGCCATGCCTCCAACACGACGTCGACATTCTTGTACGGGTTGAGCCGGCCCACCATCACGAAGTCGCGCCGCCCGTCGGCGCCCGTCAGCGCGGGAACTAGCGCCGGGTCGAGGTCGCTGGTCAGCGGAAGCACGTGCACCTGGGTGTCGGCCACGTCACGGCGGGTGGAGACGGCGGCGGCGACATAGATCGCTGTACGTGACGGTGGCCGCCGAGCGGGCGCCCCACCGGTCCAAGACGGCGGCCTCGTAGGCCGGCCGCAGTTCGGCCGCATCGTGGGGACGGTCGTCGTGTACCAGCTGGATGCGTGACGCCCGCCCGGCCAACGCGATCCAGCGCGGATCGCGCACCAGTTCGGCGATCACCACGTCGGGCCGATACCGCCGCACGCTGCGCCAGGCCTCCAGGCTGGCCGGCCAGGTCGACGCGGCACGGAACCGTGGATCGAGCACCAGCTCGTAGTCACGGGCGGCGTCCGACTCCGGGTGCAGGTCGGAGGTCACCAGCAGCACTTCGGCGCCGCGGCGCCGCAGCGCCTCGGCCTGCACCCGCGCCAGCGAACGCATCCACGGCGACAGCCACAGCACCCGTGGAGCGCTCACCACTGCACCCTGGCCAACGTCGACGGACCAGTGTCCGTCGAGCTGGGGATATCCGCGCACCACACTCTCACCCACACTTTGCTATCTATGACGCTTTTTCGGCCGTCAAAGAAACGCCGTGGGAGAAAAGCTTGAGCTTTATGAGCCGCTCCGCACAGAACCGTCGTATTTTGTGCGTGGGCACCCAAGACAACAAAACCTCCGTTGTCATCAATACGCGCAAATACAATCCCCCCACGAATCTCTTGCACGCTTCATTACGCACCGGAATGAAAGGGTAGTATGCGCGCTTGAATCCGGCCTGCCGGACCGCGGCCATGAACTCACGATAGCTGTATTCCTTTAGATGCATGCCCATCGGCCTATCGCACTTGAACACCAAGGAAACATCATGTGGTCCGGTGAACCGATGCGGCGTACGGAAAATGTAGCGGCCACCCGGTTTCAAGATTTGACTCACACCACGCAAATGTCCTTCGACATCGTCGGGGTGAAGGTGTTCGAGCACTTGATCAGAAATGACGACGTCATAGCTGGCGGTGCTTTCGAACCGTTCGAGATGCACACCATCCGAGACACCCCACGAGAGATTCGGTATACCGTCATCCACGTGTTTGCGACCGCGTTCACGGGTTACTTCCGTGGCTTTACAGCGGAAGCCTTGCCGCGCCAGAAACGCGATCAACTCGCCTTTGCCAGAGCCGATCTCATAAATCGCGAGCGGCGGCGCACCAATTGCCGTCTGCCACTTTTCATGATCTTCATGATTACCGACAACAGTGGGCTGGGATTCGCCCGCAAAGCGGTTAAGCCACTCAAGTTCACCATACAAACGCGTGTAGCTGCGGTCAAACGTTTCCCAGCGATTCTCGAGCGTGGAGGAGAGAAGGTCTTGAGTTAGTTGCCTTTCCAGATCCCAGTGGGACAGGATCATCTGTTCCGTGATCGGAGCTTCGACAGGAATGGAATAGACGGCTTTATAACGTGCTATGAGCTCATTTCCTCTAGGCTGCATGGCAATATCCTTCCGAACTAATCAGCGGGTCGGGCGATCACGGTGACGATTATGGTGACGAAGGGTCGGATAGATATTCACAGCACCGCGCCAATCGCCTCGAGGTAGGCGTCGGTCATCGCCGCCACCGTGTAGTGCGTTCGCATCCGCTCAAAGCCGCGCCGGCCGACTTCCGGCAGCGCGGCGCGGTCGGTCAGGATGCGGGCCAACTGATCGCGCCAGCCCGTCACCGAGACCGGATCGACGACGTATCCCGCCCGTCCGAAATCCAGCATTTCCGGAACCGCGCAGATCGCGGACGCCGCCACCGGTACCGCCCGGCTCATCGCCTCGAGAATGACCATCGGAAATGCCTCCGAGCGACTCGGTACGCAGAGCAGGTCCGCCTTGGCCAGCGCGGGTTCCGGTCCGGCCGACCAGCCACGCCAGTGCACTCGGTCGCGTAGCTCGGTGGGGGTGCGGGCCTGCAGCCGGTCCCGGTCGGGGCCGTCGCCGAAGATCGACAGTGTCCACGGCAGATCGGGCAGTCCGCTCAGCGCCTCGATCAGCAGGTGCGGGTTCTTGTGTTCGGCGATCCGCGAGAGCATCACCAAATGCAGCGGGTGGTCGGTCGCGCGCAGCCGCGGCCGCGGTTCAACCCCCAGTTCGACGCCGTTCGGGGCCACGAAATGCCGTCCGCCGAGCCGGTGGTGCACTCCGAGCATGTCCGAATGGCGTTGCGCCAGCACGATGAAACCGTCCGCGCGACGCATCGCGGCTGCTAGCGGCCGCGAGTAGATCGGCCGGTCCTTCTCCGGCGGAGTGTGCGCAGCGACCAGCCAGCGTCGACGGCCCCCGGCGGCCCGCCAGAGTGTGGCGAACCCAGTCTCGGTGTTGGTGTCGCCACTGATCAGCACCGCGGGACCGTCGGGGATGTCGACGACCGGCGCCCACCAGGGTTGACGCACCACGCGCACACGGTGCGGGACCTCATTGATCAGTGGGCCGAACCGCTGCACACAGACGACGGTGACCGGGTATCCGCGGCGACTCAACTCACTGGCCAGCAATACCTTTTGACGCTCGGCGCCGCCGTACACCAGGCGATTGGTGGTAATCACGATCGATGGCAGGTCCGTGCGGCGGCCGCTGCCCGTGGCCCGGCGCGCGTGGCGCCGAGAACGCTGCACCCGGTCCAGCACCGTCCTTCCGGCCAGGTACGCATCCGCCTGGTGGACACTCCGCTCGTGTTCGAGCAGCAACGCGACGTTGGCGTCAAACAGGTCCAGATCGCGAGTACGTTCGTGAGCCGAAACGTCACCGACGTCCACGCGCGAGGCGTCGATACCGCGGCCAATCGCCAAAGCGGGGTGGTCGACCGCTAGTTCGTCGGCCAACAGGATGCGCCAGCCCGCGCGGCGGGCCCGGGCCTGCCAATCGGCTTTGTCGCCGTAGCCGAAGAACTCTTCGTCGAAGCCACCCACGACGTTCCAGGCCGCTCGGTTGATCAAGAGGCACGCGCCGGAGGCGCAGCCCTCGGTGGTGTGGGATTGGGTCGGCTGTCGCGCGCAAAGATGGGAAAGCGGCGTGCCGTGCAGCGCATCGGAGTAGCCCGCCGCGGCGACCAACGCGCGTATCAATGTGATGCGCTGCGACACGTTGTGCCGGGGCGCCGGACCCGGAGTGCCGCTGACACGCCACAGCGGCGAAACAGCCGCGACCCCCGGCTGACCAAGTAGCTCGCGGGTGCGAGTCAGCGCCCCCCGAAGCCGCACGTCGGAGTTGAGTACCAACAGATCGGCATCCGGCGGCGCGTGCTCCACCAACGCGTTGAAGGCTGCCGCGAAGCCGAGGTTCACCGGCCCCGAAACCCAGTGCGTCTCGGGGTGGCGGGCGGCCAGTTCCACACGCCCGGGATATCCATCGCCGCCGCGCGCGTAGATGTAGACAGGCAACTCGGGCAGGTGCTCGGTGACGCTGGCGAGACACTGCTCCAGCAACTCGTGGTTCTCATCCGCCACGATGAGCACCGCGAGCCGGCGCCCGGACGGCAGCGGGAGCACCGCGCCGGGCGCGGGCTTCAGATAGGCCCGGTCTCTTTCGCGACTCACGCCATCACCCGCTGTCCGCGCAGCGCGGCCAGGGTCGACCACTTGATTGGGCCGACGGCCAAGCTGGTCGCCAGATATGCGGCAAATGCAGCTGTACAACGCAGCACCACGTGGTCGTCGGCCAGCAGCAGCGCCACCGTGACACTTGCCGCCAACGGCGTCAGCAGTCGCAGCAAGAAGGCCACCGGTGTGCGGTAGCCGCACTGTCGTCGCAACCACCAACTGGAGATCAGCATGCGGGACACTTCCATACACACCAGGGCGATGCCGGCGCCGACGGCTCCGTACCGTCCGTCCAGAGCGAAGTTGAGCCCGGCGATGACCCCGAGTTCCGCGAAGGACATCCACAACAGGAACTTTTGATGGTGGCAAGCGAACAGACCCTGGCTGAGAGTGCTGCCGACGAACCGTAGTGCTGCGGCGATGCACAGCAATGCCAGCGTCGGTGTACCGCGACCAACGAACGCCTGATCGCCGAAGAACCCGATCAGGGGTCCGGCCAGCAAACTTCCGATCACCGCAACCGGGGCCGCCAGGAACCACATCAGCTCCACGCTGCGGCGCATGAACCCGGCGAAGGCGCCGACATCACACGAGAACAGCTCGGTGGCCGTCGACAATGTCGCGTTCTGGAAAAACGTTGCCAAGACCACGGTATTGAACGCGACCGTGGACGCCAATCCGAACACCCCCACCTCGGCATGACTGCTCAACAGGGACAGGATCACGCCGTCACAGCGCCAGTACACGGTCGCGAGCACTACCGCACCGATCACCGGCAGGCCTTCGCGCAACAGATCGGCGGTCTCCCGCAACGAAAAGACCGGGCGCAACGAGATGTACCTTGACGCCGCCTTGCCCTGGATCAGCAGTTGCAGGACGGGCGGGATGAGTTGAGCCACTGCAAACCAGACGATGTCCGCGCGGGTTGCGACCAGCCAGGCGACCGCCGCCAGCGTGGCCAGCCGGCTGGCGACGTCGGAGAAGGCCATAGCAAAAAATCGGACGTTGGCGACGAACAGCGGCTCGAACCGTGCGGTCATCGTCATCATCAGCAGCTGCCCGGACAGCACCACCAGCATCGTTCGCACGTCGGAGTCGCGGTAGACGAGCAATCCTGACCCAGCCGCCAACGCCGCCAGGGGCACGCAGTACACCAATGACAGGCCGCTGTTCATCCGGACTAGGCGTTCCAGTTCGCCGCGGCCGGTAGTCACGCGCCGCACGATGACGGCGCCGATACCAAGGTCGGTCAGGCTGGCCCAGGTCCCGATGAAGACCACCGCGATCGTGAGCTGACCGTAGCGGTCGGGACCCAGATAGCGGGCAGTCATAGACACCGACACCACTGAGGCCAGCATCCCGAACACCCGGCAGGCCAGCTGGATCGCGAACCCATAAGCCATGCGCTTAGGGGCAATAGAACCTGTCGTCGATGCGGCCACCGGTTCGTCGGCCGGCCGCGCGCCTGTCCGCGCGCCGTAAGTCGCGGGCACTCAGTACGCTCCGTCGCTCATCAAGACAGCCTTTACCGTCTTGGCGATGATGAGCACATCGCCGGCCATCGACCAGTTGTCGACGTACGACAAATCCAGCCGTACCGATTCATCCCACGAGAGATCTGAACGGCCGCTTACTTGCCATAAGCCGGTAACACCCGGCTTTACCAGCATCCGTCGTTTCACGTCGCCGTTGTACTTCGCCACTTCTCGCTTCAGCGGCGGCCGCGGACCAACGACGCTCATATCCCGCTTCAACACATTGATGAATTGTGGCAATTCATCAATGCTGAATCGACGCAGCATTCTGCCGATGTGTGTGACCCGCGGATCTTCACGTATTTTGAACAGGATGTCGCCCGTGCTTTCATTCAGCGCCAGCAGGGAGTCGATTTGCTTGTCCGCGCCGTCCACCATTGTCCGGAATTTCAGCATCGCAAAGGGCTTACCATCGAGTCCGATACGCTCGGATGGGTAGAATATCGGTCCTTTGCTTGTCAATTTAATAGCTATAGCCGATGCGATAAGTAGTGGCGATGTTCCGATAAGGGCTGCCAAAGCGAAGCAAAAGTCAAAAGCCCGCTTCTGGAAGCACTTGGCTTCTTGATATTGGGGTTTTTCGACATGCAGTAAGGGAAATCCCGCGACCGGCCGCATAGCCAGCCGTCCTTCCGCGACGTCCATTACCCCGGGCGCGACTACGAGGTCGACGTCCATCGTCTCCAGCCGCCACATCAGTTGCCTGATCTCCTGCACACCGAAACGTTCTGTCCCCGTCACCGCCACGGTGTCCGCGCCGCAATGACCGATGGCAGACAGGGCCTGCGTTTCGTCACCGAGAATCGGGATTTCGCGGCCATGCACCATAAGGCTTTCGCCACGGGACGGCCCATATCCCGGAATACCGACCCCGACCACGATGTAGCCGCCCCTGGGGTTTCGGGTTAATTCGTGCCCAAGGTGCGAGACCGCCCGGTGATCACCAATCGCCAATACCCTCGTCTGACATTTGCCATGCGCTCGTTTCCCCGCGAGGTGGTGACGCCACAATGCCCGGCTGGCCAGCAGCGCGATGGTGCCTACCGGAAGCGCAACCGCTAAATAGCCTCGCGCCAGGAAAATCCTGGCCAGCAAAGTTGCCATCGCGATGGTTCCGAACGTCCAGAACGATGCGCTCACGATGCGGCGGTATTCGTCGATGCCCGCGCCGATGATCCGCGTCGATCTGCTGTGAAACACCGCGAGGAACGACATCCAAAGCGCAGCGAACAGCACCGAGAACGACGTCATGACCAGGGCTGTATAGCCGGACGTGGCCGGGTTGTCCCCGAACCGCACGAACTGGGCCAGCATCACCGATGCGAACACGATCACAGAGTCGCTGACGCGCAGACACGCCGAATACCGACGCTGCCAACGTCGAGTGGTGTCATGGCCGAACGACGACGGGAGCTCAATGGCGGGCGCAGGGCCGGCTGGGCGGGAAAGCGACGAGGTGGTCATGGCGAGTCGACTTAGGCGTTGGCCGCCACGCCCGGGACCTCGAAATGGCACAGGTGATACGGGGTGTAGGAGCTGTATGGCAGACCGTTGCCCAGCTTGTAGGGACTGCCTGAGGCGGGTCGGCCGTCGGCCGTGGGAAGGTGGCCTCCGCATGTCACCGGCCAGCTTCCGCGGTGCGGCGCTCTCGTTGGGATGGCCATCAAAGCGCGGCCTCTGTACAAACTGCCCGTCCACATAGATGCGTATGTTACATACTTTTATGACGGATTACTAGCTTTTCTGTACTTTTGGGTATCACGTGATTAGTGAGGCTGGCGGGATCTCGAGAACGGGCATAGGTCAGGAGGACGCCGGGCGGAACTTGGCGAGTCAAGTAGCTTTTGGGGATCACGCGCGAATGTCCGCAGTGGCATAGGCAGGCAGCCCGGGGCTGCGTCGAACCTCGCGTGCAAGCCGCTGCGGGACCTGCTTCAGCGCACATCCCGCCAGTGTTGCCTGAGGGTGTCCTGTGCGTGTCGATCCTCGCGCTTGCTGAAGCGACTCGAGCATCAGCCGTGCGACCTGCCCTACCTTGGGCAGTTCGAGTAGGGAGGCGTGGTTGGCGGCAAGTGGTTCCACCGTCAACGTCCCTTTGTGAAACTCGTCCCACCCCAACAGATCTGCCTCCAAATCGGCTGCGCTGCCCTCGCTCACGAACAGGTACATCGGCACCTCGTGTCCAGGCTGGCGATAGCGGCATGTGACCTCTCCAGCACCGCGCATGTCGAATCGTTCACTGGTGGCGGTCGTTCTTGCGGGGCCTTTCCGGCTGACCCGTCGGATTCCGAATAGGCTTGCGGCGCAATTGCCAGCAGCGCCTGAAGCCAGAGGCCCTCTACTTGTCGACGTTAGCCGGCTCGTGCCCATTGGTTGGCAGGTACACGATGGCCGGCTGGTATCCAGGGGGCGCGTGTCCGTTTGTCGGGAACCCGGCGGGCACAGGATATTTCGCGATTGACGGGCCTGCCGACGCAGCCGCGTATCCGGCGGCTGGTGAGCGTGCTACTACGCTGAGGCGTGGCAGGTATTTGGCGCCAGCAGCGCCCGCGACGACCCCTGCAGCGCCCGCCATGGCGGCCCGCGGTAGCCCGCCCATCATCATTGGCAGCCCGGTTGCAAGTGGCAGCCCACCTGTTGCGCCCACATCGATGCCTGGCAACACCAACGGCACGTTGCCCAACGTCGCCGGTAGACCGGCCGCGGCCCAGCCCCAGCTCTGCGGCACCGCCAGCGCTCCGACCGAGGCAGCTTCACCGATGCCCGCCATACCGCCCAAGTCTGCAATACCGGCGCCCGCCGCGCCGCCTGCCGCGTCCGCCGCCCCGGCCGCACCCGCCGCTACATCGGCTACGGGCGCGACCGCGGCGGTCAATGCATTGCTCATCGGCGTACCAATAAGGGGCCCGAGCACGGTGTTCATCAAAGAAATGCCGGCCCAGCCCGGCAGAGAAGCGTAGTTCGTAAGCAAACTCTCCCCGATGCCACCGAACGAGGTCGAAAGCCCTCCTAGGGTCCCTGTCGTGGTTGCCCCGG
>CAWHWA010000013.1:0-381331 GCA_963832935.1 uncultured Actinomycetota bacterium
GCGACGGTCGCGCTGTGGGGTTCGGCGCGACTGCTGGGCCTCTAGGCGTACGTTACCGCCTTCGTCCGAAGGTAAATGTGGGCGTAGATGGGTTCCGCGGCGACGACCGTGAACGGTGTGGCCAGCGGGAAATCGTCGTCGAGGGAATCGATCTCCGCGGTTCGGATGATCGTGGCCAGCGCGAGGGTGGCCTCCAGCATGGCGAAGTGGTCGCCGATACATGACCGCGGTCCGCCCCGAACGGCAGATACTGCCAACGGCTGCGGCCTTTCGATCGTTCCGGGAGAAAGCGGTCCGGATCGAAACGCAACGGATCCTCCCACAGTGCGGGGTCGCGATGCATCGCGTAAAAGCTCACCATGGCAACGGTTTTCGCCGGCACCCGGTAGCCGTCCACCACGATGTCGCGGGTGGGCGTCCGAGCCGTTCCCGACGCGGGCGGGCACAATCGCAGGCCTCGTGCAGCACCCGCACAGTAGCCCCGAGTCGGGGCACGTCGTCTGTGGTCAGGGCCCGCCTCGCCCAGCGCCGCGACCTCTGCTCGGACCTGGTCCTGAATGTCGCGATGGTGTCCCAACGCCCACAATGCATAGGTCAGCGTCGTCGACGTGGTGTCGTGGCCGGCGAGCATGAAAAGTACCAGCTCGTCGCAGATCTCGTCGTCCGTCAACGGCAGACCGGTCTCCGGATCGATCGCTGCGATCAGCGCCCGCACCAGCGGTGCATCCCGGTCGGCATCGGCGCGCACGCCATGCAGGATCTCGGCGGCCAGCCCGTGCAGGGTGTCGTTGGCCCGGCGAGCCGCGCGCTGGCCGCTCGTGGGCAGCCATCGCGGCGGATTCACCGGCCGCGCCGCGCGGTCGGCCACCCAGGTCAACGAGACCCGCAGCGCCTGCCCGACCTCCTCGGCGCGCTCGTCGAGGTCCACTCCGAGCACCGAACGCCCCAGAGCCCGCAGGGTGAGCTTGCGGCATTCGCTGTCCAGGTCCACGATGTCGCCGGCACGCCAGCGGTCGGCGACTCCCTGTGCGGCCGCACCCAGGTGTCCCGCGTAGTCGGCGACGTGCCGCTTGGTGAACATCGGCTGTAGCGCGCGCCGGCGCGGTAGCCAGCGTTCATGCGGGAGATTGAGCAAGTTGCCGCCCATCAGCGCGCGCATCTCGACCATCGAGCGGACACGACCGCGGTCGGAGATCTCGTCGTTGCGACCCAACAGATCTCGTGCGCCCTGCGGAGTGGCGATCACCACCAATTCTGGCAACAGCCACTTCGGCGCGAGTTTCAGCCGGGTAACCGGGCCCCCGGCGTCCAGCAGCGCCTGAAGCCCATCGATATAGGACCGCACCGCCTTGAGCTGCCGCCGATACGGGAGTGGATTCTTCGGTGCCAGGCGCAGCGTCTCGACTGCGGGTGCATCCAGAATCTCGACCATGCCAGCTCCTTTGTCTGCTGAAGGCACGGTATGGCCGAGTTCTGCTTGCGCGCATGCGTAACCGACTACTCCACTTACCCGAACGCATTACGCCGAGACGCGATGCGTCAGTCGGACCCGCAGGGTCCGGATTGGATGATCGATGCCAGTTCCTCGCGCGACTGGGCCCCCACCCGCTGGCAGGCCCGGTAGACGTGCCCCTCCACGGTGCGGACCGACATGACCAGCTGCTCGGCGATTTCGCGGTTGGACAGGCCCGCCACGACGAGTTCGACGACATCGCGCTGGCGACCCGACAACTTCAAACCGGTCGGAGTCCGCAGCGCCGGCGTGTGCAAGCCGCCGCATTCATCGGCCAATTCCCTGGCCAACGCGCCGGCATACAGCCCACGCCGGTGATGCTGACCTTCGTCGAACGCAACAGAGGCCTGCGCCGCCGCGTCGGCGGCGGCGGCCCGATCACCGATCCCCCGGTACGCCGCCGATGCCGCCAGCAGGCCGTCACCGTCCCCGGCCAGCAGGGCCTCCGCGTGCAATGCGATGGCCGCGGCCAGCGGCAGCGACAACTCGTCGGCCAGCTCCCGCGCCCGCGCCGCCTGCGAGGCATCGCCCCACTGAGCCGCAGCCTGGATGCAAGCCAACTCATGGGTGGGCTGGCGGCGATCGCGCGCCAGTCGTGCCGCCTCCTGTACGCTCGCGACGGCCTCGCTCAGGTGACCGCTTGCCGCCATCGCCCAGCCACCGGCGAGTGCCAAGGCGGTATGCATGAACAGAAAGTCCGACGGCACGCACAACCGCGCCGAGGCGACAGCATCATTGGCTTCGCTGGCCTGCCCTAACTTGGCATGTGCCTCAGCGAGCGCGAAGTAGGTAGCTGGACGCAAACCCGTCGTGACGGCGTGCATTTGGACCCCTGCGGCCGCCTCGTGAACCAGCCGGACTGCCTCGGCGACAGCGCCACGAACCAGCTCGGCATTCCCCAACAGGAAGGCCAGGTTCGCATATGCCAGGCCCGGGACGTCGCGGGCCGAATCGGCCAGTTGTCTCGCGGTACTGACGAATTCGTCTATTCGGCCGGTCAGCCGGCAGGCACGGCCGTACACGGCGCCGAACCAGAAGCGCATATGGGATGCCTGGAACGATGTCGTTGCGCATCGCAGCGCCTCCTCGGCCACACTTGCGAGCTCATCGACCTGACCCTGCGCCCCCATCGCCATGATCAACCCAAGCGAGGCCATCATCATGTGAAAGCCGGGCAGTTCGGGGAAACCCATGGCGGCTCTGGCGTTTTCGGCGGCGAGCTCGTAGCGCGCCGACACCGCGTCCAGGCACGCCTGCACGGCTAACCGCTCCGCTCGCTGCGCCGGGGTCTCGGATCCCGCCGCCAAGCCGTCGAGGATAGCCGCGGCGTCTTTGGGGTCGAAAAGATTCCATATCAAATTGGCCGCCCGCACGGTCGCCCAGTGGTGACCGTCGGGCAGGTCGGCGCCGGCCATCGCGCGCAGCGCCGCCTCGGCCGGCTCGCCCCGCCCAAGTAGCGCCAGGTTCATGGCCCGCACCCCAGCTGCCCCGGGCGCGCCGGCGTGCGCGGCGGCGGTGGCGAACCGGTCGGCCAGATCCAGATCTAACAGCGTCATGGCATGCCGTGCCGATTCCAGGTAGAGCCCGGGATCGGGATCGAGATCCGACTCAAGACGCAGCAGCGCGCGGCGTACGGTGGCCTGCATATCGTCATCGCCGTCGTCGCCCAGCCGCGCTGCCAACCTGCCCCGAATTCCCGACAGATACAACTCGCCGGCACTCGCCCGGCGCAGCTCGCCGAACAGCGGGTGGGCGAGCCTGGCTGTCAGTCCGGCGCCGGTGCGTTCGACGCTGACCAGGCCCATACGCTCGGCGGCGGCCAGGTCGCTGCGGGGCGCCAAATCGCACAGCACGCCTACGGCCAGCGGCTCACACTGCGACAACGTGTCGACCACGATCGCCATCCCCGGGCTGAGGCGTCCCATCTGGCGGCTCAGCGTGTCGGACAGGCTCGCCGAGACCGCAACGTCTCCGTCCCACATCCATACCCCGGCCGATTTGCGCATCCGCCCGGCGGCCACCTGATCAGCCAGTAGCTGCTGCAGGAAAAGCGCATTCCCACCCGTCAGCTTTTGGAACCGGGCTGCGCTGCGCGCGTCGACCGGTCCGTCCAGCCTGCTCTCGATGACCTCGCGTGTCGCCGCGGCCGAAAGCGGTTCCAGATCGAGCCGTTCCAACAGCCCGTCCTTCCACAACGCCGTCACCGCATCGGGTTCGTCGCCGCCGGTGCGGATCGTGACCACCAGCCGGACCCCACCCGATTGCGCCAGCTGGTGAACGACGAGGGCAGACAGTCCGTCCAGCAGGTGCGCGTCATCAACCCCGACCACCACACGGCCCCGGCGCTGTTGCGCGACAAACGAATTGATCACGCGTTGCACATCTGTGCGCGGATCCGACATGGCGTCGCCCAGCGCGCCGATGAACGCGCCCAGGGGCAGCGCGTGCGCAGAGTCGGTACCGACGACCCATTTCGTCCGCTCCCCCGCCGCCGTGGCACGCCGCAGCGCTTCGTGGGCCAACCAGGTCTTGCCCACGCCAGCGGCTCCGGCGATCACCACGCCCGAGTGACTGCCTACTCCGCTGAGGGCGCGGCGAATGTTCCCTAATTCACTGTCACGCCCGGTCAGCGGCTCAGCGCCGATCACTCGGCGAATATAGCGTTGCGGATGCACCGGGCGGGCCACTTTGCCGACGTTTCGGTGAGCGGATGTGTAGTCCACGCATGTTAGTGGCGTAGTCGACTACGCTGTCGGCCCCAAACGCTTGGCATGAGCATGGGTCTCGTCAGGTAAGCGCTCAGCACAGGCGGTGGACTATGGCGAAGATCGGCGATCACGCGGTGGTATTGGGAGCGAGCATGGCCGGTTTGCTGGCCGCACGTTCGCTGAGCGAGTTCTTTGACGCGGTCACGGTGGTGGAGCGCGACCCGCTGCCCGACACCGCGGCCGCTCGTCGGGGTGTACCGCAGGGCCGCCACCTCCATGGCCTGCTGCCCCGGGGTGCCCAGGTGTTCGAGGAACTGTTCCCCGGCATCCTCGATCGGCTGGTGCTCGACGGCGCGCATTACCTGGACGGCCGGGACTTGTCGCGCGTGTACTACGACATGGGTGGCCACCTGATGGTGCGTAACGGCAGCGCCGCCGCGTTCTCCGCTTATCTCGCGACCCGGCCCTTCCTCGAGGAGCACGTCTTCGCGCGCGTACGCAGCATCCCCAATGTCGCGCTGCTCGACGAGCATGACGTCGTGGAGTTGACGGCGACACCCGAACACGACCGCGTCACAGGCGTACGGGTAGTCAACCGTCGCACCCGCGAAGACATCACGCTGAGCGCGGACTTGGTGGTCGATGCGACCGGGCGCGCCGCCCGCACTCCGACGTGGCTCGAACGCCTGGGCTACGACCGCCCGACCGAGGATCACGTCCGGGTGCACCTGTGCTACGTGAGCCAGTTCCTGCGCATGGCACCGGACGCGCTGCACGAACTCGGTTTCGTCGTCGGAGTCGTACCGGGCCGGCCGCACGGGCTGGGCATGCTCCGCTGCGAGAACGACACTTGGATGTTCACCGTGTTCGGCGTAGCGGGTCACGAGCCGGCCCGCGACCTCTCGGCAATGTGTGAGTTCGTCAAAGATTACGCACCGGCCCACCTGATCGCCGCGGTGCGAGCCGCCGAACCCATCGGAGAACCCACCCGCCACCGCCAGCCGTCCAGTCAGTGGCGCCGTTACGACAAGATTCGACGATTTCCGGCGGGCCTGCTGGTCACCGGCGACGCGATCTGCAGCTTCAACCCGATCTACGGCCAGGGCATGACAGTGGCCGCACTGGAGGCGTTAGCGCTGCGTGACTGCTTAGCCAGCGGCACTGGGGATTTGGCACGACGATTCTTCCGCGCCGCGGCGGTACCTATCCGACAGGCATGGGAGCTGTCAGCCAACCCCGACCTCTCCCTACCTGAAATCGACGGCACACCACCGCTGCTCACGCGGCTGCTCAACGTGTACATCAATCGCGTGCTCACCGCGGCCGAATACGACGCCGTCGCGGTCAATCAGTTCTTCAGGGTGACCTCGTTCGTCGACCCCGCTAGCCGGCTGTTGCGCCCGAGCATCATGTGGCGTGCCGCCCGCGCCAACCAACGAAGGCGCCGATACGGCGTCGATCAGCGCGAGGCTGCGGGCGGCCTGGCCGACAGCGTGGCCGTCTAGCCACGGATGCCAGCGAATATCGTCGCCTGTCATCGGTGAGCGTCTTATTGTGAGGCGCATGACGGCCGTGTTGAGCTGCGTGAGGTGCAGCGCAGAATTGCGGCCGAGCGCGAAATTCTGCGACGAGTGTGGGACGCCGACTGCGATGCCAAGCACACCCGCGGAGTACAAGCAGGTGACGGTGCTGTTCGCCGATGTGGTGCACTCCATGGACATCGCCGCCACAGTGGGTGCGGAGCGGTTGCGTGAGATCATGGCCGAACTCGTCGTGCAGACTGCGGCGGTGGTGCGGCGCTACGGCGGCACGGTGGACAAGTTCACCGGCGACGGCATCATGGCGGTGTTCGGCGCGCCCGCCGCTTTGGAGGACCACGCGCTGCGTGCGTGCCTGGCCGCGCTGGGCATTCAAGACGAAGTCACCCGCCTGGCCCCAGAGGTGCAACGCCGCGACGGTGTCGACCTACAGCTGCGGGTGGGACTGAATTCGGGTCAGGTGATTGCCGGTGAGATCGGTTCTGCCGCTCTGGGTTACACCGCCATCGGTGAACAGGTGGGAATGGCACAGCGGATGGAGTCGGTGGCACCACCCGGCGGCGTGATGCTCAGCGACTCCACCGCGCGGCTGGTCGAAGGCGCGGCAGTGCTGGGCGAGCTGCAACTGGTGCGCATCAAGGGCGCTGGGGATACGGTGCCGGCTCGTCGCCTGGTGAGCGTGGCCGCACAGCAGCAGCGCAGCGGAGTCTCGTATTCGACGTTGGTGGGCCGCGACTGGGAATTGACCACGCTGGGAGCAATTCTCGATCGCTCGATGACGGGCCGTGGGTCCGTGGTTACTGTGGTCGGTCCCCCCGGCATCGGCAAGACCCGGCTGACGGCCGAAGCCGCCCAACTCGCGAAAAACCGTGGTATCGAGGTGTTTTCCACGTTCTGCGAGTCGCATGCCAGCGAAGTCGCGTTCCATGTGGTGGCACGTCTGCTGCACGCTGTCGGCCGACTCGGCGAGCGAGTCCCCGACGCCGATCCGCAGGACCTGCTGCTGCTCGATGACCTGCTGGGCATTGCCGCTCCGGACATGGAGTTGCCCAATATCTCCGCCGATGCGCGGCGGCGGCGGCTGACCGCGCTGATCAATTCGGCGCAGCTGGCCCGCACGGAACCGGCAGTTTTCGTCGTGGAGGATGCGCACTGGATCGACGAGGTCAGCGAATCGATGATCGCGGACTTTCTTGCGGTGATCCCGCAGACCACTTCGCTGGTGCTGATCACTTACCGCCCCGAATACCACGGAGCCCTAGCACATGTCGCCGGCGCGCAGACTATCGCGCTGACACCGCTGACCGACGCGGAAACCTCAACACTGGTCGCTGAGTTGTTGGGCCCAGATTCGTCCGTTGGCCAGGTCGGCGAGGTGATCGCGCGGCGCGCGGACGGCAATCCCTTCTTCGCCGAGGAGATCGCGCGTGATCTGGCCGAACGCGGCGTCCTTGTCGGTGAGCGCGGCGCTTACGTCTGCAGTACCGATGTGGCCGACGTCAGCGTGCCGGCCACGCTGCAGGCGACCATCGCCGCACGCATCGACCGGCTCACCTCAGTGGCCAAGCACACGCTTGCCGCCGCCTCGGTCATCGGCGCTCGCTTCAGCCACGAGCTGCTGGCGAGCCTGGACGTCAACCTGGCCATCGACGCGCTGATAGCCGCCGAGCTCGTCGACCAAGTGCGGTTCACTCCGCATGCCGAATATGCGTTCCGGCATCCGTTGATCCGCGCGGTGGCCTACGAATCGCAGTTGAGATCCGATCGCGCCAGGTTGCATCGGCGGCTCGCCGCCACGATCGAAACCGCGGAGCCGGAAGCCGTCGAGCAGAACGCCGCACTGATCGCGGAACATCTCGAGGCGGCCGCCGATTTGCACGCCGCCTACGGCTGGCACATGCGCGCGGCAGCTTGGGCGTCCTACCGCGACATTACTGCGGGGCGACTCAGCTGGGAGCGCGCCACCGCGATCGCCGACGCGCTGCCCGCCGATGACCCAGGTCGGATCGACATGCGCATCGCTCCCCGCACTTTCTTGTGCGGGACGGCCTTTCGAGCACGCGTGACTGACGCCGAGGCTCGCTTTGAGGAACTGCGGGAGTTGTGCAGCGCTGCCGGCGACAAGGCGTCATTGGCCATCGCGATGTCGGGGTTGGCAACGGATTACGCATTCCATGACCGGATGCGTGAGGCGTCGCAGCTGGCATCCGAAACCTGGGACCTCGCCGAGTCGATCAGCGATCCGACCTTGACGGTAGGACTGTCCTTGGGGCCGATCTACGGCAAGTTCGAATGCGCGGAGTGGTCTGACATGCTGCGGTGGTCGCAGATCGTTATCGACCTGGCCGACGGTGACCCGGCAAGGGGCAGCTTCCTGATCGGGTCTCCCTTAGCGATCGCCATTGCGTCTCGCGGTATAGCCGGCTATCACCTCGGTCAGGATGGCTGGCGCGACGACCTGCGCCACGGCCTTGCGATGGGCCGCAGCGCCGACCCTATGTCCCACGCGTCTGTCGTCGCCTGGGTCTACAACTTGGGCATACCGTGTGGGGTCCTGTCGGCCGATGATGCCGCGAAGCGTGAGATCGAGGATGCCCTGCACAATGCCGAACGATCCGCTGATGACGTTGCGATGGCGATCGCCGGCATGACACTGGGTATGGCACAGGTGCACCGCCAAACCGACGCGGAGCGTGACCACGGGCAGCAGCTACTGACCGAGGTCAGTGACGTTTTCGTACGCACCGGACAGAACCTGGGCGAATTGCCGGTGGTCAACGTTTACGCGGCGCGCGAAACGGCTCGGCATGGAGATTGCGATAACGCCATACGGCTCATGCGCGTCGCCGCCGATCATGTGTTCCGTGAAGGGAAACTACTGATGTGGAGCATTCCTGTGACCGGTGTCCTGGTGGAGACATTGCTCGATCGCGGGACGGACACCGACGTCACCGAAGCGCAGGCCGCGGTCGAGCGATTAGCGACCGCACCCGCCGACGATGGGTTGGTAGTACGCGAGATCTGGCTGCTGCGCCTGCGCGCGCTACTCGCCCAGACGCATGGCGACACCTCGGCTTACGTCGACTTAAGGAATCGCTACCGCGCAATGGCGAAAACCCTTGGCTTCGAGGGACATATCGCGTGGGCCGCCGCGATGGCATGACGCTAACCGCGGTGGTAGGCCGGCGGCGGCGGCATACCCATTTCGGCCAGCACGCCGCGCAGCAGCGTGGGATAGTCGGTGATGATGCCGTCGACACCGTAACCAATTTGCTGACGCATGGCGTCGGCGTCGTTGACCGTCCACGGAATAACCTTGAGTCCCAACGCATGCGCATGGTCAACGTACGCGTTACCGGTGACCAGCTGGTATCTGGGCGAGACCAGGTTCGCCCCCACCATCAACGCCCCGATCATCGGGTCTGCCCACCGCCATCGCGTTGATGCCGGCCAGCCACGGCGAATCCGGCACCCAGGTCTCCTCGTTGTACAGGGCGACCAGGGGGATCGACGGTTCGGCCTGACGCACCATGGGCAGGGTTCGCCAGTCGAAGCTTTGAATCTCCACGCGGTCGAGCTTGCCCGCCGACCTGACCGCGGCCAGGATCACGTCGACGAACTGCTGGGGCTCGGCCGATCTGTCTGGCTTGTCGGCCTCCACCTTGGTTTCGATGTTGTAGCGCACCCCGGCGTGATACGAGTCGGCGAGCGCGAAGACTTGCGGCAGGGTCGCTATCTTGTTGCCCCGCACCACTTCAGCGCGGGGAAATTCGGCAAGCAGGCGGCCGCAGTCCAGGGTGTGGATTTGCGCCAGGGTCAGCTCGTGCACCAGCTTTCCGACGTACGGGTATTGCGGATCACCAGCGGATGCGGGCCCGGTGTCGACGCACTTTTCCGCGTCGATCGTCGGATCGTGCCATACCAGAGGTTGCCCGTCTTTGGTGATGACGATGTCGAGTTCCAATGTGCTGACACCGAGTTCGAGCGATTTGGCGAATGCACGCAGCGATTCCTCGGTCGTTTCACCACGTCCGCCGCGGTGGGCCTGCAGGTCGAATCCGGGCGGTTGCGCCGCGGGCGTCGGCAGCTGCACCAGCAAGGCGACGGCGGCCAGCACGGCACCCAGGCGCGTAAGCCGGCCGGGCAATCGGGTTAACTCCTGCGCTGGCGCGTGATTTCGGCGAGCACGACCCCGGCAGCCACCGAGGCGTTCAGCGACTCGGTATGACCGGCCATCGGTATCGATACCACCTGTTCGCAGTTCTGCCGCACCAACCGGGATAGCCCCTTGCCTTCGGATCCGACGACCACGACAATCGGGTCGGTGCCGTCCAGGTCGTCGAGTACGGTGTCGCCACCGGCATCCAACCCGACCACCCGAACCCCGCGGTCGGCCCAACTCTTCAGTGCCCTGGTGAGATTGGTGGCCCGGGCGACCGGAATTCGGGCCGCCGCCCCGGCGCTCGTGCGCCAGGCGACCGCCGTCACCGATGCCGAACGGCGCTGCGGTATCAGGACGCCGTGACCGCCGAAGGCCGCGACCGAACGCACGATCGCACCGAGGTTGCGGGGATCGGAAATATTGTCCAAGGCGACCAACAACGCCGGCGGCGTCTGCAGAGCGGTCGTGAGCAAGTCGTCGGGGTGGGCGTAGTTGTATGGCGGCACCTGCAGCGCGATGCCCTGGTGCAGATGGTTGGTGGTCATCTTGTCCAGGTCGGAGCGCGGAACTTCCAGGATCGCGATGCCCAAATCGGCTGCCCGGGAAACTGATTCGGTGAGACGTTCGTCGGCTTCGGTACCGAGTGCGACGTAGAGCGCTGTCGCGGGTACACCGGCACGCAGGCATTCCACCACCGGGTTGCGGCCGAGCACCGTTTCGGTTTCGTCAGTTCGGCCCCGTGTCGGCCGGCGTGGCCGCGTCTTCGCCGTCCGCTTGGCGGCGGGATGGTTGGGGCGCATATGCGCGGGCGGCGTGGCACCGCGGCCCTCCAGCGCGCTGCGCCGCTGGCCGCCGGACCCTACCGTCGGACCCTTTTTGCTGCCGGATTTACGTATCGCCCCCTGGCGCCGCGAGTTGCCGGCCATCTACTTGTCGTCACCGGCCAGCAGTTCCCACTGCGGCCCATCGGCGGTATCGGTGACCTCGATACCGGCGTTCTTGAGTCGTTCCCGGATCTGGTCTGCGAGAGCCCAATTGCGCTCCTCGCGCGCGTGCTTGCGACTCTCCAGTTCGGCCTGTACCAGCACGTCGACGGCCGCGAGTGCCGCCGACGTCTCGTCGCGCGATTCCCAGCGTTCGTCGAGCGGGTCGCAACCCAGGATGCCCATCATCGCGCGGATCGCGCCGGCGTTGGCCAAGGCACCTTCATGGTCGCCGGCGTCGAGCGCCCGGTTGCCCTCCGCGCGAGCGTGATGTATCTCGGCGAACGCGATCGGGACCGCGAGATCGTCGTCTAGCGCCTCGGCGAATCGCGGCGTCCACTCGCCCGGAACGACGCCGCCGATCCGGACCCGCACGCGGTGCAGGAATTCCTCCACTCCGACATAGGCTTTCACCGCATCTTGCAGGGCGATGTCGGAGAATTCGAGCATCGAACGGTAGTGAGCACTGCCGAGGTAATAGCGCAGTTCGGGCGGACGGACGCGCTGCAACATCGCCGGGATGGACAACACGTTGCCCAGCGACTTGCTCATCTTCTCGCCCCCCATCGTCACCCAGCCGTTGTGCAGCCAGTAGCGGGCGAACCCATCCCCGGCCGCACGGCTCTGAGCGATTTCGTTTTCGTGGTGCGGGAATACCAAATCCATTCCACCGCAATGGATATCGAATTCCGTCCCAAGATACGTGCGTGCCATTGCCGAGCATTCCAGATGCCAGCCCGGCCGGCCTCGCCCCCACGGTGTCGGCCACGACGGCTCGCCGGGCTTGGCGCCCTTCCACATGGTGAAGTCGCGTTCGTCGCGCTTGCCGGTGGCCACGCCCTCGCCTTGATGGACGTCGTCGATCTTGTGGCCGGACAGCTGGCCGTACTCGGGGTAGCTGAGCACATTGAAGTACACGTCGCCACCGCTGGCATACGCGTGACCATTTTCGATCAGGCGTTCCATTAACTCGACCATCTGGGTGATATGCCCGGTGGCTCGCGGCTCTGCTGACGGCGGCAACACGTCCAGGGCGTCGTAGGCCGCGGTAAACGCGCGCTCGTAGGTGGCCGCCCACTCCCACCACGGCCGGCACGCGGCAGCAGCCTTGTTGAGGATTTTGTCGTCGATGTCGGTCACGTTGCGGATGAACGCGACGTCGTAGCCGCTTGCCATCAGCCAGCGGCGCAGGATGTCAAAGGCCACGCCGCTGCGGACGTGCCCGATGTGCGGCTGCCCCTGAACGGTGGCGCCACACAGGTAGATAGAGACGTGTCCCTCGCGCAGCGGAACGAAATCACGCACAGCACCAGCTGCCGTGTCGTGCAGCCGCAAGCGGGGGCGATCGGTCACGACGTGCCAGCTTACCTGCTACTTCAGATCGGCCGACCGCAGCTCGCGGGGTTATCCGCGGGCGATGACCAGGGCCGTCGCGATTGCGGCCAAACCCTCGCCCCGCCCGGTCAGGCCCAGCCCGTCGGTGGTGGTCGCCGATACCGATACCGGTGCCCCCAGTAGATCCGACAGCACCTGCTGCGCCTCGGCACGGCGTGGACCGATCTTTGGCCGGTTGCCGATCACCTGAACGGCGGCGTTTCCGATCCGGTAGCCGTGCTCCGATATCAAATCGACGACGTGGCGCAGCATGTCGGCGCCGCTGACGTCTTTCCATCGCGGATCGTCGACCCCGAATACGCCACCGATGTCGCCCAGCCCGGCGGCCGACAACACCGCATCGCACAGCGCATGCGCGGCCACGTCGCCGTCGGAGTGTCCGGCGCAGCCGTCGGCGTCGGGAAACAGCAGCCCGACCACCCAGCAGGGCCGCCCGGGCTCGATCGGGTGCACATCGGTACCCAGACCGACCCTTGGAAGCGGAAGCAACTCGGTCACCGGCGCACAATCGCTTGGGCCAGCAGCAGATCCAGCTGGGTGGTGATCTTGAACGCCAGGGGGTCGCCGTCGACCACCTGGACTTGGCCGCCGACGTGCTCGACCAAAGACGCGTCGTCGGTGAAACCGGCGCCGGTGGCCCGCTGATACGCGCGCAACAGGAGGTCGGTGGCAAATCCTTGCGGAGTCTGGACCGCCCGCAGCCCGGCGCGTTCCGGTGTGCCCAGGACCACGCCATTGGCATCCACGGCCTTGATGGTGTCATGCAGCGGCAGCGCGGGCACGACAGCGGCGTGCCCCGCCCGCAACGCGTCGACCACCCGCACGATCAGCTCCGGGGGCGTCAACGCGCGCGCCGCGTCATGCACCAGCACGAACTCCGGGTCACCGGGCAGGGCAGACAAAGCCAGGCCCACCGAATCGGTGCGCCCGGCACCGCCGGCGACGACGGTGGCTTGATTGCCTAGGACTTGCTTGGCCTGGTCGATGCGATCGACGGGCACCGCCGCCACAACATGATCAACGACCCCCGACTTCAGCAGACCCGTGACTGCCCATTCGAGCAGGGAGCGCCCGTCGAGTTCGCAGAATGCTTTCGGGATACCGGCACGCAGCCGCTCCCCCAGCCCAGCGGCCGGGACGACTGCGACAACCGCGCCCCCGACCACCAGAGCTCAGGTCCTTCAGGAAGCGGCGGCCAGAACCTCGTCGAGGATGATGTCCGCCTTGGCCTCATCGGTGCTTTCAGCGAGCGCCAACTCGCCGACCAGAATCTGCCGAGCCTTGGCCAGCATGCGCTTCTCACCTGCGGACAGGCCGCGTTCCTGATCGCGCCGCCACAGGTCGCGGACGACCTCTGCCACCTTGTTGACGTCACCGGAGGCGAGCTTTTCGAGGTTGGCCTTGTAGCGGCGTGACCAGTTAGTCGGCTCTTCGGTGTGCGGTGCACGCAGCACCTGGAAAACTTTGTCGAGGCCTTCCTGGCCAACGACGTCACGCACGCCCACGTACTCGGCGTTATCGGCGGGCACTCGAACGGTCAGGTCTCCCTGCGCCACTTTCAAGACGAGATACTCTCTTTGTTCCCCTTTGATGGTGCGGGTTTCAATCGCCTCGACTAGCGCAGCACCGTGGTGTGGATAAACAACGGTGTCGCCGACCTTGAAGATCATCTGATTCGAGCCCCTTTCGTTACTTCATTCTAACACGGCTGCCCAACACACGCGTAGCAACGTTGCAGGTCAGGGGCACAACACGCGCGGGTTAGGGGTTGACAGACGGAAGAAGACGTGCAGTGAATCACTTTACCAATGCCCTGGTCGGGCCTGTCCGTGGACCCACTTTGACCGCTGCGGCGCTGGTCTGGCGGTTGGTGTTACTCCCCGCGCTACCGCTGGAACAACGTTCCTACTACTGTGCATAGTTGCATGGTTGACCCCGCAGTCATCGTGCCGCGAGTTGGCCTGAACCAGCCTGACCGAGCCCAGGAGGCATTGAGTGAACCGCTTCAAGACCAGCCTCGCGGTCCGCCTTCCCGCCCGGGTCGCTTTGGTCGGCGTGGCCGCCCTTATCGCTGCCGTGCTCACCGGTTGCGGCGCCGGGCAGATCTCGCAGATGGCCACCCAGGAGCCTGCCGTCAACGGCAACAAGGTCTCGTTCAACAACGTGGCACTGCGCGACGTCCGCATCCAGGCCGACGCAGACCGGTGACTTCCTGCGGCCGGGCAAAACGGTGGATCTGGTGCTGGTGGCCGTGAATCAGTCGCCGGACGTCGCGGACCGGCTGCTGGGCATCACCACTGACATCGGCACCGTGACCGTCAACGGCGACACTCACTTGCCCCCCAGCGGGATGCTGTTCATCGGTACGCCCGAGGGCCAGAAGGTGGCGCCGGGCCCGCTCAGCTCCAACAGCGCGGCCAAGGCATCGGTCAGCTTGGCCAAGCCCATCACCAACGGCCTCTCCTACAACTTCACCTTCAGCTTCGAGAAGGCCGGGCAGGCCAGCGTGCTGGTGCCGATTTCGGCCGGGCTGGCGCCGCCGGAGGCTTAAACGCCTCCGCCGCAGGAGTGTCACAGCGGGCTTGTCGCCCCCGCCGGATACCGTCATGACGTGGCAACTGCGCGCTCGCAATACCGTTGCTCGGAATGCCACCACGTCACCGCCAAATGGGTGGGCCGCTGCATGGAATGTGGCACCTGGGGCACCGTCGATGTGGTGGCCGCGCTCAGCGCGGTCAGCGGTCGTCGCTCGGTAAACCCGGCGTCGCGCGCCGTTCCGATCAGTTCCATCGAACCCAACGTCAGCCAGCACCGCGCGACGGGCATCGACGAGCTCGACCGGGTACTCGGCGGCGGCGTGGTGCCCGGGTCGGTGACGCTGCTGGCCGGTGACCCGGGCGTCGGTAAGTCAACGTTGCTGCTCATGGTCGCCCACCTGTGGGCGCAGGCCGGGCGGCGCGCGCTGTACATCTCCGGTGAGGAGTCCGCGGGCCAGATCAGGCTGCGCGCGGACCGGATCGGCTGCGGTTCAGACGAGGTCTACCTGGCCGCCGAGTCCGACGTGCACACGGTGCTCGAGCACATCGCGACGGTCAAACCCGCGCTGGTCGATCGTCGACTCGGTGCAAACGATGTCCAGCTCCGAGTCCGACGGCGTCGCCGGCGGGGTCACGCAGGTGCGCGCGGTTACCGCCGCGCTGACCGCCGCGGCCAAGGCCAATGGCGTGGCGCTGATCCTCGTCGGCCATGTCACCAAGGACGGGGCCATCGCCGGACCACGCTCGCTGGAACACCTCGTCGACGTCGTGCTGCATTTCGAGGGCGACCGCAACGGCCCGCTGCGGATGGTCCGCGGAATCAAGAACCGATTCGGCGGGGCCGACGAAGTCGGGTGTTTCATGTTGCACGACAACGGAATTGAAGGCGTCGCCGATCCGTCCAACTTGTTCTTGGATCAGCGGCCCACCCCGGTCGCCGGCACCGCGATCACCGTCGCCCTGGACGGCAAGCGCCCGCTGATCGGCGAAGTCCAGGCGTTGCTGGCCACACCGAACGGCGGGTCACCGCGCCGCGCCGTCAGCGGGATCGATCACTCCCGCGCCGCGATGATCACCGCCGTGCTGGAAAAGCACGCCAAGCTGCCCCTTGCCGCCAACGACATCTACCTGTCCACCGTGGGCGGCATGCGGTTGACCGATCCGTCCTCGGACCTCGCCGTCGCGATCGCGCTGGCCTCGGCACTGGCCGATCTGCCGCTGCCCACCACCGCGGTGATGGTCGGCGAGGTCGGGCTGGCGGGCGACCTGCGCCGGGTCAGCGGGATGGATCGGCGTCTGGCCGAAGCGGCACGGCAGGGCTTCACCCTCGCCCTGATTCCACCGGGATGCGGGGCCGTACCGCGGGGCATGCGCGCACTGAGCGCACCCACCATCGGCGCGGCGCTGGAGCACATGATCGACATCGCCGACCACCGCAGCAGTGGGCCCCGTGGGCTCGAACGGCTGGACATTGCTACGCCGCGGGCCCTGGCGTAGCAGAATGACAGGCTGTGACGCGTCCGACGCTGCGTGAAACGATCGCCCGCCTGGCACCAGGCACCGGGCTCCGGGACGGCCTGGAGCGGATTCTGCGCGGCCGTACCGGCGCGCTGATCGTGCTCGGAAACGACGAGAACGTCGAGGCCATCTGCGACGGCGGCTTCGCTCTGGATGTCCGCTACGCCCCGACGCGGCTGCGTGAACTGGCCAAGATGGACGGCGCCGTCGTGCTGTCCACCGACGCCAGCCGCATCGTGCGGGCCAACGTGCAGCTGGTTCCCGACCCATCGATACCCACCGACGAGTCGGGCACCCGGCACCGCTCGGCGGAACGCGCCGCGATCCAGACCGGCCACCCGGTGATCTCGGTCAGCCACTCGATGAACATCGTCACCGTCTACGTGGGCGGAGAGCGCCACGTACTGGCCGATTCCGCGACCATCCTGTCGCGCGCCAACCAGGCCATCGCGACCCTGGAGCGGTACAAGACCCGCCTCGACGAGGTCAGCAGGCTGCTGTCACGGGCGGAGATCGAAGACTTCGTGACGCTGCGTGACGTGATGACCGTGGTGCAGCGACACGAGCTGGTCCGGCGGATCGGGCTGGTGATCGACTACGACGTCGTCGAACTGGGCACCGACGGGCGTCAGCTGCGGCTACAGCTCGAGGAGCTGCTGGGCGGCAACGAAATCGCCCGGGAATTGATCGTGCGCGACTACCACGCCAGCCCCGAGCCGTTGTCCGAAGTGCAGATGACCGCCACCCTCGACGAGCTGGACACGCTGTCGGACACCGAGCTGCTCGATTTCACCTCGCTGGCAAAAGTCTTCGGGTATCCGACGACGACCGAGGCGCAGGATTCGGCGCTGAGCCCGCGTGGCTACCGCGCGATGGCCGAAATCCCCCGGCTGCAGTTCGCTCACGTGGATCTACTGGTCCGCAACTTCGGGACGCTGCAGGGCCTGCTGGCCGCCAGCGCCAACGACCTGCAATCGGTCGACGGCATCGGCTCTATGTGGGCCCGCCATGTGCGGGAAGGACTCTCACAGCTCGCGGAGTCGACGATCGCCGACCCGCTCAACTAAGGGACCGATTACCCCGCAGGCGAAGGACCGGGACCAACCCCCGGCGGCGACTCCGGCTGCGGCACCGCAGGCTGACCCGGCACCGGCCCCGGCGGCGGCGGCGGCAGGTTCAGGATGAACGGAACCGTAAGCGAGCGCAGATTGCCCAGCTGGACGACGAGGTTGTAGGTACCGGGCCCGATTGCCGGCCGCGGCAGCGGGCAATGCGGTGAGGATCCCATTCCGGTCCAGGTCACCGCGGTCGTCACCTGTTCGCCCGGCGTGAAGGTCTTGACCAGGGTCTCGTTGGACGGCGCGCAGTCAAGGTTGGACCACAGCCGCTTGTTGTCCAGCGAGTACACATATGCGGCAAGCACGGCGGCCCCGACGTCACGCTTGCAGGCCACCAGCCCGATGTTGGTGACGATCATGGTGAATTTCGGCTGGTCACCGATGAAGTATTGGGGAGCGTTGGTCAAGCCCTTGACGGCCAGCGTCGAGTCGGGGCAGTCATCGCCCTCCTTGAGCACCGGCGGCGGCTGCACCGCCGCGGTCGGCGTCGGAGCCTCGGGGTTTTGCCCCTGCTGTGGCGGCGCCAGCGGGATGGCGCCTTCCTGCCCCGGCGGGGGCGGCACTTGCGGCGGGGGCGCTGCCGGCGTGTTTTGAGCGGAGCCGGCTTTGACATTGGCAGGCTTAGCGCCCGCGCTGCCGCCCATGAAGGCAATGACGGTGGCGACAGCGATGCCGATCACGACGACCGCGATGCCCAGGGCCAGCCCCCTGCGCCGCCAATAGATCTCCGTGGGTAGCGGGCCACGCGGTTCCAGATCCAGCACGATCTCACGGTAAGCCCAGGTCACGCCGATTTGGTCGATCCGACTCGGCGTGTCGCGATGTTAGCTGGCCAATGACCGTGCTATTCGCCTATGTCGCCGATGTGATCGACCAACACCGCCCGCCCGTCAGCGAGGTGGTAGGTGATGCCGGCGAGCCCCAGCGTGCCCGCGGACACCCGCTCTGAGATGGCACTAGAACGCGCCAGCAACTGTGCCAGCGTCTCTTGCACATGCCGGTCCTCGAACTCGTCGACACGACTGAGCCCGTCGCGCCGGCCCAGCAGGATCGATGACGCGACCCGTTCCACCACGTCCCGCACGAAACCGCCTGGTATCGCACCATCATCGATCGCGCCAATGGCGGCCTTGACGGCACCGCAGCTGTTATGGCCGAGGACCACGATGAGTGGGACGTCGAGCACCGTCACCGCGTACTCAATGGAGCCCAGCACCGCCGAATCGATGGCCTGCCCGGCGGTGCGAACCACGAACACGTCACCTAGGCCCTGATCGAAGATGAGCTCGGCCGCCACCCGGCTGTCCGCACAGCCGAAGATGACCGCGGTCGGCTTCTGGCCGGCCGCCAGGCTGGCCCGATGCGCGACGCTCTGGCTGGGATGCTCGGGCTGGCCGGCGACGAATCGCTCGTTACCCTCTTTAAGTGCTTTCCATGCGGTTACCGGACTGGTGTTGGGCATGGCAGACATTCTGCTGTGCCGCGGGCGCCGATGACTAGTCCAGGGCAAATCCCGGCCGACGAACTTCTGGGATGGTACGAACGCTCGCGCCGCGATCTGCCCTGGCGGGGGCCGGGTGTCAGCGCATGGCAGATCCTGGTCAGCGAGTTCATGCTGCAACAGACGCCGGTGGCCCGGGTACTGCCGATCTGGACGGACTGGGTGCGACGCTGGCCCACCCCGTCGGCGACCGCCGCGGTCAGTGCGGCCGACGTGCTGCGGGCTTGGGGCAAGCTGGGTTACCCGCGGCGGGCAAAACGCTTGCACGAGTGCGCCATCGTCATTGCGCGTGATCACGGCGATGTCGTCCCCGATGACGTCGAAACCCTGTTGGGCTTGCCGGGTATCGGCAGCTATACCGCGCGGGCCGTGGCATGTTTCGCCTACCGCAAGCGGGTACCGGTGGTGGACACCAATGTGCGGCGGGTGGTGGCCCGCGCCGTGCACGGCCTGGCCGATGCCGGGACGCCCTCGGCGACCCGCGACCATGCCGACGTCTCGGCGTTGCTGCCCAAAGACGAAACGGCGCCTCAGTTTTCGGCGGCGCTGATGGAACTGGGAGCCACGGTCTGCACCGCGCGAACGCCCCGCTGCGGGTTGTGCCCCCTCGACGAGTGTGCATGGCGGCACGCCGGCTATCCCCCCGCGCAGGGCCCGGCGCGCCGCGTTCAGAGCTACGCGGGCACCGATCGCCAGGTCCGTGGACTACTGCTGGATGTATTGCGCCTCAGTGATTTTCCGGTTACTCGGGCCCAGCTGGACGTGGCCTGGCTCACCGATACCCAGCAGCGCGACCGGGCGCTGGACTCCTTGCTCGCCGACGGGCTGGTTGCCCGGACCGTGGATGGCCTTTTCGCTTTGGCCGGTGAGGAGTAGCAGCCTCAGGCGTGCGTCGACGCCAAAAACGATTCAACCGCTTGACGGTATACCTGTGGCGCGTCATCGTGGATCAGGTGGCCGGCTTCGGGAATCACCAAATATGTTGTCGGAGAACTAGTTTTCTCCATCGCGTGCATCTGGCCCGGCGGGGTGACCGAGTTGCCGGCCTCAAGGAGCAACGCCGGCGCCCGCAACCGCCAGCCATTGCCCCCAGTAGTCCCGGGTGCCCCACTCGGCGGCGATCTCTATCCATCGCGAAGTGTGACCGTGTAACCGCCAGCCGGTGTCGGTGCGGTCGAAGGCATCCAGGAAATACTGGCCGGCGACCGGCCCGAATTCATTGAATACCTGCTCGGCAGTGTCGAATTCGACCGGAAGTGCATGCAGCCACGGCTCCCAGGGACCGGTGGTGCGGCCACGGAAGTCCGGCGCCATGTCCTCGACCACCAGCGCCGAAACCAAATCGGGACGTTCGGCGGCCAGACACCACGAGTGCAGCGCACCCATCGAATGTCCCACCAGCCGCACCGGCGCCTCAGCGTGGCTACCGCGTCGCCCAGATCTGCCACGAAGCGTTCGGTGCTGATCGGGTGCGGATCCTGCACGTCGCGGCCGCGGTGCCACGGCGCATCGTAGGTGTAAACGATGCCCAGCCGGGTCAGCCACGGCAGCTGACGCGACCAGGTGCTACCCCGGCCCATCAGGCCGTGCACCAGTATCAACGGCTCACCTTGCCCGCCGTGGCAGGTCAACAGATTGGTGGGCATATCACCATCTTGGCTGCCCCGCCCTGGAGCAGAACAGGGCAGGGGGCGGGGTAGCCTAGCGAACATGCCGCCAGTGGTGAAGATCAACGCAATCGAAGTGCCCGCCGACGCTGGCCCTGAACTGGAGAAGCGGTTCGCCCACCGCGCACACGCGGTGGATAACCAACCCGGCTTCCTCGGCTTTCAGCTGCTGCGTCCGGTCAAGGGTGAGAACCGCTATTTCGTGGTGACACACTGGGAGTCCGATGAAGCATTCCAGGCGTGGGCGAGCGGGCCCGCCGTCGAAGCCCATGCCGGGCAGCGTGCCAACCCGGTGGCGACTGGCGCGTCGCTGCTGGAATTCGAGGTCGTCATGGACGTTGCCGGGAATAAGCCGGCTGAATAGGCGACGCCCCGCGCGGCAGCGCGTGCTGGCCCTCACCGCGGCCGCCGCACTGGTTGCGACTCTCGCGCCGGGTTGCTCACCGTCGCCGTCACCACAGGCGAACGCGGCCAACCCCGGCCGGGCGATCGACACCCGAACGCCTCCCGGGCTGCGGGCCCAGCAGACCGTGGACATGCTCAACTCGGACTGGCCGATCGGCCCGGTCGGAGTTCGCACTCTTGCCGCGCCCGACAAGGTCGACTCGGTCGAGACCACCATGGAAGAGCTCTGGTGGGATCGTCCCTTCACCCTGGACGGGGTGGACATCAGCGCCAGCGTTGCCACGCTGCACCTCACCTCCTCCTACGGCGCGCGCCAAGACATCCGGATTCACACCGACGACATGGGGCGGGTCGATCGATTCGACGTCGAAACGCAGGCGCCGACGATCACCTCATGGCATGACATCGACGCGACGTTGAGCAAAACCGGCGCGCGGTACTCCTATCAGGTCGCCAAGGTCGACGACGGCCACTGCGATCCGGTGATGGGCACCAACACCGGCGAATCTCTGCCGCTGGCATCAATTTTCAAGCTGTATGTCTTGCACGCCTTGGCGGGCGCCGTGAAGAACCACACGGTGTCCTGGGACGATCAGTTGACGGTCACCGAAAAGAGCAAGGCGGTGGGCTCTTCGGGCTTGGCACTTGCTCCCGGCGACCACGTTTCGGTGCGCACCGCGGCCGAGAAGATGATCGCCAACAGCGACAACATGGCCACCGACCTGCTGATCGAAAGAATGGGAACCCACGCCATCGAAGAGGCGCTGGCCACAGCCGGTCATCACGATCCGGCCAGCATGACTCCCTTCCCCACGATGTACGAGCTGTTCTCCATCGGCTGGGGCCAACCCGATCTGCGCAGCCAGTGGCAAAGTGCGGACCCGCAGGTCCGTGCCCAGCTGCTGGCGCAGGCGAATTCTGCCCCCTACCAACCTGATCCGACCCGAGCCCACACCCCGGCCTCGGCCTACGGCGCGGAGTGGTACGGCAGCGCCGAGGACATCTGCCGAGTCCACGCAGCTCTGCAAGCCGACGCGGTCGGTGCGGCCGCACCGGTCAGGCAGATCCTGTCCGCCGTGTCGGGTATCCAGCTGGACCGAAACGTCTGGCCCTACATCGGCGCGAAAGCCGGTGGCTTGCCAGGCGATCTGACCTTCAGCTGGTATGCCGTCGACAAGACGCAGCAACCGTGGGTCGTCAGCTTCCAGCTGAACTGGCCCCGCGATCACGGGCCGAAGGTAACCGGCTGGATGCTGCAGGTCGCCAAACAGGCGTTCGCGCTGATCGCACCGCAGTAATCACTGCAGCCGCAGCGTCCAGCAGTCGTTCCGGTAATGCAAGGTCGTCAGGACAACCGGTGCAATGTCGATGCGCCAGAACGATTTCGGCGCAATGTCGAGGGCCAGCAGAATCGCTGCCCGGATCACCGCCGGATGCGTCACCGCAATAGTTCGCGATGGCCCGTCGATCAACGACGCCAACCCTCCGGCTACCCGCTCGGTGAGGTCGACGATGGACTCCCCGCCGTGCGGCGCCCGGGCCGGTTCGGTCAGCCACACCTCGAGGTCCGCCGGGGTTACGGCATCCAGTTTCTGACCGCGCCAGTGCCCGCAGTCAAGGTCGGCCAACCACGGCTCGGTGGTGGCGTGCAAGCCCAGCTGTTCTGCGGTTTGCCGGGCCCGTTGCTCGGGCCCGGCGAGATGCCGTGACTCCAGCCCGGGATATCAAGGCCCGCAGCAACTTCGACCTGTCGACGACCGTTTCGTTGAGCGGCTCGTCGGCGGGAAAGCGCGCGGCCACCATCGCATCGGTCATCGCGTGCGACACCAAGGTCAGCCGGACGACCTCACGTCACCCCGCGATGCTCGATACCTGTCCGCTCTCGGCGCGCTCCCCCAGCAACCGCCCCGCGAGCGTCGCAAAGACCACGCCGATGCGTCACCCACAGCAGCAGCTGCGTGCCCAGCGACAGCAACCTGAATTCGTAGAGGACATCGGCGGGAAAGCCAGGATAGATGATCGCACCCGAGGCGTCGCGCAACGGTTCGGGCGTCTCGTCCACCGTCGGCTAGCAACACCATCACCACCGCGGCGGTTACCAGGTACGGCCACGGCCGCGAGCAGCCGTCCGTTCCATGCGCCGAATCGGTCAGCCAGCCGCCGGGCCAGCCACACCGCCGCGATCGCCAGCACCACCGACGCCAGCACCATCACCAGATACCAGCCGGTGCGTGCCCCGATCGTGTCGGACTGGCCGACGGCGGGAGGATTCGGCGGGTATTTGACGAACGGAACCAGGTACACCGCCACGAAGGCCGCGGCCGCCAGCAGTAACGAAAGTTGGCGCGGTCCAAGGATTTCCGCGCGGCCTGCCGCGCGGGCATAGACGACGCAGAACAGCACGGCGAACAGTGCGCCCATCGGCGAGACCGAAAATCAGCACACCAAATCCCAGGCCGGCGTTGGCCTGCACGCCGCGGGTAAACAGCTCGATGCCATGCTCATGCACACCGTGGGCATTCTCGGCCTCGGTTCGGCCGTCCTCAAAAGCGATCGCGCGGGCGATGACGGGTTCGGCACACACACGGGCGAATATGAACGCCAGCACCGCGCCAATTGCGCCCGCCAGCAGCCCGCGTCCGATCAGACGCTTTTCCACGCCGGGTCAGTGGCAGGGGAAGCCGAGGAGATGGCGTGCATCGTGCACGAATTCGTGCACGTGCGTGTCGCTGCCGAAGAGCGATACCGCGCCCTGATCGACGCCGATGAAGTAAATCGCCAACAACGCCAGGAACGCGGTTGCTGCCAACCAGAGCGTGGCGCTCGCGGCCGACAAATCAACCGAGCGTGTGCCGGCCGTCTCGGAACTGGACACTGTTAACTCCTTCTGGGAATGACGCGTCCCGCTTGGGTGACGGGTTCCGGGTCTGACTTTCTGCAGTGGCGCGACCGTTCTGGAATTCCACCAGGATTCCGTTACCCATCAGCAAAACTGACAACAATCGTCAGTCTAAGCGGATCGCCCGACTGGTCAAACGATCAATGCTGCGCGGCTCCGCCACCGTAGCCGAGCTGGCTGGCCGTGTACTTCGCGGCATCGGTGACCGGCACCGCCTCCACGGCGGTGCCGTAAGCGCAAATCTCGGTCCACACGTCTCCGATCTCGGTGGTGTCGAACCGCATCGCGACGATCGCGTTGCCGCCGCGGGTGCGCGCCTCGGCGATCAGCCGCGCCATCGCCTCGTTGCGGCTCTCGGCGAGATTCTTGGTCATGCCGGCCAGCTCCCCGCCGAACATCGACTTCAGCCCGGCGCCGAATTGGGCAAACGCATTACGCGAGCGAACCGTCAGGCCGAACACCTCGCCGCAGACGCGTCGAATTTCCCAGCCCGGAAGGTCATTGGTGGTGACGATCAGCACAGGCGAGCCCCCTTGCTCTCAGCACAGCGAAGCGGGTGGTTAGTCCGCTCAGGAGACTAACCACCCGCTCGCTGTCGTGCTACTACGGCGTTTCGGGGGCGGCGTGCGCTCCGGCTTTCGCCAGGTCCGGCTCGACCGGCGGCTTGCGCGCTCCGGTGAACGTGAACACCGCGTCCTCGCCGGTACCTTCGCCGTCCCAGTTGTCCACATCGACGGTGACCACTTGGCCGGGTCCGACCTCGTCGAAGAGGATCTTCTCGGAGAGCTGGTCCTCGATCTCGCGCTGGATGGTGCGCCGCAGCGGGCGAGCACCCAGCACCGGGTCGAAGCCGCGCCTGGCCAGCAACGACTTGGCCTTGTCGGTCAGCTCCATGGCCATGTCCTTGGTCTTGAGCTGCGTCGCCGACTCGGGTAATCATCAGGTCGACCATCTTGATGATCTCGTCGCGGGTCAGCTGGTGGAAGACGATGACTTCGTCGATGCGGTTCAGGAACTCCGGGCGGAAGTGTTTCTTCAGCTCGTCGTTGACCTTCTGCTTCATCCGCTCGTAGTCGTTCTCGCCGCCACCCTGGGTGAAGCCCAGGCCGACCGGCTTGGAGATGTCGGAGGTGCCCAGGTTGGAGGTGAAGATCAGCACCGTGTTCTTGAAGTCCACCGTGCGACCCTGACCGTCGGTGAGCCGGCCATCCTCGAGCACCTGCAACAGGCTGTTGTAGATCTCCTGGTGCGCCTTCTCGATCTCGTCGAACAGCACCACCGAGAACGGCTTGCGCCGCACCTTCTCGGTGAGCTGGCCGCCCTCCTCGTAGCCGACATATCCCGGGGGAGCACCGAACAGCCTCGACGCGGTGAACCGGTCGTGGAACTCGCCCATGTCGATCTGGATGAGCGCGTCGTCGTCGCCGAACAGGAAGTTGGCCAGCGCCTTGGACAGTTCGGTCTTACCGACACCGGAGGGCCCGGCGAAGATGAACGAACCCGACGGGCGCTTGGGGTCTTTCAGCCCGGCGCGGGTACGACGGATCGCCTTCGACACGGCGCGGACGGCGTCCTCTTGGCCGATGATCCGCTTGTGCAGCTCGTCTTCCATGCGCAGCAACCGGGTTGTCTCGGCCTCGGTGAGCTTGAACACCGGGATACCGGTCCAGTTACCCAGCACCTCGGCGATCTGCTCGTCGTCGACCTCGGCGACCACGTCCATATCGCCTGAACGCCACTGCTTTTCGCGCTCGGCGCGTTGCCCAACGAGTTGCTTCTCGCGATCGCGCAGGCTGGCCGCCTTCTCGAAGTCCTGGGCGTCGATCGCCGATTCCTTCTCGCGGCGGGCGTCCGCGATCTTCTCGTCGAACTCACGCAGGTCTGGCGGGGCGGTCATGCGACGGATCCGCATCCGGGCACCCGCCTCGTCGATCAGGTCGATCGCCTTGTCCGGCAGGAAGCGGTCGTTGATGTAGCGGTCGGCCAGGGTGGCGGCCGCCACGATCGCGCCGTCGGTGATCGAGACCCGATGGTGTGCCTCGTAGCGGTCGCGCAGACCCTTGAGGATCTCGATGGTGTGCTCCACCGTCGGCTCGCCGACCTGGACCGGCTGGAAGCGGCGCTCCAGAGCGGCATCCTTTTCGATGTACTTGCGGTACTCGTCGAGGGTGGTGGCGCCGATGGTCTGCAGCTCACCGCGGGCCAGCTTGGGCTTCAGGATCGACGCGGCATCGATCGCGCCCTCGGCGGCACCGGCACCCACCAGGGTGTGCAGCTCGTCGATGAACAGGATGATGTCGCCGCGGGTGTTGATCTCCTTGAGCACCTTCTTCAGGCGCTCCTCGAAGTCACCGCGGTAGCGGCTGCCCGCGACCAGCGAACCCAGGTCCAGCGTGTAGAGCTGCTTGTCCTTGAGCGTCTCGGGGACCTCGCCGTGCACGATGGCCTGCGCCAGGCCCTCGACCACGGCGGTCTTGCCGACGCCGGGCTCGCCGATCAGCACCGGGTTGTTCTTGGTGCGCCGGCTCAACACCTGCATCACCCGCTCGATTTCCTTCTCGCGGCCGATGACGGGGTCCAGCTTGCCTTCCATCGCGGCAGCCGTCAGGTTGCGCCCGAACTGGTCGAGCACCAACGACGTGGACGGGCTGCCCGACTCGCCGCCGCGGCCACCCGTGCCGGCCTCCGCGGCCTCCTTGCCCTGGTAGCCACTCAGCAGCTGGATCACCTGCTGGCGCACCCGGGTCAGCTCGGCGCCGAGCTTGACCAGCACCTGCGCGGCCACGCCCTCACCCTCACGGATCAGGCCCAGCAAAATGTGTTCGGTGCCGATGTAGTTGTGGCCCAGCTGCAGCGCCTCGCGCAAGCTCAGCTCTAGAACCTTCTTGGCACGCGGGGTGAACGGGATGTGCCCGGACGGTGCCTGCTGGCCCTGGCCGATGATCTCCTCGACCTGGCTGCGGACGCCCTCAAGCGAGATTCCAAGCGACTCCAGCGACTTCGCTGCGACGCCTTCACCTTCGTGAATCAAACCCAAAAGGATGTGCTCGGTGCCGATGTAGTTGTGGTTGAGCATCCGGGCCTCTTCTTGGGCCAGGACGACCACCCTGCGGGCACGGTCGGTAAATCTTTCGAACATCGGTGGTTACCTGCTCTCCCTCACCATCGGTACTCGGTCATTGTCGGCGCCGGGGCCGACAGTGCGTACCTGATGTCCACTGTAATGGTCGGCCCGTCAGGCTTCTCACCTTGCGGTGCCCTACCGTTCGGGCCGGCTCGGCTCTATCTGAGGAATCCCCCGGTGATGACAGAACCGTAACTGGTGAAACGAGACAAACCACCAAATCGTTTCCCCCAGGCGCCGACGATCATTTCGCCGCCAGCGAAAACAGAACCGGCGCCCAGACCTCGCGGCCGGGGCGCCGGTTAGCGCTTTGCTAGGTGGCCGCGTGGAACGCGTCGATGACGTCGGCCGGGATACGGCCGCGCGTCGACACGTTGTGCCCGTTGCGGCGGGCCCATTCGCGGATCGCTGCGCTCTGCTCGCGGTCGATCGCCCCACGACCGCGGCCAGAGCCGGAACGCCCCCGACGGCGACCCCCGACGCGACGGCCGGCTGCCACCCACTGCTTCAGATCACCGCGGAGTTTCGCGGCATTCTTCGTTGAAAGATCAATCTCATAGGTCACCCCGTCAAGCCCGAATTCGACAGTTTCGTCGGCGGCACCTGCACCGTCGAAATCGTCAACCAAGGTGACGGTGACTTTTTTGGCCATTAGCTTACCCTCGCGTTTCTTCCTGAGCAGTTGCTGGGCAGTTCGGACCCACTCCCCGGTCACTAATCTGCCATATGGACGCAGCATACTCAATCCGAGCGCAACGCGTAGTGTTCGGTTTTCAGCTCGAGTGCGGTCGAACAATCGGGAACAAAACTGTCTCTCTAATTGACAGACCGGTCAAAGTCATCAACAACCGGTCGATACCCATTCCCGTTCCGGTGCATGGCGGCATCCCATACTCCAGCGCGGTGAGAAAGTCATCGTCGAGCAGCATGGCCTCGTCGTCGCCGGCCGCCGCGGCGCGCGCTTGTTCGGCAAATCGTTCGCGCTGCACCACCGGATCGTTTAATTCCGAGTACCCGGTGGCTAGTTCGACGCCGCGTACATAGAGGTCCCATTTCTCGGTCACACCCGGGATGCTGCGGTGCTGACGAGTCAAAGGTGTTGTCTCGACAGGGAAATCCTTGACGAACGTCGGCGCGGTCAGCGTATTGCCCACCGAGTGCTCCCACAGTTCCTCGACGAGCTTTCCGTGCCCGTAGCCGCGGTCGTCAGGAACCTCGACACCGAGCCGGTCGGTGATGGCACGTAGCCGATCGACCGAAGTCTGCGGAGTGATCTCTTCACCGAGCGCGGCAGACAGCGACGGATACATTTGTATCGACGCCCATTCTCCGTCTATGTCGTAGACACTGCCGTCGGGCAACGGCAGTTGTCTGGTACCGATCGCCTCGTCGGCCACCTCTTGAATAATCTCTCGCGTGACGACTGCTGAATCGTCATAGGTTCCGTAGGTCTGGTAGGTCTCCAACATCGCGAATTCCGGCGAATGCGTCGAATCAGAACCTTCGTTTCTGAACACCCGATTTAGCTCGAAGACCTTGTCGAATCCACCGACGACGCATCGCTTGAGGAACAGTTCCGGCGCGATCCTCAGGTAGAGATCGATGTCAAGAGCATTGGAATGCGTGATGAACGGCCGAGCTGCCGCGCCGCCGGCCAACGTCTGCAACATTGGCGTTTCGACTTCGAGAAACCCGCGCCGTTCCAGCGCGTTGCGTATCGCGCGGACAACCGCGATTCGCTGGCGGGCCACCGCACGCGCTTGGGGGCGGACGATGAGGTCGACATAACGCTGCCGCACCCGCGATTCTTCGCTCATCTCCTTATGCGCGACGGGCAGCGGCCGCAGCGACTTGGATGCCATGCGCCAGGAGTCGGCCAGGACCGACAATTCGCCGCGTCGTGAGCTGATCACGTTGCCGTGCACATAGACGATGTCGCCGAGGTCGACGTCGGCTTTCCAGGCGTCCAGCGACTCCTGGCCGACTTTGTCCAGGCTGATCATTACCTGCAGGGTGGCGCCGTCACCGTCTTGCAGCGTCGCAAAACACAATTTGCCGGAATTACGCGCGAATATGACCCGTCCCGCCACCCCGACGATGTCCTCGGTCGCGGTGTCGACCGCCAAGTCCGGGTATGCGGCGCGGACCTGCGCCAGCGTGTGGGTGCGCTTCGATGGCCACCGGGTAGGGGTCAAGCCCCTCGGCCAACAGCCGAGCGCGTTTGTCCCGGCGAATCCGGTACTGCTCGGGGAGGTCTTCTCCATTGTCTGAGGCGGCACTCACGACGTGCCAGCTTAAATGACTGCGCGCCGGCTCTGCCGTTGGCGTCGACTGTGCGCTGGCGGCCTCCAGGGTGCACCTGCGGCGGGTAACCGGCCTTTTTGCCGCCAGGTGCGCACGCTCACCGCGGGCGAGAAACTCAGCGTGCCGTCTTCAGCCGGCCGCGCTGGGTGTCCCGGTTGCGTTCGAAGACGAGGCGCAGCCCATCCAGCGTCAGGTGCTGGTCGTACTCGGCGACGGTGTTCAGCTCGGACAACAGCAGCGGGGCGGTGTGGCCGGTGGCTACGACCACCACGTCGTCCCCGGAAAAGCCCTCCACGTCCTCACGGATGCGCGCCACCAGGCCGTCGACCAGCCCGGCGAAGCCGAACACCGCCCCCGCCTGCATACATTCGACGGTGTTCTTGCCGACCACCGACCGGGGCCGGGACAGCTCGACTCGACGCAGCGCGGCCGAGCGGGCCGCGGCGGCATCCGAAGAGACCTGCACGCCGGGCGCGATGGCGCCGCCGAGGAACTCCCCCTTGGCCGAGACCACGTCCACGCAGATCGACGATCCGAAATCGACGACGATCGCGGCCTTGCCGAATTTGTGAAAAGCCGCCAAGCAGTTGATGATCCGGTCGGCGCCCACTTCTTTCGGATTGTCGACCAGCAGCGGAATACCGGTCCGCACCCCGGGCTCGATCAGCACGTGCGGCCACCGACGGCCAGTACTGGTCGAGCATGACCCGGACCTCGTGCAGCACCGACGGGACGGTGGACAGGGCCGCGGCCCCGGTGAGCCGCTCGGAGTCGTCGCCGATCAGGCCGTCGATGGTCAGCGCCAGTTCGTCTGCGGTGGCCTCGGATTCGGTGCGGATCCGCCACTGCTGCACGACCTTTGCGTGCTCCTTGGCGCCGGACAGCAGCCCGACGACGGTGTGTGTGTTGCGGACATCGATCGCCAGCAGCACGATTACCGCACGCCGATCCGGGGGTTGTGGAGGTAGCGCCCGCGCGCGGGGAGCAACTCGGCCGCATCATCGGGCACGAAGGCCGGATCGCTCCCCAGGTCGATCTGCTTGTTGTCGGCGTCGACGAAGACGATCCGCGGCTGGTAGGCACGCGCCTCGGCATCCTCCATCGAGCCGTAGGCGATCAGGATCACCAGATCGCCCGGGTGTACGAGATGCGCTGCGGCGCCGTTGATTCCGATCACACCAGTGCCACGCTCACCGGTGATCGCATAGGTGACGAGCCGGGCGCCGTTGTCGATGTCCACAATGGTCACCTGCTCGCCCTCCAGCAGGTCGGCCGCCTCCATCAGATCCGCGTCGATGGTCACCGAGCCGACGTAGTGCAGATCGGCCTGCGTGACCGTGGCACGGTGGATCTTCGACTTGAGCATCGTCCGTAACATCAGTTCCTCCAAGGTGATTCGACACGCCCGTCCGGCCCGAGGGGTGCCACCCCTGCGGTGCCGGCGATCTCCACTTCGATTGCAATGTTGTCCAGCAGTCTGGTGTTGCCCAGCCGGGCAGCGATGAGCAGTCGTCCGGGCCGGTTGGCCTGCAGCGGACCCAGCCCGGCGTCGCGCAGCTGCAGATAGTCGACCTCGACGGCGGGCACTGCGGCGAGTACGGCGCGGGCCGCGTCCAGCGCAGCCTCTTCGCCCGCGGGCGCAGCATGCACGGCGGCCGCCAGCGCCGCCGACAGCGTCCCAGCCAATTCGCGCTGCGCCGGGTCCAGGTAGCGGTTACGCGACGACATCGCCAGCCCGTCGAATTCCCGCACGGTCGGCACGCCGATCACCTCGACGTCGATGTTCAGGTCGGCGGTCATCTGCCGGATCAGGACCAGTTGCTGATAGTCCTTCTCGCCGAAGAAAATCCGGTCGGGACGCACGATCTGCAGCAGCTTGCACACAACGGTGAGCACGCCGGCGAAATGGGTTGGCCGAGCGCCACCCTCGAGTTCGGCGGCTAGCGGACCCGGCTGCACCGTGGTGCGCAGACCGTCCGGATACATCACCGCGGCGGTCGGGGCGAACACCATCTCGACGCCCTCGCCACGCAGCAGCGCCAGGTCGTCGTCGAGCGTGCGGGGGTAGGCGTCGAGGTCTTCCCCGGCACCAAATTGCAACGGATTCACGAAGATCGAGACGGCGACCACGGAGCCGGGCACCCGTTTGGCGGCACGCACCAGGGCCAGATGCCCATCGTGCAGCGCGCCCATCGTCGGCACCAGCATCACCCGGCGGCCGGTGTGCCGCAGTGCGCGGCTGACGTCCGATACGTCGCGCGCCGCCGAGTAGACATTCATCTCGCCCGGCTTGAAAGCCGGTGGCCGGGCCGTCATCGCGCTCATCGCACCAGTACCTCGACGACGTCGGAGGGAGCATGTGCGCGCTGCGCTGTCCGCAAGGCGTTCACCCGATAGGCCTGGGCCAGTTCGGGATCGACCTGCGTCAGCGCGCGCAGGTGTTCGGCGACCGCGGCCGCGTCGCCGCGGGCAACCGGACCGGTGAGCGCGGCCTGCCCACGCTGCAGCGTGTTCTCCAATGCCGCCCGGGCCAGCGGCCCGACGATGCGTTCGGCGAGGCCGCCGGGCTGTTCGTCGACGGTTTGTTGCCCGAGCAGTTCGCTGCCCCGCAGCGAGGCCCGCAGCGCGTCGAGCGCATCGGCGACCACCGCCACAAGGTGGTTTCCCGCATGGGCCAGAGCGGCGTGGTAGAGGACGCGGGCGTCCTCGCGGACGCAGAACGGCTCCCCGCCCATTTCCAGAACCAGCGACTGCCCGATCGCGTAGCCGACATCGTCGGCCGCGGTGATGCCGAAGCAGGTGTCGGGCAGCCGGGTGATGTCCTCGTCGGAGCCGGTGAACGTCATCGCCGGGTGAATCGCCAGCGGGATGCAGCCGTGCTGCGTCAGCGGCTCGAGAATGCCGACGCCGTTGGCGCCCGACGTGTGCACGACGATCGTGCCGGGACGCACCGCCGAGATCGCGGCCAGACCGGACACCAGCCCCGCGAGTTCGCGATCGGGAACCGACAACAGCAGCAGTTCGGCAGCGGCGGCCACATCCGGCGGGGTGACCACCGGCGTATCAGGCAGCCAACGCGCCGCCCGCTGCCGCGATTCATGGGAGATGGCGCTGCACGCCACCACGACGTGCTCGGCGCGCTCCAGCGCGACACCCAGGGCGGTACCCACCCGGCCGGCCGAAATGATCCCCACCTTGAGCCTGGCTGGGCGCAAACCGTCGAACTGCTCCATCGCAGACGACCTCACATCGTGTGTTTGTACGTTCCAGTCCCAGGCGATGGGTACCGGACGGTCAGCAACACTCTAGTCGATCCGTGACGCAGCCCCAATGTGAGGAAGGTCCCAGCTCAGCCTTCTCGGCGACGACGCCGGCCACCGCCGGATGGCTGCACCTGCAGCCGCGCCAGCAAGTCGGCAACCGACTGACCGCCGGTTTGCGGGCCGTCCCCCGGGCTGTCCACATCCTCGGACACGGGGTCCGCGCCGAGGTGGCGGGGGGCCGGCTCCAGGTGCGGTGCCGGGGCGAGTCGCGGTGCTGGGGGCGCGTCGTGCGGTGCCTGCCCGGAGTGCGGTGGCGGTGGCGGCGCGGTCGCCGGGGCAAGGGGAGGCGGCGGTACCGCGCCGGGCTCGTTCGTCGAGAGGAAATTCCGGACGGAGTAGTCGCGGTACTCCGCGGAATGGCGCGAGCGCGCCCGACGGCCGGGGTCGCCGTGCGGCGCCGGCGACTCGGGCTCGACAGGTGGGCCGTCGAACGACTCCTCGGGGTTGGAATGCCGGGAGCGCCGACGCCGGCCCGAGGGCGTCACCACGGGCGCATCGGGCGAATCGACGCTGGCCCAATTGCTGCCCGTCGTTCCCGGGGGCAGCCAGAGCCCGTCGGCGTTGACCGGCTGCCAGTCCTGCCGCACCGATCCCGGCTGCGGTTGCGGTGGTGGCGGTGGCCCGGGAGGTGGCACCGGCTGTGGGTGTGGCTGCCAGTGCGCAGCCTCGAATCGTTGCTCCGCCTGCGCCGGGGTGCGCATCGGCGGGGGCGGATACGGGACCTCCTGGTCAGGCACGTAGGGCGGAGCCTCTTGATACGGGGCCTGGGGTCCGGGTGGGTAGGGAGCGTCGTGCCGGCCTTCGTAGTGAAAACGGGCACGCTCCCGGGAGCGGGGCGGGAGCAGCGGCTCTTCGGGTACGTCGATGATCGCGGATTCGTCGGTGCGGGCGTCAGCGGAGTCGACCGGGCTGCCCTCGCGGACCGAGGTGACCCGATCGCTGGTCACCCAATCGGCCCCGGCGCCTTCGCCATTGCGGTCCCAGTCGCTGTATGCCCGGGCGGGCGGCGTCTCGGTCTCGAGGGTCTCGAGCGCGGGACGCTGGTCGAGGTCGGTGTCGAACAAGATTTCCAGGCTCGTCCGCAGCGCGGTCACTTCCGCCCGCAAGCGCAGCCACATCGTCGGCGGCCGCAGCGCGGATCTCGGAGGCGAGCTCGCGACGCAACTGCGACTCGACGGTCAGCTCGTACTCGCGGCGGGCCGAGATTTCCCGGTCCAGCTGCAGGTCATAGACCAGTTTCAGGTCCCGCACCCGCGACTGGTCAGCGTCGCTTTGCCGGCGGTAGAGCACGGACACGAAGGCTCCGGCGACTGCGGCCCACAGCGCCAGGATCACTGCGAGCTTGAGGAGTTCCACACGATTGGTGAAAACCAGTGCCGAACTGGCCCCCATCGCGAGGACCAGCAACGCCGTCAAGAGCACCCACCCCGGCCTGCGGCCGCCGCGCCGAACCCTGGCGCCGCGGGACAGAACGGTCATGGCCTGACAATACCTGTGCGACGTCACTGCGCGTGTCGCGCGACTCCGGCGATTCTCACCTGGGTTAATCCGCCGATTCAGCGGGGTTGGTCACCCGGCCGTGTCGGCCGGCCCGCGTGGTGCTCCGCAACCTTGGCGGGCTCCCTAGCTTTCCGCCCCCTCGCCGTGCTCGGGCGGATCCTGCGGGGATATGCAGCAATGCTGTAGCCATAGCGCGGCGACCAACAGGGCCAGCGCGCTGACGGCGGCCACCACCGCTCCGGTCGTGTCCTCCGCGGCGGCCCGCAGCCACGACCGGCGCGGCAGAAAATACACCAGTACTCCGACCCACCAACCGAGTACCAGCGCGCCCATCCAGGCCGACGCCTTGGCGACCAGCACGGTGCGTGCGACCGCGAGCGGGATGCAGCCAGCCGGGACCGACACCGATTTCGCCCTCGCTGATCTTGGCCCGCACGTAGCGCGCCCACAGCGCCTCGGCGATGGCGGCCGCGAGCAGCGACAGTCCGGTCCACACCGTGATCGGGGGAAACCACCGGTACAGCACCGTGATCAGCAGAAAACTCAATACCGCAGCGCCGACCACCGCGGCCGTCAGGTCACGTTTCCTGGTCGGCCCCATCAGCCCTTCGATTCCGGATCGGCTGGGGACTCAGCCGGGCGCGTGAGCGTCCGCGGGGACAACCGGACCGCCTCTTGGTCGGCGGGCTCGAGTTCGGCCAACAGCTGGGCGACGGGCCGGGGACCTCTCGGCGACGGTCAGCTGAGCATCCGGGTCGACGGCCAGCCAGGGAACCATCACGAAGGCCCGCAGATGGGCCAGCGGGTGCGGCAGGGTCAGGTTGTTTTCGCGACTGATCACTTCGCCGTCAGCGGAGTAGCAGGCGATCAGGTCGACGTCCAGGGTGCGTGGGCCCCAGCGCTCACCGCGAATCCGGCCCGCCGCCTGCTCGAACTCCTGGCCCCAGCGCAGCCAGCCCTGCCCGTCGCGGGCCGGGTCGTCGGCGATCAGCACCGCGTTGAGGAACGGTCCCTGCTCCACGCCGCCCCAGGGGGCCGTCTCGTACACGGGAGAGACGGCGAGCAGCGCGTCACCGAGGCCGTCGACGACCGACTGCAGCCGCGCCAGCCGGTCCCCGAGGTTGGAGCCGATGGACAGCACGACGCGCGTCATCACGCACCGCTCGCGGGGATCACCGAACCGCGCCCGCCGCGCCGCGACCGTCGGACCACCACCGCGACGTCGGCGAACTGCTGCGCCGATCGGGGCATGGGGCTTGTGCACCATGACCTCGACGGCGTGCACGCGCTCGTCGTCCATCACGGCCTCGGCGATCTTGGCCCCCACCGTCTCGATCAGGTTGTGCGGGGGTCCCGCGACGATATCGGCGGCTAGCTGGGCCAGCGCGCCGTAGTCATAGGTGTCGGCCAGGTCGTCGCTGGCGGCGGCCTCGGCCAGATCGATCCAGACCACGATGTCGACGACGAAGTCCTGCCCATTGGTCCGCTCGTATTCGAAAACTCCGTGCCGGCCATGAACTGTCAAGCCGCGCAATTCGATTCGATCAGCCATCGCTTTGCACCCGCTCCGTCTGCGTCCAGGCACCGACGACCTTGAGGGCGTCGACCGAGGCCCGCACGTCGTGCACTCGCACACCCCAGGCCCCGTAGAGGGCGGCCAGCGCGGAAATCACCGCGGTCGCCGTCTCGCGCCCGTCGGGCGGTCGCGGCGACCCGTCCGGTCCGGCCAACAGCGTGCCGAGGAACCGTTTGCGCGAGGCGCCGAGCAGCACCGGGACCCCGGTGGCCACCAACTCGGGCAAGGCATGCAGCAGCGCCCAATTGTGTTGTCCCGTCTTGGCGAAACCGAGCCCGGGGTCGATGACCAGCTTCGCCGGGTCGACACCGGCGGCCACCGCGTCGTCGACGCCGGCCAGCAATTCGGCACGCACCTCGGCCACCACGTCGCGGTAGTGCGGGGCCTCGTGCGGGCGGTCGGCGGACACCGACCGCCAGTGCATCAACACCCACGGCACCCCGGCCTCGGCCACCAGCGGCGCCATCGCGGGATCGGCTCGCCCGCCGGACACGTCGTTGACGATCCGCGCGCCGTTCTCCAGCGCCGCCCGCGCGACGTCGGCGTGCATGGTGTCGATGCTGACGGTAATGCCCTGTGCTGCAAGTTCTTTGACGACGGGAACGATGCGCGAGCTTTCCACCCGGGCGTCGATTCGGGTGGCGCCGGGCCGGGTCGACTCGCCGCCGACGTCGATGATCCCCGCGCCTTCGGCGGCCAGCGCCAGGCCGTGCTGCGACGGCGCTGTCAGCGCGAGGTAGCGCCCGCCATCTGAGAATGAGTCGTCGGTGACGTTGACGACCCCCATCACCTGCACCGGCGGCGAACTCACTTCCGCAGGATGAGATCCAGCGCTTCGGCTCGAGAGGCCGCATCGGTTTTGAACTGGCCGCGCACCGCCGAGGTCGTGGTGGTGGCGCCGGGCTTGCGGACGCCGCGCATCGCCATGCACAGATGCTCGGCCTCGATCACGACGATCACCCCGCGCGGGTCGAGCTCGGTTCACCAGGGCGTCGGCGATCTGGCTGGTGAGCCGCTCCTGCACCTGCGGGCCGCTTGGCGTAAAGGTCGACCAGTCGGGCGATCTTCGACAGCCCGGTCACCCTGCCGTCCGTACCGGGGATGTAGCCGACGTGGGCCACCCCGTGGAACGCGACCAGGTGGTGCTCGCACGTGGAGTACATCGGGATTTCCTTGACCATCACCAATTCGTCGTGATCTTCGTCGAACATGGTGTTCAGCACCGCGTCGGGGTCGGTGTACAGGCCGGCGAACATCTCCTGGTAGGCGCGGGCGACGCGGGCCGGGGTGTCCCGCAGCCCATCCCGCTCCGGGTCTTCGCCGATCGCGATACAGCAACTCGCGCACCGCCGCCTCGGCACGCGGCTGGTCGAACACCGCGCGCCGTTGAGCGTCGGCGCGATCGGAATCCGGCAGCGCCATCGAATTCTCCGTTCGTCAGCCGTGGGCCGGCGGATTGGACCGGCTTACATCCTCATCCGGCTGTCCGGGGCTGTCCCGGTCCGGACTGGGCTGGCTGGCGGCGGATAGGGCGGATAGGCGGGTACGCGGCTGGCCCTGACCCTGGCCGCGGCTGGGCTGGCCCGGATAACCGGGGCCGGCTGGGCCAATACGGCTGCGGCGGCGGCGGATACCAGTGACCCTGGGGTTGTTGCGGCTGATGCGGCGCGGCGGCGGCCAGCCGGGCGCGTGCCAGCCGGCCGGGGCGCCGTAGTCCGGCTGGGTGGGCCGCTGTGGCCGCCCTGCGATCGCCTGCGCCCAGTACCGTGAGAACCGTTGGCGCCGTTGGCATTCTATCGGCCTCTGCTCGCGCGGCCTCGGCGGCTTGGCTGGCCGCGCGCGATGGCGGCCTTGAACGCCGGCTCGGGGACCGGCTGAGGCCACGGCTCGCCGCGCTCGATGGCCAGCTCGCCGGGCGTCTTGATCGGCGGCTTGTCCGACGGGATGCGTCCGCCGAAGTCGTCGAACACGGTGAGCCGGGGCCGCTTCTCGACGTCGGCGAAGATCGCCTTCAGCTCGGGCCGGTGCAGGGTTTCCTTCTCCAGCAGCTCGCCGGCCAGGATGTCGAGCACGTCGCGGTACTCGGTGAGGATCTCCCACGCCTCGGTGTGCGCGGCCTCGATGAGCTTGCGGACCTCGTCGTCGATGTCGCGGGCGACCTCGTGCGAGTAGTCGGCCTGGGTGCCCATGGTCCGGCCCAGGAACGGGTCGCCGTGTTCGGTGCCGTACTTGACGGCGCCGAGCTTGGAGCTCATGCCGTATTCGGTGACCATGGCGCGGGCGATCTTGGTGGCCTGCTCGATGTCGGACACCGCGCCGGTGGTCGGCTCGCGGAAAACCAGTTCCTCGGCGGCGCGCCCACCCATCGCGAACACCAGCCGCGCGATCATCTCCGAGCGGGTCCGCAGGCCCTTGTCGTCCTCGGGCACCGCCACCGCGTGGCCGCCGGTGCGGCCGCGGGCCAGGATCGTCACCTTGTAGACGGGGTCGATGTCGGGCATCGCCCAGGCCGCCAGGGTGTGGCCGCCCTCGTGGTAGGCGGTGATCTTCTTCTCGTGCTCGCTGATGATCCGGCCCTTGCGGCGCGGCCCGCCGATCACCCGGTCGACCGCCTCCTCGAGGGCGGCGCCCGGTGATGACGGTGCCGTTCTCGCGGGCGGTCAGCAGCGCGGCCTCGTTGATGACGTTGGCCAGGTCGGCGCCGGACATGCCGACGGTGCGCTTGGCCAGCCCGTCCAGGTCGGCGTCGGGAGCGATCGGCTTGCCCTTCGAGTGCACCCGCAGCACCGCGCGGCGGCCCGCCAGGTCGGGGTTGGACACCGGGATCTGCCGGTCGAAACGGCCCGGGCCGCAGCAGCGCCGGGTCCAGGATGTCGGGCCGGTTGGTGGCGGCGATCAGGATGACGCCGGCGCGCTCGCCGAAACCGTCCATCTCGACCAGCAACTGGTTCAGCGTCTGCTCGCGTTCGTCGTGGCCGCCGCCCAGGCCGGCACCGCGCTGGCGGCCGACCGCGTCGATCTCGTCGACGAAGATGATGCACGGGCTGTTCTGTTTGGCCTGCTCGAACAGGTCGCGCACCCGCGAGGCGCCGACACCGACGAACATCTCGACGAAGTCGGAGCCGGAGATGGTGAAGAACGGCACGCCGGCCTCGCCGGCGACGGCGCGCGCCAGCAGCGTCTTGCCGGTGCCCGGCGGCCCGTAGAGCAGCACGCCCTTGGGGATCTTGGCGCCCAGCGCCTGGTACCGCGACGGGTTCTGCAGGAAGTCCTTGATCTCGTAGAGCTCCTCGACCGCCTCGTCGACGCCCGCGACGTCGGCGAACGTGGTCTTGGGCATGTCCTTGGAGAGCTGTTTGGCCCGCGACTTGCCGAAGCCGAAGCCCATCCGGCCGCCGCCCTGCATGCGGGAGAACATCACGAACAGGCCGACCAGCAACAGCAGCGGCAGCAGGTAGACCAGCAGCTAGCCGAGGACGCTGCCCTCGTTGACGACGGTGTTGACCTTGGCGTTCTTCGCGTTCAGCGCGTTGAACAGGTCGACGGCGTACCCGGTCGGGTATTTGGTGATGATCTTGTCGGAGTTGTCGGTGTCGTTGTTGCCGTTCTTCAGGGTCAACCGCAGTTGCTGCTCACGGTCGTCGATCTGCGCGCTCTTGACGTTGTCGCCGTTGATCTGGGCCATCGCCACCGAGGTGTCGACGGGCTTGTAACCGCGGGTGTCGTCGCTGAAATAGAAGAACGACCAGCCGAGCAGCAGCACGACAGCGATCGCCGTGACCGTGCGGATCACGTTTTTCCGGTTCATCAAGCATCGGCCGTTCCGGCCAGGTCCTTTCCCCGATATACGCAGCTGGAAAAGTTCAGGCTACCGCTATACCAACGGGGGGCGGTTCCCGATGGGACCCAGAGCACGGCAAATTGAGTCGGGACGCCGACGCCTGGTTCGGTCCCGAGGCGTTCGCAGGCAGGTTCACCACGCGATGACTTTGCGCGCGCGCCGTCCCTGGATTGGTCACTGGTCGTAGTAGCGCGCCTCGACCACATTGCCGTCGGGATCCGAGAAGTAGAAACCCTGCGGCGCCCATCCCCGGGCTCCGTAGCTGCGGTTCAGGCGGGCGCTGGTGTCCACGCCTGCCGCCTGCAGCCGCCGATCCAACGCGTTGTATTCGGACTCCGAGAGCGCCAGGCAGACATGGTTGACCGGGTGGCCGGCACTGCCCTCGACCTTGGTCAGCGACTCGGTGGCGCCAATGTCGGCTATCGGCATCAGGTCAATGATCGAGTCCTCGCACACCCGCACACTCGGAAACGGCGCTTGTCCGGCCTCGAACTCGTCAAACCGCACCGGGGTAAGGCCGATCACCTTCGTGTAGAAGTCCATCGACGCCTGCGGATCGTTCGTCCACAAGACGATGTGGTCCAGCCGCCTCATGCCGAGTCCACCCGCTTTCGCTTAGCTGTCGTATCCGCGATGTCTACCAGACCCGCCGCGTTGTGAACGGCCGTTTTCAACCTCGCTGAATACTTCTCAGTCCGGGGCCGTTGTGATTTGGTGAGACGGTGCCGCACATCAACCGAACGGTTAGTGGACACCAACGGCGTGCGGCTGCGGGTGATCGAGGCCGGCGACCGCGGCGCGCCGGTGGTGGTCCTGGCCCACGGCTTTCCCGAATTGGCCTACTCATGGCGACACCAGATTCCGGCGCTCGTGCAGGCCGGATATCACGTGTTGGCTCCCGACCAGCGCGGTTACGGCGGATCTTCGCGCCCTGACGCCATCGACGCCTACAACATTCGCGAGCTGACGACCGACATCGTCGGCTTGCTCGACGACATCGGCGCCGAGCGAGCCGTCTGGGTCGGCCACGACTGGGGTGCCCCGGTGGTATGGACATGCGCCGCTGCTGCACCCCGACCGGGTCGCGGCCGTCGCCGCGCTGAGCGTGCCGGCGACACCGCGCTCCAAGGCGCCGCCGACGCAGGCCTGGCGCAAGACATTCGGTGAGAACTTCTTCTACATCCTGTATTTCCAGGAGCCAGGCATCGCCGACGCCGAACTCAACGGTGATCCCGCCCGCACGATCCGCCGGATGATGGGCGGCCTACGGACATCCGCTGACAAGGCCGCGGGGATGCGGATGGTGGCACCCGGCCCGGAAGGCTTCATCGACCGTCTCCCCGAACCCGATGCGCTGCCGGAGTGGATAAGCCAGGACGAACTCGACCACTACATCACCGAATTTTCCCGCACCGGATTCACCGGCGGCCTGAACTGGTATCGCAATTTCGACCGCAACTGGGAGCTCACCGCCGAACTCGCCGACATGAAGATCTCGGTGCCGTGCTTGTTCATCGGCGGCACAGCCGATCCCGTTCTCGCCTTCACCCGCGCCGATCGCGCGGCCGAGATCGTCTCCGGCCCGTACCGCCAGGTGATGATCGAGGGCGCGGGTCACTGGCTGCAACAGGAACGACCCGACGAGGTCAACGCAATATTGCTGGAATTTCTCAACGGATTGGAGCTGCGGTGAACGCACCGCTTCGTTTCGGCGTCTTTATCACGCCATTTCACCCGATCGGCCAATCCCCAACGGTGGCACTGGAATACGACATGGAACGCGTCGTCGCCCTGGACCGCCTGGGGTACGACGAAGCCTGGTTCGGCGAGCACCACTCCGGTGGCTACGAGCTGATCGCCTGCCCGGAGGTGTTCATCGCGGCCGCCGCGGAACGGACCAAGCACATCCGGCTGGGCACCGGTGTGGTCTCGCTGCCCTACCATCATCCGCTGATGGTGGCCGACCGCTGGGTGCTGCTGGATCACCTGACCCGCGGCCGGGTGATGTTCGGCACCGGCCCCGGGCGCGCTGCCGTCGGATGCCTACATGATGGGCATCGACCCGGTCGATCAGCGGCCGATGATGCAGGAGTCCCTTGAGGCGATCCTGGCGCTGTTCCGCGCCGGGCCCACCGAGCGAATCGACCGCCACACCGACTGGTTCACGTTGCGCGACGCGCAGCTGCATATCCGCCCGTACACCTGGCCCTATCCGGAAATCTCCACGGCGGCAATGATTTCGCCGTCCGGTCCGCGACTGGCGGGCGCGCTGGGTACGTCGTTGCTGTCGCTGTCGATGTCGGTGCCCGGCGGTTACGCCGCGCTGGAAACCACCTGGGATATCGTGCGCGACCAGGCCGCCAAAGTCGGCCGGGACGAACCGGATCGGGCCGACTGGCGAGTGCTGTCGCATCATGCACATCGCCGACAGCCGCGAGCAGGCGATCGACGACTGCACCTACGGGCTGCAGGATTTCGCCAACTACTTCGGCGCGGCCGGATTCGTCCCGCTGGCCAATACCGTCGAGGGCACGCAGACGCCCTACGAGTTCGTCGAAGACTATGCGGCCAAAGGGAATTGCTGCATCGGCACACCCGACGAAGCCATCGCGCACATCGAAGACCTGCTGGAACGATCGGGCGGCTTCGGGACGTTGCTGATGCTCGGCCATGACTGGGCTTCACCCGAAGCGACCTATCACTCCTATGACCTGATGGCCCGCAAGGTGATTCCCCACTTCAAGGGACAGCTGGCGGCGTCGCGCGTCCTCGCACGACTGGGCCAAAGACCATCGCGACCAACTGATCGGCCGCGCCGGCGAGGCCGTCGTGAAAGCCATCACCGAGCATGTCGGCGAGCAGGAAGGCGCGGTGAACTGATGCGTGCCTCGGTGCTGCGCGACGGTCGGATGGTCTATCGGGACGACGTTCCCGACCCGGTGCCCGGACCCGGCCAGGTGCTGGTTGCGATCCGGGCCTGCGGAATCTGCGGCTCCGACATGCATTTCGCCGCGCACGGCGACCAGGTGCTGGAAATGAGCCGAGCGGGTCGCGCGCGGCTCGAGCGGCATGGACGTCGATCTGAAACACGACGTCTTCATGGGCCACGAATTCAGCGCCGAGGTGCTCGAAGCCGGACCCGACACCGAGACCCATCCGGCCGGAACCCTCGTCACGTCGATTCCGGTGCTGTTGTCCGCCAAGGGGGTGGAGCCGATCGTCTACAGCAACAACACCATCGGCGGCTACGCCGAACGGATGCTGCTCTCGGCGCCGCTGCTGCTGCCCGTTCCGAACGGCCTGGACCTCAAGCATGCCGCCCTGACCGAACCCATGGCGGTGGGGCTGCACGCCGTCAACAAGTCCGAACATCGCGCCCGGCGAGACCGCGCTGGTGCTGGGCTGCGGCCCGATCGGCATCGCGATCATCGCGGCCCTTCGCGCGCGTGGCGTGGAAAACATTGTGGCATCGGATTTTTCGCCGAAACGACGGGAGCTGGCCAGCGCGATGGGCGCCCACCAGACGTTGGATGCCGCGCAGGGTTCGCCGTTCGACACTGTCAAAGCCGCGGTGGTGTTCGAGGCGGTCGGGGTGCCCGGAATCATCGACGACGTGCTTGCTGCGGGCGCGGCCGGGCACCCGGCTGGTCGTTGCCGGGGTGTGCATGGAGTCCGACACCTTCCATCCGTTCTTCGCGATTGCCAAAGAGATCAACGTGCAGTTCTCGCTGGCCTACGGCCCCGAGGAGTTCGCCGAGTCGCTGCGCTCGCTGGCCGAAGGCGAGATCGACGTCAGCCCGCTGATCACCGGCGAGGTCGGGCCTGGACGGGGTCGGGGCGGCCTTCGACAACCTCGCCGACCCCGAGCGGCACTGCAAGATTCTCGTCACGCCCTAGGCCCAGCTGGATCCGACGGCGCTGTCGACCCCACCCGGGTCCCGGCCTTCGCGTCACCCTCCCGCCGGGGGGTGAGCGATGACCGTGGGCTTGAAACCGTATCGGGGAGGAGCAAAGTGGGCTGTTGCCACGCTGCGCCCGGCCCCGGTACCCGCCAGCGGCATCCCACCGACCGCGTTAGTCCCCGGTTGTGCCGCCGCGGCAGCACCGAGACCGTTGAGCGTCACGACGGTGGGGTTTGCCGCCGGGGTGGCGGCCGCCCAGGAAGCCGGAACCGACATGCCCCCGACTGATGCCGCCCTGCCCACTGCCCCAGCGGCATTGCCCGCCGCTCCCGAAAGCGCGTGCGGCACAGCCTCAACCGCCCTCGCGGCGCCCTCGGCGGCGTGAGCGACGCCCTCGGTGGCAGCCTTGGCGGCCTGGGGCGCGAAACCCTGGGACAGACCTTGGATGTCTTTGAACGCGGTGGTGAAGAGCCGGGTCGGCGAAATCAATCGGATGAATGCGTCAAACGGTGAGCTGGCATCCAAAATTTGCGACCCAGTCAGACCCTCAAAAAGATCACCTAACGGACCGCTCAACTGCAGCCCATCACCGTCGGAGTTCATCGCGATTCCACCGAGCGAAAACGCGGGAGTCGACTGGGGATTATTCGTCGACCCGGCCAGTGACGACAACGTTTGGGCACCGCGTTGAGCCCCTGCGTGTTGGTACCCGCGCTGCTGCCGGTCGCTTGCGCCACCGCAGCGGCCTGGCCTGCGGGCCCCGCGGGGTTGGTCGTGGGCGCCGCAGGTTGGGGCGGCGGCAACGTCGACGCGGTGGCCGACGCACCGGCATAGCCGTACATCGCGGCCGCGTCTTGAGCCCACATCTCGCCGTACTGCACCTCGATGGCCGCTATTGCCGCGGTGTTCTGACCGAGAAAGTTCGTCGCCAGCAACTCCATCAGCGACGCCCGGTTCGCCGCGATCACCGGCGGTGGCACCGTTTCCGAAAATGCCGCTTCATAAGCACTCGCGGCGGCCGCGGCTTGAGTGGCGGCCTGTTCCGCCTGCCCGGCCGCGCCGCGCAGCCACGCCACCTGAGGTATGGCTGCCGTCTGCATGGACGATGCGGACGGCCCCTCCCAGGGTCCGTCGGTCAGGCCGGTAATCAGTGCCGCATAGGCGGCCGCCGCGGAATCCAACTCGGTGGCCAGCCCGTCCCAGGCCGCCGCGGCGGCCAGCAACGGCCCCGAGCCGGGACCCGAGTACATCAGCGCGGAGTTGACCTCCGGCGGTAGTTGCGCGAAATCCAGCATCAGCCCTCGCCCTATCCGACCACAGCGCTGTTAGCGGCCTCGGTGGCCGCATACGAACCGGCGCTGATGCCAAGCGTTGCCGCCAACCGCTCTCGGACCGTCGCGGCCTGAACACTGATCTCCTGAAATCGCCGCGCGTGCGAGGCGAACTGCGCAGCGGTCAATAACGACACCACATCGGCGGCGGCGGGAACCACCCCGGTCGTCGGACCCGCCGCGGCCGAACTCCCCGCCCCCACTGCGGCATTGATGGTCTGCAACCCGTCGGCAGCTACCGCCAATATTTCCGGCTGCGCGATCAGAAAAGACATATCCCCTCCTCAAAGGGCAATCTAATAAACAACTTTCAGTTGCCATTCGCAGCACTGAAACAGACGACTCGACACGTTAGGTCAGCAACGTCGGGAAATGACAGCTGCCACGGGGCCTATTCATTACCGCTTAGATGACTGTTCATCGAGCCAATGCGGATACGTGGCAATATCTGCGGTTCAAATGAAAGTTATTGGAAATCAATATGATTAGAACAAGATATGAACTTTCCCGCGATTGACAGGATACCCGCTATCCTTCGCCGCGAGAATAAGTCGATCACCGAACGGGCTTTGCCGCGGCCGCCGAGTGTGCGCCCCGGGTACGGACACCGCCGCTGACTCGTGCATAGGCCCCACGCTCGCCGACCGAAGCGGCTCACCGCCCCGTCCTGCCGATGCCAGCTAACTGCTGGTTATGCTGGCCGAAGCAGGTAATCCCGCAGCTTGACGGGACGGAGGGGCCGATGCTGATGCGTGAAACGACGGCGGGTCAACTTCCGTGACCGATGCATCTGCGCTGGCGCAGTTTCTGCGCGCCCGCCGAAGTCTGGTCCAGCCCGCCGACGTGGGTTTGCCTGCCGGCGGGCGCCGCAGAGTCACCGGGCTGCGCCGGGAGGAAGTGGCAATACTCGCCAACATCAGCACCGACTACTACCTGCGGCTCGAGCAAGGACGCGAAGAGCATCCGTCGGATCAGGTGCTCGACGCCATCAGCCGGGCCCTGCTGCTGGATAACGACGCGGTGGCATACATGCGAAACCTGATGCGCCATCAGTCAACTGACGGTCGTATTGAGCCGTTGCAGGAGCTGCATCCCGCGATCGGAGCCCTACTCGATAGCTGGCCGCTCACGGTGGGAACCGTCGTTGACCCCGGCCTGACCATCGTTACCACAAATAAACTCGCCGAGGCGCTGTCACCGCAACTGGCGGTCGGCGTCAACACGATGAAGGCGGTGTTTCTCGACCCGGAGTCGCGGGACTTCTATCGCAACTGGAAGCCGATGACCGCATGGGCGGTCCGTTTGGTGCGGGCTTTATACGGTCAACGTCCAGACCCCAAGCTGATCGGGCTGGTCGACGAGTTGATCGAGCAAAGCCCCCGGTTTCGCCAGCTGTGGGACCGCCATGATGTCAAACAAGAGGCTGCCGGAATCCTGGGAGTGAACCACCCGCGGGTGGGGACGCTGCATCTCAACTATCAGCAGATGATGCTGCCGACGACCGGCCATGTGCTGGTGGCCTACTGGGCCGACCCTGGTTCGCGCCTCGGAAGCCGGCCTGCGCCGGCTCGGCGAAAGCTGAAACTGGGTGTCGGGCAACCAGGAATCATGCGTCCTGGATAGCTCCGATTCGCTGCCGCACCATTGGCGAGGTGAGCCAGAACGAGTGCCAGGTCGGCGGGGAACCCGCGCCGCTGCGGAACTCGCCGCGGCTTGGCCGAGCATTCATCCAGGACCCCCACACCCTGTACCGCCGGCTGAGCGCGCAGGCCCCGGCGCATCGCGTCGAGATCTGGGGTGAGGCGCAAGCCTGGCTGGTCACTCGCTACGCCGAGGCGCGCGCGCTATTGGCCGACCCGCGGCTGAGCAAGAACTGGCAGGGCCTAACCGGGTTCTTTCCATCGGACAGCCATGATACGCACACGTCGCTGCTCAACAGCCATATGTTGCAGCAGGATCCACCCGATCACACCCGGCTGCGCAAATTGCTCACCAAAGCCTTCACCGCCGGCAGCGTGCGAAAGATGAGGCGCGACATCGTCGGAATCGCCGACGAGTTGCTTGATCATATTGCTGTTGCCGCCGCAGACGGCGCCGTGGTCGACCTGATGCAGTCCTACTCGGTTCAGCTGCCGCTGGGAGTCATCGGCACGCTGTTGGGCGTGTCGTCCGATGATCGCGACCGCTTTCGCCTGCACGTCGAACCACTGCTCACCAGCACGAGACCCCGCCGAACTCACGACGGCCGAGAATGCGCTGATCGATCTGTTGACCGCGTTGATCGCGCAGAAGCGCTCGATGCCGGCCGACGACCTGCTCAGCGCGTTGGTTCAGGCGTCCGACGTCGACGGCGGACTGTCCTTCGACGAGCTGCTGTCGACCGCATACCTGCTGATTCTGGCGGGCTACGAAACCACCGTGAACCTCATTGGCAACGGCGTTTTCGCGTTGCTGCACAACCCATCTCAACTCGCGGCATTGCGAGCCGACCCATCATTGATGCCCTCGGCGGTCGAAGAGTTCCTGCGGTTCGAGAGCCCGCTCAACACGGCCACCATGCGGTTCACCACCGAGGCGGTGCGGGTCGGTGATGTCGAGATACCCGCGGGTCAACTCGTCTTGGTGGCGCTGCTCGGTGCCAACCACGACAGCCGGCAGTTCGACGACCCGGATCGCCTCGACGTGAGCAGGGCCCCCAACCCGCACCTCGCGTTCGGGCACGGCATTCACCACTGCCTCGGCGCACCGCTGGCACGCCTTGAAGGCGAGATCGCGATCGGCCGACTACTCACCCGCTTTGAACGAATCACATTGGACCCCAACATTATTTTGCAATACCGAAACAGCACCTTGATGCGCGGACTGACCGCGCTTCCCGTTCGTCTCCGCGAGTACCGATGAAGAGAGACAGCAGCCAAAGCGGAGCGGGCACAATGCAACTCCTAGGCATGATCGCAGGATTGATGTCGCACCGGTAGCAACGCCCGTGCTGATTTGGGCCACGATCGCCGCGAATCTTCCCCTCACGCTGGTGATCGCGCAGCTATTCGCCATGGCGGTGTTTTCAAACTGGCTTTCACGCAAAACAATTCGAGATTACAAGCCGGCCGAAGGCGACAGCGACGACCAGACTTTGAGCAACCCCTGGAATAGCGAGCCGCCAAACGGCTAGGGTGCCAGGCATGCCGATCGCACGAAGCGCCCCGAGGTTTGTCCGCTGGTCGATCGCTGCGGCCGCAGCCGGCTTCACGATGGCCGCGGTATCGGCGTGCGATTCCCACAATGCCCCCGCGCCGGGGGCAAATCCCCGCCAGGTGACCGTGGTGGGGTCGGGGCAAGTGCAAGGCGTACCCGATACCTTGACCGCCGACGTCGGTATCGAATTCAGCGCACCCGACGTCACCGCCGCGATGAACCAGACCAATGATCGCCAGCTTGCCGTCATCAATGCGCTTGTCGGTGCCGGCCTGGACCGCAAGGACATCAGCACCACCCAGGTGACGCTGCAGCCGCAATACAGCAATCCCGAGCCCAACGGCACCGCCTCCATCACGGGCTACCGCGCGACCAACGCCATCCAGGTCAGGATCCACCCGACCGATGCCGCGTCCCGAATGCTCGCGCTGGTCGTCAGTACCGGCGGCGACGCGACCCGGATCACGTCGGTCAGCTACTCCATCGCCGATGACTCGCAGCTGGTCAAGGACGCGCGGGCGCGGGCATTCAACGACGCCAAAAACCGTGCCGACCAGTACGCCCAGCTGTCCGGGCTGCGACTGGGCAAGGTGTTCTCCATCTCCGAGGCGTCCGGCAGCTCGCCGACCGCCGGGGTACCGTCGGCGCCGCCGAAAGCCATGGCCACCGCGGTTCCGCTGGAGCCGGGCCAGCAGACGGTGAGCTTCTCGGTGAACGCGGTCTGGGAGTTGGACTAGGGCGATCGCAAGCGCGGCGTAGCCGGGCGCGGCGGGTCGCCACCATTGGACTAGCTCGATCGCAAGCGCGGCGGGTCGCCACCATTGGACAAGCTCGGTCGGCTACTGCTCGTAGACCCTGGGGTCCAGCATGCCGATGTACGACAGGTCGCGGTAGCGCTCGTCGTAGTCCAGGCCGTAGCCCACGACGAACTCGTTGGGAATGTCGAAGCCCACATAGGCGATCTCGGCGTTGGCGCGCACCGCGTCGGGCTTGCGCAGCAGCGTGCACACCCGCAGCGAGCGGGGATGGCGGGTTTTGAGGTTGCGCAGCAGCCATGACAAGGTCAGGCCGGAGTCGACGACATCCTCGACGATCAGTACGTCGCGATCGTTGATATCGCGGTCCAGGTCCTTGAGGATGCGCACCACACCCGACGACGACGTCGAGGTGCCGTAGGAGCTGACGGCCATGAATTCGAACTGCGTCGGAACCGGAATCGCACGTGCCAGGTCGGTGACAAAGATCACCGCACCCTTGAGCACGGTGATCAACAGCAGGTCCTGGCCGGTCTCATCGACCGACTCGCGGTAGTCGATGCCGATTTGCTCGCCAAGCTCGCCGATGCGTACCTGGATCTGCTCCGTGGTGAGCAGCACGGACTTGATATCCCCCGGGTACAGGTCCACGGGCTGCTCGGGGGTTACCGCCGAGGAGATCTGGGCCACGCCCACAGCGTGCCATGCCGGCGGCCGAACAACCAACGGCGACGACAATTTTGCGGATTCTTACACCGGCTCGCGCCGCAACGTGAGTACGCCATCGCGCCGCCCCGCGATCAGCCGCTCGCCGCGCAAATCGGATCCGACCGCCACCCCGCCCTGTCCACGCCACGTGGTGACCAGCAGGTCCACCCCGCGGATCTGCTTGTCGGTCAGCCCGGTCGCACCGCCGGCCATCAGCCAGCCGCGGATCACCCGCCGGCGCACTGTGTCGGGCAACGTCGCCAGGGCCTCGAGCTTGCAGCCCGGAGTCCGCCTTGACCCCGGGCAGCGCCTGGACCGCGAGACCGTCGATGAACTCGGTGTCCTCCCGCAGCGCCGTCGCGGTTCGGGCCAGCGCCTCGGCCACGCCGCCACCCAACACGTCCTCGAGCAGCGGCAGCACCTCGAGTCGCAACCGGCTCCGGGTGAAGCGGCGGTCGCTGTTGTGCGGATCCTGCCACGCGGTCAGGCCCAGCTCCCGGCACGCGGCATGGGTCGTGCTCCGCCGGACACCCAGCAACGGCCTGCACCACGGCGGATCGTGTGGGCGCATCCCGGCGATCGAGCGCGCTCCGGAGCCCCGGCCCAGCCCGAGCAGCACCGTCTCGGCTTGGTCGTCGAGGGTGTGGGCCAGCAGGACCGGCCCGTGATGGTAGGCACTCAACGCGGCGTAGCGGGCCGTGCGCGCCGCGGCCTCGGGACCGCCGTCACTGCCGACATGTACGCAAATGACCTGTGCGTCAACGCATCCCAACGTGATGGCTTGGGTGCGCGCGGTTTCGGCGACGGTCGGCCGACTCGAACTGCAGGCCGTGGTCCACGATCAGCGCGGTGGTGGGCCGCAGCTGGGCGGCCACGGCAGTGAGCGCCAGCGAGTCAGGCCCGCCCGAGAGCGCCACACACCATTGGTCGGCGGTGCCCAGATAGGCCTTCGCGTACGCCTCGGTGGCCGCGCGCAGCTGGCCTACAGAACCCTGTCGATCCATCGCTGGGGCTCTTCGATCTCGGCGGGCAACGGCAGCGTTTCGGGGCCCGACCAGACGGTGTTGAACCGCTCCATTCCGACCCGGCCCACCACCTGGTCGACGAACGCCTTGCCGCGGGTGTACTGGCTGAGCTTGGCGTCGAGGCCCAGCAGGGCGCGCAGCAGGCGCTGCAGCGGCGGTTGCTTACGTTGACGGCGGTCGTCGAAGCGACCGCGAATGGTGGCCACCGACGGCACCGCCTTCGGCCCGACGGCATCCATGACGTGCTCGGCGTGACCCTCCAGCAGCGTGCCAAGCACCAGCAGCTGATCCAGGGCCTCACGCTGCGGCTCGGACTGAACTGCGCGCACCAGGCCGACAATCCCCGACGCGGAAGCGTCGGACGTGCCCAGACCGCGGTTGCGCACGTACTCGGCCAGCCTGCCGGCCACTTCCCCGATGTCATCGCCGGCGTCGCGGGTCAACAAGGCCAGCGCGTCCGACATGTAGTCGGGCAACCAGCGGTTGGCGGTGAACTGCACCCGGTGGGTCACCTCGTGCAGGCATACCCACAGCCGGAAATCGGCCGGCACGACCCGCAGCTGACGCTCGACGGCGATGACATTGGGATACACCAGCAGCAGGCAGCCCTCTTTATCGGCGGCGAACGGGTCGTACTGGCCAAGAATCCCGGAAGCCACAAACGCCAGCACGGCGCCCGTCTGCGCACCCGTGAGCCGGCCGGTCAGAAACCCCTGCGGCTTTTCGGTCCCGTTAGTCATCACCCGCATCGAGTCCGCCGCCGCGCGGACCCACTGCGCGCGATCGACGATGCGGGCCGCCGGCACCTCGTCGTTGGTCGCCAGCCCGGTGACGTCGCGTACCAGCGGTTCGGCTTTCGTCGCCGAACTCACCAGTTCGTCGATCGCCTGACTGCGGGTGTAGTCGCTGGCCGGCGGACCGGGCCGGGCCAGCCGGACGCCGACGGTGGCCGCGAATCGCCAGTCGACAGCGGTACCGAGGGTCAAATCCGACGATGCGGTCATGTGCACCCGCAAGTCCACAGCTTGGTGGCCAGGGCGTCCATCACATTGCGTCCATTGGGGCCGGCGGCGTTGGAGATGAACGCGAACGTAAGCACGCGTCCGCTGCGGTCGGTGACGACTCCGACCAACGAGTTGATGGCGGTCAACGAGCCGGTCTTGGCGCGCAACCAGCCGGCCGGTCCTTGGTTGGTGGCCTGGTCGAGAAAGCGGTCGGCCAGCGTCCCGCTGCCGCCGGCGATCGGAAGCAGATCCAGCAGCGCCCGCAACGACGGCTGGTCCGGGCCCGCGGCCGCCTGCACCGTCCCGTCGAGAGTCTTAGCCGTCAATCGGTCGTCGACCGATAGCCCGCTGGAGTCCACCAGCGCTACGCCGGTGGTGTCGATATGCGCGGTGCTCAACCGGTTGGTCACCGCGTCGACCGCGCCCGGAAAGCTGCGCGGGCGGTTGATCGCCGCGGCCACCTCACGCGCGATGCATTCGGCGAGCACATTGTCGGAATGATCCATCATTTCCGAGAGCCGCTGGACCAATGGGGCCGATTGCACCACCGCCAGCTGCCGCGCCCCGGACGGGGCGGAGGCGACGGTCACCGCGGCGGGATCCATGCCGAGTGCCTTGGCCAGCTCCCGACCGGCATCCAGCGCCGGAGTCTTGGACCGCCGTGAGTTGACGGTGCTGGGCTGGATACGCCCGGCGTCGATCATCACCGACTCGATCGGCGCGATGTCGCCGTTGTCGATGTCGGACGGGTCCCAGCCCTGCGCCATCGTCTGACCGGTGAACGCCGAGGTGTCCACCTGTACCGCCGTCGGCGTCATGCCGCTGCGATGAATCTGCTCCACCAGGTCGCTGATCCGCGGCGCGCCCCGGTACCAGGTGGGTACGTCGGGCGGTGCTGCCGACAGCGTCGGGTCACCGGCGCCCACCAGGACGATCGGACCCTGGGCGTTCTGGCTGCCCGCCACCACCCGCGTGCTGATCCGGGCCTGGCGATCCAGCGTCAGCAACGCCGCGGCCGCGGTGAGGACCTTGTTCGTCGAGGCCGGGACCAATGGCACGTCGTCGGCCATCTGCCAGAGTTCTTTTCCGGTGATGGCGTCGGTGATCCGACCCCCGAGCCTGCCCAGATTGGGATCTGCCGCCACCGGCCCCAACACAGCGGCCAGCCCACCAGCCGACGGCGTCTCGGCGGTGTCGGCGACGGGCACGACTCCCGGCTTCACAATCGGTGGCCGCGGAGGCGGTACGGGAACATGCGCGCCGCTAGTGCCGTGTCCACCCGTCGTGAAGAAAGTTGCCGCGGCCACCACGGCGGCGACGAACGCCAGCACGGCCAATCCGATCAACGCCTGGGTGGATTTCCGCCAGCGAGTACGACCCATCACTCTCCTGACTGTTTGGTCCTATTCTGCCGAATCTGCCGCAACCCGCTCGACTAGGGTGATCCGCGACGCAACCGACCTACCCGGGTCCACCCAGTTTTACTTCTCTTCGAAGGAGCCGAGACAGTGCAATTCGACGTGGTCATTGAGATCCCGAAAGGCCAGCGGAACAAGTACGAGGTCGACCACGAGACGGGGCGGGTGAAGCTGGATCGCTACCTGTACACGTCGATGGTCTACCCGACCGATTACGGGTTCATCGAGAACACCCTCGGCGAAGACGGCGACCCGTTGGACGCACTGGTGCTGTTGCCGCAGCCGCTATTCCCCGGCGTGCTGGTCGAGGCGCGGCCGGTGGCGATGTTCGAGATGACCGACGAGGCGGGCGGCGACGCCAAGGTGTTGTGTGTTCCGGCCGGCGACCACCGGTGGGACCACATCCAGGACATCGGCGACGTGCCGGCCTACGAACTGGACGTCATCAAGCACTTCTTCTCCCAGTACAAGGCGCTGGAGCCGGGCAAGTACGTCAAGACGGCGGACTGGGTGGGCCGCGCCGAAGCCGAAGCCGAGGTGGAGCGCTCCATCGAGCGGTTCAAAGCCGAAGGGCACTAACGCTTCTGGCGGGTCACACGTCGCGCCTGTTGCGCAGTAGGCTCCACCCGAACGCCGCCCCGATGAAGAGCACGCCCACCGAGGCGGTGGCGACCTCGGGGATCCGATAGCGCTCCTCGATGGACAGCAGCATGATCACCGACAACGCGCCGATCGCCCAGTGCGCACCGTGTTCCAGGTACACGTATTGGTCCAGCGTCTGTTGCTGGACCAGGTAGACCGTGATCGACCGGACGAACATCGAGCCGACCAGCCCGAGACCCAGGGCGATGACGATGGGGTCCGACGTGATCGCGAACGCGCCGGTGACCCCGTCGAACGAGAAAGCCGCGTCCAGCACCTCGAGGTACAGGAACAACGTCAAGCCGGCCTTGGCCGTCGCCAGCGCCGCTGCGGAGGTCGTTGGGCCGGCGTCGGCCGCCGATGGTCTGAACGCCTGACTCAAACCGTTGACGATCAGGTACGTCACCAGGCCAAGTAACCCGGCCGTCAGCACCGTCGCACATTCGTCGCTGGAGTGGGTCAACTGCGTGCCGACCAAGACCAGCGCACCGGCGGAGACCACCACCGATACCTCAGCAAGACGACCGATACGAGCGAATGGGATCTCAAACCACTTGAGCCACTTGATGTCTCGGTCGTAAACGACGAAATCCAGGAACAGCATCAGCAGAAATATTCCGCCGAATGCCGCGATCTGCGGATGGGCCGCCATGACCAGCTTTTCGTAGCTGGGCGAGCCGTCCGCGAATACCAGTGCGCCGTGCGGCGGCGGATTGAGTGCCAACTCCATCGCGCGTACCGGGTGGACGCCCGCGGTCGCCCACACGATCAGCAAGGGGAAGACAAGCCGCATGCCGAATACGGCGATCACTATCCCGATCGTCAAAAACATCTGCCGCCAGAACGGGCTCATCCGCTTCAGCACCGCGGCGTTGATGATCGCGTTGTCGAAGGACAACGACACCTCGAGGAAGGCCAGGGCTACCAGCAGGAAGAGGGCATTGAGCCCGCCGTGGGCGTATCCGAGCGCCAGCGCCGCCAAGGTGACTAACAGCGAAATCCCGAAGATGCGAAAGGCGGCCATGGATCCTTCCCGACAGCCGCCCACATTAGCGAAGCCGCTCGCCGTTGCCAGCCATCAGCACCGATGCGCTTACTATTTTCAAATTGTGGCGATACATCGGGTCCGTGGGCCGAAAGTGCCGCCCCGGTGACCGAAGTCGGCGGCGCGGCATCCTCCGTGGGAGCTACCGGAGCCACGGGAGCGTCCCAGGGGCCGATCGCGCGCGGCAGTATGGCCCGGGTCGGCATCGCGACCGCACTGACGGCGGTGTGCGGCTACGCGGTGATGTACCTGGCCGCTCGTGACCTGGCTCCGAGCGGCTTCGCAGTACTCGGGGTGTTCTGGGGGGCAACCGGCATGGTCGCCGGCGCCGCCAACGGGCTGCTGCAAGAAACCACCCGCGAGATCCGCGCCGCGCGCTACATCGATGTGCCGCCCGAACCCGGCGGAGCACATACCCATCCGCTGCGGGTTGCCGCGCTGATCGGCGTGGTCGCGGCCATCGTGATCGCCGGCAGTTCGCCGTGGTGGGGCGGGTGGGTGTTCGTGCAGGCGCCCTGGTTATCGGTGGCGCTGCTCTGCGTTGGCCTGGTTGGGTTTGGCCTGCACTGCACCCTGTTGGGCATGTTCGCCGGCACCGATCAGTGGACCCGTTATGGGGCACTGATGGTGGCCGACGCGGCCATCCGGGCGGCGGTCGCCGCGGCGACGTTCGTGCTCGGCTGGGGCCTGGTCGGGTTCTTGTGGGCAAGCGTGGCCGGCGCGGTGGCCTGGCTGATCATGCTGGTGGTCTCACCCACCGCACGCGCGACAGCTCGCCTGCGGGCGCCCGGCAGCACCGCGATCTTCTTGCGCGGCACCGCCCATTCGGTGACCGCGGCCGGCGCCAACGCGATCCTGGTGATGGGATTCCCGGTGCTGCTCAGGTTGACCTCAACTGAGCTCGGGGCGCGAGGTGGCGTGATCATCCTCGCGGTGACGCTGACCCGCGCGCCGGTGCTGGTGCCCCTGATGACCATGCAAGGCAACCTCATCGCTCATTTCGTCGACGAGCGCGCCAACCGCCTTCGGGCGCTGATCGGCCCGACGTGCGTCCTCGGCGGGATCGGCGCGGTCGGGGTGCTGGCGGCGGGCATGGTGGGGCCGTGGCTGCTGCGGGTCGCCTTCGGATCTCAGTACGACGCCGGCAGCGCACTATTGGCGTGGCTGACAGCGGCCGCGGTGGCGATCGGCATGCTGATGCTCACCGGCGCCGCCGTGGTCGCGGCCAAACTGCATCGGGCGTATGCGCTGGGGTGGGTCGGGGCGACACTGGCGTCAGGACTGCTGTTACTGCTGCCGCTGCCGCTGGAGACCCGCACCGTGGTTGCGTTGCTGTGCGGTCCGCTGGTGGGAATCGCCGTGCACCTGGTAGCCCTGGCGCGCGCCGGACGCTCAACTGGCTGATCCACCTGGTCCAGCGTGTACCTTGTGGGCTTAAATGCCCACTGAAACGGATTACCCCGGCGTCTGGATCGTCATTCCGGCCTTCAACGAAGCCACGGTCATCGGTGAGGTGATCGCCGACGTGCGCTCGGTCTTCGGCCACGTGGTGTGCGTCGACGACGGCAGCACCGACGACACCGGCGAAATCGCCAGGCGGGCCGGCGCTCATCTGGTGCGCCATCCGGTCAACCTGGGTCAGGGTGCGGCCATCCAGACCGGCATCGAGTACGCCCGCAAGCAGCCCGGGGCGCGGGTCTTCGCGACGTTCGACGCCGACGGGCAGCATCGCGTCAAGGACGTCGCCGCGATGATCGACCGGCTTGCCGCCGAAGACGTCGACATCGTCATCGGGACGCGGTTCGGCGGGCAGGAGGGCAGCCGGCCGCCGTTTCTGAAGCGGATCGTGCTGCAGACCGCCGCGCGGTTGAGCCCGCGCGGCCGCCGGCTTGGCCTGACCGACACCAACAATGGGCTGCGGGTGTTCAACAAGACGGTGGCCGACGGGCTGGACATCACGATGAGCGGCATGAGCCACGCCAACGAAATCATCATGCTCGTCGCCGAAAACCATTGGCGCGTCGCCGAACAGCCGGTCGAGGTGCTGTACACCGAATACTCGAAGTCGAAAGGGCAGCCGCTACTCAACGGCGTCAACATCATTTTCGACGGATTCCTGCGAGGGAGGACTCCGAGATGAAAAGGACCGAAAGATGAACTGGATCCAGGTGCTGTTGATCGGTTCGATCATCGCGCTGCTGATGTACCTGCTGCGGTCGCGTCGCAATGCGCGGTCCCGGGCCTGGGTCAAGGTCGGCTACGTCTTGTTCGTACTGGGCGGTATCTACGCCGTGCTGCGGCCCGACGACACCACCGTGGTCGCGCAGTGGTTCGGGGTGCGCCGCGGCACCGACCTGATGCTCTATGCGCTGATCATGGCGTTCAGTTTCACCACGCTGAGCACGTATATGCGGTTCAAGGACTTGGAGTCGCGCTACGCACGCCTTGCCCGGGCCGTCGCACTGGAGGGCGCGCAGGCGCCGGAGCCGCGCTAGCCGGTCTGGGCGTGCCGGAAGTACTCGACGGTGCGACGCACCCCTTCTTCGAGTTCAAATTTCGGCCGCCAGCCCAAAACCTTTGCGGCCAAACCAATGTCGAGGCAGGACCGCCTCAGGTCGCCCAACCGATCCGGATGGAATTCGGGGTCGTCGGGGCCGCCGACTGCTTTTGCCACCGCCGTGTGCAGTTGGCGGTCGGAGGTTTCTATTCCGGTGCCGACGTTGAAACGCTGCCCGCTGCCGGCTTCCCCGGAGGCCTTGAGGAAGGCGTCCACCACGTCGTCGACGAACACGTAGTCGCGGGTCTTGCCGCCGTCCCCGAACACCTTGGTGGGCTTACCCGACAGCAGCGCCTGCGCGAAGATCGCGACCACTCCCGCTTCGCCGTGCGGGTCCTGCCGTGGGCCGTAGACGTTGGCCGGCGCGATGTGCGAGCAGTCCAGGTCGTACAGGTGCCGGAAGGTGTTCAGGTAGATCTCCCCGGTCACCTTTGCCGCCGCGTATGGCGACCACGGATCGGTGGGCACGGTCTCGGGGGTCGGGCATTGCTGCGGGGTGCCGTAGATGGATCCGCCCGACGAGGTGTGCACGACTTTGCGAACCCCGGCGCGGCGCGCGGCCTCGGCCAGCCGCACCGTGCCGATCACGTTGACCGAGGCATCGAATTGCGGGTTGGCCACCGAGTGGCGCACGTCGATCTGCGCGGCCAGGTGGAACACCACCTCGGGGCGGTGCTCGTCGAGGATGGCGTCGAGGTCCGCGGTCACGATGTCCGCTTCCACGAAGACGTGGGCGGAATCGTCGGCCAGATGCTCGAGGTTGGTCGCCTTGCCCGTCGCGAAATTGTCCAGGCTCACGACCGAATGACCGTCCGCCAGGAGGCGGTCGACCAGCGTAGACCCGATGAATCCGGCTGCCCCCGTAACCAGTGCGTGCACCGGCCCACCATACCGACCGGTAAGAAATAACCATGCCCGCCGCCATGACCCGGATGCCGCGCGTCGCCCTGGCGGCGGCCGCGCTGATCGCGGTCCAGCTGGTGATACGTGCGGTGCTGGCATTCGGCGGCTATTTCTACTGGGACGACCTGATCCTGATCGGGAAGGCCGGCACCGAGGGTTTGCTGACGCCGACGTACCTGTTCGACGACCACGACGGCCACGTGATGCCGGCCGCCTTCCTGATCGCGGGCGTGCTGATCCGGCTGGCTCCGCTGGATTGGACCGGACCCGCGATCAGCCTGGTGGTGCTGCAGCTGCTGGCCTCGCTGGCGCTGTTACGGGCGCTGCACGTGATCCTCGGCTGGCGTCGCGTGCTGCTGATCCCGTTGACGTTCGCGCTTTTCACACCGCTGGCGGTGCCCGGGTTCGCGTGGTGGGCGGCGGCGCTGAATTCGCTGCCGATGCTGGCGGCGCTGGCTTGGGTGAGCGCCGACGCGGTGCTGCTGGTGCGCACCGGCAACCAGCGCTACGCGGTGACCGGCCTGCTGGTCTATCTGGGCGGGTTGCTGTTCTTCGAGAAGGCGGCGGTGATCCCGTTCGTCGCCTTCGCGGTGGCGACCCTGCTGTGTCATGTGCGCGGGGAACGGTCCGCCCTGCTGACGGCCTGGCGTGGGGGCGTGAGGTTGTGGATCTCGTCGCTGATCCTGACGGTCGCGTGGGTGGCGCTCTACCTCACCGTGGTCAATCAGCAGCGATGGAGTTCCGACCTCGCGATGACCTGGGATCTGCTGTCCCGATCCATCACCCACGGCATCGTGCCGGGGCTGGCCGGGGGGCCGTGGCATTGGGACCGCTGGGCACCGGCCTCCCCGTGGGCCACTCCCCCGCCGCTGGCGATGGCGCTGGGCTGGCTGGTGCTGATCGCGGTGCTGGCACTGTCACTGATCCGCAAGCAGCGCATCGGCCCGGTGTGGCTGACGGCGGCCGGTTACGCCGTGGCCTGCCAGGTGCCGATCTATCTGATGCGGTCGTCGAAGCTGACCGCGCTGGAACTCGCCCAAACCCTGCGCTATCTGCCGGATCTCGTCGTTGTGCTGGCGCTGCTGGCCGCCGTCGGTCTCGGCGCGCCGAATCGGTCGTTTGGCGCTCGCTGGCTGGACGCGTCACCGCGACGCGAACGTGGTGACAACAAGTCTGGCGGTGTTGTTCGTGGCCAGCAGCCTGTACTCGACGGCGACCTTCCTGACCAGTTGGCGCGACAACCCCACCCAGCCCTACCTGCGTAACGTCCAATCCAGTTTGGCTGCAGCGCAGGCGAATTCGACTGCTCCGTTACTGGACCAGGAGGTGGACCCGCTGATCCTGCAACGGGTGGCCTACCCGGAGAACCTGGCCAGCCACATGTTCGCCCTGCTGCGCGACAGGCCGGAATTCACCACGGCAACAACACAATTGAGAATGTTCGACAGTTCCGGACGACTGATCCCCGCGAGAGTCACCTGGATTCGGACCATCAAACCCGGCCCGATCCCGCAGTGCGGCTATTTCGCCCAACCGGACAAGCCGGCACGCATGATGCTCGACGGGCCGCTACTGCCGGCCGACTGGACGGTCGAACTCAACTACCTGGCCAACAGCGACGGCTCGATGACGATATCGCTGCCGGAGGGGCCCGACGTCAAGGTTCCGGTGCATCCCGGCCTCAACCGGGTCTTCGCCCGGCTGCCGGGCGCCGGCGACGCGATCACCGTTCGGGCCAACACCACCGCGCTGGCACTGTGCGTCGCGTCGGGCCCGGTGGGATTTCTGGCGCCGGCCTGAATCAGCTGGTCTGTATGCCACCGGGTCCCCGGATGTCGTTGCTCCTCCCCGGGTTGCTGATCTGCGGGACGGCGCCTCCCGGCCCTTTCTCCCAGCTGATGTGGTTGCCCGTGCCGGTGGCCAAGATGGCGGCCACGGTCTGCAGGTTCACGGTGTTCGCGACACCGCTGACGTCGACCTCGCCGCACGACCCGTTCAACGTGATGGTTGAGTCCTCACCGACAATCCTGATGGGCGATTGGTTTCCGCAGTCATAGGTGACGAACGAGAAGCTGCTGTCGATCTTGGCAGGCGCGAGGTCAAGCTGGTAGCGGCCACCGCCCCGCGGGCGCAGTGGCCCACGCGATATCGCTTGGCGCACAGATGTTTCCAACCAAAGCGACAGACATCGGCGTGACGACGGTGACGAGCACGCGAAGCAGGATTCCCGTCATACCGCGACCTTGCCAGCTCTCCCCCACCGGGGACGAGAGTTTACAAAGCCGGGGTTTTTATGCGACGTGCCGCGGCTACGCGGCGCTGGGCCCATGCCACGGTGCGGATGCCGACGTCGTTTTCAGGTCGCGTAGGCCCGTCGACGCCGGGCGTAGCTGGGTCACCGACGCCAGGCCGACGCGGTTTCTCTGCCCGCCACGCTGAGCTTTGCGGTAGGTCCACCACGCCGTGGTCATGGCCACGATCGCCGCCGCGAGAGCCAACAGGACCAAAACGTCGCCGAAGACCAGCACCAGGATGATTCCCGCCGAAATCCACACCGCCTCACCGAACGGAAAGCGTGAATCGTTGTAGCCGTTGCTGTTGGTCTGCCTCATGTCAGCCTCGCTCAAAATAGGGAGCCACCTTGAAGTGGCATCGGCTGTAACGCGGGAGCAAAGGGAAGGCTGCCCCGATCCGGGGCGATCGTGACCCAACTCACTGTGGAGTCCGCTGGTTGGTGGAGCCGCCTGGGGGAGTCGAACCCCCGACCTATTCATTACGAGTGAATCGCTCTACCGACTGAGCTAAGGCGGCATACCCGCACGCCGGGCGGGCACGAGTCTACGACAGGCGGCCGCGTGCGCCCAACTTCAATCCCGCAGTTGCTGCCCGATGGTGGCCACCATCGCGTCGACGGCGAACTTGGGCTTGACGTTGACGGCCAGCGCTTCGCGGCACTCCAGCACCGCTTCGATGCAACGCAGCAGCCGCTCGGGCGAGGCGTGGTGGGCCAGCGTCGCCACCCGTTCGGCCATATCCGGATGGTTGGCCGCCACCCCGCCCGCATGCGCCGAGACCACCAGCGCGTCGCGGAAATAGGTCGCCAGGTCGATCAGCGCCCGGTCCAGCGCATCGCGCGATGCCCTGGTCTGGCGCGACTTCTGCCGCCGCTCCAGGTCCTTGATCGCACCCGTGGCGCCGCGCATGGCCCCGGCCGTGCCCTTGCCCGTGCCGCCGGCCCCCAGCGCCGTCCGCAGCTCTTCGGTCTCGGCCTCGGAGCGGTCGGCGGTCAGCACGACGGCCTCGGTTTCGGCCGCGGCCACCAACTCCTCGGCGGCGGCGTAGGCGCGCGCCGGCGTCGCGGCGTCGCGCACCAGTCCCAGCGCCCGCTCCCGTCGCTGCCGGGCCTCCGGGTCCGTCGCCAGCCGGCGGGCCCGCCCCACGTGACCACCGCTGACCGACGCCGCCCAGTTGGCCGTGTCGGCGGTCAGGCCGTCACTGTCGATCAGCACCCGCGCGATCGACTCGGTGGACGGGGTCACCAGCGCGACATGCCGGCACCGGGACCGCAGCGTGACCGCGATGTCCTCGGGATCCACCGACGGCGCGCACAGCAGGAACACCGTCGACGGCGGCGGTTCCTCGACCACCTTCAGCAACGCGTTCGCGGCACCTTCGGTCAACCGATCGGCGTCCTCGATCACCACGATCTGCCGGTGCCCGGTGGTCGGGCGCCGCGACGCGATCTGCACGATGGCGCGCATTTCGTCGACGCCGATGGACAGGCCCTTCGGGGATCACCCGCCGGACATCGGCGTGGGTGCCGGCCATCGTCGTCGTGCAGGCCCGGCACTGCCCGCAGCCGGGCTCCCCATCTGACATGCATTGCAGCGCGGCCGCAAAGCACAGCGCCGCAATCGAGCGCCCCGAACCCGGCGGACCGGTGATGAGCCACGCATGTGTCATAGTCCCGTGGTCCACACCGCTGTGACCGGGAACACCTCGGGCGGCCCTGGCGGCGGCGAGCAGCTCGGCTTCCACTGCTTCTTGGCCTACCAGCCGCGTAAACACTCCGGACATCACCGGCAACATTAGTGAGACAGACCGACGTGTACCGACCGCTACCGTATCGCGACAATTCCGTGATCTTTTGCCGACGTTTCGCCAGGATCCGGCGACTTGCCGAAGCAATTTAGGGTTACCGGCTAGTCCCTACCGACCGATACGGTGGGTTGGTGGCAACGGCGGATGGTCTGCCCGGGCGAATCAGCGGGTTCGTCCGGTGGGTGGTGCGCACCCCGTGGCCGCTGTTCTCGCTGAGCATGCTGCAGGCCGACATCATCGGCGCCCTGTTCGTGCTGGGCTTCCTGCGCTACGGCCTGCCGCCCCAGGACCGTATTCAACTGCAGGATCTGCCGACGCTCAACCTGGCGATCTTCGCCGGCTCCTGGTCATCTTGTTCCTTGTCGGTGTCGTGGTGAACCTGCGACTGCTGATGCCGGTTTTCCGCTGGCAGCGCCGCGACAACACTGCTCGCCGAGACCGATCCGGCGGCCACCGAACTGGCCCGCAGCCGCGCGCTGCGCATGCCGTACTACCGCACGCTGATCAGCGTCGTCAACTGGTGCATCGGCGGCGTGGTGTTCATCGTCGCCAGCTGGTCGGTGGCCAGGATTCGCGGCGCCGGTCGTCGCGGTCGCCACCGCATTGGGGGCCGCGGCCACCGCGATCATCGGCTACCTGCAATCCGAACGGGTGCTGCGGCCGGTGGCGGTCGCCGCCCTGCGCAGCGGGGTGCCGGAGAACGTCAGGGCACCCGGGCGTCATCCTGCGCCAGATCCTGACCTGGATGCTGTCCACCGCGCGTGCCGGTGCTGGCGATCGTGCTGGCGGTGGTGGCCGACAAGGTTCGCTGCTCCACACCGCACCGGAGAGCCTGTTCAACCCCGATCCTGTTGCTGGCCCTGGCGGCGCTGGGCATCGGGTTCGTCAGCACCCTGCTGGTGGCCATGTCGATCGCCGACCCGCTGCGCCAGCTGCGTTGGGCGCTTGGCGAGGTGCAGCGCGGTAACTACAACGCGCACATGCAGATCTACGACGCCAGCGAGCTGGGCCTGCTGCAGGCCGGATTCAACGACATGGTGCGCGACCTGTCCGAGCGGCAGCGGCTGCGTGACCTGTTCGGCCGCTACGTCGGCGAGGACGTGGCCCGCCGGGCCCTGGAGCGCGGCACCGAGCTGGGTGGCCAGGAGCGCGACGTCGCCGTGCTGTTCGTCGACCTGGTCGGCTCGACCCAGCTGGCCGCGACACGGCCGCCCGCCGAGGTGGTCACCTGCTCAACGAGTTCTTCCGGGTGGTGGTCGACACCGTCGACCGGCACGGCGGGCTTCGTCAACAAGTTCCAGGGCGACGCCGCGCTGGCCATCTTCGGCGCACCCATCGAACATCCCGACGCCTCCGGTGGCGCGCTGGCGGCCGCCCGCGAGCTGCACGACGAACTCCTCGCCGGTGATCGGCGACGCCGAGTTCGGCATCGGGGTGTCGGCCGGCCGGGCCATCGCCGGCCATATCGGCGCGCAGGCCCGCTTCGAGTACACCGTGATCGGCGACCCGGTCAACGAGGCGGCGCGGCTGACCGAGCTGGCCAAGCTCGAGGCCGGCCACGTGCTGGCGTCGGCGATCGCGGTCAGTGGCGCGCTGGATGCCGAGGCCCTGTGCTGGGACGTCGGCGAGGTCGTCGAGCTACGCGGTCGCTCCGCGCCCACTCAGTTGGCCCGACCGCTGAATCTGGCTGCCGCCCGCAGAGGTTTCGACCCCGCGGCCGGTCGTCGAAGAAATAACCAGCGAAATTATGTGATCAGCGGCAGGCTAACTGCGCTTGGCGGCCTTTTTCGCCGGGGCCTTGCGTGTGGCCTTCTTGCGGGCGGGCCTTCTTCGCCGGACCCCGGGCCCGCCGGTCGGCCAGCAGTTCGGCGGCGCGCTCGTCGGTGATCGACGCTACGTCGTCGGCCTTGCGCAGGCTGGCGTTGGTCTCACCATCGGTGACGTAGGGCCCGAATCGGCCGTCCTTGATCACCATTGGCTTGCCCGACGCCGGGTCATTCCCCAACTCGCGCAGCGGCGGCGCCGCAGCGCCTTGCCTGCCACGGCGTTTCGGCTCGGCGTAGATCTTCAGCGCCTCGTCGAGCGTGATCGTGAACATCTGATCCTCGGTCGCCAGCGAACGAGAATCGGTGCCGCGCTTCAGGTATGGGCCGTAGCGCCCGTTCTGCGCGGTGATCTCCTCGCCGGACTGCGGATCCGCACCGACCACCCGGGGCAGCGACAGCAGCTTCAACGCGTCCTCGAGCGTGACGGTCTGCAGATCCATGGTGCGCAGCAGCGAGCCGGTGCGGGGCTTGGGGCCGGTCGGCTTCTTGCCCTTCTTCGCCGGGGCCGTACCCTCGTCCTCCGCGGGCGGCTCGGGCAGCACCTCGGTCACATACGGCCCGTAACGGCCGTCCTTGGCGACGATTTCGTGGCCGCTTTCGGGATCCACGCCCAGCGAGCGGCCCTCTTGCGGCGTGGCGAAAAGCTCCTCGGCCACCTCGAGCGTCAGCTCGTCGGGAGTCAGCGAGTCGTTGAGGTTGGCCCGCTGCGGCTTTGGCTCACCATCGTCGCCCGCGATCGTGCGCTCCAGGTAAGGCCCGTTCTTGCCGACCCGGACGTAGACGGCGCGACCCTGTTCATCGTCAAAAAGCTTGATGGAGTTGACTTCTCGGGCATCGATACCTTCGAGGTTGACGCCGACGAGCTTCTTGAGCCCACCGGAGCGAGCCACCGAGTCGGCCACGCCGTGGTCGCCGCCGAAGTAGAAGTTGTTGAGCCAGTTGGTGCGTTGCTCGTTGCCCGACGCGATCGCGTCGAGCTCGTCTTCCATCGCCGCGGTGAAGTCGTAGTCGACGAGCCGACCGAAATGCTGTTCCAGCAGACCGGTGACGGCGAACGCGACCCACGAGGGCACCAGCGCGCTGCCCTTCTTGTGCACGTAGCCGCGGTCCTGGATGGTCTTGATGATCGACGAGTACGTCGACGGGCGGCCGATACCCAGCTCCTCGAGCGCCTTGACCAGCGACGCCTCGGTGTAGCGCGCCGGCGGGTTGGTGGCGTGGCCGTCGGGGGTGAGCTCGAGGGCGGCGAGCCGCTGGCCCTCGGTCAGCTGGGGCAGCCGGCGCTCGGCGTCGTCGGCCTCGCCGCCGGCCAGTTCGTCCACGGTTTCCACGTAGGCCTTGAGGAAGCCGGCGAAGGTGATGGTGCGGCCGGTCGCGGAGAACACCACCTGCTGGTCGCCCTCCGAGCCGGCCGCGGCACCGGCGATCCGCAAACTCAGCGTCGTACCGCGCGCGTCGGCCATCTGCGAGGCCACCGTGCGCTGCCAGATCAGCTCGTAAAGGCGGAATTCGTCGCCGTCGAGTTCGCGGCGCACCGCATCCGGAGTGGCGAATGTCTCACCCGCCGGCCGGATCGCCTCGTGGGCCTCCTGGGCGTTCTTGACCTTGCGGGTGTACTGACGCGGCGACGGGGACACGTACTCGTCGCCGTAGAGCTGCGCAGCCTGACTGCGCGCCGCGCCGATCGCCGACTGGGACAGCGTCGTCGAGTCGGTACGCATATAGGTGATGTAGCCGTTTTCGTAGAGCCGCTGGGCGATGCTCATCGTCCGCTCGGAGGAGAAGCGCAGCTTGCGGCCGGCCTCCTGCTGCAGCGTCGACGTCATGAACGGCGCATAGGGGCGCCGGGTGTAGGGCTTCTCCTCGACCGAGGCCACGGACAGCTGTGCGCCGCGCAATCCGGTGGCCAGCTCGGTGGCCCGCGCTTCGTCGAGCACCACGACTTCGTCGGCCTTGCGCAGCGTGCCCAGCGAGTCGAAATCACGGCCGGCGGCGACCCGCAATCCGTCGACGGAGGTCAGCCGGGCGGTGAAGGTGGGCGGCTGCGCGTTCGGGTCGGACACGCTGGCGTCCAGCTGGGCGACGATGTCCCAGTACGACGCGCTGCGGAACGCCATGCGGTCGCGTTCGCGCTGCACGATGATGCGGGTGGCCACGGACTGCACCCGGCCCGCCGACAGCCTGGGCGCGACCTTCTTCCACAGCACCGGACTGACCTCGTAGCCATACAGCCGGTCCAGGATGCGCCGGGTTTCCTGCGCGTCGACCAGGTCGATGTCGAGGTCGCGGGGATTTGCCGCGGCTTCCAAGATGGCAGGCTCGGTGATCTCGTGGAACACCATCCGCTTGACCGGGATGCGGGGCTTGAGGGTTTCCAGCAGATGCCAGGCGATGGCCTCGCCCTCGCGGTCACCATCAGTGGCCAGGTAGAGCTCGTCGACGTCTTTGAGCAGGCCCTTCAGCTCGGTGACCGTGCTCTTCTTCTCCGGGCTGATGATGTAGAGCGGTTCGAAGTCGGCGTCGACGTTGACTCCGAGCCGGGCCCAGGGCTCCGACTTGAACTTGGCGGGCACGTCGGCGGCGGCCCGGGGCAGGTCGCGGATGTGACCTCGCGACGATTCGACGATGTACGCGGAGCCCAGATAACCCGCGAGTTTGCGCGCTTTCGTCGGCGACTCGACGATGACAAGTCGCCTCAGGCTGCCATTGCCGCTGCTGTCGCGGCCTGATGTCGGGTCAGCCACCTGCGCTTACGCTCCATATCTTCTCTCGGTCCCGTTCGAGACCGCCCTGAGGAAGAATGACAGGCTGACGTCTGAAATTCCGCTGAAATTCAGATACGCCAGCGTTCCTTCCCTTCGGGCACCTGACAATTTCGCACCCGAAGGCGGGCCGACGCAAACCGACTCCCCGTAAACGCAGGTCCTAGCAATGGCTTGACCCGGGTGGCGAGTGCTGCCCTGAGCGCCGGCCGATCCTCACCCCGGACCGCTCGCGTACCGCGGCTCGGGCGGCTAAACCCGGGGCCACAGCGCCAACGCTTCGGCGCCGTCAGGGTGTTCCCCCACGTTCTCTACCAGCCGCGATAGCCTGCGACGGCCGCTGATCCGAAGCGCCGGGCGCCCGCCACGGGTGCCGATCAGGGTGGGCGCGATCCCGACCCGCATCAGGGCCGACGCCAATGGCGAATGGGTGTCGGGGGCGTGCGGATCCAGACCCAGCTGATAGTGGTCGCCCTCGGGAGTGCCCGCCGCGATAGTCCACGCCCGCAGCTCGCGCGGGCCAGGCAGCCAGCGCGGTGGCACCGTCTTGACCGCGCCGCGGGTCCATTCGGCGGCGATTGCGGCCAATGACGGGTCGATCGCCGTCCGCACCAGAGGGGTGTCTTCGTCGGTACGGCCGATCTCGGCTACCAACCCGGCCTCGTCGATCATCTCGGCCAGGGCCGAGGCGCGCCACAGCTGATCCACGACCACCGAGAGCCGGGCACCCCGGGCGTCAGCCGCGCCAACCGTCACGATCTGGCCGGAGGCCGCCAGCACCCCACACAGATCGGCGACCGCGGGGGGCACCGCCTCCGCTGTGAAGAAGGAAAGCTGGCTCACCACACCGACAGTAAGCCAGGTCGTCCATCCTCGCTTTGAGGCATTCGGCGCGGCGACCGACCTTGCGGGTCAGCCGCTTGGCACGGAGGTTGCAGGCGTGAAGAGATAGTGAAAACCCCCCGGTGGAACCCGCTGAGCGGGTTGCACGGGGGGTTTTCGTCAGAATCTGCTCGATCTCAGACGGAGCGGACTCCGGTGGCCTGGGGGCCCTTAGGGCTATGGCCGATCTCGAACTCGACCTTCTGGTTTTCTTCGAGGGTGCGGAAGCCCGAACCCTGGATCTCCGTGTAGTGGACAAAAACATCCGCGGAACCATCTTCGGGGGCGATGAAGCCGAACCCCTTCTCCGCGTTGAACCACTTCACAGTTCCCTGTGGCATTTCTCGATCTTTCCTTTTCTTCAAGGTGCGGTGCACCGCGTTTCGGCGCACCGGGCCCGTTGTCACCGCCATACCTCACGGAGTCGTCGGAACTGCACCCGACCGTATAACCTCGCAGGAACCGCGGGTCGCAACGTCGATCCTGCGAAAGTTTGACACGAACACAGAAGCTACGACCGCAAACAGTCAACCATGTTCATCGCCTCGGCGACAGACTTGTATCGCTGACGGATTCTTGGAGGGTATGAGGTGGCGAGTTTCGGCGCCGACCTGCTCGCCGTCGCGCTCGCCGGTACCGCGCCGGGCGAGCATCCGCTGCGCCACGTGGCCGAGCTGCCGGCCCGCAGCGGCCGGCCCCATAGTTGGCCGGAGTGGGCCGAACCCGACGTCGTTGCGGCCTTTACCGGCCGTGGCATCAGCGCGCCATGGTCGCACCAGGCGCAGGCCGCCGAATTCGCCCACGCCGGCCGTCATGTCGTGGTCAGCACCGGCACCGCGTCGGGCAAGTCGCTGGCTTATCAACTGCCCGTTCTCAACGCGCTGGCGACCGATCCGTTGGCCCGGGTGCTATACCTGTCGCCGACGAAAGCCCTTGGTCACGACCAGTTGCGCGCCGCTCACGCACTGACTTCCGCTGTCCCGCGGCTGGGCCATCCCAGTTTCGCGGTCGCGCCCACCGCCTACGACGGCGACAGCCCCGCCGAAGTTCGCCGCTTTGCGCGGGAGCGTTCCCGATGGCTGTTCTCCAACCCCGACATGATCCATTTGTCGATTTTGCGAAATCATGCCGCGCTGGGCCGTTTTGCTGCGCGGCCTGCGCTTCGTGATCGTCGACGAATGCCATTACTACCGCGGCGTTTTCGGTTCGAACGTGGCGATGGTGCTGCGCCGGCTGTTGCGGCTGTGCGCGCGTTATTCGATCGGCGCCGACGGTGATTTTCGCCAGCGCGACGACGGATTCACCGGGCACGACGGCCTCCGAGCTCATCGGCCTGCCCGTCGAAGAGGTCACCGAAGACGGCTCACCGCAAGGGGCCCGCACCGTGGCGTTGTGGGAGCCCGCGCTGCGCACCGACGTCACCGGCGAGCACGGTGCCCCGGTGCGCCGTTCCGCCGGCGCGGAGGCGGCGCGGGTGATGGCCGACCTGATCGCCGAGGGAGCGCAGACCCTGACCTTCGTGCGTTCCCGGCGCGCTGCCGAATTGACCGCGTTGGGCGCCCAAGCGCGGCTGGACGACATTGCTCCGGAGCTGTCGCACACCGTGGCGTCCTACCGGGCCGGCTATCTCGCCGAGGACCGCAACGCGCTGGAGCGTGCCCTGGCCGAGGGCCGACTGCGCGGCTTGGCCACCACCAACGCGCTGGAGTTGGGTGTCGACATTGCCGGGCTGGACGCGGTGGTGCTCGCCGGTTTTCCCGGGACGGTTGCGTCCTTCTGGCAGCAGGCCGGCCGCTCGGGCCGGCGCGGCCAGGGTGCGCTGGTCGTGCTGATCGCCCGCGACGATCCGCTGGACACGTATCTGGTCCACAATCCCGGCGGCGCTGCTGGACAAACCGGTCGAGCGCGTGGTCATCGACCCCGCCAACCCGTACATTCTCGGACCTCAACTACTTTGCGCTGCAACAGAATTGCCGCTCGAGGAGGCGGAGGTCCGAGACTTCGGCGCCGCGCAAGTGGCCGAGGGGCTGGTCGACGACGGCCTGCTGCGCCGGCGCAACGGCAAGTACTTTCCCGCACCCGGCCTAGAACCACATGGCGCGGTGGACATCCGGGGCTCGGCCGGCGGCCAGATCGTCATCGTGGAGGCCGACACCGGGCGACTGCTGGGCAGTACCGGGGCCGGTCAGGCCCCCGCCTCCGTCCATCCGGGGGCGGTGTACCTGCACCAGGGCGACAGTTACGTCGTTGATTCGCTGGATTTCGAGGAGCGGAATCGCTTTCGTGCACGCCGAGGATCCCGGCTATGCAACGTTCGCGCGCGAAATCACCGACATCAACGTCACCGGCAGCGGCGAGCGAGTTGACTTTCGGTCCGGTAACCCTGGGTGTGGTGCCGGTCAGGGTCACCCACCAGGTGGTGGGTTACCTGCGCCGGCGCCTTTCCGGGGAGGTCATCGATTTCATCGAGCTGGACATGCCGGAACATGTTCTCGACACCACCGCGGTCATGTACACCATCACTCCGGAGGCATTGGAGCGCAACGGGATTGACGCGACGCGGATTCCCGGCTCGTTGCATGCCGCCGAACATGCTGCCATTGGCCTGCTGCCGTTGGTGGCCAGCTGCGACCGCGGCGACATCGGCGGGATGTCCACCGCGCTCGGTCCGCTGGGTGAGCCCAGTGTTTTCGTCTACGACGGGTATCCGGGTGGGGCGGGATTCGCCGAGCGCGGCTTCCGGCAGGCACGCACCTGGTTGAGCGCGACCGCAGCGGCCATCGAAGCGTGTGAATGCCCGATGGGTTGTCCGTCGTGCGTGCAGTCCCCCAAGTGCGGCAACGGTAACGACCCGTTGGACAAGGCGGGGGCTGTGCTGGTGCTGCGACTAGTGCTTGCGGAGTTACCGTAAAGATCGCGCTGAGCAACGTAGCGGACGGCGACCGACCCCTCGACGGTCGACCTCCACGGATCTGCACATAACAACCGCCGAGTGCGTTTCCTTTTGACTGAAGAAACGCCAGCGTGCTGTCTCAAAGCGCGACCAACGGCCGGAGCAGAAAACTATCAAGGCTGTGATCGCGTTTGCAAACTTATCAGTAACTTGTGGGCGGCGAGGGCGGATTCGCTGGATCCCGAACTGGTATTGCCATGTTGTTTGCTGCAGCGGTGACCGCATGCCCGGGGAACCCCAGCGCCCGCTGAGCGCCGCTAAAATTGACCGCATGGCCCACGACTGGTTGCTCGTGGAGACACTGGGGGACGAACCCGCCGTGGTAGCGCAGGGGCGGCAAGTCAAGAACCTGGTCCCGATCACCACCTTCCTTCGCCGCAGCCCCCATCTCTCCGCGGTCCGAACTGCGATCGCTGAGTCGATGCGCACCGGCCAGGGCCTGACCAGCATCACCCCGAAGCGCGACCGCGTCATCCGCACCGAACCGGTGGTGATGTCCGACGGCCGTATCCACGGTGTGCATGTGTGGACCGGCCCTGCCGACGATGGAACCGCCCGAGCGGCCCACCGCGGGCCCGCTGAAGTGGGATCTGACCCTTGGTGTGGCCACCGACACCCGTGAGTCGCTGGCCAACAGCGGTAAGAATCCCGAAGTCGAAGTCACTCTTCGGCCGAGCGTTTGCCGAAGATCTTCCTTCGCGCGACCTCAATCCGAACGAAAGCCAAGGTGCTTGCCATGGCGGTCAAGGCCGAGCCGGGCGAGACGCTATGCAGCACCTGGGATCTCACCGATTGGCAGGGAACGCCGATCCGGATAGGTTTCGTCGCGCGCACTGCGATCGGAGCCCGGACCGACGGCCGGGACCACCTGGTTGCCCGGGCGATGAACTGGCGTGCCGAGCTCAAGGGCCCGGTGGTGTCGCACCGATGATCTGGCCCTGCGGATCCTCAACGGGCTGGCGCAGGCAGGAGTCCACCGCGCACTGGTCGACCTCAAGAACTGGACGCCTGTTGAAATGGCTCGACGAGCCCTGCACCGTTCTACGACTGGCGCGGCGCCGAGACGGACAGGCCGAAGGTCCATCCCGACGACGATGTCCCAGATGTCGGCCATGACAAAGGAATTCGGTCAAGGGGACGACCAGTCGGGTCCTGCGGATGCGCGGCTTCGACGGCGACTGGGTGCCGGTGCACGTGACGGCCAACCGAGTGGAACTCGAACCCGACACCTTCGTCGGGCTGGTCTCGCTGCGATTGCCCAGCGACGACGAACTCGCCGCCGCCGGGCTGCCAGAAGCCCCTGGCGGCACCGGCTGATTACGCCACGTCGGCCGGCCCTGCCCGCGCGGCGGCTCGCGCTACGCCGGCAAACACCACGGCCACCTCGACGGTGACGACGACGTCGAGATCGTCCACCCGGCATCCGACGTCGTCGACCCGCATCGCGCGAGCCACCGTGTCCGCCTGGGCGCAGGCCGCCTCGGCTCCCGACGGCAGCCGCGCCGCGGCGGCCAACGCGGCCAGATCGGCAGCCGCCTGCGCCCGATGGCGTGCCACCACCACCGCACCGACGTATGCGCAGGCGCAGGTGACGCACAGCAGCACCGCAAGCATCGCCGCCGCGACGCACGGTCGCCGAGCCGCGATCATCCCGACGGCTCCGCCGCGGAGACCGCCCTGGCTCGAATATCCAACGTGGGCAGTAGCTTTGAGTGAGCAGCGACGGTCGCGACAAGGAAGTCTCCGTCGCGGTGCACCTCGACCCGCGCTCCGCCCGGCGCGATGCGGCGCGCCGCGTCGACCGCCGAGCGTTCGTCACCGCGGGCGGCCAGTCGGGCGGCCTCGCGCGCGGCATCGACACAGCGCACCTGCATTGACACCGCCGTGATACCGGCCAGGCACAGCACCAGCACCACGACCAGCGCGGCGATCGCCAATGCCGCTTCCACGGTGCTCGCGCCGGCACAGCCGACTAGACCTTGGTGTTCAGTGCGCGACCGATGATGTTGGTCAACGCCGACACGATCGAGTCGCCGGTGACCACGGTGTAGAGGATCGCGCCGAAAGCGGCCGCAGCTATTGTGCCGATGGCGTATTCGACGGTGGACATCCCCGACTCGTCGGCGGCCAGCACCGTCATCCGAGCCACGAAGATCCGAAACCTGTTGATCACCAATGCATCCTCCCTGTTGTGGTCTTCGCCGGCCCTTCACAGCAAACCCGACTGCAGGACATCTCCGGCCAGCCCCGCCACCACCGGGACAATGCCCAGGCACACAAACGCCGGCAGGAAGCACAGTCCGAGCGGTCCGGCGATCAGCACCCCCGCCCGCTCGGCGGCCGCCGCGGCGGCGTGCGCGGCGTCGTGACGAGACTGGTCGGCCAGTTCGGCGACGCCGTCGGCCAATGCCGCACCCGACGACGCCGAACGCCGCGCCAGCCGCAGTAGCGCATCGGTCTGCGCGTCCACCGCCGACGTCCCAGTGTCCGGCGAGATCGACCATGCGACAGCTGGGATCGGCGCCCAGCGCCAGCAGATCGGCCGCCCGCCGCAACACCCGGGCCAGCTTCGGCGGCGCGGACACGGCGGTCGCGGCCGCTGCGGTCGATACGGCCATTCCGGCCTCCAGGCACACGGCGAGCACGTCCAAGCTCGACGCGACGGCCAGCGGGTCCGGTGCATCAGCGCGGCGCGCCTGGCGGCCGGCCCGAAGCCGTTGCGCACGACGCGTTGTCCCGGCGCGCGTCCGCACCACCGACGGGCCGGGCCCGATCAATAGCGCCACGGCCAGCAATACCGCCGCGGTGCTCACGACTCGACTCCCGCTCGCTCGATGATCCGGTCCGACCACAGCAGCCCGCCGCATGCCAGCATCGACCCGACAACCAGCAGCCACCCGCCCGCGTGCCCGCTCAGCAAGAAGCTCAGCGGTCGGGCCCCGATCAGCTGGCCCAGCAGCACGCCCAGCACCGGCAGGCCCGCCAGTATCGCCGCGGTGGCACGGGCGCCTGCCATCCCCGAGGCGACTCGCGCCGAGAACCGTTGATGTTCAACGATATCGCGTTGCGCGGTACGCATCAGGGTCGCGATTGCGAGCCCGTGGTCGCTGGCCAGCTGCCAGCACACGGCCAGTCGATCGCCAATGCGTGGGCAGGGCCGACGATCGTGCCGCGGCGCGCAGTCCGGCCGCGACATCGGCACCCAATCGGGCTCGGGCCGCGACCGCGCGCAGCGACATGGCAACCGCACCAACAGTTTCGTCGGCTGCCACACCGAAGGCGTGCACCGGATGCGAGCCCACGCGCAGTTCGCCGACCAACACATCGAGCGCGGCTTCCAGCGTCCGGCCCTCCTCGGTGGCGCGCCGGATACGACGGCGCCGGCGGTAGCGCAGGCTCGCCGTGGCCGCCACCACCGCGGCGGCGAGGACCGTCGTCAGCGGCAGCAACGTCGCGGCCGCAACGGCGGCGCACGGCGGTGAGGCAGCCCGCCCCGCGCGTGCGCAACCGTGACCCGGCCGCCATGATGGTGTCGCCGCGGCCGAGTCGCCGCCGCGGTGACGACGGAAACGACCAAGAGCGCCAGCGCCAACAGCAATCCAGCGGCCGCGATGCCGTTCATGCCGGCATCCGGCTTCGCAGTAAGCGATACAGCTCGTCCGCGTCGTCGGTGATGCCCCGCTCCGCGTGCCACACCGTAACCGCCCGGACTCGCCCGTCGACGTGGCGCAGCACCGCGATCTCGGTGAGCCGGCGCCGACCTGACCGGTCGCGGGCGACGTGCAGCAGCACCTGAACCGCCGCGGCGAGCTGGCTGTGCAACGCGGCCCGATCCAGACCGCCCAGTGCGCCCAACGCTTCCAACCGGGCGGGGACCTCGCCCGGATTGTTGGCGTGCACGGTGCCCGCCCCGCCGTCGTGGCCGGTGTTCAGCGCCGCCAGCAGGTCGACCACTTCGGCACCCCTGACCTCGCCGACCACGATGCGGTCGGGCCGCATTCGCAGGGCCTGCCGGACGAGTTGGCGCACCGGAACCTCGCCGACGCCTTCGACGTTGGCGCACCGCGCGACCAGCTTGACCAGATGCGGATGCCGGGGCGCCAATTCGGCGGCATCCTCGACGCACACGATCCGCTCGGTCGGCGATACGGCGCCCAGCATCGCCGCCAGCAATGTCGTCTTGCCGGCGCCGGTGCCACCGCACACCAGGAAGGCCAACCGGGCCGCGATGATGTCGGCGACCAGTGCGGCGGCCCGCGGGCTCGATCGCGCCTGCCGCGGTCAGCGCCGCCAGATCCTGTGTGGCGGGCCGCAAGACCCGCAGCGACAAGCAGGTGCCCGCGGCCGCCACGGGCGGCAACACCGCGTGCAACCGGACCGCGAACCCGCCGGCGCCGATGCCGGTCAGCTGGCCGTCGACCCAGGGCTGCGCGTCGTCGAGACGGCGACCGGCGGCCAACGCCAGCCGTTGCGCCAACCGCCGCACCGCCGCCTCGTCGGCAAACCGAATCGTGCTGCGTCGCAAACCGTTTCCGTCGTCGACCCACACCGCGTCGGGTGCGGTGACCAGGACGTCGGTCGTGCCGTCCGCGCACAGCAGCGGCTCGAGGATGCCCGCGCCGGTCAGTTCGGTCTGCAGCACCCGAAGATTGGTCAGGACCTCGGTGTCTCCGAGCATCCCGCCGGATTCGGCGCGGATCGCGGCGGCCACCACGTTGGGCCGCAAGAAGACCCAGCGGGGCGGACTCGGCCGCCAGCCGCTCGCGCACGCGTTCGATCAGCGAGCCGCTCATGCCGCCCGCCGCTTTCGGTCCGGATCTGCGCGCGGGGCAGCACCGCAAGCACCCGGCGGGCCGCCGCCGCGAGCGCGGATCGTGCGTCCCAGTCGCAGACCGCCGTGTTCCAGCTGCTCGGCCAGTTGCGGCTGCAGCTTTCATCGACGCCAGCAGCGGCAGGCCGGTGATGTCCGCGACTTCGGCTGCCCGCAATCCGCCCGGCGACGGGCCCCGAACCACCAACCCGAGGTTGGGATTGATCGTGGCCAGCACCGGGGCCATCGCAGCGGTCGCCGCGCACGCCCGCACATCGCACGGGCTGACGACGACGACGAGGTCGGCGGCATCCAGCGCGGCTTGGGTGGCGTCGGTCAGACGACGGGGCAGATCGCACACGACGGTGACTCCCCCGCGGCGGCCGGCATCGATGACGGCGTCGACCGGCCCGGCGTCCAGCTCGTAGCTGCGCCGCGTGCCGGACAGCACGCTGACGCCGTGGAGTCGCGGCAGCGCGTCGCGCACGGCCGACCAGTTCGAGCGCGCCCGCCCTGTAACGCCAGGTCCGGCCAGCGCAGACCCGGCGTGGTCTCACCGCCGAGCAGCAGATCGACGCCGCCGCCCCAGGGATCGAGGTCGACCAGCAGCGCGTCGGTCGCCGCCTGCGCCAGAGCGACAGCGAACAGCGACGCGCCGGCCCCGCCGCAGCCGCCGATGACCGCGACGACCTCGCCGCGTAACCCGTCGTCGCGACATCGATTCGGCGGCTTCGGCAAGTTCGCGGATCAATTCATGTTCCTGCGCGGGCAGGCTCAGCACGTGTTGGGCGCCGACCGCAATGGCGGCCGCCCAGGTGGCCGTCGCGGGTTCGGCGGCGGTCAACACGCTGACGTGAGCGCGGCGCGGCAGACGCCGCGCGCCCGCACCGGTCGGCCGCCGCCTCGTCGAGCACCACTGCCGCGGCGGCCGTCCAGGTTTTCCGGCTCACCGCCGATCACCGCCGGCGTGCACCACTCGAACACCGACCGCCGCGGCCACCCGGTCCAGCTCGTCGCGCAAGTTCGCGGTCGGTCAGCATCGCCAAAACGCCCGCGGAACCCCTCGCTTCGGTGCCGGTGGTGATAGTCACCCGACCACCGTGCGGGCCGCTCAGGATGGGACACCAGTCCCAAAGGCGGATTTGTGGAGAGAGACGCGAGTGTGCACAAAGACTTCGGCTCAGTGCTGGCTTGCCCGATGAATAGACCGTGCCCGCAACGCGCCGGAGGTTGCGCGAGAAGTCGGATTGTCGGGAAAATTACCCCAGAAAAGGGACGACCCCCGCCAGGGGGGGAGGAGGCGGAGGTCGTCGTGCATCAGCCCCGGGGGGTCGGGCTGATACACCCTCGGCTCAGGCCGAGTAATGCTTACTATACACACGACAGTGCGGAGTGACGCAAGTAGATGTTTTTGCCAGAACGACACTTTGAGCCGCAAAAACACCGCTGGCCTCGTCTGTTACACCGCTGCTCAGCGCGCGTTTTGCGGGCAATCCCGCGGCGTCGTGGCCCGACCGCCCTATGCTGTGTCGGTGACCGTCTCCGACCCGGCCGCGCAGCAGCAAACCTCGGCGCAGACATCCGCAACCGGCAGCTCCGCACGCCCGCACCGCGGCCTTCTTCGACCTGGACAAGACGATCATCGCCAAGTCGAGCACCCTGGCGTTCAGCAAACCGTTCTTCGATCAGGGACTGCTCAACCGCCGTGCCGTGCTGAAGTCCAGCTACGCCCAGTTCATCTTTCTGCTGTCCGGTGCCGATCATGACCAGATGGACCGAATGCGCACCCACTTGGCCAACATGTGCACCGGTTGGGACGTGGAGCAGGTCAAGTCGATCGTCAACGAAACACTGCACGACATCGTGACCCCGCTGGTGTTCGCCGAAGCCGCGGACCTGATCGCCGCGCACAAGCTGTGCGGCCGCGACGTCGTGGTGGTCTCGGCGTCCGGTGAGGAGATCGTGGCGCCGATCGCCCGCGCGCTCGGGGCTACCCACGCGATGGCGACCCGAATGGTCGTCGAGGACGGCAAGTACACCGGCGAAGTCGCGTTCTACTGCTACGGCGAAGGCAAGGTGCAAGCGATCCGCGAGTTGGCCGCCCGCGAGGGCTATCCGCTGGAACACTGCTACGCCTACTCGGACTCGATCACCGACCTGCCGATGCTCGAGGCGGTCGGGCATCCGAGCGTGGTCAACCCCGACCGCGGCTTGCGCAAAGAAGCGACCGAACGCGGTTGGCCCGTGGTGAGTTTCTCCCGGCCGGTGTCGCTGCGGGACCGGATTCCGGCGCCGTCAGGAGCCGCGATCGCCACCACGGCCGCCGTGGGTATCACGCGCGCTGGCCGCCGGTGCGGTCACCTACTCGCTGTTGCGCCGCTTCGCGTTCTAGCGCCGAACGGTCCGACGCCACCGCGCCGAGTCGCGGCCCTAGCAAACTGTCACACGCTCGATCCCTGCGGCTTTGCAACATTCGCAGAATTGGGCCTTGCTGTGCTAAGGGTCTAGTAGTACAAAGGAGACACGGAAGCTCGGTAAGGCCAAGATCGATCCGGAAGAGAAGGTTCGATCTCCCGAACCGGGCGCCCAGCACGGAACTCGGCACCCACGCGGAGTCATAGCCGCGATAATGGCAGAAGTGTTGCGGGCCTGCGTAATTGCGAAAAGCAGAAAGTATTGAGCGATCCTCTTGGGTGGGGTTGCAGCTTGAAGCGTCGCAAGATCGCCGAGGCCACCCACGCAACCCCAGAGATGCACGCTTGGTAACCGAGTTCCGTGCTAGCGGGCGGCGGACCGAATCATTCGGAACGCCGCCCGCTTTACATGTCTGGACCCGTTTCCACAGGTGCCGCTCAACTCTTGCCCGGCAACGACTCGGCGATCGACACAGCCTCCTGCGCGCCGGCCTGCATCGCCCGGCAACACAGCACCAGCCAGGCCCCGACGCCTCCCGGCGTGCCGTCGGCGAAGCCGCTTGCGGCCTCCCGGTAATCCCCGGGTTTGCGCATCCAACTCACCTCGGGCACACCAAGACCGTGTGGATCCAGCCCGCTGGCGATGGTCACCAACCGCGACACCGCGCGTGCCACCACGCCGTCCGCGCTGCCAAACGGCTGGAGCGTCAACAGTTCTCCGTGCGCAACCGCGGCGACCACCGGTGCCGGCACCTGCGTGCGACCGGTCACCAACTCCGCAAGCAACTCAAGACGCGGCCCTACCTCGGCGATCGGCGCGCGGTCGGCCCAGCTGGTCGTCATCGACCTGGTCGGCCGCCGCCAGCATGTGCAGCCGGGCCAGCGCCTGCAACGGCGCCCGCCGCCAAATGCCGACCAACGCTCCCCCGCCGCCCTCCAGCGCCTGGGCCACCCGCAGCGCCCCGCCGAACACCGGATCGCTGACGGCTGTGTTGTCCGCCAGGTCCTCGAATCGCACGGGACCGCCATCGAGCACCGATGAGGCGCGCGCCGCCCGCAACGCCGCTTCGGCGGCGGTTACCGGCCAGCCCCGCAGATTGGCCCGATGCCGATGGGCGCGACCCAGCGCGTCGCGGGCCCGGTCACTGGCCTCGGCGACGCCGGGGAGCTCCATCAGCGGGGCCAGCGGGTCAGCCGTCACAGGTTGCCAACCTATCGGGGAGGTACTGGGCGCACCGGGAATGGCCTCCAGCAATTGCCGGGTGTATTCGTGGCCGGGCCGGGTGAACAGCTCCTCGGTGGCTGCCTGCTCCACAATCCGACCGGCGCGCATCACCAGGACGTCGTCGGCGATCTGCCGGATCACCGCCAGGTCGTGGCTGATGAACAAGTAGGCAAGGCCCAGTTCTGCCTGCAATGTGGCCAGCAGGTCCAGTATCTGCGCCTGCACCAGGACGTCGAGCGCCGAGACCGCCTCATCGCAGACCAGCACCTCGGGCCGCAGCGCCAACGCCCGAGCGATCGCGACCCGTTGCCGCTGGCCGCCCGACAGCTCACGCGGCAGCCTGCTGAGCACCGACGACGGCAAGCGCCACCTGGTCGACGAGTTCGCGCACCGCTTGCTCGCGCTGCCTGCGGTCACCGACCCGGTGGATCCGCAACGGTTCCTCGATGGCGCGAAACACCGAGTACATGGGGTCCAGGCTGCTGTAGGGATTCTGGAACACCGGCTGCACGCGCCGGCGAAACGCCATCATCGTGTCCCGGTCCAGCGCATCGGAGATCTGGGCGCCGTCGAAAACGACCGTGCCCGAGGTGGGTTGGAGCAGGCCGAGCGCCATCCGGGCCACCGTGGATTTTCCCGAACCCGATTCCCCGACGATGGCCAGCGTGCTGGCCCGCCGCAGCCGGAATGACACGGCGTCGACGGCGCAGAACTGAGTACGCCGCCACGGTGCGCCGTGCGATTCCCGATAGACCTTGGTCAGCTCCGAGGCAACGAGGATGTCGTCGGCCCGGGTGTCCGCGGCGCGGCCGTGCCGGTGCCGAACTCCTGACCGTCAGCGACGGCGCCGCGGCCACCAACCGACGGGTGTACTCGTGTTGCGGGTCCCGCAGGATTGACTGCGCGGCACCGGATTCCACCACCACTCCGCGGTGGACGACGACCACTCGCTCTGCCCGTTCGGCGGCCAGCGCCAGATCGTGAGTGATCAGCAACAGCGCGGTACCCAGTTCGTCGGTGAGGCGCTGCAAATGATCGAGCACCTGCCGCTGCACCGTGACGTCGAGTGCGGACGTCGGCTCGTCGGCGATCAGCAGCTGCGGGTGACCCGCCAGCCCGATGGCGATCAGCGCACGTTGGCACATGCCGCCGGATAGCTGGTGCGGGTACTTGCCCGCCTGTTTCGCCGGATCCGGCATGCCGGCCTGGGCGAGCAGCTCCACCGCCCGCCGGCGCGCCTGCCGGCCATCGGTGTTGGCCCGCAACGCTTCCCGGATCTGGAAGCCAACCTTCCAGACGGGGTTGAGGTTCGTCATCGGGTCTTGGGGTACGTAGCCGATGCGACGACCTCTGATCGACCGGAGCAGCCGGCGGTCAGCCTTACTATCCGCCGACGCGATGTCGAGCCCGTCAAAAGTGATGCGGCCGGCCGTGATTCGCCCACCGGGTGGCAGCAGCCCAAGGATCGCGGCGGCCGTGGTGGATTTTCCCGACCCCGATTCGCCCACCACGGCGACGGTCTGCCCGCGCATGACGCTCAGATCCACTCCACTCACCGCCGGGGTGTGGTCGCCGAACCTGACTTCCAGGCCCTCGACCGACAACAGCGGCGATTCGGCGTCGCTCATGCGCACCGCTCCTCGCTCTGCATCGTCGCCGGTGCGGCTCATGCCCGCCACGCTCGCGAGGCCGGATCCAGGGCGTCGCGCAAGGCGTCACCCATCATCATGAATGCCAGCACCGTAATCGCCAGCGCACCGGCGGGATAGAACAAGATCGGCGAACCGGCACGCAGCCGCGTTTGCGCGAGGTTGATGTCGCCGCCCCACGACACCACCGAGGTCGGCAATCCGACGCCGAGGTAGGACAGCGTGGCCTCGGTGACGATGAAGGCCCCCAGCGCAATGGTGGACATCGCGATCACCGGCCCCACGGCGTTGGGCAGCGCATGCCGCAGCAAGGTTTGAAACCTGCTCAACCCCAATGCCTTAGCCGCCAGCACATAATCGCTTGCCCGCACCTCCAGCACCGCACCGCGGGCGATCCTGGCCACCTGCGGCCAGCCGAACAACGCCAGGATGGCGATCACCGTCCATACCGTGCGATGGTGCAGGACCTGCATCAGCACGATCGCGGCCAACAGCAACGGCAGCCCGAAAAACACATCGGTGATGCGCGAGACCACCGCGTCGGCCCAGCCCCCGTAGAAGCCGGCCAGCGCCCCGAGCGCACCGCCGACGACGAACACCAGCAGCGTGGCGCCCAACCCGACGGTGACCGAGGCCCGCGCCCCATAGACGGTGCGCGCGTAGATGTCATGGCCCTGCAGGTCGGTACCGAACCAATGCGTCGCCGAGGGACCGAGCAGGCTTTGGCTCGGGTCGGCGTAGCTGGGGTCGGCATGGGCGAACAGCGCCGGAAACAGCGCGACGAGAACGATAAGCAGGATCAGCAGGGCGGCGATGACGAACTTCGGGCGCCGGTGCAACCTGCGCCAGGTGTCGCGCCAGAATCCACTGCGGTCGTGTTCAGCCATAGCGGATCCTCGGGTCCAGGGCCGCGTAGAGCAGGTCCACCAACAGGTTGGTGATCAGATAGATCAGCACCAGCACCGTCACTATCGACACCACGGTCGGCGCCTCCTGCCGGGTGACCGCCTGATACAGCACGCCGCCGACACCGTGAATGTTGAAGATGCCTTCGGTCACAATGGCTCCGCCCATCAGCGCACCCAGATCGGCACCCAGGAAGGTCACCACCGGGATCAGCGAGTTCCGCAGAATGTGCACGGTGACGACCCGCGGCCGCGACAACCCTTTGGCGGTGGCGGTGCGGACATAGTCGGCGTGCGCATTGGTGGCCACCGCCGATCGGGTCAACCGCACCACATACGCGAACGACACTGAGCCCAGCACGATTCCGGGTAACAGCAGGCGCGCGAACGTCGCCCTTTCCCCGACCGTAACCGGCGCGATGCCCAGCCGGACCCCGAACAGGAATTGGGCCAGAAACCCCAGCACGAAGATCGGGATCGCGATGATGATCAGTCCGGTGATCAGCACCGTGGAATCGAACAGTCCACCCTGGCGCAGGCCGGATATCACGCCGAATCCGATTCCCAGCCCCGCCTCCACGACCAGCGCGATCAGCGCCAGCCGAATCGTGACCGGAAACGCATGTGCCAGAACGGCACTGACCGGCAACCCGGAATAGGCGCGGCCCAAGTCGCCGTGCGCAACGCCGCCCAGGTAGCGCAGGTACTGCAGGATGAAGGGATCGTCGAGGTGGTACCGCGCCCGCAGCGGCGCGGCCACTGCCGGGGTCAGCGGCCGGTCCCCGGCGATCGCGGCCAGCGGGTCACCGGGCAGCAGGAAAACCATGCGCGTAGATCAGCAGGGTGGCACCGAGGAAAACTGGCACCATGACGGCGATCCTTCGAGCGATGTACCAACCCATCTCAGCCCTTCACGATGTTCTCGTAGTCGGGCATCCCGTTCCAGGTGACCGTGACTTTGTGGACCTCCGACGACCACCCCACCACGGCGATGTAGTACCACAGCGGCACAGCGGGCATGTCGCGCAACAGGATTCGTTGGGCGATGTTAACCAGCACGTCGGCCTGGGGCAGGCTGGGCGCGGCCTCGGCGGCCGCCAGCCCGGCGTCGAACTCCCGGCTGGAGTAGCCGACGTCGTTGGATCCCGCACCGGTGGCGTACAGCGGGGCGAGGAACTCGATCATCGAGGGATAGTCGCCGATCCAGCCGGCACGGAACGCAGTGTCGATGGTGCGGTCGCTGATCTGGGTGCGGAACCCCGCGAAGGTGGGCTGCGGCGCGCCGATGGCATCGATGCCCAGCACGTTCTTGATGCTGTTGGCCACGGCGTCCACCCACTCCTGATGCCCGCTGTCGGCGTTGTAAGCGATGGCATAGCGCCCGCTCCAGGGTGAGATCGTGTTGGCCTTCGCCCAGAGTTGTCGCGCCCGTTCGGGGTTGAAGTCCAATGCGTCGTTGCCCGGGATGTTCGGGTCGAACCCCGGCAGGGATCGGGCGGTGAAATCGCGGGCCGGGCTGCGGGTGGCGTTGAAGATCTGCTGACAGATCTGCGGTCGGTTGATCGCCGCCGACAGTGCCAGGCGGCGCAGCCTGCCTTCCTCACCCCCGAAATGCGGCAGCCGCAACGGCGTGTCGAGCGATTGGCTGACCGCGACGGGCCCGCTGGCGGCGTTGCCGCCCAGGTCGCGTTGGTAGATCGTCAACGCACTGGACGGAATCGTGTCCAGGACATCGAGATTGCCGGACAACAGGTCGGCATAGGCGGTGTCCAGGTTGCCATAGAACTCGAACCTCAGGCCCTTGTTGTGGGGTTTGCGGTTGCCGTGGTAGTCGGGGTTGGGTTTCAAGTCGATCTTGACGTTGTGCTCCCAGGCCGGCCCGTCGGGACCGTCGGCCAGCTGGTACGGACCATCCCCGATCGGGTTGCGCCCGAACGAAGCCATGTCCCGAAATGCCCTGTCCGGCAATGGATAGAACGCGCCATGACCCAGCCGCAACGTGAAGTCGACGGTCGGCGCCTTCAGCCGCACGGTAAATTCCAAATCGTTGAGCACCTGCAACCCGGACATGGTGGTCGGCTTTCCGTCACCCGGCGCGCCGGCGACGTCGTCAAATCCATCGATTGGGCGGAAAAAGTCCTGCTGCAGTTGGGCATTGGTGCTCAGCGCACCGTAGTTCCATGCGTCGACGAACGAATGCGCCGTCACCGGAGACCCGTCGGTGAACTTCCAGCCAGGTTTGAGAACGATTCGGTAGTTGATGTTGTCGGCGGTTTCGATCGACTGTGCCACTTCCGGCGACGGTTTGCCGTCGGCGTCGTAGGACACCAAGCCGGCGAACAGCCGATCCAGGATCCGTCCACCAAGGCTGTCGTTGGTGCCGGTGGGAATCAGCGGATTGGGCGGTTCCCCGCCGTTTACCACCACCAGATCGGGGCTGAGCACGCCGCCACCGCAGCCGGCCAACGACGCGACCGTCAGCATGACGGTGGCAGCGAAAGCCGGCCAGACCGGCCTGCCCTGCATCCAACGCATGACAGCGACCCTAGGGCCTGCGAGCGCATCGACCGTGGAGGGGACTGTCGGTGAAGTGTGTCATCGGACGTCGACAACCTAGGATTTCGCCATGGGGGTCACAGTTCTCGCGTCGGACTACGACGTCGCTGCGGTGGCGGGCCGGCTGGCCTTCGCGCTGGGCGTTCCCCTGATCGGATTGATCTGTCTACTGATCGGCCTGTGGGAGCGCAGACGCAGTCGTCGACAACCGCGTCCCGCCTACCCGTACCCACCGGGGCCGCGGCCGATGGGATATCCGGGTCCGCCGCCGACCAACTATCCGGGGCCGCCCTATCCCGGTTATCCGCCTCCTGTCGCGCCACCGCGGCGTGCCAGCGGGGCATCCACCGCGCTCATCACGATCGGCGCGGTCGTGCTGGTGCTCGGAATCGTCGGAGACTTTGCGAACGTGGCGTCGAGGTTGGCCAAACGCCAAGAGCACACGTCGATGCGGGTTGGCGAGTGCATTACCCAAATGTCCTATCGCTCAGAGTCGTTCACTTCAAGTCCGAACAACGACTGCGCCAATCCGATGAATACCTACGAGCTGGCTTCCAAAGGCGGATCGTCCGCGACGTGCCCCGACGGAAAACGCGGAGGATCCATCTACGACCGGTACACCGACGACTCCACGATCCTGTGTTTCGCCCTGAACCTCAAACAGGACCTGTGCTACGAACTCGGTCCCGACCCCAACCATCCGACGATGAACCTGAGCAGCTGCGGTGACACGGTGAGCGGACAGATCCGGGTCGTCCAGCGCATCGACGGCAGCACGGACAGGTCGAGCTGCCCGGAAGGTGGTAAGGGCATCAGCTATCCGACCCCCGCAGTCGTTTATTGCCTGGAGCGGGCCAGCCCTAACTAGGCCCTACTGAACGACGGTGATGGGATGCACCTGCAATTCGCAGGCATCGATGGTCGCCGGCACGGTGAACACCATGGTGGTGTCGGGCGGATTGACGCGTAGCTCGGTGTAGGTGGGGCACGGGTTGCCCCGGCCGTCGATGGCCATGCCCTCCACGATGGCCTGCCCCTGCGTCGAAATAGAAAGGATCACGTTAGGCGGCACATTGACGCCGCTCGGCAAACCGCCCATGTAACCGCGCAACGTGGGCTTGGCACGAATGTCCGGCCCGCCCGCCCCCGCCTCGACCGAGGGATAGCCGGTGAGCGTGCACGGCTCCGCGCCACCGGCAAGGCTGAACGTCAGGGTCAAGGCCCGGTGGCCGACGGCACCCTGCGCCGGGGAGGCAGTGACGGCAACCTGCTCCGCCCAACACGGTGTCGCCTCGTCGCCGCTCTCCACCGGCAGCGCCCATGCCTGCGGCCCCAGCACGGCGGCGACCGCGTAACTCGTTGCGGCTGCGGCAAAGCTGAGTAGTGGACGGCGGCCGCGCGGCCCACGTGGTTCCGGCACAACGCTGATTATGCGGTATGACAACCCGGTTTACCCCCGGATTGCAGCGCACACGTTCAACTGGCGGGGCTAGGCTCACTGACGGTTGACGAGCTCGAACCCAGGCCCTCGAAACAGGAGACAAGCCAGTGACCGCCACACATACCGAAGGCCCGGCCTCCCATCCGGCTTCGTACCCGCCGTCGGCGCGGTTCGCCGAGCAGGCCAATGCCCGTGAGGACCTCTACCGCGAGGCCGAGCAGGACCGGCTGGCGTTCTGGGCCAAGCAGGCCAACCAGCTGTCGTGGGCGACTCCGTTCACCGAGGTACTGGACTGGTCGGAGCCGCCTTTCGCCAAGTGGTTTGCCGACGGCAAGCTCAACGTCGCCTACAACTGCGTGGACCGCCACGTCGAGGCCGGACTCGGCGACCGGGTGGCGATTCACTGGGAGGGCGAGCCGGTCGACGACAGCCGCAGCCTGACCTACTCCGATCTGCAGGCCGAGGTGTGCAAAGCGGCGAATGCGCTGACCGATCTCGGTCTGGTCGCCGGTGACCGAGTCGCCATCTACATGCCGTTGATCCCGGAAGCCGTGATCGCGATGCTGGCGTGCGCGCGACTCGGCGTCATGCACACCGTGGTGTTCGCCGGTTTCACCTCGAAGGCATTGCGGGCCCGCATCGCCGACGCCCAAGCCAAGGTGGTGATCACCGCCGACGGGCAGTTCCGGCGCGGCAAGCCCGCGCCGCTGAAGGACGCGGCCGACGAAGCCGTCGGGGATCCCGACAGCCCCGTCGAGCACGTTCTGGTGGTGCGGCGCACCGGAATTGACGTGTCCTGGAACGACGACCGCGACGTGTGGTGGCACGACGTCGTGGATTCCGCGTCGCCCGAACACACTGCGGCGCCCTTCGACGCCGAGCATCCGTTGTTCCTGCTGTACACCTCGGGCACCACCGGCAAGCCCAAGGGCATCGTGCACACCAGCGGCGGCTACCTGACCCAGTGTTGCTACACGGTCCACACCATTTTCGACGTCAAGCCGGAAAGCGACGTGTTCTGGTGCACCGCCGACATCGGCTGGGTCACCGGGCACACCTACGGTGTCTACGGTCCGCTGTCCAATGGCATCACCGAGGTTCTCTACGAGGGCACACCCGATAGCCCCGACCGCAACCGGCATTTCCAGATCATCGAAAAGTACGGCGTCACAATCTATTACACCGCCCCTACCCTGATTCGGACGTTCATGAAGTGGGGCCGTGAAATCCCCGACGCCCACGACCTGTCCAGCCTGCGGCTGCTCGGATCGGTCGGCGAACCGATCAACCCCGAGGCCTGGCGCTGGTACCGCGAGGTCTTCGGCGCGGACAGCCTCCCGGTGGTGGACACCTGGTGGCAGACCGAGACCGGTTCGGCGATGATCTCGCCGCTGCCGGGAATCGCTGCGGCCAAACCAGGTTCGGCGATGACACCGCTGCCGGGGATCTCGGCCAAGATCGTCGACGACCATGGCGATCCACTGCAGCCCGACGCCGACAACGCCAAGAACGTCGCCGGGTACCTCGTCCTGGACCAGCCGTGGCCCTCGATGCTGCGCGGCATTTGGGGTGACCCCGAGCGCTACCAGGACACCTACTGGTCCAAATTCGCCGACAAGGGCTTCTACTTCGCCGGGGACGGAGCCCGTTTCGATCCCGATGGCGCAATCTGGGTGCTGGGCCGCATCGACGACGTGATGAACGTGTCCGGGCACCGGATTTCCACTGCCGAGGTGGAGTCGGCGCTCGTCGGTCACTCCGGTGTCGCCGAGGCGGCGGTAGTCGGGGTCACCGACGACACCACCGGTCAAGCCATTTGCGCGTTCGTCATGCTCTGCGCCAGCTACGAGGCCCACGACGGGACCATCGACGAACTGCGTAGCCAGGTGGCCAAGGAGATCTCGCCCATTGCCCGGCCGCGTGAGATCCATGTGGTGCCGGAGCTGCCGAAGACCCGCAGCGGCAAGATCATGCGCAGGCTGCTGCGCGACGTCGCCGAAAACCGCGAACTCGGTGATACGTCGACGTTGCTCGATCCGGGCGTGTTCGACGCAATCAGGGAAGCAAAGTAAGGCCGGCGCGAAAAGGCTCAGCCGGGTATCGGAACGAACCCGGCACCGGGCCGGTGTTTGGCGTTGATGTCCGCCAGGACCGCGTTGAACGACACCACCACCGCCGGAGTGTGCAGCGGGATGTATTTGATGACGCAGGTCGGCAGGTTGTCGCTGAAGGCGCCGTGGATCATCCCGACCAACAGGTTGTCGACGGTCACCGGTCCCCCGGAGTCACCGGGCCGGCCACAGACCTGCATGACGATGGTGCCCGGATCCTGGCCGGGCCCCCAGGTGACGCCGCACGAATTGCCGGTCGTACGGCCCTGCTTGCAGGCGATCTGACCGAACACCGGCTCCGGGCCGATGCCGTTGATCACGAAGCCGTTGTAGTTGGCCACCGGCACCACTTTGGCCGGATCGAATTTGATCACCGCGTAATCGAGGGCGTCGTTGCCCGCAACCATCGTTCCCAGCACACCTCTGCCTTCGGCGGCCTCGGCGGCGACCTGCGCGCCCGGGGCACCGCAGTGCGCGGAGGTGAAACCGATGAGCTCACCCGAGGCATCGCCGCCGATCGTCGTCAGGGTGCACATTGTGTCTCCGTTGATGACGATGCCCGCACCGCCTCCCATCGGGACCCTGTCTTCGGCGGCGGCGACGTTTGCAGGCAAACCCGGCTGGACCAAGAGCACAGCCACCAGCACCGCTACCAAGCACCGATGTGCCGTCTGCAAATGCGTAGCTCCCATCAGCTGGCCGGATGTCGGAGAACAGCTGCGCCAGTCTAAATGAAAACCTGAGTACCGCTCTTGCTGTGCGAATCGCTGTGGCCGGGCAATAGGGCGGACCAGTTGGTTGCCGGTTCCCGCCGTGGTCGACTGGCCTCGTCTGGCATCGCCGCGCATGGCAACATAAACCGCGACGACAGCGACCGAGAGGACCGCCTGTGAGCAAAGTCGATCGAAAAAGCGGTGTGCCGAGCACGCTGACCTCGATTCCGTTGGCCGACCCGCACGCCGGCCACGGCGACCCGTCGATCGGTGAGCTGATCAAAGACGCGACGGCCCAGGCGTCCACCCTGGTGCGCGCCGAGGTCGAGCTGGCCCGGGCCGAGATCGTCCGCGACGTCAAGAAGGGCCTCACCGGCAGCGTCTTCTTCATCGCCGCGCTGGTGGTGCTGTTCTACTCCACCTTCTTTTTCTTCTTCTTCCTCGCCGAGTTGCTCGACAACTGGCTGTGGCGCTGGGTGGCTTTCCTGATCGTGTTCGCGATCATGGTCGTGGTCGGGGCCGTGCTGGCACTGCTGGGGTATTTGAAGGTGCGCCGGATCCGGGGACCGCGCCAGACCATCGAATCGGTCAAGGAGACGCGCACCGCGCTCACCCCCGGCCACGACAAGGCAGCCGCCGCAAGCTTGGAGCTTGCTGAAGCGCCCGGTAAACACGCCAAGCCCGACGACGGCAACCCCACCGACCCCTCAGGTTGGTAGATGGCAGCACCAGATCCATCTGTGGTCCGCATCGACGGGCCGTGGCGCCATTTGGACGTGCACGCCAACGGCATTCGATTCCACGTCGTCGAGGCGCTGCCGGCCGGCCCGGACGCACCCGGTGCGGCGGCCGCACGACCGCTGGTGATGCTGCTGCACGGTTTCGGTTCGTTCTGGTGGTCCTGGCGTCATCAGCTGCGTGGACTGACCGATGCCCGGGTGGTCGCGGTCGACCTGCGTGGCTATGGCGGCAGTGACAAGCCGCCCCGCGGCTACGACGGTTGGACACTGGCCGGCGATACGGCCGGACTCATTCGCGCGCTTGGGCATTCGTCGGCCACGCTGGTCGGCCACGCCGACGGCGGGCTGGCCTGCTGGACCACCGCGCTGCTGCATTCACGGCTGGTGCGCGCCATCGCGCTGATCAGCTCGCCACACCCGGCCGCGTTGCGGCGGTCGGCGTTGACGCGCCGCGACCAGAGTTCCGCGCTGTTGCCGGCCTTGCTGCGCTATCAGCTGCCGCTGTGGCCCGAGCGCCTGCTGACCCGCGACAACGGAGCCGAGATCGAGCGTCTCGTCAGCACCCGTAGCTCCGCCAAATGGGCTGCCTCCGAAGACTTCTCGCAGACAATAGGTTATCTGCGGACGGCAATCCAGATTCCTGGCGCGGCGCACTGCGCACTGGAATACCAACGCTGGGCGGTGCGCAGCCAACTGCGTGGCGAAGGGCGGCGATTCCTGAAATCGATGTCGCGACAGCTGGGGGTGCCGCTGCTACACCTGCGCGGCGACGCCGATCCCTACGTGCTGGCCGACCCGGTCGACCACAGTCAGCGCTATGCGACGCAGGGACGCTACGTATCCATCACCGGCGCAGGGCATTACAGCCACGAAGAAAAACCCGAGGAAATCAACAGACACCTGATGAGGTTCTTCGAGCAGGTGCACGGACCCCGGATCAGCTGACGCAGTTCCCGGTGGCCACCTGTTGGGTGTCACCGATCCTGGATAGCTGACTGGATACCTCGCCGGCGGTCAACACGAACCCGGTGTCGGGATCGTCGACGGCCGCGCCGAACACCACACCAAGCACGTGACCGCTCAAGTCGATCAACGGTCCGCCCGAATTGCCTTGCTCCACATTGGCTCTGATGGTGTAGACGTCGCGGGTAACCGGTGTCGGGTCCCGATAGATGTCGGGGCCGCTGAGTTTGATGGCCTCACGAATCCTGGCCGGGGTCGCGGTGAAGTTGCCGCCGCCGGGATAACCGAGCACGACAACATTGGTACCGGTTTTCGCTTCGGGATCGCTGAAGGCCAGTGGCGGTGGCGGCAAGTTCGGGATGGCGAGAATGGCGATGTCGACCGACGGGTCATAGGACACCACGGTGGCATCCAATGGATTGCCGCTGGCGTACACCTGGACACTGCTGGACCCGGCCACCACGTGTGCATTGGTCATCACCCGATCCGGCGCGATGACAAATCCACTGCCCTCCAACACTTTCTGGCAGCTGGGGGCGAGGCTGCGCACCTTGACGACGCTGGGCGCGGTGGCCTGCACGATTGGATTGTTGGCCAGCGCGGGATCCGGTGACTCGACGGGAATGACCGGGGTGCGGCTGAACGGTTCCAGAACCGCGGGCAGCCCGGAGGTATTCAGCAGCGCCGAAAGGCGTTTGGGAACCGTCTTCAACCAGGAGGGTGCGACGTCGTTGACCTCAGCGAGCACCCGCGAACCCCGCACCGCGGCCGCCAGCTCGGGTTGGTCTTTGGACTGGGTGAGCGGAGTCGCCAGCAGCCACGCCGCGGTGAGCACCACGACAAGCTGCACGCCCACCCCGATGACCGAGTCGGCGGTTCGGATTGCGCGGCTGTGGATTGCGCCGCGGACGGCCCGGCCCAGTACCACCCCGGCGACCTCACCGACGACGACCAGCGCGAGAATCAGGAAGAGCGCGGCGAACAGCTTGGCTCGCGGCGCGGCGATGTGGCTGACGATGTGCGGCGCGAGCAGCACGCCGGCGATGGCGCCCAGCAGGACGCCGACAAACGAGAACAGCGAACCCACTGCGCCCGAACGCCAACCCGAGATGGCCGCGATGAAGGCGACGGCAAGAACAGCGACATCCAGCCACTGGGACGGAGTCATCGAGTTCATCGCGCACCGCCCTGGCCGACCAGCACCATCGCGTCGTCGAGTTCACGTACGTCGTTGGCGTCCCAGGGCTTTGCCCAGCCGGCGACATCGAGCACCGCAGAAATCACCTGGCCAGTGAATCCCCAAACCAGCATCTGGTTCAACAGAAACGCCGGACCGGCCCAACGGTTGCCGAGGTCGCCGCGGTAGACCATCAGCCGATTGTCCGGATTGATGAACGCGCGCACCGGAACCCGCGACACGATCGCCGTTTCGGCCTCGTTGACCACGGCGACAGGTCCGGGATCCGGCGAGTAGGCCAGCACCGGGATGACGTGGAACTGCGACGGCGCGATGAATGTCCGTTCCATCGTGACCAGAGGGTGCAGCCGGGTGACGTCGATCCCGGTCTCTTCGTATGCTTCCCGCAGCGCGGTGGCAACCGGGCCGCTATCGGTGGGGTCGGATGCGCCACCGGGAAACGCCGCCTGCCCCGCATGGTGGCGCAGCGACGACGCCCGCACGGTGAGCAACAGGTCGGCCTCGTCGGGCACGCCACCGTCGTCGGGCCCGGACTCGGGACCCGAAAACAGAACCAGCACAGCGGCCTCGCGGTCATCGCCGTGGGCTGCCGCCCTGGCCGCGGTCACCATCGCCAGCACGTCGGCCGGCAGCCGGCGCCGATAGGCGTCGGGGATCTCACCGACGTTGTCCATTAACGGACGCAACCAGGACGGGCAGGCGCCGGGCGTGAGGGGAACCGTCCCTTGTGCGCGGGCGGCACCGCCAGCACTCACCGGCGCCTCCTTGTCGGGTCCACCTGCCCGGCCTGTTTCGGACCGCCGAGCTCGTTCACGCGTCGTTTCCGACCGCGGCCGCGATCTCGTCGGCACTGGCGAAATCGCGCAGCAGCGTCTGCGCAACGCTACCGTCCGGTCGTAGCACTATCGTCGCGGGCACCACATTTGCGACCCGTAGCGCTGCCGGGATCAGCCGCCGCCCATCCTGCAAGGTGGGGAGCCGAACACCCAGCTCCGCCAACCGCAGTAAGGCGGCCATCTCGTTCTCGTCTTGATGCACGGTTATCACCGTGACGTCGGACCCGACTCGTCGCTGATATTCGGCCATCGCGGGCAGTTCGGCCGCGCAGGGCGCGCACCAATACGCCCACAGGTTGATGACTACCCGACGTCCGGCCAGTGCGCGAGCGACGTCGACGGTGGATCCGTCGGCAGCGCATTCGACCAGCACACCGCGCAATGCCGTGGGGCCGGGACCGTTACCCGGTGCGGGGCATGGCGGCAGGTTCGCCCGCGCCCGGGGCCCGGCCAACGCGGCCGGCGTATCGGCGTCGCGGTGTTCGCGATCGGGCGACGGCCGGGTCGTGGCGGCTGTCGGGGAGTCGTCGCGCAGTTGAGCGACCAGTGCTGCCGTAAGCGCCACCACCACCGCCAAGATCGCGATGGTCCAGCGGGTTTTCGGGGTCAATGTCTTCATGCGCGGCGGAGGACGTGCGCCGTCCAGGCTGGGTTACAGCCCGACGAGGGAAAGGAGGTGCTCGGCTTCGGGACCCTGCACGAGGGGCGCGGCCAGCTCCGGTTCGGTGGGGCCCAGGCCGAACGACGGGCAGTCTTTGGCCAGCACGCAGACACCACATGCCGGTTTACGGGCGTGGCACACCCGGCGGCCATGGAAGATCACTCGATGGCTCACCAGGGTCCATTCACTGCGTTCGATCAGTTCGCCGACGGCGTGCTCGATCTTGACCGGGTCCTTTTCAGCGGTCCAGCGCCATCTGGCCACCAGCCGTTGGAAATGGGTGTCGACGGTGATCCCGGGGACCTCGAAGGCGTTGCCCAGGACGACGTTGGCGGTTTTGCGCCCGACACCTGGCAGGGTCACCAGCTCGTCCATGGTCGACGGCACCTGGCCGTCGAACCGTTCGACCAGGGCTTGCCCGAGGCCGATGAGCGAACTCGCCTTATTGCGGAAGAAGCCAGTGGGACGGATGAGGCCTTCCAGCTCGGCACGATCGGCCTGGGCATAGTCCAGCGCCGAGGAGTATCGCGCGAATAATGCCGGTGTCGTCAGGTTCACCCGTTTGTCGGTGCTCTGTGCCGAAAGAATGGTGGCCACCGTCAGTTCCAGCGGCGAGGAGAAATCCAGTTCGCAATGTGCGTCCGGGAACGCTTGTGCCAGTGTGCGATTCATCCGGCGCGCGCGACGCACCAAACCGACGCGGGTTTCGGAAGACCAGCGGGGGGCGAGTCCCGAATCAGGCGTGGGGGCCTTCGATTTCGAGCGCCCAGACGGCCTTGCCACTGTCACCTACGACAGAGTACTGATTTCGTGATCTCGCTGAGACCTTGGGCATGTTTACTCTCCTTGTGTCATGGTTGCTGGTGGCCTGCGTACCGGGGCTGCTTATGCTCGCTGCGCTCGGCCTGGGGCGGCTCGAAAAGGAGCTCGCCCGGGAGTCGATTACGGCGACCGACGTGGACGAGTTTCTCGAGCAGGCGCAGCCAATGGATATGCACACGCTGGCTCGGGAAGGGATGCCCGAGGCGCTGGAATACCTGCATCGACGCCAGGCCCAGCAGCTCGCCCTGTCTCCACCGCCCAGCGCGCACACGGGCCGGCATCGCGCCGAGTCGGCGTTTGCAAGCCACGTCAACGAGCCCGGCGCGGCCCGATCACCGATGCGAATACACGCGCATTCAGGCGCAAATCCGCAATTAGGGGCGACTAGACACGTCAATCGTGTGTAGCGTTGGCACGTTGGCCTACCTCTAGACTCGTCACACGGGCAAGGTCGGCACACCCATATCACTTCGTGGAAAGCTGAAGAGGCAACGTGGACGAGATCCTGGCAAGGGCAGGAATCTTCCAAGGGGTTGAACCCGGCGCAGTCGCCGCACTGACCAAGCAGTTACAACCCGTCGACTTCCCCCGTGGACACACCGTTTTCGCCGAAGGCGAGCCGGGCGACCGGCTTTACATCATCGTCTCGGGGAAGGTCAAGATCGGTCGTCGATCTCCGGACGGTAGAGAGAATCTGCTGACGATCATGGGTCCGTCGGACATGTTCGGCGAATTGTCGATCTTCGACCCGGGACCACGGACCTCGAGCGCCACCACGATCACCGAGGTGCGCGCGGTGTCGATGGACCGCGACGCGTTACGGGCCTGGATCGCCGATCGTCCGGAAATCGCCGAACAATTGCTGCGAGTCCTCGCCCGACGGCTGCGCCGCACCAACAACAACCTGGCCGACCTCATCTTCACCGACGTGCCGGGCCGGGTGGCCAAGCAGCTGCTGCAGCTGGCCCAGCGTTTCGGCACCCAGGAAGGTGGCGCGATGCGGGTCACCCACGACCTGACGCAAGAGGAGATCGCCCAATTGGTCGGTGCTTCGCGGGAAACCGTCAACAAGGCGCTTGCCGATTTCGCCCACCGCGGGTGGATCCGGCTGGAGGGCAAGAGCGTGCTGATCTCGGACTCCGAGAGACTGGCCCGCCGAGCGAGGTAAGCGCGGGCGCAGCCCGGGCGCAACCGAGCGAGCATCCCACCCCGAGCGCGGTAAAGCTCCTCGACGTCGACGGTTCAGTCGCGACGCAGATAGTCCAATTGCGCCTGCACGGACCACTCGGCTGCATCCCAGAGCTTCTCGTCGACGTCGACATAGACGTATTCGACGATCTGACGGGCGGTGGCGTCGCCGCCGAGATCCCGCAACGCGGCGCGCACCTGCTCCAGGCGTTCATGGCGGTGCGTCAGGTAACCCGTGGCGACAGCTTCCAAGTCGGCCAAGTCGGGGCCGTGCCCGGGCAGCACCGTGCGCCGGCCCAGGCCGCGTAGCCGCCGCAGCGACTCCAGGTAATCGGCCAGGCTGCCGTCTTCGTTGTCGATCACGGTGGTGCCGCGACCGAGCACACTGTCCGCGGTCAATACCGCGTCTTCCAGCAAGAACGACAGCGAGTCGGCGGTGTGGCCCGGAGTCGACATCACCTTGATCTTCAGGCCGGCGGCATCGATCACCTCGCCGTCGACCAGCTCGCCGCCGAGGCCGCGCAGGAAGCCACTGCCCGCCGAGCGCACGGTCGCGCCGGTGAGCTCGACCAACTTGTCGATGCCATCGGTGTGGTCGCCGTGCCGGTGACTGATCAGGACCAATGCGATGCGGCCCAGCGACGCGATCCGGGCGATGTGTTCGTCGTCGTCGGGCCCCGGATCCACGATGACCAGCTCGTCGCTGCGCGGTCCGCGCAGCACCCAGGTGTTGGTTCCATCCAGAGTGAGCAAGCCGGGGTTATCGGCCAGCAGCACCGAGGCAGTGTCGGTGACCGCCCGCAACCTGCCGTATGCGGGATGAGTCAGCGGCTCAGCGGTCTCGGTCACGGCCGTTAGCCGACCTCCACGATCAACTCGACTTCCACGGGCGCATCCAGCGGTAGCTCGGATACCCCGACCGCCGAACGCGCGTGCGCGCCTTGGTCACCGAACACCTCGGCGAACAGGTCGGAGGCCCCGTTGACGACGCCGGGCTGGCCGTTGAAGCCGGATGCCGAGGCGACGAATCCGACGACCTTGACCACCCGAGTCACCGCGTCGATGCCCACCAGCGAATTCACCGCGGCCAGCGCGTTGAGCGCGCAGATCCGCGCCATGGCCTTGGCGTCTTCGGGGCTCACCTCGGCGCCGACCTTGCCGCTTCCCGCCAACTTTCCATCCGTGATCGGCAGCTGGCCCGAGGTGTAGACCAGATTGCCGGTCCGCACCGCGGGAACGTAAGAGGCCAGCGGCGCAACCAACTCCGGAAGCGCGATGCCGAGCTGCCCAAGCCGGGCCGAAGCGTTCACGAGCCGATCCTCTTACTTGGGGCGCTTCAGGTAGGCGACGTGTTGCTCACCGGTGGGGCCGGGGAGCACGGCCACCAGCTCCCAGCCATCGGCGCCCCACTGGTCGAGGATCTGTTTGGTGGCGTGCGTCAGCAGCGGGACCGTGGCGTATTCCCACGGGGTCGGTTGGCTCATGACGCGAGCTTATCGGTCGCAGTTGAACCACACTGGCCAGCCCGGTAGCCCGGCTAGAGATGTAGGTACCCGATTTGCGGGGGGCGCGAAGGGCTCGGGCTAGCATGCGATGGTGGCAACCATTTCTAGCGGCAGCGCTGCCGCCGCCTGGCCGGCCCGCCTGACGAAGGCCCGCCTGCATTTCGTTACCGGCAAAGGCGGTACCGGCAAATCGACGATCGCGGCCGCACTGGCATTGACCCTGGCAGCGGGAGGCCGCAAAGTCCTGCTCGTCGAAGTCGAGGGTCGCCAGGGGATTGCGCAACTCTTCGACGTTCCCCCACTGCCTCACCAGGAACTCAAGATCGCGACTGCCGAGCGTGGCGGTCAAGTCAACGCGCTGGCGATCGACATCGAGGCCGCCTTTCTGGAATACCTCGACATGTTCTACAACCTCGGCATCGCCGGACGGGCGATGCGCCGCATCGGTGCGGTCGAGTTCGCAACGACGATCGCGCCCGGGCTGCGCGACGTGCTGCTGACCGGCAAGATCAAGGAGGCGGTGGTGCGCCTCGACAAGAACAGACTTCCGGTTTACGACGCGATTGTCGTCGATGCCCCGCCGACGGGCCGGATCGCACGCTTCCTGGACACCACGAAGGCGGTGTCCGACTTGGCCAAGGGCGGGCCGGTGCACTCGCAGGCCGACGGCGTGGTCAAGTTGCTGCACTCCGACCAGACCGCCATCCACCTGGTGACTCTGCTGGAAGCGCTGCCGGTGCAAGAGACACTGGAAGCCATCGAGGAACTTTCCGAGCTGGAGCTGCCGATCGGCAGTGTGATCGTGAATCGCAACATCCCGCCCTACCTGGAGCCCGCCGACCTGGCAAAGGCCGCCGAGGGCGATATCGATGCGGACTCGGTGCGGGCCGGGTTGAAAGCCGCGGGAATCGAGCTCGACGCCGCCGACTTCGCCGGCTTGCTGACCGAAACGATTCAGCATGCCACCCGGATCAACGCGCGCACCGAGACCGCCCAACAGCTCGACGCGCTCAAGGTGCCGCGGCTGGAGCTGCCGGCCATCTCCGATGGCGTCGACCTCGGCAGCCTTTATGAACTTTCGGAATCGCTTGCGCAGCAGGGAGTTCGATGAGCACCACACCAAAAGCTCTGGACCTGGCCGCGATCCTGGCCGATCGAGCCAATCGAGTCGTGGTGTGCTGCGGCGCCGGCGGCGTGGGCAAGACGACCACCGCGGCGGCAATGGCATTACGCGCAGCCGAATATGGCCGCACTGTCTGCGTTTTGACGATCGACCCGGCCAAACGGCTGGCTCAAGCGCTGGGAGTCAACGACCTCGGCAACACGCCGCAGCGGGTCCCGCTGGCGCCCGAGGTGTCCGGCGAACTGCACGCGATGATGCTCGACATGCGCCGCACATTCGACGAAATGGTGATCCAATACTCCGGCCCAGAGCGGGCACAAGCGCTTCTGAACAACCAGTTCTACCAGACCGTGGCGACTTCGCTCGCCGGCACGCAAGAGTACATGGCAATGGAGAAACTGGGCCAATTGCTGGCGCAGGACCGCTGGGACCTGGTGGTGGTGGATACTCCTCCGTCACGCAATGCGCTGGACTTCCTGGACGCACCAAAACGGTTGGGCAGCTTCATGGATAGCCGACTGTGGCGGCTGCTGCTCGGGCCGGGCCGGGGCATCGGGCGGTTGGTCACCGGTGCAATGGGTTTGGCGATGAAGGCGCTGTCCACCATCATGGGTTCGCAATTGCTCAGTGACATAGCATCTTTCGTGCAATCGCTGGATGCCACGTTCGGCGGCTTCCGCGAAAAGGCGGACCGCACGTACGCGCTGCTGAAAAGACGGGGTACCCAGTTCGTTGTGGTATCGGCGGCCGAACCCGACGCGCTGCGCGAGGCTTCTTTCTTCGTCGACCGGCTGTCGCAAGAGAACATGCCGCTGGCCGGACTTATCTTGAACCGGACTCATCCGCTGTTGTGCGCATTGCCGGTGGAGCGGGCAATCGACGGCATCGAGTCGTTGAAGTCTGGCGCGGACTCCGACGCCACATCATTGGCCACGGCCGTGCTCAAGATTCATGCCGATCGGGGCCAGACGGCCAAGCGAGAGATTCGGCTGTTGTCCCGGTTCACCGGGGCCAATCCGAGCGTGCCGATTGTGGGCGTTCCGTCGCTGCCCTTCGACGTATCGGACCTGGAAGCCTTGCGTGCGCTCGCCGACCAGATCACCGCGGTCGGCGACGATTCGGCCCGCACTGCGGAGCGCTGAGCGACCGCCAAAAATCGGACCGGTGGGCGATAGATGCGGGCTGCAGAGCCCGCTGGAGCGCGGCGACCTGGGCACCAACCCCGGCTACCGTCGCGAATTGTCATCGCGCACAAGCTAGTTCGCGTTAGAATTACTATTGGACCTGCGCTCAACGCAGCTGACGCTGTAACAGAAATGTAATAGTGAGGCTCGGCCTATCAGTGCGTCTCGACGAGCCGACCCACCAGCAGTCGAATCGTCAGCTGATGCCGCGGTTCCTGCGCTTGTCGAAGAAATCCGACCACGACACCACCTCGGGGTGCTGCTTGAGCAGGGCCCTGCGCTGCCGCTCGGTCATGCCGCCCCAAACGCCGAACTCAACCTTGTTGTCCAGCGCGTCTGCTCCGCATTCCTGCATTACAGGGCAATGACGGCAGATCACCGCGGCCTTACGTTGGGCGGCGCCCCGGACGAAGAGTTCGTCGGGGTCAGTGGTCCGACACAGCGCCTGGGACACCCAGGCAATTCGTTCTTCAACTTCAACACTGTGAAGCACCCCCTGTGCTGCCGCAATGTTGGTTCGGCGTGCTGCCGGTCGTGTTCCTGACACGAGCTGTTCCCTTCCTCCCGGTCGCTATTTACGACCGCCCTCCTCGGGTGGCAGACCCTTGCTGCGATCTACGCCACACTGTGCCGATCGGTGTTAGCTGAATCTCACCGTCTGTATAAGTTAGGTGGTCAGGAGCCAATTGCGCAACAGTCTGATAACGCTTTTTTTGGGACGGGCGTGCCGTCTTGTAATTGAGCGTAGGCGCAGTCATCCGACTGAGTACCCCTTTTGGGTAGCTGGTATGTAACGCGATTGAAAACTTCCGCTCCCAATGCTCCGCAAAGCCGCTGGTCACGACATCTTGGTCCGCTCTGCGGATCGAGGGCGTGGAGGGCATCAGGGGGCGGTTAATGTAGTACGCATGTCAGACCGTCCCCCGGCAGCTCTCACGATTCTTAAGCTTGCCGGATGCTGTCTGCTGGCCAGTGTGGTCACCGCGGCGCTGATGTTTCCCCTTGCAGGCGGGCTGGGACTGATGTCCAACCGGGCCTCCGAAGTGGTGGCCAATGGCTCGGCCCAACTTCTCGAAGGACAGGTTCCCGCCGTCTCGACGATGGTCGATGCGAAGGGCAACACCATCGCGTGGCTGTACGAGCAGCGACGGTTCGAGGTACCCACCGACAAGATCGCCAACACGATGAAGCTGGCGATCGTCTCGATCGAGGACAAACGATTCGCCGAACACAACGGGGTGGACTGGAAGGGCACGCTGACCGGGCTGGCCGGCTACGCCTCCGGTGACGTCGGCACCCGAGGCGGCTCGACGATCGAGCAACAATATGTAAAGAACTACCAACTGCTGGTAACCGCCAAGACCGATGCCGAGAAGCGTGCAGCCGTCGAAACGACCCCGGCGCGCAAGCTGCGCGAGATCCGGATGGCGCTCACGCTCGACAAGACGTTCACCAAGCCGGAGATCCTGACCCGCTACCTCAACCTTGTCTCCTTCGGCAACGGCTCGTTCGGTGTGCAGGACGCCGCACAGACCTATTTCGGCGTCAACGCCGCGGATCTGAACTGGCAGCAGGCGGCGCTGCTGGCGGGCATGGTGCAGTCGACCAGCACGCTCAACCCGTACACCAACCCTGATGGTGCGCTGGCCCGGCGGAATCTGGTCCTGGACACGATGATCGACAATCTGCCGCAGGAGACCGACGCGTTGCGTGCCGCCAAGGCCACGCCGCTGGGGATATTGCCGCAGCCCAACGAGCTGCCTCGCGGCTGCATCGCGGCCGGCGACCGCGCCTTCTTCTGTGATTACGTTCAGGAGTACCTATCCCGTGCCGGGATCAGTAAGGAACAGGTGGCCCGGGGTGGCTACCTGATCCGCACCACGCTGGACCCGGACGTACAAATACCGGTCAAGACCGCCATCGACAAGTTCGCCAGTCCGAACCTGCCGGGCATCTCGAGCGTGATGAGCGTGCTCAAGCCGGGCAAGGATTCGCACAAGGTGATGGCCATGGCCAGCAACCGCACCTACGGGCTCGACAGCGACGCCGGTCAAACCATGCGACCGCAGCCGTTCTCGCTCGTCGGCGACGGCGCCGGGTCGGTGTTCAAGATCTTCACCACGGCCGCCGCGCTGGACATGGGTATGGGTATCAACGCCACCCTCGAGGTGCCGTCGCGGTTCCAGTCCAAGGGTCTGGGCAGCGGCGGGGCCAAGGGCTGCCCCAAGGACACCTGGTGCGTGATCAACGCCGGTAACTACCGCGGGTCGATGAATGTGACCGAGGCGTTGGCCACCTCGCCCAACACCGCGTTCGCCAAGCTGATCTCACAGGTCGGGGTGACGCGCACGGTGGACATGGCGATCAAGCTCGGACTGCGCTCCTACGCCGATCCCGGCACTGCCCGTGACTACAACCCCGACAGCAACGAGAGCCTGGCCGACTTCGTCAAACGGCAGAACATCGGGTCGTTCACTCTCGGCCCGATCGAGGTGAATGCGCTGGAGCTGTCGAATGTCGCGGCCACGTTGGCGTCCGGCGGTGTGTGGTGCCCGCCGAACCCGATCGACAAGCTGATCGACCGCAACGGCAATCAAGTCGCCGTGACCACCGAGACCTGCGATCAGGTCGTGCCCGAAGGCCTGGCCAACACGCTGGCCAACGCGATGAGCAAGGACGCGACGGGCGGTGGCACGGCCGCGGGTTCGGCCGGTGCCGCGGGATGGGACCTGCCGGTGTCCGGCAAGACCGGCACCACCGAGGCCCACCGCTCCTCCGGGTTTGTCGGCTTCACCAGTCGCTACGCGGCGGCGAACTACATCTACGACGACTCCACCACGCCGACGGATTTGTGCTCGTCCCCGTTGCGCCATTGCGGCGAGGGTGACTTGTACGGCGGTAACGAGCCGGCGCGTACCTGGTTCACCGCAATGAAGCCGATCGCGCTGAGCTTCGGCGATGTGAAGCTGCCGCCGACGGACCCCCGCTACGTCGAAGGCGCGCCCGGCTCACGAGTGCCGAGCGTCGCCGGTATGGACGTGGACGCGGCGCGCTCGCGCATCAAGGACGCGGGCTTCCAGGTCGCCGACCAAACCAATTCCGTCAACAGCACCGCCAAGTTGGGCGAGGTGGTCGGAACGATCGCCCACCGGCCAGACGATTCCGGGATCGGTCATCACAATCCAGGTCAGTAACGGCATCCCGCCGCCTCCGCCTCCGCCACCCGATGGTGTGCCGCTGCCGATCGGTTCGCAGGTCATCGAAATCCCCGGGCTGCCACCGATCACCATTCCGCTGCTGGCACCGCCCCACCGCCGGGACAGCCGCCTCCGTAGGCTCGCTCGCGCCCAAGATGCGCTGTGAGTTCGCGAGCCGGCAGTAAACTGCGCGCATGGCCGATGTTTTGCCCACCCTGATACGCGCCGGCGCCGTCGCGCTGGGCTCGACCGTCGCCGGCATCGGTTACGCCGCGGTCGTCGAGCGCAATGCGTTCGTGCTGCGCGAGATAACCATGCCCGTCTTGTCGCCGGGGTCCACACCGCTGCGAGTGCTGCACATCAGCGATCTGCACATGCTGCCCAACCAGCGCCGCAAGCAGGCGTGGGTGCGTGAACTGGTCGGCTGGGAACCCGACCTGGTCGTCAACACCGGCGATAACCTGGCGCACCCCAAAGCGGTGCCCGCGGTCGTCCAGGCGCTGGGCGATCTGCTGTCGCGTCCGGGTGTGTTCGTCTTCGGCAGCAATGACTACTTCGGGCCGCGCCTGAAGAACCCGGTGAACTACCTGACCAACCCGTCGCACCGGATAAAAGGTGAACCGCTGCCGTGGCAGGATCTGCGGGCGGCGTTCACCGAGCGCGGCTGGCTCGACATGACCCACACCCGCCGCGAGTTCGAGGTGGCCGGCTTGCGGATCGCCGCGGCGGGCGTCGACGACCCGCACATCGACCGCGACCGCTACGAGACGATCGCGGGTCCGGCCAGCCCGGCCGCCAATCTGCGGCTGGGGCTGGCTCATTCACCGGAGCCGCGGGTGCTGGACCGCTTCGCTGCCGACGGCTACCAGCTGGTGATGGCCGGCCACACCCACGGCGGCCAACTGTGTTTGCCGTTCTACGGCGCGCTGGTAACCAACTGCGGCCTGGACCGGTCCCGGGCGAAGGGGCCGTCACGGTGGGGCGCCAATACGCAGCTGCATGTCTCCGCCGGGCTCGGCACCTCGCCGTTTGCGCCGGTGCGGTTCTGTTGCCGTCCCGAGGCAACCCTGCTGACGCTGGTCGCCGCCCCGATGGGCGGGCGGGATTCCGGGAGCAACCTGGGTAGCTCACATCCCGCGGCCTCGTTGCGTTGAACGATCGGCCCCGATCGCGGACCGCAGTCTGCCGCGCAGCTGGGCGGACAACGCGATCCGCCTGATCGAGGCCGATGCCCGTCGCAGCGCCGACACCCATCTGTTGCGCTACCCGCTGCCGTCGGCCTGGTGCACCGACGTCGACATCGCGCTGTACCTCAAAGACGAGTCGACGCATATCACCGGCAGCCTCAAGCACCGGCTGGCGCGCTCGCTGTTCCTGTATGCGCTGTGTAACGGGTGGATCGGCGAGGGCACCACGGTCGTCGAGGCGTCGTCGGGTTCGACGGCGATATCCGAGGCATACTTCGCGTCCCTGCTGGGTCTGCCGTTCGTCGCGGTGGTGCCGGCGAGCACCAGCACCTCCAAGGTGGCACTGATCGAATCGCAAGGCGGCCGTTGCCATTTCGTGGATAAATCCAGCGAGGTGTACGCCGAGGCGCGAGCGTGTTGCCCAACAGACCGGCGGCCACTACATGGATCAGTTCACCAACGCCGAGCGCGCCACCGACTGGCGCGGCAACAACAACATCGCCGAGTCGATCTTCGAGCAGATGCGCGACGAGAAGTACCCCATCCCGGAATGGATCGTGGTCGGCGCGGGCACCGGCGGAACCAGCGCGACGATCGGCCGCTACCTCCGCTACCGGCGGTACGCCACCCGGCTCTGCGTGGTCGACCCGGAGAACTCCGCGTTCTTTCCCGCCTACGCCCAAAAGCAATACGACCTGGTGATGCCCGACGTCGTCGCGTATCGAGGGAATCGGCCGGCCGCGGGTCGAACCGTCGTTTCTGCCCGACGTGGTCGACCGCATGGTCGCGGTGCCCGACGCGGCGTCGATCGCCGCTTCCCGCCACGTCAGCGCCGTACTGGGACGACGCGTGGGGCCGTCGACGGGAACCAACCTGTGGGGCGCCTTCGGCCTGCTCGCCGAGATGGTCGCCGCGGGCCGCAGCGGTTCGGTGGTCACGCTGATCGCCGACAGCGGCGACCGCTACGCCGACACTTATTTCAGCGACGAGTGGGTCGGTGCTCAGGGGCTCGATCTCACCGATCCGGCCCAGGCGCTGGTCGAATTCGAGAGCAACAGCAGCTGGATCTAGCCGTCAGCCAGCGGTTTGGCGAGTCGATGGGCGGGTGCGATACGCTGTCGTGGCTTCACGCGGGGTGTGGCGCAGCTTGGTAGCGCGCTTCGTTCGGGACGAAGAGGTCGTGGGTTCGAATCCCGCCACCCCGACTATCAACTGGCTGATAAAGCCGGTTTTAGACGGCGCTAGGCAATCTGGCCTAGCGTACCGGGTAGGTCTTCCATCTGAAAACTGCTCAGCGACAGCCCATTTCCAACTCTGCCCGGCTACAGCCGCCAGCCCCTCTGACCAGCGGCGGTCTGTGGCGAAGGGAGTTTTTCCCCGCCGAACTGGGCGGCGTAGGCATTAAACGCGTCGAGGGCGGCCCGTTCTTGTGGCGCCGCTTGCGCCACGATGCTGGGAACCTCAGTCGGCTTCCTGCCGCACATGTCGGCGCTGGCGCAAGACATGGCATCGAGCGTGTCCGCGAATGCTACGGCTTCGTTCTGTAAGTGGGTTAAGACTTGCTGGTCATAACAGCCATAAACCCGCGGACTGTCGACCAGCTTTGCGTCCGCTCGTATTTCGGTGCCCAGAACACCTGCCGCTTCGCCAATCCGCTGACTATCAACGGATACGACCGCTGAATCGTAGGTTTTCAGTCTCACTTTGAGGGGACTTGCCAGATCATTCGCGTAGTGCTGCTGATAAAACTCCGGCGACTCGACGTTCTGGGACGCGCGTCCCTTACATGTGTCACCGCCCGCAAGTGTCGTGACCACGCCGGGCCGAGACGTGGATGACCCCGCCGGTGTCCCAGAGGAGCTGCACGCGGTCACAGCCAGCACAACACTCATAACGGCGAATCGAGAGAGCACATGCCCGCGCGACATCTGAGTCTGCAAGCTCACCCCACTCAACGCTCCCCCTACCCGCCTGCCGAAGGTTATCCGGATGAACGTTTCTCGCGCAGCATATTTGGGCCGACGGGATGAAGTGATACCGGGTCTACCTAGACGTGACTGGCCGCCGCATGCATCTCCGAGGCTTCCTCAGCGTTGACTCAGCGACGAATCTGTACCGTCGGGCAACCGCGCGGGACGCCGACTCCGTAGTCTCGAGCGGTACGGAGGAACGATGTCACATCGGCGCATGCGGGTTGGTCAGTGCTGATGGCCTATTCAGGCCGGAAACTGACGCTGTTGCGCCCGCGAGTTTGGAGCATCTCGGCCCGCTCGGCACTGGTGTCGGCCACCGTCATTCTGGTGGCGCTCACGCTGGCCGGTGCGATCCTGCTGGCCGTGTTGTACTTCTCGTTGCTTTCGTCGGTCGACGACGCGGCGGCAACCCGCCTCCGCGACATCACCAAGACGCTCCAGTCAGAGACGCCCGATCTCGATCCGCCCCTGCTGGCCACCGACCAGCGCGTCGTCGCCGTTCAAATTTTCGACGGTGCCGGGCATCCGGTGGCGCAGTCAACCCCCGCACCCGAGCCCCCGTTGATCGAGCATCACCGCGCCCTTGTTGCGCATCAGATAGTGCAGCAGCCCGTACTCGCGCGGTGTCAGGGTGATCGTGTCGGCGTTGCGCCGGACGATGCGCCGCGCCGGATCTAACGACAAGGTGCCCGCGGTCAGCACGACCGGCCGCTGGGGGGCGCCGCGGCGAACCAACGCCCGCAGCCGCGCGATCAGCACGATGAATGAGAACGGCTTGGTCAGGTAGTCATCGGCGCCCAAGTCGAACGCGTCCGCCTGCTCATAGTCGCCGTCCTTGGCAGAAAGCATCAACACCGGTGTCCAAACCTCTGCTGCGCGCATGCGGCGCAGCACCTCGTAGCCACTCAACCCCGGCAGCATGATATCCAAAATGATTGCGTCGAAACGGTTCTCAGTGGCCTCCCACAATCCATCGGAACCGTTGTCGGCAGTCGTCACTACACATCCCTCGGCGCGCAAGCCCATCGTCAGCGTCGCCGCCAGCCGCGGCTCGTCCTCGACGACCAGCACCTTCACCCGCTTGACCCCTCCGTCATCGTCACGTCATCGCCTCGGGATGCCCGGCCGCCTCATCGGACCACGTTGGCACGGGAACGCTGAGAAAACGCTGAGGCCGGTGGAATCCCGGTTCTCAGTGTCCTCTCAACTCGGCTCAGCAAGGATGAAGACCGCGCACCGCCGCGCACCGGCGCGTGGTGACAGACGCCCCAAAACCCAGCGGTCCGCACATCGACAGGTGAGCATTCATGAGCGAAATGACGAAACAAGCATTGACCAAGGTGCCGGCGGTCACCCTTGGGTTTTGGGTCATCAAGGTTTTGGCGACGACGCTCGGCGAGACGGGCGGCGATACCGTCACGATGACGCTGGATTGGGGATACCTGGCCGGGGTGGCACTTTTCGGCGGGGCGCTGATCGCACTTGTCGCAGCACAAATTTTTGCTAAGCGTTTCCACGCGGTTCTTTACTGGCTCACGATCGTCGCCTCGACGACGTTCGGCACCGTGTTGGCCGACTTCGCCGACCGCTCGCTGGGGATCGGATACACGGGCGGATCGCTGCTGCTGCTGTTCTGCCTGTCGGCCACCCTTGGGATCTGGCATTGGTCGCAGGGTTCGGTGTCGGTGAATACCGTCTCGACGCCGAAAGTCGAAGCGTTCTATTGGGCCACGATCACCTTTTCGCAGACTCTCGGCACTGCCCTCGGCGATTGGCTCGCCGACGACGGCGGGCTCGGTTACGAAGGTGGTGCGCTGGTATTCAGCGTCGGGCTGCTCGGGGTCGCAGCCTTGTACTACTGGACGAGCATCTCGCGCGTCACCCTGTTTTGGGTCGCTTTCATCCTGACCCGGCCACTCGGCGCGACCGTCGGCGATTTCCTCGACAAGCCGGTCGACCACGGCGGCTTGAACCTAAGCCGCCCGCTGGCTTCCGCGGTGATCGCCGCCGTCATCGTCGTCCTGCTGATCGTGCTGCCGCAGCGCCCGGGACGCCATCCCGGTGCGGAACATGATGCCGAGACGATGGACACGGAGTCAGAGGCGGTCGACGACGCTGGCCAGCAGCGGTAGGGCTTTCATCTGTGGTTATCCCGCGGCGGGTGGGCGTCCGATGACGCGGGGGCGGAATCCGTAGATCGGTTCAGCGAACTCATCCTCGTGCCCACCGGGCATGCCCGCCAGCGGCACCCCCGGCATGCCCACTCCCCCAGCCTGTTCCATCACCATCGGGGTCGCGGCGCCAAAACTGTGATACGCCCCCGCCCCGACCTGAGTCGTGGCCGCAACCGTGCTGACCGTTGCCCCGGCGCCGGCCCAGGCCGGCGGCACCGATAAGGCACCCACCAGGCTCGCCTGTCCCATGCCCGCCGATGCCGCCGCGCCGGGCAGGGCCGTGGTCGCAGATGCCAGCGCAGGCGCACTAGCCAGGCCGGCGGCCAAATCCTCCAACCCAGACGTGCTTGCGCCCACTGCGTTCAGCGAGTTGATCGTCACCATCGAATCGACGAGCGTCGTAGGGTTCAGCATCCCGTTGGTGGTGAAGCCGTTAGAGATGCCGGACACGGAGGCATTGTTGCGGAAAGCACCGAGTCGTAACCAGTTGCCGCGAAACGCATCTCGGCCGCCAGCGTGTTCCAAGCGGCGGCGGCAGCCAGCAGCGGCCCCGATCCGGGGCCGGAATACATTCTGACCGAGTTGACTTCCGGCGGTAACGCCGCAAAATCCAGCATGATTCCCCCTCGGCGCCTAACGGGTGGCGACTACGTTGGCTGCCGCACGAGCCGCATCCGCGCTGAGTTGACCCCCGCAGGAACCACACCGTGATCTGTTAATGACCGCGAAAACCCCGTGTTGCCCACAGCGCCCGACGGTACAAGTTCGTCGCTGAGCAAGCGCTGAGGGATCATCGGAATTCGGCCTGTAATAGCCGCTGTTCTCGGCCTAAGCATTGGCCGCCATCCGTTCCGACTCTCTGGTCGACATTTGCTATGCCGGTTCAGCGACGTTCATCGCAACGCTCGGTCTGGCGGGGAGTAGTGCGGCGGTTCGCGACCGAATTCCGCAAGGGTCCGCGGTACAGCGGCCACTCGCAATAATCGTCGCCTCGCCGTGGCGGGCACCCCGCACTAAGCTTGGCGCGCATGGCGTTGGTCAGGCCGATCTCCGAGCGGCGAACGAGTCGCGGATCGCGCCAAACTGTCGCCAGCATCCCGGATTCTGCGAGGTCCGCCGACTTTCCTTACCATCCAACGCTTTTGGAGATAGCACAACGGCAGCAGGAGATCGACGTATGGGATGCGCTGCAGGTCGGCGGCTACCGATTCGCTAAACCCGGCACCATTATCAGCTTCCTGATCTCCGCCGTGATGCTGTTTCTAGCGCTGACCCCCATTCCACCGAACTGGCCATGGAACATCCCGTTGGTCATTGTGGCCATTTTTGGGGCAGTCGCGATGGCGGTCTGTGGCCTGCTGTGGTTGGACACTCCCAGCGGCGGTCCCCGCCCCGAGCGGTTGGCGATCGTGCCCTTCTCCAGGGCGGAAAACCTGCATCTCATGAACGGGCAACCCGTCGAGCCGTACCTCGCGACCTGCACCTGCCCCGGCTGCGGCGATCTATCCACCCATTTGGTCCGTCAGCCCGCCGAGGGCGAACCGGCGACAGTCACCCGGCATTGCCGCGTCTGCGCGCGGGAGTGGTCACAGAATTAGCGTGGTGTGCGAGGGCGGAACCGCACTCGGGTTCCGTGCTGGGGCGCAAGCATTATCGAGCGCCGCACTATTCTCTCCGCCTCTTCGTCGACGGCACTGAACTCGCCTTCGCGCAACAGGGCGTGCAGCACAGTGATCAGCTCCCGCATCGAAAAGCTCGCCCCCAGGCAGCGTTTGATACCTCCGCCAAATGGAACCCATGCATAGGTTTGCGGTCGGCTACCGAGGAATCGTTCGGGTCGGAACTCCTTGGGATGCGCGTAGGTTTGCGGGTTGCGGTTGATGGCGACGATATGCACGACAATTCGCGTGCCGGCGTCGATACAGTAGCCACCGATGGGAAACGGTTGCGCGGCAACGCGTGCCGTGAACGGCGCGGGGGGACGTATCCGCAATGTCTCGTTGATCACCGCGGTGGTGAAGTCTTCCCCACCGCTGATGGCCTCAGCCTGCACGCGTTGTAGCGCATCAGGATGGTGCAGCAGAAGGTCGAAGACCCATGCCAGCGTGGTTGCTGTCGTTTCGTGACCGGCCAGCATCAAGGTGATCAGATCATCGCGGATCTCGTTGTCCGACAATTGTTCTCCGTCGTCGCCGCGCGCGGACATGAGCAATGTCAGAATGTCGAGCTTCTCGCTGCGACGGGGATCGTCTCGTCGCGCGGCGATCAGCGGCATGACGACCGCATCGATCTCCCGGTTGGCCTGCGCCCGCGCCGGCCACACGCGCAAGACGCCCAGCCGCCGCAGCGCGTAGCGGACCGTCAACTGCTCGGAGACACCGAGATTCAGCAACCGTTCGAATGGGCGGCCCAATCGCCGCACCTCGTCAGGATCGTCCACGCCGAAGATGACCTTGACGATCACGTCCAGCATCAGCGACCGCGCCGCCACCAGCATCGGGAACGGTCGGTCGACGGGCCAGCTGCGCATCGCCGCGCGTGCTGAGTTCTCCATGATCGGCACGTAACTGCTCAGCGCCATGCCGTGCAGCGGAGGCGTCAGAAGCTTGCGCCGCCGCAGATGTTCGGGCTCCTCTTGCACGAACATCGATCCCGAGCCGTAGATCGCCGCCGCGGGCCCCACCCCTTCGCCGCCGAGCAGGACGTCGGGCGCGGCGGTGAAAACCTGCTTGACCAACTCCGGGTCCGACACGATCGCGACGTTGCCCAAACTGAGGATGGGCATCGTCATTATCGGTCCGTACCGGCGGATCAATCGCAGCATCCGGCGCTCGCCGCCCACCAGATACGCCAGCGCGTACGCCGCGGCAAAGGCCGGACGAAACACACGCGGCGCGGGCAAACCGGGTGGACGACTCATGCCATGCGGCGAGTTCTCGCCACGAATGGCGGGGGCTGCCACGCGCCGATGCCAATCAGAGGGCGGCGACTACGCGCATCGCTCAGGCTCGGCTTCGCACAGCGGCGTCACACCGCGGAAGCGATATCGATGTGTCGCCACCCAGCGGTAGATCACGTTCTGCGCCGCGCCGACGCCGGGAATCCGGTAGATCCACAACGGCAACCGCGTGCCCAGTGCCGCGGCCAGGGCGACATTCATGGCGTGTGCGCCGGCGAAGATCGCGCCGGACGAGTCCAGCCACCACGCCGATTCCAGCATTCGGTCGTCGGTAACCCCGAGCCGGTCGGCCATCCCCGGCGATTGCATCGGTTCGATGCGCAGCATGCCGGTTCGATCCCACCGAGCCAGCAGGTTGACCGCCCGGGTGCACACCCCGCACCGACCGTCGAAAACTAAAACGCCGTGCATACCGTCGATTGTAGTTCCCAACGCGCTACGAACAATCGGCGCAAACGGGAAGCCCGGCACTGGATAGGCGCATCCGGTTACGGTGCTGAACCAGGAAGCAGCTCGAGCAGGTGAACTCGTCGGACCGCTGCGGAATCACCGTCACGGCCAGTTCTTCGCCGGACAGGTCCGCGCCCGGCAGCTCGAAGAAATGCACATCGTTGGGATCGTCATCGACAACTGCGGTGGACGGCCCCGACAATTTGGGATCCAGCTGGCGGAGTTCGGAAGGCTCTTGGGTCTCGATGTCGCTCACGCGACGCGCGTCGTAATCGCTTGCGGTCTTCATGGCTGTTCCTTCCTGCTGGGTGGCGGGATGACGCACGTCCGTGTACTCCCCCTTGGGCAAGGGCGGTACCCCGTTCTGATGCCCCCCACACTGGTCCAGCCGAAGAAATTGCGCGCCCGACAATTTGGGGCACGAGGCAGCCCCGGTGGCCTCAATCTGCAGGTCGGCCCCACGGGCACGGCGGTGGGCGTATCTGAGCCGGCCCGAGCCCGCAGCGCCGGCTCAGATTCTTCGCGAAACGTGTTGTATGCCAGGAGACCTCGTGTCAGCGGGCCCGAAGGCGGGTATGCCGCAGCGATGAGTGTGCCCGCTGTCCTGTTCGACGTGGACGGAACCCTGGTCGATTCCAACTATCTGCACGTCTACGCGTGGCAACGCGCGTTTGATGCCGAAGGCATATCGGTCGCGGCCTGGCGCATCCACCGCGGCATCGGCATGGACGGCTCGAAGTTGGTGCGCGCCCTTTCCGACGACGCCCCGGCGGACGTACAAGACCGGCTCAGCGATGCGCACAGCCGGTACTACCGGGAGATCTCACCTCTGCTGGCACCATTACCGGGCGCCCGGGAGTTGCTGCGCCGCGTCGCCGAACTGGGTCTGCAGGTGGTACTGGCCAGCTCGGCACCCGACGACGAACTCGACATGCTGCGCGAGGTGCTCGGCTGCGACGACGTGATCGCGGCGACGACGTCGTCCCGCGACGTCGACACCGCCAAGCCCGAGCCTGGCATCGTCCAAGTCGCGATGGACCGGGTCGGTGTGAGTCCTGATCAGGCCGTGTTCGTCGGCGACGCCGTCTGGGATGCACACGCTGCCAAGGCCGCCGGGGTGTCGTGCATCGGAGTGCGCAGCGGCGGCACCGCCGACACGGAATTGCAGGCGGCCGGCGCGTCACCGATCTTCGCCGACCCGCAGGACCTTCTCGGTCATCTGGAATCCACCCGCATCGCGGCGCTGGTGCGCGACCGCTGATTACTTGCCGTGGGTGCGCAGCGACAGCGGCAACAGCCACCAAAAAACCGTAAACATCGCCAGCGCACACGCTCCCGCTATCAACCCAGCGGTGGTCCCGGCCACCGCGACGAAGACGATGACCGTCACCCCGGTCAGCGCCAACCCGAGCAGCGCCAGCCCGGCGTATGCGCACCGGTGCGCGGCCGACACCAGCACCTGCAGGCGATGCCGGCGGAACAGCAGCCGATGAATGCCGACCGGGGCGATGAGCAGAACCGTTGCGCCTACCGAACATGCCACCGTCGCCAGATACGCCGTCCGCATCTCTTGATCGAGAACGTCGAACCGCTGCTGGAACGGGAGCGTCAGGAGAAACCCAGTGAGCAGCTGCACGCCGGTCTGCACCACACGGAGTTCCTGCAACAGGCTGGTCCAGTTGCGGTCGAGTCGCTCGGTTTCGGTCTCGCCGCGCTTATCGCGATCCCATCGCTGGTCGTCTTCCGGGTGGTCGACATCCATGCCGGTGATCATCGCACCCACAGGCCCGCTCGACTTCGAGGGACACATCGCCGTCGCCGAGGCTATGACGTGGGGTCACGTCAGCGGTTGAGCTTGCCCTCCCGCACGGCGGTCAGGGCGTCGTCCAGCGTCGGATACAACGGGAACGTCTTGTCCAGACCGGTCAGGTGAATCGGGCGTCTGGTCGCCGGACCCCGCGCGACCACCCCGAACTCAGCCGCCTTGCCGAGTTTCTCAAAGGTCGCCGCCAGGATCTTCAGCCCGACCGAGCCGAGAAACTCCACCGCGGAAAGGTCGATGACCAGCGCCGTCGGCGCTTCCGCGACGACCGTGCCGATGGCTTGTTCCAAAGCCGGTGCGGTGACTAGATCGATTTCGCCGCTGACACTGACTACGGACACCCCATCGTGGTCCGCGACCAACGTGGTAATCGAATCAGGTGCTGACAATGGTGATCCTTTGTCCCGGGCTTCAATGTGGTGCAAGCCTAGCCTGCCGTGCGAACTGCGAGAAGAAGAAGACCTCAACGCCTGCCGCGCGTCAATCCAGGCTAGTCTCCCCATACAACCTGCGCACTGCGGAGCGCGACGCGGCACTCGGGAGGCCAGATGTCAGATTCCAGCAGCACCGGCACCACCTCGCAAACGGTCAGTATCTCCAGTGAAGGTCTCCTTCCGCAGCTAGTGCAGCATCTGCGACAGAATCGCACGGTTCTGCGCGAGGAGTGGGCCCGCCGGATCACCGAGGCCGAATTGCTGACGGCGATGACCCCGGAGGAGCTCTTCTCCGAAGCGACCGCCGTCTACGACAACTACGTCGAGGTGCTCGAAACCGGTAGCGTCGAGGCCCTGCAGGCCTACGCGCGCGACCTGTCGGAACGCATCATCCCGCGGGGCGTGGAAACCGACGAGGTGCTCGGCATCGTGCTGCTGCTGCGCGACGTGCTCGCACGCTCCCTGTTCGAGAAGTACCAGACCGAGTTCGAAATGCTCAACCGTGTTCTGGACGCCTACGAGCCGGCCGCCAACCGCATCGCCAACACCGTGGGCGTCAGCTTCGTGCAGGAACGCGAGCGCATCATCCGGCAGCAGCAGGAGGCGATCCGCGAGCTGTCCACCCCGGTGTTGCAGGTGCGCGAGCAGCTGCTGATTCTGCCGATCATCGGTGTGCTGGACAGTCAACGCGCCCGGCAGGTCACCGAGCAACTGTTGAGAGCCATCCGCGCTAACCGCGCGAAAGTGGTGGTCATCGATATCACCGGTGTGCCCACCATCGACTCCACCGTGGCGAACCACTTGGTGCAGACGGTCGATGCATCCGGGTTGATGGGCGCGAGCGTGATCATCACCGGCCTGTCCTCGGAAATCGCGCTGACGTTGGTGACGATCGGTCTGGACCTGTCCAAGATGAACGCCGTTGGTGACCTACAGGGCGGTATCGAAGAAGCCGAGCGCCTGCTGGGCTACGAAGTCACGCGCACCGGCGAGCTGACCGGGTGAGCACCACCGACACGGGCACCGTATGCCAGTACCCATCCTGAAACAGGGCTCGATCCTTATCGCCTCGGTGCAGGCAGCCCTGTCCGACTCCGACGCCGAACGACTTCGGTACGACCTGATGGAGCGGGTCAGCCAATTCCGCGCGCAGGGCATCATCGTCGACGTCACCGCTATCGACGTGATGGATTCTTTCGCGGCCCGCTCGCTGCGCACGATTGCGCACATGACCCGGCTGCGCGGCGCGGATACCGTGATCGTGGGTCTGCAGCCAGAGGTGGCCTTCGCGATGGTCCAGCTGGGTCTCGCGTTCGACGACATGAACACCGCATTGGATCTCGAAGAGGGACTCGCGCTGCTGAATCGCCAACAGGGAGCAGGGAAACCGACGATCGGGCGCGACGGTGGCGTGTGACATTGTCGTCAACATCAACAATTCCGACGACATCGTCGCAGCCCGCAAGGCCGGACATCAGCTAGCACTCGACCTCGGATTCTCGCTGACCGACGTCACCATGATCGCCACGGCGATCTCCGAAATAGCCCGAAACATCACCAGTTACGCGGGTCGCGGCGCAGTCCAGGTCACGGTGGCCGAACGCGATGGCCGCAGGGCTTTAGTCGTCCGCGCCGAGGATGACGGTCCGGGTATCGCCGACATCGAACGAGCAATGGAGGACGGATATTCGACCGGTCGCGGGTTAGGTATGGGCTTGCCCGGCGCCCGCCGTTTGATGGACCGGTTGGTGGTGGAATCCGAACACGGCCGGGGCACGGTTGTCGAAATGTGGAAATGGGTACCGGCCCGTGCATGACCGTGCATGACAATGGTCGACTAGGGCCGATCGAGTGGGCGAACGCGGGGCGCCCACTACCGGGCGAGGCCACCAGCGGTGATCAAAAGATCGCGATCCCCATCGATGATGGTGCCGCGCTGTTCGGTGTGATCGACGGCCTCGGTCACGGTCCTGCCGCCGCGAGCGCCGCAATGCGCGCCGTGGATGCGTTGCAGCGGGCCGCCGGCGAGCGGCTCGAAGTCTTGGTCCAGCTCTGTCACCGTGTGTTGGGTGGAACCCGAGGAGTCGCGATGAGCCTGGCGCGGGTGGATTTCGCGGCCAGAACGCTCACCTGGACCGGGGTCGGAAATGTCAGCGCCAACCTCGTCTCCAAGGACGCGACCGGTGTCCACATCCGATCCAGCGCGCGGCTGGCCGCCGGCATCGTCGGCTATCGCATCCCGGAAATCAGGCCGGCGCAGGTGGTTTCGCTTCGCGGCGGTGACTTGATCGTCATCGCCAGCGACGGTATCGCCGAGGATCACCTGGACCACATCGACTTCGCCGCTTCGGCCACGGTGATAGCCGAACAGATTCTGGCCAAACATGCCAAGGAAACCGACGACGCGATGGTGCTCGCCGCGCGTCACCGGGGAGTCTCGATATGACCGATGCAGACGAGTTTCACGCTCAATACATCGCCGCACTGCGGACGTATTTGGGCGCGCGTGACGAGGACAGCCTTGCGGTCGGCCATGAGCTCGGGCGCCGGGCATTGCAAGAACGAGTCAGCATGCTCGACATCATCGAGCACCACGTCCGGCTGGTCCTCGAAATATCCGAGAACATTCAGATCGACGCACCAGTCGCACTGGAATTTCTGTTGCAGACGCTGGCCCCGCTTGACGTCGCGACTCGGGGGTTTCTCGACGGCACCAGGCGGTACGCCGAACAGCGCGCCCGCGCCGACGGTCTTGCCGACCGCGACAAATTCCGTACAGCTCTGGTGAATTCACTGCAGGAGGGGTTCTTCGTCGCCGATCATGAAGGCTCGATCTTCGAGATGAACAACGCCTTCATCGATATCCTCGGCTATCCCCCCGAGGGGTTGCCCTACCGGTGGCCGCACCCGTGGGTGGTCGACAAGAAGACTGCGCGAGAAGAACAATCGCGGGTCCGCAGCGACGGTGCCGCCCAGTACGAGACTCCGATTCGCCATCGCGACGGACATCTCGCCTGGGTGATGGTGAGCATCAACGCGGTCAGGGAAGCCGGGTCCGACCAAGATGTCTACGTGGGGACGATTCGCGACATCACCGCCGAACGGGCCTTTGCCGCCCGGGAGAGCGCGGTGCTGCGCCTTGCCACCGCCGTGGCGGTCGCCAAAAGCGTCGCCGAGCTATTGGCGATCACCCTCGACGAGTGCCGGACGGCGATCGGCGTCCAGCGCGTGATCGCAGTGACCTGGCCGGCCGGCGACGGGGAGCCCACTGTTCAGGTGGCGGGCGAGCCCGCCGAAACGACGTGGCGCGGACTAGATGACGTGGTTGCGCAACACCTTTCAGGACGCACGCCACCAGCTGCCGCTGACGGCCAAAATCGTCGAACAGCCAAACCAGCCCGGCAAGGCGCAGGGATTGGTCGCGGTGCTCTCCGGCACGGGAGACCTCGCGTTGTGGTTGGAGCTTGGTGCATCGCGCTGGGTCAGCGCGGAGGATCGGCTCCTGGTCACGGTGCTGATCGGTCACCTGAGTTTGGCCATGCAGCATGTGCGCCAATTCGAGAGCGCTCGCGAGACATCGCTGACACTGCAGCGCGCGCTGCTGCCACCGATGGAGCCGCCACCGGGATTTGCCATGCGCTACGAACCCGCTGTTCCGCCGTTGGAGATCGGGGGCGACTGGTACGACGTGCTGCCGATCGGCGATCACCGCATCGGCATGGTCGTCGGCGACTGCGTAGGCCGGGGTCTGCCGGCCGCGGCGATCATGGGTCAGCTACGCAGCTCGGCGCGCGCCCTCTTGATCAACGGCGCCCAACCCGCGCTAGTGCTCGAGCAACTCGACCTCGCGGCCAGGCTCATTCCAAATGCATACTGCACCACCGTTTTTCTGGCAATCCTAGATACCGAATCCGGCGTCTTGGAGTACAGCAATGCGGGACACATGCCCGCGGTGCTCGCCGGACCCAACTCCGGCACCACAGTGTTGAACGATGCCCGGTCGGTGCCGCTCGCGGTGCGTCGCGACGAGCCTCGCCCGCAACTGTCCCGGCGGCTGCCGTCCGGCTCGACGCTGATGGTGTTCACCGACGGTTTGGTCGAACGCAGACACGTCTCGATTGACGACGGAATCATCCGCGCCGCCGACGTTTTGGTGGAGACGATGATGTTACCGCTGGACGCCGTCGCGGATGCGGTGCTGCGCGAGCTGTCTCCGGCGGCGGGATACGACGACGACGTGGCGATGGTGATATACCGGCACCAGCAGGCGCCGCTTATGATCGAAACCCATGCTATTGCAGATGAATTGGCCAGCACCCGGCATCGGCTGGCCGATTGGCTCAGGGCCGCCGAAATCCCGCGCCGAGCTTGATCGACGACATCGTGCTGGTCGTCAACGAAGCGTGCACCAATTGCGTCGAGCACGCTTACCGCGGGCACGGCGCCGGGACAACACTGCTTGAAGTCGAAACCGTTGACGGTAAAATCCGGGCACGCGTCACCGATCAGCGGGTCCTGGAAACTGCCGGCGATCAACCCGGGTAACAGCGGACGGGGCCTGATCCTGATGAGGGCCATCAGTGACACGATGGAGATCGACAGCAGCCCAACCGGAACCACGGTCGATATCACCTTTCGACTGCCGACGGCGCCGGCGGGGGTCGACGACTGGGCCGGTGGCCGCTAGCAAGCGCCGAGCTGACGGCGCTGACACCGTTTGCGGCGACCCCGATCGTGGTATCTCCAACGACGTGACCCGCGCGTCGATCATGCTTGAACCCGCCCTACCGGCAGCACACGGACCGTTGTCGACGGCGGTGCATCGCGCGTTGACCGGACCTCCGTCCGGAGACCATCTCGCCCGGACCGGCGCATCCGTCCGTGATTCGGATCCCTACGGTCTCGACCTGCAGCTGGCCTTGTGCATGTGCTACGAGCTGCACTACCGGGGCTTTGCGGGCGTCGATCCCACCTGGGAATGGAATCCCGACCTGTTGGGTCTGCGCGCCGAACTCGAGCGTGCCTTTCTGGCAGGCGTGCGCCGCGACGTCGAGCCGATCGAGCCCGACCACACCGCGGCACTGGAAATGGAAGCGATTTCCGTCGAACCGGTCGAGGGCACCGGCCCGTCCTACTACTTGCGCGACACCGGGACGTGGCAGCAGATGCGCGAATACCTGGCGCAAAGATCGCTGTACCACCTCAAGGAGGGCGATCCGCACGCCTGGGCGATTCCCCGGCTGACGGGCGGTGCCAAGGCGGCGTTCGTGGCAATCGAATTCGACGAGTATGGCGCCGGACAGGGTGCCCGACTGCACCAGCAGCTCTTTGCGGATCTGTTGACGGCAGCCGATCTGGACCCGACATATCTGGGCTACCTCGATGCCGTCCCCGCCGACGCGCTAGCGGTGGTCAACCTGATGTCGCTGTTCGGCTTGCACCGCTGGCTGCGTGGCGCGGCCATCGGGCATTTCGCCGCGACGGAGATCACCTCGTCGCCGGGATCCCGCCGGATGGTTGAGGCCCTGGAGAGGATGGACGCACCGCCGGCCTGCGTCGCCTTCTACCGCGAACACGTGGAGGCCGACGCGGTACACGAACAGGTGGTACGCCTCGACGTGGTCGGCGATCTCGTGGCCCGCGAACCGCAATTGGACCGCGACGTCGTTTTCGGAATGCGCGCATTCGCTGTGGTCGAAGATCGACTCGCCGATACCATCATGGCGTCCTGGACGCAGGACCTAACGTCGTTGCGGCGACCTCTCGACTAGCCTCAGTTGGGCTCTGGGTCAACACCTTCGACGTGCCGGCAGCGCCGGTGGCTGGTGTCGCATAACGGATATTCCTTGCTTCGGCCACAGGTGCAGATGGCGACCATGAACCGGTCGGATTCGACGACGCCCCCGCCGTCCATTTCGATTCGCACCGGGCCCGATACCAGAATGGGGCCTTTGGGTACCACGCGTACCCGTGTTCCGGTCATGGCTTATCCGCCCGGATCACAACCAACTCCTCTTCCCGGCAGCCGCGCCGCAGCAGGCCGATTTCCTCCAGCCAGTCCGCCCGCTCCGAGAGCACCGGCCCGAATGGAATCCATTCGGACGCAACGACTTCAGCGTCCAATCCGGTCGACCGCAGGCAGTCCAGTGAACGTTGCACGCCAGCCAGGGCCGACTGTACGAGCAGCAGGGATCCGCTGTCGCACAGCAGGTTTGATGCCGATGCGCAGAGCGGATCCAGCACGAGCCGCCCATCGGGACCGGCATTCCATGCCCAGGACGGGCCCAGGCTCGGCGAGACCGCCTCAAAGTCGACCTCCGGCGGGGTTGGCACGTAGGGCGGGTTGGACACCACCACGTCGAATGGCGCGCACCTCAGGGCGGCAATCCACGAGCCTTCCCGGACGTCGATGTCGACCCCCGCCACGGCCGCGTTGCCCAGGGTGGAATGCACCGCGTGCGGACAAATATCGAATGCGGTAACGCTGGCACAACCCATGTCGGCAGCGGCAAGCGCGACGAACCCGCTGCCGGTACACAGATCCAGGACTCGACGACCGGAGACCACTCCGCTGTGTTGCATTGCCCGAACGAGCAATCGGGAGTCTTCTTGTGGCTGATACACCGTGGGCGCAGCCAAGACGTCGACAGGAGCAGGGTACGGGCTGGTCAACGGTGCGCCTTTCGGGTGATCGCCGTGGTGATCACGGCATGTTGTGTTAAATGCCCACAAACAATGCGTTGAAACGCCGCCCCACCCGGCGAGGGGTTTAACCCGTTGGAGCGTGCGCGAATTGCTCGATGAGTGCCGAGCAAAATGCGGGCAGGTCCGACGGAGAGCGACTCGTGATCAAGTTGCCGTCCACGACGACTTCCTCGTCGACGACCCGCGCGCCCGCGTTGCGCAAATCGGTGCGAATGCTCGGATAGGAGGTGAGTGTTCGCCCCGCCGCCACACCGGCTTCCACCAGTGTCAGCGGGCCATGACAGATGGCCGCGACCGGCTTTCCGGATCCGACGAAGTCACGGACGAACGAGACTGCCGTCGCGTCCATACGCAGCTTGTCGGGGTTCACCGTGCCGCCCGGGAGCACTAAGCCGTCGAACTCGGCTACCGACGCGTCGGACACCATACGGTCGACCGCGAAAGTTCCCGCGGGTTCGAGATCATGCTCGCGCGCTTGAATTTCGCCGGGTTTCAACGAGAGGACTTCGGTCTGAGCGCCCGCCTGTTGCAGAGCCGCGCGAGGCTGCTCGAGTTCGACCTTTTCCACGCCGTCGGTGGCCAGAATGGCGATTCTCTTGCCTTGCAATTCGTTTGACACCTCGTTCTCCTTCACGGTTGGTTTGCAAGCGGTTAGGGTGCCGCCGCTCGCATCGCTGCCAGCAAGGGTTCTGCTGCTTCCTTGAGAAACAGATCTTGGGTCTGCCCGCCGATCTGAACCAACGCGATGTCGGTGAAGCCGGCTTCCCAGTAGGGCCGGACCGCGTCCACGATCGCATCGAGGTCGGGCCCGCAGGGAATGCTCTCGGCGACGTCTTCGGGGCGCACGAACTGAGTGGCCCCGGCGAAACCGGCTGGCGTGGGCAAGTCGGCATTGACCGCCCACCCGCCGCCGAACCACCGGAACTGATCGTGCGCGCGTTCGATCGCGGCGTCACGGTCAGGATCCCAGCACACCGGAATCTGCCCGACGACCCGCCCGCCTTCGGTCCCGTTGGCGGCCTGCCGGGCAACATGCCAGGAGTCCACCAGGTCTTTGTCGGGCTGCACGGCCACCAGATGGTCGGCGAGTTTGGCGAATTTCTCGACACTCTTCGGCCCGCTCATCGCCACGCCCAGGCCGACCGGAACATCGGGTACGTCCCACAGTCGCGCGGAGTCCACCTGGAAGTAGTCGCCACGCCAGTTCACCAGCCGGCCGCCGAACAGTTCGCGAATGATCTTGATGGCTTCGCGCAGCATGTCGTGGCGCCGTTCGACGGTGGGCCAGTCCTTGCCGACGACGTGTTCGTTGAGATTTTCACCGCTGCCCAACCCGAGCGTGAACCGTCCGTCGGCAAGAATCTGCACGGTGGCGGCCTGCTGGGCGACGATCGCGGGGTGGTAGCGCATCGTCGGGCACGTGACATAGGTGTATAGATCCACCTGTTCGGTGGCGTGTGCCACCGCGCCCAGCACCGCCCAGGCGTTTGGCGCATGCCCCTGCGAGGTCAGCCACGGGGAGAAGTGGTCGCTGCAAACCTCGAAGTCGAATCCGCGTTCCTCGGCTGAAACTGCATAGCGCACAAGGTCTTTGGGTCCATTCTGCTCGGTCATCAACGTATAGCCGAACTTGGTCATAGCACACCGGATACCCCGGGCGCACGGACGCAAACCGCGAGTGCGACGCGCCTAGAGCCGCTCTTTGACCGCTGCAGACAGCCGGGCGCCGTCTGCCTTTCCGGCCGCGATCGTGGTCGCGGCCTTCATGACCTGTCCCATCTGCTTCATGCCGGGGCGCTCGCCGATCGCCTCGGCAACCTGGGCGATGGCGGTGTCGGCCACATCGGCCACCTCGGCCTCGGTGAGCGGCGTGGGCAGATAGTCGTCGATGATCCGCGCCTCGGCGTGCTCGGTGGCGGCGAGCTCGCCGCGGCCGTTCTGGGTGTAGATCTCGGCGGCCTCGCCGCGTTTGCGGGATTCCCGGGCGAACACCTTGAGGATTTCGTCATCGGAAAGCTCCCTGGCCTGCTTGCCGGAGACTTCCTCGGTCTGGATCGCGGCCAGCAACATGCGCAGGGTTGCGGTCCGCAACTTATCCTGGGACTTCATCGCCCCAGTCAGGTCCGCCCGGAGCCGGGCTTTGAGTTCCGCCATGCCGGAAACGCTACGCGCCGGGACAGCGCGCAGACTGTGCAGGCCAGCGGGGCCGGAGCGCGAAACCCGGGAAGATTGAGAAAAGGCCCGACCGCCGACAGGATGGAGCCCATGACGAACGACAACGGCTGTTCGACACGGTGAGCGCCCCGCCGCCTGGCTATCCGGTTGGTCCCCGCCGGGAGGGCCTACACCGGCCGGCTATCCGCCACCGGGGTATGGCACGCCCGCCTACGGCCCGCCACCTGCATACGGGCCGCCACCCGGATACGGGCCGCCACCTGCATACGGGCGCCACCCGGCTACGGCCCCCCACCCGCATACGGGCCGCCACCTGCCTACGGCCCGCCGCCCGGCTACGGCCCCCACCTGGCTACGGGCCCCCGCCCGGCTACGGGCCGCCACCTGGCTACGGCCCCCCGCCCGGCTACGGACCGCCGCCTGGCTACGGCCCCTCGCCGCAGTACGGCTCACCCCAGTTGGCCCCGGGAGCGATCAAACCCGGGATCATCCCGCTGCGTCCGTTGAGCCTGAGCGACATCTTCAACGGCGCGGTCGGCTACATTCGCGCCAATCCGAAGGCCACCTTGGGATTGACCGCGATCGTCGTTGTGGTCATGCAGATCATTTCGCTGATCGCCACTGTTGGGCCGATCGCCGCCTATGGCAGGTTCAGCACCGATCGATCAGCCGAAATGAGCTGGGGAGTCGTGGGCGCCTGGCTGGGGTCGATGGGCGCCGGCGTGCTGGTCACCTGGCTGGGCAGCATGCTGCTGTCCGGAATGCTCACCGTCATCGTCGGGCGCGCGGTGTTCGGGTCGCCGATCACCATCGGCGAAACATGGGCCAAGATCCGTGGGCGGCTGCTGCCCCTGCTCGGCTTGGCGCTGCTGGAAGCTGCCGTCGTGGGAATTCTCTTCGGGCTGGCGGCGGTGATCGTCGCTCTGCTTGCGGCGATCGGCAGCGGGGCCGCGGCGGTGCTGCTGGGTGTCCCGCTTTTCTTCGCCATGATCGCGTTGATGGTGTATTTGTACATGGTCGTGCTGTTCGCACCCGTGCTGATCGTGCTGGAGCGGCTGCCGGTCATCGAAGCGATCACCAGATCCTTTGCGCTGCTTCGCAATGGCTTCTGGCGGGTACTGGGCATCCGGGTGTTGACGTTCATCGTGGCGGGTGTGGTCTCCGGCGCGATCAGTGCACCGTTCAGCATCGTCGGCCAGGTGATGCTGGCCGGAATGCCCTCCACCGGAATCCTGTTGCTGGGCACCGTAATCACGTCCATCGGATCGGCGATCGGCCAGATCATCACGGCACCGTTCAACGCCGGCGTCATCGTGCTGCTCTACACCGACCGCCGAATCCGTGCCGAGGCTTTCGATCTGGTGCTGCAGTCCGGCGCCGCGAGCGGACCCTACGCGGCCGCGTCGACCGACAACCTCTGGCTGACCAGGCCAGCGTGAGAAACAGCTGACAGTGCCTTCTATCGACATCGACCGCGATGCCGCACATCAGGCCGCCGAGTCAGAGCTCAACCAACCGATCTACACCAAGGCGTCCGCGACACAGCAGTTCCTCGATTGGATGAACGAACTGCTGTATCGGCTGTTGCAGAAGAGCGCCTCGATACCCGGTGGATGGTTGACCACCGCGGTGCTGCTGACCTTGCTGGCCGTCGCGATCGTGGTCGCCATCCACATCGCTCGGCGCACCATGCGCACCAGGCGCCGCGGCGACTACCAGTTGTTCGAAGCCACCCAGCTCACCGCGGCCCAACATCGCGAAACTGCGGAACGCCATGCGGCCGACGGAAATTGGACCGTAGCCATCCGTCACCGGTTGCGTGCCATCGCCCGTCAACTCGAGGAGACCGGCGTCCTGAACCCGGCGCCTGGGCGCACCGCCAACGAGCTCGCGCGAGACGCCGCCGAGGCGTTGCCACATCTGGCTGACGAATTATCCCAGGCGGCAACGGCATTCAACGATGTCACCTACGGCGAGGTGCCCGGCACCCAGGCCGCCTACCAAATGATCGTCGATCTCGACGACCACTTGCGGATGCGGGCGCCGGCCGCCGCATCCGGCGCCGGACATCACGCCCCGGCCGAATCATGGGCGCAGGTGCGGTGATGGCGACCATCGCGTCGGTTCCCGCAAAGGGACGGTGGCGGTCGTGGCGCGGGGTCGCGCTCACGCTGGTCGTGCTCGCGGTCGTCGCCTGGATCGGCGCATACCTGACCGCGCCCCGGCCGGGTGCTCGAATGGATCCGGCATCCACCGGACCCGACGGTGCCCACGCGCTGGTGACGCTGTTACGCGACGGCGGCGTCGACGTTATCGTCGCAGGCAGCATCTCCGACGTCGAACATGCAGCACGTCCCGACACGCTGATCCTGGTAGCGGAGAGCCAGTACCTGACCGACGACTCGCAATTGGAGCGGCTGGCCGGTGCGCCCGGCGACCTGCTGCTGGTCGAACCGACCGCGCGAACCCGCGAGGCGCTGTTGCCCGGCGTGCGTATCTCGGGCGCCAGCGCCTTCGACAGCAACCCGAATTGCACTCTGCGAGAAGCCACGCGAGCCGGGTCGGTTCGCTTCGGGCCAAGCGATACTTTCGACGTCAAAGATGGCCGGGCAATCACCAGCTGTTACGACGGGGTGCTGATTCGGTTCCGGGACAACGGGCGAACCACCACCGCGGTCGGGAGTAGCGACTTCATGACCAACGGGGGCCTGTTGCAGGCGGGCAATGCCGCCCTCGCGATGAATCTTGCGGGCGACCGGCCCCGCCTCATCTGGTACGCGCCACACCACGTCGAGGGTGAAACATCCTCCCCGACTTCAATTTTCGACCTCATTCCGGACAACGTGACCTGGATCGTCTGGCAGCTGTGGGTGGTCGTGCTGCTGGTTGCACTGTGGAAGGGTCGCCGTCCCGGTCCGCTGGTGGCCGAGGACCTACCCGTCGTGGTACGCGCGTCGGAGACCGTGGAGGGCCGCGGCCGGCTGTACCGATCCCGCCGGGCACGCGATCGCGCCGCCGCGGCACTGCGCACCGCGACACTGCAGCGACTGCTGCCCCGGCTCGGCTTGGGCCCCGGCGCGCAAGCGCAGGCGGTGGTCATAACGGCTTCCCAGCGCACCGGGATCGACGCGGGATTCGTTTCCCACCACCTGTTCGGCCCACCGCCGAATACCGACAATGACTTGCTCCAACTTGCCCATGCACTCGACGAAATCGAAAGGCAGGTCACCAACTCGTGACACAGTCCCCTCCACCCCGCAAGCCGTTACCGGAGAATCTCCGCTCGCCGACTCGGCGCGAGATGCACTGCTGGCATTGCGCGGCGAGCTCGCCAAGGCCGTCGTCGGACAGGAAGGGGTGGTCAGTGGCCTGGTGATCGCGCTGCTGTGCCGCGGGCATGTGTTGTTGGAAGGTGTTCCCGGAGTGGCGAAGACGCTGCTCGTCCGAGCGCTGTCCGCAGCATTGCAATTGGACTTCAAGCGGGTGCAGTTCACGCCGGATCTGATGCCCGGCGATATCACCGGTTCGCTGGTGTACGACGCGCGCACCGCCGCGTTCGTATTCCGGCAGGGTCCGGTATTCACCAATCTGCTGCTGGCAGACGAGATCAACCGCACCCCGCCCAAAACGCAGGCCGCGCTGCTCGAAGCCATGGAGGAGCGTCAGGTCAGCGTGGATGGCGAATCCCGGCCGCTACCAGACCCATTCATCGTCGCGGCCACCCAGAACCCCATCGAATACGAGGGCACCTACCAGTTGCCCGAAGCCCAGCTCGACCGCTTCCTGCTCAAGCTGAATGTGACACTGCCGTCGCGTGATTCCGAGATCGCCATCCTGCACCGGCACGCACACGGCTTCGATCCTCGCGACCTGTCGGCGATCAAACCGGTGGCCGGACCCGCCGAGCTGGCGGCCGGTCGCCAAGCGGTGCAACAAGTGCTGGTCGCCGATGAGGTATTGGGCTACATCGTCGACATCGTCGGAGCAACCCGCTCCTCCCCCGCATTACAGCTGGGTGTCTCACCGCGTGGTGCGACAGCCTGCTGGCCACCGCCCGCTCATGGGCGTGGCTATCCGGCCGCAACTACGTCACTCCCGACGACGTGAAGGCGATGGCCCGCCCGACGCTGCGGCACCGGGTGATGCTTCGTCCCGAAGCCGAGCTCGAGGGTGCGACGCCCGACGGAGTACTCGACGGCATCTTGGCTTCGGTTCCGGTGCCCCGCTAGTGATCCTGACCGGTCGCACTGGCCTGGTGGCGCTGATCGGTATCCTGCCGATCGCACTCTCTCCTTGGCCGGCAATGGTCTTTCGAGGTGCTGGTGGCAGCGCTGGCGACAGCGGTCGCTGTCGATATCGCACTGGCGGCCAGCACCCGCAGACTGCGTTATATCCGTTCACCGGACAGCTCGGCCCGGCTTGGCCAACCGGTGGATGTGAGTGTGGAGATCCACAACAACGGCCCCCGCCGCTTCCGCGGCCAGATCCGCGACGCCTGGCCACCCAGCGCGCGCGCCGAACCACGCATCCACGCGCTCACAGATCCCCGCCGGGCAACTCCAGCATGTCCAGACCCATCTGCGACCGGTCCGCCGTGGCGACCAGCGTGCGGCGGTGGTCACCGCCCGATCCATCGGGCCGCTGGGGTTGGCCGGGCGGCAGGGCTCGCAGCCGGTGCCCGGTCAAGTCCGGGTACTGCCCCCCTTCCTGTCGCGCAAGCACCTGCCGTCGCGGCTCGCCAGACTTCGCGAGATCGACGGGTTGCTGCCAACACTGATACGCGGCCAGGGAACCGAATTCGATTCGCTGCGCGAGTATGTCGTCGGGGACGATGTGCGCTCGATCGACTGGCGTGCCACCGCGCGTCGCGCCGATGTCATGGTCCGTACCTGGCGGCCCGAACGCGACCGGCGGGTGGTGATTGTGCTCGACACCGGACGCATGGCGGCGGGCCGCGTGGGGGTGGATCCGACTTCTTCTGGTCCAGGAGCCGACCCCGCGGGATGGCCGCGTCTGGACTGGTCGATGGACGCCGCGCTGCTGCTGGCCGCGCTGGCGTCGCGGGCCGGCGATCATGTCGATTTCCTCGCCCATGACCGGGTCAGCCGGGCCGGCGTGTTCGGCGCCTCGCGCACCGAGCTGCTCGCCCAGCTGGTGGACGCGATGGCCCCGCTGCAGCCAACGCTTGTCGAGTCTGATTGGCGCGCAATGGTTGCCGCCATCGCGCGGCGTACCCGGCGGCGATCATTGGTGGTGCTGCTGACCGACCTCAACGCCACCGCCCTCGACGAGGGCCTGCTGCCGGTGTTGCCGCGGTTGTCGTCCAAACACCATCTGATGGTCGCCGCGGTCTCCGACCCGCGCGTGGACCAAATGGCCACCGGGCGTTCGGATGCGGCAGCGGTCTACGACGCCGCGGCCGCCGAACGATCGCGCAATGACCGCCGCGCGATCGCGACACGGCTACGTCAAGGCGGCGTCGAAGTCGTCGACGCACCGCCCACCGAGCTCGCGCCCGCCCTTGCCGACCGCTATCTGGCGATGAAAGCGACTGGGCGGCTTTGACGTTCCGCCGGCTCAGCCGGTCGGGATCACGTCGGGCGCGTCGTCGATATCGCCGGTCTCCCCGGCTCTCGCCGCTCGACGCCCGAAGTAGACCACATACGACAAGAACGCCACCTCGGCGATAATTCCGATACCGACGCGAACAAATGTCGGCAAGGGTGACGGCGTCACCAAGGCTTCGATCAACCCCGAGACCAGCAGCACACCGACGAGTCCCACCGCGATCGATACAACGGCCCGGCCCTGTTCGGCGAGCACCTGTCCGCGGGGCCGGTCCCCGGCGATATCACCGACCACCCCAGCCGCATCCCCGCTGCCCCGGAGAGGAATACCGCCGTCAACTCCCGCAGCCCGTGCGGAGCCAGCAGGCCCAACAGGATGTCGCCCTTGCCGGCCTGAAACATCAGGCCCGCGATCAGCCCCGTGTTGGCGGCGTTTTGAAACAGCACGAAGGGAATCGGCAGTCCCAGCAGCACCGAGAACGCGATGCACTGCGCGGAAACCCAGGAGTTGTTCACCCAGACTTGCAGGCCGAACGCCGCGGCGGGGTGTTCGCTGTAATACGACACGAAATCGTGATTGATCAATTGGTCGATGTCGCTTGGTGTTCCGACCGCGGACTGCACTTCGGGGTTGGTGGCCACCCAGAATGCGATGACCACCACGACGGCGAAGAATGCCACCGCGGTGCCCAACCACCACCGCCACGTGCGGTAGGCGACCACCGGAAACGACACCGTCCAGAACCGGGTGAAGGTGCTGCTCAGTGGCGCATGAGCACCGGTCACCGCGGAGCGGGCGCGCGCGATCAGGCTCGACAGCCGGCCGATCATCAGCGAATCCGACGACGCTGACCGCAGCATCGAGAGATGGGTGGACACCCGCTGGTACAGCTCGACGAGTTCGTCGACTTCCGCGCCCGTCAGCGACCTGCGCTTCTTGATCAACTGATCAAGCCGGTCCCAGGTACCGCGATGGGTCAGCACGAATGCGTCGACGTCCACCCTGAGCAGCCTAATCGCAATTTCGGGGCCGCCGACAGCAACCGGTCACGCCCATCCAGCCTGTACCGTTCGGTGTTATGTCGGAGGTGGTGACCGGGGACGCAGTGGTGCTGGACGTGCAGATCGCCCAGTTGCCGGTGCGAGCCCTGAGCGCGCTGATCGATATCACGGTGATTTTCCTGTTGTACGTGGTGGGGCTGATGTTGTGGGCGGCCACGCTGACGCAATTCGACGACGCGCTGAGCGGGGCCGTGCTGATCATTTTCACCGTGCTGGTGATGGTCGGGTATCCGATGGCATTCGAAACAGCCACCAGGGGACGGTCGGTGGGCAAGATCGTCATGGGCCTGCGAGTGGTGTCCGACGACGGCGGCCCAGAACGGTTCCGGCAGGCCCTTTTTCGTGCGCTGGCATCCGTGGTGGAGATCTGGATGCTCGCGGGCAGCCCCGCCGTCATCTGCAGCATTCTGTCGCCGAAGGCCAAACGCGTCGGCGACATCTTCGCCGGCACAGTCGTCGTCAGTGAGCGCGGACCCCGATTGGGACCACCACCGATGATGCCACCGTCGCTGGCGTGGTGGGCGTCGTCGCTGCAGCTGTCGAACCTCAACGCCGGCCAGGCCGAAGTCGCACGCCAATTCCTTTCCCGGGCACCGCAACTCGATCGCCAGCTGCGGCTGCAAATGGCATACCGAATTGCCGGTGATGTGGTGGCTCGGATCGCGCCGCCTCCCCCGCCCGGCGCCCCGCCCGAGCTGGTGCTAGCTGCCGTCCTGGCCGAACGACACCGCCGCGAGCTGGCGCGACTCCGCCCCGCAATGCCACCTGGCCCGATGGGACCACCGGCGGGCCCCTGGGCGGCCGGGCCCCAGTTAGCCGGACCACCCGGCTGGCACACCGCGCCGCCAGCGGCCATGCCTCAGCAGGGACAGCAAACGGGCGGCTTCTCGCCGCCGCACTAAATAGTTATCGAGCTAGCTCGCGACAGTGACTGCCATCAGCGCGACATCGGCGACCAACAGCGCCCAGCCGCATAGCGGTACCGCGATCCCGCCGCGCCGCTTGGCCGTGAAAAAAGAGAGCAAAAGGACGACGAAGGCCACCACTGGCGCGCCGTAAAACGCAACACCGAAATCAATCCCGCCGTGGCCCAGGTTCGGGCAACTGCGGTCGGTGCATCCGTCGGTACTCATCACCGCACCGAGCGCAAAGAGCATGACGATTGCGGCGGCGGGCACTGTCGACAGCGCCAATCCCCAGTTAACCCAGGGCCGCACCTGGCGGTCCCCGCTGTGGTGCTGTGCAGGTTCCTCGGCGTCGTGGATCTGGCTGTCGAACGTCAGATTCGGGTTCTTTGCGTTCATTAGTGAGGTCGTACCCGTCGCCCGCGGGATACAAACGAGCCGCGGACCGGAGCGCGCGGTTTTCCGTTCGTCCAGGTCAGGCCTGCGGTATGCCGCTTTGACGGTCCCGCGGTGGAATAGATCGTTGCATCGCGTTAGTTTACGATATATCGTGATATTCCGAAGCGTGCAGACAGCGCGCTACCCCAAGAACATGAGGACTACAACAATGAGCAACCCATTCACTCCCCCCGATGGACCGTTTCCGCGGTCACCCCGGCCTTGGATTCGGCTTCGGCCCCGGGCATGGGCCCGGGCAGCGACGCGCGTTGCATGGCGCCAGGCGGCAGGCCCGACGGGAATTCTTCGACAACCTCCGCGACCAAGCCGGCGAACAGGGCTTTGGGCCCGGTTTTGGTCCCGGTTTCGGCCCCGGCTTCGGGCCGGGCTTCGGTCCGGGGTTCGGTTTCGGCCCCGGTGGGCGGCGCGGCGGATTTCGTCGCGGCGCAGGAGGCCGCGGTCGCCGCGGTGACGTGCGTGCAGCCATCCTGACGCTGCTGGCCGAGCGGCCCATGCACGGCTACGAGATGATCCAGCAGATCGCCGAACGCAGCAATGGAATCTGGAAACCCAGTCCCGGGTCCGTGTACCCAACGCTGCAGCTGCTGGACGACGAGGGTCTGATCGTCGCAAGCGAATCCGACGGCAGCAAGAAGCTTTTCGAGCTGACCGAACAAGGCCGTGCCGCGGCCGAGAAAGTCGAGACCGCACCGTGGGACGAGATCGCCGAAGGCGCCGACCCCGGTCAGATGAACCTGCGGTCGGCCATCGGCCAGCTGTTCGGCGCGGTCGCGCAATCCGCGCACACCGCCACCGCCGACCAGCAGCAGCGCATCATCGAAATCCTCAACAATGCGCGGCGCGAGGTCTACGGCATCCTCGGCGAGGACTGACCCGTTCTGCTAAGAAATGCCCGCCGGCAATGCGCCGGCGGGCATTTCGCTACGACACGTCGACCCAATCCAGCGTGCGCTGCACCGCCTTACGCCAACCCGCATATCCCTGCGCGCGCTGATCGTCGTCCCACGTCGGCGTCCACCGCTTGTCTTCTTGCCAGTTGGCCCGCAGATCTGAGGGATCGGCCCAGAACCCGACCGCCAACCCGGCCGCATAGGCGGCGCCCAGCGCGGTGGTCTCGGCGACCACCGGCCGCACCACGTCTACCCCCAGCACGTCGGCCTGAATCTGCATGCACAGCTCGTTTTGGGTGATACCGCCGTCGACTTTCAGGACCTCAAGGCGCACACCGGAATCCGCTTCCATGGCGTCCACCACATCGCGGCTCTGGTAGCAGATCGCCTCCAGCGTCGCGCGGGCCAGGTGTGCGTTGGTGTTATACCGCGACAGCCCGACGATCGCGCCACGCGCATCCGATCGCCAGTACGGGGCGAACAACCCGGAAAACGCGGGGACGAAATACACCCCGCCGTTGTCGGGAACCTCGCGGGCCAGCGACTCGCTTTGCGCGGCTCCGCTGATGATGCCCAGTTGATCACGCAGCCACTGCACGGCCGAGCCGGTCACCGCGATCGAGCCCTCCAGCGCGTACACGGGTTTGGCGTCCCCGAACTGGTAACAGAGGGTGGTCAGCAGGCCGTTGTCGGACCGCACGATGGTCTCGCCGGTATTGAGCAGCAGGAAATTGCCGGTGCCGTAGGTGTTTTTCGCCTCCCCCGCGGACAGACACACCTGTCCGACCATCGCGGCGTGCTGGTCGCCCAGAACTCCGGTGATCGGCAGCTCGGCGCCTAAGGGCCCGTCTTTCAAGGTGACGCCGTAGGGCTGCTTCGGCGATGACGGGGCTATCGCCGGCAGCATCGCGCGCGGAATGGAAAAGAACGACAACAGCTCGTCATCCCAGTCCAGCGTTTCCAGGTCCATCAGCATGGTCCGGCTGGCATTGGTCACATCGGTGACGTGCACCCCGCCTCGCGAACCGCCGGTCAGATTCCACAACACCCAGGTATCCGGGGTTCCGAACAGAGCGTCACCGCTTTCGGCCGCCGCGCGAACGCCATCGACGTTCTCCAAGATCCATTGCAGCTTCCCGCCGGAAAAATAGGTGGCCGGCGGCAGGCCCGCCTTCTGCCGGATCACGTCACCGCGTCCGTCGCGGTCCAGCGCGGACGCGATCCGATCAGTCCGGGTGTCCTGCCAGACGATCGCGTTGTAATAGGGTCGTCCGGTATGCCGATTCCACACCAGTGTCGTCTCGCGTTGATTCGTAATTCCCAGCGCTGCAATATCTTTCGTAGAGAACTTCGCGGTGTTCAGCACCGACATCAACACCGATGAGGTACGTTCCCAGATCTCGATCGGATTGTGCTCCACCCAGCCCGCCTGGGGCAGAATCTGCTCGTGCTCGAGCTGATGACGAGCCACCTCGGCGCCGTCGTGATCGAAAATCATGCAGCGGGTGCTGGTCGTGCCCTGGTCGATAGCTGCGACGAACTCGGCCACCTGCGCTCCTTCGTCGTGAACTGTGACACGTCATGCCATCGTCCATGATGGTGTACCGACCCACCACCTCCGCAGCTAACCGACCCGATTCCGCTAGGACCGACGGCACGATCAGTCGCGGCGCTCTTGCGTTACCGCCGGCAACCCTGTTGCATCGGCGATGTGGGCGAAGAGGTCAAGCGCACCGCGTATGACCGCGCACATCGGCGGGAGTACCGGCACAAGGTGCAGCTTTGTCTTGACGTCTTCGAGACGATGCTTGCCCAGTCGCGCTTCGACTCCGACCGGCCGCTGACCGGCATGGAGATCGAATGCAACCTTGTCGACGCCGACTATCAGCCCGCGATGTCGAACAGGTACGTGCTGGATGCGATCGCAGATCCGGCGTATCAGAAGGAATTAGGCGCCTACAACATCGAATTCAACGTGCCTCCCCGGCCGCTGCCAGGACATACCGGGCTGGATCTGGAGGAAGAAGTACGGAGAAGCCTCAACGAGGCGCAGCTCAAGGCCGGCTCGGGCGGAACCCTCATCGTGATGATCGGCATTCTGCCCACGCTGATGCCCGAGCATCTGCGTGAAGGCTGGATGAGCGAGTCCGCGCGATATGCGGCCCTCAACGACTCGATCTTCAACGCGCGCGGCGAGGATATCCCGATCCATATCTCCGGCCCGGAGCCGCTGAGCTGGGAGGCGGTGTCCATCGCTCCCGAATCCGCTTGCACCAGCACGCAATTGCACTTGCAAGTAGCTCCGGACGACTTCGCTCCCAACTGGAATGCCGCGCAGGTGATGGCCGGCCCGCAGCTGGCGCTCGGAGCCAATTCGCCCTACTTCTTCGGCCATCAGCTGTGGTCGGAAACCCGTATCGAAGTGTTCACGCAATCCACCGACACCCGGCCCGAGGAGCTCAAGACCCAAGGAGTGCGGCCTCGGGTGTGGTTCGGCGAACGCTGGATCACCTCGATCCTCGATCTGTTCCAAGAGAACATCCGCTACTTTCCGTCCCTGCTGCCCGAGTTGTCCGACGAGGATCCCGTCGCCGAGTTGGCCGCCGGACGCATTCCGCAACTTGCTGAACTACGCCTGCACAACGGCACCGTGTACCGCTGGAACCGGCCGGTGTACGACGTTGTCGACGGGCGCCCCCACCTGCGGCTGGAGAATCGGGTGCTGCCGGCCGGGCCCACCGTGATCGACATGCTGGCCAACTCGGCGTTCTACTACGGCACGCTGCGCACCTTGTCCGAGGAATCCCAGCCGCTATGGACGAGGATGAGTTTCGCTGCGGCGCATAACAATTTCCTCGAAGCGGCACGCCACGGCATGGACGCCCGGCTGCACTGGCCCGATCTGGGCGAAGTGACGGTGGCCGAGTTGGTGCTCGACACGTTGCTGCCAATAGCCCACGAAGGGCTGCGCCGATGGGGTGTCGACGCCGAGGTTCGCGATCGTTTCCTCGGCGTCATCGAGGGGCGCGCCAAGACCGGCCGCAACGGCGCGAGTTGGCAGGTGGCGACGGTCCGCGCCCTGCAGGACGACGGCATGACCCGACGCGCGGCACTCGCCGAAATGCTGCGCCGGTATTGCGACCACATGCAGGCCAACGAGCCGGTACACACCTGGCCCTGCTAGCCGCGGGTAGGTTGGAAACCATGACACCAAACGAGGTCATGGACTGGGACAGCGCGTATCGGGAACAGGCCCACTTCGAGGGCCCGCCGCCGTGGAATATCGGTGAGCCGCAACCCGAGTTGGCCGCACTGGTAGCGGCAGGAAAGTTCCGCAGCGAGGTGTTGGACGCCGGTTGCGGAGTCGCCGAGCTGTCGTTGGCGCTGGCCGCGCAGGACTACACCGTGGTGGGCGTCGACCTCACGCCCACGGCTGTCGCCGCGGCAACCAAAGCGGCCAACGAACGCGGCTTGAGCAGCGCCAGCTTTGTCCAGGCCGACATCACCTCGTTCACCGGCTATGACGGACGGTTCTCCACCGTGGTCGACAGCACGCTGTTTCATTCGCTACCGGTCGAAGGCCGCGACGGCTACCTGCGCTCGGTGCACCAGGCGGCGGCTCCTGGCGCCAGCTTCTTCGTGCTGGTGTTCGCCAAGGGCGCCTTCCCTGCCGAAATGGAACCGAAGCCCAACGAGGTCGACGAGGACGAGTTGCGCGCCGCGGTGAGCAAGTACTGGGCGGTCGACGAGATTCGGCCCGCCTATATCCACGCGAACATCCCGCATGCCCCCGGAACACCCTTCGAATCGTCGCCGAACGACCGCGACGACAAGGACCGGATGAAGCTTCCCGCCTATTTACTAACGGCGCACAAGGCCTGAGGCTAGGCGGCCCTCAACTAGCCACAGCGGCAGTCGCGGCGATCAGCGCTTCGGCGAAGCTTTCCAGATCGTCGGCGGTAGTGTCGGCGTGCGGTGAGATCCGCAGGACCGGCGCGACCATCTCCAGCGGCGCCCGCTGTACCGCGGCGAAGGTGGTCAGGATCCGCCGTTCGGCGAGCAGCCATTCCCGCACCGTTTGCGGGTCGGCCCCGTCGACCGGCGCCAAAGTGGTGATCGCGCTGGGCTCTTCGGCCTCTTCGACCACAGCCCAACCCGGTACATCGGCCAGCGTCGTGCGACTGATGCTGCCAAGCTCGGTAAGACGTGCGCGCACCGCCTCGGGCCCGAACGCCAGATACTCACCAAGCGCCACCGAAACACCAACTCGCGCCGCGATATTGGCTTCGCCGAATTCGAGCTGCTGGGCCACCGAGAACGACGCGGACCACTCCGGCGCCGCCAACCGCGGATGTAGCCGCTCGGTCAGGTCAGTCCGAACGGCAAGGAAGCCCACGCCGCGCGGACCGGCGATCCACTTGCGCGACGACGAATACGTGACATCGGCGCCTACCGTGCAGTCAACCTGGCCCAGCGCCTGGGCGGCGTCGACGACCAGAGGCAACCCCAATTCGCGGCACAGTTGCGCGATCATCGAAATCGGTTGCACGACACCGCGATGGCTGGCCACCGGGGTCAAGTGGACGAAATCGGGCGGGTCGGCCTGCAGGGTAAATGCCGCGTCGTCGAGGGCCAGCCGGCCATCCTCGAGGGTCGGCAGCAGCTGATGGTCGAATCCGTGGGCGGCCATCACGGCGAGATTGGGGCCATATTCGCCCGGCAGGCAGGCCAGTGTCCGGCGTTCGGAGGGCCAGCTGCCGAGCAACAGATCCAGCGAGTTCAGCGAACCGGTGGTGTACACCACGTCGGCATCGGTCATTCCGGTCAGCGCGGCGAACGCGGCACGCCCGGCATCGAGCGTGGGCACCGCGGCCTGCGCCGCCACATATCCACCGACCTCGGCCTCGTGGCGGGCGTGCTGAGCGGCGGCGTCGATGGCCGCATAACTCTGGCGCGAACAGGCCGCACTGTCGAGGTGTAAACCGGCCACGGGCGGGCGGGCCTCCCGCCATCGGTCGGCCAACGATCCGCTATCGCTCACTTGACTGCTAACGACAACCCGAAATCGCCTGCGGCGTCAGTCCACCACTGGGTGCGACGCAATCCCGCGCCGGCCAATTCGGCACTCACTCCGCCGGGGTGGAACTTGCTCGACACCTCGGTCAGCATTTCCTCTCCGGCGGTGAACTCGACGGTCAGCTCGAGGGCACCGATCCGGACCCGCTGAGGCCGGTCGGTCCGCAGCCACATTTCGATGCGTTCCTCGTCGGCGTTCCAGCGGGCAACATGCTGGTAGGAATCGACGTCGAAATCAGCGTCGAGTTCCCGGTTGACGACGGCGAGAACATTGAGATTGAACCGGGCCGTCACTCCAGCGGCGTCGTCGTAGGCGCGCAGCAGCCGACCGGTGTCCTTGACCAGGTCAGTGCCCAGCAGCAGGCTGTCACCGGGCCGCATCACGTCGGCGAGGGCCTTGAGAAACTCGGCACGCGGTCCGGGTGTGAGGTTGCCGATCGTCGACCCGAGGAACACGAACAGCCGCCGACCGCCGCTGGGGATCTCGCCGAGGTGTTCCTCGAAATCGCCGCAGACAGCCTTGATCTCGATACCGGGGTACTCCTGCGCAATGGCGGCCGCCGCGGTCGACAGGATGCCGGCGTCGACGTCGAAGGGCACAAACCGGTGCAGCGAGCCGCGACTATGCAGCGCGTCCAGCAGCAGACGCGTCTTCTCCGAAGTCCCGCTGCCCAGTTCGACCAGGGTGTCGGCCTGGCTGGCGGACGCGATTTCGACGGACCGGGCGCGCAGGATCTCCGCCTCGGCCCGCGTCGGGTAGTACTCCGGCAACCGGGTGATCTGGTCGAAGAGCTCACTACCTACGGAGTCGTAAAACCACTTGGGCGGCAGGGTTTTCGGTGTCCTCTGCAGACCGTCGAACACATCACGGCGCAACGCGTGGTACGCCGAGTCGGCGGCGAGATGGTTGGACAGCGACAGTGTCATCAAGATCCTTTCGGCTCGGCCAGCGGGGTCATCGTTACACCTTGCGCGGTGACTTCGACAAGGTGGCGGTCGGGCACTTCCTCCCACGCGAAGTCGTCGTCATAGGGCTCACTGGCCAGCACCACACCGTCATCGCGGCGCAGGATGGACAAGGTGTCACCCCACGCGGTGGCCAGCATGCGAGAACCATTGGCGGCCAACACATTAAGCCGCGCGGTTGAGTCGAGCGACCCGATCTGCGCGATCGTCTCGCCGAGCACGTCAAGCCCAAGCGCGAAGACGGTGGCCGCCAACATCGCACTGTCACAGACAGATTCAGCTGTTGACGTCAATGGCAACACACTCCGATCGACGACGCCGTTGTGCGACAGCAGCCAATGCCCGTCAGTGAACGGCGCGGTCGCGCTGATTTCGATCGGCATGCCGACGGTCGCCGAGCGCACCGCGGCCACCACGCAGCGGCCGCGCAGCGCGGGCGCGACCGATTCGAACGACGTGTCGCCCCACAACGGCGCCGCGCTGCGCCAGCGCCGCGGCACGTCGCTATCGAAAAACCCAACACCCCAACCGTCGGCGTTCATCAGGCCGTGTTTCTGGCGGCGCGGAGCGTATGACTGCACGCGAAGGCCGGAGGGCGGATCCAGCATCAGCGAGGAGACGCTGACGTCGGCCCCAAGCCAGCCGAGGTGACGGCACATCAGGCGGAGTCCTCATCGTCGGGGACGTCCCACGCCAGGCGGACACCGGAGAAGATCTGACGCCGGATTGGGTGGTCCCAATTGCGGAAGCTCGGCCGCAGGATGGCCGATTCCACCGCCCAGGATCCGCCGCGCAGCACCCGGTAGTCGCCGTCGAAAAATGGCTGCGTGTAACGCTCGTAGATCATCGGCACGAAACCGGGCCATGGCCGCAGCGGCGAGGTGGTCCACTCCCAGACGTCGCCCAGCAGCTGCTCAACGCCGTAGGCCGACGCGCCGGCCGGGTAGGCGCCGACGGGTGCCGGGCGCAGTGCCGTGCCGCCCAGATTCGCGAAGTCACCCGAGGGATCTTGCGCTCCCCACGGGTAGCGGCGCCGGGTGTTGGTCCCCGGGTCCCAGGTGCAGGCCTTCTCCCATTCCATTTCGGTGGGCAGCCGCGCACCGGCCCAAGCCGCGTACGCCTCGGCCTCGAAGTAGGTGACATGTTGCACCGGCTCGTCGGCCGGAATGTCTTCGATGTAGCCGAAGCGGGTGCGCGTGCGCCCGTCGGAACCCCAGAATTGCGGCGCCTCAAGGCCCGCGCTCTGGCGGTGCTCCCAGCCGCGCGGGGACCACCAGCGCGGCTCGTGGTAGCCACCGTGGTCGATGAACTGTTGCCATTCGCCGTTGGTGACCGGGACCCGGCCGATCCGGAACGCCAGCAAGTCGACGATGTGGGCGGGGCGCTCGTTGTCCAACGAGAACGGTTCGCTCGTGGCGTCCACACCCAGCACGAACGGGCCGGCGGGCACCAGCACCGACGTTCCGGCCAGACCCGGCCGGCCGGCGGGCAAGCTGCCGGGATCACGCAGCAGCGCGGCGCCGGTGCGCATGTTCAAGGCCTGCAGCATGGTTTCGTTGTGCTGGTTTTCGTGGCTGACCACCAGCCCGTAGACGAAAGCGGCACGGTCTCCGGTGGGATCTTCGGGCAATGCGTCCAGCGCATCCAATGCAGCGGAACGTACTGTGCGGCAATATGTTCGGGCCTGCTCGGGGGACAGCAGCGGCAAATCGACGCGACTGGCGCGGGAGTGTTCGAACGCGTCGTACAGACCTTCGACCGACGGATCCAGCATTCCTGGGCGATTCGGGTCACCGCCGCGCAGCAGCCAAAGCTCTTCCTGCTGACCAATGTGCGCGAGGTCCCACACCAGCGGGCTCATCAACGGGTCGTACTGACGACGGAGTTCGGCGTCGTCGAAGTCGACCAGCCGCAGCGTGCGCGTCCGCGCCCGCGCCAGATCATCGGCAATCCGTTCCCGCGGAGTCACAGGCCCCCTTGCGCCAACTCCGACACCGTAGCCGCGATGCCGTGGTCGATTACCTGATCGGAAAAGTCGTCGCCGGGACATCGACCCCGTTCGACACTGCGGATCAGCCGCTCCATCGCGTCGGTGAGTTCGGGCGGCGACTTCTCGGCCGCAATCGCCACACAGGAGTTTGCGGCCTCGTGCAACCGCCGGTCACTGAGACCGAGCCGGGCGGCGTTGTCCCATGCGGTGGCCACCGGCTCGACGGCCGCCGCGGCGGCGTCGGCGGCGACCGGGTCGTCGAGCAAGGCGACCATCATGAACGCGATAGCCGGCCAGTACTCGTCCGGCGCGCTGTCGAGATAGCGGATTTCCAGCCATTGCCTGGGGCGGACCGGCGGGAACAGCGTGGTCAGGTGATAGTCGAGATCGGCGAGGGTGGGACGCCGGTCGCACAACAGCGCCGAGCCGTCGGCCCAATCGGCGAAGGACACGTAATGCGTGAGCGCGACGGCCTCGGGGTTGTGCACCATCATCACCGGCGCCTTGAGCGCGTAGCGCGCCCACTCGATGCCGGGGTCGTCGCCGCTGGCCCCAAGGATCGGCCCGCAGCGCGCCGAATCCATCTGGCCCCACACCCACTGTCGGGTGGACACCCAACCGGAGAATTCGCCGCCCAGCATCGGGGAATTGGCGCTGATCGCGATCATCGTGGGCCCCAGCGCGTGAGCCAGCCGGACCCGGGCCGCCCATCCGGCCTGCGGCCCCGCATCCACGTTGACCTGAATCGAGGCGGTCGACGTCATCATCGCCGCACCCGCCTCGTCGCAGTGGCTGGCGGCGAAGAACTCTTCCATCGCGCAATAGCGCGCGCCTGGGTTGACGCGCTTGGGTGCCCGCAGCGGGTCGGCGCCGAGGAAGACCAATCCCAGCCCGGCGTTGGCGAACGCCTTCCGCAGCACGCCCTGGTCGTTGTTCATCGCGCCGATGGCCGCAACCGCGCCGTCCTCGGGCGGGCCGGAGAGCTCAACGGCGCCTCCGGGCTCAACGGTGACCGCACTGCCGCCGGGCAGCGGGGGCAGTGCGCCGAGGATCTCGGCGATTTCGTCCCAGCCAGGCCGGCGATACGGGTCGACCGGGTCGAAACAGTGCGCCTCCATCTCCAGGCCGACGCGCCCGAGCGGACCATCGATCAAACAGCCATCGGCGATGTACTGGGCGGCTTCCTCGGTACTGGTCACCTCGGAGTCGGCCGGACGGGCGGCGTCTAGCTGCGAGGCCGCGGCGGTGATGGCGGCGAGCGTCATATCACGATCCCTCCGGGCCCGACCTCGCGTCGCCGAGCGCCATATTGGGCAGCTAACCGAACGATAGCCGCCGTCACTTCATCTTCCAGATCGCCCCGACATATTCCCGTTTCCGCAGCTCTTCACCACTACTGTCCCAGCGCGTTCTGCATCGCCCCGGCCAGCACATTGACCGCGGGTCCCGCGTTGCCAGACTGACAAACCTTCGCCTGGAGCAACACGTTTTCGCGCAACCGGGTTTGATTGAAGCAGCGGCGATCGGTGCCCGCTTCTTGCTTGGTCCAGTTCGCGTCGGTCGCGGTCGCCGGCCCGCCGGCAAATGACCACACCTGCGTCTGCCCGTTATCCAGGTGCATCGCGGTGGTCTGCCCCGAGCAGCCCACGGTTCGGTCCACCACCCGGTGGAATGCGCGGCCCGCGGCGTCGTTGGTGGCGAATACGCCGACCGCCTGCTTGACGAAATGCGTCTGATCGTTGGCCGATGTCTGCGCGGTGGCCCCGTTGAAGGACGCCAGGTCGGGGTCGTTGTACACCTCGGGTAGCCCGATGTCGGCCCAGTTGTTGCAGTCGGGAAGGTCGACGAAGAAGCCCTGGACCGGTTCGGTGAATACCGACTCCGACCCCATCGGGCCGCCCACGATATTGCCGACCGACCCTTTGCCCAGAATTGCGTAGGACACCACTCCGGGATCCGAGGGGTGAGCGGCCGCGATAGGTACACCTGAGGCCACCCCCAGGCCCAGACCGACGCTTACCGCCGCAGCGGAGATTCGCATCATGGATCTCGATCATGCCAGGGCGACCGCCCACCGCGAACTGACCGGCTCAAGTCGGCTTTACTGACCCAGGTTGGCGCGAACACCCTCCTCGACGTTCTTGCCGAGATCGGGGTCGACGTTGCGCCAGTACTCGAAGACCCGGGACAACACCGGCTCTTTGACGCCCTTGGAGACGTGTCCAATGATGTTGTGAGCCAATCGTTCCCGGGCTGCGTCGTCGAGAACCTCACGGACCATGGTGCCCGGCTGGCCCCAGTCGTCGTCCTCGGCGTGCAACGTGTAGGCCGCGCGGCTCATCTGGCCGTCGGCATGCCAGCGCACCTCGGCGGCGCGCGCCGGGTCGGCCTGCGGGCCACCGTAGGAGTTGGGCGCATACACCGGATCCGACGCATTCTTCATCCGCATCGCGCCGTCTTTGGAGTAGCTGTTGACCTCCACCTTCGGCGTGTTGACGGGGATCTGCCGGTAGTTGGTTCCCAGCCGCGCCCGATGCGCGTCGGCATAGGAGAAGCCGCGCGCGAGCAGCATCTTGTCCGGGCTCAGCCCGGTGCCCGGCACGTTGTTGTTCGGCTCGAAGGCGGCCTGTTCGATCTCCGTGTGGTAGTCGGTGACGTTGCGGTCCAACGTCATCTTGCCGACGTCGATCAACGGATAGTCGCTGTGCGGCCAGACTTTGGTCAGATCGAACGGGTTGAACCGATAGGTCTTGGCCTCCTCGAACGGCATGATCTGCATCTTGAGCGTCCAACTCGGGTGATCGCCGGCCTCGATCGCCTCGTAGAGGTCGCGCTGGTGGTAATCGCCGTCCTCGCCGGCCAATTGGTCGGCATCCTCTTGGGTCAGGAATTCGACGCCCTGATCGGTGATGAAGTGGTACTTCACCCAGAAGATCTCGTCGGCGGCGTTGATCCAGCTGTAGGTGTGGCTGCTATAGCCGTTCATCTGTCGCCAACTCTTGGGAATGCCACGGTCACCCATCAGCCAGGTCACCTGGTGCGCGGACTCCGGGGAGAGGCTCCAAAAATCCCACTGCATGTTGTTGTCACGCAAATTCGTTGCGGCCATGCGCTTTTGGGATCGGATGAAGTGCTGGAACTTCAGCGGGTCGCGCATGAAGAAAACGGGCGTGTTGTTGCCGACCATGTCGAAATTGCCCTCGGTCGTGTAGAACTTCAACGCGAATCCGCGCGGATCCCGCCACGTGTCTGGGCTGCCGCGCTCGCCGGCCACCGGTGGAAAACCTGGCCAGCATCTCGGTCTTGGTCCCGGGCTGGAAGACCGCAGCGCGGGTGTATTTGCTGACGTCGTTGGTCACTTCGAAATGGCCGAAGGCGCCACCCCCCTTGGCATGCGGTTGGCGTTCCGGGATACGTTCCCGGTTGAACTGCGCCATCTGCTCGATCAGGTAGTGGTCCTGCAGCAGGATCGGGCCGTCGGGACCGATCGTCAGCGACTGGTCGTCGCTGGGCGCGGCGATGCCGGCATCCGTCGTAGTGAAGCGCTGGGTCATCTCGCCATCTCCTCGTTAACTGGGCTGAATTGATCCGAGGGCAGTGCGACGTGTACCCACACAGTGCGAACCCGAATCGGCGTCAAGCACTTTCGGGGCGCGAAAACCGAACAGCCCGGCACCCCGTGGTGGGGCGCCGGGCTGTTGGTCGCGCGGCACGTTTGCCGGCGTGCTTTAGGTGCTAGGGACGCGGAGCCGGGCCAGGACCGTAGGGACCGCCAGGGTAGGAAGGCCCCATAGCGGGACCACCCGGTCCGCCGTACTGCCACGGTCCCGGGCCTCCTGGGCCTCCTGGACCGCCGGGGCCGCCGGGGCCGCCGGGCCCGACCATCATGCCGTGGTGATGGTGGCAATGGTGGTGGTGATATCCGAAGATCATGGCGCCGGAGAAGAAGACGACCGACACGATGAAAACGATCCCGGCAACGATCACCACCCACGCGGCTGCCGCATAGAGCTTGGGCGGCTTGACCCGCGCCGGCGGCGGTGGCGGAGCCGTGTCGACGGGCGTCGGCTGTACTGCGCGTTCAGGTGTTTCACTCATGCCTTGAATACTGCCCCTGAATGCAACTGCTGCAACAGATTCCATCGACAAAGTTGCTGTGAATTCATCCAAATGCGATCTAAGTGCCAGTATCGCTGAACCACTCGTAGCCCGGCGCTCTAGTGAGCGCCGGGCTACTGCGTGTTGATTTAAGTGGCCCCCCGGGGTCCTCCTATTACCCCGTGACCATCTGAATAGTTGAGGTCTCTCGCCTCGCGGCTACGGCGTGCGGGACGGAGCGACCGATGACGGAATCTGGCTGGGTCCCGGGGCGCCGGGCGCCACGGACGCGCCCGGCTGGGTCGCGCCGGGCGGCGTGCCCCATTGACCGCCGGGACCACCCGGGCCACCGAAGTGGTGCGGGTGAACCATCGCGTGGTGCTTGTGGTGGTGGCCGTGGTGGCCGTGGTGGCCGCCGGACTTCCCGAGCATGAACCCGGTGAAGAAGATGACCGCGAGAACGAACACGGTCCCGGCGACAATGGCGACGTAGGCCGCCGCTTGGAAGACCCTGGGGGCCCGGTGGACGACGACCGGCTCTGCCGGCGCCAGTGCAGTTGCGGTCGAGGACCGCACAGTGGGGGTTTCAGATGTTTCACTCATGAGACACATGATGCGTGGGTAAACAATAGTTACGGCTATGCGCTACTTATGTAGCAGCTGTGAGCTGAAAACCCCGCCTCACCTGGTGAAACCGCCGAGACGGCGTACTAGTCCGGTTTGAACGGGTTGACCGCGAACTGGATCACCCGGTACGGCGAGGACACCCGCGCCCGGGTGTCCCACTGGCTGACGAAAATCCGCAGCTCGTCGAGCGTGGACCCGGGTGAAATGTACCCGCCATACGGTTGCGCGAGCCGGTTGTCAGTCGGGGGCGGCAGGCTTTCCGCCGGGTCGGGCCATTCGTCGTGCTGCACCACCGTGGTCACCGGGGCCTCCCCCAGCGACGTCGGGTCGTTGGCCACCCGGACCTCCATGTTGCCGTTGCTGGCGTTGAAGTACGACAACACCGTCTTGCCGTCGATCTGCCTGACGCTCATTTCGCCCACCATCTCGGGCCACAACGGAGTCGGGGTCTTGTTCCAGCCGCCGCCAGGCCCCGCAAAGCCCTGCCACCGGGACCGGTCGGTGAAGTTCTGCGGCGTCGCCCGATACAGCACCACCGGCTGACTGCGGGTGAAGCTGTTGGCCACGATGTACACCCAGCCGGTCGGCGAATCGGGGGCGGGGATCGGGTCGTAGTAGCCGCTGATCTGCGTCTGCGAGCCGCCCTGGTAGGAGGCGTCGCGCTTCGACCCCGGGACGGTCTGCCACCCCGCATGCGCCGGTTCGGCCGCCACCAGGCGCGAGCTCTGCGGCCTCAGGTCGTTCGTCGTCGTCACCATCAGGTAGTTGCGCCGGTTGATCTGCACCACCCCGGCAGGCAGCTGCGAGTCCCCCGAGGGCGCGGAATCGGCCAGCAGCGGCCTGCTGATCCCGGTGACGCCGGTGTAGCGCACCCCGGCGGGATCGTCGACCGACGCGGTGTCGACGTGCAACGCGACCGGCGAGTACCAGCCGCCGAACCCCACACCTTGCCCGGCGAAGCTGTCGCCGCAGACCTGCAGCAGTTCGGTTGGAAATTCTAGGAATTCGCAGAGGTCAGTGGCACCGATGCCGTAATCCTCTGTGGGAGTGCCTGTTCCGGCCGTCGGGCCGATTCGCACACCTGACCCGGCGCCAGTGGCCCCACGAATAGGGCTCGGGGCGGGCGCTGGAGGATCGGCATGAGTAACCCAAACAGATTGCGGGACAAGCAAACACACTGCCGACGCGACCGACAGCGAGTACCGCGTGACGAGGCGAGTGTGAGCGGACCTCACCCGCGGATCACAATGCCGAGTGCAGTTCCGAGGCCAGCAACTCGGCGATCTGAATGGTGTTGAGCGCCGCCCCCTTGCGCAGGTTGTCACCCGAGACGAACAGCGCCAGGCCCCGCCCGTCGGGTACACCCCGGGTCCGCCGGATGCGGCCGACCAAGGATTCGTCGACTCCGGCTGCGGCCAACGCGGTCGGCACGTCGACCAGCTTCACGCCGGGGGCGCCGGCGAGCAGCTCCCGAGCCCGCTCCGGCGAAAGCGGCCGGGCGAACTCGGCGTTGATCGACAGCGAGTGCCCGGTGAACACCGGAACCCGCACGCAGGTCCCGCTCACCAGCAGATCGGGAATGCCGAGAATCTTGCGGCTCTCGGAGCGCAGCTTCTGGTCCTCGTCGGTTTCCCCGGATCCGTCGTCCACCAACGATCCGGCCAGCGGCACCACGTTGAAGGCGATGGGCGCGACGTAGGTCTTGGGCGCCGGAAACTCCAGCGCGCTGCCGTCATGCACCAGCTGCTCAGCCTCGCCGACGACCGCGCGCGCCTGCGTCGCCAATTCCTCGACACCGGCCAAGCCACTACCCGACACCGCTTGGTAACTCGACACCACCAGCCGCACCAGTTGGGCTTCCTCATGCAGCGGCTTGAGCACCGGCATCGCGGCCATCGTGGTGCAGTTCGGGTTGGCGATGATGCCCTTGGGCCGCCGGTGGGCGTCGCGGGCGAAGTTGACCTCGGAGACCACCAACGGCACGTCCAGGTCCTTGCGCCAGGCCGACGAGTTGTCGATCACCGTCACCCCGGCGGCCGCGAACCGCGGCGCCTGCACCAGCGACATCGTCTTGCCCGCCGAGAACAGCGCGATGTCCAGGCCGGTCGGGTCGGCCGTCGCGGCGTCTTCGACCTCGATCTCCTGGCCGCGGAACGCCAGCTTGCGACCCTGCGAGCGGGCGGAAGCGAAGAACCGCACGCTCGTTCGCCGGGAAGTCGCGCTCGTCGAGCAGCTTGCGCATCACCTGGCCCACCTGGCCGGTGGCGCCTACTATCCCTATCGCGAGCCTATCGGCGCCCATATCTATCGACCCGTCCCCGCATACACCGTGGCCTCCTCCTCGCCGCCGAGACCGAACGCCTCATGCAACGCCACGACGGCCTTGTCTAGTTCGGTGTCGCGGCACAGCACCGAGATCCGGATCTCGGAGGTCGAGATCAGCTCGATGTTGACGCCGACCGCGGCCAGCGCCTCACAGAAGGTCGCGGTGACCCCGGGATGGCTGCGCATGCCCGCACCGATCAGCGAGACCTTGCCGATGTGGTCGTCGTAGAGCAGCTGGACGAACCCAATCTCGTCCTTGAGCGAGTCCAGCTTGGCTACCGCGGTGGGCCCACTGTCGCGCGAGCAGGTGAAGGTGATGTCGGTCTTGCCGTCCTCGACCTTGGAGACGTTCTGCAGCACCATGTCGATGTTGACGTCGGCCTCGGCGATCGCGCGGAAGACCCGGGCCGCATACCCGGGGATGTCCGGAATCCCGACGACGGTCACCTTGGCTTCGCTGCGGTCGTGCGCGACTCCGGTCAGCAGGGGGCTTTCCATAGATATGTCCTTGATCGATCCGACGACGACAGTGCCTAGTTTGTCCGAGTACGACGACCGGACGTGTACCGGCATGTTGTAACGGCGGGCGTATTCCACGCAGCGCAGCATCAGCACCTTGGCTCCGCACGCCGCCAACTCCAGCATTTCCTCGAACGTGACGGTGTCGAGCTTGCGGGCGGTGCGCACGATCCGCGGATCCGCGCTGAAGATGCCGTCCACGTCGGTGTAGATCTCGCAGACGTCGGCGTGCAGCGCCGCGGCCAGCGCGACGGCCGTGGTGTCCGAGCCGCCGCGGCCCAGCGTCGTCACATCCCGGCTGTCCTGGCTGACGCCCTGGAAGCCGGCGACCAACACGACGTCGCCCTCGTCGAGCGCGGACCGCAACCGGGTCGGCGTGACGTCGATGATCTTCGCGTTGCCATGGGTGCCGGTGGTGATGACACCGGCTTGCGAGCCGGTGAACGACCGGGCCCGGGCACCGAGCGATTCGACCGCCATGGCCACCAGCGCGTTGGAGATGCGCTCCCCGGCCGTCAGCAGCATGTCCAGTTCGCGGGCCGGCGGCACCGGGCACACCTGCTGAGCCAGATCCAGCAGGTCATCGGTGGTGTCGCCCATCGCTGAGACCACCACAACGACGTCGTTGCCCTGCTTTTTGGTCTCGACGATGCGTTCCGCGACACGACGGATCCGATCGGCGTCGGCCACCGAGGATCCGCCGTACTTCTGTACGACGAGCGCCACTGTTTCTTTGCCTGCCCTTCCGGACCTACAGACGTGCTTTAAGTCCACAACAGGATACGGTGCCGGCGCATCTCAATTAACGTCGCGATGCTGGCCTGTGGCCCAGGACACCGAGGGTGAGGCAGCGCCGTCACTGCACGCTCGATGCCAGGTGGTGGCCGCTTTGGTGCGGTTTTGGTGATCAAGCTGATCGCGGTAGAGTTCAGAGCGTGCAGCGGGTGCTCCTCCTCGGACGCCGCGACGGGGTCTGATCCAGACTGGCCTCCCGTCGCGGGGGTTCGCGATGCGCCGGTCTGAAGTCCCTTCTGACATCCCCGGAGCAATGATCGTGACCAACTTTCCTGAGTCTGCCCATCCCGACGCATACACCTCGTCGTCTTTCAAGGCCCGCACCGTCACCAAGCCCGCGGGCCCACCCCGTCCCGACCAGCCCGCATGGAATCCGCAGCGCGGCTCGTCGATGCCGGTCAACCGATACCGGCCGTTCGCCGAGGAAGTCGAGTCGATCAAGCTCGCCGACCGCATCTGGCCGGACCGCGTCATCGACAGCGCCCCCTTGTGGTGCGCGGTGGATCTGCGCGACGGCAACCAAGCACTGATCGACCCGATGAGCCCCGCCCGCAAGCGGCGCATGTTCGAACTGCTGGTTGGCATGGGCTACAAGGAGATTGAAGTCGGATTCCCGTCGGCCAGTCAGACCGACTTCGACTTCGTTCGCGAGATCATCAGCGACGGCGCCATACCCGAAGACGTCACCATCCAGGTGCTGACCCAATGCCGACCGGAACTGATCGAGCGCACCTTCGAGGCGTGTGCGGGCGCGTCGCGGGCGATCGTGCACTTCTACAACTCGACGTCAATCCTGCAGCGCCGCGTGGTATTTCGCGCGGACCGGGCCGCGGTGCAGGCCATCGCGACCGAGGGCGCGCGCAAGTGCGTCGAGGAGGCCGCCAAATACCCGGGCACGCAATGGCGATTCGAGTATTCGCCGGAGTCCTACACGGGAACGGAACTCGAGTACGCCAAGCAGGTGTGCGACGCCGTCGGCGAAATCATCGCACCGACACCGGACAACCCGATCATCTTCAATCTGCCCGCCACGGTGGAGATGGCCACCCCCAACGTCTACGCCGACTCGATCGAGTGGATGAGCCGCAACCTGGCCAACCGGGAGTCGGTGATCCTGAGCCTGCATCCGCACAACGACCGCGGAACCGCCGTCGCCGCAGCCGAATTGGGCTATCAGGCGGGCGCCGACCGGATCGAGGGCTGCCTGTTCGGCAACGGCGAGCGCACCGGAAACGTGTGTCTGGTGACCCTGGGATTGAACCTGTTCTCCCGCGGCGTGGACCCGCAGATCGACTTCTCCAACATCGACGAGATCCGGCGGACGGTGGAGTACTGCAATCAGCTGCCGGTGCATGAACGGCACCCCTACGGCGGCGATCTGGTCTACACCGCGTTCTCCGGCAGCCACCAGGACGCCATCAACAAGGGCCTGGACCAGATGAAGGTCGACGCCGACGCCGCGGACACCGATGTCGAGGACATGCTCTGGCAGGTGCCGTATCTGCCGATCGACCCCAAGGACGTCGGACGCACCTACGAGGCCGTGATCCGGGTCAACTCGCAGTCCGGCAAGGGCGGGGTGGCCTACATCATGAAGGCCGACCACGGCCTGGCCCTGCCGCGGCGGCTGCAGATCGAGTTCTCCCAAGTAATCCAGAAGATGGCCGACGGCGAGGGCGGTGAGGTCTCGCCCAAGGAGATGTGGGAAGCCTTCTCCGAGGAGTACCTGGCGCCGATCCTGCCGCTGGAGCGCATGAAGCAGCGCGTCGATGCTCCCGAGGAGGACACCGGCACGACCAGCATCACCGCGACCGTGAAGATCAACGGAACCGAGACCGAGATCAGCGGCGTCGGAAACGGCCCGTTGGCCGCGTTCGTCGATGCGCTCGGCGGTGTCGGGTTCGACGTGGCCGTGCTGGATTACTCCGAGCACGCGATGAGTGCCGGCGACGATGCCCAGGCCGCGGCGTATGTGGAGGCTTCGGTGGGCGGCCGCACGGTGTGGGGAGTCGGCACCGCCCCATCGATCACCACCGCGTCACTGCGGGCCGTGGTGTCCGCGGTCAACCGCGCGGCCCGCGGCTGATCAGAACAGCGCGAGCCGCTCGTCGGCTTGCAAATCCGAGCCTGGCACGCGACCCGCGTCTTACACCGCGAGCAACCGCTCGAAGAATTCGCGGTAGTGCATCAGGGCGACGCGCAGGTCTTCGGTGGACGCTTCTTCGCCGCGACCCCACTGCTCTTCCAGATGCGAACGCGCGTGGGCGAAGCCCGTCGTGAGCTGATCGACCAGGTCGGACACCAAGACATCGGCCTTTTGGACGCAATCCTTGGGGTCATCGACAAAGGCGGCCTGCACGGCGGCCCACCGGCCACGCATTTCCGCAAGGTCGTCGTCGGCGAATAGCAGCTGCGCTGTTGATGATTCGTGTTCAGCGCTCGACTGTTGTTGCGCAGCCGCTCGCGCAGCGTCAACGCCTGGTGACGGTTCGGCAGACGGTGCTGACGGTTCGGCAGATGGTGCTGAGGGTTCGGCAGATGGTGCTGACGGTTCGCTCGATGGCGATGACATCACCGGCGCGGTCTCGTTGCTCACCGGTGGGGTGGCCGCGGTCGGCGACTCGTCGTAAGAACCGCTCGGTGCTTCCTGCTGGTGCGTAGTCATGCGCTTGCCTCCTGTGGTGTGTCGTTGTCTTTGGTTGCGAGCAACTTCTCGAATAGCGCCCGGTAGTGCACAAACGCCTCTCGCTGCTGCTCGGTGTTGACATCACCGTGCTGCTGGGACACATGGATGTCGTGCGCGGTGCGGTAGTTCTCGACAATCTGCGGGTGATCTACCGAGATGTCAGCCGCCCGCTGATCGAAGTCGTCGACGGGGTAGCCCCGTTCGCGCATCACCTCGGTCACCAGACGATCTGCGACGCCGACGGCGGTTGACGGGTTGTCGACGAACGCGGTCTGCACCTGATTCCAGCGAGTCGTGAAGTCCGATAAAGCCGACGGCGTCAACGGGATGACGTCGAGCTTTTCTCGCTTGCGTTCTCGGGCGGTAAGTTCCGCTTCCGCCGCCTTTTGGTTCCCGGCCTGGGATACCAGACGTTCGTACTCGCGGCCGTAGTGCTGCTTTAGCCGCTGTGTTTTGTTGCGACGGCTCACGAAACTTGCCGCCAAGAGCACCGCGGTGACCACGACAACAACGCCGGCCGCTATGAAAAACCATTCCCAAACGGGCATTTCATCCTCCTCTCATACACGTGTCGAATAGCCGGGGCTTCGGGGATGCAAACGCGATTCCATGAATGCGACATACGGTCGCCCCAGGGCGTGGGTATTCGCGGGCCGGTCAGAAGTAGTGCCGGCGGCCGCCGACAGCACGCCCGGCGTTACCGAGGATTGCCAGAATCGCGCCGATGACGACCAGGACGATCCCGATGGTCCACAGGATGGAGATCTTGAGCAGAAATCCCGCGATCAGCAGGATGATGCCGAGAATGATCATGATGAGTCTTCCCTCGAGTTGACTGACTGAATTGTGGGTCGGTTGCCCGACACTGAGCTCAGTCGACCACCCCTAGGGGGGGTACCAATACACCCTTAAGTAGGTAATCTGCTCGGCATGTCGGCATCTTCTCGCGCGCCAATCACGGTTGCGCTCGTCGATGACTACGACGTCGTGGTGAAGGGTGTGGCCAACATGCTGGACCCGTACCGCGACCGCGTCGTGATCGCAGAACTTGACTCCACCATGCCCGTCAGTGATGCCGTCGACATCGTGTTGTACGACTCATTCGCCCAACCCGAATCCGATCACGAGGAGATCGGTGTCCTAGTTGCCAACCCTCGCGCCCGCCGAGTTGTGGTCTACACCTGGAACTTTCATCCTGACCTCGTCGAAAGCGCACGGCAGCACGGAGCTCGAGGCTATCTGTCGAAGACCCTGCCGGCGCGCGAGTTGGTCACCGCTTTAGAGGCCGTGCATTCCGGCGAAGTGATCGTCAGCGAGGTGGCGACGCGGGCGCGCAGCGCGCCCGGACTGGACTGGCCAGGACGTGGCGAAGGGCTCAGCGACCGCGAAGCCGAGATCCTGGCGCTGATCACCCAAGGCAAGAGCAACGCGGACGTGGCCCGGCTGACCTACCTCAGCCCCAACACGGTGAAGTCTTACATTCGCACCATCTATCGAAAGCTCGGCGTCGGCAGCCGCACTCAGGCCGTGCTGTGGGGTGTGAATCACGGGTTCACTCCGGACCATCACCGCATCGAACACTGGCGCGGGGGCCCCTAACCGGCGAATCCCGCGGCTGATCAGAACAGCGCGAGCTGCTCGTCGACCGCCGTCGCGTCGACGAACTCCTCCATGCTGGTGCCGCCGACGACGGTGCCGACGCCGTCCATGAACTGCGCATCGGACACCACGGGCACCCCCAGCTGCTGGGCCTGATAGCCCTTGCCCTGCTCGGGGGCAGCGTCGTTGCAGACCACCACGGACGTCTCTCGGTCGACGACATCGGTGTAGGCCAGCCCGGCGTGCAGGATCCGCTCGACGAGTTCCTCGTGCGTGCGCCTGACCTCGGCGGCCAGCGCCACCCGCATGCCCTGGACCAGCGGCCTGCCGCGGACATACGGCCCCGGGTTGAGATAGGGGCAGGGCATCCGGGAAGCCAGCGCCTTCAACGGGCGCAGCTCGTCGTGGGTCACTCGGCCGTTGGGCCAGCGGCGCCGGGTGACCGGACGCACCGGCAGCCAGATGTCTCGCTCGCGTGCCCGCTCGAGCGCGGACGCGAGAACCCCGGTCAACACCAGTGCGTCGTCGAAGGCGTCGTGCGGCCGCTCCTGGGTCACGCCCCAATGCGCGGCGAGCGTCTCCAACCGCAGATTGTCGACGCCGAGATTGAGGCGCCGGGCCAGCTCGACGGTGCACATCACGGTATCGACGGGAAGTTCGGTGCCGGTGAGCTCGGACTCCGCCGCCATGAACGCGTAGTCGAACGCGACGTTGTGAGCCACCAGCGTGCGGCCGCGCAGTACCTCGACCACGTCACCGATGATGTCGCCGAATTGCGGCTGGTCCTCGAGCATGGCGGCGGTCAGCCCGTGCACGTGGGTGGGTCCCGGATCCACCCCCGGATTGAGCAGGCTGACGATGGATTGCTCGACGCGGCCGTCGGCGTCGAGTCCGAGAACCGCAAGGCTGATGACCCGGGCGTGACCAGGCCGGAAACCCGAGGTCTCGACGTCGACGACGGCCCAACCTGCGTCCGGATCGGTCGCCGGCCGGCCCCAGTGCGTCCGATTTTTGGGGCTCATGGACTGAGAATGGCACGCCGGACCGACATCGCCCGGTCGCTGCGCATTCGTGTCGGCACTTGTCTTGTCCGGAGGGCCCCGCGCTTGCGGTCGCCCTTAACCTTTACGGGTGATCACCACCCGCGCACGTCTGGCTCTCGCCGCAGGAGCGAGCGCGCGATGGGCGTCGCGGGTCACCGGACGCGGGGCCGGGGCGATGATCGGCGGTCTGGTCGCGATGACGCTGGATCGCTCGATCCTGCGCCAGCTCGGCGCGGGACGGCGCACCGTCATCGTCACCGGCACCAACGGCAAGTCCACGACCACCCGGATGGCCGCGGCCGCGCTGGCGACCACGCCCGGGCAGCCGCGTGGCCACCAACGCCGAAGGCGCCAATATGGACGCCGGCCTGGTGGCGGCCCTGGCCGCCGACCGCAGCGCCGGGCTGGCCGCCCTGGAAGTCGACGAGATGCACGTGCCGCACGTTTCCGATGCCGTCGACCCCAGCGTCGTCGTGCTGCTCAACCTGTCGCGCGATCAGCTGGACCGGGTCGGCGAGATCAACGTGATCGAACGCACGCTGCGGGCCGGACTGGCCCGGCACCCGAACGCGGTGGTGGTCGCCAACTGCGACGACGTGCTGATGACCTCGGCCGCCTACGACAGCCCGAACGTGGTGTGGGTCGCCGCGGGCGGCGCGTGGGCGAACGACTCGGTCAGCTGTCCACGCAGCGGCGAGGTGATCGTCCGCGACCACGGCCACTGGTACAGCACCGGTGCCGATTTCAAGCGGCCCAGTCCGCAGTGGTGGTTCGACGACGACACGTTCTACGGGCCCGACGGGCTGGCCCTGCCGATGCGGCTGGCGCTGCCCGGCACGGTGAACCGCGGCAATGCCGCCCAGGCCGTCGCGGCCGCCGTCGCGCTGGGCGCCGATCCCGCGGCAGCGGTCGCGGCGGTGTCCGGGGTGGACGAGGTCGCGGGACGCTACCGGACCGTGCGGATCGGCCAGCATGACGCGCGGATTCTGCTGGCCAAGAACCCGGCCGGCTGGCAGGAAGCGCTATCGATGGTCGACAAGCACGCGGCCGGGGTGGTGATCTCGGTCAACGGGCAGGTGCCCGACGGCGAGGACCTGTCGTGGCTGTGGGACGTGCGCTTCGAGCACTTCGAAGAAACCGCCGTCGTGGCGGCCGGCGAACGCGGCACCGACCTGGCGGTGCGCCTGGGATACGCCGGCGTCGGGCACACCCTGGTGCACGACACCCTGGCGGCCATCGCGTCCTGCCCGCCGGGACGCGTCGAGGTCGTCGCCAACTACACCGCCTTCCTGCAGCTGCACCGAGCGTTGGCCCGCCATGGCTGACGCAGGTTTTGTCCACGGTGCGGATCGGGCTGGTGTTGCCCGACGTGATGGGCACCTACGGCGATGGCGGCAACGCGGTAGTGCTGCGCCAACGGCTACGGCTACGGGATATCGCCGCCGAGATCGTGGAGATCACGCTGGACGACCCCGTGCCGGAGTCCTTGGACCTGTACACCCTGGGCGGCGCCGAGGACTACGCGCAGCGGCTGGCCACCCGGCATCTACTGCGGTACCCGGGCCTGCAGCGCGCCGCGGAACGTGGCGCACCCGTGCTGGCGATCTGCGCGGCCGTCCAGGTGCTCGGGCACTGGTACGAGACGTCGTCGGGGGAACGCGTCGACGGCGTGGGCATGCTGGATGCGACGACCTCCCCGCAGACCGGACGCACCATCGGCGAGCTGGTGAGCAAGCCGCTGCTGACCGGGTTGACCCAGCAGCTCACCGGCTTTGAAAACCATCGCGGCGGCACCGTGCTGGGCCCTGCCGCCTCGCCGTTGGGCGCCGTCGTCAAGGGCGCGGGCAACCGGGTCGGTGACGGCGTTGACGGCGTGCTTCAGGGCAGCGTCGTCGCGACCTACCTGCATGGACCGTGTCTGGCCCGCAACCCGGAGCTGGCCGACCTGCTGCTGAGCAAGGTGGTGGGCGAGCTGGCACCGCTGGAGCTACCCGAGGTGGACCTGCTGCGCCGCGAGCGTCTGGCGGCGCGCTAGCCATGCAGGCCGAGATGGCGAAGATCAGCCCGAAACTGGCCGCCGGCGCCGCACTGCTCGGCGCGGCTGCAATCGATCACATCGTCGACGCCGGCGCAGGCCGCCCCGGAAGTCCCAATGGGCCGGTACAACGTGCTCTACCCGGACAACGACAAGTCGACCGCCTGGCTTTTCGTCCCGTGCGGATCGGACTGCGCCCTGGCGACCTCGCAAGATGGCGGGACGTTCATCATCAGCTGGGAATTCCACCTCGCCAATGGACGATGGACCCACAGCGGCATGGCCCAGGCGCCGTGCCCGAACGGCGCATCGGCCCCGGTGACCGTCAACTACAGCTTCGACGCCGTGTCGCTTGCCGGCGAAGGCCAGACGACCGCGACGTCGGACGCGTGTGGCGGAGAGCCGGGCAAGACCTTTACCAGGTCATTCCAATTGAGCAAAGCCTGACGAAGCCTCAGACCATGGCCCGGCGGCCGGTGAGCGCGCGCCCCAGCGTCAGCTCATCGGCGAACTCCAAGTCGCCGCCCATCGGCAGCCCGGACGCGATCCGCGTCACGGTCAGGCCGGGAATGTCACGCAGCACCCGGACCAGGTAGGTAGCCGTCGCCTCGCCCTCGGTGTTGGGGTCGGTCGCGATGATCACCTCGCTGATGTCCACCCCGTCGACCCGCTCGCCGATGCGGCTCAGCAACTCGCGGATCCGCAGCTGCTCGGGGCCCACGCCGGATAGCGGATCAAGCGCGCCGCCCAGGACGTGGTAGCGGCCGCGAAATTCGCGAGTGCGCTCGACGGCCTGGATGTCTTTGGGTTCCTCGACGACACATACCTGCGTGCCGTCCCGCCGCGGGTCGCCGCAGATTCGGCAACGCTCGTCGTCGGAAACGTTGCCGCACACCGCGCAGAAGCGGACGCCGTCGCGCACCTTCGCCAGTACCGCGGTGAGTCGGTCGATGTCCGGCGGTTCGACCGACAACAAGTGAAAGGCGATGCGCTGCGCGCTCTTTGGCCCGATACCCGGCAGCTTGCCGAGCTCGTCGATCAGATCCTGGACAGGTCCCTCAAACATGTCGGTAGGTAAGTCAGAGCCCAGGCATTTGAGTTGGTGGGGCCGGTGGGGCCGGTGGGCCGCCCAAGCCGGCGGTCAGCGACCCCAACTGCTCCTGCGCCATCGTGGTGACTTGCTTGGAAGCGTCGACCATGGCGCCGACGATCAAGTCCTGCAAGGTCTCGATGTCCGAGGGGTCGACGACCTGGGGATCGATCTTCACCGCGACCACCTCGCCGCTGCCTTTGACGACGACCTCGACCAGGCCTCCACCGGCTTGACCACGCACCTCGGCGTTCGCGAGCTGATGCTGAGCTTCCATCAGCTTTTGCTGCATCTGCTGCGCCTGGGCGAGCAGCGCCGACATATCGCCTCCGGGTTGCATGACAATCCCCTCGCATCTTGGTCTCGAGTTGGTGTCGCCTGTGGGTGTCGGGCGATTCGAAACACCCAGCGTAGACCGCGCGGCGTTACCTTTGCGCCGTGGATCTACGAGTGAGCAGGCGTGTCGGAATCAAATTGGTGGTCGGCGCGCTGGCTGCTGCGTCGACAGCGATCACTCCGAGCGCGAACGCGGTCCCCTCCAATATCGCCGGCATGGTCGTTTTCATCGACCCCGGCCACAACGGCTCCAATGACGCTTCCATCGGCCGGCAAGTGACCACCGGCCGAGGCGGCACCAAGGACTGCCAGACCAGCGGAACCGCGACCAACAGCGGTTACCAGGAGCACACGTTCACCTGGGACACCGCGCTGCGGGTTCGCGCCGCACTGAACGCACTGGGAGTCAGGACCGCCCTGTCCCGGGGCAACGACAGTGGACTGGGACCGTGTATCGATGAGCGCGCCAACGTGGCCAATTCGTTGCGGCCCAACGCGATCCTGAGCATCCACGCCGACGGCGGCCCACCGTCCGGCCGGGGATTCCACGTCAACTATTCGGCCCCCCCACTGAACCAGGTGCAGGCCGGACCGTCGGTGCAGTACGCGCGGATCATGCGCGATCAGCTGCAGGCTTCCGGCATCCCGCCGGCCACCTACATCGGCCAAAACGGGCTGTACGGGCGCTCGGACCTGACCGGTCTCAACCTGGCGCAGTACCCCGCGATTCTGGTCGAGTGCGGGAACATGAAGAATCCCGTGGATTCGGCGCTGATGGAGTCCGCGGATGGCCGGCAGAAATACGCCGACGCACTTGTCCGCGGCGTCGCGGGCTTCTTGGCAACCCAGGGCCAGGCGCGCTGAGCCCTCGCTCCCCCGTTGAGGCCGCGCCACCACGGAGATTCGGGTGGCGGCGCAGCCTTACGGCCGGTAGCGTAAGCGTAATTTCGCAGGGCGCTTGGCTCGGGATGGCCAGGAGACCGGATCGATTGCGGCTCAAGCAGTTTCGCAGTGCGGAGCTTGGCTGCGCGAAAAATCATAGCTGACACCTAGCTAACATTATGGAACTTTGCTCGAAACCCCTGTCGGAGCCTGTTTGAGTCCACTAGGGTTTGTTCCACTCATGTCGATTAGACGTGTGGGGAGAACCAGTGAGCAACAATCCGTCGATGACGACAACGACAGCTTTTTCATCAGGGTCAACGACAACCAGCAGCACCCCCTGGGGTGGGCCCCCGCCGGCATCACTCGCGAGCGGGCGGGTGGTTCGCCACGAAGCGGCCCGCGCGGCGATTTTGGTTGCGCTCGAAGATATTGCGCCGATATTGTGGATGCAGAAACTGTGGAATCCGGCGCCAGATAAGGCCTTTATTCCGTAGGCCTTTTGAGTAGGGGAGGTCGGATGGAACTTGATGCCCGCGCCGTTCCGCTAACGCGTCGGCAATTAGATATTTGGGTTGCCCAGGAAACAGGTCACTCCGGGGCGGAGTGGCAACTTGGCCTTTTCGCCAAGATCGAGGATGCGGTCGAATCTCTGATTTGCTTGAGGTTGCGATCAGCAAAGCATTGTATGAGGCCGAGCCGTGTCGGTCTGTTTTCTATTGAGGTGAACTGGCCAGGTTTTCCAAAGGGTGATGGATTACCCGGATTTCGAGTTGGCTTTCCATGATGTGAGCGGCTCACCGGATCCGGAGCGGGAAGCCCGTGAGATCGCCTCATCGATTCAACACACACTGATGCCGCTTACTGGCTGGTTGTTCAAATTTGCGTTATTTCGCACGGCGCCTGCTGAGTACTACTGGTTCACGTGCTGTCACCACATTGTCCTGGACGGATTGGGCATTGCGCTGGTTGGCCGTCGGATTGCGGCGATCTATTCGGCAATGGCTTCTGGCACGCCGCTCTCTGCTGCTTACTTCGGCTCGGTGCAGGATCTCGTTGGCGGGGAGTTGGAGTACGAGGCGTCGACCGATTATCTGGAAGATCAGGCCTGATGGAAGCAAGAACCTTCCGTCGGAAAGCGGACCGGACTATCGATTGCCGCAGGCCGCAGGCCGGCAGGATGCGTCTGCGCCGACCACGCCGGTTCAACTGGACCCGTCCATCGTTGGCCCGATCAAGGCGTTGTCCAAAGCGTTGGGTGTGCGCCGATCGTCGCTCCTCACGGCGGCGTGCGCCCTGTTGGTGCGCGGGTGCACCGAGGGTTCGGAGGTGGTGTTCGACTTCCCGGTCAGCAGGCGAGTGGATCCGGGGTCGAAATTCGCTTCCCGGGATGGTCGCCGGGGTGGTACCGCTGGTATTGCAGGCCCCGCCGGGCGCGACGGTTGCCGATTTTTGCCGGCATGTGGATACGCGGTCCCGAGAAGCGCTGCGACACCAGCGGTTTCCGGTGCACACGTTGGATGGCGCTAGGCAGGCGACAAATCGGGTCATCATCAATTTCATCCCGAACAGAATGATCCTGAACCTGGCGGATGTTCTCGCCACGACCACGTATACGACTTTCGGTCCGGTCGCTCACTTCGGATTCTTCTTCGTCGGGACAGGTGAGGAACAATTCCTCACTACTGCCGGTGCCGGGCAACCATTTTCGAATTTCGACGTCGCGGATTTAGCCGAGCGGTTACAGCAGATATTGGTGGCGATGACCACCGACCCGACACGGTCGTTGTCGTCGGTGCTACTACTCGACGCCGCCGAGCAGGCCCACCTCGACGCGATCGGTAACCGGACGGTGCTCACCGCGCCCACACCCACGCCGGTGTCGGTTCCGGCCTTGTTCGCCGGGCAAGTCGCGCGCACCCCCGATGCGGTGGCGGTGACCTTCGAAGGCCGCTCCACGACCTACCGCGAACTCGACGAGGCCGCCAACCGCTTAGCCCACCTGCTCGCCGGCGAGGGGGCGGGCCCGGGACAGTCTGTGGCGCTGCTGTTTTCGCGTTCGGCCGAGGCCGTCATCGCGATTTTGGCGGTATTCGAAAACCGGGGCGGCCTACCTACCGATCGACCCGGCCCAACCCGCGGCCCGGATTGAGTTCATGCTCGCCGATGCGGAGCCGATCGCCGCGCTGACCACCAGCGGACTATCCGACCGGCTGGACGGATACGACCTGCGGGTCATCGACACCGACGACCCTCGCCTGCCCACCCAGCCCAGCACGGCGTTGCCGGCACCGACGGCCGGGGACATCGCCCACATCATCTACACCTCGGGCACCACCGGCGTGCCCAAGGGCGTGGCCATCACCCACCACAACATCACCCAACTGCTGGACTCACTGGATGCCGGCCTACCCCCGGGACAGGTATGGACCCAGGGCCACTCTTATGCGTTCGACTTCTCGGTGTGGGAGATCTGGGGTGCGCTGCTGCACGGCGGGCGACTGGTAGTGGTGCCCGAGTCGGTGACCGGCTCGCCGGAAGACTTCCACGCGCTGCTGGTCAGCGAAGGCGTCACCGTGCTCACCCAGACCCGCCGTGGCGGCGTTGTCCCCGGACGGTTTGGGATCGGCTCGTTGCTGGTCGGCGGCGAGGCGTGCCCCGCCGAGGTGGTCGTCGGTGGGCGCCCGGACGCGTGATGTTCAACGCGTACGGCCCCACCGAAACCACGATCTACGCGGCGATCAGCGCACCCCTGACAGCGGGGGCAGCGGTGCCCATCGGTGCGCCGGTATCGACCGCGGCGCTGTTCGTGCTCGACGACTGGCTGCGCCCGGCGCCCGCCGGGGTCGTCGGCGAGCTGTACGTGGCCGGCCCTGGCGTGGGATGCGGATATGTCGGCGGGGCCCGTTGACGGCGTCGCGTTCGTGGCCTGCCCCTTCGGGGAGCCCCGGGGCGCGGATGTATCGCACCGGGGACCTGGTGCGCTGGGGTGCCGATGGGCAGCTGGAGTATCCTCGGGCGGGCCGATGACCAGGTCAAGATCCGCGGGTACCGCATCGAACTCGGCGAAATCCGTGCTGCCCTAGCCGGTTTGGAAGGGGTGGAGCAGGCGGCGGTGATCGCCCGCGAGGACCACCCCGGCGCCAAACGTCTGGTCGGCTACATCACCGGAACCGCCGACCCGGCCTTCGTACGCGCCCAGCTGGCCGAGCAGTTGCCGCCATACCTGGTGCCGGCCGCGGTACTGGTGATCGACGCATTGCCGATGACAGTCAACGGCAAACTCGACATCCGCGCCCTGCCGGCACCGGACTACCGCGACGTCGATCACTACCGCGCGCCGGCCACTGCCGTCGAGGAGATCCTGGCCGGGATCTACGCCCAGGTGCTGGGAGTGGAGCGGGTGGGGGTCGAGGACTCGTTCTTCGACTTGGGCGGGGATTCGTTGTCGGCGATGCGAGCGATCGCCGCGATCAACACCGGCCTGGATGCCGGTCTTTCGGTGCGGGCATTGTTCGAGGCCCCAACGATCGACAGCTGGCCCCCCACATCGGAACCGGCCGGGGAAGGCTGCAACCGTTGATTGCCGGGGAGCGCCCGGCGGTGGTCCCGTTGTCGTTCGCCCAATCCCGGTTGTGGTTCCTGGACCAGTTGCAGGGGCCGTCCCCGGTGTACAACATCGCGGTGGCGTTGCGGCTGTCCGGCCACCTGGATGTCGACGCACTGGCCGCTGCACTGGGTGACGTGATCGCCCGTCATGAGAGCCTGCGGACGGTGTTCCCAGCGGTCGAGGACGCACCGCGGCAAGTAGTGGTGCCCGCTGATCGGGCCGAGTTTGGTTGGCAGGTAATCGATTCCAACGGATGGACCGCAACCCGGCTGAACGAGGCTATCGACGCAGCCGCGCGCCACACTTTCGATCTGACCGCCGAGAATCCCTTGTGGGCAACCCTTTTCCGCGTCGGCGATGACGAGCATGTGCTGGTAGGCATCGTGCACCACATCGCCGCTGACGGCTGGTCGATCGCCCCGCTGGTGCGCGATCTGGACGAGGCGTATTCCGCCCGGTGTGCGGGGCAGGTACCGGGTTGGGCCGAATTGCCAGTGCAGTACGCCGATTACACGCTGTGGCAGCACGCGCAGTTCGGCGACCTGGACGATCCTGACAGCCCCATCGCATCCCAATTGACCTACTGGGAAGACGCGCTGACCGGAATGCCCGAGGTCTTGCCGCTGCCCTCCGATCGTCCTTACCCGCCGGTGGCCGATCAGCGTGGGGCCAGCGTGGCCGTCCAGTGGCCGGCCGAGTTGCAGCAGCGGGTGCGCGAGGTGGCGCGCGAGCACAATGCGACCAGCTTCATGGTGGTCCAGGCCGCCCTGGCGGTGCTGTTGTCGGCCGTTAGCGCGAGTTCCGATGTGGCCGTGGGCTTCCCGATAGCCGGGCGTCGCGACCCCGCACTCGAGGAGCTGGTGGGCTTTTTCGTCAACACACTGGTGCTGCGGGTGGATGTGGCCGGGGACCCCACTGTCGCGGAGTTGCTGGCCCAGGTCCGGGCGAGCAGCCTGTCCGCCTACGAACACCAAGACGTGCCCTTCGAAATGCTCGTCGAACGGCTCAACCCCACGCGAAGCCTGACCCACCACCCATTGGTGCAGGTGATGTTGGGCTGGCAGAACGCCGAGCCCGCCGAATGGACTTTGGGTGATATGCAGGCCACCGCGCTGCCGATCGATACCCGCACCGCGCGAATGGATTTGGCGTTTTCCTTGACCGAATGCTTCACCGCAGCTGGTGAGCCCGGCGGGGTCTCCGGGACGGTGGAGTACCGGACCGATGTGTTCGACGCAGCCACTATTGAGGCGTTGATCCGGCGGTGGCAGCGGGTGCTGGTGGCCATGACCACCGATGCGACACAACGGCTTTCCTCGATCCAGCTGCTGGACTCCGACGAGCACACCCGCCTCGACGAAATCGGCAACCGCGCCGTCCTGACCCAGCCGGCTACCAGGGCATCTGTTCCGGCGCTGTGGGCCGCGCAGGTGGCTCGCGCTCCGGCGGCGGTGGCGGTGACCTTCGAGGGCAGGTCGATGACCTACGGCGAGGTTGACGCGGCCGCCAACCGGTTGGCGCACCTGCTGGCTTCCGAAGGTGCGGGTCCCGGAGAGTCCGTGGCGCTGCTGTTTTCGCGGTCGGCCGAGGCGATCATCGCAATCTTGGCGGTACTCAAGACCGGTGCGGCGTATCTGCCGATCGACCCGGCCCATCCGTCGGCCCGGATCGAGTTCATGGTGGCCGATGCCGCACCGATCGCCGCGATCACCTCCGCGGAGCTGCGGTCGCGGCTGCAGGACTGCGACCTGTGGGTCATCGATGTCGACGACCCCCGCATAGACACCCAGCCTGCCACCGCGCCGCCCGCGCCGTCGCCCGACGACATCGCCCACATCATCTACACCTCGGGTACGACCGGCGTCCCGAAAGGTGTCGCGGTCACTCACCACAACGTCACCCAACTGTTCGACTCGCTGGATGCGGGCCTGGAATTGTCACCGGGACAAGTGTGGACGCAGTGCCATTCGTACGCGTTCGACTTCTCGGTGTGGGAGATCTGGGGCGCGCTGCTACACGGCGGCCGGTTGGTGGTGGTGCACGAGGCGGTGGCCGGCTCACCGGAAGACTTCCACGCCCTGCTCGTCGCTGAACAGGTAACCGTTCTCACCCAGACCCCGTCGGCGGTCGGGATGCTTTCCCGGCAGGGGTTGGAGTCGACGGCGCTGGTGATCGGCGCTGAACCCTGCCCCGCCGAGGTGGTGGATCGCTGGGCGCGCGGACGGCTGATGGTCAACGTCTACGGCCCGACCGAGACGACGATGTGGGCGTCCAAGAGCGCGCCGCTCGCTCCGGGTTCGGGTGTGCCGCCGATCGGTTCGCCGGTGTCGGGGGCGGCGTTCTTTGTTCTCGATGAGTGGTTGCGCCCGGTGCCCGTCGGGGTGGTCGGCGAGCTGTATCTGGCCGGCCACGGGGTGGGGTCCGGGTACGTACACCGGGCGGGCTTGACCGCATCGCGATTCATGGCCTGCCCGTTGCGGGGGCCGGCTCACCTGGACAAAGGATGTATCGCACCGGGGACCTGGTGCGGTGGCGTCCCGACGGACAGCTCGACTACCTGGGCCGCGCGGACGAGCAGGTGAAAATCCGCGGCTACCGCATCGAACTCGGCGAAATCCGCTCAGCCCTAGCCGGTTTGGCTGGGGTGGAGCAGGCCGTCGTCGTCGCCCGCGAGGAACGCCCCGGCGCCAAACGCCTGGTCGGCTACATCACGGGAACCGCCGACCCCAGCCACGCACGCGCCGCCCTGGCCGAGCGGCTCCCGCCGTATATGGTGCCATCGGCGGTGGTGCTTATCGAGGCGTTGCCGATGACGGTCAACGGCAAACTCGATACCGCCGCCTTGCCCGCGCCCGAGTACCACGACGCCGATCAGTACCGTGCCCCCACCGACGCCATCGAGGAGATCCTGGCCGGCATCTATGCCCAAGTTTTCGGAGTGACCGCAAGTCGGGGTCGATGAGTCGTTCTTCGACCTGGGTGGGGACAGCATCCTGTCGATGCAGGTGGTGTCCCGGGCGCGCACGGCAGGCGTGTTGTGCCGTCCGCGTGACATTTTCGTCGAGCAGACCGTGGCCCGGGTCGCCCGAGTTGCCAGCTGTCGCAACCGATGAGGCCGGCGTCGTCGATGAGGGTGTGGGCGAGGTGCTGGCCACCCCGATCATCCGCTGGCTGGAGGGCGTAGCGGCCGCATCGAACAGTTCAACCAGACGGTGATCGTGCACGCCCCCGCCGCGGCGACCGAAGCCGACGTGGTGGTCGTGCTGCAGGCGTTAGTGGATCGACCACGCGATGCTGCGCCTGCGCGTCGACAACGACGGCGCCGGGGGCTGGTCATTGATCGGTGCCCGGGCCCGGCGTCGGTGGACGCGCGCGGCTGCCTGCACGCCGTCGATGAGCTGTCCGACGAGGCGCTGGTGGAAGCCCGGGCCCGGTTCGAACCCGGCCACGGGACGATGCTGAGTGCATTCTGGGTGGCGCCGCTGCGCGAACTGGTGTTGATCATTCACCATCTGGCCGTCGATGGGGTGTCGTGGCGAATCCTGTTGGAAGACATCAATCATTGCCTGGAGCTCAGCACCGCAGCGGCAAGAGGTCCATCGCTTGCCTCGCCGGCGGCACATCTTTCCATCGTTGGGCATCGCGACAGGCTGATCACGCCCTCAGCCCTGGGTCACGGACCACGCAGATACGTGGGCGCAGGTGGCGGCGACGCCGGCCATATTGCCCGCAGTGCAACCCGAGGTGGATACCTACGCCACTGCGGGGCGGATGTGAGGTAGGACTGGACGTCCGAAACCACCCGGCATTGGTCAGCGTGGTCCCCGCGGCGTTTCACGCTGGAGTGCAAGACATTCTGTTGATCGCGTTCGGATTGGCCTGGGCCGAGTTCTTGGGTACCGGTGGTGCACCGATCGGTATCGATGTCGAAGGCCATGGCCGCTACGAGGACCTGATCGGCGAGGTGGACTTGTCTCGCACCGTGGGCTGGTTCACCACCAAATACCCGGTGTCGCTGGTGGTTGGGGCGATTGTCCTGGGCGCAGGTGGTTGCCGGTGAGTCCGCGCTGGGACCGGTGATCAAGGGCGCCAAAGAGCAGCTGCGCGCCCTGCCCGACGGCCTGACCTACGGGCTGCTGCGCTACCTCAACTCAGAGGTGGACCTCAACTCAGCTGACCCGGCGATCGGGTTCAACTACTTCGGGCGACTGGGTGCAGGCACTGGTGCCGTCGAGCTCTCCGATGGTTTGTGGCGGCTCGGCGAGGACGGTGTGTCGGTGGCCGCCGTGGCCTCAGCGATCCCAATGCCGTTGGGGCACACCGTGGAACTCAACGCCGGCGCCCTCGACACCGACGCTGGCCCGCATATGCACGCCACCTGGACCTGGGCGACCTCGGCGCTCGATGACGAGCAAGTCAGGCGGCTCAGCCAATTGTGGTTCGGCGCCCTGACCGGGATTTGCGCTCATGTCCAGCACGGCGGCGGCGGCCTGACGCCGTCGGATATCGCCCCTGCCCGGCTCAGTCAACAGCAGATCGACGAGCTGTGCCGAGCACGACCGCATCGCCGATATCTTGCCGTTGACCCCGCTGCAGCAGGGGCTGCTCTTCCACGCCAACACCCACCGCGACAGCGACCTGGGCGAGTTGTACGCGGTGCAGCTGGACATCACCGTCACCGGCCCGCTGGACCCCGATCGGCTGCGCGGAGCGCTCGACACGGTGCTCACCCGTCACCCCAACCTGGCGGCCCGATTCTGCCCAGAGTTCGACCAGCCAGTCCAGGTCATCCCTGCCGATCCCGTATTGGCATGGCAATACAGCGAACTCGGCGAAGGCGTCGATGTTGAGGAGCAGATCCAGCGGCTATGCGCGGCCGAACGCGCTTCGGTCACCGACCTGACCGAGCCGCTGCCTTTCCGGGTCGCGTTGACCCGTATCGCCGACGACGTCCACCGGCTGGTGCTGACAAACCACCACATCGTGCTCGATGGCTGGTCACTGCCAATCCTGTTGCAAGAGATCTTCACTAGCTACTACGGGCAGCGGCTCCCCGCACCGCCGCCTTTCCGCCGGTTCGTGACCTGGCTGACCAACCAAGACCGCGACAGCGCCGAGACGGCCTGGCGTGAAACGTTTGCCGGCTTTGAGGTCCCCACCCTGGTGGGACCACCGGGCCGGGTAGGGCTCGGACCCCGAGAGGTGGCCACGTCGCGGGTACCCGCCGAAACGACGCGGGCCGTGAGTGAGCTGGCCCGAGTCGCATCACACCACCGTCAACACGGTGTTGCAGGCCAGCTGGGCGCAGCTGTTGATGTGGCTGACCGGCCGGCATGATGTCGCCTTCGGCACCGCGGTCTCGGGGCGCCCGGCGGACCTGGCCGGCTCGGATTCGATGGTGGGCCTATTGATCAACACCGTTCCGGTGCGGGCCGCCATCACCCCGGCCACCACCACCGCCGACTTACTCGACCAGCTGCACCAGGCCAACAACCACACCCTCGAGCACCAGCACCTGGCGCTCAACGAGATTCACCGCGCCGCCGGCCACGACCAGCTCTTCGACACCTTGTTCGTCTACGAGAACTATCCCGTCGATCCCGCCTTGTTCGGCTTCAACGGCTTGGCCGTCACCGAGTACGCGGCTAGGGAAAATCATCATTATCCCCTGACCATGCAAGCCTGCCCGGCGATGAATTCGGCCTCCGCGTCGAATATGACACCGACGTATTCACGCCGAGAGCATCCACACACTGATCGACCGATTGCAGCGGGTGTTGGTGGCCATGACCACCGACCCCACCCGCCGGTTGTCGTCGATGGATCTGGTCGATGTTGCTGAGCACGCCCACCTGGATGAGTGGGGTAACCGCGCGATGTTGACCCAGCCCGCGACCGGGGTCTCGGTTCCGCGCTTTTTCGCCGCGCAGGTAGAGCGCACCCCCGACGCGGTGGCGGTAACCTTCGAGGGGCGTCCGCTGACCTACCGCGAGCTCGATCAGGAGGCTAACCGGGTGGCGCATAAGCTAACTGACCACGGCGCGGGCCCGGGCAGTGTGTGGCACTGCTGTTCTCGCGGTCCGCCGATGCGGTCGTCGCGATCTTGGCGGTGCTCAAGACCGGGGCGGCGTACGTGCCGATCGACCCGACGCACCACGTGCCCGCATCGAGTTCATGGTCGCCGATGCCACCCCGATCGCCGCGTGACCACCACAGAGCTGCGGTTCGCGGCTGGACGGTTGCGATCTGACCGTCATCGATATCACGACGCCTGCTATCGATGCCCAGCCCAGTACCGCGTTGCCGTTGCCCTCGCCCGACGACATCGCCCACATCATCTACACCTCGGGCACCACCGGCGTCCCCAAAGGTGTTGCGGTCACCCACCACAACGTCACCCAACTGTTCGACTCGCTCGACGCCGGGCTCGAGTTGGCCCGGAGCAGGTGCGGACGCAGTTTCATTCCTATGCGTTCGACTTCTCGGTGTGGGAGATCTGGGGCGCGCTGTTGTTCGGCGGCCGGCTGGTGGTGGTGCCCGAGTCTGATGCACGCGCTCACCGGACGACTTCCACGCCTTGCTGGTCGCCGAACAAGTCAGCGTGCTGACCCAAACCCCGTCAGCGGTTGGCGGCGCTCTCCGTCGAGGGTTTGGGATCGGCGGCGTTGGTGATCGGCGCCGAGGCCTGTCCGCCCGAGCTGGTGGATCGGTGGGCGCCCGGGCGGGTGATGATCAACGTCTACGGCCCGACCGAGACCACGATGTGGGCGTCCAAGAGCGCGCCGCTGACCGCCAGAGCCGCGGCGCGCTGCCGATCGGTTCGCCGGTATCGGGGGCGGCGTTCTTCGTCCTCGACGAGTTGGTTGCGCCCAGCACCGCCCGGTGTGGTCGGCGAGTTGTATGTCGCCGGGCGCGGCGTAGGGATCGGATATTGGCGCCGGGCCGCATTGACCGCGTCGCGATTCGTGGCCTGTCCGTTCGGGCGCGCCGGGAACGCGGATGTATCGCACCGGGGACCTGGTGCGCTGGCGCTCCGACGGGCAACTGGAATACCTCGGGCGCGCCGACGAACAGGTCAAGATTCGCGGCTACCGCATCGAACTCGGCGAAATCCAGGCTGCCCTGAGCCGGTCTCGACGGCGTCGAACAGGCCGCGGTGATCGCCCGCGAGGACCGCCCCGGCGACAAACGCCTCATCGGCTACATCACTGGAACCGCCGACCCGATGCCTGCTGCGCGCGGGCGCTTGACCGAGCGGCTGCCGCGGCTACATGGTGCCGGCGGCGATCGTGGTGTTGCGACGCGCTGCCGATGACGGTCAACGGCAAACTCGACACCCGGGCCCTGCCCGCACCCGAATACACCGATAGTCGATCGTTACCGCGCCCCCACCAATCCCATCGAGGAGATCTTGGCCGGCATCTACGCCCAGGTCCTCGGAGTCGAGCGGGTCGGGCGTCGACGACTCCTTCTTCGACCTCGGCGGGGACTCGGTTTCGGCGATGCGCATGATCGCCGCGATCAACGCCGTACTGGACGCTGACATAGCAGTAGCACGCCGTGTTCGACGCGCCCACGGTCGCCCAACTGGCAGCTCCATCTCGGTGAAGATGGGGGTCGGCGTAAGCCGTTGGTGGCCGTCGTGCGGCCCGCGGTGGTTCCGTTGTCGTTCGCTCAAAGCCGGCTGTGGTTCCTCGACCGCCTGCAAGGACCTTCTCCGGTCTACAACATGGCGGTGGCGTTGCGACTGGCGCGGCCAGCTGGATGTCGACGCGCTGCGCGCGGCCCTTAGTGATGTCATCGGCCGCCACGAATCGCTGCGCACCGTATTCCCCGAGACCGACGGTGTCGCGTTCCAGCAGGTGTTGCCGCCCCCGGGCGGGCGACATTGTCGGGGATGTCATCGATGCCACCGGATGGCCAACGGCCCTGCTGCATGAGGCCATTGACGCCGCTGCGCGCCACACGTTCGACCTGAGAACCGAGATCCCATTTCGGGCAGAGCTATTCCGCATCGCCGATGACGAGCACGTACTCGTGGGCGCGGTGCACCACATCGCCGCCGACGGCTGGTCGATCGCGCCGCTCGTGTCTGATCTGAGTGAGGCGTATGCCTGCCGGTGTGCGGGCATGCGCTCCGGATTGGGCGCCATTGCCGGTGCAGTATGTGGATTACACATTGTGGCAGCGCGCGCAGTTGGGTGAGTTGGCCGATGCCGGTAGTGCTATCGCGGGCGCAGTTGGCGTACTGGGAGGACGCGCTGGCCGGGATGCCTGAGCGTTGGAGTTGCCGACGGATCGGCCTTATCCGTCGGTGGCCGATCAGCGTGGTGACAGTGTGACTGTGGAGTGGCCGGCAGGGTTGCAGCAGCGGGTGCGTGAGGTGGCCCGCGAGTACAACTCGACTAGCTTCATGGTGGTCCAGGCCGGGTTGGCGGTGTTGTTGTCGCGGCTCGGCGCGGGTTCCGATGTGGCGTTGGGGTTTCCGATCGCCGGGCGTCGCGATCCGGCACTCGAATGAGTTGGTGGGATTCTTCGTCAATACCTTGGTGCTACGGGTGGATTTGGCCGGTGATCCCACGGTGGCGGAGTTGCTGGCTCAGGTGCGTCGGCGCAGCCTGGCCGCCTATGACCATCAAGATGTGCCGTTCGAGGTGCTCGTGGAGCGGCTCAATCCGACCCGATCGCTGGCCCATCACCCGTTGGTGCAGGTGATGTTGGCGTGGCAGAACCTGCCCGGAAGCGGCGGTGACCCGGCTGCCGGGCTGGCTTGGGTGATCTGCAGGTCACCCGGATGCCGATCGATACCCATACCGCCCGCATGGATTTGACGTTCTCGCTGTCCGAACACTTCACCGAGTCTGGTGAGCCCGCACGGGATTTGGGGGACGGTGGAGTTCCGCACCGATGTGTTTGACGCTGAGGGGATTGTCAGGCGTTGATCGGGCGGTTGCAGCGGGTGCTGGTAGCGATGACCACCGATCCGCAGGCCCGGTTGTCCTCGATGATGTGCTGGACGCCGACGAGCGCGACCCGCCTCGATGCGATCGGCAATCGGGGGGTGCTGACCCGGCCCGCGCCGCACCGGTGTCGATACCGGTCGCTGTTCGCCGTGCAGGTGCCCAGACGCCCCGCAGCGGTGGCGCTGCGGTGTGGGGATCGGTCGTGGACCTACCGCGAGCTCGATGACGGCGTCGAATCGGTTGGCGCACTTGCTGGCTGGATATGGTGCCGGCCCGGGTGCGGTGTGTGGCGCTGCTGATTTGCCGCGGTCGGCGAGGCGATCGTGGCGATCCTGGCGGTGCTCAAGACCGGGGCTGCCTATCTGCCGATCGACCCCGCGGTGCCCGACGCCCGCATCGAATTCATGCTCACCGACGCCGCACCGATCGCCGCGATCACCACCACCGCGCTGCGCTCACGGCTGACGGGTCCGAGCTGGCCGTCATCGATATCACTGATCCCCGCGTTGACTCCCAACCCGGCACCGCGCTGCCGGCCCCAGCACCCGATGACATCGCCCACCTGATCTACACCTCGGGCACCACCGGGGTGCCCAAAGGCGTGGCGGTCACCCACCACAACATCACCCGGCTCTTCGACGCTCTCGACGGTCGACGTGGCGTTGCCCCCAACCAGGTGTGGGCCCAGTGCCACTCCTATGCGCTTCGACTTCTCGGTCTGGGAAATCTGGGGCGCCCTGCTCTGTGGTGGCCGACTGGTCGTGGTGCCCGAACAGGTCACCGGCTCGCCGGAAGACTTGCACGCCTTGCTGATCGCCGAACACGTCACCGTGCTGAGCCAAACCCCGTCCGCGCCGCGATGCTCTCCCCGCACGGGTTGGACTCGGTGACGCTGATCGCCGCCGGCGAGTCCTGCCCCGCCGAGGTCACCGACCGGTGGGCGCCCGGGCGGGTGATGATCAACGGCTACGGCCCCACCGAAACCACCGTGTATGCCACCATCAGCGCCCCCCTCAGCCGCGGGTGTGGGCGTGGTGCCCATCGGTGTGCCGGTGCCCGGGGCGGCGCTGTTCGTCCTGGACGCCTGGCTGCACCCGGTGCCGCCCGGGGTGGTCGGCGAACTGTATGTGGCCGGAGCCGGCGTCGGCGTGGGCTATCTCAGCCGGGCCGGGTTGACCGCGTCACGATTCGTGGCCTGCCCATTCGGGGGCCCCGGGGCGCGGATGTATCGCACCGGGGACCTGGTGCGCTGGGCTGCCGACGGGCAACTGCACTACCTGGGTCGCGCCGACGAGCAAGTCAAGATCCGCGGCTACCGCATCGAACTCGGCGAAATCCAGGCCGCGCTGGCCGCCCTCGACGGCGTCGAGCACGCCGCGGTCATCGCCCGCGAGGACCGCCCCGGCGACAAACGCCTCATCGGCTACATCACCGGCACCGCCGACCCGGCCGCCACTGCGCAGCCGCGCTGGCCGAACGGCTCCCGCACTACATGGTGCCCGTCGGCCCTCGTCGTCCTGGACGCGCTGCCTCTGACCCCCAACGGCAAACTCGACATCCGCGCCCTGCCCGCGCCCGACTACCTCGACGGCGACCAATACCGCGCGCCCACCAACGCCATCGAAGAAATCCTGGCCGGCATCTACGCCCAAGTCCTCGGCCTCGACCGCGTCGGCATCGACGACTCCTTCTTCGACCTCGGCGGCGACAGCATCTTGTCGATGCAAGTGGTGTCCCGCGCCCGCGCAGCCGGTGTGGCCTGCCGGCCCCGCGACATCTTCGTCGAACAGACCGTGGCCCGACTGGCCCGCGTCGCCAAGGTCACCGACGACCACGACGGGTGGTCGACGAGGGCATCGGGCTGGTGAAGCCCACCCCGATCATGCGCTGGCTGCACCACATCGACGGCCCCATCGATCAGTTCAACCAAACCATGGTCATCCAAGCACCGCCCGGGGTTACCTCGGCCGACGTGGTCGCCGTCCTGCAGGCTTTAGTGGACCACCACGCCATGCTGCGACTGCGCGCCGCCGATGACAGCACCGTGGCCTGGTCGCTGACGGTGCCCGAGACCGGTGCGGTCGACGCCGGCGAGTGCCTGCACAGCGTCGAAGCGTTGACCGATGAGGCGTTGGTCGAAGCCCGGTCCCGGCTCAACCCGGCCGCGGGAGTCGATGCTCAGCGCGCTCTGGGTGGCCGACACAGACCAGCTGGTGCTGATCATCCACCACCTGGCCGTCGACGCGGTGTCGTGGCGAATCCTGTTGGAAGACCTCAACATCGCTTGGGCTCAACACCACAGCGGCCAACCCATCGCACTGCCCCCCGGCGGCACCTCCTTCCAGCGGTGGGCAGCGCTGCTGGCCGAACACGCCCACCACCCGACGGTCGTCGACCACGCCGACACCTGGAGGCAGGTGGCGGCGGCTCCGGCCGCGCTGCCCGCACCCCGACCCGAGACCGACACCTACGCCACCGCCGGGCATCTGACGGTATCGCTGGATCCCGAAACCACCCGCCGGCTGCTCGGTGAGGTGCCCGCGGCGTTTCACGCCGGCATCCAAGACATCCTGCTGATCGCTTACGCCCTGGCCTGGACCGAATTCCTCGACACCGACATCAGCCCTCGGGATCGACGTCGAGGGCCACGGCCGCTACGACGAACTGGCCGACGACGTCGACCTGTCCCGCACGGTGGGCTGGTTCACCACCAAATACCCCGTGGCGCTGACCGTTGCTGCGCTGCCCTGGACGCAGGTGGTGGCCGGCGACGCCGCGCTCGGTTCAATCATCAAAAACGCCAAAGAACAACTGCGCGCCCTGCCCGACCCCTGACCTACGGACTGCTGCGCTACCTCAACACCGATGTCGACCTGGCCGGGCCCGACCCGACGATCGGATTCAACTACCTCGGGCGCCTCGGCGGCCAGCCGCCGAAGTCCCGGGCGACCTATGGCTGGTCAGCCAGGACGGCCTGTCGGTCGCGGCCGCTGCCGCCGCGATACCCATGCCGTTGTCCCACACCGTCGAACTCAACGCCGCCACCATCGACACCGACACCGGCCCGCAGCTGCACGCCACCTGGACCTGGGCGGCCTCGGTGCTCGACCGCGCCCAGATCGGCCGGCTTAGCCAGTTGTGGTTCGACGCCTTGACCGGGATCTGCGCACACGTCCAACGCGGCGGCGGTGGTCTGACGCCGTCCGACATCGCCCCCGCCCGCCTCAGCCAACACCAAATCGACGAGCTGCAACGGCAATACCGCATCGCCGATATCTTGCCGCTGACCCCGCTGCAGCAGGGACTGCTCTTTCACACCAGCGCCGCACACAACGACGACGACTGTACGCGCTGCAGCTGCAGATCACCGTCACCGGCCCGCTGGACCCCGACCGGCTGCGCGACGCCGTGCACACCGTCGTCAACCGTCACCCCAACCTGGCCGCCCGGTTCTGCCAACAATTCGACCAGCCAGTGCAGATCATCCTCGCCGAACCCCAACTGCCCTGGCAATACTTCGAATTCGACAGCCGATGTCGACGACAGATCCAGCAGGTCGTGCGCCGCCGAACGCGCCGCAGTCTGCAACCTCACCGACGACCCGGCCTTCCGGGTGACATTGATCCGCACCGCCAAAGACCGCCACCGGATTGTGCTCACCAATCACCACATCGTGCTCGATGGCTGGTCACTACCCATCCTGGCTGCAAGAGATCTTCGCCAGCTACCACGGGCCAGCAACTGCCCGCGGCCGAGCCCCTACCGCCGGTTCGTCACCTGGCTGGCCGAACGAGACCTCGATGCCGCCCGGGACCGCGTGGCGCAAGGCGCTCGCCGGCTTCGATACCCCCACCCTGGTCGGGCCACCGGCCCGAGTGCAACCCGGGCGCGCGAGCGTCGCCGGCATCGCGATGTCCGAGCAGGCCACCCGGGCCCTGAGCGAACTGGCGCGCTCGCACCGCACCACCGTCAACACGGTGCTGCAGGCGGCCTGGGCGCAGCTGCTGATGCGGCTGACCGGCCAGCACGACGTCGTTTTCGGCACCGCCGTGTCGGGGCGGCCCGCCGAACTGCCCGGCGCCGAAACGATGGTCGGCCTGATGATCAACACCGTGCCGGTGCGGGCCACACATCACCGCGACCACCACCGCCGACCTGCTCGACCAACTCCACCACGCCCACAATCACACCCTCGACCACCAACACCTGGCGCTCAACGAGATTCACCGCGCCACCGGCCACGACCAACTGTTCGACACCCTATTCGTCTACGAGAACTACCCAATCGACACCACTGCACTGCTGACACCAACGGGTTGACCATCACCGATGTTCACCGGCCGGGAATCCAACCACTACCCACTGACCATGCAAGCCACACCCGGCCCCGAACTCGGCTTTCGCATCGAGTACGACACAGAGGTATTCGATGCTGAAAGCGTCGACACACTGATCGAGCGATTACAGCGGGTGCTGGTGGCGATGACCACCGATCCGGCAGGCACCGGTTGTCCGCGATCGATGTGCTCGACACCGGTGAGCGCGCCCGCCTCGATGCGTTGGGTAGTCGGGCGGTGCTGACCGGGCCCGCAACCGCGCCGGTGTCGATCCCGGAGCTGTTCGCCGAGCAGGTAGCGCGCACCCCGGCACGCGGTGGCGATGCGGTCCGTGGGTCGTTCGCATGACTTACCGCGACCTCGATGAGGCATGCGAATCGGTTGGCGCACTTGCTGGCTGGCTATGGCGCCGGCCCGGGTGAGTCGTGTGGCGCTGCTGTTTCCGGCGCTCGGCCGAGGCGGTCGTCGCGATCTGGGCGGTGCTCAAGACCGGGGCGGCCTACCTGCCGATCGACCCGGCGCTGCCCGACGAACGCATCGAATTCATGCTGACCGACGCCGCGCCGATCGCCGCGCTCACCACCACCGCGCTTCTTGCGCGGCTCGACGGCTACGAGCTGGCGACCATCGATATCACCGATCCCGCGTTGACTACTCAGCCCGGCACCGCGCTTCCGGCTGCCCGCGCCCGACGAGATCGCCCACCTCATCTACACCTCGGGCACCACCGGGGTGCCCAAAGGCGTGGCGGTCACCCACCACAACGTGACCCAGTTGTTCGACTCGCTCGACGCCGGGCTGGAGCTGACCGCGGAACAGGTGTGGACCCAGTTCCACTCCTATGCGTTCGACTTCTCCGTCTGGGAGATCTGGGGCGCGCTGCTACACGGCGGACGGCTGGTGGTGGTGCCCGAGCCGATGACCCGTTCACCCGAAGACTTCCACGCCTTGCTTATCACCGAACGCGTCACCGTGCTCGCCCAAACTCCCGTCCGCGGCCGCGGCGCTTTCCCCGATGGCTTGGGATCGGTGGCGTTGGTGATCGGCGCCGAGGCCTGCCCGCCCGAGGTCGTCGACCGGTGGGCGCCCGGGCGGATGATGATCAACGTCTACGGCCCGACCGAGACGACGGTGTGGGCGTCCAACAGCGCGCCCCTCACCGCGGGCTGGCGGTGTGCTGCCCATCGGTTCGCCGGTGTCGGGGGCGGCGTTGTTCGTCCTCGACGGTTGGCTGCGCCCGGTGCCCCCCGGAGTCGTCGGCGAGTTGTATCTCGCCGGGCGCGGCGTCGGGGTACGGGTATTTGCGCCGCGCCGGGCTGACCGCGTCGCGGTTCGTGGCCTGCCCCTTCGGGGACCCCGGGGCCCGGATGTATCGCAGCGGGGACCTGGTGCGCTGGGGATACGACGGGCAACTGGACTACCTCGGGCGTGCCGACGAACAAGTCAAAATCCGCGGCTACCGCATCGAACTGGGCGAAATCCAGGCCGCCCTGGCCGCAATTTCGACGGTGTCGAGCAGGCTGCCGTGATCACCCGCGAGGACCGCCCGGGTGACAAACGCCTCGTCGGCTACATCACCGGAACCGCCGACCCAATCGTGCTGCGGACTGCGCTGGCCGAGCGGCTGCCGTCACTATATGGTGCCCGCCGCGCTCGTCGTACTCGACGCACTGCCGATGACCGTCAACGGCAAACTCGACACCCGCGCCCTGCCCGCACCCGAATACCAAGGCATCGGCGGCGACTACCGCGCGCCCACCACCGCGATCGAAGAGATCCTCGCCGGCATCTACGCCCAGGTCCTCGGCGTCGAGCGGGTCGGATCGACGACTCCTTCTTCGACCTCGGCGGCGACTCACTCTCGGCGATGCGCCTGATCGCCACCATCAACTCCGGCCTCGACGCCGACCTCGCAGTGCGCACCTTGTTCGACGCGCCCACGGTCGCTCGGCTGTCCCCCCGCATCGGCACCGGCCGAGGGCGGCTGGAACCGTTGGTGGCCGGGAAGCGACCGTCGGTGGTGCCGTTGTCGTTCGCCCAATCCCGGCTCTGGTTTCTCGATCAGCTGCAGGGGCCGTCCCCGGTCTACAACATGGCGGTGGTGTTGCGACTCTCCGGCCGCCTCGACGTCGGCGCGCTCGGTGCTGCACTAGCCGATGTGGTCGCGCGCCATGAGAGCTTGCGGACCGTTTTTGTGGCACCGGATGGCGTCGCCCAGCAAGTAGTGCTTCCCGCTGAGCGGGCCGAGTTTGGTTGGCGGGTAGTCGATTCCATCGGCTGGCCCGCGGCCCGGCTAGAAGCATCGATCGACTCCGCGGCGCGCTACACGTTCGATCTGACCACCGATATCCCGTTACGGGCGACACTTTTCCGCCTCGCTGACGACGAGCATGTGCTGGTGGGCGTGGTACACCACATCGCCGCCGACGGCTCCTCGATCACTCCGCTGGTGCGTGATCGGGGACGGCGTATGCCGCCCGGCGCCAGGAGAAGCGCCAGGCTGGGCGCGATTGCCGCTGCAGTACGCCGATTTCACGCTGTGGCAGCACGCGCAGTTCGGTCGTCTCGACGACGCCGGCAGCCCGATCGCGGCCCAACTCGCCTACTGGGAAGATGCCCTGGCCGGAATGCCGGAGCGCTTGACATTCCCACCGATCGGCCCTACCCGCCGGTGGCCGATCAGCGCGGGGCGAGTGTGGCGGTCGAGTGGCCGGCCGAGTTGCAGCAGCGGGTGCGCGAGGTGGCGCGCGAACACAATGCGACGAGCTTCATGGTGGTCCAGGCCGCGCTGGCGGCCCTGCTCTGCGCGGTCAGCGCGAATTCGGATGTGGCCGTGGGATTCCCGATCGCTGGGCGCGAGACGCCGCGCTCGATGAACTGGTCGGTTTCTTCGTCAACACCCTGGTGCTGCGCGTGGAGGTCGGCCGGCGACCCGACCGTCACCGAGCTGCTCGCCCAGGTGCGCGCAGCGCAGCCTGGCCGCCTACGAGCACCAGGACGTGCCGTTCGAAGTCCTCGTAGAACGGCTCAACCCCACCCGTAGCCTGACCTATCACCCGCTGGTCCAGGTGATGTTGGGCTGGCAGAGCCTGCACGGCGACGGTCCCGGCTCCGGATTGGCGTTGGGTGATGTCCAGGTCACCCCGCTGCCGATTGATACCCACACCGCGCGAACGGATTTAGCGTTCTCCCTGACCGAACGCTGGACCCGGGCCGGTGAACCCGCCGGAATTTCCGGGACGGTCGAGTTCCGCACCGACGTGTTCGACGCCGACAGCATCCACACCCTGGTCCAGCGGTTCGGGCGGGTGCTGGAGGCCATCACCGGCGACACCACCCGGCGCTTTTCCTCGATCGAATTGTTGGATGCCGATGAACACATCCGTCTCGACGAAATCGGAAACCGCGCGGTGTTGGCCCGGCCCACACCGGCAGCGGTGTCGGTCCCGGTGCTATTCGCCGAGCGCGTTGCCAGTACACCGGAGGCGGCGGCGATCACCTTCGAAGGTCGCTCACTGACGTATCGCGTCCTCGACGATGCGTCGAACCGGCTGGCGCACTTGCTGACTGGTCACGGCGTGCAGCCGGGACGGTGTGTGGCGCTACTGATGCCGCGGTCGGCTGATGCGATCGTCGCGATGCTGGCGGTGCTCAAGACGGGGGCGGCCTACCTGGCGATCGACCCCGCACTGCCCGATGCGCGAATCGGATTCATGCTCAGCGATGCCGCGCCGACCGCCGCGATCACCACCGCAGAACTACTCCCCCGGCTCGCCGGGCACGACCTGACGGTCATCGACATCGACGACCCCGCGCTGGACACCCAACCCGGCACCGCACTGCCGGCGCCGTCGCCCGACGACATCGCGTACCTCGTCTACACCTCGGGTACCACCGGCACTCCCAAGGGTGTGGCCGTCACTCACCGCAACCTGGCCCATTTGGCGGAGTCAACGCCCGAAGAGCTGCCGGCGGCCCAGGTGTGGACGCAGTGCCACTCGTATGCCTTCGACTTCTCGGTGTGGGAGATCTGGGCCGCCCTGCTTGGCGGCGGGCGACTGGTGGTGGTCCCCGAATCGGTGACGACCTCGCCCGAAGAATTCCACGCGCTGTTGGTGGCCGAACACGTCAATGTGCTCACCCAAACCCCCTCTGCCATCGCGGCATTGACTCCGCACCAGTTGGAGTCGACAGCATTGCTGCTCGGCGGGGAGCCCTGCTCGGCCGAGGTGGTGGATCAGTGGGCGGACGGCCGGGTGGTGATCAACGCCTACGGCCCCAGCGAAGCCACCGTGTATGCGTCGATGAGCGGGCCGTTGAGCCGGGGCACGGCGGTGGTGCCGATCGGTGCGCCGGTGCCGACTGCGGCGTTGTTTGTCCTGGATGGATGGTTGCGCCCGGTACCCACCGGCGTGGTCGGCGAGTTGTATATCGCCGGTGCCGGTGTGGCATGCGGATACCTCGGGCGGGCCGAGTTGACCGCGTCGCGATTTGTCGTTGCCCCTTCGGTGGCCCCGGATCGCGGATGTACCGCACCGGCGACCTGGTGCGCTGGCGCTCCGACGGGCAACTGGAGCACCTCGGGCGTGCTGATGAGCAAGTCAAGATCCGCGGGTACCGCATCGAACTCGGCGAAATACGCTCAGCCCTGGCCGGTTTGGATGGCGTGGATCAGGCCGTGGTGATCACCCGCGAAGACCGTGCCGGAATTACCCGCCTGGTCGGCTACATCACCGGCACCGCCGACCCCGCCCAGGCACGGGCCGCGCTGGCCGACGGCTCCCGCCATATATGGTCCCGTCGGCGGTGGTGATGATCGATGCGCTGCCGCTGACGGTCAACGGGAAACTCGACATCCGCGCCTTGCCCGCCCCGGAGCACCGCGATGTCGACCGTTACCGCGCCCCGGTTACCGCCATCGAGGAGACCCTGGCCGGGATCTACGCCCACGTTCTCGGCGTCGAGCGAGTCGGAGTCGACGACTCGTTCTTCGATCTGGGCGGGGACAGCATCTTGTCGATGCAGGTCGTGGCCCAGGCGCGGGCGGCCGGTGTGTTGTGCCGTCCGCGTGACATTTTCGTCGAGCAGACCGTGGCCCGGCTGGCTCTGGTAGCCACCGTCGCCGCCGGCGAAAGCGGCGTGGCCGATGAAGGCATCGGGCCCGTAGTGGCCACCCCGATCATGCGCTGGCTGCAGACACGTGGACGGTCCGGTCGAGCAGTTCAACCAGACGATGGTGGTGCAAGCGCCGGCCGGGGTGACCGAGGCCGACGTGCTGGTGGTGCTGCAGGCGTTAGCTGGATCGCCACGCCATGCTGCGGCTACGCGTCGACAACGACCGCGCCGGGAAGTGGTCCTTATGGGTGCCCGAGCCCGGGTCGGTGGAGACCCGCGCGTGCCTGAACACCGTCGAGGAGCTGTCCGACGAGGCCCTGGTCGAGGCGCGGACCCGGTTGGACCCGGCCACCGGATCGATGCTGAGCGCGGTGTGGGCTAGCCTCCACCGGTCAGCTGGTACTGACGATCCACCACCTGGCTGTCGACGCGGTGTCGTGGCGAATCCTGTTGGAAGACCTCAATATCGCCTGGGGCCAGCACCACAGCGGCCAGCCGCTCGCGTTGCCCCCGGGCGGCACGTCGTTCGCCCGGTGGTCGTCACTGCTGGCCGAACACGCCCGCGCCGCGGAGGTCGTCGACCACGCCGACTCCTGGTCAGCAGTGTTGGCGGTCCCGGGCGCACTGCCGGCCCCCCAACCTGAGCTCGACACCTACGCCAGTGCGGGGCAGATGTCAGTGGAGCTGGACACCGAGACCACCCGGTTGCTGTTGGGCGCGGTGCCCGCGGCGTTCCACGCTGGCGTGCAAGACATTCTGTTGATCGCGTTCGGGTTGGCCTGGGCAGAATTCTTGGGCACCGCCGCACCGATCGGCATCGACGTCGAAGGCCACGGCCGCCACGACGACCTGGCCGGCGAGGTGGACCTGTCGCGCACGGTGGGCTGGTTCACCACCAAATATCCGGTGGCGCTTGGTGTTGGAGGCCTGAACTGGGCGCAGGTACTCGCCGGCGAGGCCGCGCTGGGCGCGGTGATCAAAGACGCCAAGGAACAACTGCGCGCCCTGCCCGACGGCCTCACCTACGGGCTGCTGCGCTACCTCAACCCCGAGGTCGACCTGACCGGGGCCGACCCCGGCGATCGGGTTCAACTACCTCGGGCGACTGGGCGCCTCAGCGAGCCGAGCTCTCCGACGACCTGTGGCAGCTCAGCCGGGACGGCCTGGCGATGGCCGCTGCGGCCGCCGCGATCCCAATGCCGTTGGGACACACCGTCGAACTCAACGCCGGCACCCTTGACACCGACACCGGGCCACACCTGCACGCCACCTGGACCTGGGCGACCTCGACCATTGATGACGAGCAAATCGACCGACTCAGCCAATTGTGGTTTGACGCCCTGGCCGGGATCTGCGCACACGTCCAACGCGGCGGCGGTGGGTTGACCCCGTCAGACATCGTCCCGGCCCGGCTCAGCCAGCAGCAGATCGACGAGCTGTGCCGGCAAGACCGCATCGCCGATATCCTGCCGCTCACCCCGCTGCAGCAGGGACTGCTCTTCCACGCCAACACGATCCACGGCAACACCGGCGATGTCTATGCGATGCAGCTGGACATCACCATCACCGGCTCGCTGGACGCCGACCGGCTCCGCGAAGCGGTGCGCATCGTTCTCACCCGCCATCCCAACCTGGCCGCCCGATTCTGCCGGCAATTCGACCAGCCGGTACAGGTCATTCCGGCCGACCCCGAACCGGCTTGGCAATACCTCGAATCTCGGTGATACCGCTGGCGGCAGGTCGACCAGGTGTCCGCCGCCGAACGCACCGCGGTCTGCGATCTGAGCGAGCCGCCGGCGTTCCGGGTCGCGTTGATCCACACCGCCAGAGACGTTCACCGGTTGGTGCTCACCAATCACCACATCGTGCTCGATGGCTGGTCGCTGCCGATCCTGGCGCAGGAGATCTTCGCCAGCTATTTCGGGCACCGACTACCCGCGCCCACGCCCTATCGCCGGTTTGTCAGCTGGCTGGCCGAACGAGACTTCGGTGCCGCCCGGGCGGCCTGGCGAGAGGCGTTCGAGGGCTTTGACATTCCCACCTTGGTGGGACCACCGGGACGGATTGGGCCGGGGCGGCGAGGGGTCGAGACGTCTCGGGTCAGTCAGCAGATGACGCGGGCGCTCAGCGAGCTGGCTCGCTCGCATCACACCACTGTCAATACCGTGTTGCAGGTCGGCTGGGCCCAGCTGCTGATGTGGCTGACCGGCCAGCTTGACGTCGCCTTCGGCACCGCGGTATCCGGTCGGCCTACCGATGTCCCGGGCGCGGAATCGATGGTGGGCCTGCTGATCAACACCGTGCCGGTGCGGGCCAAATCACGCCCGCGACCACCACTGCCGGGCTGCTTGATCAGTTGCACCGCACCAACAACGACACCCTCGAGCACCAGCATCTGGCGTTATCCGAGATCCATCACGTCACGGGCCACGAACAACTCTTCGACACGCTATTCGTGTTCGAGAACTATCCGGTCGACACGCCAATCTGGTAGGCGTCGACGGGCTGGCCATCACCGGGATGACGGCCCGCGAATTCAACCATTACCCCCTGACCCTGCAAGCCATGCCCGGCACTGAGCTCGGCCTGCGGGTCGAGTACAACGCCGACGTCCTCACCGCCGACGGCATCCAGACACTCCTGCAGCAGCTGCACCACGTGCTTGCGTCCATGGTCGCCGACCCCACCCGCAGGTTGTCGTCGATTCAGCTGCTGGACGCCGACGAGCAGGCCCTGATGGATGACGTGGGTAATAGGGAGGTGTTGACGCGGCGCGCGCCTGCGGCGGTGTCGATCCCGGAGTTGTTCGCTGAGCATGTGCAGCGCGACCCGGAGGCGGTGGCGGTGAGCTTCGAAGGATGCTCGCACAGTTATCGGGAGCTCGATGAGGCCACTAACCGGTTGGCGCACCTGCTGGCCAGCCAGGGAGCCGGTCCGGGACAGTTTGTGGCGCTGCTGTTTTCGCGCTCGACCGATGCCATCATCGCGATGCTGGCGGTGCTGAAGGCGGGTGCGGCCTATCTGGCGATCGACCCGTCCAACCCCGACGCGCGGATCGGGTTCATGCTCGCCGACGCCGCCCCGATCGCCGCACTCACCACCGGGGAGCTGCGCTCGCGGTTGGACGGATACGACCTTCGGATCATCGATGTCAATGACCCAGCCGTGGCCACCCAATCCGCCACCCCGCCACCGGCGCCGAGGCCGGACGATCTCGCGTACCTGATTTACACCTCCGGCACCACCGGTGTTCCCAAAGGCGTTGCGGTCAACTCATCGCAACCTGGCCCACCTGGTGAGCTCCACACCCGCGCACCTCCCGCTCGCGCAGGTGTGGACGCAATGCCACTCCTATAGCTTCGACTTCTCGGTGTGGGAGATCTGGGCCGCCCTGCTCGGCGGCGGGCGCCTCGTCGTGGTGCCGGAGTGGGTGACCGCTTCACCGGATGACTTCCACACCCTGTTGGTCGACGAAGGCGTCACCGTCCTGACCCAAACACCCTCAGCTGCAGCCGCATTGGCACCGCGGAAGTTGGAGTCTGTTGCGGTGCTGCTGGGCGGGGAAGCCTGTTCCGCCGAGGTCGTGGACCAGTGGGCGGATGGCAGGGTGGTGATCAACGCCTACGGCCCCACCGAGGTCACCGTCTACGCCTCGATCAGTGCGCCCCTGACCATGGGGTCGGGTGCCGCGCCCATCGGTGCGCCGGTAGCGACCGCGGCGCTGTTCGTGCTCGACGGCTGGCTGCGCCCGGTGCCCATCGGGGTGGTCGGTGAGTTGTACGTCGCCGGCGCCGGCGTGGCATGCGGGTATGTGGGCCGGTCGGAGTTGACGGCGTCGCGGTTCGTGGCCTGCCCCTACGGCGAATCCGGTGCCCGGATGTATCGCACCGGCGACCTGGTGCGCTGGCATCCCGATGGCCAACTGGACTACGTCGGACGCGCCGATCGAGCAAGTCAAGATTCGCGGCTACCGCATCGAACTCGGCGAAATCCAAACGGCCCTTGCCGGTTTGGACGGCGTCGAACAAGCCGCCGTCATCACCCGCGAGGACGGCTCCGGCACCACCCGTGTGATCGGGTATGTCACCGGAACCGCCGACCCGGCCGCGCTGCGCAACGCGCTGGCCGACAGACTCCCCGCCTACCTGATCCCCGCCGCCATCGTGGTGCTCGAGGCCCTGCCGCTGACGACCAACGGCAAACTCGACACCCGCGCCCTGCCTGCACCCGACTACCACGACGCCGATCACTACCGCGCCCCCACCAACGCCGTCGAAGAAATCCTGGCCGACATCTACGCCCAAGTCCTGGGCCTCGAACACGTCGGCATCGACGACTCCTTCTTCGACCTCGGCGGAGACTCCCTGTCGGCGATGCGCCTGATCGCCGCCGTCAACTCCGGCCTCGATGCCGACCTCGAAGTACACACCCTGTTCGACGCACCCACCATCGCCCAGCTGGCGCCCCGCATCGGCACAGACGAAGCCGGCCGGCGTAAGCCGCTGATAGTAGGCCAGCGACCCGCATTGATTCCGCTGTCGTTTGCCCAATCCCGGTTGTGGTTCCTCTATCGGTTCGAGGGCGGGGTGGCGACCTACAACATGCCGACCGCGTTCCGGATCAACGGGGCACTGGACGTCGAGGCGCTGGACGCCGCCATCGATGACGTCATCGCCCGCCACGAATCGCTGCGCACCATCTTCGTCGACATCGACGGTGTGCCGTACCAGGAGGTGCTACCGGCGGCCCCGGGAATGTGGCGGCGCGGTGGCGACGCGGTGCGGTCGCTGGCCGCACACCGCATGGTGTCGGAATTGGTGGCGCTGGCCCAATACCAGTTTGATTTGTCGGCCGAGATCCCGATCCGTGCCCAGATCTATTCGGTGGCCCCCGAGGAGTATTTCGTCGGAATTGTGGTGCACCACATCGCTTTCGATGGATGGTCGCTGGCTCCGATGGTCAGGGATATCAGCGAGGCGTATCGGGCGCGACGGCAGCGCCGGGACCCGCAGCAGGCGCCGTTGGCGGTGCAATACGTCGACTACACGTTGTGGCAGCGCACGCAATTCGGCGATCTGGCCGACGCCGATAGCCCCATTGCCGCCCAGTTGGCCTACTGGGAACAGGCGCTGGCCGGCATGCCCGAGCGGTTGCAGCTGCCCACCGACCGGCCTTACCCGCTGGTTGCCGATTACCGCGGCTCTAACGTGGCGTTGGAGTGGCCGGCCGAGCTGCAGCAGGGGGTGCGCGATGTAGCCCGCGCACATAACGCAACCAGCTTCATGGTGATCCAGGCCGCCCTCGCGGTGCTGCTATCGGCGGTGAGCTCCAGTTCCGATGTGGCAGTGGGCTTCCCGATCGCCGGTCGGCGCGACCCCGCACTCGATGAGTTGGTGGGCTTTTTCGTCAACACCCTGGTGCTCCGCGTCGAGGTGGCCGGGGATCCCACCTTCGCCGAGCTGCTGGCCCAGGTACGACGGCGCAGCCTGGCTGCCTTCGAACACCAAGACGTGCCCTTCGAGGTCCTCGTCGAGCGGATCAACCCCACTCGCTCCCTGACCCATCACCCGCTGGTACAGGTGATGCTGGCCTGGCAGAGCGTCCAGGGACAGAAAGTCAATCCCGCTGCCGGATTGGCCCTGGACGATCTACAGGTCACGCCGCTGCCGATGGACACCCACACCGCCCGAATGGATTTGGTGTTCCACCTCGCCGAGCACTGGAGCGACACCGGTGCGCCCGCCGGGATCGGTGGGATGGTCGAGTATCGCACCGACGTGTTCGACGCGGCCAGCATTCGCAGCCTGGTCGAGCGGCTGCAACGGGTGTTGGTGGCCGTGACCACCGACCCCAACCGCCGACTGTCGTCGGCGGATCTCCTCGAGCCCGACGAGTACACGCGGCTGGATCAATGGGGCAACCGGAAGGCGTTGAGTCAGCCCGCATTCCCGGCGGCGGCGATCCCGGTGCGGTGGGCCGAGCAAGTGGCGCGTACGCCGCAGGCGCTGGCCGTGACCTTCGCCGGGCTGTCGATGACCTATCGGGAACTCGAGGAGGACGCCAACCGGCTGGCACACCTGCTGGCCGCGCACGGTGCGGCCCCGGGACAGTCTGTGGCGCTGCTGTTTACGCAGTCCGCCGAGGCGATCATCGCGATCCTGGCGGTGCTGAAGACCGGGGCGGCCTACCTGGCAATCGACCCGGCCCACCCCGACACAAGGATCGGATTCATGGTTGCCGATGCCAGGCCGGTCGTCGCGATCACCACCGCCGCGCTGTCCGACCGGCTCGACGGGTACGAGCTGGCGGTCATCACGGTCGACGACCCCCGCATCCCCGGCTGCCCGTGCACCGCGCCACCAATGCCGGCCGCCGATGACATCGCTTACATCATTTACACGTCGGGCACCACCGGCACGCCCAAAGGTGTGGCCGTCCCGCACCGCAACGTCACCCAGCTACTGCACTCGCTGGAGGATGAAATTGAGGTGAAACAGGTATGGACACAGTGTCATTCGTTGTCCTTCGACTTCTCGGTGTGGGAGATCTGGGGTGCGCTGCTGTCCGGCGGGCGGCTGGTGGTGGTGCCCGAATCGGTGGCCCGTTCCCCCGAGGACTTCCACGCGCTGCTGGTCGCCGAGCACGTCGGCGTGCTGAGCCGTACGCCCACGGCGTTTTATGCATTGCAAACCGCGGACACCCTTCAGCCCGAGCTGGCCCAACAGCTGACGCTTCAGACGGTGATATTTGGCGGTGAAGCCCTTGAGCCACAACGTCTGCGGCCTTGGCTGCAGAATCATCCGGGATCGCCGCGGCTGATCAATATGTATGGCATCACCGAGACGACCGTGCACGCCTCGTTCCGGGAGCTCGTCGACGGCGACGCCGAGAGCAATGCCAGCCCGATCGGCGGGCCGCTCGGGCATCTCGCGTTTTTCGTGCTGGACAAGTGGCTGCGTCCGGTGCCGGCCGGGGTGGTCGGTGAGTTGTATGTGGCCGGCGCGGGGTTGGCCGGTGGATATGTGCGTCGGCCCGATCTGACGGCGTCGCGGTTCCTGGCGTGTCCGTTCGGCGGCCCCGGGACGCGGATGTATCGCACCGGGGATCTGGTGTCCTGGGGCTCCGATGGGCAGCTGCGGTATGTCGGGCGCGCCGACGAGCAGGTCAAGATCCGCGGCTATCGCATCGAACTCGGCGAAATCGACAGCGCCCTGCTGGCCTCCCCGCAGGTCACCCAGGCCGTCACCACGGTGCACCACAGCGACGCCGGCGACCACCTCATCGCCTACCTCACCCTGAGGCGCGCCACTGATGCCAACCGAGACACAGACCACGACGCCGAATTCGTCGGGCAGTGGCAACACGTGTACGACGAGCTGTACGACGGTCAGGGCGGCGTGCCGGAATTCGGCATGGATTTCCGCGGCTGGAACAGCAGCTACACCGGTGATCCGATTCCGCTCGAGGAGATGTTCGAGTGGCGCGCGGCCACGGTGGACCGGATCATGGCGCTGCGACCCAAGCGAGTGCTGGAGATCGGCGCCGGTTCGGGCCTGCTGCTGTCGCAGATCGCCCCGCATTGTGAGCGCTATGTCGCCACGGACATGTCGGCGGTGGCCATCGACAACCTCGCCGGTTCGCTGGAGCGGCTGCAGGTGCCCTGGCGTGATCGGGTCCAGCTGCTGACCCGGCCCGCACACGTCACCGAGACACTGCCGCAGGGCTACTTCGACACCATCATTGTCAACTCGGTCGCCCAGTACTTCCCCAACAGCGGATACCTGACCGACCTCATCGACAGCGCCATGGAGCTGCTCGCTCCCGGCGGCGCACTGTTCATCGGCGACATCCGTAACCACGCCCTGCAGCACGCGTTTCAAACCGGAGTCGCACTCGCCCGCACCACCACCGCCGACGCCGCCGAGATCCGCCAGCGGGCCCACCGCGCAGTGGTCAGCGAACCCGAACTACTGCTGGCGCCCGACTTCTTCACCACCTGGGCCGCCGGCCATGCGTCCGCGGCCGGACTCGACATCCAAGTCAAACGCGGGTTTGCCGACAACGAACTCAACCGGTACCGCTACGACATCGTCATCCGCAAGACCCCCGCGCCGGTACGCTCCGTGGCCGCCGCGCCCACCTGGACGTGGCCCGAATTCGCAGGCCTGCTCGGGCTACACGCACGGTTGGCCTCGCAACGCCCCACCGCGGTCCGTATCACCGAGATCCCCCGCGCCGGACTGGCTACCGACGTCCGCATCGAGCACGCGCTGGCCGACGGGCTGCCACTGACCGACGCACTCGCCCAGCCCGCGGCAACCCCCGACGCGGTCACCCCCAACAGCTGCACCGCCTCGGCGAAAACGCCGGATACCACGTCGCCGCCACCTGGGGTGCCGAGCCCGGCACCCTGGACGCCGTCTTCCTCACCACCACCGAGACAGGTCCCCCGCTGACCGACCTCTACCTGCCCCGCGCCGCAGCCCACCAACGCACCGCCCACGCCAACAACCCGAATACCAACATGGAGATCAGCGCTGTCCGCCAGCGGTTGAGCGCGCAATTACCCGAATACATGGTGCCGGCGCAGATTGTGGTGCTCGACGAGTTCCCGTTGACCTCCTCGGGCAAGATCGACACCAAGGCGCTACCGGCACCGGTATTCGCCGCCACACCGTTCCAGGCCCCACACACCGAGACCGAGCAGGTCATCGCCGGCATCTACGCACAAGTGCTGGGTATAGAGCGCGTCGGGGTGGACGATTCGTTCTTCGACCTCGGCGGCGATTCGCTATCCGCAATGCGGGTGATCGCCGCGCTCAACGCGGCCCTCGATATTCACCTTCCGGTACGCACCATGTTCTATGCCCCGTCCGTCCGAAGCCTGAGCGAGCAGTTGGGCAAGCAGGACAGCACGTCGGAGGTCATCCCGGTCGAGGTCTTCCAGGAGGGCACCGGCGTTCCGCTGTGCTGCATCCACGACGGCCTCGGACTTAGCTGGTCGTATCGGGCCCTGGGCAACTATCTGAATTGCCCGATCATCGGGATCAACCAAATCCCGCACGACGACGAACAGGAGCCGGCCTCGATTCGCCAGATGGCGGCGAACTACGCAGACCGGATCCAAGCCCTATATCCCGACGGGCCCTACAAGATTCTCGGGTGGTCGTTCGGGGGCGTCGTCGCCCACGAACTCGCCATTGAGCTCCAGCGGCGTGGATGTGTGGTTCAAACCCTGGTACTGCTCTGACCCGGTATTCAGTGCCCACAAGTTCATCGCAAACCTCAGCGCCAGCCGGGCCGTCGCAAAGAACCAGACGTTGGACGAAAGCCACATCCTGGAACACACTCTTGCGCACCAACCGAATCGACATCCCCGTACAGTCGGGGCCCCTCACCTACCGGCAGGCCGAAGAACTCGTTCATCAGCAGGGGGCGCTGGAGTTTGCCTTCCCGCTTCCCCCCCAGCAGCTGCTGGAGTTCATGGCGCAGAGCGTCACGGCAAACCAGCTGCGTCTGGCCGAACACGTGCCTGGTGTGTTCGACGGCGACATGGTCATCTTCTCCGCGGCCCGCGGTCGAAACGAGAACGGTGGCGGCCCCCGACCGAAGTCACGGTGGCGCGGACTGCGAACCGGACGGGCGGCCCGGTCCCAGCAACGAATCTGGCGGCCATATGTTGCCGGGGAAATCGCCACGTACTCGGTCGACAGCACGCATCTTGAGATGCTGACCGCCGATTCGCTGCGTGCGTATGGCGAACAACTCGAGCTGTTCTTGCAAACCCGGGTGCCGCTGCGCTGAGGCCTAGCCTTCGAGTTCCTTCTTCAGGTTGGAAAGCACCTCGCCCTGAATTTTCTTCAGCCCCAACGGGGCAAAGGTCCTTTCGAAAAAGCCCTTGACACCGCCGGCGCCCGTCCAGCTGGTCTTCACGGTCACGCTGGATCCGGGACCCGCCGGAGCCACCGTCCAGTTGGTGACCATCGACGAATTCGCGTCCTTCTCGATGACGGTGTGACCAGCGACGTCGACGTTGGCCTGCACATCGCGGCTACGTGATTTGGTGGCCTGCAGCTTCCACTTGACCACGGTGCCCTGGCCTTGCCCGCCCTGCAGCACCTGGTATTCGCTGTACTGCGGGGACAGGATCTTCGGCCGGACGTTCTGATAGTCCGCCACCGCGGCGAATGTGGCCGCGGGCTCGACGTTGAGCAAGATCGTGCTGGCTGCGCTGACCTGTGCCATCGGGCGCGACTCCTCTGTTGTGATACCGCCCGCACGCGGATGCACGGGGTGTTGTCGAAGACTAGGGTATATGTGGTGCCAGGCTCGGGTTCTGCACTCTCCGCTCACACCTCGGGCGTTGATCGGTTGATGGCGAGTTATCGATCCATCCCCGCAACGTCCGCGGTGCGTCTGGCCAAGCCCACCTCAAATCTGTTCCGCGCCCGCACTAAACGCGACGCGCGTGGCCTGGATACCTCGGGACTGACCGGCGTCCTCGGTGTCGATCCCGAAACCCGCACCGCCGATGTGGCCGGCATGTGCACCTACGAGGATTTGGTGGCGGCGACCCTTCCCTATGGTCTTTCGCCGTTGGTAGTCCCGCAGCTCAAAACCATTACCCTCGGCGGCGCAGTCAGCGGCCTGGGTATCGAGTCGGCGTCGTTCCGCAACGGTTTGCCACACGAATCGGTGCAGGAAATGGATATTCTCACCGGCGCCGGCGAACTGCTCACCACATCCCGTACCCGGCACTCCGACCTGTTCCGGGCTTTCCCCAATTCCTATGGGACGCTGGGTTATTCGACACGACTGCGGATCGAGCTGGAGCCTACTGCTCCGTTTGTGGCGTTGCGGCACATACGATTTCGCTCGTTGCCGGAAATGGTCTCGGCAGCCGACCGCATCATCGACACCGGCGGGCAGGGTGGCACCCCGGTCGACTATCTCGACGGCGTGGTCTTCAGCCGCGACGAAAGCTACCTCTGCGTCGGCAGACGAACCAAGACCCCGGGACCGGTCAGCGACTACACCGGCAAAAACATCTACTACCGGTCAATTCGGCACGACTGCGCCGGCGCGGAAAACGCCAAAGACGACCGGCTGACAATGCACGACTACCTCTGGCGCTGGGACACCGATTGGTTCTGGTGCTCCCGCGCATTCGGCGTGCAAAACCCGCGGCTGCGGCGCTGGTGGCCGCGCCGCTACCGACGCAGCAGCATCTACTCCAAGCTCGTCGCCGTGGATCGCCGCTTCGGGGCGTCCGACAGGATTGAAACACGCAAAGGGCGTCCGGCACGCGAACGGGTGGTCCAGGACATCGAGGTGCCGATCAGGCGGTCCGGCGAATTCTTGGAGTGGTTTTTGGATAACGTGCCGATCACACCGATCTGGTTGTGCCCGTTACGACTTCGCGATCACGGGGGCTGGCCGCTATATCCGATACCGGCGGACCGCACCTTCGTCAACATCGGGTTCTGGTCGTCGGTGCCCGCCGGTGACAGCGTCGGCATCACCAACCGGGCGATCGAGGCGAAGGTCAGTGAGCTCGGCGGGCACAAGTCCCTGTATTCCGACTCCTTCTACACCCGCGAAAAGTTCGACCAGCTCTACGGCGGCGAGGCCTACAAAGCGGTCAAGGAATCCTACGATCCCGACTGTCGTCTGCTCGATCTCTATGCAAAGGCGGTGCAACGGCGATGACGACGACTCGAGAAGCCGAGCACACCACATTGGGGAAGCTCAACATGGCCGAGGTGTTGGCCATCTTCACCGCCACCGGGGGCTGTCCGCTCAAGTTCACCGCGTACGACGGCAGCAGCGCCGGAAGCGAAGACGCCGAGCTGGGCCTGGATCTCTGCTCACCCCGTGGCGCAACCTATTTGGCGACGGCGCCCGGCGAGCTCGGCATCGCCCGCGCGTACATCTCCGGCGACCTGCAGACCTACGGCGTGCATCCGGGCGATCCATACGAGCTGCTCAGGATGCTGGCCGACCGGGTGGATTTCAAGCGGCCATCGGCGTGGACGCTGGCCCAGGTCGTCCGCTCGATCGGTATCGAACACTTTGTGCCTATCGCGCCGCCTCCGCAGGAAACGCCGCCCCGCTGGCGCCGGGTCACTGATGGCATGCTGCACAGCAAGACTCGTGACGCCGAGGCGATCCACCACCACTACGACGTTTCCAACAGGTTCTACCAGTGGGTGCTCGGGCCATCGATGACCTACACCTGCGCGGTCTATTCGCACGCCGACGCGACGCTGGAAGAGGCGCAGGAGAACAAGTACCGGCTGATTTTCGAGAAGCTACGGCTACAACCGGGTGACCGGCTGCTCGACGTGGGCTGCGGCTGGGGTGGCATGGTGCGTTATGCCGCCCGCCACGGCATCCGGGCGATCGGCGCCACACTGTCGGCCGAACAGGCGAAGTGGGCGCAAGCAGCGATCGAGGAGGAAGGGCTCGGCACGCTCGCCGAGGTGCGCCATTGCGACTACCGCGATATGCCCGAGGCGGACTTCGACGCCATCTCCTCGATCGGGCTGACCGAGCACATCGGAGTCAAGAATTACCCGGCCTACTTCGAATTGCTCAAGTCGAAGTTGCGCACCGGCGGTCTGCTGCTCAACCACTGCATCACCCGCCACGACAACAAGCAGACCTCGTTTGCGGGCAGTTTCACCGACCGTTACGTCTTCCCGGACGGTGAGCTGACCGGCTCGGGACGCATCCTCACCGAGGTCCAGGAGTGCGGTTTCGAAGTGCTGCATGCGGAGAACTTCCGCCATCACTACGCGATGACGCTGCGCGACTGGTGCCACAACCTCGTCGAACACTGGGACGCCGCGGTCGCCGAGGTCTCGCTGCCGGTCGCCAAGGTGTGGGGTCTGTACATGGCGGCTTCACGAGTTGCGTTCGAGCAGAACAACCTTCAGCTCCATCACGTTCTGGCCGCCAAGGTTGAGCCACGAGGCGCCGACAGCCTGCCGCTGCGGCCCTGGTGGCAGGCCTAGCCGCCGTCGATCCGGCGCGCGCCTAGCTCGTTCTGCAACAGTTCGAGTGCGGCCTCTTCGGGATCGCGCCGCGGCGCCGACGGATCGCTGCGGCCCGCCTCGGCGAGCATGTGTTCCTCTTCGTCGCGCTGAGCGAATTCCGCAGCGGTAGAGGCGTTTACGGAGGGGTCCTCCTCGGCAGGCGGCGGGGCCGCTCCCGCGCGCGCGGGTGGTTCCCCCGCCGCGGGCGCTGGCCCGCCTACCTCACACCGCACCCGCCAGTTGACGCCCAGCGCGTCCTTGAGCGCCTCGGCGATGACGTCGGCGTTGCGCTGTTCGGACAGCCGCTTGGCCAGGGGCGCCGACGCGTGGGTGAGGACCAATGTGTTGCCGTCGATCGCGCGAACGGTGGCACCGGCCAGCATCACCTCAGTGGTGCGGCTGCGCTGGCGCACCTTGTCGCGCACCGTCGGCCACATGGTGCGCACCGCAGCCGCGTTGAGTTCGCCTGGGGCAGAAGCGGGTTCGGGGGGGGCGGCTCGGGTGCGGGCACCGGCGGAGGCGTAGGCGTGGGTTCGGGCGGCGGTTCGCTCACCGGCTCGGGCGCCGCGGCCTGCCGACGAGGCTTGACGGGTTCGGCTGGTCGTTCGGCCGGTGCCGGCGGCCGGGTTACCGGGCGCCGCGTTGGGGCCACCGGGGTTGCGGCCGCAGGCGCGGCCTCGGCGGCGGGGATAGACATCGTCAGCCGGGTCTCGATGCGCTCGATACGCTGCAGCAGAGCAGATTCGGTGTCGCTGGCCGAGGGCAGCAGCAGGCGTGCACAGACCACCTCGAGCAGCAGCCGTGGCGCTGTCGCTCCGCGCATCTCCCCCAACCCGGCCTGCACCACCTCGGCGTAGCGGGTCAGCGTCGCCGCGCCGATTCGGGCCGCTTGATCGCGCATACGGTCCAGCACGTCCTCTGGCGCATCCACCACGCCGCGGCTCACCGCATCCGGAACCGCTTGCAGCACAAGGAGATCGCGGAATCGCTCCAGCAGGTCGGTGGCGAAACGCCGTGGGTCGTGGCCGGCGTCGATCACCGATTCAACTGCGCCGAACATCGCCGTCGCATCCCCGGCCGCCAACGCGTCGACGGCGTCGTCGATCAGCGCCACGTCGGTGGCGCCCAGCAGGCCCAGCGCCCGCGGATAGGTCACGCGCGGGCCGTCCGGACCGTCCTCGGAGCCGGCCACCAACTGGTCCAGCACCGACAACGTGTCGCGAGGCGAACCGCCGCCGGCCCGGATCACCAGCGGGTACACCGCATCGTCGACGACGACACCTTCTTGTTCGCAGATCCGCCCGATCAGCGAACGCATGGTCTTGGGCGGCAACAACCGGAACGGGTAGTGATGGGTGCGCGATCGGATCGTCGGCAGCACCTTCTCCGGTTCGGTGGTGGCGAAGATGAAGATGAGGTGCTCGGGCGGTTCCTCGACGATCTTGAGCAGCGCGTTGAACCCCGCCGTGGTCACCATGTGCGCTTCGTCGACGATGAACACCCGATAGCGCGACTGCGCCGGCGCGTAGAACGCCCGGTCGCGCAGCTCGCGGGTGTCGTCCACGCCACCGTGGCTGGCGGCGTCGAGCTCCACCACGTCGATGGTGCCGGGCGCGTTGGGCGCCAGCCCCTGGCACGAGTCGCACTCCCCGCATGGGGTGGCCGTCGGTCCCTGCTCACAGTTCAGCGACCGGGCCAGGATGCGCGCGGACGAGGTCTTTCCACAGCCGCGCGGCCCGGAGAAGAGGTACGCATGGTTGATCCGGCCGGCTTCCAAGGCAATGGACAGTGGCTCGGTGACGTGCTCCTGGCCCACCACCTCGGCGAAGGTTGCCGGTCGGTACTTGCGGTAGAGAGCCACGGTCAGCAGGCTACCGGCGCCGGGTGACGAGAGCCCGGCCAGCGTCGAGTGTGCATCAGCGGCTTCGAGTGTGCGGGTAGGGCGGGGTTTTGTCGGATGTCCCGCCCTCAGCGCACACTCGGCGCCCCCACAGCACGGTCAACGCCCTCAGTTCACACTCGGAGCCGGGGCGCCCAGCCGCGACTCCGATGCCGCCAGCAGCGCGCAGGTTGCCAGGCCGTCGACCGCGTCGCGCAGGTCCGGCAGCGACGGGAAGGTGGGCGCGATCCGGATGTTCTTGTCCTCCGGATCCTTGCGGTACGGGAACGTCGCACCCGCCTCGGTGACCGCGATACCTGCATCCTTGGCCAGCGCGACGGTCCGGCGCGCCGTGCCGGGCGACACGTCGAGGCTGATGAAATAGCCGCCCTTGGGCTCGGTCCAGGACGCGATCTTGGAGTCGCCCAGCCGCTGATCGAGGATTTCCAGCGTCAGTGCGAATTTGGGCGCCAGGATCTGCTGATGGCGCTGCATCTGCAGGCGGACGCCGTCGGCATCGCCGAAGAAGCGCAGGTGCCGCAGCTGGTTGACCTTGTCCGGACCGATCGACTTCTTGCCCGCGTATTGCAGGTACCAGGCGATGTTGCCGAGCGATCCGCCCAGGAAACTGACGCCGGCGCCGGCGAAGGTGATCTTCGAGGTGGACGCGAAGACGTAAGGCCGGTTCGGGTTGCCGGCCGTGGCGGCCAGCCCGAGTATGTCGACCTGGCGCAGGAAGTCGTGCGTCAGGGTGTGCACCGCGTAGGCGTTGTCCCAGAACAGCCGGAAGTCGGGTGCAGCCGTCCGCATCTGGACCAGCCGGCGAACGGTTTCCCAGGAATACGTCACCCCGGTGGGGTTGCCGAACACCGGCACCGTCCACATCCCCTTGATCGCGGGGTCGACGGCGACGAGCTCCTCGATCAGGTCGACGTCTGGGCCGTCGTCGCGCATCGGGATCAGGATCATCTCGATGCCCATGGTCTCGGTGATGGCGAAGTGCCGGTCATAGCCGGGAGCGGGGCACAGGAACTTGACGCTGGGCTCATCCTTCCAGGGCCGTTGCGAGTCGACGCCGCCGTACAGCATCGAGAAGGCGACGAGATCGTGCATCAGCTCCAGGCTGGAGTTGTTCCCGGCGATCAGGTTGGGCACCGGGATGCCGAGCAGCTCGCCGAAGATGGTCCGCAGCCCGGGCAGGCCGTGCAGGCCGCCGTAGTTGCGGGTGTCAGTGCCCTCGGCGTCGCGGAAGTCGTCACCGGGCAGGCTCAGCAGCTGGTTGGACAGGTCGAGCTGCTCCGGGGCCGGTTTGCCCCGGGTCAGATCCAAGTGCAGCTTCTTGGCCTGCAGCTCCGCGTAATTCTGCTGGTTGCGTGCGTGCAGTGCGGTGAGCTCTTCGGGGCTGAGGGAATCGAACGCCACCATGCTTGCTCAAGGGCCCTTTCGCTGTCGAACGCCTGAGAGTGATGGGCCGGCTAGCGGCGTACGCACTGGTTGCACGGCCCCGACATAGGGGACCCCGCGCACCCGACAGAGCCCATTGACCCTTGCTGCCTTCCGGCCCTGGGGGAGTTCACAGGATAGACGCCGCGCGGGGTCCACCGCGAGTGTAATACCTGGCGCGCACAGCCGATGACGGCCGCGGGACATTCCACGTTGACCCAGCGGCTACCATGGCCACGGAGGATTCGCCTAGTGGCCTATGGCGCTCGCCTGGAACGCGGGTTGGGTTAACGCCCTCGCGGGTTCAAATCCCGCATCCTCCGCAAATCGGGTGCACTCGGCGTTTAGGCTGGCGTGGGCTCACCACCATGAGGAGGCGTATGGGGCGCAAGGTCGCCATACCTTGGCACTTGTTGTTTTCAATCAGTGCCGGCGTCCTCTATTTCCTCTGCGTGCTGCCCCGCTGGTCCGAGCTGCTGGGCGACACGCCGCGCGAACTGGGGATGGCGGGTCGGATAGCTGCGGGGGCGTTGATCGCCCTGGCCGCGCTGCCGGTGGTGTTTACCCTGCAGCGGACCCGCAAGCCGGAGCTGGGCACCCCGCAGATGGCCCTGTCGATCAGGTTTTGGTCGATCGTGGCCCATGTGCTGGCCGGTGTGCTGATCATCGGCACCGCGATCAGCGAGATCTGGCTCAGCCTGGACACTGCCGGGCAGTATTTGTTCGGGATCTACGGCGCCGCCGCTGCGATTGGCCTACTCGGCTTTTTCGCGTTCTACCTGTCGTTTGTCGCCGAATTGCCACCGCCTCCGCCGAAACCGATCAAGGCCAAGAAGGCCAAACAGCGTCGTCTGGGCCGCAAGAAGGACGACGAGGCCGACGCTGAGGAAGCCACGGACACCGCGGACGACGCGGAGACCGAAGATGCCGAGACCGTCACGGCCGAAGAAACCGAAGCCGCCGAAGAACAGGCGGAAGAGCCCGTCGAGGCCACCGCCGAAAGCGCTGAGGAAGAGGAAGAGTCAGAGCCCTCGACCGAAGAGCCGACGGACGCCGAGTCCACCGATGACACCGAGGACCCCCAGAGCGGATTACGTAACCGCCGTCCGACGGGCAAGGGCTCGCACCGCATGCGCCGGCGCACCCGCGGCGGCGTCGCGCTCGAGGAGTGATCAGTCCCGGCGACGAAGACTCTCGACGTAGGCAGCGATGCGCTGCTGCGTCTCGTCTGCACCCCACAGCTGGCGGACTTCGGCATCAGTAGGGCCACCCTGGCGGATCCGCGCCACGGCCGGGGCCCGCAGTTGGGCCTTCGTATCGCGATACGCCTCGACCGGGATGCCGCCTAGATCTGAGGCCTCCGCGACCGCCGCCTCAACCAGATCCTCGGCGACGACGCGGTGGGCAAGCCCGCGGGTGATGGCGTCGTCCCCTTTGTAGGTGCGTCCGCCCAGCAGCACTTCCTCGGCGTGGTCTCCGCAGGCGTAACGCATCACTTCCAGCGCGGCGACCGGGAACGAGACGCCGACGCGGACCTCGGCCGCCCCGATCCCCGCATCGGGACTGATCAGGCGGCGATCGCAGGCACACGCCAGCACGCATCCGCCCGCGATGGCGGCACCGTTGATGGCAGCCACCGTCGGCCAGGGAAAGCAGAACAACGCGTCGAAGGCGTTAGACAGCGCCGGAATCAGCCGGTCGGTGTAGTCGCTACCGCCGCCCACCACGCGGTTGAGGTCGACCCCGGCGCTGAACACTCGGCCGGCGCCGGTGATAACCAGGGGACCGTTGCCCGAATCCTGCAGCTCACGGACGGACCCGGCCAGCTCTTCCAGCACTTCCACATCGAGGGCATTGACGCGCCCCGACGAAAGGGTCAACACCCGCACCGAAGATGTCCCGGTTTTCAAGGCCTGGATCTCAATCACAATGACACACTCAAGCACTGCGCCCGGTGGGCCGATCTCCCGGGTGCCGGCCGTCCTACTTGCGGCGGTTCAGTGTCGCGAGCACAACCGGTATGGGGGTGTTCTCGTCGGTGTGATAGCTGGCGCAGACGCGGTGGTAGCCGTCGGCGATCTGGAGCGGAACCCCGGTCACGATGTCTCCACGCACCAGCAGGATGGGTGAGAGCGGTTGCCCCTTTTCGATCTTCGCGAGGTCGGTCGCGACGTGCGGGTTGTCGACGGGCAGCAGACTCAGCTGCGCCGCCCGGAGAATGTCCTTGGCCATCTTGTGTTCGACGCTGCCCGAGCGCAATCGCTTGGTCAGCTTTTTGACCGTGGACGGGTCCGCGAGCAAAGCAAGGTATTCGGCCGCTGCCGGAAAGTCATGTACCTCAGGCTTTTCCAGCCAATTCACGCTGGCCATCAGATGTCTCCCTTCACCGGGCCACGTCGAGGCAGCCTACCGGTTGCACCCAAAAATTGGGATCGGTAGCAACTCCGGCGTTCTGTACTGACTCCCATGACGACGCCAACGGGGCGGCGCATGAAGGAAGGAACACCAGTGAAGCGTCTTCTCGTGGGAGCGATCGGAACTCTCGGCATCGCCTCGGCGGTGGTGGGCTGCTCGAGCGGCGGCCACACGGCCAGCCCGGCAACGAGTACCGCCCCTAGCGTCGCCACCGGGAGCGGTGCTCAGATCAAGGTCGGCGGCACCGACTTGGCGGGCGTCAACCCGGCCTCAGTGACCTGTGTCAAGCAGGGCGGCAAGATCGACATCGGTAGCGGGTCCACCGGTGGTCAGCAGCAGGCGCTGGCCGTCGTGATGACCGACGAAGCGACTCCGAAGGTCCAGTCGTTGGCACTTGTGGTCGACGGCAACGCCTTGTCGGTTGCCAGCAACATGGGTGCGAATGTCGGGTCGGCCAACGTGGTGGTGGACGGCAAGACCTACACCATCACCGGTCAGGCCCAGGGCGCCGACCTGAAGAACCCGATGGCCGGAATGATCACCAAGGACTTCAGTATCAAGGTGACGTGCGGTTAATCGGTCTCACTCCGGGCGGCGGACGTGCTTCACTCACACGTCCGCCGCACCGGGCTGTTCGGAGCCGACCCCCGGCAAAGGGACTTATGATGCAGCCGTGTCGATCTCCGGCGAATTAGAGCGGGCCCGCCGCCTGGCACTGGTCGCCGACGAGACCGGCGCCCGGGACCTCTTGCTGTCCCTGGTGCCCGCGATCGAGCGGGAAGATCGCGACGACCTGATGCTGGAAGTCTTCGCCCAGCTGGGCGATATCTACCTCGCTCGAGGCGCGAATGACGGCGTGCACGAGTGCATCCGGCGCATCCGCGACTGTCTGGCGATCTACTCCGGGATTGCGGCCGGCTCCATGCCGGAAGCGGCCGGCCAGGTGACGATGTCGGACACCGACGTCGCGCGCATGATCCGTCGGTATTCGCGCCGAGCCCAGTTCCTGCACACGGGCCTGGCCGCGGCGCAGGGCGATCACGAAGGCGCCGAGACGGGGCTGGCCGAGTTGAGCGCGGCCGACGACGCGTTTCCCGAACTGGCCGACGAGCACGCTCGCCTGATCATCCACGCGCAGGTACTGTGCGCGACCGCGCTGTGCGACGACGACCTGCACCTGCGGTCGGTTTCGTTGTGGGAGCGGGTGCTCGGTGCCATCGAAAGCCTCGACGACACCGAATTCGACGACCAACTGCGGGTGGCCGCGGCTACGGCCTACGGCAGATTCTGCGTCGAGACCGGGCGGCTGACCGAAGCCGAACCCTGGCTGCGTCGCGCCGGAGCCAGGGCGCAGGCGCGGAAATGGGAATTGGCAAACGCCAGAACGCAATTGGAACGTGCGGCGGCCTGCTGGTCGGTGGGCGACCACACCACGACCGAGCAGCTGGTCTCCGAAGCCCAACCCGCCATCGCTCGATATGAGCGGGCCCACGACGTCGCGCGGTGCTGGCTGTACATGGGACTTACCCGGCTGGCATCTGGCGCACTAGAAGCTGCCGACGAGTGCTGGGCGCATGCCGAACGGCACTGGCGGGAGTTGGGAAAGCCCCTGCACTTGCATCGCATCCTGTTGCAGCGCAGCTGGATAGCAATCTTCTGGAGCCGGTTTGCCGACGCTGTCGAGCTGATCGCCCAGGCCCGCGAACTACTCGACTCGTCGCCGCGCAGCAGTTGGCTGCAGTACGCGCAGCTCGACAATCACCTTGGCACCGTATGGCGTGCGGATGCTTTGGCGGACCTCGGTTTCGACAGCTCGGGCGATCCCGACGAAACTTTGGAGGAAACCGAGGCGCGGCAGGCCGAGGGACTCGGCATCCTGCACGGCGAGGTGGGCACCCCCGAATACTGGCGCGGGATGACCAAACTCGAACAGGCCGCCGAACTCAAGGTGCCGGCCGCGCTGGCAGTCGATTCGGTGCGGTTTTCGATCGCCGACGCCGACGCGAGATCGCGCTGGGCAACCAGCATTTCGGCACCGATTCTGGCTGGCGCCTTCGCCGTGGCATGGGAGTGGGAGAACACCGCGCTGATCAGTGAGCTCGTCGAATATCACAGCGCGCGTGGCACTTTCGACACAGATCCGCAGCGGCCGGCAATCGGCGAATGGGCATCGACAGGCACCGCCACGGTGCTCGTCGACACCGACCCGGAACCGGCCACGGCGCTGGCCGCAGCCGGGCCGCCCGCCGGCGCCCGGCGTTCGCTCACGCGGCTGGGCCCGTTGCCGCCGTTGCAGATGCAGCCCGACAGCCCAGCGATCATGAGTCACTATCGCGCACTGGCACTGCAGCGCTACGGCCGCGACGTCACCGCTGCCGAACCCGCTTGGTCGACCTGGCCATGAGCGAGGCGGACCGGCTCACACTTGTCCTGCGGTATGCCGATGTCGGGATCGTCACCTACGCCAGTCTGCGGATCGTCGGGCAGCCGTCACGGACCGTCACCTGGTTGGTGGAGGAACCAATCCTGCTGGCGGCCACCGAAGAGCTGACCGACGCCATACCCGAGCCACACGGCGATGAGAGCCGGCGCGACGCCATCGAGCGGGCCTTGGCCACCGGCCCTTTCGCGGCACCGGACACCGAACTCACGGTCGCCTACATCCTGGGTGTGCTGCTGATCGGCACCCCCGGCTGGCAGCTGTTATTGGAGTGCGTGACCTCGCCGCGCGCAACGCTGTTCGTGGCCCCCAGCGCCCGTCTGGCCCGGGTCCCCTGGGGGCTGCTGGCGGTCCCGAAATCGGGGCCGAGCAAAGAGGAATTGGTACGCGCCCGCCAGGACGCCATTACGGCCAGCGGGCGGGTGGCCGCCCGAATCCCCTGGCAACTCAGCAATATCAGCGACCACACAGACGGCCATCGGCTGATGGAGCTGGTCGACGTGCTGATGGCGGTACCGGCAAACATCGTGCACGCACCGCGCACACCGGCCGAATGGGACAGCCGCCATGACGGTCCGCCAGTCCTGGTCCTCGACCCTCGCGTGCCCGGACAGCGCCCCGACTCCGCGCTCGGGTCGGTGCTCGGCAGGCCGTCACCGGAAACGCAGTTGGCGCAGCACTTTGCGGAGCTGATGACGCGGCGACCGGTGCTGCCGAGTGTCGACGGGGCGGTCGAACTGTTCCGCCGTCAGGATGCCGACCGCAGCTGGCTGGCGACGATGCTGGCGCACACCCCAAGCAGGCTGTTCTACGTCGGCCATGCGAGTTCTGCTGACGCCCAAGCCGATCACGTCGCCCAGGCGGATAGCGCGGCCCTGCATCTGGCTTGTACCGCGGCGACCCACGGCGACGCCGACACCATCGGCGACCACCGTCCACTGACCGCGTCGGACCTGATGTCGCTGCGGCTGCCGATGCCGCCCCGGGTAGCCCTGCTGGCCTGCGGATCGGGCGGCGACTATCGATTCGACGAGGCGACCGGCCTGGTGGCCGCGATGATTCTGGGAGGCGCACAGTTGGTGACCGCCACACTGTGGTCGCTACCCACGACGGCCGCCTACCGTCAATTCGCCGCTACCGACGGCGACCGGGCCGACCCGATGGCCGACGCGGTCGTCGCCGTCGATCACGCCCACGAAGCCGCCGAGGCGGGGTGCGCGGTGAATCAATGGCAGCGCGAGCAGATGCGGCGTTGGCGCGATGGAGATGTCACGGCCAGCCCGCTGTATTGGGGTGCGCTGATCACCTTCGCGGTCGACGGCGCACGCTAGCACTCAGACCGCGGCCAGCCACGACGCGTGGACAGCCAACACGTCGTCGGGCAGCGAAAGCTGCTCGCGGGCAGCGGGATCGAACGCGACCAGAACGACCAGGCCCGGCCGCAGTAGCGACACGTCCGGACCGTCCGCACAGCGTGCCAATTTGCCGATGAATGTCTCGCCCGACACGGCCACGACTTCGATGAAAACTTGCCGTTGGCCGGCGACCCTGCGCACGGTGCCGACGCCGACGGTGCGTCCTTCGGCGCCCGGACGCCGCCAGAACACCAGGCGGCCCAGCAATGTGATCAGCTTGTTCATGCGTCCAGACTCTCCGTACCGGTCGGCTACCGAACCCAACTTTTTGGCTGCCGGTATCTCTGGAATGCCCCTATCCTGTGCTGATGAGCGCGGACCCGCAGCTGGCCACCCCCGTGGCGGCAGGCCATCCACGCCGGTCGGTGATCGACGCGGCGTGGCGGGCGCTCGGGCCCGAAGTCGAGGTGCTCAGCAGCGACGACGGCGGGCCGTTGACCCGAACCGTCAAACGCATCATCGATCCGTTGGTGCTGCGCTTGCGGTCCAACCCGCAGTATTCGGCCCCGGTGGTCGCTTCCGGCACCGCCACGGCGATGCACGATCTGATCGTGGGCAGCGCATCCGAATTGCGCTCCGCTGCAGCCTGGTTCGCGGTTCTCAAACTTGAGCGCCGCAGGCAGCGGATCCGCACGGGAAACGCCCAGGAGCTCTACTTCCCCGTGTGCTTCGAGCTCGCAGTGAGCAAAGGCCCACCGGCGCCGGACGATCACCAGACGGCGGCCACCGTGCTCCGCGAGATTCACCAAGGCCGTGACCGCACCGCGATCGAAGTCTTGCACCGATATGTGGTCAGTCAGGACGTCGTCGCCACCCTGAACGATCAGCTCGACCGCAGTTGGCGTGACGTGCGGGCCTCGGCGACGGCGGCAGGTCCGTTCCTGGCCGAGCTCGGCACCGTGCTCGGGCCCGCTCACGGCCATCGCGCCGCGGCAGCCCGGCAGCGGGTCTGGTTGGCCATGATCAGCGACACCACCCCGTACAACCTGGGTGCCCTGGCCCGCGTGGAAACGCCAGAATCGGCCGAGCTACCCTGGTCGATCGTCGAGCTGGGTTTGAGTTCGGTTGTGCCGCAACGTGCTCCGCGGATCGCGGGCGGCGCCGATAGTGATCGACCACTGGACCGCAGCGTGGTGGACCGGGTCCGGGCGACGCTGCGCCGCGCCCTGGACCGCGACGCCTTGCCTGATATCCCGTTGCTCTGCGAAGAGGAAGTCGACCGGGCCTGTGCGCCGTGGGGACTGCTGTCCGAGGACAAGCAAGCCACGCTGGTGGCCGGTATCGAGGTCGCGGTCGAGCTGGCGCCACTGGACCGGTCGGTCGCGAGCCGTTACGCGCTGGCAGCGCAGATCCAGGCGCGGCTGCGCAAGGAGGCCTATGTGCTGCACGCCCGGCGCTATCTCGTTGAGGGCGGTCCGATTCATCCGCGGCAACGGCAAGTGGTCGATGACCTCGCGGCGTATGCCCAGCCCTACCTGAGCCGCCTCTGGGCTCGCCTGCACGGTCGCGACGTCTGGCAGGAGCCGTGCGATGACGTCGACGAGATGCGGTCGCTGCTGGAGGGGGTCGCGCGATCGGTGTGCCTCGATCACCGGCAACGGATCAAGGCGATGCTCGAATTGCAGGTGGCCGGATGAGACTGGTTGCCGATTCCGGCCTCTGGAGTGTCGGGCCCGCCAGCGCCGAGTCGCCGCTGGCCGCGGTGCTGGAAGTCAGTGGCGCCGTACTGTCCTGGACGATCGACGATCCACCCGGCGATGGGCGAGCCCAGATCACCTTCACCGATTTGTCGCGAGCCGACTGGCTTTGGCGTGTCTTCGGTGAAGCCGGACACGTCGCGCTGGCCACGGCCACGGATGCGGTGGACGGCGCTACCAGCATCGAGCTCGCCGGCGTCGACATCGTTGCGGGATCGGTCGACCCGCTGCGCCGGCTGGCCGTCGGCCATTGGCTGCGGCGATGGTGGCCGGCCAGTCAGCGAGACGGCATCGCCGGCCTGGACCGCGCCCTGCTCGACGTCGAGGTTGCGCTGCTGACCGTCGGCGCGCAGAGCTTCTTCAGCGATGACACGCTGGATTCGGAGGTGACCGGGCTGTTGGCTCCGCACGCCGCGGGCTTGTTCACCCATATCCGCAGCGACGATGCGCGGATCGCGAACCTGGTGCGCGCGGCCGCCGGGCTGGCCGACGAGATCGGCGTGGACGACACCGCGTGGGCGGAACTACTTGCGGTTCTTGATGATTCGAGCATCGTATTGACCCAGGCAAGCGGGCGCCGTGACGACTACGCGCTGGCCGCGGGTGCCGACACCGGCCCCCGGGGCGCGTCGCCGATCGCCAGGGGGGTCGCATCCATCAACTGGAGCGGGGTGCCGCCGGCCGTCTTCGATGCGGGCGAGAACACCGTCGACTGGACCGTCGAGGCGGCCGGCGCGGTGGTGCGGGCCGCGATCGTCGGACCGGACCCGGCCACCGGCGTCGAGGTGCGACTGCGGTCCGGGACCATCAGCGGTGCCGGTGAGCTGGATGGCGATGGCCGCGCGCTCCTCCCCCTGATCGACGCGCAGCAGCGACCGATGACCGAATCCGCGGCTTGGGATCACGATTGGGCCGCGACGGTGGTGATCGTCGGCGCCGAGACGACCGAGACCGCGCGAGACCCGGGAACGGATCCGCCGTTGGGCGCACGCACGGCTGGACCGGCCGCCGCCGGACGCGTTTCTCGCCGAGATTTTGGCTTCCGAGTCCGCCTATTAAGGCCGGATCCCATTCCCTATGCTGAGCGAGTGCCAAACAACTATCGAGTCGTTCAGTGGAACACCGGAAACGTGGGCAAGAGCTCGCTGAAATCGATCGCCGACAACCCCATGCTCGAACTGGTGGGCTGTTACGCCTGGTCGAAAGACAAGGTCGGCCGCGACGCCGGCGACTTAGTGGGCATCGCTCCGCTCGGGGTCGCCGCCACCAATGACGTGGAGGCGCTCCTCGCCCTCAAGCCTGACTGCGTGGTCTACAACCCGATGTGGATCAACGTCGACGAGCTGGTCGCCATCCTGTCCGCGGGCGTCAACGTGGTGACCACGGCGTCCTTCATCACCGGCCACAACCTGGGCGAGGGCCGCGACCGGATACTGGAAGCCTGCGAAAAGGGCGGCTCGACGATCTTCGGGTCCGGTGTGAGCCCGGGCTTCGCCGAGCTGCTGGCCATCGTGTCGGCGATGGTGTGCAACCGAGTCGACAAGGTCACCGTCAACGAAGCCGCCGACACCACGTTCTACGACTCACCGGAGACCGAGAAGCCGGTCGGCTTCGGTCAGCCGATCGACCACCCCGACCTGCCGGCAATGGCCGCCAAGGGGACGGCGATCTTCGGCGAAGCCGTCCGGCTGGTGGGCGACGCGCTCGGCGTCGAACTCGACGAGGTGCGCTGCGTTGCCGAGTTCGCCCAAACCACGGCGGACCTCGAAATGGCGTCCTGGACCATCCCCGCGGGACACGTCGCGGGCACCTACATCAGCTGGCAGGGAATCGTCAACGGCAAGACGCTCATCGACCTCAACGTCCGGTGGAAAAAGGGGCAGACGCTCGAACCCGACTGGAAGATCGAGCAGGACGGCTGGGTCATCCAGATCGATGGGCAACCGACGGTGACGACCAAGGTCGGCTTCCTGCCGCCGCCGTACTTCGAGGCCACGACGCTCGAGGAATTCATGGACCTGGGCCACATCATGACGGCGGTGCCTGCCATCAACGCGATCCCGGCCGTCGTCGGCGCGGCGCCCGGAATCGCCACCTATGCCGACCTTCCGCTGACGCTCCCCCGCGGCTTCGCGAAGATCTAGTCCCCGCGCCGCCCTGGCCGGCGCGGCCGCCCGTCGCCGGACGGGTTTGGCGTAGGTCGCGCCGAGCTGGGGCACCTCGATCGGGCCCTGGTGACGGGCGGCCTCCATCGCGGAGCGCAACGGGCCGGCCAATCCGGCGAACGATCCCATGTCGAACACCCGGGACGTCAACAGCCGGTTGTGCACGTAACCGAACGAGCCGCCAACCTCGGGGTCGGCCCAGCCGAGAGTTCCGCCCAGGCCCACGTGCCCGAACCCGTGCAACAGGCCGGGCACCGGCGATTCGTGGTAGCCGAGGTGAAAAGGCATGGGCACCACCATGTTTGCGTCCGGCCACTTGATTCGCGCTTGCCCCGCCAGCCCGCGCGCCAACTTCTCAGACAGATACTTCTTGCCGTCGATGCGGCCGCCGTTGGCCAACACGGCATACATCTTGGCCAGCGCGCGGCCGGTCACCACACCGTTGGCCGCGGGGATCTCCCCGTCCAGAAACGGGGTGTCCCCCTGCATCAGGGACATGATCCCAGGGAAGTACATCGCGCCCAGCGCCCCCGAGTACCGCATATTGGCCACCCTCGGAGCGATGAAGTTGAGCACCGGGGTCGGCACAATCCTCTTCTGCGGCATCAGGATCTGCGCGGGCGTGGTGGGCGAACCTTCGGGTGGGCGGCCCAGATGCAGGCCGTCGGTGTTGAGCGGCCGCGCGACCTCCTGGCGGATCAGCTCTCGCATGCCTTTGCCGGTGATCGCCCGGGCCAGCCCGGACAGCAGCCAGCCGTACGTCAGCGCGTGATAGGCCTGCACGCCCCGCAGGTGGTCGACGGGCGCCGCGGCCAGCCGGGTCTCCATGGCTACGTGGTCCATCAAATCCGTCTTGGTCACCCCACGCAGATGCGACAACCCGGCTCGATGCCGAAGCACGTCGCGAACCGTGATCTCTTCCTTGCCGTTGGCCGCGAAGTCGGGCCAGTACTCGGCGACCGGGTCGTCGTAGGACAACAAGCCCCGATCGGCCAGCCTATGGATCACCGTCGAGGCGATGCCCTTGGTCGCCGAGAACACCATCGCGCCGGTGTCGGCGGTCCAGGGCTCGGTGCCGTCCCGGTCCGCCCAACCCGTCCAGACATCGACGACGGGGACGCCGTCGACGTAGACGCTCAGCGCTCCCCCGCCGAGACGCCGTCCCGGGAATTGCTGCGGCAAACTTCTGGACGACATTCGCGAAATGCGGATCGGCGGCCCCTGACACGCCGCGGGGCAAGCCATCGTCGGTGGTGAGCAGAGTCGACGGTGTCATTGTGCCCCCGGGCCGTGTACGCGGGCAGCGACCGCCGGAGCGGCTCCTCCCCGCTGAGGTGCCATTACGAAACCGAAGCTATCAGTCCAGCAAGCCATGCAATATCACTTGGGCAGATCGCCATCCGGGGGCTCCCCGTCATCGGCACCGGGCAAATGCCCTGGGGGCGAGTCGTTCAAGTACTTCCGCAGCCGAAGCAGCTGATTGATCACGATGCCGAGGCCCAGCAGCATCAGCACTACGACTATCGCCACCACCGTTGCGGTGCTCATGAAGTCCATTGTGATCCATCCCATGCCGACCGAACCGTCTGGCTGTTTGCCAGGTCTGCGGCGATAGCCGCTGCGACATGCCCGTCCGGGTGGCGGCCCGATCCCGATCCAGGGTTTCGGAATCACCCGTGCGGGTAGCCGGACCGATAACAACATCATCCAAGAGGAAGCGGGAGCACATGAGCGCCGAAGACAAGATCAAGAACAAAATCGAGGACATCGGCGGCCGGGCGAAGGAAGCCATCGGCAAAGCCACCGGGGACGACGACACCAAGAACGAGGGCCGTGGAGATCAGGCCAAGTCCAGCCTGAAGGATGCCGGCGAAAAGGTGAAGGACGCCTTCAAGAAGTAGCTCTCCCACTTGACCAGCAGGTTTACTGAAGACACCGGTAAACCTGCTGGTCGACTTTGTGGGGGCAGCAACAAGGACCAGCACCGCGGCGTGGGAGCTGCCGTGGGGTCCGCCGAAGAGGCCCGTGCATAAGAAGATCGGATTATCGTCGTTTCATGCCGCTGGCTATTGTCGAACCCGACCCGCCAGGGCACGGCGTTGCGGCGTGCCCTGACAAGGTTTGCTCGAAGTGAGCCGGGAAGTTCCTCGCACAGCGCGTCGCCGCGAAGACGGATCCGTGGCTGACCCCGGTTTCCGGTGGCAAGTTGTCCTGGGGCATGTTTGCTATACCGTCGGCGACGCTGACAACGACGGGCGCTAACTTTCTTGCCGCCTGGCTCCCCGGTAGCGATTGAGAAATCAAGCTTTGGGCAATCCTTATCGCCACCTGCATCGAATACAGGTAACGGAAACTTCGACGCGCGGGATAAAGGTGAATGTCTTGAAGGTGATCAACAGTCGGGTGCGCAAGCTTGCGGCGGCCGGCGGAACAGCCGCACTGTCGGCGATGGCTGTGCTGTTCAGCAGCCCCGCCCCGTCAGCAACCGCCGAGCCATGTCCCGACGTGGATGTGGTGTTTGCTCGCGGCACGGCCGAACCGCCCGGTGTCGGCGGGGTTGGTGGGTCATTCGTCGACGCACTGCGCGGCCAGGTTGGCGGTCGTTCCGTTGCGGTGTACCCGGTCAACTACCAGGCCAGTAGCGACTTCGGCAATCCCGATTTCGTGGGTACGTTCATCGACGGCATTCGCGACGCCACCTCTCACATCGAGTCGATGGCGGCGAACTGCCCCAAGACCCGGGAAGTGCTGGGCGGTTTCTCACAGGGCGCGGCTGTCGCCGGTTACGTGACCTCGGCAACCGTTCCGACGGGCGTATCCGCGGCATCGGTACCGCGGCCGATGCCGCCGGACGTCGCCAGCCACGTCGCTGCCGTCACTCTCTTCGGCACACCGTCGGGCCAGTTCCTGGAGAAGTACGGCGCGCCCGCGATCGTTATCGGACCCATGTATCAGCCCAAGACCCTGCAGCTGTGCGCGCCCGGTGATCCGATCTGCGGGGCCGGCAACGATCCCGGCGCCCACGGTGCCTATCCGATGAACGGCATGACGAGCGAAGCGGCGAGCTACGCAGCGAGTCACCTGTAGCAATGTCGGGCCCGGTTTGCCGCCGGGCCGACACGCCTTGCAGAATCGGCTCCGTGCGAATTCTGATAACAGGCGGTACTGGATTTGTGGGTGGGTGGACTGCCAAGGTCATCGCCGACGCGGGGCATTCGGTTCGGTTCCTGGTGCGCAATCCCGATCGACTACAGACCTCCGTCGCCAAGCTGGGCGTCGACGTATCGGATTTCTCCGTAGGGGACATCATCGATCGCGTCTCGGTGCGGGAAGCCTTGCAGGGATGCGACGCCGTCGTCCACAGCGCCGCGCTGGTGGCTACTGATCCGCGTCAGACCAACGAGATGCTGACCACCAATATGCAGGGCGCTCAAAACGTGCTCGGTCAAGCGGTCGAACTCGGCCTGGACCCGATCGTGCACGTCTCGAGCTTCACTGCGCTGTTTCATCCCAACTTGGAGACGATGACGGCGGATCTTCCGGTGGTCGGCGGGGCCGACGGATACGGAACATCCAAGGCACAGGTCGACATCTACGCCCGCGGCCTGCAGGACGCCGGCGCACCGGTGAACATCACCTACCCCGGCATGGTCATGGGGCCGCCCGTCGGCAATCAATACGGCGAGGTCGGCGAGGGCGTGCGGGCGGCGTTGCAGATGCACGTGATCCCGGGGCGCAGCGGGGGATGGCTGATCGTTGACGTCCGCGATCTGGCGGCGCTGCACACCGCGTTGCTGGAGCCCGGCCAGGGGCCGCGCCGCTACACCGCGGGCGGCCACCGGGTTCCCGCGGCCGAACTCGCCGACATACTCGGCCAAGCCGCCGACACCCCGATGGTCGCCGTTCCGATTCCCGACACCGCGCTGCGCGTCGCGGGGGCGGTGCTGGATCGGGCCGGGCGGTTTCTGCCCTTCGATACGCCGTTCACCTCGGCGGGAATGCAGTACTACACCCAGATGCCGGCATCCGATGATTCGCCCAGCGAGAAAGAGCTGAGCATCAACTATCGAGACCCGCGCGAAACCGTGGCGGACACGATCGACGCCCTGCGCAGCACCAGCTAAGGCTGCCTGGCCCTTCCGAAGCTACGGATGAAGCCGCGCACGCCGGCGCCGACAAACGGCACGGGGGCAAGCGTGGCGATCAGCGCGCTCTTGGTACCGACGAGGGGCCTGCTGCGCAGCCCAAGTAGCAGGTCGGCGCTATCGCTGACCAAACCCACAGCGGCCCAGCGCCGAAACTCGCCGTCGCCACCGCGCAACCACGCGGCACAGGCACCCGACCCGATGACCACGTCCCGAATCCCGATCGTTTGCATCAACAGCGTCTCGGTGCCCGACTCGGGCTTGAAAAACCGATCCGGCGCGAAGAGCATTGCGGCCCCGACCCCGACGCGGGCCGCCGCGACCAATGCCAAGATCGAGGACGATGTCCGGGTCGGTTCCTGTGCCACCGGTCAACCCTAACCGTGGCGTGGTGCGCCGGGAAGCGTTGCTAAGCGGCCGGTTTGATCTCGAGGCCGACGTGGACCTTGTCGATACCGCCGCGCACGATCGAGTGCACGTAGAACCACGGGGCGTGATACCAATACCGCTTGAGCACCGCGTTGTAGACCCGTCGGGTCTCCGACTTTGGCAGCACCCGGGCAACGCCTTCGACCTCTTCGCTCAGGGGTTTGCCCAAGACTCCGCTCTTGCCGATCGTCACCCTGGGCGTGTTGTTGATCCGCTTGGTCTTCCACGACCCGTCATCGGTGATGACCAGAAGCTTGTCGCCCTCGGGCACACCCCAGATCGGTGTCGGCTTGGGACGGCCGTCCTTGGTGAACGTCGTCAACAGCAGGTATTTGGATGTGATGACGTCCTGGAAACTGGGAGCCACGCGTGTTCCTTATCTATGGATGGTTCCCACAGCAATTCCCCGATGGCGCGACTCCCAATCAATGCAGCTGCCGTTGCCAGTCGGCGGGGAGGCGCTCGGCGGGTCCGGGCACCGACTGGTCAAGCGGATGATGGTCCGGCGGCGCAAGCGGCGGGCCGTCGTAGAACTGCTGGTCCCGGTAGTCGTAGAACCAGTCTTCGCCGGGTTCGAAACTGGCGATCAGCGGGTGCTTGGCGGCGTCGGCGTGGGCAGTGGCGTGCTGGCCCGGCGATTGGTCGCAGCAGCCGATGTGGCCGCATTGGGCGCACCTGCGTAGGTGAAACCACCAGCCCTGGTGTTGCTCGCACTCCACACACCCGGCCCCGCTGGGCGTGACGGAGGTGTCGATACCTGTCTGATCGCTCACTCAAGCTCCCGGTGTCGCATTCGCGCCACCAGTGCATCCATCGACCATGGCCCCGGCCCGGCGATCAGCAAGAAGATGACGCTCATCAGCTGCGCGTACTCCGAGCGGATCTCATGCAATACCGCCCACAGGCCAGTCTTAGGCGGAGCCGGCGGTAAAGGCAAGGGCGAGGTTCCGAGGTACATCGCTATCTTCGTCGACAACATCGCCACCAACATCTCGACGATGAATGGCACCGTGATCAGCCGGGTGAAAAGGCCGGAGATCAGCAGGATCCCACCCGCGATCTCGAGCAGCGCGACAAACGTTGCCATCGTCTCCGGGAAGGGAATGCCGATCAGGGCGAACCGTCCCCCGCCCTGATTGTGGTAGACGAACTTCAGGATGCCCTCCCACAAGAACACGCCTCCCGCCATCAGGCGGATCAGGACGATCGCCGCGGGCCCACCGACGGGCGGATTGCTAAACCACTGCCAAAGTCTGCCAACCGAACTCCGCTGATCGGGCCGTGGGAGCAGGCGTGTCGGTGGCGGTTTTACAGCTTCTCGCAAGGTCATGGCCGCTTCTTTCTGGATGCAGGAGCACACGTCGCATCTAGATAGGGGCGAGGGTTACGGTGCGCGCGGCGTGGCCGCGTGTCAGGTGTTGCGACCGCCGTTCACGCCAAGAATCTGTCCGGTGATGTACCCGGCTTCCTCGGAGGCAAAGAAGGCACATGCGGCGGCGATGTCCTCGGGCTTGCCCACCCGGCGAACCGGCGTGCGGTTGATGTGATCCTCCACGGTGCCGCCGAGTAGCTGCCGGCTCTCGGCGCTGCGCAGCATCGGTGTGTCTATGAATCCCGGCGGCACGGCGTTGACGGTGATCCCGCTCGGGCCGTACTCGAGGGCGAGCGACTTGGTCAGTCCGTTCACCGCGGACTTCGCGGCCACGTAGTGAGCCATGAACGGCTGGCCGGAATGCGTGCTGGACGACGAGATGTTGACGATGCGTCCCCAGCCCGCCTCGACCATGTCCGGCAGTACGGCCTGAATGGTGTTGAACACACCGTTCAGGTTCACGTCGATCACCTTCGACCAGTCCTGAAACGACATGCTCAAGAACTTCTTGAAGCCCTCCACCCCGGCGGCGTTGACCAGCACCAGGATCGGACCGAATGCGTCGCGGACCGCGGACATCGCCGCGTCGACCTGCGCACGGTCGGTGACGTCGGCGACGTGGCCGAAGCCGTCGTCGGTGGGTGAGAGATCCAGGACGGCGACGAGAAATCCGTCACTGCGCAACCTTTCGGCGACGGCACGGCCAATTCCCGATGCACCACCGGTCACGACCGCTGTCTTCGCGCTCAAGCCGTCATCCACCTTTCCTGAGCGATCGCTCAAACGGTTGGCTTCACATGCCTATCACCCGGTATCGATTACGGTCAAGCCTATGGACCGGCCCCCATTTCGCTTCGCAGTGCAAGCGACCAACGCCGCCGGCGGGCGCGAGTGGCGCGATACCGTCCGAAAAGTCGAAGATCTCGGCTATTCAACGCTTTTCCTTGCCGATCACTACTTGGGCCCCGGCCCCGCGCAGCGCGCCGCACGCACCCCTCGCCAAGACCTGGCTCCGATCGCGGCGATGGCAACGGCCGCGGCCTACAGCGAGACGTTGCGCATCGGTTGCCGGGTGTTTTGCATCGACTATCACGTGCCGGCGGTACTGGCCAAGGAAGCCGCGACACTTGATCTGCTCTCCGACGGCCGGCTGGAATTGGGTATCGGTGCCGGCTGGAGCGAAGTCGAATACACCGCGATGGGACTCGAATTCGACCGTCCGGGGCGCCGCATTGCCAAGCTGGCCGAGGTGGTCTCGCTTATCAAGGCCCATTGGCAGGGCGACGAATTGGATTACTCGGGCGAGTTCGTTCGCGTGCGCGGGTACGCGGGACGGCCGCGGCCGGTGCAACGGCCGCGTCCACCGATCATGATCGGCGGCGGCGGCCAGCGCGTGCTCTCGCTCGCCGGCCGCGAGGCCGACATCGTCAGCATCTCCAGCGTGCCGTTCGTGGCGCGCGACGCCGACGGACTTGACCCACAGTCGGTCGCCCAGCGCCGAATCGGCTTCGTACGCGCCGCTGCCGGAGAGCGCTATCGCGATCTCGACGTCGAGAGTTCTCCGTACTTCACCGAAATCACCAGCGACCCCGAGATGGCGTTGGCCGATATTGGGAAATCGACCGGCATCTCGGCCGACCTGCTGCGCAACCATCCCAATGTTCTGATCGGCTCGCCGGAAAGCGTTGGGGAATTACTGCGTTCACGCCGGGAAAGCCTCGGCGTCAACTACGTCACGGTGCAGCAGTCGCAGATCGAATCGTTCGCTCCCGTGGTCGCCCTCTTACACGGTCGCTGAGCCTTGACCGCTGCTGGCTGAGATGCAATATTTGGGCGATCGCTCAAGTGAATGGATTGCTCTATGGCAAAGCGGACGAGATTTAGCGAATACCACGATCGGTATGCGAACTACCGGTTCGAGCTGACCGACGACGGAATCTTGTTCATGCAATGCCACACCAATGGCGGCAGCCTGGTGTGGGACTGGCGGGCACACGACCAGTTGTCGGACGCGTTCGCCGACATCGCCGGAGACCGTGAGATCAAGGTGCTCATCCACACCGGCACCGGCGAGAACTACAACGCCAACTGGGGACGGATGCCCAACGGTGACCCCGTCGAGAAGCCCGACTATCTACTCATGCCCGGCACTCGCGGCCTGCTCAAGCTGGACGAAAAGGCTTGGTATGCAAGGCACTTGATCACCAACGTGCTCGACGTCGATGTTCCGATGATCAGCGCCGTCAACGGTCCGTGCAACATGCACTCCGAGGTGCCGTTGCTCGGCGACATCGTTCTGGCTTCCGAAGACGCCTATTTCCAGGATGCCTCGCACTTCCCCCGCGGCCAGGTACCCGGCGACGGCCAACACGTCATCTGGAGCTTTCTGGCCGGCCACACCCGCGCCCGCTATTTCCTGTTGACCGGCATGAAGCTCGGCGCGCAGGAGGCCAAGGAGTGGGGCGTGGTGAACGAGGTGCTGCCGAAAGACAAGTTGCTCGACCGGGCTTGGGAGCTCGCCCGCGAATTGGTCAAGCGCCCGCCGCTGACGCTGCGTTACTCGCGCCAGCTGTTCACCAACCCACTCAAGCGGGCATTCCTGGACGAACTCGGCCACGGTCTGGCGCGGGAAACCTACGCCCAACGGGCCTTCTTCCCGTTCGGCGGCGAGATGGCCCCGCTGGATCGGGCCTGGGACGATGAGCCTTGGAGAGGCTCGGTCAAGTCGGCGCACCGGGGCACGCAGCGAAGGAGTCCCCTCGTGACCAGTATTCAGCAACGATTGTCGACCGGCCGGGGCAAGTTCACCACTGACTATCCCGAGCTGGGTACCGGCCCGGTCAACTATGAGGATTCGATCTCCGAGGAGTTCTTCGCCGCCGAACGCAAGGCCGTCTTCGAGCGAAATTGGCTGTGCGTCGGGCGAATTGAACGCCTACCCCGCAAGGGCTCGTACTTCACCCGGGACCTGCCCGGCCGCCTGGCCTCGATCGTGATCGCCCGCGACCGGGACGACACCGTGCACGCCTTCCATAACGTGTGCGCCCACCGCGGCAACAAGGTGGTCTGGCAGGAGCACCCCGGCGAGGAGTCATCGGGCACCTGTCGCGCATTCTCCTGCAAGTACCACGGTTGGCGCTACGGGCTGGACGGCAAGGTCAACCACATCACCAACGAGGAGGAGTTCTTCAACCTCGACAAGAGCTCGCTGCGGATGCCCCCGGTGCACTGCGAGGTCTGGGCGGGCTTCATCTTCGTCAACCTCGCCTGCAAACCGGGACAAGTTCCCTTGCCGCTGCGCAGCTTCCTCGGCGACGGACTGTTGGGCATCGAGGCTTATCCGTTCGACAAGATGACGCAGCACTACGGATTTTCCACCCGGATCAAAGGCAATTGGAAGCTGGCCGTGGACTCGGTGTGCGAGTGGTATCACCCGCCTTACGTACACGGTCGCTTCATCGATCCCGATGTCTCCAAAGCCGAGAAGATGGTGCCGCCCGTCGACTCCTACCACTACGAGCTGTTCCGGCCGCACATGCTCACCTCGGTTCCCGGGCCGCCACCGCTGCCGCCGCGCGAGCCGGCCACCGCGGGACCAGCGCGCCAAGACCAACGGTGGGTCTACAAACTTTTCCGCGCCGGACTTTTCGGGCCCGACGACGTTCCCGATATCGGACTCGAAAATGGGGGCCTGGGCGAGTCCGGGTTTCTCAACCGTGGCGACATCGCATCGTGGGGCAACGACCAATTCTGGGTCTTTCCGAACATCTCGATCCAGATCTGGGCGCGTAACTACTACATCACCTATACCTACTGGCCGGAGACCGTCGACTCGCACATCTACGAGATCGACATGTACTTCGTACCGCCGTCGAATGCAACCGAACGCCTGGCGCAGGAGTTGGTGGTCGACAGCACGATCGAGTTCGCGATGCAAGACGTGAACACCATCGAAGCGACGCACTCAGCGCTAAAGACGCGGGCGCAGAACACCTTCCACCTCAGCGATCAGGAGCTGCTCATCCGCCAATTCCACACGGTCATCCGCGACACGGTCGATGCCTACCAATCCGGGGAGTCGTCATGACCAATCTGGCGCTGCCGAAAGGGTTCGCCGACCTCGAACCGTTCGTCGCCGATTGGGCGTTGCCGACCCGGGCGCAACGCTACGAGGCGCGGCTATCGAAACCCTACGACGAACTCGTCAGATTCTACGACGCCATCGCCCCGCGGGCCGAGCACGCGATCGCCCACCTGAATGGCCTCGACATCAACGAGTTACCCGCGGATGCCGAACGGCTTCTGCACCTGCTGTATTCGATGATTCTGGTCTCCTACTCGGTCAATGTGTTCAAGCAGAACCGCATTCCAGATTCCGGTGCCGCGTTCTTCGACATGGTCGCTGAACCGGCGGTGTGATATGACCACACTGTGACCGCATCCGAGCGACCGAAGGCACGCGACTCGACGACTCGCGACATGCTGGTGGCCGCGACGAGTCAGATCATGGTCGAGGAGGGTTATGCCGCGGCCACCTCGCGACGGGTGGCTGCCAAGGCTGGTGTCAAGCCGGCGTTGGTGCATTACTACTTCCCGACGATGGACGACCTATACCTGGCCGTGTTCCGCCTCGGCGCCGCGGGGTACTTGGAGAGTCAGCAGAAGGCGTTGGCCTCCGACCGCCCACTGCACGCTTTCTGGGATACCCTGATCGAGCCCAAGGACACCCGGTTGCTGCTGGAGTTCATGGGACTTGCCAACCACCGCAAGGAGATCCAGGCCGAAATTGCAGCCTGGTCGGAGCGGTGGCGCGAGATGCAGATCACCGCACTGAATTTCATCGTCCGCGAACATGACCTCGACGCAAACGAATACCCGCCCGCCGCGACTCGCCGTTGTCATCGCCGCGATCGGACGCACCCTGATTTTGGAGGAGGGGCTAGGCTCCTCCGGAGGCCACGAGGAGGCCGTCGCGCTGGTCAACCGATTCCTGGACCGGTTTGAGATGCCGGAACCGAAAGCGAGACGAGACCGCGGCGCGCAGGGCTGACCGGATCTGGTCAGGGCAGCACAACCCGCAGTCGCTCCCAGCCGCGCACCGTTGAGGTCGATGCGAGTTGCGCTGTGTCGTAGTCGATATCCCATTCGGGCCACCGGTTGAGGATCTCGTCGAGCGCGACGCGCCCCTCCAGCCGGGCCAGGTTGGCGCCGAGGCAGTAATGCACACCCTTTCCGAAGGTGATGTGCGAGATGTTGTCGCGACGGATGTTGTAGGTGTCCGGATCGGTGTATCGGCCGGGGTCCCGGTTAGCGGCGCCAAAGAGCAGCAGCATGGCGCTGCCGGCCGGAACCGTGGTGCCGTAGCACTCGAAATCCTTTGTCATCCAACGTGCCACGTGGGGCCCCGTCGGCTCGAACCGCAGTGTCTCATCGATGGTGCGGTTCAGCAGCGAACGATCCTGATGGACCTCGCGACGCTGGTCGGGGTTTTCGGCGAGCACCTTGGCCAGCCAGCCGATCAGCCGGCCGGTGGTCTCGTTGCCCGCACCGGCGACCACCTGCGTGTAGTGCAGCACCTCTTTGCGGGTCAGCTTTCGCTGCACGCCGTGCTCGTCGTCGAATTCGACGTTGAGCAGTGTCGTCATCAGATCGTCGGACGGGTTCTGCGATCGCCATTCGACGTAGTCGGCATAGATCCGGCCGTCGGCGATGGAGTCGGCGTTGGCGACCTTGAGCGGCGCTCCAGGTTTGGTACGCAGGTTGGCGTCATTGGCGTCGCGAACCGAGACCTGTTCGGACTCGGGGATTCCCAATAGCATGCCGATTACTCGCATGGGCATCATCGACGCGAGCTCGGCAATGATGTCGAACCCCGAAGACCCGACGTGTGGGTCCAGGCAGCGGATGCAGTAGCGCCGGATCTGGTCCTCGATCTCAGCCATCCGGCGCGGCGTGAACACTCGCGACATCAGCCCGCGCAGCATCGTGTGTTCGGGCGGGTCCTGAAACATCATGACGCCACGCGGCATATCGAATTTCGACTGGACCAGCTCGAGAATGTCGCTGCGACGGTTCGAGAATGTCTCCCAGTTGGCCAGTCCGCGTTCGACGTCGGAATGCCGTGATACCGCCCAGAAGTCGTACCGCTCGTTGTAGTAGAGCGGGGCCTCCTCACGCAGCCGCGCGTACGTCGGATACGGGTCGGTGTTGATCCCGACGTCGTAGGGGTCGTAGTAGACCTCGGTGTCGTTGGTGACAGTCATCGATGCTTTCCCTTACTTCAGACAGCTGCCGGCATCCACCGGCAGCGCCACCCCGGTGATGTAGCGGGCTTCGTCGGAAGCCAGGAACAGCACTGCGTTGCTGATGTCTTCGGGGGTCACCCACGGGATCGGCAGTACGTGAAAGCTCTGACACACCGGCGCGAGGTCGTCGGGCCCGGGGTTTTCCAGTTCAGGACGAAAGGCCTGGTAGGTCGCGTCGTTCATCAGCAACGGCGAACTCACATGCGTCGGCAGCACGGCGTTGACCCTGATCATGCGCTGGCCCAGTTCGACGGCGAACGCCCGCATCAGACCGATGACGCCGTGCTTGGCAGCGACGTAGTGGCCCACGTGCGGATAGGCCTTGTTGCCGGCCACCGAGGACGTCAGGATGATCGCGCCGCCGCGGTCTCCGGCCAGCACATGCGGGACTCCGGCTTTCACGCTTTTCCACACCCCGCTGAGGTTGACGTCGATCATCTCTTGCCACAACGCCTCTTTGGCCTTGTGTAGCTTGCCCGCGGTCGTACCGATGCCCGCGTTCGCCACGATGACGTCAAGGCGCCCGAGCTGTTCGACGCCGCTGTCCACGGCGGCCTTCAGTGCGGCGAAATCACGCACGTCGACTTCGGCGGTCACGACGCGGCCCCCGGCGTCCTTGACCATCCCCGCGGTGATGTCGAGGTCTTCCGGTGTCGCACCATCCGCGGGGGAATTCTGGAAGTCCCGGCAGATGTCGACCGCAATGATGTCGGCGCCCTCCTGCGCGAGCCGCACCGCGTGGCTTCTGCCCTGCCCGCGCGCCGCGCCGGTTACGAATGCGACTTTGCCGTCCATCCGGCCCATGGCAACCTCCACCGAGTCCCTTTTGGGCGATCGCCCAAATTGTGGCGCAGGCCATGTCTAGCAGCCCCGGGACGAGGTAGTCAAGAGTTCAGCGAGGCGTCGATCAGAGTGGCCGCGGCCGCACGGGCATGCACGACCGGCGCGGTGTCGTTGAGCGACGTCGCCATCGCGGCCGCGCCTTCGAACAACACGGCCAGCTGCTGGCCCAGCAGGTGGGGATCGGCGGCGCCGGCTTCCTGCGCGACGGCGATGAGGCAGCCGGTGAAGTGCTGTTTGTGAGCCCGCACGATCTCGTCGGTGCTCGGCAGCGACCCGGCGGATTCCACGGCCGCATTGTGGAAGGGGCAGCCCCGCATTACTTCTCGCCGCGGCATCTCGAAGATGGCCAACAGGCGGTCCCGGGCAGACAGCGTGGTGTCGTCCAGGCGCCGCTCAAGGGGCGAGCCGCCGCGCGCATCCACGCCGCGCAGGTAGCTGTCCACGAGGTCGTTCTTACTGGGGAAGTGTTGGTAGAGGGTGCGTTTGGACACGTTGGCCTCTTGGGCGATGAGCTCGACACCGGTCGCGTGGATTCCGTGGCGGTAGAAGAGCTGTGCCGACGCACGCTCTATCCGCTCCCGCGCCCCGCGCCCGCCGAGTGGACGGGTCTTCGTTTCGACCATCCCTCCAAACTACACCGATCGGTTTACAAATGGCGAAATTACTACTAGTTTGTGCCTATCAAGTAAACCGATCAGTTTCCGAGAGGACGGGATGACGACTTCGCAAGAAGCTCTCCGCGCCGATATCGCAAGCTCGCCGCCGTGGGGAGCCGAGCAGTCGCGATTGATCAGCTGGCGTGACCCCATCAGGACGCAAGCCACCGTCGCGTCGATGAGCGGCTTGTCCTACTGGAAGGCGGTCGCCGATGGACACCTGCCACCGCCGCCGATCGGCGAATTGATGCAGATGCGCGCCGTCGCGGTGGACAACGGCCGCATCAGCTTCTCCTGCACACCGGACGAGTCGATGTACAACTCGTTCGGAATGGTGCACGGCGGCGCGGTGTGCACGCTGCTCGACACCGTGGCCGCGTGCGCGATGCACACCACCTTGCCGCAAGGAACCGGTTACACGTCGGTCGAGATCAAGGTCAACTACCTCAAAGCGGTGACCGTGGACAGCGGGCCGCTGACCGCGGTGGGCTCCGTCATCAAAGCGGGGTCGCGGATCGGGTTCGCCGAGGGAGAGGTCACCGACGCGGCCGGCAACCTCGTCGCGACCGCGAGCACCACTCTATTGATCTTCGAGTTGCGGCGATGAACGCCCCCATCCTGGTGATCGGCGCGACCGGCCGGCACGGCGGCACCGGAACGACCGTGGTGAACCGGTTGCGCGGGCGCGGGCGCCCGGTGCGTGCATTGGTGCGCAGCGAGGACGAGCGAGCAGTGGAACTTCGGCGGCGCGGGGCTACGACCGTGGTCGGCGACCTGCACGACCGGGCATCGCTGGTCGAAGCGGTTCGGGATGTCAGCGCCGTGTACTTCACCTATCCCGTTGCGGCAGGCGTTGTTTCGGCGGCAGCTAACCTCGCCTCGGTTCTGGCAGAGGTGATGCCGAAGCCCACACCTGGTGGTGATGTCGATGGCCGTGTCGTCGGTCGACAGTCCTAGCAGGCTGGGTCAGGCCCACGCCGTCGCCGAGGAAGTCTTCACGTGGGCAGGACTGAACCCCACCGTGCTGCGGTTCGGTGGCCTGTTCCACGAGAACGTCTTACTTCTGCACGGGGCCACGATCAGAGAGAACGGCATGATCGCCAACAGCTTCGGCGAAGGACCGGCGCCGTGGATCGGTGGTGACGACGCGGCGGAGATTGCGGTTGCTCACCTATTGGGGCCCACGCCGGCGTCTGCGCGGGTCAGTTATCCGCCTCCGGCCGAGGTGATCGATCACGTGGAGGTGGCCCGCATCATCTCGGCCGAAACCGGTCGGCCCGTTCGTTTCGAACCCATCTCCGCCGCCACGTGGCGCAAGGAACTGGAAGCCATCGCCGATACCGACCCCGCGTCGCCAATCAATGTGGCTATGGCACAACATATCTCGACTATCGGCGCCGCCCTGTCGCAACGGACCGAGCCGCTCATCGCCCCGGACCCGCACGCGCTGACCGCGCTACTCGACCGTCCGCCGACCCCGTTTGTCGACTTCGTCCGGCGCAATGTGTCGCATTTTGCCGCGTCGCCGGCGCCCACCTCGGGCATGACATCAACCGAATCCCCAAGGAGTACAACGGCATGTCTTCCATACTGATCACCGGAGCCAGCCGCGGCATCGGCCGCGCCATCGCCACCGAGTTCGGCCGCCGCGGGCATCGCGTGGTGGCCACAGCGCGTGATCCGCGCACGCTGGCCGACCTGGACGTCTGCCAACGGCTGGCCCTCGATGTCGCCGACGATGCCAGTGTGACGGCAGCCGTCGCGGCCGCCGGCGAGATCGATATTGTGATCGCCAACGCCGGGGCCATCTTCTATGCGGCCGTCGAAGCCACGCCGTTGCCAGAACTGCAGCGCCTGCTGAGCCTCAACACCATTGGTGCCATCCGCCTGGCCCAAGCGGTACTACCGCAGATGCGCGCGCGCGGCGACGGCAAGCTGCTGTTCATGTCCAGCGTCGCCGGACGCATCGTACTACCGCCCGGTGCCGCCTACGCGGCGAGCAAATGGGCACTGGAAGCGCTGGTCGAAGCCCTGGCCATCGAGGTCGCACCCTTCGGCGTCCAGGCCGCATTGCTGGAACCCGGCGCGGTGAGCTCCGGTGCCCTCGACAACGTCACGACGTACACGCTGCCCGACGATCCCTACACGGCAATCCTGGAAGGTGGCGGACCGCGGGCCGGAATGATCACCCCCGAGCAGGTCGCCGCCGAGGTCGTGGACGTGGCGGGGAAACCTCAACTGCCACTGCGCATTCCGATTGGTGATGCCGCACGCGCGCTGTTGGCCGCCCGTAAAGCAGCCCGCGACGACATCCCGTTCGCCAGCTAGGCGTGCCGGGTAGCTAGGCGTGCCGGGCTGCTTCTTGGGCGAGCTGTACCCGGGAGGTCAAGCTCAGCTTGGTGTAGACGTGCGTGAGATGAGACTGCACCGTACGTGGTGACACGAAAAGCCTTGTGGCGATGTCGTTATTGCCGAGCCCTTCGCTGACCAGTCGCACCACGTCCTGCTCGGCCGGCGTGAGTGAGTCCCAGCCGCTGGTGGGCCGTTTGCGTTGGCCGCGACCGCGACGGGCGTAGGCGATCGCTTCCTCTGTGGACAGCGCCGCGCCCTCGGCCCACGCGGCATCAAAGTCATTCTCCCCCATAGCCTCTCGCAGTGCGGCCACCGTTGCTTCGTAGTCGGCGTCCCAGACCTTGAACCGGATCGCGCCCATGCGCTGCCGAAGGGCTGCCGCCGCGCCCCAAAGCCGCGCCGCTTCGCGGTGACTCCCAGCGTCTGCCGCCAGTACGGCCAGACATTCGAGCGTGTCGGGAAGAAAACATACTGGCCCGAAACCTTCGGGGCTGCTCGCCAACGCTTCATGGGCATCACGTTCAGCCTGGTCCGGCTCGCCCTGCGCAATCGCCACGCGGGCGCGCGTGGTCAAAGCCGACATCTGGACGGCCCAACCGGTCGCTGTCGCGACCGCGTCGTCTGCCCAGCGCCGGGCAGTAGCCAGATCTCTGTTTGCCAGCGCGGCCTGGGCAATGATGGGGCGCTGGTGCACGGCGTAGCCCGGCAGGACGCCGCCGGCCTTCCAGGCCGCCGCGCTCGCGTCCAGAGCCTCCCCGACATCGCCCTCGGCCAGCGCCGCTTGCGCCAACGCCAGGTGACAAAGACCATCGACGACCACGCCAAATACGGTGGCGAATGCGAGGCCGGCGTTGCCCGCGGCCCGGGCCGCACTCGCATCCCCCTGCCACGCCAGCACGGTGCACTGATGCGCGAGGTTGGCCGCCTCGCCGATCCCGTCGTGAGCTGCCTTGGCCTCGGCCGCGACCACCCGAAATTCAGTCAAACCTCCGCTCAGATCACCCCCGTATATCTGTGCCAGTGCAAGCGCCGTGCGGCAGTGCCGCGAGTTGAACCGATCACCGATCGCGTCGGCGAGGTCACGTCCTTCCTTGCCGGCCACGCGCGTTGTGATCGGATCGCCGGCGAGAATCGCCGCGTGCGCCTGCCAGGCCAATATCTGGCAGAGCCGCCATTTGTCGTCGGACTCCCGGGCGAGTTCGAGCGCCTCGGCAAAGTACTCGCCAGCCAGCTCGGCGTTATAGGCGGCGGCGAATCCGCACGCGGTCAGCGCCCTTGCCAGCAGAGCCGAATCGTCAACGTCGCGCGCAAGAGCCAGAGCATGCTGGGCCGTACCCACGCTGTCCCCCGCGCGCATCGACGAATCCAGCATCGCTTTGTCGGCCATTGCCCGCGCGCGTACCTTGGCCGTCACCTCGGCGTCCTGCTCGACGTCGTGAGTGAGGACCGCGTCGAACCACGCCAGCCCTTCCCGAACGCGCCCCCGCGCGAACCACAGCGGCTGCAACGAGGACGCCAGCGCCAGCGCCTGCTCGGTGTCCGAGTTTTCACAACTCCATCCGAACGCAGCCCGCAGGTTGCCGATCTCCATCTCGGCCTGCTCAAGGCGTTGCTCGTAGTCCCTACCGGCCGGCGCATCGACCGCGGCCGCCACCGACGTGTAGTGGTCGCGGTGTCCCGACCGGATGGCGTCGGCTTCGCCGGACTCGCCGAGTTTTTCCAGTGCGTACTGGCGAACCGTCTCCAGCAGCCGATACCGGGTGTGGTTCCGGCTGTCGTCGGCCACCACCAGAGACTTGTCGACCAGCAGCGAGAGCTGGTCGAGCACCTGGTAGCGCTCTACGTCGCCGGATCCGGCGACCGCTTGCGCCGCTTCGAGATCGAAGCCACCCACGAACGCCGCCAACCGACGGAACAACACCCGTTCAGGTTCAGTCAACAGCGCATGCGACCAATCCACCGAGGCGCGCAACGTCTGCTGGCGGCGCACCGCGGTACGCGCACCCCCGGTCAACAGCCGGAAGCGGTCGTGCAAGCTGCCGAGAATTTCGGCCAGCGACAACGCCCGCACTCGCGCCGCCGCCAGCTCGATCGCCAGCGGCAAACCATCGAGTCGAGAGCAGATCTCCGCCACCACCGGGGCATTGTCGTCAGTGACAACAAACTCCGGCCGAGCGCGCCGAGCTCGATCGCTGAACAGTTCGATGGCTTCACCACCTAACGACAGCGACGGCACCCGCCAACCCACTTCGCCGGCCACCCCGATCGCCTCGCGGCTGGTGGCCAGCAGCGTCAGTTTCTCGGCGGCACCGAGGAGCGCCACCGCCAGCGCCGCGCTTGCATCCAGCAGATGCTCGCAGTTGTCCAACACCATCAAAATCTGACGGTTGGCGACGAAACGGGTGAGCGTTTCCATCGTGGAGCGCCCCGGTTGATCGGGTAATTCCAACGCGCGGGCTACCGCGGTCGGCACGATGTCGGGATCGGTGATCGGCGCCAGGTCCACATACCAAACCCCGTCGGCGAAATCACTTGTCAGCTGCGCCGCGATCTGCACCGCGAGCCGCGTCTTGCCCACTCCTCCCGCACCGGTCAGCGTCACCAACCGGTTTTCCGCCAGCAGTTCTCGCAGCTGGGCCAGCTCGGATTCCCGGCCGACGAAGCTGGTCAACTGCGCCGGAAGTCGCTGGGAGACAACCGCTTTAGCAACCCGAAGCGACGGGAACTCGTTGACCAAATCCGGATGACATAACTGCACCACCCGCTCCGGGCGCGGCAGATCACGCAACACATGGGTGCCCAGATCCGTCACCCACGCGTCCACCGGAAGCCGGTCGACCACCATCTGCTCGGCCGCCCCCGACAACAACGTCTGGCCCCCATGCCCCAGATCGCGGAGCCGCGCGGTCCGGTTGATCGTCGGACCCGCGTAATTGCCCTCATCGCGCAACTGCACCTCACCGGTATGCACACCAATGCGCAACCGGATCGGCGCCAGCGGAGCGCGCTGCAACTCCAACGCCGCCGACACCGCATCAGACGCGCGCGCGAACGCCGCCACGAAGCTATCGCCCTCACCCTGCTCGACCGGCCGCACGCCATCATGGCCGGCGATAATCTCCGACACCGCCTGATTCAGCCGGGCGATAGCCGCAGTCATCTCCGCGGGCTGGGTTTCCCACAGCCGCGTCGAGCCCTCCACATCAGCCAACAGCAACGTCACCGTGCCCGTCGGCAACAGACCGCTCACGCCAAGTCCACTCCAATCCACCAGCGGCACGTCCGCGCGTGGATCAATCTCGCTCATGCTAGCCAGGATGCGGCGGCCATGGTCAGCAAAACATCGGCGGAAACGCGCAGATTGCAGCCAATCGGGGCGGAGATCGCCGCGCGGTCCGCCGTCGGCGAAAATCGTGAAGATTGATCACCCGGGTGTGAAAAATTCGTTAAGAGCGGTGCGTGACGCCGCCGCAGACCTCAATTTGGAAGCATGACGCTGTTCGAGCTGCTTCCGTCGCTGCGGCACGGACTGAAGCCGCACCTCGATCGCGCAATCTGGCCGTTGAGTGCCGACGTCGACGACCTGGGCCAGCTGTGTGTCGGCGGGCTGGCCGTCACCGAGATCGCCGCCGAGTTCGGCACGCCTGCCTACGTGGTGGATGAAGAAGACTTTCGGGCCCGTCTTCGCAGCTATCGAGCCGCGCTTCCCGGGGTCGAGCTGGTTTACGCCGCGAAGGCACTATTGAGCACCGCGGTGGCCGAGTGGGCGGCCAGCGAGGGTGCCGGCCAGCACGTCTGCTCGGCCGGCGAACTGGCCACCGTATTGACCGCCGAGGTGCCGTCGTCGCAGATCATCCTGCACGGAAACGCCCAGACCGGCGGCGAAATCTACGATGCGGCCGGCGCCGGGGTAGGCCGCATCGTCATCGATTCCCCGACTGAAATCGCGCTGCTGGCCGCGCGGGTGCGCCGCCGCCAAAGCGTGCTGATTCGGGTGATTCCCGACGTCGCCGGCCAGGACGGGGCCAGCTTCGGCTTTGCCTTGGCGGACGGCCGGGCGGCCGGTGCGGTTAAGCGCGTCCTGGATCAGCCGTGGCTGAACCTGGTCGGGCTGCACTGCCACCTCGGGTCGCAGCTCACCGACGCAGCGCTATACGGCGCGGCGATCCGGCAAATGGTCGCCCTGATGGCTGAAGTGCGTGACCGCCATGGCGTTGTACTCGGCCAGCTCAACCTCGGCGGCGGATACGCGGTCCCCTACGTTTCGGGCGATCCCGAATTCAGTCCACGCGCACTCGCCGCGGTCATCAAGGGCGAGCTCACATCCGCGTGCGCCGAACACAGCTATCCCCGCCCGCAGATCGTGATCGAGCCGGGCCGCGCGATCGCCGCGCGCGCCGGAATAACGCTGTACCGGGTGATCTCCGTCAAGCACCAGCCCGACGGGCGCACCTTCGTCGTCGTGGACGGCGGAATGGTCGACAACCCGCACGAAGCACTCCGCGGCGTGAAATACACAGTGGCAGTGGCCAACCGGCATGTACCGACCACGACCGCACCCGTCACGATTGTGGGCCGGCATTGCGAGACCGGAGAAGAGATTGCCCGCGACGTCGAGTTGCCCACCGACGTCTGCGCCGGCGATCTGCTGGCGGTGGCGTGCACTGGCGCCTACCACTATTCGATGGGATCCACCTGCAACTTGGTGGGTCGCCCGCCACTCATCAGCGTCTCCGCCGGCCGGCCTAGGGTTCTCGTGCGCCGAGAAACCGTAGCCGATCTGCTGGCCCGCGACTGTGATTGGTCTCACCCGCCGTACCGCCGTGGGTCAGCGACAATGGTTATCGGCAAGGCGAGTGGGGAATAAGCATGTCTGACATGGCTGTTGACCCGCGCGGTGACGCTTGGTCGCCTATCGCAACGCGGAACGACCACAAAGGTGCAACCACAGTGCTTCCCGCGCAGAACCGTTCGACGACGGTAACTGCGCGCGTGCTGTCTGTAGCGGCGTGGTTGCCTGCCACCATCGTGTACGCCGCCATGCTGGTCGGGGTGTCGTTCTTACTGACGGCGCTCGGTCCGCATACGCACGACGTCGCGGTGAGCGAGATGAGCACCAATCTGCACAATCTGGCCCACGGCCACGTGGTCACCTTGGTCGGGAGCGCGTTTATCAGCGACAGCGGCCGCGTGCTTCTTTGGCTGCCGGGCCTGGTGTGCCTGCTGGCCCTGGGCGAACTGATCTGGCGCAGCCGGGGCTTGGTCATTGCATTCGCACTCGGACATATTGGTGCCACGTTGATCGTGGCAGTCTGGTTGGCCGCTGCGCTGCAGGCGGGGTGGCTGCCGATGTCGCTGGCCCGCGCCACCGACGTGGGGATGAGTTACGGCGCGGTTTGTGTCCTCGGCGCGCTCACAGCGTCGATACCGTCGCGGTGGCGGCCGATCTGGATCGGTTGGTGGGCGGGCAATGCGATCGCCATGGCCTTGAGCGCCGAATTCACCGCGATCGGTCACGTGGTTGCGCTGCTGCTCGGCATTGCGTTGTCGTTCCGACTGCGCTCGATCCTGCGCTGGACACTTCTCCACTCGGTTTTGCTGGTCATCGGTTCCGCCTTCGGCTATCTAGTGCTGTGCGGACCAGCGGGGCCGGCGCCGGTCGCCGGCATGGCCGGCGCACTGATCGCGCTTGTCGCCGCCTGGGTAATGCGTGGACGCGACAGCGCAGCAGTGGCGCGGCAGCCAGGAATGGTGCCGCAGCCGTCACAGCCGTAGTCAGTCCGGCAAATCACCGCGACCGCGCATCAGTCCCGAAAGGCTGACCCGGGAATATCCTGCTATCCCTGTTCGGGCCAGTCGCCTTGCGGGTCAAGGCCGTCCCCGTCATCCCAGCCCTCGTGGCGTCTAGCGCGGGGGGCGATGATGCGGCGTCGTAACTCAAGCAACAACTCCTCGGTGGAGGCATGGGACAGCGCTTCGGTGGAGGCTCGCGACAGCGGGTTGTGGATCGTCCGTCGGAGGTTGACCACGAGCTCTTTGGGCTCGCCGCCCATGAGAATGGTGTCGATGCTGCCGGGCGCCCAGGCAAGCTTGTTCTCGAGCATGGCGTAGGTTCCCGGGCTGGCCTTACGCACACCATGCTCAATGTCGGCGAGCGTACGCAGGGTGAACTGCAGACTGCCGGCCAGGTCGGTGCGGTTGCGGTAGCCGAGCGCGACGCGCCGACTCACTATGTAGTGGCCGAGCCGTTCCAGGGCGCGTCGGTCCATGCAGGGATCATGGCGCGCCAGGGCGGCAATGTCGAGTCGCCATCCACTTTTTGTTCCGTCCGATGCGGAAAATAGCGGAAATCATTTCCTCGGTATGCCCGCCAGATCGGCCCTGACCTGGGTAATCGTGTCCCAGAAGAGTTCCTCCACCTTTTCCCGAGACGACCCGACCACCTCCACCCTCGGCACCCCGGCCAGTTCCCGGCGCACCACCTTGGCGTCCGGCAGGGCGTCGCCGGTCCACCATTCCTGGCGGACGGCGAAGTCGTCGAACCGTTCGCCCTCGTCCGTGTTGCGCAGCGCGCCGCGACGCTTGCTGACCGGGACTCGCGCCCACCACTCCGCCCGCCAGTAGGGGCCGTCATAGGCGCCCGGCGGGGCGCCTATCTGCCATTCCTCCACCTGGACCGGTTCGGCCGGGGCAATGCCGTTGTAGTCCCGGGCGAACCCGTGGGCCTGGTCGCTCTCGAGGTACACGCGTTCGACGCGGTAGGTGTCGCCGCTGCCCGCCGTGACCACATACACCGCCGTCATCGCCGCCTCCGGTCTCCGCTGGTGGGCTTCAGTGTGCCAGCACCCGATGGCCATGTCCGACAAACCGGCGCGGGCGTCTCGGATAGCAACAACCGGAAGTGTGTGCCCATGATTTGCCTTCTGGCTGCACATCATAGCCTCCAATAAGTTGACATGATTGCATTAGATTTCCTATCGTTGCAGGGGCGTGCGTCGGTTCGAGGGGCTAGCGGCGGTCGACACACCGAACGACAGCAGGCAGGCAAACCCTTATGACGAAACCTCAGGTGGGGTTCGGCGAGCAATCCGACGCGGGTGACGGCAGCGATGTCGAAGGCCAGGTGAGGATCTGATGCCGACACACAGCCCGGCCGCCGCAGTCGCGACCGCAGCAGCGGAATGCCGCGCAGCCCGGGCCGCGTGGGTCACGAAGGCGCGATGTCGCTCAATCAATCCCGACGAACTCTTTGTTGGCGGAGCGGCGCAGAGGAAAGCGACTGTAATTTGCCGGCACTGTCCGGTCATCGCCGAGTGCCTCGCCGACGCGCTCGATAACCAGATGGAGTTCGGCGTTTGGGGCGGCCAGACCGTACGCCAACGACGGGCGCTGCTCAAGCAGCACCCTGAGGTGGTCTCCTGGTCGAAGCTCTTCGCCGCCCGTCAGATGGTGGCACTGACCAACAAATAGCCGTTGACGTCAGGTCTGTCTGTTCCTCCTGCTCTGAAGCGACAAGGCGTTGCAAGTCCGGCGAGGTTGTGCAACCAGTTATCGGGCGAGTTCAAGCAAACCGAAAGGAAATCGACCAAGTGACAAACACGCCAACCAACCCGAGGGACGCCGCAGTCGTCGGCGCGGCGTGATCGCCCCCGCGCAGATGCTCGCAATGCGGAACCGCCTCGCCGCCAACGTCGCCCCACCGCAAGTCCCCCATTTCAGGACAGCTGGTCTGTCGGAATGGTCTGCGGTGAGTCCCGAAGAGTGGGAACGCTATTTCATCCTCTCGAAGCGCGGCGCCGATGTTGCCGTCGAGATCGACGGCAAACAGCTAATGGATGGCACCCTGCGCGGCCTGCGTATCTTGCTTGCCGTCGGAAATCATTCCGACGGCCTCGACTCGGCTGGTGCACGTGCGGTTATCGCCGACCTGCAGGCTGCAGCCGATGAGCTGGATCGCTTGTCGGCGCCCGACAGGCCGGTGACATCGTGAAGACGTTGCGGACTTCCGCGATCGCCTTGCCACGCTGATTTTTCTAGGGTCAACGCCCCTTCAGATCGGTATCCCGACTCGGCTGCACTCGTTTCGGTTCGCCGGGCATTTTGGGGTAATTCGGCGGATAGGGCATATCGCCCAGGCCGCGCTCTTCGTCCGCCTCGACCATCTCCAGCAATGGGGTAAGCGATTGCACCACCTCATCCATGCCGGCCCATGGGTCGTCGCGGTGCTGCACCAGGTCGGGCACGGTCGCCATGGTGTAATCGTCCGGCTCGGCGCCGGCCAACTCGTCCCACGTCAACGGGGTCGATACGGTCGCGATCGGCGTGCGTCGCACCGAGTACGGCGAGGCCATGGTGCGGTCCCGGGCGTTCTGGTTGAAGTCGATGAAGATGCGCTCGCCGCGTTCCTCCTTCCACCACGACGTGGTCACCGCGTCCGGCGCGCGGCGTTCGACCTCGCGTGCCAGCGCGATGCCCGCCCGGCGCACCGCGATGAAGTCCCAGTCGGTGGCGATCCGGAGGAACACGTGGATCCCTCGCCCCCCGGATGTCTTGGGATATCCGACGAGACCGAGCTCGTCCAGCAACGGCCGCAGCATGTCGACCGCGACCGTGCGCGCCTGTTCGAAGCCGACGCCGGGCTGGGGATCTAGATCGATACGCAACTCATCGGGGTGCTCGGTGTCGGGGCAGCGCACCTGCCACGGATGCAGCGTGACCGTGCCCATCTGCGCCGCCCACACGATCGCCGCCGGGTGGGTCACCATCAGCGCGTCGGCGGTCCGTCCCGACGGGAAGGTGATCCGGCAGGTCTCCAGGTAGTCGGGATGATGCTGCGGTATCCGCTTTTGGTAGATCTCCTCGCCGTCGATGCCGTCGGGAAAGCGCTGCAGGTGGGTGGGCCGGTTGCGCAGGGCGTCCAGCATCGGACCGCCCGCCACGGCGAGGTAGTACTCGACCAGCCGTCGTTTGGTGCCATTCGATCCGAGCTCCGGGAAGTACACCTTGTCCGGGTTGGAGAGCCGCACCGAGACGCCGTCGACGTCGAGCTCTTCTGCTGCAGCGGCCATGTCTCGATTCCAGCACGTCGCGCGTCAGAATGAACGAATGGACTTGCCCGTCATGCCTCCGGTCTCCCCAATGCTCGCCAAGTCGGTCAAGGCGATCCCGCCGGACGCGTCGTACGAGCCCAAATGGGACGGATTCCGGTCCATCTGCTTCCGCGATGGCGACCAGGTCGAATTGGGTAGCCGCAACGAGCGGCCGATGACCCGCTACTTCCCCGAGCTGGTCGCGGCGGCCCAGGCCGAGCTGCCGCAGCGCTGCGTGATCGACGGTGAGATCGTGATCGCCACCGACCACGGATTGGACTTCGAGGCGCTGCAACAACGCATTCACCCGGCCGATTCGCGCGTGCGGATGCTCGCCGAGCACACTCCGGCGTCATTCATCGCTTTCGATCTGCTGGCCCTCGGCAACGAGGACTACACCCGGCGGCCCTTCAGCGAGCGCCGCGCCGCGCTTGTCGAGGCTTTGGCTGGTTCGAAGGCCGATTCCGGGCCGTCGATTCACGTCACGCCGGCAACCACCGACGTGGAGACCGCGCACCTTTGGTTCGACGAGTTTGAGGGAGCCGGTCTCGACGGCGTCATCGCGAAGCCACTGACCATCACGTACCAGCCGGACAAGCGCGTCATGTTCAAAATCAAGCACGAGCGCACGGCCGACTGCGTGGTCGCCGGCTATCGAGTGCACAAGTCCGGCGGCGACACGATCGGCTCGCTACTGCTCGGGCTCTATCAGGACTGAGTTCCGCGGCCAGCTGGCCTCGGTCGGCGTGATCGGCGCGTTTCCGATGGCCGAACGGCGGCGACTGTTCACCGAGCTGCAACCGCTCGTCACCAGTTTCGACAACCACCCGTGGAACTGGGCCGCCCACGATGCCGGCGAGCGCACGCCGCGCAAGAACGAGACCTCCCGGTGGAACGCCGGCAAGGATCTCGTCGTTCGTCCCGCTGCGACCCGAGCGGGTCGTCGAGGTCCGATACGACCACATGGAAGGTCGGCGGTTTCGCCACACCGCCCAATTCAGCCGATGGCGTCCCGATCGCGACCCGAGCTCATGCACCTACGAACAACTCGAGCAGCCGGTCACCTTCAGCCTGGGCGACATCGTGCCGGGCCTCGGCTAAAAGGCGGTTGCCTAACCGCAGCTCGGCGGCATCGAGTACGCGCTCGGGCGCTACGCGCGAGGCTGCTCGGCCATGTCCATACAGCGTTTGCACAGCGACCTAGAAGCGAAAATCCGTTGCACCGCCAGCTGCGAAGCGGATCGTAGATGTCTAGACGGTTAACGGAAAGAAGTCAACAGATGAACTCAGCGGCATTCATGAAGCCCTTGGCCATGGGAATCTTGGCAGCTGTCGCGTTTGCATCAGGAACGCCGCTCGCCCATGCGATCGGGACGGATGACTTTCTCAGGCAGGTGCGCACGAATGGGGTCGGACTCCACAAATCGGATGCTGCCTTGATTCAGGACGCTCAGGAAGTGTGCGCCATGCTCGACTACCAGGAATCGGCCTTTCAATACCTTGACCATCACTCCGGTCTAGACGACAGGCAATCCGCCATGTTCGTCACCGTCTCGGTCAAATACTTCTGCCCGCAGTTAACACCCGGATAGGCCCCTATCAGCGGGTCACGTTCAGCCTGAGCGACATCGTGCCGGGCCTTGGATAAAAGCGGCTAGATCGAAAAGCTGACAAGCCACGGCCGGGCCTTGCCGTATTGGTAGGCAGGCAAATGGCGTCGTGGTAGGTCATAATTCTTTACCGCTTGTATGGTCCACGTGCGCTGAAGCCGCTTATGGCTCCCCGCATACGGCGGCGGAAAGCAGATCCTTAATGGATAGGTCGAAAGGAAGTCAACGGATGAACGCTGCGGCGGCCGTGCGGAAGCCACTGGGAATCTTGGCGGCTGTCGGGCTTTTGTCGGCAGGGGCGGCCCCACTCGCGCAGGCAACTCCAACGGATGACTTCCTCCGTCAGGTGCGCGCAAACGGGATCGGGGTCAACGCACCGGATGCCGGCGTGATCCAGGATGCCCAGGAAGTGTGCGCCATGCTCGACTATCAAGAGGCGGCCTTCCAATACCTCAATCAGCACTCCGGTCTAGACCGGAATCAGTCCGCCCTGTTCCTCGCCGCTTCGGTCACCTATTACTGCCCGCAGTTCGCGCCCAAGCTCGACCCGGACTAGAAAGACTTGGCGTGGCGGACCGTAGCTAGATCCCGCGACCGTCAGCTCCGATAGACCCCGCAGCGTGACGTTCGCCTTGTACTGCGGCGCGCTGTCCAGCCGAGCGCGCGGAAAACGTGCCGTCACCTCCGATAGGGCAATGCCGGCTTCCAGCCGCGCCAGCGGCGCGCCCAGGCAATAATGCAGCCCGCGGCCAAAACCCAAGTGCCGCAATGCCCCCCGATCAGGATCGAAGGTATCGGGTCGATCGAATTCGGCGGGATCCCGGTGCGCCGCGGCGAGCAGTAGCATCATCACATCGCCTTCGGGCACCTCGATTTCCCCAATTGTCATGTCGTCGAGGGCAATTCGGCCAACCATTTGCACGGGTGGGTCATACCGCAGGGTCTCCTCGATAACCGCCGAGACGCGGGCGGCGTCGGCGCCCAGCGCAGCCCATTGCGAAGGCTCGCGCAGCAGCGCCAGGATGGCGTTGCCGATCAGGTTGACCGTGGTCTCGTGACCGGCTACCAGCAACAGAAGGCAGGTCGAGACGATCTCCTGCGCGGTCAACTGATCGCCGGATTCCTCCACCTCCACCAGACCCGACATCAAGTCGTCGCCGGGCTGCGAGCGTCGCCGCTCTATCAAGCCATGCAGATACTCGCGTAACCACGTGCCGGCATCCAGTCGCTCCTGCAGACCGTCGGAGGCCGAACCGGTGAACGTGACGAACGGGTCCAGTGCCTGTGCCAGCAGTCCCGACGCATGGCTGAATTGCGGCTCGTCTTCGAGGGGCACACCCAACAGCCGGCAAATGACCGCCACCGGAAGCGGATAAGCGAAATCTTCGACGACATCGAAGCGGCCGTTCTCGGCGATCCCGTCGAGCATTCCGTCGACCAGCGCGCTGATATCGGGCCGCAGCGAGTTGACCATTTTCGGTGCGAACGCCTTGCTGACCAACCTGCGCAGCCGCGTGTGATCAGGCGGGTCGAGGAACAGAAATCCCGGCGGCACTTGCGCGGGCGGCGGCGCACCGGCTGCGGTCAGTTCCCGGATCTGCGCTTCAACCTGTTCTTGTGCGCGCGTCGACTTCATCCGGTCGCTGCTCGACGAGGGATGGCGCAGCACGTCGTCGCAGTCCCGATAGGTCGAGAAGACGGCGAGGTGCGCATCGGGCAGCAGGATCGCTCCGCGCTCGCGGAATTGTGCGCCCAACCGATACGGATCGGCCCGATTGCCCGGGTCGAGGAATCCGAACAGCAACTCTTGGGATTCGGCTTGCTCAGCGGGTCCGGCAGGCTGAATCGGCGCACTCCTCATGCACACATTGTGCATGCCGCACTAAAAGAAGCCGTTCGAATCGGGTGACCGCGAGCACGTCAGCAACTAGCATGTGCACATGAAGGTGCCCCGCGCATGCAGGTTGGGGCTTGTCGCCGCTGTCCTGGCCACCCTGGCCAATGTGGCCGTGGCTACTCCGGGCCACGCATGCGCGTGCGGTGCGGTGGTTCCTCCCGTTGGCGGCCAGGCCGCCATGAATCATGAAGTAGCACTGGCGCATTGGAATGGATCCAGCGAAACCATCGTCATGCAGCTTGCGCTGAATGCCGATACGAACAACGTCGCTCTGGTGGTGCCCACCCCCACACCGGCGACCGTCACGGACGGCGACAGGGCGACATTCGCCGAGTTGGATACACTCACCGCCCCTCGGGTTCAGCAACGCCGGCACTGGGTCCTCGGGCGGACGGGTTCGGGTGCTCCTGCACCTCTCGAGGCCGCAGCTCCCAGAGGTCCCACCGTGGTCAACCAGGTCCACCTCGGGCCGCTGGAGGCCACCACGCTCGCCGGCGGTGACCTCAGCGGATTGCAAAAGTGGTTGGACGACAACGGTTATGGCATCCGGCTGGCGGTGTCGGACGCGCTGGGCCCTTATGTGCGTGACGGGTGGTCGTTCGTCGCGATGCGGCTCACCAGCTCGGACCCGATCGTGGGCGGGCTCAACCCGGTGCGGTTGACCTTCCAGTCGTCGCACCTGGTCTATCCGATGCGACTTTCGGTCGCGGCCCCGGGCCCGCAGCAGGTCACGATCTTCACGCTGTCCGATCATCGACAGCAACGCACCGACGCCGATGCCGCCGGCCGGCCAGTCCGTCCAAGTTCAGTTCGCCGGCAACATCTCCGCCGACGTTCGCGACCCGCTGCTGCGCGAATTGACGGCAAATCACGGTGGGTATCTGACCAAGATGCAGGTGAACATCCCGAAGCCGGTACGGATCTCCTCGGATTTCACCTTCGGTGATGCGGCCAACGATGACGGGTACCGGCAGGTGATTTACGTCGACCGCGACGTCGTCATCCCAATCGAGCTGGTTGTGTTTGCCGGATTCCTTTTCATGGTGATCGCGGCGACGGTGATCGTCCTCGTGGTCCGTGGCCGGCGGCGCCGGCGCACTTAATACGCCGCGGGTCAAGCCCCTTCGGTGCAGCCCGTCAAGTCCGGATGCGCCATCAACAGATCGAGATAGGCCTGCTGACCCTTAAGTAGTTTGCTGCGTGCCTGTGCGACCGAAAACCACCCGACCCGATCAACTTCGGGGAACTCCCGCACCGTGCCCGAGCCCTTCGGCCACTCCAGCTCGAACGTGTTGCTACGCGCGTCGGTGACGTCGAGGTCGCCCCGGACGGCGAAGGCGGTGACCACCTTACCGCCGGGTTGTTTCAGCGTCCCCAAGTCGACGCGCGGGCCGGCCGGAACCGGTAGCCCCAACTCCTCGGAAAACTCGCGCTGCGCCGCGGCCCAGGGATCCTCGCCGTCGGTGTACTCACCTTTCGGAATCGACCAAGCCCCGTCGTCCTTGCGGGCCCAAAATGGGCCACCCGGGTGCGCGATCAAGGTTTCGACAACGCCGTCGCAGATTCGGTACACCAGCACACCCGCACTAAGTTTGGGCACCGCGCTCAGACCCCGACGGCGCGTTCCAGATCTTTCAGCGACGACTCCAAGTGCGCGAGCAGACGCTGCAGGTGCGGGACGCTGCGCCGGCAGCCGACCAGACCAAAGTCGAGCGTGCCGGCGTTACTGACCAAGGTGATGTTCAGGGCTTGGCCGTCGAGAATCGCAGACAGCGGATAACTGCCGTCCAGGCGGGCACCTCCGTAGTACAGCTGCTCACGGGGCCCCGGAACGTTCGAGATGATGAGGTTGAAGGGCGGCGACGTCGACGACACCCATCCGGGAACCGCCGCCAAGGCCAGCGAGCCCGTGTTCATCGCCGAGAGCGCCAACGCCTGGGGCCTGGGTAACTGAGAGAACACCTTCTTGTTCGATTGCATCGAGTCGCTGATCGCCTCTAGCCGGTTCGCGGGATCCTCGACGTCGGTGGCCAGGTTGCACAGAATCGCTCCGACCAGGTTGCCCCCGGCGTCGGCCTCATCCTCGGTGCGCAGGCTCACCGGGACCATCGCCAATAGCGGCGTGTCCGGCAGGGCGTCCTGCTCCAACAGGTAGTAACGCAGGGCACCCGAACACATCGCCAGGACGACGTCGTTGAGGGTCACCCCCGCCGCGTTCTTGACATTCTTGATTCGGTCCACCGACCACGACTGCGCAGCGCACCGTCGGGCGCCGCCGATCTTGACGTTCAGCATGGTGCGCGGGGCTCCGAACGGCAGCGTGAGCTGCTGCTCGAAGAACGCCGCACGGGCCAGCGACACCGTCGACGGTCCAAGTGCCGCAAGGGATCCCGCCGTACGCATCAGCGAACTTAGCCGCGACGACGGCGCGGACTTGCGTTTGGGTTTGCGCAAACTTCAGGGCGCCCGAATCTCGGCGTCGTCAGGGTCGTTGGACAGTGCCCGTTGCATCAGCTTCAGGGCGGAGACGCCGTCGATGAGCGAGTGGTGCATCTTGGTGTAGACCGCGAAACGGCCGTCCTTGAGTCCCTCGATCACGTACGCCTCCCACAGCGGGCGGTGGCGATCGAGCAGGCTGCTGTGCAATAGCGAGGTCAGCTCGAGCAGATCGCGGACCCGTCCCGGAGAGGGCAGCCCCGAGCGCCGGACGTGATAGTCGATGTCGAGGTCTTTGTCGTAGGACCACCCGAGATTGGCGATGCCGCCAAGGAACGTGGCCGGACGTTTGAGGAAGGTGGGCTGGAAATCCTGCTGGGCGACCAGGCTGTCGTAGAACTCGCGCACGAACTCCCGACCGGCACCCTCCGGGGGTTCGTACAACGAGAGGCCACCGACGTGCATGGGATGCTCACGGGATTCGCCAAGCAGAAATATCGAGTCGGTGGGGCTCATGAGTTCCATCCCCCAATTAGACGCCTACCGGGAAGCAACCCGCTAGCGCCGCGGGGACGAGGTTACTCCGGCGCGATCGACCACGACGAGGTCGCGATCAGGTCGCCGCGATCCAAGGCAGCGGCGCGATGCTCGTGCACCTCGAGGTACTCCGGATTCGTCACCATGTCGATGAAGGCCTGAGGCGATGGGTATTCAACGATGAGAATCGCGTCCCACCAAGGCCGTTCACCCTCGCCTATCACCACCGAAGGCGCTCCCCCCGCGTAGCGGACGGCAGCGCCGACGCGTTCGAGGTGCGGAGCGACCTCGCGTCCGTATTGCAGGTAGCGCTCCAGGCCGCCCTCGGGCCGGAACTTCAACAGGTTGACCATCACCACCGGTGCGTCAGCCGGTCGGGCGGCCAGCGCCGCGAACTGCTCGGGAGTGGGTTCCAGCCCGCTCATCAGAATCTCCCTTCCCTCGCGGTTATGCGACCCACACTAATCACATTCGATCCGAAAGCGTGGCGACTCCGTCACCGCTGAGGTAGGGCAGCGCGCAGGGTCTTCCCGCGAGCACGGACGCTAGGTGAGCGGCTCGCCCGGTCACCGTGGGGCCATCGGCGCGACGAGACCAGTCAGCATCGGTGGCAAGCAGATTCAGACCGCGGGCTCGCGCCGCCGCCGGAACGAACGGATTGGGTACCCGCACCTCAGTATTGAGGACAGCGACGACGGTCGACACGGGTACCGCCGGCTCTTTGCCCAACGCGTACGTGATGTCGAGTTCATGGATGACGTGGTCCCCCAGCAGCAGCGGCCTCGGGAAGATGCGGCCGATTCCCCGGGAACGCCGCGCCAGCGCGATAAAGTCGTCGATCAACTGGCCCGGCTCGCGGTGCGCCGCCAGGCTACGGGCCAGATCGGTGTTCGCCGCGTCGAATGACCCGCGATGCCGCAGCATGCTCGCGGTAACTGCCGACACCGCGGCCCCGTAGCCGATCACGAGATGGGCCAGCACTTCATGATTGGTCCATTGGGTGCACAGGCTCGGCTTGGCCCATTGCGCCGCGCTGATATCCCGAGCCAACTCGGCGAGCCTGGTGTCGTTGTCCCGCAACGCGTTAGCCGACCCGGACACCCAAGTGCTCCTGCAAGAAGGTCGTTTGATCGGCGAGCAGCGCACCCAGCAGCGGCGGGTGATAGATCTGGAAGTGATCGCCGTCGTAGTGCCGCACCACGCCGCGCGGTGCCGCAGCAGCGACATCTTCGGCGTGGCGTGGGTCCATCAAGGTTTCCCGACGCGACACGCAAACGAGAAGTGGTGCTTTGATTTTCGCCGCACCGCGCTTCGCGCTGCTCGGGGCGATTCCGAGGACATCCATCGCCGCAATGCGATTATCGAACGTGCATCCGGGCGGGACGGTCGAATACCAGCCGTCCAGTGCACCGGCGACCGTGACCGCGGCCAGGCCCCCGGGCCTGCCAACGATGGGGACATATGTTCGGCCGGCCCCGCACGCCCGGCGAAGCGCATCCGCCGCGATGGCCGGCGTCAGCCGCAAGACGGGCAGAATGCCGCCTCGCCGCAGAGTTCCCGGGCCGTGCACGATCGGGCATTGCACCACCACCGCTGCTACCTCGACGCCGTGCGCCGCCGCTTGCAACACATGTAGCGCTCCCAGGCTGGTCCCCCACAGACCCAGCCGGGCAGCGTCGATGCTGTCGTGCTGACGCAGATAGTCACACGCCGACGCAACGTCCTGGCGGTGCGCGCGCATGCTGAACTGCTGACGAGGCTCGCCGTCGGACTCGCCGGTGTACCGGTAGTCAAACGCAAGAGTGGCGACGCCGGATTTGGCGAAATGCTGCTCGTATTGCGACAGCAACATGCCATGGGTAGCGCCCAGACCATGTGCCAGCACCAGGCCCGGGTGCGGACCCGGTCCATCGGGAAGCGTCAGCCAGGCCGCACAACGGGTACCACGCGACATGAAGGACACCCTTGCGGTGTCGTAGCCAGCGTTCATGTGAGATCCTTCCATAGATACGTACACCGTACGTTTTAACTTACGTACGTCGTACGTGTCAATGGGTGCACACGATGAGGAGGCCGGCGTGCGGGCACGATTCACTCTCGCCGAGGTACGGGCGCAGGCGATACAGATCGTCGACAAGGACGGACTCGCGGGGCTGAGCATGCGATCACTGGCGGCGGCGTTGGGCACCGGACCAATGACGCTCTACAACTACGTCAAAGACCGCGAGGAGCTCGAGGGCCTCGTCGCCGAAGCGGTGCTCGCCGATGTCCGGCTGCCACGCCGGTCAAACGATTGGCGCACTGACGTCAAGGCCGTCGCCACCGCCATCTGGCGGACGGTGCGACAGCATCCCAATGCCGCGCCACTAGTGTTGACACGCCGCACGGTATCGGCAGCCGGCTACCTTCCCGCTGAACGCCTCGTCGAAGCGCTGCGGCGTGCGGGGCTGAGCGACCTCGATGTGCTCGCCGCATTTCGCGGGGTGCTGAGTCTCGTAATGGGCGCTGCCCAAGTCGAATTGGCCGACCCGTTTGCCGCAGCCGACCGTGAACAATCCAATGCGGTGATCGCCAAGCGAATCGGCGACCTCGCCGGCACCGAGCATCCGCACCTGGCCGCGCTGGCACAGACCAGCCAGCGTTCGACCATGGGCGCCGACTTCGACCGAGCCCTCGACATGCTGCTCACCGGCATCGAAGCGGCTACAGCAGGTCGGTGATGGTCTTCAGGCCCGCGTCGTAGAGCACGCCGGGCAGCATGCCGCCGTCGCATTCGATGGTGGTGCCGTTGACGAAGTCGGCCTGTCCGCTGGCGAGGAAGACGCAAACGCGTCCCACCTCCGCGGGCTCACCCGCGCGGCGCAACGGAACGGCGGCGAAATACTTCTCGCCGGTCGGGTCGTCTTTGGGCAGCACGAACGACCGGAAGTTTTCGGTCATCGTCGGGCCCAGTGCCACGCAGTTGACCCGCACTTTCGGCCCCCACTCCTCGGCCAGGGATCGAGTGAGATGGTTGAGGCCGCTCTTGGCCGCGCCGTAGGAGACCAAGGTCGGTGATCCTGCCGGGTGCCCGGCGCCGCTGGAGATGTTGATGATGCAGCCGACGCCGTCCTGAATGGACATCTGCCGATAGGCGCGGATGGCGAACCAGAGCGGACTGATCAGGTTCATCTGCACCGCGAACGCGTGGAACAGCGCGGTGCGCTCGTAGTCGTCGTCGCTGGGCGGTGCACCCTGAAGGCGTTGCACGAGTTCGGGGATGCTCTCCACGTGCGGCGCCGGGACGGTACCGCCGGCGTTGTTGACCAGGATGTCGACCCGGCCGTGGGTGGCCACGACGTCGGCGACGAAAGAGTCGATCGATCCGCTGTCGCCTTGATCGCAGACTCGTTGCGAAGCACGTGGCGCCCAGTCGGATTCGGTGTCGACGCCGGGAATGGTCTTCAGCGGGGAGCGCGAGCAGCCGATGACCGTGGCGCCGGCGCGGAGCAGTTCATGGGCGATCCCGACACCCACGCCGCGGCTGGTTCCGGTAACGATCGCGATCTTGCCGTCCAGAGCGCTCATCGACCGACCTCCTTACAGCGCGTGGCTGTCGTCGTTGACAGTGACTGCCATCCGGTCATAATGTGCCAGCCAGCTGTCCTCATGTAAAGAGCCCACGCACCACGTCCATTCGGAAGGCCACTGATGAGTAACCCGTCCAAGCTGCGTGTCATTCAATGGGCGACGGGGGGCGTCGGCAAGGCCGCCATCGGATGCGTACTCAACCACCCTCAGCTCGAGCTGGCGGGCTGCTGGGTGCACAGCGCAGAGAAGAACGGTGTCGACGTCGGCCGGATCATCGGGTCTGCGGACCTGGGTGTCACCGCCACTTCCAGCATCGACGAGATACTCGCGTTGGACGCCGACTGCGTCATGTACAGCCCGCTGGTGCCCAACGACGACGAGGTCGTCGCGATCCTGCGGTCCGGTAAGAACGTGGTCACCCCGGTCGGCTGGGTGTACCCCGATCCGGGAAACGCGCGCCACAAGGCCGTCGCCGACGCCGCGGTGGAAAGCGGGGTGACCCTGCACGGGTCGGGCATCCATCCCGGCGGCATCACCGAGCGGTTCCCCCTGATGCTGTCGTCGCTTTCGTCGGCGGTCACGCACGTGCGCGCCGAGGAGTTCTCCGATATCCGCACCTACAACGCTCCCGATGTCGTGCGCCACATCATGGGATTCGGCGGAACCCCCGAGGAGGCCATGCAAGGGCCCATGGCCAGCCTGCTCGAGGCGGGCTTCAAGCAGTCGGTGCGAATGGTCGCTGACCACATGGGATTTCGCATCGAGCCGAACATCAGGACCATTCAAGACGTCGCCGTCGCGACCTCCGACATCGACTACGCCCCGTTCCCGATCATCACGGGAACCGTGGCCGCGCGCCGGTTCCGCTGGCAGGCCCTCGTCGATGGCGAGCCGGTCATCACGGCTGCGGTCAACTGGTTGATGGGCGAGGAAAACCTGGATCCCGCATGGAATTTCGGTGGGCGCGGTGAGCGTTTTGAGGTCGAGATCACCGGTGACCCCACCGTGAGCCTTACCTTCAAGGGCCTACAACCAGAGACGATCGCCGAGGGGCTGGTGAAGAATCCGGGCGTGGTGGCCACAGCCAACCATTGCATCAACGCCATCCCCGACGTCTGCGCCGCCGAGCCCGGCATCAAGACCTACCTGGACCTGCCGATGTTCGCGGGTCGCCCGGCGCCGGGGCTGGCCGCGGAGACGACGTGACTGTCCTCAACGACGTCTCGTTCTGTCACCTCGTCGTCGGCGTCACGGACATGGACCGCGCGCTGGCGTTCTACCGCGACGTGCTCGGTATGGACGTCGTCTTCGAATCCCTCATCTCCGGAGAGCCTTTCGATGCGGTACTGCACGCGAAACGTAAGCAGGAGGGCCGGGTTGTCGGCGGCTTGCTGGGCGGGTTGATGATCGAGCTGCTGTCGATCGGTGGGAATCCTCCGAATCACAAGCCCGCACGTCGCGGCATCACCGGGATCCACAACGTCTCGTTGTCCGTGACCGATCTCGACGACACCCATCGCCGCATCACCGACGCCGGGTATACCCCCGACCAGGAGCCGTTCGAGATCGGCGGAGTCCGAATGTTTTTCGTGAAGGATCCGGACGGGACGCCGGTGGAGTTCATCGAACTACCCAGCGGTGCGCGGAGCACCTACGAGATGCACCGGGGCGTGCCGCTGCAGATGGGACCCGTCAGATGAGTTACAGCCATCCCGATTCGATGCGCGGCCACGTCGCGATCATCACCGGCGCCGCCCAGGGTGTCGGTAAGGGCGTCGCTGCCGCATTACTCGAACGCGGCGCGGCAGTGCTGCTCGTCGACATCAAAGACGAGGCGCTGGCTCAAACCACCACCGAGCTAAAAGCGCTGGGACCAGCGGAAATGCTGGTCGCCGACTTGCGCGATCCAGACAGCGCGCAGCGGATCGCCGCGGCCGCGATCGACGCCTTCGGCACGGTGCACGGGCTGGTCAACAACGCCATCGCTACCAACGAGCCCAAGTCGTTCGTAGACATCACGGTTGAAGATCTGGCCCTCGGCTACGACGTGGGCCCGCGGGCGACCTTCCTACTCATGCAAGCCGTGCACCCCTTGATGGTCGAGGCGGGCGGCGGCTCGATCGTCAATCTCGGCTCCGGGACAGGCACCGGCGGCGAGCCCAAGTGGGGCGGGTATGCCGCCGCGAAGGAAGGCATCCGCGGGCTGTCGAAGGTCGCCGCCCTGGAATGGGGACGCGACAACATCCGCGTCAACGTCATCTGCCCGTTCGCCGAATCCGACGGCGTCAAGTTCTGGAAGTCGTTCGCGCCCAAGGAGTATGACAAGGCGGTGGGGCGGGTTCCGATGAAGCGCATCGGCGACGTCCGCTCCGACGTGGGCGCGCTGGTCGCGTTTCTACTCGGCAGCGACGCCACCTTCATCACCGGGCAGACCATTCACGTCGACGGCGGAATCGGCTGCTTCCGATGACCGGAGAGTCGCTGCGAGACCGGCAGCGCGCCCAGATCCGGGCGGACATCAGCCTGGCGGCGTTTCGGCTTTTCATCGAACGCGGCTACGACGCGGTGACCACCGAGGAAGTCGCCACGGCCGCGGGCGTTTCACCGCGCACCCTGTTTCGGCACGTGCCGACCAAGGAAGAACTGTTGCTCGCGCCCGTTCGGCACGGCGGCGCCGCGATCGTCAATCTGCTCGAACAACGGCCCGCCGTCGAGTCTCCCGACGTCGCGCTGATCACCGCCATCATCACGCGAACCCGCTCGTTCGACGAGGCCGACTGTCAACAGTGGCGCGAAGCCCTGCTGGCAGCACCCGAACTGCTGGACAAGGTCACGATTCACACCCCCGCCGATAAGGAGCGGGCGCTCAAACTGATCGCCGAACGGATGGGTGCGAACCCCGACGTCGATATCCGTCCGGGCCTGCTCGTCCAACTCGCTTTTGCTGCAGCTGATTTCGGTTTCCAGCAGTGGGTTCGCCAGGCAATGACCCCGCGACCACTGGATCGCTACGTCACCGAGGCCCTCGAAGCGATCAAAAGCCCGCACTGGAAAAAGAAGGTGAAGCTGTAAACCAGAGTCGGTCGGGTTTACACTTTGGCAAATGAGCGCCTATGAGACAGTCGTGGTCGGCACCGATGGCTCGGAGTCGTCGCTGCGTGCGGTGGATCGGGCAGGCGCGATCGCTGCTGATCACGGCGCGAAATTGATCGTTGCGACGGCGCATCTCCCCGTCCCCGAGGAAAAGGGCCGCTACGCCATCCCACCGGGGAGCACCCATGGCGAGGACTACCGGTTGGTGGGCGAGGCCCCCTTCTACGCGATCCTGCGGGATGCCAGGGAGCGGGCGCGCATAGCCGGGGCCAAGAACGTGGAGGAGAAGTCGATCGTCGGTGCCCCTATTACCGCGCTGGTGGACCTGGCCGAGGAGGTCAGTGCCGACCTGCTGGTCATCGGCAACGTCGGACTCAGCAGCGTCGCCGGGCGGCTGCTGGGATCAGTCCCCTCCGAAGTCTCCCGCAAGGCCAAGACCGACGTGCTGATCGTCCACACCATCGACTGAACCTGTATCTCAGAGCGGCCAGGCGCTTCCTACCGCGTCTTGTTGTGGCGCACCTGATTGAACGGCACCCCGCGGTCCGCGGCGTATTCGCGGGGAAGTCCGAGCACCCGCTCACCGATGACGTTGCGGGCCATCTCATCGCTGCCGCCGCCGAGTGCGACGGTCTGGCGGGACAGGTAGCGTTCGCCGACTTTCAGCAATTCGTGATCGTCGTCGACGACGCCGAGAGGGCCGACGATCTCCATCGCGGTGTCGACCTGCAGGAAGGTCACATCGGAGTGAAAGAGCCGGATGATCGACCCGCCGGCCGGCGGCAGCGTCCCGGCACGCATCGCTTCGGCGACGTGTTCGACCAGGCCGTCGCGCACCATCCGGCGCGCCAGCACCCGGCCGATCTTGTCCTGTGTCAACGGGTCATCGGCCGTGCCCGCCGCCTCCGCCAGAGCGAAATAGTCTGCGTACGAGTCTTCCGAACGCTCCCGCCCACGGCCGCTGGCGAACTCTGAGCCCTGCCCAACGGCACGGCGTTCATGAAACAGCAGTCGTCCCGCGGCGGCCCAGCCTTTGTTGACCTCACCCACGACTGCGGAGTCATCGAGGCGGAGTCCATCGAAAAACTCCTCGCAGAATTCGTTGGAGCCGTCCACCTGTTCGATACGCCGCAACGTCACCCCGGGTGCGTGAATCGGCATCAGGAACATGGTCAGGCCATCGTGCTTCGGCACTGTCGGGTCGGTGCGGGCCAGCAGCAGCCCATAGTCGGCGGCGAAAGCACTGGTGCTCCAGGTCTTGGCGCCGTTGATGATCCACCCTTGACCGTCGTGTTCGGCCCGGGTGATCAGCCCGGCCAAATCCGATCCGCCGCCTGGCTCCGAGAGGAGTTGCACCAACACCTCTTCACCGCGCAAGGCCGCTGAAATATGTTGGCGCTTCTGGTCTTCGGTAGCAATGTCGAGCAGGGTCGCACAGCAGATGGTGAAGGTCGGAACGTTGAGGATCAGCGGCATCTCGTAGCCGTCGGTCTCGGCATCGAAGGCCTTCTGGTAGGCAACCTCAAGGCCGAGGCCTCCGTATTCGCGGGGAAAGCAGATTCCGGCGAATCCGCCGGTGTAGAGGCGTTGCTGCAATTCGCGGGCGCGCTGCCAGGCGTCTTCATCATCGCGGGCGCCCAGGGGTGGGATGTCGGGATCCAGGCGAGGCATGTTGTCGGCCAGCCACGTCCGCGCCCGGGCGGCGAAGTCGCTTGCCGTCTCGGTCATGCGACACCCCCTGCGCCCCTGATGTGCCGGTAGATGGCTCGATGATGTTCGCTCGGCGTTCCGAACAGGTTGCGGTACAGAGTGATTCGTCGCAGGAACAGGTGCAGATCGTGCTCCCACGTCACACCGATGCCTCCGTGCAGCTGTACACAGTCCTGCACCAATGGCCCGGCGTGCTCGCCGAGATAGGACTTGGCCGCACTGACCCAGAGCGCAGCGTCGCTGTCGCGCGCAGCCACCCGTTCGACAGCCGCGGCAGTGACACCGCGGCAGGCGTGCAGCCACATCGTCATGTCGGCGAGGCGGTGTTTGATCGCCTGGTAGGACCCCAAGGGCCGGCCGAAGCTGTAACGGTCGCGCGTCCAGTCGACCGTCAGGGCCAACACGGCCTCGAGGATTCCGACCGTCTCAGCGCACTGCAGCACCATGGCGACCTGGCTCTGCCGGTCGATGAGTTCAGATGTGCGGGAGGCAGATCCCACAGACGCCGACTCATCCACACCGACACCGTCGAATTCCACTCGGGCGTAACGCTTCACCAGATCGACGCAGCGTTGGGGGTGAACGGTCACGCCGGCGGTGTCGGTGCGGATCAGGAATTGGCGCAGCCCGTCGTCGGCGCGAGCGGTGACCAAAAGCAAGTTGGCTTGCGCGCCCGCCTCAACCCGGTCCTTGATGCCGTCGAGGCGATAACCCTGCGAAGTGGCGGTGGCAGTGAATGCGCTCTGCTGCGGGTCGAACGCCCGGCCGGGTTCGTCGACCGCCCACGTCGCGACCAGCTGACCCGAGACGAGCGCCTGGATGGTGTCGGCGTGCTTTTCGCGGTTGTCGGCGTCGACCAGTCCGGCGAGGACCGTGCTCACCGGGTGTAACGGTCCGGGTGCCACCGTGCGCCCGATCTGTTCGGCGATGGCCGCCAAGTCGTGCAGGCCACTGCCGGACACATTGCCGCCGCCAAGCTCCTCGGGCACTAACAATCCGGTCCAGCCCAGTTCGGCGGCCTGCTGCCACCATGCCGCATCGACACCACGGTCCTCGGCGTGCAGCGCTCGTTGCTGTGTCAACGTCGCGTGCCGGTCGAGGAACGCGCGGGTGGTGGAAATGAACAGTTCGGTGTCCGTCGCGGGCGGGGTCACAGCTCCTCATCTTTGATGCCGAAGCTGTTGACCGCCACAGCCAGCAGGTAGTAGCCACCGATGGTGAACACCAGATCCATGCGCTGGTCATCGGTGAAGTGGCGGCCAAGCTCGGCCCATATCGGTGTTGAGAGGGTGCCGCGGTCGATGAGGTCGTCCACGGCGCCCAGCACCGCCTGATCACTCTCGTCGGCAAGCTTCCCGCCCCGAATGTCGTCGATCTCGCGGTCGGTCAATCCCGCCCGGCGCGCAATCGGAAGGTGGTGAGCCCACAGGTAATCGCAGTCGCGCCGGTACACCACGCGTAGCAGAGCGACCTCACGTGTCCGGGGCGAGAGCGTGGAACCCCGGAGTAGGTAGGCGTTGAACGGCAGGTACGCCTCGGTGAGATCGGGATGACGTACCAGGGTGGACAAGACGTTGCCTGCGCCGTCGGGGTTGGCCCGGGCGGCGGGGATGAGTGAGGCCAGCACCGCTCGGGAGCGGTCGTCCCATTCTTCGGCCGGCAGCGGGGTCAACCGGAGCGGGTGTCGGTCGGTCATCTATTGGATCGGCTCATCGCCCAGGACTGTGGTCCGCAGCATTTCGCGCTGCGAGTCCGGGGCGTAGGGAGCGGCGCGGTGCAGCACCCCACGGTTGTCCCAGATGACAGTGTCGCCGACCGACCAGTTGTGGCTGTAGACCAAGGCGGGCACGGTGGCGCGGTCCAGCAGCTCCGCCAACAGCGCACGGCCCTGCTCGAGGTCCATCCCCACCACATAGTCAGCCGAGGCGCCGAGCACCAGTGACTTGCGGCCGCTGCGGTGCGTCCAGACCAGGGGATGTTCGTGCGTGGGCCGAGACCGCCACCGCGCCAACATTTCTGGGCTGGGATCGGGGGTGACACGCCGCTGCGACGCCTCCAGCGAGTGCACCACCCGTAACGTCGCACACCGGGCTTTTTCGTCGTCGGTCAGCGCATCGTAGGCCGCGTACGAACTGGCGAACTCCGTTTCGCCGCCCCGCTCGGCGACCTGCTTGGCGGAGAGGACAGTGGCCATTTGCGGGTACTCGTCCTCAGTGGGTGTGCAGCCGTCGATATGCCAGTCGAACGTCCCCTTCAAGTAGGCCGCCGAAGAGTTCTTCGATTTGTCCAGCGTCACCGGGTAGATGCCGGCGACCGGGTGATGCCCGTCCGAGGAGTAATCGATCTCGCCGAGGCGGTGGCAGAAGGCGACCTGGGCCTCGGGTTCGAGATGCAACCCGCGGAAGAGCAGAACGCCGTTGTCCTCCAACGCATCCAGGATGGCTGCGCCCACCGGGTCGTCAGCGGCCAGGTGTTCGGGATCCAGGCCGGTGACTTCGGCGCCGACGGATTCGTTGAGTTTGGTGATGGTGAGCAGACTCATCATCTGTCCTTTCTGAGACGGTGGTCGAGAGCGTGTGCTGCGCTTAGGGAATGGGTCCGCCGACACGGATCATGACCGCATCGGCGGCGTCGGTCGGGGCTGGCTGGTGCATGATCTCCACCGCCATGGCCACCATGGCCAGTGAATAGATCATGTGCAGCAGGTTCAGCACATCGTCGGGCAGGCCGTCGAGCGGGAATTTGTCGCAGTAGTCGATGGCCTCTTCAAGCCGCGGGAAGAATGCCTCGTAGAACTGGCGCAGTTCGCTCATCGTGCTGGCCAGCCGCATGTCCCAACGCTCGGTCTCGGTGGCCAGGCACCAGATTTTCGCGTAGTCCTCCAGTTCGGCGAATGCACTGGGCAGCAAGGAATCCGGCATGGTCACGCCCCCGCCGGCAGCGGAGACTTCTCACGCCGGTACGCATCGACCCAGTCGACGACGACCTTGTGCAAGTGGCGCACCAGAATCTCCTGGTCGTTGAGCGGGAATTCGTCGATTACGCCGTATTCCAGTGCGGCCTGAGTGCCACCGAGCATTCCGGCGTCCTGCAGTGCGAATTCTTTGAGCACCACTGATGCGACCTCGTGTTCGATGCGCTCCCGCACCGTGCGAGCCGGATGGTAGTAGGTGTAGGCCTCGAACCGGTGGGTGTTGTAGGACGTGGGCCAATAGCGGTAAAGCAGGTACCAGCCGCCGTAGATCAAGATCTCCGTGTTCGGGAAGATCTGGAAATTGCTGATACCCCAGGGCTCTATGCCACCGGGATTGAGCCCGGCGACCGGCAGCTCACCGATGTCCGGGGTACGCCACGGGCCCACCAGGCCACTTTTGGTGGCCCGCTCGATCGGATACATGTACTCCGGGGGCAGCAGCCAGCGGCGCCGCCCCGCCGTCGAGACCAGCCGGTGCGGTCCGTCGAGTTGGAAATGCCCGCAGGTGAATCCGGCTCCGGGGACGCGGACCTCCGAAGGCACCTGCTGGGAGTGCAGCGACGGCACATGGTAGTACTCCTGGAACGCGTCAGCGAAGATCTTCCAGTTGCTGTTGTTGTGCGCGACCCACTCGTAGCGCTCGGTCAGCTTGCCGAACGGGTAGTCGTCGAGGCCGGTGATCATCGGGCCCAGGAAGTCGCGCAGGCTCTGTCGCGGCTCGGCATCGAGGTTGACGAAGATGAAGCCGGCCCACACGTCGCAGTGCACCGGGCTCAGTCCGTAGTCGGCGGTGTCGAGGTCGAAGAACTCCGACTCCTGCTGCACATATTTCAGGGCACCATCGATGTCGTAGCGCCACCCGTGGTACTTGCAGGTGAACTGACGACACGTCCCTTTGGTCTCCCGATCGGGAAAGTCGTTCCATACCAACTTGTTTCCCCGATGGCGACAAACGTTGTGGAAGGCGCGAATGCGGTCGTCGCGACCTTTGACCAGGATGAGCGAGACGCGGGCAACCTCGATCTCCTTGGTGACGAAGCTGCCGGTACGCGGCAGCTCCTCAACCCGGGCCACGTTGAGCCAGGCCCGTTTGAACACCGCTTCGCGCTCCAGCTCGTAGAACTCCTTCGAGGTGGAGTCGGCGAAGGAGATGTCCCCGGTTCCGAGATCGGGATAATGCTCGGTCCAGGATCCTTCTGGCGGCCTACCTGATCGCGTCATCTGAACCTCCTTGTGTCTTCAGCTTTTAAGATCCACGTCGTCACATCACTGCTCCGCCGTTGACGCCTAGTACCTGCCCGGTGATGAAGCCGGCCTCGTCCGAGCACAGGAAACCGACCGCCGCGGCGATGTCTGCCGGTGTACCCAGATGACCCAGCGGGATATTGCTGGCGATTTCTTCGTTGGACTTCAAGATTCCGGCCGCCTGGGCCTGGTGCTGCATTGGAGTTTCGATACCCGAGGGTGGGATGTTGTTGACGGTGATGTGGTGTGGCGCGTACTCGCGGGCCAGCGACTTCGTCAGGGTGATGACGGCACCTTTGGACGCCGCGTAGTGCGCGGAAAACGGCGACCCACGCTGGGCGCTGGACGACGAAATCATCACGATCCTGCCCCAATTCGCGGTCACCATGTCCGGCAGGGCGACTTGGCAGCAGTGAAACGTGCCGGTCAAGTTCACGTCGACGATTTTCTTCCAGGACTCGACGGTGATGTCACCGAACGGCGAAAACCCGAACATTCCCGCGCTGGTCACCAGGACCGACACCGGGCCCAGCTCGCTGCGGACCTTGTCGAACGCCTGCTCGACGGCGGCCCGGTCGGTGACGTCGGCGCCGGCACCGATCGCGGTGATACCAGCCGCGCGCAAGTCCTCGGTAACGCGTTGTGCAGCTTGCTCATTGACGTCGAGTACCGCGACGCTGTGGCCACGTCTGCCCAGTTCGTGACAGGTCGCCTCTCCCATGCCCGAGGCGCCACCGGTCACGACGGCCACTCTGGAAGTCACCTTGGAAGTCACCGTGCCAGCCACCTCGCTCATTCGTAGACCACCCGCACCGTGCGGCTGGTCGGCAGGGCCTGACAGGTCAGCACCCAACCATCTTCGACCTCATCGTCCTCGAGCGCGTCGTTGTTGAGCATCCGGGCGCACCCTTCGGTCAATCGAGCCATGCATGTTCCACAGGAACCAACTTCACACGACGACGGCGCGGACAGACCCGCCATCCGGGCGGTCTGCAGCAAGGTGTCCCCCACCGAATAGGCCACCGTGGTGGTGCGCCGATCCAGTTCGATGGTCACCTCGTCGGTGACGACGCCGGCGTCGTGCCGCCGGCGGACGTCGCCGGCAGGACCGGCATAAGACGCCGCGCTGGAATTCTGCATCCACCAAGAGTATCAACTACTTGCGATTGATCTCAAGTAGTTGATATATCACGACTCGTGGTGCAGCTCGTGACCGGTGCCTTTTTCGACGACGCGGCCCAGCAGGTCACGCAAGGTCTCCTGTTCCTCGGGGGTGCAGCACGCCGAACACCTCGTCGTGGGCGGCGACGGCGTCGCTGACCACCTTGGCCGCGACATTGCGGCCCTGCTCGGTCAGGTATGCCTGCAGGATGCGCTTGTGCTGCGGATCTTGTTTGTCGCTCCACCAAGCCACGGCGTTCGAGCGCGGTGAGCGCCAACTGCACCCCCTGCGGGGTGATCAGCAGGCGCCTGGCGAGTTCGGCGCCGGACAGACCGGGCTCGTTGGAGAGCTGGCGCAACACACCGATTTGAGCCGTGCTGACGCCATGGCCACTCACCGCCTCGTTCACCGTGGTCAGCGAGAAGTAGAAGGCCTGCTTGAGCAGCCACAGAATGTTTTCGGTGAGTTCCATGTCTGTCTCCGGTCGCTGTCAGGTCGTCGGCGTTTTGTAGATCTGGCCATCTTTCATCACGAAGCGCACCTCGAGTGTGGTGGCGATGTCGCGGGAGGGATCTCCGGGGACGGCGATGATGTCGGCCAGGTAGCCGGGCGCCAGCCGGCCTAGCTCGTGGTCAGCCTCGATGAGTTCGGCGGCCACCACGGTGGCGGCCCGGATCGCCTGCATCGGTGTCATGCCACGGTCGACCAATGCCCCGAGTTCTTTGGCGTTCTGGCCGTGCGGAATGGCCGGCGCATCGGTGCCGCACGCGATCCGCACCCCGGCGGCAATCGCCTTGGGCAACATCGCTTTTGCCTGCGGGAAGACCTCCAGGGCTTTTTTGCGCAGCTCCGGCGCGATCCGGTCGATCGCCATCGCCTCGGTCAGATACGTGGTGGAGACCAGAAAGGTGCCGTGGTCGACCATCATCTGAATCGTGTCGTCGGTGGCCAGGAAACCGTGTTCGATGCAGTCGATCCCGGCGCGAATACACGCCCGAATGGCCGAGTCGCCCACGGCGTGGGCGGCCACCCGCACCCCGGCGCGGTGGGCTTCGTCGGCGATGGCGGCGAATTCCGCGTCGGAATACTGCTGGGCGCCCGGGGCGGTGCTATGGGACATGACGCCGCCCGATGCCGAGACCTTGATCAGCTTGGCGCCGTGGCGAACCTGGTAACGAACGCACGCGATCACGTCGGGCACACCGTTAGCGATGCCCTCGGCGATCGACAACGGCATGATCCCCGGCGCGAGCCTTTGGAACACTGTCGGATCGAGATGTCCGCCGTAGGGGGTGACCGCATGACCCGCGGGATAAATCCGCGGGCCCGGATGCCAGCCCTGGTCGATGGCGCGCTGCAACGCGACGTCGAGCAGGTAGCCGCCGGTCTTGACCATCAGCCCGAGGTTGCGCACGGTAGTGAACCCGGCCTCGAGTGTGGTGCGGGCGTTGACCGCGCCACGCAGCGTGCGATACGCGGGGTCGTCCTGAACACCGTGCATCGGCGCGGGCAGTCCCTCCGGACCGCCGGGACCGCCGATCAGCAGGTTGAGTTCCATGTCCATCAGGCCGGGCAGCAGCGTGACATCGCCGAGATCGATCACCGTGGCCGAATCCGGCAGCTGGCCTCTTCGGGGTTGACTGCGGTAATGCGGTCGCCGTCGACGACCACGACGGCCGGGGAGTGGACCTGACCGGCGTCGACGTCGGCCCAACGAGCGGCCCGCAGGACGGTAGTCGTCATGGAACGGGCTCAGACACGCAGTCCAGAGTGGAGGCCCCGGAGTCGGGCACGCGCGGCTGCTTCCAGCATTCCACCGGAAACGACACCATGATCATCGAGTACAGCAGGCGCATCAAATTGAGGACATCGTCCGGTAGATTCGTCGAGGGGAAACTTGTCGCAATAGGCCAGCGCTTCCTCGGCGCGCGGGGTGATCGCGTCATAAAACGCCTTCATTTCCACCATCGAGCTGGCCAGCCGCTTCGCGTAGCGCTCCGGCTCGGTGGGCAAGCACCACTCGTTGAACGGCTCGAGGTCGGCGAATTCCTTTGGCAGCAAAGCGGACATCGCGCTTACACCCCCGCTGTGGTCGTCCGGCGGTACTCATCGATCCACGCCGCGGTCTCCTTGTGCAGATGCCGGATCAGGATCTCTTGGTCGCAGAGCAGGAACTGGTCGAGCACCTGGCATTCGATCATCGACTGGGTGGCCTCCAGCGTGTTGGCGTCCTGCAGCCCATATTCCTTGAACGACACCGCCGCCAGCTCCTGGGCGACCCGCTCACGCGGAGTCCGCGGCTGCGGGAAATACAGCGTGCCCTCGAAGATATGGCTGTTGTACGACGTCGGCCAGTAGTGGTAGGTCAGATACCAGCCCTGCCCCCAGAACAGCACGACGAAGTTGGGGAACAGTTGGAACGAATCCAGGCCCCACGGATCGCATTTCGCGGGATTCAGGCCCACCGGCATGTCGCCGAGATCGGGCTTTTCCCAAGGCCCGAACAGCCCACTCTGGCAGATGTCATCGATCGGCTTGCGCATCTCGTCGGCCATCTCCCAGGCCCGCACGCCCGACGTGCTCACCAGCCGGTGCGGGCCCTCGAGCGATAATGCGGCGCTTCGAAACCGGCCTCCGCGGCGGCCTTCGAGATACGCCGTCGGCGACTGGTTCGCATGCAGTATCGGCGCGTGGTAGAACTCCTGGAACGCGTCCATGTACAGCTTCCAGTTCGCCTTCACCTCCGACCGGTAATAGAACCGCGAGGTCAACTGGTCGAACGGGTAGCCTTCCAGATCCGGTCATCATCGGCCCGAGGAATTCGCGCAGCGACTGTTCGGGCGTTCTTGGCGAAGTTGACGAAGATGAAGCCTTCCCAGACCTCGCAGTGCACAGGCACCAACCCGTAGCGGCTCTTGTCGAGATCGAAGAACTCGTCCTCCTGCTGGACGAAAGTCAGGTTGCCGTCCAGGTCGTAGCGCCAGGCGTGGTATTTGCAGGTGAATTGCCGGCACACCCCGCTGGTCTCCTCGAGCGGCATGTCGTTCCACACCAACTTGTTGCCGCGATGCCGGCAGATGTTGTGATACGCCTTGATCTCGCCAGAGCCCGTGCGCACCAAGATGATTGACGTGTTGACGACCTTGAGCTCTTTGGTGAAGTAGCTGCCCTTACGCGGAATCTGTTCTACCCGACCGACATTGAGCCACGCGCGCTTGAAGATGGCATCGCGCTCCAGCTCATGGATCTCCGGGCTGATGGAGTCCGCGTAGGACACCGGCTCAGTGCCCAGTTCGGGGTAGTGCTGCGTCCAGCTTCCCTCCGACGGCTTGGGAAATCGAGGCATCACCACGCTCCTGTCCGGTAGCTCCGTAGGACTCCGTCGGGCCGACGGTATATCCTCGAACGGCTAATCGCAAGTAGTTGATATTGCTCGCTTCAGGAGGGCCGGTTGAACGTTTTCGAAGTCATCTCACCGCACACGGAACAATCGATCGCCGAGGTTGCGGCGGCGGGGCCGGCTGATGTCGAGGCCGCCGTCAATGCCGCGCGCACCGCTTTTGACTCCGGGCCGTGGGGCCAGTCCCAGCCGTCCGAACGCATCGCGGCGATTCGCCGGCTCGCCGATGTCTATGACCAACGGCGCGCGGAGATGGCCGACACCATCACCGCCGAGATCGGCGCTCCGATCACCTTCGCAAAGCGCGCTCAGGTCGGCCTCCCCGCGATGATGATGCGCGCGTTTTGCGATCTGGCCGAACGACACCCGTGGCGGGAGACCCGCTCCGGTTTCTTCGGCGCCGATGTCCTCGTCCACAAGCAGCCGGTCGGCGTGGTCGCCGCGATCGTGCCGTGGAACATGCCGCAGTTCCTCATCGCCACCAAGCTGGTGCCCGCACTGCTGGCCGGCTGCACGGTGGTGCTCAAGCCGGCGCCCGAATCCCCGTTGGACGCATTGCTTTTAGCGGAGATGATCGGCCATATCGACCTGCCGCCGGGCGTAGTCAGCGTGCTACCGGGCGGGGTCGCGGTCGGTGAACTGCTCGTCGCCCACGAAGGCGTGGACAAGGTCTCGTTCACCGGTTCCACTGCCGCCGGCCGGGCCGTCGCCGCAGCGTGCGGAGCCAATCTCACCAAGGTCAGTCTCGAACTCGGGGGTAAGTCCGCGGCGATCATCCTCGATGACGCCGCACCCGAAAAGGTCGCGGCCGGAGTGCGGTCGGCCAGCCTGTCCAACAGCGGTCAGATCTGTAATGCGTTGACCCGCGTTCTGGTTCCCGCCGCACGCCACGACGAGTACGTCGATGCACTCGCTGCTGAGATGACCGGTATTCGGGTGGGCGACCCAACCGATCGGGCCACTCAAATGGGTCCGCTGGTCTCCCAGCGCCAGCAACAGCGCGTCCGCAACTATATCGACATCGGTCAACGTGAAGGTGCGCGAATGGTGATCGGCGGCACCGACCTGCCCGACGGGCTCGAACGCGGCTGGTATGTCAAACCCACGCTGTTCGCCGACGCCAAGAACACGATGCGGATTGCGCGCGAAGAGATCTTCGGGCCGGTGATCACCGTCATCCCCTACCGGGACGAGGACGATGCGGTGGCCATCGCCAACGATTCCGACTACGGCCTGGCCGGATCGGTGTGGACCGCCGACACCGACCGGGCCCTGGCGATCGCCGCGCGTATCCGCACCGGCACCCTCGGCATCAACCAGGGCTACACCATGGATCCGTTCGCGCCGTTCGGTGGCGTCAAGGGCAGCGGCTACGGCCGCGAACTGGGCCCCGAAGGTATCGACGGCTACTTGGACACTAAATCCATCGCGGTCGCACCCGGAGTGTGACGGTCGGCCCGAATTACCAGCTGGACGACAAACCCTCGTGGACTACGGCCCAGTCAGGCAGACTGAGCCATGTGGAAATGCCATGAGCTGGGAGACCTTGCTCACGACCACTCTTGTGCCGGTCGCGTCCGTTGTGTCAACTGCGACGGTGGCGATCTGGACGAAGCGCCTCGACGCCAGAACTAAGCGAGAGGACCGAGACCACGCGCTAGTCCTCGACTACGAGAAGCGGGCTGGGGATGACAAGAAGGCTGTGCTGAAGCGTCTCATCTCCGCAACCCTTTACCTCAAGCGCGGGGCAGAACCACTCGCGGGCACCGAAGTCACTGAAGAGAGCATCAGCCGAAGGCGAGCTGGGGCCACCAGAGAGTTGTACGAATTCCGTGCACGGCTGGGTCTCGACGACGGAGTCGCCGAGCTGATGATTTATGCCGCAGAGCCGGTTCGCGACCTCACCGAATTGATCCTTGACGAATGGGACCGTCAATTCCGCGAGCACGGCTACTCGCTCACGCAGCTGGATGCGTGCAAGGAGCAACTCCAGACAGCCGTCGACGTTCCACAAAATACCGATGAGGCGATGATCGAACGGAAGCGAAAGTGGACTGCGCTGAAGGACGAAGAAGCATCGTTTCTCAAGGAGCTCGGCGATAAGTCGGACCTTGACGTCGATGCGCTGGTGGTGCTGTGTAACCGCTTGTTGAAAGCCGCCCACACGGACCTCCGCGGTGGCTACGGCATAGAGAAGTGACGGACGGCTAGCGCACGCTACTCAACACACGAGTTGGGTGCGCAAGGGAAAATACCGACGGCTAATGTCGTTGCGTACCAGGCGCATTCGTTCGATACCGCCCGCCAAGGTGGTGCGGTGCCATCCGTCCTAGCAGTTCGAGGGCAGGGGCTGGCCACGCGGGATTGTGTCCTGGTTACAGAGGCCTGATTCTCCGCGCGGAGCGGGCGGGTGCAGAGTCGCGGTGATCGTCGGGGTTGGGCCCGGGGTGTTTGGCGGTGCGGGGTCTGCGTTGGCCATTGCCGCGGGCAGTCCCATAACAGCCATCCCCAACCCACCGGCGAGAACGGCTCTGGCGGCCAATTTTTTCACTTTGGACGGCGTGGTGCGGCCGGGGTGATGCGTGGTGGTCATGATGTTTCCTTTTGTGGTTGCCGCCCGAGGTGGGCCGCCCGCCAGGTAGGACCACCCCCGCCAATCGGAAAGTATTCGACAACTCTTTCCGGAGACCGTTCAGGGCGGAGCCGGAATTTCCGGCAGCGGGGGTGCGCCCAAACCTAGATTGAGGCTATGCCGGGGGACGAAGGTATATCGCTTTTCGTGGAATTCGAGGTGGCGGTAGCGACATCGAGCCCTTGCAGGTGTGGGCCCCGGCAAGCGGAGATGTCTACCCCGGGGCGGCCGACAGGGATTGGATAGCCGCGCCCAGTGAGTCCGCGGACGTCGCGGTGTCGCCGATGTACGGGTGGGTAAGTTCCACGACGAGGAACAGGTCGGTGGCTAGCAGCACGCCCACGGTCGCGACCAACACGTAGTGAATGCTGGGTTTCTCGACGCCGTAAACGATGACGCAGCCAAGGACCAGCCCGCTGAGCAGGAAGAAGACTGTCCACATCGACCAGGGCATGCCGTTGTCAGTGCGGGCCCGGATCGTCCGTTCCGTACGTGCCTGACTGATCTTGTGAAGGGAATCGAAAGAGGTAGCGAGGTAAGTCTTTTGGGTATCGGTGCGCGGCTGAACTTGGTCGTATGCGGTGCGAAGACGCTGCAGCGCTTGGCCGGCCGCCGGGTAGGCATCGCCGTGTGCGACCAGCGGCCACTCTGTTACCGCCGCGCGTTCATAGTCCAGCAGCGCCCCGCGGATTCGGTCGCTGTCGGGTTTGTCGAACACGGTGAGGTCGCTGGCCATCTGTACTGCGGTCGCGCCCTCGACCCGCATGTCGTCATCCGCAGCGTTGTTCTGGCCCCACATCGCGGTAACGATGAAACCGGTGAAGAACGCGTACACGAAACCGACCAACATGAAGGCGAACTGCGTCACCTCGCTGCGCTCGTCGCCCCTGAGCCCGGGGAACCGACGCCGGATATATATCAGGGCTAGCACTGCTCCGCCCGCGATGAGGACGTTGAGTCCGAGTAATAGCAGCCACGACGGGACGTTGCTCACCAGCCAAGCACTCACAAGCCACACTCCTCACGAGCATCGCGCTGGAAACCCCAGGCCTGACGTCCGCGCCGCCGGACGGCACTGCTAGAGCTGATGACGGCATCGACGATCATGGGCCCCCGATCTGGAAGTTGCGGGCGATTTCTCCTGAATGGGGTGGTTACGTCGCCGGTGGAATGCTCTGCTCGTAACGAAACACGTTGCCGGGATCGTACTTTGATTTGACTGTCCGCAGCCGGTCGACGTTGGTGCCCCAGTAGGCCGTGGCCCAGTTAGCCATGCCGGCGTTCGGCACGTTCACGTAGGCGCCGGCTACGTAGGGCTGCAAGGACGCGCTGAACTCCGCAATCCAGGCCAGTACTTGCGCCGTCAGCTGTTCATCGGCGGCCGGTCCACCGCGAACGCCCCAGCCGATACCGGGCTCGGCGTAGAACAGGGCGTCGCGATGGGCGAATGTCGAGCCGCCGGCGGGCTCGCTGCTTTTGACCGCGCCGCCAAAGGCGTTGGTGAAGTAGTTGCAGCCCGGCGAAGGGGCTTTGGCCATGAACTGAGCGATCAGCTCGATCGCGGCGGCCGGGAAGGGTTCAATGATGAACTGCGAAGTGAACTTCCAGTTCGCGGGCTCCTCCGGAGTGGGTATCTGGAAACCGGCGTAGGTGTCGGCCCAAGGTGCGGTTGTAGTGGTTAGGTGAGGCTCTCCGACCGACAGGATCGGCCCCAGCAGTTCCGTCGCCTCGGCGTCCGACCCTGAGCAGAGAGCTGCCAACAACTGGATTCCGCCTCGATCGATCTCGAGCTGGCTAGTGAGGCGGCTGTCGGTGTTCGGCGCCGAGTGCTGCCAGGCGTCGAAGACTTCACGTAGGTCGTCGAGACCTGTCCATGTCGCCGTCACGTAGGTGACGTGGGGTAGCGGGTGAACCTGGTACGTCAGTGAGGTGACGATCCCGAAGTTGCCGTTGCCGGCGCCGCGCAGTGCCCACATGAGGTCCGAGTGGGAGGTGTCATCGACGGTGATCGCCTTGGCGCCGTTCACCTCGTCGGTCACCACGATCTCGACCGCCATCAGGTTGTCGCTTGCCATACCGAAGCTGCGGGTGAGCAGGCCGAAGCCGCCACCGAGGGTCGCGCCAACCAGGCCGACAGTGCCTTCCGTTCCGGTCGGCGCCGCGAGTCCGTGAGCGCCGAGCGCGGTCACCGCCTCCAGTTGATTAAGCCCTGCCCCAACTGTCGCCAGACCTGAGGCCGCGTCGATCTGGGCCGACTTCAGCCCGCTGACATCGATGACCAGGCCGCCGTCGACACTCGACCAGCCCTCCAGGCAGTGACCGCCGCTACGCACTCGAACGGCGACATCGTTGTGCTGCGCCCATTCCAGGGCGTTGACGACATCTGTTGTGCTGCTGCAGAAGACGATGGCTTCAGGGTAGTGGGAATGAAGATGGTTCCAACCGATACGCGCCGCCTCGTACCGGGGATCGCCGGCACCTACAACATCACCGCTGAGCCGGCTGGCGGGTGCTGTCATGTCTGTCACCTCGGCAATACTTTGTCATTCAGTCTCCTGGCCTTGGCGTGGGCACAACTGTACGGGCGTTGCGGTCTTTGCTGAGAGGCAATTTGCAAAAGTGTGGACGATCGGGTGCTGCCATAGATCTCCAAAGTTGAGACATTTACGTCTCATATGAGATATGATCGTATCATGGCACTGGATCGTGAGGCTGTATTGCGCGTCGCAGCGGACTTCCTCGCTCGGCGGCCGAACGCCACTCAGGACGAGATTGCCGCGGCCGTCGGCGTCAGCCGTGCGACTCTGCATCGCTACTTCTCGGGGCGCGCGGCGCTCCTCGAGGCCCTTGACCAGTTTGCCACCGCCCACTTGCGTGAAGCGCTGAAAGCCGGCCGCGGACAAGAGGACTCGGCCGCAGATGCGTTGCGGCGCTTGGTGGCGGCGTGCCAGCCGGTGTCTGGATACCTCAACCTGCTTTATACGCAGAGTCAGGATTTCGAGACCAATCAGCCCAAGGAAGCGTGGGCGGAAATCGACGCTGAGGTCAGGGAACTGTTCCTGCGCGGTCAGCGGGAAGGCGAATTCCGCCCCGATCTGAACGCGTTCTGGCTGACCGAGGCGTTCTTCAACCTGATGGCCGGCGCGGCGTGGGTGGTCTCGGTCGGGGGCGCCGGACGTCGGGAATTTACCGACATGGTCACCGACCTGCTGCTGCGCGGGGTGAGCCGGTCATGACTCGCGCTTGGCTGGCGCTGGGGGTGCTCACCCTTGGGGTGCTGCTGATCGGCGTCGATGGCACAGTACTGGCCCTCGCGATCCCGTTCATCGGTAGGGATCTCGGGACGTCGGCAACGCAGGTGTTGTGGATCGGCGAGATTTACTCGTTCGTGCTGGCCGGTCTACTCGTCACGATGGGCAGCCTCGGCGACCGCATTGGCCACAAGAAGTTATTGCTTTGCGGTGCAACGGCTTTCGCCGTTGCCTCGGTGGCGACGGCATACGCGCCGACCGCGGGGCTGCTGATCGGCGCGCGGGCGCTGCTGGGCGTGGCCGGGGCGACGCTGGCGCCGTCGACGCTGGCGTTGATCCGCGTTTTGTTTGAGCGGCCGCGGGAACGCAGTATGGCCGTGGGTATTTGGGCCTCGGCGTTTTCGGCGGGCGCGGTTTTGGGTCCGGTGATCGGAGGGCTGCTGCTGGAGCATTTCTGGTGGGGCTCAGTGTTTTTGATCAACGTCCCGGTGAGCGTCGTGCTGTTGGCTGCCGGCGTGGTGCTGTTGCCGGAGCAACGCAACCCAATGCCTGGGCCGTGGGACATGCCCAGCGTTGGGCTGTCGCTGATCGGCATGCTCGGACTCGTTTACGCCCTCCAGGAAGGGGCCGCACATGGGATCCGTGCTGACGTCGTGACCGTAGGGGTCGTCGGGCTCGCTGCCTTCGCGCTGTTCGTCCGGCGACAACTCACGCTGCCCGCCCCACTGATCGAATTACGCCTGTTCAGCAATCGCACATTCTCAGGAGTGGTCGTCGCCAACCTGTTGGCGGTGCTCGGCCTATCGGGCGTGGTGTACTTCCTGTCCCAGTTCTTCCAGCTTGTGATGGGATACAGCCCGCTGAAAGCCGGGCTGGCTGAGCTCCCGGCGGCAGCGAGCGCGACCTTATTCGGCCTGCTGGCCGGGGTGGCGATTTGCTATTCGTCGCAGCGCGCGATTCTTTCGATCGGACTGACGCTGGTTGGTTTCGCGATGGCGTCGTTCACGCTGATCAGGCCGTCCACCGCCTACCCGCACCTCGCCATCGCCCTTTTTGTCCTCGGCATCGGCCTCGGCCTGGCGTTCACCGCGGCCAGCGACGTCATCCTCACCAGCGTTCCGCCGGAGCGAGCAGGTGCCGCGGCCGCGGTGTCGGAGACCGGCTACGAGCTGGGCATGGCGCTCGGCATCGCGACACTCGGCTCCATCGTGACGGGCGTGTACCACGCGCTGGCGATTCCGCCCGGTGCCTCGGACGCGGTCGCCTCGCATGCCGCGGACTCGTTACCCAGCGCCATCGAAGCGGCGAAGCAGCTTCCCGCCGACCAGGCGCTAGCCGTCGTGACCGCCGCAAAGAACGCCTTCAGCAGCGGCCTGGCCATCGCCTCGGGCATCGGTTCGGCAGTTTTGCTGGCGTCGGCAGCCGGTATCTGGATGCTGCTCAGGCCGCCAATGACGCCAGCACCTGCGGCCCTTGGGCCTAGGCCCAACGGTCAGTGTGCCAGCACTTTGAGCACTTCCTCGGCCAGCGGCCCGGCCGAGGCGGGGTTCTGCCCGGTGTAGAGATTGCGATCCACGACGGTGAAGGGCTTCCACATTTCATCCCGGACAAAGTCGACGCCCAACTTGACCAGTTCGTCCTCGGCCGTCCATGGCGCTTTTTCGCGGAGTCCGACCCCGTCCTCTTCGTCGTTGGTGAACGCAGTGACCCGATAGCCCGCGAAGGGAGATACGCCGTCGCGGCGGGTGGCCAGGATGGCGACCGGTGCGTGGCAGACGATCGCCAGCGGCTTGCCCGACGCGAGGGCGGCGATGAGTAGCCGACCGGAGTCGGCATCTCGCCACAGGTCTTCCATCGGGCCGTGGCCGCCGGGGTAATACACGGCGTCGTAGTCGTCCAGGCGGGCGTTGGCGAGTTGGATTGGCCTGCGCAGCTCTTCGGCAGAACGCAGGATTCCTTCGAGTTGTTCGGCGATTTCGGCGCTGCCGGCCATCGACGGCCGCAAACTCATCGCGTCCACGTACGGCACCGTGCCGCCGGGCGTGGCCACCACGATTTCGTGGCCGGCCCGGCTGAGCGCGTCGTAGGGCGCCGCGAACTCTTCGGCCCAATACCCGGTCGGGTGTCTGGTGCCGTCCTTCAGCGTCCAGTAACTCGTTGCGCTGACGACAAACAGTATCTTGGCCATGGAGTCAAGATACTGTGTCGTCACCGCAACACCGGCAACGCATCGAAATCACTTGTGCGCCTTGACGGTGCGCCCACGGCCTCGAGTGTGCAATCGGGGCGGGAATCGTGCACCCTGATCGCCCTGACCGCACACTCGACACCGTCAACGCACACTCGGCGTGATGGCACTCAAGTCGCAACGCCGCTAAAACCAGACTTTACGGCCGCCCACCGGACGCCCGACTGCCCCAAGGATCCACAACACCACACCAACAAGCACGAGGATGCCGCCGAGCGTTTCCAGAATCGGGATTGCGGCGAAATAACCGATGACGACAAGAATGATGCCTAGGACTATCACGTCCTGCCCCTTCCTATTGGGCGTCAGTTGAATTGATCGTTTCTCGGGTTTACCCCGCTGCGAACGCCCTCAATCAGGTATCGCTAGTTGTCGTTGATCAACGCGGCGCGGGCCAGCGTCTGCTCCGCCTGCTTCACGTGGGCGGCGTCGACCAGCACACCGTTGACTCCGACCGCGCCGCGGCCCTTGGCCTCGGCCTCCCGGTAGGCGGCGACATTGGCTTCGGCGCGGGCTATCTCGTCCGCGGTCGGCGCGTAGACGCCGTTGGCGACGGGAACCTGGTCGGGGTGAATGGCCCACTTGCCGGTATAGCCGAGCAGGGAGGCGCGTCGCGCGTCGCGCTCATATCCCGACAAGTCCCTGTAGTCGGGATAGGGTGCGTCGATCGCGTCGATGCCGGCGATGCGCGCCGCCACGATCACCTTGTTGCGGGCGTAAGCCCAGAATTCACCGGGGTATTCGCCGAGCGGGACGAAGTTGGTGTCCACCCGAGCACCCTGCGACAGCGAGAAATCGCCGACCCCGAAGATCAATGCGTCCAGCCGCGGGCTGGCCACGGCGATCTCCTCCGCGTTGGCAAGGCCTTCCACTTCTTCAATGAGAACCTCAAGTCGAATCCGGTTGCTCAGACCGAGTTTCGACTCCAGCTGGGTCAGCAGCACGTCCACCCACCAGACATCACGCGCCCTGCGGGCCTTGGGAATGATGATCGTGTCGAGGTTCTCCCCGGCCTTGGTGACGACGTCGACGACGTCGTCGTGACACCACTGGGTGTCCAGGCCGTTGATCCGGATGGCACGCGCGGTGCGTCCCCAGTCGATGTCATTGAGCGCGCCGATCGCCTTGACGCGCGATTCCTCCTTGTAGGCCGGGGGTACCGCGTCCTCGAGGTCGAGGAACACCAGGTCCGCGCCGCAGTTGGCGCCCTTCTCGAACATGTTGTCGTTACTCGCGGGCACCGCGAGTTCGGAACGACGAAGAAGATCAGTCACCTTGAACAATTCCTTCTGTCACAACACGCCGCGGGCGCGCAGATCGTCAATCTCGTTGGGAGTCAAGCCGAGTAGCTCGCCGTAGACTTCGGCGTTGTGTTCACCGAGGCGAGGTCCGAGATGGTCGACCGTTCCGGACGCCGCCGAGAAACGCGGGACGGGAGCCTGCACTGTCATCGGTCCGAGCTGTTGGTCCTCGACCGAGATGAACACTTCGCGATGCTTGAGCTGCTCGTCGGCGACCAGATCGCGGATGTCATAGACGGGAGCCGCGGCTACCTCGTGGGCTTCTAAGACCTCCATCGCCTCCGAAAGAGTCTTGGTGGCAACCCATTCCGCGACCACGTCATCGACCTCACGGGCCCGGGCCAGTCGCCGTTGGGGGTCGGAGAAGTCGGGGTCGGACAACAGGTCGTCTCGGCCGATGGCCCGGAACACCCTCAGCGCCAGCGCCGGCGAGCTTCCGGACATGGCCAGCCACCGGCCGTCCGCGGTGCGGTAGGTGTTGCGCGGAGCCGAGATGTCCCACCGGTTGCCGGCGCGCTCGGGCACCAGGCCCAATTGGTCGTAGCTCAGCAGCGTCTGCTCCAGCAGCCGGGCCAGCGGGTCGATCAGGTTGACGTCGATCAACTGCCCCGGTGCACCGTGCACATCGCGGTGGTACAGCGCCATCATGACCGCGTAGGTGGCGTTCAGAGATGCGACGCCGTCGGCCAACATGAACGGCGGTAGCGTGGGCGGCCCGCCGGCCTGGCCGGTGACGTGAGCGAACCCGCTCATCGCCTCGCCGAGCGTGCCGAACCCCGGGCGCTCACTCTTCGGCCCGGTCAACCCGTATCCCGTGATATGCAGCATCACGATCCGGTCGTTGACCGCACGCAGGCTCTCGTAGTCCAGACCCCATTTGCGCAACGTCTGCGGCCGGGTGTTGAAGATGACGACATCGGCATGCTCGACCAGGCGACGAACCAGTGCCTGGCCTTCGGCGCAGCGCAGATCCAGCGTGATCGATCGCTTGTTGCGCGATAACGACTTCCACATCAGCCCGACCCCGTCGCGCTGATTGCCCCAACCGCGGATCGGATCGCCCTGTCGCGGTTCTTCGACCTTGATCACGTCGGCGCCGAACTCGCCCAGGTAGGTCGCCACCAGTGGGGCGGCCGCCAGAGTGGCGAGGTCGAGCACCCGCACGCCGTCAAGCATTCGCACCGGCGCCCACTCGGGTGTTCGAGGGCCGTTGCAGCCCAAGGTGTCCGCGCAACGTCGACGACTCGTATTGCGTGCGGAACAGCCCGCGCCGTTGCAGTTCCGGAACCACCATCCGCACAACGTCTTCGAATGCGCCGGGCAGATGCGTTGCCGCCAGGACGAAACCGTCGCAGGCTCCGCTTTCGAACCAGTCCGCCATGTGGTCGGCAACCTGCTCGCCGGTGCCGACAAAGCGGGGTCCCTGCAGCAGCGTCGCGCGATGGCCGGCCAGATCGCGGACGGTCACGGTGTCGCCACCGATATGGGTGCGCAGGTTCTGTACCAGTCCCCGAATTCCGGAGACCGAGGCGATCAGCTCGTCGGTGACCGGGTCGTCCAGATCGTGTTGCGCGAAGTCGTAATTCATCAACTCCGACAACAATGTCAGTGATGCCATGGGATGAACCAGTTCGTTGAGGAACAAAGCTTCGCGCTCCTTGGCATGGGCCTCGGACTCGCCCACCACAGCGTAGGCCATCGGGCAGATCCGCACCGTGGCAGGATCACGCCCGGTATCGGCGATGCGTTCTTTCTGGTCTGCGTAGTGGCTGCGCGCGACGTCGATGCCCGGGTCCCCGGTGAAGATCAATTCTGCCCAGCGCGAAGCGAATTCGCGGCCACGACCCGAAGACCCGGCCTGGATGATGACCGGCCTGCCCTGCGGGGTGCGAGGTACGGTCAGCGGTCCGCGCGAGGAGAAGAACTTGCCGACGTGTCCGAGTTCGTGCACCTTGGCCGGGTCCGCATACCGCCCGGCTGCCCGGTCGTGCAGGATCGCGCCGTCTTCCCAGGTGTCCCAGAGGCCCGCCACCACGTCCATGAATTCGTCGGCGCGGTCATATCGTTCGTCGTGGCCCAAGTGGGCGTCGATGCCGAAGTTCTGCGCCTCGCTGTCGTTGACGGAGGTGACCACGTTCCAGGCGGCGCGACCGCCGGAGAGGTGGTCAAGCGTGGCGAAGGTTCGGGCTACGTGGAACGGCTGATAGTAGGTGGTCGAGTAGGTCGCGCCGAGCCCGATTCGCGAGGTGGCCTGCGCCAGCACCCCGAGCACGATGCTGAGGTCCAATTTGACCGGACGGGCTCCGTAGGCGACCGCTTCGTCCACCGATCCCCCGTACACCCCGGGCATCGCCAGGCGATCGTCGAAGAACATCAGGTCAAAGCAACCTTCTTCGAGTTGGCGCCCGATCTTGGCGTAGTAAGAAGCGTCGAGGTAGCCGTGTTCGGTCGCGGGGTGTCGCCACGATCCGGCGTACACGGAGGTACTGCCCGCCTGCATGAAAGCAACGAGGGCCATCTTGTCTTGTCGTCGATCAGCCATAGTCGAAATCTAACATCTGATATTTCAGATTTCAAATGTTAGATGTGCAGTTTTGATAGCATTCCCGGATGGCTTCGACTCGGGATCGACATCTCCGGAACGGTGCGCGAACGGGCCGCCCGCGAACTCAGGGATCGGATCCTGACCGGCGCCCTGCCCGCCGGCGCGCGGGTCGACCTCGACGCCATCACCGAAGAGTTCGCGACCAGCCGGACCCCGGTCCGCGAGGCGCTGCTGGAGCTCTCGTTCGAAGGGCTGGTCCAGGTCGCGCCGCGCAGCGGCGTCACCGTGATCGGCATCAGTCCCACCGATGTCAAGGACAGCTTCACGATCCTGGGCGTTCTCACCGGACAGGCCGCGGCGTGGGCGGCCGAACGCATCGAACCCGACGAACTCGCCATGCTGCGCGAACTCGCGGCGGATGTGGTCGCGCGCTCCGGTGACGACAGCATCGGCGAAGCCAACTGGCATTTCCACCAAAAGATCCACCGCGCCGCGCACTCGCCGCGGCTGATGACGCAGATCAAGCAGGCTGCACGGGTGGTGCCGAGCAACTTTCTCACCTTGTTCCCCGACCACGAGAAGCATTCGCTCGACGAGCACCAAGAGCTGCTCGACGCGCTCGGCGACAAGGACGTCGAGCGGGCCCGCACCATCGCCGAACGACACGTCCTGGATGCCGGGCACTCGCTGGCCGACTGGCTCGAGCAGCGCCGCACCGTCTGAGGCTCACCGTCACACGCCGCGCGCGCTCGCCGGCGCGCCGCCAGGATATGAGTATTTTCGTGGAGTGGCTTCGCCTCTTCGGCCTCCGGTCCCTGCGCGAGTCCCGACGCAGTACTTGCTGTCGCCAGCCGCCCCGAGCCCGCGCACGCTGATCGACATCATGTATGACACCGCTGCGCGCTATCCCGGACGCGCCGGCGATCGACGACGGCACCGTCCAGCTCACCTACAGCGAGCTGATCAGCGACATCGAGGACAGCGTCGAGTGGCTGGCCGCCCGCGGCATCGGCCGCGGCGACCGGCATCGGCATCCGGATGCCGTCGGGCAGCTACGCGCTGTACGTGGCGATCCTGGCGACGCTGGCCGCCGGCGCCGCGTACGTGCCCGTCGACGCCGACGACCCCGACGAACGCGCCGAACTGGTGTTCGGCGAGGCCGACGTCGTCGGCGGTCATCACCGAAGCGGGCCTGCTGCGCGGCGCCGGCTCGTCGCGGGGCTGGCGGGCCGCGGCGCCGCTGGCCCGCGACGACGCCTGGATCATCTTCACCTCCGGCTCGACCGGCACGCCGAAGGGCGTCGCCGTCACCCACCGCAGCGCCGCCGCGTTCGTCGACGCCGAGGCGCAGATGTTCTTGCAGGACAACCCGATTGGCCCGGGCGACCGGGTGCTGGCCGGCCTGTCGGTGGCGTTCGACGCGTCGTGCGAGGAGATGTGGCTGGCCTGGCGGCACGGCGCCTGCCTGGTTCCCGCGCCGCGCTCGCTGGTGCGCAGCGGGATGGACCTCGGTCCGTGGCTGGTGACCCGCGACATCACCGTGGTGTCGACGGTGCCGACGCTGGCGGCGCTGTGGCCCGCCGAGGCGCTGGAAGCGGTGCGGCTGCTGATCTTCGGCGGCGAGGCCTGCCCGCCGGAGCTGGCCGAGCGGCTCGCCGTCGACGGCCGCGAGGTGTGGAACACCTACGGCCCGACCGAGGCCACCGTGGTCGCGTGCGCGGCCAAGCTCGACGGCGCCGGGCCGGTCAGCATCGGGCTGCCGCTGGCGGGCTGGGATCTGGCCGTCGTCGACGCCGACGGCCTGCCGGTCGCCTACGGCGACGTCGGCGAGCTGGTGATCGGCGGCGTCGGGCTGGCCCGCTACCTGGACCCGGAGAAGGACGCCGAGAAGTACGCCGCGATGCCGACGCTCGGCTGGCCGCGCGCCTACCGCAGCGGCGATCTGGTCCGGCTGGAACGCGACGGGCTGTACTTCTGCGGCCGCGCCGACGACCAGGTCAAGGTCGGCGGCCGGCGCATCGAGCTGGGCGAGGTCGACTCGGCGCTGGTGAACCTGCCCGGGGTCAGCGGCGGCGCGGCCGCGGTGCGCCGCACCGCCAGCGGCACGCCGCTGCTGGTCGGCTACATCGTCAGCGCGGACCCGGAGTTCGACCTGCACGAGGCCCGCGCCGCGCTCGCCGAGCAGCTGCCCGCCGCGCTGGTGCCGCGGCTGGTCGTGGTCGACGAGCTGCCCACCCGCACGTCGGGCAAGGTCGACCGCGACGCGCTGCCGTGGCCGCCGCCGGCGGCGCGAGTCGCGACGAGCGAGCCCGACCTGAGCGGCACGACGGGCTGGCTGGCCGGACTGTGGCGCGACGTGCTCGGCGCGCCGGTCGACGGTCCCGAGGCCGACTTCTTCGCGCTCGGCGGCGGCTCGCTGGCCGCGGCGCAACTCGTCGCCGCCCTGCGGCAGCGCTACCCGCAGGTCACCGTCGCCGACCTGTACGACCACCCCCGGCTGGGCTCGCTCGCCGGGTTCCTCGACGAACTCGAGCCCGCCGCCGCAGGTCGCCGAGCGCACGGTGCCGGCCGACGCCGTGGCTGACCGAGTTCGCGCAGACGCTGCTTCCGTGCCGCTGGCGACGCTGACGGCGCTGCAGTGGGTGGCGTGGCTGGCGCTGGGCAACAACGTCGCCCGCGCGCTGCACCTGGTGCCGTGGGCCGTGGCGGTGAACTGGTGGTGGTCGCGGTGGCGTTCGTCGTGTTCATCACGCCGGTGGGCCGGATGGGCATCGCGGTGCTGTGCGCCCGGGTGCTGCTGTCGAAGGTCGCGGCCGGGCACCTATCGTCGCGGCGGCTCGGTGCACCTGCGGGTCTGGTTGGCCGAACGGCTCGCCGAGGCCAGCGGCGCCGACAACCTGGCCGGGGCACCGTGGCTGGTGTACTACGCCCGCGCGCTCGGCGCCAAGGTCGGCAAGGGCGTCGACCTGCACTCGCTGCCGCCGGTCACCGGGCTGCTCACGCTCGGCCATCGCTGCGCCGTCGAACCGGAGGTCGACCTGTCGCGGTCACTGGATCGACGGCGACGCGTTCCACGTCGGCGCGATCACCGATCGGCAACGACGCGACGGTCGGCGCCCGGACCACGCTGCTGCCCGGCGCCGTCGTCGGCAAGAACGCCGACGTCGCGCCCGGCTCGGGCGTGGTCGGCAAGGTCAAGAACGGCCAGTACTGGAAGGGCTCGCCGGCGGTGAAGTCCGGCAAGGCCAGCCACCCGTGGCCGGACGAACGGCCGCCGCGCCGGACCCGCTGGGTGGCCGTGTACGGCGTTCACGTCGGTGCTGCTCGGCGCCCTGCCGCTGGTCGCGGTCGGCGACCGGTCTCGCCGTGCATCGGGCTGGCCGTCCGCCACACGCACCGCCTGCGCAGGCGCGTGGTGCCGGCGCTGCTGTGGACGCCGGTCGCGACGCTGGCCGCATTCGTGGTCTACGCGCTGCTGACGGTGCTCGGGGTGCGGATGCTGGCGCTCGGGCTGCGCGAGGGCTACCACCCGGTGCGCAGCCGGGTCGGCTGGCAGCTGTGGGCCACCGAGCGGCTGATGGACGCCGCCCGCAACTACCTGTTCCCGCTCTACGCCAGCCTGCTGACGCCGAGGTGGCTGCGGCTGCTCGGCGCCGAAGTCGGCCACGGCACCGAGATCTCGACGGTGTTGCTGACGCCGAAGTTCACCGTCATCGAGGACGGCGCGTTCCTGGCCGACGACACCATGGTCGCGTCCTACGAACTCGGCGGCGGCTGGATCTACGTGGCGAAGGCGACCGTCGGCAAGCGCGCGTTCCTCGGCAACTCCGGCATCACCCAGCCGGGCCGCCGGGTCCCCGACGACGGACTGGTGGCGGTGCTGTCCGCCACGCCGCCCAAGGCCAAGCGCGGCTCGTCGTGGCTGGGCAGCCCGCCGATGCGGCTGCGCCGCCAGCCCGGCCGAGGCCGACGCGCGACGCACGTTCGACCCGTCGCGCGGCTGAAGGCGATGCGGGCGCGTGGTGGAGACGCTGCCGGTTGATCCCGGTGATCGTGACGTTCGCGATCGGGCTGGCGGTGCTGGGCGGATTGCAGGCGCTGGCAAGGATATTCGGCATCTGGTGGGCGGCGCTGGGCGGTGGGCTGGTGCTGCTGGCGGCGGGCGCGGTCGCCGGTGCCATCACGGTCGTCGCGAAATGGCTTGTGGTCGGGCGGATCAGGGCCGTCGAACATCCGCTGTGGTCGTCGTTCGTGTGGCGCAACGAGGTCGCCGACACGTTCGTCGAAACCGTCGCCGCGCCGTGGTTCGCCCGGGCGGCCAGCGGCACGCCGATGATGAACCTGTGGCTGCGCGCGCTGGGCGCCCGCATCGGTCGCGGCGTCTGGTGCGAAACCTACTGGCTGCCCGAGGCCGACCTCGTCACCCTCGGCCACGGCTGCCACCGTCAACCGCGGCTGCGTGGTGCAGACACACCTGTTCCACGACCGGATCATGCGGATGGACACCGTCGTGCTGGAAGCCGGCGCGACGCTGGGGCCGCACTGCGTTGCGCTGCCCGCCGCCCGGATCGGCGCCGGCGCGACCGTCGGTCCCGCCTCGCTGGTGATGCGCGGCGACGAGGTGCCGGCGATCGACCCGCTGGCAAGGCAACCCGATCGCGCCGTGGAATCCCGGCCGCAAGAAGGCGCGCAAGGCTGCCTCGGGCCGTGGCGCCCAGGACACCGCGGCGTGAAAGCTCCGCTAAGAAAGCGCCGTCGCCGGAAGTGATCGACGCGTACCTGCCGAAGAACGGCAACTCCGGCTACCGGGTGTCGCGCTACGAGCTCGATCTCGAGTACAAGGTCGCGATCAACCGGCTGTCCGGCATCGGCCACCATCACCGCCGTCACGCTGACCGAGTTGCAGCACATTCACGCTCGACCTGTCCAACGCGTTGACGGTGTCGAAGGTCTCGGTGAACGGCAAACGGCGTGGACCAATTCTCCTGCCGCGGCGGGAAGCTGCGCATCCGGATCGGCTCGAAGCTTCCGACCGGCGCGGCGCTGTCGATCGTCGTGCGCTACGGCGGGACGCCGCAGACCGATCCGTTCCCTTTGGGGCGACGTCGGTTTCGAGGAACTGACCGACGGCGTGCTGGTCGCCGGCCAGCCCAACGGCGCCGCGTCGTGGTTCCCCTGCGACGACCATCCCAGCGCCAAGGCCGCGTTCCGGATCCAGATCAGCACCGAGAGCCCGTACCGGGTGCTCGCCAACGGCGAGCTGCTGTCGCGCCGGGTCCGGGCCGCGCGGACGGCGTGGACGTACGAGCAACGCCGAGCCGACGTCGACCTACCTGATCACCCTGCAGATCGGCAAGTACGAGATGCGGCAGCTGGCCAAGACACCGGTGCCGATGCAGGCCGCGGTGCCCGAACGCGCCTGCGCGGGACTTCGACCACGACTTCGCCCGCCAGCCCGAGATGATGAAGTTGTTCATCAAACTGTTCGGACCGTATCCGCTGGCCAGCGGCTACACGGTGGTGGTCACCGACGACGAGCTGGAGATCCCGCTTGAGGCCCAAGGGATTTCGATCTTCGGTGCCAACCATTGCGACGGAACGCAGGCCAGCGAACGGCTGATCGCCCACGAACTGGCGCATCAGTGGTTCGGCAATTCGGTGACCGCGCGGCGGTGGCGCGACATCTGGCTGCACGAAGGATTCGCCTGCTACGCCGAGTGGCTGTGGTCCGAGCACTGCGGCGGGCCCAGCGCCGACGAACTCGCCCGCACTCACCACGCAGCGGCTGCGCGCGTCAGCCACAGGACCTGCTGCTGGCCGATCCCGGCCCGCGCGACATGTTCGACGACCGCGTCTACAAGCGCGGCGCGCTCGACCCTGCACGCGCTGCGCGGCCGGCTGGGCGACGAGAATTTCTTTGCGCTGCTGAAGGATTGGACGGCTCGGCATCGCCACGGCACTGCGGTCACCGACGACTTCACCGGGCTGGCCGCCAACTACTCCGACGAGTCGCTGCGCCCGCTGTGGGACGCGTGGCTGTACTCGACGGAAGTGCCGTGACCGTTTAGCGAGCGGGCTCAGCCTCCGCCACCACCCGGACTTACCGGATTTGTTTGCGTACCCGGCGCCTGCGTCTGGGCCGACGAAGTCGCTGGCGATGTCGCCGGCGTGCCGGCCGTATTCCCGCCGCCGCCTCCGCACGCGACCGCCATAACACAGCATTGCCGCAGTACCCAGCAGTGCGAATCCCTTTTTCACAGCGCGAGTGCTCATCGAAACCCCCTCCTCATCGTTGAGTCGGTATTCGTCAGCCATACCCGCTATCCGCGAGCGCAATCACGCGTTCCGGAACGGAGGGTCAGCTGCAGCGCGGGCAGCACAGTGTCGGTCAGCAGCTGCACCGACTTCCACGCTTCGTCGACGGGCATGCCACCGACGAGTGGGTGCATCAGGTGTTAGCCGGAGGATTCGGCTGGGACCGGCAGCGTGCCTTCGCGCAGGATCGTCTCGTAGACGGAAGTCAGGATGTCGGCGAGTTCGAGCTCTTTGGCTTTATCGAGATCTGAAAAGAAGAGCTGCCGAACCCACGCGACATGGCTTGGTGCGGCAGCTTTGATGGCTTTCCGGCCCGCGGTCGTGAGAATCGCGTCGGTCGCGCGCCCATCTAAGTTCGATTGCAGGCGGTCAACCAAGCCGCGATGGGTCATTCGCATCAGGTGGTGTGACAACCTACTGCGTTCCCAGCCGATCAGGATCGCCAGACTGGTCAATTGCATCCGTTGCTCCTTGGCGTTCGAGAGCGCGTTCAGTACGGTGTAGTCGCCGAGCGACAGACCGCAATCGGCCTGAAGTTGGCGGTTCATCTCGTATTCGAGCCGGTGATACACGCGCATATACGCCAGCCAAGCGCGCTGCTGAGACGGGTTCAGCCAATTGGTCATGCGAGTCCTTTCCGCAAGAGCGGTGGGTGTACAAGCCCAAAAGCAACGTTCGGTGATCGAGGCAGCCAATTCGTGCATGGTGCACTTCGCTCCGTGAAGAAAGTCGACTGTTGGGCGCCGGCGTGTGGTTGGTACCTTAACCCGCGATGCGGCGTACCCGACAGACGCCGTTGTACCAGTCCGGGGACGACGGAGGCTGGCGGTGGCCAATGGCCATGGCTCACATCAGCCAGTCGGGGGACTCGCGTCTCGATCACTGCTTGTAGACGTCGGCCGGGGACGACCGAGGTGAATCTGTGTTAGCGGGTGAATTCGAGGCCTTCGAAGGTTCCAGTCTTCCACCAGGCGTCGAGCATGTGCCAGAACTCGATCTCACCGCGCCCGTAGGTTTCGCCGAGGAAGGCTCGTGCAACATCACCCTGCCCGTTGAAATAGCCAGGGGTGCAATGCATCAGGTAACTACGTCGCGGTTCATTCGTCTCGCGGATTTTCTTACGGCACCGGAGTATTGAGCACATGGTCGTTACCTCCGGCTGCTGCAGCGGCGCTACCCGTTGCGGGTTTCAGCGAGCGGTGCCAATGCTTCGGCGAGTGCGTCGTAGGTGTCCAGACGTGCCCTGCCGTGCGGCAGGAGGTAATCGGGAATGATCACCTCATCGACTCCTTCGTCGCGCCATCGCGCTGCCTGATCAGCGATCCGCTCTGGCGTTCCATAGATCATCGGGAACGGCAGCTGTTTAGCCATGGCCTCGGCACGGACCTCAGATGCTGCCGAGTCGGTGACCATGGTCAAGCCCTGTGTTGAGCGCCAGATGGTCGAAGGATCGCGGCCCTCGCGTTCGCAGGCGGCGTCGAGCATCTGCGAGGTCGCGCCGAATCCGCCTGGTATCGACCACTGATTCCACTGACTCGCATACCGTGCTGTCAGTCGAAGCATGCGTGGCTGGGCTGCGCCGATTAGCAGCGGAAGCGGCGATTGCACCGGTTTGGGCTCGCACTCAGCCGCAGAAAGCTGATAGTAGTGCCCCGCAAAGCTGGTTGTCGGTTTGTTCAAGAGGCCGTCGAGCACGGCGAGCCCCTCGGCGAATCGGTCGACGCGCTCACCCGGGCGGCCCAGGGCCAAGCCGTATTGTTCGTGCTCATTAAGCTGCCAGCCTGCGCCCAGCCCCAACGTCAGACGTCCGTTGCTGATCCGGTCGACCGTGACCGCCCAGTTCGCCAGCACAGCGGGGTGCCGATACGTCATCGACAACACGAGGGGAGCCAGCCGGACCCGCGTCGTTGTTGCGGCCAAAGCCGTCAACAGGCCGGTGGCCTCCAAAAACTCTTGCGGACCACCACTTTGAGACATGAAGTGATCCTGCAGATAAACACAACGCCAGAAGCCGGCATCGGCCTTCGTTGCCAGGGCGAGAGTGTCGGCCCACGGTTGCGGTGCCAACGGCCACACAGAAAAGCGCATGATCCAGCCACCCTCCATGGAGTGTTGATTGAAACCTACGTATTAGTCCGAAACTCATTGTCAGGACTGCTTGCCTCGCACTTCGCTGAAGTCATGAAGCCGCAATCGGCTGCCGCACAATAGAATCTCCTACTCACGTCGGCGCGAAAATGGACGTGATTCTCGCGTCAACGCATCATAGCTACGACGCCAACGTATCACGAATGTCACATGTGTGTGACATGTCATGTATGCTGAACGCAGCCGGGACAGTGAACTCCTTGGCATTTAGCTATCGAACCGTATCGGCGCCTCGGGGCCCTCGACGCGAGGCTGCAGACTCGGTCAGCGCAGATCGGCGATTGAGGCCAACGATGCAGCCGGTTTCAGATCTTGTGAAATGCAACCGGTTTCAGGTTCAGCAAGGAGGTTATGCGTCGTGCAGGTCACTCTGATGAGTTATATCGGTGACGGAGGTGGTCGTCCGGTACTCGACATCTACATCGAAACGCTCGCACGGCTACGCGACGAGGGTTTCCGGCGATTGTGGTCGAGCCAGCTGCCCACAGAACCCGACCTGCTGACCGTGCTCGCGGTTGCGCTGCGGGAAGTCGAAGACATTGAGGTCGGCAGCGCCGTGCTGCCGATCCAGGTCCAGCACCCGTCGCAGCTGGCACAGCGCGCGTTAGTGGTCAACCAGATCGCCGGTGGCCGGCTCACGTTGGGCCTGGGGGTGCACCACATCGGCTTAACCGAAGAACTGTGGGGCATTTCCTTCGACAAGCCGGTGCGCCTGATGCGCGAATACCTTGATGGTTTGCAGCCGTTGTTGGCCGGTGCGCCTGCCGCGGTAGTGGGCGACATGCTCACCACCCGGGTCACGTTGCAGATACCCGGGGCACCGGCGCCGGACGTCTACCTGGCGGCACTCGGCCCGCAGATGCTACGACTGGCAGGCCGACGAACGGCTGGAACCATCACCTGGATGACGGGCCCGAAGACGCTGGCCGAGCACATCGGACCGACACTGCGTGAGGCCGCAGAGGCGGCGGGCCGCCCACCGGGTGCGGTGCGTGTGGTCGCCCCGTTGCCCGTCTGTGTCACCGACGACGTCGACGGTGCGCGGGCAGCTGCCGCAGAGCAGTTTGAAATATACGGACGGCTGCCGTCCTACCGCGCGATGCTCGACCGTGAGGGCTTCACCGGTCCCGAGGACGCCGTCCTCATCGGTGATGAAGCCACAGTGTCGGATCGAGTCGCCGAACTGCGCAGCGCCGGCGTGGACGAGTACGCCGGTTTTCCGTTCGGGGACTCTCCGGAGGACGCGGCCCGGACCCGCGCGCTGCTGCGCGAACTCGACTCAACCGAGTGAGGACTCTTTCAACATGGTTTGTAGAAGCGGGGTCAACAGCTACGCAAACCAGTTCATCGGAGCGAACCCACCGGACTTCGGGAGCCGGCACCCGTCAGCCGTACCGTCGGGGAGAGGCGCGTGGTAACAAAGTCGACCGCGTCAATGCCTCAGCCTGACAGTCGTATTCGCGCTGTATAGAACCGTGCGGCGTTGTGCTGGGATTTGTCGTCGCTGATCACGTAGTACAGCTGATGGGCGGGGCCGTAGCTGATTGCAGACAACCCGCGGATGACGGTGCCGCCGAGCTTGGCGGTCGACGGCACCAGCTTCTGGCCCAGATACTGCGCGGTCGGCGGATCAGCACTCGCACCAGTCGTTTGGCGCTGCTGAACCGATATGTCGCCATTGACGCATCAGCTGAATCGGCTCCCATAGCCGGCGACAGCCTGCCTTTCCCGGCAGACAGGCCAACCGCGCCACTCCCCCGCCGGGGGTTAGTGCCGACGAACGCTGGACGGCGGCATCTTCTATGCCGTAGGTAACGAAGCCAGATCGCGTTCCGAGGGGGCACTGCGAGTTGCCCTGTGGGCCAGAACAGTTCGCGACTTTCATAGATATCGTCATTATCCATGAACTGCCGATGAAGACGCTGCGGTTCGACCTTTCTGACGAACCGCAGTCAAACGTTTGCGGTTCAGCCGACTGGGCAAGCGAGCGTTCCGTGCCCGAATCTTCTGATCGTCAGCGCCGACGGCGGGAGGGCGATGGCTGTTGTCTTCTCTTTGGGGAACTGGTTGATGATTCGTTATTGCTTGCGGAGCTGATGGAGTCCAGCCACTGCAGCATCAGCGCCGACTCTGGGCCAGTTAACGGCGTCGGGTGGGCTCTGATTAACGCCGCCATCTGCAGCGCAGCCGAATCTAAATTGCTGTTTTGCCGATCTGAATTAGCGGGGGCATCGACAAGGATCTCTTTCAGGACAGCGTCTCTGACGCGTTGCGAGAGCCTGGGGCATTTATAGGTTTCCGGCTGTGAAATCAGACTGATGGCGAGGCCGGTACACGCGGTCATCATGACCTGAGCCGCCTCATCTGGAGTGGTGTTCAACCTGCCGACTTCCGCGCACCGGACCAACCGTGCGACGAGTAACTGCCGCGCTTCTTCGACGCCGGCAGGCACCTTGTCCAGCGCTGGCGCGTAAGCGATGCGATATACGGCCTGATTCTTCAGGGCGAACGTAATGTGGAGGTCCCACGCCGAGTGCAGGTCCTCTACCGGATCATCGGAGAGTTTCTGAGCGCGTTTCGATGCCAGATACCGCTCGAACGTCCGGTCGACGACAGCGGTCAACAATCCGTTCTTATCACCAAAGAGCCGGTAGAGCACGGGAGCTCCGACGCCCACTGCTTCGCAAACCGCACGTGTGGCGATGTCACGTTCCGGGGATTCCAGCAGCTGGGCCTCGGCAGCCTTCAACATCTCCATGCGAGTGTCCATGTGCGAAACGTAGCACCGCCGCTAGGGGCAAGTTACATATTCGTCTGTTAGTGCTGGTAACAGCTAAGAGAAGCATTGCTATCGTACTGCCAATTACTGTGAGCATCGACCTGCAGCAATCGGCTTCTGACCGATGGCGCAACCCCGGCGCTGCGATCAAGAATCGCTTCACTTCAGCACGGCCGGGCAGATCGCTCCCAGTGTTGCCGCACGCCCGCCCACATCCATGCCGAGTTTCGTCTGGACTGAGTTCGATGACACTTATGACCAAGAACCGCTTCGTATTAGCGATGATATGATCATATCGAATCATTGATATCGGTCGGTAATGCGCAAGCTGGACCATCGAAAGCCGGCTCGAACACGGGAGGACTCGTCGATGAATGAAGACGAACGGAACCTTCGCAGCCTGTTAGCAGCAGTCGATATGCCCGGCGCTTTGGAACTGTTGGTCGATGACGTACGCTGCCGACGTGGCAGCGCCGAGACCGTTATTGGGCCGGCGTGCCGCATTCGGCGCCCTGGTCGAGACAGTCACATCGTTGTCACACCAGATCCATCATGCCTGGGTGGTCGACGCCCCGGAGTCGGCGGTCATCTGCGAGTTGACGGCGAGCGTTGAAGTCGCGATGGCACGCGGGTGAGGCTTCCGGGTGTCAACGTGTATCGCTCGCGCGACGGCAAGATCATCGATTACCGCCTCCACATGGATTTGTCACGAAGCCCCGCCGTCGAGGAGTCGTCTCATGACGGGCGACTGGCATCATCGATCCCGCTGCACGAGGACTGCAGGGCGGCTTGCCCGCGACACGTATGCCAGGTACGCGGATTGCGAAGTCCACACCGCCAAACCGGACGATCCCGCTTTTCTGGTTGGAGCGCACGCTCGAGTGAAGCGAACCGGGATATGACTCCCTCACGCAGCCCGCAGAGCCTCTTCGAACGAGCCGTGAAGGCGTTCGGACGCACGGCTGCGGGGCGCTGGTACGTGCGCAACATCTCAGTGCTCGTCGACCCGGCGCTGTTGCGGCTCACCGGCGGACGGATAAGCAGCGTGTATCCGGTGTCTGTCATGCTGCTGACCACGATCGGCGCCAGAACGGGCCTGCAGCGCACCCTGCCGCTGGTGTACCTGAACGAGGGCGCCGGGCTCATCTTGGTGGCGTCGAACTTCGGCAACAAGACGAACCCGGCGTGGTATCGCAACCTGCTCGCCAACCCGAAAGTCGAAGTGCTGGCCGGCAAGGACAGCGGCTCATACCTGGCGACCGAGATCAGCGACCCGACCGAACGTGAGCGGACGTGGGCGTTGGTGCTTGATATGAACACCGGGTACGACTACTACGAAGCCCGCGCGGATGACCGGACGATCCCGCTCATCAGCCTCATGCGGGTGGGCCGGTCTGGGCCGCGTGCTGCCCGCGCAGCCCAGCCGCCATGCCGCCATGCCTGACTCTGCGGACCGGGCATGGCAGTCCGGCTTCTGCGTTCTGCTAGAGGCGATGCCGACTCAGTACCAGGCCCCTCTCTGCGGCGGGTACTTCGATCAGCGATGGCGTTGAGCCGGTGCCCCTGGGGCCTCGGACGTGCAACCGGTTTCAGGTTCTCTGGGCCTGGGCAAGCGAGAGGGTCTTGCGCGCATGCGCACCTTCGTGGTCGGTGCATGCCGTGGACCATGCGCAGCCGATCGGGTTCGGTGGGAGCTCACACAAGGTAGCTAACCTGTTCGGATTGCCAACAATGGCGCGACCGTAGATCTCGCGACTGAGCCCGGTGTTGATCGTGGGCCGGCGGGCCGCGGTCTGTAGGTCCCGCCAGTGCCGCTGAAGGGGTTGGCGACGGCCATGCCTGCGGCGCCGCCCAAGGCTATCAGTAGGTCCATGGCCGAGCGTAAACAGGCTGACGCGTGGCCGGCGTCCATCCGGACACCGTGCCCGCCCCAGGGGGTCGAGCGCTCCACCGAGGTCGCCGTTGTGTCGAGCTATGTCCGCCGAACGGTAAAGGTGCAGTCGCGCAGTATCTATGAAGTGGCCGCATCGGCGAGGGCGGACTGCACGCTCGGGGAATCGGCCAAATGGCCGTAGTTGGACATCGCCATCGGCTTGCCCGTGGCCACCGTCGACATGACAAGGTCGAACGCCGCTTGCGCAGATCCCAACATCGGACCGACGAACATCAAAGGCATCGAGCCAAGGGGCACACGATAGAGCGGCTCCAGGGCCTCGCCGACCGCCGAGAACCGCCCCAAAGTCGGCGGATCCTGCGGTCGGGAATGAACACTGAGTCGGCGACAAGGTGTGGCTGCCCGTTCCTCGCATGCCTGTCATATCCCAGGTTTCGTCGATATCCAAAGCGTCGATGGGAATAAGCGCCAACCCCGGGCCGACGACCTCGCCTCGTCCGTCGGCGATACCGATACCGACCGCGGCCCAGCCGGCCTGGTAAGCCCCGGAGGCCATCGGCCAGCGCCCGCAGACCACCTGGCCACCATCGACTTTCCTGGACGGAGAGATCGTGACCGCCAAACGAGCCGCACATCCCGAAATCGGCACCATCACCCCACACCTCCTCCCGCACCTTGGATCCGAACCCGGCGGTCATGTGTCAGTAGCGTGGGTGAGGGCCAACACCCAGGCGCTGGAGGCGCAGCCAGGCCCACTATGGAAGTCACATCGAGTGTCGTCGCCATACCGGCTTCGTGACCACCGAACGCCTTCGGAGCGCCGAGCCGAAAGAGTCCGGCGACACGAAGGCAGCGGTTCCTCCTCGGTCAGCCGGCTTTCCCGGTCCGCGCGCTCGGCGTTTCGGCGCAGCGCAGGAACGACGCCATGTGCGGACTCAGCGAGCTGGTTGCGGGGTGTGGGAGCAATGAGGCGCGCCGATCATGGGCGGATCCCGGTGTGGATTTCGATGTGCTTCTGAACGACGCCATCCAGCGACGCGATGCTCCCGCTGGCCGCGACACTGGCCGCGGCGCCAAGGCCGTTGCCGTCAAGGTGCTTTTGACGGGCGCATCCGGGTCGACGCGGCGTGGGTAATTGAGGACGTCCAAGCCGGGATGGGGCAGGGGCCGTTCGGCGAGGGTGCGCACGTCTGCGGTGCTGAGACGACCAATCAGTTCGACGACTTTGTTGGAGGGTGCGGACGGAAATGTCGTCCAACGAGCTCCCTGCAGACCCGGAATAATGAGGGCAGGCGAACCGCCACGGCGGGGTGGTCACGTTGACCGCAGTAGCGGGAAACCACTTTGGGTACACGGGATCTCCATGTACCTCCTGAGACGGTTGACAGCAGCGAGGAGCACCCAAAACTGGCGAGAACGCCCTCTTCGGGCGTAGGCCGAGCTTCAGATACATCCACGAAACCGACCGTACCCCGATTCAATTCACCGTCATCGACGCCTCGAACATCCACTTCGATCGGATTGCTTCAACGTACCATGGATACGTCTATACACGTATCTATAGTATGAATATGTATGACATGTCATGTACGCTCGAACGCAGTCTGGACAGTGGGGTGTCGGCACAACAGATCCTCGGCGTTTCCGGCTGATTGGCCCACAAGACTGGCAGACATCGATACGGATCTACAGCGAAACGCAGCCGGTTTCAGACCTGGTGAACGGAAGCAGGTTTCAGGTCGACAAGCCGGTGCGCCTGACCGTTCGGGGACTCTCCGGGGGATGGTGGCCGCCTCCGCGCTGCTGCGCGAACGCGACTCGACGAGGTGAGGACTCTTTCAACATGGTGACTTTTGCGTTGGTGCACGGGGCGTGGCACGCGGCATGGTGCTGGGAGCTGTTGACCCCGCTTCTGCAGCACGCTGAACACGACGTTGTCGCAGTGGAACCGCCCAGTGAAGACGGCTCGGCCACTTTCGAGGATTACGCCAGACGTGGTGTGCACGGCGCTGACTGATCACGACGACGTCGTACTTGTGGGGCATTCATTCGGTGGATACACGATTCCCTTGGTAGCGGATCGCCGTCCCATCCAGCACCTGGTGTATCTATGCGCCCTCGTCCCTGACATCGGCCGCAGCCCGCTCGATCAATTGACCGACAAGCTAGAGATGCTCAATCCACTCCGCGATGAGGGTCTGAGCACACCAGACGACCAATTACGGCAGGCATGGACAGATCGCGACATTGCCCGCACGCTGCTCTACGCACACTGTGACGAACCCATTGCCGATGCCGCCCTTGACCGCCTTCGACCACTGTCCCTCTACCCCGCCACGTTGCCGTTCTCGCTGAACCAATTCCCCGCCACGCCCGCGACATACGTGGTCGGTAGCGACGATCAAATGTTACGCCCACGGTGGTCTCGACATATCGCCCGTGATCGGGCTTGTGGCCAACATCATCGAAGTTCCCGGGGATCACTCACCGTTCCTGTCGCGGCCATCAGACGTCGCCGAATTGTTGCTTCGGCTAGCACGGTAGTCCTTTTCGATGAAGCCGGGGGCGGACCCTGCGACAAAGGGGCACCGTGAATCGCCGTGGGAAATGTGGAGGCTCCGAGAACTCAAGCGTGCCAACGAGATTCTGAAACGAGCGGCGTGTTTCTTGGGGTGGAGCTCGATCGCCAACACAAGAATAGTCGAGCTCATCTGCACCGTCCTGCGCTCGGCATGGGGTCGGTCGCCCCGGCACTTCCCTACGCGGTCAAGCCCCGTGCTCCGTCGATCGGGCCTGCCGCGACGCAGTCATGGCACCTGGGCTCAAGCAATTATGGGAGGACAACCACCGGGTCTACGGCTCCCGCAAGCTGGGAAGGCCGCTCGCGCGAGCCGTCCATGATATCGGCCGTCGACCAGGTCGCCCGGCCAATGTGCACTGCGGGGATCGCGGGAGCGCGGCCAGGGAGCAAACGGGTGCGCACGACCAAGCCCGAGTTCGGGCATCACGGCATCTTGACCTGGTGGGCCGGGACTTCACGGCAACCACACCCAACGAGTTGTGGGTGACCGATATGACGCTCGTGCCGACCTGGGCCGGCGTGACCTACGGCTGCTTCCTCACCGACGCTGACAGCCGGATGATCGTCGGCGGGCGCGTCGTGCAGGAGCCGACGACGAGGGAGAACAATGGATGGATGGCCCGCAAAATCCCTGACTGCCGGTACGGATGTCGCCGAGGAGATTCTCGTCGCGGCAGCGTCCTTATTCTACGAGCGAGGCTACGACGCCACCTCGATTCGTGACCTCGCACTGGTGGCCGGGATCTCGTCGTCGACCTTGTATCACCACTTCACCAACAAACAAGAGATTCTGTACACGCCGTCGTCGAAAGATTCATGCGGGATTTCAATGCCGAATTGATTCCCATATACTGATTGATCCGAACCGTCCGCACACACGACGCCTCGCCGAGATGACGCGCCGCCACCTGACCATGAGCCGACGAGCGAAGACCAGAGCTGCTGAACGCCAACCAGTTTCGTACGTCCCTGAGTCCGACGCAGCTGCGCAATATCGTTGGGCTGCAGTGGGAATACCACGATGCGGTCAAGGCGCTGCTGGCCGAAGGTTGTGCAGCCGCGGAGTGTTCGTGGTCGACGATGTAGACACCACCACAATGGCGCTATTGGACATGCTCAACGGCGTACGAGAATGGTTCAACCACACCGGGCATCTGTCCATCAACGACGTGGTGCATCGCTACACGCGCATAGTTCAGCGGATGGTCGCGGCCACGCCGAGCGACAACCAGTAAGTGCCGGCGCCGACACGGACGCGGCGCTCGAGGAACCCTGCTGGGCTGTCACGAGTGGGAGTCAGGCAGCCTGCCAACCAGCGCTCACGCATGTCGATCTCTCTGATCGACATACGCTCATATAGTAGCTGTCACCTGCATTGTTGCAGATCTATAGTGTCGATCGTACGATCGATACATAAGGGTCTGACCGGTGCAGTTCGGACCCGTAATCGGAATCTAACGTAGGAGGTTGAAAATCGATGACTGCGCGGCTTGCTCTAGTCACCGGCGCCAGTGGGGGGATCGGCGCGGCGGTCTGTGATCGCCTGCGCGCCGACGGCGTGGAGGTACGAACGATGGATGTGACGGGCGCGTGTGACGTGATTCTCGATCTCGCAACCGAGTCCATTCCCGACGCCGCGGTGGCTGACGTCGACATCTGTGTGAGCGTGGCGGGCATCGTCGATACTGTTGCGCCGGCGCATAAAATGTCAGAGGCGAAGTGGGCACGCGACATTGATGTCAACCTCACGGGCGCCTTCCGCGTCGTTCAGGCCTGTCTGCCCGGAATGCGTGAACGCCGTTACGGCCGCATCGTGGCGATTTCGAGCATGGCTGCGCGCATTGGCGCGCCAGGCCAGGTCGCATACGCCGCGTCCAAAGCGGGACTGCAGGGAATGATGCGTACGGTCGCTACCGAAAACGTCGCCTACGGGATCACGGCGAACAGCATCCTTCCCGGCCTGATCGCCACCCCCAAAGTTCTATCCATGCCCGCGTCGATTCGAGATCGCGTGCTCGAGGCGATCCCCAGCAACAGGTTTGGAACTCCTGACGAAGTCGCAGAACTCGTTGCCTTTCTGGCCCGAGACGGCGCCGGGTACATCACAGCCCAAGAGATCGGGGTCGACGGTGGCCTCGGCCTTCACATGCTGACTCTTGCGAAGAATCCCGCAGTCAGCGGCGCTGTGCAAAGCACCCCACAACAGGCCTCGGCGTGAAAAGGTGGCCCAGCGTCCGCGGACTGCCGCCCGAGGCCGCCAATGAGCGGGACATCCTCGATACCATCATCATCGGCGCCGGAATCAGTGGACTATGTGTCGCGCGCCGGTTGCACCGTGGCGGCCACTTTTCCTATCTGGTTCTGGAGCAGGCCGATGAGGTTGGCGGAACCTGGCGTGACAACACTTACCCGGGTTGTGGGTGCGACATTCCCTCTCCCCTGTATTCCTATTCGTTCGCCCAACGTGCGGACTGGACTCGCTTGTTCGCCCGTCAGCCCGAGATTCGCGATTACTTGCAACGCTTCGCCAGACGGTCAGGTGTGCGCGATCACATCCAGTTCGGTACCAAGGTTCTTTCGGCTACCTGGCAGGAGCGTGAACAGACATGGTTGGTCAAAACCGCGACCGGAGGGGCTTTTCAGAGTCGGTTCCTCATCTCCGCGATCGGAGCACTGCACATCGCCCGGCACCCCGATATACCGGGCCGGCAGGCCTTCTCGGGGACAGCAATGCACTCATCGCGGTGGGACCACACGGTTGACCTTCGAGGTAAACGCGTTGCGGTCATCGGCACCGGCGCCAGTGCGGTGCAATTCATCCCGCAGATTGCATCCGACGTCGAGCATCTCGATGTATTTCAACGCACGCCAAGCTGGATCGTGCCGAAGGCTGACCGTGCGTTCACCACCCGGCAACGGCGTCTACGCAAGCTAGGGCTATACCGTTGGTACAGCCGGGCGCGACTGTTCTGGATCCACGAGTCACGCGCCAAAGGATTCACCGAGGCGTCTTCAGACATGGCCGCGACGGCGCGGCTGGCACGTTCCCATCTTGCCCGACAGATCAAAGAGCCGCAGCTGCGCGCCGCGCTGACCCCCGATTACGCCGTCGGCTGTAAGCGCCTATTAATCTCGAGCGACTACTACCCGGCGATTGCGCGCGACAACGTCAGTCTGCAGACCTCGCCGATCACGGCGATGACGCCCGAAGGCGTGACGACCGCCGATGGCCGATCTCATCGCGCCGACGTCGTCATCTACGCCACCGGCTTCGACGCACAGTCCGGTTTCGCTGATATCGACGTTGTCGGTCGAGACGGCCGCCGACTCGCCGAGCGATGGCGGCAGGGTCGACAAGCGTACCTAGCGACCACGGTCGCAGGATTCCCGAACTACTTCGTGATGACCGGCCCTAACTCGGGGCTCGGGCATAATTCGCAAATCTTCATGATCGAAGCCCAAACCCGCTACATCGCAAGCTGTCTACGCATAGCGCGCCGGCACCGGATTGGCATCCTGGACGTCAAGCAGTCAGTGGAAACACGCTTCAACATTTGGGTGCAGCAACGCCTCGCGCAGTCGGTCTGGCAGACAGGTGGATGCACGAGTTGGTACCAGCATCCGACATCGGGTCGAAATACCGTGCTGTGGCCGTCGTCAACTATCGCATTTTGGTGGCGCACCCACCGCGCGCACTTGTCCGATTACGACGCGACGCCCTTCACCTGGGGTCGCTTGGACGTCGGGCCGGTCACGCGGCGCAAGGCGGAGAGTCGCAACTGATCGGTTCTGTGCCTGGTGCGAGCCCGACTCCCGTCGTGCCGAACGCCTTCACTCAGAGGCGAATCTAGCTACCTGACAGCACTATTGACTTGATCCGATGGCCCGGTGTAGAGGCCTTCCAGACAGGAGTGGCGAAGTGTCGGCATTTGGTATTGCGCAGCTGCGTTCGGTCAAAATGGGGCCCGACATTGCCCGCTATCTGCAGCGCATCGATTTGACGCTCGCACCGTTTCAGGGCCGCTTCCTGGTCCACGGCGCCAAAGCCGAGGTATTGGAGGGCGACTGGCACGGGTCCGTGGTCGTTCTCGAGTTTCCCGACCTCGAACACGCACGGGCGTGGTACAGCTCCCCGGGCTATCAGCAGATCCTGCCCCTGCGCACCAAAAATGCAGACAGCACAGTTATTTTCGTTGATGGCGTAGGACCGGGCTATCGGGCAATAGAGCTGCTGGCCCGATGACGCGGCCGCCCACCAAGCGAGGATGACCGCCATCGCACGACGACTACGCAGGAGATCGCCGCCGCGCACGGAACGCCATAAGATAGCCATCGAGAACGGGCCCGCGCCGCATGGTGCTCGCGGGTGTCACTCGTCGCCCAGATCGGGCAACAGTGCGCCGGTGGGGGTTACACGAAACGCTCCCGCGGGTGTGTTGATCGCGTAGACGCCCCCTTGGGGAATTGTCGGCAGTTGGCTGCGCGCGCGCCAACTTGATTTGGTGGCGCGGGCGATATCGTCCCAAAGCTGTTCTGCCGGTGGCGATTGGTTGACGCGGCATCGCCGGTCCCTGCATGTTATCAATGAATGGCTTGCAGGATTCGCCGGCTCCGGAGGCACCCGCGCCTGTGAAGCCGCCGCCGTCTGCGCCCGGTCTTCGGTGTTGAAGGGGTGCCACCAGAAGGCCTGACCGACAGTGCTCGATGGGAACGTGGTCAGTTGACCCGGTGAGCGTGCACCACGCTAAAGGGGAGGTGGACCCGATTGTCGTCGATCAGCGTGGCAACGGCAGCCACACGGCTGGTGAGCTCGCGCATCTGCTTGAGGGCCTCGGCGGAATACTGTTCCCGCATGTGTTCGGGTACATCGTCCCACTGGGCGTCGAACGCGCTCGTGTTGGCCAGATAGGTGGTTGGGCCGAGGTAATCGATTTGCCACCCGCTCGCGGGGAGGATGTCGCGGATGTTCGACTCTTGTACGGCGCCTGTCGGCGCGGTGATGCCGTTGACGTTGCCGGCCGAGAAGCAGTACAGAAACCAGCGTGCGCCCGGTTGTGTCGCGCGGTGCAGCCCGGCTGCGTACGCCCTCCGGTCCTCGTCTTTGTCGAGGCAGTGATAGAGCGCGCTGTCGATGACGGTGTTGAACCGGCCGTCGTATCCGGTCAGGTTCGTGGCATCGGCGACGTCGAACGTCACAACGACGCCGGCCTTTGCGGCCCGCTTGCGTGCCAATTCGATCGCCATGGCTGAGCCGTCTAGTCCTGTTACCGAATGCCCTTGGGACGCGAGGTATATCGAGTTTTCGCCCAACCCGCACCCGATGTCGAGCACGTCGCCGGAGATGCCGCCGAGCGCCTCTAACTCCATCACGCGAGGTTGCGCGACGTGGACGTCCCATGGGATGCCGCTGGATGCCGGCCCACCGTCAACAATGGGCTCGCCGCGGTAGATCTTGTCGAAGTTCTCGACGTTGAACTGAAACGTTCCCGTGTCGGTCATGCTCACCCTCCATTGAGTGTTGATTGATACCTACGTATTAGTCCTAAACTCGTTGTCACGACTACTTGCCTCGCACTTCGTTGAAGTCATAGAGCTGAAACTAGCTGCTGCACAATAGTCTCCCCTCACTCGCGTCGGTGCGGAAATGGACGTGCGTCTCGCTTGAACGTATCAGAGGTACGGCTTCAACGTATCATGACTATGGAATGTGTATGACATGTCATGTACACTGAACGCGGCCCGGACAGTGAGGTGTCGGCACAACAGATCCTCGGCGTTCCGGCTGATTGGCCTGGCCAATTGTCAGCCAGCAAGAACGCGCAGCAAGATACGCACAATCCGGTACGAGTTACTCGTAGCAGCGCTATTTAGAGGAGGATTCTATGACCGTTCGCAGCCTCGACCTCGTTGGCGACACTCGACGGGGTGGAGATCACTGGAAACACTCGCGATCCGAAGGGCGGCGATCATGAGTGCCGTTGCAGTAGATGACGCCAGCGACAGCAACAACGGTGTCCGACTCCTGTTGATCCCCGGCGCGTTTCATGGCGCGTGGGTGTGGGAGAAGGTCATCGACCGGCTCGCCGAGCTTGGATGGTCCGCGCACACGGTTGAATTGCCAAGCGTGGCGGCCAAAGGCCAGCCGCGCTACGGCATGCACGACGATGCGGCTGCGGTTCGTCGTCGTCTCTCGGCCATCGACGACCCGGTAGTGGTCGTGGCGCATTCCTACGGAGGCTTGGTCGCCACGCAGGCGGCCGCGGGCCTTACGAATATCACACACATCATTTACCTGGCGGGATTTCAGCTCGACATCGGCGACTCGCTGCTCGGCGTCGTCGGTGAACCCCCTCCGTGGTGGATTATCGAGGGTGACACGCTCATTGCCGGCCGGCCGCTCGAGACGTTCTATCACGATGCCCCACCCGACGATGCCAGGCGGGCGATTGACCGGCTGCAACCATCGAGTTACTCCATGGTCACGGACCAGCTTACGGCGGCGGCCTGGCGTAATATCCCGTCCACCTACGTGATTTGCGAAGAGGACCAGGCGGTCGCCCCGGCAGCGCAAGAGCAGTTGGCCAAACGTGCAACGAACGTCCGCCGCCTGCCCACCAGCCATTCGCCGATGCTGTCCCGACCGGCCGGGGTCGCTCAGATCATCGCCGAGACAGCGAGGCAAGTGATCGACGGGGACGGTCTCCGGGGCGCCAACGACCCAACTATGCGATAAGAGCCGCGATCCCGTTGGAAACGTGCCGTCCGTTATCAACGGGGGTAGGACGCCATACAGTAGTGGGGAGAAGTGGCGTCGCTGCAAGCTGTCACGTTTAACGTCGCCCTCGGCTACACATGCGTGCTCGCCGAGTGCTCGATGGGCTAACCATAGGTTGCCATCGTCGCCGGTGATCACGAATCAGACGACTGCGGGTGTTCGGCTCACGAACAGACGACGGTCAGCGCAGCGCAGGCAGCACGGTGTCGGTCAACAGCTGCACCGACTTCCACGCTTCCTCGACCGGCATGCCGCCGACCAGCGGGTGCATCACCAGCGGCCCGTAATTGTCGCTGTCCCGGACTTCGGCGACGAGCTGATCGGGAGTCAGGAACCGGTATCGCCCCGATGCTCTGACCTCATCCAGCGTCTCGACCCCAGGCAGGTGCATCAGGGAACGTTGGTCAGTTGACCATTCTCCGTAAGTGACTGCCTCCCAGAGGATGTGCCCCCCAAGCTCAGCCCACGCCTGGTCTGGATCCTCGTGCAGATAAATCATTCCGCGATTGACTGGCCCGGGCATCAAGATGAGGGGCTTGATGCCCGCGGCGGCACACAATTCGCGGTAGTAGGCGGCGATGTCGGGCAGATGGTCGGCCAGGCTGAGCGGCAGCCCGAAACGCGCCGCGCGGCGCGCCGTGGCACGTGCGCCGCCGCCGATGTACAGCGGCGGATGCGGCCGGCTCCAGGTGCCGGTACAAATCCCCGCGTCGGACTCGACCCCGGACCAGACTGACAGCATCCGCTCGAGCAGGCCGTCCATCAGCGCGCCCCGCTTACTGAAATCCATTCGGAGCGCTTCGTATTCGACGGTTCGGTAGCCCAGCCCCACCGTCGTGTGCAGCCGGCCGCGACTCATGTTGTCGACGAGCGCCATGTCTTCGGCGAGCCGGACCGGGTTCCACAACGGCCCCAGCGCACAGTCCACGCTGGCGATCATGGTCGACGTGCGCGCCAGGAACATCGCCGCTGCCATGATCGGATTGCAGCTCCATCCGTGGCCGGTCGCGTGGTGCTCGTCCACACTCACCGTGGTGATGCCATGGGACTCGCCCCATTGCGCCAATTCGAGGGCGGCGGACAACAGCTTGCTCTGCGTGCGTGGTTCTCCATGCGGCGAGGCGAAGTTGAAACGGAGCACCGTCAGTACCACGTCAGGCTCCGTCGGGGCCCGGCGCGGCGATGGACTCAACGAACGCGGCGAAGTCGGGAAACAGCGCGCGGTCGACGATTTCGACGCGGGTGCCAAAGTTGTCCACGTAGTACGCGAACATCCCAAACTCTGACCCCGGTATTTCACCGGCCATTTCGAAGGTGAAACCGTTGCTCTCCAACGCGCGCGCGGTCTCGATGAGGTTGTCGGTGAAATAGCCGACATGGTGGACGGAATTACCCGGTGCGGCCGTCCATGGCGTTCCGGGAACCTCCTGGACCAGTTCGATGTACGGGCTCTGCACGGAGTAGACGATCGTCGAGGTCAGTTCGCGAACGCCGGCCGTGGTGCGGAAGGGCAACGTATAGCTGAGCGGAGTGATCCACCGGTAGCCGGCCAATGCGGTGAGCCGAGCCGCCGCGGCGTCAAGGTCGGGCACCACGATGCCGGTGTGATAGAAGTCCTTAGGCTGCAAGGCAAATGCCATAGTGATGTCCTTCCCGTGCCGTCACGAGTTACTCGCTATTTGTCGCGAGAGCCAGGCTCTTTCCCAGAAATTGGTGGTGCCGCCCAGCAGGCTTTCGTGGGCTTCCCTGAGCACTTCGCGCGCCCCCGGGTGGTCCGGCTGCGCGGTGGTGACGAGCTCGGCAAGATGGATGGCGTGCAGCGGGCGGTTATCGGCGAGGTGTGCTCGCGCTCGATCCACAAGCGCGTCGACGCCGGCCAGTTCCACCACGTCGGCGCCGACGGCGTCGAACCCGATGGGATAGAGCTCGGTGGTCGACCGGTGGTGGAACCAGCCCGAGTAGTTCTCCCACACCGCCCGCACATCCCAAGAGACCTTTCCATAGCCTTGGCCCACTTCATATTCCGCGGGCAAGGTGATCTCGCGCATCAGGGTCTGGACATCCTTTCCGGCGTTCATCCCGGCCACGGTCTGGTCGTGAACGTACTCGATGGCGTCGCGCAGCCGGGTGAGCTCGGCGTGGATGCGATCGGCTCCCGTGATCGGTTCGAAGTGACCGGTCACCAGGAGTTCGGGCTGCAGATCACGCACCCGTTCGACCGACGCGATGGCGGTGAGGGCGTCACGGTAGCGGTCGCCGCGAATCGTGACAAGATTGGGAATGTGTCCGAATATCGGGCCGAAGGTGTTTCCGCACAGACAGACTCGCTCATCGGGCAGCCATATCACCAACGAGTCGGTGGTCTCACCGCCGGGGACTGCGATCAGCTCGAGTCGCCGTCCGCCGACTTCGAGGGTGAGCGTGTCCCCGAAGTCGAGGTCGACGGTGGGAACGCTCTGGCCGGGCAGCCGCGTCGTACCCAGACGACGTTGAATGGCTTGGACGCCGGTCGCCAAGGTGTCCTTGAAAGCGAAGGCGCTGCGGCTGGCGCGGTACGGGATGAGGCGTTCATTATCGTCTCGCCACTGGGTCCAATTCGCCTGGGCGACAACGGTCGTCTCAGAATCGCGGACGCTGTCCAGACCGCCGACATGGTCCACGTGGCCCTGGGTGAAGATGATGTAGCGCACCGGCGAGGAGTCGACGGCGTCGAAGTTGGCCCGATGCACCGGCCCCTCGAAGCCCATGCCGGTGTTGACGATCACCCGACCGTCACCGGTAGTCAGCAGGTAGGCATTCGACAGGCCTGGCGAGCACCACAGCCCCGGGGCGATCTGCTCGGCCTGTTCGGCAGTCGCCGGGCGCAAACCATCAGCACCTGGCCTGCTGCGATAGACCGGCTCGAAGTCGTTGCTACCCATCGATGCTCCTCATTCGGGGCGGACGTCGAACCGGTCGAAGTAAAACCCAAAACGCCCGCGCAGTTCGTCGGCCGAGACACCGAAGTGTCGCTGCAAGTCGTAGCGGATACGTCCGTGCTTGCCGCGTGGATTGCGATCCAGGTAGTGCTGGAACCGCTTACGCACCTTAGGCGTCACTTCGACTCCGGCGCGCCGGTAAAGCTCGTCGAGCAGCGGCATCTCGTTGCCGTTGAGCTGGTGGAAGTTGATGTCGATGCTGCGTTCGGCCGGCACCAGGTCGCGGTCGCGGACACACGCGCTGAGCAGCCGGTGCACCCGGTCGGTCCAGTAGTCCAATAGCCAGCCCGGATCGATGCTCGTCCGGCGCAGCCGATCGGAGTAGGCCATCATCGTGATCGCCGACTGGACGACCGCGACGGGATCGCGGTGGGTGAAGGCGACGGTCGCGTCGGGGAAGGTCGCCATCAGCGGGCCGAGCTGCTCACAGTGCTGGGGACTCTTGAGAATCCAGGTCTGTGGGCCGCGCAGAAAGGTCAGCGCCTGCAAGACCTTCTTCAAGTACGCGTAGTGCCGAGTTTGATCGAGAGCCAGGTAAAAGTCACGCCAATCAGCTACGCGCGCGTGCCATTCCAAGACGTAGGCGGCCAGGTCGAGGTCGAGGAGTTCGACTTCTTCCTCGATCGCCTCGGGGAAGCGGTCGTGCATGGCAGCCACCACCGGAGCGCTCGCCATGAGCGCATCGTGTTCGGCCTTGGCTCGCGTGTAGCGGGGATCAAGGCCGAAGATGTCGGGGCCCTGGCCGCGAGCCGGTATCGGATCCTGGCTTTCCCAATACGGCAACGAGCGCCGCCGCTGGTCAACCGCAATGAGATTCACCAAATGAGTGGTGCCGGATCGGGGCATCCCGACGACGATGAAGGGCTTCTCGATCGGGATCGACTCGATCTCGGGATACCGCTTGACGAGCTCGGTCAGCGACAACCGGTTTCGCAGCAACCGAACTACCCGTTGCCGCAGCGTCGAGCGGGTCAGCTCCCGCAGGCCGTCGTCGGCTTCGATCGCGGCGACGTGTGCGGTCAGGCGGTCACCGAAACCGCCCGTGTCGTCCAGATCGCCGACACAAGCTTGCTCGACGGCCTCGGCGAGCATCCGATCGATGTCGAGGTCGACGCGTTTGGCCTCGGTGAATTCCAGAATCTGACGCTGGACATCGGTCAGCTGCGGCGATGTCAGATCGTCGAAATCGATATCAGTGATGTCGGGAGCCTACAAGTTAGCCAGGTCGTCGGGAACGTCGACTTTGTGTTCCATCAGCGCCTCAAGCGGCACGACCTCGAGAGTGTTCTCATGCGTGGAGGCCAACACCACCGGGGCGGCACAACCGTCGTGATGAGCCCGAAGCCAGTTCAGTGCGGTGACACACCAGCGGTCACCAGGGAGCAGGCCGGGAAACCGGTATTCGGGGACCGGGGTCAATAGATCATTTCCGATGGAGCGCTGATGCTCCAGGAATTCGGCAGTCATCACGGCACAGATAGTGTGCCGCCCGAGGTCCTCGGGCCCGGTCGAGCAGCAACCGTCACGGTAGAAACCGGTGAGCGGCTCGGTGCCGCAGGGTTCCAGCGAGCCGCCTAGCACGTTGCGATCTGACACACGCTCAATACTGCGCTGTCGGGGCTGCAGTTTGAAGAGACATTGCCTTTATTTGCTTCTAGACAATTACAGCGATCACGCTCGACGGGCTACTTCCTGCACCAGCTGAACGCGCGAGCTGAGCCCGAGTTTGGTGTAGACGTGGGTGAGGTGAGCTTGCACGGTCTTGGGTGAGACAAACAGCCGCGTGGCGATGTCCTTGTTGGCCAGTCCTTCGCATACCAGGCGCACGACATCGCGCTCAGCGGGTGTCAGAGAAGCCCAGCCACTGGAGGGTCGCTTACGTTCGCCACGACCACGGTGCGCGTAGGCGATCGCCTCCTCGGTCGAGGACGCTGCACCCTCAGCCCAAGCGCCGTCAAATGCGCTCTCGCCCATGGCTTCTCGCAGCGCCCCAACTGACGCCTCGTAAGCTGCTTGGTGGACCTTGAATCGTACGATCCCAGTGCGTTGCCGAAGCGCGTCTGCCGCACCGAAAAGACGGGCGGCCTGCTGACTGTCGGCGTCTCTGGCGAGATCGGCAAGGCATTCCAGGATGCCGGCAACCGGTTGATAGGCCCCACAACTGATCACGCCGGCGAGGGCATCATGGGCGTCACATTGGGCTTCTTCGCGGTTACCTTCCGCGACCGCGACGCGAGCCCGGGCCAGTTGCGCTGCCACCAGGTGCCATCCGGTGCCCACCGAGACGGCCTCGTCGGCGAAGCGACGCGCCAGCACCAGGTCACCTTCGGCCAGCGCCACCTCCACAGTGTTGAAGGCACGTTGCACTGTAGCCATTTGGGGCTGGGCGACACTGAGGTGTTGCCAGGCGAGTTCGCCCGCGTCGCGTGCGGCGCTTACGTCCCCCGCGGCCAACGCCGCAGTCGCCGACGCCGCGTAACCCATTGCCTGGAAGTACTCATCAAGACCTGATGCCGTCTCCAATGCCGTGTCGGCGACGGCACGCGCCGCATCAACCTCACCGCACTGCGCCAGCGCAACGGCCAGGCCCATCCGGCTGACCGGTTTGACAAACTCGTCGTGAGCCGCCTCGCATTCGGCGCTCAGGCCCCGGAATCCCGCAACAGCCCCGATTACATCGGCTTCCATCAGCTGAACAAACGCCAGGGCCTGCCGACAGATCCGCGAGTTGTGCCGGTCACCAATCGTGTCGGCGAGATCGCGTCCTTCTTCACCGGCCGCGCGGGCCGCAATCGGGTCAGCCACGTTGACCCCGGTGTTGGCCTGCCAGGCGAGGATCTGGCTTAGGCTCCATCGATCGTCGAGTTTCCGTGCATAAACGCTCGCTTCCGAGAAGTACGTTCGGGCCGCTTCAGCGTTGTATCGGGTGCCCGCGACGAAGCCGCATGCAGTCAACGTGCGCGCCAGCAGTCCCGGGTCGTCGAGTTCGCGGGCGATCGCCAGGGCGCGCTCGGCCCGCTCCGTGCTGTCGCCGACCCACAGGTTCAACACTGCCGTGTCGGCGAGTGCGCGGGCACGCACTGCGGCCGACGTCTCGACGTTGTCGGGATCGTCGCCGGCCAGAACGGTATCGAACCATGCCCGGCCTTCCAGAATGCGTCCCCGCGTCATCCACAGCGGTTGCAGCGATGACGCCAGCGTTAACGCCCGGTCTGTATCGGAGTTTTCCAAACTCCAGCCCAGCGCGCTTCGCAGATTGTCCGTCTCCACTTCCAACTGATCGAGGCGTTGCTGATAGTCGGTGCGCGCCGGCGCGTCGAGCAGCGCGGCCACCGACTCGTAATAGTCGCGGTGACGCGACCGGACAGCGTCGGCTTCGCCGGACTCGCCGAGTTTCTCCAGCGCGTACTGGCGCACTGTTTCCAGCAGTCGGTATCGCGTTGTCCCGCCGGTGTTTTCGGCCACCACCAGCGATTTGTCGACGAGCAGGGTGAGTTGGTCCAGCACCTGATAGCGCTGCACTCCGTCGGCCCCGGTGACCGCTTGGGCGGCGTCTAAGTCGAAGCCACCCAAAAACACAGCCAGTCGGCGGAACAGGATGCGCTCCGTGTCGGTGAGCAACGCGTGTGACCAATCCACCGAAGCCCGTAACGTCTGTTGCCGGCGCACCACCGTGCGTGAACCCCCCGTCAACAGTCGAAAGCGGTCATGCAGGCTGTCGACGATCTCGGTCAACGACAACGCTCGTACCCGCGCCGCTGCCAGCTCAATTGCCAGCGGCATCCCGTCCAGGCGCCGGCAGATCTCCGCCACGGCGGCGATGTTGTCGTCGGTGATGGCGAAGTCGGTCCTAGCCAGTCGGGCACGGTCGGCGAACAGTTCGATCGCGTCGCCTGTCAGGGACAGCGAGGGCACCTGCCACATCGCTTCCCCCGCTACGCCAAGCGGCTCACGGCTAGTGCCAAGCACCGTCAACCGCGGCGCGCCACCCAGCAGGGCAGCTACCAACTCTGCGCTTGCCTCGAGCAGGTGTTCGCAGTTGTCCAGCACCAGCAACATCTCGCGGTCGCGAAGGTGCCGCACCAGCGTGTCCATGGTCGAGCGACCCGGTTGATCGGGCAGCCCCAAGGCGCGGGCCGCCGTGACGGGCGCGACATCGGGATGGGTGATCGGTGCCAAATCCACATAGCAGACGCCGTCGCCGAACTCTCTGGCCAAGTCGGCGGCCACCTGCACGGCCAAGCGTGTCTTGCCCGCCCCGCCCGCTCCGATCAGAGTCACCAGCCGATTGCCCGCCAGCACCTCGCGCAGGCTCTCGATTTCTGCTTGGCGCCCAACGAAACTCGTGAGCTGAGCCGGAAGGTTGTGGACAACAGCAACGTTGGTTGTGCGCAACGGCGGGAATTCATTGCGTAGGTCCGGGTGGCGCAGCTGCACGACACGTTCGGGCCGGGGTAGATCACGCAGCGGGTGGGTGCCGAGGTCGGTCAGTGACACGCCAGAGGGGAGCTGGTCAACAACCAGCGGCTCGGTAGTGCCCGACAACACGGTCTGCCCACCGTGAGCGAGATCGCGCAGCCGGGCGGTGCGGTTGATTGTCGGGCCGATGTAGTTGCCTTCGTCGCGCAGCCGCACCTCGCCGGTGTTGATCCCGATCCGGAGCCGGATCGGCGCCAGTGGTGCTCGCTGCAAATCGAACGCACACGCCACCGCATCAGACGCGCGAGCAAAGGCGATCACGAAACTGTCACCCTCGCCTTGCTCGACCGGTCGGACCCCATCATGGGCGGCCACGACATCCGTCAACACCCGATCCAGGTGCGCCACAGCAACAGCCATTTCGTCGGGCTGCGTCTCCCACAGCCGTGTGGAGCCCTCGACGTCCGCCAGCAGCAACGTCACGGTCCCAGTCGGCAGCTCGCTCACGGCAAGGTCGCTCCACTCAGTCTCGCTCATGCTAGCCAGCATGCGGTGGCACAGCTCGCAGAACATCAGCAAAATTGCTAATAGTTCTCAGGCGCCCATACCTACGTACGCCTCCGACCACCCACAATTAGGCATTTCGCCCGATGGATTGGCGTCGACACCGATCGATAGTCGACGTCATGACCATTAGCACGCACACTCCGACCATCTTTGAGCGAACGTGGCCCACTATCGCCTATCAGGACACCGCCGACCCCGACGAGGCGCACAGCATCATCGGGCGGGCTCAACGTCAGGCACCGATTGCACTGGGCATGTACGGGCCTGAGGTACTCAGCTACGACCTGGTGCGCGCCGCGTTGCGCGATTCGCGCTTCGCCATGCCGCGCGGCATCAGCCTGGTGGTGCAGGGCATCGACTCGGGTCCGTTATGGGACAAGGTCTGCCAGACGCTGATGTGCGTCGAGCCCGCCCAGCATCACCGGCTGCGCCGCCTGGTTTCGAGGGCATTCACGCCGCGGACTGCCGAGCGGATGCGCAGCGCATGCGTCGACGTCATCACCGAGCTGGTCGATCGGTGTAGTGCGGCGGGTCGCTGCGACATGGTTCATGACATCGCCCGCCAATACCCGGTCCCGATCATTTGCGCCCTGGTGGGTGCGCCTCGTGACGACTGGGAGCTGTTCTCGGGCTGGGCAGATGATCTGAGTAAAGCCTTCGGTGACAACGCGGCCGCCGAGGAAACCGCGATCCTGCGGGCCTGGGGACAACTCGACGCGTATCTCGAGGATTTGATCGCGCGGCGCCGCCACACTCTCACCGACGATCTGATCTCCGAGCTCATTCGCATTGAAGAAGACGGTGACCGGCTAAACCACAGCGAACTGGTCAACCTCGTCGCGATCCTGCTCAACGCCGGCACCGACACCACCCGCAACCAGTTGGCCGCCGCGGTGCAGGTGTTGTCCGACAATCCGGACCAGTGGGCGTTGCTGGCCGAGCATCCCGAACTCGCCCCGAAAGCGGTCGACGAGCTCATGCGGCACTCACCGATCATCTTCGCCACACTTCGTGTCGCAACCAGCGACGTCGAACTGGGCGGCGTTCTCATCCCGAAGGGCGCGTACGTGCTCGCCAACACCGCGGCCGCCAACCGCGACCCCGCGGTATACGACGACCCCGATCGTCTCGACATCACCCGCGAGGCCCGGCACCGATGCTGACCTTCGGCGGCGGCGTGCACTACTGCCTCGGTGCCCACCTCGCCAGAATCGAACTCGCCGAAGCCTTGCGGGTCATCACCCGGCGAATGCCGCACACCCGGCGCACCGGCCCCGTCTCGTGGAAGCCAATCGCAGGGATCAGCGGTCCAACCGCGCTGCCCATCGCATTCGACCCCGGACATTGAGCACACCGTTTGCTGGGCCTATTGTGGTTGGACCATGGAATCGCCGGGAGGGAGCGGCGGCGTCGAATGACGGCCGTTGCCCGTGTCGCACATGTGGCACCGAGCCTCTGGCAGACGCTCGGTTCTGTCACGGCTGCGGTTCGTCGGTGGTCGAGTCCGAAACAGCTGCCGAGTACAAACAGGTCACCGTGCTATTCGCCGATGTCGTGCACTCGATGGACATCGCGGCAACCGTGGGCCCGGAGCGGCTGCGGGAGATCATGGCCGAACTGGTCAGCCGGGCGGCTGCGGTGGTGCAGCAATACGGCGGCACGGTGGACAAGTTCACCGGCGACGGGATCATGGCAGTGTTCGGTGCGCCCGCGCGCTGGAGGACCACGCCATCCGCGCCTGCCTGGCCGGCCTGGGCGTGCAAGAGGAGGCGAAGCGGCTTGCCGCTGACGTTGCCGGGCGCGACGGCGTCGAGCTGCTGGCACGGGTCGGTCTGAATTCGGGGCAGGTCATCGCCGGTGAGATCGGCTCTGGCCCTTTCGGTTACACCGCCGTCGGTGAACAGGTCGGGATGGCCCAACGGATGGAATCGGCGGCCCCACCAAGTGGGGTGATGCTCAGCGAGTCCACCGCAAGGCTGGTCGAAGCCGGCGCGGTGCTTGGTGAGCGTCAGCTGGTGCATATCAAGGGCAGCGCGGAAGCGGTGCCTGGGCATCTGCTGCTCGGCGTGGGGACGCAAGCCCGCCGAGCGGCCGTCCGGAGACGGCACTGGTGGGACGCAAGTGGGAGCTCAACACCGTCGCCGCCGTCTTGGATCGTGCAGCGGGCGGCCAAGGGTGCGTGGTGGGTGTGGCGGGGCCGGCAGGCATCGGAAAGAGCCGGCTCGTTCAAGAAGCGGCTGCGTTGGCCGGTGCGCGCGGGGTCGAGGTATTTGGGACCTTTTGCGAATCCCACACCAGCGACGTGCCGTTTCACGTGGTGGCGCGGCTGCTGCGGGAAGCCAGTGGGCTAACCGAACTCGACGACGTGGCGGCGCGCACCCGCGTGGCCGGCCGGTTCGTGGAGGCGACAGACGAAGATCTGCTGCTGCTGTATCGACCTGATGGGAATCCGGGACGCCGCCGCGGCGATTCCGAATATCGATCCCGACGCGCGGCGGCGCCGGTTGACTGCCCTGATCACTTCGATGTCGCTGGCCAGCACTACACCGGCGCTCTACGTCATCGAAGACATCCACTGGATCGATAGCGTGAGCGAGTCGATGTTCGTCGACTTGATGGCCGTTATCCCCCAGACCCACTCAGTGGTGCTGCTCACCTACCGCCCCGAATACCGCGGGCCACTGAGTCACCTGGCCGGCGCCCAGACGGTTTCCCTTTCCCGCTGAGCAATACGGAAACCAACGTACTGCTCGACGAACTATTGGGTACCGATCCATCGACTATCGCGATAAGCGATCTCATCGCCGGGCACGCCGCTGGTAACCCTTTCTTCGCCCAAGAGATGGTGCATGAGCTCGCCGAACGCCGCGTGCTCGAAGGCGAACGCGGCCAATACATCTGCGCGACTGACGTGAGCCGAAATCAGCGTTCCCGCAACGCTGCAGGCAACGATCGCCGCACGCATCGATCGCCTCGATCCAGGAGCGAAGCAGACAATCAACGCCGCGGCGGTAATCGGATCACGGTTCACCGCCGACCTGCTCACCGCGCTCGGCGTTGACCCCGCTCTCGACGACCTCGTCCGGCGCAGACCTGATCGATCAGGTGCGGTTCACGCCGTATGCCGAATACGCCTTCCGGCATCCGGTGATCCGCAGTGTGGCCTACGAATCACAGCTGAAATCCGCTCGCGCGCAACTGCACCGGAAGCTTGCCGCTGCCATCGAAGCTCGCGTCCCGGCATCGGCCGACGAAAACGCCGCCCTCATCGCCGAGCATTTCGAGGCCGCGGGCGACCTGCGCGGCGCGTACTCATGGCACATGCGCGCCGCCGCGTGGTCGGTCAATCGCGACGCCGCCGCGGCGCGGGTCAGCTGGAAACGCGCGCTTCAGGTGGCCGATTCGCTACCCGCAGACGATGCCGACCGACTGGTGATGCGCATCGCTCCGCGCACCATGCTCTGCGGCAACGCCTGGCGGGGCACGCCAGAACCGGCCTCGGGCATGTTCGAGGAACTGCGCGAGCTATGCGCCGAGGCCGGCGACAAAACCTCGCTGGCAATCGCGATGACCGGCGTGGTGGCGGAGCACAGCCGGTACGCGCGCATGCGGGAAGCGTTGCGGCTGGCCGCCGAGCAGATGGATTGGTCGAGTCGATCGGGGATCCGGCCCTGACCGCCGGGGCGCGCATTCGCGGCGATCTCGATCAAGGCAGCAAAACGGTCAAGTGGCTGACGCGCTGCAGTGGGCGCAGACCACCATCGACTGGGCGGCCGGCGACTCCGCAAAGACCGGTCTGGTCGTGGGCTCACCACTGGCAATGGCGTTGGCATTCCGCGGTACGGCGCGATGGTGGCTCGGCCGTCAGGGCTGGCGCAGCGATCTCAATGAAGCCCTGGCGATCGCCCGCAACGCTGCCGAGCCGTGGACGGTCGGCTTCGTCAACGCATGGGTATACGGCCACGCAGTCCATTGCGGTGTCCTCCGCGTTGACGACACCGCGACGCGGCGACCTGGAACATGCGCTCCAGGTCGCCGAGGCATCGGGCGACGACACCGTCCTCGGCACCGTCAAATACACGTTCGCTACCGTGTTGACTGCTCGAGGGAGCGCGTCGGATCGCCAACGCAGAACAACGATGCTCGCGCAGATCCGCGACATGTGTCTGCACCATAGGTTTACGACGTCAGAGCTCCCCGTTGCTCGAGGTGTTTTCCGGCTATGACCGGGCCCGGGACGGCGCACCACGAGGGCGGCCTAGCACAGATGCGAAAGTCGATCGGACGACTTGTTCGTTGGCGGGCAATACATGTACGTCCTCGGCGCCACCGCCCTCCTGGTGGAGACGCTGTTGGGCCGCGCCGACGAAGGCGACCTGGCCGAAGCCGAGGCGGCGGTCGAGCGGGTGGCCACGATTCCGGGCGACGAATGGGTCGCGCGCGACATCATGGTGCTGCGGCTGCGCACGATGCTGGCCAAGGCCCGCGGCGACGAGGCCGGCTACCGCGACCTTCGCGATCGCTACCGCGCGCAAGCTACCGCGCTGGGCTTCGAGGGACATATGCAGTGGGCCGAGGCGATCGCCTGATGACAGCAGTGGCGTGCCGTACGTGTGGCACCGAACCATTGGCCAACGCTCGGTTCTGCCACGGCTGTGGTTCTCCGGTTGCCGAGTCCGAAACACCCGCCGAGTACAAGCAAGTCACGGTGCTCTTCGCCGACGTCGTGCAGTCGATGGACATCGCGACAGCGGTAGGCCCCGAGCGGTTTCGCGAGATCATGGCGGAGCTCGTCAACCGAGCTGCGGGCGTGGTGCGACGCTTCGGCGGCACGGTGGACAAGTTCACCGGCGATGGGATCATGGCGGTGTTCGGTGCGCCCGCGGCGTTAGAGGATCACGCGGTCCGCGCCTGCCTGGCGGCGTTAGGCGTCCAGGACGAAGCGAAGCAGCTTGCGGTCGGTGTTGCTGACCGAAACGGCATCGAATTGCTCGTGCGGGTCGGCCTGAATTCGGGTCAGGTCATCGCCGGTGAGATCGGTTCTGGCCCTTTCAGTTACACCGCCGTCGGCGATCAGGTCGGGATGGCGCAACGGATGGAATCGGTCGCTCCACCAAGTGGAGTGATGCTCAGCGAGTCCACCGCGCGACTTGTCGGGTCCGCCGCGGCCTTGGGTGAACGTCAGCTTCTACGCATCAAAGGCGCCGCCGAACCGGTGCCCGCGCATCTGCTGCTGGCAGTTGGGACACAGGCCGGCCAGATGGGCCGCTCAGAGACTCGGTTGGTGGGACGCCAGTGGGAGCTGAACGCCGTTGCCACTGTCCTGGATCGTGCCGTGGATGGGCGCGGCTGCGTGGTGGGCGTGGCCGGCCCCGCCGGTATCGGCAAGAGCCGACTCATCGAGGAGGCGACCGCGATAGCTCGCCAGCGCGGGGTTGAGGTGTTCGGGACCTTCTGTGAATCCCATACCGCCGACGTACCGTTTCATGTGGTGGCGTGGCTTATGCGCGAAGCCACCGGAATAGTCGATCTTGAGGATGAGGCGGCCCGTGCACTTGTGGGTCAACGGTTCGCGGATGCCGGCGAAGAGGATCTGCTGCTGCTGTATGACCTGATGGGAATCCGGGACCCAGACACCGCGACGCCGAATATCGACCCCGACGCTCGGCGGCGGCGGTTGACAGCCCTCATCAATTCGCTGTCACTGTCGAGCCTGACGCCCGCGCTCTACGTCATCGAAGACGTGCACTGGATCGACAGCGTGAGCGAGTCGATGCTTGTCGACTTGATGACCGTCATCCCACAGACACATTCGGTAATGGTGCTTGCCTACCGCCCCGAATACCGCGGTCCGCTGGCATATCTAGCTGGGGCACAAACGATTTCGCTCCCACCGCTCAGCGATACGGAAACCGGCGTCCTGCTTGCTGAACTCTTGGGCACCGACCCGTCCGTGGCCGCCATCTCGGACCTTATAGCTCAGCGCGCTGCGGGCAACCCGTTCTTCGCCAAAGAAATGGTGCACGAGCTCGCCGACCGCGGTGTGCTGGAAGGCGAACGCGGACAATACATCTGCCGGACCAACGTGGCCGAGATCAGCATCCCCCCCACGCTGCAGGCAGCCATCGCGGCGCGCATCGACCGCCTAGCCCCTGGGGCAAAGCAGACAATCAATGCCGCGGCGGTAATCGGATCGCGGTTCAACACCGACCTGCTCATCGAATTGGGAGTTGATCCTGTTCTGGATGACCTGGTCCGAGCCGAGCTCATCGACCAGGTTCGGTTCATGCCGTACTCCGAATACGCCTTTCGGCATCCGGTGATCCGCAGTGTGGCCTATGAATCGCAGCTGAAATCCGCTCGCACACAACTGCATCGGCGGCTGGCCTCCACCATCGAATCTCGTGACCCGGCCTCGGCCGACGAGAACGCCTCCCTGATTGCCCAGCACTCCGAGGCCGCCGGGAACCTGCGCGACGCGTACGGATGGCACATGCGCGCGGGCGCGTGGTCGTCATATCGCGACATCGACGCCGCACGACTGAGTTGGCGGCGTGCCCTCCAGGTGGCCGACGCACTACCCGCCGACGTCACGGACCGGCCGGCGATGCGCATCGCCCCGCGAACCATGCTGTGTGGCAGCACCTGGCGAGGCACGCCAGAACCGGTTTCCGATCTGTTCGACGAGCTGCGCGAATTATGCAGCGAAGCAGGCGATAAGGCGTCGTTGGCCATCGCAATGACTGGCCTGGTGTCGGAGCACTGGCGGCGCGGGCGCATCCAGGTAGCTCAGGAGTTTGCCTCCGAACAGATCGCACTGGTCGAGTCCCTCGGGGAACCGGCATTAATCGTGGCCGCGTTCTTGGCAGTCGCGATCAAGGCACATGATGGTGAAACTGGTGACCTGTTGCGATGGTCTGAGGTCATCATCTGTGGGGCCAGTGGTGAGCCTGCACAGGGCGGCGTGGTTACCGGTTCACCGCTCGCCATGGCGTTGGGACTTCGCGGTTTTGCTCGCTGGTGGCATGGCCGTCCGGGCTGGCGTGGAGACTTCGAGGATGGGCTGGCGATCGCGCGAACCGCTGATCCCGCGACACTCGGCTTCGTTACCGCTTGGAGGTACGGTTTCTCGATTCTCGATGGCGCATTTCGAGTCGACGACGCGGCGCTGGACGACATTGAGAACGCGCTGCACATCGCCGAGGCTTGCGCCGACAACAACGTCCTTGCCACCGTCAACTACGTGCTGGGTACGCGCACTGTCGTTCCGGCCCAGTGGAGCGGAACGTCGGCGGGGAGGCGAACTACTGGCGCAAGCGCGTGAAATGTGTTTGCAGAACCAGTTCCCCCGGTCAGAGCTGCCGATGATCGGCGCGTATCTCGCATACGATAAGGCCCGAGATGGCGACTACGAGAATGCCATACCTCTGATGCGAACGTCTGTCGACCAAATATCCACTCAGCGCCACTCTGTCTATTTAGTCGGAGCCACCGGGCTGCTGGTGGAGGCGCTGCTAGGCCGCGCCACCGAGGACGACGTGGCGGAAGCCGAGGCTGCGGTCGAGCGGTTGGCGGCGATTCCGGGAGACGAGTGGGTCGCGCGCGACATCATGGTGCTGCGACTGCGCACGCTGCTGGCCATGTCTCACGGCGACGACGCCGGCTACCGAGACCTTCGCGATCGATACCGCGCGCAAGCCATCGCGCTGGGCTTCGAGGGACATATACAGTGGGCCGCATCGATGCCCGACTGAGATTCCGCGTACGGCCCTCAACACAGGAGTCAACTCAAGCCAATGTCGACGCCGAACCCACCCGGCCAGCCGCCTGAGGATTGGCACCCGCCCGGTTACATACCGCCCCAAGGCCCCGCGATGCCACCGCCGTCGGGCTACCCGGGATACCCACCGCAACCCGGTTATCCGCCGCCCCAGCCTTACCCCGGTTACGGCGGCTATCCGGGAAACGCGGTGGATCCCCAAGCGCCGTTTGGGCGCGATCCCGCCACGGGGCTACCTCTGTCCGACAAGTCCGCCACGACGGCCGGGTTGTTGCAGCTGTTTTTCGGCGTGTTCGGCATCGGTCGCTTCTACATCGACTCGACCCAGATTGCGATTGCGCAGTTTTTGCTGGGTCTGTCCGGGCTCGTCTTCACCCTGTTCTGCCTTTTCGGGTTTCCGTTCCTGCTCGGCAGCATCGTCTGGGCCATCGTCGATGCGATCCTGATGTTCACCGGCAGCGTCAAAGACAACCACGGCCGCAAGTTACGCTGAGGCCGCCAGATCACGATCAGGTCACAATTCCCAACCTCACATCATTGCGAACGGCGCGTCGTACCGCCGGGATGACCTGGGAAAATTAATGTCACTTCGTGAACCGCCGAACGGCCATGAAGTTGCCGCTGATGCTGGCAGCGGGCACGGCGCTGGCCAAAATGCCTAGCGCCACTGCGGAAGCCGGCCGGTGGTCGGCAGACCGTGCCAAGACCTGGTATCAAGCCCAAGGCTGGCTCGTCGGCGCTAATTACATCACCTCGACCGCCATCAATCAGCTCGAGATGTTTCAGCCGGGCAGTTATGACCCGCAGCGCATCGACAGCGAGCTGGGCGTCGCCCGGACAAACGGGTTCAACACCATGCGGGTCTTCCTCCACGATCAGTTGTGGGCCCAGGATCGCCAGGGCTTCCAAAGCCGTCTCGGCCAGTTCGTCGGAATCGCGTCGCACCATGGCATTAAGCCGCTGTTCGTCTTCTTCGACTCCTGTTGGGACCCGCTCCCCAAGTCCGGCCCGCAGCACGCGCCGATACCCGGAGTGCACAACTCCGGCTGGGTGCAAAGCCCGGGTGCCGAACGCCTCGGCGATCCCCGCTATGTCCCCGTCATGCAGGACTACGTCACCGGAGTGTTGAGCCAATTCCGCAACGACGACCGGGTTTTGGGTTGGGATCTGTGGAACGAACCCGACAATCCCGCGAAGGAGTATCGCAAGGTCGAGCGCCCAGACAAGCTGCAGCATGTCGCCGACCTGCTTCCCCAGGTGTTCCGGTGGGCGCGCGCGGTTGATCCTGCTCAGCCGTTGACAAGCGGTGTGTGGCAAGGATCCTGGGGAGACCCGTCAAGCCGTAGCGCAATCAGCGCCATCCAACTCGACAATGCCGACGTGATCACCTTCCACAGCTACGGCAAACCGGCCGAGTTCGAGGGCCGGATCAACGAACTGGCGCCTATGGGGCGGCCGATCCTCTGCACCGAGTACATGGCTCGGTCTCAGGGCAGCACCATCGAAGGGATCCTGCCAATTGCCAAGCGCCACAACGTTGGTGCTTTCAACTGGGGTTTGGTGGCCGGGAAGACCCAGACCTACTTTCCGTGGGATTCGTGGAATCACCCGTACACCGCGCCGCCGAAAGTGTGGTTCCACGACTTGGTGTTACCCGATGGACGGCCGTATCGGGGCAGCGAAATGCAGACCGTTCGCGGGCTGACCGGCGGGATGGGCTAACCCAATTTCAGGACGAGTGCTCGACGCTGGCTATCACCGGACAGTCGCCGCGAGGTTCTGCGCAACCTCGTGTTGCCAAAACTCATTGGCATGGTTGGTGTCGACCTCGATTTCGAAGCGGTCGGTCATCTCTGCGGTGACGTCGGCGACGTCGACGTAGAACTGTTCGTACCAACGCCGGTGCTGATACACCGCGCCGTCCTCCTCGGTGAGCAATGGATTCTCGATGCGCGTCTTGTGCTTCCAGATCTCGACGTCTTCGAGGAAACCTTCGCCGAACGATCGGCTCATGGTGGCGGCAAGCTTGGCCGCCTTGCTCGCTGGTAGGCCGGGGACCTCCTGAACCGCCACGCCCCACTGCAACACGAATGAGTCGTGGGTGACCGGGTAGTGACAATTGATCAGCGCCACTTCGATCGTGAAATCCGGGGCGACGTCGTTGTGCAGCCAGTTGATCATGTACGCAGGGCCGAAATACGTTGCCTCCGAGCGGAGTTTCGATCCCTCCCAGAGATTCTCGTAGTTCGCCGTGGTATCGGGACGGGCCTTCGACTCCATGAGCTGGGTGGCCGTGTGGCCCTCGATGATGTTCTTGAAGAACGTCGGGTACGCGTGGTGGATGTAGAAGAAGTGGGCCATGTCGACGTTGTTGTCGACGATCTCGCGGCAGTGTGACCCCTCGATGAGGATCGAGTTCCAGGACCACGGCGACCATTGTCCTTCGGCGTATCCGTCGATCGTCGGTGGGAAGATATCGGTGGCCGGCGCCGACCCCTCGGGATCGTGCCAGACCAGCAGTTGCCCGTTGACCTCCCCGGTCGGCCAACGTCGGGTCCGTGCCAATCGGGGCGTGCGCTTGGCATACGGCACCAGCGAGCAGCGACCGGTCGAGCCTTGCCAGCGCCAATCGTGGAATGGGCATGCCAGCGAATCGCCCTTGACGGTCCCTTGGGACAGATCGCCACCCATGTGGCGGCAATACGAGTCGAGCACGTGCAGTTCGCCGTCCGAGTCGGCGAACACCACAAGGCGAGTGCCAAATGCGTTGATGGCGTGGGGACGTCCGTCACGAAGGTCCTCGGCCAGGCCTACGCAGTGCCAGCCGCGGGCGAAGCGCGTCATGGGTGCGCCGGTATCGATGTCCCGCACGTCGTTTTTGCTTGTGCCCACAGCGATTCCTCCTCAGCTGGTTTCCCTCAAGCGCCGCACTGTGGCCAGGTATTCCTCGACCATGTCGAGGACCACCTCTCGCGAACGTTTCACTTTGTTGATCGACCCGATGATCTGCCCCGCCGGGGAACCCGACAGCGCGCTTGACCGCGCGCGCATGAACCGGGCGGCCGCATCGGCATACACGATGCCTTGCAACGGCATTGGCAGTGGATCGGGGTTGTCGGGGCCGTCCCAGGCCTCGGTCCATTCGGTGCGAATCTGACGGGCCGGCTTGCCGGTCATCGCGCGCGAACGCACCGTGTCGGAGTATCCGGCCCTCAACAGATTCTCAACGACCCACGGTTCCGTCGATGCCTCGGCGACCGTCAGCCACAGCGATCCGGTCCAGGCCCCTTGTGCGCCAAGGGCCATCGCGGCCGCCATCTGCCGGCCGTTGCCGATGCCTCCGGCAGCCAGCACCGGAATGTCCGGTCCAACCTCATCGACGACCGCGGGCACCAGAACCATGGTGGCGATCTCGCCGGTGTGACCGCCGGCCTCGCCACCCTGGGCGATAATCACATCCACGCCCACATCGACATTGCGCCGAGCGTGGCGTGGCGAGCCGCTCAATGCGCCTACCAGGACGCCCTTTTCGTGCGCAGCCTCGATCGCGTATGCCGGCGGCGGACCCAGCGCATTGACGATCATCGACACCGGGTGACGCAGGGCGACCTCTACCTGGCCCGGCCCTTGTGCCTCGACTCCGAGACCGGCCGCGATCACCCGCCGCTCGGTGTCCTCCGGTAGCGGCGGGACGCCATGATTACTCAACACCTTTTCCATGTGTTCGGTGTGGCCGGGCGGGATGAGTTCACGCAACGTATCGAGGCTGTAGGGCTCGCCCTTGCCGACGAATTTCTCCGGCATCGCGAAGTCCACGCCGTACGGCCGGCCACCGACATGCTCATCGATCCAAGACAACTCCACCTCAAGACGGTCGGCGTCGTAGGCGAGGGCGCCCAGAACCCCGTATCCACCGGCCTTGCTGACCTCTGCGACGACGTCGCGGCAGTGCGAGAACGCGAATAACGGGAACTCGATACCGAGCCGCTCCACCAGAGAATTCGCCATTTACCATTCTCCTTGATGTTCTGATGCGTTGCTCACAGCGGGTTCCAACGAGCAATCCCGTCCTCGCGGAAAGCGGCGAACGAATTGGCCAGATCCCCTGTGCCCGTACACATCACCTGGGTGCGGTTCTCGATGTCGAGTGCGTGACGAAGGCTCGGCGCGTCAATGGTCTGCCACATGGTTTCCTTGGTCATCCAGACCGCAAACGGCGAATTCTGGGCAATATCACGGGCTTTGGCGATGGCGTTATCGAGCAGGCTCGCCGCGTCGACCACCTCGAGGACCAATCCGATGGCGACCGCTTCGGCCGCGTCGAAAACCCTCCCGGTGAGCATCAGTTCGGCGGCCCGCGACGCTCCGACCAAGCGTGGCAGGTAGTAGCTGGTGCCCATGTCGCATGCCGACACCCCGTGCCGAATGAAAACCGCACCGAACGTGGCCGATTCAGCGGCATAGCGGATGTCGCAGGCCAACGCCAGCGCGAAGCCACCGCCCAGGGCAAACCCGTTGACCGCGGCGATGACCGGCACCCGGAGCCGGTGGATCTTCTCGAAGGCAGAGGCCATGAGTTCCTGCGCGGCCATCGTGATGGCGATGGTCGAGGTGGCCGCCGATCGCAGCTCGGCCCACGGCACACCCGCGCTATCGGAGAGATCGTCGGGCTGCGATTTCAAGTCGGCGCCAGCGCAAAACGAGACACCCGTGCCCGTCACCACGATCGCTCGCAGCGTGGGATCGCCGTTCAGTGCGTCCAGCAGGCGATGCATGTCGACAAGGGTCTGCGAGTCCAGCGCGTTCCTGCGGTGGGCACGATTGATCGTCATCACGGCGATCGCACCGTCGTCGAGGCGCGTGATCTCGATCGCCGGATCGTTCATGCGCTCGCCTCGGGTGTGTCCTCGGCCAACTTCGCGATTGCCGCGGCGGACACCATGGGGTTGTCGTACTCGCGCCACAACGAGATCCGGCCGTCGCGGAACTCGAACACACCGAGGTAGTCGTTCTGGTATACGACGGGCTTGTCCCGCCCCAGCGCGTCGCCCCGATACCGCGCCACCAACATGTTCGGGTCGACAAGGTCATAGATGTCGGTAACAGTCATGTCGAACTTGCTGAACATGACGAACATCGACGCGAGCAGGTCACGGATGCCGTCGCGGCCGGAATCCGGAACCGCATCCTCGTAAGGCAATTCGAAGCGGGCGTCGTCGTGGAGTTCGCCGATGACCGCGTCGAGATCGAGCGCGTTGATGCCGTCCATCGCCCGCCGAAGTGTTTGCTTATTGGCTTCGCGCGTTGCGCTGTCTGTGTCGGTCATGATTGCCCTTTCTACCGGGCTACCATTCCGCCGTCGGCGATGATGGTCTGCCCGGTGATGAAACTTCCTGCGTCGGAAAGCAATAGCAGTGCCGGCGGCACCATCTCGACGGGGTCGGCGATCCGCTTCAGCAGCGCAGCGGCCTTCATCACCTCGAGAAACTCCGGTGGATTGGCCCGCGCCATGTCGGTATCGACCGATCCGGGCGCCAAGGCATTGACCCGGATCCCCTGCGACGCGAACTCCGCGGCCATCGACCGCGTGAACGACACCATCGCGGCCTTGGCCGCCGAATACATCGACACCGCAGGCGAATAGATGAAAGCACCGGCGGACACCACGTTGAGGATCGACGCGTGCTCACTCTTGCGCAGGTACGGAAGCGCCGCCTGGATCAGGAACACCGGACCCTGCAGATTGACGGAGAAGGACTTCGACCACGCTTCGGGAGTGAACTCACCCAGCGGCAGCGAGAGGGCATTGGCGGCGTTGTTGACCACCATGTCGATCCGGCCGAACTGCGCGACGGTGGCGTCGACCAGACGATCGATGGCGTCCAGCTCACCCAGATGCGTGGGGACGCCGACGGCTTGCCCGCCGCCCAGCGCCTGCAGCTTCTCCGCCGCCGTGGCGCACGCGTCGGCCTTGCGACTGGCGACGACCACGTTGGCCCCGCACTCGACCAACCCCTCGGCGATGGCCAGCCCGATGCCGCGCGTGCCGCCCGTAACTATGGCGCTGCGGCCGGTGAGGTCGAAGAGCGCGTGCAGCGAATTCTTGGTCAAGATTGAGCAGCCCTCCTCCGCAGCGCCGTTACCTTACACAATGTAAGGAAACTGAACGATTGTCACTCGTCGGCGGTGATCCCGTAGGTGATCAATGACCGCAGATGGACGATCAGTTCAGCCTCTCCGAGAGCCTTGTTCACCGAAGTGTGCAGCGTGACGGCACCGCGCACAGTGTCCATCAGCGCACTCCCGTCAACCGCGGACCTCACCAGACCTTCGGCCTTTCCGCGTTCGATGAGCCGGACCCACCGTGCCCTGATCGGTGCGATGTAGTGCGCCTCGACCTGTTCGACCAAGTCGGGCCGGCTATAGAGCACGGTCGCGACGCCCGGCATGCCCGCCAAGTACGCAGGATCCGACTGGACGCGGACCATGCCGGTGATCAGGCTGGTCAGCGCCTCGGCGAAAGGGAGATCGTCGATCGACGGAAGTTCGCCAGGTGCGGAAAAGATGGCGTCCTCAACCAGTGCGAACTTGCTGCCCCAGTGTTCGTAGACAAAGGGCCGCGACACCCCGGCATGACGCGCGACGCCAGCCAGAGTTATTTCGTCGTAGCCGTTGGCGATCAGGAGCTGGCGAGTGGCGGCGATGACAGCCGCACGGCGCTGCGTGTCGCGCGGGCGCCCACGCGTGGCGTCTTCAGCAGTCCCGCCGCTCTCGCGCTGTGCGGCCGGCGTCATCGTCGAACCATACCCACCGGGGCAGGTGTGCCGACACACGTCGCTGGTTCGCTACAGCGGCCAGCGCTTGACGGCGGGTCAGACCACGAGCTGGTGGTGGCGAGTTTGGTTGCCCCCGCACCGTTTTGCTTCATACATGGCGTTGTCGGCGTGGGCAACCAACCGGCGAAACGCGTGGTCGGCATGATCCGCAACGATGGTGCGCAACGCCATGGTGGCGATTCCGACGCTCGCGGTCACCGGCGCGTTGATCGCGGCCACGGCGTCACAGAGCTGTCGGCCCCACCCGGGCTTCTGTTCTGCTGTCACGATGTCGGCGATCAAAAATTCCTCGCCGCCAACCCGACCGAGGACGGTGGTGTCGCTGCAGGCGGCGTTCAAGGCGCCGGCTACCGCGACGAGCGCTTGATCGCCGGCGGCATGCCCGTGTGTGTCGTTGAGCTTTTTGAACTGGTCTAGATCAACCATGGCCACCATCAAAAACATACGGTTGTTGCCGACGAGCATCCGCCCCACGATGGCCCCATTGCAGGCTCGCCGATTCAGCAGGCCGGTCAGCGGGTCGCGGTTGGCGCGCAAGAGATCAAGCCAGAGTGAGCGCACGACGATCTGAATGGCTAGCGGCACGATCACGTTGAGTTCCAGGACCATGAAGTAGCCGCTGAAGGCCAGGACCGCTTGCCCCGCAACAGCGAGACGCGCCGCTTGCCAGGCCGCGATTATGCTGGCTAGCCAGAAGTTCAGCGCCATGTACTTGGCGGTGTGGAAGAACGCGAGGTAGCCGCCGGGAATCGACAGGGACGCGCATGCCATCAGCCCGACAAGCGGTTGCGGTTCCCACAAGCAGCCGACGGCGATAATTGCACTGCCGGTCAGAATGAAGACGAGAGACTGGTGCCGAGTGGGCCAGCCGCGCAACCAGAGCATCGCCATGCCCACCCCGATCACGCCGGCCAAGACGGAATACGTCAGCGCCAAAGGCCGATACACGTGGGCAGGACCCAGCCACACGTTGGCCGGCACCAGCACCAACGAGGCGGCCACCCCAGCCATAATCCGGCAGGTGTTTGAACTCAGCCCGTGAGCTTGCAAATAGCCTGTCAGCCAATCGAAATGGTCAGCCTGCCCCCACCACGCCGCCAGCCACTTCATCGGTTTGCCCTCCCACACTCACCTGCCCCACGAACCTCAGCGCGTGCGGCCACTGACTGAGTTGGATCACAGTAAATAGGATCGTCGGTCCGAAATACCTCGAACCGACGAGAAAAGCCAGGACCTCACATCTGATCGATAACCATCGCCCAGGCTGCGGCTAGTAGCGAAGCGCAAAGATAGAGCATGAACACAGCCATCGACCACCCCGAGCATGAGACAAAATCAGCCGACGGTCGGCGTCGACAAATCCGGATAGCGCAGCTGATATTTGCGGGGGCCGCGACCATCGCGACGCTCGCGCTGTTCAATGTTGTGCGGCCCGATGGCGCCGAGAGCGTTGCCGCATCGGGATCGGTGCACCTGGTAGACCAGGCCAGTTACGGTGGATTCGCCGCAGACGACCCATCGAATCCGGGTTGGAATCCCCCACCGGCTCCGCAGCAATCCCAACCGGATCCGGGCTGGAATGCCGACCCGGGTTGGGATTTTCAGCCCTCCCCGGAGAACTGACCAGCTAAATACACCGCGGGCCCACCCAAGCTTCCTGGGCAGGGTGCGCGGGCCGGCGGTCAGAGGGCTTAGGCCCGGGTTGACGAAGGCTTGACTTAAAGCGCTTCAAGTTCGGCAGAGTGGTGTCATGAGCACCAAACTGAGTGACGAACTCGCCGACCTGACCATTCAGCAGGTGTCGAGGCGCACCGGGCTGGCGGAGTCGGCGCTGCGCTACTACGAGCGCATCGGGCTGATCGAAACCGTTCCGCGTGACCAGAGCAGCGGTCACCGCCGGTATCCGTCGGACCTCGTCGCCGCAATCGAAGCGCTGAGTTGTCTGCGCGGAACCGGGATGTCGGTAGCCGACATGCGCGCCTATGTCGCGAACATGCAGCGCGGGCATGGCGGCGAAGCCGAGCAGAGGGACCTCTTCGCCCGGCATGCCGAACGGCTGGGGGGCGAGATCGCCCGGCTGAAGCTGCGCGAGCAATACGTGGCGACCAAAGCCGAGCTGTGGGCCGCAAAGGAACGCGGCGACGCAGCCGCCGAGGAGCGAATCATCCCCAAGGTGCGGCAACTCTCCGCTCAACTCCTCGCCGAAGAAGCTGGGCCACAGCATGACTGACACCAGCGCACCCGTCCTCGTTACCGGCGGATCGGGATTCCTTGCCGCACATATCATTCTGCGGCTTATTGCCGAAGGCCAGCACGTCCGGACCACTGTCCGCTCGCTTGACCGCGAACCGGCAGTCCGCACCACCCTCGCACGGGCGGGTGCCGACACCGGGCGATTGGCCTTCGTGGCAGCCGATCTCACCTCTGACGCCGGATGGAGTGAGGCCGTTTCTGGTTGCCAATACGTGTTGCACGTGGCCTCACCTTTTCCGCCGCAGCAGCCGAAGGACGAAAACGACCTGATCGTCCCCGCCAGGGAAGGCGCGCTTGCGAGTCCTGCGGGCGGCCGAACACGCCGGGGTGCGGCGCGTGGTCATGACTTCCTCGTTCGCCGCGATCGGATACAGCCCCAAACCGTCTGGGCTGCCCTACGACGAGACCGACTGGACCGACCCCACCGGCAATCAGAGCCCGTACGTCAAGTCGAAGACGATTGCCGAGCGTGCTGCATGGGAGTTCGCCGCCCACACCGACAGGCTGGAACTGGCGGTTGTCGAACCCGGTCGGAATCTTCGGGCCGACGCTCGGCTCAGACCTGGCCAGTTCGGTCGGACTTATCGCCGCACTGTTGGACGGCAAGCCGCCGTTCCTGCCGCGGGCCTCGTTCGCCGTGGTCGACGTGCGCGACGTGGCCGACCTGCATCTTCGGGCAATGGTGCGGCCGCAGGCCGCAGGCCGGCGGTTCCTCGCGTCGGCCGGTCAGCCGTTGTCGCTGCCCGAAATAGCGGCGATCCTGCGCTCGCGGATTGGCGATGCCGGCAGCCGGATACCGAGGCGCGACGTGCCCGACTGGCTAGTGCGTGCCGCGGCCCGGTTCATGCCTGCGCTCGGCACCTTCACCGATCTGCTGGGCCCGCCAAAGTTGATGTCGACCGACACCACGACCAAACTGCTTGGCTGGCAACCACGTTCGGCCGCCGACACGATCGCCGCGACAGCCGAAAGCCTGCTCGAATTGGAGCTGAACCACAAATGACCGTGCGCCGCCGTTACGGTAAGTGAGCTACGTATGGTCAACGACCAACAGTCGCGCGGCCCAGCAACCTAACGGCGAGGACGGAACTTGTGACGAACGCCCAGGATTGGCAAGACACCGCCGTGATGTCGGTCGCTCACACCGGCGTCCTGCCGTGAAACGAACGCTGCGGGATGCCGTCCTCGGCACGTGGGAGCTGGTGTCGTTCGTCGCTCGCGACAGGACTACTGGCGAGGACCGCCATCCACTCGGCACGGCGCCGCGCGGCCTGATTCTCTATACCGCCGACGGCCACATGTCGGCCCAGCTCGCCGAGTCGGACATGGGTGGCTACGTCGCATACGGCGGGCGATTCTCCGTCAACGAGGAAACGTCGACCTTGCACCACGACGTCACCATGTCGATGATGCCGGAACTGTTGGCGCAACCGCAGTTTCGGCATGCCAGCGTCGAGGGCGACCTGTTGACTCTCTCGGCGACGACGACCGACGACGCCGGCGTGACGACGCACAGCAGCCTGCTGTGGCGACGGGCGACGGGACCCGACAGGCGCTAAAGGAGTCGCGACCTCAGCGCTAGCCGCCGTTTTCGCCATCGAGCAGCGTCTGCGGGGGTATCAGGCAAAGTAGTGGCCGGTCTGCACGTCCTCGATCCATCCGGGATGGGTCGGCTTCCATCCCAGTAACTCGCGGGTCTTGTCGTTGGAGGTCGGGTTGTCCAAACCGGCAAAGCCGGCGAGGAAGCCAAGGTACTGCGGCGCCTCCTCATTAGTGATGCTCTTGGTCCCGATCCCGAGCTTGTCGGCGATCGTCTTGGCGATCACTTTCCGGGGAATGCCTGTATCACCCACGCCATGCAGGGTCGAGCCGGCAGGCGCCTTCTCCAGCGCCAAGCGGTAGAGCACGCCTATGTCGTAGCTGTTGGCCGCCGGCCAGCGGTTCGAGCCGTCGCCGGTGTATGCGGCCACCCCGCTCTCGGATGCGAAGCCGATCAGCGCATGGGTGAAGCCGTGGTGGTCGAGGTCGCTGTGCACCATCGGCGCGAGCCGGACGACGGAGGAGCGCACGCCCTGCTGCCCCAGACCGAGTGTGTAGTTCGCCGCGTCCGTGCGGGGACCGCTCTCGGACTGGTCATCCTCGGTGCCCGGGCGACCGCTGATGCCGGCCATCGCGAGCATCAGCGTGCCGCCGGTGGTGACGAACGGCTTGTCGGTGCCGACCAAGCTCTCGCCGATCGCCCGGGTGGCCGCCATGTCCGAGTCGACCGCGCCCATGAAATCGCCGGTGCGCATGGCCTCGTGTTTGAAGGCGAGGTGGATCACGCCGTCGGCACCAGTCGCGGCGGTTTTCAGCCTGTCGAGGTCATCGAGATCGCCGCGCAGAACCTCGGCGCCCATCGCGGCGACGGTCTCGGCGGAGGCGTCGGAGCGGGCAAGGCCCACGACTTGGTGGCCGTGGCAGAGGAGCTCGGGGATGACGGCGGCGGCGATGTGGCCTGAGGCGCCGGTCACGAATATGTGCATGAAAACCTCCAGTCGGAAGGGTATGTCACCTGGTGTCATCACACTACGCTTTCATGTCACTTGGTGTCATCGGCTATGCTCAGGGGCGATGTCACGCTGGAAACCGGATGCACAGGGCCGCCTCATGGGCGCCGCGATCGAACTGTTCGACGAGCAAGGATATGAGGCGACAACCGTCGCCGAGATCGCCGAGCGCGCCGGGCTGACCAAGCGAACCTTCTTTCGCTACTTCTCCGACAAACGAGAGGTGTTGTTCAGCGGCAGCCAGGAACTCCAACACGTCTGGCTCGAAGGAGTCGCCGCCGCCGCGGCCGACGCAAATCCGCTCACGGCCGTGGTAGCCGGACTCGATCCCGTCGCAGACATGTTCACCGAGCGCCACCCCTTCGCCCGGATCCGCACCCGGATTATCGAGGCCAATCCGGAGCTGCTGGAGCGCGAACTGATCAAGCTGCAGAACCTCGCCGCAGCGGTCAAGGACGCACTAGTCGAACGAGGCGTATCGGCGAATGCCGCGATGCTCGCCGCCCAGGCGGGCGTGACCGTTTTCCAGGTGGCATTCGCTCAATGGGTGCAACAGAATGATCCGACCGCGTTGCGCCGACTCATCGACGAGTCGGTCCAGGAACTGCGAGCGGTGACGGCCAACTAGTTCGTTGCATTCACGAACAGCCGTCCCAACAGATATTCTTCTTACGCTTATTCGGGCAGGCCGACCATGCAGGCGCTGTCCACCCATAGTTCTTTCATTGCCGTGTCGCTTTGTGCCAGTTCGGAGGGATCCGGCCACGTGAGTTTGCCCTTTACCAGTGACGCGTAGATGCGGCCGGTCGGAGGAACAATCATTCCGAGGGCGAGATCGGCGATCGCATTTCCTGCCTGCTCGATGGTGTTGATGCCCGCCAGAGGACGAACAAGAGAGGCCGACGCCATCATCAACTTTGCCCACCACGGCCACGCGCGATACAACGACGTGTCGGGCGTGAGCCCGGGGTTGTAGGCGATGACCCGGATGCCCATTCGTCTGCGCCTCCGTTGAGGCCTCGAAGGCACGCGCCGTTAAGAGATCACAGAGCTTGGAGCTTGAGTAGGCCCTGAATCCCGGGATGAATCCTTTGCCCTTGCGTTCGGGTGGGCCAGTGTTTCAGGATCGAGCTCCTTGGTCCCAGAGGATTCATCTTGGGATCATGGACATCGCTGGTGGTGATTACGACGGTCGCGTTCTTGCGCAAGACTGGGCGTGAGCAACCTGAGCAGAAGATAGTGGGCAAGGTGATTGATCGCGAACGTCGATTCGAATCCGTCCTCTGTTCGGTGCTTGGTGTTTCCGAACTGCGCCCCGGCATTCAGGATGAGGATATCGATCTTCGTGCCGTCCAACTTCTTCGTGAGCGCTTGAACGAAGGACCGAACATTCGAAAGACGTGCCAGATCCAATGGCAGCGCGTCGATCGACGAGTTCTTGGTGTCGCGCGCCCCAAGAATCAGTTTCGTATTGGGCGTGTCGGAGATCCTCTGTTGCGGCAAATGCCCCGAAACCGGCAGTGCCGCCTGTCATTACAACTGTTTTCATTGAATCGAACCTCTCTGTGGAACTAAATAGGTTGCTGGTGTTATGCGGCGGAGGCGACCCGGTGCTCCACACCGGCGCACCAGACCCGCCGAATCAGTCGGGTGGCGCGGATGTCGGCGATGGGATCGCCGTCGATCAGTACGAGGTCGGCCCGTCGGCCGGGTTCGATCACGCCTCTGTCGTGTAACCCGAAGTATTGGGCCGGCAGTACGGTCGCCGCGCGCAGCGCCTCGACGGTCGACAGGCCGGCGTCGATGAGCAATTCGAGCTCTTCGTGCAGGCTTTCGCCGTGGCGGGGTGAGAAGGGTATGCCGGGGCCGGCGTTAGCGTCGGTACCCGCGAGGATCGGCACACCGGCTCGGTGCAGTTCGGCGACGCTGCCGCGAGCCGCTTCATAGTTCGGCCCAGCCGCCGCTACACCCTCGGGCTGCGAAGCGGCCGCAGCGGCGGATCGGTCCACGATGCCCTTCATCATCGTCAACGTCGGAATGCTGGCGCACTTCTGCGCGAGTATGCGAGCCGCCGTGGACTCGGTGAGCCGGCGGTCGAGCGGGACATGGGTGACCATGTCGACCCCGGCCTGCAATGCCATGTCGAGGGCGGCCGTGGACACGGCATGTGCGACGGTGCGCTTGCCGCGCTGGTGTGACGTGGCAACTAGTGCGTCGAGTGTCTCCTGGTCGGGTCCGGGGATGTCGGCGATGAGCTTGATGTAATCCGCTCCCTCGGCGATCCGGTCGGTCACGAATCGGGCTGCGCCCGCGGGACCGTCGACCAATTCCCCGGCCGGATACCCCGGTAGGTGACTGTGGGCACTGCCGGCGGTGGTCGCGGGGATGCCTGCGCTGCGAATGTCCGCCATACCGGTTCTGTTGCGCAGCGAGTCGACCATGGACGGCGGCCAGGCCCCCATGTCCAGCGCCGTCGTGACCCCGAAAGCCGCCAGTTGCTGCAGGTGCTCTTCGTTCAGGAGGTGAACGTGGGCATCGATGAGTCCCGGCAGCAGGGTGGCCCCGCCAGCGTCGATGACCCGCGCGCCGGCGGAGTCATTGCCCACGATCCCGCCCTCGATGACCACCGTGGTGGGCCCGCGAAGTTCACGCCCATCGAACACGCGCACGTTGGTCAACGCGATCTTTTCGCCGCGGCCGTCCTGGCGCCGCCGCTACGAATCAGACATCTCTTCTCCTTCAGCGACCGGCAACTGTCGACTGCACCGAGTCTCGGCCGAACCTCGAACGCATAGGCAGTGGTCACGTTGTCGTAGGACCGCCAGGGCCAGGACAACCACTGCGGCGTGGTGCACAGTTGAGAGGGTGGATTCCTGGGAGTTCGGCCCGACCGTGCGTCACTGGCGTGACCGTGTCGCTCCGGCGACGGTCGGTGTCGCCCAAGGCAGACGGCGCCGCGCGACCGGGCTGCGCCGCGAAGAGCTCGCCGAGCTGGCCGGGATCTCCGTCGACTATCTGACCCGGCTCGAACAGGGACGGGCCACCTCGCCTTCGGCGCAAGTCGTGGAGGCCCTGGCCCGCGCATTGCGTCTCACCGACGGCCGAACGCGACCTGCTGTTCCGGCTAGCCGGACACATTCCGCCCGGGCTCGACCTGGTGTCGACACGCATCACGCCCAGCGTGCAACGCCTCCTCGATCGCCTGGCGAACACCCCCGTCGCCGTCTACGACGCCACCTGGACGCTCATCGTCGCCAACGCGCCGTACGACGCGCTGATGGGTCCGACCACGAACTGGCGGGGAATCGAACGCAACAGCATCTGGCGCCACCTCATCGGCCCAGGCAGCCGCGCCGTACAAACCCCCGAGGAGCGGGCCGACCAGCAGGCTCGACTGGTCGCCGACCTGCGCCTGACCGCCGCCCGGTATCCCGCCGATCAAAGGCTGAAGCGACTGATCCGCGAACTCGCCGCGCTGAGCCCACGCTTCGTCGAACTCTGGGACGGCAACTTCGAACCGCACCAAGACCAGGGCCGGCGCAAAATCATCGACCACCCCGACGTAGGCCACATCACGCTCGAGTGCGACACCCTAGTCGTCGCCGCCGATGATCTGCGGATCATGATCTTCACCGCCGAACCCGAGACCGAAGACGCCGAGCGCCTCGCCTTTGCGACCGTTCTCGGCACACAGTCGTTGATCGACTAAGTCCCTCTAGTGTGGCCGTCGCGCCATCGAGGTTGATCGAGCGCACGTCTCGGGTTACGTCGTGCCCCTATTCCGGCCAGCTGCAGTTGCGGATGTCCTCGACGTAATCGTTACGGACGAACGAATCGTCGAAGTGTTGCAGCACATCGGCATTGACCGTCCCGAATGTGGTACGCGGCCGGTGCTTCGTGCCTTCGGCGAACGCCCGCAAGATACGGTTCTTGTAATCGGGTCGAGGATGAGCAGCGGTGACCGCTTGAATTGCCTCGGTGGACAGATCTTCACGACCGATGCCCAGGTTGTCAGTCTCGACACCCGCTGTGACGAGAGCGATTTCGGGCTCCAGGAACTCCGGTACGCCAGGCGTCGTATGCAGCGCAATGGAAAGCCACACCTTACGCGCCGCGGATTCGTCAACGCCACGCTCCACCAGGAAATCGCGTGCGGCGTCGGCGCCGTCGACCTCGAACCGCAGCATCGAACTCCGGTAGCCCTCGGTAAGCCCGATGTCGTGGAACATCGCACCGGCATACAGCAATTCGGGGTCGGGCTGCAGACCACGCCGATGACCTTGCAGTGTGCCCCAGAGGAACACCCGGCGGGAGTGGTTGAACAGAAGCTCGTCCTCAGTGTCGCGGATGTACTCGGTGATTTCACGCACGAGAGGGGTGTCGGGGATAACGACGCCAGCGATGCGCTCGGTGAATGTGTCGGTCATGTGATCCTTTCGGTCCGATGAAGTCCATGCAACCCCGGTATCGGCGCATCCCGAGGTGTCGGATGTGCCATGTTTCCCACAGAAACTGCCATCACCGCCCGCTGCTTGCGTCGTGAGCCGGTCATCGATGTCCGCCCGAGAACCTCGACCGCGACAGGGTGACCGTGTCGCGATGTCATTTTTGTTCCCTTGTTGGGACCAGCGACGTTCGCTGCGGCGACGCCGGCGCTCCGCCGGCTAATTCTCGCCGGCTGTTATGGCGGTGGCAGAATCGACGCAACTGGTGCGAAGGCTGGATTTGGCCACACGAGCCGGTCGGCAGGAAGGTCGCAGTGCCAGTGCAGCTGGATGTCATCACGCTGATGGCAGTTTCGAATCATCGCGTGGCGCGCTCGTTGAGTTCGAGCAGGCGCTCGCGCAAGCCGGCGGGCATCTGCTCGATCCATTGCTGTTCGGCGCCGGGCAAGGGCAAGGTGCGGCCGAATTCGACCATGTCGGTGTTGGCCAGCGGATTGATGTAGGCCCACGTTAGTGACGGGTCGATATGCAAGATATCGACGAGGAGTTCAGAGATCCTGATCAAGATGCGCTCTCTGACCCCTTCGTCACGTCCATCCCGGATATGCCCATACACCCATACACTTTCTGGCGCGGCCTCACCGCCGATGTAGTGGCTGGCCGCGCCGAGGTCTTGAAAGATGCACTGTACGAACGCCGGTGGGGCTCCCGTGCATTCACTGTGGATCAGCGTGATTCCCGCAGCGATGCGCTGCCTTTGTCCGGCGCTGATCTGGCCGCTTCCGGCTAAACAGACATATGTCGGCACAACTACGCCACCCTTCCCGTCGATGAGTTAGACTCCTCGGGAAAATTTCTGCGATTCCCCATGTGCTGTTTGCTATTTCGCGTATTGGGCTTCACCATTGCCGAAGGACCAGTTCTCTTTGCTGACTTCGACTAGGTTGATGAATACATCTTCTCGGCGCATTTCTAGGCGCTTGTGCAGTCCGTCTGCGATAGCCTTGTAAAAGGCCGATTTTTGGTCCACGGTTCGGCCGGCCAGGAGTGTCAACTGGATGAACACGCAGTCCTTCGATCGATGGATGCCCAGGTAGTCGGGGTCAAAGATGAAGTTCTGCGCTGGATGTTCGGTGATGACCTGAAAGCGGTCTCCTTCAGGTACTTTCAGAATCTCGACCATGGCGTCGTACACGACTTCTCCGATGGCTTGTCGATATTCGGCCGATTGGCCCTGGGTGAGGTCGATTCGAGCGAGTGGCATGATGGATGTCCTTATCTCATTGGACCGCGTCAAGGCTGAAATCAGCTCTTGGGAGTGATCTTGCCCGCGAAAGTTTGGGTGACAATTTTTCCGTTCTGCACGATGAAGGTGTCGGTGCCGATTTCGAAGACGTTGTCTGCCGACTCGGCTTTCCACACGATGTAGGCGGTATCGCCGTCCACCTCCTGCTGGAGCAAATCGAAGGACATGCCTGGCTTCTCAAACTCCTCGAACAGCGTGCCGAAGAATTGGCGAATAGCGTCGGAGCCGTGCAGCACGCCACCTTGACTGAAGAACGTCGCCTCGTCGGTGTAGTCGGCCATGGTGGCTGCGAGGTCGCGCTTCCCGAAGAATTCGAGGTGGTGGGCAAGCACTTGCTGCGTCGTCGCGGTATCACCTTGTGTCACTTGCTGATTCATGTCGCTCCCGCTGTGTTAGTCGTGTCCATTGCCAGGAAATTCCTGGGCCAGGTATTGATCGGTTGCGGTTGCAGTCATCTCAATTCTTTCAGTGATCATGCGAGGAACTGCTGTCCACCGTCGATGTCATACGTTGCACCGGTGAGCGCGGTGTTGCTCATGATGTGGACGGCGAGCGCAGCGACATCAGACGGAAGCACCACGCGGCCGATGGGTAGCGTCGCCCGTAGTTCCTGGCGACGTTCCTCGAGCTGGTCTCCAAGCAGTGATGCCGACAACGGTGTGTCCACGAACCCGGCGGCGATGAGGTTGACCCGAATCGGCGCGAGTTCGAGGGCCAGGGCTGCGGTGAACGGTGGCAGCGCGGCGGTGGCAGCCGAGACGATCCCCAGGCCGTGGCCGATACGCCGGCCGCCGGTGCCGCCGATGAGAAGCAGTGTCCCGCCTGGCCTCATCTTGCCCGCGCCGTGCCGGGCGACCTCAAGTGCCAGGACCAGGTGGTCGGTGGCCGCATCGCGCACTTGGGTTGTATCCATTTCCAACAGCGGTCCGTAGTGCGGGCCGCCGCCGCTGACCAGCACATGGTCGATCGGTGCGGTCAATTCAGCGAAGAAGCTTTGCAGCGCAGCCGTATCGTTGGCATCAAAGGCTGCGGTGCGCTGCGCGCCAATCTCCTCGCCCGCTTGCGCGAGTCGCTCGACATTGCGGCCGGTAATGATGACATCGGCCCCCTCGGCCCGAGCACGACGCGCGGTTTCCAGCCCGATGCCTGCGCTGCCACCGATCACGACAACGGTCTGTCCGAGCAGCTCCGGTTCACGCTGAGCCGCAACGGAAGTGGTCCGGCTGGTCATGCTTCCTCGTTTCGTTGACAGAGGGTCGATCTCTCCGCGTTTACGCCGACTGGTCAGGCCAAAGTCACCGTCAAGCGGCCGAGGCCCTCTAGTTCGGAGGTCACTTCGTCGCCGCCCTTGAGCCAGGCGCGTTGTTCCCGCGGCTCTTTCTGGCCGAAGATGACACCTTGCGGGGTGCCGGTGAAGATGACGTCGCCTGGACTCAGCGGAAAGATTCCCGAGGCAAAGCTGATCAGCTGTGCGCAATTAAAGATCATGTCGCTCGTGTTCCAGTCCTGGCGCTGTTCGCCGTTGACGTGAGTCCGCAGTCGCAGGCTGTTGGGGTCCGGGACCCGGTCCGCGGTCACCAGCCAGGGCCCGATAGGCGCAAACCCATCGGAGGTCTTGCCGATCATGAACTGCGTTGTCGCTGTTTGCAGGTCACGGGCGCTGAAGTCGTTGCCGGTCGCATAGCCGGCGACATAGGCCAGTGCTTGATCCGCGGTGACGTTGCGAGCCTCGCGGCCCATCACGATCACTAGCTCCGTCTCGTAGTCGAACTGATAGGCCACCCGTGTCGGTAGCGCGATGGTGCCGCCGTGGCGGTTCAAGGAGTTGTTGTACTTGTTGAACAACGGAGGCACCGTGGGGATCGGTGTCCCGGTCTCTTCAGCGTGCTCGCGGTAATTGAAACCGACACACACAATCTTTTGCGGCCGTGTGACTAACGGCGCGAAGCGGAGCTGCGCTGGATCGACAAGCACCGCCTCAGCGGCTCGGCTATCGAGCGATGCGGTGTCGAGCTGCATCCAGCACCGCCCGCACTTCATCAGCGCGGCCATGCTGTAGCAGGTCGTCCATGTCCTGCGGGGCAGACATGCCAAGTATCTTCGCCGCACTCGGCACCACAAGGACGCCGCGCGGTCGTTTCGACTCCCAACGAGATGGTGCCAGGTTCCAGCTCGAGGTTCGCCAACCTGGCACCCAACGAGGCCACCCCAGCGAACCGACCTGCATCCGCACTCATGACCGACTGCACAGGTAAACGTGGTTCCAGTCGCACACTGCCAACGAAAGTGGTTGGTGCACTTGCCAACTCCTAGATCCCATTGTGATCCGGCCACGCGCGGGTGACACCTCATTGAGCCACATGGCCGGCGGCGCGAAGCCGTGACTGAATGCCCTGCCGAGAACCGTACGCCACCTGACTTGGAAATGTCTAGTCTGATTCAGCCAACTGGCGGCGTAGGTTGATTTGCGGCGAAGGCACCCGTGAAGAGGGCTAATGTCGTCCTTAATGCCAGCAGCCCAAGCATACTCGAGCGCTCTGCACACGTCATCCGGTCCGCCGAATGCCGATGGCGTGATCGAAAAGGCGGGCAGCTGGGTAGAATCCGCGGAGCCAGGACGTTAGACTGCAGTCTAATGGGACAGAAAAACGTCGACGACCAGAAATGTTCGATCGCCCGCACACTCACCATCCTCGGTGAACGATGGACCCTACTGATCCTGCGGGAAGCGCTGGCAGGAAAGACCCGCTTCGCCGATTTCGAACGCAAACTCGGCCTGCCCGCAGACACACTGGCAGACCGCCTGTCCACTCTGGTCGACTACGGCATCATGACCCGCGGGTCTTACCAGGAGCCCGGACAACGCAGCCGGCCGTCCTATCACCTAACCGCCATCGGTCGCGAACTCCACGTTGTCATCGGCGCATTGTCGGATTGGGGCGACAAGCATCTGCCCTGCGAGGAAGGCCCCAGCATGTTCCGCAAAGCCAGGCGCACCGGACGTGCGGTGCGCGTCGGATTCATCGACGAACTCGGCTACGAAATTCATCCGGACGATGTCGCCATCTACGCCGCAGGGAGTCCAGATCACGACATCGCGGTGACTCGGCCCGCACCGACTGACCAGCCCCAGTTGCCGGGCCCACCAGGGCGCCCGTTACAGCCAATGCAAAAGTAATCAACTACCTGCGATTTCTCGCCGGTAGTTGTGGCGGTGGCGGAGGGATTTGAACCCTCGGACGGTTTTGCCGTCACACGCTTTCGAGGCGTGCTCCTTAGGCCGCTCGGACACGCCACCGCCGAGCAGCTTACCCAACCAGGCGCCACTCACCCCAATCGCTGGCGGGCGAAGAAGGCCTCCAGCGGCGCGGCGCACTCCCGCTCGAGCACCCCGCCGCGTACCTGCGGGCGGTGATTGAGCCGACGGTCGCGCACGACGTCCCACAGCGATCCGACTGCTCCGGTCTTGGGTTCCCACGCGCCGAACACCAGCCGCGCGACGCGCGCCAGGACCAAGGCGCCGGCGCACATGGTGCACGGTTCGACGGTGACCGCGAGCGTGGCCCCCTCCAGCCGCCACCCGTCACCAAGCACCGCGGCCGCCGCCCGCATCGCCAAGACTTCGGCGTGCGCGGTCGGATCACCAAGGGCCTCACGGGCATTGGCCGCCCGGGCGAGTTCGGTTCCGTCGGCAGCGACGATCACCGCACCGATCGGCACATCGCGTGGGCCCGCCGTTGCGGAGGCCTCCAGCGCGGCACGGATCAGATCTTCGTCAGTGCTCACCGACCCAGTCTGATGGCGGCGACCCGCTGCGCCCGGCTCCGTCATTCGTGGCGACCCGCTGCGTCCGCTCCGCCGCGCTGCGACGCCACGGCCGCGCTTGCGGTCACCGACCGAGGCGGTCGATCACCGCCGACAGCTGGTCGGCGAAGCCCATCTCGCGGGCGATACGGCCCAATTGCTCGTCGGCGTAGAGGTCGCTCTCATCGAGGATGACGCCCAGCACCGCTTCGGGCAGCCCGATGTCTGACAGCAAGCCGAGGTCGCCTTCTTCGAACGGTTCGGCGTCCTCGAGGTCTTCGGGATCGATGTCGGCGTCCAGATTGTCGAGGACTTCGGCGGCAATGTCGTAGTCCAGTGCGGCGGTGGCGTCCGACAGGAACAACTTGGTTCCCGAGGGCGCGGGGCGCACGATGACGAAGAACTCGTCGTCGACATCGAGGAGCCCAAACACCGCTCCCGCACTACGCAGTTCACGCAGTTCTGTTTCGGCGGCAGCCAGGCTCGTCAGCGATTTGGGGGCCAGCACAGAACAACGCCATTGGCCCTCTTCGCGAACGACGGCGACGCCAAAGCCGTCCGGTGTGTCCACGGACGGGCCTTGCGTTGCGGCCCGCTCTCGTCCCATGGGCGCCTACGCTAGTCGTTGACCAGGCTGCTTGACCAGACAGCGCGGACCAGCGAGGGGACCTCGAGCCGCGGCCATCCACCAGACTGTGCCAACCTTGGACTGTGGCTCGGACTGCGACGAGGACCCCGGTGTGCGTGCTCGGGTTGGGACTTATCGGCGGTTCGATAATGCGGGCCGCCGCGGCTGCCGGCCGCGAGGTATTCGGCTACAACCGCTCGGTGGAGGGCGCGCACGGCGCGCTCGCCGACGGCTTTGACGCCACGACCCAACTCGCCGACACGCTGATCCGCGCCGCCGACACGGGCGCATTGATTGTGCTGGCCGTGCCGATGCCGGCGCTGCCGGCGATGCTTGCCCACGTCGCCGAATTGGCTCCCAGATGCCCGCTCACCGACGTCACCAGCGTCAAAACGGCGGTGCTCGACGAGGTCGCCGCGGCCGGTCTGCGCGAGCGCTTCGTCGGCGGTCACCCGATGACGGGCACCGAAAGCTCGGGGTGGTCGGCCGGCCACGCCAGCTTGTTCACGGCGGCCCCGTGGGTGGTCAGCGTCGACGAACACGTGGACCCGGTGGTGTGGTGGAACGTGATGACGCTGGCGTTGGATTGCGGCTCGGTGGTGGTGCCGGCCAAATCCGACGAGCACGATGCCGCGGCGGCTGCCATCTCGCATCTGCCGCACCTGCTCGCCGAGGCCCTGGCGGTGACCGCAGCGGAGGTGCCGCTGGCCTTCGCCCTGGCCGCCGGGTCTTTCCGGGACGGCACCCGGGTGGCCGGCAGCTCCCCGGACCTGGTGCGCGCGATGTGCGAAGCCAACACGAGCCACCTGCTGACTGCGGTCGACAAGATGATCGACCTGCTCGGCCGCGCCCGCGACTCGCTGGACTGGGACAACTCGGTTGCCGAACTCGTCGAGGCGGGTCACGCCGCGCGCACGCGCTACGACCGCTTTCCGCGCTCCGACATCTTCACGGTCGTGATCGGTGCGGAGAACTGGCGCGAGGAACTGGCCGCCGCCGGCCGGGCGGGCGGGGTGATCAGATCCGCTCTGCCAATCCGGGATAGTCCACGATGAACCCGTCGGCGTCGACGCTGACGGTCGTGTCGGCGACCGGCGAATGCAACTTGATCCCGTCGAGGCCTCCCGCGCCGGAGTAGCTCACCGTCGCCGGGGTGACTGTCATATCCGGCACGTCGACGTAGACCATCGGCAGCGTGATCGCGTCCGCCCGCTCGTGCAGCCCCAACCGGCGGATGGGCAGCGCGTTGAAGAACGGGCTGAACACCACGTCGACGTCGAGTGCGCCGTTATATCCCTCGCGTCGCTCACCTTGGTGGTCAGTGATCATCCACATGTTCTCTTCGTCGCGGGCGATCGCGAGCTGGCGTTCCCGCGCGGCGAGGGTGATCGTCAGGCCGAACCTCTTGGTGGCTCCACTCTCGTCGGTCTGCAATTCGTAGAAGGCGCCAAATGCCGGGTTGGCCGGGGTTGCCGCGGCGACGATGCGTCCGGTGGCCCTAATTCGCTTGCCAGACACCTGCACTCGCACCGATTCCATGCGGGAGATGTCGGGCGCGCGCCAGGTCAACATCGCGGACCAGACGCGCTCAGTCGGGTCAGAGGGGCTGTTCACACTCCCTACCGTAAGACGTGCCCATTGGCCGCGGCAGGCTGGTCCGCAACTGCGGTCACCGTCACATCATCGAACCGATGAGGCCTACGCAACCGTCCGGTGCCCGGCACCGAAACCCAGACCGCCAATGCCAGCACACCGTCGAGGATCAACGCCAACGCCGCCACCATCAATGCACCGACCAGAGCGAGCTGGAATTCACGCTCTTTGATCCCGTCGATCAGGTAGCGGCCCAGCCCGCCAAGGCTGGCATAGGCGGCCACTGTTGCGGTGGCGACCACCTGCAGCGTGGCGTTACGCAGACCGCCGAGAATCAACGGCATCGCATTGGGCACCTCGACCCGCAGCAGCACCTGGGCCTCCGTCATGCCCATCGCCCGGGCCGCATCGACCACCACCGGGTCGACGTTAGCGATGCCCGCGTAGGTGCCGGCCAGCAGCGACGGGACACCGAGCAGCATCAGGGCAACCAGCGGCGGCCCGGTCCCCAGCCCGAACAGCAGCACCCCGAGCAGAAGCACTCCGAGCGTCGGCAGTGAGCGCAGCCCGTTTACTGCGCCGACGACCAGCAGCGTGCCGCGGCCGCTGTGGCCGATGATCATTCCGATCGGGATCGCGATCAGCGCCGACGCGCCCACCGCGACGGCGGTGTACTCCACGTGCTCCAAGATGCGTGCCGCGAGCCCGACCGGTCCGGTCCAGTTGTCGACGGTGAGCAGGTAGGAAACCGCCTGCTGGATGAAGTTCATCGCGCACCACCCACCACCGGGGCCACCAGCGGTCGCCGGCGCGTGGCTTCCCCCGTGCGAGACCAGGGTGTGGCGAGCCGGCCGGCCAGCACGATCAACAAGTCGGTGACGACCGCCAGCGCGAACAGCACGATGATGCCGGCCAGGATCTGATCGCTCTTGTCGGTCGCATACCCCTCGGTGAACCAAGTTCCCAGCCCGCCGATGCCGATGACCGAACCCACCGAGACCATCGCGATATTGGTCACCACGACCACGCGCAACCCCGCGATCATGACCGGGATTGACAGCGGCAGTTCAACTTTGAGGATTCGTTTGATGGGCGAGTAGCCGACCGCGGTGGCGGCGTCACTAACCTGAGCCGGCACCGCATCCAGCGCCTCCAGCACCGCGCGCACCATCAGCGCGGTGGTGTAGGCCGTCAGCGCGACCAGGACGTTGGCCTCGTCGAGAATCCGGGTTCCGATGATCACCGGCAGGGCCACGAACAGCGCCAACGACGGAACGGTGAATACGACGCTGGCGGTCGCCGTCGTCAGTCGTCGTGGAATCGGCGCGCGCTGCACCAGCACCCCCAGCGGCACCGCGATCACCAGTCCCATCAGGACCGGCAGCAACGACAGCCGCAGGTGGATCACAGTCAGCGTCCACGCATCGCCCAGGTGGGTGAGCAGATAGTGCATGTTCAGGTCCGCCGCTGGGATTCGACCGCGGCCAGCACATCGGCCGCCAGTACCCCGCCGATGACCTTGCCTTCCTCGTCGACGGCGATGCCCACTGTCGACGGTGACGACAGCGCCGCATCCAGCGCATGGCTGAGGTTGCCGCCGGGGCGAAACAACGCGCCGACGCCGCTCATGGCGTCGATCAACGATGCACCACCGCTGTGCCGCCGCACACCGTCGTCATCGATCCAACCCAGCGGTAGGCCGTCCTCGTCGAGCACCACCGCCCAGCCGACGAGCGGGCCGCCGCCATTGGTGAGGTCGCTGGCCGGGATTGTGTCGACGGTGTGCAGTGGCAGGCCGGCCGAGTCGATCAGCTGCAGCCATCGATAGCCTCGGCCGAGCCCGATGAATTTCGACACGAAGTCGTTGGCCGGCCGCGAAAGCAGTTGGGTGGGTTCGTCGTACTGCTGCAGCACGCCGCCTCGACCGAAGATCGCGACTTGGTCGGCGAGTTTGAGCGCCTCATCGATATCGTGCGTGACGAACACGATGGTTTTGTGCAATTCGCCTTGCAGACGCAGTATTTCGTTCTGCAGCTCGAGACGGACCACGGGGTCGACGGCCGAGAATGGTTCGTCCATCAACAGGATTGGCGGATCGGCGGCCAGGGCGCGTGCCACACCGATGCGTTGTTGTTCACCGCCGGAAAGCTGCGCCGGATAACGGTTGGCGAGCTTGGCGTCCAACCCGACGCGTTCGAGCACCTCGTAGGCCGCTTTGCGGGCCGCCCGGCGTGACTGCCCCCGTAACACCGGCACCGTCGCAACGTTGTCGATGACCCGCTGATGCGGCATCAGTCCGGCGTGCTGAATCACGTAGCCGATTCCGAGCCGAAGTTTCACCGGGTCGACGGTGGAAACGTTTGCCCCGTCGACGGTTACGGTGCCGGAGGTCGGCTCGATCATCCGGTTGATCATCCGCAACGCCGTCGTTTTGCCGCTGCCGGAGGAACCGACGAAGACCGTCAGCTTGCCGTTCGGGACCGTCAGGCTGAGCCGATCGACGGCAGTGGTCCCGTCGGCGAACACCTTGCTGACATTGTCGAAGATGATCAACGCGCCGCACCCCAGCCGGTCGTCATTGCGCAATCGGATGGTTGAAGCCGTTGTCCCGCACCCAGTTTCGCGCCGCCTGGTCAGGATCGGCGCCGGCGTTGCCGGCTACGGCCGCGTTGAGCCCGGCCAGGACGGACGTGGTGAGCTTCGCCGAGACCGCGTCCAGGACATTCTTGAGACGATCAGATTTCTTCTGCGAATTCACCAGCGGCACAACGTTGCCGGCCACGAAGTTGTGTTCGGGGTCCTCGAGCACCACCAAATGGTTTTGCGGGATGGCCGGCGAGGTGGTGAAGATGTTGGCCGCGGTCACCTTCCCCTGCACCAATGCGCGCACCGTCACCGCACCGCCACCGTCGTTGATGGCGACGAAGTTGCCGGGACTGATGTTGAGCGCGTACTTCTGCCGCAGCCCGGGCAGGCCCGACGGGCGGTTCTCGAAGGAGGAGGGCGCCCCGAGTTTCACCTCTGGTGAGTGGGCGGCCAAGTCGGCGATCGTTTTGAGGTTCCACGCGGCCGCGGTTCCACTGGTGACACTGACCGTATCGGTGTCGGAGGCCGGTGACGGCGTGAGAATCGACAGGTCACCCGGCAATTTCTGGTAGAGCTCCAATTCGACGGCGTTGAGCATGGTCACGGTCGAATTGGGAGCGAAGTATCGCAGCAAATTGCCGACATACTCGGGCACCAAATCGATCGAATGGTCTTTGAGCGCTGGGATGTACGTCTCACGGCTGCCGATTCCCATCCGTCGTCCAACGTCGAAACCGTTGGCCTGCAAGGTTTGTGCGTAGATCTCGGCGAGGATCTGCGATTCCGGGAAGTCAGCGGATCCGACCACGATGGATTTCATGCTGCGGATCGCCGGTGCCAGTGGATCGGTATTGCTGCAGGACGCGATCAGACACACGGCCGCCAACCACACCGCCGCGGGGATGATCGCGCGGCAACCGCGGCGCAACATCCTCATACCGCTGACAGTAACGGCAGAACCAGCCAGGTGCTGTGTCCATCGAGCACTTCGCGCCCGTGGTTTGCGTCGTTTGGTTTCATTCCGCGCAGGATGGGACAAAGATGGATCTATGAGCAGCAACACCCCTGGCCCGCCGAGCCAGCCGCCGCCTGAGCCCCCTCCGGCGCCTCCCCCTCCGCCCGCCCCAGCACCCCACACCGGCGCCAAACCCAAAGACCCGGCCATCGCCTTCACCCGGGCCGGCGCCCTGTGGACGGCATTGTTCGCGGGATTCCTGATTCTGATCCTGTTGCTGATCTTCATTACCCAGAACACGACGACGACGCCGTTCCAGTTCTTGTTCTGGCATTGGAGCCTGCCGCTGGGGGTGGCCATCTTGCTGGCGGCCGTGGTCGGCGGGCTGATTACCGTGGCCGTCGGGACCGCGCGAATCCTGCAGCTGCGTCGCGTCGCCAAGAAGCAGCACGCCGCGGCACTGCGGGCCTAGCCGGGCAGCTTGGCCAGCTCGGCCAGGCCACGCGAGATCAACGGCGCGACGACCTCGGGCATGTGCTCGGAGTCGGCCTTGCCGCTCGCCTGATCCGACATCCGCCGGCGGAAGTCGATCCCGGCGGCGATGATGGCGAGCTTGAAGTACGCCAGCGCCATGTAGAACTCCCAATGCGCCAAGGGCGAACCGGCGGCTAGCGAGTACCGGTCGGCTAGCTCGTCGGCGGTTGGCAGCAGGGGCGACGTCCAGGCGGCTTGCGCATTGACGATCAGATCCAGCGCCGGGTCGCGGTACACACACATCAGGGCCGCGTCGGACAGCGGGTCCCCCAGCGTCGACAGCTCCCAATCCACCACGGCGCGGACCCGCGTCGGGTCGTCGGCGTCCAGGATGGTGTTGTCGATGCGGTAGTCACCATGCACGATCGAGGTGCGGCTCTGCTGCGGAATAGCTTGGTGCAGACCGGAATGCAGTCGTTCGACGTCGGCGTCACGATGGTCGTCGGGCAATCGCACCAGCTCCCATTGGGAACCCCAGCGACGCACTTGGCGTTCCAGGTAACCGCTGGGCTTGCCGAAATCGGCCAGCCCCACGGCATCCGGGTCGACGTTGTGCAAGTCGACGAGCACGCGGATCAACCCGTCAACGCATTTGTCGATCACGGTATGGCTGAAGGCTTCGAGTTGAGCACGGCGACGCACCACTTGCCCGGCGACGAACTCGACGATCTGGAACGGCGCACCCAGCACCGAGTCGTCCTCGCACAGCGCGATCGCACGAGCCACCGGAACGGGCGTGTCCTGCAGCCCCGCCACGACTTTGTATTCGCGGGCCATATCGTGCGCCGACGGAGTCAGCCCGTGCAGCGGTGGACGCCGCACCAACCAGTTCGTTTTGTCGTCGTAGACCCGGAACGTCAGATTCGAGCGGCCGCCGGAGATGAAGTCCCCGCGTAATTGGCCGTCGCGCTCGATACCGAGCGAGCGCAGATACCGGTCCAGCGCGGGCAGGTCCAGCCCGTCAAGTCGATCAGCCGAAGTCACCGCACTTTCTTACCATCGCTGGTTGCGCGGTAACAGGTCCCACACGTGTTCGACCCCATTGACTCCCGCCACGGTCGCCTGGCCGGACCGCGAGTACAGCAGGCGGGTGACCGATGCGTAGTCGACGGGAAACGACAACAGCCGGGCCGTCCCGAGGATCTGGTGCAGTAGCAGGTTGATCACGCCACCGTGACTGAACACCGCGACGGTGTCTTCGGGATCGGCGGTGGCAACGAGATCGTCCACCGCCGCGAGCACCCGCGCCCGGAACGCGTCTTCGTCGACCGCACTGGGCAGATGGCCCTGCGCCAGTCGCTCCCATTCCTTGGGGTTCTCCGCACGGATCTGCTCGACAGGGATGTACACGGGAAGGTCGCGGTCGTATTCGGCGAATCGCTGGTCAATTTCGACGGGCAGGTCCCGGGCCGCGGCGACCGGTTCGGCGGTCTGGATGGCGCGTCGCTGCGGGCTGCTGACCACCCGGGAGATCGGGAACCTGGCGAGCGCCTCGGGTAGGCGCGCGATCTGGGCCACCCCCTCTTCCGACAAGTCCGGGTCCGAACCCTGGCCGTGTTCGCTGCGCAGGGGCAACGCATGCCGGACCAGAAGCACTTGCATGTTTCTCCCTGTCGTCGCAGTGGCCGGTTCGCCAGTTTCTCATCGCACCCTGCCGCGGCGCGCGGCCGTCTCCTAATCTGCAATAGAGGCCTGATCTCTAGGAGGACACATGAGCCAGCCGAGCATGGACTGGGACGCCGCCTACCGACAAGAAGCACCACCACCATGGAGCATCGGCCGCCCGCAGCCGGAGCTGGCGGTGCTGATCGATCAAGGCAAGGTCCGCGGCGAGGTGCTGGACGCCGGCTGTGGCCACGCCGCCCTGGCACTGGCCCTCGCCGCGCGCGGCTACACAGTTGTCGGGCTGGACGCCAGCGCGACTGCGGTCGACGCCGCGGCCGCAGCCGCCGCCGAACAAGGACTGACAACAGCGACTTTCGCACAGGCCGACGTCACTACCTTCGGTGGCTATGACGGCCGCTTCTCCACCATCCTGGACAGCGGTCTGTTCCACGCCCTACCGCCCGAGGGGCGCCAGAACTATCTGCAGTCGATCTTGCGAGCCGCCGCACCCGGGGCAGCGCTCTACATCCTGGCGTTCGCCGCCGGGGCGCTCGGCGAACAAGACGGCCGGCCCGGTCCTCGCGGCTTCACCGAAATCGAGTTGCGCGACGCCGTCTCGACGCTGTGGCGAGTCGATGAGGTGCGGCCCGCGAAGGTCTACGGCAACGCCGCCGCGCTCGATGCGGCGCTGCCGAACGCCGAAGATGACGACGAAGGACATTTCATGGTGCCGGGGTTGCTGCTCAGCGCGCACAAGTCTGACTAGCGGCATTTGCGGAGAATGCTATTCTCCACACAGAGAGTGGGGTGTGCGGACAATGACGACTGCTGGCGAGACCCAACTGGACCCGGGTGTTATCGGTCGATGGCTGGATGCCAACGACGCTCCGGGAAGCGGCGAAGAACCGCTCCTCGAGCAGCTCAAGGGCGGTTCGCAGAACACCCTGTACCTGATTGCGCGCGGCACCGAGCGCATGGTGTTGCGGATGCCCGGCGCCCGCGCGGATGCGGCCCGCATCGACGGCTTGCTGCGGGAGATCCGGCTGGTGCGCGCGCTGTCGCGGCACCGATGTCCCGCACGCCGAGCTGATTGCCGCCGACGACACCGGCACCGTGCTCGGCATGCCGTTCTATGTGATGCGGGCGATCGACGGCTGGAGCCCGATGGACGGCGGGTGGCAACCACCGTTCGACACCGACCTCGCCGCGCGACGCGGGCTCGCGTTCGAACTCGTCGAAGGCGCCGCCAAGCTGGGCCGGGTCGACTGGCGCGGCCAAGGGCTCGAGGGCTTCGGCCGTCCGGACGGGTTCCACGATCGACAGGTGGATCGCTGGCTGGCGTTTCTCGAGGCCTACAAGGTGCGCGAGCTGCCCGGCCTGAACGAGGCCGCCGACTGGCTGCGCCGCAACCGGCCCGCGGAGTACAAGCCGGGCATCATGCACGGTGACTATCAGTTCGCCAACGTGATGTTCGCGCACGGGAGCCGGCTCGACTCGCCGCGATCGTGGACTGGGAGATGACGACGGTCGGGGATCCGCTGCTGGATCTTGCCTGGGCGCTGTTGGGCTACGACGGCGAAAACCCGCGGGGCGACGGGTTTTATCTGGATATGAGCGGCATGCCGACGCGCAGCGAATTGCTGCAGCACTACGAGAAGGTCAGCGGGCTTTCCACCGAGAACATCGATTACTACTTGGTGTTGGCCAACTGGAAACTCGGCATCGTGCTGGAGAAGACCTACGCAGCCGGGGTGCGCACCGGAAAAGTCGACCCCAAGATCACCGACGCCTTCGGGCCGATGATCCCGAGCTGATCGCGAAGGCGGCCGAGCTGGCGCGCACTTTGCCTGCTAGGACGAGGGGCCGCTGAAATGGGTTACGCCGATCAGCTTTTCGACCTCACTGATCGCGTGGTGCTGATCACCGGCGGCAGCCGTGGGCTGGGACGGGAAATGGCGTTCGCCGCCGCGCACTGCGGCGCCGACGTGGTGATCGCCAGCCGCAACTTCGACAACTGCGTGGCCACCGCCAAGGAGATCGAGGCCGAGACCGGACGCTCCGCCATGCCGTACGGGGTGCACGTCGGACGCTGGGATCAGCTCGACGGACTGGTCGAGGCCACCTACGAGCGGTTCGGCAAGGTCGACACCCTGATCAACAACGCCGGCATGTCACCGCTGTACGACAAGCTGAGCGACGTCACCGAGAAGCTGTTCGACGCGGTGGTCAACCTGAATCTCAAGGGGCCCTTCCGATTATCGGCGTTGGTGGGCGAGCGAATGGTGGCCGCCGGCAGCGGGTCGATCATCAACGTGAGCTCCACCGGCTCGCTGCGCCCGGACGGCGGCATCATTCCCTACGCCGCGGCCAAGGCCGGGCTCAACGCCATGACCGAGGGACTGGCGCGGGCGTTCGGACCGACCGTGCGGGTCAACACGCTGATGGCCGGGCCGTTCTTGACCGACGTCAGCAAGGCGTGGAATCTCGGCAGACGGCGACCAATACGTTCGGCCACTGTCGCTGAAACGCGCCGGCGACCCGCCCGAAATCATCGGCGCCGCACTGTTTTTGGCGTCCGATGCATCCAGTTTCACCACCGGCTCGATCCTGCGGGCCGACGGCGGATTCCCTAAACCTAAAGGAGCATTCGAATGTCTTGGGACTTCTCCACCGAACCGGAATTCGAGAAGAAGCTCGCCTGGGTCCGCGAGTTCGTGCGCGAGGAGGTGGAGCCGCTGGAGGTGCTGTTCCCGGGCTGCGAGTTCCTGCCGCTCAACGACGAGCGCCGCCGGATCGTCGATCCACTCAAGCAGCAGGTCCGCGACAACGGCTTGTGGGCACCGCATCTGGGCCCGGAACTGGGCGGCCAGGGCTTCGGCGCGGTCAAGCTGACGTTGATCAACGAGATTCTGGGCCGCAGCCCGTGGGCGCCGATCGTTTTCGGAACGCAGGCGCCCGATACCGGCAACGCGGAGATCATCGCCCGCTTCGGCACTCAGGAGCAGAAGGACCGCTATCTGGCCGAACTGCTGTCCGGAGAGATCTTCTCCTGCTTCTCGATGACCGAACCGCAGGGCGGTGCCGATCCGCGGGTCTTCACCACCCGCGCGGTCCGCGACGGCGACGACTGGGTGATCACCGGACGAAAGTACTTCTCCTCCAACGCCTCTGTCGCATCTTTCTTCATCGTCGTCGCGATCACCGATCCGGATGTGCCCGTCCATCGCGGAGCCTCGACGTTCCTGATTCCGGCCGGCACCGAAGGGCTGACCCTGGAGGCCAACCACCACCTGGTGGGGGCGGACCCGCACGAACCGGGACATTCCCTGGTGCACTACGACGGGGTGCGGGTGGGATCGGATGCGTTGCTCGGCGAAGCCGGTCAGGGCTTCCTGATCCTGCAGACCCGATTGGCCGGAGGCCGGCTGCATCACGCGATGCGGGCCATCGGGATGGCGCAGCGTGCTGTCGAGATGATGTCGCGGCGCGCGAAAAGCCGATACACCCAAGGTAGCTCGCTGGCCGATAAGCAGTTGGTGCAAGAATTCGTCGCCGACTCCTATACCGAGCTGATCCCGTTCCGGCTGACTGTGCTGCACGCCGCGTGGCTGATCGACAGCGGCGACGAGCAGGGCGCACGCGCCGAGATCGGCGCCTGCAAGATCCTGGCCTCCCAGGTGTTGAAATCGATTGCGCTGCGCGCGATTCAGGTACACGGCGCGCTCGGGTTGACCGACCAGCTGCCGCTGGTCAACGTGCTACTGGGCGGCATCGCGCTCGGTCTGGCCGACGGACCGACCGAGGCACACAAGGTCAACCTGGCCCGGATGCTGCTCAAGGGCTACGACGCCGAAGAAGGTGACTGGCCCAGCGAAATGCTGGAAGTGCGCCGCGCGGCGGCGCGGGAAAAGTACGGCGCCCTCGTCGGTAGCGTTCCGGCGCACCCACATTCGCCATGACCAACAGGGTCGCCGCGGCCGTCGAGCGCGCCCTCGATGACCGGCAGCGGGGTGCTACCGAGGAGGTCGAACGTATCCTGGCCGCCGCGGTGCGGGTGATGGAACGGGTCGCACCCGAGGCGCCTCGCGTCAGCGACATCGTTGCCGAGGCCAGGTCGTCCAACAAGGCGTTCTACCGCTATTTCGCCGGCAAGGACGAGGTCATCCTGGCAGTGATGGAGCGCGGGGTCGGCATCGTGGTGTCTTACCTTCAGCACCAGATGGCCAAAGAATCGCAGCCTCGGGACAAGATTGCCCGGTGGATCGAGGGAACCCTGGCGCAAGTCGCCGAGCCCGACCTGATCAGGAAAAGCCGCGCGGCGGCCGGTCAGATGTCGGCCCGCACCAATTGGCGCACCGGCGACGAGGATATGATGCGGCCGCTGCGGGAACTGCTGGTCGATCCAGTTGCGGCGCTTGGGAGTAGCGACGTGGAACGCGACGTCCAAGCGGTGTTCTGCTGCACGGCGGCGACGATGCGTCGATACATGGGCTCGGCGGATAGGCCCGAACCCGACGACATCACACACGTGGTGCGGTTCTGTCTCAACGGGCTAGGGGTCAATTGATGCGCGCTGTGGTCTGTCGCTCCTACGGCGCGCCGGAGGATCTGGTTCTCGACGATGTGCCGGACCCGGTGCCGGGCCCCGGTCAGCTGCTGGTGCGGGTCCACGCCGCGGCGGTCAATTTCCCCGACGTGCTGTTCATCGCCGGCAAGTACCAGGTGAAGATTCCGCCGCCGTTCATACCGGGCAACGAGATCGCCGGGGAAGTGATTGCCGCCGGTGAAGGCGCGCCGCTCAGCCCGGGCCAGCGGGTGTCCGGAACCACCTTCGGAGCGTTCGCCGAACAGGCGCTGCTCGACGCGAGTCAGGCGGAGCTCATGCCCGATGACGCCGACTTCGCGTCGGCCGCGGCCTTCGGCGTGACCTACCGCACCGCGTATCACGCATTGCGCTCGACTGCCGCTGTCGCCGAAGGAGATTGGGTGGTGGTGCTGGGCGCCGCGGGCGGCGTGGGGCTGGCCGCGGTCGATCTGGGAGTCGCGATGGGGGCTCGCGTGCTGGCCGCGGCGTCGAGTCCGGAAAAGCTCGAGCTGTGCCGGCAGCGCGGTGCCGAGGCCATCGTGGACTACGACCGCGAGGACCTGAAAACTCGCATCCGTGAACTCACCGGCGATGCCGCACGGGTGGTGCTGGACCCGGTTGGCGGATCGTATTCGGAGCCGGCACTGCGCGGTCTCGCCCGCGGCGGTACCTTCGTCACCCTGGGCTATGCGGCGGGCACGATTCCGGCCATTCCGCTCAATCTCATTCTGCTCAAGGATATCTGCGTGCGCGGCATGGAGATCCGCACCTTCATGGCCGACCGGCCCGACGACGCCGTGCGCGACCTACAGGAGTTGGCGCAGATGTTCGCCGCCGGCACCGTTCGGCCCTACATCGGCGCACGATTCCCGTTGTCCGAAACTCCGGCGGCGTTGCGACACGTGGCCGACCGCAAGGTCTTGGGCAAGGTGGTCATCGACGTCGCGTGATCGTGACGGCTGCCAGCGGATGGGGCGGCTATGGCGTGACGATGTTGAAGTCCGGGTTCGGCCTGTCGAGCGCACCGAGCAGCGACTGCAGCGCGGACTTGTCGCCGGACAATTCCAGCCCGGGCGCGCTTAAGTCCCCGAACGCCGCTTGCAGTAGCCGAACCTTGTTGGCCAGCGTGACCGTAACGCTGGCCGACGCGTGGATCCGGCGGAACCTCGCGGTAGACCAGCACACCGTTGCGCAGGGTGAGCCGGTAATTCGCTCCCGAATCGGCGAACAAGAAGTCGAACGCGAGATCGAGATCCCAACTGCGAGGCCCGTTGACCGCAATGGCAAGGCTGTCGAAGATCTGGTCCGGCGTCAGCTGAGCCATCATTGACGGAGATGTGGTCTGAGCCGCGGTGCCGAAGTTGCCGGCACGCAATTCGGTTGCCCCGCTCATGAAGAAGTTCCGCCAGGTTGCGTTTTCGGCGCCGTAGGCGAGCTGTTCCAACACGTCGGCGTACAGCGCGCGGGCCGCGGCATGGTCGCTCGCGGTGAAGATTGCGTGATCCAACAGTGTTGCAGCCCAACGAAAGTCGCCGGAGTCGAATGCCGTTTTAGCGAGTTCGACGACCCGGTCGATTCCGCCCATCGCGTCGACGTAGCGGGGGGCGAGGGCCTCCGGCGGATGCGGCCACAGCCGGCCCGGGTTGCCGTCGAACCAACCCATGTAGCGTTGGTAGACGGCCTTGACGTTATGGCTGACGGATCCGTAGTACCCGTGGGTATGCCAGGCACGTTCCAAAGCGGGTGGCATCTGGAACATTTCGGCGATTTCAACTCCGGTGTAGCCCTGGTTGAGCAGCCGCAGCGTCTGGTCGTGCAGGTAGGCGTACAGGTCGCGCTGCAGCGACAGGAACTCGACGATGCTTTCCCGTCCCCAGGTGGGCCAGTGGTGGGACGCGAACACGACGTCGGCGCGGTCCGGCGAAGGCGTCAATGGCTTCGGTGAGGTAGCCCGACCAGGCGTGCGGGTCACGCACCAGCGCGCCGCGCAGGGTGAGCAGGTTGTGCAGGTTGTGGGTGGCATTCTCGGCCATGCACAACGCACGGAAGCGCGGGAAATAGAAGTGCATTTCGGCGGGAGCCTCGGTGCCGGGCGCCATCTGGAACTCGATCTCCACCCCGTCGATGGTGTGCTTCTCACCGGTTTCCCGAATGTCGATGGTCGGGACGATGATGGCTACCTCGCCGGTGGATGCGGCCTGGCCAAGCCCGCAGCCGACCTGCCCCTGGGGCCCGCGTTCCAGCAGGCTGCCGTACATGTAGGTGGCCCGGCGGGTCATTGCCGGACCGGCGTAGACGTTCTCCTGGACGGCATGGGCGGTGAAACCTTCCGGCGCCAGTACCGCGACCTTGCCGGCATCGACGTCCGCTTGCGAGGTCACGCCCAGCACGCCGCCGAAATGGTCGACGTGGCTGTGGGTGTAGATGACCGCGACGACGGGGCGGTCACCGCCGCGGTGGGTTCGGTAGAAGTCCAGCGCCGCGGCGGCTACCTCGGTGGAGACCAGCGGGTCGATGACAATGATTCCGGTGTCGCCCTCGATGAAGGTGATGTTGGAGAGGTCGAATCCGCGGACCTGATACATGCCCGGCACCACTTCGTAGAGGCCTTGTTTGGCGGCCAGCGTCGATTGCCGCCACAGGCTGGGGTGCACCGACGTCGGCGCGGGACCGTCGAGGAAAGAGTAAGAGTCGTTGTCCCACACCACCCGTCCGTCGGCCGCCTTGATGACGCAGGGAGACAGGGACGCGATGAGTCCGCGATCGGCGTTGTCGAAATCCGTTGTGTCATCCCAGGGCAGCGCATGTTCGCCATGCGCCGACTCGATGACCGCGGTGGGAGGTTTGTGGTCCACCGGCAATACCTTGCCATTAACGCCCCCTTGCCCGATAGGACATGCTGAGAGCAGGCCGGTTAACCGAAACGAAACAATTTCCCGTAACCACTTCTCTACGACCCGGCAAACCCGCATACTGCCCAGAGGGCCCTCCACCCTCGGAGGACCGCTACATCGGCAAAGGAGCACAGGTGAAGCGTGAACTGACGATTGCTGTAGCTGGGGCGGCGATCCTGGCCGCGGCTATTTCCGGCTGTTCGAGCGACAAGAAAAGTACGAGTGGGTCCTCCTCGGGTGCAAGCACTTCGGCCAGCTCCAGCGGAGGCGGCGGAACGAAGGTGATCATCGACGGGAAAGACCAGAACGTAACCGGCTCGGTCGTGTGCACAACGGCAGGCGGCAACGTCAACATCGCGATCGGTGGCGCCGCGACCGGCATCGCCGCCGTGCTCACCGACGCCAACCCCCCGGGGGTGACGTCCGTCGGACTTGGCAACGTCAACGGCGTGACGCTCGCGTACGCGGCCGGCAGCGGCGGGCAACGCCTCGGCGACCAAGGATGGCAACAAGTACAAGATCACCGGGAATGCCACTGGCGTTGACATGGCAAACCCGACGCAACCGGTGAACAAGCCCTTCGAGATCGACGTAACCTGCTCTAGCTAGGCGAGGCTGCGGGCGGTTGCCACCCGTTGAGTGGCAACCGCACCGTGAACTCGGTACGACCGGGCGCGCTGTCGACGGTGATCGTCCCGTTGTGCGCTTTGACGACGGCGGACACGATCGCCAGTCCCAGTCCGGTGCTGCCGCCCTTGCGGGAGCGCGAGGTATCGCCACGGGCGAACCGTTCGAACACCTCTGACTGCAGTGCTGCCGGAATGCCGGGGCCGTTGTCGATCACCTGCAGCACGCTATGCGTCGGCTCGGTGCTCAACCGCGTCGTGACGACGGTCCCCGCGCCGGTGTGGATGCGCGCGTTGGCAAGCAGATTGGTCAACACCTGGTGTAGCCGCGCCGCGTCGCCGGTGACGACCACCGGTTCCTCGGGCAGGTCGAGCTCCCACTGGTGATCCGGTCCCGCGACGTGTGCGTCGCTGACCGCGTCCACCGCAACCCGCGACAGGTCAACCGGCTCGCGTTCCAGTGGCCGGCCCGAGTCCAGGCGGGCCAGTAGCAGTAAGTCCTCGACGAGACGCGTAATCCGGTCGGTCTCGGACGCGACGCGGCTCATCGCGTGGGCCACCGCCTCGCGATCGTCGCCCATGCGTTGGGTGAGTTCGGTATAGCCGCGGATCGCGGCCAGCGGTGTGCGAAGTTCGTGACTCGCGTCGGCGACGAACTGGCGCACCCGGGTCTCGCTGGCCTGCCGCGCCGACAGCGCGGCCACGATGTGGTCGAGCATCCGGTTCAGCGCCGACCCGAGTTGGCCCACCTCCGTGGAGGGGTTGGCGTCGGACTCGGGAACCCGCACCGGCATTTCGACCTCACCGCGGTCCAATTGCAGGTCGGAAACCCTGCGTCGCGGTTTGCGCGACGCGGCGCAGCGGCGCCAGTGCTCGCCTGGTGATGATCATCCCGGCGATCGTGGCTGCCGCCAGCGCGATCACGGTGACGATCCCGAAGATGACCAGCATCTGCAGCAGCGTGGCGTCGACGTCGGACATCGACAGTCCGGTGACGATCACGTCGCCGCCGCGCCGGCTCGGGGCGGCCACGACGCGGTACCGCCCGAGGCCGTCGAGATCCAGGGTTACCGGCTCGCGGCTGCCTGCGATCGCTGCCAGTTGCGCCTGGGCCTTGTCGGTCAGCGCGGCCCGGGAACCAATGCTGGTCAGGTAGCCGGCGTCGACCGTCTTGCCGTCGCTGACCACGGCGGCGACCATGCCCGCCGGCTGGCCGGGGGCGTCGAGGAACCGCGGGCCGGGGCCGGGCCGCGGGTAATACGAGTGTTCGTGGCGCCACCCCGGACGGTTCGGTTCGGGGTACATCAGCGCCGAGCGATGCGAGGTCCCGCCGAGTTGGCCGTCGAGCTGTCGTCACCAAGTGGTGGTTCAGCGAGAGTTCGGTTGCCGCGGTGATCCCGATACAGACCAAGGCGAGCACAACGACCTGTCCGACCAAAAGCCGCAGCCGAAGCGACCAGTCTCGCCGTGTCCTAGCGGGCTGGCTTGAGGACATAACCCGCACCGCGCAGCGTGTGGATCATAGGGTCGCGGCCATTGTCGATCTTCTTGCGTAAGTAGGAGATATACAGCTCGACGATGTTGGACCGGCCACCGAAGTCATAGCTCCATACCCGATCAAGGATCTGCGCCTTGCTCAGCACCCGCTTGGAATTGCGCATCATGAACCGCAACAGCTCAAACTCGGTGGAGGTCAACGAAATCGGCTCACCGGCGCGAGTCACCTCGTGGCTGTCCTCGTCCAACACCAAGTCGCCGACCACGAGCTGCGCGCCACTGTCCATCGTCGTCACCCCGGTGCGCCGCAACAACGCGCGCAACCGCAGCACGACCTCTTCGATGCTGAACGGTTTGGTGACGTAGTCGTCGCCACCCGCGGTCAACCCGGCGATGCGGTCTTCCACCGCGTCCTTGGCTGTCAGCAGCAGCACCGGCAGCTGCGGATTCTCTTCGCGCAGTTTGTGCAATACATCGAGCCCGCTCATGTCGGGCAACATCACGTCGAGCACAACGACATCGGGCCGCTGGGTACGGGCAGAGGCAATCGCCGACGATCCGTCACCGGCGGTGGCGATATTCCAGCCCTCGTACCGCAACGCCATCGACACCATTTCGGCCAGGACAGATTCGTCGTCGACGACCAACACGTTGATCGGATTGCCGTCCGCGCGGCACATGACAACACGCTCTACGGAGGTTCGAGGCTGCGTCACACGTTCCAGTATCCGCGCTCGACTGGGCTGCCGCTATGACATTCCTTTGTGTGTCCTGTGAAACAGACAAACGACGCTTGCGGCGCGGTTCCTAGTACCAGTAACGCCTGCCGCCGACCGGGCGGCCCACCGAGCCCAGGACCCATAACACCGCGCCGATAACGAGGAGGACGATACCGATCGTCACAAGAAAGGAACGGGGAACAAATACCAAGAACAAGCAGAACAATACCCAAGACGATCATGACATTTCCTTTAGTGAGGGGTTTAGGCCGATTGCCGGCATTGAACTCGGTTGCGGTACATGGCAGTCTACGACTTTCGGGTTGACGCCCCAGTAATTCAGGGGTCCGGCAACCACAGTCAGAGCGATGTTTCCCGCGGATGACACAGTTGTGTTGCCAGTTCTTGAAGTAATCGCGTTGCCATGCCGCGAAGACGCCGATGAGCAGCCACACCAGAACGACGACGCCGATAATTCCGCGCCACGCATGGTGACCTCCGTTGTGTTCGAGAAGGATTTTCTCGTTGCGTAGCGATACCCATTGGACTCATGTCTAAACATCGCTGGGGCTAACTTATGCGTCGTTTCGCGGCGCTCCAAAACGGGGGTTTGAACGCCGCGCGGCGTCGTGATTTCGGGCAGCCGGCCAGGTGAAGAACGGCGACCCTAGCGCTCAAGCACTTTGGCCAATAGCGCGGTGAGCCGCTTCTGTTCACCGACGTTGAGGCCGCCTGTCATCGGCGCCATCAGCTCACCGATCTGGGCGATGACCCGCACTTCGAGTCGCCGCGCCTGCGCGGTGAGACTGACCCGCACCGAACGGCCGTCGACGGCGTCGGCGGTCCTTTCGCACCAGTCCACGCTGCACCGCGCGGTCGATGAGCCCGCTGACGGTCGAGCGCTCCAGTCCGAGATACGTCGCAAGGTCAGCCATCGTGGGTTCGCGGTCACGCAGTATCCCCAGCACCCGCAGTTGAGTCAGGGACAGATCATGTTCGGCGGCGACACGGCTCAGCACCGCGATCACTCCGAACGACACCTGGACGAGGTTGTCCCTGAGGTCGTCGGCCATCTCCATGCCGACGAACCATACCTTGAGATAGTTCGTAATGCCATCTATTATAGTTCGCGTTACCATCTAACTATTGACCCGTTTCGCCGAGGAGAACCGTCATGCACGCAGCCGTCGTCAACAGCTTTCGACAGGCCTCCGGCCTACCGCGAGTTCCCCAGCCCCACACCGCAAACCGACGATGAGGTGGTGGTCGACGTCATCGCCTCCGGCCTGCATCCGCGAGTGCGCTCTCAGGCCGACGGATCGCATTACACCAGCTCCGGGCGCACTACCCCTGGTCCCGGGCATCGACGGAGTGGGCCGCGCGCCCGACGGCACGATCTGCTACTTCGTCCTGCCCGACACCACCATGGGCGCGATGGCCGAGCAGACCATCATCGACCAACGTCGCAGTGTCGCGCTTCCCGACGGCACCGACCCCATCCTGGTGGCCGCGGCGATGAACCCCGTGATGTCCTCGTGGATCGCCCTTCGCCGGCGCATCGACTTCGAACCCGGTCAAACGGTGTTGATCCTCGGCGCAACCGGAAGCTCGGGTCGCATGGCGGTGCAGGTCGCCAAACACCTTGGCGCCGGCCATGTCATCGGAGCCGGACGCGACGCCGCGCGGCTCGCGTCCCTTCCCCAGCTGGGCGCCGACACCGTCATTCAACTCGGTAACGACACTGCGATAGACGATCTCGCTCAGGCGGCGCGTGATGTCGACGTCGTGATCGACTACCTCTGGGGTCCGATCACCGCCGAGGCGATGGCCGGTATCGCCACCCACCGGTCCGATCGCGCAAAGCCGCTCACCTGGATCGAAATCGGCTCGGTCGCAGGTCCTTCGGCCGCAATCTTCTCCGCGGCACTGCGCGCCGTCCGCCTGCAGATCGTCGGCAGCGGACAGGGCTCGGTCCCGACCCGCGACATCCTGGCCGAACTGCCCGCCATCGCCGCCGAAATCAGCGGTGGTGGTTTCGAACTCGATGCCCGCGCCGTGCCGCTCGCCGACGTCGAAGCCGCCTGGAACGACACCGACAGCCAGCAGCGAATCGTCATCACGCCCTAGTGGCGTCGCTGCGCGGACACGTACATGGTGGGCGGCATGGTGGCGTCGCCGTCGTCCGGCATGGTGCGGTTGTAGTGGGCCATCAACTCCGGGAAGCTCAGGGCGGCTACCTCCCAGCCGTGTTCACGCAGCCATTCGTCGACGGGTGTGCGCTCCTCCGCGTACCAGAGGTCGTCGAAGTCGGTTACCTCGGTGTCGACCAGCTTGGCGGCCGTGGCGCGCATGCGCTGCATGTCTTCGCGCTGCCGCCGTACCCGGTCGGGGTCGGTGAAATCCTTGGCTGGGCACATTGGAAGCCAGCCAGCTGCCCGGCGCGCTGAGCGAATGCATGCGCTCGAACAACAGGTCCTGGGCCTGGGCCGGCAGGTAACGCACCAGCCCCTCGGCGGACCAGGCGCTCGGTTTCGAAGCATCAAATCCAGCTTCCTGCAATGCCTTTGGCCAATCCTGGCGCAGATCGATCGGGATGGTCACCAGTTCCGCGGTCGGGTCGGCGCCGTGCTTTTTCAGCGTGCCCGTCTTGAAGTCCAGCACCTTCGGCTGATCGAGTTCGTACACCACCGTGCCAGCCGGCCAGGGCAGCCGCCACGAGCGAGCGTCCAGACCGGACGCCAGGATCACCACCTGCCGGACGCCGGCGTCGGCCGCGCCGAGAAAGAACTCGTCAAAAAACGCCGTCCGGGTGGCCATGAAGTCGATCATCACCTGGATCCGCGAACGCACATCGGGCTCGATCTCAACCGCCTTGGCCAACAGCGCGGGATCGGCGTAGAGGCTCCACATGCCCTTCCCTGCGGCGTCGACGAAGACACGAGCGAACGGGTCGTTGATGAGCGGGTTCTCGCTCTCGGTCTCCGCGGCGCGGGCCGCCGCCACGCCGAGCGCGGTGGCTCCTACGCTCTGCGTGATGTCCCAGGAATCGTTATCGGTACGCGGCATCGCCAGTCCTCCACCTTGATAGTCGGTTGCGTTCACTATTCTTCCAGGCGCCGACGCCTCCAGGCACTCGCGGACGATGACTTACGCTGTTTTCCCAGAGGTCCCACAGGTTGACAAGGAGCGCCACGATGACACGTACGCCACAGGAAGTCTTCGCTCACCACGTCGAAGCGGTGGCCGCAGGCGACCTCGACGAGATCGTCGCCGACTACACCGATAACTCCGTGGTGATCACCCCGGCCGGCGTCTCACGTGGAAAAGACGCCATACGCGAGGCCTTCGTCAGGTTGCTCGACGATCTGCCGAACGCGGACTGGGGGCTGAAAACCCAGATCTTCGACGGCGATGTGCTGTTCCTCGAGTGGGTCGCCGATTCGGCGGTCAACCGGGTTGACGACGGTGTCGACACGTTCGTGTTCCGCGACGGCATGATCAGCGTCCAGACCTTCCGGCACACCCCGCGACCCAAGGGCTGACGTCCGGGCAGCCACGCGCACCCGCAGAGTAGGTTCTCACCACGTGGAGCACGTGGACTTGAACGCCGTCGCGGAATGGATGTCCGAGCAGGGTCTGGGCGAGGGCCCGCTGCAGGAGGTTTCCGCCGTGACAGGCGGAACGCAGAACGTGATGCTGCGATTCACCAGGTCCGGGCGGTCCTATGTACTGCGGCGCGGACCACGACACCTGCGCCCGCGCAGCAACAGCGTGATCCTGCGAGAAACCAAAGTCCTTGCGGCGCTGGCCGGTTCCGACGTGCCACACCCACACCTGATCGCCGCCTGCGAGGACCCGAGTGTGCTCGGCGAGGCCGTCTTCTACCTGATGGACCCGGTCGACGGATTCAACGCCGGCGAGGGACTGCCGCCGCTGCACGCGGGCGATCCCAGCGTGCAGCACGGCATGGGCCTATCGATGGCCGATGCCCTGGCGAAGCTGGGTGCCGTCGACCACGTCGCGGTGGGTCTCGCCGATTTCGGCAAGCCGGATGGCTTCCTGGAACGCCAGGTGCCGCGCTGGCTTTCGGAGCTGGACTCCTACAGCGAGTACGACGGCTACCCCGGGCCGCAGATCCCGGGGATCGAGGAAGTGGCGGCCTGGCTGGAACGCCACCGGCCGACGACCTGGACTCCGGGCATCATGCACGGCGACTATCACGCCGCCAACGTGATGTTCTCCCGCACCGGGCCGGACGTCGTCGCGATCGTCGACTGGGAGATGTGCACGATCGGTGACCCGCTGCTGGACCTGGGCTGGCTGCTGGCCACGTGGCGCCAGCCGGACGGGTCCAGTGTGTTCAGCCATGCGCTGGGCGGGCAGGACGGGTTGGCCGCCACCGACGAGCTGTTCGAGCGCTACGCCGCCAACACCACCCGCGACTTGTCGCACCTCACCTGGTACACCGTGCTGGCCTGCTTCAAGCTGGGCATCGTCATCGAAGGCACGCTGGCCCGGGCGTGTGCCGGCAAGGCCGAGAAGGAGGTCGGCGATCAACTCCACGCGGCCACGGTCCACCTATTCGAGCGGGCGCTGACCCATATCGGCAACGAGTCCTGACCGATTAGCATGTCCCGACGTGCCTCCCTACCCAGAGGATCCCGACTACTACTCCGAGCCGACGGCGGCGGCCCGCTACGGCGGCTACGACCCCGGGCCCGAACCGGAGCCCCCGACGCCGTGGTACCGCCGCCCGCTGGCGCTGGTCGCGGTGGGCGCGGTCGGGGTGATCGTGCTCGGCTTGGCGATCTACGCGATCGTCACCCTGGTCAGCGGTTCGCCCGCGCCGAGCCCGACGACAACGACGGCCCCCACGCCTTCCCCCACGACAGCGGTCACCACCACGGCCGTGGCGCCGCCTCGGCACCACCCACCCGGAGGCGGCGGCGAGCCGACTCAGACGGTGACCGGAACGGCCCCACCGCCGAGCACCGACACCCCCACGACGACGGTCCCGCCGAGCACTGTCACCGTGTCGCCGAGCACGGAGACCAGCACCGTCACCCAAACGGTGACCGTGCCGACGCGCCGGCCGTTCGATCCACGCCCATAGCGGTCCGCCAACCCGAGCAACTAGGGTCAAGCGCATGAGTCGGCTCGAACGCGGCCTGGCGCGGTTACGGGAAATGCGCTTCGACCTGTACGCCCAGCCCATGCGGCAGGTGAGCCTGGAGCTGAAGATCGTATTCTTCTCGGTCCACGTGCCGATCGCCGGCGGCAAGACGCTGCGCGTCCCGATGATCGCGACGGTTGGGCCGATGCCGGACAAGTCCACGGAGACGGACGCCGCCGACGGCGACGCCTGACCTCAATTCAATGAGTGGCGGCGGCCGGGTTTGAAAGTCAGTTTCGAGGGCGAACACCCCAGGCCGCTCCGACGGATTCTGCCAATCGGCCAGCAAACGGCTGAAGTGCGGTTATCGATCGTGGTAGCTGATAATTTGTCAGCATGCGTTCCATCTATGTCGCTGCGGCGGTCAGCATGGCCGTCCCCGTCCTGCTCATCGCCCCGGTCGTGCTGATGGGGGCACCGTCTGCGCACGCTGACACTGGCATCAGTGGTTACGTGAGTTGCGTAGGGGGCGACACGAAGCCCCCACCGCCGGGGGTAGATGCGGAATTTTGGTTTCCCAGCGCTCACGTGATCTCGAACGACTTAGATGGTGGCGTGCCTCCCGACCAAATAACGCAGAGGTTAGTGGAGATGGGAGTCAAGCCGAACGATGCCGCTACCCGAGTGCGGTGTTTTGTGGCCAACCAGCCGCGCGGAGAAGGGCATTGACGCGGTAGCGCGCCGCACGGTGACGACGGTTGTCAGGGAGTGTCTCCGCTGGCAGTGAGTGCGCCCGAAGGGATTCGAACCCCCAACCTTCTGATCCGTAGTCAGATGCTCTATCCGTTGAGCTACGGGCGCCGATCTTCAGTTATGTCTCGTAACCTTTGGCGGAGGCGAGAGGATTTGAACCTCCGGTCCCCGGTAAGGGGACAACTCATTAGCAGTGAGTCCCATTCGGCCGCTCTGGCACGCCTCCCTTTGGACTTTCTGAGGTTACCCGACACCATCCGGGAGTCCCCGAACCGCCGGAGGCATAGCGTACACAGCGGCGACATATGCTGTCGAAGTGACTGCCCGCCTACGGCCAGAGCTGGCCGGGCTGCCAGTTTATGTTCCCGGCAAGACGGTGCCGGGTGCGATGAAACTGGCCAGCAACGAGACGGTGTTCGGCCCGCTGCCCAGTGTTCGCGCCGCCATCGAGCAAGCGACCGACATCATCAACCGCTATCCCGACAACGGCTGCGTCCAGCTCAAGGCGGCACTCGCCAAGCATCTGGGTTCCGGAGTTCGAACCCGAGCACATCGCCGTCGGCGCCGGCTCGGTCAGCCTGTGCCAGCAGCTCGTTCAGATCACCGCGTCGGTCGGCGACGAGGTGATCTTCGGATGGCGCAGCTTCGAGCTGTACCCGCCGCAGGTCCAGGTCGCCGGCGCGACCGCCGTCAAGGTGCCACTGACCGACCACACCTTCGACCTCTACGCGATGCTTGCCGCGATCACCGAACACACCCGGCTGATCTTCGTCTGCAACCCCAACAACCCGACCTCCACGGTCGTCGACCCGGACGCGCTGGCCCGCTTCGTCGAGGCCGTTCCGCCGCACATCGTGATCGCCATCGACGAGGCCTACGTCGAATACATCCGCGACGGCATGTTGCCCGACAGTTTGGGACTGGTCCGGAGCCGCAGCAATGTTGTTGTGCTGCGGACCTTTTCGAAGGCGTACGGGCTGGCGGGCCTGCGCGTCGGCTATGCGGTCGGTCCCCCGAAGTTGATCACCGCGTTGGACCAGGTCTTCGTGCCGTTCTCCGTGACCAACATCTCGCAGGCCGCCGCCATCGCGTCGCTGGACGCCGCCGACGAGTTGTTGGCCCGCACCGACGCCCTGGTCGCCGCGCGCACTCGGGTCAGCGCCGAGTTGCGAGACGCCGGGTTCACATTGCCGCCGTCGCAGGCCAACTTCGTCTGGTTGCCATTAGGGCCCCGCACCCAGGATTTCGTCACGCAGGCGGCCGACGCGGGGATCGTGGTCCGCCCGTACGGCGACGACGGGGTGCGCGTCTCCATCGGCGCACCGAAAGAAAACGATGCCCTGCTGGCATTTGCCCGCGACTGGTTTACCCGGAGGTCTGACGAATGAGCCTTGCCCGCAAGAAGTTCGATGAGTTCAAGGAACGCGGCGGCCAGATCGACGACGCCGAGCTCGACGATTTCTGGGCCAGCCTGGAGCCGGCGACGATCGAGGGCATGATCGGCGAGTGGAAGGGCGGCGAGTTCTTCACCGGCCACAAGATGAACCGGCTGCTGGAGAAGGCTCGGGTGGTTCGGCAAGACGTTCAAGTCGGTCAGCGACGTGCAGCCGCTGGTGTGCCTGGACGCCGACGGCAACAAATTCTCCAACATGGAGATGGGCAAGGGCGAGGCGAGCCTGTGGCTGGAGGACTTCCGCGGCGAAGTCACCGCCACGATGGTCTACGACGGCCAGCCCGTGCACGATCACTTCAAGACGGTCGACGACGGCGCCGTGATGGGCATCATGAACGGCAAGGGCGTCCTGGACGGCGGCCGCTACTACTACTTCTACCTGGAACGCGTGTAGCTCCCTGGCCTTGAGTGTGCGCGGGCGGTTTCGAGTGTGCGCTCAGGGCGGGAGAACCGCGGAAATCCCGCCATGGACGCACACTGAAAGTCCTGAGTGCACACTCGAGGCGCCAGCGGGGTTGGAAGCGACGGCTAGCCGGCCGGGTTGCGGCCGGTGAACGCGACGAGCTGGTCCAAGGCGCCCGCATCCGCGGGCACGTCGACCGGGTCGTCGAACCCGGCGGCGCCGCGGAGTTCCGGCCGGATGGTGTTGTGCGCCAAGTCCAGCACATACTCGGCCAGCGGTTCCGGGGCGTCGACGTCGCGTCCCACGGCTACCGCGTAGTCCCAAGCGTGGACCAGGAATTCGATCGAGAAGATGCCGCACGCCGCCTTGGCGGGCATCTCACTCTTGCCGAATGGCACGTTGCCGTCCAGACCGCGATGGTGCCACGCATCCAAGGCCGGCCGGGCCGCGCCAATGATCTGCCGTTCCACTGAATCGCCTGGGTCGCGGTCTGGGAACTGCGCGCCCGCCATGCCGCCGATACCGGGATCGATTTCAGCAGATGCTCGGTCAACCGGGTCACGTCGTAGTCGGTACAGGGGGTCTGCCGGGACATGTCCTCGCCGGCGATGGTGTGCACGACGTGCTGCAGCACCCCGAGTGCGTCTTCGGCGCAATGCAGCTCGTCGGCCGGCGGAGAATCTGGTCCGGGTCGCAAATCACGAGGCATATTCGCCACGCTACGGTCTCGATATGGGCGATACATACGAATCCGTCACCGTCGAGACCAAAGACCACGTCGCGCAAGTGACGCTGATCGGACCGGGTAAGGGCAACGCGATGGGGCCCGCCTTCTGGGCGGAGCTGCCGGACGTGTTCGCGACGCTGGACGCCGACCGCGAAGTCCGCGCCATTGTCATCACCGGATCGGGCAAGAACTTCAGCTACGGCCTGGACCTGCCCGCGATGGGCGGGACGTTCGCGCCGTTGATGGCCGACGGCGCGTTGGCCCGCCCGCGCACGGACTTCCACACCGAGCTGCTGCGGATGCAGGGGGCGATCACCGCCGTCGCCGACTGCCGCACCCCGACCATCGCCTCGGTGCACGGCTGGTGCATCGGCGGCGGCGTCGACCTGATCTCCGCGGTCGACATCCGCTATGCCAGCGCCGACGCCAAGTTCTCGGTCCGCGAAGTCAAGCTCGCGATCGTCGCCGACATGGGCAGCCTGGCCCGGCTGCCGCTGATCCTGAACGACGGGCAGCTGCGGGAGCTGGCGCTGACGGGCAAGGACATCGACGCCGCCCGCGCCGAGAAAATCGGCCTGGTCAACGACGTCTACGCCGACGCCGAGGCCACGCTGGCCGCCGCCCACGCCACCGCCGCCGAGATCGCCGCCAACCCGCCGCTGGCGGTCTACGGCGTCAAGGACGTGCTCGACCAGCAGCGCATCTCGGCGGTCTCGGAGAGCCTGCGCTACGTCGCCGCCTGGAACGCGGCGTTCCTGCCGTCCAAGGACCTGACCGAGGGCATCTCGGCGACGTTCGCCAAGCGCCCGCCGCAGTTCACCGGGGAGTAGCCTGCCGCCACGTACGCTCGCGCGGGTGGGGGATGCTACTCAAGACGGCAAAGTTCGTGTGCCGGCCGACCTGGACGCCGTGACGGCGATCGGCGAAGAGGACCACTCCGAAATCGACAGCGCTGCCGTCGAACGAATCTGGCAGGCCGCGCGCCACTGGTACCAGGCGGGCATGCACCCGGCGATCCAGTTGTGCATCCGGCACCGTGGCCGCGTCGTGCTCAACCGTGCCATCGGCCACGGCTGGGGCAATGCGCCCACCGACGCACCCGACGCCGAGAAGGTCCCCGTCACGACGGACACCCCGTTCTGTGTGTACTCGGCGTCCAAGGGCATCACCGCGACCGTGGTGCACATGCTCGTCGAACGCGGGGTCTTCTCCCTCGATGACCGCGTCTGCGACTACCTCCCCAGCTACACCAGTCACGGCAAGGACCGCACCACGATCCGGCATGTGCTGACCCATAGCGCGGGTGTCCCGTTTGCGACGGGGCCCAAGCCGGACCTGAAACGCGCCGACGACCACGAGTACGCGCAGGAGCAGCTCGCCAAGCTGCGACCGCTGTACCGCCCGGGGCTGGTGCACATCTACCACGCGCTGACCTGGGGCCCGCTGATGCGCGAGATCGTCTACGCGGCCGCCGGTAAAGACATCCGCGAGATTCTGGCCACCGAGATCCTCGACCCGCTGGCGTTCCGGTGGACCAACTTCGGCGTCGACAAAGAAGACGTCGCACTCGTCGCGCCGAGTCACGCCACCGGCAGGCCATTGCCGCCCGTGATCGCCCAGCTCTTCCGCAAGGCGATCGGCGGGACTGTGCACGAGATGATCCCTTACACGAACACCCGGGGGTATCTGACCACCGTGGTCCCGTCATCGAACACGATCTCAACCGCCAACGAGATGTCACGCTTCGCCGAGATCTGGCGCCGCTATGGCGAACTCGATGGTGTGCGGGTACTGCAGGCGGAAACATTGCGGGGCGCAGTTGCCGAATCCCGGCGCTTACGGCCGGATTTCGCGGTGGGTCTGATGCCGGCGCGCTGGGGCACGGGATTCATCCTCGGCACGAACCGATGGGGGCCGTTCGGGCACAATGCACCGGCCGCATTCGGCAATCTCGGTCTCAGCAACATTGCGATGTGGGCCGACCCCGAGCGCAGCCTGGCCGCCGGTCTGATCAGCAGCGGCAAACCCGGCCGCGACCCGGAACTGCGCCGCTACACCGCGCTGATGGACACCATCGCGGCGCAGATCCCGACCGGTTAGAACCCGGCCGGATCGCCAACACCGTCTGTCCACCAGGAGACACCGGGGGCGACCGCGCTTGAACTTGTTTTGTATCTCAGCGCGACGGGAACCGCAGGTCGGAGACGGTCAAGGCCGGCCACGGCGGCGCGAGTGAGGCACGCGGAGTCGAAGCTTACGAATACGGCGACCTGACGATGCGCGCCGTTGCCGATCGTGTCGGCGAACTCGCTGATCATGACTCGCACGACGCGATGTTCGTGGTGGGCGACGCGAGTTTGCGAAGGGATTTGCTAGCTGCGCTGCCCGACAGGCTCCGTGGGCGGGCCGTGGCACTGCCGCTCGGCGCTCGGCGCGGCGGATACGACTTCGTGGAGATTCAACGAGCCATTGACACCCTGCTGGTACGGCAACGGCTCAGTGTGATGGACAACGCGACGGAGCGCTTCACTGCGGAAATCGGCCGGCGATCCGGGTTGGCCGCCGAAGGGCTCGACGCCGTGTGCTCGGCGCTGCGTCAGGGAACAGTCGACACCATGATCATCGGCGAGATCGATGACGCCACCGTGGTCGCCGACGCGGGCCTGACCACTGTTGCTCCGAACTGCCGCGCGCTATCGGAGCGAGACGCCGCCTGCGCCAAGACGCTGCGCGCCGATGAGGTATTGCCGATGTTGGCGATATCCGGTGGAGCATCGCTGGTCCGCACCGATGAGCGGATTGCCCCTGCTGACGGTATCGCCGCGGTACTTCGCTCGGAACCGTGGCAAACGCGCCGCTGACACTGCGGTGGCGGAGGGATTTGAACCCCCGGACGGTTTTAGCCGTCTCTCGCTTTCAAGGCGAGTGCATTAGGCCGCTCTGCCACGCCACCGCTGATAAGGGTAGCGGTGACCGCCTGGTCGCCGGGGGCCCGTATTCCCGGTAGTAGCGTGGCGAGCATGCGCGCTATCGTCGCCGAATCTTCCGACCAACTCGTCTGGCAAGAGGTCCCCGATGTCTCCGCCGGGCCCGGCGAGGTGCTGATCAAAGTCGCCGCGGCCGGTGTCAACCGTGCCGATGTGCTGCAGGCCGCCGGTAAGTATCCGCCACCGCCGGGTGCCAGCGACATCATCGGCATGGAGGTATCCGGCATCGTCGCCGAAGCGGGCGCCGGTGTCACGGAATGGGCTGTCGGACAAGAAGTTTGCGCGTTACTGGCCGGCGGCGGATACGCCGAATACGTCGCGGTTCCCGCCGCTCAGGTCCTGCCCATTCCCGACGGAGTCGGGCTGCAGGACGCCGCCGGGCTACCCGAGGTGGCCTGCACGGTGTGGTCGAATCTGGTGCTGACCGCCCACCTGAGCGAGGGCCAGTTGCTGCTGATGCACGGTGGGGCCAGCGGCATCGGGACCCACGCGATCCAGATCGCACGCGCGTTGGGCGCCCGGGTGGCGGTCACCGCGGGTTCGGCGGCCAAGCTGGACACCTGCCGCGACCTGGGCGCCGAGATCACCATCAACTATCGCGACGAGGATTTCGTCGCGCGGCTGCAGGAGACCGGCGGCGCCGACGTGATCTTCGACATCATGGGTGCGTCCTATCTGGACCGCAATCTCGACGCCCTGGCCACCGACGGCCAGCTGGTCATCATCGGTATGCAGGGCGGTCTCAAGGGCGAGCTCAACATCGGCAAGCTGCTGGGCAAGCGAGCACACGTCATCGGCACCACGCTGCGCGGCCGGCCGGTGACCGGCCCGAACAGCAAGGGCGAGATCGTGGCAGCGGTGACGGCGTCGGTGTGGCCGATGATCGCCGACGGGCGGGTCCGGCCGATCATCGGCGCGCACATGCCAATTCAGCAGGCGGCGCAGGCCCACCAGAAGCTGGTGTCGGGGGAAGTACACGGGAAGATCGTGCTGACCGTCTAGCGACCGTCGGGTGTGCGTTCAAAACTTTCGGTGTGCGCTCAGGGTTTTCAGTGTGCGCGGGGGGCGACATTTCTCGGCGTGCCTCCGCCCTGAGCGCACAGCCAAAGCCATGGACGCACACTCAACGCCCTGAGCGCACACTCGAGCCGGAGTGCGAGGCGAGCGGAGCGGATCAGCCCAACGACGCCAGCGCACGCACCAGCTGATCGACTTCGGCCGTCGTCGAGTAATGCGCCAGCCCGACGGTCACCGCGCCGCCGACCTCGTTGGCGCCCAGCGCGTCGAGCACGCGCGAATTCTCGTTGGAGATCGCGAGGATTCCGTTGTCCGCCAGGCGCTGCACGACCCGCTCGGCGGGCACCCCCTGCAACGCGAAGCTGACGACCGGTATCCGCACCTCCGGGCGACCGATCAGCATCGTCAACGGCAACGACCGCAACGAGACCATCAGGTAGTCGAAGATCCGGTTCAGATACGAGGCAGCGGATTGCATCGACACCGAAAGCCGTTCGCGCCGGCTTCCGCGAGCCGACTCATCCAATGCCGCAAGGTACTCGATGCTGGCAACGGCGCCGGCCAGCAGACCGAACTGATGTCCGCCCAGCTCGAGGCGCGCCGGGCCGGTGGCGTTGGGATCGGTTGAGACCGAGCTGAACGTGTTGATCAGCGCCGGATCGCGAAACACGATCGCACCGATCGGCGGGCCGCCCCACCCCGTCGCGTTCACCGCCACCACGTCGACTTCGGTTTCTTTGACGTCGAGCAGCCGGTAGGGCGCGGCCGCGGAGTGGTCGACGATCACTACGCCGCCGACGTCATGCACCAGCTTGGTCATCGCCCGCAGATCGGTGACCGTGCCCAGCGTTCCCGACGCCGAGGTGAGCGCCACCAGCCGCGTCGATTTCCCGATCAGGCTCTCCCACTGCCACGTCGGCAACTCGCCGTTCTCGATGTCGACCTCGGCCCACTTCACCTTGGCGCCGTAGCGGTGTGCCGCCCGCAGCCATGGGGCGATGTTCGCCTCGTCGTCCAAGCGGCTGACGACCACCTCGTACCCCAGGCCGGCCCGCGAGGATGACGCTTCGGCCAGCGAGGACAGCAGGATCGCGCGATCGGCGCCCAGCACGATGCCCGCCGGGTCGGCGTTGAAAAGGTCGGCCACCGCCGCGCGTGCCGCATCCAGCACGGCCGCGCTGCGCTGCGCCGACGGGTGCGAACCCACAGTGGTCGCACCGGATCTGCGGAACGCCGTGGAGACCGTGGTCGCTACGGAATCGGGAATCAGCATCCCGGTCGGCGCGTCGAAGTGCACCCATCCGTCACCCAGAGACGGATGCAGTCCGCGCACCCGGGCGACGTCATAAGCCATGCCAGCCACCTTAGAGCTTCCGCTACTCCGCGAAATTGTGACGGTAGCGAGTGCCTAGAAAGGTCCCAGCCGTTGCAGCCAGACGGTGGCTTCCCGAGCCAGGTCACCCGGCCAGCCATACTAGTCGAGTGGGGCTCTGGTTCGGAACGCTGATCGCACTGTTTTTGCTGATCGCCCCGGGGACAATCGTCGCGCGTATCGCCCAGCTGACGTGGCCCATCGCGGTCGCAGTTGGCCCGGCGCTGACCTACGGCGTGGTCGCGCTGGCGATCCTCCCCTTCGGTGCGCTCGGAATCCCTTGGAACGGTTGGACTGCGCTCGCGGCGCTCGCTGTCGTGTGTGTGGTGACGACGGGTTTACAGCTGCTACTCGCCCGCTACCGCGACACCGACGCCGAGGCGCGTGGGATCGCTGGTTGGCCCGCGCTGACGGTCGCGGCCGGTGTGCTGCTGGGCACGCTGCTGATCATGTGGGCGGCCTATCGCGGCCTCACCCACTGGCAGTCCGTCCCCAGCACCTGGGATGCGGTATGGCATGCCAACGAGGTGCGCTTCATCCTCGACACCGGCCAGGCGTCCTCCACCCACATGGGCGAGCTACGCAACGTCGAGACGCATCAAGCGCTGTATTACCCGTCGGTGTTCCACGCCCTGGCCGCGGTGTTCTGTCAGCTCACCGGAGCGGCGCCGACCACCGGCTACACCCTGAGCTCGGTGGCGGCCTCGGTCTGGCTGTTCCCGACCAGCGCGGCGATGCTCACCTGGCATCTGCTGCGCCCGGTGACGACGGCGGGGCGCACCGCCGCGATCGCCGCCACCGCAGCCGCGCTGTCGGCGTCGTTCACCTCGGTGCCCTACATCGAGTTCGGGGTGGCCGCAATGCCCAACCTGGCGGCCTACGGGGTCGCGATCCCGACATTCCTGTTGATCACCTCGACGTTGCGCCATCGCGACCGCATCCCGGTGGCCGTGCTGGCGCTGGTGGGTGTGCTGTCGGTGCACCTGACCGGCGGATTCATCGTCATCTTGTTCCTGTTGGGCTGGTGGCTGCTGGATGCGTTGTGGCATCCGGTGCGGGGGCGGGTCGCCGACGTCGGGATTCTGGCCGCCGTGGCAGTGCCGACGGCGCTGATCCTGGCGCCACAGTTCATCGGCGTGCTCAAGCAGGCCGACATCATCGCCGGGCATGCGTTCCCCAGCTTCAAGAGCGTCAAGCAGGGCGTTATCGATGCGCTGCTGCTGCACACCCGCCACCTCAACGATTTCCCGACCCAATACGGCCTGCTCGTGCTGGTCTACCTCGGCATGGCGTATCTGCTGTACAAGCGCATCTGGTGGCCGGTGGCGGTGTGGCTGGTGCTGACCGTGGCGACCATCTATTCGGGCGCACCGTTTCACAACCCGCTCGGCGCCGCCATCGAAGGGCTCAGCACGTTCTTCTACAACGATCCGCGGCGGCTCACATCCGTGGTGACGATGCTGGTGACACCGATGGCGGCCGTCGCGATGTTCGGCGCGGTCGCGCTCGTGGTCGCCATCGCCAAACGAATCGCCGGCCGGTTCAAAGAGCTCCCCGCGCCGGTCTGGGTCTCGGCCACCGCGGTCCTGCTGGTGCTGACGACCGTGTTCACCGCGCGGCATTACCTCTATCGGCATCTGGTGTTGTTCGGCGACAAATACGACTCGGTGATGATCGATCAGCGCGACCTGATGGCCATGGCCTATTTGTCGAAACTGCCGGGCGCGCACAACACCCTGATCGGCAACGCCAACACCGACGGCACCGCCTGGATGTACGCGGTGGCCGACTTACATCCGCTGTGGACCCACTACGACTATCCCCAGCAAACCGGGCCGGGGCCGGAGCGCTACATCATCTGGGCCTACGCCCGCCGCGGCGATTCCGATCCCAAGGTGGTTGAGGCGATCAAAGCGCTCAATATTCGCTACATCTACACCAGCACGCCCACGGTTCGGGGGTTCGCCGTCCCCGACGGACTAGTCTCGCTGGAGAAATCGAAGTCGTGGGCGCTGATCTACGACAACGGCGGCGCCAAGATCTACGAATGGCGCGGAAACGCCGCAGCGCCACGCCCTTAGATGCATTAGAGGACGGTGACCGGATTGAGTAACGGCCCAGACGACGACGGCGTCGAGATCATCGGCGGCATCGATCCGCGAATCATGGCGATTCGCGAGGCAGTCGATGACGAGGACTCCGATGCACGCTCGCTGACCGATCTGGTCGAGCAACCCGCCAAGGTGATGCGCATCGGCACCATGATCAAGCAATTGCTCGAAGAGGTGCGGGCCGCACCGCTGGACGACGCCAGCCGCAAGCGACTGCGCGAGATCCACGCCACCAGCATCCGGGAGCTCGAGGAGGGTCTGGCCCCGGAATTACGCGAGGAACTCGATCGCCTCACCCTGCCGTTCGACGAGGACGCCGAGCCGTCGGACGCCGAGCTGCGCATCGCACAGGCCCAGCTCGTCGGCTGGCTCGAGGGGCTGTTCCACGGCATCCAGACCGCACTGTTCGCCCAGCAGATGGCCGCCCGCGCGCAGCTCGAACAGATGCGCCAAGGAGCCCTGCCCCCCGGCATCGGGCGGCCCGGCCACGGACCGGGCTCGGGCACCGGGCAGTACCTGTAAGAGAAGGTGTCAGTGTCCGGTCCTCGCGGTCCGCATATCGAGACCAGCAATGCGTGGGTGGAATTTCCCATCTTCGACGCCAAGTCACGCTCGCTGAAGAAGGCCTTCCTGGGCAAGGCGGGTGGCACGATCGGGCGCAACAACTCCAACGTCGTCGTCGTCGAGGCGTTGCGCGACATCACCATGTCGCTCGACATGGGCGACCGAGTCGGCCTGGTCGGCCATAACGGGGCCGGGAAATCGACTCTGCTGCGCCTACTTTCGGGCATCTACGAACCCACCCGGGGCTGGGCGAAGGTCACCGGCCGGGTCGCGCCGGTATTCGACCTCGGCGTCGGAATGGACCCCGAAATCTCCGGCTACGAGAACATCATCATCCGCGGCCTGTTCCTGGGGCAGACCCGAAAACAGATGCTGGCCAAGGTCGACGAGATCGCCGAGTTCACCGAACTCGGGGATTACCTGTCGATGCCGCTGCGCACGTATTCCACCGGGATGCGGGTCCGGCTGGCGATGGGTGTGGTCACCAGCATCGACCCCGAGATCCTGCTGCTCGACGAGGGTATCGGCGCCGTCGACGCCGACTTCCTGAAGAAGGCCCAGTCGCGGTTGCAGGGCCTGGTGGAGCGTTCCGGAATCCTGGTTTTCGCCAGCCATTCCAACGAATTCCTGGCCCGGCTGTGCAAGACCGCGATGTGGATCGACCACGGAGTCATCCGCCAGACCGGCGGCATCGAAGACGTGGTGCGCGCGTACGAGGGTGAAGACGCCGCACGGCACGTCCGCGAGGTGCTGGAAGAGACCCGCGGCCAGATCGACGCCGAAAAACCGCTGGCGCAAAGCGCTTCCGGGGATGAGTGAATCCATCTTCGCCGTCGTGGTCACCCACCGGCGCCCCGACGAACTCGCCAAGTCGCTGGACATGCTCAGCGCGCAGACTCGGTTGCCCGATCACCTGATCGTCGTCGACAACGACGGTGGTTCCGATAGCCGGGTCCGCGATCTGGTCGCCGCCCAGCCGATCTCGACCACCTACTTGGCGTCGCGCCGAAACCTCGGGGGTGCAGGCGGTTTCGCACTCGGCATGCTGCACGCACTGGCGCAGGGCGCCGATTGGGTGTGGCTGGCCGACGACGACGGTCGCCCGCAGGACTCCGGGGTGCTGGCCACGCTGCTGGCCTGCGCCGAGAAGTACGGCCTGGCCGAGGTGTCGCCGATGGTGTGCAACATGGACGACCCCGAGCGACTGGCGTTCCCGTTGCGGCGTGGCCTGGTATGGCGCAGGCGCGCAAGCGAATTGCGCACCGAACCGGGGCAGGACCTGTTGAGCGGGATCGCGTCGCTGTTCAACGGCGCGTTGTTCCGGGCGTCCACCCTGGAATCGATCGGTGTCCCGGACCTGCGGCTGTTCATCCGCGGCGACGAGGTGGAATTGCACCGCCGGCTGGTCCGCTCCGGCCTGCCGTTCGGAACCTGCCTGGACACGATCTACCTGCATCCCTGTGGATCCGACGAGTTCCGGCCGATTCTGGGTGGCCGCATGCACACCCAGTATCCCGACAACCCCACCAAGCGGTTCTACACCTATCGCAATCGCGGCTATCTGTTGTCGCAACCGGGTCTGCGCAAGCTGCAGGCCCAGGAGTGGCTCCGGTTCGGTTGGTTCTTCCTGATATCCCGACGCGACCCCAAGGGCCTGCTGGACTGGATCCGGTTGCGCCGCTTGGGACGTCGTGAGCAGTTCGGCAAGCCTGGAGCCGCATGACACGCGCCGGCGACGATGCAGAGAGAAGCGATGGGAGGAGTGGCGCCCATGACATTCGTCGACGCCGCCGCACAGTCGCGAACTTTTACCCGGGCACGGGGTGACCTGGTCGCCGGATTTCGCCGCCGCGAGCTGTGGCTGCACCTGGGCTGGCAGGACATCAAGCAGCGTTACCGCCGCTCGGTGCTGGGCCCGTTCTGGATCACCATCGCGACCGGAACCACCGCCGTCGCGATGGGCGGCCTGTATTCGAAGCTGTTTCACCTCGACCTGTCGGTGCACCTGCCCTATGTCACGCTCGGGCTGATCATCTGGAACCTGATCAACGCCGCCATCCTGGAAGGCGCCGACGTGTTCGTCGCCAACGAGGGACTGATCAAACAATTGCCGACACCGTTGAGCGTGCACGTCTACCGGCTGGTGTGGCGACAGATGATCCTGTTCGGGCACAACATCGTCATCTATCTCGTCGTCGCGATCATCTTTCCCAAACCGTGGTCATGGGCCGATCTGTCGGTCATTCCGGCGCTGGGGCTGATCGTGCTCAATTGCATCTGGGTGTCACTGTGCTTCGGCATCCTGGCGACCCGCTACCGCGACATCGGCCCGCTGCTGTTTTCGATCGTGCAGCTGCTGTTCTTCATGACGCCGATCATCTGGAACGACGACACGTTGCGACAGCAGGGCGCCGGGCGCTGGTCGAGCATCGTCGAACTCAACCCACTGCTGCACTATCTCGATATCGTGCGCGCGCCGTTGCTGGGCGCCCACCAGGAGCTGCGGCACTGGGCGGTGGTGCTGGTGCTGACCGTCGTCGGCTGGGTGCTGGCCGCGTTCGCGATGCGGCAATACCGCGCCCGGGTGCCGTACTGGGTCTAGCCCGCACCGATCTGGGACGCCAGCAGCGCGGCGACCTCGTCGGTCGAGGGCATCGCCGCGATCTGACCTGCGATTCTGCGGGCCGCGGTCCGGTAACCGCACTGTTCCAGCACATCGGCAACGGCCCGGCCTACCGCCTCGGCGCTGAACGCATCCGGGCCGACGCAGATCGCGGCTCCGGCCGCGGCGACACGTTCGGCTTGACCACCCTGATCGGCGCCCTGAGGCGTCAGCACTAGAGGAATGCCCGCGGCGAGCGCACCCAGATTCGTCCCCGCGCCGCCGTGGCCCACGACGACATCGATACCGTCGAGAAGTTCCGCATAGGGCCTGAATTCTTCGAAGGCAACGGTGTCTCGGTCGACCGCGAAATCGGCGGATGACGCCGTGAGACCGAGTGCGACGCGCACGCCGTAACCTTTCGCCGTCAGATCCCGGATGAGCGGGGTGAGCAACTCCGGATCGGTGTAGACGGTCCCGAATGTCACCAGCACCTTGGCGTGCCCGGTCAACGGCCGCGGTCTTCCCGCGACTGACCCGGTGGGAGCACGGTGGGCTTCCGGCCGTAGCGGAAGCCATCCCTGGGGCGGCGTCCATCCGGCGACCTGCAAATCACTCGGGCAGATGTCGGCCACCCAGTTGGCCGGTTGCCACGGTATTCCGCGGTCCCGGTAGTCCGATGTCGACCGTTGCGTACAGGCGCCGATGAAGTCGGCCGACACATCGGAGCCGAAGGTGTGGCCGACTCTGCGCGCACCGCACGCGATCGCGACGAACGGTCCCACGAAATCCATCACATCGTGGACGACGAGGTCGGGCTCCCAATCCCGGGCCACCGGCAGTGCGTCGTCGACGGACAGGTCGATTCGGGCCGTGGTGAACGCCTCGACCATGGCGCTGCGCGTGCACTCGCCCCTGACATCCTCGCCAGTGCGTCGCAGCACCTCTGCAATCACCGTCGGGTTGTCGGCTCCCGCTACCAGTACGTCCATGTCCTCGTCGCCAAAAACCGAGACGTAGGACAGCGGCACCATGGCGGCGACGCGGTGTCCCTGTCCCCGAAACGCACGAGCCAGGGGCAGAAGTGGCAGCAGATGCCCATGGCCGGGAACGCCGGTGATGAGTATTCGCACGACCGCCAAGACTATCGATCAGGCTGCCGCCAGGCGCGCAGAAGTCCTTCAGGCGTCCCCGCCAAGAGTCCTTTGAGAATCCGTCAAGGCACCGCCCGGAGGCTGAGCGCGTACACGAAAAGCCCTGGGCAGACACCGGGTCTCGCGAAAGGTAGATGCCGAAACTCGACGCTGGCACCGTCAATGGAGGAATATGCGATCGTGAGCGACGCCTCGGCAATCGGTTGTGTTGGGACGCTGCTCGTGGCAACCCGCGGTGACGGGGCGCCGGCGAGGTGTTGGTGACCGTGCGGGGCTCCAAGGAGACCTTCCTGGCCTGGTCGGACGAACCATTACCGAAGGGCAGCAAGGTGCTGGTGGTCGAGCTTCGGGGCCCGCGGACGGTGGTCGTCGAGCCCTGGAACGAGCCTGGGCGACCGACCTGACCGTCAAGATCCACTGACATATCCGACAAACAGCGAAACTGCAAGGAGTCCAACAATGCTCGGTTACAAGGTGCCCGCTCCCGACGAGGCGATGCTGATCTCTGGCGGCAGAGCCAAGGGCAATGCCCCGTTCCGCGTGGTGACCGGCCACGGCGCCTTCGTCCTCCCGTTCTTCCGCAAGGCGCGATTCCTGACGCTGGCCATGTGCGAGGCCGAGGTCGCCGAAAAGTGCGTCACCCAGCAGGGCATCACCCTCAACGTCCGGTCGGTGATCGCCTTCAAGGTCGGCAACGACAGCGAGAGCATCATCAGCGCCGCGCAGCGATTCCTGTCCGATCAGGACCAGATGGCCGTGCTCACCGGCCGGATCTTCGCCGGCCACCTGCGCTCGATCATCGGCTCGATGACCGTCGAGCAGATCATCCGGGAACGTCAGAAGCTGGCCACCGAGGTGCTCGACGGCTCCAAGGAGGAGATGGCCAGGATCGGGCTGACCGTCGACGCCCTGCAGATCCAGTCCATCGACGACGACGGGCTCGGCTACATCAACGCGATGTCGGCACCGCACAACGCGGCCATCCAGCAGATGGCGCAGATCGCTCAGGCACAGGCGAACCAGAAGTCCGCGGAAGCCGAGCAGGAGTCGCAGCGCCAGCAAGCCGAATTCGCCCGTGAGACCGCGTCGTCAAGGCGCAGTACAAGGCCGAGGTCGACAAGGCCCAGGCCCAGGCCGCCCAGGCGGGCCCGCTGGCCGAAGCCGCAGGCCCAGCGCGAGGTGCTGGCGATGCGGACCGAACTGGCCCAGCGCGCCGCCGAACTGCGCCAGCAGGAGCTGGTCGCCGAGGTGGTCAAGCCCGCCGAGGCCGAAGCCGAGCGCGTCCGGATCTTGGCTGTCGCCGACGCGGAGAAGATGAAGATCCAGGCCGAGGCCGCGGCGTCGCACAATCGAGTGGCGCTGGACAAGGCGCTGATCGACCAGCTGCCGCAGATCGTGGAGAAGGCCGCGATCGGGCTTGTCGAACGCCAACCTCACGGTGCTCAATGGCGCCGAAGGGCTCGGCCAGGTGGCCGCCGGGCTGGTGTCGCAGGGCATGGCCATCTTCGACGCGCTGCGCGGCGAGGTCATCGACTACGAGGACGACAAAAGCTCGCTGGTCCCGAACACCGAGCCACACCAGTAATACGTTCCCCGGCGGCGCGCAAGAATGGCGCCGTCCGGTTGTGGCGCGCGCGTGTATAACCGATAAAAAATGCTCGCCGAATTTCGGTGGCGGCCGAGTTCGTGGTGGTGCAACACTGGACCACCACGAATCACCACCAGGCAAATTGGGGCGCGCCGCGACAAGGCCGGGCGCACCGCGGAAGGTCGACGGACGTGACTAAAAAGGCCCAATCAGTGGCGGATGCGGCGCGGGAGAACCTCGCCGCTGAGCTGGACCGGCTACGGCAGCGGCGCGAACTCCTCGAGGCCGAGGTCAAAAACGACCGCGGCATGATCGGCGATCACGGCGACGCTGCTGAGGCGATACAGCGGGCTGACGAATTGGTTGTCCTCGCCGACCGGATCAATGAACTGGACCGACGGCTGCGCGCCGGGCCCTCGCACTCCGACGAAGACGAAACGCTGCCCGGCGGCACCGAGCTGACGCTGCGATTTGCCGACGGTGAAGTCGTCAAGATGCACGTGATCTCCACCGTCGAAGAGACCCCAGTCGGCCGCGAGGCCGAGACGTTGACCGCCCACAGTCCGCTGGGGGTGGCTCTGGCCGGACATAAACCGGGCGACACGGTCACCTACTTGACGCCGCAGGGAGAAAGCCAGGTCGAGCTGATCGCGGTCAAGCTGCCCCGTTAGCCGCCTCGGGGTCGCACCCGCCCCCGCTAAACTCCCCCAAATGCTTCCCCCAGAGCCCGAGGCCGCGGCGCCGAGCCCGCGCCTGAATCTGACGACGCAGATCACGCGTTTCGTCGTGACCGGCGGGCTGGCGGCCGTCGTCGACTTCGGCCTCTACGTGATGCTCTACAAAGTCGGTGGGCGTGCAGGTCGACCTGTCCAAGGCCATCAGTTTCGTCGTGGGCACCATCACCGCCTACCTGATCAACCGCCGGTGGACATTTCAGGCCGCGCCGAGCACCGCACGGTTCGTCGCGGTCATGGTTCTCTACGCCATCACCTTCACGGTCCAGGTCGGGCTCAACCACCTGTGCCTGGTGTTGATGCACTACCGCGGGTGGGCGTGCCCGTCGCATTCGTGATCGCGCAGGGCACCGCCACGGTGATCAACTTCATCGTGCAGCGAGTCGTAATCTTCCGTATCCGCTGACCCGCACCGCGCAAGCGGTACCCTCTTTGACGATGTTGAGCGCCGACTTTCCGACCACCCCCACCCGGCTGACGGGCTTTGGCCGCACCGCGCCGTCGGTGGCCCAGGTGCTGTCGACCCGCGATCCCGAGGTGATCGCCAAGGCAGTGGCCCGGGTGGCCGACTCCGGCGGCCGGGGGGTGATCGCGCGCGGGCTGGGCCGGTCCTACGGGGACAACGCGCAAAACGGCGGCGGCCTGGTGATCGACATGACCGGGCTCAATCGCATCCACTCGATCAGCGCAGACACCCGGTTGGTCGACGTCGACGCCGGCGTCAGCCTGGACCAACTGATGAGGGCGGCGCTGCCGTTCGGGTTGTGGGTTCCGGTGCTACCGGGAACCCGCCAGGTCACCGTCGGCGGCGCGATCGCTTCCGACATCCACGGCAAGAACCATCACAGCGCGGGCAGCTTCGGCAGCCATGTGCGGTCGATGGACCTGCTGATGGCCGACGGCACCATCCGCACAATCACTCCCGACGGCCCGACGACGCCGAGCTGTTTTGGGCCACCGTCGGTGGCAACGGCCTGACCGGCATCGTTTTGCGGGCCACCATCGCGATGACGCCCACCGAGACGGCGTACTTCATCGCAGACGGCGTCGCCACCAAGGACCTCGACGAAACAGTCGCCGTGCACCTCGACGGCAGCGAAAGCAAATACACCTACTCCAGCGCCTGGTTCGACCTGATCAGTCCGCCACCGAAGCTCGGCCGGGCCGCCGTCAGCCGGGGCAGCCTGGCCAAGCTGGATCAACTGCCGAAAAAGCTCGCCAAGAATCCGCTGAAATTCGATGCGCCGCAACTGTTGACGGTGCCGAACGTGTTTCCGGTCAGCGCAATGAACAAACTGTCGTTCATGGCGATCGGTGAGGTGTACTACCGGCTGGGCGGAACCTACACCGGCAAGATCATGAATCTGTCGCAGTTCTACCACATGCTCGACCTTGTCAGCGGCTGGAATAACTCTTACGGGCCAACGGGTTTCGCTCAGCACCAGTTCCTGGTCCCACCGGATGCGATGGACGAATTCAAGGCCATCATCCGCTGGATCCAGACGCGGGGCCATTATTCGGCGCTGAACGTGTTCAAGCTCTTCGGCCCGGGCAACCGGGCACCGCTGAGCTTCCCGATGGCCGGCTGGAACGTCGCGATGGACTTCCCCAATAAGCCCGGGGTCAACGAGTTCCTCAACGAACTCGACCGCCGGGTACTGGAATTCGGCGGTCGGGTCTATACCGCGAAGGACTCCCGTACCACCGCCGAAACCTTTCACGCCATGTACCCGCGCATCGACGAGTGGATCGCCGTGCGCCGCAAGGTCGACCCGCTACGGGTCTTCGCCTCCGACATGGCCCGACGTTTGGAGCTGCTCTAGATGGTGCTCGATGCCGTAGGAAATCCGCAGACGATCCTGGTGCTGGGCGGTACTTCCGAGATCGGGCTGGCGATCTGCGAACGCTACCTGCAGAACGCGCACGCGCGAATCGTGTTGGCCGCCATGCCCGGCGACCCCGGCCGTGACGGCGCGGTCGACGCAGATGAAGGCCGCAGGTGCGCGTTCGGTCGAGCTGATCGACTTCGAAGCCACCGAGCCTGAGAGTCACCCCAAGATGATCGAGGCAGGCCTTCGCCGACGGAGACGTCGACGTGGCCATCGTGGCGTTCGGCATCCTCGGGGATGCCGAGGAGCTGTGGCAGAACCAGCAGAAGGCCGTGCTTGCCGCCGAGATCAATTACACCGCAGCGGTTTCGGTGGGCGTTCTGCTGGGTGAGAAGATGCGAGCCCAGGGCTTTGGCCAGATCATCGCGATGAGCTCGGCTGCCGGCGAGCGAGTGCGGCGGTCCAACTTCGTCTACGGCTCCACCAAGGCCGGTCTGGACGGGTTCTACCTCGGATTAGGCAGAGGCGTTGCGCGAGTACGGCGTTCGCGTGCTGGTGATCCGCCCCGGCCAAGTACGTACCCGGATGAGCGCGCACGTCAAGGAGGCGCCGCTCACCGTCGACAAAGAGTACGTCGCCAACCTCGCGGTGACCGCGGCCGCAAAAGGTAAGGAATTGGTTTGGGCGCCAGCAGCATTCAGGTACGTGATGATGGTGTTGCGACACATCCCGCGGAGCATCTTCCGCAAGCTGCCAATCTGATCATGCGCAACGCGCTGGCCAGCCTCGGCCAGATGTTCGCGGCGGCGGTAGTGGCTGTCATCGTCTCGGTGGTATCGCTGATCGCCATCGCGCGGGTCCAGTGGCCGGCCTTTCCGTCGTCGAACCAGCTACACGCGCTGACCACGGTCGGCCAGGTCGGTTGCCTGGTCGGGCTTCTCGGCGTCGGCTGGCTGTGGCGGCGCGACGGCCGGTGGCGGTTGCCGGCCCAGCTGGGCGGGCTGGTGTTCGTGTCGGCGTTCAGCGTCGTGACACTGGGCATGCCGCTGGGGGCGACCAAGCTGTATCTGTTCGGTATCTCCGTGGACCAGCAGTTCCGCACCGAATACCTGACCCGGCTCACCGACAGCCCCGCCCTGCACGACATGACTTACCTCGGACTGCCGTCCTTCTATCCGCCGGGATGGTTCTGGATCGGCGGGCGCGCCGCGGCCCTGACCGGGATGCCCGCGTGGGAGATGTACAAGCCGTGGGCGATCACCTCGATCACGATCGCGGTCGCCGTCGCGCTGGTGCTGTGGTGGCGGATGATCCGGTTCGAGTACGCGCTGATCGTGACGACCGCGACCGCGGCGGTCACGCTGGCCTACAGCTCGCCGGAGCCCTACGCGGCGATGATCACCGTGCTGCTGCCGCCGATGCTGGTGCTGACGTGGTCGGGGTTGCGCGCAGGTGAGCGTTCCGGGGGCTGGGCCGCGGTGGTCGGCGCCGGGTTATTCCTCGGCTTCACGGCTACCTGGTACACGTTGCTGTTCGGCTTCACCGCGTTCACGATGGCGCTGATGGCGCTGGTGCTCGCGCTGTCACGCTGGCGCCGGGACGGGTCGGAAGCCGCGCTCGACCCGTTGCGCCGGGTCGTCGTCATCGCCCTCATCGCGGCGGCCATCGCGTGCAACCACGTGGCTGCCGTTCCTGGTTCGGGCGGCCGGCCACCCGATCAGCAACACCGGCAGCGCCCAGCACTACCTGCCGGCCGACGGCGCCGAGCTGACCTTCCCGATGCTGCAGTTCTCGCTGCTGGGAGCGATCTGCATGATCGGCACCCTGTGGCTGGTCGTGCGCACCCGTTCCTCCGCCCGCGCCGGCGCCCTGACCATCGGCGTGCTGGCCGTCTACTTGTGGTCGCTGTTGTCGATGCTGGCCACGCTGGCGCGCATGACGCTGCTGTCGTTCCGGCTGCAGCCGACCTTGTCAGTGCTGCTGGTTGCCGCCGGGGTGTTCGGCTTCCTAGAGGCGACCGTTGCGCTGCGACAGCGGAGCCGCGCCGTCGTTCCGGTGGCCGGTGCGATCGGGGTGGTCGCCGCCATCGCGTTCAGCCAGGACATTCCCGACGTGCTGCGACCGGATCTCACCATCGCCTATACCGACACCGACGGCCACGGCCAGCGCGGCGACCGGCGACCGGCGAGCTCCGAGAAGTTCTACCCCACCATCGACGCCGCCATCCTGGCGGTCACCGGAAAGCCGCGGGATCACACGGTGGTCATGACCGCCGACTACAGCTTCCTGTCCTACTACCCCTATTGGGGCTTTCAGGGATTGACGTCGCACTACGCCAACCCGTTGGCGCAGTTCGACTTGCGGGCCGCACAGATCAAGAAGTGGTCCCAGCTCAAATCCCCCGGCGAATTCGTCCAGGCGCTGGACACGTCGCCCTGGCCGGCGCCGACGGTGTTCCTGATGCGCCATGGCGCGAACAACAACTACACGCTGCGGTTGGCCGAGGACGTCTACCCCAACCAGCCCAACGTTCGTCGCTACACCGTCGAGCTGCGGGCCGCGCTGTTCGACGACCCCCGGTTCGCCGTGCAAAGCGTCGGCCCGTTCGTGCTGGCCATCCGCAGGCCGGTCACCGAACCGATAGCAAGCCACTGATGGCGACCGACACCTCAGGTGGCTTGGCCGAAGAACTAGCATCTACGTCCGTGAAGGGCGCGGGTGCAAGCTACCGGATCGCTCGCGTCGTGGCCGTCGTCGCCGGTCTGCTCGGAGCCCTGCTGGCGATCGTCACGCCCGTGCTGCCGGTCACCCAAACCACCGCCCAACTCAACTGGCCGCAGAACGGCACATTCGACAGCGTCGAGGCGCCGCTGATCGGATACGTGGCCCCCGAACTGAACGTGAGCGTGCCGTGTTCGGCCGCCGCCGGGCTGGCCGGGCCGCAGAACGCGAGCAAGACGGTGCTGTTGTCGACGGTGCCCAAGCAGGCTCCGAAAGCCGTCGACCGTGGGCTGCTGATCCTGCGCGCCAACGACGAATTAGTGCTGGTGGTGCGCAACGTCCCGGTAGTCACCGCCCCGTTGAGCCAGGTCCTGAGCCCGGCGTGTGAGCGCGTGACCTTTACCGCGCACGCCGACCGGATCACCGCCGAATTCGTCGGGCTGACGCAGGGACCCAACGCCGAGCATCCCGGCTCGCCGTTGCGCGGGGAGAAGAGCGGCTACGACTTCCGGCCGCAGATCGTCGGGGTGTTCACCGACCTGACCGGACCGGCGCCGCCGGGTCTGAGCTTCTCGGCGACCGTCGACACCCGCTACACCAGCAGCCCCACGCCGCTGAAAATGGCCGCGATGATCCTCGGCGTGGTGCTGACCGCCATCGCACTGATCGCGCTGCATGTCCTCGACACCGCCGACGGCACCCGGCACCGCCGCTTCCTGCCGTCGCGGTGGTGGTCGATCGGCGCTCTCGATGCGCTCGTCATCGCCGTGCTGGTGTGGTGGCACTTCGTCGGGGCCAATACCTCCGACGACGGCTACATCCTGACCATGGCACGGGTGTCCGAGCACGCCGGGTACATGGCCAACTACTACCGCTGGCTGGGCACCCCCGAGGCGCCTTTCGGCTGGTACTACGACCTGCTCGCACTGTGGGCACACGTCAGCACCAACAGCGTCTGGATGCGGCTGCCGACCCTGGCCATGGCGTTGACCTGTTGGTGGGCGATCAGCCGCGAAGTCATCCCCCGGCTGGGCCACGCCGTGAAGATCAATCGCGCGGCGGCGTGGACGGCCGCGGGACTGTTCCTGGCGACCTGGCTGCCACTCGACAACGGGCTGCGCCCCGAGCCGATCATCGCCCTCGGCATCCTGCTCACCTGGTGCTCGGTGGAGCGGGCGGTGGCCACTAACCGGCTGCTGCCGGTGGCGGCCGCCTGCATCATCGGCGCGCTGACCCTGTTCTCCGGGCCGACCGGCATCGCGTCCATCGGCGCCCTGCTGGTCGCGATCGGGCCGCTGCGGACCATCATGCATCGCAGATCCAGACAGTTCGGTGCGCTGCCACTGCTGGCGCCCATTGTGGCCGCGGCCACCGTCACGGTGATCCTGATCTTCCGCGACCAGACCCTGGCCGGCGAAATGCAGGCGACCGCGCTCAAGCGTGCGCTCGGGCCCAGCCTCAGCTGGTTCGACGAGCACATCCGCTACGAGCGGCTGTTCATGGCCAGCCCCGACGGATCCGTCGCCCGGCGCTTCGCGGTGCTGGCGTTGCTTCTCGCCCTCGGCATCACGGTGGCAATGTCGTTGCGCAAGGGCAGAATTCCGGGCACCGCCGCCGGACCGAGCCGCCGCATTCTCGGCATTACGATCATCTCGTTCCTCGCGATGATGTTCACCCCGACCAAATGGACACATCACTTCGGGGTGTTCGCCGGGCTGGCAGGCTCGCTGGGGGCGTTGGCCGCGGTCGCGGTGACGAGTGTGGCCATGCGCTCACGCCGCAACCGCACGGTGTTCGCCGCGACGGTGCTGTTCTTGGTGGCGTTGTCGTTCGCCAGCGTCAACGGCTGGTGGTATGTATCCAACTTCGGTGTCCCATGGTCGAATTCATTCCCGCAATGGCACTACGCGTTTGCCACCGCGCTGCTCGGGCTGACCGTGCTGGTGCTGCTGCTGTCGGCGTGGTTCCACTTCATGTCCCCCGACGGGCCAGTCAGTGGTCCTGCTAAAACCCGCACTGGGGCACGGATGACCGGAATCATTCAGTCCCCGTTGGCAATTGCGGCGTGGGCGCTGGTGACGTTCGAAGTGGTGTCGCTGACGCTGGCGATGACCGGGCAGTACCCCGCCTGGTCGGTGGGCCGGTCCAACCTGGAGGCACTCACCGGCAAGTCCTGCGGCCTGGCCGAGGACGTCATGGTGGAGCAGGATCCCAACACCGGCACGCTGGCGCCGGTGTCCGGCTCGGTGGGCGACGCCCTCGGCGCGGGCCTGTCAGAAGCCTTCACGCCCAACGGGATTCCCGCCGACATCTCCGCCGACCCGGTGATGGAGCGTCCGGGCGACCGCAGTTTCATCAACGAAGACGGGCGAACGACTACCAGCGAGGCCGGCACCGAGGGCGGCACCAGCGCCGCGCCGGGAATCAACGGCTCCCGCGCCCAGCTGCCCTACAACCTTGATCCGGGTCACACTCCGGTGCTGGGCAGCTGGCGGTCCGGCATCCAGGTGCCGGCCATACTGCGGTCGGGCTGGTACCGGTTGCCGCCCCGCGACAAGGCGAAGCCGCTGCTGGTGGTGTCGGCGGCCGGCCGGTTCGATCCCCGCGAGGTGCAGGTGCAATGGGCCACCGACGACGAGGCGGCCAGCGGACACCCGGGCGGCTCTTTCCAACTCTTCGATGTCGGCGCGTCACCGGCGTGGCGTAATTTGCGGCTGCCGTTGTCATTGATTCCCGACACCGCGACCCAGGTCCGCTTGATCGCCAACGACGAAGATCTGGCGCCGCAACACTGGATCGCGGTCACGCCGCCGCGGATTCCACAGCTGCGCACACTGCAACAGGTGGTGGGCTCCCAAGACCCGGTGTTCCTGGACTGGCTGGTGGGTCTCGCGTTCCCGTGCCAGCGACCGTTCGGCCATCAAAACGGTATCGACGAAACACCCAAATGGCGCATTCTGCCGGACCGGTTCGGCGCCGAGGCCAACTCGCCGGTGATGGACAACAACGGCGGTGGCCCGCTGGGCGTCACCGAATTGCTGGTGAAGGCAACCACGATGGCGACCTATCTGAAGGACGACTGGTCACGCGATTGGGGCTCGCTGCAACGCCTGACGCCCTACTACGCCAACGCCCAGCCCGCCCGTCTTCAGCTGGGGACGGCGACGCGAAGTGGGCTGTGGGACCCGGCCCCGCTTCGTCGCGGCTGATCGGTCTGCGCGCGGCATCCACAACGATGGTCCACAACGGTGGGTGCCGTTGTATCTGGGTCGTTACCTCGGCCTCTTCACCGCCGGAGCGCGGCAATGACCGCTGCATCCATGATGAGCATGGCTCGCGCCGAACGGGCCGATCTCGCAGAATTTCTGACGACCCTGACGCCGAAGGACTGGGCGGCGCCCAGCCTGTGCTCCAAATGGAACGTCAAAGACGTTGTCGCGCATGTTATTAGCTATGAGAACTCGGCACCCTGGGACTGCTGAAGCGTTTCGCGAAGGGCTGGATCGTCCGGGCCAACCAGGTAGGTGTCGACGAATTCGCGACGCTGAACCCGCAACAACTGTTGGCGTTCCTGCGCAACCACCTCCAACCACAGGGATTGACAGCGGGTTTCGGCGGCATGATCGCACTCGTCGACGGCACGATCCATCACCAGGACATCCGCCGCTCGCTCGGTCGACCGCGCAACATTCCGGCCGATCGCCTCGAGCGGGTACTCGGCCTGGTGCCCGGGAACCCCAGGCTGGGAGCCGGCCGCCGGATCAGGGGGCTACAACTCCGTGCCACTGATATCGACTGGGCGCACGGCCACGGACCCGAGATCACCGGCCCGGGAGAAGCGCTGCTGATGGCGATGGCCGGCCGCCGCTCGGCCCTCGCCGACCTCAGCGGCCCAGGCTGCGCCACTCTGACCGCAAGGCTGCCCGGATAACCCTCCCGGCGAACGGTCGCCCGTTGCGCGGCCCCGCGTCCTCAACCGACAAAGGGGCGTCGCTTACCATCGAACCCCGTGCCCCACGACGGTAGTGAGCGATCGCAGCGGATCCTCCGGTTCGTCGCCGTCGTCGCCGGCATCGCGGGTCTGCTGTTGTGCGTCACCGTTCCGTTCCTCCCGGTCAAACAGACCACCGCAGCCATCGCATGGCCGCAGGGCACCGTGGACGGGCACGTCGCCCAGGTCACCGCACCCTTGGTGTCCGGGGCGCCGCGGGCACTCGACATCTCCGTTCCCTGCCCGGTGATAGCCACCCTGCCGGCCAGCGGCGGGTTAGTGGTCTCGACCCTGCCGACCGGCGGCGTGGACCCGGGCAAGAACGGGCTCTTCGTCCGTGCCGACAAAGACGTGGTCGTCGTCGCGTTCCGGGACACGGTGGCCGCGGTGGCGAAGCGCTCGGCTATCGCTGCGGGCGCCTGCAGCGTGCTGCACGTCTGGGCTGACGCCGGAGCCGCGGGCGCGGACTTTGTCGGCATACCGGGTGCCGCCGGCATCCTGTCCGCCGAGAAGAAGCCCCAGTTCGGCGGAATTTTCACCGATCTCAAGGTGCCCGCCCAACCGGGGCTGTCGGCCCGCGTCGACATCGACACCCGGTTCATCACGACGCCAACGGCCCTCAAGAAGCTGGTGATGGCGGCGGGCGCGCTGGCGGTCCTGGTCGCCATCATCGCGTTATCCGTGCTGGACCGGCATAGCCGCGGCGGCACGCTGGTCAACTGGCGATCCCCGATCGCCTGGCTGTCCCGCTACCGCCCGCGCGAACAACGGGCCACGTGGTGGCGGATCGGCTGGGCGACCTGGCTGAGCGACGCAGGTGTGATCGCGACGCTGCTGGTGTGGCATGTCATCGGTGCCACCTCGTCCGACGACGGCTACAACCTGACCATCGCGCGGGTGGCGCCGAAAGCCGGCTACGTCGGCAATTACTACCGGTACTTCGGGACGACCGAGGCGCCGTTCGACTGGTATCTATCGGTGCTGTCTAAATTGGCCTCGGTCAGCACGGCGGGCGTGTGGATGCGGCTACCGGCCACGCTGGCCGGGATCGCCTGCTGGCTGATCATCAGCCACTGGGGACTACGCCGGTTGGGGCCCGGCAAGGGCGGCCTGGGCTCCAACACGGTGGCCGTGCTCACCGGGGGCGTGGTTTTCGTGGCAGCCTGGCTGCCGTTCAACAACGGCTTGCGGCCTGAGCCGCTGATCGCCCTCGGCGTGATCGCCACCTGGATGCTGGTTGAGCGCGCGATCGCACTGCAGCGGCTGGCGCCTGCCGCGGTGGCCATCGTGGTCGCGATGCTCACCGCGACGCTGGCGCCGCAGGGGTTGATCGCCGTCGCCGCGCTGCTGACCGGGGCCCGGGCCATCGCTGCGGTCATCCGGCGCCGCCGCGCGACCGACGGGTTGCTGGCCCCGCTCGCGGTGCTCGCGGCTTCGCTGTCGCTGATCCTCGTGGTGGTGTTCCGCAGCCAAACGCTGGCGACGGTCGCCGAATCGGCCCGCATCAAATACAAGGTCGGGCCGACGATCGCCTGGTATCAGGACTGGCTGCGCTACTACTTCCTCACGGTCGAGTCCAACCCCGACGGATCGATGGCGCGACGCTTCGCGGTCCTGGTGCTACTGCTGTGCCTGTTCGGCATGCTGGTGGTGCTACTGCGCCGCGGCCGGGTGCCGGGGCTGGCCAGCGGTCCGGCCTGGCGCCTGATCGGCACCACCGCGGTGGGCCTGCTGCTGCTGACGTTCACGCCGACGAAGTGGGCCGTGCAGTTCGGCGCGTTCGCCGGACTGGCCGGCGCGCTCGGCGCTGTCACCGCCTTCGCCCTCGCCCGCATCGGTCTGCACAACCGCCGCAACCTGACGCTGTATGTGACGGCGCTGCTGTTCGTGCTGGCGTGGGCGACCTCGGGCGTCAACGGCTGGTTCTACGTCGGCAGCTACGGGGTGCCGTGGTTCGACATCCAGCCCGTCATAGCCAGCCACCCGGTCACGTCGATGTTCCTGGCGGTCTCGATCGCGACCGGACTGCTGGCTGCCTGGCAGCACTTCCGCATGGACTACGCCGGGCACACCGAGGTCAAGGACAACCGGCGTAACCGCGTCCTGGCGTCCACCCCGCTATTGATCGTCGCGACGATCATGGTCCTCGGCGAAGTCGGATCGCTGGCCAAGGGTGCGGCGTTCCGCTACCCGCTCTACACCACAGCCAAGGCCAACCTGGCGGCCATCGAGTCCGGACTGTCGCCCACCAGCTGCGCCATGGCCGAGGACGTACTAACCGAGCCTGACCCGAATATCGGCCTGCTGCAACCGATTCCGGGACAGGCCTTCGGCCCCGACGGCCCACTCGGGGGTATCAACCCGGTCGGCTTCAAACCCAACGGCGTGGGTGATGACTTGAGGTCGTACCCGGTGGTGACCAAACCGGGGGTGGTGAATTCCGACGCGTCGCCCAACAAGCCCAACGCCGCCATGAGTGACTCCGCGGGCACGGCCGGCGGGAAAGGCCCGGTCGGCGTGAACGGGTCAAATGTGGCGCTACCGTTCGGCCTCGACCCGGCCCGCACGCCGATGATGGGCAGCTACGGCGAGAACACGCTTGCCGCCACCGCCACCTCGTCCTGGTACCAGTTACCGCCGCGCACGCCCGACCGGCCGCTGGTGGTGGTCTCCGCCGCCGGTGCTATCTGGTCGTACAAAGAGGACGGCACCTTCACCTACGGGCAGTCGCTGAAACTGCAGTGGGGCATCTCTCGCCCCGACGGGACCACCCAGCCACTCGGGGAGGTGCAGCCCATCGACAACGGGCCGGAGCCGGCGTGGCGCAATCTGCGGTTCCCGCTGACCTGGGCGCCGCCGGAGGCCAACGTGGCACGCATCGTCGCTTACGACCCGAACCTGAGTGAGGATCAGTGGTTCGCGTTCACGCCGCCGCGGGTCCCGGTGCTACAGACCCTGCAGCAAATGATCGGATCACAGAAACCCGTGCTGATGGACATCGCGACCGCGGCCAACTTCCCGTGCCAGCGGCCGTTCTCCGAACACCTTGGCGTCGCCGAGCTTCCGCAGTACCGGATCTTGCCCGACCACAAACAGACGGCGTCGTCATCGAACGGTTGGGAGGCCGGCGAGACCGGCGGCCCGTTCCTGTTCACCCAGGTGCTGCTGCGGACGTCGACGATCTCGACCTACCTGCGCGGCGACTGGTATCGCGATTGGGGCTCGGTCGAGCAGTACCTCCCACTGGTGCCCAGTGATCAGGCGCCCAACGCCGTCATCGAACAGGGCGTGCAGACCATGTACGGCTGGAGCCGGCAAGGGCCGATTCGGGCACTGCCATGAGCGTCATCCACGAAGAACAAGCGGTCGGCCGTACCCGCGACAAGGTCCGGGTCACCCGCTGGGTCGCCACGATCGCCGGGTTGATCGGCTTCGTGTTGTCTGTCGCGACACCGTTACTGCCGGTGGTGCAGACGACGGCGATGCTGAACTGGCCGCAGAACGGCCAACTGAATAGCGTTACGGCACCGCTGATTTCGCTATCTCCGGTGGACGTGACGGCCACCGTGCCGTGCGCTGTGGTGCGCAACCTGCCCGCCGAGGGCGGCGTCGTACTGAGCACCGCACCAAAGAAGGGCAAGGACGCGGCGCTCAACGCGTTGTTCGTCGTGGTCAACGGCAAGCGCGTCGACGTCACCGACCGCAACGTGGTGATCGCCAGCGTGTCGCGCGAGCAGGCCGAGTCGCCACAGTGCCAGCGCATCGAGATAACTTCCACGCGGGCAGGCACTTTCGCCACCTTCGTCGGGCTGACCGACCCGGCGGGCAAGCCGCAGTCCGGCGGTTTCGCCGACCCCAATCTGCGCCCGCAGATCGTCGGTTTGTTCACCGACCTGACCGGTCCCGCGCCGCCCGGATTGCGGTTCTCGGCCACCATCGACACTCGGTTCTCCACCACCCCAACAACATTGAAGCTGCTGGCGATGGTGGGCGCCATCCTGTCCACCATCGTCTCGCTGGTCGCGCTGTGGCGGCTAGACCAGCTGGACGGTCGCCGGATGCACCGGCTGATCCCGACCCGCTGGAAAAAATTCACCCTTGCCGACGCCACGGTGATTTTCGGCTTCGTGCTCTGGCATGTGATCGGGGCGAACTCCTCCGACGACGGCTACATCCTGGGCATGGCCCGGGTGGCCGATCACGCCGGCTACATGTCCAACTACTTCCGCTGGTTCGGCAGCCCCGAGGACCCGTTCGGTTGGTACTACAACTTGCTGGCGCTGATGACCCACGTCAGCGACGCCAGCCTGTGGATGCGACTGCCGGACCTCGTCGCCGGACTGGTGTGCTGGCTGCTGCTGTCACGTGAGGTGCTGCCCCGGCTGGGGCCCGCGGTGACGTCGAGCAAGGCCGCGAACTGGGCGGCGGGCTTGGTGCTGCTGACCGCGTGGATGCCGTTCGACAACGGGCTGCGGCCCGAACCCATCATCGCGCTCGGTTCGCTGATCACCTACGTGCTGATCGAGCGCTCGATGTGCGCCTCTCGGCTGACGCCGGCGGCACTGGCTGTGGTCACCGCGGCATTTACCCTGGGCGTGCAACCCACCGGTCTGATCGCGGTGGCCGCCCTGGTCGCCGGTGGCCGTCCGATCCTGCGAATCCTGGTGCGACGGCATCGCGTGGTCGGCACCTGGCCGCTGGTGGCCCCGATACTGGCCGCCGGCACGGTCATCCTTACCGTGGTGTTCGCCGACCAGACGCTGTCAACGGTGTTGGAGGCCACCAGGATCCGCACCGCGATCGGGCCCAGCCAGGCGTGGTACACCGAGAACCTGCGCTACTACTACCTGATCCTGCCCACCGTCGACGGTTCGCTGTCCCGCCGGTTCGGCTTTTTACTCACCGCGCTGTGCCTATTCACGGCGCTGTTCATCATGTTGCGGCGCAAGCGAGTTCCGGGAGTGGCCCGCGGGCCGGCGTGGCGGCTGATGGGCGTCATTTTCGGCACCATGTTCTTCCTGATGTTCACGCCGACCAAGTGGGTCCACCACTTCGGGCTGTTCGCCGCGGTCGGCGCGGCGATGGCCGCCCTGACCACGGTGCTGGTGTCGCCGAAGGTGCTGCGCTGGTCGCGCAACCGGATGGCGTTCCTGGCGGCGGTGCTGTTCGTGTTGGCGCTGTGCTTCGCCACCACCAACGGCTGGTGGTACGTCTCGAGTTACGGCGTCCCGTTCAACAACGTCATGCCGAGGCTCTCCGGAATCAGCATCAGCGCAATGATTTTCGCATTGTTCGTGATCACCGCGTTGTACGCGGCCTACCTGCACTTGGCGTCCAGGAACCACGGCGAAGGACGGCTGGCGCGGGCGCTCACGGCGGCGCCTATCCCTCTCGCGGCCGGCTTCATGGCGTTGGTGTTCGTGGCGTCGATGGCGGCCGGCATCGTTCGTCAGTACCCGACTTATTCCAATGCCTGGGACAACCTGCGGGAGTTCAGCGGAGGCTGCGGTCTGGCCGACGACGTGCTCGTCGAGCCGGACAGCAATGCCGGCTTTATGGCGCCCCTGCCCGACAATTACGGCCCGTTGGGACCACTGGGCGGTGTCAACCCAACGGGATTCGCTCCCAACGGTGTACCGGAACGCACTCTGGCCGAAGCCGTCCGGGAGACGTCGGTGCCGCAGCCCGGTACCGACTACGACTGGTACGGGCCGACCAAGCTGAAGACCCCGGGTGTCAACGGGTCGACGGCACCGTTGCCCTACGGCCTTGACCCGCAACGGGTTCCGCTTGCCGGTAGCTACGTCACCGGTGCGCAACAGCAAAGCAGACTCACCTCGGCGTGGTACCAGCTACCCAAACCCGACGCCGGGCATCCCCTGGTGGTGGTAACCGCGGCGGGCACGATCGCCGGCAACAGCGTGCTACACGGGCACACCAGCGGGCAGAACGTCGTGCTGGAATACGGCAGGCCCGGCCCCGACGGCGACCTGGTGCCGGCCGGAAGGCTAGTGCCTTACGACCTCTACGGGGAGCAGCCGAAGGTGTGGCGGAACCTGCGCTTCGCACGCTCCCAGATGCCCGCCGACTCGGTCGCGGTGCGGGTCGTGGCCGAGGACCTGTCCCTGACACCGGAGGACTGGATCGCGGTGACCCCGCCGCGGGTACCGGAGCTGCGCTCGTTGCAGGAGTACGTCGGCTCGACGCAGCCGGTGCTGATGGACTGGGCGGTCGGTTTGGCCTTCCCCTGCCAGCAACCGATGCTGCACGTCAACGGCGTTACCGAGATTCCAAAGTTCCGCATCACCCCGGACTACAACGCCAAGAAGCAGGACACTGACACCTGGCAGGACGGCGTCAACGGCGGCCTGCTGGGTATCACCGACCTGTTGCTGCGGGCCCACGTCATGTCGACCTACCTGTCCCGTGACTGGGGCCGCGACTGGGGATCGCTGCGTCAGTTCGACACGATCGCGGATGCCCAGCCCGCCCAACTCGACCTGGGCACCGCGACCCGCACCGGCTGGTGGTCGCCCGGACAAATCCGAATCA
>CAWHWA010000014.1:0-6541 GCA_963832935.1 uncultured Actinomycetota bacterium
ATTTCGCAGCGGCTGATCAGGTCGCCGTCGACCGTGAAGAGGTCGATCATCCGCCACTCGGCGTTGAAGCCCTCTTGCGAACTCCCATACACCGCCGAGGTGACAACCGCTCCGAGGTCGCTCAGCCGGTGGACGGTTTCCATGTAGATGCTGATGTCCGGCGTGAGATCCCAGACGGCACGGATAGATGCGGGCAGATCATTCGCCTCGATCGTTACGAGCGGCCGGTGGTCGATGTAGATCCAACCCGGGGTCGTTGCGGGAAGTTCGTGCCGGTTGAACCCGGCGTAAAGTCCTGAATTGACCGACCATGTGTGCGAATGGGCGGACGCTTCGCCGGCGAGGTAGCGGGCATCCAGTTCCTGGAAGGCAGCATTGATGTCGTCGACGTCGAACGCGACGGTCGCGGCACACCGGCCGTCCAGATTAATTTCGGCGACGAGCAGTATCTCTACCACGAACGCCTCTAGATCTTGGCCGTGGGCCGAATAGCGGACACGGCTGAGGGCGAGGCGGTTGCCGCGGACAGCAATGACGGTCGGCAATGCGTGGGTGACGCCGACGTTGACTTGCGCTCGCGCGCTTGCGATCTCAGCATCTCGACCGTAGATACCACCGCCTTTCACCGGCCGACGATCAGCGTCCGTGTAGTAGTCGTCGGCCAGTACTTCCGCAGCTGCGTCCCAGTCGCGGGCGAGGACTCGTTCAAAATAGAGTGCGGACGTTCGACTCGCCGCGTTCTCTAGTCGCGGCGCCCGCGGTTGCAGTTCCTCGAACCGGGCAAGCGCGGTGTCGAGGTCCGTCTCGTCGAGGATTCGCCGCGGTTGATCAGGTCTCCGTCGACTGTAAAGACGTTGGTTATGCACCACTCGGCATCGAAGCCCTCTCGTGACGTCGCCTTAGCCACATGGGTGACGACCGCTCCGAGGTCGGTCAGCCGATGAACGGCCACGATGTAGAGGCGGCTTCCCGCCGAGTCGTCCCGAGAGGCACGCAGGTATTCCATCAGGTCACCGGGTGCCAGAATTGCCCCACGGCGATGGTCGATATCCACGAAGTTCTCTGTTGCCGTTGGGATTTCGCCCCGGTTCAGCGCGGTGTAAACCTGCGCGATGGCCGACCACGCACGCGAGTGAGCGGCTGCTTCGCCAGCGAGGTATCGGGCATCGAGTTCCTCGAAGGCTGCGTCGATTTCGTCGAGGTCGAAGGACACGGACGCGATGATCCGCTCGTCGGCGTTGATCTCCACGATGACGAGCACGTCTGTGAGAAATCCTTCGGGCCCCTGATCGCGGAACGTCAGAATCGTCACGCATCGAGGGCAAGGCGCTGCCCGCGGGTCGCCAGCACGGTCGACGTCAGGTACGTGGTGCGCAGGTCGGCGATCGTCCGCATGTCTGCGATCTGGGCGTCTCGACCATGTCGTACTCCCGCGCCCACCACCCGGCGGCGATCGTCCTGGTAAAAATTGTCGGCTCCATCGCACCAGGGGAAAAGCTGCGGGCCGCGAAGTGCGCCAAGAAGCGCTGACCCACTTGGCTTGCCGCGTTTTCCAGCCGCGGTGCCTGTGGCTGCAACTCCTCGAAACGGGCAAGCGCGGCGTCGAGGTCTGCCTCGTCGAATATCTCGCAGCGTTTGACCAAGTCGCCCTCGACCGTCACGAGGTCGACCTCCCGCCATTCTGCGTCGAAGCCCTCGCTCGATCTGCCGCGTACCACACGGGTCGTGATGGCTTCCGAGGTTGCTCAGCCGATGGACGGCTTCGATGTAGAAGTTGAAGCCTCGGATAAGTTCCCACGTGACACGGATATTGGTGGTCAGATCGCTCGCGCCAATTCGTTGGAGCGGCCGATGGTCGACCCAATCCGGCATCGGTTCGGGGGGAATTCACCCCGGTTGAGCGCTGCGTACTCCCGCTGATTACCGACCATGTGCGCGCGTAGGCCGCCGCTTCGCCGGCGAGGTAACGGGCGTCGAGTTCCTCAAAGGCAGCGTTGATGTCGTCGGGGTCGAACGCGACGGCCGCTACAATCCCTCCGTCGGAGTCAATCTCGCCGACGGCAAGTACGTCCGTGCGGAACGCTTCTGACCCTTGATTGCGGTCAGAGTAGCCGGAGTGCGTGAGGGCGAGGCGCTCGCCACGGGTAGCAATGACGGTCGAAGTGACGTCGGTGATCCAGACGTCGGCAATAGCACGCATGTCCGTCATTTGGGCGTCTCGGCCATCTCGGAGGCCCGCGCCTACTACTCGACGACGATCGTCACCTACATAACCGGCGGTCAGCATCTGCGCCATCGCGTCCCAGTTGTGAGCTGCGAGATGCTCTAGGAAGCGCCCGGCCACTTGGCTTGCCGCATTTTCCAGCCGCGGCGCCTGTGGATGCAGCTCCTCGAAGCGGGCGAGTGCGGTATCCAGGTCTGCCTCGTCGTACATTTCGCCGTGGTCGATCAGGCCGCCAACGGCTGTCATAAGGCAGATCATCCGCCACTCGGCGTAAAAGCCCGCTCGTGACGTCCCTTTGGCCACGTTGATGACGACCGCACCGAGGTTTGTCAGCCGATGAACGGTCTCGATGTAGATGCGGTTTTCCGCCGAGTCTTCGAACGTGGCACGCAGGTACGCCTTCAGGTCACCAGACCCGATCGCTGCAAGCGACCGATGGTCGATGTCTGTCATATCGGTTGTCGTGGTCGGGATTTCACCTCGATTAAGCACGGCATAGCTCTGTGTGATGGCCGACCAAGCGTGCGCGTGGGTGGCCGCTTCACCGGCGAGGTAGCGGGCCTCGAGTTCGGCGATGGCTGCATCGAAGTCGTCGAGGTCGAACAGGATGCGTGCCGCGGTCCGGTTGTCTGCGTCGATCTCGACGATGGCGAGCATTTCAGTGCGGAACGCCTCGGGTCGCTGATCTCGGCCGGATAAGCGCAATTGGGCGAGGGCAAGGCGCTCGCCACGGGTCGCAATGACCGTCGACGTTAGATCAGTTGTCCCGAGGTCGGCGATCGCCCGTATGTTCGCGCTGTCGATATCCCGCCCGCGCAGAAACCCGCTGCTGACAACCGAACGGCGATCGTCGGTGAATATTTCGTCGGCCGAAATCTCTGCGATCGCAGCCCAGTTGCGCGCGGCGAAATTGGTCTGGAAGCGCTCGATTACTCGGCTTGCCGCGTTTTCCGGGCGCGACGCCGGCGGGGTGAGCTGTTCCAACTTCGCGAGCGCGGCGTCGACATCGCTTTCTTCGTACACCTCCATCCTCGGCTCGTCGGAGACGAGCAAAATCGTGCGGGCCCACTGCAATTCGTTCCCGTGTTCGTCGGCGCCTTCGATGATGAGGCTGGCGACTACGCCATGGGCATCGAGCGCATGCACTTTTGTCACCCGGTAGCGCGCATCGGGTACGAGAGACCAGAGATCCTCGACCGCCCGACCGAAATCTCCTGGCGCGAACGGAACTCGTCGATGATCGGTATACGCAAGTCCCGTCATCATCGGCCCGGGCTCGTGACGGTTGGCCTCGTCCAGCGTGTCGATCGCGCGTTGCCACACGGGCGCGTGCGCGGCTGCTTCACCGGCGAGGTACCGGGCATCGAGTTCCTCGAATGCGGCGTCAATGTCGTTGGTGTCGAACCAAACACGCGCCGCGATCCGTTGGTCTGTATTGATCTCGACGATGCTGAGCGCTTCGGTGTGGAACGCGTCGGGCTGTTGATCGGACCCGGACCATCGGGCGCGACTGAGCACGATGCGTTCGCCACGCGTCGCAATGGGGTATGCCGTCGCGAACATGATCCCGAGTTCGGCGGTTGCCTGCATGTTTGCGATCGCGACATCGCGACCACGCTGGATCCCGGCTTCCACCATCGGACGACGATCGTCGCTGTAAAACTCGTCGGCCAAAATCTCGGTCACGCTGTCCCAATCGCGGGCGGCGAAGTACACAAGGTTTTGCTGGTCGGCTCGGCTTGCCGCGTTTTCCAGCCGGGCTGCTTGCGGGTGCAATTCCTCGAAGCGGGCGAGGGCGGTATCGAGGTCTGCGACGTCGAATAGCTCGATGTGGTTTATCAGCTCCGTCGACCATCGCCACAACGATCTCCCGCCACTCGGCGTCGAAGCCCTCTCGCGAGGTTCCTTTCACCAAGTGGATGAAGACCGCTCCGAGGTCACTCAGCCCGGGCACAGTCTCGATGTAGCTACTTGCTTGCGGCGCGAGGTTCAATGTGGCGCGGATGTATGGGATGAGATCGCCAGGCGCGAAAGCTATCCCGTGCCGGTGGTCGATGTTCACCAGTCCGACGTCGTCGGGGGGACTTCGTGTCGGTTGAACACGGCGTAGGCTCCCGCAATCACCGACCACGTGTGCGCATGAGCAACCGCTTCGCCGGCGAGGTAGCGCGTTTCGAGTTCCGCGAAGGCAGCGTCCAGATCGTCTATGTCGAACACATCGCCCGCTGCGATCCGATTGTCGTCGTCGAGTCCGATGATGCTGAATAGCTCGGCACCAAACTCCCCATGCCGCAGGTCACTGTTCGAGGAACAAACGCGAGCTAGCGCGAGGCGCTGCCCGCGGGTCGCAATCACAGTCGACGTTATGTTCGCCCCGATCTCGGCGATGGCTTTCATGTTCCTAATTTGGACGTCTCGACCGTGCAGCACTCCGGCGTTCAGTACCCGACGGTGATCGGCGATGCAAAACTCTTCGGCCAGAATCTCGGCGATGGTGTTCCAGTCGCGAGCCGCGAAACAGTTCCAATAGCGCGCGTCCACTTGGCTTGCCGCGTTTTCCAGTCGCGGTGCCGGCGCGGTGAGCTGTTCGAACTTCGCGAGCGCGGCGTCGAGGTCTGCCTCGTCGAACAGCTCGAAACGGCTCAGCAGGACGCCGTCGCACGTGAAAATCTCGATCTCGCGCCATTCGGCCTCGAAGCCCTGTTGCGAGGTGCCATGTGCCGCCCCGGTGACGACGGCTCCAAAGTTGTTCAGGCGATGCACGACCTCGATGTAGACATTGATGTCTGACGCGTCGGCCCATAAGTCGTGGATGTACGCGGTCACCTCGCCGGGCGCGAACGCCGCTCCGTGCCGGTGGTCGATGTTGACCCAGTCCGTTTGTGCTCGGGTAGCTCGTGTCTGTTGATCGCGGCGAAGGCGCCGCTCATGGCCGACCACGTGCTGGCGTACGGTGCCGCTTCGCCGGCGAGGTAGCGAGCATCGAGCTCCTCGAAGGCGGCGTCGAGGCCGTCGACCTCGAATACGACGACCGCCGCAATTCGGTTACTTGCGGTGATCTCGATGACGACGAGCAGCTCCATGCGGAACGGCTCGGACAGCTTGTCGCGACTCGACAAATGCATACGACTGAGGACGACGCGCTCTCCGCGGGTCGCGATGACGGTCGACGACATGCCTGTGAACCCGACGTCGGCGATCGCCCGATAATTGTCGATCGCGGCATCCTGACCGTGTCGGACACCCGCCCCGACCACGCAACGCCGGTCGTCGCTGTAATAGTTGTCGGCCATGGCATGGACCATTGCGTCCCAGTCGCGTGCCGCGAAGTGCGCCTGGAAGCGATCGACCACTTGGCTTGCGGCGCTTTCCAGGCGCAGCGCCTGCGGTTGCAGTTCGTCAAACCTTGCGAGGGCGGCGTCGAGGTCTGCCTCGTCAAAGACCTCACCGCGGTTGACCAAGTCGCCTTCGACCGTCAAAACGCTGACCACTCGCCACTCGGCGTAGAAACCTTCTTGCGAGGTCTCATGCGCCACGTGGGTGATGACACAGCCGAGGTCGTTCAGTCGATGCACTGCCTCGATGAAGCTCCTCAGATCAGACGGGTACTTCCACGCGGCGTCAAGGACCGCAGACATTTCACCGGGCGCGATTGATGTTCCTCGCCGGTGGTCGATGTCACCCAATCCGGCGTTGTCTGCGGCATTTCGCGCCGATTGAGCACGGCAAAGCCCTGCGTGATGACCGACCACGTGTGCGCGTGAGCGGCCGCTTCGCCGGCGAGGTATCGGGCATCGAGCTCCGCGATAGCCGCGTCGAAGTCGTCGGGGTCGAACAGGTCGGCACGGTGAGCCGGTTGTCGCGTCGATTTCGACGATGCTGAGCATCTCAGCGGCGACCTCCCCGGTGCCGAGTCACTGCCGAGGAACAAACGCGAATGAGCGCGAGGCGCTGCCCGCGGGTCGCGACCACGGTTGACGTAAGGTTCGACCCGACCTCGGCCACTGCTCGCATGTTCTCAATTTGGACGTCTCGACCGTGGAGCACTCCGGCGTTCAGTACCCGACGGTGATCAGCTAGGAAAACTCTTCGGCCAGAATCTCGGCGATGGCCTTCCAGTCACGGGCCGCGTAACAGGCCCAGTAGCCGCGTCCACCTGGCTTGCTGCGTTTTCCAGCCGCGGTGCCGGCCGGCTGAGCTGATCGAACCTCGCGATCGCGATGTCGAGGTCTGCATCGTCGAATGCTTCAGAGCGGTTGACCTTGTCGCCGTCGACTGTCACGAGGTCGATCCCGTGCCATTCGGCGTCGAAGCCCT
>CAWHWA010000015.1:0-97089 GCA_963832935.1 uncultured Actinomycetota bacterium
ACTATCCCCAAGAGCTCTGCGCTGAACGCCTGCGAATCCTCGTCGCTGTGCGAGTATCGGGAACGCGTGAGGGCGAGACGTTCTCCGCGGGTGGCAATGGTGTTTGACGTCGCGTGCGTGACTCCGAGGTCGGCGGCCGACCGGAAATCTTTGATCTCAGCGTCACGGTCCCGTCGAACGCCTGCATTCACCACCCGACGACGATCCTCGGTAGTAATGTCCTCGGCCAGGATGGCAGCGACGGCTTCCCATTCGCGGGCCGAAAAGCAAGCCAGAAGTCGCTCATTCACTTGGCTGGCCGCGTTTTCGAGCCGCCGCTAATGGGGGTGCAACCCCTCGAACCGTCGCGATCGCGGCATCGATGTCTGTCTCGTCGAAGACTTCTAAACGATTGATCAGGTCGCCTTCAAGCGTGAAAACGCTGATCACCCGCCACTCGGCGTTGACGCCCTCGGGTGAGGTCTCATGCGACATCGAGGTGATCACAGCTCCAAGGTCGTTCAGCCGATGCACAACCTCGATGAACGAAAAGCTGCTCACGCCGGGCGCGAGGTTCCACGAGGTGAGTAATGCGGGCAAATCACCAGGCGCAAAAGACGTCCCACGCCGGTGGTCGACGTTGGCCCAATCTGGCGTCGTCGGAGGAAGTTCTCCCCGGTTGATCGAGGCGTAACCCTGCGTAACGACAGACCATGTCTGCGCGTGGGCGGCGCCTTCGCCTGCGAGGAAACGGGAATCGAGCTCCGCGATGGCGGCGTCGATGTCTTCGATATCGAACACATCAACCACGGCGATCCGCTCGTCGGTGTCGATCTCGACGATGTTGAGGGCATCGTTTTGAATCGCCTCGGGATCGCTGGCCGGAGGCGCGAACACGTGCGAGGACGAGACGCTCCCCGCGGATCGCCATGGCGCTCAACATCGATATCGTGAAGCCGACGTCGACGGCCACCTGCAAGTCTTGGACCACGGCATCTCGACCGTGTTGGATTCCGGCATTCACCACCCGTCGGTGATCGGTGCCGGAATAGTTGTCGGCCACGGTGTCAGCCAAGGCGTCCCAGTCGCGAGCCGCGAAGTGCGACCAGACCCGCTCGAATACGAGCGCCGCCGCGTTCTCTAGCCGCCGCGTCTTTGGCTGCAGCTCCGCGAACCGGGCGTGCGCCGCGTCGAGTTCGGCAACTGCGGCTTCCATGTCTTCGATGTCGAAAGACACTTGCAGTTGCGATTCGACCCTCTTCGTCGAGACCAAATAGCTCGAGCATCTCGTCGTGCGGCGCCCCCGGGCTCACGTCGGCAGTCCCCACTTGTAGTCGGGTGAGGGCCAAGCGCTCGCCACGTACTGCGATAACCACGACTCGGAGTCGCAGTGCGCCATTCTCGGCTAGGCGTCTCGCTTCGTTGGGCGAAAAGTCGTCCCGGATAAAGCCGCCGGTGATCTTCCGACGACTCTCGGTGAAGACCTCGGGTGCAAACAACTGCTCGAACTCGTCCCAGGCCTCGCGGTCCGTAGCAGCCTGCCCGCGCCGGATCACCCGTACGCACGCATTGTCCGGCTCGACGCTCGGCGTTTCGGGTGGGGCCGAGGCAGGCTGAACGGCGCGCTCGCTGAGGATGCCGCGTGCCATCTCAGCGAGTGCTACAGCCCCTTTCCGTTCGTACAGGTCGATGGCCCGCTCGGCCGCCGTACGCGCCCCCGCGCTGTCGCCGGCAGCGCCCAAAACTGTTGCCAGGGTGAAGCACGCGTCGCCGTGATCGACCAAGGCGTCGGTGCGTTCGGCCAAAGTGACGGCAGCCTCGGCGATCCGCCGAGCGCCGTCGTGGTCATTGCCTCGCGAAAGCAGATGCGCCCGAAGCGTGCGCCAAGCGATGGACGCCTTCAGCGCGTGGCCGGCGAGACGCTCACTCTCCGTGCATAATTCGTCTGCCTCGACATCTCGGTCGAGCGCAAGGCAGGTGCGACCCAGCAGTGCGGCGGTCTCGGCGGTGTCGGCGTCGAGCCCCATGCGGCGAAAACCTTTGTAGGCCTTTCGCAGATGGCCCTCGGCCGCGGCGGGCTCGTCGGCGATGAGCTCGACAATGCCGGCGAACTGCTCGACTTCGAGCAGCGCATGGCGTAAGCCGAGCTCGGTAACCGTGCGCCGGGCCGAGTCGATCATCCGCCGAGCCGCGGCAGCGCGTCCGCGAAACGCCTCCAACACGGCCTGGCACCGCGTCGAGGTCGCTTCGACCGCGGGGGAGTCGGTCGTGATGCGGAGCAGCCGCACCACGTCAAGACACCGCCCGCCCGCGCGCGGAACCGGGTTGGGACCCCACAGCGCTGCGAGCGGTGCGCCCGCCAAAACCGCGTTTACCCAGCGGTGTTCACGCGCGCGTCGCGCCGCGGTCAGAGCGTCGTCCAGGGCGATTTCGCAGTCGGCGACTCGTCCGAGGCGGAACAGGCACCCTGCCCGCACGGTGTGCGCCTTGGCTTCTCCGGCGGCGTCGCCTAGTTCGGCCAGTTTGGCGGCAGCCGCGCCTAACGCGGCTTCGACCTCGTCTAACCGCTCGGGGTGAATCAACATCGAGAGTTGGCCGTCGAAGCATGTTGCCCACGCCGCCAGCCGGGCCGAATCGACTGTCGCTTCTTGCAATTGGGAGACCGCACCCGCCGCCGAGGCCACGTCACCCGCGGCGAGCAGAGCCTCGCAGCGTGCGACCAGTAGCTCGGCGGTCTGGTCGTCGCGGTCGGGCAGCTCGTCGTCAATCTCCTCCAGCGCGTGTAGGGCCCGGTCGTAGAGGTCGGCGGCGCCTTCGTAGGCGAGTCGTGCCATCGCCTGGTCGGCGGCGCGCCGACAGTACTCAACGGCCTTCACTGCGTTTCCCGCCCAGGCACATTCGAAGTAGTGGTGAGCCAGTTCAGCCAGCAGCTCGTCGTCGGCGCCGGGCTGAGCTTCCAGCGTCGTGGCGATGCGCTGGTGCAATCGCATGCGCCGCACGGACGCCAGCTCGGCCAGCAGTGATTGTCGGACGATCGCGTGGTTGAACCGGTAATTGCCGCCGGGCTCTTCGATGACGATGCCAGCTTGGCACGCTTCCTCGAATGCATCGATGAGGTCGTTCCCGACTACCTGCTCGACCAGCTCGACGGCGAACCGGCTACCGACAACGGCGGCGGCGGCGAGGGCCTTGTTGGTCTCGACCGGAAGCCGGGAGAGCCTGCGGCTCACGGCTTCTCGCACGCCCTGCGGCAGGGTGCTCTGATCCCACACGCCGCCACTCTCATCGACGTGGCGCAAAGCCTCGATGAGGAAGAACGGGTTTCCGCCCGTGACCGAGGCCAAAGCGTGGGCGAGTTCCTCGTCGTCGTAGCCGGCCTCGGCGACGTACGCGGTCACGTCGTCTTCGTCAAGCCCACTGAGATTCAGGCGGTTAGCCGTCCCGTCGCGGTGCAGGTCGGCGAGCATCGCCGCCAAGGGGTGGGAGCGGTCAAGGTCGGTGCTGCGGTACGTCGCGACGATTTGCACGCGGGCGTGGTCGCCGAAACGCAGCAGATGGCGCAACAGAAGCAACGTTGGCTTCGCCGCCCAGTGCAGGTCGTCGAGTATCAGAACGATCGGCGTGCTGGCGGAAGCGATTTCAAGCAGCGCAACGAGTGCATCGAAAAGTGCGTAGCGTTCGGTGTCGGGGTCCGCGCGAGTCGGGGGAGCGAGATCGGGCACCACATCGGTCAACCCGGGCACCAGCGGCAGCAATGCTTCGACCCCGCGTAGTCCTCGCAGCCGGTCGGCCCCCATGCACGGCACGAGCGAACGTAGCGCTTCTGCGAACGGCTGATACGGCGCGCCGAGGTCCTCGTCGCAACGGCCGTACAGCACGACCGCTCCTTGTTCATAGGCCTGTTGCGACCATTCACCGGCCAAGCGCGTCTTGCCGACCCCAGGTTCGCCCGCGATCAGCACGGTGCGCACACCACCCGCGAGCGCGGTCTGCCACGCCGACAGCAGCCGTTCGAGTTCGTGGCCACGCCCGACGAAGGGGCCGGCCCCGACCAGTACCGCGGGGAGGCCGGGACGTTCCATCGGCGCTTCGGTTGTCTGTGGTGGGGGGCGGTCGTCGGTGGTTTCCAATCGCAGCTCGAAGACATGCTCAGGGCGTGCGAGATTTTTCAGCTGACGCATCCCCAGGTCAGTCAGCATGACGTCGTCAGCCAACGAGTCGATGACGAGTTCGGCTGTCGCACCGGAGCACAGGATCTGGCCACCCTCGGCCAGCGAGCGCAGGCGCGCAACCCGGTTGACCGCCCGGCCGAAATAGTCGCCGTCGCGCAGCTCGACCTCGCCGGTATGCAGCGCCATGCGAATCCGGATGGGCTCCCGCAACGCCCACGGTTCGTGAGTGATGGCTTCGTGCAACTCAATTGCCGCGGAGGCGGCCGCCGAGGGCCGTTCGAAGACCGAAAACGTCGCGTCGCCCTCGCCACGTGTTTTGATCAGCCGTCCGCCACGTGACGTGACGACCTGTTCGACGAGCTCGTCGTGGCGTGCGAGGGCCACCGCCATCGCGTCGGCGTCGGCCTCCCACGCGGCCGTCGACCCCTCGATGTCGGTGAGCAGAAATGTCACTGCGCGCATCACCGATGGGAGGTTTTGTGCGACAGAAATATCCAGCGACGCGTCCTGTGCGACGATCGCGGCTTCGAGCCGCCGAAGTTCCGGTCCGGGATCGACCCCCAGCTCGTCGGCGAGCAGCGACCGAGCCCGTTGATAGGCGCCAAGCGCCTCGCCCTGCCGGCCGGCCCGGTAGAGGGCGAGCATCAGCTGGCTCCATCGCCTTTCACGCAGCGGCGCCTCGGCCACGGCCGCCTCGAGATCTCCGATGACTTCCGCGGCGCGGCCGGTGGCCAGCAGGGCGTCTGCCCGATCCTCCACGAGCGCGGCGTGGCTCTCGATCCAGCGTGTCTTCTCGGATAGCCCCCGCTGGCCGTCGGGCAGCTCGGGGATTCCGCGCCAGAGGACCAGCGCTTCCTCGAAGCGTGTCACCGCCTGGCTGGTGTCGCCGGCGGCAGCGGCATCACGTCCCCTCTTGGCCGCCCGCTTGTAGCGCGAGGCATCCACCTCGGGACCTTTTAACGCCCAACCCGCTCCCTCGGTCACCACAACGCCATCGCCAAGGGTGCGGCGCAACGAAGAGATATGAGTCTGCAGGGCCTTGGCTGCGGTGCGCGGCGGATCATCGCCCCACAGCAAATTGATCAGCGCGTCGGCCGGCACGACCGACCCGTAGTGGAGCCCGAGCATCGTAAGGATGGCGCGCGGTTTCGCGCCCGGGATAGTGACGGTCCTGCCGTCCTGCCGGACCTGGAGAGGTCCCAAAATCCCCAGTTCCACCGATGGAAGCGTACTCACGTCAACCATCGTCTGTGAAGTAATTCAATACCCGGTCAAGATTAAGTAAAGGTCCCGCGTGGCAAATTCACGAGTGTCCTAATCCGAACGTCTTCTATTCTGGCGGCGCAGGGGTCATGGAACCGATGTAATAGATTTCGTTCCCCTTGGGATATCCGCCGCCGCCGGTGGCGATATGAACGTGGTCGTAGTGGTTAGCGGTTTCCGACCCGAGGTCGGCCGTCCAGGCTCCTGAGTTAGGGCCTGGGTAGATCTTCTGCCGCCAAATCACATGGTTGATGCCCCAGCGCTTCGCATTCGCCAGCGCAAACCCGGCGATCTGATTGCCGAGTTCGATGCCCTGCGGGCTTTCATGGTTTGGGATCATCACGTCGATCGCCAGCCCGTTGGGATGCCACGGCAGTGCATCCTGCCGGTACCCGTAGATGGTCGTGATCTGCGGAAACAGCACGCTGATGACGCGGGCTGCCCAGATGGTCTTGACCTGCAACCTGTCCTCTGACGCGACGCCCGGAGGTAACGGGAACTGGAAGTTCTGCGCCCCGGTAGGCGCGCTCGAGGCCAATGCCGCCAACGATTCCGCTTCCGCGGGAGTGGCGACGTGCGGGCCCCGCCCGGATCCTGGGTCTTTCGGGGGCGGTGCCGCGGTTACAGTCGGAGTCGTCGTAGGTGTCTCAGCGCAGCACGGGGACTTCGTTCCTTGGCCGTAAATCATGGCGCCAGAAACGACGAGCGAGGCCGCGATTGCCAACCAGCGGCTCCGGCCGATGGCTAACACGTTCCTGCTCACGAACAGCACTCTAGTGTCGCGTGCGACGCGTGTGGCGGTCTTTTGTCGTTTCTTGTTGCTCTGCTTCCTGCGGGTCATGCCGATGCGATCCAAGTTATGGTGACGGATATCGAATTTCTGCACGGGTGGGTCGGTTTCAGGATGGGGGGTAACGGTGTCATCGGATGGCGCGGCGCGTACCGAAGGGGACAGCTGGGACCTGGCCTCCAGCGTGGGAGCGACCGCGACAATGGTGGCGGCGTCTCGGGCGCTGGCTTCGCGCGGTCCGGATCCGCTACTCGACGATCGGTTCGCCGAGCCGTTGGTCCGGGCGGTGGGGCACCCATTCTTCACTCGCATGCTCGACGGCGATATTCCTCTTGACGAAGACGTGCCCCTGACAGAGCGGCAGCGCTGCGAGCAGATGGCTGTGCGCACAAGGTTTTTCGACGACTTCTTCCTCACCGCGACTTCGAGCGGGATCCGCCAGGCCGTCATCCTCGCCGCTGGACTTGACGCGCGGGCTTACCGGTTGTCTTGGCCGGCAGGCACCGTAGTGTTCGAGGTGGACCAGCCCGAGGTGATCGTTTTCAAGGGCACCACGTTCGCCCAGATCGGTGCCGAACCGACCGCCGAACGCCGCGCGGTCGGCGTCGACCTGCGCGATGATTGGCCTACCGCCCTGCGCGACAACTTCTTTGACGCCACCGCCCCGACGGCATGGATCGCCGAAGGCCTGCTGCCGTACCTGCCGCCGGATGCTCAGGACCGGCTTCTCGACAACATCACCGCGCTTAGCGCGCCCGGCAGCCGCCTGGCCACTGAAAACATCACTGACATGCGCGTGTTCACCGACGAACGCGCGCGGGCTTTCCGCAGCGGTTGGCGCAAACACGGATTGGATTTCGACGTCGCCGACCTGGTGTGGGTCGGTGAGCGCCGCCAAGCCAGCGAGCACCTGACGGGTACTGGCTGGCGGGTCACACAGCACCCGACCGAGGAGTTGTACGCCGCGAACGGGTTTGCCCTGCCGGATCATGAACTGCTGGCCGAGTTTCGGCGCACGATCAGCTACCTGGGCGCAGAACTGGGCTGAGGCGCCTCAGGCCGAACGCTTCTGGCTGGCAAGAGCACCACGAGCGTGGGAAGACATGACTTTTAGAAGCGATAGCGCATGCGATATCGCTCCGGCGAACAGCCACGGCCCGGCTTTTCTGTGACGCGTGGGAATCGCGATGAAGTATCCGCCTTAAAGCCCGGCGCCGCGGGCAATGCGATCGGCACGCCAACACCACGCGCGCATCGGGATATCGACGGTGTCGGCACCGGGAAAGCGTGCCTCCAGCGCGGCGCGCGCGTCGGCGAAGGTCTGGGCGCGGTCGCCTGGCGAGGCGATGATGGCCCGACTGTAGGTCCCCAACATCGCGACGGCGTCCTCGACTGTCATCGTCCGCTCAAACCGGAAGACTTCGCGCGCGATGTTGTGGAAGATCTGCGGCTCGGGAAGGTCGAAGTGCAGGCGCTGCTGGAATCGGGCGGCCGATTGCACCTCTTCGAGGTCTTGGCTAGGCAGCCGGCCGAGGTCACGCACCCAGTCCACCTCGCGGTCTCGACTCGTCCAGATCAGGCCTAGGCGACCGCCGTCGCGCAGCACCCGGCCGATCTCGGGAATGGTTCGGTCGTGATCCATCCAGTGCCACGCCGACGAGACGAACACCGCGTCGGCGGCAGCATCAGGAAGGGGGATCGACTCGCCGCGCCCCTCGAGCGCACGGACTCCCGGGGATCGCTCCGTGAGTACCTTGCGCATTCGCGCATCGGGCTCCACCGCGATGACTTGTGCCGCTCTGTCCACCAGGGTGCGGGTGAACAAGCCGGTTCCCGCCCCTACGTCGACAGCCACCTCGCAACCGGGGGGGACCAGCCAGCCCACTGCTTCCTGCGGGGCCTGGGGCCGCAGCCCGTCATAATCTTCCGCAATCGATCCGAAGGACATTGCACGCTCTTGACGATCAGTCACACCGCCACGTTAAACCGCTTTCCTGTGTCGGAACTTTGTGATTTCGCTGCCCTGCGGGAGCGGCCGGCGAATCCGGAACGCGATCGGGGTTCGCTGGAGCACAATGTTGTGCACCGGCTGCTGGCTGGATTTCTCCGGGGAGGAGAACCGACATGAGCAAGACAATCGTGGTGCCGACTCGCCGCCCAGCATTGCTGCGGCGGTGCGCGGTTGGCGTGTTCGCTCTTGTGTTGGCGGGTTTGCCGACGACCTGGCTCGCCGCGCCGGCGGTCAGCAGGGCCGACGGAGAATGCGCGCCGGGGTGGGCTTGGAGCGTCGAGTTGAACCAATGCGTATTCGTGCTTCCGGCCGCCAATGGGCCCGGAGGGCCGGGCGGTCCCGGGGGCCCCGGCGGTCCCGGGGGACCGGGTGGGCCTGGCGGCCCCGGTGGACCCGGCGCGCCGGGTCGGCACTAGACATGTCATATGACCGCACCGCGACGCCGGGGACTTAACGGCGCCATCACCCGAACGTGGAGTTTCCTAGCCCCGGTTTACGACCAGCCGTTTTTGCAGCAGTGGGTTTACCGCCCGCCGCACGACGAGGTGATCGCGCGGCTGCGTGACCACCAATCGCGCAAGATCGCTGACATCGCTTGTGGCACAGGCATTCTCAGCGACCGTATCGAGCGTGAACTACACCCCGAGGCGATCTACGGGGTAGACATGTCCGACGGGATGCTCGCCCAGGCCCGCGCCAGATCCGATCGGGTGCAGTGGTTGCGCGGCCCGGCCGAGCAGCTGCCCTTTGACGATGGCGCCCTCGACGCGGTCGTGACGACCTCGGCGTTTCACTTCTTCGACCAGCCGGCGGCGCTCCGGGAGTTCCATCGGGTACTGGCGCCCGGCGGACTGGCGGCCGTCTCCGCGCTGAGCACCCGGCAGACGCTGCTGCAGTCACGGGCAGCGAATAGATGGAAACCGCAGCACAACGCGTCGCCGGCCGAGGTGCGGGCGATCTTCGAAAGCGCCGGGTTCACCGTTAGCGACCAGCACCGAATCCCTCGACCCGTATGGATCCGGTTCGTGTCCGACGTGATCACCGTCGGCATCAAGGGCTGAGGGCGGGTCAGGAAATCAGCACGGCGGGGGATCGGCATCCCACTCGGTCAATGTCCAGCCGTCGGAGGGATTTCCGGTGAGTACCACGTGGCCCACGTTGGGCAATGACTTGGTCTTCAGCAACGACGGGTCGGCATTGTGTGCGTTCATCAGCACCCAGAACATGATCGCCGCGCTGTGTGAAAACGCGACCGGGTTCTGCTGGCCGCTGTCGTAAATACGTTGGACGGCCTCGGCGTACCGCGCGTTGAACTCGTTGCCGTCCACGGAGCCGGGAATCCGTGCGTTGCGGTCACCCTGCAGCCAGCGCGCCGGGGCGGCGAAGTAGGTCTGCGGAATGTCGGCCTCGGGGGTGCCTTCGTACTGGCCGGCCTCGATTTCGCGTAGCCCGGGCAGCACGGTGATGGGCTCGGCCAGCAATTGCGACGTCGGTGTGGCCGTTTCCTGGGTGCGGATCATGCTCGAGGCGTAGACGCCGTCGTAATGGTTCGGGGCCAATTGCGGTGCCACCACGGTCGCCTGGCAAAACCCCCGGGGAGAGAGTTCCGGACCGGGGACCGTGGTGTCGATCAGTCCCGATGCGTTGGCCGCCGACTGAGCATGTCGCACCAGCGTCAAGGTGATGTTGTGCTGCCCGGCGGCCCGTGCCGGCGCGCAGCCCGCGGCCAGTACCGCGACGACGACGATGGTGACGAAACGTCGTATGGTCACAGCGATTTCACCTGAGCGCGCAGAGGCTGATCGTCATCCGCAGTTTCACGCGAGAAGTGTAAGGCGTTCCGAACAACTGCGCCGCGTGAGCCCGACGGTTACAGCGGGATCCAGACTCCGAAGAAGTTGAAGCCCCATTGGTTGAATCCCGGATTCCACGCCGGCGTTTCCTGATAGCCCCAGTAGTTGATGGGTCCGCCTGCCCACGGCGCACCGGGTGGCGGGAGTGGCCCGCCCCATGCCGGTCGTGGCGGCGCGCCCCATCCCCAGGGTGCGGGTCCGTTTCCCCACGGGGCGCCGTTGAAGTCGCCGCGGTGGGAGTCCCCACGCCAGGGCGCGGGGCCACCGGGTCTGCCCGGGCCGGGGTAGTCAATGGGTGCCGACACGTCATGGTTGTTGGCAGCCGGTAGTGGTGTTGGGGCGGCGTTTGCCAAGCCGGTGCCCATACCCAACGCCGCCGCGCCAAGAGCGCCGGCGATGGTCGCCCCCGCAACCAGTCGATTCAGTTTCATGGTCCTTCACCTGTCTATTAGTGAATTCCTAGGACGTCCGCCCCTACGTCTTGAGTTTAAATAGCTTGGCTATGTATCGGCTAAGTATTCGCTAAGCAGAGCCGTGGAGATCTTTTGGGCAGGCGACAGGCAATAGCACGACGCCCGCCTCGCCGAGCGGCGAAACGGGCGTCGTGATCAGTCGTGTTCGACTATTTACAGCGGGATCAGTCGTGTTCAACTATTTACAGCGGGATCCAGACTCCGAAGAAGTCGAAGCCCCACTGGTTGAATCCGGGATTCCACACGGGTGTTTCCTGGTAGCCCCAGTAGTTGATCGGGCCCTCATTCCAGTAACCCCCTGGCGGCGGGAGCGGCCTTCCCCAGTCCGGCCGGGGTGGCTCGCCGTAGCCCCAAGGAGCGGGTCCTTCGCCCCACGGGGCTCGGTTGAAGTAGCCGCGCTGAGCATCCCCGTGCCAAGGACCGCCGGGTCCGCCGGGACCACCGGGACCGCCCGGGCCGCCGGGACCACCAGGTCCGTGTTCCCCAGGTCCGCCGGGACCACCAGGTCCACCCGGACCGTTGGGGCCGGGGCCGCCTGGGTGTCCAGGTCCGCCCGGGCCGCCGGGCCCACCAGGAGGCCCACCGGGTCCGCCCGGACCGTGTTCGCCGGGCCCACCGGGACCGCCGGGCCGCCGGGTCCACCAGGAGGCCCACCGGGTCCGCCCGGGCCGTGTTCCCCAGGACCGCCAGGGCCACCGGGGCCGCCTGGGCCGCCGGGTCCACCCGGATCATTTGGCCCGGTCGGCGCATGCACGCCTCCGGACGCTGGCGCGCCATGGCCGGCCGGAGCCGGCGGTGTTGATCCCGGAGCGGCATTGGCCAAACCGGCGCCCATACCCAGCGCTGCTGCGCCAAAGGCACCGGCGAGCGTTGCCGCCGCAATCAGTTGCTTGAGTTCCATATTTCCCCCCACCACTTATCTACTAGTGGACATATCGAATGCTGACCCCCAACTCGCTCGATGGTAAATAGCTAACCTATGAGCCTGCTGTGCGGGCAGGCTTTGGGTGACCCTCAGCATTCGAGGCGGGCGTGAGCACCAGCACCCCGACTTTGCCCGACGTGGCCGGCTGTGTCTGTGGCGAGCCGGTGTTCGGGTAATTCCAATACCGTTGTGCGCATGGATGTTTGCGATAGACAACCACCACACGTCGTGCTGCTTGGAAGACGAACTGTAACATCTACTGTTGCTTACCTCAGAGGAGTTTCATGAAAGCCCTGTTCGCGCGGAGAGTCATGTGGTGACCGAGCCCAATATCCAGCCGGACGACGTCGATTCTACGGCGTCCAGGCCGTACTTTCTGCGCGACGAAAGCCGTTACGTGCCAACGGCAATGGCGCGCGGTGGGTGGGGCCCGTCAATGAGCGGACACGTAGTCGGTGGCATATTGGCCTGGGCACTCGAAGGCACGGTCGACGACCCGCAATTGCAACCTGCGCGGCTGACTGTGGACCTGCCCGCACCCGCCACGCTGGAGCCGTTCGAGGTGCACACCCGGGTGCAACACGAACGTCGGCGATTACGGCTGGTTGAGGCGCTTCTCATTCAGCGTGGCGAACCGGTTGCCCGGGCCAGCGCGCTGTTTTTGCGGCGCGGACAGCAGCCCGACGGCCGTGTCTGGTCACAACCAATGCAGATGCCGCAACTGCCCACCGAGCATGACGGCGTAAACCCGACACTGTTCCTGCGGACCTATGGCTGGGGCGGCGAGCTCCAGAATCCCGATCCCGACTGGGACACGTCCGGACCGAAATACACCTGGCTCCATGAAACGCGCCCATTGATCGACGACGAACCTCTCACCCCATTCACCCGCGTGGCGCTGTGTGCCGACGTCACGGCCGCAATCGCCAACTGGGGCACGAGGGCGTTGCAGTTCATCAACGTCGACTACACGCTCACCCTGAGCCGACTGCCCGAAGGGCCGCATATCGGGCTGGCCGCACTCACTCACTACAGCGATGACGGGGTGGCCAACGGCTCAGCCATTGTCCTAGACCATCTGGGGCCAGTCGGCAGCGCCGTGGCCGTCTCCATAGCGCACTCCGGATTTCGACCACCCTCGGACTTGCCGCCGGCCGGATGACGACCGGCAACGACGCCACCTACTGGACGCTGATCGCCGATGCGGCTCAGCGCCAACCGAATCGGCCGCTTCTCGCCGACGATTACGGCCGGAGCCTGAGCGCACGCCAGCTTCACGATGCCGCATCCGCGACGGCCGCCGCGTTCGCCGAACGTGGGGTCGGCGCGGGAACGATGGTGTCCTGGCAGCTGCCGACCACGCTCGAGGCCGTGGTCGTGATGGCGGCGCTAATCGACTCGGTGCGGTGCAAAACCCGATCATCCCGATACTGCGGGAGCGCGAGGTCGGTTTCATCACCGAGCAACTGGCAACCGAATTCCTTGTGGTGCCTGAACTTTGGCGGGGATTCGATCACGGCGAGCTTGCCCGGGAGTTGGCCTCGGTCAAGGGCTTCGAGGTTATCACCGTCGACCTGGCGACACCCCCGCTCGCCGGTGAGCTTCGGCTGCCCCGTGCTGGCGCTGATGCCCTCCCGCCAGGCACCGGCACCCGACGGTGACACCCAATGGATCTACTACTCGTCGGGAACGACCGCGGCGCCCAAGGGTATTCGTCACACCGACAGCACGGTTGTCGCCGGCTCGCGAGGGCTGGTGACCGCGATGGGTATCACCGCCGGCGATGTGGATCCGATCGCCTTTCCGATCGCCCACATCGGCGGGGCAGCGATGGTGGCTGCCGCGCTGATGACCGGTATGCGCCTGGCGCTGTTCGAGGTGTTCGACCCGGCCGCGACTCCACTTGCCATCGCGGCACACAACCCGACATTCCTGGGCACAGCGACACCGTTTTTCGTGGCCTTCCTCGAGGCGCAACGAGCCCATGGTGATCAGCCGCTCTTCGGTGCCCTGCGGGGTTGCATCGCCGGAGGCGCGCCCATCACCGCCGAACTAGGGCGTCAAGTCCGCGAAACCTTCGGAATGGCCGGCATCGCCAATGCGTGGGGGATGACCGAATTTCCGGTGGCGACCTCACCACCTCTTGACGCCGCGGCGGAGGTGCTCGACTACACCGTCGGCGCACCGGTACCGGGGGTTAGCGTCCGCGTGGTCGATGGTGAGCTACGGCTCAAGGGACCCCAATGCTTCCTCGGCTACGCGGATGCCGCGCTCGACGCCGACGCGTTCGACGAGGATGGCTGGCTGCGCACCGGCGATCTCGGGCTGATCGACGCCGACGGCAACGTCCGCGTCACCGGCCGAATCAAGGATGCGATCATCCGCAACGCGGAGAACGTCTCGGCCCTCGAGATCGAAAATGTGCTCGCCACCCATCCCGCCGTCGCCGACGTCGCGGTCATCGGCGTGCCCGACCACAGCGCAGGCGAGCGGGTGTGCGCGGTAGTGGTGCCGATTTCGGACGAGGGCGTGTCATTGGAATCCCTGGTGCAGCACTGCCATTCGCTAGGGCTGAGCCGCTACAAGCATCCCGAAAGCCTCGTCATCGTCGAAACCTTGCCGCGCAACCAATTCGGCAAAGTCATCAAAAAGGATCTGCGCGAAGCCTTCGGCTGATGGCGGCTATAACCCCTTGGGTGCGTTGCGCACCGCCTCGATCGCCGCCGCGTCGCCGTCGAACTCGACTTGGGCCTGTCGCCCGACGGAGAACAGCAGCAGTTCCTCGGGCGCACCGGTCACCGTGACCGCCGGGCCGCTGCCCGCGATCAGCACCGTCTTACCCTCCAGGCGCACGCAATGCGACCCGGCCGGGAACCTTCCCGAGCGTCATTCGCGCCATCAACGGCAGCGTGCGGCGCAGGCTTTTCGCCAGGGCCGGTTCCAGAACGCGCGGCGTCCAGCTCGGCTGCGCGCGGCGCACGTCCTCGTGATGGATGAACATCTCGCCGATATTGGCCACCGGGTCGAGCAGTTTCAATGGCGAGTAGACCGGCGGACCTGACGCGACTTTGTCCAGCAGCGCGTCCCAATCCGTCTGCCCGGCCACCTCGTTTTGCACCTTGGCGGTGTGGCCGGCGAAGAGCGGGATCAGGATGCCGGGTGAGGCGTCGAGACGGTACTCACGGATCACCAGGTGGGCGGCCAAATCTCGGGTCGTCCAACCTTCGCACAAGGTGGGGGCATCCGGCCCGACGCTGCGCATGGTGTCGACGAGGGCGGCACGTTCGCGTTGAGCAACAGACACCCGAATTCCCTTCACCGGCGGCCTTGACCTCTTCAGGGTAGAGCCCGGCCAGAACCCTCGGGCACCGGCGAGTCAGCACCTCGGTAGATTTGCATCCCATGAGTGCAGGTGTTGAGCAGTTGGAATTTCAGGCCGAGGCACGACAACTTCTGGATTTGATGGTCCACTCGGTCTACTCCAACAAGGACTCGTTTCTGCGGGAGCTGATCTCGAATGCCTCCGACGCACTGGACAAGCTCCGGCTTGAAGCGTTCCGCAATAAGGACCTCGACGTCGACACCTCCGACCTCCACATCGAGATCGACGTGGACAAAGGCGCCCGCACATTGACGATCCGCGACAACGGCATCGGCATGACCCGTGACGAGGTCATCGATCTGATCGGAACCCTCGCTAAATCGGGTACCGCCGAGCTGCGCCAGCAGCTAAGGGAGGCCAAGAACGAGGCCGCCTCGGACGAACTGATCGGTCAGTTCGGTATCGGCTTCTACTCGTCGTTCATGGTGGCCGACAAGGTCGAGCTACTGACCCACAAGGCCGGCGAGAGCGAAGCCACCAGGTGGGAATCGAGTGGCGAGGGCACCTACACCATCGAATCCGTCGAGGACGCCCCGCAGGGAACCGCCGTCACCTTGCACCTCAAGCCCGAAGACGTCGAAGACGAGCTGCACGATTACACCTCGGACTGGAAGATCAAGAGCCTCGTCAAGCAGTACTCGGACTTCATTGCGTGGCCCATCCGGATGGAGGTCGAGCGACGCACCCCCGCCTCCCAAGAAGACGGGGAGGACGGTGGCGAAGAGGTCGTCACCATCGAGACCGAGACCCTGAACTCGATGAAGGCGCTGTGGGCCAGGCCTAAAGACGAAGTGTCCGACGAGGAGTACACAGGAGTTCTACAAGCACGTCGCGCACGCCTGGGACGACCCGCTCGAGGTCATCGCGATGAAGGCCGAGGGCACCTTCGAGTACCAGGCCTTGCTTTTCATCCCGTCGCACGCCCCGTTCGACCTGTTCAACCGGGATGCCAAGATCGGGGTCCAGCTGTATGTCAAGCGTGTGTTCATCATGGGCGATTGTGACCAGCTCATGCCGGAGTACCTGCGGTTCATCAAAGGTGTGGTCGACGCACAAGACCTGTCGCTCAACGTCTCTCGCGAGATCCTGCAGCAAGATCGGCAGATCAACGCGATTCGTCGCCGACTGACCAAGAAGGTTCTGTCCACGATCAAGGATCTGCAGTCCGAGCGTCCGGAGGACTATCGCACCTTCTGGACCCAGTTCGGCAGGGTTCTCAAGGAGGGCCTGCTGTCGGACGCCGACAACCAGGACACCTTGCTGCAAATCTCCTCGTTCGCGTCGACGCATAGCGAGGAGGAGGCCACCACTCTCGCCGAGTACGTCGAGCGCATGAAGGAGGGGCAGGAGCAGATCTTCTACGCCACCGGCGAGACGCGGCAGCAGATCCTGAAGTCGCCGCACCTCGAGGCCTTCAAGGCCAAGGGTTACGAGGTCCTGCTGCTCACCGACCCCGTCGACGAGGTCTGGGTGGGCACTGTGACCGAGTTCGACGGCAAAGCGCTGCAGTCGGTGGCCAAGGGCGAGGTGGATCTCGACTCCGGCGAGGACAAGAGCGACGCCGAACGTGAGGAACAGGAGAAAGAATTCGCCGACGTGCTGACCTGGTTGAAGGAGACCTTGATCGACCACGTCAAGGAAGTCCGGCTGTCGACTCGCTTGACCGATTCGCCGGCCTGCCTGATCACCGATGCCTTCGGAATGAGTCCGGCGCTCGCGCGCATCTACCAGGCCTCCGGACAAGACATTCCCATCGGGAAGCGGATTCTCGAACTCAATCCGGATCATCCGCTCATCACCGGGCTGCGCCAAGCGCATCAAGATCGGCCCGACGATTCCACTGTCGCCGAGACCGCGGAATTGCTATACGGAACCGCGCTACTGGCGGAAGGTGGCGCGCTGGACGATCCGGCGCGATTCGCTGAACTCCTCGCGAATCAATTGACTCGCGCGTTGTAGGCGCTATATCAGCGATAGGCGGCCAGCATTGACTTCATCGTGGCTACAGAAGATTTGGGCGCCGGCCCGCCGAGGTGGCGATGACGAAGGTCATCGGCGAGTTCTTGCCATACCTTGGGGCCTTGACCGTGTACGTAGGGGAAGAAAGGTCCGGTGATCGGGCTGGCTGGCAGATTCTTATTTCCCCAGGTGCCGATCATGATTATGGTGGGCAGCAGTTCGATCGCCGGCTCAGTGAGGCTGTAGCGAATCTTCTGTTTATGGGTGGGATCTTCGGTCGCCGTCAGCAGACCTCCCTCGACGAGGTTCCGGAGCCGTGCGGCGAGAATGTTCGAGGCTATTTTCTCCTCTGATTTCTGCAGAAGCACGCGAAAATAGCGCCGATCGGCGATCATGATGTCGCGCAACACAATAAGGCTCCATCGATCACCGAGGAGCTCAGTGGTCAGATTAATCGGGCAGTCTGACCGACCAGTGATAGCCACCGGATACCTTCATTCCCGTCATTGTTGAACGTTCCGACACTGATTGCATGATACAACCGGTATCCGTGGCGTAGTCTCCGAAGCCGCGGATGGCGCAATCAAAACAACCATTAGGTTCAGCGTTCCGCTCTCACCGGCCTGTGCTCAACGAACCAGTCGCGGGCCGCAGATCCGGCGATTCCGAAATGTGTTGAGTAGGTGTCGAAGTGGCCTCCCGGGTGCGCGACGAGCTTTTTGGGCTGCGCTGCGGTGGCGAAGACCTCACGCTGGACGTCGACAAATGTGCATGTGTCCTGCTCGCCGACCACCATGAGCAGCGGCTTGGGAGCCACGAACGGCACCCATCCCGCGGGTTCGAAGTCCACCAGATGCTCCAACGAGCGCAGCGTGACGGTGTTACGCCAGGTCCCCGAGTCCTCGAGCTCCTGGAGGTAGCCGGCATCGACCGCAGGGGGAAGAGCGCAAAAGCCGCCCAGCTCGGTGGTGAACACGGGAACCATATCGGGGTCCCCGCCGGCCAGTCGCACGGCGCGATCCTTGGCGCTACGACGGCGGACTTCGGCGATACCGTCCTCGCCAAGCAGCAGCGGCGCATTGCGATGTCCACTGACGTTAGGGATTTGAGCGACGACGGTACCCACACGCGCATCGCAGGCCGCCACCACCATCGCCAGTCCGCCGGCATAACTGGATCCGAACACCCCCACGGTCACCGTATCGTCGAATTCCGGCTGCGTCAGACCGAACGTAATCGCGTCCTGCCAGTCGCAGATCTGCTGATAGGGGTCCACCTCGTAGCGAGGCAGCCCATCGGAGGCGCCGAAGGAGCGGTGGTCGTAGAGCAGCACGCTGAATCCGGACTCGGAGAACAAGGCTGCGTAGTGATCCAGCTGCTCCTTTACGCCGCTAAAGCCATGCGCCATAACGATTCCCGGAGCACTGCATTCCGCTTCAGGGGCGTGCAGTACGGCGCGCAGGACGATTCCGTCCTCGGTGGTGAACTCGACGTCTCGTTTCATGAGTCATTTCCTTCCAGGTCCAATGCTCGCGAGAGTGGATGACAACAGCATCTATCGGCACTCTACAACCAGTTGTGAACTACAACCAGTTGGGTTACGTTGCAATAGTCGAATGCTCGACCAACTGAAAGCCGTTCCGGGATGACCGGGACCACGAAGAAGGAGAAACCATATGCCGCTGTGGCACATCTACACTCCGGTTGGCGCATACTCCGCCGAGGATAAAAAAGCCCTGTCATCTGCTCTGATGAGTGTCTACGTCGATGCAGGCCTGCCGAAGTTCTATGTCAATGTGCTCTTCCACGAGGTCGCCGAGGAGAACTTCTACATTGGCGGCGAGCCGCGGCGCAACTTCGTGCGCCTGGTCGCCGAACACATCGCCCGACACCTAGCGACCACCGAACTTCGCAGGCACGCAATGGCGCTCTTCGAAGCGCAGATTGCGCCCTTTGTGAAGGATCGCGGGTACGACTGGGAGATGCACGTCGACGAAACGCCGTTCGACTTGTGGCAGGTGCAGGGGTTGGTGCCGCCGCTCGCTGAGTCGGAGGGGGAGAAGCTGTGGGTTCAAGGGAACCAGCCCGTCCCCTACGAGCGCGTCTAACCATCAGCGCCGCCTCGGGAGGCGTCGCCCGCTCTGTATTGCAAATGTTCCGTCTACGCGATCCGGCCCAAAGACTGACCGACAAACAACTTGGAAGGAAACTATGAGTACCGAAACCCGCTCGACCGACACCGATCAGGCCGACCCGACGGCGTCTCCGCCGATCCGCGCGACTGTTTATGTGGGTCGCTGGCCCACTATCCCGGCCGTCGAAGTTCCGGGATGGCCGACGGGGAAGTTTTCGCCGACGACCTCCACGATCATCAGTGGTGCGACCGAGGCCGTATTGGTTGACGCGCAATACCTCAAGGACGACGTCCGCGATCTCGGGGATCTGATTGAACGCACCGGCAAGAGGCTGACGACGATCTATATCACCCATGCTCACGCCGACCACTACCTGGGCCTAGGGCCATTGCTGCAGAGATTCCCAGATGCCCGATGTGTGGCGCTACCGAACGTGGTCGAAGCGATGAAGCAAACGATGGAGTTTCAGGAGATGCAGTGGGGGTTGTTGTTCGGTGACGCCACCGTCAAGGGAGGGCCGTTGCCCGAACCGGTCGAGGGCGACACGCTCTACGTCGACGGTTCGCCTGTCCACATCATCGAGGTCAAACAGGCAGACATCAATCCGACCAGCATCGTCCATATCCCAGCCATCGGGGTGGTCGTCGCCGGCGACGCGATTTACAACGAGATTCACGCGATGCTAGGCCTTTCCACACCGGAGCAGTGGCAAGACTGGCTCGATACCGTCGATCTCATCGAGAATCTGCACCCGCGGATGATTGTCGCCGGTCACCGCCGGCCCGATGGCGATGACCACGCGGTCAATTCCATGATTGCCCAAACACGCTCATATATCCGGGATTTCGCTGCGGAATCCGAGGCTGCTGAGACTGCCGACGGTCTGGTGTCAGCGATGACCGCCAAGTATCCGCATCACGGCAACTTGTGGACCCTGCAGTTCTCGGCGTCAAAGGTTATCGATCGTCGGGATGGCCGCACTTCGGTTACAACGGTCAGCTAGCGAACGTCGTAAAACTCGCGGAGAACGCTAGCCGTGATTAAATCCCCACGAAAAGGGATAATTACTTCGCATGGCCACGTTTCGAGCTATCGACCCACACGGCGAGATAGTCGCAGCGAAGGATTTCGACAGCGCAGAGGCTGCACACGCATGGTTTATCGACACCATGGGGGATAGTTCTGAGCTGGGTTGGCGCATGGAAGTCGACGACAATGGCGCATGGGCGTTCTTCGATGACACCGGCGGTTTCAGCGCCCCGGCGAGCCGTCCTCCTCCCAGCTAGTCACCGCTTGGCGGCGTCGCCGCCGTGCGTCAGGTGGACGGGGAACTGGTCGCCGGGCTCGGGCCAGGGCTGACGCGTCAACATGTCCTCGACGTTGACGTAGCCTTCCTCGATCACGCCGGTCTTGGCGTCCGCGATGCGATACCACTGCCGTTGGATGTGAATCGGTTGCCCTTCCAAGATGACCACCCGGACGTCGCCCTCGTCGAAGTGGCAGCGTCGCTGCAAGGCCTCCAACAGTTGCTCGTTGTGCAGGTGGCCTTCGCCGAAGTTCCAGCCGACCAGGGGGCCGGCGACGATTTCGCCCTCGCGCATCCGGTAGTCGGCTTCGTTGTCGACGGCGCGAGGCAGCAGCCCATTGAGCGCGCGACCGTGAGTGTGCATCGATCGAAAGGCGCCGGCCTTGTCGATGGTGATCTCGGCGGTCGCCGGGTCGTAGAGCTTGGCCAGCTGTTTGGCGGTCAACGCGGAGCTTTTCACGACGTTGGCTTCGATCTTTTCTTCGGCACCCGCGCGGAAGCACCACACGCTGGTCGCCCAGTTTCCGGCGTAGTAGCGCATCGCGGGCAGGAACGAAAACTGCTGGGGGAAAAAGTTTCCCAGGATTGGCACCACGGCGAGCCCGAGCAGGAGGATGGCGAGCAATAGCGGTGACCGCAGATCGGTCACGTGAATCGCACTGTAGTGCCCGAATAAATAGAACAGCGAGAAGATCAAGAACACGTTCCACTCCAACGGAACTCCCATCGGGAGGTTGGAAATGATGTTGAGGTGGAAGATCACCATGAAGGCGATCAGGAACCACGCCCAGTGGTGACCGTCCGCGAAGAAGACCAGAACCAAGGGCACCAGGAATTCGGCCGTGGTGCCGCCGACGTGCGCCATGGCTTTCGGCACCCACGAGGGACGGAGGTCGTTGACCGGGTCGCGGTAGAGCCGGTGTTTGACCCGGTTGAACAATTTGCTCCGCAGTAGCGGGTGGTTGCTCGTCATCACCGCCACGACGTACGGGAAATGATGGTTGAGCTTGGAGGTCGCCGCACCCCACCACAGTGCGAGCATGATGATCTTGAAGCTGGCGATCTGATCGGTGAAACCGAAGAAGAACACGAACAGGGTCAGCCAGTAGTGTTCGCCGCGGGCCGCAAGGAACACCGTTTTGTCGCGCAGGCCCAACAGTGCCAGGGCGATGATCGCGGGCACCAGCAGAACCGGATTGAGCAGACCGACATCGCCGGCCGGGGTGACGGGGCCGCCTCGTCCCGCGGACAGCAACGCCCAGGTGCCGGAGACCAGCACGATGACGTAGAGGGCCACGTCGATGATCGTGCGAGAATCGCCCCGCGTGAAGGGAACCACATGCGGCCAGGGTGGCAAGCGAATCGTCTTGGGCCGCAGCCAGAATAGGAAGCCTCCGATCGGAGGCCAGAACCTCGCCGTGAGTGGACCGGATCCGCAGCCCAGGCCGAGCACCTCGAACAACAGGGTGAACACCACGACCTTCTCGTACACGATCGGTTGCGTCCACCACGTTCCGATGCGATCCAGTCCACCCAGACCAGGGGTTGACGAGATGACCGCCGCAGCCCCAGCGACATATGCGGCCATCTTGAACACGTACAGCAGATAGATCGCCTGCGGGGTGCCGAAGCCGTGCTCCACCCAATGGCGAGTCACCACTTGCATCCTGGTGGACCGGGGCAGCGTGGGCCAGGTGTCGTGATCGACGTCTGGAAGGTCCGGCGTGATGAATCCCATGATGGCCTCGTTCCGCGTTGAACCCAGTAGGCGAATCATCAATGTATCGCAGCACGTCGACGGCCAACATTGCCTTGCGCCGACGTCGCGAATCCGCGGCGGCCACTTCGCGTAGCGATCTGGACGAAGCGCGCAGAGGTGTCGTTTCGAGGATCAGCTTGCGGCAGAGTTGGACGGCGTGTTCGACGAAGAAATCCAGGCGAAAATGGCTGCGAACATGCGCAATTGGGATGCTCGCGCGCCGATCCACGTGGGTAGTGACTTCTACGGAATCGGCAATCGGGACCCGATGAGCTGGTTTGCTTCTTTCGAGTGGCGTGATCTCGGCGAGCTGGCAGGGGCGCGAACTCATCCACCTGCAATGCCATTTGGGTACGGAGACAATGGCATTTGCGCTCAAAGGTGCTCGTACCACCGGGCTGGATTTCTCAGATGCCTCCATCCGGGAGGCGCAGCGCATCGCAGGCCAGGCCGGCCTGCCAATCGAGTACATTCACGCCGACGTTTACGACGCCGTTTCGGCGCTGGGGCCGAAGCGGTTCGACATTGTCTATACCGGCAAGGGCGCCCTGTGCTACCTACCCGATCTGGCTGCGTGGGCCCAGACGATATCCGGCCTGCTGAATCGCGGCGGCTTCCTGTACCTGGTGGAGTTCCATCCGCTGTTCAATGCCCTTGGCCCTACTCGAAAGCCGGGTGTGCCAGACTATTTGATCATCAGTCACGACTACCTTGGTGGGCGTGGGGTCGTCGAGCGCGACAGCACTCACAGCTACACCGACGGTCCAGCGCTAGTTGGTGACACCGTGCACTACGAGTGGTCACATGGCTTGGGCGAAGTCATCACCGCGATCGCGCAAGCCGGTCTGGCCGTCGAAAGCCTGACCGAAACGGAACTGCTGCCTTGGCGCCGCTGGCCGCTGATGGTGCAAACCCGCGACGGGTGGTGGGCAATGCGCGAGAGCGAGCCCCGATTTCCGGTCATGTACGCCCTCAAGGCAAGCAAACTTCGCTGATACTCCCGAATCAGGCGACGGGCGGGCCGAGTATCAGGCAGCCGAATTGCGCAGCGAGCTCGGGGATCTGCGCAGCCGGCGTGTCTTTTACTCGGTAAGCAATCTGTTCAAAGCCTCCCGGTGTGAGGATGGCCAGCAGTCTGCTTTCCGCCCGGTCGACGTTCCTCCAGCTGTGCGGCGAATTACGGGGCACCGTGATGCGGGTCCCCGGAGTCGCATCAAAGAGTTCGTCGTCGACAGCGATTCGATATCGGCCGGAAATAATCAGGAAGTGCTCGTCCTCGTTGCGATGCAGGTGGGTCGGGACCGCGCACCCCGGGGCCGCCACCGACTCGATGATCGCGTACGCACCACCGGTGGTCCGGCTGTCGACGCGAATTGCTTGTCGCTCACCCTCGGCACCGTCGAGCCAGATATCAGGATTCATTGGCGGATCAGTTCGCCTCGGAAAGGAAACGATAGAGCAGTTCCCCGGTGTCGAGCAGATGAGTGGTGACCAGCGACTGCGCTGTCTCAATGTCGTTCTGGCGCACGGCTTTAAGCAGCGCGGCGTGTTCGCGGTCGGATCCGCGCTTGTACGACGGCAGCCCGAACTTGAGCCGGAGATAGCGTTCGCCGCGCCCATGCAGCGTTCCGATCATTTCGAGCAGTTGCGGCCGCGCGGCGGGAACGTAGAGGCTCAGATGAAAGACTTCGTTGCGGGCAACGTACAGCGACGGATCCGTTTCCTCTGAGGCCGCCTTACAGAGCGCTGCGGCGTGCCGCAGCGAGGCGGGCGTGTGAGCGGGTATGGCCAGTCCGATGGCCAGGCTCTCGAGCGCGGCGCGAATCTCATAGATTTCTCGCGCTTCACCGGCAGACAGTGGCGCAACGGTGGCGCCCTTGTTGATCTCGGCCTTTGCCCAACCTTCGCTTTCGAGCTGGCGCAAGGCCTCGCGGACCGGGATCGCACTGACGGAGAATTGCCGCGCGATCGCATCCTGGCGCAGCGGCGTGCCTGGTCCGAGGGTGCCGTCGACGATCGCCGCGCGTAGCGCGTTCGCGATCATCCGCGACATGCTGCCCCGCTCTGCTAACGACACCGACGCCGGTAGCGCAGCCGCTGGCGTCGGCAGGGGGGAATGGCTCGTTGCGTCTCGCATCACTATATTATATATAATGTGACGCACGGCATCGGGACAATCGCAAAGAAAAACTGGGCTCGGCGCCACCGCGAGTTTATGACCAACTGTCTGCCGGTCGGAGGCGCGAGATGAGTTCAACCACAGAGCAGGCGGTGCCCGTGCGCCATCGGACGCCGCTCAATCGCTCTCAGATCGTCGGATTCTGGGGGGCTTGGACCGGCTGGACCCTTGATGGGATGGATTCGTTCATCTACGCGCTAGTGCTCACGCCCGCGCTGACCGAACTGTTGCCGCACTCTGGCTTCGCCGCAACCCCGGCCAATGTCGGGCTCGCGGGATCGATCCTGTTCGCCCTGTTCCTCGTGGGCTGGGGTCTTTCATTCATCTGGGGCCCGATCGCCGACCGCTTCGGGCGAACCAAGGTGCTCGCGGCGACGATCTTCATCTTCGCGATCTTCACCGGGCTTTCGGCCATGGCACAAAACGTCTGGGAGCTTGGCAGCTTCCGTTTCATCGCGGGTATTGGGATCGGCGGGGAATGGGCGCTCGCGGGGACTTACGTGGCTGAGGCGTGGCCGGAGGACCGGCGCAAGATGGGCGCGGGATATTTGCAAACCGGCTATTACGCCGGCTTCTTCTTGGCCGCGGCACTCAACTACACGATCGGCGTGCAATTCGGTTGGCGTGCAATGTTTCTGACCGGCGCGGTGCCGGTCGTCGTGGCGATTCTGATCCTGCTGCGAGTGAAGGAGACCGAGAAGTGGCAGCGGGCCGAGGAGGACCGCAAGCCACGGGTAAACCCGTTGCGCGAAATCCTCGGCGCGCGCTACCGGCGTCGCACGTGGGTGGCATGCGCGCTGGTGACGATTGCGATCGTGGGCTTGTGGGCGGGCACGGTGTACGAACCGACGGCCGTGATTCAGCTGGCGCAGAAAGCGGGTCTAGGCAAGAGCGACGCGACGAAAACCGCATCGTTTGCCACGGGCCTGTTGTCGATCGGGACCATCCTGGGTTGTCTTGTCTTGCCCGTGATCGCGGAGCGGGTCGGCCGCAGGAAGACGGCCGCCTTCTATTTCGCGGGGATGGCGATAGCGATTACGGGCAGCTTCGGCTGGGCGTTCTATCTGCCCCATGGCCTTGCGCCGTTTATCGCGTGGTTGTTCGTGCTCGGCTTCTTCGGCGGCAACTTCGCGCTCTTCAGCCTCTGGTTGCCCGAACAATTCGAAACGCGGGTGCGTGCAACGGCGTTTGCGTTCTGCACGTCGTTCGGCCGTTTTGTCGGTGCCGGCGTGAACTTCTTACTCGGCGCGGCAGTGCTGCACACACATACGCTAGGCTTGCCCGTTGCGCTGACGGCGGTCGTATTCGTGATCGGGATTTTCATCATTCCGCTGGCGCCGGAGACCCACGGCGAGGTGCTGCCGCCTTAGGCGAGTCGTCGGCATACTGGGCGGGCCAACTGGAGGTCAGCGCGTGGGATGGCACCTTCGCTCCGGTTGCGGGGGTGACGCCGGTCCACTCGGTGAGCGCGTCCTCGGCCCAGCGGGCCCAGCGGATAACCGCCTGGTATTGGCCCATGAGCAGCTTGCCGCCCATCGCGGCGACGGGCAGGCGGTCCGGGAATGGGCCGCCGGTGGTTTCGAATTCCTTTGTCCTACTGAGAATTTCAGCGAGTCGCGCCTCGGCGTCGGCCCGGATTTCCTGTACCGTCGCGCGGAACTGAGTTACGTCGCCGGCGTCGGCGAAGGCCACCTTGATCATCGCCTCGAACTCCAACCGCATCCCAGCGGCGGGCGTATCCAGCCAGTCGCGTAGCGCGGTGCGTCCGGCGTCGGTGATTTCGTACACGGTGCTTCGCCGTTTACCCGTGAAGGTGACCTGCGAGATGGCCAGGCCGGCGGACACCAGCTTCTTCGGCTCCTCATAAATCATGCTGGCGGCGCGGGGCCAGAACCAGCTCAGCGTCCGCTCCATCTGTTGCGCGAGTTCATAAGTCGTGAATGGCTGGATAGAGAGCAGCCCGAGTATCGCAAAGGATGTCGGGCTCGGATGCTTGGGAGACATGGGTTGACAATACTCCAGATCGGACTACAGTTAAAGATACTCCGATATGGAGTATGCGGGCGCTTAGTGATACTCCGATATGGAGTATTTGGCGTATAGGAGGGGAGAAGCCATGCCTGACTCGTCTAGCGGTTCGGCGATCGACGGCGACCATCCGGGCGCGGTGGTCGTGCCACCGGAGGCGCCCGCCCTGCAGACCCGATTGACCCGCGAATATGGCCTCCGGTATCCGTTCGTCGGAGCCGGTATGGGGTTCATCGCGTACGAGCGGCTCGCCGCGGCGGTCACCAATGCCGGCGGATTGGGGATGCTCGGAGCATCCCCGGATCCGGCCGAAAGCCTGGCGGTCATGGTAGAACGATTGCGCGCGTTGACGTCTGGGACGTTTGGCGTAGACCTCATCTGCGCCGATACCGGGCTCGGCCCGGCCAGCACTGACGCGCACATCGACGAGTGCATCCGGCTGGGGGTTCCGCTGGTCGTATTTCACCATGATCCACCGCCGGCCCGCTGGGTCAGCGCTCTGCGCGCGGCGGGGATACGCGTGTGGATGCAGGCTTCCTCGCCGGAAATAGCTGCGACCGCAATAGGATTCGGAGTCAGCGGAATAGTCGCCCAGGGCAGCGAAGCCGGTGGTCATGCCCGCGGACGCATACCGTTGCACGCGTTACTGCGGACGATTCGCCACAACTGGCCCGACATGCTGCTGCTGGCGGCAGGTGGCATATCCGACGGGACAGCCCTGGCCGCGGCTTTACGGGCGGGCGCCGACGGAGTGTGGGTTGGCACCGCTTTAGTCGTGGCCGTAGGAAGCCAACGCTCATCCGGAGTACAAGCGCCGACTCGTCGATTCACCCGGCAAGACGTTGCGTACCAATGTCTTCGGGCCCGAGTGGCCCGACCAGCCCTACCGTCTTCTCGCGACGCCCGCGGTGCACAGCGCTGAGGGAAGTACCGACCGGCCAGCGCACGACACAATCGGTCAAACGCGGTTGTTTCCTCATTCGGCAAATACGCCGTATGACTTGCCGCTCAGGTCGGCGTTGCCGCCCACACCCGAAACCAGCGGTGATTTGGAGTCTATGGTCTACCCGGCCGGCCAAGGGGTGAGCGCGGTTCGACGCATCGCGCCCGCCGCCGAGATCATCCGGCAGATGATGAGCCGGGCGTACTTCATACTCAGGACGGAACACCCGTCGGCCCCATTGACCGCCTGAAATCGACGCAAAGCCAGTGGCGTCTCGAACCGAGTCCAGGGGGCTCAATGCCAAATTTCAGCAGGGTGTCGCATATTTCGTTCTCCGTGCATGACGCCGAGGCCAGCGCCCGATGGTGGGCCGCGCTGCTCGACCTCACCGAAATCGACCGGTCCGCCGGCGACGGGTGGCGAGGTATCTTGCTGCTGCATCCGGGGACGCGGACCATCGTCGAGTTCCAGCAGCACGACACAAATCAGGGCGAGACGTTCGATCCGCGGCGTACCGGGTTGGATCACATGGCATTCAAAGTCGACACGCGTGGCGAACTCGATGAGTGGCTGGCACATTTCGAACAGCTCGGCGTCAGTCACAGCCCGATCGCCGAGCGCGAATACGGTGCGGTTCTGACGTTCAAGGACCCCGACGGCATTCAGTTCGAGATGTTCTTCAAGTCGGACCACCCATAGACGATGGCCGATCACACGAGCGAATCGGATAGCTATGTGGGGACCACGGTTCGGTCGTTGGTGTGCACACTTGCCCTGCTGGCCGTACTTGTTGTGGCAGCGGTGTCGGTGTGCGGTGGATTCTGATCTGGGGGCGCAGGCTGCCGCGCACAGTCGCCGTCAGTAGCGGACGTCGCGGCTCGGGCGCCGGGAGTTCTTGATGTGATCGGCGCCTTTTTCGGCGATCATGATCGTTGCGGCGTTGGTGTTTCCACTGATGATCGCGGGCATCACCGATGCGTCGACGACCCGAAGTCCCTCGACGCCACGAACTTTGAGATCGGGATCGACAACTGCGCGTTCGTCGACACCCATCGCGCAGGTGCCAACCGCGTGGTACTCGGTCTGCGACCAGTTCCTCGCATGATCGGCGAGGGCGGCCCGGTCCGGGTTCGACTCGGTGGGCAGGTTCACGCCCTTGACGAACTTTCTGAACGACGACTGCTGTGCGATCTCGATGGCCGCGCGCAAGCCCGCAACGACGTCGTCGAGGTCCGCCGGGTCGGCGAAGTAGGACGGATCGATACGGGGAGGCTTTTGCGGATCGGGTGAGTCCAGCCACAGTCGACCGCGACTGCGCGGGTGAGTCGCGGCAGCATTCATCGTGAAATTGGGCAGCGGTGGGCTGAAGCGGCCATGGTCTACGAATGATGTTGGTCCGCCGATGAATTGGATATTCGGGATGCCGTCGCCGCTGCTGGATACGAACCCGCCCACTTCGCCGCCGTTGGATGTGAAGGGGCCGCCGCGCCGGTTCTGCCAGAGCGAGAGGTTTTCCGGGTTGGCCATCTCCAACAGATCCGTAGAGTCCTGGGTCGCCCAGACAATCGGGGTTATCGTGTGATCGTGCAGGTTCTCCCCAACGCCCGGCAGGTCGGCGTTGACATCGATGCCAAGCGCGCGCAATTGATCGGCCGGACCGATGCCCGACAAGAGCAGCAGTTGTGGGGAGTTGATGGCCCCGCCGCAGAGAATCACCTCGGCCCCGGCATAAGCGGTCGCCTCCGTGCCGTCGTGCACGTAGGCAACTCCGGTCGCGCGGCCTCCGTCCATGAGAATTTTGGTCGCATGGGCGTTGACCTGCACGGTGAGATTGGGTCGCGCGAGTGCTGGCCGCAGATAGGCATCGGCACTCGACCACCGCCATCCTTGATGGCAGTTGACTTGGTAAGCCCCCGAGCCGATCTGGGATGCGCAGTTGAAGTCCTCGGTGCTGGCCAGGCCCCATTCATTCGCCGCGCCGATCCAGTTGAGCGAGAGCTCATGCGTGAACATCCTGTCCTCAACGTGTAGGGGACCGTGCTGACCATGCAACGGTTCACCTAGTCGGCTGTTGTTCTCGGCTTTGATGAAGTAGGGCAACACGCTGTCGTAATCCCAACCAGCGCAGCCGCGTTCGCTCCACCCATCGAAGTCAGCGCGGTTTCCGCGGATGTAGACCATCAGGTTGATCGACGAAGAGCCGCCCAGCGTCTTACCGCGGGGGTAGATCATCGATCCCTGATAGTGCGTCTGCTGTTCAAGGCGATAGTCCCAGTCGACTTCCGACCCGAACAGAGAGCTGAAGATGGCCGGTACCCGGATGGCGTCCGGCGTGTCCTCGGGACCCGCCTCAAGTAGAAGCACCTGAACCGACGGGTCCTCGGACAGCCGATTGGCCAGCACGCATCCCGCGCTACCGGCACCGACGACGACGTAGTCGAACGATTTGTCTGGTGAGAGTTTTGATGAAGATGTCATGCTCTGAACCGTACAACTATCTGAGGACACATGCAATCAGATGGTGATTGCCCTCACATTATGAGGACTCAAGTGCGCAGGTTGGCCTACCATTCAGCATGATGGGACACGTGCAATCAGAAAGCGTTGAATGAGGGATTACGACGGCAAGACCGCGGCTGAACGGGTCGCCGAGCGCCGCGCGCGATTGGTCGGCGCAGGCATCGAGTTGTTCGGCGAACATGGCTACGCCGGCACATCCATCCGCGCGGTGCTGCGTCAAGCGGGTCTGCGCGATCGGTATTTCGGTGAGAGCTTCGCCGACCTGGACGCGCTGCTGGCCGCTGCCTACGACCAACTCATCGACGAGGAAGTCAGTGCTTGCCGCGTCGCGATCGACGCCACCAGCGGTGCCTCGGAAGGGGCGCGGGCGATGATCGATGCTATCGGCCGCTTGCTGGAGGGCAATCGCGGCCACGCGCGCATCAAGCTTCGCGAGGTGTTTTCCGGCGGCGCAATGGTTCGAGTCCAACGCCAAGAAGGGCTTCGGAAGTTGGCCCAGCTCGTCGCCGACCTGCTGCCAGAGGCGGACGGCGTCGGTGACCGTGACCGGTTGTTGCTCGGCCTCGGCGTGGTGGCCGCAGGCGACGCATATCTACTGGCTTGGCTGGACGGTGAATTGGATGTCTCGCGCCAAGAGGTGGTCGACCTCGTGGCACAGGTATTCGATTCGGTCGCAGCCGGTATCGCGATCAGCCCGTCGCGGTAGCCATCAATAGCCGATCGAGGCCAAGAAGGACCCGCGTGGCTCTTGGTAGTACCCGAGTGTCATCAGGTTCAGCATGTAGACGATCCGCAAGCCCTGGTCGAAACACCACCGCAAGAGTTCGGCGTTGCGCAACGGGACAAGGAATCCATTCCAGGAGAACTCGTCGGCGCTTGCGATCAAGGCCGTCAAATCTTCGTTGCTCACGGCAACGGAGTGGCCAGTGAAGCCGACCCCGGTCGTGTATCCGGTTATTTGGCCATCACGCTCGACAATCCTGGCCGATCCGTGAGCGATCGCGTCGCGCAATTCGCCACTTCGGTCGTGGCCGTGCACCTGTAAGCAGAGCTTGTCGCAGTCGGCCAAATCCGAACTTTGGGCATTGCGCACATCAAACCCGTTGACGCGCATCGATAGTGGCTTTCCCTGGATTGCCGCGAGTGGTTCACGGGTCTGAAAGCCGAGCTTGGTGTACAAACTCATCGAACGGTTGTGATATGCGACCTGCACAAGTCGCACCCCTAATGCCTGCCGCTGGGCGCTTCGGTCCAACACGGCCTGCATCAACGCGCGACCGACCCGGCCGTCCTGTACGTCGGAAGCCACACTGACCGGGCCCACACTGAAAATGGGCGAACGTTCGTCGAGAAAGTTGCTGCCGATCACCCCATCATCGGATTCGGCGACGACGCTGAAATATTCGGGGTGCGATTGCAACGCCTCGACGAGCCCGTGAGCATGTTGTACCGAAGGGAAATCCGACGGGAAGTTATGCCGGGCGGCAATCGCGTTGAAGGCTTTGTAGCAGATAATCGCGCACTCGTTGGTGTCTGCCGGTGTCATGGTGCGTATACGGGCCATCTGGTGTTCCTTATCCGTCGCCGTCGTTCACGACGTAGACTACCCACCCGCTGACGATCAAATACCCTCTGACTGAGAGTCTCTCGCTCACACGAAAGAGCCGGCGCCTAGCCAGGCGGGTGTGGGAAGACGAGTGTTTAGCTGCCCGGCCCGATCACGAAACAGCGATCGGCATTCGTGGTGAGCAGTACCTCTTGCACCGACGACTTATCGATCGTCGGGAACTCGAAGCGATGCGTTTGTTGGCCGGCTTCGATGTTGGCGTCCTGGGACTCGTTGGTGCCGTCCTTCTTATGCACTACCGCTGTGACCTTGTCGGGCTTCGAAAGGTTCTGCGGCTCATGGAAATACCATATTTCTATCCCGGCTCCAGCTGAATTGGCTTGCCAGCCATCGGAGTAGTAACACCCAGGATTGCCCTCGGCGTCCGGCGGGGGAGGCGGGCAGATCGACAATCCAATGCACGCCGGCGTGCTGCTCGTCGCCGCCGGCGAAGCGGCTGTGCTGGAAGGCGGGCTGGCAGAAACGGTCGTGCTGGTGGTGGTCGATGGTGCCGTGGAGCTCGAACCGGATGTGTTTGACGGCGACGGATGTTGCGAGCCGCATGCTGCAACGCCGACGCAGGCCATCGCGGCGAACGTGATCAGTCGGAACATGCAAGTCCGCTCAATGGCACACTTCGCAGGCGATGCCGTCATTGTCGCGGTCCAGCGCGGCGCGATAACCGGGCTGCCCGCGGTAAATCGGCGCGGCACCGTCATCACACGCCGTCTTGCAGTTCGGGTAATAGACGTTCGCGCCAGTCGTGGGTGCGGGTGACGGGGTGGTTGTCGACGGGGCAGCATGGGCCGTAGGCGCTCCCGCAATCCCCAATGCAATTGCTCCCACCGCGAACACACGACGAATCATCGGTTTAAGCCTCCTTTCAGTGCAAGCGGCGTTGGTTGCTGACGACTACAGAGCTAACACCTCGACGCGTTCGTATGGCAAGGGGCAGGTGGCCTATGCGTTTTCGGCGATCCAGGTGGTGGTGAAGCGTTGTACCGCGGGGATGCTCTGGGCCAAACCGGCTCCGAGAGTCTTCTCGAGTTGGCCGCCCACCAACGGGATTTTGACTTCCACTCGCACGGCGAAGCGCAATTGCGTCGCCGTTGTCGGCGGGCTCCAGCCACGCTTCGGAGCGGCCCGATCCGAGGCCGGGGGAAGTCGTGACGTCGACCTGTCCGCGTACCCGACCGTCAGCGGCCGCTTTCCACGTCTCGCTATGCACGAGTTTCAGGTTGCCTGGCGCGAATTTGGCGACGGGGCCGGGCAGTAGCTGGCGACCCAGGTGCTGAGTGACGCGCACTGTCACCGTGCCGTCGGCGTCGACGATCAGCGAATCCAGTGTGGTGGTGGCGGCGTTCCCCAGGGCGATGCGGGCCAGCCAGTAGTCCTCGCGGCTGAACGCGGCGTGAATCTCTTCAACGCTGGCGGGCGATTGGGTCAAGACGTCGAATGTGCGCGGCATAGCACAACATTCTTACCAAATTCACCGCCGTCGGGGTCGCGCTTATCCCGAATGTCCTCCGAGCTCAGGTGGACTCAGCGGCTGAGCTGGATGGCTTTGACCACCAGCAACAGCGCGCCGACGACCAGGTAGCCACGCAGTGCGATCATGCCGAGTCGAGTGCCCGGCGACCAGGTGACGGGCTCTAGCAGGGCCAGGGGTGGCATCCGCCAGGTGTTGCGGTCGACGTGGCGCGCCGGGCGTGTTGCCGCCGGCGGCGCAGGTTGGCGGCGGGCCATCCAGCGCAGCATTGGTACTGCGGCGGCGGCAAGTATTGCCAGGGCCAGGGCCAGATAGGTGGCTACCGCGACTACGTCGATGTCGGGAAACAATGTGGTAGTCATCAGGATCCCGGACAGCAGCAGCAGGGTCCCGACGATCAGCCCGGCGAGCCAGTTGAGCCAGGTCCGATTAACCCAGGGCCCCAACACTTCCGGGTCGTTGCATAGCAATAGCAGAAACACGCTGGCGCTGGGCAACAGCAGACCGGCGAGGGCCTGCACCCCGGTGGTGATCAGCCCGAGCGGTGCGCCGGGGATCAACACGATCGCCGCGGCCAATGCCACCATCGCCGCGTAGGACACATAGAACTGTTTGGCGTCGGCAAAACCGCGGTGTAGCGAATGCTTGAGACCGAACACGTCGCCGAACGCGTAGCTGGTCGCCAGGGTCACTGCGGCGGCGCCGATGATCGAGGCGTCCAGCAGCACGATGGCAAACAGCGAGCCGAGCACCCCGCTGTGTTGGCCGAGCAGGTGGGCGATGGCGCCGGCGTCGGTAAAGTTCCCCACGGTGTTGGTGGAACGCGCCGCCCAGTCGCCGGTCATCAGCAACGCCGCGGCCCCGACCACCACGACGAAGGCGCCCAAGACGGTGTCGGCGCGTTCATAGGCCATGAACCGGGGTGTGATGCGTTTGTCGACGATATTGGATTGCTGAAAAAACAGCTGCCAGGGTGCCACCGTGGTGCCGACGATGGCGATGATCAACAGCACGGCATCTGAGCTCACGCCACCCGAAATACTGGGCACCACAAATGACTTCGCCGCATGCCCCCACTGCGGGTGTGACATCAGCAGCATCGGGATCTGCGCCAAGGTGATGGCGATGAAGATGAACATGGCGCGTTCCCAGCGCCGGAAGCTTCCGCTTGCCATGATCGCGACCAGCGCCACCGCCGATATCGGCACCACAAGGTATTTGGAGACACCGATGTAGTCGGCGGCCAGGCTGATACCGATGAACTCGGTGACGATCGTCAAGAAGTTCAGCAAGAACAGATCGCCGACGGAAAACCAGCCCCACCCGCGGCCGAAGCGTTCGTTGATCAACCGGGCGTGCCCCACCCCGGTGACCGCGCCGAGCCGCACCACCATTTCCTGGTTGACGATGAGTACCGGGATCAGCAACAACAGCACCCACAGCAGCGAATAGCCGTAGTTCTGGCCGGCCTGCGCGTAGGTGGCCACCCCGCCGGCGTCGTTATCGCCGACCATCACGATGATCCCGGGGCCGACGATGGCCAGCAGGGTCAGCAGCCGGGTCTTCAGCGTTCGAGGGTGCTCAGCGTCGCTGAGTTTGATGCGACCGAACGCGCCTTCGATATCACCCAGGTGCGCGGAGTCGAGCACCGCGGTGCGCTGTGGCGCCTCCTGTTCGGCCGGCGCCTCGGCGCCGCCGGTGTTGTCGTCGCCCGAGGTCACCGCGTTTCACCTCCCGGCACACGGGCGTTGCGGTCATCACCGGGTTGGGCGATTTCGCGGACCGGGCGTGGGGCAGGTTCGCGGCGGCGCCAGTCCTCGGGGATGGTGGCCTCGAGCACGTCGTCGACGGTGACCACCCCGAGCACGCGATCCTGGTCGTCGACCACGGGGATCGAGTAGAGGTTGAAGTCGGCCATCAACAATGCGATGTCCGTCAGGTCGGCGTCGGCGCTGACCCGCACCGGGTCGGAATCCATCAGCGCCCCAACGCTTTCGCCGGGCTCGGAGTGCAGTAGTGCGATTATTGACACCACACCGGCGAGGTGTTTGTCCTCGTCGAGAACATGCACCTTGATCAGCGCCTCCGGCTGTATGGTGCGGGCGGCAACGATCAGCGCCAGCGCCTGGGCCGCGGTCGCGGTGGCGGTGCAAGAGACGAAGTCGACGTTCATCAGTCCGCCGGCACTTTCCGGATTGAACCCCATCAAGGTGATCACCTTGGTGCGCTGCGGTGCGGGCATCAGATCCAGCACGCGACGGCGGCGCGACTGGCGCAGGTCTGCGATTGCGTCGGCGGCGTCGTCGGCGCGCATCCGGCCCAGCAACGCGGCGACCTCGTCGTCGGGCATTCCGTTGAGTAGCCGGCTGGCCTTCTCCGGGTCGAGTTCTTCGAAGACATCGGCTTCCAACTCCGGGTCGCTGCGGACCCGATCGAGGATCTCGCCCCCCTCGGCTTTGTCGGCTTCCTCGAGAAGATCGGCGATCTCAGCGGGCTTGAACCCGCCGAACCGATCGGACAGGCGGCGCACGGCATCGGTGTGTGCGTGACCGATCAGCGGCTCGAATGCCTTCCAATCGCGCGCCGCATGCCCGGCGGAACCCTTGATCAGCCCGAACAGCCTTGGCGGGCGACGCGTGTCCAGGCGCGCAAGAACCCACCCGCCGCCGGTATCTTCCAGTTCGACGTCATAGGCGCGCACCAGCTCGACCGCCGCCACATCAATCAACCGGTGGCCCAGCACGTCGGCGCGCAGCAGCACCTCACCGTCGCGGCGCTCGAAGCCGCGAAGATCAATCTTGTTCTTGGCCAACACAATCCGGTCGGTAGCATACTCGTCAATGGACGCGCTGCCGATGAAGACCTGCCGGGTGCCGACCTCGGCCACGATCCCGGTCACCAGCGGATACTCGTCGGCGCCGCGTAGCCGGACGATGACGTCATCAACCCGGCCCACCGTCTCGCCGGAGCGGGCCAGCACCGGAGCGTGCAGCAGCTCGGAGAGATGGATTACTGGCCAGCCGTCACGCTCGGCGGCCGTCTCTGATGTGCTCACTGGTCCTCCTCAACGCTGTGCCATGGGCGTCCGCGCGCGGACACTCCAGGTAATGCGAGGCTATTTGTGAGTTCGGCCTAAAGCCAGGCTTCGGCGAGCTAGAACCCACAGGTAAACGACAGATGGCCGTCGGGGATACAACAGGTTTGGCCGCCCGCGATCTAAACCTGTTGTGCGAGTGGCTATATCGTGGGCTTGGCGACGAAAACGGCTACTGTTTGTCGACTTTGCCGGCGATCTGGTTGGCGACGTTGATGCCCGCGTCACCCGGATCCTTGCGGCACGCTTCGGTGTCAATCACGACGTTGTTGCGTACGGTGAGCGCCCGTTGACAGCTCTGGGACATGCTCTGCACCGCCCTTGCTCAGCGACACGCTCACGGTCGTGCTCAATACACCGTTGGCGTTGGTTACTGGTCCCACCTTCCACTGAATTTCGGGACCGTCCGGTTCGGGGGGCACGGTTTCCTGGCGGTTAGCGCAGGCCGGCCAGCGCTGTGATGACGTGGTGAAAAAGGCACTTGCCTGCTGGGCGGAGGGAAACAACACCACGAATTGGGTTATCTCCGGGTCCGGGTCACTCGACCCCGCGGGGGCAGCGGCAGTGTCACGTTCGCCGTGCACCGCGGTGTTGCCGCTGTCGGCATAAACCGGCGTCAAGGCCTCGCCGGTGATGTACAGGCATTCGGCAGGAAACTTGTATCCCTTGGGGAACACGTCGGTGGTTTTGTCTTCTTGCAGCGTCTCAAGCGTTTTGTCGCTCTTGGAACCCGTGACCCCCAGCGCAGTGTCGATCTCGGGCAGAGTCAGCAACAGACCTGGCAGCGCGGCCTGCGCGACGGGAGGTTTCGACGCAGTTGTGGTTGTGGTTGTGGTCGATGACGACGCGGTGCCGCCACCATTGCTACCGCCGCAGGCGGTGAGCAAAATCCCGGCAGCGGCGACGGCGACGACGGCTGGTAGCTGACGCATGAATGAGTGCCCTTCCGATGGAGTCGGGTGGAGCATACGACAGCAACGCAGGTCGTGGGGCGTTTGTAGACAGCCAGCGACGGCCGGGCGACATCGCTCTGGATCGCTACCGCCGACGCGGCTTCGACGGCCGCTTCGTCGAACCGTTCGATACCGCTTACGGTTTAAGGGAATTCGACTAGCTGTTGCGGCGGATCTTCAGCGCCGTGGTGATCATCGGGACCTGCAGCGGCAGGCGGGCCAGCGCGACGATGCGCATCGGCCACGACTTGCTCCACCACAGTCGGCACATGTTGACGTTCGCGGGGAAGACCCCGACGAACAGCAGGGCGGCCAGCGTCGCCGCCATCCGCCGGGTGCGCCGGGGCACGAGCAGCGCACCTGTGGCGATCTCGACGACCCCAGAGGCGTAGGTGTAGAAGCGGGCGTCTCCCGGCAGCTCGGCGGGGACGATGTCGTCGAACGGCTTGGGCGCCAGGAAGTGGACGGTACCGATGCCCATCAGCATCGCTGCGATGCGGTATGCGGTGGTCTGGACTTCGCGCTCAGCCAGGGGTGTGGTGGTCATGCCCCCATTGTGCTCATGCCCGGCGAAGGTCGGGGTACTACCGTCCCGCCGAGGGTGGGATGTTGGGGTTTTTGGCGAAGATGTTCTCCGGGTCGTATCTGGCCTTGATGGTCTTCAGTTTCTCGTACTTGTGCTCGCCGTACACGTCCCGTACCCGATGGTCATCGTCGACGGCCATGAAGTTGGAGTACAGACCGCTGGTCTGCCATGACTTCGTTGCTGCGAAAGTCCCACGCACCCAGTCGATATAGGGCTGCCCATCCTCGCCGTCGTTCCAGCGGGTAAGCACGTTGATCGAGTGATCAGCATGCCGGTCGGGGAAGGCGGCGTCCCGCTCGTCGAGCCGATCCTGAGCACCGTGCTGATAAGTGATCTCGATTACCGAGGGCGTGGAGGGCATGATCTTCGCGGACTCGATCAACGATTCGATACAGGCATCACTGAGGCGCCCGAGGTAGCCCCCTTTGGTGTAGTTGCACGCACCCGCTGCCAGTGTGGTGTCGTTGATCGACTGCAACTCCAGGTACGGCATCGTCTGGATCGCCGGACAACTTCGGTGCGCCCCTCCATAACTCTTCGTTGACGGCGCGGGCATCCCGCGGGTCGCCGGTCCAGACGCTGACTAACACGCACACCGGCGCCTCGACTTGACCCTGCGGCCCGACCGACCGTTGCAAGAAAACCGTCGCCTTGAGATCGTCGGTAGAACAGCTCATGGTCCGCTCGTAATGGGCGATCGCCGCCGCGGCCTCCTCGAGGCTAAACATGGCGACGCCGACAGGCATGGCCGTGCCTACCTGGATGTGCGGCAAACTCAAACTCGGTCACCGCCCCGAAATTGGCCCCGGCGCCGCGCAACGCCCAGAAGAGGTCGGGAGTTTCCTGAGCGTCGGCGGTGACCACGCTGCCGTCAGCCAATACCAATTCAGCGGCGAGCAGGTTATCGCACGTAGACCGAACTTGCGGGTCAGCCACCCCATCCCGCCACCGAGTGTGAGGCCGCCGACGCCGGTTTGGGACATGACACCCGCGGGCGTCGCCAGCCCAAAGGCCTGAGTGGCGCGGTCCAGATCGGCGAGCAGGCAGCCGCCCTGTACCCGTACCCGCCCGATGTCGGGTTCGACCTTGACGTGCCGCATCGCGCCGAGGTCAATGACCAGTCCATCATCGATCACCGAGTGTCCGGCGAGGCTGTGTCCACCGCCCCGCACCGCAAGTTCGACACCATGTTCACGGGCGAAAGTTATGGCGATGGAGACATCGCTTTGGTTTGCGCAGCGCACCACCGCAGCCGGGTATCGGTCGATCATGTGGTTCCAGATACGACGTGCGCGTTCGTATTCCTGACACGCTGGGGAAATGACATCACCTGTCAACTGAGAATTCAGCTGGGCGATTTGCCGGTCGGTAAGGTTTGCGGATTTACCCGCGGCGCGTTGCGCCATTTAGCCACCACCTGCCAGTCCGCCGATTTCCGTTGGACTGTGGGAGCCCAAGACTAATACTAAGTGCGTTGTGCCCCAACATATTTCCATGTTACACAGCGACTCGGCAGCGGGTGGGGATGGGGGCCGAGAAGACTTACCTGCGGTCGGCGTCGGTGAATCGGATGACGCCGCGGATGTTGCGTCCCTCGAGCATGTCGCGGTAGCCGTCGTTGATCTGCTCGAGGCTGTATTCGCGAGTCACCATGTCGTCGAGATTGATGTGACCCATCTGGTACAGCGCAAGTATCGCGGGGATGTCGTATTGCGGGTTGCCGCCGCCGAAGATGCTGCCCTGCAGGCTCTTCTGCAGCAGTGACAGCCCCGCGAGGTTCAGCGTGCATTCGTTGGCCATGACGCTGGCCATGCCTGTCAGGACGCAGATGCCGCCCTTGGCCGTCAGCCCCATCCACGACTCGACGTCCTTGCCCTCCACGTGGCCGACGGTGACGATCACCTTCTGGCACATGCAGACCTCGCGTCGCCTCGGCAATGCCGGCGGCGGCGCCGGCGACGTCGGCAAAGGCCTCCGTCGCGCCGAACTTGAGCGCCTGCTCGCGTTTCCATTCGTAGGGGTCGACGGCGAAGATGCGTCGGGCCCCGGCGATGCGGGCGCCCTGCAGCGCGGCGACGCCGACGCCGCCGATCCCGATGACCGCCACGTCGTCACCCGGCGTAACCGCCGCGCTGCGCACCGCCGAGCCGTAGCCGGTCGTCACCCCGCAGCCCACCAGGCAGGCGACGTCGAAGGGGATGGTGGGGTCGATCTTGACCACCGAGGTCTGGTGCACGACCACGTACGGCGCAAAGGTGCCCAGCAGTGACATCGGAATGACGTTGCGGCCCTGCGCGGTGACCCGAAACGACCCGTCGGACACCGATTGGCCCGACAGCAGGCCCATGCCCAGGTCGCACAGGTTGCGCAGTCCGGTCTGGCACGGCTGGCATGTCCCGCAGGACGGGATGAATGACATCACCACGTGATCGCCGACGGCCAGGTTCTCGACGCCCTCGCCGACCTCGGTGATGATCCCGGCGCCCTCGTGACCACCCAGCACCGGGATAGCTCGGGATGGGGAAGTCGCCGGTCATCAGATGGTGGTCGGAGTGGCACAAGCCGGCCGTCTCCAGCTGAACGGTCACCTCGCCGCGGCGGGGATCGCCGATCTCGATCTCGTCGATCGACCACGGCTCATTCAATTCCCAGACCAGCGCGCCTTTGGTCTTCAACGGTTCGGCCTCCGCCTTTACCCGAACCGCTTAATTGTTAGCGCCGTCACAGAGCCCGGCGTACCGAACTTAGACCATTACTATTGCCAATACAGTATTTGATACGATTCGCGTCGTCTGACCGCCCACCGCAGCGAGGTTGAGAACATGGCTACACCCGTAATCGTCGGAGCCGTCCGGACCGCGATCGGCCGTTCGTTCAAGGGGACGCTGGTCAACACCCCGCCCGAGACGCTGATCACCGCGGTGCTTCCCGAGGTGGTGCGCAGGTCGGGTGTCGACCCGTCGGACATCGACGACATCATCTTCGCCGAATCGCATTACGGCGGCGGTGATTTGGCCCGGTATGCGGCCACCGCGACCGGCCTGGAGCATGTTCCGGGCCAGTCGGTCAACCGGCACTGCGCAGGTAGCCTCACGGCCATCGGCAACGCGTCGGCACAGATCGGCTCCGGCATGGAGCGGGTGCTGATCGCCGGCGGCGTGCAGTCGCTGTCGATGACGCCGCTGACCAACTGGCGCATTCCCGGCCCCGAGCTCAAGTTCGAGGAGCGCTGGATGCCGCCGACCCACGTCGAGACGCCGGACGCGCCCGCCAAGGACATGTCGATCACGGTGGGCTGGAACACCGCGCAGGCGGTCGGCATCACCCGCGAGGAGATGGACGCCTGGGCGGCCCGGTCACACCAGCGCGCCATCGCGGCCATGGACGCCGGCAAGTTCGTCGACGAGATCCTGCCGCTGAAGATCACCCAGCTCGACGGTTCGGTGGTCGACTTCTCCGTCGACGAGCACCCGCGTCGCGACACCACCGTCGAGAAGCTCGCCGGCCTCAAGGTGCTGCACCCCGAGATCGAGGGCTTCTCGATCACCGCCGGGCAACAGCAGCGGTACCAACGACGCCGCCGCCGCGGTGGCGCTGGTCGACCGCGACTACGCCGCGGCCGACGAAGCTCAACGTGCTGGCGACGGTCAAGGCGTGGGCCGCCGCGGGCGTGGCGCCGCGGGACTGCGGCCTGGGCGCCGTGCAAGGTGATCGGAAAGGTGCTGCAGCGGGCCGGGCTCTAAGCCGTCGGACATCGCGCTGTGGGAGATCAACGAGGCGTTCGCCTCAGTGCCGATCGCGGCGTGCAAGGAATACGGCATCGACGAGGAGAAGGTCAACTTCTCCGGTAGCGGCTGCAGCCTCGGCCACCCGATCGCCGCTTCGGGCGCGCGCATGGTCACGACGCTGACTTACGAGCTGGCGCGGCGTGGCGGCGGCATCGGCGTCGCGGCGATGTGCGCCGGCGGCGGCCAGGGCGGCGCCGTCATCATCGAGGTCTGACCGGTGCGTCGGTCCAGTTGCAAAAGGTGTAGCCGATGAATTCGGTGTCGCCGGTAGTCGCTCGGCGAGTAGTCGACGTAGTGCACCGCCGGCATCCCGTTGTACTGGGTGTCCAGTTTCTGGGCGGTCGGTGGGGGGGCGCCTTGCGGAAACGCCAGGATCATGTCGTTAAAGATCTTGAGGCCGACCTGGCAGATGGCGTCACGGCGTGGCGGCTGCGCATTCCACGCATGCACGACGACCGGTTTCGGTGAGTTGATAGCCGGCTGCGCAATTCGGATCGCACAACTTGAACACGGCGGTGCCGGTCCCGTCGGAGCCCTGCGGTCCCCATGAGCTCCATGACATGTCTTGCAGCGCAACGGCAACACTGGCGCAGCCCACCACGTTGAGCTTCTTTGGACGCTCGCCGGTTGGAACGCCGGGTTGTAGCAGCCCGGAATGGCGAAGCTCTCGGGCGGCGGCGGCGGTTGGGTAGTGGTCTGGCGCTGGCGTGCTGTGCTGGCCCCGGTCAGCTTCAGACCGACGAAAGTCAAGCGCGCCGACCAGCAGAACGGCCAGGACGATGCCGATCACTGTCAGACGCCCCCGCGGGATGCGCCGCAACCGGCTCGATAAAGAGACGTTGCCGCTCACATTCACCAGGTTATGCCACGAAATAGTATCGGCTGGGGTAGCGCCGGCAGCACCGGTATGGCACGGTAAATTTGGTCAACGCTACCAACATAGTGAGAATCTCGAGACTCGCTACGTGAGGAGTAACCGATGAGTGATCATGCACTGGCCGCACGGTTGGCCACCGAGGCGGGGCAGCTGTTGCTGCGAGTGCGCGACGAATTCGCCGACGCCGAGGCGAGCGAGCGAAAGGCGGCGGGGGACAAGCGATCCCACGACTTTCTGATGGAAGCTCTGACCAACGAGCGGCCCGGGGACGCGGTGCTGTCCGAGGAGGGCGCCGACGACCCGGTGCGATTGCGCTCGGAGCGGGTGTGGATCGTCGATCCGCTTGACGGCACCCGGGAGTTCTCCGAGCTCGGGCGCGACGACTGGGCGGTGCACGTCGCACTCTGGCAGGCCGGCGAGCTGATCGCAGGCGCGGTAGCGCTGCCTGCCCAAGGAGTCACGTTGGCGACGCCGCAGGTCGATGCGCCCGCCGCCGGCCCCGGCCAAGCCGCGCATCGTGGTATCCCGGACGCGGCCACCGGCTATCGCGTTGGCGGTTCGCGACGCGTTGGACGGCACGCTGGTCGAAATGGGTTCCGCCGGAGCCAAGGTCGCGTCAATCGTTCAGGGGTTGTCCGATGTGTACGTCCACGCCGGCGGCCAATTCGAGTGGGACTCGGCAGCCCCGGTGGCGGTGGCTCGCGCCGCTGGTTTGCACACCTCGCGGATCGACGGCTCGGCTCTGCTTTACAACCAGCCAGATCCTAAGTTGCCAGACCTGGTGGTCTGCCGTCCAGAGCTCGCCGCAGCTGTGCTTGCCGTGACGGGCTGACTCCGGCCGGCTGGCAGTCGAAACTGTATCGATCGAGATCGCCAGGCGTGTAATAGATTCCGGTCATCCGTTCCGGCTTCGCCGGCGACGCCTGCGGCCCTTCACCTCTTCTGCCCACTCCTTTTCGACCCGTCCGATCTCAAGCGAGAGGAGCATCAGAGTCGGATTATCGCAGTGGACTTCGTGAGCATTGCGGAACTTTGCCGCGTCGCCGGTGGCGGGTAGGTGCGGCCGCAAGCCCTCGAACCACTCGTCGCCGACGACATTCGGTGGATCACCAACGCGAGGTCCGCAGCCCCACTGTCGGTAAGCGTCTCGTGCCTGCGCCAGGCCGATCCGCCACTGTTGGACGGCATCGCAGCGTCGCGAATGCAGGTGGATCCTCGTCTGATGCTTGTTGTGGGAGCTGCCGACCATCCCGGGCAGCAGATTGTCGGCGGCTGACTTCACAACACCCGCGATGCCCATGGCCGACGCACCCACGACCGTGCCCATCAGGCCCATCGTCATCATGTCCATGCGCTGATCGTTCCACTCGAGGGGCAAGCGATGGCCAGGGAATGCCCCATTCGGTCGACCTGGGCGTTAGCATCTGGTCCACACAGTGACGCGAACTCAGGGGGCCGGGATGCTGCGAATCGATACTCACCACCACGCCATCCCCTCCTTCTACCGAAAACTGCTGGTCGACAAGCTGATTGGCGAGGCCGGTGGGCGCCTGTTTCCGGAATGGAGTCCTGAGACGTCGCTAGCGACAATGAGCGAACTCAACATCGGTACGGCGATCCTCTCGGTTTCCACGCCTGGCACGGCTTTCCTGCCGAGCACCGCCGATGCCGTTGCGCTTGCACGCGACATCAACGACTACCTTGCCGATCTCGTTAAGGTCCAACCTGATCGGTTCGGAGTCTTCGCGACCATTCCCTTGCCGCATATCGCAGAGTCCGTCGATGAGGTCGTCAGATCGCTCGACGAACTACACGCCGACGGCGTCGTGCTGCTCGCCAGCAACGCAGGGGTGTACCTCGGCCAGGACGGACAAGACGATCTGTTCGCCGCGCTGGATGCGCGTTCGGCGGTGGTGTTCATTCACCCGGCCGAGCTGCCCGGTCCCGGTGTGGACGGCATTCCACCGTTCGCCGTCGACTTCCTGCTCGATACCACCCGAGCTGCGTATCTGCTTGTGCGCAACGGGATCTGCCGCAAGTACCCGCATATCAAATTCATTCTCAGTCACGCCGGTGGATTCGTCCCCTACGCGTCGCACCGAATGGCCGTCACCATCATGGGCGACACCGGACGCAGCCTGACCGACATCCTGGATGACTTCACCGGTTTCTACTTCGACACCGCGTTGTCCTCGAGCGCCGCGGCGCTGCCGAGCCTGCTGGCATTCGCCAAACCCGGACACGTGACCTTCGGATCCGACTGGCCATTCGCTCCGATCGCGGCCGGAAAATTGTTCGCCGCAGGCTTGGAGACCTATCCCGGACTCGGCGCCGACGCCGGCACGGCGATCGAGCGCACCGAATGCGCTCGGGCTCTTCCCCCGTCTGGGACGGCGGCACCTCCGGCCACCGGCTCAGCGGTCGATCAGGTGCGTCACGCGGTCAGCAGAGCCGTCATGCGCGGCGTCGTGCGACTGGTCAACACGCGATGACGGTCAAAGCAGGGCCTTCTGCCAGGACAGGACGCGTTCGGCCAGTTCCGGTCCGCTGTCCTCTTGGATGAAGTGGCTCGCCTTGATGCGGGCGTGCGGTTGGCCGGCCGCGCCAGGGACGTGCTTGATCAGGGGACGGTCGGCTTGCCCCAGGATCGGGTCGTGAGCTCCGAAGATGGCCAGAAAGGGCTTCTCCCACCGGCCCAAGGCGTCCCAAGCCGCCCGATTGGCCGGCACGGCCGGATCGTCGGGTGAGGTCGGCACCAACTGCGGAAATGCACGGGCCCCGGCTTGATACGTCTTGTCCGGGAATGGCGCGTCATAGCCGGCCCGCACTTTGGGAGGACCCTGCGAACCGTTCCGGCCGAGACGATGCGACCGGCCGGCAGCACGGGGGAGTAGCGCGCAAAGGCCCGCCACGCCACGAACCCCGGAGAGGGCCGCCGTTGGGCCGCGGGCAGAAAACCATTCGCCACCACCACGCGCGCGATCCGATCGCTCTGCTCGGCGGCGATGCGCAGACCGATCAGCGATCCCCAGTCCTGGACGAACAGCGTGACTTCCTTCAGCCTGAGGCGCTCGAACCACGCCGTCACCCACTCGACATGCCGCAGGTAGGTGTAATCCTCGATCCGGCTGGGCTTGTCGGAGCGGCCAAAGCCGATCAGGTCGGGCGCGAGCACGCGGTTTCCGGCCTCAGCCAGCGGCGGGATCATCGTGCGGTACAGGTAGCTCCAGGTGGGCTCGCCGTGCAGCAGCACGATCGGCGGGCCATCGTCGGGTCCCTCGTCGAGAAAGTGCATACGCACCGGCGGCGAGTCGCTTGCCGCCACATCAATGTAATTCGCTACGAACGGATAGCCTTCCAAGTTTTCGAATCGGGAGTCCGGGGTTCGCAGCACATCCATATTCAGCTCCTCCGGTGAACGGGCACCCCTGCAAGCCTCTCCCCGCAGAGCGCCTTTCGTCCAGTACGAGATTTCATTGGGGAAGAACCAGGCAGGCCACTAAACTAGCGACATCATGGCCATCCGTCGCGCCGTCCTGCTGATTGCCGACATCGGCGGCTACACGGCGTACATGAACTGGAACCGGATGCACCTGGCGCACGCCCAGCAGACGGTGGCGCAGCTGCTGGAATCGGTCATCGACGCAGGTAAAGGCCTGAAGCTGGCGAAGTTGGAGGGCGACGCCGCGTTCTTCTGGGCGCCGGACGGCAATGCCAATGCGCTGGTGCGCGATCGGCTCTGGCGCATGCGCGAATCGTTCCTCGTTCGGCGGCAGCGGATCAAAGCCGACATCGGCTGCGAGTGTGCGAGCTGCGCACAGCTCGACAGCCTGTCGCTGAAATTCGTCGCGCACGAAGGGGAGGTGGCCGAGCAACGGGTTAAGCGTCACGTCGAACTGGCCGGCGTCGACGTGATCCTGGTGCACCGGATGCTGAAAAACCTGGTACCGGTGCCGGAATACGTGCTGATGACCGATCCGGTAGCCGCGTGTCTGGACGACCCGATACGCGAGCTTTCGAGGCCGCTGACGCACGATTTCGACGGCATCGGAGAAACGTCGACGCATTACATTGACCTCGCCACGTCGCAGGCGCCACCGGCACCGCCACAGCGCGGCTTCTTTGGGCGGCTGGGTACGACGACGAAGTTCGAGTTGAGCACGGTGCCGTTCCTGCTTGGCTTCAAGAAGCCCGCCGAGGGCTTCCGCAATCTGGGTCGCGGCGCGGAGGGAATCCCCGCTTAGCTGAAAAGCTATGTGATCCAGGGCTACTGAGCGTTGACGAGCGCACGGCCCATGCGCGATATGGCCTCGGTGAGAATGGCTTGCGAGGTAGCGAAATTCAGGCGCACATGACCGACTCCGCCGGTGCCGAAGACATGGCCGGAGCTGAGCGCGACGCGGGCATGGTCGAGAAACCAGCGAGCCGGCCCGCTCAGATCGCTTACCACCGCAAGGCCGTCGGCGGCCTCGTCCTCGAAGCCGAGCTGTCGGCAATCGAGCCATGCGAGGTAAGTGCCCTGCGGGCGTTGATATTTCACCTCCGGAAGATGTTCGGCGACCAGGTCACCTAGCAACGTCCGGTTGGCGTCCAGGCCCTGCAGTAGCGTGTCGAGCCAGTCGTCGCCACTTCGGAATGCCTCGGCGTGCGCGATGAGGCCCAGGTGGCTCGGCCCGTGGCTGACCTCCTCCGGCATCCGGTGGAGATCCGCTGCCGCCTCGGGGCCGGCAATGGCCAGGGCCGCCTTCAGCCCGGAAAGGTTCCACGCCTTCGAGGCGGAAATCAGGGCGAACGCGTCCTCGGCGCCGGGGACGCTCAGGTAGGGAGTGAATCGCGATCCCGACAAGACCACCGGTGCGTGAATCTCGTCCGACACCACCCGGACCCGCGACCGCCGGGCGCATTCGGCCACTCCGCGCAATTCGTCGAAGGTGTGCACCGTTCCCGTCGGGTTGTGCGGATTGCACAACAGGTACGCGACCTTTCGGCCCGATGCACGCCCACGCGTGAAGGCTTCCTCCAACGCGTCCAACGAAATTCGGCCCTCGGAATCAAGCGGCGCTTCGATCACTCGACGGCCGGCGTGCGATACGAAAGCGTAGAACGGCGCGTAGACCGGCGGGTTGACGACGACCGCGTCACCCTCGTCGGTGATAAGGCGCAGCGTCTCAACGATTCCGAGCATGACGTCCGGAACGATCGCGGTGCGGCCGACCTCGAGGTCGTGCCATTGCCAACGCCGCGAAGCGAATTCACCGACCGCCTCGGCGAGCGCGGTGCCCGACGGATAGCCGGTGTCGCCGATGTCGATGGCCCTGCGCAACGCATCGGCGACGGTTGGTGGCAGCTGGACGTCCATCTCCGCAACCCACAACGGCAGCACATCAGCGGGATGCGCGCGCCACTTCATGCTGGTGCGGAGCCGCAGCTGCTGCAGAGTGAGTTCCTCGAGTGGATTAGGCGTCACTCCCGCAGACTAAGCCGCGCATGCCGGGTGCGGACTCACCCGGTCGCAAACGCGCCCTTCGGGATGGTCAAGGGCAAGTCAACCGAACTCAACAGTCCGGGCTCCGCGGCAACGACATACGGCACGGCATTCACGACGCGCATAGCGGTGGCGACCATGGCGCCCGCTCCGGACGTCATTCCCCGACCCCGGCCTTGCGCGGATCCTTCAGCGTCGCTGCCAGGGTGCAGTCGATATCGGGGTCGCCAAAAATCTGAACGCGGTAGGACAGATCGCCGATCCCGGTTGGCCATTCGGGCGCGACGTCATGGGCGAGCCGGGTGATGTGCTCGATGACGATGGCTTCGCGGCCGTCGACCACGCCGGTCGCCCGCATGCGCAGCGCCCCGGCCGTGCCGGCCTCGACGGTGCCCATGGCGACCTCCAGCGTCCGGTTGGTCACCGCGCGGTCGAAATGCTCGCGGACTTCCTGGACTTCGACCCCGAGCGCGTCCCCGATCAACCGGATCTGCCCCGACCATTCGCCGGCGATGGCGCCGGCAAAGCCGATCCAGGGCTGGTAGTCGAGGGGCCGGCCGAAGCCCAGCGCGTCGCTCATGATGTCGGGAACGCCGTAGTCGTCGTACAGGCCGATCTCCCACGAGTGGATCTTCTCGATGGACGACGATTGGGTGGACAGCACCAACGGCAGGTAGTCGGCGGCGAAGCCCGGCTCAATGCCCGACGCGTACAGCGACACCTGGCCTTGTTTGGCCGCCGCGACCAGTTGGTCGCGCCACTCCGCGGGTTCGTAGGCGTGCGGATTGACCAGTCGCGTGGTGCTGGTCGTGACGACGTTGATCCCGGCTTCGAGCAGCCTGACGTAGTCCGGGATGGCCAGCGCGTCGCGTTCCGGGCCGCTGGCCGCGTAAATCACGCAGTCGGGTTTCAGGGCGATCAGCGCGTCGGCATCGTTGGTGGCTTTCAGGCCGATCGGCTCACCGTTGGCGAGTTCGCCGGCATCCTTGCCGTCCTTCTCGGGGGAGTGCACCCACACGCCGACCAGATCCAGATTGGGCCGCCGCTGGATGGCGCGGATCGCGATCGAGCCGATGCCGCCCGTCGCCCACACAACTACCCGCTGAGCCGTCATCTTGTTCCTCCTCAGTTGCATGACGCGATGAAAGCTGAGGCGGCCGTTGCCCTTACACCGACAGTTACCCAACGTTCGATTCGGAAGCTACAGCCGCGAGCTCGCACGGTCAAGGGTTTAAGAGAGCAAGTACTATCCTAAAGAACAAATCTTAGGTTAATCTGCGGGTGTGAGGGTCGACCGGCGGGCAATGCGCGGCGGCGGCCGCTGATGTTCACGCTTAGGTTCGATATGCGCGCCCCGGCGTGGGCCGGGCCGGCCGCCGATCTGTACGCCGCAGCCATCGACATGTGCGCGTGGGCAGAGACCCGGGGCGCTGTGTTTGCGGTGCTGTCCGAGCATCACGGTGCCGACGACGGCCATCTGCCGGTACCGCTCACGTTGGCTTCGGCGATCGCGGCCAGGACGAGCAGTTTGGCGATACTGCTGGCCGCCGTGCCGATTCCGCTGTGGGATCCCGTCCGGCTCGCCGAAGAGATGAGCGTGCTGGACCTGATCAGCAGGGGGCGGGTGTCGTACGCGTTCGGCGTCGGACATCGAAGTCAGGAATACGACCACTTCGGCATCGACATGAGCACGCGCGGCCGGGTCGCTGACGAGATGCTGGCCGTGCTCGGCCCGCTGGTGCGGGGCGAAGCCGTCGAATACCGGGGCCGCCAGGTTCGCGTCACCCCGCCGTGTGCGTCGCCCAACGGGCCGATGATGTTGATCGCCGGTGGCAGCAAGGCCGCGGCACGGCGGGCCGGCGCCCACGGGCTGGGGTTCATCTCCCAGACCGCGTCGCCCGGCTTGAAGGAGTACTACGAGGCGCAGTGCCGTGCCCACGGACACGAACCCGGAGTCATTCAGTTTCCCCAACCAGGCGCTCCGACAGCAGTTTTCGTCGCCGACAATATCGACGAGGCATGGGATGAGCTGGGACCGCACCTGTTGCACGACGCGAAGACGGCGGCGTCCTACCGGCCGCACGACGATTCGGTCGCCAGTATCACCCGTGCCGACAGCGTGGCCGCGCTTCGCGAAGGCAGATGGTCCCTACCGCATCTTCACGTCCGACGAGGCGACGGACTTTGTGCGCAGCGGGCAAACGCTGCCGCTGCATCCGCTGTGCGGCGGCGTTGCACCCGACATGGCGTGGCCGTATCTCGAGCGTGCCGCGGCCGCCATCCGCGCGAGCCCACGACCGATGAGGAGCGAGGTTGTGCGACCCGACTGCGTACCGTCGTGTGGTCTACCGGAGGCGTGGGGACGAACGCGATCGATGCCATCCGGCGTCGGCCGGATCTGGAACTTGTTGGCGTTTGGGTACATTCGCCGGACAAGGTCGGCAAGGACGCCGGCGAGTTGGCGGGCGGTGAGCCGCTGGGCGTGTCGGCCACCAATGATGCCGACGCACTGATCGCGCTGGCGCCCGACTGTGTGGTGTATGCGGCAAGTGGCCCCGAACGTGACGGCGCCGCCGTACCGGATTACGTGCGTCTGCTGGCTGCGGGCATCAACGTCGTGTCGACGTCGTCGACGAGTCTGGTGTATCCGCCGTCGTACTTTGCGCCGCACCTGCGCGACGAGCTCGAGGCGGCGGCCAAGGCCGGCGGGGCATCGTTCTACGTGTCGGGCATCTTTCCCGGCTTTGCCTCCGATCAGCTCGCGTTGCTGATGACGACACAGTCAAAGAGCATCCGTCGGATCACCGTCAGCGAGGTTGCGCTCAACGACCACTATCCGGTGGCCGACGTGATGATGGACGGGATGGGCTTTGGCCGGCCGCTGGATTTCGAGCCGATGCTCAAGACGCCCGGCTTCATCGAAATGGCCTGGAAGGCACCGATACACCTCATGGCAGCGGGTCTCGGCGTTGAGGTGGACGAGGTGCGCGGTTCACTCGATCGTGAGCTGACCGACCGGGACATCGAGGTTGCGTTCGGCACGGTCAAAGCAGGCACCTGCGGTGCGGTACGCACCAGGGCGGCAGGGGTCGTCAATGGTCGCGAAGCCATCGTCATTGAGCACATCATCCGGATGGCCCGCGACGTCGCACCCGCGTGGCCGACGTCGGACTCCGATGCGACCTATCGGGTCGACATCGAGGGCGATCCCGACATTCACTGCGTGCTGACGTTGGGCGAAGCCGAAGGTCATGCGGCGGGGCACGCCGCGATGGCGTCCACGGCGATGCGGGTCGTCAATGCGATCCCGTACGTCGTCGATGCCGCCCCGGGCCTGTTGAGTTCGCTGGATATCCCAACTACTTTGCCGCGGCACGTGTTCGACTGAACGCTGACGCAGCTCGCGGTCCGCACGTGCGGGGTAGTTGGCCGATTAGTCAGACCGATCAGCACAATCGCCAAAGCTGCGTCATCGCTTCGAGATCGCGACCGCCGTCACAGCCAGCAGTGCCAAGTTCAATACGATCATCCCCGGTTCGCGCCGACGCGCGTGTACCACTGCTGCACCTAGCATTACGATAATCAATCCCGCTGTCCCAACCTTTACCGCCGACGGCGACGAAATCTTGAGCACCGGGGGTACGAGCATGGCCAGACCGCCCGTAATCTCGGTTAAGCCCACGAATATCACTGTCCCCGAGCTGAAGTCGTCGACCCATCCCGAACCCTGCAGTGCCAGGATCCTTTTGGGGACCACCAACTTTACGGCGCCGGACGCGGCGAAGACGAGGGCCACCACAGTGCTGACAACCCAGAAAGCCACGTCGACTTCCACGTTCGCGCTGGTCATTTGGTTCATTCACGGGAACACCTGTTGTACGACGACGACGACGACCCTGCAACGTGATCGGCATCGCTATGTCTCAAGCAACACGGTGAGCTGCGGTAAGAGCCGCAGCCACCTTGCAAGGAGGATGGCGGTCCTGGCAGCGGAGCCGTGGCGAAGACAGACATGGAGTCGAGCCAGGGAACCACGGCTCGTGCGGCGGCTGGGGTTGGTCGCGTCACGAGCAACGACCTGCTAGTTCAGTAATCCGTCAACTATGTCCGTCGCCGATGGGTGATGGGCTGCCAAAAGGGAGCGTGAACACGATGATTTCTACCGCGGCAGCGGCGGCCCTTCTCACTGCAGGTTTGGGTGTTATCGGTTTGGGGGCGGCGCCGGTACCGGCCACGCCGGCCGTGTTCCCGGAGTACCACTGGTGTCCTGGTCAGGCGTGGAATCCAGGGTGGGGATTTAACTGGAACGGCGGTCATTGTCACGACGACTTCTACAACGACGGCGATCTCCACGACTCAGGCCACTGGCACGGCCAGGGCCCTTGGCACCCCTGACGAAGCACGTTGGATCTCCTGATTGAGCGTTGACGCAGCTCGCGGGCCGCACGTACGGTACGTGCACAAAGGTTAGCCCGTCTAGGAGTCGGCGTGTACATACTGCGTTTCGATATGCGTGCCCCGTCGTGGGGCGCGCCTCCCGCCGCGCTGTACGCCGCGGTGCCCGAAATGTGTTCCTGGGCCGAAGAACACGGCGGCCTGGCCGCCGTACTGTGCGAGCACCATGGGTCCGAGGACGGCTACCTGCCGTCGCCGATGATCCTGGCGCCGGCCATCGCGGCCCGTACGCAGCGGCTGGCGATGAACCTGATCTTGATTCTGGCGTTCTACGACCCGGTCCGGCTGGCCGAGGACATGTCGATCCTCGACATCCTCAGCGGTGGGCGCGTCAACTACACCCTGGCTCTTGGGTATCGGCCCGAGGAGTTCGAGCACTTCGGCTTGGCGATCAAAAAGCGCGGCCGGATCGCCGACGAGAAGCTCGGGTTGCTGCGCCGGCTGCTCGCCGAGGGAGCCGTTGAAGAGGACGGACGCCGGATCAACGTGACGCCTGCGCCGCTGACCGCGGGTGGCCCGTCGATGATGTGGGGTGGCGGCACGTTGGCCGCGGCCCGCCGGGCCGGCAAATATGGCCTGGGCATGCTGGGCAACGCCAACGAACCCGGCATCCAGGAGGCTTACGAGGAGGCGTGCCGCGAGCACGGCCATGAGCCCGGGCCGACGATGTTCCCCAGCCGCGACACCCCCTCAGTCGTGTTCGTCGCCGACGACGTCGATCAGGCGTGGAAAGAGATCGGCGAGCACCTGCTGCACGACGTGCGAACCTATGCCGCATGGAATCCAGGGGACGAGACGACGGCTGGCTTCTCGCACGTGAACACCATCGAGGAGCTGCGCGCCGCTCCGAGTTCGCACATCATTATCTCTGTGCCAGAGGCGGTTTCGCGTGTTAAAGCGGGTCAGATGCTCAACCTGTCGCCACTCTGTGGCGGGCTGCCGCCTGAAATCGCATGGCCGTATCTCAAGCGTGTCGGCGAAGTCGTGCTGCCGCAGGCTCTGTCGTAACGACCCTACTTGGGTTGGTTCGGTACACCGGGGTACAACTGCTCCGTCGGCCCCACCGTCACCAGACCGGTGAGTTTCGTAATGAGATGGGGCGCGAAGACCGCGCCGTATAACAGGTTTCCGAAGACGATGACGGTGACGACGGACAGCACCGACGATTGCACGCGACTCTTCGTTCTTTTGTCAGCCCACGCCTCAACGATATTTCGTCCCTCAGAATCGGTCCGCCCCAGCAGATAGGTGAAGACCATCATCTGGATGCCCATGGCGAGGGAGTCGTAGAGCGGGTACTGGTGCTTGGTCCCCTCGAAGATGGCGAGGCCCGGAATCACGTAGCCGTAGTAGAAGTTGCCGAGCTGGGCCCCCGTGAAGGCGTTGAAAAACAACGCCCAGCTGACACCGACGGCGAGGCCGACCAAGAGGAGGGTGATTGGCCTGCGCCATCCGAACTTTGCGCTCAGCCAACGTCCGAGGGCGGCGCCGGTCAGGCCGGGAATCACGAAGTAGGAGACGTAGCCGATGGGTACCGAGGAAGGCAACCCGCCCCAGGTGACGTTCATCGGCCACCACGACGGCATGCGGGGCAGCGCGGGCGGGAATTGGGCGTACATCGCCCAGTCGTACGGTGACTCGATCCAGGAGAACGAGATCGCCGCGAGGCTGAGCAGCAGCAGGGGGTGGATGCGCCGGCGACGGTAGCTCAGATAGATCCCGACGAGCAGGAACACGAGTGCTACTGGCGTAGGCGAAGTACATCGCTCCCGCCATTGCGGGCGTCATTTCGGTGTTCACTGCCGGCCCTCTTCGCTCGGCGCGCGGCGAGCCTCGGGGTCGAAGCGAAGTACCAGCCCGAAAATCAAGACGATCAGCCCGAACAGCGTGCCGAGCATGATGACAGCGCCCATGGTGCCACCCCTTCGATGATGTGCGTCTTTAAGATAGTGGATGCTATCCTCTTTGGATAGTGGATACTATCCCCAAGACGGTCGACAGCAAGGCCGTTTCGGAGGAGTGGACATAGGTGCCCCAGCGAACAGCTAAGCAGCCGATTCCGGCTACGGCTCGCGCGTCGGCCCCGCGGTGAGCCGCGCCGACTGCTGCTCGACGCCGCCCGGACGCTCTTCGCCGGTCAGGACTATCGCAGCACCACCACGCGTGAAATCGCCCAGGCCGCCGGCGTCACCGAACACCTGCTGTTCCGCAACTTCGGTTCGAAGGCGGCGCTGTTCCGCGAGGCGCTCGTGGTGCCCTTCGTGAGCTTTGTCGACGAATTCGGCCGCACCTGGCAATCGTTGGTCCCCGAGGAGACCGACGAGCAGGAGCTGACGCGGCTTTTCGTATCGCGGCTGTACGACGTGTTCGTCGAACACCAGGGTCTGCTGCTGACGCTGATGGCATCCGAGACTCTCAGCGACGAGGAACAAGCTGACGCCGGTATTGCCGAGATCCGCCGGGCGATAACGGTGCTGGGTCAGATCAGTGTTGAAGGTATGCAGTTGCGGGGGCTGCGGTCGGACCATCCCGATCTGCCTGCGCATTCGACGGTGTCGATGATCGCGGGCATGGCCGCTTTGCGTTCGACTTACTTCGGCAACAAACAACCGCCCAGGGAGGTGATCGTTGAGGAACTCGTTCAGGCCCTCTTGCACGGCTTCTTGCACCGAAACGACTGACTTAGGGATCCGACGATGACAAGCCCCAGCGCCGTTGAGTTGTATTACGACCCATTCGATGTCGAGATCGACTCGGACCCGTATCCGGTGTGGAAGCGGATGCGTGAGGAAGCGCCGTTGTACTACAACGAAAAGTACAACTTCTACGCGCTGAGTCGCTACGTTGACGTGGCGCGTGAATTGCATAACTGGGAGACGTATCGGTCCGGTCGCGGGACCACCGCTGACATCCTATTCGCGAATATCGAAGTGCCGCCCGGCATTCTGCTTTTCGAGGACCCCCCGTTGCACGATCTGCATCGCAAACTGCTGTCCCGGGTCTTCACGCCCCGGCGCATGCTGGCGGTAGAGGAGATGGTGCGTGGATTCTGTGTCCGCGAGCTTGATCCTCTGGTTGGCCAGAGTGGCTTCGATTTCATCGCCAATCTTGGCGCGATGATGCCGATGCGCACCATCGGATACCTCTTGGGCATCCCCGAAGTAGATCAAGAGAAGATCCGGGACCGCAGCGTCGCCAACATCGAGATGACCAAGGACAGCGACCCCGCCGAGGTCGATGCGAACGTTTTTGCGAGTTCCATTGCTCTGTTCGCCGAGTACATCGAATGGCGGGCCAGTCATCCATCCGATGACCTGATGACCGAACTGCTGCGGGCCGAGGTCGACGAGCCCGACGGCACGAAGCGCCCGCTGTCACGCACCGAGGTGCTGTCCTACACCGCGATGATCGCGGGTGCCGGCAACGAAACCACAGCTCGCTTAATCGGTTTCATGGGACAACTGTTGTCGGATCATCCGGATCAACGCCGCGAACTTGCCTCCGACCCGTCGCTGATTCCCGGCGCGATCGAGGAGACCCTGCGCTACGAACCGCCGTCGCCGGTGCAGGCACGCTACGTCGCCAAAGAGGCCGAGCTCTATGGTCGCGTGCTTCCCGAGGGGTCGTACATGCTGCTGCTGAATGCGTCGGCCAACCGCGACGAAAGCCAGTTCACGGATCCTGATCGCTACGACATCCACCGCGGCGGCAGTCACCTCAGCTTCGGGCAGGGGCTGCATTTCTGCTTGGGCTCGGCGCTGGCCCGGCTGGAAGCGCGGGTGGCCTTTGAGGAAGTGCTGAAGCGATGGCCCGACTGGGAAGTCGACTATGCCAACGCCCAACGGGCGCACACCGCGAGCGTGCGCGGGTGGGCACGCTTGCCTGTCGTCACCGGCTAAGTCTTCCCCGCGAGTTGGTTCTCGCCGCGAGTGTGCGGCCAGACGCACTTTCGTAGCCGAGTGTGCGGCCAGCCGGGCACTCGAGGGGGCTACGGCGCGTAGACCCGCGCCGGGCGCAACATGCCTGAGGCGATGACGGCGAACACCATCCACGCGGCCGCATAGCAGAAGGCGACCGTGGGAGAGACTGACCGAAGAGCACGCCGGCGACGACCGTCGCAACCACGTCGCCGGTGGCCTGCACGGCTCCTAGAACGCCGAATCCGCTGCCGCGCAAGCGATCCGGCAGTAGCTGGGACACCAAGGCCGATTGGGTCGGCTCGGCAAGCCCGATGCCCGCCCCGGCCAGCGCGAAGCCGAATGCGACGACGAGCGCGCTGTGCGCTGCCGGCGGCGAAGACGAGGTAGCCGAGTACGTAGACGGCCGCGCCGGTGGCGAACACCGCGCGTGGTCCGGTCCGGTCATACCATCGACCCCGCGGCCAACGACGCCACCGTCGCTACCGCGTTGTGCCCGGCGTAGATCAGGATCGCCAGCGAGGTCGCCGCGGTCGCGTGTCCGTACCGGCGAGGTGAGCAACTCGGTGGACCGCAGGATCAGCAAGGTCGTTGCGACATTGCCGAATTCGAACAAGGCCACCGGCAGCAGTGCCCGCAACATCCGGCATCGCGCAGCGCACCGAATTCGAACCGCCGTGGGCCGGGCGTTCGCCGGAGCGATTCCGTTGCTGGCTTCGCGGGCGGCACCAGGATTGCGACGGCCGCGAACAGACCAGGAATCGCGGCCAGACACAGCGCGGGCCGAATGCCGACCCAGGCCACCAACCCGGCGGCGAGCAACGGGCCCACCACGCGCCGAGGTTATCGCCCGCGCGCTCGAGCCCAAATGTTCTGCCGCGCGCCCACTCCGGGCTCAACGAGGACAGCAGCGCATCGCGAGAGGGCGACCGCACGCCCGCGACATCCAGGCGAGCCGCGAAAGAGCGCAGCCTGCCACAGCGTGACCGCGCACGCCGATCAGCCCGGTCGCCACGGCGGTGGCAAGGTATCCGCCGGATGCGATCCGTCCGCGCCGGTCGGGATTGTTCGCAGTGGTCCGCCGACCAGCTTCATCACACCGATTAGCGCTTCGCTGAGTCCGTCGACGACGCCGAGCGCCGCCGCAGACGCCCCCAAGGTGCCAGTGAGGAAGGAAGGTAAGACCGACGTGGTCACTTCGTGGCCGGCGTCGGAGAAGAAGCTTGCCGCTCCGACGGCCCCAACGCCGAGGGTCAGCCACTTACGGTCGTCATCGGCGTCAGCTGTCATGGCAGGGACATCACCAAGCCGGTTACGCGGTGCTTTGATCTACGAGAACCGCGCCGTCGGGCTGGTGCCCGAGTGTCTGAAGCGAAATGTCCTCGTCTTGGACGGTGAGACGAACGATCTGGGCCAATTGCCGGGGAGCGTCGCACTGAACATAGTGATCGGCGCCCGGTACCACCCAGTAGCGGTTTCGACCGGGCTTTTCCTTCAGGTATGTCTGCCAGACATGGTTGGGGACGCGCAGCGGCGCGATGTTGTCGTGCAGTCCCCACACCACGGTGGTGTTCACCTGGCTGTTGGAAAGCGCCTCAAGCCAACTGGTTTCGTCCGCGGCGCGCTCGTTCAGATACTGGATCGTGTCGGGTAGTACCCGGATTCCGTCGTTGTGCGCAAAGCACTTGGCCAGCGCGGCGATTTCCGGGTCCGCCAATTTTCTTCTCGGCATGAAGGTACTGGCGCCCATGCCGGCCGCCAGGGTCTCCGGTGTGGTCGCTGCCGCGGTGGCTCGACCCGTTTCCTGGTCGAGCAGCGCGGTCTGGAACAGCGTGAGATTCGCCAGCGGCAGATAGATGTTGGCGTTCGTCACGATGAGGTCGAGCGGGACGCATCGGCGGGTCCAGCGCCGCCAACATGCCCAGCGCGATCATGCCGACACTGCTGCCGCGATCATGGGTGAGCATTCGAAATCCGGTCAGCTTCCACACGTCGGTGATCGCGTGCACGAGCAGACGTGCGTCGTCGTACAGCGAATAGACGTAGGGCTCCGGTGGCTTGTCGGACAGTCCGTAACCCGGAAAGTCCAACAGGTAGATGTCGAAATCGGAGCTCAGTTCATGCGCCAACTCGAAGTAGTCGATGCTCGACGTCGGAAAGCCGTGCACAAGCACGAGCGGCGGTGCCCCGGGTGTGCCGCAGCGGCGGCTGAACACCCCGACTTCCTGCCCACTGTTGGCGGCGGTAGTCGACCGCCAGCGAAGTTCGATACTGCCTTGTTGCCACTCCGCGAAGATGTCCAAGCTGCCAGCATCTCAGAGGCGAGCGTCGTTAGACAACCAGCGTTTGGCTAAGCGGGTGTTCACGGGCAGGTCAGGTGTATCCCGAACGTGACTTGTCGCATACCGCTTTGGCCGGGTGTCGTCCCCTGACCGCTGCCGGTGATCGTGTAACTCTTGCCCTCTTTGGTGACCAGCACCTGGTTCGCGGATTGGGTCGGTTGATAGGGCAGCTGGTACTCACCGTTTCCGAGCTTGAGTGAAATCGAAAAGCCGTCAACGTTCGGCGGTCTTTCGTCAGACACGGCCAATGACACCGACGCTGAATCGTCGTGGACGCTGATGCGCGTCGTCAGGTCTCCCGACTCCGGTGGCGTTGCCTTCGGTGCTGAGGCCGTACTAGTGCAGTCCACTTTCGAGGTCATCGTGTGCGAGTGCTGGTCCAGCATGACGGTTGTGCTCGAGGGAGCAGGACTCGAACTCGCGGGCGACGCGGGTCCACCACCCTTGCTGGAACAGCCCGTCAGACCGGCCACCAACACGACCACGCCGAGCCCGGCAACACGGAGGCCGAGTCGCCGCCGAGCGTCCGGATTCTTCATCGCAGGTCCTCCTAGAAGGTCGCCAGGCCGTTGCGGTTGCGCACCGCCCCGTGCCTACCGTAGCCGCGGGAAGGCGCTGTACAGCACGCGCATCGAGTTACGGCCAAGCTTCCCAACTGATCATGGTGCGCAGGGGACCGGCGAATACGGGTCGCACCGCCTGCGATCGCCAGCGCTCTTCGACGAGCGGGGCCAAGGCAGCCGTCGTGGCGAGTGGGTCGTCGTCGAGGTAAACGACGGTGATGTATTGGTGATCGGTTCGCCAACCGCGGGGTAAATGACTCCATCCGGTGCTCGAACCGAATGTCCATGCGCCCGCGGTGCCGGGTGTGGCGAGCAGGGCCGGAAAGTGTTCGGCGTGCAGCCATTGCAGCCATTCGTTCGAGCGGCCGTCGGTGGGCTCTTCGACGATCAACAGGATTCCGCGGTGCGGCCGGAACGGCACCACCTCAGCCGAAATGAGCGCGTGCGGCGAGGAGTGCCACTGCAGTAGGCGCAGCCCCGCGATTTGCAGTAACGGCCGTGCGACGGGAAAGCGGCCGTTCTCGCGCAGTGCGCGCCCAAGTGTCACGAAGTCGTCGAAGGTTTCTTCAACGGGGTCACGGACCAGGTAGTGCACGGCGTTGCCGATCTCACCCAGCGGCCCGTCGGCCGCAAGACGATGGTCGCGGTAGTCACCGTCTGCGATCCAGCGCAACGCCGTGCACGATGCCGGGGAGTTGATATTGCTCGGGCATGTGGTCGAGCAGGTGCCAACGCAGATAACCGCTTTCATCGTCGGCCGGTTCGGTGAGGCTGAAAATTCCTGCCCTGACCGGGATCACGCGGAACCTGCACCGTCAGGCGGGTGAAGCTCGGCGAGGGCCTGCAGGTTTTCCAGGTAATGCTGCAGCGAGGTATGAGTGAACACGGCCCTGACGTTGGTGGCGCCGTGCGCGGCGGTATCGGCGAGGATGTCGCGGGTGCGTTCGGGTTCATTGATCGGATCCAGTAGTGCCGGCGGCGCCAGTACCACCTCGAATCCGGTCGGAAGGTCGAAGCGGCCCAGCCATTCTCGGGCCTGCTGCAGCGTCACATTGAAAGGGGCCCACCCGTCGGCCAGGGTCGCGGCCCGGCGCAGCGACCGCAGCGTGCGCCCACCAATCCAGATCGGGACGTGCTCCTGGACCGCGCACGGGTCGACGACCATGCCGCCGAACGAATAGAACTCGCCGTGGTAGGCGGGTTCGGGAACCGACAGCGACGCCCGCAGCGCCCGCAGCGCGTCGTCGCCACGCGGTCCGCGGTCGTCGAAGGGAGCGCCGAGGAGGTCGAATTCTTCTTTGAGACGGCCCACACCGACCCCCAGAATGAGCCGGCCATTACTGATCTTGTCCAGCGTGCCGTAGCGCTTGGCGATCTCCAGCGGGTGGTGATAGGCGAGCACCAGCACGTTGGTGGCCAACCTTATTCGCTGGGTGCGTGCGGCCAGGTAGCTCGAGCGTCGCCAGCGGATCCCAGTACCGGTTGCGCTCCTGCGCGGCTGCCGGCAGCGCAATGTGTTCGCTACAGGTCAGGTGGTGGTAGCCCAGCCGGTCTGCGGTTTCGGCGATCTGAGCCAGGTCCTCGATCGAGGCGTCCTGCTCCCAGCTCGCGCTCTGGGGCAGCGTGATCACCACTGGCGTTGATACCGACAGCTTTGCGCGCGGGGTGCTCATCCCTGCATGTACCCTCCGGCGTCGACAGGGATCGATTGCCCTGTGATGGTTCGGCTCTCGTCGCTGGCCAGGAACAACGCCAGGTTGGCGACATCGTCAGGTGAGGAAATGTCCTGTAATGCGACGCCTTTGAGAGACTTCGCGCGTAGGTCCGCGATGTCAATCCCTTGTTCGTCGGCGGTGCGTTGCAGCCATCGGTGAAACAGCTCGGTGTCGATGACGCCCGGCACGATGCAATTGCAGCGGATGCCGTGCGGACCGACTTCTAGCGCAACCGTTTTAGTGAACGCGCGAAGTGATGCCTTCGCGGTGACGTAGTGGGTCTTGCGGACCATCCCGGTGTATCCGACGGTGGAGGAGAAGTTCAGGATGACGCCGCGGCGGCGTTGCAGCATCGACTGGTTGAGCACTTCGCGGGTGCACAGCATCGCGGCGGTGACGTCGATGGCGATCGTGGCGTTCCAGTTGTCGAGCGTCTGCTCCCAGATCCAGCGGTCCTGTCCCGGTGCGGCGGCGTTGTTGCACAGGATGTCGACGTGTCCGAACTCGGCGACCGCGCGTGCCACCATGGCGGCGACGTCATCCTCGTTGGTGACGTCGGCTCGTATCGCGATGGCGCCGTTCCCGGCGGCCGCTGCGGCTTCGCGGACCAGCTCCTCGCGTCGGGCGGCGAGCAGCACCCGGGCCCCTTCGCGGGCGAACACCGAGCCCAGCACCGGTCCCAGGCCGGTGCTCGCCCCGGTGATGATCGCCACCTTGCCCGCTAACCGGCCCGTCATTACGCAGATATTACTCAGCGGATGTTTGGTTGCGGCGGCCCGATACCGGGTAGATTCTAACGATGCTCGAATTTGCTTTCTACCAATGATCGAATCTGACGGGGGAGTGATGTTGTGGTAGCCACGGGGAATCAGGTCGCGATGCCGACCGGTGCGCGCCGCGCGTACGGCGGACTCGATCGCGACGAGGTGGTGGTCGCCTTGCGTGATCTGGCGCGGCGCGTGGGCGTGCAGCGCGTGACGATGCGCGAGCTCGCCGCCGAACTCGGAGCCGCCGTGCCCTCGGTGTACTACCACGTTCCGAGTAAGCAGGCGGCTCTCGAGCTGGTCGCCGAGTCGATACTCGCGGAGATCCCGCTACCCGAAACCGGACCGTGGGACACCAGGCTCACCGAACTCTACTGTGCTGCCAGGGAAATAATCCTGGGTGTTCCCGGCGTCGCTGGCATCCTGCAAACCAGCATCGGGAATGAGCCTGCCCGTCGGCTCGATCGGCACAGCCGCTCGCTGCTCGTTGAGGCGGGACTCGCGAAAGGGGCTGCAGCGGCAGCTCATACGGTTTTGTACACGTATCTGCTGGGCTCGATAGCTCTGGAAGAAACACGCTCCGCTGCCGTCACACCCCGCGCCAGACGCCTGACCGCGACACACTTTCGCGCCGGACTGGATGTGGTCGTTGCCGGGATCAAGTCATCCTCGCGGGAGGACGAGTGAGCCGATGAACATTCCGAAGCCCAATGTGTTGGGATCCCTGGTCGTCGAGAACCAGCAGAGTGCCTCCGATCGCGATGCCGCGGCGGTGCTCGACCCCGACACCTTTGTCCACGGTGCCCCGTTCGACGCGTTGACCCGGTTGCGGGCCGACGCACCGGTGCACCCGGTGCAGTTACCCGGGTTACCCAAAGCGTGGCTGCTGACAAAGCATGCCGACGTGCGACTGGTCAGTCGCGATACTGACACCTTCACCAGCAGCAAGGGCAACACGTTGGTCGAGGTCGAGGCGGGCCCGAACTCGGCGCTGCTGCCCGGTATCGACCCGCCACGTCACGTCCATTACCGCAAGCTGATCAACCAGGGCTTCACCGTCCGCAATGTGCAGCGACTGGAACCGCGAATGCGAAAAGTCGCCCGCGACATCGTCGCCGACATCACCGCCAAGGGTGAATTCGACGCCGTGACAGACATTTCCGCGGAGATGTCGCTGCAGGTGATCGCCGATGTGCTCGGGGTACCCGCCGAAGACCGGATGGAGGTCTTCCGATGGAGTAACGCCATCGGAAGCCTGGGCATCGAAGACCCCGATTATGCTCCGACCCCGGAAGCCCTCGGGCAGGCTGCGGCCGAAATGTTCTCCTACTGCGGTGAATTGGTGGAACATCGGCGCAAGCACGGGCTCACCGACGACATCTTGTCGGCATTGCTGGCCGCCGAGGTCGACGGGGAAAAGCTCAACCGCGACCAGCTGAACGAGTTCTTCCTGTTGCTGGCGATTGCCGGCAACGAAACTACCCGCAATACCCTGAGCCACGGCATCTTGGCGCTATCCGAACATCCCGAGCAGCAGGCCCTGCTTGCCGGTGATGTCGACGCACAGTCAAGACCGCGGTGGAGGAACTGCTGCGCTGGGCGACGCCGGTGATGCACTTTCGTCGTACCGTCACCCGCGACGTCGAAATCCGCGGGCAACACATCCCCGCCGGTGACTGGGTGTTGCTGCACTACTTGTCGGCGAATCGCGACGAGGAGGTGTTCGATCGAGCCGACGAGTTCGACGTCACCCGCCCCGATGCCGGTCATGCCGCATTCGGCGGCGGGGGAGTGCACTTCTGTCTCGGCGCTCAGTTGGCCCGTCTGGAACTGCGCGTCATGCTCGAAGAGCTGTACCCGAATGTGCCGGGCCTGACGGTCACTGGGCCTCCCGACCGGTTACGCTCGTCGTTCTTCCACGGCATCAAACGTCTGCCGTGTAGTACGGGCGGTTGACTCACGCTGTGCGGCAATCATTTCCAGCCACGCATGAATTCGTTCGGCCGCGGCGATCCAGCCGGGATCGAGCATTATGTCGTGGCTCATGTTGGGGAGGAATTCCGCCTCGGTCTTGTATGCCGCCGCGGTTAAACGGACTTCCTGCTGGGTGAAACAGACGTCGGCTTCGGCTCCGAGAACCAAGAGTGGGGCGGTGACGAGCTGAGGTTTGGGCAGGTTCAGCCACAACATGTCGACCGCGATTTTCGTGGCATATTCTTCGCCCAGCAGCGCCGTGTAGCGCGCCACGTCGGCCTCCGGAGTCAATGCCGAGAAGAACGTTTCGCGGGCCAGTTCGGGAGTACCGCCGACGCCGCCCAGTGACTTCGCTCTGGCCAGGGCCGCCGCCATGCGCCACGGATGCCGTTTGACCGCGCGCAGCAGGAATCCGGTAATCCCGCTCGGGGGCACGGAGGTGAGCAGCACTGCGGCGGGCGCGTCGTGCGATTCCAGGTACTTTTGCACCACGAAACCACCCATCGAGTGGCCGACCACGACCGGAGGCTCGGGAAGGCTGTTGGCAACAGAGTCCACGTCGTCGACGAAGTCCGCTATTGAACACCACCGCATGGACTTTGGTGCGATGCTGTTTCCGTGGCCGCGAAGGCTCAATGCCAACGTCCGATAGCCCTTTTCGGCGAAGAAGTCCAAGAAATATTCGTCCCAGCACCAGGCTCCGTGCCACGCGCCGTGCACGAAGAGCAATGGAGCTTTGTCCGGACTCGCGTTGCGGTGCTCTCTCGATCACTTCAAGCATGGGGCTGACTCCTTTGTCGCGCCCTGAGACTAGCTTCTGGCCACCCTTAACGAGGGAAAAAGGACGATAATGGTGGGGCGCCGCCGAACCCCAAGGAAGTGCCCTACGTGCCGGTGGATTCACCGAACAACGCACACTGGTCTTGACGGCCTTTCCCGTCGAGGCCGATGCGATGCTGTCCCATACCGCGCTGGATCCCAACCCGGTGGTGGTCGCTGAGCGCCGGCATTTCTATCTCGGCTCGGTCCGCGGCAGGAAAGTCATCGTGGCGATGACCGGCATCGGCATGGTCAACGCCACCGAGTTAACCGAGACCGCGTTAGCTCGATTCCCCAGTACTGTTGACGCAGTGGTGTTTTCGGGCGTCGCCGGCGGTGCCGGGCGGACCGGCATCGCCGATGTGGCCGTACCGGCGCGCTGGACACAGGACAACGGCACGACATTCCATCCGGTCGATGCCGGCATGCTGGCCGCTGCCGAGAACCTTTCCGTCACACTGAAAACCGTCAGAAGGATGCGCACCGGCCGCTACTGGTGTGCGGCGGCGACGGCTGCAGTTATGACAACAACAACGGGCAAGCATTCCCGTGTATCCCCCACGGCGGCAGGGTGTTCGGCTGCCAGCCCCGAAAGGCGCCCGACCGCTCGTTTTTCTACACCGGTAACTTCTTTCAGGCAGCGTGGCCGTGGCTGAAGCACGGTCTGATCAATAACGCGAATATCGTATCGGCGGCGGATCCGGCCTTCGTCGCGACGGACAGTGAGACCGCGGCGGTCCAGGCCGTCGCCGACGCGCATGGCGTTCCGTTCCTGGGTATCCGCGGCATCTCCGACGGGCCGGGTGACCCGCTTCGCCTGCCCGGCTTCCCATTTCAATTCTTCGTCTATAAAGGGATCGCCGCGGCCAACGCCGCCCAAGTCACGGCGGCCTTTCTGCAGAACTGGTCCGGCGGAGCTATTCGGGACCGCGCGCGACGGGGTGATTCGGATCCGAAGACCATTCGGACCACGACCCCGGATACAGCGCCGCCTCGCGACCCATCGCCGCCAGCGCGGCGATGGCGATCGTGGCGGTAACACCCGAGCCGCAATAGGCGCCCAACGGGCCTGCCTGGTCGATGCCGCGGTCGGACAGCTGCTGGGCGAGCGCGTAGTCACCCAAAAATGTGCCGTCGGCCGGCCAGGACGGAGCCGCTGGGCAGGTTCCGCGCCCCGGGGATGTGACCGGCCACCGCGTCGACAGGTTCAACGTCGCCGCGATAGCGTTCCGGTGCTCGCGCATCGAGCAGTGTCACGGCGCCCGCGCCGGCTTGTTCGGCCGTCAGGGTGGGTCGAGCTCCGGCATACAAATCATCATGCGGCACAGTCACATTCCCCTCCTGCGGGGTGACGGGACCCGTCTCGAGGGTTCGCCCGGCCGACCGCCACGCGCCCAGTCCGCCATCCAGGATGCGTACCTTCGAGAGCCCAGCCGCGGTCAATACCCACCATGCTCGGGCAGACCCGGCACGGTTCCAGTCGTCATAAATCACGACTAGCGAGTCTTGCTGAACACCCCAGCGGCGTGCGCGCGGCCTCAAGGCTTCGCCCCGAAGGCAATGGGTGGCGGCCACGCCCGGCAACGGCGTGATCGCTGAGGTCCTCGTCGAGTGACACATACACCGCGCCGGCAAGGTGGCCTTCCTCAAAGGCCGCTCGACCGTCGGGCTCATCGAGTCGCCAACGGACGTCCAATATCGTCAGCGGATCCCCGGCCTCGATGAGGTCGGCCAGCTCCGTGGCGGTGATCAGCACTTGGTCGCGCGCTTCCACGATCCACCTCCTTGTTGTCTGTCACGAGCCTAGCCGTCGGATCGAAAGCAGCTCCGCCCAGCAAACAGCGGCGTAGGGTCCCGGTCATCACCGGTTGGCGACGGGAGCCGATATGGGCAACTTCTATCGGGTAGCACTCGCGGCGGGCCTCGCGCTCGCTGTCGTGACGGCGACCCCGGCCAAGGCGATGCCCAATACGCAATGCACGCTGGCGACACCCGTGCGGGAAGTGCACAGCATTTCTGAATTGCCACCGAGCTCATCAAACTGTTGCCGCCCATCGCTGACATCGGCGCACCGTTCAACGCAACGGATTCGGTCAAGGATCCGACGTTGCCGTTCCGGCGCCTGATCCGCGCCGGCAATCGGGACACTGACTGGTTCGTCTGGTACGAGCACGGCGGTGCCGGGCTATTTCTGGCAAGCAGTGGTGGCGCGCGTCCTACCGGGCGGCGCGCCGACGGTGCTGGCGAACGCGGGAACCATTACCGACACACTGTGCAGTCTCACCGATGGCGCCTTCGCCGGCCATGTTCCGCCATATCCACCGGGCTCCTGGGCCGCATCCGACTTCTAAAACCGACAACGACGATATGCCAACGGGTTTCGGGCCTATGCGGTGTGCTCGGAATCGACTTCCGGTCCGCCGATTACGGGTCCTAACGTCGCCAGCATGCCGGCTGCTGCCCGCTGCCAGGTGAAGTTCTCCGCGCGGCGCCGCGCGGAGGTCCGGCGGTGATATTCGGGCAGGCTGATGACTGTGCCGACCGCCCTGGCGATGTCCTCGGGGTGGTTGTCGGCCGAGGCGCCGCTGTCCGGCGTGATGATCTCGGTGAGCGCCGAGGTGCGGGAGACCACCGCCGGTGTCCCGCATGCCAGCGATTCCAGCGCGGCCAACCCGAACGTTTCGTGCGGCCCCGGTGCCAGCGTGACATCCGCGGAGGCGAGCAGCCCGGCGACGGTGTGCCGGTTGGTGATGAACCCGGTGAAGTCGATGGGTAGCCCGGCGGCCTGTCGTTGCAGCTTGGCCCGCATCGGCCCTTCGCCCATGACGACCAGTCGGGCATCGACGCCGGAATCGCACAGCGCGGCCAGCGCGTCGATGCTGCGGTCCGCTCGCTTCTCCACCGACAACCGGCCGCAGTGGACCAGCAGGAGCTGCTTTGGTGTGGCCCATTCCCGACGAACCAGGGGAGAGTGCCGACTCGGATGGAAGGTCTTCAGGTCCACGCCCAGGGGCACGGTGACAACGTTCGTTGCACCGATGCGGTCGAATTCCTCGCGCGCGAATCCGGTGGTACACACCACGGTGTCGTAGTCGGCGGCGGTGCGGCTGTTGGCAAAGTCGGCGAGGCTACGCGCCGGTCGGCCCGGAAGTAGTTGGCCGGCAAGGCGATCCAGACGCTCATGCGAGATCATCACGGTCGTGGCGCCGTGTTCGCGGCCCCACCGACCCAGTGATCTGAGCGTGAGTCGGTCGGAGACTTCCAAGGCGTCGGGTTGCAGTGCTTCCAGCAGCGCCTTGACCGGGCCGGGCATCACCGCGCGGTAGCCGCCGGTGAAGGGAATCAGCCACGCCGGCATGGTGATTCGCACCACACCCGTCGGCAACAGGGCGCGTTCTGCACGCGGACCGGGAACGATCAAAAACACGTCGTGCCCGCTCGCACAGTATTCCGCACCCAACCGATCCACCGCGGTGCGAAGGCCGCCGGACCGAGGGCCGTAGAAATTCGCGACCTGTACAACGCGCATAAGCAGAGGACACGCGGCGCTTGTGTGCAGTCAAGGATGCAGGACCTGACGCGTGCCTTAACAGTCCATGAATTCCCCTGATTAGCAGCCGTCTTCGCTTCGCTGACCGCCTTCGGCTTTGCTGATCCGCTCGGAGAGGCCGTCTCCGGAAAGCTGCGCATCGAGAAACCCGCCGGAGGTCGGCAAGCTCGAGATGCAATTGTGAGGCACCGCTGACCGCGACCAGACCCTGCTCGAGGGTGAAGTCGAGAACATGGCCCCCGCCGGTGCGCTCACTGTTGAGGAAGTGCAGGTGGTATCCGGCCACGGAAATGCCCTGTTGAAATTGTGGAGTGCGGAAGCCGACGAGAACCCCGGTCACATCGGTGAATCGTTGTTCGGCCTGGCCCTTCGGTCGCTTCCGTCAGCGGCGGATAGGGACGCTGTTGCTCCATCACCGTGCGGGTGCGCAGCTTAGAAAAGCGCCCAGTGACCCGGATCGCATAGATCAGGTTAGCGCTTTTGATCTGGTGGTCGATCGCGCTGAGTACCTCCGCCTGGTCGGTAGGGGTTTGTATGTCGATGTCGAAATCGGTGTGAAATCGGGTTACCGCCGCGAACGGACTGCGATCGGTTGGCGCTGCGCGAGTGGCGGTTCCGTCAGCACGCAAGCGGTAGCAGACGTCGTCGAGGATGACCATCTCACCGTCGAGGTGGTTGAAGGTACCCAGACCGAAGTCGCCGTGGCGCAGGATCTCGGCGACGGTGACGTCGCCGTCGTAGACGCCCTCGAGGAGGGCGCTGATCGTCGAAAACTGGTAGACCTCGTTGTCGCGGCCTGCTTCCTTCTGTTGGTGGGCGTGCTGGTGTGCGAGAAGTGTTGCGGCCCAGTGGCGAAAGTGGTCGTACGCGTCCGATCTGCTGTTCATGGTTGGCTGGCCTTCCCGGCTTATTCGAACGCGTCGTCGTGCAAGTGGGCAGCGAGTTCGGTGTTGCGGCTGTAGTCCACGGCGACATCGATCAGTGACGGGCCGTCCTCGGCCAATGCTTGACGCAACGTGGTGATGAATTCGTCCAGGGTATTGACGCGGTAGCCGTGGGCGCCGAATGCTGCTGCGTAGGAGACGATGTCGTAGTCGCCGAGCTGCACGCCGGACTTTCGCCCGTACTTGATGACCTCTTGGAAGCCCACCATGTCGTAGCTGTTGTCGCGCAGGATGATGTGGGTGAAGGTCAAGCCGAGACGGGTTGCGGTTTCGAGTTCCTGGGCGGAGAAGAGGAATCCGCCGTCGCCGGAGACGGACACCACGGGTGTGCCGGGCCGCACCAGGCACGCGGCCATCGCCCAGGGTAACGCGACGCCCAGGGTTTGTTGGCCGTTGGAGAACAACAATCGTCTGGGTTCGTAGACCCGGAAGTGGCGGGCCATGTAGATGTAGACCGAGCCGACGTCGCAGGTGATGGTCGCCTCGTCGTCGAGTTCGTCGCGCAGCGCCAGCAGCACGGCAACCGGGTTGAGTCCGGGGCCGTCGAGGGTGTGGTCTGCGCGTCGACTACATCGATGTCCGCCAACGCTTTTCGTTGCTGCGCGATCTCATCCTGGTAGTCGTTCGTCAGCGTCAGGCCGGTCAGGTTGTCGTTCAATGCTGTGAGGGTGGCCGCGACATTGCCGAGCAGCTCCAGCGTCGGTTGATAGTGGTTGTCGATCTCAGCGGGCACCGAGTCGATGTGCACGATGGTGCGCTCGACACGTCGTTGTTCCACAGCACGGGGTCGTATTCGACGGCGTCGTATCCGACGGTGATCAAGACGTCGGCGTGGGCGAGGATCGACGTCGCCGGGTTGGTTGCGGAAAAGCCCCACCCGGCCTAAGAAGTTGTCCTCGAGCGCGCGCGATATCACGCCGGCCGCCTGGAAGGTCTCCACGACGGGTAAGCCGGTTGCCGCGACCAGCGCGCGAAGCGCCCGCGTGCTGTCTTGGTCGGCGCCGCGGATTCCGACCAGCAACGCCGGGCGCCGCGCGGCGCGGATCAGCTCGCCTGCCTTGGCAATCGCCGCCGTTGGGGCGCCCGCCAGCGGGGGGACCGGCATTCGGGCCGTGATGCCCGCGGTAGTGGGTGCGGCCAGGACGTCGACAGGTAGCACGACGGCGGCCGCTCCGCGAGGCTGGCTGCCGGCGGCGCGGAAGGCGCCGACGATGGCCTCGGCGACGTTGTCGGGGTGGTTGACCTCGCCGGTGAACTTGGTGACCGTCCGCAGCACCGCCGCGGCATCCATTGACTGGTGGGTGCGCTTGAGCCGGTCCTTGCGGCCGACCGCCCCGCACAGCGCGACGACGGGATCTTGTTCGGTGTTGGCGGTCAGCAGGCCGGTAACCAGATTGGTGGTGCCCGGACCGGACGTCACCAGCACGACACCCGGGGTGCCGGTGAGGCGACCGATCGCACCGGCGATGAACGCCGCGTTCTGTTCGTGGCGACACACCACCAGCTGCGGGCCGCCATCGACCAGGGCGTCGTATACGGCGTCGATCTTGGCGCCGGGCACACCGAAGATGTATTCGACCCCCTGGGCTGACAGCGCGTCGACAACCTTTTGCGCGCTGCGCACGGGCTTACCGGGGTTCGTGGACTCCATGCAGGCCAGTCTGGCCGTTAACGCTACTTTGCGCGAGGGATCCCCGAACCAGCGCCGCAGCGCGGCATGCAGACTTGCTTCCTCGGCCGAACCGAATGTGTCCGTCGCCCAAGCGATGTAGCCGTCGGGCCGGATCAGCATCGCCGCGGCGGGCCGGTCGGCGATTTGGCGCTGACGGCATCGACACGATCGGTCCAGCCGCGCAGCGCCGGCGCGGCGCTACCGTCGAGGTCGAGCAGCACTGGGCGGGCGTCGTGCAGCAGTTCGGCGACCCGTCGGCCGTCCTCGAGAGTCAGGTCGGGCACGAGGTGACCCGACAGCGGATGGTCGTCGCCCATGTCGTACCTCACGTCGGAACCGGCCAGCAGCGCGGCCATGTGCTGCTGCGCGTCCGGACTGGTGAAAAGCTCGCCCAACAGTGTTCGGAGTGCGGCGACTTCGGGCCCCGGCGACATGAGTGCGATTTGCGCCAGCGAGTGCATCATGACGCGCTGGCCCACCGGGTAACGCTCGGACTCGTAGGTGTCGAGCAATCCGGTCGGGGCCGTGCCGTTGATCTGGGCAGCCAGCTTCCAGCCGAGGTTCATGGTGTCTTGCAGGCCCAGGTTCAGGCCGGGGCCGCCCAGTGGGCTGTGCACGTGCGCGGCGTCGCCGAGCAGCAGGACTCGGCCGTCGCGGTAACGCTCGGCGATGGCGGGTGTTCTGCCCATTGATCCGGCGAAGGGCATGCGGCCCTGGGCCTTTCGGCTCCTCGAACGGGATGTCGACACCGAGCACGCGGCGTGCGCTTTCGCGCAGTTCGGCCAGGCTCATCGGAACGTCCTCGACCGGAGGGCCGAATTCGATCGTGCCGAGCATCGACCGGCCCGGCTCGAACTCGGCGTAGATGATTCCACCACGGTCAAAGCGGCTGTGCCCGAAGGGCAGCAGGCCGAATCCCGGAATCTCGATGCTGCTGTCGGGTCGGCGGAGTTCGTCGGGGATATGCACGTGGGCGAGTCCGGCTGATCATGGGCGAGGTGAATCCGGGGAAGTCGATGCCCAGCGTCTTGCGGACCAGGCTGCGCCCACCGTCGGCGCCGACGACGTAGTCGGCGGCGATGCCGTACTCGTTCTCCGGCGAGGACACCGTCAGCGCAACGGATTCCGAGTCCTGCCGCAAGCCGACGAGTCCGTGTCCCCAGCGCAGGTCTACCCCGAGGTCGCGCGCACGCTTTTCCAGCAGTCGCACCAGCCGGGGTTGCGGCATGCGCAGTGCGTACATCGGATTGTCGGGAACGCCGGCGAAGTTCAGCGGCATGGCCGCGAACATCCACCCGGGGTTGGGTTGCGGCGGCTGGTCGTCGCCGGTGAACGCCTGATACAGGCCACGCATGTCGAGCAGTCCGAACCACCTGTCCGACAAGGCCGTTGGCCTTCGGCTCGGCGCTGGGGCCGGGAAGCGTGTCGAGGACGACGGGCCTGATGCCGGCCAATGCGAGCTCGCAGGCCAACATCAGCCCGTTGGGCCCGGCGCCGGCGATCACGACATCGGCATGTTCGTCAGCCATGGTGTGCCTTCTTTCTCGCGGGCTCGGGCAGTCCGGCGCTGACGGCGGCGAAGCCCGAGCGGATCAGTGTGGTGATGGCCACCGGCGGATCGGCGCGCACGTAGGCGTCCGCCGCGGCGTCGCCGACGGCGCGCACGACGGCCATCACCAATCGCGGGTACAGATCGCGGTCCGGGTCGGTGCCGGTACGTTCGGCGATAACCTCAAGCAACTCGTCGAACAGGTGCTGCGGCACAGCGTTTCGGACTTGCGGGTGCATGACCAGTTTTCGGACCTCGACGAGCTCCTGGCGGCTGGGCGCGCGGTTCTCGTCGCCGTACACATCGCCGAAATCGGCCTCCAAGGGTTCCAGCACGGCGTGGGTGATCGCCGTCCACAGCGGCTCGCCGGCGGGACGCTGCCGCAGCACGGCGATGCTGCGGCGCACGCGTTCGGCTTGCCGGTAAGCCAGCGCCTCGTATTTGCCGCTGAAGTAGTTGTTGAAGGTGCGCACCGAGACGCCCGCCAGGTTGGCGACGTCTTCGCGCGTCACGTTCTCCAGCCCGTGCTCGAAAGCCAACTGCAACGCGGCATCACTGAGCGCACGTTTGGTGTCGGCCTTCTTACGCTCGCGCAGCCCTGTCATAGCTCCCAACATACGAGAGTCGCCCGGTAGGCAATATTGCCCGCGGGCAATGTTCGCCAGGGTGTGCGTTGAGGGCTTTGAGCGTGCACCCAGGGTGGTGACACGCCGAGGAGCGCCGCCCAGGACGCACACTCAAGGGCGACGTCTGACTGGTTATGCGCTGTCGGCTGTGTCGAGAAGTTGCACTTCCTCGAGGTCCATCTCGCCCTGCAACTCGCGCAGCACGATGTCGTCGATGATCTTCTGATTCCGAAGCGACAGGATCTCGCGGCGCTTGTGCTCGAGCACCCGGAGACGTACTTGCCGCACTAGCTCGTTGCGTTTGGCCAGGCCGTGAACCCGGGAATCGTCGTCGTCGGCCATGATGATCGCGGCGTGTTCTTCATATTCCTTTCGAATACGCCCCAATAGTTCCTCGCTGACCCCGAGTTCTGCGGCGACCATCGGCAATGCCTCAAGGGCCGCCTGCGTACCCCGGCACCGCGCCAGTTGCACTTCTTCGGCGTAGGCAACGTCTTCGGGCATGTTCGCCCAGCGGACGACTGCCGGCAGCGTGCTGCCCTGGACGAGCACCGTCACGAGAATGACGAAGACAACGATGAAGATGAGGAGGCTGCGGTCCGGAAAGGGCGCGCCGCTGAGCGTCATCGTCGGAACGGCCAGCGCTGCGGCGAGCGACACCGCACCGCGGAAGCCTGCCCAGGCGGTGACGACGCGCGCTCGCCAGCTGACCCGGCGGGCGCGCTGCGCCTCGCGTCGGTCGATGAGACGCAGCAGCAGGGTGGTGGCTTCGCCCCAGAAAATCCGGGACGCGATGACGACGCCGGTGACGGCAAGAGCAATGAATACGGCGTGGCGCACTCCGCCGTCGAAGCCGGCGATCCCGTGCAGTGCGCCCGGGATCTGGACTCCGACAAACACCCACAACGAGCCGTTGATCAGGAATGTCGCCATGTCCCAGAACGCGTAGGCCTGCAGTCGGGAGCGGGCCCCGATCACCACCGGCCCGGAGTAGGTGAGGATCAGGGCCGACACCAAGACCGCCACCACGCCGCTGGAATCCATACTCTGCGCCAGCAGGAACGCCGCGAACGGCGTCAACAGGCTCATGGCGGTCTTCTTCGAGCGGTGAGTCGATTCGTTTACGCGCCAGGGTGACCAATCCGCCAACCAGCAGCCCCGCGACGATGCCGCCGAGGTAGGAGCCGATGAACCGGATTACCAGATCACCCGGGCTGATCTCGGCTCCGCCGATTGCGACGTGGACGGTCACGGCGAACAAGACCAGCGCGGTTCCGTCGTTGATGAGGCTCTCGGCGCGCAGCACGGTGAGTGGTTCGGCGCGGCAATTTTTTCGCCAGACCGGCCACGGCGGCGGCGTCGGTGGGGGAGAGCACGGCACCCAGGACCGCCGCCGCGTGCGATTCCATGCCCAGCGCTCGGGCCGTCCACGACACCGCCACCGCGGTGACGATCACCAGGACGACGCTGAGCAGAACGATGATCCGCGCATTCGCTCGGATCTCGCGGATGCTCGCGTTCAGGCCCTCCCAATACAGGATCGCCGGCAGGAACAGCAGCAGCACGATCTCGCCGTTGATGTGGACATGACCGAAGGCGGGGATCAGACCCAGGCCCGCGCCGAGAAAGATGAGCAGCACCGGGGGGCCCACGCGATAGCGCCGGCCCAGCACCGTCCCGATGATGACGCTGGAGACGAGCGCAACGACGAAGAACGAGGCCAAACACCAGCCCATCCTGCCGTACGAGCCGGTGTCTAGCTGCGCGGGCCGAAACACGTCACAAAGACGTAATGGCGCAACGACTTCGATTGACTGCGTTACGTGCAGTCGCAGCAGTCTCCGCAGTCGCAGCAGCAGTCGCACCCATCGCAGCAGCAGATGCAGCTGCTGCCACCTCGGCCGCCTTTGCGCCTCCGCGGCCGGGGTCGGGTGTTTCGCCCTCGGGGTATTCGCCCCCCGGGTTCGGGTAGCCCGCACCCACTGGTTGGTTGCCGAAGTTGATGGGTTCCTGCTGGCCGTGCGGTGTCCCGCTGCAGGTGGGATGGCCGGACCCGCTGAAGGTGCGCGAGATCGCTCGCCGCACCTCGCGGGTCAACAACTGCTGCGGCAGCCGGCCGTCGGTGAATTCCACGTCGGCCAGGGCCAGCTCGATACCCAGCGCCGCATCGTCGCACAGGACGCGAGCTTGCTCCATTGGAGTTTCGGTGGCGGCCAACGGATTCCACTTGCCGCGGGCCAGGTCGTCGTCGTAATCCTCGACCGCGTCGAGCAGGTGTGCCACCCGCCCGAACAGCTGGCCCAACTTCGCGCAGCGGCGCCTGGTTACCCGGACGGCCGGCCAACACCGCGGTGTACGCGAATGCTTCGGCCACCGCGGTTTCGGTGGGCTCGGTCACGAGCAGCAGTGAGCTGCCCGGTCCGGCCGTCGCCTCGAGCTCGGCCTGCCGGTCCATCGCGGCCACCAGCACGCCGGTGTCGAATCCCAGGGTGTGACCGGTGTCGGTGCCTTGGCGCACCCAGCGCTCGGCGATCCGGCGGGCGGCCGGTCGCACGCCGGCCACACCGACCATGCCGTCGTGGTCGTCGACGTGATCGCGCACCCGGGCCGCGGCCAGGGCCAGCGACACCACGGCGGCCAGCCGCACGCAGTCGCCGGTGGCTACGTCGGCGCGCCGCATGCCGCGCAGCGGGCAGCGCCCGGCCTTGCGGCGGGTGGGCTGCTCGGGTGACTGCGCTTCGACCAGAAGCGAGACCACGAGGCCGTCATAGTTGGTGGCGATCCGCGCCGACTGGCCATAGTCGTCGCGCAGTGCCAGACAGAGTCCGCATAATTGGGCGGTCCAGGCTGCTGCGAGCTCGCCGCCGAGTCGATGACGGCAGGGCCGGATGATGCCGAACATGCACAGAAGCTACCCGACCCACAGCAAACGCGTGCCCGAAACGACGAGCTAGATCGCGCCCGTCTTCAGCACGCTGCCGCTAACTGCGCCGATCCCGGGCCGACCTGGAATTTGTGCCTCACGCCATAATGGAGGTGATGACTTTCGTGAAGATCAGGCTCTTGGTGACCGTTGCGATTCTCGTCTCGTCGATGTTGGTGGGCTGCCACTTCGAGAGAAGGAACCCGCCGACGTCCAACGCCCTCGTGGTTCCCATGGAACAGGTGCTGAAGCAGAACAACATCACCCAGAACATCACTCTCGCGGCGGGGAACACGCTGAAACTGCAGTTGGGCTCGAATTACAGCACCCCGTTCCGGTGGATGGCGGACACGAAGATCGGCGATCCAGCCATCGTCAAGCAAAACAGTCACGAGTATGTGCAGCCGACTACTGACGCGCGGGGCGCGCCCGGCACGGAGGTGTGGACGTTCACAGCGCTGAAGCCGGGGACGACGACGATTTCCACGTATTACTCCAGCTTTGTGGGCAAGAACAGCACGCCGGTGTGCCAGTACACGGCGATCGTGACGGTGCAGTAAAACACTGCGGCCGGGCCGCGCCTCAGCTACCGTCTGGCTGTGCTTGGCTTTCTCCGTAAGTTGTCGCAGTTGACCAATGTGCCTACCGAGCTTCACGAACAGCTCGAGGCCGAGGGGCTCATTTTTCTGGCCGCCAAGGTCGGCGTGGTGCGACACTTCAGCGGGCATGTTCCGGGTGTCTTTTCGGCCTCGGGTGTCTCGCGTTATCAGGGTGCGTTCGCGTTCAGCGCCGCGCGGGTCGTTGCTACGTTCCCGACGCGCGGGGACAGCAATCTGCGGTCCATCGACTGCTCGTGGGACGCCAACAAGGGTCCGGCCTCGGCGACGATCACGAAGAAGGGTCTGCTGATCGATATCGACCTCCACGGCGTGGACCGTGCGTTCAGCGGCTCGATGAAGCTCCATTACAAGAGGGCGATTCCCGACGACGTGCTGCAGCAGCTGCCGACCATGACATTGCGGTTTCCGGTAGAGCCGGTGTTCGTGTATCGCGCGGCGGGAGTGCGTCCGAAGTCGGAGTCCGATCGGCTGGCGGGTGGCTCGGCTTCTCTGGTTGAGAGAACGACGTTGTCGGACGATGCTGGTTGGTTAAGCAACGACGAAGGGGCCAAACGATGAGCACCACCGTGGACTTTCACTTTGACCCGATGTGTCCCTTCGCTTTTCAGACCTCCGTGTGGATCCGTGACGTCCGCACACAATTGGGAATTACCGTCAATTGGCGGTTCTTCAGCCTGGAAGAGATCAACCGGGTGGAGGGCAAGAAACATCCGTGGGAGCGGGACTGGTCCTATGGCTGGTCGTTGATGCGGATCGGCGCACTGCTGCGTCGAACTGACATGTCGTCGCTGGACCGGTGGTACGCGGCGATCGGCCACGAATTGCACACTGTTGGCGGCAAACCGCACGACCCCTCGGTTGCCCGAAGTTTGTTGAGCGACATCGGCGTCGACGGAGCGGTTTTCGATGCCGCACTCGATGACCCAACCACCCACGACGACATCCGCGCCGATCACCAGCGAGTGGTGGATGCGGGTGGCTACGGGGTGCCCACGCTCTTCATTGACGGGCAATGCCTTTTCGGTCCGGTACTGGTGGATCCGCCGACCGGTCCGGCGGCCCTCAAATTGTGGAGTGTCGTCACCGATATGGCCGAGTTGCCGCACGTCTACGAACTTCAGCGACCGAAGTCACCGGCCGATGTTGATCTCATCGCCCAACATCTACGCCCCTACCTCGATGGGCGCGATTGGGTCAGCATCAATCGCGGTGAAATCATCGACGTCGACCGGCTCGCCGGCGGACGCGGTTGACGCTTCACTTCCGCAGTTGACGGGCGACCTCGCCATACCGGCTGAAGCGCTCGTCGTCGCCCAAGGCGTTGTAAAGGGCTACGCGCGTGGCGATTTCGCCGTACTTCTCGGTCAGCGCGTCGGCCAGGCCATCCCACGTCGACTCGGTGGCGAACGCCGCGATGTGCTCGTCGGTGATCTGGGCCGCCATGCCCTGGAAATCGCCGGCCTTCTGCTTTTCGCGGATGCGGGCGGTCGTGCCCTCGAACCCGGCCTCGTCCCAGATGAACGCGTAGTTGGGGGTGCTGCCGTAGAAGGCCATGCTGGTGCGCACCGTGTCGCGTTGGGCGTCACGCTCTTCGTCGCTGTCGCCGACGATCGTCATCGCCGGCACGATGACGGCGATATCCGACAACGAACGCCCGGCCTTCTGGGCACCGGCGGCGACGTTCGGCAGCACGTGACGTTTGATATAGCCGAGCTCGCCCAGCGGATGGACGTGCACCCCGTCGGCCACTTCGCCCGCCATCCGCAGCATCCACGGATTCACCGCTGCGACATCGACTTTGGGATCGGGCGCGTCGATGGGGCCCGCGCTCCACTGCGGCGTGATGAAGTCGAGGTCGTAGAACTCGCCGTGGTGATCGAGCTTCCCGGTTCGAAACGCCGAGAAGCACGCCTTGACCGCGAGCACATAGTCGCGCAGCCGCGGGCCCGGGCGTTCGAAGGGGACACCGTAGCGGCGCACGACGTGCGTGCGAACCTGCGTGCCCAGGCCCAGCCGGAATTTACCGTCGGTCGCCTCCTGAAGCTCCCACGCCTCGGCCGCGGTGACGAAGGGGCTACGCGGAAACGCGACCGCGACACCGGTGGACAACTCGAGCCCGGGTGCGGCTTGCGAGGCCACGGCGGCGTTGAGGTAGGCCGTGCGGCCGGTCTCGGTGAACAGCAGGCCGGAGAATCCCGCGGCCTGAGCGCGCTGGGCCAGGCCACCGATCTGACCCAGCGGTTGCGGAACCACCATCACGTCAATGTGCACGGCGCAACCTTATTCCTTTGGCCAGCCGGCCGAGACTAGTGCGCCGCGAGCGCGGTGTGCTGGGCGACGTGCGGAATCTCGGCGGCAGGCAACGGGGGACAGAAGAAGTTGCCTTGTACGGCGTCGCAACCGTATTCCTTGAGCCGTTGGGCTGTTTCCTCGTCCCCAACGCCCTCGGCGACCGTGGCGATGCCGAATGTCGTGGCCAACTCGATCACCGATCGGACAATCGTTGCGGCGCGGTAATCGTGCAGAATCGGCGCGATGAATTGGCGTGTCGAGTTTGACGTCGTCGATGGGCAACTCACGCAGATAGGTCAGTGTGGCGTAACCGCTGCCGAAGTCGTCGATCGCCACCCGGATGCCGGACTGCGCGCAGACGATTGAGCACCGTGCGGGCCTTCGCGAGGTTGGCGACCAACAGGTCCTCGGTGATCTCGATCGTGAGCGAACTGGCGGACATGCCGTGGGCGTCGAGCACGGACATGATGCGGTCGGGCAGGGCGTCTTCGTCGAGGGAGGTCGCCCACAAGTTGATCGCGACGGGGATAACGGCCCCTGCTGCGTACCAAGCCGACGCGTCGGCGACCGCCCGTAACAGCACCAGGTCGGTGACGGCGTCCATCAGCCCGTGTTCACGGACCAACGGCAAGAATTCGCTCGGCACCAGCGTGCCGAATTCGGGGTGCTGCCATCGCACGAGCGCCTCGGCGCCACAGACGGAGCCGGTCGTCATGTCGAATTTCGGCTGGTACAGCAGCGTCAGCTGGCCTTCGTCGATCGCACGACGCAGTTCGCCGAGCAGTTGCAGACGGGCCATGCTGTCGTCGTATGTCGGGTGTCTGGCGAGCCGAGCATCCATGTCCGGGGTGAATATCTGCACGTTGGTTGAGCTCCCCTGTTGGGCCCAGTTCCGGGCCGCATCGGCCTGCTCGAGAAGCTCACCCGGCGTCAGGCGAGCCGGGTGTCGACGCAGCCGAGGCCACGCCGATGTTGAGATGTACGTGTAGCCGGTGATTCTCGAGGTCGAGAGGCTCGTCGAAGGACAGGGCCAGCCCCTTGGCCACCCGTGCTGCGACCTCGGGGCGGTCTTCGACCAGGATGGCGAATTCGTCCCCGTTCATCCGCGCGACGGAGTCGTTGGAGCGGATGTTGGCCTGGAGCCGCTCGCCGACACTGCGTAAGAGTTCGTCGCCGACGTCGTACCCGAGCGTGTCGTTGACCATCTTGAAGTCGCTGATATTCAGCGCAATTACGCTGACCGGGACAGCGTGGTAAATGTGCAACCGAACCGCATGGGCCAGCCGCTCACCAAAGAGCCTTTGGTTGGCTAACCCGGTGAGGGGGTCCCGCAGGGCGGCGTCAGACAGCGCGGTAAGCAGACGTCCCTTTCGGTCGAGCAGTAACAGGTGGCGGATCACCGTGGTGATGACCATTGCCACGCACATGCCGAAGATGAACGCCTCGCCCGGGTACACGGGCCAAAAGTGCACGGCGCCAACGATGATCGCCAACAACACAGGCAGGTACGGCAGCCACAGCGACATCCTTGACGGCTGAGAAAAACCGAGGTCGAGATCCGGTCCCGGCCGAGACGCAAGGCCGGACAGCGCGACGAAGTAGATTCCGCCGGCCCATCCCAGGATGACGAGGGCATTGGGCGTTTGGTCGGGGTGGCCGCCACCGACGCTGATGACCCCGGCTGCCCCGATGGCCGCCCATCCCAACGTCATCAGCATCTGGGCGCGTTTGCGGCCCGGCTCGGCTTTCCACACGGTGATGAACGACAGGACGACAAGCCCCAGGTACATCGGCGGTGGCGGCGATTAACAATATCCGCGGACCGCTGACTGTTCGGTCCGGTTGTCCCGTGTGTCCCAGCGCCACGATGGCCAAGACGATCAATAACGCCGCTGCGACGACGATGCCGTCAAGCAGCAGCCCAATCCCAAATCGAGCGTCATCGCGGCTGGGGATGGCAACCGCGCAGCCCAACGCGCACAGCGGCAACACCAGGTAGCCCAAATAGGCCGCCGAGAAATTCGCGATCGGCGGAATGCCGCCGAGGCTGACGTAACACCACACAAATTGGCCGGCTGTCCAGGCGGCCAACCCGATACTCAACACCGTCCAAGCAAGACGCTGGCGGCCTCGTCCGACCCGGGCGGCGTTGACCACGCAGCCGTTGGCGAAAATGCTCAGAAGCCAGAGTCCTATCGGGACGGCTATCGGGCGACCCGAAGTCCCGCTTCTGGTGAACAACAACACGCCAAATGCGAGCAGTCCGGCAGTCGCCAACACGGCCGCCGCAGATCGGGGTCGTGTCAGTGAGAACATTTGCTGCCCTGTCTATGCGGCTATCGAGTGCAGGATAAGCCACAGGCGGGTGAGTTACTGAGGCGCCACGGTGGCGAGCGCCTCGGAAAGGATGTCGGTGACGACGTCTGGCCGGGTGATCAGTGGTGCGTGATCGACCTGGTGGGTATGCGTGCGGGCGTGCATGCGTTCGGCCATGAACCGTTGGGTGTCGGGGTTGATCATGCGGTCTTCTTCGGCGACGAGATACCAGGTCGGTAGGTCTTTCCAGCCGGGCCTCGGGACGGGCTGCTGAATGCACGGGACGGCGATCGGTCGTTGAACCGCGGCGAGCACGGGGTGTTCTTCGGCGGTGGCGTGGTGGGCGAATGCGTCGCCAAAGGCGTTGGTGGGCAGCCAGATCCAGCCTTGGTCGTCGGGCTTGAGTTCTGGTGCCTGCGGATGCGGGGGATTGCGGTAGAAGACGTCGGCGACGGTTTCGCCCTCGTCGGGAGCCAGGGCGGCGATGTACACCAGGGCCTTGAGGCGCGGGTGGCTGGTCGCGCCGATGACGCCGCCGGCATAGGCGTGACCTGCGAGGACGACGGGTCCTTCGGTGCGGTCGATGGTTCGTTTCACTGCCTGCACGTCGTCGTCGAGCGTGGTGAGCGGAATGGGCGCGGCGACGACGGATATCCCAGCTTGCTGCAGGTCAGCGATGACTCGGCGCCAACTTGACCCGTCGGCCCACGCTCCGTGGACAAGAACGACGGTGGGGGTGTCTGGGCTCGTTGAATTGGGATGCACAGCCCAAAATGCTGGCACGCCTGCGTCGGTGGGTCAACCGTTGCGCTCACTCGTGCCGCGAAGACAACACCCGGGTTGAGAATCCCGGCCGGGTCGAAGCTCTGCTTGATTCGGCGCAGCAGGTCGATCTTGACCGGGTCTTCAAGCTCGAGCCAATAAGGGGTTTTGGCGCGGCCGAGCCCGTGTTCGCCCGAGATCGCGCCACCCAATTCCATTGCCAGCGCGAAAATGTCCGTCAAGAGTTTCTTACGGGTGTCGGGATCCTGGCAAAAGATGGCCAGGTGCACGTTGCCGTCGCCGGCATGCCCACAGCCCACCGCGCCGCCGCCGACCGCCGTGGCCAGTCCACGCACGGCGGCAAGGAACTTCGGCATGGCGCCGCGCGGCACGACGGTGTCGATGAGGTCGTCGGCGCCGACCGCCTTCAGCGTCCAAAACGCGTTCTCGCGCGCCTCGATCAGCTTGCGTGCCGAACCGCCCTCGAGCACATAGGCGTCCAGGGCGCCCAGCTCGGCGAGCAGCTCACCGGCTTGCTCGACATCCTCGTCCAGCCGGTCCTCGGTCCGGTTCTCAAGTCCCACAACGAGATACGCCTGGCAGCTGTCGCGGATCTGGTCGGGAATGCCGAGTTCGAGATTCTGGGTGTGGACGAGCGCGGCCATCGTCACGTTGTCGATGTATTCCAGGATGTAGGGGCCCAGCCCGCTGGCGATGACCCGGGGCACCGCCTCCATGACCTGGTCGAAGTCGGCGAACGGGGCGAGCACGGTGGCGCTGTGGCCGAGCCGCGGGTGCAGCTTGACGATCACCTCGGTGGCCAGGGCCAGGGTGCCTTCGGAGCCGACGATGAGCTGGGTCAGGTCGTAGCCGGTGGACACCTTGGCGATTTTGCCGCCGGTGCGGATGATCTCGCCGGTCGGCAGCACGGCCTGCAGCCCGAGCACGTTGTGGCGGGCGATCCCGTACTTGACCGCGCGCATGCCGCCGGCGTTGGTGCCGACATTGCCGCCGACGCTGGAGGACAGCTCGCCGGGTTGGACCATGTAGCGCAGCCCGTCCGGGGCGGTCGCGGCGTCCAGTTCGATCAGCGTCACTCCCGGTTGGACGACGGCGACCTGATTGGTCGTATCGACCTCGAGGACGGCGTTCATCCGCTCGAAGGAGATGACCAGCCCGTCCGCGCGCGGTGTCGCCGCGCCCGACAAGCCGGTCCCGGATCCGCGCGCGGTCACCGGAATCTTGTGTTCGGTGGCCGCTTTCAGCAGCTGCGCAACCTCGTCGGCGGTGGCCGGTTTGGCGACGTAGGCCGGCTGCTGCGGCGGATGCGTCAACTCCTCGTCGTGCCAGTAGTCGTCGGGGATCGCGTCGCCCGTCAGCAGGTTGTGGTTCCCGACGATTTCCGCGAGCTGCGCCGTGATGTCGCCCATGAAGGCACTGTAGGACTTGGTGGGCTTCGCGTGAGCCGACGCACGTTACGTCGACGCCGAAAGGGGGAACCCGGCGGGCTGACCATCCTCGAATTGGCGGAAGGAAGCTCGTTGTTCTCCTCGTACCGCTCGCGGCTCGGCACCCGGTTCGGGCCCTACGAGCTGCGATCACTGCTCGGCACGGGCGACACGAGTGAGGTATTCAAGGCCTACGACACGGTTAACGACCGGATGGTGGCATTAAAGCTGGTGCGTGCGAAGATCGCGAGAGATTCTGGTTTCCAGCAACGCTTTTGGCGAGACATTCCGATAGCGGCGCGACTGCAGGAGCCGCATGTCATCCCGGTGCAGAACTTCGGCGAGATCGACGGAGTGCTTTTCGTCGATATGCAGCTGGTCGAGGGGGGCAGCCTCAGGGACCTGCTGCGCGAGCAGGGTGCGCTGGAGCCCTCGCGCGCGGCGTCGATCGCCGGGCAGGTCGCGCGTGCACTGGATGCCGCGCATGCAGGCGGGCTGGTGCACGGCGCTGTGGGGCCGGAACATGTGCTGCTCACTCGCGACGACTTCGCTTACCTCGTCGACTTCGGCGTTGGGCGTTCGGGCTCATTGGCTTACATGGCGCCAGAACGGTTCCGCGGCGGGTTTGGGCCGCAGACGGACGTCTACTCGCTGGCGTGCGTGCTCTACGAGTGCCTCACCGGTCAACCGCCGTTCGAGGGGGCGGAACAGGAGGTCAAGGGCGCTCACCTGTTTTCGCCGCCGCCTCGGCCCAGCATCATGCGCCGGGGGATCGGCCGGGGTCTCGACGACGTCATCGCAGGCGCGATGGCAAAGCGGCCCGGTGCGCGGTATGCGTCTGCGGGGCAGTTCGCCCGAGCGGCCAGAGAAGTAGCGTCCCCGTCCTACGAGCCGGCGCCTGCCGGGGCCGGCGGCGGCCTTCCTCGGACGCGGCCGTTCCCGGCGGTCTATCCGAATCCGGACGACTCGGGGTACAGCCCGTATGCGCCTTCGGAGGCTTCCGGACCAGCGCGTCGTGTCGTCCGGGTCCCTGTGCCGGTGGTGATAGGCGCCGCGGCGGTGGTGGTGTTGGTCGCCGGTTTGATACTGGCGGTGATATCGGTCTTCGGCACTGATCACCATGGGTCGCCGCCCCAGACGCCGACGGCCGCACCGCCGGCTCCATCGGCTTCGCCTGCGCCCAAGACGCCGACGCTGTCATCACCCGTGCGGGGTGCCGACGGGCTGGGGTTCGTCGGCGAAACCGCCCGGTGCGACCCGGGGAATCCGCCGGCCGCCGTGGTGCGGACCAGCGCAGTCGCTCGCGGTGGTGTGTCAAAACCTGAGCGGCACTTACTACTACCGCGGGGAACGCATTCGCGATGGCGCCCACATCGAACTGTCCAACGCGGAACGCGTCGCGGATGGATTCGATGTCACCAACCCGGTCGACGGCGTGCTCTACGAGATCCGTCCGAATCGGCTGCGAATCCTCAGCAACGGTCACATCGATTCGTCAGAGCGTGTGTTGCAGTACGCCACGGCGTCGTAATTACCACGGGCACAACGTATTACGGCTGCGGCTGCTCTAACAACCGCAAGGGGTGCAAGCCATCGACTGCGCCGACGAACGGCGGATGGATGCTGTAGCCGATCATGCGTTGAATGTCGTCGGAGACCGTTCGCGCGACGTCGCGCGGTATCGAGAGGGTGAAGGCCTCCATCGGTCGCAGCCACGGTTGGCAGTATTGGGCGGTGACGGCAAGCCGCGCCTGGTCGGTGGTGTTGGCGCCGCCGCCGTGCCACAGCGTTCCCACGAAGAAGACGCACGACCCGGCGGGCATGACCACCGGCAGCGCGGCATCGTCGGGGCCGGGCGGACGCGCTTCCCAGCGATGGCTGCCGGGGAACAGCACCGTGGCGCCGTTGTCGGCGGTGAAGTCGTCGATGGCCCAGATCGTCGCGGCAGTCAGCGGCGCCCGCGGCCGCGGAATCGGGTAGAACCCGTCGTCATGGTGGGGCAGCTGCGCGGACTCCCCGGGTTGAATGTTGATGGCCTGCAACGCCGAAAGCAGGTAGTTGGCCATCAGGAGCCGATCGAGCAGCGCCAGCACACGCGGATGATCGACAAGCCGGTCGCACATGCGCGTCCTGCTCAGCACGCTGTAGATGCGCTGGGTGCGCCGTCCTTCAAAGGCGTTGCGTCCGGTATGCCCGAGCCAGGGGCCGACCACCTCGCGGATCTGCTGACACTCGTCCGCGCTGAGCAGGTTCTCCCAGATGACGTAGCCGTCGCGGTCGAGGGCCGCCATGTCGGCGTCGACGATCGCGGGGTCGACGGAGGCGCCGCTGCTCGGTGTCCACTTGTGCCGGCCCGCCAAGTCGCTTTTGAGGTCGTCCAGCGTCGTGACGGGGTCGTCATCGATGCTCATGTATCCGACAGTGGACCCAACTGAACGGCTGGTCAAGTGACGTGGCTTGGGGCGATGGCATGCTTCTCAACATGGCGACCGTCCCCGAAACGGTGTACGCGCGAGACGGCGATGCTCATCTCGCGTATCAGATCGTGTCCGACAACGGTCCAGATCTCCTCTTCATCCCTACCGGCAGCTTCCCGATCGACTTGCTGTGGGACGAGCCCACCGTCGCCGGCCACCTGCGCCGGCTGGCGTCGTTCAGCCGGCTGATCATGACCGACCTGCTCGGGGTCGGAAGCTCGGATGCGGTGCCTGTCCACGACCGTCCGGCGATGCAGGTGTGGACGGATGGGCTGGTCGCGGTGCTGGATGCCGTCGGGAGCGAGTGTGTGTCAGTGTTCGCGATGGCCGAGTCGGCGCTTCCTGTCATGCTGCTGGCCGCGAGCCATCCGGAGCGGGTGCGATCGCTGGTGTTGTGGAGTCCGTACCCGCGGTTTCTGCGAGCCCCCGACTATCCCGACGGGATGCCCGAACCGGCCTTCACCCGGTACATCGACTCCTTCGGCGACAACGCCGGGACTGGTGCATTGGCGGATTTCTTGGCGCCCAGTTGGACAGGCGATGCCGTCAAGCGGCGCTGGTGGGGGCGCGGGGAGCGTCTGGCGGGCGGCCCCGGCTACTTCAAGGACATCCTCGACCTGTACCTGCGCACCGATGTTCGGCCTGCGGTCGAGAGCATTCAGGCGCCGACGCTGTTGCTGCGCCGCCGCGGTGACCGCCATGTGCTTGGCGGCCACGCTCGGTACCTCGCCGACCGCATCCCGCAGGTGCGGTTGGTGGAGCTCGACGGGGACGACGACATTTGGTTCGCCGGCGACGCCGACCAGGTGCTGGACGAGATCGAATCGTTCGTCACCGGCGCCCGTGCGGCCACGCCGACCAACCGCGTGCTGTCGACCGTGTTGTTCACCGACATCGTCGGGTCGACCGAACACGCCGAGGCTCTGGGCGATAAGGCTTGGGCGGCCGCGGTCGAAGCGCACAACGAGATCGTGAACAAACATGTGGCCAGCGCGCGGGGCGAAGTCGTCAAGTTCACCGGCGACGGCGTGCTCGCGACCTTTGACGGGCCGGCACGAGCTATCAACTGCGCGTGCGCAATTCGAGACGCGGTGCAAGACCTCGGGTTCGAGATTCGCGCCGGCCTGCACACCGGTGAGGTGGAGATGGTCGACGGTGACGTGCGCGGGATCGCGGTCCATATCGCCGCGCGCATCATGGCGCTCGCGGCGCCGAAGGAGGTGCTCGTGTCAGGCGTGATTCCGCCGCTGGTTCTCGGGTCGAGGATCGCGTTCGATGACAGAGGCAGCCATACGCTCAAGGGTGTGAGCGATCCCTGGCCGGTGCTGGCGGTGGTCTAGCCGCGCTTGGCTCCCGGGGTGAAGGTGACCGGCAGCTGTGCCCAGCCCCGTCATGCTCGGGTTGCCCACGTATTGGCGAACGTTTTGGACGTCGACTTCGTAGTCGGGGATGCGGTCAAGGACCGCCCTGACCATCACTTCGGACATCAGACGCGCCAGATGCGAGCCGATGCAGCGATGCGGACCGAGCCCAAAGGCCAAGTGGCGGTTGGGTGTTCGATCGAGAATGACTTCGTCGGGTCGCTCGAATTCTTTGTCGTCGTGGTTTGCCGCGAGCCAGCTGATGATGAGCTGGTCGTTTTTGCGTAGTTGTTGGCCGTTGAGCTCGACGTCTTTTGTCACCGTGCGGCTCAGAGACGTGTTGACCGTGAAGTAGCGCAGGAATTCGTCGGTGGCGGTGCGGTAGAGCTCCGGGTGATCGATGAGTTGTTGCCGTAGCTCCGGGTGGGTGCCCAGATGCCTTAGCGTGAGCGCGGTTTGGGAGGTGGTGGTGTCGACGCCGCCGGCGATCAGGTTCCAGAGAATGTTGAGCAGCTGGGCGTCGTCGAGGCGCTTGCCGTCGAACTCGAACTGGATGAGGAAGCTGGTCAGGTCTTGTTGTTCGTCGGCCCGTCGGGTCGCAGTGTGTTGGAGAACTTCCTCCATCATGGCCGGGACTTTGGCGATGGCTTCGGCGTATTCGGGGCTGTCTTGGGGGACGGCCATGACGGAGTGAAAGAGGTTGGCGTAGAGCTGCCAGTTGTCGTGGGGCAGGCCCATCATTTTCATCGTGAGGATGGCCGGGACCGGGCTGGCGTAGTCGAGGACGAGATCCATGTCGGCCATTTTCGATGTGCTGATCGAGGAACTCCTGGGCTTTTTCCTCCATGAACGGCTTGAGTTTCAGGACGGCGCCGGGGGAGAAGAACGGGGCCAGCGCGTGCCGTAGGGCCAGGTGATACTCGCCGTCGACCTCGCCGATGCCCAGGGCCGGTTGGCCTTCCGGGCGCGGGACGCCCATCTCGCCCTGGTAGTCGACGCCGTCTTCGGCGTCGGGTTCGTATTTGTGGGAGAACGTGGCGTCGTCGCGGGCCGTTTGGCTCACGGCGTCGTAGCTGCTGAGGTACCAGAATCCGTCGTAGTTCGTGTTCCAGGCGACCGGGCATCGTTGTCTGACCTCGGCATTGACCGTCTGCTGGTGGAGATTGAAGGCGTCGGAGTGATGGTCGAAGTCGACGATCGCGTCGTGCGCGATGCCGGGGCGTGTCGTCATTCGAAAAGCCTTCTGGTGGCGGGGTCTCTGCATCAGCGGTGTGGTCGCTTATTAAGCTAACTTTGCAATTATTACGCTTTTGACTCCGCCGAGGCTACAGAGGTTGTAATGACTGATTACCGAACGGTTTTCAACCACGTTGGCTTATGCGTCGCGGATCGTGAGCGGTCACGCCGGTTTTACGAGGGCGTGCTCGGCTTCCAGTTCTGGTGGGAACTCGAACCGCCGGACAACCTCACCGCCCAAGTGGTGCAGCTTCCCGAGCCACTCGGGGTGCACGCGACTTATCTGGTGCGGGACGGCTTTGTGCTCGAACTCATCGACTACTCGAAGCGCGAAGTGCATGCCGGGGCGGAGCGCGTCATGGATGAGGTGGGGCTGACGCATATCTCGTTGTCGGTGTCCGATCTCGGTGCCGTGTTGGCGAAGGTTGCGGAGTTCGGGGGCTCGGTCGTCGACGCGGCGGTGTCGGAAGCGATGGCGATGATCCGGGACCCGGACGGGCAACTCATCGAGCTGGTCACGGATGGATGGCTGGCGGCGTTGCCGCCGCGGCCGTAGAGGCTCTGCTCTAGATCTACGAAATTCGGCGGCAGCAAGCTGGACGCGGCCGATCACGCGCGGCTCGGTGAGTTGCAGGCGATCACATTGCATCGGCTGTTAGGCAGCAAGCCCGACTCTCGTCGCGGTTTCGGCACAATCGTGGAAACCGGTTTCCCCATGACGTGATTGTGGTCGACGAGACGTCGATGGTATCGCTGACGATGATGGCGAGGTCGTGGAGGCAAGGTCGGCCGGTTCTCGGCTAGGGCCGGTTGGCGATGCCAATCAGTTGGCGTAGGTAGAGGTCGGTGCCGTGTTGGCCGAATTGGCGGGATGGCCTTTCAGCCCGGAGTGATGCCCGCTGGCTCAAGGGTTTGCGATCAGCGCATAGTGCGGTGGGACGGGTGTGAAAAGTGTTGCCAGTGGTGTTTCGAGGCTGACTCGGCTCCCAGGACCCGCTGGAAATTGCAGATGCAATCTCGGATGCTGCGCGCCGCTGGCCTGCCCAACTAGCCTGAATTCGTGCTGGCCATCCCAACCCTCAAGATCAGCTACGGCAATCTGCTGCTCGCCCGCCTTCGCGAGCTTGGCTCGGCCAATATCGAGGAACTCCTCGGCGACGATCCAGCGCAACTCTTCAAGTCCGAGGGTCCGTTCGAGAACCCGGAGAGGCGCGCTCGTGACTGCCTTCGGTTCGCGCGGATGCTCGATCTGGTGGTCGAGGACCGAGCGCAGTTGGCAGCTCACCTCGTCAGGTATCACCTACGCCGAACAGGTTGATCTCAGCAATCCTTGGATTGTTAATGAGAACCAGGCTGGCGTCCTTCGTGACCGACTATCTGGTGGCGGCGCCGAGCTGGCTGAAGACGTCCGGATCGCTCTTCAGATTGTTCGTGACATGACCGCCGGCTGGTCGAACGACGATCTAGGGCGCGCGTTAGCGGAGCGTTCGAACTCCGACCAATGGCAATCGGACCGAACCTTCGAATCGCAGGGTGCTCGCTACCGAGAACTCCTCAAAGAAAGCGGGCTCATCGGTAGAAGCGGTGAACCGACCGAGCAAGGGGTCACCTTTCTTGGACGACAAGCTTCGGTCTGGTGGGTGAATCAGGGAGCTACCTATACAAAGGAGCGCGACGGCGGGTTCCTGTGGGCGCCGATGGTCAACAAGGCGGGCCGCCCGCAATACCACTGGGAAACCATGGACGAGGTTCGCGAAGGTGACGTCGTTCTGCATTACAGCAATGGCTCGTTGCGAGCCGCAAGCCATGTCAGTGCAGCTGCGACGCCGGCGCCGAATCCGCTCGGCGACCAAACCTGGGAAGAGGCGGGCCGGCTGGTCAAGACGCTATATCAGGAGCTGAATGAGCCGGTCGCACTTGCCGCTATCGACGAGGGCGCCCGAATCAGGCAGGGTTCGCCATTCACGGTCGCTGGATCCGTCCAGCAGGTCTATCTCGTTCGCCTTCAAGGAGAATTCGTGAACGAACTGGTCCGGCGGTTCCCCGAGCTCGCGGCGCACCTACCTTCGGGTCTCAGCCGCTGCTCGTTCAAACGCAACGACGTCTGAGGCGCCACAGCCGGACGAACTGTTTCGATGACTTTGCCAGCGCAGTGAATGCCTCAGGACTCCGCTTCCCAGCTGGCTCGAACCTCGTTCGATCGTTCTTGAGCAGTCTGCTTGCCAAACCCTTCGCGATCCTGACGGGACTTGCCGGTTCGGGCAAGACTCAGCTCGCGATGAGACTCGGTGAATGGTTCGGCACAGATGAACACGGACGTCATCGCCACGTCGTCGTACCCGTGCGGCCTGACTGGACGGGCCCGGAATCCATCTTTGGGTACGAGGATGCGCTCCGGACGTCCGCGTCTGGGGCGCCGGTGTGGTTTGTTCCGGAAGCGTTCGAGTTTGTTCTTCGCGCGGCGAATGATCCCGAGCACCCGTACTTGCTGATCCTGGACGAGATGAACTTGGCCCACGTCGAGCGGTACTTCTCGGACTTTCTCTCCGGGGTCGAATCGCGACGCCCGGTCTTACCGGATCTTGTCTTCGATCAGCCATCTCGTCAGTGGGTTCTGCGCGACGTAGAAGCGCAAAGGCTGCCGTTGCCACGGAACCTTTTCGTTGTCGGCACAGTCAACGTGGACGAAACGACCTACATGTTCTCGCCGAAGGTTCTGGACAGGGCCTTCACCTTCGAGTTTCGGGTGAATGCTGACGAGCTTGACGCCGAGCTCCAACGGCCCATTGCTGCGCCAGCGGGAGAGGATCAGCGAGTGCGCGCCTTCGCATCGCTGGCGGAAAGGGACGACTTGCAGCGAGAACATCCTCATCCGGCTCGCGACGAGATTGTGTCGACGCTTCAAGCGGCGCACACGATCTTGGCCGGCGCCAACCAAGAGTTCGGGCACCGAACACTCTACGAAATCCTGCGGTTCTGCGCGTTTTACGCAGCCACCGGAGACACCGATGCTCATACCGCACTCGACCTCGCGATGATGCAGAAGGTTCTGCCGAAGGTGCACGGGTCGCGACGGCGAGTCGAGCCGGTTCTCACTGCGCTGGATGCGCTGGCCGTGGGGGCCGGCCCGTCGCCGCGGTTACCTATTACGCACCAGAAGATCGTCGCATGATCGACTCCGTTCGGGCGAATCAATTCGTCAGCTTCGCTGAGTAGCCATGACCCAGGAGTCGATGCAGCTGACGCTTCGAAATGACGAAGGTGACGTCGTCGGTGAGCTGCTGGTCGCCAACCTTCCGGGTCGGCAGGACACGACGTATCTCGGCGCGCGGAGACGCCGCGTTGCGTGAAGCAGCGATCTACCGTTACGAAATACGCAGCGCCGCAACAAATGTCGAAGTTGAGCCAAGCGAGTTATTCGATCCTGACGATGCGAGTTGCAAACAAGGGCGGTTGCGTCCAGGTCAAGCCGTTGGGCGTCTCCGGATCCAAGTCGTCGATCGCACGACAGGGCAAACAGGGACGACCGATGTCGACGTTCTAGCCGTCAAGCTGGATCACGAGACTGAATATCGCCAGATGCTAACCGACATCTCCTCGTTTGCTGCTGAGGCGGTGCTGCAGGGATTTGCGCCAAGTCTGTTGGATCTGGCGCCAAGCGAGCAGCCTGCCGAACTGCTGTACCTCCGCTTCGCGATGATCGCGGCCTATTTGCAAGATCCAGCGTTCGAAGCCGCGATTGCGCGTGTCACCTCACAGCCACACCGCACATGGGTGTCTGAACAAGAGATCCGTCCGATTGGGTCACCGTTTCCAGCGGGGGCCGCATTTCGTCGCGCAGTTTGCGCGCCCGGTCGGCGGGTGCCGTGGGCGGAAGGCACGGCCGCACTCGCATCGTTGCCTGCTTCTCTAGTCCGTGATCGCGCCGAAGCGAGCGTTGACAATTCGGCAAACCAGTTCGTCAAGTTCGCATTGGAGCGTTGGCGAGCCGTCGCACTGGAGTTGTTCGACATGCTGTCTCAAGCTTCGCAGACGGTCGAGTCCGGACCGCTGCGCCGCGGTCAGCAGATCGCTACTGACGTCGGTGCTCAACTCGATGAGTACCTGGCGCATCCACTCTTCCGGGGGGTTAGCTCCTTACGGAGAATGCCCACGTCGGATCAGGTGTTGCTCAAGCGCGCGGGCTACCGCGAAGTTTTCCGAACGTTTGCAATGACTGAGTCGGGCCCTACGGTGCGCATTGATCGCGGGGACATGACCGACGTCTTCGCAGCTTCGCAACGCAACATCGCCACTCTCTACGAGTTCTGGTGCTTTCTTGCGGTAGTGAATTCGCTCGGGCGAGTGTGCGGGGAAGACCGGACGGCGCGTGCCTTCACGGTCGCTGGTGATGGCACCTCCATGACAATGCGGTCAGGCCGCGCCTCGAAGTTGTCGTGGTCGATCAGACGCGGAGGCCGTCCGCTTCGTGTCGAGGTCTTCTTCAATCGAACCTTCGCGGGAGGAGATGATCGGTGCGGTTCATGGAGCCAAGCGATGCGTCCCGACTGCTCGGTGCGCATCCGACCAGAAGGCAGCACACCCTTGCGCGTCTCCACGCAAGAGCTTGAGGTTTGGCTGCACTTCGATGCAAAATACCGCGTCGACAATCTCCTTTCCCAGCTGACATCAGCCCCGGATTCGGACGAGTTGCTCGTGGATTCAACGACTTCTGGCGGGGCGAAGCGCGACGACCTGCTCAAGATGCACGCGTACCGAGACGCCATATCGCGAACGGCGGGAGCGTACGTGCTGTACCCGGGATCAGAGATCAAGGACATTAAACGACACCCGGGCTTCAAAGAAGTGTTGCCTGGCCTCGGTGCCTTCCCGCTCAGGCCGTGCAGCGATGGTTTGCCCTCGTCATCGGAGGCCCTCGACCAATTCTTGAGCGACGTGCTCACACACGTTGCCAGTCAGGTCACGCGTGACGAGCGGCATCGCTTCTGGACCGCGACCATAAACCGATCCGGTGAGCCCACCCTCACGTCATCACTGACAACGGACTTCTTGGACGAACCTCCCGCCGATACGGACGTACTTCTCGGTTTCGTCCGAAATGTTGAGCACCGCCGATGGATAGAACGGATGCGGCAGTACAACATTCGTGCGGGAGACCGGGCTGGCGCCGTCGAAATCGGGGGGCGAGAGCTCGGCGCCAAGCTGCTTCTGTTGTACGAGAACCGGAACAGCGCCCTGCACGTGGCCGGCGCTGCGAAAATAGTTCGCTGGCGGCCAGCAACGGCAGCCGACTTGATGGCGACTGGGTATCCAAATCCTCGCGGTGATATTTACTTCGTGGCCGACCTCGAGTTCGTCGAACATCTGCCCCCGTGGGCCGACTCGATCGACCTGGAGGTTCTGACGGCGAACGTCCGCGATGGAGCGCCGCTCGTTGTGACCTGGTGGGACGTTATCCGTGCAGCATCGGCCGTCGAACCCTGAGGCGATAGGGCGACTGGCGGCGCAAGACCCAGTGGGTAAATTCGATTGCGGGCCTTATGATTAGCGACCCCGCGGGCTGGGTGCACTGGCCAGGTGGCCGAAACATGCCGAGATTCAGGGAAAGCCTTGTCGGCTGCACCCCGGCAGCGGCGAAACCCGCATCGAGGCGTAGGCGGATTCCCCACCCGCAGGGGAATGAATGAAATTGTGCCCGTCGAGGTCGGAATGCCGGGTGAGGAGAGCTGCATTACTGGCCCGCTCAATCCCGCATTGTGTGCTCTGATGTTGCTGGGCCCAATCACGTGGGGAGCATCCGGTGGCGCTATCTGACTACGAGCGAGAACAGCTCAAGAAGGTCGCCGCGCACAAGGAGCGCATCCTCAGTCGTAAGTCACGTCGACTATTTCCCGTCACATTAGGCGGGAGGGGTTCAGGTTTGTTCGGCAAGCTCGCGAAGCTGCCGGGCCTTCGCGAGGCGAAAGACCAGGGCGCGGCATTGTTGGACGCAACGGCGGCGGGTGCGGGCAAGTTCATGACCAGAACGGCTCAACTGACGACGTCTGATACGCACGTCATCGATGTCTATGCGAGGAAAGGTCATTCGGTAGCTCATCTCGAAGACATCAGGAAGCTCGACCTGAGGACGATCGACGAGGTGGCGTCGTTCGCTCTCCTGCATCACGCCTACTCGATATCAGCAGCAGTAGAAGGTGCAGCAGCCGGTCTCGCCATCAACGGCGGCGAGGTAGTGGCAACTGCCGGTTCGGTCGCAACTGGCGGAGTTGCGGCCGCGCCGGGACTAAGTACCGTCGTCGCGGCGATGGGTGTCGATGCCGCAGCGCTTTTGACCGCGTGCACCGGCGTAGTGGCGCGGGATGCCCTCTATTACGGCTACGACCCGCGCGATCCCGCCGAAGAGATCTTCATGATGCAAGTCATCGGGTTAGCGCTGGCAACCACAACATCGGCGAAAGTCGCTGCCTACCAACAGCTTGCGACATTGACGGAAAGCCTTGCTCGACACGCGGCTTGGCATCAGCTCGATCAGCAGACGTTCGACAAGGTGGCTCAGAGGTTCGCCGTGGAGTTCAGCCACAAGCTGATGGAGAAAAGGGTTTTTCAGCTTGTTCCCGTCGTCGGCGTCGGGATTGGCGCCGCCTTGAACTGGAAGACGGTTGCCGAGATCGCCGATGCTGCGTACTGGGTGTACCGCGAGCGCTTCTTGTACGACAAGGGCGGCAGTGTCGAGCCCATCGCGATCGATGTCGATGTCACCGGCGATCCGACGACGGTGCGATTGATGTCATCGACATCCTGAAGTCGGAAGGCGTCCAGATCGAAGGCGTCGACACCGACGAAGAGTGACCAAGCGAACGAAGGACGGACGCACATGGACCCCATTGCTATGGCGGACGCAATTGCGGCCGAGGCGCATGCGGGCCAGGTCGATAAGGCCGGCATGCCCTACGTGGGACACGTCCGCCGGGTGGCGTCCTACGTGGATCCCGCCAACACCGATGCCGTGGTGGCGGCATTGCTGCACGACGTCATTGAGGACACTGGCATCGACGCGGCGGAACTGCGCGATCGGGGAATCGCGCCGGCAGCGATCGACGCGATCGAGCTGCTCACCCGCCGCAGCGACCAGCCGTCCGCCAGTTACTACCAGCGCATCAGCGAGCACCCGACCGCCCGGGAAGTGAAGCTCGCGGATCTGGCCGACAACACCGATCCCGATCGCCTGGCAACGCTGCCCGAGTCCGACCGCGCCCGGCTGACGCAGAAGTACGGGGGCGCTTACGCAGCGCTCGGCGCCGACTTCGACGATGGGGCCCGACGCAGATCCCGTGCAGCGCAATGAATTTTAGTTCTCGACGTAACCGCGTGATGGTGTCGACGAGTGCCTTCACGGCGCCGCCGTCTGGGACTCGGCGGAGGCCAGATACAACGTCCACGTCAGCGGCGGGCTCAACGGTATGTCCTGACTTGGCTCACGATTTGGGGTTGGCGGTGGTTGCGGCGGGTTGACTTGAACGTGCGCACCGTGAAGACCGCCTAAGGCGCATGACGATGTGGATCGCGCACGGTCGAGCACTTCTTGGCAGTTGATGACCGCCACTTCCCGGCGCGGTTTGGGCGGCCGAGATTTGTCGTACCCGGCTGCGATGATGAGGTCATGTCCTTGGACCGCATCGTCTAGCGCCGTTGTATCGCGCCCTGATGAGCGTGCTTGAGGTGTTGTTCGAGGAGTTGGCGGAGTTGACCGGTCAGCGCAACGCGATTGATGGGCGCATCGTGGAGATCGTCGCCGAGATGGATCGCGACGAGCTGTGCGGCGCTACCGGCGCGCGGTCGGTGGCGGCGTTGGTGGCCTGGAAGACCGGGCTCGTCATCGGCAAACGCCCACACGATCGCCACCGTCGCGCGCCGGTTGGCGGAGTTTCCCCGCTGCGCGCAGGGCATGCAGGAGGGTCGACTGTCGCTGGATCAGGTCGGCGTCATCGCGGCGCGGGCGGGCGAGGGATCCGATGAGCACTACGCGCAGCTGGCCGCGGTCGCGACGGTCAGCCAGCTGCGCACCGCGGTCAAACTGGAACCGCGACCCGAACCCGATCCTGCTCGGCCGGGCCCGCAGCGCCTCGATCACCAAGACCTCCGACGAGGAGTTCAGCTGCTGGCGGATCAAACTTGCGCACCCCGACGCGGCGAAGTTCGACGCGGCACTGGCGTCTCATCGTGATGCGCTGATCGCCGAGTGGAAGCGCGATCACGACAATCGTGGCCGCGCCTGCGATCAGGTGCCCCCGTTGCCGGGCACTGTGGAGGCGTTCATGCGCCTGGTCGAGGCCGGGTGGGACGCCGAGGCGGCCCGCCGGCCCCACGGGCATCACACCACCGTGGTGGTGCACGTCGACGTTGAGCAGCGCGCCGCGGCGCTGCATCTGGGCCCGCTGCTCACCGAGGCCGAACGCCGATACCTGACCTGTGATGCCACCTGTGAGGTGTGGTTCGAACGTGACGGCGAGGTCATCGGCGCCGGGCGAGCGACGCGGCTGATCAACCGGCGGCTTCGCCGCGCGCTGGAGCACCGCCACCCCACGTGCGCGGTTCCCGGCTGTGGCGCCACCCGCGGTCTACACGCACACCACATCCGCCACTGGGAAGACGGCGGTCTGACCGAGTTGCCCAACCTGGTACTGGTGTGCCCCTATCACCACCGGTTGCACCATCGAGGCGTCATCACCATCACCGGACCCGCAGACGATCTCATCGTCACCGACAGCTCCGGCCGACGACTCAGTCCAGGATCGCTCGCGCGTCCGCCGAACCTTCCCCCGCCCGATGTCCCACCGTGCCCCGGGCCCACCGGTGAGCGCGCCGACTGGTGGTGGTATGAACCCTTCCAGCCGCAACCACCACACAACCAACTAGGTAGCTCACGCCGCCGGTCATGACCAGCACCGGATCAAAGCTCAAACGGGTTGGGGCATCAAGAAATTCGTTCGCGATACGCGCAGCAACCGCATCGTGAAATTCAAGACTGACAACCAGACCCGCACCGCCGCTGACCCGGTATCCAGGGCCCTCATCACGATCCGCGCCGACGTGTGTACTAGCGTGAGCCAACTCGGGCCGACTTCGACGACGGGGCCCGGCGCAGATCTCGTGCAGGCACAATGAAATTTAGCTCTCGACGTACCGGCTGATCGTGTCGACGAGTGCCT
>CAWHWA010000016.1:0-5271 GCA_963832935.1 uncultured Actinomycetota bacterium
GGGACGGTCAGTCATCGAAAACGCTACTACTCCGGCGGTGCAGTCGTGGGACTTTGGTCCTCACCGCGTGGCCATCAAACCTCGGATCCGTCGAAGCTAAGTGGCTTTTCCGGGCTCCCCCAGGCTTGGCGGACTTGTCGCGTTCTCCGGCGCTCTGGCCGCGCGCCGCCAATGCGCCCGCAGTCGACGTGCAGGCGATCGTCAGCAAGGCGCCGAACATCAACGCCGACGCTTCGCCCGGGGCCAGGAGGTGCCGCTGGGTGCCGATGGTTGCCGCCGCCACCGAGACGCCGAGCTGCGTGCAGGACATCACGGCATAGATGAGCGGCTGGCCGAGGAGCCGTCCCGCGCAATGCGCCAGCACACCACCGAACCCGAGTCCCACGCCGAGCAGAATGAACTTCGGGTGTGAACCCAGCTCGCGCACTTGCAGAGAGGCACCCAGCCAGACGTAGAACAGCGGGCCGAAGAAGCCCTCGGTGATACCGAACAGCTGACGCGCCAACCGCCGTGGTTCGCCCACGCCGGCGATCACCAGACCCATCGCAAAACCCGCCAGCATGATCGAGACGTCGGTGCTGATGGCCAGCGCCGCCAACCCGAACAGGATTAGCAGGTTGGTCCGCAGCTCCAGCGCCAACTGTTGTTTGTGGGAATAGTCGTGCATGCGCTGACGCCAGCCCTTGCGGTCGGCCGCGCGCATGAGCACAAAGACGACCACCGCGCAGCCCGTGACCGCCAGCCCGCCCAGAGCAGCCTTCGGCGCCTCGCTGAAGTCAATCACCAAGGGCAGCAGCACAATACCTGCGGTATTCGCGATGGCTATCTGCGCGGTCAGGGAGAGCACCTGCGGTCCGCGCAATCGCAGCGCATCGATCATCGGCAACGTCATCGCCGCCGACGACGAAGCCATCAGCACCCCATAAAGCGCCCCGTGGGCGTTGCCCAGCCCCACCGACAGTCCAAAACCAAACGCCGCACCAACGGCGCCCGCCAGAACCGCGCGTGCCATCGCCGCCGGGAGCGCCGAGCGCAGGTTGGGGTCGCGGACCGGCACATGGCTACCGACGACGAACATCACCAGCGCGAACCCGATGTTCGCCAGCAACTGAAACGTTGGGTTGGCGTCGTCGACGAGGCCGAAACCGGTTCTCCCGATGACGAGTCCCGCGATCAACTCACCGATCGTCACCGGAATCCGCATGCGTGGTATTGCCGCCAGCAGCGGGCCCGCGAAGCCCACGGCGGTCAGGACCGCCAGTGTCTGGAACCCGAACCCTTGCACGTCAGCGGCTCTTCACGGGATCGTCAACGCGATCTTGCCGACATGCTCGCCGGCCCGCATCACTGCCAACGCCTCGTCGAGGCTTTCCCAGTCGAAGACGTGGCTGATGTGCGGCTTGATGGCGGCCCGGGACATCACGTCGCACAGCTGGACGTGAGCGCGCACGCTGCCGACGGTGATCCCGATGACACGCAGATTGTTGATCATCACCTCGGCGACCGAAATGGGCACCGTGTCGAATCCGCTGAGCACTCCGATGACCGCGACCGTGCCTCCGGCCCGCACCGAATGCACCGACTGCGCCATTGTGGCGGGCCCGCCGACTTCGACGATGAGGTCCGCCCCGCGCCCCGCGGTCAGTCGCTTCACCTCGGCGTCCCATTGCGGGGTCGACCGGTAGTTGATGAGATGTGTTGCGCCCAAATCGGATCCGATCTTCAGCTTGTCGTCGGATGACGATGTGAGAATCACGGTGGCGCCCAACGCGCGGGCCAATTGCGCGGTGAACAGCGACACCCCACCTGTCCCCTGCGCGACGACGACGTCGCCTTCACCGATATCGGCTTCGACCAGGGCACTCCACGCCGTCACGCCGGCACACGGGATCGTCGCCGCCTCGATGTCACTGAGGTAATCGGGCGTGCGAACCAGGCCGGTGACGGCGGCGACGCGGTACTGCTGCAGCCACCCGTCTTCCGAGTCGCCGGGCAACTGGCGCTTGGCTTCCGGTGTCGGCGGCCCGTCCAGCCAGCCGGGGTGAAACGCGCCCATGACCCGGTCTCCGACGTGCAGTGCGTCGACACCGGAACCGATCGCCACCACCTCGCCGGCCCCGTCGCTCATCGGAACCCGCGGCCAAGGCCCAGGCAGCAGGCCCATCAGGTTGACGTTGTCGTGAAAGTTCAGGCTCGACGCGTTGACCTTGACCAGCACCTCCCCCGGGCCCGGCTCGCCGACCGGCCTTTCCCTCGTTTCTAAAGGTGTGCCGGGGCCGTTCATCAGCATCGCTTGCTGGCGCTCCGGGATACTCATCCGCTACCCGCCTCCTGGATCAGATTGGTTTCCACTCTTGCGACACCGACGCGCTCCAGCGCGGAGCACGCCGCTGCAAAAATGCGTCGACGCCCTCGCGGGCGTCGGCGCCGCCCATCACCCGGAGGTGCAGTTGGGTCTCCAGCTCGGCGACCTGCCGCGGCGTGTAGCCGTTGATCTGGGTGTCCCACAGCAGTCGCTTGCTCAGCGCGGCCGACATCGGTGCGACGTTGACGGCGATGTCGCGCGCCACTGACATCGCGTGCTCGACCACCTCATCGTTTGGCAGCGCCCGGGTGGCGATGCCCATGGCGACCGCCTCGGCGCCGTCGAACGTGCGCCCCGTCAGCAGGATCTCCGCCGCCACGGCACCGCCCGCCAGGTGCGGCAGCGTCCAGTGCGACATGCAGTCGGGTATGACACCCCGACGCACCTGCGCGACAGCGTATTTGGCGTCCTGGGCCAGGATCCGAATGTCGGTCTGCAGCGCAATCGTCAAACCGATCCCAATGGCATGCCCATTGACCGCAGCGATGACCGGGGTGCGCAACTCGAACGCGGCGGGATCGGTCGGTGCGGCCGTGAACTCGGCTGATGGGGTATCGAAAGGGCTTGTTGCGCGGGCGAAGTCGGCGCCAGCGCAGAAAGCATCGCCGGCGCCGGTGAGCACGATGACGCGCACCGCATCGTCGTCGTCGCACTGTCGATAGGCACGGTTGAGCAGCGCACCCATCTCCGCGGTGTACGCGTTGCGGCGCTCGGGGCGGTTGAGGGTCAACAGCGCGACGCCGTCCGCAATCGCGACGGTGAGATCAGTCATGGGACGCGGGCCATCCATCTCGGTGAACTTACCCACCTCGGACTGCTCGTTGTGTTCGAGGTCGTTCCGCGTCGGCTAAGCAGGCCAGGCGCGCTGTAGTTTTCGCCACGGTGATTTGCCTGCGTGCTCAAAGGAGACCCACGAACAGGCCGCTGCAAGCTATTGAGGCCGACTACCTCGTGCTGGATGCCGGAACCATGGGAATGGCGTTCACCGACACGCTGATCACCGACTCCGAGGCAAACGTGGTCCTCGTCGACCGCGCCTATCAACCGGGCCGATACTGGACCCCCGCCTACCCCTTCGTGCGGCTGCACCAGCCGTCGGATCGAGCGCGCGATGGATCGTGCGGATGGATAAGGCGTCGTCAGTGCCGGCGTCGACCGCGCCGATCAGGCCACAGACATACCCATCCCGCCCAGACCAAGGCGGCCGACCCCGAGGTCGGCGAACTGAGCGTGCTTCAGGCGTGTCTGCCGTTCTGATTGGGTGCGTCCGCGGGAGGGGTCCGGCCTTCAGATACCAGAAACCTCCAGAACCAATGCGCTCGCACGCGAGGGCCAATGACCCTGGTGCCCTGAGCCGTTGTGTTGCAGGGTTGACTTTAGACAGGAACTGGAGGTTGATCATGCCGGATGCATTGGTGGAAACCGACGTACTCAAGGCCGCAGTGCAGTTGGCGTGCCGGGCCCCGTCGCTGCATAACAGCCAGCCCTGGCACTGGGTCGCCGAGCGTGCGGGGCTGCACCTGTACCTCGATCGCAGCCGGATTCTGTACTCCACCGACAAGTCGGGGCGGGAGGCTCACATCAGCTGCGGCGCCGTGCTCGACCATCTACGGGTTGCGATGGCGGCGGCCGGGTGGACTGCCGACGTCGATAGATTTCCCGACCCGAATAACCCCGATCATCTCGCGTCAGTCGATTTCAGCCAATTAAGCCTGGTCACCGATGGGCAACGCCGCCGCGCCGACGCCATCCTGCACCGCCGCACCGATCGGCTTCCCTTCGCCGCACCGAGAAACAGGGAGTCCTTCGAATCTGTGCTGCGCGACGCCGCCACTGTCGGGCCAGTTCACCTCGACGTGATAGCCGACGAGCTGCGCCCGGAACTGGCGAGGGCGTCACAACTTACCGAATCGCTGCGACTGTACGATTCCTCTTATCACACCGAACTGTACTGGTGGACTGGTCATTTCGAGAATTCTGACGGGATTCCGAGTGGTTCACTGGTATCGTCGGCCGAAAATGACCGGGTCGACGTCGGACGTACATTTCCGATTAGCCCTCACCACGAGCGGCGTGCCGACCTTGGACAAGACCAGTCCACAGTGCTCGTTCTGTCTACCGATGAGGACACCCGCGATGACGCCTTTCGGTGTGGCGAAGCGTTGTCCGCGGTGCTGTTGGAGTGCACGTTGGCCGGGATGGCGACATGCACACTGACCCATCTCACAGAGCTATGGTCCAGCCGCAACCTCATCAGCACCTTGACCGGACGGGCAGCTATGCAGCAAGTTCTGATCCGCGTCGGCGAAGCCCCTGTCGTTGGCGAGGCATCTCCCATGACGCCGCGGCGCCCACTTCGCGATGTTCTGGCGTTTCGCCGCGATACGCGTGGTTCAGTGAACGACAGCTCGAGACCTGAATAACTCTGTGCCCGTGGCGATTCGACGCTGCCGTTACGAATGTCCCTGACCCGACCCGCAGGTTGAACCGTCAGCGTCGCCCTGGTGGGCGCCGGGCGCATTACGCCACCGGTCACGCGGGACCAGGGAACGGCCGGTCGCGCCGGCCCACCGGCACGACTATCGCAGGACTGGCCACCCACCTCGCAGTACCGTGGAGCGGATCACTGTCGCCGACGACGAGCGCATGCATACCGTCTCGCTTTCCCGGGCCGCTCGCCCCCTCGCGCTTGCCTGCGTTGCACAACGCGGCGTGTTTGGGAAGCGCCAGCTTCGACCGGTTCGCCGAGAGCGTGGACAAGTAGCGTTGCGCGAGTGCACGAAATCGAGCTACCCGCGATTGCCCCGACCATCGCATCGCTAGCCGCCCAGGAAGCCGGCCACAGGCCGCCCAAATTCGATGTGGTAATCGTGACGCGCTAATGGACTACACAAACACGGCGCGAC
>CAWHWA010000017.1:0-5346 GCA_963832935.1 uncultured Actinomycetota bacterium
GCATCGTCAACGTCCAGACGGAATACATGCCGACACGAGCGCCAGAATCAAGACGGCCAGCAGCGCAAGTGTGCAGCAGAGCGACCAAACTGTAACAACCACATAGCTTTCCGACTCCCTGCCGGCCTGCGGCTTCAACGAGAGCCCCAGGCCAGCGGCAGCGCCCGTGGACCCCGGACGAGGGCGCCCGTGCGCCACTGCACCTCCTCGGGCGCCACCGCGAGGTGAAGGTCTGGAAACTGTCGCAGCAGACCTCTGAGGACCTCCTGCAGCTCCATTCGGGCCAGCCCCGCACCCGGGCAGTGGTGGGCTCCATGCCCGAATGCGATGTGGCGGTTCGTAGCCCGGTCCAGCAGCAGTTTCTCCGCGTCGGCAAAAAGCTCGGGATCACGGTTGGCGGCATTGAGCGACGCCACGACAGTCTCTCCCGCACGCACCATCACACCCGAGAGCTCGACGTCCTCCATCGCGATGCGCGGGAACCCCGCGGACCCAAGGAGCGGGTTGTATCGCAGCAGCTCTTCCACAGCCCCCGTTACCGCCTCGGGGTCAGCGCTCAGTGCCGCCCAATGCCCGGGGTGGGTCAGCAGGGTGTACGTCATGTTGCCGATCTGGCTCATCGTCGTCTCGTGTCCGGCGACGAGAATGCTGATGCCGAGCTCAAGCAGCTCTCCCTCGACAGACGATCGCCCTCGTCGTGAGCGCAGATGAGCGCGCCGATCAGATCGTCGGTCGGCGTCAATCGGCGTTGCTTCACCATCGCGGCCATATACGTCGTGAGCTCGTCGGTAGCTTCGAATCGCTGCTGTGGGGTCATCGTGGACATCGACATGATCGCGTCCGACGCCGACCGGAAGATGTGCCGGTCCACGATCGGCACACCGAGCAGCTCGCAGATGATCGTGAGCGGAAACGGCACCGACAGGTGCTCAACAAGGTCCGAACCGGGCCCGGCCGCGCGCAGTCCGGCGAGCAGCTCGGCGGTGAGCTCGACCGCGCGGGGGCGCAACGCTTCTACCCGCCGGGTAGTGAACGCTCTGGCCAGGAGCTTGCGTAGCCGCGTGTGGTCGGGTGGGTCCATGTTCATGATCGAGTAGGGCTTCTGCTCGACCTCGGGCCGGACCCGCGGGATCTCGCGCCCGATGACCGCCGCGCGACTGAAACGAGGGTCTTGCAATACCGTGCGGACGTCGGCGTGCCGAACCGCGAGCCACGCCTCCCCGCCGTAGGGCAGCACCACGCGAGAGACCGGGCAGTTGCGCCGTAGTTCCTGGTAGGTCGGGTCGAGTTTCAGCCGATCGGACTCATTGAAGGGATATTTCCGCGCCACGTGATCCTCCGATCAGGCGACGCTAATCAGGGCATCCGGCCTGAGAGGTCGCTATGTCGGATCAGTGGACCAAACCAGACCCTCAGGTGGGCATGGCCTTTCCTGCACAACCGGGCGAAATTTTCTGCGGCTCAGTCGCGGCAACGGGCCCGGAAGGGAGGTGCTCGCGCCGCCAGCCACCCGGCGTCACCCCGTACTCGCGCCGGAACGCCAGTTCGAACGTCCTGCGTTCGAGGAAGCCGACGGCAGCTGCGACGTCCGATATGCCGCGTCGGGCATACCTCGGGTCGGACAACATCGCCCGCGCTGCGAGCAACCGCTCCTGGCGGAGGTAGGCACCGGGCGTCGTCCCGATCAGTTCGAAGAGGGTGTACGCACGACGGACCGACACGAAGTGCCGCCGGGCGAGCTCTTCGACCCGCAGTTCCGGATCGGCCAGATGGTCTCGCACGTGGGTCAGCATCATGTCGAGCAACACTCTCGCGGAGCCGTCCTCGCCCGGCATGGAGGGAGTGACATCCCGTAGCGCCATCACGAGCAAATCAATTGCGGCTTGACCGGCGTCGAGCCGCTGCTCGGAGGTAAGGCGGTCGGCTGCCCCGAAGAGCTGTTTCAGATAGCTCGACAGCATCTGCATGCCGGGCGCTACGGGATCGATGCCGCGCGCACAGCTTTCGGTGATCTCCGCGTTGCGGAGCGCCAGCAGCTCGCGTGAGAAAGTCAGTATCAGGCACTTGGTCTCCGTCGGAGAGACGATCTCCCACGGACTGCGCGCCTCAGCCAACACTCCGGTACCGACCGCCAGCTCTGCGAGGCGATCACGCTGGTGGACGCTGGTTGCACCGGCGACATGAACAATGAAGAGCAGCACGTCCTCTCCGGACGTCTTCGCGGCCATCCGCTCGGTGCGCAGCATCCGATTCGGGCCTCCCGAGTAAGCCTGAGAGAACGTGACGGCCTCGCCCATCTCCTGCAGCGCTATCCGCCCGCTGAAGTCGGGTCCCGTTCGGAAGTCCACCGGTACGAAGCTCTCACGTGCTATCTCTTCCAGCATCTCGCCGGAGTACTCGTGAATCTGCACGTTTCCGATCATCCGCCCTCCCGGCACCGTGCCACCGGCGGTTGTGATCAAGGTCTCGAACCGTCGAGGCCGGCCCCACCCGGGTGAAGGGCCTTCGCATCACCCTCCCGCCGGGGGGTGAGCGATGACCGTGGGCTTGAAACCGTATCGGGGAGGAGCAAAGTGGGCTGTTGCCACGCTGCGCCCCGCCCCGGTACCCGCCAGCGGCATCCCGCCGACCGCGTTAGTCCCCGGTTGTGCCGCTGCGGCGGCACCGAGACCGTTGAGCGTCACGACGGTGGGGTTTGCGGCCGGGGTGGCGGCCGCCCAGGAAGCCGGAACCGACATGCCCCCGACTGATGCCGCCCCGCCCACTGCCCCAGCGACATTGCCCGCCGCTCCCGAAAGCGCGTGCGGCACAGCCTCAACCGCCCTCGCGGCGCCCTCGGCGGCGTGAGCGACGCCCTCGGTGGCAGCCTTGGCGGCCTGGGGCGCGAAACCCTGGGACAGACCTTGGATGTCTTTGAACGCGGTGGTAAAGAGCCGGGTCGGCGAAATCAATCGGATGAATGCGTCAAACGGTGAGCTGGCATCCAAAATTTGCGACCCAGTCAGACCCTCAAAAAGATCACCTAACGGACCGCTCAACTGCAGCCCATCTCCGTCGGAGTTCATGGCGATTCCGCCGAGCGAAAACGCGGGAGTCGACTGGGGATTATTCGTCGACCCGGCCAGTGACGACAACGTTTGGGGCACCGCGTTGAGCCCCTGCGAATTGGTGCCCGCGCTGCTGCCGGTCGCTTGCGCCACCGCAGCGGCCTGGCCTGCGGGCCCCGCGGGGTTGGTCGTGGGCGCTGCAGGTTGGGGCGGCGGCAACGTCGACGCGGTGGCCGACGCACCGGCATAGCCGTACATCGCGGCCGCGTCTTGAGCCCACATCTCGCCGTACTGCACCTCGATAGCCGCAATCGCCGCGGTGTTCTGGCCGAGAAAGTTCGTCGCCAACAACTCCATCAGCAACGCCCGGTTCGCCGCGATCACCGGCGGTGGCACCGTTTCCGAAAATGCCGCTTCATAAGCGCTCGCGGCGGCCGCGACTTGAGTGGCGGCCAGTTCCGCCTGCCCGGCCGCGCTGCGCAGCCACGCCACCTGAGGCATGGCTGCCGTCTGCATCGAGGATGCGGACGGCCCCTCCCATGGTCCGTCGGTCAGGCCGGTAATCAGTGCCGCATAGGCGGCCGCCGCGGAATCCAACTCGGTGGCCAGCCCGTCCCAGGCCGCCGCGGCGGCCAGCAACGGCCCCGAGCCGGGACCCGAGTACATCAGCGCGGAGTTGACCTCCGGCGGTAGTTGCGCGAAATCCAGCATCAGCCTCGCCCCTACCCGACCGCAGCACTGTTAGCGGCCTCGGTGGCCGCATACGAACCGGCGCTGATGCCAAGCGTTACCGCCAACCGCTCTCGGACCGTCGCGGCCTGAACACTGATCTCCTGAAATCGCCGCGCGTGCGAGGCGAACTGCGCAGCGGTCAACAACGACACCACATCGGCGGCGGCGGGAACCACCCCGGTCGTCGGACCCGCCGCGGCCGAACTTCCCGCCCCCACTGCAGCATTGATGGTCTGCAACTCGTCGGCAGCTACAGCCAATATTTCCGGCTGCGCGATCAGAAAAGACATATCCCCTCCTCAAAAGGCAATCTAATAAACAGCTTTCAGTTGCCATTCGCAGCACTGAAACAGACGACTCGACACGTTAGGGCAGCCACGTCCGGAAATGACAGCCGCCACAGGGCCTATTCATTACCGCTTCGATGACTGTTCATCGAGCCAATGCAGATGCGTGGCAATATGTGCGGTGCAAATGAAAGTTATTGGAAATCAATATGATTAGAACAAGATATGAACTTTCCCGCGATTGACAGGATACCCGCTATCCTTCGCCGCGAGATGGAGCCCACGCTCGCCGAGCGAAGCGCCGCCCCGCCCCGTCCGGCAAACTGCTGGTTATGCTGGCAAAAGCAGGTAATCCGCAGCTCGAGGGGACGGAGGGCCGATGCTGATGCGTGAAACGACAGCGGGTCAACTCCCGTGACCGAAGCATCTGCGCTGGCGCAGTTTCTACGCGCCCGCCGGAGCTTGGTCCGGCCCGCCGATGTGGGTTTGCCCGCCGGCAGGCGCCGCAGAGTCACCGGGCTGCGCCGGGAGGAAGTGGCAATACTCGCCAACATCAGCACCGACTACTACCTGCGGCTCGAGCAAGGGCGAGAAGACAATCCGTCGGATCAGGTGCTCGACGCCATCGGCGGGGCACTGCAGCTGGACGACGACGCCGTGACGTACATGCGAAACCTGATGCGGCATCCGTCAGTCGAGGGTCGCGTTGAACCATTGCAGAAGCCGCACCCCGCAATCGGGGCGCTGCTCGATGGTTGGCCGCTGGCGGCCGCGCACGTGGTTGACCCCGGCCTGACTGTGGTTACGGCGAACAAGCTTGCCGCGGCACTCTCACCGCATCTCGAGGTCGGGGCTAACCCGATGCGGGCAATGTTTCTCGACCCGGAGTCGCGGGACTTCTACCGCAACTGGGAGAGGCTGACCGCATGGGCGGCCGCCTTGGCTCGTGCTTTGTTCGGCCAGCGTCCCGATCCCGCTCTCATCAGCCTGGTCGACGAGTTGAGGGTGAAAAGCCCGCGGTTTCGGGAATTGTGGGCCCGGCATGACGTGAATCGGGACGCCGCCGGTGTGATGCTGGCGAACCATCCGCAAGTGGGGCGGCTAGATCTCAACTACCAGCAGATGGTGTTGCCTGCGACTGGTCATGTGCTTGTCGCCTTCTGGGCGGAACCCGGCTCCGCGTCCGAAGTCGCTCTGCGCCGCCTGGCCAGTCCCGCCTCATACGGCTGGCAAGATCTGTGGTTCAAATGAACGTTGTTGGAAATCAACAGGATTAGAAC
>CAWHWA010000018.1:0-346888 GCA_963832935.1 uncultured Actinomycetota bacterium
CGGAAGCATCGAGGGCAGGTTCGATATCGATGGCGTCTGGACCTTCAATCGCGGGGAGTTCAACGGCCTCTACGCCTCTTCGGGCCTCTTCCGCAGCGAAATGAAGAAAAGCACGGTCAGCAGTGATCCCGCCACCACCCAACCCTCCGTCGATGCGGTGCTCGGCAACACGGGCGAAAAGATTTACTTCTTCCTTCCCGACCGCAATCGATACCTGCTGGTCGACGGACCCGCCGGCAAAGCCGACCTGGCCGCCCTCGGCGACGGCATGGCCGAAATCGTGCCTCTACCAAAACCTTTCCCTGGCCCTGGCCCTGTCCGGCGATGCCGCCGGCGAACTGTCCCAGGCGGCCTCTACGATTCTGCGGGTTGAAGATCAGAAGATCGACGGCCAGTCACTTCCCACTATCTCCATACCCTCGACCGCGATGCGACATGACCCTGAGCATCCATCCACAAACCCATCTGCTGCGAGATTGAGTTCGTCGACCTGACCAAAAACGACGCCGTCGAGCGGCTGTCTGAGGCCTCGGCGAAGTCGGCTGCTCTGACGGTCAATTACACAACGTTCTTGCCTCGCCGGTCGTTCCCGCAGCCTTCGCCGGGTCGCCGCCCCCGCGAGCTCAATTGCTCGCTGCCGACAATTCCGGCTCCGGTCCCAATGCCTGTGCTGACATCGAAAACAAAACCCGCCCCCGCTTTTCCCTTACCGGCCTTGATGGCAAGCAGATCGGCAATAAAAGTCTCCTCGGATCTGTCTACGTCCTCGATTTTTGGGCAACCTCGTGCGGCCCCTGCGTCGCCTCCTTGCCGCATCTGGACGGCATTTAAAAACATTTCAAGGGCCAAGGCGTGAAGTTCTTCGCCGTCAATCAGCAGGAAGACAAGGACACGGTTCAAAAGTTTGTCAACGATTCAAAACTCAGCATTCCCGTTCTTATGGACTCTGATGGCAGCGTCGGAAGTCGATATGACACGCCTGGAGCGATCCCATTCACGGTTGTCGTCGGCAAGGATGGCAAGGTCATTAAAGCTGGTTTTTTTGGCGGTGCCGAAGACCAGATTCGCCCAATTATCCAGTCCGCGTTGAAAAAATAGGCCGTTCGCCCGTCCAAATAATCGTCCATCGCCGACTCCGGGTCATTCTGCGGCACAGTACAAAAGTACCATCACTCAATTGCCGATCTCATCTGCAATTAACCCAATTGTTTGCAAGCCCCCGGCAAAAACTATATGAACACCGAACTGATCAAGAAAATCCAGCAGTGTCCGAATCTTCCGTCGCTGCCGACCATTGCGGTTCAGGTGCTCGAGCTCGCCGGAAAACCCGACGTTGACATCGCGGAAATTGCCCGGCAATCTCAAAAGATCCTGCGCTGTCCGGAAAAATCCTTCGCACCGTCAATAGCAGTTTTTACGGCCGCAGCCAGCACGTCGGCACCATCAGCCAGGCGCTGTAATCCTCGGCCTGCAATCCGTCAAAACCCTGGTTCTGGGCTTCTCGCTGGTCACCACGCTCAACAAAAACAAAGCCAGCGGTTTCAATCATCTGAAATACTGGCGACGCAGCATCTTCGCCGCCACCGCCGCCCGCACACTGGCGACGAAAATGAAGCTTGTCCAGGCGGAAGAGGTATTCCTCGCCGCCCTGCTCCAGGACATCGGAATGCCGTTCTCAATCAGGTCATCAGCGCGGAATACGGCGAAATCTCCGGCAAAGCCAACACTCACGCGGAACTGATCAAAGCCGAGCAGGAAGCCCTGGGCCTCACTCACGCGGAAGTCAGCGCCTTCCTTGCCGAACAATGGAAACTGCCGCCGATACTGGCAACCACCGTCGGCGCCAGCCACGATCCATCAAAGGTCGCCGATCCCGTTCTCAGAAAAATCGCCCAGGTCGTCCAGATCGCCAGCCAGGCCGCCGACGTTTTCGTCGACGCTGAACCAGCCGAGGCGATCGTCCAGGTCCGCGCCCCCTGCGCCGCCGCTACAAGATGACCGATGCCGATTGCGACCAGCTCCTCCAGGAAATCAGCCTCAAAACCAAGGAGGTCATCCCGCTGTTCGAGATCAACATCGGCGGCGTCACCAATTACGAGGCGATTCTCAAGAAAGCCAACGAAGCCCTCGTCGAGCTGACCCTCGAATCCCAGATGCAGAACACGAAGCTTCAGCAGCAGAACCAGGTCCTCCACCACAAAGCCACCACCGACGGCCTCACCGGCTTAAGCAACCGCGCCATGTTTGATGACACCCTCAAGGAGAAATTCGCCGCCACAAAAGCCGGCGGCGGGCCGCTTACCCTGCTCATGATGGACATGGATAAATTCAAGTCGATTAACGACAAATTCGGACATCAGGCCGGCGAAACGGTCCTCTCCACCGTGGCTAAGATTCTCAAGGCCGCCGCTCGTTCCAAGGATCTCCGCCGCGCGTTATGGCGGTGAAGAAATGGCGATGGTCCTCTCCGCATACTCCCCGCCAGGTCGCTGCCGCAATCGCCGAAACCATCCGCCTCGCCGTCGCCAAGCAGCCGATCCAATGCAAATGGTGTCGCCGTCGCAGTCACAATCAGCATCGGCGTCGCAACCCTCGAACCCGGCATCTGCCATGACCGAACCCGGCCATCTCTTAAAAGCCGCCGACCTCGCCGTCTACGCCGCCAAACGCTCCGGAAGAAACTGCGTCAAAATATTCTCCCTCGCCCCCTCCCGCCGCTTCCGCCGCCGCCTGAACGAATTCCCCTAAAAATTCTCGTGCCCCACCGACTCCAGGTGTCTGGTTATCCATCCCGCTTACCTGCTGCGCCCGCGAAATCCCCAACCCCATCCATCTCAAACATCGGTGTCCGCACACCCGGCATCGCCGTCACATGGCCCAGGTAAAAATGCTGCACATCCTTGACGAAAAACGGCGGCCGAAGGTCCGGAGCCTTGCGGCTTATATCGACATTCGTCATCTCCAGCCCCGACACATGCCGGATGTAAAACCCGTACGATGGCTCCCCGCCAAACCTTGACGGATCGGGATAAGCCTCGACCTGTTCCCACGGCTCGCGCACTCGTCCACGATCCTTTTCCGCCACCCGGAAAAATCAGCCGAATATTATGCAGGTGCAGGTCCTCGATCTCATGCCCCGGAATCCCACTGATAACACACGCGTATCTCACCGATTTACATTGCGCGACAACATCGCTGATGCTCACATGCCGGATCGCCCCACCGGAGTTCCCTTCGGCCCGCAGCCGCGCCCCCAGCCGGATATAAATCGGTGAACTCGTCAGATCTGCATCGCCAGATTCGAAATCGTCACGTTATCGATCACCCCGCCGTCCACGCTCTCAATTGCTAGCCCCTGGCAATCGTCAAACAGGCAATTCGTGATCGCGATATTCTTGAATCCCCCGTTCGACTCCGTGCCGAACTTGATCCGCCCCGTCCGCGACGCGCGCCGCTTCTTCCCCGTCTTCTTGTCCATAGTTGTACCATGGTCCAATTTTCTTGAACGTCCCATCCAGCATCGACCCTTCTTCATATCCCCCGCTCACCCCGCAGTTGGCGATGGTTACATTTTTCGTATCCCGCGTATAGCCCGATTGAAACGAACTCTTGAGCACAATCGCATCGTCGTTCGGCGAATTCACCTCGCAGTTGGAAACCCGCACATTCCGGCAACAATCGATGTCCATCCCATCTCGATTCGTGTCGATCTTCACGTTGTCGATCGTCAAGCCATCAACCGCCGTCGCCATAATCGCGAAATGACCGCCTTCGAATATCGAAAAATCCTGGAGTACGCACCCTGCGAAATAAGACCAACCATGAGGTGCTGCAGAACGATGTATTGCTGACGCATGAGTCCGGCCAAGAGTGGAGTCACGACATCGCGGTGCGCGGCGGCAAGATCACCGTCAAAGTTCGGCCCGTCCGCGGCAGCGACCCCACCGACTTCGAATACGTGGGCACCGCAAAGAAGTTCGAGACCGACCTATCCACCGAATCACAAACTCTCGACCGCGCACATCTATGGCAATTCGCTGCGAACGGTCGTAGGCGGCCGGATCCAGATCCCGGTCCCGCACGGCTCAGTGAGCGCGCAGCTCACCCACACCACCTCGGTGCGCCCGCAAGAGGACATCGGTGGCCGCGCCGACCAGGGCCTCGGCCACCTGAGCAATGTGGACTTTCCGAACTTCACCGGCGAGACCGAGTACCGGGTCCCGGCCAGAGTGCGGACGACTGAGCAACATGACTTGTTCCGGCAGCCGATCCACTTCGAAATCAGGTACGAACAACACGTCTTTGGCACCCTGTTGAAGGGCGTTCCCGAAGCGCCGGAACCGGTTAGGCTCAGCGGGACCTTCTCGTACCCCAAAGAGCCTCCGGCCGCCGCCGGCACCACGTCCGCCGACGAGGTTCGCGGCCAAGGCAATTCGCCGGCGACTCCACGCATCGAGCTCCAAGTCGACCAGGCAGTTGTGAAGATCCGCCCGCACATCCACCGCAACCCGAACGCCCCTGATGGTCTACCGGGTGCGGGAAGCGGAAAGCGCACTGCCAAAGAGGATTTCGTCGCCGCTCATATCCTTGACTCGATGACCACCCAGGGCACCGCGGTCTTCGGCACTGACTGGCCGCATGTGCGTGCCGAACTCGCCGATCACGTCAAGACAATGACCGTCCAGCGAGAGCTGGGCGATTACAGCCACGGCGGCGCCAAGACCATCCTCCTGAAGTCGGTGCGCGGCGGCGAGGTCGTACTCGGCGCACACCTCGACAGCTTGAATGTCGCAGACTCCACGGCCACAACCGAGTTCTACAGTGGCGGTCAGCAGTCGTTGGGCGCGGGTGTTTCCAACATCAAGGCCGTCGCGTGGCAGGGTTATATCCAGGCCCAGGTAGACATCCTGCCCGGCCACGAGGCCTTGAATGTCTCGGCGCTGGGCCGGCTGAACGGCGGGATCGGCAACGAGACGGTCGACGCGCGCACCGAAAGCTCAGTCACTGGCAACGTCTTTCGCAAGAAGGTCGCCACGTTGACCCACGTCGGTACGGCCACCATCGAGGCCGACATGAGCCGGCCGACGGGACTATTTGGTTTCGGCGGTGACCGAATCAGCCAGGTTGGCACCGCCCGGGTCGACTTCGTCACTCGTGAGTCACCGACCGACAAGCAGGACCACCCACTGTATGTCCCGCGCGACGGGATCATCCGCAACGACGAACAGGGGCATAACGGCCATGGGCTCAGCCGCGACAGCATCGTCCGCAAGATCGCCAACGGACCGGACGTCCGCGCGCACACGCTGGAAAAGCTGAGGCCGCTGAACATCCCCAATATCAGCCGGCAAGTGCACAGCTACCTCAACGACACCCGCCTGGCGAGCAAACTCGGGGCGATGACCCGAGTCGGGGAGGGCGAGGGTGTCGAGTTCCTCCGGCGCGGTGATTTGCGCATCACGGCGCGTGCCGAAGTTCAAGAACTCAAGTTCGTGGAGATTGAGCACGAGGGAGGCAACGCCTACCTGCTCGCCGACATCACGCGGACCCGACTACACCAGCCCACCAAGACCCGTGAAGCCGGTGGGCGGGTGTTGTTCGGCCCGCACTGGAGGCTCCCAGGCCTCCAAGGCAGCCTGCTGGCCGGCGCCGGCGTCACCGGCCGCCAGCGCGATGCGCCGATTTTCGGCCAAACGGCCCGGGTCTCGGCCAACGCCAAGTTCCCCCGCTCCTACGCCGTGTTCGACGGCGTCAGTCGCGTCCACCTGACCGTGACCTATCTGGGCGTCGACCACGAGCTACCCCCGGTGGACGTGCATGGGCCGATACTGATCCCCCAATCCGAAACGCACCCCCACATTCCGGACGTCGTGCAACACGGCGTGGATAGCCCGGACGAGGCGCTCGTCGCGAAACCCGAACCCGATGTCGCCACGCCGGACCCGCAACCCCCGCCCGTAGCGGGTCCATCCACCGTTCGGCCCGAGGGCGGCCCCGGCGACCATGTGGCCCGCCCAACCCAGGGGGAGGTCAGCCATCTTCAACCCGACGCGCCCACCGAACCGTCAATACACCCCGAATCCAGCACGCGCTCAGCCGGTTTGCCCGTCGCGCAAACCGCGGATGCCGCCGTTGATGCGAGTGCGAATCGGCCGCAACAACCTTCGGACGCGGGCGCATCCACCGCACCGAGGGCATCGCTCTCCGCGCCGCCGGCCCGTCCCGAGTCCAGCACGCACCCCGCAGGTTTGCCGACCGCCCACACCGCGGACGCCGGAGTGGGGCGGCCGTCCCCGATACGAAGCACGGCGCCACCAACCTGGCAACCGGTTCTGCCCCCGATAGTCTTGGGCCAGTATCTCGGTGACTTCGGGATGTCGTCATTCCTGGACAACCTGAATACTGAATAGCTAGTCGCCGGTCATCTTCAGTGCTGCCGTGAGAAGTTCTCCGAGACCGCCCCGGCGAGTTCGAGATATGCCTGTCGCGTTGCGGGTTTGAGCAATCTGAAGTCGAAATCTGCGCCCTCGGCCAAATGCGGCTCGAACGGAATGACGTGCGTCGATCGGCAGCGCGCGTCGAAGTGTTCGACGACCTTGTCCAACTTCAATGCTGCCGCACCGCGTTTCGGTGAGGTCAGTACTACATGGGCCTCTCGCACCAGGGCCCCGTGACCGTGTTGTGCGAGCCAGTCCAGCGTCGCCGACGCGCTGCGCGCCGCATCGATGGCCGGCAAGCCCACCAGTACGATCGCATTGGCTAAGTCCAGCACACCGGCCATCGCCGAATGCATGATTCCGGTACCGCAGTCGGTGAGGATGATGTTGTAGTAATGCCGGAGAATGTCCACGGTGCGCCGGTAGTCGGTTTCACCGAAAATCTCGGCCACTGCCGGATCTTGCTCGCTGGCGAGGACTTCGAGCCGGCTCGGCGCCATTCGGGTGTGATTGCGAACATCCGCATATCGCTTGATGTTCGGGTCTCTGAGTAGATCACGCACCGTGGAGGACGTCGACGTATCCGGCACCCGTTCGGCCAGTGTGCCGCGGTCCGGGTTCGCGTCGACGGCGATGACGCGGTCGGTGCGTACCGTCGCCAATGCCGAGCCCAAACCCAATGTTGTGGTTGTCTTTCCGACACCACCTTTGATGGAAAGCACTGCGATCCGGAAATCGCCGACGATGGGTTGACGGATGTGCTCGAACAGTTCATTGCGTTGGCGCTCTTTGCGCGACAATCCAGGGTTGATCCGGCGAGCGGTGAATTTGTAGACGGTTCGGCGCCACCCCGACGCCGGTGCGTTTCGATCGCGGTTGACGATCTGAGCCTCGTCGAGAGCTGGCGGCAACCGAAATCCGGGTGATGCATAGCGATCCGCGTGAGGTGCTGGTTCGCGCGGTTCACGCGCGGGTTCGGGCACCGGCGCCCATGGTGGCCCCTGCCACGGGGGAGGGGGCAACGGCGGCAGTCCCGGCGGCCATGCGGGTGGTGAAGGCTCAGGAACCCGCGGTTCCGGATGGTCCTGCGGTTGCGGGTCGGTGGACTCGAACGCCATGCCCATCGATGACGTGGAAGACTGCCACGGCGGCGAAGCCATGCGACGGGCGGAGCGTGGCTTTTCTGGTTCGGTATCGGTGTCGTCGTACGCCGCCGGTTGCGGACCGGACATCGGTTCGGGCTCGTCGATGGCCTCAGGGTCGTCATCGGGTCCGGGTTGCTCCACCTGTCGTTGCGTGCGCTGGGCAGCGACCTGAGCGAGCAATCGTGCGGCTCTGTCTTCGATCTCGTCGGGCCCATCGAATCCGTTGGTCACGTTCGGCCTCCCCCTCGACTCTTGACGACCACCACGGCGATCGCTGCAATTGCCACGCACGTACCGACCACTATCAGCACGATGTCACGCGCTCGCGTATCGGCCTTACTCGGTTCACCAGGAGCGCTAATCGATTGGCCGGCAAGGGGAGCCGGCATTCTCTCGGCTGGAGGAAGATCATAGGTCAGCGCGGCGACCGGGTCGATCACGCCGTAGCCGGTTTCCGCATTCGGGCCCGTCTCCGGCGTCTGCGCGGTCCGTTTGATCCGCTCCATGACTTCTGTTGCTGACATCCCCGGAAAACGAGAGCGGATCAAGGCGACGACACCTGAGACCAGGGGCGCGGCAAAGCTGGTGCCGTTGACCGGCACCAGACCGCGCTGTGGATCCTGCCAGGCGTTCATCAATCCAGGGCCGTTCGGGCTCAACGACGTCAGCTGTTCGCCGGGTGCGGCCAGGCTTACCCACGGCCCGTGCAGCGAGAAGTCACTGGGTTTTCCGTTCGGTGCCACCGCGCCGACGGTAAGCACATAATCCCGAAACCACGCCGGGCTGGCGACCGTGCGTACCGAACTCCAGCCGTCGGCCAGCGGAAGGTTGGGATCGCGCGCCTCGTTCTGCGCGCTGCACAGCCCCTGCGAGCTGATGTTGCCGGCGGCGGCAACCACCACAATGTTTCGCTCGAATGCATACCGAACTGCTTGGCCGACGGCCGCGTCATCCAATCCCGCGCCGACCGGCGCACACGCCGCCTCGGAAAGATTGATCACCGTGGCGCCCAGATCCACCGCGTGGACTATCGCCAGCGCCAAAGTCCGGGTGTTTCCGTAACCGGGTGACACCGCATTCGGATCGCCCTGCGTGGATCCCGTTCCCCGCACCGAGTACACGTCGCTGTTCTGGCGGATCGACAAGATGGTCGCGTCCGGCGCGACGCCCGCGAAGGAGTCGTCGGGACTGGGTGCTGCGGCGATCAACCCTGCGACCAGGGTGCCGTGCGCGTCGCAGTCGACCAAACCATCGGATGACGAGACATAGTCGCCACCAGGCTCTAGCGCATGCAGCCGGGGATTGGGCGCTACGCCTGTGTCGATCACCGCAACTTTCTGTCCCGCTCCGCGCGAAAACTTCCAAGCGCCGGTGTAGTTGAGCATTGTGTCGGCACTGGGGCGGAGTCGGAGCTGGCTGCCCGGAGACACGGTGCCAATCCCGCAGGAGGCTTTCTGCTCGGTCGGGTCCGGCGGAGCGACGGCGCCGGGAGGCGGGTCCCCCGGGGGTACCAGCGGCGGCTCGATGGCCAGTGCGGGTGCTCCGAGGGTCATCTCCGCGACGGATAGCACGACGATCAGCACCGCCGCCCAGCGAATCATGCGCCGCTCAATCGGCCGTAGACGCCAACCACCCACATCGCCAGCGGGATCAAAGCCACGGTGATCAAGTATCCGAGATACGCGAGTGCCGTCCTCGGCCGCGGGCGAAGTCGGCCAGCCGGAGCGCTGGCTCCGATAACGGCAAACACCAGGGTCGTCGTCAACAGCACCCCGAACGCCACCAGCGGCATCGGTTGGTTACCACCCTGGGCCAGAGCGCAACTGAGGATGGTCAGTGTGGCGGCCGGTATCGCCAGCCCCGCCCGCTCCTCCTTGGTGACCGGCCGTTGAGCGTAGAGGCCCAGCGCCGCTGCGCAGCTCAACGCGAAAGTGAGGGCAGGCCATCGAATTGGGCTGGACGAGGTCAGGACGGCGAACGCCCCGACACCGGCGCTGACCGCCAGGCCGGTGTAGAGGGCTGACCGGGTCAGCGTTTCCGACCTGACACGAGCCCAAATATCTTCCGCACCAGGGGGTATGTCGGTATCGGTCGGCTTAGGCTCGGCCACTGGTTGGGAGGCTCGGGCAAGCCCGAAGGTCACCTTCGGGACGGCCAGACAGCCCAGCGTCGCGACCGATGCCAGCACGGCACCCACCAGGTCGGCCGGTGCTCCGGCAGCGCGCGCCACCAGCGCAAGTCCGGTGAGGGCGAAAGTCAGCCCCAGGGCGAGATAGCCCCAGCGCCCGGTGCCGACGGCGCGGAACAATAGCACGCAGAGCACCACCATGACCGCGCAGCCGGCAGCCAACCCGTAGCTGCCCAGCCCGTGCAGCGCTACCCACCCGACTGCCGCCGTGATCGGAAGCGCCGCCCATCCCAGTGCGGCGCCGATATCGGACTGCCCGTGGCAGCGGTGGGCCAGCGCGGCCACACCCGTCAGTACTAATGCCACCGCAGCCGACAATCCCACGACGGCAACACGGTTCGGCGCGAGCGCGCCAGCCAGCAGGAACCAAACCCACACGGCCGAGGCCAGATGGACACCGGCGAATGTCATCCAGCGGGCCGCAGTGCCATCCCAACCGGCATAGCCGGCCTTGTTCAGGCGCGCAGCCGCGTCCACCATGTCGTCGTACAGCGTCGGCGCGGTCAAGGCGCGCTGCGCCGTCAGTCGCAGCAGCTCGCCGTCGGCCACGCCGCTGTCGCGCAATGTGCTACTCGATGGCAGTGGTGTCGGGGTATCGAGGCGGCTCAGTACCCAGACGTTGTGCTTGGACTCGTTGGCGAATGGGTCTTCGGCTGTGTCGAGCTCGGCGTCCGCACCGACCCGTGCCAGTTTCACCAGTTCCGGAGTCAGGTTGGCGATGGGCACATCGAGTGGCAGTGCTACATCGACCTGAGTCCGGTTGCTCAGTAACGACAATCGCACGTGCTGGGATGCGGCCGCGATGACCTGGAATTCGTCTGTCTCTGATGAAGTGGTCATAGGTCAGGCATTCGGGAGAGCTGGATTACGTCGCTCTTCATCGTTCGGGAGACGAACATGCCGCGACCCGGGGGCATCAGCTGCGCCTTGTACCCGAACAGGGCGCCCTCTTCCTTGGTACCGCTCATGACGAGTCCGTTACACGAGAGATCCTTGAGCCGGCCGATGATCGGGTCCATCATGGCGCGCCCGGCGCCGCCGATGCGCCGGGCGATCACGACACGCAGGCCGATATCCCTTGCCTGTGGGAAGTATTCGACGAGCGGGCCCAGCGGGTGATTGAGTGAGCTTCCGGGGATGAGGTCGTAATCGTCAATCAACACGTACACATCTGGGCCCTGCCACCACGAGCGCTCTTTGAGCTGCTGTTGGGTGATATCGCTGGGGGGTAGTCGGTCCTTCAACGATGCCGCCAACGACGTCATCAGCTCCGCGCAGGACTGCGCCGACGTGGCGTACCCGCCCAGATAATCGTTCTCAACGACGCCGAGCAAGGTGCGCCGAAAGTCGACGAGGACGATCTTGCACTCGTGCGACGACGCGTTCTCCATCAACCCCTCGGCGACGTTGCGCAGTAAGCCTGTCTTGCCGCATTCGCTGTCCCCGATGACAACCAAGTGTGGTTGAGCATCGAAATCGACTATCACGGGCACCAATTCGGCTTCGTTGATGCCGATGGGGACTTTTGCCTTGCCCAGCGCGCCTGCGCGCTTGGCGGCGTCGACGACCGCGGCGCGGTCCACACTGTGCGGGAGCATGCGCACCGGGGGAGCGTGCCGGTCGCCATAGCCCTGGCGGACCGCCTCGCAGGCGCTGGCGACCCCGGTGGGCAGATCCTCGATGTCGGAGCTGAAGTCCAGGCGCGGCAACCCGACCAGGATATGCAGCCGTTGGGGGCTCATGCCGCGGCCGGGCCGGCCGATCGGAACGAGCTCGGCCCATTTGCGGCCGATGTCGCTGTCGACCGGATCGCCCATCCGCAACTCCACGCGGGTGCCGAGCATGTCTTTGACCGCCGGCCGGATTTCCATCCACCGGCTGGCGGTGACCGCGAGGTGAATTCCGTACGACAGCCCCCCGATCGCGATCCCTTGCAATGCCGGCTCGAGCATCTCAAAGTCGCTTTTGATCGTGGCCCAACCGTCAACCACGACCACCACGTCGCCGAATTTGTCGTGGCTCAGCGGATCCTGGGCTGCGACATCTGCAGGCAGCGCCGCCAACTGAGCTTTGCGCTGCCGGAAGTCGCGCATCGATTCGATCCCGAGGTCCCTAAAGCGCAATTCACGCTCGCGCAGTAGTCCGCTGATCTCCGCGACGGTTCGGCGAATGCGGTCGGCGTCCATGCGGCCGGCGACGCTGCCGACGTGCGGCAGATTCGTCACGCTACCCAGCGTGCCGCCGCCGAAATCGAGACAATAGAACTGCAATTGCTCGGGGGTGTGGGTGGCCGCCGCGGCCATGATGAGTGTGCGGATCGCCGTGGATTTGCCCGACTGTGGACCGCCGACCACCGCGACGTTGCCCTGAGCGCCGGAGAGATCCACCACTAGGGCGTCACGACGCTGGTCGTATGGCCGATCCACCACACCTATTGGCAGCCATAGCCTTCCGTTGAGATTCTGCGGATCGTTCCATGCCGGGCTGGGCAGCAGGACGTTGACCGCGGGGCTGGCCTCCAGCGGCGGCAGCCACACTTCGTGCGCAGGCCGACCTTGGCCGCGCAGCCTGCTGACGACCATGTCGAGCAGCGTGGTCTTAGTCGGTCCTGGCGGCATCTGGGGATCGGGCTCGCTGTCCATCGCGTCGCACGGCTTAACGGGGGTGGGGTCCTTCTCGACCGGGGTGGCGGTGAACAGCTTGGCGGCTTGCGCGCCGAGAAGTGCTGTGCGCCCAGTACGCGGCGACAGGCGAGGGCTGATGTATTCACCGGAGACGTAGGACGCGTTGAAACGAATTGGCTCGTCGGCATCGCACTTCAAGAAGGCGGACCCCGGAACACTAGGTAGGTGGTAGGCATCCGGGACGCCGAGCACGCTGCGCGACTCGCCGGCCGAGAATGTCTTGAGGCCGATCCGATACGACAGATGCGAGTCCAGCCCTCGTAGCTTGCCCTCCTCCAGACGCTGAGACGCGAGCAGCAGGTGAATGTGTAGCGACCGGCCAAGTCGCCCGATCATGACGAACAGCTCCGCGAAATCCGGTTTCTGGGAGAGTAATTCGGAGAATTCGTCCACCACGATAAACAGCGCGGGGAGCGGATCGAGTTCGGCGCCGCTGGCTCGGGCGCGTTCGTACTCGGTGACATTCGGGAAGTTGCCCGCCGAGCGCAGCAATTCTTGGCGTCGGTTCATCTCGCCGGCCAGCGCATCGCGCATTCGGTCGACCATCGTCAGCTCGTCTTCGAGGTTGGTGATAATCGCGGCGATGTGTGGGACGCCGTCAAGCCCGAGAAACGTTGCCCCGCCCTTGAAATCGACGAGGATAAGGTTCAACGCTTCAGGTGAGTGCGACGTGATCATCGCCAGCACCAACGTACGAAGAAATTCGGACTTCCCCGAGCCGGTCGCGCCGATGCACAAACCGTGTGGACCCATGCCCCCCTCGGCGGACTCTTTGATATCCAACTCCAGCGGGTTGCCCGCCGGCGTATAGCCAACCGGCACCCGAAGGCGGCTGCGCGGTGTCGACAGCCGCCACACTTCCTCAGGGAGGATCGCCGCCGCATCGGGGATCTTCAGCAGCGCCATCAATCCGGGATCGGCTGCCCGGGAATCTGATTCGAGATTGACGATATGGGCCGCGCCACCGAGCTGGTATCGGCTGAACACACGCGCGGTGGCCTCGGCTTCGGCAAGAGTGAGACGGTCCGGAGTGGCGAAACGCTCGGCGCCGGCTGCCGTGCGCGCGCCGACATCGTTGTTTTCGACGACCAATTGCAGGGCGCGCCGTGACGCGGGCCCCTCTCGGGGGCCGTTGAGGTCGAGCACCGTGACGCTGTCCAGGCCGGCGTCCGTGAGCAATCGCTCGTCGCCGGTGACGTAGCCGTCGTCGACGACTATGACGAGCTGCTTGAGACCCTGCGTCGGCTGGGCGTTGCGGGCGAAGCGACCGCGCTCGGCAAGGTCGGACGCCAGCGAATTCTCCAACAGTTCCAGCGATGGGAAGAGCATCCGCATAGCGCCGCACCCATCGCGGGCCGACGCATGTTGCACTTGCGGAAGCCACTTCAGCCAGCTCCAGCTCTCGCTGTCCGGGTCGGCGGTGACGACCGCGACCTGCAGATGGTCCGGGCCGTGAAAAGCGCACAATTCGAGCACCATCGAGCGCACCAGCTGCTGACCCAAGGGACGGTCGCCTTCGAAGCTGATCGTTGGAAAGGCGCGAAGTGAGACCGCCGTCGGCAAGGCGTGCACCACTGAATGTGTGGTCACGAAGCGCCGCAGGGCGTTCGTGGCCACCGGCTCCAGGTCTTCTGGCGGCCCGGTCTCGGGCGCCACGAGTCGGGTGGCCAGCCGGTGAGTTCCGACACCGACCCGCACGTGGCAGAAGTCGTGGTCGGTCGGACGACGTTCCCACATGCGACGCGTCCCGGCCACATCAACCAGTGTTCGAGGGTCGGGATGACTCCATTCCAACGCGGCGCGCTGACCATCGCCGGTTTCTTCGGCGTCATCGCGCAGTCCGGCGAGATAGCTGAAGAAATCCTTGCGTTCCTCGTCGAGTTCGGCCGCGGCCTTGCCCGGTTTGCCGCCGGCGCCCATGAACATTCCTGCCACTGAGGTGACCATCATCATCGGGAAGATCAGAAACATCGGGTTGCGGCTGACGTCGCGACCGCCGACTGTGATCATCAGCGCGATCATGCCGACGCTCGCGACGAGCATCATCAGTGGCATGAGCTTGGTCAGCAAGTTTCCGGGAATGACGCGTGGCACCTCAGGCGGTGACTGGAGGGCGACTTCGCCGCCGGGCATTCGCGGCGGCGCAACGCGCAGACGTCGGACGAATCCCTGCCTAGCCAAGCGGCCTCCCCTGGATGCTCGGCTGCCCTGGTCTCACCGGCATCCAAAGGTATTGTCAAACCGTATGGTTGGCGAGGAAAGGCTTTGCCAATGACGTTGCCGTCTCACTCATCGACGTTACCGCCACCGGTATCGGAGTTGGACTCCGAATCAGAGGACGAGCATGGGCTCAGCCGAATCTCGGTCCTGATCGGCGGCCTGCTGATCGACGTCGGAGTGCCCAGCCGAGTGAGTATTTCGATGATCATCACCGATGTCATCGAATTAGCCAACGATCAGTTCCGCGTGAGGACCGGCGTAGCTACAAAATTCGATAATCCCGCAGGAAAGTGGACTTTCGCTCGCCCGACGGGTGACCTGATCGACCCGGGCCGATCGTTAGCTGCGGCCAGCGTCTACGACGGTGAGCTACTGGTCATTCGGGAGGTCGGCGCGCCCGCGTCATCCCCGTTGGTCGACAAGCTGGACGCCGACACCGATTCCGGTGACAACATCAGATGTCGTTTGTCTGAGCAACTTTGGATGGCAGGATGGCGTGTGGCCGGTATCGCGCTGTCGGCGGCGACTGCGCTGTTCCTGCGGGGAGAGGTCCTGGTACCCTCGGTCGCTCACTTGCCGATTGCTGCGATGACAGTTCTTTCGGCCGGATTCGGCTGCGCTGTAGCCGCTTTCGTAATGTCGTTGCGATCCGGAGATCCGGGCAGATACACCTGGCTAGCGGCGGTTGCGCTGCCCTTGATTTTCGGCGGATCGCTACACATGGTGCCGGGCGCGTCGGCGGTCAAGGCACTCCCTGTTGCGCTGGCGGTGACGGCATTGATCGCGTTGTTACAGCTACTGAGCTCCGGCCGCGGCCGAGCGCTCTACACCGCTGTCATTGGGCTTGCGGTGTTTGGTGTTCCGGCCGCCGTGGCGCATCTGGTGCTGAATCTGAATCCACGCGTGGTGGGCGCGATGTCGGCGACGATCGCGGTCATCGTCGTATACCTGGCGCCCAGGGCCACGATCATGCTGTCTCGGTTGCCCGTGCCGCGCGTTCCGACCGCAGGCGAGCCGCTCGACAACATTGAAACGAATGGCGGCACCACGGTGGAAGGTGTCAATGCCCTTGGGAAGCAGGTCATCCCTACTGCGGAGCGCATGACCGACCAAGTTCGCAGGGCTAGGGACTAGCTGACCGGGATTGTCGCCGCCGCGGCAACGTTTGCCATCGTCGGCTCCTACTTGGCCCTCGACGTCGGCAACGGATTCTTCTGGCAGGGAACCACTTTTGCGGTCGCGGTGGCAACGGTTTTGTGTTTGCGCGGCCGCAGTCACCACGATCTCATCCAGTCCGCCGTGCTGATCGGTGGCGGTCTGTTGATTGCCCTGGCTGCCATCGTCAAGACCGCGACCTTCGTCGCCGCGTGGCAGGTCAATACGGCGGTCGGACTCGTTGCCCTGATGGCGCTGTGCGTGGTCTGCGGGTTGGTCGCGCCCAGTCTGGAGTTTTCCCCGGTAATGCGCCGCCGGGTCGAGATCCTGGAGTACATGGCGATCGGGACGGTGTTTCCCCTGGCATGCTGGATCGTCGGTCTTTACGCGTTCTTCCGTGAAATGCGGCTCTAGTCAAGAGCTCTCCGGCAGCCGACGGTGTGAGTTTTAACCTCTCACCTGATAGGCGATACGAAGGGCTGCGCGCCGCGCGCATTACTGCTTGGGTGGTGCGATCTGGTGTCCTTGCGGATCGGCGGCTATCCCGTCGTGAGCGATCAACGCGGCCTGTTGGGATAGTTCGGGTCCGGGCGGAAGGAGCACCAGGACGGGCCAGGGCGCGGGCTGGGCCGCCTGGTTAGAGCTGCCGGGCGCTTTCACTCCGACAACACCCAGCGCCGCGGCGGCAGTCTCATCCCTGACGTGGAAGCGCACTCCCAAGTCGTTGACGTAGAACAACTGTCCCGAGGCACGGCTGTTCGGCTCGGCCCCAGTGGCCTGGACGTATTCGCCTGTCCCGGGCCTGAGATAGACGCTGTCGAGGCCGGGGCCGCCGCCATCTGCGGTGGCGAGGCGCACTGGCTGCGCATCGTTCGGCAATGGCAGCCGATTTCCGACAAGTAGGCGGGTCGTTGCCGCGGTGGCCGAGTTGTTGTGCTGCCAGGACATACACACCACCCGGTCCGGATCGATATGCACGAACCGCGACTGGACCGCCGGGTAGTAGTCGACCGCCAAGGTATGCGCGATGGGGGCGCCGTTCACCAGGGCCGGTGAGATGCCAGTAGGCTCCGACGCCGTTGGCGATTGCGTGTTCCCGTACCGCACGATGTCTGCCGTCGCGGCCGAGATGGGCTGCAAACCCTCGTGCAGCACGACGTATAAATGGTCACCACGCGAATCAACTGTTTTGAGGACCGAACCCACCCGGTAGATCTCCGGGAGGTAGTCGGCCGGCTCGCCGACCCCTTGGATGGTGATCGGCAGGATCGGTGGTACCAGCGGGAAGGAATTCAGGAGCCCCGGCGAGACTTCTCGAATCTCGCTGTCCGACAGACGCAGCGCGTTACGCAGGATCGGATCGGCCGGGTCGATCGCGGCCCGTACACCGTTGTATACAAGATATATGGCGCCGCCGGCTCTGGTCAGAATCATCTGGTCGGGCGGCGCCGCTTGGATGTCGTCACCGAGCACGGGGTCATTGGCCAGCACCGTGGTCTCGATCGAGGAAGCGCGGGACTGCTCGGTGGTGGAAGGTAGTTGTGTGGAGTCGCACACCGTCCATGACGACGTCGCCATGTCATCGCCCGCGTTGACACTGCTAGGAGCGCCGACGATACCGACCGCCGGACCCAGCGGAAGAGTGTTGAGGAACTTGTCGTCCACTTGCTTTGGCGGGTCACTCTTTCCGACGATCAACCGCGCCGACGCCAGATTGAGCACAGGATGCAGGCGGTCGCCGATCCGGACGAACATGGCGCCGTTTGATTTGCTGAGCATGATCGTTGAATCGCCGAAATTCGGTGTCGGCCTGAAGAAGGCAAGCACACCCGCTCCGCCACAAATAAGCACCGCGATGACCATTCCGACCAGCAGCGCCCGCATCTGCCCCCGCATCGGGTCGTGGATCATCCGCGAGTCGGCACGGATCAGCGCGTGTTCCAGCCGCCGCACCAGGAGCCGATATCCGTTGACTTGCGCGCGCGTGGTGACTTGCGCCGGCATGGCGGCCCCGATCAGCGTTCGACGAAATGCTCAAGTTCGGAGCCAGTTTACCCGCAGCAGAAATACGGAGGCTGCCGGCCGAAATCAGTTGCTGCGCAGACAAGGAACCGCCAGTGATGCCGACACGATAGAACCGGTCAAGAACGGGCGAACGGCGAGACGTCTCGGCGGTTGTTCGCGACAGCCGCGATCATGCCGCAACGCACGCTGCCGCTATCGGCCATGCTGGCGCTGCAGGTATTCGTCTCGGCCGGCATCGCCGTCGCATTGGTGCTGGGCAAGCCCGGTTGGTACGGTGCCGCGGCCGGTCTGGGCGGGGCGCATGCTGTCTCGTGCTGCGAATCCGAGGACACTCGATTCCGCGCTGGACGTCCCGACGACTGGGCTTCTGGTACGAGCTACGCCGTCGCAAGCGGCGGGTACAACGTTTCGAGCCGTTCGATACCGAATTGCCCGACGGCTCGCGCATCGGGTTCCGTTGGGACGGCAGAACTCCTGATGTCCTTGGTACGCATTGTGGAGGATCCCCAGGCGATAACGATCATGGAACCCGCAATCGCCGTGTCGGGCGAGACGGTTTCCTTACGGATGCTGGCCGACTGCTTGCAGCAGTTCGACATCACGGTGGATTCCATCGATGTGATCAGTCAGGGCGCCCGGTTCGAACGGCCGCGGTCAGATCGGAGCCGTTTACGACACGGTGCTGGGTCCACTACCGGCGATCGCCCAGCGCTCGGTGTGGGTGGTGGTGCGCTTGGATCCGGCACTGTGCACCGAGGCGGTACATAACCGGGGCGGCGGTTGGGATGGGATTGTGCGAACCGCGTCTACGGCCACCCGACGCGTCGCCAACCGGCTATCTGACGCGGGACTGCGATCACGGATCATGACGGCTGCCGAAATTGCCGAGGCCACAGAGCAACTGTCGCACGGAGCGGACCTAGGGGCCCTTCATGAAACCTGGTCGGCTTGCCACGAAGACCGTTTGCAACTCCGCAGCTTCGTTGTCAAACCGTCGATGTTCACCACTGCCGGTCTCGGCGTGCCGTGGACGGTGCCGAGTCACTCGACAACCGTGTGTGTTTCGTTGCGCCGCGATGATCGCGACGATCTGATCAAACTTCGTGGTCTGGTGCGGTTCGACAACTACGGACGTACCCGGGCCCACCTGCGTGATCTCGGGCAGCTGTCGGGCCGGCAGTACGCCGCGTTGATCTGCAGTCTGCCGCTGCCTTCTCCGCGGCGGCACGGTAGCGGAGTGGGTGTATGGGAAAGGCGTTGATGCAGTTGAGGATCTCGGAGTTGCCGGTGTGGGGATGCGGGCAGGTGGTCGGGGCCGACGAACGTGGCCGGGCGGTCGCACTGCCGTTGTTCGGGCCCCGAGTAAAGCGAGTCGAACTATGCGGAACACTGCATCTGGCTCAGCAGGTGGTGCTGCGCTCCTTGGCGTTGGGGGCCCTGGTCAACGTTCATACTGGGCGACCCGCAGGCTGGCGAACAATGGCCGAACAGATCGGCGATTCGGATCTGTTGAGCGTCAACGACCCCGACTCGGATGCGATGCGGGTGGGCTCCGATCGTGACTACCGGGTGGAGATGTTTGACGGCACCACAGAACATTTGGTCCAGGAAGGCGTGACAACGATGGTGGTCAAACCATCGGATGCCGAGCCGTCGGCAGATGCCGACGTCACACTGCAACTGCTCGACCACGATCAAGACCTGGTCCGAGTGGGTACCCGATCAGCCATGGCGCTGGTGACGATGGTGGCCACCGACGACGAAATGCGTTACATCAAATCGTCATTGGACATCGTGGACTGACGTACGAGTAGTTTGTTAGTTGGAGGCTTGTATCGACGGTGACGGCGACCGACCGAACGAGCGGGGAGCGGCCATGACCAACACGAAGGGTCACTCGGCGTACGCCGGGTACGGCCGACCAGTCAGCGCCTACAGCTGGCTCTCATCGGGGCCCAGGTCGCCAAGGAGCAGCCGGACCGGGTAAGTCGATCGCTGTGGGCGCTCGTTGCCGTTCTCGGCCCGGCGACCTTTGCGGTGGATCTAGGCTCGCCAACGCTTCTTGGTTACCCGGTCCGGCTCAGCGTGCTCGCGGCAATCGTGGCAGCGGTCGGACTACTGCCCGGCCAAGCCACCCGCGGGTGGATCGTGGTCGCACTCGCGGTCACGGGTTGTCTGGACGCCGCAGCCGTTCGGATCAAGGCTGATGAAACCGGCTGGGCGCTCACAGTTGTCGTGGTGCTCAACTCATTGCAGGCATTGGCCGCCGTAGGCGCCTTGCTTCGCGAGTCCCGGCGGCCCGGATCGGCTGAATCCGAAGGCACTTCGGAGCACGCGGTGTACGCGCGCCTGGTTGAGGCTTACCAGGCATACACGACGCTGTATCAGCAGCTGTTCTCCACCCCGGACAGCTCCGCCGTCGAGGCCGAAGCTCAGGCGACCGCGGGCGTGCGGGCCGACACCGCGCAACAGTCGTTCGCGGCGATGCAGGCCAGATACGCCCGGCACGGCATGGCTGGCACCGCGCGGCAGTCGCGTGGTGTCGTCGCGGCCCCGGCTAACCCTCCGACGGCCGACACCGGGGTTCCGGGCGTGAACCGCGTTGCGCCGGAATCGTATCCCGATCGGCTGCGCCAGGGGGGCGCGGGAGCAAGCGGTGTCGAGCAATCCGGTCTGTAGTGCGTCAACTGGTCCGAGCTCTTCAGCTGCCCAGCATGCGCCGGATGGCCGCCATGCGGTCGGCGACCATCCGGGCGCCGATGACAGTTCCCGGGGCGAAGTGGGCCACGTGGAACGCACCCGCGTAGTGGTGCAGCTCGGTGGGCACCCCCGCCTGGATGAGCTTGCGCGCGTAGTCCAGACCCTCGTCCCGGGTGGGATCGATTTGGTAAGCGATCACGACGGCGGGCGGCAGCCCGGATAGGTCCGCCACGTTGGCGCGGGCCGGGGCGGCATAAATTGGGACATCGGCGCCGCCGGGTTCTGCGGTGCCGCGAAGGTAATAGCGCCAGCTGTACGGGGAGTTGACGGACTGCCAGACCGGCGTGTCGACGAGCATCGTCATGGACGGGGTGTCGAGCCGGTCGTCGATGGTTGGGGCATCGAGGAATTGGGCGATCAGGCGCGGCCCGCCGCGGTCCCGGGCGATCAGCGCCAGTGCCGCCGCCAAGCCGCCACCGGCGCTCTCACCCAATACGCCAAGGCGGTCCGCATCGATCCCGAATTGCCGCCCTTCGGCACACGCCCATTGCAGAACCGCGTAACAGTCTTCCAGGCCGGCCGGGTACGGATGCTCCGGTGCCAAGCGGTAATCCATGGCCACGACGGTGACGCCTGCCTGGTCGACGAGCATCCGGGCGGTGGAATCGGCCTGGGATAGTCCTCCCATGACATACGCGCCGCCATGCAGGTACAGCAGCGTGGGCGCCGGGGCCGAGCGCTCAGCCGGTGCGTAGACGCGAGCGGGGACGGCCTCGGCACCCTGACCGCGCACCACGACGTCGTGTACCGCCAATGCGATTCGTGTCTCGTATTTTGGTAGTTGGCCGAGCAGTGTCCGTGAAACTTCGCGCGTGGACGCGAGATCGGCAAGATCCAATGTGGGAAAGCCGGTCGCCAGGGCGGCCAACTCAGGGTCGAGAACATAGTTCATTGACGGGCTACCTTTGATGGGAAGGGAAATAGCGGTTTACCGGTGATACTGCCGGCCGAACTCGTCGGCCATCGACGCGGCCAATTCCAGGTACTGGTACTGGGTCTTGCGCTTCAGCAATTCCAGCGAGATCTCACCGCCCTCGGCGAGGTGGTGGTCGTAGGGAATGACGAACGGCGAACGCGCCCGCGACCGAAAATGCTGGCTCAACTGTTCGATATCGATCGGCATGGCCCCCGGGCGGGCCGAACTCAACACCACTCTGGCATCGGGCACCAATCGGGCGTAGCCGTGATGTCGCAGCCAGTCGAGCGTCGCCAAAGCACTGCGCGCAGAGTCGATCGCCGGTGAGGCAACCACCACCAAGGCATCGGCGACGTCGAGGACGCCCCGGGTAGCCGAATGCGTCAGACCTGTGCCGCAGTCCGCAAGGATGATGTTGTAGAAGCGGTCCAGGATTTGGTGCACGGTCCGATAGTCATCTTCCGAAAACGCTTCTGACACGGCCGGGTCCCGTTCGGAAGCCAGGATTTCCAGTCGGCTGGGACTTTGCGACGTGTGCCGGCGCATCTCGGGATACCGACGGATTTCGCCATCAGTCAGCAGATTGCGCACCGTGGAGCGGGTCTGATTCGGACCCCGCTGGGCCAGCGTCCCGAAATCAGGGTTGGCATCGACGGCAATCACGCGGTCACCCCGCAACGACGCGAATGTGGCGCCCAACCCAAAGGTGGTCGTGGTCTTTCCGACACCGCCTTTGAGCGACAGCACGGCGATACTGTAGGAGCCTCGTACCGGCTGGTTGGCGCGATCGGCCAACACCTTCCAGTTGGCGTCGGCCGAGGACTCGCCCGGGTTCAGTTTCCCGCCGGTCATGCGGTGCAATGCCTTTCGCCAGCCGTGGCGGGGGCTGCCTTCGCCGGACGTACCAAGCCAAGTTCGTCGGCGTGCGGCGCGCTCACCCTGTGCGCCCAGGCCGGTTCGCCCGCACTGGCAGTGGTGAACTCGGTGTCGGCCACTGCGTGACGCCCCATCATCGCCGCGCCGGCGCCGACAATTTCATCTCGATCGATCATGGCCTCTCCTCATTGCTAACTCAGATTCAGCGTCTGCAGGATGCCGCCCAACGCCGCCTTCATGTCGCTTCCTTCGATGCGCATCAACACGTCCTCGTCGAAGCTGTGCGATGTGGTGTCGGGGCCCTCGGTGAGACGGTAGGCGCGCTCTTCCTCAGCCATTTCGATCGCGTTACGCACAAACCGCCCGTTACCGGCGAGATCGATACTCTTGCGGACATTTCCGCCGTGATCGATTGATTCCTCGGCGCACAGTCGTGTGCATACGGTCACTAGTTCGTCGTAAGCGACCGGCGACAATTCAGAATCGCGGGCCTTGGCGATGAGCCGCCCGATATCGCCCAGTTCGGACGGGCTATATGACGGGAAGCGAATTCGTTTGGTGAACCGGGACGCGAGGCCCTCGTTGGCGGAGAGGAATCGGTCGATCTCTGCGTCGTACCCGGCGATGATCACGACCAGGCGGTCGCGATCGTCTTCCATCCGGGCCAGCAGTGTGTCGACCGCCTCACGCCCGAAGGCGTCACCACCTGACAGGCCGGTCTGGATCAGCGTGTACGCCTCGTCGATGAAGAGCACGCCGCCCATAGCGGTGTCGATCAATGCGCTCGTCTTGATCGCGGTGCTGCCCAGATGCTGGCCGACAAAATCCTGCCGTTTGGCTTCGACGACGGAAAGCGATTCCAAAAGACCAAGACCGCAATAGGTTTTGGCTACCACACGAGCGATGGTGGTCTTACCGGTGCCGGGTGGGCCGGTGAATGCCAGATGCAGGCTGCGCGAAGCCGTGCTCAGCCCCTTGTCCTCGCGCAATTTCGCCAGCTGCGCCGCGGACCGGAGTTTGGCCACCTGCAACTTGACTTCTCCCAGCCCGACCTGGCGGTCGAGTTCCTGCTGCGCCGCGCGCAGGTGCTCGTTGCTGCGTTCGGTGAGTGCGTCCGCCTCGCGGCCCGCGTTGGTCGCAGCGCTACCCGGATCCCATCTGTCGGAGCGGGACTCGATGACTTCCTTGGTTGTCACGACGAGTCGGTACTTCGGGTCTCGCAGGGCCGCGTAATTGGCCTCGAATCCCGGTTCTTCGCTGTAGATGCGCTCGAAGATCTTGCGGGCATCGGCTTCGTTGCCCATTTCGCGAAGTGTGAGGCCCTTGGTGAACTCCGCGGCGCGCCGTGCCGCCGGGATCGGACCGTCGAGCGCCTGGTCGAGCCGGCGTAGTCCTTCGCCGAACAGTCCCATCTGCGAACAGGCTGAGCCCACCATCAGGTGTGCGCCCGCCGCGATGTAGTCGTCGGTGAACGATGACGAATGTCGCCAGCGCCGTCAGCACATCGGGCCAGCGCTGCGTCGTGAAATGAAGGATGCCGCGCATGTAGGCGCAGACCTCTGCGGTCGCAATGTCGCGCATGGCTGCATCCGATGTGGCGAGTTCGTCGAGTGTTCGTTCGGCCTCGTCGTAGTCCTGGCCCTGGATGAGGCTGGCCACATAGGCCAGCCTGACTTCGGTCAGTGAGCTCAAGGTGTAGTCCACGTAAAGGCCGGTCTCGAAGCGGCCGCAGAGTGCGCGCGGCGCTAGACCCAACCGCCGCTGCTCACGACCCAGCAGCGTACTGGTGCGGAAAAGGTGATGAATCACCTCGGCCGTGGTCTCTCCGGTGGCGGCTCGCCCGAGCCAGGCGTCGCACATGTGCGGGTCGTATTCGGTTGCCCGTTTGAATGCCAGTGTCGCGTAATGAAGGTCGCGTTCGACTTCGAGACCGTCGATCGGGATGCCAAGAGAAAGCACCCCCGCATCGAAGACACGCTGCGCATTCCTGTTATCGCCACTCATCGGTGCCCCCAACTCCCATTCGTTCGGCCTCGGTTCGGGGAACGGTGACACAGATAGCGTCGACGTTTGCCGGACAGATGACTACAGCATGGTCGCTTGCGATTGTACTAAGCTGCAGGGCATAGGTTTTCGAAGATTTGGCGAGGACAGCCAGATGGACAGGTCGCTGAGTTCCCCGAGTGGGCGGATTGTGGTTCGGACGACCGAGCGCGGACTGCCGGTCGCGACTCAAGCTCGATCAACGCGAGCTGTCAACACCTCCAATGCAATTGGCGAGTGAGATTCTTTTGCTGTGCCAGCTTTCCGCACGGCGTATGCAGGTCGCGCGCCGCCGCGACCTAGTTGCTCGTGGCTTTAGCCCGGGCGTCGTTCGGGGCCTTGATCTCAGCACCGAGGAGGAACTGCAGCAAGCCGAGGCGGCGCTGCGAGGCGATGACTCCGACGGTGTTCCCGGTACCTGGATGGCCCCGATTTGACCGGCGGACTTGCGGATTCGTTGCTCGCGCGCATCGGGATGCAGCGCGACTTGATGCAAGCGATGGACCAGCACTGTAAGTCCATCTCGGTGCGTGTCACGAGCCGGTGTGGGTCGGTAAGTGCCGAGGTAGACGGCTTGGGCGCGATGACGGGGTTGTGGCTGGGAGATAGCGCCTACCACAAGGGATCTGAAGCACTTGCCAAGTTGATCCTCGACACCGCCCAGGCGGCTGCGAAGGCGGCAGCCGAGCGGCAGGCGTACCTGATCAAGGAGTTCATGGAACGGATGAGCAGGCTGCGGCAGGCGCCGCTTATCCGTAGCGACGGCAGCACGTTCCAACCGGGTCCGCCGAAGATCGGTGGTTACCAAAATAGTTGAGAGGCAGCGACTCTCAGCTGAAAGATAGTGGCTCCCAGTGCGGCTTGGTGTTCAGTCGAGCCGATAGCGGATCAGCCGGGAGCTGTTGGCCACCACCGCTACCGACGACGCGTTGTGCAGGATCGCGGCCAGCACGGGGGAGAGCGCCCCGCCCGCGCCGATGATCAGCCCGGCGGCGTTGACGGCGATGGACATGCTGTAGTTCTCCCGGATCACGTCGACCGCCCGGGCGCCCAGGTCCCGAACGTCGAGCAGGCGATGCAGGTCGTCGTTGGCCAGCGCCACGTCGGCGGTTTCGACGGCGACGTCGGTTCCGGCCAGCCCCATGGCGATCCCGATGTCGGCGGCGGCCAGCGCCGGGGCGTCGTTGATGCCGTCGCCGACCATGCCGACGATGTAGCCCTCGTTCTGCAGCTCGCGCACCACCTCGAGCTTGTCCTCCGGCATCACCTCGGCGCGCCACTCGTCGATTCCCAGCTCGTCGGCGACGACCTCGCGCGATGTCCGGGTGATCGCCGGTGAGCATGACGATGCGGCGAATCCCATTGGCGCGCAACTTCGTCAGCACTTCGGCAGCTTCGGGCCGGACCTCGTCACGCAGGCTGATCAGCCCCACCAGCTTGCCGTCCACCGCCAGCAGCAGCGGGGTCTCCGCCTGGCGCCGCAGCTTCTCCACCCACTCCGTCGCCTTCTTTGACACCCTCACCTTTTCGGCTTTCAGCAGCGACGGGCTGCCCAGCAGCAGGGTGCGGCCGTCGGCCCAGGTCCGCATGCCCAGGCCCGACCAGCACCTCGCACTCCTCGTGCGGCGGGATGCTGATGTGACGCTCCTCGGTGGAGCGGATCACCGCTTCGGCCAGCGGATGGCGGGAGTGGATCTCCGAGCTGGCGGCATACGCCAGCACCTGCTCGGGCTGCCAATCCTTATGCATGGCAACGATATTCGTGACAACCGGACGTCCGACGGTCAGCGTGCCGGTCTTGTCGAACACGATCGCGTCGACCCGGCCCGCCTGCTCGAGGTGGGATCCACCCTTGATCAGGATGCCGCGGCGCGCGCCGTTGCCGATCGCGGCGCTGATCGCGGTCGGGGTGGCCAAACCCACCGCGCAAGGGCAGGCGATCAACAGCATGGTCATCGCGCGCCGGACGTCTCCGGTGACCGCCAGCGTGATCGCCGAAACGATGAACGAGGTGGGAACGAAACGGCGGGAAAAGTTTTCGCCCACCGTCTGGATGGGCGCCCGGTCGTGCTGGGCCTCCTCGACGCGGGTGATGATGCGGCCGATGGCGGTTTGGTTGCCGACGGCTTCGGCGCGCACCACGACGCGTCCGCGCACCACGACCGAACCGGCGTGCACGTGTGTCCCGACGCCGACGCTGACCGGGAGGTTTTCACCGGTGATCGCGGACTGATTGACAACGGCGTCGCCATCGACCACTTCGCCGTCCACCGGGATGGCGACGTGGTCGTGCACCACCACTTCGTCGCCGATCTCGACGCTGTCGATCGGCACCTGGATCTCGGTGCCGGCTTGCGGACCCTTGGTCAGCCGAATCCACGCGGTGTCCTGGCTGCCGCGAAGCAGCTCCGAGATGGCCCGCCGGGTCCGTCGCAAGGTCAGATCCTGGAGGTACTCACCGATATTGAGCAGCCACAGCACGGTGAGCGCGACCACGTTCTCGCGCAGGATCAGGCTCGCCACCGTCGCTGCCGAGACCAGCGCATCGGTCCCGGCCTTGCCGGACCGCAACGAGCGCAGCGCGCCGCGCAGGAACGGGTAGCCGGTGAAGATGGTGACGCCGGTGGCGACCACCCGGCCGCTGGTGCCAAGCAACGGTGGTCGGGCGAACACATAGCGGCGCACGCCGAGCAGGCCCAGGGCGACGCCGCCGATCACCATGCGCAGCACATCGGAGTTGCGGATCTCCGACGAATGCGGTGCGCGCGCCGGGATCAGTTCGGCGGCGACGTGTTCGGCACCGCTGATCGCCGCCAGTACCTCGGAGCGGTCGCAGCGGTGCGGTGAATACCAGACGACGACCGATCCGGTGCGCGGATAGGCGTGCACGGCGCGCACGCCGGTCTGTTTGGCAACGGCCTCTTCGACCGCGACGGCCCGCCGCGAGTTGGCGCGAACCCACGCGACCGAAACTCGCATGCGGCCAGCGGCATCCGAAACGATTGTTAGGGCAGGATCTTCGGCAGTTGCGACGTCTTCAACAATCGCGAGGCTCATGTCCGAGGGTCAGTGCTCGTGATCGTGGGCTTCGCCGACGGACGGGGTGGGTGCCTCCTCGCCGATGCGCTCGCGGGCTTCGGCCATGACGTCGGAGAGCTTGAGTCGTGCGGACTCCGCGGTCTCCTCGGCCTTGCGGGTTCCGCGCAATCCGAGCTCCGCGGTAACCACCGCGGTTTGGTGCAGCGGCGCCTTGGCCGCGGCCTTGCGCACTACCTCATAGGCCGTCACCCCGACCAATCCGGTGAATACCGTTCCTGCCGCTTTTGCCAATAACCCGTACACCGCCATTGCCGGAACCTTTCTGCCAGCTAGTTGCTAACGACAACCATTATCAAGAAACTACCCCGCGGCCGCGGTATCAGCTAAGTGCCCTGCTTGTTATCGCGCCGTCCAACTCATGCTTGCACGAAATTAACATTGATGTATTGCGATATCAATATGCGTTCTCAGAGGACGCGGGTGACTTTCTCGGTCTCGACTCGGCGCTGCAGCGCGGCCGGATCGGGGTTGGCGACCTGCACCAGCGATGCGCCGACGGCCATGACCGCCAGCAGGCCGTCGACCAGCTCGGCGGGTCCGGACCACGAGGCGCTCGAAAGCACCCGATCTTTGGGCGTCAGACCCCGTGCTGCCGCCGAATTTTCACAGTCGGCCAGGATTTCGTCGACGGATCGGCCGCCCAGCGCCGCGCCGGGGTGGCGTTCGGCAACGATCTGGTCGCCGTGCACCCGCACGGCGGTGGCGTAGTCGGTGACGCCGATCGGCAGGTCGGGCGCGGGACGGCCGAACGGATCAAGCGACAACACCGCGACCTCGCCACCGGGCTCGACAGTCGCGTCGGCTTCGTCCAGCCGTTCGGCGGTGCACAGGGCGAGATCGGCCGGTCCGGACGCGTCGAGCACGGCCTCGGCGCCGATCCACCACACCCCGAACAGGACCGCCGCGGTCTGCCAATGCGCCGGCAGCAAGATCGCCACCCGGCTGCCCGGGCCCGCCCCCAGCTCGTCGCGCAACAGGTTGCCGGTCTTGGCGGCCCAGTTGGCCAGGGTCACGGCGGACAATTCGATGCGCTCGCCGGAGGCATCGTCGTAGTAGGTGATGCGCGGGCCGACCGCGTCGGCCCGCAACATCGGATCGAGGATCGCCCCGGACAGAGTGGTCAGTTGATGCACTCCGGCTTGTCGCTGCCGGCGGTCAGGATGGGCGACGGAGCTGGAACATTCGGGTCGGTGGCCGACTGGTTCGTCACCCGGGCCGGTGCCACGGGTCCGCCGGACAGGCCGGAGCCCGGTCCGGTGTAGTCGCTGGCCAGCACCACCCGCACCGATCCCGGCGCCAGCGACGCATCGGGGACTACCGGCAATCCGCCCAGCTCCTTGGAGACTTCCTGCGCCCCCAGGTCGTCGGGCTTGTTGGCGCGCACCTGGCTGGACTTCACGTGGGTGCCGTCGCTGTTGCCGACGGCGCCGGTGGTAAATCCTTTGGAGCTCAACACGTCTGATACCGCGGCCGCCAGCCCGTTGATGTCGGTGTCGTTGACGACGCTGGTGGTGGTCTTGGCGGGCGTGTAGGCCAGCTCCTCGGTCTTGCCCTGATCCTGGTCGTGCAGCAGGCCGGCGACCCAGTCCTGAACCTGATGCGCGTCCACCCGGACCACGCTTTGCATGCCGTCGTCGCTCCAGCCGGCCCCGTCGAGCACCGGGATGGTGGCGAACGCGACGTTGCCGCCGGCCAGCTTCTGCAATTGCTGGACGAAATCCATGACGTCCCAGCCCTGAGAGAGCACCACCGAGCGCTGCACCGCCAACTCCAGCCGCCTCATCGTGGTGGGGCTGGACAGCGTCTGGCCGGAGATCACCCGGTGGGCCAGCGAGGCCATCACGACTTGCTGGCGCACCACCCGGTCGAGGTCGCCGCGCGGCAGGTCGTGGCGTTGGCGCACGAAGCTGAGTGCCTCCGAGCCGTCGAGCTTTTGCGGGCCGGCCGGGAAGTCGGCACCCGAAAGCGGCTCGTACACTGCGTCTTTGAGGCACACATTGACGCCGCCGAGCGCGTCGGTGATCAAGGCGAAACCGAGCAGCCCAATTTCGGCGTAGTGGTCGACGGTCACACCGGTGAGGTCGGCGACCGTCTTGATCAAGGCTTCGCGGCCGGCCTCGGTTCCCTGGGTGGCGGCATCCTCGGCCGAATCACCGGCTTTGACCAGGTTGACTCGCTTGGCCTCCCTGGTTTGGCCGTAGACGCCGTTGATCTTCGTCTTGCCCAGACCGGGCGCCATGACATAGGAGTCCCGCGGAATCGAGATCGCGGTGGCCGACTTCCCGTTGTTCGGTATCCGGACCAGGATGATGGTGTCGGTGTTGGTGGCCTCCTCGTCACCGGCCTTCAAGGTCGCCAGCTCCTCGGGTGTCAACGCGTTGCCGTGAGCATCGGTGCGGCTGTCCAGGCCGACCAGCAGGATGTCGATCGCGCCATCGTCGCCGCCCTTGCCCAGCGATGGCGCCGACATGTGGAAGATGCCGTCTTCAAACGCTCGGACGTTGTTCCAGGCCACGCCGGTCCCGAGGACGACGGCGAGGGCGAGCACAGTGGCAACAACACGAACAACACGTTGCACAGGCATCACACTAGGTTACTTGCGGAACACCCGCTTCTCGGGTAGCCAGCGGCGGCGAGCCTGAGGCATGCCAGACTCGAACCATGTCAGGCAGGATCGTCATCACCGGAGCCGGCGGGCAGTTGGGCGGTTGCCTGGCGGCCCAAGCCACTGACCAGGGTCGCGAGGTATTGGCACTGACGTCCTCGCAGTGGGACATCACCGACCCGGCCGCCGCCGAGACGATCGTGAAAAGTGGCGACATCGTTGTCAATTGCGCCGCGTACACCGATGTCGACGGCGCCGAAAGTGACGAAGCGAGGGCGTATGCGGTCAATGAGGCCGCGCCCGAACACATTGCGCGGGCATGCGCGCGCGCCGGCGCCCGCCTGATCCACGTCTCGACGGACTTCGTGTTCGCCGGTGATCCCCCGTTGTTTGACGGTGGCGCCGAGCCCCGCCCCTATGAACCCGGCGACGAGACCTCGCCGCGCGGCGTTTACGCGTGCAGCAAGCGGGCCGGTGAAGTGGCCGCGCTGGCGGCGTTGCCGGAGGCCTCCCAGTGCATCGTGGTCCGGACCGCGTGGGTCTACACCGGCGGCACCGGCAAGGACTTCGTCGCGGTCATGCGCAGGCTCGCGGCAGGATGTAATGGCCCGATCAAGGTCGTCGACGACCAGGTCGGCTCGCCGACCTACGTCGCCGACCTGGCCGAGGCGCTGCTCCAAGTGGCCGATGACGGTGTGCCCGGGCCGATCCTGCACGCCGCCAACGAGGGCGTCGTCTCCCGATTCGGGCTGGCCCGCGCGGTCTTCGAGGAGTGTGGCGCCGACCCCGAGCGGGTGAACCCGGTGAGTACCGACGAATTTCCCCGCCCGGCGCCGCGGCCGGCCTACTCCGCGCTGTCGGGCCGGCAGTCGGTGGCGGCGGGCATGGCGCCGCTAAGGCCCTGGCGCCCTGCACTTGTCGCCGCGCTGGCCGCCTCGGGCAGCGGACTGCCAACCGAACGACCGGTAATCTCTACGCGTGACTGACGTCTTGCCGGTCGTGACGGTGACCTACTCGCCGGGCCACCACCTCGAACGATTTCTGGCTTCGCTGTCGCATGCCACCGAGCGCCCCGTCAGCGTCCTGATGGCCGACAACGGTTCCACCGACGGCACCCCGCAGGTGGCGGTGGAGCGCTATCCGAACGTGCGGTTGTTCAAGACCGGAGCCAATCTCGGCTACGGAACCGCGGTCAATCGCGCGATCGAACACCTCTCCGAGAGCGGGCAGATCGATGACTGGGTGGTGGTGGCCAACCCGGACGTGCAGTGGGGTCCGAACAGCATCGACGCCCTGCTGGAGGCGGCCACCCGCTGGCCGCAGGCCGGCGCGCTGGGCCCACTGATCCGCGACCCCGACGGTTCGGTCTATCCGTCGGCGCGCCACCTGCCCAGCCTGATCCGCGGCGGCATGCATGCGGTGCTCGGGCCGTTCTGGAAACGCAATCCCTGGACGGCGGCGTATCGCCAGGAGCGGCTCGAGCCCAGCGAACGGCCGGTGGGCTGGCTCTCGGGATCCTGCCTGCTGCTGCGCCGGTCGGCGTTCGGTCAGATCGGCGGATTCGACGAGCGCTACTTCATGTATATGGAGGACGTCGACCTCGGCGACCGGCTCGGCAAAGCGGGCTGGCTCAACGTCTACGTGCCGTCGGCAGAAGTGCTGCACCACAAGGGCCACTCCACCGGACACGATCCGGCAAGCCACCTGGCCGCACACCACCGGAGCACCTACCTCTTCCTGGCCGACCGCCATAGCGGATGGTGGTTGGCTCCGCTGCGCTGGAGCCTGCGCGCATCGTTGGCGCTGCGTTCTCGTCTGATGGTGCGCAGACTCGCGCCGGAAGCGCTCCGAGAAGCTGGCAGAAGGGCGGCACTGAATTGGCGATCCCCCCAGTCGATGCGGTGATTCTGGTCGGCGGCAAGGGCACCCGATTGCGGCCGCTGACGCTGTCGGCGCCCAAGCCGATGCTGCCAACCGCCGGGGTGCCGTTTCTCACCCATATGTTGTCGCGCGTCGCGGCGGCGGGCATCGAGCACGTAATCCTGAGCACCTCTTATAAGGCCGCGGTGTTCGAAGCGGAGTTCGGCGACGGGTCGGCACTCGGTCTACAGATCGACTACGTCACCGAAGAGGATCCGTTGGGGACCGGCGGCGGCATCGCCAACATCGCCGACAAGCTGCGTCATGACACCGCGATGGTCTTCAACGGCGATGTGCTCTCCGGCGCCGACCTCGGCCAGCTGCTGGAGTCCCACCAAGCCAACGCGGCCGACGTCACGCTGCACCTGGTGCGTGTCGGCGACCCGCGCGCATTCGGCTGCGTGCCCACCGACGAGACGGACCGCGTCGTCGCCTTTCTGGAGAAGACCGAGGATCCGCCGACCGATCAGATCAATGCCGGCACGTATGTCTTCGAGCGCAAGATCATCGATCAGATTCCACGGGGCCGGCCCGTTTCGGTCGAACGCGAGGTGTTCCCATCGCTGCTCTCCGATCCCGACATCAAGGTCTGCGGCTACGTCGATGCCACCTATTGGCGGGACATGGGCACCCCGGACGACTTTGTCCGCGGATCGTCGGATCTGGTGCGCGGCATTGCGCCGTCGCCGGCCCTACAGGGTCATCGGGGTGAGCAGCTGGTGCACGAAGGCGCAGCGGTGTCACCCGGCGCGGTGCTGATCGGCGGCACGGTTGTCGGGCGGGGCGCCGAGATCGGTCCGGGTGTCCGGCTGGACGGCGCGGTGATTTTCGACGGCGTCAAGATCGAGGCCGGCAGCGTAATCGAGCGCTCGATCATCGGCTTCGGGGCCCGCATCGGTCCGCGGGCCCTGATCCGCGACGGTGTGATCGGCGACGGCGCCGATATCGGTGCGCGCTGCGAGCTGCTGCGCGGCGCCCGGGTGTGGCCCGGCGTCTCCATTCCCGACGGCGGGATCCGTTACTCCAGCGACGTCTGAACCGCTTTCGCGCCTTCGCCGGGTCGACCCAGTCATCCAGTCGCCCGCGCCCGCGAAACGAGGTGGGCGAGCGCGTAATCGGTACCGGGCGGCAACGCGTCGGCCGGCCACCAGCGCAAGTCCTCGGATTCGTCGCTGAGGACAATCTGCGCACCCGCCGGCGCGTGGGCCACGAACTGCAGGTCCAGATGGCGGGTCGGGACTCCCAGCGAGCACGTGACCGGGTGGACATGAACTGCGGCCAGGTGCGGTGCGATACGCAAATCGGGGACACCGGATTCCTCGATGGCCTCGCGCAGCGCCGCGGCCACGATGTCGGGGTCGTCATCGTCGCAGTGGCCGCCCAGCTGCACCCACCTGCCCAGCCGCGGATGCAGGGTCAGCAGCACCTGGGTGCCGCTGTCGTCGAGCACGATCGCCGATGCGGTGACGTGGCCCGATACGCACTCGCGGCGGCAGGCGTCGGTGCGGCCGTGCACGAAGGCCAGCACGGCATGCCGCAACGAATCCTGCGCCGGGTCGGGTGCCTGCCAGTCGGCGAGGATCGAGATCGCCGAGTCCCGGATGCTCATCGGGCTCCGCGCCTGGTGCGGCGGTCGCGCAGCGTGTGCCACGCCGCCCGGCACTGCGCGACGACATCCGGCGACCAGCCGAGGCCGTCGATCAGGACATGACGGTCGACGGTGTCGAGGGCCTTCTCGATTTCGTTGGCCTTCAGTAGGAGATCGACATCCTCGGCGAGTTCGGCGCCGGCAAGCGCCGGTGCCGGAATAGGCAGCTGCTCGGCTTCCCGCGGCTCCAGCTCCAAGATGCCTCCACCATAACTACGGCCCATGATCTCGGCGAAAGCGAATGTCGCGCTGTTGTGGAACACCGCGGCAAGCGCCGTCGGGTCATGATCGCCGACGATCCGCACCCGATGCACGGTGTCGGTGCTCGTCGCCGTGGTGGCGTTGACGGTCAGCCGCGGGGCCAGATGGATCTGGCGCAGCAGGAACAGGTCGGGAACCCACAGCGACGGTGTGCGCCACCAGGGCCTGCGGATCGAACACTTGTAGCCGCGGTGGACGCCGGCGGCCTCACCAGCGTCGATGTGGGCGGCCAGCGCGGGGTCGGCCGGCTTTTCCGGGGCGTCGAGCAGCCAGGTCCGGTGCCCGGCCGCGATATCGCTGACCCGGCAATCGGTGTCGTAGACCAGGCCGGACAGCTGGCTGCTGCGTGAGAGCAGCGGGACGCAATGGGGCCGCAGCCCCAGCTCGTGGGCTTGCGCATCGGTGAAGGTGAAGAAGCTGTTGCGGCCGGTCACGATGCCGACGTCGACATCGGCGATGGACCCGAGTCGGGTCATGGTGTCGGAGCCCTTGAGTGTGCGCAGCAGTCCGATCGCGGCGGGGTCCAAGAAATACTTGGTCCACTTCTCCTTTTCGTGCAGCAGCGCGGGCGCAGATTCGGCGTTCAGTTCGGTGTGCGCCATTGGATCCAACGCGTCGGCATCGGTGAGATTGATCGTGCGAATCCGCGCGGGACCCGGACCGACCACGCCGCAAAACAACACGACTTCCTGCAAAATGCCGTCGAATACCAGACGCGGCAAAAGTGACCAGAGTGATTTCGCGGTAGCGGCTGAGCAGAAATTCACGCAATTGTGCGGCATAACCGACTTGGAGCAATTCGGCGGGCAATACCAAACCCACCCGTCCGCCGTCGCGCACCAATACGGTGCTCGCGACGACGAAAGGGACCCAGGCATTGGTCAACCTGCTGGGGCGCAAACCCTGCAGCCGCATCAGGTCCAGCGCCGGCTCCCGTTGCTCGGACGCCCAGTTGCCGAACCGGATATAAGGCGGGTTGCCCGCGACCCCGTCCCAGCCGGCGGCCTCGTTGTCGGCCAGCCAGGTGAACAGATTCGCGGCGTCGACCGGAGCGAACGCTCGCGACTTCGCGGCCTCGGCGGCGACGAGTTCCACGCCGTGCACCTGCGTACTCAGCTCGGCCAGCTCGCGCAGGATTCGGCCGTCGCCGCACGACGGCTCGACAATTCGCGGACCGGCCTGGCGGACCCAGCGGGCCAGAAATCGGGCCACCGGTGCCGGCGTGTAATAGCCGCCGCGGATCTTGTCGGCCGATGCGACCGCCTTGCCCGCGAACGACTTCACCGGGTCAGTATCACTTGCGAATCAGCAGATCTCCGGGATTCACGGGGTCGCGCGACTCGGTCGGCTGCGCGGCGTAACCGATCGCGATGGCGCCCAACGGCTCCCAATCGGGCGGTAGTTCCAGCTCGGCGCGGACCAGATCGGCGGCAAAGATCGTCGAGCCGATCCAGCAGCTGCCCACGCCTCGTACGGCCAGCGCTACCAACAGGGCCTGCACGGCGGCTCCGACGGCGACGGTGAACATGGTGTGCTCGGCGTCGGTGCGCTCGGCGTCGGGGTAGGGGTGTGCACCGTCGGGGACCAACATCGGGATGACGACCTCGGGTGCGTCGTAGAGGATCTGGCCGCGGCCCACCCGCCGATCGATCGAGTCGGTGGGCTTGCCGTCACCGGCAAGGTCGGTACGCCACTTGTCCTTCATGCGATCGAGCAGCCGCGTCCGGGTGGCCGCAGTACGCAGCCAGACGAACCGCACCGGGCGAGTGTGGTGTGGGGCCGGTGCGGTCAGGGCCTCGGCGACAGCCGCCTCGAGAAGATCCGGCGGCACCGGCTCGTCGCTGAACTGGCGCACCGATCGGCGCAACAGCTGGGCCTGCCGGCGACCCATATCGATGGCTTCGGCGGTGCCGAGCCAGAACAGATCTTCGGGACCGGGTCGCAGCAGTTGCCGGGCCGTCGTGCCGTCGTCGACGACCGTGAGCCCGCGCACGACGGCCACCGGCATGGCGGTCAGCTTGCCCTTGACCAGATCGGCGGCCGCCGCGACTTCATCGGCCACCGCGATCTCGGTGACCACCAATTCGTTGCCGTGCTCGTCGATCGCACCCGAATAGCCATGCAGCACAGCAAGACCCGCCGCACCGATGGCGGCGTCGATCTGTCCGTTGCGCCAGGCCCGGCCCATGGTGTCGGTGATCACCACCGCGACGTCGACGCCGAGCTTCTCGCGCAGGGCGGCGCGCAATGCCGCGGCAGTGCCGTCGGGGTCGACCGGCAGCAGCGCGAGTTCGGTTCGGCCGACGTTGGATCCATCGACGCCGGCGGCGGCCTGGATCAGACCGAGCCGGTTCTCGGTGATCAGCGTCCGGCCCTTGCGGGCCAGCACCCGCACCGCTTCGTCGTCGACCAGCTTGCGCCGGAGCTCATCGCGTTCCTCGGGATCCTCGGGCGCCGCCACCAGCCGGCCCTCGCATTTGGACACCACCTTGCTGGTGACCACCACGACGTCGCCCTCACGCAGCCATGGCGCGGCGGCGGCGACCGCGGCACCGAGATCGTCGCCGGGGCGGAACTCGGGAAGCCCCGCGACGGGCAGGATCTCGATCGTCGAGGCGGTGCCATGCTCGTGTGGAGAAGGGGTCACGCCGCCACACCCGCAACATCCAGCCCGGCGCGGACCATCTGCGCCGTCGCCTTCGGGTCGCTCATCAGCAGCGGCACCGAGCGCACCGCGACGCCTTCGATGTCGGCGTGGTCGCCTTCGTGCACCAGCCAACAGTCCAGTATCCCGGTGGTCTCGCGCGCCCCGTAGTGCCTACCGACCGCTTCCGCGGTGGATTCGACCCCGATCACCTCGAGGCAGGCATCAGCCATGCCACGCAACGGCTTTCCACCGATGATCGGGGAGTAGCCGACGATCGGGGCGGACGCCGCCCGCAGCGCGCCGCGAATACCGGGCACGGCCAGGATCGCGCCGACGCTCACCACCGGATTGGACGGCGCCAGCAAGATGATGTCGGCGTCGCCGATGGCCTGCAGCGCTTCAGTTGTGGCGCTGGCCGTTTCAGCGCCGACGAACGCAAAGCTGTGGGTGGGCACCTTGGCTCGATAGCGCACCCACCACTCCTGGAAGTGGATCGCGCGCCGGCTGTCGTCGGCGGGATCGGTGATCACCACGTGTGTTTCGCAACGGTCGTCGCTGGCCGGCAGCAACTGCGCACCCGGTTGCCACCGGTCGCACAACGCCGTGGTGATCTGTGACAGCGGGTAGCCGGCGCGCAGCATCTGGGTGCGCACCAGATGGGTGCCCAGATCGCGGTCGCCGAGTTGGAACCAATCCGGCTGCACGCCGTAGCGCGCCAATTCCTCTTTGGCATGCCAGGTTTCGTCACGGTGGCCCCAGCCGCGCTCCGGGTCGACGCCTCCACCTAAGGTATACATACAGGTGTCCAAATCCGGACAAACCCGAACCCCATGGATCCAGGCATCGTCGCCAATGTTGACGACGGCAGTGAGCTCGTGGCCCGCGCCCGAAGGGTCGCGTTGTCCCTCGGCGCTGAACTGGCCCAGGCCGAGTAACTGCTGGACGCCCAGCAGGAAACGGGCGCCGCCGACCCCGCCGACCAGAACGGTGACCTTCACATCGCACGACAGTACCGGCCGGGAAAAGAGGGGAGTTGGGAGCGGTTGTGATGGACACGCCGAAAGCCCTCTACAACAGAAACGCCGAAAAATGGTCACAAGATGATATGGAAATGCGCCGTAACGCTTGACCCGGCAGATTAACCCGTGTCTAATCACATCAGTGTCATTTCCCGGTTAGCCGGCCGGTTCCGGTGTCGCAGACCGAGATTCGATCACTTGTTCGAATTGTCGGTTACATCAGAACAGTGGAACTCAACCAATCTCCCAAAATCTAGCTGAGGAGGCGTACGACGCATGTCTTACGAGCACCTACGGGGCGTCATGGCAGGCACTGAGCACGCCTCAATTAGCCTGACTCCAGAGCCACTTGCCCGGCCGCACTTGACCGTGGTTCCTGATGCGCCAATCGCATTCGAGCCCGAGCCATTGCCACCGGCCAATCCCGACGAATGGCAGGACCGCGCCCTGTGCGCGCAGACCGATCCCGAGGCCTTCTTCCCGGAGAAGGGTGGGTCCACCCGCGAGGCCAAGAAGATCTGCCTCGGTTGCGAGGTGCGCCATGAGTGCCTCGACTACGCCTTGGCGCATGACGAGCGCTTCGGCATCTGGGGCGGTCTGTCCGAGCGCGAGCGCCGCCGCCTCAAACGCGGCGTCATCTGACCGATCAACCCTTCTCCACGGTTATTCGTCTTCGATCGTCGGATCGATGACTGTGGGTTCCACGTCGAGATAGATGGCCACCTGAGCCACCAGGATCTCGTGCAATAACTCGCCCAGTTCGACGGTGTCTTTAGCACGTCGTTCGATGGGCTTGCGGAACAAGACAATTCGGGCCCGCGTGGCATTGCCGCGGACGTCCACTCCGGCGGGGATCAAGCGGGCCAGTGCGATCGGCCCGTCGGCGACGACCTCGGGCGGCCACTGGAAGCTGTCGGGATCCTTGGCGGCGATGCGCGGGATTTCATCGACTGCCACGTCGAGTTCCGACACCCGTGATTGCCAGCGGCGCTCGATGGGTTCGTAGGCCTCCAGCACCGCCATGTCGAACCGCTCGGCCCGGCTGCGCCATCCCGGCACCGTCGGCGGCAGCAAAGGACCGCGCATATCGCGGCCGCGCCGAGTTGCCCGGTGCGGAGCCGCCCGGCCCAAGGGCCCTCCGTTCCGCGGGAAACTGCGCGAATCACCCACGCGCCGATGGTAACGGTTGAACATCGTGGGCCGAACGGTTGCGCGTGTCCGGCGCTTCGGCGGCGTTTTCGCACGATAGCCTTTGCGACGTGAACGTTCCCCGTCGCTGCTGCCGGCCCGGGTGCCCGCATTACGCCGTGGCGACCTTGACGTTTGTCTACTCGGACTCGACGGCAGTCGTAGGCCCACTGGCCACCGTGCGCGAACCGCATTCCTGGGATTTGTGCGTCGGCCACGCCGGCTCGATCACCGCGCCCCGCGGATGGGATCTCGTACGCCACGCCGGACCCCTCAATTCGGAGCCCGCCAATCCCGATGAGGACGACCTGGTCGCCCTGGCCGACGCGGTGCGCGAAGGCGGTCCGGGTGACGGGGGCTTGCCGTATGCGGGCAGCACGGGCATGCCGTTGAACGGCTTTTCGTCGCAGGCGGGAAGTGTTTCCGCCGATTCGCTTGTCCACCACGGCGGAGCCCAGGCCACGGCCCCCAGCAGCCATCTGTTCGCGCCACCTCAAAAGAGCTCCGGACGCCGGCGTGGACATCTGCGGGTGTTGCCCGATCCGGCCGACTAGGGCCGCGCGGTTCTCTTCCAAACCGTTTGGAACCGTAACTTCTGCGGGCCGATAGGCTGACGCCAAGAGGCAAATCGATCGACGGCGTCAGGAGGCCCGCATGTCTCGGCCCGCCGCGACTGTCCACCGTGTCATTAAGGCTTATGACATCCGTGGGCTGGTCGGCGAAGAGATCGACGAGTCGCTGGTCGCCGAGGTCGGGGCCGCGTTCGCCGCGTTGATGCGTGGTGAGGGTGCGCAACGGGTGGCGATCGGCCACGACATGCGCGACAGTTCGCCGTCGCTCGCCGCCGCTTTCGCGATCGGGGTGACCGACCAGGGCCTGGACGTGGTGCATATCGGGTTGGCGTCGACCGATCAGCTGTATTTCGCCTCGGGCTTGCTGGAATGCCCCGGCGCGATGTTCACCGCCAGTCACAACCCTGCCGCCTACAACGGCATCAAGCTCTGCCGGGCCGCCGCCTTGCCGGTCGGCGCGGATACCGGCCTGAAAGTGATCACCGAGGATCTGATCGCCGGGGTCCCGACGTACGACGGGCAGCCGGGGACCAGCACCGATCGCGATGTGCTTGCTGACTACGGCGAGTTCCTGCGTTCGCTGGTCGAGGTCTCCGGATTGCGACCGTTGCGGGTAGCGGTGGACGCCGGCAATGGCATGGCCGGACACACGACACCGGCGGTGCTCGGCGCGATCGACTCGATCACGTTGTTGCCGTTGTACTTCGAGCTCGACGGTTCGTTTCCCAATCACGAGGCCAACCCGCTCGACCCGGCCAACCTGCTGGATCTGCAGCGCTTTGTGCGCGAAACCGGCGCAGATATCGGTCTGGCCTTCGACGGGGACGCCGACCGGTGCTTCGTAGTCGACGAGCGTGGCGTGGCGGTCTCTCCGTCGACGGTGACGAGTCTGGTGGCCGCCCGCGAGCTCGGCCGGGAAATCGGCGCCACCGTCATCCACAATCTGATCACGTCGCGCGCGGTGCCCGAATTGGTCTCCGAGCGCGGGGGCACACCGCTGCGCTCGCGCGTCGGACACTCTTATATCAAGGCGCTGATGGCCGAAACCGGCGCGATTTTCGGTGGTGAACATTCGGCGCACTACTACTTCCGTGACTTCTGGGGCGCCGACTCGGGCATGCTCGCCGCGCTGCATGTGCTGGTCGCCCTCGGTGAGCAAGACCGGCCGTTGTCGGAGCTGACCGCGGACTACCAGCGCTACGAGTCCTCCGGCGAGATCAATTTCAAGGTGGCGGACGCCGCGGATTGCGTGGACGCCGTGTTGAAGTCGTTCGGCAGCCGGATCCACTCCATCGATCACCTGGACGGGGTGACGGTGGATTTGGGCGATGGCAGCTGGTTCAACTTGCGCACCTCCAATACCGAGCCGCTGCTGCGGCTTAATGCGGAGGGCCGTACCGCCGAGGACGTCGACGCGATGATCGGCCAGATCAGCGCCGAGGTCACCGGCCAGGTGCAGCGCAGCGAGGGCGTGCCGTGAACGCCACCCAGGCGATCGATCTCGAAGACATCGACGGCCTGCTCGCCGCCGACCGGCAGGGCCTGTTGCGGTCCGCCTCGTCGGCAGGCGCCCAGGTGCGCGCCATTGCCGCCGCGGTAGACGAAGGCGAATTGAACTCACTGCGCACCGGCGACCGGCCGCGCAGCGTGATCTGGGTGGCCGGGCGGGGGACCGCCCAGACGGCGGGGACGATGCTGGCCGCGACGCTGGGTGGTACGGCATCGGCGCCGATCGTGATCGTCAGCGAAGCCCCGGCGTGGGTGGGTCCGCTCGACGTGCTGATCGTCGCGGGCGACGACCCCGGCGATCCGGCCCTGGTCGGCGCCGCCGCGACCGGGGTGCGCCGCGGTGCACGGGTTGTCGTCATCGCGCCCTATGAGGGTCCGTTGCGCGACTCCACGGCCGGCCGCGCCGCGGTGCTGGCGCCCCGGCTGTGGGTGGCCGACGAGTTCGGATTGTGCCGGTACCTGGCCGCCGGCCTGGCCACGTTGCAGGCGGTGGACCCCCGACTGGACATCGACGTGCCCGCACTCGCCGACGAGCTGGATGCCGAGGTGCTGCGCAACAGCGCCGGCCGCGAGCTCTTCACCAACCCGGCGAAGACGATTGCCGCGCGCATCTCCGGGCACCGGGTCGCGCTGGCCGGTGACTGTGCGGCGACGCTGGCGCTGGCCCGGCACGGAAGTTCGGTACTGCTGCGGGTCGCGCGCCACGTCGTCGCCGCCACCGGGCTGGCGGATGCGGTCGTGGCATTGCGCGAGCCCGCCGAGTTCGGACCGATGGGGCCGCTTCGTCGGTGGATGCTCTGTTCCACGACGACGAGATCGACGGACCGTTGCCGCAGCGGCTGCGGGTGCTGGCGCTGACGTTGTCCGACGATCGGACGGTGGCCGCCGCCCGGGTCGCCGGGCTCGATGACGTCTACCTGGTCGCGGCCCAGGATGTGCCCGATGCGTCCGACACGGCGGACGACTTGGCCGGAACTGGGGCATCTGCCGGTTCGCGCGAGCCGGCCGGTGCCGGGCGGCCCGAGCAGCAACTGGCAGTATTGGCCGTTCGGCTGGAGATGGCCGCCGTTTACTTGCGACTGGTTCGGGGATAGATAGACAAGTGGAAGTGCTTCGCGGTGCCGTACGGACGTACGCGTGGGGATCGCGTACCGATATCGCCGAATTCACCGGGCGTCCGGTGCCCGCCGCTCACCCCGAGGCCGAGCTCTGGTTCGGCGCACATCCGGGCGACCCGGCCTTCCTGGAAACCGACGAAAGGCGAACTCTCCTTGCTGGAGGCGGTGGCCGCCGATCCGGAGGGACAGCTCGGCTCCGCGTCGCGCGACCGGTTCGGCGACGTGCTCCCGTTCCTGGTCAAGGTGCTCGCTGCTGACGAACCGCTGTCCCTGCAGGCGCATCCCAGCGCCGAACAGGCAATCGAGGGTTACCTGCGCGAGGAACGGTTGGGCATCCCGGTGACCTCGCCGGTCCGCAACTACCGCGATACGTCGCACAAGCCCGAATTGTTGGTGGCGCTGCATTCGTTCGAGGCGCTCGCCGGATTTCGTCAGGCGTACCGCACCATCGAGCTGCTGCGGGCGTTGGCCGTCACCGACCTCGACCCCTACATCGACTTGCTGAACGACCAGTCCGACGCCGACGGTCTGCGTGCGCTGTTCACCACCTGGATCACCGCTCCTCAGCCCGACATCGATGTGCTGGTATCCGCCGTGATCGACGGTGCTATCCAGTACGTCAGCTCGGGCGCAACGGAATTCGCGGCTGAAGCCAAGACGGTGCTGGAACTCGGCGAACGCTACCCCGGAGACGCCGGTGTGCTGGCGTCATTGTTGCTCAACCGGATCAGCCTGGCTGCGGGCGAGGCGCTCTTCCTGCCGGCGGGCAACCTGCACACCTATCTGCGCGGTTTTGCGGTGGAGGTTATGGCCAACTCCGACAACGTGTTACGCGGCGGCCTCACGCCCAAGCACGTCGATGTGCCCGAGTTGCTGCGGGTGCTGGACTTCGCGCCCACCGCCGAGGCGCAGCTGCGTCCGCAAGTCCACCGCGAGGGCCTCGGGCTTATCTACGACACCCCGGCCGACGAGTTCGCGGTCGCGCTGCTGACCCTCGAGGGCGAGCATCTGGGCCACGAGGTCGATGCGTCACCGAGCCATGACGGCCCGCAGATCTTGTTGTGCGTCGAGGGTTCGACGATGGTGCACGGCAAATCCGGTTCGCTCGCGTTGGAGCGCGGAATGGCGGCCTGGGTGGCGGCCGACGACGGCCCGGTGGGGTTGGTGGCGCGTGAGCCCGCCAAGTTGTTCAGGGCGACCGTAGGTTTGTGACGGCCCGTTCTTTGGCGGCCCGCCGCAACTCGCGGCGCTCGCGCAGCCACAGCCGCAGGTTGTGGGCCATGGTCCGGCCGATGATCCGCGGCGGCGGGACCATATAGAGACTGTCGAGCAGCGAGAACCGGCGCAAAAACCATTCCGCGAGAACGGGTTCGGTTTCGGCGGCCCCAAGGAACTGGTCGAACAGCGCCCCCGACGGGCGCCACCACCAGGGGATCGGCCCGGGGGTTCCGGCGTGGTGAAAAGTGATGTCGCCGATGGCGTTCATCATCCACACGGGATAGGTGGTCTTGGCGGTCGCTCGACTGAGTTCAGTCGCCAGGTCCCCGTCCACGGATCGCAATGCCCGCCGCAGATGGCCGGCCTGTAGCGACGTCATCGTCATGCCCTGTCCGAAGGTGGGGTTGAAGCTGGCCACGGCATCGCCGAAGGGGACGATTCCGGCCGGGAAGCGGTCCAGCTTGTCGTAGCGCCGCCATTTGCTGGCCGGGAAGGCGTGAAATGCCGGCGCGCCAAGGGGTTTGGCCTGCGCCAGGGCGTCGGTGAAATGCGCCGGGAGCAGTTTGTCGGCCAACGCAACCATGTCGGGGAACGTCGTCGGCGGCTTGGCGCCGGCCACGCCGAAGGTGGTAAGCACCCAGGTGCCGTCCTCGTAGCACAGCATGCCCATCCCCAGCGACTGGTCATGGGAAGCGCCCGCCACGACCACCTTCTCCTGAATCAATCCCTCCGGCATGCGGAACTGGTGACTGGCGTAGTTGATGCCGATGTCCAAGGTTTGCTCGGTGGGCCGCTGATATCCCCACTGCGTCAGCCACACCGGCAACCGCGTGCCACGACCCGCCGCGTCGACGACGAGGTCGGCGCGCACAAACTCCGGGTCGCCGCCCTCGCGATCGACGGGGTCCAGCAGCACACCGGTCACCCGCTGCTGCCCCCGGTCGAACCGCGGCTCCGCGACAGCGCGCCGCACGATCGCGACGTTGTCGATGTCTTGGACACGCCTGCGCAGCTGCCACTCCAGGTGTGGACGGCTGGGCACGTACGCGGTGAATTCGTCACGCAGGGTGTGTCCCGTCCCGAGCACATGTCCCGCGGCGCCTAAGTGGATGCAGTCCGGCCGGTTCTCCAGCATGGGCACGCCGGCGGCCACCATGTCGTTGAGCAGGCCCGGGAACAGGGTGTCGAATTCCGTGGCCCCGCGGGCCATCAGCAAATGCAAATGCCGGTCCTGCGGGATCGTCGCGCGGTTTGCCGGGGTGCTCGGCAGTTCGTCCCGCTCATAGACGCTGACCTGGGAATACCAATCCGAGAGCACCCGCGCGGCGCATAAGCCAGCGATGCTGGCTCCGATCACTACCGCGTGACCTGCATGTTGTCTCCGCCGTCCGGCATCCCGGGAGGGTACCCAGTACTGTGCGGTCAAACGGACGGTTCATGAAGGGGCGGCAGATGGCCAACCGATGGCGTACCAAGTCGGTCGAACAGTCGCTCGACGACACCGACGAACCAGAGACCCGGCTACGTAAGGACCTGACTTGGTGGGACCTGACGGTGTTCGGCGTCGCCGTGGTGATCGGGGCCGGCATCTTCACGGTCACCGCATCGACCGCCGGCGATATCACCGGGCCGGCGATCTGGATATCGTTCGCGATCGCCGCGGTCACCTGCGCGCTGGCCGCGTTGTGCTATGCGGAATTCGCCTCCACGCTGCCCGTCGCGGGCAGCGCCTACACCTTCTCTTACGCCACCTTCGGTGAGTTCCTGGCCTGGATCATCGGCTGGAATCTGTTGCTGGAATTGGCAATCGGTGCCGCCGTGGTGTCCAAAGGCTGGTCGAGTTACCTGGGGACGGTGTTCGGATTCGCCGGTGGCACAGTCCATTTAGGCTCGATCGACCTCGACTGGGGCGCGCTGCTGATCGTCTTTCTGGTGGCGACGCTGGTCGCCGTGGGCACCAAAGTGTCGTCGAGGATTTCCGCGGTGATCACGGCCATCAAGGTGTCGGTGGTGATCTTTGTCGTGGTGGTCGGCATCTTCTACATCAAAGGCTCCAACTATTCGCCGTTCATCCCCAAGCCGGAAGCCGGGAGCGAGGCCGGCGGCCTCAACCAGTCGGTGCTGTCGCTGCTGACCGGGGCGCACAGTAGCCACTACGGCTGGTACGGCGTGCTGGCCGGCGCATCGATCGTGTTCTTCGCGTTCATCGGGTTCGACATCGTCGCCACGATGGCCGAGGAGACCAAACGACCCCAGCGCGACGTTCCGCGGGGGATCCTGACGTCGCTGGCGGTCGTGACCGTCCTCTACATCGCCGTCTCCGTCGTGCTGTCCGGCATGGTCTCCTATACCCAGCTCAAAACCATGCCCGGCGGAAAGCCGGCGAACCTGGCCACCGCGTTCACCGCGAACGGGGTCCAGTGGGCGAGCAAGATCATCGCCATCGGGGCACTGGCCGGGCTGACCACCGTGGTGATGGTGCTGGTGCTCGGCGGGTGCCGGGTCCTGTTCGCGATGGCGCGCGACGGGTTGTTGCCGCGGTCGTTGGCCAAGACCAGCTCACGCGGGACGCCGATCCGGATCACCGTGCTTGTCGCGTTGGTGATCGCGGCGACGGCATCGGTGTTCCCGATCACCAAGCTCGAGGAGATGGTCAACGTCGGGACGCTCTTCGCGTTCGCCCTGGTGTCCGCTGGGGTCATCGTCCTGCGCCGGACCCGGCCGGACCTGGAGCGCGGGTTCCGGGCCCCGTGGGTGCCGGCGCTGCCGATCGCGTCGATATGCGCCTGTGTCTGGCTGATGGTGAACCTCACCGCGCTGACCTGGGTCCGGTTCGCTGTGTGGCTGGTAGTGGGGACCGTGATTTACCTCGGTTACGGATACCGGCACTCGGTGCAGGGCCGCCGACAGGCCGACCAGGCGGCATAGTCGTCTACTTTACAAAATGCGGTCTGATGTCTAGACACGAGACGCAGATAGCTGTATTGTCCAAATCAGACGTGGTATGACTCACAAGGAGGTTTGGCATATGACCACCCACATGGCCCAAGCGGCCGACGCACCCGAAGTACCGGTCTGGCGGGATAAGAAGCGTCGGCTATGGCTGATGGGATTGATCGCCCCGACGGCGCTGTTCGTGATGCTGCCGTTGACCTGGGGCATCAACCAGCTCGGCTGGCACGCCGCCGCCCAGGCGCCGCTCTGGATCGGGCCGATCCTGCTCTACGTCCTGCTGCCGCTGCTGGACCTGGGCTTCGGGCCGGACGGGCAGAACCCGCCCGACGAGGTGATGGAACAGCTGGAGAACGACAAGTACTACCGGTACTGCACCTACGTCTACATCCCGTTCCAGTACCTCAGCGTGGTCCTCGGCGCCTACCTGTTCACCGCCTCGAACCTGAGCTGGCTCGGCTTATGACGGCGGGCTGGGCTGGGCGGCAAAGATCGGTGTGGCGCTGTCGGTCGGCGTCCTGGGCGGCGTCGGTATCAACACCGCGCACGAGATGGGGCACAAGAAGGACTCCCTCGAGCGCTGGCTGTCCAAGATCACCCTGGCCCAGACCTGCTACGGCCACTTCTTCATCGAGCACAACCGCGGCCACCACGTGCGGGTCGCGACCCCGGAGGACCCGGCGTCGTCCCGCTTCGGCGAGACGTTCTGGGAATTCTTGCCGCGCAGCGTCTTTGGCAGCCTGCGCTCATCGTTGCGGCTGGAAGCGCAACGGATACGCCGGCAGGGTGTCAGCCCGTGGCACCCCAAGACGTACCTGTCCAACGACGTGCTCAACGCCTGGCTGATGTCGGTGCGTGCTGTGGGGCGCGCTGATCGCGGTCTTCGGTCCGAGCCTGATCCCGTTCGTGGTCATCCAGGCGATCTTCGGCTTCAGCCTGCTGGAAGCGGTCAACTACCTCGAGCACTACGGGCTGCTGCGCCAACTGAACGCCAACGGTCGCTACGAGCGCTGCACGCCGGTGCACAGCTGGAACTCCGACCACATCGTCACCAACCTGTTCCTGTATCACCTGCAGCGGCACAGCGATCACCACGCCAACCCGACCCGCCGCTACCAGACGCTGCGCAGCATGGACGGGGCTCCCCAACCTGCCCAGCGGGTACGCGTCGATGATCTCGCTGACGTACTTTCCGCCGCTGTGGCGCAAGGTGATGGACCACCGGGTGCTGGCGCACTACGACGGCGACATCACCAAGGTCAACGTGCAGCCGCGCCTGCGCGAAAAGCTGCTGGCCACGCTACGGGGCTAACCGAATGACCGCGCCTACCAGTGCCCGGTCTGCGACTACGTTTACGACGAGGCCAAAGGCGATGCCCGGGAAGGCTTTCCGGCCGGCACGCGGTGGGAGGACGTTCCCGACGACTGGTGCTGCCCGGACTGCGCGGTGCGCGAGAAGGCTGATTTCGAAAAGACGGGAGCAAGCGAAGTGAGTGACTACAAACTGTTCCAGTGCATCCAGTGCGGATTCGAGTACGACGAGGCGCTGGGCTGGCCGGAAGACGGCATCGAGCCTGGCACCCGCTGGGACGACATCCCCGACGACTGGAGCTGCCCGGACTGCGGCGCGGCAAAATCGGACTTCGAGATGGTGGAGGTAGCGCGTTCGTGAGCGCTCCAAGCGCTATTGCTCGCGCCTGTGGAGCGGATTCCTTACGCCGAGGCGTCGCGAGCTCTGCTGCGCGACTCGGTGCTGGACGCGATGCGCGACCTCCTGCTGACCCGGGACTGGTCCGCCATCACGCTGTCCGACGTGGCCCGCGCGGCCGGCATCAGCCGGCAGACCATCTACAACGAATTCGGCTCACGGCAGGGCCTGGCGCAGGGTTACGCGCTGCGCCTGGCCGATCGCCTGGTCGACGCCGTCCACGCCGCGATGGACGCCAACGTCGGCAACATCTACGAAGCCTTCCTGGCGGGCTTCCGGTCGTTCTTCGCCGAGTCGGCGTCCGACCCGCTGGTGATCTCGCTGCTCACCGGCGTCGCCAAGCCCGATCTGCTGCAGATCATCACCACCGACAGCGCGCCGATCATCACCCGCGCTTCGGCGCGGCTGAGCGTGGCATTCACGCAGACCTGGGTGGCCACCAGCGACGAGGACGCCGGCGTGCTGGCGCGTGCCATCGTGCGGCTGGCGTTGAGTTACGTATCGATGCCACCCGAGGCCGATCACGACGTAGCGCGCGATCTGGCGCGGTTGATGACGCCCTTCGCGGAGCGTCACGGCGTCGTCAACGTCCCCTAGCTGCCAGTTGGGCCTGTACGGCGCCGACTACAGTGGCGGAAGAGCGTACCCAGGCTAACTAAAGCTAAGTGGCCCGCTCAAACACTTTGAACCCCCTGAGCCGCAGAAGGATGACACACGCCATGACCACGACCGAAAAGACGCTGAATCCCGACGTTCGTAACGGCATCGACTTCAAGGTCGCCGACCTGTCGCTGGCGGAATTCGGCCGCAAGGAACTCGACCTGGCCGAGTACGAGATGCCCGGCCTGATGTCGCTGCGCCGCGAATACGCCGACGTGCAACCGCTCAAGGGGGCTCGCATTTCGGGCTCGCTGCACATGACCGTGCAGACCGCGGTGCTGATCGAGACCCTGACCTCCCTGGGCGCCGAAGTGCGCTGGGCGTCGTGCAACATCTTCTCCACCCAGGACCACGCGGCCGCGGCCGTCGTCGTCGGCCCGCACGGCACCCCCGAGGAGCCCAAGGGCGTCCCGGTGTTCGCCTGGAAGGGCGAGTCGCTCGAGGAGTACTGGTGGGCGGCCGAGCAGATGCTGACCTGGCCCGGCGAGCCGGCCAACATGATCCTCGACGACGGCGGCGACGCCACCATGCTGGTGCTGCGCGGCGCGCAGTACGAGAAGGCCGGCGTGGTGCCGCCCGCCGAGGACGACGACTCCGCCGAGTGGAAGGTCTTCCTGAGCGCTGGTGCGCACCCGCTTCGAGACCGACAAGACCAAGTGGACCAAGATCGCCGAGTCGGTCAAGGGCGTCACCGAGGAGACCACCACCGGCGTGCTGCGGCTCTACCAGTTCGCCGCGGCCGGCGACCTGGCCTTCCCGGCGATCAACGTCAACGACTCGGTCACCAAGTCCAAGTTCGACAACAAGTACGGCACCCGGCACTCGCTGATCGACGGCATCAACCGCGGCACCGACGTGCTGATCGGCGGCAAGAAGGTCCTCATCTGCGGCTACGGCGACGTCGGCAAGGGCTGTGCGGAGGCGGTGAAGGGCCAGGGCGCTCGGGTCGTCGTCACCGAGATCGACCCGATCAACGCGCTGCAGGCGCTGATGGAGGGCTTCGACGTGGTGACGGTCGAAGCAGGCCATCGGCGACGCGGACATCGTGGTGACCGCGACCGGCAACAAGGACATCATCTCGCTGGACCACATGAAGGCGATGAAGGACCACGCGATCCTGGGCAACATCGGCCACTTCGACAACGAGATCGACATGGCGGCGCTCGAGCGCTCCGGCGCGACGCGGCTGAACATCAAGCCGCAGGTCGACCTGTGGACGTTTGGCGACAGCGGCAAGTCGATCATCGTGCTCTCCGAGGGCCGGCTGCTGAACCTGGGCAACGCCACCGGGCACCCGTCGTTCGTGATGAGCAACAGCTTCGCCAACCAGACGATCGCCCAGATCGAACTGTGGACCAAGAACGACGAGTACGACAACGAGGTGTACCGGCTGCCCAAGCACCTGGACGAGAAGGTCGCCCGGATCCACGTCGAGGCGCTGGGCGGCACGCTGACCAAGCTGACCAAGGAACAGGCCGAATACCTCGGCATCGACGTCGAGGGCCCGTACAAGCCGGACCACTACCGCTACTGAGCGACACCTTCGCGGCGTGGGCTCGATAGGCTCGCGCCGTGCTGATCGCGATCGAAGGCGTCGACGGCGCCGGCAAGCGCACCCTGTCGGAGGGTCTGCGGGCGGCGTTCTTGGCTGCCGGGAAGTCGGTGGCCACGCTGGCCTTCCCGCGTTACGGGCAGTCGGTGACCGCCGACATCGCGGCCGAGGCGCTGCACGGCGAGCACGGCGACCTCGCATCGTCGGTGTATGCGATGGCGATGCTCTTCGCGCTCGACCGCGCCGGCGCGATCGAGGACATCGCCGCCCTGCGCCGCGACCATGACGTGCTGATTCTCGATCGCTACGTCGCGTCCAACGCGGCTTATAGCGCCGCCCGCCTGCACCAGGACGCGGCAGGAGACGCCGTCGCCTGGGTGCATGCGCTGGAATACCAGCGGCTCGGGCTGCCCGCGCCCGACTGGCAGGTGCTGCTGGCGGTGCCCGCCGAGCTCGCCGGAGAGCGGGCCCGACGCCGGGCCGAGTCCGATCCGGGCCGTCCACGCGACAGTTACGAACGCGACGGCGGGCTTCAGCAGCGCACCGGTGCGGTGTATGCGGAACTGTCCGACGCGGGCTGGGGAGGGCGATGGCTCGTCGTCGATGCAGACGTCGATCCGGGGCGTCTGGCCGCCATTTGACCTGCCGAATAGGCCGGGAATAGCACAAATTTGTCACGATTCGGCCCTATCGAAGGAGAAACGCCCGTGTGGTGCGCCAGTTTTGTCCCGATCTGGTGACACCATGGAGTCCATGAGGCAAAGGATTTTGGTCGTGGACGACGACGCGTCGCTCGCGGAGATGCTGACCATCGTTCTTCGTGGGGAGGGCTTCGACACTGCGGTCATCGGTGACGGTACCCAGGCGCTGACCGCGGTGCGCGAGCTGCGGCCCGATCTGGTGCTGCTGGACCTGATGCTGCCCGGCATGAACGGCATCGACGTGTGCCGAGTGCTGCGCTCCGATTCGGGCGTCCCGATCGTGATGCTGACCGCCAAGACCGACACCGTGGACGTGGTGCTGGGCCTGGAGTCGGGTGCCGACGACTACATCATGAAGCCGTTCAAGCCGAAGGAGCTGGTTGCCCGGGTGCGGGCGCGGCTGCGGCGCAACGACGACGAGCCCGCCGAGATGCTGTCCATCGCCGACGTGGAGATCGACGTGCCGGCGCACAAGGTCACCCGCAACGGCGAGCAGATCTCCCTGACACCGCTGGAGTTCGACCTGCTGGTCGCGCTGGCACGCAAACCCCGTCAGGTGTTTACTCGGGATGTGCTGCTCGAACAGGTGTGGGGATACCGTCACCCCGCGGACACCCGCTTGGTGAACGTGCACGTCCAGCGCCTACGCGCCAAGGTCGAGAAAGACCCTGAGAACCCGACCGTGGTGTCTCACCGTTCGAGGAGTGGGATACAAGGCCGGACCTCCGTGATCTGGGGCGGTCGCGGCGACGTATCTCACGGTCACCGTTGGGGTCGCTGACTGGCCCCATGACGCGGGGCATGAGTGCGCTGAGTCGAGCCGTAGGCATTGCCTGGCGCCGTTCGTTGCAGCTGCGAGTCGTGGCGCTCACTCTCGGATTGTCGTTGGCAGTGATTCTGGCGCTCGGCTTCGTGCTGACCAGCCAGGTCACCAATCGGGTGCTTGACGTCAAGGTCAAGGCGGGCATCGAGCAGATCGAACGGGCGCGCACCACCGTCGGCGGGATCGTCAACGGCGAGGAGACGCGCTCGCTGGACAGCAGCCTGCAGCTGGCCCGCAACACGCTGACCTCGAAAACCGATCCGTCTTCGGGTCCGGGTCTCGCCGGTGCGTTCGATGCGGTGCTGATGGTGCCGGGCGACGGCCCGCGCGCCGCGACCGCGGCCGGACCGGTCGATCAGGTGCCCGCCGCGTTGCGTGGCTTCGTCAAGGCCGGGCAGGCGGCCTACCAATACGCGCACCGTGCACACCGAAGGCTTTTCGGGGCCGGCGCTGATCGTCGGTACCCCGGCATCGTCGCAGGTCGCCAACCTGGAGCTGTACCTGATCTTCCCGCTGACGAGCGAGCAAGCCACGATCACGCTGGTGCGCGGCACGATGATCACCGGCGGCGCGGTGCTGCTGGTGTTGCTCGCCGGGATCGCGCTACTGGTCTCCCGCCAAGTGGTGGTGCCGGTGCGGTCGGCGTCGCGGATCGCGGAACGCTTCGCCGAGGGGCATCTGTCCGAGCGCATGCCGGTGCGCGGTGAAGACGACATGGCCCGGCTGGCGGTGTCGTTCAACGACATGGCCGAGAGCTTGTCGCGGCAGATCACCCAGCTCGAAGAGTTCGGCAACCTGCAGCGCCGGTTCACCTCCGACGTCAGCCACGAACTGCGCACGCCGCTGACCACCGTGCGGATGGCCGCCGACTTGATCTACGACCACAGTGAAGACCTCGACCCCACGCTGCGTCGATCCACCGAGCTGATGGTCAACGAGCTCGATCGCTTCGAGTCGCTGCTCAGCGATCTGCTGGAGATCTCCCGGCACGACGCCGGTGTGGCCGAGTTGTCCGTCGAGGCGACCGACCTGCGCACCACCGTGCAGAGCGCACTGGTCGACGTGGGCCACCTGGCCGAAGACGCCGGTGTCGAGCTGCTGGTGGATATGCCGGCCGAAGAGGTGATTGCCGAGGTCGACCCCCGGCGGGTGGAACGCATTCTGCGCAACCTGATCGCCAACGCCATCGACCACGCCGAGCGCAAACCGGTGCAGATCCGGATGGGTGTCGACGAGGACACCGTCGCCGTCACCGTCCGTGACTACGGGGTGGGGTTGCGGCCCGGCGAGGAGAAGCTGGTGTTCAGCAGGTTCTGGCGGTCGGACCCGTCGCGGGTGCGGCGCTCCGGCGGTACCGGGCTGGGGCTGGCGATCAGCGTCGAGGATGCGCGCCTGCACCAGGGCCGGCTGGAGGCATGGGGCGAGCCCGGTCAGGGCGCGTGCTTCCGGCTCACGCTGCCCATGACACGTGGCCACAAGGTCACCACCAGCCCGTTGCCCATGAAACCAATCCCGCAGCCGGCACCTCAGGGCGCGGACCGACCAACAACCCGGCAACGAACGTCAGCGCACGCGCGAGCACGCCGAGCGGAGCGGGTGATGCGGCGGCTGTTCGTCGGCTGCTGTTCGGCGGTGTTACTTGCCGGCTGCGCGGGTGTGCCCAGTTCGTCGGCGCCGCAAGCCATCGGTACGGTCGAGCGACCCGCACCGTCGAATCTGCCCAAGCCGACCCCGGGCATGGATCCCGACGTGCTGCTGCGCGAATTCCTCAAGGCCACAGCCGATCCGGCCAACCGGCACCTGGCGGCGCGGCAGTTTCTCACCCAGTCGGCGTCGAACGCGTGGGACGACGCCGGTAGCGCACTGCTGATCGACCATGTGGTATTCGTCGAAACCCGTGGCGCCGAACGGGTTTCGGCAACCATGCGAGCCGACATCCTGGGCTCGCTGTCCGACGTCGGGGTATTTGAGACCGCCGAGGGCGTGCTGCCGGACCCGGGTCAGCTCGAGTTGGTCAAGACGTCCGGCGGCTGGCGAATCGACAAGCTGCCCAACGGGGTTTTCCTGGACTGGCAACAGTTTCAGGCAACCTACAAGCGCAATACGCTGTACTTCGCCGACCCGACCGGTAAGACGGTGGTCCCCGATCCACGCTATGTCGCGGTCGCCGATCACGATCAGTTGGCCACCGAACTCATGTCCAAGCTGATGGCCGGGCCGCGGCCCGAGATGGCTCACACGGTCCGCAATCTCCTGGCCCCGCCACTGCGGCTGCGCGGGCCGGTGACCCGGGCCGACGGCGGCAAGAACGGGATCGGGCGCGGTTACGGCGGCGCGCGCATCGATTTGCAGAAGCTTTCCACTACCGATCCGCACAGCAGGCAATTGCTTGCCGCACAGATTATTTGGACTCTGGCCAGAGCCGACATCAGGGGCCCGTATGTGATCACCGCCGACGGGGCACCGCTGGATGACAGGTTCGCCGACGGGTGGACCACCTCCGACGTCGCGGCCACCGATCCGGGCGTGGCGGACGGCGCCGGCGCGGGGCTGCATGCCCTTGTTAACGGATCACTGGTGGGTCTGGACGGACAACGGGCGACTCCGGTGCCCGGCGCGTTCGGCCGGATGGGCGACCAGACGCTCGCCGCGCTGTCGCGCAGCGGGCGGCAGGTGGCGTCCATCGTGACGCTGCACCGTGGCGCCCCCGACATGGCGGAGTCATTGTGGATCGGTGATCTCGGTGGCGAGGCGGTTCAATCCGCCGACGGACACAGCCTGTCGCGTCCCAGCTGGTCGCTGGACGACGCGGTCTGGCTGGTGGTGGACGGCAACAACGTGCTGCGGGCCATACAGGAACCGGCGTCCGGGCAACCCGCGCGCATCCCGGTGGATTCCGCGGCGGTGGCCAGCAAGTTCCCGGGGCCGATCACCGACCTGCAACTGTCCCGGGACGGCACGCGGGCCGCGATGGTGATCGGTGGCGAGGTCATTCTCGCCGGTGTCGAGCAGACGCAGGCGGGGCAGTATGCGCTGACCTACCCCCGGCGGCTTGGTTTCGGGCTGGGCAACACGGTGGTGTCCTTGTACTGGCGAACCGGCGACGACATGGTGGTGACTCGTAACGACCTCGCGCATCCGGTCTCGTACGTGAACCTCGACGGGGTGAACTCCGATGCACCGGCGCACGGTTTGCAGATTCCGCTGACCGCGATCGCGGCAAATCCGTCGACGGTCTACGTCGCGGCTCCGCAAGGCGTGCTGCAGTATTCGGCGTCTGCGCCAGAAAGCCAGCAAACCTGGTCGGAGGTGCCGGGCTTTATGCTGGGTGGTGCCGCTCCGGTGCTACCGGGGTAGCTGCTAGGCCTTCGTAGCGATCTGTACGCCGACCTCGCCACCGCTCAGCGGGACCGGTTCGGCGGCCGGCTCTAATCCCGCATCACGCTGCCATCCCGCGGTCTCGCGCGCGGTCCAGGTTCCGGAGCGGCTGGTCGCCCCAAAGTACAGCTCGCTCAGTGCGGCGAATTGGCTTGTACTGTCACCCGTTTCGGGCCGCATGGGTTCGACCACCGCAAACACACCGTGCGGCCGTAGCGCCCGTGCCAACCGCCGGAACAACAGGGCGTTCTCCGCTGCACTGAAGTGGTGTGCGAGATTGCTCAGCAGCACCACGTCGTAGGACTCGGCACCGAAATCGTGGACTAGCGCGTCCGCTTCGAGGTGGACGACGCGAGCGCCCATCTTCTCGGTGGCCAACAGCGGCGCCGCGACCCTGACGGCCCCGGGCAAGTCCAGGACCACCGAGCGCAAACGGGAATGGCGCTGGCACAGCGCAACCGAGTATTGCCCGTGCGAGCCGCCGACATCGATCATGTCGGTGGCGCCGGGCGGCACCGGGATGGCCTGCGCGACTTCGTGCGCCGTCAAGCCGGCCAGCGCCCGCATGGACCGCAGGTAGTGGTTCCACTGCGGACCGGTCATGCACTGGTGCAACTCGAGGGGGATGCCGGTGCGGACATAGTCTTCGACGTGGGTCATGAGCTCCCATTCGTCGAATCCGAAGAGCACCGCGTCGACTATCGAGGTGGGGCTTGCCGTGAGCAGCCAGGTGCGCGCGGTCGGGGTCAACGCGTAGCGGCCATCGCGGAATAGCAGGTAGTCAGATCCGGCCAGGGCAACCAACAGCTTCTGCGTTGCCACCACATCGGTTCCGCACCGGTCGGCGATTTCGGCCGGTGACGCCGCGCCGCGGCTCAATGACTCGAACACACCGAGTTTGGTTGCTGCCATGATCGCGCGCGCAAGGCCGAAGGCAAAGTGGGTTTCGAAGAATGGCAACGGTAGTTGTCGTGACGCTAATGCCTTCCATTCGGCCGGGTCATCCGGAATCATACCTAGGTGCACGTCAGGTATGCCGTTCAATCATGTTGGCAAGCAATATTTTAGGCACGATACAACGTTAGACGTTACGAGGGACGCGACGGATCGCCTAGCCGAATTGCGAAGCGGTACGGACGGATCGCGCAAACTGGCTGTCGGCGCGTGGCACAGCAATGTCAGCGACGTTAACTTGTGGATGAGCGGGTACGGAAAGGGCATCCGTGGCTGGGGAGGAAGACGACCGAGTGACGGAATCACCGACAATGGACGCTTCGGATGCGCACGTCTGGGCACCGGCGAAGACGTTCGACGACTTCGCCCTGGTGTGCTGCGGCCGGCGCCACCTGACACTGTTGTCCGACCCCGACTCGTTTTCGCTGTCCAAACGGGTGGGTCGAATCGGTCCGGTGAGAATGTGCGAAATCGCCGTCGGATCCGAACTGTCCCTGGACGCCGGTGAGGCGTGCGGCACCTATCGAATCGTTGTGCTGCGATCGGGATCCACCGAGGGTGTACACCGGGGTGTTTCTTTTGCTGGCGGTCCCGGTCTGGCCGCGGTCTTCCCGCCGCAGGGTCGGTGCGCGGTCCGATGGAGCGCCGGCAGCAGATTCATCTCCGTCAAGATCGACCGTTCCGCTGTCGACGATGCACTCAGCGATGCGCTCGGTTGGCAGGTGAGCCCAGCCCGACTTCACGCCCGTCATGCCAGCCAATGCGGCGGCGACCCGAACCTGGATCAACATGGTGGCCCTGTTCAGGGACGAGGTCTTCCGGCCCGACAGCGTGCTGAATCAGCCGCTGGTCGGATTGCCCTTCGTCGACAGCTTGGTGCGCGGGTTTTTGCTGGCCGCCGATCATCCGCACCGCGACGCCCTTGCCCGAGACGTACGGCTGATCGCGCCTCGCGCGATTCGTTCCGCGATCGAAATCATCGAAGAGGAAGCGCATTTGCCCTTGACGCTTTCCTTGATCGCCACCCGCACCCACATCAGCGTCCGTACGCTCCAGCAAGGATTTCAGCGTCACCTGGATACCTCGCCGATGGCATATCTGCGTGAGGTCCGGCTGAGGCGGGCACACCAGGCGCTGCTGAGGTCGGATCCGTCGACAGTGACCGTTGCTTCGGTTGCCTACCGGTGGGGTTTCACCAATCTCGGCCGGTTCGCCGCCGCCCACTCCGCGCGCTACCGCGAGACGCCCACAGAGACGTTGCGCCGCAGGGCGTTTCAACGCCTCACCGCGGAAGAACGGGTCCACGTCAGAACCGCTCGGAGTTGACGGATCCTCGGCCTTGCCGGCAGCGCTATCCGTGGATTGGATAGGAGGTGCCACCGTGGCGGTAGATAACCGGGGCTGGGTTTCCGTGCGCTCATTGGACGACTTCGCAGAGGTGCGCAACAGCGGACTGGAGTCCTCGCCCCACTGGTGGCCTGACAGTGGGCCGACCGCGGACACCGGCTCGCTTTCATTCACCCACCGGATGCACAGACTCGGTCCAATTACCGTTCTGGACATCGACTTTCACGACGAGGTATGGGTGAACGGCGGTCAGAAGCGTCCGCACTATCATGTCACGGTGCCCGTCGGGACACCCTCGGCCGCGACGGATGACAGCCTTTCCCTCGTCACGAAACCGGGTCCGGTCTCGGTGTATCGACCGGAAGGCAGCGTCCGGTCGTTACAGCTTGGGTTCCGCCATCACCTCGGCAGCACCCCGATGGCGTATCTACGCGAGGTCCGGCTGCGCCGAGCGCACCAGGTGTTGCTGAAGTCCGATCCATCGCGGATCACCGTCGCTTCGGTTGCGTGTCGGTGGGGTTTCACCAATCTCGGCAGGTTCGCGGCCGCCCATACCGCCCGCTATCAGGAGTCGCCGTCGGAAACTTTGCGCCGCAGTGCATAGCGACTATTGACGGTCCCTCGGTGCGCGGAACTTGGCGCACGGAACCCGTTGCGGCGCAGGGTCTCCGAAGGAGATTCCCCATACCGCTCCGTGTGTGCAGCCGCGAATCGCCCAGGATTGGTGAAGCCCCAGCGGTAGGCGACTGAGGCCACAGTAAGCGACGAGGGGTCCGAGTCGAGCAACGTCTGGTGTGCCCGGCGCAGCCGCACCTGGCGTAGATACTCCATCGGTGAAGCATCCAGATGGCTGCGAAAACCCTGCTGGAGCGAGCGGGCGCTGACGTGGGTGCGTGCCGCAAGCGCTGACACGGTCAACGGCAGGTGCGCTTCGGCCTCGATGATGTCTAGCGCGGCACGAATGGTGCGGGGCGCGGGGCGGGGCGCGCCTGCCGCGACGGCATCGCGATCGGGATGATCGGCGGCGAGCAGGAATCCACGGATCAGGCTGTCGGCGAACGGCAATCCGGCCAGTGGTTGATTCAACAGACTGTCGGGACGGGAGATCTGCTGGTGGAGGAACAACAGCATGCTGATCCAGCCGCGACCCGCCGCAGTCGTGGTCGACATGAAGGGTGCGCACTCGACCTGCGCTGTCACCTGCCGGCCCAGCGCGTCGCTCAGCGCATCGTCGACAGCGCAGCGATCGAGCTTCACCCCTAACATCCGGCTGCCCGCCGCCCAGCGCGCCGCGGTGTGGCCTTCCGGCTGGTACACGGCGGCAGTGCCGCGACCCGCGTTGTGGAAGGCACCCCGATGCGTCCACTCAGAACGTCCCGAGTGCAGCACATTCACGCGGTAGCCGCTGCATCGATCACCGCAATCCAGCGACACGTCGGACCCGACCACAAGTTGGGAGAGGGTGATCGGACCGACGACACCCGCCTGCTGGCCGAGCGAAAACGAATCCGGGTTGCTCAACAGCGTGAGATGGGGTTCTTCTTGGCAGCACAACATGGCGAACTCGTCGACCGATTTCGCAGTCCTCCACGCAGTGCTATCCGATATGGCAGCTATCCCGTCGATTGGTCATGCGATGTCGAGGTTACGCTCGCCGCTGGCCGCGGTCACACCCAATACTTCGTGGTCTGCGCACTGTGGCCATAGCCTTGCGCACGGTGGCTCGGCCCAGACTGCCAAGCTCGTTAGCGTTGGCCGGGTATGTGGGCTCGACCGCGGCTGAGCTGGGCGCACCGCTGGGGACGGCCGACGACGCCGACATGTCGGCCATGTGGTCGGGGGGTGGCGGTCCGCGGTGACCCAACGGTTGCGAGACGAAGCCGCCGCCGCCCAAGCCCTGGCCGTCATGCCGTCCCTGGTTTGTGCCTGGGCACGGGTGTAGCGAGTTCCCTACGCAATCTGTCCTACAGGCGGCGCGCGATGGCTACCCGTTTTGTCCTGGCCTGCATAGCGTTAACCATGTGACAAGTCCCGCGGCGATCGCCCTCACGCCGTTGGTGATGGTGGTGGCGTTGTTGTGGTGGGAGACGACGAGTCCCATCGGTCTGACGTTCGACAAGAAGCGACACCACGAAAACGATTTGGATGCAGTGGCGTTGGCCGCAGCCGAAAGGGTATCCGCGACGCCGCGTCCGGAGCATGGCGATGTGCAACGGGCGCTGATCGCATCCGGAATATTCGGCAGGACAAGTCCCGAGGTGGTCACCGCCTTGTCCAAGGGCCTGAATCCCGCGCACTTCTCTCCCGGACTGGTTGTCGGCGCTCAAAGCAACACTGAGGGACGCGTTTACGTGATCATGTCCGGCAAAGTCAAGGTTTCCTACCAGCGTCCCGACGGTGGTGAGATCATGCTGAAGATTCTGGGCCCATCAGAGATCTTCGGTGCCATCACCCTTTTCGACCCTGGCCCGCAAGACATGAGGATGACCACCCTCACCGAGGTTTCGGCGGTACCGATTGCCTGTGATCAGCTCCTGACCTGGGTGGTCGAACGCCCGGAAGTCTGCGATCAGGTGCTGCGTTTGTTCGCGCGGTGGGTGAAAGCGATGACGAACTCCCTGGTCGACTTCGCGTTGGCCGACGCGCAGGGCCGCATCGCGAGCCGGCTGTTGTTGCTGAAGAAGCGATTTGGCAAACAGGAGGGCGAGGTCGTGCGGGTGGTGCATGATCTCACGACGGACGACTTCTCTCATCTTGCCGGGGTCGATCCGGAGACGATCGGCGCGACGTTACGTGGATTCGAGGCTAACGGCTGGATCCGTCTGGAGGGCAAAAGCATTGTCATCGTCGACGGCCATGCCCTGAGTCAGGTACGGCAGATAAGTATGGGGGAGGTTTGTGATGTTTGACCGATTTGCGTTGGCGGATTTGAGTGTTCGAGTGCTCGGCGCGCCCATGGCGGGCGGCCCGTCGACGCCGGCGTTGGCGGCCGCGGTATCCAATGGCGGTGGCCTGGGCTTTCTGGCGGCAGGCATGCTATCCGCCGAAGAGCTCGCCGACTCGATCCTTGCGGCGAGACGGCTGACCTCAGGCGCGCTTGGAGTGAATCTGTTTGTGCCCCAAGCTCCGGTGGCCACCATCGAACAGCTCGGCGCGTTCGCGGCAGCACTCGAGGACGAGGCCGAACACTACGGCGTGGCGCTGGGTGAACCACATGATGACGACGACGAGTGGGCGGCGAAGCTCGACGTGGTGTGCGATCTGCGACCGGAAGCGGTCTCATTCACCTTCGGCTCGCCGAACGAAGCGGAGTACCGTCGACTCAGTGGTGCCGGCATCCTGACCCTCGCCACGGTGACCACCGTCCGAGAAGCGGTGATCGCGGTCAGTTTTGGCGCGGACGCGGTGGTGGCACAGGGCCCTGACGCGGGTGGGCACCGGGCGACATTTGACCCGCTCGCCAGGCCTGCCGACGATCCTCTCGATGATCTGGTGTCGGCCCTGGTCGCCTGTTTTGACTGCCCTGTCGTCGCGGCCGGGGGATTGGGGACTGCTGCCGCGGTGCGGCGGGTGCACGATGCCGGCGCGTCCGCGGTGCAGATCGGTACGGCGTTCTTGCTCGCGGACGAAGCCGGTACCAACCCGGTGCATCGCGCGGCATTGCGCGATCGCCAGTTCACCGAAACCGTGGTGACGCGGGCATTCACCGGACGGTATGCGCGCGCGTTGCGGAATCGATTCATCGACAAGCATGACGCTCACGCGGTATTCGGGTTTCCCCATGCTGCCATGATCACCGCGCCCCTGCAGGCGGCTGCGGTGAAGTTGGGTGACCCACACGGCGCCGGCATGTGGACGGGTGCGGCGTACCGCAACGTGCGAACGGGTTCGGCCACCGACATCGTGCGCGAACTGGCGGGCTGACCGCCGCAGGAAGGTCATGACCATGGAATTGGATGACGAGAAAGTTTCGGAGCTGACGTGATTGTTCCTGCCGACAACGAATTCGACGTCGTGGTCGTGGGATTCGGTGCAGCCGGAGCGTGCGCTGCAATCGCGGCTGCCGAAAGTGGTGCCCGGGTACTCGTCGTAGATCGGTCGGTCGGCGGAGGGGCCACGGCACTGTCGGGCGGAGTGGTGTATTCGGGCGGGGGCACTCGCTACCAGCGGGCCGCTGGCTTCGACGACACTCCGGACAATATGTTCAATTACCTGCGGCAAGAGGTCGGCGGCGCGGTCGACGACGAGACGTTGCGCAGGTTCTGCGATGAGAGCGTGCACCGGCTTTCGTGGCTTGAGCGCCATGGCGCTCGGTTTGCCGCCTCGCTGTGTGACTACAAAACGTCCTATCCGACCGACCGGCACTATCTGTACTTCTCCGGCAACGAACGGGCCTACCCGTACTGTCGCAAGGCCACACCGGCTCCGCGCGGACACCGGCAGGTCGCCAAGGGCATGGGCTCTGGTCGTGCCCTGTATCGGGCGCTGCGCCATTCGGCCGAGGCATTGGGCGTGCAGTTCCTGCCCATGACTCGTGCCGAGGAATTGGTGATGGCAAATGGTCGAGTGGCAGGAGTGCGCGGTCGCACCGTCACTGATTGCAACCCGCTGTTGCTACAGCACTATTGGCGCACAACGCGTTTTCGGGACAAGCTGACCAATTGGGCACCTGCCGTCGCCCGTAGGTTTCCCACCGGCGCGGCCCGCTTGTGGCAGCGCACGAGCGAGCTGATGGTCCTGGCGCCGAACGTGATATTGGCTGCCGGTGGATTTGCGTTCAACCGTGACATGCTGCTCCGCTACGCGCCGTCATTCGCCGGCATCTCGCCGCTGGGGACACCAGCCGACGACGGTAGCGGCATCATGCTGGGGACGGGGGTCGGCGGAGCGACCGGGTATCTGCACAGAGTGGCCGCCTGGCGGTTCCTGAGTCCGCCCGCGGCGATGATGGAGGGCATCGCCGTCGGTCTCAGCGGCGAACGCATTGCCAACGAAGACCTGTACGGTGCCACCCACGCCGACGTCATGGTGCGCAAGTTCGGCGGACGCGGATTTCTCGTCCTCGATTCGGTCATGTGGAAGCGGGCACGCGCGCAGTTGGTGACCCAGACCTCGCCGCTGCAAAGACTCCAGATGGCCGCGGTGTTCACCGCAGAATTTCGCAGGGCCGCCTCGCTTCCCGAACTGGCTATGGCGCTTGGGATTTCGACGACGGGCCTGGCGGCCACGGTGGCGGCCTACAACCACGCCGCTGATGCCGGGCACGAGGACCCCGCGCGCAAGACACCGTCGATGTGCCGCCCGCTCAGATGTGGGCCGTACTACGGCCTCGACATCTCGGTTCGGCCCTCGCTGGCTTACTTCGTGCCGGGCATGACCTTGGGTGGTTTGCGGGTCGACGGGGCCAGCGGTCAGGTATTGAACGAGGCAGGATCTCCGATTCGCGGGCTCTACGCCGCCGGCCGCACCGCGGTAGGCATCTGTGCGAACTCCTATGTCAGTGGACTGTCGCTGGCTGACTGCGTGTTCTCAGGCATCCGGGCCGGCGAACACGCTGCCACCAGCAGCGTCATCGGGATGTACGAATTTGGCGGGGGGACAACTGGTGTTGACTAATTCAGGCACGGAGCCGGACAAGGACCTGCACCGGCGAGTCCGGGAGAACCAGGACCGCCTGACGGCCGACCTCAAGCAGCACTACGACTTCGTGGTTTGCGGTGCGGGATCTTCCGGTTCGGTCGTTGCCCGGCGGCTGGCCGAAGACCCGGCAGTCAGTGTGTTGTTGGTGGAGGCGGGCGGCAGCGACGACGTACCCAGCGTCACCGAGGTTAGCCTGTGGCAGACAAACCTTGGCAGCGAGACGGATTGGGCGTTTCCGGCAGAACCGAACCAGCATCTCAATGGGCGTTCGCTCACGCTGTCGATGGGCAGGGTGCTGGGCGGTGGCTCGAGTATCAATGTGATGCTATGGGCACGCGGCCACAAGGCGGATTGGGATTTCTTCGCCGCTGAGTCGGGAAATGACGCCTGGGGCTACCAATCTGTTCTGGACATCTACCGGCGCATCGAAGATTGGCAGGGCGCCCCCGATGATCGGCGGGGCAGCGGCGGCCCCGTCTACGTGCAGCCGAAACAGAATCCTCATCCTGCTGGTCCGGCCGTGGTCGAAGCCGCCAGATGTCTGGGCATGGTTCCTTTCGCGAATCCGAACGGAAAGATGATGGAAGGCAAGGGTGGTGCGGCGATCTCGGACTTGCGCGTTCGCGGGAACAAGCGCGAATCGGTCTTCCGGTCTTACACCTATCCATACATGGACCGGCCGAATCTGACGGTGTTGTCGAATGCGTTGGTGCGGCGAGTGATCATCGAGCGCCACCGGGCCATCGGAGTCGAGGTCCGTTATCGCAACGAAGTGCGCCAATTCTTGGCCGGCACCGACGTAGTGCTGTCGATGGGCGCAATCCACACCCCGAAGATCCTCATGCTGTCCGGGGTTGGCGATGAACATCAATTGCGACCCTTGGGGATCCCGGTCAAACAGCACCTTCCCGGTGTGGGCCGCAATTTCCACGACCATCTCGCCATCAGCTGCATGTGGGAGAGTCCGGCTGCCGAACCCTTCCAGGGCACAGGCGACGCGGTGCTGTTCTGGCCGAGTGAGGCCGGCGGCGACCAGCCAGATTTCTTTGCGTGCCAGGGTGCGATGCTAATCGGCAGCCCCGAGAACATCGCTCGCTTCGGGCTTCCCGAAGCCGGTTGGGGGATTTTCGGCGGGCTTACCCACCCGAAAAGCCGCGGCAGGGTGCAACTGATCAGCTCGGATCCCGATCGACCCGTCAAGGTGGTGCACAACGGCCTGTCCGATCCCGACGACCTGCGACTCACCGTGAAATTCGTCGAAGAGCTGCGTCAAGTGGGCAATTCGCCGTTGCTGCGGCCCTTTACGAAGCGCGAGGTGATGCCCGGCGATCTGAAAGACGACGATCTGCTGACGTATGTACGCGACGCCGGACTGACCTACTGGCACTATGTCGGCTCCGCCAAGATGGGACGCGATGGCTTCGCCGTCGTGGACGGCAGCCTGCGGGTGTACGGCATCGAAAACCTGCGTGTCGCTGACGGATCCATCATGCCCAGAATCACCGCGGCTAACACGATGGCACCCTGTGTGGTCATCGGTGAGCGCGCCGCCGAAGAGATCAAGTCCGAGCACGGGCTGCTAGAGCCAGCATCTGAACACGTTGCCTAGCAATGTTATTTGAGATTTCAGTACCCAAATATGTGGTGTGGCTGTCGGTGACGCGGCGGTCATACCGCGCGACTGGACGAAGCTTCATATGCGCGGCCCTGGTGTTTACCAGAAGACATGAGACGTGAATTCGGCTGAGTAGATCATGACCACCGACGCATTCGAAATGGCGCTGGTGCGGCTTTTTGCCCGGCGAGCGGCGGCCGGCTATCACGCCCGGCTCGGGCTGTAGACGACACCGGTTAATGAGGGAACCTGGGAATTTTGCGGAATGAATCGCGCCCCGAGGGTGTCTCAACTGATCGTGGCCGACCGCAATGGAGGATCGAGTATGTCATCGAAAGTGTGGTTCATCACCGGGGTCTCGCGTGGCTTCGGCCGACTATGGGCGTTAGCAGCGCTGGAACGGGGCGACAGGGTCGCCGCTACCGCACGCGACACGTCGACACTCACCGATCTGCAGCAACGCTTCGGCGACGCGTTCCTGCCGCTCGAACTGGATGTGACCGATCGCGAGGCAGGCTTCGCTCGTGTCGCGGAGGCGCATTCTCACTTTGGCCGGATCGACGTCGTGGTGAACAACGCCGGTTACGGGCAGTTCGGCTTCGTCGAGGAGCTCTCGGAAAGTGAACTCCGCCAACAGATGGAAACGAACTTCTTTGGTGCCATCTGGATAACGCAGGCGGCGTTGCCCTTCCTCCGTGCGCAGGGCAGCGGGCACATCGTTCAGGTCTCATCGACGGGCGGTCTCTTCAGCGGTCCAAATGTGGCCGTGTACTGCGCATCCAAATTCGCGTTGGAAGCGTTCAGCGAGGCGCTGGCTTTTGAGGTCGAGCCCTTTGGCGTCAAGGTGACACTGGTCGAGCCCGGCCTGTTCGGGACGGACTGGGCCGGGTCCTCCGCCAAACACGCCACCCCGTTGCCGGCATATGCGAGCCGTCATCAGGACGCGGATGCGTTCGGGGAACGCATCCTTGGGGAACCAAACGATCCGCAGGCGACCGCTGCCGCACTGCTCACCGTCGTCGACGCCGAGAAACCACCGCTGCGCATCATCTTTGGCTCCACGATGCTGCCGATCGTCAAGAACTTCTATCAGGACCGGATCACCGCCTGGGAAGAATGGGACCACGTCGGCCGGGAAGCTTCGCGTAGCGCGTGACTCCTCGGGCAGAAAATCGTCGGCCTGACAGCTCGAAGGCCAACCAGCAGCAATAAATGTCACCCCGGCCGGCGACACTGACGCCGTGCTCGATTTGATCCTGCCGCTGGAATGCGGCGGCTGCGGGACGCCGTCGACCCGCTGGTGCGATGCGTGCGCCATGGAACTGGTCATCAAGCCTGACGAGCCGCACCTGATCAGTCCGCGCATCGACCCGCACGCACCGGTGTTCGCGCTCGGCCGTTACGCCGGTGCCCGTCGCCAGGCGATTCTCGCGATGAAGGAGCACGGGCGCGCCGACCTCGTCACGCCGCTGGCCCAAACGCTGGCCGTCGGCGTACACCGGCTGCTGGCCTGGGGCATCGTCGAGACCCCGTTGACGATCGTGCCCGCACCGACACGGCGTTGGGTGGCGCGTCGCCGCGGCGGCGATCCCGTTACCCGTTTGGCAACGGCCGCGGTGGCCCGGCATCCGGACGTCACCGTCCTTCCGGCGTTGCGGATGAAAGCGCTGACCCGCGACTCGGTGGGTCTTGGCACCGCCGAGCGTGAGCGCAATGTCGCGGGCAGGGTGCTGCTGCGAGGCCGACCGCCGCACACCGAAGTCCTGCTGGTCGACGACATCGTCACCACCGGTGCGACGGCGCGCGAGTCGGTGCGGATCTTGTCCGCGGCCGGAGTGCGCGTGACCGCGGTGCTGGCGGTCGCGGCCGCCTGAACCGGCGAATCTCCCCGCGAACCAGTGAAATTGCCAAGAAGAGGTGAAGAACTCGCTACGGGTTCGTCAAATCGGTGGCACGGCGAGGCGAACACGAGCTAACGTCGGGGACAACCTTCAACAACTTCTCGGGGCTCACCGGCCCCGACTCACGGGTCGCGATTTCCCAGGTTGAGACGCCAATTGCGGAGGGGGTGAGTATTCGACACCTTGCACCGGCGGGCTGCCTGCGGCCGCAAACCGCGCTAACCCCGTCGGCGCTCATTCAATCAACCCGGCACGCAGGGTGCGTGCGACGGGAAAAGAGAAACGAGTTGTCACGTATGTCAAGGCCAACCGCGGATTCCATTCAGCTTCTGGACCAACCACCGGCAGGAATCGACGCCCAAGAACCGACAACCACCGCCGAAGTCGTCTACAAGGGCCGCAACGTCGAGATTCCCGATCACTTCCGCATCTACGTCTCGCAGAAACTCGCCCGCTTGGAACGATTCGACAAAACCATCTATCTCTTCGACGTCGAACTCAAGCATGAACGCAACCGTCGCCAACGTAAGTCCTGTCAGCGCGTGGAGATCACCGCGCGGGGTCGCGGGCCGGTAGTCCGCGGGGAGGCGTGCGCCGACAGCTTCTATGCCGCGCTCGAGTCCGCGGTGGTACGGCTGGAGAGCCGGCTGCGCCGCGGCAAGGACCGCCGCAAAGTGCATTACGGCGAAAAGACCCCTGTTTCGCTGGCCGAGGCCACCGCGGTGGCCCCGCCGCCGGGGAAGACCCTCAACAACGCATCCGCGGGGGCACACCAACACGACACTGGCGACGACGATCGAGACCATCAGCCAGGGCGGGTGGTGCGCACTAAAGAACATCAGGCCACGCCGATGTCGATCGACGACGCGCTCTACGAGATGGAACTCGTCGGGCACGACTTCTTCTTGTTCTACGACAAGCAGTCCGAGAGGCCGTCCGTGGTCTACCGCAGACACGCGTACGACTACGGGCTGATCAGGCTCTCCTGACCGTCGTCGATCAGCTGAACGCCGACGTTCGGCGGCTTCGCACGCGAGTCACCTACGATGGGTGGCGCCTCATCGAAGAAGACTGACATCCAACAGGGGACATAGCTGTGCTGTCGAAGTTGCTGCGCCTTGGTGAAGGTCGCATAGTCAAGCGGCTGAGAAAGGTCGCCGACTATGTCAACACGCTGTCTGACGACGTCGAAAAACTCACCGACGCCGAACTGAGGGCCAAGACCGACGAGTTCCGCAAGCGGCTCGAGGACGACGAAAGCCTCGATGACCTGCTGCCCGAGGCTTTTGCGGTGGCCCGCGAAGCCGCCTGGCGGGTGCTCGATCAGCGTCCGTTCGACGTGCAGGTGATGGGTGCCGCGGCCCTGCACCTGGGCAACGTCGCCGAGATGAAGACCGGTGAGGGCAAGACCCTGACCTGCGTGTTGCCCGCCTATCTCAATGCGCTGGCCGGCACGGGTGTGCACATCGTCACCGTCAACGACTACCTGGCCAAACGTGACAGCGAGTGGATGGGCCGGGTGCACCGCTTCCTCGGCCTGCAGGTCGGGGTGATCCTGGCCAACATGAACCCCGACGAACGTCGGGTGGCCTACAACGCCGACATCACCTACGGCACCAACAACGAGTTCGGCTTCGACTACCTGCGCGACAACATGGCGCACTCGCTGGACGACCTGGTGCAGCGCGGGCACAACTACGCCATCGTCGACGAGGTCGACTCCATCCTGATCGACGAGGCCCGCACGCCGCTGATCATCTCCGGTCCCGCCGACGGTGCCTCCAACTGGTACCTCGAGTTCGCCCGGCTTGCCCCGCTGATGGAAAAAGACACCCACTACGAGGTTGACCTGCGCAAACGCACCATCGGTGTGCACGAACTCGGGCGTGGAGTTCGTCGAAGACCAGCTCGGCATCGACAACCTGTATGAGGCCGCCAACTCGCCGCTGGTCAGCTACCTGAACAACGCGCTCAAAGCCAAGGAGCTGTTCAACCGCGACAAGGACTACATCGTCCGCGACGGCGAGGTCCTCATCGTCGACGAGTTCACCGGTCGCGTGCTGATCGGCCGTCGCTACAACGAGGGCATGCACCAGGCCATCGAGGCCAAGGAACACGTCGAGATCAAGGCCGAGAACCAGACGCTGGCCACGATCACGCTGCAGAACTACTTCCGGCTCTACGAGAAGCTGGCCGGCATGACCGGTACCGCCCAGACCGAGGCGGCCGAGCTGCACGAGATCTACAAGCTCGGCGTGGTCGCCATCCCGACCAACAAGGACATGATCCGCGAAGACCAGTCCGACCTCATCTACAAGACCGAGGAAGCCAAGTACATCGCGGTGGTCGACGATGTCTCCGAGCGCTACGAGGCGGGTCAGCCGGTCCTGATCGGGACCACGAGCGTGGAGCGCTCGGAGTACCTGTCGCGGCAGTTCACCAAAAGGCAGATCCCGCACAACGTGCTGAACGCCAAGTACCACGAGCAAGAGGCCGGCATCATCGCCGAGGCCGGCCGGCGCGGTGGCATCACCGTCGCCACCAACATGGCCGGCCGCGGCACCGACATCGTGCTGGGCGGCAACGTCGACTTCCTCACTGACTTACGGCTGCGTGCCCGTGGTCTGGATCCGGTCGAGACCCCCGAGGAGTACGACGAGGCCTGGCACGAAGAGCTCCCCAAGGTCAAGGAGGAGGCCACCAAAGAGGCCAAGGAGGTCATCGAGGCCGGCGGCCTGTACGTGCTGGGTACCGAGCGCCACGAGTCGCGGCGCATCGACAACCAGCTGCGCGGTCGCTCCGGCCGGCAGGGTGACCCGGGCGAGTCGCGCTTCTACCTGTCGCTGGGCGACGAGCTCATGCGCCGGTTCAACGGGGCCGCGCTGGAGAGCCTGCTGACCCGGCTGAACCTGCCCGACGACGTCCCGATCGAAGCCAAGATGGTCACCCGCGCCATCAAGAGCGCCCAAACCCAGGTCGAGCAGCAGAACTTCGAGGTCCGCAAGAACGTCCTCAAGTACGACGAGGTGATGAACCAGCAGCGCAAGGTCATCTACGCCGAGCGCAAACGCATCCTCGAGGGCGAGAACCTGCAGGAGCAGGCGTTCGACATGGTCCGCGACGTCATCACCGCCTATGTGGACGGCGCGACCGGCGAAGGCTACGCCGAGGATTGGGATCTTGACGCATTGTGGACGGCGCTCAAGACGCTGTACCCGGTCGGGATCGAACACGAGACGCTCACCCGTCAAGACGCCGACTCCGAGCGCGACGAACTCACCCGCGAGGAGCTCTTCGAGGCGCTCGTCAAAGACGCCGAACAGGCTTATGCCACAAGGGAAGCCGAGCTGGAGGAAATCGCGGGAGAAGGTGCGATGCGACAGCTGGAACGCAACGTGCTGCTCAACGTGATCGACCGCAAGTGGCGTGAACACCTCTACGAGATGGACTACCTCAAGGAGGGCATCGGGCTGCGCGCGATGGCGCAGCGCGACCCGCTGGTCGAGTACCAGCGCGAGGGCTACGACATGTTCATGGCCATGCTCGACGGCATGAAGGAGGAGTCGGTCGGCTTCTTGTTCAACGTCACCGTGGAGGCGGCTCCCTCTCCCCAGGTTGCTCCGCTGGAAACCCCGGAGGGGCTGGCGGAATTGGGGACGACCGACGCCGCGGCCGCCGAACAGCAGGACGGCACCGCCGGTGGCGCGCTCACCGCGGTGCGGGAACAGGCTCCAAGTACGCTGCGCGCCAAGGGTATTGACAACGAGGCGCCCGCTCTGACGTATTCCGGTCCGGCGGAGGACGGTTCGGCGGAGGTCCAGCGCAACGGCGGTGGGGCGCAGAGGACTCCGGCCGGGGTGGCCGGGGGTGCCAGCAGGCGCGAGCGGCGCGCTGCCGCGCGTCAACAAGGCCGGGGCGCCAAGCCGCCGAAGTCGGTCAAGAAGCGCTAACGCGAATCGCAACTGCCGCTGGCGAATCCGTGCCGCGCAGCAGGCCGCTCGCTGGGCCGTCTTGGCCGGCAACATACTCGACGACGACGGTGGCGTGGGTGGGCGATCCGGGCGTAGGCCCACTTTGAGGGCACCGACAATCCCCCGACCTTGCTAGCCGAGGCGAAGTTCGCCGACACCGACCTGCCCCCGCCACCCCTGCCGAAAGATCGTGGCGTCGGGTACCAGGCACCCGCGTAGCCATACATCGCGGCAGCGTCTTGAGCCCACATCTCGGCGTATTGGGCTTCGGTGGCCGCGATCGCCGGAGTGTTCTGGCCGATGAAATTCGTCGTGCTCAGCGTCATCAGCAACAAGCGGTTCGCCGCGATCACCGGCGGCGGGACCGTCAGTGCGAACGCGGCCTCATAGGCCTCCGCGGCGGCCCTGGCCCGGTGTGCGGTCTCCGCAGCCAGTGTGGCCGCGGTGCTGAGCCAGGAAATGTAGGGCGTGACCGCGGAAGCCATCGCCTGCGACGCCCGGTTCAGCCACGATGAGCCGGTCAACGCGGTGATCACCGACATGTAGCGGGTCGCGGTCGAATTCAACTCTGCGGTCAGGAGGTCCCAGGCCGCGGCCGCAGCCATTATCGGGGCCGAACCTGGACCGGCATACATCCGGCCCGAATTGCTCTCCGGCGGTAACGCCCCGAAGTCCAGCGGCGGTGACGCTGTCATACGGCAACGGTCTCCACGGAGATCGGCTGTGGATTGACGCGCAGTGCGGCGACTGCCCCAATGAACAGCAGCGCGGCGGAGACGGCGAAGGGGACCGTCCAGCTACCGGTTGCGTCCAGCAGCATGCCGAACACCAGCGGGGAAAGAACGCCCGCTACCCCGAAGCCGGTGTTCATCAGCCCACCGGCGGTGCCGGCGTGTTCCGGCGCGATGTCCATGGGGATGGCCCAGAGGACGGCGTTGGTCAACTCGAGGAAGAAGAACGACAAGGCCAGGAAAGTCGCGACGAACACAAGGTGGTGGGTCAACAGCGTGGGCACCACGAAGACGAACGAACCGAGCAGGCCCACGACGAGCGTCGCGCGACGGGCGATCTTCGGGTTGCCCGTTCGCCGGAGCAGCGCGTCGGAGACCACCCCACCGGCGGTGTCGCCGACTACTCCGGCGCACAGCACCAAGGTGCTGAACATGGCGAAATCCTTGAGATCTAAACCGTAGCTGTCCTTGAAGAACGAGGGCAGCCAGGTAAGGAACACCCACAGCGTCCATCCGTAGCAGAAGTCCACAAAGGTAACCGGAAGAATGCGGCGCAGCAGCGGACGCCATGGGATCGGCGTGCGTTGCGCCTGCGGCTGCTGTTCGGGCAGTTCCTCCAGCTCTGCTTTCGTCATCTTGGGGTGGTCGGCCGGCGAGTCGCAGAACGACCGGACCCAAAGAATGACCCACAGCAGGCTGATCGCGGCGAAGACCCAGAACGAAAGCCGCCAGCCGTAAAGCGCGATCAACGCCGCGGCCACCAGTGGAGTGATGGCATTGCCGAGTCGCGCGGCGGAATGGGTCACGCCCTGAGCCAATCCCCGCTGGTCCGCAGGCATCCACCTCGCCATCGCATTGGTCGCGGTTGGGAAGGCTGCTCCTTCACCAAAGCCGAGCGCAAGTCGGGCGCCGACCAGTGATACCAAACCGACGGCGAATCCAGTGGCCGCGGTCGCCACCGCCCACACCACTCCGACGACGCCGAGCACGATGCGGGGTCCGAAACGGTCGCCGATCATCCCGCCGAAGATCTGAAAGAACGCATACGGAACAGCGAACGCCGACAGGGCCAAACCGAGTTGGGTATTGGACAACCCGAGGTCGTGCTTGATGAACGGCGCGGCCGTCGAGATGTTCACACGGTCCACGTAGGTGATGAAGTACAGCAAGCACAACAGAAACAGCACCTTGCCGCGCACGCGTCCGACGAAGGCGGTGCGCAACGATGGTCGGCCCCTCAGTCGCGATTCACTCGCGTCGAGATGCGGTGCGGGTTTGAGCATGTGGTCACCCCTACGTATGCCCCGGCAGCTGACGACCGAAGGCGTTGTCCCGATATGTGAAATTGAGTCCCAGATCTGGTGTGGTGTGACGCTAGCCACAAGGGACTGGCGTGTCAATGCCAGATGGGGGACCGATTGTGTGGACCTCCGGGTAATTTCTCGCATCAACGCAGGTAAAACCAGGAATACTGAAGATGGTGAACGCGCTGGTTCGGTCCGGTCCGACCTGCCCGAAGGGGCCTGCGGCGCTTGACATCGATCGAGGTTCATGAAATTTTGGGATGAGATTCCACAAAATGAAATAACCTCTACCAGCGACTGCGAGGACCCATGAAGGTCGGTGACGTCACTGGTGCCCTGATGACCACCGCGGACACACGCACCGAGCCCGGGGCTCTTGAGCGCCTGCAAACTTTCTGGGAAGCATTCTCGCGGGCCGCAACATCCGCGTGGCGCTAGCCGACGGCGAAGACCCGCGTGTGATCGCCGCATCAGTGCGGCTCAGCGAATCCCGCACTGCGGTGCCGTATCTCGTAGGTCGCCGGAACGTGATTCAGGACGTCATGGTGCGGAGCGGGATCAGGCCCCCGGAGGAATTGTTGATCGTGGACACTGCCTCGGTGGACGGCGCGGAGCATCCTGCCCTGGCGCTGCGCACGCTGTTGCCGCCATCCCGCTTCCCGGAGTCGCAGATCCAGGAACTCCTCGAGGACCCGCTTTACCTGGCGACCGCTCTGCTGCGCATGGGCGCGGTGGATGCCTGCGTCGGGGGAGCGTCGCGCCCGACCGCCGACGTGCTGCGTGCGGGGCTTCGGGTGGTCGGGTTAGCCCATGACACACACACGGTGTCGAGCTGTTTCTTGATGGGGCTGCCCTCCGGGCAGGTAATCGGATACGGAGACTGTGCGGTCATTCCCATGCCCGACGACCAACAGCTCGCCGAAGTCGCGGTAGCCGCGGCGACGACCTATCGTTCGCTCACCGGGATCGAGCCTGTCGTTGCGATGCTGTCGTTCAGCACCAAAGGCAGCGCCGCACATGCCGAGGTCGACAAGGTGCGCCGGGCTACCGAGATCGCCCGTCGGCTTCGCCCGGATCTATTGATCGAGGGCGAGCTGCAGTTCGATGCCGCGTTCGTCGCCGAGATCGGTGCCAGCAAAGCACCAGGCTCTGTCGTCGCGGGACGGGCCAACGTGCTGATCTTTCCCAACCTGGACGCGGGCAACATCGCGTACAAAATCACCGAGCGAATCGGTGGGGCGGCCGCGCTCGGGCCGATCCTTCAAGGCTTCGCCCAACCCATCAACGACCTGTCACGCGGATGCAGCGTCGACGACATCGAGTTCGTGGCGCTGGCAAGCGCCGTTCAGGCCGCCAGCGGAGCGGCATCGTTGCCCAGAATAGGAGAGCCAGCATGATGACCTCACCCCCGGTAGAAGTCGAAAGCGCCGAACCGGTTGTAGCCGAAATGGTGCGGCGTGCGCGCGCGGCTCAGGCCCAGGTCGCGGGATATTCCCAGGAACGCCTGGACCACATCGTCGCGGCTGTCGCGTGGGCAATCGCGGAGCCTGCAAGAGCGCGTGAGCTCGCCGAGCTCGCGGTTCGTGACACTGGACTCGGCAATGTCGAAGACAAGACGCTGAAGAACCAGCGAAAGACGATGGGTACGCTGGGCGACCTTATCGGCGCGAAGTCGGTGGGCATCATCAGTGAAGACCGCGAAATCGGCATCACCGAATATGCGAAGCCGATGGGCGTCGTTGCGGCCGTCTGCCCTTCCACCAATCCCGCCGCGACGCCGGCGAACAAGACGATGATGGTGCTCAAGGGTGGCAACGCCGTCATCCTGTCCCCGTCGCCCAAGGGAGCTTCCACCTGCGCGCTGTTGGTCCGGCACATTCATGAGCAGTTTGACCGGTTGGGCGTCCCGCGCGATCTTGTGCAGTACACCGCGGCCCCGTCCAAAGCGCTGACGTTCGAGTTGATGCGACAAGCCGACTTCGTCGTCGTGACCGGCTCACAGAAGAATGTGCGCGCCGCGTACAGCAGTGGGACGCCCGCGATCGGTGTCGGTGTGGGCAACGTGCCGGTCATCATCGATGCCGACGCGGATCTCGCCGACGCGGCAGCGAAGATCCGCGCCAGCAAGACGTTCGACTACGCCACCAGCTGTTCCTCGGAGAACTCGCTGCACATCCACGCCGACGTCTACGACGCCGCGATCGAAGAACTGCGCAGTCAGGGCGCCTATCTGTTGAGCGCAGACGAGAAGCGGCGCTTGCAGCAGGTGATGTGGCCCGACGGCAAGCTCAGCGCCGAGGTCACCGCGCAGCCGCCGGGCAAGATCGCGGCGCTGGCCGGCCTCGATGGGCAGGGAGCGCATGACGCCGAGTTCTTCCTGGTGGAGGAGGACAGCTACGGCCGGGACCACCCATTCAGCGGCGAGAAGCTTTCCGTGGTGCTCACCGTCTACCGTTTCGCCGATCTGGACGAGGCGATCGACCGGATCCAGGGAATCCTGGACTTCGAGGGCGCGGGTCACTCGTGTGGCATCCACACCAAAAGCGACGACCGGGCGCGACACGTCGCCGAACGACTGCAGGTGGCCCGGGTACTTGTGAACCAGGCGCATTGCTTCGGCACCGGTGGCGGATTCGACAACGGGCTTGGCTTCACCCTGACGATGGGTGCGGGTACCTGGGCCGGCAACAGCATCTCCCACAACCTGTCTTACCGGGACTTCCTCAACATCACCCGACTCGCGCGGGTCATCCCGGCTTGTGAACCAACCGAAGACGATCTGTGGGGCTCCTACTTCGCGACCTACGGGCGGTGAGCATGAAACTCCTCGAATACCAGGGCAAGCGACTGCTTGCCGAGGCGGGCATTCGCATTCCTAAAGGGGAAGTCGTCGACTCGCCCGAGGCGGCGATGGAAGCGGCGGCGACCATCGGTGGCCGCGTGGTGCTCAAGGCCCAGGTGCCGGCCGGCAAACGCGGCAAGTCGGGCGGTGTCCTGTTCGCCGACTCGCCCGAGCGAGGCCGCGGACGCGGCGCGCCGCCTGCTCGGCGCCGAAATGGGCGGGTACCGCGTACAGGAAGTCATCCTCGAGCAATGCGTCGACATCGAGCAGGAACTGTATGCCGCGATACTGAACGACGCCCAGACCAAAGGCCCGCTGCTGTTGTTCTCCACCGCGGGCGGGATGGACATCGAAGAGATCAACGCCGAGTCTCCGGAGCGGGTGCACAAGCTGCCCATCGACATCCTTTGGGGTCTGGCCGAGGACGCCGCCGCCGACGTGCTTGCCGGTAGTGGCCTACCCCAGAAGTGGCACCCTGGCGTAGCGCAGACGCTCGCGGCGCTCTATCAGGCCTATCGGTCGGCCGACGCCGACTTGGTCGAGGTCAACCCGCTGGCCGTCACGACCTCGGGCGAGCTCATAGCTCTGGACAGCAAGGTTTCGCTCGATCCGGGCGCACTGTCCCGGCACCCGGCCCTGGTCGCGGATCTCCGTGCGGATCAGCTGGATGCGGGCACCGAGCTTGAGCGCAGCGGTCGCCAACTGGGTCTGCAGTTCATCGAGCTGGATGGCGACATCGGGATTCTGGCCAACGGTGCGGGACTGACCATGACGAGCCTGGACGTGGTCAACCACTACGGCGGCAGGCCGGCCAACTTCTTGGAGATCGGCGGCGACGCCTACACCAAGGCCACCCCGGCCCTGAAGCTGGTCTTGGACAATCCGCGGGTGCGCAGCCTGCTGATCAATTTCTGTGGCGCCTTCGCCCGCACCGATGTCATGGCCGAAGGCGTTGTCACCGCCATCGAAGAGCTGCGACCGGAGATTCCCTATTTCTTCACCATCCACGGCACCGGCGAGGAAGAGGCGATACGTCTCGTCCGCGAGCGGCTTGGGGTGGAGCCTTACGAACTCATGGACGATGCCGTCAAGGCCGCAGTTGCCGCCGCGGCGACCACAGTGGAGGTGTAATGATGTTGATTCGACGCGGTGAGACGGTCGTTGTCCAAGGAATCACCGGTAGGCAAGGCTCGTATTGGACCGAGCGCATGGTCGAGTGCGGCACCGAAGTCGTCGCCGGTGCGAGCCCCAGCCGCGGCGGACGCACGGTCAACGGCATACCCGTTTACCACAGCGTGGTCGAGTCGACGAGCGCATCACCGGCTGGACGCCTCCGTGCTTTTCGTCCCACCGATGCACGCCAGGGCCGCGGCACTCGACGCGATCGCAGCGGGCGTCGGCAAGCTGGTTCTGCTCACCGAGCACGTGCCGGCGCAGGATGTCATGGAAATCCTCGCCCGCGCCGCAGCGGCCGGAACCACGGTGCTCGGACCCAACACCGCAGGACTGGTCGTTCCGGGCGAAACATCGGTCGGCATCATGCCCGGATTCGCGCACAACATCTTCCGGCCGGGTCCGATCGGCGTCATCTCGCGCAGTGGCAGCCTGGGCACGCTGGTGTCGATGGAACTGATCACCGCGGGCTTCGGGCAGAGCGCCTTCATCGGCATCGGCGGTGACCCGATCCTCGGCACCACGACGCTGGACGCGGTGCGGCTCCTCGATGCCGACGAGCGCACTTCGGCCGTCGTCGTCGTAGGCGAAATCGGAGGTGCGATGGAGGAGGAAGCCGCGGCGTATATCGCCGGCATGACCAAGCCCGTAGTCGCCTTCATCGCCGGGCGTACCGCCCCGCCGGGGCAGCGGATGGGCCATGCCGGCGCCATCGTGACCGGTGACCGCGGCAGCGGTGAGTCGAAGGTGCGGGCACTCACCGAAGCGGGCGTGGTGGTCGTCGACGTGCCCAGTGCCATCGGCGAGACCCTCCGTTCGTTGGGCGTCCAAGCCGCGGTGTCTTCGGCTGAGCCTGCCCGCAGCTGATCCGGATAGCCCGAAAGCGCAGCCGAAAGGTATACACCGCAAGCTAATTCCCTCAAGCGGCGTGTTCCCTGGCGAAAGTTGCTAGGAGCGGTTCCGAGAAGACCAGTTTCAATAATGCTGCTGCAGTGCCTTCGAGCCGGCGGGAACCTTGCCAGACCGCCCGGAGTGATCGCTGCATGTGCAGGTCTTTGACCGCAACGATGCAGAGATCACCGGTGCGTACCTGCTCAGTAATGGCGAGCGTACTCAGTATGGCCGGACCGACCCCGTTGAGAGCTGAAGTTCGGATCGCCGACGCGCTGCCGAGTTCCAGTAGTGGCGTGGCGATGTCGTAATCCTGCAGGGCTAACTCCACTGTGGTTCTGGTGCCCGATCCGCGTTCGCGAACCAGCAGTGGCGTTGCGGCCAACTCGGCTGCTGTCAGGGGTGTGCGGCGCCGCGCCCAAGGGTGGTTTGGATCGACTACCACTACCAATTCGTCCCGTCCGACCTCTGTGCTATGCAAGCCCCGAACCGGGTGTGGTGATTCGATAAACCCGACGTCGCACAAGCCAGCTCGGACCTCGTCGATGACCTGAGTCGAGTTGTGAGCCTGCAGGTAGATCGTCACGTCGGGATATTGCGCGCGAAATCTAGCCAGCCACAGCGGCATCAAGTGCTCGGCGACCGTGATGCTGGCCGTAACGGTCAACTGTGCGCCGCTCTCGACCCGAAGCCCCTGCGCTACGGTCAGCAGCTTGTCGACGTCGACGAGAATCTCACGCGCCCAATGGACGAGCACCGTGCCTTGCGTTGTCAAGGTCGAACCGTTGGGACTGCGCTCGACTAGTGGTAATGCGAACCGCCGCTCCAGCTCCCTGATCGCGCGGCTGGCATTCGGCTGCGACATTTGCGCGAAACGTGCAGCGGCGCTGAGACTCCCGTGATCATCGACACCAACGAGAAGTTTCAGTGATTCAAAGGGCGGGAGCCGCAACGGCATACAAGAATTGTATTACCTCATACCCATTTCGGTATGCACTTTTGACATGACCGCATACCTGATTGACGGCTACCGTTGCACCCGGTTGTGGCCGACCGTTGAGGGATGGTTAGCTCACTGGGCCGGCAAGGCCAACACAACGTCAAGCGGTCGGCCAAGTCGTCCTGGCGGCAGGTGAACGCGCTAGCCGCTGCTCCCGGTATTGCCTTGTGCGCACTTGCGACCGCGGGCGCGCTAGGAGTAAATCACTGGTTGCCCACGGTGAGTCCACTACTGATCGCGATCGTATTCGGCGCGGTGGCAGCCAATATCGCCCCATTGCCGCAGCGGCTGCGGCCCGGACTGCAGTTTTCTGCCAAACGACTGCTGCGCGTTGGGGTTGCGATGCTGGGCCTGCAGCTGGTACTCGGCGACATCTTCCATTTAGGCTATGGCGTCATCGTCATTGTCGTCGCCGTCGTCGGGCTGGGCATCACGGGCACACTATTTATCGGCAAGTTGCTGGGTCTGACCTGGACACAGCGACTGTTGATCGCGTGTGGTTTCTCGATCTGCGGCGCCGCAGCTGTAGCCGCCATCGACGGTGTGATCGAGGCGGAGGATGAAGACGATGTCCCCACCGCGGTTGCGTTGGTGGTGATCTTTGGGACGTTGCTCATCCCGATAATTCCCGCGTGCGCGGAGGCGCTGGGGCTGTCCGATCTCGCTGCCGGCGTCTGGGCGGGCGGGTCGATTCACGAAGTCGCGCAGGTGGTTGCGGCTGCCGCCACGATGGGCGGCGGCGCCTTGGGGATTGCTGTCGTGGTGAAGCTGGCGCGCGTGCTGATGCTCGCGCCCGTGATGGCGGTGCTCAGCATTCGGCAGCGCAGGGTTGCCGGCGCGACGGACATCAAGCGTCCGCCCCTCATCCCATTATTCGTTGTTGCCTTCATGGTCTGTGTCGCACTGCGGTCAAGTGGCGTTGTTTCTCCGCAACTACTCCAGTACGCCAAAGTGGTCCAGGTCGCCCTGCTCACCGCAGCGATGTTCGCACTGGGCACGGGCGTGCATGCCTCCATATTCAAAAAGGTTGGTCCCCGCCCGTTCGTCCTGGCGATCATTTCCACCGTGTGGATCGCAACCATCGCTTTGACCGGGGTAACGGTCGTCTTCCGCTGACGCGCCGTTGCATTGGGTTCATGGGCACGCAAACCCCCAATCAGCTCGGCTCACATGAGCACGAGATCCCTTTCAGACCAATCATGTTCAGCGTTTTCAGTTGCGATTTGTGTGGCGTTAGGCAATGCCTCGCGAGGGCGGGGGAGGGCCTTGGCGGCGCCGCTGAAAACTGGGCCTTGAGCGTCGGGTGTTGCCGGCGGTCCGTATTCGTCTGCCCCTCAAGCGGTTACGGTCAGGGGAAGCGACATTCCGGCCAGTGGCCGACGCACCGCGGGCAGCCGCGCCGCGAGGCGCGACAGGGCCGCGGCGGACGGCGCCTGCGGCCGCTGGATAACCACGGGTGTCCCCTCATCACCGGCCGAGCGCAGCTCCACATCAAGGGGGATCTGACCAAGCAATTCGGTGCCGAGTTCGTCAGCCAACCGCGACCCCCCGCCCGAGCCGAACATTTCAGTGTGCTCACCGCAGCGACCGCACACCACGGCGCTCATGTTCTCCACCACCCCGACGATCGGCATCCGCATATTGGTTGCCATGCGTCCGACTCGAGAAGCAACCCGCTGCGCGGCGGGTTGTGGCGTGGTGACGGCGAGCAGTCCGGCCTGCGGGACGAGCTCCAGCAGCGACAGCGTCACGTCCCCTGTGCCCGGAGGAAGGTCGATCAGCATGACATCGATGTCACCCCAATGGACGTCGAACAGAAACTGCTCGAGCGCCTTGTGCAGCATCGGACCGCGCCACACAACGGGCTCTTCATCGTCGACGAAGAAGCCGACGGACATCAGCCGCACACCGTGAGCTTCTACCGGCAGCATAAGACCGTTGAGCGCGACCGGGCTACGGCGGACCCCGAACAGCTGGGGCACCGAATAGCCCCACACATCGGCATCCAGCAAGGCAACGCGCTGGCCCGACATGGACAGCGCCGCAGCCAGATTGGCCGCCACCGTGGACTTGCCGACACCGCCCTTACCACTGGCGACCGCGTATACCTGCGTCCCGTCGGCGAGTCGCGGTCCGTCGGTACCGCGCAGCCGCCCGGCGAGGGCGAGACGCTCCCGCTCCGACAGAACGCTGAAGGTCACCTCGACCGTTGTGACGCCGTCCACCGCAGCAACCGCGGCGGACATGTCGGCACGCATGCGCTCGCGCATCGGGCAGGCAAGCGTAGTGAGCGCGACTTCGACGTGAGCCACGCCGTCGCGTCCTGCGGCAGTGTGCCTGATCATCCCCAGATCCCCTAGCGGACGGTGGATCTCGGGATCCTCCACCGCCTCCGCTGCCGACCGCAACTCGTTATCGTCGACAAGCATCCGGCGCCGGTGCCGCGTCATCATCGCCATATCGCTGTCATGCCTCGACTCGGTAGCCGCGCCGCGTCGGCGCGAGCGGCCGCATCATGAACTCGGGGCGGCGCTGCCCGCCTGGTCCCAGTGTTTTCCTGGTCCGAGACAGCCATTCTCTGTACACCTCGGCGGAACGTCGGGTGTCGACGTAGACATCGCCGTATCTGTCGTCGGGGTGGGCGCGCTCCAACCGGATCTTCTGCAGCCAGCAGTGCATGCCCGATTGAGGGTCCGGATGCACGGCGAACGTGAGATTCTGGTGGACGCCGGGGTCGTCCCAGGTGATGCGGGAGGAGTCGGGGTCGCTGGACGAGAATGCCGCGACCCCGCTCTTGTGGCGCAGAAACCAGGTGTGTTCCCCACCGGGATGGGACAATTCGACCATTCCCGACACCCATCGGCTGCCCTCACCAGGGTGAAGCCGCCAGCGGCCCATGTGGTGGGACAGTGCGCATACGCCCGGGCGGATCCCCTCGGTGACCCACACCCGGGCAACGAAGTAGCCGATTTCGGTGTTGATCCGCACCAAGTCGTCGGTGCCCACCCCGTGTCTGGCGGCATCGCGCGAGTTCAGCCACAGCGGGTGGGTGTTGGATATTTCGTTGAGGTACTTGGCGTTTCCTGACCGGGTGTGAATCAACGTGGGCAACCGGAAGGTGGGGACGAGGACCATCTCGCCGGCCTCGAGGTCGATTTCGCTGGCCGCGACATGCGAGCGGATATATCCGGGTGTCGTGTGTTCGGGCCAGCCCCAGTCCCGCATTGCGGTGGAGAACACCTCGAGCTTGCGTGACGGGGTCGGCCAGCCGAAGGTCACGGTTCCGTCGTCATGTCGCAAACCGACCGCGCCGGCTTCACCGACGATCGGGGCGACCGAGTCCAGGGTCACCGGCTTGCGCACGACTCCCAGTCCATCGACCGTGGTGTCGACGAGGTCCGCGTCCTCGATAACGCGTTCGTCGCGCCGGTACACCGATTGTTCGACCTCGACCACACCGTAACGGCGCATGTATTCCAGTGGTGTCATTCCTTGCGCGGCGGCTTTTTCCGGGAGTCCAGGAACGCTGTGCTCGAACATCCACCGGTAGTAGTCGTCGACGGTGATCTTCTCGCCGGAGTGGTAGGGAGACTCGAAGTACTTTCGGATGCCCAAGGCACCGTCCGGGTCAACCCGCCAGGAAAGCTCGAACCAGAACTCGTTTTCCTCCCACACCTCACCGGGGTTGGCGTCGCGGGTGTCGGTGCAGGACTGCCCGAGCTTCTCCATCGCAACGCGGCGTACCGGTTGCCGGAAGCCGAGCCACCGGCCGGCGTGCGTTTCGTAGGAGTGCGTGTCGTGCCGTTCGCTGGAGTGACCCATCGGCAGCACGTAGTCGGCGAATTCCGCTGTCTCCGACCAGGTGGGCGTCAGCGCGACGTGCAGGCCCACCTTGTCCGGATTGGACAGTTGCTCGATCCAGGTGAACCCGTCCGGGTTGGTCCAGACCGGGTTGTAGACCCGGGAGAAGTAGACCTCCAACCTGCCGCGTCCCTCGGCGAGGAAGTGCGGCAACAGGATCGACATCTCGTTGGTGCACAGCGGGAAGTCACGCGGGAAGGTCAGCTCGTTCCACCGCTCGTGGTGGTTCGGCATGTTCGGGGGTTGCGGGATGAACTTGTGCCAGCCGTTCGGGCTGGTCCCACCGCGGGTTCCGATGCTGCCGGTCAGGGCGATCACGAACCACAGCGAACGGGCGACCTGCCAGCCACCCAGGTTGCCGGCGGCAGCCGCGCGCCAGATGTGCGACGACAACCGGTTGTCGCAGTCGGCGACGAGTTCCGCAATCTCCTCGATCTTCTCGGCGGGCACCTGTGCTTCCTGCGCGGCGAATTCGAAGGTGTACTCGGCGTAGTCGTCGGTGATGCGGTCGAGGAACGTTTCGAAATCCTGCGGCGCATCGGGATGCAGTTGCTGCAGATAGGTGCGCCAGTTGAGCCAGCGACGCAGGAATGGCTCGTCGATGCGCCGGGTGCGAAGCAGATAAGACGCCACCGCAAGCAGGATCGCGGCCTCGCTACCCGGCCACGGTGCCAGCCAGATGTCCGCGTGCGAGGCGGTGTTCGACATCCGCGGGTCGAGCACGATCAGTTTGGCGCCGGACTGCTTGGCTTCCATGATCCGCTGTGCGTGCGGGTTGAAGTAGTGCCCGGTCTCCAGGTGAGCTGGAGAGCAGCAGCATGACTTTGGCGTTCGCATAGTCGGCCGAGGGACGGTCGAAGCCCGCCCACAACGACATGCCCAGCCGGGCACCGGCCGAGCAGATGTTGGTGTGGGTGTTGTGCCCGTCGACTCCCCAGGTGTTCAGCATCCGCTCGGTAAAGCCGTCCTCACCCGGCCTGCCGACGTGGTACATGATCTCGTCGTGCCGGCCCTCGGTCAGTGCCGTGCGGATCCGCTCGGCGATGTCGTCGAGCGCTTGGTCCCAGCTCACCCTCTCCCAGCTGCCGGCGCCTCGCTCCCCGGTGCGGCGCAACGGGTACAGGATCCGTTCGGGGTCGTTGAGCTGGTTAACGGTGGCCGGACCCTTTGCGCAGTTGCGGCCCCGCGAGCCGGGATGCGCGGGGTTGCCTTCCAGCTTTTTGACCGACAGGTCCTCTTTGTCCACATAAGCCAGCAGCCCGCAGGCGCTTTCACAGTTGAAGCACGTGGTCGGGATCAGCATGTAGGAGTGCGGCACCTTGCGGGGATGGGCCTTGGCGTCGTACTCAATGTGGTTGTCCCACGTGGACACTGGTGGGAAATTGCGCAGGTGCTCGTGGCGGCGTGCGCCCGGGAGAACCGGTTCGACCGACATGGGTGCTCCTTACTTAGGACAGGGGGACATCTTGGCCGGCACGGACGAACACGCTCTCGTAGGCGAGCAGCGCCGCTTGGACGACGAGACCGCCGACGACCGCGAGCACCATGGGCGCTTCGGCCCAGCTGGCCCCGGCAAGCACAGCGGCCAGGACCGCCAGGGCCACACCGCCCACCCAGAATTCGCGTGCGTAGCGACCCTTGACGACCATGTGCGCGGCAGCAGCCGCGTGGCTGGTGGGGTGTCGGCCGAGGAATTCGAGCAGCATCATCAGGACGTGTCCGACCGTGGCGACGGTCAGGGTGACCAGCAGCAGCTCCCAGGTGTCGCGGCCCGGATGGGTGGCCACGGCTGCAACCGTCAGCGCACCACCGCCGACCATGAATGCCTGCACGATGAGGTGCCAGAACAGCAGCGGCGACTGCCACAGATCCCGGCCTTCTGCCTGCCCGAAGAGGAACCCGGTGTAGCCAGTGGTCATCGCGGCGGCGAGCAGCGTCGGTACCGCGATTGCGGACAGCATCAAACCGCTCGTCTTCGCGTCCACTAGGCCCGCGTAGTCGAGGATGCCAATCCCAAGCCATGCCGAGAACAGCGCGCCGGCCACGCCGAGGACCACCGAGCCCCAGAACAGCCACGAGCTCGGATTGGGTTTGAGCAATATATAGAGGAACCGCTTGGGTTGTTTGAGGTCCCAGACGAGCAGGACCCCGGTGAGGCCGACCCCCGCGAGCCCGATCGCCGGCGCGACAACCGAGCCCAGCAGACCGAGATCGACTCCGATCAAGTGGGCGAGCGTAGCAATCAGCATGGCCCCGGCACCGACCGCCTTCGTCCACAAATAGGTCGTCACCCGCCAGCCCCACGGCCGCGGATGGGCGGTGTTCAGTGTGGTCCGCGCCTTGCTGACTGGGTCGATGGGAAGGTCGGTGGAGGCTTCCCTGCGGTGCTTGTCGGGGCGTGCCCACAGGTAGGACTTGCCGGTCGGAGCGCCCAACGGGTCGAGCACCGCCCGGTCAGCGCCGAGGTAGAAGACGTTGGGACCGGTGTTCTGCTCCGGCGCGCGGACCTGCACCGGGTTGGAATTGACCAGGCGGGCGATACCGCTCGTCGGATCCTCCAGGTCGCCGACCCAGATCGAATGCGTCGGACAGACAACCACGCACGCCGGCTCCAACCCCTCGTCGACCCGATGGGCACAGAAGTTGCACTTGGCGGCGGTGTGCGTGTCCTCGTCGATGTAGATCGCGTCGTAGGGGCAGCCCTGCATACATGCCTTGCACCCGATGCAGCGCTCGTTGTCAAAGTCGACGATGCCGTCGTCGCGCTTGTACAGGGCTTTCGTCGGACAGATCTTGACGCAGGGCGCGTCCGTGCAGTGGTTGCAGCGCATGACGCCGAAGTCGCGCGTCGTGGCCGGGAATTCCCCGGACTCAACGTATTTCACCCAGGTTCTGAATTGTCCGAGGGGGACTTCATGCTCGGTCTTGCAGGCCACGGTGCACGCGTGACAGCCGATGCAAGTGCGCTGGTCGATCGCGAATCCGTATTGCATGGCTTCTCCGATTCCGTTGTGCCAGCGACGTTAACGACCGCGCATGCATGCCGGTAGCGCTCTTGGACTTGGAAGGCCCAAAGGCGGGTTTTGATCCCACCCAGTACCGTTGACTCGTGCCGCTGTCACCACGGGTGCCGGAGATCGGTTCGCTCGACCTGCTACTTAGCGTGGCCAGGCTGGGCAGCCTCGCGAAAGCCGCCCGCGAACACGGCGTTTCGCAGCCTGCCGCGGCGTCGCGCATTCGAAACATGGAACGGCTGATCGGCGTGGCCCTCATCGTGCGGTCCACGACCGGATCACGGCTGACCGATCACGGCGCGATGATCGCGAACTGGGCCCGGCGGGTGGTCGACGCGGCAAGCGAACTGGACGCGGGCATCACGGCGCTGCGCGACCATCAGGCGAGCCGGGTTCAAGTCGCCTGCAGCATGACGATCGCCGAGTATCTACTGCCCGGCTGGTTGTCCGAACTGCGCAGGCGGCTGCCCACCGTGACTATCGGTTTGCAGGTGATCAACTCCGTCAAGGTCGCCGAACTGGTGCTGGCCGGTGCCGCCGATGTTGGGTTCGTCGAGGGTGCGGAAGTCAGCGATGGTCTGGATTCCGTTGTGGTGGCTCACGACGAGCTGGTCCTGGTGGTAGGCCACTCTCACCCCTGGGGCCGCCGCCGGGACTCGGTAGACGCGGAGCAGCTCAGCCGCACCGCCATGATCAGCCGGGAACCCGGATCCGGCACGCGGTATGTGCTCGAGCACGAACTCGACCGTCTCGGCTACCCGGTCTCGGCTGATCCGATGATGGAGCTGTCATCGACGACCGCGATCAAGGCCGCGGTGGAAGCGGGGATCGGCCCGGCTGTGCTGAGCTCACTGGCGCTTGCCGATGAAGTCGCTCAGCACCGGCTGATCATCATCCCGACCGTGGGTATGGATTTGCGGCGCAGCCTCCGGCTGGTGCTGCGGTCCGGTGAGCAACTACCGCCGGTGTTGCGCGATGTCGTCACCGCGACCCGAGTGATCGCTAGGTCCGATACCAGTCAACTGTCAGGTTGATGTCGTTATCCTTATTGCCATGGCAGGGGAATCGGACGTGGTCGGCGGCGTGACGGCGGTGGCGGACGAGCCGCTTCTGGGCACCCAGACGATCAGCCGCGCCCTGAGGGTGCTGGGCATTCTTCGGCAGTCCCCGAACGATTTGGGTGTGACCGAATTAGCCCGAACGCTCTCGTTGAACACGAGCACTACCCACCGGATTGTGCGCGCACTTGTCGCGGCCGGCTACGTCGTGCAAAGCGACCAAACCGAGCGGTATCGACTCGGACGAGAGGCTTACTTGCTCGGTCGTGCCGCCGAGCGCAGTTTGGGGTTCGACAGCGTGGCCCCGGTGCTGGAGCGGCTCAGCGACGAGTCGGGCGAGTCGTCCAATCTCGTCGTCCGTGACGGTGACCACGGCCTCGTGGTGCTCCGCGTGGAGTCGAAACATCCGCTGCGCTTCATCCAGCCCGTAGGGACGAGGATTCCGCTGCACTGCACCAGCAGCGGCAAGGTATTTCTGGCGTTCGCCCCCGATATCACTGCTGAGGTGGCCGGGCTCGGCGAGCTTCGCCCGCTGACGCCGATCACCATCACCTCGGGCAAGGCTTTGTTGCGCGATCTCGAGGAGACCCGGGCCCGTGGGTATGCCATCAACCTTGGCGAGCGCCTCGAAGGAGTCCGCGGAGTCGCCGCTCCGGCTTTCGACGCGCAGGGCACCGTGATGGCTGTCGTTGCGGTGCAGGGGCCCGAAATGCGCGTTCGCGACGATCGGCTGGACGATCTCGGCCGCCTCGTCGTCAGCACGGCCAAGGAGGTCGCCGCGCTGCTGCCGGGTGGCTACCGGATCTGAAGGAGGGGACCGGTGAACCGTCCAACGGCGGCGCGACCAGGATGGGCGCCGTCGAGTGACAATTTGCCTGCTGGGACCCAATCGGTGGGGCGGGCACTCGCCGTATTGAAGTTGCTTGCCGGATCGCCGGATGAACTCAGTGGCAACGCGATCGCAAACGCGCTCGGGCTCTCGTCGGGCACCGCCAATCGGTTGATCCGGGCGTTGATTGCCGAGGGTCTCGTCGCGCGTAATCCACTTTCCGACTGCTATTACCTCGGCAGCGGCGCGGTGCTGCTCGGTCAAGCCGCACAGCGTGGGTTGGGCATCGAAAAGGCGCTGCCCATCCTCGAGCGCCTCAACGCCGAGACCGAAGAGGCGGTCAACCTGTCGATCCGCCAGGGCGCGGAGTCGGTGGTGATGATGCGGGTGCGGTGCACGCTCCCACTGAGGTACGAACAGCACACCGGAACGCGCTTCCCCCTCTACAGCACGGCTTCCGGGAAGGCCATCCTGGCGTTCTCGCCCGATGCCGATCGATACCTCGACTCGTTGCCGTCCAAGCTCGTCAAGGTCACTCCGCACAGTCTGAACACCCCCGCCGCCCTGGCCGATCAGCTCGCCGGCATCCGGCGATGCGGCTATAGCATCGACGAACAGGAAAACATCGAGGGCTTGCGCTGTGTCGGCGCCCCGGTGCTGGACCCGCAGGGACACGCGCACGCGGCGCTGGTCATCCAGGCTCCTACCGTCCGCATGCCGAAAAGCCGGATTCGCACCTTGGGCAAGCAGGTCATCCGGGCCGCGAGAGATGTTTCACAGTTCGTGCCCGTCGACCGGACCATGTCATTCTGAAATCCTGGGTGGTTCTGAAATCCGGGTGAATTTACTTTTGCCAAAGCCCTTTCGATCTGGTGGCCCCGCACCGCAAACCGCGTTGATGGCTGGGCCGGCATGGCCCACCGTGCGGCACGCCCAGTGGTTAGCTGGAGCCGGCGCCGGGGTGTGATCCACTTCTCAATGGCGCTACCGGAGGCGTACTGTCCCACAATGTGGGGACCTGCCCCTACATTGTGACCGTCAAAGGCGACGAGGATGCCCGGATCCCTTCAGAACGAGACCGTATTTACTTGGGCCGCACCACCATTGAAATTCGGCCTGGGAGCCCTCGATGAGATAGGTGCCGAACTGTCGGCGCTGGGCATCGAATCCTGCTTAGTGATCACCGACCCGGGGGTGCGTGCCGCGGGCGTGCCGGACCGGATCTATGACCAATTGATCGGGGCCGGAATCAAATCGGAAGTGTTCGACAAGGTCGCCGTCGAGCCCACCGACGACAGCATCGCAGAAGCCGTGACCTACGCCAAACAACAAGAGTGGCAAGGTTTTCTGGCGGTCGGCGGTGGCTCGGCAATCGACACCGCGAAAGCGGTAAACCTCCTGACAACCCATCCCGGCGGCGAACTGTTGGACTTTGTGACGGCGCCCATCGGGGGCGGCCGGGCACCGTGGCTACCGTTGAAACCGCTGATCGCGGTGCCAACCACCGCAGGCACCGGATCCGAATCCACCAGCATTTGCGTGGTCGACTTGCTGGGACTGCATCTGAAGGCCGGAATCAGCCATCCGAAACTGCGCCCGACGCTGGCCGTCGTCGACCCGCTTGCCACCGTCTCGCTGCCGCCCCAGGTGACTGCCGCCAGTGGGATGGACGTCTTGTCACACGCGCTGGAAGAGCTACACGTGCATCCGATTCGACGCAAAGCCCGCGCCCGCGGATCCGATGATGCGGCCCGCGTTCTGTGGGTCGAACCCGATCAGCGACACGTGGTGCGAACAGGCGCTGACGCTGGTGGGCAAGTATCTGCGGCGGGCCGTAATGAACGGCCGTGACCTCGAGGCCCGGTACCAGATGGCGCTGGCCTCCACCTCAGCCGGCACCGGCTTCGGCAACGCCGGCACGCATCTGCCACACGCCAACGCCTATCCCATTGCCGGGGCGGTGGAGAACTATCAGGCAGAGGGATACCCACCGATGCCGATGGTTCCCCACGGGCAGGCTGTATCCGCAACCGCCGCAGCAGTTTTCCGCTGGACCTACCCCAGCGGGCCAGAACGCCATCTGCGCGCGGCGGAGCTGCTGTGCGGGCAGCGGTTCACCGCAACCGACGGAGCCGATGCCCTCGCCCACGTGCTCAGTGAGCTGATGGTGGACATCGGTATGCCGGCGGGACTGCGCGCCTTCGGCTACAGCGAACACCATCTGCCCACCCTCGTCGAGGGCACCATGAAGCAAACCCGGCAGTTGGCTGTCGTGCCGCGACCGGTGACGCGTGACGCGCTCACCCACATCTTCCGGGAATCGTTTTGACCAGCCCGGCGCTCCCACGTCCGACACGGGCAGAAATTCGCACCGTCGTTGCATCCAGCATTCTCGGAACGACCGTGGAGTGGTACGACTTCTTCCTCTATGGAATCGCAGCCGGGCTGGTATTCCAGAAGCTGTTCTTTCCGGGCGCCGATCCAATCGTCGGGACCCTACTCGCTTTCGCGACTTTCGCGATCGGATTTGTCGCTCGCCCGATCGGCGGCCTGATCTTCGGTCATATCGGCGATCGCGTCGGCCGGAAGAAGACACTGGTCGCCACGATGATCATGCATGGGGCTGGCGACGTTTCTGATCGGTCTGGTCCCGAGCTACGACACGATAGGCATTGGCGCGCCGATCCTGCTCGTGCTCCTGCGATTGGCCCAGGGTGCCGCGATCGGCGGCGAGTGGGGTGGGGCCGTGCTGATGGCCGTCGAGTACGCCCCATACGGTAAGCGCGGTTACTACGGAAGTCTTCCCCAACTGGGTCTCGCGCTTGGATTGTTGTTGGGCACTGGCGTTTTCGCTGGGCTCAGCTCGGTGATGTCGAGCGACGAATTCTTGGCATTCGGCTGGCGAATCGGCTTCATGTTGAGCCTCATCCTGGTTGCGGTGGGTACGTTCGTCCGCCTCAAGGTGATGGAAACCCCGGCCTTCCGCGGGCTTGGCAAGGTCGAAGCGAGATCGTCCCTGCCCGCCCTGGAAATGGTCAGAAATCCAGAATCGCGGCGAAACCTATTGCTGGGTATGGGAAGTCGCTGGGCGGAGGGCGTCGCGTTCAACACCTGGGCGGTGTTCGTCATCACCTACGGCACCAACGTCCTGCGCCTGAGCCGCCAGACCATCCTGATATCAGTGATGGCGGCGGCGGCAACGATGGTCTTGTTCATCCCGTGGTATGGAAAGCTGTCTGACCGCTACGACCGCAGGAAGCTGTTCGCTCTGGGCATCGTGATCAGCACTGCGGCAACATATCCCGCTTTCTTTCTGCTCGGCACTCTGCGAACGAGCGTGGTGGTTATCACCATCGTCGTCATGCTCGGGGTGCTCTACCCCATGATGTACGCACCCCAACCGTCGCTGTACGCCGAGATGTTCCCCACCAGGATGCGCTACACCGGGATCTCGGTGGTCTATCAACTCTCCGGCATTGTCGCTTCGGGTCTGACACCCTTGCTACTGACGTACCTCCTGCGAGCGGCCGGCGGTGCGACTTCGATGATCGTGGCGTATGTCTTCGCGGTCGGCCTCATCAGCGCCGTGTCGACCATGGCCATTCGTCGCCGAGACATCCGCGAGGAAATCGTCGACAACCCCGAGCTTGCTGAGACCGAGCGGGTGACGCTGACCGCGCTGGGGGTACCTACGGTGCGCCGGTCCGGCGACGCGGCGCTTGCGGACACACCCCGTTCAGGCCCGTTGACGGATACCTATGGCAGGGCCGCCACGGATTTACGGGTGTCGCTGACCGACCGTTGCAACCTGCGGTGCAGTTATTGCATGCCGGCGCAGGGCCTGGACTGGCTGCCCGGCGACCAACTCTTACGGCCTGACGAGTTGGCCAGGCTCATGGGTATCGCCGTCACTCGGCTGGGCGTCACCAGCGTGCGCTTCACCGGCGGGGAACCGCTGTTGTCCCGTCACCTCGAAGAGGTCGTGGCCGCGGCGGCCGCGCTGCGGCCCCGCCCGGAGATCTCGTTGACCACCAACGGCGTGGGACTGGCACGCCGGGCCACCGCGCTCGCCCACGCGGGCCTGAACCGGGTCAACGTCTCATTGGACAGCGTCGACCCGGCCCGCTTTGCGGCGATCACCCGTCGCGACCGCCTCGATGACGTGCTGGCGGGCTTGGCCGCCGCCGCGGAGGCTGGGCTGACGCCGGTCAAGGTGAACGCCGTGCTCGACTCCACCACCGGACGCACCGATGTCGTCGAGCTGTTGCGGTTCTGCCTGCAGCACGACTTCCAGCTGCGGGTCATCGAGCAGATGCCACTGGACGCCGGCCACCAATGGCGCCGCGAGGCTGCGCTGACCGCCGACGACGTGCTGACAGCGCTACGGCCACACTTCGGGTTGCGGCCCGACCCGGCACCGCGCGGTTCGGCTCCGGCCGAGCTCTGGCTGGTCGACCCGGGCCCCACAACACCAGGCGGGAAATTCGGTGTCATCGCCTCGGTATCGCACGCCTTCTGCTCAACCTGTGACCGCACCCGCCTGACCGCCGACGGCCAAATCCGCAGCTGCCTGTTCGCCGCCGAAGAAACCGACCTTCGCGGACTGCTGCGCAGCGGTGCCGACGACGACACGATCGAGCTCGCGTGGCGCACCGCCATGTGGAACAAACCCGCCGGCCACGGCATCAATAACCCCGACTTCATCCAGCCCGCCCGCCCGATGAGCGCGATCGGTGGCTGACCGATGAGTCAGGCCGTCATCGAGCAAGACGGCCTCCACGTGACGGTGCGCTATTTCGCGGCCGCGCGAGCCGCCGCGGGAACCGAGTCCGAGATCGTGATCCTAAGCCCAGGAACCACCGTCGCCGAATTGGTTCAACGACTCGCCCGTTCGGGTAGTACGCCTGGCAACGGTGCTGAATCGGTCCTCGTATCTATGCGACGGGATCGCCGTCCGCGACAAATCCAAAGCGCTGCAGTCCGGCGACACAATCGACGTACTACCGCCGTTCGCCGGCGGCTGACCCGGATAATTCTCTTCCGTTGGCTCGCGCGCGCATCCTCCGAGCCGCGACGGGCCCGATCAGAACGAGGTCACTATTTCGCGCAGCCTGAGGACCTCGGGAATGGTGGCAGCGCTGGCAAGGATGTGGGTATGCGGCTCGGCCCGCAGACTGGCCGCGTCGTGGGCACCGGTGAGGACTCCGGCCACATACCTGGCGCCGGCATTTACCCCGGCTCGCAGGTCATTTGGCGTGTCACCGGCGACGAGCACCTCCGACACGCTCTGCACACCAACCGCTTCCATCGCGCGGAAGATCAGGTACGGCGCGGGACGGCTTGCCGGCACCTGGTCACTGGTGATTACCGCGTCAATGTCGCGCCCGATCCGCCAACCGACCTGATCAAGCAGCGGACCAGCGATCGCACGCGAATAGCCGGTCTGCAGAACGATCTTGACGTCGTTAGCGTGCAAAAGGGCGAAAGCGTCCACGACGCCCGGCAGCGGCACTGGCGGCACCGATCGGTATGCGTCGAGCAGCCACTCGGTGAACTCGGCCTCGACGGCATCGATCTCGTCCACGGTCGCCCGCCCAAGCAGTCCTGTGATCGCCTCGCGCTTACCGGTACCCTTCCACCGGTCGAACACGTCGTCGGGAATCGGCTTGCCGGTGTGTGACTCAACCGCTCGACGCAGCGCCACGTAAACGGCCCCGCCCTCGTCGATGCTCGTGCCGGCGATGTCCAACGCAACCAGTGCGATTCGTTGTTCTGTCAACGGAACTGCCCTCCTCTAGATGCCAATGCAATCGTCTGCAGCACGTCGGACAGCACCCGGTGGGTTACCCCTCCGGTGAGGTCCAGTGCCGTGCAACGGTCGTAGTAGATGCTCAGGTCCAACCCCATGCCGATCGCACAGACCGCGACATCCGATCTTGTGGCGAGGACATCGCCCAGATGTTGGTCTAGGTAGTTCCGATTGTTTGCGAGGCAGGTGGCGCCATCCATCGGGCTGCCATCGGAGATCACGACGACTATGCGTCGCTGTTCGTCACGCGCTTCCAGCCGACGACGGGCCCACTCGACCGCCTCACCATCCACACCTTCGCGGTAGAGGTCGACCTTGAGCAGCCCGGCAATCGCGGTGCGGGCAGATCGATAGGATGTGTCCGCGCCTTTGAACACGAGGTGGCGTACTTCGTTCAGACGCCCAGGATTACGGGGGCGCCCGGAACGGATCCAGTCGCGCCGGACCCGCCCGCCGTTCCACGATGTGGTCGTGAAGCCGAGTACCTCGCAGCCGACTCCGGCGAGTTCCAGCGCCCGCGCGAACACGTCGACCAACACCGCCACCGGTTCGCTGAAGGCTTTCATTGACCCCGAGCAGTCGACGAGAAAGCAGATAATCGCCTCGGTCCGGGGCGCAACAGCTTCGACTCGGAAGATATTGCGCTCGTTCGGCTTGGCCACCAGTTGGGCGAGCCGGCGCCCGTCGACGTAACCAAAATCGCGGCCTCCTTCCCAGCCGTCGGCGTACGGTTCGGCCAGTAGATCGGTAAGCCGACGGCTAAGCGGTCGTGCGCTCATCCCGGTGGCCTCGATCGCCCGATCGAGGCGCTCGCGGTACTCGCGCAGCTGAGCCGGCCGCGCGAGCGATCTGACGTCGCGTGTTTCGTCGTAGGCCCGGGTGAATACCCGGTACTCGGCGCTTTCGCCATCGAGCGCACGGCCGGGACCGCCCGGCCCGGGTGGCGTGGCGTGGTCGTCGGACTCGGCGTCGAACAGCCACTCGAACGCATCGAGTTGCGTATCCTGTTCCCCGGGCTGGGTCTGTAACTGCGGCAGCTCCGCGACCTGGTCCGCGATGGCCCGGGCGTGTTGCCCGAATGCACTCTGGCAGTGCCGCTCTCGGCGAAGAGACACAAGTTCATGGCCTATCGTGGGGGCCAGTCCGAGCCTGGTCTGTTCGATCAGATCCTCAGTCCGTTCGGCGATCGGCTCCGCCATAATCCAGGAGCGGCAGACCTGCGCGACCGTGTATAGCAGTAAGCCGGACGATGTCTCGGCCGAACGCGATGCCTCGAACTCCTGCGACCAACTGCGAAACCGCTCGCCGACATTGCGCCGCACACCCGGCCACGATGCCGGGATCAGCGACTCCACCCGGAACTGTTCGAGCATCTCGAAGACCAGCCGACTCGCCATGCGCTCGGGTAGAAACGTGGCATGCACGTGAGGATTGTGATGCCGCAACCGAAGTGCGATCCCATCGGCGGCGCCGCGATCAGCGGGCGGATGCAGGTGCGGCGCCGGCATCGGCACCCGCCGCCGCCTCCGGTACAGGGCAGTTCCGCGGAAGTGTAAGTCGCGCTGGTCGCTCAACGCACGAATCGATGTGGCGCGAAGTTCACGGACGTGCTGCTCGTGGTGGAAGTCGTTCATGCGACGCGCACCGCGGGCTCATCGAGCTCGCGATCGAAGCAGCGCTGGAAGTACTCGGCGACGATTGGCCGTTCGGCGTCGTCGCATTTGTTGACGAACGACAACCGGAAGGCCAGATCGACATCGTCGAAGATCGTGACGTTCTCCGCCCACGTGATCACGGTGCGCGGGGACATCAAGGTCGAAAGGTCGCCGACGCGAAAACCGCTGCGGGTCAGGTTCGCCACGGCGACCATCGAGGCGATAAGACCAATGTCGACATCGGGCACCCTCGCTACGACGATGTCGATCTCCGCCTGCGGCGGTGGGTGATTGAGTGATGCGACGATGTTCCATCGATCGATCTGCGCGTGGTTGAGCCGCTGCGCGCCGTGGTAGAGCCCGTTGAGGTTGCCGAGCCCGACGGTGTTCGCGGTCGCGAAGAGCCGGAAGCACGGATGCGGGGTAATCACCCGGTTCTGGTCCAGCAGCGTCAGCTTCCCGTCGTGCTCGAGGATGCGCTGGATCACAAACATGACGTCCGGCCGGCCCGCATCGTATTCGTCGAGGACCAACGCGACCGGTCGCTGGATCGCCCACGGCAGGATGCCTTCCTGAAACTCAGTGACCTGTTGGCCATCTCGCAACGTCACTGAATCGCGCCCGATTAAATCCATCCGGCTGAGCTGGCCGTCGAGATTAACCCGCACGCAGGGCCAGTTGAGCCGTGCGGCGACCTGCTCGACGTGCGTGGATTTGCCCGTGCCGTGCAGGCCTTGTAATAGGACGCGCCGATTGCGCGCGAAGCCGGCGAGCAGTGCCAGTGTGACGGATTCGTCGAACCGGTAGACCGGGTCGACCTCCGGCACATGCTCGTTCGTCTCGCAGAGAGCCGGCACCTGCAGGTCCGAATCGATGCCGAAGAGGTCTCGCGCCGACACCAGGTGAGTCATGAACTCTCGCGTGACGACTCGCCGGCGGCGATCTCGGCCTCGACCTCGCCGATAGCATCCGCGGCTCGGCGCAACGCGGGCAACACCCGCAACGCCTTATCGGGCGTCAGCCGCATGACCGGTGCCTGAACGGCAATGCCCAGATTGGAAATTCCCGAACTCGACGGGACCAGAACCGCCGCGCAGACGAGGCCGGGCAGGAACTCCTGGTCGTCGATTGCGTAGCCATCCCGGCGAACCTGCTTGAGCTCCTCCTCAATCTGGTCCACATCGGTGACGGTGTTGGGGGTGTACTTCTTGAGCGGCGCCGCCTCCAGTAGCCGGCGCCGCTGAGCGGGGGCCAGCTGAGACATGATGATCTTTCCGCTCGCCGAACAATGCGCCGGCACGCGCGATCCCGGGTGCAACGTAAAGCGCAGCGGCTCAAGCGTTTCCACACGATCGAGATAGACGATCTCGTTGCCCGACAGCGTGGTCAGGTTACAGCTCTCACCCAGTTCCTCAACCAGGCTTCGCAATACGGAGTGACGCGCGCCGTGGTGAGTGTCGTTGAGCAGCAGGCTTTCCGCCATGCGACGCATCCGGGCCCCGACCCCGTAGTGGCGGCCGTTGTTCTCGCGAATCAGCAGCCCGGCACTCTCGAGCTGTTGCAGCATGCGATGCAGAGTCGGCTTGGCCATGCCGGTCGTCTCCACTAAACCCTGCAGAGTGAACAACTGGTCCTTCGAGGCGATCAGCTCGAGCAGCGAGAACAACCGCAGCGTCGGGGTATCGCCGGACAGTTCCGTCCCGGCGAACGGTGCGGCGTCGTCGAGCCGACGGATCTCGCCCATAAACCCCTCCTCGTCGTGAGTACGGTTCCATGAAACCGCGAACTATGCGAAAAAACAAGACGTACTGTTCCGGATCTTCGGATACTGATTGACTCGATCCGCTGATTCCCTCTATTGTGCATCTAGGATCCAAAATTAGGAACAAGATGTTCCGCTTTTTCGGATGACGTGGACTGAGGAGGACGATCGGATGACCCAGACAACCACCCGCGCCGCCGTATCGGGGGTGCGGCGCATGACCCCCTCCGAAGCGTTCGTCGAAACGCTGGTGGCCAACGGCGTCACCGAGATGTTCGGCATCATGGGCTCGGCCTTCATGGACGCGATGGACATCTTCGCGCCCGCCGGCATCCGGCTCATTCCGGTGGTGCACGAGCAGGGCGCCGGCGCATATGGCCGATGGTTATGCCCGCGTCAGTCCGGCCGACATGGCGTGGTGATCGGCCAGAACGGCCCCGGCATCAGCAACTGCGTGACCGCGATCGCCGCCGCCTATCTGGGCGCACAGCCCGGTGGTCATCGTCACGCCTGAAGCCGGCACGATGGGGATTGGTCTCGGCGGTTTCCAGGAAGCGCAAGCAACTGCCGATGTTCCAGGAGTTCACCAAGTATCAGGGCCACGTCACGCATCCGCGCGCATGGCCGAGTTCACCGGACGCTGTTTCGACCGCGCCATGGCCGAGATGGGTCCGACGCAACTGAACATCCCGCGCGACTACTTCTACGGCCAGATCAAAGCCGAGATCCCGCAACCGCAGCGGCTCGACCGCGGGCCGGGCGGCGATGCAGCGCCTGAACGAAGCCGCCGAACTGCTCGCGGCAGCGCGAAGTTCCCCGTCATCATCTCCGGCGGCGGCGTGGTGATGGCCGATGCGATCGAGGAGTGCAAGGCGCTCGCCGAGCGCCTCGGCGCGCCGGTCGTCAACAGCTACCTGCACAACGACTCCTTCCCCGCCAGCCATCCGCTGTGGTGCGGCCCGCTCGGCTATCAGGGCTCCAAGGCCGCGATGAAGCTGATCGCCCGCGCCGATGTGGTGATCGCGCTCGGCTACGCGGCTCGGGCCGTTCGGCACCCTGCCGCAGCACGGCATGGACTACTGGCCGAAGAACGCCAAGATCATCCAGATCGATGCCGACCACAAGATGCTCGGGTCTGGTGAAGAAGATCACCGTGGGCATCTGCGGCGACGCCAAGGCCGCTGCCGTCGCGCTCACGCAGCGTCTGACCGGCCGCACGCTCGCCAGCGACGCCTCGCGCGAGGACCGCGCCGCGCCAGATCAAGGCGGAAAAGGCCGCGTGGGAGAAGGAACTCGAGCGAGTGGACCCACGAGCGCGACCCGTACAGCCTCGACATGATCGAGGAGCAAGAAGGACGAGCGCACCTTCAGCGGCGGCACCTACCTGCATCCGCGCCAGGTGCTGCGCGAACTCGAAAAGGCGATGCCCGACGACGTGATGGTCTCCACCGACATCGGCAACATCAACTCGGTGGCGAACAGCTACCTGCGCTTCGAGAAGCCGCGCAGCTTCTTCGCCGCGATGAGCTGGGGCAACTGCGGCTACGCGTTCCCGACCATCATCGGCGCGAAGGTCGCCGCACCCCACCGGCCGGCCGTCTCCTACGCCGGCGACGGCGCCTGGGGCATGAGCCTGATGGAAACCATGACCTGCGTGCGCCACAACATTCCGGTCACCGGCGGTGGTGTTCCATAACCGTCAATGGGGCGCGGAGAAGAAGAACCAGGTGGACTTCTACAACCGGCGCTTCGTCGCTGGCGAGCTGGACAACCAGAGCTTCGCCGAGATCGGCCGAGGCCATGGGCGCCGAAGGCATCGTCGTCGACCGGCTGGAGGATGTCGGGCCGGCGCTGCAAGCGCGCCATCGACGCTGCAGATGAATCACGGCAAGACCACCATCATCGAGATCATGTGCACCCGCGAACTGGGCGATCCGTTCCGCCGCGACGCGCTGTGCCAAGCCGGTGCGCACTACTCGACAAGTACAAGGACTACGTCTAGGTACCAGCGAAGCGGTGCCGCCGCAGCCGATCTCGTCGGCGGCACCGCTTCGTTCCACTGGGAGCCAGCCAATAGCAGGAGTTTCCGATGTTCCCGCGCAAGCCACCATTGAGATCGATCGGAACCGATCCGGATTATCGGTTCACCTTCGCCAACGAGCGAACGTTTCTGGCGTGGGTTCGCACCGGGCTGGCACTGCTGGCCGGAGCGGTAGCACTGGCCAGCCTCGTGCACGACTTCGGTCCGCGGTCATTCCGTATCGCGATCACGGTGCTTCTGTTGATCCTCGCCCTGGTCGTCACGGTCGGCGCGTACGGACGGTGGGATCGTGCTGAGCGTGCGCTGCGCGAGAACCGTTCGCTGCCGACGGATCCGTTGCCGCGGCTCCTGGTGGTGGGCGTGACGATCATCGCCGCCGCCGCCGCGCTTCTGATAATCGTCGCCGAGACCGCCAAATGAGGGATCGACAGCTGTTAGACGTCGGCGCGCAGGCCGAGCGCACCGCACTGGCCTGGCAGCGCACCGGGGTTGGCGCGATGACCGCCGGCGCGTTGCTCCTGCGCTGGGACTTCACCGACCACCTGCCGTCCTGGCCCGGGATCGTGCTCACTGTGGCGGGTGGCGCCACTGTTGTGTTCTTTGGATCGAATCGCTATCGCGGGACGTTGCGCGCCATGCGATCCGGCCAGAGCCCACTGTCTCGCGCGATGGTACCGGCCGCGACGCTCGCGATGGTCGTTGTGATCCTGGGCGTCGGTGCCGAACTCGCCGCACGCCTGACGGCTTGACCGTCCTCGGACGCCGAGCGATGATTTGAGGCATAAGCCTCATGTGCCGATCCGTCGGCGCCGCGCAGCATCGGCGCATGACCACGACTCCTGCCGACGCCGCCACGGCCGTCCTGCAAAACCCCGTCCTGCCGGACGGAGATGACGAACGATTTGTCGGGTTCGGCGTGATGGGCCTGCCCTTCGCCGGCGGGCATTACCTGGCCTTGCGCCACTTTCCGGCAACGACCTTCTCGCCCGGGTACCGATCGGTGTGGCACCGCGATCCCGACGGCATCTGGACGTTCTATGCGACAACGCCGGGTCCGCAGAGCTGCGCCCGCTACTTCAGTTCGGCGACTCGGCGGGACCCGGTGCAGTGCGATATCGACATCGCGTGGGTCACCCCGTGGTCGCTATTCGTCGGCATCACGGGACTGCTCGAGTGGGAGATAGAGCTGCGCGCAACCGCGTCGACGCGGCTGATGAGCGCGATCGGCCGCCGGCTGCCGGGCGGCGCGTGGACCAACCGGCTGGCGCTGGGCGCTATCGGCCGAGCGGCCGGACCGACGTTGGGCGCGGGACAGGTCCGCTTATCCGGGACCGCGCCGAACGGCCAGCGATTCACGATCGCTCCCAAGCGGGTGTGGGCTGTGGCCACCGTCGCGTGCGGTGTTGCGCGGCGTGGACCTCGGACCGGTCGGCCGCTGCGCGAGCAAGCCCGTCTGGAGGGCTTCCGGCCACCGCAGCGGGGTTTGTTCGTAGTGGGCTCGGGGCATTTCGAGACGTTCGACCCGAGCCGGCACCGCGCCGTCGAGCGAAGAGGACAATGAGCCGATGGCGCCGCACACAGCCGAGCCAGCGCCGGCGGGCGAGGCACCCAGCCGGGCGGAGCTGCTGGCGGCGCTGTCGGTGGCAATCGACCTCGGCTTGGGACAACCCGCCGAGCACATGCTGCGCGCGGCGCTGATCGCGACCCGGCTCGCGGATCGACTGGGGTTCACCGACGCACAACGGGATTGCGTCTACTACACGACGTTGATCATGTGGATCGGGTGCCATGCCGACTCCCATGAATACGCGCGATGGTTCGGCGACGACATTGCGGTACGGCATGATTCGTACCTGGTCGACTGGTCGGGACTGCCGTACTTGCGGTTCCTGATGGGCAACGTCGGTCGCGGTCAGTCGTTGACGCACCGGGTGGCCATCATGGCAACCCTGTTCGCCAATGCGCGCGGTCAGTTGTCCCGGTTGATCCATTCGCATTGCACCTCCGCCGCGGTGCTGGCCGATCGAATCGGACTGGGCCCCGACGTGCAGGCGTCGCTCGTGTTCGCTTTCGAGCGTTACGACGGCGGCGGCCTGCCCGCCGGTGTGCACGGTGACGAGATTCCGATACAGATGCGGGTCGCTCAGCTCGCCGAGATGGCCGAGGTGCATCACCGCGCGTACGGTGTCGAGGGCGCCGTGGCCATGGCTCGCAGCCGCCGCGGTGGCCAGTTCGACCCCAAGGTCGTCGACACGTTTACCCAGCACGCCGACGCGATCTTGGCCGGCCCGGCCCCCGGCGATGTGTGGGGCGCGGCACTGCGCGAGGCGCCCGATCGCCACCACCGGCTTGACGACAAGGCACTCGACGCACTTCTTGTCGCGTTCGGAGACTTCGTCGACCTCAAGTGCCCGTTCACCTTTGGGCATTCGCGCGCGGTGGCCGGGCTCGCCGGCGACGCGGCTCTCGCGGTCGGTGTCGACGCCGGCGCGGCAGCCCTGACCCGACGTGCGGGCCACGTTCACGACCTGGGCCGCATCGGGGTGTCGAATCAAATATGGTCCAAGCCAGGGTCGTTGACCGCCGGCGAATTCGAGCGGGTTCGACTGCATCCCTATCTGACCGTGCGGATTCTCAACCAGGTCCGCGGGCTCGGGCGGCTGGCCGAGGTCGCCGGCAACCATCATGAATGCCTGGACGGATCGGGATACCCACGCGGGCTTGCCGGGACCGCGTTGGGCCTGCCCGATCGCATCCTGGCGGCCGCGGTCAGCTACCAATCCGCTTGCGAGCCAAGGCCGTACCGCGACGAGCTGGCACCCGGCGCGGCGACGCGGCGGCTGCAGGAGCGGGTACGTGCCGGCGAGCTCGACCCCGTCGCCGTCGAAGCGGTGCTGCACGCGGCGGGACAGCCCGTCCAGCGGCCCAAGCCGCGTCCGGGCGGACTCACTCCGCGCGAGATCGAAGTGCTCTGCCTCGTCGCCCGCGGCGCCTCCAACAAGGAGATCGCGGCGGCGTTGGTGATCAGCGAAAAGACGGCCCGCAACCATGTCGAGCGAACATACGCGAAGATCGGCGTCTCAAATCGCATCGGCGCCAGCATGTATGCCCTGCAACAGGGGTTGTCAATCCCGTGACCGACGGAAATTGAGGCAATCGCCCCATTCCTTGAGCGCGCGATTCGGCGGACAATCGGTTCATGAGTCGATATTTCGCAATCTGTTACGGCGCGGTGGCTTATCTGCTGTTCCTGGTGTCGTTCGTGTACGCAATCGGATTCGTGGGCAACATCGTGTGTGCCACGCAGTGTCGACCACGCGCTCTCGGCGCCCTGTCGGCTTGGCAGTGCTGATCGACGTAGCGCTGCTTGGGGTTTTCGCGATTCAGCACAGCGTGATGGCGCGGCCCGCGTTCAAGAGGTGGTGGACGCGATTTGTGCCCGCGTCGATTGAGCGCAGCACCTACGTGGTCCTGGCGAGCGGCGCGCTGTTGCTGCTCTACTGGCAGTGGCGGACACTGCCGGACGTCGTGTGGGACGTGAATCTGCCGGCGGCACGCGTGGCGCTGTGGGCGTTGTTCTGGCTCGGTTGGGCGACGGTGTTCTTCTCGTCCTTCATGGTCAACCACTTCGACTTGTTCGGCCTGCGTCAGGTGTATCTGGCCTGGCGTGGAAAACCGTACCGCGACTTGGACTTTCGTATTCGATTCCTCTACCGGTTGGTGCGTCACCCACTTATGCTGGGTTTCCTCGTCGCGTTCTGGGCGACACCGACGATGACGGCCGGGCACCTGCTGTTCACCGTCGCCACAACGGGTTACATCCTGGTCGCTGTGCAGCTGGAGGAGCACGATCTGGTCGAGGCGCTGGGCGACCAGTACTGCGCTTACCGCCGCGAGGTGCCGGCGCTGCTGCCGTGGCCACGCCCGCACCCGCACGCCACGGCGCGCCAGCACTAGCCCTCGAGAAGCGTCGCGATCCGGTCCAGGGTGGCGGCCATGCCTTGCTCGGTTCTTTGGGGCATCGAGCCACTGATGACCATCCGCTTGTTCTTCTCCTGCGAAACGTCCCAGGTTTCGCGCACCCGCGTGCCGGCGGTCGCCGGCGCCGGACTCAGCTCGTAGCGCCAGATGCGGCCACCGACCAGACCGCCCAGCGCGGTGGTTTGCCATGCGATGCGCTGGTCCGGCTCGTACTCGATGACGGTGTTGGTGGTGCGGTAGGGGATGAACAGCGTCTCCTTGCGGCCGCGCATCGCCATCCCGAATTTCGAACCCATCGTCAGGGGAACCGAATGTCTGCGTAGCGTGATCCACCGACTCCGACCCGTCGAAGCTGGCGTGTTTGCCGGCGTCGGCCAGCAGCGCGAAGATCGTGTTCGGCGGTGCTTTGATGACTCGCTCGACGCTGACTGTGTTTCCGTCCATTCGGTAACACTAGCGCCGTTGCGTGGGGGACCACGTTGGGGATGAGATCGCTCTGTATGGCGGCAATCTGTGCTGAATTTCGTTGTGGAATCCCGGTATGTTGCGGATATGGATGTCAAGGAGGTGTTGCTGCCGGGCGTCGGTCTGCGATACGAGTTCATCAGCCACAAGGGCGACCGGATCGGCATTATCGCGCGGCGTGGCGGCGACTTCGACGTCGTGCTGTATGGGTCCGACGATCCGGACCAGGCCCGGCCGGTGTTCCACCTCACCGACGAAGAGGCCGACACGGTGGCCCAGATTCTGGGCGCTCCCCGCATTGCCGAGCGGTTCACCGAACTGACCCGCGAGGTGCCCGGCCTCGAGGCGGGTCAGGTCCATATCGAGCCGGGCAGCCCATTCGTCGACCACCCATTGGGTGATACCCACGCCCGCACCCGCACCGGGGCGTCCATTGTCGCGATCGTGCGCGACGAAGTTGTGCTCGCCTCGCCGGGTCCGGATGAGATGCTGCGCGCGAGAGACGTTTTGATCGTCATCGGCACCGAAGAGGGCATCGCCGCGGTCGAGCAGATCGTCGACAAGGGCTGAGCCAGTGCAGGTTTCGGAGGCGCTGCTGTTTCAGCTCGGCGCCCTCCTGACTGCGCTCGCGGTGTTGGGCGCCGTCTCGCGGCGATTCGCGCTATCTCCGATACCGGTGTACTTGATGGCGGGTCTTTCGCTGGGCAAAGGCGGTATCTGGCCGCTGGCCGCCGCCGGCGAGTTCATCATGACGGGCGCGCCCATCGGCATCGTCCTGCTGCTGCTGACCCTGGGTCTGGAGTTCTCCGCGACGGAATTCGCCGCCAGCTTGCGGCACCATCTGCCGTCGGCCGGTGTCGATGTGGTTCTCAACGCGACACCCGGGGCGGTGGCGGGATGGCTGCTCGGGTTCGACGGTGTCGCGATCCTGGCCCTGGCCGGCGTCACCTACATCTCCTCCTCGGGTGTGATCGCGCGCCTGCTGGAGGACTTGCGCCGGCTCGGTAACCGCGAAACGCCAGCCGTGTTGTCGGTGCTGGTACTCGAGGACTTCGCGATGGCCGCCTACTTGCCCCTGTTCGCGGTGCTCGCGTCCGGCGGCACCTGGTTGGAGGCTGTCGCGGGAATGACGATCGCGATCGGTGCTCTCTTCGCGGCGTTCGCCGCGTCCTATTACTGGGGCCATCACGTGGGCCGGCTGGTGGCGAACGCCGACTCCGAGCAGTTGTTACTGAGGGTCCTTGGGGTCACGCTGATGGTGGCGGCATTGGCCGAGTCGCTGCACGCGTCGGCGGCCGTCGGCGCATTCCTGGTCGGGCTCACTCTGACCGGCGACACCGCGCAGCGGGCGCGCAAGGTGCTGGGTCCGCTGCGTGACCTTTTCGCCGCGATTTTCTTCGTGGCGATCGGTCTGTCGGTGGACCCGAAGGAGCTGGTTCCGATGCTTCCGGTGGCGCTGATCCTGGCCGTCGTCACCGCGGCGACGAAGGTGGCCACCGGGATCTTCGCCGCTCGGCGCGACGGGGTGGCCCGGCGCGGGCAGTTGCGTGCCGGCACCGCGCTCGTCGCGAGGGGCGAGTTCTCGCTCATCATCATCGGACTGGTCGGCGCGGGGATCCCGGTCGTGGCCGGGCTGGCGACCGCGTATGTGTTCATCATGGCGATCGCAGGTCCGGTGCTGGCCCGATTCTCCGGCGGCCCGCCGCCCGAGGGTGCCGCAACGCCGGCCTGACGCCGCGCGCGTCAGCCGATGTGCAGGGCCACCACTTGCCACCGGGCTCCGCCGCTGGCGGGCAGCTTCTCCACCCGAGCGGCGATGGCATGGATCCGGTCCCCGCGACTGTAGGAGCCGAACACCTCGGCGGCGGCTTCCGGATCCCGGTACCCGGAGGGCTGCAGTCGCATCCGGCGCAAGACCGCGGCACCCTGGTGTCCGGCGGCCGACTGGCTGACCGACAACACGGAGTCGACCAGGCCGGGCACCAGCAGCCCCCGGAGCTGGGTCACCGGACGGCGGTGGTCGATGACTTCCAGTACCCGGCGCAGTGCCGCGTCGGCGAAAATCGCGGCCTGGCGCATGGCCGCGGGCCAGGCCGCCGCCGTCGGCTCCGGTTGCCTGACGGCTCGCCCGCGGTAAGGCCGGCGGGCGCCGCTGCCGGTCCGGCGCGGCAAGGGTGACTGGCGGCACGGGGCGTCGTTGCGCGACATGTCTTGCGGCGGTGGTTCGTACTCGACGACGGGCACGACCGCGAAAGCGTCACGGTGAGTCGGGCTTACGGGGCTGATGGTCAACGCGCACTCTCCAAATCGGCGGTGAACGAGCAGCCTGCAGGAGAGTGGCAGACAATTGGTCTTTCAATTGCCGGTCATCATCGCACAATTCGACATCGCGCGTACCCGCGCCGTGTTTGGCGCTCGCGGACGATTACGGTGGGCGAGAATATCGGGGAACACCAAGGATTGACCAAGGAGGCCAGGCCCGCAATGGTGACCCGGTTGTCCACATCGGACGCGTCCTTCTATCGGCTGGAGAACAGCGCCACCCCGATGTACGTCGGATCGCTGTCCATCCTGCAGCGTCCGCGCGCCGGCCTGAGCTACGAGACTCTGCTCGCCGCCGTCGAACGCCGGCTCCCGCAGATACCGCGCTACCGCCAGAAGGTCCGCGAAATAGGGGTCGGGATGGCCAGGCCGGTGTGGATCGACGACGCCGACTTCGACATCACCTATCACGTGCGGCGCTCGGCGCTGCCGTCGCCGGGCAGCGATGAGCAGCTGCACGAGCTGATAGCCCGGCTGGCCGCGCGGCCGCTGGACAAGTCGCGGCCGCTGTGGGAGATGTACCTGGTTGAGGGTCTGGCCAAAAATCGAGTCGCCCTGTACACCAAGTCGCACCAGGCGTTGATCAACGGGATGACCGCGCTGGAGATCAATCACGTGATCGCCGACCGGACGCGGCATCCGCCGCCGTTCCCCGAAGACATCTGGATTCCGGAACGGGAACCCGGCTCGACCCGGTTACTGGTCGGCGCGATTGGCGACTGGGTGATGGGGCCGGGCACCCAGCTGCAGGCGGTCAGCTCCGCGCTGGCCGGGGCGGCAACCAACTATGGCGAACTGCTCAACGTGGGCCGCCGGGTCTTCGACATCGCGCGCACGGTCGCGCGTGGCACCGCGCCGAACAGCCCGCTCAACGCGACCGTCTCGCGTCATCGGCGGTTCACCGTCGCCCGCGGAAACCTCGAGGACTATCGCGCGGTGCGAGCCCGCTACGACTGCGACATCAACGACGTGGTGCTGGCGGTCGTGACCGGCGCATTAAGCAACTGGTTGATGTCCCGCGGGGAAGGAGTGTCATCAAGCGCGACGATCCGGGCGATGGCACCGCTTTCGGTCTATGCCGAGGACCAACATGACTCGACCGGTCCCGGCCAGATGATCAGTCAGGTCACTCCGTTCCTGGTTGACCTGCCGGTGGGTGAGGGCAACGCGGTGGTGCGGCTGTCGCAGATCGCGCACGCCACCGAATCGAATCCATCCGCCGCCCGCCTGGTCGACGCCAGGACCATCGTCACTTTGTCGGGCTTTGCGCCACCCACCCTGCACGCCATGGGTATCCGGGTCGCCACCAACTTCTCGGCGCGGTTGTTCAACTTGCTGATCACCAATGCTCCGGGGGCTCAGTCGCAGATGTACATCGCCGGCACCAAACTGCTGGAGACCTATGCCGTGCCGCCACTGCTGCATAATCAGGCGCTGGCCATCGGTGTGACGTCCTACAAGGGCACGATTTACTTCGGAATCAACGCCGACCGCGAGGCGATGAGCGACGTCGAGCTGCTGCCGGCCTTGTTGAAGCAATCACTCGAGGAACTCCTCGAAGCTTCCCGCTAGTTGTTCGGCGGTGAAAATTGGTGTGTGCAGATAGCATTCGTTGTTGTGAGTACCTCGAATGACGGCACGCCGGCGAAAGCGAAGAAAAAGAAATCGGCTGCGCGGGATGCGCCCAAGATCTCCGATGCCGTCTATGAAGCCGAATTATTCCGGCTACAAACAGAATTCGTGAAGCTGCAGGAGTGGGTGCGGCATTCCGGCGCACGAATCGTGGTCCTGTTCGAAGGCCGGGACGCCGCGGGCAAGGGTGGTGCCATCAAACGGATCACCGAATACCTCAGCCCCCGTACCGCCCACATCGCCGCGTTGCCGGTGCCTACCGATCGCGAGCGCGGCCAGTGGTACTACCAGCGGTATATCGCCCATCTGCCCACCAAAGGCGAAATCGTGCTGCTCGATCGGTCGTGGTACAACCGCGCCGGTATCGAGAAGGTCATGGGATTCTGCACGCCACAGGAACTAGCGCTGTTTTTGCGGCAGACGCCGATCTTCGAGCAGATGCTGATCGACGACGGGATTCTGCTGCGCAAGTATTGGTTTTCAGTTTCCGAGGCCGAACAGCTGCGCCGTTTCCGGGCACGCCGCAACGACCCCGTGCGGCGTTGGAAACTGTCCACGATGGACCTGGAGTCGGTGTATCGCTGGGAGGACTATTCGCGCGCCAAGGACGAGATGATGGTGCACACCGATACTCCGGTAAGCCCTTGGTATGTCGTGGAATCCGATATCAAGAAACACGCACGGCTGAACATGATGCACCATCTGCTATCCAGCATCGAGTACCACGACGTCGAAGAGCCGAAGGTTGAGTTGCCGGAACACCCCATTGAGAGCGGCAGCTACCAGCGCCCGCCGCGTGAGCTGTCGAGGTATGTCGACGACTACGCGGCCACCTTGATCGAGAACTAGCCGCGATGCAGGTCTACATCCCGGCCACGGTGCCGATGTTGCAGCGGCTTGTCGCCGATGGCTCGTTGAGACCAGTCAACGGCACCGCCTTCGCGGTGACGCCGACATTGCGCGAGGCCTATGCGCAGGGCGATGACGATGAGCTTGCCGACGTGGCGTTGCGTGAGGCCGCGTTGGCCTCGCTGCGCCTGCTGGCGGCCCATGAGGCCGAGGGAGCCGACGGGGCGGCGCGGCCGCGGCGCGCGGTGCTGGCCGCCGAAGTCGACCTTGGTGAATCCGGGGCCACCTTCCGTCCCGATCTTGACGACGCCGTGGTCAGACTCGCTGGGCCGGTAGCGATCGACCGGGTGGTCGCCGCCTATGTCGACAACGCCGACGCCGAGCCGGCCGTCGTGAACGCGATCGAGGCTATCGATGCCGCTGACCTGGGGGATGAGGATGCAGACCTGATTGTCGGCGATGCGCAGGACTACGATTTGGCCTGGTACGCGAACCAGGAGCTGCCGTTCCTGCTCGACCTGTTGTGACCGCCACGACACACCCCACGCTGTGATGCAATCCTGGCCGTCACGCCTAGCTACGGTACCGTAAGTTACGTTAAACTAGGCGGCAGTGGAGGAGCCCGAGAACCTTCCGGGCTTCGTCCCCCAACGTGAGCGGAAGCTACACGCCGCATCGTGAGCAGGAGCTTCCTATGGGCAAGAAATATCAATCGATTACCGCCAATGTCGGCGAAACCAAGCGCCCCACCATCGCTGGGGCGGAACGGCACCCCGGCTGGCATGCGCTGCGCAAAATCGCTGCGCGCATCACGACGCCGCTGCTGCCCGACGACTATCTGCACCTGGCCAACCCGCTGTGGTCGGCGCGGGAATTGCGGGGCCGCATCGTGCAGGTCCGGCGGGAGACCGAAGACTCCGCGACCCTGGTGATCAAACCCGGCTGGGGCTTCAGCTTCGACTACGAACCGGGCCAGTACATCGGGATCGGATTGCTGGTGGAGGGGCGCTGGCGCTGGCGGTCGTATTCGCTGACCTCGAGCCCGGTCGCGCGATCCGGAGTTGGCCCCGAGCGCACCGTGACCATCAGCGTGAAAGCGATGCCGGAGGGCTTCCTGTCCACCCATTTGGTGGCCGGTGTCGATCCGGGGACGATCGTGCGGCTCGCCGCGCCCCAGGGCAACTTCGTGCTACCCGACCCGGCCCCGCCGTCGATTCTGTTCCTCACCGCGGGATCCGGAATCACTCCGGTGATGTCGATGTTGCGAACATTAGTGCGCCGCAATCAAATTGGCGACATCCAGCACGTGCATTCGGCACCCACCGAATCGGATGTGATGTTCGGCGCCGAGTTGTCCGCGCTGGCGTCGGTTCACCCCGGGTACCGGCTGCAGGTGCGCGAGACTCGCGTCCAGGGCCGGCTTGACCTGGGTCGGCTCGACGACGAGGTGCCGGACTGGCGCGAACGCCAAACCTGGGCCTGCGGGCCCGAGGGCATGCTCACCCAGGCCGAGAAGATCTGGGCGTCCGCGGGCATCAGCGACCGGTTGCACCTGGAGCGATTCGCGGTCGCCAAGGCCGCACCCGCCGGAGCCGGCGGAACGGTCACCTTCGGGCGAAGCGGACGTACGGTGGCCGCCGATGCCGCGACATCGCTGATGGACGCGGGGGAGGGCGCCGGAGTGCAGATGCCGTTCGGCTGCCGGATGGGGATCTGCCAGTCGTGCGTGGTTCCGCTACTAGAGGGCCACGTCCGTGACCTGCGGACCGGCCAGGAACACGAACCCGGAAGCCGCGTGCAAACCTGCATTTCTGCCGCATCAGGCGATTGTGTGCTCGACATCTAAATGCTACTCACAGGTAACCTACGGACTCGTAGGTTACGATAGCGTAGGTAAGTCACCGAATAACGACCGCAGAGGAGATGAGGACGATGGCGATTACAGACGTCGACGTGTTCGCGCATCTGACGGACGCGGACATCGAAAGCCTGGGCGTTGAGCTGGACACCATCCGCCAGGACATCGAAGACTCACGCGGCGCGCAGGACGCCCGCTACATCCGTCGCACGATCGCAGCCCAGCGCGCGCTGGAGGTAACCGGCCGGCTGCTGCTGGCCGCCAGCTCACGACGCTCGGCGTGGTGGGCGGGCACCGTGACCCTGGGCGTGGCCAAGATCGTCGAGAACATGGAGATCGGCCACAACGTCATGCACGGCCAGTGGGACTGGATGAACGACCCGGAGATTCACTCCTCGACATGGGAGTGGGACATGAGCGGGTCGTCCAAGCACTGGCGGTACACCCACAACTTCGTGCACCACAAGTACACCAACATCCTCGGGATGGACGACGACGTCGGCTACGGCCTGTTGCGCGTCACCCGCGACCAGCGCTGGAAGCGCTTCAACATCTTCAACCTGTTGTTCAACACCATGCTCGCGCTTGGCTTCGAATGGGGCGTCGGCCTGCAGCACGTGGAGATCGGCAAGATCGTGAAGAAACGGATGGACCAAGATGAGCTCCGGCAGAGGACAGAAGAGTTCTTCGCCAAGGCCGGTCGCCAGATGCTCAAGGACTATGTCGCGTTCCCGGCGCTGACCTCGCTCTCGCCTGGCGCGACCTACACGTCCACGTTGAAGGCCAATGCGGTTGCCAACGTGATCCGCAACGTGTGGGCCAACGCCGTCATCTTCTGCGGCCACTTCCCTGATGGCGCAGAGAAATTCACCAAGACCGACATGATCGGCGAAACAAAGGGCCAGTGGTACCTGCGCCAGATGCTGGGCAGTGCCAACTTCGAGGGCGGATGGCTGCTGCGATTCATGAGCGGCAACCTGTGCCATCAGATCGAGCACCACCTGTACCCGGATCTGCCCAGCAACCGGCTGCACGAGATCTCGGTGCGCGTGCGTGCGGTGTGCGACAAGTACGACTTGCCCTACACCACAGGCTCATTCCTGATGCAGTACGGCAAGACATGGCGCACGATCGCCAAGCTGTCGTTGCCCGACAAGTACTTGCTCGACAACGCCGACAACGCACCGGAAACCCGCAGCGAGCGGATGTTCGCCGAACTGGAGCCCGGTTTCGCGGGTGCCGATCCGGTGACCGGTCGGCGGCGCGGACTCAAAACCGCGATCGCCACCGTTCGGGGTTGGCGTCGTCGACAAGCGGGCCATCAAGCAGGCCGAGCAAGCGACGGCCAACACCGATAACCGGGCGGCCTAAGCAGCTACACGGTCGAGCCCCGGCCAGGCGCCACACCTGCAGGCCTTCCACGCCTACGTCAGCCGCGCCCAATACGTCGTCAGCAACGACACGCGCACCGCAGCCGACCCCGTTGAGCAGCGCTGCGCTGTCGTCGACTGGCTCTACTGGAAACACTTCACCGGGCTATCGGGAGCCGCCCTGTCCGTTTCTCCTCAAGGCGCGGTTGCCGGCTAGGTCTATTCTTGGAAATATGCTCGCAGCGTTTGGATTTGAAACCCTAGGCGTAGTCGTCGGGGACATGTTTTTCGTCGACCCGACCCCGAACGAAGGTCAGGAAACCCCGGAACGGGGGGTCAGGCTGGAACTCCGTGTGGTCGACCGGGCCGAGCCTCAGGGCTCGATATACGCCGGTATCCCGATTGCCTTCAACCGCCCGGTGTGGCGGGTAGACCTTTTCGGGTCGACCGAGAGCCCGCCGGGGACGCTGGACCGGGCTCATCACCACCCTCGATTCAACGGCTGGGAGCCCGGACGCCGGAACTTCGTCCCCGAGTTGTCCGCCGACCCGGTGTCCTGGTTGGCCGGACAGCTTGCCGATCCGGCCGCCGTGCTGGCCCGCGCGGGCGTCGATGCCGATGAGGTTCCCGAGGCAGACAAGGCCGGACTCGCCGCGGCCGCGCCGGAGATTGTCGGCGCGGTGAAGCGGATGCTCGACGGCGTGCGGGACGGGAAATTGGCCCCGGCCCCCGCCGAGCCCGTCGCCGCCGCCCGCACCGGCTGGCTCTGACTTAGATCTGGTGCCTGGCTCAGGCGCTCGATGATGCTGCGACGTAACGGGAAAATGCGCTTTAGCCGCGGCTGAGGTGGGCCCGGATGGCGGAAATGGTCGCAGTCATCGCATCGGCGCTCCCGCCTCCGAACGGGGCGACACTGGCGAAGCCGTGGGCGAGCGTGTCGAACTGCCGGTGATCGACGGTGACACCCGCCGAGCGCAGCGCCGCGGCGTATTCGTTGCCCTCGTCGCGCAGCGGGTCGAATCCGGCGGTAACCACCAATGCTGGCGCCAGACCGGACAGATCAGCGGTCTGTAGTGGCGACACTTGCGGATCGTCGCTGGCGAGGTCTGTGCCGCCCAGGTAGAGGTCGGTGAACCACGCTATTTCCTGCTTGCTCACGAAGAAGCCGTCCGAGAACAGGCTGCGTGATCGGGTTCTGGCGGACAGATCGAGGGCCGGATAGAGGAGGACTTGCAGCGTCGGCTGTGGAAGATCCTCATCACGGCTGCGCAGCGCGACGATCGCTGCGAGGGTTCCTCCCGCGCTGTCGCCACCGACGGCGATCCGGGACGGGTCGGCGCCCAGCTCGGCGGCGTGCGCCAGCGCCCATCGGTAGGCGGCGACGCAGTCGTCCTCCGCCGCCGGGGCCTTATGTTCGGGCGCCAACCTGTAGTCGACCGACAACACATGAACTGCCGCGTCCCTGCAGATCATTCGGCACAGACCGTCGTGTGATTCGAGGTCGCCTACGACAAACCCACCGCCGTGGAAGAAGACGAGTAGCGGGGCAGCCTTCGCGACGGCCGGCTGATAGTGCCGCGTGCGCAGGGGGTGGTCAGGACCGGGGATCGTGAAGTCAATGGTCCGCACATCGATATGGGTGGCCATCGCTACGTGCGAGTTGCGCATCAGGGCGCGGGCAACTTCCACATCCTCGGCAGCTCCCAAACCGCCAGTGCCGCTGAGGCGTTGGCCGGCCAGCATCAATTGAAGCGTCGGGTCAAGGGTGTTGCCGTCGATGGTGACTCTTCGGCCGCCGGCGAGGAGCAGTTTCAGCCAAGGTGGAATCCATGGCATGACCTTGATACCGGTGCGGAGGGCCGCGTTGGTCACCGCGAGGGGCGGGGTTTGAGTCTCTTGTCTGCCATAGGCGCCCCCTAGTGAACTGCGCATTGACTTCCTTGGGCACTGTAGCCGGAACATATATTTGGTTCAAGGGTCAATGGTGCTGACTCACTCATGGCGTTTGGGGGGTGGTGGGTTAGCTGCTGGCAACCTTCGCGGCCAACGCTGCCAGCTTTGTGTCGAGTTCGGTTGCCGCACTGAGTAGTTCCGGATTGGGCTCGACGACCATCAGCGAGGACGGCTTGACGTAGGTCAGGCTGCTGCGCCCGTCTGGTTCGTCGGCGATCAGCAACTCGACCGGGGCGAACAAACCTGCGGTCACGTCGTGACGCAACATCGTGATGGCGATCAGCGGGTTACCGAGGATAACCCGCAACACCTTGCGGTCGATACCGGCCTTGGTGATCCAGCCGCCATGGTTGAACAGATTGAATAGCATGAATCCGCTTGGCCCGACATAGGATTGGACCTTCTCCTCGTACGAATCCCAGGTCTTGAACGCCTTCGGGATCTCGTCGATCGGGACCGGTCGTTCGCCGATATCGGCCAGCAGCGCGGCCACCAACTCGTCGTAGCTCTTGGCGCTGTCGTAGCGCACCCGCACGCCTTGAAAGCGGATTTCGTGGGGATCAGACGTGGGCATGCTCGGCCTCCTCGGTAGCGATGCCGGCGAGTTGCTCGATGTGCTCATGCACGTATTGGCGGGGCGTGCGATCGATCACCAGGCTGAGCAAGTCAGGTCGGCCGTAGTGGCCGACGGCATCCATCAGCACCTTTCGGCCGTTGATCAGCGACAAGTCGAGATCGGCGATCACCTCGCCCTCGCCGGAACGCAGCGGCTCGCCCAAGTACTCACCCTGGGGCGTGATGATCGCGGTGAACTGGCCACTCGAGATCGGGCCAATCGGACCACCCGTGTCGGCCATGATCTGCGCTTGCTGATCGGCGTCGAGCCAGGCGGTGGCGTTCACGACGAAGGCGCCGGACTCGAGAGCGTGATTGCGCACGCTGACTTCCATCTGTCGGGCGAACAGGTCGCCGCCAAAGGATCCCGGAAACATGCTGGCGTGGATCTGCTCGCCGTCGGCGATCAGGGCGTAGCGCGCCAGCGGGTTGAAGTGCTCGTAACACGCTAACTGCCCGATGCGCCCGACCGCGCTGTCGACGGCCCGTAGTCCGCTGCCGTCGCCCTGTCCCCAGATCATCCGTTCGTGGTAGGTCGGCATGATCTTGCGCCGGCGCTGCAGCAGCGTGCCGTCGGCGTCGAACAACAGCTGCGTGTTGTACATCGAGCCACCGTCACGCTCGGTGACGCCGATGGACACCACCAGGTGGGCGGCTCGCGCCGCCGCAGCAATCGCGTCCACCGCCGGCGACGGTATCGTCACGGCCTGATCCAGCAGCCTGAGGTGTTCGGTCGGCCGCATCTCGAACGGACGCTGGATGAAAGAGAAATACGGGTAGTAGGGGACCACGGTCTCCGGAAAAACCGCGAACTGCACGTCCTGGCGGCCCAGCTGTTCGATTTTGTCGACTACCCGCTCAACGGTGCCTTCCCGGCTGTACAGCACCGGACTGAGTTGCACTGCGGCTGCTCGGATTACGCTCATTATCGTGCTCCTTCATCCTGCCGGGCCCGGGCTAGCCGAGCCGCTCGATGATGGTGGCATTGGCCATTCCGCCGCCCTCGCACATCGTCTGCAGTCCATACCGGCCGCCGCGCTGCTCGAGCGCGTTGACCATCGTGGTCATGATACGGGCACCACTGGCGCCCAGCGGGTGACCGATCGCGATGGCCCCGCCGTTGACGTTGGTCTTGGACAGATCCGCCCCAGTGTCATGAGCCCAGGCCAGCACGACGGGCGCGAAGGCCTCGTTGACCTCGAACAGGTCGATGTCGGCCAGTGTCAGGCCGGCCCGCTGCAGCACCTTCTCGGTTGCCGGGATGACGCCGGTCAGCATGTAAAGCGGGTCGTCGCCCACTACGGTCGTGGTGTGGATGCGCGCAAGCGGGCGCAGGCCCAGCTTCTTGGCGACCTCACTGGTGGTGATCAGCACCGCGGCGCTGCCGTCCGAAAGCGGCGACGAGTTGCCCGGTGTGATCTCCCAATTGATCTGCGGGAAGCGCTCTTTCATCTTTTCGCTGTAGAACGCCGGCTTGAGCGCGGCCAACGTCTCCACCGTGGTGGCGGGGCGGATGATCTCGTCGGTGTACAGCCCGGCGATCGGGATCAGCTCGTTCTCGAACAGCCCGTCCTTGGTGGCGCGGGCGGCCTTGTCGTGGCTGCCGGCGGAGAACTCGTCGAGCTGGGTGCGCGAGAAGCCCCACTTCGCGGCGATCAGTTCGGCGCTGATGCCCTGCGGCACAAGGCCTTCGGGGTAGCGCGCGGCCATACCCTCGCCAAACGGGTCGCTGCCCGGCAATACCTGGGTGCCCATCGGGACGCGGCTCATCGACTCCACGCCCGCGGCGATCACCAGGTCGTAGGCGCCGGCGATAACGCCCTGGGCGGCGAAGCTGATGGCTTGCTGGCTGCTGCCACACTGCCGATCGATCGTGACGCCCGGAACCGACTCCGGGAAGCCCGCGCCCAGCAACGCGTTGCGCGCGATGTTGACCGCTTGATCGCCGACCTGGGTGACCGCACCGGCGATGACGTCGTCGACCTGCGCGGGGTCCACACCGGTGCGAGCCACCAGTTCGCGCAGGCTGTGCGCCAACAGGTCGACGGGCAGCACATCGTGCAGCGCGCCGCTGGCCTTGCCTTTGCCGATGGGGGTGCGGACGGCGCCGACGATGACAGCATCGCGGCCTTGCAAACTAGCCGGGGAACCGGTCATGACTCCTCCTTGAGTCCTGAGTACAGCTTCGATATACCCAGCACAACGCCTAGGTATACTAAAATCAACCCAGACAGGAGGTGATTTAGATGACATTTCTGCAGGGCACCCTGGCCGACCGGGAGAAATGGTCGCCGATCGGTCACTGCGCGATCGAGAAGACGATGTCGGTGGTCGGTACCAAATCTGCGATGCTGATCATGCGCGAGGCGTACTACGGCACCACCCGGTTCGACGACTTCGCCCGCCGGGTCGGCATCACCAAGGCAGCCACGTCGGCGCGACTGGCCGAGCTGGTCGATCTCGGGCTACTGGCGCGGCAGCCCTACCAGGAGCCCGGGCAGCGCAGCCGCGAGGAGTACGTGTTGACCGAGGCCGGTATCGACTTCATGCCGGTGGTCTGGGCGATGTTCGAGTGGGGACGGCGCCATCTGCCGGGCCGTAACCGGCTGCGGCTGACTCATTTGGGGTGTGGGGCCGAGGCGAGCGTCGAAATTCGTTGCACCGAGGGCCATCTGGTGCCGCCCGAAGAACTCGGCATGCGGCTGGCTAAGTCTCCCTGAGCAACGCCAGCAGCCGCCGGGCCGCCTCGACGCGGCGAACGGCGGGTCCGGAGAGCGTGTCGAGCACACACTCCGGGTCCGCAGGCGGTCCCATGTGGCCGCAGCCCCGCGGGCAATCCTGCACTTTCTCAGCCAGATCGGCGAAGGCCGCGAGCACGTCGTCGGGCCGGATGTGGGCCAACCCAAACGAGCGGATGCCCGGGGTGTCGATCACCCAGCCGGAACCCGGCAGCGAGTCGCCCAGCGGCAGCGCCACCGATTGCGTCGAGGTGTGTCGTCCCCTGCCGATATCGGTGACCACGCCGACCGCCCGATCCGCCTCGGGCACAAGGCGATTCACCAAAGTCGACTTGCCCACCCCGGAATGCCCGAGCAGCACGGTGATCTTGCCTGGGAGCAACTCTGCCACCGCGAGCAGGGGATCGTCGACACCAGCGGCGACCACCGTCAGGTCCAGGTCGACGAACTGCTCGGCGAACGGTTCGGGCGGGGCGAGGTCGGTCTTGGTCAGGCACAGAATCGGTGTCAGACCGCCGGCGTAGGCGGCAATGAGTGCGCGGTCGACCAGTCCGGTGCGGGGCGGCGGATCCGCCAGCGCGACCACCATCAGCAGTTGATCGGCGTTGGCGACCACCACTCGTTCGGTGGGATCGGTGTCATCGGCGGTGCGCCGCAATACCGTTCGTCGCGGACCCCGGCGCACGATGCGGGCCAGGGTGTCATGGCGTCCGGACAGATCGCCGACGATGTCGACATCGTCGCCGACGACGATCGGCGTGCGGCCCAGTTCGCGGGCCCGCATGGCGGTGACCCGGCGATCGGGGCGGCCACCCAGCACACACCCCCAGCGGCCGCGGTCGACGCTGACCACCATGGCGGCTTCGGCATCGGCGTGCTCGGGGCGGGTTTTGGTCCGGGGTCGTGAACCCCGGCCGGATCGGACTTTGACGTCGGATTCGTCGTAGTCGCCGGGTCTCAAACGCTGGACTCCAGATCGGCCAGCATCCGCGCCCACAGCTGGGGGAATTCCGGCAGTGTCTTGCTGGTGGCGCCGATGTCGTCGATCTCGACGTCGGCTACGCGCAGCCCGACGATCGCGCCGGCCATCGCCATCCGATGATCGGCGTACGCGCGCCAGATGCCGGAATGCAGCGGTGTCGAGGTGATCACCAGACCGTCGGCCGTCTCCTGACAGTTGCCCCCCAGCCGGTTGATCTCTGTGCTCAACGCGGCGAGCCGATCCGTCTCGTGACCCCGCAAATGGGCGACACCGCTCAACCGTGACACCGATCCCGGGGTGGCCAGCGCCGCCAACGCCGCCACCGACGGGGTGAGCTCGCCGACGGCGCGCAGGTCGACATCGAAGCCGTCGTAGCCCGCTGAGCCTCGTACTTCCAGAACTGAATCGGTTTGGGTGACAACGGCATTCAGCTTGCCCAGGACGCCGAGAATGTCGTCGGCGGGTTGCACGCTGTTCGCCGGCCAATCGGTGATGCGCACCGTTCCGCCGGTGACCACGGCCGCTGCCAGGAACGGAACGGCGTTCGTCAGATCGGGTTCGACGTCCCAGTGCCGGGCCGCGACCGCGCCGGAGCGCACCTGCCACCGGTTGGGCACCGAATCGTCGATATCGACGCCGGCCTGCCGCAGCATCACGGTCGTCATCGCAATGTGCGGCGCCGACGGTACCGCCGACCCGGTGTGTTGGACGGTCAGGCCCTCGGCGAACGACGCACCGGAGAGCAACAGGCCCGACACGAACTGCGACGACGCCGACGCGTCGATGGCGACGGTGCCGCCGGCGACCGATCCGGTGCCCAGCACCCGGAACGGCAGACCGGTGCCGTCGATCCGAACGCCGAGACCGCGCAGGGCATCCAGCAGAGGTGCGATGGGCCGCACTCGCGCCTGCTCGTCGCCGTCGAATTCCACTCCCGCGTCGGCCAGCGCCGCCAACGGCGGAACGAAGCGCAACACCGTGCCGGCCAGGCCGCAGTCCACTTGTGCGCCCGCGGCCGGTTCGATCCGGCCGCTGACCTCCAGTTCGGGGCCGGTTCCGTCCACCTGCAAGCCCAGGGCCCTGCAGTGCGCCGATCATCAGGTCGGTGTCGCGGCTGCGCAGTGCTCCGCGCAGCGTCGAGGGGCCTTGGCCCTGGGCGCTCGACAGTCCCGCGAGGATCAGCGCCCGGTTGGTCTGGGATTTCGAGCCCGGAATGGTCACGGTCGCGTGGACCGGCGTCGGCGCGAGTGGGGCCGTCCAGGGCTCGGTGGTCACCGTTTCATCCTGCCGTGTCGGCGGGTGTCGTGGGTACCGGGCACCATGGAGGTTATGTGTGGACGGTTTGCGGTCACGACGGATCCGGCCCTGCTGGCCGAGAAGATCAAAGCGATCGACGAGGCCACCGGTACCTCAGAGCGTGCGGGGGAGCCCAACTACAACGTGGCTCCTACTGCCACGGTTGCGACGGTGGTATCCCGCCACAGCGAGCCGGACGACGAGCCGACTCGCCGGGTGCGGCTGATGCGCTGGGGACTGGTTCCGCCGTGGGTCAAGGCCGGTCCCGACGGTGCCCCGGATAACAAGGGTCCGCTGCTGATCAACGCCCGGGCCGACAAGGTGGCCAGCTCGCCGGCGTTCCGCGGTTCGGCCAAAAGCAAGCGCTGCCTGGTGCCGATGGACGGCTGGTACGAATGGCGGCCCAATGCCGGACAACGCCGCGGGCAAGAAAACCGCCAAGACGCCGTTCTTCATGCACCGCGACGACGGCGACATGGTGTTCATGGCCGGCCTGTGGTCGGTCTGGAAACCCGCCAAGGAGGCAGACCCGCTGCTGAGTTGCACCATCATCACCACCGACGCCGTCGGCGAGCTGGCCGAGGTCCACGATCGGATGCCGTTGATGCTGGCCGAGCGCGACTGGGACGCCTGGTTGAATCCGGACAACCCGCTCGACGCCGAGTTGCTGGCGCAGGTGCCGGACGTGCGCGGCATCGAGTTGCGTGAGGTGTCGACGGTTGGTCAACAGCGTCCGCAACAACGGGCCCAACTGCTCGAGCCGGCTGAGCCGGAGCCCGAACAGATCACGCTGCTGTAGCTGCTATGCCACCTCGTCGTCGTCTTCGTTGAGGAGGAGCTTTTGGGGTGGTGGAAGGTGTTGGTGCGGGGTTGGCCGCGGTCGAGGTGCGGTGGTGGGATCCATTGGGTGTTGCCGTTGGCGTGTTTTCGGGTGGTCCAGCCGCGGGGTCGTAGGAGTCGGTGGTGGGGTCCGCAGGTCAGGGTGAGGTTGTCGATGTCGGTGGTGTGGCATTGTGCGTAGTCGGTGACGTGGTGGACTTCGCAGTAGTAGCCGCTGACGTCGCATCCGGGTGCGCTGCAGCCACGGTCTTTGGCGTACAAGACGATTCGTTGGCCGGCCGATGCGAGTCGTTTGGTGTGATACAGCGCGACGGGTTTGGCGTTGTCGAAGACGGTGAGGTAGTGGTGGGCGTGGCGGGCCAGGCGGATGACATCGGACATCGGTAGCCGGGTGCCGCCGCCGGTGATTCCGTGGCCGGCGGCTGCTTGTAGTTCGGTCAGGGTGGCGGTGACGATGATGGCGGCCGGCAGCCCATTGTGTTGGCCGAGGTTTCCGGATGCGAGTACCGCGCGCAGCGCGGCGTTGAGGCCGTCGTGGTTGCGTTGGGCGGCCGAGCGGACATCGTGGTCGATGGCCTGTTGGCTGGGTGCGCCGTCGACGCAGGCGGATTCGTCGCTGGGGTTGCACATGCCGGGGGCGGCGAGTTTGGCCAACACTGCTTCGAGGCTCGCGCGGAGTTCGGGGGTCAGCCAGCCGTGCAGCGCCGACATGCCGTCGGCCTGCTGCTTGCCCAGCGTGAGGCCGCGGCGGTGGGCGCGGTCGTCGTCGGTGTAGGTGCCGTCGGGGTTCAGGCAGTCGGCGAGGCGATCAGCCAGGCCAGCGAGTTGGTCGGGGCGGTACTGCGGAGGCCAGCCGGGCCAGGTCGGCTTCGGCCTGGTCGCGGGTGGCTTGGTCGATCCAGCCGGGTAGTTGGTGGTAGAAGCGCCGGATCACCGCGACGTGCCCGGCCCCGAGCCGCCCGGCGCGCTGGCCGGCCGCGGTCGCCGCCAGGACCGGTGGGACTGGCTCGCCGGTCAGTCCGCGCCGTTCGCCCAGATCAGCAGCCTCACGGACGCGGCGGGAGGCTTCGGCGCGGCTGGTCAACGTCCAGTCGGCGACCGCATGGGAGAGCTTGCCGCCCAATTCTTCGGGGGTGGCCTCCTGCTGAAGTTGGTTGATCAGCGGATGCTCACCGGCGCCCAGCCGCCGTCGCACCATCTCGTAGCGTTCCAGCAAGGCGAGCCGCTCCTGGGTGCGCAGCATCCCGCTATCCAGCCCGATGACGTCCTCGAGTGCGGTGTCCAACGCGTCGCACTTCGCGGTGAACCCTTCTCGATCAAGAACACCCGAACTCATACCTCGAAACTAAACCCACCCACCGACAAAAAACGCCGAGCCGAGAAGCCAGTGAAACACAAGTGAAGCAAGAGGTTTCGAATAGGTTATCGGCTCGCGCCCTCCGATTGTCTACACAAGACAACTGTTCGGCGATCTTTGTCGGTGAGCGACGGATCCGGCCGCGCCGCCGGGACTTAGCATGCGTATGTGACTGATTCGTATACATACACTTTCGAAGACATCCAAAGCCGCCCGGTCGCGGTAATCGGGGCGGGCACCTTGGGCCGCCGCGTCGCCCTGATGTTCGCCACCCGCGGTGGAACCGTGCGAATCTACGCGCGGCGCGAAGAACAACGCGCGGAAGCGACGCAGTTCGTGACCCAGGCGCTACCGAAGCTGGTGGCCGACCGGGGATTTGGCGAAGTCGGCGTCGTGGCTGCCACCGGGTCGCTCGACGAGGCGTTGGACGACGCATGGCTGGCCATCGAGTCAGTCCCGGAGAAGCTCGAAATCAAGATTCCGCTGTGGGGCGAGATCGACCAAGCTGCGCCGGCGGGCACCATCTTCGGGACCAACTCGTCGTCCATCCCGTCGCGGCTGATGGCGGAAAACATCAGGGATAAAACACGTTTGTGCAACATGCACTTCTACATGCCACCAGACATCAACGCGATCGAGTTGATGTCGGACGGCCAGACTGATCGCGGCCTGCTCGACACGCTGCTGACCGTGCTGCCCGAATTCGGCGTGCATCCCTTCGAAGCGCGTAAGGAAAGCACGGGTTTCATCTTCAACCGAATCTGGGCGGCCATCAAGCGCGAGTCGCTGGCCGTCGTTGCCGAGGGCGTCGCTCGCCCCGAGGATATCGACGGGATGTTCAAGCTCGCCTTGGGCGTGTCGGTCGGCCCGTTTCAGATGATGGACCTAGTCGGCCTCGACGTCGTGCTCGACATCGAAAACCACTACGCCGCCGAGCTTCCACACCTACCGAAGAGCGTGCGCGACCTGCTGCAGTCCTACATCGACGCCGGCAAGCTCGGCATCAAGACCGGCGAGGGCTTCTACACGTACTAGTTGCTGAGAACTAACTTCCAGTTGCCGGCAGCGTTACGATCCGGGACGCACCAGAAGTTGTTCCAGCCCCCAGGTGTCGTGGCCTTCACACCCGGGCCGGCGTCCTGACAGGCCTGCCGGGTCGGGTAGTTACCTTCGGTCTGGATCGTGTCGGCGCTGCTGACGCCCACTCCAGCCGTCATCAACCCTGCGAAAGCCAGCAGACCAGCGGCGAAAAGTCGCTTCATTTCCATCCAATCCTCCCGGCGCTCCGGCGTGGAAACACCAACCGGCAACTAGGTTAGGGCCTGTCAAGCGACTGCACAGGGGTTTTCGCCGCGACGCTTAGGCCCGCTGCAGCGACACCGCGGTCGCGACAGCCTCCAGCAGCCCGGTGAGTTGCTTGGCGTTGCTGATCGTGCGGTCTCCGCCGACGAGCCGGGTGAACACACCCGCGATGAAGGTGGTGACGGCCGTCGTCTGCGCATCGAGCAGCGCGGGATCGTCGATACCCGGCTGCAGGTGCGCGATCGCCTCGTGGGCCATCGCGTTGATCCGGGCGACGAACGTCTGCGACGTCTCGGCGAGACTGGGATCCCGCACCGCCCCCAGCACCAATTCATGCCGGGCCCGGTTCAGCATCAGCCCGGGCCCGTCGGCCTGCATCATGGTCAGCTCCGCCAGATGCGCGAACGGAGAGACCGCGTCGAGTGGCTCGTCGATCACCGACTGCAGGTTGGCGACATCGATCTCGGCGATCCGTGTGCCGACGCCCCGCAACAGCGCCGCTCGGGTGCGGTAGTAGTAAGACGTCGTGCCCTCGGGCACTCCCGCGCAGCGATCGACTTGTCCGTGTGTGAGCCCACGAGATCCGTGCTCGGCCAGTACCTGGATCGCGGCGTCACACAGTTCGCGCCGGCGTTCGTCGCCGTTGCGTTTCCGGGATCTCGTGCTGGCTGCCATGGGTCACCGAAGGACGGTGCCGCCGTCGATATTGACGACCTGACCGTTGATCCACTCGCCTTCCTCGGACAGCAGGAAGGCGACCAGCGCGGCGATGTCCTCGGGATCGCCGACGCGAGTTCCACGAATGCGCTTCAGCGCGCCGGCCTGCAGCTCCGGCCATTGCGGAACGGAACGGATGGCCTCGGTCGCGGTAAATCCCGGCGCCACCGCGTTGCAGCGGATGCCTTCCTTGCCCCACCTGGCTGCGACATGGCGGGTCAGCGCGCCGATTCCGGCTTTCGCGGTGGCGTAGGCCGGTCGGGCGGGCTCGCCCTGGAAAGCCGCCGCCGAGGACATGTTGACGATCGCGCCGCCGCCGCGTTTGAGCATTTCCGGGATGGCGTATTTCATGGCGGCCACGTAGCCCCGCAGGTTCACCGTCATCACGCGATCCCACACGTCGAAGTCGATGTCGACCACATCGGTGTCGGCGCGGATCGCGCTCATGTCCGCGCCGACGTTGAACAGCAGGTCGACTCCGCCGTAAGTCGTTGCGGCAGAGTCGACCAGGTGAGAAACCGACGCGGGGTCCGCGAGGTCGAAGGCGACATGAGCGGCGGTGCCGCCGGCCGCGACGATGCGCGCTGCCGTCTGCTCGGCGGCGTCGACTGCGACGTCGCCGATGACGACCCGGCAGCCTTCGGCGCCGAGCCGGGTAGCCGTCGCGGCGCCGATGCCGGTGGCGCCGCCGACCACGACGGCAATTCGTTCGGCCAGACCGCGCAGTCCCATGAATCACCCTTTCCGCATCGAGAATATTGACTTTACCTCTAGAACTGTAGAGGATCGCCAGTCATGGCTGGGATTCACCGCGAGCGCCCTGGAGCCGCCGATCTGGCGGCGGCAACCGACACTCCTGCGACGCCGCTGGGCAACGACATCTGGATGTCGCCCGGAGTCTCCAATTCCTACGCCGTGGCCACCGAGGAGGGACGGGTCCTCGTCAACGCCGGCCTGGTCTTCGAGGGCCCGTTGCACCGCAAGGCTTTTGCCGACGTGCCGGGCCCGGCGCGGGCCATCGTCGTCACCCAGGGGCACGCCGATCATTGGGGCGGGGTGCACACACTGCGCGACGAGGGCACCGACTCCAAAACCGAGATAGTGATGCACCGCAACTACCGGTACTGGCGCGACGACAACAGTCTCCTGATGGGCTACCGCGTGCCCAAGACGTCGTTCGCCTTCCAGAAGTTCTCCGAGGCCGTCCTCGAGCACTTCAAGACCCTCGATCCGGCGACGATCGACTTCTCCTTTCCCGAGCCGACCACGACGTTCGACCGTCACCATGAAATGACGGTCGGTGGGCGCGCCTTCGAGCTGGCCTGGACGCCGGGCGGCGAAACCACGGACGCGCTGGTGGTGTGGCTGCCTGAGGATCGAATCCTGTTCAGTGGCAACCTGTTCGGTCCGCTGTTCGGCCACGTGCCGAACCTGATGACCATCCGCGGCGACCGCTACCGCGACCCGATCCTCTACATCGAGTCGTTGAACACCGTGCTGGCCTACGGACCGGAGCGGCTGATCACCGGCCACTTCGCTCCGATCGAGGGTGCCGATCGGATCGCCGAGGAGGTTACCGCGATGCGCGACGCCATGCAGGCCGTCCACGATCGCACCGCGGAGCTGATGAACTCCGGCGCCGACATCCACACGGCGATGCTCGAAGTCAAGGTGCCCGCGGAGCTCGACGTCGGCGAAGGCTACGGCAAGACGTCGTGGAACGTGCGCGCCATCTGGGAGATGTACACGGGATGGTTCCGGCATCGGTCCACCACCGAGCTCTACGGGGTGGCCCCGGATTCCGTTGCCGCGGACGTGGTTAACGCCGCGGGAGCCGACGCGCTGGTCGAGGCGGCTCGCGGCCATCTCGGCGACGGGCGAGCGGTGCAGGCCATCCACCTCACCGACCTTGTCCTCACCGCCCAACCCGCACACGCCGCGGCCCGCGCGGTTGCCGCCGACGCCCACGAGGCGCTGCTCGCCGACACCGAAAACTTCTGGGAAAAGGCCTGGCTCACCAAATCAATCAACGAATTGAGGACGGACGCATGAACACCATCAGCTTCGACTTCACCGGCACCAATGTGCTGGTGACCGGCGGCACCAGCGGCATCGGTAATGCGATCGCGGCCGATTTCGCCAAGGCCGGCGCTGCCGTGACGGTGACCGGCACCCGCGGATCGGCCGCGGACTATGCCGAGACGGACCTGAGCGCATTCACCTACCGCCAATGCCAAGCAGCCGATACCGATTCCATTGACGCGCTGGCAGATTCACTCGGCGACCTCGACATCCTGGTCAACAACGCCGGCGGCCCGTACGCCGCCCAAAAGGACGAATGGGATCCGGACGGCTACGCCGGCTCCGTTGCGGTCAACATGTTCGCACACATGCGCCTGACCATGGCCTGCCACGATCGCCTCAAGGCAAGCAACGCCGCCGGCGGCGCCAGCGTGGTCACGATCGCGTCGATGTCCGGCATTCGTCTCCGCGGTCAACGTGCCCGCGTACAGCTCGTCGAAGGCCGGCATGGTCGCGTTCACCAAGAACCTCGCCCGGCGGTGGGTCGACGACGGCATCCGGGTCAATGCCGTTGCGCCCGGGCTGATCGACACCCGGATGACCCACCCGGTGCTCGAAATCCCCGAGCTGCTGGAACCCGAGATGCGCCACACCCCGATGGGCAGAATGGGCCTGGCCGAAGAGGTTTCACCCGCGGTGCTATTCCTATGTACCGACTCCGCCCGCTACATCACCGGCACCACCGTCGCGGTCGACGGCGGATACCTGACGGTTTAGGAACCATGAGCGAATACGACAACGTTGCCAGCGCCGACGACGTCTTCAAACTGGCCGCTCAGCGCACCGGTCTCACCGAAATCGACTCCGACTCGTGGCGAGACGGGCTGACGGTGATGTTCGACGACCTCAACAACTCACCGGCTTTCACTCCGTTCGGCCGAGAACGTGTCCTCGACGACGCCACCAATGCCCTGGGGCGGCGCATGCAGGTCCACGCCTACATTCAGGCCCACCCCGAGGTACTCGACGCGCCCGTCCAACGGCCACTGTTCGTGCTCGGCATGCCCCGCACCGGCACCACGGTGATCAGCTACCTGCTCGACCAGGATCCCGCACACCGATCGCTTCTGCATTGGCAGTGCGTGCACCCCATGCCGCCGGCCAGCACCGAGACGCTGCGCACCGATCCCCGGTGTCTGGCCCTGCTGGAGGAGCAGCGCAACATTCTGGAGTTCGTCAAGCAAGCGAAAATGGCGCTGCCGCACTGGGAAGACGCCGACGGCCCGACCGAGGACATGTTCATTCACAACCAGGACTTCAAGGGCCTGTCCTGGGACTCTTTCCTTCCGACGGATCGCTATGCCCGGTGGCTCTTCGACGAGGCCGACATGAGCAGCACCTACGAGTACCAAAAGCGTTATCTGCAGGTGCTGCAATCGAAAGCACCCGGCACGTGGAGCCTGAAGATGCCGTCGCATTCGGTGCACATCGAAGCGCTGCTGAAGGTGTTCCCCGACGCGCGGTTGATCTGGGCGCATCGCGACCCCTACAAGGCGACCGGGTCGCTGTGCAACCTGTGGCGGCTACCGCAGAGCCTGGTGATGAACACCGAGCTGCTGGATCAGACGGACATGGGGCGCGCCGCGACGTGGCAGATGAGCTACCACGTCGACCGGCCGCTGCGGGCACGCGATCGCATCGGCGACGACCGGTTCTTCCACATGTACTACCACGAGATGATGCGCGACCCGATGGACGTGATGCGCCGCATCTACGAGTGGGCCGACGAGCCGTTGACCGCTGAAACCGAAGCGCGCATGCGCAATTGGCTCGCCGAGCATCCGCAGGATCTGTTCGCCCTCAACACCTACAGCCTCGACCAATACGGCCTGACCGTCGAACAACTCAAGCCGGTCTTCGCCGAATACCTGGACACCTTCGACATCGAACTCGAGGCAGCGTCATGAAAATGTCAATGGTCACCGGCCCGGGTAAGGCAGAGGTCGTCGAGGCCGATCGCCCGCAGGCCGGCCCGAACGACGTCCTGGTCCGAATGCGCGCCTGTGGCATCTGCGGCTCCGACGCGTTCTACATCACGATCGGCGGTATCCCGCCGCGCCAGGGACACACACCACTGGGGCATGAACCGGCCGGCGAAGTCGTCGAGGTCGGCGAGCAGGTGTCCGGCATCGCCGTCGGCGATCACGTCGTCATCAATCCGATGGCAGCACCGAGCGGCATCATCGGCAACGGGGGAGCCGCCGGGGCCCTCGCGGATTACCTGTTGATCGAAAATGCTGTTCGCGGAACCAGTCTCGAAGTCATCCCGAGCCACATCCCATGGGAAGTCGCCGCGCTCAACGAACCGATGGCCGTCGCCCGCCACGGTGCCAATCAGTGCAAACCCAAGCCGTCGGACAAAGTCGTCATCTTCGGCGCCGGGCCGATCGGGCTGGGCGCGACGCTGGCTTTCAAATCCCTTGGTGTGAGCCATGTCGTGGTCGTCGATCTCATCTCGAGCCGCCTGGACAAGGCGCTACAGATCGGGGCCGATGCGGTGATCAACTCCGCCGAGGAGGACGTCATTCAGCGCCTCGTCGAGCTGCACGGTGCGGGTGAATCGAGGTTCCCGGGCAAGGCCGGCACCGACATCTACCTGGACGCCGCCGGGGTGCCCGCGGTCGTCAACACCGCGCTGGCCGCTGCCCAGAAGGGCGCCACCCTGGGCATCGTTGGCGTGCACAAAGAACCGGTTCCCGTCGAGCTCATCAACGTGATGAGCAACGAGATCACCATCGTGGGTTCCATGGGGTACCCCGACGAGATCTTCGAGGTGACCAAGGATCTCGTCGCGAACTGGGAGAAATACGCGCTGATCGTCAGCCACACCATCGCGTTCGACAACGTCGGCGAAGCGCTGGAACTTGCCAGCACACCCGGTGCCGCCGACAAGGTCGTGGTCACGTTCCCTTAGCCCTTCCGGGCCAGGTAGTCGAGGGCGAGGCTGGCGGCGTTGGCGCCGCACATGCCATGCGCGCCGGGGCCCGGCGGGGTGGCCGCCGAGCAGATGTACATGCCAGGCACTCCAATGGTGTAGGGCGACAGAGTGATTCGCGGACCGAATGTCAGCTGGCGAATGTCCTTGGCGCCGGTCATGATGTCGCCGCCGGCGTAGTTGAGCGTTATAGGTGGCCATCTGCGTCGCCGAGCGAACGACCTGGCCGATGATGCGGTCCCGGAAACCGGGCGCGAATCGCTCGATTTGAGCGATGATCGCCTCGGTCGCGTCGCCGGCGTAGCCGTTGGGGACGTGTGCGTAGCTCCACACCGGGTGGGTATTGCCCACCGAGCGTTGTGGATCGGCCAGGTACTGCTGACCGACCAGCACGAACGGCCGCTCGGGCATGCGCCCGGCGTGGATGTCACGTTCGGTCGCGGCGAGTTCGGAGTAGGTCCCGGCCAGGTGCACCGTGCCGGCCCGGTGTGCGTCCGGATTCGTCCAGGGCACGCCGCCCTCGACGGCGAAGTCGACCTTGAACGCGCCGGGGCCACGCCGGAACTTGGTGAAGGCAGCCGAGACTCGCCTCGGGAGACGGTCTCCGAGGATGCCGGCGACCGCACTCGGCGCCAGATCGAACATCGTGACGTCCGCCGGCGGCAGCTGCGATGCGTTCTGGACCCGGACACCGGTTTCGATCTTGCCGCCCAGGTCGCCCAGCAGCGCGACCATCGCGTTGCTGATCGACTGCGATCCACCCGATGCCACCGCCCAGCCGTGCCGGTGGCCGGCCGCGATGATGCCCATCCCGATGGCGGAGGTCATCGGGTAGTGCAGCGGCCGGAAGGCATGGGCCGCAACACCTCCGAACAATGCCCGGCCCTCCTCGGTGCGGAATACCCGGGCGAACGTGGACGCGGGAAGCACCGTGGGCGCACCGAACCGGGCCAGCATCAGCGGATGATGCGGGAATCGCAGCAGCGGCCGCATGATGTCGTCACTGAGTGCGTCGAAATGGGAGGCCGGGTAGCCGAATGCGAGCCGCCAGCGCGCTCCGTCGCGACCGAGGCCGGCCGCGGTCTGCTGCACCGAGCGGTGCAGCACGCCGGCGGTGCCGCCGTCGAGGGGGTGGACGCAATCGATCTCCGGCCAGCGCCACGACAATCCGTACCGCTGCAGGTCGAAGCTGCTGAGGAACTGCGAGCCGACGGCCATCGGGTGAATCGCCGAGCAGTGGTCGTGCAGCAGGCCGGGGATGATGGCTTCGCTGCTGCGGGTGCCGCCGCCGACCTCGTCGGCGGCCTCGAGCACGGTGACTTGTACGCCTTCGGCAGCCAGGGCGATGGCGGCGGCGAGCCCGTTGGGCCCGCCCCCTACTACTAGTGCGGTACTCATGCCAGCGCTCCGTGACCGTGTTCTTGGTCGTCGCGGACGGCCGGCGTGGTGCCGGTCAGGGACCATTCCACGTTAGTCGGGATGGGGCCGTTGGGCAGCCAGGGCTGCTCGGCGACCGCGTCGGCCACCTTCCAGGTGCCACGCTCGACCACCCCGAGCGCGGCGTCGATCAGCTGGTAGTGCTGCACACCGCTGCCGAAGGCCTCCGACTCCACCCAGGCGATGACGCACTCGCCCGGCTCGAACGCCGCTTCGCGCTGCACGGCCCGGATCATGTCCGCGTTGTGCAGGTGGCCGTCGCCGAAGTTGAAGCCGATCAGCGAGTTGCAGACGAACTCGCCCTCCCGCACCGTGCGGCCGTCGATGTCGGGCAGGTGGGTCAGCATCAGCGAGTACAGGCCGCGAGCCTGGCTGTGCATGCTTCGCCACGCCGTCGTCTTCTGCAGGGTGATCTCCGCCCACTTCGGTTCGTAGCCGGCGGCCACGAACTGGTCGAGCTGGTTGGACGCCGAGCGGGTGACGTTGTTCAGCTTCTGCTCGGAACCGGGCGCGAAGGTCCACAACGCCGAGGCCCAGTTGCCCGCGTACTGCCGCATCGAAGGCAGGAAGGACACCTTGTCCGGCCGCAGGTTGCCCAGCACCGGGAAGAACAGCAGCGCGGCGGCGATGACGAGGGCCAGCCAGGGCGGCGTCATGTTCCACGGGGCGTATCCGTTCCAGTTCGGGAAGCCGAGGAACAGGAAGACCGTGGTGTAGGCGAAGACCACGTTCCATTCCAGCGGCACCGCGAGCGGGAAGGTCGAGACGATGAACAGGTGGAAGCCCACCATCAACAGCACCGCGACCAGCGTGACCCACTTGTTCGTGGAGAAGAACAGGACCAGCGGGGCCGCGATCTCGACCGTGGTGCCATTGACGTGTGCCATGAAGTCCGCCAGCCGCGACGGCCGCATGTCGCGCGGGAATTCGCGGTAGTGGGCCCGCCGCACCCATTTGGGCGCGAATATCGTATTGCTCACCATCGGCGGAATGACGTTGGAGAAGTGCTTACCGAACTTCGAGAAGCCGGCGCCGACCCACACCACCACGATCACCATCTTCAGCGCGATGATCATGTTGACAAACGGCAGCACGGTGAAGATCACCAAGACCGGCAGGTACTGCTCGCCGCGGGCGGCCAGGAAGATGGTCTTGTCCCGCAGGCCAATCAGCACCAGCAGCACGATCGGCGCGACCAGCAGGACGGGGTTGACCATGCCGGATATGTTGTCCGGCACCGCCTTTGAGAGCGAATCGCTGTGCACGCCCGGTGACAGCAGCGGGACGGCCAGGCTCACCAGCAGCGCCAGGTAGAGCGCGATGTCGAACCAGGTGCGGCGGTCGCCGTTGGTGAACGGCACCCACTTCCATGGGCGCAGCCGGATGGTTCCGGGCCGGGCCCAGAACAGGATGCCGCCGGTCATCGGCTTGACCTTGCCGGCCAACGGTCCCCAGGAGCCGGCCACACCGATGGCCTCGAGAAGCACGGTCCACAGAATGACCTTCTGGTAGACGATCGGCTGGTTCCACCATTGGCTCACATGCCAGAAGGCGGGCAGCCCCGACGTCGCGGTCGCGACGGTGATGCCGCCGATTGCGAAGAACACGACCAGCTTCACGATGTAGATGGTGTGGATCATCTTCGGTGAGCCGAAGCCGTTTTCGGCCCAATCGGTGGCGAGGATCCGCATCCGTTCCATCAATGGCTTCGTCAGGAAGGTATCGGGATCAACGTCGGGTAAATACGGCTTGGTGAACCCCATCGGAGTTACTCCTTTGCTTGCGGGTTTTCTGCTGGTCGCAACATTAGGAATCGGGCCCGTCGGGAAACAGTCGCCGGCCGACGAAGATGCGCGCGGGTGTTGTCGCCGGAAGACAACGGTTGGCCCGGCAATTTGCCCGCCATCGTGGGCGGCGAGGTCTACCGTCAGGAGCGTGGTGAAAACGCAGTTCGACAGCGACGTTGAGGTCAGCCGCCACGTCGCCGAGACCGCCGAACGATTGCACAATCGGCTGGCAGAGCTGTCGTCGCTCATGCACCGTTCCCTCGAGGATCAGATCCCGGAGCTGCCCGACGACGAACGATTAATGGAACTGCTCGGGGCCAGCGTCGAGGGAAATGTGGACACCATTCTGCGTGCGCTGCGCTACGACATCGCCGTGGAGCGGGTCGAGGCGCCGACCGCGGCGCTGGAGTACGCCCGGCGATTGGCCCAACACGGGGTGCCCGTCAACGCGCTCGTTCGCGCCTATCGGCTCGGTCAGCGGCTGATGAATGAGCTGGTCTTCGCCGAAGTGCGCGCGCTCGATATCTCCGAACAGATGAGGTACGCGGTCATCGAAGCGATTACCGCCACACTGTTCGAATACATCGACTGGATCTCCCAACAAGTCGTCGTCGCCTACGAAGACGAACGTGAACGCTGGCTGGAGAACCAGAACAGCCTTCGCGCCCTGCGGGTGCGGGAGGTCCTTGCCGCAACCAAGCCCATCGACGTCGATGCGACCTCCACGTCGATCCGCTATCCACTGCGGTGGCACCACCTTGGGCTCGTCATGTGGTACCCGGACGCGAGCGCCGAGGGCAACGAACTTGCCCGGCTGCAACGGTTTCTTCGCGAACTGGGCGAAGCCGCCGGTGCGGCCGGCGGCGCGCTCTTCGTCGCCGCCGATCGGACCTGCGGATGGGGGTGGCTGCCGTACCGTGCCGCGACGGCCGATGCCGCGGCCAAGGTTCGCCAGTTCACTCTGTCGCGAGCCGGATTCCCCGAGTGTGGCGATCGGTACGGTGGCCGGCGGCATCGAGGGTTTTCGCCAGTCGCACCGGGAGGCCGAAAGTGCCCGCCGCGTCGCGGTGGTCGGCAAGCGGGAACCGACGGTGATTGCGGCGACCGACCCCGGGGTGTCCATTGCGGCGCTGCTGAGCGGCGACGTCGCCGACACCCGCGCATGGGTGGCCAAGGTGCTGGGTGACCTCGCGGGCGACGACGAGAACGACGCGCGGCTGCGTGAGACGTTGCGCGTGTATCTGGGTTGCGGCTCGAGCTACAAGACGGCGGCCGAGGAACTCAATCTGCACTTCAACACGGTGAAGTATCGCGTCGGCCGTGCGGTGGCCCGGCGCGGCCGCGAGATCGACAGCGATCGGCTCGACGTCGAACTCGCGTTGCTGATCTGCCATTGGTACGGGATCACCGTTCTACAGCGCAAATAACGGGGTTGCGAGAAGTTAGCTGCGACGCGGTCCTGGGTGGCTGGCTGCGCTTGGCCCGGTGAGCCAGTGGACAACGGTGATGATCGCCGGCAGAAGGACGGGGGCGAGCACGATCAGGAGGATGAGTGTGGGCAGAAACATGGTTTCACCTAATTTTCTCCGCAGTGCGGTGTGGCCGGAATGTGTTGTGATACTTGATGATTCGATCCAACGGACTTGAATCATCAGGTTCATCGCAAAACGTACCGGCGCCACTGGGGTTCGCTCATGTCCTGAATCGACCAACTTGCGGCGCGGTTTTGTCTTCGGGCGACAAATGGCTCACGCGGGAGCGCCCTTAGTGGGCGACCGCGCACCATACCTCAGCGCCATCAGCCGCCCATTGTTCGCTGTACCTGTGGGCGATGCCGAATTGTGTTGCCACGGACATTTTATTTTCATCAATTGTGGCTAATGATATGGAGATGACTATTCGCGACGACACCGTTTTCGAAGGTCCTCTTGGGCGGCTTGCCCGCAGTGCATGGCAAGTGCTTCTCGCCACCGGCATCCTGGCGATCGTGCTGGGTGTCATCGTGCTGGCCTGGCCAGGTCGGACACTGTTTGTGGCAGGTGTCCTGTTCGGCATCTACCTGGTGGTTTCCGGAGTCGGCTACGTCTTCGCCTCCTTCGGCTCGCACGCCGGCGCCGCGATGAGAGTGTTGACCTTTATCACCGGCATCGTGTCGCTGGTTTTGGGATTCTTCTGCTTCCGCGAAGAATTCGAGGCAGTCACCCTTTTGGCGATCTGGATCGGCATCAGCTGGCTGTTCCGCGGGATGACGCTGCTTGCCGCGGCGTTGTCCTTCGACCACCTGCCCGGCCGCGGCTGGCAGGTGCTGTCCGGGCTGGTCATCGTGATCGGTGGCGCCGTCCTGATCGTCTCGCCGCTTCGCTCGATCGCGGTCCTGACGCTGGTCGCCGGCTGCTGGCTGATCGCCATCGGCGTCGTCGACGTGATCAGTGCCCTTCAAGTTCGCAGCCGCACGAAGGCTGCCTGACCTAGCTACGGAATCCTTTGGAACACAACGTCGGTCGCAGCGCGGCCGACGTTGTGCGATTGACGGCTCATCCGGGGCGACGCGTGCCAGGTGCAAAGCAAACCCGGACCTCGTCACGTGGCGTCCTTCGCTACGCGTCCGGGCGGTTTGCTGGATGCACGGGCCGGTGGCCGGTCTTCGACAGTGTCCGGGCTGATGATAGCGATGGTTGACCGCCTGACTCAGTTGTGGACGTGGTCAATTTAGTTTGCTGCGCGTGCACTAGATGGCCCGCTGCAACGGGCTATATAGACTGGAAGACCGGAAATCTATCGCATGCCGTAAAGCCCAGTTAATCCTCGATCTCAAAGGTTGTGCCTTGTCCTCAAAGAAAAGCGAAACTCCTGGCCTGAAGCCGCATTTCGAGGACGTACAGGCGCACTATGACCTGTCCGACGACTTCTTCGCGCTTTTCCTGGATCCGACGCGGACCTACAGCTGCGCCTATTTCGAGCGCGATGACATGAGCCTGGAAGAGGCGCAGATCGCCAAGGTCGACCTCTCGCTGGGCAAGCTCGGACTAGAGCCCGGCATGACGCTGCTCGACATCGGATGCGGATGGGGCACCACCATCATTCGCGCGCTGGAGCGTTACGACGTCAACGTCGTCGGCCTGACGCTGAGCCGCAACCAGCAGGCCCACGTCCAACGGCGTCTCGACGGGCATCCGTCCGCGCGAAGCAAGCGGGTGCTGCTGCAGGGCTGGGAACAGTTCGACGAAAAAGTCGACCGTATCGTGTCGATCGGCGCTTTCGAGCACTTCGGACGTGACCGCTACGACGACTTCTTCAAAGCCGCCTACGAAGCGCTCCCGGCCGACGGCGTGATGATGCTGCACACCATCATGAAGCCCAGCGATGAGGAGTTCGCCGAGCGCGGGCTGCCGATCACCATGACCAAATTGCGGTTCATGAAGTTCATGATGAACGAGATCTTCCCTGGTGGAGACCTTCCACAAGCCAAGGGCGTCGTGGAGCACGCCGACCGCACCGGCTTTACCGTCAAGCTCGTCCAGCAGCTGCGTCTGCACTACGCCCGCACCCTCGACCTGTGGTCGGCCGCGCTCGAGGCGCACCGCGACGAGGCCATCGCGATTCAGTCGCAAGAGGTGTACGACCGGTACATGAAGTACCTGACCGGTTGCGCGGAGCTTTTCCGTGAGGGTTACACGGAGGTCGCGCAGTTCACCCTGACCAAAGGTGACCGCTAGGCCTAGGGCAGTCGCCGCTCGACCTCGAAGGCCAGACAGAGCTCGGCGACGTCTTTGGGTCGGGACAGCGACCGGTCGGTCAACTCCTCAATGCGGTGCAGCCGGTGCCGCACGGTATTGGGATGGCAAAAGACCTTCTTGGCCGTGTCGTTGGCCGAGCCGCCCGCCTCCACCCAGGCCTGAAAGGTATCGAGCAAGACGATCCGTTCCTCGGCGGGCAGCGCGTTCAGCGGCCCCAGTACGGACGACCTGATCGTCGTCATGACCTCCGGGGCGCTCACCGCCGCGATTGCCAGGGGGGAGTCGTCGAACACGGCGACCAGTGGGTCGTCCAACGGCTTTCCGGTGACCGCCAATCGGGCGAATCGCAGTGCGTCGCTGGTTTCGGCCAGCTCGTGAAACGGCGGACTGATGCCGACTCGCGCGGTCGCGACGTGGCGGAGCACCTCGACAAGCTCGCCGAGGGCGGCTGGCGTCGCGTGGCCCCGCAGATGGACGACGCCGACCTGTAAGTCGGGCAGCAGCCGCCACGCTGATCGGATGTCGCGTACGGAGAGCTTATTTTCGATTGTCGGCAATCCCAGCTTTCCGATCGCGGGCAGCTCCGCCGCCACGACGACATAGGGTCCCGAGGTAGGTAGTCGCAGCAGATCTGCTGCCTCCCATAGGCTTTGGCTGTCGGTAATCCTGTGCGACAGCAGCGCTTCCACCAACGCCGACCGTTCCTCCTCCCGCTCGAGGATCTGTGCTGTCAGTTGTTGGCGATAGGCATTGCTCATCGACTGGGTAAAGGTTTCTTGAGCGAGGAAGACCCGTGCGGTAGCGTCCAGTATCGAGTCGGTGGGTATTGCCGCGGCGCGCGCTGCTGCGATGGTCTGCTCCCACATGAACCGGAATCCGATCCGGTAGGCAGTCATGACCGCCGGCAGCGGCACCCCGGCGAGGGCGCGTGCCGTGCCCGTGTATTCAGCAGGGGACACGTCCACATCTGCACCGCCGGCGAGCGAGTCGAAAATGAACGTCACGTTCGCCACGCAACTTTCGGCGACTTGCATCTTTCGTGACGACGGTGCCGTCGCGGTAGGCGTCGATCTCTCGGCAGAGCAGATCCGCCATCGCTTTTCCCAGTTCCGGGGCGCGGGCCAGCATGAGTTTGCCGAGCTCGACGATGTGCCGATCGCGGCGGTCCGCCGGGCACCGTCAGTTTTCGATGCGACGCTCATATCCGAAACCATAGGCCCTGCTCAGTGGTGGATGGGAGTGGTTAATCAAAGCCGTCTGCAGTGCGGCAACCTCTTTCGGCCGTTGTTATCAGGAACAGTCGGCAGCCTGTGATTGTGTCACCGTGTACATAGACATTTAGCGCGGCCTCGGCGATGGTGTTGGAACGCCTGGTCGGCGCGTCGTAATGGCGATGCTCGACAAACGAAGGGGCGAGCCATGGATGAACTTCTAGCCGCCGGCGAACTTGCGGACGGGCAGCGTGACCTGTACGTCGAGTATCAGCGAATCGCCGCGGAGCAGGCGGCCTTACGCAGGTTGTCCAAGCTGGTGGCCCGGGGGGTGGAACCGCCCGAGGTATTCGGCGCGGTGGTCAACGAAATGCGCCGATGCGTGTCGGCGCAGACCGCCGGACTATGGCGCTACGAGGCAAACGATGAAATCACGAAAGTAGCTGAGGCTGACCATCCTGGAACGCAGCTGGACGAGTGGCCCGTGGGCACTCGAACCCCCATCGACGGCAGCACTCTTGCTTCGATGGTGCAACGCACGGGGCGCGCCGCCCGGATGGACAGCTACGACAACGTCGGCGGATCGATCGCTGAACGACTCCGGAAAGTGGGCGTGCGTGCGGCCGTAGGCGTGCCAGTCATTGTCGACGGACGCGTGTGGGGCATTGCAGCCGTGGGTTCGGTTGATCCCGGGCCCTGCCGCCCGACACCGAGGCCCGCATCAGTGGCTTCGCGGAACTGATCGGTGTTGTCCTGGTGGCCGGATATCGCGACGAGCAGAAGCGGCAAGTGCTCGACGACACGTCGAGGCGATCATTGTTGATCGACGCTCTACTCGCGGGCCGAGTCCGCGACGACTCCAGCGTCGCCGAGGTCGCCGGCCACCTGGGGCTGCGAAAGGAGGGTCCCTTCGTCGTCATTGCCGCCAAGGTTCGCGTCGATGACGTCGAGCCGCTGACGGCGATCGAATCGAAATTGCAGAGCGTCGACGTGCATTCGGCGTGGCAGCTCCTGCCCGACTGGCAGGTCGGGATTGTTCGCGTCAAATCTGACCAACAACTCGACAAAGTTGTCGCTCTGGTTTCTCGGACGGCGGTCGACCGGGTCGGAGTTAGCGCGCGATTCGACGATCTGCGCGAGACGCCGCAGGCCCTGCATTTCGCCAAGATGACGCAGCTGGGCCAGCCCACCTGCGATTCCCCTGTCGCGGTGTTCGACGGCAGTCTCTTGGCCACCGCCGCACTCGCTGCACCAGAGGCGATGATCAAATCGGCCGGCGCCACTCTCGCCTGTTTCGACGACCTTCCCGACGAGGAGCGCGAGGTCCTCTTCGAGACGTTTCGGGTGTGGCAGGACACCGACGCCTCACTAGGAGCCTGCGCTGAGCGACTTTGTTGCCACCCGAATACCGTGCGCTACCGATTGCAACGAATCGAGAAGCGGGCCGGGCTATCTCTTTCGCGCCCAAGGGATGTCGTAGAACTATGTTTGGCGTTCGAAGTTCAGCGCCGGCTCATCGGCTGGAAGTTCGACCGTGCCGTTGGCTACGCTTGAGTCGGCCATGCAGAGCGGAAAGCTGAGCGGGTGGAGCCTATGAGCGGTGGGACCTATGACTGGCCATCCCTGATGGTCGACGAATGGACGGTCACACGCGACACCTTGCATATGTGGAGCCAGATCGTCGGCAAGATTCGGATGGTTCACATGCCGTTGTTGAATCACTGGTGGCAAGTCACGTCGTACGTGAGTCCCCGCGGATTGACCACCGGCGCAATTCCGTACCGGGGCGGCGTGTTCGACATGGAATTCGACTTCGTCAGCCAGGTACTTGCGATCCGGCACAGTGGCGGTGGTCAGCAAGCGGTGCCGTTAACGGCGAAACCGGTCGCCCAATTTTACGCCGAGACGCTCTCGGCGCTCGAGGATCTCGGCATCGAATCGCGTATCAGCGCCAAACCCAACGAGGTCGAACCCGCTATCCCGTTCGCTGAGGACTACCAGCACGCTGAATACGATCCCAATGCCGCGCGCGCGTTCTGGCAGCAGCTGGTGCAGGTGCACCGGGTCCTGACCGATTTCCGGGCGGCATTCGTCGGGAAGGCCAGCCCGGTCCAATTTTTCTGGGGTGCCTTGGATTTGGCCTGTACTCGATTTTCCGGACGGCCCGCCCCACTGCATCCCGGCGGAGCCCCGAACTGCCCGGACTGGGTAATGGCCGAGGGGTACTCGCGGGAACTCAGCAGCTGCGGCTTTTGGCCGGAGGCGGCGAAGAGGGCGCGTTCTACTCGTACGCGTACCCGGAACCGGAGGGATTCTCCGCCCGCCGCGTTGAACCAGACACCGCCTACTTCAGCGCCGAACACGGGGAATTTCTGCTGCCCTACGAAGCCGTGCGCACCGCCGATGACCGCGACCGTGCTGTCGCCCGGTTCTTGCAGACCACGTACGAGGCGGCCGCCGAACTCGGCAACTGGGACCGCAGCGCGCTTGAGGACGACCCGAACCGCCTACAGTCGTTGTCTATGCGCCGCGGCTAGCGCCCGTATATCAGCGCCGGCTCATTTTAATTTCTCCCGACAAACAACAACGACGCCGATCTTCGTCTCGGGCGAACAAATGCTGGAGGCCTGGCGGCACCTAATGTGCCGTTGCATGAAGAGCGACATTCTGGAGCAACAGGTCGCTGACGTGGCAGCGGCGATGTACCGGCGAACCGATGAAGTGTCGATCCTGCTTGCCCACAAAATCATTCGCGAGGTGCGGCTGTACGGGTCGATCGCGATACCCTTCGACGTGGTGGCCGAAGGCTGTGCGACGAACATGCGAGCGATCTTCGGTGCGATCGCCGCCGATACCGATTTCGACGTGACCGTGGCCACCCAGACGGGGGTCGAGCGGGCGCGTGACGGGGTGCCGCTGCCGTTGGTGATGGAGGCCTACCGGGTCGGTTTCCGCCGGGGATGGGAGGAAATAGCCGACGGGGCCGCCGCGCGCCCCCACCTGAATGGCGATGCGTTGCGTGCGTTGACCGCCAAGTTACTGACCGCTCAGGACCTGTTCACCGGTGCAATGGCCGCCGGGTACCGAGAGGAGCAGGGCAGCCGCGTCATGAGCGACGAAACGCAGCGATCGGTGCTCATCGATGCGCTGATCCACGGCCGCCTGTTCGAGCGGTGCAGCCTGTGGGAGGCCGCCGACTACCTTCGGATGCCGAGTACCGGTCCGTTTGTGGTGATCGCCGCTGATGCCGCGTGGTCCGGGGAGAGCGCCCTGCCCGATGTCGAGGGGAGGCTGCGTAGCCTCGATGTGTCCTCCGTCTGGCTGGCGCTGCCCGACGTGCAAGTCGGGATCGTGCACGTCAAGGCCGAGCGGCAGCTGGCCGCGGTCCTGGCGCTGATGTCACGAGTGGCCATCGGCCGGGTAGGCGTGAGCGCCCGCTTCGGTGATCTGCGCGATACCGCGCGGGCGTTACGTCAGGCCCGGGTGACGCTCGAGGGCCGCCCGGACCCCGGCTCGCCGGTGTCGGTGTTCGATGGCTCGATCCTGGCTACCGCCGCCATCAGCGCGCCCGACGTGATGGTCGAACTCACGAGCCCTGTAGTGGAGCGTTTCGCAGATCTTGCCGACGACGAACGGGAGGTCCTGTTCGAGACGTTTCAAGCGTGGCTGGACCACGACGGCTCGGTGCGCACCACCGGGGAGGCGCTGTTCTGTCACGCCAATACGGTCCGCTATCGGCTGCACCGCATTGAGCAGCGCACCGGCCGTTCCCTGAGCCGGCCGCGGGATGTTGCCGAGTTGTGTCTGGCTTTCGAAGTGCATCGCCGATTGATGTAGGAATCGTATTCAGCTCACAAACGGCTGGCATCACCGGTTTTGAGCGCATCCGCGCCGGCGCGCGCGTACAAGGCATCGAGCGCCGCCGACTCGGCCTCATCCACGGCGGCCTGCGCGAAGTCGATGGCGTCAACCGCATAAGACAGGGCGAAGTTCGCGTCCGCGTCCGCCGCGTCGGCGTCGAACTGTTCCTTCTTCTCTTGAAGACTTGACCGCGCCTTCGCGACATGTGCCTGCCACTTGCCGCGGATCTCTTGCCACTGCGACGACACCTGGTCGTGGGCACCGGATACGTTGTCCTTCAACTGATCAGCAGCTGCGGTTGCCCTATTCCGGGCGCTGGCGGCGTCGACCGCCAGCTGGTCCCTGGTGCGCTGTCTGGCTGCGCGGAGATTGTTTGTCGCTGTTTTCGCGCGGTCGGAAATCTTCTCGAACTCTATGCTCAGATCGGTATTTGCCACCAGAAACCCCTTCGTCAAGGCCGGCTTTCGCCGACCGTTCTTCAATGCGGCCGACTGACAGCCGCGTACTGCGATCGTCGCTGCTCGTTAGCGCCGGGTCATTGTTCGCCGAGACACAAACGTCGTGCGGAGATTGGTCGCTACGACAGCGGCGATAGGTCATCTGCGGGTATTCGATCCCGCGCACTTCTCGACCCTTTGCTGAATTCCGTTGCGGCACAATGCCAAGTCAGATGTTCTTGCGGCCGAGGAGGTAGAAGTAACCGTCCTCGTCGACCCGGCCGATGTCGCCGGTAGAAAACCAGCCGTCGACAAAGGCGCTCGCGGTAGCTTCCGGCGAGTTCCAGTAGGCCTTCATCACGTTGTGGCCGAGCACCTGAATTTCGCCGGGTGTCCCGACCGGCACCTCGCTGGCGTGTTCGTGAACCACCCGCATCTGCACGCCGTCGACGGGTGTGCCGATCGAACCGACCTTGCGCGCCGCGGGATGATTGAAGCAAGCTGGCCCAGAAGTTTCTGGCAGCCCATAGCCTTCGAGGACCATGCAGTCGAACGTGTTCTCGAAGCGGCGCAGCACCTCCTCCGGCAACGCCTGACCCGCAGAGAGGCACACCCGTAACGAACCGAAGTCCAGATCGTGGCCGGCGGCGGCCTCGAGGATCGCTGCGTACATGGGGGATAGACCAGCGAAGACCGTGACCCGTTCGGCGGCAATCATTTCCAGCGCTCTGCCGGGGTCGAACCTGGAAGCAACGCCAGGGTGGCGCCGGTCGACACGGCCGCACCTAGAACGCACGTCATCCCGAACGCGCAAAACAGTGGCATACAACCCAGCACGACGTCGGCGGGCCCGATGTTGAGGAGCCTGCGCGCGATGACGGCCTGGTTGCTGACTAGGTGACTGTGGGTGAGTTGGGCCCCCTTGGGCGCCCCGGTCGTGTCAGACGTGTGCAGGATGACCGCGTTGTCGTTGCCGGCGCGGGTCACCGGCCATGCGTGTCCGAGAAAGTCGCCGGTCAGCTCGTCGAGCGTGTGCTTGCCGACACAGATTGGCAGAACACCGGCGGCCAGTGCGGCCGGGATAGCCGCGGCGGCACAGAACGGCGCAAACACCAGCAGGCCTGCCCCGGTGTCGGTCAAGAAGAACTCGACATCATGGGCGCTGCACAGCGGATCCATCGGCACCGCAACCCCTCCGGCGTGCAGCACGCCGTAGAAAACCATGGCGAACTCGGGGCGGTTGGCCAGCATGACCCCCACTCGGTCACCCGGGTGAAGCCCTCGGTTGTCGAGGTAGGCGGCGAACCGTGCGGCGCTGTCGGCCAGTTCCGAAAACGTCGTGGTGACTCCGTCGCAGCGCAGCGCGGGACCGTCGGGGTACATGTCGGCCGACTCGACGAGATACAGGCTCAAGTTGCTCATGACAACTTCCCGGGCGTACCGCCTCCCATGCTTTGACGATGGCGCCTGCCTTGGACACTGTCCATGGACTCAGCGACAACGAGCAGCGCAAGGTGGTGTTGCATCGAACAACGCCCTACGCCCACCGCTTCCTAAGTGCCCGGCGCAATGAGTGCTTTCATGATTTCGCCGGCGCGCGGATCGCTGCCGCAGATACCGAACAGATCGACTTCGACCAGAACCTGGTCGGGTCGCGGCGTCGGACGCGGCTGTTCCTGTAGTGCGATCCGTTTGTCCACGGTCAGCACCACTGCGGGCATCGTCATCTTCGGTCAGCTCAGTTACGGCATAAACGAATACGGCCCGAATCGGCCCCAGGCGACGAAGATGGCCAGGGCGATTAACACCAGGTTGACAGCGACATTCATTGGTTCGTTGCGTCGGGCATGCACGACGGCCGCACCCACCATGACGAGAACCAACCCGACAGCGGCCAAGGGGACAAGGATCGGGGCGATATGCACCACAGCCGGCAAGACCAGCCCAATGGCGCCGAGAATCTCGGCGAGCCCAATCAATCTGATACTGGACTGGCTGTAGTCCTGCGCCCAGCCCTGGCCGGCCGTGACCAGCTTGTCTTTGGGCACAAGCTCTTTCATCAGCCCACTTCCAGTGAAGACGACTGCCAAGACAATCGCGACAATCCATAGCGCCAAATTCATGAGGTCCTCCTAGACGGTGATGGGTATGGGCAAGGCTCATCGAATGCCGCGCTCAGGCTAGCGACTTCGTCTATCGGCAGCGAAAATGACTCAGCAGCAAGATTTTCCGCGAGGTGGCCTCGACTTCCGGTCCCCGGGATCAGCAGTATGTTGTCCGCGATGGCCAGTAGCCAGGCGAGAGCAACCTGAGCTGGGGTTGCACCGTGGCTGGTCGCGACGCCAGTGACAACCGGATTGGTGTTTATCGCATCGTGCTGCTTCTTCGGCCAGCCCAGCGGACAGAACGGGACGAACGCGATGCCTCGGACGGTGCACTCGGCCAGGACCGCATCCGAGGACCGACTCGCGAGGTTGTACGCATTCTGTACGCAGACGATGTCGGTGACCTCAAGGGCTCGCAACAGGTGTCGGTGCGTCACGTTGCTGATCCCGATTCCCGCGATCAAGCCTTCGTCCCGCGCGGCCACCAAGGCGCCGAGCTGGTCGACAAACCGTTCGTCAGGCACGGCGTCGTCCATCACGCGCAGGTTTACCGCGGCGAGCCGCTCGACACCGAGTGTTGCGAGATTGTCTTCGATGCCCGCGCGGAGCTGATCGGGGTCGTCGTGGGGTAGGACAGCGCCGGAATCGTCGCGGCGGGCCGCGACCTTACTGACCAACGCGAGTTCGTCGGGGTAGGGGAAGAGCGCTTCCCGGATCAGCTCGTTGACCACCCCCGGGCCGTAATACTGCGCGGTGTCGATGTGATCCACCCCAGCTTCCACCGCGGCCCGTAGGACTGCGATGGCTTCATCCCGGTCACGCGGCGGCCCGAAGACGCCGTCTCCGGCCAGCTGCATCGCGCCGTACCCGACACGCCAAACCGTCTTATTTGCAAGGCGATAGCGGGAGCGCATCTGCTAGGTGTAAATGGGCGCGACGTCGAAGTACACGCGGTAGGTGGCAATCTTGCCGGCGGCATTGGTATGGAAAATCGTGACGCACGGAATGGTGACTTGCTGGCCGTCGGTTCGGTCGTAGGTCACTTTCAACTCGGCAATGGTGTCGTCGCCGACGTTCCATTCGTTCACGATCGTATGGTGCAGGCCCGCGATCGTCCCTAAGAATGCTGTTGTCCCCGCGCGGATCTCGTCGACCCCGACGAAAGGTTGACCGTTGCCGAAAACAACGTGTGCATCCTCGGCGAAAAGAGCTGTCAGCGTCGAAACATCCATCGCGTCGAGCGTGGCGAAGACCCGGTGTGCTTGCAGACGGGTTGGCGCGTCCATGGGATTCCTCCCTCGCCGTTTGGGGGCCGAGCGTGTCGATCACAATAGATGATTTATCACGTTTATTGCAAGGGCTGTGCGACCCGGCTACGTCCCGTGGCGCCTGCTCACCAGGGGGGCGGCGGCAAGGAGCTATTCAAGTTGATATTGACCTGGACATGTTCCAACGCCGCAGTAAGCGGTGCGAGCAGCTCGTCGGGCAGCGGGTCGAAGAACAGGCTTCGGACCAAGGCCACATGGCCGGGAGCCGCCGCCTCGATTGCTTCGCGTCCCGCCTTGGTCAGAATTGCGTCGGTTGCCCTGCCGTCCTCCCCGGATGGAACACGCTCAGCGAGGCCGCGCTCACATAGTCGGCGCAGCTGATGCGATGCGCGGCTACGTTCCCAACCGATCAGCGCCGCCAAGTCAGAGACTTGTAGGCGCCCGCCGGGCGCGTCTGTCAACGCATTCATCACGTGGTAGTCGGCAAGCGACAAATCGCTGTCACTTTGCAGCTGCCGATTCATCTCGTAATTCATGCGTAGCTGCACGCTCATGAACGCACGCCAGGCTCGCAGCTGGGCGGCTGACAGCCACGGACCTTTGGAGGTCTTGCGGCGCTGACTACGTGACATTTCGGCTTTTCCTTCTCTGGGGATTCCGCCCAGGATATCGCGACACGAGTCGGCGCTAAGAAAGTAGTTGATCTATCACGTATAACGGTTACGCTAGGACTGGCTATCGCGGAGGATTCAGATGACCGAGACGATCGACAAATTGATGGAAGCGAACTTGCTCGGGGTATTCAATGAACGCGATGCCCAACGCAGGGCCGCGACAATTCAGAGCACCTACGCTGCGGATGTTCGCTGGACGGACGACGAGGGGCTCGCCGTCGGTCGTGACGCGTTGGAAGCCAAGGCGATAGCGTTGCAATCGCAAATGCAGGGACTGGTCTTTACTAAAGCCAGTCCCGTCTATCAAACCCGTGGATTCGGCTACTTGGCGTGGAAGCTCGGGCCTGACGGCGGCGACCCGGTGGCCAGCGGATTCGACGTCGCGGTCGTGCGCAACGACGTTATCTCCGAGCTCTATACGGTCATCACTGCGTAGACGCTCAGGCGCGCCGCGTCGGGCGGAAACGTAAGCGCTACCAGTGCGTCTGCCCAGCCGTGCTTCGGCCACAGGTCTGCGGCGCGATGTGTGCCGTCACACCGATGCGGCCAGGTTGTTGTTCGCGCCGACATTGTTGCGCGAGGTCACCGCGAGGACGATTGAAAATGTCAAGACGGACCGAGAACCGGCACTCCAAGTAGACCTGCAGAGGCATAACATGACCGCCCTTAGCGCCAATCTCATCGCATCGAAAGATCGCCACCCTGATCACGTCGCACTGCGCTGCGACGACTTGCAGCTCACCTTCGCGGAGCTCGACGACGCAGCCGCGCGAGTGGCGACGCTGCTGGAACGAGCGGGCATTGAGCCGGGCGATCGGGTGGGGATCATGCTGCCCAACACCCCGGCATTCGCGATCGCGTTCTACGGCCTCATGTACCGAGGTGCCGTCGCGGTTCCAATGAACCCGTTGCTCAAGGCCCGCGAGGTGGCCTACTACCTGTCCAACAGCGGCGCCAAGGCGTTGTTCGCGAGTCCCGCCTTCGCCGCCGAGGCCACCGCCGGTGCCGCCGAGGTGCGCGCGCGATGCTGGGTCGTCGACGACGCAAAGCTGGCCGAACTGACCGCCGACCTGCCCGCCCAAGACGCACCGGTGCAACGCGGCGACGACGACGTCGCGGTCATTCTGCACACCTCCGGAACCACCGGTAAACCCAAAGGCGCCATGCTCACCCACGGGAATCTGGGCCGCAACGCGGAAGTCAGCGTCCAGCACCCTGGTCGAGACCGGGCCGGACGACGTGGTGATGGGCTGCCTGCCGCTGTTCCACGTCTTCGGTCTGACCTGCGGGCTCAACGGCTCAGTCCTGTCGGGCGCCACGCTGACGCTCATCCCTCGGTTCGACCCGCGCAAGGCGCTCGAGGTGATCGAGCGCGACGGCGTCACGGTGTTCGAGGGGGTGCCGACGATGTATTCGGCGCTGCTCAGTGTGGCGGCAGAGGCCGCCCCCGAGGCGACGCGGAGTCTGCGGACCTGTGTCTCCGGTGGCGCGGCGTTGCCCGTCCAGGTTCTTAACGATTTCGAAAAGGCTTTTGGTTGCACCGTTCTCGAGGGCTACGGGCTCTCCGAGAGTTCCCCGGCCGCCGCGTTCAACCACCCGAACCGGCCGCGCAAGGCGGGCTCGATCGGCACCCCGATCGAGGGTGTCGAGATGCGGGTGGTCGACATGGACGGAGTTGCGGTGCCGCAAGGGGATACCGGCGAGATTCAGATCCGCGGCCACAACGTGATGAAGGGCTACTGGAACCTGCCCGAAGCCACCGAGGCCACGATCACGCCGGACGGTTGGTTGAACACCGGCGACGTCGGGCGCATCGACGAAGACGGCTACTTCTACATCGTCGACCGAACCAAAGACATGATCATTCGCGGCGGCTACAACGTTTACCCACGCGAGATCGAGGAGGTGCTCTACGAGCACCCGGCGGTGGCCGAAGCCGCCGTCATCGGCATGCCCACGACTCCCTCGGCGAGGAAGTCGGTGCAGCAGTCTCCCTCAAGAAGGGGGCTGCGGCCACAGCCGACGAGCTGCGCGAGTACGTCAAGGCTCGCGTGGCCGCATACAAGTATCCGCGCCGGGTTTGGCTCGTCGACGCCCTGCCCAAGGGGCCGACCGGCAAGCTGCTCAAGCGCGAAATCACCATTCCGACAAGCGAAAGCAAAAAGTGACCATGGCTAAATCGCCCAATCCCCCCAATGCCGTAGCCAAAGCCGACGAGCTGGCGGCACCGCTCGACCTGCTTCTTACCAGCGCCACCAAGCCATTCGCCAGCCGAATGATGCCGAATGCCACGTGGGCCCGCTTCGGCGCCAACCTCGCCCAGCACCCGGGTGCCGTGGCCGACCGGGTCGGCACCCTCACTCGTGAACTCGGTGCTATCGCAGTGGGCAAGTCCCACCGCGCCCCGGCGCGGGTCGACAAGCGCTTCAGCGACCCCGCCTGGCAAGAGAATCCGCTGCTGCACCGAATCATGCAGGCCTACCTGGCCGGCGCCGAGACCGCAGAAGGCCTCCTCGACGACGCGCAGCTGGATTGGCGCGACAGCGAGAAGATGCAGTTTGTCATGGACAACTTCGTGGAGGGCCTCGCGCCTAGCAACAACCCGCTGATCAGTCCGCTGGGCTGGAAGGCGCTGATCGACACCGGCGGCCTGAGTGCGGTTCGGGGCGCGAAAGCCTTTGCCCGGGACATGCTTTCGAAGCCCCGCGTACCGGCGATGATCGAGCCCGACGCCTTCGCGGTCGGGGAGAACGTGGCCATCACCAAGGGGGCGGTGGTGTTGCAAACCTCGATGTTCGAACTGATCCAGTACGCACCGCAAACGCCCAAGGTGCGCACCATTCCGTTGCTGATGGTGCCGCCGGTGATCAATAAGTACTACGTCATGGACATCGCACCTGGGCGCAGCATGATCGAGTACTTCGTGCAGCAGGGCCAGCAGGTGTTCGCCATCTCGTGGCGTAATCCACAAGCCCGCCATCGTGATTGGGGATTCGACGCCTACGGCGCAGCGATCATCGAGGCAATGGATGCGGTGCAGAAGATCGCCGGCACCGACAGCACCCATCTGCTGGCCACCTGCTCGGGCGGCATCCTGGCGGCGATGACCGCGGCCCACCTCGCCGATATCGGCGAGGGGGATCGGGTCGCCGGCCTCAACCTGGCGGTCACCGTGCTGGACGAGACCAGGGCCGGCTTCGCGGCCGCGGCGATGAGCGACCGGGCCGCGCAGGCGTCCATTCGAGTGTCGGGCCGCAAGGGCTACCTCGACGGGCGCGACATGGCGGAGATATTCGCGTGGTTGCGGCCCACCGACCTGGTGTGGCGGTACGTGGTGAACAACTACGTGCAGGGCCGCAAGCCGGCGCCGTTCGACGTGTTGTTCTGGAACGCCGACACCACCCGGATGGCCGCCGCCCTGCACCGCGACATGGTGCTGATGGGGCTGCACAACTCGCTGGTCACTCCCGGCGCCGTCAGCATGCTTGGCAGCCCGGTCGACCTGGGCAAGATCACTTCGGACGCGTATGTCATCGGCGGCGTCGCCGACCACATCTCGCCGTGGCAAGCCACCTATCGCAGTGCCCGGCTGCTCGGCAGCAAGGACAACCACTACGTGCTGTCGACCAGTGGTCATATCGCGGCGCTGGTCAACCCGCCCGGCAACCCGAAGGCGTCGTACCGGACCGGCCCGGTCGATGCGGAAGATCCCGAACAGTGGTTGGAGTCGGCGCAGAAGTCCGCTGACTCCTGGTGGCCGGACTACGTGGCTTGGCTCGCCGAGCGCAGCGGCTCCGAGGTTGATGCGCCGAAAGCTCTTGGTGGCGAAGACCTTCCGCCCCTCGGGCCGGCCCCGGGTAGTTATGTGATGGAGAAGTGAAAGCCATGCGCCGGCTGGCATCGGTGAGCACTATTGGCGAACACCGATATATCAGCGCAGGCGGTCAACGGATCCGAGTGAACGTGCGGCCCGGGATCGGCGTGCCGCTCGTGCTCTGCAATGGCATCGGGGCCAGCCTGGAAGTGCTCGATCCGCTGGTGGAGCAGTTGGATCCGGATTTCATGGTCGTCAGATTCGACGTTCCCGGGACCGGGGGATCGCCCACATCCATTGCCCCCTACGGGTTTCCCTACCTTGCCTGGGTGCTGGGCCGGGTGCTGACCAAGCTGGGAATCGGCGTGGTGGACGTACTCGGCCTGTCCTGGGGCGGCGCCCTTGCCCAGCAGTTCGCGTTCCAGAATCCGCGCCGCTGCCGGCGCCTGGTGCTGGCGGCGACGGGCACCGGCCTGCTGATGGTGCCCGCCCACCCGCGGGTGCTGGCGAAAATGGCTACCCCGCGCAGGTTCTCGGACCCGGGGTATGCCGCGTCCATTGCCGGCGAGCTGTACGGCGGTACCGTCCGCGCGCATGGTGAGGATGTCGCGCAACTGTTCGTGCGGCAGTTGCACGCGGGTTCCAAGCTGGGCTACCTGCACCAGCTGCTCGCGGGTTCGGTCTGGACCAGCCTGTTCGCACTGCCGGCAGTACGACAGGAGACGTTGATCGTGGCGGGCACCGATGACCCGATCATCCCGGTGATCAACGCTCAAATCATGCGCGCACTGCTGCCTCATGCGCGGCTGCACCTGCATTCCGGCGGGCATATCGACCTCGTGCACAACGCGCCTGAACTCGCGCCCGTCATCGAGGAATTTCTGAACGAGCCCGGAGAAAGACCATGAGCCGCAACGACATCGACACGTCGGATTTCTACTCGTACGAGTATCTGCTCACCGACGACGAGCGCCAGCTGTTGCATGCGGTGCGCAAGTTCATGAAGACCGACGTGGCGCCCGTCCTCCTCGAGCATTGGTCTCGTGCGACGTTTCCGCTCGAGGTGGTGCCGGGGATGCGCGAGCTGGGTCTCGCGGGCTTGCCGTACCACGGTGCCGGCTGCGGCGGACGCCGCTACCTGCTCGACGGCATGATTGCCATGGAGCTGGCGCGCACGGACTGCTCTATCGCCACATTCAACGGGGTGCACGGCGGATTGGCGATGGGGTCGATCTATCTGTGCGGGTCCGACGAGCAACGCGAGCGGTTCCTGCCGGCGATGGCGCGCTACGAGAAGATCGGGTCGTTCGGGCTCACCGAACCGGAGGTCGGTTCGGGGGCCTCGGGTGGGCTGCAGACGACGGCGCAGCGCAACGGGGACACCTGGATCCTCAACGGTCAGAAGAAATGGATCGGCAACTCGACCTTCGGGGACCTCACTGTCATTTGGGCCAAAGACGTCGCCGACGGGCGGGTGAAAGGCTTCGTGGTGGAAAACTCGTCGCCGGGGTTCACCGTCGAGAAGCAGATGCACAAGATCGCGCTGCGAATCGTCCAGAACGGTCTGATCACGCTGGACAACGTGCGCGTCGACGAGTCCGATCGGCTGCAGTGCGCCGATTCCTTCAAAGACACCGCCGAGGTGCTGCGGATGACCCGCGCCGGGGTGGCGTGGATGGCGGTCGGTTGTGCGCATGGGCGCCTATGAGAACGCGCTGGCCTATGCGTGTAGCCGACGCCAGTTCGGCAGACCGATCGGCGGATTCCAACTGGTCCAGGACCTGCTGGTCCGGATGCTCGGCAACGTCACGGCGTCCTACGGGCTGTGCGTGCGGCTGTCGCAACTGCAGGATGAAGGGCACGCCGAGGACCGGCACTCCTCGCTGGCGAAAGCCTTTTGCACCGTACGGATGCGGGAAACCGTGGGCTGGGCGCGCGAACTGCTCGGCGGAAACGGAATCCTGTTGGAGCACAACGTGGGCCGCTTCGTCGCCGATGCCGAAGCGATCTACTCCTATGAAGGAACCCGAGAGATGAACACGCTCATCGTCGGGCGCTCGCTGACCGGTCTCAGTGCGTTCGTCTAACGCCCGCTATGCCTGAATGTCCGCGGTGACCGCACCGGTCACGCGGATCAAGTCCTGCGGGGCCACCGCAACATCCCAGCCGCGGCGACCGGCGCTGCAGAACACCCGCTCGCAGGCGAGCGCACTGGAATCGATGACCGTCGGCAGCGGCTTGCGCTGACCGAACGGCGACACCGCACCGACCAGGTAACCGGTGGCGCGCTGTACGACCGCGGGTTCGGCCATGGCCGCTTTGGCCACCCCCAACGCGGCGGCGGCCGCCTTCAGCGAAAGCCGGGCGGACGCTTGCACGATCGCGACGGCCAGCCCCGGGGGCACCGCGATAACCAACGTCTTGTAGATCTGCTCGGGCGCGATGCCGCCGGCCCCGGTCAGCGCCTTGACCGCTTCCACACCGAACGCGTGCTCGCGCGGATCGTGGTCGAACTTCACGACCTCGTGCGGCACGCCGGCCTTGGTGAGCGCCGCAAGCGCCGGCGTCGCTGCGCCGGCCACGTTATGACCCGGTGTACCCCGGCGGGTTGACGCCGTCCACCCAGAAGTCCTCACCGAGCTTGGAACCCGGCACGCAGTCGTACACGGACAAGTCGGTGACGCCGGACTCGAGCAGCACGTCCTCGCATAGCAGCATGTTGCCGGTGTACTCCTTGGACGGCTTGTTGAGGACGACGTAGGCCGCGTCGGAGTAGACCTCGGGCTTGCGGGCCCGTCCCATCGCCTCTTCGCCGCCGAGCAGGTTCTGCACCGCGGCGGTGGCCACCAGCGTGCGCGGCCACAGCGTGTTGGACGCGATCCCCTCCTCACGCATCTCCTCGCGCGATTCCCAGAGCGCACAGCGTCATGCCGAACTTGGCCATCATGTACGCCGTCGGCTTCAGCCACTCCTGGCCGAGCAGCACCGGCGGGGACAGCGTCAGGATGTGCGGGTTCTCCCGGCCCTTCATGTGCGGGATGACACGCCTGGGAAACGGCGTACGTGCCGCGCACCTGGATGCCGTTCATCAGGTCGAACCGCTTCATCGGCACCTCGGTGATGGACCCGAGGTTGATCGCCGACGCGTTGTTCACGCAGATGTCGATGCCGCCGAACTGCTCGACGGCCTTGGCCACCGCGGATTCGACGGATTCCGGGTCGCGGACGTCCCCAACGATCGGCAGGGCCTGGCCGCCGGCTTCCTCGAGCTCCTTGGCGGCGGTGTACACGGTGCCCGGCAGCTTCGGATGAGGCTCGGCGGTCTTGGCGATCAGGGCGATGTTGGCGCCGTCTTGTGCAGCGCGTTTGGCGATCGCCAGGCCGATACCGCGGCTGGCGCCGGAGATGAACATGGTTTTGCCATTGAGAGACATGGCGTCACATTAACGCCCTGCTCGCTCCGGCCGGATTGCGGGACCGCGCCGATCGAGCGTCGGGACAGGAAATAGCGCGTCGGCTGATGCTGTTGTTTCTGTCGGTCTCTGAAACGCATGTGAGCGGCCCGGCAGGACCCTGTCGGTCGCAGCCTTTAGATTGGGAGGAGGATCTGGTGTCAACGGCGACGAGCCTGTTAGGCAATTCAATAGGCGACGAGCAGTTGGCTCGCTTTTTTGCGAGTCCGGCGTCGTTAGCGGTGTTGCCCGGCGACGCTGCAACGGAAGGGACCGTGTTAAACGAGATGGCCGACCTCAAAGATGGCCCAGACGGAGTGACCGGTTCAGACGAACGCCGAGCCCATGCCGGTTCAAGAAACCGATGCGGAGCTGACTGCGCGCTTCGAGCGCGACGCGATTCCGCTGCTGGATCAGCTCTACGGCGGCGCGCTGCGGATGACGCGCAATCCCGCCGACGCCGAGGACCTGCTGCAGGAAACGATGGTCAAGGCCTACGCCGGCTTCCGGTCGTTCCGTGCGGGCACCAATCTCAAGGCGTGGCTGTACCGGATCCTGACCAACACCTACATCAACAGCTACCGCAAGAAGCAGCGCCAGCCGGCGGAGTATCCGACCGAGGAGATCACCGACTGGCAGTTGGCGGCCAACGCCGAGCACACCTCGACCGGGCTGCGTTCGGCCGAGGTCGAGGCGCTGGAGGCGCTGCCGGACACCGAGATCAAAGCGGCCCTGCAGGCGCTGCCGGAAGAGTTCCGGATGGCGGTCTACTACGCCGACGTCGAGGGCTTCCCGTACAAGGAGATCGCCGAGATCATGGATACGCCCATCGGGACGGTGATGTCCCGGCTGCACCGCGGCAGACGCAACTGCGCGAGCTGCTGGCCGACGTGGCCAAGGAGCGCGGTTTCATCCGCGGCGCAGCTAGACGCACCGAGGAGGTGTCGTCATGAGCGACGTTCCGCCCGGCGACCCCTCGGCAGGTGCGACCCGCGCATGCATCCCGAGTGCGCCGCAGTGATCGCCGAGGTATGGACGCTGCTCGACGGTGAGTGCACCGCCGAGACCCGCGACAAGCTGCGGCATCACCTCGACGAATGCCCGACCTGCCTGCAGCACTTACGGCGATCGAGGAGCGGGTCAAGGCGCTGATCGCCACCAAGTGCAGCGGTGAGAAGGCTCCGGAGGGCCTGCGGGCAGCGGCTGCGGCTGGAGATCAGCCGCACCACCATCATCCGAGGCGGCTAGCAGCGCGCTTGGCTACGCGCTAGCCTTAGGCGTTGGGCCGCTTGCCGTGGTTGGCCTTGGTGTGCTTGCGGTCACGCTTCTTGCGGCCACGCTTGGCCATGGTGGTACCTCCGTCGTTGCTGTCATGATCGCGGCGCCTGGCACCCGTCAGGTTGCTCGACCAGTCTCTCATGGCGCGCCGCGCCGTGTTCACCGCACCGTGTCGCGAGCCTGCGCGCCGCGGCGCCGATGATCTTGTGGTTCGATATACCTGAGCTGAGGAGCTCGATGAGCAGCCGGCACGCGGAATGGCCGAAACGAGTGGGGTGAAGATGGCCGAGGATGTTCGCGCCGAGATCGTGGCCAGCGTGCTCGAAGTCGTGGTCAGCGAGGGCGACCAGATCGGCGAGGGCGACACCGTGGTGCTGCTGGAGTCGATGAAGATGGAGATCCCGGTGCTGGCCGAGGTCGCGGGCACCGTCACCAAGGTCAGTGTGTCGGTCGGCGACGTCATCCAGGCCGGCGACCTCATCGCCGTGATCAGCTAGCGTCGGCGCTCCGACATTGCCGTGGACGACGCGGGAGTACTGATGTCGACTCTCGGTGATCTGCTCGCCGAGCACACCGTGCTGCCCGGCAACGCGGTCGACCACCTGCACGCCGTGGTCGGGGAGTGGCAGCTGCTGGCCGATCTGTCGTTCGCCGATTACCTGATGTGGGTGCGCCGCGACGACGGCGTGCTGGTGTGTGTGGCGCAGTGCCGGCCGAACACCGCGCCGACGGTTCTGCTGACCGACGCGGTCGGCACCGTCGTGCGCCGCCGAGCGACATGCCGCTGGTCGCCGACAGCCTTCGCGTCGGGCCGCATCGGCCGGGAAAGCGATGCGGGCCAAGAACATTCGTGGCAACTGCCCGGGCTCGAACGTCGAGGCCGTCCCGGTGCGCTACGGCGACCAGGTGGTGGCCGTGCTGACGCATCAGACCGCGCTGGCGGCCGACGCAAGGCCAGGCCACCTGGAGACGCGCGTACCTCGAATGCGCCGCGCGATCTGCGTGCACATGCTGTCCGAGGGCACCTTTCCCGACGTCGGCGACGTGGCGATGTCGCGGTCCACGCCCCGAGTGGGCGACGGATTCATCCGCCTCGACGTCGACGGCGTGGTCGCCTTCGCCAGCCCCAACGCGCTGTCGGCCTATCACCGGATGGGCCTGACCGCCGAACTGGAGGGCCACAACCTCGTCGAAGTCACCCGGCCGCTGATCTCGGACCCGTTCGAGGCGCAGGAGCTGGCCGAGCATGTGCGGGACTCGCTGGCCGGCGGCTCGAGCATGCGGATGGAGGTCGACGCCGGCGGTGCCACGGTGCTGCTGCGGACGCTGCCGCTGGTGGTGCACGGCGCGCGGCGCGGGCGCGGCAGTGCTGATCCGCGACGTCACCGAGGTGAAGCGCCGGGACCGGGCGCTGATGTCCAAGGACGCCACCATCCGGGAGATCCACCACCGGGTGAAGAACAACCTGCAGACGGTGGCGGCGCTGCTGCGCCTGCAGGCCCGCCGGACCAACAACGCCGAAGGCCGCGAGGCGCTGATCGAGTCGGTGCGCCGGGTGTCGTCGATCGCGCTTGGTGCACGACGCGCTGTCGATGTCGGTGGACGAGGAGGTGAACCTCGACGAGGTCATCGACCGGATCCTGCCGATCATGAACGACGTGGCGTCGGTGGACACGCCCATCCGGATCAACCGGGTCGGCGACCTCGGCGTGCTGGACGCCGACCGGGCGACCGCACTGATCATGGTGATCACCGAGCTGGTGCAGAACGCCATCGAGCACGCGTTTGACCCAGCGGCCGAGGAGGGGTCCGTGACGATCCGCGCCGAACGCTCGGCGCGCTGGCTCGACGTCGTGGTGCACGACGACGGCCGCGGGCTGCCCGACGGGTTCAGTCTGGAGAAATCCGACAGGCTGGGTCTGCAGATCGTGCGGACCCTGGTGGCGGCGGAGCTGGACGGCTCGTTGGGGATGCGTCAAGCGCGCCAAACGCGGCACCGATGTGGTGTTGCGGGTGCCAATCGGCCGCCGGTGCCACGGTTGCTGCTGTAAATGCCCACGGCAACAGCTGCGGCCCCGACACATTGTCGGGGCCGCGCTGTCTAGCAGACTGGGGTCAGACTCCGCTGCGGGCCTTCGTCCGGGCGTTGCGGCGCTTGAGCGCGCGCCGCTCGTCTTCGCTCATACCGCCCCAGACGCCGGCGTCCTGGCCGGAGTCCAGTGCCCAGCTCAGGCAATCGGTGGTCACCGGACAGCGATTGCAGACCAGCTTTCGCGTCAGCGATCTGCGCGAGCGCCGGGCCGCTGTTCCCTACCGGGAAGAACAGTTCCGGGTCCTCGTCACGACAGACCGCCTTGTGGCGCCAATCCATAAGTAGCTACTCCTCACTATGTGCGCAGCATCGCGCACTGGCGTTATTCTTCGGCTGTTAACGCGTGCATGGGTAAGGGTCCGTTCGGTACCCCCACATCAATCTCTGCATGCAACCTTTCGATCGTTTCACAGGCTCAACAGATGTCAATAGCGTGAGTTAGCGCGTGTGCTATCTCACTTTGATAAAGCCGTAGCCAAGCCCTAACTCCGTTGTACTACACTCGCCGGTTACTCTGCCGAGAATATTTTTCCGGCTGACGGTGAGAGTCAGCGTCTCCGCAGGTCAGGCGTGTTTATTTTGAGGCGGCGCCGCCACCGCGAGCGCATCGGGCACCGCGCGGAACGTCATGGAATCGCGGAGCCCGAGGTACTCCCCGTCGTACTGGCTGGCGACCGGCTCGCCGCTGCAAGTGATTCGCAGGCAAGGTGTGTCGTCGTCGCGCATAAGCTGTTTGGCTTCCGGCTTCGGGCGCTTCGAGAGAATCTGGCGGAGTAATCGAAGCGTGGGAAACACCTTCATGCTGGTGACCGCGAACACGCCAAGGCCCGACTCGAAGCTGCAACCCGGGTTGGTCACCAACGGGCGGCTATTGCTGTAGGTCCACGGAGTTGTGTTGGACACCCAGGCGAATTGCACGCCGGAAACGGGATCGCGGCCGGGCAGTTCCAGCGTCATCGTCCGGTGCGCGGCGGCGGTAGCGCAAAGTGGCGGGCACCGCCACCCGCCAATAGCGCAACGGCGTGACCTTGACGCCCTTGTTGCGCTGCGCTTCCACCGCGGCCACCACCTCGGCATCGACGCCCATCCCCGCGTTGATCACCGCCCACTGCTCGCCGCAGTCGATCAGGCTGATGCGGCGCCAGGTCTGGTGCCGGCGGTAGTCGTCGATCAGCTGGATGAGCTGGTTGGTCGCCGCGACCGGATCCCGGGAGATTCCCAGCGACCGCGCCAGCACATTGGCCGAACCGCCGGGCACCACCGCGATCGCGGGTACCTGCCCCGACCGCGTCGAACCGGGACGGCCCAGCAAGCCGTTGACGACCCCGCTCACCGTGCCGTCGCCGCCGTGCACGACGACCAGGTCCACTCCGTCCTCGGTGGCCGCTTGGCCGAGCTCGGTGCCGTGGCCGCGGTGGTTGGTGTGCTCGACCGTGAGCTCGAGGCGGCTCTCGAGTGCATGGGCCAGCAGATCGCGGCCGGCGGGCGTGGTGGAAGTGGCTGTTGGGTTCACGATCAGCACGGCTCGCATGACGCACGAGCCTATGCGGCACGGTTAAGGCTCCGCTGTGGGGGAACCGCCCGCTCGCGGGGGAACGCCGGGTGGCCGTGGCTACGCTGACGCTGTGAACCGCGTCCCCCGCAACCGGGCGATACCACCGCCCCCGTCCGCCGTTCGTGGGGCCGGATTCGTCGTCGCGGTGCAGGGTCTGGCCGCGCTGGTGATGGCCGTTGTCCTCGTGGTGCGCGCGATCGCCGGAGCAGACCAGCGGGTGGTCAGCGGTGTGGGTACCGCGCTTTGGTTCCTGGTGATCGGCGGCGTGGTGCTGGCCGCCGGACGCGCGCTGGTGGTCGGCAGGCGCTGGGGTCGCGGGCTGGCGGTGTTCACCCAGCTGCTCCTGTTGCCGGTGGCCTGGTACCTCGCGGTGGGCTCGCATCAGTGGGCCCTGGGCATTCCGGTGGCCATCGTGGCGCTGACGGTGTTGATCTTGTTATTCAGCCCCACCGCTCTGCGCTGGGCCGGCGATGGCGATCAGCGCGGTCCGGCCAGCTCGGCCAGTGGCGGCCCGGACAGCCGGTAGGTGGTCCACTCACGCTGCGGTTGCCCGCCGATCCCGTCGTACAGTGCGATCGCGTCGGCGTTCCAGTTCAGCACCGCCCACGACAACCGGGTGTAGCCGTTGTCGACGCATTCACCCGCCAGGGCCGCGAGCAGTGCGCGGGCCAGGCCGCGGCGGCGAAATCTGGTCCGTACGAACAGATCTTCGAGGTAGATGCCGGCGACGCCGTCCCATGTGGAGAAGCTGACGAACCACACCGCCATCGCGGCGACCTCGCCGTCAACTTCGGCGACATGTCCATACGCCGTCGGGGAATTGCCGAAAAGTGCTGTGGATATTTGCTTTTCGGTGACGGTGCATTGATCGGCAGCGTGCTCGAATTCGGCCAGTTCGTAGATCATGTCGGTAATAGCGGCGGCGTCCCCGGGTGTGGCGCGGCGGATTATTTCGCTCACTGCTCAACTCCCAGCGCGCTAAGTATCGTGGCGAATTTCGATGTCGTTTCGTCAACTTCGTCGTCGGGATCCGATTCCGCGACAATGCCGCCGCCCGCGTGGGCCAGTGCCGTGCGGCGATCCGCCGACAGCTGCGCACAACGGATGGACACCACCCAGTAGCCGTCGCCCTGGGCATCGCACCAGCCCGCCGCCCCGGCGTAGAAACCGCGATCGCCCTCCAGTTCGGCGATGAGCGCGGATGCGGCCTCGGTCGGCACCCCTCCGACCGCCGGGGTGGGATGCAGCGCCAACGCCAAATCGATTGCAGTGGTTGATGTATCGCGCAGACGGCCGCTGATCGGCGTGCACAGATGCCACACCGCCGCGGTGCGGCTCAGCGCAGGCTCGGGCGCTATGGTCAGGTCGTCGCACAGTGGTTCCAGGGCGGCCCGCATCGTGTCGATGACCAGCTGATGCTCGTGACGGTCCTTGGCGGAGGCGGCCAGCGCGGCGCCATTGGCGGCGTCGACATGCGGATCCGCGGCGCGTGGGGCCGAACCGGCGAACGGCTGACAGCTCACCCGGTCGCCGAAGCGCGCGACCAGAAGTTCCGGGCTGGCACCCACCAGGGCCGCACCCGCGTAGTCCACTCCGGCAGCGGTGAGGTCGACCAGATAGCAGTAGGCCGCCGGGTCGTTGGCGACGAGCCGGCGCAGGATGACGCGGGCGTCCAGCGCGCCATCGGCGGCCAGCTGCAACGCGCGGGCCAGCACCACCTTGCTCAGTGAGGTGTTGGGTGCGGTCAACTCATCCCGTGCGCGGCTGATCCGGACGCGGTAGTCGGCCGGCCGTGGGACGGCGGCCGCGATGCGCACGCGTGGCAGCGGGCCCGTCGGCCAGTCGGGTGGCCCATCAGTGCGTAGCACCGTGTTCGGCACCAGCAACGCGGCGGGCCCGTGCACGTCGAAAGGCAACGCGCCCAACACTATTGGAGCCGATCCCGAGACGAGCGCGGCTTGCGCGGCGCCGACGTCGCTGTAGCGCGTCCGCACTCCTTCGCCAATCAGCGTGCCTCGCGGGCCGCACAGCGCGAACGGCGGTTGGACCGAGCTCACACTGCCGCGATCGGCTGACCGGTCAGCCCGAGCGCGAGGAGCTGTCGTATCCCATGCTCGAAGCCGCACATCGCGATCGAGGCGGTGCGCATGCCGAATCGGCGGCCCTCCACGAGCGGCAGCTCGACCCAGCGCGTGATCACCGCGCGGGAAAAGTGACCGTGGCTGACGAACACCACGTCGTGCGATTCCAGGTGCTGCAACGCCATCGCGATCGCCCGGTCCGCGCGTTCGCTGACCTGCGCGACACTTTCACCACCGGGGCAGCCGTGCGTCCATACCAGCCAATCGGGGACCGTTTCCCGGATCTTTTTGGTTGTGACGCCTTCGTATTCGCCGTAATCCCACTCGGCGAGCAGCGGCGAAATCTCATCGACGGTCAGGCCCGCCAACTCGGCGGTGACCAGGGTGCGCTGGCGCGGGCTGCTGATCACCACGGGGTTGTCGAGGCTCAGCGCGCTCAGCACACCGCCGGCCTCTTTGGCCTGCGTTCGGCCGTTCTCGGTCAGGTCGATCTCGGTGCTACCGGTGTGCTGACCCGATATCGACCACTCGGTTTCGCCGTGACGAAGCAAGAGCAGTCGGTGGTTGTGCAAGCCCATGTCGACTGATTCTGCCCGAGACTTGCGGGCCCGTCCCCCTTAGCTCCCGGCCCCGAACGTGCCAGGATGGCAGGTGTGAGTGAGACGCGGGTACTGGCGGTGGCCAACCAGAAGGGCGGCGTTGCCAAGACGACGACGGTAGCTTCGCTGGGCGCGGCGATGGTGGACAAGGGTCGGCGGGTGCTGCTCGTCGATCTTGATCCGCAGGGTTGCCTGACGTTCTCGCTTGGCCAAGATCCCGACAAGTTGCCGGTGTCCGTGCACGAGGTGCTGCTCGGTGATATCGAGCCGAGCGCCGCGTTGGTCACGACGATGGAGGGAATGACGCTGCTGCCGGCCAACATTGACTTGGCGGGCGCCGAGGCGATGCTGTTGATGCGGGCGGGCCGCGAATATGCGCTCAAACGTGCGCTGGCCAAAGTCGCCGACCAATTCGACGTGGTCATCATCGATTGCCCGCCGTCGCTGGGGGTGCTCACTCTCAACGGGCTGACGGCCGCCGACGAGGTGATCGTGCCGCTGCAGTGCGAGACGCTGGCACACCGCGGCGTCGGCCAATTCCTGCGCACTGTCGCCGACGTGCAGCAGATCACCAACCCGAATCTGCGGCTACTGGGCGCGTTGCCGACGTTGTATGACTCTCGCACCACCCACACCCGCGATGTGCTGCTCGATGTCGCCGACCGCTACGACTTGCCGGTGCTCGCGCCGCCGATCCCACGCACCGTGCGCTTCGCCGAGGCCAGCGCGTCGGGCTCGTCGGTCATGGCCGGGCGCAAAAACAAAGGCGCGGTGGCCTACTCCGACCTGGCGCAGGCGTTGATGAAGCACTGGAAATCCGGCAAACCGTTGCCAACATTCGCCATCGACGCGTAACGCCGGCGTGCGTCGACGACGTGGGGTCTAGCCCAGGGCGACCACGGTGTCGCCCCGCTGCTCGAACACCCTCGAGCCCGAAACGGCCGGGATCACCGCATGGCTGTCCGGCGTCCGGCTCACCGGAATGTAGCGCTCGTTGGCTCCGGTCAGCGGGTCGTAGACACCGATCGCGCCGGTGACCGGGATGAGCAGCTTGCCCGCCATCATGGTGCCGGGACCCAACGGCACCGTTTGCCCGCCCGCGGCAATGGTGTAGCGGAGGTTCAGGTTGCTCGCCTCGAAGACCAGCACGGAATCGCCGGTCCACCAGGTCACCAGGTTGCCCGCCTGCGATACCGCCGAGTTCGACGGCGCCTTGGGCAGCAGCGTGCTCGCCACCTTGGTGCCCATTTCATCGATCACGTCGACCCTGGGCTGCGCGCCGGAAATTCCAGGCAGATACACGGCCGTGTTGCTTTCCCAGACGGTCAGCACGCGCGCACCGGAGTTCAACCCGATCCCGGGCTCGGCGACGAGGTGTTGTTGAGGTTCGTCGTCTTCCTTGCCCGGGCGCAACAGGGCGAGTCGCAGGTCGGCCTGGTTCGCGCAGCTCTCCAGCACCGAAACCGTCAACGAGCTGGCCGCCGCCGAGGCCAGCTTGCATCCGGAGTGCAACCCCCGCGACGACGGTTTCACCCGGGCGTCGGTCTCGCCGTAGCTGAGCATCCGGACCATGTCCGAGCGCCACAGTTCTAGGCGGGTATCGCCGACCGACAACACCGTCGTGCCGTCGGAGGAGAGGCGCACCTGCGGGTCGGCATAGCTACTGCGGGCGGCCCCCCGGCGGCCGGTGGACCCGTCGATGGTGCTGACCTGACCGCAACCGCGGTCGTCGTGGTAGACCGCGACGGCGTAGTGGTAGACCCAGGACAGGCCGCACAGGTCGCGGTCCCGGGCGTAGCTCCAGCGCGTCTGGCCGGTGCCGGGGTCGCGACCGTCCACCTCGCGGCCGTCGCCGGTGGCGACGTGTCCCGCCCACAATTACGGGTGCCGTCGTGGCGGGGCTGGCAGCGGTCCACAGCTGCTTGAGGCTAGCCGGCACTTCCCGGGCCAGAGTCGGGTTGGGCGCCGAAGTCGCGGCGGGCCGGCTGATCGTGGCCCGGGCATCGCTGGTCCACCAGATCAGCGATGCGGTTGCGGCGACCACGACCGCGATCGCCGCGGCGGCCAACAGATCGCCCTTGGTCCGGCGTTCGGGTTTGACCATGCCTGGGAGTGGCTCAGTTGGCGTGCGTCGTGGCTTCCGCCGGCTTGCGGCGACGACGGCGACGCCGGGGGGTCCCGGCGCTATTGCCATTGCTGGACGCCGAATCCGACGGCGTCTCCGCGGCGGCGTTGCCATCGCTACCGGCGGCGGTCCCGTTGCCGCCCGGGTGGCCGGTCACGGCCTCGCCAGCGCGGGTGCGGCGGCGACGGTTAGTCGAGCGGGCCCGCGCCGGCCTGTCCGATGTCGTGGTGCGCTCGGTGTCGCGGCGCTTGACCGGCGACTTCCGCGGCGCACCGATCATGCCGCTGGCCTCGCTCGGAATGCCCAGCTCGGCGTACAGATGCGGCGAATTGGAGTAGGTCTCGGCCGGATCGGGGGAGCCCAGGTTCAGCGCCTTGTCGATCGCCGTCCAGCGGGGCAGTTCGTCCCAGTCGACCAGGGTGACCGCGATACCGGTCTTACCGGCGCGACCGGTGCGGCCGATGCGGTGCACGTAGGCCTGATCGTCCTCGGGTATCTGGTAGTTGATGACGTGGGTGATGTCGTCGATGTCGATGCCGCGGGCGGCCACGTCGGTGGCCACCAGCACGTCGACATCGCCGGCGCGGAACGCCTTGAGTGCCTTCTCCCGGGCGATCTGCCCGAGATCACCGTGCACGGCGCCGACCTTGAAGCCTCGCTCGGCCAGCTCGTCGGCGACCTTCTGGGCGGTGCGCTTGGTGCGGGTGAAGATCATCGTCGCGCCGCGGCCCTCGGCCTGCAGAATCCGGCTGACCAGCTCGACCTTGTCCAAAGCGTGGGCGCGATAGACGAACTGCTCGGTGGTGTCGTGCGTGGCCGCCGAGTGCGGCGCCTCGGCGCGGATATGGGTGGGCTGGACCATGAAGGTGCGGGCCAGCGTGATGATCGGGTCCGGCATGGTCGCCGAGAACAGCATCGATTGCCGGTCGGCGGGGATCTGACGCAGGATGCGCTCGATGTCGGGCAAAAAGCCCAGGTCGAGCATCTCGTCGGCTTCGTCGAGGACCAGCACCGACAACCCGCCGATCTGGAGGTGGCCCTGCTGGCAGAGGTCGAGCAGCCGGCCCGGGGTGCCCACCACGACGTCGGCGCCGGTGCGCAGCGCGTCGATCTGAGGTTCGTAGGCCCGTCCGCCGTAGATGGAGACCACCGACAGCCGGCGGCCTTCCTCGGCGATCAAGTATTTGGCGGCGGCGGCCAAGTCATCGGTGACCTGCAGGCATAGCTCCCGGGTGGGGACCACGACGAGGGCCCGCGGGGTGCCGTTGAGCGCCCGTACCCCGACGCCGTCGGTGATGCGCTGCAGCAGCGGAACGCCGAAGGCCAAGGTTTTACCCATGCCGGTGCGGGCTTGGCCGATGACGTCGTCGCCGGCCAGCGCCATCGGCAGGGTCAGTTCTTGGATAGCAAAGGCGTGCTCGATGCCCTTTTCGGTGAGAGCTCGAACGATTTCGTCGCGGACGCCGAGTTCGGCAAAGGTCGGTTCAGTTTTGCTTGTCAATGCAGTCATGCGTGAGTGATGTACCTTTCGGTGACTTTTCGATTTGGGTCGGTTTCTCTGTCGCGGTCACGCGCGCACGAGTTCCGACTCCAAGTCGCCGAGTCGCCAGGCCCTGCTGAGATTGGGCGGGCCAGCTGTGCACGCACATTTCGCCGATAGGGGCGATAGAAGAAATAAGCCACTATCTATCTGCATGATAGCTGGTCGACAGCTGACGCCCATCTTCTTCCAGGTCCGCCGACTAGAGTGATGTCCATGACTTCGGCCTCCTCTGCCGACCAAGTAGACGATTCGCCTTCCCCAGGACTTACCGCGGATCATCCGGGCGTCAACGAACTGTTCGCGGTGCTCGCCTATGGCGAGGTGGCCGCGTTCTACCGGCTGACTGACGAGGCCCGTATGGCGCCTGACCTGCGGGGACGGATTTCGATGGCGAGCATTGCGGCCGCCGAGATGCAGCACTATGAGCTGCTGCATGACGCCCTGGAAAGCCGTGGTGTCGACGTGGTGTCGGCCATGTCGAAGTACGTGTCGGCGCTCGAGAATTACCACCGGTTGACGATGCCCAGCACCTGGCTGGAAGCGCTGGTGAAGACCTATATCGGCGACGCGCTGGCGGCCGACCTATACCTCGAGATTGCCGACGGGCTGCCCGACGAGATCGCCGACGTGGTGCGCGCGGCCCTCGCGGAAACCGGGCACTCGCAATTTGTCGTCGCCGAAGTGCGTGCCGCCGTGACCGCGAGTGGCAAACAACGCAGCCGGTTGGCGCTGTGGGCCCGCCGGCTGTACGGCGAAGCGATCACCCAGGCGCAATACCTACTGGCCGACCATGACGAGCTGGTCGACCTGGTGGTGTCCGGTCCCGGTGGCCTGGGTCAGCTCAGCGCATTCTTTGAACGGCTGCAGCAAACACACAGCCGGCGGATGCGCGAACTCGGGTCTGGACTGACGGCCGCGGACTAGCGCGTGCAGGTCGCCAGGTTCGAGTTGCTGGTCGACGCCACCTCGACTTGGCCCTGGGCGTTGACGATCGCGCAGTTGACGTGGCCCACGATGCTGGTCGCGACGACGGACTGCGTTGTCACGCCCGGGTTCAGCACCACCGCCTTCGACCAGGGCAGCGCCACATTGAACTCGGTCTGGGGATAGCCAGCGGCATCGGTGTAGACGACGGTCACCAGGTCCAGGAGCTGCTTCGTGCCGCTCACGCTGTAGAAGACGGTGCGCGGATTCAGCGCGGCCGTGGGCGGCACCAGGGCGGGAAGCGGCGCGGCAATGGGCGGTCCCGTCGGCGCCGCGCTGGGCGTTGTCACGGTGGTGACGGTCTCCGGCGGTAGCTGAGGCGCCCGCGAGGTGCTCGGTGCCGGACTGTGCGACGCGCTCGGCGGGCCGGAGGTCCGTGGTGCGGACGTCATGGTCGTGGGAGCCGGTGCCCCCACGGTGGCCTTCGTCGACGCGCTGTCGCCGCTGTTGATGACCACGGCGGTCGCGACCGCTCCGATAGCCAGGACCGCGCCGAGCACTGCCACGGCCGGACGCCATCCACCGCCGAGGGCCGAAGAGTCGTACTCTCGTAGCCCTCGTCGGCGTAGTCGTCATCGTCGTAGCCGTCGTCCTCGGCTCCGTCGTACGGCTCGTCATCGGGGTAGTCGTCGGAGCCAGGTCGTTCGACTAGGCCGGTGCGATCATCCAGCGTGTTTCTGATGATTCCGATGTTACTGATGTGAAAGCAGCCGGACGGGCGCCGTGCGCCATGTTGATCCAGCTGGGAGCGAATCGTTATCTGGCGTTAGACAATGTTTCGCTTACCGCGAACTCCCGCCGGTCACCCTCTGCTCGGAGCGCACCGGTCGCGTCCACTAACCTGCTGCTGACACGCGTGCGACGGAACATCAACGGAAGGGGCCATCGTGGAGGTCAAGGTCGGTATCACGGACAGTCCGCGCGAGCTGGTCTTCTACAGTGCGCAGACGCCTGCGGAGGTCGAAGAGGCCGTGACCGCCGCACTGCGCGATGGCTCGGGTCTGCTGAGCCTCAGCGACGACAAGGGCCGCCGCTTCCTGATCCACACCACCAACATCGCCTACGTCGAGATCGGGGTCGCCGACACCCGTCGGGTCGGCTTCGGAATCGGGGCAGACGCCGGCGCGAAGCCCGGCGGCAAGGCCGCTAAGAGCGAGTGAGCGGCACGTGTGACAGCCCGCCCCACGCGAACGCACGGTGCCGTCGACGGCGTCCGACTTGGAGATCGGGCGGTCGGAGTCGAGCCAGTACCTGGCGCAGTCGACGCTGATGCCGACCAGTCCCACCGCGATCATCCGGGCGCGGTGCGGGTCCAGCCCGGAATCGGCGCTGATCAGCGTCGAAAACCGCGTCGATGCACGATTCGGTGGCCACCCTCACCTGCGCGGCGACCTCGGGCTCGGTGACGTAGTCGTTTTCGAAGATCAGCCGATAGCCCTGGCCGTCGTGCTCGATGAAGTCGAAGAACGCCTGGATCGCGGCGCGCAACCGCTGCCGGTTGTCGGTGGTGGTGCGCAGTGCGTTCTGCACGCCCGAGACCAGGTTCTCGACATGGCGATCGAGCACCGCCAGATACAGCTCCAGCTTGCTGGAAAAGTGTTGATACAGAACGGGTTTGCTGACCCCCGCCCGGTCGGCGATCTCGTCCATGCCGGCCGCGTGGTAGCCGTGGTCGACAAAGACATCGCTGGCCACGATCAGCAATTGGCCGCGCCGCTCGTCGCGCGGCAATCGGTTGCCCCGCCGGTTCGAGGTCGCTATGCCGTCACTCGGCCGACCGCGCTCAGTCGATCTGACGGCACGCCGTGCCGCCGCCTTGGCGAGATCGCTCACTTGATCCTCATTCGAATTGTGGCGGCTGACCAATGGATAACAACGGGCCGGCCGCGCGCCGCTCGTCGCACAGACATTACTACCCATGGTGTACCTGCGACCGGCATCGGCGCCCTCGGCGCTGGTCGAGCCGGTGTGGTGGGGTGCGCTCGGGCGCGCCAGGGACTCGCTGGGTCCCAGCTGTGCCATCCTGGGGCAATGACGTCGGAGCCACCCGTGCCCGGCACCGGTCGAGTGCCCGTGCTGCGTGACGAGTGGCGAGAACCGCTTCGGGCCCTGCGTGACCCGATCGCGCCGGGCGCCGGACGGGCCCGGGCCGACCGCGACCGTCAGCGCCAATGGCGGAAACAAACCTGGCTGGGCCGGTTCATCTCCACCTATGGCTGGCGTGCCTATGCGCTGCCCGTTCTGGTGGCGCTGACCGCGGTGGTCATCTACCAGACGATGACCGGCGTCGGCGCGCCGACACCGGCCGCGAGCAAGCCCATCCAGGGGCCGCCGGCCATCGGGGCGGTGGGCACGGCCATCCTCGGACGCACCACCGCGCGGCCTGGCCACCTTCGACGCCAATCTGCCGGCCGGGACGCTGCCGGACGGCGGTCCGTTCACCGAAGCCGGCGACAAGACCTGGCAAGTCGTGCCCGGCACCACGCCGCAGATCGGTCAGGGCACCGCCAAGGTGTTCCGGTACACCGTCGAGGTCGAGAACGGTCTGGATCCCGCGATGTTCGGCGGTGACGACGCATTCGCCACGATGATCGATCAGACGCTGGCCAACCCCAAGGGCTGGACGCACAACCCGCAATTCGCCTTCGTCAGGATCGACACCGGGAAACCCGACTTCCGGATTTCGCTGGTGTCTCCGGTGACGGTGCGCGAGGGGTGCGGCTACGAATTCCGGCTGGAGACCTCCTGCTACAACCCGGTGTACGGACCGGACCGGCAGGCGCGGGTGTTCATCAACGAGGCGCGCTGGGTGCGCGGAGCGGTGCCCTTCGAAGGAGACGTCGGTTCGTACCGGCAGTACGTCATCAACCACGAGGTCGGCCACGCCATCGGCTATGTGCGTCACGAGCCGTGTGACAAGCAGGGCGGTTTGGCGCCGGTGATGATGCAGCAGACGTTCTCCACATCCAACGACGACGCCGCGAAGTTCGACCCCGAGTACGTCAAGGCCGACGGCAAGACCTGCCGCTTCAACCCCTGGCCGTATCCGATCGCCTAGCCCGTCAGGCCGACGAGGGAGCCGGGAAGCAATGCCGGCACTCGAGGCGTTGACCTCATTGCCGTCTACCCGGACTACTGCTGTGATGGATAGGGCAGGCGCGTGCAGAAGTTTGAGTCGCGAAGCTGACCGAGGAGATATCGGTGTCCATATCGTTGCCGCCACTGGTTGAGCCCGCCGGCGAGCTGACGTCGCGACGAAGTGGCGCGCTACAGCCGCCACCTGATCATTCCCGACCTGGGCGTCGACGGGCAGAAGCGGCTGAAGAACGCGCGGGTGCTGGTGATCGGCGCCGGCGGACTCGGCTCACCGGCGTTGCTGTATCTGGCCGCGGCCGGCGTCGGGACGATCGGCATCGTCGACTTCGACGTCGTCGACGAGTCGAACCTGCAGCGCCAGATCATCCATGGCGTGTCCGACGTCGGACGCTCCAAGGCGCAGTCGGCGCGCGACTCGATCCTGGCGATCAATCCCCTGGTCGAGGTGCGACTCCACGAGTTTCGGCTGGAGGCCGAGCAACGCGGTCGACCTGTTCGAGCAGTACGACCTGATCGTGGACGGCACCGACAACTTCGCCACCCGGTATCTGGTCAACGATGCCGCGGTGCTGGCCGGTAAGCCCTACGTGTGGGGGTCGATCTACCGCTTCGAGGGCCAGGTCTCGGTGTTCTGGGAGGACGCTCCCGACGGGCTCGGCCTGAACTACCGCGACCTCTACCCGGAGCCGCCGCCACCGGGCATGGTGCCGTCGTGCGCCGAGGGCGGCGTGCTGGGCATCATCTGCGCTTCCATCGCGTCGGTGATGGGCACCGAGGCGATCAAGCTGATCACCGGCATCGGCGAATCGCTGCTCGGCCGGCTGATGGTCTACGACGCGCTGGAGATGACCTACCGCACGATCAAGATCCGCAAGGACCCGTCCACGCCGAAGATCACCGAACTGATCGACTACGAGGAGTTCTGCGGTGTGGTGTCCGAGGATGCGGTCGAGGCGGCCGCCGGCTCGACCATCACACCGCGGGAGCTGCGGGAGCTGCTGGACTCGGGCAAGAAGCTGGCCCTGATCGACGTTCGCGAGCCCGTGGAGTGGGACATCAACCACATCGACGGCGCTCGAGCTGATCCCGAAGTCGTTGATCGAGTTCCGGCGAGGGGCTGGCAAAGTTGCCGCACGACCGCAAGCCGGTGCTGTATTGCAAGACGGGCGTGCGTTCGGCCGAGGCGCTGGCCGCGGTGAAGAAGGCCGGTTTCTCCGACGCCGTGCACCTGCAGGGCGGAATCGTGGCGTGGGCCAAGCAGATGGAGCCCGACATGGTGATGTACTGACCAGCTCACCACTGCGCGGCTCGGGGGTTCCCGCACAGCGCGTCGTCGTGCCGACCCGCATCGTGCCCCGGCTAGGCTAACCCCGTGAGTGTCGAACCACCGCCGGAGCACGTGCTGGCGGCGTTCGGTTTGGCCGGGGTTAAGCCCGTCGCCTTGGGTGCCAGCTGGGAAGGCGGCTGGCGCTGCGGCGAAGTCGTGCTGTCGATGGTCGCCGACCATGCCCGCGCCGCCTGGTCGGCGAAGGTGCGCGAGACGCTGTTCGTCGACGGGGTGCGCCTGGCCCGGCCGGTCCGCTCGACCGACGGGCGCTACGTGGTCTCGGGCTGGCGAGCCGACACGTTCGTCGCCGGCACACCGGAGCCCCGGCACGACGAGGTCGTCTCGGCGGCGGTGCGACTGCACGAGGCCACCGGCAAACTGGAGCGCCCCCGATTTCTGACCCAGGGGCCGGCCGCGCCGTGGTCCGACGTCGACGTGTTCATCGCCGCCGATCGCGCCGCGTGGGAGGAGCGGCCGCTGGCATTCGGTGCCGCCGGGCGCGCGCACCGCGCCGCCGCCGGCCGACGGCCAACGTTCGGTCGAGCTGATCAGCCAGCTCGCGACGCTTGCGCAGGCCGACCAAGAGCCCCAACCAGCTGGTGCACGGCGATCTTTACGGCACAGTGCTTTTCGTCGGCACCGCCGCGCCGGGGATCACCGACATCACGCCGTACTGGCGGCCCGCGTCGTGGGCGGCCGGCGTGGTGGTCGTCGACGCGCTGTCGTGGGGTGAGGCCGACGACGGACTTATCGAGCGTTGGAATGCTCTGCCGGAATGGCCGCAGATGTTGTTGCGCGCGTTGATGTTTCGGCTGGCAGTTCATGCGCTACATCCGCGGTCGACCGCCGCGGCCTTCCCGGGTCTGGCCCGCACGGCGGCCCTGGTCCGGCTGGTGCTTTAAGCGCCGGATGGAAACTCGTAGCGGACTTCGCTGAGCGAGATTCTGCCGTCGACGGCAAGAACTCCTTCGGCGCGCAGTAGTTCCAGTTGGCGGGTCGTCAGATGCTGTGCCGGGCGCCCGGATGCGGTGATCACCCGGTGCCAGGGCAGGTCGGAGGAGTCGGTGCGCATGATCCATCCGACGATCCGCGGGCTGGAAAGCCCTGCGACAGCGGCAATGTCGCCGTAGGTGGAGACTCGGCCGGAGGGGATGGCGGCGACCAGTGCGCGCACCCGCTCGACTTGTTCCTCGGTGACCGGCGCCACGGTCAGCACACTTGGAACTGCGTGCGGATCAGCGCGGCCGCCTCGGTCGGCTTTGCGCCGGGCACCATGTGGTTGCAGTCGAAAGTCCAGCAACTTGAAGTCGGCTCCCAAGCGTTCGCTGCAGCCCCGCGATGAGTTGGTCGCTGACATAGGGCGGCGACGTCGAATGCCGCGCGCACCAAGGTGGTCGGCGTTCCCTCCGGCGGCAACACGGTCGGACGGGCCAACTCGCTCCAGTACGACATCATCGCCGGCACGCTGATCCGCCAGCCGTACCGTCCGCTTGGCAGCTTGATCAGATGCTCGTCGAGTTCGGCGTCGAGCACTGCGGGATCCACATCCGCCCAAGAGCCCGTCGCCTTTTCCATGCGGGCTTCGGCGCGGATCCGGGTAGTCGGGAGAGGAGAGCATTGCCTCGGCGATGTCGCGCATCCACCCGCCGTCCAGACCGACTGCGGGGTCGAGCAGGACCAGGGCCGTCACCAAGTCCGGCCGGGCCGCGGCCAGATTCATTGCCAGCGCTCCGCCGAACGAGTGGCCGACAACCAGGACCGGGGTCTCGGCCACCTCGTCGAGCAGCGCGGCCAGCGCCGCGACATTGGCGTCGATCGTCCACGGTGCGGCCCACGACGACTTGCCGTGGCCGAGCAGATCGGGGGCGGCGATGGTGATTTCGGGCAAATAATCGCCCAACTGTTGCCACCGTTGGCCATGGCCGGTCAGTCCGTGCAGGGCAAGCATCTGCACCGGGCCAGACGGACCGTAGCGGTGCACGTGAAGATCGGTGGTCACGCGTCGATGATGCCAGGCCCGGCGGCCGCCGCCGGTCCTAGCCGGACCGACTTGTCAGACCCTCGTGATGTCATGCCGGTATGTCGTTGACCTGGGGTGCCGAGGCGGGTGCTGTTCTGGCGCCGGGTGCACGCGGCCTGATGCGTATCCTCGGCGGCCCGGGCACCGGGAAGAGCAGCCTGCTGGTCGATGCCGCCGTCGCTCAGGTCGACGCGGGCGTCGACCCGGAATCGGTTCTGCTGCTTACCGGTTCGGGCCGGATCGGGATGCGGGAGCGCAGCGCGTTGACGATGGCGTTGCTGCGGGCGCGCGGCACCGGCCCGTGCCGGTCCGCGATCCGCGAGCCGTTGGTGCGCAGCGTGCACAGCTACGCCTTCGCGGTCTTGCGGCGCGCGGCGCAGCGCGCCGGCGACGCGCCGCCGCGACTGGTCACCAGCGCCGAACAGGACGCCATCATCCGGGAACTGCTGGCCGGCGACCTCGAAGACGCCGGCACCACCGCATGGCCGGCGCATCTGCGGCCTGCCCTGAGCACCGCGGGCTTCGCCACCGAGCTGCGAAATCTGTTGGCGCGCTGCGCGGAACGCGGTGTGGATCCGCAGGAGCTGCAGCGGCTCGGCCGTCGGTGCCGGCGACCGGAATGGGCCGCGGCGGGTCGATTCGCGCAACAGTACGAGCAGGTGATGTTGCTGCGCGCGGCGGTCGGGATGGCGGCGCCGCAGGCGACGACGCCGACGCTGGGCGCCGCCGAACTCGTGGGCGCCGCGTTGGAGGCGTTCGCGGTCGATCCTGAGCTGCTGGCCGCCGAGCGCGCCCGGGTCCGGGTCTTGTTGATCGACGACGCACAGCAGCTCGACCCGCAGGCGGCCCGCCTGGTCCGGGTGTTGGCGGCTGGAAGCGAACTGGCGCTGGTCGCCGGGGATCCCAACCAGGCGGTGTTCGGCTTCCGCGGCGGCGAGCCGGCCGGGCTGTTGCACGGCGATACACCGTCGGTGACGCTGACGGCCTCGCATCGGTGTGCGCCTGCGGTGGCGCGCGCGGTCAGTGGCATCGCGCAACGGCTCCCGGGCAGCAGCAGCGGCAGGCAGATCGACGGCACCGGCGCCGAGGAGGGATCGGTCACGGTTCGCCTGGCGGCGTCGGCGCATGCGGAGGCGGCGATGATCGCCGACACGCTGCGGCGTGCGCACCTCGTCGATAAGGTGCCGTGGTCGCAGATGGCGGTGATCGTGCGGTCGGTGCCGCGAGCCGGGGCGCGGTTGCCGCGGGCGTTGGCGGCCGCCGGGGTACCGGTGGCCGCGCCGGCAGTCAACGGGTCGTTGGCCGAGGAGCCCGCGGTGCAGGCCATGCTCACGGTGCTGGCGGCAACCGCCGAGGGACTCGACGGCGAGCAGGCGCTGGCACTGCTGACCGGGCCCATCGGCTGCGTCGACCCGGTCTCGCTGCGGCAGCTGCGCCGGACGTTGATGCGCGCCAAACCCGCCGATGCGGCAGCCAGTTTCGGGGATCTGGTGGTGGCCGCGCTGGGGGCCGGAGGGCCGCCTTCCTCGCGGTCTCGCTCGCTGCAGCGGGTGCGCGCGGTGCTGGATGCGGCCGCGCGCTGCCACCGCGGCGGCCAAGATCCGCGCTACACGCTATGGGAGGCGTGGCACCGGTCCGGTCTGCAGCGTCGCTGGTTGGCGGCCAGCGAGCGCGGCGGCACCGCCGGCGCCCACGCCGCCAGGGACCTGGAGGCGGTGACCGCGTTGTTCGACGTCACCGAGCAGTACGTGTCTCGCACACCGGGCGCGTCATTACGCGGTCTGATCGAACACGTTGCGGCGCTGCAGGTGCCGAGCGCCAACACCGACCCGGCGTCGACCTCCGAACAGGTCAGGGTGCTCAGCGCACACGCCGCGCTGGGACACGAATGGGACGTGGTGGTCATCGCCGGCTTGCAGGATGGGTTGTGGCCCAACACCGTTCCGCGCGGCGGTGTACTGGGCACGCAGCGACTGCTCGACGTCATCGACGGCATCTGCGCGGACGCATCGGTGCGTGCGCCGCTGCTGGCCGAGGAGCGCAGGCTGCTGGTGGCCGCGATGGGCCGGGCCCGGCGCCGACTGCTGGTGACCGCCGTCGACAGTGACACCGGCGGCGCCGACCTGGAGGCTGCATGCCGTCGGCGTTCTTCTTCGAGGTCGCGCAGTGGGCCGATGATGACAGTGACCATGTTGCGGTGCAGCCGGTTTCAGCGCCTCGGGTGCTGTCGACGTCCGCGCTGGTCGGTCGGTTGCGCGCGTGGTCGTGCTGCGCCCCGAACGGCGCCGTCGACGACGCCGCTCGCGCATTGTGCGGCAACGCAATTGGCCCGGCTGGCCGACGCCGGTGTGCCGGGCGCCGACCCGGCCGGTTGGCACGGCCTGACCGCGGTCAGCACCGAGCGATCCGCTGTGGGACGGCGGCGATCACCGTCACATTGTCGCCGTCGACTCTGCAGACCCTCAACGACTGCCCGCTGCGCTGGCTGCTCGAACGGCACGGCGGAACCAACCCGCGTGAGCTGCGGTCCGCGATCGGCTCGTTGCTGCACGCCCTGATCGCCGAACCGGGCAAAAGCGAAGCGCAACTGTTGGCCGAGCTGGAACGGGCCTGGGAGCAGCTGCCTTTCGATGCCCGATGGCATTCGGCCAACGAGCTGACCCGGCACCGCGCCATGATCGAGGCGTTCGTCGAGTGGCGTGCGCAGACGCGCGGCGAGCTGACGGAGGTCGGCGCCGAGGTCGACGTCGACGGAGTCCTCGGGACGCCGCGCGATGCCGGTGGCAGGTCCGCTTGCGCGGCCGAGTCGACCGGCTGGAACGCGACGGAGCCGGCCGGCTGGTGATCGTCGACGTCAAGACCGGCAAAACGCCGGTCAGCAAGGACGATGCCCAACAGCACGCGCAGCTGGCGATGTACCAGCTGGCGGTGGCCGAAGGCCTTGTGCCCGACGGTGCGCCCGATATGAGCCCGGCGGCGCGCGGCTGGTCTACCTCGGCAAGACCGGGGCGGCGGGCGCCACCGAGCGCGAGCAGGATCCACTGACACCGGCTGCCCGCGACGAATGGCGCGACTCGTGCGTGCGGGCGGCCGACGCGACAGCCGGTCCGCAGTTCGTCGCCCGGCGCAACGACGGCTGCGCGCACTGCCCGGTGCGGCCGTGGTGCCCGGCCCACGTCGAAGGCGGCAGCGCTGATGACCCCGGAGCCGCGCTACAGCCCCGCCGAATTGGCCGGTGCGCTCGGGCTTTTCCCGCCCACCGACGAGCAGGCCGCCGTCATCGCCGCGCCGCCGGGTCCGCTGGTCGTCATCGCGGGGGCGGGCGCGGGCAAGACCGAGACGATGGCCGCGCGGGTGGTGTGGCTGGTCGCCAACGGATACGCCGAGCCCGGCCAGGTGCTGGGACTGACCTTCACCCGCAAGGCCGCCGGCCAGCTGCTGCGCCGGGTCCGCTCCCGGCTGGCCCGGTTGGCCGGCGTCGGCTTGGGCGCGACCGGCCCGGCGCTCGAATCGGCGGGCACCCCGATGGTCAGCACCTATCACGCGTTCGCCGGCTCACTGCTGCGTGACTACGGGCTGCTGCTGCCCGTCGAGCCCGACACCCGGCTGCTCAGCGAGACCGAGCTGTGGCAGCTGGCCTTCGACGTGGTCAACGGGTATGCCGGGCAGCTGCGTACCGACAAGACGCCGGCCGCGGTCACCTCGATGGTGCTGCGGCTGTGGGGCCAGCTCGCCGAGCACCTGGTCGACACCGGCCAGCTCCGCGATACCCACCTGGAGCTGGAACGGCTGGTGCACACCCTGCCCGCCGGTCCCTACCAGCGCGACCGCGGCCCGAGCCAATGGCTGCTGCGGCTGCTGGCCACCCAGACCGAGCGCGCCGAGCTGGTGCCGCTGATCGACGCGCTGCAGGAGCGCATGCGCACCGCGAAGGTCATGGACTTCGGCATGCAGATGGCCTCGGCCGCCCGGCTTGCCGCGACGTTCCCGCAGGTCGGCGCGGACCTGCGGAAGCGCTACCGGGTGGTGCTGCTCGACGAGTACCAGGACACCGGTCACGCCCAGCGAGTCGCGTTGTCGGCACTGTTCGGCGGCGGCGTCGACGACGGGCTGGCGCTGACGGCCGTCGGCGATCCGATCCAGTCGATCTACGGCTGGCGCGGCGCCTCGGCGACCAACCTGCCGCGGTTCACCACCGACTTCCCTCGATCCGACGGCACCCCCGCGCCCGTCCTGGAACTGCGCACCAGCTGGCGCAACCCGCCGCAGCACGCTGCACGTGGCCAACGCCATATCGGCGGAGGCGCGGCGCCGATCGGTCGCCGTGCGCGCGCTGCGGCCCGCGCCCGGACGCCCCGCCCGGCACCGTCCGCTGTGCGCTGCTTGCCGACGTGCAGGCCGAACGCGAGTGGATCGCCGACCATCTGGACGAGCATTACCAGCGGGCTCGCGCCGACGGCGTCAGCCCGCCGACCGCCGCGGTGCTGGTGCGCCGCAACGCCGACGCCGCACCGATCGCCGATGCGCTTGCGCGCGCGCGGAATCCCGGTCGAGGTCGTCGGGCTGGCCGGGCTGCTGTCCATCCCGGAGGTCGCCGAAGTGGTGGCGATGCTGCGGCTGGTCGCCGACCCCACGGCCGGCGCGGCGGCGATGCGGGTGCTGACCGGTCCGCGGTGGCGGCTGGGCGGCCGCGATATCGCCGCGCTGTGGCGGCGCGCGGCCGGCCTTGGCGTGCGACGCTCCGCCGAGGCGTCCTCGGCCCGAGTCGATCGCGATGGCGGCCGGTCCCGACGCCGACGCGGCGTGCCTGGCCGACGCGATCGGCGATCCCGGTCCGGCCGCCTCGTATTCGGCTGCGGGATATCAGCGCATCACCGCGCTGGCCGCCGAGCTGAGCGCCTTGCGCGGCCATCTCGGTCATCCGCTGCCCGACCTGGTCGCCGAGGTGCGCCGGGTGCTGGGCGTCGACTGCGAAGTCCGCGCCGCGGCGGGCCACCGGGGCTGGGCCGGCGCCGAGCACCTCGACGCCTTCGCCGACGTGGTCGCCGGCTACGCCGAACGAACACGCGCGACGGACATGTCCGCCGCGGCCTCGGTCCTGGGTCTGCTGGCCTACCTGGACGCGGCCGAGGTGGTCGAGAACGGCTTGGCGCCCGCCGAGTTGGCGGTCGCCCGGGACCGGGTCCAGGTGCTCACCGTGCACGCCGCCAAGGGCCTGGAGTGGCAGGTGGTCGCGGTGGCGCACCTGTCCGGCGGGGCATTCCCGTCGACCGCGTCGCGCAGCACCTGGCTCACCGATGCCGCCGAGCTGCCGCCGCTGCTGCGCGGCGATCGGCGCCGCGCGGGCTCACTCGGCGTCCCGGTGCTGGACACCTCGGACGTCACCAATCGAAAGCAGCTGTCGGACAAGATCTCCGAGCACCGTCGCCAGCTCGATCAGCGGCGCATCGACGAGGAGCGCCGGCTGCTGTACGTCGGCATCACCCGCGCCGAGGACACGCTGCTGGTCTCGGGCCATCACTGGGGTCCCACCGGGATCAAACCGCGCGGGCCGTCGGATTTCCTGTGCGAGCTCAAGGACGTCATCGAGCGGTCGGCCGCGGCCGGCGATCCCTGCGGAGTGGTGGAGCAGTGGGCTCCCGAGCCGGCCGACGGTGAACGAAACCCATTGCGCGACAACGTTGTCGAAGCGGTTGGCCGGCCGATCCGCTGGCCGGGCGCCGCGGCGACGTCGAACGGGGGCGGCACTGGTGGCCGGGGCGATGGCGGCGCGACCCGCCGGACGGACGCGTCGACGTCGACGGCTGGGCCGCCGACGTCGACGCGCTGCTGGCCGAGCGTGCCCGCGTCGCGAGCCGTCCGGCCGCCGCGCCCTGCCCAGCCAGCTGTCGGTCAGCGGGCTGGTGGACCTGGCCCGCGATCCCGAGGGCGCGGCGCAGCGGCTGACGCATCGGCTGCCGACCCGGCCGGACCCACATGCCTTGCTGGGCAACGCATTTCACGACTGGGTGCAGCAGTTCTACGGAGCCGAGTGGTTGTTCGACCTCGGCGACCTGCCCGGGCGCGGCGGACGCCGACGCTCGGCGACGCCGAAGAGTTGGCCGCGCTGCAGGCGGCATTCGCCGGGTCGCCGTGGGCGGCGCGCACGCCCGTCGCCGTGGAGGTGCCGTTCGAGATGCCGATCGGCGACACCGTGGTGCGCGGGCGCATCGACGCGGTCTTCGCCGACCCCGACGGCGGCGCCACCGTGGTGGACTGGAAGACCGGCGAGCCGCCGCGCGGGCCGGAGGCGATGCGGCAGGCCGCGGTCCAGCTCGCCGTCTACCGGCTGGCGTGGGCGGCTCTGCCGGGTGCCCGCGAATCCTCGGTGCGGACCGCCTTCCACTACGTGCGCAGCGGGCTCACCGTCGTGCCCGACGAGCTGCCCGAACCCGCCGAGCTGGCTGGGCTGCTTGCTGACTCCGAGGGCGAGCGCCAGGTCGCCGTCTGAGCCGATCAAGTGTCTGCCGGCACGCGATCGTGGTTACATTTGAGTCGTGCGTGTGGCGTGCGGTGGTGTCCGGCCGATGACGGACCGCTGTGCCCAAGGGTAGGTTGCGACGGCTGAGCGGTCTCGACGAGACACTGACCGCTCAGCCCGGACACCTGCTGGTCGGCGTGCTGCGCATCCCCGAAGAGCACGGCAGCCCGGCCCGCGTCATCACCCGCCGGTTGCTCATCGCGCTGCTGGCGTTGTTCGGCGCCGCCGTCGTCGTCTACCTCGACCGCAACGGCTATCGCGACGTGCGGGGCGACCGGCTGACGTTCCTGGACTGCCTGTACTTCGCCGCGGTGTCGCTGTCGACGACCGGCTACGGCGACATCACCCCGTACACCGAGGCCGCGCGCCTGGTCAACACGTCCTGGTCATCACGCCGCTGCGGGTCGCGTTCCTGATCGTGTTGATCGGTACGACGGTCGAGACCCTCTCCGCGCCGTCGCGGCAGGCGTTGAAGATCCAGCGATGGAGGAACAGAGTGCGCAACCACACCATCGTCATCGGCTACGGCACCAAGGGTAAGACGGCCGTGGCCGCGATGGTCGGCGACGAGGCCGCCCAGGGCGAGATCGTCGTCGTCGACACCGATCGCAGCGCCCTCGAGCGCGCCGCGACAGCCGGGCTGGTCACCGTGCACGGCGACGCCACCAAATCCGACGTGCTGCGGCTGGCCGGCGCCCAGCACGCCACGTCGATCATCGTCGCCACCAACCGCGACGACACCGCCGTGCTGGTCACGCTTGACCGCGCGCGAGCTCGCGCCGAAGGCCAAGATCATCGCCTCCATCCGCGAGGCCGAGAATCAGCACCTGCTGCGGCAATCGGGCGCGGACTCGGTGGTGGTGTCCTCGGAGACCGCCGGCCGGCTGCTCGGCATCGCCACCACCACGCCCAGCGTCGTGGAGATGATCGAGGACCTGCTGACCCCCGACGCCGGGTTCGCCATCGCCGAACGCGAAGTGGAGCAGAACGAGGTCGGCGGATCGCCGCGGCACCTGCGCGACATCGTGCTCGGCGTGGTGCGCAACGGCGCACCTGCTGCGCATCGGCGCACCCGAGGTGGACGCCATCGAGGCCACCGACCGGCTGCTCTACATCCGCAGCGCGGGACCACTAGTGGACTTTCGAGCTGCAGCAGCGTTCCGCTGCTGTCGCGGGTCGGCGCCGACCGGGCCGATCAACTGCGCACCGACGTCGACGCGGCCATCGCGGGCTGGGCCGACGCGGCGCTGCTGCGGGTGGATTCGCGCAACCAGGTGCTGGTCGCCGACGGCACGCGTGGTGCTCGGCGCGGCAGCCGGAGCTCGGCGACAAGCCGCCGGAGGACGCGGTATTCCTCGGCCGCATCGAGGGCGGCCGGCACGTCTGGGCGATCCGGGGCGCGCTGCGAGCGCCCGAGGACCCCGACGCCGAAACCGAGGTGCTCGAACCTGCGCCGGGCCGGCCCGATCTTCGACGACACCAGCAGCCAACTGGTGGCGTCGGCGACCGCGCTGCTGAATTGGCATGACAACGCGCGGTTCAGCGCGGTCGACGGGTCACCGACGAAACCGTCCAGGGCGGGCTGGTCACGGGTCAACCCGGTCACCGGCCACGAGGAGTTCCCGCGCATCGACCCCGCGGTGATCTGCCTGGTCCACGACGGCGGCGACCGCGCGGTGCTGGCCCGCCAGACGGTGTGGCCCGAGCGGATGTTCTCGCTGCTGGCCGGATTCGTCGAGGCGGGCGAGTCGTTCGAGGTCTGCGTGGTCCGGGAGATCCGCGAGGAGATCGGGCTGACCGTGCGCGATGTTCGCTACCTGGGCAGCCAGCCGTGGCCGTTTCCGCGCTCGCTGATGGTCGGTTTCCACGCGCTGGGCGACCCGGACGAGGAGTTCTCCTTCAACGACGGCGAGATCGCCGAGGCGGCCTGGTTCACCCGCGACGAGGTGCGCGCCGCGCTGGAGGCCGGCGACTGGACCAGCGCTCGGACGTCGAAACTGCTACTGCCCGGGTCGATTTCGATCGCCCGGGAGATCATCGAATCCTGGGCCGCGCTCGACTGAGGCGCTCACTTGATGATCGCAAGATGATCGGTCCGATTCGAACGCACGCCGAACCTCGGCCCTTCAGCCGGCGACCTGGGCCAGCTTCGCTTTGACCTCCGCAGCGCTCGGGTTGGTCAGCGTCGACCCGTCGGCGAACTTCACCGTCGGCACCGTCTGGTTGCCACCGTTGACCGAGCCGACGAATTCCGCGGCCGCCGGCGTCGTGTTCGATGTCGACCTCTTCGTAGGGGATGCCGTTGGACTTGAGCACCGTCTTGAGCCGATGGCAGTAGCCACACCATGACGTCGTGTAAATGGTGAGCGCAGCATTGCTCATAACTCGTTAACGTAGCCCGGCGACGATGCGTTCCGCGCAGGACCACCGGGTGCGGGCGGAGTCGCAGTTCGGCGTGGCGATACGCCCGGTTTGTCGGCCACCGCTGCCAAGATGGACGGCATGCCGATGGTCGCCGACCCTTGACCGCCGGACTGGACGACGAGCAGCGCGAGGCGGTGCTGGCTCCGCGCGGACCGGTCTGTGTGCTCGCCGGCGCCGGAACGGGCAAGACCCGCACCATCACTCACCGCATCGCCCAGCTGGTCGCGAGCGGCCATGTCGCCGCGGGGCAGGTGCTGGCGGTGACGTTCACCCAGCGTGCGGCGGGGGAGATGCGGTCCCGGCTGCGGACGCTGGACGCCGCCGCGCAGGCCGGGTCGGGTGTCGGCGCCGTGCAGGCGCTGACGTTTCACGCGGCCGCGCATCGCCAGCTGCGCTATTTCTGGCCGCGGGTGGTCGGCGACACCGGCTGGCAACTGCTGGACAGCAAGTTCGCCGTCGTGGCCAGGGCGGCCAGCCGCACCCGGCTGAATGTCAGCACCGACGACGTGCGCGACCTGGCCGGCGAGATCGAATGGGCCAAGGCGTCGCTGATCAGCCCCGAGGCAATACCCGGCCGCGGTCGCCGCCGGCGGGCCGCGACATCCCGCTGGACGCCGCGAAGATCGCCGACGTCTACGCCGCCTACGAGGCCCTCAAGGTCCGCGACGAGACGGTGGCGCTGCTCGACTTCGACGACCTGCTGCTGCACACCGCGGCCGCGATCGAGAACGACGCCGCGGTGGCCGAGGAGTTCCGGGACCGCTACCGCTGCTTTGTCGTCGACGAGTACCAGGACGTCACTCCGCTGCAGCAGCGGGTGCTGTCGGCGTGGCTGGGCGATCGGGACGACCTGACCGTCGTCGGCGACGCCAACCAGACCATCTACTCGTTCACCGGGGCCTCACCCCGCGTTCCTGCTCGACTTCTCGCGGCGGTTTCCGGACGCCACGGTGGTCCGCCTGGAGCGCGACTACCGCTCCACTCCGCAGGTGGTGTCGCTGGCCAACCAGGTGATCGCCGCGGCCCGCGGCCGGGTCGCGGGCAGCAAGCTGCAGCTGTTCGGCCAGCGTGCGCCGGGTCCGGCGCCGTCGTTCCGCGAGCATCCCGACGAGACCGCCGAGGCGGCCGCGGTGGCCAAGTCGATCGCCGGGCTGATCGAATCCGGCACCCCGCCGTCCGAGATCGCGGTGCTGTACCGGGTCAACGCGCAGTCCGAGATCTACGAGGAGGCGTTGACCGAGGCGGGTATCGCCTACCAGGTTCGCGGCGGCGAGGGATTCTTCAACCGTCAGGAGATCAAGCAGGCGCTGTTGGCCCTGCAGCGCGCCGCCGAGCGCGGCGCCGAGGGCCCATTGCCCGACGTGGTCCGCGCGGTCCTGGAACCGCTGGGGCTGACGGCCGAGGAACCGGTCGGCACCCGGGCCCGGGAGCGCTGGGAGGCGCTGACCGCGCTGGCCGAACTGGTCGACGACGAGGTGGCGCAGCGTCCGCAGCTGGACCTGCCGGGGCTGGTGGCCGAGCTGCGGATCCGCGCCGACGCGCGGCACCCACCGGTGGTGCAGGGCGTCACCCTGGCTTCACTGCACGCCGCCAAGGGACTGGAGTGGGATGCGGTGTTCCTGGTCGGACTGGCCGACGGCACGCTGCCCATCTCGCACGCGCTGGCGCACGGCGCCGAGAGCGAGCCGGTCGAGGAGGAGCGTCGACTGCTCTACGTCGGAATCACCAGGGCCCGAGTGCATTTGGCGCTCAGCTGGGCGCTGTCGCGCAGCCCGGGCGGACGGCAGAGCCGCAAGCCGTCGCGGTTCCTCAACGGCATCGCGCCGCAGACGCGGGCCGATGCCGGCGCCGAGCAAGTCCCGGCGCAATCACGGGCCCCACCCGCTGCCGGATCTGCAACAAGCGACCTGACCACGCCGGCCGCGGTCATGCTGCGGCGGTGTGAGACGTGTGCCGCCGACATCGACGAGGAGTTGTTGCTGCGGCTCAAGGCGTGGCGGCTGGACGTCGCCAAGGAGCAGAAGGTGCCCGCCTATGTCGTCTTCACCGACAACACGCTGATCGCGATCGCCGAGCTGCTGCCCGACGACGAGGCGGCCCTGGTCGCGATCCCGGGCATCGGCGCGCGCAAGCTCGAGCAGTACGGGCCCGACGTGCTTGGAGCTGGTGCGCGGCCGTTGAGCGGCAAACGCGCAGGTCAGAAAATCGGTTGTCGGTGCCGGCGGCTAACGTTTACTCTCGAATACGCATTCTGCTGCCGGCGCAAGCCGGCATACGTATTGACGAGAGGAGGTGGCCACGATGATCAACGACACGTTCGGGGTAGGCGTGGCCGGCGCGGTGCCGGCCGCGGGGACCTCCCATGCCGCCCACGCCGCCGCTACGCCGGCGGCCGCGCTTAAGCATCGCGCCGCCGCCGCGACTGACGCGTCCGTGGATTGGGGTCTTACCTAACTAGCCCCGTTTACACCACATGGCCACGGACCCGAAGTCACAAGGATCCGTGGCCATAGTTTTTGGGTCGGCAGTTTTCAAAGCCCGCAACCTGGTCCGGATCACCGAAGAAGGACACACCAGACCAGGAAGCAGGTGAGCAGGACATGTCGGCACTGACAGTCCCCAGACAACCGCCGCCGGTGTTGCCGTGTCATGTCGGCGATCCCGACCTATGGTTCGCCGAGACCCCGGCCGACCTGGAGCGCGCCAAGACGCTCTGCACGGACTGCCCGGTCCGGCGGCAATGCCTGGCGGCGGCGCTGGAACGGGCCGAACCGTGGGGTGTTTGGGGCGGTGAGATCTTCGAGCGGGGCTCGATCGTGGAGTACAAACGTCCGCGCGGGCGTCCCCGCAAAGGTCGCAGCCGCGGCCTGCCGCTTAGAGCGACCGACGGGCGTCGGGCTCGGCGAAGCCGGGGATCAGCTCTTCGGACAGCGCCTTGATCGGCACGTGGGCATCCAGCTGGCAGAGGATTGCGGCCACCGACGTGATCACCCGCATCGGGATCGCCAGCTTGGGCGGTAGGTCCATCTGCCGGGCCGTCCTGATCTGCGACACCGAGCGGTCGATCTTGATGCTGGTCATCCTCTGCAGCCACTTGCGGGTGTAGTGGAAGACCTCGACCTCGATCGGTTCGACGTACTGGCGCAGCATGTCGTCGATGTCGCGCACCGACACCTGCTGGCCTTTCTGGATGAAGCCGGCCTTCTCCATCGTCGGCAACAGCAGGTCGTAGTTCTTCTCGCGGGCCAACCGAATGGTCATCCCGAGCTCGATCGGGAAACCACCGGGCATGGGCGCGACGGCGCCGAAGTCGATGACGCCCATCCGGCCGTCGGGCAGCAGCATGAAGTTTCCGGGGTGCGCGTCGCCGTGCAGCATCTCCAGCCGGCGCGGCGCGTCGAAGGTGAGCTCGAGGAGCCGGGTGCCGATCAGGTCGCGCTGCTCGGGCGTGCCGTCGCGGATGATCTCGGCCATCGGGATGCCCTGGATCCACTCCTGGACGACCACCTTGGGTGCGCTGGCCACGACGCGCGGCACCGCGAAGTGCGGGTGGTCGCGATACGCCTTGGCGAACGCGCGCTGGTTGTCGGCCTCCAGCCGGTAGTCGAGCTCCATCTCGGTGCGCTCGATCAGCTCGTCGACCACGCCCTGGACGTCGGCGCCCGGGGCGAGCTGTTTGAGCCACCCCGACCATCCGCTGCATGGTCTTGAGGTCGGCGCGCAGCGCCTCGTCGGCACCCGGGTACTGGATCTTGACGGCCACGTCGCGGCCGTCGGACCACACCGCCTTGTGCACCTGGCCGATGCTGGCCGAGGCCACCGGGGTGTCGTCGAACGAAGCTGAACCGGTCTCGCCATTTGGTGCCCAGCTGCGCGTCGAGCACCCGGTGCACCTTGTCGGCGGGCAGCGGCGGGGCGTCCTTCTGCAGCTTCGTCAACGCTTCGCGGTACGGCTCGCCGTACTCCTCGGGAATCGCGGCTTCCAGTCACCGACAGGGCCTGGCCGACCTTCATCGCTCCGCCCTTGAGCTCGCCCAAGACGGTGAACAACTGGTGAGCGGCCTTCTCCAGCAATTCGGCCTGGACGTCGTCTTTCGACTTACCGGTCAGCCGCTTACCGAAGCCCAGCGCGGCCCGCGCCGGCAAAGCCGACCGGAATGCTGGCCAGCTTCGCGTTGCGAGCCGCACGCCCCCGTTTGATGTCTGACACAACCCCATCATCCACGACGAAACGCCCGCGTCGGTGATGATCTAGGCAACAGTGAGCTGTGGGGACGACCGGTGGTCACGGCGTCAGCACGAACACAATGGATGTCTGGTCCATTGCCGCGCGACGATGGCGCCGGCGTTGAGGTCGAATTCCAGAGTGGCGTTCAGCGCCTGAGGCGGTCCGGGATCGGGCCCCACTGCGTTCCCGCGCACCGCGGCGATCACCCGATTCACCTGGCTGAGCGCCAGCGCCGCGGTCGCCAGCAGGGTGGCCCGGTCGGCCACTCCGACGGTCTCGCGCAGCTGGGCGGCGACCGCCGGCCACGCGGCGTCGCGGTCGCTGCGGTGCAAGTCGGCGCAGCCCAGGCAGCTGGTCGACGCCGGGGATGACCAGCGGCCCCACCAGCCCGGTGCCGTCTCGCACCCGAACCACCAGGTGCGCGACGCCCTGGCTGTGCAGATCGCGCACCATGCGCGGATCCGCCACCAGGTAGTCGGCCAGCACCACCAGGTCCACGGCGGCGCGCGACACCGCGGCATGCGGCTGGCTGCTGTGCGCTATCCGCGCTCCCGAACAGCGCAGTGCCTCCATCAGCAGGTCCGACAGCGGCCCGCGGCCGTGGACCCGGATCGAGGCGGCCCGGCCGCCGGTCTGCCGGCACCCGCGGGTTGCCACGCCCGAGCTCACCAGCTGCGCGACGAGGTGGTCCAGGCCTCCGGTGTCGGACAGCCCGCGCTCGACGGCTTGCCGTTGCAGTTCGGTGATCGGCATGGGCGATCGCATCGAGCGCAGCAGCGCGGCCAACTCCGCAGCGGCCAGGCCGCGCGGGGGACGGACCAGCACCGCCCGGCGGGGATCCCAGCCCACCTGCACGGCGCCGTCGGGGCGCAGCATCACGGGCATCGCCGGGTCGAGCGCATACATGGGCGCGACGCGCGGCATGAGTCGGACTGTGCCACGGTCGGGCAGCTGCCCCGATCAGTTATCCACAGGCCACCTGGCCGGCGCGGTCCTGCGATTCCCGCCCGTGCCGCAGCAGTGCGCCGTGGTGGTCGTCAAGTTTGATTTCGACCTGTTGCTGGGCGCCACAAACCATGTCGCCGAACACCTTGTTTAGGACCGGCCCCAAGAGTGCGTCGTCGATTTTCCCCCGCCACGCGGACACCGAGTTGCACACCTCATCCTGGAAGCGGTTCTTGTAGGGGAGTCGGTCGGTCTTCTGCCATGGCTGGCAGATATGTTCAGGTCGCCCACGGGCCCACGCCGCCGACCTTTTCGATCGTGATGTGAGTTAGGTATCCGGGGGGTGCGTCGGGCGGCGGGAATCCCGTGCCCGGGCCGAAGATGGTCGTGGCGATCTCGTCGAGCAGTTCGGGAGCACCGCCTTCCTCGACGTGCGCCGTGCCCTTGATCGACAGATACGGTGTCTGTGGCCCCCTGCGGTCGGTGGACACGATGGTCACCGCCACGCGGGGATCGCGCCGGATGTTGCGGATCTTCTGATGCTCCTGCAGATGAGCGGTGACCAGCTCATCAGCGCCGTCGGCCGTACTCTGCACCGTCACCCAGACCACGCTGATTTGCGGGCTGCCGTCGCGATTGATCGTGACCAGCGTTGCAGGGTCGGAACCGATGAGTTGGCGTGCGACGTCGTTGAGTTTCATGATGTTCATTGCGTTCTCCTTGTCTATCTATACGACGAAGAAGCTCTGCGTAGACCGACAGCCCGACAACAAATCACGCCCACGCCATCCCCCGGCTCGCGGACATCCGCTCAGCCATTCCCAGCTGGCGCATCGACCGGATCGACGGCGAGGCGATGCTGGCTGCGGCTACCGCTGCCCCGGCCGGATTGGACCGCGCGGGCCACTTCCTGCCAGCGGGCGAGGTGCTCCGTGGAGGGGGTGTAATCCTCACCCAGCTCGGGTAACAGAGCGCGCCCGCAGCTCGGCAGGGTCGCGAGGTAGGTCCATGGCGTCCCCCGCGAAGCCCCAATACGTATGGTGTCGATGAGGATCAGTGCCGCGTTCGCTCTGGTCGTGTTGCCGCGAACGTGGAGGCTGCTCCGCGTCACTCAGACCGGAGACGACGGCCTGTCCGAAGCCGACGGTGTCCATGACGGCCTCGATCTCCGCCGCTCGATCATCGAGCGTGCGAACTTTCGGGGACTGGGTCCGACAACCCGACCCCGGCCTTGTCGAATAGGAGGACGCGACAGAACGCCGCCCTATCGCGAGTGGGTATTGGGCAAGGTGCCCATCAAAGGTGCTCGACCAGGCGAGACATTTCCCCCGCCTCGAAATAGCCCGGCCTCATCCGGCGGGTAACTCGGTCGCGGCTCAGGCAGCCGGATGTGAATGCGCCCGATTGCCATAATAAATGCTGCACCGGGCCAGTGACGATGAGTCACCGTGGGCGGTACTGGTACAGCCGCTGCGGCCTGGAATAAGACTTGCTGCTTGGTGATGGGAACCGGCGCCGAGGCGTGTCGCGTGGAGCTCACCGCGGACGGAGCTGGCTCAACATCCGGCGCCAGGGGACCGGGTAGTGAGTGGAACTTGGGTCGTAGGTGCGACATGACGGATGCCTTCAGATGATAAGTGGCTCCTACCGGGAGTCACGGCTACTAAACACTTGCTATTAAACACATGTTACATAAGCACTTATGACATTGGCAATTCCGACCGACGACTGGGGCTTGTCGGTCGAAAGTAGCTACCTGTAGTAATTTCCCAGGCATCTGGCCGGCCCGGGAGGTCCGGTCAGTTCAGAGCGTTCATCCAGCAGCGCATCAGCCACGTGTATTGACGGCAGCGGCCCACCCCACTCCCGAGCTTTATGAAGCGACTGATCGGGGGCTAGTAACGATTGCTCTATGTGGTCGCCGGATGCTGGCTAGCATGAGCTGACACCGCTGTTGGACTGGAGTAAGCAGGGCATGAGCGCGCTTCTGCCGACGGGAATGGCGACGGCTGCTGCTGGCAGATGTCGAGGGTTCTACGCGGCTGTCGGGTTCGGCGTCCGCGCGCGGTCATCGCGGCAATCTGTCGCTGGTCAAGTCGATGACGACCGAGTTCAGCATCGGCTTAGGCGATGTGACCGAGCGCCGTTATATGAAGTGTCTTCGGCGATCCCTCAGCACCAGCAGCTTCCAGCTGTTCTGCCTCGTCGCGGGTGGAGCCCGCCCTTCGTTTGGCGGTCGTCGTATAGGTCTCATCAGTGTCACGTAGCGCCACCATGACGTGACTTGGAGGTGCAGCCAGTCGCGCAGTTCTTCTACGGTCATGTCGCGCCAGTCGCCGTGGCGGTGGCGTTGGGCGGGGTATGTGTTCATCGGTGGTCACGTCCTTTCATTCGGGTTAGGCGTGCCAGACACCGCGGAGTGCCCGGAACACGTCGACGCAGCACGCGCCCGTGCGCCGGATGACACCGACCGGTGCGGGCATGTGCCGCAGATCGCGGTGACATCCCAGTTGCATGGCTGCTTGGACTCGACTAGAAGTACTGGTATATCTTATTACACAATCGTTTAGTATGTAATAAATTATTAATTCAGGTGACTGTCGGTTTGATCGGATTCAAGTAGCCGCCGCGTAAGCCCCGCGGGCGGCAGCGCGTCCGCCACGTCATCGACGGCAGCGGACCACCCCTAGTAGGCGGGGTGCGGCGTGCAAGTCGCCCCTTCGGCTGAGTCGGCGGCTGCGATTAACGCCGTGGCCAGCTTCCGCGCTTCGTCCACCGTGATGATCGGGGTATCGGGGCAGTCAATGATGATCTCGCACTGCAGCGTGCCCGTCCGCGTATAGCAGCCCAACAACGGATACCACGATATTGGCGCGTCGCCCGTGGTCGATGGTGCTCGTGATCTTGATTCTCCACTCCGGGCCGTCGAATGCCCTGAGGGCTGCCCCGATGTTGTCCCATTCGTCGACCAAGGTTGTCCCGGTGGGTGGTGGCGAGGTTGGGTTTCATGGCTAGATCGTTTCCGCGATTGGCGGTGCACATGTTGGGTTTCCTTTGTTCATGCGCCGCCTCGCGCGGCATAGTCATGGCAAGTTACAGAGCCTCCGAGCAGCTACCGATCCCAACATCAGGGCAAACTTTGGCCAATCCTGTTGGGGAGTGGTCAGCGTGACTCAGATGGTCGCGAGGTTGCGGATCTCCTGCGGGTCCTGGGTAACGTCAATGCGGTACCAGCCGACTTAACGTCCATGATGATGAGGAGGCTTATTTGGTTCATTGTCTTGAGCTTTTTCTTTGCATTCGTCGTCACCGCCGCAGCGGGGCCGGTGGTGGCCGTCGTAGCCTGCGCCGGGGTGTTGATTTTCGCGCTGGCGGTGACACGCGGAGACGCGGCGCGCCGCGCCGAGGGAAGCAGAGGTAGCCGCTGCAGCGGCAGCGACTAAGGCGGCGGCAGAAACAGTAATTGCAGAAGCCGAGGCAGTGATAGCAGCGGCTCGACTACGCTTGCTAGGAGGGGCTGGTTCCTAACCAAAAATACCGCCGTGCACTTCCATGCAGTGGTATGCGCCCGCGTCGATCATCGGCCCAGAAACATGCTCTGATCTGCGTTTTCCTGGTGTGCGATACCGGGATTTAAGTCGTGACTGACTGCTGTCTGCGCGCGCGAACGCCTTGCTGCACACCGCATCCGACTCAAATGGTGCCGGGGTGGGTGTTTCCCTTTAGTGTTTGCCCAGGCAACTGGTGAGGCCGGGGATGACCAGGGGCCCTACACGCCCTGGCCATGCAGATCGGCGCACTCATGCGACGGAAACCGTCTACCTCAAGGTAGGCGGCGAGCGACCATCAGGTCCACGGCGGCGTGCGACACCGCGGCATGCGGCTGGCTACTGTGCCTGCTATCCGCGCTCCCGAACAGCGCAGTGCCTCCATCAGCAGGTCCAACAGCGGCCCACGGCCATGATGACCCGGACTGAGGCTGCCCGGCCACCGGATCTGCCGGCATCCGACGAGGCCACGACACCCGCGCTTCACCAGCTGCGCGACCAGGTGTGCCAGCCCGTCAGCGTCCCGTAGTCCGTGAGGTCGAGGGCCCTGTTTGCTGTAGCTCGCGCATCGGTACAGGGGAGCGCATGCACCGCAGCAGTGTGGCCAACTACTGGCGCCGCCAGGCCACTGGGCGGGCGGACCAGTACGGCCCGGCGGGGATCCCACGGCCCCACCTGGCACGGCGCCGACGCGGCATCGGCAGCAGCACCGGGAAGCGAGGGGTCCGGCGCATATCAGGAGGACGTGGCGCGACCCGCGGCATGGGTCAACTAACTGAGCCATGGTCGCCGCTAGCGGCCCGTTCGGCTATCCACAAGGGGGCCAAGCAATAGCCAGAAGTTTGCTAGTGCGTTTGCTGAAGGTGCTACTTTGCTGACGAACCGACTGTCCTACTGATCTTCGCGAGGGAATATGTTCAACGCTCGGTTGGCAACCGCGGTGCGCACTGCCCTGGCGGGTGCTTGCATCGGTCTGGCCAGCATTTCGTCGATATCGGCGTGTAGCTCGGCGCCACCGTCGATGCGTGCGGCGACGACGTCACCTGCCGCCGCCACTGGCAGCATCTCCGGCAACCCGCCGTCGACGGCGAGGACGAGCACGGCCGCCAGGGGCGTGTACGGCGACCCGGCGGCGGCCGCCAAGTATTGGGTGCAGCAATCGCTCGAGGACACCTGCGGTCTGGCTTCGGTGGCCGACGTGGTCGGTGAAGTCACCGGCAACGCTCCGACGGAGGAGCAGATCATCAAGCTGGCACAGAACACGCCCTCGGCGATCCGCGACGGTCCGATTTACCTCCCCACCGGCGACCCGGGCCACGAAGGGGCGAAGGGTGGCATCGACATGGCCGACGCGGTCGTGCTGCTCGACCACTACGGCATCAAATCGCATATGACCTATGACAAACACCCCGAGGAGGTGGGTCTGCCCGCGCTAGAGCAGTACCTCGGGGCCGGCCGCAAACTCATCGCGTGGGTCAATGGCGGAACCATCTTGGGCTCCAACGACCAGCGCACCACGGCCGATCACTTACTCGTTGTGACCGGGATCGATACCAACAATGAGACCGTCCACCTCAACGACCCCTACGCCGATAACGGCGACACGAAGGTCAGCATCGGCACATTCATGACTGCTTGGAAAATCGGGCAGGAATCGATCGTCGTTACCGCGCCAGGCAGCTAACCGCGGTCGACAGGACCGCCGTCTGGGCCGGGGTCGTCTTGCTCGAGTCGGGCGATGGCTTCGTCGATGCCGCTGGTGTCACCACCGATGATCCGGTCGATGAAGCCGGCCGGCTCGTCGAGATCCTCCGCGCCGGGTAGCAGATCAGGGTGTTGCCAGACGGCGTCGCGGGCGTCCGCACCGGCGGCCTCCGTCAGGCGCTCCCACAGCGCGGCGGCTTCGCGCAGCTTGCGCGGCCGCAACTCCAGGCCGACCAGCGTGGCGAATGTCTGCTCGGCCGGGCCCGCGCTGGCCCGCCGCCGGCGCAGTGTCTCGCTGAGCGCGGCCGCGCCCGGAATCCGGTCGCCCAGGGCCGCGGTCACCACGACTTGCACCCAGCCCTCGATCAGTGCGAGAAGTGTCTCCAGCCGTTCCAGCGCCTGGGTCTGCGCCGGTGTTGCCTTGGGCTCGAAGACGCCTTGGCCGAGCAGGTTCTCGATCGCCGCCGGGTCGGACAGTGAGGCGGGGTTGAAGTCGCGCGCCAGCTCCTCGATCCCGCTCATGTCGATCTTCATGCCCATGGCGTAGGCCTCGACGGCACCCAGCAGCTGGCTGGCCAACCAGGGAACGTGGCTGAACAGCCGGTGGTGGGCCGCCTCACGAGCCGCCAGAAACGTCATGATCTCGCTGCGGGGCTGCTCGAGACCGGAGGCAAACGCTTCCACCGCGTCCGGCATGATCGCCGCCACGCCCTTGGGTCCCAGCGGCAAACCGATGTCGGTCGACGTCAGCACCTCGCGGGACAACCGGCCCAGGGCCTGGCCCAGCTGCGAGCCGAATGCCATGCCGCCCATCTGCGACATCATCGCCATGAGCGGACCGGCCATGCCCTTGGCCTCCTCGGGCAGCGAAGACGCCCACACCGTCGAGATCTGTTGGGCCATCGGGTCGCACAGCCGCTTCCAGGTCGCCAGGGTGTTGTCCACCCAGTCGTTGGGGCTCCAGCCGACCGCCTTGTTGGTGCCGGCGGGCAGCGCGGTGACGCCGTTGAGCCAGGTGTCGGCGAGGTGTACCGCGTCGGCGATCGCGGAGTTCGTCGTGGCCGGGATCGGGGCGACAAAGCCAATCGAGCTGGACGCGACCTGGCGGGCCAGTTCGTAGTTGACCGGTCCCGACTGGTTGCCCCCGGCCGGCGTCGTGCCTGCGTTGCTGAACATCTGACCCAGCTGGGTGAAGATTTGCCCCAGGTCACCCATGTTGAAATCCCCGCCCATGCCGAATGCGCCCAGCGGGTCTGACGCGCCCGAGCCGGATTCGGGATCGTTCTTCCCGTGCTTGTCGCGCTCGGGGTCGTCTCCATGAGAGAAGCCGAAAGGCAGGTCAGCCATGACTCCAACGGTACTCACTGCCGGAACAGAAGGCCCCACCCGCCGTCACGCTTGCAGCTGAACGAGGCAGAGCAGTATCCGGTCTAGGGTAAGCGGCGTGAACAGGCGGATTCTGACCTTGATGGTCGCGCTGGTGCCGATCCTGGCCTTCGGCGTGTTGCTTGCGGTGGTGACGGTGCCGTTTGTATCGCTGGGCCGCGGCCCGACTTTCGACACGCTCGGTGAGGTCGACGGCAAGCAGGTGGTCGCCATCGAAGGCACCCAAACTCACCCGACGACCGGTCATCTCAACATGACGACGGTGTCCCAGCGTGACGATCTGACCCTGGGCGAAGCCCTCACGCTGTGGTTCTCCGGACAGGAACAGCTGGTACCGCGCGACCTCATCTTCCCGCCCGGCAAGTCACGCGACGATGTCGACAAGGCCAACAACGCCGACTTCAAAGAATCGGAGGACAGCGCCGCCTATGCCGCCCTGGGATATCTGAAATACCCGCCGGCAGTGACCGTCGCGACGGTCACCGATCCCGGTCCGTCGATGGGCAAGCTGAAGGCCGGCGACGCCATCGACGCGGTGAACGGCACCCCGGTGGTCAATGTCGAGCAGTTCACCGGATTGCTGAAGAACACGAAGCCCGACCAGGTGGTGACGATCGACTTCCGCCGCAAGAATGAGCCGGCCGGCGTCACGCAAATCACCCTGGGCACAAACAAAGACCGTGACTACGGCTTCCTGGGTGTCGCGGTGCTCGACGCGCCCTGGGCGCCGTTTTCGGTGGACTTCAACCTCGCCAATGTGGGCGGGCCCTCGGCCGGGCTGATGTTCAGCCTGGCGGTCGTCGACAAGCTGACCACCGGTGACCTGGCCGGCTCGACGTTTATCGCGGGGACCGGAACGATTTCGTCCGACGGCAAGGTCGGCCAGATCGGTGGCATCACGCACAAGATGGTCCGCCGCCCACGAGGCCGGTGCCACGGTGTTCCTGGTGCCCGCGAAGAATTGCTACGAGGCGGCTCGGACAACCCGTACGGCTTGCGCTTGGTCAAGGTCGAGACCCTCAACCAAGCGGTGGACGCGCTACACGTGATCACAAGGAGGTCAGGCACCGAGCTGTAGCCCGCATTCTGCGTGCTGCGGTGCGTACAGTTGTGACCGTCCAGGAAAACCGGCAACAACCGGCGACTAATGGATACCAGCCACATCGATCAGGGAGCGTAGCCAGTGGGGATGCGGCCCACCGCAAGGATGCCGAAGCTGACTCGGCGCAGCCGGATTCTGATCTTGATCGCGCTCGGTGTGATCGCGCTGCTGCTCGCCGGCCCGCGACTCATCGACGCCTACGTCGACTGGTTGTGGTTCGGTGAGCTCGGCTATCGCTCGGTGTTCACCACCGTGCTGGTGACCCGCATCGTGGTGTTCTTGATCGCGGGCCTGCTGGTCGGCGGCATCGTGTTCGCCGGGCTCGCGGTGGCCTACCGCACCCGCCCGGTCTTCGTCCCGAGTAACGACAACGATCCGGTCGCGCGGTATCGCACGCTGGTCATGTCACGGTTACGACTGGTAGCCTCGGTATTCCGGCCGCAATTGGACTGTTGGCCGGCGTTGTCGCGCAGAGCTACTGGGTGCGCATCCAGCTGTTCATGCACGGCGGAGATTTCGGGATCAAGGATCCACAGTTCGGTAAGGACCTCGGCTTCTATGCGTTCGAGCTGCCGTTCTACCGGCTGGTGCTCAGCTACCTGTTCGTCGCGGTGTTTCTGGCTTTGCTAGCTAATATCCTGGCGCACTACATCTTCGGTGGCATTCGGCTGTCGGGGCGTACCGGTGCGCTGAGTCGCTCAGCGCGGATTCAGTTGGTCAGCCTGATAGGTATGCTGGTGCTGCTCAAAGCCTTCGCCTATTGGGTGGACCGCTATGAGCTGCTGTCTCATACGCGCGGCGGCAAGCCGTTCACCGGCGCCGGATATACCGATATCAACGCCGTGTTACCGGCGAAGCTGATCCTGATGGCGATCGCGGTGATTTGTGCCGCAGCGGTGTTTTCCGCGATCGTCCTGCGGGACTTGCGGATTCCAGCGATTGGTCTGGTGCTGCTGCTGTTGTCGTCGTTGATCGTGGGTGCAGGGTGGCCGTTGATCGTCGAGCAGATCAGCGTGCGACCCAATGCCGCGCAAAAGGAAAGCGAATACATCCTGCGAAGCATCACTGCGACGCGGCAAGCGTACGGCTGACCACCGACGTGGTGACCTATCGCAATTACTCCGGGATGACGCAGGCCACCGCGCAGCAGGTCGCCGCGGACCGCGCGACCACATCCAACATCCGGCTACTCGACCCGACGATCATCAGCCCCGCATTCACCCAGTTTGAGCAGGGCAAGAACTTCTACTATTTCCCGGACCAGCTGTCCATCGACCGCTATCTCGATCACAACGGCTCGCTGCGTGACTACGTCGTCGCGGCCCGTGAACTCAACCCGGACCGACTGATCGACAACCAGCGTGACTGGATCAACCGCCACACCGTCTACACCCACGGCAACGGGTTCATCGCGTCGCCGGCTAACACCGTGCGTGGCATCGCCAACGACCCCAACCAAAACGGCGGGTACCGGAGTTCCTCGTCAACGCCGTCGGAGCCAACGGCGGCGTAGTGTCCGACGGGCCGGCGCCGCTGGACCAGCCGCGTATCTACTCGGGCCCGTCATCTCGAACACCCCAGCCGACTACGCCATCGTCGGACGCAACGGTGCCGACCGGGAATACGACTACGAGACGAACACCGAAACCAAGAACTACACCTACACGGGCGGGGGAGTTCCGGTCGACAGCTGGGTATCCCGAAGCGTTTTCGCGGCCAAATTCGCCGAGCGAAACTTCCTGTTCTCCAACGTGATTGGCTCTAACAGCAGAATCCTGTTCAATCGTGATCCGGCGCAGCGCGTCGAGGCGGTGGCGCCTTGGCTGACAACTGACAGTGCGGTGTACCCGGCGATCGTCAACAAGCGACTGGTGTGGATTATCGACGGCTACACCACATTGGACAATTACCCGTATTCCGAACTCACTTCCTTGGAGTCGGCGACCGCCGACTCGACCGAAGTGGCATTCAACCATTTGGGTCCCGATAAACAGGTTTCCTACATCCGTAATTCGGTGAAGGCCACCGTGGACGCCTACGACGGCACCGTCACGCTCTACCAGCAGGACGAACAGGATCCGGTACTCAAAGCCTGGATGCAGGTTTTCCCGGGGACCGTAAAGCCCAAGAGCGACATCACGCCCGAGCTCGCGGAGCATCTTCGCTACCCCGAAGACCTGTTCAAGGTGCAGCGGATGCTGCTGGCTAAATATCACGTCAACGACCCCGTGACGTTCTTCTCCACGTCCGATTTCTGGGACGTGCCACTGGACCCGAATCCAACCGCCAGCAGCTATCAGCCGCCGTACTACATCGTCGCGAAAAACATTGCCAAACAAGACAACTCGTCCTCATACCAGCTGACCACGGCGATGAACAGGTTCAAGCGTGATTATCTGGCCGCCTACATCAGCGCTAGTTCTGATCCCGCGACATACGGCAAGATCACGGTGCTGACCATCCCGGGCCAGGTCAACGGCCCAAAGCTGGCCAACAACGCGATCACCACCGATCCGGCGGTGTCCCAGGATCTCGGGGTGATCGGCCGCGACAACCAGAACCGGATCCGTTGGGCAACTTGTTGACGCTGCCGGTGGTCAGGCGGCCTGCTCTACGTCGAACCCGTCTTTGCCTCCCCAGGCGCCAGCGATGCCGCCTCGTCCTACCCGCGCTTGATCCGGGTCGCGATGATGTACAACGACAAGATCGGCTACGGCCCCACTGTGGGCGACGCACTCACTGGGCTTTTCGGGCCTGGTGCCGGTGCTGCCGCCACTGGGATCAACCCACCGAGGCCGGTGCGCCCCAGATCCCGCCCGCGAGCCCGCCAGCCCCGGCCGGGACACCGGCGCCGGCTGCGGCGCCGCCGGCTCCCGAGGGATCGGCGGCGCTGTCGCCCGCGAAGGCCGCGGCGCTGCAGGATATCCAAACGGCGATCGGCGCGGCGCGTGACGCGCAAAAGCGAGGCGATTTCGCCGCGTACGGTTCGGCGCTCAGCGGCTCGACGACGCCATCACCAAGTTCAATAACGCCAAGTAGATCAGGCGTGGACGCGTCATCGTGTCACCGGCGCATCGAGCGGGTTCGGTCGGCTCAGCGCCGAAGCGTTGGCGCGTGCCGGCCACACCGTCTATGCGTCGATGCGTGACATCAACGGCCGCAACGCCTCTCAGGTCGAAGCTGTCAGCAACTTCGCCAAGGAGAATGGCGTGGACCTGCGGACCGTGGAAATGGATGTGCGGTCCCAGGTTTCGGTGGACGCCGCTATCGAACAAGTCGTCAACGCCGATGGCCGCATCGATGTGCTGGTCGACAACGCGGGACACATGGTGTTCGGCCCGGCCGAGGCGTTTACACCGGAACAGCTGGCGCAGCTCTACGACGTCAACGTGGTGAGCACGCAGCGGGTCAACCGGGTCTGCCGCCACACGCCGACGCCAGCAGCAGGGCTTCTCGTGTGGGTATCGAGCAGCAGCTCGGCCGGGGCACGCCACCATATCTGGCGCCGTACTTCGCCGCCAAGGCCGCGATGGACTCACTGGCCGTGTCCTATGCGCGCGAACTGACCCGGTGGGGCATCGAGACGTCGATCATTGTGCCCGGCGCATTCACCAGCGGTACCAACCACTTTGCCAATGCCGGCTCGCCTGGCGACCAGGCAGTGCTCGACGAGATGAAGTGGGACCATTCGGTTTCGGAGCCCGGGTTCAGGAGGCCTTCAACGCCATCGTGCCTGCGGACGCCGATGTATCCGTGGTTGCCGACGCGCTCGTCAGCGTGGTCGACACCCCATTTGGCAAGCGCCCGTTCCGGGTTCACCTCGATCCGGCCCAGGACGGCGCCGACGTCGGCTTCGCGGTTCTAGATCGGCTCAGGGCTGAGATGTTGCATCGCGTCGGCATGTCGGATCTGTTGATCTGGCCAACTGGAGCTAGGCCGTTGCCGTCGGAATCTGTCCCGATAGGCTTTCGGGCTGATGCCCAGGTGATTGACGAATACCCGACGCAGGGTCTCACTGCTGCCGAACCCAGCCATGCCCGCGGTTTCGGCGACGGGCCGGCCATCTTCGAGTGCGCCGCGGGCACAATCGATTCGAACCAGTTCGACATATCGCGCCGGAGTCATCCCCAGCTCGGACTGAAAGAGCCGGGTCAGCTGACGTGTGCTCAGGGATGCCAACGCAGCAAGCGTTTTCACGCTGTGGTTCGCGGCCGGGTTGGTCGCGACCGCATCGGTGACCGCGCGCAGCGGCGACTGCGGCGGGGGATCGGCCTCAACCAACACCGAAAATTGTGATTGGCCGCCCGCGCGTTTGAGATAGACGACCAACCATCGAGCCACGTCGCGGACCAGCTCGGTCCCGTGATCCATTTCAACTAAGGCCAGCGCTAGGTCGATACCCGACGACACCCCGGCCGAGGTGAAGATATCGCCATCGCGGACGAAGATCGCGTCCGGCTCAACCGTGATATCCGGGAAGGCCCGGGCGAACAGCCCGGCATCGTGCCAGTGCGTGGTGGCGCGCCGACCGCTAAGCAACCCGGCCTGGGCGAGTACGAACGACCCCGTGCAAATGGACGCAATCCGCCGGGTCCGTGCCGAGACTGATCTGATGGCGTCGACAAGCGCGGGGTCAATCGCTCGCCTCGGCAGGTTGTCGCTGCCGGCGACCATGACGGTATCGGCGGAATCGATTGACGAGATGCTGTCGGTGACACCCAATCGGGTACCGATCGAGGTCGTCACGTCACGCCCATCCACTGACGCGATTTTGAGCTGGTAGTCGGCGCCGAACCGGTTGGCTTCGACGAAGACTTCACCCACTCCTGCGACATCTAACAGGGTCACCTCGTCGAAGACGACGATTACCACCACCCGCGAACGCGCTCCCGCTTCAGCCACGCAGCTATGTGTCGCTTTCTGTGGACAGGAAGGCTTGAACGATCAGGGTCAGATAGCGCGCGCGGCTGCAAACTAATAGCCAAGATCCCCCAAGGAGAAGAGATAATGGACACTCAGTCAACGAACACCATTGCCGACATCGCCATACCCGACACCCCACTGGTGCGCGAGATCACCAGTTCATCCGCGAAGCTGAAGACGACCTGCTCTTCAACCATTCCCGGCGCGTGTTTCTTTTCGGTGCGCTGCAGGGCCGACGCCGAGGGCTGGAACCCAACCTGGAGCTGCTCTACGCCGGGGCGATGTTTCACGACCTGGGTCTCACCGAGCGCTACCGCACCTCGCAACTGCGCTTCGAGGTCGACGGCGCCAATGCGGCGCGGGATTTCCTGCTGGAGCATGGGGTCGACAAAGCCGACGCCGACAAGGTGTGGCTGGGCATCGCCTTGCACACCACCCCTGGGATCCCGGAATTCCTGGCAGCCGAAATCGCTTTGGTGACTGCGGGTGTCGAAACCGACGTGCTCGGCATCGACCGCGACGACCTGGCTCCCGAGGCTCTTGCCGCGGTCACTGCTGCTCATCCGCGTCCGGATTTCAAGCAGCGCATCCTGGCGGCATTCAACGACGGAATGAAGCACCGCCCGCACAGCACCTTCGGCACGGTCAATGACGACGTGCTCGCGCACTTCGACCCGACGTTCGTTCGCGAAAACTTCGTCGAGATCATCCTCAACAACACCTGGCCCGAATAGCCCCTCGACCCGAGCCGAATGGATATCTAAAGGAATCCGCCATGACAACTGCACTGTCCAGCACCCGTCGTGACGTCGACGAGTTCGGCCTTTTCACGCCCCGGCCAGCTGGTTCGAGAACCTGCAAAGAGTGCTCGTCGACTTGATCGAGTTACATCCGCAAGGCAAGCAAGCGCACTGGAACCTGGTCGGACCGGCGCCCGGTTCTGAACCGGCAGCTCGACGCCACGACAATACGCCGTGAGAGGCGAGCGACACGATCGCCGAACGTATGCGCGCCTTTGATGTGGTTCCCCATCGGCGCTCAGAACGGTCGTTGCAACAACATCCGTGCCCGCGATCCTGGGGTCTCGCGGCGCCACCGAACGGTTGTCATGATCCGCAACCGGGTGAACGCTGCGGGGGCACTAGGGGCGGGGTGGACGATGACGGCGATGCTGCCGATCCCTCGACCGCCGACTTGGTGCACGCGATCATCGACGGGTTGGAGAAAGAGGCCTGGCTGTCAAGTCCGAAAACGGTGCAGCTAAGGGATTCAGCGGGAGGGCAGATCAGATGGCCAATGCGAATCAAATCGGGGTTTCGGTCGTGCAGCCCGGCGAGGGCGATTCCGTCGCAATCCCGGGCTTTGGGGCGGTGTTCAAGCTCTCCGGCAAGAACAACAACGGGGAAGTGTCCATCGTCGAGCATCCGTTCGAGGTCGGCTTCATCTCCGCTGCGCACCGCCACACCCGCGAGGACGAGCACTCGATAGTGCTGGCTGGTGAGATCGGCTTCCGGTCCGATGACAGTGAAGTAGTCCTCGGCCCCGGTGGATACATCACCAAGCCGCGTGGTCAGATGCACGCGATGTGGAATGCCGGCACCGAGCCCGGTCGCATCGTCGAGATCATCATCCCGGGCGGCTTCGAGAACTACTTCCGTGAGCTCGGCGAGTTGCTCCTCGAGCACGCAGCGCGCGGACGGGCAAGCCACTGCACGAGACGGCGGAGTTTGATGAATTGGCGACCAAGTACGGGCTGACGTACGGCACACCGGACTGGATGGACGACATCGTGCAGCGATACGGGCTGAATCCGCCATCGCACTGAGCTGGGCTTTCGCCCCCGCTGAGCCCGCGATTTGGAAGCCTCGTATGTGTTCGGTAACCTGGCATTTACCAACGCGGGGTGGAGCAGCTCGGTAACTCGCTGGGCTCATAACCCAGAGGTCGCAGGTTCGAATCCTGTCCCCGCTACCAGAAGGCGGCGCCCCAGATCACTCCGGGGGCCGTTTTCATGCCGCCCCGTCTGTCGGGCGGTACGGCCGCGACCGATCAGGAACGGTGTTGCCTGCTCGACGGGGTCGCTGTCGTCGTTCCCTCGGGGGATGGCTTCCGGCTCCTGGCAGGTCGTGCTGGCCGCAATGGCGGGCCGCCAGACTCGCGTCACTTGATCCACTAGCTGAGTACGCCGCTGAGACCGTACGCGTTTCCTCAAGCTCTTGTGCGTTTACCACAACACCGCCGCCCCGCGAGTGGCCAGACTTTTTGGCAATAGGGCGCATCGACGTTAGGAATGTCCGCGTATGCAACTCACCCAGGGCCTACACCGATCTTTGCAAACCACACCGGATCGGACGGCCACGATTTTTGGAACGCGCGAGCGCACATTTCATTGCAGGCAGACCGCGTTGCGCGGCTGGCCGCAGGCTTACGCGCGCTGGGTGCCGGCGCTGGCGACCGCGTCGGCATGCTTGCACCAACAGCGACCGCTACGCGGAGTATCTGCTGGCGGTACCGTGGGCCGGCGGTGTCGAAACCCGGTCAATATTCGCTGGAGCGCCGCCGAAATCGCTAATGCCCTCGACGATTCGGGTACCTCCTGCTTGCTCATCGATGACGCGTTCGTGCCGGTAGGCGAGGAGTTGCGGCAAAGGTGTCCGGACTTGCGGTGGTTGATCGACTGCGGCGAAGAAGCGGTGCCCACTGGGATGGTGGGCTACGAGGATCTCGTCGCGGCGCACCTACCGATGCCCGACGCGCGCCGCTGCGGCGACGACCTGGCGGGCCTGTTGTACACCGGCGGCACAACAGGTTTTCCCAAAGGCGTAATGCTCTCCCATCGCAACATCGTGACTTCGGCGCTGGGTACGCTCGCGACCAGGCAAGGAGTGCAAGAGGGAGCGGTGCTCCTGCACGCGGCGCCAATGTTCCACGTTGCCGGTCTCTGTGGATGGATCGCCCAGGTCTTGATCGGCGGCGTGCATGTGATGGTTCCGGCGTTCAAGCCCGACGCCGTTTTCGCGGCGATCCGCGACCACCAAGTCACCGATGTCGTATTGGTTCCCACGATGATCCAGATGCTCATCGACGACCCCGCGATGGGCGAGTACGACATGAGCTCGCTTCGTAACATCCTTTACGGCGGTTCACCGATCTCGGAGGCGCTGCTCACGCGCGCCATGCGGTTGTTGCCCGGAGTCCGGTTCACTCAGGTCTACGGCATGACCGAGGCCGCGCCCGTGGTCAGTCTGCTATGGCATCAGGATCACCACGGCAGTCTGCTGAACTCGGCGGGTCGTGCGGCGCCGCATTCCGAGATCAGGGTCATCGACGAATCCGGCGGTGCAGCCCCGACCGGCGCTGTCGGCGAGATCTGTGTCCGCGGTGACCATGTCACACGCGGCTACTGGAATCGACCGGATGAAACCGCCGCTGTCCTCGTCGATGGCTGGTACCGCACCGGCGACGCGGGGTACCTCGATGCCAACGGATTTCTTTATGTGGTTGATCGCGTCAAGGACATGATCATCTCCGGCGGTGAGAACGTGTACGGAGCCGAAGTCGAAAACGCCTTGAGCAGTCATCCTTCGGTTGCCGCCTGCGCGGTGATTGGGTTGCCCAGCGATCAATGGGGTGAAACAGTGCATGCCGTCGTCGTGCCCGCTGCCAATGCGGAGATCGATCCAGCCGCATTGCAGAAACATGTCAGGGCTCGGCTCGCCGGCTACAAGGTGCCGCGCAGCATCGAAGTCGTTGAACAGCTACCGCTTTCAGGCATCGGCAAGGTACTCAAGCGTCAACTGCGCGACGATATTCTGTCGCGTCCAACGGGCGCCGGCGCGCGGTAAACCATCGGTAACGGGTAACCAATGCGACCCTGTTGTCATTGCTTCGCGGCGCCTAGCTGTACTCGGCGGAGGCGTTGAGTGTGCCGTCGCACCCGTGGTGCGGTGTCGGATTCGACTACGTCCATTCGGTCGTCGATGATCACTCCCGGCTGGCCTCCTCCGAGATGCTGCCGACGAGAACGGAATCACGTGCATGGCGTTTCTCGAGATCAGCGCCGCGCTCGGAGCCGCGAGGTCTTCACGACCAATGTTGCCCGCTGGGCAACCCTTGGACCCTGCTCGAGCACTACAACAATCAACGACGCCACTCAGCCATCGGCGGCCAACCCCCGATCAGCCGAATCTCACTAACCTCACTGCCGGGACACCTACACCGCGTCGCCAGCTTTGTGGGTGTTGGCGGTCTGGGAAGCCGGGCACTCGCGGAAATTGCTCAGGCACAGCGGCATTGGACTCTGCCGCAGCTAACTGCTAACCCAGCTCGGGACGCGCTAAAGCCGGACGAAGACCGCTTTTTCCTCGGTGTAGTCCTGGTACCAGTCCAGCCCGAGGTCTCGGCCGTACCCGGATGCATATCCGCCGAACGGCATGGTGGGGTCGAACTGCATGGTGGTGTTGACCCACACCGTGCCGGCCTTAATCCGTCGGGCGATCTTATGTGCGCGGCTGAGGTCTCGTGTCCAAACCGCCGCGCCCAGGCCATATTGCGTGTCGTTGCTCTGGAAAACCGCGTCGTCCTCATCGCTGAAGCCGATGACCGACACCACTGGACCGAAGATCTCCTCGCGCGCGATGCGCATCGAGTTGGTGACGTCGTCGAACACGGTCGGTTCCACAAAATATCCGCTACCCCCCATGGCTGCTCCGCCCGCGCGGGCCGTGGCGCCTTCGTCCCTGCCGACCGCCAAGTAGTCCTGAACACGATCAAACTGCTCCTTGCACAACACCGGTCCCATCGTTGTCGCCTCGTCCATGGGATCGCCAACCTTGATCGACGCCGTCTGCTCGGCCAGTCGCGAAACAAATTCGTCCTTAAAATCCTGCTGAACGAACAACCGAGTGCCCGCCGCGCACACCTGGCCAGAGACAAAGGTGAACGCCAAAACCGAGCCCGGCAGCGCTTTGGAGAGATCCGCGTCGGAGAAGACAATGTTCGGCGACTTGCCGCCGAGTTCGAGCGTCAGCCGCTTGAGGTTCCGGTTCGAAGCTTCAAGGATCTTCCTGCCGACCTCGGTCGAGCCGGTGAACGATACCTTGTCGATTCCCGGGTGCTCTGCGATGGAGGACCCTGCGCCCGGCCCGAACCCAGTGAGGATGTTGATAACGCCTGCCGGGACTCCCGCCTCGACGGCCAGCTCCGCAAGCCGCATCGCGCTCAGCGGCGTCTGCTCTGCCGGCTTGAGCACGACCGTGTTGCCTGCCGCCAGCGCCGGCCCGATCTTCCAGCTTGCCGCCAGCATCGGTCCGTTCCAGGGGATGATCGAGCCAACCACTCCGACGGGTTCGCGGAGCGTGTAATTGAACCGGTCCGACGCCGACGCGACGGTATGGCCGCTGAGGTTAGTGGCAGCGCCGGCGAAGAAGTGAAGCGCTTGAACGGCCATAGAAACCAGCACACGGAGCGGACGAGATCGGGGTGCCGTTGTCGATCGTCTCCAGCTTGGGCGATCTGTTCGCTGTTCTGATCCAGCAGATCGGCGAGGTCGCGAAGGACCTTCGCACGGTCGTGCCCGCTCATGCGGGACCACGGTCCTTCTTCGACAGCAGTGCGCGCGGCCTTCACTGCTTCATCGACGTCGGCCTTATCGGCCTCCGCGGCAAGTGCGATGACTTGCTCAGTCGCGGGATTGATCGACTCAAACACCTTGCCGGACTTGGCCTCAACAAATTCGTTATTGATCATCAAGCGTGGCTGATGATTGTCGAGCCATTGCTGAACGGCGGGGCTTAAGGCCGGCTTCGTTGGGCTGTGCGTGGTCACAGACACTCCTTTGCTTTTCACGACGCGTCAGCCTCACCGATGCAGACACGTCAACTTGAACTCAATGCTTGCGGGGTTGAGACAGTCGCGATAGCGCGTGCGCGTACACCACATGCGTGTGTGCGTCCTGCCTGCGGCTGCGCCGGTGAGTCCAAAGATGTTCTGAAGAGCTTGCGCGAGGACAAAGTCCAAGTTGTGTGCGCAACAACGCTAATTGTGTGCGCAAAGACACAAGCTTTGTTGGTCTGCCCGATCTCATAGTGGCGTTGACTGTCGGCATGCGACGAAATCTGTAGCTCGACTATCTGTAGGGGGACTGGGTCATTTCAACGTCGTGCAGCTCGCTGAGCCGGATGCCGGTAGAATCGCGGTTGACGTCCGTGCGCAGTCGACAGCGCGGCTTTTCCGACACGGACTTCGGCGGAAGGGATAGCGCAACGGGTGTGACCGAACGGCCACAAGACACGGCGACACGCGCGTCACTGAACGCTGCCGCGCCGGACAGGAACTTGTCTCGGTGTGCGCCGAAGGCTGGCGCCGCCGATAGCGGCGGGGGTTGCGAACGGTGGCGCGAGGATATGGCTGCGAAGTTTGTACCCGTCGACATAGTGGCCACGGCACACGACTACAACCTCACCGGCGAATTGACAACCGCGACAGTCGGATCGATTAGCGTCGGTGAGCTGTCCAGCAGTGCCGTTGATTTCCGCCGCACCGCCGCAAACATCCGACGCGGCGACATGGGCGGCGTGAAGGTCAGTGTGCAGCTGCGTGGGAGAGGTCTCATCGTTCAGAATGGTCGCGAGGCAGTGCTGAATCCGGGGGATTTCGCTGTGTATGACACGAGCACTCCGTACGCGATGCATTACGCGAGCAGGTTCGACACGCTGGTGCTGATGTTTCCCCGCGCATCATTGAAGATCACCTCTGACGAACTCAGGAGGGCGTCCGCACAACGCATTCCAGGAGACCATGGCATCGGGGCGCTAGTCTCGCAGTTTCTGATTTCGCTTCGACCAAGGCTACGGGCCGGCACACTATCCACGACGCCGATGATGGAAGACGCAATACTTGATCTCATCAGCGCCGTCGCTATCGACAACACGCAGTTCGGCCGAATTCCGGCGCGCGCTAGCTTGTTAGTTGGCGCAAGGACTTTCATCGGTGCACACCTTGCCGAGCCGGATCTTGACACCTCAAAGGTCGCGGCCGCGTTGCATATTTCGCCCCGATATCTCCAAAAGCTTTTTGCGGCAGACGGATTGACTGTTGCCGGATCGATCCGATCGAGGCGTTTGGAACGCTGCCGACGAGACTTTCAGGATGCCAGGCTGCTGGGGGAGGGTGTCAGCGCGATTGCGGCGCGTCATGGGCTATACAACTCGGCTCATTTTTCCCGGATTTTCAAGGCGACTTATGGGATATCGCCCACCGCGTACCGGGAAGCGTTTCGACCCTAAAGTTCGGTATTTTCACAGCGGCCCGTGCTTGACGACTGCTGCTTCAGTCACACCCGACTGAGGGCCACTTCATGCCGTTTGGGAACTGATAGGCCACCATCTCCGTCGGTCAAGAGTTGGCAAGCCGGACAATGACTGTGACACGGCCTTTTTCGTCTCGCTGCGCCACCGCGTGGCCGGAGCGCTGCGTTCCGTCAAGACTCAGCGTCAGGGGTGCACCGTCGCCCAGAAAGTTTCGCCACCACGCCTTGGCGTCGGGCATGTTTGCGGCGATTTCGATTTCGTCACCGCTGCGCCGGTATGCCACCGGGATGCTGAAGGTGCGCCCGGAGCGTCGTCCCGTATAGGTGATCATGGTGATGTTGCGCCTGATCAATCGACCGAAGCGCGGGGAGTTCGTTAACGCGGCCACCGGTGCATTCATTATCGGAGCGGCGCGCATCAGTAGTCTGCCGAAATTCTTGAACTGAGACATGGTGTCTGTATTCCTTTGGTTGTAAACGGATTTCCTGATGCCGGCGGTCAGATCATCAGTGTGACACACAGCGAGGCGACTGCGAGACCCTGAATGATGGCTCGAGCATTGATGATTCGGTCCCACTTGCCCTGCAGGGCGCGCGCATCCGGTGGTATGTCGCAGGTGGCGGCCGCGGCGGCGAGTTGCCGATTGATCGGCTTGCTGATCCGTGCGTAGAGCACGAGCCAAACCACCAGCAGGGCAAGGGCAGTCGCCGCCGGTGTGGCTTGAGCCCAGTTGCCGGCAGCAGCGGCGAGTGCGGCGCTTGTGGCGGTGGCAAGAATCCCGACCACGCCGGGCAGCGGCATTCGTCGGTCGCCGTAGCGGTGTACGTTGCCCATCACCGCGACCAGGGTCCGGTCATCGATGGCGGCCAAGGCAGGTCGTTGCACCATCGCACAAAACACATCGGTGCCGTAGACGACCGCGGTTCCCAGCACCGCGATCAATGCAGCGAGGTGGACTAGCGCGATCACGCCGCACCCCCTTCGACGGATTCGCGGCGGGCCGCACCGTTGGCGATGTCGGCATCAAACTCGTTCATGCTAGCGACGCTAACCCTCCGTCGCTCATGCGTCAATAGCGGTGCTCGTATAAGTAGCGGTGCTATCATGTGGGTATGAGCATCGAGGACCGCCGCGAGCGAGATCGCGCCGCTCGCCGTCGTTTGATCGTCGGTACCGCCCGCAAGTTGGCCGAGGCCGAAGGCTGGGATGCTGTCACCACCAGGCGGCTGTCCACCGAGATCGAGTACAGCCAGCCCGTGCTCTACAAGCACTTCTCGGGCATGGACCAGATCGCCGCGGCCGTCGCGATCGATGGATTTGGCGAACTCGCCGAAGAGCTGCGCGCAGCCCGCGCCGGCGCCGAGACGCCGCACCGCTCGCTGACATTGATGGCACACGCCTATCTCGACTTTGCCCGGGAGAATCCGGCCCTGTACGACGCGATGTTCGCCCGCACCACCACGTTGCACTTCGCCGCCGACGACACTCCGCCGCAATTGTCAGCGGGATTCGCTGAGCTTCATGAGGGACTCCGCGGGGTTGCTCACGAAACGGACGTCGACACTCTCGCCGAGGTGTTCTGGTCAGCGCTGCACGGATTGACAACACTTGCACGCGGCGGACGGTTACGCCCCGAATGTGAGTCCGAACGCGTCGAGCTCCTCGCCGCCCAATTCTCCCCGGCGACAACCGGTACTGAACCGCGATAACCGCAAGATTGGCAACATATTTCGGAACAAATCACCGCGAAACTGACTCGAATCAGTGCGACCGGGCGCATATCCGGATGCCCCGCAACGATCTGCTCTTTCATCGGCCTCTGGCTGAACAAGGCCAGCGTCGTGCCATTACTTCCGCTGACGTTAGTTTCTAGGCGACTGCTCACAATTGTCTGTGGCACATAGATCTCCGCGTAACCTCAATGGATGACGGTTGTACCTCGCGCTGACGGCCCCAGCAGCATCATCGCAACCGCATTCGACCTGTTGGATCAGGTGGCTACATTGGAACCGGCGCGGCTGGTCGACCTGGCGAAAGCAACCGGAATCCCACACCCAACAGTGCACCGGCTACTCGGGCAGCTCATTGAGGCGGGCGCAGTCAGGCGCGAGGGCACGCGGTACCGTCTCGGGGCGAGTCTGTTGGAACTGGGTTCGCGGGTGACGCCTGAGCATCGGCTTCGCGTCGTCGCTCGGCGACCGATGGCAGAGCTTGCTGCGATCACTGGCGCCGGCGTGGGCCTGTCCGCCAGCATCGGCGGTGAAACAGTGTTCCTTGACACTGTGGAGCCTCGCATCCCGCTTGTCGTCGCCATGCCTGAGCCGGGCAGCCCGGTGCCGCCGAGAACGTCGTCGGCACGTGCCCACATCGAAATCCCGCGCCCGGCACCGATTCTGGATGCCGGTGGTGTGCTGCCAAATCTCAGCTGCGTCACGGTGACGATCCCCCTGAGCGGCGGTCAAGTGGCGGCGATGACCGCGCTCATCACGGGGAAGCGGCCCTCGGTCGCGTTAGTGGCCGCCACCCGGGCGGCCGGTGCACAAGTCGCCCGAAAACTTCGCACACCCTCAAGCCCCAGGGCGCCGATCCACGGGAAAAGCTCACTCAGCCGACAATGACGTAGCCCTTGTGTCCTCCAACAACCTTCACCAGACCGACAACGCCTGAGCCTCCTAAGGCGCCAGGCTGCGGTTTTGAGGGGCGGCATGTGTATGCCGACACTCAAACGCGCCCGGGCACTTCGGCATGTGACGACATCAAAATGTGTGTTCGCTCTTGAGGATGTCTGCAGCGCGTTCGCCGATGATGACGCAGGCAGCCATGGTGTTGCCGGTCGTCACCCGGGGCATGATCGACCCGTCGGCGATCCGAAGACCCTCTACTCCATAGACTTTCAGCTCTCCGTTTACCACCGACATGGAGTCTTGGCCCATCTTGGCGGTGCAGGTTTGATGCCAGTAGCTCACCGCGGCATCTCGCACGTAGCGCTCAAGCTCGGCGCCTGTGAGGCTTCCGGGCATGACTTCACGCTTCACGAACGGACCAAGAGCGGGTGAGTTGCCGATCTCGCGGCACAGTTCCACGCCCGCAATCGCTGCCTTGACATCATCGGGATCAGACAAGAAATTTGCGCAAATCTCCACTGGGTCAACTGGATCGGGCCCGGTGAGGCGGATCTCCCCTCGGCTTTTTGGCCGCACCAGACCGAGCGACCATCCCCACCCGAAGTCAGGCACGTCGAACCTGGCTGCCGTCTCCGGACTCGACAGTGGAAATTCAACCTGGCAACTCTGCAAATCCGGGGTGTCCAGGCTGGGGTCGCTCTTCCAAAAGTAGGTCGCCTCGGCGCCGTTGTTGCGCGGTGGAAGCGGCTGCGGGTACTCCCAGACACAATCGATACGAGGATGGTCCTGCAAGTTTTGACCGACCCCTGGTAGATGCTGCACGACGGGGATGCCGTGTTGTCGCAATTCGGTGTGGTCGCCGATCCCGGACTGCATGAGCAGTTTGGGAGTGTTTATCGCGCCCAGCGATAACACGACTTCGCATCCCGCATCCACGTGGTGGATTTTCCCGTCGTGGCGGAACTCCACGCCGCTGGCCCGCGTGTGCTCGAATGTTATCCGGGTGACCATCGCGCCGGTAAGCACGGTCAGGTTGGGCCGGTCCATGTAGGGGAAGACGTAGGAACGAAAGACAGATTGGCGGTGGCCCTTTCGGGCTATCACATCCATGATCGCCGCGCCGCCGTCGCTCTCCATCATGCGGCCGTTCTGATTTTCGAAGGTCGGAATCCCCACTGAGCGGGCGCCCTGCAGGCCGGCGAGTGCTATCGGGTTGGGGTCGGGCGCGGGCTCGACGTACACGGGGCCACCTGTGCCCCGATAGTCGGGGTCAGCCGCACCGTGCCAATCCTCGATGCGCCGATAAGTGTTCAACACCGATTGGTAGCTCCAAGCCTTATTGCCGGCTTCGGAGGCGAAGAAGTCCCAATCGTTTTTGTGCCCGCGGGCCCACGCCATCACGTTGATACTGGAGCCACCCCCCAACACCTTGCCCATCGACAGTGGGATAGAGCGACCGTTGACGTGCGGGCTGGGCTGGGCCGCAAAGCCCCAATCGCGCTCACTCCCCAGATTTAGTGGCCACTGCTCTGCTCTCATCACAGTTGGCACGTCATCGTCGCCGCCGGCTTCTAGCAGCAACACGCTGGCGTCGGCGTTTTCGGCGAGACGCCGCGCTACCACCGACCCCGAAGAGCCTGAACCGCAGACAATAAAGTCATACTGCGGCCATAACTTAGAAGCGAGATTTCGCTGATTGCGATCGACTCGTTCAGCGAAATCGGCTCCCTGCGGGGACGCCTCGTCGGGAGTGGTGTTCATCTGCTCTCTCATTTCGATGTGTTGGTTCGACTGTTCTGCGGCTAGTTGTTCTGTGGCTTGCCGCTGTGTGGATCAGGTACGCAGGGGTTTTGGCGGGCGAGATAGCGGCCTGCGCTTGCTGAGTCGGGTTCGGCGCCCATGGTAGGGATGTCGAACACCTCAGATGCGGTGATGTCTTCGACGTTAGAGGGCAGCGCCGCTAACGGGTGACCCATTGTCCGTTGAATGAACATTCCCCCGGTAATCCGGGGGCCTGCGGGCTCGGGTTGCTGCACATGGGTGCGTCGCCGCGGCACTTAGGGATTGTTCACTGAGCGGACAATGCGTCGCCTCCAACGGATTTGGGCTTCTAGTGTTGTCAAGACGTGGGCGACATTTCGAAAGCGTCACTGCCGCGGGGCAAATAGCCGCTGAAGAAAGGTGACCACATGAGTGCGCCCGACATCATCGCCGTCAACGACGGGCGTACCCGGGTCCGGATCGACGGTAGCTCCGAGCAACCGGCGATCCTGCTGCTGCACGGTGTGGGCCGTAGCCTGGAAGATTGGGCGCCACAGCACCAGCGACTGGCCGGCTACCGAACTATCGCCCTCGACATTCCCGGCTCGGGATTCTCCACCCGCCCACACGATTCCATGTCAGTACCGGCGCTCGCGCGCGGCGTCGCCGCGACACTCGATGTCCTAGGCGAACAGGGGCCGCTGCACGTCATCGGGAACTCACTGGGCGCTGCCGTGGGACTGCAGCTGCTGTGTGTGCATCCCGAACGGGTGGCAAGTCTGGTTCTGGTCAACCCCGCCGGCTTTGGCTCCGAGGTCTACGCAATGGTCCGGTTGGTTTCTGTGCCGGGGATCGGTAGCTTCGCCGCCCGACACCCCACCCGCGTCAGTGCACGGATGATCGAGCGAGCCATCTATGCTGACCGGTCGCTGGCGACGAGGCAACGAATCGATCACGCTTTGGCGATTGCCCGGCAGCCCGAGTATGGCCCGGTGTTACACGAACTGGTCCGCGAACTCGCCACCGCACGAGGATTCCGGCGGCGGTGGCGCGCGGAACTCATCGCTGAAGCAAAAATTCATCCTCGCCCCACCCTGATCATCTGGGGCGACCGCGACCGCATCCTGCCTGTGCGCCACCTGAACACAGCCCGCAAATTCCTGCCGCACGCCAAGACTCATCTGTTCACCGGCATCGGCCATATGCCCCAGATCGAGTGCCCCGACGCATTTGCGGAATTAGTTCGGGCGTTCATCGTGTCGACGTCTACGCCCGGTGGCTAAAACCGCAAGCAGGCATCACCGGAATCATGTGCATTGCAACAACATTGGCAAAATGATTGATCGAGGGCGAAGTGCCGGCAAGCACTCCGCCCTCGATCGACCGTCCTGTCTATTGGTTGAGCTGCGCGATGGCGGCGACGATCTCGGGTTTGTCGGACTGCAGGCTTCCTTGCCATCCGACGTTTTCAAGTGGGTAGTGGTTGACCAAGATGAGAACCTCCTCGGTGTTGGCGATGCCGTCGTAGGCCGCGGCGATCGCCGATTCGATTTTTTGCACCAGCTTCCGTTTCGCGTCGAGGTTGGTCAGTTCTGGCGCCTCCAGTGAGCACACCGGCCGCACCGGCTCGGCTCCGACGCGTCCGTCCTGGGAGACGTTGCCGGCTGGGTATTCGCGCAACCAGCCACGGGTGTCGGGGATGGGCCAGGCTTCGTGCAGCGCGTCGGTGACCTCCTTCAGCATCTTGTCTTTGGCGTCTTGGTGCGCCCCTGAAGGGGCGTCAATGGTGAACACGGGCATTGGTTTTCGTCTCCTGAGTCGGGGTCGGACAATATAACTATGAATCTAGTAGTAATCACTACTAGAAAACAAGTGGTTGGGTGGTTTTTCCACTTTCCCCTGGTAGAGTCGTCGTCATGGTGGGTGAGCGGACATATGGGCAGGGCTGCGCGATTGCCCATGCCCTGGACGTCGTCGGGGAGCGGTGGGCGCTATTGGTTGTCCGGGACCTCCTGCTGGGGCCCAAACGCTTCACCGATCTGCTGACTGGCCTGCCCGGAATCAGCCCCGGTGTGCTGACCCAACGGTTGCGGGAGCTCACCCACGCTGGCGTGGTCGGGCGCCGCAAACTTAGCGCGCCGGCGGCCTCCTGGGTCTATGAGCTGACCCCGTGGGGAAACCAGCTGGCACCCATCGTGACGAGTCTGGCGCAATGGGCCAGCCACTCACCCGCCATGCCCTATGACGCCCCGATGGGAAGCGACTCACTGATGCTTTCCCTGGGCGCGCTCTTTGACCGCGCCGCCGCCGCCGATCTCGAGACGACCATCGCCATCCACCTCGGCGACGAACCCTTCCAAACACGCATCGCCCACGGCGAATTGACGATCAGCCGCGGGGACACTCACAACCCCGACGTCACACTGCACACCGATCAACACACGCTGCTCTTGCTGCTGCGCACCGACACGGGCCTCCACGAGCTGGAAACCAAAGGGACGCTTCACATTACCGGGAACGCGGAGATTGTCGAGCGGTTTCGCCGCCTCTTTCCCCTGCCGCAGTCTGCGCCGACCGCCTAAACGACCTCGCAAGCGCCGACACCGTCCTACGCCCCATCCTGCCTGTGCCGCTACCAGTAGAACTGCGGTCTGGATACGGCGTCACATAGTGGCAATGCTGGTGTTAACGGTTACCGCGCCCGGCAGGAGTAAGCAACGATGATCACTCGACGGACGCCCTCTGCGCGGCGATGTTCTGATGTGGCACAGGACTTTTCCGAATGCGCTCGCGCCAACGAAGATCGTCTCATCTTGAATTTGCAACCCCGCTAGGACTTCGGAAGCCGTGCCATGAACTCACACACAAGAAGCTGGCAATGCAATGCCGGCCCAGACTTGACGAGCCGTAGGCCGACATCGTCATGGATTGCGTCCGAGCGCCACGGCGTTGCTCCCGCCCCAGGCGGGTTGGCACTGGTTCAAGATCTCCTCAATACCCGCGCCAGCACGCAACACGGCCAGGACATGCTCTGTGATGTCACGCACGCCCAGCTTTGGGTCGCGAACGCCGTGAAGGCTTGGTCCGCGCAAAGAGGGGAGGACCATGCGCCCCCACGGCTGACTGATCACGACGCAGACCGGCTCAGAGAACTCCGCGACATGCTCGAGACGTTGATCTCCGGCGTCTCAGTACCAACCGGCCATGACTATCTCGGCCTTGCCGCGATCGCTCGTGACGCAGATGGCACGATCCGCTGGGAACCGATCGGGTTCGGGTGGCGGTGGCTCGCTTTCGCGGTCTGGATTGAAGTATTGCTAAGCCAACAAGGTTCTACCTGGCAACGACTCAAACAATGCCCGAATCCGGCGTGCCGAGCGACGTTTTATGACCGCTCATGGGACAACAGCGCCGTTTGGCACAATTTGACGAGATGCGCGCCACCGTTGAGCGGTTCGCCGTCGACCGCCGGGCCACGCCCTGGCTGAAGAGTTCGGCCATCGGGCGCCGTAGACGGCCCTGTGCAGTGGCGCCGACACGGGTCATCGGAGCCAGGAAGATACGGTTCTTCAGGTCGACGCCCCCACCGTCATGGCGAATTTCAGTCATGTTCCCGGCCGGCGTCTGCGCCGATGATTGAGTCCGGTAACGGCCTCCGCGATCGCTGCGGCCGGCACCACTCGCCCCACCGCCCGCTGACTCCGGCTGACCAACCAGCAAATTTGCTCTGGCCCGCCGATGCGGTAACTTAGGCGAGGCTAACGTAAGCTCCCAAGGCGGTGCTCGCAGCAAAGGGCATGGCCCGCCAGCCGTGAACAGTTAGAGGGTTTCCTTCATGCGCATCGTGTCGTTCGGGTTCCAGACCTGGGGATATAAGACCCTGCAGGCCTTGATCGATCTGGATCACGAAGTCGTGCTTGCCGTCACCCATCCGGCCAGCGAGGAATGCTACAAGGCGATCTGGTCTGCGCCGGTCGAAGAACTCGCGCGCAAGCACGGGATCCCGGTGCATTTCACTGACCGGGTTGACGCCGAGACCATCGATTTGGTCAAGCGAGCCGAACCCGACGTCATCGTCGTCAATAGCTGGTACTACCGGATGCCGGAAGAGCTGTATGAAATTCCGCCGCACGGCACCCTGAACTTGCACGATTCGCTGCTGCCGAAGCTCACCGGGTTTTCCCCCGTCCTATGGGCATTGATCAGCGGCGAGTCCGAGATCGGGTTGACCATCCATCGGATGGACGAGGGTCTGGACACCGGGGACATCCTGGTACAGCATTCGCTGCCGATCGGTCCCACCGATACCGGCACCGAGCTGGTCATGCGTGGTATGGATCTGATTCCGGGTGCGCTGGCCGAAGCGTTGAGTGCGTTGGAATCCGGCACCGCGGTCTGGCAACCGCAGAAAAAGGCCGAACGGTCGTACTTCCATAAGCGTTCGGAACGCGACAGTTTGATCGACTGGAGCTGGCCGGCCGACGATCTCGAGCGGTTCGTGCGCGCATTGTCCGACCCGTATCCCCGTGCGTTCGCCTTCTATCAAGGTGAACGGATCGAGGTCCTCGAGGCGCACGTTTCCGATGCCTGCTACGGCGGTACGCAGGGACGAGTCATGGTGCAGGAGGAAGGCGGCGTCGTGGTGTGCGGGTCCCACGCGTATCGGGGCGGCAACCGCGGTTTGGTGATCACGCGCGTTCGTTCCGCGGACGGAGTCGAGTGCAGTGGAGACAAGTTCTTCCGACGCGGCGGTTACTTGGATAGCCACCCGTACTTCGCCCAGCAGAACAACTGAAAACCGTTGTACAGCTGACTATTTCGTAACTGAACAGCACGAGGAGAAATCGCACAGTGTCCATCTTGAGCAGCGTCGCGACTAGGTAATCTGATGCAGTCCAATCCTTTTGATGATGACAATGCTAGCTTCCTCGTTTTGGTCAACGACGAGGAACAGCACAGCTTGTGGCCAACTTTCGCTGATGTTCCGGCAGGCTGGCGGGTGGTTTACGGCGACGCGGACCGCGCCGCGTGTTTGGACTACGTCGAACAGAATTGGACCGACATACGGCCGAAGGGCTTACGCGAAAGGGTGGCGCAGGTCCGTGCTGTTGGGTAGTGAACCAGCGCGGACTGCTAGCAGATTTCGCCGGGATCGGCTGTGACGATAAGCCAACTCGACCGGCCTAGATAGAGAGTTCGTCGTCGCAATGCTCAACTACGGTACGCAACCGGACTTGCTGGGGCCGTTGACCGCTGCTCAGTGGTCGATATGGGCAGCCCAACAACTGCGGCCCGAAGTCCCGTACAACTTTGCCGGCTTTCTCGCGCTCGATCACGATGTCGACGCCGAACGGCTCTTCGCGGCATGCGAATCGGCGGCCACGCGGTTCGGCTCACCGTGTGCGCGGATATCCGTGGACGATGGCGAACCGGTCTACGTGGTCGACCGCGCGATTCCTCAGGCCCTGGACTGCATCGACCTGCGTGCCGAGCGTGACCCGGTTTCCGCTGCTCGCAGCTGGATGGAAAACGACTACTGCCAACCCGTTGATCTGCTCCGTGACCGACTCATTAACATCGCGCTGCTGCGGATCGCCGACGATTTGTCGTACTTCTACTTGCGTACGCATCACGTTCTCTTAGACGGGTACGCCACCAACAACTTCCTCCGCCACGTCGCGGCCGTCTACTCGGGAGCGCCCGCCGAAACCGGCGAAATTGATTTCTCCGGGTTTGCCGCGATCCGTGACGCCGATCAGAAATATCAGCAGTCTTCGCGCAGTCATACCGATGCCGAGTACTGGAAGACCGTCATGCGCGGGCCGCTGGAAATCACTGACCTGGCCGGGACGCAGAAGTGGGTGGCGCCACGGCATCCGCTGGTGCGCGAGCTGGTATCCCCGCATTTACTGTCATCAGACGGGCATGACCTGTTCGACATCGCGAGGGTTATCGCGACTCTGGCGGCGTTCATCGCGAAAACAACAGGACGCCAGGATGTTTCGTTGTCGCTGCCGGTTTCGGCGCGCACGACTGCCGCGCTGAAACAGTCTGCGGGCATGGTGTCGAATCTCGTGCCACTACTTATCCGTGTCGATGACGGGGACACCATCGGCACAGTGACCGATCGGGTCGCCCAGGCCGTGGTCGGTGCGCTGCGGCATCAACAGTTCCGGCGCTGGCCGGACCTCGTCGCCGACACAAACCGGCCCGACATGAACGTCGAATTCGGCCAGGTGATCAACATTTTCGCCTTCGTGGCCCCGCTTCGTTTCGGGCCATCGGAAGCTATGTGCAATGTGTTGACCACCTTCCCCATCCAAGACATTGCGATCAATATCTATCCGCAGCTGGGTAACGGTTCGCAGCGAATTCAGTTCGGATGGAATCCGGATCGCTACACCGCCGACGAGATCGACCGGCACATCACCCGTCTGGAATCACTCTTTGACCACCTTTTGGTGGCGGATCCGTCGGTGGTGGTGGACGAGGTGTCATTGCTGGATCGCGGCGAGCGTGATCTGGTGCTGTCGCGGTGGGCGGGTATCGGTGTGGGGGCGCCGGTGGGCGTGGCACCGCAATTGTTGGCCGCGGCGGTGGCCGCCGATCCGGACGCGGTGGCCGTGGTCGACGGTGCCCGCAGTCTGTCGTATCGCGAGATTGACGAGTGGTCGACGCGGTTGGCTCGGCAGCTGATCGGGGCGGGCGTGGGACCGGAGTGCGCGGTGGGCGTCGCGATGGACCGATGTGCCGAATTGGTGGCGGCGTGGTGGGCGGTGCTCAAGGCCGGTGGAGTGTACGTACCGGTGGATCGGGCTCATCCGGTCGAGCGGATCGCCACGATGTTGGACACGGTGGGAGCGGTCTGTGTGCTGACCAGTGGCCCCGACACCGTGGCCGGTGTCGCGGCCCGCCCGCTGTTGCGCGTCGATGAGCTGGACCTGTCCGGGTGGAGCGCGGATCCGATTACCGATGCCGACCGGCTGGCACCGCTGGGGGTGGACAGCACCGCCCATGTGATCTTCACGTCGGGGTCCACCGGTGCTCCCAAGGGGGTGGCGGTCAACCACGCCGGCCTACTGGGAGTGGCCGCGCTGCACAACGTTTTGGGTTTGGGCAAATCAAACGCGGCTGCTGATGGAGGCCTCGCCAACCTTCGATGTCTCGGTCGGCGAGTTGTTGTTGGCGGTGGGGTCGCGGGCGGCGCTGGTCGTGGTACCACCGGACGCGTATGCCGGAGAGGCGTTGACCGCGTTGATGCAGGACCAGCGGGTCAACGCGGCGGTGCTGACCCCGGCGGTGCTCTCGTCGCTGGACCGGGCCCGGCTGGACGGGGTGCGCACCCTGATCACCACCGGGGAGGCGTGCCCGGCGGAGCTGGCGTCCGCGTGGGCGCCGGGCCGGCGGATGTTCAACGCCTACGGCCCCACTGAGGCCACCATCTGGGCCACGTGCAGCGCGCCGCTGTCGGCGGGACAGCCGGTCAGCATCGGCGCCCCGATCCCGGGGGTGTGCGCGCTGGTGCTCGACGCGCGGCTGAACCCGGCGCCTGTCGGAGTGGTGGGCGAGCTGTATCTGGCCGGGCTCGCGCTGGCGCGCGGCTATCTGGGCCGGGCCGACTTGACCGCGGAACGGTTCGTGGCCAATCCCTACGGGGGCGTGGGGGCACGGATGTACCGCACCGGAGACCTGGTGTGTTGGGGCGCCGATGGGCAACTGCGCTACCTCGGGCGGGCCGACGGACAGGTCAAGATCCGCGGCCACCGCATCGAACCCGACGAAGTTCAAGCCGCCCTGGCCGCACTCGACGGCGTCAAGGCAGCGGTGGTGACCACCCGCGAGGACCGCCCCGGCGACAGACGCCTGGTGGGCTATATCACCGGCACTGCCGATCCCGCCCGGACCCGCACCCAGCTGGGCGACCGACTGCCGGCCTACATGGTCCCGTCCGCAGTAGTGGTCATCGACGCCCTGCCGCTGACGGCCAACGGCAAACTCGACATCAGCGCCCTCCCGGCGCCCGAATACCGCGATGCCGACAGCTACCGTGCGCCGTCCACCCTCATCGAAGAGATGCTGGCCGGCATTTATGCCCAGGTGTTGGGGTTGGAGCGGGTCGGTGTCGACGACTCCTTCTTTGAGCTGGGTGGCGACAGCATCTTGTCGATGCAGGTGGTGGCCCGGGCCCGGGCGGCCGGTCTGTTGTGTCGGCCACGCGACATTTTCGTGGAGCAGACCGTGGCTCGGCTGGCCTTAATAGCCAGGATTGCCACCGGCATCGACGATGTGGTCGACGAAGGCATCGGGCCGGTAGTCGCGACGCCGATCATGCGGTGGCTGCATGGCGTGGACGGCCCGGTGGATCAGTTCAACCAGACCATGATGGTGGATGCCCCGGCAGGTGTCACCGAGGCCGACGCGACGGTCGTGCTGCAGGCCTTGCTGGATCGGCATCCCATGTTGCGGCTGTGTGTGGACGACGACGGGGCCGGAGGCTGGTCGCTCGAGGTGCCTGCGGCCGGTGCGGTGGATGCGCATGGGTGTCTGCAATCGGTGGAGGTGTTATCCGATGCGGCGCTGGTCGAGGCCCGGTCGCGGCTGAACCCGGCTGCCGGGGTGATGCTCCGTGCGCTCTGGGCGGCCAGCACCGGCCAGCTCGTGTTGATCGTCCATCATCTGGCCGTCGACGGGGTGTCGTGGCGAATCTTGTTGGAAGACCTCAACATTGCCTGGGCGCAGCGTCACCGCGGGCAGCCGGTGGCCCTGCCGGCCGGCGGGACGTCGTTTGCCCGGTGGGCGGCGCTGCTGGCCGAACAGGTACACACCGCGGCGGCCGCCGAGCAGGTCGAGGTGTGGCGGCAGGTCGCGGCGACCCCCGCGTTGTTGCCGCCCGTGCGCACCGCCGCGGATACCTTCGCCAGCGCCGGACGCATGTCGGCGTCATTGGATGCCGAGACCACCCGGACTCTGTTGAGCGAGGTGCCCGCGGCGTTCCACGCCGGGGTGGGCGACATTCTGTTGATCGCGTTCGGGTTGGCGGTCGCGCAGTTGTTGGGCAACACCAGAGCGCCGATCGGTATCGATGTGGAAGGCCACGGGCGCCAGGAGGAGCTAGGCGCCGATGTGGACTTGTCGCGCACGGTCGGGTGGTTCACCGCCAAATATCCGGTGGCGTTGAGCGTCGGCGGTCTGGACTGGGCGCAGGTGGTAGCCGGCGAGGCCGCACTGGGAGCGGCGATCAAGGACGCCAAAGAACAGCTTCGCGCCCTGCCCGATGGCCTGACTTATGGGTTGTTGCGGTATGCGAGCACCGAGCTGAACCTGGGCGGTTCCGACCCGGTGATCGGGTTCAACTACCTGGGACGGCTGGGCATCGGCGGCCTGTCTGACGATGTGTGGCGACCCAATCCCGAAGGCTTGTCGACCGCCGCGGTGACGACAGCGGTGCCGACGCCGCTGGCCCACACCGTGTCACTCGACGCCGGCACCCTCGACACCGATACCGGCCCGCACCTGCACGCCAACTGGACATGGGCGCCCTCGGCGGTGGATCACGCGCAGGTCAGCCGGCTCAGCCAGTTGTGGTTCGAGGCCCTGGTCGGTATCTGTGCGTACGTGCGCCGCGGCGGGGGCGGATTGACTCCGTCGGATATCGTTCCCGCGCGTCTCACCCAGCAGCAGATCGACGAACTCGAGCAGCAGCAACGGATTGTTGACGTGTTGCCGTTGACCCCGCTGCAGCAGGGGCTGCTGTTCCACGCCGCAACCGCGCAGACCGGCGATGTCGACCTGTACGCGATTCAGCTGGACATCAACATGACCGGCCCGCTTGACCCGCATCGGCTGCGCGAGGCGGTGCATACGGTGGTCATTCGCCACCCCAACCTGGCCGCGCGATTCGCTGACCAGTTCGACGAACCGGTGCAGATCCTTCCCGCCGACCCGGCGGCGCCGTGGCAGTATGTCGACCTCGACGAAGTCAATGTCGATGTTGATGAGCAGGTGCAGCGATTGTGCGCCGCCGAACGGGCCGCGGTCTGTGACCTGGCCAACCCGCCGGTCTTTCGGGCGGCGTTGATTCGTACCGCCCACGACCAATACCGGTTCGTGCTCACCAACCACCACATCGTGCTCGATGGTTCGTCACTGCCGATCCTGCTGCAGGAGATATTTGCCAGCTATGGCGGGCAGCGGCTACCCGCCGCGGTGCCGTATCGCAGGTTTGTCAGCTGGCTGGCCGGCCAAGACCTCGATGCCGCGCAGGCGGCTTGGCGGGAGGTGCTGGTCGGCTTTGACACGCCCACGTTGGTGGGATCCCCGCACCGGCTGGGGCTGGGGCAACAAAGCGTGGAATCACTCCGGCTGCCCGAGCAGACCACGCGGGCCCTGGACCAGTTGGCCCGCGCTCACCACACCACGGTCAATACCGTTTTGCAGGCCGGTTGGGCGCAGCTGCTGATGTGGCTCACCGGCCAGCGTGATGTGGTCTTCGGCGCCGCTGTCTCGGGACGACCCGCCGAGGTGGCCGGCGCCGAATCGATGGTGGGCCTGTTGATCAACACGGTGCCGGTGCGGGCGCACATCACCGCGACAACCACCACCGCGGACCTGCTCGACCAGTTGCACAATGCCTACAAGCTCACCATGGAACACCAAAACCTGGCACTGACCGAGATCCACCGCCTCACGGGTCACGACCAGCTGTTCGACACCTTGTTCGTCTACGAGAACTACCCGATCGACAGCGCCGCATCGGCGGTCCTCGGCGAGTTGGCCATCACCGATTTCACCAGCCGCGAATGCACCCACTACCCGCTGACCATCCAGGCCGCACCGGGCGCCGAACTCGGGCTGCGCATCGAATACGACTCCGATGTGTTTGATGCGGAAAGTATCGAGGCGTTGATCGAGCGGTTGCACCGCTTGTTGGTGGCGATGACTTCCGATCCCACCCGGCGGTTGTCGTCGGTCGATGTGCTCGACGACGATGAGCACGCCCGGCTGGCTGAGATCGGTAATCGGGCGGTGTTGGCCCAGCCGGTGAGCGGAGTATCGATTCCCGAGCTGTTCGCGGCTCAGGTGGCCCGCACCCCGGAAGCGGTGGCGATCAGCTGCGGAGAGGGGTCGTGGACTTACCGCGAGCTGGAGGAGAGCGCTAACAGGTTGGCGCACTTGCTGATTGGTGCGGGCGCGGGTCCGGGGCAGTGTGTGGCGGTGCTGTTTGGGCGGTCAGCGGAGGCGATCATCGCAATTTTGGCGGTGCTGAAGTCCGGGGCGGCGTATCTGCCGATGGATCCGGCGGTGCCGGATGCCCGGATTGAGTTCATGATTGTTGACGCCGGCCCGGTCGCGGGGATCACCACCGCGGGGCTGGCTTCCCGCTTTGATGGGCACGGGCTACGGGTCGTCGATGTCACTGACTCCGCGGTACAAGCCCAGCCCAGCAACGCATTACCGATGCCGACTGCCGAGGACATCGCCCACATCATCTACACCTCGGGTACCACCGGTGTGCCCAAGGGGGTGGCGGTGACCCATCACAATGTGACCCAGTTGCTCGAGACACTGCACGTCGGACTGCCGTCGGGCCCGGGACAGGTTTGGTCGCAGTGGTATTCGTACGCTTTCGACGCCTCGGTGGAAGAAATCTGGGGCGCGCTGCTGCACGGGAGCCGGTTGCTAGTGGTGCCCGAATCGGTGGCCCGGGTACCAGAAGACTTCCAGGCCTTGCTCGTTGACGAACAGGTCAGCGTCCTGCATCAGACGCCGTCCGCGGTATCGGCGCTATCTCCTGAGGTGTTGGGATCGGCGGCGCTGGTGGTCGCCGCCGAGGCATGCTCGGCCGAGTTGGTGGACCGATGGGCCACCGGACGGTTGATGACCAACGCTTATGGCCCCACCGAGACGACGATGTGTGTGGCGGTCAGCCCGCCGCTGATCGCGGGCTCGGGGACACCGCCGATCGGTGCACCCGTGCCCGGGGCGGCGTTTTTTGTGCTCGATGCGTGGTTGCGACCAGTACCGCAGGGTGTGGCCGGTGAGTTGTATGTGGCGGCCACGGTGTAGGGGTCGGTTATGTGCGGCGGGCGGGGTTGACCGCGTCACGGTTTATCGCATGTCCGTTCGGAGAGCCGGCAATGCGGATGTATCGCACCGGGGATCTGGTGCGTTGGCTTCCCGGCGGGCAGTTGCAGTACTTGGGCCGTGCGGATGAACAGGTCAAGATCCGTGGGTATCGCATCGAACTCGGCGAAATCCAAGCAGCACTGGCCACTTTGGATGGGGTGGATCAGGCGGTGGTGATCGTCCGCATGGACCGCCCCGGAGACAAGCGGCTGGTCGGCTATGTCACCGAGTCGGTGACCGGGGCGATAGAGCCGGCCACTGCGCGCGCGAGACTGGCCGAGCGGTTGCCGGACTACATGGTGCCGGCGGCAGTGGTGGTGGTGCAGGCGTTGCCGTTGACGGTCAACGGCAAACTGGACACCCGCGCCCTACCCGCCCCCGAATATGCCGGTGCGCAGTACCGCGCCCCGGCCGATGCCGTCGAAGAGATCCTGGCCGGCATCTATGCCCAAGTGCTCGGGCTCGAACGAGTCGGTGTCGATGACTCCTTCTTCGATCTGGGTGGGGATTCATTGTCGGCGATGCGCCTGATCGCCGCCATCAACGCGGGCCTGGATGCTGATCTTCGGGTACGCACCGTATTTGAGGCACCCACGGTGGCGCGGTTGGCGCCCCATATCGGAACGAGTGGAGGCGGGCTGGAGCCGTTGGTCGCCGGCGCCGCGGCCCGCCATGGTGCCGTTGTCGTTCGCCCAGAACCGGTTGTGGTTCTTGGGCCAATTGCAGGGGCCCTCACCGATTTACAACATGGCGGTGGCATTGCGGCTGGGCGGGCGGCTGGATGCTGCCGCGCTGGGTGCGGCGCTAGCCGATGTGGTGAGCCGCCACGAATCGCTGCGCACCATATTTCCTCACGTCGATGGTGTGCCGTACCAGGAGGTGGTGGCGCCCGAGCGGGCCGACTTCGGCTGGGATGTCGTCGACGCGACTGAATGGTCGGCGTCCCAGCTGGGGGAGGCGATCGGCACCGCGGCACGCTACACGTTCGACCTGACAACCGAGATCCCTTTGCGGGCCTGGCTTTTCACCGTCTCCGACGACGAGCATGTGTTGGTGGCCGTCGTGCACCATATCGCCGCCGATGGCTGGTCGATCACCCCGCTGGTGCGTGATCTTGCGGTCGCCTATGCCGGCCGGTGTGGCGGTCAGGCCCCCGGTTGGGCGCCATTGGCGGTGCAGTATGCCGATTACTCGTTATGGCAGCGCGCCCAATTCGGTGATCTCGACGACAGCCACAGTCCGATCGCGGTGCAGCTGGACTACTGGCAAAAGGCGCTGGCCGGCATGCCCGAGCGGCTGGCGCTACCCACCGACCGGCCCTATCCGCCGGTGGCCGATCACCGCGGCGCCAGTGTGGCCGTCCAATGGCCGGCCGAGTTGCAGCAACGGGTGCGCGCCGTGGCCCGTGAGCATGACGCGACCACTTTCATGGTGATGCAGGCCGCCCTGGCGGTGTTGCTGTCGAAGCTGTGCGCGAGCAGTGATGTGGCGGTGGGGTTCCCGGTCGCCGGGCGGCGTGACCCCGCGCTGGATGAGCTGGTGGGCTTTTTCGTCAACACGTTGGTGTTGCGGGTCGAACTGGCCGGTGATCCCACCGTGGCGCAGGTGTTGGCCCAGGTGCGTCAGCGCAGCCTGGCCGCTTTCGAGCACCAGGATGTGTCCTTTGACGTGTTGGTGGAGCGGCTCAATCCCACCCGATCCCTGAGCCATCACCCGCTCGTCCAGGTCGCGTTGGCGTGGCAGAACCTTCCGGGCAGCACACCGACCCCGCGGCCGGGCTGGCATTGGGCGATCTGCAGATCGACCAGATGCCCCTGGATACCCACACCGCGCGGATGGATCTGACCCTTTCGCTGGCCGAACGCTGGACCCAGGCCGGCGAGCCCGCCGGAATCTCCGGGGAAGTCGAGTTCCGCACCGACGTGTTCGACGCGGAAAGCATTGCCACGCTGGTCGATCGCCTTGAACGGGTATTGGTGGCGATGACGGCTGACCCGACCCGGCAGTTGTCGTCGGTGGACGTGCTCGATGTCGGTGAACGCGCCCGGCTGGATGAGATGGGCAACCGGGCGGTGTTGAGCCAGCCTGTCATCGGCGTGTCGATACCGGAACTGTTTGCCGCACAGGTGGTTCGCACCCCTGAGGCGGTGGCGATCAGCTCTGCGGGCCGCTCGATGACGTACCGGGAGCTGGAGGAGGCCGCCAACCGGTTGGCGCACCTGTTGGTCGGTATCGGTGTGGGCCCGGGTCGGTGTGTGGCGCTGCTGTTTTCGCGCTCGGCCGAAGCGATCGTGGCGATTTCGGCGATTTTGAAGACCGGGGCGGCGTATCTGCCGATCGACCCGGCGGTGCCCGATGTCCGGATCGAGTTCATGCTCAGCGACGCCGCGCCGGTCGCCGCGATCACCAGCGCGGAGCTGGCCGGTCGCCTGGATGGCTATGCGGTGCGGGTTATCGATGTCAACGACCCCGTTGTTGATGCTCAGCCCAGCTTCGCACTACCCGCGCCGGCTCCCGGAGATATCGCCCACATTATTTACACCTCGGGCACCACCGGTGTGCCCAAGGGCGTGGCGATCACTCACCACAACGTCACCCAGCTGATGGCGGAACTCGACGCGGGCCTGACAACACCAGGGCCGCCAAAGGTGTCAATGCAATGGCATTCCTATGCTTTCGACGCCTCGGTCCGTGAGATCTGGGGTGCGCTGTTACACGGCGGCCGACTGGTGGTGGTACCCGAGTCGGTAGCCCGTTCGCCAGAAGACTTGCATGCCTTGGCGATTGCCGAACAGGTCAGCGTGTTAAGCCAGACCCCTTCTGCGGCAGCATCATTGCCTCTGGATGGCCTGGGGTCGGTGGCCTTGTTGGTGGGCGGTGAGGCTTGCCCGGTCGAGCTGGTGGACCGCTGCGCCCCGGGGCGGGTGATGACCAACGCCTACGGACCGACGGAGACCACGGTTGACGTAACAATCAGCGCGCCACTGGTGGCGGGGACTGGTGTGGTGCCGATCGGTGCGCCGGTGGCCGGGGCGGCGTTATTTGTGCTCGACGGTTGGTTGCAGCCGGTGCCGGCCGGGGTGGTCGGCGAGTTGTATGTGGCCGGCCGTGGGCTCGGGGTCGGGTATCTGCGCCGGGCGCCTTGACGGCGTCGCGATTTGTGGCGTGTCCGTTCGCGTCTGGGCTGCGGATGTATCGCACCGGCGATCTGGTGCGCTGGGGAGCTGATGGCCAGCTGCACTACCTGGGCCGTGCTGATGAGCAGGTCAAGATCCGCGGATATCGCATCGAGTTGGGCGAAATCCGCACCGCGCTAGCTGCTTTGGAAGGGGTTGAGACCGCGGCGGTAATCGCCCGCGAGGACCGCCCCGGCGATAAGCGACTGGTCGGCTACATCACCGGCACCGCAGACCCCGCAACGGCGCGCGCTGAGCTGGCCGAGCGGCTACCGGACTATATGGTGCCGGCCACGATCATGGTGGTCGAAGCGATGCCGTTGACGTTCAACGGCAAACTCGACACCCGCGCCCTGCCGGCGCCGGACTTCCACGATGCCGATCGCTACCGCGCACCGGCCACCGCCATCGAGGAAATCCTGGCCGGTATCTACGCGCAAGTGCTCGGGCTGGAACGAGTCGGTGTCGATGACTCCTTCTTCGATCTGGGTGGGGATTCGTTGTCGGCGATGCGCCTGATTGCCGCGATCAACACGGGCCTGGCCGCCGACCTGGGAGTGCGTGCTGTGTTCGAGGCGCCCACGGTGGCCCGGTTGGCGCCGCGCATCGGTGCGGATGGGGATGGCTCTGGGCTGCAGCCATTGGTGGCTGGGCCGCGGCCCGCGGCGGTGCCGTTGTCGTTCGCGCAAAGCCGGTTGTGGTTTTTGGGCCAATTGCAGGGCCCCTCACCGATCTACAACATGGCGGTGGCGTTGCGGTTGTGTGGACGGCTGGATGCCGCCGCGCTGGGTGCGGCGCTGGCCGATCTGGTGGGCCGTCATGAATCGCTGCGCACCATATTTCTTGACGTTGATGGCGTGCCCTTCCAGCAGGTGGTGGCACCCGGGCAGGCCGACTTCGGTTGGGATGTGATTGATGCCCGCGGATGGTCGGCGGCCCGGCTAGCTGAGGCCATCGATGCCGCGGCACGCTACACATTCAACCTGGGCGCCGAAATCCCTTTGCGAGCACGGCTTTTCACTGTCGCCGACGACGAGCACGTGTTGGTGGCGGCCCTGCATCATATCGCCGCCGATGGCTGGTCGATCACCCCGCTGGTGCGTGATCTGGGGGTGGCCTATGCCAGCCGGTGTGGCGGGCAGGCCCCCGGTTGGGCCGAATTGGCGGTGCAGTACGCCGACTACACGCTGTGGCAGCGCGCCCAGTTCGGCGACATCGAAGACAGCCAGAGCCCCATCGCGGTCCAGCTGGACTATTGGCAAGAGGCGCTGGCCGGGATGCCCGAGCGGTTGGCGCTACCGACGGATCGTCCTTATCCGCCGGTGGCCGATTACCGCGGCGCCAGTGTGGCCGTCCAGTGGCCGGCCGAGTTGCAACAGCGGGTGCGTGGTGCAGCTCGGGAGCATGACGCGACCAGTTTCATGGTGATGCAGGCCGCGCTGGCGGTGTTGTTATCGAAGATCAGCGCCAATAGTGATGTGGCAGTGGGATTCCCGATTGCCGGCCGGCGTGATCCCGCACTAGATGAGCTGGTGGGCTTTTTTGTCAACACGCTGGTGTTGCGGGTCGAGCTGGACGGTGATCCGACCGTGGCGCAGGTATTGGCGCAGGTGCGGCAGCGCAGCCTGGCCGCCTACGAGCACCAAGATGTGCCTTTTGAGTTGTTGGTGGAGCGGCTCAACCCCGCTCGGTCGTTGGCTCATCACCCACTGATCCAGGTGATGTTGGCCTGGCAGAATGTTCCTGGGCAGCACAACGACCCCACCGCCGAAATGTCCTTGGGTGATCTGCAGATCACCCAGATGCCGCTGGATGCCCAAACCGCGCGGTTGGACCTGACCTTATCGCTGGCCGAACGCTGGACTCAGGCCGGTGAGCCGGCCGGTATTTCCGGGACGGTGGAATTTCGCACCGACGTGTTCGACACGGCAAGCATCGAGACACTGATCGCGCGGTTCGAGCGGGTACTGGTGGCCATGACGGCCGATCCTACGCAGCGAGTGTCGTCGATCGATGTGCTCGACGAGCGTGAACGTGTGCGCCTGGATGAGATCGGTAATCGAGCGGTGTTGGCCCAGCCCGTCATCGGCGTGTCGATACCGGAACTGTTTGCCGCACAGGTGGTTCGCACCCCCGAGGCGGTGGCGATCAGTTGTGCGGGCCGCTCGATCACCTATCGCGAGGTCGATCTTGCCGCGAACCGGTTGGCGCAGTTACTCATTGGGCAGGGTGCCGGCCCGGGTCAATCTGTGGCGCTGCTGTTTTCGCGCTCGGCTGAGGCAATCATCGCGATTTTGGGGGTGCTCAAGTCGGGGGCGGCGTACCTGCCGATCGATCCGGCGGTGCCCGATGCCCGGATCGAGTTCATGGTCGGCGATGCCGCCCCGATCGCCGCGATCACCACTGCCGAGCTGAGATCGCGGCTGGACGGGCACGAGCTGTTGGTCATCGATGTCGACGATTCGGTTGTTGACGCTGAGCCCAGCGTCGGGCCGCCGGTGCCCGGCCCCGACGATATCGCCTACATCATCTACACCTCGGGGACCACGGGTATCCCCAAGGGTGTGGCGGTCACCCACCACAACGTCACTCAACTGATGACGTCGTTGGAACCGGGTTTGGCGGCACCGGCGCAGGTGTGGTCGCAGTGGCATTCCTACAGCTTCGACATCTCGGGTTGGGAGATCTTCGGTGCCCTGCTGCACGGCGGCCGGCTGGTGGTGGTGCCCGAGTCGGTGGCCAGCTCGACGGCGGACTTCCACGCCTTGCTGGTCTCCGAAAAGGTCAGCGTCCTAAGCCAAACTCCTTCTGGGGTAGGGATGCTCTCGCCCGAGGGTCTGGAGTCGGTGGCCTTGTTGGTGGGCGGTGAGGCGTGCCCGTCCGAGGTAGTGGATCGGTGGGCGCCCGGGCGGGTGATGATCAACGAATACGGTCCGACCGAGACCACGATGTGGGTGGCGACCAGTGCGCCGCTCACGGCCGGGTCGGGTGTCGTGCCGATCGGTTCGCCATTGCCGGGGTCCGCGTTGTTCGTGCTCGACGGGTGGTTGCGGCCGGTGCCGCAGGGCGTGGTCGGTGAGTTGTATGTGGCCGGCCGCGGGCTCGGGGTCGGTTATGTGCGCCGGTCCGGGTTGACGGCATCGCGGTTTGTGGCGTGTCCGTTCGCTTCTGGGGTGCGGATGTATCGCACCGGGGACCTGGTGTGTTGGGGTGCTGATGGGCAACTGCAGTACTTCGGGCGTGCCGACGAGCAGGTCAAGATCCGCGGGTATCGCATCGAACTCGGTGAAATCCGTACCGCGCTGGCCGGTTTGGAGGGGGTCGAGGCCGCGGCAGTGATCGCCCGCGAGGACCGCCCTGGGGACAAACGACTCGTCGGTTACATCACCGGCGCCGCAGACCCCGCAACGGCCCGCGCTGCGCTGGCCGAGCGGTTGCCGGCTTATCTGGTTCCGGCCGCGATCATGCTGGTCGAGGCGCTGCCATTGACGGTCAATGGCAAACTCGACACGCGCGCACTCCCCGCCCCGGAATACACCGGTACCGACTATCGCGCCCCGGCCACCGCGATCGAGGAAATCCTGGCCGGTATCTACGCGCAGATCCTCGGCGTCGAGCGAGTTGGCGTCGACGACTCCTTCTTCGACCTCGGTGGGGATTCACTGTCGGCGATGCGCCTGATCGCGGCGATCAACAAATCGCTGGATACGCACCGGACCGTGCGCGCTCTTTTCGACGCACCCACGATTGCCCAACTAGCGCCCCGTCTCCATGCGGATGAGGCTCGCCTGGAGCCATTGGTGGCCGGGCCGCGGCCGGCGATGGTGCCATTGTCGTTTGCCCAGAACCGGTTGTGGTTCCTCGACCAATTCCAGGGGCCCTCACCGGTTTACAACATGGCGGTGGCATTGCGGATGCGCGGACGGCTGGATGCCGACGCACTGGGCGCCGCGCTCACCGATCTCCTGGGCCGCCACGAATCGCTGCGCACCATATTTCCTCACGTCGACGGTGTGCCCTACCAGCAGGTGGTGGCGCCCGAGCAGGCCTATTTCGGCTGGGACATCGTCGACGCCACCGCATGGCCTGCGGCCCAGCTGGACGAGGCCATCGGCGCCACCGCGCGTCACACATTTGACCTGGCGACCGAGATGCCCTTGCGGGCACAGCTTTTCACTGTCGCCGACGACGAGCATGTGTTGGTGGCCGCCGTGCACCATATCGCCGCCGATGGCTGGTCGATCACCCCGCTGATGCGCGATCTGGGGATGGCCTACGCCAGCCGGTGTGACGGGCAGGCCCCGAGTTGGGCGCCATTGGCGGTGCAGTACGCCGACTACACGTTGTGGCAGCGCGCCCAGTTCGGCGACATCGAAGACAGTCGCAGCCCCATCGCGGTCCAGCTGGACTATTGGCAGAAGGCGCTGGCCGGGATGCCCGAGCGGCTGGCGCTGCCGACGGATCGGCCCGCTCCCCAGGTGCTTGATTACCGCGGCGCCAGTGTTGATGTCGAGTGGCCGGCCGAGTTGCAGCAGCGGGTGCGCACGGTGGCGCGTGAGCACGGCCTGACCAGCTTCATGGTGATGCAGGCCGCCCTTGCGGTGCTGCTGTCGAAGATGAGCGCCAGCCCTGACGTGCCAATGGGATTCGCGGTCGCCGGTCGCAGTGACCCCACCCTTGACGAATTGGTGGGCTTTTTCATCAACACCCTGGTACTGCGTGTTGGGGTCAGCGGTGACGCCACCGTCACCGACCTGTTGGCCCAAGTTCGGGCGCGCAGTCTGGAGGCCTTCGAACACCAGGATGTGCCCTTTGAGGTGCTGGTGGAGCGGCTCAATCCCATCCGGTCCCTGAGCCATCACCCGCTGGTCCAGGTGGCGTTGGCCTGGCAGAACCTTCCCGGGCAGCACAACGACGCTGCCGTCGAACTGGCGTTGGGTGATCTGCAGATCACCCAGATGCCGCTCGACAACCCCACTGCGAAAATGGATTTGACGTTCTCGTTGGCCGAACGCTGGACTCCGGCCGGTGACCCCGCGGGAATCGGCGGGGCGGTGGAATTCCGCACCGCTCTGTTTGATGCGGAAAGCATCGAGGCGCTGATCGAGCGACTCGAGCGGGTCTTGGTGGCCATGACGGCCGATCCGAGTCGGCGGGTGTCGTCGATCGATGTGCTCGACGAGCTCGAACACGTACGCCTGGATGACATCGGTAATCGGGCGGTGTTGACGCAACCCGCGATTGGAGCGTCGATACCGGAACTGTTCGCCGCGCAGGCGGTTTCTACGCCTGAGGCGGTGGCGATCAGCTGTGCGGGCCGCTCGATGACCTACCGCGAGGTGGATCTGGCCGCTAATCGGTTGGCACAGTTGCTGGTTGGGCAGGGTGCGGGCCCGGGTCAGTCTGTGGCGGTGATGTTTACCCGCTCGGCTGAGGCGATTGTCGCGATTTTGGGGGTGCTCAAGTGCGGGAGCGGCGTACCTGCCGATTGATCCGGTGGTGCCCGATGCCCGGGTCGCCTTCATGATCTGCGATGCCGCGCCGATCGCCGCGGTGAGCACCGCGGAGCTGTCAGGGCGGTTTGACGGGTACGGATTGGTGGTCATCGATGTCGATGATCCGGTTGTGCGGGCCCAATCCAGTGCCGCGCCGCCGGTGCCCGCCGGCGATGATATCGCCCATATTGTTTACACCTCGGGTACCACCGGTATCCCCAAAGGCGTTGCTACAAGCCATCACAACGTGACCCAACTGCTGGAGTCGTTGCATGTGGGCCTGCCCTCGGGGCCGGGGCAGGTGTGGTCGCAGTGGTATTCCTATGCCTTTGATGCCTCTGTGGAAGAGATCTGGGGTGCGTTGTTGCACGGGGCTCGGCTGGTGGTGGTCCCCGAATCGGTGGCCGCCGTGCCGGAGGCCTTCCAGGCGTTGCTGGTTGGCGAACAGGTCAGCGTCTTGCATCAGACTCCGTCGGCGTTGGCGGCGTTGTCCGTTGAGGGTTTGGAGTCGGTGGCGTTGGTGGTGGCCGCTGAACCGTGTGCGGTGGAGTTGGTGGATCGGTGGGCGCCAGGGCGGGTGATGACCAACGCGTATGGGCCGACTGAGACCACGCTGTGTGTGACGGTCAGTGTTCCGCTTGTGCCGGGTTCGGCGGTGGTGCCTATCGGTGTGCCGGTGTCGGGTGCGGCGTTGTTTGTGCTCGATGGCTGGTTGCGCCCGGTGCCCGCCGGTGTGGTCGGGGAGTTGTATGTGGCCGGTCATGGTGTGGGCGCCGGGTATCTGGGCCGGCCGGGCTTGACCGCGTCGCGGTTTGTGGCGTGTCCGTTCGCTTCTGGGGTGCGGATGTATCGCACCGGGGACCTTGTGTGTTGGGGTGCTGATGGGCAACTGCAGTACTTCGGGCGTGCCGATGAGCAGGTCAAGATTCGCGGGTATCGCATCGAACTCGGCGAAATTCGTACAGCGTTGGCCGATTGGAGGGCGTCGAGGCCGCGGCGGTGATCGCCCGCGAGGACCGCCCTGGCGACAAGCGTCTGGTCGGTTACGTCACCGGAACCGCGGACCCGGCGCAGGCGCGCGCTCAACTGGCGCAACGGTTGCCGGCTTATATGGTGCCGGCCGCGGTCATGGGGGTCGACGCGTTACCGTTGACCGTCAACGGAAAACTCGACACCCGCGCACTGCCAGTGCCGGAATACACCGGCAGTGAGTATCGCGCCCCGGGCACCGCTGTCGAAGAAAACCTGGCCGGCATCTATGCCCATGTCCTCGGGGTCGAACGGGTCGGCGCCGACGACTCCTTCTTCGACCTCGGCGGAAATTCACTATCGGCTATGCGCCTGATCGCCACGATCAACAAAGCGCTGGACACCCAACTGACGGTGCGCGCCCTATTCGACGCGCCCACCGTGAGCGGCTTGAGCGAACAGGTCGACAGGCATGTCGGCGATCCGCGCTTTGTCGCCGTGCATGGACATGACGCGAACGAGGTACGCGCCAGTGACCTCACGTTGGACAAATTCCTCGACGCCGCCACCCTGAGCACGGCACCCACGTTGCCTGGCCCCAGTGCTGAGGTGCGCACCGTCCTGTTGACCTGGGGCGACCGGTTTCCTCGGGCGTTATCTGGTCCTGGAATGGCTGCGCCGTATGGAGCTGACGGACGGCACGTTGATCTGTCTGGTACGGGCGGACTCTGACGAGGATGCGCGGGCTCGTTTAGACAAAACCTTCGACAGCGGCGACCCAGAACTGTTACGGCACTACGAGGAACTGGCCGCCGATCATCTGCAGGTCGTCGCCGGCGACAAGGGTGAGGCCAACCTGGGTCTGGACGAACAACGCTGGCAGACGCTGGCCGACACAGTCGATCTGATCGTCGATTCGGCGGCCCTGGTCAACGCCGTCTTGCCCTACAGCGAGCTATTCGTGCCCAACGTCGCGGGCACCGCTGAGCTGATCCGGATCGCGCTGACCAGCAAGCTGAAGTCCTATACATATGTGTCGACTGGCCAACGTGGGTGATCAGGTCGAGCCGTCGGTGTTCACCGAGGATGCCGACATCCGCGTCGTCAGTCCGAGTCGTATCAACGATGGCAGTTACGTCAACGGTTACGGCAACAGCAAGTGGGCCGGCGAGGTACTGCTGCGCGAAGCGCACGACTTGTGCGGTCTGCCGGTCGGAGCGTTTCGTTGCGACATGATCCTGGCCGACACCAGCTATGGGGGTCAGCTGAATGTGTCGGACATGTTCACCCGGATGGTGCTGAGCCTCTTGGCCAGCGGTGTTGCGCCGGCCTCGTTCTACCGGCTCGACGCCGAGGGCAACCGGCAGCGCGCGCACTTTGACGGGTTACCCGTGGAGTTCGTTGCCGAGTCGATTGCCACGCTGGGTGCCGAGGTGGTCGACGGGTTTGAGACGTATCACGTGATGAACCCGCATGACGATGGCATCGGTTTCGACCAGTTCGTCGACTGGGCGATCGAAGCCGGTTACCCGATTGAGCGCATCGATGATTTCGGGGAATGGTTGGAGCGGTTTGAGACTGCCCTGGGCGCCCTGCCCGATCGGCAGCGCCAGCACACGGTGCTGCAGGTATTGCAGTTGCGATTGCACAGTGCGACGCATGTCGAGCCCTTCGAGCCGACGCACGGGTCCTCCGGGCCCACCGAGCGATTCCGTGCGGCGGTGCAAGAAGCCAAAATCGGCCCCGACCAAGACATCCCGCACATCTCGGCGCCGATCATCCTCAAATACCTCACCGACCTGCAACTGCTCGGATTGCTCTAGCGTCTCGCCGTCCTTTCCCTGGTCAAGGGAACCGTCGTAGGCTCAGGGCGATGCTGGCAAAGTCCGAGATCCGGTTCCTCCGCGTTGGCGCCCGCCGCGTGGCGTACGAGGTACGCGGGGAGGGGCCACCGCTCGTCGCTCCGGCGTGGTGGGTGAGCCATCTCGAACTCGACTGGGAGAGCGCCGGCTTCCGGCGATTCTGGGAAGGCGTCGCCGATACATACACGTTGATCCGCTACGACCGGCTCGGCGTCGGCATGTCGGACCGCACGGTGCGCGATGCGGATCTGACCCTGGACGCGGAAGTCGCGATGCTGCGCGCGCTCCTCGACGAGCTCGAGCTCGAGCGCGTATCACTGTTGGGCGGCTCCTGTGGAAGCTGCACCGCAATCGCCTTCGCCGCAACGTATCCCGAGCGCGTCGAGCGGTTGGTGTTATACGGGTCGTACGCCGACGGGTCGGCGATCACGGCCCCGGGAGTGGGCGACGCGATCATCGCGGCGGTCCGCGCGCATTGGGGACTCGGCTCCCGCCTGCTCAGTCACATGTTCCTCGGTGCTGCCGAATCCACGGAGCACGAACGGTTCGCCCGGCTACAGCGGGAGGCGGCGACCGCCGAGGCCGCCGCCGCGTTGTTGGGCCTCGTCTATCGGCTCGACGTACGCGCGCATCTTCCCGCGGTCCGCTCCCCGACGCTGGTCGTGCATCGTCGCGACGACCGGGCCGTGCCGTACCCGCTCGGGCGTGAGGTCGCGGCCGCGATTCCAGGTGCTGCGTTGATCTCGCTGCCCGGTAGCGCGCACTTCCCCTGGCACGGCGACGTGGATTCCGTCGCGCGCGCATGCCGAGAGGTACTGGCACCGGCGCAGTCACCGCCGCGGCACCCGCGCGAGCCGCAGCCGGTCCTGCTCTCGGTCCGTGAGCGTGAGATTCTCGCCTGCATCGCGCGCGGTCTGCACGATAGCGAGATCGCCGAGCAACTTGTGCTGAGCCCGCATACCGTTCACCGCCACGTCGCGAACATCCGCCGCAAACTCGGTCGAACCTCCCGGACGGCCGCCGTCGCCGAGGCCGCGCGCCTCGGACTCCTGTGACGTAGCCGAAACGGGCCATTCGCGAAAGATGGCCGCCCTGGGCGATGCGCGCAGCCAACAGCTGCTTCTACGTTTGCGCCATGACCGAAATCGCCGACACCGAGCAACGAGTGCGCCCGCCGTCCGCGGCGTGGCTGCGGATTATGGCCCTGGTGTACGACCCGTTTGTGTGGCTCGGCGAGCTCGCGGGCATGCGCCGCCGGCGGCGCACGCTCGTGAGCGGCGCCCGGGGGCGCGTCGTCGAGATCGGTGCGGGGACCGGGCTGAACATCGCGCACTATCCCGACGACGGCATCGATGATCTCGTGCTCATGGAGCCCGAGCCGGCCATGCGCCGAAGGCTCGCGCGTCGCCTGCGGCGCCATGCCCATCCGGCGCGGATCGTCGACGCGCCCGCGGAGTGCCTACCGCTGACCGATGCATCCGTGGACACCGTCGTTTCGACGCTCGTCCTGTGCACCGTGGAGGATCCCGAACGCGCCCTCGGCGAGATCGCCCGCGTGCTGCGCCCGGGTGGGCAGTTGCTGTTCATCGAACACGTGCGGTCGAGTTCGCGATTCCTTGCGGCGTGGCAGGACTACCTGTTCCGCCCGTGGCGCGGCTTCGCCGGCGGGTGTTGCTGCAACCGCCCGACCGGGGAGTTGATGCGCGCCTGCGGCTTTGCTGTCGCTGCCGACGACGACGTGTGGCGCGGCATGCCCCGTATCGTGCGCCCGCTGATTGTGGGGCGGGCGACTCGGTAATCTTTGACTACACGTGTTTTCACCGCCATTCCTGGACTTCGCCGCGTGAGTTGGCTCGTTACAGTCAGGGTGAACTTGCCGACAATTGTCGGCTGTTGCTCCGTAAAGCATGAGTGATATCGCTTCCGTATCTTGTTGTCGTCGCTTACCAATTGGTCACTGACGAGACACTGGCGACGCGTTCTGATGCATGAGGGGCCCGCTGTGAAAAGAGGACAATGTTGTCTGCTGGCGTGCTGTCGCGCGATCGAATCATTGCTAGCCCGGGGTGGAGTAGATGGCTTGTTCCCCCTGCTGCGCTCTCGATACATCTAGCGATCGGGAGCGTTTACTCCTGGAGCGTGTTCAAGCTTCCCCTGCATGAAACCCTCGGGGCTTCAGGGCTTTTGAGCGCCGTTCCGTTCACCTTGGGCATCGTCATGCTGGGCATGTCGGCCGCTGTCTTCGGCACGACGGTCGAAAGGCGAGGTCCCCGTTGGGCGATGCTCGTGGCGACCTTGTGCTTTTGCGGCGGTTTGCTCGTCGCTGCCGTTGCTGCCGAGATCGGCCAGATGTGGCTGATCATCGTCGGCTATGGAGTTATCGGCGGTATCGGCCTCGGAATCGGTTACATCTCACCGGTTTCCACCTTAATGAAGTGGTTCCCCGACCGACCGGGCATGGCGACCGGCTTCGCCATCATGGGGTTTGGCGGCGGCGCGCTGATCGCCTCTCCGTGGGCTTCGCAGTTGATGAAATGGTTTGGCACCGACCGGCACGGGCTGGCCACGACCTTCCTGGTCATGGGGGTGGTGTACGCCGTCTTCATGACGGTGGGAGTGCTCCTGATCCGCCTGCCACCGCCGGGATGGGAACCACCCGTCGTCAGAGTCGCCGCGTCGAGGTTGCCGCATGCCGCGGGACCTGATCGCACCGCCAATGAGGCGATCAAGACGCCCCAGTTCTGGCTGTTGTGGATAGTGCTGTGCTTCAACGTCACTGCGGGAATTGGCATCCTGGAACGGGCGGCACCCATCTACCGGGATTACTTCCCACACGCGGCTTCTCCCGCGGCGTTGACGGCGGCCGCGGCGGGATTCGTCGCGATGCTGTCGTTGGCAAACTCGGCGGGACGCCTACTCTGGTCCACAGCTTCGGATGCGGCCGGCCGCAAGAACATGTACCGGCTCTATCTCGGTCTCGGAGCGGTGCTTTACGTCGTCTTGATCGTCGCGCAAAACGCGAGCAAGCCATTGTTTCTCGTGGTGTGCATCCTGCTGTTGTCGTTCTATGGTGCGGGGTTCGCGACAGCGCCGGCCTATCTGCGTGACCTGTTCGGCTACCTCGAAGTCGGGGCCATCCACGGCAGGTTGCTGACGGCCTGGTCGACCGCGGGCGTCCTCGGACCGGTCATCGTCAATGCGATTGCCGACAACCGCATTGCCGCCCATGTGGTGGGGCCGGAGCGTTACCGATGGTCGTTCGCGATCATGGTGATCCTGTTGCTGATCGGCTTGGTCTGCAACGAGCTGATTCGCACTCCACAGCCGCCTAACTTCCTTGCCGCAGTGGCGGATACGCGAAAGTCGGCCAGCGTGGTTTCCAGTGAGGGCGGACGATGACCGATCGAACGATCAAGGCGACATCACCTCGTGGCAAGCTGCTGGGAACGGTTAGCTGGTTATGGGTAGGAGTGCCATTCGCCTATGGCCTCTACGAGCTGGTCGCGAAGATTCCGGCGCTGTTCTTGAATTGACGCTTGTTGCCGGTTACATCCGATGCCGCGCAGCGTTGTCCGCGAGAACATCGACAACAGCGCCCGTTCGGCCGACGATCAAGCAATCATGCCGATCTATACCTGCACGACGACAGAATCAACGCTGCCCGGTCCGATCAAGGCGGCGCTCGCGCGTGAGATTGCGACCATCCACTCGGAGATCAATCACGTGCCCAGCACTTATGTCAACGTGGTTTTTCACGAATTGGCCGCCGATGACGTCTACACCGACGGTGTCCCAGCCAGCCCAGTCCTGGTTAGCGGCTGGATACGCGAGGGCCACCCGAAGGGTGAGGTCACGCGGCTTGCCACCGAAATCGCCTCCGCCGTAACCCGGTTGGCTGGTGTCCCCGCCGAGCGGGTTCTGGTGGTTTTCGAAAGCAGCCCAGCCAGTTTCGCCGTCGAAGGCGGGCGCGTCCTGCCCGAGCCCGGTGAGGAACAAGCCTGGATCGCGGGCAGCTGAGGCTGCCCGGGTCGACGCACCGCGACGCCGCGCCTAGGGAATAGGTCGGCGCAGGCGGCATGTTGCGCCCAGCATGAAAGCTTTCAGCGAAACCGAACGTCAGGAGTTCCTGGCGGCAAAGCATGTCGGGGTGTTATCCGTTGCTGCCGAGGACGGTCGTCCGCCGTCCAGTGTCCCGATCTGGTACGGCTATGCCCCCGGGGGAAACATCCTGGTCAACACCGGCTCGTCGTCTCGCAAGGCCAAGCTCATCGAGCGGGCCGGGGCGGTGACGCTAGTGGTCCAGCTCGAGGAGCCGCCGTATCAATACGTGGTCGTCGAGGGCACGGTCGTCGAGACCACCACGCCAACCCCGCCGGACGTGCGGGAAGCCATCGCGATCCGTTACCTCGGCGAGGAAGGCGGGCGCACGTTCGTCCAGGGTATGGATAGCCAGCAGACCGTGCTGTTCACCATCCGCCCCGACCGCTGGATCACTGCCGATTTCTCCGGTGATGTCTAAGCGCGATAAGAGACAATCGGCAAAAGGTTGCGCGTGTATAGACGCGTCATTTCGAGAACAATAGGCCGACGAGACCGCCTGCATGTCACCCGAATTACGGTTTGACGCGGCCCCGCGAGGGTATTCCGTCAAGACTTTTCACCGAGAAAGGGTCTGACATGTTGCACTCCGTGATTCTGGCGAGTTCGGATCCACTTGCGGCGGGGTTCATTCTCCGTGGAATTAAGGGAATTTTCGTCTTCATCGGAAGCGTGATCGCCGCGATCGTCTGTGGCCTCATTGCTGCGATGAAGGGCCGCAATCCGCTGGGATGGGGGATTCTTGGGCTCTTCTTCTCCATCCTCACGTTGATCGTTGTGATCGTAATTCCCAGCAAGAAGTAATGCGCTCGAGGCTTTTATCTATAAATCCCTGCCCACTTACGAGCTCCTGCGCGCCGACTGCGTTGACGCGTTCGCGTGCGGTGAGCAGGAGATGGTCGAATTCCGCTTGCGAGGTGAGGCCTGGACCTGCGCTGCGGAAGTCTTCGCAGATCTGTTCGGCCAGCAGCCGCAGCTTCACGTTGGCCTCTTGAGATAGCCATTTGAGCAGGTCAAAGGCGGCACTCATCGCCGATGCCATAGATCACCATCAACATCCCTTTGGCCTGCTCGATACTGGCCCGCTGCTCGGCGATCTCGGCCAACTTCGCCGTGACGAGGTCTTCGCGTTCCTGATCGGGCAGCGGGGACACGTCGACGTAGAACCCATGCGTTCCGACCACGGCACCCTGGTCGTCGTGCAGTTGATCACCGACCACGACGACGTGGCGGACCTGTCCGCCGGTGTCGATGATCCGATGGCGGGTGCTGAACGCCTGGCGGGTATTGAGGATCTGATCGATGGTGGCCGCGACCTGTCCACGGTCGTCCGGATGCTTGTGTGACAGCACCAGCCCGGTGGTCGGGGTGACGCCGCCGGGCTCATAGCCGTGCATCCGTTGGACCTGTTCGGACCATTCCCACCGCTGGTCGGCGAAATAGAACCGGAACCAGCCCGTTCGCTGCGGCGTGCCGCCGGCCAAGGCTTGTTCGACATCGGCCGATTGGCCGTTGATGTTCCAATTCATCGCGGCTTCGTCTCCTCGGGTTCAGTTCACCGGACGCCACCGGCCGCCGTCACGCCCGCACCATCGAGACCCGAACGGATGGGGGAATGCGAGAACGGCATCGGCTTTGGGGGCGCTGACTGTTCAACGCTGAGGACGGTTTCAGATCATGACACAACGCTCGGCGCTGGTCTGTTACTCGCGGCGGGCGGCGACCGTTGAGTGACGACTGCGGCCGCCGCCTCCGCCCTAAAGTCGTCAGGCGTTGATCACCTCCCGTCTAGTGCTGTGGTCGTTGATGGCCGGGTGCCCGTCACCGCGGCCGACGGTGATCTTGCGTGGCTTGGCTTTCTCGGCCACCGGGATGCGAAGGCGCAGGACGCCTTCGGCGTAGGAAGCCTCGATCCTGTCGGTGTCGAGGTTTTCACCGAGCACCAGCTGTCTGCTGAACACTCCACGCGGGCGTTCGGTGGCCAGCATCTCCCGGTTGGGGTCGACGGCCGGACGCTCGGCCCGCACGGTCACCACATTGCGTTCGATGTCGATATCCAGCGAATCGGCGTCGATTCCCGGCAGGTCGAACTCGACGACGAATTCTTCGCCCTCGCGCCAGGCGTCCATCGGCATCACCGCCGGACGGGCGGCCGTGCCCAGCACTTGCTGGGCGAAACGGTCCAGCTCACGAAAGGGATCGGTACGCATCAGCATTGCAGCCATCTCTCACTCCAATCTGTTGCCATCGGGGACGTAAATACCTATGCCTTATCGGCATAGGTTTTGTATATCACCCTGGAAACTTTAGTGCAAGTGTGATAGACAGGTTTTCTGCGCGAGCAAGTGAGGAGGCGCTCGATGGCCGACGCCGCAGGCGGTGGACCGGAGCCGGATCATGGCGTGTACAGCATCTCTGTCGCCGCCGAGCTTTCCGGCGTCGCCGTGCAGTCGTTGCGCCTCTACGAGCGCAACGGCCTTCTCAAGCCGACTCGAAGCGAAGGCGGAACCCGGCGCTACAGTGCCGATGACCTGGCTCGGCTGCGGCGCATCAGCGCGCTGGTTGACGCTGGGGTCAACCGCGCCGGGATCGCGCGCATCCTCAACCTCGAGGATGACAACGCGGAACTGTCCGGGGCGAACACCGATCTGCGCTCCACGAACCGCAGCTTGCGCAATGCCGCGAAGGAGTGATCTGCTCGGCACCGACTTTCGTTGTCTTGCGGCGCAGTGAATTTCGAACCAGCGGCGCAGTCACTTCTCGATGTTGAAGAAGGACTCGCCGTCCTCCGGAGTCCCATCGATCTGGCCGCGGTCCCGCCCGTAATGGGTCGGGTCTAGGTGGTCCAGCTCGTCGTCGCTGACCACGTCGAGCGCACCACCCTCGTCGGAGTCGTGCGCGTCCTGCGACGGTTGGTCGTCGGGCGCAGTGTCAGAAATCTCCGCCTTGAGTTTCTCGTCGAGCGACTCATGGTCGTCGGCATCAATCCACCGGTCGGGCGGATCCACCACCTCATCGCCGTCATCGTTGCGAACCTCGTCGGAGTCCAGGCTTTCGGACTGGTCCAGCATGTTGTCGTCGTCGCTATCCACGTTGGCCGATTGCCCGACACGGCGGGGGATTAAACGGGTTGTCAGCTGATCTTCGGCATCGGGATGCCTTCGCTGGCGGTGAATTGCGCGTCCTCCTGCGAAGACAGCCCGATCGATACCACGGATCGGTTGAACAGCAGATCGGTGAGGTAGGCCAACGACACGGCCCACCGGTTGACCGGGCGCGGAATCGCGTACAGGTGGTAGGCACGCGTGACGAACTTCGCAGGCAGCCCGGACAGATGCACGTTGAGGGGATTGGCGACCGCGTACCCGGACCAAGGTCGACGACCAGGCCGAGATTGCGATGCTTGTATTGCTTGCTCGTGCCGTAGCCGAGACTGGCGGCCACGTTGCGGGCCAGCACTTTCCCCTGTCGCGTCGCGTGTTGGGCGGTGGGCGGCGTGATCTTTCCGGGCTGGGTCAGGTCGGGCACCGCGGCCGCGTCGCCTGCCGCGAAAACGCCCAGGTGGCCCGGTACTTGAAGATCGGGCTGCACTTTGAGCCGGCCCTTTTCGGTGGGCAGACCCAGCTGTTCGATCAGCGGCGCGCCGGTTACGCCCGTCACCCAGGCGATCGTGTGCGTGTCGATGCGCGAACCATCGCTGAGCACAACATGATCGGCATGCGCTTCCTTGAGCGTCGTGCCGAGCCGGACGTCGATGCCGCGGCGCCGCAACACTTTCAGTGCCGCGTCACCGAGCTTCTTGCCCACCTCGGGCATGACCTGATCTGCCGTGTCGAGCAACAGGAACTTCACCTCGGCGGGGTTGAAGCCCATTTGCTTCGCGGCCGCGTCGGCCAGTGCTCGCAGCTGTGCGACCAGCTCGGTACCTGAATAAGATGCGCCGACCACCACGACGGTGCGCCGCGCCGCCGCCACCGCGGGGTCGTCGTCGATATCGGCCAGCTCGAGCTGCTCGACGAAGTGGTCTCGCAGGTAAAGGGCCTCCGCGGTGGTTTTCAAGCCTCGCGCGTGTGTCGCCAGTCCTGGCACGTCGAACAACCGCGTGACCGAACCGGGCGTCAGCACCAGGCGATCCCAGGACATGCGGTGGCGGCGTTCTTCGGGATCGCAATATGTCAGGGTTTGCTGAGTGAAGTCCACGCCGTCCACGCGGCCGCGCACCGCGCGCACCCCTTTGAGCGCATTGGCCAGGGGCACCGCGACAAAGCGAGCGTCGACCAACCCGCCGGCAACATCTGGCAGCAAAGGTGTGTAGAGCATGTAATCGACCGGGGAAACGATGGTGATGTCAGCAGCCACGTGCCGTCGGCGGAGGATACGGGCCAGCCGGTGGGCGCAGGTGAATCCGGTGAAGCCGCTTCCGACGATCACGATTGAGGTCATCAATCCGAGTGTAGGTATTCGCAAGACATCCGCTCAAGCGCCAGATCACCGACCGCGACGTTCGGCGATGAACCGCTCGCCGAGGTCGTAGTCGTCGTCTGCGTTATAGGTGAGCACGCCGACAACCGCGTTCCCCGACTCGTACCAGACCGTGAAGCCGTCGGAACGGTTGAGCATCTGGCAGCGTTCGAAGCCATCCCCCCAGGCGTGATACTTCAGCGTCGCCTCACCGATGGTTGTCCAAAACCCTGGCACTCCATCCCATTTCATGTCCTGACCCGCCGCGCAGGCGCCGGCGATCGCGCCCTGGTCGGTCGCGTCCTGCCAGTGTTCGATCGCCAGGTGGCGACCCGCGATCTCATGCCGTGCCAGCGCGACGTCACCCGCCGCGTAGACGTCGGGCGCCGAGGTGGCCATATCGGAGCCGACGACGATGCGGGAGTCGTGGAGCTGCAGACCCGCCTCGGCGGCGATGCGGCTTTGCGGCTTGACGCCCGTCGCGGCGAGCACGAGATCGCAGTCGATGGTGACACCGTTGTCCAGCCGCACCCCGGCGTCGGTGATTTCCTCGACCTCCACGCCGCCGACGTGGCGGGCGCCCGCATCGGTCACCAGATCACGCAGGCGTTCGGCGGCCTGGTTTCCGAGCCGCTTCTCTTGTGGAAGCTGTTCGGGGGCAACCAGAGTCACCGGCACACCGCGTAGCGCCAACGATGCGGCCGCCTCGCAGCCGATGAAGCCCGAGCCGATCACCACAGCTGAATCGGCGGTGTCTGCGGCGTTGCGCAGCGCGGTGGCCTCGGCCAAGGACCGCAGCAGCAGCGCGCGTTGCCCGCCGGGAATCGGCGGAGCTACCGGTGCCGCGCCGCAGGCCAAGATCAGCGTGTCGAACGAATGGCGCTCATCGCCGACGTAGAGGGCGCGTTCGCCGAGGTCCAACCGGTCGACGGCGCGCGCCGCGACTGAGTTCGATCTCCCGGTCGTCAAACCATTGCGGCGGAATGCAACTCGACGTCATCGGTCTGGCCGCGCAGATACTCCTTGCTCAACGGCGGCCGGGCGTAGGGCAGGTCGATGTCGGCGGTGAAGATCCGCACCGGTAGGCGGCTGTCGTGTTCGCGAAACGACTCCGCCGCGGCCACCCCGGCTGGCCCGCTGCCCACGACGATCACTCCCGACTCGGTCACCACAGCGTGGTACCCGCGCTCGGACAGACTCAACCCGCGCATCCGCCGTTTCGGCGGGCACGAGACGGGTATCAGCCACGGGAGCAACCGTTCAGGCAGGAGTGGCGATGAAAGCTGTCACCTGGCACGGCAAACGCGACGTGCGCGTGGAGTCGGTGCCCGACCCGAAGATCGAACAGCCCACCGACGCCATTATCGAAGTCACCTCGACGAACATCTGTGGGTCCGACCTGCATCTCTACGAGGTTCTCGGGGCTTTCATGAAACCGGGTGACATCCTCGGCCACGAACCGATGGGCATCGTCCGCGAGACCGGGCCGGAAACGGGCGATCTCCGCGTCGGCGACCGTGTGGTAATCCCGTTTCAGATCTCGTGCGGCAGCTGTCACATGTGCGGCAAACAGCTTTTCACGCAATGTGAAACCACCCAGGTGCGTGAACAAGGCATGGGGGCAGCGCTTTTCGGCTATTCGGAACTCTATGGCGAAGTCCCCGGCGGCCAAGCCGAACTGCTGCGCGTTCCGCAGGCCCAATTCACTCACATCAAAGTCCCTGTAGGACCGCCGGATTCGCGGTTTGTCTACCTGTCCGATGTGCTACCGACCGCCTGGCAAGCGGTGGCGTACGCCGACATTCCCGACGGTGGCACGGTCGCCGTACTCGGGTTGGGTCCGATCGGGGATATGGCCGCGCGCATCGCAGATCATCTGGGCTACCGGGTCATCGCCGTCGACCTGGTACCCGAGCGACTGGCCCGCGCCGCACAGCGCGGCATCCACACCATCGATATGGGGCATCTCGACTCTTCTCTTGGTGATGCGATCCGGGACCTGACCGATGGCCGTGGCCCGGACTCAGTGATCGATGCGGTGGGCATGGAGGCGCACGGTTCCCCGGCTGCCCGGTTCGCGCAGCAGGCCACCGCGGTACTGCCGGATGCCGTCGCCAAGCGGCTGATGCAGACAGCCGGCGTGGACCGGCTCAGTGCGCTGTACTCCGCCATCGACATCGTGCGGCGCGGCGGGACGATCTCGCTGATCGGGGTTTACGGGGGGATGGCCGATCCGCTGCCGATGCTCACGCTCTTCGACAAGCAAGTGACGCTGCGAATGGGCCAGGCCAACGTCAAGAGATGGGTCGACGACATCATGCCGCTGCTGACCGACGACGATCCGCTCGGCGTTGACGACTTCGCCACCCACGTGTTGCCCCTCGAGGAGGCTCCGCACGGCTACGAAATCTTCCAGAAGAAGCAGGACGGAGCCGTCAAGGTCATGCTCAAGCCCTGACTGGCTTCGGCTGAGCCCCGGAATAGCAAGTCCGTCAGGGCTTTTCGCGCAGTTGTTTGACCGCCGCTTTGCTCGGGTATCAAGTGCGCCATGACGACCGCAGCCCCTGCTCCCACGCCCACTGGCGAAGTGTGGCCGGGCAAGGCCTATCCGCTGGGCGCGACCTACGACGGCTCGGGCACCAACTTCGCGGTGTTCAGCGAGGTGGCCGAGCGGGTCGAGCTGTGCCTGTTCGACGCCGACGGCGCCGAGACCCGGGTCACGCTGCCCGAGGTCGACGGCTTCGTCTGGCACGGCTATCCTGCCGAACATCGAGCCCGGCCAGCGCTACGGCTACCGCGTGCACGGCCCGTACGAGCCCGAAGCCGGGCTGCGGTGCAACCCGAACAAGCTGCTGCTCGACCCGTACGCCAAGGCCATCGACGGCACATTCGACTGGAACCAGTCGCTGTTCGGCTACACCTTCGGCGACCCGGACAGCCGCAACGACGACGACTCCGCGGCCAGCATGCCCAAGTCGGTGGTGATCAACCCGTTCTTCGACTGGGGCATACGACCGCCCGCCGAACCGCGAATACGCCGACACGGTCATCTACGAGGCCCACGTCAAGGGTCTGACCGCAGACCCATCCGGAGATCCCCGAGCAGATACGCGGCACCTACGCCGCCATGGCGCACCCGGTGATCATCGAGCACCTCAAGAGCTCGGCGTCACCGCGATCGAGCTGATGCCGGTGCACCACTTCGCCAACGACTCCACCCTGATCGACAAGGGGCTGGCCAACTACTGGGGCTACAACACCATCGGGTTCTTCGCGCCGGACGCGAAGTATTCCAGCGCCACGTCGCCGGGCGGGCAGGTGCAGGAATTCAAGGCGATGGTCCGCGCCCTGCACGAGGCGGGCATCGAGGTCATCCTCGACGTCGTCTACAACCACACCGCCGAGGGCAACCACCTGGGCCCGACGCTGTCGATGCGCGGCATCGACAACGCCGCCTACTACCGGCTGGTCGACGACGACAAGCGCTACTACATGGACTACACCGGCACCGGCAACAGCCTCAACGTCGGCCACCCGCACGCGCTGCAGCTGATCATGGACTCGCTGCGCTACTGGGTGACCGAGATGCACGTCGACGGCTTCCGGTTCGACCTGGCCTCGACCCTGGCCCGCGAGTTCTACGACGTCGACCGGCTGTCGACGTTCTTCGAACTCGTGCAGCAGGATCCGACCGTCAGCCAGGTCAAGCTGATCGCCGAGCCGTGGGACGTCGGGCCCGGCGGCTACCAGGTCGGCAACTTCCCGCCGCAGTGGACGGAGTGGAACGGCAAGTACCGCGACACCGTCCGCGACTTCTGGCGCGGCGAGCCCGCCACGCTCGGCGAGTTCGCCTCCCGGCTGACCGGATCGGCCGACCTCTACGAGCACACCGGGCGCCGGCCGGTCGCCTCGATCAACTTCGTCACCGCCCACGACGGCTTCACGCTGCGCGACCTGGTGTCCTACAACGAGAAGCACAACGAGGCCAACGGCGAGGACAACAACGACGGCGAGAGCCACAACCGGTCGTGGAACTGCGGCGTCGAGGGGCCGACCGACGATCCCGGGATCAACGCGCTGCGTGCTCGCCAGCAGCGCAACTTCATCGCCACACTGCTGCTGTCGCAGGGCGTGCCGATGATCTGTCACGGCGACGAGCTCGGCCGCACCCAGAGCGGCAACAACAACGGCTACTGCCAGGACAACGAGCTCACCTGGATCGACTGGGCCGAGGCCGACGCCGACCTGCTCGAGTTCACCCACACGGTGTCTGCGCTGCGCGCCGAGCACCCGGTGTTCCGCCGGCGTCGCTTCTTCGACGGCAAGCCGGTGGGCCGGCGCGGCCAGGACGGCCTGCCCGACATCGCCTGGTTCGCCCCCGACGGCTCCGAGATGACCGAGGAGGACTGGGGTTCCGGCTTCGCGAAATCCGTCGCGGTGTTCCTCAACGGCCAAGGCATCCCCGACCGCGATGCGCGGGGTCAGCGGGTGCTCGACGACTCGTTCGTGCTGTGCTTCAACGCCCACCACGAGCCGATCGAATTCACCCTTCCGCCAGCGGAATTCGGCGGCAGTTGGCGCACCGTGGTGTACACCGGGTCCAAAGACACGACGCCTGCCGAGCAGCTTGGCGCGGCCGCGAAGATGACCGTCGACGCGCACAGCGCGGTGGTGTTGCAAGCCGCACCCTGACCGGTAGTGACCCGCCCCACTCCTGCTCGATACGCTGTGCCTGCGACGGGCGCGTTACAGGAGAGGGCGAATATGTCACGGACAGTGGTGGTTGGCGCGTCGAGTGGCCTCGGGCGCTGTATTGCGATCGGCCTTGCACAGCGCGGCGATCAGGTCGCGCTGCTGGCCCGTCGACGTGAGCGCATCGAGGCCGCGGCGAAAGAGGCGGGGCCCGGCCGCGATCGCCGTCGAGTGCGACATCACTCGACGAGGCATCGTGCCGGTCCGCCATCGACAAGGCCGCTGACGCGCTCGGCGGCATCGACAACGTGGTGTACACGCCCGCCATCAGCCCGCTGGTTCGCATGGTCGATACCGACGCCGAAACCTGGCGGCGCATCTTCGACACCAACGTCATCGGGGCGTCGCTCGTGACGGCAGCCGCGATGCCATACCTGACCGCGTCGACGGGCAAGGCGGTCTTCCTGTCCTCCGACGCGGGTCCCTACGGGCCGTCATGGCCGGGTCTGGGCGCCTACGGCGTCAGCAAGGCGGCGCTGGAGCGGCTCGTCGAGGCTTGGCGGGCCGAACACCCCGATGTCGGCTTCACCAACCTCATCGTGGGGGAGTGCGCCGGGTGGCGAGGGCGACGCAGCAACCGGAATGAACGCCGGCTGGGATATGGACCTCGCCATGCAGGCCTACCCGCTGTGGGTGTCGCGGGGGTGCATGCCCGGCAAGCTGATGCCGGTCGAGGACCTGATCGAGGTGGTGCACACGATCCTGCGCACCAACGCCTCGACCTCGATGCCGGTCGTGGTCGCCCGCGGTGCGCCCCGCCAGCGCGGCCGGTCCTCGCCCCGCGTTCAGTGACGGCCGAGCTTCTCCCGGACCAGGTCGGTGAGGAAGCGGGCCGGTGACGCCGGCCGAAACGACAGGGCCGCCTCGGTCAGCGCGTCACGGGATTCGGTGCGCAGCTCGATGTCGGCGGCGGCGACGTTGAACTCGAGCTGCTCGACGCTGGACGCGCCGGGAATGGCGACCACGCCCGGATAGCTGATCAGCCAGGCCAGCGCCACCTGGGCCGGCTTGGCGTCGACTTCCTTCGCGACATCGCGCAGCAGCTGCAACAACGGCTCGAGGCGGCGCAGGTTTTCGGTGCCGAACAGTGAGTTCATCGCTCGGACGCCGCCGGGACGATTGTCGACGCCATACTTGCCGCCCAGCAACCCCTGTTCCAATGGGCTGTAGGCGATCACGATGCGATTCTCCCGTTCGGCAAACGGGACCATATTCTTGAGCGCATTCGGAAACGCAAGCGAAAAATGGACTTGATTGCTGATGACCGGACGGCCCAGCGCGGCGTCGGCTTTCTGCCAACGCTCCAACGAATAGTTCGAGACGCCGGCCGCACCGATTTTGCCGCTGTCGAGGAGATCACGCATTCCCGGCATGATCACCGAATCGGGGACCAGCGGGTTGGACTGGTGGATCTGGTAAAGCGGGATGCGGTCCAGCTGAAGTCGGCGCGCGCTCGCGCGCTCGCGCTGCTTGACCACCGCGGGAAACGGCGCGACCGGCATGATCTTGCTGGCCACCGCGACCTCGGCACGCTCGTCGCCGAGCGCCTCGCCGAGGATCCGCTCACTTTTGCCCAGCCCGTACACCTCGGCGGTATCGAACAGCGTCACGCCCTTCGCCCGAGCGCGCTGCACGATGTCACGGGCGGCGCCTGCGGCGTACTCATCCCCGTAGCCCCACTCGCGTGAGCCGAACTGCCAGGTGCCCAAGCCGATCCGGCTGACCTGTCCCACTCCGTCGACATCGAGATATTTCATGTGCCCACCGTACTGGGGAGACGCTGCAGTCGGGGATCTTGTTGAGGATGTAGTTGGCGATGCTCGCGGCCGTCTGCCGGGGGCCGCTGGCATCGGTCGTGCCGAGGCTGACGACGTACAGGTCGACCACGACGTTGGCTTTGGCCGCCGCCGCCCGAACGAAACGCACCTGCAGGCCCTTGGGCGCCAGATCCATCGTGGTGATGCCGTTACCGGCATCGGCGGGGGGGCTCAGCGACAAGGTGTACGTCGGCCCGCCGGGGGCGGTCAGTGTCACGGGTACACCGCCACATTGGCGCCATCCGTCGACCAGGTTCGTCACTTGTGCTTGGGCGGTCGGCGAATCACGAAACGCCATAGCCGCCTGAATCACCTGGATCGACTTCAGGAAGGTTTGGGTGTCGGAGAACGACTCCGCGCGGTACCGCAACATGGTGTTGAGGTCGTACGCCTCCGGGGCCCCGGGCATCACGCTTCCCCAGCACTGTGGGCGATCGATCGTCGCGTCCGTGTCGCTTTTACTTGGCCGATCCCAGGTTTGGCCGGCCTCCAGGTTCTGGTCGTTGGTGAGGCCTTTCAGGGCATCCAGTTTGGGCAGGAGCTTCATGACGTCGTCCGGCGCCACCTTGGGCGGCGGCGGTGACTCGCTGGTGGTGACGGGGGCGGCGGTGGTCGCGGGCGCCGTGGCCTGGTTGGACCGCGAGACTTCCAGGGTGGTGAGCGTGGCCCATCCGGTCAGCGCGACGACGGTGAGCACGATGAACCCGTACGACAGGGACAAACCGACCAGCGCGCGATCACGTCCGAGCTCACCGGTGCGGCGGATTTGCGAAAGGCCCAGATGTCCCAGAATCGCACCGACGGGCGCGAACACGAACGCGAACACCAGCGACAACGTCGCGAAGGTGTTGACGGGCGGGCGGTGCGGCGGCGGGGGCGGCGGCATGAAGCCCGGCGGTCCCGGGGGCGGCCCCGCCGCCGGTTCGGCGTATGGGGCACGGCCAAGTGGATCGTAACTAAACGGATTGTGTCCGAACGGATCCTGAGGGTTCGTCTCGGCCTCCTTATCTGGGATCCTGCCGAGACTGTAGTACCGAACCTCGGAGTTCGGTAGTTCGGCTCTCAGATACGACGCCAGACCAGCTTGGCGGTCCGGGGCTCGCCGTGGATCAGGATCGGTTCGGCTGGGCGCAATTCCAGGCAGGAGTTTTCTAAACGTGCCTTGCGGTACTGGATCCCACCAATCCAGTTGGGCAGCAGGCTGACTTCGACGTGGTGAGCGATCAGGCTTTCGTCGACGACGGTGAACGGGCCGGCGTAGCTGAGGTAACCTCCGGCCGCCGCGGCGAGTTCATTGTCGTGGGCCAGGTGCGGATCGTTGCGGTCGAAGGTCGTGCGGTCTGCGCGCATGAGCTGGGCCGACATGTAGCCGTCCGGGGTGTACATGATGATGCCGCGGGCATCGGCGCCCAGCGGGTAGATCACATCGGAGCCGTCAATGCTGCTGCTTTCGTAGGACTGGAGCGTCCAAGCACCAATCAGGTTGGTGTGCAACTCATTTATTGTCATTGCGGTCATCGGGCCGTTGTCCTTTCTGCGGCTTGGGCGCTGGTGGTCAGTTCGGCGATCGCCGCATCGAATGGCTCGGGGCTGCGCAGCACTCGGCCGAGAATCAGCGCACCTTCCATCGCGCTGACGGCATTGATAGCGAGCTGCCCGGCACGATCTTCGGGAAGGTCTTTCTCGGTGAGACGAGCGGCCAGGGTGGAGATGAGGTCCTGGAAGCCGCGACGGGTGGTGTCGGTCAGCCCGACTGAGGCCGGGGTCGATTCGATGACGATCGGGGCAACAGCGCAGCCTTCGCGGTAGTCGCTGGCAATGAGCTCGTCGCGCGGACGCTCGAGGAACGCCGCGATCAATTCGGCGGCGGTGGTGGTGGTGCCTGCGGCCCGGTTGAGGTGGGCGATGCCATCGGCGGCGTGCATGAGCGCTACTTCGGTGGCGAGTTCTTCCTTGCCCCCGGGGAAGTGGAAGTACAGCGACCCGCGCGGTGCCGAGCTTTCGGTCACGACATCTGACAGTGCGGTGCCGGAATACCCGTGCGCGCGGAATAGCCGGCGCGCCGCAGCGATCATCCGGTCCTTGCTATCGCTTCGTCTAGGCATGACGTCCATCATACATAAGTTCTTGACAGAACGCAGTTAAATAGATCTAACCTGGGGTCATATTGTAAGTATGACGAGCGACATAGAACAAGACGAGAGGATGTCTCGTGACTGAACAGACCCTGGATCAGCCGGCCGGCGCGATACCACCGGTGGGTGCTCCGGACCGGGATTCACCCGCGGTGGCACGCGAGATGGACGGCCACGTCGTCGTGTTGACGATGCAGCACGCCCCGCACAACTTTTTGAATACCGCCCTGTACGACGGGTTGATCGAGGGGGTCCGCTGGGCGGCCGAGCAGCACGCCCGCGCCGTGCTACTGCGCAGCAGCCTGCGCAATTTTTGCGCCGGCGCCGACGTCTCGTTGTTCGATAGTGCCGAGAGTGGTGAGGCCCCCGGCCTCGATCTCGTCGAACTGCTGCGTGCGTTCGACACGCTGCCGATTCCGATCGTCGCCGCCGTGCACGGCGTGTGCCTCGGGGGCGGCCTGGAGCTGGCGCTGGCCTGCGATCTGATTGTGGCGAGCGAGTCGGCCAAGATCGGCAGCGTCGAAGCCGCGATCGGCCTGAATCCCTTGATGGGCGGCATTCAACGGGTCACCGAACGCGCCGGCGCGGCGCGTGCCAAGGAGATGGCGATGCTGGCGCGCCGCTACGACGCGCGCACGCTCGAGCGCTGGAACGTCATCAATCGTGTTGTCCCCGACGAACAACTCGCCAAGGTCACCAGAACACTTGCGCACGAACTCGCCAACGGCCCGACCGTCGCCCACGCATCGACCAAGGCGATCGTCTCGCACGCCGTGTCGCACGGAGTTCAGGCCACCGACGAGGCGATGGGCGAACTACAAAGGGACATTTGGAAATCCGAGGATTTGAAGATCGGCCTGGCCTCGCTGGCGGCCAACGGTCCCGGCGCCGCGCGTTTTGAGGGGCGGTAATGATGACGCTTCCACTCGAAGGTGTCCGGGTCGTCGATTTCACCCGCGTGCTCGCCGGTCCGCACTGCACCAAGCACTTGCTCGATCTCGGCGCCGAAGTGATCAAAATTGAACCACCCCAGGGGGATATGACTCGTTTGGCGTTTCCGCGCCAGGACGAGATCAGCGGCTATTACGCGCAGCAGAACGCGGGCAAGCGCAATCTGAGTATCGACCTCAACGTGCCCGAGGCCCGCGAGGTGGTGCTACAGCTATGCGACACAGCCGACATCATCGTCGAGAACTTCCGTCCCGGCGCGCTGGCCGCATTCGGCTTGGACTATGAATCGGTAGCCGCGCGTAACCCCGCGGTCGTCTACGCCTCGATCAGCGGATACGGCCAATCCGGTCCGTGGCGCACCAGGATGGCCTACGCGCCCACCGTGCAAGCCGAGGTCGGATTCACCCAGAACACGCTGCGGCAGTTCGGTGTTGACGGCGCTGATCGCCGATCAGACTCGCTGTCGCACGGCGACGTCTACGCGGGACTGCACGCCACCATCGCCGTCTTGGCTGCCTTGCAGCAACGCCGGATCACCGGTGCAGGTCGATATATTGACGTCGCGATGGCCGCGGTGCTGACATCGATCAATGAGCGTGTGCACTACGACCTGTCCGACGTCGATCTCGGGGCCGAGACTCCGATCCTGGGCGCCACCGACTGCGCGTTCTTCACCAGCCCTGAAGGCCACCAGTTCGTTTCGCCGATGAGCCTGGTTGGAAGCCTGGGCTTCCCGCTCTACCTGCACGCGATGCGACGCCCCGACCTGGCCGACGATCCGCGGTTTCGCACCACCGATCTGCGCCGCCAGAACCTCGAGGCGCTGCACGCAATCGTGCAGACTTGGATCTACACATTCGATTCCATGGATTCACTCGATGCACAGTTCGACGAGGCCAAAATCGCCACCGGCCAACTGCGCGACATCACCGAGTTCAACGAAACGGATTGGGCCAAGGGCTGGGTGACCACCCGCGAAGTCAGTGACCGGCACGGCGGCAGCATCACCATCCCCGCGCCACCGTGGCACTTCAGCGGCCACGACGGCACCCTGACCACCCAGGTACCCGCGCGCCAGGGCGAGCACAACGACGAGATCCTCAAGGAGATCGGCCTGGCCGCCGACGAGATCGATGCGCTGAGGACAGCCAGTGCGCTCATTGAACCCGCACGTGAGCCTGCTGAGAAGGCGTTCTGAACCGCCGCCATGTTGGTGAGGATGTTGACGGGTAGCCGAGTGGGAGCGCGCAACAACAGTCCGCGCTGCAATCCGGTTAATTGGGGAGGACTCTATGGCTCACGCCGCCATCACGTCGCCCACCGATGTGGTCGATTTTCTTGCCAGCCAGCACGAACAAATCAAGTCTCTATTCGCGAAAACGCTTTCGGCATCCGGTGACTCACGCGAGAAATCCTTCGTCGACCTACGGCGCCTGCTCGCTGTCCACGACGATTACGCCGTGGGACGTGGTTCGGTTAAGACTTCGGTGCCGCCTACCGCCGCGGCCCTGCTACCGCGATCGGACGGGAAAGTTTCCAGCCAGGTATCGACGTCGGGGCCAAGGACCACCGCGTGGTCGGGCGCCAGCAGTGCTCCGCGGGAGAACGCGGCCAGTGCGGGTTCAGCGACGCGTACTCGACGGCCATCACCCTGCGAGGCAAGCAGCTTCGACACCAGGTCGGGTAAGCGGATGGCTTGCGGACCCGTGATGGTGCGTGGCCCGCGCGTTTGGCCCAGAGCCGCCTCGACCAGAACATCGGCGACGGTGTCGGCAGCAATGGGCTGAATCAGCCAGTCCTGAGCGATCACCTCGCCGTCGTCAAAGTTCACCGCGGCGGGGCTCGATGCGAATTCGTACCACTGCGTGGATTTCACGATTGTGGCCGGCACCGGACCCTCGAGCACAACTTCCTCGGCCGTCCGTTTGGCCACGAAGCACGGGAACCCATCGAACACGGGGTCCTCAATGCCGGCAACGGTAGATACCACCAATCTTTGGACTCCTTGCGAGGCGCAAGCCCCCACAAGTTTGCGGTACGCGGTGGTGAGGCGGTCTGTGAAGTCCACGTGATATCGGTGGATATCGGGTTAGCACACATCGATGACGACATCGACCCCTGCTAGCGCCTCGGAAAGCCCTGGCCGGTGATCAGGTCGACGCCGTGCGCGCGCGAGATGTCTCGACGGCCATGATATCCCGCCCCTTCAACCTGGTGATAACGCGGGATCCAGCCGTGCCGGTCGCTCCAATGACAGCGATAGTGGTCGTCACAGCACCTGCTTTCGGTCGCTCGCCGAGCACGAAGGCAATATCCAGGGAAAAATGCAATACCCAGGGAGAACTCCGTCCAAACCAGCGACTTGCGGCCGGTTCACGCGAGCGTCAATAGCTCTTGGTTTCAAATCGCCATGCCGGGTTATACCTGGCAGAAGCGTCGCTGAGGTCGAGAATGCGGCGAGGTTAGTGAGGTCGGAGATGGGCATGGGCGATAGGGTGTCGAGCATCGTCGCCTTTTTGCGGGTGGGCTACCCCACGTGGATGCCTGCGACCGGCCACATCCCGCTGCTGGCCCTGTTGCGGCGGCGACTCACCGATGACGAGATCACCGACATTGCAAGCGAACTCATCCTGAGTGGGCATTCCCCGATCGACAACGTCGATATTGGCGTGGAAATCACCCGGGTCACTCACGAGATGCCTTCACTGAGCGACGTCGAGCGTGTCCAGGAGCGAATTGCTGTGATCGGGCACCCGGACACTCCCTCGGATAACCCACCGTGCGGTGCGTGAATTGCTAGAGCTGTTGTGTAGCAAAGCTCCAGGATGTTGAAAGTCGCTACGCGCAAAGGTTGTTCGGTACCCACTTTTGGGCTATTGCGCTCCGGGCACTCCTTCTCGAGCCGCCACGGACCGGCCATCGCCCGTGTCGAACACCTCAACAACAACGTCGCGGTCGCGGTAGCGCCCCAGCAATGTCAGCCCCGGGGTTCGCGCGATGACGGCGTGGGCCGTGTCCCCGGTGAGCGGATAGTCGGCCACGGGGTGGCGCCAATGTGCGGCAACAACATTCGCGCCCGGCTGCAAGCGGGCGCATTCACGGTCCAACACCCGCGCCAGTGCGTCTTCCTCCAGGTAATAGGCGACCTCGCTGAGCACCAGCAGATCGAAGGGGCCGGGCGGCCAGACTCCGTCCACGGACGATCGGACCAGCGTTACCCGGTCCCGGCAGCCAGCCTCCCGCAGCCGCGCATCGGCGCCCCGCACCGCGGCATCGGCCACGTCCACAGCGGTCACGCGGTCGCAACGCCCGGCCAGCAATGCCGTCAGAGTCCCGATCGAACAGCCGGGCTCAAACGCGTGCTGGTACTGGCGATTCGGCAATAGCGCCAGCGTAATGGCGTACTTGCGCTGTTCGTACCACCGCGATGACAGCTGCCAGGGGTCGTCAGTGTCGGCATACATCTGGTCGAAGTAGGTATCGGGCAGCCGCGTGCTCACCGGAACACCACCTCTCCCACCGCCATCAGACGCGGTAGCACGAACGGCGGCAGCACGGGTGGCGAGTCAGGCCGCGACTCGAACTGGCTGCGAAAGCACTGCGCGGCATCGCGTTTGCGAATAAGCGCCCAGTCGGACAGGGGCACCGTGTGGGCGCGGTCCCACGGCACCGCCGAATCAGCGGGGGCGGCCCAGTGCCACATCCAAATTGGATATTCCAGCAATTCTGCGCCGACCCGCGCACACGCCGACGCCGCGGCGCGTCCAGCGGCCTCGTGGTCGGGATGTCCATCGCCCCGCCAATTGGCGGCGCACCAGGGACGGGGCGCAATACCCTCGAGGATCTGCGCAAGCAAACTGGTGACCAGGCCCTCGTGCTCGGCCAGCTGCCCGTCCGGCAATTCGAGCGAGATAGGTGCACGAGCTCCCAAAATCCGTGTTGCTCTACTTAATTCGTGCCTTCGTATCGTTTCCAAACGAGTCCTGGCTGACGATGTCGCACCGGGTTGGGCGGCGCCACCGTCACTAACCGACACCACCTGGACCGGGACACCAGAGGCGGCAAGTTGTGCGATAGTCGCGCCCAGGCCGAGGGTTTCGTCATCGGGGTGAGCCGCGACGACGACCAGACCTGGACACGTGCGCAGATCCAGTCGGGGCAAGGGTTGCTTGCCGAGGCCGGCCATCCATACCGGTGCCGGCGTGCCGCTGCCGGTCAGCGGCCGAGCCGCAAACCTGGCGCAGTTGCCTGTCGTTGCGGTCCTCACGTTGTCCTCACCCCTGGTGCCCGGCCAGCCGCCCGAGCTCGGCGAGATCCCGCTCGGCGTGGCTTTGTCGTATATAGATGCTCAAGTCGGCCACCCGCTGGGCGTGCCTACCGTCCTGGCACAACGGGCCAGGTCCCAGCGCACGGCCGGTGCGGGTGATGGCTTCGTCGGCTGCGTGTTCCACGATTGCGCGAATGCGCCGGGCCAGCAGTTGAGCGGTATCGGCCCGGTCGAACGGGTCGGCATCGACCTGGGCGGCCACCGCGTCCAGCATCGCGTCACCTGCGGCAAGCGCGGCGTCCACCGCGCCCAGGTGCGCCAGCGAGTACGCGTCAGCGGATTCGCTTCCGGCACAGCGATATAGCGGCTCGGCCACCCTACGCGCACCGCCGAGCCAGCACGCGGCCACACCGATTGCTCCGTGCCAGAACCCCGGCCGATCAAGGTAGTCACCCGGATCCCCGACGGCGACAGCGTGTGCGTTGGTGAATTGCACCGGACGAGTGTCGCTGCCGGCCATTCCGGCGTTCCACCAGGTGCTGGGTAACGCTTTGACGGCGGGGTCGACCAGCGTCACCGCGAACAGGCCCCGGCGTTTGTCGTCGAGCCGGGCGGTCACCAGCGCGTGCGTGCAAAACCCTGCCCCTGAGCACCACACCTTGGTGCCACTCAGCGTGAAGGCGCCCCCGCCGACATCGGTGGCCCGCAGCACCGCGTCAGACGATTCGGCTGCCCATACACCCCACAGCTGACCGGAGTCGGGCGGTTTGCCGCCCAGCTCATGAAGTATCGCGACGGCGTCAGCATGGGCCTCGGCGATCCGGGCCGCCACGATGTTTTCTTCGGCAAGTAGCGCCAGACTTTGCCATCGCTCCCTCGTGCGCCCCGACGCGGGCAGTGGCAATTCGAGTCGTCCCGAATCCAGCCAGTGTTTTACCAACCCCGCTGTCACGCGCAATCACCCGCCGCCGATCTCCCCAGTTGCCGGAGGTAATGCGCGAATCCGCGCGGGGCCCGTGCTCGGGTTCGCGCCGACGTCACGACCGACAATTCGGTGTCTCGGTGTATGCGGTAGCCAGCGGCCTCGAACCGCTCGACCAGGTCGACATCCTCACCGCAGGGCAGCGCACGAAAGCCACCGACCCGCCAGTAGGCCCGGGCGCTGAACCCCATGTTCGCGCCGTGAATGTGCCCGTGCTGGCCGTTCGCATCTGGCGGGTCCGCTTGGTAGGCCTGCACATAGCGATCGACGACATCGGTGGAATGGTGGCGCCAGTTGGTAATGCGGACCACGCCCAGCGCCATGTCTGTGCCGAGCTCCAGCTGGTGGATCAGCCAGCCGGGGTCCACCCGACTGTCGGCATCGGTGGTGGCATACCAGCATTCGTCGTCCGCGCACAGCGAGCGCCCATACCCGAAGCCGGCCGCGCGCGCGGCACCGACATTGCGAACGTCAAGGCTCACGAAATGCACGTCGGGCCCGTACCGGCCGGCCAACCTCGCGCTGTCGTCATCACTGGCGTCCAGCACTACCACGATCGAGACCGGAATCGGTACACACAGACTCGCGGTCAACAGGGCACGCAAACACGCGGGGAGTTCTGCCTTTTCATTGTGGGCCGGAACCACCACAACTGCCCGGTCGTAAATGCGGAGCGCTGGCGCTGACATAAATTGCGGTTGCCCATTTCGCCGCCACTTAAACAGATGACGAATGACGAACGGCCTGGGTTGCACGACCTGCCGGCCGGGTAGTCCTATCCACGATGACACCCTCAGAGACGCGGACGAATTCGCTGGCAGACCGCGCGCAGTTGCGGGAAGCACTGCGTGACTAGCGTCGGTGCTCAAGGCGAACGGGCCGCGTTTCGCATCGGCCGGAGGCTTGATCTGGTGGTTGCCGAGTCCGAAGTGGCGACCGCTTCCGCGACGCTCAACGACGCCGGACTCGCCATCGAAATGCGGGTGCAGATTCAGTGATTGCGCAGTTTGGCGACCAACTTGTCCTTCGTGAGACCCGAATACCCTGATATGCCAAGTTCTTTAGCGCGCTTTTTCAGTTCTGGCACTGTCCAGTCGGTGTAGGAACCCGACTTGCCACCCTTGCGGGCGACAGACGACTTACCCCGCGCCGCGGCCGCGTTGGAAATGCGCGCGGACTTTTCCTTGGAGTTGCCCTCCTTGCGCAGGTCCTGATACAACTTTTCGTTCTTGATCGACGAGTTCGGCACGATTCAACCTCCTGTGCATGATCAGACGCCGCTGCCAGAATTGCCCGGCTTGACTACGGTCAAACGCGGTCGGCTGCGAAGACCAGCGTTAGCCTCTAGGCTGCGGACGGCGATGCACTGTCGCGCTTGGCGACTCGTCGGATCAGCATGCGGGTGGCTTTCTCCAGTATTTCCTGGGCGGCCTCGGGGCGACGGGTACGGTCAGCGCGCTGCGCGGCGGCCGCGATGGTGAGTCCCTGTTCATACCCGGTAACGACACGTGGATCCACGTAAGAGCCGCGCGCCACTGCGGGGGTGTTGCCCAGCTCCTCGGCGACCTCCCGCATGACAGCCGCCTCAACGCGTTTGACGACCCGCTGCGATACGGGAGGGTCCGCGTCCACGAACGCCGCAGCGCCCAGCACCGTCCCGTGCCAGGTCCGCAGGTCCTTCACGGTGTAGTCGTCGCCGACGAGCTCCTTGAAACGGGCGTTGAGGTCGTCAGCGCGAAGGTCCACCCAGCCCGATGAGGTACGACACGACAGCAATCGCTCCGCGCGATCGGGACGGCGCATCAGCGCACGCACCGCACGGATCACCTCGGCGTCTTCGATTTCCACGGTGCGCCGCACCCCGCTCTTGGCGGGAAAGTCGAACTCGACCGCCTCACCGCGCAGCGTCACGTGCTCACACAGCAGGGTGGCCATTCCGTAGGACTCGTGTTCATCGGCGTACTGTTCGCCGCCCGCGCGGAAGTATCCGCGATCAAGCAGGCGTAATGCCAACGCCAGCACCCGCTTCCGCGTCAGGCCGCGGCGCGCGAGGTCGGCAGCGAGGTGGGCCCGGAACTCCGGCAATCGTGTGGACATTTCCAGGACGCGGTCGAACTTCTCCTCGGCGCGCTCCTGCTGCCAGGCGGCATGGTAGAGATACTGGCGACGTCCGGCCACGTCGGTCCCGACAGCCTGGATGTGGCCATTCGGGTGCGGCGAGATCCACACCTTTTTCCATGCCGGTGGAATCACCAGTTCCTTGATCCGCTGCTGGGTGTCTTCGTCGACCAGCACGTCGCCGTCCGGCCCGTAATACGCGAATCCCTTGCCCCGGCGTTTGCGCGCGATTCCAGGCCCGCTGAGGGCACTTCGACGCAGCCGCACCTTTACCTCCCGTCCCGTTGGCTGACTGGGAATTACCCGCCCACGGGGCGATTTACACCGGTGACCTTGTTTCCCGCCAAATAAAAAACGACCCGCCACGACTTTGTGGCGGGTCGTTGCTGGCAGAAATTAGCCGGCCATGAACTCGTGGTAGGCCGATTCCAGATTCCCCGGCAGCGCCGACACATTGCACTGACGTTCGGTGTCGCCGATTGGCGACAGAATCCCGCGCAGGTCGTAGTACTCCTGCGGGTGCGCGGTGAAGTAGCCGCGCAGGCTGGACGCGGCCTCGGGCCGTGGCTGGCTGTAGGCGGCCGTGACCACCTGGTTGGCGCCCGGGTGAGCGGCGAGATACTGCTCGGCCGCACCCTGCGCCGAGGAAACCGTGGCGTTGACACCTGCAGGGCTGCAGTCGGGTGCCGCGACCGCCGACGGCGCAGCGACGACACTCATGGCCATTCCCCCGAGCAGGCAGCCGGCGCTGATGCCGGCGATTCGCCGACGCGCGACGATACTGCTGAAATTCATGATCTGTGTTGTCCTTCGAATCGATCCGAATTGATTCCCGGGGATTCCCGATTCCCCGAAATCCAACGTAGCTGAGACAAGCAGGGGAACCCCCTGGCTGGCGCGTGCAGCTAACAGTCGAATCGGCGGTGATGTCTCGTGGCGACCAGCCCGTCCAGTCAACGCCCGCGAGCTGTGATCAAATCGTTACTAGCTGAAGGAGGTACCAGCAAACTCCCTTTAGGGCTGTAGCTGGCTGCGATTGCGACGTTTCTATGTCACCGCAAAGATATCCGTCGTTGCCCGCGAGCGCACCGCTGCGCCGGTATCCCGGCGTCTAGCATGGTGTGAGGTCGATGCCGTTACCGCCAGCCGGGAGATGTGATGGTCGAAATTCACTTGGAACGCACGATCGCAGCACCTGTGGAACAGGTCTTCGACTGGCTGGGCGACCCGGTCAATTTGGCCGCCGCTCCGCTGGCCCTGAAGGGGAAGTGGGCCAAGGGCACGTCGGGCCCCGGCGTGGGGTCGGTGCGCGAGGTGATCGGGGTCGGCACCTGGTTCCGGGAAGAACTCACGGCCTACGACCCGCCACACAGCTACGCCTACCTGATCGTCAAGTCCTTCCCACCGTTCAATCACGAGGGCGGCACCCTGACCTTTACCGCCGCAGGCGATAAGACGCACGTCGATTGGCTGACCAACTACACCCATCCGGCGGCGGCGGGCGGCAAAGTGCTGGAGGCGGCCAGTCGCCGGATGCTGCGTTCGAGTTTCCTCGCGATCCTCAACGCGTGCGCGAAGGCGCTCGAGAAGTAGCACCGAGTTCACCGCTTTAGCGCGCGCATCAATGATGCGGAACGACGGAGTTGGCCAGCAGTGCGCCAATCACGACTGCGATGATGATCAGCACCAGCGCCGCGGTCGGCCACACCCACATGACTCGCTTGCGCGCCGCGGCGAAGATGATGCCGCCGACGGCAATTATCGCCGCGACCCCGACACCACCCCACGTCACGGCGTAAGCCCAATCGAGCCCGGACGTGTCGCAGTTATGCGAGCAGGAATCGGTGGCCATCACGAAAAAGAAGGAAAACGAAACCGAAAGCGCTCCCGCGATCGCGGCGAGCGCGAACATGATGACCGTGGCGATGGTGTCGCCCGTCGGGCGCCGGTTTGACTGCGATGTCGTCATGTGACAGCTATGCCCAATCCCCGCCTCAGTAATCGCGCGGCAAGGCCGCGACCATCATGTCGACCTGTGCGCGGCTGAGCACGGTGATGCTCCCGTCGGGTAGTCCGAGCACCCGGTCGACAGCCAACCCATGCAGCCGGAATCTGTCGGTCAACACATCGATGGCGTACTGCCTGGCGGGCTCATCGGTGGCATCGATGAGCTGAACCACTTTGGAATTGATGCGCGCGGCAAGGCCCTGGATCATGTCGGCGACGCCTTCGGCGTCGAAGGTATGGAAGACGCCTTCCTGGACTCCGTCAGCAATCAGGTGCGTCAGCAGCGGGCGCGCCAGATCTTCGCTCGCCGCGATGATGCGCCCGTACAGGTGTGCGTTCTCGGGTCGCAGCAGCGAGACCATCGCCGCCAACTGCTCGGGCGTCCCCATCTGCATCTTCACGTCAAAACCAGCCTGCAGGAGCGCATTGAGTCGATCCAGGGCGTTGCCGTGGCAGCCGGCAGCCGCCGCTTCGATGGCCGCCAGTTGATCGCGGGCGCTGCGTTCGGCCAGTGTTGTGATGAGCGCATCCTTCGACGGAAACCAATGGTAGAAGGCGCCTTTGGAGACGCCGGCATCCGCGATCAGATCGTTGAGGCTGACATTGTCGAAGCCGCGCGCAACGAACAGCGCCGCGGCGCGGTCCAAAATCTCGGCGCGGCGAATGTCGGGATGCTTAACTACCCGCGGCAACTGGCCGATCCTGCTCGGCGGGCTTGGCGACCCAACCCACGTAGGTCAGGTACAGGCCGATCAAGGCCAGCCCGGCAAAAATGGCGCGCACCAGCGGAAGAGCATTTTGCTCTAAGGACTTGCCGGCAGAGTCGTAGACGTCGGGAATCGCCAGGATGAATATCCCGCGGATAGCGAGAAACCACCCCAGCAGCGACACCAAAACTGCTGCGACACTTCGCCAATACTGGTGAAAGGCGATGATAACGCTGCCCCACATCAGCAGCAGCGCGCCCAGCTCCCACTGCCACATCGGATCAGTGCTGAATTCACGCAACAGCACCGGCATCTGCGACGACGCGCGCACGGCGATGATGGACGGCACGATCAGAAAGAACGGCCCGAACGCGCGCGCGAACATCCGGGTACGGATCTGCGATTGGTCTGGCTGACTCATTGCTACCTCCACTTTCGGACGTCCAGACCATAACCGACCAGTGGTCGGTATACAAGACCACTGGTCGGTTCGGCGCGCACGGATGTTTGCCCGCTATCGGGGTATTCGGGGGAGATGGACATTGCCAAGGACATCAAGGACTTCTTGATGACCCGACGGGCGAGAATCACCCCCGAGCAGGTCGGACTGCCGCCGGGCGGGCGACGGCGGGTGCCCGGACTGCGGCGCGAAGAGGTCGCGGGACTGGCCGGCGTGAGCATCGAGTACTACACGCAGATCGAGCGGGGAAACGTGGCCGGCGTGTCCGACGATGTCCTGCGTGCCGTCGCTCGAGCACTGCAACTCGGTGAAGCGGAGGAAGCGCACTTGTTCGATCTTGTCCGCGCCGTCACCGGCAAGAGCGATCGAACCCGATTGCCGCGCCGCACGGGAACCTGCCATCCCCGATGGTGTGCAGGCATTGCTGGACAGCATGCTCACCGCGCCGGCGATCGTGATCAACGGCCACCTCGATCTCGTAGCTGCCAATGCGCTCGGGCGTGCGCTGTATGCGCCCGTCTTCGCTCAAGCGAAGGCGACGCCGAATCTGGCCTGGTTCATATTCTTCGATGCCGCTGCCGAGCAGTTCTTTCCCGAGTGGGCCCGCGAAGCCGACGATGTCGTTGCGCTGCTGCGGGCCGAAGCGGCACGCTCGCCTGACTTACCGGCTGTTCGCCGCCTTATCGATGAGCTAGCAACCCGCAGCGAACAATTCCGCACCAGCTGGGCGGCCCACAACGTCAAAGCGCATCACCACGGTGTCAAGCGATTCCGGCATTCCGAAGTTGGTGAAATGTCGCTGACCTACCACGTTCTCGACATCACCAGCGTGGCCGGGCTGTCCTTGATTGGCCATACCGCCGAACCGCATTCGCGATCTGAGGAAGCATTGCGGTTACTCGCCAGCTGGAAAACTACTGAACCGCTTTATGCTTCGCGCTGACGCTAGCCCTTCAAGCGGTGCATCAGTTGGTCGGCGGCGTTCGGCCGCTGAGCACGGCGCCGATGACGGTGGACGGATTCTTGACGTCGACCGCCTCGCCCGCCAGGTAAAGCCGGTCGCTGATCGGTTCCTGCAGGCGGCGGCGGTCGTCGAGCCCGGAACCGGGCGCGTGGAATGAGTAGCTGCCCCGCGCATACGGGTCGGTGCTCCAACTCGATGTCCGCGCCTCCACCGGTGAGATGTCGCCGCCAAAAAGCTGGTGAGCGATCGGCAGGGCCCGGGCCGTCACATCTGCGGCCGACGACGACTCCACCAACCGACCGCGGTCGCCGGCATTGAATGCCACCACGATCGGCCCGGCGGCGCTCGACAGGCTGAACCACTGCGCCCACGCGCCCGGGTCGGTGCCCAGGAATAGATAAAAGGCGTTGTCTGTCTTCCACGTTCGCCGGTTGAATCGGAAGAAGCTTTTGGACAGCACGCCGAATCCCAGCGCATTCACCGCGCGGGTATGTCCTTCGGGCAGTGGCGGGTCGAAGGCTATCGAACCGGCTTTGAGCACCCCGAGGGGCACGGTGACGATCGCGGCGGGCCCTTCGAACGATTGGTTTCCGGCGTGCACGACGACGGAGTCGTCGCGTCGCGCGATCGCGGTGACCGGCGTCTTGAAGACGACCTGAAGCCCGTCGGCGAGCAGCTTCGGCAGGGCGTCGTAGCCGTTCGTGATGACGGCCTGGTCACCCTCGGCGTAGTCACCGGTGTCAAATGTCGTGGCGGAGAGCTGGTCTGCTCCGGCCGCGTATTCGTCCTCGATCTCGGTGGCGACGAAGAACGCCAGCTGGGCGCGGTCCGAGGAGGAAAGCTCTTCGCGTTTGGCCGCGGCGTCGACGGCCGCGCCAGACTCCCGCCGTTGACGCGGTCACAAGCGCGCTCAACGAACGTCGCGCCAGGCGTCGGGGTCGTAGTCCATGGGCGAGAGGTGGGGATCCACCGCGAGCTTGGCCCACCCGTAGTAGTCGGTCGGGATGACCTGGGCCTGCGCCTTGCGGGCCAGTTCCATCATTGGATCGTTGGCCGTGCCGTGGATCCACGACGCGCCCATCTCGATCGGCACGCCCCAGTCGCGGTTGGTATAGACGCGGCCGCCGATACGATCGCGGGCTTCGATCAGGCGCACCGGCCATCCCGCGTCGACGAGGCTGCGCGCAGCAGCCAGGCCAGCCATGCCGGCGCCGACAATGAGGACCGACTTGGTGTCCGCTTTGATCTCCGGGGGCGGCGGTGGAGGCGCCGAATCGTGGCCCGGGGTGCAGGCGGCCACCAGCCCGCCAGTGACCGCGCTCATCGTTGCTGTGAGCACCGCCCGACGGGACATCGGGGACATGACAGTTAGCCTCTCACACGGTAACCGGGACGGGGCGGCGGTTTGCTCGTTACCGGCAAATTGTGTGCTGCGATTCGGCGCGCGGGTTTGGCCGAATTGCCCAGTTGGACACAGACGCGGGGATAGGATCGCGGCATCCAGAGTGCGGCGGCGTGGCCGTGTTCGAGGGGGGAGCGGCGATGAGTGCTCGGCGATCGACTCGTGTGGCTGACCGACTGCCCGACGTATTACCGCCGAGCCGCACCCTTACCGTCCGCGCGGTCGACGGCACCCCGTTGCACGCGGAAGTCTTCGGGCCGCCCGACGGCTATCCGATTGTGCTGACGCACGGCATCACCTGTGCGATACGGGCGTGGGCGTACCAGATCGCCGACTTGGCCACCGATTACCGGGTGATCGCATTCGACCACCGCGGTCACGGTCGAAGCGGAGTTCCGCGGCGCTGCGGCTATAGCCTCAAACACCTTGCGTCCGACCTGGATTGCGTGTTGGAGGCAACGGTGGCACCGCATGAGCGCGCCGTGCTGGCCGGGCACTCGATGGGTGGCATCGCAATCGCCGCGTGGTCGGCGCGCTACCGCCACAAAGTCCACCGGCGCGCTGATGCCGTCGCGCTGATCAACACGACCACCGGCGACCTAGTGCGCCAGGTGAAACTGTTTCCGGTGCCGGGCCAGTTGTCGCCGGCTCGAGTGCAGGCCGCGCGCGGCCTGATCAACGTGTTCGGTGGGTTCCCGATTCCGGCTGCGGCGCTGCTCGCCAGTCGTTCTTTTGTCGCGATGCTGGCGGTCGGAAAAGACGCCGACCCGAGTGCCGCGAAACTCGTCCATGAGTTGTTCGCACAGACATCCCCGGCCGGGCGTGGGGGTTGCGCGAGGATGCTCGTCGAATCGCTGGGCTCGCGGTATCTCGACCTGTCCGGGTTGACGGTGCCGACCCTGGTCATCGGCAGCGAACGCGATCGGCTGACGCCGATCAGCCAGTCCCGGGAGATCGCCCGGACCGCGCCCAACGTCGTCGACCTTGTCGAGCTGCCCGGCGGCCACTGCTCGATGCTGGAACACCCCCATGAGGTCAGCCACCAGCTGCGTTTACTGACCGAATCCGTCACCCTGCGGGTCGCGCAGATCAGCTCATAGCCGGGCGGTGACCTCGGCGGCCGCTCGCCGGCCGGACCTGATGGCGCCGTCGAGGAACCCGGTCCATTCGTCTGCGGTTTCGGTCCCGGCCCAGTGAATCGGCCCGACCGGTTCACGTAGCCACGGCCCGAACCGCGTCCACGACTTCGGTGGTACTGCCGCGGTCGGGCCGCCCGGAGCGAAATCCTCTGTGCCCCAACGATGATCCACATAATCAAGCGGTGTGAGCGCCTCGTCGCCGAACAGCGACGCGAAGCAACGCAACGCGTCACGGCGGCGTTGGTCGGTGGGCAGCGAGTCGAACGCCCGGGCGTCGACAAACCCCATCAGGATGCCCGGCCCGTCGGCCTGCGGGCTGACGTCGAAGGTGATGAACACCGGCCCCCGGTCGGAGAGCGCCTGCCCCGAGAATCCGTTGGCGCGCCAGAATGGCGTCGAATACGCGGCGAAGGCCTTGCTGAGCCGGCCTTGCGGCCATTGCCCGGCCAGCTGTTGGTACTCAGCGGGTAGCGGGGGAGTGAACTCGACGGACGCACGATGGGCCGGCGGGATCGCGACGATGACGAACCCGGCGTCCGCCTGGCCGCGATCGGAGGTGACCGTGACGCCCGAACCGTGCCGCTCGATGCGGCGGACCGGCGCGTTCAGCACGACGCGGGTGCCTAGTTCGTCCGCCGCCGCCTGGGCGATCTGCTGTGTTCCGCCGGGGAAATGGTCCTGCTGGGCGCCATCCTCGACGTCGAGCAGCCGGTCCAGGCCGCCCGCGGCGCGTACGTAGCGCACGGCGTGCAGCATCGACACGTCGTCGAGTTCGCATCCCCAGGTCACCCGGGCCATGATGGCCATCAGGTCGCGAGACGAGGCGGTGGCGCGTACCGAGCGCAGCCACTCTCCGAACGACAGGCCGTCAAGCTGGTGGGCGCGGCGCGCCTGCCACGGTGCGTCCACCGGGATGTCGCGGGCAATTCTTTCGAATTGCCAACGCAGCCGGCCGATATCGAGCAACACGGTCAACGAAAGTTTGGGGATGGTGCCGCGGTATGAGCGCGTCCTGTCACGCCAGTGGATGACGTTCTTGCCGTCGTGGTGAGTTGGCGTGGTCGGGATCGCAAGCTCGGCTGCCAGCGCCAGCACGGCGTCTTGGGTGGGGCCGACGAACGCGCCGCCCATATCCGCCGGCAATCCTGCGACGCTGCCGGTGAACGAACGGCCGCCGACCCGATCCCGGCCCTCGAAAACGACCACGTCGAGACCCTGTGTCGTCAGATCTCGTGCCGCCGCGAGCCCGGCAAAGCCAGCACCGACCACCACCACATCGACAGTCCAGGACGGCGTCGTCACGCCCTATAGTGAACCGCATTGTCACGCGCCAGCGGTAGGGTGGTCCGCGCAGACGTTCGCATCACGGCGATGGCAACCGTATGTCGACGTCGACGCCCTGGCTAATCTGCGATCGCGTGATCATCACTGAGCCGACCGCTACTGCCGACACCAGAACACAACTACGAACCGTAGCTCTGGGCAGCATGATCGGCACCACAATCGAGTGGTACGACTTCTATCTGTACGCGACGGCGTCGGCGCTCGTATTCAAACCGCTGTTCTTTCCTCATATTTCGTCGACGGCCGGGACATTGGCGTCCTTTGCCACCTACGCGGCAGGGTTCGGGGCCCGGCCAATCGGTGCCGTGGTGTCGGGCCACTTCGGGGACCGGTTGGGGCGCAAGGCCGTTCTGGTCGTCGCCTTGCTGACGATGGGCCTCGTCACGACCGCGATCGGGCTGCTGCCCACCTACGCCGAGGCGGGGCTGCTCGCACCGGCGCTGCTGGCGGCGCTGCGTGTGCTGCAAGGGCTTGCCGTGGGCGCCGAGTGGGGCGGTGCGGCGGTGTTGTCGGTGGAGCATGCGCCGCCCGGCCGCCGCGGGCTGTTCGGCAGCTTCACCCAGCTCGGGTCTCCCGCCGGCATGTTGCTGGCGACGTCGGTCTTCTATCTGACCCGCAAGGCTTGCGGTGATGCCGCGTTCCTGTCGTTCGGATGGCGAATTCCCTTCCTGTTGAGCGCCATTCTGGTGGCGATCGGGCTGTTCATCCGGCTGCGGCTGACCGACGCCGCGGTTTTCGGCCGCCTCAAGCAACGCGACGAGCTGGTGCGCCTGCCGGTACTGGAGGTGCTGCGCAGCCAGCCACGTAATGTGTTGATTACCACCGGGTTACGAATGTCGCAGATAGCTTTATTTGTGTTGCTGACCACGTATTCGCTTACTTACCTGCAAGATTCGTTTGGCAAGGGCAGTGGGGTCGGTTTAATCGCGGTGCTGATATCGTCTGCCCTCGGATTGGTCAGCACCCCGGGCTGGGCGCTGCTGTCCGATCGGTTCGGCCGACGGCCACCGTATCTGTTCGGCGCGCTGGCCGGGGTCGTGGCTCTGGTGTTGTTCTTCGTGGCCGCGGCAAGTGGGTCGGCGATTGCGGTGGTGCTCGCGATTGTGTTCGGCGTCAACATCGTTCACGACGCGATGTATGGTCCGCAGGCCGCCTGGTTCGCGGAGCTCTTCGACACCCGGGTGCGTTACAGTGGGTCGTCGCTGGGTTATCAGATTGGAGCCGTGCTGTCGGGCGGGTTCGCGCCGTTGATCGCGGCGGCTCTGCTGGTCGCCGGTGGCGGTAGGCCGTGGTTGATCGTGGGGTACTTCGCGGTGCTGACTGCAATCACAGTCGCCGCGGCCTACGCGGCACGGGAAACATATGCCGATCAGATCGAGTGAGTACGATGAGCAGGATCTATCTCAATGCCTTCGACATGGCCTGCGTCGGGCACCAGTCGGCGGGGCTGTGGCGTCACCCTGAGGACCAGGGTTATCGGTATCGCGAACTCGGCTATTGGACCGAATTGGCCCGAATCCTGGAAGCCGGCGGCTTCGATGCGCTGTTCCTCGCCGACGTGCTCGGCGTCTACGACGTGTACGGCGCCTCTCGCGACGCCGCGGTCCTCGACGCTGCCCAGTTTCCGGTCAACGACCCGACCGCGGCCGTTTCGGCGATGGCTGCGGTGACCGAGACCCTCGGCTTCGGGATCACCCTGTCGCTGACCTACGAGCAGCCCTACGCGCTGGCGCGCAGGCTGTCGACGCTGGATCACCTCACCGGCGGACGGGTGGCGTGGAACATCGTCACCTCCTACCTGGACAGTGCCGCACGCAACCTCGGCCTGGACGCCCAGATCCCGCACGACCAGCGCTACGAGATCGCCGACGAGTATCTCGAGGTCTGTTACAAGCTCTGGGAAGCGTCATGGGAGCCCGGTGCCGTCGTGCGCGACGCCGAGCGCGGCGTCTTCACCGACCCGGCGAAGGTGCACGACATCGAACACAAGGGACGCTATTTCTCCGTCCCGGGGCCACATTTGTGCGAACCGTCGCCGCAGCGCACGCCGGTTCTGTTCCAGGCCGGTGCCTCGCCGCGGGGTGTCAGATTCGCCGCTGCCAACGCCGAGGCCGCGTTCATCTCCGGCCCGACTCCGCAGATCGTGCGTGGCCCGGTCCGGGCGCTGCGGGAGGCCGCTGCCGAGTTGGGCCGAGACCCTCGCTCTATCAAGGTGTTCACCATGGTCACTCCCGTCGTCGCGGAAACCCACGAGCAGGCCGTGGCCAAGCTGGCCGAATACCGCCAGTTCGTCAGCACCGCAGGTGCGTTGGCTCTCTTCGGTGGCTGGACTGGGGTGGACCTGGCCGAGCTTGGTGACGATGATCCACTGCGCTACAGCGAGACCGACGCCAACCGGTCCGCGCTTGCCTCCTTCACCACCGACGAGCGGACCTGGACGGCGCGGGAACTGGCCGAGGAGATCGGCATCGGCGGTCGCGGCCCGGTGCTGGTGGGTTCGGCCACCGAGGTCGCCGACGAACTCGAGCGTTGGGTCGACGAAGCCGATGTCGACGGCTTCAACCTCGCCTACGTGACGACCCCGGGAACCTTCGTGGACTTCGCGAGACTGGTTGTGCCCGAACTGCGTCGCCGCGGACGGGTCCCAGAACACGTCCCGCGATCCACGCTGCGCGAACGGCTGGGTGGCTCCGGGCCGCTATTGCCCAGCGATCATCCCGGGGCGAGTTACCGAAATCGACTACGGCGCAACCGTTAACCAGTCGGCGAACCCGGACGGGTCGTGGCGGCCCAGTGCGCCGTGCTCGTAGAGGCCCCAGCCCTCGACCGGCTCCTTGTCGCCCTCGCGGCAGACCGCGCGGCCGACATGGTCGATCACCCCGAAGCCGGATCGTCCGATGATCGCCGGGTCGGTCATGTTGTACGTCAGGCGTTCGGCGAACTTCTCGCCTTTCCACACGCCGTGCACCCAGTCCGAGTCGCCGCCGTAGCCGCCACCGACGTGGATGGGTACCGGCAGTTTGGACTCGACGTCGAAGTGGATGGGCGTGCCGTCAGGAGTGGTGGCGTCGATCGTGGCGGCGGTTGGAATGCGGGTACCGGAACGGTAGTGGATCTTGACCCGTGGCCAGCCCAGCTGCTCGACCCGGCCGTCGCGCCAGATCCGGGTGCAGTCGTTGAGCGAGCGAAACCCGTTGGGCTCCTCCTGGATGATCAACACGATGGCGAAATCGTCGAAAGCCATTGGCACGTATAGCCACCACATGCCCTCAAAGGGCGGATCGGCCGGCCGTCCCGCCGGCTCAGCCTCACCGATCGGCCGGATGCCCCACGACCGGTCGCGGCTGCCGAGCCAGGTGTTGGGGTCGACCACGATTTCTTCGCCGTCGACGACGAGGTGGCCGCTCCAGGTGCCGAGCTGGGCGAACCGCTGCGCGTTCAGCGTGACACGGTTGCCGGACCGCAGGATGTGTGGCTGTTCCTGGACGACGTCGAACAGGCCCTGCCAGGTGAGATCGGCTGCGATGCCTTCGGTTTCGTCGAGAACTACCCGAAGCTTGTGCAGTGGTTCGATGACCTCGAGGCGGTAGCCGTTGACGTGCTGGTTGAGCCGGTCTTGATCGATGGCGTCCGAAACGTGCACCGCGGTCTGGGTATCCCCGCGCCTGATGAGCACGAACGCGTCCTTCACACCGAGGTTGGGGTAGTAGCCAATACCGCTGATCAAAAAGATGTTGCCGGTACGGTCGTGCGCGTTGAAGTAGGACCGATCGTAAAAGTTGCGGTCCGAGGAGCCGGGCCAGGCGATCGGCTGGGGAATCTGATGTACCGGGAACTCGTCGAGCGGTCCGAGCATTACTGATCCTCTCCGATAAGGCGTTTCATCAATCCGGCGTGGTAGAACAGCGACTCGACGTCGTCGGGCTTTTCGGTTTCTCCGAAGTGCACGCGCCGTGCACCCGTACGCATGAACACGCAGGCCCACATCACACCCGAGTACACATAGAACCAGCGCAGGTCGCCAACTTCGACGCCGGTGAGTCGCTCGTAGGTGGCGCGGACGTCGTCCTCGCGCATCACCTCGGGCAACCCGGGAAGCCCTGCAAGGCCGGTGAGCTCCTGAAACACCATGTGCGCGTAGATCATCCATGCGACATCGAGTTCGCGCGGACCAAGGGTCACCATTTCCCAGTCCAGGACCGCCACCGGCTGGAAGTCGCGGTATAAGACGTTGCCCACGCGAGCGTCACCCCACAGCAGCACCGGTTCGCGCGCGGCCACCTCCGTCGGCCAGTTGTCTTCCAGCCACGCGAATGTTCGTTCCAGCAGCGGTGATTGGCCGATGTCCGGTACGGCGAAGTCGTACCAACTCCGTACCCAGTTGTAGTGCCGGCGCAGCGCGGTATCGCCGTGGCCGTCGGACAGGTATCCAAACGTGCTCTCCGCATCGGGAATTGAATGCAGCTTCGCCAACACTCCGACGGTGGCGTCCTGAAGCTCGCGCTGCCGCTCGACGGGCGCATCGGCGAACCAGTTGTTGCCGAACGTATAGGGCATGACATCGGGCGGTACCACTCCGTCGACGTAGTCCATCACGAAGAAGGGTGTGCCCAGGACGTCCCCGCTGGGCTCGAGCCAGCGTACCGGCGGAACGGGAACGTCGGTGATTTCGCCGACCTTGCGTATCACTTCGAATTGGTGATCAAGCCGATAGGTGGGGAAGACCTGCACATCCTCGGCGCTGGGCGCGACCCGCGTCACCAGCTTCTGCTCGATCGACTCCCCGCCGTCGCGCCAACGCGCGGTCAGGATGATGGTCTCTGAGGACATGCCCGTCGAGTCCACGCCGCTTTCGACGGTGACATCTGGCGTCGCTCCGGCGGGGAGGACGGTGGACAGCCATTTCGACAGCACCGCCGGCAACGTCGTGACATCGCGGCTGGAGCGCTGAAGTCGGTCGACGTTATCGAGCACGGGTTCATTGGCCACGGGGTGCCTCCATTCTTTGAGACTTATTCGCGGCAATTACGATACGGTAGGTAGCGTTATGAAAGCAGACCCGTCCGACCTTGACAAGGCCCCAGGTGCCGGGCGCCCCAGGGATCCGCGCATTGACTCTGCCATCCTTTCGGCGACCGCGGAACTGCTGGTGGAAATCGGCTATTCGAACCTCACCCTGGCCGCCGTTGCCGAGCGGGCCGGCACCACGAAATCGGCGCTGTATCGCCGGTGGTCGAGCAAGGCGGAATTGGTGCACGAAGCGGCGTTTCCGACCGCGCCCAGCGCGCTGGAAGCCCCGGCCGGCGACTTTTCCGCCGATCTGCGGATGATGATCGAGGCCACGCGCGATGTGTTCACCACCCCGGTGGTGCGGGCCGCGTTGACCGGACTGGTGGCCGATATGACGGCCGATCCCGAACTCAACGCAAGGGTGATGTCACGCTTCACCGACCTGTTCACCGCGGTACGGGTGCGGCTGCGCGAGGCCGTCGATCGAGGTGAAGCGCATCCCGATGTGGACCCGGACCGCTTGATCGAGCTGATCGGGGGCGCGACGATGCTCCGGATGCTGCTGCGCCCGGACGACAAGCTGGATGACGCGTGGGTGGATCAGACCACCGCCATCGTCGTGCATGGGGTGACGCGATGACGCAGCGACTTTCGGGGCGGGTCGCGGTCGTCACCGGCGGCAGCCGTGGTTTGGGCCGGGCGATCGCGCTGGCGCTTGCCGCCGACGGCGCGGCCGTGGCGGTGGTCGGGCGCACCGAGCAAGTGTGGGATGACCGGCTGCCGGGAACCATCGGTGAGACCGTCGCCGCCATCGAGGCGGCGGGCGGGCGCGCGGTTGCGGTCCGGGCCGACCTGACCGACCGAGACGACGTCGCCCGGTTGGTGGGTGAGGCCCGAGACGCGTTGGGCCCCATCACCGTTCTGGTCAACAATGCGGCCTTCACCGCGCCGGGCCGGCCACCGGTGCCCGGTGCCGAGCCGCGCGCAAAGCCCGCTCGGCCCGCCGGGGCCGCCAAACCCGGCTGGCCGGGGTTCGTCAGCACGCCCTTGGGCGCATTTCGCCGCCACTTCGACATCGCGGTGTTCGCGGCCTACGAGTTGATGCAGCTGGTGTCCCCGGACATGATCGAGGCCGGTGGCGGCTCGATCATCAACATCACCTCGGTGGCGTCGCGGCTGCCCGGCGACGGACCCTACCCCGAGCGAAGCGGCGGCGTCCTGCCCGGCTATGGCGGATCCAAGGCAGCGCTCGAGCATCTCACCCAGTGTGCGGCGTTCGATCTGGCCGATCACAACATCGCCGTCAACGCCCTGTCACCGTCGAAGCCGATCATGACGCCCGGGCTGTCCTACTACGCAACAGCGTTCGATGACACGGCGTCGGAAGATGAATTCGCTCGGGCGGCAGTGCAGTTGGCGCTGGTGGACCCCGCCACCGTGACCGGACGCACGATCGGTCACCACGAGGTTCTCGACGGCAGCTTCCGGCCCTTTACTCCTGCCTAGCGGTTCTCGCTGCGGTCCGACGGTCTCTTCCTGGCGGAATGGGCACCTGACATGCAAGTATGAGTCAAGCCTGTGCCGCAACGGCAACAGGAAAACCGGCGAGTGGTGTGCCAAATGCCCGATAAGCCGACGGGGCGCGTCGTTGCGCTCATCGTGCTGTTGATCGTCGTTGCCGCTGCCCTGCGCGGATATCTGCCGGTTCGCGATCGTGCGGTGCACGCGGAGTCTGGCAGTGGTCGGGCGGCGCTGCTATTCGTCGTCGTCGCCCTCAGTGCGGCGCTCGCATTACTGGCGGTTGCGGTCATCGCGCGGTTACGGGATCCACGCGCGGTGGCGCCGAAGACGGCGGATCTCTCCGAAATGCTCGGTACCGGCAGGGGGCGACCGAGCTGGCGCGTGGTGTTGATCGGGCTCGCGGTGATCGTCGCGTGGCTGTTGATTGTGCTGCTGCTGTCCCGATTATCGCTGCCGTTCGGTGTCGCTCCCGTCGAGCACGCACCGGATACCGGCGCGAGTTCGCACGGAGCGGCGCCGCCACAACACCGGCCTCCGCACAACGGCAGCGGCGACATGCTGGGAATTCTGTTGGCCGCCACCGTGCCGATGCTGCTGATCATCGTTTTGGGCACGGTCATCATGTCGCGGCGACGTTTCCGCGCCGCGACCCTGCACACCCTCACCGATGATGACGTCGAATATCGGCCGCCGGCGCCGCGTTCGGAATCCCTGGTGCGAGCAGCCGAACTCGGGTTGGCCGAAATGGCGGACCTGAGTCGTGAACCGCGCGAGGCGATCATCGCGTGCTATGCCGCGATGGAACGTGAGCTCGCGAATGTCCCCGGAGCTGCTCCCCAGGCGTTCGATACTCCGACCGAGGTGTTGGCCCGCGCCGTCGAACTCCATGCGCTCCATATTGATAACGCTGTGCAGTTGGTGCGCCTGTTCGAGGAAGCGCGGTTCAGTCCACATGTGATGAACGAGGGCCATCGCGACGTGGCAGTAGACGTGCTTCGGCTGGTTCTCGCCGAGCTTCGGAGCCCGGTATGAAAAGGCTGATATCCCTGGGAGTTTGCTTCATCGTTGGGGCAGAGTTACTAGTGCTGGTCGCGCACGATCGCCGGTTCGTGTTGGTGGCGTCCGGTGTTGCCCTGGCTCTGGTTCTGCTCGACGTTCGTCGGCTCGTGGGACACGCGAGCGATCCCGCGGCCGACTCGGACCCCGATGATATCGGGGATTCGCTACGCCGCTGGCTAGCCACGACGGAGACGACGATCCGGTGGTCTGGGTCCACCCGGGCGGATTGGGATCGGCATCTGCGTCCGATGCTCGCGCGCCGGTACGAAATCGCTACCGGCCAAAGGCAACTCAAGGACCCGGTGGCATTTCAGTCGACCGGTCGCATGTTGTTCGGCGCCGAACTGTGGGAATGGGTCAATCCCAACAACGTCACGCGCACTGGTGATCGCCAGCCCGGTCCCGGCCGGGCGGTGTTCGAAGAGATCCTCCGGAGGTTGGAGCAGGTATGACAGGGGGTGCCACGATGCCAGCCGCTATGCCGGCTGGTAAGACGACCGAACACTGCGAGGCGGTGCTCGACGAAATCGAACGCGTGGTGGTGGGAAAGCGCTCCGCGCTGACCCTCATCCTGACCGCGGTGCTGGCGCGCGGCCACGTACTCATCGAAGATCTGCCCGGACTCGGTAAGACACTGATCGCGAGATCCTTCGCCGCCGCGTTGGGCCTGCGATTCACCCGGGTGCAGTTCACGCCGGACCTACTGCCCGCCGACCTGCTCGGTTCGACGATCTACGACATGCAGTCGGGCCACTTCGCGTTCCGGGCCGGGCCCGTCTTCACCAACCTGCTGCTCGCCGACGAAATCAACCGCACTCCGCCCAAGACCCAGGCGGCACTGCTCGAGGCGATGGCCGAAGGCCAGGTCAGCATCGACGGCGAAACCCACAAGCTGCCCACGCCATTCATCGTTCTGGCGACCGACAACCCGATCGAGTACGAGGGCACCTACCCGCTACCGGAGGCGCAGCTGGATCGATTCGCGATGCGCCTGGAACTGCGGTACCTGTCCGAGATCGACGAGACCTCGATGCTGCGCCGGCGCCTCGAACGCGGTTCGGCCGAGCCGACGGTCAATCAGGTTGTGGACGCCCATGATCTGCTGGCAATGCGCGAATCGGTCGAGCAGGTGACGGTGCACGAGGACGTTCTGCACTACGTGGTATCGCTGGCCACTGCCACCCGGCGCCATCCGCAGGTTGCGGTCGGCGCCAGCCCGCGTGCCGAACTCGACCTGGTTCAGCTGGCCCGTGCCCGTGCGCTCTTGCTTGGTCGCGATTATGTGATCCCCGAGGATGTCAAGGCCCTCGCCGTCGCGGCGGTGGCGCACCGGATCACCTTGCGGCCGGAGATGTGGGTGCGCAAGATTCAGGGCGCCGACGTCGTCGCAGAACTGTTGCGGCGCTTGCCGGTACCCCGAACCAATGAGGGGACCCGATAAGCCGCTGTGAATGGTCGTGAAGTTGAGTTCCGCTGGCGCGCATCGCCATTGACGCGGGCAATCGCGACCTGCGCGGGGGTTGCGCTTGCTGCCGCCGTGATCGGTGCGCACTGGCAGCTCATTGCGTTCGCCGCGCCACTGCTCGGCGTACTGTGCTCGATCAGCTGGCAACACCCGGTGCCCAAGATCCACGTGCGGGGGGAACCGGAATCGCAGCGCTGCTTCGAAGGCGAGCACGCACGGGTGATGCTGTCGGCAACGGCGGAAGCCGGCATGCCCGGCGCCTGGGCCGTCGGGCTCACTGTTCCCGCCGTCGAGGGCATGGTGTTCGAAGTTCTCGATTCGGATTCCCGCACGCGAAAACGGTTGCGGCAGTGGCGGCTCGCTGGGGCCGATACCCGATCCGGGCCCGGATCGATGCGGTCGCGCGGGGCGGGCTGGTCACCGGGACCGCAACCGTCGATGCCGCCGATGTCATCGTGTTTCCGCTGACGCCGCCGCAGTCGACACCAATCCCGCGAACCGAGTTGCTCGACCGCCTCGGCGCTCATCTGACCCGGCATATCGGCCCGGGTGTCGAGTACGCCGATATTCGTCCCTACGTTCCGGGGGACCAACTACGGGCGGTGAATTGGCCGGTGAGCGCGCGTCGCGGCCTGTTGCACGTGACCGAGCGATTGACCGACCGCGCCGCCGACGTCGTGGTGCTGATCGACGCGTACCGGCAGCCGGCGGGCCCGGCGACCGACGCCACCGAACGAGTCGTGCGTGGTGCGGCTCAGGTGGTGCAGACCGCGTTGCGCTACGGCGATCGCGCCGGGATTGTCGCGCTGGGAGGTCATCGCCCGCGGTGGCTCGGCGCCGACATCGGTCAGCGACAGTTCTATCGTGTGCTCGACACCGTGCTTGGTGCGGGCGACGGATTCGAAAACACCACCGGCACACTGGCGCCGCGCGCGGCGATTCCGGCCGGGGCGATCGTCATCGCGTTTTCCACGCTGCTCGACACGGAATTCGCCCTGGCGCTGATCGACTTACGCAAACGCGGTCATGTCGTGATCGCCGTCGACACTCTCGATAGTTCCCCGTTCGAAGACGAACAGGACCCTCTGGTGGATCGGCTGTGGGCGTTGCAGCGCTCCGCGATGTATCGCGACATGGCGACCATCGGCGTCGACATCGTCTCCTGGGAGCAGGATCACACCCTGGAGCAGTCGATGGGCGTGCTGCCGGATCGGCACCACCGGGTGCGGGGACGGCTCCGGGGATAGCAATGTCATCCGTCGCGCGATTCGGGGTCCATGCCCTAGCAACGGCATTCGGCGTTGCGATGGTGGGCCTGGCCGCGGACCGAATCCACGGACCGGCGGCGGGAGCTGGGGTAGTAGCGCTGGTTGCGGTGGGTATCGGGACGGTATTTCGGCCGGCCGCAACGCTTGCCGTGTTGCTGTCGGTGACCACCATCGTGGTGTCCGATCCGTCGTATGTGTTCGTGGGGCTTTCGGGGCTCTGCGCGGCCGCCTATCTGGTCTGTCGCCACGCGGCCGGGATGCTGAGTGCGGTCGTCATGGCGAGTTGGCCGACAGTTGTTGGTGCCGTTGGCTTTACCTGCGTAGGCATGGTCGCGATGTCGTCCCCGCTGCACTTGCCGTGGGTGCCGTTGGCGGCGCCGTTGGCGGCGTTGGCGATCTACGTGTTGGCCACCCGCCCATTTTTGGGCTGAGCCGGGTTACTGCAGCAACTGAGCCGCGTGATCGGCGAGCTCGAGCAGCGGTTGCGGGAAGATCCCGAGAATCACGGTGATCGCGGCGCATACCGCGATCGCGATCTTGCTCAGGATGCCCGGCGCCACGACCCGTGGGGTGTCGTCGGTGGGTTCGGTGAAGAACATCAGCACGATCACCCGGACGTAGAAGTAGGCGGCCACCCCGCTGGCGATCACACCGATGATCACCAACGGCACCGCCCCGCCCTGGGCCGCGGCCTTGAACACCGTCAGCTTGCTGATGAATCCACTGGTGAGCGGGATCCCGGCGAAGGCCAGCAAGAACATCGAAAACATCACGCCCACAATGGGCGAGCGCTGCCCGAGCCCGGCCCAGTGCGACAGGTTGGCGTCCTCGACGCCGTCGTCGTTGCGAATCAGACCGAGGATGGCGAACGCACCGACCGTGCTGAAGCTGTAGGCGACCAGATAGAACAGGGTGGCCGAAAGACCGGCTTGATTGTCGGCGATGACACCGATGAGGATGAACCCGACGTGTGCGACCGACGAATAGGCCAGCATCCGTTTGACATCCGTTTGGGTCACCGCGGTGACGGAGGCCACGGCCAGGGTCAGGATCGCGATCGCCCACAGCACCGGACGCCACTCATTATGCAGCGGCGGCAGCGCGACGTAGACCACTCGGATCAATGCGCCGAATGCCGCGACCTTGGTGGCCGCCGCCATGAACCCGGTGATCGGCGTGGGTGAACCCTGGTACACGTCGGGAATCCACGAGTGGAATGGGACCGCGCCCACCTTGAACAACAGGCCGACCGACAACAGTGCGACACCGACCAACGCCAGCGAGCTATCGCCATGGGCCGCAAGCGCATCGCGGATACCGGGTAGCAGAAGGGTGCCGGTCGCGCCGTAGATCAACGCCACGCCGTAGAGGAAGAACGCCGACGAGAAGGCGCCCAGCAGAAAGTACTTCATCGCCGCTTCCTGCGACAGCAGCCGCCGGTGACGCGCCAGCCCGCACATCAGGTACAGCGGCAGCGAGAGCACTTCCAGCGCCACGAACATCGTCAACAGGTCATTGGACGCCGGGAACACCATCATGCCGCCGACGGAGAGCATCAGCAGCGGGAAGAGCTCCGTCTGTGCGGCTCCGGCCCGTTCCGCCTCGCGCTCGACGTCACTGCCGGGGACCGCGGAAGCTTGTGGGGTAAAGGAATCCAATCCGGAAGAGTGCCCGGAAACCCCCGCCGCGACCGCTACCTTGTTCGGGGTCTGGGCGATGGCGCTGCGTTCGGCGATGAAGATGACGGCCATCACCGCCACCAGCACCACGGTGCCTTGCAGATACAGTGTCGGCCGGTCGATGGCCACCGCACCCAGTACCGCGCTTCGACCGGAGGCCGGAAGGGAGCGGCTGACCACGATGTCGGCGGCGAACGCGCCGATCAAACCACCGAGGGCCAGCGTTACCTGGGCGACGTAGCGAAAGTGTCTGGGCAGGAACGCTTCAGCCAGCACGCCGACCACCGCAATGCCGAAGACGATCAGCATCGGGCACAGCAGGAAGTACTCGATGCTGGGGGTGGGAAGGGTCATCGGTGCGGTCCTTCGGCTGTCCGGGGTGCTTCGGCCGGTCTCAAGGAACCCATTGGCACGCTCGGCGCGGGATCATGCTGGCCGATGGTGATCATGGTGTGGTCCACAGCGGGATTGATGATGTCGAGCAGAGGCTTGGGATAGACACCGAGAACGAGCAGCAGTGCGATCAACGGCGCGACGACGATCAGCTCGCGTAGCCGCAGATCGGTGATTCGATCGTTGCCTTCGGCCACCGGGCCAGTCATCACCCGCTGGTAAAGCCACAGCATGTAGATCGCCGCCAGGACCAATGCGGTCACCCCGAACGAGGCGGCCAGCCAGTACCGGTTGAAAGTTCCTAGCAGGACCAGGAATTCGCTGATGAACGGAGCCAGACCCGGCAGTGACAGGGTCGCCATGCAGGAGACCAGGAAGGTGCCGGCCAGGATGGGGGCCACCTTTTGGACACCGCCATAGTCCGCGATCAACCGGCTGCCGCGCCGCGTTACCAGGAAGCCCGCGATCAGGAAGACCGCCGCCGTGGACAGGCCGTGGTTGAGCATGTAGAGCGTCGAGCCGCTCTGTCCCTGGGTGGTCATCACGAAGATGCCCGCGATGATGAACCCGAAGTGCGAGATCGAGGTGTAGGCGATCAGGCGCATGATGTCGGTCTGCCCGATCGCGACGACCGCGCCGTAGATCACTCCGATGATGGCTAACGTCACGATCATCGGCCGGAAATACGTTGACGCATCGGGAAACAGCTGCAGGCAGTAACGCAGCATGCCGAAGGTGCCGACCTTGTCCATCACGGCCGTGATCAGCACCGCGGTCGCCGGGGTGGCCTCGACGCAGGCATCGGGTAGCCAACGGTGGAACGGCCACAGCGGGGCCTTGACGGCGAACGCGAACATGAAGCCCAAGAACAGCGCCTTGAACACCGCGGGGTCCACACCGGCGAAGCGGCCCGAGGAGATGCCGGTCACGATTTCCCGGAAGTCGAAGGTGCCCGAGCCGTGCTGCGCGGTCACCACATAGAGCCCGATGACCGCGGCCAGCATGATGAGGCCGCCGAACAGGTTGTACAGCAAGAACTTCACCGCGGCGCGCGACCGCCCGGCTCCCTTGCCGAAGCCTCCGATCAGGAAGTACATCGGGATGAGCATGGCCTCGAAGAACACATAGAACAGCAGCACGTCGAGTGCGATCACCGAGATCAGCACCATCGACTCGATGGCCAGCGTCAACGCGACGTAGGCGTGCACGCCGCGGCTGCGTTCGCCGCCGTCGTTCCAGCCCGCCACCAGCAGCAGCGGAACCAGCACCGCGGTCAGCAGCACCAGGACGATCGCGATGCCGTCCACGCCGAGGCTGTAACCGGCGCCGAAAGCCGGTATCCAGGGATGCTTTTCGAGAAATTGGTAAGGGGCGCCGCCGGTCTTGAAGCCCAGCGCCACGACGATGGCCACTACCAGCGTCAGCACGCTGACGATCACGCCGGCCCACTTGGCGACCTGACGCAGCGAGGGAGGCATCAGGATGATGAGCACCGAACCCGCCAGCGGCACCAGCCACAGCACGCTCAGCCAGGGGAAGTTCGAGCTCACCACAGCTGCACCGCCAGGATCGCCGCGATGAACAGCGTGGCACCCGCCAGCATCGACAGTGCGTAGGAGCGGGCGAAGCCGGTTTGCAGTCCCCGCAAGCGATTCGAGGTCCGGCCCACCAGCGCGGCCAGGGCGTTGACCGATCCGTCCACACCAGCGTTGTCGACTTCGACCAGCGCTTCGGTCAGCTGCGCGCCAGGGCGCATGAACACCTCCTCGTTGAAGGCATCGCCGTAGAGGTCTCTGCGCGCGGCGATCGTCAGTGCCGAAACTTCGGCGGGGGCCACGTTCGGGATTTCCGCTTTACCGCCGTACATCCGATACGCCACCGCGATGCCGACCGCGACGACGGCCAAGGCCAGGCCGGAGACCGCCAAGGGCGGCAGCAAGGGATGGCTTTCCTCGTGCGCGCCGACGACAGGCTCGAGCCAGTTCTTGAGGGTGCCGCCGATGGCGAACAGACCGCCGGAGAACACCGAGCCGAACGCGAGCACGATCAGCGGTCCCGTCATCAGCGCCGGCGCCTCGTGCGGATGAGTGCCTTCCGCCCAACGCTTTTCGCCGAAGAAGGTCATCAGCATCACCCGCGTCATGTAGAACGCGGTGACGCCGGCACCCACCAGCGCGGCGCCTCCCGTCACATAACCCTGGACGCCGCCGCCGCCGAGGGCGGCCTCGATGATGGCGTCCTTGGAGAAGTAGCCCGCGAACGGAAACACGCCAATGATCGCCAGGTAGCCCAGCCCGAACGTGACGAACGTGATCGGCAGCGCTTTGCGCAGGCCGCCGTAGCGGCGCATGTCCTGTTCTTCGTGCATCGCGTGAATGATCGAGCCGGAACCCAGGAACAGTCCGGCCTTGAAGAAGCCGTGGGTGAGCAGGTGCATGATCGCGAAGGCGTAGCCGGCCGGGCCGAGTCCCGCGGCCAGCACCATGTAGCCGATCTGGCTCATCGTCGACGCAGCGAGCGCGCGCTTGATGTCGTCCTTGGCGCAGCCGATGTACGCGCCGAACAGGAGCGTGACGGTGCCGACGATGATCACGGCCAATCGCGCGTTGGGTGCCAGGTTGAAGATCGCGTTGGACCGCACGATCAGGTACACCCCGGCGGTCACCATGGTGGCGGCGTGGATGAGGGCGGACACCGGGGTGGGGCCCTCCATCGCGTCACCCAACCAGGCCTGCAGCGGAACCTGGGCGGATTTGGCGCAGGCGCCCAGCAGTAGCAGCAGCCCCATCGCCGTCAGAGCGCCGTGCGAGGCGGATGGCGCACCGGCGAAAACGCCCGCGTACGAGAGGGTTCCGAAGGTGCTGAACATCAAGAACATGCCCACCGCCAGGCCGGCATCACCGACCCGGTTCATCACGAACGCCTTCTTGGCCGCCGTGGCCGCGGACGGCTTGTGGTACCAGAACCCGATCAACAGGTAGGACGCCAGGCCGACGCCTTCCCATCCGACGTAGAGCAGGAGGAAGTTGTCGGCGATGACCAGCAGCAGCATCGAGGCCAGGAACAGGTTGAGGTAGCCGAAAAACCGGCGCCGGTCCGTGTCCTCGGCCATGTAGGCGATCGAATAGATGTGGATCAGCGACCCGACCCCGGAGATGAGTAGCACGAAGCTGATCGACAGCTGGTCGATCTGCAGCCCGAAGTCGACCTGGAATTGGTTGACCGGAATCCAGGTGAACAACTTCTGGTGGATGGCACGGTCGTCGCCGGGCCGCGCGAGCAGATCGGCGAGCAGCGTCGCGCCGACCCCGAATGCCCCAAGGGCCGCGAGGGTGCCCAGCCAGTGGCCCCACGGATCGGTTCGTCTGCCGCCGAACAGCAAGATTGCGGCACCCGCCAGCGGCAGTGCCACGAGCAGCCAGGTCAAGTGTGTCATCGCGGCAATCTTTAGCCTCTGAGTAGGTTCGCGTCGTCGACCGACGCCGATTTGCGGGCACGGAAAATCGTCATGATGATGGCCAGGCCGATGACGACCTCGCACGCGGCCACCACCATCGTGAAGAACGCGATCATCTGCCCGTCCAGGTGGCCGTGCAGGCGCGCGAAGGTGACGAACGCCAGGTTGACGGCGTTGAGCATCAGCTCGATGCACATGAACATCACGATGGCGTTGCGGCGCAACAGCACACCTGCCGCCCCGATGGTGAACAGCAGTGCCGAAAGGTAAAGGTAGTTAGCCGGATTCATGACGCACCGCCTTTGATGGCTTGCGGGGTAGGAGTCGCTTTGCCGTCCGCACCGCGGGTTCGCAGGATGCTCGACACCGACATGTCCGAGTACGAGCCGTCCGGCAGCAACGCGGCGATGTCCACCGCGTTGTGGCGTGCGTAGACGCCGGGGCTGGGCATCGGGGTCGGGTGGCCGCCGGATCGGAACCGCTCCTGCGGAGAGTTCGCGCTGCGTCTTGCGGCGTTCGAAGCGCTCGCGGTGCGCCAGTATCATCGCCCCGACTGCCGCGGTGATCAGCAGTGCGCTGGTCAGCTCGAAAGCCCAGAGGTAACGCGAAAAGATCAGCGCCGCCAGGCCTTCGACGTTGCCGTTGGCGTTGGCGGTGGTCAGTCCGACGAAACCGCCGGTCGTCACCTTGCCGATGGCCACGATCAGAAGAATGCCGAACCCGAAGCCGGTGATCACCGCGGCGACGCGTTGACCGCGCAGGGTTTCCTTCAGTGATTCCGCGGAGTCCACGCCGATCAGCATCAGCACGAACAGAAACAGCATCATCACCGCGCCGGTGTAGACGACGACTTGAACCACACCCAGAAACAGCGCGTCCTGGATCATGTAGAAGATCGCCAGGATGATCATGGTCATCGCCAAGAACATCGCCGAGTACACCGCGTTGACGGCCATCACCACCCCGAGTGCGCCGATCACGGCCAGCACGCCCAGCCCCCAGAACGCCACCGTTTCGCCGGTGGAGGTGCGAACGATGGCATCGGTCGCCAGTGTGGTGGCAAGCACGGTGGTCACCGCGCATCTCCGGCGTCCAGGTTCTCGCGCAGGCCATCCGCGGTGACATTGCCCTGGTAGTAATCCTTGTCGGTGGCGCCCTCGGCCCTGGGGTGCGGCGGCGCGAGCATGTCTTGCAACAGCGGCGCCAGCAGCCGGTCCTTTTCGTAGATCAGGTCGGCGCGGTTGTCGTCGGCCATCTCGTAGTCGTTGGTCATCGTCAGCGCCCGGGTCGGACAGGCCTCGATGCAGAGACCGCAGCCGATGCACCGCAGATAGTTGATCTGATAGACCCGGCCATACCGTTCTCCCGGCGAAAACCTTGCCTCGTCGGTGTTGTCGGCGCCCTCGACGTAGATCGCGTCGGCCGGGCAGGCCCAGGCGCACAGCTCGCACCCGATGCACTTCTCCAGGCCGTCGGGGTACCGGTTGAGTTGATGCCGGCCGTGATAGCGCGGGGCGACCGGGCCCGGCTTTTCCGGATACCCTTCGGTGACGCGCTTTTTGAACATCGCGGCGAAGGTCACGCCGAATCCGGCGACGGCGTCGAGGAATTTAGCCACGTGCTTTCTCCTTGCTCGCACTGACTGACGACGTCAGAACCTTGCCCGGTAGCGGTGGCGTCGGGAACGCCGGTGCCGGGGGAATTGCGTCGCGATCCTTGCGGAGCTGTCGCTCCAGCGCGCGAATGCCGGGCGCGCTGAACGGCTTTCGCAGCAGCAGCACCAGCGCCGTGGCGAACACGATGCTGCTGACCACCAGGATCGGGGTCCAATGCGCCGTAACCCTGGTTGCGCAGCGTGCGGATGACCGCCGCGATCAGCACCCAGACCAGCGACGCAGGGATCAGCAGCTTCCAGCCCAACGCCATGAACTGGTCATAGCGCAGCCGGGGCAGGCTGGCGCGCAACCACATATAGATGAACAGGAAGGTCCACATCTTGGCGGTGAACCACAGCACCGGCCACCAGCCGGTGTTGGCTCCCGGCCACATGTCGATCGGCCAGGGAGCATGCCAGCCGCCGAAGAACATCACCGTGGCGAGCGACGAAACCGTCATCATGTTGACGTATTCGGCCAACATGAACAACGCGAACTTCAGCGACGAGTACTCGGTGTGGAACCCGGCGACGAGTTCACCCTCGGCCTCCGGCAAGTCGAATGGGGCGCGGTTGGTTTCGCCCACCATCGAGATGAGATAGATGATGAACGACGGCAGCAACAGGAACACATACCAGACCCGGTCCTGCGCCCCCACGATCTCTGAGGTCGACATGGTGCCGGCGAACAGGAAGACGGCCGCGAACGACAGCCCCATCGACACCTCGTAGGAGATGACCTGCGCGGTGGACCGCACCCCGCCCAGCAGTGGGTAGGTGGAGCCGGATGCCCAGCCGCCCAACACGATGCCGTAGACCCCGATCGCCGACAGTCCCAGGATGAACAGCACCGCGACGGGCAGATCGGTCAGCTGCAGCGGCGTGCGGTGGCCGAACACCGACACCTCGGGGCCGAACGGGATGAACGCGAACGCGGTGAACGCGGGGATCGTGGAGATGGCCGGCGCCGCCATGTACACGAACCAGTCGACGCCGCGCGGGGTGATGCTTTCTTTGAGCGCCAGCTTGATGCCGTCGGCGAGACTCTGCAGGGTGCCCCACGGCCCTGCCCGGTTGGGGCCGGGCCGCAGCTGCATCCAGCCCAGGATCTTTCGTTCGAGCAGGATTGCGACCAGCACGTTCAGCATCAGGAACACGAAGATGGCCAGCGCTTTGCCCAGTACCAGCCACCAGGTGTCGTGTCCGAACGCGGTCATGAGCCCACTCCGATTCGCACGATGTTGCCGACGGTGACGCCCAGGTCCCGCTGCACCGCCGAGCCCGGCGAGTTCAGCGGCAGCCACACCACCCGGTCGGGCATGTCAGTGATGGCCAGCGGCAGGCTGATTGAGCCGCGCGGTGTGCTGACCGCGACCGTGTCGCCTTCCGCGGCGCCGATCTCGGCCGCGGTAGCGGGTGACAACCGTGCCACGGGTTTGCGCGCGGTCCCGGCCAGATACGGTTCGCCGTCTTGCGAACGGCCGTTGTCGAGCATCATTCGCCAGCCGGTGAGCACGGCTTCGCCTTCGCCGGGCTGCGGCGGCTCGGTCGCTTGCAGCGGTGCGCCGCTGGGCCGCTTGCCATCCCAGTTGCCCAGCGCCGACATTTCCGCGCGGGCCCCCTCGACAGTGGACATGCCCAGGTACACGCCCATTTCGTCGGCCAGCGCGTCGAGTATCTGATGATCCGACTGGCTGGCTTGCTGGGTACTGCCGCGCAGGGCGGGCTCGAAGCTGCGGAATCGGCCTTCCCAGTTGATGAATGCGCCCGCCTTCTGCGTGGTGGGCGCGACGGGGAACACCACATCGGCGCGTTCGGTGACCTCGCTGTGCCGCAGCTCCAGGCTGACCACGAAACCGGCCGCATCCAGCGCGGCGAGCACCGCATCCGGATCCGCGAAGTCGGCGGGCTCGATACCGCCGACCATCAGCGCGCCCAGACTTCCGTCCGTCGCCGCGGCCAGCATGCCGTCGACGTCACGCCCTGCGGCAGAGGGCAATTCGTCGACATTCCACGCCGCGGCAACCTGCGCGCGCGCGGTGTCGTCGGCCACGAGACGACCGCCGGGCAGCAGTCCGGGCAGCGCCCCGGCCTCCAGCGCGCCACGCTCCCCGGCGCGGCGCGGCACCCAGGCCAGCCGGGCCCCGGTGGCATCGGCGAGCCGGGCCGCCGCGGACAACCCACCCGGCACCGTGGCCAGGCGTTCTCCGACCATGATGACCGCGCCGGCCGTGGACAGCAGGTCACCCACCTCGCCGATGGCCAGACCGTCCAGCGTCGACGGCTCTGCGCCGGGCACGGTTTGGATCAGCCGGCCCGACATCTTGCTCAGCGCGCGGGTGGCGAACGGAGCGACCGCGTAGATCGGCATGCCGCGCTTGCGGGCAGCCTTGCGCAGCCGCAGGAAGACCACCGGCGCCTCGTCCTCGGGCTCGAACCCGACCAGCACGACCACCGGAGCCGATTCCAGATCGGAATAGCTGACCGTGAGCGGGCGGCCCGCGATGCGCGCCGCCAGAAACTCCGCCTCTTCGGCCGAGTACGGACGGGCGCGGAAGTCGATGTCGTTGGTGTCCAACGTGATTCGTGCGAACTTGGCGTAGGCGTAGGCGTCTTCCCAGGTCACCCGGCCGCCGACGAGCACACCGGTGCGCCCGCGAGCCGCCTCGAATCCCTGCGTGGCCGCCACGATCGCGTGCGCCCACGACGCCGGTTGCAGCGTGCCGTCAGCGTCCCGGACCAGGGGAGTGGTGAGCACGTCGGGCTGGGTGTCGTACCGGAAAGCCCACCGGCCCTTGTCGCAGTTCCACTCCTCGTTGACCTCGGGGTCGTCGCCGGCCAGTCGGCGCAGCACCTTGCCGCGGCGGTGATCGGTGCGCTCGGCGCAGCCGCCGGCGCAGTGCTCGCACACGCTGGGGCTGGAAACCAGATCGAAAGGCCGGGCCCGGAAACGGTAGGCGGTGCCCGTCAAAGCGCCCACCGGGCAGATCTGCACGGTGTTGCCCGAGAAATACGAGTCAAACGGCTCGTTGGCGTAGATGCCGACCTGTTGCAGTGCGCCCCGCTCCTGCATGTCGATGAACGGGTCGCCGGCGATCTGCTCGGAGAAGCGCGTGCAGCGAGCGCACAGGATGCATCGCTCGCGGTCCAGCAGCACCTGCGAGGAGATGTTGATCGGCTTGGCGAAGGTGCGCTTGACGTCTTCGAACCGAGACTCGGCGCGGCCGTTGGACATTGCCTGGTTCTGCAGTGGGCATTCGCCGCCCTTGTCGCACATCGGGCAGTCCAGCGGATGGTTGATCAGCAACAGCTCCATCACGCCGTGCTGGGCCTTGTCGGCGGCCTCCGAGGTGAGCTGCGTGCGCACCACCATGTCGTCGGTGCACACGATGGTGCAGGACGCCATCGGTTTGCGTTGGCCCTCGACCTCGACCATGCATTGCCGGCAGGCGCCGACCGGGTCGAGCAGCGGGTGGTCGCAGAACCGGGGAATCTGGATACCCATCAGCTCGGCTGCACGAATCACCAAGGTTCCCTTGGGAACCGAGATCTCGACGCCGTCAATGGTCAACGTCACCATGTCCGGCGGACGTCACCTCGTCGCCGGTTTGGGTCTTGGCCGCACTGCATGTCATCGAGGGGCCGTCAGGCCTTTCCGTTTGCCGTAAGCATGGAGTCTCGTGGGTCGAACGGGCAGCCGCCTCCTTCGACGTGGGCGATGTACTCGTCGCGGAAGTGCTTGATCGACGAGATCACCGGGCTGGCGGCACCATCGCCCAACGCGCAGAACGACTTTCCGAATATCGCGTCGGAGATGTCCAGCAGCTTGTCGAGATCCTCGACGGTGCCCCTGCCGGTTTCCAGTCGTTCGTAGATCTGGTCCAGCCAGAACGTGCCCTCGCGGCACGGCGTGCATTTCCCGCACGATTCGTGTTTGTAGAACTCGGTCCAGCGCCGCACCGCGCGCACCACGCACGTGGTCTCGTCGAAGATCTCCAGCGCCTTGGTGCCCAGCATCGAGCCGACAGCACCCACGCCCTCGTAATCCAGTGGCACGTCGAGGTGTTCGTCGGTGAGCAGCGGTGTCGACGACCCGCCGGGCGTCCAGAACTTGAGGCGGTGTCCGGCGCGGACCCCGCCGGCGTAGTTGAGCAACTCGCGCAGCGTGATGCCCAGCGGAGCCTCGTACTGGCCGGGGCGGGTGACGTGCCCGGACAGCGAATACAGCGTGAAGCCAGGCGATTTCTCGCTGCCCATCGACCGGAACCATTCGACGCCGTTGAGGATGATCGGCGGCACGCTGGCGATGGTCTCGACGTTGTTGATCACCGTGGGGCAGCCGTAGAGCCCGGCCACCGCGGGGAACGGCGGGCGCAACCGGGGCTGGCCGCGCCGGCCCTCGAGGGAGTCCAGCAGCGCGGTCTCCTCGCCGCAGATGTAGGCGCCGGCGCCGGCGTGTACCACCAGCTCCAGGTCGTAGCCGGAGCCGGCGATGTCGCGACCCAGGTAACCGGCCGCATAGGCCTCGGCCACCGCGTTCTGCAGGCGGCGCAACACCGGCAGCACTTCACCGCGCACGTAGATGAACGCATGGCTGGCCCGGATCGCGTACGAGGCAATGATGACGCCCTCGACGAGCAGGTGCGGTGTCGCCAGCATCAGCGGAATGTCTTTACACGTACCGGGTTCGGACTCGTCGGCATTGACCACCAGATAGTGCGGTTTGGCTGCCGCGCCGGTGTCTCCCTGCGGAATGAACGACCACTTGGTGCCGGTCGAGAAGCCTGCGCCGCCGCGGCCGCGCAGGCCGGAGTCCTTCACGGTGCCGATCACCGCGTCGGGCTCCATCGCCAATGCTTTCTGCATGGCCTGGTAGCCGTCGTGGCGGCGATAGGTTTCCAAGGTCCACGACTCGGGGTCGTCCCAGTACCGGCTGATCACCGGGGTCAACGGCGTCGCTTGCTCGCCGGGCGCGGTAGGGGCGGCCATTACTCTCCTTCCCCGGCCGACGTGGCGTGGGGATCCGGCGCCTGCATGCCGTGCTCCTTGGCCACCTGCAGTCCGGCCAGCGTGGCCGGGCCGGCGCCGCCCTGGCCTTGATCCGGGCGCTCGTCGGCGAGGCCCGCCAGGATGCGTGACGTCTCGCGGAATGCGCACAACGGAGCACCGCGGGTGGGTGCTGCGGGCTTGCCGGCCCGCAGCGAGTCGACGAGATCGCGTGCCGAGTCCGGTGTCTGGTTGTCGAAGAACTCCCAGTTGACCATCACCACCGGGGCGAAGTCGCACGCGGCGTTGCATTCGATGTGCTGCAAGGTGACCGATCCATCGGAGGTGGTCTGGTCGTTGCCGATGCCGAGATGCTCTTTGAGCGCGTCGAATATCGCGTCGCCACCCATGACCGCGCACAGCGTGTTGGTGCACACGCCGACCAGGTAATCGCCGGTGGGTCCGCGCCGGTACATGGTGTAGAAGCTGCCCACCGCCGAGACCTCGGCGCCGGTCAGCCCGAGCTGCTCGCCGCAGAACTCCAGGCCGGCCGGGGTCAGGTAGGAGTCCTCGGATTGGACCAGGTGCAGCAACGGCAACAGCGCGGAACGCTTGTTGGGGTAACGGCCGATGATCTCCTTGGCGTCGACTTCCAGCCGGGCCCGGACCTCCGGTGAATACGACTGCGGCGCACCCTCAACCACGAACTGGTTGGGTTCTTCGGGCGGCGGGCCCAGCCGGATGAACACCCGTTCGCCGAGCCTCCCACGGGCGCCGTCATCGGTCGACTCCGCCCATGACCGGGTCGATGCTGGCGACCGCGGTGATCAAGTCGGCGACCATCCCGCCCTCGCCCATCGCGGCGACCGCCTGCAGATTGGTGAATGACGGATCCCGATAGTGCACGCGGTAAGGACGGGTTCCGCCGTCGCTGACCATGTGCACGCCGAGTTCTCCGCGTGGTGATTCGACCGCGCTGTAGACCTGGCCGGCCGGGACCCGGATGCCCTCGGTGACCAGCTTGAAGTGGTGGATCAACGCTTCCATCGAGCCGCCCATGATCTTGGCGATGTGTTCGGGCGAGTTGCCCATGCCGTCGGGCCCTACCGTCAAGTCGGCGGGCCAGGCGATCTTGCGGTCCTCGACCATGGTCGGCCCTGGCTTCAGCTTGTCCAGGCACTGCTCGACGATCTTGAGTGACTCCCACATCTCTTTGACGCGAATGATGTAGCGCCCGTAGGAATCACACGTGTCGGCGGTGATCACGTCGAACTCGTAGTTCTGGTATCCGCAGTAGGGTTCGCTTTTGCGCAGGTCGTGCGGTAAGCCGGTGGAACGCAGGATCGGGCCGGTGATGCCCAGCGCCATGCATCCTTCCAAGTCGAGGTAGCCGACGTCCTGAGTGCGCGCTTTCCAGATGGCGTTTTCGTTGAGCAGATCGCCCATTTCGCGCAGCACTTGCTTGAGCCCCGTCAGGGCTTCGGCGATATCGGTTTCGCGCGTTGGGTGGAAGGTCTTGCGCCACACCGCCGGGGCGGACGTAGGCGCTGTTCATCCGCAAACCGCTGATCTTTTCGAACAGGGTGAGGACGATCTCGCGTCCCCGGAAGCCAACGAACATCGGGGTCATGGCGCCCAGTTCCATACCGCCGGTGGCCAGCGCGACCAGATGCGATGAAACCCGGTTGAGCTCCATCATCATCACCCGGATGACGTTGACGCCGCTCCGGGATCTCGTCGGTGATGCCAAGCAGCTTCTCGACCCCGAGGCAGTAGGCGGTCTCGTTGAAAAACGGTGCCAGGTAATCCATTCGGGTCACGAAGGTGACACCCTGCGTCCAGTATCGGTATTCGAGATTTTTCTCGATTCCGGTGTGCAGGTAGCCGATTCCGCAGCGGACCTCGGTGACGGTTTCGCCTTCGATCTCGATGATCAGCCGCAACACCCCGTGCGTGGAGGGGTGCTGGGGCCCCATGTTGACCACGATGCGTTCACCGGGATCCGCGGCGCGCGCGGCCTCGACGACCTGGCCCCAGTCCTGTCCGCCCGCGACCACGACGGTTTCGGCGCCGCCATCGTGCGTCGAGTCAGTGATTGTGCCCATTAGTTGTACGCTCTCCGCTCGTCGGGCGGGGGTATCTGTGCACCCTTGTACTCGACGGGAATACCGCCGAGCGGGTAGTCCTTGCGTTGCGGATGGCCGTGCCAGTCGTCAGGCATCTCGATGCGGGTCAGCGACGGATGCCCGTCGAAGATGATGCCGAAGAAGTCATACGTCTCGCGCTCGTGCCAGTCGTTGGTCGGGTAGATCGCCAAACAGCGACGGGATGTGCGGATCACCGTCGGGCGCAGACACTTCCAGCCGGATGCGGCGATTGTGGGTGATCGACAGCAGCGGGTAGACGGCGTGCAACTCGCGGCCCGTCTCGTGCGGGTAATGCACGCCGTTGACACCCAGGCACATCTCGAAGCGCAGTTCGGGTTCGTCGCGAAGACGTTGGGCGACCTGTGGCAATGCCTCGCGGCGTACGTGCAGGGTCAGTTCGTTGCGGTCGACGACGACTTTCTCTATGGCGTTTTCGAATTCGATGTCGCCGGCCTTCAGCGCGTCGGCCAGCCGGTCGACCACGTCGTCGAAATAACCGCCGTACGGCCGGGGGCTGCTGCCCGGGAGCGTCACCTCCCGTACCAGGCGTCCGTATCCGGACGTGTCACCCGACCCCGAAATTCCGAACATGCCGCGGCGCACGTTGATCACTTCGTCGTCGGGCGCTGGCACTGCGCCGCCCACCTCGCTGGCGGCCACCTTCGGGTCGTGGTCGGGTGAGCTCATCGCAGCAGTCCACGCATCTCGATGGTGGGCCGGGCCCCCAGCGCCGCCTGCTCGGCTGCAGTGATGGCTTGCTCGCGGTTGACGCCCAGCGGCATTTCCTGAATCTTCTCGTGCAGCTTGAGGATTGCGTGCAAGAGCATCTCCGGACGGGGCGGGCAGCCGGGGAGGTAGATGTCCACCGGAACCACGTGGTCAACGCCCTGAACGATGGCGTAGTTGTTGAACATTCCGCCGGACGACGCGCAGACGCCCATGGCCAGTACCCATTTGGGTTCTGCCATTTGGTCGTAGATCTGGCGCAGCACCGGGGCCATCTTCTGGCTGACCCGCCCGGCCACGATCATCAGATCGGCCTGCCGGGGCGTGGCCGAGAACCGCTCCATGCCAAACCGTGCGATGTCGAACCGTGGTCCGGCCGTTGCCATCATCTCGATCGCGCAGCACGCCAGTCCGAACGTTGCCGGCCACAGCGAGTTCTTGCGGACGAAGCCGGCGATTTTCTCGACAGTCCCCAGCAGGATGCCGGCGGGTAGCTGTTCTTCCAGGCCCACGTTTTTACCTCAATCCCATGTCAGGCCGCCGCGGCGCCACACGTAGGCGTAGGCCACGAAAACCGTGAGCATGAACACCACCATCTCGACCAGAGCGAACGATCCCAATGCGTCGTAACTGACCGCCCAGGGATACAAGAACACGATTTCGATGTCGAAGACGATAAAGAGCATTGCGGTTAGGTAATACTTCACCGGAAAACGCTGTCCGGGCGTGGCATGCGTGCCACTCACCGACGTTTCGGTCGGCTCGATTCCACATTCGTAGGCCGCCATCTTTGACTTGTTGTAGCGCGATGGGCCGGCCAGGCTCGCGATCACGACCGAGCCCACAGCAAAGGCGGTGGCGATTGCGCCTAGCACCAGGATGGGTATGTAGACGTTCAACTCGCTCCAAGATCCGTCGTATGGGCCGCCTACAAGCGACCAGGCGGCAACCGGGCTGCTGTGACTGGCAGGGTCTGTAGCCCGCCACAGTGATCTTCAACATAGCGTCGTTGCGGCTGGGGCGCGTGCTCGGGGTGATGCTAACTGCCCGGCTGCGGTCTCCGCCGCGTTTAGACGACGAGTGGCGTCGACGGCCGGCCCATCGACTGGGCAATCGCGCGGGCAGGACTACTCGCGCCGGCAGCGCCCTATACGGCGGGTGCGCGGAGCAATCCGAGCACCGTGCGACCCAGCTCCATGGGGTCGATGGGGTGCGGCACCGCGGCTTCGGCGCGTGACCAGCTCGCCAGCCACGCGTCGTCGGGACGTCCGGTGAGCACCAGGATCGGTGGGCAAGTCTCGAGTTCGTCTTTGAGCTGTTTGGCGATTCCCATGCCGCCGGTCGGTGTCGCTTCCCCGTCGAGGATGGCCAGGTCGATGCCACCCTCGTCCATGGTGCGGATCACCATCGCGCCGGTCGCCACCTCGACGTAGTTCAACTCGGGCAGATCCGGGTGCAGGCGTTTGCCCAATGCCCGCTTCACTTTTTCGCGGGTGTTGGGGTTGTCGCTGTAGACGAGTATCCGCAGAGCGATGGTGGCGTCGGGCACGCTGCAGATGCTACTGCTGCCCGACCGGCTTTATTGGCCAGACCGCACGAAAACGGCCTGCGGCCGCTGCCCTGGCCGTCGGCGCGATCATGCCGAACTTGTTCCAGCCGATGTCGAACTGGGATCGATCGATCGTGGTCTCGCCAGAGATCTGGATCGAACCGTCGCCGGCTTCGGTGACGGTGATGGGCAGTGTCAGTGGCGCGGTGACACCCTTGATGGTGAAGCTGGCCCGCAGTTCTGCGGCCTTGCCTTCGGTGGGGTGCACCGCGGTGATGACGACGCTGATCTCGGGAAAGCGTTCGACATCGAAGAAGTCGGCGGAGCGCAGATGCTCGTCGCGACGGCCGATGCCGGTGTTCAACGACGCGGTACGGATGTCGAGGCGGCCGAAGACGGCGCCCTTGCCGGTGAGCTGTCCGTCGCCGGCGAATTCGGTGAAGCGGCCCTTGACGTTCACCAGGCCCCACATGTTCCTGATCTTGAAGGTGACGGCCGACCGGTCCGGAACGATGTTCCACACCCCGGCCAGGTCGGGATCATTCAGCAGTGTTTCCAGCGTCGTCATCGTCTGTCTCACCTCATCAGTGGTGCAATCTCGGCGGGGTCGAAGTACTCGTCGATCCGGTCGATCAATCCGTCTGTGCCCACCCTGATCACGATGCAAACACGCATGGAGATCGATTGGCCGGCATGGCCGGTGGCGTGCAGGACGTGCTGCTGGACGAAGCCGCTGATCGATCCGTCGTCGAAGAGTTGACGATCCAGGATCTCATAGCGGCGCTCTGCGGTCACCGTGATGAACCAGTCGATGACTCGCAGTGCGCGGGCCTTGTCGTTATCCCGGTTGGCGCCCACCCGCCACACCGCGATGTCGTCGCTCCACAGCCGATCAACCGCGGGCTTGTCGCCTTTGACAATCGCCGTGAACAGCCGGTCGGCCGTGTCGACGACGACCTCAGCAGTGGCAACGGGCATGGCAGGCTCCTATTCGCTGTCGTATCCGGGATGGGCAACCGCTAACCGATTTCGCACCAGGGTCCTCAGGCCGGAAAGGACCTCCGCGGCACGCTCATCGAGCTCGCCGGCCCGGATGGCGGCGGCAAGTTCGTTCCTCGTCGGGGAAACCCAAGCCGGCCAGCGCGGCCCGCGATTCGGCCTCGCTCTCGTCGAGCAGTTCGCGCTCGACGATGCGCAATGCGTTGGCGGCCACCCTGGCGTGGAAATTGACCTGTCCGCTGGTCGCCGTCCGGACGTCGGTTTCCAGGAATTCGGCGACCGCGGCCACGAGTTCGGCTGCCAGCGGGCGGCCGTAGGCGCCGATCATGGCCGGACCTCCTCGAGCAGGTTGAGGATGTCCCACTCCGTCTCGCTCACGCGGCGGCCGATCGCCGCCAGTTCGACCGAGCGGGATTGACCGCTCAAATGCCGCTCCGCCTGGTAGCGGCAGATGACACCCCAGCGCAGCGTGGCCAGCACCAGCCACCAGTGCAGCGCCACCCGGTCGACCGTCGTGGCGCTGGCCTGCTCGTAGGCGCGCACGAAGTTCTCGATGCTGCCGAGGCCGCCTGCGCCGAGGCTGGCCGGAGCGCCGAACCGCCAGGCCCGGATGCAGAACCAGGCCAGGTCTTCGTACGCCTCGCCGAGATGTACCAGCTCCCAGTCGAGGACCGCGGCCAGATCGGATCCGTCGACGATGAGGTTCCCCATCCGATAGTCGCCGTGCACCAGAACCCTCGCCGACGGTGGCGGACGGTGGGCGGCCAGCCAGCGAAACGCCCATTCGAAGGTGGCGGTGGTGTCGTCCATCGCGTCCAGCCGCTCGCGGTACTCGCCGAGCTGGTCCTCGTGCTCCAGGCCCGGAATGTCCGCGTCGGCACGATGAATGGCGGCCAGTGCCTGCGCGCACTGCCGGAGCAGCTCGGTTCGGCGCGCGTGCCCGTCGGCGGTGTCGAGCTGGCGCGCAATGCGCCGGACGATGGTCTCGCCCTTGATCTCGTCGCAGACAAGAAACGGATTGCCCAGTGCGGCAAGCGAATCGTCGGCGACCAGGATGTGGGGGACCGGTGCCCCGGCGGCCGCGGCGGCGGCCTGCGACCGGGCTTCGAGCTCCATGCCCGCGTGGACGTCGTCGGGTGGGCCGGTGCGCAGGATCAGCGCGCGGCGTTGGGCGCCGGTGACTGCGTCGAACGCCCAGGTGGTGCGGCTGGCCCCACCGGTGAGCGCCCGCAGATTCTCGATCAGTGGTCGGATCGCCGAGGGCCGCCGCCAGCACCGTCGCGAGTTTGGTCTCGAGCTCTTTAGCGTCGGTCACTGCTTGCCAAACTTGAACAGCCGCTGCGCCACTCGGCGAATCTGAATTTCCTCGGCGCCCTCGGTGATCCGGTAGCGGCGGTGGTGGCGGTAGATGTGCTCGAACTGCTCATGACGGCTGTAACCGAGGCCACCATAGACCTGCATGGCGCGGTCGGCGGCGTCGCAGACCAGTCGGTTGGCGCGATAGTTCGCCATCGACACTTTGTCCGACACCTCCATGTGGTGGTTGCGATCCAAGTGCCAGGCGGCGTATTGCACCAGCAGCCGCACCATCTGCGCTTCGGTCTGCAGCTCGGCCAGCGGCCATTGCACGGCCTGGTTGACCGCCAGCGGCTTGCCGAACACCATTCGCTTGCCGGCATATTCGGCGGCGCGGTCGATGCAGTATTGGGCCGCGCCCAGGCTGCTCGCGGCTTGTCGAATCCGGTTCTCGTGCAGGAACGTTTGCGCGACCTCCAGGCCGCGGTCCACCTCGCCGAGTATCGCGTCGGCGGGCACCCGCACATCGGTCAACTCGACCTCGCCGTGGTCGGTGGGCATGTTGAACGTCCACCAGTAGTAGGGGACCCTGAATCCAGGCGTGTCGGTCGGGACCAGAAACGCGGTGATGCCCGGGCTTGCCCGGCTCGCCGGAGGTGCGGGCGAAGATCAAGTCATGGGTCGCGCGGTGCACCCCGGTGTTGAACCGCTTGGAGCCGTTGATCACCCAGCTGTCGCCGTCGGGTTCGGCGTGGGTCTCCAGCCAGGTCGCGTCGGATCCGTGCTGGGGCTCGGTTAGCCCGAAGGCCATGGACCGCTCCCCGGTGATCAACGCCTCCGACCATGCCCGGCGCTGCTCATCGGTACCGAAGCGCTCCATCATGATCACCTGGGGAAAGTTCCCCACGATCGACGACTCGTTCTGCAGATCATTGTGCAGACCAAGGCCCTTGTGCGCCAGGTGCTCCCGGATCACGGCCATGTCGATGTTGGTACCGTCGCGCCCGCCCAGCGAGGCCGGCAATCCGTAGCGCAGCCAGCCCGCCTTGTCGGCTCGTCTGCGCATCTCGGCGAGCAGGTCCTCCCACTCCCGCGTCGGGATGCCGTCGTTGTCCCAATCGGTGCGGCGCATGCTCTCGACGCTGGTCGAAATACTGGATGTTTTCGCGTTCCAGCGGCTTGATCTCGGTCTCGATGAACGCATCCATCTCGGCCAGCACGCCCGGAAGATGTTCTGGGAGGGTGAAATCCACGGTGATCTCCTCAAGATCTCTCGTTATGCGCCGTACAGAGTCTTCTTCCAAACCGTCGACAGGGTGGCGATGGCGTCCTCGTCGCCGATCTCCATGCCGAGACCGGACTGCCCGACAAAGACGGTGGTGAAGTTCTCGAACAGCAGCGCGATGGCTGCCGCGGTGTGTTGCGGGTTGAGCTCAGCGCCGTAACCCTGCTCCTGAGCGCGGCGGACTGAAGCGGCGACGATGTCCATGCCAAAGCGCCGAAACTCGTTCTGCACAGCCGCGAACCGCTGCTGGGTGGTGGCCAGTTGGGCGACGGCGATCATGATGCCGATGTTCTGCTTGAAGATGTTCCAGTATCCGGTCACCACCGACGTGAAGAACGCGTAGTCGTCGGGAGAGTCCGGCAGATGCACGCTCAACCCGGACGGGGCCACGACATCGTGCAGGAAAGACTCCGCCAGGGCGGCGAGCAGGTCTTCCTTGTCGGCGAAATACCGGTAGAACACCGCCGGTGATTTCCCCGCGGCCGAGGTGATGTCGGCCAGTGTAGTGCCGTGAAAGCCTCGTTCGGCAAACAGTTTTCGCGCTGCCTGCTCGATGGCCTGCCTGGTCTGGCGGCCTTTGGATGTCAGCGCCCGCGACGATTCGGGGGCGGGCACGCCCATCAGTTCCTGATCCGGTCGCCGGCGCGCAGCAGCGCGCTCGGCAGGTCATGGCGGACAGCCGATTTCGCGACGTCGGCTGCGGCAATCGCGGCCCGCAGGTCGACGTCGACATCGATATCGCTATCGGTCAGCAGGTAGACCAGATCCTCGGTGGCGATGTTGCCGGTGGCCCCGGGCGCGAACGGACAACCGCCCAGGCCGCCGACCGAGGCGTCCAGCCGGGTGACTCCGGCACTGACCGCCGCATACGCGCTGGCCAGCCCTGCACCGCGGGTGTTGTGGAAGTGTGCACCCAGCGGCAAGTCGCCAATCACCGGACGTAGCTGGGAGATCAGCGAACTCACCCGGCCCGGGGTGGTGGTGCCGATGGTGTCCGCGATCGACAGGCGGTCGGCCCCACGGTCGCGGGCGGCCGCCGCGATGTCGAGCACCCGCTGCGGCGGGGTTGGGCCTTCGAACGGTGAGTCCCATGCGGTGGCGATCACGACCTCGACGGTGACGTCGCTGCCGTGCGCGATCGCGACGATTTCGTCGATCTGGTCGGTGGCCTCCGTGCTGGTACGCCCGACGTTGGCCTTGCTGAACGTGTCGTCGGCGGCCACCACGTATTCGATCGACCGCAGACCCGCGGCAACGGCGCGCTTGGCGCCGTTGGGGCTGGCGACCAGGGCGGAGAATTCGATGTCGGGGTAGTTGTGCAGCTGCGCGGCGAGTTCAGCGGCATCGGCCATCGACGGCACCTTCGTCGGGGACACGAAAGCCGTGGCCTCCACCTCGCGTACGCCGGTGGCGGCCACCGCCGCGAGCAGTTCCAGCTTGGCCGACAACGGGATTGGCTTTTCGATCTGCAGGCCGTCGCGCAGCGACACCTCACGGATATCGACGTGGGTGTTCTGGGTTGGTTTCACAGCACCCCCTCGGTGCGCAACTCCTCGAGCTCTGCGGCGGTTTTGCCCAGCAGCTCCACGTAGACGTCGTTGTTGTGTTGTCCCGGACGGGCCGGCCCGGCGCTGCGAACTCCACCCGGCGATTCCGACAGCACCGGAACGACACCGGGCCCCAAGACATTGCGCCCGATGCGTTCGTCGTAGTGCTCGACCAGCATGCCGCGCGCTCGCAGCTGAGGGTCTTCGACCACCTCCGCGACGGTGTTGATGGGGCCCGCGATCACGCCTGCGGCACTGAGGGTTTCGACGATGTCGGCGGGCTGCCGCTCGACGGCCCACGCGCTGATGATCTTGTCGAGTTCGTCCTGGTTGCGGCCGCGGGCGCCGTGCGTGGCGAACCGGTCGTCGCCGGCCAGCTCCGGGCGTCCCATCGCCGTGCACAGCCGCGCGAACACGGTGTCCTGGTTGGCGGCGATCACCACCCAGGAATCGTCGGCGCTGCGATAGATGTTGGATGGCGAGATGCCTTCCAGCCGGGTGCCCGACGGGCCGCGCACCACGCCACCGACGTCGTAGTCGGGAATCGTGGATTCCTGTATGGCTAAACATGATTCGGTCAGCGCGACGTCGACAACCTGGCCGTGGCCGGTCACACTGCGGCGGTAGAGTGCGGCCATCGCGCCCTGGGCACCGAACATGCCGGCCAGGCTGTCGCCGAGGGAGAGCGCAATCCGGGGCGGCGGTCCACCCGGAAAACCGTTGAGGTGCCGCAGTCCACTGGCGGCCTCGGCCACCGAGGCGTAGCCCGCCTTGTGGGCGTCGGGCCCGGTCTGCCCGTAGCCGGATACCCGGACCAGGATGATGCCCGGGTTGCGTGCGCTGAGCACGTCGTAGCCCAGGTCCCACTTTTCCAGCGTTCCCGGACGGAAGTTCTCCACCACGATGTCGGACTTCTCGACGAGCTCGAGGAACAGTTCGCGGCCGTGCGGCCGGCGCAGGTCGAGCGTGATGGCTTTCTTGTTGCGCGCGGCCACGGTCCAGAACACGTGGTGCCCGTCGAGTTCGGCTTGGCCCCAGGTGCGCAGCGGGTCTGGGGCGCCGGGCGGTTCCACCTTGATGACCTCGGCGCCCATGTCCCCAAGCAAGCGGCCGGCGAACGGACCCGCGATCAAGGTGCCGAGTTCAAGCACCCGGATGCCGTCCAGCGGTCCGCTAACGCTCATTCCGAGCTCGCGAAATCGTGCCGGATCAGCCAGTCGGTGACAACGTCAACGGCTTGGCGCAGCTTGTCGCGTTGGTCTTGGCCGGCGTAATAGTGTGTGGCGCCGGGAATTTCGTGCATCTCCTTGTCGGGATGTCCGATCGCCTCGAACAGCCGCCGGGTGTGGCTGGGTGTGCAGGCGTCATCGGCCAGGTTGCCGATCACCAGCGCGGGGATCGCGATATCGCGCCCGCCATCCACGCCGTCGCCGCGGGCGTCGTCGTAGCTCCATTGCGATAGCCAGCCGCGCAATGTCGAGAAGCGGCCCAGCCCGACCGGGCTCATGTTCACCACCTGAGGGTCACCCAGGTAGCAGGTCCCCGGGGTGCGCTCGTTGGGATCGACGGTGGGATCCAGCCATCGGGGGTCGGCCATCGTGCCGTGCACGACGAATCCGAACTCGTCGTCGGGGCGGCCCTGGGCGGTCAATTCAGCCAGCTTCTCTTTGACCCATGCGGTGATGCGGCGGTTGCGGTCGATCTGAGCTTGACGGTACCGGGCCAGGAATTCCTGGGTGTAGGGCGGTTGGTTGGGGTTGTCGGGGTTGTACAGATCCAGCTCGGGATCACGCTTGGTCGGGTCGGATTCGTCAAGGATGGAAGCGTCGAGCCATTCGGTCAGCGTGCCGTGCCGGCTGATGTGTGCGGCCAGCAGCATGATGCCGTCGGCGGCGGGCAGTTCCAGCGCGGTCAGGTCCGGGCCGTCGCCGGACGGGCTCGACGTGATCGTCGCGTGCTGGGCCTGTTGCTGGTAGAACACCGACAACGAGCCGCCGCCACTCCACCCGGCCAACACCACCTTGGGGTAGCCCAGCCGGTTCTTGGCGTCCTTGATGCACTCGCCGAGGTCTTCGACCACCTTCTCCATCAGCAGAGCCGAATCCGTACCGCGGAACCGGCTGTTGCAGTAGATGACGTGGTGGCCGGCCCGGGCCAGCGCGTTGATCATTGGCAGGTATGCGCCGCCGCCGATGGGGTGCATGAACACCAGCACGGTGTCCGACGGCTTGTCTTTCGGCTTGAGCAGATAGCTCTCCAGCACGGTGATCTCGGCCAGCCCGCCGTAGACATCCCGGACGCCGGAATTGTTCTGGAAGGCAACCAGATAGGGAATCCGGTCGTAGTCGTGCTTGACCGCGTGTTTCACGGCTTGCGTGCTCCCCATGTCAGTGTTGTCCGAGGTCGTGGGCGAGTACCTCCGCCGACGGCGTCAGCCGGCGGCGGGTGTCGATGGCGATGACCTGCCAGTCGACTCGGGAATGCTCGTCGAACTTGCGGCGTGCTCGTTCGCGCGCCTTTTCCGGTGCGCCGTGGTGAACCCCTTGCGGCGCATGGGAAATCAGGCCAGGAGGCATCGGAATGCCATAGAGCGAACCGCCGTGGAAGAACGCGATTTCGTCGTAGTCGACGTTGCGGTGATACCAGGGCGTGCGTTCGGTACCGGGAACGCCTTCGGCGGGCTTGGGCAGGAAGTTCATCACGTAGACGCCGGTGGCCTGCATGAACAGATGGACGGTGGGCGGCAGGTGGACACTGTCGGAGGTGATGACGTTGTAGTCGGCGATGTTGAAGGTGAAGGCGAAGTTGTCGCCGCGCCATCCTTCGACGTCGAGCGGATTGTGTTGGTAGAAAAGCGTTGTCGGGCCCCCGTCGTGGACGAGCCGGACCTCGTACTCGTCGCGGCCGTCGTCCTCGCTCGGGGCCGGCTCGGGGATAGTGGCCTGCGAGGGGTCGAACGGGAAGTGCCGGCCCAGCGGGCCGGGTGGTGGCACCCGGAATTCGTCGGTCGCCTCGATCATCAACAGTGTGGTCTCGCGATCCGGCAGCTGGCGCCACGTGCACGCCTTCGGGATGTAGACCCAGTCGCCCGTCCGGTAGCGCAGCGGGCCGAACTCGGTCTCCAGCAGTCCGGTGCCTTGGTGGACGAAGCACAGCAGATCCCCGTCCACGTGGCGGGCGAAGAAGGGCATCGGCTCGGCGCGTCGGCTCAGCAGAACGCGGCAGTCGTCGTTGCTGAACATCAGCAGCGGCCCGCCGTTGGCGTCGGTGGCGTCGCTGGGCTTGAGCTCGCTGGACAGCACGTCGATCGGGCGCAGCGGTCCGACCGAGCGGTAGGCGGTGGGGTCGTGGCGGCGGTAGATGTTGGCCGTCCGTCCGGTGAAGCCGCCTCGGCCCAGCTCGTCGTCCTTGAGTCCGTCGAGGTCGGCGTGCAGGCGTTGCGGTGTCCTGCCTTTGCGCAGGTGGACGAAGGATTCCATGGGGTGCACTCCTCGGAGCTGGCTACAAAACTGAAAGTAACATTACTTTTCCTTTTGGGCACGCACAAGGCGCGAGCAGACACAGAATCGCATTGTGCCCGGCTTGTCGGTGCGATTCTGCGTCTGCTCGCGCAGACTGTCGGGCACGCACACGGGGCTTGACCGCCGGGTTCAGCGGATGCGCAGCACAACTTTTCCTTTGGCGGTGCGGTTCTCCATCGAAGCGACCGCGGCGGCGGCTTGCTCCAGCGGGTAGACATCCGGCTGCGGGGGAGGCAATTGGCCCGAGCTGAGCAGGCGCTCGAGGCCGGCCCACTGCTCGTCCAGCGCTCCGGGGTGCGTCGCTGTCCAGGCGCCCCAGCCGACACCGACCACATCAATGTTGTTGAGTAGCAGCCGATTTACCTTTACGATGGGAATCTCACCGCCGGTGAAGCCGATAACCAGCAGCCGTCCCCCCGGAACAAGCGAGCGTAGGGAGTCGGTGAACCGGTCACCGCCGACCGGGTCGATGATCATGTCGACGCCGCGGCCACTGGTCAATTCCTGCACCGCATCCTTGAAGCCTTCGGCCAACACCACGTCGGTCGCGCCTGCGGCGGTAGCGATCTCGGCCTTCTCCTCGGTGCTGACCACCGCGATGGTGCGGGACGCCCCGAGTGCCGGCGCCAGCCGAAGTGTCGACGTTCCGATTCCGCCGGCCGCGCCGTGCACGAGCACCGTCTCGCCCTTTTGCAGGCGGCCGCGCACCGTCAGCGCGAAGTACACCGTCAGGTCGTTGAACAGCAGGCCGGCTCCCGCCTCGAAGCTCACGTTGTCCGGCAGCTTGAACACGCGGTCGGGTGACAACACGGCCACCTCGGCCATCCCGCCGGTGAGCATCGTCAGGCCGACGACCCGGTCGCCGGGACGAACATGAGCGTTGTCCGGTGCCGAGCGAACGACCCCCGCGATTTCGGCTCCGAGCACGAACGGCGGATCCGGGCGGTACTGGTAGAGGCCGCGGGTGAGCAACGCGTCGGGGAATGCTGCGCCGGCGGCGTGCACATCGACGACGACCCCGTCGCCGGTGGGTTCGTCGACCTCGGCCACCTCGACCGCGTCCGGACCATCTAACCGAGTCACCCGTGCTGCGCGCATGCTGCCTCCGTCATCGATAGGGCCGGAAGCCTCCGGCCAGCACCCGAATAGCCTACTGCCAGCTCAGAATCCACCGGCGACACGTACCACCGCGCGGCCGGAGTAGGTGCCCGCGCGCAGTTGATCCAGGACTGCGACGACGTCTTTGACGTCGACATCGCTGGTGACCGCGTCCAGGTGCCGCGGCCGCAAGGAGTCGCCGAGCAGCGCCCACAGCTTGCGGCGCCGCGCAATCGGAAGCAGCACCGAGTCCATGCCGAGCAGGGAGATGCCGCGCAGGATGAACGGCATCACCGTGGTGTGCAACGCGGGTCCGCCGGTGAGGCCGCTGGCTGCCACCGCCCCGCCGTAGTCGACGGTACTGAGCACATCGGCCAGCGTCGCTCCCCCGACGCAGTCCACCCCGCCCGCCCATCGCGTCTTGGCCAGCGGTCGCGGTTTGGCGTCGGGATCGGCGGGCAGCCGGCCGATAACCTCGGCAGCGCCAAGCTCTTTCAGCAATTCGGCGGCCTTTTCTTTACCGCTGGAGGCCACCACTTCGTAGCCGGCGGCCGCCAGCAGGTCCACGCTGACCGAGCCCACACCGCCGGAGGCGCCGGTGACGACGATGGGCCCGTCGTCGGGCGTGAGGCCCCAATCGATCAGCGCTTGCACGCTCATCGCGGCGGTGAAGCCGGCGGTTCCGATGGCGGCGCCCTCGTGCGGACTCAACGCGCCGAGCGCCACCACCTGGTCGGCCGGCAGCCGCGCGTACTCGGCGTAGCCGCCGTGGTGGCCGTGCCGATCTGATACCCGTGGGCCAGCACCTGGTCGCCGACGCTGAAGTCCGGCGATTGCGACTCGACGACTTCGCCGGTCAGGTCGATTCCGGGAACGATGGGATAGTCGCGGACGACGCCGCCCTTCGGCGTCAACGCCAGCGCATCCTTATAGTTGACGCTGGAATACAGCACCCGGATCGTCACTTCACCGGGCGGCAGGTCGGACTGGCTGAGCGTCTCGACCGACGCGGTGATCCGGTCACCATCTTGGCGGGCTACCAGCGCGCGAAAAGTGTCCATACGACGACGCTAACCTCACCCTATGGATCCCTTTCCACTTGGTCGCTTTTCGGTAGCCCGGATTGGCTTCGGTGCTATGCAACTGCCTGGTCCCGGTGTGATGGGGCCGCCGCGCGATCGTGACGAGGCGCTGGCGGTGTTGCGCAGGGCGGTCGAACTCGGCGTCGACCACATCGACACCGCCCAGTTCTATGGCCCCGACGTCGCCAATGAGCTCATCCGCGAGGCGCTGCATCCGTACCCGGAAAACTTGGCTTTGGTGAGCAAGGTCGGCGGGCGTCGCGATGACGCCGGCGCCTGGCTGCCGGTCAGCGAGCTGGCCGACCTGCGCCGCGACATCGAAGCGAACTTGCGGACCCTCGGTGTCGAGCAGTTGGCCGCGGTCAATCTGCGGCTCTTCGAGAGCGACGGGCCCGACCAGCTGTTCGACGATCAGCTCTCGATCATGATTGATGCCCGCGACGAGGGACTGATCGGCGGGATAGGGCTGAGCGGCATCAACCGTGAGCACCTGCTGCACGCTTTAGATCGCACCGAGATCGCTTGTGTACAAAACGCTTTCAATCTCGTCCTCCGGGACTCGGCCGCAGTGCTGGAGGAGTGCACGAGGCGGGGAATCGCGTTCGTTCCGTTCTTCCCATTGGGGGCGGGTTTCACGCAGCCGAACCCGGTACTCAGTCACGAGCTGGTGGGCAACGCCGCAGAACGACTCGGGCGCACACCCGCGCAGGTCGCGTTGGCATGGACGCTGAGCGTGGCGCCGAACGTGCTGCTGATTCCGGGTACCTCCTCGGTGCGCCACCTCGAGGAGAACTTGGACGTCGCTTCGATCGAGCTCGACGAAGACACTCGTGAGCAGCTGAACGCAATCGCTGCCTGATGCCGCCACGCGTTCGACGCGCGACCGCCGCCGCGTCCGATCGCTACTTGAGTTGGGCGGACGAGAGGCCCAGCAGGCGGCGGGCGACCACGAGCTGCTGAATCTGCTGGGTGCCCTCGAAGATGTCCATGATCTTCGAATCACGCGCCCACTTCTCCAACAGCGTCTGCTCCGAATAGCCTGCGGTGCCGGCTAATTCGACAGCTTTCAAGGTGATATCGCTGCCCACCCGGCCGGCCTTGGCCTTGGCCATCGATGCTTCTTTGGAGTTGGGGATCTTGTTGTCGGCCTGCCAGGCCGCGCGCAGCGTCAGCTGGTAGGCGGACTCCCAGTCGGCCTCCATCCGCAGGAATTCAGCCGCGGCTGCGCTCTGGGCGTGCGAGGGCTGGTCGTAGGAGATCTCCACTCCAGCCTCGGTCAGGATCTTGCGTAACTCTTCCAACGCGGCACGGGCGATGCCGATCGCCATACCCGCGACGACCGGCCGGGTGTTGTCGAAGGTCTCCATCACGCCGGAAAACCCTTGGCCGGACTCGATTTCGGGATTGCCCAGCAGGTTGTCTTTCGGTATCCGGGCATTGTCGAAACGCAGGACCGCGGTATCGGAGCCCTTGATGCCAAGCTTGTCCTCGAGCCGCTCGACGCTGACGCCGGGATGTTCGCGCGGCACGATGAACGATTTGATCGCCGGCGCGGCCCTGTGACTTGTCCAGCGTCGCCCACACCACGATGTGAGTGGCCCGCGAACCCGCGGTGACGAAAATCTTTTCGCCGTTGATGACGTACTCGTCGCCGTCCAACTTGGCGGTGGTGGAGACCGCCGCGGAGTCGGAGCCGAAGCCGGGTTCGGTGATAGCCATCGCCGCCCACACCCGGCCCAGCCGGCTCAGCTGCTCGTCGGTGGCCACTCCGCTGATCGCCGCGTTGCCCAGGCCTTGATAGGGAATCGACAGCATCATTGCCGCGTCGCCCCAGCAGGCCTCCAAAGTCTGCAGCACCGCGGCCATGTTGGCCCCGTTGCGGTTCTCTTCCTTGCTTTCGCTACCCCGGAAGGCGTCAGCTCCGGCAAGGCCCAGCGCGTTGGACTCAGCGGCTCCGGAAAACATGCTGGCCAACGTGTCGAGCTCGACCGGGTAGGCGTGCTCCTTGAGGTCGTATTTGCGGGCGATGGGCCGCATCATCTCTGCGCCGGCCTGGTGTGCCTTGTCGATCACCGCTTGCATTTTGCGGGGCAGTTCCAAATTGATTGCCATGATTGGTCTTTCGTTAGTGACGTGCGGAGCTAGATGACGACAACGCCCTCGGCGACACCGATGGCCCGCAGGTCGCGGTACCAACGCTCGACCGGGTGTTCTTTGGTGTAGCCGTGGCCGCCGAGCAGTTGCACGCCGTCCAGGCCGATCTGCATGCCCTTGTCGGCGCCGAGCCGCTTGGCCAGTGCCGCTTCGCGGGTGAACGTGAGCCCCTGTTCGGCGCGCGCCGCGCCGCGCCAGGTGATCAGGCGCAGCCCGTCTAGCTCGATGGCGATGTTGGCGCACATGAACGCCACGGCTTGACGATGGGCGACAGGCTCGCCGAACGCCTCGCGTTCCTTCACGTACGGGATGACGTAGTCGAGCACTGCGTGCGAGGTGCCGACTGCCAGCGCCGCCCAGCCCAGCCGGGACAGCGCGATCGCCTCCGAGTAGTCGTCGTCGGTGGCTTCGTCTTCACCCAGCCGGGCATTCAGCGGCACCGACACTCCGGAGAGCTCGAGCCGGCCCAGGGCCGCGGCGCGGATGCCCATGCTCGGATCCGCCTTGACGGTAAGGCCTTTGGCGGACGATTCGACGATGAACAGTGCCGGCCTGCCGTTCAGTTGCGCGCCCACGATGAACAGCTCGGCGTCGGCCGCAGCCGGGACCAATGACTTCACGCCGTCGAGCCGGTATCCGCTCGGGGTGCGCACCGCGGTGGTCTTCAGCCGGGTGGGGTCGAACAGCGGTTGCGGTTCGGCGATCGCCACACAGGCTTGTGGGACATTCTCCCCGGCGAACTCGGGCAGATAGGTGGCCTGCTGGTCGGCGCTGCCCCAGTGGGTCAGCGCGGACGCCACGCCGCCTGGTGCCAGAATCGGCAGCGCCAGACCCATGTCGCCATAGGCCAGCGCCTCTGCCACCAGCACGTTGGTCACGCTGGAGCGGTGTGCGGCGATGCCCTCGAAGTCCTCGGGGATGTTGATCGCGGTGATGCCCAGTTCCGCGGCCTTCGCGATCAGGTCGGCTGGATAGCTCGCCGCCGCGTCGGCGCCGGGCGCCGCGGGCCGCAGCACTTCTTCGGCGAATTCATCGAGGGTCTCGACGATCATCTTCTGTTCGTCGTCGAGCCTCAGGTCGTAGTAGTCCTTGCCACTGGACTTGAGCCGGGTCGGTGCACTGCGGAGGTTCTGGACCCGCTTGAACTGCCGGGAAGCAGCGCCGGCAGTGGAGAAAAAAGTTTTGGTGCCGTAGCGCAGGCCCCGGTTGAACGGGTCGCGCAGCTGGTATTTGTCCAGGAACTCCTGGCCGACGATCGGGGTCAGCAGCGCCATGGCGACGTCGATCCCGGTGCGCTTGTGTGGCTGCATCCCGACACCGGTTTTGCGGCCGCGCCGTTTTGCGCGTGAGCGGGAGGTATTTGAGCCGGAGAAAGTGTCCGTCATTTCAGCAGCCTCGGTCGTTGGGGCGATGCTTGACGAGCCTATCTTACTCCGGAGTAAGATAAAGCGGGCTTGTTAACTAATTCACACCAAGGCTGCCGAGCATGCGCTCATGTAGCAGGCCGTTTGTCGCCACGGCACTGCCGCGGTGCGGGCCGGCGACGCCGTCCAGGCCGGTGAACGTCCCGCCCGCCTCGCGCACCAGGACGTCGAGTGCGGCCAGATCCCACACCGATACCTCCGGTTCAGCCGCGATATCGACGGCGCCCTCGGCGACGAGACAGTACGACAGAAAGTCCCCATAGGCGCGCACTCGCCATACCGCGTCGGTCAGCTCGATGAAGCGGTCGCGCAGACCGCGCTGCGCCCACCCCGACAGGCTGGAAAACGAGAGGCTGGCCGAATCCAGTTGTCCCACTGAGGAAACCGACAACGGACGTGGTGGTCCGCCGTCGACCGAGACGAACGCGCCCTGGCCGCGGGCGGCCCACCATCGGCGTTGCAGGGCCGGCGCACTCACGACGCCGACCGACGGGACGCCGTCTTCGAGCAATGCGATCAAACTGGCCCACACCGGCACCCCGCGCACGAAGTTCTTGGTGCCGTCGATCGGATCGATGATCCATTGCCGTCCGGTGAACGTGGGGGTCCCACCGAACTCCTCGCCAAGGATGCTGTCGCCGGGCCGCTGGCGTCCGAGCTCCTCACGCAGGTCGGCTTCGACCGCGCGGTCGGCGTCGGTGACCGGAGTCAGGTCCGGTTTCGTTTCGATGCGTAGGTCGAGCGCGCCGAATCGGTCGCGAGTCAGCATGTCCGCGCGGTCGGCCAGCGCTATCGCCAACCCGAGATCGTCCTGGCTCATGCCAGCAGTCCTACCACGGCGGGCGCGCAGGGACTTTTGGCCCTCACGCCCGCCGCCTTGGGACGCGATGATGGAACGATGGGCGAAGCGCATGCGGACCTGGTCGACGGCGCCGACGTCGAGGCGCTGCTACGTCGCTTCTACGACCGGGTGCTGGTTGACGAGGTTCTGACCGAGCCGTTCGCTGAGCTGCGGTCGCTCGGATTGGACGCGCACATCCCGGTCATGCGCGACTTCTGGGAGACCGTGCTGTTCGGCGCGGGGCGCTACCGGGGCAGCGCGCTGCGCGTTCACCGCGTCGTTCACCAGCGGACTCCGTTATCCGCCCAGCATTTCGTGCGCTGGCTGACCGTCTGGCGCGACACCGTCGACCAGATGTATCGGGGGCCGGCGGCCGAGCGAGCTAAATTGCAGGCCGGCCGGATTGCGTGGGCGATGCACCGGCGGCTGACGGGCGTCGACGCACGGGAGCTCGACGTCCTGCTCGCGGGCTGACCGCGTCAGGCAAAGGATGCGTTCGGATCGGGTTCTGGACCGAACTTGAAGTGGCGACCGGTGATATCGGACGGGGTCACCCGGACGTAGTGCTTCTTGAGCGTCGCGGTCCACGGCATCAGCTGGGCGCGTTCGGCTTCCTCGATCTCCGCCGCGGTGCGCAGCACCCGTGCGCGGCCTCTGACGATCACACTCCAGCCTTCGGCGACGTCGTGGTCGTCCGCCTCGAACAGCACGACGCTATTCGTCACGGCGGAAAACAATTTGGTGCCCTCGGCGGTTCGAAACAACACGGTCCGGTCCTGCACGGCATAGTTCACCGGGAAGATCTCGGGCTCACCGGCGAAACTGCTCACTAGCCGGCCCAGGGCGGCGCCGCCCAACCTGCGCCAACTCTCGTCTTCTGACAAAACGACAGCGGGCTCATCAGTCATGACCTCACCTTTCGTTGGCGCAGCGGTTCTCTGTCGACGCTACGGTGAATCGGCGTGAGTCAGTAGGGTCCTAGGTCTCTTGGCGCGGGACCGTCCTCGCCGCAGTCGCCCTACGATGGCGTCGTGTGGGAATTCGGTCTGCTGCTCTTGCTCGTCGCGGTCGTGGGGGTATTTCTTGCCCAGCGGTTCGTTCCGCGCGGTCCGCGCGGCGAACTCCTCAGTGGCACGCTGCTGGTGACCGGGGTGAGCCCGCGACCGGACGTCATCGGCGAGCAATATGTCACCCTCGCCGGCGTCATCAACGGACCTTCCGTGAATGAGCACGCCGTCTACTGGCGGATGGTGGTCGATGTTGACCAATGGCCGACCATGGGCCAACTGCATCCGGTGGTGTATTCCCCGAAGAATCCGGACAACTGGACGTTCGCCCCGCCCGAACCGCCCGCCGGCTAGCTTCGGTCCAGTCAATGGCCTTGCATTGTGGGTGCCAGGTGGCATTCTGAGGTCATGGCGGACAAGGACATCGAGCGGATCCGGGCGAAAAGCGCGCTCGAAGTGGTCAGGCAGCACCCCGTGCTCATGCTCTTCGCCGTGTCGCCCGCGCTCGCGGCGTTGGGTGTCGTCTGGTGGCTTGCCGGCGCTGGGTGGGCGATCGCCGCGGCCATCGCACTGCTGCTCGCCGGCGTAGGCTTCATTGTCTTTCGGCGCTGAATCGAGCTCAGCCCCAACGCGATTGCGCCATCTCCGGCTGCTTGGCGTTCAGCCGTGGCCGATGCGCAGCAGCTCGGTGACGTTCGGCAGCTTGACGCGGGGACGCCCGTGCGGCTCGCCGGCCGCACGCTCATGGGCATCGATGGTGTCCCAGTGGTCCGAGGTGATCAGCCTCGGCTGGCGCGAAGCCAGCCAGTCGACCAATTTGTCGGCATGGTCCTCGCCGAAATCTGCCAGCGCGCCTTTTTCGGCGCCGGTCAGATCGCCGATCAAGGTGTCGACGGTCTCCTGGGAATCCTTTTTATTAGTGCCGATCACACCGGTCGGCCCCCGCTTGATCCACCCGACGACGTATTCGTTGCGGCTGCCCTGCACCCGGCCGTCGGTGTTGGGGATGGTCGCGCTCTTGTCGTCGAATGGCAGCCCCGGGGTAGGCATGCCGCGATAGCCGACCGAGCGCACCACCAGCTGAGCCGGAAGCTCCTCGCGTTCCCCGGTGTCTTTGGCCGAAACCCGCCCGCCCTCGTCGGCGACTAATTCGTTGCGGCCCAGCACAATTCCCTCGACCTTGTCGTCGCCCTTGATCTCGATCGGGGATGTCAGGAACCGGAACACCATGCGCCGGTGTCCCGGGCGGGGGTCGCGGTTGGCGTAGTCACGCAACGCCTTGATGTTCTGCTTGGTGGTTTTGCCGGCGGCCTCGGCATCCTCGTCGCTGACGTCCTCCAGCTGGGCGGGATCGACGATGACGTCGACCGCCTTCGAGGTCGGCGAGCTCGCGCAACTCCAGCGTGGTGAACGCGGTCTGCAGGGGCCCGCGTCGCCCGATGATCACCACTTCTTCCACGCCGCAGGGGCGCAGCGATTCCAGCGCGTGATCGGCGATATCGGTAGATGCCAGCGCGTCGGGGTGGGTGACCAGAATGCGGGCGACGTCGAGTGCGACGTTGCCGTTGCCGATGACCACGGCCCGGGCGCCCGACAGATCGGGCGAGATCTGCTCGAAGTTCGGGTGTGCGTTGTACCAGCCCACGAAATCGACGGCCGCGACACTGCCGGGCAGATCCTCGCCGGGAATGTTGAGGGAACGGTCGGACTGTGCCCCGACGGCGTAGACCACGGCGTCGTAGTGTTCGGCGAGCTCGGCGGCCTCGACATGTTCGCCGACCACCACGTTGCCGAAGAAGCGGAAGCGGGGATCGCCGCCGATTTTCTCGAACTGCTTGCTGATCGACTTGATCTTGGGGTGATCGGGCGCGACGCCGGAACGCACCAGCCCCCACGGCGTCGGCAACATCTCGAGCATGTCGACGGCGACGTCGATCTCGTCGGAGCTATCGGCGGCCTTCAGCAAAGACGCTGCGGCGAAGAATCCCGACGGTCCGGAGCCGACGATCGCGACATGGAATGGACGCATACCCAAGCCTTCTGTTCATGCCCGGCTGCGACGCAAGGGGCTGAGAACGGGCTGGGCGTCGCAGTCGCGGGCGCACATGATGGTGATTTCGATGCTAGACGCTGAACCCCAGCAGATGGGCAAAGTGCCGCGGGTCGCGACCTGAGCATTCGTTCGCCAACCAGGGCGCCGGTAACGTGGGCGGCTGTGGAACCCGACCGTCAAGCCGATATCGCCGCCCTCGACTCCGCCCTGACCACGGTGGAGCGAGTGCTCGATGTGGACGGTCTGCGCAGCCGCATCGAGAAGCTCGAGCATGAGGCGTCCGATCCAAAACTGTGGGACGACCAGACCAATGCGCAGCGCGTGACGAGTCAGTTGTCCCACGCCCAGGGGGAGCTGCGCCGCATCGAGGAGCTGCGGCAGCGGCTCGATGACCTGCCGGTGCTCTACGAGCTCTCGGCCGAGGAGGACGAAGGCGCGGCGCGACGCACTGGTCGAGGCCGACGCCGAGCTCAAGGCTTTGCGCACCGACATCGAAGCTGCCGAGGTGCGCACCCTGCTGTCGGGCGAGTACGACGAGCGCGAGGCGCTGGTCAACATCCGCTCCGGCGCCGGCGGGGTGGACGCTGCCGACTGGGCCGAGATGCTGATGCGGATGTATATCCGCTGGGCCGAGCAACACAAGTACGGGGTCGAGGTGTTCGACACCTCCTACGCGGAGGAAGCCGGGATCAAAAGCGCGACGTTCGCCGTGCATGCGCCGTATGCGTACGGCACGTTGTCCGTCGAGCAGGGCACCCACCGACTGGTCCGGATCAGCCCGTTCGACAACCAGAGTCGACGGCAGACATCGTTCGCCGAAGTCGAGGTGCTGCCCGTGGTGGAGACCACTGATCACATCGACATTCCCGAAGGCGACGTGCGGGTTGACGTGTACCGATCGAGCGGACCCGGCGGCCAGTCGGTGAACACCACCGACTCCGCGGTTCGGCTTACCCACATCCCAACGGGTATCGTCGTGACTTGCCAGAACGAGAAGTCGCAACTGCAGAACAAAGTTTCGGCAATGCGAGTACTTCAGGCAAAGTTGTTGGAGCGTAAGCGTTTAGAAGAGCGCGCTGAGATGGACGCCTTAAAAGGTGAGGGCGGCAGCTCCTGGGGTAACCAGATGCGCTCCTACGTACTTCAGCCGTATCAGATGGTCAAGGATCTGCGTACCGATTACGAGGTCGGCAATCCGGCGGCCGTTCTGGACGGGGACATCGACGGGTTTCTGGAAGCAGGGATCCGGTGGCGCAATCGAAAAGATGACGACTAACACAACGATTCTTGCAACTTCGGCAACGCAGCGCTGGCACGACTTTTGGCGCGGCGAAATCGGTGGATGGATCCTCGATCGGGGTCTGCACATCATCATGCTGTTCATCGCCGCGGTCCTGGCGGTCCGCTTCGTCACCTGGGTGGCCCAGCAGATCACCCGGCAGCTCGATGTCGGCTTTGCCGAAAGCGACGCCTTGGTGCGCTCGGAGGCGACCAAGCACCGCCAGGCGGTGGCGTCGGTGATCCAGTGGGTGTCGATCGTGATCATCGCGATCTGGGTCGTCGTTCAGATCGGCGACGTGCTGCAGTTCTCGGTCGGCGGGTTCATCGCGCCTGCCACGGTGCTCGGTGCCGCGCTGGGTTTCGGCGCTCAGCAGCTGGTCAAGGATCTGCTCTCGGGCTTTTTCATCATCGTCGAGAAGCAGTACGGCTTCGGCGACTTGGTCTCGTTGACCGTCTCGGGGATCGCCGCCGAGGCGCGCGGGCACGGTGGAAAACGTGACGTTGCGGGTGACCCGGCTGCGCTCGTCGGATGGTGAGGTTGTTCACCATCCCCAATGGCCAGATCGTCAAAACGATCAACCTCTCCAAGGACTGGGCGCGCGCGGTGATCGACATCCCCGTCTCGACCAGCGCCGACCTCAACCGGGTCAACGAGGTCTTGCACGAGGTGTGCGACCACGCCATGGACAACCCATTGCTGGGCGAGTTGCTGCTGGACGCGCCCACCCTGATGGGCTTGGAAAGCATCGAAGTCGACACCGTCACGCTGCGCATGGTGGCGCGCACCCTGCCCGGCAAGCAGTTCGAGGCGGGCCGGCAGTTGCGTGTGCTGGTCGTTCGGGCACTGGGCCGCGCCGGCATCGTCACCACCGCCGACGCGACAGTGAGCGTGGTTGAGGACGACCCAGGCGTCCCCGCCGCCGCAGGCCGCCGAGGCAGCCCGCGAGATCGCGCATGAGTCGGTGAAACGGTGAAGCTGACCCTCAACCTCCTGGAGAAGCGCGGCGACGACGAGGAACGCCGGTGGCCGCAGTATGTGTTCGGTGGCCGGATGCGCACCTCGACGGTGGCGTTGATCCTCGCCTTCCTTGCGATCTGGTGGGTCTACGACGCCTATCGCCCCGAGCCGGCTCCCAAGCCGCCCGCTCCGCAGGTGGTGCCGCCGGGTTTCGTGCCTGACCCGAATTACACCTGGGTGCCGCGTACCAGGGTGGAGATGCCAGCACCGACCAACACGTTCGTCCCGACTCCGACCAGCACGGTGCCGCCCACCCCACCGCCCCCGCCGCCCCCGGCACCAACGACCACCTCACCGGCACCGTTCCAGCTGCCGTGCCTGCTGCCGCCGCCCTTCTGTCCGCCCAGCGCGAGCCCGACTCCACCACCCCCGCAGCAACCCGTGCCGGGGCCGGGTCCGACGCCCACATCGCGGCCACCGGCGAGTTGATCTTCGCGGGCCAGCGAAATTCACCGCTACACTGGCGTGCCGTGATGATCACCCTTGACCGTGTCAGCAAGAAGTACAAAGCGTCGGCCCGTCCGGCGCTGGACGACGTCAACGTCAAAATCGACAAGGGCGAATTCGTCTTCCTGATCGGCCCGTCGGGTTCGGGCAAATCGACATTCATGCGGTTGCTGCTGGCTGCGGAGTCACCGACAACCGGTGACGTGCGGGTCTCGAAGTTCCACGTCAACAAGCTGCCCGGCCGGCATGTGCCGAAGCTGCGCCAGGTGATCGGCTGCGTTTTCCAGGACTTTCGGCTGCTACAACAAAAGACGGTGTATGAAAACGTCGCCTTCGCGCTGGAAGTCATCGGTAAACGCGCCGACCAGATCAACCGGGTGGTGCCCGACGTGCTCGAGACGGTCGGCCTGTCCGGCAAAGCCAATCGACTGCCAGACGAGCTATCCGGTGGCGAGCAGCAGCGGGTGGCGATCGCCCGCGCGTTCGTCAACCGGCCGCTGGTCCTGCTGGCCGACGAGCCCACCGGCAACCTCGACCCCGACACCAGCAACGACATCATGGATCTGTTGGAGCGGATCAACCGCACCGGGACGACGGTGCTGATGGCGACGCATGACCACCACATCGTCGACTCGATGCGCCAGCGCGTCGTCGAGCTGTCTCTGGGCAGGCTGGTTCGTGACGAGCAGCGCGGCGTCTACGGGATGGATCGCTAGTGCGATTCGGATTCCTACTCAACGAGGTCCTGACCGGGCTTCGCCGCAATGTCACGATGACGGTCGCGATGATCCTGACAACCGCGATTTCGGTCGGCCTGTTCGGCGGCGGTCTGCTGGTGGTCCGGTTGGCCGAGCACTCCCGGGCCATCTACCTCGACCGCGTCGAGACGCAGGTCTTCTTGACCGAAGATGTCTCGGCGAACGATCCGGCCTGCGGCACCAATCCCTGCAAGGCGCTGCGGACAAAGATCGAGGGCCGCGATGACGTCAAATCAGTTCGGTTTCTCAATCGCCAGGACGCCTACGACGACGCCATCCGAAAGTTCCCGCAGTACAAGGACGTTGCCGGCAAGGATTCTTTCCCCGCGTCGTTCATCGTCAAGTTGAACAACCCTGAGCAACACAAGGAGTTCGACTTGGCGATGCAGGGTCAGCCCGGGGTGCTCTCCGTGCTCAATCAAAAGGACCTGATCGACCGGCTGTTCGCGGTCCTGGACGGCTTGAGCAATGTCGCATTCGCCGTCGCTTTGGTGCAGGCCGTCGGCGCGATCCTGTTGATTGCCAATATGGTTCAGGTCGCGGCGTATACGCGGCGCACGGAAATCGGGATCATGCGATTGGTGGGGGCCAGTCGCTGGTACACCCAGCTGCCCTTCCTGGTGGAGGCGATGCTCGCCGCGCGGCCTCGGTGTGGGGATTGCGATTGCCGGCTTGATCGTGGTGCGGGCATTGTTCCTGGACAACGCGTTAAACCAGTTCTACCAAGCCAATTTGATCGCCCGGATCGACTACGCCGACATCCTTTACATCTCACCGATCCTGATCTTGCTCGGCGTGTCGATGGCCGGGTTGACGGCATACGCGACGTTGCGCCTATACGTACGGCGTTAGCTGTGGCCGAAAAGTCCGGCGCGGGCAAGGCGAGTGGCGCCAAGCGTGACAGCAAAAAGATTGTGGCCACCAATCGCAAAGCCAGGCACAACTACTCGATCTTAGAGTTGTTCGAGGCAGGCGTGGCTTTAGTCGGCACCGAGGTGAAGAGCCTGCGGCTAGGGCAAGCCTCGCTGGCCGACGCGTTCGCAACCGTCGACGACGGCGAAGTGTGGTTGCGCAACTTGCACATTCCCGAGTACGAACACGGTAGCTGGACAAACCATGATCCTCGTCGCAATCGGAAGCTGTTGTTACACAGGCAACAAATCGACGGACTCATTGGAAAAATCCGCGATGGTAACCTCACTTTGGTGCCACTGTCGCTGTACTTTTCCGAGGGCAAGGTCAAGGTGGAACTCGCGCTAGCGCGAGGCAAGCAAGCACACGACAAACGCCAAGACATGGCCCGCCGCGACGCCCAGCGCGAAGTACTGCGTGAACTGGGTCGCCGAGCAAAGGGTATGAACTGATCGGAGCCGCTTACGCGCAGCTGTCCGCCGTCTCGTACGGGGTCAGCGATTTTATGGGCGGCGTAGCATCTCGCCGGGTAGCCGCGCTGCGGGTGATGCTGGCCGCGTACCCGGTCGAAGCGGTGGTGCTGGGCCTGCTGGCTCTTACTGTGGGTGGGCCTATTCATTCCGGTGCCATCCTCTGGGGCTGCCTGTACGGCGTCGGTCAGGCGTTCGGCATGTGGGCGTTCTACGCCGCACTCGGCTCCGGCCCCATCTCGGTAGTCGCGCCGTTAGCGGGCGTGCTCAATGCCGCCGTACCCGTGGCGGTCGGTATCGCGCTGGGGGAACGGCCGGGCCACGCCGCTTCGGCGGGCGTCGTGCTGGCGATCATCGCGGTGATGCTGGTCAGCCGTGAGGCCACGGTCGAGGGCGTGAGCCGATTCCGCTTCACCCCCAAAGTGGCCTGGCTCACGATTTTGGCCGGGTGTGCCTTCGGTCTCGACTTGGTGTTCCTGCATCAATCGCCACACGACTCCAAGCTCTGGCCGCTGATGTTCGCGCGGCTGTCGGCCACCGTGGTGATCACCATCCTGGCCGCCTCGAGACGTACCCTGCGGCTGCCGCGGGGGCAGTCGATGAAGCTGGCGCTGGGGATTGCGCTGCTGGACATCTGCGCCCTGGTGACTCAGCTGATAGCGCTGCAGTCCTGGATGCTGTCGTTGGCCAGCATCATGATTTCGCTGTATCCCGCGGCCACCGTGGTGCTGGCGATGATGGTGTTGCGCGAGCGGGTCTCCCGCTGGCAGGGGATCGGCATGGTGATGGCCATGGGATCCGTGGCGATGATCGCCGCCAACTAACTTCTGTGGCGCGACCTACTATGGTCCCGGCGGGACTATGTCGGGAGAAAACGTTGGGTGAGGACCCGGTTATTCGGGAGTTGTCCGCTGCCGTTGAACGCAGCCCCGATGTTCTCGAGTTGCGGTTGCATCTGGCCGGCTTGCTGGCCGACCGGGGGCGCTACGCGGAGGCGCTGGGCCACTGCAGCGCGGCGCTGAGTCAAGATGCCGGCAATGCCAACGCGCTGAGCCTCGTGCAGCGCTGCAGCACGGCGCTCGCCGCGCCTGCTCAGGCGGCAGCCGAGGGGGCACCGGCGGCGGGCGAGCTGCCGGCGATGACCACTTCGATTGGTCCAGCGCCGAACGGCAAGTCGCCGACATCGTCGAGCCGGCATTCGTCGAGGCGTCCGCCGATGTCGTCCACGAAGGCGACTTCGACGTCGTGGCGCGCAGCGCGGTACGCCTCGACGATGTATCGGGTATGGCCGATGTCAAACGGCAGATTGAACTTTCGCTGCTCGGCCCGATCCGAAATCCCGAGCTGATGAAGGCATATAAGGTCTCGGCGCGCGGTGGTCTGTTGCTGTACGGGCCGCCCGGTTGCGGCAAAACCTATATCGCCAAGGCCATTTCGGGTGAACTGGGCGCGAATTTTTACCAGGTGGGAATCGCCGACGTTCTGCACCATTGGTTCGGGGAGAGCGAACGCAGCATCCGTTCGGTTTTCGACAATGCGCGCCGCAATGCTCCCTGCGTGCTGTTCTTCGACGAACTTGATGCATTGGGGCACCGGCGGTCCGCGTTGAGTGGCAGCTCCGGGATGCGCCCCGTCGTCAATACCTTGCTGGAAGAGATGGACTCGGCGACGTCGACGAACGACGGGGTCTATGTGCTCGGCGCCACGAATGCGCCCTGGGATGTCGACCCGGCGCTGCGCCGGCCCGGACGGTTTGACCGGATGGTTTTTGTGGGATTGCCCGATGCCGACGCCAGGGCAGGAATTCTTCGCTCCCACCTGAAAGACCGGCCGGTGGCGGGCATAGACCTCAAGTCGATCGCGAAGCGTACCGACGGTTTTTCCGGTGCCGACCTTGCGCATGTGTGCGACAGCGCAACGCAATTGGCAATGGCCGAGTCGATGCGCAGCGGCCAGGTTCGCCCGGTGACGATGGCCGATGTTGACGAAGCCGCGGCACAGATCCGTCCCAGCACCGGGCCGTGGTTCGAGGTCGCGCGCAACATCGTCGAATTCGCCAACAACGACGGAACCTACGACGATCTGGCAAAATACCTGCGGCGCAGGAAAATTCGGTAAGCGGCGATGACATCGGAGCCCGGTGTCGATCAAGCCGACCAGGCCATCCGCATCGCCGAGGCGTACTTCGAGACCGAGAACTACGAACGCGCGACGCGAGGTTCTGCGCCGCTCGTTGTCTCAACATCCGAGCGACCCCGGGTTATTAGCCCAACACGCGCGCGCCGAGTATCTACTCGAAAACTATGACGGCGCTGCGCAAAGCGCATACGCCGCGTTGTCCGCCGCTCCGCAGCATGAGTTGGCCATGCGGATCTATGCGTTGTCGCTCGATGGTGTCGGTCGCTACGGGGATGCCCTGTGGATGGCGTGGCAGGGAGTGAAAACTCATCCGAATGAGCCTTTGCAACACCGGGTTTACGCTCGACTGCTACAAAAGTCGCGCCAACTGGATTCGGCGCTGGTGGTGGTCGACGAGGCGTTACGGCTCGACCCCCCGAGTCCCGACGGGCTGGTCTTGCGGGGCTCGATCCTGCATGATCTGGGCCGGATCGATGAATCGACGGCGTCGTATCGGCAAGCGTTGGCGTTGGACGCAAACCATGCCGCGGCGTTGAACAATATGGCTGTCAATCGGCTTCAGCGAGGCAAGTTCGGCCACGCCTTGCGTGGGTTTCTCGGCGCCGCGGGTAGTGACCCGGCGCTAGGTGATCTCGTGCGCAGGAATATCGGCGCGGTGCTGGCGAAGATGCTGAGACGAATGACCGTTGTTGCCACCGTTTTGGCGGTGTTGATCCAAGTCGTCGGTTTTGCCCACGGCGACGGGCATCCCACGGTGACGCTGCGGGTGGTTACCGGGTTGGTCACCGCGGCGCTGGTTTTCATTCTTGGTCGACTGCTGCACGCCGTACCCCGTTCGGTGCTGGTGTCCGTCTTGCGGGATCGGGGCTTTGTCGTTGCCCGTCTCGTCCATGCGCTACTGGTGATGGGCCTCGGAGCATGGGTTACCGCGTTTGACGGAATGGCATGGACTGTTGCGGCCGCGGGAATTTTGACAATCGGCGGTCTGATTCTGGCGCGAGTGGGTCTAACGCTGGGCCGGTAATCGGCCTAGCATCCGACCATGGCTACGCGTTCTGTCACCACACTGGACAAAGCGGATGTGCTGAACGGCCTGTTCGGTGTGTGGGACTCCCTCGACACGCTGCTCGACGGGCTGCCGCAGGCCGAGTGGCAGGCGGCGACACCGCTGCCCGGTTGGTGCGTGCAGGCCGTGGTCTCGCACATCATCGGCACCGAGTCGTTCGTTGACGGCATCCCCGCACCCGAACCGGACATCGACGTCAAGGCGCTCGATCATGTGCGCAACGACGTCGGAGCGATGAACGAGTGCTGGGTGCGCCACCTCGGTGCGCAATCCGGCGACAGTGTCCTGCAGCGATACCGCGCGGTGACCGAAGGTCGCCGCAAGGTCCTGCAAGCGATGTCCGAGGAAGACTGGAACGCTGAGACCCTGACGCCGGCAGGCCCCGACAGCTATGGACGGTTCATGCGGATTCGGGTCTTCGACTGCTGGATGCACGAGCAAGACATCCGGACGGCGATTGGGCGGCCATCGTCGGATGCCGAGCTGGAGGGATCCGCGTCACGACTGTCCCTCGACGAGATCGCGGCCACCCTGGGCTTCGTCGTCGGCAAACTCGCCAAAGCCCCCGACGGTTCGCGCATCGAGTTCGACCTGACCGGTCCGCTGGCGCGCAGCATCCGCGTCAACGTCGATGGTCGCGCTCAGGTGGTGGCGGACTTCGGCGGCCAGGAGCCGACGGCGACCGTCCGGGTGGACGCGCTGCAGTTCACTAGGCTCGCCGGCGGGCGCCCGATGTGCCCCGCGCGACCGCAGGATGTCGAATTCGGTGGTGACCAGGACGTCGCCGCGCGGATCGTCGAGCGGCTGAACTTCGTGATCTGACCGCAAGCTGGGCGGGGAAGATAATTACGTTGCCGCTGGTTGGTAGGGCCGTACAATGGAGTGTCCTGCCGAAATTCGGCGGGGATGCACGAAGAGCACAGACAAGGGGCTGAACGGTTTCGACTTCGCGCATCGAATCAAGGGAAGCGTGCCGGTGCAGGCAAGAGACCACCGTAAGCGTCGTTGCAACCTTATAAGCGCCGATTCACATCAGCGCGACTACGCACTCGCTGCCTAAGCGACTGCGTGTCTGTCAGACCGGGAGCTCCCTCGGCCCGGACCCTGGCATCAGCTAGAGGGATCCACCGATGAGTTCGGTCGCGGGACTCATCGGGACACTCACAGCGACTGGGATCGTCATCCTGGCTAGTTCGCGGGACCAGGAGATCCGAGTAGAGACATAGCGAACTGCGCACGGAGAAGCCTTGAGGGAATGCCGTAGGACCCGGGTTCGATTCCCGGCAGCTCCACAGGAAAGAAACTGGCCAGAGCCACAAGCTCTGGCCAGTTTCATGTTCGCTCCTGGCTCACACGCCAGGCGGGTGGTGTGCGTCGACGATGCTGCTGAGCTCGTGTCCGACTAGTAGACGTTACCTACGGTCAACGCAGGCCGTTCCGTTGTTGATTTGCCCCAACTCCAGCCCTCTAGGCCGACTTGGCCACGAATGGCCCGGCCGCCTATGGCCGGCCCATTCGTTTCGATGTTTCTCAGTGAATTTGGGGATCCGGTGGGTTAAGCGCGCCGCGCCCCGTGACGGCGTCCCGCACGTGGTCGACAATCGCGACACCCAAGCCCATCGTCTTTTGCACGATTCCGATGGGCGGAGTCGCTGGATGTGGGCGGGTTGGGGCGACTTTCTTGGCCGTTTCCAGTCGCGCGCCGAGCCGGTCCATTTCGACCCTGGTCAACGTCGCGGCCAGGCGGGGCCACACCACGTCCTGCTCGTAGGCGATGTGCTCGCGGCCAGCTTTGACAAACTCCCGCAACGCATCGTGATAGTCGGGATCGCCCGGCTTGCCATCCTCCAAGCGCTGCAACAGGACCTTGCCGGCCTGTTCCTGGGCGGTCGCTTGGTCGGCCAATTCGTCACCATCGTCGAGAGCATTGCGCACTGCCGGCCACAGCCATTGTTCCTCGATCGCCTCGTGTTGGGATTCGGCGATCACCAGATTAGTAACCAGCGTGGCGAGGCCACTTTTCTGCGCCCCGCTGCCCTCCGGTGCCCCATCGAGCACCTCCAGCATCCCGAGCACGCTCTGGTGGTCAGCTCGCAAAAACGTCAGTGCATCCATAGTGTTTCGCTTTCGTAGAGTTGTGAACGTGCTTTGTGGGGCGGCAAGCACCGACGCCCCAGCACCCTCGTGCCGGGCGCCGGCATGGCCGTCCCGCCAGGACAGGGTTGGGAACGCCCCGACTGGCGGCCAGCCCCGCCCTCAGATGAGTGCGTAGCGCGATCTGGCCGACGGAGGACGCGGTAGAGGGTCCGAGAAATAGGCTGGACTACAAGGCGTGTACGAGCGCCTTAAAGTGGGACGTCGACGGTCCCTCGGGCTGAAGGATTCCGGCAACTATGTGGGGATACCCGCCGACGAAACGGTCAAACGCGCCCGCACGTTGAATCGGCCGCACAAAGCTACTGAGTGGGCTTATCGGTTGGCGCCGTCTCCCTGCCTGGAGTCAGGCCTGGGAAGCGGTTGTCCCCTGGGGCAAGCGGCGTTGTCTGCGCGCTGAGGTCGCAGCAGCTGCGAGGACAGCAGCCCCGGTCGCAATCTAGAACACTTTCAGTAGCAACCAGATTCGCCGTTGCGCGGCAGGATCTGTCACGCTAACCGATGCCCAGCTGCTCGGCACAGACCGGCCAACCGGCGAGAGCCGAGCGGCAATAGAGGGCCACCGCTGTTTTCTCAACGATGCAGCCACCCCCCCATTGTCTGACGGAGGGCGTAGATGCGACCGATCCCGGTCCCTCCGCTCTGGTCCGGATCCCCGCAGACCGACGCCACCAAACTGACCGAGGTCGCGCGACTACCGTTAAGTGTTGCCGCGTGGCATCGGTGGTACCCGGCTCGTGAATGCTCATTATCTCAATGGGGAGGACCGAAGCAGATGCCAGAGGATCACCAGAAAGAACCGTCCGAATTTGGGACGCGGCCCACTGGTCGATGTGGCGCAAGCGCTCAGTGACGTCGCTCGGTCACTCGAGGCCAACCGGACCTGCAGCACGTGGTGGAGGGCATCGTGGCGGCGGTGACCGAGACGGTTCCTGCGCCGAAGCGGCCGGGGTGTCGCTTCGGGAAGGCCGAGTTCTGCGGACCGTCGCCGCGACCGGCGATCTGGTGGAAAGGCTCAACGCCATTGAGCACGAACTCGACGAAGGACCCTGCGTGGAGGCGATACTTGAACATCGCAGCTACCGCATCGACGACATGTCAATCGACACTCGGTGGCCCCGCTTCGCCGCCGCCGCGCAAGCTCAAGGCATCCAGTCGATGCTGGGCTATCGGCTCTTTACGAATGGTCGGACGCTGGGCGCGTTGGATCTGTATTCCTCGAAACTGAACGCGTTCGACGCCGAGGCTGAAGTCGTCGGGGAGCTGTTCGCCGCGCACGCCGCGATCGCACTGATCGGATCCACCCAGCAGACCGAATGGCAGACCGCCCTCAACTCCCGCGACAGCATCGGGATGGCCAAAGGAATCTTGATGCACCGCGAACGCCTCACCGACGAGCAGGCCTTCACTCTGCTGGTCTCCACGTCGCAAAAAGCCAACATCAAAATCCACGAACTCGCGACCTGGTTAGTGGACGAGACCAACAACATCGCGCGCCGACCCAAGTAACTCACGAGCCTCACCCCGCAGACCCTATGACCGAAGCCGGCGACCGTCGCAGTTTTCATCTCCGTTGCGGGACAGCGCAATCGTCGATCGCACTTAAGGGCGCTCGATGGACAAGGCGTCCGGCTTCGGTAACTCACCGCGCTATCGCGGGCCGCTCGGTTGGGAGTGCCATGGGCTCGAATTGTCTGGCAGCAGTGGACATTCAGTGATTGGATCGCGTTGGTACCGCAGATGAGGCAGCGGATTCGAATTCGAAGTGCAGGACCGAGACGAGCTTCGTAAAGGCGTTCGCCCAGAGTCGGATGTGGTGCAACGCCAACGCAGAACGGCCCGCCACGGCGTGGCGGGCCGTTGCCGGCCAGGATCAGCCGAGCATGAACTCGTGGAAAGCGGATTCCAGATTCGATGGCAGCGCAGTCACGTTGCATTGCCGTTCGGTGTCGCCGATCGGCGACAGAATGCCGCGCAAGTCGTAGTACTCGTTCGGATGCGAGGTGAAATAGTTGCGAAGGTTGGATGCCGCTTCCGGACGCGGCTGCCCGTAGGCGGCCGTGACCACCTGATTGGCGTCTGGATGCGCGGCGAGGTACTGCTCCGGCCGATCCGGTCGCCGAGTAAACGGTGGCGTTCACACCGTTGGGACTGCAGTCAGGTGCTGCGGCCGCCAACGGCGCAGCGCCGATCCCCATCGCCATTCCCCCGAGCAGACACCCGACGCTCATGCCGGCTACCTGCCGGCGCGCGACAATACTGCTGATTTTCATGATGCGTGTTGTCCTTTGAATTGATCTGGACTGATTGCCGGGATCACTGCTCGTCCCAAAATCCAAAGTAGCCGAAGCGGACATGGCGGCGTTCGCACAGAACCAACACGAACCTTGCATATCCGCTGAGCGCGAGCCACACGCACCACAGCAGGCTTGTTTTGTAAGGTGCGCAACAAAATACGCCCACCTTTTACTCAAAGTCCTTAGAAAGACGTATTTCCTCTTAAGGAATCGTGATGCCGATCGTAATGAATCCGTGACCTGCCGGACGGACACGGGTCAGCTCCCCGGGTTCGACTCCGTCGATTAGTTTCCGATGGTTGATGCCCTCGCTGGTTGAATCGTGGACAATTGGATTACATGGACCCTTCCTAGCCCGAACCTCGCGCACGACCTCGCAGTGCGCATGGCTGAGCTTGCACGCATGATCGCAGCGCCTCGCACACTCGGCAGATTCTTGACGATTGAACGCGACAGCGGTGGAGCTCATACCGGGAGCCGACGTTTCGGGAGTCCTGCTCGTGAAAAAGGGCGGAGATTTCGAGTCCCTGGCAGATACCGCCGGCTTAGCTGCCGAGCTCGACAAGCTGCAGCACGACTTCGGCGAAGGGCCCTGTTATGAGGCGGCTCTTCAGGAAACGGTTGTGCGAAGCGATGATCTGCGCGACGAGTCGCGCTGGCCACGGTATGGACCCGCAGCTGTTGAGCTCGGGGTGCTCAGTGGCCTGTCCTTCAAGCTGTACACCGCTAGACCGCACGGCGGGTGCGTTGAACTTATTTTCTTTCAGGGCTGGTGTCTGGGACACCGACGCGGAGACCACTGGCGCTGTGCTCGCCGCACATGCTGCGGCCGCGATTCTGGCCAGACGCCACGGCGAGCAGATGCAAGCGGCGTTATCGACCAGAGACCGTATTGGTCAAGCCAAAGGCATCATCATGGAACGCTACGCCGTCGATGATGTGCGCTGCCTTCGAGATGCTGCGGCTGATATCACAGGAAAGTCAAACAAAACTCGCCGACGTTGCCCAACGCGTCATAGAGACACGTGGCGACAGCAACTGAATCCTTCGGCAGCGCTGGCAGTTTGGTCAACCGACACCACATACGCCTCGATTGCAGCGTGCGTGACCGCGATCGTCCAGCAATCAGAGTGTTGGCAGGAGCCCATCGTGTTACGTTTCGGCAGCCTCGCGCTGGGTACGTTGTCCATTGCGACGCAGAGTTTTTCACTTGCATCGCTCTCGCAATGGACTAGAACAAACTGGTTCGCGATTTTGTCTCGGTCAGTCCATCTGGTACTCGATCGAGTAAACCTCAGGAGTAAACATGCGTAAGACCATTGCGGTAATTTCTGCTACGGGGGCACTGTTGTACGGCGGGGCTGGCGTTACTAGTCCCGCCGTGCACAGCCACCCGTGCCGGCATCCACCACAACGACGTTGGCGGACAACGGCAATAACAACACCGACCAACACAGCGACAAGACAGGCCTGTGGGGGCTTCTCGGCCTTGCGGGCCTGTTAGGACTGGTGGGACTGAAGCGCCGCAACGACACTGACACCGGTGTCAGCGCTGGACCCGCCGCAACTCGCGGACGCGTCGCGTAGCTCCTGCATTTCGCGTTAGCCCCCGCCAGCAGCGTCATGCTCTGGCGGGGGCTTGTCGCGGGTGAACCCAGACTGGCTGTAACTCATCGACCACGGCATAGCCGACACCGCGACATGAGCGTGAGCTCGATGTGTTTCAGGCGCCTGGGCAAGGATAAGCCCAACAGACTTTTAGGAAAGGCAGAACCTACGGACGCGTTACGCTTCATCGTCGGGCCCCTAGGAGCTGTGCTGGGCATGCCAGAAGTCGACCAAGCGCCGAAGCTTTCACTGGCCGCGACGCCGACAAGCCACCGAACCCACAGAGCCACTAAGAGCAAACGGTCGGCGCCGAAGACCTTCGAGCGCCGACCGTCGGCTTTGTCACCAATTATGTTGTGGGCATTCGCTGTTCGTGAGTGAACGGCTTCTCGCCCTCGACATCGGGCGAACCCGTCGGATTCTGCTCGGCGCCCCTGTTCTGGCGAATGGCAGTGCCCAACCATTGCTCTTCGGGCTTCTCGATGTACTCCCACTCCATGCCTTCTGGCCACGGGCCCTGGCCTTCATTCCAGGGTCCGCGCACCGATTCGCCGCCGTTGGACATGTTGAACGCGACGTTTTGGAATCGGGGGTATTCCGGCAGTTTCCCGGGGCGGAAGTTCACCGGAAGCTCGATGAGCGCGGCGGTAGAACTGCTGGTAGTGCGCCACCTCGCGAGTCATCAAGAATGTCAACGTATCCTGCACACCGGGATCGTCGGTGAATTGCTTGAGGTATTCGTCGACGACTTTTGCGCGGGACTCCGCGGCGAGGTTGCTGCGCAGGTCCACCGCCGGATCGCCATTGGCATTAATGAAGGCACTTGTCCAGGCATTGCCCGCCGAGTCCTTGACATCCGGTCCGCCGCCACTGAGCGTCAAGAACAGTGGATTGACCGCGACCTGGTGGATAGCTTGTTCACGACCGTCGGGTGTGGCCACCGCCGGCATCCAGTCGCACCGTTGGTTGGCTATCTTGAGGTCGTCATTGAGCCCGTCGAGCAACATGGTGATCATCGACCCCACCATTTCTAGGTGGCTCAGTTCCTCGGTGGCGATGTCCATGAATAGGTCGTACATCTTGGGGTTCTTCTCCCGTAGCACGAAGGCCTGGGTGAAATATTGCAAAGCAGCGGTGAGTTCGCCGTTAGCACCGCCGAACTGCTCCAACATCAGCGAAGCAAAACGTGGATCGGGCTCGGTGACTCGGACCTCGAACTGAAGACTTTTGTTGTGAACGAACATTGCGCCTCCTGGGCGGCTTTTGAGAAGTTGACCATGAGCAAGAAAACCGGAGATGGTTCTCGAACCAGGGGCTATAGTTCGTTCGGGAATGCGGTCAATGAGGAGTCGATGGCTTGCGCGTCACATGCGGAGCGTACCCGTGGGTGTGCGGACTAAACCCCTTGGGCGAGGCATTGATACGGGATGATTGAGATTTCGGGGGATTGCCCATCTGCGCGGAATCTACCCGCCGCTCGTGGTATCAGGACCATCGCAGCTGTGAATACTGTTCTACAGCAGGAAGTTTGGCAGTACTACGCGAACAGGAACCACCACGCGTCGCGCGGCGCCTCTGAAAATGGCTTAGGCGAAGTCGGTTCGACCGGCGGTGGTACATGAGGGCCTGTCTGCCGCGAGTGGCTTAAGAATCCGGTGTTACCCCAAAAGTATCAGCGCCTGGGACACCGTGCTGACGCGCACGCCGTGCGGACGCCGATCTGGAGGTCGGTATTGAGTTGCGGAGTGTGCGCCGAACCGATTACCCGCGACATGGCCACAACCGACGAACTCGCCGACGCCACCGCATTCCTGCTGTCCGTCCGACCGCGCGTTCTACCTGACCATCATCGACCTGCTCGTCGACGGCGGTGCCACCGCCGCCTTTCACCAGGGAATATGAACGGCTGTTCAAATCGGCGCGAACGCACTGGACATCAGCGGCATGGAAACAACGAGTTTCGGCCTATATCCGTGGCCCAACAGCTAGCCGTCGACGCGATTGTGTGACCGTTGGGGCCATCTTCCCGCTTCCTCGCGAGCTAGCTCCTTCGCCGCCGTCGACGAACAGCTCGGTTCCGGTCATGAAGCTGCTCTCACCGGAGGCAAGGGATAGCGCCCGCGGCGGCGACTTCAATCGGGCCGTTCCCTACCCGGCCCATCGGCACCGTGCGACGCCTGCGTGCATCTAGCAGCGCCTGTTCCTGGCCGCTCGGCGCCAAGCCCTTCAGTCCCGGCGTCTCAACTGGACCCGGTACAGACGGTGTTTGACTACCAGATGTCCTTGTCGACCAACTCGACCGCTCTTGACGCCGTCAAGACCTCGAAAACGAAACCGCAGCTAACGAGCAGGACTGAACCGGATCGAAACGGAACGAATCGGCAGATCAGAAGCCAAAACGACTGGTAGAGCATCGGTTTCGATTCCCGGCAGCTCCACAGGAAAGGGCCGCAGAGATGCGGCCCTTCTTCTTCGGATCATCTGATGTCACGAGTTTCGGCGTATGTGGCCCAACAGCTGGCAGTCGCCGCGCTTGCGTACCGTTGGGGTCATCTTCCTGCTGCCTTATAGCTGCCTTTCACCGCCGTCGACGAACAGCTCGCTTCCGGTCATGAAGCTGCTCTCATCGGAAGCAAGGAATAGCACCGCAGCGGCGACTTCCTCGGGCCGCCCCACCCTGCCCATCGGCACCCGCGACGCCTCCGCATCCAGCAGGGCTTGTTCCTGGCCGCTCGGCGCCAGGCCCTTGAGTCCCGGCGTCTCCACGGGGCCCGGTATCACGGTGTTGACCCGGATGCCCTTGTCGACCAACTCCGCCGCCAATGTGCGGCCCAGCGAACGGATGGCGGCCTTCGACGCCGCGTACACGCCGAGTCCGGGCGGCCCCCGTACGCGGAGGTCGAACCGGTCAACACGATCGACGCTGCCGGATTAAGCAGCGGTAGCACCTTCTGCACGGTGAACAGGATTCCACCGACGTTGATCTGGAATGTGGTGGCGAACTGTTCGACGGTCACGTCAGCCAGCGTCGCCAATTCGCCGCCGCCGGCATTGGCGAATACAACATCCAGGCCGCGTCCACGTGCCCGAATGGCATCGGCAACGTTGTCGAGGTCGTCGAGATTCGACACGTCGGCGCGGATGCCGGTTGCGCCCGCTCCGATCGACGCCACGGCGTCGTCGAGAGTCTTCTGATTTCGCCCGGTGATGAAGACGTGTGCGCCTTCGGCGGCCAACCGCTGTGCGGTGGCGAGGCCGATCCCGGAGTTGCCGCCGGTGACCAGTGCCGTCTTGCCGGAAAACTTATCCATACCGATCTCCTTTGTTCGAGGTCGGCGGAATCGCCATCGCTCTTAACTGCCTCCAACACGTGATATATCACGTTATTCCTGGGATGCCAGGATCATCACGAACAGCTCGTCGAGCACAGGTCAAGTGCGCGATGCCGGCGTGGTGCGGAAGCCCGGCCCGGCTTCGGGTGTCACATTTCGCGCGGTGATCTCTTCGCCGCAGTGAGCGCAGACCAGGCGCGGATCGGCTAACTCGCCGCAGGTGTTGTGGCGCAACACAATCGGCGGCCCGTCTGGGTGCGGCAAGTGCTCGTCCCCCCACTGCATCAGGACGACGATCGCTCCGAAGAGATCGCGGCCGGCGTCGGTGAGCCGGTACTCGTGGCGCTCGGGATCCCGGGAATACAGCACCCGGTCAAGCAGGCCCACATTGACAAGCATCCGCAGCCGCGAGGAAAGCGTGGGCCGCGGAATGCTGAGGTTTCGTGCGAGTTGACCGAAGCGCTGCACTCCGAAGAACGCCTCGCGCAGGATAAGTAGCGTCCAGCGCTCGCCGACAAGCTCAAGTGCCCGGCCGACGGACTCCGCTTCAAAGCGGTGGGACAGATCGGGAGCCGTCATGGTTCACCCACTGTACCCGGTTCAATTTCTGAACCATAGCTGGTAACTTAATTGAACCACCACCATTACCGGGAGCTCCGATGAATCAACCGGACCGCAGCGAAATCGAGATAGAGAGCCTCGCCGAGAAGATCGCGTTTTCGGCACGGGAGATGTCGGCGGAGATCGACCGCGACCGCCGACTTCCAGACGAGCTGGTCGTCCTTCTGCGCGAGGCCGGGCTACTGCGCGCCGGGATGCCGCGGGAGGTTCAGGCACCGGAGCTGGCGCCCGGGCTGGCGTTGCGGTGCGCAGAAGCGGTAGCGCGCGGCAACGCATCGGCGGGGTGGTGCGTGTCGATCGCGATTACCAGCAGCCTGCTGGTCGGTTACCTGCCGGAGTCCAGCCGCGAGGAGATGTTCGGCGGCGGGCGCGGTGTAGCGGCGGGGGTGTGGGCGCCGCGCGGCACGGCGAGGTCAGTCGATGGCGGTGTCGTGGTGTCCGGGCGCTGGCCATTCTGCAGCGGGATTAACCACGCTGACATGCTGTTCGCCGGCTGCTTCATCGACGGCCAGCGGGTGCCTTCCGTCGTTGCGTTGCCCAAAGACGACCTGCAGGTCCTCGACACCTGGCACACGCTCGGCTTGCGCGGCACCGGCAGCCACGACACCGTTGCCGACGAGGTCTTCGTGCCCGCCGATCGCGTGCTCTCAGTCTTTGACGGACCGGTCGTGGACCGGCCGCTGTATCGCTTTCCGGTGTTCGGGTTCTTCGCTTTGTCGATCGGCGCGGCCGCGTTGGGCAATGCGCGCGCCGCGATCGACGACCTCGTCGAGGTGGCCGGCGGCAAGAAAGGGCTCGGGTCGACGCGCACCTTGGCCGAACGTCCGGTGACCCAGGCGGCGGTGGCAACGGCCGAGGCTTCGCTAGCCGCGGCTCGCGCGCTGTACTACGAGGCGATCGACGCGGCCTGGCGGGCCAGCCACGAAGGGAGCCCAGTGCCGCTGGCCATGCGCAACCGGCTACGCCTGGCGGCCACCCACGCGGTACGGACCTCGGCCGATGTCGTGCGCAACATGTATGACCTGGCGGGAGGCAGCGCCATCTACGACGGCGCACCTCTGCAGCTTCGGTTCCGCGACGCATTCACTGCCACCGCCCACTTCCAGGTCAACGAGGCATCACGCGAGCTGCCCGGCCGCATCCTGCTCGACCTGCCCGCCGACGCGTCGATGCTGTGACCGATCTCGAAGTCGCCCTACCGTTTTGGCTTGACCGGCCCGACGACGAGGCAATGGATGTCGCGTTGGCCGCGTCAGACGCCGGCTTCGATGCGGTGTGGATCGGCGAAATGGCCACCTACGACGCGTTCTCGCTCGCGACGGCGATCGGGCTCCGCGCGCCCGGAATGACCTTGAAGATCGGACCCCTGGCCGTCGGCGTCCGCACCCCGGTCGGGCTGGCACTGGGTGCAAGTTCGGTCGCCTCGCTTACCGGCAGCCGGGTTGATATCGCATTGGGAGCCTCCAGCCCGGCGATCGTGATCGGCTGGCATGACCGGCCGTGGGAGCACCACGTGTCGGTCATGCGCGAAACCATCGAGTGCCTGCGGCCGCTATTGACCGGCGCACGTAGCGAGTACGCCGGCCGGCACGTCAGCAGCCGCGGTTTCCGACTGCGCAGCGCGCAGCCCGATACTCGAATTGCGTTGGGAGCGTTCGGCCCTGGGATGATTCGGGTGGCGGCGCAGCATGCCGACGAGTTGGTGCTCAACCTTGCTTCGCCCGCCCGTGTCGCGGAGGTGCGTGCGGCAATCGACGCCGCGGCCGCGGCGAGCGGCCGCAACCCGCCGCGGCTGACGGTGTGGGTGCCGGTCGCGCTGGACCCCGGTGCTGGGGCGCACGGCCAACTTGCTGCGCAGCTGGCCGTGTATCTCGGCCCGCCCGGCTACGGCGAAATGTTCAGCGCGCTGGGTTTCGACGACCTCGTCCAGAAGGCCCGTGCCGGCACGACTCGCCGCGAACTGGCGGCTGCCATCCCCGTCGAGCTGCTCGACCAGGTCTGTGCGTTGGGCTCCGCCGATCGAGTCGAGGCACAGCTGCGCGCCTACCACAAAGCCGGCGCCGACTGCGTCGCCGTCGTGCCCTCCACGGCCGAAGACCCGGGCGGCCGGGCGACCCTGCGCGCGGCGATGACCGCGGTCAGCACTAACCAGGAGATATGAAACGGACGGCAATGCCTATGTTCAGGTTCCGGTTACTTCTCGAGCGTGTACTGGGCGATATCGATGTAGCCCTCGTGGAACGCCTTCGCGCATCCACTCAGATATCTGTCATAGCGGTCGTAGACCACTTCACCCTGTAGCGCGATGGCGTCGTCCTTATGTTCCCGCAGCGCCGCCGACCACATATCCAGCGTCTTTGAATAGTGTGACTGCAGCTGCTGGATGCGGGTGCAGGTGTAGCCCGCCTTAGCGGCATGGTTTGGCACCATATCGACTGTTGGGAGCCGACAGCCCGGGAAAATCTCATCGACCATGAACTTGACGAAGCGGGCCAGCTCGAAGGTCAGCGGCAATCCCTTTGCGATCATCTCTTTGGCAGTCAAGATGGTGATGGTGTGCAGCAGCATCACTCCGTCAGCCGGCATCGACTTATAGGTGATGTCGAAGAAGTCGTCGTAGCGGTTGAAATCGAAGTGCTCGAACGCGCCGATCGACACGATCCGGTCAACCTGGCCGTCCCATTCTTCCCAGCCACGCAACTGCACCGACTTCGAGCGCTTGCTCGGATTCTTGTCCAGAAGCGCCTGAACATGGGTTAGCTGGTTCTTACTCAGCGTCAGACCGATGACATTGACGTCGTACTTGTCCAGGGCTCGGTTAATACAGGCACCCCAGCCGCAGCCGATATCGAGCAGCGTCATCCCCGGCTCAAGACCCAGCTTGCCCAGTGACAGGTCAATCTTCGCAAGCTGCGCCTCTTCCAGGGTCATGTCGTCCCGCTCGAATACGCGCAGCTGTAACTCTGCGTCGGGTCCTGGAAAAGCCGGAAGAACTCGTCAGACAGGTCGTAGTGCGCCTGCGCCATCTCAAACTTGGGAACTAATTTAGGAGACATTAAGGCACCACCTTCGCTCGAACCCCCAAGTTACGACGTGACATGCCTTTCTTCAAGCGCTCGGCTGCTTCCAGTCATCGATCCGTTTGCGTACCAGTCAATTTCGTGATGTGGCCCACAGTTGGGTTGTTATCGACGGCTCGTCCCGTGAGGTCGATGTCCGACTTCCACTTCGCGCAGGGCCGCCTTATCGTCGCCAGGTGGTCGCGTTGTCGTCGGGGTGGCGAGTCATGGTAGTTACCTAAGGGGTTGGCCCCCGGGTTGACCGATGTCGAGACGTCCCGGAAGGCGCGAAGGCGCCGCGTGCAGGGCTCTGAAACCCCGGTGCGCCGCCAGTGCGACCATCGTCGCGAGTGACCATTCGCACTGTTCGAGCCTGCGGCTGGCGGCTTGGCCGTGACTTGCACTTAACGGCTTCCGGCGCCCGGACCTATGCAGCGCGGTCCGGACGCCGGAAGTTTTATGTTGCGTCAGTACAGCGGAATCCAAACGCCGAAGTACCAAAATCCCCATCCACCGAAAACCGGATTGAAGACCGGAATGACGGTATAGCCGCCGTAATCGCACGGCCCGAAGTCGCCTTGTGCCTGGAATATGCCGCGCTCCGGCCCGTTCCACGGGTTGTTCAACCACCGAGGCGGGGGAGGACCGTTCCAACCCCCCGGAGGCGGCGGGCCGAACCAGTTAGGCGGTGGCCCACCGGGAGCTGCGCCCATCATTCCAGCCGAATCCTCTCGCTCGCGGCGCAGGTGGCGCGCCGTGATCCCATGTGCTGAATCCGCGAGGCGCATCGGATAGGGCCGCCCACCTGGGCATTACCCCTATCGAAAGTTCCCCTCGGCCCCTAGTCCACCCGGTCCCGGTCCACCGGGTCCCGCTCCGCCAGGTCCCTCTGGTCCGCCAGGCCCACCTGGTCCGCCCGGTCCGGCTCCGCCCGGTCCGCCGGGTCCGCCCGGTCCGGCTCCGCCCGGTCCGCCGGGTCCGCCCGGTCCGGCTCCGCCCGGTCCGCCTGGTCCGCCTGGTCCGGCTCCGCCCGGTCCGTGCGCCGGCCCAGCTCCCGGCCCCGGTCCGCCAGGTCCACCGGGTCCCGCTCCGCCGGGTCCGCCCGGTCCCGGTCCGCCAGGTCCACCGGGTCCCGCTCCGCCGGGTCCGCCCGGTCCCGGTCCGCCAGGTCCACCGGGTCCCGCTCCGCCGGGTCCGCCGGTCCGTGACCCGGCCCGGGTCCGCCCGGTCCCGGTCCGGGTCCGCCGGGCCCCGGTGCGCCAGGGATCGGCCCGTGCCACGGTCCGCCAAGAATCGGTCCGCAGTTCTCACAAAGCGGCTTCGGCGTCAACGGAGCGGCGTTGGCCAGCTCTCCGCCTACTGTCAGTGCTGATATGCCGACACCGGCAGCAATTGCCATGCCGGCCACACGTTTCACATACATGCTCGTTCGTCCCTTCCGAGATCCGACTTCAATGTCTGGCTATCCCGTGACCAGGCACCAAACGGCGGTGCCAGGTCCGCCACGTGTCGTGAGATGGTCAGTGCTAGGGGCATGTCACGTCCATCTCGAACGGCTTGGTCCACTGGCTGCTGCGGGCTGGCCATGTTGACGCCCGTGGCGGTCCCCTTGATCGCGTAGGAATTACCGTCCTTTGTGGCCTGGACGTTGCCTTGATGCGGCGCGGCGGCAGCGTAGCCGAGCGTCACGCCGTTGACGTTCCCCAGTCCGACGGACTGGACGGCTGGCGGAGTGGCAGTACTGATCACCGCGCCGATCCCGTTTGTCGGATCGCCAATGGCGATGTTGAGGTTGCCTCCGGCCTGGGTGCAGCTGATCTGACCTGTGATGTTCTGTTTCTGGCCATCGATGGTGACCTTGTCTGCGCTACCCGACGATGAGCTGCTCGTGTTGGATTTGTTCGAACAGCCGGCCAGACTCGCGACCACCATGCCCGTAGCCGCTATTCCGACCGAGATCGCACGCTTCACCAGTGCCCTCCTATTTGCCGTGGTCCTTCAACGCTGACGAATCGTCTACACATGCGATTGAGGAAAAATCCGCTATCACCTTGTACTAAATGCACTTTCGGGTCCTTCCGTTTCGGTCGCATACCCTGACCTACGGCCTGCAAGCCGCCGGGGACTTCCCGCTGCGGTCGTGTTGATGGGAGTTTCCCCGCACCAAGAACGCTACTCACAAATCGCTAGGCAAACAATGCTGATGCGGTTTATTCACGCTGTGAATTAGCTTATAAATTTGAGCAGGATTTCATACATGATCTCCGTAGATACTTATTCATGTTTTTCGACATTTCGGTAAATACTGCCATCATGATCTCCTGAACTCGGTAATCCACAGTTCAGTCAGCCGCATTTACTGAATTACTGAGGTACGCATTCGCTTACGTCAGTGCTTTGCGATTTACGCAACTACGCAGTCGCGATAGGGGCATGACTGTTGGCTTCGCCGCTCAAACCCGGAAGTAATGTGGCAAATTGTCTATTGCTCCGCGTAGGACTCATATGGGGCCAATGCGGAACGCTTCATTAGACAACTGGCAGGAACTTCGGTAGGCCAAATTCGCAGTAGCGGCCCCGCCTGGTCGGCGGCAGTTCGACCGTCCCCCCGCCCCGGACGGCGATCAGGCCTCAGCGTGGGTTCAACAAGACGCCGAAGGACGGCGGAAAGCATCGACGCCCAAGCCGCGTTTCGCCGTTGAACCCCTTATCGACTACGGCGCTTCGTATGGTGTTCGTTATGGACACGGCTGGTCGGCGCGGCGCGGCGCGGCGTGGGCACCGAGGGGGTCGGCCGTCGAAGGCTGCTCCGGTTGGTCGGCGGTGCGGGGATCGACGTCGTCACGACCCGCAACGAGTTCTTCTATGGCGCCGCGATGGACCCCGAGATCCGGTCGCGTATCGAGCAGGCCTGCCAGCAGGGGAGCGCGTCGATCCATGCAACCGGCAGCAGTCCCGGTTACAGCACCACGACGGTGCCGTTCGACCCTCGTCAACCCCATGCGACGGCTCGGACATCGGCGGCGAGAGAATATGCTGGTCAGAGCCACAAACTCTGGCCAGTTTTCTTTTTCGTCGGCTGTGGCTGACTATCTCCAGCAGAGTTCAATCCTGACAGGGGCTCTGGATAAAGGAGTGCTCATGATCTATCGCCTTGCTATCGGGGTGCTTGCCGCTTTGGCGGTGGCGATCATCGTCCCTGCCCAGGGCCATGCCGATCCGCCGACGAAGTGTTTGACCAACACCCCCAAAGGCAAGCAGGTCTATGTGCCCTGCGATCTACTCAACGCCGGCGCCAACTTCCCGCCAGGGCAGCGTTGTCCTCTACCGCTCGAGCAGTACCCGAAAGATGTGGCGGACTGGTGTGGCGAAGGCCCAGGCCTTGCCAGTCCCGCGCCCGCGAGTCCTACGAGCCCGACAAGTCCCGCGGGCCCGACAAGTCCTACCAGCCCGACGAGTCCAACGAGGCCGACGAGTCCGACGAGTGCTACCAGCCCGACGAAGCCGACGAGTCCTACGAACCCGACAAGTCTCGACGAGTCCTGCGAGCCCGAGCAGTAGATCGTGAACAACCGGCAGTTAAGAGCCCGAAACGTCTGGGAGAGCATCGGTTTCAATTCCCGGCAGCTCGACAAGAGAATATGCGGTGAGTTAGCAGGTCAGAGGGTATTTCGCTCTGGCCTGCTTTCGGTGTTGTCAGAGGTTGATGGCATGGCCGGTCAGAGCGTGGAAGCATTCCTGCAGTCCTTCGCCAAGCGTGGGGTGGGTGTGCACGTTGCGGGCCAGCTCGGTGGCGGTCAGGTCCCAGAGTTGGGCAGCGGTCAGTTCGGGGAGTAGCTCGCTGACTTCGGCGCCGACGAGGTGAGCTCCGAGCAAGACCGATGGCACACATTTGGAACGCGGGCAGATGAACCCGCCCGAATCCTTGAGATCATTTCCCCCATTGAGCAGTTCTTCGAAGAGCTTGCTGCCTCCGGCGGCGTGGATAAGATATCGAAAGAGGCGCTGGACAAACTCTGTGCGCGATACGAACTGGAGATGGATGTCGACAGCGTCCCCGAGTTGTGCAAGCGTTTCGACTTGAAATTCCCCGGTGAGGCTATCTTGATGACGAACGCGCCTGTTCGAAATCCGTTTGTGTCCAACCCATGTCGGCGAGAGGTCCGTACGAAATCAAAGTGACCAGTCACACTCTGAAAGGTTCATCATGAAGATCGTAGTCATTGGCGGGCGTGGGTTGATCGGCTCGAAAGTGGCGTCCAAGCTCAGCGCGCAGGGACACGACGTGTTCGCCGCCTCGCGTCGATCAGGTGTCGATTCACTCACCGGTGAAGGTCTCGCCGACGCCGTCGCCGGCGCGGATGTCCTTGTAGACGTTGCCGATTCACCCTTGTTCGACGACGAACCTGTGATGCACTTCTTCAGAACCACGACCACGAATCTTCTCTCTGCTGAACAAGAAGCCGGCGTCAAACACCATGTCGCGTTGTCCGTAGTGGGCGCGCAGATCATGCCAGAGAGCGGCTACAACACCGCGAAAGCAGCTCAGGAAAACCTGATCAAGGATTCGGGCCGGCCTTATTCGATCGTGCGAGCAACTCCGTTCTACGAATTCGCGGTTGGCTTGGCCGATTCCGCGACAGACGGAGACATTGTCAGATTGCCGCACGCGTTGTTCCGTCCTATCGCCGCCGACGATGTCGCCACCGCCGTGGCCCGCGCGGCTGTCGGGCGCCCTATCAACGGAGTAACGGAGATCGCTGGACCCGAAGCAATGGGGATGGACGACTTTGTCCGCACGGGCCTCACCGCCAATGGCGATCAACGTCGGGTCGTGACTGAGGCCCGGGCGCCATACTTCGGTGCGGTGATCGACGATCAAACCCTCGCACCCGACGAGAACGCCACTATCTTCACCACTCGATACTCCGATTGGATCGACGCATAGTCCGGCCGCCGCATTTAGGGAATTTTATTGGAACTCAAGTGATCTCAATCGCGCCAGTCCTGCACTTGCTCTGTCGCAACAGGCAGGTCTCCCCCAGCTTTTAACTTCGAACGGAAACGTCCGGAAACCTGCGCGTCTGTTGTGCAAAGTTAAGGGGGTAACAGATGTTGCAGGATATGATCGACTCGGAATCACAATCAACAATAAGGGTCGTGCAGGAAGCAGCGGTCATAGTTGATTGGCCTGACAAGTGAGTCGGCCCACGCTTTTCGACTGTTCTCGTCAACCATCCGCCGGGTCTTGACGCCGTCAAGCCTCGAAAGCGAAACCGCAGGTATCGAGCGGGACTGAACCGGACCGAAATGGAACGAACCGGCAGATCAGACGGCAAAATGCCTGGTCGGAGCGTCGGTTTCGAGTCCCGGCAGCTCCACCATGAATGCTGACTGGCCAGACCGCCAAGGTCTGGCCAGTTTTCATTTTCATCGACTTGCCATCAACATTTATCGCCTGGGGCTTACTCCGCAACATCACCAAACATGTTTCTTTACAATGTTTTTCAGAATATGGCTTTGATTAGTCCGCCGACTTTGACCGTCATTTGGCGATACGCCGCGACATCCGCCCCTACCGCCGCGCCGGCCTGCGTGGCGGCAATGCGTGTTGCGAGGGCATGTCAGCGCGGTGCCAGGACGACAGCGCCGACAACCAGTAAGAGCAGTAGCTGCGCTGGTTAGGCGGGTGTCTTGCCATTGGGGCCGGTGGTCCGAATCTCATCTTGCCGGGGATGGTCAATGCGAGCCGTGGCATCAGGCTGTGCCTTCGGAACGATCCTCGCCGGAACCGTTTAGCCGGTGAGGTCATGTTCGCTACCCTTAACTCGATTTATTAGTCGCCTGGGAAGTTGAGGCCAAGAAATGGCTGATGGACCTAAGGCTCGCGCCCGGGCGCAGGGACCGAGCGACGTCCTCGCGGAGTTGGCTGCTGCTGGATTCGAGAACGCGCGCCAGGTCGCTCGCGGCGCCGCCGGGGTGGTCTATTGCTGTCGCGAGACTGCCCTGGGGCGAAACGTCGCGATCAAGGTGCTGCCGACATGTATCGATGATGAGAGTCGGGAACGTTTTCTGCGTGAGGGCTACGCGATGGGTGGGCTCTCGGGACACCCGAACATCGTCAATATTCTGCGCGTCGGCGTAACCGGGGGTGGCCGACCATACATCGTGATGTCGTACTGCGCCGCGGGTTCCCTGGCCCTACGGGTGGAGCGAGAGGGCCCGATTTCCTGGCCCGAAGCCTTGCGGATCGGGGTGAAGTTGTGCGGCGCACTGGAAACCGCGCACCTAACCGGCACTTTGCACCGCGATATCAAGCCCGCGAACGTGCTCGTCAACGATTACGGCGAACCGCAACTCACTGATTTCGGGACCGCGCACATCGCGGGGGGATATGAAACGGCGGCCGGGTTATTCTCCGGCACAGTCGATTACCTCGCTCCGGAGGTGTTGACAGGCAATCAGGCCACGGTTGACACCGACGTTTACTCTCTGGGCGCCACGATCTATGCGCTCATTGCCGGCAACGCTGCATACGAGCGCCGCAGTGGCCAAGACCTGCTTGCGCACTACACGTGGATCAGCCGCGCGCGGGTCCCGAACTTGCGTCCTGACGGAGTCCCTGACGCGGTGTGTTCGGCGATCGAGAAAGCGATGGCGTTCGACCCGGCTGAACGACCAGCCTCAGCGGTGGAGTTCGGCCGCGGGTTACAGCAGGGTCAGCGCCGCAACGGCTTGAAACCCGATTCGATGGCAATCACTGCCGTCGGTGCTGGTTCAGGGCGCACGGTGACCTCAGCGGGTGTATCTGAAGCGCGTTCCGTCTCGCCGCGCGGACACGGGAAAACGGACACACCGGTTCCTGGGCCGCCACGCATCGCTCGGCTGGGCCCACGGGTTGCAGACCCGGAAAGCGCTACCTCTCTGATCAACCCACTGAACGACCGCAGGAAAGCGACGTCATCGCTTCCGCCGTCACGGCCTGATGACCGAGAGCAGTTTGCGCGAGCGCCTTCCAGCTTCCACGGCCCACACAGCGGGGAATCGCGGGCACAGATTCCGACTTCGCCAGACACAGCGGAGCCGACCCGTGCGATTGCAGATCTGACGAGCGTCACTGACGCGATCGCGCCGCCGGGTTCTCCGGATCCGCCTGCGGTCCCGCCCCGCGGGTTAGCGGCCGGTGCGGTGGCGTGGTTCAGGCCGTCGGGGAAGAAGCGGAACCCCATGACGGCGCTGTTGATCGCCACGGCGGTCGTCGTGGCGATGCTGGTGCTGGTCAGCGGTGTCTACGTGCTGCTTACGCAGAGCAACCATCACAAGGTCGCCGCAGGTCAACCGAGCACCCCGGCACCCGTCAAGTGGCAGCCGATTACGAATGCAGGCATTGCGCGCGATGCGGTGGCAACCACCCAGGCCGACGGCACGATCTGGATCTTCGGCGGGATTGGAAGCGACGGCGCTGTCGTCGCAAAGCACGAGGGCTACGACCCCGTCATCGACAGCTGGAAGAGCGGCGACGATCTTCCGGTTCCGGTTCAACGCGCGATGGCCGTGACGTGGCAGGGAAACCCGGTTGTGCTCGGCGGCTGGCGCACCGCGGCCGCCCAAAAGGTGGCAAGCGACCAGGTTTGGCGGGTAGTCAACACTCACTGGGTGGAGCTCCCTCATATGTTGCAGCCACGGGCGGCAGCGGCGGCGGCAGTGGTGGGAGACCGCATCATTGTCACGGGCGGTGTGGGCGCAAACGGCGCGCTGCTGAACACGACCGAGATCTTCGACGGCAACTCCTGGACCCTCGGCGCCCCCATACCGACTCCGCGGCAGATGCTGGCTACGGCCTCGGACGGGAAGCTGGTGTATGCGGTCGGCGGAACCAACGGGAAGTCCGACCTGGCGACTGTCGAGGCGTATGACCCGGCCGCGAAAGCCTGGACGCGATTGCCCGACCTTTCGCAACCACGCAGTGACCTCGGGGTGGCAATCGCCGATCGGCGTCTGGTCGCTGCCGGCGGGCTGTCAGCAGGACAAGTCCTCAAGAGTGTGGCAATGCTCGATCTGGTGACGAAAACGTGGGCCGGTTTGCCGGACATGGAGACAGCGCGGCACGGTATGGCGGTCGACGCGGTGGCGAAATCCGTGTACGCGATCGGCGGTTCGACTGATGCCGGCGATGGGCAAGTGGTCTCGTCGGGGGAAGCGCTACAGCTACCTGCGCGCCGAATCCAGCCGGCCGAGCAATGGCGTTCTTTACCTGACGCACCCACTGCCAGGTTGATGATGGCGTGGACTGTGCTCAACGACAAGGTCTGGATCATAGGTGGTCTGCGCGATGGCGTTGCGCTGCCGACAGTCGAGAGCTACGACCCGCGCACCGGCGCGTGGCAAACACAACCCCCACTGCCCATCCCGCTTCACCACGCCGCGGCGGCAACCTATCGCGGCGAGGTGGTGGTGCTCGGGGGTTCCAGCGGGGACCTTACGCAGGCGTCCACCAAGGTGTTCGCGTTGCGCGGCGGCAATTGGGTGGAGTTACCCGGCCTCAAGCACGCTCGAGCTGCAGCGGCAGCGGCGGTGGTGGGTGACCAACTCGTGGTCGCCGGCGGGCAGAACGCCAAGCAAATCGTCCCGCAGACCGAGGTCTTCGACGGCAGCTCGTGGCACGATGTGGCCGACATGCCTACCCCGCGCGAACACCTGGCTGCGGTGTCGGATGGCACCTACGTCTACACGGTCGGCGGCAGGTTCCTGTCCGCCGACAAGAACTCCGCGGCATTTGAACGATTCGACCCGCGATCCGGGACATGGACCAAGTTGGTGGCCATGCCAACCCCACGCGGAAGCTACGGCGCGACGTTCATCGATGGCCGCATCGTGGCGATCGGGGGTGAGGAACCGACCCGGGTGTTGGGAGTGGCCGAGATGTACGACATCGCCGATGGCACATGGTCCACACTGCCCCCTATGCCGACCCCACGCCACGCTGAGGCGGTCGCAACGGTCGGCAACACCGTGTACTGCATCGGTGGCGCAAACCGGCCTACCCATGAGGGCGCTGTTGCGACGGTCGAGGCCTTGGATTTCATTTAGCGGCGGTGACGATAGTCAATGGTGCTTGAGCCGGCTGCGCCACCCCACGAAGCTGCCGTAGACAAGGGTCAAAATCCCCAGCGCGGCCATATCGAATAGCCATGTGTGTGCCGTGTGTTTGAAGTGGCTGTCTTTCGGGGCGAGGGGGCCGGGCTCAATCGTCCATAAGTCGACTGTCGAGGCCTGAGCCGCGTACCCCCAGCGCGACGGCGCCACCCAAGACAACTGGTCGAGACCGACCCGGTTGGTGATCGGGACCATCCCACCGCAGAGCACCAACTGCAACATGAGAGACACCACCAGCAGCGGCATGATCTGCTCATTGGAGCGGGCCAGTGAGGACAGGACTAGGCCGACCATCGCCGCGGCCACGCACATCGCGGCGGTAGCGACGTACAGCTCGAGTGTCGCGCTGCCGAGGACCAGGGCCGGCCGAGTCGGCGCACCTTTACCCAGGACGGTGATGGTGGTCGCGATCGCTGACTGAATGACAGCGAACACGAAGAACACGGCCATCTTCGCGAGCAGGTAGGCCTTGGTTGACAGGCCGACCGCCTGTTCTCGGTGGAAGATGGGGCGCTCGCCGATGAGGTCGCGGATCGTCAACGCGGTACCCATGAAGACCGCGGCCATGGTGAGCAACATCAGTACTTGCCCGGGTTCGTCGGACCCGTCACCGTTCGGGTCGACTACGCGGAACCCTGTCGAGCCAGGAACGGTGAGCGATAGCGCGCCCATGATAAATGGCAACAGCGCCAGGAAGATGAAGTAGGCGCGGTCGGCGACGATCAGCCGAATCTGGCGACGCGCGATCGTCGAGAACTGACGGCGCGTGCTGGAGCGCGCTGGGGCACCCAGATCGGCCGGCTTCTCCGCCTCCCCTGCGGGCGGGGTTGGTTTGGCTTGTTCCAGGAAGCGACGGTTGGCTTCGTCGGGGTCCGCGCCCACCTTCGTGAAAATTTGGGCCCAGTTGGTGGTTCCCATGGTTGCTTCGATCTCACCGGGCGGCCCGCAGTACGCCATCTTGCCGCCGGGCGCCATCAGCAGCACCTGGTCACAGAGATCGAGGTAGCTCAGCGAGTGCGTCACCACCAGCACTACCCGCCCCGCGTCAGCCAGCTGTCGCAGCATCGTCATGACCTGCAGGTCAAGTGCCGGATCCAGACCCGAAGTCGGCTCGTCGAGGATCAGCAGCGACGGGCCGGTGAGCAACTCCAGCGCCACCGAAGCGCGTTTGCGTTGCCCACCGGACAGCTTGTCCACCCGAGTGTCGGCATGCTTGGTCAACCCGAGTTCCTCGATAACCTGCCCCACGACCTGCGCGCGGTCTTTTTTGCCGGTGTCGGGTGGCAGCCTCAACTCGGCCGCATAGTTGAGCGCCTGGCTCACCGTCAGCTGGCGGTGCACGACGTCGTCTTGCGGGACCATCCCGATCCGGCTACGCAACGATGCGAACTGGGCGTGGATGTCGTGGCCCTCGAAGCTGATCGAACCGGAGCTGGGACAGGTGGCTCCGGCGATCAGCCGGGACAACGTTGTTTTGCCCGCTCCGGACCCACCGATCAGAGCGGTCAGCGTGCCTGGCCTGGCGGTCAACGAGACTTTTTGGATCAGTCGCTTGTTTTCGACCTCGAAGTCAACTTCGCGCACCTCTAGCCCGCCGGTGCGCGTAGCCGCTTCGGCGCGGCGGAGCAAGATTTCACCGTTGAAGACCAGGTCGACGTTGCCGATCGTGACCACGTCGCCCTCGGTCAGTGGCGCAGATAAAATTCGGGTGCCGTTGACGAAGGTCCCGTTAATGCTCTGTGCGTCATGGATTTCCACGCCGATCGGGCTTGAAAGCAAGTAGGCCTGATAGCGCGACGCCAGGACATCCTGGAGGACGACGTCGCAGTCGAGGGCGCGACCGATGGTGGTGGAGCCCGGGGGTGGCGTCCCGAGCTTCGATCGAGACCGCTGCACGGCGCGCCGCAGGTTGCCGCTATCGAACTCCGCGGCTTCGAGGGCTTTTGCCCCGATCTCGGTGAGCGGTTGCCGCCCCGCCGCTGACTGCACCGGGCTGACGGGCTGCGGTACAGATCTGGGAGCGGGGGGCGGCACCGATTGGCTCGGAGTGCTGACGGCGCGGCGCGGGCCGCTGGCCGGATACGGTGTCGGCGGCCGATGTCCGGCCGAGGGGTGGTAGGCCGGGCCGGATTGCGGTCGCGCAATACGGTTCCCAGGGATGCCGCCTTGTTGTGTGGGCCCTCCACGAGACGGCCTCGGGTTACCGGGCGGCGTGATTGCCGGTACCCCCTCCACCGTTGGCGGTAGCTGGCCGACCGCCCCCTGGTGACGTCCGATCTCGAAGGTCAAACATGGCCCGTCAGGCCTTCCGATGTTGATGCTCTGACGATCGCGGATGTCGACCACCCGCACCCGGTGACCGTTGACGAACGTCCCTGTCGGCGAACCGTTGTCGATCGCTACCCATTTGCCTCGATCGAAGCGCAGCAGCAGGTGTGCGCGGGCGATCAGCGGATGGGCAACGCGCATGTCGGCACGGAGGTCACTTCCAACGACCACATCGTGGCCTGGCGCGAACATACGCTGTGACCAGTCCGATTGAACCGTCAACACGGGCGGTGCGGGCCGACTCATCCCATAAGTATTGGCCGCTCCGCAAACATGCACTCGCGATTCGCCATATTGGGATGGCCAGTGTCACCGCCCATTCACTCGGCCGGTTCAAAACCTGGACGGCGTGATGAGGCGTCGCTCCATCACCATCGCCGAAGCCGCTGAGTACCACGGATCAGCGATAGGCCCCTGCCTCGGCTCATTGCCGACGGCGAACTGACCGGCTACCGCATGGTTCGGTCCGTGATCCGGGTCAACCTCAACGAGATTGATGATCAGTTGATGCGGGCTCACAACGAGCCGCGACGAACCCGAAAACGGCGACCATGAGTGACGCCGTATCACGCAAGGCCCGTCAGCCTCCCAGAATCCGTGGTATCCATGCCAGCAACGCAGGAACGGCGGATACCGAGGACTTGCGGAGGCCGGATTCTGCATTCCGCGGAAGTCGACGATTAATTAGCTGTGTTGTTGTGTTTCGCTGTAGCGACCCCAGCGGCCACAGCGCTTCGTATGGTGTTCATCGTGGACGCAGTCACACCTGGCCGTCGCGACGCTGGCCGTGAGCCCGTCAGCCGTCGCCGGCTGCTCCAGCTGGCCGGCGGCGCAGGGGCCGTGGCGATCGTGAGCGGGTGCGGGCGCTCGCAATCTGTGACTGAGCCCGCGACTCGTACGACTGATAGTCCGACGAGACCGCCACCTACGCCGACGACAGCGTCCGCCGTCCCGCTGAGCGCAGCGTCAGCTGTCATGTTGTGTCGAGATGCCTGGGGCGCTCGTCCCGCCCGAGCCGGCGGCAGGCCTCACACCATTACCCGCATGACTCTTCACCACGAGGCCGTCGTCCTGGAAGACAACCGCAACGCCCCAGGCCGCTTCCGTCAGGACCAGCGCTACCACCAAGACAAGCTGGGATGGGTCGACATCGCCTATCACGTCGGCATTGACCGCGACGGCAACATCTATGAATTACGAACGCCGCAGATCGCGGGTGACACCGCGACGGACTACGACACGACAGGGCACTTCCTGGTCCTCTGCGAAGGAGACTTCGACAAAGAAGTCGTCTCCGAAGCCCAACTTCACGGAGCCGCTCTCGCCTTCGCCTGGGCCACCCAAACCTTTCACATCGCCACCGACACTCTGGCCGGCCACCGCGACCTAGCCCAAACCGCATGCCCGGGCGCAAACCTTTACGCGCATCTTTCCTCGGGAGACCTCAAGGCCCGCATCGATGATCTGCGGGCCGCTGGACCGGTAAACCTCCAACGCATCTGTGGGACCGATGCGGCGGCAACTGTTGCCGCAATCGAGGCTGGCTAATCGGTGCACGCATACGTGCAGCGAACGGATTCGCGATCTCGGTCTTTCATGGTCACGAGCCGGTAACGCTTGTGTGCCTAAGACCGATAAAGCAATTGTGGCAACAGGCAACATGACGATGAAAGTCAAGATTGTCGCCGTGTTCTCGATCGGCGCCTTGGTCATAACGACTCCCGGGACCGCTACTGATTTCCCTGCGCGCGCGGACGATCCAGGGGCCGCGGTGTACGGCGGCGTCAACCGGGTTCGCCAGGCATGCGGGCTGATAGGCGACGACCCGCGGTTGACAGAAGCCGCCCAGCGGCACGCCAACGACATGCTGACGAACGGTCTGAACGGCCATATTGGCTCGGACGGCTCGTCACCGCAGGCGCGTATCACGGCTGCGGGCTACCGGAGCCGCTACAGCGGTGAGGTCGTCTTCTGGGGCACCGGATCCGCTGCGAATCCGAGCGAGGCGCTCGACATGTGGATGCAAAGCCCTCCACATCGAGCGATCATCCTGAACTGCGCATACACCGCAGCCGGCTTCGCCACCGCCTCGAACGGCAACAAGATGACCGTCGTCGGCGACTTCGCCGCTCCTTAAACCAAGCCGAGCAAGTGCTGATGGGGCTGGGAATGTCACCGTGACGCGGGAACTCGAATAACGATCTTCCACTTACGATTTCGGGACTGCGCACAAGCGTGCGCAGTCCCGAATCGCCAGGAGCGTCCGCTTAGCGCCGGCCGCCGTGGCCGTCGTCATGACCAGGGCCGCCGTGGCCGTCGTCGTGATTCCAACCCCCAGGACCCCCACGGCCGCGGCCATCGTCGTGATTCCAGCCGCGATTGCCATTCTGCCAGCCGGGACCACCGTCGTGACAATGGAATCCGTCCGGGTTGCCGCCCCAAATTGGGTCCCAGAACTCACCGGGACACCATTGCGGGAACGGCCCAGGTTGGGCCTGGGCTACAGTTGCCGCTCCTAAACCGACCAGCCCCAAGCCTGAAGAAATGATCAATGCCGATACTGCAACGCGTGCAATGTTTTTCACGACTACTGCGTACCATCGGACCTCCTCATTGAAACCATGTCAGGAGTCTTGATATCGGTTCGCAACGCCGGGGTGATCGCGGTTCGGTGGCCACTTCGCTTGCTGTCGGGGAACGCTGAAATCCGCCGGCGGACGGTTGAGGGCGCAGGTCGACGGTCGGCAGCGTGGTAGGGGGACCAGAGTGGCGTCGAGCTGTGCGCGTTGCGAGTCGAGTTGAGCAGCTACGGACGGTGAACTTGCCACTAGGCGGGTCGCGCGTGCTTTCGGTGCGCGGACGGTTCCACCCGGCAAACGGCTGCGTTACCTTGTTCTGTTTGCGAAATCTCAAGAGCAGATTTGGTTTTGGCGCCGTCGGGGCAGACCCCGACCTCTTGTCGTCCGATCTGATCCAGCGCAATCTCACATGTTGCTGCGGCGGGTGCAGGCAGGTAACGGACCCTGACGGTTGGGACCGAAGCACTTGCAGGTCGGGTGTGAGGTCGATCACCTGGTGTAGCGGCCGGAGGCTTGGCCTGATTTCTTGAACT
>CAWHWA010000019.1:0-22102 GCA_963832935.1 uncultured Actinomycetota bacterium
CTCGAAAGAGACGACATTCGAGGGTCTCGAAAGTTAGTCGCGATTGGCCACATTGAGGAGGGCTCTGTGTGAGCCCGAACTCAACGGCGATGGCCGCTGGGGCAGCCCCGCTGGAGTTGAGTTCGTTGGATGCCGTCAGTGGTGCCTGAGCGATACCTCACACCATGCCTTGCCAAGGGTGCCACGATATCGAGGTGAGCGACGGTCGAATGCGCTCGACGAGAGACCGTGAAGCCCGCCCGGAGGGTGGGGCATCGATTGACGAGCTGCTGGATCGCGCGGTGGCGGCGATCAACCGCGGTGATCGTGCTGTCGCGACGGCCTTGGCGGGACAGGTGTTGGCCATCGACCAAGACAACGTCGAGGCCGAGGACTTGCTGGCCGCGCCGAGCGATCCGGGTGAGATTCGGCGGTTGACGATTTTCTTTGCCGATCTGGTGGATTCGACGGCGTTGTCGACTCGGGTGGAGCCCGAGACGTATCGACTCCTGGTGGGCCGCTATCGCGAGCAGGTGCTACGCGCCGTGAACCGATACGAGGGGCACATTGGCTCCACTAAGGGTGACGGAGTGCTGGCGGTATTCGGATACCCGATCGCCCACGAGGACGATGTGCGCCGTGCGGTGCATGCCGGGCTGGAAATCACTCAGGAGGTGGCCCGGCTCAGCGATCAGGCACGACGCCGCTTTGGGATCGAGATCAACGTCCGCGTTGGGGTACACCGCGGGTTGGTGTATCTGGACACTGCCCAAGACGACGTCTACGGGTTGGCGGCCAACCTTGCTGCCCGGGTCTCGGGCCTGGCCCCACCAGGGGCAGTCGTGGTTTCTGACGCAGTCGAGGTGTTGATACGCAACAACTTTGAGTTGGAGGCCCGCCCCGCGGCGCTGGTGAAGGGCGTCGAGGAACCGATCACCCATTACCGCGTAGTGGCCGAGCGAGCACCGGCGCCCAAGTCGGGTCAAGGTCCCCTGGTGGGCCGCGATCGGGAGCTGGCACAGCTAGCACGGTCTTGGGCGCAGGCGCGGGCGGGCACGTTGAGCACTCCTGGGGTGGTGTTTCGGGGGGAGCCCGGAATTGGGAAGTCCCGGCTCGCTTCGGCGGCCGCCCAGCTGGTCGAGGCCTCTGGGTCGGTGACGTTGGAGTTGGTCGGGTCGCCGTTTCACACCGGCGCCGGCCTGCACCCGGTCCGCACGCTGTTAGAGCGTCGCTGTGGCATCGGGCGCAGCACTGATCAGTCCGAGCGACTGCGGCTGCTGCACGCCGAGGTTCGCGCCTGCGGATTAGATCCGCAGAGCATTGTGCCGTTGTTAGCGCCGGTGCTGGGCATCGACGCGGCGGCCGGCTACGAGCAGGTGGCTGCCGAGGGCCGAAGACTCTACGAGCTGATCGCGCAGGCGGTGCAGACCTATCTGCTGGCGGGTATCGGCGACGGCGCCGGGCTGGTGGTAGCCGAGGACGTGCACTGGTTCGATCCGTCCACCAGCGAGGTGCTTCGCGCGCTGCTGAGCTCTGCCGAGGGCCGGCTCCTGGTGGTGATCACGGGTCGGCCCGGCGACTGGCCGCCGGATGACTTGCCGCACAAGGTTTTCCACTTGGCGCCCTTGACCGACGAGCAGACTGAGGCTCTGATCACCGCACTAGATCCGAACCTCAAAGCCGATGAACGGGCTGCGGTGGCGGCACGCTGCGACGGGGTGCCCTTCTACATCGAGCAGGTCGTGGCTGGACTGAGTCAGACCGGGGTGCCCGAAACACTGTATGAGCCGTTGTTCGCCCGGCTGCGCGCGAGCCCGAAGGTGGTGCCGGTGGTGGAGGCGGCCACAGTTATCGGCCGTCAGTTTGATCTGGGCCTATTGTGCTCGGTCGTGGACCTGAGCGAAGACGAGGTCGTTGACGTCATCGACGAGCTCGAAGATGCGCTGGTGCTCGAACCGTGGGGAACCGGCAATTGGCGTTTTCGCCATGAGTTGCTGCGCGAAATCGCCGCCGAGTTGGCACCCCCAACCGTGCAGCTCGGGTTACACGCCAAGGTGGCCGACGTGCTGAGCGGCGGTGCGGGCGGCGAGCCAGATTGGGGGCTGGTCGCCGGCCACTACGAGCGAGCAAACCGGTTCGACCAGGCGGCAGCCGCCTACCAGCAGGCATCCAACGATGCGCGGCTTCGCGGCGCTCTGGCCGAAGCCCGCGCCTACCTGACTCGGGGCCTCACGCAGCTCGACCGCGCTGCACCCGGCCCGGACCGCGACCGCCGCGAGACCGCGCTGCGGATGGAGCGAGGATTTCTCACGTCGGCCGCGGAGGGCTATCAAAGCCAGGAGGCTGCCGCCGACTTCGAGCGGTGCCTGCGGCTGGGCGGGACCCTGCGCGACGACGAGCTGTTCGCGACATTGATCGCCCTGGGGAACTACTACCAAGTCCGTGCCGACCTGCGCCGGGCGGCACAGGTGATCGAGTCGCTAAGGCGGGGCCTCGAGGGGCAGCAGTGGGCCCGCCCGAAGATCGACGTCTTGTTTGGGACGATGGCGTATTTGCGCGGCGATTTGAATGCCGCCACTTCCGCCCTCGAGGCGGCAACCGCGGGCGTGGTCACAGCAGACCAGCACAAGGTCGACGCCGAGTGGTCGCGGGTCAGCGAGCCGATCTCGTCGGGCTGCCTGCACCTGGCTTTGGTCGCGCTGGTACGCGGCGATCTTACGAAAGCGGAGGCCGAGCTGGCCCGGTCGGCACGCCTAGCCGAAGGGTTCGGGTTCCCCGAGGGTCCGTACATGCGCGCCTACATCCGGTCCATGGAAACGTGGCTGCGCGTCGAGGCCGCCCAGCTCGACCGTGCCGCGCTCGTGGCTGCAGACATGATCAGTGAGGGCGAGCGGCACGGCTTCGATGTTTGGCGGGTGGCGGGGGCCACCTGGCAGGCCGCCGTCGGCGGTCTGGCCGCACTCGGTGACGATGACCTCGACCCGAGTGACCTCGGGACGCACATCGCGACCGTCACCGCGTTCCTCGACAATCTGCGCACGATCGGAGTGAACATCTACACCACCGTCTTCGACGCCGTCCTCGGGCGGCTGTTGATTGCCGCCGGTCGACCCGAGGCGGCACGCGAACGCCTCGACACCGGGCTGGCGCTGGCCCAAGACACCGGGATGTGCTTCTACGATGCCGAATTGTTGCGGGTTCGCGCTCAGACCCGCGACCACCTGGCCGCACGCCAAGCTGACATCAACGCCGCCCTCGAACTCGCTCGCCATCAGGGCGCGACCTTATTCCAATTGCGCGCTGCGCTGGATGATTTCGCGCTGCGGGGTAAGCCAGCCCGCACAGCCCTCGCCGGCGCCGCCAATAGCCTCCCCCGCAACAGCGTATTGCCGGAGTTGGCGCGGGCAACGGCCTTGCTCGCATGAAGCGTGAGGGCCGCCCACGTTGTCTCGAAACAGACGACATATGAGCGTCTCAAACTTTGTGCCGGAATCACCATGAACGCCAACAGCCCTGGCGAGTGTCAAACGGCCTATCCTTTGAGGACCTGCAAATGCCGGGGCCGGGATGGGCGGAGGGTCGGATGACGACCGTAGCGGCATGCCTGACGTGTGGCGCTGAGCCTCTAGAGAACGCCCGGTTTTGCCATGGCTGTGGCTCACCAATCAACGACGTTGATACCCGTGCGGAGTACAAGCAGGTAACCGTCCTGTTCGCCGATGTGGTGCACTCGATGGACATCGCTGCGACGGTCGGAGCTGAGCGGCTCCGCGAAATCATGGCCGAACTCGCCGACCGCTGCGCGACAGTAGTGCAGCGTTACGGCGGCACGGTGGACAAGTTCACCGGCGACGGGATCATGGCGGTGTTCGGTGCACCGGTCGCGTTGGAGGACCACGCTATCCGTGCGTGTCTGGCTGCCTTGGGCATTCAAGATCAGACCGCCCGACTCGCCGCTGAAGTCAAAGACCGCGACGGTGTCGACCTCCAATTGCGGGTGGGACTTAATTCCGGTGAGGTCATCGCCGGTGAAATCGGTTCGGGGCCTTTCGGCTACACCGCTGTCGGTGAGCAAGTCGGGATGGCTCAGCGGATGGAATCGGTGGCACCTCGGGGTGGGGTGATGCTCAGCGCGTCCACGGCGCGGCTGGTGGAGGGCGCGGCGACTCTGGGTGAAGCTGAGCGTGTCCGCATCAAAGGCGCCGAGCAACCAGCCTGCGCCCAGCGGCTGCTGGGCGTGCCTGAAACGCGTCACGCTGTCGGGCGCGCTGAGTCGAATCTTGTTGGTCGGCGATGGGAGATGGGTGCTGTCGAAGGCCTGCTGGAACGTGCCATCGACGGCCACGGGGCGGTGGTCACCATGGTGGGATCACCGGGTATCGGCAAGAGCCGCCTGGTGCGTGAGGTCGCGGCAATCGCCGCTGAGCGCGAAGTCGAGGTGTTCGCCGCCTACTGCGAATCGCACGCTAGCGACGTTCCCTTCCACGTGGTGGCGCGGCTACTGCGGGCAGCCACCGGCGTGCGTGGCCTGGGCGGCCCAGCCGCTCGTGAGCGAGTGCGCTCGCGGGTGCCGGAGGCAGATCCCGAGGACTTGCTGCTCTTTGATGACTTGTTGGGTATCGCCGATCCCGAGGTGGAGCTGCCCAAGATCGATCCCGATGCCCGGCGGCGGCGATTGACCGCGCTGGTCAACGCCGCCTCGCTGGCCCGCCAGTCCCCGGCGGTCTATGTCATAGAAGACGCGCACTGGATCGACGAGGTCAGCGAATCGATGCTGGCTGAGTTCCTCACCGTCATCCCGCAGACACCCTCGCTAGTGCTGGCCACCTACCGCCCCGAATACCGGGGTGCGTTGAGTCAGGTCACCGGTGCTCAGACCATCGCCCTTGCGCCGCTGAGTGATTCGGAAACTATGGCACTGGTCACCGAGCTGCTAGGGCCGGACCCCTCTGTCGGCGGGGTGATCACCAAGATCACCGAGAAGGCCGCCGGAAACCCGTTTTTTGTTGAGGAGATGGTGCGCGACCTAGCCGAGCGCGGCGTGCTACGGGGCAACCGCGGCGCTTACGAATCGAGCGCCGATGCTGGCGAGGTCAGTGTGCCAGCGACCTTGCAGGCGACCATTGCCGCCCGCATCGACCGGCTTGTTCCGGCGGCCAAGCGCACCCTGAGCGCAGCGGCGGTCATCGGATCGCGTTTCAGCCAGGAATTACTGGAAACACTGGGGATCGATCCAGCCCTAGCGGATTTGGTGGGCGGCGAGTTCGTCGATCAGATCCGCTTCACCCCACGATCCGAGTATGTGTTTCACCATCCGCTGATCCGCACGGTGGCCTACGAATCACAGCTCAAGTCGGATCGTGCCGAGTTGCATCGGCGGTTGGCCGCGGCGATCGAAGCCCGCGAGCCGCAATCCGCCGACGAGAACGCTGCGCTGATCGCCGAACATCTGGGGGCCGCCGGTGATGGGCAAGCCGCCTATGGCTGGCACATGCGCGCCGCAACGTGGGCGACCAATCGCGACATAAGCGCCGCGCGACTGAGTTGGGAGCGCGCCCAAGCGATCGCCGACGCATTGCCCGCCGAGGGCCCCAACCGAGCGGCCATGTGCATCGCCCCGCGCACCATGTTGTGCGCGACCGCCTTTCGAGCCCATGCACAGTTGGCCGATGCCCGCTTCGAGGAATTGCGGCAGTTGTGCGCCGCCGCCGGGGACAAGGCGTCACTGGCCATCGGGATGGCGGGGCTGGTGATGGATCACGCGTTTCAGGACCGGCTGCGCGAGGCCGCGCAGCTGGCATCCGAAGCCATGGCCCTCATCGAGTCCGTCGACGATCCGAACCTGACGGTGGGGCTATCCTTCACGGCCATCTACGCCAAGGGGGAAAGTGGCGAGTGGCCTGTCGTGCTGCGGTGGTCACAGCGGGTCATTGACCTGGCCAACGGGGACCCCTTAAAAGGCAACTTCATTATCGGGTCCCCATTGGCGCACGCCTTGACGACGCGGGCTATGGCCCGTTATTGCCTGGGTCGTCCCGGATGGCGAGACGACGTGCGGCAGGCCCTGGCCATGGGCCGCGACACCGATCCCGTGACCTTCGTCAGGGTCGTCATGTACGTCTACCTCGTGGGAATACCGGGTGGAGTCCTTGCGGCCGACGATCGGGCGGTGCGTGAGATCGGGGATGCCCTACAAGTTGCCGAACGATCGAGTGATGACCTTGCGTTGGCCCACGCCCGGGTGACACTGGGCGTTGCGCTGGTTCACCGCCCAACGGCCCCAGAGCATCACCGTGGACAGAAGCTCCTGGCCGAGGTCAGCGACGTGTTCCGGCGCCGGGAACACAACCTGGCCGAGTTAGCGATCGTCAACGTGTATTCGGCACGTGAGAAGACTCGGCGCGCAGATCGCGATGACGCCATCCCGCTCATGCGCGCCGCCCTCGACGATCTGGTCCGCGAGGGGAAGGTGTTGGCGTGGGGTATTCCAGCGACGGGTGTCCTGGTGGAGACACTGCTTGAGCGCGGGTCCGACGGTGACGTGGCCGAAGCTGAGGCCGCGATCGAGCGGTTAGCGGCCGCGCTAGCCGACGATGGTCTGGTGGTACGCGACATCTGGCTGCTGCGGCTCCGCGCGTTGCTAGCGCGGTCCCACAACGATGCCTCAGCGTATGCCCAGTTCCGGGATCGCTACCGCGACAAGGCGAGAACCCTTGGCTTCGAAGGACATATCGCGTGGGCCGAGGCGATGCCATGACGGCGGTCGCACCTTCGGGGGTGGTGACGTTTGTCTTCACCGATGTCGAGGGTTCGACCCGTCGGTGGGAGAAAGACCCCGATGAGATGCGGTTGGCGCTGGCCGCCCACGACGAGGTGCTGCGCGGGGCGATCGAGGCGCACGGGGGCTGGTTGTTCAAGCACACCGGTGACGGCGTGTGTGCCGCGTTCGCCTCGCCGAGATCTGCGGTTGATGCGGCGGTGGCCGCACAGCGGGCACTGCAGTTGCCGGTACGGATGGGCATTGCGACCGGTGAGGCCGAACGGCGGGACGGCGACTACTTCGGTGCGGTGCTCAATCGCGCGGCGCGGGTGATGGCCGCCGGACACGGTGGTCAGATCCTGGTGGCCGATTCGACGGCGGTTCTGCTCAGCGAAATGGATCTCGTCGACTTGGGGCCGCGACGGTTGCGGGATCTGCCGACCCCAATCGGGGTGTTCCAGGTACGAGCGGCGGGCCTGCCGACGGACTTTCCTGTGTTACGGGCGCTCGATACAAGTCCTGGGAACCTGCGCCCTCCGACGACCAGCTTCATCGGGCGCGAGTCCGAAGTCGCCGAGCTGCAGACAACGCTGAAAGCACACCGGCTGGTGACGTTGACCGGGGTGGGCGGGGTCGGCAAGACCCGCCTGGCTTTGGAGGTGGCCGCCCGGCTGGCCGATGAGTTCCCTGACGGTGTCTGGCTTTTCGAACAAGCGGCTGTCGCTGATCCGGCGGCGGTGCCCGATGCGGTGGCGGCGGTGTTGGGCATCACTCAGCAACCGGGCAAGAGCGTGGCTGAGAGTGTGGCCGCCGCGTTGGAGGGCAGGGTTCGACTGTTGGTGTTCGACAACTGCGAGCACGTCCTCAATGCCGCCGCCGATCTGGTCGAGGCCATTCTCACGCACTCGGCGACCGCCAAGATTTTGGCTACCAGCCGCGAAGGGCTCGGGATCGCCGACGAACAACTGTGGCCGGTGCCCTCGCTGGACGCCGACGCGGGAATCGACTCCGCCGCAGTGACATTGTTCGTCGAACGCGCCAGTAGCATGGCCCCGCGCTTCTCGCTGGCCAAAGTCGACGAGGCGAGCGCTGTGGTGGAGATCTGTCGCCGTCTCGACGGGATCCCGTTGGCCATCGAGCTGGCGGCCTCGCGGATGGCGTCGATGACGGCCAGCGAGGTGCGTGATCGTCTCGATCAGCGGTTCCGACTGCTGGTCGGGTCCCGGCGCGGACTCGAACGCCACCACACGCTGCGTCACGCGATGGCGTGGTCCTACGACCTTCTCGACGACACCGAAAAGACAGTGCTGGACCGCTGTTCGGTCTTCGCGGGCGGATTTGACCTGCAAAGCGCCTGCGCGGTAGCCGGATCAGATGACCTCGACGAGTACGCCATCCTCGAGGTACTCGACGCTCTTGTGCGCAAGTCGCTGCTGATCGCCGACCGATCTTCGGGGCGGACTCGGTTTTCGATGTTGGAGACGATCCGCCAGTTCGCCGAGGAGCAACTCGTCGCCGGTGGCGAAGCATCCGAGATTCGGGCCGCCCACTCGCGGTACTTCGCCGGGCGCGAAGCCGACATCCTGGCCCTGTGGGACAGCCCCCGCCAGCTTGCGGCCTACGGCTGGTTCACTGTCGAGCTGGCCAATCTGCGCACCGCGTTTCGGTGGGCCGCCGACCACGCCGATCTGGATGTCGCCGCCACCCTCGCCAGCTTTGCGGGGTGGCTCGGCCTTATGGTCCAAACCTATGAGCCGATCGCCTGGGCTGAAGAGCTGATCGAGCCCGCCCGAGCGGTCGAGCACCCTCGGCTGGCGTTCCTGTACGTGATTGCGTCGCGGTGCTTCACGACCGGACGGATCGAGGCGGCTGTCGGCTACAGCGAGGCCGGGCAGATCGTTCTCGGCAGCGGCCGCGAGGCGCTGCCGTACGGCATCGAAGCCTGGCTTGGACTTGTCTACCTAGTCATCGGCCAGCCCGAGCGGTTGGCCGAGTTGTGCCGCGCCCAGCTCGCACGCCGCCGCGACACCCCGGTCAACATCCGGGCATGGCTGGTTGGCGCCCTTGCATTGGCCGGTTCCGGTGGGGAGGCGATGGATTCCGCCGATGGCCTCCTCGAGGCTGCGGAGGCGACAGGCAACCCGTCCTTGCTCGCGTTGGCGCTCGGTGCCTACGGTGTGGCTTTCCGTGACGCGGATCCCGTCGGGGCGCTTAACGCGGGCGGCCGGGGTCTGGTGATCGCGCAAGACAGCGGCAACCGCACCATCGCGTCAGTCCTGGCGAACGTTCTGGCACGACTCGAGGCCGAACAGGGCGACACGCTGGCCGTGCTCGATCACCTCACTCTGTCCATTCGCAACTTCCACAATGCCGGCGACGCCACGACGATCCGCGTCCCGCTGGCCATCCTCGCCGCTCTTTTCGACCGGCTCGGACGCTACGAACCGGCGGCCACCATCGCCGGGTTCGCGCTCAGTCCTCTCTCTGCATCGGGGGTCCCCGAAATTAGCACCGCCATCACCCGCCTCCGCGAGGTGCTCGGTGCGACCTACGAATCGCTCACCCGCGAGGGTGAGACGATGACCACCGCCGCCATGGTGGCCTACGCGTACGACCAAATCGACCAGGCCCGAGCAGAATTGAACGCGGTCTCGGAATAGACGAGTTCGAGAGTCTCAAAAGTCACTCGCAGGTTTCAGTGGTCCGCGTTTCTCCCTGCCAGCCGGGGCCTCTGGGGCGCACCATCGCCGGTAACGGTTTCACCGTTGAGCGCTAGCCATAGACGAACTGGGTCTGCGAGGCCGTGACGGATTTGTGCGGCAAGATCGCGCGAGGTCGTTCTAGCCCGTCCTCACGTGCACGGCCGAAGCCGCGCGCCTCGGCGGCGTCGCGCCATACGACGACCTCGCTGTGTCCCTCCGAGTGCAGGAAGACCGCCGGACCGGCGTCCGGCCGCCCGGGCGACCGCGCGATTCTCGGGCTCGGTGACCGCTGAAAATCTGGAGACACTGCGCACCCAGGACATTGTCGCCGCGGTCACCGACGCCTGCGCGGAAAAGGCACATGCCGATTCGGCTTTAGTGGCCGTAGCCGATCAGACAAGGACTCCCTCGTCCGCGCCCACACCCGTGCCCTCGCCTTCGTCGTCGTCGACGATGAGGAGCGGCTTGCGATTGGAATCCAAGCCGTCATCATCGGTAAACGCCGCCTTGATCTCCTCGTTGTCAACGCTCAGATACACCGCTAGATCGGTGAGTCGGATTGCTGCCATGTCCTCGTCGAAACCGTCGACCGCAATCATCTGGTTCTGGTCAAATAGCGCAAGGTAAGGCTGGTCCGCGTCGTTAACGAGTTCGAGGTCAGCCAGATCTTCATCGTCAGCCGGGCCAATGTGGAAGCGGCCATCGCGTCGGCGCGCGTTCGGCGTCAGCTCGGTCATTTCGGCGGTATCCCTGATGTCCGAGCCGAAAGATCCGTAGAAATACGTCTCGATCGTCGACAGCGATGGCGCTGCCAGTTCGAATTGTTCTGGCCCCATCCGGTTCGAGGAGGTGACACGGAACCAGCTTTCACCAACCTTCCCGACGAAGTAGCGGATCTCACCGTCACTGGTCGAGAAAACCGCGCGGCCATCGTTATCGACTGGCGTCAGGGAAAAACCTGCATCCGAGGCCCAGGTCGTGAGGTCGCTGGAAATCCCGACGCCATCAGCCATAGCGCTACTGGACATGGCGCAACGCCTTACTCCTGGTCAGTTGCCGGGCACTCAACCGTTTACCTTTGCCGTCGAAGAAGATCAGTCCTAGGGAGCCACCAGGCTGACCCAACGCGCGCGCCGTCTCCATGACACATATTCTCCACCGGTCGCGAAACTTCTCCGGATTTAGCGTGTAGGTGCGGAGCCTCCGGTAGAGCGATTTGTAATGGAGGGCGCGTGCCTCGTAGGAGACCGATTCGTACTGAATGGTGCGTCCCTGGTAGGGGTCCGGGCTAGGGTCCTCCATCAGCCCGAAAAACTCGCCACTCGTGAAACCTATGCGATCGATTCTGTCGCCGAACTCCGTAACAAATTGTTGGGCGTTGCTGTAGAGGAGCCTGGTGTCCCGAACTGCGCCTTCATTCGATGGCCAATTGACGTCGGGCTCTCCACCGGCGCCCTGCCTGTGATATCGCTCCGCATATTGCTCGTACGTGTAGGGCGTTCCGCCCGGTTTCGGGCGGCCATACCATGCGTCGCGGTCCTTCCAGAGCGGGTCCACACTCGGGTGTACACGATCCTCGTTTAGAGGAGGGGGGCACGTCGAATCCCACGCCGGAAGAGGCTTGCCGTAGCTCGGATCGTCGGGCAGGTCTGGCGCGCGCGTCCAACCAGCCCCTGCTTTCGCCTTTGAATGCAGGTGTATCCGGCCCGGTGTTGGCATGGCATTCAGGGTAGAGCGCTTCGTCGGCTAGGTCGGGTCGAATCTGAATACTGCGATGCGGCCCGGCCAGCGCTTCGAACTCGTCGGGCGTTCCGTCGACGACCATCCCCGAACTCTTGGCAAACGCCACGCCAACCGGGACCTGCACCGGGAACGCCCGAAGCATCGGGCCCGCCTGTGCGACAGTCAGTTCAACGGCTCGGGAGCGGTGGCCACGGCTCAGCGTGCCGGTGTCTGGGCCAATCGCTGGCCCGCAAGGGTGAGGCGATGACCACCGCCGAAATGGCGACGTACGGCTACGACCAAATCAACCAGGCCCGAGCAGAACCGAACACTGTCTCGAAATCGACGACATATGAGCTCTCAGAACTTTGTACCGGATCACCGTCAAGGCCAACGGTCCCTAGTGGACGTGTCCAGCCGCCTATCCTTAGAGCACCCCGCAAACGCTGGGGCCGGGATCGGCGGAGGGTCGGATGACGGCCATTGCACCGTGCCGCACATGTGGCAGCGAGCCGCGTGAGGGCGCTCGATTCTGTGACGGCTGTGGTGCACCAGTCCAAGAAGCCGATGCCCGGGCGGAGTACAAGCAGGTAACCGTCCTGTTCGCCGATGTGGTGCATTCGATGGACATCGCTGCGGCGGTGGGGGCGGAGCGGTTGCGCGAGATCATGGCCGAGTTGGTCGAGCGTTCGGCTGCGGTGGTGAAGCGTTACGGCGGCACGGTGGACAAGTTCACCGGCGACGGGATCATGGCGGTGTTCGGTGCGCCGGTGGCGTTGGAGGATCACGCAGTCCGGGCGTGTCTTGCGGCGTTAGGGGTTCAGGAAGAGGTGACGCGGCTCGCCACAGAAGTAGCAGAGCGAGACGGTGTGGACCTCCGGTTACGGGTGGGACTTAACTCCGGCGAGGTGATCGCCGGTGAAATCGGCTCGGGGCCTTTCGGTTACACCGCCGTCGGCGAGCAAGTCGGCATGGCGCAACGGATGGAGTCAGTCGCCCCGCCTAATGGCGTGATGCTCAGCGCGTCCACCGCCCGACTGGTCGACGGCGCTGCGACTCTGGGCGACGCTGAGTTGGTTCAGATCAAGGGTGCCGACGCACCAGTCCATGCCCGGCGGCTGTTGAGTGTGTCGGACCGGGATCGGTCTGTTGCCGCTTCTCAGTCGGCTCTTGTGGGCCGGCGCTGGGAGATGTCTGCTGTCGAGGGCTTGTTGGACCGCGCTGTCGATGGCCATGGCGCGGTGGTCACCGTGGTGGGATCACCGGGCATTGGTAAGAGCCGCCTGGTGCGTGAGGTGGCGGCAATCGCTGCTGGGCGCGAAGTGGAGGTCTTCAGCGCCTACTGCGAATCGCACGCCACCGACGTTCCCTTCCATGTGGTGGCGCGGTTGCTGCGGGCAGCCTTCGGTGTGCGTGGCCTGGACGGCCCGGCTGCTCGTGACCGAGTGCGCTCCCGGGTGCCGGAGGCAGATCCCGAGGACTTGCTGCTCTTCGATGACCTGTTGGGCATCGCCGATCCCGAGGTGGAGCTGCCCAAGATTGATCCCGATGCCCGGCGGCGGCGGTTGACCGCGCTGGTCAATGCCGCCTCGTTGACCCGCCACACCCCAGCGCTCTACGTCGTGGAGGACGCGCACTGGATCGATGAGGTCAGCGAGTCGATGCTGGCCGAGTTCCTCACGGTGATCCCGCAGACGCCCTCGCTGGTGCTGATCACCTACCGCCCCGAATATCGGGGCGCGGTGAGCCAGGTGACCAGTGCTCAGAGCGTCGCCCTTGCGCCGCTGAGTGATTCGGAAACCGCAGCACTCGTTTCAGAGCTGCTCGGGTCCGACCCCTCGGTCGGCGGGATGATCACCATGATCACCGAGAAGGCCGCCGGAAACCCGTTTTTCGCCGAGGAGATCGTGCGCGACCTGGCCGAGCGCGGCGTTCTACGGGGCAACCGTAGCGCCTACGAGTCAACCGCCGATGCTGGCGAGGTCAGTGTGCCAGTCACCCTGCAGGCGACCATCGCCGCCCGCATCGACCGGCTTGACCCGGCTGCCAAACGCACCTTGACCGCAGCCGCTGTCATTGGCTCACGGTTCAGCCGGGAACTACTGGAAACGCTGGGCATTGATCCTGCCCTTGAAAGCCTGGTGCGCGGCGAGTTCATCGATCAGATTCGATTCACCCGACAACCCGAGTATGTGTTCCACCATCCGCTGATCCGTACCGTGGCCTACGAGTCCCAACTGAAATCCGATCGGGCCGAGCTGCATCGACGGCTGGCCGCCGCGATCGAAGCCCGCAACCCCACAATGGCGGAGGAGAACGCCGCCCTGATCGCCGAACATCTGGAGGCCGCCGGTGATCTGAACCCCGCCTACGGTTGGCACATGCGCGCCGCCACGTGGGCCACCAACCGCGACATCACCGCGGCGCGACTGAGTTGGGAGCGTGCCCGAAAGATCGCAGACGCCTTACCCGCCGATGACCCCAACCGGGCAGCCCTGCGCATCGCCCCGCGCACCATGTTGTGCGGGATCGCCTTTCGAGTCCATGAACATACGGCAGGCGACCGCTTCGATGAATTACGTGAGTTGTGCACCGCCGCTGGGGATAAGGCGTCGCTGGCCATCGGGATGGCGGGGCTGGTGGCCGATTACGCGTTGCACGACCGGATGCGCGAGGCGTCGCGGCTGGCACCTGAAGCCATGGCCCTCATCGAGTCGCTCGGCGATCCGACCCTGACGGTGGGGCTGTCCTTCCCGGTGATCTTCGCCAGGCTTCAAACCGGGAGCTCTGACGTGCTGCGGTGGTCACAGCAGGTCATCGACCTGGCCGACGGTGACCCGTCTAAAGGCAACTTCATTGTCGGGTCTCCGTTAGCGCGCGCCTTCACGACGCGGGGTATTGGCCGTTGGTGCCTGGGTCGTCCCGGATGGCGCGCCGACCTCAGGCACGGCGTGGCCCTGGCCCGCAGCGCCGACCCCGCGTCCTACGCCACGGTCGTCACCTACGCCTACTTCGCGGGGATACCGCATGGCGTGCTAAGGCCCGACGATTCCGCGGTGCGCGAGAGCGAGGATGCCCTACGGATCGCCGAACGATCCGGTGATGACCTCGCGTTGACCCTCGCCCGGATGACGCTGGGCGTTGCGCTGGTGCACCGCCCAACGGACGCCGAACGTGGCCGCGGACAGCAGCTCCTAGACGAGCTAAGCGGCGTGTTCCTACGCCTGGGATACTTCCTGGGCTATTTCCAACCGATCGTCCAGGTCTACTCGGCGCGTGAGAGGGCTCGGCGGGGAGATTGCGATGACGCGATACCACTCATGCGCGCCGCCGTCGACCATCTGTTCCGTGAGGGACAGCTGCAGGCGAATGGCATTTTAGCGACCGGTGTTCTGGTGGAGACACTGCTGGATAGCGGGACCGATAGTGACGTGGCCGAAGCCGAGGCCGCGGTCACCAGGCTGGCGGAAGCGCCAGCCGATGAGGGGCTGGTGATACGCGACATCTGGTTGCTGCGGCTGCGGGCTCTCCTGGCGCGGGCTCACGGCGATGACGCAGCCTACACAGACTTCCGGGATCGCTACCGCGACATGGCGAAAACGCTCGGCTTCGAGGGACATATCGCGTGGGCCGAGGAGATGCCATGACGGCGGGCGTCGAGGGGGGCGCCCACTTTGTCTTGAAACAGACGACATACGAGAGTCTCGAAACTCGGAACCACCGTGAACGCCGACGGCCCCTCGTGAACGTCCAGCCGCCTATCCTTAGAGAACCCTGGGGCCTGGATCGGCGGAGGGTCGGATGACGGCCGTAGCAGCGTGCCGGACGTGTGGCACTGAGCCTTCAGAGAACGCCCGGTTTTGTCAGGGCTGTGGTGCACCCATCACGGAGCGCAACGCCCATGCGGAGTACAAGCAAGTCACGGTGCTGTTCGCCGATGTGGTGCGCTCGATGGACATCGCAGCGGCCGTCGGAGCCGAGCGATTGCGTGAGATCATGACCGACCTGATCGACCGTGCTTCGGCAGTAGTACAGCGTTACGGCGGCACGGTGGACAAGTTCACCGGTGACGGCATCATGGCGGTGTTCGGTGCGCCGGTGGCGTTGGAGGACCACGCCGTGCGTGCCTGTCTGGCGGCCTTGGGCGTTCAGGAGGAGGCCAAGCGGCTTGCCGTTGACGTGCGAGAGCGCGATGGTGTGGAGCTGCAGTTGCGGGTGGGACTTAACTCCGGTGAGGTGATCGCCGGTGAGATCGGTTCGGGGCCTTTCGGTTACACCGCCGTCGGTGAGCAAGTCGGTGTCGCACAGCGGATGGAATCGGTGGCACCGCCGGGTGAGGTGATGCTTAGCGCGTCGACGGCGCGGCTGGTCGAGGGCGCGGCGACTCTCGGTGACGTTGAGCGTGTCCGCATCAAAGGCACCGATCAACCAGCCTGCGCCCAACGGCTGCTGGGCGTGCCGGAGGGGCGTCACGCTGTCGGGCGGGCTGAGTCGAATCTTGTTGGTCGGCGCTGGGAGATGGCCGCCGCCGAAGGTCTGCTGGACCGTGTCATCGACGGCCACGGCGCGGTGGTCACCGTGGTGGGATCACCGGGTATCGGCAAGAGCCGTCTGGTGCGTGAGGTGACGGCACTCGCCGCTGGACGCGAAGTGGAGGTTTTCAGCGCCTACTGCGAATCGCACACCACCGACATTGCCTTCCACGTCGTGGCGCGGCTGCTGCGGGCAACCACCGGCGTGCGTGGCCTGGACGCCCCGGCCGCTCGTGACCGAGTGCGCTCCCGGGTGCCCGATGCCGACCCCGAGGACGTGCTGCTCTTTGATGACTTGTTGGGTGTCGCCGACCCCGAGGCGGAGCTGCCCAAGATCGATCCCGATGCCCGGCGGCGACGGTTGACCGCGCTGGTCAATGCCGCCTCGTTGGCCCGCCAAGTCCCAGCGGTCTATGTCATCGAAGACGCGCACTGGATCGATGAGGTCAGCGAGTCGATGCTGGCCGACTTCCTCACGGTGATCCCGCAGACGCCCTCGCTGGTGCTGATCACCCACCGGCCCGAATATCGAGGTGCGCTCAGCCGGGTGGCCGGTGCGCAGACCATCGCCCTTGCGCCGCTGAGTGATTCGGAAACCGCAGCACTCGTTTCAGAGCTGCTCGGGTCCGACCCCTCGGTCGGCGGGATGATCACCATGATCACCGAGAAGGCCGCCGGAAACCCGTTTTTCGCCGAGGAGATGGTGCGCGACCTGGCCGAGCGCGGCGTGCTACGCGGCAACAGCAGTGCCTACGAATCGACCGCCGACGCCGCCGGGGTCAGTGTGCCAGCCACCTTGCAGGCGACCATCGCCGCCCGCATCGACCGGCTTGACCCGGCTGCCAAACGCACCTTGACCGCAGCCGCTGTCATCGGCTCACGGTTCAGCCGGGAACTACTGGAAACGCTAGGCATTGATCCCGCCCTTGAAAGCCTGGTGCGCGGCGAGTTCATCGATCAGATTCGATTCACCCGACACCCCGAGTATGTGTTCCACCATCCGCTGATCCGCACCGTGGCCTACGAATCACAGCTCAAGTCCGATCGCGCTGAGCTGCACCAGCGCATCGCGGCCGCAATCGAATCACGTGACCCGGAAGCCGTCGACCACAACGCGGCGCTGATCGCCGAGCATCTGCACGCCGCTGGGGATCTGCACGCCGCCTACGCCTGGCATATGCGCGCGGCAACGTGGGCGACCAACCGCGACATCGCGGCAGCGCGACAAAGTTGGGAACAGGCACGAACGATGGCCGACGCCCTGCCCATTGAGCACCCCCACCGAGCGGCCATGCGCATCGCCCCGCGCACGATGTTGTGTGGGATCGCCTTTCGAGTCGATGAACATGTGGCCGGTGACCGCTTTGATGAACTCCGGCAGTTGTGCACCGCCGCCGGGGACAAGGCGTCACTGGCCATCGGCATGGCGGGGCTGGTGTTTGATCACGTGCTTCAGGGCCGGATCCGCGAGGCGTCGCAGCTGGCATCCGAGGCCACCGCCGTCATCGAGTCGGTCGGCGATCCGACCTTGACGGTGGGGCTGTCCTTCGCGGTGATTCTTGCCAAGTTTCTAAGTGGTGAGGCTCATGACGTGCTGCGGTGGTCACAGAGAGCTATCGACCTGGCCGACGGTGATCCGTCTAAAGGCAACTTCCTTGTCGGGTCTCCGTTATCACTCGCCTTCGCGTACCGGGCTGGGGCCCGATATGCCCTGGGTCGTTCTGGATGGCGCGACGACGTGCGCCTTGGCCTCGCCGTGGCCCGCAGCGTCGACCCCTTGACCTACGCCTACGCCATCTCACAGACCTACAACTTCGTGATGCCATTTGGTGCGCTGAGGCCCGATGATCGCGCGGTGCGCGAAATCGAGGATGCCTTACAGACTGCCAAACGATCCGGTGACAATCTCGCGTTGGGCCTCATTCGGATTGCGCTGGGCCTTGCGCTGGTGCACCGCCACACGGATGCGGAGCGTGAACGCGGACACACGCTCCTGGTCGAGGTCAGCGAGGGAGTACTGCGCCGAGGACAAAACCTGGTCTGGTTACCCATCCTCAACGTGTACTCGGCGCGTGAGAAGGCTCGGCGTGGGCATCGCGATGACGCCATACCGCTCATGCGCGCCGCCGTCGACCATCTGGTCCGGGAGGGACAGCTGCTGGCGTGGGGCATTTTTGCGACGGGCGTGCTGGTTGAGACAGTGCTGGATCGCGGGGCCGAGCGTGACGTGGCCGAAGCCGAGGCCGCGATCGCACGCTTAGCGGCTGCGCCAGCCGATGACGGTCTGGTGATACGCGACATCTGGCTGCTGCGGTTGCAGGCACTGCTGGCGCAGGCTCGTGGCGACGACACCGCCTATCGCGACTACCGGGATCGCTACCGCGCTACGGCCACAACGCTGGGCTTCGAGGGGCATATCGACTGGGCTGAGGCGATGCCATGATTGCGGCTACCCCATCGGGGGTGGTGACGTTTTTGTTCACCGATGTCGAGGGGTCGACCCGTCGGTGGGAAGCCGACGCCGATGCGATGCGGGTGGCGCTGGCCGCCCATGACGAGGTGTTGCGCTCGGCGATCGAGGGGCACGGGGGCTGGTTGTTCAAGCACGCGGTCTGGTCGCCCCGCGTATCGTCAAAAGCAACCCATCCACGGTCCCAACCAATTACCGAAGGGGATCGCCGTGAAACAGCCCGAACTGACGCAACTCATCGGTCTGCAGGACGGCGACGGCGACCGAGTGTTCATCTCACGCCTGGACCGGCCCGACGGCTCCCGCGGCTACCTGCTCGCCATTAGGTCGGGAGAAGTGCACGGCGGTGTGTCTCTCACCGCCGGCGATCTGGACCGGCTGAGCACTGTCATCCGGCACGAAGTGGGCGAGGCTGATGATGATCTAATGGCCGAATTCAGGTTCTTCGCCCGGGCGATCTGGCTCCTGATCTTTTGCGCACTGATGTCGCTCCTCTTATTTGCAGTCACCGGGCCATTGTTTGCATATCCCTGGTCGAACTGAGATAGGGGACGATCCGCAACTTCCACAATGCGGGCGACACCACGACGCTCCGCGTCCCGCTGGCCAGCCTCGCCGCTCTTTTCGACCGGCTCGGACGCTACGAACCGGCGGCCACTATCGCCGGGTTCGCGCTCAGTCCCCTCGCCGTAACGGGGGTCCCCGAAATCACCACCGCGATCACCCACCTCCGCGATGTCCTCGGCGAGGCGACCTACGAATCGCTCGCCCTCAAGGGCGAGACGATGACCACCGCCGCCATGGCCACGTACGCCTACGACCAAATCGACCAGGCCCGAGCAGAACTGAACGCCGTCTCGAAATAGACGACATTTGCGAGTCTCGAAAGCCAGTCGCAGTTAGCTACGCGGTAGGGGCAGCCTGTGACATCCTGTGCGGGTGTCCACGGGTATGCCCCCTTTGGGGGTTGTGACGTTTCTATTCACCGATGTTGAGGGTTCGACCCGTCGGTGGGAGGCCGACGCGGAAGCGATGCGGATCGCGCTGGCCGCCATGACGAGGTGTTGCGCGGGGCGATTGAAGCGCACGGGGGCTTCCTGTTCAAGCACTCACCCACCTCCGCGAAGTCCTCGGCGACCCGGCCTACGAATCGCTCGCCCGCAAAGGTGAGACGATGACCACCGCCGCCATGGTGACCTATTCTTACGACCAAATCGACCAGGCCCGCGCGGAGTTGCCGCCGTCTCGAAATAAACGGGGTGTTTCACAAACGTGGATGTGACTTTCCGACCGCGACCGAGGCTGCTGCGACGGTCGAAGATCTCCGCTTACGCGCAAGGCTGGGCAATCGTCTCGGGTGCGGCACGCGAACAAGGGGTGGGGTATGCGTTCGCGCGGCAGCTCGCCGTCGAAGGATTGAACCTGGTCCTGGTCGACATCCTCGAAGAGGAACTGCACGCGCGGGCGAACGAACTGCGGCAACAGTTCGGTGTTGAAGTGCGCACGGCCATATGCGATCTGGGCGCACCAGCACCCTACATGGCTCTCGAAGAGGCGGTCGGCGGTCTCGATATTGACGTGCTGGTGTGTAACCACATGTTCACGCCTGCGGACACCCCGCCGATCCTGGACATGCCACTGGACATCCACAGTCGGATGATCGACATCAATGCCCGGGCCTACACCAATCTTATTCACCGCTTCGGTCGTGACATGCGCGAACGAGGCCGAGGCGCGATCATCATCGTCGCGTCGGGTGCAGGACTCACTTCGGCTCCGTATACCGGGGCATACGCGGCTAATAAGGCTTACCAGATCACGCTCGGAGAGGCGCTCTGGTACGAACTACAAGGCAGCGGCGTGCACGTGCTGGTCATGATCGGCGGTCTGATGAACACCCAGGGCGACGCCTTGGCGAAATACCCGCATTGGATGATTGCCGAACCCGCGCCCGTGGTGCGCGAGGTGCTGTCGGCGGTCGGCCGCAAGCCGATGGTCATACCCGGATTTACCAGTCGCGCCTTCTTGTTCGTGCAGACCCGTTTGATGACGCGACGGCGGACAATCTCGTCAATCGGACGTTTCATGGCCTCGGGGCTAGGCAAGACGAATTAGGTAGCAGGCTCACAATGTCTCGAATATGACGGTGAGCTCAACCAGTCAGCGCATCACCGCAGCGTGATGATGTGTCGATGGAGGTTGGTGTGGGTCCAGTTGGGTTTAGCGTCGAACAGCAGGATCTGATTTGGGCGATGTGGCGGCGCGGTGATGCGATCCGCGAGATGGAGCGCGCGCTGGGTGAGACGCTGCCCCGGATCCGGCGATACTTGCGTCAATGGGGAGGGATCCCGCCGATCCCGCGGCAGCGCAGAGCCAATCAACTGACCCTGGCTGAGCGTGAGGAGATCTCACGCGGGATCGCGGCCGGCTTGTCGGCGCGGACGATCGCTCGGCGCATCAACCGACCGTCGTCGATGGTGTCGCGGGAGATTGCCCGCAACGGTGGCCGCGACGCGTACCGGGCATTGGTCGCCGACGCAGCGGCGTTCGAGCGGGCGCGGCGCCCGAAACTAAGCAAGCTCGCGACTAACCCGGAGCTACGGGGTGTGGTCGCCGACAAGCTGGACGATGATTGGTCACCGCAGCAGATCGCCCAGTGGCTGCGGCAGGAGTTTCGTGGTGACACGGCGATGCGGATCTCCCATGAATCGATCTACCGTGACCTGTACATGGCGTCGCGGAAAGTGTTTGACGCCAGCATGTTTCACTGTCTCCGGAGTGAGCGTGCGATCCGACGGCCGCGCGGAAAGAAGCGTTCGCACGGTCGCGGCCAGATTCGGAACATGGTCTCCATTCGTGAGCGACCGACCGAGGCCGACGCCCGGGTGGTGGCCGGCCATTGGGAGGGTGATCTTGTGTTCGGAGCGCGTCCATCGGCGGTCGCCACCCTCGTTGACCGCGCCACCCGCTTTGCGATGGTCGTCGCGCTGCCCGACGGCAACAAGGCCGACGCGGTTGCCCGCGCGCTGATCGACCACATGGGTCGGCTGCCGGCACACCTGCGGCGGTCGTTGACCTGGGACCGCGGCAGCGAGATGGCGCAGCACTCGGTAATCACGACGGCGCTGGCACTGCCGGTGTTCTTCTGCGACCCGCACCACCCATGGCAGCGCGGCACCAACGAGAACGCGAACCGACTGCTGCGCCAATACCTGCACAGGAACGCCGACCTGGCAACGTTCACTCAAGACGAGCTCAACGCCGTCGCCGCGAAACTCAACCACCGCCCGCGTCGAGTACTTGGCTGGGCCACCCCGGCCGAGGCGTTCGGCGCTGCCGAGCCGAAACCGATGCTGCGTGCGCCTGCCTAGTCGGAGCGGTTCTCGGCTGTGATCATGGCTAGGTGGCCGCTGGCGGACTTCCCGAGCTCGACGTCGCCCGCGTGCAACGTTGGTGCGCCGGCCAGGTCCCCGAGCACGTCCGCGACGAGATCCGCGTCGAATGCGACGTCGCCCCACGACATCTGACCATTTGCGAATGTCGACCGCCCTGGCGCGATGACTTTGGCCCCGACTGGACCAGATTCCCGATCGCCCGGCTGCGCTACACCAAGTCCAGCGGCCTGTGGACGCTCTACTGGCGCGACCGGAACCTGAAATACCACCGCTACGAACCCCTGGACCCCAGCCCCAGAGTCCAGGACCTACTCGACTACCTCGACGAACGAGCCGACCCCATCTTCTGGGGCTAACGAGCGGCTAACCTGATCCAACCGATGCACTGACCGGCTGAGCTCACCACCACATACGAGACACCGATCAGGGGACGGCTGGACATCGCATCCTTCCAGGTCACAACGCCTCAAAAGTTTGTCTCAGAAATACTTGTCTCACCTAGCGCGCTTCGGCCTGGATGAGTCACCTGCACGAAGCGGCGG
>CAWHWA010000020.1:0-8082 GCA_963832935.1 uncultured Actinomycetota bacterium
GAGTGACCCGCCCACCGCTGAGCTCCGACGTGGCCGACACCCGGGCGATGTTGGAGGCGGCGGCCGCCGTCCACGGGGACGTCGAGGCCTACGTCGAGCCGGGGCGCGAATCACGTTCGCGGAGTGGATCGGCCGGGCCCGTGGCGTGGCCACTCAGTTCGCCGACCTCGGCATCGGCAAGGGAGACGTGGTAACGCTGTGGCTGCCGTCGGGCATCGACTATGCGACGTGTTACGCCGCCGCGGCGATGATCGGCGCGATCACCACCGGACTCAACCCGCGGCTGGGTCGTCGGGAGATCGAATCGATTCTGCAGCAGGCGGATCCCGCGTTGATCGTCGCCGACGAGCAGCTCGGTGCGTTACCCGACACCGGGCATCGGCTGCTGTCGCGGGATGCGCTGTGCAGTGACACGTCGCGCTCGGCGCCACCGGCGGTGGAGCTGACCCGCCGGGACCTGGTTGCGCTGATCTTCTCCAGCGGCACGACGGGGACGCCGAAGGGCGCGGCCTTCGATGCCGACCGATTGGCCGCGGGCGCGGCAGCATCAGGCGTGATGAGCGCGCCCTACGACCGGCGCCTGACGTCGACACCGTTTTCGCACGCCGGCTACATGTTCAAGCTCTGGGATCAGTTGGTGTGGGGCAGCACGCTGGTGGTGCCACCGACGCCGTGGTCGGCCCAGGGCATGTTCGACGTGCTCCGCGACGAGCGCGTCACGGTGGCAGGCGCGGTGCCGACCCAGTGGGCCAAGCTGCTCGATGTCGACGACGTGAGCCCGCAAGCGTTGCCGCACTTGCGGATCGGGGTGGTCGCCACCGCCCCCGCGCCGCCCGAACTGGTGCGGCGGGTCGCCGAGGGCATCGGAGTCCCGCTGGTCGTGCGGTACGCGATGACCGAGTGCCCGACCATCTGCGGGACCGAACCGAGACGATGCCCCCGAGGTTCAGTTCCGCACCGTGGGACGGCCCGCCGCGGGCATGGACGTGCGGATCGGATCCGATGGCGTGGTCGAGGTGAGCGGGCCGTGCGTGATGCGTGGCTACTGGCGTAACCCGAAACTCACCGCAGAGGTGCTGCACGACGGTTGGCTGCGGACCGGCGATGTCGGTGGACTCGGTGCCGACGGCAACCTCACCCTCGTCGGGCGCAGCGGCGACATGTACATCCGGGGTGGCTACAACGTCCATCCCGGCGAGGTGGAGCGGGCGCTTTCCGGTCACGCCGCGGTGAAACATGCTGCCGTAGTGGGGCGCTCGGCCCCGGTGATCGGGGAGATCGGCGTCGCGTGTGTCGTGCCGGTGGATGCCGCCAGGCCACCGACGCTGGCCGAGTTGCGAACTCACGTGGCAGGCGAACTGGCCGACTACAAGGCGCCCGACGAGCTTCTCATCGTCGACGAGCTGCCACTGACGGCGATGCTCAAACCCGATCGGCTTGCCCTGCGCGAGCTGATCACGCTCGCGCGACGGAGACATTCAGCGTCTGCGACCGACGGGACTGGCAGGACCGTGAATCTGCATGCAGACGGCACGGAGGACCCGTCATTCCGACCCTGACGGATGTGCCCCAAGACTAATGCCTTGACATTAATCTTGGCCGCTGCGATGCTGGCGTGGCGTGCGTCACACCACGTCGTGACGAGATCTGCCAGCACACCGTAGGAGCGAACATGCCGGAAGTCGGTTCGGCGTCGGACGGTCCGCTGGCCGGCCTCGTGGTGGTCGACCTGTCGACGACGCTGCCCGGAGCACAGGCCACGCAGTTCCTCGCCGATTGCGGCGCCGAGGTGATCATGGTCGAGCCGCCCGACGGCAGTCCGCTGCGCGAGCTCGCGGGCTGGCCCGCCCTGCTCCGCGGCAAGCGCAGCGTGACATTGGACCTGCATGACGACGCCGATCTGGAGCGACTGCGTGCATTGCTGCGCCGCGCCGACGTCATGGTGAACACGATGCGGCCGACCACGGCCGAGCGCATCGGACTTACCCACGACGCGTTGTCGAACGCCTACCCGCGACTCGTCGTGGCGACGATCACCGGCTGGGGTTCGACCGGGCCGTTTCGCGACTACAAGGGCTGGGAGGCCCTGGTGATGGCGAAGACAGGAGTGATGCACGAAAAGCGCGGACTCACGACAAGGCCAGGACCGGCTTACACCACGTTCTCCTACGCCTCGTGGGGGGCCGCCCACGCCGCCGTGCAGGGCGTGCTCGCCGCGCTCCTCGAGCGGGAAAGCAGTGGGCGCGGCCAAACCGTCGAGACGAACCTGGTGACCGGCATGGGTTCGATGGATCCGTACAACTGGTTCTACGAGATGGTGCTCGAACGGTATCCGGGCGCCTTCGAACCCATGGACGCCGCCTACGACGATCGAGGCCGGCCCCAGGCCTACCTCATTTACGCACTTCTGGTGTGTCCGACGAAGGACGGTCGCTGGCTGCAGTTCGCTCAGGTGTCGCCCAAGCTGATCGGCGCGTGGCTCACCGAACTGGACCTGCTGAAGGAGCTCGGCGACCCGAAGTGGCAAGGCTTTCCGATGCTGCCGACCCCCGAACTGCGCACCGAGTGGTGGGACATGATGATCGAGCGGGTGGGGGCCCGCACGCTCGCCGAATGGCAGCAGGCCATGACCGAGAACCTCGACCTCAGCGGCGAACTGTTCCGGAGTCCCGCGGACTCGCTGGCCCACCCGCAGACCGTTCACGAAGGCCGTGCCGCCACCGTCCCCGATCCCGATCTCGGACCGGTGCGCCAGCCGTCGACCCTTATTCATGCCGACGGTAAGCCGTTGACCCAGTTGAGACCCGCACCGCGAATCGGCGAGCACAACGGCTCGGTCACCTTCGAGCATGCAGGCGACGCTGCATCGCCACCGCACGGACACCACGACGCACCGCCGCTGACGGGCGTGACGGTGCTGGAGTTCGGCAGCATGTTCGCCGGACCGTACGGCGCGACCCTGCTGGCCGACCTGGGCGCCCGGGTGATCAAGGTCGAGCCGCTGGTGGGCGACAACATCCGCAATCTCGTCGCATTTCCCGAAGCCGGCGGCGCAAAGGTGTTGCAGGGCAAGGAAAGTGTCGCGATCGACTTCACCAAGCCCGAGGGCCTTGAGCTGGTGTACGAATTGGCCAAGCGGTCTGACGTCGTGCTGCAGTGCTTCCGGGGCAAGGCCGCCGAGCGGGCGAAGATCGACGAGGCTTCGCTGCGGGCGGTCAACCCGGATTTGGCGTTCGTGACGACCTCGGGTTACGGGGTCGACGGACCGTTCGCGCACCGCGCGGCCTACGCGCCGTCGGTCGGTGCGGCGTCCGGCCTGGCGCTGGTCGACAGCCACGACACGGGTGAGCCACCCACCGACCTGGATGACCTGCACCGCCGGGCGGTCAAACTCCACGCGGGCGGGGCCGTCCCCGCCGTGCAAGCCGACGGCATCGCGGCGCACGGTGTGGGTTCGGCGCTGCTGGTCGCGTTGTACGCCAAGCGGATGCGGACGGCCGATGTCCAATGTGGTCACGTCCATGCTCGGGACGGTTCAGCAGGCGATGATCGCTTACAACGCGAGCTATGCATCGCGTCCCGCAGAGACGGCCGCCGACGAACAGTTCTTCGGCATGAATGCGCTCTACCGGATGTACCGCGCGGCAGACGGTTACGTCTTTCTCGCTGCGCCGTTGCCGCGCGAATGGCCGGCGCTGACAAAGGCGATGTCGCCCTACGTCGACTTGCACGCCGACGAGCGCTTTGCCGATACCGAATCTCGCGCGCAGCACGACGGCGAGTTAATCTCCGCATTGACAACGGTTTTCGCTAGCAAGACCAAGCTGGAGTGGGAGCACGAATTGTCCGCCCAGGACGTCGGATGCGTCGAGGTGGTGGAGGCGAACTCCGAGCTGGTGCTGCAGACCGACCCGTATTTCGACGCCGGCTACTCGGTACGGGCGCACAGCCCGATCTTCGAAGAGCACCGCCGGCTCGCCCCGCTGTGCCGGTTCTCGCGATCACGCACCCGGGCCGATGCGGGATGCACCATCGGGCAGCACACCGATGCGGTGCTGCGCGAAATCGGACTGGATGACGACCGCATCGCCGACCTGAGGGCGAAGGAGATCGTCGGCGGCAGTTGACGACTCAGGCGTCGTCGCCGGCCATCAGCGCGCGCGTCTCGTAGGACACCGGTGCGGTCAGCATGCCGACCCAGGTGTCCACGTAGTTGTGCAACTGCGCTTCGCTGATTCCATGCCCGGCTCGGGCTGCGGCGGCCAGCACGTTGATCAGGCTGATGTACAGCTGGAAGGTTCGGCCGCGCCGGATCCGCTCGGGCAGGTCCTGCAGCGCCGCGTCGACCACATCCTCCAGCTGCTCCTGGGTGAAGTCGTCGTCGACGTGTTCCGGCCAGTAGTCGCTGCGGGCTCGGGGATCCTCGGCGAGCCGCGCCAGGAACGGCGCGAACATCTCACCGTTCGCAATGCTGGTGGCCAGCGGGCGTACCAGCAGCCACACGACTGCGCGCGGATCCGCTTCCTTGCCCTCAGCGCGCATGCGCGCGAGCATCTCCGTGCGATCGGTCCCGAGCGACGCTTGGCGATAGGAGATCAGCGCGCGAATCAGACCGTCGCGGGAGCCGAAGTGATAGCGGATCACCGAGGTGTTCGACTGTCCGGCTGCCTGTTGAATCTCCCTCAGCGTCACCGCCTCGATGCCGCGCGTGGCGAAGAGTCGCTCGGCGACTTCCATCAACATCACTCGGGTCGACTCACCTGAGGCATTGCGCCGGCGTGCCCCTGCAGCCGATTCAGTGCTCGTCATGGGTCTCCTCAAGGTCCGCCTCAGTTTTACCGGCGTCGCGGCGTCAAGGAAATAGTAATGTCAATACATTAGAAAAGGTGGACTTCCCGCGGGTCAGCTGGCATCATCCGAATGAGCAACAGATCCGTGGAGGACCAATGAGCATGATCTGGACGAATTCGGGTGACTCCCACTTCCTGGAGCCCGACGACCTGTGGCAGTCCCGGTTGCCCAAGGCGCTCGCCGACCTGACGCCGCACGCGGAGAAGGATCCCGACGGCGAGTACGAGACCGTCTCGGTCGACGGACAGATCTTCCGGCGCAAGCTGCCGTCCTCGGCGATGGAGGCCTTCATCGAGGAGAGCATGAAGCCGCAGGGCATCCGCGACGCGAAGGCACGGTTGGGGGACCTGGACAAAGAGGGCGTCTGGGGCGAGGTGATCTTCCCGTCACTGGGCATGTGGGGCTCGACTTTTCGCACTCCCGAACTACTCAAGGCGTGCATGCGCGCCAGCAACGAGTGGGCGCTCGAGGAGATCTGCGCGGTGTCGCCGCGCTACGTGGTGACCGCCCAGGTGTCGACGCTGATCGTGGAGGACGCCGTCGAGGAATTGCATTGGGCCGCAGGCAAAGGCTTCAAGGCGGTGTTCCTGCCGACGACGCCGCACCCGAGCGCTCCGGACTGGCATCGCAAGGAGTGGGAGCCGTTCTGGGCGGCGGCCGAGGAAGCCGGCATGGTGATCGCGTTCCACATCGGCACCGACCCGGTCGACATGACGGTCGGTGGCGCCAGTGGCGGGGCGGGCATGGTGTACCGCGGGCCGGGCGGAGCGGTGATGAATTACGCCGAGACCACGTTCTCCGGTCAGCGGGCGGCGATGAAGATGGTCGCCTCCGGCGCGTTGGACCGCCACCCCAACCTTCGGGTGCTGATCTCCGAAGGCGGCGCGACCTGGGTGCCGTTCCTCGGCGACCGGATGGTCGAGGGCTACCGCCAGCACCATATGGCGGTGCGGCCCAAGCTGACTCGCAGTCCCAAGGAGATCCTCTACAGCCAGGTGTATGCGTCCTTCCAGCACGACGAGACCGCGGTCGCCGCCTACGAGCACATGGGCTACAAGAACGTGATGTTCGGCAGCGACTACCCGCACATGGAAGGCACCTTCGGCCACACCCAGGACACCCTGAAGGGGCTGTTCGACGGGGTGAGCGACGAGACCCGGCTGCGCATCACCCAGGGCACGTTCTACGAACTGTTCCCGGACGTGCCGCCGATTCCGGCCGAAAAGTTCTGAGCGCGTGGCGAACTTCGTCCGGACTGCGTGACGTCGCGATCGTCGGCGTCGGCGCCACGCCCTATTACAAGCGTGGCGGGTCATTGCCGAAGTCGATCACCGAGTTGGCCGGCGAGGCCATCCTGGCGGCGTGTGAGGATGCGGGCCTGCCGGTTACCGACGTCGACGGGTTCGCCTACTACTCGGGCGCCAGCGCGGGCTACACCGAGAAGATGGACACCGCCGACTTCGTGGAAACGCTTGGGATTCCTGAAGTTCGGTTTACCGCCGCACTGACCTCTGGCGGCGGCGGCTCGGCGGGCGCGATCGGGCTGGCTCGGGCCGCCATCGTGGCCGGCGATGCCTCGGTGGTCGTGACGGTGATGGCGCTGCAACAATCCAAACAGCGCCTCGGCTCAGTGTTTTCGGCGATCGAACCCGATCCGATCAACTCGTTCCTGCAGCCGTCCGGGCTGTTCGGGCCGGGCCAGTTGATGTCGGTGATGGCTCGTCGGCACATGCACCTCTACGGCACCCGCCGCGAGGCATTCGCCGAGGTCGCCCTCTCGACACGGGCCAACGCGGCGAATCGGCCGAAGGCGATGCACCCCGAGCCGCTGACGCTCGAGGATATTTCAACGCCCGGATGATCGCAGAACCCTTGTGCCTCTACGACTTCTGTCAGGAGACCGACGGCGCCGTCGCGGTGATCACCACCAGCATGGATCGGGCCAAGGATCTGAGGCAGCCACCGGTGCCGGTGGTCGCCGCCGCCCACGGTGGTGTGCGCGACTGGGGTAGGGCGTTCGCCTGGATGGGGATGCCCGACGAATACTTCGCCTCCTCGGGCAACGCGCCCATCGCCAAGCGGCTCTACGAGCAGGCCGGCATCGGCGCGGCCGACATTGACGTCGCGCTGCTCTACGACCACTTCAGCCCGATGGTGCTCATGCAGCTCGAGGACTACGGGTTCTGCGGCAAGGGGGAGGGCGGCGCGTTCGTCGAAAGCGGAGCGATCCGGTACGACGGTGGCTCGATCCCGGTCAACACCCATGGCGGGCAGCTCTCCGAGGCCTACATCATCGGCATGACCCACATCATGGAAGGAGTCGAGCAGATGCGCGGCACCGCCATCAACCAGGTCGCCGACGCCGAACTCGCTCTGGTCACCGGGGGGCCGGCGAGCCTGCCCGTGAGTGGGCTCATTCTGGGACGCGCCGCATGAGCACCGCAGCGTCACGCTGCCACCACCATCCCGGGCGAGCACGTCCGGATCGCGGTCAATAAGGACACCGAGCCATTCTGGACCGCCGCCAAGGAACGGCGGCTGGTGGCGCCGCAGTGCGGCGACTGTCAGACCTTCCGGCTGCCCCCGACACCGTTCTGCCCCAATTGCCAGTCCAAGAAGGTGAATTGGGTCGACCTCAGCGGCGATGCCGTCGTCTACAGCTTCGCCGTCGTGCACGGTTTCCCCGGCATGCCGGACCTGGTGTTGGTGCCGGCGGTCCTCGACCTGCCCGACGCGCCCGGTGCGCGATTGGTCTCCAACATCATCGACGTCGTACCCGCCGACGTCACATAGGAATGCCTGTCCACGTTGACTTCTCACCGATTTCCGACGGCTGGCTGCTGCCGTCTTCCGGGTCGACGGCGAGGAGTAACGGTCATGTCCGACGACAGTGCCCTGCACGAAAAACCACTGAGTTTCTCACCAGCATCGCCAATACCGGCGGCGAGTGTGACGGCCAGGCGATCCTGCCGGTCAATGGTCATTTCCGGTGTACGTGCTCATGTGGCGACTGGGACGTCGAAGTCGATGATCCGCAGGAAGGCTTGCGGCAAGCCAGGATTCATACCGGAAGTACGTCAAACTAGATACGAGGAGTGGGACGCGTGGGAAAACTCGAACGGCAAAGTCGCCTTCATCACCGGAGCGGCCCGAGGCCAGGGCCGAGCGCATGCGGTCCGGCTCGCGGCGGACGGTGCGGACATCATCGCGCTGGACATCTGCCGAGACATC
>CAWHWA010000021.1:0-12580 GCA_963832935.1 uncultured Actinomycetota bacterium
ACGTGGAGCCGGGTGCGCGGGTCACGTTCGCCGAGTGGGTCGGCCGGTCCCCATTGCGTAGCAGCGCAATTCGTCGAACTCGGCGTCGGCAAGGGTGACGTAGTCGTGCTGTGGCTCCCGTCGGGCATCGATTACGCGACGTGTTACGCCGGCGCGGCGATGATCGGGCGATCACCACCGGCCTCAACCCACGTCTGGGCCGCAGGGAGATCGAATCGATTCTGCAGCAGGCGGATCCCGCGTTGGTCGTCGCCGATGAACGGCTCGGTGCGCTACCCGACACCGGGCATCGGGTCCTGCCACGGGGCTCGCTGTCCACCGATACCTCAGGATCCCTGCCGCCGCCGGTGGAGCTGACCCGCCGGGACCTGGTCGCGTTGATCTTCACCAGCGGCACGACGGGGACGCCGAAGGGCGCGGCATTCGATGCCGACCGACTGGCTGCGGGCGCGGCGGCGGCAGGGGTGATGAGCGCGCCCTACGACCGGCGCCTCACGTCGACGCCGTTTTCGCACGCCGGCTACATGTTCAAGCTCTGGGATCAGTTGGTGTGGGGCAGCACCCTGGTGGTGCCGCCGACGCCGTGGTCGGCGCAGGGCATGTTCGACATGCTCCGCGACGAGCGGGTCACCGTGGCGGGTGCGGTGCCGACCCAGTGGGCCAAGCTGCTCGATGTCGATGGAGTGAGCCGGCAGGCGTTGCCGCACTTGCGGATCGGGGTGGTGGCCACGGCGCCGGCACCGCCCGAATTGGTACGGCGGGTCGCCGAGTGGATCGGGGTCCCGCTGGTGGTGCGGTACGCGATGACCGAGTGCCCGACCATCAGCGGCACCGAACCGAACGACGCCCCCGAGATTCAGTTCCGCACTAGGCGGCCGGCCGCGGGAATGGAGGTGCGCGTCGGGCCCGACGGCGGTGTCGAGGTAAGCGGCCCCTGCGTGATGCGCGGCTACTGGCGTAACCCGAAACTCACCGCAGAGGTGCTGCACGACGGTTGGCTGCGTACCGGCGATATCGGCGCCCTCGGCGCCGACGGCAATCTCACCCTCGTCGGGCGGAGCGGCGACATGTACATCCGCGGTGGCTACAACGTGCACCCCGGCGAGGTGGAGCGCGCGCTTTCCGGTCACGCCGCGGTGAAACATGCTGCCGTAGTGGGACGCTCGGCCCCGGTGATCGGAGAGATCGGCGTCGCGTGTGTGGTGCCGGCGGACGCCGCCAGGCCCCCGGGGCTGGCCGAGTTGCGAACTCATGTGGCCGACGAACTGGCCGATTACAAGGCGCCCGACGAATTGCTGATCGTCGACGAGCTACCGCTGACGGCGATGCTCAAGCCGGACCGGCTTGCCCTGCGGGAGCTGATCAGGTTGCACGACAAAGACATTCAACGTCGACGGCGCGGTTGAGAGGACTGCCCGACCGATGGGTGCAAGCTGATCATGGCTGATCGGGCGCAGCTCGATGAACAGGCCCTCGGCTTCGGCGCACAGCGTGTCGCCGTGGGTGAGTTGAGCGCGAAGAGTCCGTTTGCGCCCTTGCTCGCTGACGAACCACGCCCGCACCGCGAGTTCCACGCCGACGGGTGTGATGGACCGGAAGTCGGTGTGCAGATACGCGGTTCGCGCAGGCGCACGGTCGCCGCTACTGGCCAGCCGGCCAAGCACCTCGTCGAAGAGCAGTGGGATGGCGCCGCCATGCACGGCTCCGCCGCCGCCGAGAAAGTACCGGCCGAACGTTACCGTGCCCTCGACCTTCTCATGGTCGCCCGCGATCGGAATAAAGCTGGGGGACATGGTTTGTCCGCGGCCGGGCAGATCGAGTCGGCGAGCGAAGATCTGTCGGCGCTCGGGGACTGCGGATTGGGCCAGCCGTTCGGCCCAGCTGTTCAGGTCGTCTCGTCAGGGCCACGGTGGTCGCCGCGTCCGGGGCGGCCGCAGCCACGTCGTCGAGGAAATCGCGCAGCGCGGCGATCATGTCGCCGTATTCGGCGCCCCCGCCCGGGTTGCGTACGGTCGGCTCCTGCCAGCGTCCGCATCGGCGGGAACCCGCCCCGTGGCTCTGTTCATCGGGTCACTTCGTACATCCTCTGCAAGACTAATGCATTGACATTAATAATGATCGCTGCGATGCTGGCGTGGCGTGCGTCACTGCACGTCCTGACAAAGCTGCCCGCAGGCGGTAGGAGCGAACATGCCGGAAGTCGCGTCGGACGGTCCGCTGGCCGGCCTCGTGGTGGTCGACCTGTCGACGACGCTGCCCGGAGCTCAGGCGACGCAGTTCCTCGCCGACTGCGGCGCCGAGGTGATCATGGTCGAGCCGCCGGACGGCAGTCCGCTGCGCGAGCTCGCCGGCTGGCCGGCGCTGCTGCGCGGCAAGCGCAGCGTGACATTGGACCTGCACGACGACGCGGACCTGGACCGGTTGCGTGCACTGTTGCGCCGCGCCGACGTCATGGTGAACACGCTGCGGCCGAACACCGCCGAGCGCCTCGGCCTAAGTCCCGAGTCGCTGTCGTACGCGGTATCCGCGGTTGGTGGTCGCCAATGTCACCGGCTGGGGCTCGACCGGGCCGTTCCGCGACTACAAGGGCTGGGAGGCCCTGGTCATGGCGAAGACCGGCGTCATGCACGAGAAGCGCGGACTCGCGCCGCGGCCGGGCCCGGCGTTCACCACGTTTACCTATGCCTCGTGGGGCGCCGCCCATGCCGCCGTTCAGGGTGTGCTGGCCGCGCTGCTCGAGCGGGAGAGCAGTGGGCGCGGCCAAACCGTCGAGACCAATTTGGTGACCGGCATGGGTTCGATGGATCCCTACAACTGGTTCTACGAGATGGTGCTCCAACGGTATCCGGGCGCCTTCGAACCGATGGACGCCGCCTACGACGATCAGGGCCGGCCCCAGGCCTATCTCATCTATGCGCTGCTGGTGTGTGCGACGAAGGACGGTCGATGGCTGCAGTTCGCGCAGGTGTCGCCGAAGTTGATCGGCGCCTGGCTCACCGAACTCGACCTGCTGGGGGAGCTCGCCGACCCGAAGTGGCAGGGCTTTCCGATGCTGCCGACCCCCGAACTTCGCACCGAGTGGTGGGACATGATGATCGAGCGGGTCGGGGCCCGCACGCTCGCCGAATGGCAGCAGGCCATGACGGAGAACCTCGACCTGAGCGGCGAACTGTTCCGGAGTCCCGAGGACTCGCTGGACCACCCGCAGACCGTTCACGAAGGCCGCGCCACCACCGTCATCGACCCCGATCTCGGACCCGTACGCCAGCCGTCGACCCTCATTCATGCCGACGGCAAACCGCTGACCCAGCTTCGGCCGGCCCCGCGAGTCGGCGAGCACAACGGCTCGGTCACCTTCGACCAAGTGGGCGACGCCGCACTGCCCGCACCGCACGGAGACCACGACGACACCGCCACTGACGGGCGTGACGGTGCTGGAGTTCGGCAGCATGTTCGCCGGACCGTACGGCGCGACCCTGCTGGCCGACCTGGGTGCCCGCGTCATCAAGGTCGAGCCGCTCGACGGCGACAACATCCGCAACCTGGTCGCATTCCCCGAGGCGGGCGGCGCAAAAGTGTTGCAGGGCAAGGAAAGCGTCGCGATCGACTTCACCAAGCCCGAGGGCCTTGAGCTGGTGTACGAACTGGCCAAGCGGTCCGACATCGTGCTGCAGTGCTTCCGGGGCAAGGCCGCCGAGCGCTCGAAGATCGACGAGGCTTCGCTGCGGGCGGTCAACCCGGACTTGGCGTTCGTGACGACCTCGGGTTACGGGGTCGACGGACCGTTCGCGCACCGCGCGGCCTACGCACCGTCGGTCGGTGCGGCGTCCGGCCTGGCGCTGGTCGACAGCCACGACACGGGTGAGCCGCCCACCGACCTGGATGACCTGCACCGCCGGGCGGTCAAACTCCACGCGGGCGGGGCCGTCCCCGCCGTGCAGTCCGACGGCATCGCGGCGCACGGTGTCGGTTCGGCGCTGCTGGTCGCGTTGTACGCCAAGCGCCGCGGCAAGACGCTGACGAACGTGGTCACGACCATGCTCGGCACCGTGCAGCAGGCGATGATCGCGTACAACGCGAGCTATGCGTCCCGTCCCGCCGAGACGCCCGCCGACGAACAGTTTTTCGGTATGAATGCGCTCTGTACCGGATGTACCGTGCGGCCGACGGTTACGTCTTTCTCGCTGCGCCATTGCCACGCGAATGGCCGGCGCTGACGAAGGCGATGTCGCCCTACGTCGACCTGCACGCCGACGAGCGCTTTGCCGACGCCGAATCTCGCGCGCAGCACGACGACGAGCTAATCGCCGCACTGACAACGGTTTTCGCGAGCAAGACCAAGCTGGAGTGGGAGCACGAACTGTCCGCCCAGGACGTCGGATGCGTCGAGGTGGTGGAGGCGAACTCCGAGCTGGTGCTGCAGACCGACCCGTACTACGAGGCCGGCTATGCCGTGGACGCCCACAGCCCGATCTTCGAGGAGCACCGTCGGCTCGCCCCGCTGTGCCGGTTCTCGCGATCACGGACGCGGGCCGATGCGGGATGCACCATCGGGCAGCACACCGATGCGGTGCTGCGCGAAATCGGACTGGACGACGACGGCGATCGCCGACCTGAGGGCGAAGCGAGATCGTCGGCGGCAGCTGACGACTCAGGCGTCGTCGCCGGCGATCAGCGCGCGGGTCTCGTAGGACACCGGTGCCGTCAGCATTCCGACCCAGGTGTCCACGTAGTTGTGCAGCTGCGCTTCGCTGAGTCCGTGCCCGGAGCGGGCGGCGGCGGCCAGCACGTTGATCAGGCTGATGTAGAGCTGGAACGTTCGGCCGCGCCGGATCCGCTCGGGCAGGTCCTGCAGCGCGGCGTCGACCAGCTCTTCCAGCTTCTCCTGGGTCCAGTCGTCGTCGAGGTGATCCGGCCAGTAGTCGCTGCGCGCCCGCGGATCCTCCATGAGCCGGGCCAGGAACGGCGCGAACATCTCGCCCGCGGCGATGCTGTTGGCCAGCGGCCGCACCAGCAGCCACACCACGGCGCGGGGGTCTGCCTCCTTGCCTTGCTTCGCGCATGCGCGCGAGCATCTCTTGGCGATCGGTCCCGAGTGACGCTTGGCGGTAGGCGATCAGCGCGCGGATCAGGCCGTCGCGGGAGCCGAAGTGGTAGCGGATCACCGAGGTGTTGGACTGTCCGGCCGCCTGTTGGATCTCCCTCAGCGTCACCGCCTCGATGCCGCGCGTGGCGAACAGTCGCTCGGCGACCTCCATCAACATCACCCGGGTCGACTCACCCGAGGCGTTGCGCCTGCGCTGCGCCCGCGGCCGATTCAGTTCCAGCTCCGTCATGGGTCTCCTCCAGTCCGCCTCAGTTTTACCGGCGTCGCAGCGTCCATGGAAATAGTAATGGCAATACATTAGAAATACTGGACTTGCGCCACGAGTCAGCTGGCATCATTCGAATGAGCAACGGATCCGTGGAGGACCAATGAGCATGATCTGGACGAATTCGGGTGACTCCCACTTCCTGGAGCCCGACGACCTGTGGCAGTCCCGGTTGCCGAAGGCGCTCGCCGACCTGACGCCGCACGCCGAGAAGGATCCCGACGGGGAGTACGAGACCGTCTCGGTCGACGGGCAGATCTTCCGGCGCAAGCTGCCGTCGTCGGCGGTGGTGGCCTTTGCCGAGCTGAGCTCGAGGCCGCAGGGCATTCGCGATGCGAAGGCGCGGCTCGGGGATCTCGACAACGAGGGCGTCTGGGGCGAAGTTATTTTTCCGTCACTGGGCATGTGGGCGTCCACCTTCCGCACGCCGGAGCTGCTCAAGGCATGCATGCGGGCGAGCAACGAGTGGGCTATCGAGGAGATCTGCGCGGTGTCGCCGCGATACGTGGTGACCGCCCAGGTGTCGACGCTCGTGGTGGAGGACGCTGTCGAGGAGCTGCAGTGGGCTGCGGGCAACGGCTTTAAAGCGGTGTTCCTGCCGACCACTCCGCACCCCAGTGCACCGGACTGGCATCGCAAGGAATGGGAACCGTTCTGGGCGGCGGCCGAGGAGGCCGGCATGGTGATCGCGTTCCACATCGGCACCGATCCGGTCGAGGTGACGGCCAGCAACAGCGCGACCGGTGGCGCAGGCCAGGTGTACCGCGGTCCGGGTGGCGCGATCATGAACTACGCCGAGACCACGTTCTCGGGTCAGCGGGCGGCGATGAAGATGGTGGCTTCCGGCGCGCTGGACCGTCACCCCAACCTGAAGGTGCTCATCTCCGAGGGAGGTGCGACGTGGGTGCCGTTCCTGGGCGACCGGCTGCTCGAGGGGTACCGCCAGCACCATCTCGCGGTGCGGCCGAAGCTCACGCGCAACCCCAAGGAAATCCTGTTCAGCCAGGTCTACGCGTCATTCCAGCACGACGAAACGGCGGTCGCGGCCTATGAGCACATGGGCTACAAGAACGTGATGTTCGGCAGCGACTACCCGCATATGGAGGGCACCTTCGGGCACACCCAGGACACCCTGAAGGGGCTCTTCGACGGCGTGAGCGACGAGACCCGGCTGCGCATCACCCAGGGCACGTTCTACGAACTGTTCCCCGATGTCCCGCCGATTCCTGCCGAAAAGTTCTGAGCGCGTGGCGAATCACCGCAGGGGCTGAGCGACGTCGCGATCGTCGGCGTCGGCGCCACGCCCTATTACAAGCGCGGCGGGTCGTTGCCCAAGTCGATCACCGAGTTGGCCGGCGAGGCCATCCTGGCGGCGTGTGCAGGACGCCGGCCTGCCGGTCACCGACGTCGACGGCTTCGCCTACTACTCGGGCGCCAGCGCGGGTTACACCGAGAAGATGGACACCGCCGACTTCGTTGAGACCCTTGGCATTCCGGAGATCCGGTTCACCGCGGCATTGACTTCTGGCGGGGGCGGATCCGCGGGCGCGATCGGGCTGGCGCGGGCCGCCATCGTCGCCGGCGACGCCTCGGTGGTTGTCACGGTGATGGCGCTGCAGCAGGCGAAACAGCGTCTCGGATCGGTGTTTTCGGCATTGGAGCCCGATCCGATCAACTCGTTCCTGCAGCCGTCGGGACTGTTCGGCCCGGGACATCTGATGTCGGTGATGGCTCGTCGGCACATGCACCTCTACGGCACTCGCCGCGAGGCATTCGCCGAGGTCGCATTATCGACCCGGAGCCAACGCGGCGAATCGCCCCAAGGCGATGCATCGCCGAACCGCTGACGTTGGAGGACTATTTCAATGCGCGAATGATCGCAGAACCGTTGTGCCTCTACGACTTCTGTCAGGAGACCGACGGTGCCGTCGCGGTAATCACCACCAGTATGAATCGTGCTAAGGATCTGCGGCAGCCGCCGGTGCCGGTGGTTGCCGCCGCCCACGGTGGCGTGCGCGACTGGGGCCGGGCGTTCGCATGGATGGGGATGCCCGACGAATACTTCGCCTCCTCGGGCAATGCGCCCATCGCCAAGCGGCTCTACGAGCAGGCCGGCATCGGCGCTGACGACATCGACGTGGCCCTGCTCTACGACCACTTCAGCCCGATGGTGCTCATGCAGCTCGAGGACTACGGGTTCTGCGGCAAGGGGGAGGGCGGCGCGTTCGTCGAGAGCGGAGCGATCCGGTATGACGGCGGCTCGATACCGGTCAATACCCACGGCGGTCAGCTATCCGAGGCCTACATCATCGGCATGACCCACATCATGGAAGGAGTCGAGCAGATGCGCGGCACCGCCATCAATCAGGTCGCCGACGCCGAGCTCGCCCTGGTCACGGGCGGACCGGCGAGTCTGCCCGTCAGCGGGCTGATCTTGGGACGTGCCGCGTGAGCACCGCCGCGGTCACACTGGCCACCGCCATCCCCGGCGAGCACGTGCGGATCGCGATGAACAAGGACACCGAGCCGTTCTGGCAGGCCGCGAAGGAACGTCGACTGGTGGCGCCGCAGTGCGCCGACTGCGGTACCTTCCGGCTGCCACCCACACCGTTCTGCCCCAATTGCCAATCAAAGACCGTGAATTGGGTCGACCTCAGCGGCGATGCCATCGTCTACAGCTTCGCCGTCGTGCACGGCTTCCCGGGCATGCCGGATCTGGTGTTGGTGCCGGCGGTCCTCGACCTGCCCGACGCGCCCGGTGCGCGACTGGTCTCCAACGTCGTCGACATCGCTCCCGCTGACGTCACGATAGGAATGCCTGTCCACGTTGACTTCTCACCGATCGCCGATGGCTGGCTGCTGCCGGTCTTTCGCGTCGGCGACCGGGACGAGCGGTAACGCCGTGTCCGACGACAGCGCTCTGCACGAGAAGCCCCTCGAGTTCCTCGCCAGCATCGCCAACACCGGCGGATCCTGTGACGGTCAGGCGATCCTGCCCGTCAACGGTCACTTCCGCTGTACCTGCTCGTGCGGCGACTGGGACGTCGAGGTCGACGATCCGCAGGAAGGGTTGCGGCAAGCAAGGATTCATACCGGAAGTTCGCATGACTAGACACAGGGAGCCGGACGCGTGGGAAATCAGAATGGCAAAGTCGCCTTCATCACCGGAGCGGCCCGAGGCCAGGGTCGCGCCCATGCGGTCCGGCTCGCATCGGACGGTGCGGACATCATCGCGCTGGACATCTGCCGCGACATCGACTCCATCGACTACCCCAACGCCAGCCCCGAGGACCTCGACGAGACCGTCAGGCTCGTCGAGAAGGAGGGCAGACGCATCGTCGCCCGCCAGGCCGACGTCCGCAACGCCGATGCCGTCGAGCAGGTAGTGGCCGACGGCCTCGCCGAGTTCGGGAGGCTCGACATCGTGATCGCGAACGCGGGTGTCATCCGGCTCGGTCCGGGTGGCGATCGGCGGCAGACGTTCCGCGACATCATCGACGTCAACCTGATCGGGGTATGGAACACGGTGGAGGCGGCTATCCCAGCCCTCATCGACGGCGGACGCGGCGGTTCGATTGTGTTGACCAGTTCGAGCGCGGGCCTGAAGGCCCCGAATACCGATCGAGCAGGCGGGCAAGCGTACGGCGCGGCCAAGCGCGGTCTAGTCGCTCTGATGCAGAGCTGGGCGAATAACTTGGCGCAGCATTCGATCCGCGTCAACACGATTCACCCGACCGGGGTTGCCACCGGGATGGTGATGAACGACGTGATGGCGGCGATGTTCGAGGCCAATGATCCGTCGCTGGCCACGATGCAGAACGCGCTGCCGATCCCGATGCTGATGCCGGAAGACATCGCCAATGCGGTGGCGTTCCTGGTGTCCGAGGAGGCGAAGTTCATCACCGGCACCGCCTGGCCACTCGACGCCGGCTTCGCCGTCCGTTGACGGTCCGGGCGGATGTCGAGGAGTATTGCGTTCGTATCCCCACATAGTTAACCTAGTTCGACGGGTCTCGATTGATCCGTCGTAGCAATTCGCGCTAGGTTGACAGTGGACTGTCGTAGTACGCGAGCCGCGCGTGCTCGTAATTCGCGCTTGTTCTCGGCCGTACGGAAGGACGTCATGATCCAGAACCAGCCAACGGCAACATGTCCCGTAAAGAGCGTCGAGATGAACTCGCCTGACTCGCCTGCGCTGACGCACTTCCGCCGTTTGGACGAGTGCCAGGACGAAGCCCGTCCGGTCTTCCGGAACACCGAGGCGGACATGGGCTATTGGGTGTTCACCGAGAACTCGGTGATCCTGGACGGACTCCAGCACCCTGAGCTCTGGTCGAGCAGCGTCATCGTGCCGACCGAACCGGAGCCGCCCTACAAGTGGATCCCGATCATGATCGACCCGCCCGACCATGCGAAATGGCGCCATGTGCTCGCGGAGTATTTCTCACCAGGCCGGGTCAAGGGCTTGCGCGAGGCGCAGCAGAAGCTGGCCGCGGAACTCATCGACCAGGTTGTCGGCGAGGGCGGGTGCGACTTCGTGGCGCGGATCTCCCGGGTGTTCCCGTCGACGGTCTTCCTGACGATTATGGGCATGCCCGTCGAGGATCTCGAGCAGTTCCTGGCCTGGGAGGACATGATCCTGCATCAGAGCGGAGTAGGCGACGACGTCAACGCGGCCCGGCTCGAAGGCATGACGCATGTGATGGGCTACTTCTCGGGCCTGATTCAACAGCGGCGCGAGAACCGTGACCCGGGCGCCGACGACATCGTCAGCAAGGCCATCGACTGGACTCTGGACGGCGAACCGATCAACGACCTGGAACTCCTCAATTGCCTGCTGCTGTTGTTCATGGCCGGGCTCGACACGGTCTCCAACCAGCTGTCCTACGCGATGCTGCATCTGGGCACCCATCCGGCCGACCGCGCCCGGATCGTGGCCGAACCCGCGCTCATTCCGAGGGCGGTGGAGGAACTGCTTCGGGTTTATCCGATCGTGCAGACCGCGCGAAAGGCGACCCAGGACATGGAGTTCCACGGCTGTCCGGTCAAGGCGGGCGACATGGCGTCGTTCTCGCTGGCGTTCGCGGGCCGGGATGAATCGGCCTATACCAATGCGCGCGCGGTCGACCTCGACCGCGGCGTCACTCGGCACCTGTCCTTCGGCGGTGGCCCGCACCGGTGCCTCGGTTCGCACCTCGCCCGGCAGGAGATGGCGGTGGTGCTGGAGGAGTGGCACAAGCGCATCCCGGACTACGAGGTCTCCGGACAGCCGATCGAGCACGGCGGTCAGGTGTTTGGCGTGGATTCGCTGAATTTGACGTGGAGCTGAGGAGGGCGCAGTCACCAGCGCCGTGGGATTCCTCGGCGCCGGACAACTCGGCGAACCGATGGTCGAACGGTTGCTCGGCGCCGGCCACAACGTGCGTGTCTACGCCCGGCGCGAGGAGGTTCGCCGCCGACTGGAGGCGAAGGGCGCGGCGACGGCCAAGTCGATTTCCGACCTGGCCAGCGGCAGCGACATCCTCATCTCGTGCCTGTTCTCCGACGCGCAGCTGCGCGAAACCGGTCTCGGCCCAGACGGTTTCATCGCCAATGCGAAGCCGGGAGCCGTGTTCGTTTCTCACACGACGGGCACGCTGTCCACTCTCGAGGCGTTGCGGGAGAGTTCTCCTTGGGCGCCGGCCATCCTCGATGCGCCGGTCAGCGGCACCGTCGAGAATATCGATGCTGGCACGTTGACCGTGCTGATCGGCGGCCCGAGTGATGCCGTCGCCTCGGTGACGCCGATCCTGGCCGCTTATGCCGACCCGGTGGTGGCGACCGGCGCACTGGGCAGCGCGTTGGCGCTCAAGCTGATCAACAATCTGTTGTTCGCTGCGAATGCTCAACTCTTGGCTGCGGCAACGCAACTGGGCAGTCAGTTGAGCATCGAGCCGGACGTGTTGTTGTCCACGCTCCAGGTGTGCAGCGCGAGGAGCCACGCGGCGGACCAGGCTCAGCGCATCGGCGGGATGGAACGGTTCGCTGAGTTGGCCGGCCCGTTCCTGCGCAAGGACATCGCGGCCTGCCGCGAGGCCGCGGCCGAAGCGGGTGTGGACCTTGGACTGCTGGGCACCGTCGTTCAGGAGGGCCCGTTGGCCCTGGGCGTCGATTAGGCGGTGGGAGGGGCAGACCGGTGACGGGTCGGCTCGCGGAAAAACGGCGACCACCGGCAGAGGACGCCTCGCTGGAACTCCACAGCGCGCCAATACCATTGCGGCGCATTGGAAAGTTGTTGCCTGGGACTGTGGGCTGTGCTGTGCGGGTGTATATGTTCCGCTGGGCCTGGGCCACCGAGACGAGCGGACCCGCGGCTGTCAGTGTGATCGGCCCCAAAGTCGATGTCCGCAACGCTGGAGAACGGTGTGAAGCCGGACTTGTCTAGCCATGACGGGGCTGCTTGTGTCCGGGTTCCGGACGTGCCCAGTCCACCCACGAACCCCAATCATTGCGACGGAGCTTCTGCGTGAGCGTCTGGGGTGTGCGGCCTCGGCGGCCGTGTAACGAGCGGCGAAGCCCTTCATCTCGGGCAGCAGCCAGATGTCTTCCTCGGAACGCCACTTGCCGCCGCCGGCGTACTCGACGAATTGATACGAGGGGAAGTCGATGGGCTGGCCGCCGGGCTGCGGATTGTCGGCGCGATTTAGCACCTTGTATGCCACGCGCGCGCCGTCCACGACGTACCAGACGAGTGGGCTGTAGACCTGTGGTGCGGCACCCATCGTCCCCTCGATGAACTTGGTGATCTCCGCTGGGCCGGTGAACGTTCCGTAGAAGTGGTCGAAGTACGTTGCGTCGTCGGTGAATAGATGTGCCCAGGCGTGCCAGTCCTCGAGTACCGGCCCGGTCATGAAATACCGCCGGAACTCCCGCTCGACTTCTTCGACGTCCGCCGTGGTGGTCATCCTCCGAGTCGCAGCCCGGTGTTACGGGTGCCGAACACGTCGGTGGCCATGATGGCACCGATCTTCTCTGCATCCCAGCGCTTTTCGCCATTCGAGACAGACGCGACGGGATGCCAGCCCTTGAGTAGTTGGAGATGTTCGCCCATCGCGCGAATCACCTGACCGCTGACGTGGCCCGCCTCCGGGCTGGCCAGCCAGGCGACCACCGGCGAACCGAGTGACGGGTCCTTCGGGTCGAACTCGTCCTCTGCGCGCTCGTCAGGC
>CAWHWA010000022.1:0-17210 GCA_963832935.1 uncultured Actinomycetota bacterium
GATAGCCACCCTGCCGGTCAGCGGCGGCCTGGTGGTTTCGACGCTGCCGACCGGCGGGGTCGATCCGGGCAAAAACGGGCTGTTCGTGCGCGCCGACAAAGACGTCGTCGTCGTCGCCTTCCGCGACACGGTGGCCGCGGTGGCGCCGCGCTCGGCCGTAGCCGCCGGGGCCTGCAGCGTCCTGCACATCTGGGCCGACGCCGGCGCAGCGGGAGCGGATTTCGTCGGCATCCCTGGCGCTTCCGGGGTGCTGGCCGCCGGAGAAGAAGCCCCAGGTCGGCGGGATCTTCACCGACCTGAAGGTGCCCGCACAGCCGGGGCTGTCGGCCCGCATCGACATCGACACTCGATTCATCACGGCTCCCACCGCCATCAAGAAAGCTGGGAATGGCGCTGGGCGCGCTGGCGGTCCTGGTCGCCATCATCGCGTTATCCGTGCTGGACCGGCATAGCCGCGGCGGCACGCTGGTCAACTGGCGATCCCCTATCGCCTGGCTCTCCCGCTACCGCCCTCGCGGACAACGAGCCACGTGGTGGCGGATCGGATGGGCGACCTGGCTGAGCGACGAGGTGTGATCGCGACGCTCGCCGGTGTGGCATGTCATCGGTGCCACCTCGTCCGACGACGGCTACAACCTGACCATCGCGCGGGTGGCGCCGAAAGCCGGCTACGTCGGCAATTACTACCGGTACTTCGGGACGACCCAGGCGCCGTTCGACTGGTATCTATCGGTGCTGTCTAAATCGGCCTCGGTCAGCACGGCGGGCGTGTGGATGCGGCTACCGGCCACACTGGCCGGGATCGCCCGCTGGCTGATCATCAGCCACTGGGGCCACGCCGGTTTGGGGCCCGGCAAGGGCGGCCTGGGCTCCAACACGGTGGCCGTGCTCACCGGGGGCGTGGTTTTCGTGGCAGCCTGGCTGCCGTTCAACAACGGCTTGCGGCCTGAGCCGCTGATCGCCCTCGGCGTGATCGCCACCTGGATGCTGGTTGAGCGCGCGATCGCACTGCAGCGGCTGGCGCCTGCCGCGGTGGCCATCGTGGTCGCGATGCTCACCGCGACGCTGGCGCCGCAGGGGTGATCGCCGTCGCCGCGCTGCTGACCGGGGCCCGGGCCATCGCTGCGGTCATCCGGCGCCGCCGCGCGACCGACGGGTTGCTGGCCCCGCTCGCGGTGCTCGCGGCTTCGCTGTCGCTGATCCTCGTGGTGGTGTTCCGCAGCCAAACGCTGGCGACGGTCGCCGAATCGGCCCGCATCAAATACAAGGTCGGGCCGACGATCGCCTGGTATCAGGACTGGCTGCGCTACTACTTCCTCACGGTCGAGTCCAACCCCGACGGATCGATGGCGCGACGCTTCGCGGTCCTGGTGCTACTGCTGTGCCTGTTCGGCATGCTGGTGGTGCTACTGCGCCGCGGCCGGGTGCCGGGGCTGGCCAGCGGTCCGGCCTGGCGCCTGATCGGCACCACCGCGGTGGGCCTGCTGCTGCTGACGTTCACGCCGACGAAGTGGGCCGTGCAGTTCGGCGCGTTCGCCGGACTGGCCGGCGCGCTCGGCGCTGTCACCGCCTTCGCCCTCGCCCGCATCGGTCTGCACAACCGCCGCAACCTGACGCTGTATGTGACGGCGCTGCTGTTCGTGCTGGCGTGGGCGACCTCGGGCGTCAACGGCTGGTTCTACGTCGGCAGCTACGGGGTGCCGTGGTTCGACATCCAGCCCGTCATAGCCAGCCACCCGGTCACGTCGATGTTCCTGGCGGTCTCGATCGCCACCGGACTGCTGGCTGCCTGGCAGCACTTCCGCATGGACTACGCCGGGCACACCGAGGTCAAGGACAACCGGCGTAACCGCGTCCTGGCGTCCACCCCGCTATTGATCGTCGCGACGATCATGGTCCTCGGCGAAGTCGGATCGCTGGCCAAGGGTGCGGCGTTCCGCTACCCGCTCTACACCACAGCCAAGGCCAACCTGGCGGCCATCGAGTCCGGACTGTCGCCCACCAGCTGCGCCATGGCCGAGGACGTACTAACCGAGCCTGACCCGAATATCGGCCTGCTGCAACCGATTCCGGGACAGGCCTTCGGCCCCGACGGGCCACTCGGGGGTATCAACCCGGTCGGCTTCAAACCCAACGGCGTGGGTGATGACTTGAGGTCGTACCCGGTGGTGACCAAACCGGGGGTGGTGAATTCCGACGCGTCGCCCAACAAGCCCAACGCCGCCATGAGTGACTCCGCGGGCACGGCCGGCGGGAAAGGCCCGGTCGGCGTGAACGGGTCCAATGTGGCACTACCGTTCGGCCTCGACCCGGCCCGCACGCCGATGATGGGCAGCTACGGCGAGAACACGCTCGCCGCCACCGCCACCTCGTCCTGGTACCAGTTACCGCCGCGCACGCCCGACCGGCCGCTGGTGGTGATCTCCGCCGCCGGTGCTATCTGGTCGTACAAAGAGGACGGCACCTTCACCTACGGGCAGTCGCTGAAACTGCAGTGGGGCATCTCTCCCCCGACGGGACCACCCAGCCACTCGGGGAGGTGCAGCCCATCGACAACGGGCCGGAGCCGGCCTGGCGCAATCTGCGGTTCCCGCTGACCTGGGCACCGCCGGAGGCCAACGTGGCACGCATCGTCGCTTACGACCCGAACCTGAGTGAGGATCAGTGGTTCGCGTTCACGCCGCCGCGGGTCCCGGTGCTACAGACCCTGCAGCAAATGATGGGATCACAGAAACCCGTGCTGATGGACATCGCGACCGCGGCCAACTTCCCTTGCCAGCGGCCGTTCTCCGAACACCTTGGCGTGGCCGAGCTTCCGCAGTACCGGATCTTGCCCGACCACAAACAGACGGCGTCGTCATCGAACGGTTGGGAGGCCGGCGAGACCGGCGGCCCGTTCCTGTTCACCCAGGTGCTGCTGCGGACGTCGACGATCTCGACCTACCTGCGCGGCGACTGGTATCGCGACTGGGGCTCGGTCGAGCAGTACCTCCCACTGGTGCCCAGTGATCAGGCGCCGAACGCCGTCATCGAACAGGGCGTGCAGACCATGTACGGCTGGAGCGGGCAAGGCCGATTCGGGCACTGCCATGAGCGTCATCCACGAAGAACAAGCGGTCGGCCGTACCCGCGACAAGGTCCGGGTCACCCGCTGGGTCGCCACGATCGCCGGGTTGATCGGCTTCGTGTTGTCTGTCGCGACACCGTTACTGCCGGTGGTGCAGACGACGGCGATGCTCAACTGGCCGCAGAACGGCCAACTGACTAGCGTTACGGCACCGCTGATTTCGCTGTCTCCGGTGGACGTGACGGCCACCGTGCCGTGCGCTGTGGTGCGCAACCTGCCCGCCGAGGGCGGCGTCGTACTGAGCACCGCACCAAAGAAGGGCAAGGACGCGGCGCTCAACGCGTTGTTCGTCGTGGTCAACGGCAAGCGCGTCGACGTCACCGACCGCAACGTGGTGATCGCCAGCGTGTCGCGCGAGCAGGCCGAGTCGCCACAGTGCCAGCGCATCGAGATAACTTCCACGCGGGCAGGCACTTTCGCCACCTTCGTCGGGCTGACCGACCCAGCAGGCAAGCCGCAGTCCGGCGGTTTCGCCGACCCCAATCTGCGCCCGCAGATTGTCGGTTTGTTCACCGACTTGACCGGTCCCGCGCCGCCCGGATTGCGGTTCTCGGCCACCATCGACACTCGGTTCTCCACCACTCCAACAACATTGAAGCTGCTGGCGATGGTGGGCGCCATCCTGTCCACCATCGTCTCGCTGGTCGCGCTGTGGCGTCTAGACCAGCTGGACGGTCGCCGGATGCACCGGCTGATCCCGACCCGCTGGAAAAAATTCACCCTTGCCGACGCCACGGTGATTTTCGGCTTCGTGCTCTGGCATGTGATCGGGGCGAACTCCTCCGACGACGGCTACATCCTGGGCATGGCCCGGGTGGCCGATCACGCCGGCTACATGTCCAACTACTTCCGCTGGTTCGGCAGCCCCGAGGACCCCTTCGGTTGGTACTACAACTTGCTGGCGCTGATGACCCACGTCACCGACGCCAGCCTGTGGATGCGACTGCCGGACCTCGTCGCCGGACTGGTGTGTTGGCTGCTGCTGTCACGTGAGGTGCTGCCCCGGCTCGGGCCCGCCGTGACGTCGAGCAAGGCCGCGAACTGGGCGGCCGGCTTGGTGCTGCTGACCGCGTGGATGCCGTTCGACAACGGGCTGCGGCCCGAGCCCATCATCGCGCTCGGTTCGCTGATCACCTACGTGCTGATCGAGCGTTCGATGTGCGCCTCTCGGCTGACGCCGGCGGCACTGGCTGTGGTCACCGCGGCATTTACCCTGGGCGTCCAACCCACCGGTCTGATCGCGGTGGCCGCCCTCGTCGCTGGTGGCCGTCCGATCCTGCGAATCCTGGTGCGACGGCATCGCGTGGTCGGCACCTGGCCGTTGGTGGCCCCGATACTGGCCGCCGGCACGGTCATCCTTACCGTGGTGTTCGCCGACCAGACGCTGTCAACGGTGTTGGAAGCCACCAGGATCCGCACCGCGATCGGGCCCAGCCAGGCGTGGTACACCGAGAACCTGCGTTACTACTACCTGATCCTGCCCACCGTCGACGGTTCGCTGTCCCGCCGGTTCGGCTTTTTACTCACCGCGCTGTGCCTATTCACGGCGTTGTTCATCATGTTGCGGCGCAAGCGAGTTCCGGGAGTGGCCCGCGGGCCGGCGTGGCGGCTGATGGGCGTTATTTTCGGCACCATGTTCTTCCTGATGTTCACGCCGACCAAGTGGGTCCACCACTTCGGGCTGTTCGCCGCGGTCGGCGCGGCGATGGCCGCGCTGACCACGGTGCTGGTGTCGCCGAAGGTGCTGCGCTGGTCGCGCAACCGGATGGCGTTCCTGGCTGCGGTGCTGTTCGTGTTGGCGCTGTGCTTCGCCACCACCAACGGCTGGTGGTACGTCTCGAGTTACGGCGTCCCGTTCAACAACGTCATGCCGAGGCTCTCCGGAATCAGCATCAGCGCAATGATTTTCGCGTTGTTCGTGATCACCGCGTTGTACGCGGCCTACCTGCACTTGGCATCCAGGAACCGCGGCGAAGGACGTCTGGCGCGGGCGCTCACGGCGGCGCCTATCCCTCTCGCGGCCGGCTTCATGGCGTTGGTGTTCGTGGCGTCGATGGCGGCCGGCATCGTTCGCCAGTACCCGACTTATTCCAATGCCTGGGACAACCTGCGGGAGTTCAGCGGAGGCTGCGGCCTGGCCGACGACGTGCTCGTCGAGCCGGACAGCAACGCCGGCTTCATGGCGGCCCTGCCCGACAATTACGGCCCGTTGGGACCACTGGGCGGTGTCAACCCGACGGGATTCGCTCCCAACGGGGTACCGGAACGCACTCTGGCCGAAGCTGTCCGGGAGACGTCAGTGCCGCAGCCCGGTACCGACTACGACTGGTACGGGCCGACCAAGCTGAAGACCCCGGGTGTCAACGGGTCGACGGCGCCGTTGCCCTACGGCCTTGACCCGCAACGGGTTCCGCTTGCCGGTAGCTACGTCACCGGTGCGCAACAGCAAAGCAGACTCACCTCGGCGTGGTACCAGCTACCCAAACCCGACGCCGGGCATCCTCTGGTGGTGGTAACCGCGGCGGGCACGATCGCCGGCAACAGCGTGCTACACGGGCACACCACTGGGCAGAACGTCGTACTGGAATACGGCAGGCCCGGCCCCGACGGCGACCTGGTGCCGGCCGGTCGCCTATTGCCCTACGACCTCTACGGGGAGCAGCCGAAGGTGTGGCGGAACCTGCGCTTCGCACGTTCACAGATGCCCGCCGACTCGGTCGCGGTGCGGGTCGTGGCCGAGGACCTGTCCCTGACACCGGAGGACTGGATCGCGGTGACCCCGCCGCGGGTACCGGAGCTGCGCTCGTTGCAGGAGTACGTCGGCTCGACGCAGCCGGTGCTGATGGACTGGGCGGTCGGTTTGGCCTTCCCCTGCCAGCAACCGATGCTGCACGTCAACGGCGTTACCGAGATTCCAAAGTTCCGCATCACCCCGGACTACAACGCCAAGAAGCAGGACACTGACACCTGGCAGGACGGCGTCAACGGCGGCCTGCTGGGTATCACCGACCTGTTGCTGCGGGCCCACGTCATGTCGACCTACCTGTCCCGTGACTGGGGCCGCGACTGGGGATCGCTGCGTCAGTTCGACACGATCGCGGATGCCCAGCCCGCCCAACTCGACCTGGGCACCGCGACCCGCACCGGCTGGTGGTCGCCCGGACAAATCCGAATCAAACCCTAAAAGCCCGCGCGAAAACGCTGGTATTGAAACGGATTTTTACCTATTCGCACACTCGTAATTAGTCACCAGTTGAATAACTGTCATTTATTTACGTTCGAGTAATTCTTTGCAATCGGTTTAATTCCGGCAAAGAAGGGTCAATATCTACTCCGCTGTGATGCAGCTAACCCAGGGGAGGAAGAGTGACTCGATGCATACGTGGAGGCGCCTAGCCGCATGCGGGGCGGCGTGTGGCACCGTGGCGACCGCGGGGATCGCCACTGCCGGGGCCGAAGCCGGGACAATTGTCGTTTTGGATAGCAAGCTGCGACGTTGCGATTTCAGCCTGGTGAGCACCGTGCCAATGGTGCCGCAGTCGGCGCTGGGCACCGGCTCGGTCGTGATCCACAGCGCCGGGGGGAAAGCGGTCGCGGAGGTGCGTCTGTCGGATGCCCCCGAGCCGGGAACCCACTTCGACGTCGGCCTGATTCAGGAACCTCGGCCGGCGTCGGCTAACTGTGGCCCCGGGACTCCGGGCACCGCATTTAGCGGCTTTGACACCGACGGGGCCGGCGGCGGAACGGTGACCGTTTCGGACACTATTCGCCAGGGCACGACGGGCGTCTGGGTAATTATCGAGCGCCCGAACCCCAACTCGCAAAACCCGGCCGAGTACTACACTTCCGAGTTTGTCGCGCCGGTATAGGACCCACCGGTCGACAGGGCACAATCACCGCTTCTGCAGGGTGAATTGGTTGAGGTCGATGTAGCCCTTGCGGAAGAGGTCCGCGCAGCCGGTGAGGTACTTCATGTACCGCTCGTAGACCTCTTCGGACTGAATCTCGATGGCCTCGCTTTTGTGTGCCTCTAGGCCCGCGGCCCACATGTCCAGGGTCTTCGCGTAATGCCGCTGCAGCGACTGGCGACGCTTCAGCTTGAAGCCGGCCTTCGCCGAGTGGTGCTTCACCATCTGGATGGTCGGCAGGGCGCCGCCGGGGAAGATTTCGGTCTGCATGAAGTCGCCGAACTCGACGATCTTCATCGTTAGCGGCAGGCCGGACTCGATGATTTCCTTCTCCGAGAGTTTCGTGATCGTATGCAGCAGGAACGTGCCACCGGCCGGCAACAGCTCGTACGTCCTCTCGAAGAAGGCGTCGTAGCGGTCGTAGCCGACATGCTCCAACGGGCCGATCGCCACGATGCGGTCTACCGGCTCGTGAAACCGCTCCCAGCCCTCGAGCAGCACCTGCTTGGAACGCGGGCTGTCCGATGCCGCGAACAGCTCCTCGACGTGGGCAACCTGGTTCTTGGACAGCGTCAAGCCGATGACGTTGACGTCCCACTTCTCGAGGGCTCGCAGCATGGCGGCGCCCCAGCCGCAGCCGACATCAAGCAATGTCATGCCTGGCTGCAAGCCCAGCTTGCCAAGCGAGAGGTCGATCTTGGCCATCTGCGCCTGTTCCAGTGTCAGGTCCTCACCCAGGAAGTAGGCGCACGTGTAGGTCTGGGTGGGGTCGAGGAACAGGCGGAAGAAGTCGTCAGATAGATCGTAATGCGCCTGTACATCCGCGAAATGCGGCGTCAGCTCCTCAGCCATGACTGTGTTGCCTTTCCCTGGACCCCGTCGGCGGTCCAGTCGCCATGCGGCTTGGGGTTGGTGGGTCGTGGTCCACTTTAAGACGAACTCCACGAGCGAGCAGTTCGTCGCGTTCGCCTCACGGGGTCTGGGTTGTAATACCGTCGCGTCATGAGCGAGTACCACCTATAGAGGCCGTGGACAGGTTGCCCTTTTCCACTCCGGAGAAGGCGCAGCGCTACCGAACGGACGACTATCGCGGTGCGGTGGGCCTCAATTGGTACCGCACCGATCCCACCCTGCAATTCACCATGGCGTACTACCTGCAGCCCGACGAGCTGGCCGTCGTCGAGCCCCACCTGACGCGCTCGGTGAGCTGATGGGCGGCCCGGTGGCGCGGTGGGCCGAAGAAACCGACCAGAACCCGCCGCGGCTGGAGCGCTACGACCGGTGGGGCCACGACGTCAGCCAGGTCGTCATGCCTGCCTCGTTCACACAATCCAAGCGTGCCGTGCTGGATGCCCAGCAGGCGCTGCGCACCGACGCGCGCGCCGCCAAGGTGAGCTCGGGACTTGCGTTGTTCGCGTCGAACTATCTGCTCAATCAGGCCGATATCGGGATGGGCTGCGCGCTGGGCACCGGCGGGGGCATGGTCGAATCGCTGGTCTCCGCGTACGCACCCGCCGACGTCCGCGACCACGTGCTGGCCAAGTTCGAGTCCGGCGAGTGGGCCGGCGAGACGGCGCAGCTGCTGACCGAACGCACCGGCGGCTCCGACCTCGGGGCGCTCGAGACGACCGCGGCGCGCGCCGGGGATGCCTGGCTGCTCAACGGGTTCAAGTGGTTTGCCTCGAATTGCGCCGGGGAGGCGTTCGTCGTGCTGGCCAAACCCGAGGGCGCCCCCGACTCGTCGCGCGGCATCGCGAACTTCCTGGTGCTGCGCACCCGCCGGGACGGTTCGCGCAACGGAGTGCGGGTGCGCCGGCTGAAGGACAAGCTCGGCACCCGGTCGGTGGCCTCCGGGGAGGTCGAATTCGTTGACGCCGAAGCCTTTCTGCTGTCCGGCGAACCGAGCGGCGACAGCGGGCCCGTCCGACGGCAAGGGACTGGGCCGGATGATGGAGCTGACCAACGCCGCGCGTCTCGGTATCGCGCTGTTCGGCCTGGGCAACGCGCGTCGCGCGCTGGTCGAGTCGCTCTGCTACGCGCGGCAGCGCCGCGCATTCGGCGGGGCGCTGATCGACAAGCCACTGATGCGCCGCAAGCTGGCCGAGTTGATCGTCGACGTCGAAGCCGCGCAGGCAATGGTTTTCGACGCCATCGGAGCAAGCCAACCATCGCCAGCCGCGCAGCCTGCGCCAGCGCATCGCGGTGCCGGTCACCAAACTCAAGGCGTGCCGGTTGGGGATCACCGCGGCCTCCGACGCGATCGAAATCCACGGCGGCAACGGCTATATCGAGACGTGGCCGGTGGCCCGGCTTTTGCGCGACGCGCAAGTGAACACGATCTGGGAGGGCCCGGACAACATCCTGTGTCTGGACGTGCGGCGCGGGATCGAGCAGACCCAGGCGCACGAGACGCTGCTGGCGCGGATGCACGACGCGGTGTCGGTCTCCGACGACGACGAAACCACCGGCCTAGTGGCCCGCCGCATCGAAGATCTGGACGCCGCAGATCACGGCCTGGTCCAAACTGGACGGCACCGTCGCCGAGGCGCGGCTGTTCCCACTGGCCCAATTCATGGGCGACGTCTACGGGGGCGCGCTGCTGACCGAGCAGGCCGCTTGGGAGCGGGCAACTTGCGGCGGCGGCCGCAAGGCACTGGTGGCGCGGCTGTACGCGCAGCGCTATCTTGCCGATCGCGGCCCGCTGCGCGGCATCGACGCCGACTCCGACGAGGCATTGGAGCGGTTCGACGAATTGGTCGACGGGGCGCTGCGGCTATGAGTACTCGCGCTAGACCGGGATCAGCCCGTGTTTACGCGCAACGCGGAACCATAATTGCTTGTCCCGCAACAGATGTAGCGACTTGCGGAGCAACAGTCTCGTATCGTGCGGGTCGACGACGGAGTCGATGAATCCGCGCTCGGCAGCGGTCCAGGGGATCGCCATGTTCAGGTTGTAGCCCTCGATGAAGTCCTTCTTGATCTGCTGCGCCTCGGGCGTAGTGGGATCCGGGAAGCGCTTCATCAGCAGCTGCGCGGCTCCCTCCGCCCCGATCACCGCGATGCGCGCGGTGGGCCAGGCGTAGTTGAAGTCGGCGGTCAGCTGCCGGGATCCCATCACCGCGTAGGCACCGCCGTAGGACTTGCGGATGGTGATCGTCACCTTGGGCACGTCGGCTTCCACGACGGAGTACAGGAAGCGGCCGCCGCGCTTGATGATGCCGTTCTTCTCCTGCTCGGCCCCGGGCAGGAATCCGGGTGTATCCACCACGAACACCAGCGGGATTTCGAACGCGTCGCAGAAACGGATGAATCGCGCGGCCTTGTCGGAGGCTTCGTTGTCGATCGATCCGGCCAAGTACATGGGCTGGTTGGCGACCACGCCGACCGGACGCCCGTCGACCCGGGCATACCCGGTGATGATGGCCGGCCCGTGCTGTGCGGCGACGTCGAGGAAGTCGCCGTCGTCGAAGATCCGCAGCAGGATCTCGTGCATGTCGTAGGCCGCATTGTCGGAGTCCGGCACGATCGAGTCGAGCTCGAGATCGGTCGGCGTGATCCCCGGTTCCAGTCCTGGGTTGACGACCGGTGGCTTGTCGAAGCAGTTCGACGGCAGGAACGACAGGAAGTCGCGCACGTACTGGAACGCTTCGGCCTCGGAATCCACCACCTGGTGGATGTTGCCGTAGCGGGCCTGAGCATCGGACCCGCCGAGCTCGTCGAGGCTGACGTCCTCGCCGGTGACTTCCCGGATCACATCCGGTCCCGTAACGAAGAAGTAGCCCTGGTCGCGTACCGAGACAAGCAGATCGTCCTGGATCGGCGAATACACCGCTCCCCCAGCACATTTGCCGAAGATCAGGGAGATCTGCGGCACCAGCCCGGACAGCGCCTCATGACGGCGGCCCAGCTCGGCGTACCACGCCAGCGAGGTGACCGCGTCCTGGATGCGGGCGCCACCGGAGTCCTGGATGCCGACGATCGGGCACCCGACCATCGCGCACCACTCCATCAGCCGGGCCACCTTGCGGCCGAACATCTCGCCGACGGTGCCCTGGAACACGGTCTGGTCGTGGGAAAACACACCCACCGGCCGGCCGTCGATCATGCCGTGGCCGGTGACGCAGCCGTCACCGTAGAGCGCATTCGGGTCGTTGGGCGTCTTGGCCAGGGCGCCGATCTCCAGGAAGGTGCCGGGGTCGACCAGCGAGTACACGCGCGAACGCGCACTCGGGATGCCCTTCTTGTCGCGCTTGGCGGCGGCCTTCTCACCGCCGGGCTCTTTGGCCAGCTCCAAACGGGAGCGAAGGTCGGCCAGCTTCTCGGCTGTGCTGTGGGGGGAGGGCGCTGGCACGGTACCCGTCACTACTTGCCTACCTCACTCGTCTGACTGGTTTGCGCCTCTACCTTATTCAGCACCTCGGCCAGGTGTGCACCGACCTTGGCGATGATCGGTTCGTCGATAGCCTGGATGTGCTCGCCACCGATGGGAACCACCTCCAGGTCCGCCACGAACTCGCCCCAGCCACCGTCGGGCTTGCGGATCGCATACCGCGGCTCGAACTCGATGACGTCATCGTGGTAGCGATCGGCCATGTAAAGGGTCACGTGGCCGTCGTAAGGCTCGATCTCGACGGTCTCGAGCGCCCGGTTGTCCAGATAGGACGTCCGCTGGTGCTCGACGATGCCGCCGGGAACCTGCACGCCGCTTTGCTGGACGATGTCCAACACGAACTTGACCTGCCCCTCGTCATCGAGCTCCTCGAGCTGCTCGTAAGGGATCCCGGGAATCTCGACGTTGAAGGTACGTGCGGCGAACTTCGCGTACCGGTCCCAGCGCTTGCGGGTTTCCTCCTTGGTCTGCGGAATCTCCTCGCCAGCGCGCACGGTGTCGATCATCCCGACGAATCGCACGTCGGCGCCGGCCCGCTGCAACCCGATCGCGCAGGCATAGGCCAGCGCACCGCCAAGCGACCATCCGGCCAGGATGAACGGCTTGCCGTCGTTGATTTCCAGCAGCTTCGGCACATACTGGGCGGCCCGCTCCTGCACGGTGCCCTCGACGCGCTCCAAGCCGTACATCGGAGTGTCCGCCGGCAACCGGTTGAGCAGCGGCTCGTACACCACCGTCGAGCCGCCGGCCGGGTGGAACACGTATACCGGCACCTTGGAGTCGTCGTCGGGACGGGCGCGCAGCGTGCGGACGAAGCCGTCGATCTGGCCGGCCTCGAAGTACACGCGCACCTTCTCGGCCAGCGCCTCGATGGTCTCCGACGTCAGCACGTCCTCGGCGCTGATCGGCCCCTCGGCCCGCTCAGCAAGTCGTTGCGCCACCTTCGCGGCGGTGTCGTCGTCGAGTTTGGGCAGTGGGTTGAAGATGCCGCCCGGTGATTTGCCGGTGACGATCGCCCAGGTGGCGAACACGACCCGCTCGGCGGCATCGCGCGGCGGCACATCGGAGTTCAGCGCCTTGGCCACCGCCTCCTGGCTGAGCGTCTCGGCCAGATTCGGCGTGACGCCGTTGGCCGAAGGGCCGGACGGGTCGGTCGGGGGCGGTGGAATCGGCAGGTCCCCGGCAGCAGGGGCCGGCGCAGCCTCGGTAGCAGTGGGAGCTTCAGGTACCTCGGCGGTCTTGGGGCCGCCGTGCAACAGCTCGGCCTGCTCCTTGGCGATCTCGTCGGCCGTCAGCGTCTGCTGGTGCTCGTGCAACTGCTCGACCTCGTCGCGGTGCTCGATCGCATACTCGATCAGCTTCTCGACGGCGTAGAGGTTGGCGTCGCGCACCGCCGTCAATTGGATGGGCGGCAGGTCGAAGTCGTACTCGACGCGGTTCTTGATCCGCACCGCCATCAGCGAGTCCAGACCCAGCTCGATCAGCGGCACCTCCCACGGCAAGTCCTCGGGCTCGTAACCCATCGCCGCGCCCACGATCGCGCCCAGCCGCTCGCCGATGGTCTCGCTGGATTCCGGTGACCATTTGCCCATGCCAGCCGGCATGTAGCGGGTGGTCAGGCTGTCCTCGAGGGTTTCGGCGTTGGGGTCCTCGCCGGCATCGATCGCGGCCTGGCCGGGTGCATCGCCGACGGGCGCCACGATGGTCGGCGCGGCCGTGATGGCCGTGCCTGCGCCGACCGCGGTCGGTAGCACCGACGCAACGCCGCCGCGGCTGACGAGCGCGTCGTACACCAACGTGAAGGACTCGTCGACGCGTGCGTGCACCTGGATCGACGCGCCACCGGGGTGCCGCGTCAGCGTGGTGACCAGTCGGGCGCCGTAGGCCGGTACCGCCCGCTGCTCGGCGGCCGACAGCTGCGCATCCGGAATGACCTGGGCCGCAGCCTGTTTCACTAGGTCGGCTAGATCTGTGGTGGTGCGGGGGGCGTACTCCCAGACGTGGCGGCCGTCCGGCAGCGCGACGTGGGACCCCGGCGGAAGCACCGATCCGTCGCCGGAGAAGTGCACGTCGAGCCAATGCTCTTTGCGCTTGAACCGGGTGGGCGGGATGTTGGCAAAATCTTGTGCTCCGGCGGGCCCGTTGGCACTACTGAACAGCGTTCGGGCGTCGAGGTCGTGGCCGTACACGTAGAGCTGGGCCAAGGTGGACGTGATCGACTCGACCTCGTCCTGCTTGCGGGCCAGCGTCGGGATCAGCTGGGCATCGTGCAACCCGGCGTCCGCAGTGGTCAGACCCACCTGCATCAGTGCCACCGGGTTGGGCGCGAGCTCCAGGAAAGTGGTGTGGCCGCTGTCGACGGCGTTGCGGATGCCGTGGGTGAAGTAGACGCTGTGGCGCAGCCCTTTCTTCCAGTACTCGACGTCGTGGATCGGGTCGCTGCCGGGCTTGATGTAGCTGCCCTCGTGCACCGTCGAGTAGATTCCCGCGGTCGGGCTCTTCGGTTTGATGCCCTGCAGCTCAGCCGTCAGCTCGCCGAGCAGCGGGTCCATCTGCTGAGTGTGGCTGGCGCCCTTGGTCTCGAACTTACGGGCGAACTTCCCCTCGGATTCCGCGCGGGCGATGATCGCGTCCACCTGTTCGGGCGGGCCGCCGATGACGGTCTGGGTGGGCGCGGCGTAGACGCACACCTCCAAGTCGGGGAAGTCGGAGAACACCGTCTTGATCTCGTCGGCGGAGTACTCCACCAGCGCCATCAGCCGGATGTACTCGCCGAAGAGCATCGCCTCGCCCTCACCCATCAGGTGCGAACGCGAGCAGATCGCCCGGGTGGCGTCGCTCAAGGACAGACCGCCGGCGAAGTAGGCCGCCGCCGCTTCACCCAGCGACTGGCCGACGACCGCGGCGGGCTTGGCGCCGTGGTGCTTGAGTACCTCACCTAGCGCGATCTGGATCGCGAAGATGGTGACCTGAGTGGTTTCGATGCCGTAGTCCTGCGAGTCGTCCAGGATCAGCTCGAGCACTGAATAGCCCAGCTCGTCCTGGACCAGCGCGTCGACCTTCTCGATCCACTCGGCGAACACCGGGTTGCGCAGGTACAGGCTCTTGCCCATCTTGCGGTGCTGCGCACCGAATCCGGCCAGCACCCACACCGGGCCGTTGGAGACCGGGCCGTCGACGCTGAACACGTTCGGGCGCTGCTTGCCATCGGCGACCGCACGCAGGCCTTTGACGGCCTCTTCGTGAGTGTGGGCCAGCACCACGGCGCGGGAGCGGCCGTGGTTACGCCGCGACAGCGAGCGGCCGATCGATTCCAGCGACGAAGCTTGGCCCTCGGGGCTCTCCATCCAGTCCGCCAGCTCGGCCGCGGCGGTCTTCTTCCGTGAGGTCAGGAACGCCGACACCACGAGAGGGATCAGCGGGGTCGTCGGTTCTGACTCCTCTTGCGCAGCAAGCTCTTCCAGCGCGGCTTCCTTGAGTTGCAGCGCCTCCTCGGTGACGCCGGGCAACTCGGGCTCGAGATCCTCGGCCTCGAATTCGTCGGTGATGATGTTGCCGAAGTCGTCGAACCGCAGCGAGTGGCCTTCGGGCGCAGGGGCTTCGGCGGGAGCCGCCTCGGCATCCGCACGCACCTCGAGTTCCGGCTCACGTTCGATGACGTCGCGGGGCAGGACCTCGCGCACCACCATGTGCGCGTTGGCGCCACCGAAGCCGAAGCTGGATACGCCGGCTAGCGCGTAGCCGCCGTAGCGCGGCCAGTCGGTCGCGGTGTCGATGACCTTCAGGTGCATCGCGTCGAAGTCGATGTACGGGCTGGGCCCGGCGAAGTTGATGGACGGCGGCAGCTTGTTGTGCTGCAGCGCCAGCACCACCTTGGCCATCGCGGCGGCACCCGCAGCCGACTCCATATGTCCCACATTGGTTTTCACCGCGCCCAGCAGCACCGGACGGTCTGCGGGCCGCCCCCGGCCGACGACGCGGCCCAGCGCCTCGGCCTCGATCGGGTCGCCGAGGACGGTGCCGGTGCCGTGCGCCTCGATGTAGTCGACGTTGCGCGGATCGACGCCCGCGTCCTTGTAGGCCCGGCGCAAGACTTCGGCCTGCGCGTCCTGGTTGGGTGCGATCAGGCCGTTGGACCGGCCGTCGTGGTTGACGGAGCTGCCGGCGATGACGGCCAGGATCTGGTCGCCGTCGCGGCGGGCATCGGCGACCCGCTTGAGCACCAGCATGCCGCCGCCCTCGGAGCGGGTGTAGCCGTCGGCGTCCGACGAGAACGACTTGATCCGGCCGTCCGGGGCGAGCACCGCACCGATCTCGTCGAAACCGAGGGTCACCGCGGGAGTGATGAGCGCGTTGACACCACCAGCGATCGCCACGTCACACTCGCCGTTGCGCAGCGCCTGCACCGCCTGGTGCGTCGCCACCAGCGAGCTCGAGCAGGCGGTGTCAACCGCGAGCGACGGGCCGCGGAAGTCGTAGAAGTAGGACACCCGGTTGGCGATGATCGAGGTGGCGTTGCCGGTGATGGCATAAGGGTGCGCGGTGGTTGGGTCGGAAATCGCCAGGAAGCCATAGTCGTTGTTCGAGACGCCGACATACACGCCGACGGCCGCACCGCGCAGGCTCGACGCCGGGATGCGGGCGTGTTCAAGTGCCTCCCAGGTCAATTCGAGCGCCATCCGCTGCTGCGGGTCGATGTTGTCTGCCTCGGTCTTGGCGACCGCGAAGAACTCCGAGTCGAAGCCCTTGATGTCCTTCAGATATCCGCCGCGGGTGCGCGCCTGCGCGATCCGCGCGGCCAGCCGGGGCTCTTCGAGGAACTCCGACCAACGGCCCTCGGGCAGGTCGGTGATGGCGTCGCGGCCTTCCATCAACGCCTGCCAGGTTTCGTCAGGGGTGTTCATATCACCGGGGAGCCGGGTGCCCAGCCCCACGACGGCGATGTCCACCCGCTCGGCAGCACCGGTGCGGGTCCAGTCGACGCCGTCGAGGTCGTCATCGGCCCTTTCGGGTTCGCCCTCGATGATCCGGGTCGCCAGCGATTCGATGGTCGGATGCTGGAACGCCACCGCGACCGAGAGCGTGACACCGGTCATGTCTTCGATGTCGGCGGCCATCGCCACAGCGTCGCGGGACGACAAACCGAGCTCCACCATCGGAATCGACTCGTCGATCGCGTCGGTGTACTGTCCGACCGCCTTACCCACCCAGTTGCGCAACCACTGCCGCATCTCGGGCACGGACAGCCGCTCCTCCTCATCGCTTCGCTCTGCATCGTCGCCAGCGCGCAGGACGGCCTCTTGGCGGCAGCTCCCCACCAACGGTCGGTGCGGTGGGTTCAGAGTTGTCCGGCAGGTCAGATTCGGTGTCAGCCATAGTTCCTGAATTCAGTCTGTTGCACTTGCGAAGGCGGCGGGGGAACCGATACCGCTGCGCAAAGTGCCGTCGAGGTAGGCGGCGCGGCAGGCCCGGTGGCCGATCTTGCCGCTGGAGGTACGAGGAATCGAGCCGGATGACACCAGCAGCAGGTCGCGGATGGTCACCCCATGACGCACGGCGATGGCCGCCCGGATGTCGTCGGCGATCGGCTGGTGATCGAGCTTGTGCGTGCCGGCGGCCCGCTCGGCGACGATCACCAGCTGCTCGGAGGTGTCTTCCGAGTCGAACGTGAGGCCGACGTGCGGGTTGTCGAACACGGCCGGCGGCAGTTGGTTGGCCGGGACCGAGAACGCGGCCACGTATCCGGTGCGCAGCGCCTTGCTGGCCTCCTGCGCCGAGTACTCGA
>CAWHWA010000023.1:0-11528 GCA_963832935.1 uncultured Actinomycetota bacterium
TCCCAACCCTCGGGCAGCCGCCCGCCGCGAATAGGTATAGGTGGCATCCAGTGCGTGCATCCGATCGACGTCGTGACCGGCGGCCCACTGCTCCGCAAGGCGGAGCCGTCCCCCGGGAAGAACGTACACATACACCAGCACCGGCAGGGCGACAACGGTGACGGCGGCTGCCTCGACGTAGCGATCGGACTTCTCGAAAGCGACAACCATAAACAACAATATGAGAAAGGCAGGCAGGAGCAGGGCGAACATGACCGCGCAAATCGCCCACGAGTACTTCGCTCCGCACCGATCCCACGCCCACTGCCAGATGCGATCCATGACGCGAGACTAAACCGGTTAGCTGCCATGTCACCCGTGTTTGAACGCGCACCTATATCGCGCCGCGGATGGTTCGGCTATCCGGGCGGCAATCTTCGTCCTATCGGCGAATGACGTGATGCCGGTGGCAGCTTCGTGACGACGTGGTGCGGACGCGTTGCGATAGTGATCTGGCAGAGATTCGATCACCTTCCCTTAACTAGTGGTCAACCCGCGCGTTGTCCACTTGGTTTAGGGCGAAGACCTGCACGGCTGCTGACTTTCCTTTCAGTGCGTGCGATCCCCGGTCGGTCAGGGCGGCGGGTCGAGAAGTCAGGGTGTCGACTGTCTCATGGGTGAGCAGGATCGTGTCGCCGGTGGTTTTGGTGAGCTGCTCAACGCGGGCTGCAACGTTGACGGTGTCACCGATCAGGGTGAACTCGAGTTTGCCTGCGCCGCCAATGGTCCCGGCGATCACCAGACCGGTGTTGATCCCGATACCAATCCGAAGTTCGCCGCCGAATCGGTCGGCGACGAGACGGTGAATCAGCACCGCGGCGGTCACCGCGGCGTCGGCATGGTCCGCGAGGTCGTTCGGGGCGCCGAAGACCGCCAGTGCGCCGTCGCCAAGGAACTTATTGACGTGCCCGCCGCCGTCCACCACGGCAGGCACGACGATCTCGAACAAGGCGTTGAGACGGGCGACCGTGTCCTCGGCGGTGTTTGCCTCGGCGAACGGGGTGAAGTCGCGGATGTCGATAAACATCACCGTCACCTCGCGGCGCTCACCGGCGAAGACGTCGTCGCCCTGCTCCAGCAACCGCGCCGCCAGGGCCGGATCGACGTAGGTGCCGAACGCGACCTGAAGTCGTTGGCGCTCAGCCAGACCCGCTTGCATGCGGTTGAATGACGCAGCGAGCGCGCCCAGGTCATCGTCTTGCGCCACCGGCAGACGCTGGCTGTAGTCGCCCGCCGCCACTCGTACAGTTGCTGCAGCGAGCTCGCGGATCGGACGAAACGACGGCGAGAGCATCGAGCCGATGGTGATCGGTACCCCCAAGCCAAGCGTCAACACGCTTGCGATCCCCACGGAGAGCACTGGGAATTCCCGGCCCCGATCCAGCACCACCGCCCACGTTGCTGCCATGGCGCTAAACGCGAACACCACTCCCAGTATCGAGAGGTCCAGCCATGCGGCGAAGGTCGGACGCGAACGCGGCAGGGAGTCGCCGATCCCGGTATCCCCGGCGAGGGCGGCCCGGGCCGGTCGTAGTGCTCCTTGCGTAAACGTGTGAGGTCCGACCAGCGCCAAGGCAATTCCGGCGGCGCCGCCCACGATGCCGTATTGGACTAGCCGCGACCCGCCCGCTCCGGCGATTACACCGACAACCATCAATAGCAGTACGGCCGAAACAGGTAAGAACGCTACTGCTCGAAGAGTCGCTGCTCGACCGTAGCGGTAAGTGTCATTCAGCGCCTTTGCGCGATCGACCTCGCGGCCCGCCGCCCACTGTTCGGCACGGCGGAGCAGTCGGTTGCCGGGAAGAATCAACGCGAACGCCAACACCACGACCACGACACCGGCGAGAACGGACGCCTCTACGTAGTGACTCGACTTCTCGGAAGCGACAACAAGCCACGACCAAACGAGGTAGACCGGCAGACCCGAGGCGGACGTAACCACCCAAATCGCCCACGAATACCTTGCCCCGCACCGATCCCACAGCCGCTGCCAGATGCGATCCATGCCGGAACACTAAACCGCTAAACCCACTGTCATCCGTGTTTGAACGCGCATCTGTATTGGCGCCGCCGACGGCTCGGTTTTCCGCGCGGCGATCTTCGCCCTGTGCAAACGGCAGCTTCACGGAGGCGTAGCCGCGAACACCGAACACAGCAGCAGCCGTGCCCGCCCTGAAATCTGCCCGTGCACTGCGAACGATGTGATGCGCGGGCTCGCGAGTTAGACCGTGGACGACGGTGTGCTGAGCTGGGGTGCCCTGCGAGTCTCAAAATTAACGTTGTGGGTTTCTCAGATGTTGCTGCCAAACCGGCGTGGTACCGCGTGTATGGGATCAACAGTCGGTCTCTGCAGAGGTGATGGACCGTGGGCAAGCTTAGGCGGTGGTGGTGTGAAAGACTGGCCACCCGATTTCGGTGCGCCAGGCCGTTTCGTCGCGGGTGTCTTGGGGGCCGACGAGGAAGTACTCGCGAATGGGCTCGTCGACGGGGATCGCGTGTTGGGCGACGTGGGTGGCCAGGGCGCCGTAGGCCAGGTCGAAGTCGTGATACGAGCCGGCTTGCACTACGGTGACCAGTTCGGCGGCGGGCACCACCAGTTCGGTGAGGCGTCCGGTGCGTCGGAGGTCGCTGGCGTACGGGACGAAAACGGTCGCCAGTCCTCGTTCATTGGCGATTAGGTCATCGGCGAAGATGCCTCCGGCCGTTCCGCGGATGCGCGCGCCTTGAGCAGTCAGGGTGGCATACAACTCGGCCAGCGCCCCCTGGACCCACGTCAGCGCATCACTTAGGTCGACGACCTCGCTGATCGCGACCGCCTCGGTCGCTTCGACTCTGCGAAAACCTATCCGGCCTTCGGCAGCAGGTCCGGGCTCAAGCAGTTCACGCAGCGACTCAACGGCCCGCTTAGTGTGCGCGAGTTGGGATTCCAGGCGCAGGAGGTGCGCGTTGATCAGTTCGTTGCGTTGACGAATGTCGGTGGTGCTCATAACGGTGCGGATCTCGTCGAGCGGCATTTCTAGCGCCCGGAAACGGCGAATGATCTGTGCTGTTGAGATCTGGTCGGTGCTGTAGCGGCGGTAGCCGGTAGCGCGATCGACATCGATGGGCTCGAGCAACCCGATCTGGTGGTAGTGGCGCAGCATTTTCACGCTCAACTGTGTTGCACGGGAGAAGTCCCCGATGGCTAAGAGCGCGGGTGAACTCATGGCCTCAGTGTGCACTCTCCCCTCGGGGGAGACTCACGCCCCGAACGAGCCTTGACTCGCCCACGATGTGAGCGCGCACGGTGGGATCACCGGCTGCAACACCGCGCCGGCCACGAATTGGGAGACGAGAGTATGAAACAGACCGACCTCACCGGGATCGTCGCCGAACACATCGACGCGATCAACGCCGCGGACACCGATCGCGCGGTCGCCACGTTCACCAAAGATGCCTACGTCAACGACAACCACCGCGAATTCGTCGGAATCGACGCCATCCGCCGCTGGGTGGCCAAGGAGATGGTCGGCGACAAGGTGACGATCGAAGTGCGTGAGGTACTCGATCATTACGGCGATACCGTGGTGCGCGGAGCCTACGACGGTACGTTCGACCGGACCAATCTGCCCGACGAGATTGTTCTGACGAACTACTTCAGCGTGCGTGACGGCAAGATCGCCAGCCTAGTGATCGTCTTCAACCAGCCCGTCGACTACTGACCTAGCGCAGCGGGGTCGCCGTTGTATCAACTGGCATTCCCCGCAGAATTGGATAGGAGCGAATATGGCTGCGGTTCCCGCCGGCTACCACGACCTGCTTGAACGCCCGCTGTACGGGCATTTGGCGACGACCCGGCCCGACGGTGCGGTGCAAGTGAGTCCGATGTGGTTCGACTGGGATGGCGAGCTGCTGCGGTTCGCGCACACCACCAAGCGGCAGAAGTACCGCAACGTGCAGACTCACCCGCAGGTTGCGATGTCGATCTCGGATCCCGACAATCCGTACCGCTATCTGGAAGTGCGCGGCGACGTCGAGCGCATCGAGCCCGATCCGGCGGCGAGCTTCTTTCGGCGTATCGCCAACCGCTACAGCGGCGACGAACCTCCCCCCGACGCCCCGCCCCGGGGCGAGGCTCCCTCCGACGCCCCGGATTGGGTGGTCATCGTGGTTCGCCCGACCGGCTTCAGCAAGCACTGATACAGCGAACAGACCAATGACGACACCAAACATCGGCCTTGGCCGATTCGGCGTGTTTACCTGGGACCCAGGCAGCAGTTTCCTCGACCTCGGACTGGCAGTTACCCCCGAGCAGGCCCAGGAAATCGAACGGCTCGGCTATGGCACGCTATGGGTAACTGGTTCGCAGGCCGCCGAATTGTCGTTCGCCGAGCCGCTTTTGGAGTCGACCACTGCGCCAAAGGTTGCCACCGGCATCGTCAACATCTGGACGGCGGACGCCAAAACCGTGGCCGAGTCGTTCCACCGCGTCAATACCGCCCACCCGGCGCACAATCAGCTGATTGCGGCGCCGAATGCTGGCGAGGCCCACTACTATCCCGAGCCAAGTTTCGAGACTCTCGGTTAAGTGTGGCGGGCCGCCTCCTGCGCCAACTGCACCCGGGAGGTCAGGCCGAGCTTGCTGTAGACGTGGGTCAGGTGGGCTTGCACGGTGCGAGGTGAGACGAAAAGCCTTGTGGCAATGTCCTTATTGCCGAGCCCCTCGCAGACCAGGCGCACCACGTCGCGCTCAGTGGGGGTGAGCGATGCCCAGCCGCTCGCGGGGCGTTTGCGCTCGCCGCGGCCACGCAGGGCGTAGGCAATCGCCTCCTCGACGGACAGGGCGGCGCCCGCAGCCCAGGCGGAGTCAAAGTCCTGCTCGCTGAGGGCATTACGCAGCGCCGCCACCGAGGCCTCGTACCCGACATCCCAGACCTTGAAGCGGACCGCGCCCATACGCTGCCGAACGCCGTATGCCGCGCCGAAGAACCGCGCAGCTTCATGGAGGCCGCCCGCCGCTCTAGCCAGATCGGCGATGCATTCCAGGATGTCGGGGACTTCCAGATGGGCCCCGATGCCTGCGGCACAGGCCAGTGCATCCTGGATGTCGCGTTCCGCATCTTCGCGCTCACCTCGTGCGATCGCGGCGCGGGCGCGCGGCGTGAGCGACATTATCAGGTGCCAGCCGGTGGCCATCGCGACCGCCTCATCGGCCCAGCGCCGCGCTCCGACGAGATCGCCACCCGCCACGGCAGCCTGGGCCATGACGGAGCGCATGACGGTGGCGAGCTGCGCGAAGGTGAAATGTTCAAAGGCCGCCTGGCCGGCGTCGTGCGCGGCTTGCGCATCGCCGGCGGCCAGAGCTGCGATTCCAGACGCCATGTATCCCGTTCCGAGGAACATCTCGCCGAGCTCGGTGGCGGCATCGAGGGTCACTTCGGCTGCGCGCTGGGCCGCGTCGACTTCGCCCTGGCAGGCCAGTGCATAGCTCAGGCCCTGGTGGGATGTCGACCTCAGGATCAAATCGTGGGCCGATTCGGCCTCGGTCACCAGTCCGGTGAATTGCGCGACGGCTTCGGCGAGCTCGCCCTGCATCACCTGGGCCCAGCCGAGACTCGCGCGGCTTTGGCATCCGTAGAATCGGTCGCCGATCTCGGCGGCGACGTCACGTCCTTCTTCACCCGCCGCACGGGCCGCGATCGGCTCACCAGCGATATTGCCCGCCGCGGCCTGCAGGGCGAGGATCTGGCTTAGCCTCCACCGATCGTCAAGCGCCCGCGCGAGGCCGAGCGCCTCGGCGAAGCACGTCCGAGTTACCTCGGCGTCATAGCTATAGCTCGCGATCAGACCGCAGACTGTCAGCGCGGGGACGAGTATGGCGGGGTCGTCGAGTTCCCGAGCGATCACCAGCGCCTGTTGGGCTCGATCCACGCTGGTGGCGGAGTTAGCCCAGGTGTCTAGCAGGGCCGAGTCGGCGAGCGCCCGAGCGCGCACCGCGGCTGCTACCTCGAGGTCATGTGCGACGTCATCGGTGAGGGCGGTGTCGAACCACGCCCACCCTTCCCGGGTGCGACCCCGCGCGAGCCACAGCGGCTGCAGCGACGACGCCAGTGTCAACGCCAGCTCGGTATTGGAGTGTTCGCGGCTCCACGCGAATGCGGCGCGCAGGTTGTCGATCTCGGTCTCGGCCTGCTCCAGCTGGCGCTCGTAATCGGTGGCTGTCGGGCTATCGAGCAGGGCGCCGAGCGCCGTGTAGTAATCGCGGTGATGCGAGCGCGCTGCGTCCGCCTCACCGGACTCGGCGAGTTTGTCCAGTGCGTATTGGCGCACCGTTTCCAACAGCCGGTAACGCGTGGTGCCCCCGCTGTTGTCGGCAACCACCAGCGATTTGTCCACCAGCAAAGCAAGGAGGTCCAGCACCTGAAAGCGCTGCATTGCGCCGCCGGCGACCGCCTGAGCGGCGTCCAAGTCGAACCCTCCCAAAAATACCGCCAGCCGACGAAGCACAACCCGCTCGTCCTCGCTCAACAGCGCATGCGACCAGTCCACCGAGGCGCGCAGCGTTTGCTGGCGGTGTACCGCGGTGCGCGCACCGCCGGTCAGCAACTGGAACCGGTCACGCAGACCGTCGAGGATCTCGCCCAGCGAGAGCGCGCGCACCCGCGCCGCTGCCAGCTCAATCGCCAGCGGCATCCCGTCGAGGCGGCGACAGATTTCGGCCACAGTTGTGGTGTTGTCGGTGGTGATGCGGAAATCGGGCCGAGCACGGCGGGCGCGGTCGACAAACAACTCGGTTGCCTCGTCGGCCAGGGAAAGTGACGGGACTCGCCAGCTCACTTCGCCCGAGGCGCCGATCGGCTCCCGGCTTGTTGCCAGCAACGTCAGCCCCGCCGCGGCACCGAGCAGAGCAACGACCAGCTCCGCGCTCGCGTCGAGCAGGTGCTCGCAATTGTCCAGCACCACCAGCATTTGCCGGTCGCGCACGAACCGCAGCAACGTATCTATCGTGGAGCGGCCCGGCTGGTCGGGTAGACCCAACGCGCGCGCCACGGTAACGGGCACCACGGCAGGATGGGTGACCGGCGCAAGGTCGATGTACCACAAGCCGTCACGGAACTCAGCAGCGATGCGAGCCGCGATCTCAATGGCGAGACGCGTCTTGCCCGCGCCGCCGGCGCCGGTGAGCGTCACCAGCCGGTTGTCGACGAGCAGCTTCTCCAAGTCAGTCATCTGTGCGCCGCGGCCGACAAAGTTGGTGAGCTGCACCGGAAGGTTATGTGTGACAAGGGCACTGGCTGTGCGCAGGGGCGGGAAATCATGACGAAGATCGGGATGGTACAACTGCGCCACCCGTTCGGGGCGGGGCAGATCGCGCAGCTGGTGAGGCCCCAAGTCCAGCAGATCAACTCCGCTGAGCAGTGCCGCGGTCGACTCGGCCACCAGGATCTGGCCACCGTGCCCGGCGGCCATCACCCGCGCCGCGCGGTTGACTACCGTTCCGAAATAGTCCCCATCACGCAGCTCGGCTTCGCCGGTGGCGATGCCCATTCGCACGGGCAGTTGCAGCCGCCGCTGGGCTGCGACGGCGGCCTCAACCGCAGAGCGCGGCGATGAAAACGCCGCACACACCCCGTCACCGGTGTGCTTGAACAAAAAGCCGCCGTGCGCTTGAATCGCCCCGCGCAATACGTCGTCGTGCGTGGCCAGTTCCGCACGCATCGCATCCGCGTCCGCTTCCCACCGACGGGTCGACCCCTCGATATCGGTGAACAGAAACGTCACCACCCCCGAAGGAGCAGTAGCCGCGGACACGCGCACAGGATGCCACACCATGCGCACGTTCACGCAGCAAACCGCGACCGACATTGGAGACTCTCAAATCTCGTCTGTTCCGTGGCGCGGCAGCACTGCTCAGGAGGCGGGTGCGGGCGTGCGCGTCGCCACGAAAAAGCGGCGCAACGCCTCCCCCATCCGTGCACGTATCGGTGCGCCCGAGATGACCACGTCGACCATGGACACCGATAGGTGCGTATGACCGCGCGCATGGACGTGCTCCGTCGGGACGCCGGCTGCATTGAGCGCGGCGGCATAGGCCTCACCGACGTCACGCAGGGGATCGAACTCGGCCGTCACCACGATCGCCGGCGGCAGCCCGGACAGATCGACGGCAGCTAAGGGTGCGAAGCGGGGATCGCTGCGATCAGCCGCGTCGATGTAGTGGTCGTAGAACCACCTGAGTAACGGCGTCGTGAGGCCATAGCCCTCCGCGTTCTCGGCGAAGGATGCGCGCGTCATGTCGCCGGACGTGAGTGGCATCAACAACGCCTGTCCGGTGATGGTCGGCCCACCCATGTCCCGCGCCAACCGGCATACCACCGTCGCGATGCCTCCGCCCGCACTCCAGCCACAGACCGCGAGCTGCCCTGCTCTGCCGCCGAGGCCCTGGGCGTTGTCGGCGACCCACCGCACCGCGGCCATGCCGTCTTCAACCGCCGCGGGGAATCGGTGCTCGGGGGCGTGGCGGTAGTCCGCTGAGATGACTATTGCGTCGCTGCCCACGCAAAGGTCCCGGCACAGCGGATCATCCGCGGTGGCGTCACCCAGGACATAGCCGCCGCCATGGAAGTACACGACGATCGGGTGCGGGCCCGCGGTCGCCGGTCGGTAGAGCCGGTACGGCAGATCGCCTGCGGCACCGGGCAAGACGCCGTCGACGACCTCACCGACGTCTGGTCCCGGCGGTCGAGTCCCAGACATCTCCGCGTAAAGGGCGCGGGCATCCGCCACGGCCAGCGATTCCATCGGGGGAAGTTGCAGCGCCGCCACCTCGTTGAGGACCATCTCGACGTCGGGTTGCAACCGGCGCACCACTCCGTCGTTGCACTGCGTGCGGTCGGGGCCGGACAACCTGAAACCCAGATAATCGCGGGCTATCACCTCGTCGCAGCTGAGGTGGTAGAAGTCGACGCCCGCGCAGTAGGGCAGAAAAACCCGTGGCTTGCCCGGCACATTGGCGCCCATATACCAAGAGTTCGCGGTCCGGTAGAGGGTGATGTCGGCGCAGTCATTGACATGTTGCGTCCACCCGGCTTCGGCCGTCTCGGTGGGCTCGATGACGTCGAAGCCGCCCGTACCCAGGTGGCCGAGGCAGTCGAGCACCCAGTCGGCGTGCTGTTCGATCGACACGGCCATGTTCGACAGCACCGAGGGACTCCCGGGACCGGTGATGAAAAACAGATTCGGAAAGCCGACGGTGGTTAACCCGAGGTAGGCCTGCGGCCCATTCGACCATTTGTCCTTCAGCGCCAAGCCGTTTCGGCCCGTGATGTCGACGGACGTGATCGCGCCCGTCACAGCGTCGAAACCAGTGGCGAAGACGATCGTGTCGAAGGCGAACGACTCGTCGGCGGTGTCGATGCCCGTTTCCGTGATCTGTCGGATCGGATGTTTTCGGACGTTCACAAGGTGCACGTGCGGCAGGTTGTAGGTGGCGTAGTAGTTCGTGTCCAGGCATGGCCTTTTCGTCCCGAGGGGGTGATCGGTCGGGCACAGCTCGGCCGCCGTCTCGGGATCGTCGACGATGCCGCGGATCTTGTTCCGGAAGAACTCGGCGAACTCGTGGTTGGCTGCGGGATTGCTCAGTACGTCGGCGAACGTGACGAACGTCTCGAACAGTAGGCCGCTCTGCCATGCGTGTTCATAGCGTTCTTGGCGTTCAGCCTCCGACACGCTAAATGTCGGGATGATGCTGCGCTCCCCCGGAATCCCGCCCCACGACACCCGCGCCGCCGCGCGGTATTCCGCCTCATTTGCCAGTTGCGCCAGCTTCTCGGGCGACAACGGACCATTGCGCGCCGGGATCGAGAAATTCGGAGTGCGCTGAAAAACCACCAGCTCTCGCGCTTCCTGGGCAATGACCGGAATCGATTGAACGCCAGAGGAACCCGTGCCGATCACCGCCACCCGCTTACCCGTGAAATCAACGGGCTCGTGCGGCCAGCGGCTAGTGAAGTAGACCTCACCGGCGAACCGCTCGAGTCCGTCGACCTCGGCTGGCTTGGGAATGGACAGACAACCCGTGGCCATCACGACGAAACGGGCGGTGACGTCGTCGCCGCCGTCGGTGCGCACGCGCCATGACGAGGCATCGTCGGCCCAGGCCGCCTGCTCGACTCGCGTCGAGAAGGTGATGTGGCGGCGCAGGTCGTGCTTGTCGGCGACGTGATTCAAATAACGCAGGATCTCCGGCTGGGTGGCGTACTTCTCCGACCATTGCCAGTCCCGCTGCCAGTCGGGATCGAAGCTGTACATGTAATCGACGCTGGGCACGTCGACCCGGGCGCCCGGATACCGGTTCCAGTACCATGTTCCACCGATGTCGTCGGCCGCTTCGAATACGCGTAATCGGTAGCCGGCGCGGCTCAGGCGGTAGGCGAGGTACAGGCCGGCGATACCAGCGCCAATTACGACGGCGTCGAGGTCAGGCGTCGTTCGGTCTGTCGCGGAGGCATCAGTCATCATCTGATGATCACGCCGGCGCTCAGCAGCTGTCACGAGTACCGCAATACTTCATATTTTCTGAGGTCATTGCGCGGCCCGAAGTGGAGTGCTGTGCTGACCGAATGGCAGACACGGCATCGATCGGCGTCAAGGTCCGCGGGAAAGTCATCGTGATCACGGGCGGCGCACGGGGAATCGGATTGGCCACCGCGACCGCACTGCACAATTTGGGCGCCAAGGTCGCCATCGGCGACATTGACGAGGCCAAGGTGAAGGAATCGGGTGCCGACCTCGGGCTCGACGTCTACGGCAAACTCGATGTGACCGATAAGGATTCGTTTGCGGATTTCCTCGACCAGGTGGAGCGCCAGCTCGGTCCGATCGACGTGTTGGTCAACAACGCCGGCATCATGCCCGTCGGCCGCATCATCGACGAGCCCGACGCCGTCACCCGGCGGATCCTGGACATCAACATCTACGGCGTGATCCTGGGCAGCAAGCTGGCGGCCCAACGCATGGTCGCCCGCCGCCGGGCCACGTGATCAACGTCGCTTCGCTGGCCGGGGAGCTCAACGTTGTGGGGCTGGCCACCTACTGCGCGAGCAAGCACGCGGTGGTGGGCTTCACCGACTCGTCCCGGCTCGAGTACCGCTCGGCGGGCGTGAACTTCTCGATGGTGTTGCCGGGATTCGTCAACACCGAACTCACCTCCGGGACGATCGGGACGAAGGGATTCCGGAACGCCGAGCCCGCCGAGATCGCCGAAGCGATCGTGCGGCTGGTGGCCCACCCCAAGCCGCGGGTGCGAATCACCAAGGTGGCCGGCGCCATGGTCGTGTCACAGAAGTTCTGGCCGCGCGGCATCGCCGAGGCCCTAAACCGCAAGCTCGGCGGCGATCGTGTGTTCACCGACGACGTCGACGTCGAGAAGCGCAAGGCCTACGAAGCTCGGGCCCGCGGCGAAGAGTGACCTTCGCTTCTCACGGCGTTCACCAGCGGCACGGACA
>CAWHWA010000024.1:0-22887 GCA_963832935.1 uncultured Actinomycetota bacterium
AACTTCTCGCGATCATAAATATGAGTTCGCGGCTTTGAGGTTGCGAGCCCCACGCCCGGAATGCTCCTACCGGACGGAGCCGATTGACGACCCCACCGCGCGCGATAAAAAGTCGTCACCTCACACGCTGCGTGTTGTCGTGGATACGACTTTGGGCGCTGCTACACGACCGGATCCAACCTGTCGCAGGAGTACCAAGCGCCGGCCGGCATGCGATAGAAGCACCGAGTCTCGGAAGTCACAGCAGGCTACGTGCTATATATAGCCGCACTAACTATTGATTGACGAGGACTGACAAGCCCATCGACAAGCTCTGTACCCCGACTGAGCTTGAGCGGGCGCAGCGCCGGATTAGGCGCCATGAGGCGGCTGGGCGACGATCGTTTTGCTCGGAGAAAGCTATCGCAACCTCGCACTCCGAACCCGCGGCCATATGATTCTCATATAAAATATTAGAGTTATATGAGTTTCTCCTTCAATTTCACTTTCGGCCTGAGGTTGAGGGGAAGTAGGGCAGCGATTAGTCGCCATAATCCCACCCGGCAGTGCCCGTTTACGCAGAGCGAGCGGCGTTCGACGCTCACTTCGAAGTTGGTAACACTCCGCACATATCTAATTCAAGATTCTGTGGGATACCTATGAATTCCGTCTTGACGAGTCAGAAGTGGGACTTCGAGCATCATGCGCGGCGCGACGGGGCATACGGCCTGTTTGCTGGTCAAGCAAACGCGTTGCCACTGGCTAATGCACTTCAGCGTGGCCGACGAAGGCCAGCGTCGACACATCGAGGAGCGTTGAACCCCCGTCGACCGCGGCCACCTGTCCGGTGACGAACGATGCATCCGGAGACACCAGGAACGCTACGACACCGGCGACTTCGGCGGGATCGGCGACGCGCGCCAGCAGAGTGTCTCGGCTGACCCTTGCGAAGGCCGAATCAGTATCACCGCCGTGGAGTTCGATCACGCCCTACATGTCTTGGACACTCATGGCTGTCCGCACCCAGCCCGGACAGACGGCGTTGAAGCGGATATTCTCTGCGCCGTAGTCCATTGCGGCTTGCCGGGTAAGCATGATCAGTCCCGCCTTGGAGGCGGAGTAGGCCGCCATCCCGGGGAAAGGCCGCCGGCAGGCTACCGACGACATGTTGACGACCGATGCGGCGGGAGACTTCCGCGGGTACGGTATCGCAGCCCTGATGATCAGCATCGGCCCGTGAGATTCACCGCGAGAGTCTTTTCCCAGTTCTCGATGTCGCCGTCCTCGATTGTTGCAACCGGGCCGATACCTGCATTGTTGACGATGATGTCGAGGACACCGTCACCGTAACGTGCAGCTGCCGCAACGGCTTCGAAGACCTCATCATGGTTGGCGACATCGGCGACCACGCTGACTGCGGCACCTTCGGGCAAGCTTGTTACAAGCGTCTCAAGGGTTTTGGCAGTGCGGCCGACAGCGCACACGCGCGCCCCATCAGGTACCAGTCGTCGAGCAATCGCCTCACCGATGCCCGTCCCAGCGCCGGTCACGAGGGCCGTTCGCCCGATGAGTTTCACCACTCGATTGTCGAATCCACATAGGCGTTGGAACAGGCCGTGTTCTTCCTGGGTGGAGCGTGCCCAGGATCATTTTTCAGATCTGTGCGGACCGCGGAATCTCGGCCAGATCACCTATCGAAACGACGGAGCCGACCGTAAACGCGACGCGGCGTCCCACACCACCGTCGTCACCGTCGGCGCCGGGGCTGGTCCACTCCACCTGGGCGGTGCCGGACAGGTGCAGGCTGGCACCGGTGACGAAGTCGACGAATAACAGGGCAGCCTCGTCGTCGACCGCCAGGTTGCCAAAGCTGTTGAACATGTTGTTGCCCGGGTAATCCGGCCACCACAGCCGGTTGGCGGAGTCGACTCGGACAAATCCGGCAGGACCTCCACGATGCGATGCATCGCTGCCCCGGCTGGGATGCGCTGTGCCCAGGAAGAATGTGTCGGAAGCTTCGATCATCGCCTGGTCGGATGCGCTCAAAGAGGCTGCATGCCTTGAGGTTTCAGAGGCGGCAACGACCGCGACGACGTTGACGTCGCGCCGGTGGATGTACTGGGGGCAGTTCCCGTAGGCCTGGTCGACGCGCACCGTCATGCCCGCGTTGTCGCTCGCGACGAGGCTGCCATTGATGCGCATTCTGCGCCGGGCGGCGAACTCGATCGCGATTAACCCGACCTGTTGGCCGGTGGGCATCCGGTGCAGGGGATCACCCTCGCGCGGGAGGGCAGAAATCTGCAAGATGTCGTCGGAGCCACGCAGGAACCCCGGCTGGCCTGACAACGGAGAGATCCACAGCATCCCCTCGCGGTCACGCCCGGTCAATGCGGCAAAACGCTGCTTTGTCAGGAATTGCGCAGCGCCCGCCGATAAGCGGTTCGCGCTGAGCATGTTTTCGAGCCGTTTTGCGGCACCTTCGACGCCAGCTCGACGTTGAGTCGCCACTTCGCCTTCGTGAAACCCTGTTACTGCCACGACCTAATAACGCCGACAGCGCCGCAGAACTTCCTGTTTAGTGCCTCCGGGGCTTGTGGTTGCTCACCGCATCGTGGATCAGCAGTCCCAACAAGGCAGCCACGCACAGCGGCACGTACAGCCTGAAGTCGGGTGAGGCCTGATCGTAGAGGGCGATGTAGGCGATCGTTACGAGCGCCACCATGGTGAGCAGAATGCCGCGGTTAATCTTCTCCGTGCTCATTCTTCGACCTAACTTTTCGGTCGGCAATGCGCCGCGAATACGAGCATAAACCTGTCAACCAGATTTCTCACCGCCATATTTCGCGCGCCACGAAAATGACGCGGATTGCGCGACAAAATCGTGGCGATTCTGCAACCCAGGAGCGAATCACCGGGCGACCGATGATCTCGACGAAAGCCGCCACCACTTCCCGGGCGGGCCAGGCCAAAGCTCTACGCTTGCCCCATGGCACCGACGCCGCGCCCGCGCCGATCCGCTCTCTACCTTCCCGGTAATAAAGATCGAGCACTCGACAAGGGGAAATCGCTACCGGCCGACGTGTTGATTTTCGACCTCGAGGATGCAGTTGGCCCCGATGCCAAAACCGATTCCAGAGCGAAGGTGTGCGGCGCGATCTCGTCAGACGGTTACCGGCCTCGCGAGATTGTGGTGCGCATCAATGGCGCAGGCACCGACTGGCACGATGACGATCTGGCCGCGGTGGCTAATTCGGCCGCCCACGGCGTGCTGGTGCCGAAGGTAGAGACGGGAAAAGAGGTCCAGGCGCTGGCCGCCGCGCTCGATGCCCTCGACGCGCCGCAGTCGTTGCAGCTGTGGGCGATGATCGAGACGCCGCGGGCCATCTTGCGGGTGGAGGAGATCGCCTCGGCCAGCGATCGGTTGACGGTGCTGGTCGTCGGCACCAACGATCTCGTGAACGATCTGCATGGCTTGCACCTGCCCGGACGTGCGCCGGTTGTGCCCGCGTTGTCGCTTGCCGTGTTGGGTGCCAGGGCAGCGGGGAAGGTCATCTTGGACGGTGTGTTCAACACCATCGCCGACGAAGCCGGCTTCCGGGCCGAGGCTCAGCAAGGCCGTGAGATGGGTTTCGACGGCAAAACTCTGATCCATCCGTCCCAGGTTGCCCCGGCCAATGAAGTGTTCGGCCCTTCGGAAAAGGAGCTGGCCGACGCCCGCAAGATCGTCTCGGCGTACGAGCAGGCCCAGGCCGCGGGCAACAGCGTCATCACCGTCGATGGCCGCATGATCGAAAGCCTGCACGTGCGCGACGCGCAGCGGATCCTTGCCCTCGCTGACCTCATCTCCGAACTGGAATCCCAATGACCGTCCACCCGAGCCCATTCCGGGCCGATCTCCTGCAAGGGAAGGTGGCGCTGGTAACCGGTGGGGCAACCGGGCTCGGCCTGGAGATCGCCCGGGTATTCGGCAGCCACGGCGCTCGCGTGGCCATCTGCAGCCGAAAGGAACCCAATCTTCAAGCAGCGGTTAGGGCGTTGCGGGAAGAGGGGATTGAGGCTGTCTACGGTGTCTGCGACGTCCGCCGCGCAGGACGAGGTCACAGCCATCGTCGAGGAACTGTTGGCCACCTTCGGTCAACTCGACATTGTCGTCAACAATGCCGCCGGAAACTTCCCCGCCCCGATCAGCGACCTCAGCCCTAACGGATTCAAAGCCGTGGTCGACATCGACCTACTCGGGACATTCAACGTATCCAAGGCGGCGTACGACCTTTGGCTGCGCGATCACGGCGGCGCCGTGGTGAACATCAGCGCGGCGATCCAGTACCGCGGCATGGCGCTGCAAGCCCACGTCGTTTCGGCCAAGGCCGGCGTTGACGCGTTCAGCCGTGCCTGCGCGATCGAATGGGGACCCGACGGGGTGCGGGTCAATGTCGTTGCCCCCGGGGCAATGTCGGGCACCGAGGGAGTCAAGAGAATCGCCGGCGACGACCAGCACCGCGCCATCCAGAATCCGCTGCGGCGTCCCGGCTCGACCACCGAGATTGCCGAGACGGTGCTATTCCTGGCCAGCGACGCCGCGTCGTATGTGACCGGAGCCGTGCTGGTTGTCGACGGCGGCGGTTGGTTGACGTCCAGCGGTGTGCCGGACTTGCCCGGCTACCACTGACGCTGCCGCCAGGACGATTAGGTGTTTGCGCCGATTTGGGATTATTCTTGCGCGCGGCTCATTGTCGACTCAGGAAAAGCAGATGCTTATTCAGCCCACTCTGCGACGGGCACAATCGCCGCGCAGCGTTCAGCGTGTGACCCTCCCGAAGATCGGTCAGTGCTTCGACATCGAAGTCACCCGAGAGACCGATGGGTGGCTCATCCGGATCCCCGAGATCGCTGCGGTGGCCCGCTCCGGCCGCCGGTCGACGATCGAGTTGGTGGCGCGGGAATGCATCGCCGCCCGCACGGGCATTCCGGTGGGTTACATCATCGTCTATGTCGCACAAGAGATCCGCTAGCGCCGGATCGATTTCGCTCCTGCCCGCTGGCGTGCCTAGTGGTTGCGCCCGTGGAGCTTCTTCAGTGAACGCACCAATCCGGCCTCGATCAACTTGTCGTTGCCGTCGGAGATGAAGTGGTGGACCCGCTTCTCGAGTAAGACCCGCATCAACGGGTTGAACACCTCGTAGGTCTCGCGGAAGTAGACGCGGGTCTTGCCGCCTCCGAGATCCTCTAGCCGGGTCCAACCCGAGGCTTTGGACCACAGTGGCTTGCCGATGGCGTCGTACCGCCACGACACCGGGCGCTGGGCCTCGGTGATCCATTCCCAGGACTGGGCCTTGCCGCCCGAGAGCAGATACTTCGGCACGGGAAAGTAGCAGTGTCGCACCAGCCCGTTGCCCTGCTCGTCCCCGGGATGGAGGATCTCGATCTTCACCGTGTCCGTCTCGATGCCCGCCCGGGTTTGCTTCCACATCACGTCCCACACCTCTTCGGGCGTGCCGTCGACGATGAAATCAAATCTGTGGTCCTGCACAGCGTCTCCTCTATTCGTGCGCGCAGTTGCGACTTCAGCACCTTGCCTCCGGGGTTGCGCGGCAGCGCCGCAAGGTAATGGACCCGGCGGGGCACCTTGTAGTCCGCGAGGCGCTCGCTGGCAAAGCCCTGGAGGTCGGCGGTCGAAAGTGTCGCCCCCGGCCGCAGGACGACGTAGGCGGCGATGTCCTCGCCCAGCACCTCGTGCGGAATGCCGACCACCGCGGCCTCGATCACGTCCGGGTGGGCCTGCAGGACCGACTCGACGTCGTCGGCGTAGATGTTCATCCCACCTCGGACGACCATCTCCTTCTTGCGCCCGACGATGAAGAGATAGCCGTCGGCGTCGAGGCGGCCGAGGTCCCCGGTGTGCAACCAGCCGCCGTCCCACATCCGTGTGGTGGCCTCGGGGTTGCGGTAGTACTCGCGGTGTCCGCCGGGGTTTCGGGTGATGACTTCGCCGATCTCCCCGGTGGGCACGACCTTTCCCTGGTCGTCGACGATGCGCACTTCCACGGGTGGCGTGGGTCGCCCGACGGCGCCCGGGCGCGTGCGGGCGCCCTCGGGATCCATCGTGAAGGTGGCATGCCCGCCTTCGGTCATGCCGTAGCTGTTCAGACGGCGGCTCCGGGCAAGCGGGCCTGCAGGCGCTCCACCGTGTCCGGGGAAAGCGGGGCGCTCCCCAGGATCAGGCGCTTGAGGCTCGAGAGGTCGGCCGAGTCGAACTCGGGATGGTGGATCAGGAGTCTGGCCATGGCCGGGACGACAAAGGCGATGACCGGCCGCTCGCGCGCGACGATGTCGAGCCACCGCCCGGCGTCGAACTTGGGCAGGTACAGCACGGTCATGCCGGCCTTCATCGGGTTGTAGATGAAGCCGAGGCCGGCGAAGGTGAACACCGGGGTGGCGCTGAGCCACTTCAATCCGTTCCATCGCGGCAGTGCGTTGGGCAGCAGGGCGACGTTGCCATGCCGCACGGCAACACCTTTCGGCGTGCCCGTCGTGCCGGACGTGTACATCACGTCGGCCAGGTCGGTCTCGTCGATGGGGACCTGGATGGGCGAGGCGTCCTCGCTCTTCACTCCTCGAGGTCGGCGAATCGACTGTGCTCCGACGGGCCGACCGTGGCCACGAGGGTCAACGACGGCAGGGATCCCGACAGCGGGGCCGACGGCGTCTTCGAAGGCGCCGCTGCAGACGACCGCGGCGACCTCAGCGTGCTCGAGGATGGCCCGCATCTCGGGCGGCGACAGCCGGTTGTTCATCGGGACCGAGACGGCGCCGATTTTGTGGACCGCGCTGTAGGTGACGATGAATCGAGGATCTGCTCGGCGTCGAGATCGATGGCGACCAGGTCCCCCTTGCGGATGCCCTTGGCCTGCAGGCCGTGGGCCAGCCGGTTGGACTCGGCTCCCAGCGGCCGAAGGTGATCGACGAATCGTCACCGAGGTTGCGGTACGCGACCTCGTCCGGGTAGGCCGACGCCATCAGCCGCAGCTGGTCGGGCAGGAGGTCAGCCACGGGGCCGCTTCTCCAGGATCCGCTGGGCGGTGCCGCCCAGGAATTCGGCCATGGGCCCTTCGTCCAGGGCAATCGCACGGGCGGCCTGCAGCGCCCTTTCCATCGGGAGGAACGGATGGTCGGAGGCGAACAGGACCCGGCCCCTGCCGCGTCGGGAGCCCATGAACTTGATCAGGGACGGATGCATGTACTTGGCCAGGAAGGCCGAGTTCGAGAGGTAGAGATTGGGCCATTTGAGCATGTACTCGATGAGCAGCTCCTCGAAGGGGTGGCCCATGTGGGCCCCGATGACGACCAGTTCGGGGAAGTCGATCAGCACGTCCTCGAGCAGTACCGGGTCCTGGCAGCGGGACCTGACCCTGGGTCCGGGGATGCCGATGTTGATCGACACGGGCAGGCCGAGCTCTTCGCAGGTGGCGTAGACGGGGTAGTACAGCGCGTGGTTGAGGGGGTACTGGTCGACCAGCGGCGACACCCGCACGAGGTCGACGGTTCCTTCGGCGGCCCGTCGGCGGACGGCCATGTCTGCTGCCTGGGCCGGTCCGGGCGGTCGACCGAGGTGGCCAGATACAACCGGTCGCGTCGCTCGGCGGCGAAGGCCAAGGTGTCGTCGTCGGCCCTGGACAGCGGGGTGCTCAGGACCGCCCGGTCCACGCCAACCCGGTCCATCTCGGCCACCAGGTCGACCGGGGTCATGCCTCTCGTACGTCGACGCCGAAGAATCCCTCGACCGACCCGAACCCTGACTTGCCCAAGAATGTGGCGGCCGCCTCCTTGGACAGCGAATTCACCCAGAGGTCGATGACCATGGTTCCTCCTCGCTCGGATCGGGGGCCATCGTGAGACGGAGCGTACCGCCGGGCGTTGGGTGGAAATCACAAAGCCGGGCATTACAAAGCAACGCCCCCGCGTAACCTCAGCCTCATGCCGATTGCGATCACTGCTGAACACCAGGACCTGGCCGACTCGGTGCGGTCACTGGTGGCACGGACGGTGCTGCCCGAGATGCTCCATCAAGCGATGGAAACACCGATCGCCACGCCGCCACCGTATTGGCAAGCCGCCGCGGATCAGGGCCTGCACGGGGTACACCTGGCGGAATCCGTTGGCGGGCAAGGGTTCGGCATTCTCGAGCTGGCGGTGGTCTTGGCCGAGTTCGGCCGCGGTGCCGTGCCCGGCCCGTTCGTCCCGTCGACGATCGCCAGCGCCCTGATCTCAGCCCACGATCCGGACTCGAAGCTGCTCGGCGACCTGGCGTCGGGCGCGACGATCGCCGTCTACGCGTTGGAGTCCTCGCTAACGGCCACCCGACAGCGGCGATGTGCTCGTGGTCCGGGGTGAAGTGCGTTCAGTGGCCGCGGCCGCACAGGCGACGTTGCTGGTGTTGCCGGTGTCCACCGACATCGGCACGGTATGGACGGTGCTCGACGCCGGCCAGCTCGACGTCGAGCAGGTCGTGAGCGTGGACCCGCTGCGGCCGGTCGCCCACGTTCGCGCGGGCGAGGTGGAGGTCGGCGAGGACCGCGTGCTGAGCAACCTGAGCGTCGACGCCGCGCAGGCCATCGTGTCCACGCTGCTGTCGGCCGAGGCTATCGGCGTTGCGCGCTGGGCCACCGACACGGCGTCGGCCTACGCCAAGATCCGTGAGCAGTTCGGCCGGCCGATCGGTCAGTTCCAGGCGATCAAGCACAAGTGTGCCGAGATGATGGCCCGCACCGAGCGGGCAACCGCGGCGGTATGGGACGCCGCCCGCGCCATCGGTGAAGGGATCGAAAAGCCGCAATCCGCAGCACAATTCGCTGCTGCCGTGGCGGCGACGCTAGCTCCGGCCGCTGCCCAGAGCTGCACTCAAGATTGCATCCAGGTGCATGGCGGCATCGGCTTCACCTGGGAGCACGACACGGGCATCTACTACCGTCGGGCGCTCGGGCTCGCCGCGGCGTTCGGCCGCGCCGCCGACTATCACCTGCGGGTCGTCGACACCGCGACTACCACCGGCGTGCGCAAGCTCGACCTCGACCTCGACCCCGAGACTGAAAAGCTGCGCGACGAGATCCGCGCCGAAGTTGCTGCCCTGAAAGAGATTCCGGCCGATCAGCGGATGGACGCCCTCGTTGAGGGCGGCTGGGTGATGCCGTATCTGCCCAAGCCGTGGGGCCGCTCGGCCACCCCCGTCGAGCAGATCATCACCGCACAGGAATTCCGCGCCGGCCGGGTCCGGCGCCCAATGCTCGGCATCGCCAGCTTTCTTGTCCCGTCCATTGTTGCGTTCGGCAGTGAGGAGCAGAAGCAGCGCTTCCTGCCGCCGACGCTGCGCGGTGAAATGTTGTGGTGCCAGCTGTTTTCCGAGCCCGGCGCCGGTTCGGACCTGGCCAGTTTGTCCACCAAGGCCGTCAAGGTCGACGGCGGCTGGCGAATCACGGGCCAGAAGATCTGGACCACCCTCGCGCAGTACGCGCAGTGGGGTGCGCTGCTGGCGCGAACGGAGCCAAGCGCTCCAAAACACAACGGCATCACCTACTTTCTGCTGGACATGGCCAGCGAAGGCGTCGCGGTGCGGCCATTGCGCGAGCTCACCGGTAACGAATTCTTCAACGAAGTGTTCATCGACGACGTATTTGTGCCGGACGGCCTGGTGCTCGGTGAGGTCAATCGTGGCTGGGAAGTCAGTCGCAACACCCTGACCGCCGAGCGAGTGACCATCGGCAGCGCCGAGAACCCGAACCTCGCCAGCCTGGACCGTCTGGTCGAGCTCATGCGCGACGGTCAGTTCGACCAGATCGCGCAGAGCCGGGCCGGCCAGCTGATGGCCGAGGGCCACGCGGCCAAGGTCCTCAACATGCGCTCGACCCTGCTGACGCTGGCCGGTGGTGACGCGCTCCCGTCGGCCGCGATATCGAAGCTGCTCTCGATGCGCACCGCCCAGGACTACGCCGAGTTCGGGTTGGGGTCGTTCGGCGTCGACGGAGCAATCGGTGACACCGGGCAGTTGCAGGGCCAGTGGGCTGAGTATCTGCTGTCCAGCCGCGCCACCACCATTTACGGCGGAACCTCTGAGGTGCAGCTGAATATCATCGCTGAGCGATTGTTGGGGTTGCCCCGCGACCCGTAATTGGCTGCCCCGCTATGCCAGTTCAGACGGCCTGTCCTCGGTGTCCAGCAGTCGGTTCGCCCGTCGGGTGGCGGCCGTAAGACCGTTGTCCTGCAGCGAGATCGCGGCGATCGTGGGTGCCGCTGAAGGTAGCAGTCGGGTGAGGACGTGACCGGGCTGGATCTCCACGGCGCAGGTAGCGCCGAGCTCACCCATCAGCCGAGTGGCGTCGTACCACTGGACCGTGTGTGCGACCGCCTGTGCCAGGTCGTCGAGGACGGTGTCAGCTGACGTCGTGGCCCGGCCCCGCGTGTTCGTGAGGTAGCGGGCGGTGGGCTGTCGGCGTGGCAAATCTGCAAGGTGTGCCGCCAGTTGTCGCGCAGTGGTCGCCTGCTTCGGGCAGTGCGAAGCCACCGGCACGTTGAGTCGCTCGTAGTTGAACGCTCCGGCCACCCGGGCGGCATCGGCTGCCTTTTGCAGCGCTGATGCGGTGCGCTTAACACGGTCTGGGTCGCGCTGTTGACGTTGGCCACCCAGACGGGATCGTCGGCGGTGGCGTGTCAGGTCCGCTTCCGCGCAGATGGCGGCCACGGCCAGCTCCGCAATCGAGGTACTCGTGAGAGGCGTTGCGGGAGAAGGCATTACGGTGATCATCGAGGTCACCAGTCCCTGAACTGCGCGGGCGGCTCGTAGAGGCCGCCCGACCAGGCGACCAGGTCCTCGATGCTGCGCGCCGCCAGCAGGGATCGGTCGGCCAGCCGGGTCTCGACCTTGAGGTCCTCGGGGAAGGCGACCAGGCCGTCGCGTCGTAGCTCCTCGACCCGCCGCGCGTCGGCGGTTCGGCCCACCGGCGTGACGCCGGCGACCGCGGCCAGCGCGGCGCGGCGGTCTGCCAGCGAGTGCGCCTTGTACAGGTAGGCGACGCCCTCCTCGGTGACGACGTGGGAGACGTCGTCGCCGTAGATCATCACCGGCGGCAACGGCATCCCGGCCTGCTTGCCGACGTCGACGGCGTCGAGGGTCTCGACGAACGTGGGAACGCCTCCGGCCCGGAAGGTCTGAGCCATCTGCACCACCAGTTTGCGTCCGCGCCGGCTGGCTCCGTCGCCGTGCGCGAGGTCGAGCCAGGCGGCCGACGAGTGCCGCCGCCCGTGCGGGTCGTGGCCCATGTTCGGGGCGCCGCCGAAGCCGGACAGCCGCCCGTCGGTCACGGTGGACGAGTTGGCGTCCGCGTCGATCTGCAGCGAGGAGCCGATGAACATGTCGATCGCGTACTGGCCGGCCAGTTGGGCGAGCACGCGGTTGGAGCGCAGCGACCCGTCGGCGCCGGTGAAGAAGACGTCGGGCCGGGCCGCGGCGTAGCCGTTCATGCCGGACTCGCCGCCGAAACTGTGGATCGACTCGACCCAGCCGGACTCGATGGCCGGGATCAGCGTCGGGTGCGGGTTGAGCACCCAGTGCCGGGCGATCTTGCCCTTGAGGCCGAGCTTCTCGCCGTAGGTCGGCAGTAGCAGTTCGATTGCGGCAGTGTCGAACCCGACACCGTGATTGAGCGAGACCACCTGGTGGCGTTCGTATACGCCGCGGATCGCGATCATCGCCTTGAGGATCTCGACGGGACCGATGTGCCGCGGATCCCGGGTGAACAGCGGCTCCAGGAAGAACGGCCGGTCGGCGGCTACCACGTAGTCCACCCAGCTGCCGGGAATGTCGACCCGCGGCAGATCGTCACTGCCGTCGACGATCTCGTTGGCCTGGACGATGACCACGCCGTCGTGGAAGGCGGCGGCTTCGGCGATCGTCGGGGTGTCCTCGGTGTTCGGGCCGGTGTACAGGTTGCCGTCGCGGTCGGCCTTCTCGGCGCACAGCAGCACGACGTCGGGGGCGAGGTCGACGAACATCCGGGCGTACAACTCGACGTAGGTGTGGATGGCGCCGATGTGGACGGTGCCGTCCTCGACCATCTGCGCGATGCGCACGCTCTGCGGCCCGGCATAGGCGAGGTCGAGCTTCGCGGCGATGCCGCGCTCGAACAGGTCGAGATGCTCCGGCCGCGACACCGAGGAGATCAGCATGTGCAGGTTGTTGATGCGTTTCGGATCGCAGTCGGCCAGCGTGCGGGAAAGGAAGTCGGCCTGCTTCTGGTTGTCGCCCTCCAGCGCCACCCGGTCACCCGGGCGGATGACGTCGTGCAACAGGTCCTTGAGCCGACGCGGCTCGATCACCTTTCCCTGGCTGTGTGCGCTGCCGGCCTGCAGGCGTTGCGCTTTCGCGGTTCGGCGCGAGTCCCAACCGCGGGGCGTTCCGCTCTGTGCCGTCGTCATGATCGTCGGGTTCAGCCTATCAATGCACGGGCCGTCGCCTGGTCGATCGCCGTCGGATCAGCGCCGATACCCTTGCGCGCGGTTCGTTTGTTGACTCGAAATCCGCCACCGCGGGCGGCCCCGCCGCCGATCTTGCCCCCCCAGTAGTCCAGAATTCAAGGGAGTTCGATATCGAAGGATGATCGAGGAGACGAGGCATTGCCGACCGTTGCCCAGCACATCATCGCAGCGTTAGAAGCCAGCGGGATAAACCGTGTCTATGGCCTACCGGGCGACAGTCTCAACGGATTTACCGACGCGATCCGCCGCTCGGAGCGGATTGCCTGGGAGCACGTGCGGCACGAGGAAGCCGCAGCGTTCGCAGCCGCGGCCGATGCCGCATTGACCGGGACCCTGGCGGTGTGCGCCGGCAGCTGTGGGCCGGGCAATCTGCATCTGATCAACGGGTTGTTCGACGCGCAGCGCACTCGTGTTCCGGTGTTGGCGATCGCAGCGCAGATTCCGTTGGATGAAGTCGGTTCGCAATACTTCCAGGAGACGCACCCGGAGGAGCTGTTCCGTGAGTGCAGCGTGTATTGCGAGCTCGTCAGCAAGCCGGAAATGGCGCTGCGCATCGTCGAGATGGCGATGCGGTCCGCGATTGAGCAGCGGGGCGTCGCCGTGGTGGTGATCCCGGGTGAGGTTTTCCTCAGCCAGCTGAGCAACCCGGACTGGAAGATCGGGCCGGTTTTGCCTACCCACTCCGTGCTGCGGCCCGTCGACGAGTCGTTGCGCCAGGCCGCCGCCATCCTCAACCGCTCGACCCGCACCACGATCCTTGCCGGCTCGGGATGCGCCGGGGCACACGACGAAGTGGTTGAGCTCGCAGAGGCGTTGCGAGCTCCGATCGTGCATGCGCTGCGCGGCAAGGAGCACGTGGAGTACGACAATCCCTTTGACGTCGGCATGACCGGGCTGCTTGGTTTCGCCTCGGGATACAAGGCGATCAAAGAGGCCGATGTGCTGCTGATGCTGGGCACCGACTTTCCTTACCGGCAGTTCTATCCCGACAACGCCACCGTTATTCAGGTCGACATCGACGGAAGCCATCTCGGCAGGCGCACCCATGTCGATCTGGGATTGGTTGGCACGGTGAAGGACACCGTCAGCGCATTGCGGCCGCTGCTGTCCCCGGCCTCCGACGGCGATCACCTGGATCGCGCGCTGAAGCACTACCGCAAGACCCGCAAGTCGCTTGACGACTTGGCGGTCAACGACCGTGACCGCACGCCGATCCGGCCGGAGTACGTTGCGCGGCTTGCCAATCAACTCGCCAGCGACAATGCGGTGTTCACCTACGACGTTGGCACACCAACCATTTGGGCGGCACGGTACCTGACGATGAACGGTCGGCGCCGTCTGATCGGATCGGCGACGCACGGGAGCATGGCCGGGGCCCTCTCGCATGCGATCGGTGCACAGACTGTTGACCGTGGCCGACAGGTTGTCGCACTGGCCGGCGACGGCGGCCTGACGATGCTGTTCGGAGAACTGGTGACGCTCAAGCAGAATCGGCTGCCGGTGAAGGTGATCGTGTTCAACAACTCGTCACTGGGTTTCGTCGAATTGGAGATGAAGGCGGCCGGCATCGTGAATTTCGGTACCGACTTGGCAGCGGTCGACTTCGCCTCGGTGGCGCGCGCGGTCGGGCTCTTTGCGCGCCGTGTCGAACAGCCCGCGGACCTTAACGCGGCGTTGCAAGAAGCATTCGCGCACGACGGGCCCGCGGTCATCGACGTCGTCACCGCGCGCCAGGAGCTCTCCATCCCGCCGTCAATCACCACCGAGCAGGTAAAGGGGTTCTCGCTGTACGCAATCCGTACCATACTGGCCGGCCGCGGTGATGAACTCCTCGACCTCGTCAGCACCAACGTCGCACGAAGGATCCTCGACTGACGCGGCCGGGCCACCACCATTTACGGCGGAGCCTCTGAGGCTTACGCGACGTACCCGCGGGGCAGCACCGAGAAGTCAACGCACGCGGCGGCCAGTATGTCGCCCAACTCCGCAGCGACCGGCGCGCGCAGTCTGAGCAGCGCACCCGCTGACGGTGTCTTCTGGGCGTTGACGTTGTAGTCGAACAGCAACTGCATGGCCTCGGAGTCGATATCGCGCCACCCGGTGTGGACCGTAATCAACGTGAGGACACCGATCTCGTCACCGGCGGGGGACAGGATCCGGTGATGCCAGGCGCGATCGGCCTTGAAGCCGGAGTGCGGCTGGACCACCGCCAGAACGGTTCCACCGCCGTCTTCTAACCTCGCCGCACCGTCGGCCGGCGCAATTCTGCCCACGGGTGAGTCCTGCCTGGTGATGGTCGTGGTTCCGGCTACCGCAATCCGGAGTTCGTCGCCGTCGGCGCCGGACAGGGTGTAATCGCTTTTACCGCCGTTCTTGAATCCGAACAGCACGCCGGCACCGCCCTTTTGTTGGGCACGCCCCAATTCAGTGCCGTCGGCAGTGGCGAGTTGGATCCGCAGTGCGTTGGACGCTGCCTTCGTCAATCGCGCCGTGACGGTAGTTGCGCCTCCAAGAATCGACATCCCGAAAGCTTAGAGCGCGGGCGCGGAAGCCTTTGCTGCGGGCGTCACATGGTCACGGTCAGCGGCGAGACCTTCCAGATGTCGTCGCAGTATTCCGTGATGGCGCGATCCGACGAGAACTTGCCGCTGCGGGCGGTGTTCAGGATGGACATCTGCGTCCACGCGTCCCGGTCCTGCCACGCCGCACTCACCTGGTCCTGGCAGTCCACGTAAGACGCGTAGTCGGCGAGCACCAGGAACGGATCGTCGTAGCGCAGGTTGTCCACCAGCGGCCTGAAGACCTCGGTGTCGCCATGCGAGAACGTCCCGCCGGCGATCAGATCCAGCACCGCGCGCAGCTCGTCGTTGCCGTCGATGTAATCGGCGGGCCGGTACCCGTCGCCTTGAGGTCTGTCGACTTCCGGCTCGGTCAGACCGAACAGGAAGAAGTTCTCCGCGCCGACTTCCTCGCGCATCTCGACGTTCGCGCCGTCGAGCGTGCCGATGGTCAGCGCGCCGTTGATCATGAACTTCATGTTGCCGGTGCCCGAGGCTTCCTTGCCCGCGGTGGAGATCTGCTCGGACAGATCGGCGGCCGGGTAGATCAGCTGCGCGTTCTGCACGTTGAAGTTCGGCACGAACGCGACCTTCAGGAACCGGTTGACGTCCGGGTCGGCGTTGACCGTCTCGCCGACGGCGTTGATCAGCTTGATGATTCGCTTGGCCATGAAGTAACCGGGCGCCGCCTTACCGCCGAAGATGAAGGCGCGCGGCGGAATCGACAGCCCGGGGTTCTGCTTGAGGCGGTGGTAGAGCGCGACGATGTGCAGCACGTTGAGGTGCTGGCGCTTGTACTCGTGGATGCGCTTGACCTGGACGTCGAACATCGACTCCGGGTTCAGTTCGACGCCGGTCGCCGAGCTGCAGGTACGCCGCGAGGCGCGCCTTGTTGGCGCGCTTCACGTCGCGCCACTGCTGCCCGGAAGTCGGCGTCGTCGACGAAGGCCTCCAGCCCGCGCAGGCGGTCGAGGTCGGTCAGCCAGCCGTCGCCGATCGTGCGGTCGAGCAGCTCGCGCAGCCCGGGATTGGACAGCGCCAGGAAGCGCCGCGGCGTGACGCCGTTGGTCTTGTTGCTGAACCGCTCCGGCCACATCTCGTAGAAGTCCTTGAGCGTGCTGGCTTTCAGCAGTTCCGAGTGCAGCGCGGCGACACCGTTGATGGCGTGGCTGCCGACCGTCGCCAGGTGCGCCATGCGGACCGTCTTGCCGCCGTCCTCACCGATCAGCGACATCCGGCGGAGCCGGTCCTCGTCGCCGGGGAATCGGGTCGCGCACCTCGTCGAGGAAGCGGCGGTTGATCTCGTAGATGATCTCGAGGTGACGCGGCAGCGATTCGGAGAACATCTCCAGCGGCCACGTTTCCAGCGCCTCGGGCAGGAGCGTGTGGTTGGTGTAGCCGAAAGTCGCGACGGTGATCGCCCAGGCTTCGTCCCACGTCAGGCCGCGCTCGTCGACCAGCAGCCGCATCAGCTCGGCGACCCCGATCGACGGGTGAGTGTCGTTGAGCTGCAAGGCGAACCGCTGGGGGAGTCCTTGACGGACACGTCGGCGAGATCGTCCATGATGTGCAGCACGTGCTGCAGCGAGCAGGAGACGAAGAAGTACTGCTGCAGCAGGCGCAGCCGCTTGCCCGCCTCGGGCTCGTCGTTGGGGTAGAGCACCTTGGTGACCGTCTCCGAGGTCGACCTCGTCCTCGACCGCCTTGTAGTAGTCGCCGGTGTTGAAGGCATCCAACGCGAACGACTCGACGGCCCGCGCGCTCCACAACGTCAGCACGTTGCAGGTGTTGACGCCGTACCCCTGGATGGGCGTGTCGTAGGCGATGCCCTTGATCAGCCGGCCCGGCACCCAGCGGACCCGATCGGCGCCGGCGGCGTCGGTGTAGTGCTCCGTGTGGCCGCCCCAGTTGACCAGGTAGCTGACGTCGGGTTTGGCGATCTCCCAAGGGTTTCCGTTGGCCAGCCAGTTGTCGGTCTGCTCGACCTGCCAGCCGTCGTGGATCTCCTGGTCGAAGATGCCGAACTCGTAGCGGATGCCGTAGCCGATCGCCGGACGCTCGAGGGTGGCCAGCGAGTCCAGGTAGCACGCGGCGAGCCGGCCGAGGCCGCCGTTGCCCAGCCCCGGTTCCTCCTCGCACGCCAGCACCTCGTCGATGTCCTGGCCCATCGCCGCGAGCGCCTCTCGGGCCGCTTGCTCCATGCCAGATTGAGCAGGTTGTTGCCCAGCTGCGGACCCATCAGGAACTCGGCCGACAGGTAGCAGGTCACCTTCCTGCCGAGGTCGAGCGAGGTCTGCGTCGACGCCACCCGGCGGTCCTGCATGCGGTCGCGCACGGCCAGCGCGAGCGCCCGATAGTAGTGCTCGGGCCTCAGGGCGGCGGCCGGACGGCCGATCGAATAGCGCAGGTGATCGGTGATGGCCTGCTGCAGCGCGGCGGCGTGCATCCCGGTGCGGGTCGGCTCGACCAGGTCGGCCCGTACCGAACCGGCGGCCGAGATTCCGTCGGAGGGTGTCTGATCGAGATCGGTCATGGTGGGTCCTACTCCCTAGATGTGGTGGCAGTATCGCACCGATCTGCCGGGCCTGGCGCAGTTCGTCAGTCTGGCAGCGGTGTTTGCACACCAGGCGCGAAACTGACGACCGCCACGTGAACGCAACCCCACGCCCCGACGACGAAACGGCGTTGCCGGCGGAGGCGAAGACGGCGCAGAATGCTCTGCTGTGGACCAGCCGACGAGCGGTGGAATCGTAGAGCCACGCCAGGTGCCGTTGGCGTCGGCCGGTGCGCGCTGGCTGATCGCCACGGCCGTCCTCGGCTCGGGGATGGCCATGCTGGACAGCACCGTGGTCAACGTCGCGCTGCCGACCATCGGTCGGGAACTGGGTGCCGACCTGACCGGCCAGCAGTGGGTCCTCGATGGCTACCTCTTGAGCCTGAGCGCGTTGCTCCTCTCCGGAGGCGCGGCTGGCGACCGCTATGGCCGCCGGCGGGTCTTTCTTGGGGGGCTGGCCGTTTTCACCGTGGCGTCGCTGGCTTGCGGTCTGGCCCCGACCATTGGCTGGTTGATCGGCGCCCGGCTCGTGCAAGGTGTCGGGGCGGCCGCACTGGTTCCCGGCAGCCTTGCCTTGATCGATGCGGGCATCACCGATGACGACCGTGGCCGCGCGGTGGGAATCTGGGCAGGTATGTCCGGGGTGACGACGGCACTGGGACCGTTCATCGGTGGCTGGCTCGTGGATTCGGCGTCGTGGCGCTGGGTGTTCTTCTTGAATGTTCCGCTCGCCGTGGCGGTGGCGTGGATCGCGACCCGCCATGTCCCCGAATCCCGGAATCCCACCGCCTCTGGCCGCCCGGACATCCTCGGAACTGCGGCTATCGCGGCCGGATTGGCCGGGGTGGTCTACGCGCTGATCGAAATTCCTTCTCGCGGTTGGACATTCGCCACCGTGACTGCCGTCATCGTCGGCATAGCAGGGTTGGTTGCCTTCCCGCTGATCGAACAGCGGGTGCAGTCACCGTTCTTGCCTCTCAACCTCTTTCGTTCCCGCCAATTCACCGGCGCGAACCTCACCACCCTGGCCGTGTACACGGCGGTCGGTGGTGCGTTGTTCCTGTTGGTCTTGCAGCTACAACAAAGCCTGCACTACTCCGCGCTACGGGGTGGGCTCGCGACGCTACCCATGACGATCATCATGTTGATCGGTTCTCCGTGGATAGGCGCGTTCGCGCAGCGAACCGGCCCGCGGGTCCCCATGACCGTCGGACCGCTCATCGCCGCACTCGGCGTGGCATTGATGGCCCGCGTCGTGCCCGGGGCGACTTATCTGGGTGCGGTCCTGCCCGCCGTGGTCGTGTTCGGCCTCGGGTTGGCGGTCACCGTGGCGCCGCTGACTTCGGCGGTCCTCTCCGCAGTCCCCGACACCTTTGCCGGCACGGCATCCGGTGTCAACAACGCCATCTCGCGCGTCGCCGGACTCCTCGCCGTCGCCGTGCTGCCGGTCGCGGCCGGTATCCGCGCGGGCCCCGGTCAACCGCTCGGCCCCGGCTTCTCACTGGCCATGCTGATCACCGCAGGCGTCTGCCTGATCGGTGGAATCACCGCATGGGTGACCATTCGCACCGGCACCGACGTCGCACACCAGGTGCTGCCCGGAATCGACCACGCCTGCCAGGACCCGTCCACCAGACGCCTGAGACCCGCCCGGGACGCCGCCTAGTAAATGATGACCGCGCGTCCCACCATGTCGCCGCGGCCCAACGCCTCCAAGCTTTCGTTGATGTCATCGAAATTGACCGGGATGATGTTGTGTTTGATCCGGCCTTCGCCGGCGAGGGCGAGGACTTCGGTCAGATCGTTGTAATTGCCCCAGAAGGATCCGAAGTAGGACTTCTCTCCGCTCACGAAGGGGAACAGGGGCAGCTGCGCGCGCTGTCCAATCAGGCCGACCGAGGTGAGCGCGCCCTCCGTGGCCAGGATCGAAAACCCCAGCGCCAGTGACTCCTCGGCGCCCGCGCAGTCCAATACCGCATCGACTTCTCTGCGGCCGGTCAGGTCTTCCAGCTCGTTTTGCACCTCTTCGGCCGTCTTATTGCGAGTGTTGACGGTGTGATGGGCGCCGTTTTCCCGTGCCACAGCAAGTTTTTCGTCATTGCGGGCGAATCCCACTACGATCGCTCCTCCGCCGAGCAGCCTGGCGTACTGCACGCCGTAGCCGCCGAGTCCGCCGATGCCGTTGACGACCACGGTGCGGCCGGCGCCGAGCTTTCCAGCCGCCTGAAGCTTCTTCATACCGCGATACGGAGTCAGCCCTGCATCCGTCAGGGGGGCCAGCGTCTCGGGTTTCTGATCGGGGCGCTCCGGTATGCCGATGACGTGGCGGTAGGGCACCGGCGCGTACTCGGCGAAACCACCGGGCGGCCCGAATCCCATCAGTTGTCCGTTGGCGCAGATCTGCTCATTGCCTTCGTGACATTGGCGGCATTGGCCGTCGCCCCAATTCGGGTTGACCACAATCAGGTCGCCCTCGGCCAGGCCGGCCGAGCTCGGCACATCGGCACCCAGCGCTTCGATCCGTCCGGCGACCTCATGCCCCGGGGTGATCGGAAACGTCATCGGGATGCCTTCTTCGAAATAGCCGTCGACCAGTTGGTAATCGCTGCGGCACATTCCGGCGGCCGCCACCTTCACCAGGACCTCGTCGGAGCCGAAGTCGGGCACGGCGATCTCCTCGAGCCGCAAAGGCTCGTTGTACCCGTGCATCCGAGCCGCCCGCATCTTCACGACGTTCCCCTTTCCGGCGCGCCATAAGGACACGCCCGGCTTCGGCGGTTTGAGACATGTTGCGATACAGCCGCTTTGATCCTGACAATGCCAGCAAACAATCGTGCTGGCAACAGCTGCCTACTGACGGGGCGCCTAGCTGGTGACCGTCATCTGGTCGTCGCCGCCGTCCCACGACCGGATGAACACGTCGATCGGGACCTGCTCGTCGCGGCCATCCTCACTGCCGCTGTCGTTGAGGTGCACGATGCCGGCTGCGGTGTCGACACCGGTCACCACCACGGCGTGGTTTGGCGCCGGTTCGCCGTCCGAGGATTTGTCTTCGACAGGCTCACCCCAGATGACTTCGGAGTTGACCGCCGCAATGACCTTGCGGCCGTTGGCCAGATCCTGCTCCAGTGCCACCATGCCGGTGGCGACATGGGTCGTCGCGGCGCTTTCCCTGTCGGTACTCACGGCACGGATTCCGTAGTGCGCCAACAGCGTCGGCTCATCGTCGAACGAGGTACCCTCGCCGCTCTTGTGTTTCTTCGGCTTGGTGTAGATCGGTCCGGAGTGAACGCTGCTGGGAGTCGATTGAGCCAGCTTGACGATCTGGTGCTCGGACGGCTGCTTGCCGGTCAACTCACCGACCACGTCGGCGACTGCCATCTCCACGCAGTCGTCGTCGGATTGCTGGTAGCGCCAGAACGGGGCGGCCGCGGCGGGGTCGCCGTAGAGCATGCCCGCGGCGCGGGGTGGGCCGGGTGTACCGGGAGCGGCTTGGGCACTGCCCACTGCCAACCCCAGCGCGGCCGCACCGGTCAGCAGTGTGACGGCCGCCGTGCGCGCCACGGTCGCAATCCTGATCATCCGGCGTCCTGTTCGACAGCTTCGCGGTGGTGAGGTGACCTTCAGAGAAAGGGTCGCTTAGTGACCTCTATGAATTCTTGGAGTCCTGGTCCGGTGCCGGAAATGTGTTCGCTGGACCTGTTGCATTCGGCGGCCATCGGGAGTGGGATGAGTCGAGAGGAGGCCGGCTGAATCATGGGTAGCGAGCGCGATGGCAAACTCACCACAGCGGGCGGTGCGCCGGTGGTGGACAACAACAACGTCCAGACGGCGGGCCCCCGGGGCCCCATGCTCCTGCAGGACGTTTGGTATCTGGAGAAGCTGGCGCACTTTTCCCGCGAACTCATCCCCGAGCGCCGCATGCACGCGAAAGGCTCAGGGGCATACGGCACGTTCACCGTCACGAATGACATCAGCAGGTACAGCTGCGCAAAGATCTTCTCCGAGGTCGGAAAGAAGACCGAGATGTTTGCGCGATTCTCTGTGGTGGCCGGCGAACGGGGCGCAGCGGACGCGGTACGCGATATCCGCGGGTTCGCCCTCAAGTTCTATACCGAAGAGGGCAATTGGGACATCGTCGGCAATAACACGCCGGTGTTCTTCCACCGGGATCCGCTGAAGTTCACCGACCTCAACCACGTTGTCAAACGCGATCCCCGAACCAATATGCACAGCCCACCCAACCAGTGGGACTGGTGGAGCCTGCTACCGGAAAGCCTGCACCAGGTCACGATCACGATGAGCGAGCGGGGAATCCCGGCTTCCTATCGCAACATGCACGGCTACGGGTCGCACACCTTCAGCATGATCAACGACGGCGGCACCCGGCACTGGGTGAAGTTTCACTTCCGGACCCAGCAGGACATCAAGAACCTGACGCGATGCCGAGGCAGCGCTGGTGCGGGGCCAGGATTTGGACAGCAATCAGCGCGATCTGTACGAAGCCATTGAGCACGGCGATTTTCCGCGCTGGAAGTTCTACATCCAAGTGATGCCGGAGGCCGACGCGAGCACGGTCCCCTACCACCCGTTCGATCTGACAAAGGTCTGGCCACAAGGCGACTACCCATTGATCGAAGTCGGGGAGTGGGAGCTGAATCGCAATCCGGACAACTACTTCGCCGAGGTCGAGCAGGCCGCATTCGCGCCGTCGCGGGTCGTTCCCGGCATCGGTTACTCGCCCGACAAGATGTTGCAGGGACGCCTGTTCTCCTACACCGACGCCCAGTACTATCGGCTCGGCGTCAACCACCAAATGATTCCGGTCAACGCGCCCAGATGTCCGGTGCACAGCTATCACCGCGACGGGGCCATGCGAGTGGACGGAAACTACGGCAGCACAATCCCTTACGAACCCAACAGCTACCAAGAATGGCAGGAGCAGCCCCGCTATCGCACTCCGCCCGAACCCCTTGGCGACACGTCGGCCGACCACTGGAACTTCCGGGCGGACGACGATGACTACTACTCGCAGCCGGGAAGACTGTTCCGCCTGATGAATACTGCCGCGCGCCAGGCGCTTTTCGACAATACGGCACGAGCCATGAGCGGTGTGCCCGCTGAAATCCAGCAGCGCTGGATCGGTCACTGCGCCAAGGCCGATCCCGACTATGGTGCCGGAGTCGCAAAAGCGATCGCAGATCTCGGTGTGGCCCAAGGCTAACCGGCGATCCCCGCTCACAATATGACTTCCGCCCAGGTCCGAATGCC
>CAWHWA010000025.1:0-15696 GCA_963832935.1 uncultured Actinomycetota bacterium
GGACGCGCATACAGTCCTCATATAAAATATGAGTGCCCCATGAATTCGACCTTTGGGATTGCTTTTCGGCTGAGTTCAATTCGAAGTATGGCAGCGATTAGACACCATTCGCCGGCCCATCAAACGTCGATAACTCGAGCGTGCGGGAAGCTGTTGACACTTCGCATATATCTAATTTAAAACTCTATGGAATCCATATGAATTCCTCCTTCGAGGAGGCAGCGGGATGACTGAGGATCGCGCTGCGTGACGAGGGGAAGGCGGTTTGCTGGTTCAGCAGCCGCGGTGCCGCTGGCGTCGCAATCACAGTCGCGGCCTCGCTACTCTCCGAGGATGACGATGGTCAGCAAGACGCGGTCCCTGTGGCTTGTCACCGCGGCGTACCTCATCGCCATCGCGGTGGCAGCGACGTGGCTGACCTGGGGCCCGCACACCGGACAGCTCTGGCTCGACACGTTGATCGCCGACGTGCTGGCGACCCTGGTCGTTTTCGCGTTCAGCCGGGCCTACCGGAACTCCAGCTACTACGACGCCTACTGGAGTGTCGTTCCGCCGCTGTTGTTGTTTTATTGGTGGAGCCAGGTCACGCCCGCGGTCGACGTATTGCGGTGCTGGCTCTTGGCCGTAGTGGTGATGCTGTGGGCGGTGCGGTTGACCGCAAACTGGGTGTACGCGTTTCCGGGTCTGCACCACGAGGATTGGCGCTACCCGATGTTCAAGCAGCGGGCCGGGCGCTGGGAGATTCTGGCCGACCTGGTGGCCATCCATCTGATCCCGACACTGCAGGTCTTTCTGGGCATGGTTCCGGCGTACGTCGCGGTGAGCCGGCCCGGCCCGGGGTGGGTGTGGCTCAGCTGGGTTGGCTTCGTCGTTGGCCTAGCCGCGGTGGCGCTGGAATTTGTCGCCGATCTGCAGATGCACCGATTTGTGGCGCAGCGGCGCGGTAATGAGGCGATGGACCGAGGCCTGTGGAGCTGGTCGCGGCACCCGAACTACTTCGGTGAGTTCAGCTTCTGGGTCGCGATCGCGTTCTTCGGTATTGCGGCGGCCCCCAGTGACTGGTGGTGGCTGATCCTCGGGGCGGTCGCAATGTTGGCGATGCTGCTCGGGGCCAGCATTCCGATGATGGAGGAGCGCAGCCTGCAACGCCGCCCGTCCTATCAGGCCGTGATCGACCGGGTGCCGCGGTTCGTGCCGCGTCCGCCACACAAGACCAAGGCGTGAAAGGCCCCTAGTCACACCGCAACGACGGCGCCGACTGAAAACTCAACGCGTCGACCAACGCCGCCGTCGTCACCGTCCGCGCCGGGGCTCGTCCACCGCACCCGCGCGGTGCCAGACACGTGCAACGTGGCGCCGGTTTCGAAGTCAATGAATAGGAGTGCCGCCTCATCGTCGACTGCCAGGTTGCCGAAGCTGTTGAACATGTTGTTGCCCGGGTAATCGGGCCACCACAACCGGCCGGGAGCCTCGACCCGAACAAATCCCGCCGGGCCGCCACGGTGGGACGCATCGCTGCCCCGGGTGGGGTGGGTGGTGCCGAGGAAAAACGTGTCCGAGGCCACGATCATTGCTTGATCGGCAGCGGTCAAAGATGTTGTGCGCCTTGGGTTATCCGACGTGGCGGTAATCGCCGCGGCATTCACCTGGTGCCGGTGGATGTACTGGGGGCAATTCCCGTAGGCCTGGTCCACCTGCACGGTCAGGCCCATGGCGTCGGCATCGGCATCGGCATCGGCGAGAATGCCGTTGATCCGCATTCTGCGCCGGGTGGGGAAATCAATGGCGATCAACCCGACCTGCTGGCCGATCGGCATCGCGTGCAGGGGATCACCCTCGCGAGGCTCCGCCAGAATTTGCAGTCTGTCGCCGTCGCCGCGCAGGAACCCGGGCTCGGCTGACAATGCGGAGGTCCATAGGACGCCCTCTCGGTCGCGTGCGGTCAGTGCGACAAACCGTTGGGATGCCAGGAATTGTGTGGCACCTTTGGACAGCCCGGTCGGATCGAGCATTTTCTCGAGCCGCTTTGCGTGAGATTCGACGCCGGCTCGGCGTTGGGTAGTTACTTCACCTTCGTGAAAGCCCGTCATAGTCACATAAGTATTAACGTTGCCGGGGTTCCACACCTTCCCCGGTGCGTCCGCGGTGACTTGGCGCGCAAATGCCCCGGCAAGAGGTATCGGCTCAGTGCCTCCGCGGCCTGTGGCTGCTCACCGCGTCGTGAATCAGCAGTCCCACCAGGGCTGCCACGCAGAGAGGCACGTACAGCCGGAAGTTGGCCGACGCGTGCTCGTACAACGCGATATAGGCGATCGTTACGAGCGCCACCATCGCGAGAAGGATGCCGCGATTAATCTTGTCCGTGCTCATGCTTCGACCTACCTTTTCGGTCGGCGCTGCGCCGCGAATATCAGCATAAACCTGTAAACACGGTTTCTCACCGCCCTATTTCGCGCGTCCTCGAAATGACGCGTATTGCGCGACAAAACCGTGGCGATTCCGCAACTCAAGTGGCCACCACTTTCTGGGCGGCCGAGGCGAAAGCTCTACGCTTGCCCCATGGCACCGACGCCCCGCCCGCGCCGATCCGCTCTCTACCTTCCCGGTAATAAGGATCGAGCACTCGACAAGGGGAAATCGCTACCGGCCGACGTGTTGATTTTCGACCTCGAGGACGCGGTAGGCCCCGATGCCAAAACCGATTCCAGAGCGAGGGTGTGCGGCGCGATCTCGTCAGACGGTTACCGGCCTCGCGAGATTGTGGTGCGCATCAACGGCGCAGGCACCGACTGGCACGATGACGATCTGGCCGCGGTGGCTGATTCGCCGCCCACGGCGTGCTGGTGCCGAAGGTAGAGACGGGAAAAGAGGTCCAGGCGCTGGCCGCCGCGCTCGACGCGCTCGACGCGCCGCTGTCGTTGCAGCTGTGGGCGATGATCGAGACGCCGCGGGCCATCTTGCGGGTGAGAGATCGCCTAAGCCAGCGATCGGTTGACGGTGCTGGTCGTCGGTACCAACGACCTGGTGAACGATCTGCATGGTTTACACGTACCCGGACGTGCGCCGGTTGTGCCCGCGTTGTCGCTTGCCGTATTGGGTGCCAGGGCGGCGGGGAAGGTCATCTTGGACGGTGTGTTCAACACCATCGCCGACGAAGCCGGCTTCAGGGCCGAGGCTCAGCAAGGCCGTGAGATGGGCTTCGACGGCAAAACTCTGATCCATCCGTCCCAGGTCATCCCGGCCAATGAAGAGTTGGCCCTCGAAAAAGGAGCTGGCCGAGCCGGCAAGATCGTCTCGGCGTACGAGCAGGCCCAGGCCGCAGGCAACAGCGTCATCACCGTCGATGGCCGCATGATCGAAAGCCTGCACGTGCGCGACGCGCAGCGATCCTCGCCCTCGCTGACCTCATCAGCGAACTGGAATCCCAATGACCGTCCGCCCGAGCCCATTCCGGGCCGATCTCCTGCAGGGGAAGGTGGCGCTGGTAACCGGCGGGGCAACGGGGCTCGGCCTGGAGATCGCCCGGGTATTCGGGAGCCACGGCGCTCGCGTGGCCATCTGCAGCCGAAAGGAACCTAATCTTCAAGCCGCGGTTAGGGCGTTGCGGGAAGAGGGGATTGAGGCCGTCTACGGCGTCTGCGACGTCCGCCGCCACGACGAGGTCACGGCCATCGTCGAGGAACTGTTGGCCACCTTCGGTCAACTCGACGTTGTCGTCAACAATGCCGCCGGAAACTTCCCCGCCTCGATCAGCGACCTCAGCCCTAACGGATTCAAAGCGGTGGTCGACATCGACCTACTCGGAACATTCAACGTATCCAAAGCGGCGTACGACCTTTGGCTGCGCGAACATGGCGGGGCCGTGGTGAACATCAGCGCGGCGATCCAGTACCGCGGCATGGCGCTGCAAGCGCACGTCGTTTCGGCCAAGGCCGGCGTTGACGCGTTCAGCCGTGCCTGCGCGATCGAATGGGGACCGACGGCGTTCGGGTCAATGTCGTTGCCCCCGGGGCAATGTCGGGCACCAAGGGGATCAGGAGAATCGCCGGCGACGACCAGCACCGCGCCATCCAGAATCCGCTGCGGCGTCCCGGCTCGACCAACGAGATTGCCGAGACGGTGCTATTCCTGGCCAGCGACGCCGCGTCGTATGTGACCGGAGCCGTGCTGGTTGTTGACGGCGGCGGGTGGTTGACGTCCAGCGGCGTGCCGGACTTGCCGGGCTACCACTGACGCTGCCGCCTGGACGATTAGGTGTTTGCGCCGATTTAGGATTATTCTTGCGCGCGGCTCATTGTCGACTCAGGAAAAGCAGATGCTTATTCAGCCCACTCTGCGACGGGCACAATCGCCGCGCAGCGTTCAGCGTGTGACCATCCCGAAGATCGGTCAGTGCTTCGATATCGAAGTCACCCGCGAGACCGATGGGTGGCTGATCCGGATCCCCGAGATCGCTGCGGTGGCACGCTCCGGCCGCCGGTCGACGATCGAGTTGGTGGCGCGGGAATGCATCGCCGCCCGCCGGGCATCCCGGTGGGTTACATCATCGTCTATGTCGCACAAGAGATCTCCTAGCGCCGGGTCGATTTCGCTCCTTCCCGCTGGCGTGCCTAGTGGTTGCGCCCGTGGAGCTTTTTCAGCGAACGCACCAATCCGGCCTCGATCAACTTGTCGTTGTCCTTGGAGATGAAGTGGTGGACCCGCTTCTCGAGCAGGGCCCGCATCAACGGGTTGAACACCTCGTAGGTCTCGCGGAAGTAGACGCGGGTCTTGCCGCCTCCGAGATCCTCCAGCCGGGTCCAGCCCGAGGCCTTGGACCACAGCGGCTTGCCGACGGCGTCGTACCGCCACGACACCGGGCGCTGGGCCTCGGTGATCCATTCCCAGGACTGGGCCTTGCCGCCCGAGAGCAGATACTTCGGCACGGGAAAGTAGCAGTGTCGCACCAGCCCGTTGCCCTGCTCGTCACCGGGATGGAGGATCTCGATCTTCACCGTGTCCGTCGCGATACCCGCCCGGGTTCGCTTCCACATCACGTCCCACACCTCTTCGGGCGTGCCGTCGACGACGAAGTCAAATCTGTGGTCCTGCACGAGCTGTCTCCTCTCCTTCGTCGGCGTCCGGCCAGTCTGCGACTTCAGCACCTTGCCGTCCGGGAGTTGACCTCCGCGGCGTCCGGGAAGGTAGTGCGACCCGACGGGGCACCTTGTAGTCGGCCGAGTCGCTCGCCGGCAAAGTCCTGCGAGCTCGGCGGTCGAGACCGTCGCCCCCGGCCGCAGGACGACGTAGGCGGCGACGTCCTCACCCAGCACCTCGTGCGGAATGCCGACCACCGCGGCCTCGACCACGTCCGGGATGGGCCTGCAGGACCGCCTCGACGTCGTCGGCGTAGATGTTCATCCCTCCTCGGACGACCATCTCCTTCTTGCGCCCGACGATGTAGAGGTAGCCGTCGGCGTCGAGGCGGCCGAGGTCGCCGGTGTGCAACCAGCCGCCCTCCCACATGCCGGGCGGTGGCCTCGGGGTTGCGGTAGTACTCGCGGTGTCCGCCGGGGTTTCGGGTGATGACTTCGCCGATCTCCCCGGTGGGCAGGACTTCGCCCTGCGTCGTCGACGATGCTGACCTCCACGGGTGGGGTGGGCCGCCCGACGGCGCCCGGCCGCGTGCGGGCGCCCTCGGGGTCCATCGTGAAGGTGGCATGCCCGCCTTCGGTCATGCCGTAGCTGTTCAGCACGGCGGCCCCGGGCAACTCGGGCCTGCAGGCGCTCGCACGCGTGTCCGGGGCCAGCGGGGCGCTGCCCAGGATCGAGCCGCTTCAGGCTGGACAGGTCGGCCGAGTCGAAATCGGGATGGTGGATCAGCAGCCTGGCCATGGCCGGACGACAAAGGCGATGACCGGCCGCTCGCGCTCGACGATGTCGAGCCAGCGCCCGGCGTCGAATTCGGCAGGTACAGCACCGTCATGCCGGCCTTCATCGGGTTGTAGATGAAGCCGAGGCCGGCGAAGGTGAACACCGGGGTGGCGCTGAGCCACTTCAATCCGTTCCATCGCGGAAGTGCGTTGGGCAGCAGGCCGACGTTGCCATGCCGCACGGCAACCCCTTTCGGCATGCCCGTGGTGCCCGACGTGTACATGACGTCGGCCAGATCGGTCTCGTCGATGGGTACCTGGATGGCCGTGGCGTCCGCGCTCTTCACGTCCTCGAGGTCGGCGAACCGGCCGTGCGACGGGCCGACGGTGGCCACGACGGCCAACGACGCGAGGGACGCCGACAACGGGGCGACGGCGTCCTCGAACGCGCCGCTGCAGACGACGGCGGTGACCTCGGCGTGCTCGAGGATGGACCGCACCTCGGGCGGTGACAGCCGGTTGTTCATCGGCACGGCCACGGCGCCGATCTTGTGGACCGCGCTGTAGGTGACGATGAAGTCGAGGATCTGCTCGGCCTCGAGATCGATGGCGACCAGATCGCCCTTCCGGACGCCCTTGGCCTGCAGACCGCGGGCCAACCGGTTGGACTCCGCTCCAGCGGCCGAACGTGATCGACGACCCGTCGCCGAGGTTCCGGTACGCCACCTCGTCCGGGTAGGCCGAGGCCATCAGCCGCAGCTGGTCGGGCAGGAGGTCAACCACGGGGCCGCTTCACCAGGAGGCGCTCGGCGGTGCCGCCAAGGAAGTCGGCCATGGGACCCTCGTCCAGGGCGAGCGAACGGGCGGCCGTGCAGGGCCCGTTCCATGGGGAGGAACGGATGGTCCGAAGCGAACAGGACCCGGCCCCGGCCGCGGCGGGAGCCCATGAACTTGATCAACGACGGATGCATGTACTTGGCCAGGAACGCCGAGTTCGACAGGTAGAGGTTTGGCCACTTGAGCATGTACTCGATGAGCAGCTCCTCGAACGGGTGACCCATGTGCGCGCCGATGACGACCAGATCGGGGAAGTCGATCAGCACGTCCTCGAGGAGAACCGGGTCCTGGCACCGGGATCGGACCCGCGGTCCCGGAATGCCGACATTGATCGACACCGGAAGGCCGAGCTCCTCGCACGTGGCGTAGAGGGGTAGTAGAGGGCGTGGTTGAGCGGGTACTGGTCGACCAGCGGCGACACCCGGACGAGGTCGACGGTCCCTCGGCGGCCCGCCGCCGGACGGCCATGCTCTGTGCCGCGGCCGGTCCGGGCCGTCGACCGATGTGGCCAGATACAGCCGGTCGCGACGCTCGGCGACGAAGGCCAGGGTGTCGTCGTCCACCTTGGACAGCGAGGTGCTCAGGACGCCCGGTCCACGCCGACCCGGTCCATCTCCGCCACCAGGTCGAGCGGCGTCATGCCGTCTCGCACGTCGACGCCGAAGAATCCCTCGACCGACCCGAAACCCGACTTGCCCAAAAAGGCGGCCGCAGCCTCTTGGAAAGCGAATTCACCCAGAGGTCGATGATCATGGTCTCCTCCTCGTATTGGGCTCGGATTGGGGCCGACGGAGCCGACAGGAGAGCACCGATCGCGGACATGCTAAACGCCGGACACCAACTTACAAGGCGCCGCCCAAGCGTAACCTCACCCTCATGCCCATTGCGATCACTCCTGAACACGAGGACCTGGCCGACTCGGTGCGGTCGCTGGTGGCGCGGATGGTGCCGTCCGAGTGCTGCACCAAGCGCTGGAAACTCCATGGCCACGCCGCCACCGTATTGGCGGGCCGCCGCGGATCAGGGACTGCAGGGTGTCCATCTGGCGGAATCCGTTGGCGGGCAAGGGTTCGGCATCCTAGAGCTGGCGGTGGTCTTGGCCGAGTTCGGCCGCGGTGCCGTGCCGGGCCCGTTCGTCCCGTCGGCGATCGCCAGCGCACTGATCTCGGCCCACGATCCGGACTCGAAACTGCTCGCCGAACTGGCATCAGGCGCGGTGATCGCCGCGTACGCGATGGAGTCGTCGCTGACGGCCACCCGGCGGGCGGTGTGCTCGTGGTCAGGGGCGACGCGCGTTCGGTGCCTGCGGCTGCGCAGGCGACGCTGCTCGTGCTGCCGGTGTCCACCGACATCGGCACCGTATGGGTGGTGCTCGACGCCGGCCAGCTCGACGTCGAGCAGGTCGTGAGCGTGGACCCGCTGCGGCCAGTCGCCCATGTTCGCGCCGGTGCAGTCGAGGTCGGCGAGGACCGCGTGCTGAGCAACCTGAGCGTCGACGCCGCGCAGGCCATCGTGTCCACGCTGCTGTCGGCCGAGGCCATCGGCGTCGCGCGCTGGGCCACCGAACCGCGTCGGCCTACGCCAAGATTCGTGAGCAGTTCGGCCGGCCCATCGGTCAGTTCCAGGCGATCAAGCACAAGTGCGCCGAGATGATGGCCCGCACCGAACGGGCAACCGCGGCGGTGTGGGATGCCGCCCGCGCCATCGACGAAGGGATCGAAAAGCCGCAATCCGCGGCCAATTCGCTGCGGCCGTGGCGGCGACGCTGGCTCCGGCGGCCGCCCAGAGCTGCGCTCAGGATTGCATACAGGTGCACGGCAGCATCGGCTTCACCTGGAGACACCAAACCAGCGTCTACTACCGCCGGGCGCTCGGGCTCGCAGCCGCGTTCGGCCGTGCCGCCGACTATCCGCTGCGGGTCGTCGACACCGCCACCACCACGGGTGTGCGCAAACTCGATCTCGACCTGGACCCCGAGACCGAGAAGATCCGCAAGGAGATCCGCGCCGAAGTCGATGCCCTCAAGGAGATTCCAGCCAATCAGCGTATGGATGCGATCGTTGAGGGCGGCTGGGTGATGCCGTATCTACCCAAGCCGTGGGGCCTCGGCCACCCCGGTCGAGCAGATCATCACCGCACAGGAATTCAGCGTCGGCAACGTCCGGCCCCAATGCTTGGCATCGCCAGCTTTCTGTCCCGTCCATTGTCTCGTTCGGCAATGAAGAGCAGAAACAACGCTTTCTGCCGGCGACGCTACGCGGTGAAATGAAGTGGTGCCAGCTGTTTTCCGAGCCCGGCGCCAGTTCGGACCTGGCCAGTTTGTCTACCAAGGCCGTCAAGGTCGACGGCGGCTCGCGAATCACCGGCCAGAAGATATGGACCACTCTCGCGCAGTACGCGAGTGGGGTGCGCTGCTCGCGCGAACGGAGCCAAGCGCTCCAAAACACAACGGCATCACCTACTTCTTGATGGACATGGCCAGCCAAGGCGTCGCGGTGCGGCCGTTGCGCGAGCTCACCGGAAACGAATTCTTCAACGAAGTGTTCATCGACGACGTGTTTGTGCCGGACGCACTGGTGCTCGGTGAGGTCGACCGTGGCTGGGAGGTCAGTCGCAACACGCTGACCGCCGAGCGAGTGACCATCGGCAGTGCCGAGAACCCGAACCTCGCCAGCCTGGAACGTCTGGTCGAACTCATGCGCGACGGTCAGTTCGACCAGATCGCGCAGAACCGCGCCGGCCAATTGATGGCCGAAGGCCACGAGCCAAGGTCCTCAACATGCGATCGACGCTGCTGACCCTCGCCGGTGGCGACGCGCTGCCGTCGGCCGCGATATCCAAGCTGCTCTCGATGCGCACCGCCCAGGAGTACGCCGAGTTCGGGTCGGCTTCATTCGGCGTCGACGGAGCGATCGGTGACATCGGGCGGTTGCAGGGCCAGTGGGCTGAGTATCTACTGGCCAGCCGCGCCAGCACCATTTACGGCGGGACCTCGGAAGTGCAGTTGAATATCATCGCCGAGCGGTTGTTGGGCTTGCCCCGCGACCCGTGACCACTCGTGCCAGGCTCTGGTCCAGTTACGCGACGTACCCGCGGGGCAACACTGGAGAAGTCAACGCACGCGGCGGCGATGACGTCCCCCAACTCTGGGCGACCGGCGCGCGGAGGCGCAGGAGCGCACCCGCCGACGGTGTCTTCTGGACATTGACGTTGGAGCCAAGAGCAATTGCATGGCCTCGGAATCTATATCGCGCCAGCCAGTGTGGACCGTTATCGAGGCGAGGACACCGGTGCTCGTCATCGGTTCGGTACAGGATCCCATGATTCCAGGCGTGATTGGCCGAACTGGAGTGCGGCGCACTATTCCAGAACGGGACCGTCGTGTCTTCAAAGCTCGCCGCGCCGCCGCCTGACGCATCTTGCCCATGGGTGAAGTTCCGCCTGGCGACGGTCGTTGTTCCGGCTACCGCGATCCGGAGTTCGTCGCCCGCGCCGCTGGACAGCGTGTAGTCGCTTTTGCCGCCGTTCTTGAACCCGAACAGCACGGCCGCCCCGCCCTTTTGTTGGGCGTGTGAACTCAGTGCCGTCGGGAGTGGCGAGTTGAATCCGCAACGCGTTGGACGCCGACTTCGTTAGCCGCGCTGTGATGGTAGTTGCGTCTCCAAGAATCGGCATGCCCACAGCCAAGACGCCGACGCTCGCCGATCCAGCCGCGGCTCACATGGTCACGGTCAGCGGCCAGACCTTCCAGATGTCGTCGCAGTACTCGGCGATGGCGCGATCCGACGAGAACTTGCCGCTGCGTGCGGTGTTCAGGATGGACATCTTCGTCCACGAGTCCTTGTCCTGCCAGGCGGCGCTCACCTGTTCCTGGCAGTCCACGTAGGAGGCGTAGTCGGCGCATACCAGGAAGGGGTCGTCGTAGCGGAGGTTGTCCACCAGCGGCCGGAACACCTCGGTGTCGCCGTGCGAGAACGTCCCGCCGGCAATCAGGTCCAGCACCGCGCGCAGCTCGTCATTGCCGTCGATAAAGTCGGCCGGGCGATACCCGCTTAGCCTTGACGCGCCTCGACCTCCTGCTCCGTCAGGCCGAACAGGAAGAAGTTCTCCGGCCCGACCTCTTCGCGCATCTCGACGTTCGCTCCGTCGAGCGTGCCGATGGTCAGGGCACCGTTGATCATGAACTTCATGTTCCCGGTGCCCGACGCTTCCTTGCCCGCGGTGGAGATCTGCTCGGACAAATCGGCGGCCGGGTAGATCATGTGCGCGTTCTGGACGTTGAAGTTCGGCACGAATGCCACCTTCAGGAACCGGTTGACGTCCGGGTCGGCGTTGACCGTCTCCCCAACGGCGTTGATCAGCTTGATGATCCGCTTGGCCATGAAGTAGCCGGGAGCGGCCTTACCGCCGAAGATGAAGGCCCGCTGCGGAATCGACAGCCCGGGGTTCTGCTTGAGCCGGTGGTACAGCGCGACGATGTGCAGGACGTTGAGATGCTGGCGCTTGTACTCGTGGATGCGTTTGACCTGGACGTCGAACATCCAGTCCGGGTTCAGCTCGACGCCCGCCACCGAGCGGATGTACTTAGCGAGGCGCGCCTTGTTGCTGCGTTTGATGTCGCGCCATTCCTGACGGAAAGGGGCATCGTCGACGAACGGCTCCAGCCCGCGCAGTCGGTCCAGGTCGGTCAGCCAGCCGTCACCGATGGTGCGGTTTAGCAGCTCGCGCAGCCCGGGGTTGGCCAGCGCAAGGAAGCGGCGTGGTGTCACACCGTTTGTCTTGTTGCTGAACCGCTCCGGCCACAACTCGTAGAAGTCTTTGAGCACACTGGCTTTCAGCAGCTGCGAATGCAGCGCGGCGACACCGTTGATGGCGTGGCTGCCGACGGTTGCGAGGTGCGCCATCCGGATGTTCTTGCCGCCGTCCTCGCCGATCAGCGACATCCGGCGGACCCGGTCCTCGTCGCCGGGGAACCGGGCGCGCACCTCGTCGAGGAAGTGGCGGTTGATCTCGTAGATGATCTCGAGGTGGCGGGGCAGCGACTCGGCGAACATCTTCTGCGGCCAGGTCTCCAGCGCCTCGGGCAGCAGGGTGTGGTTGGTGTAGCCGAACGTCGCGACCGTGATGTCCCACGCCTCGTCCCACTCCAGCTCGCGTTCGTCGACCAGCAACCGCATCAGCTCGGCGACGCCGATCGACGGATGGGTGTCGTTGAGCTGCAAGGCGAACCGCTGGGGGAGTTCACGCACGGAGGCATCGGCCAGGTCGTCGAGGATATGCAGCACGTGCTGCAGCGAGCAGGATACGAAGAAGTACTGCTGCAGCAGCCGCAGCCGCTTGCCCACCTCCGGCTCATCGTTGGGGTACAGCACCTTGGTGACCGTCTCGGACGTGACCTCGTCCTCGACCGCCTTGTAGTAGTCGCCGGTGTTGAAGGCGTCCAACGCGAACGACTTGACGGCCCGCGCGCTCCACAACGTCAGCACGTTGCAGGTGTTGACGCCGTAACCCTGGATGGGCGTGTCGTAGGCGACGCCTTTCAGCATCCGCCCCGGCACCCACCGGGCGCGGTCGTGGCCGGCGTCGTCGGTGTGGTGCTCGACGTAGCCGCCCCACTTGACCAGGTAGTTGACGTCGGTTTTGGGGATCTCCCAAGGGTTTCCGCTGTCCAGCCAGTTGTCGGTCTGCTCGACTTGCCAACCGTCGTGGATCTCCTGGTCGAAGATGCCGAATTCGTAGCGGATGCCGTAGCCGATCGCCGGACGCTCGAGGGTGGCCAGCGAGTCCAGGTAGCACGCGGCAAGCCTGCCCAGGCCGCCGTTGCCCAGTCCCGGTTCCTCCTCGCAAGCCAGGACCGTCGTCAAGATTCTGGCCCATCGCCGTCAGCGCGTCCCGTGCCGCCCGCTCCATGCGGAGGTTGAGCAGGTTGTTGCCCAGCTGCGGACCCATCAGGAATTCGGCCGACAGGTAGCAGGTCACCTTGCGGCCGAGGTCAAGTGAGGTCTGCGTCGACGCCACCCGACGGTCCTGCATGCGGTCGCGCACGGCCAGCGCGAGCGCCCGGTAGTAGTGCTCGGGCCGCCGGGCCGCGGCCGGACGGCCAATCGAGTAGCGCAGGTGATCGTTGATCGCACGCTGTAGCGAGGCGGCCTGCATCCCGGTGCGGGTGGGTTCGACAAGGTCGGGCCGTGCGGCAGCGCTGGCGGACATTCCGGCGGGTGTCTGTTCGACGTCGGTCATCGTGGGTCCTACTCCCTAGAGATTGGTGGCAGTATCGCACCGATGCCCGGCGGCGCGCAGGTCGTCAGTCTGGCAGCGGTGTTTGCACACCAGGCGCGCCTTTAACGACCGCCAGGTGAACGCGAACACACGTACTATTGACGAAAAGGCGTTCCGGAGCAGACGAAGACGGCGCAGAATTCTCTGCTGTGGGCCATTCGACGAGCGGGGGAAATCGTCGAGCCGCAGCCGGTGCCGTTGGCGTCGGCCGGTGCGCGCTGGCTGATCGCCGCGGCCGTCCTCGGCTCGGGGGTGGCCGACTGCTGGACGGCACCGTGGTCAACGTCGCGCTGCCGACCATCGGCCGCGAGCTGGGTGCCGACCTGACCGGCCAGCAGTGGGTCCTCGATGGTTACCTCCTGAGCCTGAGCGCGTTGCTGCTCTCCGGAGGCGCGGCCGGCGACCGCTATGGCCGCCGCCGGGTGTTTCTTGCGGGGCTGGCCGTTTTCACCCTGGCGTCGCTGGCTTGCGGTCTGGCCCCGACCATCGGCTGGTTGATCGGCGCCCGGCTGGTGCAAGGTGTCGGGGCGGCCGCGCTGGTTCCCGGCAGCCTCGCCTTGATCGATGCGGGCATCGCCGATGACGACCGGGGCCGCGCGGTGGGAATCTGGGCAGGCATGTCCGGGGTGACGACGGCACTGGGACCGTTCATCGGCGGCTGGCTGGTGGATTCGGCGTCGTGGCGCTGGGTGTTCTTCTTGAATGTTCCGCTCGCCGTGGCGGTGGCGTGGATCGCGACCCGCCATGTCCCCGAATCCAGGAATCCCACCGCACTGGCCGCCCGGACATCCTCGGAACTGCCGCTATCGCAGCCGGATTGGCCGGGGGTGGTCTACGCGCTGATCGAGAACTCCTTCTCACGGTTGGACGTTCGCCACCGTGACCGCCCTCATCGTCGGCATAGCAGGGTTGGTTGCCTTCCCGCTTGATCGAACAGCGGGTGAAGTCACCGTTCTTGCCTCTCAACCTCTTTCGTTCCCGGCAATTCACCGGCGCCAACCTCACCACCCTGGCCGTGTACACGGCGGTCGGTGGTGCGCTGTTCCTGTTGGTCTTGCAGCTGCAACAAAGCCTGCACTACTCCGCGCTACGGGGTGGGCTGGCGACGCTACCCATGACGATCATCATCTTGATTGGTTCGCCGTGGATAGGCGCGTTCGCGCAGCGAACCGGTCCGCGGTTGCCCGATGACCGTCGGACCGCTCATCGCCGCAATCGGCGTGGCGTTGATGGCCCGGCGTCGTGCCGGGGACTGCCTCTCTGGGTGCGGTCCTGCCCGCCGTGGTCGTGTTCGGCCTCGGGCTGGCGGTCACCGTGGCGCCGCTGACTTCGGCGGTCCTCTCCGCAGTCCCCGATCACCTACGCCGGCACGGCATCCGGTGTCAACAATGCCATCTCGCGCGTTGCCGGACTCCTCGCCGTCGCCGTGCTGCCGGTCGCGGCGGGTATCCGCGCGGGCCCCGGCGAACCGCTCGGCCCCGGCTTTTCACTGGCCATGCTGATCACCGCGGGCGTCTGCCTGATCGGCGGAATCACCGCATGGGTCGACCATCCGCACCGGCGCCGACGTCGCGCACCAGGTGCTGCCCGGAATCAACCACGCCTGCCAGGACCCGTCCACCAGACGCCCGAGCCGTGCCCAGGATGCGGCCTAGTAGATGACGACGGCGCGTCCCACCATGTCGCCGCGGCCCAACGCCGGGAGGTTTGAGAAATAGTGGGATACAGCCGCTTTCGTGAAAGTCAGCAGAATAATCGCGCTGGCAACAGCTGCGTACTGGCGGGGCGCCTAGCTGGTAACCGTCATCTGGTCGTCGCCGCCGTCCCATGACCGGATGAACACGTCGATCGGAGACCTGCTCGTCGCGGCCCTGCTTCGCTGCCGCTGTCGTTGAGGTGCACCATGCCGGCCTTGCGGTGTCGACACCGGTGACCACCACGGCGTGGTTGGCCTCGGGTTCGCCGTCCGAGGATGCTTGTCTTCGACGGGCTCGCCCCAGATGACTTCGGCGTTGACCGCCGACGATGACCTTGCGGCCTTTGGCCAGGTCCTGCTCGAGCGCCACCATGCCGGTCGCGACGCGGGTCGTTGCGGCGCTTTCCTTGTCGGTACTCACGGCGCGGATTCCGTAGTGCGCCAACAGCGTCGGCTCATCGTCGAACGTAGGTGCCGTCGCCCGCTCGTGTGTTTACTTCGGCTTGGTGTAGATCGGTCCGTGAGTGAACGCTGCTGGGAGTCGATTGAGCCAGCTTGACGATCTGGTGCTCGGACGGCTGCTTGCCGGTCAGCTCACCGACCACGTCGGCGACTGCCATCTCCACGCAGTCGTCGTCGTGATTGCTGGTAGCGCCAGAACGGGGCGGCCGCCGTCGGGGTCGCCGTAGAGCGTGCCCGCGCCGCGGGGTGGGCTCGGGTGCACCGGGAGCGGCTTGGGCACTGCCCACTGCCAACCCCAGCGCGGCCGCACCGGTCAGCACTGCGACGGCCGCGGTGCGCGCCACGGTCGCAATCCTGATCATCCGGTCGTCCTGTTCGACAGCTTCGCGGTGGTGAAGTGACTCTCAGAGAAAGGTTCGCTTAGCGACCTCTACGAATTCTTGGAGTGCTCGTCCGGAGCTTCTGGAAGAGCACGTCAAGGGCTGCTCGTAGTGGCCACCCGGCTACTCTGATGTCGCGACCAGAATCGTGAAGGAATTGCCGCCATGACTTCCGCCCCGTCCGAACGCC
>CAWHWA010000026.1:0-7174 GCA_963832935.1 uncultured Actinomycetota bacterium
CCCGGTGCGGAGCAACGCGTGAGTGACTTCGCCGATCTCATCGCGATCGGGATTGCGAACGTTCAGGCACGTGCGGAGCTGACCACCTCGCGGGCCCGGATCGTCGCGGCCGCCGATGACACCCGGCGGCGTATCGAACGTGACCTGCACGACGGGGCTCAACAGCGGCTTGTCTCGCTGGGACTCAGGTTGCGGCTGGCAGAGGAGTCTGTCTCTCCTGAGCAGATGGCGGTCAGGGAACAGATTTCCGATGTCGTGACTGGCCTCGTCGGTGTCTCGGACGAACTGCGCGAGATGTCTCGCGGTATTCACCCGGCCATCCTGTCGAAGGGTGGGCTCGGTCCGGCGCTGAGGACACTGGCACGCCGCTCCACGGCCCCGGTAGATCTGGAGATAGCTGTACCTCGGCGTTTACCTGACTACGTAGAGGTCGCCGGGTATTACGTTGTTGCAGAGGCGCTTACGAATGTGACGAAGCATGCGCAGGCCTCTCAGGTGCATCTGGCCGTCAAGACCGAGGGCGACTACCTTTACCTTTCGATACGCGACGACGGTATTGGGGGAGCCGACGCCAGCCAAGGGTCCGGCCTCATCGGGTTGGTGGACCGGGTTGAGGCCCTTGGGGGTCGGATCGGCATCACGAGTCATCGCGGCGACGGTACGTCGCTGGATGTAGTGATCCCCCTGAGACGCGACGTGCTGTCCAGCGCGCTTGTTCCGCGCGAGACGTGAGGTTTGGTGCTAGCGGGAATGCCGACTGGCCGCTCGCCCAGCCACAATGTCGTCGTGGAGTTACAGGTTAAGCCGATCCGGGTTGTCATCGTTGACGACAACTCGGAGTTCCTCGACTCAGCTAGACGGCTGCTAGAACACCAGGGGGTTCGCGTCGTCGGTGTGGCGTCAACGAATGCGGATGGGCTGCGGTACGTCCAAGAATTGCAACCCGACGTCACACTTGTCGATGTGAATCTCGGAGAAGAGAGCGGCTTCGATCTTGCTGAGGCACTTCAGGACAGCGGTGACGGGGCGCCGGTCCCGGTGATATTGATATCTACCCACGCGGAACCGGACCTGGCCGACATGCTCGAGACAAGCCCCGCGATAGGCTTCCTCGCCAAGTCAGCCCTGTCGGCTGATGCGATCACCGCAACCGTTGGTCGCCTCGGTGAAAGCCATCGGCAGTAGACCCCCGACCGTCGGACGTCTCAGAGAACTCGTTGTCCTTCAACAACTTACACCGCCCTTGCCGATGCGTGCTCCTTGGCAGCGCCGAGGCCCATTGCAGCTAGCTGGTAACCGCTAACTGTCGCTAACCGGCATAGTCAATAGGCGTCAGCGGCGAGGACTTTTCGTGCTTGCGGCGCGACGCTGGGAGCTATGAACACCTACCCGAGCGAACAACTTTCGCGGCGCCCGGCCGAGGTCGTCGCGGTTTCCGCACGACCTCGAGCGGTCGTAGAGGGATGCGGCGATGCGGCCGGCCGCGGGCAACAGCCGCCATTTAGCTATCGACCTGAAGGCTCCTACGGCAGCCAGCTGTTTTGGAGCCTGATCGCCACTGTCCTGTTGGCGGCTATCACCGCACTTGCCTGGCTATCGGTTATCGGATCTGCGCCGAGGGCGAACGAACAGCCGCGCGCGCTGAGCCAGCAAAGCAGTCAATCTCGGCCATAACTGTGGCAAAACACGAAATATGATGGGAAACAAGAGAAATGGACATCGACCGGATAACTCACCCGCTGAGGTTGGCCGCGGGATCCCACCAACCGGGATCGGGCAAAGGGTGTGCCATGAACGTCATCTCCTATATCAACGGTGACGAGCAGATCACTGACTTCCCGGCGTGCTCGGCCCGCCCACTGGCCGCTCTCGTCCAGTTGTGCAACGACCTGCTGGCTCGACCGACGGCTACCTGTCACCCGAAAACAGCGTGATCGCCCTCGATCTCGGCTGGCAGACAGTAGGGACCGCAGATGTATCCAGTGCCGTCATGCACGCATGGATCGCAGAGCTGCTAGCCAATCCCACCTGGGGTGTCGTGCGCTACGCCAAGCTGACCGCAATCAAGGCGATCACCGACATCGCCCAACTACACCGCAGGATCGCGTCCGGCGATATGCCACCGATCGCGGCCTGGGACGCTGCTGATGACGCTGCCCGCGCCGCGGCCCGGGCCGTCAGCCTGACCGTGAATGCCGCGGGGCGGTATGCCCTAGAGGCCGCATACGAGTCGACCGCACTCGTCGACACCTACAACCGGACCGCGCTGGATGCCGTGACCGGTTGTGCTGTGCGCGCGCACGCGTGGGCGAGCGGGGACACCAGGGAAGACCGCGTCATGCAGTTCACCCGCCGCGCCATCCGCGCATGGCGTGATCTCGCCGGGCTGGACAACGCGCGCCGCATCGACCAGGCGACGGTCGACAAAGCCGTGCGACTCGTCGCGGTACCGGCATGACATGAACGAGTTCGAGCGGCAATAGTGCGATCAGTGACTTTGGGTGTGCGTCCGTAGCAAGATGTGATCGGTCGAATGGCCGAAAGGACGTCGCCACATGGGAGTTGACTCGAGCAACACACACAGCGCGTCGGCAGAAGGACCCGGTCCACGGGATGGCGGTTTGCGGGTGGTCGTGGCCGATGACGACGCCCTCCTCCGGGAGGGGTTGGCGAGCCTGCTAGAGCGCTCAGGGTTCGACGTCGTCGGCCGGGTCGGCAATGGAACCGAAGCTCTTGCACTAGTGCGCACAGAGAGTCCCGACCTGCTTGTCGTCGACATCCGTATGCCGCCAAGCAACACCACCGAAGGCCTCGATGTCGCGCGAGTCGTCCGGGAAGAGCAGCCTGAGACCGGCATTTTGGTTTTATCGGCTCATGTCGAGGTCGAACACGCGATGGAGCTACTGGCCAGCGGCCGTGCGATCGGGTACCTCCTCAAAAGTCGGGTGACCGATGTGGCCGATTTTGTCGATTCACTACAGCGGATCGCCAACGGCGGCTCGGTGATCGATCCGGTGCTTATCCAAGAGTTGGTTTCAGGACGCCGACGCACCGATCCGCTTGCTGCCCTAAGTCCTCGGGAACACGAGGTTTTGGCGTTGATGGCAGAGGGTCGCTCCAACGCGGGTATCGCCGGTCAGCTGTGGCTGACCGAAGGCACCGTCGAGAAGCACGTGCGAAGCATTCTGAGCAAGCTGAACCTGCCCGAGGCCGCTGACGATCATCGCCGCGTTCGAGCGGTGATCACTTTTCTCGAGTCTCGTTGACAGCACCGCGCAACGGCGGCTCAGGAGAAGTTGGCCTGCGCGCAGGTGCTGGGCGAGGTGATGTTGACCCCGCTGTAGACCACCTGGATGTGCGTGCAGGCGATGACGTTGATGTCGAGGCGGGGTTGGCCGGTGTGCCAGTCCGTCGAGTCGATCCGGCCGACGGTCTGGTACTTCTCCAGCGGGCCCTCGCCCGTGTAGATCGTGGTGACTTCATCGGATCCGCCGTCTTTCATGACGCGGTCATACTGCGCGGTGGCGTGCACGTCGAGGTACGCCGTCCGGCTGTTGGGGCGGATGGTGGTGCTTTGCCGCGACCACAGGTCGTTCGGGAACCCGGTCACCCCGTCACCCGTCTTGCGGTCGGCGCCGACGGTGAAGTCGCAGCTGCCGATCACGGGATGGCAGTTGAGCCGGGCGAACGTTTCCAGCTGTGAGCCGTCGGGCAGTGGCATCAGGCTGGCGGCGTTGTTGACGGCGGCCGGAGCAAGCGCGGGCGGCGTCAACGCCAGCATCAGACCGACGCCTGCCAGTGCTGTCACCAGCCGCTTCATCCCGCATCCTCTCGCTTAGCCTGAGCAGAACTTACGCTGCAGCTACTCGTCGTAGGTAACTTCGACCGAATCGGTGTCCGGGTGCGACTGGCAGGCCAGGATCAGCCCGTCGTCGAGGTCCTGTTGCTCGAGCACATCGTTGACCTCCATGCTGACCTTGCCGTTGCGCAGGGTGGTGGCGCAGGCGCCGCAATGACCCTCGCGGCAGGAGAACGGCGCGTCCAGGCCGGCGTCCAGCAGCACGTCGAGCAACTTCGCCTTGCGGGGCCACGACACGGTGTGGGTCTGGCCGTCGAGTTCGACGACCGCGGTGGCCGGCGGCTCGGCTTCATCATCGTCGTCGTGATCAATTTTCACCGCGGCGAACGGATCGCTGTCCAGCGACTTGAACACCTCGAGATGTACTTGCGGTGCAGGCACTTTCAGGGTTTCGAGCGCCTCGCGGGCGGCTTCCATGAAGGGCCCCGGCCCGCAGATGAACGCCTGCCGGTCGGTGAACGGAGCAGCCAGTTGCGCCAACGCGGTAGCAGACGGCAACCCCTGCAGCGACTCCAGCCAATGCACGACGGTCAGCCGGTCGGGATACTTTGCCGTGAGTTCGCGCAACGCATCGGCGAAGATCACCGACCGCTCGTCGCGATTGGCGTAGATCAGCACCACCTGGCCGCCGCCTTCGGACAACGCGGACTTGCAGATCGACATGACCGGTGTGATTCCGCTGCCGGCGGCCAGCAGCACGAAGTTGTCATCGAGGGTTTTGGGCACGAACGTGCCCGACGGCGCCAGGGCGTGGATCCGCATGCCGGCGTGGGCGTGGTCGCACAGCCAGTTCGACGCGTAGCCGTCTTTGTCCCTTTTCACGGTGACGGTCATCGCCTCGTCGGTGAAGGGCGAGCTGCACAGCGAGTAGCAGCGGGCCACCGAGCCGGTGCGGTCGCTGGGAACGCGCAGCGTGAGAAACTGGCCGGGGGCGTAGCGCAACCGCTCCGCCGGTATCTCGGGATCTTGGGGCCCCTCCGGGACCCGGAACACCAGCGAACGCGCGTCCTCGGTCTCGGTGACGACGTCGGCTATCTCCAGTTCGAGAACGTGCTTGCCGAGCGGCTCGTCGGGAATTGTGTCCGTCACAACCCCGCCCTTCCTTCAGTCATAACTAGAACAGGTTACAGAAAGGGGGATCGGTATCGCTACCAGCCGCAGGAACACGCTGCTCGACACAAATCGGAACGTGTTCTAGTCTTTGTCTACGTAAGCCACCTTTGGAGGAACCAGTGACGTCCATTCAACAACGTGACGCCCAGTCGGTCCTAGACGGCATCGACGAACTACTGCCCAAGCTGCGACAGCGCGCCCAGGAAACTGAGGATCTGCGCCGACTGCCGGACGCCACGGTCAGCGAGCTCCAGGAGATCGGCTTCTTCAAGTTGCTGCAGCCCCAGCAGTGGGGCGGGCTGGAGTGCGATCCCGCAGTGTTCTACGAGGCGGTCCGCCGACTGGCCAGCGCGTGCGGTTCCACCGGCTGGGTCAGCTCGATCATCGGTGTGCACAACTGGCACTTGGCGCTGTTCGACCAGCAGGCCCAGGACGAGGTCTGGGGTGAGGACACAGGCGTGCGTGTTTCGTCGTCCTACGCGCCGATGGGCGCGGGCGCGGTCGTCGACGGCGGCTACCTGGTCAGCGGTTCGTGGAACTGGTCATCGGGTTGTGACCACGCCACGTGGGCCTTTCTGGGGTGGTCCGGTGATCAAGGACGGCCGGCCGGTCGACTTCGGCAGCTTCCTGATCCCGCGCACCGAATACCGCATCGACGACGTCTGGCATGTGGTGGGTCTGAGGGGCACCGGCAGCAACACCGTCGTCGTCAAGGATGTCTTCGTGCCACGGCACCGGTTCCTGTCGTACAAAGCGATGAACGACGGCACCGCGGGCGGCTACCAGAACAACACCGCCGCTGTCTACAAGATGCCTTGGGGCACTATGCATCCCACTACCATCTCGGCGCCGATTGTCGGCATGGCGTATGGCGCCTACGACGCACACGTCGAGCATCAGGGCAAGCGGGTGCGTGCGGCGTTCGCCGGCGAGAAGGCCAAGGACGACCCGTTCGCCAAGGTCCGTATCGCCGAGGCGGCCAGCGACATCGACGCGGCGTGGCGTCAGCTGATCGGTAATGTCAGCGATGAGTACGCGCTGTTGTCGGCGGGCAAGGAGATCCCGTTCGACCTGCGGGCCCGTGCGCGACGCGACCAGGTGCGCGCTACCGGACGGTCCATCGCCTCGGTCGACCGGCTGTTCGAGGCCTCCGGTGCCACTGCGCTGGCCAACGACGCGCCGGTGCAACGTTTCTGGCGGACGCGCACGCCGGCCGGGTGCACGCGGCCAACGACCCCGAGCGGGCCTATCTGATCTTCGGTAACAACGAGTTCGGGCTGCCGCCCGGCGACACGATGGTCTGACCGCGCCGGCGACGAATGGTACCCACCTCCCTGCAGAGCGTAGCGATGCGGAGGAGCGGCGCCAGATGACGGCGACCGAAGAACTCACCTTCGAGTCCACCTCCCGGTTCGTCGAGGTCGACGTCGACGGTCCACTCAAGCTGCACTATCACGAGGCAGGCGTCGGCAAAGAGCAGACGATGGTACGCTGCACGGCGGCGGACCGGGGGCGGCGAGCTGGACGAACTTCTCCCGCAACATTCCGGTGCTGGCGCAGCACTTTCACGTGTTGGCCGTCGACCAACCCGGCTACGGTCACTCCGACAAACGCGCCGAGCACGGGCAGTTCAACCACTACGCCGCCAGAGCGCTGAAGGGGCTGTTCGACCACCGGGGTCTGGAACGTGTTCCGCTGGTGGGCAATTCGCTGGGCGGCGGCACCGCGGTCCGGTTCGCATTGGACTACCCGGACAAGGCCGGTAAGTTGGTGCTGATGGGCCCGGGCGGGCTGAGCGTCAACCTGTTCGCCCCCGATCCCACCGAGGGTGTCAAGCGGCTGGGCAAGTTCTCGGTCGAGCCGACCCGGGAGAATCTCGAGGCGTTCCTTCGGGTCATGGTCTATAACCAGAAGCTGATCACCCCGGAGCTGATCGACCAGCGCTTCGAACTTGGCCTCCACGCCCGAATCACTGACGGCGACCCGCGCGATGGGGATGTCGTTCTCCGGAGCGGACTTCGAGCTCGGCATGATGTGGCGCGAGGTGTACAAACTGCGTCAACCGGTGTTGCTGATCTGGGGACGCGAAGACCGGGTCAACCCGATCGATGGCGTGTTGGTGGCGCTCAAGACGACCCCGTGCGAAGCTTAGCAATGTCTTCGGCCAGTGTGGGCATTGGGCGCAGGTGGAGAAGTTCGACG
>CAWHWA010000027.1:0-104911 GCA_963832935.1 uncultured Actinomycetota bacterium
CCGCGATCGCCGTGCCATCGCGATGGGCCGGCGCGGGCGGCCCGAGGAGATCGCCGGCGCCATCCTGTTCCTGCTGTCGGACCTGTCGAGCTACATCACCGGCCAGACCCTGTTGGTCGATGGCGGACTGGACCTCAAATGGACCCATCTGGACGCAGACAACACCTCGTTATTTCTCAAGGACGACTCCTTCCGAGCAGCGATAAGGAGCATGTGAATGACCGACGTGGCCAAAGATAATTCCGAAGCGGCCGAAGAGCTTTCCGCGCCGATGACGATCGGCGTCGAGGCCTACTATCAGCGAGGACTATGCCCGCGCCGAGCGGGACAAGCTGTGGCGCAAGGTGTGGCAGCAGGTCGGCCGGGTCGAAGAGTTGCCGGAGGTGGGCAGCTACTTGACCTACGACATCCTCGACGACTCGATCATCGTGGTGCGCACCGGCGAGAACGAATTTCACGCCCACCACAACGTGTGCATGCACCGCGGCCGCCGGCTGATCGACATACCCGAAGGCGCGAAGAACACTTGCGGCCGCGCTCGTAAGTCGTTCGTCTGCGGCTTCCACGGCTGGACCTACGGCCTGGACGGTGCGTGCACGCACATCCGCGAACGAGCAGGACTGGCAGGAAGCGCTGACCCCCGACAACACCCACCTGCGGCCGGTCAATGTCGACACCTGGGGCGGCTGGTTGTGGATCAACATGGACCCCGACTGCGAGCCGCTGGCCGATTACCTGTTCCCCGCCGCGAAGATCCTCGACCCGTTCGGCTTGGAGAACATGCGCTTCAAGTGGCGCAAATGGCTGAACTTCGATTGCAACTGGAAGGTGGCGCTGGAGGCCTTCAACGAGACCTACCACGTCTACACGACGCATCCGGAGTTCAACCAGTTCGGCGAATTCAAGGGCTGGGCCAAGGCGCAGGGCAGGCACAGCAACATCGGTTATGACGCTCCAAAAGACATGGAGGCCACCAAGTCCAAGATCCGCCTCGGTATCGGCGCCGATCCGCGCGTGTCCACCGCGGAGATGCAGGTGTACACGATGGAGGAAACCAACGCCACCACCACCCAGACGTTGGTGAACGCCGCCAAGCGACTGGTCGACGAATTGCCCGAGGGCACACCGGCCGACAAGGTTCTCGAGCATTGGCTGGCGTCCGCGCGCCGCGACGACGAAGCCCGCGGGGTGATCTGGCCGACGATCCCGGCCGACATCCTCGGGCAGGCGGGCACCGCGTGGCAGATCTTCCCGAACTTCCAGATCGGGCAGGGCTTGACCAGCGCGCTGTGCTACGGCGCGCGGCCGCACCCCAGCTACAACCCCGACAAGTGCATTTTCGAGGTCTCGGTATTCGAGCTGTACCCGAAAGGCGAAGAGCCCCAGACAGAGTGGGAATACACGCCGGTCGGTGACCCCCGTTGGCGGTCGGTCCTGCCGCAGGATTTCTCCAACATGGCCGCTGTCCAGCAGGGCATGAAATCCCTGGCTTCCCGGGCACCAAACCCAACCCATACCGCGAACGCAGCACCGTCAACCTGCACTACCAACTGTCGAAATACATGGGTACCGGCGAGCCCAAGAGCTTTGAGATGAGGAGGAGCCACCGGATGACGACGTACCACGACCTGCGGGCCGACCGACGTAGCCGCAGGACGTCGACATCGACGCGATGCGCGCCAAGTACGCCCAGGAGCGCGAGAAGCGCCTGCGCAAGGAGGGCGCCGCGCAGTACCTCGAACTCGACGGTGACTTGGCCGGCTTCTACGAGGTAGACCCGTACACCCCGGTGGCCACCGCGCCCCGATCGACGAGGACATCGAGGTGGCCGTCCTCGGCGGCGGGTTCGCCGGATTGTTGTCGGGCGCCTACCTGAAAAAGGCCGGCGTGCGAGGACGTTCGGGTCATCGACATGGCCGGGGACTTCGGCGGCGTGTGGTACTGGAACCGCTTCCCGGGCATCCAGTGCGACAACGACGCCTACTGCTACATCCCGATGCTCGAGGAACTCGACTTCCTGCCGAGCAAGAAGTTCGCCGACGGCGCCGAGATCTTCGCGCACTGCCAGGCCATGGGCAAGCACTTCGACCTCTACGACGGCGCGATCTTCTCCACGCAGGTCGGGACCATGCGCTGGGACGAGGAGAGCAAGCGCTGGCGGCTCAGCACCAATCGCGGCGACGACATCCGCGCGCGGTTCGTGGTGATGGCGCAGGGCTCGTACAACAGGCCGAAGCTGCCCGGCATCCCCGGCATCAAGGAGTACCTGGACGGCGGCGGCCACGCTTCCATTCCGCGCGCTGGGACTACGACTACACCGGCGGCGACGCCAACGGCGGCCTGGACAAGCTGGCCGACAAGCGGGTCGCACTCGTCGGCACCGGGGCCACCGGCGTGCAGCTGGTGCCGCATCTCGGCCGGGATGCCAAGCAGCTCTTCGTGTTCCAGCGCACCCCGTCGTCGGTCGACATGCGCGCCAACACGCCCACCGACCCGGACTGGGCGGCGGCGCTGCAGCCCGGCTGGCAGGAGGAGCGCAAGCGCAACTTCCACAACTGGTCACCGTTCGTCGGGGTGGTCTTCGGCGAACCGGATCTGGTGTGCGACTTCTGGACCGAACTGGGCCGCAACATGACCGCCCGGATCGCCGCCAGCCCGGATCCCGCCTCGCTGGGGATCGAGCAGATCATGGCGATCCGGGAGGAAGAGGACTACAAGATCATGGAGCGGCTGCGGAGCCGCGTGGCCGCCATGGTCGACGAACCCGACACCGCCGAGGCGCTCAAGCCGTACTACCGCTTCATGTGCAAGCGGCCGTGTTCGAGCGAGACGTATCTGCCGGCGTTCAATCTGCCCAACGTGACGCTGGTGGACGTGTCGGAATCCAAGGGCGTGGAACGCCTGACGGAGAAGGGCATTGTCGCCAACGGCGTTGAGTACGAGGTCGATTGCGTCATATTCGCCAGCGGTTTCGAGATCTCCACGGAGATCAGTCGGCGCTTCGCGGTCGACGTCATCGAGGGCCGCGACGGGCTGTCGCTGTTCGACTACTGGCACGACAGCTACCAGACGCTGCACGGCATGACCACCCGCGGATTCCCCAACCAGTTCTTCACCGGCTTCATCCAGGGCGGCGTCTCGGCCAACACCACCGCGATGTTCGAGCAACAGGCCGAGCACATCGCCTACATCATCGCCGAGGCGCAGGAACGCGGCGCGACCACCGTCGAGCCCAGCCAGGAGGGCCAGGACGGCTGGGTCAGAACGGTCGCCGAACTCGCGATCGACAACTCGGCCTTCGAGATGTCCTGCACCCCTGGCTATTACAACAACGAGGGCAGGGTGGCGGCAAAGACAATGGCGCGTTCCTCGGCGATTTCTACTCGCCGGGCTTCTACGCCTTCGGCGACCTGATCGCCGGAGTGGCGCGCCAAGGGTGACCTGGAAGGCCTCGAGCTTTCGTGAGCGAGTTGCGAGTTCGACGGCCGGGTCGCGGTCGTCACGGGCGCCGGTCGCGGGCTGGGTCGCGCGTACGCCCAGCTGCTCGCCTCGCGCGGAGCGAAGGTCGTCGTCAACGACCACGGCGGCAGCCTCGACCGGCGACGGGACCGACGCCGGTCCGGCCGAGCAGGTGGTCGATGCGATCACGCGCGGCCGGGGGAGAAGCCGTCGCATGCACCGCGTCGGTCGCCACCCGCGACGGCGGCTGACGCGATCATCCGCGACCGCGCTCGACCACTACGGCCGCATCGACATCCTGATCCACAACGCCGGCAACGTCCGCCGCGGCTCGCTGAAGGAGATGAGTTACGAGGACTTCGATGCGGTGCTCGACGTGCACTTGCGCGGCGCGTTCAACGTTGTGCGGCAAGCATTTCCGGTCATGTGTGAGGCCGGATACGGGCGCATCGTGCTGACGTCGTCGATCGGCGGCCTGTACGGCAACCACGACGTCGCCAATTACGCGGCCGCCAAGGCCGGCGTGATCGGGCTGTCCAACGTCGCCGCGCTCGAAGGCGCGGCCGAGGGCGTGAAGTGCAACGTGATCGTGCCGGCCGCGGTGACCAGGATGGCCGAGGGGATCGACACCTCGGCCTATCCGCCGATGGGCCCGGAACTCGTTGCGCCGGTGGTGGGCTGGCTGGCGCACGAATCCTGTTCGGTGACCGGCGAGATGTTCATCGCGCTGGCGGGCCGGGTGGCGCGGGCCGTCATCGCCGAAAGCCCCGGCGTGTGCCGGCCGTCGTGGACGGTCGAGGACGTCGGCCAGCATCTGGACGCGATCCGAAACATCGAGGCGCCGTTGATCTTTCCGGTCGTGCCCGACGGACAGACCGAGCACATCCGCTACAGCTTCGAACTGGCGCAGCGCTCAAACGATCGAGGTGCACACCATGGCTAACACGCGGCCCGATGGCCGGCGTGCGGGTAATCGACCTCACCGCGATGGTGATGGGACCGTACTGCACGCAGATCATGGCCGACATGGGTGCCGACGTGATCAAAGTCGAACCGCCACAAGGCGATAACACCCGCTACATCTCCGTCGGCCCGGCGCCGGGAATGAGTGGTGTGTTCGTCAACGTCAACCGGGGCAAGCGCAGCGTCGTGCTGGACCTGCAAACCGACGCCGGAACACGCGCGCTGCGCGGGCTGGTGGAGACCGCAGACGTGTTCATCCATTCGATGCGCGCCAAAGCGATCGACAAGCTCGGTTTCGGCTACGAGGAGGTCGCCGCGATCAACCCCGCGATCGTCTACACCAATTGCTACGGATACGGTCGGCGCGGACCCGATCGGGACCGGCCCGCCTACGACGACACCATCCAGGCGGAATGCGGCCTGCCGGCAGTACAAGAGCAACTGACCGGCGAGGCCGACTACGTCGGAACCATCATGGCCGACAAGGTCGCCGGGCTCACCGCGCTGTACGCCACGACCATGGCACTGTTTCACCGTGCGCGCACCGGGGAGGGGCAGGAAGTCGAGGTCGCCATGTTCGAAACCATGGCCTCGTTCATGCTTGTCGAACATGCCAACGGCGCCCTGTTCGACCCGCCCCTGGGGCCGGCGGTGTATCCGCGAACCGTGGCGCCAAACCGTCGGCCGTACCGCACCAGCGACGGCTACATCGCCGCGCTGATCTACAACGACAAGCACTGGAACGCGTTCATCAACGCCGTGCGCCCGCCGTGGGCCAGTGAGCTGTATTCGACGCTGGAACAGCGGGCCCGTCAGATCGACACCGTCTACGGGCTGGTGGCCGAGACGATGAAAGAGCGCTCCACCCAGGAATGGCTGACGTTGTTGCGCGAACTCGAGATCCGGCCGCTCCGCTGAACACTCCCGGCGCGCTGTTCGACGACCCGCACCTCAACGCCGTCGGCATGTTCGAGACCGTGGACACCCCGCACGGCCGGTGCGCTTCCCGGGCGTGCCCACCTGGTTCTCTCGCACACCGGGTCGCGTCGCGGGGCCGGCGCCGGAGCTCGGCGCCGACACCGCAGAAGTGCTCGCCGAAATTGGCACGAGCAGTCGCAAAAACATCCGAAATAAGCCTGCCAGACAGTGATTTTGCGTCTGCTCACGAGATGAAGGAGTTTTGACAATGGGTGTGCCTGTATACAAACGCATTCTCGACCTGTTCGAGGCCGAGGGCGTGAACACGCTGTTCGGCATCCCGGACCCGAACTTCGTGCACATGTTCGCCGAGGCCGACGCGCGCGGGTGGTCCGTGGTCGCACCGCATCACGAACTGAGCGCGGGATTCATGGCCGAGGCAGCGTCGCGGATGACAGGGAAGCCCGGTCTGTGCATCGGCACGCTCGGCCCGGGTGTGGCCAACATCGCCGGGGCGATGATGTGCGCCCTGGTGGAGAATTCGCCGGTGATCTTCCTCGGCGGCCAGCGCGCCCGCGTCACCGAGCGCCGGGTGCGCCGCGGCCGGATCCAATTCGTGCAGCAGGAAGGGCTTTTCACCCCGTCGGTGAAGTACAGCAGCTCGATCGAGTACGCCGACCAGACCGACGAGATCGTCCGCGAGGCGATCCGCCGCGCGATGTCCGGCACGCCGGGACCGTCCTATGTCGAGTTCCCGTCACATGTCATCCTGGAAGAGCTTGACGTCCCGGATCCGCTGCCGCCCAGCAGGTATCGGCTGGTCAACCAAAGCGCGGGGGCTAGTGAGGTCGCAGCGGCCGCCAAGCTGATCCGAGAGGCCAAGAGCCCGATCCTGTTGGTCGGCCACGGGGTGCACACATCGCGCACCGGCGCGGCGGTCAAGGAGCTGGCCGAGCTGATGGCCTGCCCGGTGATCCAGACCTCCGGGGGCACCTCGTTCATCCCGGGACTGCAGGAGCGGACGTTCCCCTACTTGTTCTCCCCGGCCGCCAACGAGGCAGTCGAGGAATCCGACCTGTGCGTCGCGCTGGGTACCGAACTCGGCGAGCCGATGCACTACGGCCGGACCCAGCATTGGGCCGGCAACGATGCGAACCGCAAATGGGTGTACGTGGAGCAGGACCCGACCGCAATCGGCGTCAACCGCCCGGTCGACGTGGCGCTGGTCGGCGATCTGCGCGGTGTCGTGCCGCAGCTGGTCGAGGCGCTTAAGGATTCTCCGCGCAAACCCGCACCCGCACTGCAGATCCTGATCGACAAGGATGCGAAAGAGCTTGCGGACGTGGCGGAATCGGCACCGTCTGGACGCTCGCCGATCCACCCGGCGCGCTACGTCGTCGAGGCCACCAAGGCATTCAACGAACTCGAGGACGGCATCATGGTGCGCGACGGCGGCGCGACCGTGATCTTCCAGTGGACCTACTCGCAGGCCAAGCCGCGCGACGTCATCTGGAACCAGAACTTCGGTCACTTGGGCACGGGTCTGCCGTACGCCGTCGGCGCCTCGGTCGCCGAGGGCGGCAAACGTCCGGTCATGCTCCTGACCAGTGACTCGGCGTTCCTCTTCCACATCGCCGAGTTGGAAACCGCTGCGCGGCAGAACCTGCCGCTGGTGTGCGTGGTGGGCGTCGACCACCAGTGGGGCTTGGAAGTCGGCGTGTACAAGCGCACGTTCGAGCAGCCGTCGCCGCAGCCGGGCGTGCACTGGAGCAAGGACGTCCGGATGGACAAGGTTGCCGAGGGCTTCGGTTGCCACGGCGAGTACGTCGAGAAGGAAGAGGAGATCGGCCCGGCGATCGCTCGCGCCTACGCCAGTGGCAAAGTCGGTGTAGTGCACGTGTGCATCGACCCGAAGGCCAACTCCGAGGAGATGCCCAAGTACGACCGATTCCGTACCTGGTACGCCGAAGGCACCCAATAAGGCACCCCCGTAGGAAGGGATCGATCCGATGCGCGAATACCTGAAGTTCTACATCGACGGACAGTGGGTCGACCCGTTGCGGCCGAACGCCTTTGACGTGGAAAACCCGGCAACCGAGCAGGTTTCCGGGAAGATCTCGCTGGGATCGGCGGCCGATGTCGACGTGGCGGTCAAGGCTGCCCGGCGAGCCTTCGCCGGCTGGTCGCAAACCACCCGCGAACAGCGCCTGGACCTGTTGCAGGCCATCCTCGCCGAATACCAGAAGCGCGCGGACGACCTCGCCGAGGCGATCACCGAGGAAATCGGCGCGCCGGCCTCGCTGGCCGCGGGGCCGCAGGTCTTCCTCGGGATCGGCCACCTGACCACGGCCATCGACGCGCTGAAGAATTTTCCGTTCGAGGAACACAAAGGGGCGAGCTCTGATCGCCAAGGAGCCCATCGGTGTCTGCGGCTTGATCACGCCCTGGAACTGGCCGATCAACCAGGTCGCGGTCAAGGTTTACCCGGCGCTGGCGACCGGCTGCACCGTCGTCCTGAAACCCTCTGAGGTGGCACCGTATTCGCCCTACATCTTCGCCGAGATCCTGGATGCGGCAGGCGTGCCGGCCGGGGTGTTCAACCTGGTCAACGGCGACGGGGCGGGCGTGGGCGTGGCCCTGGCCAGCCACCCCGACATCGACATGGTGTCGTTCACCGGATCCACCCGCGCCGGCATCGAGGTCGCCAAGCTTGCTGCCCCGACCGTGAAGCGAGTGACCCAAGAGCTGGGTGGCAAGAGCCCCAACATCGTCCTCGACGACAGCGGCTTTGCCCGGGGCGTCAGCGCCGGCGTGGCCAACATGATGCCGAACTCAGGGCAGAGCTGTAACGCGCCGACGCGCATGCTGGTCCCAAATTCCCGTATGGCCGAGGCAATCTCCATCGCGCGGGAGGCGGCCGAGAAGGTCACGGTGGGTCATCCTGACGCCGGGACGACAATCGGGCCGGTGGCGTCGAAGACGCAGTTCGACAAGGTGCAGCGGCTGATCCAGCAGGGCGTCGACGAGGGCGCGACCGTGGTTACCGGAGGCCCGGGCCGGCCGGCGGGCCTGGACAAGGGTTACTACGTCAAGCCCACCGTCTTCGCGCATGTCACCAATGAGATGACGATCGCCCGTGAGGAGATCTTCGGGCCGGTGCTGTGCATCCTCGGCTATGACGACATCGACCATGCCGTCGAAATCGCCAATGACACCGAATACGGCCTGGCCGGGTTCGTTTCGGGAGCCGACCTCGACAAGGCTCGCGAGGTTGCCCGCAAGATCCGGGCCGGCTGGGTGACGATCAACCATGCCTTCGACATGAACGCGCCGTTCGGCGGCTACAAGCGCAGCGGCAACGGTCGAGAGTGGAGCGAGTTCGGCTTCCACGAGTATCTGGAGGTCAAGAGCACGTTGGGCTACGCGCCCGAAAAGGCCGCGAAATAGCTTTGGCTGATTAAGAAGGGAATGAAGCTTAGATGTTTTCAGGAGTCTTGATCGAAAAGGGCGATGCCGGACAGACCGTCGCGGTCACCGACCTCGACGAGACGCAGCTGCCCGACGGCGATGTCACCATCGACGTTGAGTACTCCACGCTGAATTACAAAGACGGCCTGGCTATTACGGCCAAGTCGCCCGTCGTGCGGAAATTTCCGATGGTCCCCGGTATCGATCTGGCCGGCGTGGTCACCGACAGTACGCCACACTGATTGGAAGACGGGCGACCGTGTGGTGCTCAACGGATGGGGAGTCGGCGAGACGCATTGGGGCGGCCTCGCGCAGCTTGCCCGCCTCAACGGCGACTGGCTGATACCGTTGCCCGTCGGCATTCACCACCCGCCAGGCGATGGCGATCGGCACCGCGGGCTACACCGCCAGCCTTTGCGTGGACGCCCTGCTGCGGCACGGGGTCGTCACCGGATCAAGGTGAGGTCCTGGTGACCGGTGCGACCGGCGGGGTCGGAAGCGTCGCGATCGTGTTATTCACCGCAGCCGGGTTCAAAGTGGCCGCCGCCACCGGAAAGGCTTCGGAAGAGACAGTATCTGCAAGCAACTCGGCGCGGTGACCGTGCTGGACCGCGCCGAACTCAGCGAGGCCGGCTAAGCCATTGCAGAAGGAACGTTGGGCAGGCGTCGTCGACACCGTCGGCAGCCACACGCTGGTCAACGCCTGCGCCCAGACGCGCTATGGCGGCGCGGTCGCCGCGTGCGGCCTGGCGCAGGGTATGGACTTTCCCGGCGACGGTTGCGCCGTTCATCTTGCGCGGCGTTTCCCTGCTTGGCATCGACAGCGTAATGGCCCCCAAGGAGCTCCGCCTGGCCGCCTGGGAACGCCTATCGCGCGACTGGATGCCGGCGACACTGGATTCGATCGCCCAGGAAGTCGGGCTGGGAGAGGCCATCGATTCGGCGGCCGAACTCATGGACGGCAAGGTGCGCGGCCGCATCATCGTAGACGTCAATCGGCTGACAGGAACGCTGATGACCAAAGAGACGACCAAACCGTCGGGCGTACAACTCGATTTGTCCGACGTCGACCACCGGGTGGGCAAGCCCGTCGGCGGCGGCCAATTGTGGGATCCGTGCAGTTCGTCCGATATCCGCGCTGGGTCATGGCGCATGGACTACCCCAATCCGCTGCACTGGGACGAGCAGTTCGCTCGCGACTCGAAGTTCGGTGGCATTGTCGCGCCGCAGTCCATCGCGGTGGCCCTTGACTACGGGCACGGCGCGGCGCCCGCATGTGTCGGCCACATCCCGAACAGCCACTTGATCTTCGGCGGCGAGGAATGGTGGTTCTACGGCTGCCCGGTACGCCCCGGGGACAAGCTGTTCCAAGAGCGTCGATTCCACGACTACAAGGTGACCGAGACGAAATTCGCTGGCCCGACGATGTTTTCACGCGGCGACACCATTCACAACAACCAGCACGGCGCCCTGGTGGCGCGCGAACGTTCCACTGCCATCCGCTATCTCTACGAGGAAGCGACAAAGCGCGGGATGTTTGAAAGTCAGCTCGGCGAGATCAAGCGATGGACACAGACTGAGCTCGAGGCGGTCGAAAGACTCCGGCGGGAGTGGCTCGAGTCCAACCGCAAGGGTGTCTCGCCGCGCTTTGACGAAGTCAAGGTTGGCGACACACTTCCTCGCCGCGTGATCGGCCCGCACAGCATCGCCAGCTTCACCACCGAATACCGAGCATTCCTGTTCAACATCTGGGGCACCTTCCAGTGGGTGGCGCCGCCCGGTATCAAGGATCCCTGGGTCTATCAGGATCCGGGCTGGGGCAAGGACTTCGCCTTCGACGAGGAAGACGCGAAGATCGACCCGCGCAAGCGCGACGGACTCTACGTCGGCCCGTCGCGTGGCCATATCGACGCCGACCGGGCCAGCGAAGTCGGCATGGCACGCGCCTACGGCTACGGCGCGACAATGGGCGCATGGTGCACCGACTACCTCGCCTACTGGGCCGGCCACGATGGAATGGTGCGTCACACCAAGGCCGACTTCCGCACGCCCGCTTTCGAGGGCGACGTGACCTATTTCGATGCCGAGATCGTCGACAAGCAAGACGAATCGGCCTGGGGTGTGCCTCTCGTCCAGGTAAAGCTGCGCCTGACCAACCAGAACGGAGAGATGCTGGTGGGCTGCACGGCCGAGGTCGAACTGCCGTTGTAGCCATGACCGAGGAGATGGGTCTCGCAAGCCGCACAATGCCTTTCGATAGTATCCGGGCCGCCGCTATCGGAGGAGCCGGGCTTGGGGGCGCTGACGCTGCCGGGCTTCCTTCGCGAAGTGACGAAGATGTACGGCGAGCGCGAGGCGCTGGTGTGGCACAGCGCCGAGGGTGTCACGCGTTGGACGTATGCGCAGCTGTGGGATCGCGCGCGCGAAGTGGCGCGTGCCTTGCGCGGGTGCGGCCTGGGCAAGGATGGCCGCGTCGGCGTACTGATGACGAACAGGCCGGAATGGCTTGCCGCGGTGTTCGGTATATCTCTGGCCGGCGGGGTAGCCGTCACCCTCAGCACGTTTTCCACGACGCCCGAATTGGATTACCTGATACGGGCTTCGGCGCTTTCGGTGCTGCTGTTCGAGCGTACGGTGCTGACGAAAGACTTCGCGGCCAGCCTGGCCGAGCTGGAACCGGCGATCCGCGCTTCACGCCCGGGCATGCTGGAATCGGCCAAGTACCCGTTTCTGCGCCGTTTGGCACTGGTAGGCGCGCCGGCCCCAGGCATCGAATCCTGGGAGGAGTTTCTCGCGCACGGCCATGAGGAGCCCGGCGAGCTGGTCGAGCGAGACTGGCGCGGCGGTGCTGTCCCAGCGATGCCGCCGTGCTGTTCTTCTCGTCGGGCTCCACCAGCAAGCCGAAAGGCATCCTCAGCGCGCATCGCGGGGTGTGCATCCAGTTGTGGCGTTTCCGGCGCATGTACGGGTTCAGCCCAGGCGACCACGTGCGCGGCTGGACCGCCAACGGTTTCTTTTGGTCCGGCAATTTCGCCATGGTGCTCGGCTCGACGCTGGCAAGCGGCGGGGCCCTCGTGCTGCAATCGGCATTCGACGCCGCCGAGGCACTCGAGCTCATGCAAGCAGAGCGGGTGAACTTTCCGTTCGCCTGGCCGCACCAGTGGGCTCATTTGGAAAGCGCGCCCAACTGGAGCCAGGTCGACTTGAGCAGCGTGCGGTTCGCGGATTTCAAGACCCCGATCGCCCACCATCCGACGGTTTCGGGCGAGTGGTACGAGCCGGGCCATGCCTACGGCAACACCGAAACATTCACGATCACAACGGGTTACCCCGCCAACACCGCGCCCGAAGTCCATGCAGATAGCTTCGGAATGGCGCTGCCCGGCGTGACCCTCAAGATCGCGGATCCGCTGGCCGGCGGCATCGTGCCGCGCGGCCAGCCGGGCGAGATCTGCGTGAAAGGGCCGACGCTCATGCTCGGCTACATCGGCACTCCACTTGACGAGACGCTCGACGCCGAGGGCTTTTTTCCCACCGGTGACGGCGGCTATCTCGACGACGCCGGCCGACTGTACTGGCAAGGTCGCCTGACCGACATCATCAAGACCGGCGGCGCCAATGTCTCGCCACGCGAGGTTGACGAGGCTCTTATGGAGCACTCCGGTGTCAAGGTGGCGCAGACCGTCGGGGTTCCGCACCAAACACTCGGGGAGGTCGTCGTCTCCTGCGTCGTACCGCACGATGGCCTGATCCTCGAGGCCGCACAGCTTCTGGCGTTCCTGCGGCAACGATTGGCGAGTTATAAGGTGCCGCGTCATGTGCTGTTCTTCCGCGAGGACGAAGTCGCGCTGACGGGAAATGCCAAGATCAAGGCGGGCGAGCTTCGGGAATTGGCTACCAAGCGGCTGCGGCGGTAATTAAGCCAACCCGGGATAGAGGGCGCGATGTGCCACTTTCACCGGAAACCCGCCGCCCAGGTATAGGCCGAAATAGGAACGCGACTAGCCAAGAAAACCGTCGCGTGTCTTCGCCGGTATCGCACGGCCCCGCCTCTAAGCTTGCTGAGATCAAGAGGAGGGGCGACGACATATCGGCAGCAACTACAGCGCCGGGCAACAGGGTGGTCAGGGCGCGCTAAAAGCGAGCACTGAGCCGGACGGGACGGACCCCGTGCCGGCACGTTCTGCTCGGCGGGCTCGTTGGGTTGCCCCGGTGCGCCGTGTCGGCCGGCTGGCGATATGGGATAAACCGGAGCGACACAGCGGCATTCCCGCGCTGGACGGACTTCGCGCGGTCGCTGTGGCCCTGGTACTCGCCGACCACGGTGGCATCCCCGGCATGAGTGGCGGGTTCCTCGGCGTCGACGTCTTCTTTGTGCTCAGCGGATTCCTGATCACCTCGCTATTGCTGGACGAGCTCGGGCGCACCGGACGCATCGACCTGACCGGGTTCTGGATTCGCCGGGGCCGCCGACTGCTGCCGGCGCTGGTGTTGATGGTGCTTGCCGTGGGCGCGGCGCGCGAACTTCTTCCCGCCCAGGCCCTTACCGGGTTACGCGACGACGCGATCGCGGCGTTCCTGTGGGTGGCGAACTGGCGCTTCGTCGCACAGAAGACCGACTATTTCACGCAGGGCGCGCCGCCGTCGCCGCTGCAACATGCCTGGTCGCTCGGCGTCGAGGAGCAGTACTACTTCGTCTGGCCGGTCCTACTCATCGCGGTGACCCTGCTGCTGGCGGCGCGGGCCAAGCGCTACTTCATGCGAACCACCGTCGGCGAGGTTCGGTTCGCCATCTTCGTGATCGCCACGCTGGGGGCACTGGCCTCCGCGGCGGCCGCCATCGTCTTGGTCTCCGACACCACGCGGGACCGAATCTACTTCGGCACCGATACCCGTGCGCAGGCCTTGCTGGTCGGCTCGGCGGCAGCGGCTCTGCTGGTTCGGGATTGGCCAGTCGCTGAACCGCGGCTGGTGCATGATCCGGAGTCGATGGGGGCGCCGGGTCGCCCGCTTGCTGCCGGTTGTCGGTGTGGCTGGGCTGGCCGCGGCGGCTCACTACGCAACGGGCAGTGTCGGCGATTTTCGCCGCGGCTTGCTGATCGGGGTGGCCATAGCGGCCGTCTTCGTGGTCGCCCCGGTGGCACTGGAGCAGCGCGGGTTGATCGCCCGCATCCTGGCCGCGCCCCCACTGGTGTGGCTGGGCACCATTTCCTACGGCGTCTACCTGTGGCATTGGCCAATCTTTTTGGCGCTCAATGGCGAACGCACCGGGTGGGCCGGATTTCCGCTGTTCGCCGCTCGGTGCGGGCCACGTTGGCCGTGGCCGCGGCATCGTGGTGGCTGATCGAACAACCCATCCGACGCTGGCGACCGGCCCGGGTGGCGTTGCTGCCGCTGGCCGCCGCGACCGTGGCCAGCGCCGCCGCGGTGACGTTGCTGGTGATTCCGGTCGGGACCGGGACCGGTTTACGTGAGGCCGGCCTGCCGCCCGGCGTTTCGGCCGTCGCTGCGGTCTCCCCGGCGACGCCGGGCGGGAGTCGCCCGGTCGGGCCGCGAAACCCCAACCGGCCGTTCACCGTTTCGGTATTCGGTGATTCGATCGGGTGGACCTGGATGCACTTACTTCCGCCGACGCCCGGATACGCGTTCCTCGACCACACCGTCATCGGGTGCAGCCTGGTCCGCGGCACGCCGTATCGGTACCTCGGCAAAACCCTGGATCAGCGATCGGAATGCGACACCTGGCCGGGCAGGTGGTCAACGCAGATCAGTCAGGATCAGCCGGACGTGGCGCTGCTGGTCATCGGCCGCTGGGAGACGGTGGACCGTGTCAACGAAGGGCAGTGGACCCACATCGGTGATCCGACCTTCGACGCGTACCTCAATGCCGAACTGGAACGGGCGCTGAATATCGCGAGCGCCAGCGGCGTTCGAGTGGTGGTTGCCACCGTGCCGTACAGCAGGGGCGGTGAGAAGCCGGATGGCCGCTTGTATCCGGAGGACCAGCCGGATCGCGTCAATCAATGGAACGCCATGCTGCGCAAGACGGTTGCGCAGCACCCGAACGTCGCGATCCTGGATCTGAACAAAAAGCTTTGTCCGGACGGCGTTTACACCGCCAAGGTCGACGGCATCAAGGTACGCAGTGACGGCGTCCACCTCACCCCGGAAGGGGTGAAGTGGCTGACGCCGTGGCTCGAAGAGTCCCTGCGCTAGCCGCTAATCGTCGGTGCGGCAGCTGATTTCCATGCTGTCGCTCTCCCGGACGAGGAAGTTGAAGCTGGTGTATCCGTTGGCGGGATTGCGCACGCGATCGAGATAGGGCTGGATGTCGGCCGCACTGGCGTTATCGGCGACGACCAAAGCACCTGTGGTCAGCCGCGGTTCGAGCAGCTTGATCACCGGAAGATAGAGGTCCTTCCAGCCGTCGAGCAGCGCGAATTCGACCGGCCCGTCCAGGCCCTCCAGCGTGGTCAGTGCATCTCCTTCGAGGATGGTGATCACATCGTCCAAACCGGTCTCGGCGAACGTCTTCTTCGCGGCGGCTATCTTGGTCGCGCTGAGTTCGGTGGTCACCACACGCCCGACGCCGTTGTCACGGACCGCCGCCGCCGAGATGGATGGCGGAGATACCGAAGGACATTCCGAATTCGACGACCGTGGTCGGACGGGTCGCCCGCACCAGCGCGTACAGCAGCCGGCCGGCGTCAGGAGTCACCGGGATGTAGAACTCGCTCATCGCTTCGGAGCGTTCCGCTGTGGTCATCGGTCGACGTCGAGCTGACCATGCCGTCTCGCGCAGCTGCGACATCTGGTTCTTCGTCTCGGCGTACATCCGGTCGAGCACCGTCTCGACTCTGAGGGTCTTGCAACGTTGTGGCCATGACCCTGAGGGTAGGCCTCGGCGCCGCGCGGCCGTGCTGCGGCCACCGGCCACCGTGTGAGTCAGAACACGTGGGCGGAAGTTGCCTCAGGCGTTTGACGAGGGGCGGGTGGCGGTGCCAGCATGGATCGGCAAGCACCTCGGTAGGTGAGGCGTCTGCACGGATACAGGCCACTGACCCCGAACGTCGAGAGACGCCCCGGGTCAGGACAGCTCTTCCCGGACCCAAGGGTTGAGCCCAAGTGGCTTCCGGAGATGTTCCAGATACGCCGTGCAGTGCCGAAGCTCCAACGAGAGGGGTGCGGTAGGCGGGTCGTTGGCCCGGCATTCGTACCTCTCCCGTGTAGGTGAATGTGATGACACCCGCGTGTGTCCTGGCCGTGAGGAGGTGAGGGCGAGATGAGTCCGGGCGATAGTTCCCATCCGAAATCCATCTTGTTCCGATCCGGTTCCGGCATTTCTTTCTGCTGACGCGCCTTTCTGGATTTCGCTGTCCCACAGCCATATTGGCGGTTTAGGGGGGCAGTGGATGCCTGGGTGCACTCGGCATCCTGACGGGCCGATCGGACTTCCTGCAGGGGGAAGATCATGACTTTGTTGTTGCACAACGTATTCGCGGCGCTGGAAAGCTGCGCGGACGGTCGATGCTGCGTGCAGGTCGGCTGCTGACAAACAGGCTGTGCGCCATGCGCATCCCGACTCCCGAAGAGCGGGCGAACGTGTATGTGTCGCGGATGCCGACTGCCGTGCTCTCGGCCGCGCCGAGGACCGAGTCACCGGGCAGCGTGGACAACCACCGGTGATTTGTTCCGCCAAGCGGTCCCCTCGCGGCGGGTGCGGCCTAGCAGCCCGCCGCTGGGGGGCGTTGAGCACTCGATCGGTATGGCCCAACTTCAGATAGCGAGAACCCGATGACCTCGATTTCCGCCGGGCAGCGTGGCGCGTCCGGGCAGGCCGCGCTGGATTCTGCGCACATCGGCGACATTGTCGGAGCCTTCGGCCGCATCGCCCGCGACGACGCCGGCGCATTCAGCGGCCGGTGGCGGCGATTGCGGACCCTGATGGTCATCACCGGTCCCGGGTTGATCGTGATGGTCGGTGACAACGACGCCGGCGGCGTCGCGACCTACGCGCAGGCCGGCCAGAACTACGGGATGAAGCTGTTGTGGACACTGGCTTTGCTGATCCCGGTGCTGTACGTGAACCAGGAGATGGTGCTGCGCTTGGGCGCGGTTACCCGGGTTGGACACGCACGCCTGATTTTCGAGCGCTTCGGCAAGTTCTGGGGCGCGTTCAGCGTCGGTGACCTGCTGATCCTGAACGCCTTGACGATCGTCACCGAATTCATCGGCGTGGCACTGGCATTGGGATTCTTCGGGCTGCCCGAAGGCGATTGCCATCCCGGCCGCCGCCGTATTGTTGTTCGCCGTGGTGGCCGGTGGCTCGTTTCGGCGTTGGGAAGGGCTGATGTTCCTGCTGATCGCGGTGAACATGGTGATGATCCCGATGGTGTTGCTGGTGCATCCAAGTCGTGAAAGTGGCCGCCAGCGGACTGATCCCACAGTTCCCGGGCGGGCTGGACTCCACCGTCCTGCTGCTGATCATCGCGATCGTGGGCACCACGGTGGCGCCCTGGCAGTTGTTCTTCCAACAGTCCAACATGGTGGACAAGCGCATCACAGCCACGCTGGATCCCTTATGCGCGAGCCGATTTGATGATCGGAATCGTCGTGGTCATTGCCGGGGCGACGGCGCTGATGGCGGTGACCGCATTCGGTCTGGCCGGAACCGACGCGACATCGGCAACTTCACCGACGCGGGCGCGGTTGCAACCGGCCTGGGCCACCACCTCGGCAACACGGTGGCGGTGCTGTTCGCGATCATCTTGCTGGACGCATCGCTGATCGGGGCCAATGCCATCGGGTTGGCCACCACCTATGCCATCGGTGACGCGATGGGCAAGCGGCACTCACTGCACTGGAAGATCAGCGATGCGCCATGGTTCTACGGCGGCTACGCGTTACTGCTCGCGGTATCGGCCGCGGTCGTCGTTCAGCCCCGACCACATCCTCGGTCTGGTGACCCAAGGCGTGCAGGCGCTTGCCGGCATCCTGTTGCCCTCGGCGACCGTGTTTCTGGTGCTGCTCTGCAATGACAGGGCGGTGCTGGGGCCATGGGTAAACACCGTGCGGCAGAACATCGTTGCGTGGGCCATCGTGTGGTCGCTGGTGTTGCTGTCGCTGGCGTTGACGGCGGCGACGTTCTTCCCGGCCCTGTCCACGGCCACCCTCGAGGGTGGGCTCGCGGCCGGCGCAATGGTCGGTGGCATGGGCGGCGCGCTGGCGATCATCGTCGGTCGGCGGCACGTCGGGCGCCGCGAAGCGCGGAGCTGGTCCCGTGTGCTCGACTCGCGCGCACCGCCGGGCTCGCGGCCAACAGGACCGGCTGAACTGGCAGACGCCCAACCTGGCTTTCCTTGCCCGCCCGTCCATGTCGCCGATTCGTCGGGTCGGGCTCTTGATCCTGCGCGGCTACCTCGTCATGGCCGTCGTATTTGTGGTGATCAAGATCGTCCAGGCCGGCATGGCCTGACGGCTACGGCGAATCGTTCGGGAGCAGAACAATTTTGCCGTGCGTGTGCCGCGCTCGAGTTCCTCGAAGGCGTCAGCCACCCGCTCCAGCGGATAAGTGGCGGCGATGTCGAAATCGACGGCGCCGGTGACGATCAGGTCGGCGATTTCGGTGAGCACTTCCGGTGTGGACGCGTCGGCGCTGCCTTCGGTCTTGGCGCCGACTTCGCCGGCCTTCTGGAAGGAGATGATGGTGTCGATGCGCTCCGGTGCCACCCCGAGGTCCACCGCGAGCTGGACGTAGTCCGGGCCGAATAGGTCGATGAACGCGTCGATTCCGTCCGGTGCGGCCTCGCGCAGACGCTCGGCCAACCCCTCGCCGTAGGCGATCGGGATGACGCCGTGTGCGCGCAGCCAATCGGCATTGCCCGCTCCGGCGATGCCAAGCACCTTTGCCTTGCGCAGGACCAACAGCTGGACGACAAGGCTGCCGACACCGCCGGCCGCCGCCGAAACGGCGATCGTCTCGCCCGGTTGCGGCGCGACCGCGCGGACAGCTGCGTAAGCCGTCGCGCCGACGACATACAGCGAACCTGCTGCCTCCCAACTCAATTGGGGAGGTTTACGGATCAATTGGTCCACCGGGACGGCAGTGTGGGTGGCATGGCTGGATCGCGCGAAGCTGAAGCCCAGAACCTCGTCGCCGACCGCGAATTCGGTGACCCCGGGCCCGGTGGCCGTCACGACACCGGCGAGGTCGCTGCCCTCACCGGAGGGGAAGGTGGCGGGGAACATCTCATGCATCGCCCCCGACCGGATGCCGGCCTCGCCGGGGTTGATTCCGGCGGCACGAACCTCGACCACCACCTCGCCCTGGCCGGGTGTCGGCATTTCGATATCGCCCACGTACAGCACGTCACGGCCCCCGTAACGGTCGAACCGTACGGCGCGCGCCACTGCAGTCGTCATCTCGATCTCCTTACCGCGTGAATCGAACCTGTCAGCCCCGGCCCCTCGCCAGCATAGGTGCGAAGGACTGCCCGTCGGTTGGTACGTGCGCGTATGTTCATATGCGCTGACCTTGTTGCCGCTGGAAGGAGTGCCCATGGAACGTGCTCGGATGACTGTCACCGGTTGGGCGGTCGCCACCGTGGTGGTCGGCATAGCGATCAGCGGGTGCGGCAACAACAGCAAAACATCGTCGCCGCCATCCACGAGCGCGGCCGGTTCGACGACGGCGACGAAGCACCCCGGCCGAACACCCCGCGGATTACAGCGCGTTGCTGATCCAGCCCAATGATCTCGGCGGAGACTTCACTGCACCGGACCCACCGGTGCTGAATTTCAATAACACGACCGGTGTTGCCCAACTGTTCGTCAACGCCGACAAGAGCCGGCGAATCGGGGACACCATCTTGATCGTCGACGATCCCGCGGTAGCGGCCGCCGGGCTGGAGAACACCAAAACGAACTACGCGAAAAAGGTCACCGGCACGTGGCAGCCCGTCGACGTCGGCTCCAACGGGGCGATGATTTCGGGCACGTCGCCGGACAATTCGCAGTCGATCACGGTGTTGTTGTTCACCGAGGGCGCGCGCTCGTCAACCTGGAATTCGACGGCAGCGCCCGGCGATCCCATCGATCCGGGGCTGGCAACCGACATCGGCCGCAAGCAAGACGCCGCGGTCAAGAACGGTTTGCACGGTTAGCGTTTCGGGCCCGACCAGAGACCGATTAGCTGCAGATCTGAGACGTACTTGTCGATCAGCTCCGCCGACAGGTGCGGAATGTCTTTGTCCGCACCGATTTTGGCCGCCTGCACTGCACCGCGGAACACCTCCGTCGGCGCAGGTGCGCCCCGCAGCGGCTGCTCGGGCTTCCGATAAGCCTTGAGCAGAGGCAGCACCGAGTGCTGACGCTGCTTGATCGGGCAGGGCCCGAATAGCGGTTTCGAATCGCCCGAGCCATTCGTCGTAGTCGTCGATGCGACGGATATCGTGACCGGCGTCGATCAACCAGTCCACGAATACGTCCAGCGAGATGCCATCGTCGTGCGGGTTCATCACGTCGAATGATCGATAGCTGCCGGAATCCTCAGCGGCCGTTGCCGTCTGCTGACCGAGCGTGGTGATCGACTCGGCCACGAAATCGGCGGGCAGGCCGTCGAAGTGGGCCACGGCCCGGTTTCCCTGGCGCATCGGTCTGGTAGAAGGAGCACGGCGCGATACCGGTCACCAGCAGGCTGAATATCAACCGGGTGAACATGTCTGGCACATTCAGCTGCCCCGCATAGTGGCTGTGCGCGAGGATCAGGTCGGATCGGAAGACCGCGACCGGCAACCCGCACAGGTCGTGTGCCTCGCGAAGCAGAACCTCGCCGCCCCACTTGCTGTTCCCGTATCCGTTGGCGTAGCTGTCGTCGATGGGGCGCACCGGGCTGACGGTGCGGATATCGCCGTCTTCGGGGAATCTTGGCGGGGTCGACCGACATGGCGACCGAGACGGTCGACAGGTAGGTGACCGGCTTGATCCGCGTCGGTGATCGCCAGGCGGATCAGCTCGGCGGTGCCGACGACGTTGGGGCCGAACAACTGGTCGTAGGGCAGGACATGGTTGACCAGGGCCGCCGGGTGGACGATCAGATCCACGCTCTGCGCCAGCCGCTCCCAAGTCGACTGGTCCAGGCCAAGATTCGGCTCGCCGATGTCGCCGACGATGACCTCTAGGTGGTCGGCGGCCAGGGTCCGGAACCGCTCGAGCAATTGCGGGTCCCCGCTGTCGAAGACATCCTCCAGCCGCTTGGTGGCAGCGTCGGGGTCTGTGCCGCGCACGATGGTGATGAGTTTTCCGCCGGTTTCGGCAAGCCGCTCCAGCCATTCCAGGGCGAGGAAGCGGCCGAGGTAGCCGTTGGCGCCGGTCAGCAGAACCGTGTGCGGGGTGCCGGTCGACGCGCGGCAAGCGACGGGGCTTCGGCCAAGGTCTTGGCGTCGATGAACTTGTCCAGGGTGAGGTCGGCGGCGCGGGCTTCGGTGGCGCCACGGCCGTGCACCGTCGAGAACGTCGGCCGCTTGGAGCCGGATTCACGTTCGGACTCAATGTATTCCGCGAGCTGGCGCAGGTCGGACGTCGGGCCGATGATCTGGCCCACCGGCACTTCCACGTCGAAGATGTCGTGCAGCAGGTTGGAGAAGGTCAGCGCGGACAGCGAGTCGCCGCCGAGCTCGAGGAATTGGGCGTCCGGTTCCGGCGGGCCGCCGGCCAGGCCCAGCAACGCCTCGGCGGCGCGCGTCAGCGTGTCGATGACCGGCCGATCCGCCGCTCCTTCGCGCAGCGCGCGCAATTCTGCCGTCCGGGTGGCGGCCAGATCGGCATAGCGTCCTCGAGCCGTTCGCCGTAGTGTTCCTTGAGCTTTGGCCGCAGTAGCTTGCCGACCCCCGACAGCAGGCCGTTGTCGGCGCTGAACGGCTCGGACTCGACGAGGAAGTCCGCGGGTACTTCGTAGGATTGCAGCTCGGCGAGTTTCGCTGTCTGGCGCAAAGATTCGCTCAAGCGCGGCCTTGAGGCCGTCGGGATCGCCGGCGAACCTGTTCGTGGGCCTCGGCGGTCGGGACCGACGACGGCCAACAGATAAGGGCGTTCACTGTTGCCGTAGACGAAGATCTGCCGGACCAGGGCCGCGCTGGTGAACACGGCTTCCAGGCGTGCGACGGCGACGAATTCGCCCTGCGCCAACTTCAGCACGTTGTTGCGCCGGTCGACGTAGGCGAGACGATCCGGCCCGAGCTCGGCCATCACGTCGCCGGTGCGGTAGTAGCCGTCGGGATCGAAGGCATTGGCGGTGACATCGGGACGCTTGTAATACCCGGGGAAGGCCGTCTGCGACTTCACCAGCAGCTCGCCCCGCGGATACGGCTTGTCGGTGAGGAAATAGCCCAACTCGGGCACGTCGATGAGCTTGTAGTCGATCACCGGCGGCCGGCTGATCAGACCGTCCTTGGTCACCATCCCGACCTCGGTGAGGCCGTAGCCGTCGAGCACGTGCGACGTCCAGACACGCCTCGATGAAGCGTCTTCATCTCGGCGGCCAGTGGCGCCGTGCTGGAGAAGCTGGTGATGATGCGCCCGCCGAGGACCTGCTCACGCAGCTCGGCTTGCGCCTGTCGCCTCGGCGGACTCGGGTTCGGCGCCCTCGACGACCCGTCGGTCAACGGCGCTTTGGTAGCGCTGGTACAGCATCTCGGCGACCCGGGGCACCATGCCCATTTCGGTGGGGCGCACCAGATTCCAGTCGTCGAACAACGTGGACAGGTCGCTTTCCGGCACGAAGTAACTGGTGCCGCCCGCCTGGAATGACGATGACAGCGGTATCCGCCCGCCCAGGTGATTGAGCGGCATGAAGTTGACGTTGAACACCGGTATGTCGGCGAATTCGGGTAGCAGCTCGTTGGTCCACAGCTTCGAGACCATCCGCTCGGTGTACATCGCGCCCTTGGGCAGTCCGGTGCTGCCCGACGTGTACATGATCATGGCCAGCCGCTCGTCGGTCTCGCCGGTGTACATCGGCTCGGGCGGCAACGCGCGGCCACGCTCGACCAATTCGTCGAAGGTCTCGACGGTCACCGCCATGCCGGCGGCCGCCAGCGTCGCCCGCGCGCGCTCCAGGTTCTCCCGTTGGTCGTCGACCTCCGGCTGGTAGTCGAAAACCACCAGGCGCCGCAACGACGTGCTGCCCAGCGCCGCCTCGACGGCAAGGTCGAGATACCCCGCGCCCGCGTCGCGAGCACCTGCGGTTCGATTTCGGCGACGATCGGCTGCAACCGCGACGCCGCGGCGTTGTGTTGCAGGGGCACCGCGACCAGGCCCGAGATAGCCGGACACCAGATCGAGCGGTCAGATACTCCGGGCTCGCGAAACCGACGGTGGCGACAAAGTCTCCCGGTGCCACCGGATTGGCCGCGTCGCGGCGCCACGCCGTGGCGATCGCCCGCACGTTGGCCCACAGATCGCGGTAGCTGATGGTGTCGAATCGGGGCAGCAGCTGAGTGGTGGTGCGGCCGGTCGCGGGATCGGTTGTCAGCGCGCGGGCCCGCCAGCCCAAGCGCGGGGCGATCTGCGTAGCCCTCGACGAACATCTCCAGGATCTGCGGCAGTCGAAGGCCAGGCTGGCGCGCCGCAGCTTGCAGCGACGAGATCCGGCTTGGCATTGCGGAATTGCTCGTCGGTCGCGTCCAACCGGAGGATGCGCTCGGCTACTCGTTCTCGCGCCGTGGCCCCGGACCCGCAACAGTGCCATTCTTGTGCTTCGCAGCTGCAGTCATGTCCAGCCTCTCGTTCGGACGACTCCTTAGCCGAAACCCGCCGGCCGCTGCGAGTCTTCCACCCGATCAGTGTGACGGTCGCCACACCCTTGCTGAGCGCCTCAGCGAGGGCGGCACGATGCCCGCGTCACAGATTTGCTGGTGCCGACATGCGGCCGACGTACCGCTACGCGACGACCTGGATCGGGTCGCCGACATTCACGTTGTTGAAGTACCACGCGGCGTTGTCCGGGCTCAGGTTGATGCATCCGTGGCTGACGTTGGAGTGGCCCTGCGAGTCGACCGACCATGGAGCCGAGTGCACGTAGACACCGCTCCAGGTGACCCGCACCGCGTACTGAGCGGTGATCTTGTATCCCTCAGGCGAACTCAGCGGGATGCCGATGGTCCGCGAGTCCATGACCACGCTGCGTTGCTTCTCGAGCGCGGTGAAGTTGCCGACCGGTGTCGGGCGGGTGGGCTTACCCATCGAGGCCGGCATCGTGCGGAGCATTTCCCCGTCTCTGCTGACGGTGAAGGTGTGCGCGGAGATGCTGGCAACACCGAGCAATGCGTCGCCGGTGTCGAAGCCCGTCGTCAGCTCCTGCACGCCCACCGAGACGTGGCTGTGGGCGGGCCAATACTGGTTCGGAACCCATTGCACGACATTGTTCTCGGGCCACTCGAAGTGTCCGGACATGTTGCTCGGCGAGGTGACGTGGATGGACCGTTCGGCGGCGGCACGGTCGATCACCGGCGCGGTGAATTTCACCACGACCGGGTGCGCAACGCCCACCACTGCGCCGTCGGCCGGCAAAATCGAGGCAACGCGGGAAGCGGCTCGGGTACCGGGACCGCGGCGAGCGCGCGCGCTCCGGACCCCACCACGCCCAAGCCCGAGATCGCGACCATAACAAATAGATAACGAACCCCACGACGCATGGCGTCCACCCTCCGAGACGGTGCGATCAACACACCGATATCCTACTGGCTGTCTGACCAATACGGGTTTTAGCAAACATGCCACTCCCGCCCGGTCTCACGATAACGATCCGATCACCGGTTGAGTTCGATCCGTCACGGGGCGCCAGCCGGCGAGGAGGCGGGCATGACGCCGACGGATCGCTACATCCGTCCGCAAGCGCGTTCGGCGGCATTGGTGCTGATCGACATGCAGCGCGACTTCTCATGCGGCCGATGCTCCGATGCGGTTGCGGGCACGGTGCGGTATCGCGGCAATGGCCAAGCTGGCGAGAGCCTTCCGCGGACGCGGACTCCCGATCGTGCACGCCGTCCGGCTTTACCGGCCGGACGGGTCGAACGTCGATCTGGTTCGCCGGATGCGATTGAGCAGGGAGCGCGAATCGCCGTGCCGGGCAGTCCGGGTCACAGATTGCCGCAGAGCTGTTGCCTAATGTCGTTGAGCTGGACCATGAATTGCTGCTAGCGGCGGTTGCAACAGGTGGGGCGGCTGAGCATGTGATGTACAAACCGAGGTGGGGTGCGTTCTACCGCACCAACTCGATCGGCATCTGCGTGAATGCGGCAGCAATACGGTTGTTTTCGCGGGCTGCAATTTCCCGAACTGCCCTCGGACATCGATTTACGAAGCCTCGGAACGCGACTTCCGAATTGTCTTGGTGTCCGATGCGATATCCGGCTTGTACGAGCGGGGAATCGACGAATGCCGCGCCATCGGAGTGCGGTCCAAGACGTATCGAGACACTGATTGGCTGGGCTAGCGAGGCGTTAACCTCAGCGGCATCGGTGCCCGGAGACCGAGGAGGTGCGGGTGCTCTTCCGTCAACTGGAGTACTTCGTCGCGGTCGCCCAGGAGCGGCACTTCGCCCGGGCCGCCGAGAAGTGCTACGTGTCGCAACCCGCGCTGTCCGCCGCGATCGCCAAACTCGAACGCGAGCTGAACGTCACGCTGATCAACCGCGGGCACAGCTTCGAAGGCCTCACGCCCGAGGGCGAGCGATTGGTGGTGTGGGCCAAGCGGATTCTGGCCGAGCACGATGCGTTCAAGGCCGAGGTGCATGCCGTGCGGTCGGGGATCACCGGAACGCTTCGGCTGGGTACCGTCCCGACCGCATCGACAACGGCATCCCTGGTGCTCTCGGCATTTTGTTCGGCACATCCGTTGGCCAAGGTGCAAATCCATTCCCGATTGGCCGCCACGGAACTGTACCGGCGCTTGCGCGAATTCGAGCTCGACGCCGCCATCGTGCATGCGTCGCACGAGGATGCCCACGAGGTGGACCTGGTGCCGCTTTACGCGGAGCGCTACGTGCTGCTGGCACCGGCGGACATGTTGCCCGTCGGCCGCATCGACGCTGCGATGGCCGGATGCCGCCCAGTTGCCGTTGGCATTGCTCACCGCCGACATGCGGGACCGCCAGATCATCGACGACGCCTTCGCCGGCCACGGCATCACCGTCACCCCGCAGGTCGAAACCGACTCGGTGGCTTCGCTATTCGCGCAGGTCGCCACCGGCAACTGGGCCTGCATCATTCCGCACACCTGGCTGTGGACCTCGCCGCTGGGCGGAGAGATCCGTGCCGTCGAAATGGTCGATCCGGTGGTGAAGGCCGAGATCGCCCTGGCGACCAACGCCGGGGGGCCGGGATCGCCAGTTGCCCGCGCGCTCATCGCATCCGCGCAAGAGCTGTCGCTGGACGAATTCTTCAACGCCCAGCTGCTGGGGGTCACGCACCGGCGCTGACCGCAGCCGGCCGCGTGGCCGCGCTGGTCGGGTTCAGATTCGCCAGATGTCCGCTTTCCACCCCGGCCGACGGATCGAGTTCGCAGTCGATGATCGACGGCCCGTTCGACGCGAGCGCCTCGGTCAGCGCCGACTGCAGCTCGGCCGGGGTGGTGACGTGATATCCCTTGCCGCCGAACGCTTCTGCGAGCAGCTCGTGACGTGCACCGGCGTTGAGCACGGTGGGGGCCGGATCTGTCTCCGGCCGGCATTTCGTCGCCGCGGTAGACACCACCGTTGTTGAGGATGACGACCGTCACCGGTAGCCGGTAGCGGCAGATGGTCTCGATCTCCATGCCGCTGAACCCAAATGCGCTGTCACCTTCGATAGCCACAACGGGCTTACCGGTCTCGACGGCGGCGGCGATGGCGTAGCCCATGCCGATGCCCATCACGCCCCAGGTTCCGGTGTCGAGGCGGTGTCGCGGCAGTTCCATGTCGATGACATTGCGGGCCAGGTCCAGTGCATTGGCGCCCTCGTTGACCACGTAGACATCCGGGTTCGCCTGCAGCACTGAGCGAATCGCGCCGAGTGCGTTGTAAAAGCGCATCGGGTGCGGATTTTCGGCGAGGCGCTCACGCATCTTGGCGTCGTTGCGTGCTCTGCGCTCGGCCAGTTCGTCGGTCCACTCCGCCGGCACATTGACCGGATGGGCGGTCAGGCCGTCGCGCAGCGCGGCGATCACCGACCCGATGTCGCCGGCCAGTGGCGCCGCGATCGGCTGGTTGCTGTCGAACTCCGAGGCCGCGATGTCGACTTGGATGAACTTGGCGTCGGCGCACCATTGCGGCGACTCGCCATGGCCGAGCAGCCAATTCAGCCGTGCGCCGACGAGTAGCACCGCGTCCGCGCGGGCGATCGCCAGTGAGCGCGCGGCCGCCGCGGACTGCGGGTGCGAGTCGGGCAGCAGCCCCTTGGCCATCGACATCGGCAGGAACGGAATCCCGGTGGACTCGACGAACTCCCGGATCACGGCATCGGCCTGCGCGTACGCGGCACCCTTGCCGAGCACGATCAGCGGCCGGCGCGCCTGCGCCAGCACGTCCAGTGCGCGATCGACGGCCTCCGGTGCCGGCAGCTGGCGGGGCGCGGGGTCGACGACCCGCCACACGCTCTCGGCTGCCGCCGCAGCCTCCATGGCCTGGCCCAGCACCGCGCCGGGGATGTCGAGGTAGACACCGCCCGGTCGGCCGGAGACGGCGGTGCGGATGGCGCGTGCCACGGCGCGCCCGATGTCCTCGACCCGGTCGACCCGGTACGCCGCCTTCACGAAGGGCCGTGCGGCATTGAGCTGATCCAGGTCTTGGTAGTCACCGCGTTGCAAATCGACCAGCGCTCGATTGCTCGATCCGGAAATCTGGATCATCGGGAAGCAGTTCGTGGTGGCGTTGGCCAGCGCGGGCAGGCCGTTGAGAAATCCGGGCCCAGATGTCGTCAGGCACACCCCGGGGCGGCGGGTCAGGAAGCCCGCGGCCGCGGCGGCATTGCCGGCGGAGGTCTCCTGCCGGAAACCGATGTAACGCATTCCGGACGACTGCGCGACTCGGGCGAGGTCGGTGATCGGGATGCCGACGATCCCGTAGATGGTGTCGATGTCGTTGGCCTTGAGGGCATCGACGACAAGATGGAAGCCGTCGGTCAGGGCAGTGTTCTCCGACCCCGCCGGCGCTCCGGAGGATGTTGCCGAAAGTGTGCTCATGTCCCGACTCCTCGTGTCTCTTGCGTGTTGTTCATCACTGTGGTCGGGCGTCCCGCCGGTGTCCAAGACCAAGCCGCTATGCAGCGATTAACGCTGGTTATCGACCGCTGGTCAGTGGCGCGAGGCACGCCTCGATAGCTCCCGATTATCAATCGTGAGCTGAACAGTATTGGACGAAGATGCAGGTTTCTCGGCATCGTGCAATCAGGTGCTGCTAGATATCGACTAATACGGAGGACCACCGCGATGACTGACTTGATCACCTAGTTCCGGAGGCGGAGTTGACCGACGAATCCCCGAGCATCGCCGATTTGGTCGCGGCGGCGGCAACCCGCAGGCCGCGAGGCGCCGGCGCTCGTCGTCACCCCCGATCGCATACCGGTCAGCTACGGCGAGCTGGTGCGGCTGGTTGACGACCTGGCCGGGCAGCTGAAGGGCGGTGGTTTGCGCCCGGGGGACCGGGTCGCGCTGCGGTTCGGCAGCAACGCCGAATTCGTCGTCGCCTTGTTGGCGGCGTCGCGCGCGGAGCTGATCGCGGTTCCGCTGGATCCGGCGTTGCCCGTCGGCGATCAGCGCGTGCGAAGCGAGGTCGCGGGCGCGGGTGCGGTGCTCGTCGACGGTGCGGGACCCGCCGACCGTTGCAGGAAGCGGGATTGGCCTGGTGGCCGATCGCGGTGACCGTCGGGCGCGACGGCAACCCTTCGTCGGTCCACCTGGACGCCGCGGCAGCACCGAATCGAGACGACGTCGACACCCGACGGGCTCCGGGACGACGACGCGATGATCATGTTCACCGGCGGCACCACCGGGCATGCCGAAGATGGTCCCGTGGACGCACGCGAACATCGCCAGTTCGGTGCGGGCCATCATCGCCGCCTACCAGCTGGGCCCGCAGGACGCGACGGTTGCGGTGATGCCGCTTTACCACGGCCACGGTCTGGTCGCCGCGCTGTTGTCGACGCTGGCATCCGGGGGGACGGTGCTGTTGCCCGCGCGCGGGAAGTTCTCGGCGCACACCTTCTGGGACGACATCGACGCCATCGGGGCCACCTGGTACACGGCGGTTCCGACGATTCACCAGATCCTGTTGGAGCGCACCGAGACTGAACGGCCGGACAGCGGACGAGCCGCGTTGCGCTTCATCCGCAGCTGCAGTGCTCCACTCACCACGGAGACGGCCCAGGCGCTACAAGACACGTTCGGCGCCACGGTGGTGTGCGCTTTCGGGATGACCGAGGGCACTCATCAGGTCACCACCACAGGGACCGACAAAGCGAAAACCCAGCTGAGACAACCGGTCTGGTGGGTCACTCGACCAGCCCGCAAATCCGGATCGTCGGGTCCGACGGACAATCCCTGCCTGCCGAAGCCGTCGGGGAGGTCTGGCTGCATGGCCCGACCGTGGTGCGTGGCTACCTCGGCGATCCGGCCATCACCGCCGCCAACTTCACCGACGGCTGGTTGCGCACCGGCGATCTGGGCTCACTGTCGACAACGGGCGACCTGAGCATCCGCGGCCGGATCAAGGAACTCATCAACCGCGGCGGCGAGAAGATTTCGCCGGAACGCGTCGAGGGGGTGCTGACCAGCCATCCCGACATCCTGGAGGTGGCCGTGTTCGGGCTGCCGGACAAAATGTACGGCGAGACGGTGGCCGCGGTGATCGTCGCCCGGGGATCGACTCCGCCGAGCCCCGAGGAGCTTACGGAGTTCTGCCGCGAGCGATTGGCGCCTTACGAGGTGCCTGCAACCTTCCTCCAGGCCAGCGAGCTGCCGCACACCGCCAAGGGCTCGCTGGACCGCCGCGCTGTGGCCCAACAGTTCGGTCGCGGCGCGTGAGAAGGGCTGTGCGGCAACCTCACTGGGCTGACGATGTCACGTTGCCCCAGGCGGCGCGTGCGCCCGAATCGCCGACGCGGTAGGTCTGTACCAGCGTGGCCACGGCCGCGATGATCACCAGCACCCCGACCACGGCGTGCAGCGTGAGTTTCATGTCCACACCGCGCGCCTCACGAACGTGCAGGACGGCCAATACCGCGATCGTCGCGGCCAGCGCCGCCACGATGTAGATCAGGGTTGAGCCGAGTTGCTCGTGGTTCGTCAGGACCGGCGACGGTGTACCGACGCGAGCCGACAACCAGACGCCCGCGCTGGTCGTCAACGGGGTCAACGATGAGCGTGCCCACCGCCAGCAGCAGAACCAGCCAGATCAGCCGGCGCCGTGCCGCGGGCCACACCACACACAGGATCGCCAGAATCGCTGTCAGCGGACCTAAGACGACCACGAAATGATTGAGCAGGATATGGGCAGGTAGTCCATTGAATGTCGACATAATCGAGTCCGGGATCCCAATCTGGCTGGTTCACAGGTGCTTTCAAACACTAGCCTTCAGCCGGGTCACGGCGGACTCCGGCATCGGTTCGTAGCGGGCAAACGAACGGGTGAACGACGCGGCGCCATGCGCCAGTGAGCGCAGGTCGATCGCGTACCGGGTCAGCTCGACCGCAGGCCACCTCGGCCCTGACCACCGTGCGGTCCTGGCCCGCGGTATCGGTGCCGAGCACACGGCCGCGACGACCCGACAAGTCGCCCATCACCGCGCCGACGAAATCGTCGGGCACCAGCACCGAAATCTCGTCGATCGGCTCGAGCAACGACACCTTCGTCGCCGCGGCGGCCTCCCGCAATGCCAGCGAACCCGCCATCTGGAAGGCGAAGTCCGACGAATCCACGCTGTGGGCTTTGCCGTCGAGCAGGGTGACCCGGATGTCGACCACCGGGTAACCGGCGTGCACACCCTTTTCCATCTGCGCGCGAACGCCCTTCTCCACACTCGGGATGAATTGGCGCGGCACCGCTCCGCCGACCACCTTGTCGACGAACTCGAACCCGGAGCCCTCCGGCAACGGCTCGACCTCGACGTCGCACACCGCGTACTGGCCGTGCCCGCCGGACTGCTTGACGTGGCGGCCGTGGCCTTTCGCCTTGCCGCCGAAGGTTTCCCGCAGCGGGACGCGCAGTTCCACCGTGTCCACGGTGACCCCGTACCGGTTGGCCAGCGCGTCGAGGACGACGCCGGCATGGGCCTCCCCCATGCACCACAGCACGATCTGGTGCGTTTCCTGGTTCTGCTCGATCCGCAGGGTCGGGTCCTCGGCCGCCAACCGGCCCAGCCCGACCGAGAGTTTGTCCTCGTCGGTCTTGGCATGGGCCGCAATGGCGATCGGCAGCAATGGCTCCGGCATGGCCCACGGCCTCAGCACCAGCGGCTCGGACTTGTCGGAGAGCGTGTCGCCGGTTTCGGCGCGGCTCAGCTTGCCGATCGCGCAGATGTCGCCGGCGACCACCTCGGGTGCGGGCCGTTGCTGCTTGCCGAGCGGGAAGGACAGCACCCCGATGCGCTCGTCTTCGTCATGGTCGGGGTGAGAATGTCCGTTCCCGTCGGGCTCCCCGAAGAAGGACGAAAAATGGCCCGACACATGCACCGTCGTGTCGGGCCTGATGGTCCCGGAGAACACCCGGACCAGGCTGACCCTGCCGACGTAGGGGTCTGACGTCGTCTTCACCACCTCTGCCAACAACGGCGCTTCGGCGTCACAGGCGAGTTCGGCATGCGGAGCGCCGTGCGGCGTAAACACCTCCGGTAGCGGATGTTCCATCGGAGACGGGAAACCGCGGGTGGCGACCTCGAGCAATTCCAGGGTGCCGACACCGGTTCCGCTACACACCGGGATCACCGGGAAGAACGACCCCCGGGCGACGGCCCGTTCCAGGTCTTCGATGAGCACGGCCTCATCGATCGCCTCACCGCCGAGATAACGGTCCATCAGGGACTCGTCCTCGGATTCCTCGATGATTCCTTCGATCAGCATGCCGCGCGCGTCCTCGATCCGGTCGGCATCCGAGGGATCCGGCGGCGCCATGGTGCGCTTACCGTCGGCGTACTGGTAGCGCGTCTGCGACAGCAGGCCGATCAGGCCGACGCAGTTCATTGGGGAGGTCGGCAGGTAGAGCGGTAAAACCTTGTCGCCGAACGCGTTTTGCGCGGCCTCCAGTGCTTCCATATAGTTCGCCCGGGCGTGGTCGAGTTTGGTGATCACCACGGCGCGGGGCATGCCGACCTGGCTGCATTCCTGCCAGAGCGATTTGGTCGGTTCGTCGACGCCCTCGTTGGCCGCGATCACGAACAGCGCACAATCGGCGGCGCGCAATCCGGCGCGCAGCTCGCCGACGAAGTCGGCGTATCCGGGCGTATCGACCAGGTTGACCTTGATGCCACCGTGCGACAGCGAGGCCACCGCGACACCCACCGACCGCTGTTGGCGGATTTCGGCGTCGTCGTAGTCGCAGATGGTGCTGCCCTCGGTGACCGAGCCCGGTCTGGTCAGCACGCCGCCCGCGACGAGCAGAGCCTCGACGAGGGTCGTCTTGCCGCCCCCGGAGGGGCCTACCAGGACGATGTTGCGAACATCGCCAGGACAGTTCGCGGTGGGAGCGGCTCCGGTGCCCGAGTTCGCTTTGTCCGCCATGACCTTCCTCCAATTGACTAGGCCGCCACGGTGTGTCCTAGCTCACAGAGCGTAGTAAGCAACCTTTCTCCCAACTGCCGCCCAACACAAGGCCGCGGGCCAGCCACAATCGCGGTGCTGCAGCCCGTCTGGTCAGCCGTGCCAGCTCGACCAGCGGCGCACCGTTATCGCGATCACCGGGCCGTTGAGCGAAACCGATTGATACTGAGGGTATTTGGCGCGCAGCAGCCGGTATCCGATGTCCATGGCCTCGCCGTCGGCGTGAATGGCCGCGTCACCGTCGACCCGGACCCACCACAACTGCGTCCAATCGTCGGCGTAATGGTCGACCAGCAGGCTGACCTGCGTGATTGCCCGCGATGTTCGCCAGCCGGCGCAGCCGCTGCGTGCTTTTCGGTTTCGCATCGATGGCGGTGTACACCACGTCGTGGTGGTCGGGGGAGTCCCCGCTGACCGCGAAGACCACCGGCACCAGGTGCGGTTTTCCGTCGGGCGAGCTGGTCGCCAGTCGCGCGACCGGGGACTGTGCGAACCTGAGCTTCGGGTCGAATTCGCCCACGCCGCCAGCTTAGGGGCGCAATAGCTCACCAGCGCTTGGTGAGGCCTGAACTAGCTACCTGCATTACGGTGAAGTACACAAAATATGCGGTCCAGACGTACAGGCTGGGCCGCATGTGGTTCGCACCCCGATGCAGGGAGGTACGGGATGAGCAAATGGCACCACCGCTCAGTCTGTTGGTCATGGTTGGTCAGTGTGCTGGCCGTGGTCGGACTGGGACTGGGCCTGACCACGGTGCCGGCAGCTGCATCGCCGTCGACGTTGGCACGCGACCGGTTCAGCGACGCGCCCATGGTTCCGCTGGATCCCGCGGCGATGGTCGCGCCGCAGGTCGTCAACATCAGCACCAAATTCGGCTACAACTCCGCAGTGGGGGCCGGAACCGGCATCGTCATTGACCCGGGCGGTGTGGTGCTGACCAACAACCACGTGATCTCGGCCGCGACCGATATCAGCGCGTTCGATGTCGGCGACGGCCAGACGTACGCCGTCGACGTGATCGGCTACTCCCGTACCGCGGATATCGCGGTACTGCAGCTTCGCGGGGCGGGCGGCCTGCCCGCTGCCGCCATCGGTGGTGGCGTCGCGATCGGCGAGCCGGTCGTCGCGCTGGGCAACACCCATGGCCAGGGGGGAGCGCCGGGCGTAGTCCCCGGACGGGTCGTCGCGCTCAACCAGACCGTCTCGGCCAGCGACACCCTGACCGGTGCCAACGAGACGCTGGGCGGGTTGATCCAGGCCGACACCGCGATCAAGCCCGGCGACTCGGGCGGGCCCCTGGTCAACAATGCCGGGCAGGTGGTCGGGGTGAACACGGCCGCCACCGACAGCTACAAGATGTCCGGCGGACAGGGCTTCGCCATTCCGATCGGTAACGCGATGGGCGTCGCCGGTCAGATCCGGTCCGGCGGCGGTTCGAACACCGTCCACATCGGCCCGACAGCCTTCCTTGGCCTGGGCGTTGCCGAGAACGGCGGCAACGGCGCGCGGGTCCAACGCCTGGTCGGCGGCGGTCCCGCCGCAGGGAGCGGGATCGCGCCCGGCGACGTCATCACCGCGGTCGACAACGTGCCGATCAACGGGCCCACCGCGATGACGGACGTGCTCGTCCCGCATCACCCCGGCGACACCATCGCGCTGCACTGGCGCGCCGGTGCCGGCGACCAGACCGCGAACGTGGTCCTGGGAGATGGGCCTCCGGCCTGACCTTCATACGGATACTGCCTGGCCGGCAGCCAATTCGGTTGCCGCCACGGCAGATTAGCCGCGTGATTCCGATCGGCCCCGCTCGGGTACACGTGGCATCGTGGAATTGATGAACGACGCAACCAACGCCGTTGAGCACGATCCCGCGGGAGGTAGTCACGTCGAAGGGGGTGTAGTCGAGCACCCCAATGCGGAGGACTTCGACAATGCCGCCTCGCTGCCCGCCGACCCGACTTGGTTCAAACACGCGGTCTTTTACGAGGTGCTGGTCCGGGCATTCCTGGATGGCGACGCGGACGGGTCCGGTGACCTGCGCGGCCTCCTGCAACGACTCGACTACCTGCAGTGGCTCGGGATCGACTGCATCTGGCTGCCGCCCTTCTACGACTCACCGCTACGAGACGGTGGCTACGACATCCGCGACTTCTACAAAGTGCTCCCCGAATTCGGCACGGTCGAAGACTTCGTGGCGTTGCTCAATGCTGCGCACGAGCGGGGTATTCGCGTCATCACCGACCTCGTGATGAACCACACATCTGAGTCGCATCCCTGGTTTCAGGAGTCACGGCACGACCCCGACGGCCCGTACGGCGACTTCTACGTGTGGAGCGACACCAGCGAGAAATACACCGATGCCCGGATCATCTTCATCGACACCGAAGAGTCGAACTGGACCTTCGACCCGGTGCGCAAGCAGTTCTACTGGCACCGGTTCTTCTCGCATCAGCCGGACCTGAACTACGACAACCCGGTCGTGCAAGAGGCGATGATCGACGTGCTGCGCTTCTGGCTCGATCTCGGGATCGACGGGTTTCGGCTGGACGCGGTGCCCTATCTTTTCGAGCGCGAGGGCACCAACTGCGAGAATCTGCCGGAGACCCACGCGTTCCTCAAGCGCGTCCGCAAGGTCGTCGATGACGAGTTCCCCGGCCGGGTGCTGCTGGCCGAGGCCAATCAGTGGCCTGCGGATGTCGTCGAATACTTTGGCGATGCCACCACTGGCGGCGACGAGTGCCACATGGCGTTCCACTTCCCGTTGATGCCACGCATCTTCATGGCGGTGCGGCGCGAGTCGCGGTTCCCGATCTCGGAGATCCTCGCGCAGACCCCCGAGATCCCGGACATGGCCCAGTGGGGGATCTTTCTGCGCAATCACGACGAGCTGACGCTGGAGATGGTCAGTGACGAAGAGCGCGACTACATGTACTCCGAGTACGCCAAGGACCCGCGGATGAAGGCCAATGTCGGGATCCGGCGCCGCCTCGCTCCGCTGTTGGACAACGACCGCAATCAGATCGAGCTGTTCACCGCGCTGCTGATGTCGCTGCCTGGCTCGCCGGTGCTCTACTACGGTGACGAGATCGGCATGGGCGATGTGATCTGGCTGGGTGACCGCGACGGGGTACGTACCCCGATGCAGTGGACCCCGGACCGCAACGCCGGCTTTTCCAAGGCCAACCCCGGCCGGCTCTACCTGCCGCCCAGCCAGGACTCGGTCTACGGCTATCAGGCCGTCAACGTGGAAGCCCAGCGGGACACCTCGACGTCGTTGCTCAACTTCACTCGCGTGATGCTGGCGGTGCGTCGCCGGCACGACGCCTTCGCCGTGGGCACATTCGAGGAACTCGGCGGATCGAACCCGTCGGTGCTGGCGTTTCTGCGCCAAGCACCCGACGACGGCGACATCGTGCTGTGCGTCAACAACCTGTCGCGGTTCCCCCAGCCGATCGAGTTGAACCTGCAACATTGGAGCGGCCACACGCCCATCGAGCTCACCGGGCAGGTGGAGTTCCCCCGCATCGGCCACCTGCCCTATTTGCTGACACTGCCGGGACATGGGTTCTACTGGTTCCAGCTGTGCGCATCGGAGGAGAACGCATGACGACCCAGTCAGCCAAGCTGCCTTGGACTGAATGGCTGCCACAGCAACGTTGGTATGCCGGGCGCAATCGCGAGCTGTCCAGTGCCGCACCCGCGGTGATCGTTTCACTGCGTGACGGCCTCGACTTGGTGCTCGTCGATGCCAACTACACCAGCGGTCCCTCGGAGCGTTATCAGGTGCTGGTCGGCTGGGACGTCGAGCCGTTCACCGAGTTCAACACCGTCGCCACGATCGGCTCGGCCGACGACCAGACCGGCTACGACGCGCTGTACGAAACCGAGGCACCCCAGTATCTGCTGTCGCTGATCGACGCCTCCGCCGTGCGGGATTCCTCTGGCACCGAAATCGCGTTCAGCAAGGAGCCGGACGTCGTGCTCCCGCTGGAGGCGATGCCGCGGGTGTCCGATGCTGAGCAGTCCAACACCAGCGTCATCTTCGATCGCTCCACCATCTTCAAGGTCTTCCGGCGGGTCAGCAGCGGGATCAACCCCGATATCGAGCTGAACCGGGTGCTCGGCCGCGCCCGCAACCCGCACGTGGCCCGGTTGCTGGGCACCTACGAAATCGCCGCGGCCGACGGCGCGCAGGCCTGGCCCTTGGGCATGGTCACCGAGTTCGAGGCCAACGCCGCCGAAGGCTGGGCGATGGCAACGGCCAGCGTTCGCGACCTGTTCGCGGAGGGCGACTTGTACGCCTACGAAGTCGGGGGCGACTTCGCCGGTGAGTCCTACCGGCTCGGGGAGGCCGTCGCGTCCGTGCACGCCGCCCTGGCCGAAAACCTCGGAACGGCAGACGCCACCTTCCCGGTGGACAACGTGCTGGCGCGGCTGGCGTCGACCGCGGCGCTGGTCCCTGAACTGGAGGAGTACGCGGCAACGATCGAACGGCGCTTCGGCAAGCTTGCCGGCGAGGCGATCACCGTCCAGCGGGTGCACGGTGATCTGCACCTGGGACAGGTGCTGCGCACCCCGGAGACCTGGTTGCTGATCGACTTCGAGGGCGAGCCGGGCCAGCCGCTTGACGAGCGACGGGCCCCAGATTCGCCGTTGCGCGACGTGGCCGGTGTGTTGCGTTCGTTCGAGTACGCCGCCTACGGGCCGCTGGTGGACCACGGGGCCGACAAGCAGCTGGCGGCGCGCGCCCGGGAGTGGGTCGAGCGCAATCGCAGCGCCTTCTGCGACGGTTACGCGGCCGCGTCGGGAACCGATCCACGAGATTCGGCGCAGCTGCTGGCCGCCTACGAACTCGACAAGGCCGTCTACGAGGCCGGCTATGAGGCGCGGCACCGGCCGGGTTGGCTGCCGATCCCGCTGCGGTCCATCGCGCGGCTCACCGCGATCGAGTGAGCCTCCGCGCGCCCGGCAGGCGTCTGAAAGCATGTCTGTGTGACAAGTGAGATTTTCGACAGTGAGGCCCGATTGTCGTGGGTGCTGGCCGGGCTGGCCGGTGTCCTGGGAGCGACCGCTTTCACGCACTCCGAGGGGTACTTCGTCACCTTCATGACCGGGAATGCCCAGCGCGCGGTGTTGGGGTACTTCCGGCACGACGTGCTGTTGTCGGTAACCGCCGGGGTGCTGCTGCTGTGCTTCGTCGCCGGCGTGGTGGTCGCGTCGGCGTGCCGTCGCCGCTTCTGGTCGGCGCATCCGCATGGGCCGACCGTGCTGACCACCTTCAGCTTGATCGCCGCCACCGCGTTCGACGTGCTCGACGAGGGGTGGGAGGAGAACATGCTTGATTTCGCGCCGATCATGCTGGTGGTCTTCGGTGTCGGCGCGTTGAACACGTCGTTCGTCAAGGACGGCGAGGTGTCGGTGCCGTTGAGCTATGTGACGGGCACCCTGGTCAAGATGGCCCAGGGCATCGAACGACACATCGCCGGCGGAACGGCGGCGGACTGGCTCGGCTACTTTTTGTTGTTCACCAGTTTCGTGCTGGGTGCGGTGGCCGGTGGCTGCATCAGCCTGGTCGTCAACGGCACCTGGATGCTGGTGGTCGCCTCCGGTGTGTGCGCGTTGACCACCGGCATCACCTATTTCCACATGGACCGGCGCGGCGTCCTCGGCTAGTGCCGGTCCAACAAAAAGCATCGGCAGCAGCGCTGAGCGGTGCGCTGCTGCCGATGCTCGTGTGACTCAGGCGTCCCTAGCCGGCGGGAGGGGCGGCCGGGGGGGCGGCGGGAGGGGCGGGCGGCGCGTTGAGCACCTGGATGATGTCGGGCTTCATCGCCACCAACTGGGCGTTCCAGTACGGCCACGAGTGCGTCCCGTTGGTGGGGAAGTTGAACACCCCGTTGCGTCCACCCGAAGCCGCGTAGGTGTTCTGGAACTGCTCGTTGGTCCGCAGCGTGAGGCCCTCGAGGAACTTCGCCGGCATGTTGTCGCCGCCGAGGTCGCTCGGTGTGCCGTTACCGCAGTAGACCCAGACCCGGGTGTTGTTGGCGACCAGTCGCGGAATCTGGAGCATCGGGTCGTTGCGCTTCCACGCCGGGTCGGTGGACTGACCCCACATGCTGCTGGCGCTGTAGCCGCCCGCGTCGCTCATCGCCAAGCCGATCAGCGTCGGCCACCAGCCGTCGGACGGGTTGAGGAAGCCGGACAGCGAAGCGGCGTAGGGGAACTGTTGCGGGTAGTACGCGGCCAGGATCATTGCGGAGCCACCCGACATCGACAGTCCCACCGCGGCGTTGCCGAACGGCGAAACCTGCTTGTTGGCCTCCAGCCAGGTGGGCATCTCCTGGGTCAGGAAGGTTTCCCACTTGTAGGTGTAGTTCTGGCCGTTACTTGTCGACGGCTGGTACCAGTTGCTGTAGAAGCTGGACTGGCCGCCGACGGGCATGATCACCGACAGACCGGACTGGTAGAACTCCTCGAAGGCCGGGGTGTTGATGTCCCAACCGTTGTAGTCATCCTGTGCCCGTAGACCGTCGAGCAGGTAGACCGCGTGTGGTCCGCCGCCCTGGAATTGGACTTTGATGTTGCGGCCCATCGACGGTGACGGAATCTGCAGGGTTTCCACTGGAAGACCCGGCTTGGAGAATGCCCCCACGGTCGGCGAGCCGCCGACTGCGCCGACGAGGCCGGACAACAGGGCAGCACCGATACCCGCGATAGCCAGCCGGCGCGGCATGGTCGTCGCACCGCCACGGAACCTTCGCACCTTTTCGTAGAACGACATATCTCTCTACCCCATCCCAACTTTCATCTGCCGCATGACGCGGTGGAATCTGTTCTCCGGGAGTCAAACACAGAGGTGGGGCGTTATCCGTTCGTCGTGGCCGGGGTGGCGGATCGCGGTTAGCTAACGATTGAGCGTCGGCCAGGAATCATTGCAAACAGGTCACGATCGGCTCTCGGAACCATGCGGCCATCTTGCAATGCGATAGCGCATGAGCTATTGCATTGGGAGCGCCTGGCATTCGACGGCCTAAGCGACCAATCGGCGCAAAAGCGTTGAGGCGGTTGCGATTCCAATCAACGCCGCCACTGTCAACACGACGATGTCCAGGGGATTCAGGGGAGTGCCGATCAACAGCGCCCGCAGGCCGTCGACCTCGTAGCTCAGCGGGTTGACGGTGCTCAGCACATGCAGCCACGAGGGCATCACGTCGACCGGGTACAGCGCGTTCGACGCGAAGAACAACGGCATTGTGATGGCTTGCCCGATACCCATCAGGCGATCGCGACTGCGGACCAGCCCGGCCAGCGTCATCGAAAGGCAGGCGAAGAACGCGGCACCGAGCATCACGACGCCCATCGCCGCCAGGATTCGCAGCGGATTGATGGTCAGGCCGACGCCCATCAGATAAGCCAGTGCCATCACGCCGACGACCTGGGCGACTGACCGCACCCCGGCCGCGAAGGCTTTGCCGGTGATCAACGCCGACGCGGGGGCCGGTGTCACCATGAGTTTGGCCAGCACGCCGGCGTCTCGATCCCAAATGATCTGGATGCCATAGAAGATCGAGATGAACAACGCCGACTGGGCGATGATGCCCGGCGCCAGGAAGGCCAGATAGGACACCGATCCGGTGTTGATGACGTGCAACTTGCTGAATGTCGTTCCGAAGATCAGCAGCCACAGCGCCGGCTGCACCATTCGGGTGACTAGTTCGGTGCGGTCGTGCTGCAGCTTCTGCAGTTCGACGATCGCGAACGCGCCGACGCGCCCGAACGTTGAACCGACCCGCTGCCATCCGCGTGGTGCGCGCACCAGACGGGCTGCCGGGGCTTCACAGGTGTGATCAACTGGCACGGCTGGCAACCTTTCTGCTGGAACGGATTTCGCGGAATTCAGACGTTCCCGATTCGGACGACGCATCACCGCTGAGGTCCGATGACGAGTAGTGGCGGAAGACGTCCTCGAGTGTGGCGCCCGACGACACCTTGGATACCCGGGCCTTCAACTCGGTGGGAGTACCCGCCGCCCGCAGCACCCCGCGGTGCATCAGCGCGACTCGATCGCACAACGCGTCGGCTTCCTCCATGTAGTGAGTGGTCAGCAGCACGGTCATGCCGAACTGGGCCTGCATGCTGCGCACCTGTGTCCACACGCCGTCGCGGGCGATCGGGTCCAGCCCGACGGTCGGCTCGTCGAGCACCAGCAGCGACGGGCGGTTGACCAGCGCCTGGGCCACCTCCAGGCGGCGCACCATGCCGCCGGAGTAGGTCCCCGCCAACCGGTCGGCCACCTCGAGTAGCTCCATGGCAAATAATGCCTGCTCGACGCGGTCGGCGCGCTCGGCGCGCGGTACGCCATAAAGCCGGGCGAACCATTTCACGTTCTGCCGGCCGGTCAACCCGGGCTCGATCGAAAGTTGTTGTGGCACATAGCCGATATTGCTGCGGATGTCGACGGTCTGACGCCGGGAGTCCAGCCCGAAGATGCGCAGCTCACCGTGCTGCACGGGGGTCAGCGTGGTCAGCATCCGCACCAGGGTGGTCTTTCCGGCGCCGTTGGGTCCGAGCAGGCCCATCGTTTCGCCGGGCCGCACCTGCAACGTCAGATCATCGACGGCGGTGAACTGGCCGTAGCGGAAGGTCAGGTGCCGGCAGTCGATTGCCATCGGTAGTAATTTCGTCATAGTCATCTCTCCTGTAATCTGCGGGCCACCGTGTCAAGGACCTCCAACCCCTTTGTCAGAGAATCGATTTGGTCGTCGTCTAGTTCTCTCAGCACCTCAGTCAGCAGCGCGCGCCGGGCGGCGCGGGATGCGTCGACAATCTGCTGGGTGGGCTCGGCGAGCCGCAGTTGGCAGGCGCGACGGTCGGTCTCGTCGACGGTCCGGATCAGCAAGCCGTTGGCGACCAGCTTGGAAACCATGGTCGATGCGGTATTAGGAACCAGTCCGAGTTCGGTGGCGGCGGCGCGAACCGAGATCCCCGGTCGCCGGCCGACCAGCCATAGCAGCTCCGACTGTGACTCGGTGACCCGCGCGGGGTCGAGCCCACGGCCGACAGACCTGCGCAACTGGCGGCGGAATCGGCCGACGACGCCGAACACCTCGGCGACCGGGTCGGTACGTGATTTCACTGCGTGCATAGCTCTGTTTACGAGCTATCTATGTGTGGAAGCTATGTAGCGCTTATATCTGGGCTACTTGTCGATGCGGTGCAGCGTGACGTCCATCACGGTGCCGTTGTCGACGCCGGCCGTCATGTAGGTGCAGAACGGTTGCCGACGGCGATCCGTCGGCGATCCCGGATTGAGCAGCCGCAGCCCGGTCTTGGTCGTCGTATCCCACGGAATGTGACTGTGGCCGAACACCAGCACCTCGCTGTCTGGATACAGCCGTGACATCCGGGCTTCGCGGCCGGTAGCGGCGCCGGTCTCGTGCACGACGGTGAAGCGCACGCCCGCCAATGTCACGTCCGCTCGCTCCGGCATTCGGGCCCGCAACGCCGGCCCGTCATTGTTTCCCCAGCATGCGACCAGCCGCGCGGCTCTGGATTCCAGTTCGTCGAGCAACTCGAGCGCTATCCAGTCGCCGGCATGGATGACGACGTCCGCCTTCGCGACTTCCTCCCACACCGAGGCGGGCAGATCGCGGGCGCGTACCGGGACGTGGGTATCGGCAATCAACAGCAGCCTCACGGACCCATTGTGGGTGTTCTTCATGGTCTGGAGGCCCCGGCCTTCATTCGACTGTCTGAAGCTGGTGGCCGGCCGGCCGCGGGCGCACGCGGATCGGCCACCAGAACCAGCGCCCGAGCAGCGCTGCGATCGACGGCGTCATCAAGGAGCGCACGACCAGAGTGTCGAAGAGCAGGCCGAGTCCAATCGTGGTGCCGGCCTGACCGATTGACCGGAGATCACTGGCGGCCATGGACATCATGGTGAAGGCGAAAACCAGCCCCGCCGCCGTCACGACACCACCGGTCTCCCCCATCGAGCGGATGATGCCGGTTTTCAGCCCGGCGCCGAATTCCTCCTGAAACCGTGACACCAGCAACAAGTTGTAGTCGGAACCGACAGCCAGCAGAATGATCAACCCGAACACCGGGGCGATCCAGTTCAGGTCCAACCCCAAGAGATGTTGCCACACCAGCACCGACAGTCCGAAGGCCGCGCCTAGTGAGAGCAGTACAGTACCGACGATCACCAGGGACGCCACCAACGCCCGGGTGATGAGCACCATAACAACGAAAATTAGTGTCAAAGCAGCGATTCCGACGATGAGCAGGTCGTATTGAGAGCCCTCCTGGATGTCGCGGTATATCGCCGCCGTGCCAGCGAGGTAGAACTTGGCGCCGGTCAGGGCCGTGCCCTTCACGGATTGTTGCGCAGCCGCCAGTTCCGGCTTGACCGCGGAGATGCCGGCCGGAGTCGCCGGGTCCGCGTCGTGAATGATGGTGAGGCGCGCAGCCTTGCCGTCCGCTGAAAGGAAAACGTTCAAGCCTCGCTGAAAGTCCGCATTTTGGAATGCTTCCGGGGGCAGATAAAAGTAGTCGCCGCCTCTGGAGGCATCGAAGGCCTGGCCCATTGCGCTCGCTGTGTCGGTCATCTGGCCTATTTGTTTGACCAGACCCGAAAAGCTGCTGTGCATCGTGAGCAGGGTCCCCTGCATCGACTTCGCGATGGCGATGATCGGCGGGAACTCAGCGAGCATCTGAGGCAATATCGCATCGACATTGTTCAGGTCCTTGATCAGCGTGCTCATGTTTTCGCTGAACTTGTCGACGCCATCGATGGCCTCGAACACCGACCGGGATGCCCAGCACACGGGGATGTTGAAACAGTGTGGTTCCCAATACAAGTAGCCACGGAGCGGCCCGGCGAAGTCGTCGAAATCCGCCAGATGGTCTCGCATCTCGTCCAGCGTGGCCTGCATGGTGTGCATATCGCCGACCATGTGATGGGTCGCGCCGCTCATTTGTCCCAGCAGGCCCTGCATCCGCTCCATCGAACCGATCATGGTGCCAAGGTCGTCGCTCATCTTGAGCATGTCGGCCGCTCGGTCCCTCATGAATTGAAGGTTCTCCTCGATCGGAATTGATTGGGCGCTAATTTGGAACGGTATCGACGTGTGTTCGATCGGGCCGCCCAATGGACGCGTAATGCTTTGCACCATAGCGATTCCCGGCGATCGGAAGACATCTTTGGCGAGCTTGTCGAGGATGATCATGTCGCCGCTATTGCGCATGTCGTGATCGCTCTCGATCATCAGGATATCGGGATTCATTGTCGCGGCACTGAAATGGCGCTCCGCGGCGGCGTATCCGACATTCGACGGTAGGCTACTCGGTATGTAAAAGCGATCGTTGTAGCTGATCTTCATGCTCGGCACGATGAGGATTCCGACGATGGCGATGGCCAGCGAGACCGCGAACACCGGACCGGGCCAACGCACCGCGGCGGTGCCGATGCGCCGCCATCCGTGGACTTTGACGGCCCGTTTCGGGTCAAGCAGTCCGAATCGGCTGGCTACGGCGACCACGGCCGGCGCGGCGGTGAGCGCGCCCGCCACGACAACGAGCAACCCCAATGCGGACGGAATGCCCAGCGCCTTGAAGTACGACAGTCGTGCCAAGTGGAGGCAGAAGGTGGCCCCGGCGATCGTCAACCCCGAGCCCAAGATGATATGGAAGGTCCCGCGAAACATCGTGTAATAGGCGGTCTCTCGATCCTGACCAGCTAGGCGAGCCTCACGGTACCGACCGATGAGAAAGATCGCGTAATCGGTTCCTGCCGCGATCGCCAGAGACGACAACATGGCAACGACGAACGTGGAAAATCCCAACAAGCCGTTGTTCCCGAGGAGCGCCACCAGCCCTCGGGCCGTGCCCATCTCCAAACCGACCATGGCGAGAACCAGGAGCACCGTGCTGATGGCACGGTAGGCGACGAAAAGCATGATCATGATGACCACGCCTGTAACGCCCATCATCTTCAACATGCTTTTGTCGGCGGCTTCGTTCATGTCCGTTGTCAGCGGCGCCTGACCGGTGACGTATACCTTCAGGCCTTTGGGCGGTCCGGACCTGTCAACGATCTCCCGTACCGCTTTGACGGACTCGTTTCCCTGGGTGCTGCCCTGGTCTCCGGCCAAATTGAGTTGGACGTAAGCAGCTTTGCCGTCTCGGCTCTGGACGCCGGCGGCGGTTAGCGGGTCCCCCCAGAGGTCCTGGACATGCTGGACGTGCTTGGGGTCGGTCTTGAGCTTTTGCACGAGGCCGTCGAAGTAGCGGTGCGCCTCATCCACGAGCGGATGATCGCTCTCGAGGACGATCATCGCGATGCTGTCGGAGTCCGACTCGTGAAAAGTCTTGCCGATGCGTTTGGCGGCAATCATCGCCGGTGCGTCTTGTGGCGACATCGTCACCGCGTGGGTCTGCGCGACTGATTCGATCGGCGGCACAAGTACATTCAGGGCGACGGTCAGCAGCAGCCACGCCACCAGGATCGGCACCGCGAACCTGCGGACGAACTGCATGAATTTCGGCCGGGTGTCGCTTCGGGGGGCGTTGTCGATGTTCATGCGGCCTTCACCAGACAGGAAGTTTCGGCGTTGCGCCCGGTCGAAACGTTTTCGTTCTTAACCTGGCCGTTGACGGTGATACGGCACCCGATGCTGTCGCTATTGCCCTGCGCCACAACGCTGGCGATCACAGCCGGCACTGTCGTTGCGACCGTAAGGGCCCAGGGCAGGCCGGTGAAGTTCACCCGTTCCGGCTGGGCGTTCTTATCCAGGTAGCTCACGCTTCCTGCCGAGTCTCCGGGCCCGTAGATCTCGTAGGTGACCCGCTTCACGTGCGAAGCTTCGAGCGGCTCGGCGCCCGCGCCGGTCGCGGAAAAGATTTCGTCGGAGCCGAACACACCCCGCAGTCGCATGACGGCTTGACCTCCGAGGGCGACCGCCACAACGACGACGAGCGGTACCCATGTGCGTTTTACGAACGTCAACATTGAGATCCCCTTCGCTGGTGCTCGTCGTTGTCGACAAGCGATGGTCTGCCCACGTCGCTGCCCCTCAAATCCAGTGCAGGCGGACCGCTGTCCGTCAGCATATACCCTACCGGGTATGGTATAAAGGTGACATGGCAATTGAAGACGACAGCAGCACACCGCGCACTGCAGATGTCGTAAAGCACGACCCCAGGGACATCGAGGTTGTCCTCACCCGGTTACGCCGGGCGCACGGTCAGCTTGGGGGAGTCAATTCGATGATCGAGCAGGGACGCAGCTGTAAGGACGTCGTGACCCAGCTGGCTGCGGTGTCAAAGGCATTGGATCGCGCGGGTTTCAAAATCATCGCCTCCGGTCTGCGTGACTGCATCACGCGGTCAGGCGATCAGCCGGCCGTGTCGATCGATGAACTGGAGAAGCTATTCCTAAGCCTCGCGTGATCGCCTGGCTGCGACGGAAGGAAGGGTAAATGTCAGCCGTGCAAAGTGACTTAACCGATCCGGCAGTGACACTGTGGCTAGACCCGGTGTGTCCGTTCTCGTGGAACACCGCACGTTGGCTACACGCCGCCGCCGAGAACCTCGGGATGACTGTCGATTGGCAACTGATGAGTCTGGCGGTTCTCAACGAAGGACGCGAACTGCCACCCGCGCATCAGGCCCGGATGCACGACTCACGACAGGTTGGCAGGTTGATGGTGGCCATAGCCCGCGAACAGAATGCTGCCGGATGGATCGCCGCGTACTTCGCCTTTGGCGAGCGTTACTTCGACCAGTCCGAACCCCTCACCGACTCCCTTGTTGCGCACGTCTCGAACGCGGCGGGGGTGCGCAACATAACCTCTGCGACCGTCTCCGATGCATCGCTGGACGAAGCTGTACGGCACAGGCACCAGGCCGGACAAGACGCGCTCGGGGAGACTGGGGGCAGCCCGATTCTGCGCATCGGGGGACGCACATTTTTCGGGCCAGTCCTGACTGCAATGCCCGATGCGAAGACCACGGTCGCACTGTTCGATGCGGTGGCCACTTTGGCAGCAACTGAGCAGTTCACTCAGCTGCAACGACCACGCACCGCGGCCTAGCCCGGAGCGCGGCGAAATTCTGGGTAGTTCAAGGCCGAAAAGTGGAGGAACTAATGACGTCAGGATCGAGCACCGCGCTGCACACCTCGTTCGAGGACGCGGTGGACCGGACGACAAAGGCGGTGGCCGCCCAGGGGTTCGGCGTACTGACCACAATCGACGTGAAGCCACGCTGAAGCAGAAGCTCGCGGAGGATATGGAGAGCTACCTCGTGCTGGGCGCCTACCGTGCAACGTGGTGGTGCGGTCCGACCCCGGTGGCGAAGGCGATGTGATTTTGGTCGAGGTGATGGATCCCCAACTTCTGGTCAAAGTGGCAGGCGAACCGGGGGCTTTGCAGGACGTCGCGGACCAGGCCACCGCCAAGCTGCGGGCCGCGATCGGCGCACTTGGGTAACTCTCTGCCGCGCGCTGGCGGCCAACCGCGGCCACCCCAACCACTTCCGGGCAGACTCCGCGGCGCTATCGTTACCCGCGAGCAGAGGAGAAAGCATGCGCACCTTCGAGTCAGTCGCCGACCTTGCCGCCGCCACGGGCGAGACCATTGGGCAAAGCGACTGGGTGACCATCACTCAGGAAGACGTCAACCTCTTCGCCGACGCGACCGGCGATCACCAATGGATCCACGTCGACCCGGAGCGGGCGGCCGCCGGTCCATTCGGCAAGACGATCGCCCACGGCTTCATGACCCTGGCGCTGCTGCCCCGGCTGCAACATGAGATGTACACCGTCAAAGGCATCAAACTCGCAATCAACTACGGGCTCAACAAGGTTCGCTTCCCGGCGCCGGTTCCGGTCGGCTCTAGGGTGCGTGCGCAGAGTTCACTGGTCAACGTCGAAGACGTCGGCAACGGGGCCGTGCAGGCGACGGTGTCGACCACCGTCGAGATCGACGGGTCGCCGAAGCCGGCCTGTGTGGCCGAAAGCATCGTTCGCTACATCTCCTGAAGCGCGGGCGAGCAGACGCAGAATCGCACCGGACGAGGTCCGGGAATGCGATTGTGCGTCTGCTCGGCGGTTAGAACTCGGCGATCGAGTGCTCCAGTCGTTCCGCCAGGTGGGCTTGGGCCTCCGCGCGCCTGGTCGGTATGTGCGCCGATGGGAAAGGCGTTGTCACGGGCTGGTATTCGCGAAGTGTGCGGCGGGCCACTGTCATCTTGTGCAGCTCGGTAGCACCGTCGGCGATGCCCAGTGACTCGGCGGCCACCATCATCTTGACGAACGGCATCTCATCGGAGACGCCGAGCGCGCCGTGCAGGTGCAGGGCGCGCTGCGCGACGTCGTGGAGCACCTGGGGCATCGCGACTTTCACCGCCGCGATGTCGCGGCGCACCTTCTGGTAGTCGTGATGCTTGTCGATCAACCACGCGGTGCGTAGCACCAGCAGCCGGAACTGCTCGATCTGGATCCAGCTGTCGGCGATCTTCTCCTGGGTCATCTGGAAGTCGGACAGTCGCCCCTGTCTGGTCTTGCGTGACACCGCACGTTCGCACATCATGTCGAAAGCCTTGCGCGCCAGCGCGATTGTGCGCATCGCGTGATGGATGCGGCCGCCGCCGAGGCGGGTCTGCGCGATCATGAACGCTGAGCCTTCACCGCCAAGCACATGATCGGCGGGAACGCGAACGTCCTTGTAGCGCACGTAGCCGTGCGAACCGTGCTTGCCCGACTCGCCTCCGACCGCGACGTTGCGGATGATCTCGATGCCCGGCGTCTCGCCCGGAACGATGAACAGCGACATCTTTTCGTACGTGCGGGCTTCGGCGTTGGTGACGGCCATCACGATGAAGAACGACGCGTGCTTGGCGTTGCTGGAAAACCATTTCTCCCCGTTGATGACCCAGTCGTCACCGTCGCGGGTTGCCGCCGTCACGAACATGCCGGGGTCGGAGCCACCCTGCGGTTCGGTCATGGAATAGCACGACGTGATGTCGCCGTCGAGCAACGGCTGCAGGTAGCGTGCCTTTTGCTCGTCGGTGCCGAACAACGCGAGAATCTCGGCGTTGCCGGAGTCGGGTGCCTGGCAGCCGAACACCGACGGCGCCCAACGCGAGCGGCCGAGGATCTCGTTGAGCAGCGCGAGCTTGACCTGGCCGTAGCCCTGGCCGCCGAGTTCTGGCCCCAGATGCGCGGCCCATAGACCTTGGTCCTTCACCTGCTGCTGCAACGGCCGCAGGATGGACATCATCTCGGCGTTCTGTTTGTCGTAGGGATCAAGGGCTACCAGATCGAGCGGCTCCAGCTCGTCGACCATGAACTTTTCGACCCAGTCCAGCTTCGCCTGGTATTCCGGGTCCGTTTCGAAGTCCCACACCGTGGCCAACCGTTCCCCGGTGCACCGTCGCACCGGCATTGTTGAGTGGAGCCACCCCATCGTAAATGCGGCCTCCAACCGGCAGCGGAGGGGCGACTCTTTAGTGCAGCTTGGGCAGGACGTAATCGCGGTAGAAGTTGATGGCAGCAATGGGGTCGCCCTGCGGGAAGTGCACAAACGGCACGGCGCCGCCGTCGAGAACCCATTGCACGGCAGTGATGTGCGTGGCGGCGTCGATGCCGACCGTCCAGTTGGCGAGCACCTTCTCGATCGCGTTCGACTCCGCCGCACGCTGAATTTCGACCGGATTGGGTTGGTCGACGGCCCCGGCGGTAAAGCGCCACAACGCCGCCGCGCGGGCAGCCTCGTCACTTTCGCCGACGAAGGCGAACAGTTCGGCGCGCTTGCCCAGACCCGCGGGATCGCGCCCGGCGGCCTTCGCGCCGGCATCGAGCGCGGCCCGTAGTTTTAAGTTCGTGAGATTGCGGGCTTGGGTGATCCAGCCATCCGCGTATTGCCCTGCCAGCCTTGCGCTTTTGGGTCCGCTGGCGGCGACGAAGATCGGCGGTAGCGCCGGCGGCAAGTCGTAGAGCTTAAGCGAGTTGGTCTGAAAATAGCGGCCCGCAAACGAGATTCGCTGACCACTCCACAGCTGACGGATCAGCTCGATCGCCTCGACCAGCCGGTCGTGACGCTCCTTGTAGTTGCCGAACGTGTTGGTGGTGGCCTGTTCGTTGAGCCGCTCACCGGTGCCGAGCCCCAAGAACACCCGACCCGGATTCAGGATCGCCAGCGAGGCGAACGCCTGCGCCACCGTCGCCGGATGATAGCGGTAGGTCGGACAGGTGACCCCGGTACCAAAGGAGATGCGACTGGTGGTGTTGCCTACCAGTGCCAGGGTCAGCCACGGGAACATCGAGTGGCCCTCGTTGTCCTGCCAAGGCTGGATGTGGTCGCTGGCCCAGACATACTGAAAGCCGGCTCGTTCGGCTGCCTGTGCTTGCGCCACCAGCTGATCCGTTCGAAATTGCTCGTGCGACAACGTGATTCCCACACCCTTGGCGGCCGGTGGTGGCAGGCCTTCGGGCGTGCTGCGATGATTGCTGGCGCACGCGCCGGCCAGTCCGCCGGCGCCGAGCACGCCCGCCCCTGTCGCGATGCGCCCGAATGTCCGTCGCGAAAGTCCGGTCATCGAGCCAGGGTACCCATGGCCTGCGCCGTCACGCCCGGGGAATTCCGTGTTCATTCCGCGGGCCACCCACTAGCCTGGCGTCATGGCTCCTCCCGAGGCACGTCCGGCGCGCAAAGCCGACTTGCACGAGCTGTCGGCCACTCTGAGCCGGGCCTTTTTCGACGACCCGGTAATGGCCTGGATATTTCCCAACAGCATGACGCGGACCACGCATCTGACCCGGATGTTCGCCGCCATGACCCGGCACCACCATCTGCCGCGCGGCGGCGTCGAGGTGGCCCACGACGGATCCGGCATCGGTGCGGCCGCCCTGTGGGATCCGCCGAATCAATGGCAGGAATCCCGCTGGGCCCAGTTCGCGATGACGCCGGCCTTCCTGCGGGTGTTCGGCCTGCAGACGGGGATGGCGCGGGGCATCCAGGAAATGATGAAGCGCGAACATCCCGAAGAACCGCACTGGTATCTGGCCGCGATTGGCAGCGACCCGGCGGTGCGCGGCCAAGGCTTTGGGCAGGTGTTGATGCGGTCGCGGCTCGACCGCTGCGATGCCGAGCACTGTCCGGCCTATCTCGAGTCGAGCAAGCCCGAGAACGTGCCCTATTACACGCGTTTCGGCTTCACGGTCACCCGAGAGATCGCGCTGCCCAACGGCGGCCCACCACTGTGGGCGATGTGGCGGGATCCGCGCTAGCGGGCGGACTGCTGGCGTCAATAGTGATTGCCGACGTTGCGGCCCAGCGCTCGCTCAAAGTCGCCGTCCTGCTGTAGGCCGGCCTCCATCAGCTTTCCGATGCGCTCTTGGGTGGCTGGCCACGTCGTGGTGCCGATGAACGCGTGGTTAGAGAGCCACCGGTCACCTTCCAGCGGGACACCGGCCCGGGCGTTCACCAGCTGTTTGGCCAGTTGCAGCGGCTTCTTGTCGAAGCTGGCGACTCGGCGGGCAAAGTTATCGACGAAAGCATCGAGTTCCGCATCGGGAATGGCTCGGTTCACCCATCCGTACTTTTCGGCCGTTTCGGCGTCGAAGTCGTCCGCGCCGGCGATGATCTCCAGCGTCCGGGAGCGACCAGCCAAGGCGCTCAGCCATTCCGTCGCACCGCCCCCTGGGACGACCGAGCAACCGACTTCCACTTGGGCGAGAATTGCTTTTTCCTTACTGGCGAAGCGCATATCGCAGGCAAGCGCGAACTCGCTGCCGTGGCCGCGGGCGCGACCACGCAGCTTGGCGACGGAAATTATCCGGGACTGCGCCAGTCGGGTGACGAACTCCGGCCAGCGCGTGAACTCAGCCGCCCCCGGCACGTCGGGCACGGACTCGTCCTCAAGGTCATAGTGAGCGATGAAATAGTCCGCATTTGCGCTGTCGAACACGACGACACGAAGCTCTTCGGCCCCATCCATCCTGTCCATCAGCTGATTGAACGCAGCGAACATCCGTGGGTCGTACATATTGATGGGCGGGTTATCGATGGTCACCTGCCAGTACGCGGGCGAGATCTCGTTGACGCGCAGACGGTCACCCAAATTGTCGCTCATGTGCTTCTCCTTCGGGGTGCGCAAGCTCGGACGAGTGTCGTCAGTGCGATGCCTGCCTCGAGTCGAGCAAACCTGAAAATATGCCGTATTACTAGCGTTTCGATTTCGCGGACCCCGTGAAATCGTGCTGCGGTAGCGGATCAGGGGCTGCTTCGCCAGCCGGCGATACCGATGGCGATCATTCGCAGTTGTTTGACGGCGATACGCCGGATATCTTCCAGCGTCTCGGCGCTCTGGGCGTCTTCGATCGCCTCGGCGATCACGATCATCGAGTTGACGAACAGAGTCGCCAACACATTGAGGTCCTCGGTGCTCCACTCGTGCAGCCCAGGGAAGCGCGCCAGGTCGGTGGCCAGCTCGGAGGTGATCAGCCGGATCTCGGTGCGGATCGCGTAGCGCAGGACGCTCAGCCCGCTGTTGCGCTCGCGGCCGATCAGACGCCAGTGCTCGCGTCGATCGGCGACGCTGGCGATCAGGATTTCGACGGACGACTCGATCACCCGGTTCGGGTCGAGCTTGCCCGCGCGCGCGTCGCGCAGGGTGTCGCGCAAGCTGCGAAACGACTCGTCGATGAGCACGAGCCCGAGCGCCTCCATCGACTCGAAATGCCGATAGAACGCCGCGGGCACGATTCCCACCTCGCGCGTCACCTCGCGCAGGCTCAGGCTGGAAAAGCTGCGGTCCTGCAGCAGCTTGAGTGCGGCGGCGATGATGGCGCGCCGGGTCGCTTCCTTGCGCTCTTCACGCGACGGGCTTTCCCGGGAGCGCTCGCGACTAGACCGGTGCGGCCGTGAGCTAGGAGTACGACCGTTCACTATGTGAAGCCTACCACAGACCAGCAGAAAGCCTTGACTAGCTGGGCCGTCTCAGAGGACGGTGTACATATGTTCACTGAAACAACGCAAACTTCCAGCCGGGGTTTCGTCCAAGCTTTTCGGAAGCGAGTCCTGGGTTCTGACCTGGTAGACCTGCTTACCGGTCCGCACGGTGTTGATCGCTACACCGAGCTGGTGGCGCCGACCTGGACGCTGGGCGAGGCCCGCGCCAAGGTCGTCGATGTGCGCCGCACCACGCCGCGCAGCGTCACTCTCACCCTTGCTCCGAACCTGAGCTTCACATCCGCCCAGGCCGTCAAGGCCGGCCAGTACGTCAACCTCACGGTCGACATCGACGGTCGTCGCCACACCCGCTGCTATTCACCCGCCAACAGCGAAGGCGGCAACCACCTCGAGCTGACGATCGGTCACCACGAGGGCGGGCTGGTCTCGACCTACCTATACGAACAGGCCCGTCGCGGCATGGTGGTGGGCCTGGCCGGCGTCGGAGGTGACTTCGTCCTGCCGGCGCAACGGCCGCGGCGGATCCTGTTCGTCTCCGGCGGCAGCGGCATCACGCCGGTCATGGCGATGCTGCGCACGCTGGTCGCCGAGGGTCACCAGGGCGAACTGGCCTTTGTCCACTACGCGCCGAACGCCGAAGAAGCGTGCTACCGCGACGAGCTGGCCGCGCTGCCCGGTGTGCGGGTACTGCATGGGTTCACCCGTTCGGGTTCGGGTGACCTCGCCGGCCGCTTCGGACCCGACCACCTAGCTGCGGCCATGCCCGCACCGGACGCGGTGTTCGTCTGTGGGCCAACCACTTTGGTGGAGGCAGTGCGAGAGCACTGCGACAACGTGTCCACCGAGAGCTTCGTGCCGCCGGTCATCGAGGCGCCAGCGAACCCAACGGGCGGCCGGATTACCTTCGTGGACAGCGGCATTGATGCCGTTGACGATGGCCGGTCACTGCTGGAACAGGCCGAATCGGCTGGCCTGGCCCCGGCGAACGGATGCCGGATGGGCATCTGCCATACCTGTACCCGACGCAAGAACGCCGGCACCGTGCGCAGCCTCACCACCGGCGCGGTGTCCAGTGTGCCGGACGAGGACATTCAGATCTGCGTGTCCGTCCCGGTCGGCGACGTCGACTTATCGCTCTAAATCATGGGAGGAAACATCATGTCACAGAACAAGATCACCCTTACCCCCGAACAGGCCGACGAATTCGGCCGTGAACTCGACGCCATCAGAGATCGCGTGATGGCAGACCTCGGCGAAGTAGACGCCGACTACATCCGCCGCGTGATCAAAGCCCAGCGTGCGCTGGAAGTCGGCGGACGGGCCCTGCTGTTCCTGCCGCCGGCCTGGCCGCTGGGAACCGCGATGCTGGGAGTGTCGAAAATCCTGGACAACATGGAGATCGGCCACAACATCATGCACGGCCAGTACGACTGGATGCGCGACCCGACCATCTCCGGCCGCTCATTCGAGTGGGACACGGCGTGCCCGGCCGACCAATGGCGGCACTCGCACAACTACATGCACCACACGCACACCAACATCGTGGGAATGGACCGCGACATCGGCTACGGCATCCTGCGGATGAGCGAGGACCAGCGCTGGCATCCCTACTACCTGGGCAACCCGGTCTACGCATTCCTGCTGATGGTGCTGTTCCAATACGGCGTTGCACTGCACGAACTGGAAACCGAGCGCATCCGCTCCGGTGAGATCCGGCTGCGCGACAAGCGCGACGTGATCAAGGCCATCTGGAAAAAGACCCGCCGGCAGGCGCTCAAAGACTATGTGGCATTCCCGCTGCTGGCCGGACCGTTCGCGCCGTTCGTCTTCACCGGCAACCTCACCGCCAACCTGACGCGCAACGTGTGGTCGTACATGATCATCTTCTGCGGCCACTTCCCGGACGGCACCCAGGAATTCACCGTCGAGGAGACCAAGGATGAGTCCCGCGGTCAGTGGTACTTCCGCCAGGTGCTGGGTTCGGCGAACCTGACCGGAGGCAAGATCTTCCATCTGCTGTCCGGCAACCTGTCGCACCAGATCGAGCACCACTTGTTCCCCGACATGCCGGCCCGCCGGTATTCGGAGATCGCAGCCCAGGTGCAGGAGATCTGCGAGCGCTACGGGATCCCGTACAACCAGGGCCCGCTGCCTCAGCAGTTCGGCACCGTCGTACGCAAGATCGTCAAGCTGACCTTCCCGGTCCCGGGGAAACTGTCGTCGTTGCTGCCGAAGATCAAGGCCGGCAAGCCTGCCGATCGCGAGTCCGTCGCAGCGTGACTCCCGCCCCGGGTAGGGGACGGCGTGACTCCAGCCCCGGGAAGAGGACAATGGGTCCCGTGGAATGGACCGGTGCACGTTATGCGGATAAGCCGACGGTGGAAGTCTCGACCTGGATTGACGCCGATCCGGCCCGGGTCTGGAATCTGATTTCGGATATCAAGCTGATGCCGACATTCAGCAACGAGTTGCAGTCCGTGGAGTGGGCCGGCGGCGCCGATCGGCCCAAAGTCGGTGCCAGCTTCGTCGGATACAGCCAGCACGATGCGTTCGGGGAATGGAGCACCACCTCGTACGTCGTCGCCTGCGACCAGCCGCGCGAATTCGCCTGGGCGGTCGCTGATGCCGATTTCCCGTCATCGGTCTGGCGATTCCGGCTTGCCCCCCGAGACGGTGGAACCGACCTGAGCTACTGGATGCAGATGGGCCCGGGACGCTCGGGGCTGTCGGTGGCGATCGACTCGATGCCGGACAAAGAAGAAAAGATCGTGTTCGTGCGGATGCGCGAGTTCGAGACGGCGATCAGCAGGACCTTGGCGGCCATCAAGCGGCTCGCCGAACACGGGGTGCGCTGATGCGCACCGCGACGACGGTCGAGTTATCGGGCGGCGGCGACGAAGTCGCCCAAGTGGTGACACTGGCCGTCGAAGCGGAAAAGCTGGGTCTCGACGTGTGCTGGGTCGCCGAGGCGTGGGGTTCGGATGCACCGTCGGCGCTGGGCTACCTCGCCGCGCGTACCGAGAAGATGCTGCTGGGTTCCGGCATCCTGCAGGTCGGCATCCGCTCGCCGGTCGCTGTCGCTCAAACCGCGATCACGCTGTCCAACCTGTCGAACGGCCGGTTTTTGCTCGGGCTGGGCGCCTCGGGCCCGCAGGTGATCGAGGGCCTGCACGGCGTCTCGTTCAGTCGGCCGCTGACCCGCATCAGGGAAACCGTCGACATCGTGCGGCAGGTGTTCGCCGGAGGAAAGATCTCCTATTCCGGCAAGGAATTTCAGATCCCTCGCCCCGGCGAGGCGGTGCCGATGCGGTTGTCCACCGCGCCCCAGCACGACATCCCGATCTACCTGGCCGCACTGTCACCGGCGATGCTGCGGTTGACCGGGGAGATCGCCGACGGCTGGCTGGGCACCAGCTTCGTGCCGGAAGGTGCGGCCGAGGCGTACTTCGCCCACCTCGATGACGGCCTCGCGATCGCTGGCCGCACCCGCGCCGACATCGACATCTGTCAGGGTGCCGAGGTCGCTTTCGCGGCCGACGAGGACGAACTGAGCGCCATGATCGCCAGCCGAAAAAAGGAACTCGCCTTCAGCCTGGGCGGCATGGGGTCGTCGAGCACGAACTTTTACAACCAGGCGTACAGCCGGCAGGGCTGGGCCGAGGTCGCCGCCGCGGTGCGCGAGCGCTGGCAGCAAGGCGATCGCGACGGCGCGACGCAGCTGGTGACCGACGAGATGGTGCTGGGCACCACCCTGATCGGGACCGAGCAGATGGTCCGCGCCCGGCTTGGCGGTCTGGCGGGACGCCGGCGTCGACACCGTGCGGCTCTATCCCGCCGGCGACACGCTGGCTGCCAAGCTGGCGACGCTGGGCCGGGCGATCGAGCTGGTACGCGAGGTGGGGGCTGGCTGACGAATGGCCCAGTGGGGCAAGGGAAGTGCTTGAGCGCCGCAGGTGAGTCAGCTATTTCCGAGACGGAGTTCAGTTCTGCTCGGGCCTGGTCGATTTGGTCGTAGGCGTAGGTCACCATCGCGGCGGTGGTCATCGTCTCGCCCTTGAGGGCGAGCGATTCGTAGGTCGCCTCGCCGAGGACATCGCGGAGGTGGGTGATCGCGGTGGTGATTTCGGGGACCCCCGTTACGGCGAGGGGACTGACCGCGAACCCGGCGATAGTGGCCGCCGGTTCGTAGCGTCCGAGCCGGTCGAAAAGAGCGCCGAGGCTGGCCAGCGGGACGCGGAGCGTCGTGGTGTCGCCCGCATTGTGGAAGTTGCGGATCGTCCCCTATCTCAGTTCGACCAGGGATATGCAAACAATGGCCCGGTGACTGCAAATAAGAGGAGCGACATCAGTGCGCAAAAGATCAGGAGCCCGATCGCCCGGGCGAAGAACCTGAATTCGGCCATTAGATCGTCATCCCCCCCGCCCACTTCGTGCCGGATGACAGTGCTCAGCCGGTCCAGATCGCTGGCGGTGAGAGACACACCGCCGTGCACTTCTCCCGACCTAATGGCGAGCAGGTAGCCGCGGGAGCCGTCGGGCCGGTCTAGACGTGAGATGAACACTCGGTCGCCGTCGCCGTCCTGCAGACCGATGAGTTGCGTCAGTTCGGGCTGTTTCACGGCGATCCCCTTCGGTAATTGGTTGGGACCGTGGATGGGTTGCTTTGACGATACGCGGGGCGACCAGAGCGCGTGCTTGAACAACCAGCCCCGTGCCCCTCGATCGCTGAGCGCAACGCCTCGTCATGTGCGGCGAGGGCCTTCCGCATCAAATCCGCGTCCGCCTCCCACCGACGGGTCGACCCCCAACGTCGGTGAACAAAACGTCACCACCCCTGAGGGGGCGGCTGCCGCGGACACGCTCACAAGATGTCACAAGGTTGCCTCGTCGAAGCGGCTAACTGCGACTGACTTTCGAGACTCGCAAATGTCGTCTCATCGAGACAAGCTGGGCGGAACTGTTTCTGCTGAAAAACACCGACGAAGAATCGCGGGTCAGGCCACATCCGAAAGATGTGTGGTCGATTTGGCCATAGTTGAGCACGACACCGAAGTGATCCCTCGCGCAACTCCGCCTCACCCCGAACATCGGCGGATCACTACCGGGTCACCTGCGGCCCGCTCATCGCCAGACCTAGTGCACGTCGGTCGGAGCGTCCGATACCTTGACCAGTTCGACGTCCGCGCGTGCGGGCACCGCGTCGGTGAGGAACCACCGGAACGCGAGGTTGCCACACGGATAGCCCAGCGTCGTCAGCGAATTCGGGTGGGCGGTTATCTCGCGGGACAAAACGATCGTGACGGAGCCATCGCTATTAGGCACGGCGCTGTGGCCGTTGAGGGAACAACGCGCGTCTCCGGCGGCGAAAGTAGCCATGAACTGGTTCCACACCACCAGGTTCCAGAACCTGCATGACGGCGGCCGGTGCGTAATGACCAGCGCCTCGTCGTCGTCGAGCACAAAACTGCCGTAGGAGTAGCAGGCGTCGCGGGCCGACCAGCCGAAGTTGGCGTCGGGCACCTGATAGGGGTCGGCGAATTGATTTGCGGCGTGGGCAGTCTCGTGCCCTAGTGCGTGCTGGTCGTCAACCCGCGTCCCGACGGCCATCGGCACGATGGCGAACATGGTGCGCAACCAGGTCGCGGCGGCGCGCAGACTCGCCGCGGTCTCGGCGTCACCATGTCGGATGGGGTCGGCCTCGTCGAGCGCCTCGATATGCCACGTCACCGGGCGGCCGGTCAGCGGGTCGGCCTGGTAATCGCGGGTCATTAGCACGGCCGCATCGGGCGTCGCAGGGAAGTCGAAGGCGAAGTTGCCGTCGGCGTCGATATCGAGATCGGTGTCGCGGACGATCGCGACGATCCGGTCCGACCATGCGCCCGGCGATGGCTCGTTGTAGGCGGTCACCGAGAAGTACACGCTGTCGCCCTTGTTACCGCTGATCCGGTAGCGGCGCTGCGGATCGACCGGGCAGTGTAGTAGTACGCGTCGGTGTTGTCGCCGCCCCAACGGCGATCGCGCCGGAAAGGGGTGTTCACCGCGACGAACTGCGGCCGACCCGGTTCGGGAAACAGGTACGCGTCCAGCGCCACACCGAGTGTGGCCGCGAGCATGCGGTAGCCGTCGGCGACATGACGATCGTCGGTCACCGCACGGTCGCCTTCGAGGAAGGAGCGGTCGAGGTCCCCGATGGTGGCGACCAACTCTTGCCACGCGGCCGTCGATTCGTGCGTCATGCGCTGATTCCTTTCAGGAGCAACATGGTGGTGCGGTCAACCCAGGTGTCGTCGAGTTCGTTCGGCGCGGGTGAGCAGGCTCATCAAGGTGATGCCGGCGATTGCCTCGGCCAGTTCGGCGGCGGTCATGTCTGGCCTGACGTCGCCGCGGGCCGCGGCGGCTCGAGCCATTCGGCCAGGCCGCCGCCGATGATGTCGGCGAACCGCTCCAGCAGCGCCGAATGCAGGGTCGGGTCTGCCGCCATCTCGCCGACCAAGCCCGGGCAGTGCCGCCCTGGCGGCCGGCGTCGTCAGGAAAGCCGTTGTGCGGCAGACCATCTCGCGCAACATCCTCGAGCAGGGACCCGGAGGCGGGTATCGCGGTCGCGGCGCCGATCGGGAACACTGCCTCGTGCACCAGGTGCGCCTTGCTGGGCCAGCGCCGATAGATCGCGGGCTTGCTGGTGCCGGCGCGCTCGGCGATGGCGGAAACCAACAGCCCGGGATAGCCCGTTTCGGCAAGCAGTTCAACGGTGGCGCGCAGCACCGCGCCGTCAATTCGCGGGTCACGAGGTCGACCAAAATCCACAACCATTACGAAACTCAGAGTAACATAAGTCGCCGTGACCGACGCCGTTCGCCTTGACGACCTAGCCCAGCCCCAATTCAGCGCCGAGGGCCAGCAGATCCTCGACATGATGGCCACAATGGCCCCCGCGTGCCCGTTGGACGCCGACGCGCTGCACGAGAAGGCCGGCGCCGACACCGGCCTGCACGATTTCGGGCCCGACGACTACCGAGAACGCCTCGACGTCTACCTGGCCGCGCTGCGCGAGATCGACGGGCTGCATGACGCCGGAGTGGTGAACTTCTACGGGCAACTGCTGCAGGTGCTCAAGAACCGGCTGCTGTTGACCGACTTACTGAGTCGGCATCCCGAGATCAACGACATCGAACTGCGGTCGCCGTTGGTGATTGCCGGGCTGCCGCGCACCGGCACCACCCACCTGCACAACCTGCTGGCGGCCCCGCCTTCCTTCCGCACCATGCCGTACTGGGAAAGCGTCGAACCGTTTCCGTTGCCGAATGAGGTTGGGATTGAACCGGATCCGCGACGAGCGCGGATGGACGTCGCGGTCGGGGTGATCAACATGGTGATGCCGCATTTCCCGCTCATGCACGAGATGACCACCGATCACGTCCACGAGGAGATCCAGCTGCTGGCCAACGACGTGTCCACGATGCTGCTGGAGACGCTGGCCGACGTGCCGCGCTGGCGTGACTATTACCAGACCCACGACCAGACGCCCCACTACGAATACCTCGCCACTCAACTCAAGGCGATGCAGTTCCTGCGCGGAGGGAGCCGCTGGCTACTCAAGTCGCCCCAGCATCTCGAGCAGGTACGGGTGCTCGATCGGGTCTTCCCCGACAGCATCGTCGTGTTCACCCACCGCGACCCGGTTCCGGTGGCGCTGTCGATGATCGCGATGATCACCTACTCCGCCCGCATGCACCGCTCACCGGTGCCGGTGGAGCAGATCGCCAACTCCTGGATCGACCGCCTCGATCAGATGCTCACCGCACTCGTCCGCGATCGTGACGCCATCGGTCCGCAGCGTTCGATCGATATCCGTTTCGATGACTTCATGGCCGACGAATTCGGTGTTGCCGAGCGGGTCTACGCGCTGGCCGGCGAACCGTTCACCGAGGAAGCGCAGAGTCAATCGCCGACTATCTGGCGGGCCACCAGCGCGGCCGATTGGGAAACGTCGAAACGTCGTTCGAAATGTTCGGGCTACAGGAGCATGCTCTACGCGAACGGTTCGCACCCTACGTCGAGCGGTTCCTGGCTTAGCTCAGATCGTCAGGTTCATTCGGCGGCAAGTGGGAACCCTGTTATGCACCATGGCTGAGCGGGCCACCCATGCGGTGGCTGGGGCGCACGCTTTTGACCGTGGAAACGCTGGATTTTGCACCACCAACCCGCATCCCGGGCCGAAGGAGATTTTCTATGGCTGAGCAAGACACGTCCGGCCAGGCGCGTAAGGGACTGATCGATTCGGTCAAGGGCAAGGCAAAAGAGATCGTTGGTGCTTTTACCGGCAACGATTCGCTGACCGCTGAAGGGCAACTCGATCAGACTCAGGCGCACCAACGTAAGGAAGCTAACGCAATTGAGGCCGTAGCCGAGTCTGAGGCCCGACAGGCGCGGGCTGAAGAATCCGAAACGAAAGTCGAAGGCACCCATGAGCGTCTCTCGGCCAACGCACAGACAGCGCTCGTTGAGGATTCGATCGAGAGCCCAACAGGCGGCCCAAAAGCGCGCCGCCTACCAGGCCGCTCAGCAGAGCGCTGCGGCAAAACAGACGCAGGCCGAAATCGATGCCCAGCACCAGGTGCAACAGGCCAAAGTCGAGGAGCGAGACGAAATGCGTGATGCGGCAAATGAAGTCGCCGATGCCGCTGCAGAACACCAAAGTTCGGCACAGGTAGCCGCTACGGAAAAGCTCGCAGCAGAGCGTCTTCGCCGCGATGCCGCCAACTTGACAAAAGAAGCCGATCTTCCTTAAGCGGCTCGGCCAGACACAGGAGTGGTAGATGAGAATATCCGACGTCCCGTTTGCAGTCTTACGATTTCAATATCAGCTCGCGCGTTACCCGTTGCGGCTGATCGAGGATCGGGTTATCACACGGATCAGCACGGAAGCTCCCGCGCGACTGATTTATGAGCGGTCGCTGGGCACGCTTGACGCTGCTGTCGGCAATGCGCTTGGGGACGCAACGCTCGCCGAGCGCGGCGCGGCGCTCGTTGAGCGCGCCGACACGCTGGGGCGGGCCGCAAAACTCGAGGCGAAGGCGGCAGCGCGGCTAGAGCAGGCGGACAACAAGCTAAGAGCCGCGCGCGACGATGCCATCGCGGGGCGTCAGGAAGCCCAAGCCGCGACCGAGCAAGAGATCAAAGAAGCGCGCGAAGCTGCACAGGACCGCAAGCGTGAAGCAATCGATTCCGCCCAAAAGCAGAGCGCCGCGGCCAAGCGACAAGCCGATCAGGTTGCTGCCGATCGTAAAGAGGCAGCCGAATCGGCAAGACGCCAAGTGGAGACGAGAACTCGGTCCGCCGAGAAGGCCGCGTCGAAGGCAGCCGAGTCAAAGCTCGACGACGCCCGGGACAAGCGCACCGAGGCCGCGGGCAAGCGGGCCGAGGCGGACCGGGTTGAGGAACTGGCTCACGCCGAAAAGGAGAAACGCCAAGCGGAGCGGGCGAACGACTAACCGGGCCCGCGAACGTCGGCCTGTTGCGCGCGCGCAGAGGCGGCTACGTTTCAAAGCATGGTCACTATGCCCGCTTTGGATGGCCCTGTTGGTTTGGAACACCGGTACGTAGAGCTCGGCGACGGTGTCACGATCCATGTCGCGGACGCCGGTCCGGCCGACGGACCGGCCGTCATGCTGGTGCACGGCTTCCCGGAGAACTGGTGGGAGTGGCACGAGTTGATCGGTCCGCTGGCGGCCGACGGCTACCGGGTGTTGTGCCCCGACCTGAGGGGTGCGGGATGGAGTTCGGCGCCGCGCTCGCGGTACCTGAAGGCCGAGATGGCCGAGGATCTCGCGGGCGTGCTGGACCACTTGGGCGTCGGCAAGGTCAAGCTTGTCGCCCACGACTGGGGCGGACCCCCCGCGTTCATCATGATGCTGCGCCATCCGGAGAAGGTGACCGGGTTTTTCGGACTAAACACCGTGGCGCCCTGGGCGAAGCTCGATCTCGCGGCGGCCCGCGACCTCTGGCGGTTCTGGTATCAGATTCCGATGTTGCTGCCGGTTATCGGGCCCCGTGTGATCAGTGATCCTAAGTCGAGGTTTTTCCGCATGCTCGGTTCGTGGGTCGGCGGCGGTTTCTCGCTGCCCGAGGAAAGCGTCCGGTTGTATGGCGAGTGCATGCGCCAGCCCGGACACGCCGAGGCCGGCTCGCGATGGTACCGCAGCTTCCAGACCACGGAGATGCGCCGCTGGCTGCGCGGCGAGTACAACGACCTTCCCGTCGACGTACCGGTTCGCTGGCTCAGCGGTACCGAGGATCCGGTGATCACTCCGAGACTGTTGGACGGATACGCCGACCGGATAAGCGATTTCGAGGTCGAGTTCGTCGACGGTGTCGGCCACTGGATCGTCGCGCAACGGCCCGAGCTAGTCCTGGATCGACTTCGAGAGTTCCTTACGGCTTGACCAAGATCCGGATCGGGTTGCCGTCGGCGCGGTCCAGCATCTCGATCCCCAACTGGACGTCTTCGAGCGACACGATCCTGCTGATCGAGCGCGAAAGGTCCAGGCGCCCAAGCGAAACCAGTTTAACAAGGGTCTCGATGTCGACGTTCTGGTAGCCGAGGTGACCGAGCACTTGCTTGTGGGCCAGTGCGAACATGGCCGTGGGCCCGATGCTCGGTGACTCCGCACTCATTCCCACACCCACCAGCCGGCCGCCGGGCCGCAGGCAGTCCAGAGCCTGCTCGAACGTCACGCTCAATCCGACAGCATCGAAGGCTACGTCCAGTTTGCGCCCACCGTTAACCTCGGCGATCTTGTCCCGCAGGTCGTCGTCGCGTGAGTCGAAGGCATAGTCCGCGCCGAGTTCGACGGAACGTTCCAGAACGGCCGGATTGATGTCGAAGGCGATCACGGGTGCCGCACCGATCAATCGCGCAAGCTGCACGATGTGTGTCCCGACCCCTCCCACGCCCCACACCCCGACCGCTTCTCCGACAGCCACTTTCCCGGTCCGGACCACCGCGCCGTACGGCGTCGACACCGCGTCGGCCAGGATCGCGGCCTGCTCCAGCGGGACGTTGTCCGGCACGCGGGTCAGTCCGGACGCTTGGGCCACGGTGTATTCGGCCCAGGCGCCGTCGTAGGCGAAGGCCATCAACTGAATCCGTAGGCAGTTGACCGTGTCGCCGCGGCTGCAGTTCGAGCATCTCTGGCACGGCCGGCCGGCGGCGACCACAACCCGGTCGCCCTCGGCCCAGTCGGTTACGCCGGGTCCAAGCTGCGCGATCGTGCCGGAGGCCTCGTGGCCCTGGGTCACCACCGGCGCCTGAGTGGGAAAGGTTCCGTTGATCAGGCTCAGGTCCGAGTGGCAGATCCCGCAGAACGCCACTTTGACCAAAACTTCGCCCGGTCCCGGCTCGGGGATCGGAATATCTTCCAGGGCAACCGTTTTGGTATCAGCGTAGAAGCGCTCGGCGCGCATGGTCGAGGTCATGGGTGGTGCTACTCGACCCCGATGGTGACTTCGGTGGACTTGATGAACACCGTCGCGGGCTGGCCGACCGCCAGGCCCAGGTCGAGTGCCGCATCCTTGGTGACCGACGACGTGACGACCTGGTCGCCGCCGTCGAGCTTGATCTTGACCACTGCCATCACGGTCCCGAGGTCAACCTCGGTGATGGTCCCTTTGAGCTGGTTTCGAGTAGATAGCCGCATTGCAGTCCTCCGTGTCTAGGGCTGCGTTGAGCCTAACCCTTGGGCTAGCGGCGAGGACCGAGCAGCGCGATGGACGCATCCACGGCCGGTTCGACGATGTCGCGGACGGGCCGGCCGTCCTCGACGGCAAGCGCGGTCAGTTCCCGCAGCCCGCCCAGCAGGATCACGGCCAGCGGCGCGGTCAACGGCGGCAGGTCGGCGCGCCGGAATCCCGGGTTGGCGCTGAGGTCGATCAGCAGGTTGGACAACAGCTGTAGCCCGCGGCGCTGGACGGGGCGCGCGATGGCTCCCAGTGAGGGGAGCTCGCGAATCCAGCTCAACGTGATGGCCGGCCGGGCTTCGATATAGGCGACGTAGGCCTCGACGGCCTGACGGATCTGCCGGTGCCAATCGGCTTGGGGATCAACAGCGGCGGTGATGCTTTCGCCGAGCTTTTCGATGTCGGTGGCCAGTAGCTCGAGGAAGCACTCTTCCCTGCTGGCGAATTGGTCGTAGAACGTGCGCTTGGACGTGCGCGCGTGGCGCACGACGTCGGCGACCGTGCTGGCGCGGTAGCCACGTTCGCCTATCGAGGTGGCGAGCCCGTCGAGCAGCCGGAGCCGGAAAGGATCTTGGACAACCGCGACATCAACCGCTGCTATCGCCGTTGTCGCGGATGGCATCGTCGGTGGTCCTTTCGATGGAGACCCTTGTCAGGTTTGGTACTTCAGAGTACCGTACGGAAAAAGGCCTATGGTACACCGCGGTACCAACCCGACCGGGGCAGATGTTGGGAGCAATGACGCCATGAGCGAAGCAGTCACCGCCGCAGCGCGGGCCCCCGCAGTCAGGTTGCCCCCGAGGGCCCGGGCCCCAAAGATAGTGCAGGGCATTGGCTTTGCGATGTCGCGGCGCTCGATGATGCGACGACTGTCGCGTCGCTATGGACCTGTCTTCGCGCTGAAGCTCCCGATGTGGGGGAGTGTCATCGCGGTCAGTGACCCGCAGCTGGCCAAGCAGATCTTCACCACCAGCCCAGACGAACTCGGCAACATCCAGCCCAATCTGGGCAGGCTGTTCGGCTACGGTTCGGTCTTCGCGCTCGAGGGCGACGACCATCGCCGGCGGCGACGGTTGTTGGCGCCGCCGTTCCACGGCAAGAGCATCAAGAACTACGAGACCATCGTCGAAGAAGAGACGTTGCGCGAGACCGCCGACTGGCCGCAGGGCGCGCCGTTCGCCACGCTGCCGCCGATGATGCGGATCACGCTGAGCGCGATCCTGCGCGCGGTGTTCGGCGCCGACGGCGCCGAGCTCGACGAGTTACGCCGGCTGATCCCGCCGTGGGTCACTCTGGGCTCACGTCTGGCGGCGCTGCCCAAACCGAAGCGGAACTATGGGCGGTTCAGCCCGTGGCACCGGCTCGACGAGTGGCGCGACCAGTACGACAACGTCATCGAGAAGTTGATCGCGGCAGAGCAGGCCGACCCGAACTTCGCCGATCGCAACGACGTGCTCGCACTGCTGCTGCGCAGCAGCTACGACGATGGTTCGACGATGTCACACAAGGACATTGGCGACGAACTCCTCGCCCTGCTGGCCGCCGGGCACGAAACCACCGCGTCCACGCTGGCGTGGGCATTCGAGCGGATCAGCCGGCACCCGGAGCTATTGGCGGCGCTGGTCGAGGAGGCCGACAACGGTGGCAACGAGCTGCGCCAGGCAACGATCCTGGAGGTCCAACGGGCCAGAACCGTCATCGATTTCGCCGGTCGCCACGTCTACCCGGAGACCTATCAACTCGGCGAGTGGGTGATTCCGCGCGGCCAGTCCATCATCGTCGGCATCGCGCAGCTACACGACAACCCCGACGTGTTTCCCGATCCCGGGCGCTTCGACCCGCAGCGGTTCATCGGCACAAAGCCGTCGGCACTGTCCTGGATTCCGTTCGGTGGCGGGACTCGCCGGTGCGTCGGGGCGGCATTCGCCAACATGGAAATGGACGTGGTGCTCCGAACAGTGTTGCGCAACTTCACTATCGAGACTACTGACGCGCCGGATGAGCCCTGGCACTCCCGCGGGGTCGCGTTCACGCCGAAGGATGGCGGCCGGGTCGTGGTGCGGAGGCGCTGAGCCGCTGCTACTGGTTGGCGGAAGCCCGCCGCGGCAGTTTCCAGCCGGGACGGACGTAGTGGCAGGTGTATCCGCTGGGGTAGCGCTCCAGATAGTCCTGGTGCTCGGGCTCGGCCTCCCAGAAGTCACCGGCGGGACTGACCTCGGTCACGACTTTCCCGGGCCATAGCCCGGAGGCCTCGACGTCGGCGATGGTGTCCAGCGCGATTCGCTTCTGCTCGTCGTCGACGTAGAAGATCGCCGACCGGTAGCTGGCGCCGCGGTCGTTGCCCTGCCGGTTTTTCGTTGTCGGATCGTGGATTTGGAAGAAAAACTCCAGCAGCGCGCGGTAGTCGGTGGCCGACGGGTCGTAGCCGATCTCGATGGCCTCCGCGTGCGTGCCGTGGTTGCGGTAGGTCGCGTTGGGGACCTCGCCACCGGTGTAACCGACGCGAGTCGAGACCACCCCGGGCAGTTTGCGGATCAGGTCCTGCATTCCCCAGAAACAGCCGCCGGCGAGGATCGCTTTTTGGGTGTCTGTCATTTCTTGTCCTCCCACCTGGCGCATGATCAAGCCCAGGTTACACTCCGCCGATGAGCTGCAACGGCGCCGCAAAACAGGAATCGCAGGCCGCGCTATGAGTGCCCGTTCGTTCTCGCGTAGCGAACTGGCCGCCGCCTTCGAGAAATTCGAGCAGACGGTTGCCCGGGCGGCCGAAACCCGAGACTGGGACGCCTGGGTCGAGCACTACACGCCCGACGTCTTGTACATCGAGCATGCGGCGGGCACCATGCGTGGCCGCGATGAGGTCCGCGAGTGGATCAAGCGGACGATGAGTACCTATCCGGGCAGCCATATGGTCGCGTTCCCGTCGTTGTGGTCGGTCATCGACGAGCCCACCGATCGAATCATCATGGAACTCGACAACCCGATGAAGGATCCGGGTGACGGCAGCGTGATCACCGCGACGAACATCTCGATCATCACCTACGCCGGCGACGGTCTATGGCGTCAGCAAGAAGACATCTACAACCCGCTGCGCTTCGTGCAGGCCGCGTTGAAGTGGTGCCGTAAGGCGCAGGAACTGGGCACCCTGGACGAGGACGCTGCGCGCTTCATGGAGCAGTACGGTGGCGCCCAGTGAGCACCAAACCCAAACTTGTCATCGGCGCCAACGGTTTTCTCGGCTCACATGTGGCCCGCCAGCTCGCGGCCAAAGGTGCTCTGAAAACTATGAAGTGCGGGCGATGGTGCGCGACGGCGCCAATACCCGCTCCATCGACGACCTCGAACTCACTCGGTTTCACGGCGACGTCTTCGATACCGCCACGGTGCGTGAAGCAATGGACGGGGTCGACGACGTGTACTACTGCGTCGTCGATACCCGCGCGTGGCTGCGTGACGCGTCGCCGCTGTTTCGCACCAACGTGGAGGGACTGCGCAACGTTCTTGATGTCGCCGTCAAGCAGCCCAACCTGCGCCGGTTCATCTTCACCAGCACTTACGCGACGGTGGGCCGGCGGCACGGCCACGTAGCGACCGAAGACGATGTGATCGCCTCCCGCGGGCTGACTCCCTACGTCCAATCCCGGGTCCAGGCCGAGAATTTGGTCATGCGCTACGTTGCCGACGCCGGTCTGCCCGCCGTCGCGATGTGCGTGTCCACCACGTACGGCGATGGCGACTGGGGCGGCACCCCGCACGGTGCCTTCATCGCGGGTGCGGTCTTCGGCAAGTTGCCGTTCCTGATGAACGGAATTCAGCTGGAAGTCGTCGGCGTCGATGACGCCGCCAGGGCCATGATCCTGGCTGCCGAGCACGGCCGCATCGGCGAGCGCTACCTCGTCTCCGAGCGGATGATGGCGTTGAACGATTCGATCAGGATCGCGGCCGACGAGGCAGGTGTCCCGCCGCCGCAACGCGCGATTTCAGTCCCGATGCTCTACGCGCTGGCCGCGGCGGGCACGGCCAAGGCCAAGCTCACCGGCACGGACGCCCAACTCAGCCTCACGTCGGTGCGGATGATGCGCGCTGAAGCTCCTGTGGACAGCGGTAAGGCGAAGCGGGAGCTGGGCTGGCAGCCGCGCCCGGTCGAGGAATCGATCCGCGAGGCCGCGCGGTTCTGGGCCGCGATGCGCACGCTCTCGAACGGCTGCGCAACCCGAATAGGCTTCCGTCCCATGGACCGGACACGCGTCGATCTGAACGGGCCGCCGCAGACGATGCTGGCAACGCTGTACGCCAAAGCGCTCGACGCCGACGCTCCCAACTCGATCCTCAACGACCACTACGCCAAGGCCGCCGTCGAGCGCATCGACTACGACTGGGACGCAACGACTATCGATGCGCGGACGCGCCCCCTCGATCGCCATCCGCAGCGCGCACTTCGACAACTGGGCTCGCCAGTTCCTCGCCGTGCACGACGAAGCCGTCGTGCTGCACGTCGGGTGCGGCCTGGACTCCCGGGTGTACCGGCTGGATCCGGGTCCGGGCGTGCGGTGGTATGACGTCGACTACCCCGAAGTGATCAGCTTGCGCGAACGGATTTACCCGGGCCGGAGCAACTACCGGATGTTGCCCGCCTCGGTCACCGAGCCGTCCTGGGTGGCCGAGATACCGGCCGACCGTCCCGTGCTGTTTCTCGGTGAGGGCCTGACCATGTACCTGACCAAAGACGACGGGCTGGCGCTGCTTCGCCGTGTCGTCGATCGGTTCGGATCCGGCGAATTGCAGTTCGACGCGTTCAACACGTTCGGCATTCGATCGCAGGTGATCAATGCCGTCGTCCGGCGCTCCGGCTCGAAGCTGCACTGGGGCATCGACAGGCCGAGTGACATCGTCGATGCCATTCCCGGGGTGCGGGTCTTGGTCTGGGAATCGGTCTTCGACAGCGATACGTTCGAGATGGTTTCGCCGGTGGTGCGCTGGATCGGCAGGGCGATGGCGGCGGTACCGGCATTCCGAACGATGTCGCAATACCACCGCTACGCATTCGGACCGGTCGAGGCCGGGAAGTCTTGAGCGCATACCGGTGTTGCACCCATACGTCTGAGGAGGAAGAAGAATGACCCACAAGGAAGTCCTGGAACCAAATGCTGGGCATCCGATCACGATCGATCCGACCAAAGGACGGGTCCAGGTTCGGGTGAACGGCGAGCTCGTCGCGGACACCACCGCCGCCCTGGAATTGCGGGAAGCCAGTATCCCTGCGGTGCAATACATTCCGCTGGAGGACGTGGCCCAGGAGCGGTTGACGCGCACCGAGACCGTCACCTACTGCCCGTTCAAAGGCGACGCCAGCTATTACGCCGTGACGACCTCGGCCGGTGACACCGTCGAGGATGTGATCTGGACCTACGAGCAGCCGTATCCCGCGGTGGCCGAGATCGCCGGGCACGTCGCGTTTTACCCCAACAAAGCCGACATCAGCGTCATCGCCGAATAGCTCTCGGCGCGGGGCTCATTCACCCAGCAGTTTGGCCTGGGTGCGGGTGTCGCTGTACTCGCGCATCGAGATGATGATTCCGTCGCTGGTCTCGAAGATGCACACGAACGGTGTGTCGTATCGCAGGCCGTCGGAGTTGGTGCCGGTGGCATGCGCCTCCACGACCACCGTGTCCCCCTCATTGATGCAGCGGAGCAGATCGATGGTGAGCTCGAGGGCCTGTTTGCGTTGCTCGGTCGCGCGCCGCAGCGTTTGTTTGTCGTAGGACGTGCGGGTGAACAGGCTCCAATAGGTGAAGTCGTCGCTGAGCAGCGCGAAACCCTCGTCGAGATCGCCGCCCTCGCTCAGGCTCTGGATGAACATCCAGGCCAGCTCAGCATTGGGAGCATCGAACGGCGTCATCACCTCGCAATATTGTCTTGGCAGGTAGTGGACGGTCAATCAGAGCGGAAATCCGGAGTTTTGGCGAAGAGCGCGCGCATTGTGACTTTCCCCGGGGCGGTCAGCTTCGGGCACACCCTGGCGCCACTTCGCCGCGGTCCCCGGGACCCGTGCTTTCGCCTCCCGGGCGACGGAACCATGTGGCGGACCAGCCTGCTGCCCAGCGGACCCGTGACGGCGCGCATCAGCCGCGCGGCTCCCAACGCGGCTCAGTGCGAGGCCTGGGGCAGCGGCGCCCAGGAATTCCTCGAACGGCTGCCCGCGCTCCTGGGCGCAGACGACGACGCGTCGGACTTCGTGCCCACGCACCCGACGGTTGCTGCCGCGCACCGGCGAGTCCCACACCTGCGGCTGGGCGGCACCGGGCAGGTACTGGAAGCCCTGATCCCGGCGATCATCGAGCAGCGGGTGCCCGGCGCCGACGCGTTCGGGTCGTGGCGGGTACTGGTGTCCAAGTACGGCACACCGGCGCCCGGTCCGGCGCCGGTCGGCATGCGCGTGGTGCCGTCGGCCGAGGTGTGGCGAAACATCCCGTCGTGGGAGTTTCATCGCGCCAACATCGATCCGCGGCGAGCCCAGACTGTGGTGATCTGTGCGCGCCGGGCGGCCTCGCTGGAACGGCTGGTGTCACGGCCGGCGGCGCAGGTACGCGACGCGCTGATGTCGCTGCCGGGAGTCGGGGAGTGGACGGCCGCCGAGACCATGCAGCGGGCGCTCGGCGACGCCGATGCCGTTTCGGTGGGCGATTACCACATCCCGAAGATGATCGGCTGGACACTCGTGGGCCACCCGGTCGATGACGCGGTGATGCTCGAGCTGCTGGAACCGATGCGACCGCACCGCCACCGGGTGGTCCGCCTGCTCGAAGCCAGCGGACTGGCAATATGAGCCGCGGCATGGCGCGCGACTGCCGGTGCAGCAAATCCACGCGCTCTGACCAGCATGTGTTTTCGAGCCGGGTCATCGGGTACCCGTCGAGAATTGACGGCCACGACACGCAGGGGAGCGATCGATGACGCAGTTCACCATTCCGGGCTTGACCGACAAACAGGGTGCGCGGCTCGCCGAACTGTTGCAGAAGCAATTGAGCACCTACAACGATCTACACCTCACGTTGAAGCATATTCACTGGAATGTGGTGGGACCCAACTTCATTGGTGTGCACGAGATGATCGACCCCCAGGTCGAGGCGGTGCGTGCGTTCGCCGACGATGTCGCCGAACGTATTGCGGCCCTTGGCGCTTCGCCAGAGGGCACGCCCGGCGCGATCATCAGGGATCGGTCCTGGGATGACTATTCGGTCGGTCGCGACACTGTCCAGGCGCACTTGGCTGCGCTGGATTTGGTCTACAACGGCGTGATCGAAGATCTCCGCCAGGCCATCGACGAGACAGACGAACTCGATCAGGTGACCCAGGATCTATTGATCGGGCAGGCCGGCCCGCTGGAGAAGTTCCAATGGTTTGTGCGCGCGCATCTGGAGAGCGCGGGTGGCAAGTTGAGCCACGGGGGCAAGTCCACGGAAAAGAGCGCCGCGAGCACCGCGCGCGGCAAGTCCAAATAGCCGCTACTAGTCGGGCGCCGCTTGGCGCTCGCGCTCAGCTTGGGCGGTTTCACGATTGAGCCGCTGCGCCTCGTAAATGGTGACGTTGGTCCGCGACATCAGCAACGACGCGATGCCGACGGCGATGATTGCTCCGGGCACCACCGAGAACGAGCCGGTCATCTCCGCGACCATGATCATGACTGCCAGCGGAGCTCGTGCGACGCTGCCGAAACACGCCATCATTCCCACGACGACGAAAATGCCCGGGCTCATGGGGGATGCCCGGGAGCGCGGAAAAGCTCACCGAGCCGCCAGATTGCGGCTCCGACGAACGCGCCGATCACGATCCCGGGTCCAAACAGCCCGCCGGATCCACCGGTGCCGATCGACAGCGACGTGGCGAGGATCTTGGCGATCGGGAGCAAGACGATGATCCATAGCGGAATATGCATAAGCGAGTCCCGATCGGCGGCGAGCTGCGCCCAGCCGTAGCCGCTGCTCAGGATCTGGGGCATCGCGAGTCCAAGCAGTCCGACCAGCAGACCGCCTATTGCCGGTTTGAGCCACGCGCGATCCGAAGCCGGTGAGTGAGCGAGACCGAGGCGTGGAAGTTTCGGCGTACAGGTAGCCGACTGCCGCCGCCGACCAAACCGAGCACCACAAACCACAGCAGCGGCGCCGGCCTCTTTCGAAGCGATACTCGGCATCGATATAGCCGAACAGCGGATCGAAACCCAGGAAAGATCCGAGCACCGCATAGGCCGTACCAGCCGTGATGAAACCGGGCAGCAGGATGCGATAGTCGAAGTCGTCTCGGTAGATGATCGAAGCTGCCAGCACCGCTCCGCCCAGGGGCGCGGCGAAGATCGCGCCGATGCCCGCGCCGATGCCCAGCGCGACAGCGATCCGGCCGTCCTCGTCGGACAGGTTGAGCCGTCGCGTCAGCAGCGAGCAGAAGCCGGCCGAGATTTGAGCGGTAGGGCCTTCACGGCCGCCCGAGCCGCCCGAACCGATGGTCAACGCGCTGGCGGCCATCTTGACCAGCACCGCCCGGAAGCGGATGGCGCGGGGGCTGCCATGGACCGCTTCGATAGCTTCGTCGGTGCCGTGACCGGTGGCTTCCGGAGCGAGCTTGGCGACGATCAGTGCTGAAAGCAGTGCTCCGGCCGTCGTTACCAACGGGATTGCCCACGCGCGCTGGAAACCTGCCGACCCATGGCTGCCGCCCTCGCCGACGGGCGTTGGTATGTGGTAGCTGGCCAGGTAGCCGAGCAGGAAGCTCGTTCGGTGTATTTGAGCCCGAGATAGAAGACGACGGCGCCAAGGCCGGCGACGACACCGATAGTGATGCCGAGCACTAGCCACTTCTGCAGGTAACCCGAGCTCTGATCCTCGCCCCGAAACGTCCGCCGGCAGCGGGAGTCGAGGCGAATGACGGGTGGGCCTTGTCCTCCGTCGGCTCGCTCACCGTACGAGTCTGACCGCAGACTCTCGCGGCTTCCCGGGCACCCCGCATGACAGCGAGGAATAAACGGACTCTAGTCCGGTTATATAGGTAGTTCTAGATGAAGGAGGTCGATATGCCTGCTATCACCGCAGACACGTTGACGTTGCCCCGAATTGGCGGGGCCAGCCCACAGGAGACCGAACGCCCGGTGCGGTCGATCACCACCGGCCCCCGCGGATACGAAGGCGAGGGGTTCCCCGTCGTCCGGGCATTCGCCGGGGTCAGTAGTGCCGCGCTGGACCCGTTCGTGCACATGGACCAGATGGGCGAGGTGGACTACGAGCCGGGCGAGCCCCGGGGTACCGATTGGCACCCGCACCGTGGCTTCGAAACCGTCACCTACATGATCGACGGCAAGTTCGCCCATCAGGATTCCCACGGAGGTGGCGGCCTGATCACCGACGGCGCGACGCAGTGGATGACGGCCGGTTCGGGCATCCTGCACATTGAGACCCCGCCCGCCGAATTGGTCGAAAGTGGTGGTGTCTTCCACGGCATCCAGTTGTGGGTGAACTTGCCGAAGAAAGACAAGTTCGCACCGCCGCAGTATCAGGCCATCGAGGGCGACGACACCAAATTGCTCGCCTCCGACGATGGCGGTGCGTTGGTCCGCATCATCGCCGGTGAGATCGATGGTCACCCGGGACCCGGTGCCACTTACACGCCAATCACGTTGGCGCACGCCACGATTCACAACGGAGCCAAGCTCAACATTCCGTGGCGGCGCGATTTCAACGCGCTGGTGTACGTGTTGTCCGGGAGTGGATCTGTCGGTCCGGTCGGTCATCCGATTCGCCAAGGCCAATTGGCTGTGCTCGGACCCGGCGACCGGATCACGATGACTGCCGACGCGACATGGCGAATCGTCGTCGACCTCGGCAATTGATGTGCTGCTGCTGGGCGGACAGCCGATTCGCGAGCCGGTGTTCCACTACGGACCATTTGTGATGAACTCCCGCGCGGAATTGATTCAAGCAGTGGATGACTACCAAGCGGGAAAGTTCGGCCACATTCCGCCAAATGCTTTAATGCCGCATCATGTCGGTGGCACACTCTAACGGTGCCGCCCACGGTGAGGCGCAGGCCGGGCCGTCCGCCCGCCGCGAAGGCTGATGAGACGCGCAAGCGAATCTTGCGCGCCGGGCGAATTGTGTTCAGCGAACGCGGCTATGAGGGAGCGACCTTCCAAGCGATCGCGGTGCGAGCCGATCTCACCCGGCCTGCGATCAACCACTACTTCTCCAGCAAACGCGTGCTGTATCGGGAAGTATTGAGCCAAACCACCGAGCTTGTGTTCGGTGCCGGTATTGCACAGGCAGACCGCGAGACAACGCTGATGGCGCGGCTCACCGGATTCATTTCGGCGGCGGTGGCAGTCAATTCCGAGCATTCTTCGGCGTCGGCATTTTTGATGAGCTCGATACTGGAATCCCAGCGTCATCCGGAATTGAGCCAAGCCGAAAACGACGCGGTACGGATTTGCCGGGAGTTTTTGACCCGGGTCGTCAACGATGCGATCGAGCAAGGGGAGTTCGCTGCCGCCATCGATGCCACTGCGTTGGTCGAGACCCTTCTGGTGGTGATGTGCGGTGCCGGATTTTATGCGGGTTACGTCCAGAGCTACCAGGAGATGCAAGCGGTCACCGGGATGCTGGGGCAGCTGCTGGACGGCGCGCTGTTTCGGTCGCAGGCGTAGCCCGGTCACCGCGCGCAGTGAGATCGCGCACAAAGCGTATAGGCTAACTAACTTATTCGGGTAGCATGGACCCGAAATGACTGATCTGGACGACTCTTCCTCGTTGCAGCCCCCGTTACCACCCTCGCTACGCACCGCCGGGCGACTCGTGGGCCATCACCGAACTCGTCGGCGCCACCGCTTTGGGCGTCGCGGCCGCGCGCGCCGCGGAGACCGCCGGGTCCGACCCGTTGATTCGTGACGATTTCGCCTCGAAACTGGTCTCACCCGCGGGAGCGGCGTGGGCCCGGCTGACCGACCCCGAGCTGGCCTGGCTGGACGGCGACGAGCAGGGGCAGCGCGCGCATCGCCTCGGCATCGACTACCAGGCGGTACGCACGCACTTCTTCGACGAGTACTTCGCCAACACCGCGGGGCCGCCGAATCCGGGATCCGGCAGGTGGTGATTCTGGCCGCCGGCCTGGACTCGCGGGCCTACCGGCTGGATTGGGCCGCCGAGACCGCGGTCTACGAAATCGACCAGCCCCAGGTGCTGGAGTACAAAACCAGAATTCTGGAATCGCACGGCGCGGTGCCCACCGCCGACCGGCGCACGGTCGCCGTGGATCTGCGCGACGACTGGCCCGCGGCACTGACGGCCTCCGGATTCGACCGCACGCAACCGACGGCGTGGCTGGCCGAGGGCCTGTTGCCGTATCTGCCCAGTGACGCCCAGGACCGGCTGTTCGAGATGTTCACCACGCTCAGCGCGCCGGGCAGCCAGGTCGCCATCGAGGTGTTCGGCATGAACTCGAGCAGCAACACCCACCGCTGGCAGCGGATGCGGGACCGGCTCGGGCTGGACGTCAATGTCCAGGCGCTGACCTACCACGAGCCCGACCGATCCGATGCCGCCGAGTGGCTGACCGACCACGGCTGGCAGGTGAACGTCGTGAACAACCGCGAGGAATTGGCCCGGCTGGGCCGCGCGGTTCCCGAAGACCTGGCCGACGATGCCGTACGCAGCGCGCTGCTGCGGGCGCGTTTCGGCGGACCATCCCACTGACCCAACGAAACACCACGAGACCGGAGCACGCGATGAGTTCACTGCGCACACATGACGACACCTGGGACATCAAAACGAGCGTCGGTAGCACCGCCGTCATGGTGGCCGCGGCCCGGGCCATCGAGACCGAGCAGCCCGACGCGCTGATCCACGACCCCTACGCCAGGCTGCTGGTGAACAACGCCGGGTCCGCAGATCTTGTGGGAGGCCATGCTCGACCCGTAGGTCGTGGCCAAGATCGAGGCCTCGACCGGAGAATCCGCAGCTCGCATCCACCACATGCGCGGCTACCAGGCGGTGCGGACCCACTTCTTCGACTCGTACTTCGCCGATGCCGTCGCCGCCGGGATCCGGCAGGTCGTGATTCTCGCGTCGGGATCTGGATTCGCGCGCCTACCGCCTGGACTGGCCCGCCGGCACCACTGTCTACGAGATCGACCAGCCCCAGGTGCTGGACTACAAGTCCACGACATTGGCGGAAAGCGGCGCGACTCCTTCGGCCGATCGTCGCGAGGTGGCGATCGACCTGCGGCAGGATTGGCCCGCCGCGCTGCGTGCCGCCGGCTTCGACCCGGCTCAGCGCGACCGCGTGGCTGGCCGAGGGCCTGTTGATGTATCTGCCTGCCGAGGCGCAGGACAAGTTGTTCACCCTGATCGGCGAGCTGAGCCCGGCGGGCAGCCGGGTCTCGGCCGAAACCGCACCCGACGCACGCCGAGGAGCGGCGCCAGCAGATGCGCGAACGGTTCCGCAAGGTGGCCGACGAGCTGGGCTTGGAGGAGAAGTGTCGACGTCGGGGAGCTGATGTATCGCGACGACGACCGGGCGAACGTCGCGGACTGGCTCAACAGCCACGGCTGGCGCGCCAGCGCGCAAAACTCCTCCGACGAAATGGGCCGCGTGGGCCGGTGGATTGAGAGCGTGCCGCTGGCCGATGACAAGGACGCCTTCTCCGACTTCGTGGTCGGGGAGCGCCGGTAATGGCGCGCACCGCGGACGACTCCTGGGACATCGCCACCAGCGTCGGGGCGACCGCGGTGATGGTCGCGCTGGCCCGTGCCGTCGAGACCGCCAGCGCGGATCCGCTGATCCGCGACCAGTTCGCCGACCCGCTGGTCTCCACGCCTGAACTCGAGGGCGTTCGCGAGCAGGTGGCAGCGTGGTGGGCGGCGCCTGATGGGATGACGATCCGGACTTCGCGGTCGACGTCCAGGAGATGGTCAATTACCAGGCCGTGCGCACGCACTTCTTCGATGCGTACTTCGCCGAGGCCACTGCCGCCGGTATCCGTCAGGTCGTGATCCTGGCGGCCGGGCTGGATTCGCGCGCATACCGGTTGGACTGGCCGGCCGGTGTCACCGTCTACGAGATCGATCTGCCCAAGGTGCTCGAGTACAAGGCGCGAGACGTTGGCCGGCCATGGCGCTCGCGCCGACCGCCGACCGGCGCCCGGTGCCGGTGGACCTGCGCCACGATTGGCCGCAAGCTTTGCGCGACAACGGTTTTGACGCGAGCCAGCCGACGGCGTGGCTGGCCGAAGGGCTATTGCCGTTTCTGCCGGCAGCGGCGCAGGAGGCCATGTTCGCCTCGATCGACGCGTTGAGCGGATCCGAGCAGCCGGGTGGCCGTCGAGAATTTCGGAGTCGACGCGGAGCAAGCGCCGGCAGGCCGAGGCGAAGTGGGCCGAGCTGCGAGGCCAAGCGCGAAGCCCGCGGCCAGGACACCTCGTTCAACCCGTTCGACTTCTGGTTCGAGGACGAGGGCCGACCCGACTGCGGTGACTGGTTCGCCGCGCACGGCTGGACCGTCCGCACGGTGAACGCGCGCGAAGAGGCCGCACGCCTGGGTCGCGAGCCGCAATCCGACGAGCGGCCGTTCACGAACAGCTTTGTGACGGCAACCAAGGCCTGACCAGGTCCCACCGGATCTTCCTCACTGCCCTCCCAACCGGATGGTTAGGATCGCGGTATCACCCATGAGTGCCCACAGGTACACGGTGGGCACCCCTGGGAAGGTGCACAAGGGAAGGGACGATGATGACCACCGAATCGGTTGCACCAAAGACAGCGGGATCCACCAACGGCGCGGCGGCGCAGCCAGTCGATATCGCGTCGACGGTGGCTCGGCTTCGTAAAACCTTCGCCAGCGGGCGCACCCGCGACATCGAGTGGCGCAAGCGGCAGCTGTTGCAGCTGCAAAAGATGGTCGACGAGAACGACGCCGCGCTCACCGCCGCGCTCGCCGCGGACCTGGACCGTAGCCCGTTCGAGGCATTCATCGCCGATATCGCACTCACCTCCGGCGAAGCGAAGTACGCGGCCAAGAAGGTGCGCAGGTGGACGCGCCGCAAATACCAATTGCTCGAGGTTCCGCAGCTTCCCGGCCGCGGCTGGGTGGAGTACGAGCCCTACGGCACGGTGCTGGTGATCGGTGCCTGGAATTACCCGTTCTACCTGACGCTGGGTCCGGCGGTCGGGGCGATCGCCGCCGGAAACACCGTGCTGCTCAAGCCCTCGGAAATCGCGCCCGCGTCCTCACGGTTGATGGCCGAGTTGGTGCCTCGCTATCTCGACAACGACGCGATCGCGGTCATCGAGGGCGACGGCGCGGTGAGCCAGGAGCTGATCGCGCAAGGACTGGACCGGGTGATGTTCACCGGCAGTACCGAGATTGGTCGCAAGGTCTACGAGGGCGCCGCGAAGCACTTGACTCCGGTCACGCTCGAGCTTGGTGGCAAGAGCCCGGTGATCGTCGCGGCCGACGCCGACGTGGACGTCGCGGCAAAGCGGATCGCCTGGATCAAATTGCTCAACGGCGGGCAGACCTGCGTCGCGCCCGACTACGTGCTGGCGGACGCGAAGATTCGCGACGAACTCGTGGACAAGATCGGCGCGGCCATCACGAAGTTCACGTCGGATAAGCCCGATGGAATACGGATCGTCAACCAGCGTCAGTTCGACCGGATCAGCGGCTACTTGTCCGGCGGGGACGGCAAGGTCATCGTCGGCGGCGACTGTGACGCGTCGAGCCTGCGCATCCAACCCGCCGTGGTCGTCGACCCCAATCCGGACGGGCCGCTGATGCAGAACGAGATCTTCGGACCGGTGCTGCCGGTGATCACCGTGCAAAACCTTGATGAGGCAATACGTTTCGTCAATTCGCGACCCAAGCCACTGTCCGCGTATCTGTTCACCAAAGCGCGCGAGACCCGCGAACGGGTGATCAAAGAGGTGCCCGCCGGGGGAATAGTGGTCAACCACCTCGCCTTCCAGGTGTCGACGGCTAAGTTGCCGTTCGGTGGCGTCGGCGCTTCGGGCATGGGTGCCTACCATGGCAAATTCGGCTTCGAGGAGTTCAGCCATCGCAAGTCGGTGTTGACCAAGCCGACCCGGCCCGACCTATCCAGCTTTATCTACCCGCCGTACACCGAGCGCGCGTTCAAGATGGCTCGCAGAATGTTCTGACACCGGCCCGGCCGATGCCGGTGCCGACCCCAACCCTTGATTTCTCATCGTAGAGAGGAAGCTGATGCCCGGAGTGCAGGATCGCGTCATCGTCGTTACCGGAGCCGGTGGAGGACTGGGGCGCGAATACGCTCTCAGCCTCGCCAAGGAGGGCGCCAGCGTCATCGTCAATGACCTCGGTGGATCCCGTGACGGCACGGGCGCTGGCCACAACATGGCCGACGACGTGGTCAAGGAGATCAAGGACGCCGGTGGCCGGGCGGCCGCCAACTACGACAGCGTCGCCGAGCCCGAGGGCGCCGAGAACATCATCAAGACCGCGCTCGACGAGTTCGGCGCGATTCACGGCGTGGTGAGCAACGCCGGGATCCTGCGCGACGGCACTTTCCACAAGATGTCGTTCGAGAACTGGGACGCCGTGCTCAAGGTGCACCTGTACGGCGGGTACAACGTCATTCGGGCCGCCTGGCCGCATTTCCGGGAGCAGAGCTATGGCCGGGTGGTAGTCGCCACCTCCACCAGCGGGCTGTTCGGCAACTTCGGCCAGACCAACTACGGAGCGGCCAAGCTCGGGCTCGTCGGTCTGATCAACAGCCTGGCGCTGGAGGGGGCGAAGTACAACATCCACGCGAACGCGGTCGCCCCGATCGCGGCCACCAGAATGACCGAGGACATCTTGCCCAAGGAAGTGCTGGAGAAGCTCACACCCGAGTATGTCGCGCCGGTGGTCGCCTACCTGTGCACCGAGGAAAACCCCAACAGCGCTTCGGTTTTCGTGGTTGGCGGCGGCAAGGTGCAGCGCGTCGCGCTGTTCCAGACCGACGGTGTCAACTTCGACAACCCGCCGACAGTGGACGACATCGCCTCGCACTGGGACGAGATCACCGACCTGTCCGCGGCAAAGCAGGCTGATTTCAAGCTGGGGTGAGGCCCTGGGTCGAGGCCGGCGGTTCAGACCAGCAGCGCGTCGCGCAGGTGGTCCACCTCGGCTTCGGTGACACCGGAGTCGCGCAGATAGCCGTCCAGCGACCCGAACTCTTCGTCGATGGTTTGGCGTGCGGCGGCCAGGTACTCCGGGCGAACGCCGAGGACCCCGTCGGACAGCCGTGCCTCGGTGAAAGTCACTACCTCCGGGGTCAATTCGGTGTCGGTGCGCTGCGCGATCATCTCGGAGATCCGCGCGCGTAGCTGCGGTGCGGCGTCGTTGCTGCGCAGGAAGTCGGCGACGATGGTGTCGCGGTCGACACCGATCGTCTCCAGCACCGTCGCCACCACGAAGCCGGTGCGGTCCTTGCCCGCGAAGCAGTGCGTGAGCACCGGACGCCCGGCTGCCAGCAGCGTGACGACGCGGTGCAGCGCGCGCTGCGCTCCGTTACGCGTTGGGAATTCCCGGTATTCGTCGATCATGTAGCGGGTGGCGGCCTCGTTGACCGATAGCTCCGACTCGCCGGATTCGCCGTCGCCGGTCAGCAGTTTCTGGAATGCGACTTCGTGCGGGGCCTGGCCGTCGGTGTCGGATTCTTCGGCGCCCAGATCGGGGAAGGGCAGCAGGTGGATCTCGACGCCGTCGGGCACCAGGCCCGGACCGCGGCGGGCAACTTCCCGGGTGGCGCGCAGGTCGGCGACATCGGTGATGCCCAACTGGCTCAGCGTTGCGCGGCCGTCGTCATCGAGCCGGCTCAGCTCGCCGGACCGGAACAGCCGTCCGGGCCGAACCGCGACCGCGCCGTCGGCGACATCGCGAAAGTTCCACGCGCCGGACAGTTCTCGCAAAGCCTCAGTCATGCGGGGTCACCGCTGCGGCGAAGGCGGACTGTTCCCGTCCGATTTCGGAGCGCGCGATCGTTCGCATGTGCACCTCGTCGGGTCCGTCGAAGATTCGCATGGCGCGATGCCAGCCGTAGAGCCGGGACAGCACCGTGTCGTCGCTGACCCCGGCGGCCCCATGCACCTGGATCGCGCGGTCGATGACGTCGCAGGCCACTTGCGGCGCGACCGCCTTGATCTGCGAGACCAGTAGGTGGGCGGCCCTGTTGCCGTGCTGGTCGATCGTCCACGCCGCCTTTTCGCAGAGCAGCCTGGATTGGTCGATTTCGTTGCGGGACTTGGCGATTGCCTGCTGCACCAGCGCCCTGATCGGCCAGCGGACGGCCGAACGCGATGCGGTTGTTGGCCCGGTGGACCATCAGGGCCAGGGCGCGTTCGGCCCCGCCGAGCGCGCGCATGCAGTGGTGGATGCGGCCCGGTCCGAGCCGGGCCTGGGCGATCGCGAAGCCGCCGCCCTCTTCGCCGAGCAGGTTGGTGACCGGCACCCGGACGTTGTCGTAGGTGATTTCGCAGTGCCCGTGCTGGTCCTGCCAGCCGAACACCGGAGTGGAGCGCAGCACCGTCACACCGGGGGTGTCCATCGGCACCAGCACCATCGACTGCTGCTGGTGGCTGGCCGCGTCGGGATTGGTGCGGCCCATCACGATCAGGATCTTGCAGCGCGGGTCGGCCGCGCCCGAGGTCCACCACTTGCGGCCGTTGATGACGTAGTCGCCGCCGTCGCGCTCGATGGACGTTTGGATGTTGCGGGCGTCGCTGCTGGCGACCGCCGGTTCGGTCATCGAGAAGGCGCTGCGGATCTCGCCGGCCAGCAACGGTTCCAGCCACTGCTTGCGCTGCTCTTCGGTGGCGAACAGGTGCAGGGTCTCCATGTTCCCGGTGTCCGGCGCCGCGCAGTTGACCGCCTCGGGCGCGAGTTCCAGGCTCCAGCCGGTCAGCTCGGCCAGCGGAGCGTATTCCAGGTTGCTCAGGCCCGACTCGGCCGGCAGGAACAGGTTCCACAGGCCACGCTCTTTGGCCTTGGTTTTGAGTTCCTCGATGACTGGCGGAACGGTGTGGTTGTTGGGGCCGGCCTCGTGGCGGTAGTTGTCGTAGGCGGCCTCAGCCGGAAAGACAAATTCAGTCATGAAGTCGGACAACCGCTTGTGGTAGTCGGTGGCCTTGGCCGACATCGCGAAGTCCATGACCGTCACGATAGGACACGTGCGTGATAGGCGGTGCTGGCGGGACAAATGCTTCGCTTCCGGGTCACCGACGCGACACTGAAACCACGCAGACGACACGCCGTGGCGGGTATGCGAGGTTGCAGTCTCGGCGAAATGCACGCGCTCGCGGTGGAGCACGATGGATCCCATGACCGAGACTTCCGAATCCCTGCCCCCGTTCCCGCCGTTCACCATGGAGACTGCGCTGCAGAAGGTGCAGGCCGCTGAGGATGGCTGGAACACCTGCGACCCCGAGCGCGTCAGCAAGGCCTACACAGTCGACTCGCAATGGCGAAACCGCGGCGAACACATCGTCGGCCGGGACGAGATTGTGGCGTTCCTGACCCGCAAGTGGCAGCGCGAACTCGACTATTCGTTGCGCAAGGGCCTGTGGGGCTTCCGCGAGAACCGGATCGCCGTGCGGTTTCAGTACGAGTGCCGCGATGTCTCCGGCCAGTGGCACCGCAGCTACGGCAACGAACTGTGGGAGTTCACGGAGTCGGGACTGATGGCGCGTCGCGAAGCCAGCATCAACGACGTGCCGATCGACGAATCCGAGCGACGCTACTTCGGACCACGCCCGGTGTCAGAACACGGCCAAGACTTTCCGCTCTGGTAGCGGCCGATAGGGTGTCTGGGGCAATCGCCTGGACAGAACCTAAGGAAAGTAGATGTACGCGCCATGACAGATCCGCAGGCCAACACCGTCAGGGTCGGGGTGGTCGCTGAGTCCGGCACCGATGAGCGGCGTGTTGCGCTGGTACCGAAGGCGGTCGCCTCGCTGGTGAACAGCGGCGTGGCGGTGGTGGTCGAGGCCGGGGCGGGCGAACGGGCGCTGCTGCCCGACGAGCTCTACACCGAGGCCGGCGCCACTATCGGGGACGCGTGGTCTGCCGATGTCGTCGTCAAGGTGGCGCCGCCGACCGCCGACGAGGTGGGCAAGCTGCGCAGCGGTCAGACGCTGATCGGCTTCCTGGCGCCCCGCAATGCCGACAACTCGATCGACGCGCTCAAGCAGGCCGGTGTGCAGGCGTTCGCGCTCGAGGCCATCCCGCGGATCTCGCGGGCGCAGGCGATGGATGCACTGTCGTCACAGGCCAACGTCTCCGGCTATAAGGCCGTGCTGCTGGCGGCGTCGGAGTCGACGCGGTTCTTCCCGATGCTGACGACGGCGGCGGGAACGGTGAAGCCGGCCACGGTGCTGGTGCTCGGGGTCGGCGTGGCCGGGCTGCAGGCGCTGGCCACGGCCAAGCGGCTGGGGGGCCGCACATCGGGCTACGACGTCCGCCCCGAGGTGGCCGACCAGGTGCGTTCGGTGGGGGCGCAGTGGCTCGATGTCGGCATCGACGCGTCCGGCGAGGGCGGGTACGCCCGCGAGCTGACCGACGAGGAGCGCGCCCAGCAGCAGAAGGCATTGGAAAAGGCGATCAGCGGATTCGACGTCGTGATCACCACGGCGCTGGTTCCGGGCCGGCCCGCACCACGTCTGGTGACCGCGGCCGCGGTGGAAGCGATGAAGCCCGGCAGCGTGGTGGTCGACCTGGCCGGCGAGACCGGGGGCAACTGCGAGCTCACCGAGCCGGGCCAGACCGTCGTCAAACACGGCGTCACCATCGCCTCGCCGCTTGAATCTGCCGGCGACGATGCCCGAGCATGCCAGCGAGCTGTACAGCAAGAACATCACGGCGCTGCTGGACCTGTTGATCACCGACGGCAAGCTCGCGCCGGATTTCGACGACGAAGTGATCGCGGAGTCGTGCGTCACTCGAGAGGACTCCTAGATGTACGACGAACTGTTGGCGAACCTTGCGATCCTGGTGCTGTCGGGGTTCGTCGGGTTCGCGGTGATCTCCAAGGTGCCCAACACGTTGCACACCCCGTTGATGTCGGGCACCAACGCCATTCACGGCATCGTGGTGATGGGCGCGCTGGTGGTGTTCGGCGAGGTCGAGCACCCGTCGTTGGCGGTGCAGATCGTGCTGTTCGTCGCGGTGGTGTTCGGCACGCTGAACGTCATCGGCGGATTCATCGTCACCGACCGGATGCTGGGCATGTTCAAGGGCAAGAAGAAGCCGGTGCCCGCCAAGACCGAGGAGCCCGCCGCCAAATGAACTACCTGGTCATCGGCCTCTACATCATTTCGTTCGGGATGTTCATCTACGGACTGATGGGCCTGACCGGGCCCAAGACCGCGGTGCGCGGCAACCTGATCGCGGCGGTCGGCATGGCGCTGGCCGTGGTGGCGACCCTGATCAAGATCCGGCACACCGAGTCCTGGGTGCTGATCATCGCCGGCCTGGTCGTCGGTGTGGTGCTGGGCGTTCCGCCGGCGCGGATGACCAAGATGACCGCCATGCCGCAGCTGGTGGCGTTCTTCAACGGCGTGGGCGGTGGAACGGTCGCGCTGATCGCGCTCGCGGAATTCATGGACACCAAAGGCTTTTCGGCGTTTCAGCACGGCGAGTCTCCGACCGTGCACATCGTGGTGGCGTCGTTGTTCGCCGCGATCATCGGCTCGATCTCGTTCTGGGGCTCGATCATCGCGTTCGGCAAGCTGCAGGAGATCATCGACAGCAAGCCGATCGGATTCGGCCGGGCCCAGCAGCCGATCAACCTGCTGCTGCTGATCGCCGCGGTGGCCTCAGCGGTGGTCGTCGGCCTGCACGCCCATCCCGGTAGCGGCGGAGCGTCGCTGTGGTGGATGGTCGGCCTGCTGGCCGCGGCCGGTGTGCTGGGCCTGATGGTGGTGCTGCCGATCGGTGGTGCGGACATGCCGGTGGTGATCTCACTGCTCAACGCCATGACGGGGCTGTCGGCCGCGGCGGCGGGTCTGGCGCTGAACAACACCGCGATGATCGTGGCGGGCATGATCGTCGGCGCGTCCGGCTCGATCCTGACCAACCTGATGGCCAAGGCGATGAACCGCTCCATCCCCGCGATCGTCGCCGGCGGTTTCGGTGGCGGCGGCGTGGCGCCCAGCGGCGGCGACGACGGCGACAAGACCGTCAAAGCCACCTCGGCCGCCGATGCCGCGATCCAGATGGCCTACGCCAATCAGGTGATCGTGGTGCCGGGCTACGGCCTGGCGGTCGCGCAGGCCCAGCATGCCGTCAAGGACATGGCGTCACTGCTGGAGAGCAAGGGTGTGACGGTCAAGTACGCGATCCACCCGGTGGCGGGCCGGATGCCGGGCCACATGAACGTGTTGCTGGCCGAGGCCGAGGTCGACTACGACGCCATGAAGGACATGGACGACATCAACGACGAGTTCGGTCGCACCGACGTCGCGATCGTCATCGGCGCCAACGACGTCACCAACCCGGCGGCCCGCAACGACGCCTCCAGCCCGATCTATGGCATGCCGATCCTCAATGTGGACAAGGCCAGGTCGGTGATCGTGCTCAAACGGTCGATGAACTCCGGGTTCGCCGGGATCGACAACCCGCTGTTCTACGCCGACGGCACCAGCATGCTGTTCGGCGATGCGAAGAAGTCGGTGAGCGCGGTCGCGGAGGAACTCAAGGCCCTCTAGGTGGGCGGATAGGCGGGCGGCGTGGATATCCCTGGGGCCGTTCGGCCTGGTCGTCGCCGCTGTTCGCGAACTGTTTAGACGGGCGGGTAGGCGGGCGGCGGGTATCCGTTCCCGTCCTGAACCCCGCGGAGGCCCCAGGTGAGATATTTCATGAAGAATTCGATTTCGTCGCTGCCGTCGTAATCCGGACTCGGATCCATCGCCCCACCTCTGTACTCGCGACTAGTTCAATTACTGAAGTCTAGTCCCATCCGTGCCGGTGCGACAGGCGGCCGAAAGCTACCGAGGCCTTAAACTGTCCAACCAGTTGATTGGTACTTTGCCTAGACCGGCCCGGTAGCACGCCCATCCGGGCCCGCTGGCAGCGACGATAGTGAGTAGACATGTCATCCGACAGCATCACCCGCAACGGGTTGACCCGCCGCGAGGAGTTGCTGGCTGTTGCCACCAAGCTGTTCGCCGCCCGCGGTTACCACGGCACCCGGATGGACGACGTCGCCGACGTCATCGGTCTGAACAAGGCGACGGTCTACCACTACTACGCCAGCAAGTCGCTGATCCTCTTCGACATCTACCGTCAGGCCGCCGAGGGCACGCTGGCCGCCGTGCACGACGACCCCTCCTGGACGGCGCGCGAGGCGCTCTACCAATACACCATCCGACTGCTGACCGGGATCGCGAGCGATCCCGAGCGAGCCGCGGTGTACTTCCAGGAGCAGCCCTACATCACCGAGTGGTTCACCGACGAACAGGTCGCCGAGGTCCGCGAGAAGGAAGCCCAGGTCTACCACCACGTGCACGGCCTGATCGACCGCGGGATCGCCAGCGGCGAGTTCTACCAGTGCGACTCCCATGTGCTGGCGCTGGGCTACATCGGGATGACGCTGGGCAGCTATCGCTGGCTGCGGCCGAGCGGGCGGCGCAGCGCCAAGGAAATCGCCGGCCGAGTTCAGCACGGCACTGCTGCGGGGGCTGATCCGTGACGAGTCGATCCGCACGGCATCCCCGCTCGGGCCCTAGTGCGCCCGTCTTTTGAGTAGTACTACTCAGCCCTGACGCGTAGATCTGCGCGGGTCTTGGCGCGTGGTGTTCGGCGATGCTTTCGCCATGACAACTCCACTGGGTATGCCCAGCCCCACCGAGCTGGCAGCGCGCACGCCGGCCGACCGAGACCGCGCCCTCGACGTGATTCGCATCGTGTCTCTGATCGGGGTCGTGGCCGGCCACACCGTGATGGCCGTCAGCGTCATCCGCAACCACGTGCTCATCTGGGACAACCTGCTGACCACCTCCGTGGTGTTTCAGGCCCTCACCTGGATTTTGCAGATCATGCCGCTGTTTTTCTTTGCGGGCGCCGCGGCGTGCTTGTCGTCCTGGCAGCCCGGCAGCAACTGGGGCGGCTGGCTGATGAAACGCTGCATCAGGCTGTTCCGGCCGGTGTTCTACTACCTCGGCTTCTGGGCGGTGGCCCTCACCGTGCTGTATCCGGTTCTGCCCCAACATATCTACGAGCCCGTCGCCGGCGTCAGTATCCAGCTGCTGTGGTTCCTGGGTGCCTACGTGCTGGTGTTGGCCGCGATGCCGGTTTTGGCCCGGATCACCACCGGAACCCGTCTCGCCGCCGGCGTGGGCGTGGTCTACGCGGGCATTGCCGCCGTCGACGCGATCCGGCTGCACTGGCCCGCCGCGGCGGCGCTGGGTTATCTCAACCTCGCGGTCTGGCTCATCCCCGCCATGTTCGGTGTCGCTTACCGCCGCGGGTTGCTCACCGGGCGTGCCGCGCTGGCGACGGCCGCGGCCGTGCTGGTCGTCAACGTCGCATTGGTGGGGTGGGGGCCGTATGAAATCAGCATGGTCGGCACCGGGGATCACCGGCTGTCCAACACGAGCCCGCCGTCGCTGCTGCTTGCCGGGCACGCAATCATCCTGAGCGCACTGGCAATCGCGGCGATGCCCGCGATCGCCCGATGGGCGCAGCGGCCACGTGTGTGGTGGTGGACCGCGGTCGGCAACTCCGGGGCGATGACCCTGTACCTGTGGCACATGCCCGCGCTGCTCGGCATGCACCTGCTCTTCGACTGCCTGGGCCACCCTCGCTTTCCCGGCCGGCCGGATTTCCTCGCCGTCAGTGTGATGCAACTGCTGCTAATGGTCGTCGCGGTGGGAGTGCTGTTCGCGGTGCTGCGGCCGCTGGAGAACAACCCGCTGGCCGGCTGGGACGGCGTCCCGACGATCACCTCGGTCGGCCGGGGTGTGGCAACCGGCACGCTGCTGTGCGTCGCGGGGGTCGCGACCCTGGCCGCGATCAAGTGGGGCCTCAAAGACGACGGGCTGATCTGCGTGGCAACGATGGTGGCCGCACTCGTGGCCGCTCGGGTGCTCGCCGCGGCCGGTCGGGATCTGCCGTGAAATCCCCGCAGCCGCTTACCGCCGCCACCATCACGGTCGCACTACTTGGCCTCGTCGGCTCCGCGGTGAACGGCCTGGGCTTCTTCGCCACTGACCTTGAGTTGGCGAAACTGGTAGGCGGCCTGGGGTTTTTGGCCCCCCTGTTGCTGGTAGGGCCCTTGGGGATCGGCTTGCTCGTGATGGGATTGCTCGAGGCCGCCGCGGCGGTGACGTTGTTGACCGGCGCGGTGATGCTGCTGTGCCGGCGCCGCGCCGGTATCTGGGTCACGGTGGTGGCATGTGTGCCGGGCGTACTGGCGGGCCTGCTGCTGGTGACCGAGATCGTCCCCGCCCCTCTGGTTTTCGGCAAAACGATGGCCGGACTGCCCACCCAGCCGCTGGCGTGGATCATCTTCGCTTGCACCCTCATCACACAGCTAGCGACGTTGGCGCTGGCCGCGTCGCAGCCGACGCGGCAGCCTTGTCCGGCCCGCGCCGGTCAAGGTTCGTCGTCCAGACCGTGTTCGATTGCGTAGCGGGTCAACTCCACCCGATTGGCGACCTGCAGTTTACGGAATGTCGCCTGGATGTGATTTTCGACGGTGCGGTGGCTCAACGAGAGCCTTTCGGCAATCTGCTTGGCGGACAGTCCTTTTGCGACATAACGCAACACCTCGGTCTCGCGCTCGGTCAGGCTGGGGCCGGTCGGCGCCGAGTCCTTACTCTGGGCGATGCGGCGGTATTCGCCCAACACCAGTCCGGCCAGGCTTGGGGTGAACACGGCCCGCCCGGCCGCGGTGGCCTCGACGGCTTGCGCCAGTTCAGCTTTCGAGGCGCTTTTGACCAGGTATCCGCTGGCCCCGGCCTTGACGGCTTCCAGGACGTCGTCGCGTTCGTCTGAGGCCGACAGCACCAACACCCGAGACGAGGGTGAGACGGCGAGCACCTCCGCCGTTGCCTGCGCGCCGTCGCCGTCGGCCAGGTGCATGTCCATCAGCACCACGTCCGGCTTGACCACGGCCGCCCGGCGCCGCGCGGCGGCCACCCCGTCGGCGGTGGCGATCACGTTGAACCCGTCCTCGGCGAGGTCGCGGGCAACCGCGTCGCGCCAGATCGGATGGTCGTCGACAACCATCACCGTTGTCGCGGTGTCATCAGCCATCGCGTCCTCCTCGGCGGGGTACGCACAGCTCCCACTCGGTGCCCTCCCCGGGGCTGCTGTGCAGCTGTGCGGTGCCGCCCAGCGAGTTCAGCCTTCCCACAATCGACTTCGAGATTCCGAGGCGTCCCTGACCGGTGGCTTCCTCCAGCCGGCCGCCGGCGATGCCCACACCATCGTCGCGAACGCTTACCGTGACCGAGTCGCCCAGATCTTCCAGTAGTACGTACGCATGGGCGCCCGCTCCCGCGTGGGCTGCAACGTTATCCAGGGCATTGCTCACCGCTGCGTCGAGCTCGGCGGCTGCCCACCGGTGCAGGGCCACCGGAGTTCCGGGCAAGCTCACCGATACGCGATCGGACTCCCGGCGGCGCAGTAGCGTGCGGAGGTCGATTGTCGTCGCGTCCCCGTACGGGTCGATGCCGGCCGAGGTGATCCATCGTCGCAGGGCGCGTTCCTGCTCACTGGCGAGATCAGCCAGATTCGGCTGTGGCTCCACCGATTTCGTGGCCACGCTTAGCGACGAGCGCCAGTACCTGGATGGCGCCGTCGTGCACCTCTCGAGACAGCCGTTCTCGCTCTTGCACTGCGGCTGACAGTTGGGCGGCTCGTTGCAAGTCTTCGTGGGCGCGTCGCGCGGTTTGCGCGGCCATGCCTATCGCCATGCCGATCGCCAGCTCGATGATGATCGTGGCGTTGTGGCTGATGTTGAGGTCGAAGTAGTTCTTGACGGCGAAGTTGGTGGCCATCACCGCCAGCCCGGTGAGCATCCCGCCGACGGGGCCGAACTGGATCGCGGCCGAGATCGTCGGGTTGCTGGCCCACAACGTCGTCGGCCAGGTCTGGTTTTCGGACGCCCACTGCCCGGAGGCGACCAACCTGTTCGACCACATCAGCAGGACGACGATCACGATTTCGGTGATCACCCACGCCGGCCTTCGGCCGAATCCGCGCAAGTAGGCGATCGCGCAGGCCGCGCTCAGGCCGATCAGCACCGCGAACAGCACCCAGCCCAGCGTGGGCCGGCGCAGATCCGGGTTGATCGCGATCTGGAACCCCAGCGCGTAGACACAGCTCAGCAGCCGAAACACCTGGGCCGCACGCCACAGCGGAGCGGTCGGATCAGGGTTGCTGGTCGCCATCGCGCTCAGCATAGGTCGGCGGCCCGCGCCGGGGTATCGGATCAGGTCGCGGCCGAGAACGGGTTGTGTTCGGCGAAGAGCTTCTCCATCCGTGCTTCATCCAGGCGCACGCGCACGGTCGTGGCTTCTTGCTGATCGCGGATCACCTTTGCCAGGGTGAACGCGCTCGAGACGAGGAACAAGACGGTGATACCGAGAAACAGCCGCGGCCACGGGTCCAGCGGAAGAAAGAAGATCCCACCGAGCGCGGCCAGGAGACTGACTCCAAACGCGACGGCGGCCTGAATGAAAAAGGCGGTGGTGTTCTTCGACGTGTTATTGGGAATTGCCATGCGTCCCATGATGCGAAAGAACCGGTTGGCCGGAAAGGGTAGGACTACTCAGATCCGGTCGCGGCTTCAGATGCTTGTCGAGGAAGGCGAGCTGGTCGGCGACCACCCGCTCGAACGCGTCGTCGACATAGATCGCGAAATGCCCCTCGGGGTAGGTCTTCACCTCACCGCGCGGAGCGTTGGCCGCGTGGCGCAGGGTGGCGTCGGCGGGGGCCAACGAGTCGTGTTCGCACACGCAAAACAGGATGGGGCAGCCGATCTTCGGGGTGAGCAGGCCCGGCCGGTAGGTGAAGATTTTCATCGCGATGCGTGCCGCGATCTCGTTGCGCACTTCGACGCCGTCGGGGACCAATCGCAGGTAACCCACGTAGGAGTCGGGTGTATTCATCAGCGCGACCTCCCCGGGCCTGCCCGCGGTGGCGATCATCACCGGGGGCCTTCCCCGCCGCGCGCCGACAACGTCGCGGATCGCCCGCGCGGCGATGCGCGCAGTGGCCAACGGGTTGGAGATGGTGCGCCCCGACGCGATGCCGTCGGTAAACGGGCATTGGGCGACGACGGCGGCGATACCCGGCAGCCGGGCTGCCGTGGTGATCACATGGCCACCCGCAAAAGACGTGCCCCACAACCCGATTCGATCGGGATCGATGCCGTCAAGGGTGCGGGCATAGGCCACGGCGGCGGCCCAGTCGGCGAGCTGTAGGTCGATATCGAGGACTTGGCGCGGCTGACCCTCACTGTCGCCGAAGTTGCGGTAGTCGAAGACCAGGCAGGCGTAGCCGGCCGCGCTGAACCGCTCGGCATAAGCGTCGAGTCGCATGGTGCGGACCGCGCCCAATCCGTGCGCCATCACCAAGAGGGGCGCGGCGCCGCCGCGCCGCCGGCCGATAGAGCCAGGCGCTGATCCGGTCGTCACCGGAGGTGAATTGGACATCTTCGCGTTGCGTCATCGGTGTTCCATTCTGCCTGGCCGGAGTTAGGTCCGGCCCTGTAGGCGCCCCGGAAGTTATGGACTAGTGTCTAGAAAAGTTTTCCAGGCTGCAAGGGACGGAGACTGAAGATGACGATCCGCGTCGCGCACGTCGGTACCGGAAATGTCGGAGGGCTGGCCCTGGCCGAACTGATCACCAATCCGCAGTTCGAACTGACGGGCGTGTGCGTGTCCACACCGGAGAAGGTGGGCAAGGACGCCGGAGAACTGTGCGGCGTCGGCCTGGACGCCGGCTTGAAAGAAGGACAGTCACGGGCATCGCGGCGGTCAATGACCTGGACGCCATCCTGGCCGCCAAGCCCGCCTGTGTCGTCTATTGCGCGATGGGCGACACCCGGCTGCCCGACGCGATGGCCGATGTCATGCGCATCCTGGCCGCCGGCATCAACGTCGTCGGGTCGTCGCCGGGGCTGCTGCAGTACCCGTGGGGTGTCATGCCCGACAAGTACATCGCTCGCGTGGAAGATGCTGCTCAGCAAGGGAATTCGAGCATATTCATCAGTGGCGTCGATCCGGGATTCGCCAACGACCTGATCCCGTTCGCGCTCGCCGGGACCTGCCAGCGCATCGAACAGGTGCGCTGCATGGAGATTCACGATTACGCGTCGTACAACGGCATCGAGGTGATGAACTACATGGGGTTCGCCCAGCCCATGGACGAAATCCCGATGCTGCTGCAACCGGGCATTCTCAGCATCGCGTGGGGGACCGCGATCCGCCAGCTGGCGGCCGGACTGGGCATTGAGGTCGACGAAATCACCGAGTCCTACCAGCGCGAGCCGGCGCCCGAAGATTTCGACATCGCGATCGGCCGGGTCGCCAAGGGCACGCTGGCAGTGCTGCAGTTCGAGATCCGCGGCATGGTCAACGGCCACCCCGCCATCGTCATCGAGCATGTCACTCGGCTGCGGCCCGACCTGCGGCCCGACCTGCCCCAGCCCGCCGCGGGCGACGGCTCATACCGCGTCGAGATCACCGGCGAGCCGTCGTATGCCGTCGACATCATTCCGAGCAGCAGCAAGGGCGACCACAACCACGCCGCGATCGCCGGCGCCGCGGGCCGCATCGTGAATGCCATCCCTGCGGTGATCGCGGCGCCGCCGGGGATCCGGACCACACTCGATTTGCCGCTGGTAACCGGAAAAGGCCTTTACACACCAAGCACTTTGGTGACCACTTAAACCGAAAGGAGACCCTACGTGGGACGGGTAGACGGAAAAGTTGCGCTGATCAGTGGCGGTGCCCGCGGGATGGGCGCCGAAGACGCGCGCCTGCTCGTGGAAGAAGGCGCCAAGGTAGTGATCGGCGACATCCTCGACGACGAGGGCAAGGCGCTGGCCGACGAGATCGGCGAATCCGCGCGTTACGTGCACCTCGACGTCACGCAGCCCGACCAGTGGGACGCCGCAGTTGCGACCGCCATCGGCGAATTCGGCAAGCTCAACGTACTGGTGAACAACGCCGGCACCGTCGCGCTCGGGCAATTGAGGAATTTCGATCTGGCCAAGTGGCAGAGGGTGATTGACGTCAACTTGACCGGTACGTTCCTGGGCATGCGGGCGGTGGTCGACTCGATGACCGCGGCCGGGAGCGGCTCGATCATCAACGTGTCGTCGATCGAGGGACTGCGCGGCGCGCCGGCCGTGCACCCCTACGTGGCGTCCAAGTGGGGCGTGCGTGGCCTGGCCAAGTCGGCGGCTTTGGAGTTGGCGCCGTTGAACATCCGGGTGAATTCGATTCACCCGGGTTTCATCCGCACTCCGATGACCTCGCACCTGCCGGAAGACTTGGTCACTATTCCGCTGGGCAGGCCCGGAGAGGTGCGGGAGGTCGCGACGTTTGTGTTGTTCCTCGCCAGCGACGAGTCGTCCTATTCCACTGGTAGCGAGTTCGTCATGGACGGCGGGCTGGTGACCGACGTAAACCACAAGGAGTTCTAGAGCGCGGCGTTCAGTTCTCGACGAACAGAACGTTCTTCTCGATTGGTTGCCGGCCGATGCGGATCTTGTTGGCGGGAAAGTCGGGATCCGGGTACCCGACCGACAAGCCGCACAGGATCGTGAACTGCTCGGGGATGTCCAGCTGCTGGTGGATGATCTCGGGGTAACCCGCGATCGCCACCTGCACACAGGTGCCCAACCCGCGCGCGGTGAGCGCCAGCACCAGCGTCTGCAGGAACATCCCGACGCCGAGACTGTCGACCAGTCCCAGTTCGCGGTCCATGCACACGATGCCGGCCAGCGGGGCGCGAAAGAATTCCCAATTGCGCAGCACCGCAGCGCGTCTGCCGTCGAGGTCGTCGCGCGCGATGCCCATCGACCCGTAGACGACCTTGCCCGTCTCGCTGCGGAAGTGCGTGAAATGCTCGGGCAGTTCCGGGACTTTCGGTGGTCCCGCCTGCGCCGCCTCGAGCAGCGCTGCCACCAGCCGGTCCCTGGCCGCGCCGGATGCGAAAACGAGGTGCCATGGCTGAATGTTCGAGTTCGACGGTGCGCGAATCGCCAGGTCGACCGCTTCGTCAACCAATTCCCGGGCCACGGGCCGATCAGGCAGAAACATCCTGATGGAATGGCGTTCCCGGATCACTTCCTCGAGGTTGTCCACTCGCGCTCCTCGCGTCGTCATCCGAACCGTTGGATCAGTATCGCGTCCGGGGTGCTATAACCGCGAGCATGCCAGGCAGCCTTCCAGACCTGAAAAATATTGTCGGATCTAAGCACGTCATCACCGATCCCGACATATTGGCCGGCCGCAGCGTCGACCACACCGGCCGGTACCGGGGCCGTGCCAGTGCACTGGTGCGGCCGGGATCGGCCGAGCAGGTCGCCGAGGTGTTGCGGTTGTGCCGTGACGCCGGGGCCCATGTCACCGTGCAGGGCGGGCGCACTTCCCTGGTGGCCGGTACCGTCCCCGAGCACGAAGACGTGCTGCTGTCCACCGAACGGCTTTGTGCACTAAGCGATGTCGACACCGTCGAGCGCCGTATCGCGGTCGGTGCTGGAGCCACGCTGACCGCGGTGCAACACGCCGCGAGCGCGGCGGGCCTGCTGTTCGGGGTGGACCTGGCCGCCCGCGACACGGCGACGGTCGGCGGCATGGCCTCGACCGACGCCGGTGGCCTGCGCACGGTCCGCTACGGCAATATGGGCGAGCAGGTCGTCGGCCTGGACGTGGCGCTGCCCGACGGGTCGCTACTGCGCCGGCACAGCCTGGTGCGCAGCGACAACACCGGATACGACATGCCGGCGCTGTTCGTCGGCGCCGAGGGCACCCTCGGTGTCATCACCGCGCTGGATCTGCGGCTGCACCCCACGCCGTCGCATCGGGTGACCGCGGTCTGCGGTTTCGCCGATCTCGAAGCGCTGATCGACACCGGTCGCGCGTTCCGGGACGTGGACGGGATCGCCGCGCTGGAGCTGATCGACGGCCGCGCCGGCAGGCTGACCGCCGAGCATCTCGGCGTCGGCGCACCGGTCGAGGCGGACTGGATGCTGCTGGTGGAGTTGGCCGCCGATCACGATCAGACCGACCGGCTCGCCGATCTGCTCGACGGCGCGCCGATGTGTGCCGAGCCGGCGGTGGGCGTGGATGTTGCTGCACAGCAACGACTATGGCGTGTTCGCGAATCGCTGGCCGAGGTGCTCGGCGTGTATGGGCCGCCGCTGAAGTTCGACGTGTCATTGCCGCTGGCCGCGATTGCCGGGTTCGCCGCGGATGCGGTCGCATTGATCGGCGAGCGGGTCAATGATGCCGTGCCCCTGTTGTTCGGCCACATCGGTGAGGGCAATCTGCACCTCAACGTGCTGCGAGTGCCGCTCGAGCAGGAGAAGGCGCTGTACGGGCCGATGATGGACTTGATCGCGCAGTGCGGGGGCAACGTCAGCTCCGAACACGGGGTCGGCAGCCGCAAGCGTTCCTACCTCGGAATGTCAAGGCAGACAACCGATGTCGCCGCGATGCGAGCGGTCAAAACCGCGCTGGACCCGACCGGCTACCTCAACGCGGCGGTGCTGTTCGACTGACTTATTTCCGCGGGAAGGAACTAGCCCTCCGGCTTGATCCCGACGGCATGCCGCAGTTGCGCCAGGAACTGGTCGGCGTCGTCGCTACGGACGATGTAGTGCGAGATGGCGATCCGGATCACCGTCGCCGCCTTGACCGCGGCGTTGGGTCCGGGCAGATGCCGCTGCAGGCCGTCGCGCATCTGCGGGATGACGTGACCGAACTGGGCGATGGTGTGCTCGGGTTCGACATCGACCATGCGCACGCTCGAGTACGAATGCTGGTACTCGACGATGAATCGCAGCACGGCGTCGAGCTTGTCGATGCCCTTGAGTCCCGCGGTGGCTTTGACCAAGCCGCTTTCGAAGAGCTGGCGCTCGTATTGGGAGAACGCCAACAGCAACTCCTCTTTGGACGCGAACCAGCGGTAGAGCGTGGGGCGCGAGACTCCGGCCTGGGTGGCGACTTCGGACAGGCTGAGTTTGGTTTTGCCGTTTCGCCCGAGGACCTCGGCGGTCGCCAAAAGAATCCGCTGACGCGTCGAGGTGTCAGTCTCGGTCATGGTCATCGCCCGCGCACGACTGGGTCATATCTGAGACTTTACGAAGTATTGCCGAACTAGCCACGTTTCTTCCGCTCTCACGTCAGGCTGATCCGGACCGGCGGCGCACCAGCACCGATTGCTGGATGGCGCCGACTGCGCCTTGCTCGTCAAAAAGCGTGCCGATCGTCGTCCCGATGCCGTCCGGCCCGTAGCTGGTTTCCGCGCGAATGCCGACCCATTCACCGTCCGGGACGCGGAACACATGGACCGCCAAATCGGTGTTCAGAAACGTCCACTTGGTGATGTCAAGCTTGCTGCCGATGCCATTGGCGCAGTCGGCCACCGCGAACAGCCGTTCCAGCTGCGTCATGCTCTCGCCTTTGACCAGGTCGACGGTCGGCTTGATCCACGATTCTCCGGGACCCGGGCTCAGCGGTTCGGTCAGCCAGAGCCACTCCAGGCTGTGTACGTAGTTGCGGTCCCACTCCCTTGCCTTGAGGTTGCGGTTGCGGGCGTCGGTCCTCGGCCGGGGCAGCTCCGCCGCCGCGTGAGCGACCGCCTCGGTGTCCTGCTGCCGCAGCCGCCAACCGCTGGCGCGGGCGACCGGCCGGGGCCGGCCATCGGGGCCCAGGGCCAGCATCTCGGCGCTGACCAGCTCGATCTGTTTGCCGCCGCGCTGCAGCTTGCGCGCGCACCCAAAGATCTCCCTCGGACGGCACCCCGCCCAGCAGGTCGATCACGACGCGGGACAGGCGGGTGTCGTCGCGCTGCTCGCACCGTTCCAACGCCCGGGCCAGCAGCGCCGACACCGGCCCGCCGTGCTGGATCGACGCCGACCAGGTGCCGCGCGCCAGGTCGGTCGCCCGGAACATCTCGCACTTCGCGTAGTTGTCGCCGGGGGCGCTGGCGTCGTCGATCAGCTCGTAGTAGGAGTCGGTCACGTGTCAACCTCTCGGGTAGTCTCAGGGCAATCCGGCGCCGGGCGTGGCAACTTGCACGGCGTCCAGCTGCGAGAGCCGGGTGCCCACCAGGCGCTGAGGATAGGCGTCGGTGCTCGACAGCAGAAACAGGATGCGGCGTTCGGGACCGCCGAGCGCGCAGGCGATGGCGACGCGCTCGCCCATGTCGATGCGGTCGGTCACGGCGCCCGCCGTCGATGATCCGCTCGAATTGGTGGGCCAGCGTCATCGACGTCCACACGCCGCCTTCGGCGTCCAGGGCGATGCCGTCGGGCGGCCCGTCCAGACCGTCGGCGAAGACGCGCCGGTCACCCAGCGCGCCGCCGTCGTCGATGGTGAACGCGGTGAGCCGGCGGCCGATCGATTCGGCGACGATCAAGGTCTTTCCATCCGGCGTGATCACCATTCCGTTGGGAAAGTCGAGGTCCTCGGCGACGACGGTGGCGCTGTCGTCCGGATCAAGGCGCACGATCACGCCGCCGGAGAATGCCTGGGACCCGATGTAGGCGCGCCCGGTGGCGTCGACGACCATATCGCCGAGGCTGGCCGGAACCAGGGCCGCGAGATCGGCGATCTGCACGACGGTTTCTCCGTCGTACCGCAGCACCTGCCGGTCTTCGGTTGAGGCGATCAGCAACGATCCGTCGGGGCGGAAACCCAGGCCCGACGGGGAATGCCCGGGCAGCGGCAACGTGGTCAGCGACCCGCCGAGGGTCGAGGTGTGTACCGCTTCGCCCAGCATGTCGGAGAACCACAGCAGGCCCTCGAACCAGCGCGGGCCCTCGCCGAAGCAGAACCCGTTGGCCAGCGGCTCGGGGATCATCGCCTCGCGCCTTTACAAAACACCGCAAAAGTGTCATGCAACGTCGGCACTGGTGTCAATTGACCGGGTCAGCTGGCGCGCGATGGTCTCGTTGTGGCCCGGGGCGCTTGCCGGCGGGTTGTTAGCCAAGCTTTACAAATCCTACGCAAAGTGTCACGCTGACCCTGAGCTGCTAGCGCGAGAGATGGGGCGATTTTGACCACGGAATCTGAGCAGACTGAGTGGACGGTTGAGGGCCTGCTGGATCTGTTTGACGTGCAGGCAGACGGGGACGACCGGTTCACCGGCGTCACCGGCATCGCCGGTGACGACGAACGCCAGGTGGTGGAAGGCACTCAGGTGCTCGCCCAAGCGATTGTCGCCGTGGCCAAGCGATTCCCGGACAAGTCGGTGCGCTCGGCGCACGCGGTCTTCTCCCGCGCCGTGGTCGTCGGCCCGCCGATCGAACTCGTCCTCGACGTCGTGTCCGAGGGCCGGTCCACCGCGACCGCGATCGTCGCCGTGCATCAGAACGGGCGGCGCTGCCTGAGCATCACGGTGCTGGCCGACGTGCCGACCGGCGATGTCATTCGGCATCACCTGCCGCGACCCGAGGTGGCCGCGCCCGCCGACGCCAACCACTCTGCGATGCCGATGATCGGGCGAGAGCTGCGCCTGGTCGACGTCGTCGATGTCAACAGCCCCGACGAGGTCGGACCGCCGGAGCTCTACGCGTGGCTGCACTACGACCCGATCCCGGCCCGGGACGATCTGGCCAAGGCGCTGCTCGCCTACTTCACCGGCCACCTGGGGATTTCCACCACCATGCGGGCGCATCCGGGTATCGGCACCAGCCAGGCACACCTGACCGTGTCCACCGCGCCGATGAGCATCTCCGTGGCGTTCCACGAACCGGTGCGCTGGGGCGGATGGCTGCTCTACACGCATGAGAGCACGCAGGTCGGCGCCGGCATGTCGTATGTGCGCGGCGCTGTGCACGCGGAGGAAGGCGAGCTACTGGCCTCCTTTGCCCAGGAAGCGCTGATCCGTCCGCTGCGCACCACCGACACGTCGATCGACTCGCGCGCACGGTTCTAACTGCCATGTACTTCACGATCACGCACCCGATGCACAGCCATCCCTACAACCGCGAATTGGTCAGCGGGGACGGCATCGGCAAGGTGGCCGCGGCCACCGAAGCGGCCGGGATTCATGGTTTCGGCTTCACCGATCACCCGGCGCCCTCGCAGCGGTGGCTGGAGGCCGGCGGGCACGACGCTTTAGATCCTTTCGTCGCACTGGGTTTCGCGGCGGCCACCACGTCCACATTGCGGCTGATCCCCAACATCGTGGTGCTGCCGTATCGAAACCCGTTCGTGGTAGCCAAGTCCGGCGCGACCCTGGACCTGCTCTCGGGCGGCCGCTTCACACTTGCGGTGGGCGTGGGCTACCTCAAGCGTGAGTTCGCGGCGCTGGGTGTCAGCTACGACGAGCGCGCCGAGCTGTTCGAGGAAGCCCTGCAAGTGATTCGGGCGATCTGGACCGGCGATGACATTTCCTTCGAGGGAAAGCATTTCAGCGCCCGCGGTATCACCGCGCACCCGCGGCCCGTCAGCAGCCCGCATCCACCGATCTGGATCGGGGGTAACACCACGGCGTCCCGCCAGCGGGTAGCGCAGTACGGCGATGGCTGGTGTCCCTTCCCCGCCCCGCCCCAACTGGCCCAGACCGCCGGCACGGCCGTCATCGACTCGGTGCAGAAGCTCGCCGACGGCATCGAGGATCTTCGGCGCCGATGCGATGCGGCGGGCAGAGATTGGTCGGCGATCGACGTCACCTTCACTAACTTCGAAGGCGGCAGCCCGACCGACGACGCGTTCAATGCCGACGCCTACCTCGACGGCCTGGACAAACTGGCGAAGCTGGGGGTTACCTGGGTGAGCGTGCACCTGCCCGGCGACAGCATGACGCACGCACTCGAGACCCTCGACCGATTCCGTACCCTCGTGATCGACGCTGCCTAGTTGGATTGACAACGATCAATGGACTTTTCCCGTGTCGCGCTTTCCCCCGAGGACCAGGCCTTCTCCGAGGAGACCCGGGCGTTCGTCGCTGAACACGTCACCGATGAAGTGCTTCGGCGCGATCGCGAGTTCGGTGAAAACTTCGACGAGCGCGTGCATTTGGCGCTGGGCGAAGCGGGCTATCTGGACTCTGAGTGGAAGCTGGAGTCCGAAGGCGGATTCACTGCGCTGCGCCGGCGGATCTTCGAACTCGAGATCGGCCGGGCGCATACCCCGTGGTATCACTGGGGCACCACGGCCGTCGTCGCGCGGCTGGTGCAGCAGTTCGGCGCTCCGGAGCTCACCGCCTCGGTGCTGCCCGGCGTGCTGTCCGGCGAGATCCGGCTCTGCCTGGGCTATACGGAACCCGAGGGCGGCTCCGACGTCGCCACCTGCAAGACGCGCGCGGTGCGCGACGGCGACGCGTGGATCATTAATGGGTCCAAGATGTTCACCTCGAACGCGCAGAACGCCAAGTACGTATTTCTGCTCACCAACACTGACCCGCAAGCGCCGAAACACAAGAGCCTGACCATGTTTCTGGTGCCGCTCGATTCACCGGGCGTCGAGATTCAGGGCATTCGTACCATCGACGGTGACCGCACCAACATCGTGTACTACAGCGATGTCCGGGTCGAAGACCTCTACCGCATCGGTGAGGTCAACGCCGGCTGGACGGTGATGCGCTTCGCCCTCGACGCCGAGCATGGCCTCACCGATCGGGAAGATCATGGCTTGCAAAACATTTCGGCGATGTCGGAGCACGGCCGGGTGATGGCCCAAGCCGTGGACAAGATCGCCGCGCTGGTGACGCAACCGGGTCCCGACGGGCGGTGCCCGCTTGACGACGACTCGGTGAAGTACCGGCTGGGCCGCAGCATCGCCCGGATGGAAGCGGCACTGTCGACGCCGGGCGCATACGGACGTGTTGCACTGGCGCAGACAATGCGGGATGTATCAACGGATTTGATGGATCTGCAGGGGACCGTATCGGCCTTGCCGGCCGACGCCAAGGGTTCGGCCGATGACGGCGCGGCCGAGTACCTGTTCCGGCATGCATTGCCGACCGGGGTCTACGGCGGCACCATGGAGGTCTTCCGCAACATGATCGCCCAGCACGAGCTCAAGCTCGGGCGCCCTAGCTACGGCGGGTGAGCGGCAGTTCGTTACGCCGCGAAGGGTTTCGTGCTTTCAGGTGCCGACCGCAGTGGTGCGTGCGTTGATGAGGGTCGGGCGATGCCTCTCGGCGATGCCGGCTTTTACCAACTCGACCACCTCGTCGGTGGTGTGCGCTTCGTGGGCGTCAACGCCGTAGCTGGCAGCGGTTGCCACAATGTTCAGGTCGGGCACGTCGAGTCCGGGAACACCCGGGGTCTTCTCCCACACGCCGAACTCCTTGACCACGCCGTACTCGGCGTTGGAAGCGACCACGATGGTCACCGGGATCTGGTACTGCGATGCGGTCCACAACGCGGTGATCGCGTACTGCATCGAGCCGTCGCCCATCAAGGCGACAACCGGACGGTCCGGGGCCGCCAGTTGAGCACCAACGGACGCGGGTAGCCCGTAGCCGAGTCCACCCCCGGCTGACGACAGATGTGAGAACGGGTGACTGGGTCGAATGCTGTTCGTGATGGCGACTTCGTTGCTGCCGGCTTCGCTGACCCACAGCGTTTCCGGCGGTGCGGCTCGGCCGACCGCCGTCCAGAGTGCTTCCGGCTTAAGAGGTACCTGCGCGTGTTGCAGGTCGGGGACCGGGGCACGGGCCGCTGGAGTGGACCGCTGGGTTGATTTGGCTGCGGTGAGCAGCGCCTCGGCCGCGCTGGCCAGATCGGCGACGATGGCGTCCCCGACGGGCGCGCGGGCGGCTTCGTCGGGATCGTTGGTGATGTGAATCAGGCTTGCGCCTTCGGGTATGTACGGTCCGGGCACTCGGGGGTAGTACCGGAAGACCGGGGCTCCGATCACCAGCACCAGATCGTGTCCGGCCAGCATCTGGGAAATCCAGCCGGCACCCGGCGGCAAGATGCCTTGATACAGCGCGTGATTCTCGGGGAATCCACTCCACCCGGTCAGCGGTGCGGTCCACACGACCGACTGGGTCCGTTCGGCCAATCCGATCACCGCCTCCCACGCGCCATAGCGTTCGACGTCGCCGCCGACGATCAACGCCGGCGACTTCGCGGACTCCAATCGGCCGCAGATCTGTTCGGCGAGTGCAGCGGGGAAGCCCGCTGCGTGGGTTACTGAGCGGGCACGCACGGCGCCCACATCGGTGGCTTGTGCATCATCGAGTTCGATCGGCATGTCGTCCATCGGTAACGAGACGAACACCGGACCCATCGGCGGCGTCGTGGCCAGATGGATCGCGCGAGCCAGCACGGCGGGGGCCTCACTGGCGATAGCGGGTTCGGCTGCCCATTTCACGAACGGCTTGGGTACGGAAGTGGGCTCGATGTTGGTCAGCAGGCAGTACTGGTTCTGCATCGTGCGGCGCTGGTTTCCGGCAGTGACGATCAGCGGGGTTTTGTTGACGAATGCGTTGTAGAGCTGTCCTTGAGCGTTGCCCATACCCGGGGCCGTGTGCAGATTGACCAAAGCGGGTCGACGGGTGATTTGCGCATATGCGTCGGCCATTCCGACGGGAACCATCTCTTGCAGTCCCAGCAGATAGCGGAAATCGTCTGGAAAGTCTTGCAGAAGAGCTAATTCCGACGAACCCGGATTGCCAAAGCAGGTCGTCAAATTGTGCGAGCGGAGCAGATCGAGGATTGCGTTGCGGACGGTGGTCATAGTGCCTCCAACCATTCGGCGATTTCCGACGTCACCATCTGCGTTGGCCCCTTCCGCCCCGGCGAACGACGGGTAGGCCCTGTTCACCTTGCCCACCTAGATGATGATTCGCCGTGACCCCAATCAGAATCCTCAAGACCTGGTAGTCGACTCGCGGGGTTCGTACTGTCCGGCCGATAGACTTCCGACATGATTTACGCCCGGAGCTGCGGCGGGCGCGATCGCGCCCAGCGCGGGCGCTGATGGTTCCCGCGGAGCACGCGTCACCAGTCGCGCGAAGCGGCGCCTTACCTTATGCGCTGCGTGGCGAGATGATGTTCACCTCGAAGTGCGGCAGCGACGCTGCAGCAGCATTGATACAGCTGGCCCAGGAGCACGCGCCGGGCGATCCACAGCTGGCGCGCGAACTGTATCTGGAGGCGCTGTCGACGGTCCTGTTCGCCGGACGCCTGGCCGGCGGCGGCGGCGTTCTGGAAGTGGCCATCGCCGCGGCGAGCGCACCCCCGCTGCAGCCTCGACGGCCGACGGATCTCTTGTTGGATGGATTGACGGCCCTGATTATCGACGGCAGCCGCGCAGGTGTGGGGCGTGTCCGAAAAGCGGTAGCTGCTTTCTGCAGCGCGGGTGAACTGGGTCTCGACGAAGGGACGCGATGGTTGTGGCTGGCCTGCCACGCCGCCATCATCGCTTGGGATCATCGGGCATGGCAGCACCTCACCGCTCGACAAATCGCGCTTGCTCGCGAGGCAGAGGATCAACGCGTGCTGCCCGTCGCTCTGCACTCGTTGGCGGCGGCGCTGACGTGGAGCGGCGACTTCGCGGCGTCTGGCGAACTAATCACTGAGGCAAACTCGATCACTGCCGCGACGGCGACGACGGTATTTCCCTACGCGGCACTTCCGCTGGCAGCATGGCGGGGCGAGGAAGCCGAGGCGCAGCGACTGATCCAGGCCGGCACCCACTGGGCGGTCGCGCGGGGTGAGGGAATGGGCCTGGCCTCCATCGATTTGGCGACGGCGCTGTTGTGCAATGGGCTCAGTCGATATGACCAAGCCCTCGATGCGGCTCGAAAAGGCATCGAGCACCCGCAAGAGCTGTGGATGAACTTTTTGCTACCCGAGTTGATCGAGGCGGCAACGCATTGTGGGCAAGCGGGCGAGGCGGAATACGCGGTGGGCCTGCTGGCCGGGAGCGCTCAGGCTGCTGGAACCGATTGGGCCCTAGGGACTTACGTATGCTCACGAGCGCTTGTCAGCAGCGGCGAGCCCGCCGAGCGGCTCTATCGTGAGGCGATTGAACGCCTTGATCACACCAACCTGCGACCGGCTGCCGCCCGTGCGCGGCTTGTGTACGGAGAGTGGTTGCGTCGGGAGCGGCGGCCGCTCGATGCCCGTGCCCAGCTGCGGCCAGCCTATGTCGCGTTTACCGGCATCGGTATGGCGGCTTTTGCTGAGCGGGCTCGGCTCGAGCTCGAGGCCACCGGTGAACACGTACCCGAAAAGCCACCAGTACGAACGAATTCCGGCCTAACTCCGCGCGAGGCTCAGATCGCCACGCTCGCCGCTGGCGGGGCAACCAACGCCGAGATCGGCGAGCAGCTGTTTATCAGCCCTAACACGGTCGCCTACCACTTGCGCAAGGTATTCACCAAACTTGACGTCACCACCCGCCGCCAA
>CAWHWA010000028.1:0-161474 GCA_963832935.1 uncultured Actinomycetota bacterium
GCCGCGCGCTGCTGTGTCTCGAGTCGGATTCGACCCCGACCCCGGGCTCTACCTGGGAATCGGCACGTCATGCCATGACGCTGCTTGACCTGGATCTGGCCGACCGGTTTGCCACCGCCGCCACGCAAGCCGGCGCGCCTGCGGGGCGGCCGAGGTGCGGGCGATGAACCTGGTATTGCTTGGCCGCGGCGATCAGGCAGAGGCGGCGCTGCGGGAGATGGCCCGCGTCGACCTGCCCGGCGGCCACCACTGGGCGACCGTACGAGCGGCCAACCTGATTTGGATGCTCGGCAAGCCGCACGACGCGGCGGCGATCCTGGACGGACTTGTCGCGGCTCCCGAGACCTCGGCGCAGCGGGCGGAACGGTTGGCGGTACGCGCGTGCCTCGATGCCGTGTCGGCGCGTTGCGAGCTGGCGGCCGAAAATTCCCGTGCTGCATTGGATTTCCCCGAACTGCCGCCCTTTCACGCGATGATGGCCTCGCTTGCGTTGATTATGGCGATCGGGGCGCTGGGTCAGGTCGATGAGCTCGCGGGCGTGTCCGAGCAGGCCCTGCGGCGTGCGACGACGTCGTTTCAGGCGTCCCATATGCGGTTTTGGTTTGGCGCTGTCTATGGCCGCGCCTGCCTGGCTGACCGGTCGGATCGACGAATTCGTCAGCACCGCAAGGCAACTGGCTGACTCGGCGCGCGACATTCCTGGCCTGGCGTATGCGAACCTGGCCTTCCTGTTGAGCAACGTCGAGCTGGTCCGCGGCGCCGTCGCCGAAGCCGCACAGCTCGTCCACGAAGCGGTTGCCGGGGTGCAAATACATGCCGTCACAACTGGTTTGCGGCCTGCGAGCTACTTCACGTTGGCCAAGGCGCATGCCAAGCTCGGACAGGTCGAGGACGCGAATGATGCTGTCGCCGCGGCGCGGTCGTGCGTACCGCCGGACTTTCTGTTCATGCATACCGCATTGGCGCTGTCCGGTGGCTGGGCGATGGCGGCAGTGGGCACTTGAGCGAGGCCTGGCATGCGCACGGGAGGCGGCACGGTTGGCTCGCGATCGCGGCCAGCCCACTCATGAGCTGGCCTGCATCCAGGCTGCGGCCCAATGGGGCGATGCCTCGCAGGCAGCACGGGCGCGGGAGCTGGCGGACGCGTTGTCACTGCCGCTGGCCACCGCCGTCGCATTGCATGCGGAGGCGCTGCTGGCCGGGGATGGTGAGGGCCTGCTGGCGGCGTCGGCGGCCCACCGAGGGATCGGTGATCGGGCCACGGCCGCCGACACGGCGGCGCAGGCGTCCGTTGCGTTCAACGAAGGCCAGCATCATCGGCGTGGGCTCTACGCCGCGGCGTTGGCCAGGGAATTGGCCGATGAGTGCGGCGGGTTGCACACACCGGCGCTACGGACTCCAACAGGTCTGAAGCTGTCGGGTCGTCAGCGCGACGTCGTCGAACTCGTCGTGGCCGGTCTGTCCAACCGTCTGATCGCCGACGAGCTGGTGATGTCGGTGCGCACCGTCGAGGGCCACATCTACCGGGCCTGCCAGCGGGTGGAGCCAAGTCACGCGAGGAACTGGCTTCGATCATTCGATCGGGACCCTGCGGACCCACCTGACACGCAGCGTCAGAAGACCTAGCAGTCGCGCCGAACCCCACAGCGCGACCACCGCCACCACCAGGGCCGGGGGCACGGTCAGCAGACCGAGGCGGGTGTATTCACCGACGCCGGCCTCGACGTCATGCTGGCGAAGCACGCGGCGCCACAGCAGGTTTGACAGTGAACCGACGTAGGTCAGGTTGGGCCCGATGTTGACCCCGATCAGCACCGCCAGGATTGCGACCGGACCGCTGGGCGCGACCAGTGGCAACAGCACCAGGGTCGCGGGCAGATTGTTGACGACATTGGCCAGCACGGCGGCCACCGCGGCGATAGCCAGCAACGCGGGCAGCCCCGACCCGTGCGGCAGCACTGCGGACATCACGGTGTCCATTCCGTTCAGCGTGACCGCTTGCACCACGACGCCCAGCGCCAGCACGAACACCAGAAACGAGACCTGAGCCGAGCGCAGGATTTCCGGCACGGTGGTGTGCCGGCGGCGCAGGCTGCGCACCGCGAGCACCGCGGCGCCGGCCAGCGCCACCCATGCGGGGGCCACTTCCAGCGGCTCCGAGAGCGCGAACCCGGTCAGCGTCAGCGCCACGACCACCAAGACGAACACCGGCGGCCGCGGCGCCGGCCCGAGCTGTTCGGGGTTCGGCGCCACGCGCAGATCCCGGGCGAAAAAGCGACGGAAGACCAGATACAGCGTGGTGACCGTGACCAGCCACGGTAACGCCATCACCAAGGTGAACTTGGTGAAGGAGAGGTTCGCGGTGTGAAACGCCAGCAGGTTGGTCAGGTTGGACACCGGAAGCAGCAGCGAGGCGCCGTTGGCCAGGTGGGCCGTGGCGTAGGCGTAGGGGCGCACCGGAGTTCGCAGCCGGCGCACGGCGGCCAGCACCACCGGGGTCAGCAACACCACGGTGGCGTCCAGGCTCAGCACGGCGGTGATGGTGGCGGCGATGACGAACACGTGGCGCAGCAGGCCATGTGACCCGACGGGCGTTCGGGCGATCGCCGCGCCCGCGGCCTCGAACAGGCCTTCGTCGTCGCACAGCTTGGCCAGCACCAACACCGCTCCCAGGAACGCGACCACTCCCGACAACCCGGCGACCTGCTTGGCCGCCTGATGGACCGAGATCGCGCCGATCGCTATCACGATCAGGGCCGCCGGAACCGCCGCCACCGCCTCCGGCCAGCCCCGTGGGCGCGCGACCGCGAACCCCAGAACCACGGCAAGCAGCAGCAGCGCAACGGTCAGTGCCAAAGTCTGGACCGCTTCACATCCACGGGTTTTCGCGCCGCCAGACCGTCGGCATGTGCAGCGCGACGCCGTCGCGTGCGGCCAGCTCGTCGAGAACGCGGATGGACACGTCCAAGTCGTCGCCCGCATAGGGCAAGGCCCGCAACGGCTTTGACAAAGGGCGAAAGAAGTCGTCCCAGTGGATGAGGATCACCCGGCGCGCGCCCACCGCTTGCACGGTCTCGGCCCAGTAATCAAGCAGGTATGACCGGGGCTGCAGACCCAGCTGGCCGACGCTGAGGTAAACGGCATCCGCGCGCTGTCCGGACAACGCGCCTTTGACGAAGCCCGCGCTGCCCTGGATCAGCAGCCGTCGGTCCGATGGCAGGTGGTGGATCAGCGTCGACCACGACTCCCCGCAGCGATAGGCCGACACCTTCACCGGCGGCACCAGTGGCGCGTCGATCACCCCGGGAAACCGGTCGGGCGGACAGTGGTGTGACTTCACGAGCGTTACGTCGTAGGCGCCCAACCGAATTGGCTCGCCAGGGACCGCGACGACGAGACGATCCTCCGGCAGGCCGTATCCGCGCCCGGCGTTGGCCGCTGATTCGCCGCCGACCAGCTGCGCGCCGGTGCGGTCGGCGACCAGTGCGGAATCCATCACATGGTCGACATGGGTGTGCACGGGGATGACGGCCTCCAGCCGCGACACCTTGGCCCGGGCCAGGCAGCCGTCCACGCGGGCCGGCGACGGCGACAGCTTGCCGGCCGCGACGCGCGCCAGGCCGGGGCGCGAGAAGTAGCCGTCGGTCATCAACGCGGACGACCCGTCGTCGATCAGCAGTGTCGCCACGCCCATCCATGTCGCCGAAAGTCCGTGGGCTGGCGCGGCAGGCACGTCGAAGCGATCCGAATATCGCGCGATATCGGGGCGACCGAGCTTCAGCCGCATCAGCAGAACGCCTTGATCTCGATGCCCGCGGCCTCGAGTCGATCGCGCACCGCGGTGGCGATCTCAACCGCGCCGGGCGAATCACCGTGCACACAAATCGATTCCACGCTGACAGCGATCTGCGTGCCGTCGACCGCGGTGACCTGTCCGGAGGACACCATGGTCACCACCCGCTCCGCGATCGCCGCGGGGTCGTCCAGCACCGCGCCCGGTTCGCGACGGGAGACCAGCCGGCCGTCGGGCCGGTAGGCGCGATCGGCGAATGCTTCGGCCACCGTGGGTAGACCAACACGCGCGGCCTCGTCGAAGAACACCGAACCCGCCATGCCCAAGACGGGCAGCGTGGCGTCCACCAGACCTACCGCCTCGGCGACTGCGGCGGCCTGCTCGCGGTTGGTCACGATCGTGTTATACAGCGCGCCATGGGGTTTGACGTAGGAGACCGCCGAGCCGGACGCGCCGGCGATCGCCTGCAACGCGCCGATCTGGTACACCACGTCGGCAACGAGATCCTCGGCGGCGACGTCGATGAAGCGCCTGCCGAACCCGGCCAGGTCGCGATAGCTCACCTGCGCGCCGATCCGGACACCACGCTCGGCTGCGCTGCGGCACACCCGCAGCAGGCCGGCCGGATCGCCGGCGTGGAAACCGCACGCGACGTTGGCACTGGTGACGATCCCGAGCATCGCGTCGTCGTCACCGAGACGCCAGACGCCAAAGCCCTCGCCCAAGTCGGCGTTCAGGTCGATACCGGCCATCTGCCTAGCTTATTGCGGAATCTTGGCGATGATCTGATCCAGGAGGCTGTTGACCGCCGGGTCGGTGTCTTTGTTGAGCAGGCAGACCCGCGCCTCGGCGACGACGGAACCCTGGACGGCCATCGCGTGCGAGCAGCCCCATCTGGGGTCTTCTTCTTGGCGCATCGACAATTCGATGCGCGACCCGTTGCCGCGCAAATCGTGGGTGAAGAAGTAGCTGTGATTGCCGTTCGAGGAGTGAAACCCGTACCGCCGCTGGGCGCATCGTTGCCAGTCCTGTCGCGCGCGCGCCAACAACGCCTGGGCGTCGCCGGCGGCGGTAAACGACGCGACGAGTTGGGTGACGTCGGCCGGACCGCGTTGGGGGTGCTGAACTGGTTGCCCCGTATCGCGACATATCCGCTATTGGCATAGATCGCCACGTCTCCCACCGAACCGAGGCCCAGGCAGGTGCGATCGTCGACGATTTTCGAAGAATCCGACGTGCTGGTGGCGGTGCCGACCAAGGCCATGTTCGCCCCACCGACAACGGCGATGAGCTGGTCCTGACTCACCAGCAGGCCTTCGAGGACTGTCGTCGGTATCGCACGCGGTGGCGGGCTGGCCGTCGAGGTCGCCGGGATCGCGGGTTCGGCGGCCAGCGCCGTTCCGTCGACCGCCTTCGTGCATCCGGCGACCGCTGCCGTCAAGGCGCAGACGATCGGCGCGGCAAGTAAGGCGGTCGGCCATCGAGTTACCCGTTGCATCGCTTACTGCTTAGCCACTTTCGCCGCGATCTGGGACGCGATGTCGGTTGCCGACGAACCCACCAGGCTGTACGCGCACGTCACGACGTCGATGGCGACGTTATTGCGCACGGTCAGAGCCCGCTGGCAGGTCCACCCGTCGCCACCCTCCTGGACCTCGGAGGTGCTGAGCATGCCGTTGTCCTTGGTGATGCCGGCAACCGTCCACACGGTGTCGGGCTGACCCGGAGCGATGTCGGAAAACCTGCGATTCGAGCAGGTCGACCAGCTCTGCACCGAGGAGTCGTAGAACGCGTCGGCATCGTGCGCGGACGGATATGCGACGACGGCCTGAATCGCGTAATGGGTGCGCTTCTTGGAGTCGTCGACGCTGTCGTCGAGCCGCTGGCCGCGCATCGCGGTCCACCCGGTGCCTGCGTAGACCTTCTCTTGGGCGGCTCCATCGATGGCCAGGCAGTTCTTGTCGCTGACGCCGGAGCTCCAATTCCACATGCCCTTGACGCTCAACCACACCTTCATCGAGGTCGCACTCAGCGCGCCGTCGATCTGCTCAGCGCTGAGCAGCAACCCGTCCAGCGCCGATACCGCTACGGGATTCAGGCTCGGGGCCCCGGATTTGTCCGCGGGCACCGCCTTCCCGTTGACGTTGCTGGTGCAGCCGAGGGCAATGGTGGTCAACGCGGTCAGCACAAGGACGGCCATTTGCTGGCGCACCGTTGCCTCCCCCGCCCGTGGCCATTGCGTGCGACAAGCTTATGCGGTGACCTCCCGGCGTCGTCCCAGCAGCCAGCAGAATAAATAGATCAGAAACGAGATCGTTGCGACGAAAACCGACACCGGGACACCGGGCGCCAGCGACAGCACGATGCCCCCGACCGCGGCGACCTCGGCGAAGATCACCGAGGCCACGATGGCCGCCCCCGGTGTGGCGACCACCCGCGCGGCCGCGGCGGCCGGTGTGATCAGCAACGACATCACCAGCAGCGCGCCGACGATCTGCACGGCCTGGGCGGCCACGATGCCGACCAGCGCGGCGAACACGATGCCCAGCGCCCGAACCGGCACCCCGCGGCCGGCCGCGACGTCGGGATCGACGGTGGCGAACAACAGCGGTCGATAGCAGGTCGCCAGAACGGCGATGACCAGCAGGCAAACCAGCGCCAGCGTCGCCAGTCCGGTGTAGCCCACCCCGACGATCTGGCCGGTGAGCAACGCGAAACTCGTCGGTCGAGCGTCCCGGGTAGAGGTAGATGAACAGCACCGCGAGGCCCAATCCGAACGCCAGCACCACCCCGGTCACCGAATCGCGTTCCCGGGCCCGCTGACCGAGTACCCCGAACAGCGCGGCCGCCACGGCGCTGCCGATCAGCGCGCCCAAGCCGACCTGGAATCCAACAAGCAAAGCGAACGCGGCGCCGGTCAGCGACAGTTCGCTGGATCCGTGCACGGCGAACGACATCTGGCGCATCACGATGAACGGGCCGATCAGCCCGGCCACCAGTCCCAGCAGCGCGGCCGCCAGCAGTGCCTGCTGGACGAAGTCGTGGTCCAGCAACGCAGCGGTGATGTTGAAGGAGAACAGATGATCCAGCACGTCGGAGAGCTGGTTGTTCATAACGCGAGCCCGTCTGTCTTCGCCGACTACCACGTAGCGGTCGTTGACCTTCACCACCTGAATGTCGGCGCGGTACAGCGTCGACAGTGTTTCCGTGTTCATCACCTGCTCGACGGTGCCGATCGCGGAACCGGCCGTCGACCAGATACAGCACCCGGTCGACGTACCGCAGGATCGTGTTGATCTCGTGAGTGACCACGATGACCGTGGTGTTGGCCTCCCGGCGGCGGCGGTCGATCAGCGCCGCGACCAGCTTGGCGTTGGCCGGGTCCAGGGCCAATAGCGGTTCGTCGCACAACAGCAGCATCGGGTCGCTGGCCAGTGCCTGAGCGATGCGCATGCGCTGCAACTCGCCACCCGACATCAGCCCGACGCGGACATCGGCCAGCTGTTCGCCGTTGACCTGCGTGAGCGCCTGACGTACGGCCAGCTGGCGGCGGGCCCGCTCGGCGGACCGCAGCGTCATGCAGCCCCAGCGGTTCCCGTCGATGCCCAGCCGGACCAGGTCGCGCCCGACCAGCATCACGTCGCGGTCGATCGGGCGGTGTTGGGGCACATAGCCGATGTCCCCGCTGCCCGAGGTGACCTCTTTGCCGTCCACCAGGGCGGCTCCGGCGCTCAGCAGGAGTTGGCCGAGTAGCACCTTGAGCAGCGAGGTCTTGCCGGTGCCGTTGGGACCGAGCACCGCGATGAACTCACCGGGCGACACCGACAGGTCGAGGTCGTCCCACAGCACGCGGTCGCCGAAGGCCAGCCGGGCGCCGGTCAGCGAGACGGCCGGTGGCTGCTGGTCGGCCGTCTCGACCGCTTGGTCAATTACGGGCACTGTTCCGGCTCGATCGCAACGCAGCTTCCAGCTGGCTGACCGTATTGCGCTGCCAACTCAGATAATCGGTGCCATCGGGCAGCGTCTCGGTCACCTTGGTCACCGGCACGCCCGCCTTTTGGGCAGCGTCCTGCAGGCCGCTGATCGCGGGCGTGGCCGTCTGCGGGTTGACCAGTAGCACCGCGACCTGGTGGTGGTTGACCAGGTCGAGGACGTACGCCATGTCGGCCGGCGAGGGGTCGGTCCCGTTCTCGTTGGCTGACATGAAACTTTCGGGAGTGCGATCCACCAGTCCCGTGGCCTTCAGCAGGTAGAACGCGACGGGTTCGGTCGCCACGACGGAGGTGTTGGGAAACGTGTTGGCGATGGAAAGTTCCGAAGCGGCGATCGCGTCGACGTCGCGGCCGAAACCGGCGGCGTTGGCCCGATAGTCGCCCGCGTCGCCCGCGTCGATGGCCGCGAGCCGCTCGGCGATGGTGTTGGCGACGGTCTTGGCGACGCCGAGGTCGTAGAAGACGTGCTCATTGGCCGGAGTCCCGTTGTCCGCGTGACCGGCGAACGAGTACGCGTCGACCGATTTGATGTTCGGATGGCCGGTCAGCACCGCAGTGATCCAGGGGTCGTAACCGCCGCCGTTGTAGATCACCAGTGCGGCGTCCATGACGGCAGCGGCGTCCGAGGCACTGGCCTGGTAGGTGTGCGGATCGATAGTGGCGCCGGACAGGATCGACTTGACGCTGAAATGTCGCCCCGCGACAGTGTGCGCAACGTTGCCCCACACATCGGTGGAGGCCACCACGCCGCCCCCTTGCTGTTGCGCAGAGCCGGCGACACCGCAGCCCGTGATCGCCGTCGCGCCGATCAGCCAAGCGGCCAAGGTTGGCAGGAAGCCGGATAGCCGATGTCCCTCATTGGCTTGTCTCATTCACATCCCATCAGCACCGCACGCAGGTGTGTTTCTGGTGGCAGTCCCGCCCGCCGACTCACAATAGTAATGAAAATCGTTTCCATCAGAAAGTGGCAGATCGCGGCACCTTAGGCGCAGGCGACGACGCGCTGTAGCGTCACCGAACGTGAGTTCCACCCCACGTCGGCGTGCGACTCTGGCGTCGTTGGCGGTCGAACTCAAGGTTTCGCGCACCACCGTCTCAAATGCCTTCAATCGGCCCGACCAGCTCTCCCCTGAACTCCGCGAACGCGTACTCGCCACGGCCAAGCGGCTGGGCTATGCCGGCCCGGACCCGGTGGCACGCTCGCTGCGCACCCGCAAGGCCGGTGCGGTCGGTTTGCTGATGGCCGAGCCGCTGACCTATTTCTTCAGCGATCCGGCGGCGCGCGATTTCGTTACGGGAGTGGCGCAATCGTGCGAGGAGCGGGGGCAGGGCCTGCTGCTGGTCGCCGTCGGGCCCACCCGCAGCCCTGAGGACGGCGAGGCCGCGGTGCTTGCCGCCGGGGTGGACGGCTTCGTGGTGTATTCCGTCCGCGACGACGATCCCTACCTTCAGGTGGTGCTGCAGCGGCGTGTGCCCGTGGTGGTGGTCGACCAGCCCAGGGGCCTGTCCGGGGTGTCCCGGGTGGGCATTGACGACAGGGCGGCGATGCGCGAGCTCGCCGACTATGTGCTGGGGTTGGGGCATCGCGAGATCGGGCTGCTGACGATGCGGCTGGGAAAGGACCGCCGGCAAGACCTGGCGGACGCCGAGCGGCTGCGCTCGCAGACTTTCGACGTGCAGCGCGAACGCATCGCCGGCGTGTGGGATGCGATGCGGGCCGCCGGTGTGGACCCGGATTCGCTGACCGTGGTGGAAAGCTACGAGCACCTGCCGACGTCGGGTGGCGAGGCGGCCAAGGTGGCCCTAGAGGCCAATCCGCGGATCACCGCATTGATGTGTACCGCAGACATATTGGCGCTGTCGGCGATGGATTACCTTCGGGCACACGGCATTTACGTGCCCGGTCAGATCAGCCTCACCGGATTCGACGGTGTGCCCGAGGCGATCAGCCGCGGCTTGACCACGGTGGCCCAGCCCAGCCTGCAGAAGGGCCACCGGGCCGGGGAGCTACTGCTGAACCCGCCACGGTCCGGACTGCCGGTCGTCGAGCTGCTGGACACCGAGCTGATTCGGGGCCGTACCGCCGGTCCGCCGGTTTAGCTGGACGCTAGGTACTTTGCGAATCGCCGATCAGCAGACGCACGGCCAGGTCCAGCCGCTTGCTGACGTCGGTCGCGGAGGCTCGCCGGGTGAGCCACGCCAATAGGTTCGACAACCACACGTCGGAGATCACCCGGGCGATGTGGTACTGGTCCTCGGTCGGTTCACCGTCGCTCATCGCGCGCGCGAACATGCTGTCAATGAGCTTTTCGACCTGGTCGACCTCGCTGGCCGCCGACGCGTCGGCAAAGACGTAGGCGCGCGTCATCGCCTCGGTGAGCAGCGGATTGCGCTGCATGGCCCTGTTGAGCTTGCCGACCATGAAATTCAGCCGCTGGAACGGAGTGCCGCCGGCCACCGCGGAGCGGTCGGTTTTGGCGTCGATGCGGCCGAACTCGCGGCCCAGGGCCGATACCAACAGGTGCACCTTCGACGGGAAATAGCGGTACAGCGTCCCGACCGCCACATCCGCTCGATCGGCCACCGCGCGCATTTGAACTGCCTCGTAGCCGCCTTTGGACGCGATGGCCATGGTGGCGTCCAAAATGCGCTTGCGACGCTCCCGTTGTGCCTCCGAGCCAAGCTCGGATTCAGCCAGTACTGCCACGTTCAGGACCTCGCGTGGCTGCGAGTCTGAGACGTGGCCCGAGTTAGCGTTCGCTGGCGACATCTGACGGGTTGCTCCTCTTCCGGGCGGTTCGTTCGCAAACGATACGCAAGCCGAGTGTGAATTTCCCACCTCCGTCCCGCCGGGGCAGCGATCTGTCCTGCTGTAATGGCGTTCGACTTGACGGTCGTTCGCTGGCACTATTAGAACACGTTCTAGTGGGCGGTAGCGCCCCTAATGGTCACGTTGAATCGAGCACGCGGAGGGCACCAGGTGGTAGCGACCGTCACCGACGAACAGTTCGCGGCACGTGAGTTGGTGCGCGATTGGGCGCGTAATACAAGCTCCGGGCCAGGCGGGACCACTGCGATCCGCGAGGTTGAGCAGGGTGAGGTCGATGCCTGGCGGCCGGTGTTCAGCCGTCTGGCCGACCTCGGCCTGTTCGGCGTGGCCATCTCCGAGGACTCTGGCGGGGCGGGCGGCAGCATCGAAGACCTGTGCGCGATGGTCGAGGAGGCGGCCAAGGCGCTGGTGCCCGGCCCGATCGCCACCACCGCGCTGGCAACCCTCGTAGTCACCGATCCCGAACTGCTGTCGGCGCTCGCCACCGGTGAGCGCTTCGCCGGGCTGGCCCTCGTGGGTGACGTGCAGTTCGACAGCGAGTCTCGCGTGTCGGGCACCGTCGATTTCGTGCTGGGCGCCTCGGACACGGTGCGCGGCGGTCTGCTGGTGCTGCCGTCCGACGGCGGGTTTGTCCTGGTGGACACCGGCAGCGACGGCGTGCAGGTGGAGCCGTTGCAGGCCGCTGACTTTTCCCGGCCATTGGCACGGGTGGTGCTGACGTCGGCGCCGGCCACCCCGATCGCCGACGTCGCGAGAGCGGGTCGAGGAGCTGACCGCGACCGTGCTGGCGGCCGAGGCGGCCGGCATTACGCGTTGGTCACTCGAGACCGCCGTCGCCTACGCCAAGGTGCGCGAGCAGTTCGGCAAGCCGATCGGCAGCTTCCAGGCCATCAAGCATCTATGCGCCGAGATGCTCTGCCGCGCCGAGCAAGCCGAGGTGGCCGCTGCCGACGCCGCTCGGGCCGCAGCGGATGCCGATGGCCGACCAGTTCTCCATCGCCGCGGCGCTGGCCGCGAGCGTCGGCATCGCTTCCGCGAAGGCCAACGTCAAGGACTGCATCCAGGTCCTCGGCGGCATCGGCTGCACCTGGGAGCACGACGCGCATCTGTACCTGCGCAGGGCCCATGGCATTGGGCGGTTCCTCGGTGGTGCCGAGCGCTGGTTGCGCCGCATCACCGCGCTGACGCAGGACGGGGTGCGCCGACGGCTGGGCATCGACCTCACCGACGTCGAGGGTCAGCGAGCCGAGCTCGCCGCGACCGTCGCCGAAATCGCCGCGCTGCCCGCGGAGAAGCGGCAGGCGGCCCTGGCCGAGGCGGGGCTGCAGGCGCCGCATTGGCCGAAGCCGTACGGGCGCGCGGCGTCCCCGGCCGAACAGCTGCTGATCGACCAGGAGCTGGCCGCGGCCGGAGTGGAGCGACCCGACCTGGTGATCGGCTGGTGGGCGGCGCCGACGATCCTCGAGCACGGCACACCGGAGCAGATCGAGCGGTTCGTGCCGGCCACCGCTGCGCGGTGAATTCCTTTGGTGTCAGCTGTTTTCCGAGCCGGGAGCGGGCTCGGACCTGGCGTCGCTGCGCACCAAAGCGGTTCGGGGCGACGGCGGCTGGTTGCTGACCGGGCAGAAGGTGTGGACGTCGGCGGCGCACAAGGCGCGCTGGGGTGTATGCCTGGCGCGCACCGATCCCGACGCCCCGAAACACAAGGGCATCACCTACTTCCTGATCGACATGAAATCGCCCGGCATCGACATCCGGCCGCTGCGGGAGATCACCGGCGACTCGCTGTTCAACGAGGTGTTCCTGGACAACGTGTTCGTCCCCGACGAGATGGTGGTCGGCACGGTGAACGACGGCTGGCGGCTGGCCCGCACCACGCTGGCCAACGAGCGGATCGCGATGGCGAACGGGACGGCGCTGGGCAACCCGATGGAAGAGCTGCTCACGTTGCTGGCGCAGCTGGACCTCGATGTCGCCGAACAGGACCGGCTGGGGCGGCTGATCATCTTGGCCCAGACCGGCGCGCTGCTGGACCAGCGCATCGCCCAGCTCGCCGTGGGCGGCCAGGATCCCGGTGCGCAATCCAGCGTCCGCAAGCTCATCGGCGTCCGCTACCGGCAGGCGCTGGCCGAATTCACGATGGACGTCGCCGAAGGCGGCGGCCTGGTCGATCGCCGGGCCGACAACGACCGCGCGGTGTTCGACTTCCTCAACACCCGCTGCCTGACGATCGCGGGCGGCACCGAGCAGATCCTGCTCACGGTGGCGGCCGAGCGGCTCCTCGGCCTGCCCCGCTAGCGGTTCATATAGCGGTTTCGGCCACCGCGGCCGTTGCTTGGGTTCGCGAAGCGGATCGCCCGGCCTTGACGGTCGATAGCAGGTGCGGGGAATCCCGTTGCCGAAAAGTGTAGGGAAATCCCTAATTGAGACTCGGCCGTGCGCGGCTTTAGCTTATAGCTGCCGCGCGGGCATTGGTTGCCTGGCCGCCGAACACGAGGCTGCAAGCGTGACTTTGTGATGCGCAGTCGAATATCGAAAGGTTTTCTATGTCAACGACTTTGGCTTGCCAGTCACCTCATGAGTGCTGACTCTCGCCGGCGCCGCGCTACCGGGGCCCCACGGCCAATCGTCGTGGCCGGTTTGCTGGCGGCCGTTGCCATCGCCATGAGCACTGCACCGCCGGCGATGCTGCCCGCGGCCAACGCGCACCCTGGGCAACACACTGTCGTGTACCAGATCCTCGGCGGCGGCGACGTTTACTCCGTCATCCCCGACCCCGGAACCCCGGTGTATCCGGCGAGCACCACAACCTGGGTTTCCACTCCCTGGTCGCAGACCGTGCAGGTCACCGGAAACCCTTATCTGGCGTTGAACTACACCGACAAAGACGGCGGTCCGCACGACTGCGCGATTCAGGTGGACGGCCAACCCGTCGCGCTCACCGAACACAAGGCCGGTAGGTGCGCCTACCAAATTCCTGGCTAGGCAACGAGATTGAGGTGTCGCGACGAGCGGACACCGCGACACGAAGGAGAGCAGTGGTGAAGCGTGAAATCGTCGTCGGCATAGCCGGCCTGGCCATCGTGGTCGCGGGTTGCGCTGGCTGTTCCAACAAAAAGTCAGGTGCGTCGGACCCCGGCGCGTCAGCCCCTGCCGGGCCGCAGGTGATCGTGGACGGCAAGAACCTGAACGTCAGCGGTGCGGTCCGCTGCACCCCGGCCGGCAACAACATCAACGTCGCCGTCGGCGATGCGGCCAGCGGTATCGGTGCGGTGATCAGCAATGACAACCCGCCGATCGTTCACGCCGTCGGACTGGGCAGCGTCGACGGCATAACCCTGGGTTATTCCGACGCCGCAAAGGGTCAGGACGCAAACGCCGGAGCCGCGGTAAGCGGCAAGTACTACCAGATCAAGGGCACCGCGAGCGGTGCCGACGTGAGCAATCCGCAGCAACCGAAGCCGATAACCAAGCCGTTCGAGTTGGACTTCACCTGCCCATAGCGCGGGCCCATTGACATGTTCGGACCGAAGCCCGAGAGGGGACGCATCTAATGTCCATCAAACGTCTCGCCGCAGCAGCCGCAGTCGCTGTGGGCCTGGGCATGTCCGCATCGGCGGTCAACGCGGGATTCGCAGCATCCGCCCCGCTAGACCCACCGCCGTGCCCCAGCTGGCAAAAGGGCTGCGGCGGATCCCCTAACCCCAACCCGGGTTACGGGGGCACCGGGTCGCAACCGCCGATAGCTCCGGCGCCGCATAGCACTCAGCCGCCGCCGTACACGCCACCGCCGCAGAGCACACCGCCGCCGCACAGCACTCCGCCGCCACAGAGCACCTACCAGACGCCGCCACCACCGATCACGACGCCGCCGCCGCACACCACAGCTCCGCCGAGCACCACGTGGCAGAAGCCGCCGGACGCCCCGACCACGTCGATGCCGACGCAATCGGACTGCCCCAACTGGGAAAAGGGCTGCACCCCCGCGCCTACCCCCGGCCCCGGGCCCGGTTACGGCGGCTCGAGCACGCCGCCTCCGCCGACCAGCTCGTGGCAGAGGACGCCACCGAACACCCCGACGACGTCGATGCCAACGCAATCAAATTGCCCCGCATGGGAAAAGGGCTGCACCCCCGCTCCCAATCCCGGTCCCGGTTACGGGGGCACGCCGGGGACAACCGGGGCGCCCTGGAATGGCTCGTGCGCCGCCGCCGGGGTGGACCGGCGGGACCCCGCCGCCGGGGTGGACCGGCGGGACCCCGCCGCCGGGGTGGACGTCACCGCAGCGCAGCGGCTACCCGACGCCGACACCTACCCGCCCAGTCCTCAACGCGCCGTGGACTCAGCCTCCACACCCGCCGTACTACCCGCCGCGGCCGCCGATCTTGCGCCCCACTGATCAATACGGCGGCCCCACCAACCTGCCGAATGGCTTCTGCCTGCCAGGCCAGGGAGCGCCGCCGCCGCCACCGCCGAGCGGCTACGGCTGGAACAACGGACGCGCCCCCGGCGCACCCCCGCCTAACTGGGAAGGCCCGCCACCTTCCGGTGGCTGGGACGCGCCGACGCCGCCTGCCGGTGGTTGGAACCAACCCTGGCAAGGGCCGCCGGTCGACCAGTCCTACGGACAGAACTACTACGCACCGTTCACCTACAACAACTTCACCGTCCTTCCGGTCTTCAACGCCGACTACGGGGGTTTTGGATACTGGTTCTTCGGTGTGTGGGTCCCGCTGTACTGAGAGCAAGCGCTGTTGATCGGGGGCACCCCCAAGCGGTGCCCCCGCTTCAGCACATCTGCGCCCGCATGACTGCGACGGAGATGCCCGCAGCGAATTCGACTATTGCCCTGTGCTTTTCCTGGATTCCGATCGGCCGGCACGCGTAGGGCACGCTGTGGTTCGATCCGATTCGATCGATGCGAAAGTAGGGAAAACCCTGATGTCGGCGGTAACCGACGTCTATATCGTCAGAACGATGGCGAGCGCTGAGCCTCAAGCACAACGGTTCCTCGTCGAGTGGTACGGGTCTCGGACGTCCGCCCACTCGATCGGCGACATCATCGATCGCCTCAATAGCCGCGCTGCGTTCATGTCAGCTGGCGGAGACCACGTCCAGCTTCTGACGGCGATGGCGGTACCAGACGACGACTACACGTTCGGTGTCTTTGCTGCCGAGTCGGCCGAGGCCGTCGCACTGCTTTGCCGCGACGCCGGCGCGCCCGCAGAACGGATTAGCTCCGGTGTCGGTTGGATGCGTCCACAGGGTTGCTGACGGATCGGCTCGACGGCGGTGACCACTTCGGCCTGTTCTTGGTCGACGTTCGACTGCAAACGGCAGCCCGCCTGGGTGATACTTGCCGTGAGCTCTTTTAAGTAAAACGGCGCTTTTCAGCGGACAGAACCCTCGAAGCAGCCGAGGGTCGATTTCCGTCTGGCAAACGGAGGGGGCACGGTATGGGGGTCGGGCGCGAACAATATCAGCCGTTGTCGCGACGTCGCTGGCCAATTGCCGGCGCAGCCGTCTGATCGCGCGAAGGTTCGATGTGGCGGAGCAGGTGGTTGGTCGGCGTGCCGACGAGCGGGCCGTTAGTGACTTTCTGGACTCGTTGCCGCATCGGTCGTCTGCTCTCGTCATTGAGGGCGAAGCGGGGATCGGTAAGACGACGTTGTGGGCGGACGCGACGCGTCGGGCTGGTGAGTCTGGGTATCGCGTGTTGAGTTGTCGAGCCGCCGCGGCTGAATCGGTGCTGGCCTATACGGTGTTGGCTGATCTGCTCGGTGATGTCGATGACGCGGTCTGGGCGGACCTGCCGGCTCCGCAGCAGCAGGCTTTGGATGGTGCGCTGTTGCGGCACCTGGTCGAGGCTTCCGGGATTGATCCCAGGGCGGTGGCGGCGGCTTTCGTGGCGGTCATCGATCGGCTCGCCTCCCTGAGTCCTGTCGTGATTGCCATCGATGATCTGCAGTGGGCAGATACGTCGAGTGCCAGTGTGGTGGCATATGCGGCGCGCCGGCTTCGGGCCGGCGCGGGTCTGTTGTGCACGACGCGGACCGAGGAGGCTGCCGCGCGGCTGCAGCTTCGGAGCCCCGACGGCGTGCGTCACATCCGAATGCAGCCGTTGACGGTGGGCGAGCTGCATCAGGTTCTGATGACGAGGTTGGGCCAGTCGGTGGCGCGCCCCACGCTGCTGCGCATTCACGAGATCGCAGCCGGCAACCCGTTTTTCGCACTGGAGTTAACCCGAGAACTCGGCCTTAAGGGCCGAGCTTCCGAATTGGGTCTGCCGGGCAGCCTCAATGATTTGGTCCGCGCAAGGATCAATCGAGTCGGAGCCGAAGACGTTCTGCTGGCCATCGCCAGTCTCCCTGATCCCACGGTGGCGATGGTGGCGCAGGCCACCGATTTGATGCCGGATCAGGTGGTGCAGTCGCTCAGTGAGGCCGAAATCCAGGCGGTGGTGGTTGTCGACGGCAGCCAGCTCCGATTCACCCATCCCATTCTGGCGCATGGCGTCTACACCGCAGCGGCGCCTGGTCGCCGTCGCGAAATGCACCGCCGTCTGGCCGAACTCACCGCCGAGCCCGAGTTGCGCGCCCGCCACCTGGCCCTGTCAGACATATCCGGAGAGCCGGAGACCGTTGCCGCCCTGGACGCGGCCGCCGAAATCGCCCGCGACAGAGGAGCACCGGCCGCTGCCGCCGAGCTGGTTGAAATGGCCGTCGGTCTGGCCGGCGACAACGATCCGCGCCGCAAAATCCGTTGTGCGAACCACCATTTCATGGCAGGTGATCCCAGCCGAGCCCGGCGGATCCTCGACGCGGTCATCGCAGCCCTCCCGGCCGGCCCAACCCGCGCCGAGGCATTGCATCAACTGGGGTTGGTCGTCCTCTCCGACGACAGTTTCCTTGAAGCAGCCGAACTACTCGAGGACGCAGCAACCGAGAGCGGTGCGGACGTCGGGTTGCGAGTCCTCATCCTGATCAGCTTGGCGTACGCACTCCTCAACGCCGGCCAATACGATCGCGCATACGACCGTGTTCAGCAAGCCGTGACCGACGCCGAGCGCCTTGGCGCCGCTACACAGCTCGGCCCGGCGCTGGGCATGCGGGCGATGATGGACTTCATCGGCGGCAAGGGCTTCGACGAGCCGGCCTTACAGCGCGCAGTCGAACTGGAAGGCCCCCGCTCGCTCGTCCCGTTGCCGCAGCGACCTCGTCTACAGATGAGCCTGCTGCGCGCCTGGACGGGTGAGCTGGGGAGAGCCCGCGAGGAGCTTGCGGAGGTAGAACAGCAATGCCTCGCTCTCGGCGAGGAGGCCGAGCTGATGTTCATCGGCTTTCACCTCGTCCTCATCGATATCTGGCGTGGCAATCTCGCCAGCGCGGCTGTTATTGCCGACGCCACGATGGAACGGGCAACCCAGCTAAGCGGCGACTTCCCATTGTTCATTGCACTCACCCTTCGGGCCGCGGTGGCCGCCTATGCAGGCCGCCTGGGCGATGCTCGTCATGATCTGAGCCAGGCGATAGCAGCTGCCCAACGCTGTGGCTCAAGACGTTTGGCCGAATGGCCGGCGACATTAGCCGGATTCGTCGAGGTGTCATCCGGTGACTACCAAGCAGCCCTGAGCGTGCTTGAACCGCTGTTGCCCGTGGTGGAACTCTTTCCAGACGCAAGTGAAATTATTTCTTCGTCTTTCGTTCCCGAGGCCGTCGAGGCCATGATCGGTCTTGGTCGATTAGATGATGCCGAGCGGCTGGTCGAGGCATTGGAACGCAATGGCCGCCGACTTGACCGCGCCTGGACCCTAGCGGTCGGTATGCGCTGTCGCGCCATGCTGCAGGCTGCGCGCGGCGACGTCGCAGCTGCGACGACAAGCGTCGAGCTGGCATTAGCCGAGCACCAACGCCTGACGATGCCTTTCGAACGCGCCCGCACTCAGCTGTTGTCTGGCCAGCTGCAGCGCCGCCAGCGCCGGCGTGACGCGGCTAGTGCAGCGCTGCGCGAGGCGCGGGATATCTTTGAGCAACTCGGCACCGCGGTATGGGCCGAGCGCGCCAGAACTGAACTGGCACGTGGCGTCTCAGTCCGAGGACGCGCCACCGGATTGACGGCCACCGAAGAACGCGTCGCCGAGTTAGCCGTCGCGGGCATGACTAACCGGGACATCGCCGCCGCCGTATTTGTGAGCCCCAAGACCGTGGAAGTCAACCTCAGCCGCATCTACCGCAAACTGAGCATCCGATCCCGAGCCGAACTCCACCAAGCACTTCAGGCCCGGACAGAGAAGCCCTGATCCGATTGGTCGTAAACCCTAGGCGCGCACTGCACGTTTTAGGAGAACGTCGTCTGAGCGCAGGTGCTCGGCGAGGTGATGTTGACCCCGGAGTAGACCACCTGGATGTGCGTGCAAGTGATGACGTTGACGTCGGTCTTGGGCTGGCCCGTGCCCCAGTCGGTGGAATCGATGCGGCCGGTCGTCTGGTACTTGTCCGGCGGCCCTTCAGCGAAATAGACCGTGGTGATCTCGTCGGTCCCCATCGATTTCATGACCCGCTCGTATTGGCCGTTGGCATGCGCGTCCAGGTAGGCCATCCGGTTGTTCGACCGGATCTCGGTGGTTTGACGGGCCCACAGGTCATGCGGGAAGCCGGTCACACCGTCGGGGGTGCGCATGTCGGCGCCGGCGATGAAGTCGCAGTGGCCATCGGATTTGAAGCAGTTGAGGAACATGTGCGTCTCCAGCTGGTTGGGACCGTCCAGCGGGAACAGGGTGGTGGCGGTGTTGCTGGCCGCCCCCGCCAATGGCGCGGGCAGGAAGGACAGCATGAGTCCGACGGCCGCCAAGCCCGTTACCGATCGCATCATCGGCGCTTCCTTCCGTCGAACCCTCGAGGGTGAACTTAACTCCGCGACTACTCGTCGTAGGTGACTTCTACCGAATCAGATTCCGGGTGAGATTGACAGGCCAGAATCAGCCCTTCATCGAGATCCTGCTGCTCGAGCACGTCGTTGACTTCCATGTTCACTTTGCCGCTGCGCAGGGTGCAGGCACATGCGCCGCAGTGGCCCTCACGGCAGGAGAACGGTGCATCCAAACCCTTGGCGAGCAGGACGTCGAGCAGCTTGGCGCTGCGCGGCCACGACACGGTGTGGGTTTCGCCGTCCAGCTGCACCACGGCGGTGGCCGGCGGCTGGTCGCCCTCGTCGGCTGTCCTCGATCGTCACCGCCGCGAACGGATCCGAGTCCAGCGACTTGAACACCTCGATATGCACCTGTGGCGCAGGCACTTTCAGCGTTTCGAGAGCCTGGCGGGCCGCGTCCATGAACGGGCCGGGCCCACAGATGAACGCGTGCCGATCGGTGAACGGCGTGGCCAGCGTCGCCAGCGCGGCGGTGCTCGGCAGCCCCTGCACCGATTCCAGCCAGTGCACGCACCGTGAGCCGGTCGGGATACTTGGCGGCCAGTTCCCGCAGGGCATCGGCGAAGATCACCGAGCGGTCGTCGCGGTTGGCGTAGACCAGGGTGACCTGTCCGCTGCCTTCGGAGAGCGCCGACTTGCAGATCGACATGATCGGGGTGATCCCGCTGCCCGCGGCCAGCAGCAGGAAGTTGTCGTCGAGGGTCTTGGGTACGAAATTGCCCGACGGAGCCAGCACGTGGATCCGCATGCCCTTGTGAGCGTGGTCGCACAGCCAGTTGGACGCGTATCCGTCGACGGTTCGCTTGACCGTGACGGTCAGCGCGTCGTCGGTGAACGGCGAGCTGCACAGCGAATAGCAGCGAGCGACCGAACCGGTGCGGTCGCTGGGCACGCGCAGCGTCAGGAACTGACCCGGTGCGTAGCGCAGCCGCTGCGGCGGGATCTCGGGGTCGCCCGACTCGTCCGGCACGGCGAACACCAATGAGCGTGCATCGTCGGTCTCGTCGACGACCTCGGCGATCTGCAGTTCCAGGACGTGGTCGCCGAGCGGCTCGTCGGGTGCTTGGTCCAGATCCGCTTCCGTCAAGACCCGCCCCTCCCTTTCTGACAACTAGAACATGTTACAGAAAACCCGATTCATATCGCTACCAGCCGCAGGAATACCCTGCTCGACACAAATCGGAACGTGTTCTAGTCTGCTGTGTAAGTCCACTGAGTAAGTCTGGCCCAGGAGGCAAAGGTAAGTGACGTCCATTCAACAGCGTGATGCGCAGTCGGTGTTGGCTGGGATCGACGATCTGCTCCCGAAGATTCGGGAGCGCGCTCAGGCGACAGAGGATCTGCGCCGGCTGCCCGACGAGACCGTTGCCGAGCTCGACGAGGTCGGCTTCTTCACCCTGCTGCAGCCCGAGCAGTGGGGTGGCCTGCAATGCGATCCCGACGCTGTTCTACGAGGCGGTGCGCCGATCGCCAGCGCGTGCGGTTCCACCGGCTGGGTGAGCTCGATCATCGGCGTGCACAACTGGCACCTGGCGCTGTTCGACCAGCAGGCACAGGAGGAGGTCTGGGGCGAGGACCCCAAGACCCGGGTCTCGTCGTCGTACGCCCCGATGGGCGCGGGCGTGGTGACCGACGGCGGCTACCTGGTCAACGGCTCGTGGAACTGGTCCTCGGGCTGCGATCACGCCACCTGGGCGTTCCTCGGCGGACCCGGTCATCAAGGACGGCCGGCCGGTCGACTTCGGCAGCTTCCTGATCCCGCGCAGCGAGTACCGCATCGACGACGTGTGGCATGTCGTCGGCCTGCGCGGCACCGGCAGCAACACCGTCGTCGTCAAGGACGTCTTCGTGCCGCGGCACCGCTTCCTGTCCTACAAGGCGATGAACGACGGCACCGCGGGCGGGTACCAGAACAACACCGCGCCGGTCTACAAAATGCCTTGGGGCACAATGCATCCCACCACTATTTCGGCGCCGATCGTCGGAATGGCCTACGGCGCCTACGACGCGCACGTCGAGCATCAGGGCAAGCGGGTGCGCGCCGCGTTCGCCGGTGAGAAGGCCAAGGACGACCCGTTCGCCAAGGTTCGCATCGCCGAGGCGGCCAGCGACATCGACGCCGCGTGGCGCCAGCTGATCGGCAACGTCGCCGACGAGTACGCGCTGTTGTCCGCCGGCAAGGAGATTCCGTTCGACCTGCGCACCCGCGCCCGCCGCGATCAGGTGCGCGCCACCGGGCGTGCGATCGCTTCGATCGACCGGTTGTTCGAGGCATCCGGGGCCACCGCGCTGGGCAACGACCTACCGGTGCAACGGTTCTGGCGCGACGCGCACGCCGGCCGGGTGCATGCGGCCAACGATCCGGAGCGGGCCTACCTGATCTTCGGGAACAACGAGTTCGGGTTGCCGCCCGGCGACACCATGGTCTAGCGCATGACTGAGACCCAGTCCAAGACCGAAGAATTGACGTTCGAGTCCACCTCGCGCTTCGCAGAAGTGGACGTGGACGGGCCGCTGAAGCTGCACTATCACGAGGCGGGCGTGGGCAACGAGCAGACGGTGGTGCTGCTGCACGGCGGCGGTCCCGGGGCGTGCGAGCTGGACGAACTTCTCGCGCAATATCCCGGTGCTGGCGGAGCAATTCCATGTGCTGGCCGTCGACCAGCCCGGCTACGGTCTCTCCGACAAACGCGCCGAGCACGGGCAGTTCAACCACTACGCGGCGCGGGCGCTGAAAGGTCTCTTCGACCAGCTGGGCCTGAGTCGTGTTCCGCTGGTGGGCAATTCGCTGGGCGGCGGTACCGCGGTCCGGTTCGCGCTCGACTACCCCGACCGGGCCGGACGCCTGGTACTGATGGGACCCGGCGGACTGAGCGTCAACCTGTTTGCCCCCGACCCGACCGAGGGTGTCAAGCGGTTGGGCAAGTTCTCCGTCGAACCCACCCGGGAGAATCTCGAGGCGTTTCTGCGGGTGATGGTCTACAACCAGAAACTGATCACCCCCGAGTTGGTCGACCAGCGTTTCGCCTTGGCCAGCACGCCGGAATCGCTGACGGCCACCCGGGCGATGGGAATGTCGTTCGCCGGAGCCGATTTCGAGCTCGGCATGATGTGGCGCGAGGTGTATCAGCTGCGCCAGCCGGTGCTGCTGATCTGGGGTCGCGAGGACCGGGTCAACCCGCTGGACGGTGCACTGGTCGCACTGAAAACCATTCCGCGTGCACAGCTCCACGTTTTCGGGCAATGTGGGCACTGGGCGCAGGTGGAGAAGTTCGACGAGTTCAACAAGCTCACCATCGATTTCCTGGGAGGCGCAGGATGAGCATTCGCTCTCTGGGCTATCTGCGCATCGAGGCCACCGACATGGCGGCCTGGCGCGACTACGGCCTGAAAGTCCTCGGCATGGTCGAGGGCAAGGGCAGCACCGAAGGTGCGCTGTACCTGCGGATGGACGATTTCCCGGCCCGGCTGGTCATCGTCCCCGGCGAGCACGACCGGCTCATCGAAGCCGGCTGGGAATGCGCGAATGCCGCGGGCCTGCAAGAGATCCGGAGCCGGCTCGATGTCGAGGGCACGCCATACAAGGAGGCCACCGCCGCCGAACTGGCCGATCGACGGGTCGACGAGATGATCCGGTTCTCCGATCCGTCCGGTAACGGCCTGGAGGTCTTCCACGGCGCCGCCCTGGAGCACCGCCGAGTGGTCAGCCCGTACGGGCACAAGTTCGTCACCGCTGAGCAGGGCCTGGGACACGTGGTGTTGACGACCCGCGACGACGAAGAGACGTTGCACTTCTACCGGGATGTACTGGACTTCAAGCTGCGTGACTCGATGCGGCTGCCACCGCAAGTCGTGGGCCGGCCCGCTGACGGAGCGCCGGCCTGGCTGCGGTTCTTGGGCTGCAACCCGCGCCACCACAGCCTCGCCTTCATGCCCGGAGAGACCCCCAGCGGCATCGTGCACCTGATGATGGAAGTCGAGAAGGCCGACGACGTCGGGCTGTGCCTGGACCGGGCGCTGCGGCGCAAGGTGCCGATGTCGGCGACGCTGGGCCGCCACGTCAACGACCTGATGCTGTCCTTCTACATGAAGACACCCAGCGGGTTCGACGTCGAATTCGGTTGTGAGGGAAGGACAGTCGAAGACCACGACTGGATCGCGCGGGAAAGTACCGCCATCAGCCTGTGGGGTCACGACTTCAGCGTCGGCTTCAAGGGTTGATTCGAGGCTGACCATGACTGCCGCGCCGATCGACCCGCGCACGTTCCGCGACGTGCTGGGTCAGTTCTGCACCGGGATCACGATCATCACCACCGTCCACGACGACGTCCCGGTCGGGTTTGCCTGCCAGTCGTTTGCGGCGCTGTCGCTGGACCCGCCGCTGGTGCTGTTCTGCCCGACCAAGGTGTCGCGATCGTGGCAGGCCATCGAGGCGAGCGGCCGGTTCTGCGTCAATATGCTGACCGAGGGCCAGAAGCACGTCTCCGCCCGATTCGGCTCCAAAGAACCCGACAAGTTCGCCGGAATCGACTGGCACCCTTCAGAACTCGGCTCGCCCATCATCGACGGCTCGCTTGCCCACATCGACTGCACGGTGGCATCCGTACACGACGGCGGCGATCACTTCGTGGTGTTCGGCGCGGTGCAGTCGCTGTCGGAGGCGCCCAAGATCAAGCCGCGGCCGCTGCTGTTCTATCGCGGCGAGTACACCGGGATCGAACCGGACAAGACGACGCCGGCCCAGTGGCGCGACGACCTGGAGGCGTTTCTCACCACGACGACGAGGACACCTGGCTTTAGTCCGCTGACGATGCGCGCCGCGAAGCGGCGTGACGCCAGGGCTTTCGACGAAACGTAGCGCCACCGCGGAACATCAAGGGGGAACGTTCCGCAGTGACGCTACGAAGCAGTGGCCCAGCGTTAGCGGGGCGTCCCGCGATAGGTCTCCTGTCGCACGGCTTCTGCATCGGTCCGCGCTTCAGCTGACTCGGCCGACCATGCCTCGCTACGGTCGGACGCGGGATCGTCGGCCTCGCGGTCGTTCTTGCCGGTCTTCGGGTCGATGCGGTCGGCGTGGTCCCATCGCTGTTGGAGTTGCTTCGCGCGATGCCGCTGCCTCGCTTTGATGCTGGTCCGCATGTTCCTGCAGCCTGGCGGCCTCGGCCGCCTTGACCTCGGCCTCGGCCTGTGCGGCACGAGCTTTAGCCGCGGTTTCCTGGGCAAGCGCCTCACGGCGTTCGAGCCTGGACGACTCCAACTTGGCCTGCTCCCGAATCTCTTCGGCCTGCCGATGGCGGCGGCGACTCCGGGTCAGTGTTGATCGCCACGATCAGGGCGGCAATCAACAGAACTGCTACTACGACGGCGATCACGATCCATACGGTGTTGGTGCTCATGCCCACACGGGTCCCCGTATTCGACACAAATAAAACAAGGACGGATCCCGCACCACTTCCAGCAGGCTTTTTAGTGAGCGTAGGTGGTCTCGGTGTTGGCGTCTTGGAACATCTCCGAGACGATCAGCCACGATCCATCGTGCTGACGTTGCAAGGCGCGCAGCGAGAAGTTGTCGCGGTCCAGCGTTCCACCGCTGACCAGCCCCTGGCCCTTGACCCGCAGATGCGCGGAGACCAGCACCACTTCCGGGGTCAGCACCCGGAAACTGGTTTCCGGGGGACCGGTGAGTTCGCCACGGTTGAAGTTCTGCGTCTCGGAACAGCCCACGCAGGTACTCCACGATGTCTTCGCGCCCGCGCTTGACCGTTCCGAACGCGTTGACCCAGTCGGCGTCGTCGGAATACACGCCCAGCAGGGGCTCGGCATCGCGCTCGTCGAACGCCTTCAGCAGCGTCAGCAGCGTCTTGCCGATTGCTTCCTGATCGGCTGGAGGCAGCTGCGAGAAGTCGGGCACCCGACCGAAATTACAGGAAATCCAGTGCCTCGACGGTCGCGATCGGGCCTTCATGTGTCGGCCGGTTCGCGCCACCGATGACATAGACCGTGTTGCCTACCGTGGCCACCACCTCGGCGTGCCGCGGTGTGGGCATCGGAGGCAACGTGCTCCACTTCCCTTCGGAGATGTCGTACATCTCAATGACGTTGAGCACCCGGGTCGGCTCTTCGCCGCCGACCGCCAGAATGCGGCCGTCGATGTAGGTGGCGCCGAAGCTTCCCCGTGGCGTCGGCATGCCGACCAACTTGGTCCATTGCCCTGATTGCGGGTCGAACCGCTCTAACGCGGCGGAGTTCTTGTCCGAGGACAGGAACCGCCCACCAACCGTGTACACGTAGGTGCCATCGGAGACCGCGGCGAGGTGCTCGCGCGGGGTGGGCATGTCCGCGGCGTCCTTCCACGAACTGCCGTCGAAGACCTCGGTCTGCGGGACGAGTTGCTTGGCGTTCTGCCCGCCGACCGCGACGAGCTTGTCACCCACCACCGCCGCGGCCAGCGCCGCGCGCGCGTGCGTGAGTGGTGGTAGCTCCACCCAATTGCCGCCGCGCAGGGCAAACACCTTGTTAGACCCGCTGGCGATGTTGTCGCTCGCGCCGCCGAGCACGACCACCTCACCGCGGTAGGTCGCCGCCGCCGCATGGTGCAGCGGGATCGGCAGCGGCGGCCCGGTCTCCCAGGCTCCGGTCTTCGGGTCGAAACTCTCGACCGTCTGCAAGGCGACGCCGTTTTGCAGCCCACCCATGATCCAGATCTTGTTGTTGAGCACTGCCCACGCCATCATCAGCCGCGCGGTGGGTGCGTCCGGCAGGGAACGCCATTGGGCGGCCGGCTGAATCTTGCGGGCCGGCAGTTTTAGCGCTTCCGCCGTCGACACCGCCTGGTTATCGCCGACGGCAGTCGATCCGCCGATCGCATACACGGACTTCTCGACCGCCGCGACCGCCATGCCGTGCCGCGGGGTCGCCATGTCGGGCAGACCGGACCACGTTTTGCTCATCAGATCGAACACCGAAACGCTCTTGAGGACTTGCCCCCCGGAAATGCCGCCGACGGCCACCAGCCGGCCGTCGGTGATGGCGACGCCAAGATCACTGCGCGCCTGGGGAAGTGCGGGCAACGTCGTCCAGGTCTTCGCGACGGGGTCATACGCCTCGACGTTGACCTGGTCGGAATCTCCGGTGGTGCCGCCGACCGTGTAGACGAGCTTTCCGTCCGACGCCGCCGCCAGCTGCTGGCGCGGCGTGGGTATCGGAGCGCCGAGGCTCCAGGACGTTCCGTCGAAGACCTCGGTGGTGTTCAGCAGCGCGCCGTTGGCGTCGACACCTCCTGTGACAACCAGGCGGTCGCCCACGACCGCGGCCCCCGCGGCCGCTCGCGGCTGCAAAAGATGGGGCACCTCCACCCAGTGGCTGTTGACGACTCGCCAAACCTGGTCGGTTGCAACACTTTTACCGCCAACTGACTTCCAGCCACCGAGAACAACGGGGTTTCCCTGCCAGTTGACCGCCATCGCGTCCTGCACGGCAACGGGTAGATCGTCGCCGCCTTTCCAACTGTCGATGACGGGGTCGTAACCCTCTTGCATTGCCGTGACAGCGCCGTCGCTGCGAATCCCGCCGAAGACCCAGATGGTGCCGTCGACCTGCGTCGTCGCCGCCGCAACGCGCGACACGCGATCGTTCGTGATCGGCTTCCACGCGACCGGCGCCTGGGTCGGCGGCGGGCTCGCGACCGGCTTCTGGTTGTTGTCGGGTTTCAGCCCGAAGTAGAGACCGCCGACGACCAACAGCACGACTAGGACGGCGGCACCGGCGACCATCGCAACGCGATTGCGCTTCTTGCCCGGGTCCGCGAACCACTCCCGCACCTTCACCAAGAGCGGCTTTCGCCAGGAAGGCGGGACCGAACCGGAGGAAGCCGGTTGCCCGGGACCGCCCGGCGGGCTCATTCCGGAGCCACCGCTCGTCGGTGTCGGTGCCGAAGCACCCACGTACGCTTGAGTTTCCGCGCTGTAGGCGCCCCGCAAGATATTCGCCGCTTCGGAGAACTCGTCGTTATCGGCAGGTCCGGACTGCAGCCGCGGCGAGGCGCCCCCGATGACGTCACTCACTGGCCTGGTGGCGCTGACCGGGCCTGCGGCCGGTGGCGCTGATCCCGGAACGGTCGACGTAGTCCCATCCGGCGCCGACGCGCCCGCCGAGCCGGGAGCGACCGAAGACTCAGCGACGTCGGGCTGCTTGTTCAGCGTGCTTCCCGATTCGGGTCCGGTGCTAGTGATTGCCATCGAGTCGGGCCGTAAACCGTTGAGGCGCTGCGCAGACTGCAATTCGCGGCCGAACGCCGCCGCGGACACCGGCCGCTCCACCGGATCGATAGCCATCGCATGCTCGACCGCGGCGCACACCGCCTCCGGGATTCCTTCCGGCCGCATATCCGGGATCCGCGTCGTGCTGATGCGCAGGTACTGCGCGACGAGATCCTCGCCGTTCTTGCGTTCGTGCGCAGCCCCGCCCGCAATCAGCGCGTAGATCGTGGCGCCGAGTGAATAGAGATCGGAAGCGACCGTCGCCGGTTTACCGGTCATGACCTCCGGTGCGGTGTAATCGATTGTGCCGGAGAAGAATCCGGTCGCAGTCTCGTAACCGCCTTCGATGTGGGCGATCCCGAAATCGCTCAGCTGCGGTTCACCGTAATCGCTGACGAGCACGTTGGCGGGCTTGATATCGCGGTGCAAGGTACCGCTTCGGTGGGCGGTTTCCAGTGCCCCGCAAAGCTTTACGGCGATCCGTAACGCCTCGGGCCAGGCGGTTGGCCCTTCTCGGCGCAACCGGACCGCCAGGGAATCCGAGGCCATGTACGGCATCACGATGTATGGCCGGCCGTTGTCGGTCACGCCGACGCGCAGGATGTTGACGATGTTCGGATGCCCCGAGAGCCCACCCATCGCATAGCCTTCGCGCAGAAAACGTTCCCGGCTCTCTTCATCGATATGCGACGGCAACACCTTGATCGCGACGTTGCGCCCCAGTGCCGTTTCGTAGGCGCAATAGATCACCCCGGCGCCGCCCCTGGCTACTTGGCGTGCGTCCTCGAATCCAGCGGCGCCCAACTCCGCGATGATGCCGCCCGACGCGTCGTTGGCGGACCCGTCACCCATATTCTCGGCGCTCAACTTCCCCGCGATTGTCGAATTCGCGAGCTCATAGAGTATCGCTCGGCCACTCCCCGGGGACACGATTCGGTCATGATCAATCGGGCGTAAATCGACAACGGCCCCGTCCGTGCCGCCTCTGAACGCGCGAAACGACCGGACAATGGCGGCCCGAACGGCCGTATTCTGAAATCGAGGGCCGCGACCGTGTCGCCGACCGTTGCCAGGACCTCGCCGTGGCGCGGGGTCGGCATCGGGGAGAATTTGATCGAAACACCTTCTGATGTCTTGGGTTTCCTGCGGGTTGACCCTCGGCCAGAATGAACCTATGACACTGGATCTGACTGGGTACTTCGAGCGCATCAACTATGGCGGTGCCGTCGAGCCGACCCAGGATGTGCTGCAGGATCTGATGACCGCACACACGCAAGCCATCCCGTTCGAGAACCTCGATCCGGTGATGGGTGTGCCGGTCGACGACCTGAGCCCAGACGCCCTGATCGACAAGCTGGTTCATCGGCACCGGGGTGGCTACTGCTACGAGCAAAACGGGCTGATGGGTTACGTGCTGGCCGAAATCGGCTTTCGGGTGCGCCGGTTGGCGGGGCGAGTGATCTGGATGATGGCGCCCGACGCGCCATTGCCGGCGCAGACCCACACAGTTTTGGCAGTGACGTTCCCGGGCTCGCAGGGGTCCTACCTCGTCGACGTCGGATTCGGCGGCCAGACCCTGACCTCTCCTATTCGCTTCGAAATCGGCAACGCGCAGCAGACGACGCATGAGCCCTACCGGCTGCAGGACCACGGTGAAGGCCTGGTGCTGCAGGCCCAGGTCCGCGGTGAGTGGCAGTCGCTGTACGAATTCAGCACCGAAACCCGGCCGCAGATCGATCTGAACGTGGGCAGCTGGTACGTCTCGACAAACCCCGCCTCGCACTTCGTCACCGGCCTGATGGTTGCACTGGTCAGCGACGACACAAGGCTCAACCTGTCCGGCCGCAACCTGGCCATCCACCGCGACCGGGGGACCGAAAAGATCGTTCTTGACGATGCGGCCGCCGTCATCGACGCCCTCAGGGACCGGTTCGGAATCAATATCGACGATGTCGGCGAGCGCGGCCGGCTCGAAGCACGCGTCGACAGCATTCTCGGCGATTGAGCACCGATAGCCGCCCGATCGTGATCTCCGCCATAGCTAACCGGTGCGGCAAATACCACACGCGCGGATTAATCTGTCCTACCGTGAGTCGGAATCTGTGTTTGGACGCTGTCGTGCCCACCGCGGGCGATGCGGACCCTTTGGCTTCCGACTCTGGTCCGATCCTCGCGCCCGACGGCGTGACGTTGACCTCGTATTTTGACCACAACCGAGCCGAGCACGGTGACAGTCCGGCGTACCGCTTCCTTGACTACTCGCAGGAACCGGATGGGCGGCCGGTGGTGCTCAGCTGGAATGAGCTGTGGGCCCGGGTCTGCGCGATCGGCGCCCGCCTGCAGCAGACCACCAAGCCCGGGGATCGGGTGGCGATCCTCGCGCCGCAGGGCCTTGACTATGTGGCGGCGTTCTTCGGTGCTGTCTATGCAGGCAACATCGCGGTACCGCTGTTCGCGCCGGCCATGTCGGGGCATGCCGAGCGATTGGCTGCCGTGCTGGCCGACGCCCGGCCCGCCGCAGTGTTGACCACGACCGCCGCCGCGGAGTCTGTCCGCACGTTCATTCGGACGCTGGCGCCAAACGAGCGACCGCGGATGATCGCGGTGGACGCGCTGCCGGCAACGCTCGGTTCGATGTTCACCGGCGCGGCCCTCGACACCGACGACATCGCCTACTTGCAGTACACCTCGGGCTCGACGCGGTCGCCGGCCGGGGTGGAGATCACCCACCGATCCGTCTACACCAACGCGATGCAGATGGTCATGACCGGTGGGCTGGACGTCGACGTCCGCATGGTGAGCTGGCTGCCCCTGTATCACGACATGGGGTTGATGATGATCATGTTCACGGCGTTCTTCGGGGCGCACGTCACACTCATGGATCCGATGGCCTTTCTTCGCCGCCCCTACCGATGGATCAAGCAATTGGGTATCGAGTCGTCTTACGGCCGTACCTTTGCGGCGGCGCCGAACTTTGCATTCGAATTGACGGCCGAGCGGGGATTGCCCCCGGCGGGCGAGACGCTCGACCTCAGCAACCTTGTCTGCGTCCTCAACGGCTCCGAACCCGTCACGATGCCGGCGATCGAGAAATTCACCAACGCGTTTGCCCCCTACGGTCTGCCCGCGAACGCGGTCAAGCCGTGCTACGGGATGGCCGAAGCGACGCTGTCGGTGGCCAGCATCTCCCAGGACGCCGCGGCGAGCGCCATCTTCCTCGACCGCGAACAGCTCGGCGCGGGCCGCGCGCTGATCGTCGCACCCGAGGATCCGGGCGCGGTCGCCCAGGTGTCGTGCGGGCAGCCGATCCCCGATCAATGGTTGGTGATCGCCGGCCCGGACGGTGCCGAGGTGCCCGACGGCACCGTGGGCGAAATCTGGTTGCAAGGCAACAACATCGGTCGCGGATACTTCGGGCGCGAGGACGAGACACGACGCGTATTCGGCAACAAGCTGCAGCCCCGGCTCGACCCGGGCAGCCACGCCGAGGGCGCCGCCGACAACGGCTGTTGGTTGGCGACCGGTGATCTCGGTGTCTACGTCGACGGTGAGCTGTACCTGACGGGCCGGATCAAGGACCTGATCATCATCGATGGTCGCAACCACTACCCACACGACATCGAAACCACGGTCAGCGAATCCTCACGCGCCATCCGCAATGGCTATGTCGCGGCCTTTTCCGTGCCGGCCGCTGTAGCCGACTCGCCGGCAAGCAACGCCGGTGAGCAGGTGGTTGTCGTGGCCGAGCGCGCGCCGGGAGCGGGCCGTACCGAGCGCGAGCAGGTCATCGAGACCGTGCGCGCCGCGATCTCACGCCAGCACCACATCCGGGTCGCCGACGTGCTGCTCGTGGCCGCCGGCACCATCCCGCGCACGACGAGCGGGAAACTCGCCCGCAGTGCCTGCCGGGCCGAGTACCTCGCGGGCAAGTTCAACCGCTGACCGACAGCCACGGCCCCATTCGGCGCAGGGCTTCTTCGATGTCGCTCGTCGGTCCGGCGAACGACAGCCGGACAAACCTGTTGCCTCGCGTGGTGTCGAAGTCGATACCGGGAGCGATCGCAATACCGGTGTCGACCAACAACTTTGAGCAGAATGCCAGCGAGTCGTTGGTGAAGTCCGAGACGTCGGCATAGACGTAGAACGCACCGTCGGTGGGTGCCAGCCGGCTGATGCCGATTCCGCGCAGCCCATCGAGCAGCAGCGAGCGGTTGACCGTGTAGTGGTTCAGGTTGCCGTCGGCTTCTGCGGTTGCCTCCGGGGTGAAGGCGGCCACCGCGGCGACCTGCGACAGGACGGGCGGGCAGATGGTGAAGTTGCCGGTCAGGCAGTCCACCGCGCGGCGCAGCTCGGGCGGCACCAGCAACCAGCCCAGCCGCCAGCCGGTCATCGCGTAATACTTGGAAAAGCTGTTGACCACCACGGCATTTCGCGATGTCTGCCAGGCGCAGCTGGTCTGCGGGGCTCCTTCGTATACCAGCCCGTGGTAGACCTCATCGCTGATCAGCCGTGCTCCGGAGGCGTCGCACCAGGACGCGATCGCCGCGAGTTCCTCGGGCGGTATGACGGTTCCGGTGGGGTTGGCCGGGCTGGCGACGACGACGCCCCGCACCGGTGGGTCGAGTTCGGCGAGCATCTGCGCGGTCGGCTGGAATCGGGTCTCCGGACCGCACGGGATCTCCACCACCTCACATCCCAACGCCGACAGGATGTTTCGATAGCACGGGTAGCCGGGGCTGGCCAGCGCCACCCGATCCCCGACGTCAAAGCACGCCAGAAACGCCAGCAGAAACCCGCCGGAGGAGCCCGTGGTGATCACCACCGCGTCGGACTCGACGGAGATACCGTGCAGGCGTTGGTAATTCGATGCGATAGCGGCGCGCAGCTCGGGAATGCCCAAGGCCACGGTGTAACCCAGCTCGTTGACGTGCAGAGCGGCGGCCGCGGCGGCACGAACCGGTTCGGGAGCGCCCACGCTGGGCTGGCCCGCCGACAGGTTCACCAGATCGCCGTGGCTGCGCTGGCGCTCCGCGGCGGCCAGCCAGACATCCATCACATGGAATGGTGGGATGCCGGCGCGCAATGCCACGGAGGCGTTCACGATGTCTTAAGCACCTCGGATTCCAGTTGACGCAGCAGCTCTCGCGGCGAGCCGAGCAGCTGGGCGCTGCCATGCGCGCGTTTGAAATACAAGTGCATGTCGTGTTCCCAGGTAATTGCGATGCCCCCGTGCAGCTGGATGCCCTCGCTCGTCACCGTCGAGAGCGCCTCACTGGCAGCCAGCCGAGCGATTGCGGCGTTGGTGGGAGTGGGGTCGTTGCACGCGTCGGAGACAACGGCCCGGGCCGCGGCGATCGCGACATACAGATCGGCCATCCGATGTTTGAGTGCCTGGAAGCTACCAATCGGCCTGCCGAACTGCACTCGGTTCTTGGCGTATTCGACGGTCAGTTCCAGACAGCGTTCTGCGGCCCCGATTTGCTCGGCCGCGAGCAGGATGGCCGCGGTGTCGGCGAGGCCGGGGTCGGGGCCCAGCGCGACGGTGTCCTCGGGCTGGACTCGGGCCAGCCGGCGGGTGGGGTCCATCGTGACCACGGGCTGCGCGCTGAATCGCGTCCACCTGCTCAGTTGGCCATCAGCCGCGGCGACGACGACGTCGGCGATGTCGCCGTTGACCACATAGTCGGCGTCGAGGACCAGCGCCCCGATCGAGGTGCCCGCGGCCAGGGATTCCAGCGTTTCGGCGTCCGGCTCGGGTGCGGCCAGCAGCGCCAGCTCGCGTCAACGTGGTGCCCAGCAGCGGGGAGGGCACCAAGGCGCGGCCAAGCTCCTGCAGAACCGTTGCGGCATCGGCCAATTCACCGCCGGCCCCACCCAGTTCCTCGGGTATTACCAGGGCGGCGGCCCCGACCTGCTCGCACAGCAGATGCCACAGTGCTTCGTCATAGCCGCGTTCGGATTCCATGGCCGCGCGGACCGCCGCGGGGTTGGCGTGCTTGGCGACCAGCGCCGCGACGGTTTCCCGTAGCAGCTCCCGTTCTCATCATGGCGCCACTCCTCTTCATCGCTGCGTCTCGCCGCTGCGCGGCTGGGGGTGTCGTCGCCGGTGCGATCTCACAATGCCTCCAACACTCGGCGCCGGTGCGCCTCGGGCGTACCCCAGGCCGATCGCAAAGCTTGTACCCGCAGCAGCCATAGTGACAGGTCGTGTTCCTGGGTGAAGCCGATTGCACCGTGGGTCTGCAACGCCGAGCGGGCAGCCAGCAGACCGGCTTCGGCCGCCGCCGCTTTGGCCGCGCTCACGTCGCGTGCGGCAGCGCTGGTGTCGTCGGCCAGCGCCAGCGCGGCGCCGTATACCAGCGGGCGAGCCAATTCGATCGCGATGTGCACGTCGGCCAGCTTGTGTTTGATCGCCTGATACGAGCCGATGACCCGGCCGAACTGCGTGCGCTGCTTGGCGTAGTCGACGGTGTCATTCAGCAGCGCCTCAGCGATGCCGACCAGCTGCGCGGCGGTGGCCAGTGCCCCGAACTCGTAGGCGCGCTTGGTATCTGCCTGCCAGGTCTCGCCGGTTGTCGTCACATCGTACAGCCGCCGGCTGGGGTCGATGGACCGGTGGCACTCACCCGCGGTTGCCTCGCTGACGCCCTCGTCGGTGGCCAGCAGCACCAGTCCGGCGGCTTCGGCGTCAACCGCGCGCGGAGTGTGCGGCGGCAACGCGACCGTGACGATCAGCTCACCGGACGACAACTCGGCGCTGCGTTCGTTCTCGGCGAGCAAAACCGGTGCCACGGCAATGGATTCGGCGACCGGGCCGGGCACGCACCAGCGCCCTAGGCGTTCAAGCGCGACCACCAGATCCACCGGGTGGGCTTCCAGGCCGTCGAATTTCTCCGGCACGGCCAGTGCGGTGACGCCGAGGTTGGCCAGTTGCTCCCAGACTTTGCGGCCGGGCGCGATGTCGCCGGCGGACCAAGCGCGCAGCGCGCCGGGCAGGTCGGCCGCGCTCAGTGCCGCGTCGATACTGGCCGCGAAGTCGCGCTGCTGTTCGTCGAGCGCAAATTTCACTTCTTGCCTCCGGATTTTTCGCGCGGCAGGCCCAGCAGCCGCTCGGAGATGATATTGCGCTGAATTTCGTTGGTACCAGCATAGATCGGGCCGCCCAGCGCGAACAGCAAGCCGTCGGTCCACGGGCCGGCAAGCTCGCCGTCGGCGCCCCGGATATCGAGTGCGGTCTGATGGATCGTCACGTCGAGGTCCGACCAGAACACCTTGGTCACCGACGATTCGGCGCCCAGCTCGCCGCCGGCGGCCAGCCGGGTGACCGTGCCGAAGGTCTGCAGCCGGTAGGCCTGGGACTTGATCCAGGCATCGGCAACGCGATCGGCGAATTCGGTGGGCGAGCCGTTGTCTTTCCACAGCTGGACCAGCCGTTCGCGCGGCCGCCAGGAAGCGGGCCGGACTGCGCAGTGACATCCCGCGCTCGTTGCTCGACGTGCTCATGGCCGCGCGCCAGCCGTCGTTCGGGGTGCCGATGACGTCCTCGTCGGGCACGAAGACGTCGTCGAGGAAGATCTCACCGAAGCCGGTGTCCCCGCCCAGCTGCACGATGGGCCGCACGGTGACGCCTTTGGCCGACAGGTCGAACATGAAGTACGTCAACCCGTTGTGCCGCTCAGCTGCGGGGTCGGAGCGGAACAGTCCGAAGCCCATCTCGGCGAACGGCGCCCGCGAGCTCCAGATCTTCTGCCCGTTCAGCAGCCAGCCGCCTTCGGTCTGGGTTGCGGTGGACCGCAGCGACGCCAGGTCGCTGCCCGACTCGGGCTCCGACCAGGCCTGCGCCCAGATCTGTTCGCCGCTGGCCATTTTGGGCAGTATCCGGTCCAGCTGCTCGTCGGTGCCATGCGCGAATAGCGTCGGCGCCAGCATCGAGAGGCCGTTGGCGCTAGCCCGGCCCGGTGCTCCGGCGCGGAAGTACTCCTCTTCGAACACCACCCAGTGCAGCAGCGGCGCGTCGCGGCCCCCGTACTTCTTCGGCCAGTTGATCACCGACAGGCCCGCGTCGAACAACACCTTGTCCCAATGGCGGTGTTGGGCAAAGCCTTCCGCGTTGTCATAAGACTCCGTCGGGATCGACTCGGCGTTGGCCGACAGGAAATCCCGCACTTCGGCTTGGAAGGAAAGCGTCTCTTCGTCTAGTTCCAGATCCAATTCAGGCCAACTCTCGCAGTTGTGGTTTGACCACCTTGCCGCCGGCATTGCGCGGCAACGCGTCGACGAACCGTACCGACCGTGGGGCCTTGAAGTTCGCCAAATGTTCCCGGGTATAAGCGATTACCGACTTCTCGTCGAGGTGTGCGCCGGGCCGGGTCACCAGGAACGCGCGGCCCACTTCGCCGAGGCGCTCGTCGGGAACTCCGATCACCGCGGCGTCGGCCACCCCGTCCATCCGGGCCAGCACTTGCTCGATCTCCGCGGGGTAGACGTTGAATCCGCCGCAGATGTACATGTCCTTGAGCCGGTCGGTGATGCGCAGGTTGCCGGCCTTGTCGACCTCGCCGATGTCCCCGGTGTGCAGCCAGCCGTCGGTATCGATGGCCGCCGCGGTGGCTTCCGGGTCGTCGAGGTAGCCGAGCATCACGTTGGGTCCGCGCAGGAGCACCTCTCCGGATTCGCCGGGTGTCGCCCGAATCGATCCGCAATTCGAAGTCGGCGAACGGACGCCCACACGTGGTCGCGACCGTCACCGCGTCGTCGTCGGCGCGGCAACTGGTGCCCATGCCGTTGGCTTCGGTCAGGCCGTAGGCGGTCAGCACGATGTCGATGTCGAGCTCGGATTGCATGCGCTCCACCAACACGACCGGAACGGTGGCCGCGCCGGTCACCGCGAACCGCAGCGAGCTCAGGTCGTAGTCACCGCGCGCCGGGTGATCGAGCAGCATCTGGTAAATCGTTGGCGGCCCGGGCAATACGGTGATGCGGTGTTGCTCGATCGCCTGCAGTGCGCGCAGCGGATCGAACGTCAGGTGCGGGATCAACGTCGCACCGGTTTGCAGGCAGGCCAGGATGCCGGCCTTGTATCCGAAGTTGTGGAAGAACGGGTTGATGCACAGGTAGCGGTCATCGCTGGTGATCTTGCCGTTGGCGGCCCACGACGCCGAGGCCGACAGCGATTGCCGGTGCGCGCACAGCACGCCTTTGCTGCGGCCGGTGGTTCCGGAGGTGAACAGAATGTCGCTGACATCGTCGGGCGATGACGGCGGATGTGCGAGCGAGGACCGCCGCTGTGGCTTCCGGCTCGGAGCCTCGCTCGATGAACTCGTCCCAGGTTCCGTCGTCGGCGTCGATCGGTATCCGAACGATGTGCCGCAGCGCGGGCAGCGCGGCGCGGTCCAGGTCGGCAAGGCGATCGTTGCCGAGGAATTGACCCATCCCGAACAGCACCGGCGCATCGGTACGCGCCAGGATGTCGCTGGCCTCCGACGCGGTGTAGCGGGTGTTCAGCGGCACCATTGCGGCGCCGGCGTGATGAATCCCGAGGCAGGCGATCACCCAGTGCCAGGTGTTGGGTGACCAGACGGCCACCCGGTCGCCATGCTCGACGCCGAGTGCGATCAGCGCGGCGGCCGCGCGATGTACTTCGTCGCGCAGTTCGGTGCCGGTGAAGGAGCGATCATCGGTAATCAATGCGTCGTGATCGGGGAATTGACGCGCGAAACGATCCAGCGCCGCGGGCACGGTGCGCGGATCGTTGGTCATCGGCGACGCTCCTAACAAAGCAAGTGCTTGGTAGGTTAGCCTACAGGGCATGCAGGACGTCGAGGAGTTCCGGGCGGAGGTCCGCGGTTGGCTCGCCGACAATCTGGTCGGCGAATTCGCAGCACTGCGGGGCCTTGGCGGGCCCGGGCGCGAGCATGAGGCATTCGAAGAGCGCCGGGCATGGAACCAGCATCTTGCCGCGGCGGGACTGACCTGTCTGGGCTGGCCGGTCGAGCACGGCGGGCGGGGGCTTTCGACCGCGCACCGGGTGGCGTTTTACGAGGAGTACGCCCTCGCGGACGCTCCGGACAAGGTCAACCATTTCGGTGAGGAGCTGCTCGGTCCGACGCTGATCGCGTTCGGCACACAGGAGCAGCAGCAGCGCTTCCTGCCGCGGATCCTCGATGTCTCCGAGCTGTGGTGTCAGGGATATTCGGAGCCGGGCGCCGGCAGTGACCTGGCCAACGTGGCGACCACCGCCGAACTCGACGGCGATCAGTGGGTGATCAACGGCCAGAAGGTGTGGACATCGCTGGCCCACCTATCGCAGTGGTGCTTTGTGGTCGCGCGCACCGAGAAGGGTTCCAAGCGGCACGCCGGATTGTCGTATCTGCTGGTGCCGCTGGACCAGCCGGGTGTCGAAGTGCGGCCGATCGTCCAGATCACCGGCACCGCGGAGTTCAACGAGGTCTTCTTCGACGACGCCCGCACCGACGCCGGCCTGGTGGTTGGCGAGCCGGGCGACGGCTGGCGGGTCGCGATGGGAACGCTGACCTTCGAACGCGGTGTGTCGACCCTGGGGCAGCAAATCGTCTATGCGCGTGAGCTTTCCAATCTGGCCGAACTTGCGCAGCGCAACGGTGCAGCCGAGGACCCGTTCATCCGGGAACGGCTGACCCGGGCCTGGACCGGCCTGCGGGCCATGCGCAGCTATGCGCTGGCCACCATGGACGGCGAGCAGCCCGGCCAGGACAATGTGTCAAAGTTGTTGTGGGCCAATTGGCATCGCGATCTAGGTGAGCTGGCGATGGACGTGATCGGCAAGGCCGGCATGACGTTGTCGGACGGCGAATTCGACGAGTGGCAGCGGCTGTTCCTGTTCACCCGCGCCGACACCATCTACGGCGGATCCAACGAGATCCAGCGCAACATCATCGCCGAGCGGGTGCTCGGCCTACCTCGGGAGGTCAAGGGATGAGTTTGGCCGAAGCGCCCAAAGAGATTGCCGGACACGGACTTCTGGACGGCAAGGTGGTGGTGGTGACCGCGGCCGCAGGCACCGGTATCGGTGCGGCGACCGCACGGCGGGCCTTGGCCGAGGGCGCGGACGTGTTGGTCTCCGACCATCACGAGCGCCGGCTGGGGGAGACCGCCGCCGAGCTGTCCGCACTGGGTTTGGGTCGGGTTGAAAGTGTGGTCTGCGACGTGACTTCGACCGCGCAAGTCGACGCCTTGATCGATTCGGCCACTGCCCGGCTGGGCCGCCTCGACGTGCTGGTCAACAACGCCGGGCTGGGTGGACAGACACCGGTCGCCGACATGACCGACGAGGAATGGGACCGTGTCCTGAACGTCAGCCTGACGTCGGTGTTTCGCGCCACCCGTGCCGCGTTGCGGTACTTCCGGGACGCGCCGCACGGCGGGGTGATCGTCAACAACGCCAGTGTGCTCGGCTGGCGGGCGCAGCACTCGCAGTCGCACTATGCGGCCGCCAAAGCGGGCGTGATGGCGCTAACCCGTTGCAGTGCAATAGAAGCCGCGGAGTACGGCGTGCGGATCAACGCGGTGTCGCCGAGCATCGCGCGGCACAAGTTTCTGGACAAGACGACGTCGGCCGATCTGCTCGACCGGCTCTCCGCCGGCGAGGCCTTCGGTCGCGCCGCCGAGCCGTGGGAAGTAGCGGCCACCATCGCGTTCCTGGCCAGCGATTACTCCAGCTACCTCACTGGCGAGGTCATCTCGGTGTCCAGCCAACATCCGTGAGCTCGACTGGACCGTCGAGTCACAGGGACACGACCGGCCAATCGTTGTCGACGCGGGCCAAGACGTTGAAGTAGTTGGTCAGGACGTTCAACGCGAGGTTGGCGACGAGCTCGCCGATCTCCTCATCGGTGATCCCGATTTCGCGGGCGGCCTTGAGGTCGGATTCGTCGACGTCGCCGGCGTTTTCGGCGATCTCATTGGACAACTTCAGCAGTGCCGCAATGCGCGGATCGGCCGACTCGCCCTTGCGCGCGGCGTCGAGTTCAGCAGCGTCGACTTTGGCGACGTTGGCGCCTACGTAGGTGTGCGCCGAAAGGCAGTATTCGCAGCCGTTGAGTTGTGCAGTGGCGATTGCGAGGCGTTCACGCACCGACGGGGGCAGCGCGCCGCGGCCGACCGCACCAGCGAGCGCTACATAGCTCTGCAGCAGTGCTGGGCTGTTGGCCATCGCCTTGGTCATGTTGGGGATCAGGCCGAGCGACTTGTTGACTTGTTCCAGCAGATCGGCGGCTTTGCCGGTGGCCGCTTCAGGGTCAACCAGCGTGAAATTCGTCATTGCGGCTCCTTACCAGGAAGCGGTAGTTCTAACGGGTGTATTTGATTTATCCATTAGAAGTTGTATCACGGATGTCTAACGGGAACAACCGCTTGCATCCGTTAGAATGTTGAGTATGACGAGTGGGGCGCGCACCTGGGTGCTTCCCGACGAGGCCGCGCCAGTCCGCGTGATGAACACCATCTGGGCCGGCCCGGACGGAATCAACGACGACTGGGGATCGCCGGCAGCGCTACGCGAGTGGTTGGCGGCGGTCACGGACCATGAGCCCGCCGCATTCGCGGTTCCCAGTGCGGCCGAACTGGCGCAGGCGAAGGCTCTCCGTGACGCGATGCGACGATTGGCGGCGTTTTGCACCGACGACCGGCGCCCTCATGCGCAGTCGCCGGTGGAGACCGTCGACGATGCAGTAGCCGTACTCAACGCGGCCGTCGCGCAGCGAGCTCAGGCGCAGCTAGCCATCCGTGACGGGCGGCTACAGCGTGAGCAGGTGCAGGCGGGAACGGTGTTCTGCGCGGCCCTCGGCGACCTGGCGCACGAAGCCGTTGACCTGCTCACCGGGCCGGACGCCGTCAAGTTACGGGCCTGTCACGCGCCGGGATGCGTGCTCTACTTTGTGAGGAGTCACCCGCGCCGCGAATGGTGTTCGGACGCTTGCGGCAACCGCGCTAGGGCAGCCCGCCATTACGAGCGGGTCCGGGCCCGGAAAGAGTCGAAGCCGTAGCCACCAAGTAGCCGAGCAAGCGCTTGGTTGATACTCTGGTCGGGTGGACCGAATGACCGGTCAGGCGAACAGCCGGCGAGACGAACTACTGGGGCTCGCTGCGACCATGTTCGCCGAGCGCGGACTGCGCGCCACCACCGTGCGCGATATCGCTGACGGCGCCGGCATCTTGTCCGGCAGCCTGTACCACCATTTCTCCTCGAAAGAGGAGATGGTCGACGAGTTGCTGCGCGACTTCCTCGATTGGTTGTTCACCCGCTACCGCGAGATCGTCGACAGCGAACCCAATCCGCTGGAGCGGCTCAAGGGACTGTTCATGGCATCGTTCGAGGCGATCGAGCATCGGCATGCACAGGTCGTCATCTATCAGGACGAAGCCCAGCGATTGCTGTCGCAGCCCCGGTTTTCCTACATCGAGGACATGAACCGGGAGCAACGCAAGATGTGGGTCGAGGTGCTCAATCAGGGTGTCGACGAAGGCTACTTCCGGCCCGACCTGAACGTCGACCTCATCTACCGCTTCATCCGTGACACCACCTGGGTATCGGTCCGCTGGTATCAACCCGGCGGGCCGCTCACCGCAGTGCAGGTGGGTGAGCAATATCTCGCCATGGTGCTTGGCGGGATCACCGCGGAATCCAAAAAGACAGCAGAAGGAGTCTGAAAAATGCCCGAGGCGTACGTCATTGACGCTGTACGTACCGCGGTTGGCAAGCGCAACGGCGCACTGGCCGGGATACATCCCGTCGACCTGGGTGCTCACGCGTGGCGCGGATTGCTCGACCGGGTCGATGTCGATCCCGCCGCGGTTGAAGATGTGATCGCCGGCTGCGTCGACGCCATCGGGGGGCAGGCGGGCAACATTGCCCGGCTCTCGTGGCTGGCCGCCGGCTATCCCGAGGAGGTTCCCGGCGTCACCGTGGACCGGCAATGCGGTTCCAGCCAGCAGGCGATTTCCTTTGGCGCCCAAGCGATCATGGCGGGTACGGCCGATCTGATCGTGGCCGGCGGCGTGCAGAACATGAGTCAGATTCCAATCTCGTCGGCGATGACGGTCGGCGAGCAATTCGGATTCACCTCGCCGACTAACGAATCCAAGCAGTGGCTGCACCGCTATGGCGATCAGGAGATCTCCCAGTTCCGTGGATCGGAACTGATCGCCGAAAAGTGGAACCTGTCGCGCGAAGAAATGGAGCAGTACGCGCTGACCAGCCACGAGCGCGCATTCGCGGCGATCCGTGGCGGCCACTTCGACAACGAAATCATCACCGTGGAAACCGAATCCGGTCCATTCCGGGTCGACGAGGGTCCGCGCGAGTCAACGTTGGAGAAGATGGCCGGCTTGAAGACGCTGGTCGAAGGCGGCCGACTGACCGCGGCGATGGCCAGTCAGATTTCCGACGGTGCTAGCGCCGTGCTGCTGGCATCCGAGCAGGCCGTCAAGGACCACAAGCTGACGCCCCGCGCCCGCATTCACCACATCAGTGCCCGCGCGGCCGACCCGGTATTCATGCTCACCGGGCCGATTCCCGCCACCCGCTACGCGCTAGAGAAGACCGGGCTCTCGATCAGTGACATCGACACCGTGGAGATCAATGAGGCGTTCGCGCCGGTCGTGATGGCGTGGCTCAAGGAGGTCAAGGCCGACCCGGAGAAGGTCAACCCCAACGGCGGCGCGATCGCCCTCGGGCACCCGCTGGGCGCCACCGGCGCAAAGCTGTTCACCACCATGCTCAACGAACTCGAGCGCGTCGGCGGCCGCTATGGGTTGCAGACGATGTGCGAGGGCGGCGGCACGGCCAACGTCACAATCATCGAACGGCTGTAACTCGGTTCGTCGAGTGTGAACCACACGACGCTTTATCGGCGTGTCGTGTCGCATAGTTCACACTCGACGCTGCTGTCGGTGCCCTGTGGCAGCATCCGCCCATGCCGGAATTGGACTGGCCGTTTCTCGGCGCTGAAGCTTTGGCCGCGAAGTCTGTTTCCGAGCGCGCGATGCGATCCCTATACGAGCCGGTCTATCCGGGCGTCTATATCCCGGTGGGCATCGACTTGACCGCGATCCAGCGGGCACGCGCGGCGTGGCTGTGGTCGCGGCGGCGAGGAGTCGTCGCCGGCGATTCGGCGGCAGCGTTGCTCGGGGCGAAATGGGTGGATGCGCGCTCCGGTCGAATTGGCGTACGACAACCGAAAGCCGCCGGCGCAGATCGTGGTAGCATACAGATACGTTGGCAGCGCATGAGATCCTGACGGATGACGGGATTCCAGTAACTACCCCTGCGCGCACGGCATTTGACATCGGCCGGCGGACCGCCTCGCGACTGCATGCAATCCAGCGGCTGGATGCGCTGACGAACGCGACCGACATCAAGATCGTCGACATCGAAGCTGTCATCTCCGAACATCCCGGCTCGCCTGGTCTGCTTCGGCTACGACGGGTGTTGCCGCTTGTCGATGGAGGTGCGGAATCTCCGCAGGAGACGCGAACGCGGTTGGCGTTGATCGACGCTCGCTTGCCGAGACCACAAACGCAGATAAGGGTTTTCGACGAATACGGGGACTTCGTTGCCCGTCTCGACATGGGCTACGAGGATTTGCGAGTCGGTATCGAATACGACGGGCCGCAACACTGGACAGACCGTGTGCAGCGCGACCGAGACATCGATCGCTACAGCGGATTACTCGACCTAGGCTGGACCATCATCAGGGTGAGTAGCGAACTGCTCCGATACAGGCAGGGCACCTTCGTTGCCCGCGTCGCCGCTGCTATGCAGGCAGCGGGATGGCGCGCCTGACGGCCGAGTGTGAATCACGCCACGGGCTGATCGGCGTGTCGCGTCGCAGGCTTCACACTCGACGCGGGCTAGGACTGTACGAACGCCGATGCCGCTTGCAGGTGCCCGATCGCGTCACGCACAATCGACTCGATCAACTCGGCGCACGACGGCAGGTCCTCGAGAATGCCCGCGACCTGTCCGGACGCCAGCACCCCGGCCTCGGTGTTGCCCTCAACGAGCCCGGCTTTCAGCAGCATTGGAGTATTGGCCGCCATCACGACCTGCGACCAGGTCATCTCCTTGCCGCGGCGCATCGCCAGGCCGTCAGTGATTATCGATCGCCAGGTCATCTGCGACATGTGCTTGAATTTTCCGGCATTGCGTACCGCGGCGGTGAGTCCCCGTACCGGCGAACCGTTTTCCAGCTTCTCGACCAGACCGGTGCGCAGCACCCGATGCGGCATGCCGTCGACGCGCGTGGTGACCACCGTGCCGTCGAGGGCTGACTCAAGGTAGCGGCGCTTAACCGATTCGGGCACAGTCGAATCCGAAGTGAGCAGAAACCGGGTTCCCATCGCCACACCGGCCGCGCCGTAGGACAGCGCCGCCGCCAGCCCCCGCCCGTCGAAGAACCCGCCCGCCGCGATGACGGGGATTCCGGTGCCTTTCACGGCGTCCAGCACCGACGGCAGCAGCAGCGTGGTGGCGACGGGTCCGGTGTGCCCACCGCCCTCGCCGCCCTGCACGATCATCGCGTCGGCGCCCCAGCTCGCGACCTTGCGCGCGTGTTTGGCCGCGCCGATCGACGGGATGACCACCGCGCCGGCCTCTTTGAGCCGGGCGATCAGCTCCGGCTTGGGCGCCAGCGCGAACGACGCCACCTTCACGCCCTCGCGGATCATCAACTCGACCCGATCGCCGGCATCGGCGGCGTCGGCACGCATGTTCACGCCGAACGGTTTGTCGGTGGCGGCCTTGACCTTGCCGATGGCCGTCGCCAGCTCGTCCAGCGTCATGGTGGCCGACGCCAGAATGCCGAGCCCGCCCGCGTTGGCCGTGGCCGACACGAGCCGAGCTCCGGCCACCCAGCCCATCCCGGTCTGCACCACCGGGTGCTCGACGCCGACCAGATCGGTCAGCGGCGTGCGTAGCTTCATAGCCACCGCCGACGATGCAGAGCGAGGCGATGGGGAGGAGGCGGAATAATCATGACCGTATCTCTCGGTCCCGCAATGACTTCGGGTCGATCGATTCGCGGATCAGGCGCAGTTCGTCGTCGGTCGGAAGTCGGCTCTCCTCGGCATCCTCGAGGCCGTGGATGTCAAAGGACGTCGCTTCGCGAACCTCCTCCGCCGATACCCCGGGATGCAGGCTCAGCGCCCGCATTGTCCGGTCCGGCCCGCCGAAGTCGAAGACGCCAAGGTTCGACACCACCCGATACGTGTTGGCAAAGCGGAATGCCGGATTGTCGACGTCGACATTGTCCCAGCCGACTCCGCACACGATATCGACCTTCTCGCAGAACACCCGCTTGGAGTGGTTGCCGACCCAATAGCTGGTCGCATGGTTGATCGCATTGCCGGGCGCACCGCGTACCCCGAACATCTGCCGGGTGGGCTGCTGCAGCGGACCGAACGCCGAGAGGTTCTGATTGCCAAAGCGGTCAACCTGATTGGCGCCCATCACCACATGCCGCCGCCCCCAGGCCAGCGTCTCGAACACCCGACCAAACGGCATCCACCCTTCGACGGCACCCGAGGCGCCCAGCGCAGGCGTGTCGGCCAGCAGCTGTGCCTCGCCGTCGGTCAGCAGGATGTCGGGGGAGAACGTCAGCCGGGCCAGCCGCGCGCCGACCGAGGCCATGTTCGCCATTGGGCTGACCATGATTTCGCCGGCGTCCCTGAACAACTCGGCGCAGGCGACCGCACACACTTCGGCGCGAGTGCTCACTTCGAGGCCTCCTCTGCGAAAGCGCTTACAGCAGCTTGATATTCGGCCTCGCCGCCGGACAAGTAGGTCGCGACGAACTGTTGCCAGCCCTCTTCGGTCGAGGCCGCCTCGGCATAGTGCCGCTGGAACTTCTCGTCTCGGCCGTAATCCGGTGCGGCGGTGGTGAAGTGGGCACCATTGGGCGCTTCGACGACCCCGTCGACCATCATCCGGTTCACCAGCAGCGCCTGCGGCGGCACCGCCTTGATCAGCTCCTGGGTGGATACCACGCGCTCCACTGACAAGTAGCGCTTCTCGGCGGCCATCAAGAACAGGTCGTCAAAGTACGGGTCGATGCCGGTGTAGGCCGCATTACCTTGACTGTCACCAAGATTGAGGTGCACAAACGCCGCGTCCAGGCGCAGCGCCGGCATCGCCACCAGCGTCTCGTGTCCCCCGCCGGGCGCCGGGTAGGGGCTGGTCACCGTCGCCAGCTCGCCCTCCCAGAAGTCCAGCACCGAGCTGCCCAGCCCGGCGCGAATCGGCAGGAACGGTAGCCGTTGTGCGGCGGCCTGCAGACCGCAGCGCAGCATGCCCTCGTCCATCTCTCGGGCCTCGATGAGTCCGCCGGTCCGGGCCTTGGCGAACCATGGATCGTAGAACGGCGGCGAATCCAGCGAGACAAAACCGTAGTAGACCCGGTTGACCTTGCCGGCCGAGCACAGCAGCCCCACGTCGGGTCCGCCGTAGCTGACCACGGTGAGGTCTTTGATGTCGGTGCGCAGCATCGCGCGTACAAACGCCATCGGCTTGCGCCGCGACCCCCAGCCACCGATGCCAATGGTCATGCCGCTGCGCAACTGCGCGACGGCTTCGTCGAGAGTGGTTGTCTTGTCGCTCACGCGTCCTTGCCCTTCTTCGTACCGGCGAACGCGTCGCGGTGCTCGTCGGAAACCCCGGCGAGGTTGAGTTCGAACGTAAAGCCTTGTTCCATGCGGTAACTCGAGTTGACTCGTTGAACATCGATCAAGTTCAGCGCCTCTTTGGCCGCGCGGATCACGCGGGTGTCTTTGGCGGCGATGTCGCGGGCCACACGCAAGGCGGCCTCGTCGAGTTGGTCGCGGGGCACGACCTCGTGCACCGAACCGAAGTGGTGCAGGGTGGCGGCGTCCACGGTGGCTGCGGTGAAAAACAATCGCCGCATCATGTGTTGGGGCACCAGTCGCGACAGGTGCGTCGCGGCGCCCAGCGCCCCGCGTTCCACCTCGGGCAGCCCGAAGGTGGCGTCGTCGGAGGCCACGATGACGTCGGCGTTGCCGACCAGGCCGATACCGCCTCCGACGCAGAATCCGTTCACCGCCGCGATCACGGGAACGGCGCATTCGTAGACGGCGCGGAAGGCCGCAAAGCAGCCGCGGTTGGCGTCGATCAACGCGGCGAAGCCCTCGGTGCGCTGCATCTCCTTGATGTCGACGCCGGCGTTGAACCCGCGGCCTTCGGCGCGCAGGATTACGACGCTGGTCTCGGGGTTCGCGCCGGCGGCCGTTATCGCGTCGGCCAGTTCGAACCAGCCTTGCGACGGGATGGCGTTGACGGGCGGGTAGTCGACGGTGACCGCGACGATGCTCGGTTCTGTGCTGGTGGACGTGATCGACATTGCTCTTCCTTGTGGTCGACTACCTAAGCAAGCACTTGCTTGGTACGCTAGCACAGTGACTCGCGCCGAAGCAGCCGCCGCCATCAATCTGGGATTGGCCGGGCGGGTCGTTTTGGTCACGGGCGGCGTTCGAGGGGTGGGCGCCGGTATCAGTTCGGTTTTCGCCGAGCAGGGCGCGACCGTGATCACCTGCGCCCGTCGTGCCGTCGACGGGTTGCCCTACGAGTTCCACGCGTGCGACGTTCGCGACGAGGAAGCGGTCAAGGCGTTGATCGACACGATCGCCGAGCGGCATGGACGGCTCGACGTCGTCGTCAACAACGCCGGAGGATCACCGTTCGTCCTGACGGCGGAGTCCAGCCCGAAGTTCAACCGCAAGATCATCGAGCTCAATCTCATTGGTGGGCTGTTGGTTTCGCAGTTCGCGAACGACAAGATGCAGGACCAGTCGGGCGGCGGGTCGATCATCAACATCTGCAGCCTCAGCGGCCGGCGACCGTCCCCGGGCACCGGCGCATACGGGGCGGCTAAGGCCGGTCTGGAAAGCCTCACTCAGACGCTGGCGGTGGAATGGGGGCCCAAGGTCCGGGTGAACGCCTGCGTGGTCGGCATGGTCGAAACCGAACAGGCCGAGCTGTTCTACGGCGACGCCGAGTCGATCGCCGCGATCTCCAAAAACGTCCCACTGGGCCGGCTGGCCAAGCCCGAGGACATCGGTTGGGCCACAGCATTTTTAGCGTCGGATGCGGCGTCCTACATCAGCGGTGCCTCGTTAGAGGTGCACGGGGGTGGCGAGCCGCCGCACTACCTGGCCACAACCAACGCCAGCGCGATCAAGTAGAGGAGACAGGAAATATGGGTGTGGTCGACGGCCGTGTCGTCATCGTCACCGGAGCGGGCGGCGGTATCGGTCGCGCGCATGCGCTGGCCTTCGCGGCCGAGGGTGCGCGCGTCGTCGTCAACGACATCGGTGTGGGTCTGGACGGATCACCCGCAGGCGGCGGTAGTGCCGCGCAGGGCGTGGTCGACGAGATCACCGCTGCCGGTGGCGAAGCCGTCGCCAACGGATCCAACATCGCGGACTGGAACCAAGCGGCCGCCCTGGTCCAAACCGCTGTCGACACCTTCGGCGGGCTGGATGTCCTGGTGAACAATGCCGGCATCGTTCGCGACCGGATGATGGCCAACACCAGCGAGGAAGAGTTCGACGCCGTCATCGCCGTGCATCTCAAGGGCCACTTCGCCACAATGCGCCACGCCGCGTCGTATTGGCGCGGACTGTCCAAAGAGGGCAAAACCGTTGACGCACGGATCATTAACACCAGCTCGGGTGCGGGCCTGCAGGGCAGCGTCGGGCAGGGCAACTACAGTGCCGCCAAGGCCGGCATCGCGGCGATGACGCTGGTCGCCGCTGCGGAGATGGGTCGTTACGGTGTCACGGTCAACGCGATCGCGCCGTCCGCCCGGACCCGGATGACCGAGACCGTCTTCGCGGAGATGATGTCCACGCAGGACGAGGCTTTCGACGCGATGGCGCCGGAAAACGTGTCACCGCTGGTGGTTTGGCTGGGTAGTGCCGAATCCCGCGACGTCACCGGAAAGGTGTTCGAAGTCGAGGGCGGCAAGATCCGCGTCGCCGAGGGCTGGGCGCATGGGCCGCAGATCGACAAGGGCGCGAGGTGGGATCCCGTCGAGTTGGGCCCTGTCGTCTCCGACCTGTTGGCCAAGTCGCGGCCGCCGGTGCCGGTCTATGGCGCGTAGCCAAGCAGCACTCTGAACTAGCCACGCTAACAGCGTGTTACGCCACTTCATGCTGTTTCCATTGCCATGGACTTCGCAGCGAAGTTGAATAGTCTGTCAGCATGCTCACCGAACTGGTCCACCTCCCAGGCGGTTCATTCGGGATGGGATCGGAGCAGTTCTATCCCGAAGAAGCGCCCGTCCAGGACATGACCGTCGCACCGTTCTCGATCGAGCAACATCCGGTCACAAACGCACAGTTCGCCGACTTCGTCGGCGCTACCGGTTATCTCACCGTGGCGGAGCAGCCGCTGGATCCCGACGCCTTTCCCGGAGTTCCGCCCCACGAGTTATCTCCCGGCGCATTGGTGTTTCGCTCGACTCCGGGGCCGGTCGATCTGCGCGATTGGCGGCAGTGGTGGATCTGGGTGCCGGGGGCATCCTGGAGCCAACCTTTCGGCCCCGGGTCGTCGGTCGCCAATCTGACCGACCACCCAGTCGTTCAGGTGGCCTACCCCGACGCCGCCACATACGCCGCCTGGGCGGGCAGACGACTGCCTACCGAGGCGCAGTGGGAATTCGCTGCTAGAGCCGGCGCCGACGCGGTCTACGCCTGGGGCGACGATGTACGACCCTGCGGGCGGCTGATGGCCAATACGTGGCAAGGCAAGTTCCCCTACACGAACGAGGGAGCTCTCGGCTGGGTCGGCACGTCGCCGGTGGGTGTCTTTCCCGCCAACGCGTTCGGTGTCGTGGACATGATCGGCAACGTCTGGGAATGGACGAGGACTCCCTACTCCGCCCGGCATCGCCCCGTCCAGGAGACGCCCCAGTGCTGCCCGGCGCCGACCGGCGACCCCTCGATGAATCAAACCCTCAAGGGCGGTTCGCATCTGTGCGCCCCCGAGTACTGCCACCGCTATCGTCCGGCGGCACGATCCTCGCAGTCCCAAGACAGCGCGACCACGCACATCGGATTTCGCTGCGTCGCCGACTGATCGACGGGTGATCGAGGGGCCGCCGGGGTGGCGGAATAGATGCCGTTACGCCGCAGCCCAGCCACTGGCCTAGGGATTTACCGAGCAGCAGGTGGCGTAACACTGCGCCTATCGCCACCGCGTCGCAGCGGTGGCACAGTGACACCATGGCTCGGCGCCCGAACATCCCGCCCAAGGACTTTCCGCGTCCTGCGACGCGGGAGTACGCCGGCAGCCGCGCGGATGCCGCACGCTGGGCCCGAGACGTGCTGCGAGGCCAGATCCTCGACGGCGTCTACGGTGGCTTGGCCGCGGCGCGCCCGGCGCTGCCCTCGGAAACCGAGCTTGCCGCCGAGTTCGGCGTGAGCCGCAACGCGATTCGCGAAGCACTAGAGCTCCTGCGCGGCGAGGGAATGATCACCCGGGTCCAGGGCGCCGGGACGTTCGTTACGGGTGCGAAGCTGAGTCAGCGTCTCGATCGCCTGGAAGGCCTCGCTGAATCCCTTGCCGGTCACCGGCTCCCAGTCGACAACAAGGTCCTTTCGGTACGCGAGTCCATCGCTTCCCCGTTCGTCGCGTCCAAGCTCGACCTGCCGGAAAACACTCAGATTCTGTTCATCGAAAGACTGCGCTCGGTCGGCGGCGTGCCGCTGTCCCTCGACACCACCTCGCTGCGGATCGGAGCCATCCCCACCGACGCGAATCTAGACCGCCACGACGTATTCGCCTTGATTGAAAAGGAACTCGGCGTGCGTCTCGGGTGGGCTGAGATCACCGTCGAGTCTGTGTCAGCCGACACGAACACGGCCAAGTTACTGCAGATCCGGCCCGGAGCGCCGCTGCTGCTGTTGCACCGTTTGACTTTTCTCGAGGACGGCACTCCGTTCGACCTGGAGACCGTTCGTTACCGCGGTGACCGCTGCTCGCTGGTGACCACTGCGGCAAGAGGATCCAATCCGCCGCCAACGTAGCCGGCGCCAGTTCACCCGTTCACTCGTAATGATCACCGATAGAGAGGTAGTACAACCATGCCCGAACAACCCAACATCGTGTATTTCCACGTCGACAACCTCGGGCTCGGCGAATTGGGCTGCTTCGGCGGCGGGATGTTGCGCGGTGCCGATACCGCACGCATCGATAGGTTCGCCGGTGAAGCACTCAAGCTTTCACACTTCGTCGTCGAGCCGCAATGTACGCCGACCCGTTCGGCGCTGATGACAGGGCGCTACCCAATCCGGTCCGGAAACCACACGATCGCGTTGGGCGGCAACGACGGTGGCATCGTCGCATGGGAACGCACAATGGGCGATATCCTCTCCGCAGCCGGTTACGCGACGGCGTGCTACGGCAAGTGGCACATCGGCGCCGAAGACGGCCGGTGGCCCACCGACCACGGATTCGACGAATGGTACGGCCCCGCACGCACTTACGACGAATGCCTCTGGCCCGACGACCCGTGGTACGACGGTGAACGAGACGGCTATTCCTATATGTACGAGGGCACCAAGGACGCCGGCGTCCGTACCACCGACCAGCAGTTGACCGTCAAGCTCAAAGGCGAAGTGGATGGCGAATATGACCGGCGAGCAAAGGCTTTCATGAGGCGCAGCGTCGATGCTGGGAAGCCGTTCTATCTGTACCACAACCATTCGTTGATGCATTTCCCGATGGTGGTCCGCGAAGAGTTCAAGGGGAAGAGCACCAATGGTGACTGGGGTGATTCCCTGTTGATGCTCGACCACGACTTCGGAAGCATCTTGGACACGTTGACCGAACTGGGCATCGAGGACAACACCATCGTGGTCTTCGCCGGCGACAACGGCCCGGAAGATCACCTGCTGGGCCGTGGCACGGCGGGCTTCTTCGACGGCTCCTACTTCTCCTCTGCGGAGGGTGGTATCCGCACACCGTGCCTGATCCGCTGGGCCGGCAACGTCCCGGTGCGGGAGAGCAACGAGATGGTGCACGTCACCGACATGTTCCCAACCCTGCTGCGGTGGGCGGGTTGTGAACCGCCAACCGATCGGATCATCGATGGAATCGATCAGCGTGAATTCTTCGGCGGTGCTGAGGAATCCAAACGGGAGGGCTGCATGGTGTGGCTCAACGAGGAGCTGCACGCGGTGAAGTGGTCACAGTTCAAGATCAGCTTCAAGCGTCAGCAACACTTCCATGACCCGGAGATCCCGCTGGGCTTCGCCCGCATCATCAATCTGCTGGAGGACCCGAAGGAGCGCGAAGCGGTCAATCAAACGTTCGTGCGGTGGTGGGTGATGCAACACGCGCGGCGCCTCATCCGCCAGTTCGAGGAAAGCGCGGTGAAGGAGGAGTTGATTCCGGCCGGCGCGCCGCTCGGCTTCGTTCCCGCCCGGAGCGAATAGTAAACGGCAGTGCTGCCCCCGTCGTAACGGCAGGGGCAGCACTGTTTTGTCACCATCGAAAACGTCTGTTGTCAAACGAATTACCTTTAGCGCTGTGCCGTCGACAGGTACACCACAATCAGCACTGACAAGAGAGCTACGGAAACTCCAACGCTCGTTATGTTCCGTCGACCGGTAGCGGACGACGGCAATGGCCGCAACGCCAGCTCGCGGCGACGGCGCAATCCCAGCCCGAACACTCCCACGGCGACCACCATGGCCAGGCCGCCTACGACAAGACGAGCCGGGTCATGCAGAAGATCGAAGACATTCCGGTCCCTGAGAAGTATCAGCACGCCCGAAGTCGCTACAGCCAGCGTGGTGCGCGTCCACGCCAGCGCTGTGCGTTCGCGTTGCAGGCCGCGATCTTGCGCCAACGGTTGGCGGCTCATCAGCCGTGCGCGGCGGTGGCGACCGTCACCGCGACCGTCACCATCCCGATCATGACGAGACCCACGGCGAGATAGACCGGGGTGGTCGGCCGCGGAAGCGGTTGACCATGCCGGATCGCGCGATCAACCTGCACCCATCGCTGTAACCCAATCCCCGCGGCCAGCATTGCCAGTGTGCCGACCATCGCGCCCAGCATGTGGCGCATACCGTGGATCGGCAGCTCGGGCATGAACTGTACAGCGGCGACGGCGGCGGCCAGTAGCCCGAGTGAGGTGCGCTGCCATGCCAGGAATGTGCGTTCGTTGGCCAGGGTGAACCGATAGTCGGGCTCGACAGGTCCGTCGTGCGGGTGCGCTTCACCTGGTTGAGAGGTGTTGGTCGCTGCGGTCGTGACATCCACGGTCACAAGACTTTCCGAATATCTGGCCTGTCGCTAGAGCGCTCGCTGGTGGCGTAACGAAGTCTTCACGGCGCCGTCTTGAAGCCGTCTTGAAATTGCACGGCAGATGCGCTTCGTGCGTCGTCCTGGCGGGATATTGCCGACCGCCGTGTTGACCATCGGTCCTTGACATGACCGGATGGCGTAACTGCTGCGCAACCTCTGATGACAATGAGGTAACAGAAGGCGCCGACTCTGGTCGATATGCACGAAGGTTCCATCCGGCCGCGGCGGCGATTGATAGCCCTGCTGACTGTTCTCACAGTTGGCGGGGCACAGTCGCTGACCGGTTGCGGCCTGCTCGGTGAGCCGAGTGTCGTCGTCAATGTCGGCTACCAGTCAAAGACGATCAACACCGTCAACGCCGGAACCCTGCTGCGAGACCGCGGCGATTTCGAGCATGCTCTCAAACTGCTGGGCGCGTCCAACGGCAAGAAGTACCGCGTGGTCTGGCAAGACTTCGCATCCGGTTCACCGCTGACGGCGCAAATGCTCGCCACCCACGTCGACATCGGGTCGATGGGCGACTACCCGCTGCTCGCCAACGGGTCCAAGACCAAGAAGTACAGCGATGCGGCCACGGAAATGATCGCTGTCACCGGATACAACCTGCGCGGATCGCTCAATCAAGTTGTCGTCCAGTCGGATTCCCCGGCGCACACGCTTGCCGACTTCGTGGGCAGGAAGACGTCCACCAGCCTCGGCTCTGCTGGCGATGGAATGTTCTCAACGGCCCTGCAGCACAACGGGGTAAACCGCGATTCCGTAAATATCGTGAATCAGGATCCATCGGTGGGTGCATCGGCCATCCAAGGCAAACAGGTTGACGCGCTGGCGCAGTTCGTTCCCTGGCCTCAACTGATGGTCTTCCGCAATCAGGGCAGACTGCTCTATGACGGTGGCGATAACGAAGTACCCACCTTCCATGGTGTCGTCGTGCGGCGGCAGTTCGCCGATAGCCAGCCGGAAGTGATGGCGGCGTTCATGCGATCGATGAAGGCCACCACCGACTACGTGATCGCCAACCCGTTGAAGGCCGCTCTACGAGTCAGTGAGCTCACGGGAATCGAGCCCGAGGTGGTTTATCTCTACAACGGCCCGAACGGATTGGTCACGTTCGACATGACGCTGAAAAGGCAGTTCTTGACCGCCTTCCAGCAGATCAAGGACTTCCTCGTGGCTCGTCGTTCGGTGAATCGGGACTTCGAGGTCAGCAGCTTCCTCAATGACAGCTACCTGCGGCAACTGTCCGGCGGCGACTACGAGCGACGCCGTGACGATGTCACCAACCCGACAGCGCTAAGCGGGATCGACGAGCTGTGCCAGTTGCCGGTCGATGATCCGGCTCAGGCTTCTGAGCTGTGGACGCGGGGCGCCGCCCAGACCACCGCGGCCGCGACCCCAACCTGTTTGCTTCGTCGGGTCGCCGGCGCGACATCGGTGCGGGCGTCGTACGTCCAGACACCCTCACGGCCGTCAGGATCTTTGCCGATCACGCGGTCTGGCTATATGACCCGGCAGCGCCACCGCTTCAGCGGTACAAACCATTCGCCACTGCGGAGGGTACGAGCGTCTACCTGCGCCAGCACCCGCAGGCCAGCGCCATCACCTACTCGGCTGCCGTAGCCAGGTCCCGCGCTGCCGGCTAGCCCGTCACCAGAAGCCAACTTCCAATCGAGGAAAGGAAATCCATGACCCAGACCATGTCCAGCACCGCACCCGCCTTGCCAAAGCTTGTGGTTCCGGCAGGTTGGACAGGAAAGTCACGGCCGCAGCGCTCGATCGTCCGCGTACCCCACGCGGTCTGGCGCCGCGCGGCGGCAGCGGTTCTGCCGGTTCTGCCTGTCGCCGCATTTATCGTGCTGTGGCACCTATTGACAGCGCATAACGTCGTCGCCTGGTTGCGGTTCAACCGGATGCCCGCCCCCGCGACTGTGCTGGAGGCATTGCTCGCCCGGTTGAGCAACGGCACCTATTACGACGACCTGGCGGCGAGCCTGCAGCGAATACTGCTCGGCTTCGGCCTGGCGGCGGTGATCGGCATCGGGGTGGGAATCCTGGTGGGCCGCTCGGGCATCGCACGGATGACGTTCAGGCCGTTCATCGAGCTGATCCGGCCTATTCCCGCGATCGCGCTGGTGCCGTTGACGATCCTGCTGTTCCCCTCCAGCGAGCAAGGCATCGTCTTCATCACCTTCTTCGCCGCATTCTTCCCGGTGGTGGTCAGCACCATCCATGCGGTGGATTCGCTGCCGAAGGTGTGGGAGGAAGCCGCCAGGACAATGGGCGCCGGCCGGACGTCGTTGCTGTTCCACGTCGTATTGCCCGCGGCCATGCCGGGAATCTTCGCCGGGTTGTCGGTGGCGATGGGCGTTGCGTGGATCTGCGTGGTCAGTGCGGAGATGATTTCTGGGCAGTTCGGCATCGGGTACTACACCTGGCAGTCGTACGGTCTGCTCGACTATGCGGGTGTCGTGGTCGGCATGATTTCCATTGGTGCCCTTGGTCTTACCACCGCGTGGCTCGTCGAGCGCGTAGGTCGCCGCGTGAATCACTGGTTGCCGAGGGCCAGCAGATGACCGCCGGCGCGGTCAGTCTTCACGAGCTGAAACTCGGCTTTAACGATGTTGTCGCTGCGGACATCACCCTGACCGTCTACCCCGGCGAGGTGGTCGTGTTTCTGGGCCCGTCGGGATGCGGCAAGTCGACAATTCTGCGGGCACTCGCCGGACTCCTCACACCGCTGAGTGGCACGGCCTCGGTCGACGGCGCTCCGGTCACCGGCAACGCAGCCCAATGCGCGATGGTGTTCCAAGAGGACGCGTTATTTCCCTGGCGTACCGCGCTGAAGAACGTGCAATATCCACTCAAGCTACGTGGAATTCGCGGAAAGGAACTCAGGGCCGCTGCCACCGCACGACTGGAGCAGGTCGGCCTTGGCGCGTACCTCGACCACCTGCCCAGCCAACTGTCCGGAGGCATGCGTCAGCGTGTGCAACTGGCGCGAACGTTGGCCTGCGAGCCGCGGGTGATGTTGATGGATGAGCCATTCGGCGCACTGGACGCACAGACCCGGCGCGAGATGCAGCAGCTGCTGATGTCTGTCTGGGAGACCCAGAAAATGACCATTTTGTTTGTCACCCACGATGTCGATGAGGCGTTGCTGCTCGCCGACCGAGTGGTGCTGTTGAGCCATCGGCCGGCGACCGTCGCCGACATCGTCGCCATCGACGCGCCTCGCTCGGCCGAGGCCCAGTTCGAGGAGACATATCAGCGACGACGACGCGCCATCCTCGAGTTCCTCGGACACCGTCACGCCGAAACGGCGTAATTGCCAACCACAACGCCACGCCTTCGACTAATAGCGAAACCGCTTCCCCATCAAGGAGATTCGATGAGCATCGCCCTGCCTGGCCTCCGCGTGCGCGCCGCAGGCGTCACCAGATTGTCTAAATACCCGCTGTTCTCCCCGGCCACGCTGCGCACCGAGGTGCTCGCCGGGCTCGTCGTCGCGCTCGCGCTGATTCCCGAAGCGATCGCGTTCTCCGTCATTGCCGGTGTCGATCCCCGGGTGGGGCTGTTCTCCTCGGTCACCATGGCCATCACCATCGCGTTCGCCGGCGGACGGCCCGCGATGATCTCCGCCGCCACCGCCGCAGTCGCACTCGTTGTCGCTCCCGTCGCCCGGGAACACGGAGTGGGGTACTTGGTGGCCACGATCATCTTGGCGGGCATCATCCAGATGACCCTGGCATTCGCCGGCGTTGCCAAGCTCATGCGGTTCATCCCCCGTAGCGTGATGACCGGATTCGTCAACGCGCTCGCCATTCTCGTTTTCGTATCGCAGTTGCCGCAGCTGCTCGGCGTGCCGTGGCTGGTTTATCCGCTCACATTGGTCGGCATTCTCGTGATGGTAATGCTGCCCAAGCTCACCACCGCCGTACCGGCACCGCTGGTGGTCGTGCTATTGCTCACCTCGGCGGTGGTGCTGTTCGGCTGGCACGTGCCTGACGTGGGTGATCAAGGCGCACTTCCCAATTCCCTGCCGCTACCCGGCTTGCCACACGTTCCGTTGACTCTGGGAACCCTGAAGACCATCGCGCCCTACGCGTTCGGCGCGGCGTTGGTCGGACTCCTCGAATCGCTGATGACCGCAAAACTCGTGGACGACATCACGGACAGCCCGTCGAACAAGACCCGCGAAGCTTGCGGCCAAGGGATCGCCAACGTGATAACCGGGATCTTCGGTGGCATGGGCGGCTGCGCCGTGATCGGCCAGACGATGATGAACGTCAAGGTCGCTGGTGCCCGGACTCGGCTGTCCACCCTGATGACTGGGGCATTCGTTTTCGTCCTGGTCATCTCTCTGGGGGATGTGGTCGGCCGGATACCGATGGCCGCCTTGGTGGCGGTAATGATCGTCGTATCGGCGGCCACTTTCGACTGGCACAGCATCTCCCTGCGCACGCTGAAAGTCTTGCCGCGCAGCGAAATCCTTATCATGGCCATCACCGTCGGCGGCACGGTCACCACCGGCAATCTGGCGGTCGGCGTGTCGTTGGGAGTGCTGACCGCGGTTGTTGCCTTCGTGCGCCGGGTAGCTCACTTCACGTCGGTCGAGCCGACCTCTATGCGCGGGGACTCCGAGGCCGGCACTCGCACCTATCGTGTGCATGGCGAACTCTTCTTCGCGTCGAGCAATGACCTTGTCCACCAATTCGATTACGCCAACGACCCCGACGATGTGGTGATCGACATGTCGCGCGCGGTCGTTTGGGACGCATCCTCGGTGGCGGCCCTCGACGCGATCCGTCACAAATACACGTCACGGGGTAAATCTGTTCGTCTGACTGGCCTCGACAACGCGAGCCTGGAACGGCTGGGCAAGTTGTCGGGCCTGCTGCGAATCTGATTCGCCGCTAGCCCACCGGATCGCAGATGACGACCGGGATCACCCGGTCGGTCCACGATTTGTAGTCGTCGAATGACGGATACATGGCCACCAACTTCGGCCAGTACTCTTCGCGCTCCGCTTCGGTGGCGTCCCGCGCCTGCAACTGCAGCACCTCGTCTTTAATCTGCACCGTCACTTTGGGATTGGCCTTGAGGTTGAGGTACCACAGCGGGTGCTTGTCGCTGCCGCCCCGGGAAGCGACCAGCAGCACGCGATTGCCCTCGCGCAGATAGAGCAGAGGGCTCACCCGGGGTTCGCCGGTCTTGCGGCCGGTGGTGGTCAGCAGTGCGACCGGAGCCTTCTGGAAAGTGCCGCCGAGTTTCCCGTTGCTGCGCCGGTAGATCCAGGTATTGCCCTTGGACATCCACTTGATGAAGAAGCCGACCACAGGTGAATTGAGAGATTTCGGTTTTTCCATGCGTCTCGACCCTAGCGCTTAATGAATGGATGAAAGCGAACGTTGATGTGGTGGATTTCTGCTTGCCCGCTTGGACTTTCGGCGGGGATCACGAATGTCTCGTCAACCCGGCGCGGCCAGCCGCCGGCCGCCGAACGCTGCCTTGGTCAGCACCTCGTAGGCGGCATGCACCTCGTCGCCGGTCGATGCGGTAGTCCGGCGGCGTCGTGCCGGCGAGGAACCGGTACTGCGGGTCCGCGATTGAGGCTGCGCCGCAGGTGATTTCCGGAGAACCCGTTCTTGATCCCCTGCTCGATGCGGGTGCACCCGGCCGCGAACGGAACGCCGTCGCCGTCGATGGCTGACAAGCGCGTCGATGTATGCCTGCGCCGCGGCGATGCGGCTCTCTTCCGGAACCGGCTTCGTGACGAGCACCGCTTGCGCTAGATCCGCTCGATGATGGTGCCGGTGGACAGCGCGCCGCCGGCGCACATGGTGATCAGCGCGGTGCTCTGGTCGGTGCGCTCCAGCTCGTGCAGCGCGGTGGTGATCAGCCGGCTCCCGGTGCTGCCCACCGGGTGTCCCAGCGCGATCGCGCCGCCGTTGACGTTGACCTTGTCCATGTCGGGGTTGTGCACCCGCGCCCAGGACAGCACCACCGACGCGAACGCCTCGTTGATCTCGGTGATGTCGATGTCGCCCATCTTCATGCCGGCCTTCTCCAGCACCTTCGCCGTCGACTGCACCGGACCGTCCAGGTGGTAGTACGGCTCGGCGCCGACCAGCGCCTGGCTGATGATGCGGGCCCGCGGCTTGCAGCCCGAGTGCCTTGGCCTTGTCCTCGTCCATCCACAGCACCGCGGCCGCGCCGTCGGAGATCTGCGACGACGTACCCGCGGTGTGGATCCCGCCCTCGAGCACCGGCTTCAGCTGACGCCAGGCCCTCCAGCGTGGTGTCGCGCAGGCCCTGGTCGCGGGTGACGACATGACGGTCGCTGGTCGGCTGCTTGTTCTCGTCGAGCACGGGTGCCTCGATGCCGCTGATCTCGCGGTCGAACCGGCCCTTCGGCCCAGGCCTGCTTGGCCTTGCGCTGCGAGTCGAAGCCGAACTGGTCGATGTCCTCGCGGGTGATGCCGCGGCGCTTGGCGATCCGCTCGGCGGCGGTGAACTGGTCGGGCAGGTCGATGTCCCACGACGCGGGCCGCAGGATGCCGCGGTCGGGGCCGGCGTTGGCGCCCAGCCCGACGCGGCTCATCGCCTCGATGCCGCAGGCGATGCCGACGTCGATGGCGCCCGCGGCGATCAGGCCCGCGATCAGGCCGTTGGCCTGCTGGCCGCTGCCGCACTGGCAGTCCACGGTCATCGCGCCGACGTGCTCGGGCAGCCCGGCGACCAGCCAGCCGACCCGGGTGATGTTGTTGGACTGCTCGCCGAACTGCGTGACGCAGCCGCCGATGATCTGCTCGACGTCGCCGGCGTCGATACCGGCCTTCTCCACGAGAGCCTTCTGCGTGGCCCCCAGCAACTCGGTGGCGTGCAGACCGGACAGCCATCCGTTCCGCTTGCCGATCGGGCTGCGGGTGGCTTCAACGATGACAGGGTTACCCATTCCGTCAGGCTAGAACACGTTTCATTACTCTGACAAGCGAGGATGGCGACCTGCCTTTTATCTGCGGTGGAGGCATGTTTTACTGGCACTAGAACACGTTGCAATTGAGGAGCGCACTACACATGGCACCCCCCAATATTCCCGCCGACTTCGACTTCCTGGATCCGGACGTCAACCTCGCCGGGCTGCCCGTCGACGGAACTCGCCGAGCTGCGCGAGTCCGAGCCGATCCACTGGGTCGACATCCCGGGCGGCATCGGAGGCTTCGAGGACAACGGCTACTGGCTCGTCACCAAGCACGCCGACGTCAAGGAGGTGTCGCGCCGCAGCGACGTCTTCTCCAGCTGGCAGAACGGCGCCATCCCGACCTGGCCGCCAGGAGATGAAGCGCGAGCAGGTCGAACTGCAGCGCAGCGTCATGCTCAACATGGACGCGCCGCACCACACCCGGCTGCGCAAGATCATCTCCCGCGGCTTCACGCCCCGGGCCATCGGACGGCTGGAGGAGGAACTCGCCCAGCGCGCCCAGAACATCGCCAAGACCGCGGCCGCCGAGGGCACCGGCGACTTCGTCGAGCAGGTGTCGTGCGAGCTGCCGCTGCAGGCCATCGCCGGCCTGCTGGGCGTTCCGCAGGAGGACCGCGACAAGCTGTTCCGCTGGTCCAACGAGATGACCGGCGGCGAGGACCCCGAGTACGCCGACGTCGATCCCGCGCAGTCGTCGATGGAACTGATCATGTACGCGATGGCGATGGCCGACGAGCGGGGCAAGAACCCGACCGACGACATCGTCACGACGCTGATCCAGGCCGACATCGACGGCGAGAAGCTCTCCGACGACGAGTTCGGCTTCTTCGTGATCATGCTCGCGGTGGCGGGCAACGAGACCACCCGCAACTCGATCACCCACGGCATGATCGCGTTCGCGAACAACCCGGATCAGTGGGAGCTGTTCAAGAAGGAGCGCCCGTCGACCACGGCCGACGAGATCATCCGGTGGGCCACGCCGGTATCGGCGTTCCAGCGCACCGCCAACGAGGACATCGAATTGGGCGGCGTGCAGATCAAGAAGGGGCAGCGGGCGGTGATGTCCTACCGGTCGGCCAACTTCGACGAAGAGGTCTTCGAGGACCCGCACTCGTTCAACATCCTGCGCGACCCGAATCCGCACGTCGGGTTCGGCGGCACCGGCGCGCACTACTGCATCGGCGCCAACCTGGCCCGGATGACCATCAACCTGATCTTCAACGCCGTCGCCGATCACATGCCGGACCTCAAGTCGATCGGCGAGCCCGAGCGGCTACGGTCGGGGTGGCTCAACGGCATCAAGCACTGGCAGGTCGACTACACCGGGAAAGACGCGTGGTGAAGTCCTGATGGATTTCGATCTCACTGCGACAGCAGCAGGCTGTCGCCGATGTGGTCACGTCCGTGCTCGACCGGGACAACTCCTGGGACGCGCTGGTCGACGGTGGGGTGACGGCGCTGCCGGTGCCCGAACGCCTCGGCGGCGACGGTGTGGGTCTGCCCGAGGTCGCGACGGTGCTGACCGAAGTGGGCCGCCACGGCGCCATCACGCCGGCGCTGGCCACGCTGGGCTTCGGCGTGCTGCCGTTGCTCGACTTGGCGTCCGACGACCAGCAGGACCGGTTCCTGGCCGGCGTCGCCAAGGGCGGGGTGCTGACCGCCGCGCTCAACGAACCCGGCGCCGCGCTGCCCGACCGGCCCGCCACCACCTTCGCCGATGGCCGGTTGTCGGGCACCAAAGTCGGTGTCGCGTATGCCGAACAAGCGGATTGGATCATCGTGACGGCCGACAGCTGCGGTCGTCGTGGTGTCGCCGAAGGCCGACGGTGTGGAGCTGGTCCGCACACCGACGTCGAATGGTTCGGACGAGTACACGGTGACGTTCGCCGACGTCGCGGTTGCCGACGCCGATGTGCTGGCCGGCGCCGACCGCGCGCCGGGTCAACCAGCTGGCGCTGGCGGCGATCGGCGCCTTCACCGACGGGCTGGTGGCCGGGGCGCTGCGGCTGACCGCCGACTACGTGGCCAAGCGCAAGCAGTTCGGCAAGCCGTTGTCGACCTTCCAGACCGTGGCGGCGCAGCTCGCCGAGGTCTACATCGCTTCGCGCACCATCGATTTGGCGGCGAAGTCGGTGGTCTGGCGCCTGTCCGAAGGCCGGGATGCCGACGACGATCTGGACGTGCTCGGGTACTGGATCACTTCGCAGGCGCCGCCGGTGATGCAGATCTGCCACCACCTGCACGGCGGCATGGGGATGGACATCACCTACCCGATGCACCGGTACTACTCCACGATCAAGGACCTGACCCGGCTGCTGGGCGGGCCATCTCATCGTCTCGACCTGGTGGGAGCGCAATGTTCATCGAACTGACTCCGGAGCAGCGTCAGCTGCAAGCCGAGCTACGCGCAATACTTTTCGAATCTGATCTCGTCCGACGAGGTGAAGGCGATGGAGTCGGACCGGCACAACGAGGCCTACCGCGCGGTGATCCGGCGGATGGGCCAGGACGGCAAGCTCGGCGTCGGGTGGCCAAAGGAGTTCGGCGGCCACGGCTTCGGGCCGATCGAGCAGTCGATCTTCGTCAACGAGGCGCATCGGGCCGACGTGCCGCTGCCCGCGGTGACGCTGCAGACGGTCGGTCCGACCCTGCAGCGGTTCGGCAGCGAGCTGCAGAAGAAGAAGTTCCTGCCGGCGATCCTGGCCGGCGAGGTGCACTTCGCGATCGGCTACACCGAGCCGGAGGCAGGCACCGACCTGGCGTCGCTGCGCACCACGGCCGTGCGCCACGGCGACGAGTACATCGTCAACGGCCAGAAGGTCTTCACCACCGGTGCCCACGATGCCGACTACATCTGGCTGGCCTGCCGCACCGACCCGGAAGCCGTTAAGCACAAGGGCATTTCGATCCTGATCGTCGACACCAAGGATCCCGGCTACTCCTGGACGCCGATCATCCTGTCCGACGGCGCCCACCACACCAACGCCACCTACTACAACGACGTGCGGGTGCCCGCCGACATGCTGGTCGGCGAGGAGAACGGCGGATGGCGGCTGATCACCACGCAGCTCAACAACGAGCGGGTGATGCTCGGTCCGGCCGGCCGCACCGCCGGCATCTACGACCGGGTGCACGCGTGGGCGTCCAAGCCCGGTGGCGACGGCGTCACCCCGATCGATCACGACGACGTCAAGCGGGCGCTCGGCGAGATCTACGCGATGTGGCGGATCAACGAGCTGCTCAACTGGCAGGTCGCCGCCGCGGGCGAGGACATCAACGTGGCCGACGCTGCGTCGACGAAAGTCTTTGGTACCGAGCGTATTCAGTACATCGGCCGGCTCGCCGAGGAGATCGTCGGCAAGTACGGCAACCCGGCCGAATCGGACACCGCCGAGCTGCTCGAGTGGCTCGACTCGCAGACCAAGCGCAATCTGGTGATCACCTTCGGTGGAGGCGTGAACGAAGTGATGCGTGAGATGATCGCGGCGGCCGGCCTCAAGGTGCCGAGGGTGCCTCGATGACCGACATCCGGGAGTCGATCGCGGAAATCACGTCCACTGTCGTCGCCAAGCAACGCGACGCCCGGGATCCGGTGAACGAGCCGACGATCAAGACCTGGGTGGAAGCCCTCGGGGACCGCAACCCGATCTACACGGACGAGGCCGCCGCCCGCGCGGCCGGACATCCGGGACTTGTCGCCCCACCGGCCATGATTCAGGTATGGACGATGTTCGGCCTGGGCGGCGAGCGTCCGACCGACGATCCCATGGGTCCGCTGATGGAGCTGTTCGACGGCGCCGGGTATGTCGGCGTGGTCGCCACCAACTGCGAGCAGACCTACCACCGGTATCTGCGGCCCGGCGAGCAGGTCAGCATCGCCTCCGAGATGCGCGACGTGGTCGGCCCGAAGCAGACCGCGCTCGGCGAGGGCTGGTTCATCAACCAGCACATCACCTGGCGTGTCGGCGACGAGGATGTCGCCGAGATGGCGTGGCGCATACTGAAATTCAAGCCCCGCGAGTCTGATGCTGTCGGCGGCCGCTGCCGGTGCCCGAGGATCTGGACGCCGACGCGATGATGCGCCCCGCGTTGTCGCGGGACACCGCGTTCTTCTGGGAGGGCGTCAAGGCGCACGAACTGCGCATCCAGCGGCGACCCGACGGCACCCTGCAGCATCCGCCGGTGCCCGCGGTGTGGCAGGACAAGGAACAGCCGATCGACTATGTCGTCGCCGGCGGCAAGGGCACGGTGTACAGCTTCGTGGTGCACCACGCGCCCAAGGTGCCGGGCCGCACACTGCCCTTCGTCATCGCTCTGGTCGAGCTCGAAGAAGGCGTCCGCATGCTGGGTGAGCTGCGCAACGTCGATCACGCCGAGGTGAAGATCGGAATGCCGGTTCGCGCAACCTATATCGACTTCCCGGCCGGCGACTCCGGACCGGAGTGGACACTGTACGCCTGGGAGCCTGAGGCATGAGCGCACCGGCCATCGAAGTGGGCACGACGCTGCCCGAACTCAAGATCTACGGCGACCCCACCTTCATCATCTCGACGGCCATTGCGACCCGGGACTACCAGGATGTGCACCACGACCGGGACAAGGCGCAGGCCAAGGGATCCAAGGACATCTTCGTCAACATCCTCACCGACACCGGTCTGGTGCAGCGCTTTCATCACCGACTGGGCCGGGCCGTCGGCGCTGATCAAGTCGATCGGGCTGCGGCTGGGCGTGCCGTGGTACGCCTACGACACGATCACCTTCTCCGGTGAGGTGACCGCGGTGGAGGATGGGCTGATCACGGTGAAAGTGTTCGGCCGCAACAGTCTTGGCGATCACGTCATCGCGACTGCCACGCTCACGATTGGGGACGATTGATGCTGTCGGGCAAGGCGGCGATCGTCGGCATCGGTGCCACCGACTTCTCGAAGGACTCCGGTCGAAGCGAGCTGCGGCTGGCGGCCGAGGCGGTGCGTGACGCTCTCGACGACGCGGGCCTGAGCCCGTCCGACGTCGACGGCTTGACCACGTTCACGATGGACACCAACACCGAGATCGCGGTCGCGCGGGCGGTCGGCATCGGCGACCTGAAGTTCTTCGCCGAGACGCACTACGGCGGCGGTGCGGCGTGCGGGACCGTCCTGCACGCGGCGATGGCCGTCGCGACCGGTGTGGCCGATGTCGTGGTGGCCTACCGGGCGTTCAACGAACGGTCCGGCATGCGGTTCGGTCAGGTGCAGACCCGGTTGGTGGGAAATGCTGGCGTGCAGGCTGATTCGACAGCGGCCGACAACTCCTTCTCGTATCCGCACGGGCTGTCGACGCCGGCGGCGCAGGTCGCGATGATCGCTCAGCGTTACATGCACTGGTCCGGCGCCACCAGCCGCGACTTCGGCGCCATCTCGGTGGCCGATCGCAAGCACGCCGCCAAGAACCCGAAGGCGTACTTCTACGAGAAGCCGATAACCATTGAGGACCACCAGAATTCGCGGTGGATCGCCGAGCCGTTGCGGCTGCTGGACTGCTGCCAGGAGACCGACGGCGCGGTCGCGATCGTGGTGACGTCGGCTGAGCGGGCCAAGGACCTCAAGCAACGGCCGGCGGTCATCGAGGCGGCGTCGCAGGGCGCGAGCCCCGACCAGTACACGATGGTCAGCTACTACCGGCCCGAACTGGGCCTGCCCGAGATGGGTCTGGTGGGTCAGCAGCTGTGGCAGCAGTCGGGTCTGTCGCCGGCCGACATCCAGACCGCGGTGATCTACGACCACTTCACGCCGTTCACCCTGATTCAGTTGGAGGAGTTGGGGTTCTGCGGCAAGGGTGAGGCCAAGGATTTCATCGCCGACGGTGCGATCGAGGTGGGCGGACGGCTGCCCATCAACACGCACGGCGGCCAACTCGGCGAGGCCTACATCCACGGCATGAACGGCATCGCGGAGGGTGTGCGGCAACTGCGCGGCACCTCGGTGAACCCGGTGCCCGACGTCGAGCACGTACTCGTCACCGCCGGAACCGGCGTGCCGACTTCAGGCCTGATCCTCGGCTAGCGCCCCGCCCGCCTCCTTCCGCCGAGCGTCACGCTAGCGTGGCTCCGGTGCCGAGCGTCACGCTGGGGTGACACGACTGTGGATGGCAGCCTAACGCTGACGTGACGCTCTCGGCGACTCGCTGGAACGCTGCCGTCATGGCAGAGCCATTCATCGGCAGTGAGGCGGTCGCCGACGGAGAGCGTCGGCAAGAGCGCAGTTGCGGACTCGCCATACCACGCGTTGTTCCGCGACGTCTATGTCAGCTCGGGACCGGCATTGACGCCGCTGCGTTGCGTGCGCGAGGCGGGATGGCTGTGGTCGCGGCGGCGAGGGATCATCGCCGGCTTCTCGGCCGCTGCATTGCACGGCGCCAAGTGGGTCGATGCCGCACGGCCAGTTAGACATCATTCACAGCAACCGGCATCCGCTGCCGGGTATGCAGACGTGCGCGGCGACCGCATCGAAGATGACGAGGTCGATGCTGATGGACGGCATACCGGTCACGACGCCGGCCCGAACCGCGCTCGACTTGGGCTGCTGGTACCCGACTGAGGCCGCGGTGGCCGCAATCGATGCTCTCGTCCGGGCGGCGGACATCAAGGTGGCCGATGTTGAGCTGCTGGCTCGCGCTACCCGGGCCGACGCGGGCATACGCGCGTGCGCGGACGCGTCGCTCGATCTGGTGGAGCCGGTGCGCAGTCGCCGAAAGAGACGTGGCTCCGGCTAGTCCTAGTTCAGGCGGACTTGCCGCGACCGCAGACGCAGATTCCGGTCTGTGACGAATTTGGCGATGTGATCGCATATCTCGATATGGGTTGGGAGGACGTCAAGGTCGCGGTGGAATACGACGGCGAGCACCACCGCAGCGATCGTCGGCAATACACCTGGGATATCCGGCGATTGGAGAGGTTGAGCGCCTCGGCTGGATCGTGATCCGGGTGGTGGCAGGGGATCGGCCGGCCGACATCATTCAGCCGCGTGCGCGCAGCACTGGCCCGCCGAGCGTGACGCTGCAGCTGGCACGCTCGGAGCTCGAGTGTGACGCTAGCGTGACGCTCGAGACGAAGAGCGGACGCCGACGCCTAGGCGGGGACGAGCTCGACGCCGCTGAGCACCACCGCGTTGTCGCGCGAAGGCGCGACAACGCTGGCCAGGAAACGGCCATCTTCCTTCCACACGTTGACTTGCAGCGTCTCGCCCGGATACGCCACACCGGCAAAGCGCGCGCCGTAGGCGGCCACAGCCGTCGCGTCGCCGTCCAGCAGCGCGTCGGTGATGGCCTTGCACGTCATGCCGTAGGTGCACAGGCCATGCAGAATCGGCCGGGAAAATCCTGCGGCAGCAGCGAATTCGGGATCCGAATGCAGCGGATTGCGATCGCCGCACAGCCGGTACAGCAGCGCCTGTTGCGGCAGGATCGGCACGTCGACCTCGAGGTCTGGCGCCCGGTCGGGCGCACCGTCCGACGACGACGGCCCGCGCTCGCCGCCGAATCCGCCTTCGCCGCGGGCGAAGATCGACCGCTTCTGCGTCCACAGCAGGGTGCCGTCCGGCGCGGTCACCGTCGTCTCGCTCCAGATCACCGCGGCCTTGCCCTTGTCCCAGATGTCGGTGAACCGGGTGACGGCCGTGGCGGAACCCGACGGTGGTAGCGGCGCGGGCACTTCGATCCGCTCGCTGGCGTGCAGCACCTTGCTCAGCTCGATGTCGATGCCGGGGAACTGCACCGTCGGCGGCTTGGTCATGTGGAAGGAGGCCGCGACATTGCCGAACGTCGGCAGCACCTGCGGGGTGTCGTCGACCAGGTAGCGCAACTCGCGCGGATCCATCGGGTCGCGCCGGCGCCCAGCCCAAGGTGGTAGAGCTGGATATCGCTACTGGTCCAAGAGAATTCGAGGGGTTCAAGCTCGGCGGCCAGCGCCACTTCTACATCGATCGGCATATCAGTTCCTCCCGCCCTGATCGGCAATGTGCAGCGCGGCGAGGTACCCGAACGTCATCGCCGGCCCGATGGTGCCGCCCGGACCCGGATAGGTGTGTCCCATCACCGGTGCACTGACGTTGCCTGCGGCGTAAAGGCCGTCGATGATGCTGCCGTCGTCGCGCAGCGCGCGGCCGTGGACGTCGGTGCGGATGCCGCCCTTGGTGCCCAGATCACCGGGCACCATCTTGGCGGCGTAGTACGGCGCATGGGTGAGCTCGCCGAGGTTCGGATTGGGCTTGTTGGTCGGGTCGCCGTAGTACCTGTCGTAGGCGCTTTCGCCGCGGTGGAAGTCCTCGTCGACACCGGAGCGGGCGAAGCCGTTGAACCGCGCCACGGTCGCGGTGAACTCGGCGACCGGCAGGCCGGCCTTGTCGGCCAGCTCCTCGAGCGTGTCGGCCTGGATGATGACGCCGGACTCCATCCACTTGCGCGGAATGCGTTGTCCGGGTTGCAGTCCCGCGAAGATGTAGCGGTCGCGGTACTGCTGGTCGAACACCAGCCAGGCCGGGATGTTCTCGCCCGGCCCCGGTCCCTGGCCGTGGTCGCCGCCGTACATGTGGTGGCAGGCCTCGACGTAGGGCATCGATTCGTTCATGAACCGCTTGCCGGACATGTTGACGATGATCGACCCCGGCGAGTTGCGCTCCGACAGCGCGAACCACGGTGCGCCGACCAGCGGCACCGTCGGGCCCCACCAGGCGTCCTCCATGACATCCAATGCGGCGCCGAGCTTTTCGCCCGCGATGATGCCGTCGCCGGTGTTGGCCTTGGCGCCGACGGTCCACTCGGTGGTGATCGGTGCGCGCTGGTATTTCACCCGCATCTGCTCGTTGTGCTCGAAGCCGCCCGAAGCGAGGATCACCCCGCGGCGGGCCCGGATCAGCTGCGGCTCAGCGGATTCCGGTGCACCGGTGTCGCGGACATAGACGCCGCGCACGACACCGTCTTCGACATAGAGGTCGGTGAGCGCGGTGTTGAGCCGGACCGGAACCCCGGCCCGCTGCAACCCAATCCGCAGCGGCGCGATCAGCGCCCGGCCCATGCCGACGAGGTTCTTACCGGTGGCCTTCGCCCACATGGTGCGCACGCCGACCTTCAGGCTGCGCAGCACTCCCCGCGGGTGTCGCTTCAGCATGTTCAGTCGCACGTAGTCCTGCTGCATCACAACCACATTGAGCGGCACCTTGCCGTAGGCCGGCTCCAGCCCGTCCTCGTCGGAGCCGAGCTTGCGGGCGTTGAACGGCTTGGGCTCGATCGAACGCCCCTCTGCTCGGCCGCCCGGCGCCTCCGGGTAGTAGTCGGAGTAGCGCGGCACCCAGCACATCTTCAATGGCGAGTGCTTCAGCACGAACGACAGCATCTCGGGCCCGCGCTCGAGGTAGGTGTCGATGCGCTCCGGCTCGACGACGTCGCCGATGATGCCGTGCAGGTAGGTGCGGGCCGCCTCCGGCCGTGTCGCTGCACGCCGTCGCGCTTGAGGACCTCGTTGTTCGGGATCCACACGCCGCCGCCCGAGCGCGCGGTGGAGCCGCCGAAATGCGGCGGCCTTCTCGATGACTACTGTCGAGAGGCCCCGGTGCGCGGCGGTCAGGGCAGCCACCATGCCGGCGGCGCCGCTTCCGACCACGACGACGTCGTACTCCTGTGCTGTCATGTAGAACACGTTATAGAATTGCCCGGGCCGGGCGCTACCGGCCCGGTCAAACGAACGAGGGGACTTCGGTAAATGCTCAGTGTTGCGACCCGCGACGAGCTGGCCGCCGACCTGGCGCAAGCCGAACGGAGCCGCGAGCCGATCGCCCCGCTGACGGCCGCTCACCCGGATATCGACGTCGTCGACGCCTACGAGATCCAGCTGATCAACATCCGCCAGCGGGTCGCCGAGGGCGCCCGCGTGGTGGGCCACAAGGTGGGGCTGTCGTCGCAAGGCGATGCAGCAGATGATGGGCGTCGACGAGCCGGACTACGGGCATCTGCTCGACGAGATGCAGGTGTTCGAGGACACCCCGGTCAAGGCGGGCAGGTACCTGTACCCGCGGGTCGAGGTCGAGGTGGGCTTCATCCTGGCCGCCGACCTGCCGGGCGCCGAGCTGCACCGAGGACGACGTGCTGGCCGCCACCGAGGCCTTGGTCCCGTCGATCGAGTTGATCGACACCAGGATCACCGACTGGAAGATCGAGCTGTGCGACACCATCGCCGACAACGCCTCGTCGGCGGGCTTCGTGCTGGGCGAGGCGCGGGTGTCGCCGGAGGACATCGACGTCAAGGCGATCGACGCGGTGCTGACCCGCAACGGCGAGGTCGTCGCCGAGGGCCGCAGCGACGCCGTGCTGGGCAACCCGGTGACCGCGGTGGCCTGGTTGGCCCGCAAGGTGGAGAGTTTCGGGGTGCGGCTGCGAAAGGGTGACGTCGTGCTTCCCGGATCGTGCACCCGAGCGATCGACGCCCGCCCCGGTGACGAGTTCGTCGCCGACTTCGCGGGGCTGGGTTCGGTCCGTTTGTCGTTCGAATAGGTCGGATCTACTTGTCGAATTGGTCAATATTGAGAGGCTTCGAATAAGGAGCATCATGCCGTCAAAGGCAAGTGTGGCCATCGTCGGGTCGGGAAACATCAGCACCGACCTGCTCTACAAGCTGCTGCGATCGGACTGGCTGGAGCCGCGCTGGATGGTGGGCATCGACCCGGACAGCGAAGGCCTGGCGCGGGCCCGCAAGCTGGGTCTGGAGACCACCCACGAGGGCGTCGACTGGCTGCTGGCGCAGTCCGAGAAGCCCGACCTGGTGTTCGAGGCGACCAGTGCCTACGTGCACCGGGACGCGGCGCCCAAGTACGAGGCCGCCGGCATCCGGGCCATCGACCTGACGCCGGCCGCGGTGGGCCCGGCGGTGATTCCGCCGGCGAACCTGCGCGAGCACCTGGACGCGCCGAACGTCAACATGATCACCTGCGGGGGACAGGCGACGATCCCGATCGTGTACGCGGTGGTCGCGGGTCGTCGAAGGTGCCCTACGCCGAGATCGTCGCGTCGGTGTCGTCGCGTCTCGGCGGGGCCGGGCACCCGGGCCAACATCGACGAGTTCACCAAGACCACCAGCAAGGGCGTCGAGACCATCGGCGGGGCCGCGCGCGGCAAGGCGATCATCATCCTGAACCCGGCCGATCCGCCGATGATCATGCGCGACACCATCTTCTGCGCCATCCCCGAGGACGCCGACCGCGACGCGATCGCCAAATCCATCCACGAGGTGGTGGCCGAGGTGCAGACCTACGTGCCCGGCTACCGGCTGCTCAACGAGCCGCAGTTCGACGAGCCGTCGATGCACTCCGGCGGCCAGGCGCTGGTCACCACGTTCGTCGAGGTCGAGGGCGCCGGCGATTACCTGCCGCCGTACGCGGGCAACCTGGACATCATGACCGCGGCGGCCACCAAGGTCGGCGAGGAGATCGCCAAGGAGACGCTGGCGGTCGCAGGAGGAGCGCAGATGAGCCACCGACATCTTCTTCAACCCGGTCTGGGACATCCGGATCACGGACACGTCGCTGCGCGACGGGTCGCACCACAAGCGCCACCAGTTCACCAAGGACGAGGTCAGCGCGATCGTCGCGGCGCTGGACGCCGCGGGGGTGCCGGTGATCGAGGTGACCCACGGCGACGGGCTGGGCGGCTCGTCGTTCAACTACGGCTTCTCCAAGACCCCCGAGCAGGAACTGATCAAGCTCGCCGCCGAGACCGCAAAAGAAGCCAAGATCGCCTTCCTGATGCTGCCCGGCGTCGGCACCAAAGAGGACATCAAAGAGGCGCAGGACAACGGCGGGTCGATCTGCCGGATCGCCACGCACTGCACCGAGGCCGACGTTTCGATCCAGCACTTCGGGCTGGCCCGCGAGCTGGGCCTGGAAACCGTCGGGTTCCTGATGATGGCGCACACCATTCCGCCGGAGAAGCTGGCCGCCCAGGCCCGCATCATGGCCGACGCCGGCTGCCAGTGCGTCTACGTCGTCGACTCCGCCGGCGCCCTGGTGCTCGACGGCGTGGCCGACCGGGTCTCGGCGCTGGTCGCCGAACTCGGCGACGACGCTCAGGTCGGCTTCCACGGGCACGAGAACCTCGGGCTCGGCGTGGCCAACTCGGTCGAGGCGGTGCGCGCGGGCGCCAAGCAGATCGACGGCAGCGTGCGCCGGTTCGGTGCCGGCGCGGGCAACGCGCCGGTCGAGGCGCTGATCGGGGTGTTCGACAAGATCGGCGTCAAGACCGGTATCGACTTCTTCGATATCGCCGACGCCGCCGAGGACGTGGTGCGCCCGGCCATGCCCGCCGAATGCCTGCTCGACCGCAACGCGCTGATCATGGGGTACTCCGGGGTCTACTCGAGCTTCCTCAAGCACGCCGTCCGCCAGGGCGAGCGCTACGGCGTCCCGGCTCACGAGCTGTTACACCGGGCCGGCCAGCGCAAACTGATCGGCGGCCAGGAAGACCAGCTCATCGACATCGCGCTGGAGATCAAGCGCGAGCAGGACAGCGGTGCCGCGGTAACGCCCTGATTCCGCTGCTATTGCAGGCTGTTCTCGAACACAGTCAGGGCACAGCCCGGACATAGTCGGAGCCGGTAACCTCGTTCGGATGAGCACATCCAACACCCGCGGCCGCCGTGGCCGCAGACTGTACGGCCTGCTCGCCGGGGGGCTACTGACTGCAACCGCCGCGACGTTGATCGCGCTGCCCGTGGCGGGCACAGCCAATGCCGATCCCTGCAATCAGACCGTGGGTCAATCCATCGACTCGTACCTACAGCGGCATCCCGACGTCAAGGCGTCGCTGTCCGCCAAGTCTCAGGCGGAGGGCGGCGGCCCCAACGTCATGGACTACCTGAGTCGGCATCCGGATGTACGGCAGCATCTGATCACCTGTCCCAGCAGTGCACCTCCTAGCGAGCGGGCCTTGTTGGCAAACGGCGGCGGCGACGCGCGGGAATGTTCGCCATTGACGAAAAAGTAGAACACGTTCTAGCGTCTAGGCGTGTTCTCTGATCCCCTTACTGACGCGATCGCCGAGGCCGAGAAACTCGTGGCCGCCGCACCGCACATCGAGACCGAAGCCGACCTGCTCGAAGGACTGCAATATCTGGCCGGCTGCATATCGGCCTGCACGCACCTGGCCTTCGACTACGACCGCGACCATCCGTTCCTGCAATCGGGCACCGGGCCGTTCACCAAGATGGGCCTGGACAACCCCGACACCCTGTACTTCGGCACCCGCGTGCACGCCAACCACGACTACGTGGTCACCGGCCGGCGGGGTACCACCACCGACCTGAGCTTCCAGCTGCTCGGCGGCGAGTACACCGACGACAACGTGCCCGCCAGCCAGGCCGCGTTCGACGACCGTGAACTCGAGATCGCCGCCGACGGCAGCTTCGAGTGGCGGGTGCGGCCGACCAGCCCCGGACAGTTGGTGATGCGCGAGGTCTACGGCGACTGGTCGGCGCAGCGCGGCACGCTGGCGATTTCCCGGCTGGACACCGCAGGTACGGCGCCGCCGCCGCTGACCCGCAGATCATCGAAAAGCGTTATGCCACTGCGGGAAAGCAGCTGGTGCAACGGGTGAAGACCTGGCTGCAGTTTCCGCAGTGGTTCTACGACGACCTCCCGGTCAACACCATGGTGCGCGCCGCGGCTGACCCCGGGCGGGCTGGCGACCCAGTACTCGTCGGTCGGGCATTTCGATCTGCGGCCCGATCAGGCGCTGGTGATCACGATTCCGGTGTCGCGATGCGCCCTACCTCGGCTTCCAGCTCGGCAGCCTGTGGTACATCTCGCTGGACTACATCAACCACCAGACCTCGCTGAACAACACTCAGGCCCAAGCGGATCCGGACGGCAAGGTCCGCATCGTGGTTGCCGACCAGAACCCGGGCGTGACCAACTGGGTCGAGACGCTCGGCCATCGCCGTGGCTATCTGCAGTTCCGCTGGCAGCGGGTGTCGCGTGAGCTCACCGACGGCCGACGGTCCCGACCGTCGAACTGGTCGACCTCGACGCGGTGGCGAGCAAGTTGCCCTATTTCGATCAGAACAAGATCTCCGAGGACGACTGGCGCGCGCGAATTGCGCTGCGCCACCAACAGATTCAGGCAAGGATGCTGGGATGACGAAGTTGCTTGACGGCAAGGTAGTGGTGATCAGTGGTGTTGGCCCGGGCCTGGGCACCACGCTGGCGCACCGATGCACCCGGGAGGGCGCCGACCTGGTGCTGGCGGCCCGCACGCCCGAGCGCCTGGACGACGTCGCCAAGCAGATCGCCGACGCCGGTGGCAGGGCGGTGACGGTGCGCACCGACATCACCGAAGACGACCAGGTGAACAACCTCGTCGACTCCGCACTCGAGGCCTACGGCAAGGTCGACGTGCTGATCAACAACGCGTTCCGGGTGCCGTCGATGAAGCCGTTGGCCGGCACCACCTTTCAGCACATCCGCGACGCGATCGAACTCAGCGCACTGGGGGCGCTGCGGCTCATCCAGGGCTTTACCCCGGCGCTGGCGAAGTCGCACGGTTCGATCGTCAACGTCAACTCCATGGTGATCCGGCACTCGCAGGCGAAGTACGGCGCCTACAAGATGGCCAAGTCCGCGCTGTTGTCCATGTCGCAATCGCTGGCCACCGAGCTGGGGGAGCAGGGGATTCGCGTCAATTCCGTTGCGCCCGGCTATATCTGGGGTGAGACGCTGCAGGGCTACTTCAATCATCAGGCCGGCAAGTACGGCACTACCGCCGACGAGATCTACGCGGCGACCGCGGCTAATCCGACCTCAAGCGGCTGCCCACCGAAGACGAGGTGGCATCGGCGATTCTGTTCATGGCCAGCGACCTGTCCAGCGGCATCACCGGGCAGACCCTGGACGTCAACTGCGGGGAGTACCACACCTGATGACCGTCACCGACGATGCAGTGGGGGCACCCCCAGCCGCGCAGCGGCGAGGGGGACGAAGCGATGAGGAGGAGGTGGCGCATCCGTGACTGAGCGCACCGACGTCGGCACCGTCGAGGATATGCACGCATCAGCGACCAAGCTGGTCGGGCTTGACGATTTCGGCGTCGACGACGACAACTACCGCGAAGCGCTGGGCGTGCTGCTGGACTCCTACCAGCGCGACGCGGGCCTGACTGCGTTGGGCAGCAAGATGAATCGGTTCTTCCTGCGCGGCGCGCTGGTGGCCAGGCTGTTCTCCGAATCCGCGTGGAAGCAGTATCCACAGCACGCCGACGTCGCCATCGAGCAACCGATCTTCGTCACCGGGCTGCCGCGCACCGGCACCACGATCTTGCACCGGCTGCTGGGCGCCGACCCGGTGCACCAGGGTCTGCACTTGTGGCTGGCCGAGTTCCCGCAGCCGCGCCCGCCCCGCGAAACCTGGGAATCCAACCCGTGGTACAGCACGCTGGACGCGCAGTTCACCCAGCATCACCAAGAGAACCCGGAGTACACCGGTCTGCATTTCATGGCCGCCTACGAGCTGGAGGAGTGCTGGCAGCTGCTGCGGCAGTCGCTGCATTCGGTGTCATACGAAACGCTGTCGCACCTACCCACCTACTCACAGTGGCTGTCGCGACAGGACTGGACACCGTCATATCGCCGGCACCGCAAGAATCTTCAGTTGATCGGTCTCAATGATGCCGAAAAGCGTTGGGTGCTCAAGAATCCCAGCCATCTGTTTGCGCTGGATGCGCTGATGGAGACCTATCCCGATGCGCTGGTGATTCAGACTCATCGGCCGGTGGAGACGATCCTGGCCTCGATGTGCTCGTTGGCTCAGCACACCGCCGAGGGATGGTCGACGACCTTTGCCGGCGCCGAGATCGGTGCTGACGCGATGGAAACCTGGTCGCGCGGGCTAGAGCGGTTCAACACCGTCCGCGCCAAGCACAATCCGGCCCAGTTCTGCGATGTCGACTACCACGATTTGATCGCCGATCCGCTCGGAACGGTCGCCAACGTGTATCGCCACTACGGTCTGGCGCTGACTGACGAGGCTCGAAAGGCCATGGAGGACAGCCATGCTGAGAGTCAGACCGGCGCCCGGGCTCCGAAGCACAAGTACTCACTGGCCGATTACGGGCTCACCGCTGAAGAGGTCAAGGAGCGCTTCGCGGGGCTGTAAACCTAGTCCTCGACCGAACGCTCGAGGTAGCCTTCGGCGACCGCATGTTCGATGCTGTCACTAAGCCTCGGGCAAGACCTGGTCCGTGCCGTGTCACCGCCGGACTCACGCACTTCGGCAAAGTGGGCACACCGCTGCGATGCACCCGCATTCCATTGCACCGCAGTATGTCCCGGTCCTAGCCTCCGGACGGTCACCGTGACATGGCAGAAGCGGCAATCCACCGGCTGCAGGCCCGACGAGAGGTAGCGTTCCCGGTCGGCGCGACTGGCCTCACGGACCGCGGCCGCGCGTTGCGGGTCGTCGGCGAAATCTCTTGACTTCGACCAGGATCCAGACCCGCCGTTGCGAGCGGGTCTGTCCTCGTGGTCGTGCCCATCACCATGCAGCAGTAGCATCGACCGGGCGAGCCGATCGACGTCGGGAACCGCCGACTGATCATCAGACATGGCGTCAGTGTTGTTCGGCTGGAACTTCTTCGGCCGCAGGGGCTTCGGCATCCTGTGCCTTCAGGTTCTGTTCGACCTCGGTGTTCCAGTACTCGTTGGCGCGGCTGGTGTCCACCTCGATCTCGAAGCGCTCCACCATCTCCGGCTCTACGTCGGCGGCGTCGACGTAGAACTGCTGATACCAGCGGCGGAGCTGATAGACGGCACCGTCCTCCTCGACCAGCAGCGGGTTGTCGATCCTGGTCTTGTGCTTCCAGATCTCGACGTCCTGCAGAAAGCCCTTGCTGACCCCTTCGGTGAAGACTCGGGACAGCTTCTCGGTCATCTTTTCGTCCATGCCCTTGGGCTTTTCGACGATGACGCCCCACTGCAGGAGGAACGAGTTCTGGGTGACCGGGTAATGGCAGTTGATCAGGATCGACTCGGCCTTGAAGCCGCCGTAGCTGTTGTGCAGCCAGTTGATCATGAACGACGGCCCGAAGTAGGACGCCTCGGAATCCAGGTGTGCCTCGCCGTAGGACGTTCCCAGGTCGTTGACGTCGGGGCGGCCCACGTTGTGCAGGTACTGCGAGGCAACGTGGCCCTCGAAGACGTTCTTGAAGTACGTCGGCAACCCGAAATGGATGTAGAAGAAGTGCGCCATATCGGTGACGTTGTCGATGATGTCGCGGCAGTTGGAGCCCTCGATGAGGATGCTGTTCCACCGCCACTCGGTCCATTCGTCGCTGGCGGCTTCGGGGATGTCGGGGATCTGGACCGCGGGGTCCGGGGGATTGCCCTCGTGGTCGTGCCAGACGAACAGCAGGCCGCCGCGCACGTCCGTCGTCCAGGCGCGGGTGCGAGCCAGTCTTCGGCGTGCGCTTGGCGTACGGCACCAGCTTGCACCGGCCGTCGCCGCCCCAGCGCCAGTCGTGGAACGGGCAGGCGACCTCGTCGCCCTTGATGGTGCCCTCGGACAGGTCGCCGCCCATGTGCCGGCAGTACCCGTCGAGCACCTTCAAGTCGCCGTTCGAATCGGCGAATACCACCAGCTTGGTGCCGAACGCCTGAACCGCGTGCGGGTTGCCGTCCCGGAAGTCCTGCGCGACGCCCAGGCAGTGCCAGCCCCGGGCGTACCTGGTCGGTAAGGCGCCGGGATCGATTTCCCGGATGCCGACCGTTTTGGTGTCGGTACTCACCTGCCACCTCCAACTTCTAGCCCTCTAACTAGAACACGTTACAGTTTTTTGATACGTGCGCGCAACGACAGCGGGTCTAACCACGGGATATTCCTGCTGGGGTATATCTAGACGATGCCACTGTTCGCTTTCGAGGGTCGAGCGCCACGGATCGATCCGACAGCCTTCGTGGCACCGACCGCGACCCTGATCGGCGACGTTACGGTCGAGGCCGGGGCGTCGGTGTGGTTCAACGCCGTACTACGCGGCGACTACGGGCCGATCGTCGTGCGCGAAGGCGCCAATGTGCAGGACGGATCGGTGTTGCACGCGCCGCCAGGGATTCCCGTCGATATCGGACCCGGCGCGACGGTGGCGCATATGTGCCTCATTCACGGGGTTCACGTCGGTTCTGAGGCCATGATCGCCAACCACGCCACTGTTCTCGACGGCGCGGTAATCGGTGCGCGCAGCTTGATCGCGGCCCATTCTCTGGTGACGGCCGGCACGCAGATTCCGGCCGGGGTGCTCGTCGTCGGGTCGCCGGCTCAGATCAAGGGCCCGATCGCGGGGACCGGCGCGGAGATGTGGATCAACCTCAACCCGCAGGCCTACCGCGAACTGGCGCAGCGCCATCTCGCCGGGCTGGAGCCGATCTAGACGGCTGGCACGACGGCTCTGAGCCGAAGCCGATCGCGGCACTTCATGCCCCGGTGTGACAGGGGACGACACCGAGCGATTCCTGTGCAAATATCCAACAAGATTTCCAATCACGGTTGCCGCGGCGTGCCCAGGGGAGCGAACGATGAAGAGGGTCTTGATTACCGGGTCGGGCACGGGATTCGGACATGAAGTGGCAATGCGACTTGCGGAAAACGGTTTCGACGTGATCGCCGCGGTCGAGATCTATGCGCAAGTGCAGACGCTTAAGCGGCAAGCCGCCGCGCGAAAGGTCACCCTTCAAGTTGAAAAGCTGGACGTGACGGACCCGGGCGATCGTAGGAAGGCGTTGGACTGGAACGTCGAGATTCTGGTGAACAATGCCGGGGTCTTAGAGGGCGGCTCTGTCCTGGACATCCCGGCGGCCAACATGCGCAACGAGTTTGAGGTGAATGTGATCGGGCCGCTCTTGTTGACCCAGGGGATCGCAAAGCAGATGGTCAAGCGCGGGGAGGGACGAATAGTGTGGGTCTCGTCCCGAGAAGGGCTGAACACCAATCCCTTCACCGGTATTTATTCGGCTTCCAAGCACGCGGTCGAAGCCATCGCGGAAACCATGAGCCTGGAGCTGCAAGAGTTCGGGATCGAGGTGGCAACCGTTAATCCGGGCCCCTTCCTGACCGGCTTCAACGACCGCGGGTTCGAGACCTGGCGTAGCTGGGAGGACGACGCGTCGCAACGGTTATTCGACTACTCCAAGCTCGCCTTTCCCCGAGCTCAATTCGACCCCGAACCGGTGTACGCCACCCTGACGGCGGTTGCCGCAGGCGAGGTTGATAGTTACCGCAACCTGGAGCCGAAGTCGATGCTCGACGAGACCAAACAACTGATCGACGCTCCGTGGACGAAGAAGGTGAGGGACGATCTCGGGACTAGGCCCGCCAGCCTGCAGAAGTCCTATGAGATGAAGCCAGAGACTCCAGTCGGTGAGTGAGGATTTGCCGATGTCTGATGAAAACGCGGGGACAGGCCAAGCTGTTCGATGCTTTGACGACCAAGGGCACTGCGTTCACTGTGGAGGAGCGGCGCAGGTTGGGTCTGCTGGGTCTACTGCCTACTGTGGTGAAGACTCTCGGTGAGCAAGTCGAACATGTTTGGCACGAATTCTCCACTCGCCGGGACGATCTGGACAAGCACATTTATCTGCGCGCCTTGCAGGACCGCAACGAGACGCTGTTCTACCGTGTGCTGCGCGAGCACATCCCCGAAACTCTGCCGATCATCTACACACCTACGGTCGGTGAGGCCTGCCAGCGCTTCGGCGAAATCTATCGACGGCCGCGGGGATTGTTCGTTTCCTATGCCGACCGCGACTGCCTTGCCGAGGTGATCAGCAACCGCCCACAGCGCGACGTCGACGTGATCGTGGTGACTGACGGACAGCGCATCCTGGGATTGGGCGACCAAGGCATCGGGGGAATGGGCATCCCGATCGGCAAACTGTCGCTCTACAGCCTCATCGGTGGTATCGACCCCGCCCGCACCCTTCCAATCGTTCTCGATGTGGGCACCGACAACGTCGAATTGCTCGATGATCCGCACTATTTGGGCTGGCGCAACAGGCGCATCGATGACGACCACTACTACGCGTTCATCGACAACTTCATCGCTGCGGTGCACGAGGAACTGCCCAACGTGCTGCTGCAGTGGGAGGACTTCGCCACCGTGCACGCGCAACCGATTCTGGCTCGTTACCGCGACAAACTGCTGACCTTCAATGACGACATCCAGGGCACCGCCGCGGTCGCGCTCGGCGCATTGCACGGTGCCGCGAAGGTGGCCGGGTGTCCGCTGTCGCAGCAGCAGGTGGTGATGCTCGGCGCGGGCTCAGCCGGCATCGGCGTGTTGGACATGATTCGCCAGCAGATGGTGACCGAGGGGCTGTCGGAAAGCGAAGCTCTGGACCGGATCTGGGTTGTCGACGTGGTGGGATTGCTCACTGATGACCGCACAGACCTGTCCGCGGCACAGCGTGAATTCGCCCAAGCCGCCGAACGGGTGGCGGGCTGGGGCCTGTCCGGGTCGGCCCAACTTGCCGACGTCGTGCACCAGGTCGACGTCGGTGTGCTGCTCGGGCTGTCAACTGCCGCCGGCGCGTTCACCGAGGACATCGTGCGCGAGATGGCAGGCAAGACTGCGCGGCCGATCATTTTCCCGCTGTCCAATCCGACCAGCCGCGCCGAGGCGCGTCCGGCCGAGTTGGACCATTGGACTGACGGACGAGCACTGATCGCTACGGGCTCACCGTTTGCACCGCTGCTGCGCAACGGCGTGGAACAGCCTGTCGCGCAATGCAACAACGTCTACATCTTCCCCGCCATGGGACTGGCCGTGACTGCCGCGGAGGCGACCCGGGTCACCGACGAAATGATGCGGGTCGCGGCGGCGACCCTGGGAGATGCATCGCCCGCTCTTGACGACCCTGACCAGCCACTGCTGCCGACGTGGACAGACGTGCCGGACATTGCGGTGCGCATCGCCCACGCCGTCGCCGCCCAAGCAGTTGCGGACGGTGTCGCACCCAAACGCACCAACGAAGAACTAGCTCAACGCATCACGCAAGTGCGTTGGATTCCCGACTATCCCGAAATGCCGGCCTGAAAGCCGATCTAGACCTTCCGGGTATTGGCGGCCGCGCGGTCCATCTCCCAATATGCGCGTAGCGCGACCAGTTTGCCCTCGTCGTCGGCCTTATAGGTGAACACGCCCTCGGCGGTGGTGAGGTAGTCGCCCGTCGTGATCAGGATGTGCCCGACGTTGGCTTCCTCGTTGCCGCACTGATAGGTGTCGCGGAAGACGAACTCGATCTTGGTGGTGGGGGCGATGGCCTGGTCCCAGAACGCCGAGATCGCGTCGCGGCCCCGATGTCCCTTGCCTTCGGGGTCGAACGCCGACGGTCCGATGGGGTCCTCGACAATGGCGTCGTCGGTGAACACCGCCAGCCAGGCTTCTTTGTCCCTGGCGATGACCGCCTCGCGCGAGCGACCGGCCCGGCCTCGTGGGCGCGGAGGTGCCCCCACCTCATCGCTTCGCTCTGCATCGTCGCCGCCGCGCGTCACTCTTTTTGGGCTTGTCAGCGCCGACCACCCACATGGAGTAGTACTGCGAACCACCACCGTAGGCATGTCCCAACGCTTTTCGGGCGCCGGGCACCTGGTGGTCGCCGCCCTTGTTCATCACCTGGATGGCCGACTCGGCGAAGCGAATCAGGCCCGAGGCGCCGATCGGGTTCGACGAGAGCACGCCGCCGGACGGGTTCACCGGGAGCTTTCCGCCTATTGCGGTCTCGCCGGCTTCGGTGAGCTTCCAGCCTTCACCTTCGGCGGCAAACCCGAGGTTCTCCAACCACATTGGCTCGAACCAGGAGAATGGCACGTAGATTTCGGCGACATCGATCTCGTCGATGGGGCTGGTGATACCGGCGCCCTTCCATAAAGCCGCGGCCGCGTCGCGGCCGGCCTGCGGGCTGACCTGGTCGCGTCCGGAGAACTGTAGGGGCTCGGTGCGCAGCGCAGTGGCATGGATCCACGCCACTGGACGTCCTTCGGCCAGTTGGGCTTCGGCGATTTCCTCGTTGCCGATCACTATTGCGGCCGCGCCATCGGAGGATGGGCAGGTTTCGTCGTAGCGGATCGGATCCCACAGCATGGGGGATTGCATCACCTTCTCAACGGTGATGTCGGCCTGCTGCAGGTGCGCCAACGGGTTACGGGCTGCCGTTGAGCCGGTCCTTGGTCGCCACGATGGCACCGATGTTGAGCGGCGCGCCCGAGCGCCGGATGTACGACCGTACGTGCGGCGCAAAGTATCCGCCCGCTCCGGCGCCGACCGGCTTGATGAAGGGGATCGGAATCGACAACGCCCACATGGCATTGGACTCCGACTGCTTCTCCCAGGCCATGGCCAGCACGCGCCGGTACTTCCCGGACTGCACCAGGCTGGCGGCCACCACCGCGGTGGACCCGCCGACCGAACCCGCGGTGTGTACCCGGATGAGCGGCTTGCCGGTGGCGCCCATGGCATCGGCCATGAACAACTCCGGCATCATGACGCCCTCGAAGAAGTCCGGCGCCTTGCCGACCACGACCGCGTCGATGTCGTCGAAGGTGCTACCGGAGTCGGCCAGCGCACGATCGATGGATTCGCGCACCAGGCCGTTCATCGAAACGTCTTTGCGCTTCGCGACATACTTGGTCTGCCCGGTACCCAGTACCGCCGCGAGGTGCGCTCCTGCACCGGCCATCAGTTCTTCCCTTCCATGACCGCGACCAGGTTCTGTTGCAGCGCAGGCCCGCTGGTGGCGTGTGCCAGCACCCGCTCGGCTGATCCGCTCCAGATGTGTTGTGCTGCAAAGCCGATACGCTCTAGACCGGCGACGAACATCGGGTTTGCCGACAATGCACCGCCGGACGGATTGACTTTCGTCTTCTCCGGGACCCCGATGGCCTCGGCCAGGATCAAATGCTGGTGGGTGAAGGGCGCATGAATCTCGGCGACATCGAGTGTGCCCGTGTTGGCTCCGGCCGCCTTGGCTGAAGCTGCCGTCGACGGCGACTCGGCGAGGTTGCGTGCACCGAGCACGGGGGTTTCGATGCGGTGCTCGATTCCGGTGATCCAGGCCGGGTTCTGGCGCATCTCACGGGCGCGGCCGTCGGCCGCAAGCACGATCGCTGCCGCACCGTCGGTGATCGGCGCGATGTCGTGACGCCTCAGCGGGTCGTTGAAGAACGGCCGGGCCAGCAGCTCGTCGATGCTCTTAGCCGGCTTCTCGGAGTCGTTGCGCTCGGACTGTGCGAACGATTCGATGGCGACCTGGGCCATCTGCTCGTGCGTCCACTTGCCGGAGTCCAGACCGATGCGGGCCTGCAGCCCTGCGATCGACACCGAGTCCGGCCACAGCGGCGCGACGGTATAGGGGTCGGTCTGCCGGGACAGGATCTGACGCAGGATTCCGGCCGAGGACTTGCCGAAGCCGTACACCAGCGCTGTGTCGACCTCGCCGGTCAGAATCTTGATGTAGGCCTCGTAGAGGGCCCAAGCCGCGTCCATCTCGACGTGCGACTCGTTGATCGGCGGAACGGCGCCAATGGAGTCGATAGCCGAGATGAACGAAAAGGCCCGTCCGGCAAGGTAATCAGACGACCCGGAACACCAGAAGCCGATGTCGGTCCTGGTGATGCCCAGCTCCTCGTACAGCTCGGCGAAGCACGGTATCAACATCTCGACGCCGTTGGTGGTGCCGTCGGTGCGGCGGACATGCGGGGCGTGGGCAAAGCCGACCACCGCAACATTGCGTTCGCTCATGTGCAGGTAAACCCTTTACAGGTGGTGCTTGTAGGTGTCGTACTCGGCGTCCGGCTCGCCGGTAGGCCGGAAGTACTCGATGTTGTCGATGCCAAAACCCCACTCTTCGCGGGGCCTCCAAATCGCTTCCACCCGCATGCCCATCCGCACCTCATGCGCGTCGATGTCGGCCACCAGATGCAGGAAGGGGATGTCGGCCCCGTCCAGCAGCACGTAGGCCGCGACATACGGCGGCTTGATGCGCTGGCCCTGGAACGGAATGTTGATGATCGCGAACGTCGTCACGGTGCCCTTGTCGGGCAGCTCGAGGAACTCGGTGGTGGGCTGGCCGGTGGCCGGGTCCGCACCGTGCGGCGGGAAGTAGACCTTGCCGTTCTCGCCGGTTTTCGCGCCCAGCAGCTTGCCTTCGGCAATGGCGCGCAGGTAGGCGCTTTCCTCGTGCGAGGCGGTGTGCTGAATGGTCAGCGAGATCGGCGTGACGATCATGGTCACCGGATCCTGATCGCTGGCGGATCCCTCGGGTTCGGCGTCCTCGCCGATCGCGAAGTACGCGATGTCGGTGATAGCGCCGACCGTCTCGTCGGCCCAGTGCACATGCACCCGCGCGCCGGAGCTGATCGCCTCGGGCGTGCCGGCGTCGACCGCGTGGATCAAGGGGGTGTCGGCGCCGTCCAGTGTGATCAGCGCCCAGGCGAACGGCCGGTCCAGCGGCTGGCCCTCCAGCGGCTCGGGCTGCCAGGTCCAGGAGACCACGGTGCCGACGGCCGACACCGGTACCATTTCGCCCAGCGGTTCGTAGGTAACCGGGTCGTATTCCGCCGGTGGCACATGCACTCGGCCATCCGATCCGCGCACCCCGAGGACGCGGCGTTCACGCAATGCGGTGAAGAACTTGCCTAGCGTCGAACCAACTGAACGGGTGTAGTCGAAGGACAGAGTTAACGGCGCGGAGAGGGGCGGCTCGGAGTGATCGATCGTGGTCGGGCCGCTCGAAGTGGCTGTCACGCCTTCGAGTAGAACAGGTTCTAAGAACCGTTTCAATATTGGGTCGTGGTCGGTCCGTCTAGCCGGGAAAGGCAGAGAAATGAAGCTGGGTTTGCAGCTGGGATATTGGGGCGCTCACCCGCCGGAGAACGCCGGAGAACTCGTTGCCGAGGCGGAGGCCGCCGGATTCGACGCGGTGTTCACCGCCGAGGCGTGGGGTTCCGACGCCTACACGCCGCTGGCCTGGTGGGGTTCGTCGACGCAGCGGGTGCGGCTGGGCACCTCGGTTGTTCAGCTCTCGGCGCGCACACCGACGGCGTGTGCGATGGCCGCGCTGACCCTCGACCACCTCAGCGGAGGCCGGCACATTCTCGGACTCGGGGTGTCCGGACCGCAGGTCGTGGAGGGTTGGTACGGCCAGTCGTTTCCCAAGCCGTTGGCCCGGACCCGGGAATACATCGACATCATCCGGCAGGTGTGGGCCCGCGAAAAGCCGGTGACCAGCGACGGCCCCCACTACCCGCTGCCGCGGACCGGGGAGGGCACCACGGGCCTGGGCAAGCCGCTCAAGCCGATCACGCATCCGCTGCGGGCCGACATCCCGATCATGCTGGGCGCCGAGGGGCCGAAGAACATCGCGCTGGCCGCCGAGATCTGCGACGGCTGGCTGCCCATCTTCTACACGCCGCGGATGGCCGACATGTACAACGAATGGCTCGACGAGGGGTTCGCCCGGCCCGGCGCCCGCCGCAGCCGCGAGGACTTCGAGATCTGCGCGACCGCGCAGGTCGTGGTCACCGAGGACCGGGCAGCCGCGCACGCGGCGATCAAGCCGCATCTGGCGCTGTACATGGGCGGCATGGGCGCCGAAGACACCAATTTCCATGCCGACGTCTATCGCCGGATGGGTTACGCGCAGGTGGTCGACGAGGTCACTCAGCTGTTCCGCAGCAACCAGAAGGACAAGGCCGCCGAGATCATCCCCGACGAACTCGTCGACGACGCCATGATCGTCGGCGACATCGACTACGTCCGTAAGCAGATCGCGGCGTGGGAAGCCTCCGGCGTCACGATGATGGTAGTGTCCGGTCGCACTCCGCAGCAGGTCCGGGACCTCGCCGCCCTGATCTAGGCCGGGGCTTGCCCCGTCGGTAGAACAAGTTCTAGATTGGCCGGATGACAGCCTCGCAGCACACCATCGCCGGCACGGTGATCACGATGCCGGTGCAGATCCGCAAGGCAAATCAGCACATGGCGATGTTCTCGGTGGACGCCGACGCCGCCCAGCACCTGATCGGCTACAGCGGCCTGCAGGTCTGCCGTTACCTGCCCGGGCGCGCGATCGTGGTGCTGATGCTGATGCACTACATCGACGGCGACCTGGGCCAGTACTACGAGTTCGGCACGAGCGTGATGGTCAACCCACCGGGCACAGCGCCCGGATCAAAGGCGAGCCCGCGCGCCCTGCAGTCGGCCGGCGCCTTCATCCACCACCTGCCCGTCGACCAGCCGTTCACGCTGGAGGCGGGCACCAAGATCTGGGGCTACCCGAAAGTCATGGCGGACTTCACCATTCGAGAGGGCCGCTCGTTCGGGTTCGACTGCGTGATAGACGGGCAACTGGTGATCGGCATGGACTTTCGTCCTGGTCTGCCGATTCGGCTGACCCCGCGCCAGCAGGCGCAGCGCAGCTACTCGCACCGCGACGGGGTCACCCGCGAGACCGCCTTCGAGCACACACTGGACGGCGTGCGCAACCGGCTTGGCGGCGTGCGCGTCCGGTTGGGCGATCATCCTTACGCGAAAGAGTTAGCGTCGCTTGGTCTTCCGAAGCGCGCGATGTTGTCCAGCTCTGCTGACCAGGTACAAATGACATTCGGCGATGCCCAGGAGATCTCATGACGATGACCAGACCAGACGTCGACCTGACTGACGGCACGTTTTACGCGGGTGACTCCCGGCCCGTCTACCGCTGGATGCGCGAGCACGAGCCGGTCTTCCGGGACCGCAACGGGTTAGCCGCCGCGGCGACGTATCAGGCCGTCATCGAGGCCGAGCGCAATCCCGAGCTGTTCTCGAACGCCGGCGGTATCCGGCCCGACCAGCCCGGCGTCGAGATGATGATCGAGATGGACGACCCGCAACACCTGTTGCGGCGCAAGCTCGTCAACTACGGCTTCACCCGCAAGCGCGTGAAAGATCTGGACTCCAAGATCACCTCGCTATGCGACACGCTGATCGACGCGGTGTGCGAACGCGGCGAGTGTGACTTCGTCTGGGACCTCGCGGCGCCGCTGCCGATGGCGGTCATCGGCGACATGCTCGGGGTGCGTCCGGAAGAACGCGAGATGTTCCTGAAATGGTCCGACGACCTGGTCAGTTCCCTGAGCAGCACCGCGGCCGACGCGGATATCCAGGTGACCATGGAAGCCTTCGCCGCCTACAGCGGATACATGATGGGGATGATCGAGGCCCGCAAGGCGGAGCCGACCGACGATTTGGTCAGCGTTCTCGTCCATGCGGAGGTCGAAGGATCGCGCCTGGAGGACCACCAGATCGTCACCGAGGTCCTGCTGCTGCTGATCGGCGGCGACGAGACCACCCGCCACACGCTCTCCGGCGGGACCAGGCAGCTGCTGCTGCACCCCGATCAGCACCGGCGGCTGGTGGGCGACCTGGACTTGCTGCCGAATGCGATCGAAGAGATGCTGCGCTGGACGGCGCCGGTGAAGAACATGGCCCGCACGATCACCGCCGACACCGAGTTCCACGGCACCGAGCTGCAGAAGGACGAGAAGATCATCCTGCTGTTCGAGTCGGCGAACTTCGACGAGAAAGTATTCGAGGACGCGGAGAGCTTCAACATCGAGCGCTACCCGAACAACCACTTGGCGTTCGGCTTCGGCACGCACTTCTGTCTCGGCAACCAGCTCGCTCGGCTCGAGCTGTCGATCATGCAAACCCGCCTGCTGCAACGCCTTCCGGATATGCGTCTGGCCTCGGATGCCGCGCTGCCGCTGCGGCCGGCGAACTTCGTGTCCGGCCTCGAGAAGATGCCGGTGGCCTTCACCCCGACCGCGCCGCTGAGCTGACTCCGCCGGCGAGCAGACGCAAAGTCGCACACGGGCGCGCAGAAGTGCGATTCCGCGTCTGTTCGCGTCGAAGCTGTTAGCGGTTCTGGAAGTTGGGCTTGCGCTTTTCGGCGAACGCCCGCGGGCCTTCCTTGGCGTCGTCGGACAAGAACACCTTGATACCGATCTGAGTGTCGATCTTGAAGGCATCGTTCTCGTTCATGCCCTCGGTTTCGCGAATTGCCCGCAGGATCGCCTGCACGGCGAGTGGCCCGTTGTTCTCGATCAGCTCGGCGATCTCTAGCGCCTTGGTCAACGCCTGCCCGTCCGGGCACGAGGTAGCCGATCAGGCCGATCTCCTTGGCCTCGGCGGCGGTGATGTGCCGGCCGGTGAGCAGCAGGTCGCAGGCCACCGTGTAGGGGATCTGGCGCACCAGCCGGACGGCCGAGCCGCCCATCGGGTAGAGGCTCCACTTGGCCTCGGAAATGCCGAACTTGGCGCTCTCGCCGGCCACCCGGATGTCGGTGCCCTGCAGGATCTCGGTGCCGCCGGCGATCGCGGGGCCTTCGACGGCAGCGATCAGCGGTTTGGTCAACCGTCGGCCCTTGAGCAGGGCGTCGATGCGCGACGGGTCGTAGCTGCCGTCTTTGAACGAATCGCCCGGCGGCTTCTTGGTTGCTGACTTGAGGTCCATGCCCGCGCAGAAGTAGCCACCGGCCCCGGTCAGGATGCAGCACCGGATGTCGTCGTCGTTGTCGACGCGGTCCCAGGCCTGCACCATGATTTCCATCATTTCGGTGCTCAGCGCGTTGCGGGCGTGCGGCCGGTTCAGGGTGACGATGAGGGTGTGCCCGCGCTGCTCGACCAGCGCGTCTGCTCCGGGGTCCGGATTCCACGTTTGCTGGCGCCTCGACCACGGCCATTGTCCTTCCCTCGTCATCGAGCATGAACTTGTCAAGAAATGTAACACGTTCTAATTTGGTGGCCGTGGCCCTGAATATTGCCGATCTTGCCGAGCACGCCATCGACGCCGTGCCTGACCGTGTAGCCCTCATCTGCGGCGATCAGCAGCTGACCTACGCCGAACTCGAGGAGAAGGCCAACCGATTCGCGCACTACCTGATCGAACAGGGCGTGCAGAAGGACGACAAGGTCGGACTCTACTGCCGCAACCGCATCGAGATCGTCATCGCGATGCTCGGCATCATCAAGGCCGGCGCAATCCTGGTGAACGTCAACTACCGCTACGTCGAGGGCGAGCTCCGCTACCTCTTCGACAACTCCGACATGGTCGCGCTGGTCCACGAGCGCCAGTACTCGGACCGGGTCGCCAACGTGCTGCCCGAGACTCCGAACCTCAAGACGATCCTCGTCGTGGAGGACGGCTAGTTCCGACAACGACTTTCCAGCGCTACGGCGGCGCCGAGTTCTACTCCGCGATCGCCCAGAGCTCGCCCGAGCGTGACTTCGGCGAACGCAGCTCCGACGACATCTACCTGCTCTACACCGGCGGCACCACAGGATTCCCGAAGGGCGTGATGTGGCGCCACGAGGACATCTACCGCGTGCTGTTCGGTGGGACCGACTTCGCGACAGGCGCATTCATCGAGGACGAGCACGACCTGGCCAAGGCCGCCGCGGCTAACCCGCCGATGGTCCGCCACCCGATTCCGCCGATGATCCACGGCGCCACCCAATCGGCCACCTGGATGTCGATCTTCTCGGGCCAAACCACCGTTCTCGCACCGGAATTCAACGCCGACGAGGTATGGCGCACGATTCACGACCACAAGGTGAACCTGCTGTTCTTCACCGGCGACGCGATGGCGCGACCGTTGCTGGATGCGCTGCTGGCGCACCAAGACAAGGGCAACGAGTACGATCTGTCGTCGCTGTTCCTGCTCGCCTCCACCGCGGCGCTGTTCTCACCGAGCATCAAGGAGAAGTTCCTCGAGCTGCTGCCCAACCGGGTCATCACCGATTCCATCGGATCTTCGGAAACCGGGTTCGGCGGCACCAGCATCGTAGCCAAGGATGCGCCTCACAGCGGCGGACCGCGGGTGACGATCGACCACCGCACCGTGGTTCTCGACGACGACGGCAACGAGGTCCAGCCAGGCTCCGGAGTCCGCGGCTTCATCGCCAAGAAGGGCAACATTCCCGTCGGCTACTACAAGGACGAGAAGAAGACCGCCGAGACGTTCAAGACCATCAACGGCGTCCGCTACGCCATCCCCGGCGACTACGCCACGGTCGAGGCGGACGGGACAGTCACGATGCTGGGCCGCGGTTCGGTCTCGATCAACAGCGGCGGTGAAAAGATCTACCCCGAGGAGGTCGAAGCCGCGCTCAAGGGGCACCCCGACGTCTTCGACGCTTTGGTGGTCGGCGTACCCGATGCCCGCTACGGCCAGCATGTGGCCGCCGTCGTGCAGGCGCGGCCCGGGACCCGTCCGTCGCTGTCGGACCTGGATACCTTTGTGCGTTCCGAGATCGCGGGATACAAAGTCCCGCGCAGCCTTTGGCTGGTCGACGAGGTGAAGCGCTCGCCGGCTGGGAAACCGGACTACCGGTGGGCCAAGGAGCAGACCGAGGCGCGGCCCGCCGACGATGTGCATGCGGCTCACGCGACTGCCTGACGCCCCGGCTGTGTGACCGACTTCGTCAAACACCACCCGGGCGCGCCCGCCGGCTTCTTCGATTGGGAAGCCGCCGGGCTGCGCTGGCTCTCCGATGTCGACGGCGGCGTGCCGTGTGCGCAGGTCGTCTCTGTTGACGCCACCAGCCTCACGCTGCGGCGGCTCGAATCGGTGGCTCCGAGTTCCGAGGCGGCGGACGCGTTCGGCCGCCGGCTGGCCATCACGCACGACGCGGGCGCCGCGGAGTTCGGCGCGGGGCCCGACGGCTGGGACGGACCCGGGTTCTTCGGGCCGCTGGCGCAGCCACTGCCGATGTCGCTGCGGACCCACCCGCGCTGGGGCGATTTTTACGCCGCCGAGCGGCTGAGCCCGATGGCCGAGCTGGCGGCGGCCCGGCTCGACGCGCAGACCCGTGCCGCGATCGATTCGGTTGCGGCCCGGTGCCGTGCGGGTGATTTCGACGACGGTGACCACCCGGCGCGGTTGCACGGCGATCTGTGGAGCGGCAACGTGATGTGGACGGCCGACGGCGTGGTGCTGATCGACCCGGCCGCGCACGCCGGCCACCGCGAGACCGACCTGGCGATGCTCGCGCTGTTCGGCTGCCCGCACTACGACGCCGTCCTCGCCGGCTACCAGCGGGTGCGATCGCTGAACCCCGGCTGGCGCAACCGCATCGGGCTGCACCAGCTTTTTCCGCTGCTGGCCCATGTCGTGCTGTTCGGCGGCGGTTATGCGGCGCAGACGCATGCTGCCGCGCGCGCCGCGCTGGCCGCCTGACCTCAAGCGAGGTCTAGAGTCGAAGCGCGATGACGATCGATGTGTGGATGCAGCATCCGACTGCGCGGTTTCTGCGCAGCGACATGCTGGCTTCGCTGCGACGCTGGACCGGCGGGTCGATGCCGGACACCGACATCCCGATCGAGGCGACGATCGCAGCGATGGATGCGGCCGACGTCGAGCTGGGCCTGCTGAGCGCATGGCACGGCCCCAACGGTCAGGACCTCATTTCCAATGACGAGGTAGCGCAGTGGATTGCGTCGCATCCGAACCGATTCGCCGGCCTGGCCACTGTCGACCTCGATCGTCCGATGCAGGCGGTCCGTGAGCTACGGCGCCGGGTCGCCGAGGGATTCGTCGGCCTGCGGGTAGTGCCCTGGCTGTGGAACGCGCCGCCCACCGATCGCCGCTACTATCCGCTTTTCGCCGAGTGCGTCGAGGCCGCCGTTCCGTTCTGCACGCAGGTCGGTCACACCGGTCCACTGCGGCCCTCGGAGACCGGACGCCCTATTCCCTACATCGACCAGGTGGCTCTCGACTTTCCCGAGCTGGTGATCGTGTGCGGACATGTCGGCTACCCGTGGACCGAGGAGATGGTGGCCGTCGCGCGCAAACATGAAAATGTCTATATCGATACGTCGGCCTACACCGTGCGGCGGCTGCCGGAAGAATTGATCCGGTTCATGAAAACCGGTACCGGACAACGCAAAGTCTTGTTCGGTACTAACTACCCGATGATCACTCACGCGCACACTTTGGCCGGTCTCGACGAACTCGGGCTCGACGACGAGGCCCGCCATGACTTTCTGCACGGCAACGCCGAACGAGTGTTCAGACTGGAGGCAAACAGGTGAACGGTGCTCAGGCTCTGATCAACACCCTGGTCGACGGCGGTGTTGACGTGTGCTTCGCCAACCCCGGCACGTCGGAGATGCACTTCGTGGCTGCGCTGGACACTGTTCCGGAAATGCGTGGCGTGCTGGCCCTTTTCGAGGGTGTCGCCACCGGAGCGGCCGACGGATATGCCCGCATCGCCGATCGACCGGCCGCGGTGCTGCTACATCTGGGCCCCGGATTGGGCAACGGCCTGGCCAATCTGCACAACGCGCGCCGGGCGCACGTGCCGATGGTGGTCGTCGTCGGCGACCACGCCACCTATCACAAAAAGTACGACGCCCCACTGGAATCCGATATCGACGCGCTTGCGGGCACCGTGTCGGGATGGGTGCGCCGCACGGGGACCGCCGCCGACGTCGCGCTCGACGCCGCCGAGGCGATCGCCGCGAGCCTGCGCCGGCTCGCAGATCTCCACGCTGATCCTGCCCGCCGACTCATCCTGGTCGGACGGCGCCCAGCCCGTGGCTGCGACGCCTGCGCGGCCGGCGGGCGCCGACTCGATGCTGGCGCCCGAGGTGGTGGAGGTCCTGCGATCGGGAGAGCCCACGGTGATCATGGTGGGCGGCGACGCCACCCGCGCCCGCGGTCTGGCCGCGGCGGCGCGGATCGCCGAGGCAACGGGGGCCCGCTGGCTATGCGAGACATTCCCGACGCGGCTGGAGCGAGGTGCCGGTGTCCCCGCCGTCGAGCGGTTGGCGTACTTCGCCGAGGCCGCCGCGGCCCAGCTGGACGGCGCCAAGCATCTGGTGCTGGTCGGCGCCAAATCGCCGGTGTCCTTCTTCGCTTACCCGAACATGCCCAGCGATTTGGTTCCGGCCGGCTGCGAGGTGCACGTGCTCGCCGAGCACCACGGTGCCGCCGACGCGCTCGCGGCATTGGCCGACGAGATCGCGCCCGGCACGGTTGCCCCGGTGGCCGCCGAGTCGCGCCCGCAGTTGCCGACCGGCGCGCTGACCTCCGCGTCGGCAGCCGACGTGATCGGCGCGCTGATGCCCGAACGGGCGATCGTCGTCGACGAGTCGAACACCTCCGGTCTGCTGCTGGCGCAGGCCACCGCCGGGGCGCCGGCCCACGACTGGTTGACCCTGACCGGCGGTGCGATCGGCTATGGCATCCCCGCCGCGGTGGGTGCCGCGGTGGCCGCCCCGGATCGTCCGGTGCTCTGTCTGGAATCCGACGGGTCGGCGATGTACACGATTTCGGGACTGTGGACCCAGGCGCGCGAGAACCTCAACGTGACGACCGTGGTGTACGACAACAGTGCCTACGACATCTTGAGGATTGAGTTGCAACGTGTCGGCGCCGGGTCTGCTCCCGGCCCCAAGGCGCTAGATCTGCTCGACTTATCGCGTCCCACAATGGACTTCGTCAAGATCGCGGAAGGCATGGGGGTGCCGGCCCGGCGCGTGAACACTACCGAGGAGTTCGCTGATGCGCTGCGCCACGCGTTTAGCGAACCCGGACCGCATCTGATCGACGCGGTAGTGCCGTCAATCACGGGCTAGACAGTGCGGATTCGACGATGTGTGGCGTTCTTTCGCATGTAGCATCTTCGGGTCCGGCAAATCGGCAATGCACAGCAGCACATTTGCCAACGCTGTCGGCCTGGAAAGAAATGGCGAGTGACCGCCGGGAAGTTCGACGATATCGGCGCGAAGCCGTTCGCGAGCGACACGCCTGGACCACTCCGGCCCGACCATCCGATCATCAGCGCAAATCACGGAAGTAGACCTCACCGAAGGGAATTGGCTCAGCGGGAACGCAACCTTGCCAGGATGGTGGGCTTGCGGGCGAAGTCGATCGATCGCACGCTCCGCGACCGTGTCATCACAGTCGGCGAAGAGTATCTCTTTCGCGAGAGCGCCATGGACCCACGCTTGCCCACCTTGCGCATCGAACTCGCCCATCCCAGCCATCCACGCGAAATCGGTCATACCCGTTTCGGTCGCAAACTGCTCCTGCAGACTCCTGTCGAGGGCAGGGGTAAAGGCACAGAGGTACACCACATGCCGTACCGGCCGACGAGCCGCGGCCAAGGTGACCGCGGAACCGTTCATCGAGTGCCCCACCAGCACGACGTCGTCATCGCAGCCGTCGATAGCGGCACAGACCACGTCGGCATACGTGTCAAACGTTGCCGATCCATCCTCAGCGGGTAGATCCATTGCCACCACGTGGTGGCCGGCCTCCTCGAGCAGGGGGGTCAACAACTCCCAACACCACGCACCGTGCCAGCCGCCGTGTACCAACGCGAACGTTGTCATCGCAGCCCCCCGTCCGTCTAAGACCTCGGAAATCTAAGTGGCGCAGTCAATTCTACGTACCACGCGGACACTGTGACGCCACGCTGGCCTGCGATTTACGAAATCACATCAGTCGTTGTCAATGTGTGCCGAAAACCCGTGCCGAACCGGCCCCGATCAATAGCGGGCCAGCACCGGAACCCGGCTGATGAGCCAGTCCACCACCGTGTTGACGACCTCGACTCCGCTTTCGAAGCCGCCATCGCGGACTTCGGCCGCCACCGCCACGCCCCACTGCCCCGAAGGAGTGGGCAAGATTCCAAATTGCCGGACCAGGTACTCGCCATTTACTCCCGGCCCCCAACCGCCTTTTGCCGCAGAGCCATTGGCGGCCAGCCCCCATCGATGATCGGGAGTGAGGTCGTGCATGAGCTCGATCACGTCCGCCGCGCCGGGGACTAAAGACAACTCCGCGGCAAACCGCGCTTGCCGCTGCAAAGTCCACTCCGTCTGGCCAAATGCGGTGTAGCCACGACGAAGCCGACGCGATTCGACCACCGTGGCGGTGTCGCCACCTTCAGCGACGACGCCCTGTACCTTGCGTGCCGCGTCCGCCGGCTCGCCCAGCAGTGACCACAACTGCTCGGACGCGCGATTGTCGGATTCGGTGATGGCCTTGGCGACCAGCTCGCGGGCGTTGAGCCAATCGCTGCGCAGTGCCGCGATCGCCAGGGGCACTTTGATCGTCGACCAGGCGACGCCAGACCACCACCGGCCCAGCGAATAGGTGCGGTCCGGACGGGCGATCGCAACACCAATGTTGGCCGGTACCAGGTCGGAAAGCTGTTCAAAGCTTGCTTCCAGCGCTAGCTCAAGGGGTCGGGACGTCATCGAGTTACCGGGGTATCGGCCATACCCGATCATCGCAGTCGACACCTTCGGCCGCCAACTGCCGCTTGAGCACCTTGAATGTCACCGTCCGCGGGAGCTCCGCGCTGATCCTGACGTACGACGGCCATTGTTTGGGCCCCAGGTCGGGCTGCTCGGCCAGGAAGGCCCGGAATTTCTCGGTATCGAACTCCGTACCCGGCGTCACCACCAACGCGGCCATCACCTGGTCGCCGACCACAGGATCGGGGATCGGATACACCGCAACCTCGGCCGCGTCGGGATATCGCAGCAACACCCGCTCGATCGGGGCGGCGCCAAGATTCTCGCCGTCGACCCGCATCCAATCGCCAAGCCGCCCGGCGAAGTACGCGTATCCGGCCTCATCGCGATAGGCGAGGTCGCCGCTGTGGTAGACCCCGCCCGCCATTCGCTCGGCTTCGGCGGCCGCATCGTTGTAGTAGCCCTCGAAACGGCCTGGCCCGGCGGTGTTCACCAGCTCGCCGACCACTCCCACCGGGCAGGGCTTGCCGGTGTCGGGGTCGACGATCTCGAGCTTCTTCGGTCAGCGGCCCCAATGCGCCGGGCGGAGTATCGGGGGTGCGGGCGATCGCGACGCCGACGTTCGGTCGACCCAAACCCGTCCTGAACGGCGCAGCCGAATCTGCGGCCGAAACGTTCGATGTCGGCGGGTACGCCCTCGTTGCCGTACACCGCCCGTAGCGGGTTGTCCGCGTCGTCGGGCTGTTCCGGCGTGGCCAGCACATAGGACAGTGGCTTGCCCACGTAGTTGGCGTAGGTGGCGCGGTAACGGCGCACATCCGGCAGGAAGTTCGATGCAGAGAACTTGCGCCGCAACGCCAATGAGCCCTGGCACGCCGCTGCCACCGCCCAGCCAACCAGAACCGCGTTGGAGTGAAACAACGGCATCGACACGTAGCAGACATCGTCGCGGCCCAGGTCGAACCGCTGTGCCATCATCCTGCCGGCGGTCGCGACCTTGCCGTGGCTGCACTTCACCGCCTTCGGCTCGCCGCTGGTGCCCGACGTGAAGATCAGCATGAAAAGGTCTCCGGCTGACGCGGGCTGGAAACGCAACTCGGCATCGCGATGGTGCGTGGCGACTTCGTCAGCCCATTGCGCGGAATCGACGTTCAGATGGTCGATATCATCCAGCGTCGCAGCCGATTTCGAGTCGGCCAGCACCAGCTGGCAGTCGGCCCGGCTGATGTCGCGGGCCAGCGCCTCGCCGCGGCGCACCGGGTTGAGGCCGACCGGCACGATTCCTGACATCCCGGCCGCCACCAACATCGCCGAAAAGAACGGGGTGTTTTCCAGCAGCACGCCGACGTGCGGTGGCCGGCTCGGGTCGAGACGCTCGCGCAGCGCCGCCGCAATCGCGGCGCCGTGTTGCAGGTGATCGCGCCAGCTGGTGAACGAATCCTCGAAGTAGACGCCCCGGTCGTCGATCTCAGCCAATGGCCCCAGCAGTTTGGTGACCGTGGGGTCCGGCGGAAGCACGAAGCTAGGCAGGAGTTTCCGCCAGCTCACGACCGATCCGGCGGAGCTGCCCGGTGGCACCGCCCAAAGCGAACTCGATCTCCTTGGCGGCCAGGAAGTAGCGGTGTGCCGGGTGATCGGTGTCGACGCCGACGCCGCCGTGCACGTGCACGATGGTGTGCGCGACCCGATGCCCGGCATCAGCGGCCCAGAATGCCGCACTGGCTACGTCGATTTCGGCAGCAATGTCCTCGGAGACCTTCCAGGCCGCCTGGGTCAGCGTCAGCCGCAGCCCCTTGACGTCGATGTAGCCATCCGCCAGCCGCTGCGACACCGCTTGGAAACTGCCGATCGGACGGTCGAATTGCTCACGCTCGCGGGCATATTCGGCAGTCATCCGCAACCCTCGATCGAGCACCCCGAGTTGATACGCGGCGCGTCCCAGGGTGCCGAGCGTGCCGAGCCAGGCGGCGACTTCGATTCCGCCGACCCGGCGCGCGTCGTCGACCGCAACACCGTCCAGCGCCAGGTGCCCGATGCTGCCCAAGCCGGTGGTCCCCAGCGCGGTCAGTTTGACTCCAGGATCATCGGCGGCAACGAGGAAAACGGCTGTGCCGGAATCGGTTTCGGCAGGAACCAGGAAAGCGTCCGCCACCGGGCCGAAGCCGACCTGGGTGCGGGTTCCGGTCAGCCGATAGCCGTCACCGGCGCGGGTGGCCTGTACGGGTCCCTCACCCATCTCGCCGTCGAGGGCGACCGTCAGGATCTTCTCGCCGTTGACCGCCGGTACGCCCCAGCCCTGCTGCAGTTCCTCGGAGCCGAACCGGGCCAGCACTCCGGCGCCCAACATCACCGACTCCAGGATACGGCACGGCGGCAAGCTGATGGCCCAGCGCAACCAGGATGGCGACCTGCTCGAGGGCACCGAAACCGTCGCCGCCCAGTGCGGAAGCCGATGCGCTGGTGAGGATGTCAGCCTCGACGAGCTTGCGCCACAGGTCGCGGTCGAACCGTTGCTCGAGCCCGTCGAGTTCCCGTTGATGCTCCGGCGTGCACACCGAGTCCACGATCGTGTCGACCAGGCCGCCGAGGTCGTGTGCCGCTTCGGTTGTCGTGAAATCCATGGATGTTCGTCCTTTGAAATGAGCGAGATGCTCAGCGGTTTCGGGGCAGGCCCAGTGCGACCATGCCGATGATGTCGCGCTGCACTTCGTTGGTGCCGCCGCCGAAGGTAAGGATCAGGCAGGCCCGGTGCATCCGCTCGACCCGGCCGCGCAGCAATGCGCCCGGCGAATCCTGGCGCACCGTCGCCGCCGTACCCAACACCTCCATCAGCAGCCGGTAGGCCTCGGTGGCCAGCTCGGTGCCGAACACCTTGGCCGCCGACGCATCCGCAGGCGACAGGGCTTCACTTGCCGCCGACGCCAGTTCCCAGTTGATCAGCTTGAGAACCTCGACCTTCGCATGCACCCGGGCCAGGTTCAGCTGTACCCACTCCGAGTCGATCAGCCGGGCGCCGCTGGAGTCCTTGGTGTTCTGCGCCCACTCGCGAACCTCGCGCAGGGCCAGGAAGATCGGTTGCGCCGACACCAGGGCAACCCGCTCGTGGTTGAGCTGGTTAGTCACCAGCTTCCAGCCGCCGTTCTCCTCGCCGATCAGGTTGGTCACCGGGACTCGCACGTCGGAGTAATAGGTGGCGCTGGTGTCCACACCGGCCATGGTGTGCACCGGCGTCCAGGAGAAACCCTCCGCGGTCGTCGGCACGGCCAGCATCGAAATGCCGCGGTGCTTCTTGGCCTCCGGGTTGGTGCGCACCGCCAGCCAGACCCAGTCCGCGTACGCGATCAAGCTGGTCCACATCTTTTGGCCGTTGATGACGTAGTCGTCACCGTCGCGGACCGCGGTGGTGCGTAGGTTCGCCAGGTCGGTGCCGGCGCTGGGCTCGGAGTAGCCGATGGAAAAGTGCAGTTCGCCCGCCGCGATCTTGGGCAGGAAGAACTTCTTCTGCTCGTCGGTGCCGAAGGCCATGATGGTCGGCGCCACGCTGTTGATCGTGAGGAACGGCACCGGCACGCCGGCGAGCGCGGCCTCGTCGGTGAAGATCAGCGAGTCCATCGGGGAGCGGTCCTGGCCGCCGTACTCCTTGGGCCAGTTCAGGGTGAGCCACCCGTCCTTGCCCATCTGCGCGACGGTGTCGCGATACGCGTTGCCGGTCCCGACCTCGCCCTGGGTCGAGGTCAGTGCTGCCCGCCGCTCGGGGGTCATGAGCGTGGTGAAGTACGACCGCAGCTCGCGACGCAGCTCCTCCTGTTCCGGGGTGTAACTGATGCGCATTCCGGCCGTCCTTTGGTTAACGTGGCACGCTGTAACTCGACCAACGGCTACCCGTTCGCCTTCCCGGTTGTAACACGTTCTAGTCTGGGAATCCAGCGACCGTTTCCTCAGACGTACCGGGGCCCTATGGTGGAGCTACATTCTGATGGGACATGGGGCGAAATCCAGGGCCGGCTTCGAGGAGGATGTTGTGCGGGTGATTGTCGATCGTGACCGGTGCGAAGGCAACGCGGTGTGCTTGGGAATCGCGCCGGATATCTTCGACCTGGACGATGAAGACTATGCCGTCGTGAAGATCGATCCGATTCCGTCCGACCAAGAAGATCTCGCCGAGCAGGCGATCGCCGAGTGCCCGCGCGCGGCGTTGCTGCGCGAAGACTAGCGGCGAGGGTCCCCGAAACTAGAGGTATTCATAAATTGACTAGCAGCACGAACGCGTCCGATCTATCCGGAAAGGTCGCGGTGGTAACCGGCGCGGCCGCAGGACTTGGGCGCGCCGAAGCCCTCGGACTGGCCCGCCGCGGCGCCACCGTGGTCGTCAACGACATCGCCGCCGCGCTCGACGCCTCGGACGTCATCGACGAGATCGGGGCCCTCGGCGCCAAAGCGGTGGCGGTCACCGGCGACATCAGCGAGCGGGCCACCGCCGACGAACTGGTGTCCTGCGCCGACGGGCTCGGCGGCCTGAACATCGTGGTGAACAATGCCGGCATCACCCGCGACCGGATGCTGTTCAACATGTCCGACGAGGAGTGGGACCAAGTCATCGCCGTACATCTGCGCGGGCATTTCCTGCTCACCCGCAACGCCGCGACCTACTGGCGCAGTAAGGCCAAAGACGCGGGGGGATCGATCTTCGGCCGGATCGTCAACACGGCGTCCGAGGCTGGGCTGGTGGGCCCGGTGGGGCAGGCCAACTACGGCGCCGCCAAAGCGGGCATCATCTCGCTCACCCTGACGGCCGCTCGAGCGCTGGGTCGCTACGGCGTGTGTGCCAACGCGATCTGCCCCCGCGCGCGCACCGCGATGACGGCCGACGTGTTCGGCAGCGCGCCGGATATAGAGGAAGGCGGCGTCGACCCGCTGTCGCCCGAACACGTCGTGAACCTGGTGCAGTTCCTGTCGTCTCCGGCAGCCGCAGAAGTCAACGGCCAGGTGTTCATCGTCTACGGTCCTCAGGTGACATTGGTCTCAGCCCCGACCGCGGAGCACAAGTTCACCGCGGACGGCGCCGCGTGGGAGTCGGCTCAACTCAGCAGCACGTTGCAGGACTACTTTGCTGGTCGCGATCCGGAACGGAACTTTTCCGCGTCCGCTTTAATGGAGCAATAGCGGCGCAAAACGGCTTCTCGGGGGGGAAATCAGCCAGTAGAACGTGTGTCAGATTGGCAATACCGCAAGGGCGCTGACCAGGACAAATTAACGCTTTGGACAGAGATAACCTGTTCATTGACACGGTGAACTTCTTCTGCGTTAGTATGATCCGGCTCACACGGAGTCGGGTGCGACCGAAGACAACGCAAAGGCGACGCACTGGCTTCGCCGTGAGCAGCAAAGGGGGTACCGAGTTTGATTCAACAACTTGCGGTTCCGGCCCGTGCTGTCGGTGGGTTTTTCGAAATGATGATCGATACGGCCCGTGCAGCTTTCCGGAGGCCGTTTCAATTCCGCGAGTTCCTGGATCAGACGTGGATGATCGCGCGCGTGTCGCTGGTCCCTACGCTATTGGTGTCCATCCCCTTCACCGTTCTGGTGGCATTCACCCTCAATATTTTGCTGCGTGAAATCGGCGCGGCCGACTTGTCCGGTGCCGGAACGGCATTCGGCACTATCACCCAGCTGGGCCCGGTGGTGACGGTGCTCGTCGTCGCGGGGGCGGGCGCCACCGCGATCTGCGCCGACCTTGGTGCGCGCACCATTCGCGAAGAAATCGACGCGATGCGGGTGCTCGGCATCGACCCGATCCACCGGCTGGTGGTACCCCGCGTTCTGGCGTCGACCGTTGTCGCACTGCTGCTCAACGGTTTGGTGTGCGCCATCGGCTTGTCCGGCGGCTACGTGTTCTCCGTCTTTCTTCAGGGCGTCAACCCGGGTGCATTCATCAACGGGTTGACCGTATTGACCGGACTGCGCGAGTTGATGCTTGCGGAAGTCAAGGCGCTGCTGTTCGGCGTGATGGCCGGGCTCGTGGGGTGTTACCGCGGCCTCACCGTCAAGGGTGGGCCCAAGGGCGTCGGCAATGCGGTCAACGAAACAGTCGTCTACGCGTTCATCTGTCTGTTCGTCATCAACGTAGTGATGACCGCCATCGGCGTACGGTTCTCGACGAAGTGACGGCGCAATGAGTTACGACGTCACTTACCGGTTCCGCAATATCGCGGCAAGACTCCAAGGCCCGATTGACGACTTCGGCGAGCAGGCACTGTTCTACGGCCAGACCGTGCGCTACGTCCCCAACGCGCTTACCCGATATCGCAAGGAGACGATCCGGCTCATTGCGGAGATGACGCTGGGCGCAGGAGCGCTCGTGATGATCGGGGGCACGGTCGGCGTTGCGGCGTTCCTGACGCTGGCCTCCGGTGGGGTCATCGCCGTCCAGGGTTACTCGTCCCTGGGCAACATCGGTATCGAGGCGTTGACCGGCTTCCTGTCGGCATTCCTGAATGTGCGCGTTGTCGCGCCGGTCATTGCCGGCATCGCGCTGGCGGCGACGATCGGTGCCGGTGCCACCGCCCAGTTGGGTGCCATGCGGGTGTCCGAGGAAATCGACGCCGTGGAATGCATGGCGGTGCATTCGGTGTCCTACCTCGGTGTCGACTCGGCTGATCGCCGGCCTGGTCGCGATCATTCCGTTGTATTCGCTGTCGGTGCTCGCCGCGTTTTTCGCGGCCCGCTTCACCACGGTGTTCATCAACGGACAGTCAGCTGGTCTCTACGACCACTACTTCAATACCTTCCTCATCCCGTCGGACCTACTTTGGTCGTTCCTGCAGGCCATCGTGATGTCCATCGCCGTGATGCTGGTCCATACCTATTACGGCTACAACACCAGCGGTGGGCCGGTCGGCGTGGGCATCGCGGTTGGTCAGGCCGTACGGACCTCACTGATCGTCGTGGTCGTCATTACTTTGTTCATCTCGTTGGCGGTCTACGGCGCATCCGGTAACTTCAACCTCTCTGGATAAGGGGATCGCTTAAAAACATGGCAGAGGGCGGAGCACGACGTTCAACTGTCCGGCTGGCAGCGGCGCTGCTGGCCAGTTTGTTGGTGGCGTTTTCCGTGTTGACCTACCTGTCCTACACAGCGGCTTTCACCTCGGTCGATACCGTCACCGTGTCGTCGCCACGGGCCGGGCTGGTGATGGACTTGGGCGCCAAGGTCAAGTACCGCGGAATCCAGATCGGCAAGGTCACCGACATCAGCTACAGCCGCGATCAGGCGCGGCTGACGCTGGCGATCAATAGCGATGCCATGCCTTACATCCCCTCCAACGCTGCGGTGCATATCGCGGGCAACACCATCTTCGGCGCGAAGTCGGTGGAATTCCTTCCGCCCCAGACGCCGTCGCCGACGTCGCTGCGTCCGGATGCGCACGTTGAGGCCTCAGCGGTGCAGCTGGAAGTCAATACCTTGTTTCAATCGCTGATGGATCTGCTGCACAAGGTCGACCCGGTCGAATTGAACGGCACGTTGAGCGCGCTGTCCGAAGGCCTGCGGGGTCATGGTGACGACCTGGGCGCTCTGTTCTCCGGGCTGAATACCCTGACGCGACAAGCGAATCCGAAGCTGCCCGCCCTGCAGGAGGATTTCCGCAAGACCGCGGTCGTCACCAACATCTACGCCGACGCCGCCCCGGACCTGAACACGATCTTCGACAACCTGCCGACCATCAACAAAACCGTCGTAGACGAGCAGAAAAACCTCAACGACACGCTGTTGGCCACGATCGGCCTCTCCAACAACGCCTATGAGACGTTGGCGCCGGCCGAGCAGGACCTCATCGACGCCATCAACAGGCTGCGGGCCCCGGTCAAAGTGGTCGCCGATTACTCACCGGAATTAGGCTGCCTGTTCGCGGGAATCGAGCGAGGCATCAAGGAGTTTGCCCCGTTGCTCGGTGTCCGCAAAGCGGGCCTGTTCACGTCGTCGAGCTTCGTCTTGGGCTCGCCGGCGTACACGTATCCGGAGTCCCTGCCGCAGGTCAACGCCTCCGGCGGGCCGAACTGCCGAGGATTGCCTGACATCCCGACCAAGCAGACGGGCGGGTCGTTTTTCCGCTCGCCGTTCCTGGTCACCGATAACGCCAACATCCCGTACGAGCCGTTCACCGAACTGCAGTTTGACGCGCCGTCGACGTTGCAGTTCTTGTTCCACGGCTCTTTCGCGGAACGGGACGACTTCTGATGGGTAGCTCGGAGTTGCCGTCGCACCGGTCGATGGTGATCAAGGTCAGCATCTTCGCGGTGGCGATGCTGCTCGTGGCCGCGGGCCTCGTGGTGGTCTTCGGCGACTTTCGGTTCGGGCCTGAAAGTACTTACCACGCAACATTTATCAACGCGTCTCGGTTAAAGTCCGGCCAAAAGGTCCGCATCTCCGGGGTGCCGGTCGGTGCGGTGTCCGGTATCAAGCTCAACCCGGACAACAGCGTCGACGTGGCGTTCGGAATCGACAGCCGCTACACGCTGTACTCGTCGACCCGCGCGGTGATCCGCTACGAAAACCTCGTCGGTGATCGGTTCCTGGAGATCACGTCGGGTCCAGGCGAGCTGCGCAAGCTGGCGCCGGGCGGGACGATCAACGCCCAACATACCCAGCCCGCACTGGATCTGGATGCGCTACTGGGCGGACTACGGCCCGTCCTCAAGGGCTTGGACGCCGACAAGGTCAACACGATCAGCAGCGCTGTCATCGAGTTGTTGCAGGGCCAGGGTGGAGCGTTGTCGAACGTGCTGGCCGACACCAGCGCGTTCTCGACGGCGCTGGGCCAGCGCGACCAGCTCATCGGTGACACGATCACCAACCTGAACACGGTGCTGGGCACCATCGACCAACGCAGCGCGCAATTCTCGGCCAGCGTCGACCAGCTGCAGCAATTGATCAGCGGGCTGGCCAAGAACAAGGACTCGATCGCGGGAGCCATTCCGCCGCTGGCGTCGACAACGGCGGATCTCACTGAGCTGCTGAAGAATTCACGCCGGCCGCTGCAGGGCATCCTGGAGAACACTCGGCCGCTGGCCACCGAGCTGGACAACCGTAAGGCCGAGGTGAACAACGACGTCGAGCAGCTGGGCGAGGACTATCTGCGTCTGGCCGCACTCGGTGCCTACGGGTCGTTCTTCAACATCTACTTCTGCTCGGTGACGATCAAGATCAACGGACCGGCCGGTGGCGACATCCTCTTGCCCCTCGGCGGCCAGGTGGATCCCAGCCAAGGGAGGTGCGCTTTTGTCAAGTAATCCAAAGCGCGAACGCGACCCACTGCGCACCGGGGTCTTCGGCGTGGTGCTGGTCGTCTGCGTCGTGTTGATCGCCTTCGGCTACTCCGGTTTGCCGTTCTACCCACAGGGAAAGACGTACGACGCGTACTTCACCGACGCCGGCGGCATCTCGCCCGGCAACTCCGTGTACGTGTCGGGCTTCAAGGTGGGCAAAGTGCAGTCCGTCGGCCTGGCCGGAGACAGTGCCAAGGTGACCTTCTCCGTGGATCGGCATGTCGCGGTCGGTGACCAGTCGTTGGCCGCGATCCGCACCGACACCATCCTCGGCGAGCGCTCCATTGCGGTGTCTCCGGCGGGTCACGGCAAGGCGACCACCATTCCCCTGAGCCGGACGACCACGCCGTACACGCTGGCTGGCGCGCTCGAGGATCTCGGTCAAAACGCGAACAATCTGAACAAGCCGCAGTTCGAGCAAGCCTTGAACGTCCTCACCGACACGCTGCACGATGCCACCCCGGAGCTGCGCGGCGCGCTGGACGGAGTGACGTCGCTGTCGCGCACCCTGAACCGGCGTGATGAGGCGCTGCAAAGCCTTCTGGCCCATGCGAAGTCGGTGACAGCGGTGTTGTCTGATCGCGCCAACCAGGTGAACAAGTTGGTCGACGACGGGAACGAGTTGTTCGCCGCGCTCGACGAGCGCCGCGCCGCGCTGAGCCAACTGATCGGGGGCATCGACGATGTCTCCACACAGGTCTCCGGCTTCGTCGCCGACAATCGCAAGGAGTTCGGCCCCGCACTGAGCAAGCTCAACGATGTGCTGAGCAATCTCAATGAGCGCCGCGACTACATCACCGAGGCCCTCAAACGGCTGCCCACCTATGCGACCGAGCTCGGTGAGGTTGTTGGTTCCGGACCCGGATTCAATGTCAACGTCTACGGCGTGATACCGGCGCCGTTGTTAGCGGCGGTGTTCGACTTCTTCTACCAACCGGGCAAGCTGCCGGCCAGCCTCTCCGACTACCTGCGCGGGTTGATCCAGGAACGCTGGATCATCAGGCCGAAGGCACCATGATGCGGAATCTTCATGGTTAAGCGAACTTTGGGCGGCCCGGGGCTGCGTAACGTCACCATCATCGCGCTGGTCGCGGTGCTGATCGGTGGTGTGTACGCGCTGTCCTCGTCCAACGGCGGCGGCCGAAAAGTCGTCGGCTACTTCACGTCTGCTGTCGGGCTGTACCCCGGAGATCAGGTCCGCATCCTGGGGGTCCCAGTCGGCACAATCGACTCGATCGAGCCGCGGCCTTCCGACGTCAAAATCACCATGTCGGTGTCCAGCGACGTCAAGATCCCGAAGGACGCCAAGGCCGTCATCATGTCGCCAAACCTGGTGTCGGCCCGCTTCATTCAGCTCACTCCGACATACAGTGGTGGAGCGGTGCTACCGAACGGCGGGAGCATCGATCTGGCCCGTACCGCTGTTCCGGTGGAATGGGATGAGGTGAAAGAAGCACTGACCCAACTGTCCGTCCAGCTGGGCCCGACGACCGGATCGATGCAGGGCCCATTGGGCGCGGCGATCAACCAGGCCGCCGACACGTTCGACGGCAAGGGCGAGTCGTTCCACAACGCGTTGCGTGAGTTGTCGCAAGTCGCTGGGCGACTAGGGGATTCGCGCGGCGACATCTTCGGTACGATCAAGAACCTGCAGGTACTGGTCAACGTACTGTCGGCGAGCAACGAACAAATCGTGCAATTCGCCGGAAACGTCGCGTCGGTATCGCAGGTGCTGGCCGACAGCTCGCGGCATCTCGACGGCACACTGGGCACCCTCAACAAGGCGCTCACGGACATCCGAGGGTTCCTGCATGAAAACAACTCGACGTTGGTCGATACCGTCAACCAGCTCAACGACTTCGCCAAGACGCTGAGCGACCAGAGCGACAACATCGAGCAGGTGCTGCACGTCGCTGGCCCCGGTATCGCCAACTTCTACAACATCTATGACCCGGCGCAGGGCACGCTGAACGGCCTGTTGTCGATACCTGAATTCGCCAACCCTGTGCAATTCATCTGCGGCGGTTCCTTCGAAACTGCCGGCGGCCCACGTGCACCCGATTACTACCGGCGCGCCGAGCTCTGTCGTGAGCGGCTGGGGCCGGTGCTGCGCCGGCTGGCGGTGAATTACCCGCCGATCATGTTCCACCCGCTCAACACGATCACGGCGTACAAGGGTCAGATCATCTACGACACCCCGGCCACCGAAGCCAAGGCGCAGACGCCGATTCCGCAGCTGACCTGGATACCGGCCAACGGTGTGACAGCGCCGCCGGCCACCCAGAATCCCGCGGACCTGCAGGCCCTGCTTGTCCCGACCGCACCGCAGGCCGTGCCTGCACCGGGGTCGCCGGCTGGAAGCCCCGCGCCTGCCCCGGGTCCCGGCCCCGGATCGGCGTTCGGTCCCCTGCCGGGTCCGCCGCAGGGCCCTTCCGCGGGGCTGCAAAATGGTCCGGGCGGTGGCGGATGAACCGAATCTGGTTGCGCGGCAGCGCATTGGCGGCAGGTAGTGCGCTGCTCGCTGGTTGTCAGTTCGGCGGGTTGAACTCCGTGTCCATGCCCGGTACCGCCGGACATGGCAGTGGCGCGTACTCGATCACCGTCGAAATGCCCGACGTGGCGACGCTGCCACAGAACTCACCCGTCATGGTCGATGACGTGACTGTCGGCAGTGTCTCCGGCATTTCAGCTGAACAGCGTGCTGACGGATCCTTTTATGCCGCAGTGAAGTTGGCGTTGGAAAAAGGCGTGGTGTTGCCGGCCAACGCGACCGCAACGGTCGCCCAGACGTCGTTGCTGGGTTCGATGCACATCGATTTGGCTGCTCCCAAGGACAAGCCGGCGACCGGCAGGATGGTTAACGGGTCGAAGATCTCCGAGGCCAACACGGGGCGTTTCCCCACCACCGAAGAGGTGTTTTCCGCGCTCGGTGTGGTGGTCAACAAGGGCAATCTCGGTGCGTTGGGGGAGATTACCGATGAGACCTACCAGGCCTTCGCGGGCAGGCAAAACCAGTTCGTCGACTTGCTTCCCAGATTGTCTGAGCTGACTGCGGGACTCAATCGACAGGTCGGCGACATCATCAACGCGGTCGACGGCCTGAACCGGTTCTCCGCGAGTCTGGCGCGCGATAAGGACAACCTGGGCCGGGCACTGGACACCCTGCCCGAAGCACTTCGCGTCCTCAACAAGAACCGGGACCACATCGTCGACGCGTTCGCTGCGTTGAAGAAGTTGGCGACGGTGACCTCGAACGTGCTCTCAAAAACCAAGGTGGACTTCGCAGAAGATCTCAAGGGCCTGTATTCGGTCGTAAAGGCGCTCAACGACAACCGGAAGAATTTCGTCACCTCGCTGCAGCTGTTGCTGACGTTCCCGTTCCCGAATTTCGGTATCAAACAGGCCGTGCGCGGTGACTACCTCAACGTGTTCACCACCTTCGACCTCACCCTGCGCCGAATCGGTGAGACGTTCTTCACCACCTCGTACGCACTTGATCCGAACATGATGCACATGAGCGAGATTCTCAACGCGCCCGACTTCTTGACCGGCGAATTGGCCAACCTGTCCGGACAGGCGGCCGACCCGTTCAAGATTCCGCCCGGCACGGCGTCCGGGCAATAAGGGGCGGCGCAGATGATAGACAGACTGACCAAGATTCAGCTCGGCATATTCGGGGTGATCACCGCCATCACGCTGATCATCATGTCGATCTACTACCTGCGGCTGCCCGCCACGTTCGGCATCGGGACCTACACCGTGACCGCCGACTTCGTCGCCGGCGGCGGTCTGTACAAGAACGGCAACGTCACCTACCGTGGGGTCGCCGTCGGCCGAGTGGAGTCGGTGAGCCTGAATCCGAACGGCGTTACCGCCGGAATGCGGCTGAACAGCGGGACTCCCATTCCATCGAACGTCACCGCCACCGTGAAGAGCGTGTCGGCGGTCGGTGAGCAATACATCGACCTGGTGCCGCCGAACAACTCAACATCGACCAAGTTGCACAACGGGTCTCGGATCGATCGGGCTAACACCCGGATCGGCCAAGACGTCGCCGACTTGCTGAAGCGGGCGGAGACGCTGGTCAACAGTCTCGGTGATACCCGGTTGAAAGAGCTGCTCCATGAGACGTTCATCGCGGCCAACGGTTCCGGTCCCGAGCTGGCCCGGCTGATCGAGTCCGCGCGGCTACTGGTGGACGAGGCCAACACCAATTACCCGCAAGTCTCACAGCTGATCGACCAGGCGGGCCCGTTCCTGCAGTCCCAGATTCGCGCCGGTGCTGACATCAAGTCACTCGCCGACGGGCTGGCCCGGTTCACCTCCGAGGTGCATCAGGCCGATCCGCAGCTTCGTTCGACGTTGGACATCGCTCCGGGCGCGGCCGACGAGGCCAGCACCGCCTTCTCCGGTATCCGGCCCTCGTTTCCAGCGCTGGCGGCCAGCCTGGCGAACCTGGGCCGAGTGGGCGTGATCTACCACAAGTCGATCGAGCAGCTGTTGGTGGTGTTGCCGGCGTTGTTCGCCGCGATCACCACCGCCGCGGGCGGCGCGCCACAAGACGAAGGCGCCAAGCTGGACTTCAAGCTCGACCTCAACGACCCGCCGCCGTGCGCCGTTGGTTTCTTGCCCCCGCCGCTGATGCGCACGCCTGCCGACGAGACGGTGCGCGAGCTCCCGAGGGACCTGTACTGCAAGGCCGCTCAGAACGATCCCAGTACCGTACGCGGTGCCCGCAACTATCCGTGCCAGGAGTTCCCCGGCAAACGGGCACCTTCGGTTCAGCTGTGTCGTGACCCGAAGGGTTACGTGCCGGTTGGCCGCAACCCCTGGCGTGGTCCGCCGGTTCCCTACAGTACGCCGGAGACAAATGGGCTAAACACGCTGCCGCCCAACAAGTTTCCGTATATCCCGCCGGGCGCCGATCCCGATCCGGGCGTTCCCATCGCGGGGCCGCCCCCGCCCGGTGTAGTGCCCGGTCCCGGGCCGGTGCCGCGTCAGCCGGCGTTCGATCCGCCGCCACCCAACGACAGCGGGCCGCCGCCGGGCAATCCGTCATGGATGCCGCCGGGAGTCCCGCCGGTGCCGCCCCAGATCCCGTATCCGAAGTGGCTGCCGCCACCGCCCGCCGGCCCGCAACCGCAGGCCAGCGGCCCGGCCTATACCACCTATGACCAAACCACCGGAGCCTTCAGGGATCCGGCAGGCGGCACTGGTACTTTCGCGGCCGGCGCGAATACGTCCAGCGCCGAGAATTGGGTGGACCTCATGCTTGATCCGAGGCCGATGTAGTGGCTTCTGCAGTTAATGGCGAACAATCCACGACACAGCGTGTTCGTCGCCGGGCATCGCGCGCGGCAGGACCGGCGACGAGCGAGCCGAGTCCGGCCACCACGGTTGCGGTCGACGTTCCAACCGAGCCGAAGCGCCGGCGAAACGCGTCAAGACCCTCAAGGCGGTCAAGCCGCCACCACGGCGTCGGCCGAACGGGGTCATGGTCGGGTGGATTTCGTTCGCCGCCGCGCTGTTGGTAATTGGCGCGCTGACCGGTTGCCTGGCCATCCTGGTCTTGCAGCACCAGCACGCCCAAGCACAACAATCCCGCGATCAGCACTTCGTCGACACCGCCACGCAGACAGTGGTCAACATGTTCAGCTACAAGCAGGACAACATCGACGACAGCGTGAACCGTTTCTATAACGGCACCAGCGGCCCACTGCGCGGAATGCTAGGCGCTAACAACAACATTGAGAACCTCAAGGCCTTATTCCGCACCACCAATGCGACATCGGAAGCGGTGATCAACGGTGCCGCTCTCGAGGGCATTGACACAGTCACCGACAACGCCTCCGTACTGGTGTCGGTGCGTGTCACGGTGGCCGACATCGACGGCGTCCACAAGCCGTCCATGCCATATCGGCTGCGGGTCATCGTGCACGAGGACGAGCGGGGACAGATGACCGGATACGACCTGAAATATCCGGACGGGGGTAACTGATGCGGTGGCGGCGGTGGCTGCTGGTCGTCACGGGTTACCTGTTGGTCGCGGGCATTGTCGGGTTGTCCGCTGCGGCCGGCTGGTTCTACTGGGATCGGGTGCAGACTCGTGGCGAGCAGGCGGCGCGGGCGTTGTTGCCCCAGTTGGCCGCCAAGGAGATTCCCGAGGTCTTCGCCTACGACTATCAGACCGTCGAACGCAGCCTCGCCGCGGCCTATCCGCTGCTGACGCCCGACTACCGCCAGGAGTTCCAGAAAAGCGCCAATACGCAGATCATCCCGGAGGCCAAGAAGCGTGAGGTGGTGGTCCAGGCCAACGTGGTTGGCGTCGGGGTCATGTCCGCGAAGCGCGAGTCGGCATCGGTGATGGTTTACCTGAACCGCACCGTCACCGATAAGTCGCGCCAGCCGCTGTATGACGGCAGCCGGTTACGGGTGGACTTCAAGAGGATCGGCGACAAATGGCTGATCGCTTACATCACGCCGATTTAGCGAAGCATTCCTTGCGTCGGACGACTCAGTAGCAGATCGCAATGTCGTTGCACTGCAACGGATACCGCTGGATCGGGCTGGGCGGCGGTCCGTTCAGCTGCAGGGAGAACGGTTGCTTTGTCATCGACGGCTGCAAGCCACATACGGCGCCGTGCAAACTGGTGTGCGTGCCGGTGAGCGACCCGTCGTCGAACGCGTAGTTTTCCGTCGACGGCCCGGTGCCGCCGCCCGGGCAGGAAACCCCGTCGGCCACGCCGACCTGGAACGCCCACCGTCCGCTCACCAGTCGGGCCCGTCCGCTGTAGTTCTGCAGCTTGTCCTGGCGGCTGATCCGTTCGTCGGTCGAGCTGACTATGTTCAGGACACAAAAGTCGGCCTGAATGTCCGGGTTGGAATAGTCCTTGTAGTAGCGGCTTCCGTTGACTTGATCGCACAGCGCGGTGACCGCCCAGGTCACCCCGGACACGCCGGCCTGGATGAACGAGTAGTTGCCGTCCGGCGGCGGTGCGACCGCACCCGCCGGTTCACCCGACTCCAGTGCGATTCCGAGGGCAACAGCCGAGCAGATGCCGGCACCAGCGGCCAGCCCGCGACGGAGATTCACGTTGTTGCTCCCTTCACCCTGCATCGAGTATCACAGCGATTCGGCGTCAACACCACGGGTTGGCCAAGCTAGCTGGTGCCCGGTGGATGCGCCTCGGCCAGCGCATCAAGAAACGATCGCGCCCAGCGGTCCACGTCATGAGCGAGCACCTGGCGTCGCAGCGCCCGCATCCGGCGCCGACCCTCGTCGACCGACTGATTCAGTGCCGCCTCGATCGTGTCCTTGACCCCTTCGAGGTCGTGCGGGTTGACTAGGTAGGCTTGCCGCAGTTCGGTTGCGGCGCCGGTGAATTCGGACAGAACAAGCGCACCGCCGAGATCACTGCGGCACGCGACGTACTCCTTGGCCACCAGGTTCATCCCGTCCCGCAGCGGGGTGACCAGCATGACGTCGCTGGCCACAAAGAACGCGATCAGTTCGTCGCGGGGAACCGCGCGATGGATGTAATGCACCACGGGATGACCCACTTCGGCATATTCGCCGTTGATGTGTCCGACCTCGCGTTCGATGTCGTTGCGCAGAATCTGGTAGCTCTCCACACGTTCGCGGCTCGGTGTGGCCAGCTGGACCAGCACCGTGTCGTCTCGTTTGACACGACCCTCGGCGAGCAGCTCCGAGAAGGCCTTCAACCGCACGTCGATGCCCTTGGTGTAGTCGAGCCGGTCGACGCCGAGCAAGATCTTGCGCGGGTTGCCCAACTCCGCGCGGATCTCTTTGGCGTGGCGCCGGACGTCGCGATGCCGGGCCGACTGGTCGAGCGCACCGGAGTCGATGGAGATGGGAAAGGCGCCCACTCGAACGGTGCGGGATTCCAGCTGCACCTCGCCGAACCGCGACCGCACGCCGACCGTCCCGCGCGAGGTGTTGGCGCCGAGCAGTTGCCGGGACAGATACAGGAAGTTCTGTGCGCCGCCGACCAGATGGAATCCGACCACGTCGGCACCGAGGAGGCCTTCGATGATCTCTGTGCGCCACGGCAACTGCATGAACAGCTCTACCGGCGGGAACGGGATGTGCAGGAAGAACCCGATCGTCAGGTCCGGCCGCAACGTGCGCAGCATTTGTGGGACCAGCTGCAGTTGGTAGTCCTGGACCCACACCGTGGCGCCGCGAGCGGCAGCGCGGGAGGTGGCTTCGGCAAAGCGTTGGTTGACCTCGACGTAGCGGTCCCACCATTCGCGGTGGTAGATCGGCTTGACGATGACGTCGTGGTACAGCGGCCACAGCGTCGCGTTCGAGAACCCCTCGTAATATTGGGCGACGTCGTCGGCGGACAGGCGCACCGGGTAAAGGTGCAGGTCATCTTCGGCGATGGGCTCGTCATCGACGTGGATCTCCTCGTCGACAGCGCCCGGCCAGCCGACCCAAGCCCCGCGGCGACGGCGCAGCAACGGCTCTAAGGCGGTGACCAACCCCCCCGGGCTGCGCTTCCACGTTGTGGTGCCGTCGGGCAGCCGCTCCAGATCAACCGGCAGCCGATTGGCAACCACCACGAAGTCGGAATTCCCGAAGTGCGAAGTCTTCGAGGGCTGGCGTCCCCTGGGAGCCATTTATGCGTCGAGTTTCGCCGGTCCAATACCCAGCATGGACAAGAAGACGCGGCACTCGTCAGCATCGGTCGCGTATGCGGCGACAACGCGCCTGGCCTGGCTTGCGGTGCTGTCCGCCAGCGGGGCGACATCGCCGATTTCGCCAGGATCAGATTTCGTAGGCATGACATAACTCTATGCGAAGCCGCTATTCGCCCGCAGCCATCTCGGCGGGCGGCCCTGCGGTGTGGGGCTCTGGGCCTGCTTAAATCTGCCGCGGCGCTCCTGGCGGCCGCACTCGATCGGCCGTAATTCGGTCGGCGCAACCCAACTCGGACCCGCTTACAGAGTCGCCGTAATGTGTAAACAAGGCGGATTCAACGACGAACGAGGTAGGCGGAATGACAGTGTCCGAGCAAGCCGACGCCGCGGCGGCCAACGCCAGCGCCAACGAGTTGGTGGCGTACGAAACCCTCGACGAGGGCCGCATCGCGCGGATTTGGCTTAACCGGCCCGACGCCCACAACGCGCAGAGTCGCGGACTGCTGGTTCAGCTCGACGAGGCGTTCGGCCGCGCCGAGGCCGACGACACCGTGCGCGTGGTGATCCTGGCGGCCCGCGGCAAGAACTTCTCCGCCGGCCACGACCTTGGCTCCGAGCAGGCCCTGGCGGAGCGCGCACCCGGACCGGGGCAGCATCCGAGCTTCCGCTCGCGCGGCGCCACGCTCGAGCCGATCATGGAGAAGCTGTATCACCAGGAGTGGCACTACTTCTTCGAAAACACCTGCCGCTGGCGTGATCTGCGCAAGATCACGATCGCCCAGGTGCAGGGCAACGCGATCTCGGCGGGCCTGATGCTGATCTGGGCCTGCGATCTGATCGTCGCGGCCGACAACGCGAAGTTCAGTGACGTGGTCGCGGTCCGCCTCGGCATGCCGGGCGTCGAATACTATGCTCACCCTTGGGAATTCGGGCCACGTAAGGCCAAAGAGCTGCTGTTGACCGGCGATTCAGTGGACGCCGACGAGGCCTACCGGCTGGGCATGGTGTCCAAGGTCTTCCCGGTCGACGAACTGGCGGACAAGACCTTGGAGTTCGCCCGTCGCATCGCCGAGCGGCCGACGATGGCGTCGCTGCTGATCAAGGACTCGGTCAACGCCGCTTCCGACGCGATGGGGTACACCGAGGCGCTGCGGCACGCGTTCCACATTCACCAGCTGGGCCACGCACACTGGGCCGCCTTCAACGAAAACAGGTGGCCGGTGGGCCAACCGCCGCACGTCGAGGACTGGCGCAACGCGAAGCCGACGAAGTTGGCTCGCCGCGATACGCCGTAGCACCGCGCGAGACCAGCGGGGCGACGTTGATCCGCCCACCTCCGAGCAAGGTCAATGGGGCAGCGATAATCGTGGCGGGGGTCACATGGTTCTATATCTAGAACCTGTTCCAGTTTGAGAGGGCCTCGCGTGCAGCTATCTTTCGAAGACCGGACGTATTTGATCACCGGCGGCGGCAGTGGAATCGGCAAGGGTGTGGCCGCCGGGCTCGTCGCGGCCGGGGCCTCCGTCATGATCGTCGGCCGCAACCCCGACCGTCTGGCCGGCGCCGTCGAGGAGGTCCAAGCGCTGGCCGACAGTGCCGGCAAAGGCGGCGCGATCCGCTACGAGCCCACCGACGTCACCAACGAGGACGAGGTCGCCCGCGCGGTCGACGCCGCGACGGCATGGCACGGTCGGCTGCACGGTGCGGTGCACTGCGCGGGCGGCTCGCTGACCGTGGGACCGATCACCCATACCGACTCCGAGGCATGGCGACACACCGTCGATCTCAATGTCAACGGCACCATGTACGTGCTCAAGCACGTAGCACGGGAGTTAGTGCGCGGCGGCGGTGGTTCGTTCGTCGGGATCTCGTCGATCGCGGCCAGCAACACGCACCGTTGGTTCGGGCCCTACGGGGTCACCAAGTCGGCCATCGACCACATGATGATGCTGGCCGCCGACGAGCTCGGGCCGTCGTGGGTGCGGGCCAACAGCATTCGCCCCGGCCTGATTCGCACCGATCTTGTTGACGCGAGCGTCATTCAGTCGCCGGAGATCAGCGCCGACTACGCGCTGTGCACGCCGCTGCCCCGGGTGGGTGAAGTCGAGGACGTCGCCAACCTGGCCATGTTCTTGCTCAGTGACGCGGCCAACTGGATCACCGGCCAGTGCATCAACGTCGACGGCGGTCACATCTTGCGCCGCGGCCCGGACTACTCCTCAATGATGGAGCAGATGTTCGGCGCCGACGCGCTACGCGGAGTGGTGGCGACCGCATGAAAAGACTTGACGGCCAGCGGATTTTGGTGACGGGCGCCGCGTCGGGGATCGGCCAGGCGACCACCTTGCGGTTGCTGAGTGAGGGCGCCAGCGTTGTGGCCGCCGACATCTCGGCCGACGGACTGAGCCACACTGCGGCCCGCGCGGGCGAGGCCGCGACGGCGGAGCGGCTCACCACCGCGGCCGATCGATGTCGGTAACGAGAGTTCGGTGATCGACGGGGTGTCCTTGGCGGTCGAGAAGCTCGGCGGTCTGGATTCGCTGGTCAATGCGGCAGGCATCTTGCGCGCCTGGCACACCGACCAGACCACCCTCGACCAGTGGAATCAGATCATCGCCGTCAACCTCACCGGTACTTTTCTGGTGGTCCGGGAAGCGCTGCCGGCGCTACTCGCGAATTCGCGCAGCGCGATCGTGAACTTCAGCTCCACCTCGGCGTCCTTCGCCCACCCGTACATGGCCGCTTACGCCGCGAGCAAGGGCGGAATCCAGGCCTTCACCCATTCGTTGGCGCTGGAATATGCGAAGAAGGGCCTGCGCGCGGCGTGCGTCGCACCGGGCAGCATCAAGTCCGGGATCACCGATGCCACAGGTGGATACATCCCGAAGGACGCAGACTGGTCACTGTTTCCCCGGCTGATGCCGATCCTGCCGACCACGACGGAATCCAGCGGGGCGGGGATGGCCGAACCCAACGCTGTCGCCGGTGTGATCGCCATGCTCGTGTCCGACGATGGAGCCTGGATCACGGGCACCGAAATCCGCATGGACGGCGGCACGCACGCCTGAGCGTGGCTAGTTAACGCACGGCACCCCGCCGCCGTCGATCGGTTTGCCTTGATCGGGCGTCGGATAGGTGCTGGTGCCGTAGCCGACGGATAGCCACTGCTGCTCTTGCTTGACGTCGTGGTGGTGGACGACGAAGACGTTAAGGAATCCTCCATGGATGCGTCGATCGTCGGCATCGAGTAGTTGGTGTCGACGGTCACGCGGATGTGTCCGGGCTGCAGACTGGAATCGGGTTGTTTGGGTGTATCCAGGCCGAGCAGGCCAGCGATGTTCTGGGCGTCGGATTCTGCGCCCGCGCCGTACTGGATGGTCGTGGAGTTCGGATCAAACCAGTTGCGGTCGCGGGCTTGAACCGAGGTGTAGCCGTACTTTTTCAGTGCGCGCGACACCTGGCTGGCGAGACCGCTCATGCTTCCGGCGTTGACCACGTCGACGGCGGTAGACGGGTTGGGTTTGGCGGCCGTCGTGGCGACGAGCTTGTCGAGGTGTCGACGCCGATCGCCGACGGCCACCTCGGCCTTGATCGCGGCCGGGTCGATGATGTTGACGTCTTGGCCGTTGATGTTGTCATAGCGGACCACCGGCAGCGTCCGGAATTCCACCTGGTTTGCCGCTGCGCTGCCGGCGATTTCACCCATACGGCGGAACATGTCCTCGTCCCAACCGGCGGACAGCACAACGTCTTTGCGCGCCACCGCCATCAGGCTCTTCATCTTGTCCAGGTTGGTGAAGGAGCCCGAATCCTGCAGCTCCCGCATGACCGACGAAATGAATGCCTGCTGTCGATGGGTCCGGTCCAGGTCGCCGTTATCCAGGCCATGACGTTGCCGGACAAATGCCAGCGCTTCCGAGGCATCCAACCGCTGCGGCCCGGCGGGGAAATCGGCGCCGGAGTAGGAGTCGGAGACGGCGTGGTTGAGGCACACGTTGACCCCGCCCAAGCTTTGCGCCAGATCGTAAAAGCCCGCCAGGTTGACCTCGGCGAAATAGTCGATCGGAACGCCGGTCAGGCTTCGCACCGCGCGCAGCGTCGCTGCCCGGGCGGCTTCGCGGCCCTTCGTCTCCAGCTCTTTTTGGCTGCTCGTACCCTGGTTGACCAGCTTTTGGGCGACGTACTGCTTGGTGAGGCCGTACGCCTCTTTGATCTTGATGTGGTTGTATCCCGGAACACCGGTGAACGGCACCCAGTCGTCGCGGGGGATCGAGAAGGCGACCACTTTGTTGTCGGCCCCAACGTGGACGAGTATCAGCGTGTTGGTGTTGTAGCCGCCGTCATCGGAATCGCCCGCGTGCAACTGCTTCAGGATCGAATTGGGTAGGTCGTTGCCGTCCTGGTCTTTGCGGGAGTCCAGGCCGATCAGCAGGATGTTCATGTTGTCGCCGCTGGATCGCGGGTCGTCGGGGCTCAGGGCTTGCGAGACGGTGATGCCGCCCAACGCCCCGTGTGCCACGTAATAACCCGCACCGGTCATCAGCACCGCCGCCGTGGACACCAGCGTCATGAACGCGCGCGTCACCCCTCGGCGCAAAGGCGACGATTGGCGAACCGCTCGATGACGGTGATGCGCCCCGCCGGAGCGGGCCATCAGAAACCTCGACCCTTGACCCGCGCACCACTCGATACCGCAACAGCAGTTTGCGGTGGTGACGCGAAAAACATGAGGTCAAGTATGCGGTAGCTTGCTGTGAAGCCCCCAATCAAGACTGCCCCGAACGAGTGACTGTGGTCGTTCTCACCCTCAAGATTCGGGGGACTCGCCGACGGCAATCTTCCCGCTACCAGCATGTTTTGGCTAGGATGCGCCGAGCTTGGGGTCCGGAAGGGTCGCGGGCAGGTCTCGAGAGGAGTACATGACTGGCGAGATCGATCCCTACTCGTCACCGGACGGAGACAAACGAGGAGACAGCACCGATCCAGAGGCGCCTGAGCACGGCTTACGGCGAGTCTGGCAGAAGGTCCCACCAGGTCTACGGACCGTAATCCCCCTCGTTTTGTTGCTGGCCGTCGTGGTCGTCGGCTTCTACCACTGGGTACGGCCCTCGCCAGACGATTGGTCGCATCTGCCGGGCCGACTCGTTTGCCAGGTGCAGTCCGGAATCATCCCGCCGCCGGCGATAACGGTGGCCTCGGTCGGTGTCACCCATCCCCGGGTCAACGTGCTGCAGCTCGCCGTGCACTTCGCCCAGCCACTTCCGGCGTCGCCGAGCTACCAACTGACGTACAACCTCGCCAACAACGGCACAGCCTTCGCCGTGCTGAGCCAGCAGCAGGGCAGCCACGACTTGGCGATCCGCAACGCCCTCAAGGACGGCTCCGCCGACATCCGCACCGACCGCGGCACGCACGCCAGCCAGACGGCGCCCGACACGGTCGAGATGACTCTGAACCTCGCGAAGTTCGGTGTCGACAAAGATTTCATGAATCCCGCGCTCACGGTTTCAGCGCAGCTCAGCGCGCCGCCGACCGCGCCGGTGACTTACGCGTTGCAGATCTGCCACGGCTGACGAAAGCCGTCCCCGGCCTATCGCACCCTCTCGAGGTCCTCGCCCGAACGGTAGAAGAGGCGGATATTCGACCCGGTGATGATTTCTGCGAGGTACACGCCTACGGGTTCAACCTCGTAGTAATAGTGAACGTAGCCTTGCGAATCCAATGTCGTGGCACACGTGAGGCCCGGTGCACCGCACCTTTGCTTGGTCGGCAGCGCGAGCATCGCGATCAGCAGCAGCATGACAGTTCCGACCACGACCGGGGCTTTGTTCGCGATGTGCCTCGTTTGCGCGGAATACGTCACCGATGGAGTGTATGCGCAACGTTGAGCAATCCCGGGGAAGTAGGGTCTGTCAGCTATGACGCTTGCAACCTCTGATAACCCGTCGCCATCGCACACTCGGGTTGAGGTTCTAGGCAACATCGGGCCCAACTGGTTCGCCTCGGTAATGGGTACTGGGATCGTTGCTATCGGCGGTGCCACGCTGCCGGTCCATGTGTTGGGGCTGCGCGCATTTGCGGAAGTCGTGTGGGTCATCGCGGCCGTGCTGCTCGTGCTGCTGATCGTCCTGGTCGGTGGTCACTGGCTACGCCACCCGACGGTGGCGCGCGGTCACGCTCGCAACCCGCAGATGGCCCATTTCTATGGGGCCGCGCCCATGGCGCTGATGACGGTCGGCGGGGGAGCGATGGTCGTCGGCAAGGATCTCATCGGCGAGCGCATTGCCGTCGACCTGGACTGGGTGCTGTGGACCGCGGGTACGCTCGGCGGGCTGTTCACCGCGGTCAGCATTCCTTTTCTCATGTTCACCCGGCATGACGTCGAACCCGATGCCGCCTTCGGCGGATGGCTGATGCCCGTGGTCCCGCCGATGGTGACGGCCGCGATGGGTGCGCTGCTGCTGCCACATATCGCAGCGGGTACCGGCCGTCAGACCATGCTCTACGGCTGTTACGCGATGTTCGGGTTGTCGTTGTTGGCTTCGTTGAACATCATCGCGATGATCTGGAGCCGGCTGGTCCTGTACGGCACCTCTGGCACCGCGCGGGTGCCGACGCTGTGGATCGTGCTTGGGTCCGCTTGGCCAATCCATCACGGCTGCAGGGCTTTTGGGTGTGGCTGCCAAGAGCGGGTCCATCGACCGCGGGCTGGCCGAGGACATGAATGCGTTCGCAATTCTGTACGGAGTTCCGGTGTGGGGCTTCGCGGTGTTGTGGATTGCGCTGGCTACTTCGCTCACGGTGCGCACCTTGCGACATGGGATGCCCTTTGCCCTGACGTGGTGGAGCCTGACGTTCCCGGTCGGCACCTTCGTCACCGGCACGTCGCAGCTTGCCGCCCACACTCACTTGCCGGCATTCAAGGTCGCCGCGGCCATCGCCTACGCCGGTCTGCTCTTCACCTGGTTGTTGGTGGCCATCCGCACCACGCAAGGCAGCCTGCGCGGCAATCTGCTCAAGCTGCCACCGAGCAGTGCGCCGGTCAAGGCCAGCAAGGAATGGTTGACCTGAACTTCAAGACGTTCGCTGCCGCCCTCGTCGCAGCCGTGCTCGCAGTCGGCTAATTCGCCAGCGGTCCGGGTGGGCGATCCCTAGGGCGATGATGGCTCCGATGAAAACTAGTTCCAGAATCAACGGATGTGTCCAGTCGTCGCTGAGCCAGTAGAGATGTCTCCCTACAACGCCTGAGCCTGGACTGCCCTTTTCTCCGAACAGCCACGCGGCTACGGGCTTTATCGACGGGGCAATCGCCGCCAGGAGGATGGATTACCGACAGCACGGCAAAAATCACTCTGCTGGATAGTTGCCAGGCTGCGAGGACGACCAGATAACTGCCAATCGCAATCATCGTCAGGGCCGGGACTCCTGCCCAGCTTGTGGATTGAATCGCGAATGCAATACCCAGAACAAGAAACGCGGCACCGATGAAGATGGACCGCTTGGCACAGCCTTTCGTCGCCGAAACCACGCGATAGCCACCGAGTGTCAGCGTTCGCAACGTGGTCAGCGGCGGTCTGACGACGGTTGGCACCTGTTGGACTGAGCCGACCGCTGCGGATGCGGTCGCTGCGGCTTTGGTCAGAGTGCGTGCCATCAGTGGGGATCCCTTGTCGGAAGCAAACGTTTCCTTCGCGACGGGATTACGTTGGAAGAGTGCGTACTTGGCGTCTGCGCCAGCTGCTGCCAAGACATCGGCGGCCCACTGTCGGGACTTCGGTGGGCTCCAGTCTGTCGGTTTTTCCGACTGTGGGTCGGTTACCGTCCTGGCTAGCACATCCATTTCGTCGTCGAGGACGCGTTGTTGCCACACTTGCGCCAGCCACAGGGACGTTTTCGGAATGCTGGATGGTGTCGTTGACGTGTCGTTGAGGAAGTCAAGTTCGTCGAGCAGAGTCTCCTTCGTGAGATCCTCGTCGGACGTGCCGCCTACTGAGGGAGCGGCGGTGCTGGCATCCGGAAGCTCGGGGGCACCGAATGTTTCGAGCTCGCGCAGGAACCATTCCGCTGCGGTCTCGCCCTCTGTCCGGTCTTCTTTCCGTCGCTCGACGATCGACCGCACCCGCCGCGGGTCCAGCAGTACGTGGACGAGCCATCCCGCTCCGTCCAGCCGACCCCAGACCCAGTCATTCGCCCGCCATGACCGCTTGTAAAAAGCGCCGAAATGATGGAGCTGCATGCCGGTGAGCTTCTGCTGGGCGGTCTCAAATTTGGGCGCAAGAAGGCTGCGCGTGTCGGCGCTGACTTGCACAAGCTCCAGAGATTGGTCGACGTCTGCGCCGGCAGGAAGCATCGCCCGCTGCGCGGCGGCGAGATCGAATAACTTCATTGCGATGGCGAGGGAATTTCCTTGCACTCCAAGGTATTTCAGGTACGTTGTTAGTCGACTCGCTGCGGCGGGATCGCGGCCGCTTTGCGCAAGTCCGTTCAAAGCATTGCTCTCGTCCACAAATGCCCTGCCAAGCTGGTACCAGGCCTCCGCAGGAACGGCGGATTCCCCGAGATAGTCCTGCGCAATCTGGGCCGCAGCGGTCTCGAGCGATAAGCCTCGGATCGCATCCTCGGTGCACACATCTCGAACAATCTGGGCGAGATCGATTGGCGCAGGCGGCGGGTAGGCCTCGTGAATTGCTTTACTGAGATTCCCCAAGAATTCGAAATCGTCCGCGGATCGTGCAAGCTGGTATGCGGGCGCAACGATGCTGATTGCACACGCTTTTGCGATATCGAACGCCGCCTGCCCATACCCCGCAAGGGCTTCCAGGCTCGCGGGCGGCTCGGGCGATCGCGACCAATCATCCAGGATCGCTTCCGTGATCGTCTTGCGGCACGCCTTCTCGGCGTTGCCACCAATGGCGAGTTGGGATTTCCAGTTTGCCGGAACGCTCTCGGTTGACGTGTTCGGCTCCGGCGGCCAGGTGCTGAGCTGACGAAGCAGAGCGCTAGTGAGTTCTTGAGCCTGTTTGGTCGCCTCGCGCCGCTTGTAGTCCACCAGCAGCTCCACGGTGAGGAGTCGCGAATCGCGCAAATTCACTGCCAGCTCGGCGAGACGCAGTCTGGCGTCGGTTCGCGCTTCCATGCGGTCCTGATGGGTCCGGATCGCTCGCAGGTCCGCCCCGATCGACTGTGTTGTCACCGCAGAGAGATCCTTCATCAGCCCCTCAACGAGCCCGAGCGGCTCGTCGATGTCGTCTGGTGGGGGCTCCTGCACCAGATCGGGTGACGGCCCGGAAGACGGTACGACGAACAGCAGCACCCGGCGAACCGGGCGTTCGGCGGGCCGATCGAAAATCCGCTTGAGCACTACGTCGATCGGCTGGTTGTCGAGCAGGCCACCGTCGGCCACCCAGTGTGGGCGGGTGATGTTGGCCAAATGCTCCATCGGTGGTCGGGCGGGCACGCGGCCTTTCTCCGCGGTTCCTTCCGCGAAGGGCACGAAGGACGGCTCGAACGCGGCGGGAAATGATGCGGAGCTACGAGCGGCCAGTGCCAATGCCTCGACCGTTTGTTGTTCTACCGGCTTGCTGCCTTTCTTCGCCAGATCCTTCTCCGTAAAGGTGAAGATGCCGCGCCTGTCGACGTCCTGTACCAACGTGCCGAACGAGTCGGTGAACCTGCTTGTCTCCCCATTGAGAAGGGTTGTCGTGACGTAGAGAGTGGTGGAAGGACCGTAGGGCTCCTCGGCGGATATGACGGGCGGGAATGGCCCGTCGTCAAGCTCGGGGATCTCGTCCACCAAGTTACGGAGCATTTGTTCGTCGCCGTACAACAGCGACGGGGTGTTTTTGTCCGTTGGTTCTCTGAGCAGTTCGGTCAACGCTCCAAGGTCCATCCAGATCTCGCGAAGTTTGCCGAGGTCGGATCCTCTGACTCGTGACCAAGCAAGCAGAACCCCGTTGATGCCACCCGCGCTCGTGCCAGACAAGACGTCGACATCGACGACCATGTCGAGTAGGTCGAGGAGTCGCCGATAAAGTTTGAGGGATTCTTCGGCCGATGCGCTTACGGTGCCGGACGGAAAGTTGCCGCCCACCCTGCGCCACTGGGACGCCTGTGCCAGCAAATTGATTTCACGCGCGACACCGGCCATCCATATCGCGAGGCTGACACCGCCCGTCAGGGTCGTGGCAAGCCGGAGTTCCTGCGTCATCGGTGTCACTTCGGACGACTCGTTGACAGCCATCGCGCACCCCTTGATGTGGCCGGTTCCGCTCAGTGCAGCGGGGAGCTGTGGCTTAGATTGCCACGATTCCAGCAACGTTCATATTGGATCGGCACAAATTTCTGTCGCACGTTGAATAGTCGTCAGCCGATGCCTGGGCAAATTTTGTGACGCCGCGCGGTATCGACGAGTCGCGGCCTGGTCGGCATGCTCAATCGGCAGCGAGTATCTCTTGCGCGGCGCACTCGCCGGATTGCGCCGCACCACTGACACGCGGAAACGCCGGTGGGGCGAATGCGCGCCAAGTTTGCCCGATGCGCACGAGTGCCCCCGCTGGACGCGCACCGTTTTGATACACCGTCCCGGCGGGTAGGCAACGTGAACCGACCGAAGGAGCGAACATGTCGGATCCCGGGCCACCAGAGCGGGGCACGCCGCAAGTAACACCGGAGCGGCTGACACCGGCGGAAACGCCGGAACGGATCACGCCGGCGCAGCCGCCGGAGCGGCTGGTACCGGTAGATCCCCCAGAGCGTCAGGCGCCGACATAAGACTCGGTTTGCAATGAACGCTCGCAAATGAACGGAGGCAACACATGCGCGCTGAAGAAGGCGACGAGACGGTCAACGATTACGCCGTTGAAGGAAAGCAGACGCACGACAGGATCAAGGAGGCGCAACGAGCAGGGAGCCCGTTGGGAAGGGTCGTCGCGCGGATCGCCAAGCTCTTTCGAGGCGAACAAGATTCTCCGCATTAATTGAGGTCGTCTTATCATCTCCTGATGACGACGGCTGCTGAACAGTTCTCCACCTCAGGGATGGGCGGCGTCCGCATCGTCGCCGATCGCCAGGGCGATCCGCTCGCGCGGGCCGTGGTGTTCCTGCACGGCGGAGGACAGACCCGACGCTCATGGGGCCGGGCGGCCACTGCGGTCGCCCAGCACGGTTGGCAAGCGGTCACGATCGATTTGCGGGGCCACGGCGAATCAGACTGGTCTAGCGAAGGCGACTACCGCGTCGTCAGCTTTGCCGGCGATGTCCAAGAAGTGCTGCGCGGCCTGCCTGCGAAACCGGTCCTGGTGGGTGCTTCCCTGGGCGGATTCACCTCGATGCTGCTGGCGGGCGAACTCTCACCCGGCATTGCCAGCGCCGTCGTTCTCGTCGACATCGTGCCCAATATGGAGCAATCCGGGGCCAACCGAATTCACAATTTCATGTCCGACCGGGTGGAATCGGGGTTCGCCTCCCTGGAAGAAGTCGCCGACGCCATCGCCGAATACAACCCGCATCGGCCCCGGCCAACCGATCTGGAGGGTCTGACCACCAACCTGCGCCGCCGCGGGGATCGTTGGTATTGGCATTGGGATCCCCAATTCATCAGCGGCGCTGCGGCGTTCCCGCCATTCGAGGTCACCGATGCCGATCGCATGCACACCGCCGTTGAGGCGATCCTGCGTAGCGGCGTGCCCATGCTTCTGGTTCGCGGTCAGGTGAGCGACCTGGTCAGCCAGGAACGCGCCGACGAATTCCTCGCGCGCTTCCCGCAGGTCGAGTTCACCGATGTCCGCGGTGCCGGACACATGGTCGCCGGCGACCGCAACGACATTTTCGCGGGAGCGGTGCTGGATTTCCTGTCCCGCCACGTCGACGCGGGATAACGTCGCGTCTTCCGCCGGCCGTTCACGGCAACCCGGGCCAGCGCGAACGTGCAATAGCGGTCCGTCGCTCCTCTGACCAGCAACAAGCCCTTTGCGGGCTGGTAGCATCCTGGGCCGACAAAGGAGAGTGGCGTGGCCATAGCGTGGTTGCGGAGGTTGGGGCTGTTCGTTGCCATGATGATGGCCGCGACGGTGTTTGCGAATACGGCTGCGGCAGAGGCCCCGCCGACGCCTGGCGTGCAGGTCGATGATGAAACAAGCAGGTGCACAGCGGGTTTCGCGGCTCAGGGCAACGATGGCAGCTACTACTTGCTGACCAGCGGACACTGCGATATGCACGACGGTTCGGTATGGACCTACGGTGAGAGCACCCCGCTCGGGACGATCACGGCCAGTGAGAAAGAGGGCGACAAGCGGGACGCCGCGATCATCCGGCTTGTTCCCGCCGTCGGCGTGCCATCCGGTGGTGTCGACGGCAGACCGGTCCGGGATGTGTTGAGCCGCACCGAAATCAAGATGGGTGCGCCGTTCTGCAAGTTGGGTGCGGTCACGGGGGAGACCTGCGGCACGATCACTGGCGTCGACGGCGATGTGGTGGAAGCCAGCGTGTTCAGTCTCAATGGTGACAGTGGGAGTCCTGGCTACGTGCAGAACGACGACGGAACCGTCAGTGCCGTTGGCCTGTTGATGTCCTCACCGGACGGTGACGACAACATCACGTACTTCACACTCGTGCAGCCGCTGCTCGGCAAGTGGGGAATACGGGTTCTGCCCTGATGTGAGCCGCAGCCGGGAAAGCGCGAGGTTCCGTTTCGCCAACCCGGGTATGGGGTATCTAACCGGACCGGTGTCTTGCCTGGGGACCCATCAGTCCCGGTAGGGTCCGTAGGTGTTGACAGAGACGAACGCGAAGATAGCGACACCAGCAACACGAAGGAGTGGGCGGTGAAACGTGGGATCGTGATCGGCGCAGCCGGCGTGGCCATGGTGGTCGCAACCTGTGTCGGCTGTTCGAGCAACAAATCCAACACCGGCGCATCAAGCACGGCAGCAGCGCCGACTGGCCCGCAGGTGATCGTGGACGGCCAGAAGCAGAACGTCACTGGTCCGGTTACCTGTACACCGGCCGGCGACAACATCAACATCGGCATCGGTGATGCGGCCGCCGGCGTCGGTGCCGTGATCAGCAACGGCAACCCGCCCATCGTCCATGCGGTCGGGCTGGGCAGCGTCAATGGCGTCGCACTCGGTTTCTCCGACGCCGCGCCCAACCAGGCCAGCAACGCCGGAGCCGCAGTGGACGGCAAGGCCTACGCGATCAAGGGCACCGCGACAGGTACCGACATGACCAACCCGCAGCAGCCTCAGACGGTTACCAAGTCGTTCGAGTTGGACGTGACCTGCCCGTAGCGCGGGCCAACCAGACTTCGTCGGGGCCAGTGAAGCCCCAGAGGGGACGCAGCTATGTCTAAGAAGCGTGTCAGCGCGGTGGCGGTCGCGGCGGGACTCAGCATCTCCGCGCTGACGTTCAGCCAGGGATTCGCCAACTCCGCCCCGCTCGACCCACCGCCGCCCTGCCCGAATGGCAACTGCCACGGTGGCCCCGGTGGGCCTGGCGGACCGCATAGCCCGCAAGCGCCGGAAACCAGTGCCGCGCCCGCGACCAGCGCTGCGCCCGCGACCAGGCCGCGCCGCAGACCACCGCCCCGCGCCGCAGACCACGGCCGCGCCGCAAACCACTGCGCCGCACAGCTCACAAACGACGACCGCGCCGGCGACGCAAACCACGACCCCGCCGGCCAGCCAAACCACGACGCCGGCCGAACAAACCACGACTCCGCCGAGCGGACACACGACGACGCCGGCCGAACAAACCACGACTCCGCCGAGCGCGCAAACCACGACACCGGCGGGCAGCCAAAGCACGACGCCGTCGGGCACCCGGCCCACCCGGGCTCTGGTTGCGCCCAGCACCCAGCCGCCGCACCAGCCCTACGCTCCGCGTGGCACCTACTTGACGGGGTCGGTCGATGTAGGCGGTCCGACGGATGCCAATGTCGGATTCAGCATCGTTGGCCACGGTGCGCCGCCTCCGCCCCCGCCGCGAGGCTTCGGCTGGAATGACGGTCCGGCTCCCGGCCACCCGCCGCCACACTGGGAAGGTCCGCCGCCTCCGGGTGGCTGGGACGGGCCGCCGCCTCCCGGTGGCTGGAACCGCCCGTGGGGCTGGGCCGCCACGCGACGTGGTTTATGCCCGCTCCGACTTCGGGCCGTTCGCCTACAACACCTTTACCGTCGTTCCGGTCTTCAACTGGCAGTTCGGCGGTTGGGGCTACTGGTTCTTCGGCGTGTGGGTGCCGCTGTACTGACGCCCAAGAGGGACGTCCCTGCGTTGGAGAGACAATTCGTCAGGCTTGGTCGCGATGGTGGCCTGGTCACCGTCGAGTTGATCAACTCCAAGCCGCTCAACATCTTGGGTAGCGGCGCCATCGAGGAACTGACACAGGCATTCCGCGCGATCAGCCAAGAAAGCGATGCCCGGGTCGTGGTGCTGCGTGGAGCCGGTGAGAAGGCGTTCATCGGTGGCGCCGACATCAACGAGATGGTCGCCCTGGACCGGGCCAGCGGCGAGGTATTCATCCGCCGGCTTGCGGGCTTGTGTGAGGCGATTCGCGAATGCCCCGTGCCCGTCATCGCCCGACTCGCGGGCTGGTGCCTCGGCGGCGGCCTGGAAGTCGCGATCTCGTGCGATCTGCGGATCGCGGAGTCAGGAGCCAGGTTCGGCATGCCGGAAGTGGCCGTCGGGATCCCATCGGTTATTCATTCGGCCTTGCTGCCCGCGCTAATCGGGGCCTCGCATGCCGGCTGGCTTTTGCTGACCGGCGAAACGATCGACGCCGAGACGGCCGCCGGCTGGGGGCTCGTCCATGAGGTCGTACCCACCGACCAACTCGACCGCCGCATCGCCGAACTTGCCACGAAAGTAGGAGGATTCGGCACGAATGCGGTCCGCCAACAAAAGCGTCTACTCAACAAATGGTTCGACATGTCCGTTCATGCGGCGATCGAAGACAGCGTCGAGCAGTTCGGTCTGGCCTTCCTGACGGGGGAGCCGCAACAACACATGCAGGCGTTCCTCTCGCGTAAGAGCGGCAAGAGTTAGTCGCAGCGCCCCGCTAAACGCTCGTATCCGCGCGGCCGGATCTCCGCGGTCGCGAACGCGGTTGTTGCAGCCCTCGCTCGCAAAACTAAGGTAAGCCTAAGCTTATGGAGACGGTGAGTCTCGCGCGCGACAACAACGGGAGCGGTCATGACTTCTCAACCAGAATTCTCGCTGGTCGTCGGCTACGGCAGTGACATGGGCAACTGCCGAAGACGCCGCCATGTCGTTCGCCGAAGCCCTCGAAGAAGCCATCGGCGTCAGCGCCACCGCGATCGAACTCAACCAGGTCGAACTGGCCGACCTGCAATCGGCAACACACTTCATCCTGGTGTGTTCAACGTGGGGCGAGGGCGAGTTTCCTGACAACGCCTCGTTGTTCTGGGAGGCGCTCAGCGCCGATGGCGTCGAGCCGCTCGACCATTTGCGGTTCGCCGTGCTCGCCCTCGGCGACACTGCCTACGAACAGTTCTGCAATGCCGGCCGGCTCCTTGACGAACGGCTGGAAGCGCTGGCTGCCACTCGGCTGGTGGAGCGCGTCGATGTCGACGGCGTCTATGTGCAAGCCGCCGAGGCGTGGACGACCGATCTCGTCAAGTCGCTGACCGCCGAGCGCACTGATCCCGCTCCCGTCGTTGTGGTGAGCCCGCCGGAGCCGCAATCGTCCGACAACGCCGAGCAGCCACGCCGAGATCGCAGCCATCCGCTCTTCGAGGCGCCGAATCGTGGTCAACCGATTGCTCACCACACCGGAGTCCGACAAGGAGGTCCGCCACTACGAAGTGGACCTCTGCGGTTCCGGGATCGCTTACAACACAGGCGATTCGATCGCTGTGCACGCCAGCAACGATCCGGTTCTCGTTGACGCGATCCTGAGCGAGCTCGGCGTGGGTCCCGCACACGCGGTGGCCGGTTATGACGAGCGGCTTGGCGCGCTACTTGCCGACCACCTCGAGATCCGGACCCCGTCGCGAGCATTGCAGACAATGGTCACCTCCCGAACTCAGGATGCTGCTGCGGCGAACGCGCTGGGCGGCGAGGCAGTGGCCGGGCCGGGCTCGTGGTGGTACGGCAAAGACGTGCTCGACCTGATCAGGCTGGGCGAGCTGACTGTCGATGACGTCGTCGATACGCTGCGCCCGTTGCAATCGCGCGACTATTCGATCGCGTCGAGCCCGTTGGTACACCCCGATCATGTGCACCTGACGGTGGCGACGGTGCGCTACAGCGCCGGGGATCGTCAACACGGAGGTGTGGCCTCGACGTTCTTGTCGGACCGAAGCGAGACGGTACGGGTACAGCTGCGCCCCAACCATTCCTTCCGTCTGCCCGCGGCTGACGTGCCCGTCATCATGATCGGTCCGGGGACCGGCATCGCGCCGTTCCGTGGCTTCCTGCAGGAACGACAGGCCGTCGGCGCAGCCGGTCGATCGTGGCTGTTCTTCGGGGACCGGCGAAGCGGCTGCGACTTTCTCTATGGCGACGAGCTCGGCACTTTCGTCGAGTCGGGCACACTAACCCGACTCGACCTGGCGTTCTCTCGCGATGGATCAGCCGGCGACCCCAAACATTATGTCCAGCACCGCATGTGGGAGAACGCGGCGGAGATCTTTGGGTGGCTGCAGGACGGCGCGTATGTCTACGTGTGTGGCGACGCCGAGCGAATGGCCAAGGATGTCGATGCGACACTCCGTGGCATTGTGGCCCGCTGCGGCGGAATGGACGACGCCGCCGCGCACGCGTACGTCAACGAGCTGATGAAGAACCACCGCTATCTGCGCGACGTGTACTGATTAGTCGCGGCTTATCGCCTGAATGCGGCCGGCCAGGACTTCGGTCCACCAATAGCACTGCACGGCAAATCGTTTCGTATTCGTGGCTTATGGATATCAGGGCGTACGGGCAGGATGAGCTGACGCGGGCTCGCCGCAGCGACTATCGCAACGTGCCTCCAGGCAGTTTGGCGTATGAAAGTTTCGAATCGCAAGGCAACACAAATTGATGCCATGCAGGGGATCGGGTTGCGCTGCCGGGCGGTACTCTTTTAAGAGTCCGGTCCAGGAGAGTTGCAACGAGAAGCCTTTTGCTGCAGGGCAATTAGATTAACTAAATCACCCCGGGCGGCTGGCTAGATTTGCATTTCGGTACTTCGGCCGCATGCCACAGCGCGGTTTGTGCGCCACCCGTTTGTGGTTTGGCGGCAAGCAGGTGGCGCTTCAAGCACGACCAGGCCGACAATTAGATCAAAACTGGATATCGGATTTCTGGGGACGAGTGTTGGGCGGCAATGGTTTTCAACAGTCAAGATGATTCAAGGATGACGGCGTTCGACCATACCGACACATCAGTTCCCGCCGCGGCAGTGCGGCAACAGTATCAGGACATGCTTCAACATTGTCCGGTCGCTCACAGTGAGCGCTATGGCGGCTTCGATTATGTCAACCGTTACGACGACATCCGGGCTGCACTGCACGACAATGCCCGGTTCTCCAGCGCCGAGGGAATCTTCATTCCCCAGAACGAATTTCCGAAAATACCGGCTTTGGAAGATGATCCACCCGCCCACACCGCGATGCGAGAACTGATGGATGGTCCGCTGAATCCGCGGGCAGTTCGAGCTTTCACACCAGCCATCCAGGCAGATCGCCGATCAACTGATCGACCGGTTCAGTGCTCGTGGTGCTGTCGATTTGGGACCTGAGTTCTGTGATCTGCTGCCTGCCATCGTGATCTGCCGCGTGATGGGACTTGGCGACGGTGAGGCGGCCGAAGTCCGGCCAGCTCGGTATGACGCTTTTCAACAGCATTGGTACAGAAACCTTTGAGGCAGCGTGGCATAATTTTGCCGCCTTCATGGACCGTCAACTTCAGATACGCACTCGAGCACCCCGCGACGACTACTTGACGAGGCTAGCCCAGGGAAATATCGACGGAGTCGCGATCGACGGCGACTTGGTTACCCGGATTATGACGGCTTTCCTGGTAGGTGGTCACCACTCCACGTCAACAGGCATTGCTGGGGCGCTGCGGTACATTCTGGAGCAACCGGCGCTCGCCGCTGAAGTTGTCAAATCCGATACAACACTAACTCGCGCAATTGAAGAGAGCCTTCGCCTGACCACACCGCTTCAACTTTTCGCTCGTACGGTGTGTAGCGACACAACCATCGGCGGTGTTCAGTTCACGCGGGGGGATCGGCTGGTGTTGAACGTGGGGGCCGCCAACCGGGATGAGGATCAGTTCACTGACCCGGATAGCTTTGATATCAACCGACCGCGCAAACCCCATCTCGCGTTTGGCGGCGGCATTCACTATTGCGTTGGACAACACCTAGCCCGAGCCGAAATCCGGATCGGAGTGCGAACGTTGCTGCATCGCTTACCGGATCTACACCTTGCCGGCACGGTCGTCGAGGCTGGCCTGACCGGCGGAACATTGATGGCCATCACGTCGCTTCCTGTCGGGTTCACACCCGAGGTTTGTGCCGTGAGATAGCAGCCAGCCCTGATAACACATCCTTTGTGTTGGCGGGCAGTGGTTTCGAGGTCTTATCAGCCTGGGAGGTTTTGTGGCACCTTTGTTTAGCCGCGACATCGTTCGGATACCGCCTGGTTCTGGCCGCGACGAGATTGAGGCATGGTTCTATCGGCCGGCTCCGGAGGGCGTGCATCCAGTTGTCGTGATGGGTCATGGTCTCGGTGCGGTGAAAGCCGGCGGTCTGAATGCGTTCGCCGAACGTTTCTGCTCGGATGGTTTTGCGGTTGTCGTCATTGATTACCGGCACTGGGGCGGCTCCGCTGGACAGCCTCGAGATGTGGTCAACGTCCGGCGCCAACGCGATGACTACCGCGCGGCAATCGATTGGGTGTCATCTCATCCCGAGATCGACAACAAGCGGATCGTCCTATGGGTCACCTCATTTTCGGGTTTACACGTCACCGCGTTGGCGGCATCTGACCGACGTATCACCGCCGCCATCGTTCAGTGCCCACTCGTAGACGGGTTGGCCGCTTCTCGGCTCGTGCGTCCCGCCCGTTCGGTGGCCTTGTTCATCACGGCACTGATGGACCGTCTCGGTTCCTTTGTTGGTCGCAAGCCTTGGTATATACCGATTCTCGTGCCAGCGGGTGATTGGGGCATGCTGGATACTCCTGATGCGGTTCGTGGTCTGAAACTGCTGACGCCGTGCGAGCCCGTCGACTGGCAGAACCGAATCGCGATACGGTCGCTGTTGAGCTTCCCGATGCAACGACCGGTCCGCAAAGCCGCTGACATACGGATTCCGTTCCTTTTGATCGTCGCCGAAACAGACGCACAGACACCCGTCGATTCAGCGTTGAGGGTTGTGTGTCGGGCACCGAATGTCGAGTTGCGGCGTAGTCCTGGTGGTCACTACGACGTCTACAAAGGTGGGAAGGCATTTGGGGACATCATTGATTGGCAACTCGGCTTCCTGCGTCGGCATGCCTTTCCGTAGGCCGTTGAAGAGCTTCGCATGGACGGCGTTGCCTGCCTGTGCTTTCCCATCTCCTCAACCGCCGCCAAACCTCTTGGCATTAGCCTGGCAACCTTTTCGCAGCGAATGAATCAGCTCGCGTTGAGCGTCGGACAATCGTCGTAGCGAGCGGCATCGATGAATGCGTCGGCACGTTCCGCCGCCTCATCCACGCCGAGCCCGGTGAGGTCGGAATTGTTCGCATTTTCCGCAGTACTGACGATCTGACGGCGTGACCAACCCTGGGCCAGGGCAGCGCATATCGCCTTTTCGGTCTGCTTTCTGTGGTTGGGCCAGTCGGGTGCGAAGGTAACCGCATCGGCGTGAGCCGTGGCGGTTGTGTCAGGCATTGCAGCCATACCAATGAGCGGAATAATCAGCGACATTGCTGAAAGTAATTTCTTCATGGCCACGGACCGTACGTGTGCTGGCAGAGAATTAGCTGTGCTGTCACTGTGTGGACCTTCTGTGTTCTTCGTCGCCGCGATTCCCGTCGCAGAACCTACACAGTAAATTGCCAGAATCCCGCATCTGCCGCGGTGAATCACGCTGCAACGAAACGTGTTCAGTTAAGTAACAAAGTCATCGCTCGAATCGCTGCACCGGCCCGCGGATTAGCTCACGATGCGCTTGACGGAATTGGAGCGCGTGTCCGCTCAGTCCGTCGCGCGGAGCGCCGGTTCGGTGCGATATGCGGTCGAGCCATCAGCGTTCTCATCTACGACATCAGCTGTGCTTCAAAGCTTTGGCTTCAGGTGACGCGACAACCAATCGAACGACGACGAAGGTAGGTGTGAGTTAAATGCGTGGGCGATCCTCGCTGGGGAAGATGTCGGAGACGGGCACAAACGTGGCATTCATATATTCGAGCCATAGTGCCCAAAAATTGCATCACACCGAATCCCACGGCAGCGCTCGAAGCGGCTAACGTCGGCAACAAAGTAGGTTCCCATTCCCAGCCCGGCGCAGGTAGCAATATCAGCCACCCTTCGATATCGCCGCGGCGGCAACGTCATACGCGGTGGCGAGCACCTCCGCCCAAAGGCCCAAGAAACACGGTGATGAGCACCAAGGAAGGACGCACTCGATGAGCATGCCGTCGGAGGCGAACGATTCCCGGCCAGCGCTCTTGCTGATTCACGGCGCGTGGTTTGGCGGGTGGAGTTGGGATGAGGTGCGCCTACATCTCGCGTCCAGAGGCTGGAAGTCGGAGACCGTCGAGCTGCCCAGCGTGGCCTATTCAGGGAGCCCACGTCTTGGGCTCCTGGACGACGCCGAAGTCGTCCGTCAACGAATTAAAGATATTGACGGCCCCGCAGTGGTCGTCGCCCACTCTTACGGAGGTGTGGTCGCAACTCAGGCCGCAGCCGACCTGCCCAATGTGCGACATCTGGTCTATGTCTGCGCATTTCAACTTGACATCGGTGAATCTGGGCTTGGCCTCCTCGGCAAGGCACCTGACTGGTGGAATGTGCAAGGAGACGTCGTGGGTGTGCACGACCCAGGAACGATCTTCTTTAACGACATGCCGCAAGATGCTGCGGATCGAGCGGCTGCCCGCCTCAAACCGATCAGCCTGTGCACAGCCACCCAGCCGTTGACCGCTGCTGCTTGGCGCACTATCCCGTCTACGTACATCGTGACCCATCGTGACAATGCCGTTGCTCCCATGCACCAGGAGTTGCTGGCATCGCGCGCTACGTATGTTCGCCACTTGCCGTCGGGCCACCTGCCGCTGCTATCCATGCCCTCCGCCCTGACGGACCTCATCGTGGAGGCAGCGAACACTCCAAACTTGGACCCCAGTGGCAGTCAGCGCCAATGTCAAAGTCCCAATTGCCGTTGTCGGGATCACGGCGACGCCGCAGTTAGAGCCCGACCACCGGGCGCAGGGCGTTACCGACGTTTCAATCAACCCGGGTGTATAGCCGTGGGTTGGGAGATTGACGATGATCGCGTCGATACCGGCATCGAGCACGTTCTTCTTGATCTGCTCGGCGATCCGGTCTGGACTCCCGAACGCAGCAGCCATTGGTCCGACCGGAACGTCGTCCGCCGTCAGCTTGTCATCGACCACCAGCAAAACCGTCGTGCTTGTCTCCAATGTGGCGGGATCGCGGTCGTGTTCCTCACAGCGCTTGGCTAAGGCCTTAAGTTTCTTCGGCAGCTCGGCCAGTGGCGACAGGATATTGAGGTGGTCGGCGTAGCGCGCCGCAAGTGAAAAGGTCTTCCTCTCGCCGCCACCACCCAACATGATGGGGAGACGGTCGCGGAACCGGGGGCTGTTCATTGCTGATTCGGTGCGATACCACTTTCCGCTGAAGGTGGGCTGTTCACCCTTGAGCATCGGATCGATGATCTGCATCGCTTCCTCGAGACGGTTGAATCGGTCGGTGAACGTGCCGAACTCGAAACCGAGCTGGTTGTGTTCGAGCTCGAACCAGCCGGCACCGATGCCGAGGATCGCCCGGCCGCCGCTTACCACGTCGAGCGTTGTGACGGTCTTGGCCAACAGGGCCGGGTTGCGGTAAGTGTTGCCGGTTACCAACGTGCCCAGCTGGATGTGCTCAGTGGCGGTCGCGAGTGCGCCGAGTGCGGTGTAGGCCTCGAGCATCGGCTCCGACGGTCCGCCGATCTCGGGAAGCTGGTAGAAGTGGTCCATCACCAAGACCGTGTCGAAGCCGGCCGCCTCGGCCTCTTGGGCCTGGGCGATGACGGACGGAAACAGCTCGGGAACGCCGGTGCCGTAGGAGAAGTTGGGGATCTGCAGACCCAGTTTGATAGTCATGAATCAACCCTTTCCGAAGACCACGGCGCGCTCGAAATCGGTTCTGCGGCTGAGGAACCTAACTACAGCGCCGGAGTCAGCGTTCTCAAAAGTTAATGAGGACAACCAATTCCACATCCAGTTCAACGCAGGGTTGAGGTGAACGTCGCACCCCAACTAGGAATGTGCTTCTATGAGGTAGAACGGTGGGTGCAACGGGACGGCATCGCCCATCGTGAGCCCGGCCGACTTGATTAGTATTTCGAAGTGCGGTAGCTCACGCTCCTGACCGGTGAACGCGGTTAGCATTGCCATGTCCATCAGCGTTGCGCTTAGGGACGTCGCCGTGGTGATCGCCATCTCTACGATGAAGACTCGTCCGCCAGGGTTAGCAGCGGCGTGAATGTTCGACAGGATCTTCACACAGGCTTCGTCGTCCCAATCGTGAAGCACGGACTTCAAGATGTAGATGTCAGCCGCCGGGACCTTCTGGAAAAAATCTCCGGCAATGCCGGTCATCCGCCTTTGGATTCCTTGGACGTTCGCCGCTTCAACAACACCTGGTATCACCTTAGGCAGATCGAGGACGGCGCCTTTGAGCTCGGAATTTCGCTGCAGCAATTCGGCGATAAAGGCTCCATCCGCACCTCCGACGTCGACCGCAAACTGCGCGGCTCCGACATCTATTTCCATCACAGCCTCGCGGATAACGGGTTTTGAGAAGTTCGTCATTGCAGCGCTGAACATTCGCGCTTGGTCTTCGTGTGCGGCTAAGTACTCAAAGACGCTGCTGCCCAGGGCATCTACTACGTGTGTCTTGTCGTGATCGTCACGCGTTGCGGCATTTTCGTCACTTGTCTGCATGTGACTGTTAGAGATCCCCCCTCTGAGATGGCTCACCTGCCCGGCGAATGTCTGAGTTGTGCAGAAGGCTTGGGTAGGTGCCAGGTCTGAGACGTATTCAGTGCCAGGCGGCATGGGCTCTGCGTCGCTGCAACTCTTATGCAAGAGTACGTGTTTCGCGCTATTCAGAGAATATTAGAGATATCAAAGTTACGGAGGCTAGGCATAGGCAACGCGAATGGGTAAGAGTAGGGGTGGAGTGCGCAGTAGATCTGCGCGGCAAATGCGGCGTTGGCGAGAGTCCGCTACGCGCTACTTCGCGTTAGGTTGGTCCGGCCCAGGAGGGCAGGCCGCGGCGATGGATGTCGGCGACGAATTGATGGACGAGGGTGTCTGATGGTGCGGCCACGATCGCGACGACATCGCGTTTAATCGCGGGCCGTAGCCGGCGCACGGTTCCTGCCGGCCGTGGTGGCAACGCCGATACGGGCACGATGGTGACTCCCATTCCCGCGGCGGCCAGCTGCGCAGCCGTCCGCTGACTGCGCGTGCGCAATACCGGATCGAGCACGACGTCGTGGCGCGCGGCCAGCTGGTCGACCCACGGGGCCATCCCGTGTGCGGTGTCGTAGTGCACGAACGGTTCACCCCCCAGGGCGTGAAACGGCACAGCGGATAGTCCCGAAAAAGGGTGCCCGGCGGCTGCCACCACGACGAACTCCTCCGTGCCAAAGACCTCGACGTGTGCATCGGTGCGGGTAGGTCTAGGGCCGAAGGCAACATCGGTACGCCCCGCTTCGACCAACTCGACCATGACATCTATGCTGCTAAATTCCGACAATTCGAGGTGCACGTCAGGTCGCCGAGATCGCCACTGACGCAACACCGGAAGCAATAGCCACGCCGTCATGGTCTCGCCGCAAGAGATGCGTATCCTCCCCGCGCCCCCTTGCGCGACCCGTTGCCCGATCTTCACCGCCTGCTCGGCGGCCCGCAGTGCCACCCGCGCCTCGTCGGCTGCCGCCCTACCGGCGGCAGTGACACGCACACCTCGCCACAGCCTCTCCGCCACTGGAGCACCCAGTTCCTTTTCCAGGGAGGCGATCTGGTGAGACAGGGCTGGCTGCGACATGTGCAGCGCTGCCGCAGCCGCGCTGACAGAACCGTGATCAACCAGCGCGACCAAACACTCCAGTGTCCGCAAAGTTGTCATTCGCACAATGTAATCACAATCGGAACCCTGGCGTGTTCCCGCTGAATGAGTCCAGCTGCCTTCGAGGTCTGTGGCCCGATGTCGGGCTGGAAGGGGCCATGAAGAGGGGCTGGTCGGGAGCGCCATTCCGCGAAGGACATCGTGGGCACCTTGCGCCGGGCCGACGAATTGGCTGCGGAAACTCAAACTCAGCGCGGTGCCGGCGGCAAGGCAGGACGTGTCCGGGTCAAGCAAGGATTGACTGACAAGATCGACTTATGGTCGAAGAGGTTGCGACGCAATGAGATTTACGGAATCCTCCCGCTGCTGCATCGACATGGAAGACGCCGGGAGTCGAATCCCCGCGTCGGTAAGCACACGTCACCTCGAAATGTCATTGTGCAGCTCCATATTTCGGTGTCGAGGTGCGTGGCTATTGACGGGCCGACCGGTGTATTGCGTGGCCCGGCTATCGACCCCGCTGTTGGGCCGGCGGGCCAGTGCGAGACGGATGGCATAGACAAGGGCGCTGCCGGTGAACATGGCAGCGGTCAGTAGTAGCCAGCGGCCCAGGAAAACCTGCTGGGTTTCTCCGGTGGCGGCGACGTAGGTAACTGAACCCTGCCTGATGATGCCGGGAAAGAACATCAGCAGCGTCAGGCCGGACCCCAACGCCGGGATGCGTACATAGTTGCGCGCAGGGACACGTAGTTGGCCGCGGGTTCGACGTCGGCGCCGCCTGGTCGCGATGCCCAGGAGTCGGTCGGCGAGTGCATAGAGCGGGAACAACGCAAGATCGTGGAAGATGATGGCCCCGGCGAGCCAGACTGCGATGGACTGCCACCAGGCTTGCGGGTTCCACAGTGTTGCCGGTTTGAAGGTGAACGCGATGTACCCGGCTAGCGCGAAGCCCGCAACCATGGTCAACAGGTGCAGCGGGTGCGAGCCGTAGAACCTGCGCAATCGCGCCAGCAGTACAGACATGTCAGGCGCCGTGGAAGTCAATGGAATTGACCCATTTGGTGTTGTGCACGCCGGGTAGCGCCGGCACGATGATCCGCGCAGGGTAGCCATGATCAGGTGATAGGTCGACGCCGTTTACCCGTAGCGCCAATAGCGCATCCGGGTCGAGCACCTGGTTTGCTTGCAAGACGGCGCGGCTGTAATCCCCGATTTTGTAGTCCACGACTTTCTGCATCGATTGCACGCGGGCTGAGAGTGGCGCCGGCACCCCGGCTGCGGCGGCCAGGTCGGCTAGTCGTACCCCGCTCCAGGTCTGGACCGTGGACCAGCCCTGGACGCAGCCGATTGGCAGCCGCGCCGTGTGCTGCGGCAGGGCGGCCAGCGCAGCACGGTCGAACACCACCGGCGTCGGCCCGCCGGTTAATGTGAGCCGCCACGCGGGACCGGTTGCCGCCGGGTCTATCCCGGCGGTACGGGCGGTCTTGTTGATCGGAAAATCGTTGGGGCCATGATCGCGGCTACGCCCGCGCGGCAACAACAACACGCTCTGGCGGGCGACGCCGCCGATGGTTTGCCCCGCGGTCAACGCGGCTACTCCCAGCGCGCTGGCGCCGACCAGTGCCAGCGCACCGCGTCGGCTCAACGTGGCCGTCGCCGGATCGTCGGCGACCAATCCGTCGGGAACATTCGGCTCCGGCCGGGTATCGGCGCGGCTGGTGCGCAATACTTTTCGCATCGACATCGACCGAAGTCCTCGCACCATCTTCGGAAGCTTGAGCGTGACGTGCATCAGGAAACCGGTGATGAATACCCACGCCCCGAAGTAGTGCGCGGTGTGCCAGGGAAACCAGAAGATGAAGTCGTACTGGATGAACAGCAGCCCGGTGGCGATCTCGAAGAGAATTCCACCAACCAACATGACAAGCGAAATTCGTTCCAGCACTTGGGCTATCGAGCGGAGCGGCGGCCACGCGAACAATCGCGGGATTACCGACCACAACTTGGCGATCACGACCGGAACCAGCACCATGCCGAGCCCCACATGCAGACCTTGGGTCAACCGATACAGCCACGCCGGACGAGACGGCCAATTGAACGCCGGTAGCTTCAGCCAGCCCACGTCGGCGGGCATGGCCTGCCCGAATTGCGGCGCATAAGCGATGTAGGACAAGAGCCCGGTGATGACCACGATCGGCAACCCGATCAGCAATACCGCCCCGAAGGCCGATGTGAGCCACGGGCCGCGCAGCGGACTTCGCCAACGCCGCCGCACGCTCACGCCGGGCACGGCGTGGCGATCCAGGCTGCGCCAGAGCCGAGCAGGAAAGCCATATCCTCCCGTGTCGCTGGGCATATCAGGCTCGCGCGGTCTGCCGGTTTCCAGATCGGAAGATGTCATCAGCCGGCCCTAAAACGTGCGCAGTAGCGCGGTTCGACCCTTGATGTGCAGCTTCTCGATTGTTGAGGCGCGCAGCTCAACTATCCGACGAAGCATGTCGTCGCCCAACGTGTTTAACTCGTCATCGCTCATTTCTATCGGTGGTGGGCACAGATCACGCTCCTCTTCGGCTGCGTGGGCGTCCAAAACCATGACGAACGATTCCCATTCTTCTTGGTATCCGGGCGCCTCGGGTGGCGTCCTCAAGACGACGGCCAGTTGATCCAAGACCTGCCGATGCTCGGCATGCGCGATGGCCACCAGCTTGCTCGCGGCCTGCACTGCCGGATAGAACAAGTCATCCTCGATCCGCATGTGGATGTCCAACTCCACCAGCAGTTCGTCGAGGGAGTCCCGACGCTCCTCCCAGGTGGGTGGTATGGCCGTGATCTTCTTGCACAGCCCCCGAAGCGTGTTGTGATGGTCAAACAACACATCGAAGGCGTTCATCGGGAGACCGCCCCCTGAGAACCGCGCACCTCGACCATTCCGTCGCGGATTCGGGTCGGGTAACTCGGCAACGATGCCGTGGCGGGCCCCTTCAGTACCTGACCCGACTGACATTCGAATCGTGAACCGTGCCAAGGGCATACGACGCGGCCACGATCGACCCAACCGTCCGCCATCGGCGCGGCCAAATGCGGGCAGTACGCACCGACAGCCAGCACGGTGTCGCCGTCGCGATGCAAGACCACACCGACCCCGTCGATCTCCACCCGCTGTGGTTCGCCGTTCAACGCCGTCACCGGCAACACCGGTGTCCACTCCTCGACCTGCAGGCGGGGACCCGAGCGATCGACGCCAACACCAGACCCAAACACCAGCGCACCGCCTAAGTAGCCGCTTCCCATGGTGAGGCCGTAACCCAATGCGGTTCCGGCCATTCCACGAAGATGGCGGCCACGCCGACGGTCCCACCACGACAGCGAATACAGCACGGTCGCCACGACGTTCAACAGACCATGCACGATCCCAACCCGGCGAGACTCGCCATGGGTGTGCTGCCAATCGGTCGCGCCGGTCGCCGCGGCGCCCAGACTCCCGATGATCCCCACGCCAAGCGCATGCCTTGCCGCATCGCGCAACGCGGCGCGGTGGCCGGGTAGCACGCTGAGCGACGTCCAACGTCACCGCCGCCGCCACTGCGCCGGTGGGCAAGGCCGTCAACGCCGGATGCAGCGGATGACCTAACCACGTCCCATGCAGGATATTGCTGACACGTTCTCGATGGCGGCCAAACGCCGCGAAGAAAAAAGTGAGGGCGTGTTCGAGCCGGTAGCTCGGTCTATCCAGCCAATGCTGGCGCCCGAGTGCGGCTATTGCTTGAGGTCCGTACTTTCGTGCGCGTTGCGGTGCGGAACGCGGTTGATTAACCACGGCGAGTCCTCCACAGGTTCTCCGTGTCGAAACCTGGAAATGTCGCGGCTGGCTGCTGAACCGCATCGAGGCAGGTTCGCCCCCGATACCGACCCAACGCGGTTGCCCGAAACCGACGTTTCCCCATAGGACACGAGATGCCGGCGGCGTCGGTTCAAGCCGAAATCAGCATCGGGCCAAACCTGTCAGGCATCACCGAAAGCCCAAGTATTTCTAGCCGGCACCTTCCACTACCAACACCAGGGATAGCACCGATTGCTCGGTGGGGGATTGTCACCGTCCCACACCCAACGGTTCGGGAGGGCCAGGCGTGTTACGCGGAACATTGCCCTCTGGTTGTCGGGCTGGGCGGTCCCCGCGCTTAACCCAAACCCGCTCGATACCAAGGCAGCAGCTGCTAACCCTGCGATGACTGAATCAAGCACTGCCGAAATGTAGTTCAGGTAAATAACAAACGTAACGTTGAATCGTGACATCGGTTTCGCGGGTTGATAGCGCGACGTGGTGTCGGGCCGCCACGGCATTCAGCAGCGATATCGGCTGTAGCTCAACAATATTGGCTCAGCGAGACGCTACAATCGAGCGCGGGATGGCGAAGGCCGATCAGCCTGCCGACATCTGTGGCACGCCTATTGGTTGTCACTAGTAACTCGACAGAGAGACAGGCAGTGACCCGCCAAGACGCCACCGACGCGACGCCATCACCCCGTAGCCAAGCTGAAGCTCTGAAGGCGGTGGTGCGTCGGAACACAGAACAAGTCCAGGGCCAAGGCGATTTCGCTTTGTTTGAGGAATTGTTCGACGACGATTTCGTTGATCACACTCCCCAGCCCGGCACGACGCCCGACAAAGCCGGCGTTCGTGTCCTCTACAACCGGCTGCGCGAGGCGTTTCCCGACTTTCGGCCCGAGATTCATTGGCAGACAGTCGACGGCGACATCGTGACCACCTTTAAGACGTATCACGGCACTCATCAGGGTGATTTCCTGGGCATCGCCCCTAGTGGCAAGACCATCCAGTTCGAAACGGTCGACGCTATGCGAGTTCGCGACGGAAAGATCACCGACCACTGGGGGGTCGCCAATCTGTACTCCGTCCTGCAACAACTAGGACAATTACCCACCTGATCCAAAGTGGCCAGTCTGGAACGGTCGTCGTGCACATCGCCTCGGTGCTGTTTGGCGAGCAAGGCGACCGTTGATGTCCGCTGCCGCCACACCCTTGAAAATGGTGGCGACCAAGCTCTATATGTACTAGCTAGTAATGAGGAGGACGCCGTGAGTGTCGATCATCTGAGTGAAAATCTGCAAGGCAAGGTCGCCATCGTGACCGGTGCGGCGAGCGGTATCGGCCTCGCGATCACTCGGCAACTGAACGAATATGGCGTGTCGGTGGTCGCCGAAGATATCGACCCTGCCATTGACAACCTGTTCGCCGGCCTCGACACAGTGGTTTCCTTAGTCGGCGACGTTGCACAGGAGCAAACAGCGAAAAACGCGGTAGACCTGGCCCGTAGCCGGTTCGGCAAGCTCGATGTTCTCGTCAACAACGCTGGCACGATCATCAACAAGCCCGTCGTCGACACAACGCTCGAGGACTGGAACCACATCATCGGAACCAACGCCACCGGAGCGTTCCTTCACACTCGCGAAGCTATGCGCGCGATGATTCCCCGCCAGAGTGGCTCCATTGTCAACATCGGTTCTTACGCTTGTTTTCAAACGTTCAAGACAATCTCTGCCTACGCCGCCTCCAAAGGCGCACTCGCACAGTTGACTCGAACTGCGGCTTTGGAGGGCATCGATAACGGGATCCGGGTTAACGCGCTTGGCGTCGGCGACGTGGTGACCAACATCCTCGGTGATCCAGACGATCTGGTGGAGCACGGAAAAGGCGCACCGATCAACCGTGCTGCCGACCCCACCGAGATCGCCCATATAGCGGCCTTCCTCGCATCGGACCTCGCGAGCTACGCGGTCGGCGCAGTCTGGATGGTCGACGGCGGAATGAGCGTTGCCATCCCAAATTGATCTGGGGAGAAACCCTCGGGCCGGCGTCACAGCGTGAGCCCCCTGTCGGGATTGAACTGACGACTCCTCGCCCGCGAGGCGAGTCCTCAGCTCGTGTCCGCGAGCGTTCGAGGGTGTTCGCGGCAGAGTCAAAAGTGGGGTGTGGCCAGCGGGAAGGCAACCGTGCGGGCTCGCCGCGATCCGCCGGTTTTGCCCCCGTGTTGACCGGGACTCATGACACTCGCAAACTGGTTGATATGCGCAACCGCGAGACGATCGACGCAGAATTGCGTCGCATCGCTCTTTTGCGCCAATCGCTCCGCGAGCAGGGCCGTCAACCGTCGTCCCGAGAGGCCGACCAACTGCTCGACGAGCTCCTGGCGCACAGCTCGGGGGCGTTTCCCACCGACGCGGTGAAAGTGTCTGACCCCGTTTACGTCCCCGATGCTTGGTTGCGGGCCAACAAAACCGGCACTACCCCTCGCCGGCGTAAGGCTTTGCCACGCCGCTTGGGCCTTTTCGCCGCGTTGCCGCTATCTCTGGTAGCCGTCGCCGCCGCGGTGGTGGTGATGTTCGGGGTGCACCACCAGGATTCGTCGGCGCAGCCGACGGAAACCCCGCCGTCCGCCGCGCCGCCCAAACCGGTTGTGCCAAGAGCACCCGCTCCGCGGATTGACATCGTCGACATGGCGTTCATCGAAACGTTGAAGCACGAAGGTGTACCGGTTCCCAGCCAGGAATACGTGATGACCCAGGGGCACGCGGTCTGCGACTTCCTGGCGCACCAACCTAATTTCGCGGACGCGGTCGCTTTCGTGCAGCGCTCGTCGATATGGGACGCCAATCAAAGCACCGATGTCACCGCGGGGGCCATCGTCTCGTACTGCCCTCAATCTGAACCTGTCAGCCCTGGCGACCTGCAGCCGGCGTATCAGAATGCTCTCTCTGATCTGCAGGCCGCCGAAGGAAAACTGAAAGGCATCCAAGGCGATCTGGAAGGGATCCAGGGAGGTCTGGACGACATCCCAGGACACCCGTAATCCGGTTCTTGGAGGGCGCAAACCTCTCCTAGCAGCGCAAGTTCATTACGCGGTGATCAGGCGAGATGCTCTGCAACAGCAGATCAATGTCTGGTGGCATCATGCCAGATGATCTGTGACCCCTAGATGACCCGATCGCCAAACCGGGCAGTGGGTTAGCCCGCGCCCGCCGCGATCACCTGGTTCACTTCGAGGGCCCGGTCGGCCATCTCGGCGTGGGCCTTATCCAGCGCGGCGGCCTGATCCTCATCGGCCTTCATCAGTGCCTCGATGTCGAGGCCGGCCATGTCGAGCACGCCCATGTCGCTGAAGGCCTTCTGCACCTTGTCGCCCCATAACCCGATGTCCTTGACGATCGGCACGATGCGGCTGAACAGGTGCGAGCGGAACTGGATCATCAGTGGCGACGTGTCGACCCACTCAGCACACGCTTGGACGTCCATGCCAAGGGTTTCGAAAACCTCCTCGCCGCGGAACCGGTCGCGCATCAGGTAACAGGCGTCGACGACAAACTCTTCACGCTCGTCCCGCTCGGCCTCGGTCAGCGCGGAGTAGTAGTCCTTCAGTGAGATTCGGCCGAAGGCGACGTGCCGGGCCTCGTCCTGCATGACGTACGCCAGCACCTTCCTGGCCAGCGAGTCCTGCGCCGACATGTCCCGCAGCACCCCGAAGGCGGCGAGTGCGAGCCCCTCGATGAGGACCTGCATGCCGAGGTAGGGCATGTCCCAGCGCGAGTCGCGCAGGGTGTCGTCCAGCAGTGCGGTCAGGTGCTTGTTGATCGGGTAGACCACGTCGACCTTCTCCTGCAGGAACCGCGAGAACGCCTCGACGTGCCGGGCCTCGTCCATGGTCTGGGTGGCCGCGTAGAACTTCGCGTCCAGGTCCGGGACGACTTCGACGATCTTGGCCGCGCACACCATGGCACCCTGCTCGCCGTGCAGGAACTGCGAGAGCTGCCAGGCCTGGAAGTGCTGGCGCATCTCGGCGCGACGTGCGTCGTCGGCGGCGTCCCACATCGGGCTGCCGAACAGCGGATGGAACTCCTCGGGCAGCTCGATCGGGTTCATCGGGTCGACGTCTTGCGCCCAGTCGATGCGCGACTGGGCATCCCACTGCTTGTCCTTTCCCTTTTGGTACAGGGAAAGGAGCCGGGCGCGCCCCTCGTCGTACTCCCACGTGAAGCGCGCGTCGCCGGCGCTGGGGACCTCCCACGAGTACGGCGCGGGCACGTCCGTGTATTTGTCTCTCGTGGTCATGAGCTGCCACCTCTCTGCCAGGTGTGACCAGGTGGTCATACGACGAATGTGACATTGCGCCGCGTTCGGCGGCGCCGTCAACCCTGACGGGCGAATGGAGTACTCGACTACTCGATACCCGCGTGCGGGGCGAACCGAAGAGTGATGACGGCAAGCCAGTCTTGAGTTACCAGTCAGAGGATGGAGAAGCGATGACTCGACCCGATGATGACCGTCGTGACCGGGACCAACGCGGTTTCAACGCTGAAAACTTCTTGCGCAACGAGCTGCTACTCGATACGTATGCTCGGAGACTTCGATGGTGCGGTCCGCGTCTACGAACAAGCGATCGAGATCAATAAGGCGCGCGGAGACGTCATCGCCGTCAGCCTGTCCCGATGCCACATCGCCAACGTTCACATTGACCAAGGACGAGTCGACGCCGCGCTCGAAGTCTATTGGCAGGACGTGCGAATCTCCCGGGAATCCGAGCCTCCCCATCCCTCCAACGAGGCCGGCACTCTCAACAACATGGGTGCTGCCGTAGCGAAAGTCGAGCTGGTCCGTTGCAGCGGGTTTCCGGTCAGCCATCAGGGTTCAGGAATCGCCACGCCCGTGTCGCGGCGTGCAGGTTGAACCGGGTATCGACCTTGCGGAGGTCGTGGCCGGTGAGCTCAGCGATGCGCGCCAGCCGGTAGCGCAGCGTGCTGCGATGGATGTGCAGTGCAGCCGCGGATTCCTCATATTTTCCACCGCATTCCAGGTAATCGCTCAAGGTCATCACCAGTTCGGAGTTCTTGCGGTCGTCGTAGTCCATGAGTGGGCCCAGCCATTCGCGCACGAAACTTTCGACCTCGCCGTCGCCATGGGCGGCGTCGATGATGCGATAGAAACCGAGTTCGTCGAACGCCGCCGCGCCCTCCGGGTTCACCGAGCACAACCGGATATTGAGGGCGCGACGCGCTTCCATGAAGGATTGCGGAAAATCGTCCGGCACCGTGCATCGAGAGCCGATACCGATCACGCTGCTTGTCCTGCCAAGGATTTCACTGATCGTGCGGTGCAGCGTCTGTGGGTCCGGGCGGCCGTCGGTGAGCAGAACAACCAGACCTGCATGTCGCCCTTGCAGGTAGTTCAGATGTAATGCGGTTGCGGCGCGCCCGGCGGCGGTTGTCAGCGTGTTCTCGGTGCGACCGGTGCTTTGCACGACCACTACGTAGTGGGGGCGCCGCAGGTCATGGTTCAGGGCGTCGGCACGAGCGTAGGCCCCATCCCGGTCGGTGCCTGCCAACAGGTCGTCGACAAGATCGCGGCGCAGGTTGAGTTCGATCTCAGCGACGGTTCGCTGGTGGGAAAGCTCCAGTGCCAAAACGGTGGCGCCGTAGTGCAGGGCGAATAAGTTGTCCTCGGTCACCGTATCGTCCGGATCGTTCAGCGCAAGGACACCGAGGATCTCGGCCCGGGGTTGGATGAGTGTGAGTACTCGCCGTCCGATTCGTGCTCGACCGTTCTGTGCGGCCAGCTCGTGCAGTACGAGCTCGCGCTGGTCCGCCCGTTGTTTGGGGTAGGGCTGCGGTAGTCCGGGTCCGGCCCAGCAAAGCAGGTTGCCGAACCGATCCTCGACAGCAACCGAGCATCCCGTCAGTTCATTCAGTGCATCGGCGATTCCTTGCTCGCCCGTCCCCCCGGCCAGTGTCGTGCTCAATGCTTCGTGCACCTTCGTCTGCCGCTGTAATCGGGCCACCGTTGCGGCGAGTTCACGGTTTGCTACCGCCAAATCGGCGTTCGATTTTTTCAACTGCGCCGCATTGCAGGCGTCGCGGACGTGCGTCGCGGCATGTGCAAGGGCGGCGCCGGTCTGCTGGGCCAGAATGGTCAGCAGCTGGGTTTGATCCTTCGTCGGTGCGCTGATGGCACTGACGACCAGGCACCCGTTGACCGCGCGTCGGTGACTCAGCGGGTACGCCCATCCCCACCGGCCGTCTGCCACGTCGACCTGGCCATCCCAGTTGGACTGGCGGTGCCGGTCGGTCTCGGGGTGCACTGACTGGGATATTGGAAACAGATTGAATTCGCCATTCACCGACCGGTAACTGGCCTCGACCCGGCAGGGCCCAAGTCCGTCGACGGCCGCCGTTGCGACGCGGAAGATCTCGCCGGCATCGGAGTCACTGAGAGTGACACGCGACAATGCGGCCAGTCCAGCTGACAAAGCCTGGTCGACCTGGCGGGCGCCCTGTGACGGGCTGTGCGATTCGTCGTTCATCTTTGGAGCGGCCGGGCCCATGGCCCCTCCTCTCCGAACCACCCGTGGGCTGGAGTATCCGCTAACGCACCATCGGCGAAGGCATACCCGAAGCGGCGTGCCTAACCGGTTCTTCGGATCTGAAAGTCCCCATCCGACATCTACTTCGACACTACTCCGCTGTGGTGCTGACAGAAGGAATCAGCGCCCAGTACTTCCAGTTCACACGACAGCCGCAGCAGATTGCCAGACTCGTTGTTCGGGAGCGAATTACGACACGCATTGCAGCGCCGTGTTTCCACCGATAGCGAATTGTCTTGTCTCACCGCACGATTCCCGCTCTGCCAGTGCCTATCTGAGGCCGCCGCCACAGCTCCCACGCGAGTCGCACGACTCCGATCGTGGTAAGAACGGCCAGTGACGAGAAGGCAGGAACAGAAATCGCCACCGGAAACACCAGGAGAGACGCGGCGGCAGCGAGGAGTCGATCGACTGTGAGCTGATGGTGGTCACGCCATCGGTAGGCCACCTCGGCGGCGTAGAACAACGCCACCCCTCCAGTAAGGGCGAGGGCGGCCAGCGGCGCCAGCGGCTCGTCGATGTGTTCCACCGAAACCCGTGTCCCCACGGCGAAAAAGACAATCCCCGCGACGAGCGGCAGATGCAGGTAGCTGTAGGCGTCAAGCGCCAACCGTGGCCGATCTTCGGCAGGTGTTCGCCGCATGCGTTCTTCGGCTCCTGCGGTGAGGCCGAAGTAGGTCCACCACAGGGTGGCCGAGATCAGCACCCCGCAAACCACCGCGCCCAGGACACCGGGGTGACGCAGGTCTTCGGATGCCCCCGCTCCCAGTGCGACGATCGTCTCACCGAGCGCGATGATGATGACCGAACCGTGGCGCTCGATGAAATACGAAGGGACGACCCGAAGTCCGTTCGTTCCTACTAGTAGGGGACTGCCGAAGTCGACCCCCGCCGCCGCGATCCACAGCAACTCGCGGTAGGGGGACGCCACAAATGCGGCGGCAACGATCAGGGCCGGCCCGATGAGCAGGCCCGGCGCCAGTCGGCGGATCGCCGACGCCAATTCAGCCTCGTCGCGGGATGACGAGGCGATGAACATACCGGCGTTGATGAGGCGGACGGCGAGCAACGCGAGCCCGAAAACAAGGGCTCCGGTGGTGAATGCGGTCGGAAGTGCGATCACCGCGATGAGCATCGCCGCCATCGCGAGAATGATCAGCATCGTGTGGACCACCCGCGCCACTTCGAACAAGTTGGTCAGCCAGGCGTAGCAGACCCAGGCCCACCAGAGGGCCAACAGAGCGAGCACGCCTCTGCCGAATCCCTGCCAAGAGATGTCGCTGAGCATCAGGTGGGTGACCTGCGACATCGCGTACACGAACGTGAGGTCGAAGAACAACTCCAGGTTGCCCATCGACCGCCCATCCGTCTCCGTCTCCTGCGACGCCAACGATTCGTCGGTGGGGGGCTCGCGGCCAGCCGATCCCTCGGCGGCGTTGCCGTCGTGGACGGTCATGGTCGACTGGTGCTCATGGTCGTCGGCTGTTTCTGTTTGTGGAAGGTGCTCACATCGCTGTTGCGGCCGCCTTGGCCACGGCTTTGTCTTGCTCCCCGGTGCCGCCACTGACGCCGACCGCCCCGACGATCTGGCCGTTGTGCCGCAGTGGCACACCGCCTGCGAAGATCATGATGCGCCCGCCGTTGGAGGCGTTTATTCCGTAGAACTGTTCGCCCGGACCCGCGTTGGACGCGAGGTCCTCGGTCGAGATGTCCAGCGCCCGCGCGGTGAACGCCTTATTGATCGAGATGTCGATGCTGCCGATCCAGGCGCCGTCCATCCGCACGTGGGCCACGAGGTTGCCGCCGGCATCGACCACCGCAATGTTCGACGGCGACTCGATCTCGGCGGCTTTGGACTGTCCGGCGGCGATCACCCGCTGCGCGTCGTCGAGGGAGACCGAAGTCTGATTCACTGTCATGACGCACTCGCCCCGGTCTTCGCGAACTGCTCGACGATGCCAACGGCTTGTTGCACCGCGTCGCGGGGTCGCTCGAGTTCGACCTTTTCCGCCCCGTCGGCAGCCAGTATCGCGATCCTCTTGGCCTCTCGTGCCGTCGCCATTGTTTGCGCTCCTTTCGGTCTGGGCCGCCTTACGGGTGGAGGACGACCTTGGTCCATCCGTCGTCGCGGGCGTCGAAGTGTTGATAGCCCGACGGAGCCTTGTCGAGCGGGAGTTCGTGGGAGACGATCCATGACGGCTTGGCCCGGCCCTCGTGGATCAGGTCACGAAGCTGTCGGTTGTAGTGCTTGACGTTTGCCTGCCCGGTGCCGACCTTTTGACCCTTGAACCAGAACTTGCCCATATCGAAGGCGATCTTCCCCTCCTGCTCTAGCTTGTCGGGCGCATTGGGGTCCTGCGGCAAGAAGATGCCCACCACTCCGATGTGCCCGGTGAATCGGACCGAATCGACCAGCCGGTTCATGGTCATGGCCGAGTTTTCATGCCCCTGCGGGTCATGGGCCTGATAGCCGACGCATTCACAGCCCTTGTCGGCACCCCGTCCGCGCGTCTGTTCGAGTACCTGCTCAACAGGATCGCCCTTGGAATCGTCGATCGGGATCACGCCAATCTCTTCGGCAAGGCGCAGACGGTCGGGGTGACGGTCGACGATCATCACCTTGCTGGCTCCCTGGATCATCGCCGAGTACGCGGCCATCAAACCCACCGGGCCGGCCCCGTACACCACCATCGAATCACCGGGTTGCATGTCGGCCAGGCGGGTGCAGTGCCATCCGGTGGGGAAGATGTCGGAAAGCATCACATAGTCGGCTTCCTTCTCCTGCGCGTCCTCGGGGAGGCGAAGGAGGTTGAAATCGCCGAACGGCACCCGCAGATACTCGGCCTGCCCGCCCCAGAACGGTCCCATCCCGGCGAACCCGTAGGCGGCGCCGGCCATCTCCGGATCAGGATGCGCTGTCAGGCAGAACGCCGTCAGACCCTCTTCGCAGTTACGGCAGAAACCGCAACCGATGTTGAAGGGCACACACACCCGATCCCCTGGCGATACCTTGACAACCGCATTGCCGACCTCGGCAACGATGCCCAGATTCTCGTGCCCGAGCACCATGCCCGGCTCCAGGTTGGTGCGGCCCTCGTACATGTGCAGGTCCGACCCACAGATATTGGTGCTGGTGATCTTCACCAGCACGTCGGTCGGGTGCTCGATCTTGGCATCCGGAACATCTTTGACGACAACCTCACGCGGTCCGTCGTACACAAGTGCTTTCATTCGTGAATCTCCCAAACTGTCTGGTGCCGTTTTGGTCCGTGCTTACCTCCTCGTAGTGTGCGATGCCGAAGGGAGCCCGGGGACTGGGCCAGCAAGCCGAATATTCGGGGCCACGTTCGCCCTATCAGTACAAGCCGCGGGCATCATCCGGAGTCTGGCGCGACTGATGGCCGTGCGAACCCACCGCTCGCACTGGACAGCTGACTTGAGAAGTGGGCAACCAGATTCACGTGCTGAAGTACTTGGGCTTAATGGCGCTCCCGCGCCTCTTAAGGCCCCTTTACTTCCTGTGGCAGCGGCACCCCGGTGGTGCGGACAATCCGGGTCGCTAGATGCAAGTTCAGTCGGTCATCTACGTCCTGCAGGTCACGCCCCGAGATGTCGCGAATGCGGCCAAGCCGATAGCGCAAGGTGCTTCGGTGAATAGTGAGCGACTCCGCCGCAGCGTCGTAGTTCCCGCCGCAATCCAGATAATGGGTGAGCGTCGTGACCAAATCGGCGTTCTTCTTGCGGTCGTAGCTCAGCAGCGAACCCAACCACTCCATCACGAAGTCGTGTACCTCTGGCCTATCGCTAGCGCGATCAAGGATGCGGTACAGGCCGAGGTCCTCGAACCGTCGGCCACCGTACGGTGACATCGATTCCCTTTGGACCTGCAGCGCCCGTTGCGCCTCAGCAAATGACCGTGGCAGCTCGGACGGGGTGACGGCCGCCGAGCCGACTCCGATCGAGCCTTGATCGGAACTGACATCGGCCGCTACCGCACGATACAGAGAGGACGGCTCGGGTACACCGTCTGTAAGCAAAACGGTCATTGCTGGTCTTCGCACCGCGAGGGCGTGCATTCGCGCGTTAGTAGCCCATCTTCGCGCGGCTGTGGCGATCACATCACCGGGAACTTCACGCGGCCAATGCAGAATCGTGACGGTGTTCGGTACGCGAAGATTGTGACCGAGGGCCTCCGCGCGCAGGCATGCGCTCTCATCATCCGTGCCTGCCAGCAAGTCCTCAACTAGGTCGCGGCGCAGCCGCAGCTCCGATTCCGCCAGGACACGATGATGAGCAAACTCGAGTGCCAACACAGTCGCGGAGTGTTCTAGCGCGACGATGTCCAGACGATCGGCAACCCTCTTCGGATCCTGCAGCAGCACCACGCCAAGGATGTTCGCCTTCTGCCGGATAAGCCAGAAGATCTGATTGCCGTCACGCTGGGGTGTGCCAAGCGCGGCCGCGCGACGGAGCGATTCTTCGCGGTTGTCGCCGCCGATCGGCCGGTGCGGATCTGGCCCCACTCCGCCAGACCACGCCCGCGGATTGCCGAACACGTCCTCCACGATGACGTTCAATGACGTTAGCTCCCGAAGCGCATCAGCGATTCCCTGCATGCCCGAGCCCGAGCCCGATACGGCCGTCAGCGTCGCGTGTATCTGGTCCTGCCGCTTGAGCTCGGAAACGGTGTCGGACAAACGCTGTATGACACGCTGACGTTCCTCAATGAGTGTGCGCTCCTTCTCGAGCAGGTCGGCACTTGTCATCGCCGCTGCCGTCTGTTGAGCCAGTGCCCTGAGAAGGAACAGTTCCTTGGAGGAGGGCGCGATTTCGGCCCGGACCACCAGCGCACCCTTGGTACCTTCCACCGCCTGGAGGGCGATCGCATACCGACACTGACCGTCGGACAGCTCGATGTGCAGATCCGACCCTAAGTTCGCCGCGACGAGAGAGTCCATGCGGCGATCGAGCTTCCTGTCGGGATGACGACCGTCTACCAGCTTCCCGTTCGCGATTCGGTACGTTGCCTCGGTGTGTAACGCGCCAAGAGACGACACCGCATTGGCCGCCAACTCGAGTATCGAATCGGCGTCGCGACCGTCGAACATCAACGCCGCCAGGACAAGAACGCCATATAGGTTCGAAAGCTGAGTACGCGCCTCCTCTGACGAGCGCAGCGCGATCGGCCCGGACGGGAAGAATTCAGGGGCCTCGCGCGCCATAGTCAATTAGATCCCGCTCCCAGGCCTGTATTCAACCAGCGATTGCTACTACAACGTCGCACGAAACGAACCCGCCCTCTTCGGCCTGTCAGGACAGTTCTTGGCCAGAGTTTTGGCAACTACAGCATGATCGGCCAAACATTGCGTCAAATCGCGCGATAGCCCCGAAACGCCAGCTAGCGCGCATGATCAACACTCCGATTCGCCGAGACTAGTTCGGTCTGGGACGTCGACGGTGTGACAGCTGGCCTTTCTGCCCGATATGACTCGGCAGGACGAAGTCACTCTCGCCAGCCGACTGCGACGTCCCAGCGCGCGGGTCCCCTCCGGTGCGAAGCGCAGGGGAAGCCCCATCCTGCCCAACGGCTGCCAAAGTTCGTCACGCGGTGACGGTTCGTCAACCCCCATTGGCCACTAGACTGGCCCCGTCGAGCAGCTCCTGCCGATCGGGGTGGTGCCGTGTCCGATACCCTCGATTTGGGTGTCACCGGCATCGAAGCTGTGCTGGGCGACCACATCTGCGGCCTGTACTCCACCCAAGTCCAGCGCGACCAGATCATGCTCCCCTTCCTCGAAGCAGGTCTTGCGGCCGGCGACAAGTGCATCTGCGTGGTCGACGGGACCGATCCGCAGGAGGTGGTCGCGGCCCTCGGCACTCACGCGGACGCCGCTAAGTTCGTGGCCGATAAGCAGCTCGAGGTCATCCGCGCCCCCGACATGTATTTGCGGTCCGGCGGCTTTTCTGCCGATGAGGTGATCGGCTCCTGGAAGGCCGCGATGTCCGACGTCATGTACGACGGCCGGTTCGACGTCGTGCGGGCAGTCGAGACGTGGTCACGCCGTGACGTCGTTCCCGACATCGATGAACTCATGGTTCTCGAGTCCGAGATGAATCGATTCCTGCCGCTGTTCCCGCAGGTCGTCGTGTGCCTTTACGACATCGGTCGCTTCGGCAGTGGCATCATCGTCGACCTGCTGAAGACGCACCCTCGGATGCTGATCGGCGGGATGCTCGTCGAGAACCCCTACTACACGTCACCCGACGAACTCCGTGACCGGGCGGAGCGCACAGGTTCAGAGACCGGGGATGACGAGATCGATGAGGCGGCTAAATGGTACTTCGACGCGACGATTGGCTCGACCTAGCCCGCAAGGTCAACTGGACACCCAGCTATGTCGATGAGCGGGAGATGTTTCCTGAAGAACTCAGCGGCCACCCCTGGTTGGCACATGATGCTTGGCGCGACTGGAACGAGGCTTACCGCACTACCTACCGCGAATACGTCGCAAACCAGCGCGAGAAAGACGCCGCAGTGCTCGGTGTGCGGTCGGCGTTGGACAAGCCACACCTGTTCGACGGCCTCGATCCCGGTTGGGTGCAGCTGGTCAAGTTCCACAACGGCGCGGTTGCTCTCGTGGAGTATGCCGGCGCGATCGCAGAATTGCGGATGGCGCGGTTCGGCCGCGACAGCGCCTGGCGGATGATGTCGAGCCTGGGCGCGCTCGACGAGATCCGGCACACCCAGATCCCGTTGCTGATCGGCCACGACATGCTGGCCTACGACGGCAACTTCGACTGGACACACAAGGCCTTCCATACCAACCAGTGGGTGATTCTCGCCGCCCGTCACCTGTTCGACGACATGTTTCTCGCCGCCGACGCAATCGACTGCGCGATCCAGCTCAACTTCGTGTTCGAGACCGGGTTCTCCAACCTGCAGTTCATGGCGATGGCGGCGATGGCCGACCGCGCCCACCACCACCTGTTCGAGAAGACGCTGGCGAGCATTCAGACCGATGAGGCCCGACACGCCCAGATCGGACATCCGGTCATGCGGACGTTGCTCGAGAACGGTTCTCGGGAGCGGGCACAGTACCTCGTCGACAAGATGTGGTGGCGGTGCTGGCGGCTGTTCCTGGCGCTGACGGGAACAGCCATGGAGTACCTCACCCCGCTCGACGCGCGGACCCGCTCGTTCAAGGAGTTCATGAAAGAGTGGGTGACGGAACAGTTCATAAAGAATCTCGCCGAGTTCGACCTCGAAAAGCCTTGGTTCTGGGACCTTTTCATCGAAGAGCTCGACTATGCACACCATAGCTTCCAGCTGGGGTTATATACCTACCGCACCACGATGTGGTTCGACGTCGCAATGCCTGACAAAGCCGAGCGCGAGTGGTTGAACACGAAGTACCCAGATTGGGAGGCGACCTACGGACCGCTGTGGGATCGTCTCGAGCGAAGCTGGGAGGCAGGCGGCGAGAGCAACACGCTGGCCTACGGGCTGCCCGCTCTGTGCAACCTCTGTCAGCTTCCGGCGCTGTTCGTCAGACCCGGACGGAACACCGCGTGCACCCTGGAGATGGACGGCAGACGCTATTTGTTCTGCTCCGAGCCGTGCCGCTGGATCTTCCAGCAAGAAAGTGCCCGCTTCGCGGACCACAAGAGCGTGGTCGATCGCATCGTCGTCGGGGAGGCGCCGGGCAAGCTCACGGATTTACACAAGTGGATGGGACTGGAGGCGCCCGTCGAGACCGGCAAGGACCTGCGGCGTGGCCTCGATCCGTGGCGCCTCGATCCCATCCCGACGGTGTAGGGGCGCGGCGGTGCGGATCTATCTGTTCGGCTACGCGAGCGACGACTTCTTGGCGAGAGTCATAGTGACGCCCAACGCACGGACGGTGGCGCAACTGGCTGATCAGCTGGTCGCCTGGGGACTGGCACCCGAGCGGGGCGGGTCCCTGGCCGTGCGCAACGAGAGAGGCGACCTGCTCGATCCCACCTCGACGATCGCTGCGGCAGGACTGGGCAATGGTGACATCTTCACCGTCGAGCGAGGGTGACGGTGCAGTGGCGGACTGGCTGGACGCCGGGACGCTCGACGATGTCTGGGAGGGCGAGATGTGCGCAGTGAGCCTGGGTGCGGTCGACGTCTTGCTGTGCAACATTGACGGCCAGGTGCACGCCTACCAGAACCGGTGCCCTCACCTGGCCAACCGACTTTCGGAGGGCGAACTCCGGGAGAACTTTCTCACCTGCGCTGCCCACGAGTGGGTGTTTGACGCACGGACCGGCAACGGAGTCAATCCCGAAGACGCGTGCCTACAGCGCTTTCCGGTACGAATCGACGGCGACCGCATCTGGGTGCGCCTGGGGCAGGTCGGATGAGCGCGGCCGAAAGCGTTGGCCCAGTCCTGCACGCAACGCCGTTCGCACGCACGGTCATCTCTGCCATCCGGGACGAGAACGAACAGGTGGTCGTCCAGGACGAGGGCGCGTACCTACGCGTACTGGCCCCTCGAATCTGCCGGCTGTCGCGGGCAGGGCTCGAGGCGGCGACGGGGGCCACCGTCCGATTTCCCGGTGAGCTGGAGGTGGTCATGTCGTCGTTCATGGGCGTCATGCAGCTGACCGAGGATGACGTGGTCTGGCGGCTCGCGGGTGATCCGTCGTGATTCCGCGGGATCGGCCGCCGGGGCGCAAGACCTACACCCGACTCGCGACGGGCCGGCGCATCCCCACCGAGTACGAGCTGATGAGCACCGACCTGCACTACAACCACCCCCGGCGCTTCGAACTGCCGGCCAGCAACCCGGTCGTCGACTGGTATTACCGCAATCGCGAAGGCTCTGCCCTGCAAGCCCGCGAGTGGGAGCAGTTCGCCGACCCGCGCCGCACCACCTACCGGATCTACACCCAGCTGCAGGACGGTCGCGAAGACGTTGTCGACGGCCTGCTCCGGGAGGTTGACGAGACAGGCTACGACACTCAGCTAGACGACGAGTGGGTGACGTTCCTCGACCGGTGGTACTCCCCACTGCGCTTCCCGGTGCACGGGTTGCAGATGCTGGCCGCCTACGTCGCGCAGATGGCGCCCTCGTCCAGGATCACCAACTGCGCCTCCTTCCAGATGGGCGACGAGATGCGTCGGGTCCAGCGAATCGCTTACCGCACTGTGCAATTGGCCGGTCCGCCGTTCGATGATGAGGCCGCGGCGCGACAGCGGGCGGCGTGGGAGGAAGCTGCCGCGTTTCAGCCGCTGCGTGAACTCATCGAACGTGCGCTAGTCGCCTATGACTGGGGCGAGTCCTTCATCGTGACCAACGCGGTCATCAAGCCCCGGATCGACCGCCTCGTCAACCAGGACATCGCGGGCACGCTCGCGACCGCCAACGGCGACCCGATCCTGACGAGTATCCACTTCTCGCTCGACGAGGATGCTCACTGGCATCGTGAGTGGACCGCGGCGCTGATTCGGCACATCGTCGGCGACAACACCGCCAACGCCGAGGTGGTGTCGGGCTGGATCGAGAAGTGGAGTCCGCTGGCGTCCGAGGCGCTGGAGGCCCTCGCCAGCGTCACCGCGGAGGCGCCGGTGCCGTCCGACCCCAGCGTGGTGGCCGCCCGCATCACAGACGAGGTGTCACGTGAGTTGGGCGCGGCGCTGGAGCGCTGACGGGGTCTCGCACACAAACCGTGCCTCGGTGCCTGCTGGCGGCATCGTGGTTCAGGCGGTGGCGGTGGCCGACGTCGTCTGACCCGTGGGGTCCTCGCGGCCGGTGTCGACCTTGACGCAGTCTGCCGAGCCGACCAACACTGCCACGGCGCCAGCGCCGATCAACGTAATTCGTTTCCACCGTTCTGCTCGACGGTCGGCCGATACCCAGTAACGGGGCAGCATGACCCCCGTTATGTCGTAAGTCCGTAATGCGTTCTCCAACAATGAGTCTGGCAATTCGTTGCGGCTGTCGCGTGCGCCGGAGGGGCAGAATCGTGATTTCCGATTCGCCCTATCGGCACGCCGTCGATTTGGGTGGCAGTGCGAACTGCAGCAATGTGATCACAGCGTCATCGCGTGCGCAGGCGGGCAGTCACCCCGACGCAGGATCACGAATTGATCCGCCAGCCACACCAAAGCCGGGCCGTTCGGATCCACGCCGGGGAGCAGGTCAAGCATCGTGTAGGCATCACCTACGCACTGCACCAGAAACTCCCGTTCCTTTTTCTCCAGCCCAGCCTGTGTCGTCATGGTGAGATCCTTCCCAAGACCGTCGTAGAGGCGGCGAGCCCGCCCCACCAGTACCTTGGCGCACGATCGGGCCGCAGTCGCCGACCTGCAGGCACGAGGAAGCAGCGCCCGCATCGTCCTTGGGAGACAGATGAAGTGCCGTCCCGCCGCTACCCCGTTGCAGCGGAACTATTGCCTGGGACAGTGGCCATAAGACATTTAACTGCCAATATTGACCAGATCCGCCAGCTCACGGAATAGATGCAAGTGGTAATGCGTCCTGTTGGGCACCGTCTCGGAGGCGCAGGGCGGCGTCGCTCCGTCGACGGGATGAGTGTGCGGCATGACCAGTGCCGTCGTGGGTGAACCCGGCCGGAATTAAACCGGCGGCGCAATACGGCCCGACCACGTCGGGTCTGTAGTCGGCATCCATCCTAGGCCGCGCCCCGGGGGCACAGGCTAGAAACTTTCCATCCCGCGGAATGCATCCTCTCGTACTGACAGGACCAATCCGATCGACAACTCTGGCTCGCCGGGAGCACGCGCTCGCCGGACTCGATTGCCAGACTCGTTGTTCGGAGGCTACTGGCGGGCGGTGCGTAGAGGCTATCGGCTGCCGGAGCCTCAGGTACAGCCACCTTGAAACCTAGGAGAAGCCATGGCTTTAATGCGTCCAGGAGGAGTGATGGCTGAGCATTCGACAATGGCGACTTCGGCGGTTCGGCCCAACGAGCCCGCCCGCCAGGTGATCGCCACTTTCGATAACTACGCCGACGCCGAACGCGCGGTCGACTACCTGTCCGACCGCGGGTTCGAGGTAAACCGGGTGGCGATCGTGGGCCGCGATCTGGAGTACGTGGAACAGGTCATCGGCCGGATGAACTACGGCGGGGCGGCGCTGCGCGGTGCCGGCTCGGGTGCCCTGGTCGGCGCGCTGATCGGGTGGATCTTCGGGCTGTTCAGCTGGATCGAACCATTGATCTCGGGCCTGGTGCTGGCCGGCTATGGCCTGATCTTCGGCGCCATCGTGGGCGCGCTGTTCGGGCTGCTCGTGTATGCGCTGCAGCGCGGCCAACGCGATTTCCACTCCATTAGCGGGCTGCGGCCCAAGTATTACGACGTCGTCGCGGACTTGGAGGTTGCCGATCGTGCGCTGCAACTCCTCGCCGGCGGCAATCGAAAGGAATAGACGATGGCAACAGCGGTAGGTATCGATCTTGGGACAACGAACTCGGTGATCGCCGCCTGGCAGGGCGGGGAGCCGATTGTGATTCCCAACGCCGAGGGCGCGCGAACCACGCCCTCGGTGGTGGCCTTCACCGAAAACGGCGAGCGTCTGGTCGGGCAACTGGCCAGGCGACAGTCGATCATGAACCCGAAGGGCACCATCTATTCGGCGAAGAGGTTCATCGGCCGCCGCTTCGACGAGATATCGGAGGAAGCCAAGGCGGTCAGCTTCGACGTCGTCGAGGGCGAGGGTGGCGCCGCGCGGTTCGACGTGCGCGGCAAGCAGTACTCGCCGGAGGAGATCAGCGCGCAGGTGCTGCGCAAACTCGTCGACGATGCGGGCAAGTTCCTCGGTGAACGGGTCAAGGAAGCGGTGATCACCGTTCCGGCGTATTTCAACGACGCGCAACGCAACGCCACCAAGGATGCCGGCCGGATCGCCGGGCTGGATGTGCTGCGCATCATCAACGAGCCCACGGCCGCGGCGCTGGCCTACGGGCTGGACAAGAAGGGCCACGAGACCGTGCTGGTCTTCGACCTCGGCGGCGGCACGTTCGACGTCAGCCTTCTCGACGTCGGTGACGGGGTGGTCGAGGTTCGCTCCACCGCAGGTGATTCCCATCTGGGCGGCGACGACTTCGACCGCCGGCTCGTGGACTATCTGGCCGACGAGTTCCAGCGCGAGAACAACATCGATCTGCGCAAAGATTCGCAGGCGCTGCAGCGGCTGTTCGAGGCGGCCGAGAAGGCGAAGGTGGAACTGTCGTCGGTGGCGCAGACGCAGGTCAACCTGCCGTTTATCACCGCCGACGCCAACGGCCCCAAACACCTGACCATGACCATCAATCGGTCGAAGTTCGAGGAACTCACGCACGATCTGGTGGAGCGCTGCCTGGGCCCGGTCAAGCAGGCGATGGACGACGCCAAAGTGACGGCCAACGACATCGACGAGGTCATCCTGGTCGGCGGGTCGACCCGGATCCCCGCCGTCCAGGCCCTGGTCCGCCGGCTCACCGGCGGCAAGGACCCGAACATGACCGTCAACCCCGACGAGGTGGTCGCAATGGGTGCCGCGATCCAGGCGGGCGTGCTCAAGGGCGAGGTCTCCGACGTCCTGCTGCTCGATGTCACCCCACTGTCGCTGGGTGTGGAGACCGCCGGCGGCGTGATGACCAAGATCATCGAGCGCAACACCACCATCCCGGCCCGGCGCAGCGAGGTGTTCAGCACCGCTGAAGACAACCAGCCAGCCGTGGATATCGTTGTGCTGCAAGGTGAACGCGAGATGGCGAAGGACAACCGCGTACTCGGCAGGTTCAAGCTGGAGAACATCCGACCGGCCCCGCGCGGTGAGCCACAGATCGAGGTCACTTTCGACATCGATGCCAACGGGATCCTGCATGTCACTGCGCGCGACAAGGACACCGCCGCCGAGCAGAGCATCACCATCAGCGAGCAGTCCAACCTCGATAAGAGCGAGGTCGAGCGGATGCTCGCCGAGGCCGAGGCGCACCGCCGCGAGGACGAACAGCTGCGCAAGCAGGTCGATGCACGCAATGAACTCGATTCGGTGGCTTACCAAGTCGAGCGCCGCCTCGCCGAGCTAGGCGACTCCGCGGCTCCACATGACCGGCCCGCGCCGAGATGCTGGTCACCGACGCTCGGCAAGCCGTCAAGGACGAGGCCCCACTGGAACGGGTGCAATCACTGACATCCGAACTGCAGCAGGCGCTCTACGGGCTGCAGCCCGCCCCAGCGGGCGGCGGCAACGGGCAGCCGGGGCCGTCCGGTAACGGCCATGGCTCCCAAGTCGGCGACGACGACGTGGTCGACGCCGAGTTCGACCGGGGCTGAGCCGC
>CAWHWA010000029.1:0-9125 GCA_963832935.1 uncultured Actinomycetota bacterium
GCCCGGCACCCTCGTGGCCGGCGAGAATTGGAAACTCCATGGGGGTCGCCCCGGTGACCAGGTGAGAGTCCGAGTGGCACCTGCCGACCGCTTCGAGCTGGATCTTTACCTCACCTTCGCGGGGGGTCACCGATCTCGATCTCCTCGACCGTCCATGGCTGTCGCGGCCCCCACAGCAGTGCACCCTTGGTTTTCATCAACGAACCTCCCACTCACGTGTCCTGCGCTGCGCATCAGGGCTCCGCGCGGCATACGCGCCGGGGTCGCGCTATCTTGATAGCGATATCAGTTACTATGCATGAAGTGTATGCGAACTAAAGTAACTAAGTAAAGGCTGACACGGAAGATGTCGGGTCGCAAGACGGGCTGGCCCTAGGTTGCTACAGGTTGTGGACAGTGGTGGTGTGCATATGCGCCGGTGTGGGGTGGTCGAGAGCGTGGGGGGTTGGCGTGCCGTCCAGTCGGAGCTTGGCGACGGCAACTCGTGAAGCAAAATCAGTGTACGGCGGCTGATTACGGATGGGCATGGCTCCCAGCACCGATTCTGGCATCGTTGCGGAGATGGATGCGCGTTCGAAGCCGTGTCGCAAGGATCCGTTCGACGAGGCGATTGACGACGCGCTGAGCTTCTTGCCGGCCGATCTCCGTGCGGCGATGAGCAACGTTGAGATCGTCGTCGAGGACGAGCCTCCCGACGGGCGGCCGCTGCTCGGCCTGTACCGCGGTGTACCGCTGCCGCGAAGGAGCAGCACGTACAGCGGAGTGCTTCCGGACAAGATCAGCATCTTCCGCGGGCCGATCACGCGACTCGCTGCCGGCGACGCCGATCGTCTAGGCCGCGAGGTCAGACACGTCGTGCTCCACGAGATCGCGCATCACTTCGGGATCAGTGACGAGCGGTTGATCGAACTCGATCGCTACTGACGTTCAGTCGATTTGGTGGCGTCCGGTGCCAGCGCGAACACTCGTGAGTTTGCAGCGTTGGTGGTTGGGTCGAACTTCACGTCGGTGACGTACGTCGTTGTCGCCGAACACCCCACCCGGCGTTCAGTTGTGCACCAAAGCCATACCTACGAATCGCTCGCCTGCGAGGGCGGAACGATGACCACGGCCGCCATGGCGACGTACGCGTACGACCAAATCGACCAGGCCTGAGCAGAGCTGAACGCCGTCTCGAAATAGACGACATACGAGGGTCTCAAAACCTAGTGTCGGAGATGAAAGGCGATATGACGGACATCGTCGACCAGCATGAAACGATACTGACGTGGACCCCAGCGGGGATGGTGGCGGTGGACTGACCGCGACGGGGCTGTTCTGTGGGTCGTGCGGCACCGAACTGCCACCGGATTCACGGTTCTGCAACAAGTGCGGCACGCCGTTCACGCACGCCGCCGCATCGGCGGAGTACAAGCAGGTGACGGTGATGTTCGCCGATGTTGTTCATTCGATGGACATCGCGGCCACGGTGGGGGCGGAGCGGCTGCGCGAGATCATGGCCGAGTTGGTCAACCGCGCGGCGGTGGTGGTCCAGCGTTTCGGCGGCACGGTGGACAAGTTCACCGGGGACGGGATCATGGCGGTGTTTGGTGCGCCGGTGGCGCTAGAAGACCACGCTGTTCGCGCCTGCATGGCCGCATTAGGCGTTCAGGAGGAGACGAAGCGGCTCGCCGTCGACGTCCAAGAGCGCGACGGTGTGGATCTGCAGTTGCGGGTGGGACTTAACTCCGGTGAGGTGATCGCCGGTGAGATCGGTTCCGGCGCTTTGGGTTACACCGCCGTCGGTGAGCAGGTCGGTATGGCTCAGCGGATGGAGTCGGTCGCCGCGCCGGGTGCGGTGATGCTCAGCGCATCGACAGCGCGACTTGTTGATGGGGCTGCGACTCTCGGCGAATCCGAGCTGGTTTGGATCAAGGGTGCAGAAGAACCAGTGCCCACCCGCCGCCTGGTGAGCATGGGAGAAGAGCATCGCTCTGCAACGCATGCCGAGTCGAATCTGGTCGGTCGGCGGTGGGAGCTGTCCGCCGTTCAAGGCTTGCTGGGGCGTGCCATCGACGGCCACGGCGCTGTGGTCGGCGTGGTGGGATCACCGGGCATCGGTAAAAGCCGTCTAGTGCGCGAGGTTGCCGCCATGGCTAGTGATCGCAGTGTGGAAGTGTTCACCGCCTTCTGCGAGTCGCATACCAGCCAACTCGCGTTCCATGCCGTCGCGCGGCTGTTACGCGCCGCCTTCGGTGTCGGCGATCTTGACGCACAGGCCGCCCGCGATCGAGTGCGCGCCCGGCTTCCGGGCGCAGACCCCGAGGATTTGGCGCTGTTTGATGACCTACTGGGCATCGCCGACCCGAATGTTCCTTTACCGGCCATTGACCCCGATGCTCGTCGGCGGCGGTTGACAGCGTTGGTCAATGCCACCTCGCTGGCCCGCGAAACCCCGGCGGTCTATGTCATTGAGGACGCCCATTGGATCGATGAGGTCAGCGAGTCGATGATCACCGACTTCCTCACAGTGATTCCGCAGACACCGTCACTGGTGCTGGTCACCTATCGCCCCGAATATCGCGGCCCCTTGACTCAGGTGCCTGGTGCGCAAACGGTAGCCCTTGCACCGCTGAGCGATTCAGAAACCGCAGCACTGGTCTCGCAGCTGCTCGGCTCGGACTCCTCGGTTGGTGCACTGGGCCAGAAGATCGCCAAGAGGGCCGCCGGTAATCCATTTTTCGCCGAGGAGATCGTGCTCGACCTCGCCGAGCGTGGCGTACTGCGCGGCGAGCCGGGTGCCTACATATCGGCGGCGGAGGTTGACGAGGTGAGCGTGCCCGCCACGCTGCAGGCGACTATCGCCGCGCGCATCGACCGGTTGGACCCGAAAGCCAAGCGCACGCTCAGCGCCGCGGCGGTCATCGGCTCGCGGTTCAGCCAGGACCTGCTGGAAACGCTGGGGATTGATCCTGTCCTGGCGGACCTGGTGGGGGGCGAGCTGATCGATCAGATCAGCTTCACCCGGCAACCCGAGTATGTGTTCCACCACCCGCTCATTCGCGCGGTGGCCTACGAATCACAACTCAAATCGGATCGCGCCGAGATGCACCGGCGGCTGGCCGCCGCGATCGAATCACGTGACCCGGCAGCGGCTGATGAAAATGCCGCCTTAATCGCCGAACACATGGAGGCCGCAGGCGATCTGCACGCGGCCTTTGATTGGCACATGCGCGCCGCAACCTGGGCGACCAACCGCGACATCGCCGCCGCCCAACTGAGTTGGGAGCGCGCCACAACGCTCGCCGACGCCCTACCCGCCGACGACGCCAACCGGACAGCCATGCGCATTGCCCCGCGCACCATGTTGTGCGGGACCGCCTGGCGAGTCCACGTAAATGTTGCCGGTGACCGCTTCGAGGAACTGCGCCAGTTGTGCACCGCCGCCGGGGACAAGGCGTCACTGGCCATCGGGATGGCAGGGCTGGTGATGGATCACGTGTTGCAGGCCCGGATGGGCGAGGCGTCGCAGCTGGCATCCGAAGCCATGACCCTCACCGAGTCGCTCGGCGATCCGACCTTGACCGTGGGGCTGTCCTTCCTGGTGATCCTCGCCAAGATGGAAAGTGGCGAGTGGTCTGACGCGCTGCGGTGGTCACAGGGGGTCATTGACCTGGCCGACGATGACCCGTCTAAAGGCAACTTCATTATCGGGTCCCCGTTAGCGCTCGCCTTCGCGTCGCGGGCTATGGCCCGTTGGTTCCTGGGTCGTCATGGGTGGCGAGACGACCTGAAGCACGGCCTGGCCATGACGCGCAGCGCCGACCCCCTGTCCTACGCCACGGTCGTCAGCTACGCCTACTTCGCGGGGATAGCCTATGGCGTGCTGGCTGCCGATGATCGAGCGGTACGCGAGAGCGAGGCTGCCCTACGGATCGCCGAACGATCCGGTGACGATTTCGCGTTGTCGAACGCTCGGGTGACGCTGGGTGTTGCGCTGGTGCACTGCCACACGGATCTGCAGCGTGACCGCGGACAGAAGCTGCTGGCCGAGGTCAGCGACGTGTGGGTGCGCCGGGGGCAAAACCTGGGCGAGTTACCGGTCGTCGAGGTGTACGTGGCGGGTGAGCGGGCTCGGCGTGGAAATCGCGATGAGGCGATACCGCTCATGCGCGCCGCAGTCGACCATCAATTCCGGGAGGGACGGCTGCTGGGGTGGGGCGTTGCTGCGACGGGTGTTCTGGTGGAGACACTGCTGGACCGCGGGGCCGACGGAGACGTGGTCGAAGCCGAGGCCGCGATCGAGCGGTTAGCGGCCGCGCCAGCCGAAGAGGGTCTCGTGATGCGTGAGATCTGGCTGCAGCGGCTGCGGGCTTTACTGGCGCGGGCTCAACGCGATGTCGGGGCTTACACGCAGTTCAGGGATCGCTACCGCGCCATGGCGAAAACGCTTGGCTTTGAAGGACATATGAAGTGGGCCGAGGCAATGCCATGACCCCGGCTGCTCCTTCGGGGGTGGTGACGTTTCTGTTCACCGATGTGGAGGGTTCGACCCGTCGGTGGGAAGCCGACGGCGAGGGCATGCGGAAGGCGCTGGCCGCCCATGACGACGTGTTGCGCAATGCGATCGAGGCGCAGGGCGGTTGGTTGTTCAAGCACACCGGTGACGGGGTGTGTGCCGCGTTCGCCTCGCCGAGGTGTGCGGTTGATGCGGCGGTGGCCGCGCAGCGGGCGCTTGAGTTGCCGGTGCGGATGGGGCTGGCGACCGGTGAGGCAGAGCTGCGGGATGGGGATTACTTCGGTGCCGTGCTGAATCGTGCCGCGCGGGTAATGGCGGCCGGGCACGGCGGTCAGATCCTTTTGGCCGAGTCGACGGCGGGTCTGCTCAGCGGAATTGATCTGGTGGATCTGGGGCCGCGACGGTTGCGGGATCTGCCCACTCCAGTCGGGGTGTTTCAGGTGCGAGCGGCAGGCCTGCGGACAGATTTTTCCTCATTGCGTGGAGTCGACTCGAATCCCGGAAATTTGCGTCCGGCGATCACGAGCTTGATCGGCCGCGACTCCGAGGTCTGCAATCTTCAAGCGGCCCTGCGCTCGCATCGGTTGGTGACATTGGCGGGCGTCGGTGGAGTCGGCAAGACCCGGCTGGCACTGGAAGTCGCCGGACATCTCGCCGATGAATTTCCTGACGGGGTTTGGCTTTTCGAATTGGCAGCGGTCGCCGATCCGGCGGCGGTGCCCGATGCTGTGGCGGCCGTGCTCGGGATCACCCAACAGCCGGGGATGAGTGTGGCCAGTAGTGTGGCGTCGGCGTTGGAGGGCCGGTCGCGGCTGCTGGTGTTCGACAACTGTGAGCACGTCGTGGACAGCGTCGCGGATCTGGTCGCAGCGATCCTCGCCGCCTCGGCCACTGTGAAGGTTCTGGCCACCAGTCGTGAGGGCATCGGCGTCGCCGACGAGCAGTTGTGGCGGGTGCCTTCACTGGACGTTGGTGCGGCCGTGGAGTTGTTTGTCGAACGCGCTGCCAGCATGGTTTCGGACACGTTGGCCGATGAGACGACCGCCGTGGCGGATGTGTGTCGTCGCCTCGACGGGATCCCCCTGGCGATCGAGTTAGCGGCCTCGCGGATGGCGTCGATGACGGCGGCCGAGGTGCGTGATCGTCTTGATGACCGATTCAAACTGCTGGTGGGATCACGACGCGGATTGGAGCGCCACCAGACACTGCGTCACGCGGTGGCGTGGTCTTACGACCTGCTCGATGACGCTGAAAAGACAGTGCTGGAACGCTGTTCGGTGTTCGCAGGCGGATTCGACCTCCAAAGCGCCTGCGCGATAGCCGGATCCGACGACAACGACGAGTACGCCATCCTTGATCTGCTGGACGCGCTGGTGCGCAAGTCACTGCTCATCGCCGACCGATCATTAGGACGGACCCGATTCTCGATGCTGGAGACGATCCGCCAGTTCGCCGAGGACCAACTCGCCGCCGGTGGTGAAGCATCCGAGATTCGGGCCGCCCACTCGCGCTACTTCGCCGGACGCGAGGCCGACATCCTGACCCTATGGGACAGCCCCCGCCAGCGACAGGCCTACGACTGGTTCACTATCGAACTGGCCAATCTGCGCACCGCGTTTCGCTGGGCGGCCGACCAGGGCGATCTGGGTGTCGCCGCCCCAATCGCGACGTACGCGGCATGGTTCGGCTATCTGACCGAGAATTACGAGCCGATCGCGTGGGCCGAGGAGCTCATCGAGCCCGCACGCGCCGTCGACCACCCCCGACTCACCGCCCTGTACTTCATGGCGTCGAATTGCTACATGGCCGGACGGATCGATCCGGGTATTCGCTACACCGAGGCCGCCCTAATGGCAATGAGCAGTGGACGCGACCACGTCCCGTCCGGCGCGGAGGGCTTTGTTGGCGGTGCCTACGTCGCTGTCGGCCAGCCGGAGCGGTGGATTCAGTGGTGTCGCGCTCAGCTCGCGCGCGGTCTGGACACCCCCGCGTACATCGCGAACACCACGGGGTGCCTGCTCATGGCACTGACGGTTAGCGGTTCCCACGACGATGCGATGGCGGCCGCGAACGGTCTGATCGAGGCCGCCGAAGCGATCGGCAACCCGTGTGTCCTCGCATTTGCGCTGCACGCCTACGGCTGGGCCGTCCATCACGCCGACCCTGTCGGCTCGCTCGCCGCCCTGCGGCGTGGCCTGGCGATCGCCCAAGACAGCGGCAACCGCAGTCAACTGTCAAACCTAGCGACCAACCTGTGCCTCTTCGCCGACGACGACCCGCTGGCTGCCTTCGATCACTTCACCCTGGCGATCGGCAACTATCACGACTCGGGCAACACCTACATGCTCCGCACCCAACTGGGACTTCTTGCCACGTTTTTCCACCGGCTCGGACGATACGAACCGTCGGCCACCATCGCCGGGTTCGCCGCCACAAGCGCTGTCGCTGGACTTCCCGTCATGGAGGAGTTCGGCACCGCGACCGATCACCTCCGCGATGTCCTCGGCGAGGCGACCTACGAATCGCTCGCCCGTAAGGGTGAGACGATGACCACCGCCGCCATGGCGACCTACGCATACGACCAAATCGACCAGGCCCGAACAGAACTGAACGCAGTCTCGGAATAGACCTTGCGCTCAACCGGTCAGCGCATCAGTGCAGCCCGATGATGTGCCGATGGAGGTTGGTGTGGGGCCGGTTGGGTTTGACGTCGAACAGCAAGCGCTGATTTGGGCGATGTGGCGGCGTGGGGATGCGATCCGCGAGATGGAGCGCACGCTGGGTGAGACGCTGCCGAGGATCCGACGCTACTTGCGTGAATCGGGCGGGATGCCGCCGATCCCGCGGCGGCGCAGAGTCGGTCATCTGAGCCTGGTCGAGCGTGAGGAGATCTCCCGCGGGGTTGCCGCCGGGTTGTCGGCAAGGATGATCGCCGGGCGCATCGATCGGCCGTCGTCGACGGTGTCGCGGGAGATTGCCCGCAATGGTGGCCGTGATGCGTACCGGGCATTGGTCGCCGACGCAGCGGCGTTCGAGCGGGCGCGGCGCCCGAAACCGAGCAAGCTCGCCGCGAACGTTAGGTTGCGGGATGTTGTCGCTGACAAGCTCGACGACGATTGGTCACCGCAGCAGATCGCCCAGTGGCTGCGGCGGGAGTTTCGCGGTGACGCGACGATGCGGATCTCCCACGAATCGATCTATCGTGACCTGTATATGCCGTCGCGGAAAGTATTTGACGCCGCCATGTTTCACTGTCTGCGGAGCGAGCGTCCGATCCGACGGCCGCGCGGAAAGAAGCGTTCGCACGGTCGCGGCCAGATCCGCAACATAGTCTCCATCCGCGAACGACCGACCGAGGCCGACACCCGGCAGGTGGCCGGCCATTGGGAGGGCGACCTCGTGTTCGGAGCGCGCCCGTCGGCCGTCGCCACCCTCGTTGACCGCGCCACCCGCTACGCGATGGTCGTCGCACTGCCCGACGGGAACAAGGCCGACGCGGTGGCGCGCGCGCTGATCGACCACATGGGCCAGCTGCCGACCCACCTGCGGCGGTCGTTGACCTGGGACCGCGGGGGTGAGATGGCGCAGCATTCGGCAATCACCGCGGCGCTGGGACTGCCGGTGTTCTTCTGCGACCCGCACCACCCATGGCAGCGCGGCACCAACGAGAACACGAACCGACTACTGCGCCAATACCTGCACAGGAACGCCGATCTGGCCACGTTCACTCAGGACGACCTCAACGCCATCGCCGCCAAACTCAACCACCGTCCCCGTCGAGTACTCGGCTGGGCCACCCCGGCCGAGGCGTTCGGCGTTGCCGAGCCGAAACCGATGCTGCGTGCGCCTGCCTAGCCGGGGCAGTTTCTCGGCTGCGATCATGACTAGGTGGCTGGCGGACTTCCTGAGCTCGACGTCGCCCGCGCGCAGCGCTGGTGCGCCGGCCAGGTTCCCGAGCACGTTCGCGACGAAGTCCGCGTCGAATGCGACGTCGCTCCAAGACATCTGACCATTTGTGAATGCCGACCGCCCTGGCGCGAGGACTTTGGACCCGACTGGACCCGATTCCCGATCGCCCGACTGCACTACACCAAGACCACCGGACTATGGACGCTGTACTGGCGCGACCAAAACGAAAAATACCACCGCTACGCCCCTCTGGACCCCAGCCCACAAGTCCAGGACCTGCTTGACTATCTCGATGGCCGAGCCGACCCCATCTTCTGGGGCTAACGAGCGGCTAATCTAGCCCAACTGATGCGCTGACCGGTTGAGCTCAAGACCACATTCGAGACGTCCCAGATCGACACCCACGGCATAGAATCTGCCAGGTCGTTGCGTCTCAAAAATTTGTCTCAGAAGAAGCCGTCGCAATATTGCGACGGCAGCGCTCATGCGACATACGTTTCGGAATGTGTGCACTGAAGCGAACTTTGGAGCTCGCATCCGATACTCCGACAACGTGTCCGGTCCGCTTCCCACTTCAACCGTCGTGTTGCCTAACTGCGTGCACAGACCCGTACATCAGGTTGGCATCAGCATGCCTAGGGACGCAACGGACCGGCCCCTTCCGGTATCGCGGTCGTCGTCGCGAGCGAAATTCCTGAACAACTGTGCAGTTCTAGGA
>CAWHWA010000030.1:0-94736 GCA_963832935.1 uncultured Actinomycetota bacterium
TCAAGAAGATCACCGGTTTCCTCGACACTCAGATCGCCCTATTAGAGCGCCAGTACAAGGTGACTCAGGATCTCGCGAACGCGGCGGACGACAGCTCGAAAACCACGGGCGAAACGGCGGCGATCACGGATGAAATCCGGGACCACATCGCTGATTTCGACGACTAGTGAAACCGATTCGCAGTTACTTCTATTGGGAGAAGCACTGCTACGACATCCCGATGTGCTGGTCGCTACGAAGCCTGTTCGACGCCCTGGACGGGTTCGATCAGCTCGCCGAGCATTTCCACACACTCACGAAAGACCTCACCGACACGGCGAGATCCACGCGCGAACTGCTGGCGATTATTCCTGAGAATATCGCTGTCTCGAAGTCGATCCGCGATACGACGCTGACCATCTACAGCACGTTCGACAGCCTGATCGATCAGTTCGACCGGCTCACCGACACGAACGCCGTGATGGGCAAGTCCTTCAACGATTCTCAGGTGGAGAGCCTCGGTACCTGCCGCCCGAAATCTTCCAGAACTCGGACTTCCAGCTGGGGTTGAAATTGATGGTGTCGCCGGACGGCAAGGCCGCTCGCTTCATCATCACTCACGCAGTGGATCCGGCGACGACGGAGGGAATCGCGTCCGTCAATCAGGAGCGCCAAGCGGCCAAGGAGGCGCTGAAACTCACCTCGCTGCAGAACGCCGACATCTACCTCGGCGGTACGGCCGCAACGTTTTACGACATCGCCAACGGCGCCAAGTACGACCTGATGATCGCCGGGGTGGCCTCGATCGTGCTCATCTTCATCATCATGGTGATCGTCACCCGCGCTTTGGTTGCTGCGGGCGTCATCGTCGGCACGATCGTGATGTCGCTGGGGGCCGCCTTCGGGTTCTCGACACTGATCTGGCAGCACCTTCTTAATTTCCAGTTGCACTGGGTGGCAACTGAATTCGCGTTGATCGTGCTCCTGGCGGTGGGGTCGGATTACAACCTGATGCTGGTGTCCCGGATCGAGGAGGAGATCGGAGCCGGCCTGAAAAATGGGACTCATCCGCGGCATGGGTGTGACCGGCCCGGTGGTGACTGCCGCCGGTGTGGTGTTCGCCGCCACCATGGGCACGATGATCACCAGCGATCTCCGGGCGATCGGCCAATTCGGCACGACGATCGGCATCGGCCTCCTGTTCGACACCTTCGTCGTCCGATCGCTCATCACGCCGTCGATCATGACGGTGATGGGACGCTGGTTCTGGTGGCCGAAGCGGGTACGGGTCCGCCCGGCCAGCCAGATGCTTCGGTCCATCGGGCCGCGCCCGCTGGTTCGTGCACTGTTGTACCAGCCGCGGCATGCGGTCCCGCCGGATCCGCAGACGTAACGGCCTGCGGCACAGCACGCATTGCGATCGGTGCTGGCGCTAAGGTCGACGTCGTGCCACACCGGGGGCGGTAGCTCAGTTGGTTAGAGCCGCGGACTCATAATCCGTTGGTCGCGGGTTCGAGCCCCGCCCGCCCCACTTCAGCGGTGTATGACCTCGGCTGATGCGGGTGGTGAAGTGGGCGTTGACAGCTACTTCGGTTGATCCTTGACACTCCTTCGATGAAGGAGTTGAGCGTGGCTGAGCAGATCGACGGCAGCGAAACCACCCCGCCCCCGATCCGCACGGCGCTGAGCCCCGCGTGTTCTGACGAACTCGCTTGCCCAGGAGGAACCTTCACCCGTCACTTGACCACCGAAGGCCAAGGCACTCTACGGCCTGCGTGAAATCATGCCCTCAGTCGGCGTTCTTGTCGGCTGCACCGACGGCTCGTGGATGACGCGCGTTTTCGCGACAGCCCTGCGGGTAACCTCCCGGGGTGCGCGCGGAATCTGTAATTGCTGCAGCCGCGGTCGCCGTGGTCATTGCCGCATGTTCGTGTCCCACCGGTTCGGCTGACCCGTCGTCCGAGAGTCCACCGTTCCCGATCGGTCAGATGGGCGTGCCCGTGCATGCGCGGGCGTCCGGCGGCGCGACCGCCGACATCACGATCAACAGTGCAACGTGGTTACCGCCGGGGTGCGCCTCTCATTTTGCGAATCCGACGAATAGCCCCGGATGCAACGTGGTGGAACTGACTATCACCGCGACGTCCCACCGGTTCTTCCAGTTCGACCAGCGCTATATATTTGCCGGATACGGCGGCGGCAATCAGCCATGGACCCACCCCGATGATGCGCCCCAGCCGGCAACGCTTGCGGTTGACTACCAGCGGCTCCAAAAGATGCCCCCGCTGCAATCGGGCGGCCTTCACGACGGGCAGTCCGCACATGGATTCGTCGGCTTCACTATGCCGACGGGAGGCGACCTGTACATCACGATCAACGATCCCGCGCAACCCTCTCCCTACGCCGTAGCGGGCTGGATCGTGCACACCTGACGGGTCCACCGCAGAGGTGTCCGCGCGGTCATCTCTTGCGCCCGGGCGCAATGCTCGTAGGGCATCAGCCGTGCGGCAGCTGTCGCGGTGGGCACACCACCTGGACGTGTCTTGACTGTGGCTGCGTGGTGTACGGGCCGGCGCTGAGCGCCGGTTCACCCGTCACCCGATACCCGAATCAAGCCCGGCCAGGAATTCCACGGGTATCCCGCCACCACAGCCGGCTCCACACCAGGGGCCCTGTGAAGGACCGATCGGCATCCCGGACAGCCGGAGCCAAGATCCATTATGACAAGAGGGGCCCTACCACTTGACGAAATCCCAAGCGAGGCAGCCGTGCTAACCAAACTCGTGCTCAGCTGGCAATCGGGCGCACAATTGAGAGGTGTGCGTCCGAAATCTGGGGAGGCGCGATGAGCGAGCAACTGTACGACTTTTTCGGCGAGATCTTCCAGCGGTACTTCAGACCGGCCAGCTGCGCATATCGGCCCACGGGTGGAGGACTCGTCGAACGGTGGCTCACGCTGACTGACGACGTCCCGGATCATTTAGCACAAGCCCGGCGCGCCGCAATGGCTTTGGGCAAAGCCGAGACCTCGACCGCCACGATCACCTCGGAAACATTCGTGATCACCCAAAACGGACTGATGTATGCCGCCCGGTTGAGCGAGTTGCGCCGGGCGCTGTATTACCTGGCCACGCCGACCGCGTTGTTCGACCCGTTCGTCGACCAGGTCCAGACCGCCGAACTGCGTGATGGCGCGGTAGTCGTAGTGGACAGCCGGTTCGGCCGCGACCTCGCATCCGCTCATCCGATGGACGCCGCGCTGCGGCGGATACTCGATGAGCACCTGGCGCTGCGGGTGGGTCTGCCCTCGTAGCCATCACTTCGTCGGGGTGGTCCGCCTTCCGATCTGCAGACACTGAGTGTGGTCGGCCACCGAGAATCAGCGAAACCTGGGCCAGCACCGGTCGGCGACGACAGCGCCGCCGGCACGACGACCAGCGCTGCCAGACGGCCCGCATCGAGCGAGTGCGGCTCAAGCTCGGCCACTAGCTATCGTCGTCAACCAAGATCGACGTCGACCTGTTCGGAGGCATCTGGAAGCGGTGCAACTTCCGCGGCATCCCTCTGCGGATGAAACGATGGTTCGCCGCATAAGGGCGCAGAAAATAGCATCGCGGCTACTGATTCGTCGTCATCGCGCGACGGACGATGGAATCAACTCCGCATGTACCGTGCGGCCGAACTTGGACCGCATGAGTCGGTGCGCCAGGGGCACCAGCACCCCATGCAGCAACGGATACTTCTGCCGTAGCAGACGTCCCGCCTTCCGATGCTCAGCCCCATCTAGCAGCCGAACGTCGCCAGGCTGTACCGATCCCGTTGGCTTGCCTGATCCGGTCGCCGGACCGAATTCGACGGTCGGGTTACGTTGAATCCGGCGAACTTCGATCGCCTTCTCGAAACTGCGAAAGTAGGCGCGGTCGCCATCCACCGCAATGCTGATCGGACTGGAGCCGGGCGTGCCGTCCTTGCGAAAGGTGGTGAGGTTGATGGTTTTCTGCCGGACGAATGGTGCCAGCGTCTGATTGGCTGCGGCACCTACGGTGCCCAGGACGTAGCCAAGTTGGCGTCGCCGCAGCAGAAGTGCCACGACAAGCGCCACCGACACCGCACCCAGCACCCACGCTTGGGCGACCGAACCACCGAGGTCGAGGTCCGTGATGTGGTTCACCGTGTGAACAGTGTCGGCCACAATGAATCCGGTGAGGGCGGTGGCCAATGCGTCCGCCCATATCAGCGCAAGTAGCAGCGTGACACCCAGACCTAATTGGAACGCACCGGCGTCGTGCAGGAAATGCAGGTGCGTCTCAAAACCGACGACACGAGCGAATGAGGTCGGTTCGATCAGACACCAGAGCCCGATCCCACCGGTGAACACACCTACCAGTGCCGTCACCGCGACCAGGTATGCCCGCGCCAGAGCACTCACGCGATTCATCATCCCGCTCCTTCACAATGCGTTTTTTCTTCCTCAACCGCTAGACGGAGTAGGGCGCCCATTCGTGACATCGCGATCGACGGTGCGGCGGTGACACAGTGACGTCATGCCGAGCACCCGGCGTCGTCGAGGAACAGCAGGCTTGCGTGAGAGAGTGCTGGTGGTATATCGCGGTCGTCGCTTCCGGCGACGAAACGTGATCGTCCGCGGCGGCCCCCACCACGGTTAGGCAGCGGATCAACGGCCTCGCCGTGGAGCAGTCGAACAGCACGGCGGGAATAGTCCGGGGATCAACGGAGTAGCCCCGGCACTCATGCGTACTCCCCGGGGAGCCGGGGGTTGTTCGACTTGCTTAAGTTGTGGGCGTGGCAGCTCGCGCCGTCGTGGTTACCCCGCTGTCGGGGCCGCTGGCCAGATTCGGGAAAGCAGGGGCCTGCGCCCTCGCTCTCTGGGCCGACCGTTCCGGAGTAAGTCTGGAGGTCATCGACGCTTACCCCTCCGCGGCGTCCGCGATACGGGCCGCCGAGGCTAGACGGCCCGACGTGGTGTTCGGGCCCTATGGTTCGGGGCCCGCGGTCGCGGCCGCGGCCGCCAGTAATGGGGTCGTTTGGAACCACGGTGGCGCCACCGCCCGGCTGGCGCGACCGGCGTATCCGCGTGTCGTCAACGTGGAGTCGCCCGCTTCCTGCTATCTGGCCGCGGTGCTCGAAACCCTTGCCGCCGAAGGGCTTGGGGAGGGGGCGGAGGTTTTAATAGTCCACGCCGACACCGGATTCGGCCGCGAGGTGGCCGAAGGGGCGGCGCTGGCTGCGCGGCGACTCGGTCTGCTGCGGCGGTCGGTCACTTTTGGCCAGGCCGGGCCACAGACGTGCTGGCGCAAGTTCCGGCGGGCGATGTGCTGCTATCGGCCGGTTCCTTCGACGATGACGTTGCCATCGCGCAGTGGGCGACGAAACGCCGTTGGCGTGCAGTTGGATTGGTCGCCGCGGGGGTCGGTGAGCTCCGGCACGCCATCGGTGATCGCGTTGAGCAGCTTTACGGACCGTGCCAGTGGCTCGCCGACGGGACAGATGATCCCACGGACGGGCCCAGCAGCGAGCGGTTCTGCCAGTGTTACCGGGACGCGAATGGTACTGAGCCGCCCTATCCGGCTGCCGCGGCCTTCGCCGCAGGTGTCGTTTGGCAGCGCTGCGTGAAGGAAGCCGACACTATTGAATCCTTGCCGGTGATGGCCGCGTCACAACGACTCGACACCACCACGTTGTTCGGTCGATTTCGTGTCGACTCGGTCACCGGCGTGCAAACCGGCCATCAGATTCGCGTCGTTCAGTGGCGAGACGGACAGCGGGTGCTGATTGATCGGCCACCTCGTCGGACGTGAGCGTCGAAGTCACATCACCTCGTGCATTGTCAACGCGTGTGCGGCGGTCGCGCGTCAGCGCTAGCTAACACGGGCCCGGCGCATCTCACCCCGGCGTCACCCCGGCGACCGGGGGCGATGTGTAGGCGTGCCGGAGCCGTACCGGAACCGGACCAACGACGACCAAAAGTGCTGCTTCACAGTCGATTTGAGCGATTTCAGCTAACTGTTTCCCCTGGTCGCGCGGGTGCTGAATAGGGACTCATAATCCGTTGGTCGCGGGTTCGAGCCCCGCCCGCCCCACTTCAGCGGTGTATGACCTCGGCTGATGCTTGACATGTTGTCTTCGGGTGATGCCGGACAGTGTTTCGGCTGATGGTTGACAGTTACTTCGGTTGATCCTTGACACTCCCTAGATGAGGGAGTTGAGCGTGGCCGAGCAGAGGTATGCGGCTGTGTTGGCGGTGATTGCCGATGGGTTGTCGGTGTCGCAGGTTGCCGAGAAGGTGGGGGTGTCGCGCCAGACGCTGCACTCCTGGTTAGCCCGCTATGAGGCCCAGGGTCTTGAGGGGTTGGTGGATCGGTCGCATCGGCCGGTGTCGTGTCCGCATCAGATGCCGGCCGTGGTGGAGGCGGCGTTGTTGGAGTTGCGGCGGTCGCGGCCGTATTGGGGGCCGCGGCGGTTGGTGTTCGAGCTGACCAAGCGTGGTGTGGTGCCGGTGGTCTCGGAGTCGGCGGCCTATCGGGCGTTGGTGCGGGCGGGGTTGATCGATCCGAGTGTGCGGGATCGGCGTTCGCGCAAGTGGAAACGCTGGGAACGCGGCGCCCCGATGGAGTTGTAAAAAAAAAAAAAAAAAAAAAAAAAAAGATCACTCGAGGATGTGCGTGTGTGCGCGGTTGATGGCCCGGGAGCGTACCCGCGCAGTGTGTGATGGGTTGCGCGCAGCACTGGTCCGGTTCGGGTCGCCGGAGCAGATCTTGACTGATAACGGCAAGGTGTTCACCGGCCGGTTCAACCACCCTCCGGTGGAGGTGCTCTTTGATGCGATTTGCCGCAAGCACGGGATCGAGCATCTGCTGACCCAGCCCAGGTCTCCGACGACCACGGGCAAGATTGAGCGGTTCCATCGCAGTATGCGTGCCGAATTCCTCGGCAACAAGCCAGCTTTCACGAACCTGCGGGCGGCCCAGCAAGCCTTGGACGAGTGGGTGGACTACTACAACACTGCTCGCCCGCATCAGTCGCTGGACATGACCACGCCGGCACAGCGGTTCACCCCCGCGGTGGCGGTGCCCACGATGACCAATTCTGGGGACACCGATCGCTGCGGAGATGACTGGGTGAGCCGGCGGGTGACCACCAACGGGGTGGTGTGCGTGTCGTGGCAGCAGGTCAGCGTCGGGCGCCATCATGCCGGTGCCCGCTGCGATGTCCACGTCGACGGCGACCTGCTGCGGTTTTGGATCGGCGACCAACTAGTCAAAACCGCCGCGAAAACCAGCCCAGGCGAGGTACGAAACAAACGGGCCCTACGCACCCGCACAGGGCTCTAAACACAACACGAGTGTCAAGGATCAACCGAAACCGATCCGTCAACCATCAACCGACTCTGAACAGCCCCACTTCAGCGGCCTGATAGAGGCGTTGTTGGTCGGGTATCGCCGCGCCGGAAGGCCCCAAATACCGGCGTTTTACCGGCGGGCGGGCGGGCAAAGGAGGCACTGACATTCCCGCTGAGCAACGACCGCGGGGTTTGGCACCATTCCTCGCCGGACCCAAACATCCCGACGTTCGAGGATCTAAGCTTTGCCAAGTGGAGATCGAGGCTGCCGTAACTTGCTGAGTCGCTGGCAAATGACGCTTCGAGAAGGGGTGGACGATGGGTGACTCCGAAATGAAGACGCTGGTTGATTACCTGCGCAAGTGGGAAGCGCGCAAACCCGACCAGATACTCTTCCGGTTCGTCGATGTCGAAGGCCGCGAGCTCGAGCAGTACACCTACCAAAGCTTCGCCGAGCGGACGCGTGAGCTGGCCGCCTACTTGGTTGCCGAGGCCGGGCTCCGGCCGGGAGACCGAGCGCTGCTTGTCTACCCGACGGGCCTGGAGATGGTGGCCGCGTTCGTCGCCTGCGCGCGCATCGGGGCGATCGCGGTCCCGGTCAGCCCTCCCTTGCCGATGGCGTTCGACGCGGGCTTGGCCAAGCTCAGCTACATCGCGCGGGATTGCCAGGCCAAGGCGGTGCTGTCGACTAAGCAGTTTGAGTACGACTACCGCCTGCTGCTCGGCCAACGACAAGGTGCGCTGCCCTGGGCAGACGCCGAGGAGCCTCCACAACTGCCTTGGTTCGCGACGGATGGCGCCCACGAGTTTGGCGGCGCCCTGGTGGCGGACACGCCTGGCCAGGCGCTCTTCCTGCAGTACACGTCCGGCTCCACCAGCGATCCCAAGGGCGTGATCGTCAGCCACGCCAACGTCATCGCTAACAGCTCGGCCTACACCAAGGGTGACGAAGTGGTGGTCAGCTGGCTCCCGCAGCATCACGACATGGGCCTGATCTCCGCTTACTTGTTCGTGCTCGTACGCGGCGGCACCACGCATGCGATGTCACCGATCGATTTCCTGCAGCGGCCATCGTCCTGGCTTCGGCTGATCAGCCAGGTACGCGCCACCCACACGCCAGCGCCGAACTTCGCCCTCGAGTACTGCCTGCGCGAGGACAAGCTCCCCAGCTCCGAGCTGGACGGGATCGACCTGAGCAGCCTGGACAGCGTGGTCGTCGGCGCAGAAGCACTGCGGGCCAAGACCTTTGCCCGCTTCCGGCAGCGCTTCGCTCCCTACGGCCTGAGGCCCGAGGCGCTCACCGGCGCTTACGGCTTGGCGGAAGCCACCCTGATCGTGTCGCTGCGCGGACGACAGACCCTGGCCCTGAATAAGCGAGCGCTGCTGAAGAATCGGGTGCGGGTCGAAAAGGCCCTGCCCGAGAACAACAACCAGGCACCTCTTATGAGCTGCGGCAAGCCCCTGGTGGGGAGCGTGGTCCGCATCGTCGATCCGCACACCAAGCAGAATCTTGGCGAGAGCCGGATCGGCGAGATTTGGGTGGGTGGTGCGTCCAATGCGGGCGGCTACTGGCAACGCCCCGAACTCAGCGCGGAGGCGTTCGGAGCCCGCATAGCCGGCGACGACGAACACACCTATCTACAGACGGGCGATCTCGGCTTCCTCTACGAGGACGAACTGTTCGTCTGCGGCCGGACCAAGGACCTGATCATCATCCGCGGCGTGAACTCCTATCCCTCGGACATCGAGGCCATCGTGGAGCGGTCGGCTGCGCAAGTCCGCAAAGGCTGCGTGGCAGCCTTCTCCGTCGAGCACGAGGACGAGGAAGTGCTGGTGGTGGTCGCCGAGGTGCCGGAGGAGCTCCCGCTCCCAGACGCCAAGGCCCTGGCGCGTGCGATCCGCAGGCACTGCCACATCGATCCGCACCTCATCCTGTTCGTGCCACCGCGCAGCATTCCCAAGACCAGCTCGGGGAAGATCAGGCGCGGGCAGACTCGCCAGCTCTGGCTGGACACCGAGCTGCCCGTGCTGGCGAGCTACACCCACAAGGCCCACGAGGCGCCAGGCGCCATCGCGGGTCCGCTCGAACGCTTCCGCTATCTCATCGAAAGCTATGACCTGACGGGGCAGGAGGAGTACTCCTTCGCGGATCTCGGCATCGACTCGCTGACCCTGGCCGAGCTCCGCGCGGACCTGCAAGCCTTGTTGGAAGAGCATGGCGCCGGGGAGCTGGCCGAAGACGTCAACACGCGCCTGCTGCAGCGCCTGACCGTCGCCGAGTTCTTCCGGCTCGTGCAACAGTTCGGCGAACGGTCCGGGGAGCCACCGCATGCCGCGCGGCGGGCGCTGGCTCAGATCGGCGCCGAGTATGAGGCATACGAGATCGCGCAGATGCGCGCTGACGCGCGGCTGCCCCTACCGGCGCTTCCCCCAGCGCGACCGGGCGCGCCAACCGACATCCTGCTGACCGGCGCGACCGGGTTTCTGGGACCGTTTCTGCTGAGCAGCCTGCTCGAACAGACTTCATATACCGTCCACGCTCTGGTCCGGGCCACGGATGCGGCGCACGGCCTGGACCGGATCATCGCCTCCCTGCGCCCGGCTCAGCTGTGGTCCCCGGCGCTCGAGGACAAGGTCCGGGCGCGGGTGCGGGTGATCTGCGGGGACCTGGCCGAGCCTCACTTGGGAATGGGCGCGGCGGCTTTCCAGCAACTGGCGGAGAGCGTCGATGCCATCGCCCACAACGGCGCCTTGGTCAACTACATCCGGACCTACGACGCCCTGCGACCTGCCAACGTCACCGGCACGTGGGAGCTATTGCGGTTGGCCCTGACCGGACACCGCAAGATCTTCCACCTGGTCTCCACCACCTTCATCTACGGCTGGACCACCAAGACGGTGGTCGGGGAATCCGATGCGAACGCGGAGATGACCGGCCTGGATTTCGGCTACTCGCAAACCAAGTGGGTCGCCGAGCAGCTGGCACTTACCGCGCAGGAGCAAGGACTCGATGTGCGTATCTACCGGCCGTCGCTCATCTCTCCGACCAGCGCGGGCTTTGGCAGCAAGGACGATATCTTCGTGCGCTTCCTGACGTTCATGATGGAGCACGGCCTGGCCGGCATCGCCCGCAACCAGGTCAGCCTGCTGCCGGCGGACCTGGTCGCCGATCACATCGTCGCGCTGATGGGCCTGCAGGCCGAGGCGGGCACCGTCTTCAATATGACCGCCGACGACTACTACACCATCATGGACATCAGCCGGCTCATGTCCGAACGCTACGGCTACCGCTTCGACTACCACGACGTTCCGTCATTCACCGAGCAGATGAAGCGCCGTTGCACGCCGCGTGATTCGCTGTTTCCGCTGCTCGATTTCCTCACCCGCTCGTCCGGTAAGATCGAGGACGAGCAGCTCAAGCGCTACGACAACACCCACTACCGACGCGCCCGCGAGCTGGCCAAGGTCCGCCTGCGTGAGCCCGCCCTGACTGACACGGTCGACGATCTGGTCCGCTTCGTGCAGCCGCTGTGCCGCACGCCTATCTAATCGAGATCAGTTGTTCAACAGCGCGGCCCAGGCCTGCCCGGCATACGGCTCGTGCTGGAAAATCTCGAGATAACGCGACGGCAAGGCCGCGACGACGTCGCGGCATTGCTTCAGCTCGTCGTCGCCCACAATGGTCGGACGCCCCGGTGTGCGGTGCTTTACGCCGGGCAAGCGAAACCTCGCCTGCGGAACCAACCCCGGCGAAGTCCAAGATGGCGGCCACCGCTTGTGGACTGTTCAAGTCCTGGGGGCTGTGCAAAGTCAGGCAACGGGAACTCATGTCGAAGCGCTGCAGGTACTCCATCGCCCGGTTCTCGATCTCGATCCACTGGATCAGGTAGCGCTGAAACAGCGTCAGGTCTGACAGGTCGAAGCTACTGTAAATGGGCTCGAGTTCGGTCAGCGCCCAACGTCTGTACAAGACGCCCCCGCGTTCGCCGTAATGCCTAAGCGGCCAATGGATTTGATCCAAGAATTCTTCGCGATTTGCTTCGCTACGTGCGACCTGCAGCGGGTGGCGGATCAGGTGGAACACCTTCGTGTTGGGAAAGAATTCGGGGGCGAGATCCCAGTAGGACTTCAGGAAGGCGTGGCTGGTTTCGATGTAAACCGGCGTGCGGTGCCAGTCGATTGCGCGGCGCTTTCTTCGCAGCAAAGACCGTAACGAGTCCAGACGTCCGATGCTGTGGTCGTGGATCGCCCGGCCGAACATCGTCGGATTCCACGGATTGGTGTAGGGCTCGTGCTCGATCTTGCACTGTGGCGCATTGCGTTTAAGCAATTCGCTGAGGGTCAAGGTCCCTGATCGCCCGCTGGTGAGGGTAAAGATGGTGCAGGTGTCCACCTTGCGCGCGGGGTCGTGCGCTGTCCGGCTCGGCTGGTCCGGCACTGCCTGTCGCGTCATCGCACCCTGCCCCTCTTGCGAAGTTCGTTACGTAGCTTCGACAACGTGAAATGCAGGTTCTCCGAGTCATAAAAGAACCGGATGGTTCGGCCCGGGAAATACACCAGCAGCAGCGCAATTATCTCGGTCAACGCCGCGCGGCTCTTGAAACCGGGGACACCGTGCACCGCTGTCGTGTTCGCATGACGTATGGCATACCGGTAGAAATCGCGCGGCGAGCATTCAATGCGGCGAGCGGAGGTGCCGACAACCATGGTCGGGTCGAATACGACCTCGAAATTGTTTTCGTACAGAGTCAGCGCAAGCTCGACATCTTCGTGCAGTCGGTCTTCCAGATCCAGCTGCGTCAGATGACGAACCGCCTTCCACGCCGTGGCGCGAATTGCCATGTTCGCACCGTGCAGAAACCGCTCGTTCTTTGCGAACCGCGCCACGCCGGACCGCAGCGTGCGGTCGACCCACAAGGTAAAGCCTGGAAGCGGCATGTCATGGAAGAAGGCGGGTCCACTCACCGCGTCGACGGCCGGGTCTTGGAAGCGGCGATGAATCGTCTCGACCCAAGTCTTCGGAACGAGGGAATCGGCGTCAATCCGGCCGATTACATCACTACGCGCATGATCGAACCCACAGCTGCGCGTCGGAGCAATGCCCTGATACTCGTATTGCTCAAGCAGGCGAATGTCGATGTGCGGGTTATCTTCTCGATACCGGCGCACAATCGATGCGGTGTCGTCGGTAGACCGGTTGTCGACAACAATTATCTCGTCGGGCACCCAGGTTGATCAATGCATGCGTCCAGACATTTGCCAATGAAATGTTCTTCGTTGTAAGCGGGAATGACGATCGCGACGGACGGTTGTTGGGGCATTGCTCATAACCAACCTTCCGAGACACCAGCACTAGAGCCTTCTCCAGGGGCGGCTGCGACGCCGACCCCTACCGTGCCGAATCCGCTAGCCACCCATTCGACATGAGTTGAACCTGTCGGCAGCATACCGGCGGCCAAGGTGTCGGTTCACTGCTTGCCAAAGTTGTTCGGATCGCGCCTTCGCACCAAACGCGCTGCCACCCGACACTTCCGAAGGATCCTTGCCAATGACGACCGCGCCCACACCATGCACACCGTCGCCGCAAACACCGACCTGCGGATGCTGCCCGACATCGTGTCGGCCTTAGTAGACCGTAACGAGCGACGACGCACCCAGCGCGCACGCGCATGGGGCCGCGAAGGTGCCCAAACTCGAGCGCGTCAAGCCGCGTATCAACTCTTCGCCACCGCCAGGGGCTGCGCGTGAGCGTAGCCGAACCAAGAACTATGGCCACGAGCACGAATTATGAACGAGCGGTGGATAATGTCGTTCCGCCGCACTTGTGTTTCACAAGTTGTCCTTGGCGAAGCAGCGACGATCCAGGGGAGTGTCTGAGTTCGCGGACGGCTCAGTTCGATGTGAGGCCCGGACTATCTCGTTGTAGGTTAGAGTGCCTAAGCTTACCTCTAAGCTAATTAGTTGAGTAGCCTTCGCCCCTGGTTAGGAAAGCGCCCATGACGACCACCGAGCCATGGAGAGAGTCGCTAGCTCCTAAGGTTCCCTCAAGCACCGAAGAAAAACTCGGCCCACAGCGCGCCAAGAAGCAGGGGTTGCTGGGCCGTTTCTGGCTGGTGCTCACGATCGTGGCTGTCGTCGCGCTGTCCGGGTTCGTCGTGCACCGGCTGCACGACATCTTCGGCGTCCACAGCGGTTCGTTCGGTGGTGGCACGTCGGGCGAGGTCCTCGACCAGTTCAACGCCAAGACCATCACGCTCGAGGTCTGGGGCTCACCGGGCAGCACGGCAACCATTAACTACCTCGACGAGAACTCCCACCCGCAGCAGGCCCTCAACGTCCCCTTGCCCTGGAGCACAGTATTGAAGTCAACGAAGCCCGGCATCCCGGCAAACCTGGTAGCGCAAGGAGACGGGAGTTGGATCGCCTGCCAATTCGTCGTGGACAACCACGACGGGCGCGGTGAGGTGATCAAGGGTGCCAATCAATCGCCCCCCAACGAAAACGTCAATGCCTTCGTCTACTGCCTGGACAAGTCCGCATGAGCGAGACCACCGAGGCTGCGCGGCGCGTTGATCAGCCGCTGATCCCGCCGTTCCTGCCGCGGATGATCCATCGGCTTGCGCTGCCGATCGTCCTGATCTGGCTGGGCATCGTCTTCGTCACCAACACCATCGCGCCGCAGCTGGAGGTCGTCTCCAAGAACCACTCGGTGTCGCAGAGTCCCACGGACGCGGTGTCGTTCCAGTCGATGATGCGCGTCGGGTCAACGTTCAAAGAGTTCAATACCGACAGCTCGGCAATGATCCTGCTGGAGGGCGACAAACCGCTGGGGGCGGAGGCCCACCGCTATTACGACGAGATCGTCAAGCGACTCGAGCAAGACAAGAAACACGTTCAGCACATCCAGGACTTCTGGAGTGATCCCCTGACCGCCGCGGGCTCCCAGAGCCACGACCAAAAGGCCGCGTACGTCCAGGTCTACCTCGCCGGCAACATGGGCGGCGGCCTGTCCGCCGAGTCCAGCGAGGCCGTCCGCAAGATCGTGGAATCGGTGCCGGCGCCGCCGGGGATCAAGGCCTATGTCACCGGGGCGGGTCCGTTGTTTGCCGACCAGTCCCATGCGGGTCAGAAAGGCGTCGCGACAGTCACTCTGATCACCCTCCTCGTGATTGTGGTGATGCTGCTGTTCGTCTACCGCTCGATAAGCACCGTTCTGATCATGCTGGCGATGGTCTTCATCGAGTTGGCCGCGGCCCGCGGTGTCGTCGCGACGCTCGGAAACTACAACATCATGGGGCTCTCCACGTTCGCCAACAACATGCTCGTGCTGATGGCGATCGCCGCCGGAACGGACTACGCGATCTTTGTGGTCGGCCGATATCACGAGGCCCGCGGTCTGGGCGAGACGCGTGAAGAAGCGTTCTACACGATGTTCCACAGCACGGCCCATGTCGTGCTGGGGTCGGGGCTGACCATCGCCGGCGCGATGTACTGCCTGAGCTTCTGCCGGTTGCCTTATTTTGAGTCACTCGGTGTGCCCTGCGCCGTCGGCATGCTGGTCGCGGTCCTGGGGGCCTTGACTCTGGCACCGGCGATCCTGACCGTGGCATCGTTCTTCAAGCTGCTCGACCCGAAGCGAAAGCTGCAGACCCGGGGCTGGCGACGCATCGGCACCGCCATCGTCCGCTGGCCCGCACCGGTTCTCGCGGTGACCATCGCCGCCGCATTAGTCGGCCTGCTCGCTCTGCCCGGCTACAAGACGGACTACGACACCCGCCACTTCCTGCCGCAAGACACCCCGGCCAATATCGGTTATGCGGCTGCCGACCGGCACTTCAACCAGGCTCGGCTCAATCCTGAGCTGTTGATGATCGAGACCGATCACGACCTGCGTAACCCGGCCGACTTCATCATCCTGGACAAGGTCGCCAAGGCGGTCTTCCACATCCCCGGTATCGGCCGGGTGCAGACCATCACCCGGCCGTTGGGCACGCCGCTCGACCACAGCACCCTCGGTTTTCAGATGGGTGCACAGGCCGCAGGGCGGCTCCAGACCCAGCACTATCAGGAAGAGCAGGCGAAAAACCTGCTGAACCAGGCGGACGAGCTCAAGAAAACGATGGCAACGCTGCATGAGCAGATGCAGGTCACCCAGGATCTGAGCAACACGACACACGAAACCACCCAGCTCACCAAGGAAACGGTGAAGATCACCGAGGCGTTGCGCGACGACATCGCCAACTTCGACGACTTCCTCCGGCCGATCCGTAGCTACTTCTACTGGGAGAAGCACTGTTACGACATCCCGGCCTGCTGGGCAATCCGGTCGGTCTTCAACGCGCTCGACGGCATCGACCAGGTGGCTCAGAACATCGAGAACCTCAGCGCGAATCTCGACAAGCTGGATCAGATCCAGCCCAAACTCGTAGCGTTGATACCCCCGCAGATTGAGAGCCAGCAGCACAACCTCGACACCATCATGTCGAACTATGCGATCACAAAGGGTCTCAACGACCAGGCGAAAGCGCAGGCCGACAACGCCACCGCGCAGGGCGATGCCTTCGACAAAGCGAAGAACGACGACACGTTCTACCTTCCGCCAGAGGCGTTCAAGAGCCCGGATTTCGCGCGGGGTCTCAAACAGTTCATATCGCCGGACGGGCACGCTGTCCGGTTGATCATCTCGCATGAAGGCGACCCGGCGACTCCTGAAGGCGTCAGCCACATCGAGCCGATCAAGCAGGCCGTGCACGAGGCGATCAAGGGCACGCCCTGGGAGGGCGCCAACGTCTACCTCGGCGGTACCGCCGCGACGTACAAGGACATGCACGACGGCTCCAACATCGACCTGTTGATTGCCGGAATTTCCGCGGCCACACTGATTTTCGTCATCATGTTGGTGATCACCCGAAGCGTCGTTGCGGCCTTCGTGATCGTCGGTACGGTGTTGCTGTCGCTGGGCGCCTCCTTCGGACTCTCCGTGCTCCTATGGCAGTACATCCTGGGGATCAAGTTGCACTGGATGGTGCTGGCCATGGCGATCATCCTGCTGCTGGCGGTCGGCTCGGACTACAACCTGCTGTTGATATCGCGGTTCAAGGAGGAAATCCACGCCGGGCTCAAGACGGGGACGATTCGCGCGATGGCCGGTTCGGGCTCGGTGGTGACCGCTGCCGGTCTGGTGTTCGCCGCCACCATGGCCACGTTCATGTTCAGCCCGCTGCGGGTGATGGCCCAGGTGGGTACGACGATCGCGCTGGGTCTGTTGTTCGACACCTTGATCGTGCGGTCGTTCATGACCCCGTCGCTGGCCACCTTGCTCGGGCGCTGGTTCTGGTGGCCGCAGCACGTGCGTCCACGGCCGGCCAGCACGATGCTGCGACCCTACGGACCGCGTACCGCCGTGCGTGCGCTGATCCTCAACGACGTTGACGAAAGCCCACCGGGCGGCCTGGTCAAAAAGCGCTAAAAGCTATGTCGAAAACCTGATTCGGGCGCTGGGAGCTGCCAACGTAGCCGTCCTGGGGCCCGACCGTCGAACTCGTCGGAGAAGATGTAGCTGCCGGCCGCGCTACCCTGCCGTCTCCCCGACAATGACGTCAGCGCGACGCTGGCCGATGGTGACCGCATTGGATCCGCGGACCACGAATTCACCTTCGAAAAATGTGCGGACGTTGATGAGAACACCTCCTCAGGCTCTGCGCGGCCAGAACCGGTACGCCACCAGCAGCGGCACGATCACCCAGGGGAGGTTTAGCGGCAGATAGGTCGCCAGGTGTGAGGGACTGTCAGGTCCGAGGAATGTCTGCATGAAGTAGAAGTACATGTTCACCACCGCGCTGACGGCGTAGGCCATGGCCAGTGCGGGCAGCCACGGCCACGATTTGAGCTTCCAGACGCCGATGGTGAGCACAACGAGCAGCGGAAGTTGCACGAACCCGTCGTACAAAAGCGAGGCTTGCAAGGCGGGCGGCATGACGAGATGCTGCGGTTCTTGCTCGACACCCCAAGTGTGCAAGGCACGCAAAGGTGGCCACGGGCTGTCAGTGGCGACAGGAACTCCGAGGCCTTCCGGCAGACTCAACACGAGCGCGTTGATGATGCCGAGCACGAAGGCTGGGAGCAGGAGGTAGTCGAGCCGACGCCGGACAAGGGTTCGGGAGTTCATGGGGAAGCCGTCATCGCAGGGTCGGCGGAATTGGCTCGGCCAGCCCGCACGTCGGCCGCGGGGAGGCAGAATGTCCTCGTCGAGCGCGCGTGCGCAAAATTGGCCAGGGGATCGCGCTGCATCTGCTCATCTTGCATCACAGTCCGTGGTTTCAGCTCAACAGCGCCGGTAACGATGGGTTGACGCACACGAGAATCATTGAGATCTGTTCGGTCACGGCATTGCCCTAACTCCCTGTCGCACAGGTCCTTACCGGTTTCATTAGGACTTAGCAGGAACTCCGGTTTGTGAATCCGATGGTCGCGGGTTCGAGTCCCGCCCGCCCCACCTTAGTGGTGGATCTGACCGCGGCAATCGTCGACAAGAAAGAGGATCCCGCCGACATCGCGCATTGCTTATGCTGGCCTCGTCGCCGGCAAATACGAAGTCATCGCCGACCATCGCAGCTTGGTCGTTAAGAACGCGCTTTCGGCCCCGATTGAAGGTATGTACCCGCAGCTCGCTGGGCACAGCGCCGAGCTGATCTGACAGGCCCCGCCACGCCTTACGGCAAGCTCGCCAATCTGGCGGACGATTTGGATTCGCGCTTCATCCGCTCACCCCCGGCGACCGAGGGCGATTTGTAACCCGCCCCACTTCAGTCATCAGTGATCCGATCGAACGCGGCGAGACCCGCGCAATATCGATGCCTCCGCTTTGGTCGAGACACCCTCGCGGAGGTGGCCTTTCGTACCTCAGCGTCGAACTAAGCAGGAGACCGGTGCGCGGCGATAACCTTCCGGCTAGGCAGTGCGTAGTAGATGATGTGCCGATGACCATCTCGACGGTTGCGTTCGACCCGTTCTCTGCCGAGTTCTTCAACGACCCTTACCCGATCTACCGGCGGCTGCGTGACGAAGCGCCGGTGTTCCACAGCGAGGATCTCGGCTTCTACGCCCTGAGTCGGCACGAAGACGTCGCTGTGGCGTTCAAGGATTTCGAGACCTTCTCGTCGGCCAGGGGAGTCACCTTGGACCAAGTCTCGACTGGCGAAGTGGTAAAGGATCCGTTGGTCCAATTTATGGATCCGCCGGCGCATCGTCGGATGCGCAGTCTGGTCAACAAAGTTTTCACTCCGCGAGCCATCGCGGCGCAGGAGCCAATCGTCCGCGCCACGATCGACCGGTATTTCTCCCACCTTGACCCTGACGCGTTCGACGTGGTTGCCGACTTCTCCGCGTATTTCCCAGTCGAGGTGATCACCACAATGCTCGGCGTTCCGGAAGAGGACCGCCAATCCGTAAGGCACTTCCAAGACCTGGTGATGGAGCGTGAAGCGGGCGCAACGACCATGAGTGAGGCGGGCAAAAAAGCGGTAGAGGAAAACGGCCTGCTGTACTACAACATCATTCAGCAGCGCCGCGCTGAACCGCGCGACGACATGATCAGCGCCCTGATCGCTGTCGAAGTGGAACGCGACGACGGCACCACGACGAAACTCGACGACGTTGAGATCGTCGGCTTTTGCATGCTGCTGGGCGGCGCGGGTGCAGAGACGGTCACCAAGTTGATGGGCAGCGCGATGGCGCTGTTTTCGAAGCACCGAGACCAATGGGAACAACTTCGCGCCGACCGGACCAAGATCTCAGACGCGGTCGAGGAGGTCCTGCGCTTCGATGGTCCGGTGCAGTACGACTGCCGCTATAGCCTCAAAGAGTTGCAGCTGCACGGTGCCACGATTCCGGCCCACAAAACGGTCATGCTTCTTCCTGCTTCGGCGAATCGCGACGAACGGGCCTTTACCGATCCCGACACCTTCGATATCAATCGAGACCGTGCCGAAGCCCAGAACCTCGGATTTGGTTATGGCATTCATAGCTGCCTTGGCGCGGCGTTGGCGCGGATGGAAAGCAAGATCGCCCTCGGCCACTTGCTTGACTTGTTGCCCTGGTTTGAAATCGCCACGGACCAGCTCCGGCGCGTCTCCATGACCAACGTCAACGGTTACGCCAACGTGCCGATACGGGCATCCCGATAAGTCCCCGCAAGCTCGCCGGTTTGAACCCACCCAATCACAAGCCTTTCAGCACGGCGTAAGACGGATCGGTGCGGTCGCGGATGGCCTCGCGGCTGACCATCTCGGTGACTTCTCGGACTTCGTCGAAGTCGAACAAAGTCAGGCGTTTGTCGATGCGCCACAAGCGATCCCGGCGCGACCACTCGTCGAGGTAGCGGCCCCAGACCCGGATCTGCGTGACCTTGTCGTCCTGCATCAACCGCGTCGCGGAATGGAAGTACGTTTCACTGCCGGCTTGGTCACCGTCGAGGGTGATGATGGTGTTGCTGACCTGGTGCGAATGGTTGAGGGTCAGTAGATGCGAGGCGCAGATGAAATCAATCACGCCGCGTCCGTCGCCCTGGTAAAGCGACTCCCCGTAGTTCGCGGTCGCATCCTCGTGAAATACCGAGTGCCCCAACGGAATATCGAGTCGATCCACCGCACGGCAATAACGGTAGATCTGCTCTGTGATCGCCTGGCGGTCGAGCAGTGCCTGCAGCTCGGCTGAATCGATCGCCGTTTGTTGCCACGTTTCGGCCATGCGGCACTGTAGCACTCAGATGTCGCTGGTCGATGAACCCGACGCCGCACCTTCACACAGCGGCGGCGGCCAGCTCGGGCGTTGGTGCCGCCGGATGGTCGATCACGAATTGACCGCTGTAGCAACTCATCACGAGGCGGTGTTGCCGGCATCACGACGGGTGGCGAGTAGAGTCAGGCCGCCCGGTTCAGAGGTGACATACGATGCACGAGTGGACGAGGGCGGGGATTCGTCGCGCCGCCGGTATGACAGTCCGGTTCGGCGGCTTCGCGCGGCCGCGAGCCGTGCGCGAATTATCGCCGGAGCGGCCGAGTTGGCTCGGGAGCTGCCCAGCTGGGATTGGGGAAGCTTGACGATCCAGGCGGTGGCGGATCAGGCAGGAGTCAGTCGCCGGACGGTCTACCGGCACTTCGCATCGCAGGCGGTACTGCACGGTGCCTTAGCCGATCGGCTCTTGGACGAAGCGGGCGTGAGTTATGAGGGGCTCACACTCGATCATCTGCCCGAGGTGACCGGTCGGGTGTTCTCCGCTGTAGCGAAGTTTGCCGCGACGCCGTGGGCCGTGGTGCCGGCGTCGTTCCCCGCGCTCGACGCGGACCGTTTGGATGCGCTCAGGTCAGCAGTGGACGCCGAAGTACCGGAGTGGGCTGATGCCGATCGCGCGATGGCGGCCGCTGCTCTTGACATCGTCTGGAGCGTCGCCTCCCACGAAATCCTGCTCAGAGACTGGAAGCTGCCTCCCGTCGACGCAGTGCGAGTGCAACGCTGGTTACACGAGTTGGTCACCGGAGCGCTCCTCGCCGGCGAGAAGCCGCCGCAACCGAGCGGCCGCAAAGGACGCGGACGCCGTACGTTGAAGGCCAATTCTTGACGAACCGAAACGATTCGCGACACACTTGTGTCGTCATATTGCGGTAAGACATGGTTCACCGGCGGTCGGCGTGCCAGATCGGATGGGAAAAGCCTTGAGACGGTTGCTTATTGACGGTCAACTCGTGGATCCGGGTCGGCATTACCCCTCGGTCAACCCAGCAACCGGGAACGTCATTGAAGAGGCTCCCGACGCGACGATCGAGCACGCCGAGAGTGCGATCCGAGCGGCGCGGCATGCATTCGACGAGACCGACTGGTCGACCAACGTGGCCAAGCGGGTCGGCTGTTTGCGCCAACTCCACGATGCGCTTCAGCGCCACCGCGAGGATTTCGCCCAGTTGACTATCGCCGAGTGCGGGCACACACCAATGCTGGTCGGCGGACCGGCCCTCGACGACCCGATTTCCCTGCTCACCTACTACGCCGACCTGGCTGAGCAATTTTCCTTCACCGAGGACATCGGAGTGCAGGAGTCGCGGGGATCGATGCATCGCCGCTTAGTCGAGCGGGAGCCCGCCGGTGTGGTTTCCGCGATCGTCGCATACAACTACCCGATGCAGTTGTCGCTCGCCAAGATCGCCCCGGCGCTGGCGGCAGGCTGCACTGTGGTCCTCAAGGGTGCGCCGCAGACTCCACTTCTCGCGGTTGCCCTCGGAGAACTCATCGCCGCCGAGACTGATATTCCGGCCGGAGTGGTCAACGTGATCACGTCGTCCGAGGTTGCCGTCGGTGAGCTGCTGACTACTCATCCAGATGTCGACATGATCACCTTCACCGGCTCGACGCCGGTCGGCCGCCGGATCATGGAGGCGGCCAGTCCGACCGTGAAGCGAGTGTTCCTTGAGCTAGGCGGCAAATCCGCCCTGGTCTTACTTGACGACGCCGACATCGAGATGCCTGCGCTCGTCGCCGCGATGAGCATCTGCTCCCATGCTGGGCAGGGGTGCGCGATCACGTCCCGGCTGCTGGTCCCGAGCTCCCGTCACGACGAGATCGTCGAGAGGGTCACCGCCCACCTGTCGAACGTCAAGGTGGGCAATCCGGCGGAGCCCGGCACCTATATGGGACCCCTCATCAGCCAAACGCAGCGGGAAAAAGTCGATGGCGTCGTCAAGCGTGCGATCGAAGCCGGTGCTCTGCTCGCAATCGGCGGACATCCGATCGACGGGCCTGGGTTCTTCTATGCTCCGACATTGCTCACCAATGTTGACCCCGATAGCGAGGTCGCACAGGACGAATTGTTCGGGCCGGTGCTCGTGGTGATCCCCTACAGCGACGACGACGACGCGGTCCGGATCGCGAACAACTCCATCTTCGGTCTCTCCGGGGGCGTCTATGGCGGGGACACCGACCGTGCGATGTCAGTGGCGCGGCGGATACGGACCGGGACCGTTGGCGTCAACGGCGGAGTCTGGTTCGCTCCGGACGCGCCATTCGGCGGATACAAGCAGTCGGGTATCGGTAGGGAGATGGGCGTGGCTGGACTCGCAGAGTTCCTCGAGACGAAGACCATCGCGGTACCGGCCGGCTGACTTCACAGCCCCTTCAGCGGTTCAATTCCCAACGCAGTTAGACGTTTTGAGCGCCCCGATCGACGGCGGCGGTGCCGGCTCCGCGTCGCGAACGCCTAGGCCGAAATTGGCGGACGGCGATCGCCCAGACCGCCCTTGCGTTCGAGCAACGCACCGAGTCGCAGGATGGTCGACTCGTCGAACCACTTCGACACGAGCTGAATACCGATCGGCAGGTTCTCGGAGCTGAAGCCATATGGCACCGAAAGCGCAGGCAAGCCAGTCAGATTGAAGAACGACGTAATGTCCATCACGTGGAGCCACGGCACGGTGACACCGTCGATGACGAGCTTCCTGCGGACCGTGCGGTGGCGCGGTCATCGGGGTGACCGGGCAAAGCAACACGTCGTAATCGCGGAAGTAACCGGCGAACGCCGACCGGAGAGCCTCCCGCGTCGTCCGCGCAGCGTGGAGCTGTGCGAATGTGGGGTCCTCCATGGCGACGATGCCTGTTGCCCGTCGCGTACAGTTCGTCCTCGCGTCCGGCCGCCAAGGCTTTGACGTAGCGGACGAGTTCGAGTAGAAAAACGTCATGTCCGCGGTCAGCGCATCGGTTTCACGGAGGAATGGGGCGTCGATCCGCTCCACGTGACATCCGAGGTCGGCGAGCCGCGCTGCCGCGTCGGCGACGGCGGCGGTGATTTCGGGATCCACCGGCCCGAATGCATCATCGGATACCCAGCCGACGCGGATGGTCTGGCCGGCGATTCGCGTGCTGGCTGAGTCGATGTCTTTGGCGTGCACGGCATAACCGTCGATGCCGTCGGGACCGCTGAGAAGCGAGTAGCCCAGTGCTACGTCGCGGACGGTGCGGGCCATGGGGCCGACGTGAAACCAGGCGGACGTCATCGGTGCGAGGTGCCCGGTGAAGGGGATACGACCATGAGTGGCTTTGAGGGCGGTGATCCCGGTGAACGCAGCCGGACCCCGCAAGGAGATCGCAACGTCGCTGCCGATGCCGATCGGTGACATGCCGGCCGCGATCGCCGCGGACTCGCCTCCCGAGGATGCCACCCGGGGTGCGGTCCAGATTCCAAGGATTGTTGGTACGGCCGGTCACCAGGTTGTCGGTTTCGGTCCATGCCGAGAATTCGGGGAGATTGGTCTTCGCGAGGAGGATGCCTCCGGCAGCCTTGAAGCGCGCACCGCGGTGCCATCCGCATCGGGGACGCGGCCGGCGAACAACTTGGTGCCGCCTTGGGTGAGGACGCCTGCCGTGTCGATCGAATCCTTTACGGTCACCGGAACCCCGTGCAGGGGACCGAGTTCGACACCGCTGGCCACTGCGGCATCGGCGGCGTCGGCGCTACGTAGGGCGTCGTCGGCCAGCAGGGTGACGATGGCGTTGATTTTCGGGTTGATTTCGGCGATGCGGTCTAGGTGTGCCTGAACAACTTCACGCGACGACACCTGCTTGGTGGCGATCAGGTCCGCAAGGGCGGTCGCGTCCTGATAGTGCAAGGGTTCCGAGTCGTGGGTCGTTACCGGGACTTCGGTCAAGGTGGTGGTCATAGTGGCGTCCAATGTGAGAAGGTCAGCAGCTCAGCGGAGCTTGGTCGGTGAATGAGATCGGCGGGTTCATTCCGCACGCCGCCGAGTAGCACTCCCTTCCACTCGCGTCCTGGTTCGCCGGTGTTCCGGCTAGGGCCGCAGTGACCGTTAATTCGCTGCGCGCTTTGGACTCAATCCGTCTGGCTATGACCGGTCGGCGATTTCGTCTCGTCGTCGGGCGAATAGCTGAAGTATTCCGGCCCGAGCCAATCCTTGATGCTTGGGTACATCGCTGAACGGAACAGCTCCACGGCGGGCAACGGTCGGTAGGCGGCGGTGCGCTTCGTGATCATCCCGTTCTCGTCGTCCTCGATGAGCTCGAGGATCTCGAGGTCACGACCGTCGACCTTGCCCTCCCACTGCAGGAATGTAGTGCGTTCGTCCAGCTTGTGTTCGCGCACGTAGTGACCGGAGCGCACGTGCGACGAGAGCACGCCCAAATCTGGCTAATGACACTGCGACCGGTCACTACCTTGGTCAGAATGGGCGTATGAAACTCGACGTCGTCGGATAGGAGCGCCGCGACCTCTTCGGGCGTGTTGTTTCCGCGTTCACGCAGTGCGCGCAATGGGTGCATGACAAGTCCTAGCTTTCGGTTCGGATGAAGATCGTGGATCGGTTAGCCGACTAGCGGAGGGTGCTGGCAGCTTGAATCCCTATCGCTGATAGCACGCTGGCGACCTTCTGATCGAGTTCTCTTTCGGGAATGCGGCTGTTTCGGCGGACGACGATGGGATGGCGCACCGAACCGCCACGTGTCACCGTGCGTCGTTTCGTCATCCGCCGTCCGGTCGACGAGGATATGGCCGATGGTCTCGCCTTCCCCAGACCAACCTATAACTTCATTGACTGAAGTTCAAGTACTTGCAAACATTCGAAGTGGCATGATCGTTGTCGCCGCACTTGCGGGTCACGTGGCAGCGCAGACTCATTCGATGTCTGAGGTCGGCGGCCAAAAGTGCTTGACTAACCAGATTGACAAGCAGGATTGACTCAAGTTTCAGAGCTTGCGCCGACGGGTCGGCCATGGCGCTACGCGGTCCGCCCGACTTGAGCGCGCAACTAGGAGCGCACGAACGAACGCGTACCTCTTCAAGTCAAACCGCATCTGACAAGGGAACAAGAAAGACGGTGAGGTTTTCTCAGCAGGCGACTTACTAGGTCGTCGCGATCTGCGCTTCGGGACTTGGAACGCCGTGGGTGCACCTCGAGATCGCGAGGCGCGGGGACCGCGCCGCACCTACCGCAGTTGCCCAAGGGCGTCAGTTGACCACCGCATCCGAAGTGCACAATCGCACGACGCAGACCAGAGCTCCACGTAATGATCGTTTCCCCAGTTCATCATCGCCCACACCACCGGCCACAGCAGCTCACCCTTTCGGTCGTGCATATTCGCTCCGGCCGCTGTCGCCGACTGACGTCGTCATGATCTCGTGGTCCAGGAGCAATCGAAGACGCTCGGTGAGAACGGCAGGAGAATCTCCAGATGCTTCTGAAAGTCGGTGAAGCGCACAACGCCGTAGAACGCGTCTCGGACGATCAGCAGTGTCCAACGCTCCCCGATTACCTCGAGCGAGCGCGCAATCGGGCATAGTTCATTGGTATATTCGCGCGGCAGAGCCATTGGCACAGGCGTATCCGAACCGTACTTCAATGAGCGAAGAGTCACGGCTTTTCGGCGGCCGGACGTGACGGGGATCCTCACCGGTGCCGGGATGGAGCGCAACAGCAGTTCCTCATGCCACTGGGTCGAGGACCAGCACACCGTGAACGGCGCGGTCCTCAATCGGCAGACAGTTTTGAGATCCGGTTCGGTTGAGGCGCGTGGCTAGTCTGCCGCACTGTGCTGAGCGGCGACGGCGCGGCTGATGGCGCTCCGGCAATCAGTCTCGTCCTTAACGATGCTTGGCCGCCTGACCGCCTGAACCCCGGCCACGCTAAGTGGGATGCGTCACATCGAACGCGACTACGACTGAAAACTGCTGTTGTCCGATTGATCTGACGCAAGCTGTCCGTCGAACGCAGTGCGTGATTTTTCTCAGCCGGGAACTCCGGAACCTAAAGGGTGGTACACATCATGAGATGCGCTTTTGTGGCATGAATTCCATTGTGATGCTCAGTGCTATTACAATTCGTCGCGATCAACGACGAAACGTACCTGGCAGCTTTTGTGAATATTACCTGGGCGGAAACCCACGGTTTCTGTATCTACAATACGGAAGCCAAGGCTATCAAATAATGAATGCCACTCGCTAATTCGCTTGAACTGACAACCGAAATTCATATCAACAAGTCCTTGAGCGACGGCGTTACCAAAAAAATCAATCAATACGAGTACCCCGAATTGATCATTGTCATCCAATTTATTAAATTCGGTTATTTCAATCTGTCCGACCGCGGCCCCGAGTAACGCTGCTGGGACAGCGTAAGTGTCCTCCTCGATAATCAGCCGCCGTGCAACACGCCGCAAATTGGTCAACAGCGGAATTAGATCGGGTGCATCAACGTGATGGAGGACGGTTTTGACGATCGCACTGTCGAACATGTCGTCCGCATAGGGACATCAGCAGGTGACGCCATCTGCCGAAACGGTAGATGACCAGCGTCCGGGCCACGGTAATCCATGACGTCGGTGGTGTAGCAGTCAAAGCCGGCGCGGGCGATCAGCGCAGCTAAATGGCCGCGTCCGCTGCCGAAGTCGAGTACTGTGCTACCTTCTAATGGCTTCTGCAAGATTATTGAAATCCTGTGTCGGCTTACGCTGCGACTTATATGCCGAGTAGCCCTCGCTGAACCATGACCCGATTCCTTCGGATGTGAAGAATTGTCCGTGCACCTCTTCAGCCGCTTGATACAGTTCACCCCCGCTACCAGCTGCCAGCAAATACTTCCATGCGTCCGCTAGGAGCCCACTCGCATCGCTGGCATGGTCAGGAAAGTGGGATTTATAACTTTTTTCCAACACTGACATGGTGAAGTCCAGTGCCGCCGTTTCATGCTGCAGAATGTCATAAATAAAGTCGTATTGAGCTCGTTTGGTGGCTGTCAACACCAAGAATCCTTTCGTTGCCCATGCTTCAAATGCCTGACGCCGCGTCGTTGGGTATCGGCAGGCAGTGGGGCCCAAGCAGTGATTGATCTCATGATATCAGTCCAATGCACATAGAACATGTTCGACCCAAAGTAGGTGAATTTCCTTTCATTCACCTTTACAAAAGTGCGTAACCCGCGTAACAGCAACGATGACCAACACGACGGGTCGCATCCCTTTTACTCAACGCTGTTTAGAAGAGCCCGTTTGACGTGCGGTTTTCACCGCAGACGACCCAGCGGTCCGTTCATGCCGACCTAACATTGCCGACCACCGTCGTCGAGCGCAAACCGAGCCCGACCGTAGCCGCCAGGCGAACCTCCGGTCGCCACATGCGAGGCGCCAAGGGCGTTGTGCTGTGCCTACTGGTGCTGTTCGCGCGTGTGGAGAGCCGCCCATGTGCGCTAACCGGTTGGGCGCATGTTCGTCAGCGACACATCTTCGGATGCATGGGCCCTACCCCATTAGGGTTGCCGTCTATGGCGGTGCTGCACGGCAAGAGAATTTTGTTCGACATCGATGGCACCTTGATCGACTCAACCGCCACGGTCGAAGGGTCCTGGGGTACCTGGGCCGAGGAATACGGCGTCGACTATGAAGAGGTACTCAAGGTGTGTCATGGCAGGCGGACCGAAGACACTGTCGCGCAATTCGTCGCACCACGGCAGCGAGCCGCAGCGACAGCTCGGCAACTCGCTCTGCAAGAGCTGGCTGATCTCGATGGTGTCGTGGCGCTACCGGGAGTACGCCGACTGCTTGATGCCCTACCGCCTAGTCACTGGGCCGCGGTGACCTCCGGGCCGCGCTCGTTGATGGCTGCTCGACTATTGGCAGCGCGGCTCCCGGCTCCGCAGTTGCTGATCGGCGCAGAAGATGTATCAGCCGGCAAGCCAAGCCCCGAGAGCTACCTCAAGGCGGCTGCCGCACTGGGCTTCGAGGCACGGGAGTGTCTGGTGGTGGAGGATGCGCCCGCGGGCGTCGGTGCTGGCCGGGCTGCAGGGGCGCAAGTACTAGCCGTCACGACCACTCACCGCGCGGCCGAACTGGCGGACGCCGACGTCATCGTGACCGATCTGTCCTGCGTTAGTGTCGAAGTCACTGATAGTGGTCTCGCCTTGCTGATCGCCTAAAGCGGTTGACAGCATGGCATTTAACGTTGCGAAATCAGGCACGCTCCAGAAACGGAGAGTTGTTCGGCAACATCGTCCGGAATGAACGGCACGGGCGTCGTCGCTCCGGCCGGCCGCCCGTAGTTTCGATCATCGATGCATCTGCGCAGTTGTTCTGCGGCAAGCACATTGGCGGCCCCGATGGTATCCACAAAATCTCATTCTTTAATCGAAGAGTCGCATGCGTACGGACCCCACGCGCACTGCTTGAAATGGCTAGCCTAGGTCCATGACCGAGGTGGACACTGCACCACCAGAAATACCCAGCATCGCCGGAGATGCTTCCAGACTTGCGAATTGAAGACTGCACGGTCGGTTACGGCGAGCTCAGCGACATCGGAGCCAGGGGGCGGCTGCGGGCGAGAATCCGATGCGCTCACACAATGAAACACGTTCAAAATAAAAGGATCTCACGATGACGGCTACGCCTGCCACCTGCCGCGCCTATGACGCGATCGATTTGTCCTCCCGGGCCTTCTGGTCTACAACTGCGGCAGAGCGGGAACGGTCGTTTGCCCTACTACGAGCAGAGCGCCGGGTGAGCTGGCATCCCCCGGTCGAAGACGCACTTCTGGCCGATCCCGACGACCCCGGCTATTGGGCGGTAACCCGACGCTCCGACATCGTCACGGTCAGCCGCAACAACGAGGTGTTCGTGTCCGGCAAGGGGGTGATAATGGAAAATGCTCCTGTCGAGCTACTTGAAGCGTCCCTGTCGTTTCTAGCGATGGACCCGCCGCGGCACACTAAACTCCGCAAACTTGCCCATGCCGCATTCAACCGACGGCAAGTCCGTCGCATCGAAGATTCGATTACGGCGAACGCCAAGGCCATCGTCGGGGAGCTCCGTGCCGCCGGTACCGGCGTGGATTTCGTTGATCACTGTGCCAAGGAGCTGCCCAGCCGCACATTGTCAGACATGATCGGGGTTCCCGAATCCGAGCGTGAGCGCATGGCGTACGCCACCGATGCTCTCGTTGCGTGGCATGATCCGGCCTTCCTCGGCGGGCGCAGTCCGATGGAGGTTTTGGTCGAGAATCAGACGTACATCATTCAGGTAGCCGGCGCATGGCCGCGGAACGTCGCAAGCATCCCGGCGACGATCTGATCAGCAGCCTGGTCGACGTCGAGGTGGACGGCGACCGGCTGACCGACGCAGAGGTGGCCGCATTTTTTCATGTTGCTCGTCGGGGCCGGCAATGACACCACCCGTCAGACGACCAGCCACACAATGAAAGCGCTCACTGACTTCCCCAGCGAGAGGGCTTGGCTGCTTGAGGATTTCGACAACCGCATCGGCACCGCGGTTGAGGAGTTTATCCGTTGGGCCACCCCGGTCATGACCTTCCGCCGCACGGCGTCGAGGAACTTCGAGTTGGGCGGTCAAACCATCTTGGCGGGAGAGAAGGTGGTGATGTTTTATCCGTCCGGCAACTGGGACACCGAGGCGTTCGACCATCCGGAGCGTGTGGACCTGGGCCGCGACCCCAACCCTCACGTCGGTTTCGGCGGTGGCGGACTGCACTTCTGCCTTGGCGCGCACGTGGCCCGAGCCCAACTCCGCGCCATTATCGGAGAGTTACTTCACCAACTGCCAAACATTCAAGCGGGCGATCCGGCGTACGTACCCGGTAACTTCTTTCATGCCATCGGCTCCATGTCCTGCACCTTCTAGCGGCAAGGGAATTGGCGCCAGCGCGTTCAGCACAGCATCTTTGACGCTCGGCTTGTGCGTGCTTACCCGTCCGAGCTGAGCTGGCTACGTCAGCGATCTGCGCGGGACGTCGGCGATCAATCCACCGTCGACGACAAATTCCGCGCCGGTTGCATACGACGACTCATCGCTGGCCAGAAACAGCACGAACGTCGATACATCGCGCGAATCACCGAGGCGCCCCAGCGGGATCGTGAAGAGATCGTCGGGTAGGTTCGCGACCATCGCCGTGCGGATCTGGCCTGGGTGAATCGAATTCACCCGAATGTTGTGCGGCGCCAGCTCCAGTGCGGCTGACTTAGCCAATCCGCGTACGGCCCATTTCGACGCCACGTACCCGTGCGACCAGACGGTGCCGCGCAGACCCGCAATCGACGAGACGTTCATGATCGAGCCACCACCGGTGGCGATCATCGGTTCTACCGCCGCACGGATGCCCAAAAACGTACCCGTCAAGTTGATGTCGATGATGTGCCGCCACTCGTCGAGCTGGAACTCCTGAATCAGCGCGCCGTTGACGATCCCGGCATTGTTAACCAAGACGTTGAGTTTTCCGAATTCGCCAGCGGCCGTGGCCACTGCGGCCTCCCACTGGTCGGGGTCGGTGACATCGAGGTGCACATAGCGGGCCGACCCGCCGATCTCGCTGGCAAGCTGCTTGCCCAGGTCGTCGAGGACATCGCCGATCACGACTTCGGCGCCCTCTGCCGCGAGGAGGCGCGCATGCGAAGCGCCCATTCCGCGCGCTCCTCCTGTGATAATGGCGACTTTGCCATCGACTCGTCCCATACGATGCCCCTTTGCGCTTCAACGTATTTGGTGTTATCGCCAACACTCAAACTAGCTCAAGGGACACCAGATTCATCATTCAATTAAGTTCATCAACGGCGCGAGAAAGTTCATATCGCTGAGCCACACCGCGGCCCACGAGATGACTAGCCTGGCGCCAATTCAGTTACGCGGCGTCGTACTCGTTTCGACGCAGCGCGGCAGCAGCCGCTTTCACGATCCGCTAACGGCGCGCCTGCTGCGACGGCGGCAGATCCCGCTGCGTCGGTCACGTCCTCCGAGCCAGAGGACGCAAAAAGAAAAGTTGACCGATCGGTACAAAAAAGTTAACCGGTCAGTTAGTATAGTCAGCGTGCAGGCGCGGTAGGTGCCACCGGCACCAAGGCCGCTTCCCTGCATCCCTGAATATCGAGGTGGCGGGCAAAAACCGTCAGATGTGGAGTGGGACGATGCCTGACGCGGATTTGCACTTCTACTTCGACCCGGTGTGTCAGTTCGCGTGGATGACCAGCAAGTGGGTGCGAATAGTCATGGCGGCCCGGGACTACCGGGTGGAGTGGCGGTTGATATCGCTGCGCATGGTCAACGAGCACATCGACTACGACGCACACTTTCCGCCCGATTACGAGGCTTACCACAATGCGGGGCTGAGGATGCTTCGCGTGGCGGCCCGCACCCGAGCCGAGCTTGGGCCGCAGGCTTTGGACGTATTGCAGGCTTCCTTCGGCGCCCACATCTTCGACCGGCCGCCTTGGCGTGACATGCAGGAACGGACTGACACTGTAGGCCGGCCCACGCAGGTCGCGGCGATCTTGGCCCAGGCTGGACTGCCCGCGGAATTCGTTGAGTCCCTTGACGATGCTTCCTGGGATGCCGAGATAGCCGCTGAGACAACGCAGGCCCGTGCGATGACCGGGAAGGACGTGGGGACACCGATCCTGCATGTGGACCCGCCCGGTGGCGTCGCGTTCTTCGGGCCGGTGATCAGCCGTCTACCCACATCAGATCAGGCCGTGGAGCTGTGGGACCACGTCGTTGGGCTGGCTCGCTTCGGTGGCTTCTCTGAACTCAAACGCAGCCTGCGCGAGCAACCTCAGTTGGAGGTGTTCGGCAATTCGACCAATGCGGCGGGCAAGCAGGAGGACTGGCACCAAGGCAGCCGACGCCTCAAGCACTAGCCCCATGCCCAACATGCACCACCCCGACCCGCCGAAGAGGAAATGGCGATGGCACAGGAGATGTCAGACGTGACGAACACCCCGGTGGTCCTGCACCCGGCCACCGAACCAAGGACGGATGCGACCAAAGATCGCATCGTGCGCGCAGCGGCCAAGCTGTTTCTGGCCCGCAGTTACCACAGCGTCGGGGTCAACGAGATCTGCGAAGCGGCGAAGGTCAAGAAGGGCAGCTTCTACCACTTCTTCGAGTCCAAGAGCGACTTGGCCATCGCGGTGATCGATCATCATGCTCGAGCGATGTGGAGGATGCTCGACGAACATGAACGGGCCGCACGGGGCCCGGTCAACAAGATGCGCGCTACCGCGCAGGTCACGCGGACCGTCCACGAGGGTTTGGTCAAAGTATTCGGACGAGTCGTTGGCTGCCCGCTGGGTAATCTCGCGCTGGAACTGGCGACCACCGCAGACGAAGCCGGCAAGCACGCCGCCAATGTCCTCGCGGAATGGGAAGCACGCATCGCCGGACACGGCCGCGACGCTGAGGAAGTCGGATTGCTTGCGCCCGGAACCGATCCCGACGAACTCGCCCACGTGATCATCGCCACCATGCAAGGCATGATCCTGCTGGCGAAGGTATCCAACTCTGCGGTGACACCAATCTATGAGGCGATGGACCGCGCAATCGACCATGGCGTTCGACGGATATGACCCCGAATTCCGACCAGACCAACGCGACGGTACAGGTGTTTCGACCAACCCTCAGCGACGGCGACTACGTCGATGCCCTCGATGCCGAGGGCCTTCTGTTACTCGACATCGCCGAGTCCCGCAGCTTCGACGACGACATCGCATTCTGCCCGGGATGGATTCTGAGCGAGCTGATCACCCATCTCGGCTACATCTACCGCTGGGTCGGCGTGATCGTCGGCCAGGGCCGCCTGGAACCCCCCGGGCGCCAAGAGTGCACCGAGCTGGAGGACCCCGACCCGGCCGATTACGCCGGCACGCTACGTCGGCTACGGTCGGCGCACACCGCGTTGGTTCGGCTGCTGAGACAGGCTCCACCCGAACTCGCCAGCTGGACGATCTGGCCTGCCCCCTCGGCCCGTACATTCTGGGCGCGTCGGATGCTGCACGAGACGCTGATCCATCGCGTGGATGTCCAGAATGCCGGTGCCCCAGCACTTTACGGTGGCGACGACTTGGAAACAACCGCTTGCCACCGACGGCATCGACGAGATGATCTGCGGATTCGCCCGCCGGTACACCAAGACGCTTCGCAGCCAGCAACCCGCGGCCCTGGCATTGACCGCAACTGATACTGGACAACAGTGGTGGGCCCAGATCAGTTCGGAAGCACCACGATTCGGACGCGGTAGCTCCCCGGCCCCGGCCGACACCGAGGTACGCGCACATTCCGGTGAACTCCTGCTACTCCTGTGGAATCGCCGCCACGCCGACAGGCTGACGATTACGGGGCGGACTGAGGTGCTTGACATCTGGGCGCGTGAAGCCCACCTATAGCGCCTCCGCGGCCGACTCAGAATAATGGCGTTGCTCGTCGCCGCTTTCCGCTAACAACCGACTGCGGTGTCTCGTTTAACGCAACCGACTACGTGTCTTGTCTAATCAGGATCACATTGCGGCAGAACCACTATCGGCGATAACCTCTAATACTTTGCCGAATGCACACGCCGCTTCTTTGGGCGGGCGCCGTTCATCCGATAGATCAAAACGTTCCGTCGTTAATGGCCGCACCGTTGTCAAAAGTTCATGATCGGGCCTTAGTTTCCAAGTGATTTGTACAAACTTGGAGAACTGTGATCCAGCTTTATGACGTCAGCGTTCGGTACCAGGCCACCCTCGCTTTGTATCCGCTGACCATCTGTTTCGAAGCCGGCAGCTTTTCGGTGCTGCTTGGTCCATCGGGGGCGGGCAAGTCGACTCTGCTGCGCTGCATGAACCATTTAGTGACGCCCGCCAGTGGATTGGTCGAGGTGGCCGGCATCGGACCGCTCAACAGCAGCGCGAGGATCCGCGCGCACCGGCGGCGCACCGGGATGATCTTTCAACAGCATCAATTGATCGGCCGGCACACCGCTCTGCGCAATGCTCTTCTCGGTACCGTAGCTTCTACCGGTGTGCTGCAAGGGTTTTTGCGGTCGAGCCGTCCAGATACTTACCGCGCACTGGCCGCCCTCGACCGAGTGGGGCTGCTGGGCAAGGCCATGGTTCGCGCCGACCGACTCAGTGGGGGTGAGCAACAGCGGGTCGGGATCGCCCGGGCGCTGACTCAAGAGCCTGACATCGTCCTGGCAGACGAACCGGTGGCCAGTCTCGACCCGGAAACCGCAGTCACCGTCCTGAGTTTGCTTCGTGAGATCTGCCGACAGGACGGCATCACCGTCGTGGTCAGTCTCCATCAAGTCGACCTGGCCCGCCGTTTCGCCGACCGCATCGTCGGGCTGTCAGCCGGCCGGGTGGTGGTCGACGAACCACCTAGTCGCCTCGATGCTGAGCAAATTGACCGGATCTATCGCCAGACCAGTGACCGCTCGCCCACGACCCCGTCGGCGACGCTGACCGCCCCGACCGCAAAGGGAACCCGATGAAGGCCGCTCGTATTTTGCTGACCGCACTGCTGGTTTTTGTTCTTGCCGGCTGTTTCGGCTCGCCCACGCAGACGACGTCGAACCCGTCAACACTGCGAGTTGCATTGCTGCCAGACGAAAATGCCACCACCGTCATCCAGAACAACCAACCGCTGAAGGACTACCTGCACGCCAAACTCGGTAAGCAGATCGAGTTGGTGGTTACCACCGACTACTCATCGATGATTGAGGCGATGCGGCGCGGCCGGATCGAGCTTGGCTACTTCGGCCCGTTGTCGTTCGTGCTGGCGAAATCGAAGGACCCCGACATCGAACCGTTCGCGGCACTTCTCGAGCAGGCCGGTGGGCCGCCGGTCTACCAGGCCCTGGTGATAGGGAATATCAGCCAGCACATCAACACGATCGCCGACCTCACCAACAAGACGGTGGCTTGGGGCGACCCCGCAAGCACATCGAGTCATCTGATCCCGAAATCCATGCTGGCGGACCAGGGACTGCGAGCCGGACAGAACTACAGTGAACAGTTCGTGGGCGCTCACGACGCGGTCGCTTTCGCGGTACAGAACGGAAATGCGGCCGGCGGCGGTATCAGCAAGCCGATCTTTGAAACGTTGAGCCAAAGGGGCACAATCGATCCGGCTAAGGTTCATATCCTCGCCGAGTCCAAGCCCTACCCAAACTACCCCTGGACCATGCAGAGCAGTCTGGACGCTGGACTCAAATCCGCTATCCGGGAGGCCTTCCTGAACCTGCGCGATCCGAAGGTGCTCAAGCCGTTCAAGGCGGCAGGGTTCGCGGCGGTGACCAATGCGGACTATGACGTAGTCCGCCAGCTGAGCAAGCAACTAGGGCTGGATCTGTCGTCCTTGAGCAAATGACAGTTGCCGTGCGCCGGGGCCGGCACAACCCGCCCGCCGCGAATGCCGAATACGGTGAGATTGCCCGCCTTGAACAGAGACGGCGCATCCGCGCCGCCCTATGGGCTGCGGCGATTGTCGGGGTCGTGCTCGCTTGCTCCGACTACGTCGGGCTGTTGGATTCCCGACGGCTGAACGACGGAATCCCGGCACTGTTTTCATTGCTCGGTGAGATGTGGCCTCCGGACTTCACTCGAGCCGGTTCCTGGGTGGTACCGCTGCTGGACACCCTGGCTATGAGCGTGGCCGGGACAGCGCTATCCATAGCCCTGTCGTTGCCCATCGGACTTGCCGCGGCCCGCAACACAACTCCGCACCCGGTGCTCTATCACTTGGCCAGGGCGATCCTCAATGTCCTTCGATCGATTCCTGATCTGATCATGGGGATCGTGTTCGTGGCAGCGGTTGGCTTTGGCGCGCTCCCCGGTGTGCTGGCGCTGGGTTTGCATTCGGTCGGCATGGTGGCCAAATTCTTCGCCGAGGCCATCGAACGTGCCAGCCCGGCCCCCATTGAAGCCGCGCGTGCCGTTGGGGCGAAGCCGGCCCAGGTGATCATCTACGGCGTGCTTCCCCAAGTTCTTTCCCAATTGGCTGACGTGTCGATTTACCGGTGGGAGTACAACTTCCGAGCCTCGACGGTCCTCGGCCTGGTGGGCGCCGGCGGTATCGGCTTCGAACTCATCGCCGCCTTGAGGACACTGGAATATCGGCAGGTGGCCGCGATCATGGTGGTCATCTTGGCAACCGTCACCATCGTGGACGCCATCAGCGGCTGGCTGCGAGGGAAGTTTCTGTGAATCCGCCGCGAGGCACAACCATTTCGGGTGGTGATCACTCATCGGGTCTACCCCGAGGTGCTCGAGCTGCTGGGCCAATCGTGTGAGGTGATCGCGAACCAGACACCGAACACCCTCACTCGAGACGAATTGCTCGCCAGGTGCGGCGATGCCGATGCGTTGCTCGTGTTCATGCCCGACCGCGTCGACGAGGAGTTGCTGCAACAAAGCCCGCGGTTGAAGATCGTGGCCGGGGCGTTCAAAGGCTACGACAACATCGACGTCGCAGCGTGCACTGATCGTGCGATTTGGGTCAGCTACGTCGGGGACCTGCTCACCGCCCCCACTGCCGATCTCGCGCTCGGCCTGTTGATCGCGCTGGATCGGCACCTTCTGGCCGGCCATAGCTACGTGCGCTCCGGTCGGCACCAAGGCTGGCGGCCCGAACTGTACGGCGGCGGGCTGAGCGGGCGCCACGTCGGAATCGTCGGCATGGGCGCCGTGGGACGTGCAGTGGCACATCGGTTGCGCGGGTTCGACGCGCAATTGCGCTATACCGATCCCACGCCGCTATCCGTTGCCGACGAGACCGAATTGGGTGCAGAGTCAGCGCCGCTGGAAACCTTGCTGACGAACAGCACCGCCGTCGTTCTCACCGCACCTTTGACTTCGGATACCCACCACCTCATCGGTTCGGAGGCGTTGCGGCGCCTTCCCGCTGGGGCGCTATTGGTCAATGTGGCCCGCGGTTCGCTGGTCGACGAGGATGCTGTCGTCGATTCGCTGCGTGCGGGCCATCTGGGCGGCTACGCCGCCGACGTCTTCGCGTTCGAAGACTGGTCGGATCAGCGACGACCCCGAGAGATTTCGCCCGCGCTGCTCGCACACGAGCGCACCGTGTTCACCCCGCACCTAGGCTCGGCCGTCCGCGACGTTCGCCGCCGGATTGAAACGGCGGCAGCGCAAAGCATCCTCGATGTTTTCGCCGGCAAGCCGCCGTCCACTGCGGCGAACGCCAGCGAAATGTCAGCGTATTCAGGCGGATTGGCGGGCGGCGGGTAGACACCCCGCAGGATCCAGGGGAACCAATTGATGCCGAACTCGAGCTCGTCGCTGGCGTCATAGTCGGGGCTGGGATCGATCGGAATGTCGGCCTCGCTTTGTGCGGCGCCCATGGGCGACACTCCGTCTGCCCCGGTGCCGGCCGGTTGTGGGGGCTGTCCATAAACAGCCACGACGACAGTGCGATCCGGGCTGTTTTCCGACCAGACTCCCATTTGGGAATTGGCGCAGCTGGACATGATGGCGTTATAGCCGGGGTTGTAGTACCACCGGTTGAGCAGATCGTTGCCGCTGATTGCGATGGATTGGTTAATCGCCACCGTTTCGGCGGCCGAACCGCGGAAACCAGCTGCGGCCGCGTGGTCCTGGGGGGTGGACCCGTCCGAGCCGATGTCTCCGTCGAGGTTGCGGTTGGTCAGCACATCGTGGGTGTGTCGCTGCGCGGCCAGTTGCAGCTGCGGATTGATTCGGATGTCGTTAGTGCAACCTGCCTGATGCTGCATGGTGTAGACGTTGGCAACGACACCGTCGTTGAGCCGTTTGTTGTTCGGTATGAGCGTGTTGTTGTCACCGTCCGCATGCGCGACAGGGGCACACAGCAAGGTGCTGACGGCGACCATCGAGGCGCCCAGAGAACAGTCTCACTCGATCAGCGCGGACGCGGTGCTGAGCGCGGAGTCGATTGGTGCGGTTCGGGTTTCGCTCTGTTCGGGTATGCCGCGTGAGATGACGATCGATCCCACCATCAGGGCTACGATGCTCCATGCGCGTCGCTGGCGATCGTCCCCGTCGAGTAGTCCGGCAATGCGATGCACAAGCGTGGTCATCTTGCGCTCGTACGCGTCTTTGACCGGCGGTTCGGCGCGGGATACGTCGGCGCTCAACGCGGGCATCACGCAACCTCCCGCGGGGTCCAGGCTGTGATCGGTGTTTATGTACTCCCGAAGAAACTCGATTAGGCGCGTCCGCCCTTCCGCCAGGGTCCCCGAGTCGGTACCAGACAGGAACGGTTCGCCTAGCCCTGCGTCGATGACGGCCTCGAGCATCGCCTCTTTGTTCTCGAAATTCGAGTAGAACGCGCCGGACGTCACACCAGCGGCGGCAGCTAGGCCGTCCACCCCAATGCCGTTGAAACCACTCGTCTTGAGGGAGCGTGCACCAGCCTTGAGCAGCGCATCGCGCGCTTTGGCCTTGTGATCCGGTGAATATCTCAATTGTCCTCTGATCTCCGTTTGACGGCCTTCGCGCCTTAGTATAGCGTCCGTTACGATAACGATCGTTATTAAATTTGATGAAGGGCAAGCAACGTGCCCATCTCGGCGCCGAAGAAGTCCGCGAGCTGCGCGGTCTGATCGCTTGCCATGAAAGGTATAGCCGGTTTACGCGTCAACCTGGCCGCACTGCGCATACCAGCGGTGGGCGCCTATCAGAGCAACGCCGGTACGGCTACCGTGGTCAATACCCAGTGCTTGAGGGGTACCTGCAGGATGGTGATGAAGGCCGACCGAGTGACGATCCAATCGACAACGGACTCGTCGGATATGCGCGCGTGGACGCAGGCGCAAAATTTCGACGACTGGTCCCTTAACTGCTGCCACAAACCGCACCTCGATCTGCTGACCGATCCGGCGGAGTTCGTACTCACCCACCGGGTGGCCCGTATCGGACCCATCGCACTCGCCGAAGTGATCGTCGACTCTGATCTGTCGATGGATCGCGCCGAGTTGTGCGATGCATTCCGGGTGATCGTGCTGGTGTCGGGGAGCATGGAATGCGTACACGGGGGAGTGTCTGTGCGTCCCGGTCTGGGCAATGCCGCCGTGGCTGCGCCAGGCGGTATGAGTGAGGCGCGATGGAAAGCGGGCACCAGGATGCTCACTCTGCTTATGGATCGTTGGGCCGTCAATGATGCTTTCAGCGATGCACTCGGTCGGCAGGTGACGTCGCAAGTCGACTTCACGCCCGTCATGACGACTACGGCGGCGCCGGCGCAAACCTGGATGAACATGCTGGCGCTGCTAAGCAAACAGCTTTTTCGCCCCGACAGCCTGCTCAATCAGCCACTCGTCGGGTTGCCTTTCGTCGACAGCCTGGTCCGCGGATTCCTATTCGCCGCCGACCATTCGCTCCGCGATGCTCTCACCGAAAATGAAGGGCTGGCCGCACCACGGGCGATTCGCGCCGCTGTCGAAATCATCGAGGAGAACGCGCATTTGCCAATGACGCTGTCCTCGATCGCCGCTCGCAGTTGCATCGGTGTCCGCTCGCTACAGCAAGGTTTCCAGCGGCACCTCGGCACATCACCGATGGCATATCTGCGCGAGGTGCGGTTGCGCCGAGCACGCCAGATGCTGTTGGAGTCCGATCCATCGACGACCACCGTGACTGCGGTGGCGCACCGCTGGGGCTTTAACCATCTCGGCAGGTTCGCGGCCGTGTATGCCGGCCGCTACCGCGAGACGCCGGTTGAGACGTTGCGCCGCGGCGCATTCCACCGGAGCGCATAGCGACCGCTGTTGAGGTACCGGCCACCGTATGGTCGGATCTAACCCTTGACTTTGGCAATCAGTTTCTCGACAGTGGGCCAGGCGACGCCGGGGCCACCGGTGATGGTGAACGTGAAGTAGCTAATTCCTAGCTCTTCATGCAAGCGGGCGATGCGCTCGGCCGCCGCCTCGACAGGACCATCCAGTAAGGTCGCCATCAACCGGAGCTGTGACTCAGTCGCTTTGGGGGCTACCTGTTTGAGGAGTTGCAAGTCGCTGGGATCGTCTATGGATACCTGCCCGAAGCTAAATGACAATTCGATCCGATCCAAGCGGTCGGCTGCGCACTCCTTAACGTACTGAACACGTTGCACCAGTTCGCTTTCGGTGCCAAAGGTCAGTATCGAGACTATGTCGGCTTGCTTGGCCGCCATCGCCAGCATCTTGACACCGGCACCGCCAATCATGATCGGGGGCGCGTCCTGAACCGGCGTCGGAGAATAGTCCGGGTCAGCGAACGTCGTTCGGATCTGGTGCACATGTTCTTCAACGCATTGCACGCGCTCTGCCGGCGTCGGAAAACGCAGACCCGCCGTGGCGAATTCCTCGGCAATATAACCTGCGCCCAGTCCAATTTCGAGGCGCCCGCCGGTTGCCGAGTCCACCGCCGCCAGCTCGCGGGCCAACAGAGCAGGCCGGTAGAAGGCGGTGTTGAGCACACAGGTGCCCACGCGCACCGAAGGCAGCGCGACGGCGACGGCTACCAGGGACGAAAGAGGTGCGCTATACCCGAGGTGGTCGGGCAGAAGGACGACGTCACAACCACTTTCGGCCGCGCGGTGGCCCTGGTCAACCAGGTCCGCGATCGGTCCCCGTGTGCACAGGACCGCGCCAAAGCGCAGCGGTCGGGTGTTCATGCAAATCTGTTCGGTGGAAAACGACCGGCCAGGCGTCGATCCAGTTGCGCCTGCCGTTGCATGCTTTTGAGCACCGTCCAATTGACTTTTGGCCGATCCAGGCCGCGGGCGGCGAGGTACCGAGACGAGCTGCGCCGCATGGCCTTGGCCATCTGCCATCTCGATTTGAATCCTGCCGGCGATGGTGGCGTGAACGCGGTGCTGATAAAGATCCAGCCTTCGTCGCGTCTTTCCAGCCGACCATTGACCCGCACGATTTGCAGGTTCCAGAGGTCTTCATCGTGGTAGTGAGCGAGCACGTTCGCGGGCCCTGCCACTGGGGCGACGGATGTCGGTATCAGAACCGGCATTTCACCGGTTTGCGCGTCGTAGCGTAGCGAATGCTGCCGGACGCTGACCGGGTGTCCCTCGATGCCAAACGCCGTGACAACCACCTCGGGGAAACGGCTGAGTGACTCACTTGCCAGCTGCCACATGGCGAAGCTCCTTGAGGTCAAGCGATTCTGGCTCTTCGGCGAATTCCCTGGTGCGCCAGTAGAATCCGAGTACTGGCGTCACATATATCGCGATCCTCCAGTAGTAAGAAGGAAATAGGCGACGCCCGAGGAAAGAGCTCATGAACTTGCTGGCCGGTTGTCGCTCGATCACCGTTCGGGTGAGGGCAGCCAATTCTGGTGAGGTTGTCATGTCGGCGATCACCCGGCCCTCCGCCACTGCGGTCCCGCAGATCAAGACGGCACCCGAGCGGGACAATCCGCTACCAGTTGGCTCCGAGAAGAGCAGACTCACCCTGGGATTGCGTCGGATGTTGAAAGCCTTCTGCGGAAACCCGATGCTGGTACAGATCAGAAGCCGTCCATCTCGGAGAAAAAGCGAGCTGACTGGCCACGTCTGCGGTGTGCCATCTCGGAACACGGTGGTGAACTCACAGGTGCGGTAGTTCTCCATGATCGCCAACGCGTCATGAATGGTCGAGCCGCCGTTAGTCACCCATGGCTGGCCAACTGAGCCGGTCATTGTTCCTCCTTTGCGCAATGGCAGGTAAGCCCGCCAAGTGTGTTGCGCTGCAATTGAACCGGACTGCAGCTGATGGCGCTGGCCGGACGTCGCGCTGCACACGAGGTGCACGCCAGCCCGTCTTCACACATACATTGAGGCTAGGAGTGTGTGCACTGGCTGTACGAGCCATCGCGCGCGTGACGTGAGTCAAAAAGCGCACCACGGGAAAAGCGGCTGGGGAGCTCATCTTGGTGTGCACAAAGGCGGTTACGCCTGCTACGTGAGGCCATCCTCCAGGTAGCGCAGCGAGTGTCTACCTTGCGACTCGGAGTCACTCTCAGACAGCCAGAGGATCCTCTCCTGAATCGCCTCCGTCGACCCATAAATCCGGCGATTACAACCGGGGCAAGTCAGGTATGTGTACATTTTGTCGCCGCCTCGCGGCCATTCTTCGTGTGCACCGTCGGGCAACTGGATCCCGATGGTCTGTTGCCCAGCGTCCTGAATAAGCTGGCCCGCCATGTGGCCCTCCGGACACGTCAGGTCCATGGCCATCAGTCCTCGGTCGCTCATTTGGCACCTCTTCAGTCGCTGACAACCCCGACGAGCCGGGATCGAGTCGCGGTGGATGAATCCAGCTAACCGTATCCGCTGATCGCGCGATTGAGCCCGCTCGTCCCACAGAGGGAGGACTATTTCGACCTCAGACCGTGTTGCGCCAGCAGACTGACATTGCGATCACGATGCCTGCCGCTGAAGCCTTGACGCGCACGAAGGAGTCGAACTTATGAGCACCCGGCCTCTGCACTTCAACGCTTTCATCTGGCCGAACGGCTATCACGAGGCCGCGTGGCGCGTCGTAGACGGCGATGTGCGCAATGTCCTCGGCCTGTCCTACTACACCGATATCGCGCGGATCGCTGAACGCGGCTTGATGGACTCGATCTTCTTGGCCGACAACATCGCCATCGCCGAATATCGCGCCACGTATCTCCCTCAGACTCAATTCGACCCGATCTCGGTGCTATCGGCGCTGGCCGCGGTCACCGACCGCATCGGACTGATCGGGACGGGCTCGACGACCTACAGCAAGCCGTGGGAGCTCGCCCGCCGGTTTGCGACGCTGGATCATCTCAGCGGCGGCCGCGCCGGCTGGAACATCGTCACCACCGTCACGCCGCTGGCCGCCGCGGCCTTCGGCGAAAAGTTCCACCCCGAGCACGCCGACCGTTACGCCCACGCGCACGAATTCGTCGAGGCCGTAACCCGGGTGTGGGACAGCTGGGAGGACGACGCGGTCATCGGTGACCGCGAACGCGGTGTGTGGGCAGACCGCGCCAAGCTGCACGAGCCGCGCTTCCACGGCGAGTACTACGACGTCGAAGGGGTCCAGCCGTTTCCCCGCAGCCCCCAGGGGCACCCGGTGCTCGTTCAAGCAGGACAGTCTGCCGCCGGCATCGGGCTGGCCGCGCGATACGCCGAGCTGGTGTTCTCCGGGCCACCCTCGCTCGAGGCGGCGGTTTCTTTCCGCGCCGATCTGCACGCGCAGGCCGCGGCCGTAGGTCGTAAGCCCGACGAGGTGCTGGTGCTGCCTGCGCTGATGGTGACGCTGGGCGGCACAGAGGCCGAAGCTCGGGCACGGGCACAGCAGCTGGAAGATCTGGCGAGTCCAGAGTTCCGATGGCAAAACACTTTGTATACCGCCGGTCTCGACCCAGACGCTTTCGATCCGGACGCTCCGCTGCCCGCCGAGCTCTGGGCCGAGCAGTCGGCACCGTCAAGCCGCGCCGAGCAGCTCTATGCGGCCGCGCGTGCGCGACCCAACGCTTCCTTACGGGAGGTCGCCCAGGAAGTGACTGGAGGGCGGCGGGGCAGACGCATTTCGTCGGCACGCCCGAGCAGCTGGCCGCCCATGTGATCGCTTGGCAGGACGCAGGTGCTGTCGACGGGTTCACGATTATGGGATCGACACTGCCGCATGAGCTCACGACGTTCGTCGATCATGTCGTGCCCATCCTGCAGCGCCGTGGCCGATTCCGCACTGAGTACGCCGGGCCCACGTTGCGCGATCATCTTGGGCTTGAGCGGCCGGCCAAATAGATCGCCCGGATCAGACGCCAGAGTCGTTCACCCAGTGCGGGGAGAATTGTTCTCATGAGGGACTCGATGGCCGTTAATCGGCGGCTTGTGCTGACTGGGGCGCTGGCGGGTGGGCTTCTTGTATCCGGATGTCACACCGGGCCCGCAGTGCCGAGCGAGGGTGAACCAGTGATCCCGTGGCCAGCTGGCGACATCCTTGGTATCGGCTTGGAGAGCTATCCCTATCCGCACCCCGTGCACTATCTGGATGTCATGCACGTCGCCCAGGCGGACTGGATCGACCGTCAGGCCCCGGACTGGGAGCGGCGCGCGCGTCTGGCGTACATGGATATTCCGCCCGACAGCGCGCAGTCAAAGGGGGTTGTCTTGCTGGTGCACGGCAAGAACTTCTTCGGCGCGTACTGGACGGGAGTGATCGAGGCGTTGTGCCGCCAGGGTTACCGGGTGATCGTTCCGGATCTGATCGGCTGGGGTAAGTCCACCAAGCCCTCAACGTTGACCGCGGCCTCGTTGGTGACGCATCTGCGCACGCTGCTAGATCAGCTGAAGGTGGATTCCTTTGCGTTCGTTGGACATTCGACAGGAGGGCTGGTCGGCATGCACATGGCGCGGGCGCTACCCGAGCGGGTGCACGCGCTGGTGCTGGAGAATCCGATGGGACTCGAAGACTATCGAAACGGCCTGACGCAGCAGGTTCGCCATGAAGACTTCGCGCAGGACGAGCGCTCCATGACCGCCGATCAGATCCGCCAGTACATGGCGCATTACTTCGTGAACAAAGAGCCTCGGCTCGTCGAGCCCTTCGTCGCGGTACGGATGGCCGTCGGGCGAGGGCCCGAGTTCGAGCGCTGGGTGCAAAGCTCCGCGGCGGCCTCTGACATGCTTCTCAACGAGCCTGCCGTGGACTTCGTCGCTTCTTTAGCGACCCCAACGATTATTCGTCTGCGGCCTATCTGACCGCACCTATGTGGGCGCGAAATACACTGCGCCCCAAGACCAAGGGGCGAAGGGGAATATCGCGGAAATGGCCAAAGGGTTCGCCGCACGGATGCCCAAGGCCCGATTCGTGGGGGTGCCCAACGCCGGTCATATACCGCATCTGGAGATACCGGCCGCGTTCAGTACAGCCGTGCTCGAATTTCTGCGGTGAACGCCCTTAGACGTCATCGGGCACAAAAAACCCTTGTCCCTGGGACATCGCCTCAAATGTGCGATAACTCATCCACACGAAACCCTTGTCGCCCCAACCTGTCCCAAAGCTGTTCTGGACTTTGACCGCACCCGTGCCGTCCTTGAAGTCGTTGTCATAGGCGACGATCAGCATCACATGGCCAACCTTCTTGCCCTGGTTTTCCATGAATTTTCCACTGCCGACATAGGGCGAACGTTTGCCGCGGTAGTGCGGAAAGTCGGTGTAGAGGTTGACACCAAAAGCGATCGGGTTACCCCGTGCGATGACGGTGCGCATGTTTTCGAGGCCGTCTTTTCCTGTGATGGTCGTCGCTTTCCATTCTGGGATAAGGAATTTCGGGTCGGGCGGGATCGGTTGCGGACCATATTTCGTCCAGTTGACATCGCACGACGATTGGGATCCCTGCTTGCCGAAGTTCGGCGCCGCCGCTAACGAAGGGGTCCCGCCATTGGCTTTGAGCCAGTTCAGCACCTTGCCAACTTGCCCCCCTTGACAGGTGTTTTGGGCCATCTTTATCGAGGTCTGGTATCGGATATAGGCGTAGTCCGGGCCGGCCTGCAAGTCGGGGGTGGTTGGGGGCGTGTTGTTCTTGCGCGCCGCATAGAACGTCGCCAGACCGTAGACGGAGGCCCACACGAAACAGTTCGGCATGTGTTGGTCGCCAACCGGCGGTAACCATTCGGCTCGTACCGATGCATTCGATGGCACCTTTTCAAGACGTCGCGGCCTCTCCATCGGAACCGCCTCCGGAAGGGAGGCGTCGTATCCGTAGTCGGTGAGCTCATAGGATTCTTGGCTGGGAGCGCTGGACGGGCTCGTGCAGCCCGGCAGGGCCGCCGCGAGGGCGCCAGCCGCTGACAGCGCCAGTATCGAGCGGCGGTCGAAACATTGATTCATGTTTAACCCCTCTGTCGGCGCTGAGGTTACCGTCACAACTGCGCTCAAAGCCCGAATGCGTGAATGGCGCCAAGATCAGAAAGCGTGGGCTTCCTCGAAGGCGCGTTATCGTCTGCAGGTGGCCATACCTCTTCCTTTGAGCGCAGCGCTCGCCGCGACGATGGCGATAACCGCGTGCATAACAGCGCCCCACGGCACCGCCGACCCGACAACCCAACAGTCGCCGTTCCCGACCGGAAAATCCGGTACCACCATCCATGTCACGGAGTACAGCACCGCGACCGCCGACGTCACGCTCAACAACGCGACCTGGGTCTCGTCCGGCTGCTCCGGCGGCGGGGGCTGCAACGTCATCGAGCTGACCATCGTCGGGAAATCCGACGCGCCCTTCAGCTACAGCGAGACCTCCATAACCGCCGCCTCTTCCCCGTGGAGGCAAGACCCATACCGGGATATCCAGGGCGGCTCATCCATGGTCGATTACCAGAAGATCAACAAGACGCCGCCCCTGCGCTCGGGCAGCGTCACCAATGGCCAAACCGCCCACGGATTCATCGGCTACGGCGGCAACGTGAACCAGGGCGACGTTTACATCGAGTTCAACGACCCCAACGCTCCGGCGGCACCCACGCCGTTGGCGGGCTGGAAAGTCCACACCTAGCTCGCGTCAGATCGCGGGCTAGATTGTCCGTATGCGGATTGCTCGCCTGTTCGGTGTAGTCCTGACGATCCTCACAGCGGGATTGCTGCTGGCACCCCCCGCCGGCGCGCAACCGCCGTCCAAGCTCTTGGACCACCTCACCGACAACAGCAGGGTGTTGACGGCTTCCGATCGCGCGACGGTCAACTCGGCCATCGACCGGCTGTATAGCGATCGGCACATCCAACTGTGGGTGGTCTACGTCGACAACTTCAACAGGTTCAAACCCGACAACTGGGCCGACAAAACCCGCGACGCCAGCGCGATGGGCGACCACGACGTGCTGCTGGCCGTCGCCACGAACACCAAGTTGTACGCATTCAGCGTGCCGCCACAGGTGCAGGGCGTCACAGCGGCCGAAGTAAGCAGCCTGCAGACCAACAAAATTGCACCGGCGGTGAGCGCAAAAGACTGGACCGGTGCCGCGATCGCTGCGGCCGACGGGCTGAACAAAGCTGACGGGTCGACCACATCGGTAAGCCCGCCAAAGCACACCTGGCTGCCGATCGCGATCGGCCTCGCCGTCCTTCGTGGTCGCCGTTGTGGTGGTTCTCCTGCTCGCTTCGTGCGCGCCGCCGCCGGCGCGCCACGCGGCCGGTGGACCCCAGCGACGGGCAAGCGACCATCGGCGGGCGCGACCGTTCCTTGGGGCAGGCGTTGTCCAGCGCGGAGGCCAGAGTGCGCCAAATCTCCGACTACGTCACCAAGCATCGCGAGAGCATCGGCACCGAGGCCAAGACCCGATGCGACGAGGCGAAACGGCATTTGGCAGCGGCACACGGCAAGGAAGCAACCAACGCTTCCGAAGCAATTGCCCATGCCAATGGGGCATCGACGCTGGCGGCTCAGGCGCAAACGCTGGCAAATGCCGACGTGCTCGCAGCGCACCGCGCGCGACAACATTGAGGCACGCGATTGGCGCTCAACGGTTCTGGAGCAGCTAATTTCCTGAGGTGATGTTCTCAGCTGCTGGTGCAGTCGCGCGGTGGACCGCCCCCTTCCTGACGGTTGCGGCCGTCGCCGGCATGAATCTTCTTGCCCACCCGGCGCAGGTCGGTCCCGCTCCGACCGTGCGCTTGGTCAGTGACGGCGACCCGTTGGCTGGAGCGCCGTTCTACGTCAACCCCAATTCGGCGGCCATGCGCGCCGCGCAGAGCGCCGATCCGCCGAATCCCCAGTTGACCGCCATCGCCAACACGCCGCAGGCGTACTGGATCGTCCCGGGCTCTTCGGCAGGCACGGTCGGGAAGTACACCGGTGACGCGGCGGCCGCTGGCGCCATCCCGGTTTTGTCGATTTATGGAATCCCGCACCGCGACTGTGGCAGCTTCGCTGCCGGTGGCATGGGGTCGGCCGACGACTACCGCGGCTGGATCGACGGCATCGCAGCCGGCGTGGGCGCTTCGCGGGTGGCGATCATCCTCGAACCCGATGCACTCGCCATGGCCGATTGCCTATCGGGTGATCAGCGCCAAGAACGCTACGACTTGATTCGCTACGCCGTCGACACCCTGACCCGGGATCCGAACGCAGCCGTGTACGTCGATGCCGGTCACTTCCGCTGGCATAGCGCCGAGGACATGGCCGCCAGGCTCAACCAGGCCGGCGTCGGCCACGCGCGGGGTTTTAGCGTCAACACTGCGAACTTCTTCACCACCGGGGACGAAATCGGTTACGGCGAGGCGATTTCGGGTCTCACCAACGGTTCGCACTACGTGATCGACACGTCGCGAAACGGCGCCGGACCAGCGCCCGACTCCGAGCTCAACTGGTGCAACCCCAGCGGCCGAGCGCTGGGTACTCCGCCGACCGCGGCCACCGGGGGCGCGCACGCCGACGCTTACTTGTGGATCAAACGTCCCGGCGAATCCGACGGATCATGCGGCAAAGGTGATCCGCCGGCGGGCAACTTCGTGAATCAGTACGCCATCGAGCTGGCTCGCAACGCGGGCCAGTAGGGACGTGGACGGAGTCCTCGAGTGGCGTCGAAGAAGATCCGGAAGGTCGCTAACGTTCGAGCCACCGCTCCGTCCGACAGCGAATCCTAGTGCGGTTTGGTCAATGTGAGCCGCCATAGCCGTCGTGGCAGGTCTCCTTCTTCGAGGGCGTGCATATTGTCGCGTATCCAGCCATCGGTTAACGCCTCGATGAGTTGCTCAGAAAAGAAGTGCACCGCGAATCCGCCGTGCTCGTAAATATCGTCACCGCGCGGATTCCCGGCACCGTAGTGGGCGTCGCCGACGTGTCGAACGGTGTAAACAAACGTTCCCCCTGGCCGCAGCACGCGCCGGACCTCATTCACCACGGTGTGGATTTCGTTGGTTGACAGGGCCATACACAAAGCCATGTGCGCATACACCGCGTCGACGGTTCCGGTCTTCGGAGGCAGGGGGTCGCGCAAATCGCGCACGACCGCCGAGATTCGCTCGGTTAGGCCTTGGGCGTGGGCAGCTCGTTGGATCTGGGCGACGGCAACACCACTGAAGTCAGTGGCCAACACCCTGAATCCCTGCTGGGCGAAATAAAGGGCATCGCGCCCGTGGCCGGCCGCCAACTCCAGTACCTGCTCGGCGCGGGCCATCCTAAACACTTGCGTCGCATACATTGCCGACGCCGACGGCGCGGACCCGTACATACCTGGGTTATCCCGGTAGGTGTTTTGCCAATGCTGGCGTTGCGCTTTGGCCAGACTCGCATGTTGGGTCGGCATCATGGCGACTCTCCTTGGTTGGGCGGTCTCGATCGGCAATGGGTGCCGAGGGTGATGCACACGCCGGGACCACGTCGCCGCTTCCGAGGCTAATCATGTTGGTAGACAATGCAATATGATCCGCGTTACCCCGCATACTGCCGACGGGCATCGCATCGAGGATTCGGAAAAACTAGGCGCTTGGACCGAGGCTTGTATGCCGTCGAATCCGTCTCCTTTTACCGAAACAGCTACCGAACTTCGGGCTGCCGGTTTAGGTGGTGACGGCCATGAGGTGATGGCCGGCGCCCCAGGCTTGGAGGAAGACCGCGATGGGGATCTGGTTGTCGCGGCCCTCGCGGCTACCGCTGTCGTTGAGGTGCACGACGTTGTTGGCGGTGTCGACGCCGGTCACGACCACGGTGTGGTCATGCGCGGGGTTGCCGTTTCTGTCTTTTTGTTCGACGGGCTTTTGCCAGATGAGTTCGCCGTTGACGCTGGCGAGCACCTTGTGGCCGGCGCCCAGTTGCTGCTCGAGTCCTTCTAGGTCGCCATGAGTGATCACGGCGCTGACGTTGTACTGCGCCAGCAGCGTCGGGATGTCCCGAAACCACGTGCCCTCGCCCGAATTCGGGTCATTTGGGTCGGCCGGCCTGGTGTAGATCGGGCCAGGGCCCTGTGAGCTAGGGGTCGCCTGGGCCCTGTCGATGATGTCCTCCTCGGAGGGCTCGACGCCGGTGATTTCGCCGACCACATCGGCGCTTGCCATGAGGGTGCAGTCGTCCCAGTACTGCTGGTAGCGCCAGTATTTGGCGGCGGCCGCGGGGTCGCCGTACATGGTGCCAGAAGTCGCGTGCGCCGGGCCGGCCAATCCCAGTACGACACCAGTCGCGACCACAGCGACGAAGATGGCCTTGGCGATGGTGGCGATCTTGACGGCCCTCATGGTTTGTCCTTTTGTCCTCCCCGGTTTGCCACGGGGTAGCTAAGAGAAGTTTCGGACGTCGGCCTTCTCGATTTCTCAACGATTTCTTGGAGTGCTTGGTCGCGGGCTCGAGCTCTGCCCGCAGGGGCCTTCCTCGAGGCGAACACCTGCGCCGGATCGCCCATCTGCTTGCCCGGCCCGTAACTGCATTCAATCCGCCGCGCCGCGGGGGGAGCACTGAGCGTCTGTCAGGCTCTTGGCGTGGACGAAGTCCTCGGGCCGTCGTGTCCCTGCGGCAGTGACGAAAGCTATCGCGCTTGTTGCGGGCCGTTTCACCATGGCGAGTTGCAGGCCCGATCGGCCGAGGAATTGATGCGATCGAGGTATTCGGCATTCGCCTACGGTGACGCCGATTACCTATTCCGCACGTGGCACCCGCGAACGCGGCCAGTCGACGTCACCGTCGACCCATCCATCACCTGGACCGGTCTAGCGGTGATCGCCACCGTCGCTGGTGGCCCAGACGACGATCGTGGTGAGGTGGAGTTCAGGGCCCAGTTCGAGTCCGCGGGCCGCGCCGACAGCATGCATCAGCGCAGTCGCTTCGAGCGCCGCGCCGGCCGCTGGTTCTACCTGGACCCGGTGGCGGAAGATCGGTAGCTGTCTTAAGCGTTGAAAACTTGAGGCAGACCCACAACAGGAACGAGGCACCGCCCATGACCGCAGATTTGCCCGGCGAAGCACTGGAGTTGCGTTCGTTGGTGACGTCCGGTGGCACGCTCGAACTCTCGCTACACGAGGTTCCGGTTCCAGCCCCCGGCGACAATGAGGTGCTGGTGCGGGTGGAAGCCTCGCCGATCAACCCGTCAGACTTGGGCCTTCTTGTTGCCGGCGCGGACATGACCGCGGCGACGGTCGCGGGCACCCCCGAACGTCCCATCGTCACCGCCCCGCTCGGACAGGCCGCCGTCGCAGCGCTGTCGGCGCGACTCGACCAATCGCTTCCGGTGGGCAACGAAGGCGCGGGCACCGTGGTGGCCGCCGGGTCATCCTCGGCAGCGCAGGCCCTGATCGGAAAAACGGTGGCAATTGCGGGCGGCGCGATGTACTCGCAATACCGAGCGGTCGACGCTTCCGCATGTCTGGTCCTGCCCGAGGGGGCCACGGCGCGGGACGGAGCGTCGTCGTTCGTCAATCCGATGACGGCACTCGGAATGACGGAAACCATGCGCCGCGAAGGACATTCGGGTCTCGTGCACACCGCCGCGGCATCGAACCTCGGTCAAATGCTGGTCAAGCTCTGCCAGCAAGACGGGATACCGCTGGTCAATATCGTCCGCAAACCCGAGCAAGAGGAGTTGCTGAAGTCGCTCGGCGCAACCCACGTCCTCAACTCGACATCGCCGTCGTTCTCGACAGATCTCGTCGAGGCGCTCAAAGCGACATCGGCGACCCTTGCTTTCGACGCCACGGGGGGTGGAACGCTGGCAAGTCAGATCCTCGGCGGTATGGAGAAGGCGGCCAGTGCGACCGCGGGGGAGTACTCGCGCTACGGGTCGACCGTCCACAAGCAGGTGTACATCTACGGCGGACTCGATACCGGCCCGACCGTGCTCACCAGGAGCTTCGGCATGGCGTGGGGCGTTGGAGGCTGGCTGCTCACCCCGTTTATTCAAAATGCCGGGGCCGAGACCTTTGGCCGGCTGCGCGCTCGGGTGGCCGCGGAACTCACCACGACGTTCGCGAGTAGCTACACCCGGGAGGTATCACTCGCCGGCATGCTCCAGCCCGATGCGTTCAACGAGTACGTCAAGCGGGCGACCGGAGAGAAGTTCCTCGTGACTCCGCACGCCGCGCCCTGACTCAGCTGCGGTAATCCACGCTGTCATGTGCAAAGGCTAGGGGCGTCGCACACATTGCCGGGGCAATAGGTCGAGTGCGCGGCGTCGACCATGGTTCCGACGTCCAGCAACGTCACGCTCCTCTTGTCCAAGTGCTGGTGAACCTCGTCGGCAATCTGTTGTGGCGTCCAACCCCACGTGAGGTCGTAGCAGATGAGGTGCGCCTCCCCGATGAGTGCCTCTTCCGTCTGCGGTGGCCAATTGAGGCCGACGGCGCGCAGTTGCGCGAGGTAAGCGTCATCTTGAGCAGTAGAGGCAGTCGCTATTGCGGCGCTACTAACCAGGGCAGCGCCAGCCATGATGGGGATGCCAAGTCTGGCCAGCCAGCGAGGTGAGGGCATTCGATTCCCTTTTCTTTTTCTTGGCGTTAGCAAGCCCGCCAGTTGGTGTGCGGGGTCCAAAGCAGCAAATAAGAAGAATAGCGAAAGCTCGGAAAATTGCTCAGTGCGTTGACGAGTGTGTCGAATGCGCCCATCCCGGGACGGTTCACGCCGTCGTCGAGGGGCGCGACGTTCTCGGAGCGAGTGACGGGATTCGAACCCGTGTGTACGGCTTTGCAGGCCGCTGCCTAGCCTCTCAGCCACACCCGCGCGGACCGCAACTCTGCCAGCGCAAGCCGCTGCTGCCCAGTGTTTTCCTCGGCCCGATCATTTCGGTCCAGCGGCGCTGCGGCAACAGCCCGGCGCCGGGAGCGAGGGGACACGCCGTCGACGGCTACCGCCACTATTACTAAGCCGCGGCTTATCTTGTACCAAGCCGCGCCCCATCTCGCGAGCCGCTGGCGACAAGTCGACGAACAGTCTTGATTCGCAAACAAATTGGCTTTACCTGCAGACATTAGGAAAACGTAAGTACGCCGCCGAGACGGAACCGCAGAACCGTTAGCCGCGTTAAACGATCAAGGGAGCGGCTTCGTCCGCCGATTGGCGCAGGTGCCAATCGCATCTGAACGTGGGGATCCCGGCCTAGCTGTCCAAGGGGAGGAAAACCATGGCGATTACTGATGTTCCGGCCTTCGCCCACTTAACTGAGGCTGACATCGAGAGTCTGGCTTTCGAGCTGGACGGGATCCGGCTGGACATTGAGGATTCGCTGGGCGAGCGCGATGCCCGCTACATCCGGCGCACGATCGCTGGGCAACGTGCCCTGGATGTGGCCGGTCGACTGATGCTGGCCGCTAGCTCGAAGCGCTGGGCGTGGTGGGCGGGAACCGTGACGCTTGGGCGTGGCCAAGATCATCGAGAACATGGAGATCGGCCACAACGTCATGCACGGTCAGTGGAACTGGATGAACGATCCCGAGATCCACTCCACGACGTGGGAGTGGGACATGGGCGCGGCGTCAAAACACTGGATTGCTGCTCACAATTTTCAGCACCACAAGTACACCAACATCCTGGGCATGGATGACGATGTCGGCTACTACATCCTGCGGGTCACGCGTGACCAACCCTGGCAGCGCTACAACATCGGCAATCTCGTATTCAACGTTCTTCTCGCGCTTGGGTTCGAGTGGGGAATTGGTTTACAGACGGTTGATTTAGAGAAACTCTTGAAGGCTGGCCCGGAGCGCGACACCATCCTCGAGCGGACGCGCGAGTTCTCCGTCAAGGCCGGCAGGCAGCTCGTCAAGGACTATGTTGCGTTCCCGGCGTTGACTTCGCTGTCGCCGGCGGCGACCTACACATCGACATTGAAGGCCAATGCGGTAGCCAACGTGATCCGCAATATCTGGGCTAATGCGGTGATCTTCTGCGGGCATTTCCCTGATGGCGCAGAGAAATTCACCAAGACCGACATGATCGGCGAATCGAAAGGCCAGTGGTATCTGCGTCAGATGCTGGGCAGCGCCAACTTCGAGGGCGGGCCGGTGCTGCGGTTTATGAGCGGCAACCTGTGCCATCAGATCGAGCATCACCTGTTTCCCGATTTGCCGAGCAACCGTTTGCATGAGGTGTCGGTGCGGGTGCGCGCGGTGTGCGACAAGTACGACTTGCCTTACACCACAGGTTCTTTCCTGATGCAGTACGGCAAGACGTGGCGCACCATCGCCAAACTGTCGCTGCCGAACAAGTACCTGCGTGACACCGCTGACGACGCGCCCGAAACCCGCAGCGAGCAGATGTTCGCCGAATTAGAGCCCGGTTTCGCGACGACCAACCACGTGACAGGACGCCGCCGCGGGCTCAAGACAGCGATCACAACAGTTCGCCATTGGCGGCGGGGAGTGAACTGACCCCGGCCTCGCAATTGCACCGCATCCGCCGCAGTTTGTTAAGCTATCTAAGTATCACCCATATGCCGACATTGGAGAACAGGCGCATGCCACGCACAGACAACGACACCTGGAACCTCGCGACCAGCGTGGGCGCGACGGCCACCATGGTGGCAGCTGCCCGCGCGATCGCCACCAAGGCCGACAACCCGGTGATCGAGGACCAATTTGCCGAACCGCTGGTCCGTGCCGTCGGCGTGGACTTCTTCACCCGCTGGGCCGACGGTGAGATTGACGCCGCCGACGTCGACTACCACGAGTCCAGCTGGAAGCTCGGGCACATGCCGGATGCGATGGCCGCCCGAACTCGCTTCTTTGACACATTCTTTCGCGATGCGACCCAGGCCGGGATCCGTCAGGCCGTGATCTTGGCGTCCGGTCTCGACGCGCGTGCCTACCGATTGGCCTGGCCCGAGGACATGACGGTGTTCGAGATCGACCAGCCTGAGGTGATCGAGTTCAAGACCACCACACTGGCCGGGCTGGGCGCCGCTCCGAAAGCCGACCTGCGCACGGTTGCCATCGATCTGCGGCAGGATTGGCCGACGGCTCTACTCGAGGCCGGCCTGGACAAGAGCCGGCCCATCGCGTGGATCGCTGAGGGGCTCTTCGGGTATCTGCCGCCAGCGGCCCAGGATGCCTTGCTGGACAACATCACCGCGCTCAGTGCCGAGGGGAGTCGGTTGGCCTGCGAGGCCTCCCCGGACAGGCCGCAGGTCGACAAAGAACGATCGCGGGAACTGTTGCGCAAAGCCAGTGCCAAATGGCGTGAGCACGGCCTCGAGATGGACTTCACCGACCTCGGCTTCGAGGGGGAGCGCAACGACGTCGCGTCTCACCTAGCAGAGCCTTGGCTGGCAATCAGTCGGTACCCCGATGCGCCAGCTGTTGGCCGACAATGGTCTGACGGCGATCCCGCAGCATGACGACTCCGTGTCGGTCGCCGACACCGTCTACTACAGCTCCGTACTGGCCAAATAACCGCAGCGCCCGCTATCGGGTCAGCACGGTCTCGATGGCACCGACGACCGTCAGGCCCCGGTCGCCGTAGTCCTTGGCCAATTTCTCCAATGCCGTGTACTGCGGAGTCAGTCCGCACTTGGAGGCTACGTTCACGACTAGCGTTGCGCCGCCGGATAATTCGGCCAGCGTGGTCGGCTTGCCGTCCAGGGTGGTCAGGGCGATGTCTTTGAGGGTCACGCCGATGACGCTAACACTGCCCGCGCCATCGTCTCAGCGTCCGCTGTAGAGTTGCAAAATGGCTAACGGTCGTCTCGCTGATCCGGATTGTTGTCTCAGGACCGACCCTCGGGCGGACCCGCGAATGGTCGGAGCCCTCGCACCAGTGGGACTCGACAGCAATGCACCGACGGTGCCACTGACCATCGATTCCCCGCTTGAGGAGCGGCTCGCCTATGCAGCGATGGCTGAGGAGGGGATGGGCGCCCTTCTGGGGCTCTTCTCGGCCGGCGTTCCTGATGCGAGCGGTGTGACGACGACGAGCGACCACGATCACCGGCGAAGACGGCAACGACGTGACGCTGTACATCAGCCGCCCCGATGTTGACGGTCGGTTGCCTGCCGTTGTGCATTTGCACGGCGGCGGCATGGCCATCGCCAGCGCCGCCGATGACACCTACATGCGGCTGCGTGAGCATTTGGCAGCCACCGGTCTTGTCGTCATCGGCGTTGAGTTCCGCAATTCCGGAGGAAAGCTCGGTCCGCACCCGTTTCCCGCCGGATTGAACGACTGCGCGGCCGGCGTTCGCTGGGTTGCGGCGAATCGCGCAGAGCTTGGCGTCAGCCATCTGATCGTTGCCGGCGAGTCCGGCGGCGGCAATCTCACTCTGACCGTGGCGCACAAAGCAAAACGCGAAGGTTGGCTGGACGAAATCGCGGGCTTCTACGCGCAGTGCCCGTACATCTCCAACCGGTGGCACGACGCTCCCGACGAGTTGCCGTCACTGCGCGAATGCGACGGCTATTTCATCAGCCTTCAACATTTGGAGCTCCTGGGTTCGCTCTACGACCCCGAAAATCGGAACTCGAACGATCCCACCTGTTTTGCCGGCGTCGCGACCGACGACGATCTGAACGGCCTACCACCGCATGTGATCTCGGTGAACGAAGTCGACCCGTTGCGCGACGAAGGGCTGGACTACTACCGCCGTCTGGTGCGTGCGGGTGTGCCCACTGTGGGCCGGTTGGTCGCGGGCACCTGTCATGGGGGGGATCTGATATTCGCGGGCGCGATGCCCGACGTTTTCGCGGCCAGCGTGCGCGATCTCAGCGGGTTCGCCAAGAGCCTCGGTTAGTCGCGGCCCAGGCGCGGCGCTCACCGTTCCTGCGAAGGTACGAGTGTCGCGCCGCAGGGTCTCACATCAGCTCCATAACAATCACAGAGGCTGCGGCTAGCAACGAACGGCAATCATATAAGTGATCACAACGACGTTCGATCCTTGTGATGCAAGCGATTTCGCCGGCCGTCAGAAGGAGTCATGCGGTGCTCACAATGCGGGACCACAACGTCGAGGACTACGCGACTTTACGTGACATGGACAGGACCGACGTCGCTGTGCTGGACGAGGCGGACGGCGCCTGTCTTGACCAGATAGGCCAGTATCTCGTCTCGACCGATGACTGGCGGCGATTCGCGATCTGGCTGCTGCACAAGCACTTTGAACCCTCCGCGGGAGAGGTCTTTACGGAGAGGGCCATCACGGCGCCGCGTGGGACCCGGACAACGCCTGTCGAGCGATCCGGGCATGTTATGCACGCGACCTCGATGCGTTTCGACTCCGACGTCAAATCGGGCGTCGGCGTCATTGCCATGGAGTTCTCCGATCGAGCCGATTTCGGCCCCTCGTCATCGGTGAGTCCCGATGACGAGGCCGTGTTGGCTGGTATCTCCGAACGGCTGCAGGCCCACGGCAAAACCGAGCGATTCGGCGTGCGGCTGATCCGCAATCCGCTCGGCCTTGGTGACAACGAAGTGCTCCTCGAAACCTCCGACATCACACACCGGACGCTGTGTTGCAGCGTCGTTGAGCGCGACGACGTCCGCGCCGTCGACGCTATCGAAACAAGCTGGCAATGGACACCGAGCCCGAACAAGACTTCGTCCAGACCGATTCAAAAATGCGCGAGTCTTTGTTGGCCCATGGACGACTCGCACTTTGATGGGCACCAGCCCATGTAGCTTCCCTGCATTGGATCAGCCAGTCTGATGGCTGGCAATCTGTAGGTCGTGAAAACGCTGTTGGTGAATGGCAGATGATCGAGCCGTCGGCCGCACGAAAATTTCGGCGCCTAGACTCGGTGTGTGGAATATCGCAGCTTAGGACGAACCGGAATTCAAGTCAGCCCGCTTTGCTTGGGGGCCATGATGTTTGGCGCGTGGGGCGAGCCGGACCACGAGGCGTCGATCGCGACGATCCATGCGGCGTTGGACGCCGGGATCAACTTCATCGACACCGCAGACGTCTACTCTCAGGGCGAGTCCGAGGTCATCGTCGGGAAGGCGTTGGCCGGGGCTCGGCGTGATGACGTGGTGCTGGCCACCAAGGTCCACGGCCAAATGGGTGTTCCGTTGGGTGCCGCCGGCGGGGACCCCAACATGCGGGGCACCTCGCGCCGCTGGATCGTGCGGGAAGTCGAGAACAGTCTGCGCCGGTTGGACACCGACTGGATCGACCTCTACCAGGTGCATCGGCCTGATCCGCACACCGACGTCGAGGAGACACTTTCCGCACTCACGGATCTGCAGCGGCAAGGCAAGATCCGGGCCTTCGGCTCCTCGACCTTTCCCGCTCACCAGATGGTGCAGGCGCAGTGGGTCAGCGAGCGGCGCGGCCTCGGTCGGTTCGTCACCGAGCAGCCGCCCTACTCTTTGCTGGTGCGCGGAATCGAGGCCGACGTCTTGCCGGTGGCGCAGGACTACGGGATGGGCGTGCTGCCGTGGAGCCCGTTGGCCGGTGGCTGGCTCTCCGGCGGCTACCGCAAGGACAAGGAACTGCCGGAGTCCATGCGCCGCAACCGGATACCGGGACGGTTCGACATGTCGAGTCCGGAAAATCAGCGCAAACTCGAGGCCGCCGATGCGCTCGGGAAATTGGCCGACGACGCCGGCCTATCGCTGATTCACTTGGCTTTGGCTTTCGTCATGCAGCACCCGGGGGTCACTGCACCGATCATCGGCCCGCGCACCATGGACCATCTTCAGTCGCAGATCGGAGCGGCCGAGGTGACATTGTCGACCGACATCCTCGACGCGATCGACGAGATCGTGCCGCCCGGCGTGACGGTCTCCAGTGTCGACGGCGGGTATCAACCGCCGTCGCTCAGCGACCCGTTCCTACGACGCCGTCGCACCGCCTGAGTTTCAGGGTTCCGAAACAAACAGGAGCGCAACGGCTTACACGCGCTATCGGGTGAGCACGGCCTCGATGGCACTGACGACCTCGGGTGCGTCCGGTTCGGTCCTGGGGCGAAACCGATTGAGCACCTCACCGTCGGGCGCGACGAGGAATTTCTCGAAGTTCCACTGGATGTCACCGGCTTGGCCATCGGAATCGACGGCCTTGGTCAGTTCGGTATACAGCGGGTGTTGGTCGTCGCCGTTGACGTCGGTCTTCGCCAGCAGCGGGAAGGTCACCCCGTAGGTCGTCGAGCAGAATTCCTGGATCTCATCGGCCGTGCCTGGTTCCTGGCCCATGAACTGGTTGCACGGGACGCCGACGACCGTCAGGCCCCGGTCGCCGTAGTCCTTGGCCAGTTTCTCCAATGCCGTGTACTGCGGAGTCAGTCCGCACTTGGAGGCTACGTTCACGACGAGCGTTGCGCCGTCGGATAATTCGGCTAGCGTGGTCGGCTTGCCATCCAGGGTGGTCAGGGCGATGTCTTTGAGGGTCACGCCAATGACGCTAACACTGTCTATCGCCGCAGCCGACGGCGCAGATTGGATTAGTAACGGCGACCCGATCAGTGGGCGATGTACACCGCCTTGGTGTTGAAGTAGGCCTCGATGCCCTTGCGGCCCCGCTCGCCACCCCAGCCCGACTGCTTGTGACCGCAGATCGGCATCGAGGGGTCGGCCCCGAGCGCGCAGTTCACCCAGACCTGGCCGGCGCGAAGCTCGTTCGCCACGCGATGGGCGCGGCCGAGGTTCTCGGTCCAGATGGCGCCGGCGAGGCCGTACTCCGTGTCGTTCGCGGCGGCGAGCGCCTCCTCTTCCTCGTCGAACGGGATCACACAGCCAACCGGCCCGAAGATCTCCTCGCGGATGAGCCGCATGTCGGGCGTGGTGTTGGTGACGATCGTCGCCTCGTAGAAGTAAGCCGCGGCGGTCCATCGGCTTGCCGCCGGTCACGACCTGTGCGCCGGCCGCCACGCCCTGGTCCACGATGCCCGCCACGCGCTGGCGCTGCTTCTCGCTGATCAGCGGTCCGAGGACAGAGTCGGGATCGTCGCTGCCACCCATCGGCAGCATTTTGGCGAAGGCGACGAGGCCGTCCACGACCTGGTCGTAGATGCCGCGCTGGACATAGATGCGCGAGGTGCAGGAGCAGTTCTGCCCCGAGCCCGCGAGCAGGCCCAGGCCCGCATTCATGATCGCCTTGTCGAGGTTGGCGTCGTCGAACATGATGAGCGGTGACTTGCCGCCGAGCTCGAGGGTCAGGCGCTTGAGGTTTCCCGCGGCCGCCTTGACGATCAGCCGTCCGACCTCCGTCGACCCGGTGAACGCGATCTTGTCCACGTCCGGATGTGCGGCGAGTGCCGCGCCCGCGGTCTCGCCGTAGCCGGTGATGACGTTGAAGACGCCGTCGGGCAGCCCCGCCTCGCGGAAGATCTCCTCCAGCTTCAGTGCGGTGAGCGGTGTCTCCTCGGCGGGCTTGAGCACGCAGCTGCAGCCCGCCGCGAGGGCCGGCGCGGCCTTGAGCATCGCGACGAAGAACGGGCCGTTCCAGGGGATGATCAGGCCGGCGACGCCGACCGGCTCGAGCTGAGTGAAGTTGTGGTAGTTCTCGAAATGGCCGAGCAGGCCGTCGGACACGACGTTGCTTGACTCGCCGTGGATCTTGCCGACCCAGCCTGCGTAGTACAGCAGCATGTCCATCGACACCTTGATGATCTGCTGCGCGGCCACCGGGTTCATGCCGTTGTCCTTAGACTCGAGCCCCGCGAGCTCGTCGGTGCGTTCCTTGACGATGGCCGCGGCGCGGAAGAGCACCTCAGCGCGGCGGGCGGCGGGCAGCTTGCGCCACACCCCTGACTCGAATGTCTCGCGGGCCCGGGCCACCGCGGCGTCGACGGCCGCCTGGTCGGCATCGACGACCTCGAAGATCTGCTCCTCGGTGGACGGGTTGAAGACCGGAATGATCCCGCCCGAGCCGTGGCTTTCGACCGCGGGGTCGATGTCGATGGCGTTACTCAATGTCCTTCATCCTTTCGTCGAGCCGCTCCGACATCGAGAAGCGCGATGCCTTCAATCGTTGGAACCCTCGGCCCTGCCAAGAACGCCGGCCTGGATCTCGACGTCGTAGGGACCGAAGTAAGCGGATTGTGTCGTGGGGCAATACATCCCGGGTAGTCATTCACTCAGTGAACACGGTCGCTGTAGGCGTGGTTAGACGCCTAACCTGAGTGAGGTTACGCGCTTAACCTAGGGGCGTCCAGTAGGTCTTTCGGCGGCGACCGCAAACCGGATAAACGATTTACCGAAGCCGCCCGCCCGCCAGAACGGCACATTTGCGGCTCTTCCAGCGAAAAGCTGGCGACGCGAGCGTGGTGAGTGATTGTCTTGACGGAACCGCAACGGGCAGCGGTAGGCGACGGCCCCTGGGCCTGGTGACATTTCGAAAGGGATGGCAGTGGTTTTCCGGGCAGATCAGGAGATCGGCCGCGATCTCGCCGCCGTCGACTGGGAGTCCACCCCGCTCGGGCCCGTGGACGGATGGCCACAAAGCCTTCGGACCGCCGTGAACATCCTGCTGTCATCGCGGTTTTCGATGTGGATGGCATGGGGCCCGGAGCTGACGTTCTTCTGCAATGCCTCCTATCGCCGCGACACCCTCGGCCGCAAATACCCCTGGGCGCTGGGTCGTCCCGCCAGCGAGGTGTGGGCGGAGATCTGGGATGACATCGGTCCGCGGATCGAGAGCGTGTTGGCGACCGGGGAGGCGACCTGGGACGAGGCCTTGCTGCTGATCATCGAGCGGTCGGGCTATCCCGAGGAGTCGTATCACACGTTCTCCTACAGCGCGCTGCGTGACGACGACGCGCGCGTCGTCGGGATGCTCTGCGTGGTCAGGGAAGACACCGATCGGGTGATCGCTCAGCGTCGAATGGCGACTCTGCGGGACCTGGGCTCTGATCCAAGCGTCGTGCTCACCGAACGTCAGATGCTGGATTACGCCGCCCACCAACTCGCCAACAACCCTTACGATCTTCCGTTCACGCTGACCTATCTGTTTGGCGACAACGGCGACGCGCAGCTGGCCGGCGCCAGTGGAATCACGCCTGGGCATCATGTGGAGTCGGAAATACTCACCGCGAGCGGCCGTTCCGCGTGGCCGACCGAGAAGCCGGCGCATGGTGAAACCGAACTGATCGAGCTCGACGGTGACGCTTTGAATCTGCCCGTCGGCGCCTGGTCGGAGCCGCCCGCTCAGGCGCTTCTGGTGCCGCTGTTACGGCATGGCACGGCGCCAGTCGGATTCCTGGTGGCCGGGCTGAACCGGCACCGACGGCTCGACGACGGCTACCGCGGCTTTGTGGAGCTCGTGGCCGGGTACATCGCCGCGGGCGTGAGCAGCGCCCGCAGCTATCAAGCTCAACAGCAGCGTGCCGAGGAGCTGGCCGAACTCGACCGGGCGAAGACGGCGTTCTTTTCGAACATCAGCCACGAATTCCGTACTCCGCTTACCTTGATCCTTGGACCGGTCGACGAGTTGCGTGGTCGGGCGACCGATGTCGATAAGCAGGCACTGCAAGAGCTGGAGCTTGTTCACCGGAACGGCCTGCGGCTGGCGAAGCTGGTCAACACACTGCTGGACTTCTCGCGCATCGAGGCGGGACGAATGCGGGCCCGATTCGAGCCCGTCGACTTGTCAACCGTTACCGCCGACCTGGCCAGCGTCTTCCGTTCGGCGATTGATCGGGCCGGCTTGGCGTTCAACGTGGACTGCCCGCCGCTGGACGAACCGGTTTATCTGGATCACGAAATGTGGGAGAAGGTGATCCTCAACCTGCTCTCCAACGCGTTGAAGTTCACCTTCGAAGGCTCGATCACGGTCGGGGTGAGCCGCAACGACACCGAAGCCATTGTCACGGTGACCGATACCGGGATTGGGGTACCTGCCTCGGAGATGCCCCGGCTCTTCGAGCGTTTCCATCGGATCGAAACTGCACGTGCGCGCTCCACGGAGGGCAGTGGCATCGGGCTTGCTCTGGTCAAAGAGCTCGTCGGGTTGCACGGTGGCACCATCGCCGTCGACAGCCGGGAGGGCGTGGGAACACGCTTCGTCATCCGTTTGGCCTTCGGCGCGGCCCATCTGCCGACCGACGAAGTCTCGGCACCACCGGGGGTGCGTCCGATACCCGGCGCGATCGCCGAACCGTATGTGCAGGAAGCCCTCCGTTGGCTGCCCGGCGACACCAGCGTCACACCGTCCGACACGAGTACCACGGCGATGATGACCGCCGCCGCACCCGCCGGGAAAAACGGCGAGCGGACACGCGTGTTAATCGCCGACGACAACGCCGACATGCGGGAATACCTGACCAGCCTGCTGCAGACGTCCGGCTACCAGGTCAGTGGCGTCACCGACGGGCAGCAGGCGCTGGAGGCCATCCATGCGCAGGCTCCCGACCTCGTCATCAGCGACGTGATGATGCCCGGGCTGGACGGTCTGCAACTGCTCGCGGCGCTGCGCAGTGACCCGCGCACCGCTGCGTTGCCCGTCCTGCTGCTTTCCGCGCGCGCGGGACAGGAGGCCTCCATCGAAGGCTTCCTGGCCGGCGCCGACGATTACCTCGTCAAGCCATTCGCCGCCGCCGAGCTCCTTGCCCGGGTGCGCGCCAACGTCGAACTGTCTCGGTTGCGCAGCCACCACGCCAGGTGGCGCACCGCCCTGGTGGATTCGCTGCAGGAAGGGTTCTTTGTCTGCGACGAGCACGGTGCCGTCATCGAGATCAACGCCGCGTTCACCGAGATCCTCGGCTACGGCTCCGAACAGTTGCCCTATGAGGCTGCCCATCCCTGGTGGCCGGACGCCGAGACCGAACCCGACGCTCACCGGCAAGTCGAGTCGGTCTTCGACCAGCTGCTCAACGAAAACCACGGCGCGTTCACCGCTCCGGTAATCCACCGGGACGGGCACCGGCTGTGGGTCGCGGCCAGCTTCAGCCACGTCGACGACCCGGACACCGGCCGCCGAATCATGGTTGGCACCCTGCGCGACATCACGACCGAGCACTACGTCGTGCAGAGCACGGTTGCTCTCGCCGGATTGAATCAGCAACTGGCGCAAGCAGAGTCGCTTGATGGCACCCTGCAGGGTGCAGCCGAAGAACTACGCCAGACGTGGAACGCTCGTCGCGTTCTGGCCGCGACGTTCGCCCGCGACGCTCCTCAAGACGCCGCGCCTGCACTGGTGTGTGCCGGCGAGCCCTGCGAATGGGCCAAACTCCCGCCACGCCACCGGCAACTGATCGAGTCGCTACGCGATTCCGATTTGCTCACTACGGTCACCGGAGAGCCTGGTACGGCGGGCATTTCGCTGCAGCATCCCCGAGGAGTGCTGGTCGTTTGGGTCGACTTGTCGGAGCAACGCCCGTTCACTCCGGAGGATCACAACCTGTTGAAGGTCCTGGCCGGGCGGCTCAGTCAAGGCCTGCACCGCGTCTACCAGTTGGACGAGCAACGCGAAACCGCCTTGGCCCTGCAGCACGCGATGCTCGGCCCGGCGACTCTGCCGGGAGGCTTTGCGGTCCGGTATCACCCCGCCAGCCACCCGCTTCAGGTTGGCGGCGACTGGTACGACGTCGTCGATCTCGACGACGGGCGCGTCGCGCTGATCGTCGGCGACTGTGTCGGCCACGGCTTGGCCGCCGCGACGGTGATGGGTCAGCTCCGAAGTGCGTGCCGTGCACTGCTGCTCGACCAGCCCAGCCCCAGTGCCGTCCTCGCTGGTCTGGACCGCTTCGCCGCGCGTCTGCCTGGCGCCCGCTGCACCACCGCATTCTGCGCGGTGCTCACCCCCGACACGGGCGAATTGGTGTACTCCAGTGCGGGCCACCCACCGCCGATCATGGTGCTTGCCGACGGAACCGCCCTGCAGCTCGATGGCGGACATGGGCTTCCGCTGGCGCTGCGAGTGGAGTGGTCTCGGCCCGAAGCCCACGTGACGATGCCGGCGCGGGCGACGCTGTTGCTCTACACCGATGGTCTGGTCGAACGCCGCGGCAGTTCGATCGACGATGGCATCGCCAGCGCTACCGATCTCGTTCAGTACGGCCGTTCGCAGTCGCTCGACGAGGTGGCAGACCATCTCATGTTGCGGCTCGAGCCAGGGGGCGGCTATTCAGATGACGTCGCCTTGCTGCTCTACAGGCAGCCCGCCCCGCTGGCGATGGAATTCACCGCCGACGTCGATCACCTCGCCCCGAGCCGTGCTGCGTTGCGCAGCTGGCTAACTCAGGCGGGGGTTGAGCCCGACCAAATTCAAGACGTACTCACCGCCGCAGGTGAAGCCGTCGCCAACGCAATCGAACACGGGTGCCGCGATCAAGGCGAGGGCACCGTCTCGTTGTGCGCGAACAGCCGTCGTCGATTCGCTTCAGGTGACCGTCACCGACAGCGGCACCTGGAAGCCACCGCGCGTGGTCCCCGGCGTCAATCGGGGCCGCGGCATCATCCTCATGCGAGGCCTGATGGAGGACCTCACGATTCACGCCACTGGAGCCGGCACCACCGTTCACTTGTACGCGAGGATCACCTAATGGCCGCAGAGCTCAGCCTGACCATCGACAGCGGCCCTGACGGGATGCGCCGGGTGACTGCAACGGGGGAGATCGATCTCAGTAACGTCGCCCAGCTCATCCGTGCGCTCAACACGGCGAGCGAGGGAACTCGCAGGCCAATCACCATCGATCTCAGCACGGTCAAGTACCTGGACAGCGCAGGAATCAATGTGCTTTTCAACCACGCCGACAAAGTCGACCGTGTGCACATCATCGTCCACCGCTTGCTGATTCGGGTGCTCACCATCTGCGGTCTCGACAAGGTCGCCACCCTCGAAGCTGCGCCGGAACCGGGAGGCGGCGACGGTTAGACCGGCGCAGCTCTCGTATTGCGTTGTCGCCCAAACTTTTCTGGCCTTATCAGCTGCCCTGTTCGGCGTGCAGCAGTGAGTGCGTGACGTGCGTGCCCTCGAAACGGAATTGGTGCGCGGGACGCCGCAGAGGCTCGATGGTGCGATCCGTGTACACGATGACCCCGCTTCCGGAGGGGATTCCGAGGCCGATGGCTGCCCCCTGCAGCGACTCAATCGTGCGCGACAGCCGCGCCCAGTTGGCTCGTTCGTCGTGCGTGTCGATGACGACCGCGGGGACGAGCTTGAAGACGTCGAACAACTCGGGCACAGAGGATTCCGGTGTCTCGACGATTCCATAATGTCCGAGCTGGACCGCGCCGGCTGAAATGCCCACCAGGATCGCTCCACGGGCATACCGGTCCAGGATTGCGTCTTTCATCCCGGCTTTCTCGAACGTCGTCCAGCCGAGCCGTACATCGCCGCCCGCGAGGACGATCAACTGGGCGCCTTCCAAGAAGGTGCGGTCGTCGGGGCCGAACGACGAGTCGATCATGCGACGGTTGGTGATTCCAATCGCATCCATCGCCGCCTCGAAGATCTCGTAGAACTCCGGACGATCCCCGTTGGAGGCACCGATATAGGCCGCGCTGAGTCGCGTGTCCCGAGCCAATCCGTCGAGTGCCGCCTCGAGCAGGGGTCGGCCCCGGTGCTTCCAGAACAGTAGCTGACTGTCCGCCAGCAAATAGAGCGGTTGCAGCCCCAATTCCCGATCGGCGTCGGACATAAGAGCCACCTTATCGGCGGGGCGACTTGTCGGCGCCTGCCGTCCGGCGACCGAACCGGCAGACAGCCAGACTCGTTGTCTCACATAATCCTTGGTAACGGGCTTGGGCGCCCGCTTGCTCCACTTCAGAGCTCCTTTTCGTCCGTGGTGCGAGCACCGGGCGTGTGTGTCTTAAACTTTTATCCATAAAGCAACGCGTTGCCCGCACGTTAGAGAGCGCCAGTCAGCTTCTTTAACGCCTGCTGGCCGAGCAGAGGGGCTGTCGACCATCGACTCTGTGGTGATTCAGGACCAGGAGCGTGCTGACGGTGGGAAACCGTCGACGTGGGCGCCGTTGCGTAATCGCGTGTACCGGGGCCTGTTTATCGCCCAATTCGTCTCCAACATGGGGACGTGGATGCAGGCCGTGGCGGCGCAATGGTTCCTGGTGGAAAACCACAGCAGTGACGTCATCGTGGCGCTGGTTCAGACGGCGAGTCTGGGGCCGACGCTGTTGTTCGGATTGTTCGCCGGCGTGCTGGCCGATCTGTTCGACCGGCGTCGGCTACTGATATTTCTGCAGTCGTATGCCGTGCTGGTGGCGCTTGCCTTGGCGCTGCTCACCAACCTCGGTCGCCTTACCCCCACAGCACTGTTGCTGTTCACCTTGGCCATCGGGTTCGCTTCCGCGCTAACCGGGCCGGCCTGGCAGGCAATTCAGCCTGAGCTCGTTCCGCGTGAGCAGATACCGGCAGTGTCGGTTTTGGGCAGCGTCTCGGCCAATTCCACCCGAGCGATTGGGCCGGCAATCGGCGGCATCGTGGTGGCATGGCTCGGTCCCTCAGCAGTCTTCGCGATCAACGCGGTGTCGTTCTCGGCGATCATCATTGCCCTGCGGGCATGGAATCGACCGAAGCAAATCGTGCCACTCGAGCGCGAACGCATCGGCCCGGCCATTATCACCGGATTGCAATACATCGGGAACAGTCCCATCTTTCGCAGGATCCTGTTACGCACGGCCCTTTTCCTGTTTCCCGCCTCGGCCATACTGGCTCTGTTGCCGGTTGCCGCCGCGCACATATGGCATCTGGGAGCCGGCGGCTATGGTGTGGCGTTGGGGGCCATCGGTTTTGGCGCCATACTCGGAGTCGTTGCTGCCGAACCGTTGCACGACAGGATGTCGGACAACGTGCTACTGGCGGCGTCGGCCGTTGCCTACAGCCTTGCGCCGTTGGCGGTGGTCTATCTGCCGTTCGGCGCGGCGATTCCGTTCTTGGTGGTGTCGGGGATGGCGTGGCTGATCACCTTGACGACGTTGAACGCAGCAGCGCAGCTGTCGTTGCCGCGATGGGTTCGGGCCCGCGGATTGTCGGTGTATCTGCTGGTCTCCACCGGATCTCAGGCACTTGGCGCCTATCTCTGGGGTTCCCTTGCCACGCGGTGGGGACTCGACGACGCGATGCTGTGGTCGGCGGTGGTGCTCGGCGCGGCTGCCCTCAGCGTTGCCGTGCTTCCATTGCGGCCGTGCACCGGGACGGAAAGTGTCGAGGTTTCCAGTGCCTGGCCGACACCGACGCTGGTGTTTGAACCGTGCCCTCAAGACGGACCGGTGCTGGTAGCCGTCCGCTACCAAGTGCCGCCCGAGAACCTCGACGAATTCGTCGAAGCGATGAGGGAGGTCCGGCAGTCGCGGCTGCGAACGGGCGGCCACAGCTGGCGGCTCTATCACAGCGTCGAAGAGCCCAACTCGTTCCTCGAGAGGTTCACCGTGACGTCCTGGAGCGAATTTGAGCGTCAGCGCACCGAGCGCTGGGTGGATGTCGATCATGACGGGGTCACCAAGGCGATCAGCTATACCGTTGACCAAACCCGACGGCACGAGTACTACGTTGCGTTGCGTACGCGCCGGTGAGCGCCGCGCTATGCGGTTGCAGCGCAACATAATCCGCTATTGGGGAGTTGGACCCGGCGGTGCCTGTTGCTCGCCAGGGCCGAGATCGAGTTGCATCCACCCTACGTCGTGCCAGCGGTCGTTCTTGAAATAAACCCGCGGCCAGGCGCCGACATCCTCGAACCCGAAGGATCGGTGAAATGCGTTGCTGGCCTCGTTGGGTTGGGTGATGCCGGCGAAGACTCGCCGGTAGCCGCGCTCGGCGAGCCGGTGCAGGACTTCTGTGTAGAGTCTGCGGCCCCAGCCTGCGCGTTGATGATCGCGACTGATGTAGATGCCCGTCTCACAGGACCACTTGAAGGAAGGCAGGCTGATCAATGCGTGACCGTAGGCGAAGCCGATGACCTGATCGTCATGCTCGAGAACGAGCCATTCGTGAGCTTTTTGGGCAGAGGCGATCCGCGAAGCCATCTCATCTGGGCTCGGGGCTTCCAATTCCCAACTGATCACCGTGTTCTCGACATAGGGGCGGTAAATCGCAACGCACGCGGCCGCGTCTTGTGGGGACGCCGAACGCACGATGCAGCTGAGCGCTTGCATGCCAGCAGTCTTCCAGCCGCTCGGTTCATGGGCGAATCGCGGGTTGTTATCGCGACCGCCGTGAAGATCGCACTACGAAACCGATCAGGCACATTTCACCGAAAACAGGCAGAGGGAACGGGCGCCCGAGGGTTGGGGCGCACGGCTATCCCAGAGCGCTACTCACCCGACGGGCTGGTCGTGCTTCTATCGGGGTATCCGGATGCACCAGCGCCGCCCGCCAAGGCCGGATGCCTCAGCCGGATGAGCGCAGCGCAAATCCCGACGCCTCACGATTCCGCAATGAGAATTGAAGGGGCGCAGAAGAAAAGGGTTTTGGTTTTACCGGCCGCCGCCGGCGCCGCCGCCGCGTCCGCCGCCGGCGCCACCACCACGGCCGCCGCCGGCCCCGCCGCCGCGGCCACCACCAGCGCCACCACCACGGCCGCCGCCGGCGCCGCCGCCGCGGATGGACATTGTCCCGATGCTGTTCTTGATCATGATCACACCCTATCGCTGAATCCGACGTGGCGGCAATACGATTCACGGCCCCCGCCGGTCCTCGTCGCCAGGTGAACGGAAACCGTAATTCCGTTTAACAAACGGGGTGATTGCTACGCCCGATGAGCATTCGTGCCAACGAGCGACCGTTCAACGCCAGCGGGCCCATACATAGGGCACCAGGGCGCGCAGGAAATCGAGGTCCGGACCGGGGCGGGCGTCGGCGAAGGCCTGCTCGAAGTATTCCTCAGCGACCAGCAGGATGCCCTCGGCGTATTCGGTCGTGAATGCGATGCTGCCGTAGTCGTCCATCAATGCGCGGACGGAGTGCACCAACTCGGCGGAGCGATCAGATCGGCTGCGACGCAGATAGTCACGGACCAGGGCGCCGTCGGAACCCGTCGCGTTGGCCTGCAGATGTACCAGGGGCAGCGTGCGCTTCCCCTCGTACAGATCCCCAAGGATCTCCTTACCGTAAGCACGTTCATCGCCGACGAGGTTGAGTAGGTCGTCGCGGATCTGAAAAGCCGCACCGAAGTGAAACCCGAAGCGCACCAAAGGTGCCAAGTCGCCCTTGCCCCCGGAACCCACGAGGGCACCGACCCGCAGCGGATGGATGGTGGTGTACCAGCACGTCTTGTGCATGATCAGCTCGAGGTAGTCCTGGGCCTTCAGGTCCTCGACATTGTCGAGCTGCCACCCGGCTTCGATGGCTTGACCCTCGAGCGTGCGCAAGGCCATCGTGTCGAACTCGTGCCACACCAGGTCGGCGAGATCGCCGGGCAACTCCCTCGTCGCCTTTCGCAGCACCTGTCCCGCGACGATCGCCAGTCCATCGCCCGCATTGAGCGCGGCAGCCACCCCATGCTCCGCCGCGAGCGTCGGACGCCCACGACGTATTTCGCTGCCGTCGGCAATATCGTCGTGGACAAGAAAGGCGTTGTGCAGCAGTTCAATTGCCACGGCGATGCCCATGACCGCGTCGGGCTCCGCTCCGAACACGCGGCTTGCCGACAGGCATAACGCCGGTCGTAGCGCCTTACCAGGCCGCGAAGGATATTCGCGCATCGGCCCGTAAAGCCACCGAGCAGGCTCGCCGTCGGGCATCGCGTCGAGCATCGCACGGCGAACCTGCTTGGCCACGCTGCGCAAATGGCCTTCGACCTCGGATATCAGGTCCGTCCGGTCGGCGGTGCTGCTCATGGCAATAGGGGTTTGACGACCAGTTCGATCGGCAGCCACACGTCGGGATGCCCATCGGCGACCAGCATCCCCCGGTAGCTGCCGGGCGCGACGTGCTCGTCGACGTCGACTTCGACGGTCACGCCTCTGCTGCTGCGCGCGGGCATCGGCACGATATCGGGCTCGAACCGAATCAATTGCGCCGCGATGACGACGCCATCGTGTGACAACAGGTCGCCGCAGCGCAGGACGACCTTCCCCATGTCGACGGGGCCGCGGTTGTGCAACCACACCTCGGCCGTCGCCGCACCCGGCGCCACGGTGCACAGCTGCAGCCGGCCGGTGGCCTGCGCCGCCGCGAAGTCGAGCGTCGCCGTATCCGCGTCGGCCGTTTCTGCCGTCCGACGCGGTGACGAGACGCGCAGCAACTGGTCGACGGTCGCCCACCACGAGGTGACGAACGGCTCCAAACCGGTAGCCCCGTACACATCGGCCGGGTCGCCATTGGCCGACGGTGCGGATGATTCGCTTCGATTGAGCCCGGCGGCCGCCATGCGCACGAAACGGTCGACGAGTTCACTGGCGGCGCGGAAGCCGTCGGCCTGAATAGCGCTCAGCGCGCGCATGTTGGCCGCGGAGTCGAACACCGAAGACCAGGGAAGGTCGCTGCCGTTGCTGTCGCCGGCCGCGTGCCTCGACCCCATCACGCTCTCCCATCATTAACGAGCGATTACGCATGCACCACGGTATGATAGCCGCGCAAAAGCAATAGGAGGCCGCAATGTCGACGCTCCGCGCAATACTCGAAATGCAGGGGTGCCTCGACACCGCTGTGGTGGTCACCCAAGACCCACGGGTCATGGAAATCGTCGATGCATTCCTGCCCGATTCGTCGGCCAACTCGCAGTGGTACCAGGAGATCGAAGCATTCATGTTTCGCCCTGGCGGCGACGGCGGCGCCGAAGGCGGCCCGCGCACCACCGCCGATCCGGTCAACGCGTTGCAGGATATTCAAGAAGGTGTGGTGTCGGGAGGGCCGCCGCCGACCCCCTGGAGGCATCCCGCTTGATCTATGGCATCGGTGCCGTCATCCATTTGACGAGGACGGTGCAGATTGCCTCGATGCCGTTTTCGGATCCGAGTGCAAACGAACGCGGCCGAAGCCTGCTCGCCGACGTATTCGCGCTGACCGGCGGGCAAGTCTCGAGCAGCGTGCTGAGTTTTTTTCCGTCGACAATATCGATGTAATCGCGGAGCTTTTCGCCAGTCAATTCAACAGCTGGAAGGACTGGATCCCAGTCAGCCAACAACTCGTGGCACTCGGGGTCCTGACGCAGAATGCGGCCGACATACCTCTGTGCAACGCGTGCGTGATCACCTACGGCGGCATCCAGTCGGTGGTCGTCGACTCGGTATTGTCGTCCAACCAGGTCTCGCTCAACGACCTGAAGGCGGTCGTGGACCCGCGCAACTGGAACGACGATGACCCGAGTTTCTTCTGCGCCATGCAATACGAGGGCCTGCGAACCGATGGCTGGCGCAGAGTGCTGGAAACCGTCGGATTCTGCAGCTACCCCACTTCGATCAGTCCGCGACTGGTCACGATGCTGAAGTTCTTCAAGACAACGGTGAACCCGAACGGTCCCGGCAGATATGAAGCCCGGCTCGACTACGAGCTCAACGACCCCTTCCCCACCCCTCCGAGCGACGGCAAGATCCCCGTCGACCACGGCTTCATCAACATGTGGACCGCGGACAACGGAGACCCGACCCAGCCACCGGTCTACGTGCGGACCCGAAAGGTCTGCCACATCGACGGCCTGCGGCCCTACACGATGAAACGGTTCGTCTGTCTCTCCGGCTACGCATTCATCGTCGCCAACATGCTTTTCGGCTCCGCCTTGAATCCCGATCCGAATGCCGTTGCGTGGGCCGATTCGCCAAACGAGCAGCCCAGTGACCTGGACGAGCAACCGCCGGGAGGACCAGGGGCGCAGGCGCCCCCCTCGGACAATTCGGTGGCGTCCACGGCCATCTCGATGGTCGCCAAGTGCGTCGAGGAGTTGACGGTCAAGCAGTTCGACCTGGCCGACAAGTGGATGTCGGGGCAGTTGACCGTGGCCGAACTGGCCCAGCACAGCGCCGAGGTCGGCGCCAGGATCGCGAGCGAGCCCTGGAAGTTCATCCAAGCCATCACCCAACCAAAGGGAGGCGGCAAGTGACCACTCCGAAGCCCCCGATGCGCGCGCACAGCGCGGTCGCCCAGCAATTGGTCGGCAAGGTTGCCCAGCGTTGGGTGGTAGCGGGTGACAAGAGCGACTCCGCCGAAGGATTGGGCATAGACGGCCGGATTACGCTGGTGCACGACCTTTGCGATCTCGGGATGACGGGCTGGGGAATCCTTGCCGAGTGCGTCGTCGGTGGGCCGGGCGCCTGGCTTGGGACGTCGTGTGAGTGCGCGTGTACACCACTTCCGTCGGAAGCCGTCGAAGTCCAAGCGACCACCTATCCGCGGCAGATTGAGGCCAGTGGGCCGTTCGTGCGAGTCGGTATGCCGAATGTCACGATTCCCGTGTCCGCCATCAGCTTTGAGCCCTCGTTCCTGCCCGCGGGCGCCACACAGTTTCAGGTCGTACTCACGAACTACAACTACCTCGGCGCGAACTACACCGGGACGATCAAGCTGAGCACTCAGTCCCTTGTCCCCGACGAGAGGGTGGTCACCGTCGGATTGTGAGCGACCAGGAAGCCCACGCCTCGATCGATGACTGGCTTGACCACGCCGTTCGGGCCATCAATCGGGGCGACCGAAAGACGGCCGACGCACTCGCCGGACAGGTACTCGCCGTCGACGGCGGCAATCCAGACGCCGAGGAGCTGCTGGCGGCTCCCGGAGATGGCGGCGAAATCCGGCGCCTGACAATTCTTTTCGCTGACCTGGTCGATTCGACAGCTCTGTCGAGCCGAATCGAACTCGAGGTTTACCGCACCGTCGTCGGGCGGTATCGCGACGAGGTCAATCGCATCGTGAACCACTACGAGGGCCACATCGGGTTCACCAAGGGCGACGGCCTGCTGGCGGTGTTCGGTCACCCCGCGGCCCACGAGAACGATGCACACCGAGCCGTTTACGCCGGCCTCGACATCGCCAAGGCGATCAGCGTGCTCAGCGAGCGGGTACATGCGCGCTTCGGATTCGACATCAGTGTCCGCGTTGGCATTCACCGGGGGCTCGTCTATCTCGACACCGCCCAGGACGATGTCTACGGCCTGGGTGCCAACTTCGCCGCCCGTGTGTGCAGCATCGCCGATGCGGGAACAGTCGCCGTGTCGCAGCCCATCGAACGAGTGGTGCGCGACTCCTTCGAACTCGTGCCGAACCCGGGGCAGGCGGTCAAGGGTGTGGACGATCCGATCCTCACCTATCGCGCCATCGGCGAACGCGATGCCATAACGCGGGCGAGCGGGCCGCTCGTCGGGCGTGAGCGCGAGCTGGAGTGTCTACAACGAAGTTGGGCCCAGGCCAAGGAGGGCAAGCTGTCGTCGCCGGGAGTCGCGTTCCTGGGCGAGGGCGGCATCGGCAAAACCCGCTTGGCCTACGCCGCCGTCGACATGGCCCAGCAGGACGGCGCGGTAGTGCTCGGTATCTTCGGGTCGCCGTTTCACACGGATGTGGGGCTGCGACCCATTCGGCGGTTGCTGGAACGCAGGTGCGGCATCGAACGGGACTCCGATCCAGCCGAGCGCCTCCGCAAGCTGCGCGACGAGGTGATGCAGTGCGCGCTCGATCCGGAGGTCGTGGTCCCACTGCTGGCTCCCGTATTGGGCATTGGCCCCGAAAGCGGCTACGAATCGGTGCCGGCCAAAGGCCTCAAGTTGTACGGCCGGATTGCCCTGGCCATCCACGACTACCTGCTCGCCTGCCTGGGCCCGGGACCGGCAGTCGTCCTCGTCGATGACGTCCACTGGTTCGACGAGGACACCATCGAGGTGGTCCACACGCTGCTCGGTGAGGAAAGCGGCCGGCTGATGGTGGTGATCACCGGGCGCAAGCTTCCACCCCTGCCCGATAACACCGCGGTATTCGAGTTGACCCCGCTCAACGATGCGGACGCAGACAAGCTCGTTTGCGCTCTCCACCCCGACCTCGAGAGCGAAGCGCGCACCGAAGTGCACAAGCGCTGCGACGGCATCCCGCTCTACATCGAAGAAGTGGTGGCCAAGCTCAGGGAGCAGCCACTCGATGTCGGTCAGTCCGCGCAGGTGCCCGACACTTTGTACGAAACCCTGTTCGCACGACTGCGATCCGGGAAGAACACACTTCCGGTCGTGGAGGCGGCCGCGCTGATCGGCAGCCGATTCGATCGAGCCCTGCTCTCCGCGGTAGTCGACCTGGACAAGCGCGAGATCGACGAATTACTCGAGGAACTGACGCGAGCGCGCGTGTTCGAACCGATCGACGCGGGCAACTGGCGCTTCCACCACGAACTTCTGCGCGAAGTGGCCGCGGAGGTCTCACCGCCCACCATTCGTCGTCGGCTGCACAGCCGAATCGCCGACGCGCTCGTCGCGGCATCGGCCGATGCGAATCCCGAATGGTCTTTGGTTGCACGTCATTTCGAATCAGCGGAGCGATTCGACGAGGCCGCAAACGCCCACCAGGAGGCGTCGGTGGATGCTCGACGCCGCGGTGCACTCAACGAGGCACGGGCGTGTCTGGGCCGGGCGTTGGACAACATCGGGCGCATCCGACCTAGTGCGGCGCGCGATACGAAAGAGATCGCCGTGCGTCTGGAAGCCGGCTTCCTCGCGTCCGCCGCGCAAGGCCACTCCAGTACTGAGGCGGCCGCCGAGTTCGAACGTTGTCTGGAGCTGATCGGACCCGATCCGACGCCCGAGCTGTATGCCACCCTGAATGCGTTGTGGGTCTATTACACCGCCCGCGGCGATCTACGGCGAGGCACCCAGTTGGCGGAGACCTGCAGGCCAAGCTCGGTGACGGGCCGGGGCGCAAGCTCGGCATCGCCGCCACCATGGGAGTGCTCGCCGGCTTTCGCGGAGACTACGGCGGGGCCCGGAACGCGTTGGAACAGGCTGCGGCCGGTGTGGAAGACGGTTCTCTTCGTGAAACCGCCTACTACGGGCCAAACGACCCGATCGGTGGAACGTACTCATTCCTTGCTCTCATCCGGTGTGTTCAGGGAGATCTGCGCGGAACCGACACAGCACTGAAGAAGATGGAAGAGCGCAGCCAGGCGGTGGGTTTCCCGCGAGGCGCCTTCAGTCTGTGTTATGGGCGATCGATCGAGGCGCTACTTCGCGCTGAAACCGGCCAACATGCAAGAAGTTTAGAGATCGCCAGCGAACTCGCGACGCTGGCAAAACAATACGATTTCGATGAGTGGGTGATGGTTGGCTGGAGCGAGAAGAGCGCTGGCCGGGCGATGGTGGCGCTCGCCGCCGGGGAAACCGATCCGGCGACGTTGGCGCCTCACATCGAAACCATGTCCGCCGTCGTGCGAACCTGGCGTGCGTTCGAGGTGAAGACCTTCCTCGCCATCTACGACGGAGTGCTCGCGCGGCTGCTGACCGCCTCGGGCGCTCTGGACGACGCACGTGAATGCCTGGACGTCTCCCTGAAGATGGGGCAGGACACCTGGATACAGTTCTACGATGCCGAACTTTTGCGCTTGCGGGCGCACACGCTCGACAACGTTGACGAACGGCATCGTCACTTTCGCGAAGCGATCCAACTAGCACAGAAGCAGGGCGCGCACATCTTCGAACTTCGTTCGGCCGCTGACGACTTCGAGCTGGTAGGGGAGCAGGCGCGGGCAGCACTGATCGAGGCCGCTGGTCGCATGCCCACCGACCAGACGTGGCCGGAGTTGGCCCGGACACGGGCACTGCTGGTGTGACGAGGAATCGCGACCGAGTCGCCATCCTGGGTGGCGGCATGGCCGGACTGAGCGCCGCGTGGCGGCTGAGCGAGGCCGGCTGGCAGGAACGATTCGACTCCATCACCGTCTACCAGCGTGGCTGGCGTCTCGGCGGCAAGGGCGCGTCGAGCCGCGGGCTGCACGGGCGCATCGAGGAACACGGCCTGCACGTGTGGCTGGGCTGCTACGACAATGCATTCGCGTTGCTTCGGGAGTGCTACGCCGAACTCGACCGTGCCGCAACCGATCCCGAGGCGCCGATCCACACCTGGGATCAGGCATTCATCCCGGCCGACCAGATGGGCATCGCCGACCGCTTCGGCGATGAGTGGCTGGTGTGGCCCGGCGGGCTCGCCCGCAACGATGAGCTGCCGGGCGAGCCGAACGCGACGGGCCGAGAGTTCACCGCGGTCGACTTCCTCCGGCGCGCGCTTCGGCTGGTTCTCAACTTCGCCGACTCCCTGCCCGCGCCCGACGCGGAAGCCCATCGCCTGCCCGACTCTTCCGATTCGACGGGGGAGTGGCTTCAGGTGGTGCGATGGGGAGTCTTAGCCATGTTGGCGACCTTGGCCAAACCACTGGCCCCCGAGACGATCCCGTCCGCAGCGCTGAATCACGTGCTGGACGCGATTCGTGCGGCACTTGACTACGAGCATCGGCCCGATCACCGGCGTTTCTGGTTATTTCTGTCGCTGGAGACCGCGACTGCACGCGGAATAATCTCCGACAATCTGGTGACCGATCCGCGCGGTTTTCGCGCCATCAACGACGAGGACTTCTGCGCTTGGATTCTCCGCCACGGCGCCCACCCCGACGTTCTGGACTTCCCCCTCGTTCGCGGACTGTACGACATGGTCTTCGGCTACGAAGATGGTGACTTCAACAAGCCTGCGTTGGGCGCGGGAGTGGCCTTGCTGCTCACCGGAATCGCGCTGTTCCAGTACAAAGGTGCGTTCTTCTGGAAGATGACGGCCGGCATGGGCGACGTCGTCATCGCACCCCTGTACCAGGCGTTGCGCAGACGTGGCGTCGAGTTCGAGTTCTTCCACCGCGTGGACGCATTGCACCTCGACGACCGTCGTCAGGCAGTCGAGGCGATCACCCTGGGTCGTCAGGCCCGGCTCGCCACGGGAGTGACGGAGTACGAACCGCTGACCCGAGTTGGCGGTCTTCCCGTTTTCCCGGACCGGCCGCTGATCGAACAGCTGCGGGGGGCCGGCAAATGGTGACCTGGAGTCGCATTTCGCCGAGCGTGCGGATATCGAGAACCGGGTGCTGCGCCGGGGAGTCGATTTCGATTACGTCGTGTTGGCCGCGTCGCTCGGCATGGTGGAACTGGTCGCGGGCGAACTGATCGCCGACAGCCCGCAGTGGCGCGACATGACGACGAATCTGCGCACCGTCGCCACCCAGGCCTTCCAGCTGTGGCTGCGGCCGGACGAACCGACGTTGGGGTGGAACCACCCCGGTGTCACGACCAGCGGCTACGTCGCTCCTTTCGACACTTGGGCGTCGATGCCGCAAACGTTGTGGGCCGAGCAGTGGCCCGCTGACGATCAGCCGCGCACCGTGGCCTACTTCTGCGGGGCGCTGAATGCGTTGTGGCCCAGCGCTGACGACCCCAAGGTCTACGTGGCGAGCTGCCGCGAGAAAGTGTTCACCGACGCGGTCGCCTATCTCGACACCCACGTCGGGCTCTACCTGCCCGGTGCGGTCACCGAGCAGGGCTTCGCATGGCATCTGCTCGTCGGCGCCAACGGTCACCGCGGCCCGTCCGCGCTGGAGACCCAGCACGTCAGCGTCAACATCGATCCCTCGGATCGATACGTGCAGTCGGTCCCAGGATCCGACAAGTATCGACTGCGGTCCGACGAAAGTGGCTATGACAATCTGGTTTTAGCGGGCGACTGGACAGATTGCGGGTATAACGCCGGATGCATCGAGGCCGCCGTCATGTCCGGTCTGCAGGCCGCCAACGCCCTACTCGGCCGCGGCCACTGGTACCGGATCCGCGGGTTCTACCTCCCGTAACCGTTAAGCCAACCGCGCGACCTGCACGGTGACGCCAACGGCAGCAAGCCTTTTGAGCAGCGCGTCACCCATCGCCGAGGCCGGGGTCAACACACCGTGCCGTTCGGGCAGCTGGCCCCCGTCCCGCGCCAGCGTGAGCGCGCTCTCGCCGAGCAACACTGCCGTGGCGGCGTAGCCGGGGTCGCCGTCCTGCGCCATCGACGACATATACCGCGCGCCGCTAGTCGTCGTCGCGTAAGTCTCGACCCGGTAGTGACCACGCGGCGCGCCGTCGCCGTTCGGCCGCGGATCAGGCTCTCCAACAGTCCCGGAGGCAACATCCGCAGGTATGCGCCGCCGAGCCTGGAGGCGCCGCTGATGGTCGCGTTGGTCATCGCCGCCATCGCGGGCGCGACGGGAGACGAACCCATGCTTGCCGCCTCTGAATAGCGAAACCGGCGGCCGTATTGCCATCCGAGCAATGCGTTGGTGCGCCGGACACATCGGGTGTTGTACAGCGCCATCAAGTACCCGCTGGTCCACAAACCGGCCATCTCGGGGGCGAGCTCTTCGCCTCTGTGCAACGACGCGTCCGGCTCAGGCCCAAGGTCCGGCTCGGCTGCGCGATCGGGACTCAGGCTGTACGGGTCGTCGAGCATCCGTCGTGTCGCGGGATCGCCGAACCCGGCGCGCATCAGCTCGAGCATCGTGTCGACGGTCCCTCGGGAGAAGCCCATCGCGTAGTTCGCGGTCCGCAGGACGAATGTGGTGTCCGCCAATTCGCCTGCACGGTCGGTGACCACCTGTCGGTGCAGCGCATACACGGTCAAATCCGAAGGGATGGAATCGAATCCGCATGAGTGCACGATCCGGGCGCCGGTTCCGACCGACTGCGCGTGGTGGGCGTCGATGCTTCGTCGGACGAAGGGGACCTCGGCCGCCAGGTCGGCGTAATCGGTTCCGGCAGCGGCACACGCAGCCACGATCGGCAGCCCTTGGGAGGCATAGGGTCCCACCGTGCTGATCAGCACGCGCGTTCGGGCGGCCAGTTGGTTCAGGGCTTGCGGGTCACCGGTGTCGGCGACGATCAGCGGCCAGTCGCGGGCCTGGTCGGGCAGTGCCTGCCGCAGATCGTCCAGCCGCTGCGCCGACCGGCCGGCCAAACCGACGCGGAGTCCGGTGCCCGCCAGATATTGCGCGGTCATTTTGCCGACGGAACCGGTCGCGCCGTAGAGCACGATGTCGAGGTCACGCTGCGCGGCGTGCATGGCCGTTGACGCTACCCGAGGATCCCCGTTGCTCGCCCGCGCCACAGAGGTAGGCGGGCGCCGATTAACAGGCGATCTTGGTGGTTTGCTGTCATGCTCATGGGCATGGCGGTCATCCCTCAAACCGTCTACGCGCGGGATGGTGACGTTAACCTCGCGTACCAGGTCGCCGGTAGCGCAGGACCTGATCTGCTATTCATACCCACACCCAGGTTTCCCATCGACCTGATTTGGGACGACCACACAGTCGCCGACCATCTTCGCCGGCTCGCCTCGTTCGGCCGATTGATCCTGACCGACCTGCTGGGGGTGGGTAGCTCCGATGCGGTGGCGATCCACGAGCGTCCCGCGATGCAGGCATGGACGGACGGGCTGATCGCGGTGCTCGACGCGGCAGGCAGCGAGCGCGCGTCGGTGTTCGGGATGGCGGGATCGGCGCTTCCGGCCATGCTGTTGGCGGCAAGCCACCCCGAGCGGGTGCGGTCGCTTGTTTTGTGGAGCCCGTACGCGTACTTCCTGCGCACGCCCGATCAGCCATTCGCCATCCCGGAGCGGGCCTTAAACAACCTGTCCGACGTTGTCGGCCAGACCGCGGGGACCGGTTCGGCGGTTGAGCTGCTGGCGCCGAAGCTGGAGCCGGGACGTGGCGAAGCGGCGCTGGTATGGCCGTGGTGAGCGACTCGCCGGTGGCCGGGGATATTTCAAGGCGGTCAGCGATCTGTTTCAGCACACCGATTTGCGGCCGGTGTTGGAGAGCATTCAGGCGCCGACTTTGGTAGTGCACCGGCGAGGTGACCGTTTTGTCGTCCCGGGGCATGCCAAGTACGTGGCGGAACGGATTTCCCATGCGCGACGGGTCGAGTTCGACGGCGATGACCATGAGTGGTTCGCGGGGGACTCCGACCTGGTGCTCGACGAGATCGGTTCGTTCCTGACCGGCGCCCGACGGTCCAGACCGAGCAATCGTGTGCTGTCCACGGTGCTGTTTACCGATATCGTCGGATCGACCGAGCGCGCAACGGCTTTGGGTGACCACGCCTGGAACTCGATCCTTAACGCGCATAACCAAGCCGTCTCGCGAGAGGCGAACGATGCGCGCGGCAAGGTCGTCAAGTTCACCGGCGACGGTGCACTCGCGACATTCGATGGCCCGGCTCGAGCAATCAACTGCGCGTGCGCAATTCGAGACGCTGTCGGGGATCTGGGCCTGCATATCCGCGCCGGATTGCACACCGGTGAGGTGGAGGTCGAGGATGGCGATGTGCATGGCATCGCGGTCCATATCGCGGCGCGGATCATGGGGATGGCACAACCCGACGAGGTATTGGTATCCGGTGCCGTCCCGCCGCTGGTGTTGGGATCCGGGCTCGCGTTCGACGACCGCGGCAGTCACCTATTGAAAGGCGTGCCGGACCGGTGGCCTGTCCTGGCCGTGCACGGCAGCCCAAACTGACTTACCCGCGCAGTGCGGAGGCCAGGATGCCGGGCAGAGCAATGGGGTTGTGGTGGACGGTGAAGTTGACCAGTCGCCGTATTGTGGTTTCGGCCGTTTTGTTGGTGATGAAAAACACCGGCTTTGGTGAGAGTGTCAGCTCGCCGCCGAAGAAAGAGCGTGGCGCCGGCCGGAACGGGATCTCGAGCACGGCCTTCTGCGGCCTGGTCAGCATGAAGGCGTTGTGGACCATGCCGTTACCGCTGCCGATATTCTGCGGGGTATTGCCGGGGTAGGCTCCCCAGGTTGCCAGCGCGAAAACCATTCCGGTCCATACATTGATGCCGACAGCGCCGTAGTGCAGGCGTGAGATTGCGTCATCGAAAGCTTCAGCGTTGTGCTTGCGGGTTTTGGGATCGATGACGACGATTGCGCCGAGGGACCCGGGGAGTACGTCGTTGGCGAATTCAACGGCGTTGTGCAGGAATTGCTGTGGTGTCTGGCCGGGAATGCGCACGATGCCAAGGACACCCGCAAAAACCTCATCTGTCAGGATGCTGGCTGCGCTGGTGGGGTCGACGTCGGGGATCAGGGCCCGGCTCTTTTCGCCGCAAAGAAACTCGGCGCCGGTCATGCCGTCACACGCTTTGGCGGTCTTTTCCTGCGAGCCTGGGTAATACGGTGGACGCGGTTCGGCATTGCGCATGACCGCTCGGACTTCGGCAACAAGTTTGTCGGCCAGTGGCCAGTCCTGCGGTAGGACAAGGACTTGGGCGGCGTTGCAGTTGTGGCCGCAGTTAATGAGTTTGGCCGACGCGATGTGCTCGGCCTGGAACTTCAGGTCGGCATCGGTCCAGTCCCCGGGAACGACGATCAATGGGCTGATGCCGCCAAGTTCGGCGGTTATCGGCTTATCGAGGAGCGGTGTGTTGTCGGCTTTTCGGGTCGCGGCGCGGTCATCGGTGCCCCAAGCGATGGCGTCGTAGGTGGCCGCTGAACCAGTCATGTGGATCGCGTCGACCTTCGGGTGCTGGGCTAGGTGGCTACCAACGTCGGCGCCGCCGTACAGGACGCGAAGCCAGCCCCGCGAGATGAAGTCGCTGAAGATCTGTTCGTAGAACGGTCCGAGATAGTCGTTCACCGGGTTCAGCTTCACGGCGCAGACGTTGCCCCGCACGTACAGCTGGTCGATCACGTCGAGCGTCGTGATGGAACCCAGATTGCCTGCACCCAGCGCCAGGCAGACTTCGGCCCGATCCGGGGTGTGCCCGCGGTACATCTTGGCGGCATCCTCGCGCGTCTGCTCGGCGCTCCTGCCCGGCTCGATCCACACGGTGGCGTGGTAGCCGTGGAAGAAGAGGCGGTCGTAGGGCGTGAGGGGGAAGACGTCGACGACGACTTGGCCATCGGGCCGGGTGTGCACGGCGTCGGCGCCGATCGGGCCCTTAGCCGGCGAGAATCCGCTTGAGGACGAGCAGTTGCGTGTTGATGCCTTGAATGGGCAGCCAAACGCCGGTTGCCCATTCCTCCGCGGCCCAGGTCGAGGTCGGCGAAATACCTTTGGCGTCGAGCGCGGCGGCCACCATCTGCGGTGCAACGTCAAAAATTTTGCGGGGCAACGCTTCCAGCAGCGCCACCTTTTTGGTCAACGACAAAGCCGCCCAGCGGGGAGCGCCAGAACATAGGTCGTCGAGCGCTTTTTCCAGTGCAGGCGTGTCCGTCGTCGTCCCTGTGGTCATTGACGCCCCTCGTGAGACATGGACCAGATCCGGCCCCCCTGGGGGAGAGTAGGCCTGGATCTAGACCGAATCCACGGTCGCGGGTGATCGGCAACGGCGATTGTCAGCGGGAGTGATGATGTCCGGCGTTCCTGTGATGACTGGCCACGCGCCCGAGTGGCTTTTCCGGCGAGATAGCGGGCATCGAGTTGCGCAGCTGCGGTCCTGACATCTCCTTTTCTTCCTGCCGCAGGTAGGGTCGAAACGGTGTGCGGAGCCACCGGTGAGGTGCGACTCGACGGTCGGGTGCCCGATGTAGCTGCGGTATCGGCGATGGCTGCTGTGATGGCACCACGGGGGCCGGACGGTGCAGGCGTCTGGTCACAGGGACGCGTTGCCCTGGGGCATCGTCGCCTGAAGATCATCGACCTGACCGAGGCGGGTGCCCAACCCATGGTCGACGCCGACCTGGGCCTGACGATCGCCTGGAACGGCTGCATCTACAACTACAAGCAACTGCGCCGCGAGCTCCAGGGCCACGGCTACCGGTTCTTCTCGACCAGCGACAGCGAGGTCCTGCTCAAGGCCTACCACCGCTGGGGCGACGACTTCGTCGGCCACCTCAAGGGCATGTTCGCGTTCGCCATCGTTGAACGTGACAGCGGCCGCGTGTTGCTCGGTCGGGACCGGCTCGGCATCAAACCCCTCTACCTGTCCGAAGACAGCAAACGCATCCGGTTCGCGTCGACGCTGCCGGCGTTGCTGGCCGGCGGCGGCGTGGACACCCGGATCGACCCCGTCGCCCTGCACCACTACATGACGTTCCATTCCGTGGTGCCCGCGCCGCTGACCATCCTGCGCGGAGTGCGCAAGGTCCCGCCCGCCTCGCTCGTCGCCATCGAGCCCGACGGCCGGCGCACCGTCACGACCTACTGGACGCCCGACTTCACCAGGCACGATGACCGATCCGACTGGTCCGAGCGGGACTGGGAAGACGCCGTGCTGGCCTCGCTGCGCCTGGCGGTCGAGCGCCGACTGGTCGCCGACGTGCCGGTCGGCTGCTTGCTGTCCGGCGGCGTCGACTCCAGCCTGATCGTCGGGCTGCTCGCCGAGGCCGGACAGCACGGGCTGTCGACCTTCTCCATCGGCTTCGAGTCGGTCGGCGGCGTCGAGGGCGACGAATTCCGCTGGTCGGACATCATCGCCGAACGCTTCGGCACCGATCATCACCAGATCCGCATCGGAACCGACCGCATGCTGCCCGCGCTCGACGGGGCGATCGGCGCGATGAGCGAACCGATGGTCAGCCACGACTGCGTCGCCTTCTACCTGCTCAGCCAGGAAGTGGCCCGCCACGTGAAGGTCGTGCAGTCGGGTCAGGGCGCCGACGAGGTGTTCGCCGGCTACCACTGGTACCCGCCGATGGGTTTACCGGCCGCCGCGACCCTGGAGGGTTCGGTCGCCCAATACCGTGGCGCCTTCTTCGATCGCGACGCGGCGGGCGTTGCGGCCATGCTGGGGCCGGGGAGCGTAGCGCCGGGCGATCCCAGTGAGCGCTTCGTCAGTGAGCACTTCGCGCGCGCCGGCGCCGAAACCGGTATCGACCGTGCGCTGCGGCTGGACACGACGGTGATGTTGGTGGACGACCCGGTGAAACGGGTAGACAACATGACCATGGCCTGGGGATTGGAGGGCCGGGTTCCTTTCCTCGACCACGAGTTGGTCGAGCTGGCCGCAACCTGCCCACCGGAGCTGAAGACCGCGCACGATGGCAAGGGCGTCCTCAAAGAGGCTGCGCGGCGGGTGATCCCGTCGGAGGTCATCGATCGGCCCAAGGGCTACTTCCCGGTTCCCGCGCTGACCCACCTCGAAGGGCCCTACCTCGATCTGGTCCGCGACGCGCTCTATGCGCCAGTCGCCAAGGAGCGCGGGCTGTTTGACGCCGAGGCGGTCGACGCGCTGCTGGCCGACCCGAACGGCAAGCTGACCCCACTGCGCGGCAATGAACTCTGGCAGATCGGCCTGCTCGAGCTGTGGCTGCAGCGCCACGGTGTGACAGGGCCCGCGGCATGACCGTCATCGATCCCGCAGACGACCATCCCGAGGCGATCACGCTCGGCCTGCACGACGCGTCGCCGCCACACATGGTGGACGCGATGGCCAAGGACGTCGAGCTCGAATTGGGTTGGGGCAGGCTCATCTTCGGGCAGACCTTCGCCGACCCCGACACGCTGTCCGAGGCACTGCGACGAGAAGCACCCGGCCGCCGCGACATTTGCATCTACGCGCGCGAGTCTCACGTGGTGATCGCCAGGGCACCGACCGAGCTCTTCATCGATCCCAGTCACACCTATCGACTGCGTTTCACTTCCGAGCACGACGAAGACTTGGCGCCGTCACCGCTCGGCGTGACGGTGCGCACGCTGAACGACCCGGCCGATGCCGACGCGATGAACCGCGTCTTTGTGCGATGCGGAATGGTTCCGGCGCCGGTGGAGACGATTTGGGACAACCATCTGCACGCGGAGGCGGTGACCTACCTGGTAGCCGCGCGTGACGAGGACGGTGCGGTGGTGGGCACCGTGACCGGCGTCGACCATGAGGTGTTGTTCTCCGACCCGGAGCACGGGTCGAGCCTGTGGACCCTGGCGGTCGACCCGGCTGCCGCGCTCCCGGGGGTCGGTGATGCGCTGACCCGGGCGATGGCTGAGCACTTCCGTAGTGCGGGCCGCGCCTACATGGACCTGTCGGTGGGGCACGACAACGCCGCCGCCATCGCCCTTTACGAAAAGCTGGGTTTCCGCCGCGTTCCGGTACTGGCGATCAAGCGGAAGAACGCGGTCAACGAGCCACTGTTCACCCAGCCGCCGGAGACGGTCGAAGACCTCAACCCGTACGCGCGCATCATCGCCGACGAGGCGCTGCGCCGCGGAATCTGGGTCGAGGTCCTCGATGCCGAGACCGGCGAGATGCGACTCAGTCACGGTGGCCGCAGCGTGATCACCCGCGAGTCGCTGTCCGAGTTCACCTCGGCGATCGCCATGTGCCGGTGCGACGACAAGCGCCTGACCCGGCGCCTGGTCTCCGAGGCGGGCATCACCGTGCCGCCTGCCCGCCTGGCCACTTTCGACGATGACGACTACGCCTTCCTACAAGAGGTCGGCGAGGTCGTCGTCAAACCGACTCGCGGAGAACAGGGCAAAGGCATCACCGTGGGCGTCACCGCCGAAAACGGTCCCGACGAGCTTGCTGTCGCCCTGGCACGGGCGCGCGCAGCAATATCCGGAGGTGCTGATCGAACAGCGGGTGCAAGGCGATGACCTTCGGTTAGTGGTGATCGACGGCCGAGTCGTTGCCGCCGCACTGCGGGTGCCCCCCGAGGTCATCGGCACCGGCGAGCACAGCGTGCGGGATTTGATTGCGGCCGAGAGCCGACGGCGCTCTGCTGCCACCGGCGGCGAGTCTCGCATCCCGCAAGACGACCTCACCGAGTCGACGGTCCGCGATGCCGGTTGGAAGCTGGACGACGTGCTGCCCAAAGGAACCCGGCTGCGCGTTCGCCGCACTGCCAACCTCCATCAGGGCGCCACGATCCACGATGTCACCGCCCAAGTGAATCAGGAACTGTGTCGGGTGGGGGTGGCGGCGGCTGCGGCGATCGGTATCCCGGTGACGGGGATCGACCTGCTTGTTCCCGACGTCACCGGCGATGACTATGCATTCATCGAAGCCAACGAACGACCGGGGCTGGCCAACCACGAACCGCAACCGACGGCTGCTGCCTTTCTCGACTACCTCTTTCCCGGGCAGCCCGGTCAGCCGCTGGTCTGGACTCCTGAGGAACCACCACCTCACCGCGATTGATGGCGCGGTGAACTAACTTTCGAGCTCGTCGAACCTGGCGAGCGCGGCGTCGAGGTCTGCCTCGTCGAACATCTCGCACCGACTGATCAATTCGCCTTCGACCGTAAAAACGTTAGTGATGCGCCACTCGGCGTCGAAGCCCTCCCGTGACGTCCCCTTAGCCACATGGGTGAAGACCGCACCGAGGTCGGTCAGCCGATGAATGGCCACAACGTGGAGGCGGTTGCTCACCGAATCGTCGAGCGCGGCACGCAGGTATTCCATCAGGTCACCGGCCGCGAGCGATGCCCCACGGCGACGGTCGATGTCCTCGAAGTCCGGTGTCGTCACGGGCATCTCACCTCGATTCGAGCGCGGCATATCCCCGCGCGATGACCGACCACGTATGCGAGTGGGCGGCCGCTTCGCCGGCGAGGTAGCGGGCGTCGAGTTCCTCGAAAGCGGCGTCCACGTCATCGGGATCGAAGTTCACGGTGGCGTGCATCAGGCCGTCGTCGCAGAGTTCCGTGACGTGCAACAGCTCGACGGCGATCGGTCGATCGGCAGCATCGACGTCGCGATAGCGCCCGCGGGTCAGCGAAAGGCGAGAGCCCCTAATCGCGATGGGCTCGACCTCCAGCCGCCAGCCGCTCGGTACGGTCTCGAACATGGTGTGGATGGCCTTCTTCCGTCCTGCACCACCGAATTCATCTTGTAGGCCTTTGCGCCGGTCCTCGAATCGACCATCCTCACTGCCGACGGCGAGAAGACCATCCTCGTCGCGGCGGTTGAAGGAGTCGACGACCGTCGCCCAGACTCGGATCGCGTCGTTCTCCAGCAGTGGCCGTGGCCGATCGAGCTCGTCGAACCTGGCGAGCGCGGCGTCGAGGTCTGCCTCGTCGAAGAGTTCGCAGCGGTTGACCAGGTCGCCTTCGACCGTGATAGAGATCGATCATCCGCCACTCGGCGTCGAAGCCCTGTTGTGACGTCCCCTTCGCCACCTGGGTGACGACCGCTCCGAAGCCGGTCAGCCGATGGACGGCTTCCACGTAGAGGATGTCGAAGAGGATGTCTGTGCGTGAGTCCCGAACGTGGCACGGAGGTATTTGACCAGGTCACCGGGCGCCGATATTGCGCCACGGCGATGGTCGATGTCGACGGAACGGTGTCAGTCGCTGGGATTTCAGCCCGGTTCAGGCGGCGTATACCCGCGCGATGACCGACCACGTATGCGCGTGGGCGGCCGCTTCGCCAGCGAGGTATCGGGCATCGAGTTCCTCGAAGGCTGCGTCGATTTCGTCGAGGTCGAAGGACACGGACGCGACGATCCGCTCGTCGGCGTTGATCTCCACGATGACGAGCACGTCTGTGAGAAATCCTTCGGGCCCTTGATCGCGGAACGTCAAATCGTCACGCATGAGGGCAAGGCGCTGCCCGCGGGTCGCCAGCACGGTCGACGTCAGGTACGTGGTGCGCAGGTCGGCGATCGTCCGCATGTCTGCGATCTGGGCGTCTCGACCATGTCGGACTCCCGCGCCCACCACCCGGCGGCGATCGTCCTGGTAAAAATTGTCGGCCAACATCTCTGCCATGGCCTCCCAGTCGCGGGCCGCGAAGTGCGCCAAGAAGCGCTGGCCCACTTGGCTTGCCGCGTTTTCCAGCCGCGGCGCTTGTAAGTTCAACTCTTCGAAGCGTTCAAGCGCGGCGTCGAGATCTGCCTCGTCGAATATCTCGCAGCGTTTGACCAAGTCGCCCTCGACCGTCACGAGGTCGACCTCCCGCCATTCTGCGTCGAAGCCCTCGCTCGATCTGCCGCGTACCACACGGGTCGTGATCGCTCCGAGGTTGCTCAGCCGATGGACGGCTTCGATGTAGAAGTTAAAGCCTCGGATAAGTTCCCACGTGACACCGGATATTGGTGGTCAGATCGCTCGCGCCAATTCGTTGGAGCGGCCGATGGTCGACCCAATCCGGCATCGTCGGGGGGAGTTCACCCCGGTTGAGCGCTGCGTACTCCCGCGTGATTACCGACCATGTGCGCGCGTAGGCGGCCGCTTCGCCGGCGAGGTAACGGGCATTGAGTTCCTCGAAGGCAGCGACAATGTCGTCGGGGTCGAACGCGACGGCCGCTACGAACCGATGTTCTGCGTTGATTTCGAAGACGACCAGGATCTCTACAAGGAACGCGCCTAGCTCTTGATCCTGACCTGAGTAGCGGACACGGCTGAAGGTGAGGTGCTCGCCGCGAACGGCAATGACGGTCGAGTGATTGCGTGCGTGAGGCCGAGGTCGACTTGCACTCCGCACGCTGGCGATCTCGGCATCTCGACCGTAAATCCCGGCGCCTACCAGGTGACGACGATCGTCTGTGTAGTAGTCGTCGGCCAGCATTTCCGCCATTGCGTCCCAGTCGTGGGCGATGGTTCGTTCTAGATATTGTTCCGACGCTCGACTCGCCCCGTTTTCCAGCTGCGGCGCCTGTGGATGCAGCTCCTCGAAGCGGGCGAGTGCGGCATCCAGGTCTGTCTCGTCGTACATCTCGCCGTGGTTGATCAGGCCGCCGTCGGCTGTCATAAGGCAGATCATCCGCCACTCAGCGTAAAAGCCCGCGCGTGAAGTCCCCTTGGCCACGTTGGTGACGACCGCGCCGAGGTTTGTCAGCCGATGAACGGTCTCGATGTAGATGCGGTTTTCCGCCGAGTCTTCGAACGTGGCACGGAGGTACGCCTTCAGGTCACCAGACCCGATCGCTGCAAGCGACCGATGGTCGATATCTGTCATATCGCTTGTCGTGGTGGGGATTTCACCTCGATTAAGCACGGCATAGCTCTGTGTGATGGCCGACCAAGCCTGCGAGTGGGCGGCCGCTTCGCCGGCGAGGTATCGGGCCTCGAGTTCGGCGATGGCCGCATCGAAGTCGTCGGGGTCGAACAGGATGCGTGCCGCGGTCCGGTTGTCTGCGTCGATCTCGACGATGGCGAGCATTTCAGTGCGGAACGCCTCGGGTCGCTGATCTCGGCCCGATAAGCGCAATTGGGCGAGGGCAAGGCGCTCGCCACGGGTCGCAATGACCGTCGACGTTAGATCAGTTGTCCCGAGGTCGGCGATCGCCCGTATGTTCTCGCTGTCGATATCCCGCCCGCGCAGAAACCCGCTGCTGACAACCGAACGGCGATCGTCGGTGAATATTTCGTCGGCCGAAATCTCTGCGATCGCAGCCCAGTTGCGCGCGGCGAAATTGGTCTGGAAGCGCTCGATTACTCGGCTCGCGGCGTTTTCCAGCCGCGGCGCCGGCACGGTGAGCTGTTCGAACTTCGCGAGCGCGGCGTCGACATCGCTCTCTTCGTACACCTCCATCCTCGGCTCGTCGGAGACGAGCAAAATCGTCGGGCCCACTGCAATTCGTTCCCGTGTTCGTCGGTGCCTTCGATGATGAGGCTGGCGACTACGCCATGGGCATCGAGCGCATGCACTTTTGTCACCCGGTAGCGCGCATCGGGTACGAGAGACCAGAGATCCTCAACCGCCCGACCGAAATCTCCTGGCGCGAACGGAACTCGTCGATGATCGGTATATGCAAGTCCCGTCATCATCGGCCCCGGCTGGTGACGGTTGGCTTCGTCCAGCGTGTCGATCGCGCGTTGCCACACGGGCGCGTGGGCGGCCGCTTCACCGGCGAGGTATCGGGCATCGAGTTCCTCGAAGGCGGCGTCGAAGTCGTCGGGGTCGAATACGAACACCGCCGCAATTCGGTTATTTGCGGTGATCTCGATGACGACGAGCGCTCCATGCGGAACGGCTCGGGCTCTTGTCGCGACTCGACAAATGCGCGCGACCGAGGACGACGCGCTCTCCACGGGTCGCGATGAGGGTCGACGACATGCTCGTGAATCCGAGTTCGGCGATCGCCCGATAGTTTGTCGATCGCGGCATCCCGACCGTGTCGGACACCCGCTGTCCACCATCGAACGCCGATCGTCGCTGTAATAGTCGTCGGCCATGGTCTGGACCATTGCGTCCCAATCGCGGGCCGCGAAGTACACAAGGATGCGATCGACCACTTGGCTTGCCGCGTTTTCCAGCCGGGCTGCCTGCGGATGCAATTCCTCGAAGCGGGCGAGGGCGGTATCGAGGTCTGCGACGTCGAATAGCTCGATGTGGTTGATCAGGTCTCCGTCGACCATCGCCACAACGATCTCCCGCCACTCGGCGTCGAAGCCCTCTCGCGAGGTTCCTTTCACCAAGTGGATGAAGACCGCTCCGAGGTCGACTCAGCCCGGCACAGTCTCGATGTAGCTACTTGCTTGCGGCGCGAGGTTCAATGTGGCGCGGATGTACGGGATGAGATCGCCGGGCGCGAAAGCTATCCCGTGCCGGTGGTCGATGTTCACCACGTCCGGCGTCGTCGGGGGGAGTTCGTGTCGGTTGAACACGGCGTAGGCTCCCGCGATCACCGACCACGTGTGCGCATGGGCAACCGCTTCGCCGGCGAGGTAGCGAGTTCGAGTTCCGCAAAGGCAGCGTCCAGGTCGTCGGGATCGAACATGATCCCCGCCGCGACCCGATCGTCGGCGTGGATCTCGAAGACGATGAGCATCTCGGCCCCGAATTCCCCATACTGCAGTTCGGGATTCGAGGAGCAGACACGAGCTAGGGCTAGGCGCTCCCGCGCATCGCCATCAGGGTAGAGGTTATGTGCGCCCCGACCACGGCCAGGGCGCGCATGTTCTGCGATCGCAACATCGCGGCCGTCCCAGAGCCCGGCGTTCAGGACCCGACGGTGATCGGCTGAATGCAAAACTCCGTCGGCCAGAATCTCGGCGATCGGCGCCCAGTCGTGGGCCGCGAAGTAGGCATAGAAGCGGTCTGCACCCGGGTTGCCACGTTTTCCAGTTGCCGCGCCGGAGCAGTCAGCTCCTCGAATCGGGCGAGCGCGGCGTCGAGGTCTGCCGCGTCGAACAGTTCGCAGCGACTGAACATATCGTCTTCCACCGTCAGCAGGTGGATATCCCGCCACTCGGCGTCGAAGCCCTCGTGTGATACCCCGTGCGCCACATGGGTGACGACCGCTCCGATGTTGCTGAGCCGATGCACCGCTGCGATATAGATCTTGGTGTCAGGCGCGTCGGCCCATGAGGCTTGGAGGTACGCGATCATGTCGCCGGGGGCGAAACCTGCTCCGCGGCGGTGGTCGATGTCCTCGAAGTCCAGCGTCGTCGCGGAGAGTTCGCGCCGGTCGAAGCCTGCGTAGCTGCCAGCGATGACCGACCATGTCTGAGCATGCGGGGCCGCTTCGCCGGTGAGGTAGCGAGCGTCGAGTTCTGCGATGGCGGCGTCGAGGTCGTTGGTGTCGAAAAAGACACCTGCTGCGATCCGCTCATCTTGGTCGATCTCGAGAACGCGAAGTAGCTCGGTGCCAAACGGCTCCGGTGTCGGATCCTGCCCCGAGAAAACGAGGCGATCGAGTACGAGGTGCTCCCCGCGGGTCGCGATGACAGTCGACCTCACGTTCTTGATTCCGATTGCGTGGCTGGCCCGTATGTTTGCGACATTTACATCTCGACCCCGTTGGAGCCCCGCGCCAATTACCCGACGGCGATCATCAGTGATGATGTCTTCGGTCGCCATCTTGGCCATCTCGACCCAGTCGTCTGCTTCCAAGTAAGTCTGGAAGCGTCCCCACACTCGGATTGCCGCGTTTTCCAGGCGCGGCGCCTGCGGTTGCAGTTCGTCAAACCTCGCTAGCGCGGCGTCGAGGTCTGCCTCGTCAAAGACCTCACCGCGGTTGACCAAGTCGCCTTCGAGCGTCAAAACGCTGACCACTCGCCACTCGGCGTAGAAACCTTCTTGCGAGGTCTCATGCGCCACGTGGGTGATGACACAGCCGAGGTCGTTCAGTCGATGCACTGCCTCGATGAAGCTCCTCGGGTCAGACGGGTACTTCCACGCGGCGCAAGGACCGCAGACATTTCACCGGACGCGATTGATGTCCCTCGCCGGTGGTCGATGTTCACCCAATCCGGCGTTGTCTGCGGCATTTCGCGCCGATTGAGCACGGCAAAGCCCTGGGTGATGACCGACCACGTGTGCGCGTGAGCGGCCGCTTCGCCGGCGAGGTACCGCGCGTCGAGCTCCTCGAGGGCGGCGTCGATGTCGTCGGGGTCGAATACGACGCGTGCCACGATCCGCTCGTCGGCGTCGATCTCGATGATGCTGACCACTCGGCGAGGAACTCCCCGGGCCGCTGGTCCCGGACCGAGAAGCGAACACGACTGAGGGCGAGGCACTCCCCGCGGGTCGCAATAACTTTCGACGTAACGTCCGTGATCCGTACGTCGGCGACAGCCCGCAGTTCGCGATCACGACGTCCCGGCCGTGTCGGACGCCGGCGTTCACCACTCGTCGACGATCGTCGTCGAATGCGTCCTCTGCCATCATCTCGGTCATCGCGTCCCAGTCGCGGTCCGCGAAGTGCGCGTTCAAGCGCTCGGCCACTCGGCTTGCCGCGTTTTCCAGCCGCCGCGCTGGCTGGCGGAGCTGTTCGAGCCGCGCGATCGCGCCTGTCCAGGTCTCCGTCGTCGAATACTTCGGAGCGACTGATTCTTCGCCGTCGACTGTCACGAGGTCGATCCCGTGCCATTCGGCGTCGAAGCCCTCTCGCGAGGTTCCGTGTCCTGCGTGGGTGATGACCGCCCCGATATCGCTCAGCCGATGCACCTCCACGATGTGGATGCTGAGGTCTCGCGTGAGGTCCCAAATGTCGCGGAAGGAATCGGTCATGTCGCTAGGCACGAACGGTGTCACCTCGCCGGTGGTCGACGGTAACCCAGTCCGGCGTGGGGGAGTTCTGCCGGTTGAATGCTGCGTAACCCTGTGCGATCACCGACCACACGCGCGCGTGCCGGCACCTTCGCCGGCGAGGTAGCGGGCGTCGAGCTCAGTGATGGCGGCTTCGAAGTCGTCGGGGTCAAACGTGACAACCGCCGCGATCCGCTCATCGGCGTCGATCTCGTAGATGTTGAGGACATCAACGTGGAATGCTTCGGGTCGCTGGGCGCTGCTCGAGTATTGGGCACGGAGGAGGACAAGGCGCTCGCCGCGCGTCGCGATGACGGCCGCCGTTATGGCCTTGGCCCCTAGGTCGCTATTCGCGCGCGCATCCTGGATTGCGGCATCCTGACCGCGTCGAATCCCCGCGTTTACGACTCGGCGGCGATCGTCACTGCAAAAGTCGTTGGTCAGCATCTCGGTCATCGCGTCCCAGTTGCGGGCCGCGAAGTGCTTCTGGTTGCGCCCGGCTATTTGGCTGGCGGCGTTTTCCAATCGCCTTGTCTGAGGGTGCAATTCCGCGAACCTCGAGAGTGCGGCCTCGAGATCTGTCTCGTCGAACAGCTCGCAACTGCTCAGCAGTTCGCCGTCGAACGTGGAAATCTGGATCTCCCGCCATTCGGCCTTGAAGCCCTGTTGCGAGGTGCCATGCGCGGCCGCGGTGACGACGGATCCAACGTTGTTCAGGCGATGCACGACCTCGATGTAGACGTTGATGTCGGGCGCGTCGTCCAATAGGTCGTGGAGGTAGGCGGTCATCTCGCCGGGCGCGAACGCCGCTCCGTGCCGGTGGTCGATGTTGACCCAGTCCGGCGTACGCGCGGGAATTTCGTGTCTGTTGATCGCGGCGAAGGCGCCGCTGATGGCCGACCACGTCTGCGCGTGGGCGGCGGCTTCGCCTGCGAGGTAACGGGAATCGAGCTCGGCGAAGGCGGCCTCGAAGTCGTCGAGATCGAACAGGTCGGCAGCGGTGAGCCGGTCATCAGCGTCGATTTCG
>CAWHWA010000031.1:0-14323 GCA_963832935.1 uncultured Actinomycetota bacterium
CCTTGGATTCGAAAACAACGAAAGGACACAAGTTCATGAGCACACGCAACGAGGCCTCCGCCGCGGCCGTCCTGCCAGAGACACCGCAACCCAGGTCTATATCGCGGAAAGTGGCAAGACAGCTCAGACGGGGACACCTTCATCGATCTCAACCCCACCACCGAAGAACCGTTGGCTGTCGTCGCGGCCGCGACCGCCGCCGATGTCGATGCCGCAGTGCGCGCCGCCCGATCGCAGCTGTGCGGCGAGTGGGGCGCCACACCGGGTGTTGCTCGCGGCAAGCTGCTCAATCGGATCGCCGATTTGATCGAGCGCGACGGTGAACTGCTGGCGCGCCTCGAGGCTCTGGACGTGAGCAAGCCGATCAGTCAACCGAAGATGCTCGACATCCCCAACGCGGCAGCTACATTCCGTCACTTCGCGGGCTGGGCCGACAAGATCAGCGGCGCAACAATTCCGACCGCCGGCTATTTCGGGAAACCCACGCATTCCTACACCGTGCGTGAACCGGTCGGTGTCATCGGCGCGGTCATTCCGTGGAACACACCTCTGATGATCGCGGGATGGAAGATCGCCCCGGCCCTGGCGGCAGGTAACACCGTAGTGGTCAAGCCGCCGAAAACGCGCCGTTGTCAATTCTGCACCTGGCCCGGCTCATCGAGGAGGCCGGCGTCCCCGCCGGGGTCGTCAGTGTGCTGCCCGGCCTTGGTGCGGTCACCGGTGACGCTATCGTCGACCACCCCGACATCGACAAGATCAGTTTCACCGGGAGCCCCCGCGTCGGGCGGATCATCGCCAAACGCGCCGCCAACACGTTCAAACGCACAACCTTGGAGCTGGGCGGCAAATCACCACAGATCATCCTGGCCGACGCCGATCTCGACGCCGCGGTCAACGGCACGGCAATGGGCCTGTTCTTCAACCAGGGGCAAATCTGTGCCGCGGGTACCCGCGTGCTCGTGCACAGATCACTGTATTCGCAGGTGGTCGAAAGGCTTTCGGCGCAGCCGAGGCGCAGGTTCTGGGCGACCCCTTCGACCCGGCCACCACAATGGGTGCGCAGATGATCCAGGCAGCGTGACTCGATCCTCGATTACATTGAGGCGGCCCGCGACGGGGGAGCCCGTGTCGCCGCCGGCGGCCGGCGTCCCGATATGGCTGGCTTCTTCATCGAGCCGACCATCTTCGCCGACGTCGAACCCGACGCGAAGATCGCCCAGGAAGAGATCTCGGTCGAGTCGGAGCGGTCATGCCCTTCGCACCACCGAGGAAGCCATCGCGCTCGCGAACGGCACCGTGTACGGACTGGCTGCGAGTATCTGGACGCGCGATGTGTCCCACGCGCACCAGTTGGCTGCGCAGGTTCGAGCTGGCGCTGTGTGGGTAAACGGCTGGGCGGCAATCGATCCTGCGCTTCCCTGGGGTGGCATGAAGACCAGCGGAACCGGTCGCGAACTCGGCTGGGCAGGCATCGAGGCCGATACTGAAGAGAAGGTCATCACGATCATTCTGTAGCCGGACAGCGGCAGGGCCATGAGCTGCTGATGACGATGATGACCGGAACCCCTGCGCAACGTGCCACGGTTCAAGAGTCGGTCGACCGATGGTGGTGGCCGACGTTGATGATGTTCGGGTGGCCCGATGACCGCTCGCCTAACACCGAGCAATGCATGGCCTGGGGGATCAAGCGGCACACCAGCGATGAGCTTCGGCAGGCGCTTCGTTGACATTGACCTGTATGGGTTCAGGACATCGTTGACCGTTGTCATCGGGACACAGTTGACGGGAAACCCATGCCTGCAACGGTTTCGCGATGCCTACCCCAGAGCTCCCTCAGTCAGATTCCGATGTTGCAGCGCGTGTCACTGTCGAGATCCGACTGCGCGCTGTAACTGAAGTCAACGACGGCGCACCTACGAGTCAAAGGTGAAGGCATTCACGCAACGAGCGCGGCGAGACGCCGTAGGCTTGTTTGAAGAGCCGTGAGAAGTGGTTCGCGTCGGCGAATCCGTGGCGTGCGCAGATGAGGCTGATTCCTACCGACGCCAACATAGGGTCCGGAGGTCTCATGGCAGCGCTGGAGCCGTCTCGTTCGGATCCATCCGGCCACGGTGAGACCCTCCGCCTCGAACAGCTTCTGGAGATAGCGAGGCGAAATATGGTGTGCCGCCGCGACCATCGAGGTGTCAAGAGCCGGATCGGCGAGGTGGGCATCGATGAAGGACTTCGCGCAGCTGACTATCCCAACTCCCGAAGGGCCCAGCGCACGCGATGACTCCTCGTCGAGTGCCCCACTGACGAGATCGATGACCGCGTCCTCGAAGCGCGCGCTGGTGGGCGATCCTGCGATCAGACCCCGCCAGAGTCCTGTAGAAACGGTGACACCAGTGAACCCGCGCCCTTGTCGGCAGGGATACTAACCGCGGTCACCGCGGCCAGGCTCTTCGAGGGGACTTCAGCGAGGCGCGGGGTATCGTCACGACGAACGTTGTGAATTCACCGTCGAAATGCAGTGTGAAGGGCACGCTGGTGTCGTACAGAGCGAAGTCACAGGGAACAACGTCGCTTCACGTTCTTGCTGAACCACCACCCCGCGGCCCCGAAGTTGCAGACCCACCTTGACCACGCCCGGGTCGCTGTCTCGAATCGTCCTGCGGGTGCGGTGGACATCGACTTGACGTCCGGAGAATTCGTTCATCGGCAAAGCTCCCACAGCTCCGGACTTCAACTCGCCGGCGAAGCGGCTAACAGCGTCGGAGGCGTTCGAGATTGCGTCGAGTGGCACACAGGCTGCGCTGATTTCTTCGCGCCACCGCTCGAACAGTTCCACACCGAAGCGGCGCCCGTTGACTTCGTGCTGTTCGTCCGCGTCGACAATCCGCGCAACCTCATTCTCCGTCACGAGGGAGAACCCCACCTCGAGCGGGCCGGCGAGGGCCCGACTGGCTGTCTCGGGACATAACAAATGATACATTGCACCGTCATTGAGCAGCTTCGCGCCGCGTTGAAGCAGGCCGAAGCTCCCATCGGTCAATCCCGGGTACCTCCACTGCCGAAACCCGATAGGCAACGGGTAGAGCGACGGTCACTGCCGAACAATTGTGTGCGAAGTCACCGCGCCGCGGCAGCATACCTATATCAATCTCCCGTTGATCAGCTGTGTGCGAAGTCACCGCGCCGCGGCAGCATACCTATATCAATCTCCCGTTGATCAGCACCAGGGTCGGCACTGCATTTCTGCGGGTTGACGAGTACGGCCTCACCGGCGGTCGATCTTGACGCCCGTCTGGTCGGCTGGCGGGGAGTGCGGGTGGTGAGGGCCACTCGGAACGTCAGTGATTCATCCGATGAAGCACCAGGTCAGGCCGTTTCGTTAAGTTGACATAATGTCGCTTATCGGCATAAGTCATCTACCGAGTTGGCCTGGAACATCGATCGCATCCGCTCCGTAGGTCGATTCATAAGGACCACTCCATGGATGCCACGCCCCGGTGACGCATCGGGCTAGGCCCATCTGGATCGACGCCATAGTCGGCGGTCGGCGCGCGTATTGCCCGTCCGGCGACATCACCCTCAATACGTCACTGTGACGAATTGACTTGGGCGACAGGCCGTTTAGGATTTGCAAGCCAGGGCGTTGCAGGCTTATTGAAAATCGTTAGCATTAGATTGCCACCCCGATGAGTCTTGCGTCCGGTTAGCGCTCTGTCCGGATCTCCGGGAACGGGCAGGACGGAAGGAAGCGTGTGCAGGCGACTCCTGTGATTGGCTTGACCGGCTATCTCGGGTGCCGGCAAGACGAGTCTCCTTAACCACGTGCTTCGCGGCCGGGAGCTCGGATCGGGGTCATCATCAATGACTTCGGTGAACTTAATGTCGACGCCATGCTGGTGACGGGACAAGTCGACGAGCCTGCCTCCATCGCCGGCGGCTGCATTTGTCCTGCCCGACGACGGCGGGATCGACGAGGCGTTGACCCGGCTCGCCGATCCGCGGCTCAATCTGGACGCCGTCATCGTCGAGGCCAGCGGCCTGGCCGAACCGGTTGCCGTCGCCCGGATGATCGCCTTCAGCAGGGTCGCTGGCGTGCGGTTCGGCGGACTCGTCGATGTCATCGATGCCGCGACCCATTTCGACACAGTCGACATCAGCCACATGCCGCCTGCCCGCTACGGTGCAGCCTCCCTCGTCGTCGTCAACAAACTTGACAACTCCCCCGCGGCGATCGCGCCGCGACCGTCGAGCGCGTGGAACGCCGCGTGCGAGAACGTAATCCACATGCGATCGTCGCCGGGAGCTATCGGCGGGCAAATCGACCGCGGACTGCTGTACGACGTCGGAGGTACGCGCGAGGAACCGGGCCAACTCTCATGCGCGAGCTGCTCGGTCAGAGGCCACGACGCACGATCACGACAATCACAACGTGCACGCTGACTCCGTCACAGTGACGAGCGTCGGCGAAGTCGACCCTGGCGCACTGATCGACTTGCTCGAGAACCCGCCCGCCGGGGTGTACCGGCTCAAGGGGGCCGTGGTCATGAGATACGGAAAAGCCGCGCCCACCTTCGCCGTCAATCTGGTCGGTACGGCGGTTCACATTGCGAACGCACCGCCCGGGGCGTCAGCCAACTGTCTGGTTGCGATCGGGATAGGCCTTGACATCAATGCCGTGCGCGACCGACTCAATACCGCGTTGTGTCCACGCACCGGCTCGGCGACTCTCGCCAATATTCACCGCCTCCGACGATACCGCCGACACAGCCTTTAATCGCTGAGCATCTACCGGGCCCCGTTGAGGTGAGGTATTGACCGCGACCATCTCTCCCGACGCCATGGCTGGCACTCAGCGCCCAATCCGCGACATCACAGTAAATACGTCACGGTGACGAATTAGTCTGTGGCGCTGGGTGATTGGAGAGGTCGAACTTTAGAGCGACTGATGAATCTGGCGGCGGCCGGCGTCAAACACGCTCCTCCAAGCTCGATTCGGTGGCTGCTGGTCGACGTGGAACACCAGCGGCGTGTCGGCCCGAACTGCGATCGTGGCGATCACGCCATGGGATACCCGTAGAAATTGCCAAGCGATGCCTTTCGACATCAGACGATGTCACTGAATCTGTTGCCCCGCTTATCGACATCAAAACCCATCGTCGATTTCACAACCGCCCAGAACTTGTCAGAAATCACGACATTCGGGTCACCACTCAATCCTCGATGGCCGGACGCCCTCCTATTCAGGAGACACGCACTAGCCGGTTACCCCCTTGCCGCCCAATCTGGCCGGGAATACACTAAAGCATCCCATCACTGTGCTCGCCGACTGGATTAGGTTGCACGGCAACAAGTGTGGGCCAGAATCCAGCAAACATCTATCGGGCATAGGACGTATCGAAATGTTTCGCAGAAGTTCCGCGGCCAGAGGTTGCGTGCTCTTGAGCCTTGTGCTGCTCGCCGCGAGTGCATGCAGCTCGTCGCAGCACGGGAGTCCGGCCGCATCCACGCCGGCTGCCGGGCCAAAGGATTATCCGGCCATCACCGAGGGTGACTACGTCATTAGCAACTTTCACTTCCGCAGCGGAGAAACGCTGCCACAGCTGAAGATCCACTACCGCACCATCGGGACTCTGCAACGGGACGCCTCGGGAAGGGCAACTAATGCGGTGTTGTTGCTGCATGGAACGACTGGCTCAGGAAAGCAGCTGCTCGCGCCGAGCTTCGCCAATTACCTGTTCGGCGCCGGCCAACCGCTCGACGCCTCGCGGCTCTTCCTGATCCTGCCGGACCAGATCGGACACGGGGCTTCCACCAAGCCAAGTGATGGCCTGCACGCGCACTTTCCGCGTTATGACTACCACGACATGGTTAACGCCACGCATGAGTTGGTGGCGGCCAAACTGGCTGTCGACCACCTGCGGCTGGTGATGGGCTTTTCGATGGGCGGCATGCAGACATGGATGTGGGGCGAGGAATACCCAGGTGCCATCGACGCGCTCATGCCGTTGGCCAGCAACCCGGTTGAGATCGGCGGTCTCAACCGCATATGGCGCAAAGAAATCATCAATGCCATCCGCAGCGACCCGGATTGGCGGGCGGCGACTACAAGGCGGAGCCGGTGAAAGCGCTTACCACCGTTGCCGACATCACCCTGCTAGCCCCGAAAAGCGCGCCCATTCACATGCAGCAGATCGCACCGACGGGTCCGGCGGCCGACAAGTTTTACGAAGACCAGGTATCGGAGCAAGTCGCGTCGATGGACGCCAACGTACGCTCTACGCGTTCGAGGCATCCCGCGATTACAACCCCGAGCCCGACCTCTCGAAGATCACTGCACCGATGGTCGCTGTCAACTCGGCCGACGACTACCTCAACCCGCCCAGCCTGGGCATCATCGATCGCGACATCAAGCGGGTTAAAAATGGACGGTACGTCCTGGTGCCCGCCTCGGACCAAACCCGCGGTCACTTCACCGTCGTACAGGCCAACCTCTGGGAGAGCAATCTCACCGACCTGCTGAGCCAGTCCGAGCATTGATTCCGGTCAGCGGCGCGTGGTGGTGATCGCGTTGATCCGGAGTATTTGGACACACCCCGATGAGGCGGCCCACTTCGCCGCGGGCTTTCGGGCTTCACGGGCCATGCGCCGTGCTCAATGGTCCATCCCCGCACGGTGAGCCCAAACTCTGGGGCGCCCATCCCTGCGGTGATCGGTTCCATGGCTTCGTCCGGGTCCAAAGATGAAAGCCAGCTTTCGAGTCGTCGAAGATCTGGACGCCTTGGGTCATTGCGCTAGGTCTCGGCGAATCTCGATGTTCACCAGAACGTTTGGGTCGCTGGCCTGATTGGTGGCCTCAAATATCCGTGATCGTTCGCCGCCACCTCAAGGACGCCGAGTTTCGTTGCCTTCATGTCGAGATAGGGATGGGCCATGCGTGGGTCGACGTCGGAGGCAGTGACCCGGCTGGTGCCCTCGTCGCGGCGGTGCGCGATAGTGGTTGCGCTCGGCGGCTGTTAGGAATCGAACCACCTATCAAGGTTGTGTCGTCCTATAGCTTTGCGGTGATTAACTCATCGAGCCTCAGGTGGCGGTACCGCTCAGAGGGTTTCGTCTATGACCGCTTGCTTTATCTCGTGGTATCTACTTGGGCGAGAATGCGTTCAACAAACTGAGATATGAGTGATTGACGCGGGTTGTTTAGCAGGTTGACTCTGTCGTCGAGATCGAGCGTGTAGAACCATGACAGGTCTACGGCTTGCGTGGGGTCGGGCATGGTTGAACGGTAGCCGACGGTTAACCCAGGGTGCATTGCGTGCTGATGCGACAACACCGATGGTGTCGTAGGTGAAAGATGTTCTCTTGGGGCCTTGCGTCGACGGCCTGGAACCAGGGCCAAGCAGCCAATCGGATATGTCACTCTGGCGTTGAAGGCGACTTACCATCGCCCACAAGGCAATCGACAACACCGATGGTGTCGTGGTCGTTATGCGAATTCGCGCGGCGGGGGTCGTTGTTCATACAGTCCCGCGCCCGACATGTTGAACGATCCCCGCCATCCGTTCGTCTCCTAGGTGTGAAGACGCAGCACCGTCCAGGCGAGTTTGTCAGTTATATAGCCCAGCTGTTTGCGCTTGCACAGGACTACCGAGCTGAGGCGGACCATGACGGGCTCGTCCTGCAATTCTTGCGGCACCGCGAGTATGCGTCGATCCAGTGGCATGCCCTGGTCGGCGGAATTGGTAAGGACTTCGTCCGCGTGGTGAACGAATCCGGTATCGAACAGATCGAAAGCTTTTGCGATCCCGTCTTTCCGGTGACGATCAAGGTCTCGCATCTGGCCGCATCGTGCACAGGTGTTACCAGTACGGCCGCCCCGAGGGAACAAGCATCAATCGCGGTGACATCGCCGGATGGGCCGGCGACTGGATCACCTTCTACGGTGACTGGCGCCGCGAGCACGAGCGGTACGCATCCGGACACGATTTCGTGCGAGCCAAACTCATGTGTGCAGATGTGGTGAGCAGTTTCCAGCTCACCGATCTGATGGAGGATGCAGACGCCTATATCCTCGGCATGCAATTGCGCTCAGGCTCCAATATCGTCGCCGCGGTAGAGCATCTGTACGGCTGCGGGATGCGCGCGCCGCGACTGCAAACCTTCTTTTCCGGCCGGTTCGGTGATCGTGAGACTGCCCAGGCCGCCGCGATGAGTACCCTGCAATCAGACGCTGATCGCTTGGTCGAGTTCGGTCGGCTCTATCTCATCGAGACCGAGGGCGGATTCCCTACGCTGCTGCCCAGCGGGCTCCCGCGCGACAAGCTCGCCGGAATATGCAGGGGATTTGCGGAAGTCCTTTTGGAAAGGGTTGACGGCGAGGGGAACTTGCTGGGCGAAATGAGTCCGTGCCGCTAGTTAGAACCAGTTGCGTCAACAACGACTTACGCCGGCGGCCGTCAGCGGTCAGCGCCTATTCGTTTGGCTCCCATCGCTCCTGCGTGGCCCAGCCCACTGCAGGCAAAAGGATCGGTGGTCACAATGCAGGACCAGTCCTTCACATCAAATGCGCTACTCGTGGCGTCCGCGTGCCGTGTTGTTGGTTTGAGCAACCAGCCACCGGGCGACATCGTGGACCTTCATGTTTGCGTATTGGGAGGTCGAGACCAGCACGTGAAAGGCCTGATCGTCGGTGAGACCGTCGCGGTTCATCAAGATCCCTTTGGCCATGCCGATACTGTCTCGGGAATTGTGCGCGGCCTGCCATTCGGCCTGCTGATTCGACCCCAGCAGCGCGATCGCGGCGTGCGCGGCGAACAACTCCCCAACGATTTCGGCCTCAGCATCGAAAGCGTTCGGCTGTGTGGAGTAAAGGTCTAACGATCCCAGCGTTCTGCCGCTGGTAAAGAGCCGATATCCGAGCATCGATTGGATGCCGTGAGCTTGCGCGGCCGGGCAAATCTCGGCCACCGCCTCGTGCGACATGTCGTCGATCCGGTAGGTGCGCCTCATGTGCAGGGCATCGATGCAAGGACCTTCGTTCACTCGTGCTCGAGGTTGTTGACTTGTTCGACCAGGTCACTGGTCGCCGCGACGGTCCGCAGTAACTTGCCTTCCCAGCGATACCCCGGCATCCTGCGGTCCCCGATCTAGGGGGATCCGGACCAGTAGCGGCAGGACAGGGATCGGTCGCATCTGCGCCGTCCGTCAGACAATGGGTGAGGGTGACTGCATCGTTAAGCAGCTAGCGGTGGCCCCCTATTGCCGTGCAGGTCTGACCGAACTCTGGCTGAGTGATTCGCCGCTTGCGTCTAACATCGCCTCCGTGTCCACCCAGGCCCATAAATGACGGCCATGCGCTTGCCGGAGGTGGGTCCCAATGGACATGATTGCTACTGTCGCAGAGCCCCTTTCGTCGCAGCGACGGATACCGCAATTCTCCGCTACTCAATATCCGCTATCCTGTTGGGCTGCAACGTATTTGATAGCCCAATCCGGAAAGACGTGAGAGGTACGGCGTACCTATCGCTGTCAAGCCAAGCACCGCCGTAGGGCTCGCTAAGGTTTCGTCAGCGCCGGGCGCAGACGCGGCGGTGAGATCTCGTCGCACCCGGTAAGGTCGTCGACCAGCGCAGCGGCCCAGTCGACTAGACCGTCGACGTCTACGAAGTGCGGCGCCGGATGATCCACCTCGCCAAGGTGACCGGACCCGCGCCGAAGTAGAATGGTCGCACCGTCGCGGTTGCCGCGCTGAACGTGGGTGATTCCGACTGCGAGCTGGGCCAGGCCTTGCCACAGCGGTCTCTCGTCGTCGGGGCGGTTCTTCCACGCGGCCTCGAGCACCTCGTGCGCGTTGAACGCCAAGCCCTGGTTCAACAGATCCTGGGCGTAGGCAAGGGATTCGGACGGTGACAGTTCGAGGTCGTCTGGGATGCGGGGCACGCCCTCGCTGCCCGGCGGAAGGAGTCGGCCCAGGGCGTCGCGGGGTCGAGCGTTGCGAGGCCGGCCGGATTCGTCGCGATCGCGTTCGGACATGTGTTCATTAAACCGGTAGCAAGACTGGGGTCTTCCGATGACGTCGGAAGGGTGGGAGCGGCTGAAGACGCTACGAGACTCCGTGAGCTGAGACGCTCGACACGATAGGAGCGATCGTGGCCACTGAACCATTCGAGCACGTACAGATCGCGGCCAACGGCATTGCGGTGCATACCGTTTCGGTGGGTCACGGTCGTTGGGGCAGGCGTCGGACGGCCGCAGGGCCGGTCCCCTACGCCGACCTGTTCGCTGCTTCGCCGATGAGGCTGGTCAGTTCGGAAGGCATAGACAACATGGGCGAGTGGCTCGACGGTAGGCGACGGATCTCGGCTGCTCTCGTGGCAAACATCCACTGACCTGCGCCGATTTTGGCGTCGTGGTCGCAGACGATGTACGTCGATGAAACACTATGCCACGCTGCAGAGGTCAATGCCTGAGTGGCCGCGACCCGGTTGAACGGCTTCATCCGCGCGATCGCCCGCTCGACGTCCTCCCGTCCGACATCATGGAAGAAGGCCGCCCGCGGATTGTCCACGGTCACGATGTCGCCGTCCACGACCCACCAATCCGGTTCAGTGCCAAGTAATCCTAATAGCGATTCCCCGACGTCCAGCACAAACCCACAGACATAGACGATGTGCCGGACGTTGGGTAAGTCTGCCGCGCCCTGCGTCGCCGGGACGGCGCCGTAGGAATGCGCCACCACCACGACCGAGCCCTCGATGCCTTCGATGCGCTGACGCACCGCCGCCGCATCGTCGTACAAGTCACCACGTAGACCGCCTCGATCAGCGGTGCTGGGCAAGTCCATCGTAAAATGCCATCCTCCCCCCCCCCCCCCCCCCCCCCCCCCCCCCCCCCCCGGAGGCCCTAGAGGCAATTAATCCCACACCCCTACTGGCCATGCCACGCGCCCGGTACGAGTAGCAGCCACCGGGCGCGCCGGGCCACTGGCTTCTTGCCGGCTCACCTGGTGCGCGCCCCGCCCTGAATCCGCGCAATGCATTCTGCTCCAACCTCATCGATCGACTCTGCGCCTGTCGACCCGCACACGATGAAGTCGTATTGACTGTTGAGTTCGCCCTGGCTCATTGCACGCATAGGCCGAGCCTGCAGTGCGTCGGCGAGGCCTACCAGGCATCGCTGAACGGAGGACTGGCGGTCCTAGGCAGGCAGAGCCCCTCCCGAAGGACAATGAAGCAATTGCCTCGATCAACGGGGTGGGCAAGTCCATCGTCCTAGAGAAAGACCCGATTCCACTCCGCGGTGAGAGAAGGGCGCTTCAGGCCCCGATTGCTTGATCGCCGAGCTTGCCGAGCAACTCGAACTTGCGACGGGAGTCTGTGCCCGCTGGCGCACTGAGGACAACCAGCCGCTGGCCCTCGTCAGCGGTGGGAAGAATCTCGACGTCGACCGGCACCGGGCCCACCCGCGGATGCATGATGATTTTCTGGACCTCTTTCAGAGGCCGGCCGACTTCGTGACGCTTCCACAATCGCCGGAATTCCTCGCTGCGGCACGACAGTCCGTTGACGATCGCCTCCACGTCGGGGTCTCCTCGGCGCCGCGACGACGTCGCCCGCAGATCGGCGACGTGGAGGCCAGCCTGAGACTCACGATCTTCTCGTGAGAACAAGTTGCGGTATTCCGGTTCGGGTGAACCAACGCCAAATCACACTGTCTTCAATTCCTCCGCCACGGATGTGGTTGCCCATTAAGAGCGCCGACAATCGGTTCTGGGCCAAGACGACAAGGAGGTCAGAACAGATGAAGGCGGCGGAGTTGTCGAGTTGGTCGAGCAGATCGATCAGGGCCGGCCGGACGACGTCGGAAGTCTTGGTCCCGTCGGGAGCGGGCCCTGCACCCGCAAGCCGGTACAGGTGGTCACGTTCTTCCGGATCGAGCCGTAGCGCGCGCGCCAGTGCCGCCAGCATCTGCCCCGACGGCTGAGACGCGCGGCTCTGTTCTAGTCGCGTGTAGTAGTCCACCGACATGTGACTCAGGTGTGCGACCTCTTCGCGGCGTAGGCCTCGCACCCTGCGCCTTGAGACCCCCGGGAAGCCCGACGTCCTGTGGTGTCAGCGCTCTCCGACGGGCCAGTAGAAAGTCGGCCATTGAGTCGTAGTCCATTGCACCATTGTCCTCCTGGGAGGGAGTTGCCTACCTAGGACTGCCAATCCCCCGTTCACCGATGCCTGGTAGTCCTGCACGGCACACCGCAGGCTCGACATATGAGTGCAATGAGCGGGGGAACTCAACAGTCAGTACGACTTCATCGTGTGTGGGTCGGGGTCATCGGGATCGGTGGTGGCTGGCCGACTTGCGGAAAATCCCGATGTCAGTGTGCTGCTCTTGGAAGCTGGCGGTCGCGATGATGTGGACGCCGTTGTACGGGCGGACCAATGGCCGAAAAATCTCGGTAGTGACCGGGATTGGCGGTTTGCCGGCGGAGCCGAGTGCCCGCGTCAATGGCCGGTCGATCCCGTTGTCGATGGGCAAAGTATTGGGGGGCGGTTCGAGCATCAATGTGATGGGGTGGGCGCGGGGTCACAAAAACGACTGGGATTTCTTCGCCGCCGAAGCCGACGACAAGGACTGGGGCTATGAGGCCGTCCTCGATATTTACCGACGCATCGAGGATTGGCATGGAGCACCCGACCCCGAATACCGCGGAACCGGTGGTCCCATCTACGTCGAATCCGCCCCTGATCCCAACCCAATTGCTCCCGCGATGGTTGAGGCTGCCCGCTTGGTCGGGATCCCGACGTTCGCGAGCAATAACAGGTCGGATGATGGAGGGAGGGGGTGGAGCGTCGATCATCGACCTGCGCACTCGAGCAGGCAAACGCCAGTCTGTGTTCTCTGCCTACGTCCGTCCGCTCACCGAACGGACAAACCTCACTATTCTCACGGGCGCGCTCGTCACTCGGTTGCTGCTGGAAAAAACCCGGGTGACGGGGGTGGAGTTGATGCGCGAGGGCAAGGTTCTCCGCGTAGGTGCGAATTCGGAAGTGGTGCTGTCGCTGGGAGCGATCAATACTCCAAAGATATTGATGCAGTCCGGCATTGGCGATGCCGACGAGCTGCGTCCACTGGGCATCCCGGTGGTACAACACCTGCCCGGGGTAGGCCGCAACTATCAGGATCATCCGCGCTTCGACTGTGTCTGGGAGTACGACCAGCCGCTCGAACCGCGGAACAATGCCGCGGAGGCGACCTATTTCTGGAAGAGCGATCCCGGTCTGGACACGCCAGACCTGCAGACGTGTCAGACCGAGGTGGCCTTGTCGAGCGCCGAGAACACGGCCAGGTTTGGGCTGCCGACGTCGGGCTGGGCCTTGATCGCCGGGGTAGTTCGGCCGAAAAGCCGTGGCCGAATCCGCATAACAGGCCCCAATCCAGGCGACCCGTTGTGCATCGAAGCCAACATGCTGTCGCACCCCGACGATCTGACCGCCGCGATCGCCGCGGTGAAGCTGTGCCGCGAGATCGGTAACGCCGCACCGCTTCGCAAGTTCAGCAAACGTGAAGTGATGCCCGGAGACCTCAAAGGCCCAGAGCTGCAACGCTTTATCCGCGACGCCGCCTCAAGCTACTGGCATCAGACCTGCACCGCAAAAATGGGTCACGACACGATGTCCGTCGTTGACAACAAGCTCGCCGTTCACGGGGTTCAACGCCTCCGTGTCGCGGATGGCTCGATCATGCCGCGCATCACGACCGGCAACACCATGGCGCCTTGCGTCATCATCGGCGAACGTGCCGCGGCCATTCTCACCGATGTGCATCGAGTTTGACGCACCCTAACCCGTTATTTGCTGCGTAGGCGCCTAGCCCGTCGCAACCACGGACGCGGAGTTCCACGGCGCCGAGCGCTCGGATGAGCCGTTGGATTCGGGGAGATCATCGCTGACATCCCACGTCGCCGGCAGCCGTCCGACACCCAGCGCGATCGCGCAGTGCAGGCCGAGTTCCACCAGCTGGTCTTCGCTGAAGTGCGCGCGCAACTCGTCGTACACCGCATCGTCGATCGCGAGATGGTTGGTCGCGAACAACTCGGCAAATTTCAAGGCCGATCGCTCAGGCGTCCGAAAGATTATCCGCGTCGGCCGGTCGTTCCAGCGAGCACACCGCGTCCTCGTCAAGACCATCGTCGATGGCGCTTTGATAGCGAACCGCGATGCAGCTTCGGCATTGGTTGAAAAACGCGATGCGCAGCCGCACCAATTCGAGCAGCCGGGGCGACAAACTTCCATTGGCGCGCAGCGCCGCGGTCAACGCGCCCATCGCCTCGGCCGCC
>CAWHWA010000032.1:0-133779 GCA_963832935.1 uncultured Actinomycetota bacterium
ACGGCCATTGCGGTGCGGCGCCCACATACCGCGACGGTGTCATTTTAAGGCTGGCAGAAGACGGCAGATTGGTGCACCGCGAATACGCGGCGGCGATCATGGTCTTGTTTGTACCGAAGGATTGAATTGGGAACCAACCGATTTGGTGCCGTCGGATCTGCAGCCCACCGTCGATGCAGGCCAGAATAGCTTGGCGGACAACGAATATATCCCTGTGCCGGATACAGTCATGGTTGTCGGCGGCCTTCAGCGCAATCTACAATTCTAGGCGGTGCGCAAACCCGCGGTCGTGCGGGGGTCGCGCGATCTCGTCGATCGCGACGGGCATGACAAATTTTGCCGAACGTTAACCTATTCGTACTGTAGCTTCACGTTCGCGAGGAAGACGGTTGGTTTTGTAAGCTGCGGCTAGGACCGCGGCACTCAATCGCATAGGTGAGGAACTGAATTGAAACTCAACCGGTTTGGCGGCTTGGTCGGAGCGCTTGCTGCTGGAACGTTCGTCATTTCGGGATGTGGCAGTGACAACAACGCGACCGGGGGGAGTGCGACGACGGGCGCTTCATCGGGGAAGGTGACCTGCGGTGGTACCAAGACGCTGAAGGCAAGCGGGTCGACGGCCCAGGCCAACGCGATGACGCGCTTTGTCAAGGCATTCGAACAGGCCTGCCCTGGCCAGACGTTGAACTACACGCCCAACGGGTCGGGCGCCGGTATCCACGAATTCACCGGCAATCAAACCGATTTCGGTGGATCGGACTCACCGCTGAGCCACGATGAGTACGCGGCTGCCCAAAAGCGCTGCGGCGATTCGCCGGCGTGGAACCTGCCCACCGTGTTCGGCCCGATCGCGGTCACCTTCAACATCAACGGGGTGAATTCGCTGAATCTCGACGGTCCCACCCTGGCGAAGATCTTCAACGGCGCTATCACCACCTGGAACGATCCCGCGATCCAAGCACTCAATACCGGCACGAATTTGCCAGCCGAGCCGATTCACGTCGTCTTCCGCAGCGATGAGTCCGGCACTACCGATAACTTCCAGAAGTATCTCGACGCCGCTTCCAAAGGTGGGTGGGGTAAGGGCTCCGGCAAGAAATTCAACGGCGGTGTCGGCGAGGGCGCCAAGGGCAACGACGGCACCAGCGCGGCCGTCAAAAGCACCGAGGGGTCCATCACCTACAACGAATGGTCGTTCGCCCAGGGGCAACACCTGAACATGGCCAAGATCGTCACGTCGGCGAGTCCGGACCCGGTCGCCATCAGCAGCGACTCGGTGGGCAAGACGATTGCCGGAGCCTCGATCGTCGGGCAGGGCAATGACCTAGTGCTCGACACGATTTCGTTCTACCGGCCGAGCCAGGCCGGCGCCTATCCCATCGTGTTGGCGACGTATGAGATTGTGTGCTCGAAATATCCCGACTCCCAGGTCGGTTCGGCCGTGAAGGCATTCCTGCAGAGCACCATCAGTGCCGGCCAGAATGGCTTGGCGGACAACGGATACATTCCCATTCCCGACGCGTTCGGCTCGAGGTTGTCGGCTGCGGTCAATGCCATCTCGTGACCTGAGTTAGTGGTGGCCGAAGGACTGCGGTCAATCCGTCCGGGACAAAGCCTGCCCTGACTGCGATTAACCCACGCGCGGTGGCAGCGGGGCGATCGAATATTCAAGTCGATCGCTGCCGCCGCCGGATCGACGATCGTGATCGCGATTGTGCTGATTGCGATATTCCTGTTGATTCGCGCTATCCCGTCGCTGCGGGTGAATCACGCGAACTTCTTCACCAGCACCGAATTCGATACCACCGACGCCGAGAAGTTGGCTTTCGGTATCCACGACCTGCTGATGGTCACGGTGCTGAGTTCGATCAGCGCGCTGGTGTTGGCCGTGCCGGTCGCGGTGGGGATCGCGGTGTTCCTCACCCAATATGCGCCGGCGCGACTGGCACGCCCATTCGCTGCGATGGTTGATCTCCTGGCCGCGGTACCGTCGATCATCTTCGGGCTATGGGGGATCTTCGTGCTGGCGCCGAAACTCGAGCCGTTGGCCGAGTTGCTTAATCGGAACCTGGGCTGGATCTTCCTGTTCAAGCACGGCAACGTGTCTCTGGCGGGCGGCGGCACCATCTTCACTGGCGGGATCGTGCTTTCGGTGATGATCCTGCCGATCATCACCTCGGTAGCGCGAGAAGCGTTCCGCCAGACCCCGCGTATCCAGATGGAAGCGGCACAGGCGCTCGGCGCCACGCGCTGGGAGGTGGTGCGAATGACCGTGCTGCCCTACGGCCGTAGCGGTGTCGTCGCGGCATCGATGTTGGGCTTGGGCCGCGCGCTTGGCGAAACCGTTGCGGTGCTGATCATCTTGCGCGCAGCCGCCCGCCCGGGCAATTGGTCGCTGTTCGACGGCGGTTATACGTTTGCCTCGAAGATCGCCTCCGCGGCATCCGAATTCAGCGAGCCGCTGCCGACCGGGGCCTACATTTCGGCGGGATTCGCGCTGTTCGTGGTGACGTTCGTGGTGAACGCGGCCGCCCGCGCGATCGCCGGCGGGAAGGTCAACGCATGAGCATCGAGACACTCCGCCAGCCACTCAAAGTCACGGTATCGCAGCCGCTCAGCATGCGGCGAAGGATCACAAACCACGTCGCCACCATCCTTTTCGTTGCCTCGTTCGGTGTCGCGCTGATACCGCTGGTCTGGCTGCTGTGGGTGGTGATCGCGCGGGGCGGATATGCCGTCACCCGGTTGGGTTGGTGGACGCACTCGTTGCGAGGGGTGCTACCCGAGGAGTTCGCCGGCGGCGTCTACCACGCGCTGTACGGGACGATGGTGCAGGCCGGGGTGGCCACCGTGCTGGCCGTGCCGCTGGGCTTGATGACGGCGGTGTTCCTGGTGGAATACGGTTCCGGACGGTTGGCACGGGTGACAACCTTCATGGTCGACGTGCTCGCGGGGGTTCCGTCAATCGTGGCGGCGCTGTTCATCTTCAGTCTGTGGATCGCCACCTTGGAATTCCAGCAGAGCGCCTTGGCCGTATCGCTGGCGCTGGTGCTGCTGATGTTGCCGGTCGTGGTGCGGTCCACCGAGGAGATGCTGCGGTTGGTACCCGACGAACTGCGGGAAGCCAGTTACGCGTTGGGCGTTCCCAAATGGAAAACGATTGTGCGGATTGTCTTTCCGATCGCGATGCCGGGCATCATATCCGGGGTGCTGTTGTCCGTCGCGCGCGTGATCGGTGAAACCGCGCCGGTGCTGATCCTGGTCGGGTACAGCCGCTCTATCAACCTCGACATCCTCCACGGCAATATGGCCTCGCTGCCCTTGCTGATCTACACCGAACTCACCAATCCAGAGCACGCGGGATTTCTGCGTGTATGGGGAGCGGCGCTGACGCTGATCATCATCGTGGCCGCGATCAACCTGATAGCTGCCGCATTTCGTTTCCTGGCAACCCTGCGACGCTGACGGGACTAGCAGTACACGATCAGGATCGCGACGCCGCTTTCGCGGGAGACTTCTTGACCGGCGCTTTCTTGGCGGCAGTCTTTTTGGCGGGCGCCTTTTTGGCGGTCGTCTTCTTCGCTGGTGCCTTAGCCTTGCCGTCGCCGGAGCGGGCTTTCACGCTGGCCTCCAGCTTGGCCAGCAAATCGGAGACGTCTTCGGTCTCGTCTAGTTCTTTGGGCTTTTCCTCTGTGGTAAAGGCTTCTCCGCCTTCAAGTTTGGCTTGGACCAGCTCATGCAGCTGCTCCTGGTAGCTGTCGTGGTAGCGGTCCGGGTTGAAGTCCTCGGCCATTGACTCCACCACCTGGCCGGCCATCTTCAGCTCCGCGGGCTTGATCTCGACTTTCTTGTCCAGCACCGGAAAGTCGGGATCGCGGATTTCGTCAGGCCACAGCAAGGTGTGTATCACCATCACGTCGCGTTTACCAAAGTCCTTCACGCGCAACGCCGCTAGTCGGGTCTTGTTACGCAGCGTGAAATGAACGATCGCCATCCGGTCGGTCTCTGCGAGCGTCTTAGCGAGCAGCACATACGATTTCGACGACTTGGAATCAGGCTCCAAGAAGTAACTGCGGTCGAACAACATCGGGTCGACCTCGCTGGCCGGGACGAACTCCAGCACTTCGATTTCACGGGTGCGTTCTTCGGGCAAGGTGGAGATGTCGTCGTCGGTGATCACCACCGTTTGGCCGTCGTCGGACTCATAGGCGCGGGCGATGTCCCGGTATTCGACGACCTCGCCATCGACTTCACACACGCGCTGGTAGCGGATGCGACCGTTGTCCTTGGCGTGCACCTGATGAAACTTGATGTCGTGGTCCTCGGTGGCGCTGTACACCTTGACCGGCACGTTGACCAGCCCGAACGCGATCGAGCCCTTCCAGATGGAACGCATAGAGCCAGTATGCCCATACCGCTGGTCACAAAACACCACTGCAGGGCCACGACCTGGGATTGTTCGGTCCGCGCGCCTTCAGCGACGCCGACCCTCACACGAGCGGAGGAACCACCCCGGAGTGGCAAACCTGGTTGCCTCCGGCGCGTTTGGCCTGATACATGGCAGCGTCTGAAGTCGTCGATCAGATCGTCGATGAGTTGCATAACAGGGGTGATCGGGGCCTCACTGAGCGGGACGCTGGAGGTACCGATGCTGGCAGTGATCTCAAAGGGGATCGCGGCTATCGCGTCGCAAAGTCGTTCGGCTATCTTCGCGGGGTTGGGTGTGGTGTCGATATCGGCGACCACGAATTCCTCTCCACCCGATCGGCCGATTACCGGCGGTGGGGTGACAGTTCCCGCGAAGCGCCGCGGCGACGGCGACCAACGCCTGATCGCCCGTGGCATGACCATGCACATCGTTGAGTTGCTTGAAGTCGTCGAGATCGATCACCGTGATCACCAGATATGAGCCTGGCGTCTTGCGATGAAGCATGATCAGTTCGTAGGCCGAGTTGTAGAAGGAGCGCCGGTTGTGCAGGCCGGTTAGTGAATCGCGATCGGAGCTTCGCAGATCGGTTCGCAGCGTATGTACCAGCGATCGCATACCCAGTGGTACACCGACATTGAGTCCCGCGATGACGATCAGTGAACCGGCGGTGAGGGCAACGTGTCCTGTGGTCACGATAAGCCGCCAGGACAGGATCGCTACGCACACTGTGGCCACGGCGGAGTTGGCAAGCAGGTAGGAGACACTGTGGAAGTAGGCGATGTAACCGCCGAGAATCGCGAAAGTCGAGCATGCCATCAATCCCACGTAGGGGTCCGACAGCATTAAGAGCGCTGCCGCGACGCCTACCATCGCTCCGAGTAACGACAGACTCGACTGACGACGTGTCGGCCAGCGCTTCAACCGCAGGATCGCTCCGGTGACTCCTAGTGCCGACAACACGATTGTCACCCCTCGAGCCGCCGGATGGACAGGTGCGGCCGGGGTCCAGAGCATGATGAGTGGTTGAACCGCAAATGCTGCGATGAAGACGAAGGTGATCCTGCGCCACGTTGTCAGAAGGCCATGACTGTCCAGGTAGGCAGTGACCCAGTCGAACTGGTCTGACTCTTTCACCACGGAACTCCCTCATAGTCTCGTGGTGTCCGCCGGCCCACCAACGCCATTACTCAGGGCCAATGTAGCGTTCACGCCGACATTGCCCGCGCCGGTTTCGATTCCGGCGTGTGATGGCGCTGCCAGCCTAGGTGAAACGACCAGGGGGAGTGGCGGATTGATCGTTCAGGGCGGCTCGGTCGGGCAGATAGGCGCCGGATCGAGCCACGGTCAGCGCCGACGACAGGCTCGCCGCTTCGAGCGCCGCCGTCAGCGCGTCCACCCCGATCCCACGCAACTCGGTGCGCCGGTCGGCGCCCAACAAGCCCGATCCCCATACCGCGTCGAGCAGACCGGCCATGAAGGAGTCACCGGCGCCGACAGTGTCGACCACGCGCAGTGCGCGTGTTGGCACCCGTGCGACCCTGCTGCGCAGAAAGCCACCGCGCCGCGGTCAGCCATCGTCACCGCCACGATGGCGGGACCCAACCTCAGCCACGTTTGCGCGATCTGCTCGGGCGGGCGGGCGGGGTCGATCCAGAGCAGGTCTTCCTCGCTGACTTTCACGATGTCGCTGCGTTCGATGAGATGCTCGATGCGTGCGACGGCCAGCTCCCGGTCGGCGATCAGCGACGGCCGCACGTTGGGGTCGAAGGTGACTGTAGCCGAGATGCGATAGGTGTCGATCAACGCCGCGACCGCCAGGCAGCCCGGATCCTGCACAGCGGCAATCGATCCGGTATGGACGAAAAGCGGCGGCGCGACCGGCGGCGTTCCGGAAAGCCGCCAGTCCAGATCGAACACATAGTCGGCCGACCCGTCTGCCGCGATCGTGGACCGCGCAGTCGACGTGCGCGCCGCGGTCCGGCTTTCTGAAACCAGTTGCACCCCAGCGTCTTCGACGTAGTCGGTGATGCGCCGGCCATACGCGTCGTCGGCGATGTAGGTCAAGAAGTCGACGTCGCGGCCCAGCCGGCCGAGTCCGACGGCGACGTTGAGTGGACTGCCACCGACATGCTCGTCGCTCTCGACGATATCGATCAGCGACTCGCCGATCACCAGCCCGCGGGTCATTGCAGCAACGCTTCCAGGGTCGCCCGAGCTCCTTTGTGGTGCAACGAATTCAGCGCCCAGCTATATGCCTGGACGAAGCGTGGCTGATGGGCCAGATCCCCGAACACCGCGGCGATCTCGATGAACGCGGTGGGATTCTCGTACTGAGAGCGGGCGATCGGGATGAGCGAATCCGCCAGCTGATCCACCACCTCGTGTGGCTCACCCCATTCGTCGGTGCCCTCGGCGTAGCGGGCCCAGCTTGCCACCGTCGCTGCCGCCAGCCGAACCGAGCCATCGCTGGCCAGGTTGTCGTTGATTACCGGCAGCAGCCATTTCGGGATGCGATCCGACGAGTAGGCACACAGCCGCGCAACGGTGTCGCGCACGCCCGGGTTGGAGAACCGCTCGATCAGCGTGCGGCTGTAGTCATGTAGGTCGATCCCGGGCACTGGTGGCAGCGTCGGGATGGCCTCGGATTCGAAATACGCGAGCAAGAAGTCGGCGAACATGGGGTCATTCGCCGCTTCGTGGACGAACTCGAAGCCGCACAGACGAGGCGAAGTAGGCCAGGCACTGATGCCCCGCGTTGAGCAGCCGCAGCTTCATCAACTCGTACGGGGCGACATCGTCGACCAGCAGCACACCCGCCTGCTCCAAGGGCGGCCTACCATCGGCGAACTTGTCTTCGAGCACCCAGGCAGTGAATGGCTCGGCCACCACCGGCCATCGGTCGTTGACACCGAAGTCGCGCCGCACCTCCGCGGCCATCTGCAGTGTCGTGGCCGGGGTGATCCGGTCGACCATCGAACTCGGGAACTCAACGTGTGCGCCCACCCACTCGGCGAGTTCGGGGTCTCGGCTTTCGGCATTCGCGAGGACGGCCCGCCCCGCGATCTCACCGTTGTTCTCGATGTTGTCGCACGACACAATCGTCGGCGCGGCGATCCCGCGGCGGCGACGCCTGTCCAGGGCCTCGGTGATCAGCGCGAACGCGGGCCCGTCGGCGTCGCGATAACCGCCCTCGGTGATGGTCAGCGAAATGATGCGGGTGGACGGCGCGGCCAGCACTTCCAACGCCGACTCCGGATCGTCGGGAGCGTAGCGATAGTCGATGATCGAGCCGATCACGTGCGCGTCCCGGCTGCCGTCCGGCTTTTCCAGAATCAGCGTGTAGAGCCCGTCCTGATCGGTCAGGACATCGCGCATTGTCCAGTCGCCGGGCATCACGCCGACCCCGCAAATGCCCCACTCGTGAGCCAGGCCCTGGCGCAGCAGCCGGTCGATGTACATCGCCTGATGGGCTCGGTGAAAGTGACCGGTCCCGATATGGGCGATACCGACGCCTATGCTGCCGCGGTCATAGTTCGGCGCTTCGATCGGCAGCCTTGCGAGTGCCGCATTGTTCAGATTGATCGCGCTAGCCCCCATTGGCCAACTCCTCCCCGGGCCACAGCCCGGATCGTCCCCGGGCCTCGCCGCACTCTCGACGGTACGACTACTTGGTCTACCGCCCGGCGCCGATGCCCTACGTGAGCGGGGAACCTCCAGCCGGCACGGCCGACGACAGCAGGACATCAGCAAGCGCACGCCACGAATCGGTGATTGCGACTGCGCCGGCATCAATCAATTCTGCACGGCGGCAATCCCGTTCGTCAGGCTAGCAGGAACATCAGGTTACCGACGGTGGCGTAGCCGGCTGCGACGGCAGAGCTAACGCCGGCCACCGAATCTTCGATGGCCAAACCTTGATGAGCCTCGACGCCCAGCACCTGGCCGGCGTGCAGATACACCGCCGGGTCGGGTTTGCTTGTCGGCACCGGAAGCGAATCCTCCGCGCTGAAGGTCACAGCCGCCGAGATCAGCGAGTCGAGGCCGGTGGCAGTGAAGCAGGCCTGCAGTCGTTTGCTGGCGCTGGAGCTGACCGCCGCGAGTGCGTACTGCGACGCGAGGTCGCGCAATGGTTCCAGCACCTGCGGATCGGGTGTCAGGGTGACAGCCAGATGAGCGGTGACCCGTTCGCGCTCTTGGAGCACCCATTTCTCGAGTTCGTCGGCGCATAACGCGTGACCGTTCGCGACGTCGCTGTCCGAGGCGACACGCGCTGCCGGGACGGCCGTGGGCCAACGTCTGATCGAGCGGCACGTCGCACTGCACCGCCAGGTCGAGAGCCGTCGTACGGAAGTTTTTCCCGACGGCCCGCTTGCGCAACTCCTCAGAGCTGAGCGGAGCGGTCACGCCGAACCTGGCCAGGAAGCGATTCGTCACCTCGGTCGAGGCGTCGAACGCCGGCCGCTCCGAGCCAAACAGGTTGTCGTCGGCGTCCAAGAGCAAGGTCGTGATCGGCGCCGGGTCGAATTCGCGGACAAAGGTCAGGCCGTCGGTCATCGCGCCACCAACTCTCGCTCGTCGTTGCGCATCGCGGCACGCAGCGTGGGCACCACACCGCGTGCGTCGATATCCGCAATCATCTCGCCCAGGCGCTCCGCAAAGCCGGGCACCGCGCGCACCTTGCCGAACATCTCGTGCTCCAGCAGCGGATCGGGGTTGGTGCTCGCCATGTTGGCCAACTTAACCACCGGGATTGCCTGCGAGTCCTCGAGGCTGATCTTGCGCCCCTCGAGATCGTGCCCGCGCATGTAACGGGCCCACCCGGCGACAGCCAACATCAGCAGCGTGTGCGGCCTGCCCTGCGCGATCGCCTCCTCCAACGAGGGCAGCACGAACGACGCGATTTTGCTCGTTCCCCGTCGAGCCAGCCGCGACAATTGGTCGCTCATCCGCGGATTGCTGAGCCGATCGAGCAAGGTGCCCCGGTATTCGGGGGTGTTCATCCCGGGGACGGCGGGCAGCAGTGGCTGAATCTCGTCGCCCACGAGCTTCTCGACGTAATCGAAGATCACGCGGTCTCGCATCGCCTCGTCGGTGCGCTGGTAACCGGCCAGCGTGGCCAAACATCCGAGCGAGATATGGGATCCGTTGAGCAGACGAGTCTTGATCAGCTTGTGGTCGCCGACGTCGGCAACGAATTCGGCACCGACCAGGTCGAGCGGCGGACGCCAATTGCAGAAGGAATCCTCGATCACCCACTGGCTATACGGCTCGGTGACTACCGGAAATTTGTCGGCGACGCCGAATGTCTGCTCGACGAATTTGCACTCCGACTTCGAGGTTTGCGGGGTGATGCGATCGACCATGGTCGACGGAAATGCGACATACGTGTCGATCCAGCGGGCCAGTCCCGGGTCCTTCAATGCGGCGAACGACACCAGCGCGGTCCGCGCCGGCTGGGTGTCGCCGGGAATGTTGTCGCAGCAGAGCACGGTGAACGGCGCGACGCCCGCGCGGCGACGCCGATCGAGAGCTTCGGCCAGATATCCCCACGCGGTCGCGTAGCCGTCGTAGGCGACCAGGTCGGCGCGCACGTCGGGGTGGTCGGCGTCGAACTCGTCGGTGACCGGATTCGAGGAAGTATCCGTTGTTGGTGATCGTCAGGCTGACAACGCGGGTTTGAGGGTCTGCCAGGGCGGCGCGGACCGCTGCGCCGTCATTCGGTGCGTAGTGAACGGAGCCGATCGAGCCGACCACGCGGGCGGTTTGGCGGTCGTGGCCGCGCTGCACGACGGTGTACAGCCCATCTTGTGCCGAGAGCAGGTCTTTGGCGTCGGGGGAGTGCAGACTGACGCCGGTCACCCCCCACCGATCGGAAATGCCCGAGCGGGCAAGGTCGTCGAAGTACACGGCCTGATGTGCGCGGTGAAAGTTGCCCGCGCCGATGTGGACGACACCCCGCTGAAGGGCCGACCTGTCGTAGGTGGGTACGTCTACTCGTTGCGAATGCAGCCTCAGTGTCGCATCGCTCAGCGGGACGCCGCTTTTTGGACGCCAGGGGATGGAATGACATCAAACATTGTCTGTCTGTGCCCGACGTGATCGCCGGTCTAACGCATCCGTGGGTCATGTCACACATAAAGAGATCGTCAAGGGCGATAATCGGTGGTCAAAGCAGTTAGCACGGCTGAAACGCGTAGGTTGACAACATGGCACCACGGGTGAAGCTGACCAACCCCGACAAGGTGCTCTACCCTGTGACCGGCACCACTAAGTCCGACATCTTCGACTATTACACGGGTATCGCCGAGGTGATGGTGCCGCACATCGCCGGGCGTGCGGCCACCCGTAAGCGTTGGCCGAATGGCGTTGAGCAGTCTTCGTTTTTCGAAAAGCAGCTGGCTTCCTCAGCTCCCGATTGGTTGCCCCGCGCCAGTGTTCCCCACCGGTCCGGGACGACGACGTATCCGATCATCGACAGCTCAGACGGACTGGCCTGGATCGCGCAACAGGCGGCGCTGGAGGTACACGTGCCGCAGTGGCGCTTCGTCGCCGAGTGGACCCGAAAAGGCGAGGAACTCAAACCCGGTCCGGCAACGCGATTGGTGTTCGACCTGGATCCTGGCGAAGGCGTGACCATGGCGCAGCTCGCCAAGGTCGCACGCGCCGTTCGGGATCTGATCGCCGATATCGGTCTGACCACGTTTCCGCTCACCAGCGGCAGCAAGGGCCTGCATCTCTATAGCCCGCTGGACAAGCCGGTGAGTAGCCAAGGTGCGGTGGCATTGGCCAAACGCGTTGCACAGCAACTGGAAACGTCGATGCCCAAGCTGGTCACGGCCACCATGACCAAGAGCCTGCGGGCGGGCAAGGTGTTCGTGGACTGGAGCCAGAACAGCGGGTCGAAGACCACGATCGCGCCGTACTCGCTTCGTGGGCGGGAATATCCGACGGTCGCCGCGCCGCGCAGCTGGGAGGAGCTCGACGACAAGAAGCTCCGCCAGCTGCGCTACGACGAAGTACTGAAGCGGGTCCAGCGCGACGGAGACCTGCTGGCGCCGTTGGACGCCGACGTCGAGGACTCCCGATCGGCTGACCAAATATCGCGGCATGCGCGACGCGTCGAAAACACCGGAGCCGGTACCAGCTCCAAACCGGTTGTTGGCCAGGGCAATACCTTCGTCATTCAGGAGCACCACGCCCGACGGCTGCATTACGACTTTCGGCTGGAAAAAGACGGTGTGCTGGTGTCGTGGGCTGTGCCGAAGAACCTGCCCGAGACCACGTCGGTCAATCACCTGGCGGTGCACACCGAGGACCATCCGCTGGAATACGGCGGCTTCGAGGGCGACATCCCCAAGGCGAATACGGCGCCGGCAAGGTGGTCATCTGGGATGCCGGCACCTACGAGGCCGAGAAGTTCAATGACGACGAAGGGAAGTCATCGTCAACCTGCGCGGTAGCCGAATCTCGGGGCGCTACGCGCTGATTCAGACCAACGGTGATCAGTGGCTGGCGCACCGGATGAAGGACCAGAAGGTTTTCGAGTTCGACGAGCTCGCCCCCATGCTCTCGACGGAGGGTTCGGTGGCGGCGCTGAAGGCGAGCCAGTGGGCGTTCGAGGGAAAGTGGGACGGCTACCGGCTGCTGGTCGACGCCGACCACGGTGCGGTGCGGCTGCGGTCGCGCAGCGGGCGTGACGTCACCGGCGAGTATCCTCAATTACGTTCACTTGCAGCAGAACTCACTGAACACCACGTGGTGCTCGATGGCGAAGTCGTTGCCTTGAATGCGTCCGGGGTACCGAGCTTCAACGAGATGCAGAACCGCAGTCGCGCCACCCGCGTCGAGTACTGGGCATTCGATCTGCTCTACCTGGACGGGCGCTCGCTGCTGCGGGCCCGCTATCAAGATCGGCGCAAGCTGCTCGAAACATTGGCCGCGGCTGGCAATCTTGCCGTTCCCGAACTGCTGACCGGTGACGGCGCACAAGCGCTCGACGACTCCGGCAAGCACGGCTGGGAGGGTGTGATCGCCAAGCGCCGCGACTCCACCTACCAGCCGGGCCGGCGGTCGGCGTCGTGGCTCAAGGACAAGCATTGGAAGACCCAGGAAATCGTGATCGGCGGCTGGAAGGCCGGCGAAGGTGGGCGCACCAGTGGCATCGGCGCACTGCTCATGGGCATCCCGGGCGACGCCGGACTGCATTTCGCCGGACGGGTCGGCACCGGCTTCACCGAACGCGACCTGGCCAACCTGAAGAAGACGCTGGCGCCGCTGCACACCGACCACAGTCCCTTCGACACCCCGCTGCCCACCCGCGATGCCAAGGGTGTGACGTTCGTCGAGCCGGTTCTGGTCGGGGAGGTGCGCTACAGCGAATGGACCCCGGATAACCGCCTGCGCCAATCGAGTTGGCGCGGGCTGCGGAACGACAAGAAACCAAGTGAGGTGGTGCGCGAATGAAATGGGTGACATACCGAGGGTCGGATTTGGGCGATGGCGAACGTGCCGGAGTGCTCTCCGGTGACACCATCTACGCGGCGCCGCGAGGCGTGACGCTGCTGGACCTGATCGGCCGCGGTGCCGACGGGCTGCGGCAAGCCGGCGAGGAGGCACTGCGCCTCCCCGTCGGCCATCGTCCGGCTGGACGACGCGACGTTGCTGGCGCCGATCCCGCGACCGCCGTCGATCCGGGATTCGCTGTGCTTCCTGGACCACATGCGTAATTGCCAGGCCGCCGTGGGTGCCGGACGCGTACTCAGCGATACCTGGTACCGCATCCCGGCCTTCTATTTCGCTTGCCCGGCAACCGTTCTGGGACCCTATGAGGATGCGCCGATGGCACCCGGAAGCGCTTGGCAGGACTTCGAATTGGAGATCGCCGCGGTCATCGGAACTCGCGGCAAAGACCTGACGATAGAGCAGGCAGAACAGGCGATCATCGGCTACACGATCTTCAACGACTGGTCGGCGCGCGACCTGCAGCAAATGGAAACCCAACTGGCGATCGGGCAGGGCAAGGGCAAAGACAGCGGAGTCACGCTGGGCCCCTACCTGGTTACACCCGATGAGCTCGAGCCATATCGCCGGGACGGCAAGCTCGACCTACAGGTCACCGCCCTGGTCAACGACAAGGTGATCGGGTCGGGGTCGACCGCCCAGATGGATTGGAGCTTCGGCGAAGTCATCTCCTACGTCTCGCGCGGTGTGGCGCTCACCCCCGGCGACGTCATCGGCTCCGGCACGGTGCCCACCTGCACACTGGTCGAGCACCTCAGCCTGGCGGGGCTGGAGTCGTTTCCCGGTTGGCTGCGCGATGGTGACGTCGTCACGCTGCGGGTGCAGGGTCTGGGGGAGACCCGACAAACCGTCCGCGCGAGCAGCGCGCCGCACCGGCTGGCTCCCCGCCCCAATCCGGAGGCCGCACCGGCGCCGGGCCGGGTCAATCGGGCGCCCGCACGAGTGCCCTACACCCGCGGGCTGCACGAGGTCGGCGACCGGGTATGGGCGTGGACGCTGCCGGACGGGGGCTATGGCTGGAGCAACGCCGGACTGGTCAGCGGCGACGGTGCCGCACTGCTGGTCGACACCCTGTTCGACCTGGCGTTGACCCGCGAAATGCTGACCGCGATGAAGCCGATCACCGATAGCGCGCCGATTACCGACGCGTTGATCACCCACTCCAACGGCGACCACACCCACGGCAACCAACTGCTCGATGCGTCGGTGCGAATCATCGCCGCGCAGGGCACGGCTGACGAGATCGCGCACGGGATGGCACCCGAGATGCTGGCCATGGTGCAGACCGCTAATCTCGGTCCGGTCGCGACGCCGTACACGCGAGAGCGGTTCGGGCACTTCGACTTCAGCGGCATCCAGGTGCGCAACGCCGACCAGACGTTCGACCACGACCTCACCATCGAGGTCGGCGGCCGGCGGATCGATCTGCTGAACCTGGGTCCCGCGCACACCGCCGCGGACTCCGTGGTGCACGTGCCCGACGCCGGGGTGTTGTTCGGCGGTGACCTGCTATTCATCGGCTGCACCCCGATCGTGTGGGCGGGCCCGATCGCCAACTGGGTTGCGGCCTGCGATGCGATGATCGCGCTGGACGCGCCGACGGTGGTGCCCGGGCACGGTCCGGTTACCGACCCGGACGGGATCCGCGCGGTCCGTGGCTATCTCGTGCACGTTGCCGAGCAAACCGAGGCCGCTCACCGCAGGGGTCTGTCGTGGGCCGAGGCTGCTGACACCATCGACCTCGGCGAGTACGCCACCTGGCTGGACGCCGAGCGGGTGGTAGTCAACGTCTATCAGCACTATCGCGAACTCGATCCGGACACACCGCAATTGGAGACGATGGCCCTGCTGGTCATGCAGGCCGAGTGGTTGGCCAAACGCGGCTGAGTGTGCGCTGGCGGCGTCGAGTGTGCGGGCAGGGTGGGAATTTCGCGGCTTATCCGCCCTACGCGCACACTCGACGCCCTGGACGCAGGCGCTACTTCAGGACGGCGGTCACAAAGCCGATGGTCGCCGACGGGCCCCACTGATCGGCCATCTGCAGTTCCGGCAACCCGGCGGCCGTGAAGAGTTCAGCGAGCCGGAACCTGAGCACATTCCACCCGCGGGCTTGCAGGTGTGCGGCGACATCGGTGTGCTCGCCAGGGTAAGCCAAATCGGCTATGTCCAAATCCAATCCGTGCCGTCGCCAGCCGTCGGTCATCTGCTGCGCCTGTTCCTGCGCTTCCGTCGAGGTTCCGGTGACCGATCCGTAGTCGGCGGCCAGGCGGCTGCCGGAGGCGCTCAGTGAAATGATGTTGTCCAGCAGCCGAATCTCGGCCTCCGGCGGCAGGAAGCCAATCAGCACCCCCTCGGCGAGCCAGGCCGTGGGCTGGGCGGGATCGAACCCGGCGGCCCGCAGAGCGGCCGGCCAATCCTGGCGAAGGTCGATGCCGACGGTGCGGTGCTCGGTGGTGGGTGTCGCGCCGATCTTCGACAACGTCGTGGTCTTGAACTCGATCACCTCCGGCTGGTCGATCTCGTACACCGTCGTCCCCGCCGGCCAGGAAAGCCGGTAGGCGCGGCTGTCCAGCCCAGCCGCAACGATCACGACCTGCCGGATGCCGCCGTCGGTGACTTGCGCGAAGTAGTCGTCGTAAAAGCGGGCGCGGGCGGCGAATGTATCGGTGATCCGCGGAAATGCGACCCCGGCGTCGTCAGCGTCGAGATCGAGTTCGCCGGACGCCAACCGGTTGAATGCTTCTATCCCGACGGCGCGTACCAGCGGCTCGGCGAACGGGTCGTCGATGACCGGCTGCGGACGTTTGGTCGCGGCTGCCCGGGCGGCGGCGACCATCGTGGCGGTCGCCCCGACGCTATTGGCCAGGTCCCAGGTGTCGCCTTCGCTTCGTGCCATGTTTTCTCCTTCGATGTTGCGTCAGAACCACGGTATGCCTCGTCGGTAAAAACCCACGTCCCCTACGGTTTCGGTATGCCTGCAGTGGAATTGGAAACTCTCGAGGACAACATCGCCTGTATTACCCTGAACCGGCCGGAGCGCTTGAACGCGATCGACGGGGCGCTGATCGACGGCGTGGACGCCGCCCTGGACGTGCTAGGCGGCGGCCAATACCGGGTCGCGATTATCACCGGCGCCGGACGCGGATTCTGCGCCGGCGCCGATCTGAGCGGCACCGGCCAGGCCTGGACCCAGCCGGCCAGCCCGGCCACCCCGCCGTTCAAGATCAACTACGACGCTCAGGTTCGGCTGGCCAACCTCTACACCCGGATCTACGAACTGGACATTCCGGTGATCGCGGCGGTGAACGGCGTCGCTGTCGGAGGCGGCCTGGCGTTCACGCTGGTGAGCGACATCCGGGTGGCGTCCGAACAGGCCCGGTTCGGTTCGGTGTTCATCAAGGCCGGCTTCTCGTCCATGGACATGGGCACCAGCTACCTGCTGCCGAAAATCGTGGGCGCCGGGGTAGCGCGCGAACTCATGCTGACCGGACGCATCATCGACGCGGCCGAGGCCTATCGCATCAAGCTGGTGCACGAAGTGGTCGCGCCGGATGACCTGATGCCGGCGGCGCTCAAGCTGGCCCGCTCGATCGCCGCGAACAACGCGTACGGCGTGTGGCAGACCAAGATTGGCCTCAACGCGGCGCTGGACGCGCCGAGTTTGCGCCATGCCATCGAGATCGAGAACCGCACCCAGATCCTCAGCGGTTTCACCAATAACCCGGTAGAGGCGGCCACGGCGCACATGGAGAAGCGGGCTCCGAAGTGGGATCCGCTGTGACGGTTAGACCTTCGCGATCACGTTCTCGGCAAACATCTCGAGGTTGCGGATCTTGTCTTCCAGCGGCTCGGTGTCGGTTCCGGTGATGTAGGGGATGCGGAAGCCGACGATAGCGTCGGTGACGCCCTTGTCCTCGAGCCGCTTGACGCCGTCCACGGTGAAACCGTCAACCGAGATGACGTGAATCTGGAACGGGCCGGTCTTGCCGGCTTCTTCGCGAAACCGCTTGAGCTTGGCGATGAGCCCGTCGAGTTCTTCCGGGTCACCGCCGCCGTGCATCCAGCCGTCCAGCCGGGCCGCACGCCGCAGCGCCACATCGGCATGCCCGCCGATCAGGACCGGGATCGGCTGGGTGGGCGCCGGCGTCATCTTCGTCTTGGGGATGTCGTAGAACTCGCCGTGGAATTCGAAGTAGTCGCCGCTGGTGAGCCCCTGGATGATTTCGATGCATTCGTCCATGCGCTTGCCGCGCTTGGCGAACGGGACGCCCAGCAGTTCGTAGTCTTCCGGCCACGGACTGGTGCCGACCCCGAAGCCCACCCGGTTGTTGGTCAGCGCGGCCAACGAGCCGATTTGCTTGGCCACCAACGCCGGCGGCCGGATCGGCAGCTTGAGGACGAAGAAGTTGAAGTGCAGCTTCGTGGTCACCGCACCCAGCGCAGCGGTCAGCACGAAGGTCTCGATGAACTCCTTGCCGTCCAAAAACTCGCGATTGCCGTCAGGTGTGTACGGGTACTTCGAGTCGGATTCGAAGGGGTAGGCGATGCTGTCGGCGATCGTCATCGCGTGGTACCCAGCCGCCTCGGCCGCTTGGGCCAGCGGGATGTAGTACCGGTGGTCGGTCATCGCCTCTGCGTAGGTGAACCGCACGTGATCCGCCTTCCTTGTGGGGGCCGTCACACGACACTAGAACGTGTTCTAGTTTGGTTTACCGGCGGGTCCCCGCACAACGAGGCGCAACGGGTGAAGCGGCCCGATTAAAGCTGGTTCTCGGGGCCAATGACGGCCCAGACCGTCTTCCCCGACGAGGTCGGCGTGCTGCCCCACGCGCGTGACAACGCGTCGACAATCGCCAACCCGGACACGTCGATGCCCTTGTCCGGCGACGGCAACCGCACGGCGGGCGATGTGCTCTCGTCGGACACCGCGATGGTCGCCGTGACGCCGTCGGTCTCGATCCGCATCTTCGGGACGCTCCCAGTGTGTTCGAGCACGTTTTCCACGAACACATTGACGACCACGAGCGCGACCGGGATGAGCCCGGGTTGCTTCCATTCGGTTAGCCACTCGCGGACCAGTCCGCGTGACTCACGCAGGCTGGACAGGTTCGCGGGCAGCTCGGCATCGGCACGCTGGATGGTCTGACGGGTGAGCCGGCCGAGCGCTTTCAGCGCCCCTTTTTCGGTCGAGTACACCGGCATGAAACGGGTGACCTCGCTGCGCGTGATCGCCTCGCGGGTCGTGCGATGCGCGCTGACCAGCACAATCGGAACTTTGGCCTGGGTGCCGAGCTGTAAATGGGCGCTGATGAAAGCCGACCATGCCGACTCCGCGGGCACTTTGAGTTCGCTGATGTTGACGATGACGGCCGTGGGCTTTTGGAGGGTGGCCTTGGAGATGCTCTCCCGCAGCGCCCCGGAGTTGCTGGCATCAAGCACACCGCCGACGGTCAGGACGGCGATCGAGTCATCCGTCCGCGTCGCAACGGCCAGCGAGCTAGGCGACTCAGCTACCGCACTCACGCTAGGCACTCCTTCCGTCTAGGACAGTATCCCTATTTAACGGGTCCCACGATGCAGCGGTTTGTGGGCGCGTGTCCTAATTGCGGTTAAGGCACACGAATCCTAGCGCGGTCGAAAAGCAACTGGATGTCACGATCCGGCTTTCCATCTTCTGCTCCTCGAATTCCCACTCGGCAAACCAAATGAGGAACCGCCCCCCGGGCGGCAGAGACTTCTCACGTTAGTTCAGTGGCATCGATGTCACCACATGAAGGGAGTCCGAGTCGCTCAGAATTCCGCCATCGCGTAGGGGGGAGCGCCCACGCCGGCGACCGAGTGGGTGCCCCACGGCGTTTGTTCGACGATGCGCGCCGCTGCGCTGCGTTCGCCGACCGTGAGCGTCGCCGTTCGGATCTGCCTGAGCACTTCGTCCGGCAGCGGCTGGCCCGGGGAGCTAAAAAGCGTTCCCTGCCAGTGGTACCGGCCGTCGATCGGGTCGAGGCGGCCAGCGAGTCGCACCCGCACCGCGTGGGACATACCGGCGATCGTCAGCGTCGCCAGACCGTCGTAGGTCTGATCGTCGCAGCGGGCGCCGGACGACAGGTCGAACGCCGATGCCACCGGGAATGGCTGAGCGGGTCCGAAATGGGCGCGCTCGTTGAATACCTGCTGGCTGCTGCGCAGTACCTCGATGCGGGTGCTGGCGTTACGGTCCATCAGCGCAAGGCATTCGGCGACATAGCGAGTTTGCGCGGCGGCATCGGGCCCGGTGATCAAGAAGTAGTTGGGGAACCCCTGAATCGCGACGCCCAGGAAGGGCTCCATGCCGTCGTGCCAGGCCTGTTCGATGGACACTCCATCGGCACCGACGAGCTCCGGGGTCTGATCGCGGATCGCGAACCCGGTGCCGTAGATGATCGCGTCGGCTCGGTGGTCGACACCATCGCCGGTGCGGATGCCCGACGGGGTGATGGCGCTGATCGGCGATGCCACCAGCGCGGGCCGAGACTCCGGTCTGCCCAGCGCCGCTCGGCGGCGTAGCCAGCGCTTGGCCCGGGTCCACGGCAACGGCAACTCAGCGACGATCCGGCGCGGCGCGTGCGCGAAAACGGTAACCGAGGCCGCTGCCGCAGTGAGCTGCCCGAGGTAGTGGCCGGCGGTGGAGTCGGTGCCGACGACCGCGATGCGCTTGCCGGTCGGATCGAAATCGGGGTCCCATCGCGCCGCATGAAACGACGTGCCACGAAATTCGTTGTGCCCGGCCAGCTTTGGCGTCCATGCGACGAGCACCGACTGTTGTACCGCAATGACCGCCCGACCCTGCAACGTCTCGCCCGCGGCGGTGCGCAACTCCCAGGTGTGGGTGTCGTCATCGAAGCGCGAGCTGATCACTTCGCCGCGCGGCTGCACGACGTCGGTGATTCCGGCGGCCCGCAGCCCGGCCAATGTGGTCTGGGTAGCGCTACTCGCGCCGACGACGATGACCTGCGTCGGGCTCACAGAAACCGAGCGTGCTTCCAGGCGCGACGCGCGATCGGGCCGAGCAGGCCTACCTCGGTCAAAAACGCCGCGAGCGGGGCAAAGCCGGCCGTCTGCGTCTCGTGGCGGTGCGGGCTGCTGCGCGCCGTCGCCCGCGCCCGTTTCGGATCCAGTCCCGTCCGCGCGTAGGGGATCGGATTGCTGAACAGGTAACGGAAGAAATACCCGCCGAGTCCATTGATGTTGGCCATGAACCATTTGTTGAACCGCGGCATCGTCTGGGCCCGCTTGCGGGCGCCGTCGCGCGCGAACTGGATATGGCGAGCCTCTTCGGTGACGTGAATCCGCATGAGCCGCTGAATAATTGGCTGCAATTCCGGATCGTCCATCATCTGCCGTTGCAGCGAATCGAAAATCTCTTCACCGATCAGGGCGGCCATCCAGAGCATCGAGCCGCGCTGGAACGTCAGCGGCAGGGTGTTGATGATCATCCGGTGAAACAGGCGCGGGCGTACCGGCTTGGCCCCGATGCGCTCAATGGCTTTGCCGAACATCACCATGTGCCGGGTTTCGTCGCCCAGCTCGGTCAGCTTGTAATGCGTCGAGGAGCTCGTCGGGTCCTCGTGCAGGATCGTGCGTAACAACGATTGATTGAGCATGTTCTCGAACCAGATTCCGGCCGACAAGGTGTTGACCAGTTCCTGACGGGACAGCTCGATTTGTTGCTCGCGGGTCATCTCGTCCCACATCGGGGTGCCGTACAGGGAGACCAGCCGGGGCGGCAGATAGAACTTGTCCGGGTCCAGCGGGGCATCCCAGTCGATGTCGACGATCGGTTCGTAGGACTTTTTCACCGAGCCCTTGAGCAGGCGCTCCGAGAACTCTTCACGACTCGGCCCACCTGGCTTCACCGCACTCGTCATCGCTGGCGTCCCTTCATTGGGTGCTTCAGACGGTACCCATGGTACCGGGTACTTTCGGTCCCGACTAGGTGTTCGAGGTCGCGATTCGGCAATGTGACGGGCAACGAACATCAGGAGGCAGAGCGTGAGTAGGCATATTCACGTGATCGGCATCGGCGCCGGGGATCCCGAATACGTGACCATTCAGGCGATCGAGGCGCTCAACGACACGCAGGTGTTCTTCGCGATGGACAAGGGCGAGGCCAAAAGCGACCTGGTGGTGCTCCGCCGGGAGATCTGCGCGCGGTTCATCCGTGAGCCGGGCTATCGATTCGTGGAGTTGCCCGATCCGAAGCGGTCGAACCCGGGCGACCAGCAAGGCGATTACCGGGAAGCGGTCTCCGACTGGCATGCCGCGCGGACGCGGATCTGGGCGAATGCCATCGCCACCGAGCTGGGCCCCGACGGTGTCGGCGCCTTCCTGGCGTGGGGCGACCCGTCGCTGTACGACAGCACGCTGCGGATTCTCGATGCCGTCGCGGCAGAGGTCGACTTCACTTTTGACGTCATCCCGGGGATCACGGCCATCCAGGCGTTGACGGCTCGGCACCGCATCCCGCTCAACGACGTCGGCGAACCCGTACTGATCACCACCGGCAGGCAGCTACGCGCGCACGGGTTGTCCGGCTCGGCGGTGGTCATGCTCGACGCCGACTGCGCTTTCGCGGCTTGCCCCGCCGACACCCGGATCTGGTGGGGCGCCTACCTCGGCACCGACGACGAATTGCTGGTGGCAGGTGCTGTCGGCGAGGTGGGGGCGCAGATCGTGGCGCTGCGCTCCGAGGCCCGCGCGCGGCACGGCTGGATCATGGATACCTACTTATTGCGGTCGCCGTGAGCTTCGATGGACACTTCATAGCCGCGGTCGGCAAACTGAATGGGTGCCCGAACTTCCCGAGATCGAAGCGCTGGTCGACCACCTGCGGCGCCATGCCGTGGGTTCGACCATCGGTCGCGTGGATGTCGGCGCGCTGTCCGTCCTCAAAACCTTCGATCCGCCGATCAGTGCCCTGCACGGCCTGACCGTTACCGCAGCCAACCGGTGGGGGAAGTACCTGGGGCTGCAGGCCGGCAATCTGCTGTTGATCGCGCACCTGTCGCGCGCGGGCTGGTTGCGCTGGTCGGACAAGCTGGCCGAGGCGCCGCTGCGACCAGGAAAGGGACCAATCGCGCTGCGCGTCCATCTGGGTCTTCCCGGTAGCGCGCCGGGCTTCGATCTCACCGAGGCCGGCACCCAGAAGCGGCTGGCGGTGTGGTTGGTCGACGATCCGGAGCAAGTGCCGGGGATCGCCGCCCTGGGCCCCGACGCGATGGATCTGAGCGCCGAGGACCTGGCCGGGCTGCTGGCCCCCAACAGCGGTCGGATCAAGACCGTCATCACCGACCAGAAGGTGATCGCCGGTATCGGCAATGCCTACAGCGACGAAATCCTGCACGTCGCCAGGATCTCGCCGTTCGCCACGGCCGGGAAGTTGGCGAGCGAACAGCTCGCCACCCTGCACGACGCGATGATTTCGGTGCTGACCGACGCGGTGAACCGCTCCGTCGGCCAGGGCGCCGCGATGCTCAAAGGCGAGAAGCGCTCCGGGCTGCGGGTGCACGCACGCACCGGGCTGCCCTGCCCGGTCTGCGGGGACACCGTCCGGGAAGTGTCGTTCGCGGACAAGTCTTTTCAGTACTGTCCGACGTGCCAAACCGGCGGCAAGGTGCTGGCCGACCGGCGCATGTCACGGCTGCTCAAGTAGCCGATCGGCCGGGACTTGACACCTGTCGATATGCTGCCCGGATGACTCGCCAGAAGATCCTCATCACCGGCGCCAGCTCCGGCCTGGGCGCCGGGATGGCGCGTGCCTTTGCCGCGAAGGGTCGCGACCTGGCGCTGTGCGCCCGTCGAATCGACCGGCTGGATGAGCTGAAAGCCGAACTGTCACAACAGTATCCCGCGATCAACATCGCGGTAGCCGTGCTGGACGTCAGGGACCACGAGCAGGTGCCGAAGGTCTTCGCCGAACTCAGCGATGAGCTCGGCGGCATCGACCGCATCATCGTCAACGCCGGCATCGGCCACGGAGCGCGGCTGGGCTCCGGCAAGCTGTGGGCGAACAAGAAGACCATCGAGACCAATCTGGTGGCCGCGCTGGTGCAAATCGAGACGGCCCTGGAGATGTTCACCAAGAGCGGCTCGGGACATCTGGTGCTGATTTCGTCGGTGCTGGGCAACACCGGGGTGCCTGGCGTCAAAGCCGCTTATTGCGCAAGCAAAGCGGGGTTGCGCTCGCTGGGCGAGTCGCTGCGCGCCGAATATGCGAAAGGCCCGATCAAGGTCTCGGTGATCGAGCCGGGCTACATCGAGTCGGAGATGACCGCCAAATCGGCGAACACAATGCTGCTGGTGGACAACGAAACTGGCGTCAAAGCGCTGGTCGGCGCGATCGAACGCGAGCCCGGCCGGGCCGTGGTGCCGCGGTGGCCGTGGGCCCCCCTGGTGCAGCTGATGCGGGTGCTGCCGCCGACCCTGACCAAGCCGTTCGCCTAGCCGTCGATCAGTGCGGCGCGGGTGTGTAATGCGCTGCGTCGCTGGTGAATTCGGGTTTACCGTAAGTCGCTAACCGGAGCTTGAGCAGCCCGATCGACGTATGCGTCGGTGATGTCCCGAAGCACCGGGATGCGGCTGGCGTGGCTCACGGCAGTGAAACGTCCGATGATGAAGGGCGTGGTCAGGGCGACACGCAGGAGATCGGTCGGCTCGAGTGAGACGCCCATGGCACCCGCGATTTCGCGATCACCACCGCAGAACGTGCGGACGAACGTGAGCTTGCTGAAGCTCTTCTCGACTGCCTCGGCGCAACGGTCGAACAAGGAGGTGCCGGGGCGCAGATAGGCCTCCATCGTGCCCTGGACGAGGTCGTGGCAGATGCTGTCGAATCCGTGGCGCAGCAGTGCCGAGCGCGCGTGCATGATGTGGACGATGTCGGCGGGTTCGGCCGGTAACAGTTCCTCCGGCAGGCCGAGCAGAAAACAGCGATACCTGGCGAATTCGATGGCGGCGCGTTCTCCGGCGGTGAACTCCGTGCGCCCCTGCCGGCGGACCTTCTGGGCCAGCAGGTATTGGCCGATCATTCCGGCGGGCATCTGGTCGACCTGCGGCACCGGCATGCCATAGACGTCGCGACGTCCCATTTGTCGGATTTCTTCAGGGCGTTGTAGCGAACCATCGAGTGCATCAATCGGACCATGGCGGCGGCCTCGAATCCGGGACCGAAGCGGTCCAGCGCACCGGGCAGAGTGGTGACGGCGAAGAAACTGGCCGTCTCGTTGACCCGCCGCGCGGCGCGCTTACCCGATAGTGCGCCGGTCAGGGCCATCGGCAGCGCGGCGTAGGTGTTGGTGAAGGTCGCGATAAAAGCTCCCCGGGTAATGAAGGGGGCCAGCAGCGCCGCGGGAATGCGCTCTTGCCGGGCGCCTTCGCGTACCAGGTCGAAGTCGATCCACTCCGGTGCGACCTCCATGGCGGCGATGAACGCGACGAGCTCGGGGGGTGCGTCCGGGCACCGCCTCGATTCCCTCTCGGCAGGCCGTCTTGAGCATGTCGATCAACTGCGTGACGCTGTACGTGTTCATCAGCGCCGCATAGGGATCGGCGACGACGTCGCCGAGTAGCGTTGCCGTGCTGATCAATTCGAGGACACGGTCGTCTTCCAGGATCGGTGCGCGGTCGGCAACCCAGGTGGGCAGGGCGGAGTCGACGTCAGGCTCGGTGGCCAGGCGATCGGGCTGCTGGTCGAAGTCGAAGTCCCCGTAGAGGTCGGGCTGCAAATCGCGCTGGCTTCGGACTCGCTGCGCGAGTTCGGGGTAGTACGTGACCATCACAACCTCCGATTAACTAACACTTCGTGAGTAATACTCACAATCTGTTAGTTATGCTGTCAAGCGTGAAGGCGGACAACCCGAAGCGGCGCATGACCGCCGAGGGGCGGCGCGAGCAGATCCTCGACGTCACGCACACGATCGTCGACGCCGAAGGGTTCCACGCGGCAACACCGAACCGCATCGCAGAGCAGGCCGGCATCAATCGGTCGTTGATCTATCAGAAGTTCGGCGACCTGGCGGGGCTTGTTCGTCGAACTGATCGACCGAGAGGCGGCGCGGGCCGGCGCGCCAATTCGCCGAGGCGATCTCCGGTTTGGATGCTGCCGCCGAAGATCAGTCGTTTGTGCTGGCGTTCGACGGTGTGCTGGCTGCCGTCGACGCCCACCCGGCGACGTGGCGGTTGTTCATGTTCCCGCCGCAGGGTGCTCCACCGGAGCTGTACGCCCGGCTGGCCCAATCCGAGGCCGTCGTACTCGACTTCTTCGTCCGTGAACTGCTGCGCACCAATCCTGGAGTGCACGATCCCGAATACACCGCCCGGATTCTGCATGCCGCCGGTCGCGAACTGCTGCGGCTACACCTGCGCGACCCGCAGTCCGCGACCGTGGAACGGTTGCGCACCTTTGTGCGGCGACTGGGCTCCGACGTGATGAGCCGAGCCCACTGGGGCAGAGACGTCGCCGCTCAGCTCACCCGCCCGCGTTCGGTCCGATAGCGACGGACCAGGGCATCGGTCGAGCTGTCCGACTGCGGCGTGGGGGAGGTGTCGCTGGTGAGTACCGGAAGCAGCGCCTTGGCCTGCGTCTTGCCCAGCTCCACACCCCACTGATCGAACGAGTCGATTCCCCAGATCACGCCCTCGGTGAAAACCTGATGCTCGTAGAGCGCGATCAACTGCCCGACCACCGAAGGCGTAAGCCGGTCGGCCAGAATCGAAGTGGACGGCCGATTGCCGGGCATCACCTTGTGCGGCACGACCCCGGCGGGCGTGCCCTCGGCGGCGATTTCCTCCGCGGTCTTGCCGAACGCCAGCACCTGGGTCTGGGCGAAGAAATTGCTCATCAACAGGTCGTGCATGCTGCCGGTGCCGTCGGCGGTGGGCAGATCGTCGGTGGGCTGGCTGAATCCGATGAAATCGGCCGGCACCAGCCGGGTGCCCTGATGAATCAGTTGGTAGAAAGCGTGCTGGCCGTTGGTTCCCGGCTCGCCCCAAAAGATTTCACCGGTCTCGGTGGTGACCGGCGTGCCGTCGGCGCGGGTCGACTTGCCGTTGGATTCCATGGTCAGCTGTTGCAGATAGGCGGCAAAGCGGGCCAAGTCGTTGGAATACGGTAGTACGACGCGGGATTGGGCGCCCATGAAGTTGGAGTACCAAAGACCGATCAGGCCCAGCAGCGCCGGTGCGTTGGACTCCAGCGGGGCGGTTTTGAAGTGTTCGTCGACGATGTGGAATCCGGACAGGAAGTCGGCGAACGCCTGCCGGCCGATCACCGCCATCACCGACAGCCCGATCGCCGAATCGACCGAATAGCGTCCGCCGACCCAGTCCCAGAACCCGAACATGTTGTCGGTGTTGATGCCGAATTCGTCGACCAGGCGCTTGTTGGTCGAGACCGCCACGAAATGTTTGGACACCGCCGAGTCGCCGAGTGATTCGGTCAGCCAGCGGCGCGCCGCCGTCGCGTTGGTCAGCGTCTCCAATGTGGAGAATGTCTTCGAAGCAACGATGAAAAGCGTTGTGGCCGGCTCTAAATCGGCAAGGGCGGCGACCAGATCGGCGGGATCGACGTTGGAGACGAAGCGTGCCGAGATCCCCGCATCGGCATAGTGGCGCAGGGCTTGGTAGACCATCACCGGGCCCAGGTCTGACCCACCGATGCCGATGTTGACGACAGTCCTGATCCGTTTGCCCGGTGGCCCCGGTCCATTCGCCGCTGCGTAATCGATCGGTGAAGTCGCCCATCGCGTCCAGCACGCTGGTGTACATCCTCGACGACGTTCTGGCCGTCGACGATCAGCTCGGCGTCGCGGGGCAGCCGAAGCGCGGTATGCAGGACCGCGCGATCCTCCGAGGTGTTGATGTGCACACCCGAGAACATCTGATCGCGGCGCTCTTCGAGATTGGCCGCCCGGGCCAGCCCGATCAGCAGCTGCAGTGTCTCGCGAGTGATGCGGTGTTTGCTGTAGTCGATGTACAGGTCGCCGACCGTCACGGTGAGATCGCGGCCGCGATCGGGGTCGTCGTCGAAGAACTGGCGGAGGTGGGTTTCGCCGATTTGTTCGTGATTCCTACGCAGGGCGTCCCACGCCGGAGTGGCGGTGATGTCGGGGATGGTGCTCACGGAGGTCATGGTTCGACCCTAGTGCTGCTTCACGGGGCGCAGCCACCGCTAGCGGACAACGGAATTCACCGCGACCATACAGAAATTGGTGAAACGCAATCCCCCCGGATTGAGGGTGCTCAGTGGCCGAGCCGGCCCCTGCCCAATCGCAGCAGCAGCATTGCCAGATCCTTACCTTCGGGACCGAGCACGCTGTACCGTTCGATGACCTTCATCTCGCGGCTGTGCACCAGGCGGGTGCCGCCAGATGCCATCCGGGCTCTGCCGATTTCCCGAGAAACTTCGGCGCGTCTCCTGACAGCGTCGAGAATCTCGGCGTCCAGCCGGTCGATCTCGAGGCGCAACTCTTCAATGTTGGCCAACTGTTCAATGTCGATCATCTCGACGCTCATCCCTACACCCCCGTGTTGTTTTTCTGTTCTTCTTTTGGTCTTGTTCGTTATTTGGCTTCGAAACGTTAACTGCCTTGAAAAAGTTCGAGCCCTGAATCCGAAGGCGGACCACAGGGCTCTAGCAATCACAGCTAGACCATGGGGACCGCTGGCCGGTACCCACAGTAAAATCGGCGTCGCCACTCATGGGTTGAGAGGCGGCGATGTGGCCGTGGATTGTGCATAAGAAGAGTGTGCCACAGCGGCGGACACGCCGGAGCAAAACGACGAGTTCAGCGCCTGCACCCTGCTATGCGGCCATGGCCTGGGCATTTGTCGTCGGCGGGTAGCGGTAAATTTAGCTAGACATGACTCTGCATGCAACCGATGCCAAGCTCGCCGCCGAGGTAGATCAGCTGCTCGACGGACTAAATCCTCAACAACGCCAAGCGGTAGTACACGAGGGCTCGCCACTGCTGATCGTGGCTGGCGCGGGCTCGGGGAAGACCGCGGTGTTGACCCGTCGCGTCGGGTATCTGATCGCCGCGCGCGGTGTCGGGGTCGGGCAGATCCTGGCCATCACCTTCACCAATAAAGCCGCCGCTGAGATGCGCGAACGGGTGGTCCGGCTGGTCGGAAACCGCGCTCGCGCAATGTGGGTGTCCACGTTTCACTCGACCTGCGTACGCATACTGCGCAACCAGGCCTCCCTGATCAAGGGCCTTAATTCCAACTTCTCGATCTATGACGCCGACGACTCGCGGCGCCTGCTGCAAATGATCGGGCGCGACATGGGCCTGGACATCAAGCGGTACTCGCCGCGGCTGTTGTCGGTCGCCATCTCCAACTTGAAGAACGAGCTGATCGACCCGGACCAAGCTGTGTCCAATCTCACGGACGATTCCGATGACTTGGCCCGCACGGTTGCCTCCGTATACGGCGAATACCAACGACGGCTGCGGGCGGCCAACGCACTGGACTTCGACGACCTGATCGGCGAGACCGTCGCGGTGCTGCAGACCTTCCCGCAGATCGCCGAGTACTACCGGCGCCGGTTCCGGCACGTCTTGGTCGACGAATATCAGGACACCAACCATGCGCAGTACGTGTTGGTGCGGGAATTGGTCGGACGCGACGACGGGGATTCGCCCGATGACGTGCCGCCGGCGGAGTTGTGCGTAGTCGGCGATGCGGATCAATCGATCTACGCATTCCGGGGCGCCACGATTCGCAATATCGAGGAGTTTGAACGCGACTATCCCGACGCGACCACTATTTTACTTGAGCAGAATTACCGCTCGACGCAGAACATTTTGTCGGCGGCCAATTCGGTGATCGCCCGTAACTCCGGGCGCCGGGAGAAGCGGCTATGGACGGACGCCGGCGTAGGGGAGTTGATCGTCGGTTATGTCGCCGACAATGAACACGACGAGGCCAGATTTGTGGCCCAAGAAATTGACGCGCTCGCTCAGCATGGCGACATTACCTATAACGATGTAGCCGTCTTTTATCGCACCAACAACTCATCGCGGTCGTTGGAAGAGGTGTTCATCCGCGCCGGGATTCCGTACAAGGTCGTCGGGGGAGTGCGGTTCTACGAACGCAAGGAAATCCGCGACATCGTCGCCTACCTGCGCGTGCTGGACAACCCTGGCGACGCGGTCAGCATGCGGCGCATCCTCAACACGCCGCGGCGGGGCATCGGCGATCGTGCCGAGGCGTGTGTGGCGGTCTACGCCGAGAACACCGGCGCCAGCTTCGCTGACGCGCTGGTTGCCGCGGCCGAAGGCAAAGTCCCGATGCTGAATTCCCGTGCGGAGAAGGCGATCGCCGGTTTCGTCGAGCTGCTCGACGAGCTGAGGGGCCGCCTCGATGACGACCTCGGCGATCTCGTCGAGTCGGTGCTGGAACGCACCGGATACCGCCGGGAGCTGGAGTCCTCGACCGATCCGCAGGAGTTGGCCCGGCTTGACAACCTGAACGAACTCGTCAGCGTCGCACACGAATTCAGCATCGATCGGGCAAACACCGCCGCACTCGACGAGTCCGGGCAGGGCCTCGAAGACGAAGACGTGCCCGACACCGGTGTGCTGGCGGCGTTTCTGGAACGGGTCTCGCTCGTCGCCGACACCGACGAGATTCCCGAGCACGGTGCCGGCTTGGTGACGCTGATGACGTTGCACACCGCGAAGGGTCTGGAGTTCCCGGTGGTCTTCGTCACCGGCTGGGAGGACGGGATGTTCCCGCACATGCGGGCGCTCGACGACCCGAGCGAACTCTCAGAGGAGCGGCGGCTGGCCTACGTGGGCATCACCCGCGCGCGGCAGCGGCTGTATCTGAGCAGGGCCATCGTCCGGTCTTCCTGGGGACAGCCAATGCTCAACCCGGAATCGCGGTTCCTGCAAGAGATCCCGCAGGAACTGATGGAATGGCGGCGTACCGCACCGGCCCCCTCGTACAGCGCGCCGGTGAGTGGCGCCGGGCGGTTCGGGACGCCGCGCGCCGCGCCCACCCGCTCTGGAGCAGGTAAACGTCCGCTACTGGCGTTGCAGGCCGGCGATCGCGTGACCCACGACAAGTACGGGCTGGGCCGGGTCGAGGAAGTCTCGGGCGTCGGCGAATCGGCGATGTCGCTGATCGATTTCGGTAGCGCGGGCAGGGTGAAGCTGATGCATAACCACGCCCCGGTCAGCAAGCTCTGAATGCGGGTTAGCCCTGCAGCCAGCGTTTGGTCTGCGGGTGCATCGCCAACGCCACACTGGCGATCGGGAGCAGCGGAAAAGCGTGCACGATCCAGGCCACGCGTGCGCCCGCGATGAAGACGCCGCCGTAGGTCAGCACCGCGACCACCGCGCCCGTCATGATCAGCACACGGCCCAGCGCGCGACGCTGCAACAGCATGATCACGCCGGAGACGGTGGCCGTCGCGAAGGCCAGGGCGAGGAACGCGATCGCGATGCAGAACAGGCGGTCGGTCCGCCACCAACCGGCAATCAAGTCGGTGGCCACCACCGATGTGGCCCACCCGCTGACGATGCTGACCGCAGCGGCGGCGACCGCCGTCCGGGAACTCGGTTCATCGACCGGGCGGCCCGGCAGGCTGCTACGCGCGGCGGCGCGAGTGGCGCCCTGATCGGGTACCACCTGCCGGGGCATATGGGTGGTCGGTGATTCCGGGATCGAGGGTATCGGTCCGGTCGGGGCACGCCGGATGATCCGTGTTCGTGATTCGGGGGGCAGTTCGGGAGGTGGAGGGTCGTTCGGCGCGGTCACCTCAACCAGCGTAATTGCCGACGAAGAGTCCTCGCTTGGCCAGCCACGGCACCGGGTCGATTCGTTCGGAGCCGCCTTGTAGCACCTCGAAGTGCAGATGTGGGCCGGTGGAGTTGCCCCGGTTGCCCATCGTCGCGATCTGGTCGCCGGCCATCACGCGTTCGCCGACGCTGACCAGCGCGGTGTTGATGTGGCCATACAGCGTGACCGTGCCATCGGCGTGGCGCAGCTTGACCCACATTCCGTAGCCGGCGGTCGGGCCGGCGTCGACGACGACACCGTCGGACACCGCGACGATCGGCGTTCCGATCGAGTTGGCGAGGTCGATGCCGGCATGCAGCACGCCCCAGCGGTACCCGAAGTTCGACGTGAAGATCCCGTGGGTGGGCATGACGTACAGCGGCTGCTGAAGTCGCGCCTCGCGCTGGGCGCGGTCGTTGGCGAAGGCCTCGCCCTTGGCGAGTTCCTCGTTGTGCACCGCGGCGAGCGCCGTGGGGTGGACCGCGATCACCTGGGCGCCGCGCGTGGTGTTGCCGCTCACCCCGCCGGTCAGCGCCGACGCGTTGGCGGTCAGCACGGTCTCGGTCTTGGTGATCTCGGCGTGGGTGGTCGCCGTGTGCGCCGCCGCGGCCGCCGCACCGGCGGCCATCGCCGAGATCAGCATGCGGCCCTTGGCCGCGCTGGTCGGCTCCTTGCGGTGCTGTCCGCCGCGGCGTGCCACACCGATAACGTCGGTGTCCGGGCCGGCCCCATGCGGGTCGACGCCGAGATTGAGAGCCCGCTGGGCGAGGGCTTCGTTGGCGGCGGCGGCGGGAGCGGGGGCCGCCAGCCGCACTGGGGTCAGATCGTCGATCTCGTCCAGGTCGTCGAGCTCGGGCGCGAGCAGCACCTGTGCTTCGTAATCGAACGTGGAGTCATTGCTCAGGTCCAGGTCGTCCAGGTCGTCCGGAGTCCACGAAGTCCAGGTCATCGAGGTCCAAGCCGTCCAGCGGCAGGATTTCGGTAACTTCGTTGCGGTGGGGTTGCGACCACTGGTCGCGGTGAGGGCGACCTGCTCCTGACAGCGCAGGAGAGCGGGCAAGACTGTGTTGGGACAAGCTGAAATGTCCTCGTATCGTGACCATACCGTTATCTGGACGTTAGGACGTTATCCGCTTACCGATCCGACTGGCAACCTCGGTGCCAGATTGTGAACTGGATCACGTTTAGCCCTGCGCGGCGTGTCGTGAGCTGTGCCACATCGGTGGATGCGGCGGTAGACGCCGTTTGGTGGGTGGATACAGTTCCACCGTGCGAGTTGCCGGATCCGGCACCGCCTACCTGTAGGCCTGTAGTCAAGTCGAGCGAAGACAGTGAGTTCATGGACCTTTTCGAGTATCAAGCGAAAGAACTGTTCGTTAAGCACAACGTACCTACTACGCCCGGTCGTGTAACCGACACCGCCGAGGGCGCGAAGGAAATCGCGACCGAGGTCGGCGCTCCGGTGATGGTCAAGGCACAGGTGAAGGTCGGCGGTCGCGGCAAGGCCGGTGGCGTCAAGTACGCCGCCACGCCGGAGGATGCCTACGAACATGCCAACAACATCCTGGGTCTGGACATCAAGGGCCACGTCGTCAAGAAATTGCTCGTCGCCGAGGCCAGCGATATTGCCCAGGAGTACTACATTTCGTTCCTGCTCGATCGCGCCAACCGGACCTACCTGGCGATGTGCTCGGTCGAGGGCGGCATGGAGATCGAAGAGGTGGCCGCCACCAAACCCGACCGGCTCGCCAAGGTGCCGGTGGACGCCGTCAAGGGTGTCGACCTGGCGACCGCGCGTTCCATCGCCGAGCAAGGGCACTTGCCGGCCGAGGTGCTCGACGCCGCCGCGGTGACCATTTCCAAGTTGTGGGACGTGTTCGTCGGCGAAGACGCCACCCTGGTCGAGGTCAACCCGTTGGTGCGCACTCCTGACGACAAGATTCTTGCGCTGGACGGCAAGGTCACCCTGGACGCCAACGCCGACTTCCGCCAGCCGGGCCACGTGGAGTTCGAGGATCGTGATGCCACCGACCCGCTGGAGCTCAAGGCCAAGGAACACGACCTGAACTACGTCAAGCTCGACGGCCAGGTCGGCATCATCGGCAACGGCGCCGGCCTGGTGATGTCAACACTCGACGTCGTCGCGTACGCGGGCGAGAAGCACGGTGGAGTCAAGCCGGCCAACTTCTTGGACATCGGCGGTGGCGCGTCGGCCGAGGTGATGGCCGCGGGCCTGGATGTGATCCTGAATGACAAGCAGGTCAAGAGCGTGTTCGTAAACGTGTTCGGTGGCATCACCTCGTGCGACGCCGTCGCCAACGGCATCGTGACCGCATTGAACATGCTCGGTGACGAGGCCAACAAGCCGCTCGTGGTCCGGCTCGACGGCAACAACGTCGACCAGGGCCGCCAAATTCTCGCACAAGCCAACCATCCGCTGGTGATCCAGGCCGAGACCATGGACGCCGGGGCCGACAAAGCCGCCGAGCTGGCGAACAAGTAAGGGAGCCAACCAATGTCGATCTTCCTTAATAAAAACTCCAAGGTCATCGTCCAGGGCATCACCGGCGGTGAAGGCACCAAGCACACCGCGCTGATGCTGAAAGCGGGCAGTCAACTTGTGGGTGGGGTGAATGCCCGCAAGGCCGGCACCACCGTCTCGCATGTGGACGCCGTCGGAAAGGACGTCGAACTCCCCGTGTTCGGCACCGTTGCGGAAGCGATGAAGGAGACCGGCGCCGACGTATCGGTTGTCTTCGTGCCGCCGAAATTCGCCAAGGACGCGATCATCGAGGCCATCGACGCCGAGATCCCGCTGCTGGTGGTCATCACCGAGGGAATTCCGGTGCAGGACAGTGCATATGCGTGGGCGTACAACGTCGACAAGGGCAAGAAGACGCGCATCATCGGCCCGAACTGTCCCGGCATCATCACGCCGGGTGAGGCGTTGGCCGGCATCACTCCCTCGAACATCAGTGGACCCGGCCCCGTCGGACTGGTGTCCAAGTCGGGCACCCTGACCTACCAAATGATGTACGAGCTGCGCGATTTCGGCTTCTCGACGTCGATCGGCATCGGTGGTGACCCGGTGATCGGCACCACCCACATCGACGCCATCGAGGCCTTCGAGAAGGATCCCGACACCAAGGTCATCGTGATGATCGGGGAGATCGGCGGTGACGCCGAGGAGCGGGCGGCCGATTACATCAAGGCGAACGTGTCCAAGCCGGTCGTCGGCTACGTCGCGGGATTCACTGCGCCGGAAGGCAAGACGATGGGCCACGCGGGCGCAATCGTGTCCGGCTCGTCGGGCACCGCGGCCGCGAAGAAAGAGGCTTTGGAGGCTGCCGGGGTCAAGGTGGGCAAGACGCCGTCGGAGACCGCGGAGCTTGCCCGGGAGATCCTGAAGAGCCTGTAGGGGTTTGAGCACGTGACTCTTGACCCACGCACCCCCGTCATCGTCGGGGTTGGGCAGGCAGCCGAACGCATCGACGACGCCTACTACCGCGCGATGTCAAGCGTCGAACTGGCCGCAGCCGCTGCCCGCGCCGCACTCGACGACTGCGGCGCCGACATGGCCAAGGTCGCGGCAATGATCGACACCGTCGCCGGCGTAAGGCAATTCGAGATCTCCGGCGTGATCAACGCCCCGCTCGGAAGGTCTGACAACTACCCACGTTCGGTGGCCAACCGGGTCGGCGCGGACCCTGCTCGCGCCATCCTGGAGGTCGTCGGCGGCCAGGGCCCGCAACACCTCATCACCGAGTTGGCGGGCGAGATCGCGGCCGGCCGGTCCGAAGTCGCGTTGATCTTCGGCTCCGACGCCACGTCGACCCTGCGCTACTTCGCCGAGGCGGAGAACCGTCCGGATTTCTCCGAGACCGTTGACGGCCCACTCGAAGACCGTGGACAGGGGCTCGAGAGACTGGTCTCGCACTACACCGTCAGCCACGGCCTGACCAGTGCGCCGATCCAGTACGCGCTGCTGGAGAACGCCCGCAGAGCCGGAACTGGTTTGGGCCCAACGGAATACCTGCGGCGGATGGGCGAGCTGTTCGCACCGTTCAGCAAGGTGGCTGTCGACAATCCGTTCGCGGCCGCTCCGGTGGAACGCGACGTCGATGAGCTGATCACGGTGACCGAGAGCAACCGGATGATCGCGGAGCCCTATCCGCGATTGCTGGTCGCCCGCGACCAGGTGAACCAGGGCGCCGCTGCGCTGGTGATGTCGGTGGAGGCGGCGCGCCGTCTGGGGGTGCCCGAGGAGAATTGGGTGTACCTGCACGGCCACGCCGACATGGAGGAACAGCAGCTGCTGGTGCGCCCGGACCTGGGACACTCGCCGGCGGCCGTCGTCGCGGTGCGTGAGGCGCTGGCCACTGCCGGTATCGGAATCGACGACGTCGCCACCTTCGACTTGTACAGCTGCTTTCCGGTGCCCGTGTTCAACATTTGCGACGGCATGGGCATTGCGCCCGACGATCCGCGCGGCCTCACCATGACGGGCGGGCTGCCCTTCTTCGGTGGCGCGGGCAACAACTACTCGATGCACGCGGTCGCGGAGACTGTGGCCCGAATGCGAAGCACGCCAGGCCAATTCGGTTTGGTCGGCGCCAACGGCGGCATCCTGAGCAAGTATTCGGTCGGGGTGTACTCCACCACCCCGACCCCGTGGAAGCCGGATGCCAGCGCGCAGCTGCAGGCGCAGGTCGCCGATTGGCCCACCCAGTCGGTCACCGAGAACGCCGACGGCCCCGCGACCGTCGAGACTTACACCGTTCGTCGTGACTCCGGACGACTCACCGGGATCATCATCGGCCGGCTGGCCGACAACAGCCGATTCTTGTCGACCACCGAAGACGAGGAATTGATTGCGCTGCTGACCGACGATGATCCGATCGGGCGCACGGTGGCAGTGCGCTCCTTCGACTACGGCAACCGCTGCACGTTGGCCTGAGGCCGCGTCACACCAGAGCGGCCAGCTTGCCGGCCAACCGCTCCACGTAGGCGGCGATTTCCTCTTCGGGACGGTCCGGCAGACCGAACAGCACCTCGGTCACCCCGAGTTCGGACCAGTGCGCCAGCTTCTCGGGCACCGGCTTGAAGTCCAGGGCCACGATCTGCGGGGCGCCGTCGCGGCCGGCGGCCGCCCAGGTGTCCTGCAACAACTTCACCGGTTCGTCGATGTCGAAGTCGCGCGGAGTGGTGATCCAGCCGTCGGCGCTGCGGGCGATCCATTTGAAGTTCTTCTCGTTGCCGGCGGCGCCCACCAGCACCGGAATATGGGACTGTATCGGCTTGGGCCAGGCCCAGCTGGGGCCGAATTTGACGAACTCGCCGTCGTAGGCGGCTTCTTCTTCGGTCCACAACGCGCGCATCGCTTCGATGTATTCGCGCAGCATGGTGCGGCGGCGCCCCGGCGGCACATTGTGGTCGGCGAGTTCATCGGTGTTCCAACCGAACCCGACGCCCAGGCTGACCCGGCCACCGGACAGGTGGTCCAGGGTGGCGATGCTTTTCGCCAGCGTGATCGGGTCATGTTCGACGGGCAGCGCCACCGCGGTGGACAGCCGCACCCGCGACGTGACCGCGCACGCCGCGCCCAGACTTACCCATGGGTCTAGCGTGCGCATATAGCGGTCGTCCGGCAGTGATTCGTCACCTGTGGTCGGATGCGCCGCCTCCCGCTTGATCGGGATGTGGGTGTGTTCTGGCACGTAGAACGTCTGAAAGCCGTGGTCGTCGGCAAGTTTGGCGGCGGCCGCCGGAGAGATGCCACGGTCACTGGTGAAAAGCACTAGCCCGTAATCCATGCACAGAATTAGAACGTGTTCTACCTGTGCTGAGCAAGCGGCCCCCCGCAAACCACCTCGCAGAGCGGGCGCGGTGGCGATCGGCCCTGGTCGCGCGTGGGAGCCGGTCGCTCCGGCACGGGCGCCCGAACGTGCGCTAGCGTGGTTGATCGATCGCGCGTAACGCAAGCGCGGGCACGTCTTGGCGTTTGAGAACGGCGGGCCTGAGAGCACAGCGTCGCACTGCAACAGTGGCGTGGCGCCCGCTGAAGGCTTGAAGGCACTGGAAGCAACAGGAGGACTCATGACCTACTCGCCCGGTAGTCCCGGATATCCGCAAGCGCAGCCCGGCGGCTCCTATCCAGGCGCCACACCGTCGTTCGCTAAAACTGAGGACGGTGAGAGCAAGCTGCCGCTGTACGTCAACATCGCGGTGGTGGTTCTCGGCCTGGCGGTATACCTGCTGAATTTCGGGCCAACCTTCATACTCAGCGCCGACCTCGGTCCGGCCTCCGGCGGACGCGCCGGTGACGCCGGCACCGCGGTGCTCGTCGCCGTGCTGGCCGCGCTGCTCGCCGGGCTGAGCCTGCTGCCCAAGGCGAAGAACTACGCGGGCGTGGTGGCGGCCATCGCCGTCTTGGGAGCGTTGCTGTCGATCGCGGAGGTCATCAACACACCGACCGGGTTCGCCGTCGGCTGGGCCATGTGGCCGCTGGTGGCGTCCAGCGTGCTGCAGGCGGTTGCCGCCGTCGTTCTGATTCTGTTGGACGCCGGCGTCATCACCGCGCCCCCGCCGCGGCCCAAGTACGACCCTTACGCGCAGCAGTACGGGCAATACGGCCAGTACGGGCAGCAATACGGAGGCCAGCAGCACGGCGGGTACTACGGTCAACAAGGTCCGCAGCAGCACAACCCGCAGGGCTCCGGGTATGGGTCGCAGTACGGCGGCGGCTACCCCTCGAGCCAGGCCCCAACTCAGAGCGCGATGCCGACCACTGGCGGATTCGGTGCCCAGTCCCCGCAATCCGGGCCTCAGTCGGCGGCGCAGCAGGGTCCGTCCACCCCACCGACCGGCTTCCCGAGCTTCAGCCCGCCACCATCGGCTGGCGGTGCAGGCTTATCCGAGCAACCCGGGGATCAGCACCAGTCGCCTTCGTCGCCCTCCGGACCGGCCCCGGCCTAACCGCGGGCTCTCGCGCCTCGTCGGGCACGTGCGCCAAGAGTGAAAAGGGTGTCAGAAAGCGGGGACAACCGGACAGCGGGGGCTCGTCAGGCGCGCGACCTCGTCCGGGTCGCGTTCGGCCCGGCTGTGCTGGCGCTGGTGATTATCGCCGCGGTCACGCTGCTTCAGCTGCTGATCGCCAACAGCGACATGACCGGCGCGCTGGGGGCGATCGCCAGCATCTGGCTCGGTGTGCACCGAGTACCGATTTCGATCGGCGGTCGCGAGTTGGGCGTGCTGCCGCTGCTGCCAATCCTGTTGATGGTGTGGGGGACCGCGCGCACCACGGCGAGGGCCACCACCAGATATTCGTCGTGGCTCGTGGTCCGCTGGGTGGTCGCCGCGGCACTGGGTGGACCCTTGCTGATCGCGGCGATTGCGCTGGCGGTTATCCACGACGCCTCCACCGTGCTCACCGAGCTGCAGACTCCCAACGCCTTGCGCGCGTTCACCAGCGTTCTGGTGGTGCATGCCATCGGTGCCGCGATCGGCGTGTGGCCCCGGGTGGGCCGACGGGCGCTGATGGCGGCGTCACTGCCCTCCTGGCTGGGTGACTCGCTGCGTGCCGCGGCCGCCGGCGTGCTGGCGTTGGTCGGGCTCTCCGGGTTCGTGACGGCGGGATCGCTGGTTGTGCACTGGGCGACGATGCAAGATCTCTTCGGGATCACCGATTCCATCTTCGGCGAGTTCAGCCTCACCGTGCTCTGTCTGCTCTACGCGCCCAACGTCATCGTCGGCACGTCGGCGGTCGCGGTGGGGTCCAGTGCCCATCTTGGTTTTGCGACGTTCAGTTCGTTCACCGTGTTTGGCGGTGATATTCCGGCGCTGCCCATCCTGGCCGCGGCACCGACGCCGCCGCTGGGGCCGGTGTGGGTGGCACTGCTCATCGTCGGGGCGTCGTCGGGTGTGGCGGTTGGCCAGCAATGCGCCCGGCGTCCGCTCCCGCTGGTTCCGGCGCTGGGCAAGCTGCTGATCGCCGCGGCGGCCGGGGCCCTGACGATGTCGCTGCTGGCGTACGGCAGCAGCGGCCGGCTGGGCAACTTCGGCGACGTCGGGGTGGACCAGGGCGCCATGCTGATCGGCAGCTTCTTCTGGTTCGCGGTCGTCGGCTGGGTCACGGTGGTGATGACCGGCGGGATCAGGCGCCGGCCCAGGCGCCTCAAACAACGACGCGCGCCCGCGCGGCCGGCCGACGAACCGAAGGACTTCGCGGACGTTTTCTCCGAGCCCGTCCACTCCGCCGACCACGACCTGCTGCTCGACGGCGACGACGAGGAAGCGTTCCCGGCCATGTTCGACCGACAGGCGAACCCGCGCCTGACGAGCCACGCCGGGCGAACCCGCGCCTGACGAGCCCGCGCCCGACGAGCCCACGCCGGACGGACCGGAGCACAGCGCGATCGAGCGCGATTCCGGAGATTAGCCACGCTGCCGGCTCCGAACGGCACCTCGGGGTTCGCTGTGCGGCCCGTCGTATCGTCAGCCGGGCAGCGTCGTTAGTAGGCTCGCGATGTGGTCGAACCGCTCCGCGTGCCCCCGAGTGCGCCGGCGCGACTGGTGGTGCTGGCATCGGGCACCGGATCGCTCCTGAGTTCGATGCTGGCTGGCGCGGTCGGTGACTACCCGGCGCGCGTGGTCGCCGTCGGCGTGGATCGCGACTGCCGGGCCACCGAGATCGCCGCGGCCGCGTCCATCCCGACCTTCACCGTCCGACTTGGCGATTATCCCGACCGCGACGCCTGGGACGCTGCCATCACCGAAGCCACCGCCGCGCACTCGCCCGATCTGATCGTGGCCGCCGGATTCATGAAAATCCTTGGTCCGCAATTCCTTTCACGGTTCTGCGGACGCACCCTCAATACGCATCCGGCACTACTGCCGGCATTCGCGGGCGCGCATGCCGTCCCCGAAGCGCTGGCTTACGGTGTGAAGGTCACCGGCTGTACGGTGCACCTGGTGGATGCCGGCATGGACACCGGGCCGATATTGGCGCAGGAACCCGTTCCGGTGCTCGACGGGGACAACGAAGAGACATTGCATGAACGCATCAAAGTCATCGAACGGCGGCTGTTGGTGGACGTGGTGGCCGCGATGGCGACCCGCGGCGTGACCTGGATTGGACGAAAGGCGACCCTGGGATGAGCACCGTATGAGCACCGACGAGTCAAGAAGAGCGATTCGCCGTGCGTTGATCAGCGTCTACGACAAGACCGGGCTGATAGAACTCGCCCAGGGCCTGAGTGCGGCGGGCGTCGAGATCGTCTCCACCGGATCGACCGCGAAGACCATTGCGGACAAAGGGATTTCGGTGACCCCCGTGGAGGAGCTGACCGGCTTCCCCGAGGTGCTCGATGGCCGGGTCAAGACACTGCACCCGCGGGTGCATGCCGGACTGCTGGCCGATCTGCGCAAGCCCGAGCACGCCGCGGCGCTCGAACAGCTCGGGATCGCGGCCTTCGAACTGGTGGTCGTCAACCTGTATCCGTTCAGCCAGACCGTCGACTCCGGCGCGGGCATCGACGAATGCGTCGAGCAGATCGACATCGGCGGGCCGTCGATGGTTCGGGCGGCCGCGAAGAACCATCCGAGTGTGGCGGTGGTCGTCGACCCGCTCGGCTACGACGGGGTGCTCGCCGCGACGCGCGATGGTGGCTTCACGCTCGCCGAGCGCAAGAAGCTGGCGTCGCTGGCCTTTCAGCACACCGCGGAGTACGACATCGCCGTGGCGAGCTGGATGGAGTCGACCCTGGCCCCCGAGCATCCGGAGACGACCTTTCCGCAGTGGCTCGGCCACAACTGGCGCCGCTCGGCGATGCTGCGCTATGGCGAGAACCCGCACCAACAAGCGGCGCTCTACGTCGACCCGGGCGCCTGGCCGGGGCTGGCGCAGGCCGAGCAGCTGCACGGAAAAGAGATGTCCTACAACAACTTCACCGACGCGGACGCGGCCTGGCGCGCGGCCTTCGACCATGAGCAGACATGTGTGGCAATCATCAAGCACGCCAACCCGTGTGGGATCGCCATCTCGTCGGTTTCGGTCGCCGACGCACATCGCAAGGCCCACGAATGCGATCCGCTGAGCGCGTTCGGGGGAGTCATCGCCGCGAATACCGAGGTCAGCGTTGAGATGGCCGAGTACGTCAGCACCATATTCACCGAGGTGATCATTGCCCCCGCCTACGCGCCGGATGCCCTTGACGTGCTGACGCGCAAGAAGAACATCCGGGTGCTGGTGGCTTCCGAACCGCTGGCCGGCGGCTCCGAGGTGAGACCGATCAGCGGGGGACTGCTGGTGCAGCAGCGTGATCAGCTCGACGCGCACGGCGACAACCCGCTCAACTGGACACTGGCCACCGGATCACCGGCCGACCCGGCGACGTTGGGCGACCTGGTCTTTGCGTGGCGTACCTGCCGCGCGGTCAAGTCGAACGCCATCGTGATCGCCTCCGGCGGCGCCACCATCGGTGTGGGCATGGGTCAGGTCAACCGGGTCGACGCGGCCCGGCTGGCCGTCGAACGCGGCGGCGACCGAGTCGGTGGCGCGGTGGCCGCGTCCGACGCGTTCTTCCCTTTCCCCGACGGGTTGGAAACGCTGGCTCACGCCGGAGTCAAGGCGATCGTGCACCCCGGAGGCTCGGTGCGCGATGACGAAGTGACCGCGGCGGCGGCCGAGGCCGGCGTCACGGTGTACCTCACCGGAGCTCGCCACTTCGCGCACTAAACCCGGTGCGCATGACGCACATCTGCATCGCGACGTAGCGTGGAGTGGTGACTTCACCGAGCAATCTGCCCCGAACTGTGGGCGAGCTACGTGCCGCCGGCCATCGTGAACGCGGCGTCAAGCAGGAAATCCGAGAGAATCTGCTGACGGCGTTGGCCGAGGGGGACGACATTTGGCCGGGCATCCTGGGATTCGACGACACCGTGTTGCCTCAGCTAGAGCGGGCGCTGATCGCCGGTCACGACTTCGTTCTGCTCGGCGAACGCGGCCAGGGCAAAACCCGGCTACTGCGCGCATTGACCGGTCTGCTTGACGAGTGGACGCCGGTGATCGCCGGGTCCGAGCTCAGCGAGCATCCGTACACCCCGATCACGCCGGAGTGGATCCGGCGGGCCGCGCAGCTCGGCGACGACCTGCCGGTGGAGTGGAAGCACCGCAGCGAGCGCTACACCGAGAAGCTGGCGACTCCCGATACCAGCGTCGCCGACCTGGTCGGTGACATCGACCCGATCAAGGTGGCCGAGGGACGCAGCCTCGGCGACCCGGAGACCATCGCCTACGGATTGATTCCCCGCGCGCACCGCGGCATCGTGGCGGTCAACGAGCTGCCCGACCTCGCCGAGCGCATTCAGGTGTCGATGCTCAACGTCATGGAGGAGCGCGACATTCAGGTCCGCGGCTACACGCTGCGCCTGCCACTGGACGTGCTGGTGGTCGCCAGCGCCAACCCCGAGGACTACACCAACCGCGGCCGCATCATCACCCCGCTCAAAGACCGGTTCGGCGCCGAGATCCGCACCCACTACCCGCTGGAGCTGGAGGCGGAGGTGGGCGTCATCGTCCAGGAAGCGCACCTGAGCGCGCAGGTACCCGACTACCTGACGCAGGTGATCGCGCGGTTTGCCCGCTACCTGCGGGAGTCCAACTCGGTCGATCAGCGATCCGGGGTATCGGCGCGGTTCGCCATCGCCGCCGCCGAGACCGTCGCCGCCTCCGCACGGCATCGCGGCGCGATGCTCGGCGAGAGCGACCCGGTGGCCCGAGTTGTCGACCTGGGCACCGTGATCGACGTGCTGCGCGGCAAGCTGGAATTCGAATCCGGTGAGGAAGGCCGCGAGCAGGCGGTGCTCGAGCACCTGCTGCGCCGGGCGACCGCCGACACCGCGTCCAGAGCGCTCGGCGGCATCGACGTCGCCCCATTGGTCACCGCCGTGGAAGGCGGTTCGGCGGTAACAACGGGCGAGCGGATTTCGGCCAAGGATGTGCTGGCCGCCGTTCCGGGGTTGCCCGTCGTGGAGGAAATCGCCGACCGGCTGCACGCGGAATCCGAGGGCGAACGCGCCGCGGCGCTGGAGCTCGCGCTGGAAGCGCTGTATCTGGCCAAGCGAATCGACAAGGTGTCCGGGGAGGGCCAAACCGTCTATGGCTAAGCCTTTTTCGAAGGGGCACGCCTCACGTTACTCGGCGTACACCGGCGGGCCTGACCCGCTGGCACCGCCGGTGGATCTGCGCGAGGCGCTCGAGCAGATCGGGCAGGACGTCATGGGCGGCACCTCGCCGCGCCGGGCGCTGTCCGAGTTGCTGCGTCGCGGTACCAAGAGTATGCCCGGCGCCGACCGGCTGGCGGCAGAAGCGAACCGCCGCCGTCGGGATCTGTTGCGCCGCAACAACTTGGACGGGACGCTGCAGGAGATCAAGAAGCTGCTTGATGAGGCGGTGCTGGCCGAACGCAAGGAACTGGCCCGCGCGCTCGACGACGACGCCCGCTTCGGCGAACTGCAGCTCGATGCGCTGCCGGCGTCGCCGGCCAAGGCGGTCCAAGAGCTTTCCGAGTACAACTGGCGCAGCGACCAGGCCCGCGAAAAGTATGAGCAGATCAAGGATTTGCTCGGCCGCGAGATGCTCGATCAACGCTTCGCCGGCATGAAAGAAGCGCTCGAGGGCGCCACCGACGAGGATCGCCAGCGCGTCACCGATATGGTCAACGACCTCAACGAGCTGCTGGACAAGCACGGCCGGGGTGAGGACACCCAACAGGACTTCGATGACTTCATGGACAAGCACGGCGAGTTCTTCCCGGAGAACCCGCGCAATGTCGATGAGCTGCTGGACTCGCTGGCCCAGCGCGCTGCCGCCGCGCAGCGCTTCCGCAATAGCCTGAGCCCGGATCAGCGCGCCGAACTTGATGCCTTGGCGCAGCAGGCATTTGGATCGCCATCACTGATGCAGGCGTTGAACCGTCTCGATTCGCATCTGCAGGCCGCGCGGCCGGGCGAAGACTGGATGGGCTCCGAACAGTTCTCCGGCGACAACCCGTTGGGTATGGGTGAGGGCGCCCAGGCCCTGGCGGACGTCGCCGAGCTGGAGCAGCTGGCCGATCAGCTTTCGCAGAGCTATCCCGGCGCCACCATGGATGACGTCGATCTCGACGCGCTGGCACGCCAGCTCGGCGACGAGGCCGCCGTCGATGCACGAACACTGGCCGAACTGGAACGGGCACTGGTCAATCAGGGCTTCCTGGATCGTGGCTCCGACGGCCAGTGGCGACTGTCGCCCATGGCCATGCGCAGACTCGGTGAGACGGCGCTACGCGATGTGGCACAACAGCTTTCCGGCCGGCGTGGTGAGCGCGACCTGCGCCGCGCCGGGGCGGCGGGCGAGCTGACCGGTGCGACTCGGCCCTGGCAGTTCGGTGACACCGAACCGTGGAACATCCCCCGCACGCTGACCAACGCGGTACTGCGGCAGGCCGGAACCGCGACCCTCGACGGCCCGGCCGGCCAGATCCGGATAACCGTCGACGACGTCGAAGTGTCCGAGACCGAGACGCGCACCCAATCCGCGGTGGCGCTGCTGGTGGATACCTCGTTTTCGATGGTGATGGAGAATCGCTGGCTGCCGATGAAACAGACGGCGCTCGCGCTCAACCACCTGATCTCTACGCGGTTCCGGACGGATGCCTTGCAGATCATCGCCTTTGGCCGGTATGCCCGGACGGTGACGGCCGCTGAGCTGACCGGTCTCGAGGGGGTTTACGAGCAGGGCACCAACCTGCATCACGCGCTGGCGCTGGCGGGCCGCCATCTGCGTCGCCACCCCAACGCGCAGCCCGTGGTACTGGTGGTGACCGACGGTGAGCCGACCGCACACTTGGAGGATCTCGACGGTGACGGTTCGTCGGTGTTCTTCGACTACCCGCCCCATCCGCGGACCATCGCCCACACCGTGCGCGGGTTCGACGATATGGCGCGACTGGGCGCGCAGGTCACGATCTTCCGGCTGGGCAGCGATCCCGGCCTGGCGCGGTTCATCGACCAGGTCGCGCGCCGCGTCGAGGGACGCGTCGTGGTGCCTGATCTCGACGGGCTGGGAGCAGCGGTGGTCGGCGACTACCTGCGATCCCGGCGCCGCCGTTAGCGGACGTCGCGGCTGACTGGGCGCCGGAGGGCGCTCGAAATATACTGTCGCAAATCGTCATTCGAGTTGTGGTCGCCCAGAGGTATTGGCCCTGTTGATAACTCGGCGCCAGACCACTTTGCGGCGCCATGCGGGACGCGTCATGCGCCGTAGGTAGGGCTCGTCCGCATGCTCAGCGGACTGTGCTGCGGTTTACGGGTGGGGTCTGCGCGCTTTGCGCTTGATGCCTACGCCGCCCCATAGCGAGAAGCCGTGGATATTCACCCTCGGTGCGCCGGGCGTACCTTGGCCCACGACATCGCGGTCGAAACCGCCCATCACACCGCGGCCGCGGATTTCGACGTTGACTTCGGGTGGCAGCACGATGTTCTGCGCACCCATGATCGAGACCACGTGGATATCGACCTCGGTCGACGTGAAATCGGCGTAGCGCAGATCCACCACCCCGCTGCCCCAGAACGTGAACGTGGTCAGCTTCTTGGGCACGTTCCACCGGCCGCGCCGTTCGAATCCGCTCAACAGGGCGAGGAGCAGCGTGGAGGGCGCCGGATTGGTTTTGCCACCCCGGCGCGGGCTCAATGGCGAGCCCGGCAAGTCGGCCCGCAGCCGATCCAGTTCTTCGTATGTCGTCGCCGCATATGCCCTGGTCAGGCGATCTTCGTAGTCTTTGAGCTGCAGGCGGCCCTGCTCAGCCGCGTAGGCCAGCAATTGTGCAACTTGGATGCGATCGGTGTCGGCCGCCCGCGACGCATGGTCGCGGGCGTCCTTCGCATCATTCGGCGCCGAATCGCTCATTACCCACGAGCGTACGACGTACAACTTTTGCTGCAAGAGAGTTGGCTAAATCGCAACGATCCTCCTGCGCGCGGGTCAATTGCCACCGGCGTCCTCGGCCGCGGGCGGGGCCCAACTGGGTGGACGTTTCTGCAGGAACGACAGCATGCCTTCGCGAGCTTCGTCGGAGACAAAGAGACGGGCGGATTCCTCAGTAAGCCGCTCGGCGTCGCGGTCGAATCCTTCGAGCACGGCCGTTGTCGTCAGTGCCTTCGACGCCGCCAGACCCTGCGGCGATCCACGGCCCAGATCGGCGACCAGCTTCGCCACCGCGGCATCCACATCGTCGGCCGCCGTCGTGACCAACCCGATCTCCGCGGCTTGGCCGGCATCGAACGTCTCGCCGGTCAGGTAGTACCGGGCGGCCGCCCGCGGCGACAGCTTCGGCAGCAGCGTCAGCGAGATGATCGCCGGGGCGACACCGATTCGGGCCTCGGTCAGCGCGAAGGTGCTGCGGGGCCCAGCGACGGCGATATCGCAGGCACCGACGAGGCCGAATCCGCCCGCCCGGACATGTCCGTTGATCGCGGCGATCACCGGCAGCGGCGCCTCGACGATGGCGCGCAACAGCGTGGTCAGTTCCCGGGCCCGGGTCGCGGCCATCTCGAAGGGATCACCACCGCTGGCTTCGCTCAGGTCGGCGCCGGCGCAGAACGTGCCGCCGGTGTGGCCGAGCACCACCACCCGGACCGCCGGATCTGCCACCGCGTCGCGCAGGCCCTGGTGCAATTGGCTGACCAGAGTGGCCGAAAGCGCGTTGCGGTTGTGCGGTGAGTTCAGTGTCAGCCGGGCGAACGGTGCCGTGACGGCGTATTCGACAAAGCGGTTTTCCATCAGTAGGACCGGGGCAGGCCCAGGGATGTCTGCGCGACGAAGTTCAGCACCATCTCGCGGCTGACTGGCGCGATCCGCCCCAGCCGGGCCGAGGTCAGCATGGCGGCGACACCGTACTCCTTGGTCAGCCCGTTGCCGCCCATCGACTGCACGGCCTGATCCACCGAACGAGTAGCCGCTTCTGCCGCAGCGTATTTCGCCATATTGGCGGCTTCGGCCGCGCCGGCGTCGTCGCCGCTGTCGTAGAGCGTAGCGGCCTTCTGCAACATCAGCTTGGCGAGCTCGACCTCAATGTGGCACTGCGCCAACGGATGCGACAGGCCTTGGTGCGCGCCGATCGGCGTTCCCCAGACCTGGCGGGTCTTCACGTAGTCGGCGGCCTTTTCCAGCGCGAACCGGCCCATGCCCACCGAGCTGGCCGCGCCCATGATCCGCTCGGGGTTCAGGCCCGCGAAAAGCTGTGCGATCGCGGCATCCTCGGCTCCGACGAGCGCATCGGCGGGCAGCCGGACATCGTCGAGGAATACCTGGAACTGGCGCTCGGGGCTGATCAGTTCCATCTCGATCGGGGTGTAGGTGAAACCCGGGGAATCGGTGGGCACCACGAACAGCGCCGGGCGCAGCTTGCCGGTCTTGGCCTCCTCGGTGCGAGCGACTGTCAGCACGGCCTGCGCCTGGTCGATCCCGGAGATAAAGACCTTCTGGCCCTTGAGAATCCAGTCACTGCCATCGCGACGCGCGGTGGTGGTGATCTTGTGCGAGTTGGACCCCGCGTCGGGCTCGGTGATCGCGAACGCCATCGTCAAAGAGCCGTCGGCGATGGACGGGATCCAGCGCTTCTTCTGTTCTTCGGTGCCGAACTTGCTGATGATCGTGCCGTTGATCGCCGGTGACACCACCATCAGCAGCAGTGCGCTGCCCGCGGCGGCCATTTCCTCCATGACCAGCGACAGCTCGTACATCCCGGCGCCACCGCCGCCATATTCCTCCGGCAGGTTCACGCCGAGGAAACCGAGCTTGCCTGCCTCGGACCACAATTCATCGGTGTGCTCGTGTGCGCGCGCCTTTTCCAGGTAGTACTCGCTGCCGTAGTTGGATGCCCACGCGGACACCGACTTGCGCAGCGCCCGGCGCTCCTCGCTTTCGATGAAGCTGGTATCGGTCATTCAGTATCTCCTTTTGCTTGGTCTTCTGAATGGGCGCCGTCGGGCGCTTCGACGATTGCCAGGACGGCCCCGACTTCGACTTGCTGACCGGTCGTGACGTTGAGTCGAACTGAGCACACCGTCGGAAGGGGCGGTGATGGTGTGCTCCATCTTCATCGCCTCCAGCCAGATCAGCGGCTGACCGGCCGTGACGGTGTCACCCACCTGCGCGCCGAGCCGAATGACATTGCCGGGCATCGGCGCCACCAGCGACCCCTCGGCGACGGAGGAGCCCGGCTCGGGGAACCGTGGGACCGCGTCGAAATGGACCGGCCCGCGCGCCGAGTCGACGTAGACATCCCGGCCATACACGCGCAACCGCGAAGCTGTACGCCACCCCGCTTGCGTCGGCCAGCACGACCTCTTCGGGTGCTGACGAAACCAGGTGCACCGCCTCATCGCCGGCGAGCACCAATCCGGTTCTGGTGAAACGGTATTCGACCCGGTGCTCGTTGTCCTCGTCGTCCCGGTAGGTCTTGACCTGGTAGCCGGTGGTCAGGTTTCGCCAGCCACTGGGCATCGGGCCGAATACGGCGGCGGTGACGCGATTGTGTGCGGCCTCGGCGAGCGCGGCGGCAATCGCCGACAAACGGACGACGCCTTCGTCGCCCAGCGGTGCCGACAGCTGTGCCAGGCCGTGCGTGTCGAAAAACGCGGTGTCGGTCGCGCCGTCGAGGAATGCCGGATGCCGCAGCACGTTCACCAACAGCTCGCGGTTGGTGCGCAGCCCGTGCAACCGCGTTCGGGCCAGCGCGTCGGCAAGCACCAGCGCGGATTGCCGGCGGGTCGGTGCGTACGAGATGACCTTGGCCAGCATGGGGTCGTAGTGAATCGAGACGGTCGATCCATCGACAATGCCGGAGTCCAGCCGGATTCCGGTGCGCTGGCCCAGCGAGCTGAACCGCGCTCGAGTGCCCGGCACGTCGAAGGTGTGCACCAGTCCGGCTTGCGGCTGCCAGCCGCGCGCGGGATCTTCGGCATACAGCCGGGCTTCAATCGAATGACCCTGGGCGGCAGGAGGTTCGGCATCAAGACGGCCGCCGTCGGCAACCGCGAGCTGTAGTTCGACGAGGTCGAGCCCGGTGGTCTCTTCGGTGACCGGGTGCTCGACCTGCAGCCTGGTATTCATCTCCAGGAAGAAGAACTCGCCCTCGTCGTCGGCGAGAAACTCCACCGTGCCGGCGCCGGTGTAGCCGATCGCGGCGGCGGCCAGCCGGGCGGCGTCGAACAGCTTGGTCCGCATACCCGGAGTGCGCTCCACCAAGGGGGAGGGGGCCTCTTCGATGACCTTCTGGTGGCGGCGCTGAATCGAGCATTCCCGTTCCCCGACGGCCCACACGGTGCCGTGAGTGTCGGCGAGGACCTGAACCTCCACATGGTGGCCGGTCGGCAGATAGCGCTCGCAGAACACGGTCGGATCACCGAAGGCGGACTGCGCTTCGCGCTGGGCTGCGGCGACTTCGCCTGGCAGAGCTGACAACTCGCGTACCACTCGCATTCCGCGGCCACCGCCGCCCGCGGAAGCCTTGACCAGCACCGGCAGCTGCGCTTCGGTGACCGAGTCGGGGTCGAGTTCGTCGAGCACCGGTACCCCGGCCGAGGACATCAGCTTCTTGGACTCGATCTTGGAGCCCATCGCCCGCACCGCGTCCACCGGCGGACCGACCCAGGTCAGGCCCGCGTCTTGAACGGCGGCCGCGAAGTCGGCGTTCTCCGAGAGGAATCCGTAGCCCGGATGCACCGCGTCGGCGCCCGCGGCACGGGCGGCGGCGATGATGGCCTCGGCGTTCAGGTAGTCGTTCGTCTTCTCCAGGCGCACCCTGGCGTCGGCCTCGGCGACGTGCGGGGCGGTGGCGTCCGGGTCGGTGTAGACCGCGACGGTGCCCAGGCCCAGCCGCCGGCAGGTGGCGAAGACCCGGCGGGCGATCTCGCCGCGGTTGGCTACCAGTACTCGAGTGATTCCCATGGGGCTCACATCCGGAAGACGCCGAAGTTCGACGTTCCCTTGATCGGGCCATTGGCGATGGCGGACAGACACATTCCCAGAACCGTGCGGGTGTCGCGGGGATCGATCACCCCGTCGTCGTAGAGCATCCCCGACAACACCATGGGCAGCGACTCGGCCTCGATCTGGCCCTCGACAGCGGCGCGCATCGCGGCGTCGGCATCCTCGTCGACCTGCTGGCCGCGGGCTTCGGCGGCCGCGCGGCTCACGATCGATAGCACGCCGGCCAGCTGGGCGCCGCCCATCACCGCGGATTTGGCGCTGGGCCAGGAGAACAGGAATCGAGGGTCGTAGGCACGCCCGCACATGCCGTAGTGGCCCGCGCCGTACGACGCGCCGATCAGCAGCGAGATGTGCGGGACCGTCGAGTTGGAGACGGCGTTGATCATCATCGACCCGTGTTTGATCATGCCGCCCTCTTCGTAGTCCTTGCCGACCATGTATCCGGTCGTGTTGTGCAAGAACAACAGTGGCGTGTCGTAGCGGTTGGCCAGCTGAATGAACTGGGTGGCCTTCTGCGATTCCTCGCTGAACAGCACGCCGCGGTGGTTGGCGAGAATGCCGATCGGATACCCGCACAGCGTTGCCCAGCCGGTCACCAGCGATGAGCCGTACATCGGCTTGAATTCGTCGAATTCGGAGCCGTCGACAATTCGCGCGATCACGTCCCGCGGATCGAACGGGATACGCAGATCCGACGACACGATGCCGATCAGCTCCTCGGCGTCGAACAACGGCTCCGCCACGGGCCGCGGCGCCGGGCCGAGCTTTCGCCAGTTCAGCCGGTTAACGATGCGACGCCCGATGCGGATCGCGTCGAGCTCGTCGACGGCGAAATAGTCAGCCAGACCCGAAGTGCGGGCATGCATTTCGGCGCCGCCCAACGATTCGTCGTCGGACTCCTCACCGGTGGCCATCTTCACCAGCGGGGGACCGGCCAGGAAAACCTTCGATCGTTCCTTGATCATCACCACGTGATCGGACATGCCGGGGATGTAGGCACCGCCGGCCGTGGAGTTGCCGAAGACGAGCGCGATGGTCGGAATGCCCGCCGCCGACAGCCGGGTCAGGTCGCGGAACATCTGCCCGCCAGGGACGAAGATCTCCTTCTGGGTCGGCAGGTCGGCGCCACCGGACTCCACCAGCGACACCACGGGTAGCCGGTTCTGCAGGGCGATCTGATTGGCCCGCAGGATCTTCTTCAGCGTCCACGGGTTGCTGGTGCCGCCCTTGACGGTCGGGTCGTTCGCGACGATCAGGCACTCCACGCCTTCGACCGCGCCGATGCCCACCACCGTGCTCGCGCCCAGGGTGAAGGAACTGCCATAGGCGGCCAACGGACTCAGCTCGAGGAACGGCGAATCCGGATCCACCAGCAGCTCGATGCGCTCGCGCGCAGTGAGCTTGCCGCGAGAATGGTGGCGCTCCACGTATTTCGGTCCGCCGCCGGCAAGGGCCTTGCCATGCTCGAGGTCGATCTCGGCGAGCTTGGCGATCATGGTCTCGGCCGCGGCGGCGTAGGCCCCGGCGTTCGGGTCGAGTGTGGACTGCAGCACGGTCATGATTGGAATCCCAAAAGTTTGGCGGACAGTGCGGTGAGGATTTCGGTGGTTCCGCCGCCAATGCCCAGGATCCGCATATCCCGGTACTGGCGTTCGACTTCGGATTCGGCCATGTAGCCCATGCCGCCGAAGAGCTGAACGGCTTGGTTGGCAACCCATTCGCCGGCCTCGACGGCCGTGTTCTTGGCGAAGCAGACCTGCGGGATCAGATTCGTCTCGCCCGCCAGCTGGCGTTCGACCACATGGCGCGAATAGACCCGGGCAACGTCGATGCGCCGGGCCATCTCGGCCAAAGTGTTCTGCACGGACTGGCGCGAGATCAGCGGCCGGCCGAACGTTTCGCGGTCGCGACACCACTGCACAGTGATGTCCAGACACCGCTGCGCGCTCGAATATGCTTGCGCGGCAAGGCCGATCCGCTCGGAGACGAAGGCCGCAGCGATCTGGGCGAATCCACTGTTCTCGGCGCCGACCAGATTGGCCGCCGGCACGCGGGCGTCGGTGTAGGACAGCTCGGCGGTGTCGGAGGACCGCCAGCCCATCTTGTCCAGCTTGCGGCTGACCTCGAAGCCGGGTGTGTCCTTTTCGACCGCCAGCAGCGAAACCCCCGCCGCGCCAGGGCCGCCGGTGCGCACCGCGGTGACGACATAGTCGGCACGCACCCCGGAGGTGATGTAGGTCTTGGCGCCGTTGACCAGGTAGTGATCGCCGTCGCGCACCGCGCTGGTCCGCAAATGCCCGACATCCGAACCGCCGCCGGGCTCGGTGATGGCCAGCGATCCGATCTTCTCGCCGGCCAAGGTCGGCCGGACAAACTCCTCGATCAGCCGCTGATCGCCGGAGGCGATCATGTGTGGCACCGCGATGCCGCAGGTGAACAGTGACGCGAAGACGCCGCCCGGGCCACCGGCCTGATGGAACTCTTCGCAGATGATCACCGCGTCGGCGCCGTCTCCGCCACCGCCGCCGACCGGTTCGGGCAACCCCGCGCCCAACAGCCCGGCCGCCCCGGCACGCCGGTGCAAGTCGCGCGGCAAATCGCCGGTGCGTTCCCACTCGTCGACGTGGGGCAGGATTTCGCGTTCGGTGAACGAGCGCACCGTCTTTCGCAGCTGCTCGCGCTCCGGGGTGGTCCAGATGTTCACAGTAGCTTCTCCGGGATGTCGACGTGGCGGCTGCGCAGCCATTCGCCCAGCCCCTTGGCCTGGGGATCGAACCGCGCTTGGTAGGCGACGCCCTGACCGAGGATGCCCTCGATCACGAAGTTCACCGCGCGCAGGTTGGGCAGCACGTGACGGGTGACGTCGAAGTCCGCCGCTTCGGGCAGTAACTCCTTGAGCAGTTCGACGGTCAACGTGTTGGCCAGCCAGCGCCATTGGTCCTCGGTGCGCACCCACACCCCGATGTTGGCCGAGCCGCCCTTGTCGCCGCTGCGAGCGCCGGCGATGCGGCCCAACGGCGCGCGCCGGGTCGGCCCATCCGGCAGCGGCTCGGGAAGTGGTGGTGCAGCGGCGGGGGAGAGCTCCAAAGTGTCGGTGGCGCAGGGGATATCGATGCGGGTGCCGTCGGCGTGTACGGCGATGTGCGGCACGTCGGTGGCTTCGACGTAGCCGGCAGTGAACACGCCGTAGACCTGACCTTCCCCCGGTGGGGCGGTCACGTGGAAGCCCGGATAGCTGGCAAGCGCCAATTCGACTGCCGCCGAGGAGAATTGGCGTCCGACGTTAGCCGGGTCGGGGTCGCGGACCACGCAGCGCAGCAGCGCGCTGGCGGCTTCCTCGGTGTCGGCGTCGGGGTGATCGGTGCGCGCCAGCGTCCATTCCAGCTCGGCGGGCTTGACGGTGAGCCCGGCTTCGAGTTGGTGGCGCACCAGCTCGGCCTTGGCCTCGATGTCCAAACCGGTCAGCACGAAGGTCATCGCGTTGCGGAATCCGCCGATGCTGTTCAGCGACACCTTCAACGTGGGCGGCGGCGGTTCGCCGACCACGCCGCTGATGCGCACCCGGTCCGCGCCTTCCGAAGAAAGCTCGATGCTGTCCATCCGGGCCGTGACGTCCGGGTTGGCGTAGCGCGCGCCGGTGATCTCGTAGAGCAGCTGCGCGGTGACGGTGTCGACGCTGACCAGTCCGCCGGTGCCGGGGTGCTTGGTGATCACCGACGATCCGTCCGCGTTGACCTCGGCCAGCGGGAAACCGGGATGGATGAGGCCGGGCGCTGCTGGGATCTCTCGGAAGAACGCGTAGTTGCCGCCGGTGGCCTGGACCCCGCATTCGATGACGTGGCCGGCGACCACCGCGCCGGCGAGCTCGTTGTAGTCGGTGCGGCCCCAGCCGAAGTGCGCGGCCGCCGCCCCGACGATCACCGACGCGTCGGTGACCCGGCCGGTGACGACGACGTCGGCGCCGTCGTTGAGGCAGTCCACGATGCCCCACGCGCCCAGGTAGGCGTTGGCCGTCAGCGGCGCGCCCAGCCCGAGGTCGGCGGCGCGGGGCGCCAGGTCATCGCCTTCGACGTGGGCGACCCGGGCGCCGATGCCCAGGCGCTCGGTCAGGGCGCGTATCGCCTCGGCCAGTCCGGCGGGGTTGAGGCCGCCGGCGTTGGCGACGATGCGCACCCCGCGGTCACGGGCCTCGCCCAGGCAGCCCTCGAGCTGGGTCAGGAAGGTCTTGGCGTAGCCGCGTTCGGGGTGTTTCATCCGGTCGCGGCCCAGGATGAGCATCGTGAGCTCGGCGAGGTAATCGCCGGTGAGGTAGTCCACGTCGCCGCCGGTGAGCATTTCGCGCATCGCCGCGAGCCGATCGCCGTAAAACCCCGAGCAGTTCGCGATCCGGACAGCACCGGAACGGCCAGAAGCAGAGGCCATTGGCGTCCTCCATTCAGGAATTACCGGTGCTCAACCAACCAACCACCCGGTAGGTTAGCGGGTACCGCCGGTGTCACGTCAAGGATGCCCGCCTCGGCGCTGGTGTCATAGCCGCGCAGGCCGGACGCCCCATTTTGGCGACCAGCAGGTCACCGACTATTCTTTAGGACAATCGTCGCCCGTCGGCCACACAGGTCATGCCGCGCGACGCACGACCCGAAACCCAAATCGAGGAGAAGGCCCGACCATGGCCGTACCCAAGCGCAGGATGTCGCGCTCGAACACCCGAAGCCGCCGCTCGCAGTGGAAGGCCGAAAAGCCCGAGCTCGTCGGTGTGACAGTGGCCGGCCAGAAGCACAAGGTGCCGCGTCGACTGCTCAAGGCCGCTCGCCTGGGCCTTATCGATCTCGACCGACGCTAATCTCGGGAAATACCCGGCGCGCCTCTCAGGCCGCTCTCAGGCCCTAGGACGAAACTAGTGGCCGTGCGCATTCTTGTCGTCGACGACGATCGCGCGGTCCGCGAATCGCTGCGCAGATCGCTTTCCTTCAACGGCTACTCCGTCGACCTGGCCCATGACGGGGTTGAGGCCCTGGAGATGATTGCCAGCGACCGGCCCGACGGGCTGGTCCTGGACGTGATGATGCCGCGGCTGGACGGTCTCGAGGTCTGCCGCCACCTCCGCAGCACCGGCGACGACCTGCCGATCCTGGTACTTACCGCCCGCGACTCGGTGTCCGAGCGGGTCGCCGGCCTGGACGCCGGCGCCGACGATTACCTGCCCAAGCCGTTCGCCCTCGAAGAGCTGTTGGCCCGGATGCGCGCGCTGTTGCGCCGCACCAAGCCCGAGGACGCCGAGTCGGTGGCCATGAAGTTCTCCGATCTGGCCCTGGACCCGGTGACCCGCGAAGTCACCCGCGGAGTCCGCCGGATCAGCCTGACCCGCACCGAATTCGCGCTGCTGGAGATGCTGATCGCCAATCCGCGCCGGGTGCTCACCCGCAGCCGCATCCTCGAGGAGGTGTGGGGATTCGACTTTCCCACCTCGGGCAATGCGCTGGAGGTCTACGTCGGGTATCTGCGCCGTAAGACCGAAGCCGACGGTGAGCTGCGGCTGATCCACACGGTGCGCGGCGTGGGCTACGTCCTTCGGGAGACGCCGCCCTGATGATTCGGTCCCAACGACGTCGGCGCGCACCGCTGCAAGCCCCCAGTTCGTTGTCGCTGCGGTGGCGGGTGATGTTGCTGGCGATGTCGATGGTGGCCATGGTGGTCGTGCTGATGGCATTCGCCGTCTACGCGGTGATCGCGGCGGCCCTGTACAGCGACATCGACAACCAGCTGGACAGCCGAGCGCAGCTGCTGATTGCCAGCGGTTCGCTGGCCGCCGACCCGGCCAAGGCCATCGAGGGCACGGCGTATTCGGACGTCAACGCGATGCTGGTGAACCCGGGCCACTCGATCTACACCGCGCAACAGCCGGGCCAGACCCTGCCGGTCGACTCGGCGGAGAAAGCCGTCATCCGTGGCGACTTGTTCATGTCCCGGCGCACCGCTTCCGACCAGCGGATCCTGGCCATCCACCTGCCCAACGGCAGTTCGCTGCTGATCTCCAAGAGTCTGCGGCCGACCGAAGCGGTGATGACCAAACTGCGCTGGGTGCTGCTGATCGTCGGCGGTATCGGTGTTGCGGTTGCCGCGGTGGCCGGCGGGATGGTCACCCGGGCGGGGCTGCGGCCGGTCGCTCGCCTGACCCAAGCGGCCGAGCGGGTGGCCCGGACCGACGATCTGCGGCCCATCCCTGTCTTCGGCAGCGACGAATTGGCCAGGCTCACCGAGGCGTTCAACTTGATGCTGCGGGCACTGGCCGAGTCTCGGGAGCGGCAGGCACGGCTGGTCACCGACGCCGGGCACGAGTTACGCACCCCGCTGACGTCGCTGCGGACCAACGTCGAACTGCTGATGGCGTCGATGGAGCCGGGCGCGCCACGGCTACCCGAACAGGAGATGGTCGACCTGCGTAGCGATGTGCTCGCGCAGATCGAGGAACTGTCCACTCTGGTAGGCGATTTGGTGGACCTCACCCGAGACGACGCCGGCCAGGTGGTGCACGAGCCGGTCGACATGTCCGAGGTCATCGATCGGAGTCTGGAGCGAGTCAGGCGGCGGCGCAACGACATTCACTTCGACGTCGACGTGTTGCCATGGCAGGTCTACGGCGACGCAGCGGGGCTGTCGCGCGCGACGCTGAACCTGATGGACAACGCCGCCAAGTGGAGCCCGCCGGGCGGCCGTGTCGGTGTCCGGATGCGCCAGCTCGACCCGTCGCATGCCGAGCTGGTGGTCTCCGACTTCGGCCCGGGCATCCCGCCGCACGAGCGGCGCCTGGTGTTCGAGCGGTTCTATCGGTCGACGACGGCACGGGCCCTGCCGGGTTCGGGGCTGGGGCTGGCCATCGTCAAGCAGGTGGTGCTCAACCACGGCGGACTGCTCCGCGTCGAAGACACCGTTTCGGGGGCCCATCCGCCGGGAACATCGATTTACGTGTTGCTTCCCGGCCGGCCGCTGCCGGGTTCGACGTATTCGACGGCCGGGGCCCAGAGTGGGGCTGACGCCGACAGCGAAGCCAAGACCAACCCTGCCGTTCCTACGGAAGCGAACTCTCGGGATACGACGAACGTTATCTCAGTGGACTCTCAGTCCGCGCGCGCAAGGTAGTTGCAGTTAGTGTTGGAAATCGAGACAAGTCGAGCTCGATAGCACCCCAATTAGAGGAAGAGCGACTTAGCGACATGACGAATGACCCAAGGTATTCGCCACCGCCGCAGCAGCCGGGATACCGTAGCGCGCCTAACCAGCCCGTAGCCCCCGCGTATGCCCAGGGGCACCAGCAACCGTACAACCAGCCTTTCGACTGGCGGTATCAACAAGGGCAGCAACCGTCGCAGACAACGCAATACCGTCGGCCCTACGAGCCGTTCGGCGACACCGGATCGGGTTCGATACCCGGAGGGACCGGGCCAGGCCGGATACCCGGCGGCACCGGCGCCGGTCCGATACCTGGCGGCACCGGAGTGGGTCCGATTCCCGGGGGCACTGGGACCGGGCCGATGCCGGGGATGATGCCGCCGATGATGCCCCCGCGCAGGCCCGAGCGGCGCTCCCGCGGCGGCGTGATGCTGGTGGGCGCGCTGGCGATCGCGGTGGTGTCGGCCGGTATCGGCGGTGCCGCGGCAACGGTCGTCGAACTAGGTACGCACTCCACCGCCTCCCTCGGCGGCGGCGGCACCTCGGGGGCCACGCCCGGTGTTCCGGCGGCCAATATGGCACCCGGCACCGTCGAGCAGGTCGCCGCCAAGGTGGTGCCGAGCGTTGTCATGCTGGAAACCGATCTCGGCCGCGCCTCAGAAGAGGGCTCCGGCATCATCTTGTCGGCCGACGGGCTGATTCTGACCAACAACCACGTCATCGCCGCTGCCGCCAGCCCGCCGAAAGCACCTAGCGGACCCGGTGGGCCCGGCGGTCCTAGTGGGCCTGTCGGCCCGAGTGGGCCGAGTGGACCTAGCGGTCCCGGTGGACCTGGTGGTCCGGGAGGCCCGGGTGCCCCGGCGCCGAAAACGACCGTGACCTTCTCCGACGGCCGCACCGCGCCGTTCACCGTGGTGGGCGCCGATCCCACGAGTGACATCGCCGTCGTCCGCGTCCAAGGTATTTCCGGACTGACTCCCATCGCGATGGGCTCCTCGTCGGATGTGCGGGTCGGGCAGCCGGTGATGGCGATCGGTTCCCCGCTGGGTTTGTCGGGCACGGTGACGACCGGGATCATCAGCGCCCTGAACCGGCCGGTGTCGACGACCGGTGAGTCCGGCAACCAGAACACGGTGCTGGACGCGATTCAGACCGATGCCGCAATCAACCCGGGTAACTCCGGCGGTGCGCTGGTCAACTTGAACGGCCAACTGGTGGGCGTCAACTCCGCGATCGCGACCTTGGGGTCCGATTCGCCGGACGCCCAGAGCGGTTCGATCGGGCTGGGCTTCGCCATTCCGGTCGACCAGGCCAAGCGCATCGCCGACGAGTTGATCAGCACCGGCAAGGCGTCGCATGCCTCGCTCGGCGTGCAGGTGACCAGTGACAAGGGCACACCGGGCGCCAAGGTCGTCGACGTCGTGCAGGGTGGCGCGGCCGCGAACGCGGGGCTTCCCAAGAACGTGGTCGTGACCAAGGTTGACGACCGTCCGATCAGCAGCGCCGACGCCTTGGTTGCCGCGGTGCGGTCCAAGGCGCCCGGCGACAAGGTGACGCTGACCTTCCAGGATCCCGGCGGCGGCAACCGCACCGTGCAGGTCACCCTCGGCAAGGCGGATTCCTGATGAGAGTCGATGAGCCGATCGCGGAGCTCGGATATACGGTTGCACCCATGGAAACGGGTGCGGAGTTAGTAGTCGGCCGGGCGCTGGTCGTGGTGGTCGACGATCGCACCGCCCACGGAGATGAAGAAGACCACAGTGGGCCACTGGTCACCGAGCTGCTGACCGAGGCGGGATTCGTCGTCGACGGTGTGGTGGCGATCGAGGCTGACGAGGTGGAGATCCGCAACGCACTGAACACCGCGGTTATCGGTGGGGTGGATCTGGTGGTCTCCGTCGGCGGGACCGGAGTCACGCCGCGCGACGTCACTCCCGAGGCCACCCGCGAGATCCTGGACCGGGAAATCCTCGGCATCGCCGAAGCCGTCCGTGCTTCCGGGCTGTCCGCGGGAATCATCGACGCGGGACTGTCACGCGGACTGGCCGGCATCTCCGGCAGCACATTGGTGGTCAACCTCGCCGGTTCGCGCTACGCGGTGCGCGACGGTATGGCCACACTGAATCCGCTCGCCGCGCAGATCATCGGGCAGTTATCGAGCCTCGAGATCTAAAGTCGGCCGGCGCAGTTTCTGGCTCGCTTTAGCCGCGGAAATTCACTGCGACTTCGGCGTCCGCACGCGGCCCGTGTTCTGGCGGCGGTGTCGTGGCGGTCCCGCCGTGTTTGCCCGACGAGGCCTCGCCATTGGTTTCCGCGAGAAGGTCGCGGATCTCGGTCAGCAGCACGATCTGTGCGTCATCGGCCTGTTCGACCTCACCCTGCTTGCGCAGCCTGTTGTAGGGCATTACGACCAGGAAGTACACCACCGCGGCGACCAGGATGAAGTTGATCGCGGCCGACAGCACGACGTTCAAGTCGATGGTGTTGCCGCCGCCGATGTCGATCCGCAGGGCGCCGACATCTGTCTTCTGGTTGACGCCGATCCGACTGATCAACGGCGTGATGATGCTGTCGGTGAACTTGGTGACCAACGCGGTGAACGCCGTACCGATGACCACCGCGACGGACAGGTCGACGATATTGCCCCGCGAGAGAAACTCTTTGAACCCCTTGAGCATTCCGACGTCCTTTCTGGGCTGGACACAGATTGCTGCGGCTCGTGTGGCGAGCGGCAGCCAGGCAGTCAGTGCAGGGTGAGGGTGACCGCCTGCCCTAGTACCGAGCCTGCCACCGTGTTCGCCACGCGGGCCGGCAGCGCAACTAAGACTACGCGGTCACCGTCCCCGGCCTGCGGTTTCTGCTTGGGCGACACGAGCACTACGACGGCATCGGTGGCCACCACCTTGCTGACGGCTTGAGTGCCGGGCTGCGAATCGGTGGGCGGTGCGGCCAGTACGTCGACGACGTCGCCGGCGCGAACGAGGTCGATCAGGGCGCTGTCGGCCAGATGCAGCGGCACGATGCGGGCGCCGGGCCCGGCCTTCGATCCGATTGCGGCCTCGGCCAGTCGACTGCCCAGCAGGCGGACGTCGGTGAGCACCTCGCCGCGGCGCGTCGGACCGGCCAGCGTCGAACCGACCACCGCGCCCAGGTCGGCTTGCGATCCATCGGGAAGTGTTGTCGCCAAACGCTTTTCGATGCGAACATCGTCGGGCGTCAACGCCGCGCCGGGAGTGAGGTCGCGCGTGGCGACCACCACCTCGACCCGGTCACCGTCCGGATTGGATCGCAGTGCGGTGATCCCGGCCAATACGACGAGGCCGCCCGCGGCGACTCGGCGGGCCAGCACCGTCCGGGTCCAGTCCGGGCGCAGCGACGTCGATATCCGGCGCAACAGCGTTGGATTCAGCGACGCTTCCCCCACCCCGCCACGGTAAGCGCAGTGCGCCCGCGACAGTGCCGGTCAGAAGTACGTTCTGTGGATAACCCGCTAGCTCGAAGCGGCCGCGGTGGACGACGCGGAACTCGTCGACTTCTCGCTTGACGCGGACTTGTCGCTCGAGCTGGATTTTTCGCTGGCACCCGATTTCTCGGTGGAGCTGGACTTCTCGCTGGAGTCCGAGCCATTGGTCGACGAGCCATTGCTCGGAGCCGACGCTTTCTTACCCGACTCGCGGCTATCGGTGCGGTAGAAGCCACTGCCCTTGAACACCACACCCACGGAGTTGAAAAGCTTGCGCAGTCGACCGGAGCACTTCTCGCAGGTGGTCAGGGTGTCGTCGGTGAAAGCCTGCACCACGTCAAAGCGGTCATCGCATTCGGTGCACGCGTAACTGTAGGTCGGCACTCAAAACCTCCGTCAAATAAGTCTTTTTAGCACTCTACCGTGCATGAGTGCTAAAACAGCCGTGAAACCGGTCTCATTCCCCGCCGCTACCGTCGGTAAGCAGCCGCATTACCCCGCGCTGCGGGGTGATCACGTGGGTCATCGGTACGTCGTGCGGATCGGCCGGTAATTCGTCGACGAACTCTATGTCGCGCACCATCGCGAACAGGCGTGCTTGCGGGTTCCTGCCGTCCAGCGAGCGGTCGTAGAAACCACGGCCGCGGCCCAGCCGCGCGCCCCGACGGTCGACGGCCAGCGCCGGGACCACCACCATCTCGGCCTCGGCCAAGGCCGACTCCGGCAGCCACGGCTCGGGCGGCTCGAGCAGGCCCCAGTGGCCGCGGACAAGTTCGCCCGGCCGGTATTCGCTCCACCGCAGCCGCAGGGGAGTGCCGTCGCCGCTGGTGCGCGCAACCGGCAACAGCACCCGCCGCGCCCGCCGCAGCAACATGTCCAGCATCGCGACCGACCCCGGCTCGACGCCCACCGGAACATAGGCGCAGACGGTGCTGCCGCTGCTCACCGCGAGCTCCAGCTGCTCGTTGAGCATTCGCGCCTCAGCGGCCCGAACGTCGTCGGCAACGCCACTTCGGGCGGCCAGCACTTGCTCGCGCACTGCGGCCTTGCTCGAAGTCGTCATGCGTCAACGATGACAGCTTGGGTATTCGGCCTGCCATGCAGCGGCGGCAAACCCTATGAGCGCTATGGTGTGAACGATGTCACGGCCAGATCAAGTCCCGATCCCGTACACGGCGATCGTTCCAGCAGCCGGTCTGGGCACCCGTTTTCTGCCGGCGACTAAGACGGTGCCCAAGGAGCTGCTGCCCGTCGTCGACACGCCCGGCATTGAGCTGGTCGCCGAAGAAGCGGCCGCCGCCGGCGCCGAGCGGCTGGTGATCATCACCTCCGAGGGCAAGGACGGCGTCGTCGCGCACTTCGTCGAGGACCTGGTGCTGGAGGGCACGCTGGAAGCCCGCGGCAAGAAAGCCATGCTGGCCAAGGTTCGTCGCGCCCCGGCGCTCATCAAGGTCGAGTCGGTGGTGCAGGCCGAGCCGCTCGGATTGGGACACGCGATCAGTTGCGTGGAACCGGTATTGGCGCCCGACGAGGACGCCGTCATGGTGCTGCTGCCCGACGACTTGGTGTTGCCGACCGGCGTGCTCGAGACGATGGCGAAGGTGCGCGCCCAATACGGCGGCACGGTGTTGTGTGCCATCGAGACCTCGCCCGACGAGATCAGCGCCTACGGCGTTTTCGACGTCGAGCCGATTGCCGGTAGCGACGATCCGGACGTGCTCAAAGTCAAGGGCATGGTCGAAAAGCCCAGGGCCGAGGACGCCCCGTCGATGTATGCGGCGGCGGGCCGCTATGTGCTCGACCGTGCCGTGTTCGGCGCGCTGCACCGCATCGAATGCGGCACCGGAGGCGAAGTACAGCTCACCGACGCGATCGCGCTGCTGATCAAAGAGGGCCATCCGGTTCATGTCGTCGTGCATCACGGATCTCGACACGACTTGGGAAATCCCGGCGGCTACCTCAAGGCTGCGGTTGACTTTGCATTGGATCGTGACGACTACGGCCCGGAATTGCGGCGGTGGTTGGTGGCGCGATTGGGCCTGAACGAGCAGTAGCCGGCCGACATGCCGGTCCCGGCGACACGCGGGGCGGTCGGGCCAGGACCGATGGCGCCCGTCAGGGTTGACGGCAGAGAGGCGCGGCGAGTGCGTTCTGTGGAGGAGCAGCAGGCCCGGATAACGGCGGCCGCGGTAGCCCCGCGCCCGATACGGGTCGCCATTGCGGAGGCGCAGGGGATGATGTGCGCCGAAGAAGTGGTGACCGAACGGCCGCTGCCCGGATTCGACCAGGCCGCGATCGACGGCTACGCGGTGCGCAGCGTCGACGTGCTGGGTGTCGGCGACGTGGGTGCCGACGACACTTCCTTCGACGAAACCGGCGAGCCGATGGCCGATGAGGACACCCCCGGCGGGCTGGTCCTGCCGGTGATGGGAACCATCGAGGCCGGTGCGCGCACGCCCAGCCGGCTGCAGCCGCGGCAGGCCGCCCGGGTGCAGACCGGGGCGCCGCTGCCCACGCTGGCCGACGCGGTGCTGCCGCTGCGCTGGACCGACGGCGGGACGTCGAAGGTGCGGATTCTGCGCGGAGCGCCGTCGGGTGCCTATGTGCGGCGTGCCGGCGACGACGTCCAGCCCGGGGATGTCGCCGTGCGGGCCGGGACGATCATTGGCGCGGCCCAGGTGGGGCTGCTCGCGGCGGTCGGCCGGGAGCGGGTGCTGGTGCACCCGCGCCCGCGGGTCTCGATCATGGCCGTCGGGGGCGAGCTGGTGGACATCTCGCGCACCCCGGGCAACGGGCAGGTCTACGACGTCAACTCCTATGCACTGGCGGCGGCGGCCCGGGATGCCGGCGCGGAGGTCAACCGCATCGGCATCGTCTCCAACAACCCGCGCGAACTCGGCGAGATCGTGCAGGGCCAGATCAATCGGGCCGAAGTCCTGGTGATCGCCGGCGGGGTCGGGGGCGGGGCTGCCGAGGCGGTCCGCGCGGTGCTGTCCGAGCTCGGCGAGATGGAAGTCGTGCGGGTCGCGATGCACCCCGGATCGGTGCAGGGCTTCGGGCAGCTGGGGCGTGAGGGTGTTCCGGTATTCCTGCTGCCGGCCAACCCGGTCAGCGCTCTGGTGGTCTTCGAGGTGATGGTCCGGCCGCTGATCCGGCTCTCGCTGGGCAAGCGCCAGCCGATGCGCCGGATCGTGCGGGCTCGCACGCTGTCGCCGATCACGTCGGTGGCCGGGCGCAAGGGCTATCTGCGTGGTCAGCTGATGCGTGACCAGGACAGCGGCGAGTATTTGGTGCAGGCGCTGGGCGGAGCTCCGGGGGCGTCATCGCATTTGCTCGCGACGCTGGCTGAGGCAAACTGTCTCGTTGTGGTTCCCAGTGGGGCCGAGCAGATTCGCACCGGTGAGATCGTCGACGTCGCGTTCCTGGCCCAGCGCGGCTGACCACATCGACTGCGCACGCTCGTGAACCTCTTGCGCTCCAACGCCCGTCATCCCGGTTGGCCCTCGGACGTGGGACCGCTGCGGGTCGCGGCGGGGGTGGTCCGGCTGCGGGCGGTGCGGATGCGCGATGGTGCCCAGTGGAGTCGGCACCGGCTGGCCGATCGGACACATCTCGAGCCCTGGGAGCCCACGGCCGAGGGCGACTGGACGGTCCGGCACACCGTCGCGGCGTGGCCGGTGTTGTGTTCTGGCCTGCGGTCGGAGGCCCGGAATGGCCGGATGCTGCCGTATGTGATCGAGCTCGACGGGCGGTTCTGCGGCCAGCTGACCATCGGCAATGTCACCCACGGGGCATTGCGGTCGGCGTGGATCGGTTACTGGGTGCCGAGCTCGGCGACCGGTGGCGGGGTCGCGACCGGGGCATTGGCGTTGGGTCTCGACCATTGCTTCGGGCCGGTCATGCTGCATCGCGTGGAGGCCACGGTGCGTCCAGAGAACGTCGCGAGTCGGGCCGTGCTCGCTAAGGTCGGCTTCCGCGAAGAGGGCCTGCTGCGCCGCTACCTCGAGGTTGACCGGGCGTGGCGGGATCATCTCTTGATGGCCATCACGGCCGAAGAGGTCTACGGGTCGGTGACAGCGACGCTGGTCCGCGCCGGATACGCCCGCTGGGCGTAACCATCACGCTCGGCCGCCCACCAGCCCTCGAGATTCTGTGATCCTTGCCGGGAGCGTGACCATAGCGGCGATCTCAACGCGCCGCGGCCCGCCGCCGTGCAGAAATCGCAACAATTCTGTGGCCAACGTGACATATGTGGCGTGTGATGCTTGAAAGAGGCGAATTACAGGTGTGTAATTGCGCTGGTCACAGGTCCCAGCCGCGCAGGTCGACGATCGGCCCCCGCGGGATCGGAACCAGAAGGAGCAGGTCATCATGCCAAGCATCCCGCAGTCGTTGTTATGGATATCGCTCGTGGTGCTCTGGTTGTTCGTGCTGGTTCCAATGCTGATCAGCAAACGCGATGCCGTGCGACGCACCAGCGACGTGGCGCTGGCCACCCGGGTGCTCAACGGCGGGGCCGCGTCCCGGCTGCTCAGGCGCACCGGTCCGGCCGCAGGCCACCGCAGCGACCCGGATTGGAAGCCGGAGGAAAACTCGGCCGACGAGGAGTTCGACAACGCTGAACAGGACCACCGCGACGACCTCGGCGAAACCGACGACGATCATGACGCCGAGACCGAAGAGCTGCGCCGCGCCCGCCCGGTCGTCATGAAGATGACGGTCGCCGCGCCGGCCGAGCCCGACTACCTGGACGTCGACGTGATCGAAGACTCGGGTGCCCTGCCGGTCGGCGCGAGCGCCGCGACCACCGAACCCGAACTTGCACCGGTGGACGAAGACGACTCCGAGGCCGAGGCAGACCATGATCACGCCGACGACGAGTACGAATACGTCGAGGACTCGTCCGGTTTGGAGCCCGAGGCGGACCAGGACTACGAGGACGCGGGTTCGCGGGAGAGCGTGCTCCCGGCGAGTGCACGGCGCCGGCGCCGCTTCGACACCAAGACCGCGGCGGCGGTTACCGCCCGCAAGTACGCCTTCCGCAGGAAGGTGCTGATGGTGATGGCGGTCATCTTGGTTGGTTCTGCGACGGCCGCATTCGAAATGACGCCGACCGCTTGGTGGGTATGCGGAACCGCCACCGCGATAACCCTGATTTACCTGGGCTATCTGCGCCGGCAGACCAAAATCGAGGAGAAAGTCCGTCGCCGCCGGATGCAGCGGATGGCGCGAGCCCAGTTTGGCGTGGAGAACGCATACGACCGGGACTACGACGTGGTCCCGTCGCGGCTGCGCCGCCCCGGCGCGGTGGTCCTCGAGATCGACGACGAGGACCCCATCTTCGAGCACCTGGATTACGCGATGCCGCAGCAGCACTACGGCTGGCCCCGGGACATGCCCCGCGCCGTCGGCCTGTAGTGCCGCACAGTGCTGTCGACCTGCCGGAACTGGTAGCCTGCTAGCGGTCAAGGGGCTATAGCGCAGTTGGTAGCGCGTCTCGTTCGCATCGAGAAGGTCAGGGGTTCGATTCCCCTTAGCTCCACCCTCCGAATTATCAGCTAGATACTACTCAAGTCGTTTGCTCCGTCTAAATCCTCGTCTGCCGAGCCACTTTTGGGCATCGGCCTTGCGGGCGAAACTCTTGGTCTGTTCGGGTCCGTCAGCGGCGGCCACAGGCCGTTGCACGGAATCTGAACGCGACATTGCATCACCCTCAAATGTGGACAACTAATGGTTCCGCCGTTGATGACGGCCTGCGCTTCTTTGATGTCGGGCCTAAGGTTTCCCCTACGACCTATCGCGCCGCGCATAGACGCTCACTCTTGGAGGTTTGCCGAGATGTCACCGCCAAGGGGTTGGGGGAGTAAGCCCGACAGATACGAATGGACTAAGGCGTTTCTTTTCCAACGGGGAGGCTTGCGCACGGCACAGCAAATCATGGCTGTTGTCTGCGTAGCGGCGGCGACAGCGCCGTTGACCATGTTGTTCAGCCAGCTCGAGCTAAGCGCAGCTGCGGTAGTCATTGGTGGACTCGCCGCCGTGTTCTGCGTCGGTATGACCGTCTTCTGGCTGACACGCTGGCCAACGCGGCGGCAGTCAGAGGCGGCCATCGTGCTTGGCGTGCTGTGTACCTGGGGGTGGAGTTATATCCAGCCCACCGCGGCCCTCTCCGCTCTGGCGTGTGCTCCCACTGCCGTCACGGGCGCCTACAGCGCAATATTCCACCGGCGCCAAATCGTACTGTTCCACAGCGTGGTGGCCGCCGCGATCGCGATCGCGGCGGTGGTGCGCGTGGCCAGGGAAGTCAGTGTCGCTGCGGCGATATCGGCGTTCTTGCTGATCAATTTCCTCAATGTGTCGGTGCTCCTGGGTGCTTGGGGTATGTCGCGGGCGATGGGCGGGTATGTCCAACGCGCCGAGGAGGATCCGCTCACTGGCCTACTAAACCGGCGTGCATTCACCGAAATTGTCAGCAATCTCCTTGCACACCCACCCCGGGGGCACACGCATCTGGCCGTGTTGATGATGGATCTCGACAACTTCAAACGCATCAACGACACCCACGGTCATCCCGTCGGTGATGAAGCGCTACGGGCAGTCAGTGAGCTGCTGGTCGAGCACACTCCCGCCCACGCCGTCGTCTGCCGCGCCGGCGGCGAAGAATTCCTCATCACGCTGACCTGCGTGACTCCCGACATAGAACCGCTGGCCGTGCAGCTTTGCGCCGCCGTGACCAGCCTTTCACCGCGGATGACGGCCAGTATCGGTACCGCCAGCGCCGAGCTGTTGTTGTTGAGTGATCGTGAGGGCACCGCCGGTATCGAAGGGCTGATTGCAACCGCTGACACCGCGATGTATGTCGCCAAGCGCAGCGGTGGAAACCAGGCTCGCCATGCGCCAAGAGCTTCAGCACCAGCTTGACGTTGGCCCCTTCGCTGGGCTGGGGGAGCGCAGGTGTGCCAACACGTGTTCTCCAGGGTCGACCCTTGATCAGCAGAGCACTCTTCGTGGTGACGAAGGCGCTAGCAACATGAGACGATGCCGTGTATCCGCGGCTATTCAGCCGCTGGATCAAGCAAACGCCACGAGAACACGAATCCCCGGCGCCGCGGGATCTCGGATGTTAGACGTTGGGGACCATCATGCAGACAGCCACATCTCATGCAGACTGCGCAATCGGCGTGATATTTGTTTCTTCGGGTGTCTCCGAGCACGAACTCGCCCGCGTCGACGCCGATGCGAAAGCTCGCGCTGAGGAGTGGGGACACGGGTCGTGGGCCGCACAATGACCCTCCGGCAGATTGATATCCCCGCGAATCAGTGGCGCCTTCAAGACATCACTACAGTGCGCAATGTTCTGACCGATGTCGGCGCTGATGCGGAACTGGCCCGCGCCAGCCGCGGGTCGTTTGTCCTGAGTTTCGCAGAGGTACCGGAGAGTCATCCCTATCTGAATCCGGCGGTTGCTGCCTTCGTACAAAGTTTGTATTCAGAGTTCCCTTATCTCTTGTACTTTTTGAATCCAGATCCGACGAGCGGTGCGCTGGACAGCTTCCACGCGTCAATCGGCGCCCTGTGCCAAACCCAAGGCGGAGTATGGGTCCTTTGGTCCGATGACGCCGCAATGGCGTTCTACCAAGCACTCGCCGCGGCCGCCGAGTTCGCGATCAAGCAAGGTGATGACTGGGTCGCCGTTGTCAAGGGCTACGAGTACGACGAGCGTCAAACGAGGTTTGCCGAAGTACGCGCGATTCTCGTCACTCGTGGGGTCATACCAGCGTGAACCGATCGACCGGCCGTGTGTGTCGTCTGTAAACAGCCGAGAGTGATCGGATCGTTTCGCAGCCTGCCTGCGTCCGTAGCTTGGCTACTCGGGCGCCGGTGTGTTGGCAGCGTAGATCATCGATGCGCCTCGTCGGGATCTAGATGATCAAGCAGGCGTTGCATGGTGGCGCACATCCGGTCGAAGGGCCCCGTGCCGACGACGGTCGACCACTGCTCTTCGATGGTGGCCACGCGGTCGGCGGCATGGACCATCAGTCCACGTCCCCGTTCGGTCAGGCAGATGAGCTTGGCGCGTCCGTCGCGGGGGTCTGGCTGACGCTCCAGGTAGCCGAGCTCTTGGAGGTCGTTGACGAGCTCTGAGGTGGCGGCCAGGCTCAGTTGCGCGCGGGCCGCGACGTCGGTGAGGCGCACTCCACCGATGGCGATCGTGCCGAAGATCTGCAGGTGTGGGTCGCGGATGTCGCCGTACCCTGCCGCGGCGGCGGGCGCCGATAGTTCGCGTCGGAACTCGCGCAGTAGCCGGATCAGCAGCTGACCTATGGCCAGCCGATCGGTGGGCAAATCTCTTGACGTGGCCATGTTCACGCAGAATACTACGGATACCGAAGTTTCGGTTTCCGAAGTACTTTTGGAGGTTGTCATGATTGCGCGCACTTCCGATTCCAGCCTGGTGCCCACGTCCCTGGGCCGGCTGAACGTCGGGCAGGCCGGCTCGGGACCGCCGGCACTGCTGTGGCACAGCCTTTGGGTCGATTCCCGCAGCTGGGGCCCGCTGGTGGATTCGCTTGGTGCGCACCGACGCGTGGTGACCATTGATGGACCCGGTTACGGGCGCAGCGATCCCATCCATCGCGACTTCACCCTCGATGACTGCGCCAACGCCGCCGCCGAAGTCATCGATCATCTCGGCATCACCGAACCGGTCGACTGGGTGGGCAACGCCTGGGGTGGCCACGTCGGCATCACCCTGGCCGCCGATCAACCACACCGCGTGCACAGCCTGGTGACCATCGCCGCACCACTGACGCCGGTCGGCGCTCGGCAACGCTGGACTCAGACCTATCCGCTTGCCATGCTCTACCGCCTCACCGGCCCGAACCGCGTGATCACCACGGCATTGTTCGATGCGCTACTGGGTTCCCACGCGATTAAGGCACACCCCGATCGGGCCGCGGACATCATCCGCAGCTTCACGGAGGCTGATCGGGACTCGATCCGCCGCACGGTCCGGTTCATGCACCGTTGGCGGTCGCTGACCGACACACTGCCCGCGATCAACGCTCCCACCCTGTTTCTTACTGGGGATCTCGACGACCAGCATTGGGGCCCCGCCGACGCCCAAGCCGCCGCCGCCGCGATGCCCAACGCGCAAGTAGTAACTCTTACCGGCGCCGGACACGTCGGCCCACTCCTGCTCGACGTCGATCTCATCGCACACACCGTGACCGAATTCTGGAGACCGTTGCGATAACACCCACCGGCTGCAAACCAAAGATCTACGTGCGCAAGCACTTCACGCTAAATCTGTGGCGGGGTCGGTGTGGTTTAGCGATACCTGCCATGATGGCGCCCCTGACGGCCATCTCACGACCGTAGAGCACGGGTGCTGATACGAGACAAGATGAAGAGAAAGGAGCGCGTACGAGACACTTCAGTCTCGAATCTAACCCCGGGCTGCTAACTCGACGAGGGCAGTTCCCAGCCTAGTTCGCGGGCAAATTGGGCGACATTGGCCCGGAAGTAGAGAAAGCGGCCATACGCCAGGTACCGATCGTGCAGGACGCTCGAATCGATGCCAGCCTCGAGCAGAAGCAGGCCCCGTAATAGCCACGGCGTGATGTTGGCGACGACCAACCAACGGAGATATCGAACCTCTAGCGGCTCTTTTTCCTCGTCGAGCGGCAATCGATGAGCCATCTCGTGGTGAGCCTTCGTGAGGCGCTCGGGCAGATCAGCGACCGACTCCGCGATCTCCGGTATCACAGCACAGACCGTCGTCACCAAATCGGTGGCACGCTGCACGTAGTCAACGTCGTCAAAGTGGGAGACCGAGGCCATCACCGCAACCTGGACCTGCTGAGGGTCCAAGTTTCGTCTACTTGTGGCCGTGACCCCAGCGGCGCGCCGGGATGCTTCTTTGATCCGCTTCAACACGCTAGGCGATGCGCGTGCGAATTTTGACTGCTCAAAAGTCTTGGGCATTCGGCGGTGCAACTCTTCGACTAGGGGTGTAACCACGAGAACCTGAGTCTGCAGCGGCGCCTTGATCGGGCGAGAAACCACGGAGGCAAGCCCGTCCAATCTGTCGTTGAACGGGATCCATTTCGCGAACCGCTCGACTGTGAGTTCCTCCCGACGCAGCAGTGTGTCGGCGTCGAACTCGTTCGGGGGCATGGAGGACTCGGGCCCGTGGACGGTCAGCCAAGGATCGCCGTCATTGACCCGCACGTGCGTATCGCGGGCGGCAAAATCCTGGTCCAGCACCAATTCCGCTAGCGCCAGGCAACCCGACACCACCCTGGTTTTAAGTTGCCGTAGTGTCGCCGGGGCCGCGGCGGTATACACCAGCCAGTTGCCGTCGTCAGACGTTTCGACGCTCAGTGCGGAACCGTCGCTATCGACGGCATTGGCCTTGCTTTCCCGAAGGTGGCCCAGCCAATAGGGATCACCAAAGCGGAATCGCACGGCGCTGAATAGCTGATCGACACCGCTCACGTGGCGGTCGCCCAACACGGCGTAGTTCGCTTTGTAGTGTGGAGATCCGAAGTAGGTGCCGTCTCGGCCGTGGTTGTACGCATTGACGAGTGTGACGGCGTGGCCCGTGTCGAGTTGGCCCTGCAGCGTAATTGACTGAAACGCCTTGACCGTCGCGGCGGCCGACGACATGAAGACGCGACCGCCGGCGCCAGTCGACCTTACCCGTGGGTCATTGACCAAGCCGCCGGCAAGAACCGCCTCGGGCTCATGTCCGCCGTCTGCCGCAAACGTGCCCCACACGCGCGCATCAGGCCTCTCGGGCACCCAGAAGTAACCGCTCACTTCAATTCACGCGATCCCTCCGCAGGGCTTCTTTCAAGGACCAAGCCTCTCCCGCACTCTATTTAATTGTCTGGCCGTTTGTCCTCAGCGGCGAGCGGAGTGGACAGGCGGTTTTTCGTTCTGGTCGTCGGTATCGTTGTCGTCGATCCCGAACCGATGATCCGGCGCGGGGGCTGCGCTTGGTGGCCGTCAGGCGTCCTCCGTGGATTCCGAATCCTCCTGAGCGGCGAATTCTTCGCAGCTGGAACGGATGTGCTGCTTATCCGGGGTGCGCCCCGGCGGCAGTCTCTCCGTTGATGCGAGCCATCTCGCAGACGTGACGCTGCCAGGCCAGCAGAGCAGGCATGCCGATCACCTCGAGTCCGATCGCCGCCACGAAGGTCGGGTGCGGACGACTCGTTTTGCGCCACGAAATCAGCCGGGCCAAGCCGCCGACGAATGTGGTGGCGGCGACCAGTCGCAACGCGGTCGATTCTCGCTCGATCCGTGGCAGCAGGGACCAGAGCGCTGGTCCGGCCGCGAACCAGAATGCGTTGACGAAGCGATACTCACTATCGAGGGACGCTTCGACCCTGCTGTCGTCGCCGGGTAGTGCCGCCGGTCCGACCAGCATCCCGGCCAGCCCCGAAGCGATGGGAATGGCGCCGAGTGCTCCCAGAGTCACCTGTAACTGTCGGCGACCGCCATCCTTGCGGGTTGCATGATTCATCTCGCCACGCTCGCACAGCGATCAATGCGCAAGGCGCGGGGGCCCGATGGTGGGTTGTCGGTGAGCGACTGGGGCGTTCGGACAGGGGCGCCGAAATCGCCGCGGATGGATGCTTTTGCCGGTGACCTCTGCGCGCCAGCTGCCTTTTGCCGAGCGGTGACATGCCCATCACGGCGGGGAGCGATGACATCACCGTGCCAGCCCCCGACGGTCCTCACTGAATCGCGGATCAATCCGAGGCTGGCCCGGCTGAAACTGTACCCTTAAACGACGTCGCCTCCGGCGCCGCCGCCCTTGACGCCGCCGCCGGCACCGCCTCCCATCGGGGTACGACCGAAATGTGTAATTGCAATGCGTGCTTCGGATTTCATCGAACTCCCCTTTACTCTTTGCAACCGGATCCACCATGTGGTGCGCGACGGAAATTTGCCATCCGCGACCACCAAGAAGGACTCTACCGCACTCTGGGTTATTCAGCCCAGTGTGCGTCAGCAGGCGCCATAGGACACCTACGATGTGCGCGTTGCGACTGGGGCCCATGACCCACTAAGGTATGCAGTGCTATCTGGCGGCACCATTCCGGGTAGATGGGCCAACCATCGCGTATCAGGGGCCGGGCTGGGGAATCGGCAACGAAGCCGTCCCGGGCCCAGCGTTCGTCGCGGCCCCGCAAGCGCAAGGCGATGGTGTCGCCAGGTCTAGTTCCATTCTCGCCGAATAACTTTCGCCACGAGACGGGGCAGCGAACATTTGTTGCGCCGTAGCCGGTGCTTGAAGTAGAGCGTTGACGCTCCCCTGTTAGTCGACGACACTGCACGACGTAGGTGCCCGCCATCGGATTAACTAAGCTGTCAAGCGCATCACGCAACTGGTCGTCGCCGTCCTCACTGGTTCACGTGACAGCTAAAGACGAGGAGATCTCAGCGGGGACGACGCGGTAGCCTACACCGCATGAAGGATGCTGGTGCGTCTGCGAGTTGTCCTCGCTGAGGCCAATTGTCGGATCAAATTCGTCGATTGATCCCACCAGCGCCAACCCTGAATGGGAGGAATGTCCGCGATGGATGTTGAGGTGGGTGACGTCGACCAGCGCGCGTGCACCGGTGATCTTCCGGACTGGTCGGAGGTTAAGGCGCTGGTACAAGCCGCCCACCGGCGTTGTAACTCGGTCGCCGGCGGTGTGGTGGCTGATTACATCCCAGTACTAGCTTGTGCCGATCCGGAGTGGTTCGCAGTAAGTGTGGCCGACGTCGACGGAAGTGTGCATTCGGCGGGCGACGTCGATGTCGAGTTTTCGATTCAGTCGATCTCCAAGGCGTTCGTCTACGCGCTCGTCTGTGAGCAGCACGGGCGCGAATTAGTCCGGGAGCGAATCGGTGTGAATAACACCGGGCTGCCGTTCAATTCGGTGATCGCGATCGAATTCAACCGGGGTCACCCGACGAACCCGATGGTCAATGCCGGTGCAATCGCCACGACCTCTCTCGTGCGGGGGCACACCCCAGACGAACAGTGGGACAACATCCAGACCGGACTCTCCGAATTCGCGGGCCGCCCGCTGCAACTCGATGAGATCGTTTACAGCTCAGAATCGGCGACTAATCAGCGCAACCGCGCCATCGCTCGGCTACTGGAGAGCTATGGACGCATTGACCTGGATCCGCTCACGGTGGTCGACGTCTACACCAAGCAGTGCGCACTTAGCGTCACCGCACGGGACCTGGCGATCATGGGTGCCACGCTTGCCGCGGGTGGAGTCAATCCGCTGACGGGGCGGCGGGTGGTTTCGGCGGGTGTGAGTCGAGATACCTTAGCGATTCTGGCGGCCAACGGCGCGTACGAGCATTCGGGAGAGTGGCTTTTCGACATCGGACTACCCGGCAAGTCCGGCGTGGCGGGTGGCATGGTGACCGTGGCGCCGGGCAAAGCCGGCATAGGTGTGTTCTCGCCTGCGTTGGATAAGGCGGGCAACAGTGTGCGAGGGCAACGCGCAACGGCATATCTATCGCGAGTGCTGGGGCTCAACATTTTCGCCTCCGAAGTCTGCACCCCAATCCCACACGAGGCCAGCGGAAGTCCTCGCTGAAGCGGCGCGCCTCAGCCAGTTCGCATTCGCGCGACATGGTCCACAGAACGGGTTGCATCGCACCCATTTAGTTTGCCGTGCTTATAGATTGATGGCATGGCCGATCAGGGCGTGAAAACATTCTTGGAGCCCTTCGCCGAGGGTCGGGTGCGTGTGGACATTTCGCGCTAGTTCGGCGGCGGTCAAGTCCCATAGTTGGGCGGCGGTGAGTTCCGGTAGTAGTTCGCTGACTTCGGCGCCGACAAGGTGGGCTCCGAGTAGTTCGCCGTGCGCGCTGTCGGCGATGAGTTTGATGAAGCCGCCGGGTTCACCCAGGCCGTGTGCTTTCGCGCTGGCCTGCATGGGGAAGGTGGCGACGCGGATGTCCAAGCCTGCATCGCGCGCTTGGGCCTCGGTGTAGCCGAAGGCGGCGACCTGGGGTTGGCAGAAGGTGACGCGCGGCATCATGCGGTAGTCCAACGGCATCGTCTCGGCGCCGGCGATGGTTTCGGCGGCGACGACACCCTGTGCTGAGGCAACGTGAGCGAGTTGAACTTTGGCGGTGACGTCGCCGACCGCGTAGATGTGCGGCATCGAGGTCCGCATGTAGTCATCGATGTCGATCGCTCCGTCTGGTGTCAGTTGCACGCTGAGGTGTTCGAGGCCGAGGTGTTCGGTGTTGGGACGGAATCCGACGCAGATGAATGCGCGCCCCGCCTCGATCGTGCTGGTCTGGCCGTGCTGGTCGGTGTGAGTGATGGCGACGTGGTCGTCGTGGTCGACGACGGAGTCCACGCGGGTGCGGGTGCGGATGGGGATACCTCGGCGCCGGTACTGACGGGCTACTTCTTTAGAGACTTCGGCGTCTTCATTGGGGAGTGGGCGGTCGGCGTACTCGAGGATCTGCACGTCGACGCCGTAGCTGTTGAAGATGTAGGCGAATTCCATGCCGATGCCGCCGGCGCCGATCACGACGATCGATTCGGGCAGGGCGGCGTCGAGGATTTGTTGCTCATAGGTCACGATGTTCTCGGTGAGCTCGATTCCGGGCAGCATGCGCACGCGTGATCCGGTGGCGATGACGGCGTCGTCGAACCGCAGGGTGGTCGTAGCACCGTCGGAGAGCAGCACGTGCAGCGTGTGTGGGGAAGTAAAGCTGGCGTGGCCGTCAATTTCGGTGATGGTGTTTTTGCGCATCAGGAAGTGGACGCCGCGTACGCGGGCATCGGCGACTTCGCGGCTGCGTGACACGGCTCGGGAGTAGTCGAGGTGGATGTCGCCGGAGATGCCGAAGGTGTCGCCGTGGTGGGCCACGATCGAGGCCACTTCGGCGTTGCGCAGCAATGCTTTTGACGGGACGCATCCGATGTTTAGGCAGACTCCGCCCCAGTAGCGTTCTTCGATCACTGCGACGCTCAGGCCCAGTTGGGCCGCCCGGATCGCGGCTACGTATCCGCCGGAACCGGCACCCAACACGACTAGGTCGTAGTGGCTGGGCGATGGTGCGTTCATCGGTGCCGCTTTCCCGTTGAAGCCGACGCGGACGCGGCCGGCTTCGGCACGTAGGGCGCGGGCCTTGGGATCAGATTCCTCGTTGGCGGGGGCCAGCGACCGCCACAGCAGCGCTGCGGCGTAGGAGCGGTAGGGCGCCCACGCGGCCGCGCGGTCCTGCACTTTGTTGGGGCTAGGTAGATCTTTTAATCGCCATTGCGCCGCGATTGCGCGGCGGATCCCCAGATCTGCCGCGGGTAGGACGTCCGGGCGGGCCAGGTTGTGGATGAGGAACGTTTGTGCCGACCATAGGCCGATCCCGCGGATGGCCGTGAGTTCGGCAATGATCGCCGCGTCGTCGCGATCGGTCATGGCTTCGATGTCGATGACGCCATTGGATTGCGCCTCGGCGAGGGCCAGTACGTAGGAGACTTTCGCGCTGCTAAGGCCAGCTCCGCGTAGTGCGGGTGCGCCGACCGTGAGGATCGCTGTGGCGCTAGGGATCCCCCCGCACGCGGCCGCAACACGGTCATAGATCTGGAAGGACACCGCCGCTGAGATCTGCTGTCCCACAATATGTAAGAGCATTGCGGCGAATTGGCTGGCGCCGGTACGCCCGCCGTCATGCCAGTCAAAGGGTGCCGGGTGGCCGTAGATGGCAATGAGTCGATCAAACACCGGCTCCTGGTGGCCCAGCCTCAGATAGGCGCGCGGATCGACTGACCGATCGATTACAGCTGGTGTCATGGTTTCGCACATCCGCTCATCAGCGCTGGTGTTGAGGCCATGTGTCACTCCGGGCTGGTGCATCGAAAGGGGACTCATCCATAGTCGCACACATAGTGGGCTATATGACCCACTATCTGGTAGATTGACGAATCATGGTATTGGCCATGTGTGCATCGGGTCGTTTCGTTGGGCGCAGCGGTCAACGGGCTCAGCCGATCGGGAGCGCTCACTGTGGTTGATCACCCCCACGTCGAACTCGATAATCGCGCGCGACGGATTCAGACACGACGGTTGCTAATGCGGCCGTGGCTGCCCGACGACGGGCACGGCGCATTCCAGATCTACAGTGCGCCAGCGGTGGCGCGCTGGCTGTGTCCAGAACTGCCTGCCATCGTCGACTAGAGCGACATGCGCCGCATACGTTGGAGGGCTGGATCGCCGAAAGCAACGCTACCGGAATGCCGTTGGGACGTTGGGCGATCACCGAGAGGCAATCGGGAGAGGTGATCGGGGGAGTGGCACTGCTGCCGTTGCCGCCGGGGTGCACCGATTTGGAGATCGGGTGGCAGTTGGCTCCGGGCAGGTGGGGTCACGGGTACGGAGCGGAGGCCGGTCACGCCGTGGCGCACCAGGCGTTTGAGAACGGCGGCGTCAGCGAGGTCTTCGCAGTGATGCGGCCACGGCAACCATCGTGCCGTGGCTACTGCCCGGCGCGTCGGTATGGAATGGGTCGGCGAAACCGACAAGTATTACGACTTGTCGTTGCAGGTCTACCGGCTTGAAAAAGGCCGACCTTGATCTTCCGGAGCCGGCGTGTGCCTCTCCCGGGTAGAGCTTCAGCTCGCAGGCGTGTTCGGGATGACCGCTCCCAGCTGGAGGTGACCGTCGAGGGCACCTTCCTGCCCGATATCCTCAATGACCTTGCCATCTTGGAACTTCAGTAGGGATACCCCGCTGAAAAAGAGCTTTCGACCCGACCCGGCGGGGATGGGCCCACCGTGGGGCAACTCGGTGATCGCTTTACCGGTGTGGGTACCGCCACCCTCCCAGCGCGCAACGATGTAATCGCCAGCCTCGAGAGCCTCGTCGGTGGACCAGAAGTTGAGGTCTGGCAGGGATTCTCGAAATGAGTCGAGTATCGCGATAACGGCGTCGGGCCCATGGAATTCGCCGTGCATGGGATACCGGAACACGAGGTTCGGGGAGGTCAATTCCCGGATCTTGTCAGGGTTGTAGTGCTCGCTCCAGACTCGCGTCGAAGTACGCAGCAGCCAGATCTCTATTGCTCATCCCGACCGTCCTTTGTCAGATTCATCGCGACTTTCGTTCCCACACAGAACAATCCAAATCGGGGGCAGCCTTTCGCAGCCTACTCACCCACGAGTTCGCGGACATCTGTGATGATGGCACACCATAGTGGGGCAGTCAACCCAGTCGAGCTGATTGGGGCGCGGGTTGGCGAGCCTTGGTCAGCTGTCTCGCGGGATGAAACCCGGGCTGCCCGTGTGGACAACGGTATTGAACCTCTGCCGGGTCTCAATTCGATCGATTTCGTTAAACGCGTCTTCCGGGAGGGCGGCGACGTCGAAGTTCTCCTGGGCTCGCGCAGCAGTCTTGGGGGTGGTCAGCAACGCTGTGCCACGTTGCACGGCCCACGCTAGCAATATCTGCGCGGGCGTCTTCTCTAGTCGTGCGGCAATCGCCGAAACTACCGGGTCCTCAAGGGGGCCCGGCTTTATGCCGTGCCCTAACGGTGCGAATGCCAAGAACACAACGCCCTTGCTCTCGCAGAACTGCAGGAGTTCGGTTTCCGGCAGGTAGGGATGTGCTTCGACCTGCACCACAGCAGGCTTGATCCGTGCATTGTCGTGCAGGGGCGACAATGCGTCCAAGGAGATGTCGGACATCCCGATGGCACGGGCTCGTTCATGGTCCACGAGGTTTTCCATCGCGCCCCAGGTGTCAAGCAAGGTCACGCCGTCGTCGTAAATGATGTTCCCGTTTTCATCTCTGGGGTCCTGGTCGTCACCCGGCGCAAACGCAAAGGGTGTGTGCATGAGATACAGATCCACGTAGTCCAGCCCGAGTCTGTCGAGGCTGCCCTTTAAGGCCGGTCCGACGCGTTCGGGTCGGTGGTTGGTGTTCCACAATTTGGTGGTGACAAAGATGTCTTCGCGCACGACCGTTCCCGCGGCCAGTGCTGCGTTGAGTACCTCGCCGACTTCGCCTTCGTTGCGATATCTTTCGGCGCAGTCGAAGTGACGAAATCCCGCTTGTAGGGCATCTTTGGTAGCAGTGATTGTCACGGATGAATCCGGAATCAGGGTGCCGAACCCGAGTGCGGGAATCTGGCCTGCTCCGTGCTGTAGCGGCAATCTGGTCAGCCGGTAGTCGTCGGATCCGGTCATCGGGAATACCTTCCGTCATTGTCTGCGCCCTCGAGCCAAGCCCCGGGGTCCGTCGCCGTCAAGGTAGCCGTTATCCAGCGGTGAAGTCGCGGTAGGGGGTTAGTGGGGTATTGCCGTTCGCGATATACTTCGCGAAGCGCTCTCCGTATGCTTGCGCGGTTCCCAGGTCGGCCGGTGACATGTCAGCGGGATCTTTGAGTGAACTGCTTGCCATCACACCGGTATACGCGCCGATGTAGTTCAAGCTTTCACGTGGCGCGTTCTTGTCGAAGCCGATCGCCGGTTTCATCCCTGAGCCGATCCAGACCATGCCGTGCTGCATCGCGAGTGTCCAGAAGTACGTGAGGGTCGAGAACTTGTCCCCGCTCATTGCCGCAGAGTTGGTGAAGCCGCCGGCGAACTTGTCGCGCCAGACGCTGTGAACCCAGGTTCTGTGATTGGTGGCGTCGGAGAATCGCTTGAATTGCCAGGATGGTCCGCCCATATGCGTGGGGCTGCCGAATACGATCCCGTCCGCCCCAGCTAAGGCGTCCCATCCGGTGTCGTCCAGGATCCCGTCCGCGTCGATGCGGACCAGGTGCGCATAGGCTCCACCGGCCTGAGCGCCGACACAGACAGCTTCCGCTTGTCGCCACGTGTGCCCGTAGTCCGAATGCGCCACGATCGCCATCGCTACCATTTTCGTTGTGCCCCTTCCGTCGTGACAGGTTCGTGGCCGCTCTGCACCACGATCAGCTCAGATGCTTGCCCAAAAACTACTCGTATCAGCTCGGCAACTTCGTCGCCGGCCGACTCCAGGAGGAAGTGTCCGCCGGCGAGGAGGTGGATCTCCGCGTCAGGTAGGTCAGCGGCGAACGCGCGGGCACCGTCGGGGCCGAAAATGCCGTCACCACTTCCCCAAACCGCGAGCAGCGGCGGCTTGTGGGTCCGGAAATACTCGTGCACCGCGGGATACGCCGGGGAGTTGGTGGCGTAGTCGATGAATAGCTTGAGCTGGATCTTGTCGTTACCGGGCCGCGAGAGCAGCAAGTAATCGTGGTACCACGACTCGGGATTGACCAATGTCTGATCTGCTACGCCATTGGTGTACTGCCACTTGGTGGCTTCCAGGCCGAGGTAAGCGCGGACCCCGGGTTCAGTCTCGGGAGTTTGGTCCTGCTGCCACGCCACGATGGGTTTCCAGAAGTCGGTGACGAATCCCGCGTCGTAGGCATTACCGCTTTGGCTGACGATGGCGGTGATCGCCTCAGGATTGCGCAGCGCAAGCCGCCAGCCGATCGGTGCACCGTAATCCTGAACGTAGATCGCATATTTGGTCACTTCGAGCTGAGCGAGCAGGCCGGCAGTCAGATCGGTCAGCCCGTCGAAGGTGTAGTCGAATTCATCGACGGATGGTGCGTCGGACAGGCCGTATCCAAGGTGGTCCGGCGCGATGACGTGGTAGCGGTCGGCAAGTGCGGGCACTAGATCGCGAAACATGTAGGAGCTGGTTGGAAATCCGTGCAGCAGGACGATCGGGGGTGCGTCGGTGGGCCCGGCTTCGCGGTAGAAAAGCTGGTGGCCATTGACGGCAGCATAGCGGTGATGCACAGCGGGCACGACGTGCTCCTCATCTGGAGAAGGGAACTACTGGGTTCTGTGACCCATTATTCTCATTGTGCGCGACATAGCAACCCCACGAGTGTTTTTCGTTGCCTCCGGCAAGTGAACCGCGGTTGCGGGTTCGATCGACTCGACAGTCTGCTCTCAGGGCTTGTTGCCGGTGCGGCGGGTGCGTCGTTGTGTGACCTTCCTCGGTGAGGAGGGGCGAGTGTGGGAGGCGAACATGTGCAGATAACTCAGGGCGAATTTCAGGGCCTCCTGGTCGGGCCACGGCCGGCGATAGGCCAAGGTCAGCATGTCTCCTCCTTGGTGGGCGCTCATGAGAACCCAAGCCAATTGCTGAGGGTTCGCCTCTGCCACCAGTTCCCCGCGATCTTTCATTCGTTGCAGACCAGCGGTCAGCAATTCCGCCCACTCTTGGTAGCCTTGCGTGAGCAGGTCTCGAGTCTTGTTGTCACATTTGTTGAGTTCGACGACCAAGGGTCCGAATGTGGGAATGGCTGTGACACGCGTTTTACGCCGTCCGAACCGCATCGTCAGGTCTGCCCACCGCTCGAAGTCTTCGAAGGTGTCTAGGTCGCGCAGCGCCGGCTGACGGTGGAAGTCCAACAGCACCTGGACTCTGCGCGACACGATCGCACCGAGCAAGCTGTTCTTATCGGTGAAGTAGTGGGTCATCTGTGAGCCACTCACCGCCGCCGCCTTACGAACGTTGTCGATGCTGAGGCCCGAAAAGCCATCGCTAAGAACTAGTTCCGTTGCACAATCGATGATTCGATCACGAGTAGCGCGTCCTTTGGCGGTGAGGAACGGTTCGTCGGAATCTGAGCCGGCCATGGGGGCGAGAATACTCTCGACTCGATCAAGAGAGTGGGCTGCATAACCCAGGTAGTAAAGCATGTGTGACCCGCTTGTACGCCGCTCGTTCCTTGCAGCCGGTGGTTCGGGACGAAAGTCAGGCTCCCGCCGGACGGGTGACCTCAGGATAGTATTGCGGGCTTTCGCGCCGATCGATCATGCCGTAGTCGCGCACGATGCGAATCGTTCGACGCCGCAGATCATGTCGCCCGCCATACAGGGATGCCGCAGCGCGCTCGGAATCGGCCCAGGACTGCACCAGGATCGGGTTACCGGGCTGCTGGACCGCGTCAAAGATATCCCAGGAGATCAGGCCTTCGGCATCAGTGGCGAGTCCGAATCGTTGGGCGAGCTCGCAAGCGTCGGTCTCATCGAGGGGGCCGTCCTGGTATCGGCGCTGCGGATTGGTCAGGGTGACCGCAGTTCCTTTGCCGACTTCCGTGACGTCGAGTCGCTGTTCTTCGAGCCGATAGCCTTCCGGGACATGACTATCAGTCGTGACCTGGCCAACCCGCAAGTGGTAGTCGGCCAGGACCTCGCTGCGACCTTTGACCTGAACCTCGTGGTGACGTACGAGCGTGCGCCAACGCACCAGTGCCTTTTCGTTGCGCCACGAAGACAGCGATAGTATCCATCCGGGCCGGGTCAGACTGCGGTAACGGATGTTGTCGACGAAACCGTCGATAGCCTCAAGGTCGGGCCGCAACATTTTCGCATACCCCAGATAGGCATCCCATTGTTCGGTATAGGGGTGGACCTCGAAAAGTACCGCAAACACACGCCGCTCCTCGTCTCGATAGCTAGTAGCTCAAGCCGATCAGTTCGCGAAGTGGGCGCATTCCGGCCTGCTCGGTGTCGTCGTAAGGGATGCCGCAGTACGGGAATTCCGTGCGGATCCTGCTGACATCGGGTGTGACGCCATCGGAGATGGTGGTACCGGCCGCGACACTCATCATTACATCGAAGGCATCAGTGGCCAGTGGACGTCCGTTGAATCGCGTGCGGCAGAACTCGGCGGTCGATCCGATCTGATAGGGCAGCACCGCGGGGATCAGCCGCGGGACAAGTGCTGACGCGTAGCCAGCGGGATCATCGTTCTGCCCGGCGATGTGTGCGAATGTTTGCACGAAGTCGGTGACCGACACTGCTGAACAACTCTGGGTCCTGCCAGGGCACCGTCTGATGGAACCGGGCGGCCAACTCTGGGGTGCGGGGGTCGGACAAGAAGAGGTGGGTGAACAGCGGCAGACCCCACCGGTACACCTGGACCTCGGGTGCGTGACCAAACAGCGACACCGTCGCCCACGCTGCCACCTCGTCGACACCGAACAGTGAGTTCGGCACTTCCAGGACGGTGGCCATGTTGTTGCGGCCCGCAAACAGATTAGTTTTGCGGTCGAATGCTGTAGTGGCGTAGAGGTGGTCGCCAAACATCTCGTTGACGACGGTGAAGAACCCGAACGCGTCGGCGGCCCATAGTTCAGCCGCACGCCCCACATACGCCGAGATCCCCTCCGGGGTGCGCACCGTTTCGCCCACGACCCCTTCGACGAGCAGCTCCCCAGCGTGGCCGGGAAGCTCACCGCCCACCGCGCGTAGCACCCGGAAGCGCTGCTCGTGACGGCTATCGTCGCCGTCGACGTGTCGCGGTTCCTCGAATACGAATTTAAAGGCGATGTCGGCATTCCCATCGCCGTTGGTGTCAAACCGAAAGGCGTACAACCCTTCGGGATGCAGCGTCAGGGGGGCAAAGATTCCAGCGTCTGGGTTGGTAGTGAGAATCATCGCAGTCGTCTGCGGTGCCGCGCCCTCGAATATGTACATATCCAAGATGTTGAGTCGCGAGTCGTCCTTCGCGACTTGCGTGTCGAAATGGTGAGACATTCTCGTCCTTCCCTCGCGGCGAGCCTCAGTGGCAGGGTTTGACCCGGCGGCTGGCCGCAGCCCGCCCGACTAAGCTTACTGGGTCATGTAACCCATATCCAGAGGTTTCGGAATAAAATTCGGTTGCCGCGCCTACCAGGACCACCTGAGTCCATGTGGGGTGGATGACCCAGTGCGAGATATTTCGGGGTAACGTTGGGGGCGTGCTCGATGCCGAAGTGCAGCCACGGCCCTGTATCTCTAGCTTCGGACCAATGACGTGCCGACGAAATACTCTGAAAGGCTAAGTATTTAAACTCATTCCACCTGTTACCCATCAACCGCAGGGCGCGGGAAGCCTATCCGCGAGAGCGCTACGGGGTTACCGCACGTTGGTCTTGCCGCCGCCGAACCCGCCGCCGGCGAACGCACTCAGGATGAAACATGAAGGTTCGCGACGCGACGCCAACGAGCAGGGTGATGATGGTCGCGATCATGGTGTCAATGGTCGCTTTCCTCGACGGGTCTGTGGTGAACCTGGCGCTCCCGGCAATCAGACGTGACCTCGGCGGGGGCTTGTCTGCACAGCAATGGGTCGTCGATGCCTATCTGTTGGCCATGGGAGCCCTGATTTTGCCCGGCGGCTCCATCTCCGATCTGTTCGGGCGTGTGCCGGTCCTGCGGTTCGGGCTGGCGGCCTTCGGTGCTGGGTCGGTGTTGGCGGCCACCGCTCCCTCGCCCGCGATACTGATCACTGCGCGCGCCATTCAGGGTGTGGGTGCCGCGTTTTTGGTGCCCGGCTCGCTCGCGCTGATCAACTCGGCGTTCGACCGCGCTGATCAACCGGCTGCCATCGGATCCTGGACTGCCTGGACCGGCATCGCCTTTGCGCTGGGACCGCTGCTCGGGGGATCGGCCGTGGAATTCCTGAGCTGGCGGTGGATCTACGTCCTCTCAGCGGTGCCAATGGTGGTCGGCTTTGCGTTGACGTTTTGGCTGTGTCCAATGCCGGGCGCCCGCAGCACATCCTCGCGTCGACCTCCCCGGAGCTGGGTTATCAGCGGTCGGCCTCAGCGCTTCGGTGTATGCGCTGATCGAGTCCCAGCAGCGCGGATGGGCCGATCCTCTCATCTCTGGCTCGGCAGTCCTGGGGGTCTGCGGCATTACTGGGGTTCGTGGCGAGGGAGCGGCGCACGCCTGACCCTATGGTTCCGTTGGGCCTGTTTGCGATTCGCAATTTCGCTGGTGCGAATCTGGCCACCGCGTTCATTTATGGGGCCCTAAACCTGAGCACGCTTGTCATCTCCCTGTACACCCAGGAGGTCGCCGGCTACTCGGCCATCGCGGCGGGTTTGGCCACCTTGCCCATTCCAATCATGTCGTTTCTGTTTGCCCGGCGGGTGGGCAGCTTGGAGGGGCGCAAGGGCCCTTGGCTCTTCCTGGTGAGCGGTCCGGCGTTGGCCGGTGTCGGGCTTTTGCTGATCGGGCCGTCTGGGGGCGAGTTCAACGTCATCACCGAATTGCTGCCCGGAATGTTCTTGCTGTCCGCAGGCCTGGTTGTCACCATCACGCCGCTGACTTCGGTGGCCTTGTCGTCCGTTGAGCCCGCGCGCAGCGGAATCGCCTCGGCGATCAACAACGCTGTGTCACGGCTGGCGTCGCTAATTTCGGTGGCCTGCCTGGGATTGATCGCAGCGGGCACGCTGACTGATGCCAGCTTTGTGACGGCTGCTGCAGGTCAGCGCGCTCCTTTTCTTCGCCGGCGCCGTGATCTGCGGCGTCACGGTCACCCGGCCTGCCGTCTCAGCGGAGCCTGTTGGCTGCGAGGTCGCCGCGCTGTGTCGTGACCGACCAGGTGTTCAGCCGGCACTGGCCAGCAGCGGTTGAACCGTAAGCCCGATGGGTTCAACGAACCTGCAATGACGCGCTGATGTATTTCGATGACGAACTCGATGGGCCCGGCCCCGCCGCACTATTCTTGACCAGGATTCGGTGCGCGGGCGTTATCATGCACACAGTGTGATAGCTGCATACGCGCGAGAGGGGGTCATGCTCGACATGGCCGCAAACAGGTCAGAGGTGATGACCCCCCGGGGTCGCGCCACCCATGCGCGTATCGTGAGCGCGGCTGCTGACCTGATCTATAGCCACGGGCTGCGCAACACCACGCTAAACGATGTGCGCGCGGCTGCTGGCGTCAGCGGGTCCCAGGTGACGCACTACTTTGAGGACAAACGCGCTTTAGTGCGTGGCGTAATCGCCTGGCGGCGTGATGAATTAGTCAGTCTGCACACCCAGGGCGAGTTGACTCGGCTAGACAGCTTTCAGGCGCTTCAGGACTGGGCCGATATCAACGTGCAGTTCCAAGTCGACAACAACTGTTTTGGCGGGTGCATCTTCGGCTCGCTGGTCGGGGAGCTCTTGCCGTCTGATGAGGACATTCGCGACGACCTGGTCGCTGTCTACGACGAGTGGATCGCGTTGTTGCGCACGGCCCTGGCCGCCATGCGTGCGCGCGGCGAACTTCGCCTGGATGCCGACCCGCGTCATCTGGCGCGTGTGTTGGTCGCAGCTCAGCAAGGCGGCTCGCAGCTCGCCCAGCTGTCCGGTTCGGTCAAGCCGCTGCAGGATGCGGTCAACGCCGCGGTGCAATACGTCTACTCGTTTGCCGCCCAGCCCGTCGAGATCACGAAGCGGCGCGTCTCGGGCCGTCGGCGAGGGCGCTGACAGTCTCACCGCCGCCCGAGCCGCCGTAAAGAGCCGGGCCAGCCGCATTCGCTGTTTTAGGTGGGTAGCCCATTCGTGACCTGACGCGTCGTAGCATCGACATTGACTGTGGGACCCGGATTCTCATAGTATTGGGGTGTGTAACCCACTAAGCGGCAAGGCAGGGGTGGCGGTGGAACGCAAAGAGAATGACACCTGGGACTTGACGACTAGCGTGGGAGCCACTGCGACGATGGTAGCCGCTGCCAGGGCTGCTGCTAGCCGGCGTCCAGGCTCAGTAATCAATGATCCGTTCGCTGAGCCGCTGGTTCGTGCCACAGGAGTTGACTTCTTCGCACGGCTTGCTCGCGGCGAGCTGGACTTCGCCGACGTCGGTGGTGGAGCCGGAACTGGTTGGATGCCTGAAGTTTTCGCGGTCCGGGCGAAGTTCTTCGATGCCTTTTTCGCCGCAGCGGGCGCAAAAGGCATCCGGCAGGCCGTGATCGTGGCCTCCGGCCTCGACTCCCGCTCCTATCGGCTGTCCTGGCCTGCACACACGACTATCTACGAAGTAGACCAGCCCGACGTGATCGAATTCAAACAGCGGACGTTGGCTGCCCTTGGTGCGGTACCGGCCGCGCAATTGCGCACGGTGGGCATCGACCTGCGTGATGATTGGCCCACGGCATTGTGCCACTGCGGTTTTGATACCAATGAGGCAACAGCGTGGATTGCCGAGGGTCTCCTGATCGGTTATCTCGCCAGCGATGCCCAGGAGCAACTGATGGATGACATCACGGCGCTGAGTGCCCCTGGCAGCGAGCTGGCCGTCGATCACTTGCCCAGCAGCGCTGAATCTTTGGGGCCGCAGATGGCTGAAATCACCGAGCAGTGGAGGGCGCATGGGTTTGATGCCGACATCGGTAATCTGACCTACGCCGGCGAACAGAGTGACGTCGACACCTACCTGATCCAGCGCGGCTGGGACGTGACCGGCCATAGCCTGGCGGATCTGTTCGTTGCATCTGGGTTGGGCGCTCCTGGGCCGGAGCCTCTTTCGGGCCTGACGCGAGATTTCCAGTACCTGTCACGCCGTCCGCGAATAGCGATGATTCCTCATCGGAATGACCGAGTCGGAGAGACTTGACTGGCCGAAGGGAAGGATGGCGATACCCCAGACCCGGCAAAGTTGTTCTACGCGCGTGAGGGAGGCGGCTATCCACCGGAAGGGTGGCGCGTGATCAGTGGGGGCATGGGCTTGCCGTAGTCGAAGTCGTCTGGGTCTGAACCCTTCTTCCTCTTCCGCGCCCCCGCGGTGATTACCGGCACCGCCGGGACCGTGGGCACGCCAATCGGAATTCTTTGTCTGCCGCCTTGTGTCATGTTCGGGAGCGGGGTGGCCGCGGGCGGGACGTTTTGTGGCTGCGCCCAATTCGGGGGCACCGACAGACTGCCCATTCTCGGTGCGTTGCCCGCTGATGCGGAAACCGGCGCGGTCCCGGTCGGTTTCGGCAACGTCGACCGAACCTCCCGGACGCCGCCGCCGGGCCCGGGCACCATGGGTCTGTTACCCCTGGTGGCTTCGGCGAGCGCGTTATATCCGGTGAAGGTGGCCACCATCGTCAATAAGTTGATCGGAGTGCCCGATGACACGAGGCTTTGGACATACGCGTTGGTTAGATCAGGCAGGGTTTGGGTCCCAAGAAGTCCGCCGCCTATGCAGCGTTCCGACCGGGGGATCTGCGACCGCGGCTTTAGTCGCGCCCGTTGAGGTCACAGTCACCGGGGCGGTCACAGTGGCGCCCGGGCGGGAGGTGACCGGCGCGGTCGTGAACGGCATGATGCCCGAGGTAGCGGCACGAGAACTGGTGGAATATTGGCTCATGGCTGCCACGTCCTGTGCCCACATTTCGGCGTAGTGGGCCTCGTTGGCAGCGATTGCGGGGCTGTTCTGACCCAACAGGTTGGTTGCCACCAGCGCGGCCCACTGGGTCCGGTTGGCCGCAATTACCGGCGGGGGTACCACTGTTGCATGGGCGATCTGGAACGCCGCCGCGGCGGCCTCGCCTGGATGGCAAGCTGCCCGGCGCGCACCGCGATGTCCTGTAGCCACCACACATACGGCATGCCGGCCGTCATCATCGCGATGGCACTTGGACCCTGCCACGTGCCAATGAGTTGTTGTAACACGGAGTTGTAGGCAGCGGCGCTGGATTCCAGCTCGCTAGCGATCTGTTGCCAGGCAGCTGCTGCCGTCATCAGTGATCCGCCCCCCGGGCCCATGTAGATCTGTTCCGAGGTGATCTCGGGTGGCACGCTCCCGAAATCAAACACTATGTCGTCTCCGACTTTATCTCGCATCTAGAACGAACTGGGTTATATAACCCAGAGTACGAGATCCGGAGGAAGCCGTCAAACGCATGCGATAGTGCAGCCGAGATCAGAACATCCATCTGTAGGGCTGGGGTTAGATGTATGGGCGCCCGGATGCGCTTTCACGTTTACGATTCGCGACGAGGTGCATGTCGCTACTACAAACGAGTGCCGCAGACAAATGGGCGTTGACTCCGGACTGGCATCAACTGATGGGCTTGCGAAAGTCTTTGTTCGATAAGAACATCAGTTGAGTAGCGATATCGTGCGCTCTGGCGATTGCCCGGCGAGGCCGTGCATCGGAGGTTGGTTGTCGCGATCTTCGGTGGCCAATGTGGTTAGCAGGTGGCGCAGCTGTTGTCGGCCGCGTTTGAGTCGTGATCCCACCGTTCCCTGTCGTATACCCATGATCGTCGCGATTTCCCGGTAGGAGAAGCCGGCGATATCGGCGAAGTACACTGTGTTCCGGTATTTTTCGGGCAGGCAAAGCATGGCCGCCTTGATGTGGGGGTCGGGCAGCTTTTCGAGTGCCCGGTCCTCGGCCGACAGCAGCGCGGGTTGCCAGCGAGCGGCACTGGCGACCAGCGCTCGGTCAGTGATCTCCTCTGTCGGGCGCTGCATGGGCCGCCGCTTAGTCTTTCGGTAGTCATCGATGAGGGTGTTGGTCATGATCCGCCGCATCCAGGCCCCGAGGTTTGTCTCAGGCTTGAACGAGTGCCTATTGGCATAGGCTCTAAGCACCGTTTCCTGCAACAGGTCCTCGGCATCGGTTGGAGTGGAAGTCATCCGAACGGCCTGCATGTACAGCGGCCTGAGGAGTGGGATGAGGCCGCTTTCAAATCGAGCGGTGTTCACGGAAGCTTTTATCACGCTGGTGCATTCAGCGCGCGGGTAGCCACGGCGACTGCGCCGATGAGGACGGTTCTAAGCTGACAAGCTCAAAACCGAGGTCACGTAGCCGGTCAAGGAGCCCGTAAAGTTGCGACTGGTCTCGCACCTCGCCGGTGAATGCGCTGGTGTCCTCGCCTGGTTCTAGACGCATTCCCTCCAACGCCGATCCGAACCGTTCGGTGAGCCGCCCCCGGACCCAGATCCGGTATACCGTCGGCTGCATTCACCCGTCCTCTCTATCCCCTAGGCCAGCTTGCAATGGGACGGGGCGATTGGTCGTCACCCTGTGCCCAGATTCACCCGGGTGACTTCACAACCAGCAGGGGCAAGTCCTCACAGCACTGGACGGGCAGATTCTGGTGCACTATGGCTGAGCAAATTGTTCATCGCCGGCTGAAACTGTGTCCGCTGGCGTCAATGGGCGCTAACACTTGGCGTGGGCAACCTCCCCAGATGGGGCCTAATTCGTTAGGCTCGATGAAACCCTGCGCAAAACGAAGCCGACTCGAACCTCTGGAAAATCTGATGCCTCGACGCCGACAACTAGCCTCCGCGCCTCAGTGCGGCGTGCTCCGGCGTCGCCGCCCTTCCCAGACGATGCGCCGAGTTCAGAAGTGAATGTCCCGGATGGGCGCAGTTCCAATGATATTGGAGTGACCGCCGAGCGAGCGGCCTTGCTGGCCACCAAACTTCACGTCCCAACGAGTCGGGGTCAGGTCGTTCAGCGAGGCGCCCTGCTTGAGGCGCTCTCTGCGGCGCCAGGGCGCAAGCTCACGCTGGTGAGCGCGCCCGCAGGGTGGGGCAAGACGACGTTGCTTGCGCAATGGGTATCGGGCGCCAATGACGAGCAGCGGTTCAGCTGGCTGTCGCTTGATTCTTCAGACAATGACCCGGTGTGGTTTTGGATGTATGTGATCGCCGCGCTTCAGAAGTCGAGTCCTGGTGTCGGGTCTCGCGCTGCCGAATTACTGGAGATGGGCGCTGGCATCGTGCGAGTCGTTTTGCCCACGCTGCTAAACGAACTCGACGATCTGGCCCGCCAAATGGTGCTCGTGCTCGACGACTATCACCTGGTGACGTGTCGGGCAATACACGGAGCAGATGGCATTCATTCTCAACCGGATGCCGGCAAATTTGCACCTTGTATTAGCCACTCGATCCGACCCGGATTTGTCGTTGGCCAGGCTGAGGGCCGGCGGCGACCTGGTAGAGGTGCGTAGCGACGACCTACGTTTCGAATCCACCGAGGCGAGTCAGCTCCTCAACGTCGCACTCGGGCTGGACTTGGACGCCGCTGACATCGAACTGCTGTGCCGACGCACCGAAGGCTGGGCTGCCGGCCTGTATTTGGCGGCGTTGTCACTGGTCGGGCGTAGCGACCCCGCGGCCTCGATCAGAAGCTTCGGCGGAGACAACCGTCATATCGTCGACTACTTGATGGCCGAGGTGCTCGACGGTCAGCCACCACACGTGCGTAGCTTCCTGCTGCGTACCTCGGTGTTGCGCAGGCTGAGCGGTGAGCTGTGCGATGCGGCGCTGCAAGCAACCGGTTCGGCTTCGGTGTTGGAGCAGATCGAACGTGAGAACTTATTTCTGATGCCACTCGATCTGTCACGTCGGTGGTATCGCTACCATCACCTTTTCGCAGAGCTGCTGCGCACCGAATTACACCGCAGCGAGCCTGCACTCGTCCCGACTCTGCACCAACGGGCGGCGGGCTGGTTTGAAGCCGAAGGCCTTATCGATGCGGCGGTGCGCCACCTGATCGCCGCGGATGACGTCGCACGAACTGCGGAACTCATTGCCGCCGAATGGGTCAATGAGTTCAACCGAGGCGGCCTGTCGACGGTGTCGAGCTGGCTCGACCTCCTACCCGGCGAGACCGTATTACAAGATCCGCGACTGAGTGTGGCCCGGTCGTGGATCGCCTTGAATGAGGGTCGACTCGATGATGCCGCCTTCTGGGTGGAGGCGGTCGAGGCACGAGCCGCTACCCACGCGGGTGATGCGACCATCGGCGCTCAAGCAGTCGTCTTGCGAGCGATCTTCTCGTTCAAGGTGGGTGACATTCCCGCTGCTCTTGAGACTGCTGGGCGGGCGACTACCCTCGATCTGGGCGAGGCTCCGCTGGCCCGCTCGGGCGTGTACTGCATCTACGGCAACGCCCTGTATTTCTCCGGACGCGTCGACGAAGCTCAAGCCGCCTACCGGCGCGCGGCGCAGCGCGCCGAGAGGATCGGCGATCGGCGCTACCGCATCTACGCGCTTGGCTATCTGGCACTCATCGCCGCCGAGCGCGGTCAGCTCACCGACGCTGAGCGTCAAATTCGCCGGGCCAACGGCGGCGGCACCGACCTGGCGGCGGAGGAGTACTTCGTCGGCGTGATGGTGTCACTGGCCGCGGCAACCGTGCTCAACAACCGCGGCGATTTGGCTGCTGCCGCCGACGCCGTCGACATGGCCGTGGCGTCGGCTCGCCAAGGCGGAGCACTGCCCGAGGTGGCCAAGGCGCTGTTTGTCCGAGCCGAAATCTTCGAGCGACTCGGCGACCAGCGGACCGCCGAGGCAAGCCGGGCTGAAGCGGCCATTCTCGCGCGGGATTGTGGCGCTGCAGGTTCCGGACTGAGGGTGCCCGCGCGGGCGCGTCAACGCACGAGGCGAAGCGACGCTGAGCGCAGCGCTGAATCCGAAGGAACGGAGCAGCTGACGCAAAAGGAGCTGGAGGTTCTTCGCTTGCTCGCCACTCGATTATCCCGTCGTGAAATCGGCGAGCAGTTGTATGTCTCACTCAATACGGTGAAAACCCACCAACGCCGCGTGTATCGGAAGCTCGGTGTGGAAGACAGGGATGCGGCGGTCACTCGCGCACGCGAACTTGGTCTGGTGTAATCCGTTCTCTGACTTGAGCACAACGAGCCCGTCTGCGCGGGCCAGCGGTTCCCACGGGGGTCATGCGCCCTGCCTAGCAGACGATTTCGCAGCCGCGACCCAGCAGATTCATGCGGGCAGGTCGGCATTAATCACCCGGGTGAACAGTTGCTTGGGGTGATGACAGGTCACCCGCAAGAGTAGGAGCCTCAGACCATAACCGAAACCCCGGCGGCCCAGCCGGGATCGTCACGGCGACTCAGTAAGGGGCTACGGACGTGCACTTTGAGGCTAAGAAGGTCATCGTTGTCGGGGGGAGCGCCGGCATGGGGCGCCAGGTCGCAGCCGACGTTGTGCACCACGGCGGCAGCGCGGTCGTCATAGGACGATCGCAAGCCCGCGTTGACGACACCGTCGCCGAGCTGACCGGCCAGCAGGTGGCAAAGCCTGGGGGATCGTCGCCGAACTGAGTGATCGCGCCGCCGTCGCCGGGGTGCAGCAGATCTTGTCCGAGCAGCATAGCGATGCGACGTTACTCGTCAATGCCGCAGGGTTTTTCGTGCCGAAGTCGTTTCTCGATTACGACCCGCAGTTCTATGACTCCTACATGGACCTGAACTATGCCCTGTTCTTCCTCACCCAGACCGTCGTTGCCGGGATCATCGCCACCAACGAGGGCGGCTCGATTGTCAACATCGGCAGCATGTGGGCGCACCAGGCCATCGGCGCAACCCCGTCGTCTGGGTACTCGATGCAAAAAGCCGGGCTGCACGCGCTGACCCGGAACCTCGCGATCGAGCTTGCCGAGCACAAGATCCGTGTCAACGCAGTGGCACCGGCTGTCGTCAAAACACCGCTCTACGAAGGGTTCATCCCGAAAGAAGAGATTGACGCGACCCTCAACACGTTCGCCGCGCTTCACCCGCTGGGAAGGATCGGCTCCGCGACCGACGTCGCCAATGCGGTGATTTATCTGCTCTCCGATCAAGCGAGTTGGGTGACGGGGGCAATTCTCAATGTCGACGGCGGCGTCATGGCAGGACGCAATTAATTCGATCCAAGCCAACTCATTCGCGATGCAGGGAGGACAAGCTCATGGCGCGTCGGAAACGATGCCGAGTCCCAATGCAACGAGTTATCCGGCGTGCAGATGTACTTCGCCTCTGGCTCAGTGCTTTTGACGTCGCAAGCTTGGCCAGAAAGTGCGCGCAATGACTGCATTGTTTGACGTTGACGCCAAGGCGCAGGCGCGGGCTCTGCTGGAATTCGACGGAGCGCCGATCTCTTGGGGGCTGTACCCGTTGGTAGGTCGGCAACACGATCGAATCATCTTGACGGGTATGGGGGGATCGCATTACGCGGGCCTGCCCAGTTGGCGGAGGTTGGTCTCGCGCGGCCGGGCCACATGGTGGCTAGACGCCGGGAGCCTGCTGGAGAGCCCAGAGCTTGTCACCCCGGATTCACTGCTGGTCGTGACGTCGCGGTCGGGGATATGTGGCGAAGTGCTCGCGTTGGTGGAGAAATTCGACGAGGACTCCCGGCCAGCGGTGATTGTGGCAATCACCGATGATCTGGACAGCCCATTGGCCGAGGCTGCCGATTGTGAGATTCTGCTGCGCAGTCAGTCGTCAGGCGGCGCGAAAGGATTCCTGAACACGCTCGCCGCGCATGATTACCTGACATCGATGATCCTCAGCGAGGATAACGATGACGTAGGGTCAACTGCGCGGGTGGTGTCCGGGATCCGGTACCCGAAGGGCTTAGCTGACGTCGCACGCAAAGTTGCGAGGCAATCCTCAAATGCGCTTGGTCTACATCGGTTTTCGCGAACACGCCGCGGTTGCCCTGTATGCGAACCTGCTTACTACAGAAGTCACCGGGATAGGGACGGAAAGCTACATCGCCGGGCAGTTCCGCCATGGCCCGCTACACATGGCAGATAAAAATCTGACAGCAATAGTGTTCAGCGGTCGTGATCCGATTGCTAATGCGGCTTCGAGGCGGCTGGCCGCTCAGCTGGTGGCGGCTGGGTCAACGGTGATCGTCGTCGGTGATGCCGGCGTCGACGGCACGCTCGATATTCGTAGTCCCGCCGTTCATATCAGCGGCCAACTGGCCCATGCGGTTATGCTCGTCGAGCACTTTGTCTCAGCCCTGGCAGCCCAATCGGTTCCGAGGGCCAGCCGACGTTGAATCGCAGCAGCCAGTTGCTTTGTCGCCGAAGAGTATTACGGTTACGGGTCCCGTCACTGGCGTAGGTCAGACCCTGCCGCTGACGACACATAACTGTTGGGAATCGATAGGAGTGAGGAGAAACTATGCCGTTGATCCGAATTGACATGTTGCGAGGGAAGTCGCCGCAGTATCGGGCGGCGCTGCGTGACACCATTTATGAGACGTTGCGCGATGTGGTCGGCGTACCCGCCGACGACCGCCATGAGGTGATCACCGAGCATGACGCCGAAAACCTCAACATCGCCCCGAGTTTCTTTGGGGTGCAGCGCTCCTCGGATGCGATCCTAGTGCAGATCACTTTCAACGAGGGGCGCACCCTAGATCAGAAGCGGGCCCTCTATATTGCGATTGTTCAAGCGTTACAGCAGCGGCCGGGGCTGCGCCCGGAGGACGTCACAATAAATTTGCTCGAGGTCAAGAAGGAGAATTGGTCCTTCGGCAACGGTGTCGCACACTACATCGACGCCTAGTGGCAATGCGCGCCGATGATGGTGGGCTTAGTGATCGTGAGGCCACGGGGGGCATCCCCCGGTTCGCATCTGCTTACTCGCTAAGCAGATGATAGGAAACGATTCGGGCCTTACCGCCCTCGGCGAACTCGGCAAGGGCGTTCACTATCGCGGCGAAGTGCTCAGTTTCGAAGTGGGCATCCACAGCATCCTGATCATGATAACGCTCGTACAGCATGAAATGCCCTGACTGATCACGATCTTCGTGAAGGCGGAAGGTGCGCACGCCCGCTTCGGCCAGTGCCCGAGGGACCAATTCGTCGAAGGCGCGTCGTAGCTCGTCTCGTTTGCCTGGTAGTGCCGCTGCTTCGGCGATCAGGACCACCTCATTGAGTTCACCCATGCCTACCACTCCTTCGTTGTTGGCACGCTCACTGATTTGCGTTCCGACGAGTGAAGTCCTCTCGGGTGATTGTCTGTGCAGCCAGCGCAAGTGATGCTTTGTGTAAAAGGTCGGTGCCCAGTTCTTGTTTGGACCAGCGCCACGGCATCTCTGCCAGGCCGAGCGCGCGGAGCACCAGTGCATTGCTAAACGACAAGAGAAGCACGGCAGACGCGAGCGCGAGCATCGCGGGGGAGCGACGGGTCAATCTCGCCAGAGCGATCGCGGCGGCCGCCAGCGTTCCCTGTGCGAGTTGGCCGGCGAGAACACTTGCGACGCCGGACGGAATCGACCGGTGTGTCAATCGTTCGACAACACGGACCGGCAAGTCGCTTGCCGGTCGCTGGGTCAGCCCTATTTCTATGTGCTGCGAGACTGTCATCACTGCGCTGGCTGCGACCGTCCGGAGAACAAAATCTACGACGTACTTCATCACATTCACGCTGCAGAATTATCCTGTCGCAATAGAATTCATTGTGCGCTGCCTTCCAACGTGCCCCTGTGCACAACCCTAGCGCCCGTACTATGGGTTATGCAACCCACTTTGTGCAAAGAATGTCGGCTGGCGGAGCAGCCCGCACCACTTGTGGCCGGAATCTGTTGACAGTGCCTACCGAAAGCGACAAGTATGGGCCATGCAACCCAGTCATGGCGGTCGGGGCTGAGTCACCGGTATTGATGACCACGCAGCCCTCCGCAGATATTGCCGGCCAAGTCGCATTTGTGGTCAGTCGTCGGTGGCCCATACCGACCGCTGGGAGGGAACCTGTGAGGAAGTGCCATGCCGTTGATTCGTGTCGACATGTTTGCCTGTAAGTCCATGGGGGCGTTGCGGCGAGGCGTCGCAGAATCATGTTGAAGGTCAACATGAGTAGGGTCATGACCACGACTTCGCAATACTCCACCGTGCGGCGCCGATGAACCTGGCCGCGCCTGGCACAGAGCCGGTGCTAGCGCCACGTGACGCTGCCCGGCCCAGCTGTGATCCGCCGGCCGAGCAGATGGGGCGCGCGAGGCGTTTGACGATCCTGGCGGTTCTCTCAACGGTTGCGTTTTTCGCGTTGCTCGACTTCTTCATTGTCAACGTGGCATTGGCTGCGATGAGCGCCGATTTCCGCGGCTCGAGTTTACCGGCGGTGTCATGGGTGCTTAGCGCTTACGCGATCATGTTCGCCACGGTGATGGTGCCGGCTGGCCGCCTCGCGGATCTATGGGGCCGTAAGAGAATTCTGCTGAGCGGGGTAGCGGTCTTTACTTTGGCATCGCTGGTGTGTGGGCTTGCTCCTACTCTGGGTGTTCTGATTGCCGGGCGCGCCGTGCAGGCGGCCGGGGCCGCGATGATCTTGCCCACCTCCCTGGGGTTGCTCTATCCCTCGTTCCCGAACCGTCAGCACACTTTGGTGGTCGGGATTTGGGCGGGCGTGGCCGCTGTCGCATCTTCGTCGGGTCCCACGTTGGGCGGTCTGGTAATCGGGTTGTCTTGGCGGTGGATCTTTTTGATCAACTTGCCGATTGGTCTGGCCGCGTTCGTGGTCGGACAGGTCCTGCTGCCTGAGGTGCGCCAACTAGTGGGTAGCCGATTCCCCGATGCCATGTCGGCGATAAGCCTGCTGGCGGCGGTGGCATCTCTGGTGCTGGCCACGGTGCAGGGCCCGCAGTGGGGATGGGTTGATAAGCGCACTGTGGGACTATTCGTGATAGCTGTGGTCGCGACCGGCGTTTGTGTTCAGCGCACTTTGTGCGCGCCGACCCCAATCATTGAGAAGTCATTATTCAAAAGCCGTCCGTTTACCGGCTCCGCCGTCGCGGCAGCGGTGTACTTCGGTGGGTTTGCGGTGTTTCTAGTGGGCAACTCGTTATTTCTTGAAAACGAATGGCATTATTCGCCGTTGCGTAGCGGTCTGGCGATGGCCCCCGTGCCGCTCACATCGGTTGCTCTGGTAGCCGGGGCCGGTGTGATCGCGAAGCGGTTCGGGCGCACGCGGCCCGCCGTGGTGGGAACGTTATTGATGACGGTGGCTGCGGCGTACTGGATGATCGCGATCGACGCCAACCCAAACTATTGGACAGCGATGTTGCCCGGGATGGTCTTGATGGGCGTATCCAGCGGATTAGCGCAAGCCGCGATGTTCGCCGCGCCGAATGCACTGCCGGCTGATCGCGCCAGCACCGGTAGTGCTGTAGTCAATTTGAGTAGCCGAGTCGGCTCGGCCATCGGGGTCGCAGTCCTGGTGGCGCTGACAGCCAGGAACGAGTCGACCGCCGGCTATGACCACGCGTGGATTGTGCTAGCCGTCACCGGCATTCTCGCAGCAACCGGCCTGCTCCTCGGAGCGCGCACTAACATCCCATCCTCATCACTCAAATAGGAGGCAACTCATGAGTTTTCACGATCTCCATCACCAGGATAGTCCGTTGGTGTTGCCTAATGCCTGGGATGTCCCTTCGGCGTTGGCGTATCTCGCGGATGGCTTCACGGCGATTGGGACCACCAGCTTCGGGGTGTCGTCGAGCCGCGGGCATCCCGACGGGGCCCGCGCCACCCGAGACGCCAACATCGCTTTGGCCGCGGCGCTGACCCGCCTGCAGTGCTACATCAGCGTCGATGTCGAAGACGGATATAGCGACGACCCCGCAACCGTCGCTGACTACGTCGCACAACTGCCGATCGCGGGGATCAACATCGAGGACAGCACCAACGAAGAGCTGGTCGATCCTGCGCTTGCGGCTGCCAAAGTTGCCGCCATCAAGGAACGTAAACCCGAACTGTTCGTCAACGCACGCGTTGACACCTACTGGCTGGGACAGCAAGCCAACACCACCGCCACGATTGAGCGGGCCCTTCGGTATGTCGAAGCTGGCGCCGATGGCATTTTCGTGCCGCTGGCCAATGATCGTGCCGAGCTGGCCGAGATCACACACAATATTCCGCGCCCACTCAACACCTTGCCGGTGCCGGGTCTGAGTGTGGCCGAACTGGGCGAGCTCGGGGTGGCCCGAGTGTCCACCGGATCAGTGCCCTACGGGGCGGCTTTACAGGCCGCCGCGCAGGCGGCTCGCGCGATACGCGATGGACAGCCACTACCACCCTCCACCCCGTACCCGGAGCTGCAATCACGCCTAGTGGATTACGAGAAGCACTCAGAAACCGCGTAACTGCAACGTGGCATTGAAATTGAAACACTCTCCAAAGATGAAAGGACGCAGACAATGACAGCCCGACAGCAACGGAGCGTTGCAGCATCGGCCGACCATTGGCCGTTGCCGGCCAAGCCCTCCGTGTTGGTGTTCGATGTGAACGAAACGCTCATCGACTTCGAATCCATGACTCCGCTCTTCGAGCGGGTGTTCGGTGATCGGCGCGTGATGCGTGAATGGCTAGGGCATCTGATCATGTACTCAATGACGGCTACTCTTTCGGGGCTCTACGTGGACTACTTCACTCTCGGTCAGGGATTGCTGAAGATGGTGGGCGACATCCACGGTCTGACCGTGTCTGAAGAAGATGCGAACTTGATTAAAGACGGGATGCTGTCCATGCGGGCTCACCCCGATGTCTCCAAGGGACTGGAGAATCTGCGAGACAGCGGATTTCGTCTCATCACGCTGACGAACTCGCCTCCCAATCCGGGGGGACACAGCCCCCTTGAACACGCCGGACTGGGCGAGTACATCGAGCGGCAGTTCAGTATTGAGGCATGCCGGGCCTACAAGCCGTCGCCGAGCGTTTATCACTACGTGTCCCAGGAACTCGGTGTCGCGCCCTCCGCATGCATGATGGTCGCCGCACACGTCTGGGACACCGTCGGCGCCCAAAGCGCCGGGTTCAGTTCAGCGCTGATCACGCGCCCGGGCAACGCACCTCTGCCGGTGCCGGGGCTACCGCAACCCAACATCATCGTCCCGGATTTGGAAGCGCTGGGTAGGCACCTCGCCGACAGCGATCATTGATCGTTATCACGAGCCTCGTGCCGGATCACGATCTCGGTGACGGCGGCAACGAGCCGAACAGATGCAGGCTGTGCCAATCCCTGATGTGCAGCTGCCCCAGTCATGGCAATTGCGGTGCAGAATGATATGTGAAAGCCGGTCGACACTGGGATCGCGGTGCGGTCTTCGTCATTGTCCGGCCGTCCGCCAGGGCCCGCGCGACTACCCGCAGATATCAGTGCAGTGGGGTGTTAGACCCACTATGGGAAATAGCCAGGGTAGGATCATGCCATGCCTGAGGACCCCAAACAGCAGCTCCCGACGACCGAAAGAGGCCGTGCAACACGTGACCGCATTGTGAGTTGCGCTGCTGAACTGGTTCTTACGCAGGGAGTTTCCAGCTTGAGCTCTGGACAGAGTGCGACAAGCGGCTTCAGTCAGCGGTTCACAACTATCGCATTATTTTGAGAATAAGGACGCCTTGATCCGTGCCGTGGTGACCCATCAGACCGAGGTCTTGTTGGATTTCCATCGCCAGCCGGCATTGGGAAACCTTGATACCTTCGACGATTTCGAGAAGTGGGTGGAACTGACGTTGAAGTTCAGCCTCCGCAAGGTCCGCGGCCAGGGAGCTGCCCACCTATGGCATCCTGGCCGGGCAGCTGAGCAAGCATGATGAGGCGACCCACGAGTTGCTGGCCGATGGCTACCGGCAGTGGTTAGCGTTGTTCCGCCGCGGTCTGGCGCGAATGAAGAAGAACGGCCTACTGATTGAGGCAGCAGCCCCGATGGCTTTGGCCAATATCCTGGTGAGCGCCCACGAAGGCGGCAACCAGATGACCTTCGCCTACGGCAAGACATGGCCCGATCGTGATGCCTTGAACTTCGCTCTGGCCCACTTGCGCCAATTTGCCGCACGCCCAAAGGACCGTCTGCCGCGGACTTCCGGCGCCGCGCCTGACCTTAAGGCTGACCCGCCGCGCGAGCACCAGCCGACGAAGTCTCGAGCATCGTGATGAGACAGGGGTTTTGGCTGTGAGCGAGTCACTAGAGCCGTTGGGTACCGTCGATCGTACTGCGGGCAGTGGACTGAAGATCGTGATCACCGACAATCCCGGGGGCGGTGAATTTCAGGCCATCGTGGACGGCGAGGTGATTGGTCGTCAGCCCTATCGCCGCTACCGTGAACACATTGTCTTGATGGCGACGCACGTTGAGGAGCAATGGCGAGAGCGTGGCGTCTCCTCGGCCCTGATTGACGGTACGTTGGGCATCATCAGGAGCGCGGGGGCCACCGTCGTACCGCGATGCAAGTTGACCGGCGACTACATCGTGCACCACCCGGAGTTTCGAGACCTGGTGCCTGACCAATACCAGGCTTTGCTGCGGCAAGTGTCACGGCCTCGGAACTAAATCTGCGCAGTTAGCTGTTCAGTGGCAGGCCAGCCAGGAAGCCATGGATGATCTCGACAACTTCATCGAGTGCTGATTCGAGCAGAAAGTGCCCTCCATCAAGCAGGTAGATCTGGGCGCTCGGCAGATCCTCGGCGAAAGCTTCAGCGCCCTCCGGGTCGAAGCCACCGTCACCGCGGCCCCATACCGCGAGCAGCGGTACTTGACTGTCGCGGAAGTACTGGTGCACCTGGGGATACATGCGCACGTTACTGGCGTAGTCAACGAACAGCTTTAGCTGCACCAGATCGTTGCCCGGGCGCGAGATTAACGCATAGTCGTGATACCAGGATTCCGGGTTGAGCCTCGTCTGGTCAGTCACTCCAAAGCTGTATTGCCACCGTGTGGCTTCGAGGGTCAGATTCCATCGCGCGGCCTTCTCGGTCTCGGGATTCTGGTCCTGCTGGTAGGCCATGATCGGTTCCCAGAACTGCTTGATCAGACCGGCCTCGTAGGCGTTGCCATTCTGGGTGATGATCGCGGTGATCGCCGAGGGGGAGCGTAGCGCGAGGCGCCAACCGATGGGCGCGCCGTAGTCCTGGACGTAAAGGCCGTAACGGGTGAGGCCGAGTTGGGTCAACAGCGCTGCCGTCAGATCGGTCAGAGCGTCGAACGTGTAGTCGAACTCTTCGACCGTTGGAGCGTCTGAGAGTCCGAACCCTAAGTGGTCGGGCGCGATGATGTGGTAAAGGTCGGCCAGCTTAGGGACCAAGTCGCGAAACATGTAGGAACTAGAGGGATATCCGTGCAAAAGGACCAGAGTTGGGGCATTGGCGGGGCCCGCCTCACGATAGAAGATCCTTCGTCCGTCGATGGAGGCGTAGCGGTAGTGGATGTCCTGGGCCATGTTGTCTCCCAACGATTTAAAGCCCACGCTTGGGTGGCCTGGAGCTTCGCCTCGATACCATCGTCGGAGCAGTCAGCCACGTACTCTAACAACGGTCTCGCTTAACTGGGTCATGCGACCCACAGCATAGCTCGTGCACAAGCCGTATGTGTACCCAGCTTCGGATCGGCTTCTTGCCAGACTGGGCTATGTACCCCACTTAGTCTATAGTGAGGATCGCACCGGTTGTGTCGCAACAAAGCTGAGGAGCCATGATGCCAGACGCTGTGCAATCGAACGTTTTGTCTAGCGCTGATGACCCGGGCGAGGGGTTGGCGGAGATGACGGCACTGAGGGCCCACCGTCAGGGCGGGCCGGAGGTGCTAGTCGTCGAGCGAGCGCCCGTGCCGATTCCCGCGGCGGATGAAGTGTTAGTGGCGGTACACGCAGGTGCGATCACGTTTGACGAGTTGAAGTGGCCGCAAACGTGGACTCGCGGCGGTGTCAGTCGAACCCCGGTAATTCTCTCCCATGAAGTATCCGGGGTGGTGTCTGACATCGGTTCAGATGTTAAGGATTTCGCGGTCGGCGACCCAGTGTGCGGACTGATCGGCTTTGAACGCAACGGCGCGGCAGCGGATTTCGTGGCTGTTCCCGCTGTTGACCTCGCCCTTAAGCCCCTGACATTGTCGCATCCGTCCGCCGCTGTGCTACCGCTGGCCGGCCTTACCGCCCTACAGGCTCTGACAGATCACGCCGCAGTACGGGCCGGTGAGTCGGTGCTGGTACACGGAGGGGCTGGCGGGGTCGGCGCGTTGACAGTCCAGCTAGCCGCGATCATCGGTGCGGAGGTCACCGCGACCGTTCGCAGCGACGCCGAGAGATCTGCTTCGCGGCCTCGGCGCGACACGGGTGATCGACGTGCGCACTGCGGCGTTCGACGCCAATGGCGCCATCTATGACGTCGTGATCGATACCGTCGGTGGTGAGACATTGGACCGATCCTTTGGCGTGCTGCGCCGCGGTGGAAGACTGGTCACCATTGCGGGCACCCCTGCGGAGGGCAAGGCAGACGAGTATGGGGTTACCGCAAAATTTTTTCTTGTCACCTCCAACCGGGAGCAGCTAACCAAACTCGCCGCGCTCGTCGACAGCGGGCGCTTGCACGTCGAAATCGCAGAGACCTTTCCCCTCGAAAAGGGCCGGGAAGCATTCGAAAGCGGCCAGCTCCAAAACCGGCGCGCAGGTAAGACGGTGATTGTGGTGCGTGACTGATTGCGCCTAGGCTTCTTATATGAACAGGACTTTCGTCGTCACGCTCGCGCTCGGGGTGCTCCTCGCCGTGTTCGGCCTGATCTGGGCGCTGCAGGGATTCGGAGTGCTGCTTGGTAGCCCGATGAGTAACACCACCACCTGGTCCATCATCGGTCCGATCACGGTGGTGGTCGGCATCGTCATTGCGGTGTTCAGTTGGCGGAAAATTTCGTCGAAATAGTGCTTCAGGTCTGGGCCACGGTGAACTCCACCGTGTGCCAGCCGGTGGCGCCGTCGGGGACCGTACCAACTTCGTCTGCGGTTTGAACTGCGCCGGTGTTGTCGGTGGCGCGCACGGTGATGGTCTGTTTCCCAAGGCTTTTCGCCTGCCAAGGAAAGCTCCATAATCGCCATGTCTCGTTCGAATAGCTCGCGCCCAATTCGGCGGGCTTGCCATCCGCCATCGCCAATCCGGACCTCGACGGCGCGCACGCCCCGATTCTGCGCCCACGCGACACCGCCGAACACCACCGGACCGATGGCCACCTTCTGACCGCCTTTCGGCACGTCGATGCGCGACTCGGTTTTGATGGGTGCGCGCGGTGCCCAGGCCATCCGCGTCCAGTACGCCTTTGCTCGGTCGAAGCGGGTCAGCTCCAGATCGACGACCCACTTGGTGGCCGACACGTACCCGTAGAGCCCTGGCACTACCAGCCGGGCTGGATAGCCGTGCTCGATGGGCAGCGGCTGCCCGTTCAGACCGACTGCCAGAAGCGCGTCGCGGCCATCGGTGAGCGCCTGAACAGGTGTGCCGGCGGTGAACCCGTCGATCGAGGTCGACAGCACCATATCGGCGTCCGGGTGCACATGGGCGGCCGCAAGCAGATCGGCCAACCGGTAACCCGTCCAGATTCCCGTCGAAATCAGGTTGCCGCCAACGGGATTCGAGACGCAGGTCAACGTCGCTGTCATTTCGACGACGTCGAAGCCGGCGAGGTCGTCGAAGCTGTAGGTGGCTTCGCGGTCCACCATGCCGTGGATGCGCAGCCGCCAGTCGCCGTGGCTGAGTTGAGGGACGGTAAGTGCGGTGTCGACCCGGTAAAAGTCGCCGCTGGGGGTGATAAAGCTGGGTAGCGCAACGCCTTTCGGTTGGACATCGGCAGGTATCGGCGGTGCCGAGATGCGGGGCCGGGGAAGTGCGAAGCTGTTGCGATCACCGGCCACCGAATGCGCCAACCGGGTGATGACCGCACCCGCCACGCCACTCACGACGCCGAATCCGAGCAATCCGAGCACGACCAACCTGCGCCGGCCGGCGTCCGGCTCGTCGTGATCGGCTCCGTCTTCCGGATCGCTGAGGCCGGGCCAGAACCGACGGGCGAGTACGCGCAGCACCGCCACTCCGCACACGGTGCCCGCGACGGTGGGGATCGTGTCCAGTGCTGTCGCCCCTGCCCGCGATAGCACTGCGGTGCATCCGAGGACGCCCGCCGCGACGATCACGGCGCTACCGACCGGGCGGCGCCGAGTCTCGAAGCTCCCGGCGATCGCCGCGATCGCGGCGATCGCCACGAGAACGACGACGGCCAGGAAGAGCTTGTCCAGCGAGCCCAGGGTCTGAATCGCCCACTCTTTGACGGGCCCCGGTGTCAGGTCGACGGCTACCGAGCCGATCGCCGCACGCGCATCGGCCCGCGCTCCGAACGGGATGCTGACCAGCTGGGCTACCCCGAGCGAGACTGACGCCGCGGCGAGCCCGGCGATCATCCGCTCATTCGACGGAGCGTCACTCATCGGAGCCACTTTAGTGAGCGCGCGCGGTTGATCGCGTCGATTCCCAAGCAGCCAGCGCTAACAACAACTCTCGGAGGCCGGTCAGTGAGTTTGCCGGCAAGAACAGATCGCAATGCGGCAGCGCCGCCGCCATCGAGCCGGCCAGCGGCTGGTATTGACTGTGCGCCGCGCGCGGGTTGAGCCAGACCAACAACTTGGCGCGTCGACGCACCCTGGCGAGCGCGTGCCCGAGCACATCGGGGGGATCGCTGTCCCAGCCGTCAGACGCGATGATCACTACCGCACCGCGCAGCGCGTTGCCGTGCGGTGGATCCAGCAGAGCAGCGACACTGCGTCCGATGAATGTGCCGCCGTACCGGTCGGTGACTTTCTCGTTGGCGCGTTCCAGCGCTACCTCGGCCGAGCGGTGGGACAGCACCGAGGTGAGCCGGGTTAGTGACGTCGAAAACGCGAAGACTTCTGGGCGGATTCCTGCCTGCCGCAGCACCGCCGCCCGCATCAAATGCAGATAAATCGCAGCGTAGGGCTGCATCGAGCGGCTCACGTCGCAGACCAGAACCACCCGCCGAGGTCGTCGGCGAGGTCGCGTTCGCGCCAGGGTCACCGATTCCCAGCCGGTCGTGCGCGACGCATTCATCGTCGCCCGCAGGTCGATCCTCTTACCGTGTGGGCTGGATTCGAATCGCATGCTGCGCCGCCAGGGCCAACGCCGCACCGACGCCTCCAGCCACGAACCGAGAAGACGCAGATCATTGGGGTCGAATTGGTCGAACGACGCGTCGGCCAATGCGGCGATGCGGCTGGGTAGCACGTCAGGCACGAAGACACCCGCGTCCGCTGCGCCGTCCCGGTCGGGCGCCGTCCGGGTGACCCACGGGAGTTTTTCGGCGCCCGCATTAGCTGGGCTGCTCGCGGACTGCACGCGCGCTGCGGGCGGCGCGGGCGTCTTGGGACCCGCGATCGGCAGGACTGACTCTGGGCTTCGCGTGTCGCCGGGTTGAATACTCCCGAAAACCTGTCGCATCACCGCGTCGAAGACACCGAGGTCTTCCATCCGGTTGACCAACGTGAGCCTGGCGGCCCAGTAAAGCGCCGGCGTGGTTTGCGGCGCCAGCTGTCGGATTGCCTGCACGAAAGTCCCCTGGCCGCCTGCCGACACCGAGACTCCCGCGCTGCGCAGGCGCGCCGCCAGGGCTGTCGCGAACGCCGCCAGATCGACGCCGCGCAACAGCAACGGCGTATTCACGAGCGTCTGCGCAGCAGCCAGATCAGCGCCAGCACGGCGACCAGCGCCGCCGCCGCGGCGCCGTATTTCTTGAGTTGGCCAGCGCCGGCGAGCTCCAGCAGATCGATTGGCTTGGGATCGGCCAAGGGCCCTTTGTCGGTGCCCGGGACTGGGTTGGCCGGCCAGGCCGGGGTCGACTCCTCGGCACTGGCTGCCTCTGCGGCATCGGCCGGACTGGTTGCGCTGCCGGCATTCTCGGCGGCAAGCTTGGCCTCCAGGGATTCGACAAACTGACCCAGTAGCTTCTCCGATACTTGCTGCAGCATGCCGCTGCCGAACTGCGCCAGCTTGCCGACGATCTTCAGATCGGTGTCGACGTTGACCTGAGTGCGGTGCCCGGCCTCTTGCAGCCGGGCGGTGACCGTGGCGGCGGCGTTCCCGGTGCCGCGGGACTCCTTGCCTTTGCCGTCGATGACGGCGCGGTGTTGGGCGCGGTCTTGCTCGACGAAGCGCACTTTGCCGCTGAACTCACTGGTAACGGGCCCGACCTTGACCTTGACCTTGCCGAGGTAGTCGTCGCCTTCGTGACCGACCAGCTGTGCCCCCGGCATCAGCGGGATCACCTGTTCCAGGTCGCACAGCACATCCCAGGCCCGATCGATTGGCGCGCTGACGGTGAACTGGTTGGCGATCTTCATACTGTGGGTCCTCTCATGTGCGGCTGTACTCGATAAACGCGTCGCGAATCAGGGTTCGGTCGTCGGGCGTCTTGGCCAGTGCCCCCAGGCTGGCCAGTGCCGACTCGACCGTGTCTGCCGGGGCGAGGTCTGCTACGCCGAGCGACACCAGCGCGGCGACCCAGTCGATGGTCTCGGCCACTCCGGGCGGCTTGTCCAGATCGAGATCGCGTGCACTGCCGATGAATTGGGTGGCGTGTTCGATCAAAGGCGTCGACGCCCCGGGCACCGTCCGGCGGACGATTGCGGCGGCCCGAGCCGGTTCGGGGTAGTCGATCCAGTGGTACAGGCAACGCCGTCGCAGCGCGTCATGCAGATCGCGACTGCGGTTGGAGGTCAGTATCGCGATCGGCGGATGCTCGGCGACGAAGGTGCCCAGCTCGGGCACGGTGACCGCGGACTCGCCGAGGAATTCCAGCAGTAATGCCTCGAATTCGTCGTCGGCCCGGTCGATTTCGTCAATCAGCAACACCGGCGCGGCCGGGCCGCGGTGCCGCACACACTGCAGAATCGGTCGATCGACCAAGTAGGTCTCGGTGTAAAGATCGGCTTCGGAGATGTTGGAGGCACCGGTGCCGCGTGCTTCGGCCAGCCGGATAGCCAGCAGCTGGCGTTGGTAGTTCCAGTCGTACAGTGCCTCGTTGGCGGTCAGGCCCTCGTAACACTGCAGCCTAAGCAGATCTGTGTCCAACACTGCGGCAAGGGTTTTCGCCGCTGTCGTCTTGCCGACACCAGGCTCTCCTTCCAGCAGCAGCGGCCTGCCGAGCGTGACCGCCAGATAGATCGCGGACGCGGTCCCGGTGTCGAGAAGGTAATCCCGGGCGTCGAACCGCCGGATCACGTCGTCGGGGTTTGCGAAGATCATGATGGGACCGACTCCAACAGTCGCTGGTAATCGTCCCAGGTGTCGACGTCGAGTGGCACTGGGCCGGCCACAGCAATCTCGTGTACCGGGTACCGACCCGAGTGCACCAGCTTCCAGACTCCCTTGTCGCCGTGCAGTTGCGAAAGTTCGCCGAACACATCGCGACTGAACCAGAACGGATGCCCGATGCCGTCGGCGTAACGGCACACGAGCACGTCGACGCCGCCCGCACCGGCGACCATCCGCCGCAGCGTTGCGGGAGCCAGGCTCGGCTGATCGCCCAGCATGAGCACGATGCCGGCGGCTTGCGGATCGACCTCGCCCAACGCGACACGCAGCGACGCCGAGCATCCAGTCCCGTAGTCGTCGACGGTCACCACGTCGGCCCCGTCCAGCCGCACCGCGCCGCGCACCGCGTCCGCGGCCCCACCCAGGGTGACAATGAGCTGATCAAAACCGGCGCCCCGGGCGATGTCCAGGGTGGCTCCGAGGAGCGTGGTATCCCGGTATGGCAGAACCTGTTTAGGCGTTCCGAGCCGCCGCGAGCTGCCGGCGGCCAGCACTACGCCGGTGATCCGCTGCGCGTTCATCCGCCGGCTCTCTGGGCCGCGAACGCCGTCCGGCATCCCGGGCAGCAGAACCAATAGTCGACGCCGCCTAACTCCAGATGTTCGCTCGCAGGTCCGATCGGCACCGTCATGCCGCATACGGGGTCGATCGCCTGGCGCGCGACGGCGTTCACGGTGGGCCGCGCCAGGCTGCCGTCGCGGACGGCGGCGATGAGTTCAGCAGCAATGGCCACCGCGATTTCGGCCGGAGTCTTGGCCCCAATGGGTAATCCGACGGGGGTGTGTATTCGGGCTCGCTCGGTATCGGTGAGCTCGAGTTCGTTCAGGATCGAGGCGCCGCGAACCTTGCTGGCCACCAAGCCGATATACCCCACGCCGTTATCCAGTGCGGCGCGGATCATTTCGGCTTCTGGACCGCCATGGCTGGCGAGCACGACTGCGGAGGTGTCGGTCAGATCGGTGTCGCGTCGCGCGCTCATAGCCGAGCAGGCCGCACAGGTCGATCAACGCGTCGGCAATCGGGGTGGCCCCGTAAATTCGGATCAGCGGTGCCGGCAGCTGCGGTGTCAGGAAGATTTCCAGCGATCCACCCGACAGGCACGGGTTGACCACCACTGCGGCGCCGGGAGCGTCGGGGAAGTGAACGTCGCCGTCGGGGAGCACCCGCAGCAACACACTTTCACCGGCCTGCAAGACACCCAGTGCCGCCTTGCGAACGGAGTTCTGCGCGCACTGGCCGCCGACGAAACCCTCGATAGTGCCGTCGGGCAACAGGATTGCCTCGTCGCCAGCGGTTGCCGAGGTGGGTTGCTGGGCGCGCACCACCGTTGCGTGCACGAATGGTGTTCGTGCCGCCAACAGTTGCTGCGCTCGCTCGCTGATCGTGATCATGGGTCTAGATCGGTGGCCTCGCTCTGCCCTGCATGGCCTCCCAGACTCTCGACGGCGTCAGCGGCATATCGGCGTGGCGAACGCCGAACGGCGCCAACGCATCCACCACCGCGTTGACCACCGCCGGCGGCGATCCCACCGTGGCCGATTCGCCGACACCCTTCGCGCCGATCGGGTGATGCGGAGACGGCGTGACGGTATGTCCGGTTTCCAGGTGGGGTACCTCGACCGCCGTCGGGATCAGATAGTCCATCAATGACCCGCCCAGGCAGTTACCCTCCTCGTCGAAGGCGATCATCTCCATCAACGCCATTCCGATCCCGTCGACGATGCCACCGTGGACCTGGCCCTCGATGATCATGGGGTTGATGCGGGTGCCGCAGTCGTCGACGGCCAGGAAGCGCCGAACCTTGACCACCGCGGTGCCCGGATCGATGTCCACCACGCAGAAGTAAGCGCCGTAGGGGTAGGTGAGATTCTCCGGGTTGTAACAGATCTGGGCATCCAGCCCGCCCTCGAGCCCTTCTGGCAGATCACCCGCGCCGTGTGCGCGCATCGCGATGTCCTGAATGGTCACCGACGCCGACGGGTCACCTTTGACGTGGAAGGAGCCCTTCTGCCACTCCAAGTCAGCCACCGAGACCTCGAGCATTCCCGACGCGATGATCTTGGCTTTGTCGCGGACCTTGCGCGCCACCAGGGCCGCGGCCGCACCCGATACCGGCGTGGACCGGCTGCCGTAGGTACCCAACCCGAAGGGCGTCTGGTCGGTATCGCCGTGCACCACGTCGATGTCGTCGGGCGGGATGCCCAGCTCCTCGGCGACAATTTGGGCGAACGTCGTCTCGTGACCTTGGCCCTGAGTCTGAACCGAAAGCCGCACAACGGCTTTGCCCGTCGGGTGCACACGCAACTCGCATCCGTCGGCCATGCCCAGGCCGAGGATGTCCATGTCCTTGCGGGGCCCGGCGCCGACGGCCTCGGTGAAGAAGGACATCCCGATGCCCATCAGTTCACCGCGCTCGCGCTTCTCCTTTTGCTCGGCCCGCAGCGCGTCGTAACCGATCATGTCCATGGCCAGCCGCATGGTGGTCTCGTAGTCACCCGAGTCGTAAAGCCAGCCGGTCTTACTCTTGTAGGGAAATTGCTCGGGCCGCAACAGGTTTCGCAGCCGCAACTCGGCGGGGTCCATCTTCAGATCGAAGGCCAGGCAGTCCACCAGCCGCTCGACGAAGTACACGGCCTCGGTGATCCGGAACGAGCATGCGTATGCCACCCCACCGGGCGCCTTGTTGGTGTACACAGCGGTCATGTGGCAGTAGGCGGCCTCGATGTCATAGCTACCGGTGAACACTCCGAAGAAGCCGGCCGGGTACTTCACCGGCGCCGCCGTGCCGTTGAACGCGCCGTGGTCAGCCAACACGTTGGACCGGATCGCCAGAATCTTGCCCTCTTTGGTGGCGGCGATCTCGCCGACCATGATGTAGTCGCGCGCGAAGCCCGTCGAGGTCAGGTTCTCGCTGCGGTCCTCCATCCACTTCACCGGCTTGCCCAGCACCAGCGAGCCGACGATCGCGCAGACATAACCGGGATAGATCGGCACCTTATTGCCGAAGCCGCCGCCGATGTCGGGGGAGATCACCTGAATCTTGTGTTCGGGCAGGCCGGCGACCAATGCGTACAGCGTGCGGTGCGCATGCGGTGCCTGGCTGGTGGACCACAGTGTCAGCTTTCCGCTGATCGGGTCGAGATCGGCTACCGCGCCACAGGTTTCCATCGGTGCGGGGTGCACCCGCGGGTAGACGATCTCCTGCGTGACGATCACGTCAGCCTTCGCGAACGTGGCTTCGGTCGCCGCCGCGTCGCCGGTTTCCCAGTCGAAGCAGTGGTTGTCGGTCTTGCCTTCGAGATCGGTGCGGATCACCGCCGCCGAGGGGTCGAGTGCGGTACGGACGTCCACGACGGGGTCCAGCGGGTCGTAATCGACGTCGATCAACTCCAGCGCGTCGCGGGCCGAGTACCGGTCTTCGGCAACGACAAACGCCACTTCCTGACCCTGGAAGCGCACCTTGTCGGTGGCCAGCACGGCCTGCACGTCGTTGGACAGCGTCGGCATCCAGGCCAGACCCTTCTCGGCCAGGTCGGCGCCGGTCACCACGGCTTTAACTTTCGGATGTGCAAGGGCGGCAGTCACATCGACGCTGACAATGCGGGCATGCGCGTATGGCGAACGCAAGATCGCCAGGTGCAGCATGCCCGGCAGCACGACGTCGTCGACGTAATTGCCGCGGCCCCGAATGAATCGGGGGTCTTCCTTGCGTAGCATCCGGCCGTGCCCGCACGGCTTTTGATCGTTGTCAACCAGATCTTCTGGACGTCCGTCCGGCTCGGGTGGACGGTTTGCTCCTTCTTTCGTGGTGGTCATGAGGTTGCCGCCGGGGTTGCGTTGCGCGCGGCCCACTGAATGGAGCGCACGATCGTGGTATATCCGGTGCAGCGACAGATCTGGCCGGAGATCGCCTCCCGGATCGTCTCCTCGTCAGGGTCGGGGTTGCGGTCCAGCAGGGCGCGGGCGGTGATCAGCATTCCCGGCGTGCAGAATCCGCATTGCAGCCCATGACACTGCATGAACCCTTCTTGCACCGGATCGAGAGAGCCGTCCAACCCCGCTAGCCCTTCTACGGTCCGCACGCTGTGCCCGGATGCCATCACCGCGAGCATGGTGCAGGACTTGACCGGCACGCCGTCGACCTCGACCACGCATGTTCCGCAGTTGCTGGTGTCGCAGCCCCAGTGAGTACCGGTGAGCCGCAGCTGATCCCGCAGAAAGTGCACCAGCAGCATCCGTGGTTCGACTTCGGCGGTCACCTGTTCGCCGTTGACGGTCATATTCACTTGCATGGCTAGTTCCCTTCGGCCGTAGCGCGTACGCGCTCGGTGGCGGTGCGCAACGTGCGGATGGTCAGTTCGCAGGCCAGATGCCGCTTGTACTCGGCGGTGCCGCGGACGTCGGTGATCGGTTCGCAGGCTTCGGCGGCCCGCCGGCCCGCCTCGGCGAAGACCTCTTCGGTGGCGGGCTGTCCGACAAGGACCGCAGCGAGCTCCGCCAGTGCCGCCGGGTCGGGATTGACCGCGGTCAAGCCCACCCGGGCCGCCGCTATCGCGTCACCGTCGAGGGTGATCGCTGCGCCTGCTGCCGTGACCGCCCAGTCGCCAACTCGCCGTTCTACTTTCGCGTAGGCGCTGGACGTCTTGTGCCGCAACGGGATCCGGACTTCGATAAGCATCTCGTTGTAGGCGAGGGTGGTCTCGTAGGGCCCGGCGAGGAAGTCGTCGATCGGTATCTCGCGCTCACCTGATGGTCCCCGGGCCAGGCACACCGCGTCCAGCACAAGGCACACGGTCGTCAGATCCTCGGCCGGATCCGCTTGGCAGAGTGAACCGCCCAGGGTGCCGCGATTGCGCACCACCGGGTCGGCGATCACCCGTTCGGCGTCGGGGAAGATTGGGCACACCGCCGCCAGCGTGTCCGACTCCAGCAGCTCGCGGTGACGGGTCATGGCGCCGATGCGAACCAGGGTCGGATCGGTGATCACGTATCCGAGCTCGAGCTCGAGGTCGTTGATGTCGACGAGGTATTCGGGGTTGGCGATTCGCAGCTTCATCATCGGCAGCAGGCTGTGCCCGCCGGCGACCACCCGCGCACCGTCCCCCAACCGATCCAATAATCCGATCGCATGATCGACACTGGTCGCGCGTTCGTATTCGAAGGGCCCGGGCACCTGCATGTGACGCACCTCACTAGTGAAGGGGAGCCCAGTGTGGGCCGTCCTGAGGTCCGCGTCAATATCGAGTTAAGTGATCCTTTAACTCGCCCTCGACCTGCGCTTCGTGGTGGATTCGCCCCACGATTTCGGCCAGCGGGCGGCCTCCGCCGCCCCATCGCCGGGCGATGATGTCGGCCGCGATCGAGACCGCCGTTTCCTCCGGGGTGCGGGCACCGAGGTCCAGTCCGATCGGGCTGGACAATCTCGTTAGCTCGAGGTCGGTCAGCCCCGCTGCTCGCAACCGGCCCATCCGGTCGTCGTGAGTCCGGCGCGACCCCATTGCCCCCACATATCCGATGTGCGGCAAGCGCAGCGCTAGCTCGAGCACCGGGACGTCGAATTTCGGGTCGTGGGTGAGCACACAGATCACGGTGCTCTCGTCGACGTTGCCCGATTCCGCCTGGGCGGCCAGATACCGGTGCGGCCAGTCGACGATGACCGCGTCGGCCGTCGGAAAGCGCGCTCGGGTGGCGAACATCGGGCGGGCATCGCAGACGGTGACTCGATAGCCGAGGAACGATCCCTGCTGTGCCAGGGCGGCCGCGAAGTCGATTGCGCCGAATACGAGCATCCGCGGGCGCGGCGCATAGCTGGACACGAAGACCTCCATGCCGTCGCCCAGCCGCTGGCCGTCGGGTCCGTAGTGCATGACGTCGCTGCGGCCTAGCGCGAGCAATCCGCGCGCGTCGTCGGTGACCGCGGCGTCGGCGCGGGCCGAACCCAGCGATCCCGCCACCGCCTCCGGCCGGATGACCAGCCTGCGGCCAATCCACTGTGGATCAGGGTGGGCGATGACGGTCGCGACTGCTACGGCGCGGTGCTTACCGACGTCGTCGGCTACTTCATCAAGGTCGGGGAAGGTCGCCCGCGATACCGACTCGACGAAGATGTCGATGATGCCGCCGCAGGTTAGCCCGACCGCGAAGGCATCGCCGTCGCTGACCCCATAGCGTTCCAGTCGTGGTGTCCCGGTTTGCGCCACCTCGGTGGCCGATTGATAGACGGCGCCTTCGACACAGCCACCCGAAACTGACCCACTCACGGAACCGTCCGGAGCCACCACCATCGAGGCCCCGGGTGCCCGCGGCGCGGAGTGGAAGGTCCGCACCACCGTTCCGAGGCCCGCGGTGTCACCGGCGCGCCAGATCGGCAGAAGCTCGGCAAGCACGTCACGCACGCATCCCAAAGTAGGCTCATTCCCATGACTCCGGCTCAACTTCGGGCCTATTCGGCGGTGGTCCGTTTGGGCTCGGTTCGGGGCGCCGCCGCGGAACTGGGCGTATCCGATGCCGGAGTCTCGATGCATGTGGCGGCGCTGCGCAAGGAGCTTGACGACCCGTTGTTCACCAAGACGGGTGCCGGACTGGCGTTCACGCCCGGCGGACTCCGGCTGGCCAGCCGCGCAGTCGAGATCCTGGGCCTGCAACAGCAAACCGCGATAGAGGTCACCGAGGCCGCCCATGGGCGTCGGTTGCTGCGGATTGCCGCATCCAGCGCCTTCGCCGAACACGCCGCGCCGGGCCTGATCGAACTCTTCTCGTCGCGAGCCGACGACTTGTCCGTCGAGTTGAGCGTGCACCCGACGAGCCGATTCCGCGACCTCATTTGTTCGCGCGCCGTTGACATCGCGATTGGCCCGGCAAGTGAAAGCTCTTTCGTATCCGACGATTCGATCTTCGTGCGACCGTTTCTGAAATATCAGGTCATCACGGTGGCGGCTCCGAATAGCCCACTGGTCGTGGGTGTTCCGACGCCCGGGCTGTTGCGACAGCAGCAGTGGATGCTCGGACCGTCGGCCGGCAGCGTGGGCGGCGAGATAGCAACCATGTTGCGCGGCTTGGCGATTCCGGAGTCACAGCAGCGAATCTTTCAAAGCGAGGCCGCCGCGCTCGAGGAGGTTCAGCGGGTTGGCGGCGTCACGTTGACCATCGGTTTCGCGATCGCTAAAGACCTGGCCGCCGGGCGGTTAACGAACGTGACGGGGCCCGGGCTGGACAAGTCGGGCGAGTGGTGTGTCGCGACGCTGCCACCGTCAGCCCGGCAGCCTGCCGTGTCTGAACTGGTCAGGTTCATCACGACTCCGAGGTGTATCCAGGCGATGATCCGGGGCAGCGGGGTCGGGGTGACGAGGTTTCGCCCAAAGATTCACGTCACGCTCTGGAGTTAGCCCCGCGCTGAGTGTTAGCCCGGCACCGAGCGTGCTTTCAGGGCGGAAAAATCGCTGAAATCCCACCATCACGGCACATTCGACACCCCGTGCGCACACGGGATGCCCCAGCGCGTTCAGCTGCGCAAACTCGAGTTGAGCCGTAACTCGTTTCACGAGTTCTACGGCTATCGGATGCCGATCTGACATTCCTGCGTCGCTACGCGGCGCTGGGGTTTTCTAGCACGACGGAGACGCCCTGGCCGGATCCGATGCATACTCCGATGACGCCGTAACGGGCGCCGCGCTCATGCAGTTCGGTGGCCAACGTGAGCACGTAACGGGTTCCCGTGGCGCCGAACGGATGTCCTATTGCGACGGCGCCGCCGTTGGGTGTCAGCTTGTCGTCGGGAATCACGAAACCGTCAAGCTGGTTGGGGAGTTCGCGCAAGACACCGAGGGCCTGGGCGCTGAATGCTTCATGGACTTCCCACACGTCGATCTGCTCAGGGGTCAGACCTGCTCGCCGGATCGCCATCGGAATGGCCCACGCCGGCGCCAGTCCCATGACGAGTGGGTCGATCCCGTAGACGGCGCTGGACACCACCCGAGCCAGTGGTGTCACTCCGAGTTCGGCTGCTTTCTCGCCGGAGGCGACGACGACCGCGCTCGCGCCGTCGGTCAGCGGAGTGGAGTTGGCTGCGGTCATCTGGGTGGTGCCCGGTTGGACGGGCAGCGCGGCAAGTGTTTCGGCGGTGGTGTCATCACGGATGAATTCGTCATGCTCGGCCAGCCGTGCGGGGGTCTTCTTCGTCGCGGGGATGGGCACGCTCATGATCTCCTTGGCGAACCGGCCGCGATCGCGTGCGGCTTTGGCGTGCTGTTGGGACCGTAGCGCGAACGCGTCTATCTCCTCGCGGCTCAGCGAGTAACGGTCGGCGACGTTTTGCGCGGTCTCGATCATGCCGATGTAGGCGTTGCGGGCGAGCAGGACCGGGTTGGGTGGTCCGCCCCCGCCGGCCCACATGGTGTCGAGCATGAGCACCGGGCCTCGTGGGCTAAACGGTGCGTCGCCTTTCATCAGCGCCCACCCCGACCGTGACATCGATTCGACACCGCAGGCGATCCCCACGCCCAGATCGCCGGCTTTGATGGAATGACTGACGCTGGCCAACGCACTGAGCGACGAGCCGCAGTACCGATTGAGGGTTGCCCCGGCGACGCTGTCGGGGAATCCCACCGCTAATGCGGCCCAGCGGGCGATGTCACCCATTCCTTCGTGGGCGGGATTCACGCAGCCGGCGACAATGTCTTCCACCGCATCCATCGGCACCCCGACGCGTTCGCACGCGCCTTTCATGGTCATGCCCAGCAGCTCGTCGGTGCGGATACCCGACAACGTGCCGCCGTAACGGGTGAACGGCGTGCGCACTCCACCTAGGATGTAAGCCTCAGTCATCATTGACCTTTCAGATAATCCGGCGGGCACCTGATCCGTGAAGGATAGGCGCTCTAGGGGTGCGTTTTCGGCTGTTAGGCCTATCGGATGCCGATCTGATGGGTGCAGCTACCTTCGCCCGCGGGCTGGCCGGGATGGGCCGGTAGTCGTAACGTCGCGTCCGTGGCCCTTCCTGAAGTCGAGCGTTTGATGCGCTGCGGGAATTTTGAGTCAGCAGTGGAAGTGCTGCAGCAGGTCGTCGAGCAGGAGCCTACTTTTGAAGCGCTATGCCTGCTTGCTTCGTCGTATCTCGAACTCGGCGAACATGAGTCAGCACTTCGCCACGCGTCGGTCGCGGTGCAATCGGCACCATCCTCGGCACCGGCCAGGGCCTTGCGCGCGAGGGTGAATGTGGCTTTGGCGCGTTACCCCGCCGCGCTATCGGATTTCGTCGCCGCGGCGGAGCTGCGTCGTCAGGAGCATCCGCCGGAGGTGTATTCGATTCCAGCGCACTTCGCCTTGCATAACATTGAACAACTTGACCACCTGCTGGCCATCGGTTCTGACGACGTGCACGCGTTCCCAGACGTCTCGGCCCAGGAAATTCATGGCCTTCGCCGTCAGCTCACGGACATCATCGACCGAGCAAAGACCAAACCGCCGTCGGTGTCCGTCCACGGCAGCAACGGGCGGATTCTCGGCGACCTGCCGTACGTGCGGGTTGCCGAGCAGAAGCTGCCAAGCTACCTGAACCCTGATGTCGATTACGGTCAGATACAAGAAGCCTTCTTGACCGGCGGGCAGAAGATACAGGTCATCGACGATTTCCTTACCCCGTCCGCGTTCGATCAAGTGCAGAAGTTCTGCCTGGAGTCCACGGTGTGGCGCCACCCATACCAATTCGGTTATATGGGCGCCTTTCCCGAAGACGGATTCGCCAGTATCTCGCTTTTCGCTATCGCTGAGGAGCTGCAAACAGCCCTCGGCGAACTACTGGATGGCCATCGGTTATCGCAATGGTGGGGATTCGCCTACGATGCCAAGCTGCCAGGAACCGATATCCACGCCGACGACGCCGACGTCACGTTGAACCTATGGATCACCCCCGATTCCGCGAACCTCGACCCGAGTACGGGTGGCATCAAAGTGTGGAACCAAAGGGCGCCGAAGGATTGGAGCTTCGACGACTACAACTCCGGGGGAGATCGTGTGCGGGAGTTCCTGCAGAGTCAGAAAGCTGAACCGACGGTCGTTCCGTATCGCGCGAACCGAGCGGTCCTGTTTGAAGGGCACCTCTTTCATCAAACTGACGGCTTCACCTTCGCAAGCGGATTCACTAACCGGCGACGCAATTTGACTTTTCTGTTTCAACGCCGCAAACGGTGACGATGGACCCGCTGCCATGCCGTGTTCGATCGTGAAAGCTACTGTGCCTGAACACAACTAGCGGGTCTCAATTGCGTTGGCTTGCCTTGCGTGTCCAGAGATGATGCTTGCAGAGCTGCCCCGGCAGCGGCACGTCTTCCCATTGCCCCAGCTCTAACCAATCCCGAAGTGCCGCCGCGTCAACGCTGTTGGTGATAGGGCCGATCCACCAGGGCCGTCCGCAAGCCATCTGGTCAGCTGTGCAAGGTTGCAGCAGAGCCATCACGCCGCATCCCGCCGGCCGAGCGGCGCAGCTCAGCGGCCCGAGCATGCATGCCGCGGAAACGAGCATGGCGCGCCGGCACCGTCGGATGGTCGGACGTAGTTCGTCGACGATCGACAGGTCACGCTCGGCAGCACACGCGGTACAGACGAAGATCGCGAACGGACGATCGGTGCCGCCGCGCGGGGAAGTCAAAGCGTGACGCGCTGATCGCTCGCGCGGAAGGCTGGGACGTCTGAAGTCATTCGGTCGATCCCCTATCTAGGTGATGGGCTGGGGCACAACATGTTTCGCTGCACGGTCGCCTGCGCCGCAGCCGTTATTGAAAATGATTGTCGACAACGCTTGGAGGAGACGGTACCGTATGGATCGCTCTAATGAAAATGATTATCAAGAAGAAGAAGGTTGGAGGAGAGCGCGGATGAAACCCGACATTCACCCCGACTACCACCCCGTGGTCTTCCAGGACGCCACAACTGGCGCGACGTTCCTCACCCGATCCACCATCACAAGTTCACGCACGATCGAGTGGCAGACGCCGCAGGGCGCGCAGACGTATCCACTTGTGGTTGTCGAGGTCTCCTCGGATTCACACCCGTTTTGGACCGGGGGGCGTCGGATCCTCGACACCGCAGGGCAAGTGGAAAAATTCCACCGCCGCTACGGCAACCGGCGTTGAGGAATCTGGCACCGAGGAAGTCAGGAATGGCCTTACCCGTCACTGGGGAGCCGGAGCAGCTCATTCCAGTGCGCTATCGCTTCGGCGGCGGATGGTGCGGGATCGCCGCTGATGGCGTCGAGCAAGGCACGCGAAACTCCTCCTAGCCCGACCCCCGTGGTCCGCGTGGCAGACACCAGCGCCTCCGAGGCCTCTTGTTGCGAGCAACGCCGTACGCCCATGAGAACGCCGATTGCCATATCAATTTCGCGGCGGGACCGGTGGTCTGCGGGCCGGTAGCTGTGCGTGTGGGCCATCGTTGTCTGCGGCTGTCATCTAATGGGCGTGAGCGACGCTCCACGGTGGAAGCGGATCGGTATAGGCGACCCATCGCTGCGGGCCTTCGGCCAGCTCACTGTCGGTTAGCAGTGCCGAGGTCATGAGGCCCAGCACTCGGTCGCGGTCGAGCTTGACCCCGATGAACACGATTTCTTGGCCGGGACGGATGTCGGTGGTGAGCCAGTATTGCGCCGGCTCGATCACCAAGTTGGGTCCGGCCTGCGACCAAATCGCTGCCAGGTCGGGCCGGCTGGCGATCCAGCAGAAGCCCTTGCTGCGCAACAAGCCTCGCAACTGCTCGAGCGCCGCATCCAGACGCTGCGGGTGGAAGGGGCGTCGCGCGCGGAACGTCACGCTGCTGATGCCGTACTCCTCGGTTTCGGGTGTGTGACCGCCACTGATCTCCTGATCCCAGCCCGGCGCCTCCGCGGCGAGATCGGGGTCGAATAGGCCCGTGCCCAGCACTTCCGAGAGTGGCACCCGGCCCTGGTGGGTGGGCACGATGCGCGCCGACGGATTCAGCCGCCGTAGCACCGCGGCTACCCTCGCGCAGGCCTCCTCGCTGACCAGATCGGTTTTGTTGAGCAATAAGACGTCGGCGAATTCCACCTGGTCAACGAGCAGATCGGCGATGGTGCGGATGTCGGCGTCGCTAACGGCGAGGTCGCGCGACGCTAACGCGTCGCCACGCACAAGTTCGCGCAGAAATGTCTGTGCATCGACCACCGTGACCATGGTGTCGAGCCTCGCGACGCTACCAAGACTGAATCCGTTCTCGAATTCCCAACTGAAGCTCGCCGCGACCGGCATCGGTTCGGAGATGCCCGTCGACTCGATCAGGAGGTAGTCGAAACGGCCCGTCGATGCCAGACGAGCTACCGACTCGATCAGATCTTCGCGCAACGTGCAGCAAATGCACCCGTTGGTCAGCTCGACCAGCTTCTCCTCGGTGCGGTCCAGATGGCCCGTTCCCGCGACCAGCGCGGCGTCGATGTTCACCTCGCTCATATCGTTGACGATCACCGCTACCCGTAGGCCTTCCCGGTTCGCCAGAACATGATTCAGCAGCGTTGTTTTTCCGGCCCCGAGAAAGCCGGACAGGACGGTTACCGGAAGCAGATCGGAGCGTTGCGATGTCATCCTTTAATGATAATGATTTTCATTAAGTGAGCAAAGGGCGGCGTCAAGCAGCCACGCGGCCGTGAGTCTGATGTGGTCCCAAAATTTAGCTGAACATTTGATAAGACAGCGTGGCGGCGTCGGATTAGATACGGTCTCGGCTCTAATGTCATGTGGATGAGTACCAACTACTACCTGCAGAAGGTTCCCGTCGAATCCGTCCGACCGGGCTACTCGCTGGCCGTTCACGAAGCCGGCGACTACCGGTTGTTCCAGGTCGAGTGCACGCAGATGTCGCAGCGGGCGGGTTTGCCGGTGATGTTCAAGCTCACCTCCGAGCCCGTCAACGGCGGCGATGCGTGGGAACTGGAGTGCGAAGAGGGCACGCCGGTCGTTCGGATCCTCGCCGTGGCCAAGGCGGCGTCCTAGCGCCTCAGCCAGGCTTTCCGGCGACAACGAACTGCACCGCGCGCTGCGTCTGTTGTTCGATGTCGACGAGCCCGGCCGACGAGAACAGTCCGACGAAGTCGCGTCGGCCGAACATGGTGAGTCCGATGGTGCCCGCGCTCGCGGTCATCAGCTGCCGCAGCGGCTCCGCTTCGGGGGCATAGCTGGTCAGGATCGCGACCCGGCCCCCAGGCTGCAGCACCCGGACCATCTCGGCGGCCACCCGGAACGGCTCGGGCATCAGGTACAGCGCACCGAAACAACAGACAGCGTCGAAGGTTTCGTCATCGAACGGCAACGTCCGGGCATCCCCGCGGACATAGCACGTTCGGGCCCCGCTGTTGTCGGCGACGGCGCGCGTCAGCATCGACTCGGAGATATCGAATCCGACCGCCAGGCCGCCGTCCGGAAGTTCTGCGGCCAACGGACTGGTGAAATTGCCGGGGCCGCAGGCAACGTCGAGCAATCGCGCCGCGGTCGACAGATGCAGGGCCGAGGCCGCGCGCCGCTGTTCGGCCCGGTGGGTGAGCCCGCTGGCCGCGTAGAAGGCGGTCGGACGCCACAGCCGCTCGTAGACCGTCGCGACGAACGGGCTATTCATGGCACGCTGCGCGACCGTCGGAACCGGCGCGCTCGTCGATTCCCCCAACACGTCGAGAAAACCGTGCCGCAGCTCGGCGGTCTGGCTCATCAGGCCGCGGGTCAGCTCGACCGGATCCTGGCTCATCGCGTTGCAGGCTAGTTGACCGCGCCGCGATGCCGGTGGCCCGGGTGCGGACGCCAGCCCGCCCCAGTGATAATCATTTTCATCAACTGTCATGAGATTCCAGGCCGGGTGCCTTGATGAGGGCCGAGCGCCGACCGCGTTTCGGTTCGATGGAAGTCCTGGTCTTCGGTTTGGTGGGCTTCGCGATCGCGGGGACGTGGCTGCGCGCCGTGGTCGCGAACACCGCCGCGTTAGCCACCGCGGGCACCGTGTTCTGTGGAGTCTTCGTCCAGGCCCTGCCCTTCCTGGGATTAGGGGTGGTGGTCAGCGGATTGATCGCGGTGTTCGTGTCGCCCGAGCGGCTGGTGCGCTGGCTGCCCCGCCGGCCCGTGGCGGCGGTCCTTGCCGCCGGCGTCGCCGGGGCGGCGCTGCCGGGGTGTGAGTGCGGCTCGGTGCCGGTGGCGCGTCGGCTTTTTGGCGACGGCGGGGCGGCCGGGGCGGCGGCTTTGACGTTCATGCTCGCCGCGCCCGCCATCAACCCGGTGGTGGTGGTCGCGACGGCCGTCGCCTTCCCGGGTCAGCCGAAGATGGTCATCGCCCGGGTCGCCGCGTCGCTGCTGACCGCAGTGGTGATGGGCTGGGCGTGGTCACGGTGGGGCCGCACCGAGTGGATCACCCGCCGACTCCCGCCGCACTCGGCGCACCAGTCCGCGAACGGATCGGCATCGAAGTGGCTGGTGTTCTGCGAAGTGGCCCGGCACGACTTTCTGCAGGCAGCGGCCTACCTCGTGGTGGGAGCCGCGGCGGCGGCGGCGTTGCACGTTCTGGTGCCGCCGTGGATCTTCGAACACGTGGGCGCGCACTTGGTTCTCGGCGTCATCGTGATGGCGGCGCTGGCTGTCACCCTGGCGGTGTGCTCGGAGGCCGATGCATTCGTGGCGTCGAGCCTGACGATGGTTCCCCTGGTCCCGCGGCTGGTATTCCTGGTGGTCGGGCCCGCCGTCGACGTCAAGCTGCTGGCGATGCAATCGGGCTTGTTCGGGCGGCCGTTCGCCACCCGGTTCGCCCCCGCAACGTTGGTCGTGGCCACCGCGGTGGCCACCCTGATTGGCGTGCTACTGCTGGGCGCGTCTCGATGAAGCGCGAAACCGAGAACACGATCCTGCTGCTGGTGGGGCTGAGCGTTGGGCTGATCGTGGCGACCGGCGTGTTCACCCGCTACGTCAAGCCCACGCTGTTGCCGTGGCTGGTGCTCACCGCTGCGCTACTGATCGGGCTCGCACTGATGGGCATGGTCTCCGACATCCGCCGGGAGAGGGCGGGCCAGGATGCCGACGACGGGCATTCCCACCGCGGCGGCGTGGTGTGGTTGCTGGCCGTGCCCATCGTGGTGCTGATCTTTGTCACGCCCCCGGCGTTGGGGCCGCAGGCCGCCAGTGGGTCGGTGGCCAATGTCTCCAACGACGTGCTGCGAGAGGCGTTTCCGCCGTTGCCGCCGGGGCGGGCTCCGGAGGTCTCGCTACCGGAGGTGGTGATGCGGGCGGCCAACGACTCCTCGGGGTCGCTGACCAACCGGCTGATCTCGGCCACCGGTTTCGTCCTCAACGAACCCGGTGGTATCGACCTGGCCCGCATCGTGATCATCTGTTGTGCCGCCGACGCCCAACTGGCCCGCATCCATCTGCGCGATCACGACGGCGCCAGCAGCTTGCATTTCCCCGACAACACCTGGCTGCGGGTGGAGGGCGTCGTGACTCCCGCCGAACGGCAACCCCATACGCCCCCGATCCCGACGCTGCGCGCCGTCTCTGTCACTCCCGTCGCCGCGCCGGCAAACCCCTACGCGTAAGGCCCCGGAGTCGGGCCGAAGAGGACAAACCTGCTGGTTAGCCTGCCGGCTCGCGTCGGCCGGCGAGCGAATCACGATCCCGACGGCAAAGATTGGATGGTAAATGTCGAACTGGTTGCGGGACGTTGCGACGGACGTTAACTCGGAGCGGTCGTTGTCTGGACGTGCCCGTGCTCGACGATGGCAGCACCTGATCGAGGCTTTCCCGTCGTTCTCGGAAATGAGAGTGCTGGACCTCGGTGGGACGCCGGAGTCGTGGCAACTCGCTCCTGTGCGTCCGAAGGCACTCACGACGGTGAACCTAGAACCGCTGGAGTCGTGGAGTCCTCAGATCATCGCAATCCAAGGGGATGCCTGCGACTTGCCGAATTCAGTTGCGCGCGATCACTTTGACCTTGTCTTCTCTAATTCAGTGCTTGAGCATGTCGGCGGTCATGTAGGGCGTCAACGATTGGTCGATAACGTTCACTCACTGGCCGACCGCCACTGGGTGCAAACGCCCTACCGGTATTTTCCGATTGAGCCGCACTGGCTCTTCCCCGGCTTGCAATGGTTGCCCTACGAGGCGCGGGTTCAGGTATCGCTGCGCTGGAACCGCGGGCACATTCGGACGCATACTCGCGCGGAGGCGCAGGATCAGGTCGACGAGATTGATCTGCTCGGTATTTCGCAGATGCGGCGATACTTCCCGGCATCGGTGATCTGGTACGAACGGTTCGCCGGATTAATAAAATCGCTTGTCGCCATCCAGACCTGACTCGACGTCAGGGAGGCTTCTCAAATCTCGTCGACCCGTCGTTATTGCCGCGTCAGCAGCGGACGCCATAACCTAAGCGAGGTCGGACCGCAAGATGGGCAGTGCGCCCGTCGCGGGTGGGACGAGAACAGGGCGGCGAGTTCATGGCTGAGCGGGCACCGCGAGGAGACCCATGCCCCGAAACTGTGATCCGCGGGAAATCGCCGTGGCCGAATTGATCGGTGCGCGAGCGGAAGAGCTCGCCGCGATGGACATCTTCGAGGGATGCGCCATCGAAGACTTGGAGCAATTGGCGGCCTGCGTCCAGCCGCTGCGCGCCGTGGCGGGTCAGGTTCTGATGCAACAGGGCGAGCAGGCCGTTTCGTTTCTGCTCATCTCCTCGGGCACCGCCGAGATCAAACATGTCGGTGCCGACGGCGCGGTGTACATCGGGGAGACGTCGGCCGGCACGATCATCGGAGAGATCGCCCTGCTACGCGACAGCCCCCGGATCGCGACGGTCACCACGACCGAACCGCTGACCGGCTGGATCGGAGACAACGACGCGTTCACCCGGCTGGTGCACATCCCCGACATCATGCCCCGGCTGCTACGGATGGTGCGCCAGCGTCTTGCCGCCTTCGTCACGCCCATCCCGATACGGATGCGCGACGGCACCCACCTGCTGCTGCGCCCGGTGCTGCCCGGCGACGACGTGCGGACCGTGCACGGTCATATCCAATTCTCCAGCGAGACGCTCTATCGGCGGTTCATGACGGCGCGGCTGCCCTCCCCGGCATTGATGCACTACCTGTCCGAGGTCGACTACGTCGACCACTTCGTGTGGGTGGTGACCGACGGGAGCGACCCGGTGGCCGACGCGCGTTTTGTCCGCGACGAAAGCGATCCCACGGTCGCCGAGATCGCGTTCACCGTTGCCGACGCCTACCAGGGCCGGGGGGTCGGGAGCTTTCTGATCGGTGCGCTGTCGATCGCCGCCGAGGTTGACGGAATCGAAAGATTCTCCGTGCGAATGCTTTCCGACAACCTACCGATGCGCACGATCATGGACCGCTACGGCGCGGTCTGGCAGCGCGAAGACATCGGGGTCATCACCACCGTCATCGATGTGCCGCGCCGGCGAGACCTGCCGATCGGGCGTGACATGGCCGACCAGATCAAGCGCGTTGCCCGCCAGGTGATCGAAGCGCTCGGCTGACTCGGTGTCTCGTGATATCAACGGGCATGCGGCCGTTCTGGATTGGCCCGGTGCTGATGGTGTTGGTGACGGCATGTGCACATTCGCCGGCGCACCGACCGTCGGCGTCGCCGTCGCCGTCGGCGCATGGCACCGCCGTAAACCCCGCCAATATCAAGCGAGTTGTCCGTGACCTGCCGTCCAACTATGAGGCCACCAGCGGCATCCCCAGCGGGGCCTCGCCCCGGGTGATCTGGGGTCTTGACGCCGGCGTGACGTCCAAGCCGCGCGCTCTGCGCCGCACTCGCCGATCCCGGCAAGGGACGCGACCAATCGGCGCAGGGTCTGTCCGCCTCGGGTCCGGGCGGCATCATCAACGTCGTGGTGGTGGCTTTGCCAGACCCCGAGGACCTGGACCCGAACGTCGTCGACGCATGTGGCCAGTGGGCGATGACCGCCGAGCACACCACGGCCACTGTCCGGCTCACCGACCCGCCGCATATCGACGATGCGGAAACCATCGGCATGGTCGTCGACATCAAATCCGCCGTCGAGTCAGGCACCGAAATCGATTCGCGGGCATACACATTCATCGCCTACCTGGGCAGCTACTACGCCTTCACCACACTGGCCACCGATCCGGGTTCCGCGCAGCCGACACTGCCGGCGCAATTCGCCGCCGATCTGTTGGTCAAAACGGTGTCCACGTTGCGCAGCTGAACGTCTGGCTTTGGGTAGATTAGCCACGATGTCCAAGCTGGTATGCGCGATCGCAGCGGTGTGCGTGCTGGCCGGTTGCTCGTCGAATACCGATACCGCCGCGACGAGTGCCGACATCGCCAAGGTCGTCGGGGTGAAGTCGAGCTTTGGGCCAGAGTTCAAAGTCACCGACATCTCGGAACGGGCGGTCGATCCCAAGCTGCTGTCCGCCCGCAAGCTGCCCGCGGGGCTGACTTTCGATCCCGCGAACTGTGCGAGATTGGCGTCGGGGCCGGACATGCCGCCGGATGTGCAGGGCAACATGGCCGCGGTGTCCGCCGAGGGTAATGGCGACCGGTACGTCGTCATCGCGCTGGAGACCTCCAAGCCGCTGCCGGTCAGCGACCCGGGGAAGGACTGCAACAAGGTCGCGTTCGCCGGGAACCAGGTGCGCGGCGGCCTCGAGGTCGTCGACGCGCCCAGCATCGACGGGACACACACGCTGGGCGTGCACCGCGTCCTGCAGGCGATCCTGCCCGGCGGCTCCCGCACCGGCGAGCTCTACGACTACTCGGCGCAGTTCGGCGACTACCAGGTGATCGTGATTGCCAATCCGCTCGTCGTGCCCGACCAGCCGGTCGCCAAGGTCGACACGCAGCGTGCCCGCGACTTGCTCGTCAAAGCGGTGGCCGCAATCCGCACCTGATCCACTAGCGCACGTCGCGCGGCCGGAACTGAATGCTGACGCGCGGGCCGGTCCGCTTCGACGTCTTGGGGACCGCGTGTTCCCAGGTGCGCTGGCAGGATCCGCCCATCACCAGCAGGTCGCCGTGCGACTGCGGCAGCCGCAAGGACGGGCCGCCGCCGCGCCGCCGCATCGCGAACGTGCGGGTGGCGCCGAGGCTGAGGATCGCCACCATGGTGTCCTCGGCGCTGCTGCGGCCAATCGTGTCGCCGTGCCAGGCGACGCTGTCGGAGCCGTCGCGATAACAGCACAACCCGATCGTGGTGAAGGGCTCGCCGAGCTCGCCCGCGTAGATGTCGTTGAGCCGTCGCCGCAGTCGCCCCAGCAGCGGGTGCGGAGGGTCCTCGACCGTCAGGTCGTGAAAGCTCACCAGCCGCGGCACGTCGACCACCCGGTCGTACATCTGGCGGCGCTCGGCCCGCCACGGGACTGTCGACAACAGCGCGTCGAGCAGGTCTTGCGCACCGGGGGTCGTCGTCGAGCCAACCAGCGCGAATCTCGATAAAGGCACCGTCACCGAGGTGCCGGCGTTGCGTGTGCTCGAACAGCGAGCCCTGTACCGCGGTCCCCACGGCGCAAAGTCTATCGCACACCCGTTCGATTGATCGGGACGCGCCGGGCTACCAGGACGCCACGGGTATGACGCGACGACCACGATCGGCGCGGCTACGGTTTAGCTGTGGGTGTTATTGAGCTGAGCACCAATTCCGAGGTAGGCACGCTACGGATCGCGATCCTGCACCGGCCCGGCGCCGAGCTGCGCCGACTCAACCCGGGCAACAATGACCAGCTGCTTTTCGACGGGCTGCCGTGGGTCGATGGCGCGCAGGAAGAGCACGACCAGTTCGCCGGGCTGCTGCGTTCGCGCGGGGTCGAAGTGCTGCTGCTGTCCGATCTGCTGACCGAGGCACTCACCCACAGCGGGGCCGCCCGGATGCAGGGCGTTGCCGCCGCCGTCGATGCGCGTCGGCTCGGAGTGCCGCTGGCGCAAGAGCTTTCGGCATACCTGCGTGGCCTGGACCCGGCCAGGCTGGCGCACGTGCTGATGGCCGGCATGACGTTCAACGAGTTGCCGCCCGACGCCCGGACCGACGTGTCGCTGGTGCTTCGGATGCACCACGGCGCGGATTTCGCCATCGAGCCATTGCCGAATCTGGTGTTCACCCGGGACTCGTCGATATGGATCGGCCCGCGGGTGGTGATCCCGTCGCTGGCGCTGCGGGCCCGGATTCGCGAGGCGTCGTTGACCGACCTCATCTATGCGCACCACCCGCGGTTCACCGGGGTGCGGCGTGCCTACGAATCGCGCACCGCTCCCGTCGAGGGTGGCGACGTGTTGTTGCTTTCCCCCAGCGTGGTTGCGGTCGGGGTGGGGGGAGCGAACCACCCCCGCCGGTGCGGAAGCGTTGGCGCGCAGCCTTTTTGACGACGACCTGGCGCACACGGTGCTGGCCGTGCCGATCGCGCAGCGGCGCGCGCAGATGCACCTGGACACCGTGTGCACGATGGTCGACACCGACACGGTGGTGATGTACGCCAACATCGTCGACAAGCTTTCGGCCTTCACGATCCAGCGCACACCAGACGGCGTGAGCATCAGCGATGAAGCCCCGTTTTTAGAGGCGGCAGCCAAGGCGATGGGAATCGACAAGCTGCGCGTCATCGACACCGGTCTCGATCCCGTCATCGCCGAACGCGAACAGTGGGACGACGGCAACAACACGCTGGCGTTGGCGCCCGGCGTCGTTGTTGCCTATGAGCGCAACGTGCAGACCAACACTCGCCTGCAGGACGCCGGCATCGAAGTCTTGACTATCGCGGGGTCCGAATTGGGCACCGGCCGTGGCGGTCCGCGGTGCATGTCCTGCCCGGTCGCCCGCGACGCGCTGTGAGTAAGCTCTCGACGTAAAAGCTAACGCCAGCTGGGCAGCCAGATCTCCATGTCCCAGGTCTGCTGTGAGATGGGCAGGCCGGTGAGCACCGGGAACAGCCAGGCGAAGTTGGTCACCACCAAAGCGACGTAAAAGCTCACGATGATGAGTCCCAGCGTCCGGCGTTCCGGGGTTTGGCCCGGGCGATAGAGAATGTCGCCGCCGATCAATGCGATCGCCATCACCAGGAACGGCGCCATCGTCGCCGCGTAGAAGAAGTACATCTGCCGGTCGATGTCGGCGAACCACGGCAGCCAGCCGGCACAGTAGCCGACCAGGACCACGGCGTAGCGCCAGTCCCGACGGATCGCCGATCGCCAGAGGGCGTAGAGCAGCACCGGCACCGCCAGCCACCACAGCGCGGGCGTGCCGACCAGCATCTCGGCCTTCACGCATGACTGCGCGCCGCACCCGCCGACGTTCTGCTGATCGATGGCATACAGCACCGGCCGCAACGACATCGGCCAGCTCCACGGTTTGGACTCCCAGGGGTGGTAGTTGCCCGCGGAGTTGGTCAGGCCCGCATGGAATTGCAGAGCCTTCGCGCTGTAGTGCCACAGCGAACGCAGCGCATCGGGCAGCGGGATATCGCTGTGCGGGCCGATCGTCTGGCCCACCTCGTGGCGTTCGATCGCGGTCTCGGACGCAAACCAGGGCGCATAGCTGGCCAGGTACACCGCGATCGGGATCAGTCCCAGCGCGTATCCGGTGGGGAGAAGGTCACGCCACAACATTCCGACCCAGGGCCTCGTCACCTGGTACTGCCGCCGGGCGGCCACGTCGAACGCCAGTGACATCGCTGCGAAGAACACCACGAAGTAAAGGCCGGACCACTTTGTGCCGCAAGCCAATCCGAGGAGCACCCCAGCGCCGAAGCGCCACCAGCGCACACCCAGCCGCGGACCCCACGTGGTTTCGGCGTTGCGGCCTTCCAACAGCGCGACGTGCATTCGCCGGCGGACCTCGTCGCGGTCGACGATCAGCGCGCCGAATGCCGCCACCACGAAGAAGGTGAGTAAGCCGTCGAGCAACGCGGTGCGCGCGGCGACGAAGCTGACGCCGTCGCAGATGCACAGCGCGCCGGCGATCGCGCCCACCAGCGTCGAGCGGCTGATCCGCCGCACGATCCGCATCACCAGCAGCACCATCACGACGCCGAGCAGCGCGCCGGTGAACCGCCAGCCCACTCCGTCGTAGCCGAAGATCGCCTCGCCGAACGCGATCAGTTGCTTGCCGACCGGCGGGTGGACCACCAGACCGAACCCGGGGTTGTCCTCCACCCCGTGGTTGTGCAGCGCCTGCCAGGCCTGCGGCGCGTAATGCTTCTCGTCGAAGATGGGGGTGCCGGCATCGGTTGGCGAGCCCAGGTTGACGAACCGGGTCACCGCCGCCAGCAGGGTGATGATGCCGGTGACCACCCAGCCGCGGATGTGGTCGGTCGGCCCGAAATCCGCGACCGGAACCAGCGGCCCCGGGCTGACGACGGGGACGACGCGCTCCGGGACGGCACTATCCACGGTCAGGGAGGCTTCGCTGGGCGGGGCGGACATCGGTGTCGATCGTAGGCTGTCCGTCATGACCTACGGTCGCCTGTTGCTCGGTGCGACCCCGCTGGGCCAGCCGTCGGATGCCTCGCCGCGGCTGATCAAGGCGCTGGGCGATGCCGAGGTGGTGGCGGCCGAGGACACCCGGCGGGTTCGAACTCTGGCGAAAGCCCTCGGCGTTGCCATCACCGGACGGGTGGTCAGCATGTTCGACCAAGTCGAGGCCGCGCGGGTGCCGGCGCTGGTCGACGAGATCAAAGCCGGTGCGACGGTGTTGCTGGTCAGCGACGCCGGAATGCCGCTGATCAGCGACCCCGGCTACCGGATGGTGGTGGCGTGTGTCGAGGCCGGGATTGCGGTGACGTGTTTACCCGGACCGTCGGCGGTGACCACCGCGTTGGCCGTGTCCGGTTTGCCGGCGGAGAAGTTCTGCTTCGAGGGTTTCGCCCCGCGCAAGAGTGGGGCGCGCAAAACCTGGCTGGCCTCGCTGGCCGACGAGCGGCGCACCTGCGTGTTCTTCGAGTCGCCGCGCCGGTTGGCGGCGTGCCTGGTCGATGCCGTCGAGCAGCTCGGCGGTGCGCGTCCCGCCGTGATCTGCCGGGAGCTGACCAAGGTGCACGAGGAAGTGGTGCGGGGGTCGCTCGAGGAGCTGGCGGCGTGGGCGGCCGACGGCGTGCTCGGCGAAGTCACGGTCGTGCTGGCGGGCGCGAGCCCGGCCGCCGACATCCCGTCCCTGATGGCACGAGTGCAGGACCTCGTCGCCGAGGGGGCGCGTGTCAAGGACGCCTGCACGGAGGTGGCCGCGGCCCATCCGGGAGTGCGCTCGCGTCAGCTGTACGACGCGGTGCTGCGGTCGCGCCGCGAGGACTAACCGACCGAGGCGGCGGGCGCGGTGTACGGCAGCCCGACGACGGGAGCGGCCTTGTGCAGGCATTCCGCCCATTCGGCGTCGGGGACGGAATCGGCGGTGATCCCGCCGCCGACACCCAGCACCGCGGTGCCCGCGGCGTCGAACTCCACGGTGCGGATCGCGACATTGAGCTCGCATCCGGCCATTGGCGACGCTAAACCGACTGTGCCGCAATAGACTCCGCGGTGATGCGGCTCCCACTGCGAAATAGTTGGCGGGCACGGTGTTTGGGGGTGCCGGTGACCGAGGCGGGTGGGAAGGCGGCGTCCAGCAGTGCCGACGTGGGCAATTCGACGGGCACCTGCGCCGACACGGTCGACACCAAGTGCCACACGCCCGGCGCGCGTCGCACCACCAACAGCTCGGGCACTTTGACCGTGCCGGTGACCGCCACCCGGCCCAGGTCGTTGCGAACCAGGTCCACGATCATGATGTTCTCGGCCACCTCTTTCGGCGAGGCGCGCAGCGCCGACGGCCAGGCGTCCAGCGGCAGGGTCCCCTTGATCGGGCTCGACATGACCAGCGCACCGCGGCGACGCAGGAATAGTTCGGGGGACAGCGAAGCGACCGCGCCCCACGGGCCGGCGACATAGGCCGCGCGGGCCGGAGATGTGCGCGCGACGCCGTTGATGAAGAAGTCCAGCGAGGCCCCGGTGACTGTCCCGGTGAACCGGGTACACACGCACGCCTGGTAGACCTCGCCCGCCCGAATCGCCTCCAGGCAGGCCAACACCCCGCCCCGGTGCGTCTCCCGATCGGCGACGCTCCACTCGATGCGGCACTCGCGGGCCGGCCCCGGGGTCGCGGCCAGCGCGGCGGTCAGCCAGTCCGGCATCGGCGCCCCGGAAAGGCTTTCGTACCACCACCGTCCGTCCCGGTCGCGGCGCAGCACGCAGTCGGTCCAGCCGCCGGCGGCCTCGGGGATCCGGTGCCCCCGCCCGTCGGCGCCGGCGTCCGGATAGGACAGGTAGCCGAACCAGCCACCGCCCACCGCGGGGGACTCGCGGACCGGCGCGCCCAGCTCGACCTCGAAGGCGTCGGCAACATCAACCGGCCGCACCGCCAGACTTGGCGCGATGACCGCCAGTGCACCGAACCATTCGCCGGTCAGCGCCGCGGGCGGTGGCAGACCGAGCCGATGCGCGGCATCACCGATCGCGCGCAGCACACGGTGTGCTTCGCCGAGGTTGCCGAGCCGGTCAAGTCGCACTGCCCTAGCTTGACAGAAGGGCGAATTTTCGCGCCCCATGCCTCTGCCGCTCAGCTGCGGCTGATGTCGCGGGCGCTCGCTAGGGCGGCCAGCTTGTCGGGGTTTCGCATCACGTAGAAGTTGGTGATCTTGTCGTCGGCAATCTCGAGTGTGACCACCATCGCGGGCTCGTCGTCGAGGTAGAACAACACCGCCGGGGCACTGTTGCAGGTAACCAGCTCGACGCGCATTCCGGTTCCAGCTTTGCGCATCAGCCCGGTGATGGCCCTGGCCACCTTGTCGGCGCCGACCACGGGCCGCCGGGCCGCGGACGCCTTGCCGCCACTGTCCGCCATCCAGGTGGCGTCCGGAGCCAGCATCGCCATCAGCGCTTCCACGTCGCCGCTGGCCGCGGTGACCAGGAACTGCGCGGTGATCTGGGCGTTGCGCTGCGGGTCCACGTTGTCGAAGCGCTTACGGCGCGCCCGCACGTGTTCACGGGCCCGGTGCGCGACCTGGCGAACCGTCGGCGTTGGTTTGCCCACCGCGTCGGCGATTTCGCCGTAGTCGAAGCCGAACACCTCGCGCAGGACGAACACCGCCCGTTCGTCGGGACTCAGCGTTTCCAGCAGGACCAGCATTGCCATCGAAACCGATTCCGCCAGAACGACATCGGTTGCCGGGTCCTGATCGTCGAGCAGCAGCGGCTCGGGCAGCCACGGTCCGACGTACTCCTCACGGCGACGGGCACCGGCCCGCAACGTGTTCAGCGCCTGGCGGGTCACCAGCTGGGCCAAGTACGACTTGGTGTCGTGCACCGTCGACAGGTCGACGTCGGCCCACCGCAGATAGCTGTCCTGCAGCACGTCGTCGGACTCAGTGGCCGAGCCGAGGATTTCGTAGGCAATGGTGAACAGCAATGGGCGCAGCAGGGTGAACCGTTCCGCGTGCTCACCGGCCGCGATCATTGGATCGCGACCTGCTGCTCGGCCGGTTGAGACGGCCGGCTGCCGCCCTTGAGCCAGAAGTACGAGCCGGGTTTCGCGGCCTCGTGCCGGATGGCCCACATCGTGCCCTTGCAGATCGTTTCCTTGATGGCGGCGGTGGTTCGACCGCCGATGGCCAGGTTCACCGGGCTGTCGTCGGTACGCGCGAACTGCAGCGTGGCGTGCGTGCGGCCGATGCTGATGCACTGCCCGGTGAACGCCTGGTTGAGCGCCGCGGGGGTGTCTCCGGCAATCCGGGCGAGCACGGTGTTGGCGGCTTGGGCACCCAACGGCTCGGCGGCCTGGCAGCTCATCCGCAACGGCTGGCCCGACGGCGCGGCGGCGTCACCCGCGGCGACGATGCGATCGTCGTCGACGCTGGTCAGCGTCTCGTCGGTGAGCAGCCGGCCCACCTCGTCGGTGCGCAGTCCGCTGCGGGCGGCCAGATCCGGCACGGCGAACCCGGCGGTCCACACGGTCGCCGCGCTGGGCAGCACCGCGCCGTCGCTGAGCACCACGCTGTCCCAGCGGACCTCGCTCGCGGCGACGGATTCCAGGATGTTGACCTCGAGTTTGCGCAGCTGCCTGGCCACCGAACGGCGGCCCCGCTTGCTCAGCGACGTCCCGAGCGTGCCACCGCACACCAGGGTCACCGGGCGTCCCTGCTCGGCGAGCTCGGACGCCGTTTCGATGCCGGTCAATCCGCCGCCGACCACGGTGACGGGAGCGCCCAGCGGCAGGTCGGCGAGTGCATAGCGCAGCCGCTGCGCGCCTTCCAGGTCGGCGATCGAATGTGCGAATTCGGCGGCACCGACCGTCGAGGGCACCGCGCCCGTGCTGCCGACGGCATAGATCAGGTAGTCGTAGTCCAGCGCGGTGCCGGAAGTCAGCACGAGGCGCCGGGCCGCGGCGTCGATCCGCTCGACGGCGTCGACGACCAACTGGATTCCCTCACCCAGCAGCGTGCCGTAATCGGCGGTCGCGGCGCCGGTGTCGGCGACCAGCTGGTGCAAGCGGATTCGCTCGACGAAGACCGGACGGGGATTCACCAGGGTGATCTCGATGTCCGGCCGCTGCCGCAGGCGATTGGCCGCCAGGGTGCCGGCGTAGCCGCCGCCGACAATGACGACGTGCGTGTTCTCGGTCATTGCTGTCTCCTATTCTCGTGGGACT
>CAWHWA010000033.1:0-3886 GCA_963832935.1 uncultured Actinomycetota bacterium
AAAGCCCGCGCGAAAACGCTGGTATTGAAACGAATTTTTACCTATTCGCACACTCGTAATTAGTCACCAGTTGAATAACTGTCATTTATTTACGTTCGAGTAATTCTTTGCAATCGGTTTAATTCCGGCAAAGAAGGGTCAATATCTACTCCGCTGTGATGCAGCTAACCCAGGGGAGGAAGAGTGACTCGATGCATACGTGGAGGCGCCTAGCCGCATGCGGGGCGGCGTGTGGCACCGTGGCGACCGCGGGGATCGCCACTGCCGGGGCCGAAGCCGGGACAATTGTCGTTTTGGATAGCAAGCTGCGACGTTGCGATTTTAGCCTGGTGAGCACCGTGCCAATGGTGCCGCAGTCGGCGCTGGGCACCGGCTCGGTCGTGATCCACAGCGCCGGGGGGAAAGCGGTCGCGGAGGTGCGTCTGTCGGATGCCCCCGAGCCGGGAACCCACTTCGACGTCGGCCTGATTCAGGAACCTCGGCCGGCGTCGGCTAACTGTGGCCCCGGGACTCCGGGCACCGCATTTAGCGGTTTTGACACCGACGGGGCCGGCGGCGGAACGGTGACCGTTTCGGACACTATTCGCCAGGGCACGACGGGCGTCTGGGTAATTATCGAGCGCCCGAACCCCAACTCGCAAAACCCGGCCGAGTACTACACTTCCGAGTTTGTCGCGCCGGTATAGGACCCGCCGTCGACAGGGCACAATCACCGCTTCTGCAGGGTGAATTGGTTGAGGTCGATGTAGCCCTTGCGGAAGAGGTTCGCGCAGCCGGTGAGGTACTTCATGTACCGCTCGTAGACCTCTTCGGACTGAATCTCGATGGCCTCGCTTTTGTGTGCCTCGAGGCCCGCGGCCCAGATGTCCAGGGTCTTCGCGTAATGCCGCTGCAGCGACTGGCGACGCTTCAGCTTGAAGCCGGCCTTCGCCGAGTGGTGCTTCACCATCTGGATGGTCGGCAGGGCGCCGCCGGGGAAGATTTCGGTCTGCATGAAGTCGCCGAACTCGACGATCTTCATCGTTAGCGGCAGGCCGGACTCGATGATTTCCTTCTCCGAGAGTTTCGTGATCGTATGCAGCAGGAACGTGCCACCGGCCGGCAACAGCTCGTACGTCCTCTCGAAGAAGGCGTCGTAGCGGTCGTAGCCGACATGCTCCAACGGGCCGATCGCCACGATGCGGTCTACCGGCTCGTGAAACCGCTCCCAGCCCTCGAGCAGCACCTGTTTGGAACGCGGGCTATCCGATGCCGCGAACAGCTGCTCGACGTGGGCAACCTGGTTCTTGGACAGCGTCAAGCCGATGACGTTGACGTCCCATTTCTCGAGGGCTCGCAGCATGGCGGCGCCCCAGCCGCAGCCGACATCAAGCAATGTCATGCCTGGCTGCAAGCCCAGCTTGCCGAGCGAGAGGTCGATTTTGGCCATCTGCGCCTGTTCCAGTGTCAGGTCCTCACCCAGAAAGTAGGCGCACGTGTAGGTCTGGGTGGGGTCGAGGAACAGGCGGAAGAAGTCGTCAGATAGATCGTAATGCGCCTGTACATCCGCGAAATGCGGCGTCAGCTCCTCAGCCATGACTGTGTTGCCTTTCCCTGGACCCCGTCGGCGGTCCAGTCGCCATGCGGCTTGGGGTTGGTGGGTCGTGGTCCACTTTAAGACGAACTCCACGAGCGAGCAGTTCGTCGCGTTCGCCTCACGGGGTCTGGGTTGTAATACCGTCGCGTTATGAGCGAGTACGACCTAGAGGCCGTGGACAGGTTGCCCTTTTCCACTCCGGAGAAGGCGCTGCGCTACCAAACGGACGACTATCGCGGTGCGGTGGGCCTCAACTGGTACCGCACCGATCCCACGCTGCAGTTCACCATGGCGTACTACCTACAGCCCGACGAGCTGGCCGCCGTCGAACCCCACCTGACGCGCATCGGTGAGCTGATGGGCGGTCCGGTGGCCCGGTGGGCCGACGAGACCGACCGCGACCCGCCGCGGCTGGACCGCTACGACCGGTGGGGACACGACGTCAGTCAGGTGGTGATGCCGGAGTCGTTCACACAGTCCAAGCGTGCCGTGCTGGACGCCCAGCAGGCGCTGCGCACCGATGCGCGCGCGGCCAAGGTGAGCTCGGGACTGGCGTTGTTCGCATCCAACTATCTGCTCAACCAGGCCGATATCGGGATGGGTTGCGCGCTGGGCACCGGCGGCGGCATGGTCCAGTCGCTGGTATCCGCGTATGCACCCGCCGACGTGCGCGACCACGTGCTGGCCAAGTTCGCCTCCGGCGAGTGGGCCGGCGAGACGGCGCAGCTGCTGACCGAGCGCACCGGCGGATCCGATCTCGGGGCGTGGAGACCACGGCTGCCCGTAGTGGGGACGCGTGGCTGCTCAACGGCTTCAAGTGGTTCGCGTCCAACTGCGCCGGGGAGGCCTTCGTGGTGATGGCCAAACCTGAGGGTGCTCCCGACTCGACCCGCGGCATCGCGAACTTCCTGGTCCTGCGGACCCGCCGCGATGGTTCGCGCAACGGCGTGCGGGTCCGGCGGTTGAAGGACAAACTCGGCACCCGCTCGGTGGCCTCCGGCGAGGTCGAGTTCGTCGACGCCGAGGCATTCCTGTTGTCCGGCGAACCCAGCAGTGATGCGGGCCCGTCCGACGGCAAGGGGCTGGGCCGGATGATGGAGCTGACCAACGCCGCGCGCCTCGGCATCGCGTTGTTCGGACTGGGTAATGCGCGCCGCGCCCTGGTCGAGTCGCTGTGCTACGCGCGGCAGCGGCGGGCGTTCGGCGGGGCGCTCATCGACAAACCATTGATGCGGCGCAAGCTGGCCGAGCTGATCGTCGACGTCGAAGCCGCGCAGGCAATGGTTTTCGACGGCACCGGCGCGGCCAACCATCGCCAGCCCCGCAGCATGCGCCAGCGCATCGCGGTGCCGGTCACCAAACTCAAGGTGTGCCGGCTGGGCATCACCGCGGCCTCGGATGCGATCGAAATCCATGGCGGCAACGGCTATATCGAGACCTGGCCGGTGGCACGGCTTTTGCGCGACGCGCAAGTGAACACGATTTGGGAAGGCCCGGACAACATCTTGTGTCTGGATGTGCGCCGCGGCATCGAGCAGACCCGGGCGCACGAGACGTTGTTGGCGCGGCTGCATGACGCGGTGTCGGTCTCCGACGACGACGAGACCACCGTCCTGGTGGCCCGCCGCATCGAAGATCTGGACGCCGCGATCACGGCCTGGACCAAACTCGACAGCACCGTCGCCGAGGCACGGCTGTTCCCGCTGGCTCAATTCATGGGCGACGTCTACGGCGGCGCGCTACTGATCGAACAGGCCGCCTGGGAGCGGGAAACCCGCAGCGGTGGCCGCAAGGCACTGGTGGCCGCGCTGTACGCGCAGCGGTACCTTGCCGATCGCGGGCCGCTACGGGGTATCGACGCCGACTCCGACGAGGCATTGGAGCGCTTCGACGAGTTGGCCGAGGGGGCGCTGCGGCTATGAGCAAGTACGGCATTCTCGTCGTGATTGTGTTGGGGCTCTTGGCATTTACGCCGGGCAGAGATGCGGTGGCTGCGCCCGTCGTTGAACAAGACGTTGTCGCCGGCCTCAACACCGCCGACCCCGCCGCCCCGGTGGGTGTGACGTTCGGCCGGCACGCCGCCATCTACCAATTGGCCCGCGATGATCCCAATTTCACTGGCTGGCTTGCGATCTTGCAGAAGAGCATGCAGAACGGAACCGTCGTTCGATTCTCCTACGATGTCCTCGGACCACGGCTGACGCTGGTCGAACCAGTCTGATAGCCGAGCCGGCCGCGGCTCTTCAAGATCGCCGTCGCCGCCGGCTAGACCGGGATCAGTCCGTGCTTGCGCGCAACGCGGAACCACAA
>CAWHWA010000034.1:0-55460 GCA_963832935.1 uncultured Actinomycetota bacterium
CGATCGTGTCGACGAGCGCCTTAACGGCGCCGCCGTCGGTCTGGGATTCGGCGGAGGCCAGATACAGCGTCCACGTCAGCGGCGGGTCTCAAAGGAATGACGCGTAGATCGGGAAACCGGTTGGCCGCGCTGATGGGCAGCACGGTCGCTGCCAGTCGGTGCCGAACCAGCTCGGCGGCGATCGCGTAGTCGGCGACTTCGTAGGCGCTCGTCGGCTGCACCCCGGCCGCGGCGAAACCCGCATCGAGGCGCTGGCGGATTCCCCACCCCCGCGGGAACTGGATGAAGTCTTGCCCGGCGAGGTCGGCGAGTTGCACGTGGCGCGATCCCGCCAGCGCATGGCTGGATTCGCAGACGAAGACCATGTGTTCGTGGGTCAGTTCCCGCACGGCGACAAGCCGGGACGGCGACGAGGAGATCGACACCAGGGCGAGGTCCATCTTGCCGTCGGCAATCGCGTCGAGATGGCCGGCCGAGCCGGTGAGGCTTTGCCGCAGCTGCACGGTGACCATCGGGTGGACGCGACGGAACTCCTCCAGGACCGCCGCCAAATCCAACGCCCCCCACGACATCAGGGTGCCCAGGGTGACGGTGCCGGTGAGCTGATCGCGGTAGTCCGCCACCGAGGACCGTGCCCGCTGAGCGGTGTGGATGACTTCCCGGGCGTGCTGCAGGAAGACCTCGCCGGGCGCGGTGAGCACGATTTGGCGCTTGGACCGGTCGAACAGCTCGACACCCAATTCCTTTTCCAGCCTGCCCACCGACGCCGACAGTGCCGACTGCACGACGTGGATTCGCTGGGCGGCCCGGGAGAAGTTCAGCTCGGCGGCCACCGCAACGAAGTACTCCAGCTGCCGCAACTCCATCCGAGCAATCTATCGCGAATAGCGATTGTTTTGATCGATTTCTGCCGTTGGACGCGATCAGTCTTTGGGTGTTGTGTTGAGGGCAGCAGCCGATGACCATCAGTTCACAGGAGGACCCAAGATGAGGGCTTTACGCTTCAACCAGTTTGGTGACCCCGATGTCCTGCACGTCGCGGATCTGCCCGACCCGCACGCCACAGCCCAGGAAGCGGTGATCCGCATCGAAGCCGCATCGGTCAACCCCTCCGACGTGAAAAACGTTGCCGGCCAGATGGACTGGACCGTGCTGCCGCGCACCCCCGGACGCGACTTCGCCGGGGTGGTCGTCAGCGGGCCAGCCGAATGGGAAGGCGCCAAAGTGTGGGGCACCGGCGGCGACGTCGGGTTCACCCGCGACGGCTCCCACGCGGAGCTGATCACGGTGCCGGTCGAAGCGCTGGCCCGCAAGCCCGAACAACTCACCTTCGACGAGGCCTCCACCGTCGGCGTCAACTTCGTCGTGGGCTGGCACGGCGCGGTCGAGACGGCAGCAACTCAAAGCCGGCGAAACGATTGCGATCTTCGGCGTCTCCGGGGGAGTGGGCGGCGCCGTCGCACAGATCGCGCACGCGCTCGGCGCCACGGTGATCGGCGTGGATCGTCGCAAACCCGACCCGGAAACACCCGCCGCGAATGTCATCGACGAGTTCGTCGTCTTCGATCCCGACGCCGACGTCGCCGCCGAAATCAAACGAGCTCAACAACGGCAAGGGCGTCGAGGTCGTCTACGACGCGGTCGGCGGGGTGACGACACAGGCCGCGCTTGCCTCACTCGCCCACCGCGGCAGGCTGGTCGTCATCAGCGCCGTCGGCTCGCCAACAGTCAACATCGATCTAAAAGACCTGTATCACAACGAAACCCGGATCCTGGGCGCCGACAGCGGCAAACTCAGCGTCGTCGACTCCGCGCAACTGCTGCAGAAGATGTTGCCCTACTTCGAATCCGGAGAGTTTCGGCCACTTCCCATCGCCGCCCGCTATCCCCTCGACGAGAGCGCAGCCGCCTACGAAGCGGTCGCCGGCCACCTCGCCGGCCGCGTCGTGATCAACCCCTGAATCCTCAAGAAAGGCAACGGACATGTCGAGCAATCTGACCGAACAAACCATTACCGAGGCCGTGCAACGGACCTTCGACACGTCCAGCGACGAGCGCTTCAAGCAATTGATGGTCAGCCTGGTGCAGCACCTGCACGACTTCGCCCGCGAGGTGCGGCTGACCGGAGACGAGTGGTTCACCGCGATGGACTTCATCGAACGGCTCGGCAAAATCTCCAGCCCGACGCGCCAGGAAGTGGTGCTGGCCTCCGACATCCTCGGTCTGTCCATGCTGCTGGACACGATGAACGAGAACCCCGGGGGCTCGGCCACCGACTCGGCCCTGCTCGGCCCGTTCTACGTCGAAGGCCGCCCGACGGCGAACAACGGGGACGACATCTCCAATGGCGTTGCGGGCACACCGATGTTCGTCACCGGCCGGGTCGTCAACGAGCAGGGCGAACCGATCGCCGGCGCCCACGTCGACACCTGGCACAGCGACGGTGAAGGGTTCTACGACGTTCAGCAGACCGAGAAGCTGCACGACGAGTTCGCCATGCGCGCGCTGCTGACGACCGATGACAAGGGCGAGTTCTGGTACCGCTCCATCACCCCTCGCTACTACCCGGTGCCCACCGACGGCCCCTGCGGGGAGATCATGCGCGCGGCAAATCGATCCGTCATGCGACCCCAGCACGTGCACTTCTGGTTCCACGCCGACGGCTACCACTCGCTGATCACCCAGCTGTTCCTGCAAAGACGATCCCTACATCGGGCGCGACGCGGTGTTCGCGGACCAGACCTCGCTGCAGGCCGACTTCGTGCGCCACGAGCCGGGCATCGCGCCGGACGGAACGACCGTCGACGAACCCTTCGTCACGCTGGACTGGACGTTCACGCTCGTCGCCGAATGAAAGGATTGCGACCATGACACGAATCGCGCTCGCCGACCTCGAACAGCAGCCCGACTCAATTCGCGAGTGGGCAGGCCGTCGCGGCAACCTCAATGTCTTCCGGCTGCTGGCCAACGCGCCCAACGTGTTTCCCGGCTGGTCGCAAATGGTCGACGAGCTTACGCCAGCCCGACCTTCAGCGCACGCATGCGGGAAGTGATCGTCCTGCGGGTCGCCCACCTGCAGGGCTCACCGTATGAGCTTGCCCAGCACGTGCCGCTGGGCCGCGCCGCCGGGCTCACCGAGCAACAGCTCGACGCCCTCGCCACCGGTGATCTCGACGGAGCCGGATTCAGCGCAGACGAAACCACCGCTCTCGACGTCATCACCGAGTTGTGCACGACCCACCACCTGCGCGACGACTCCTTCGCCACGGCCCGCGCCGTCTTCGGCGACGCGGCGCTCACCGAATTGCTGATGATCGTCAGCTGCTACTACGGGCTGGCATTGGTGCTCAACGCGGCCGATCTGGACATCGACACCGCAGCCCGGTTCCAGGCCTAGAGGAGACGCCCGATGACTCGCATTCCGTACCGCCGGCCCGAAGACATGACCGAGCAGGCCCGCGAATTGACCGCGGAGCGCGGCAATCTCAACGTCTACCGCACGCTGGCCAACGCCGAGAACGCATTCACCGGCTGGATGCTGGCCGGGCGCGACGCCCTGACCAGTCCGGTGCTGCCGCGGCGGCTGCGCGAACTGGTGACCCTGCGCACCGCCTACCTGATGGACTGCAGCCTACGAGCTCGGCCAGCACCGAGACATCGCGCGCACGGCCGGTGTCAGCGCCGACGAGATCACCGCCGTGACCACCGAGTCCGATTGGCAAACCGGCTATTTCGACTCGACCGAACTCGCGGTGCTGCAACTGACCACCGAGCTGGTGACCACACGCGGGGTCGCGGCCCCGCTCTTCGATCAGGTGCACAAGGCCCTGGGCCCGGAGGCCACCGTGGAAGTACTGATGGTCATCGGCAGGTACGCCGGTCTGGCGTTGATGCTCAATGCGCTCGACGTCGACCTCGACGAAACCGCGCGGCTACCGACGATCCCAAGCGACACCCGGAGTTAATTTCGCACAGGTCTACACGACGCGGTGCCGATTAGTCGTAACGTTACGATGTGGCCTCGCGGAAGTCCCCTCGACGCGTCTCACCGCTGACGACTGGTTACAGGCCGGGTACGCCCTGCTTGCCGAGGAGGGGGCGCGCGCACTCAAGGTCGAGCGGCTCTGCCAGCAGGTCGGCGCCACCCGCGGGAGCTTCTACTGGCATTTCGAGGACATGGACAGCTACCGCGCCGCGCTTGTCGAATCGTGGAATGCGTTCCGGGATCAGGATCGGCAATCCTTGGCCGAGATCGACACGCTGCCGCCGCGGGAACGGCTGTCCGCCATGATGATTGCCTTGGTCGGGCCGCAACACTGGATCCTCGAACGCGCGATGCGGGAGTGGGCCCGCACCGACGAGGCCGCCGCCGCCAACATCCGCGACGCGGACCGACGCCTGCTTCGCTCCGTGGCAAAGGCCTACCGTGACTGCGGTTTCAGCCCCGACGACGCCAAGCTGCGCGCGGAGCTGACCTTCGCGGCCGGAATCGGACTACTGCACCTCACCGGCTCGGCCAGCCAGGCGCAGAAGGCGGCCCAACACGAGCGCTTTCTGGACCTGATGCTGGCCGATCCGAAGTAGCGCAGTCACACCATCGCGATCGGCGAGATCTTGGCTCCAATCGCCAACGCCCCGGCTAACTCCCGGCTCACGTCGTAGTCGAACACCACATGGCCCGCGGCGATGTCCACATCGCGCTTGGCGCGCTGCAACGGGCTCGACAAGAAGTGTGCGCTGGCACCGGCGGCCTCCATCAGATCGGCGATGATCGCCCGGCACTCGTGCACGGTGTATGCGGCCGCCAGCCGTGCGTCGGCCCGTACCGATCGTCGCACGCGTTCACCACTGACGACGAGTTCGTCGATCCCCTCGGCAGTCTCGGCGATCAGCGCCCGCAGCGCGCGCAGCCGCACCGTCGCATCACCGAGCCTGATCTGCGCGGCGGGCTGATCCTTCTGCGCCACACCGCTATACGCCAGGACGCGGCCGCCGAGCCGTTCCGCGAAGAGCTCGGTCACCCGTTCGGCGGCGCCGAGCACCGGCATCGACGCCGTCAGCGCCAGCGCGGGCACCAGGGGCCACCGATACGTGGACACCCCGTGAGCAGCCGCTCCCGGTGCGGTACCGCCATAGATATCGGCCACGCTGGCGATGCGGTGATCGGGCACGAAAACGTCGGTGACAAGGACATCGTGGGAGCCGGTTCCTCGCATGCCCGCGGTGTGCCACACGTCGTCGACCTCGACCTGGTCGGCCGGCACCACCACGAGCGCCGGAACGACGCCATCCTGTCGCTCGATCAGCGCGCCCACGATCACCCAATCGGCATCCAGCGCGCCCGTCGCCCACGACCACCTGCCGGTCAGGCGCACACCGCCGTCGGCCGCACTGCCATGTCCGGTCGGGGCCAGCGGCGCCGGCGCCAGCACCGGGCCCGAGGCGAACACTTCCTCCTGAAGCCGCGGATCGAACAACGACAGCATCCAGTTGTGCAGCGCATAAAACCCCAACGTCCACGCACTCGACGCGCAGCCGTGCGCCATCCGCCGAATCGGTTCCAGCAGTTCGGGAAACGATGCTTGGATACCGCCGAACCGGGCCGGGAGCAACAGCCGGAACAGGTCCGTCTGTCTGAACTCGGTGACCGTCGCCGCGGGTAGCCGGCGCAGCCGCTCGGCCTCCTCGGCGCGCTGCGCTAACCGCGCGACGAATTCGTCGGTGATTCCGTGCATTGAGCGGCTGAATGCGGTCACCGTAACATACTATTTAGTATGGCGACTTCCGTTACGGAAGTAGCTGGCACAGCGCAAAACATGCGGGCAGTAAAAAGGCGGGCCGCAGCGAAGTGGAGTTCTTCGCCGCGGCCCGCCGATGTCGGCGCGGGTTAGACCCGCTTGATCAAGCCGAGCTGCTTAGTTGCCGAAGTTGCCGCCGCCGGGCGAATGCACGACTGAGACGGGTCCGGTGGGGCCTGCGTCGATGTGGCTGGCGGCGAAGGATGCGCCTTTGTCGATCCAGGTGCCGTCGTCGGCGTAGGTGTTGTGGGCGGAGAAGTTCATGCCGTCCGAGCAGACCGGGTCGTCGGTGGCGCAGACTTTGATGGTCTTGGCTTGGTAGGTCGGTCCGATGACGACTTGGGGCTGGCCCAGGAAGTTCATCGCCCGCGTGTTGGGCGTGCCGAAGAGCACGACGGCGGCGACGTGGTCGGCGATCTCGGGTGCTAGTGGTTTGGGGACGGTGGCGGGGTCAACGCCATCGGGCACCGCGGCCGAGGTGACAAAGCCCATCACGGCTGCGCCTTGGGAGAAGCCGCTGAGCACCATCTTGGTTTTGGGGCAGCTGCCGGCCATCGAGATGACGTGGTTACTGGCGTCGCGGATGCCGTCGACGCCGGTTTCCCATTCGTTGCTGGCCGGGTAGTTGACCGCATAGACGTCGACGGACTTTCCGGCCTCGCGCCCACGCAGGTTGTCGATGAAGGCTTGTCCGGTCGGGCCGACCCCCGGGTCCTCACCCGTGCCGCGGGCGAACACCACTTGAGCGTCCGGGCACGGCTCCGCCGACGCCGTCGGGGAGACCAGGAGAGAAGTACCAAGGCCCAAGGCGGCTACTGCCGCCGGACCAACAAGACGAATGACGTGACCAGTGATCATGTCGCAATTAATGCCCATCGAAGCCCATCCCAAACTTATGAGTTCCTAGACCAGTTCACCACCATTGCCGAAGACCACATAATCGACACGCAGACGATCAGAAGCGATCTTATTTGGCCTGTATCCCCGGTCAAATACCGAACGTTCGCTGGCCCTGTCCCGAAGTCGTGCCATAACAAATCAATCGGCTTGATCCCCAGGGTAGCAGGGTGATTGTTACCATCGCGCGGTGAGCGATCCGCCGGTGCCCGGTGGGTGCGGCCGGCCGAAATCTGTTTCTAGACGCGAAGTCTTGAAACGTGCCGCTGTCGTGCCGGTGCTTCTGGGTGTGACAACGCTCGATGTCCCTCGCGCATCTGCCGGCGTCGCTGGAACATCCGTCTTCCTCGACGCGGGCCACAACGCCGTCAACGACGCTTCGATAAACCAGCAAGTTCCGAATGGTCGGGGCGGCACGAAACCGTGCCAAACGTCGGGCGCCGCCACGAATAGCGGCTATCCGGAGCATGCGTTCAATTGGGCCGTCGTCGGACTCATCAACGAGTCGCTGCGACAAATGGGCGTGAACACCGCGCTGTCTCGTGACAACGACAACTCTGTTGGACCCTGCATCGACCAGCGTGCTGCGCAAGCCAATGCGATGCACCCCGACGCGATCGTGAGCATCCACGCCGACGGTGGTCCTGCGTCCGGCAGTGGATTTCACGTCAACTACTCCAGCCCGCCGTTGAACGACGTCCAGGCCGGCCCGGCCGTGCAACTGGCGCACACGATGCGTGACGCCCTGGTCCAGGCGGGATTTCACCCGTCCACCTACGTCGGGTCGGACGGCCTCTACGGCCGCGACGACCTCGCCGGCCTGAACCTGGCCCAGTACCCGGCGGTTCTCGTCGAGCTGGGCAACATGAAAAACGCGGACGAGGCCGCGCGGATGGAAAGCGCGGACGGGCGGGCGACGTACGCCGCAGCCGTCACACAGGGGATCGTGGCGTTTCTGAATGCGAAAGCGCCGACCGGCTAGCCGACCGTGGAGTTTTGGCCTGGGACAGCTTCTTTCGTGCGGTTCTTTCGTGCGGCCGACTCGACTAGACCAGCTGCGCGAGCGTGGCCATGACAATCAGCAGCAACGTTGCTACCCCGACGATGAACACCTGCCGACGAGCAGTGATGCGCGCCGGGAGTGGTCGCTGCTGCAGTGTTCGTTGTCGCTTGAACGCGATCAGGTAGGTACACAACGCCGCGGCCAGAGCCAGGATCGCCGGGATCAGAGGCGTCAACCCGTTCGCGCCGTGCATTTCTTTGATGGTCAACAGCACGCCGTTGGCCAGGAACGCGAACGACGTCCGGGTCCAAGCCAGCGTGGTGCGTTCTGCCGACAAAGTGCTCGCCGACGGATTGCGGGCCGCCGCCTGGGTCAACCCGAGACCGCCTTGAGAATGACCAACCCGAGCGCGATGAGCCCGACCACGCCGAGGCCGACCGCGAGGTAGGCCGGTGAGGGGTGACGGGGCAACGGGTCGCCGCCGCGCATGGCGTGATCGGCTTGTTGCCAGCGCAGCAGGCCCATCCCACTGGTGAGGACCGCCAGCACCGCGAGCCCCACACCGAGCAGCCGGCGGGCGCCGGGCACCGTCATCTCGGGAACCAGCTGTTCCAGGGCGACCGCCGCCGCGAGCAGCCCCAGCGCGGTGCGCTGCCAGGCCAGGAAGGTCCGCTCGTTGGCCATGGTGAAGCGGTAGTCGGGTTCGGACTCCGCGCACTGACGGCGTGACGTTCGCCGGTCGGTGTGATGGCGTTATCGGGCACGGTTACCTCGCAAGGCGTATGCGAACAAGAATTTAGATAGCCCTGATTTTAACTCACCGCGTGGCGCCGGGATGCCGCGGCCCGGAGCCTGACGGCATGATGAAGCCTGTGGTTAAGGCGTTGTTGTTCGACGTGCAGGGCACTGCGACCGATTTCCATTCGACCGTCTGCGGCGAGGCGCAACGAATCAGCGCCGGGCGTCACACGGGCGTCGATTGGCCCGACCTGGTCCGGCGCTGGCGCGCCGGTTACTTCACGGCGCTGGAGGCTGCGCGAAGTCGCCACGACGGATGGGTGTCGGTGCACTCGGTGTATCGCGACGCACTGGAAACCGTCCTGCACGAGTCGGGCATCACGGACTTTTCGGATGCCGAGCGCGAGGAGCTCACCCTGGCCTGGCAACGACTCGAGCCCTGGCCGGATGTGGCGCCCGGGCTGTCCTGGCTGAAGAGCGAGTTCACGTTGGCGACGCTGTCGAACGCCGACGTGTCCGCGGTCATCAACATCTCCAAGCGAGCGCGGTTGCCCTGGGATGCGATCTTTGCCGCGGAGATGGCCGGGGTTTTCAAGCCCGACCCGGCGATCTATCGGATGGCCGCGACCTACCTGGGCCTGGATCCCGGCGACATCATGATGGTGGCAAGCCACAAATACGACATCCGCGCGGCAGCCGGCCTCGGCTTTCGCACGGCCTTCGTCGCGCGCCCGCTGGAATTCGGGGCCGACGGTGACGCCGACGTCGCCTATTCCGACGAGTTCGACATCAACGCGTCCGACTTCCTCGACCTTGCCGATCAGCTGGGCGCGCGGTGGCCGTCGTAAAGCATCAGCGATGCGCGGACCCGGTCAGCGGTTGACCGTTGGCGGACTGCAGCAGGCAGATCAGGGTGCTCGGGGTCGGATCGGCACCGGTCCGATCCTGGTTCGAGTCGATGAGATACGTGATCGAAAACGCGCTGCCGTCCAGGGGTTTGCCGGTGTAGGGAGCAAATCCGGCAGTGCAGTCCCGATTGGCGACGTTGGAGATGGCGGTGTCCACGGCCATCGGCGCGCGCAGATAGACCTCGGCCAAATGTGCTGTGGTGCAATCGATAACGGTGACTGTCACCCGGCTGAGATCGGCCGGCGGAAGGTCGGCGACGCAATCGCCGACTTGAAGGCTGATCCACTTCTCGGTGTGGGAGCCCAGTGGTGCGGCTTTGGCGATGGCGCAGGCGCCCAGCAGTGCGACTGCGGTCAGGCCGCATACCGCAGTGAAGGCGTCGCGTCCGCATGGCAGCCTTAGCCCGCTTCGCTGAACGCCGGCGGCGCGGTATTGGTCAGCGCCGGGTCCGGCTTTTCCGACGCCATCGACAGCAGCCCCCGCACACAGCGCGCGGCCAGCAACCAGTTCGACGGCTTCTTCATGTTCAGCCCGCCCAGCAGCTGTTTGATCATGGTCAGCGTGTCGAAGTAAATGCGTTCGGAGACAAGCGTTTCCGCGTCGTCGAAGACGAAGTAGGCGGTGATGCGGACCCGGAACCGGCTGCCGGTGGGCGGAACCTTGCCCAGATAGCCCCGATGTGTGCCCATCAACCAGAACTCGGCGATCACCGCGTCGGCGCTGTGCCGCAGCGCGATGATTTCGTGGTCCTGATCGGGGAACGCGGTGCGCGTGTAGTCGTAGTAGCCACGCACCGCGTCGTTTCCGTCGTGGATGACCATCTGCGGGATCAGCTCATAGTGGGGGTGCGGGAACGTCGACAACACGTCGTCCCAGTCTTGGCGGACCTCGTCATGGAAGTGGTCGAGCACGAGTTTCTGGCGCGCTGCCAGCACCTCGAGAGTGGGAAACGCGGGAATGGTCACGGTGCCTACGATATGCCGCCCATGACTTCGGTAGCGGCCCGTTCACCGGAGCGGATCGCGCCGTCGATCCAGCCGCACATCTTCGGCGAGGTCTCGGTGCCGGCCCAGTGAATACGGCCGCACGGTTCACGCAGCGCACGGCCGAACTCGGTGAGCACCCCGGGCGGCGCGTGGCTGAGCATCCCGCCGCCGGAATAGCGGTTCGCGGGTCCAGTTCTGTTCGTGGTATTCGACCGGCTTGCCGGCCTTCGCGCCGAATCGCTCGACGAGGGCGTCGAGTACCGCTTGCCGGCGTTCGCCCTCATCGAGGCGCTCGTATTGCCGGGCGATGGGGCCCTCGATGATGACGCACAGGATGCCCGGCGTACCGGTGTCGGTGCAGGCGTCGATCGTCACCGTGGCCAGCGATCCCGGCGCCGCCGACTGGCCGCACAAACCGTCGGCCCGCCAGAACGGCTCGTCGTAGACGATCGAGATTTTGACGATCGCGCCACTGGGCATCCGCTGGTGCAGGAATGATCGATCGGTGGGAAGCATTGGCTCGTAAATGATTTGGCTGGCTATCGCGATCGGGACCGCGACGATGGCCCGTCGCGCCCGGATGCTGTCAGTTTCGGAGCGCACGGTTACCCCGTCGGCGTCCTGCGTGATGTAGCGGACCGGTTGCGACAGCTGGATCGCATCGCCCAGCTCGGCGGCCATCGGCTGGTAGATCGCACCCATGCCGCCGACGACGCGGGAGTCTTGGGAGGCGTCCTTGCCGCCGAGCACCCAGCTGGGACCGCCGGCGGATCCCATCTGATAGAGCATGAACAGCATCGACACCTCGGAGGCGGCCGACGTGTAGCAACCGGAGATCGCCGTGTCGAGGAGGGCGTGCGCCGCCTTGGAGGCGATGTTCTTTTCCAGCCACTGGGCCAGCGTCATGCGATCCCACTTCGTCGGCATTCTTGGCTTCCCAGGGCGCGTCCAGCGGGATCGACTTGCACATCTGGCCGAGCTCGAGCATGGCCGCGCCCAGATTCAATGAGGCCCACGGGCTCATGGTCCACGGGATCATGCCGCCGTAGCGATGCTGTTTGCCGTCGACGACCATCATGGCCTCGCCGTCGTGGTACTGCTTGAAGGTCTTGACGCCGAACTCGTCCATCATCGCGTGGATCCGGTCCTGCGTCGGCCCGACCCAGGCGCCGCCCCTGTCGATCCACGACCCATCGTCGCGCGACACGGTGAAGGTTCGGCCGCCGACCCGATCGCGTGCCTCCAGCAACGCCACCGAATGGCCGGCCTGCTTGAGTCGAAGCGCGGCAGTCAGACCCGCGAAACCGGCACCCACCACGCACACATCGACATCAGCCATGCTCACAATGCCTACCGGCAATCAGCAGAGCAGTCAATCGAAAAGTTTGCTAACCGCGAGCGTCAGGCCGGGGGAGTCCACGCGACCGGCAGGCTCTTGATGCCGTGAATGAATTGCGACAGCAATCGCGCGGGTTTGCCGGTTACGCCGATGTCCGGGATTTCGCGGCGCAATTCATCGAAGATGACCCGGATCTCACGACGAGCCAGGTTGGCCCCCAAACAGAAATGCGCGCCTCCGCCGCCGAAGCCCAGGTGCGGGTTGGGGTTGCGCGCGACATCAAAAGCCCACGGGTTGGCGAACTTTGACTCGTCGCGGTTGGCCGAGTTGTAGTACAGCGCGACCTTGTCGCCGGCGGCCATCTTGACGCCGCTCAGCTCGAAGTCCTGAGTGAGGGTGCGGCGCATGTAGATCACCGGGGAGGCCCAGCGCACGATCTCCTCGACCGCGGTGGGCGTCAGCTCCTCGAAGTTGGACCACCACTTTTCGCGTTGCTCGGGGAAGCGGGACAACGCCAGCACGCCGTGGCTGATCGCGTTGCGCGTGGTCTCGTTGCCGGCCACCACCAACAGGATGAAGAACGACGCGATCTCCTGGGAGGTGAGCCGGTCACCGTCGACCTCGGCTTCCACCAGGGCGGTGGTCAGATCGTCGTGGTGATTGGACCGGCGGTCTTCGGCCAGCGCGGTGGCATAGGTGCCGATGTCCATCGAAACATGCATGAACTCTTCGAAATCGGTGGTCAGATCGGGGTCGCCAAACCCGAGAATCACGTTGGTCCAGTGGAAGACTCGCTGATGGTCCTCCTCGGGAATCCCCATCATGTCGCAGATGACCTGCAGCGGCAGCGGCCCGGCGAGCTCGGTGACGAGGTCGGCTTCGCCGTCGGGATGGTTGGCGGTCAGCGAGGCGACCAGCCGGTGGGCCCGCTCGCGCACCGACGTCTCAATGCGGGCCACCACTTTCGGGGTGAAGGCCCTGCTGACGATCGCGCGCAGCCGCTGGTGTCGCGGGTCGTCGAGCACGATCATCGAACCGAAATACTCGGCCAACTCCGGTGTCTGGTCGTTGATCGTGATGCCGCCGGCAGAGCTGAAGATGTCGGGATGACGGCTGGTGAAGTGGACGTCGTCGAGCTTGGTCAGCGCCCAATAGCCGGGGCCCGATTCGAACCCCTCCATCTCGATCGGGGGCCAGAACGAGATCGGAGCTTCCCGGCGCAAGGTGGCAAAGGCGGCGTCGCGGATGTCGTCGTTCTGCACCCAGAAGTCGAGCGACTCGAGATGGACATCGGCAAGTGGGATCTCGGGCGGTGGCGTCCCATTCGGTCGCGTCGGAATGCCCTGTCGTCAGGCTCACTTGGCCCTCCTTCGCCATTGAAGAGGTGACACTGGCGAGCCTAGACCCGGATCAGTGCGTACAAGCGGTTCTGGCGGGCACGCCCGTCGTCGCCGTCGCGGCGCTCACCACGTTGCCGTCGATGAAAATCTTGCAGGTGAGGGGACCCGGCCCCTGGGCGCTGAGGGTGTACACCTGGCCCCCGAAGCCGGTGAACTCGGTCGACCACGGCAGGGGCGCATTTACCTGGTGCAGCTGCCCGGCCTCGGTCTGGTAGTAGATGAATTGGGCGACCGCGGGCCCATTGATCTCGTAGCGGACCTGAGGCATCTCGGGTAGGGCGTGGGCGATGCCGCAGGCATTTGCGAACCCGATACCGATAGCAAACAGGGCCGCGGGTCCTCTGAGATGCTTCGTCATGATTTGCATCGTGTCACCACGAGCGGCCGTAGGGAAGCGGTTCGCGCCTAGACGTTGGGCGCTAGGTGCACCGATTCCACGGTGTAGAGCTGCGGTTCGAAGCTGGTCGCGATCTCGGCGGCCACGCTCATGTGTTCACGCGCTCTCGGATCTTCGAACATCGCTTGGTACGCCTCAACGCTTTGCCACTGCGCGTAGTTGGCCACTCGGGTGCCATCAGTGCTGACGTGGATGTTGGCCGAGATGAAGCCGGGGACGAACCGCATCGTCTCTTCGGTGGCCCGGCCCAGCAGTTCGGCCAGTTCCGACGCGCGCTCGGGTGCCACGGTGAAGACATTGATCAGGGTGGCGATGGGGGCGCGCTCTTGGATCGTGGTCATGGTCGGACCTCTCGATTGTCAGGAACCTTACAACCCACCGTAACATGATGTAAGGTTCCTGTCATGAGTCAAGCGCCGATCGAGAGTGGCGCAGGCTATCTGGTGAAGCGGGTTCAGCAGGCGCTGCGACGCCAGTGCGACGCCGCGCTGAAAGCCACCGGGTTGTCGATGGCGCAGTACGCACTGTTGCGTGCTCTGCATGATCATCCCGACGCGTCGGCCGCCGAACTCGGCGAGGCTGTGCTTCGTCACTCGTCAGTCGCTGGGTGACGTTTTGAGCGGGCTGCGAAGCGGGGATCTCGTTGCCCCGTCGGACGAGCAGGGGCGGGGTCGCGCCCGCGCACTGGTCCTTACCCCGCTTGGGCTGGCGCGCCTCAAGAGCAGCCACGCCGCCGTCGAGGACGTGGAAGCCGGGATGTTGCAGGGGATGTCAGCCGCGCAGCGCCGCGAGCTCGCCACCCTGTTATTGCGATGCGCGCAAAACCTGGAAGCGGCGCCGAACGATTGAGGGCTTAGTGTGAATCCCGGAGCGGGGGGCTGCTGATCGAGAAAGTGAGTTTCGAGAATGGGCAAGCCGGAACATGGCTCAAAGCGGGTAGTGGTTTACGGCACTGGCTTCGTCGGCAGGATGGTGATCCCCGAGATCGTCAAGCATCCGCTGTTTGAGTTGGTGGGCGTCGGCGTCAGCAACCCGAACAAGGTTGGCCGCGACGTCGGCGAGATCTGCGGCTTGCCCGAACCGGTGGGCGTTCTCGCCACTGACGACGTCGACGCGCTCATCGCTTTGAAGCCCGACGCGTTGGTGCACTACGGCCCGACGGCGATGCACGCCAAAGAGAACATCTCGCTGATCACCCGTTTTCTGCGGGCCGGGATCGATGTGTGCTCGACGGCGATGACGCCATGGGTATGGCCGACGATGCACCTGAACCCGCCGAACTGGATCGAGCCCATCACCGAAGCCTGCGAGCTGGGCGAGTCGTCCTGCTTCACCACCGGCATCGACCCCGGATTCGCCAACGACCTGTTCCCGATGACGCTGATGGGCCTGACCTCCGAGGTGAAGCGCGTCCGGGCGTCGGAGCTGCTGGACTACACCAACTACGAGGGCGACTACGAATTCGAGATGGGCATCGGCCGCGAGCCCGAATTCAAGCCGATGCTGGAAGACCGCGACATGCTGATCTTCGCGTGGGGCGCCACCATCCCGATGATCGCGCACGCCGCGGGCATCATGCTCGACGAAATGACCACCACCTGGGACAAGTGGGTGACACCCACCGAGCGCAACTCCGCCAGGGGCGTCATCAAACCCGGTCACGTCGCCGCCGTCCGGTTCACCATCAATGGCGTCTACAAGGGCGAAACCCGCATCCAGCTCGAGCACGTCAACCGCATCGGGCTTGACGCCGCCCCCGATTGGCCGACGGGCCACGACAACGACGTCTACCGGGTCGACATCGAAGGGACGCCGAGCATCTTCCAGGAGACCGCGTTCCGGTTCACCGACGGCTCCGGCCGGGATGCGGCCGCGGCCGGATGCCTGGCGACCGGGTTGCGGGCGTTGAATGCGGTGCCGGCGGTCAACGACTTGCCGCCCGGCTGGGTGACGCCGCTGGATCTTCCGCTGATCGCCGGGGCCGGCAGCATACGGTGACCAGCGCGGACAATGTGGCCGATTCGTTACCCAGCTGGCGCATAGCCAGCACAGAGATTGGCTATAGGTATAACCGACAAAATCGGGGCTAGGCGGGTGCGGGGGCATTCCGCTCGATAACGGGGATTGGACCATGTCAGACGGAGCTACGCCCGCGCTGGGGCTCGCGATTGGCGCGACCAACTTCGCCGCGGTGACCGCCGACCACGCCATCACCCGTAAGCCCGTCATGACGCTTTATCGCGAGCGCGTACCCGAGCTCGGGGTGCCGTCCGAGAACCCCCGGTTGGACCAGCCGGGCCTGGTGATCACCGACTTCGTGGACCGCGTCGGCGATCCGATCGGAATTGTGGCGGCCGACGGCTCCGTGCACCGCAGCGAGGTATTGGCCGCCGACGGGTTGCGGGCACTGGCCTACGCCGCCACCAACGGGGGCGCCGCTGCCGGAAAACGTCGCCGTGACCCACCCCGCGCACTGGGGCTCGAACGCGGTCGACGCCCTGGGTTCCGCGCTGAGCCGGGTGCCCGAATGGTCACATCGCGCCCCGCCGCTGACCTTGATCCCGGATGCGGCCGCGACGCTGTTCGCCGTGCGGGCCAACCCCGGCATACCGGCGCGGGGGACCGTGGCGGTATGCGACTTCGGCGGCAGCGGCACCAGCATCACGCTGATGGACGCCGCGGGTGACTATCACCCGCTCGCCGCGACCGTGCGACACCACGACTTCTCCGGCGACCTGATCGATCAGGCGCTGTTGACGACGGTTCTGGCCAACCTGCCCAGCGCCGATTCCTTTGATCCGTCCGGCACCTCGGCGATCGGACCGCTGGGCCGGCTGCGCACCGGATGCCGAAACGCCAAGGAGCAGCTCTCGTCGAGCACCGTTGCCACGCTCGCCGAGGAGTTGCCGGGGATACCCGGCGAAATCCGGATCACCAGGAACGAACTCGACGACGCGATCCGCACGTCGCTGGCCAAATTCATCGCGGTGCTGGATGAAACATTGGCGCGCAATGGGATTCGTGATCTGGTCGCGGTGGTTTCGGTCGGCGGTGGCGCAAGCATCCCGGCGGTCACCACGATGCTGTCCGGACATCTGCGCGTTCCGGTCGTGACGACGCCGCGTCCGTACCTGACCCCGGCAATCGGCGGGGCGTTGCGCGCGACGCGTGGGCCGGGGGAGACCAGCGCGACCCTACTGACCCCGGCCGCGCTCGGAGCGGGGGCAGTGGCGGCGGCGGTAGCGCCGGTGGCGGTAGAGGAGCGAAAGTCGGTGCTGACCCAGGCGCCGCCCTCGGAGCCGGTGTCGAGCCTGATGCCGGCGCTGGCCTGGTCGGAGGCCGACGACCATTCGCGCGCGATGCCCATCGCTGCCGCGCAGGCCCCGAATCATGGCGGCGGGTCAGGCTATACGTCGGCGCGCCCCGCATTGAATTTCCAACAGCCCGCGCAGCCACGTCGGGAGAAAAAGGAACCGGTCATTCCCTGGTACCGGGTGCCGGGCCTGTTCATCATCGGCACGGCGGTAGCGGTGCTGCTGGTGGGCATCGCGTTGGCGATCGGCCTCTCCGACGACAAACCGGCGCCGGCCCCGGGCGTGAGCACGACTCCGGCTTCCGCACCGCCTGCCAATGGTGGAGCTCCGCAACCGGCACCGCCGAGCCAGGCGCCGATCACGGGCCAGGCCGCTACTCCGGCTCCGGCCGCGCCGCCGCAACCGGCTGACGCTCCCGCTCCTGCTCCCGCCCCCGTAGATGTGCCTCCGCCCGCGGCCGTGGATACGCCGGTCCCGGAGGCGCCCCCGCCGCCCCCGGTGGAGGCTCCGGCCCCGCCGCCGGTGCCCCAGATACCAGCTCCCGCACCTCGCGGTCCGGGAATTCCACCGATTCCGGGGATTCCGCCCATTCCGCGTATCCCTGGATTCAGCTTGCCAATTCCCGGTTTTGGTGGCCCGTAAGGGCTATTTGGTGCCGGATGGGCGTTTTTCGCCCTTGTTTTCCTCGGCCGCGAGATCCCGGAGTTTGTCGTTCAGGGCCATGTCTTTCTTGACTTGCTCCTGGTTGTCTTCGTTGTCGCGGTCGGCGTCTTCGCTATTCTTCGGTTTACCGTCGTCGTCCAGCCAAGCGCCGATCGCCGTGCCCGAAACAGACCCGCCGGAACCGGGGAGCACCAATGTGGGCTTCTCCTCGTAGGCCGTCATCATTTCGGCGGCTTTTTCTTTGGCGTCGTCGTCCGGCTCTGGCTTCTCGGTTAGTTGCTGATCTCCGTCTGCGCGAGCTTTATCGTCTTCTCCACCAGCTGTCTCGTCTTCTTGACCAGCTGTTTTGTCGTCCTGCACGCTCATTTAGCTTCCCCCTTTGGAGTTGCAGCTTCGACTGCAGCTTGCTGACGGTTACCCGCTGCCGCGCTGTGTCGAAACTCTCGTTACCGCAATCTTTTTTGCCTGACCAGCGGTCACAAGGAGGGTGAGACGGGAAAAGCTTTGTGCCAGTTGCTAGTTGGGTCCCGGATAGCCGGTACCGGTGAGCTTTTCGGAGATCTCCCACAGCCGCCGGCAGTCATCGTCGTTGCGAGCACGCTGGGGCGTGCTGGCTACTTTGACACCGCCGCCGGCGAGCTCCATGAATCCGCGTGGTCCATAGAATTCGCCGCCATCGGCCTGCGGCGTAGCGGCCGCGTAGAGAGCGGGCAGGATGCCTTCGTTGATGTCCTGCCACAGGAACGGCGTGAAACGCCACGACGCCTTGTACAACCGCTCCATCAGCGCCGGCTTTTCGCGGCCGTATGAAGGTCCGCTGACCTGCAGGTTGGTCTTGGTCAGACCGGGGTGTGCCGCGTTGGAGACGATGCCCCAGCCGCCGGCGCGGCTGCGCTTGTCCAGCTCGCGGGCGAACATCAACACCGCCAGCTTCGACTGGCCGTAGGCCGCCATCGGCGCGTAGGACTTCTCGAACTGCAGATCGTCGAAGTGGATCTTGCCGCTTTGGCTGGCCGCGAGGCTGCTCAACGAGACGACGCGGGAACGCTGCGCGGCGCGTAACAGCGGCAGCAGATGCGCCGTCAGCGCGAAGTGCCCGAGATGATTACTGCCGAACTGCAATTCGAAGCCGTCGGCGGTGGTGTCGCGTTCCGGCGGCGTCATGACTCCGGCGTTGTTGATCAGAATGTCGATCGGGCGGCCCTCGGCGTTGAGTTGTTCACCCAGCGCGGCGACGGAGGCCAGCGACGACAGGTCGAGGGATTTGATGGTCAGCTTCGCGTCGGGCACGCCGCTGCGGATCTCGTCGATCGCCGCCTCGCCCTTGGCCCGATTGCGGATCGCCATGACCACATCGGCGCCGGCCGCCGAGAGCCGCTTAGCCAGACCGAAACCCAGACCGCTGTTGGCTCCGGTGACGATCGCCAGCTTCCCGGACAGGTCCGGCACGGTGGCAACGAGATCGTTGGCCATGCGTATCACTCCTTCTTCGGTATGAGTCCCGTCCTAGTGTGCTCTTTGTGTCGCCGTCAGCGAACCCCCTCGGCAGATTGAGTCGCTGGCACGGAGGTGGCTCGCAGTGACACACTGCGTGGATGAGCAGCAGACGGCTTGCGAAGATTTCGCTGACCGCTGCCGTCGTGATGATGATCGTGTCGGTCGGCGGTTTCATCTTCGCGTTGGTGCTCAACACCTTTTTCCTGGACAAGTACAACGCGTACGGCGAGGTGCCGATCCCGGGGTCGAGCAGCCTGTACTTGCCCGCCGGTGAAGTCACCGTCAGCTTGCACACCGTAGTGATCAGCGGTCCCGACGGCGGCGGTCTGCCGGTGCCGCCGCTCGGGGTCACGATCACCCCGCCCGACGGACTGGCGCAGCCCACGATGAGCGAAAACATCGGCAGCACAACAACAGTCAACAATGACGCGCATGTGCGGGTGTGGGTGGTTCAGGTCCCCGCCGCGGGAACGTACAACATCACGACAGATGGACAGGTCAACGGATTCATCGCGCCTCGACTGGCCTTCGGTCACTCGAGTTCCCACGGCTATCTGGTGTGGTTGTTCGTGGCGATGTTCGTTGTGGGCCTGGTCGATTCGATCGTCTCGGGGTGGTGGCTGGCCCGCACCCGGCGACGGGCGGGAGCGGCCTTCGTACAAGGAGTGTCGCCGGCGGTGTCGGTGGCGCCGGACTCGCCCAGACGCCGCCCGCACGGCCCACGAACCCACCGACGAGGGCGTCCGGCTCGAGCGGCTCAAAACACTGGCGGCGCTGCGGGATTCCGGAGCGCTGACCGAGCAGGAGTTTCAGACCGAGAAGCAGCGGATCCTCGAAGGGCACTGAGCTTGCGCGGTCAGTGACCCGCGAGCGAGCAGCTACCCGCGAGCCTAACGTGGCTGCGAATTTGGCCGCCGAATTTCGCAGTGGGGTTAGATACGCGAGCGGGCGACGCGAGTGGGCGAGCCTGAGCGCGGGTCAGTGACCCCGCGCCACCCACTCCTCGTAATGCACAATCTCGTCGCCGATGGTGGTGGTGTCCCCGTGGCCGGTGTACACGATCGTGTCCCCGGGTAGCACACCCAGTCGCTCCGAGATCGAGTTCAGGATCGTCGGGAAGTCGGAGTAGGAGCGGCCCGTCGCGCCGGGGCCGCCGGAGAACAGCGTGTCGCCGCTGAACACCACTCCCAATTCGGGGGCGTACCAGCACACGGATCCAGGGGAGTGGCCCGGGGTGTGCAGTGCCTGCAGCGTGGTGCCCCCGACGCTCAGCGTGTCCCCGTCGGAGTAGGGACGAAAGTCCTTGTCCGGGTGCGTCATTCGCCACAACACCTCGTCGCCCGGGTGCAGCAGCACCGGTGCGTCCAGTGCTTTGCCCAGTTCGGGAGCGACGGTGACGTGATCGTTGTGGCCGTGGGTGCAGACCACGGCCACCACATTGCGACCGTCGACGGCCTCGATGATCGGCTCGGCGGTGTGGGCGGCGTCGAAGACCACGACATTGGAGTTATCGCCGATAAGCCAGATGTTGTTGTCGACTTCCCAACTGCCACCGTCGAGTTCGAAGGTTCCGTGGGTGACGACTTTGTCGATGCCGGTCACTTCAACACCACCACCGAGCGCAGCACCTTACCGGCATGCATCTTCTCGAACGCCTCCTCGATGTCGTCGAGCCCGATGCGTTCCGAGACGAACAGCTCCAGCGGAAGCCGGCCCTGCAGGTAGAGATCGATCAGGGTGGGGAAGTCGCGTTCGGGCAGGCAGTCGCCGTACCACGACGACTTCAGCGACCCGCCGCGGGAGAAGAAGTCGACCAGCGGCATGTCCAGGCGCATATCGGGTGTCGGCACACCCACCAGCACCACGGTTCCGGCGAGGTCGCGGGCGTAGAAGGCCTGCTTCCATGTTTCGGGGCGGCCGACCGCGTCGATCACCACGTCGACGCCGAAGCCGCCGGTGAGGTCCTGGATGGTCTCGACGACGTCAAACTCGCGGGCGTTGAGGGTGTGGGTGGCACCGAACTTGCGGGCCCAGTCCAGTTTGGCGTTGTCGGTGTCGACGGCGATGATCTGCTTGGCGCCGACCAGCGCGGCCCCTGCGATCGCGGCATCCCCGACGCCGCCGCAGCCGATCACCGCGACGGTGTCGTTACGGTCCACGGCGCCGGTATTGATCGCGGCGCCGATCCCGGCCATCACGCCGCAGCCCAGCAATCCGGCGACCGCGGGGTCGGCCTCGGGATTGACCTTGGTGCATTGGCCGGCGGCCACCAGCGTCTTGTCGGCGAACGCCCCAATGCCCAGCGCGGGCGTGAGCTCGGTGCCGTCGGTCAGCGTCATTTTCTGGGTGGCATTGAACGTGTCGAAGCAGTAGCTCGGCTTGCCGCGTTTGCACGCCCGGCACTGGCCGCAGACCGCGCGCCAGTTGAGGATCACGAAGTCGCCCGGCTCGACCGCGGTGACGCCCGGCCCGACCGCTTCGACCGTGCCGGCGGCCTCGTGGCCGAGCAGGAACGGGTACTCGTCGTTGATGCCGCCCTCGCGGTAAGTCAGGTCGGTATGGCATACCCCGCAGGCGATGACATCGACCAGGGCCTCTCCGGGGCCGGGGTCCGGGACGACGATGTCCACCAGTTCGACCGGTTGCCCCTTCTTGCGTGAAATCACTCCGCGCACTGTCTGACTCATGGGTTCCAACCTACTGTTCGCCGCCATACATCTCTTGGCGGCCCGTCCACCCATCGGCCTGCGTGTAGCGTCCGTGGGCGTGACGGCTTTAGAGACTGCCGAACAATTCGCCGAACGATTGGTCGCGACCCTCGACGGCGCCAGCCTGGTGATCCTGGTGAGCATCGGGCACCAGACCGGTCTGCTGGACACGATGGCCGAACTCGGGGCGGCCAGCAGTGCGCAGATCGCCGAGGCCGCGGGCCTCAACGAGCGCTACGTCCGGGAGTGGCTGGGCGGCATGACCACCGGGCACATCGTCGACTACGACCCCGACTCCGGAACCTATTCGTTGCCCGCCCACCGCGCCGCCCTGCTGACCCGTGCCGCCGGTCCCGACAACCTCGCGGTGGTGGCCCAGTTCGTTCCGTTGCTCGGCGAGGTCGAGCAGAAAATCATCGGCTGCTTCCGAGCCGGCGGCGGGTTGCCCTACAGCGAATTTCCGCGCTTCCACAAGCTGATGGCCGAGGAGAGTGGCGCGGTGTTCGACGCCGCGCTCGTCGACGTCGTGCTGCCATTGGTCGACGGCCTTCCCGAACGCCTGCGGTCGGGAGTGGACGTCGCCGATGTCGGCTGCGGCAGCGGTCATGCGATCAACGTGATGGCGCGGGCCTTCCCGGCGAGCCGGTTCACCGGCATCGACTTCTCCGACGAGGCCATCGCCACGGGCGTGCAGGAGGCGGAACGCCTCGGCCTGACGAACGCGACCTTCGAGAGCCACAACCTGACCGAGTTGGACAAGGCCGACAGCTACGACGTGATCACCGTGTTCGATGCGATCCACGATCAGGCCCAGCCGGCCCGGGTGCTGGAAAACATGCATCGCGCGCTGCGGCCCGGCGGTGTACTGCTGATGGCCGACATCAAGGCATCGAGCCGACTCGAAGACAACGTCGACGCCCCGATGAGCACGTACCTCTACACGACCTCGCTGATGCACTGCATGACGGTGTCGCTGGCGTTCGACGGCGCCGGGCTGGGCGCGGTGTGGGGACATCAGCTGGCCACCTCGATGCTGATCGACGCCGGGTTTGCCGACGTGCGGGTGGCAGAGATCGAGTCGGACCCGATCAACAACTACTACATCGCCACGAAGTGACGCGCCCGATCTGATGGCCCCTCTCGACGCTCTCGACCTCCTTGTCGACTGGCCGGTGGCCAACGCTGCCGCCGCGGTGATCGGACCCGCCGGGGTGCTGGCCACGCACGGCGACACCGAGCGGGTGTTCGAGCTGGCGTCGGTCACCAAACCGTTGGTGGCCCGGGCCGCGCAGGTCGCCATCGAAGAGGGCGTCGTCGATTTGGACACCCCGGCCGGGCCGCCCGGATCCACGGTCCGCCACCTGCTGGCGCACGCCTCGGGTCTGGCGATGCACTCCGATCGGGTGCTGGCCACGCCCGGCACCCGGCGCATGTATTCCAACTACGGCTTCGCCGTGCTGGCCGAGACCGTGGAGCGGGAGTCGGGCATCGAGTTCGGCCGCTACCTCAGCGAGGCGGTCTATGAGCCGTTGCGCATGAACACCACCCGGCTGGACGGCGGCGCTTCGACCGCAGGTTACGGAGGCACCTCCACGGTGGGCGATCTGGCGGCGTTCGCCGGCGAACTGCTGCGTCCGGCGCTGGTTTCGGGGCAGATGCATGACGACGCGACGAGCGTGCAGTTTCCCGGGCTGGACGGGGTGCTGCCCGGCTACGGCGTGCAGCGGCCCAACGACTGGGGGCTGGGCTTCGAGATCCGGGATTCGAAATCGCCGCACTGGACGGGGGCGCGCAACTCGGCGCGGACGTTCGGGCACTTTGGCCAAGCGGGTGGCTTTATCTGGGCAGATCCCGACGCTGAGCTGGCTTTTGTCGTGCTGACGGACCGCGATTTCGGCGACTGGGCGCTGGGGCTGTGGCCGGAAATCTCGGACCGAGTGCTCGGTGAGTGATTTTAAGGAAAATGCACACTAGCGCAACACAGGCATCACAGGGCACAATAGACACGCAAGACACAAAATTTGATGCGAGCATGCCGCTCGTCGGGTTCACCAGGTCGTTGGGGAAGACGTCCCTCGTGGAACCGAAGGAGCAACAATATGCGTGCGACGAATCAATTCGCCGACGTGACGGCTGGTGTGGTGTACGTCCACGCCTCGCCCGCGGCGGTGTGCCCGCACGTCGAGTGGGCGTTGTCGTCGACCCTGCAGTCCAAGGCCAACCTGGTCTGGACACCGCAGCCGGCGATGCCCGCACAGCTGCGCGCCGTCACTAACTGGGTCGGTCCGGTGGGTACCGGTGCCCGGTTGGCCAATGCGCTGCGGTCGTGGTCGGTGTTGCGGTTCGAGGTCACTGAGGATCCGAGCCCTGGAGTCGACGGATTCCGGTTCAGCCACACCCCGCAACTGGGCTTGTGGAGCGGGGCGATGAGCGCCAACGGCGACATCATGGTCGGCGAGATGCGGCTGCGGTCGATGATGGCGCAAGGTGCTGACACTCTGGCCGCCGAGATGGATTCCGTGCTGGGAACGGCGTGGGACGAGGCGCTCGAGGTCTACCGCGACGGCGGCGACAGCGCCGAAGTGACCTGGCTCAACCGGGGCACCGGCTAAACCGTCGGCGGATTCGCCGGGGCGGCAGACACCGGCATATCGACGTTGCCCTTGCACGCACCGCTGGTGATATCGGTATGAAAGACGCCGGTGAGGACTCCGTTCGGCCCCGGGGTGTACGCCGTGATGGATTTCGCCGGGTCGTATTCGGTGGTGCCGTCGGGTAGCAGGCAGTCCCATTTCCACGTCATCTCGCGCACCCACTGCGACCCATTCCAGGTGAATTCGACTGACTGCGGCATGAACTGGTTTTTGGGAGGCGGCGGGTCGTTCACCGTGGCGGTGCACACGCCCGCCGAGCACTTCGAGGTAATCGAATAGCTGGCCCGGTGGGCGTATTCCGGCTGGCCGGCCGCGATGCTGGTCCCGTTCTTTGCGTTGGCGGACAGCGTCAGGATGTACTGCCCGTTCCAGAGGGGGTCACCGGCGAACGCCGTGGGGGCAAGCGCCAACGAGCCGCCCAGCGACACGGCCGCCAAGGTGATAACCGCGGTGTTGCGACGACCCGACATCGTTCCTCCCAGGGCAGCGCTCGCACGGCGCGCGTCTGCCCAGATGTCGCGTTTGTCGTACGAGTTGTTACACGGCCCGCAGCCCTTCCCGAGCAGGTACGCCGTCCGATAGCATTTATCTAAATGCGTTTGTGAAAATAGAGTAAGTGTGGATGACGTGGCCGATGACGAAGTCGACATCCGGCAGACTCAGATTGATGCGGGGTATCGCACCGAGCTGTGCGTTGCTGAAGACATCGTCGACCCGGAGACTTGGGCCGGCGGCTTAGAGGACAAGCGGGCTATTGCGCCCCGACTGCGGGTAGGTCGGGACAAGTGGTTCAACCTGCTGTGGCTGATTCCCATTGGATTCGCCGTACTGATAGCGGCGGTGGCCGTGGGCAAAGGCCTGCACAATATGCCGTCGGTGCAGGCATTCATCCAGCGTTATCCGGGTACTGACGTGCCTTCCGGGGTCAGCCCGGGCATCCCCGCGTGGATCGGGTGGGCCCACTTTTTCAACCTGTTCTTGATGACGTTCATCATCCGGTCCGGGATTCAGATCCTCTGCGATCATCCGCGGCTCTACTTCAGTCGCAACGCGACGCCCGGCAAGGACGAGTGGCTCAGGGTGGCCAAGCCCGTCCCGGACAACCCGCTGTGGACGGCCAAGGACGATTCGGTTGGGCTACCCGGGCAGCTGGGATTGCCGGGGATTCGCCATTCCATTGGACTGGCTCGGTGGTGGCACCTGGGCGTCGACGTCTTGTGGCTGCTAAACGGCGCGGTCTTCTACGTACTGTTGTTCGCTACCGGGCAGTGGCGCCACATCGTGCCGACCAGCTGGGACGTGTTTCCCAACGCGGTATCGGTGGGCATTCAGTACCTTTCGCTGGACTGGCCGACCGACAGCACGTGGGTGGCCTATAACGGGATGCAGTTGCTGGCGTACTTCGTCACCGTCTTCATCGCCGCACCGCTCGCGGTCATTACCGGGCTGGGGATGTCGCCGGCGCTGTCGATGCGCCTCACCGTGATCAGTAAGCGCTGAGCATCCAGGCCGCACGCTCGCTGCATTTCCTGGTGCTGGTCTATTTCCTGTTCTTCATCGTTGTCCACGTCACGCTGGTCTTCGCCACCGAGGCGTTGCGCAACCTCAACCACATGTTCGCCGCCCGCGACGACAACAGCTGGGTCGGGTTCTGGATCTTCGCGGCGGCCATGGTGGTGGTGGCTGTCGGCTGGGTGGCCGCCACCCCGCTCACCTATCGTCACCCGCGGGTGGTGCAGCGGGTCGGCTACGCACTCGTCGGGCCGCTGCAGCGACTGTTCGAGTACACCAACCCGAAGCCGGGCGCGTTCACCGAGAAAGACATCTCGCCGTACTTCTGGCACAACGGCACCTACCCGGAAACCGTTGAGTACAAAGAGTTGGAGAAGAACAACTTCGTGGATTGGCGGCTACGGATCTACGGCCTCGTCGAGCACCCGACCGAGTTCTCGCTGGGGCGAGTTGCATGACCTGCCGTACCACGAACAGATCACCCAACACTTCTGCATCCAGGGCTGGTCGGGTGTCGCCAAATGGGGTGGCGTGTCGATGCGCACGATCATGGACATCGTCCAACCGCTGCCCGATGCCAAATGGGTGGTGTTCTATTCCCTGGGCCCCGGCGCCGACGGCGGGATCTACTACGTCGCGCACCCGATCGAGCAGATGAACAACCATCTGACCATGCTGGCCTACGACATGAACGGCGAACCGGTGAGCTACGGGCACGGGGCGCCACTTCGGCTGCGCAACGAATTACAGCACGGCTTCCGGCATGTGAAGTGGCTCAAGGGCATTGAGTTTGTGGCGCACTACTCCGAGCTCGGTAGCGGTTACGGTGGTTACAACGAAGACCACGAATTCTTTGGACGCCACCAGACCATCTAAGGCCCGGATCGTCAGCGGCCGGGACGCAGAATCTGCAATGCCCCAGGTACCGCGGAGAGTTCAGCGGGCAGCGGACACGCGAAGTCGCCGTCGGCGTAGACGTTGATACCGGGACATTCGACGTGGATGGTTTTGGCGCGCGCCGTGGTCACCTCGTCGCGCTCGACGTGCGTGCCTTTCAGCACGGTCGGAAACAGGCGGATCAGTTTCGTGCGGGATCCGCTGTGGGCCATGGTGATGTCGAGCAGGCCGTCGGTGTAGTCGGCGTTGGGACAGACCAGCAGCCCGCCGCCATAGCTTCGGGTATTTCCGAAGGCCGCCAGCGTGATATCGGCGTCGATCTCCTTGGTGCCGTCGAGTACCAAGCGGAACGGCAACATCCGCAGTTGCGAAAGCTCGGCGAGCATCGCGACGTAATAGCGCAGCCGCCCATGCGGCCAGCTCATCCGGTTGGCGCGATCGGTCACCAGGGAATCGAATCCGGTGGCCGCCACGGTGCCGAACCACTTGTCGACACCCTTGGCATCGCGGATGCGGCCCAAGTCGATCGTTTGGGTCCAGCCGTCGGCGACGATGTCCGCGGCGGCCTCGGGATCCTTTGTGGGAATACCGAATTCACGCGCGTGATCGTTGCCGGTGCCGGCCGGGATGATGCCCAGCGGAACGTCGGTACCCGCCAGGACTTGCAGCGCGTTGGAGATGACGCCGTCGCCGCCGGTGGCCACCAGCGCGTCGGTGCCGCGTTCGAGGGCCGCGGCCGCGAGATGACGGGCGTCTTCGGCGTCGTCGCCGATGATCTCGACCACCTCGATGCCGCGAGCGTGTAGCCGGGCGATGGCGGCCTGCGCCGCGTGGATGGCGGTGCCGTGCCCCGACAGGGGATTGGTCAGCGCGGTCACCTTGCTGATCTCGCGCCGGCGCAGTTGCCCTGCCGCGGGTGTCACGGAATCAGCTTGCCGGGGTTGAGGATTCCCGCCGGATCCAGAGTCGCCTTGACCGCGCGTAACACCTGCACGCCCAGATCGCCCACCTCGTCGCGCATCCAGGGACGGTGGTCGGCGCCGACCGCGTGGTGATGGGTGATGGTGCCGCCGGTGGCGATGATCGCGTCGGATGCGGCCTTCTTGGCGGTGTGCCATTGCTCGATCGGATTGCCGCGCTGCCCGGCGACGACGGTGAAGTACAACGATGCGCCGGTGGGGTACACGTGCGAAATGTGGCACATCACCAGCGCCGGTGTCCCGGTTTCTGCCAACGCGGTGGTGAGTGCTTCGGTGACGGCGGCCTTGAGCGTCGGAATGTTGGACCAGTCGGTCGCGGTCTCCAGCGTCTCGCAGAGCGCACCGGCGGCCAGCAGCGAGTCGCGAAGATACGGCGCGCCGAACCGGCCGCGCTCCCAGGCCTGTGCGGGACCGTCACCCAACGACGTGCCGCCCTGGGCCGCCAGCAGTGCGCTGGTCTCGGCGAGCCGGCTCTCGACGTGTTCCGTGGAGCCCTCGAACACGGTGATGCCCAGGCAGCCGCCGGTGATCTGGTTTTCGCCGATCGACTCGGTGGTGGCCAGATTCACCCCGGTCTCGACCTCATCGGACAGCCGAACGACGGTGGGGCCGGTCGCATTCTGGATGATCGCGCGCAGAGCCGCCGCGCCGGTGGTGAAATCGGGGAACGACCAGGCTTCGTAGCGGACGGCTTCGGGTGCCCGGTGTACCCGCAGCCGCACCTGCGTGATGACGCCGAAGGTGCCCTCCGACCCGATCAGCAGCTGCCGTAAGTCGGGGCCGGCGGCCGATTCCGGTCCACGGCCCAGGTCCAGCGTCCCCGCCGGGGTGATCATCCGCAGACCGCGCACCATGTCGTTGAAGCGGCCGTAGCCGGCCGAGTCCTGACCGGAGGAACGGGTCGCGGCGAAGCCGCCGAGGGTCGCATATTCGAAGCTCTGCGGGAAATGCCCGAGCGAGAAGCCGCGTTCGCCGAGCAGACGTTCGGCGTCCGGGCCGGTGACCCCGGCGCCGAAAACCGCTTGGCCCGACACTTCGTCGAGCGAGACGAGCTGGTCGAAGCGATGCAAGTCGAGTGAGACCACGGCGCCGAAGTCGCCGCGGGTGGGATTGAGGCCGCCGACGACATTGGTGCCGCCGCCGAACGGGATGACGGCGATGCCGTGCTCGGAGCAATAGCGCAGGATTTTGAGGACGGCGTCTTCGCCGTCGGGGCCGCCGGGCAGCAGGATGGCGTCCGGTGCGTCTTGGACGCCGGTGTTCTTGCGCCGCAGCAGGTCGATGGTGGATTTGCCGCCGGCGTGCAGCAGCCGATCGCGATCGTCGGTGCGGCAATACTCGGCGCCGACGATGGCGGCGAGCGCGTCCTGATGCGCCTTCGATAGCGCCGACGGGCGCAGCTGTACCTGGTCCGGGGCGAGTTCTTCGCGCGCCGAATCGTCCAGTCCGACAGCCTGTTTCAACAACGACCGGATGCCGTCGGAGAGTGGTTTGGCGCTGGCGGGATCTCCCCACGCGTTCCACTTCATCGGGGGAAGGAGTTCCTCGGGCTGCGTCATGCGTTACAGTATTACACATGCTGTCAATCAGTAACGCAGGATTGGACGTCGGCGACCGGATCCTGGCGGCGGCGGCCAGCTGCGTCGTCGACTTCGGCGTGGACCGGGTGACCCTCGCGGAGATCGCGCGGCGCGCGGGGGTGAGCCGGCCGACCGTGTACCGCCGCTGGCCGGATACGCCGTCGATCGTGGCGTCGCTGCTGACCCAGCGCATCACCGACGTGATGCGCGATGCGCCGTTGCTGGGCGACGACCGCGAATCGCTGGTGCGCCAGATCGTTGCGGTGGCCAACCTGCTGCGTCGCGACGAGCTGATCATGTCGGTGATGCACTCGCATCTCGCGCCGATCTACATCACCGAACGTCTCGGTTCCAGCCAGCAGATGCTGATCGAGGCTCTTGCCGACCGGTTGCGGGCGGCCCAGCGCCACGGCAGCGTGCGCGCGGGTGACCCACTGCAGATGGCCACCATGGTGTTGCTGATCGCCCAGTCGACCATTCAGTCCGAGCAGATCGTTCGCCCGATCCTCGATGCCGACGCGCTGGCCACCGAACTCGCCTACTCGCTGAACGGATACCTGTCCTGATGACCACAGCACTCAATGCCACGCGCCGTACCGCCGACCTGAACGCCCTCGCCGACGGCGAGCCGCTGGACGTGGTCGTGATCGGAGGCGGCATCACCGGGGTCGGGATCGCCCTGGACGCCGCCTCGCGCGGCCTGCGGGTGGCGCTGGTGGAGAAGCACGATCTGGCATTCGGCACCAGCCGATGGAGTTCCAAACTGGTGCACGGCGGTCTGCGCTACCTGGCGACCGGCAACGTGGGAATCGCCCGGCGCAGCGCCATCGAGCGCGGAATCCTGATGACGCACAACGCCCCTCATCTCGTGCACGCGATGCCGCAATTGGTCCCGTTGCTGCCGTCGATGAGCCACCCCAAGCGTGCGATGGTGCGCGCGGGGTTTGTCGCCGGTGACGCGTTGCGGATGCTCGCGGGAACGTCGTCGTCGACCCTGCCCCGATCCCGCTGGGTGTCGGCGCAGCGGGTGGTGGAGATGGCGCCCACGGTGCGCCGTGACGGCCTCGACGGCGGTCTGCTGGCCTACGACGGGCAATTGATCGATGACGCCCGACTGGTCACCGCGGTCGCGCGCACCGCGGCCCAGCACGGCGCCCGGATCCTCACCCACGTCGCGGCATCCGAGGCCACCGGCACTTCGGTGCGGCTGACCGATCAGCGCACGGGGCAGTCGTTCGACGTCTCGGCCGGTGCGGTGATCAACGCCGCCGGGGTGTGGGCGGGTGAGATCGACGGTTCGTTGCGGTTGCGGCCCAGCCGTGGGACCCACCTCGTCTTCGATGCCAGCACCTTCGGCAATCCGACTGCGGCACTGACCATTCCGATTCCCGGTGAGCTCAACCGTTTTGTGTTCGCCATGCCCGAGCAACTGGGCCGCGTCTACCTCGGTATCACCGATGAAGCCGCCCCCGGTGCGATCCCCGATGTGCCGGAACCGTCCGCCGAGGAAATCACCTTCCTGTTGGACACCGTGAACACCGCGCTGGGAACCGCGCTGCGCGACACCGATATCGTCGGCGCCTACGCGGGGCTGCGGCCGCTGATCGACAGGGGTGAGGGTCGCACTGCCGACGTCTCGCGCGAGCACGCCGTCATCGAATCGCCGTCCGGGGTCATCAGCGTGATCGGCGGCAAGCTGACCGAATACCGCTTCATGGCTCAGGACGTCCTGGACAAGGCCGTTAGCCTGCGGCACCTGCAAGCCGGCGAGCTGCCGGACCCGCAATCTGCCGCTGATCGGGGCGCCGTCCAACCCGGGATCGGGCGCGAGTTCGCGGGCCGAACTGCCGGCGTCGCTGGTGTCCCGCTATGGCGCCGAGGCGCCCAACGTCCTCGCCACCGCCACCTGCGAGCGCCCGACCGCGCCGGTCGCCGAGGGCATCGACGTGACCCGCGCGGAGTTCGAATACGCCGTCACCCATGAGTGCGCGCTCGACGTCGACGACATTCTCGATCGCCGGACCCGGATCGGCCTGGTGTCCCGCGATCGCGAGCGGGTGGTGGCCGTGGCGGCGGAGTTCCTCGCGGGCGTCGGCTAACCCGGTCTGCTGGCTAACCCGGTCTGCTGGCGTGGTTCGACCCGGCGAAGTTCGGGTAACACCGGTGTCGATGGACACCGATGGCGCTCAGCAAAAGTGGGCGCGCGACGAGATCACGGTCACCGATCCGAGCGTGATGACCCAAGCCATTATGGGCACCGCGATCGGCAACGTCATGGAGTGGTACGACTTCGCGGTCTACGGCTACATCGCCACCACCATCGCCCAGGTGTTTTATCCCGGGAACAGCGTCAGCGCTGTCCACTTGATTGCCACCTTCGGCACCCTGGCGGCGGCGTTCGTGGTGCGCCCGCTGGGCGGCATGATCTTCGGCCCTCTGGGTGACCGCATCGGTCGCAAGCGGGTGCTGGTGATCACGATCCTGATGATGACGGCCGGTACGACGATGAGCGGCCTGCTGCCTGTTTACAGCGCCATCGGCATCTGGGCGCCCATCTTGCTCGTCGTCGCCCGAGTTTTCCAGGGGTTGTCGACCGGCGGCGAATTCGTCGGTGCCATGACCTATCTGGTGGAGCAGTCACCAGACCGTAAGCGCGGCATGCTGGTCGGGTTCCTGCCCCTGGGCAACCTGATCGGGTTTGTGATCGCGGGCTTTTTGGTGACTGGGCTGCAGGCCTGGCTGCCGGTTCACGACTGGTTGGCTTGGGGCTGGCGGGTTCCCCTGCTGCTGGCCGCACCGTTGGGCCTGATCGCGCTCTACATGCGCCTGCGACTCGAGGAGTCACCGGCTTTCACGCAGATGAGTCAGAGTGCGGATGCCGCCGAAGAGGGCGGCCGCCACCAGTTCCGGCACACCGTCATCGAGCAGTGGCGGCCGATGCTGATCTGCGCCGCCTTGGTGCTGACCTCCCAGGTCACCGATTTCATGGTCACCGGCTACTTGCCGACCTATCTGAAAACGGTTGTGCACCTTGGGGAAACGGCCGCACTGGTGCTGATCGTCATCACGCTGGCCATCCTGATGGCCACGATCGTGTTCGTCGCGAAGTTGTCTGACCGTATCGGTGTCAAACCGATCATGCGGACGGGCTGCGTGCTGCTCATCGTGGCTTCAATCCCGGCATTTCTGCTCATCCGCCTCGGCGGTGTCTATCCGGTGATCTTCCTCGGTGTGCTGCTGATCGGGCTGATGGAACTCTGCTTCGACAGCACGACGCCTTCGGCGTTGCCGGCCCTGTTCCCCACCAGGGTGCGGTACGGGGCGCTGGCGATTTCCTACAACCTGTCGATATCCACCGTCGGCGGCGTCACCCCGTTGATTGCTGAAGCGCTGGTATCGAGCACCGGCAATGAGATGGTGCCGGCCTACATGCTGATGGGCGCGGGCCTGGTCGGCGTGATCACACTGCTGTTCACGCCGGAGGTCGCCGGCAAGCCGTTGCCCGGGTCCGGTCCCGCGGTCGAGACCGAGGAGGAGGCTCGGGAATTGGCCAGCGACTCGCGAGCCTAACCGTACTGCGAGATTCTGCAAGAGAATTCGCAGCCTGGTTAGGTTCGCGGGAGAAGCGGCGCGGGGGAGGGCCCCAGTTCGCGCTGGAAATTACAGCGGAATGTTCTTGTGGCGTCCGCGACGTGCCGGTGCCTCGGCCAGCGCCTCGGTGAGCCTGCTCCGGGTGTGCGCCGGGTCGATCTTTTCGTCGACCACGCCGATCTCGATGGCGCTGTCTACGCCGCCGGCGATCCGCTCGTGTTCGGCGGCCAACTCTTCGTGCAGCGCTTCGCGCTCGTCGTCCGGCGCGGCGGCCAGCTTGCGCTTGTGCAGGATGCCGACCGCGGCTTTGGCGCCCATGACCGCGACCTCGGCATCCGGCCAGGCGAACACCTTGGTGGCGTTCAGTGAACGCGAGTTCATCGCGATGTAGGCCCCACCGTAGGTCTTTCGGGTGACCAGCGTGACGCGAGGAACGGTGGCCTCGCCGAACGCGTGCAGCAGTTTGGCGCCACGGCGCACTACGCCGCCCCACTCCTGGTCGACACCCGGGAGGTAGCCGGGGACGTCGACGACCACAATCAGCGGAATCCCGAACGCGTCGCACATCCGCACGAAACGTGCTGCCTTCTCGGCGCTTTCGGAGTTCAAGCAGCCGCCCAGCCGTAACGGGTTGTTGGCCAGCACGCCGACCGTGCGGCCGGACAGCCGGCCGAGACCGACCACCATCGACGGGGCCCAGTTGGCCTGGAACTCGTCAAACGGTGCGTCGTCGTCGAGGATCGCGGTCACGATCGGGTGCACGTCGTAGGCGCGCCGCGCCGATTCGGGCAGCAGCGCGTGGATGTCGGTGTCGCCGGCCTCGGCCTTGTTGCGGTCGAAATGCCCTTGCTGGCAGAACAATCCGACCAGCCGGCGGCCGCGCTCGTAGGCGTCGAGCTCGTCGTCGGCGACGATGTGGCACACGCCGGACTTCTTGTGGTGGGTTTCTGGACCACCGAGCGAGCACATGTCGACGTCCTCGCCGGTGACACTGCGCACCACGTCCGGCCCGGTGACGAACACCCGGCTTTCCGGCGCCATCACGATGACGTCGGTCAGCGCCGGCCCGTAGGCGGCGCCGCCGGCGGCGAAGCCGACGACCACCGAAATCTGCGGAATGTAGCCGGACGCCCGGATCATGGCCTCGAACACCAAGCCCACCGCGTGCAGTCCCTTGACGCCTTCGGCCAGCCGGGCACCACCCGAGTGCCAGATGCCCACGATCGGGCTCTGCTCCTCGATGGCGGTGTCGTAGGCGTTGACGATGTGCGTGCAGCCCTCGATGCCCATCGCGCCGCCCATCACGGTTCCGTCCGTGCAGAACGCGATGGTGCGCAGACCGTTCACGGTGCCCGCCGCGGCAAGCACACCCGAGCGGTCACGCTCGTGCAACAGCACGATGCTGCTGTCGTCGAAGAAGTTGCTCAGCCGCAGCAGCGGGTCACGCGGGTCGAGCGACTCGCCGACCGCATCGGGGGCCATGAGTGTCATCGCAGGTCTCCTGTTTCAGGTGAGCTCGGGATCAATACCGCTGGGTTCTAATACCGTCCAAAGGTGATCGCCACATTGTGACCGCCGAATCCGAACGAATTGTTGACTGCGTACTGGTAGTTGCCGGACCGTGGCTTACCCGCGACCACGTCCAAATCGATTTCTGGATCGAGGTTTTCCAAATTCAGTGTCGGCGGGATTACCTGCTCCCGCAACGCCAGGACCGTCAAGATCGACTCCAACGCACCAACCGCACCCACCGAGTGGCCGAGCGCCGCCTTGGGCGCGTAGACCGCGGGGTAGTTGCTGCCCAAAGCCCGTTTGATGGCCTTACTTTCGGCGAGGTCGCCGACCTGGGTGCCAGTGGCATGGGCGTTGATGTGGTCGATTTCGGCAGGGGTGATGCCCGCGAGCTGGATCGCCCGCGTTATCGCATGCCCGGCACGTTCCCCGTTGGGGTCCGGGGCCACCATGTGGAATCCGTCCGAGGTCACGCTGGCGCCCATGATCCGGGCCAGGATGTTGGCGCCCCGCGCTTTCGCGTGCTCTTCGGTCTCGATGACCATGAGCGCGCCGGCCTCGCCGAACACGAAACCGTCCCGGTCCTTGTCGAATGGGCGACAGGCACCGGGGGGGTTGTCGTTGTTGGTCGACATCACGATGCGCATCGCGGCGAACGCCGCAATCGGCACCGCCTCGATTTTGGTCTCGACGCCGCCGCAGATCGCCATGTCGGCCTCACCCAGCACGATCTGCTGCCAAGCCCGGGCGATGCCCTCGCAACCGGACGCGCACGCCGAAATCGGGGTCATCACACCGGCTTTGGCGTGCCGTTCCAGGCCGACCGCCGCGGCCGCACCGTTAGGCATGTACTTTTGCACGCCCAATGGGGAGACCGCCTTCATGCCGCGGGTGCGCATGTCGTCGTAGCTGAAGACCAGTTCCTCGGACGAGCCGAGGCCGGTGCCGATCGACACCGCCAACCGGTTGGTGTCGACTTCAGGTGAACCCGCGTTCTCCCACACGCGGCGGCCCAAGATGGTGGACATTCTCTGCAGGTAGCTGGTGCGACGCAGCTCGACACGCGTGAGCTGACTGTCGAACTCCTCCACGAGATGGCCGCCAATGTGAACCGGCAGGTTGTACAGCTCAACGAACGGATCGGTGAGGGTGCGGATCCCGCTCTGGCCGTCTAGCAACAACTTCCAGGTGTTTTCCGCGTCGGGTGCCAGGGCAGTCGTCATGGCAACGCCGGTAACGACCACGTTGGGGAAGGCTTTCCCCGTAACCAGTTCTGACATGGGAGTGACGAACGTTCCTCTCGTGCTCAGTAACGCCCGAAGGCGAGGGCCACGTTGTGGCCGCCGAACCCGAATGAGTTGTTGATCGCATAACGGAATTCGCCGGAGCGGGGTTCGCCCGCGACGACATCCAGCGCGATCTCCGGATCAGGTGTTTCGTAGTTGAGGGTTGGCGGGATAACGCCATCCCGTAGTGACAGCACTGTAAGCACCGACTCGAGCGCCCCGACTGCGCCGATAGAGTGTCCCAGCGCCGATTTCGGCGCATACACGGCGGCGTGTTCGCATCCGGCGACCCGGATGGCGTTGGCCTCTGCGGTGTCGCCGATTGGCGTCGCCGTCCCGTGTGCGTTCACGTGGTCGATGTCCTTGGGGGACAAGCCCGCCAGCTCCAGCGACCGGGCCATCGCCCGACCGGCGCGAATGCCGTTGGGGTCCGGCGCCACCATGTGGAAAGCGTCCGAGGTGATACCGGCACCCATCAACCGGGCCAACGGCTTGGCGCCGCGGGCCTTGGCGTGCTCTTCGGTCTCGATGAGCATGAGGGCCCCGGCTTCGCCGAACACGAAGCCGTCGCGGTCTTTGTCGAACGGCCGCGACGCACGCTTCTGGCTCGTCGTTGCGGGTCGACATGGCCCGCATCATCGAGAACGCCGCGATGGGCAGCGCCTCGATCGGTCCCTCGACACCGCCGCAGACGGCGACCTCCGCGTCACCCATGACGATCTGGCGCCAGGCGTGAGCAATGGCCTCGGATCCCGACGAACAGGCCGACACCGGGGTGATCACTCCGGCGCGTGCCCCGAGCTCGAGACCCACCACAGCTGCGGCGCCGTTGGGCATGATCATCTGAACGGCGAGCGGCGACACCTTGCGGGGGCCGCCCTCGTTCATCAGGTCATAGCTCTCGACGATCCGCTCGGCGCCACCCAGACCGGTGCCAACGACGACGCTGAACCGGTCCGGATCGACCTCGGGGTTGCCTGCCGACTCCCACAGCTGGCCGCTGAGATATTTGGCCAGGCGCTGGACATACGACATGCGGCGCATGTCCAGCCGGCTCATGTGGGTATCGATCGGCTCCTTGAGGTGCCCACCGATCTTGACCTGCAGATCCCACTTGGTGACGAATTCGTCTTCGAGTACGCGGATGCCGCTCTCGCCGGCCAACAAAGCCTTCCACGTGCCCTCGATGTCCGGCGCGACCGATGTCGTCGCCGCGAGGGCGGTTACCACAACGTTGGGGTAACCGCCATTAGCAGTGGAAGGCTTGCTCACTTGCTGTCCGCTTCTAGCCTCGCCTTGACGTTGGCAACCGCGTCAGGGTTATCGGTCTCCAGCTTCGCGCGCAGCGCGGCGGCGGCCTCGGGGTCTTCTTCTTCGAGCTTCTGGATGTAGGAGACGACGTCACCGACGGTACGAAGACCGGCGAGGTCCTCGTCGGGGATCTTCACGCCGTACTTGTCCTCGGTCTGCACGGCGATCTCGACCATCGACAGCGAGTCGATGTCCAGGTCGTCGACGAACGACTTCTCCGGGGTGACCTCGGAAGGCTCGATACCGGTGACCTCTTCGATGATCTCGGCAATACCGGCAATGATTTCTTCTTGACTAACAGACACAGCCTTTGTTCCCTTCGTAATGTGTTGTGTGCAAATCGGTTTGATGTGCTCTTATGCGGTTGTACTGGCCGCTAACCGCGTTAGATGTCGGCTAGCGCGTCCAGATCTGCGGGCGACTTGACGGCACGTACCGTCACCCCCCGAAGCTCGCGTTTGGCGATGCCGGCGAGAGTTCCCGCGGGGGGGAATTCCACAATCGCTTTGACATCGTGCTCAGCCAGCGTCGCGGTGCACAGGTCCCAGCGAACCGGCTGGGTGAGCTGAGCGACCAGCGTGTCCATCGCCGCGGCGGCCGTGGTGACCGGCTTTCCGTCGCGGTTGGACAGCAGCGTGGCAGTGGGCTCGGCGGTCGCGATGGCGGCGGCTGAGGCGGCGTAACCGTCCAGCGCAGACGCCATGTACCTCGTGTGGAACGCTCCGGCCACACCGAGAGCGCGCACCCGGGCCTTGGCCGGCGGGTCTTCGGCGAGCTTTTCCAGCGCGGTCAGCGGGCCGGCGGCGACAATCTGCCCGGCAGCATTGCGGTTGGCGGGGACCAGGTCGAGCTGCTCGAGGCGGGCCAGGACTTCGGTCTCGTCTCCGCCCAGCACCGCGGACATGCCGGTCGGCTCGGCGGCGCACGCCTTGGCCATCTCGGCGCCACGGGTGGCGGCCAGCGCGACGGCATCATCGGCGGCCATCACACCGGCGATTGCGTAGGCGGCGATCTCGCCGACCGAGTGGCCGGCCACGATGAAGTCTTCGCCGGCGAGCACGCCGCGCTTGGTCAGCTCCTGATGCGCGAGCAGGGTGGCGGCGACGACCAGTGGCTGGGTGACCGCCGTGTCGGTGATCTCTTCGGTCGACGCGGTGGTGCCCAGGCGCACCAGGTCCAGGCCGCTGGCCTTCGCCCACAGGGTCAACTGCTCGCTCGCGCCGGGCAACTCCAGCCACGACGAGAGCATCCCCTCGGTCTGCGAACCCTGTCCGGGCGCGAGTAATGCAATCACGTGTCTAAGAGAACACTGTGGAAACGGTTTTGGCGGGTGTAACAGATTATGAACCTGGTCTTAGGTTTTTGTAGGTAGTCCACAAAACCGCTCCACAAGCTACGTATTCGATACCGCGCCGCGATCTGTTGGTTGGATCACTATCGCATAGATGGCGCCGCGGAACCCGCTCTGACCGGCAGCGGAACCGCCGTTATCGCGCTGTTACCAACACCAGAGGGGTGGGTGGGGTAGTTGAGTTGGCCGACCGTTGCGGCCACTCGCAACACGTAGGCGTCGCGCGGTTGGGTGGGATCGCGCCCGGTGAAGTCGGTGATGCGCTTGAGCCGATATCGCACAGTGTTTGGATGAACGAACAACTTGCGGGAGCAGGCCTCAATCGCGCCGCCACAATCTAAGTAAGCGTCAAGAGTTTCGATCAGCGTCGGGCCCGGCATCGGCAAGCGGCCCCATCACGTCGGTGTGCAACGCCACGATGGCCGACGCATCTCCCATTAGGGCGCGTTCCGGCAACAGCTCTCGTGCCAGCACGGGCCGCGGCGCTCCGGCCCAGCCGGCCACGGCATTCATCCCGGATATCGCCTCGCTGGCGCTGTGATAGGCCGCGGTCAGCATCGGCGCGGTGGGCCCGATGACCACCGGACCCTCGGAAAACGCGCTCAGTAGGTCGCCCAGAAACTTGTCGGTCGGCGACAGCTGACCCGACACGATCGCCACCAACCAGGTGCCGTGCACGTCGGTGAGCGCCGCGCGGCCGTGACGGGCGGCAGTGTCGCGGACGATTTGGCTGGCCCGTTCGCTGGCGCCGTCGCCATTTGTTTTATCGCGGCCCGCGGGCCGGGGTTCCCACCACGACGGTCGCCGGCGCGGTGGTGTCCCAGTTGAGCGCGGCCGCGCGGGACAACAGCTCGGGGCCGGTGTCGCCGCGCACCACGGCGTCCACGACGCTGGCCTCCATCCGGCTGTCCCAGGTGCCGCGGGCTTCGGCAGCCTCGGCGTGGGCCGAGGCCAGGGTGAACGCGAGATCGCGGCTGTACTTCAAAATGCCGACCGTGAGGGCGGTCAGCTGTTCTTCGGAGCGGGCCACCAGCGGCACGACCTCCTCGAAGAACTCCATCGCGACGCGCACCATCTCGACGCTGTGGCGTAAGGGAATGCGTCGGGTCAGCTCCTGGGGGACCAGCTCGAATGCCTGCGCGGTGTAGCTGACGTTGCTGTGCGGGTCATTCATCCACTCGACGAAGTTCACCACCGCGGTCTGCACCACCAGCGACACGCTGGCCCGCTGGGAGGCTTCCAGCTCGGCGAAGAAGGGCAACCGTTCTTGCATGGCCGAGACGGCCTCGGTGGCCAGCCGGCCCGAATGTTGCTTCAACCTGCGCAGCAGCGTCTCCGGCACCGAGTCCAGCAGCTCGAGCGGCGACCTTGGCTTGGCGAATGGGCCTGCGAAGGGGTTGTCATTCACCCCTAAAACCTACGCCTGGTTTATGGAACTTTCCCCAAAGCAGGTCGGGGGTCTTAGGGGTGTCTCAAGGGGATCGCCCGCCGAATGTCACGCCAGCGTGGCGTTGCGGCGACCTGGCGTCACGCTGGCGCTGGCGTTCGGCGGGGTGGGGCAGCGGGGTGTCAGGAGACGCCGGGGTCGGACGTCTGCTTGGGCGCGGCCAGCACGTCGTCGATCTTGTACTGGCGGGCCGCGGCGACCGGCACCGACGGGTCGATTTCGCCGTCGCGCGCCAGCGCCTCGAGCACCGCGACCACCTGCGACTCGGCATCGGTGTTGAAGAAGCGCCGGGCCGCGGGACGGGTGTCGGAAAAGCCGAACCCGTCGGTGCCCAACGTGACGTAGGTGCCGGGCACCCACGGGCGGATCTGCTCGGGGACCGCGCGCATCCAGTCCGACACCGCGACGACCGGCCCGGTGATGCCGGACAGCGCCTTGGCTACGTACGGCACACCGGCCGGTTGGTCGGGGTGCCGTAGCTGCTCCCGCTGGACAGCAACTCCGTCGCGGTTCAGTTCGCCCCAACTCGTCACCGACCACACGTCGGCGGCGACATCCCACTCGGCGGCCAACATCTCGGCGGCCTTGAGCGCCGACGGCATCGCTACCCCGGAAGCCAGAATCTGCGCCTTGTTGGTGCGCCGCTCGGTGGCCGCCTGGTACCGGTACATGCCGCGCAGCAAGCCTTCGGGATCGAAGTTCTCCGGCTCCGGCGGCTGCACGTACGGCTCGTTGTAGATGGTGATGTAGAAGTACACGTTCTCCGGGTCCTGCCCGAACATCCGGGCCAGCCCGCTTTCGACGATGTAGGCGATTTCGAAGGCAAACGCCGGGTCGTAGGCGACTACCGCCGGATTGGTGGCGGCCAACAGCAACGAATGCCCGTCGGCGTGCTGCAGACCTTCGCCGGTCAGGGTGGTGCGCCCGGCGGTGGCGCCCAGCACAAAGCCGCGCGACATCTGGTCGGCCGCCGCCCACAAGCCGTCGCCGGTGCGCTGGAACCCGAACATCGAATAGAAGATGTAGATCGGGATCATCGGCTCGTTGTGCGTCGCATACGAGGTGCCCGCGGCGGTGAACGACGCCGTCGAGCCCGCCTCGTTGATGCCCTCGTGCAGGATCTGGCCGATCTCACTTTCCTTGTACGCCAACATCAAATCGGCGTCCACCGCGGTGTAAAGCTGGCCGTTGCGGTTATAGATCTTCAGCGACGGAAACCACGAGTCCATGCCGAACGTGCGGGCCTCGTCGGGAATGATCGGTATGATCCGCGGTCCAAGTTCCTTGTCCCGCAATACTTCTTTGAAGGTGCGCACGATCGCCATCGTGGTGGCGACCTCCTGGTGCCCGGATCCCTTCTTCAGCGGGGCGTAGATCTCGCGCCCGGGCTGCTTCAGGGCCTTGGTTTTGGTCCGGCGCTCGGGTAGAAAGCCGCCCAGCGTGCGGCGCCGGTCCAGCATGTAGCGGATCTCCGGGGTGTCGGGGCCGGGGTGGTAGTACGGCGGGAGATAGGGATCCTATTCCAGCTGCGCATCGTTGATCGGGATTCGGATGGCGTCGCGGAAATCCTTGAGGTCTTGCAGGGCAAGCTTTTTCATCTGGTGGGTGGCGTTGCGGCCCTGGAAGTGCGCGCCCAGCGAGTAGCCCTTGATGGTCTTGGCCAGGATCACCGTCGGCTGTCCCTTGTGATCGACGGCGGCCCGGTAGGCGGCGTAGACCTTGCGATAGTCGTGGCCACCGCGCTTGAGGTTCCAGATCTCGGGATCGGTCATGTTCTCGACGAGCGCCTTGGTGCGCGGGTCGCGGCCGAAGAAGTGGTCGCGGACGTAGGCGCCGTCGTTGGCCTTGTAGGTCTGGTAGTCGCCGTCGGGCGTGGTGTTCATCAGGTTCACCAGCGCACCGTCACGGTCGGCGTGCAGCAGGGCGTCCCACTCGCGGCCCCAGACCACCTTGATGACGTTCCAGCCGGCACCGCGGAAGAACGACTCCAGCTCCTGGATGATCTTGCCGTTGCCGCGTACCGGGCCGTCGAGGCGCTGCAGGTTGCAGTTGATGACGAAGGTCAGGTTGTCCAGTGCCTCGTTGGCGGCCACCTGGATCAGCCCGCGGCTCTCCGGCTCGTCCATCTCGCCGTCGCCCAGGAACGCCCACACGTGCTGATCGGAGGTGTCCTTGATGCCGCGGTCGTGCAGGTAGTGGTTGAAGCGGGCTTGGTAGATGGCGTTCATCGGGCCCAGGCCCATCGACACCGTCGGGAACTCCCAGAAGTCGGGCATCAGCCGCGGGTGCGGGTAGGAGGGCAACCCGCCGCCCGGGTGGCTGTGTTCCTGCCGGAAGCCGTCGAGCTGGTCGGCGGTCAATCGGCCTTCGAGGAAGGCGCGCGCGTAAATCCCCGGGGACGCGTGGCCCTGGATGAACACGTGGTCCCCGCCGCCTGGATGCGCTTTACCGCGGAAGAAGTGGTTGAAGCCGACCTCATAGAGCGCCGCCGACGACGCATAGGTCGAAATGTGGCCGCCCACACCAATTCCCGGCCGCTGGGCGCGGTGCACCATGATGGCGGCGTTCCATCGGATCCAGGCCCGGTAGCGGCGTTCGACGTCCTCGTCGCCGGGGAACCACGGTTCCAGCTCGGTCGGGATGGTGTTGACGTAGTCGGTCGACGTCAGTGCCGGGATGGCCACCCGCTGCTCGCCCGCTCGTTCCAGCAACCGCAACATCAGGTAGCGGGCACGCGCCGGGCCCGAGCGCTCCAGCAGGTCGTCGAAGGACTCCAGCCACTCCGACGTCTCCTCGGGGTCGATGTCGGGCAGATACGACGCCACGCCCTCCCGGATCACCCGGACGCGATCGGGTTCGCTTCCGTTGCTTGGGTTTTTGGCCAGATCGTGGCGCGCGAACTCGGTCGTCACTTGCGCTCCTGCTGTTGGCGGTTACCTGCATGCGTGTTCATCTCCTATCGTGCCGTACCGGCGCCTCGGGCGGGTAGCCGCAACCCCTCCGCTCGCGAAGGTTCACCTAGCGGGCACCAAACCTCGGTGCGTCGGGGGCGCCAGCTATCGCCACCCGGTAACGTCAGAAACCGTGCTCATCGGATGGAAAGTCGTCCCTCGCACGCATGGGGGAGAGTTCTCCAGGCGTGGCGTGCTGGCGCTCGGCTGCATCGCGACCCTGCTGATGGGCATCGTGGGGTGTACCACCGTCACCAACGGCACAGCTACGCCCGACACGAAGATGGCTCCGGCCTACCGACAGTCGGTGTCGTCGTCGGTGTCTGCCTCGGTAGCGACGTCGAGCGTCCGGGAGTCCCAGCGACAACAGTCGCTGACGACCAAGGCGGTGCGCAGCTCGTGCGAGTCGCTGGCTACCACCAGCAAGGACGCAATCGACAAGGTGAACGCCTTCGTCGGAGCGTTCAACGGGGGCCGCGGTACCGGACCGCTCGAGGGCCCGGCCGTCGCTGCCCTCAACGACAGCGCCTCGACGGTGAGCAACAGTTTCAGCGATGCGCTGTCGTCGCAGCTGAAGGACGCGTTCAACGCCTATATCGACGCAGCCCACGGGGTGGCGAACGCGATCGGTACCCACGCGGCGACCGGCGAATTCAACCGGCGGGTCGATCAGCTCAACGACACCAAGACCAAGGCGCTGAAACTCTGCCTGTCGTCCTACTGAGGCGGCTTATGGACCAGGTTCTGGCTGTGCGACGATAATCCCCGTCGCATGGCGCGCAGGGTTGTTGTGTTGTTAAGGAGGCTCCACGGTGGTCGAGGCGGACGACGCCCCGAACTTTGCTCGCAAACTGGGCGTCCAACGAGACCAGGTTGTCCAGGAGTGGGGCTGGGACGAAGACACCGACGACGACATCCGCGGTGCGGTCGAGGAAGCCTGCGGCTCCGAATTGCTCGATGAAGACACCGACGAGGTGGTCGACGTCGTGCTGCTGTGGTGGCGAGATGGCGATGGCGATCTGGTGGACACCCTGATGGACGCCATCACTCCGCTGGCCGAGGATGGCGTGATCTGGGTGTTGACGCCCAAGACCGGCAAGCCCGGCCACGTCCTGCCCGCCGAGATCGCCGAGGCGGCTCCGACCGCCGGCCTGATGCCGACCTCATCGGTCAACCTGGGTGATTGGAGCGCCAGCCGCCTGGTTCAACCGAAGTCGCGCGCCGGGAAGCGTTAATGCTGCCCGTCGGGACGACGGCACCGGATTTCACTCTGCGCGACCAGAACCAGCAGCGCGTCACCCTGAGCAGCTACCGCGGCGACAGGAACGTCCTGCTGGTGTTCTTCCCGTTGGCATTCACCGGGATCTGCCAGGGTGAGCTGGACCGGCTGCGCGATCACCTGCCTGAATTCGACAACGACGACAGCGTGGCGCTGGCGATCTCGGTGGGGCCGCCGCCCACGCACAAGATTTGGGCCATCGAGAGCGGGTTCACGTTTCCGGTGCTGTCGGATTTCTGGCCGCACGGCGAGGTCAGCCAGGCCTATGGCGTGTTCAACGACCAGGCCGGCTATTCCAATCGCGGCACCTTCGTCGTCGACCGCACCGGAATCATCCAATTCGCCGAGATGAAAGAGCCCGGCGAAGCGCGCGATCAGCACTTGTGGACCGATGCGCTGGCGGCTTTGCGGACCTGACGTTTTGAGTGCTTGGCCTGCAGGCGTGTAACCTGCCTCCGGCATAGGGCGCGTAGCTCAGTGGTAGAGCTCTGGTTTTACACACCAGCGGTCGGCGGTTCGATACCGTCCGCGCCCACCATTGTTGAGGCGGCTGAGATCCGGTCGGTTCCGGTCGCTTGAGACGCTAGTTCGGCGATGGGCCGGTGAGGTGTACCTCGGCGAGTTTGCGAAAGGCCGCCACCAGACGGCTGCGGTCCCCGGCGCGGCTCGCCAAGACCACATGGCCGGGTTCGACGCCTTCCAAGGGGACGGTGGTGATGTCGGGTCGCAAGCGCTCGTGAAAACCGGTCGTGACGGCAACCGCCTGCCCAGCGGCGATCGAGTTCCAACCCGTCCTCGAGGGTGTCGAAGAGTGGACCTTCGGGTGCCCCGCGCCCGTCGGGCCGAGGATCGATGCGCCAGAAGTCATTCCAGGCCGGGTCGCAGTCTCGAAATTTCGGTATGGGTTCGTCGGCGATGTCGTCGATGGTGACCGATTTTCTGCCCGCGAGGCGATGGTCGAGGGGTACGAGCACCACCCGGGGCTCGTCGTAGAGGATCGTGACGTGCAGCTGGTCGGTGGAAAAAGGCAGTGAGCAAACCACCGCGTCCACCCGGTGGTCGAGCAGCGCATCGCGCGGCTGGTTCCAATCCAGGTGCAGGGTTTGTACGTCCGCGTCAGGATGCTCGCGACGCAACGCGCGCACCACCGGGGTGATGATCCTAGCTGTCGTGTAGCCGATGGTGATGCGGCCGGGCTGGGCGGCGTCGCGGGCCTGTGCGGTGGCTTGGGCGGCCGAGCGCAGTAGGGCCTTGGCCCGAGGCAGGAACACCTCGCCGGCCTCGGTGAGCCGGGTGCTTTGCGGCGTGCGGTCAAACAGGCGGACACCCATCTGCTGTTCCAGACGGCGGATCTGCCGGCTCAACGATGGCTGCGCGACGCGCAGCTCAGCCGCGGCGCGGCCGAAGTGCCGGTGTTCGGCCACCGCGACAAAGTATCCGACTAGTCGCAGGTCGAGGTCCACCGCCCGCGATGCCAAATCAGTCATGAGCCCAGCGTAGTCCTCTGGCGCCTTCGGCGGGTAGGACAGGCACGATGCCTGATTTGCATCGCGCAATGTGGAACAGGTCTTGGACACACAACGCAATGCGGCATTGACTCGATGACATGAGCAGGAGGCGATCAGACGAGCTCTTCCTTGCAGGTATTTGTTACTAGCGCGGCCGGGTGCAGCAAATGAAATTCGGGGTCGCCACCGTCATCACCGATGAAGGCATACGCCCAGACGTACTCGCAAAAGCGTTGGAAGACCGAGGATTTGACTCGCTCGTCGTGGCTGAACATTCACACATCCCCTCAAGTCGGACGACGCCGTTCCCAGCGGGTGGCGAGTTGCCGCGTGAGTATTACCGGTCCTACGACCCTTTCGTCGCGCTGACAGCGGCCGCTGTCGCGACATCCAAACTCCTGATCGGGCCGGGAGTACTTCTTCTGCCGCAACGGGACTCGATTCAAACGGCGAAGGCCGTTTCCAGCCTCGATCAGATATCTGCGGGGCGATTGCTGCTCGGTCTGGGCCTGGGCTGGAACCTCGAAGAGGCCGCCGATCACGGCGTTCACGCCACGTTGCGTGGCAAACTGCTCGACGAGAAGCTCGCCGCGATGAAAGAACTTTGGACCAACGACGAAGCCGAGTTTCACGGCCGGTACGTCGATTTCGAGGCAACCTACTGCTGGCCCAAGCCCGTACAGAAGCCGCATCCCAGGATTTACTTCGGCGGATTCACGAGGGCCACGGTATCCCGAGCACGACGACACCACGGTGGATGGATGCCCATGGGCGTTCCGGCCGCGGAGATGGTCCCCGCACAGCTGAGCCTTCTCGAGGGTGCCACCGACATTCCAGTCAGCGTCATCGTCCCCGAAGGCGTAAAACTCGCGGTCCTGGACGCTTACCACCGGCATGGTGCAGAACGAGCGTTCATCCTGCTTCCCACCCAGCCCGAACCGGAAACAGTCCAACTGCTCGACCGCCTTGCGGCATTCCCCGAAATATACGGCTGAGCCGGGTAGGACCGTGAAAGCCGCCAACTGGAGCCGCTGCCTGGTAGCAGCTGCGCCAGCGTCCCTCTAGCGCAACGATTTTTGACGTCGGCCACTGCGGCCGGTGCAGAACCGAAAGGTAACACCATGACAAGCAATGAATCTCGAGAGTTCTCGCAGTCCTGGGCTGCTCTGCGCGAGCGAATGTCGGATCCCGATCTTGATCTTGCCACCATTCGGGACATCGTCGAGACGGTGCACATCGCGGCGAAAGAACCCGAAGGCGTCACATACGAAGAAGTCGATGCCGGCGGGGTCGAGGCCCTCTGGTGTGTTCCCACCAATAGCGAGCCCCGCACCGTTCTGCTTCACAGCCACATGGGTGGCAGCGTCGTCACATCGATGCACTGCGACCGGAAGCCGGCCGCCCATATCGCCAAGGCCGCCGGTATGCGGTCGCTGGTGGTCGACTACCGGCGTTCGCCGGAGCACAAGTTCCCCGCGCAGATCGAAGACGTTGAGAAGGCCTATGATTGGCTGCTTGGTCAGGGCTACCGAGCCCGAGAACATCGCCAGCGTCGGGCACTCATTCGGCGGCAATCTCGCTGTCAGCCTGGCTCTGCGGTTGCGCGACAAGTGGGGCCGAACTGCCCGGCGCGATTCTGTCCATCTCGCCCTGGTGCGATCTGACGCTCTCAAGCAGGTCCATCGACACCCACGCCGATGTGGACATGGTGCTGACGCGTGGGTCGCTGGAATTCTTCCGATCATGCTGGCTCGATGGAACGGGCGTGCACTGGACCGATCCGCGGGTGAGCCTGCTTGAAGCGGACCTACGCGACCTTCCCCCGATCGCAGTCTTCTACGGCACCGACGAGTTGCTCGCGGATGAGGCGGTGCAGTTCGCGCTGCGGGCGCAAGCGGCTGGCAACGACCAATATTTGCGGTCCGTTGAGCGCGGTCAGCACTCGTTCGTCATGGGCGCCGGCCGTGTGCCCGAGGTTGATGAAGCCATCACGGAAATGGGGAAGTGGCTGCGTAGGAAGCTTCTGCTGAGGGCGGCGCCGTGATCGAGGGGTCGGCGCGGTCAGCGGTCGAAATCTATTGCCGTCCAATCGAAATGAAAGGAGGTTAACGGTCCATGTCCGTTCCCGTCGTGAGTCTGGGCCGCTCAATTGTCCATCGGATCGTCGCTCAGGTGGCCCGCTCGCCACTGGGTCTTCGCTTCCTCCGCGACATCGGCTCCCGAGTCGACCCGACGCTGCTCCGGCACACGCAGGGGCTAGTTTCCTGCGTTTGGCCATTCCCTGCCATCGTTTTGACGCACGTTGGCGCCAAGTCCGGCATAACCCGCAGCAGTGCGCTGGTGTACTTCACCGATCGAGGGCGCGTCATCCTCATCGCCTCGAACTTCGGTGAATCCCGAAATCCGGCGTGGTACCACAACGTTAAAGCGAATCCGACCGTCACGTTGTACGGCCGCCGTATCTGTGGCCAATTCATGGCCGAGGAGATCTACGGTGCCGAACGCGCCCGTGTGTTGCGGCGCGCTACAGACGCCCCCGGGCCCTACGGCCAGTACGAGCAGGCCGCTGCCGTCAAATCCAGATGCATTCCTGTCATTGGGTTTACGCCGCAGAACCGTGGGCACTCAGCCGGCCGAATGACACCGCGAGCGAGACGATGATGGTCGATTCCGACGGTCCGGCTCAGTCATCCTCTCCGCGAGAGAGCAAGAGTGACGCTGAACTTGCGATGCGCTTCGAGCGCGAGGCTCTCCCACTGCTCGACACGCTCTACCGGGGTGCGTTAGCGCTCACCGGGGATCGACTAGAGGCAGAGAATCTCCTGGAAGAGACGATGATGAACGCCCACAGGCAGTTCGGCTCACTTTCCGAGAGCACCAACCTGAGGGCCTCGTTGTATCGGCTCTTGACCAACGCCAATTGGCGATTGGCGATGGCTCGAGAGCACCCATCGACACGGCTGAGCTTGGCGGAGGTGGAGGCGCTCGAGGCGTTGCCAGCCGCAGTGTTCACAAAAGCCCTGCAGGCGTTGCGACAAGACGCCCGCATGGTGGTGTACTACGCCGACGTGGAGGGCTTCTCTTACGCAGAGATCGCCGACATCACCGACCGCTCGGTCAGCGCGGTGATTTCACTGCTGCACCGCGGCCGCCATCAATTGCGGCACGTGCTACTGGCTTGCCGCGAGCAGGCGGCATGCCAGTCTCTGGAGGATGCGTCGAACAACACGGCTCGGGTGCGACGCCCGAAGCCGCAACGCGCGAAGCCGAAATGCTTGCCGCTCCACCGGTTATCCGAGGGTGTCACTTGCGCAGATCAACTTGACTGGTTCGATCGTGAGATCGTTCGCTACGTTCTGCAGTGGGCGCCCAACGGTGAAGGGTGGGGCGAGGATGTCTATCCCACGTTCGGCATGACCGTCGAGCAGTTACTAGAAAGATTCCACCGGATCATCGACACATCCGTGCCTCGCTTGGGTCGCCTCGCCAAGTCCGATCGCGAACTCTTGGACAAGGCCCGCCAGCTCCCAAGGATCTTCGGGCAAGCGGGGTAGGCCATTTCCGCCGACCTGGTCGGTCGAGAATTCGAATTCGGCACGTCAGCAATGTTTTTCAAGCTCGAGAGACGATGCGTTCGCCGCTCGCCGGTGTCCTACAAAATAACTGAACGGATCGCCACGACGCTTCCAACTCGGTGCGTACGGCTGACTGCCAGACCGTCTCCAGTGACATTGCCGGGACAACGACATCGTGGGGCGTCGTTCCGGTCGCTTGAGACGCTAGGTCCGCGGTGGGGCGGTGAGGTGTGCCGCGGCGAGTTTGCGAAAGGCCGCCACCAGACGGCTGCGGTCCCCGGCGCGGCTCGCCACAACGACATGACTGGGTTCGACGCCTTCCAAGGGGACGGTGGTGATGTCGGGTCGCAAGCGCTCGTGAAAACCGGTCGTGACGGCGACCGCCTGCCCGGCGGCAATGAGTTCTAACCAGTCCTCGAGGGTTTCGAAGAGTGGACCGTCGGGTGCCCCGCGCCCATCGGGCCGGGGATCGATGCGCCAGAAGGCATTCCAGGCCGGGTCGCAGTCTCGCAGTTTCGGTATGGGTTCGTCGGCGATGTCGTCGATGGTGACCGATTGCCTGCCCGCAAGGCGATGGTCGACGGCTACGAGCAGCACCCGGGGCTCGTCGTAGAGGATCGTGACGTGCAGCTGGTCGGTGGAAAACGGCAGCCGGGCCACCACCGCGTCCACCCGGTGGTCGAGCAGTGCATCGCGCGGCTGGTTCCAATCCAGGTGCAGGGCTTGTACGTCCGCGTCGGGGTGCTCACGGCGCAGCGCACGCACCGCCGGGGTGATGAGCAGACTTGTTGTGTAGCCGATGGTGATGCGGCCGGGCTGGGCGGCGGCCCGGGCCTGTGCGGTGGCTTGGGCGGCCGAGCGCAGTAGCGCCTTGGCCCGAGGCAGGAACACCTCGCCGGCCTCGGTGAGCCGGGTGCTTTGCGGCGTGCGGTCAAACAGGCGGACACCCATCTGCTGCTCCAGGCGACGGATCTGCCGGCTCAACGAAGGCTGCGCGACGCGCAACTCTGCCGCGGCGCGGCCGAAGTGCCGGTGTTCGGCCACCGCAACGAAGTATCCGACTAGTCGTAGATCGAGGTCCACGACGATGCGATGCCGAATCAGTCATGAGCGCAGACGCATTCGTGAACCTCTTGGCTGTGGATTTGACTACGCCGTGATCTTGGGCGGAGTCGCGGTGCCGTAGACCCGCCGAGCGTGGCGGCTAAAGGCGCGCGGAGCGATGATCGACATCAGGAGGCGCGCCGGCAGGGGCACGTTGGAAAGCGTTCGCCGCATCACTGCAGGATCACCCTCATACATCAACATGCCAAAGGCCAAGGGCAAGAGGCGCTTCTGGAAGGTGCCCATCCCGTGCTGACCCATCTGTTGCCACTCTGCGGCGGTGACGTACTTCTCGGCAAGAGGAAGCACAGCCTTCTCTTCGAGCGCAGTGTGTTCGGTCAGGACCCGTACCAGATCATCGAGCACCGTTGCGAATCCTTCTCCGTCGCGGCCGAATCTGCACCAGTCACCGAGCCGACGGACCGCTTCGTCGTGCGCGGCCGCGATGGCCTGATGTTGTTCGCCCATGACGGCCACGATCTCCGTCGCCTCGGCCTCGGCCCGTTCGAGAAGCAGCGGCCACAGAACCACGTCTTCGCCTTCGTGATGCGTATGCAGAATCTGGCACACAAGCTGTGCGTGCGCACCGACGAGAGCCCTACGCTTCGCATCGTTTCGATCCGCGCCGCGGATTAAATCGGGCAGCAAGCCGACCTCGCGGCGCAACATCGTATGGACGAGGTACATCTCGCCGACGTCAGCCATCGGTATCTGCCGGTGGAGTAGTCATCTGTGCCCAGAGCCAGCTGCAGTTTGCGTCGGCGATGAGATCGGCGGCCTTGGTGCCAATCTGGCTCTCAGCGGGCATGGCTTCTCCTCATCAAGCGACGCATTCGTGAACCTCTTGGCTGTGGGGTTTGACTGAAGGACTTTCGTACAGCGCAGCTACTCACGGTGCAGTCAGTTCAGTCGTGTCACGACGTCGGCCACTTGACGCGGCATCGACAAGAAAGGCGAGTGCGACGCGTCGAGCGTCACTACCGAAGTCGGATTGTTTGGAAAGGCCGCATCCGCGTCTCTGATGAAGCGCTTTTGCAGCGGCGGCCTCACTGCCATGTCACGTGAGCAGGCAACGTAAGTGCGTGGGACTGCTCCCCAGCCGTCAGCTGTCAGCAACGTTTCTCCTAACGCGATTTTGGCCGGAGCGTCCGGCGTCAACAGTCCGATTGCGGCATCGGCGATCGCCGGTTCCACGTCACCGAAGAAGGTGCGGCGTAGCCCTCTTCGGTAGGCCAGGTCGTTCGGCCCGGGGTCAAGGCGCAGCGCACCAGTCACCAATAGGTCCGCTTGTAGCACGCCGGCGACGAGCTGGCCAGCGTTCTCGGGCGCCGTCATGTATGCGCCGGCTGGGGTGTCAGACGCCGGCATGAACGCGGCGAGGTACACCGCATGCGCCACGAGCTGGGGAGACCGCTGAGCTACTCGGGTCAACACCGTGCCGCCCATGCTGTGCGCGATGACCGTAACCGGCTGACCACCGCCGATTAGCTCTATCTGTGCAATCAGGCGGTCAGCGGCCTGGTCGAGCGTGACGTCGGCGACTGGGGAGTCGTCGAATGTTGATGTGCCGAAATCGCTTGTACGCGTGGTGAGAAGATCTGGGCGGCGGGCGTCAAGCCCATGCCCTGGCATGTCGACGGCGACAGCGATTCGACGTGCGGCCGCGACGTTGGTAAGCACATCACTCCAGCACCAAGAGCCGTGCCAGTAACCATGAATAAAGACAAGTGGTGTGCGATTGTCAGACATATTCATCCCCCTATCTCCGTGTGCGACGGAATCCTTTGCCCTGCTTAATGAATGGTCTGTGACCCGGCAATAAATCAGTAGCTAATGGCGCACTGGTGAGGGTCGACGATATCGCTGTCGAGAGCAAAAGGCTGTGTGTTGGAAGGTGATTTCCACGCTGGATATTCTCCGGCGATGGCAGCGACGTCCTTCACCGCGATCGCCCTGACTTGCGATGCGAGATCGGCTGCGGTGCTTCCAATGTGGCTCTCAGCGGGCATGGTTTCTCCTCATCCGTTCCCCTTGAAGTAAACGATTTGGTGCGAGGTAGCCAGCAGTGCTCGGTCGCGAGTCCACAGCTGTGCGGTCTGGTCGAAGTACCCGCCGGAGAATTGGTTGGCGCGGGCGGTTCCTAAGACGAAGTCACTGCCCAGGGCGTCAAGCTGCTGCTGATCGGCATGGAAATAGGTGGTCAACGAGATGGTTCCGGACGGGACAAATCCGCCGCGGCGCAAGAACACTCGCGGGTAGAACATGTCGCACAGGGCGGCCAGGGCCGGGTAGTCGACAGGGCGTTGTGCGTTGTCGCGCATCCACAAGGTGCTCGTCGATAACCCGTTGGGTTGCGCGTGTTCGTCCGGAAAGGCGCCTGCAACGTAGCGCGCGTCGTAAAGGCCTCCCCAGACGATGAAGTCGCTCGGACCAGGACTACCGGGGATGAGCTGTTCTGGCGGCGGCGCGGTCGGCGGGTGCGCTTCGGTACTAGCCCAGGTATCGCGGCGGACGCCGAACACCGCGGTCGCGGTGGTTGCGACCGCGCCGTCCTGACTGAGTTCGGCGATCCAGTGTTGAGTGGTGCGGTTGGTGCGCGCGGCCCGAAGCGAGATGTCGAAATCGCCGTCGGCGATGGGCGCCGTGAAGTTGACGGTCAGCGCCAGTGGCTCACCGATGCGGTCGGGCTGCGTTTCAATGGCACGCAGCATGACGGCGGCGGTGATCCCGCCGAACGGGCCGACCATGTTGGCCCACTCCGGATGGGTACGGCCGCGCCTGACGTTTCCGTCGATGGTGTCAAGGTGGATGGCATTGTCGAAAGGGTGTGGTGGGGCTGACATCAGGCGGTTAGACGGACCGGTAGCAGTCGCAACATATTGGTCAGGTTGGACCGGGTTCTGACAGGTTCGCCATTGAGATCGATCGTGCGGAACGCGTCGAGCAGTTCCTCGAAGAAGACCTTGCCTTCAAGGCGTGCGAGGTGAACCCCGAGGCAGAAATGGCCGGCGATCCCGAAGGATAGATGCGGGTTGGGGCTGCGGTGGATGTCGAACGCGTGTGGATCGGCGAACACCGCTTCGTCGCGGTTGGCGGACGTGTAGTACATCGCCACCTTGTCGCCGGCAGCGATGCGGGTGCCCGAGAGTTCGGTGTCCGACAACGCGGTCCGCCTGAGGCAGTGGAGCGGATTGTCATAGCGAATGATCTCTTCGACCGCCCCCGGGATCAGGGAGGGGTCCGCCCGCAGCTCGGCCAGCTGCTCCGGGTGCCGGACCAGGCGAAGAAGCCCCGACGAGAGCATCCCCTTCGTCGTGTCGTTACCCGCGATTATCAGAAACACGAAGAAGCTGCCGAAGTCGATATCGCTCATCGGCTGGCCGCCGAAGTCCGCCCGCAGGATGATGCTGGTGAGGTCGTCGGCCCGGTCGTCTTGGCGGCGGGCCGCTGCGAGTCCGATCCCGTACATGGCCAACTCGATGGTGGCGGCGCTACCGTCGTCTTCTGCCCCAACGAGTTCCGGGTCCTGGTTCGAGGCGACGCGCTCGGACAACGCATGGATGTGGTCCCAGTCTTCAGGCGGCAAGCCGAACAACTCACCGATCACCTTCGTCGGCAGTGGCGACACGACATCATGGACGAACTCCACCTCCTGATGCTCCCGCGCCTCGGCCATGACGGTTCGGCAGATCTGTCGCACCCGGTCCTCGATCCCGGCCATCACTCGCGCCCGGAAGTGCGGTGACAGCGCCGTGCGATGCACGGTGTGGACGGGGGGGTCCATCGCCGGCAGCATGTTGCGCATCATTGCTAGCTGTTCGGGTACGAGATCCTGGAGGGTGAAGCCGCCTTCGCTTGCGGAGAAGATCTCCGGGTGGCGGGCAACATGAGCCACGTCGGCGTGGCGCAGTACCGCCCAAAACCCGGGCTGCCCCGCCATGGGCTGCCAGTGCACCGGGTCAGTACGCCGCAGCTCCGTCAGCGCGTCGTGCGGTACACCGTTGACGAAGGTGTCGGGGTTGGCCAGGTCGACGTCGCCTGCCGGTGTGGGCGTCACGACTCAGCCCACCAGCACGTTCGGGGAGGAAACACCGTGCCGGTCTCCGCTGTGGTGAGCACCACCCGGAAGCGGGCCTGGTTGGCCAGCATTCGCTGGTAGCCATCGGCGGCCTTCTCCAATGGCAGGACCTCGACCATCGGCTTAATGCCCTGCAGCGCAGCGAAATTGAGGGTGTCCTCAAGGTCGTTCGAGTCGCCGACCGGATGGCCGCGGACAGTGCCCGAGATATTGATCAGCTGGATCGGACTGACCTGCACCGGATCGGCCAAGAGGGCCAGCAGCAGCAGTTCACCGTGCAGCCCCAGCCCGCCGATCGCGGCGGAGATCGCCTCGGCATTGGTGGCGGTGGCCGCGATGACCCGCGCCCCACCCAGGTCCTGCAGTTCGCTGGCCACGTCGCTGGTTAGCGAGTCGATGTAGTGATGAGCGCCCAATTGTGTAGCAAGGGCGCCTTTTTCACTGCCGCGCGCGATCGCGACGGTGCGAAAACCCATCTTGACCGCGAACTGAACCCCGAGATGACCAAGGCCACCAATCCCGAGGATAGCGACCAGATCGCCGGGCCCAGCGCCGGTGCGGCGCAGCGAATTGAACATGGTCAGTCCCCGCATGCGAGCGGCGCGGCGTCAACCGCCGATAGTTCATCGGGAATACGGGCCAGTGCGTTCGCCGGTGCCACGACGTATTCGGCGTATCCGCCGGGAAACGTTGCGCCGGTGACCATGCGGGCCTCACAGTGCACCAAAACGCCGCGCCGACAGCTACGGCACTGCTCGCAATAGCCGCCCGACGCGCCGATCGCCACGCGCTCACCCTCGCGCCAACCCTGCACACCGTCGCCCAGCGCGTCGATGCGCCCGGCGATCTCGTGACCGGGCGTGAGCGGGAACTGCAGGCCCGGCCATTGGCCGTCGACGAAGTTCACGTCGGAGTGGCAGATGCCACAAGCTTCCACGGCGACCCGCACAGTGCCGGGGCCAGGATCGGTCATAGTTTGATCGATAAGGGCCAGTTGTCCTCGTGGTGAGGTGACTTGGGCCGCGCGAAACGTTGTCATGATGCGCCTTCTTTAGTCCGGTGCGATAGCGCGCGGCCAGACCGCGTGGCCCGCACTAGATCTGCGCCCTTTTCGCCGATCATGATGGTGGTCGCGTTGGTGTTGCCGCCGATGATGGACGGCATCACGGAGGCGTCGATCACCCGAAGGTTGTCG
>CAWHWA010000035.1:0-106532 GCA_963832935.1 uncultured Actinomycetota bacterium
ACAGGGGCAAGTCGCGTTCGCCAGCCGGGAACGCTACTTTCTCAGGTGTGATGTTCTCCGCTGCCGCACGACTTGTCGCCACCATCCTCCCGCTGATAGCCGGCGTATGTCCTCTTCGCGAATCCCACACAGGTCGGCCCCGGCCCGGCGGTGCGCCTGGTAGACGATGCCAACCCGCTGGCGGGCATGCCCTTCTACGTCAACCCCACCTCCATGGCCATGCGCGCTGCGCAGAAGGCCAATCCGCCCGAGTCCGGAGTTGACCGCCGTCGCCAACACGCCGCAGGCGTACTGGATCGTTCCGGGCTCGTCGGCTTCCACGGTCGCGAAGTACACCGGCGACGCTGCGGCCGCAGGCGCGCTCCCGGTGTTCACGATCTACGGCATTCCGCACCGCGACTGCGGCAGCTTCGCCGCGGGCGGCATGGGCTCGGGCGACGCCTACCGCGGATGGATCGACGGCATCGCAGCCCAAATCGGCGCTTCACGAGCAGCGGTCATCGTCGAACCCGACGCGCTTGCCATGGCGGACTGTCTGTCCGGTGACCAGCGCCAGGAACGCTACGACTTGATCCACTACGCCGTCGACACACTGACGCGCAATCCGGCCACGGCCGTGTATGTCGACGCCGGCCACATCCACTGGCACAGCGCCGAGGACATGGCCGACAGACTCAACAAAGCCGGTGTCGGCCACGCGCGGGGATTCAGCCTCAACGTTGCGAACTTCTACACCACCGAGGACGAAATCGGTTATGGCGACGCGATTTCGGCGCATGCCAACGGCGCGCACTACGTGATCGACACGTCGCGCAACGGCGCCGGCCCGGCGCCGGCGTCCAAGCTCGACTGGTGTAACCCCAGCGGTCGGGCGCTAGGCGCTGCGCCGACGACAGCGACCGGCAACGGACACGTCGACGCTTTCTTGTGGATCAAGCGTCCAGGCGAGTCCGACGGATCGTGCAATGGGGGCCCGCCGGCCGGGACCTTTGTGAACCAGTACGTCGTCGACCTGGCTCACAACGGCGGTCCCGTCGATCTGGCTCACGCGGGTCGCTAAGAACACGGCGTGGCACAGGCGCTGTGCGGCGAACTGTTCACACGTAGTAACCGGAGGGGAAAGATATGTCCGGCTGGACGAGGGGAAGCCTCCTCACCGCTGTGAAGACAGCAGGATTGGCGTCGATACTGGCGTCAGCCGCGGCGCTGATGCCGGGAACCGGCCCCGCGTTGGCGGATCCGCCTCCCGGCGATCCCGGGGCTGTCGCGGGCCCACCTGCGGAGCCGAACCCGGCACCGCCGCCGGGCGCAGCGCCATCCAGCCCATTAAGGCTCGTCCCTGCCAACGGCTCGACGGTGGGTGTGGGTCAACCGATCGTCATCAACTTCCCCGGGCCCGTCGACGACGCCGGTGCAACCGAAAACGCCATCCACATCTCGTCGGAGCCGCCGGTGGAAGGCAAGTTCTACTGGATGACGCCCACGCAGCTGCGCTGGCGCCCGCTGAACTTCTGGCCGGCACACACCGGGGTGACCGTCGATGCCCTTGGCACTGTGTCCAGCTTCCAGACCGGAGACACCCTGATCGCCACGGCCAACGACCCCACCCATCAATTGGTCGTCACGCGCAACGGCGCTGTGGAGAAGACGATTCCGATGTCGATGGGTATGGCAGCCGGTGGGCACCAGACTCCCAACGGCACCTACTACGTCCAAGAGAAGAAGCCTTCGGTCGTGATGGACTCCTCGACGTATGGGGTTCCCGTCAGCTCGACCTACGGTTACAAGACCACGGTCGAGCTAGCCGTCCGGTTCGACGACAGCGGCGACTACGTGCACAGTGCGCCCTGGTCGGTGGACGATCAGGGTAAGCGCGACGTCAGCCACGGCTGTATCAATATCAGCCCAACCAATGCGCAATGGTTCTTCGACAACTTCAAGGCCGGCGATCCCATCGTCGTCACCAACTCCAGCGGCGGCACCTACTCCCGGCACGACGGCTCCAACGACTGGCAGCTCTAGCTCGCGACCAGCCCGGCGGGATTGGCTCATCTCACAACGGGCGTCGGGTAGTCGGACTTGTCGATGGTGGGACTGATCTGTTGCCAGAGCAGGCGAGTGAGGGTCTTGCGCGGCAGGAAGTTCGCGCCTATCTGCGTCTTACGCGCACCGTAGCCCAGGACGATGCGGGCCTGCGGTTTCAGAATCGAGTCGGCGACGCGGGTAGCGACCTCGGCAGGGTCAGTTCGCAGGAATTTGTTGGCGAAGTCGTCGCCGTCGGCGGACTTGGCGATATTGGTCGCGAGCCGCCTGGGTGAACCAGATGGACGGTGATCGGCTCGTTGACCATTTCGACCATCAGCGATTCGGTGAAGCCCCGCACCGCGAATTTCGTGGCGCAGTAGTCGCTGCTGCTGGGAGTGCCGGTGAGGCCGAAGATGCTGCTGATGTTCACGACAGCGCCTTCACCACGCGCCCGGATCTGAGGGAGAAAAGCGCGTGTGCCATGGACTACTCCGTAAAAGTTGATGCCCATAATGCGCTCGTAGTCGGCATCCGTCGCCGACCACACGGGTCGCCCACAGCCGGCGACTCCCGCGTTGTTGATGATGACGTGGGCGCCGCCGAGCTCGGTGTGCACATGGTCGGCAAAGCGGTACATCGCGTCACGATCGCTGACATCAAAGGCCGATTGCAGCGCGGGTGTCGTTCGCGGAAGCATCGCCATTGTTTCGGCGAGGGTGTCAGCCTCGTAATCGTTCAGCGCGAGCTGTGTCCCCGTCGCGCAAACTCAAGGGCGTACGAGCGGCCCATGCCCGAGCCGGCGCCAGTTATCACGACGATCTTGCCGTCGAACGACTTCATCGACAGGTCTCCTTCTGATGTGAGCAACCACGATTTGTGACGCTAGGCCCGGTCGCGCTGCGGAGTATCCGTTATTGCGCGTCGAACTGCTCGCGTAGCTCTTCCCACGAAATCCTGCCGGTGATGCGCAGCCTCGCCTGAAAGCGGCTGCGGCGCTTCGTAACTCTGCTGTAAACCCGTGCGAACAGTCGGCGAAGCATCAGTACAGCTTATTGCCGCCACCGGTGGTCCCGCGTTCTGCTCCCCCGTAGCTGCCAAAGAAGCCGACGGCTTCAGCCGTGGGACAAGTCACCGCCGCGGCTACGCAGAGATGTCTGGTGGGCCGTCTACCATTTCTGCCAAACCGAGTAATCGCCGCCGGCAGGAGTCCGTGAGTTCGGTCCGCCCCTACTCGGCCTAGAGGAAAGGACGAGCAGTGAGCTACACCGCCGCCGACATCACCGAGCTCGACGATGTCCAGCACACCCGCCTGCGGCCGGCGGTGAACCTCGGTCTGGACGTGCTCAACACCGCGTTGCGCGAGCTGGTGGACAACGCGATCGAAGAGGTCGCCGATCCCAGCCACGGCGGGTCTACCGTCACCATCACCTTGCACGCCGATGGATCGGTCAGCGTCGCCGACGACGGCCGCGGCCTGCCCGTCGACTCCGACCCGGTGAACGGGAAGAACGGCATCGTCAAGACGCTGGGTACCGCGCGGGCCGGCGGCAAGTTCTCCGCACACACCGACGCCGCCAGCACCGGCGCCGGCCTGAACGGAATCGGTGCCGCCGCAGCGGTTTTCATCTCCGCCCGAACCGACGTGACGGTGCGCCGGGCCGGGAAGACCTACCTGCAGAGTTTCGGCGGCGGCTACCCCGGCGTGTTCGACGGGCAAGGACTTCGACCCGAACGCCCCGTTCACCCGCGCCGACACGCAGAAGCTGCGCGGCGCCGGCAATCGCAAACCCGATGCGCACGGCACCACGGTGCGCATCCTGTTCGACCCGGCCGTGGTGCCGGATTCCAGCGTGGACATCGACGAGGTGCTGCTGCGGGCGCACGCCGCGGCGCGGATGTCCCCAGGGTGCACCTGATCGTCATCGACGAGGGCTGGCCCGGCGAAGAGGTCCGGCCCGCGTTGCTCGAGCCGTTCAGCGGCCCGTGGGGCACCGACACCCTGCTGGACCTCATGTGCACCGCCGCCGGCACTCCCCTGCCCGGCGTGCGCGCAGTCGTGGAGGGCCGCGGTGAATACACCACCGGACGCGGCCCGACCCCGTTCCGCTGGTCGCTTGACCGCCGGCCCCGCCGAACCGGCCACGGTGGCCGCGTTCTGCAACACCGTGCGCACCCCCGGCGGCGGATCGCATCTGACGGCCGCGGTGAAGGGGCTGTCCGAAGCGCTGGCCGACCGTGCGTCCCGGATCCGCGACCTGGGCCTGGCCAAAGGCGAGGACGGCCCGGAGGCGCAGGATTTCGCCGCGGTCACCGCGCTGGCCGTGGACACCCGCGCACCCGACGTGGCATGGGACTCGCAGGCCAAGACCGCGGTGTCGTCGCGGTCACTGAACGTGGCGATGGCCCCGGACGTGGCGCGCAGCGTCACCATCTGGGCGGCCAACCCCGCCAACGGCGACGCCGTGTCGCTGTGGACCAAGCTGGCGCTGGAGGCCGCCCGGGCGCGGCGCAGCGCCGAGGGCGCCAAGGCCCGGTCCCGGGCGGCGTCGAAGGCCAAGGGGCTGGGGACGAATCTGTCGCTGCCGCCGAAGCTGCTGCCCAGCCGGGAAAGCGGACGCGGGTCGGGTGCCGAGTTGTTCCTGTGCGAGGGCGATTCGGCGCTGGGCACCATCAAGGCGGCGCGCGACGCCACCTTCCAGGCGGCCTTCCCGCTGAAAGGCAAGCCGCCCAACGTCTACGGGTTCACCGTGAGCAAGGCGCGGGTCAAGGACGAGTTCGACTCGATCGAACGCATCCTGGGCTGCGGGGTGCGCGACAACTGCGACCCGGAGTCGTGCCGGTACGACCGGATCCTGTTCGCCTCCGACGCCGACCCCGACGGCGGCAACATCAACTCGAGCCTCATCTCGATGTTCCTGGACTTCTACCGGCCGCTCGTCAAAGCCGGGATGGTCTACGTGACGTTGCCGCCGCTGTTCGTGGTCAAGGACGGCCACGCAGCGGATCTACTGTCAGGACGAGTCCGAACGCGATGCCGCCGTGGCCCAGATGAAAGCCGCCTCCAAACGCAAGGTGGAGGTGCAGCGGAACAAGGGTCTCGGCGAGATGGACGCCGACGACTTCTGGAACACCGTGCTGGATCCGCAGCGGCGCACCGTCATTCGGGTACACCTCGACGACGGCGATCCGAAGCTGCACCACACTCTGTTCGGTGGGCCGCCGGAGGGCCGGCGCACGTGGATGGCCGACGTCGCCTCCCGCGTCGACACCGCTGCCCTCGACCTCGATTAGGAGCACGGCGTGACCGCCACCCGATCGAACAGAACCCCGACTTGGTGCTCGACCAGAGCGCCGATGACTACTGGAACCACTACCAGCTGACCTTCGCGCTCTACAGCGTCAGCGACCGTGCCATACCGTCCGCCTTCGACGGACTCAAGCCGGGCCAGCGCCGCCTGCTGTACCAGATGCACGACTCCAGACTGCTGCCCGGAAACAAGCCGCAGAAGTCCTCGAAGGTCTGCTCGGCCGTCACCGGCAACCTGCATCCGCACGGTGGCGCGTCGATGTACGGGGCGGCGGCGCTGATGGCCGCCGAGTTCCAGCGCGTGAAAGTCATTGACGGGCAAGGCGCTTTCCCGCGCATCCAAGGTGACATTCCCGCCGCTGACCGCTACACCGAGATGCGGCTGTCGGCACCCGGTGCAGCACTGACCGCCGAACTCAACGACCACGCCGTGCCGATGGTGCCGACGTTCGACGGTGAATGGATCGAGCCGACGGTGCTGCCCGCTCAGTGGCCGGTTCTGCTCTGCAACGGCGCGGTCGGCATCGCCGAGGGGTGGGCCACCAAGGTGCCCGCACACAATCCGCGCGAGATCATGGCCGCTTGCCGGGCGCTGCTGAAGACCCCGAACATGACCGACGACAGGTTGGTGAAGCTCATTCCCGGCCCCGACTGGGGCTGCGGGTGCCACCGTGGTCGGTACGGCCGGGCTGCGGGAGTACATCACGACCGGGCGCGGGCAGCTCACGGTGCGTGGCACGGTGTCGGTGGACGGGAAGAACGTCATCGTCACCGAGCTGCCGCCCGGCGTCGCGAGTAACACTGTGCAGGAGAGGATCCGGGCCCTGGTCGAGTCCGGCGAGATGTCCGGCGTGGCCGACATGTCCGATCTGACCGACCGCCGCAACGGGCTGCGCATCGTGGTCACGGCCAAGCGCGGCCACAGTGCCGAGACGATCCGCGACCAGCTGCTCGCCCTGACTCCGCTGGAGTCGACGTTCGCCGCCAGCCTGGTCGCGCTCGACGAGGACCGGGTGCCGCGCTGGTGGACGGTGCGGGAGCTGATCGGCGCGTTCCTGCATCTGCGTGATTCAGTGGTGCTGCGCCGCAGCGAGTATCGACTGGAGAAGGTCACCGCGCGGCGCCATTTGGTGGCCGGCCTGATGACCATCCACCTCGACATCGACGCCGCAGTGGCGGTGATTCGTGGCTCCGACACCGTCGACGACGCCCGCCAGGGGCTGCAGGAGCGGTTCTCGATCGACGAAGAACAAGCCGAATTACGTTCTGGCGCTGCAGCTTCGGCGGCTGACCAAGCTCGACGTCATCGAGCTGCAGGCCGAAGCGGAGAAACTGGACGCCGAGTTCCTCGAGCTGACCGAGTTGGTGTCGAATCCCGATGCGCGCCGAAAGGTGATCGACAACGAGCTGGTGGAGACCGCAAAACTGTTCAAGGGGCCCGAATTCGACCGTCGCACCGTGCTGGACCTCGAGGCCACCCCGACGTGCATCCGGTGCCGACGAGGACGGGCCGCGCGAGCGGAAGGTCAACGCCGCATGGCGACTTGATGATCGCGGTGTGTTCTCCGACAGCCACGGCGATCTGCTGACCTCGGGTCTGGGTTGGGCGGTGTGGACCGACGGACGGATCAAGCTCACCAACGGCAGCGGTCTGCCCTACAAGATCCGCGACATCCCGGTGGCGCCGGACATCACCGGGCTGGTGCGGTCAGGGGTACTCGCCGACGGCTCACCACCTGGCGCTGGTGACGCGGCGCGGGAAGGTGCTGCGCATCGACCCTGCCGCGGTGAATCCGCAGGGCGCGGCAGGCAACGGGGTCGCCGGCGTGAAGCTGGCGGCCGACGGCGACGAGGTGATCGCCGCATTGCCCACTTACGTGTGAGAACGGCGAAGCCATCCTGTCGATCTCCGAAAAGGGCTGGAAGGTCACCGAAGTCGCCGACATCCCGGTGAAGGGCCGCGGTGGCGCCGGCGTCGGCTTCCATCCGTTCGTCAACGGCGAGGCTGCGCTGCTGGCGGCGGCGGTCTCGGCGACCGGGTTCGTGCGCGGCAAGAGGGCGGTACGGGCCGAGAAGCGCGCCAAGGCTTCGGTCAAGGGGTCCGGCGGCGACGTCAGCACCTGCCACGTAGACGGCCGGCAGGCTCAACCGAGCCTATCTCTGAGCTTTGCCAGCGCAAAGGCCGTCCTGATCTCAATAAAGCACTCGGCCGTCATGTAGGCGAACGGCCCAATGGTGCTGCTCGCGAACGGTTTCCGGCGTATTGATGATCGGCACCCACCCGCCTGCCAAGGGAGACTGGACATTAATGCGACGCGGTCGCCCGGTCCGATCGCAGATGCGTCGCCAGGAGCGTCGGCCGCACGGACGGCAGGCCTGGCCCCGAAAACGCGCCGCGCGCTATGCATCTGACGATCTTCGCGAAGAGACGGACACTTCGTCACCGGAATCGACCGCTGACCGCAAATAGGCGTTGAGGATTGCTTCGAGGCCGGTGGCTCAATTGGCGCGTCACGTACCGGCGACGACCGCAGCGGATGTGACGATCAACGCATGGTGCCCTCAGCGGATGATCCGAACGCCGATAGCGGTCCACAGATCGTGCTGGGACTGGTGGGCGCGCCGGGTGTGGCGTTTTCCCTGGCCAGCGACCTGGTCGATGCGGGTTTAGCTGAGGAACTCGCGCGACGGCTGCCAGGAGCCCGGTGGCGTGTGGAGTTGGTGGAGAGTCGTCTGGTGCAACCGCCTGCTGCCGATGCTGAGATCGTGGACGCCGCGCGGCGATTGCTGTTGGACAGCGGCTGGGACGTGGCGGTGTGTCTGAGCGACCTTCCGTTGCACATTCACCGGCGTCCTGTGGTGGCCCACGCTAACCCGGTCCACAACGTGGCGATCGTGTCGGTGCCCGCTCTGGGCGCGATGGCCGCGCGGCACCGGGTTCGCGAAGGGATTGTGCGACTGGTTGAGCGGCTGATCGGCTCCCGCGACCGCGGTCTTGACGCGCGGGCGAGTTATCGCTGTGCCGCGGCGGTTCTCGGTGCAGCGGGTGCGCGAGCTGGGAACCGACACCGCTGACGGCGCTTTCGCATTCACCGCCCGCGTGCTGACGGGCAATCTGGTGCTATTAGGCGGGATGGTGGCGGCCAACCAGCCGTGGCGGCTGTCTTTGCGGTTGTCGCGTGCGTTGACGAGCGCCGTGGCCGTCGGGGTCTTCGGGCTGGTGTACTCCGATGTCTGGAGGCTGTCTGACGCATTTGGCTGGCAGCGGCTGATCGGAACGGCGCTGCTATCGGTCGGGGCTACCGTGGCGACCTTAATCGTCGGGGCTGGGCTCTGGGAACGCTCGGCGGCACCTGGAGTGCGCAAGCAGGTGCTTTTGTTCAACATCGCGACCACGGTGACAGTAATCATCGGCGTGACGGTGCTTTACGCGGTGCTCTATCTGCTGGCGCTGGTTGCCGCATTCTGGTTCGTCGTGCCGCCAGTGTTCAACAGCGCTGTCGGACACCCGGCCTCCCTGCGAGATTACTTCCAATTAGCTTGGCTTACTTGTTCTTTAGCAATGATCGGCGGCGCACTGGGCGCGGCGTTAGAGACTGAAGACGCGGTGCACGACGCGGCCTACGTACGACGTTCCGATGCGCAGACCGAGGAAGGAACGGTCTGATTCGTCGCGCTTCGAAAACGGCCAGCCTCAACTCACCCGGCCGCATCGATGTTGAGTCAGGCTTGAGCCCCTCAACAACCGACTGGCCGCATCCGGGACCAGTCCTCTGCCCGATGCCAAAAAAGTCGTCGTTCCCTCTTTGCTCGGCCGCGACAGATGATGCTATTGCCCGACGGTGTTCAGTTACTTGCCGTGGCGCGCGCGGAACCGCGAGTGCGTATGGCGTCTGGCCATGATCGCCGAACAACACGTCTCAGATGACATCGAGCGATCCCTTTGACGCCCTTGGCAACTAAAAGCGGAAGCGGGACACGTCAGCGTGACCGCCGAGTCTGGCTGGGCCACGACCACTGCTTGGTGCGGCACTGCAATGCACGGTCTGATGTAGGACCCGCCACCGTGTGATGGCGTGTGGTGGCGGGCCCTGGCATCGATTTCGATTAGCCAGCCATGAACTCGTGGTAGGCCGACTCGAGGTTCGGCGGCAGCACGGTCACATTGCACTGTTGCTCGGTGGCGGCGATCGGCGACAGAATCCCGCGCAGGTCGTAGTACTCGTTGGGATGCGCTGTGAAATAGTCGCGGAGGTCGGACGCAGCCTGCGGGCGAGGCTGCCCGTAGGCGGCCATGACCACCTGGTTGGCGTCTGAGTGCGCGGCAAGATATTGCTGCGCTGCGCCGGTCGCTGAGGACACCGTCGTGTTCACACTGCCGGGACTGCAATCAGGTGCTGCAACCGCGGAGGGCGCAGCGGGGATACCTATCACCATTGCCCCGAGCGCGAAACCCGGCACCGAGGCCGGCCACACGCCGACGCGCCACAATATTGTTCATTTTCATAATGAGTGTCGTCCTTTGAATCCGACTGGACTGATAGCCGGGAACCCTGCTTGTCCCTGATTCCAACGTACCTCAGCGCCATCGCAGGGGCTGCTCAGAACGGACACATGCAAGCCCGCAATGTTGTTCGCCAACAACGTATCTAGGCCGCTGCGAGCTCAATCATGTGAACTGGACAACACAATGTCCGGTGTTTTCATCGTGAGCTCTCAGAAAGACGGCTTATCTCTCAGGGAGTGCTCCACGGATTGTGACCGGTCCGTGATCCGCTGAAGCGGCGGTGCCGAGCATGGCCTGCAATGCCTGTGCCGTCTGGTTCACAATGGCCGGTTTGCCGATGACGATCACCGATGCTTTGTGCATCGTGCAAAATCGGATCGCATGGACCCTTTGGACCCAGAACTTAAGCACGACCTCGCTTTACGCATGGCCGAGCTCGCGCGCGCGATCACTGTGCCGCGCACGCTCGAGCAGATCCTCGAGGATGTGACCGCGGCAGCGGTGCAGTTGGTGCCAGGAGCGGACGCCGCAGGAGTGCTGCTCGTGAAAGCAGGAGGGGATTTCGAGTCCCTGGCCGACACCGAAGGTTTGGTAGGACAGCTCGACAGGCTGCAGTGCGAATACGGCGAAGGGCCCTGCGCCGAGGCCGCGCTCCAAGAGACAGTGGTGCGCAGCGACGATCTACGCGGCGAATCACGCTGGCCGCGATATGCGCCCGCCGCGGTGAAACTCGGGGTGCTCAGCGGCCTGTCCTTCAAGCTGTACACCGCGGATCGCACGGCCGGTGCACTGAACCTATTTGGCTTCCAGCCCGATGCGTGGGACACCGACGCAGAAACCACCGGTGCGGTGCTTGCCGCACACGCCGCTGCTGCAGTTTTGGCGCAACGTCACGGAGAGCAGATGCAAACCGCGCTGTCGACGAGAGACCGCATTGGGCAAGCCAAGGGCATCATCATGGAACGCTACGGCGTCGACGATGTCCGCGCCTTCGACATGCTGCGGGCTATATCGCAAGAGAGCCAAGTAAAACTTGCTGCGGTCGCTAGGCGCGTCATCGAGACCCGCGACAACGCGTAACGCTGCCGCGCATCGGAACCACTACCAGCAGCTCGTCCATTGTCGAACGCTGTGGCCAGGTGACGGGTGCCGCGTGCGTCAGCCGTGCGGCGCCTGGGAGATCTTGGTATCGCCGTGGCCGGCCGTCTGGCAGTAGGTCGTCGCCGACAGTCGTGTCGCGGTGATCTGCAACTGGCTCGGGTCGGCGCCGCTCGTGTCCTTGAGCATTTTGCTGACCTCATCGCTCTGCTTTTTCTCGTCGTGCGAGATGAAGTCCTTGCACGGTGTGTCTCCGCCGGTGTTGATAACCGATGAGGCCGAACATCCGCTGACTACTGTTGCTGCGATGGCGATCGCTGCGAAGGGAGAGATTTTCATAGCTGCCTTTCTGACGTGCTGGAACAACGTGGAGCACGCTGTAGCTGGCCGCCTTGTCATCCGTTGCGCCGCACCAGATGTCAGCGCCGGGCGCTGATAGGTGCCGCGTTGCTTCGCTGTTTGATCCCGCGTCAGTGGACTTGCGGGTCGGGTGGATTGGCTGCTGCGCGACCGGTGAACGCATCGCGAACGTGGTCGACGGTCGCGGTGACCATGCCTATCGTTTTGAGCACTGTGGGGCTCGGTGGTGTGCCAGGGTGCGGGCGAGTGGGCGCTATCTTCTTTGCCCGTTCGAGTTTCTTACCGAGCGTGTCCAGGTGCTCCCGACTCACCGCGGCTTCAAACTGCGGGAACACGACATCTTGTTCGTAGGCGATGTGATCGCGGCCCGCCTTGACGAAAAGTTTTAGTGCATCATGATATTCGGCTTCCCCGGGCTTGCTGTCTATCAAGCGCTGCAACAACTTCTTGCCTTCTTGCTCCTGTTCGATCGCTTTGTCTGCGAGCGCGTCTCCTTCCGCGAGAGCGTCGCGGACAGCAGGCCAGAAGAATTGCTCCTCGATAGCCTCGTGCTGCGACTCGGCAATGACCAGGCTGGTCACCATCGTGTCCAAGCCGCTGAGTGCGGCACCGGATCCTGAGGGTGCCTCATCGAGCACCTCCAACATGCCCAGCACACTCTTGTGGTCCTGACGAAGAAACGTTAATGCGTCCATGCCTTTTTGCCTTTCGGACGGCTGCTGGCGGCCGGCGCCACAAATGAGCACCGGCCGTCAACGATGGCCAATTATGTTGTGGGTAGGTGCTGCTCGTGAGTGAAGGGCTTGTCACCCTCAACGTCGGGCGAGCCCGTGGGATTGCGCTTCGCGCCGGTGTTTTGGCGAATGGCCGTACCCAGCCACTGCTCCTCGGGCTTCTCGACGTAGTCCCACTCCATGCCCTCGGGCCACGGGCCCTGACCTTCGTTCCACGGCCCACGCACCGAGCCCTCGCCGTTGGACATGTTGAACGCGACATTCTGGAAACGGGGGTCACCCGGAAGTTTGCCGGGAGGAAAATTAACTGGCAGTTCGTTAAGCGCTGCGGTGAACTGCTGGTAGTGGGCTACCTCGCGAGTCATTAAGAAGGTCAACGCATCCTGAACACCGGGGTCGTCGGTAAATTGCTTGAGATACTCGTAAACAACTTTCGCGCGGGATTCCGCAGCAAGATTGCTGCGGAGGTCCACGGCCGGATCCCCATTCGCGTTGAGGAAGGTGCTCGTCCAAGGGTTCCCGGCCGAGTCCTTGACGTCAGGACCCCCTCCACTGAGTGTCAAGAACAGCGGGCTGACAGCTACCTGATGAATAGCTTGCTCGCGGCCGTCCGGGGAAGCCACTGTGGGCATCCAGTCACACTTCTGGTTTGCCATCTTGAGATCGTCGTTGAGGCCGTCCAACAACATGGTGATCATCGAACCCACCATCTCTAGGTGGCTGAGTTCCTCAGTGGCGATATCCATGAAGAGGTCGTACATCTTGGGATTTTTTTCCCGTAGTACGAACGCTTGGGTGAAGTACTGTAACGCGGCGGTCAGCTCGCCGTTGGCGCCACCGAACTGCTCCAACATTAAAGAAGCGAAGCGAGCATCGGGCTGGTTGACTCGGACCTCGAACTGAAGACTTTTATTGTGCACAAACATTGCGCCTCCTGGGCGGCATGAAGAGTTGGCTACAAACAGAACCGGGGATGATGGTCGAACCAGCTGCTGGGATTCGTCCGGTGACTGCGAGACGCAGACAATGCCGTGCGGTCGCAACCGCAGTATTACCCAGGGCGGGTACTGATGAAACACTCGTACATTGCCCACCGCTTCGGTCGATCCTTCACAGGTGAGCTTTTGTGCTCGCCCGATAACACCGGCGGACCCATAAACTCCGGCTATGTTTCGTCGTCTGCGTGCCTGGTGGCGCGAGGGGGTTAGCTATCGCATCGACGGAGTTGATGCGCGGCAACGGTCATACGAGGCGATCGCATGGGACGAATTCCGCAGGCTGCTGCGTGACGCGCATGAAGGCCATTGAGCCGATCGACATGAACCGACGCACGTCATCACAAGTGATAGCGCCTTCAAGACAGGTCGACGTTGCCATAGGCCGCAGGTTTGGAATTGCGCTCACGCGGTATCCGAGATTGCCGCGAACCGCGGCACCCGGGCGATCCGGCCATCATTCGCGCTATCAGAGGAGCTCGTCGTGGTCTTGCACATCATCTGGTTGATCATTGTCGGTCTCGTGGTCGGTCTGATCGCGCGAGCTGTCGTGCCGGGCCGACAGCCCATGGGTTGGATCGCAACCGCGGCGCTGGGCATCGTCGGCGCCTACGTCGGCGGCACATTGGGGAGCGTCGTGTTCCCGCCACATCAGTTCGATATCCACCCGCCGATCCAGCACTCTTTCCTGGGCGCACTGGTCGGCGCGGTGCTGCTGCTGTGGATCTTCAAACTCGTCACCTCACGGACCCGGACGCTTTAGTGGCAAAAGCGTTGCGTGCGTTGCGACATCAGCGCAATCTAACGAGTGCGCTGCGGAGAGAAGGACGTCATGAGTAATACATCGAAGGCGTTGTACTTGCCACTTTCGGCAGCCACCAGCGTAGCGGGAGGTCTTCTAGCTAGTGCTCTATTCGGCGTGATCTGGAAGCGTTTGAGTGACGCGGAACCCGCCCCTCCAAACCCGAAGGATCTCAGCCGTTCCAGTGGCACCGTGCTACTGGGCGCTGGGTTGCAGGGGCTCGTGTTCGGTGTGGTGAAAGCGGCCGTGGACCGGGTAGGCGCCCGCGGCTACGAGGCGATCGCCGACGAACCGGCCCCCTCTGCTTGAGTCGGCGGCTTACGACGATCTACCCGCCGCAGCCCAAGGCGGCATTAACACATCCGTGATACGGGCACCAGCCTTCGCGCCGCTCTAACGGCACTGATAGGCGGCGCGATACGATGTGCTGTTAGACAAGCCTTTTCAGTGTGTAATCTTCGCAACTTCTTCATCGATTAGCAGACGACGCCAACTGCTTTGCCAGGTACGGCGCCGTGCGGCTGTGTTTCGCACGTGCCACCTTCTTAGGCGGTCCCGCCGCAACGACCCGACCGCCCTCGCTGCCGGCTCCCGGTCCCAGGTCAATCACCCAATCCGCACCCGCGACCATCCGCATGTCGTGTTCGGCCACCACCACGGTATTACCCGCGTCGACCAAGCGATGCAGCTGCCGATCGAGCAGATCCACATCGGCGGGGTGCAGCCCGGTGGTCGGCTCGTCGAGGACGTAGAGCGTGTGCCCTCGCCGGGGTCTCTGCAGTTCGGAGGCGAGCTTGATCCGCTGCGCCTCGCCGCCTGACAACTCGGTCGCGGGCTGTCCGAGACGGAGATATCCCAGTCCGACCTCTCGCAGCGTGGTCAGGCTGCGCGCTGCATTGGCGATGTCGGCAAGGAACTCCGAGGCCTCGTCGACGGTCATCGCGAGCACGTCGGCGATCGTACGGTCGCGATAGCGCACCTCGAGTGTCTCCTCGGCGTACCGTGCCCCGTGACACGTCGGACATGTCGCGTATGTGCCGGGCAGGAATAACAATTCGACCGACACGAACCCCTCCCCCTGACAGGTGGGGCAGCGACCTTCGGCCACGTTGAACGAAAACCTGCCCGCTGTCCAACCGCGGCGGCGCGCCTTCGGGGTCGCAGCGAATTCGCGGCGCACGGCGTCGAACAAGCCGGTGTAGGTCGCCAGCGTCGAGCGCGGTGTGCGTCCGATCGGGCGCTGGTCGACGGACACCAGCCGGTTGATCGCCTCCACCCCCGCTGCCGTCACACCGACGCTCGCGTCGTGATCGAGATCGAGTATGCCGGTGTCGGTTTCGGAGTCGTCGGGTTCGGCCGGCTCGGCAGCGCGTCCCGTGCCGAGGTGGCGGTTCACGACATCGCCGAGGACCTTGACGACGAGCGTCGACTTGCCGGAACCGGACACTCCGGTGACGGCGGTGTACACACCAAGTGGCAGGTCCACGTCGAGGTCTCTCAAATTGTGGAAGCAGATTCCGCGCAGCTGCAGCCGCCCGGATTGCGTGCGGGGCCGACGAGACGGCGGCCCGGCCTGCTCGAAAAGGTATCTACGAGTGACCGACTCCTCGATGTCGACAAGACCTGGCACCGGCCCGCTGTAAAGCACCTTTCCGCCCAGCTCCCCCGCCCCCGGTCCGACGTCGACGATCCAATCGGCACGGCGAACCACGTCCATGTCGTGCTCGACCACGAACAACGAATTGCCCGCGCGCCGAAGGCGATCAAGCACGTCGAGCAGCGGTTCGGCGTCCGCGGGATGCAGTCCGGCAGAAGGCTCGTCGAGCACATAGAGCACGCCGAACAAGCCGGCGCGCAGTTGAGTGGCCAGCCGCAACCGCTGCAATTCCCCGGGTGACACCGTTGGAGTGCGGCGATTCAGCGCGAGATAGCCAAGGCCGAGATCGATGAGCACCTGTAGGCGTGCGACGAGGTCGGCGGCGATCATGGTCGCCACTTCCGTCAGCTCGCCGGATTCCGTGGACTCGTACGCGGCGGCGGAATCGGTCCGAGAAGCCGTCGCGCGCAACGTATCAGCCAGCTCGGCCAGCGGCATCGCCACGTAGTCGGCGATGGTGCGCCCGGCGAAAGTTACCCTCAACGCCTCCGGCCGAAGCCCGGAACCGTCGCATAGTGGGCACTCGACGCTGTCGACGAATTGCAGGACGCGGCGACGCATCATCGCGCTGTGGGAGTTGGCCAACGTGTGGCGGACGTGGCGTTCGGCACTGGAGAAGGTGCCGTTGTAGTAGTAATCGGCCTGCACGGGATGCTGGCTCGGATCGATCTCTACGGTTGGCTGCTCGTCGGTGAACAGAATCCAATTACGTTGACGCTTAGGAAGTTTCCGCCATGGCCTGTCGATGTCGTACCCCAGCGTGACGAGAATGTCGCGGAGGTTTTGGCCCTGCCACGCACCCGGCCAGGCGGCGACGGCGCCCTCGCGGATGGTCAGTGACGGGTCGGGTACCAGCGTCTCTTCGGTCACCCGATGAATTCGTCCCAGCCCGTGGCACTCGGGGCACGCCCCAACCGCGGTGTTCGGGGAGAACGCATCGGAGTCCAGTCGTTCCGTGGCCCCCGACGGATAGGTCCCGGCGCGGGAGAACAGCATCCTCAGCAGATTCGACAGGGTGGTGACCGTGCCGACCGTCGACCGCGACGTCGCCGAACCCCGGCGCTGCTGCAATGCGACGGCGGGCGGTAGCCCCGTGATGTCATCTACCTTTGGCGCACCGGTTGGCAGTAGCAGGCGACGCGCGTACGGAGCGACCGATTCAAAGTAACGGCGCTGGGCCTCGGCGTAGATGGTCCCGAAGGCCAACGACGATTTGCCGGATCCTGAGATCCCGGTGAACGCGACCAGCGCGTCACGCGGCGCCACGACGTCGACACCCCGCAGATTGTGGACCCTCGTCCCGTAAACGCGCACACAAGGGTCGATGCCATCCGTGCTTCTGTAGGACTCTGTCATCGTGCTCAGACGAGTACCCGTGCTGCGACCGCGCAAGCATGATGCCACCGCTGGAAAAAATGCTTACCGACAACGTCTTGACCGTCAGCGCCGCAGCCGGGCTGTCCCTGGTCGGCTACACCGCGGAACCGCATTCCCCGTCGGCGCAGGCGATCGACATACTGGCCATTTGGATCGCCACCGAGGAACAGGCAACTGACTTCATCGCCACTGAGCGTGACAGGCCAACCCGCGCAACAGAATAACGTCGCGTCAGGACTCTTGACCAGATCGCGATCGCATCAGTCGCTTGTGTGGACCGACTTAGCGGGGCGTTGCCGGCGGATCAACTAGGAAGTGCTTGACGATCACCGCGATCCGCGGGTCGGCGCGCAGCTGCTCAAGCGTCAGGGGCAGCGGCAACCGCCAGTTGGGATACTCGTCAACCGTGCCGGGTAGGTTGGGCTGTCGCGGCTCGGCAGCCACATCGTAGGGGGAGATCAGTTTTAGCTGACTCGGAGTCGACGCGAGCAACCGGTGCATGGCGGTGATGATGGCTGCTTCGTCCGGCTCAGACCCACTGTCGTTGAGCGGCAGGAGATTTGCAGATCGCAGCATCGCCAGCAACTCGGCGCGTTCGCGTTCGGCTGCTGCCTGCTCGGCCCTGACGTCGCTGAGCAGACCGCGGTCGGCACGCGCCCGCACGTGCTCGCCGCGCAAAAATCCTGCTGCGGTAGGCAAGTCGTGCGTGGAAATGCTGGCGGCTGCGCGCCGCGGCCACTGTGTTGGTGGCAGCAGCGGTTGGTTGGGTGCGGTCTCGTCGCGGACGAACCACGACACGGCGCATCCGAGCATCTCGTTGTCGGCCAGCGCCTGGGTGACTTCCGGTTCGACGGTGCCGAGGTCCTCGCCGATCACGACGGCCCGCGCCTGATGCGCCGCCAGCGCCAGGACGGCGAGCATGACGTCGGCGTCGTAACGCACGTACGTACCGCGGTCCGGGCCATCACCGGGGGAATCCACCACAGCCGCCACAGGCCCGCTACGTGGTCGATCCTCAAGCCATCCGCGTGAGCCAAGACAGCCTCGAGCATGTCGCGCATCGCCCCGTAACCGGTTGCGGCAAGGCGGTCGGGTCGCCACGGCGGCAACCCCCAGTCCTGCCCGGGCGGAGTGTAATTGTCCGGCGGCGCCCCGACTGTTACCCCCGTGGCGAGCACGTCGGCGAGCGCCCACGCGTCGGCGCCATCGGCGTCAACTCCGACGGCGAGGTCGTGGATCAAGCCGATGGCCATGCCTGAGGCGCGCGCCGCGTCGCGCACGGCGCCCAGCTGTTCGGCGCACCGGTGTTGGATCCATGCGTGAAAGGCGATGCGCGGCGCTAATTGCTGGCGCGCCGCGGCCACCGCCGGCCCGCCGGCAACGCGCAGCGGCTCGGGCCAACGTGTCCAGCGACCGCCGTGCCGTTCCGCCAGCGCGCAATACGTCGCCCAGTCGACCAGTCCTTTCGACAGGCCCGAAGCCGGTGACAAATCGCGTGACGGTCGTCCCTCCGCACGCCACAGCAATTCCAGCGCCGCCCGCTTGGCGGCCCACACCAGGTCGTAGTCGATGCGCTCGGTGCCGTCCCAGACCTTGAGCGCGTCGACCTCCGCGCGGGTTTGCACGTCGGCCCGCCGGTAGGCCTCGAGGTCCTCGATGCGCAGAGCGAGTGGGTTGGCGAAGCGACGACTCGACGGGGTGTAGGGGGAGGGCTGCACCGGGTGCGTCGGCCCAGGGGCGTGCAGCGGGTTGAGTAACACCGCACCCGCTTGGTGCTCGGCGGCTGTCCAAAGAACGAACTCCCGTAAGTCGCCCAAGTCGCCGATGCCCCACGATCGCGCCGAGCGAAGCGCGTAAAGCTGCATCATCCAACCCCAGGTTGCCGGAGTCGCCGGCAACCGCGGCGGGGCTGCCACCACAGCGACTTCCTGCCCGTTCGTGGTGTGCAGCCGATACCAACCGGGTGAGAGGTCGCCGGGCAGCTCGTCATGCAGCGCAACCTCGTGGCCGCTTTCCGCCACGAGCAAGTCGGCGCCGGGCAACGGGTGGCGTCGGCCATCGACGCGGACAGCAATCGTGGGGGGCAGCAGATCGGCCCGGCTAGCTGCAGCGACCCTGGCCAACTCGCGCGTCCGGTCGCTTGAACTGCCGGCCTCAACCTCGAGTAGACCGAGCACCTTGATCACGACGTCGGCGTCGACGTCGACCATCTCGCGGCGCTCATTGCGGTACCGCGTCGCCACGCCGTGAACGTCAGCCAACTCCCGAAGATCGTCGGGCACCGATCTGGACGTCATATTCGCCGTCCTGCGAGAAGCGTTGGCGGTGATGCAGCTAAACCCACGCCTGGGTGTACCCCGGCCGTCGGTTCTCACACGGACCGGCCACGCTCAGTCCGCGGCTACTACCGGACGAGCGACCGCTCGGCTGATGGCTTCTTGATGCCGGCAACTGTCCACGCGGACACGTCGGACAGGCGGATGCGCAGCGAGTCGTGCTCAACAACGGTGCCTGCGACGTAGCACCGGGCTTTACGGAGATGAATGAAAATTCGTTCTTGCTCGGCTTCGAGGGCCCCGATCCGGCTCGCGACATCCTCGGCATCGTTCCTGGTGAAGAACTTGGCGACATAGTGGCCGAAGTATTCGGTGGGCACCGTTATGCCCGAGGCGACACCCCAGGGCAGATACAGCGTCACTTCGATGCTGATGGAATCAGCTTCGAGGTCTATGTGACGCAGGATCGCGTCGGTTCCGACGGCATCCGAGTCAGGTATGGCCATGTCGAGATCGTAGAACACATCCTAGCGCCGCGGAAGAAAATCTACTGCGTCGAGGGTAGACATTCGCAATCGGTGCGGTTATAGTTTCGATCGCAGACAGGATAGAGGGTGATGGCACGGGAGATGACGAACTACCCGTGATGTCGAAGAAGTAGTGGCGGTCAGAGACGCAAGACCGATGTGAGACAACAGTTCTCAGGCTGCCAAGCAAGTTCAGCAGTATCCGAATAAGTGGTACCGGCAGGTGAAGTAGAGGGAAAGGAGGAGTTACCGTCGGATCGCCCGTGATGTGAATGTCGGGCCGATACCGCAGTTCCAATGCAGTGTCGATTGATGGTGGTGATTTCCTCAGGGCCGGCAACCCCGGGGCGCGGTGATTATCGCGCGCCGGGGTGTCGGTCCTTCTCTTTTTAAGCATGGTGTTGGGTGCCTCGAAAGGCGTTGTGGTACAAGCGAAGAGCAACTCTGCCGACAGTGACCCAAACGATAAGTTCGACGACGAGGACTACCCGGCATACAGCATGGGTAGTGCCGCCCGAATTCTGGGAACCACCCCAGGGTTCCTGCGCAGCCTCGACGAGGCGAAACTACTCACACCTCAGCGCTCTGAGGGCGGCCATCGCCGCTATTCCCGCTATCAATTGCGGATCGCGGCGAGGGCTCGTGAACTGGTCGACCGCGGTACCGCCCTCGAGGCGGCGTGCCGAATCATCATCCTCGAAGATCAACTCACCGAGGCTCAGGCCATCAACGCCGAACTCCAACGCAGCCTCGACGCCCATCGGGCTCCCCCCGGTGGCTAACCCGTCGCCGAGTCCGCAACAGTGCTGCCACGAAGCAGGCGGTGGGAATCCGATCAGCCCAGTGTTGCGACGGTGTAGTGGGCGCGAAGGAGTCCGGCGGCGGCGTCATCCTGGTGAGTACTATTGCGACTCGCATCTGAGGGACGAGGGACACGCGCCAGTTGTTGATTTGACGGCGGTGAGGGGTTACGTCGTTGCGCGCAGATTGACGAAGTCGCTGAAATTAGCAAGGATATCGCGCGGATCGTCATAGATCGCGACAGCGCCCGCATCCAGCAGTGCCTTCCGGCTTGCTCCGCCGCTGAGTAAACCTACCGTCGGCACTCCGGCGCGTTTGCCTGCTTGCATGTCCCACACAGCGTCACCGACGAAAATCGCCTCCTCGGCGCCAATTTCGGCGCGCTCAAGCGCTGTGCTGACAATATCGGGATGCGGTTTGCCGCGGTCGGCATCGGCACTCGAAGTGACATGGCCGATAAGGTCGTCGGCGTCAAGAACCCGGCGCAACAGCTTCAGCGTCGTCTCCCCCGCCGATGTCGCCAACACCGTCTGCCATCCCCGATCGGTAATGGCCTGGAGTAGATCGCGGGCACCAGCAGTCGTCTGTAAAACGGGTTCATATTCGCCGAAATACCTGTCGTGGCTGTCCTTCGCGTCATCGCCGCTACTTTCGGCGAGTTCGTCACCGATTGACTCGGCGATAAGTTCATCTCCGGAGCGCCCCAAGAGTTCGATGATCCGCCAACATGAGACGTGACGGCCCACGTCGGCGAATGCGCGTTGCCACGCCACCGCGTGATGAAAATTTGTATCGACCAACGTGCCGTCGAGGTCGAACAACACCGCCGGCGAACCCGCATCAGACATCTGTATCCCCGTTTCCCAGTAGTTGCCGTCGCCACGCGCCATCACGAGCAACCAGAGTCTCGGGCATACCCAGAAATCCTCCAATGAAGCGGTCCTGGGCCTAGTGGATGGCCGCGAGTGGTGCTGCTGGAGGCCGACGCTGCGTATTCACATGCCGCCACCCGTTGGAGTTCCCCAAACGCGTGTCATTCGCACGGTGCGAAGGGCGTGCTCAGGGCGAGTATTCCGCGCCCGGTGGCCTCGCGAAGAGATGCTTTGGCAAACCACCGGAGCGGGAAGACTCAGATGCCCGTGCCGGCATTGTCGCGACGTTGCGCAAGGATCCAGCCAGCGCCTGCCAAGCCGACCAGGGTCAGCGGAATCGTCCACAGCCGCCGGTTACCCAAAGCTGAGTTGCAGGAGGAGACGAACTCGCTTTTGGGCGCGAGTTGGTTGGCAATTGGAATCTGTTGAACGACAGGAGAGTTACCGATATTGCGGTTGTCCTGCTCCCGTGCAGCCGACAGATCGGAGTGCACCGCGTTGCCGCAACCAATACCGTCGGAGATCGTCACCGGGACGAACAACCCGATCACGCCCGCGACGAAGAGAATCACGCCGCCTAAGAGGATCAGTCGCCGCACATTCGTCATTAATTGCTCCTTCTGTTGGGCCAGCTCAAGTTCGGACGCAGACAGATAACCCCCGCGCGCCGCAATTAAACGTGGTCTGCATCGAGGGATTCCTGACAGCGACACGCCCGTCGAGCTGCGGTGTGGTCTGACGCGATGTCTCAAGCGCGGATCACCGACGATGAGATGAAAAGACCTGCTAGCCAATCGATCCACGACGGGTTCTCGAAAGTGCCGTCGGCGGTGAAGATTTTCGTACGTAAATCGACCGCTCGGAGTCAGACCAACGCCCGAACCCAGCGGCCTGGGTCGGTCACCACTCTTATCCTCGTGGTTGGAGATCCGCGAGGCGCGTAGTGGCGGCTGCGCTCAGCGGAGTGGCTCGGTGAGTATCGTCGTCGACTTGGACGATGACTGTGCGGGCGAGGGCTACACATCGGTCGTGTTGAAATAGGCCCTGCGCCAGGGTGATCGAGGTGCGGCCGACCGATTCAACGCTGGTGCCGATCGCGACCTGCCCGGGCCAGGTCAACTCACCGCGGAAGTCGAGCTCGAGACGGGCGATGACGAAGGATTTGCCCACTTCGACGATGCCCGTGTCGGGCGCGTGAAGAAGTTCGACCCGACCAGTTTCCAACGCGGTGGAAAAGACTGCATTGTTGACGTGTCCTTGGCGATCCGTATCGGCGTAGCGCAGCTTGTCGTAGGTGTGCGCGGAAAACTCCGCGAGCGTTGGGGCGTCGTCCATGGCGGTGTCCACTTCTCTCGGCGTATCGCGGTGCGGTCCTGTCTGAGACGGGCCGTCCTGGGATAGTCAGTCGGCGGCGAATGTCGCGATGTGGTCGATAACGGTGCTGAGCGCGGTCGCTAGCGGTTCGCCGTCGCGCTGCACTTTGGCGAGCAGCAGTCCGCCTTGCAGCGAGGTCAGCAACGCCGTGGCGAGACCGTCGACATCTGCGCTGTCCACCAGCCCGCCGCGGTCACGCATGGCGGCGAGGCCGCCGCGGATCGCAGCTTGCCAGCGTCGGTAGGCGGCCACGACGTCTTCTCTTGCCGCGCTGTCGTTTTCAGCCAGCTCGCTGGCCAACGAACCCAGCGGGCAGCCACCGCGAAAGCCTTGGCTTCGTTGGATGTCCACGATAGCCACGGCCCAACTGCGCAGCGCGTCGATAGAGTCGAGGCCGGACAGTGCGGGTTCCTGGAATCCGAGGATCGCGTTCGTCTGGTAGTCGATAACCGCGCGGGTGAGCGAGCGCTTGTCGGCGAAGTAGTGGTAGAGCTGCGACGCGCTGACGCCGGCCGCGGCCTGCACGTCCTCAGTGCTGGTCCCGGCGACGCCGTGTTGGTAGACCAGCGCCGCCGCGGCCGCCACGATGCGATCCCGGGTGGCCTGGCCCTTCCGGGTAATCATTCGGTCGAGACTACCGATTTTGGAGTTGACAATCCAAACATTGCGGAGTTTTCTGGAGGGATCAATCCAATCCAGTCAGCGGGAGACAGTCATGGCGACACCCACGTCCACGATCAGTGACCAGGCGCGCGCATTGGCGACTGCCTCTGCGGAACGGCTGCCCGCCGATGTCATCACCGCCTTCACCGCCGATCAGTCCGCGTTGGACACTCGGGGTGTACCGCCGACTGTCGTGGCGTCTGGATCTGTGATGCCCGACGGCGACCTGCTCGACGTTCATGGTGACCCCACGTCGTTGACGCGGTTGCGCGGCGGGCGGCCGGCGGTCGTGGCGTTCTATCGCGGGGCGTGGTGCCCCTACTGCAACATCGCGTTGCGCACCTACCAATCCGAACTGGTTCCCGCCCTCGGCAGACGCGGCGTCGAATTGATTGCCATCAGCCCACAGAAACCCGACGGTTCGCTGACTTCCGCACAGTCCAATGAGCTGACTTACTCGGTGGCATCAGATCCGGGCAATCAGATCGCCACCGCCCTGGGGATTCTGACCGAACCATCCCCCGACTCCCTTGCCGCACAGGCCAAGTTGGGACTGGACCTCACCGAGGTGAATGCCGACGGCGGCACAGCGCTGCCGATGCCCACCGTCGTCGTCGTCGACGCGGCGGGCATCATCCGGTGGATCGACGTGCACCCCAACTACACCACTCGCAGCGAGGTGCCCGACATCCTGGCCGCCATCGACGCGGTGAGCTGAAACCCATGCCCGACAACGCGTTCCGCCTGCGCGCCGACGTCGGCTCCATCTACCTGGCCTGCCGCGACGCCCACCCACCGGCGTGGCCTTCTTCGGCCCGGTGATCAGCCGCCTTCCTCGACCGGAGGAGGCAGTTCAGCTCTGGGACAACGTGATCGGGTTGGCCACCTTTCCTGGTTTCGCCGAGCTCAAGCGCAGCCTGCGCGAGCGGCCGCAGCTTGCGAGCTTCGGCGTCGATCCCGAGGCTACGGGCATCGTGGAGGACTGGCACGGCGGTAGCCGACGCACGACGAAGTAGCACGGCTCAGCGCTTGAGTCGAGTCCCGGCGGTCGCCCCTCGACCAAAATCCCGTCAGGAGTCGGCGGCCAACGGCAGTCGAACCTCCAAACGCGCACCAGCGTCCAGGTTGGACGCCGTCGCTGCCGATCACCCGCACGGGTTCATCGGGCAGCTTGACGTGCAGCTCCGTATTGACGAGGTGTTGCTCTGGGGAGGTGCGCAAGGTCCGAGTGTAGAAACTGCCGAGTGTGCGCATGGACCACACCCACAAGGCAAGCCCACCCGCCTGAATGATCAGCCCGATGGCGGCCGCAGCCGACGGCATCATTGGCAGAGGGAGTCGGCGCAGCACCGGCGGTAAACCGTAGGCGAGCCCGGCGGATGTCAGCAGCATGCGCGTGGTGCCGTCATCGTCCTGTGACGCGTCCAGGCTGGAGGCTACACCGGGTCGACGAAAAAAAATAGCTCTTGGACGAAAAGGCCCGCGGCCCCGCCATATCCAGCCAGAAGCCAGCCGCGGCCACTCCTCGACACCGTGCTGAATTTGTCCTCGACGGCCACGCTGGCTCCTTCGTTTCTGTACACAGTTACATTCTGCTCGACGCGGACGGCAAGACCGCCGAGGTGACCATCTTTTGGCGCCCACTGCCGTCCGGTGGCGCGCTGCAGCGAAACCTCGCGGATGCACTCGGCATGCAGCCCTGGGAAGTGCGTACCGATGTCGAATAACGGTGAAGCCCGAGATGCGTCGGTGACGTTTGCCTCGAATCCGCACTTCCGGGAAACGCGGATTGACGCGCCGGAGTTCGACTGCCGCGCTAGTCGTCACGGCCGCGACGAACGACCGCCGCGCCCGTTCTCAGATGATCTTGACGCGGTCCTCTCGGCCACGGCGCGCTCAACAACGATCAAATCCTCACGGGCAGAACCGTTGTCGAGAATGCAAGTCGTCGTCGTGCTTTCGTCGAGCGGAGCAGCGACGATCGGGTTCTCCTGGCTCCCCCACCGTCGGTAGATGGAGGTCTCTTAAACTCCGGCGCTGGCCGCCACATCGGCGATGGCGAGCTTGTCAATACCCTGGGTTTCGGAGCCAGTCGCGACGTTCGCCGCCCGGTGGCTTCGCCACCTCATCCCGTCGGCGCGGAGGGTTGCTTGACCGCCTCTACGCACACGGTGACATCGACGGTGTCCCCGACCGCCGGGCCGCCTCCAGCCAGCACGGGAGTGTTGGTCAGGACGCCGAAATCACTACGCCTCAGTTTGATCACACCTTCGAACCCGGCCACCTCACCGCGACCCATGCCGGCGCTCACGCCGAGAAACGAGAACGCCAGTGGTAGGCGTTTGGTGATTCCGCGCAGGGTGAAGTCGACTACGAGCACCCAGTCGTCCTGTCCGGTGCCTTGCATGTCGACCGAGACCAGGGTCGCGGTGGGGAACTCGTCGGCTCCGAAGATGTCGGGGGCCCGTAGGTGCTGGTCGCGGTCCGGGTTACCGGACCTCACCGACCCGACCGCTACCGTGACCGTAACGCTCGGAGTTCCGTTCTCGGGCACCGTGATCGCACCGGTGAAGTCGTCGAATCGCCCACGTACCTTACCGACCGCCAGGTGGCGGACCGAGAACGTGATGGAAGAGTGGACGGGGTCGATCGTCCACGTCCCAGGGGTGAGATCCCGCCCAACAGCCGAGTCCACCTGGATGCTCTTTTCGAGCGCCGACGGTAGTTCGTAGAGGTTGCGCAAGACTAGGGCGTTGCGGGCTTGGATGAGTACGCCGCCCTGGTCGATACGTCCGAGTTCGATCGGGGCCAAGCCGAGGTCGGTGCACAGCCCGGCTACTAGCGCGCTCGCCGCGGAGTCGTTGCTGGACACGAAGACTACGCGTCTACCGAACTCGGGCGGGCGCTTCTCGGCGAGCTGCCTGGCGGCGGTTTGGTTGAACGACTTGACCACCGCGGCGCCGGGGAAGGCCTCGGCGTTGAAATCAGTCGACAGGCGGCCACCGAGGATTTTCTCGGAGTTAGGCACCAAAAAAGCGTTCGCTGTGTCGACGACGATCTTGCCGGACCAGTCTGCGCGGTGCCGGCCCAACTCCCGGACCTGCAAGAACGGTATGGCCAGGATGATCACGTCCGCGTCCAGGGCTGTGTCGAGGGTGACCGGCGTGATCGAGGCGGACAATTCGGTGACGTCGATCGTCTCCGGACCTCGCGTGTTGGCGAAGAGTGCCGGGACGTGGTGGTCGGAGAACCGTTGCGCCAGAACAGTGCCGATGCTGCCGGTGCCTACGATGGCGTACTGCACAGCGCTGGTCATCGCACGACCTCCGAGGTCCGAGCGGCCGCGATGAATACCGCCAGCGCCAGGAACACGGCGTTCACCGGCCACTGCCTGTACTCCGCGCGTCGACCGTGGAACGCCGCCGCGCCCACCTGCAGCAGCGCGAGGCCCACGGCTGCGGCGGGCGTCAGGATGGGCGCGATGCCGGTGAGCCACGGGAGGATCAGACCGAGAGCGCCGGCCACCTCCACGCCGCCAATGAGTTTGAGCGACGTCGCGGACAACGCCTCGGCGGCAGCAGCCATGGAGGGGTTCTCCGCCAAGCTCTCCTTCGGCGTCAGCAGTTTCGTGCCACCGGCAAAAAGATATGCGGCGGCAAGTAATCCGGACGCGATCCATACCACGATGCTCACGTGGGCTCCTCGAAGACGTGTGTGTGCGAACAGGGGCGATGACCCGACCGGGCGCAGCTGCGGATCTCGCATTCACGTCGAGTCATTAGTTGATGTATCAATTAACTGTAACTGGCGTTAATGTGATGCGTCAACTAAGTCGGTTCCATTGGAGTCATTCCCGCGGTGGTGCCGACCGTGACGCCTCGACATCGGCCGGCCGCCGCCGCGGTGCCGCGGGGTTGCCACGATGGAGCCGTCGCCGCTCGGGCTGACGTTTAACGGTTGACGGTTGAACTATCCTTCAGATGCAGGAGGTCCGGATGACAGCTGGGCGATCGGAAACCATCGGGTCGTCGCGGTGACGCGGCCCGCGGCGTCGTCAACCCGAAACGGTGTGGCTCGACGACGATCAGCAACGTGCGTGGCGTCAGCTCCTTTCGATGATTATGGAGCTTCCGGCGGCCCTGGAAAGCGATCTGCAGCGCACCACAGGACTGACGACGTTCGAGTACCTCGTGCTGGCGAATCTCTCGGAAGCCGACGAGAGGACGCTGCGGATGTCGGAGCTCGCCTCCAGTGCGAACTCCTCGTTGTCGCGGTTGTCGCACGTGGTCAGGCGCCTCGCAGGCAGCGGGTTGGTGGTGAAGCGAGTCTGCGCCGAGGACGGCAGGGTGAGCGTGGTCAAGCTCACGAAGGCGGGATTGCGGCGGGTCTCCGCCGCGGCCCCCTTGCACGTCGCGAAGGTGCGCGAACTGGTGGTGGAGCCGTTGACGAAGGCCGACCTGATCAGGCTCGGCAGAGCGGCCCAGGCCATTACCGACCGGATCGCCGAGTCGGGTTAGTCCATCGTCTCCCGCCGGTAAGCCCGCCGATAGACGGCACCTTCGTGCGTCAGCACGACGCCCGTTCGCAACGAACTCGGAGACTAGATTCCTCAGTTCACCGTCGTGACCCGAGAGCACCGCCAGGACCTCGTAGTCGGCCCCGGACAAGCCCGATTCCAAGCCCCGGTTGAGGTGCGCGACGAGCTGATGGTGCGCATGCATGAAGGCCCGCCCGGCGCGGTCTTCAGGGGGCTCAGCCAGTGGGCTTCCATCGGCCTCGATGCTACCCCCATTTGTTGACGCATCATCGATTTCTCCATATTGTTGACGAGTCAACCTATTGATCGTCAACCGAGAGGGGATATTTCATGAGCAACCATCCACCCTCGAAGGACGCTTCCTCGATTGGTTGATGCATCAATTGATCAACTTGAGGTGGAGGAGTCAACAGTTTCGATGGTCTCAGTCGCTTCACGATCCGCCTCGATCCTAATGTCGATGCCGCCGCCCGGTGAGCGTCGACCAGCAGGCGGTCACACCCGTCGGGGAGATCACCATCCCGATGAAGATGGTGTACTCCGGTGCCGAACCTCGACTGGAGCTGCTCCAGACCGTGGCAGGCACGGTCTGGACACCGGCGGATTCGGGTGTGCACCACATCGGCTACTGGTCCGACGACGTTGAATCCGACTTGGCGACACTCGAATCCAACGGCATGACGTGCGAGGTGAAGTCCTACAACCCGGACGGCTCCGGGACGCTGCTGTGGGCCTACGCGAAGGGACCGACGGGACCGCGCATCGAACTGGTCGGCCGTGGCATGGAACCGTTCATCGAGTATTGGTGGTCCACGGCGGGCGGCTCGGACTGAAGCTCACGTGTACTAGACCGACGCGTCGCTGTGTCGAATGGTGTTCGAGGTAGCCGCTACATACACGTTCGGACACAATCGGATTCGATTCCGCTCAGCTTCGCGGAAGACCAAGCACTCGCTGGGCGATGATGTTGCGCTGGATTTCTGATGTGCCGCCCGAGATGGTGCCCGCAAAGCTCCCCGCATAGCGCGCGAACCAGCTTCCGGTGGCCTGGTCCAGGCCATAAGCGTTGTATCCGGTGGTGGCGGCGGGATCAACGAGCCCATCGCTACCCGCAGCGGCCAACGCATGTTCGGCCGCTGTCTGCGCCGCCTCCGAACCCAGCAACTTCAGGACTGACAACGCGGCGACGTCTTCCTCACCGCGGGAGGCGCGGGCCAGCGCCGCCGAACCGAGCAGACGCAGCGCCTCGGTGTCCATCACCAAGGTGGCGTAATGATCCCGATCCAGCGCGTTATGGGGTCGAAAGTCTTGGACCAGGTAGCGCAACCGGTCGGCGAAGCTCATCCACAACAAGGTGCGTTCGTGCCCGAGCGAGCCGTTTGCCACGCGCCAACCGCCGTGGAGATCCCCAACCAGGTTCTCGACGGGTACCCGGGCGTCGGTGAAGAACACCTCGTTGAAGTCGAGATGATGTCGGTCATACACGTAGGCGAACGGCCGGCACTCGACGCCAGGGGTGTCGGTGGGGATCAGTAAGGCGCTGACGCCCTTGTGTTTCGGCGCTTCGGGGTCGGTGCGCACAAAGGTGAGAACGACATCCGAGTCGTGCGCGCCCGACGTCCACACCTTCTGTCCGTTGACCACGAAGTCGTCGCCATCCCGGACCGCCGTGGTTCGCAAGCCGGCCAGATCAGAGCCCGCGCCCGGTTCGCTCATCCCGAGCGATGCCGTCTTTTCCCCACGCAGGATCGGCACCGCCCACCGCTGCTTCTGCTCGGCAGAGCCGAAGGCGAGGAGCGACGCCGCGATGATCCCCACGCCCTGCGGATTGCAGGATTGGATGACCCTCCTCAGTGAAAGTTCCTCGCGGTGCACGAACTGCTGAAGAAGGGTGGCGTTGCGACCACCGAACTCGGGTTGATTACCCGGCACCAGCCAGCCGTGGTCGAACTGCAACCGCTGCCAACGGCGGGACCATTCCGGTATGTGCGAGGTGGATCGGGACCGCTCGATCGCTTCCACTTCAGGCGGCAGGTGTTCCTCGAGGAAAGCGATAAATTGCGACCGGAACGCCTCCACGTCTGCGTTGAAAGTCAGCTGCACGGTGCTCCTCAGCGGTTGAAATGTTGACCATGATATCAAGTACTTCATATTCAGAGTGGTTCGTGCGAATATCGATTGGTAGACAACTCTCCGGCAGACGGGAGGTGTCGCGAAGACTGACCCACGACCGGGAGGGCCACTTGCTAGACGGCGAGAAAATCCTCATCACAGGCGTCACAGGCAAGATCGCCTTTCCGATTGCGAGGGCGCTGGCCGGGCGCAACGAGGTGTGGGGTGCTGCTCGCCTGCGCAACCCCCGAGACCGCGACAAGCTGGTCGCTGCCGAGATAACACCTCTGCCACTGGACATGTCCGTCGGCGACTTCTCCGGCGTTCCTGCCGATTTCACCTATGTCTTCCACGCCGCCGTGGACCCCGGCATCGACGACTGGCAGCGCTGCCTCACGACGAATGCCCACAACTCCGGTGCGCTGCTTCATCACTGCCGCGCGGCAAAGGGTTTCGTGCTGTGCTCGACCGGATCGGTTTACGGGTATGCCGGTCGTCGCCCACTGACCGAAGCGGACGCCCCCGGCGTACCACTGCGCCCGAACTACAGTTTCTCCAAGATCGCCGCGGAGTCGGTATGCGGCTGGATTTCCGAGCAGTTCGGAATTCCGCTCACCATCATCAGGATCTGCTCCACGTACGGCCCGCAGGGCGGCGCACCGGCCGACCGATTCGAAATGATATTGGCGGGCAAGCCGATTCGGCTCCATCCGGACGCTCCCAATAACTACAACCCGATCTACGAAGACGACTATGTTGAGCTCGGCATTCGTGCCATGGAAGTTGCCGCCTCGCCGCCGATCGTCGTGAACTGGGCTGGTAGCGAGACCGTCAGCGTCGAGGACTACTGCAACTACATGGGCCAGTTCGTCGGCGTCGAGCCGTCGTTTCACTACACGCCCGAAGCCCACACACCGCTCTGGCCGGACGTCACCTACATGCATCAGGTACTCGGACGGACCAAGATCACTTGGCGTGACGGGTTCCGCCGGATGATCCAGGCACGTCACCCTGAACTCGAACTCGGCGCCGCCGATCTCACGACACGACAGGTTTAACGCTGATGCTGTTACCAGGCACACCCTCCGACGAGGTCGCTGACATTATCGCGACCGGCAACGGCGCCATCACCACGGCGTTCGTGTCCATGGCAACACGGCACCCCGAGGGCACTGACGCTGAATACCTGCAATGGCACACCCTCGATCACCGACCCGAACAGCACCGGCTCAGCGCTGTACGCGCATCGTTACGCCTCGTGTCGACCCCCGCGTGCCGTGCGACCAGGGCGATCTCGCACGGACGGTTCGACCCCGTGGATCACGTCATGACCTATTTCTTCACCGACGCGGCGGGCATGGACGGATTTCTCACGCTTTCTGCGGCTTTGGGTGGGGCCGGGCGCAAGCTCCCACTCTTGCCGCACGTCGAACGCGGCGTCTACGAGGTGCAGAGCAGAGCTGCCGCAGCGCACATCAAAATCGGCGCCCAGGTGCTGCCGTGGTGGCCGGCCCGCGGCGTGTACCTGCTATTGGAATCGCGCGGAGCACCGCCGGCAGAGCTGCTCGAGGCCGACGGCGTTGCAGGAGTCTGGTCGACGGTCGCACTCGATGTCGGTCCGCAACTCGCCAGCGCACCAACAGGGCAGCAGCTCACCTACTGCTTCCTCGATGAAGACCCGGTCGATACCGCAACCCGACTACGACCGGTTCTCGAGAAGCGCTGGGAAACAACGGGAATCACTCCGCTATTGGCCGCGCCCTTTCACCCGGTTGTGCCTCACGAGTGGGGCCGATATCTGCCGTAACAGCGGTCGCGGGCTTACACGCTGTGGGCCGAAGTCCCACCATCGCCAATATCGAAAGCCATTATTGCTCCTCTTGAACACCAAAAGTGTTGACGGCCATAGCGAGTAGCAGGTAGCCGCCGATCGTGAAGACCAGATCCATGCGTTGTTGGTCGGTGAAGACTTCGCCTAGTCGGTCCCAGGTCGCCTGAGTGATCGTGCTGTCGGTGGTCAACTCATCGACGGCCTGAATCACCGCCTGGTCGGTGACGCCAGCGCAGCGCCCAGAGTGAATCGCGCCGATATCTTCGTCGCTGAGTCCGGCGCGTGCAGCGAGCGGAAGGTGGTGCGACCACAGATAGGCACAGTTGCCGCGGTGTACCACGCGCAGTAACGCGACTTCCCGGATCCGTGCCGAGAGCGTGGAATCTCGCAGCAGATAAGCGTTGAAGGGCAGGTAGGCCGCCGTCAGGTCCGGGTGGTGCAGGAGCGTCGCCAAGACATTGCCGGCGCCCTGCGCGTTGGCCCGCTCTGCGGGGATCAAGGACGCCAACGCTGTGCGACTGCGGTCATCCCAGTCAGCATCCGGTAACGGGGTGAGGCGCAGCGGGCGTTTCGACCTGGTCACGCGGAGGCTTCACCCACGAAGGTCAGGTAGCGCTGGACGGGCGGCGGCTGCGTCTGCACCACATCGGGTCTGGATATCTGGCCGGCTTGCAGGGCGGCTTTGAGGTTGGCGCGTGCGGTGTCGACGTCGGTATCGATTTCATACAGTGTGACAAAGGATTCACCGCCGTCGGCCTGCCAGCGTCGCGCCGAGACGAATCCGTCGACGCTGAGCATCTCGGGGATATGAGTGCTCTCGTGCCAGGCATGGTAATCATCGACCTGATCAGCTGAGGCAGGTTTGCTTTCGACTAGAAGCAGCGCTTTGGTCATGGCTTCTTCCCTCTTATCAAGTACCCTGAATGATCTGCAGGACAGATTTATTGAATCGGTTCGTCGCCGAGCACGGTGGTGCGCAACATTTCCCGCGCTGAGTCGGGGTCGTAGCGGGCGGCGCGGTGCAGGACCCCACGGTTGTCCCAGATGACGGCGTCACCGATCGACCACGTATGGCTGTACACCTTGTCCCGCACGGTGGCGCGCTGGAGTAGCTCGTCGAGCAAGGTGCGACCTTCATCGAGGTCCATGCCGACCACGTAATCGGCTGACGCGCCCAACACCAATGACTTGCGGCCAGTACGATGTGTCCACACCAGTGGATGCTCGTGGGTACGTCGGGAACGCCACCGCGCCAACGTCTCTGGAGAAGGGTCCGGGTGAACGCGCCGCTGGGAGGCTTCCAGTGAGTGCACAACGCGAAGCGAGCCGAAGCGATCCTTCTCGTTGTCAGTGAGGGCGTCATACGCGGCATAGGAATTGGCGAATTCGGTTTCACCACCCCAGTCGGCGACCTGCAAAGCCGACAGCACGGTGGCTTTCTGCGGGTACTCCTCTGCGAGTGGTGTGCAGCCGTCGATATGCCAATCAAAGGTCGCCTTCAAGTACGCGGCCGAGGCATTTTTGGACTTGTCCAGGGTGATCGGGTAAATCCCGGCGACGGGGTGGTGGCCGTCGGAGGAATGATCGATATCGCCGAGTCGGCGACAGAACGCAACTTGGGCCTGCGGATCGAGCTGTAGGCCACGAAAGACCAGAACCCCGTTGCCCTCCAACGCATCCAAGATGGCTTCACCCACCGAGTCGTCTGAAGCCAGCGAGCCAGGATCGAGGCCGACGACCTCGGCGCCGACATGCTCGGTGAGCTTGGAGATGGTAAGCAGACTCATGGTCGCTCCTTTCGAACGGTGGAGGCTGCGCGAGTGGTGAGCACCCGCGTCAGGGAAATGGTTCGCCGGTTCGGATCATGACTGCGTCGGCGGCGTCGACCGGGGCGGGTTGACGCATGATCTCCACCGCCATCGCAACCATGATCAGCGAATAAATCATGTGCAACAGGTTGAGTGCGTCGTCGGGCACGCCGTCGAGGCTGAATTTGTCGCAGTAGTCGATGGCTTCCTCCAGCCGCGGGAAGAACGCATCGTAGAACTCGTGCAGCTCGGGCATCGTCGCGCCGACACGGGCATTCCAACGCTCGGTTTCCGTTGCCAAACACCAGGTTTGGGCGTACTTCTCGAATTCAGCAAATCCGCTCGGCAGCAAGGTGTCTGACATGTTCACACGTCCGCCGGAGAATTTTCGCGCTGGTATGACTCGACCCAGTCGACGGCGACCTTGTGCAGGTGCCGCACCAGGATCTCCTGATCATTGAGTGGAAAGTCATCGACGATGCCGTATTCCAGCGCGGCCTGGGTTCCGCCGAGCATGCCGGCATCCTGCAGCGCGAACTCTTTGAGCACCACCGAGGCGACCTCGTGTTCGATGCGCTCGCGCACGCTGCCGGCGGGATGGAAATAGGTGTAGGCCTCGAACCGGTGGGTGTTGTGCGAGGTCGGCCAGTATCGGTACAGCAGATACCACCCGCCATAGATGAGGATTTCGATGTTCGGGAAGATCTGGAAGTTGCTGATCCCCCACGGCTCGATCCCGCCCGGATTGAGTCCGGCGACCGGTAGTTCGCCGATGTCGGGGGTGCGCCAGGGTCCGACCAGACCGCTCTTGGTGGCCCGCTCGATGGGATACATGTACTCCGGGGCCAACAGCCAGCGGCGCGTTCCGGCTGTCGATACAAGCCGATGCGGCCCGTCGATTTGGAAGTGTCCGCAAGTAAACCCGGCGTTGGGTTGACGCACCTCGGAGGGCACCTGTTGGGAGTGCAGCGACGGAACGTGGTAGTACTCCTGGAACGCGTCAGCGAAGATCTTCCAGTTGCTGTTGTTGTGGGCTACCCATTCGTAGCGTTCGGTCAATTTGCCGAACGGGTAGTCGTCCAGGCCGGTGATCATCGGGCCCAAGAACTCGCGCAGGCTCTGACGCGGCTCATCGTCAAAGTTGATGAAAACGAAGCCGTTCCACACATCGCAATGCACGGCCCGCAATCCGTATTCGGCGGTGTCGAGGTCGAAGAACTCCGATTCCTGTTGCACGAATTTCAGCGCGCCGTCGAGGTCGTAGCGCCAGCCGTGGTACTTGCAGGTGAACTGCCGGCAGGTACCGCGTGTCTCTTCGGCGGGGAAGTCGTTCCACACCAGTTTGTTTCCCCGGTGACGGCAAACGTTGTAGAAGGCCCGGATGCATTCGTCTCGGCCCTTGACCAGGATCACTGAGGCGCCGGCGACTTCGATCTCTTTGGTCAGATAGCTACCGACGCGGGGCAGTTCCTCGACCCGGGCGACGTTGAGCCAGGCCCGTTTGAAGACCGCTTCGCGTTCGAGTTCATAGAACTCAGGAGAGGTCGAATCCCTGAATGAGATGGGACCGGTCCCCAGTTCGGGATAGTGCTCGGTCCAGGAGCCCTCCGCGGGCCGATTACCTGATCGCGTCATGTGAACCTTCCTCCCCGCTCGATTGGCCCGAAAACTGTTGTGCGGTATCCGGTGTCACATCACCGCTCCACCGTTGACGCCCAGTGTCTGGCCGGTGATGAACCCGGCCTCGTCCGAGCAGAGGAATCCCACCGCCGCGGCGATGTCGGCGCCGGTGCCCAGGTGGCCGACCGGGATGTTGCTGGCGATCTGTTCATTGGAACCGAGGTATCCAGCCGCTTGCCCCTGGTGCTGCATAGGAGTCTCGATGCCTGACGGCGGGATGTTGTTGACGGTGATCCCGTGTGGGGCGTATTCGCGGGCCAGTGACTTGGTCAGGGTCATCACTCCACCCTTGGATGCCGCGTAGTGGGCGGCGAACGGCGAGCCGCGTTGTGCGCTCGACGATGAGATCATCACGATCCTGCCCCATTTCGCGTCCAGCATGTCCGGCAGCGCGATTTGGCAGCAATGAAAGGTCCCGGTCAGGTTGACATCGATGATCCGCGACCAGGATTCAGTGCTGATCTCGGTGAAGGGCGAGAAGTCAAAGAGCCCGGCGCTGGTCACCAGAACTGTGATCGGGCCGAGCTCGCTGCGCACCTTGGCGAACGCGTTCTCGACGGCGGCCCGGTCGGTGACGTCGGCGCCGACCCCGACAGCGGTGACGCCGACGGCGCGAAGGTCGTCGGTCACACGTTGCGCTGCTTGCTCATTGAGGTCGAGGACCGCGACTTTGAGCCCACGTCGGCCCAATTCATGGCACGTCGCCTCACCCATGCCCGAGGCGCCGCCGGTCACGACCGCTACCCTGCTCATCGACTGCGCTCCATTGCGGTTGGCCCTCCTGGGTGTCACTCGTAGACCACCCGCGCAGTGCGGCTGGTCGGCAGGGCCTGACAGGTCAGCACCCACCCATCCGCTACCTCGTCGTCTTCGAGTGCGTCGTTGTTCAGCATCCGAGCGCTGCCTTCGGTCAGGCGGGCCATACACGTTCCGCAGGAACCGACTTCGCACGATGATGGCGCCTGCAGGCCGGCCATGCGGGCGGTCTGCAGCAAGGTTTCACCGTGCGAATAGGGCACAGTCGTCTTGCGCCCTGCCAGCTCGATGGTGACCTCCTCGGTGACCGCTTCGGTGCTGGCGGCAGCCAACTCGACGGGCAGACCGGCCACCTCGAAGTGCTCCAGGTGCATTCGGTCGGCCGGGATCCCCGCTGTTCGCAGCGTGGTCTGCACGATGTCCATGAAGGCGCGCGGGCCGCAGATGTAGTACTCGGCGTCGCCGTCGTCTGGGACGCCCGCAACGAAGGCTTCGATGTGCGCAGGGGTCACGAAACCATGAGCGTCGTCGAGGTGATGATGCAAGACGAAGCGGCCCGATGGGACTCTTGATCGACGTCAACGCCTCGCCGAAGATTACCGAGTCATGGCCGCGGTTGGCATAGAACAGCCGGGTGTTGCGTGTGCCGGCCATCAGAGCCGATCGCAGCAGAGAGAACACCGGGGTGATGCCGCTTCCACCGGCGAACGCGATCAGTTCGCGAGCGTTGTCTTTCAAGACAAAGCGACCTTGGGGTGGCAGCGCGCATATATCTTTGCCTGGCTCCGCGGTGTCATTGAGCCAGTTCGAGACCACACCGTCGCGGTCCCGTTTGACGGTGATGCGCAGGTCCTCGCCCGCCGTCGGTGCGGACGACATCGAATAGCAACGCCGATGTTCTCTTCCGTCTACGCAGACCATCAGCGTCAGGAATTGTCCGGCCTGGTAGTTGAATTGCGGCCTGCTGGATTCGGGAACCTCGAGGACGATTGATATGGCGTCGCGGGTCTCGCGGACTACGCGCGTGACACGCAGGGGCACAAAGCCCTCTGGGGGCGCAGCCGCATCGACGCCGGCTGCGACACCGTCGATCGCAGTCGCGGCCACGCATGCGATGAGGCGCGGGATTCTGGCATCCGTGCAAGAGTATCAACTACTTGCGATTAATCTCAAGTACTGGATACCTCGCGCCGGGCCTCTGAGCCGGCCGGGGTCAGGTGTCGATGTGGTCGTTGAAGAGCTCATGCCCGGTGCCCTTCTCCACAACCCGGCCCAGCAAGTCACGCAGAGTCCGCTGCTCTTCGGCGCTGAGAACACCAAACACCTTCTCGTGCGCGGCAATTGCATCGTTGACGACCGTGGCCGCGACGTTTCGTCCCTCCCCGGTGAGGTAAGCCTGCAGAATGCGCCCGTGTTGGGGGTCCTGCTTTCGCTCCACCAGACCGCGGCGTTCCAGCGCGGTGAGAGCGAGCTGAACCCCTTGCGGGCTGATCAGCAGTCGTCGGGCGAGTTCGGCGCCGGACAGACCGGGTTCATTGGTGAGTTGGCGCAGCACCCCGATCTGGGCCGTGCTGACACCGTGACCGCTGACCGCTTCGTTAACCGAGGTCAGGGAGAAGTAGAACGCCTGCTTGAGCAGCCACAGAATGTTGTCGGTGAGTTCCATGCCCGCCTCCCCTTCTCTGTTTATTCGACGTTATCGCGCGTGGCGGTAGTGGGCGTCTTGTAAACCTGTCCGTCCTTCATGACGAAAGAGACCTCAAGGGTGGTGCCGATGTCCTGAGACGGATCCCCGGCAACCGCGATGATGTCGGCGAGGTAGCCGGGGGCGAGACGACCCAGCTCGTCGTCGGCTTCAATGAGTTCGGCAGCCACCACAGTCGCGGCTCTGATCGCCTGCATCGGGGTCATGCCGCGCGCCACCAGCGCACCCAGTTCCTTGGCGTTCTCGCCGTGCGGGATCGCCGGCGCATCGGTGCCACACGCGATGCGCACTCCGGCGGCAATTGCCTTGGGCAGCATTGCCTTCGCGCGCGGAAACACGTCTTCGGCTTTCTTCCGTAGTTCTGGCGCGATCCGGTCGATCGCCATCGCTTCGGTCAGATAGGTGGTGGAGACCAAGAAAGTGCCGTGATCGGCCATCATCTGGATCGTGTCGTCGGTAGCGAGGAAACCGTGTTCGATGCAATCGATTCCGGCACGAATGCAGGCCCGGATCGCGGCGTCGCCGACGGCGTGCGCGGCCACCCGCACACCGGCGCGGTGGGCTTCATCCGCGATTGCGGCGAATTCTGCGTCGGAGTACTGCTGGGCACCCGGACCGGTGCTGTGTGACATGACCCCGCCTGATGCCGACACCTTGATCAGCTTGGCGCCGTGGCGAATCTGGTAGCGGACGCAGGCGATCACGTCGGGCACACCGTTGGCGATGCCCTCGGCGATGGAGAGCGGCATGATGCCGGGTGCCAGTCGCTGAAACACGGTCGGGTCCAAGTGTCCGCCGTAAGGAGTGACGGCGTGCCCCGCGGGGTAGATGCGGGGTCCGATGTGCCAGCCCTGATCGATGGCTCGTTGTAGGGCGACGTCGAGTAGGTAGCCGCCGGTCTTGACCATCAGCCCGAGGTTTCGCACGGTGGTGAAGCCGGCCTCCAGTGTGGTGCGCGCGTTGACCGCCCCGCGCAGTGTGCGGTATGCCGGATCATCTTGAACACCGTGCATCGGCGCCGGCAGGCCCTCGGGCCCACCGGGCCCGCCGATGAGCAAATTGAGTTCCATGTCCATCAGACCGGGTAGCAGCGTGACGTCCCCAAGGTCGATGGTCGTCGCTGAATTCGGTAGTGGTCCTTCGGGATTGATCGCACTGATGCGGCCACCCTCCACCACTACCACTGCTGGAGAGCGAACCTGGCCGGCGTCGACGTCGCCCCACCGCGCCGCGCGCAGGACCGTCGGACCGGTCACGGGACGGGCTCGGACACGCAGTCCAAGGTCGAAGCGCCGGAGTCGGGAACCCGCGGCTGCTTCCAGCACTCCATCGGAAACGACACCATGATCATCGAATACAGCAGATGCATGAGATTCTGGACATCGTCGGGCAAGTCGTCGAGCGGAAACTTGTCGCAGTACGCGATCGCCTCCTCGGCACGCGGTGTGATCGCGTCGTAGAAGGCTTTGATTTCGGGCATTGAACTCGCCAGCCTTTTTGCGTAGCGCTCCGGTTCGGTGGCCAGGCACCACTGCGCGAAGGCTTCCAGGTCAGCGAATTCGGTTGGCAGCAAGGCGGACACCGCGTTCACACTCCCGCCTTGGATGCCTGAGAAGTCGCGCGATACTCCTCGATCCAGGCAGCGGTCTCCTTGTGCAGGTGACGTATCAGAATCTCCTGGTCGTTGAGAAGGAACCGGTCGAGCACCCGCGATTCGATCATCGTCTGGGTCGCCTCCAGCGTGTTGGCATCTTGCAGCCCGTACTCCTTGAACGACACCGCCGCGAGTTCTTGCGCGATACGTTCGCGCGGGGTGCGCGGCTCCGGGAAGTAGAGCGTGCCCTCGAAGATGTGGGTGTTGTAGGACGTCGGCCAGTAGTGATACGTCAGGTACCAGCCCTGGCCCCAGAACAGAATGACGAAGTTCGGAAACAGCTGGAATGAGTCCAGTCCCCACGGATCGCATTTCGCGGGGTTCAGCCCGGCGGGCATCTCGCCCAGATCGGGCTTGTCCCAAGGGCCGAACAGTCCGCTTTGGCAGATGTCCTCGATCGGCTTGCGCATCTCGTCCGCCATCTCCCAGGCGCGGATACCCGATGTGCTGACCAGCCGGTGCGGGCCTTCAAGCCGGTAGTGCGGAGCCTCGAAGCCGGCCTGCGCGGCCGCCTTCGAATAGGCGGTCGGCGACTGGTTCGCGTGCAAGATCGGCGCATGATAAAACTCCTGGAAAGCGTCCATGTAGAGCTTCCAGTTCGCGTTCACCTCCGATCGGTAATAGAACCGTGAGGTCAGCTTCTCGAATGGGTATCCCTCCAGGCCGGTGATCATCGGGCCGAGGAACTCGCGCAAGGATTGCTGCGGTTCCTTGGCGAAGTTGACGAAAATAAAGCCTTCCCAGACATCGCAGTGCACCGGCACCAGTCCGTAGCGGCTCTTGTCGAGGTCGAAGAACTCTTCCTCCTGCTGCACGAAAGCCAGGTTGCCGTCCAGGTCATAACGCCAGGCGTGGTATTTGCAGGTGAACTGCCGGCACACCCCGCGGGTCTCCGCCTGCGGCATGTCGTTCCACACCAGCTTGTTGCCGCGGTGGCGACAGACGTTGTGATAGGCCTTGATCTCCCCGGATGTCGTGCGCACCAGGATGATCGAGGTGTTGACGGCCTTGAGCTCTTTGGTGAAGTAGCTGCCTTTACGTGGAAGCTGTTCGACCCGACCGACATTGAGCCAGGCGCGTTTGAAGATCGCCTCACGCTCCAGGTCGTGGATTTCCGGGCTGATCGAGTCCTCATAAGACACCGGCTCGGTGCCGAGCTCAGGATAGTGCTGAGTCCAGCTACCTTCCGCCGGCTTGGGAAATCGAGGCACGAGCGCTCCTGTCCGTTCCGATTTCGCGCGGACCCTTCGGCGGTCAGGCAACCACTCCGACGGGGAACGGTTACGCAGCCACCGTTTTCAGTGATCCGTATGACTCCGTCGAGGCGACGTTATATGGTCGGAGTCCTAATCACAAGTAGTTGATATTGCGGGATGGGATTGGATGGATCAGAACGCTGGGGTGAGGCTCGCCGAGGGCGGCGGCGGGCAGCGACAGGGAGAAGCTTTCCACGTCGTCTCACCGCATACCGAGGAATCCATCGCCAAAGTCACCGCCGCGGGGCCGGCCGACGTGGACGTGGCCGTGAGCGCCGCACGAGCGGCCTTCGATTCCGGCCCCTGGGGCCGCAGCGAGCCGCAGGATCGCATCGCGGCGGTCCTGCGCCTTGCCGAGGTGTACGACCAACGTCGTTCGGAGATGGCCGAAACCATCAGCGCAGAGATCGGCGCTCCCATTACTTTTGCTCAGCGCGCTCAGGTCGGCCTGCCCGCGATGATGATGCGCGCGTTTTGTGGGTTGGCCGAGCAGCACCAGTGGCAGCAGAGCCGGACTGGTTTCTTCGGCAGTGACGTGTACGTCCGGAAGGAACCCGTCGGCGTGGTCGCCGCGATCGTGCCGTGGAATATGCCGCAGTTCCTCATCGTCACCAAACTGGTGCCCGCGCTGTTGGCGGGCTGCACGGTGGTGCTCAAGCCGGCCGCCGAATCCCCCTTGGACGCACTGCTTTTGGCCGAAATGATCGGCCAGATCAACTTGCCCGCGGGTGTGGTGAGCGTTCTACCGGGCGACGGCGCCGTCGGTGAACTCCTGGTCGGCCATCGCGGAGTGGACAAGGTCTCGTTCACCGGTTCGACCGCGGCCGGCCGGGCCGTGGCGGCGGCGTGCGCACCTAACCTGACCAAGGTCAGCCTCGAACTCGGTGGTAAGTCCGCCGCCATCGTTCTCGATGGCGCAACACCTGAAGCCGTCGCCGCCGGCGTGCGGTCGGCCAGCTTGTCGAACAGTGGGCAGATCTGCAACGCGTTGACTCGTGTGCTGGTGCCCGAGCGACGCCACGACGAGTACGTCGATGCGCTGGTCGCCGAAATGACAGCAATTCGGGTGGGCGATCCCAGCGATCCCGAGACCCAGATGGGCCCGCTGGTTACGCAGCGCCAACAGCATCGCGTGCGCGGCTACATCCAGGCGGGTCAACACGAAGGCGCGCAACTGGTCACCGGCGGCAGCGATATGCCCGACGGGCTGGAACGCGGCTGGTACGTCCAGCCCACCCTGTTCGCTGCCGTCGACAACACGATGCGCATTGCGCGAGAAGAGATCTTCGGGCCAGTGATCACCGTCATCCCCTATCGGGACGAGGACGACGCCGTGGCGATTGCGAACGACTCCGACTACGGACTCGCCGGATCGGTATGGACGGCCGACACCGACCGGGGGTTGGCAATCGCCCGACGTATCCGGACCGGAACCTTCGGGGTCAACCAGGGCTACACGATGGATCCTTTCGCGCCTTTCGGCGGCGTCAAGGGCAGCGGCTACGGTCGCGAGTTGGGCCCCGAGGGACTCGACGGCTACCTCGACACGAAGTCGATCGCCGTCGCGCCGGCCCCCGAAAACCCCAAGTCCGCCTGAGTTCACCTGCGCGTCAGGCTCGGCGCCGCCAGTTCGCGAAGCGCCGCGAGAAACAACTGGTCCATCCGCGGGCTCAACTCGGCCAGCGTCGCCGCGCTGGCGTAGCGAGCGGAGCCGAAGACGCGTTCGAGCGCATCGGTAGCTGGCGCGCCGCCGATCGAAAGGCACAGGCAGGCAACCCCGTCGGCGCGGAGTTCCTCGAATGCCTTACGGGTGTCGGCTTCCGCATACCGGCCTTCGTAGCCATCGTCGTAGGGGAAACCGTCCGACAGGACGACCAGTAGCCGGTGCGGGGTGCCGGCCCCGGTTTTGAGGATCTCGCCCGCGCCGCGGACACCGGCGCCGAGGCGCGTATAGCCGGACGGTCGGAGCTGGTTGAGCCTCGCGCGCCCGGCGGCGCCGAACCGCTGTCCGAAGGTTTTGATCGCCGGCAGGTGGACAGCGTGCCGGCCCTGCGAGCGGAACGCATAGACGGCGACGCGATCACCGAGCTCTTCGAGTGTGACGGCCAGTGTGGCGGCTGCCCGACGCTGATGGTCGTGCACCGCAAGGCCCTCCAGATCGGTGTCGGTGACCGATCCGGAGGCATCGAGCAGGATGAGCACACCGAGGTTGCGGTCCAACTTGCGGCGGTCCAGATACACATGTTCGGGTGTCGAGTAGCCGGCACGCAGGTCGACGAACAGCTTGAGGAGCGCTTCGATGTCGAGCTCGTCACCATCGGGTCGGCCACGCAAAACCATGGGCCCCAATCCGATTCGGGACAGCCGCCGCCGTAGCACGTCGTCGTGTGGCACGCCGGCGTCGGCGACGTCGGTAGCAGCGGTAAGCGGAAAGTCGATGACGCGGCACCACTCCGATTTGTACCGGTTGTTGTGTACGTCCCATTCCGGGTACAGCGCGCCGCCCACGCCGAGAGCGGCGCCGGGCTTGCCGTTATCGGTGAAGTGGATTCGCGTCGGGAGAGGCCGGGCGTCTGCTCCGACCGCGCCCACTCGTCGAACGGAGCGGACCGGTGTCTCCACCCCGGCGGCGCCATCGCCCGGAGAGCGCCCGCCACCGAAAAGTTTGCGGAAATAGTCCGATAGCGCCTGGGCGCTGAACAGCGGGGCCTCAAACAGTTTGAGGATCTTGCTCTCGCCGACCTGCTCCTCGCAGTCGTCGTCGTCCGCCTCGGGCATATCGACAAGGCGGAATTCCAAATGCAACTCGTTGGTGGTGACCGGTCCGCCGGATCCGGCAGAGTCCGACAGCAACCGCGAGGGCCTGATGACGCCGAACCACTCGGGTGGGTCGGAGATCTCGACACGGCTTCTGGCCGCTTCGAGCGACTCCTCGGCGGTTGCGGTGCTCGGCTCCGCGTCGGGGCAAAGCGTAGCCGCGAGCCGAAGCTGGCCGGCGAGTCCGGCAAGCGCCCGGCGACCCTCGAGTGCCAGGTAGCGACGCGCCAGCGAAGGACGCCCCCGTAGCGGCTTCACCAGTCTCGGATCGAGGCTCCCAGCGCCGAGTAGTGCGCTCTGGAGGACGATCTCGCGACGCTGCTCTGCATCTAACCGGCCTGCGGTGACGAACACGACGTGCCCGTTGGTATAAGCGAGCTGGCCGGCCGGTACTTGCGTGATCGCGATGGAGCGCCCGGCGATGAAGGTGGCGAGAAGTCGAAAGCGGTCAAGGCTATCGGAATCGGAGTCGGTCACGTCCGGGGCAGGACCGCATCGACGAGTTCGCCAAGTGCAAGGACGACATCCTCGTCGTCCGTGAGGACCTGAACGACGGCCGACTGAACGGCACCGCGCAGACTGAGCCCTTCCGCGAAGAGCCCGCCGGCGAGGACCAGCATCCGGGTGGAGGACACCTCGCGCAGCGGTGAATTGGCGAGATTCCGGATGGCATTGCCGAGCGTGACCAAGGCTCGCGCCGTCACCGGATCGATCCCGGCTTCGTGGGCAACCACCTCGGTCTCGGTCTCTACCGTTGGGAAGCGGAGCGCGATGGCGACGAAACGCTGACGGGTCGACTCCTTGAGGCTTTTCAGCACGCTCTGGTAGCCCGGATTGTAGGAAATCACCAGCTGAAATCCCGGTGCGGCGGGCACCGTTGTTCCGAGCCGGTCGACGGGCAGCTCACGACGGTGATCGGCAAGCGGATGGATGACCACGGTGGTGTCCTGGCGTGCCTCCACGATCTCGTCGAGATAGAAGATGGCGCCCTCGCGCACGGCACGGGTCAAGGGCCCGTCTACCCAGACCGTGTCACCGCCCTTGAGCAGAAAACGTCCCACCAGGTCCGCCGACGTCATGTCTTCGTGGGCGGCCACGGTGATGAGCTCGCGGCCGAGTTCGTGCGCCATGGCCTCCACGAAGCGCGTCTTGCCGCATCCGGTGGGACCCTTCAACAGCACCGGCAGGCCCCGGCGGGCCGCCGCGTGAAAAACCTCGACCTCGTCGCCGACTGCCCGGTAGAACGGTGCCGTGGTAGTCGAGCGCACCGGGTGACTGTCGGTCAGCACCTCACTTGCCTCGTTGGAACGGAACGACTGTTGGAAGCTGGGCTCCCGCGGGGAGAACCAGCTTGCCCTCGTTATCGATGTGGCCGGAACGTTTCGTGGGTATCGGCAATGCGGGATCAGGGCAAGGCACATCGGTGCCGTCGCCGCAGATGCCGCCGTTGAAATACGACCGCTTCAGGTGATCCGCAGGCCAGGGATCCGCGTGCATGCCGATCCATTGCGCCGGCACGTTATAGAAGACGAAGAAGCAGGCGCTGATCGCGGCGAAGACCGCCAGGAAGCGCGTGAATTGCTGCCTGACGGCGCCTCCACGGACCTGGTCCAGTCCACGCTCGACGACGGTGCGGCCGCGATCGTCGGTGAAGTAGCGCAGGCAGCACATCGCCGCTTGGACACCGCCCCACATCAGTCCCTCGTATACGGGCCACTGGTGATACGTGCCGGCGAACACGGACACCGAGCGGATCGCGCCGGGGTATGTGTAGAGCCCGAACGGCAGCATGAAGCCGGCTTCCATGAAGAAGTCGAGCACAAACGTGAATGCATAGGTGACCAGGATCAGCCGCAGGTTGCTCAGATATGGGGCCAGCGCGCCTTGATCTTGCGCATCACCCAGCATCCGAACATCGTGATGATCAGTACGCCGGCGGTGTATCCCGCGACGTTGATCAGCAGCGGTTCAGCGACCTGTCGGCCCGGTTCCTCGGGTGACACCCACCCCGGGATGTGTGACGACCAGGAGCCCCGGTTCCACAACGAGGTGTTGTAGGTGCACCACGTATTGAAGTAGTTGAGCAACGGGTCCTGGAAGAACATCAGGCCCATCGAGACCATCAGCATGCCGTCAAGCGTGATTCTGCGCTCTCGACGCCAGGGCCTGACCAGGAACCACCAGATCGCGATCGGCAAGCCGACACACATCAGGCCGGCATTGAAGGTCAGGAAGGCCTTCATGTACATCGGCGGGTCGGTCGGGCCGCCGGGCACTCGCACGAAGTAAGGCCCGGTGATCCAGCGAGCCCACACATAGAGCTGCAGTGCGAGTAGCGCGCCACCGATGGCCGCCCAGATCGTGATCGGTCTTACTTTGGATTGGGCCTCGGTGCCGAGTGAGGCCGCTCCGCTGAGTGACTCGGTAATAAAGGGCGCACTCTTCTTGTCTGACACGTCGGTCACGACGCCCGCCTCCTTTTGGATGGTCCAAAGCGCTTCAGCGTCCGCGCACACCAAATATACCCATCAGTATCTAAGATGCGAGCAAGTTTCTCAGATTCTCTGGCACAATCTCTGGCATGGTCGAGCGTTGGACACGGGAGCGGCGCCTCGAACACACTCGTGCGCTGTTGCTGGATGCCGCGGAGGAAGTATTCGCCGAAAAAGGCTTCACACCAGCAACTCTCGATGACATCGCGCACGCGGCCGGTTACACCAAAGGCGCCATCTACAAGCACTTCACCGCAAAGGAAGACCTTTTTTTGGCGGTGAGCGACCGGTACTGGCGTCGCTACTTCGATAACTTCGCCGAAGTGCTGGCGGCGGCGACCGAGCTGGGAGCGCGAGAACTCGACGACGTCGCGCAGCGCTGGCGCCAACTCAGTAATGACCGCGGTGCCGAGCACGCCGCACTGGGCCACGAGTTCACGTTGTACCTCCTGCGCAACCCGGAGGCGCGAGAACGCGTGGCTGCCAAAAGGTTAGAGGTCGTCAAAGCCCTGAGCACCTTCATCGCCGAAGGCCTCGACCGAATGGGCGGAGCGCTGCTCATCCCACCATTGACATTCGCGCAGTTGTTGGTCGCCACCAGCGACTCGATCGTGCTGGGGAGTCAACTCGACGACGTCGACCTCTACCGGCCGATCCTCGAAATGTACGTCTCGGTCATCAAACTGCCCGCACGCAAATGAGGCGGTGCTCAGCTTCGCGCTGAGTTCTCGACGATGATCTCGCGGGCCGTGTCGTAGAACGCGCTGATGAGCGTCGAGAAGGAGAGGTGGAACGGGTAAATCATGTGTACATCCAACTGCTCGGCGCTCCATTCCGGCAGCACGGGCACGATGCTGCCATCGCGCAACTCGCTGGTGCAGATGATCTGGTTCGGCATCGCGCCGATGCCAAGTCCTTGCAGGATGTACTGCTTGCACACCTGGAAGCTGTTGGCGCGGGCACGGACCGGGGGAGAAAGCTCGTATCGCCGTCTTTGCTTGGTCACGATGAGCTTGCGGGGGGCGCCGTTGACACCACAATCGATGAACGGCAAGGCGTTCAATTGCGCGGGAACTGTGATCGGGTCCGTCAATTGCCGCACGAATTGCGGCGATGCGCAGAGAAAAAGCTGAAGGCTGAAGACCTTTCGGGCAATCAGTGTCGAATCCTGCAATGGTCCGGTGCCGAACACCACGTCGAAGCCGTCCCGCACTGGGTGGACCGTGTCGTCGACCAGCCTGATGTCCAATCGCGAGTGGGGATAGCGCTTGAGGAACGCGGCGCCGACTCTCGACGCGTAGTCGATGCCTACGAAAACCGGCATGGCGACCCGTAGCTCACCCTGCGGCTCTTGCTTACTGCTTTCCACCAACTCACGCACGCGATTCGCCTCGGTCAGGATCTTCACGCCGTGGTCATAGATCTTCTCGCCGAGGTCGGTGACAGTCAGCTGATGAGTGTTCTTGCGCAGCAGCTTGATTCCGAGATCAGATTCCAGCTTGCCGAGTTTTCGGCTGACGGTGGATTTGGGCATGTCGAGCAACGCGGCCGCTTTCGAGAGGCTGCGGCACTCCACAACCTTGCCGAATATCAACAGCGCGTCGACATCGAACGGGAGGTTTTGCTCCATTTCCGCGAGTGTTCCAGAAATGGAACAGCGTGTTGCGCTTTAGCCCTTTTTCGAAGGTGTTGTCAAGTGTTAGGTTCGGGCCCGTGCGGCTCCGGCCCTTGGTTGAGAACTCCTGGGCGGCTTTGACATCGAACCGGTGCTCGCGGCGCGCGGTCGTTGCGTCATTCCATACGACCTCGACCTCTGCTCCCCCTAACGAGAGGCCCACGTGCGACTAGGTTTGATGATCGGATCCGATAAGGAACGGCAACGCGGTGATCGGTTGGCCGGCTTGATCGCCGACGGTCGCGCCGCCGAGGATGCAGGTTTCGCGTCGTTCTGGATTCCGCAGGTGCCCGGCTATCTCGACGCCATGACTGCGATCGCGCTTCTCGGGCTGAACACTGAGCGCATCGAAATCGGCAGCGCCGTCATACCGGTCCAAACTCGACATCCGATCGCCATGGCCCAACAGGCGCTGACCACTCAGCTGGCTTGCGAGGGCCGTTTCGCGCTGGGACTGGGCACATCACACCACTGGATCGTCGAGGGACAGCTGGGATTACCTTACGAACGTCCGGCGCACCTGATGCGCAACTATCTCGAGGTGGTCGCCGCCGCGTTCGCCGGGCCGGGGCCCGTCGACGCCGAGAACGACACCTACCGCGTGCACAGCCCGATGGACGTCGCCGAAGCTGTGCCGATGCCGATCCTGATCGCCGCGCTCGGGCCGACGATGTTGCGGGTTGCCGGCGAGAAGACCAGCGGCACCATCCTCTGGATGGCCGATGAACGCGCGATCGGCGACCACGTCGCGCCCCGGATCACTTCCGCCGCAACGAGTGCCGGGCGTCCGACACCGCGCATCGTCGCCGGCGTTCCGGTCGCTCTCTGTTCCAATGCCGAAGTAGATGATGCGCGGGCCTACGCGAGCGAAGTGCTTGGGCACGCGGACTTCTCACCGAACTACGTGCGTTTGCTGGAGCACGGCGACGCCGCCGACGTCGGCGACACGATGGCCGCTGGCGACGAACGGGCAGTGCTCACCCGTTTACGCAGCTACCGTGATGTGGGAGTCACCGATCTTGCCGCGCGCATTGTGCCGCTGGGAGCGGATCCCGTCGCCCGCACAGCGTCACGAAAGCGAACCCAAGAGTTCATCGCCGACATCAGCGCCGAGTTCTGACACTGCTGCCCGAGGATGGCTACATCCGCGCCCAGACGACCTTCGATTGCAGGTAAGTCTCGATTCCGGCTTTGCCCGCCTCATAGCCCCAACCTGATTGCTTGTAACCACCGAAGGGCATGGAGTGATCGAACTGCATCTGACAGTTCAACCCGACGGTTCCGGCCGTGAGTTGCTTGGCCAGCCGGTGCGCGCGGCCAAGGTCGTTGGTCCACGCCGTGGCCGCCAGACCGTAAGTGCTGTCGTTCGCCAGCTCAACGGCTTGGTCGTCGTCGTCGAACGGCAGGATCGTCACCACGGGCCCGAAGATCTCCTCTTGGGACAGCCGGCTGGTAGCGGGGTCGACGTTGGTGACCACGGTCGGGTGAACGAAAAACCCTTTGCGGTCAAGGCGGTGCCCGCCGGTGACGATCGAGACGCCGTCGGCCCTGCCCTCGTCGAGGAAACCCATCACACGACCGAGTTGCTTGGCGCTGATCAGCGGACCGATCATGCTGCCGTGCTCCTTCGGGCCGCCGAGCCGGAGATGGTTCGCGATGTCCGCGATACCCGCCACAACCTGGTCGTAGACCCCCCGCTGCGCGAAGATGCGCGACCCACATATGCACGCCTGTCCGGAGTGCACGAAGGTGCCGAACCCGGCGCTCATGATCGCGGTCGCCAGGTCGGCATCGTCGAAGATCAGCACCGGTGACTTGCCGCCGAGTTCCAGCGTGACCTTGTTGAGATTGCTGTTGGCCGAGGCGTGCACGATCGCCCTGCCCACTTCGGTCGATCCGGTGAATGCGACCTTCTCGACGTCGGGGTGCGCCGCAATGGCCGCACCTACGGTGTGTCCGTAGCCATTCACCAGATTCACAACGCCGTCCGGAACACCTGCCTCGGCGAGGATTTTGTCGAGCACGAGCGCGGTCAGTGGCGTTTCCTCGGCGGGTTTGACCACGCTGCTGCAGCCCGCAGCCAGCGAAGGTGCCAGCTTGGCGCAGAAGTTGAATGACGGCCCGTTCCACGGAAAGATCAGCCCCACAACGCTATACGGCTCTTTCAGCGTGTACGCGTGCATGTGTGTTTCGGCGCCTCCCAGGCCGCCGGTGGTGATGTCGCGCGAGATGCCGTCTACCTTGGTGCACCAGCCTGCGTAATACCGGAACCACTCGGCGCTGGTCGACACCAACTTGTGGGCCTGTGCCACAGGCATTCCGGCATTGAGCGCTTCGAGTTCGGCGAGCGCGTCTGCATCCCGATCGATCAGCTCGCCGACACGCCACAACACTTTGGCCCTGTCGTAATCGGCCATGTCCTTCCACACCCCCGACGCGGCGGTTGCTTTCGCACGCGCTACAGCGTCGTCGACGGCTTCGCTGCCGCCGTCAGTGAACTCGGAGATCTGTTCTTCGGTGGCGGGATCGATGATCGGAATCACGTCACCTGAGCCCGGTCGTTCACGGAGCTCGTCGAGAACTTCCTGCATCATCATGGATATCGCCTCTCGTATTTCTCGAAGTGATCGGGCGTGGCATCACGCCGACATCAGCCGGGCCAGATTCCCGCCCATGATCAGCTTTTGCGCCTCGATCGGCATTTCCTTGATTTCCTCGATGTACCGAGTCGGCTGAGCAAGTCCCTCGGGATGGGGGAAGTCGGAACCGAACAGCACTCGCTCGACGCCGATCAGCTCGGAAAGCGCGGCCAAGTCCTCTTCCCAAAAGGGACTGACGTGGATGCTGCGCTTGATCGCCGCCACCGGGTCGCCGGCAAAACCCTCAGGCGCTTTCTTGTAGACATCGGCCAGGGTTTCCAGCAGCGGAGCGAGCCAAGGTGGCGCCGTTTTCGATGACGGCGATCTTGAGCTCCGGGAACCGGAACAGCGCGCCGTGACAGACCCACGCTGCCACCGAGTCCTGGATATCCCGCCACGAGGAGGCCATCCGAAATGTGTTGGTCTTAAAGGGAAGTTTCTCTCCATTGCCACCTTCCCAGTCGGCGGTGTACCGCGAGTAGCCGCTGTCCGAAGCGTGCATCGTGACCAGGACGTCCAGTTCGACGACGCGCTTCCAGAACAGGTCGAATTCCGGTAGTGCGAACGACCGCGAGCCCCGGTATCCGGGAACCGGTGCCGGACGGATGAGAATCGCCTTGGCCCCACGCTGGACAACCCACTCGAGTTCTTCGATCGCCTTGTCGACAATGGGCAGGCTGATGACCGGGACGGTGAAGATGCGGTCCTTGTAGTTGAAAGACCATGTCTCGTCCAACCATTGGTTCAGTGCGTGGACGACGGCGTGAATCATTTCGGGATCGTCGCGCATACGTTCTTCGACAAGGCTGGCCAGCGTTGGGAACATCAGGCTCTGAGCGATACCCATCTCGTCCATCAGCCCCAGCCGCGCCCCCGGCTCCCGGAAGGCGGGAATCGACGGGATCGGCTTACCGAAGATCTCCCGTCGGCTCCTTCCCTGGGGATTGCCGTTCTTGAAGTAGTCCTCCAATGCGCCCGGCCGGGCGACCACGTCGAACGTCGGGTTGGGTATGTACTCACTGATCTGCCCTCGGACCGCAATCTTCGTGCGGCCATTGATCTCCACGTACTGGATGGCGCCCGCGTACTTTTCGGGAAGGAATTTGGTCAACGCCTCTTTGGTCTCGTAGAGGTGGTTGTCCGCATCAAACAGCGGATATGGCAACCCGTTCGACGTCATCGCATGCTCCTCAGGGTCTGAACGGCGACCTTCGGGTTCTCCTGCTCGCGGGAGTCGACGCAACCTCTGTCGTCCGCGGGGAATTCTGAAACCCGATCCAGTAGTACACAACTACGTTTCACAATGGGACGGTTACAACGGATTGGGTGTTCCAGAAATGCAACACCGTGTTGCGGCTTATGGCCTGGTTGAAGACCGTGGCGAATGTTACGTTCGGCCGGAGTGGGGCCCTGTGCAATTTGAGGAGCACTCTTGTGACCACCGATTCCCTGATCATGAGGCCGGCGGGCGGGCATTGGACCGACGCATACCCGGAGTTGGGTCGCGGCCCCGTTTCTCTTGAGGACTGCGTTTCGGAGGAGTTTTACGACAAAGAACGCGAACACGTCTTCAAGAAGACCTGGCTGTATATGGGCCGCGTCGAGAGAGTGCCACGCTCCGGCAGCTATTTCACTCGCGAAATGCAATTCCTGAACACTTCGATCATCATCGTGCGCGGCAAGGACGACGTGATCCGGGCCTTTCATAACATCTGCCCGCATCGCGGGAACAAAATGCTGTGGAGCGACGACCCTTTCGAGGAAGTAGAGGGCCGCGCGCCTTTGCTGTATTGCCGCTTTCACGGATGGCGTTACAACCTGGACGGCTCACTGCACTCAGCCACCCGCGAGGATCTGCTGCTCGACTTCGACGCTGACAGCTGCCGGGTTCCCGCGATTCAGTGCGAAGTCTGGGAGGGGTTCATCTTCATCAATCTCAACCCCGACAACACCGAGTCGGTTCGCGACTTCCTCGGCGACCTGGGGAAGGGTCTCGAGGGGTATCCCTTCGAAGGGCCGCACCAGGTTTATCGATTCAAGGCCGAGTTGCAGTGCAACTGGAAGATCTTCGTCGATGGGTTCGCGGAGAGCTACCACGGGCCGTATCTGCATGCCTCGTCCTTCGGCAATCTCACTGCAGAGGCGAAGGAGGCGTTGAACAAGCCCAACCCTTTCACCGACGCGTTGTTCCTCCAACTCAAGGGTGCGCACCGGATGTTCTCGTTCGCCGGCGAGCCCTCACAGAAAACTCCGTACTCCAAGCCCATCGAGTGCGTGATGGAGGCCAGCGCGGCCGGCCCCTGGACCAAGGTCGATCGCGGTCCCATGCCGCCCGGAATCAACCCCATCCGGGCGGAGAAGCACGGCTTCGACTCCTACCAATTCTTTCCCAACTTCGTGATCATCTTCGGCGCAGCCGGCTTTACCGTGCACACTCATTGGCCCACCGGGCCGCACTCGCACATCTTCGAAACGGAGATGTACTACCAGCCCCCGAAAACCCACAAAGAACGGCTGGGGCAGGAGATGACAGTGACGTTTCTCAACGACATCATCCTGGAAGACGCCAGCCCATCTGAGGGATTGCAGGCGATGCTGAACAGCGGCGCCCTCACTCATTTCACGATGAACGACGAGGAGATCCTGCTGCGCCATCTGCACAAGGTGGTCGGCGACTACGTCGAGGCCGGCGAGAAGGCGAAAGTGCAGCGATGAACGCGGCTCTGCCGTCAGAGTTTTCGTCGCTCCAACACCTGGTCGCGGACTGGGCCATCGAGGACGGGCACGAGCGCTATCTGAAGCGCGTGAATAGTTCCATGGACGAGATCCAAGCGTTCTACGACGCCGTGTTTCCCCAGGCCGAGGAAGCGGTCGCCTACATCGACAAGTTCGACTACGCCGAACCGCTGCCCGAGGACGTCGCGAATCTACGCAACCTGCTCTACTCGCTGATCACCGTCTCGCTGGCGGTCGAGCTGTGGAAGCAACCGCGCGTAAAGCATTCAGCCAAAACCATTCTCACGAGAGTCAGTTGACGACTATGGGACTTACCTCCGCGCAATTGGACATCATCGACCTCACCCCGAAGATCGGCAGCGAGCTCAGGACCGACCTGGACACTCTGCTCAGCGGCCGGGAAGCCGAGACCATTCGCGCCACCTTGGATCGCCGCGGAGTGGTCTTCTTTCGCGGCCTGGAGATCACCGACGAACAACAGGTCGCCATCGCCAAGACCCTGGGCAACATCGTGCAGAGCGAGGGCGAGGGCGGCATCTACAAGATCTCGCTCGACAAGGACGTCAACCAGCGAGCCGAATATCTGAAAGGCTCGATGTTCTGGCATTTCGACGGCTCGCTGCAGCCCTACCCCAATCTCGCGGCCTTGCTGCGGGCCATCACACTATCGGAAACCGGTGGGCAGACCGAGTTCTGCAACACCTACGCGGCATACGACGACTTGCCCCAGACCGATAAAGAAGCCATCGCCGAGCTTCGGGTGGTCCACAGCGCGGAGCGTTCGCAGTACTACGTGCGCCCTGAAATGACCTACGAAGAGATCGCGTTCTGGCAGAAGTCGCCCACCAAATCGTGCCCGCTGGTGTGGACGCACCAGTCCGGGCGTAAATCTCTACTGGCCGGCGCGACAGCAGATTACGTGGTCGGGATGCCCGCGGAAGAGAGTCGCGCGCTGCTGGCGCGCCTTCGCGACTGGGCCACCCAGCCCCAGTATGTCTACCAGCACGATTGGCAGGTGGGCGATCTGCTCATCTGGAGCAACACCGGCACCATGCACCGGGTGCTGCCCTACGCGCTAGACAGCGGCCGGCTCATGCACCGCACGATCCTCGCGGGAGAAGAGCCCTTGCATTGAAACTTGGCATCGCGACGCCGGTCGTCACCAACGTCGGCGGGGCTGCGTTGGAGTGGGAAAAGGACGCCACGATCGAGGACATCGGGCTCATCGCCGAGACCGCGGATCGGCTTGGCTACCACCACATGACATGCAGCGAACACATCGGCCTCCCCTCGACCGAAACCGGGCGACGTGGTGCCAGGTACTGGGATCCGCTCGCCACATTCGGCTATACATCGGCCCGCACCAAGCAGATTCGGTTCGCCACCATGACCCTCGTACTCGGCTATCATCATCCGCTGGCAATCGTAAAGCGCTACGGCACACTGGATCACGTCAGCAAAGGCCGGGTAATCCTGGGCGTGGGCGTGGGCTCGCTGAAAGAGGAATTCGACCTTCTCGGGGCGCCGTTCGAGGACCGCGGCCCCCGCGGTGATGACGCGTTGCGAGCGCTGCGAGCACGCTGGCAAGCAACGAGCCGGCCTATGACGGCGAGTTCTACTCATTCGGCGGCCTGACCGTTGATCCCTGTGCGCTTCAGTCGGACATGCCGATCTGGGTCGGTGGCCGCACCAAACGCTCGTTGCGACGGGCGGTCACACTCGCCGATGGCTGGTGCCCGTTCTACGTATCGATCGAGACTGCCGCGCAGTGGCTGAAATCGTTTCAACTCCCTGCTGGTTTCGAGGTGGTGATGCCGGCCGAAAAGCCGCTCGATCCCGTCGGTGAGCCGGAAGCCACTCGCGACATCCTGGAGACCATGGCAGCAGGGGGAACGACGACCCTGTCCGCCCGGTTCATGCATCACTCGCTGGCTCATTACCTTGAGCAGATTCATGCGCTCGCCGAACTGAACGGGGACCGAAATGACCGCTGAGGCAATTGATCACGTCTACTACGACCCGTGGGACCCCGACCTGAATGCCGACCCGTATCCGATGTTCAAGCGGTTACGCGACGACGCGCCGCTGTACTACAACGAGCCTCACGACTTCTATGCGCTGAGCCGATTCGACGACGTCAACCGCGCACTGTTCGACCACCAGACCTTCAGCTCCGCCAAGGGCGTGGTACTGGAAATTCTGAAGTCCGGCATGGAGATTCCACCGGGAACCCTGATTTTCGAAGATCCCCCGATCCACGACATTCACCGAAATCTACTGTCCCGGGCTTTCATACCACGCAAGATCAACGCCCTGGAACCAAAGGTCCGCGAATTCACCGCGCGTTGCCTCGACCCCCTGGTCGGCGGGGATCGGTTCGACTTCGTCAAGGATCTCGGCGCAGTCATGCCGCTGCGCGTGATCGGCATGCTCTTCGGCATCCCAGAGCATTTTCAGGACCTTCTCCTAGAGGACGGCAACCGACGCATCCGCACCGAGCGTGGCGGGAAGTTGGACAATCCCGACGGCTTGCCCTACCGGCGAGGTGTTCGCCGAATTCATCGACTGGCGGGTGGACCACCCCGCCGACGACCTCACCACGGAGCTTCTCGAAGCCGAATTCGAAGACGAAACCGGCACGGTGCGACGACTGCGTCGCGAAGAACTCCTGATGTTCATGAATGTCGTCAACGTCGCCGGAGCCGAGACGACCACCCGCCTGATCGGCTGGTCGGGAAAGCTGTTGTCCGAGCATCCCGATCAGCGCCGCCGACTGGTTGCCGATCGAACTCTACTGCCAGGAGCCATCGAGGAAATCCTGCGGTACGAGCCGCCGGCGTTGCAGGCGGCGCGGTACGTCACGCGCGATGTGGAGTACTACGGCCAGACCGTTCCTGAGGGCAGCGCGATGTTGACGTTGATCGGCGCTGCCAACCGCGACCACGAGCGGTTCGGCCCCGATGCGGAGGATTTCAACATCGCCCGCCCGGCGCGCCAACATCTGACGTTCGGCGTCGGGGCCCATTACTGCCTGGGTAACGCACTGGCCCGAATCGAAGGACGCATCGCTCTCGACGAAGTCTTGACCCGCTTCCCCGACTGGGACATCGACCTCCCCAACGCCGTTTTCTCGTCATCATCGGCCGTTCGCGGCTGGGACAGCATGCCCGCACACGTCTGATTGCGACCGCCCAGGAACGGCCGGAGGCCGAGATGTCCATCGAGATAACGGATCTGGCGCCAATCGGACACGGCGTCGAACGACCCGAACAGGTGTTAGTCACCTCCGACGGCCGGGTCTTCGCCTCGGATAAGGGCCTCAGCCGTCGCAGAGATCCTCGGCGAGAACAGCATCCGGCGGATGGGGAACGCCGGCGGTGAACCCAATGGAATCGCCGTCGACAAGCGCGGCCACTTTCTCATCGCGAACTTCGGCTCGGGCGTGCTCCAGGATCTGGACTCGCATAGCGGAGACATCACGGTGCTGTTGAGCGGCGAACTGGACGGCCTCCCACTGAGATGGCTGAACTACGTGCTGGTGGATTCCCAAGGGGCCCTATGGTGCTCGGTCAGCACGGCCACCGACGATCTACTGGACACCCTCTCCCGGGGAACCGCCGACGGCTACATACTCCGCGTCGCGCCCGACAGGTCGGCAGCCGCTGTGGTTGCCAGGGGCGTCCAGTTTCCGAACTGCATGGCCATTGACCACGACGAGAACTATCTCTACGTGGCACGTACCCTCGCTACCGATGCGGTGCGGTTCCCCATCGTCGGCACCACCTGGGGGAACAGGAACATTTCGGCCCCGCGCTGGGGGGCGGCGGGCCGACGAATTCGGCGCGCATGCGGCAACGCTCCTCGCCAGCGCCGAGACGGGTCGCCGATGGGGAATGGCGGATGGTTGCGCTCTGGACGCGCATGGAAACCTCTGGGTCACAATAGTTGTCGCGAACAGGATCGTGGCGATCACGCCCCAGGGGGAAGTCACGGTCGTGGTCGAGGATGCCGAAGGGACTTTGCTGAACTCGCCGACAAGCGTCGCGTGGGGTGGTGCAGACATGCGCGATGTCTACATCGGTTCGATCGGAGCGCCCTACGTCCTCAAAGGCCGCAGTTCAGTGCCGGGAATGCCGATGGTCCATCAGCGGTGACTCGCAACTTCGCGCCAACCGAGTCATGTCAGCCCTACTTCAGACAGCTTCCCGCATCGATGGGTAGCGGAACGCCCGTGATGTAACGCGATTCGTCGGACGCCAAGAACAACACCGCATTGCTGATGTCCACCGCCTCGACCCATGGAATCGGCAGCATGTGGAAGCTCCGGCAGATCGGGGCCATGTCATCGGGACCCGGGTTCTCCAGATCAGGGCGAAACGTCCGGAAGGTCGACTCGTTGTGTAGCAACGGCGTCGCGACGTGTGTCGGGTGTAACGAGTTGACCCGAATCGAGAACTGTCCCAACTCGACAGCGAAGGTCCGCATCAAGCCAACCACGCCGTGCTTGGCGGTGGCATAGTGGCCGATGTGCGGGTATGCCTTGAGTCCGCCGACTGAACTGGTCAAGATCACCGATCCGCCCCGCTTGCCCGCTTTGATATGCGGTACAGCAGCTTTGACCGACTTCCATACCCCGGTGAGGTTGACGTCGATGGTCTGCTGCCAGCGTGGCTCATCCATCTCGTCGAGCATGGCGCCGGGGGTGCCGATACCCGCGTTGGCGACCACGATGTCGAGTCGGCCGAATTGCTCGACGCCGCCGTCGACCACCGCCTTGAGCGCCTCGTAATCGCGCACGTCCACCTCCGCGGTGACGACGCGACGGTCCAGCGATTTGATCAGGTCCGCGGTCTCGGCAAGGTCGTCAGAGGTCGCGGGCGGCGCCGTCGCGTTTTCGATCGGCTGACAGATGTCGATCGCGATGATGTCGGCACCCTCCTGCGCCAGCCTGACGGCGTGGCTGCGGCCCTGTCCGCGCGCCGCGCCGGTGATGAAGGCCACTTTGCCGTCTACCCGTCCTGCCACCTGATACTCCTTGCCCTTCGACCACTACTGCTCGGCTACTCAGCCGCTTGAACCGCGCTGTCCGCGAAGCGTTGCATCGCGTCCATGCACTCCTGCAGCGCGAAAGCGGGATTGAACTCGAGGTGATTTGTCGGGTCGCTGTACTTGAGCACGTGCCCCGCGGGAATGAAATAGACCTCGCCGGCGGATATGACCTCGTCTGGCCGGCCGGTGTTGGGATAGACAGCGGTGATCGAACCTTCAAACACGTAGCCGTAATGGGGGCAGGTGCACACACCACCGGGAAGTCCGCCGATCCGATTGAGCTCGGTGGTGTCGAGGGGGTGTTCGGTGGTGGTGTAGCCCACTTCTAGGTCGCCCCATTGCACGGACCGGAAATGATCTTTGGATGCGGGCCAACGGCCGCCGCCGGCGTTGGGCAGATCAGCTGGCTTGGCGTGCGGCATTGCAGACCCTTTCTGTTCCCAGACGAACGAATTAATCCTGTTAGAAGTAGAACACTGCTCTGCCCGAAAAGGGAATACCATGTCACATTTGACCGGCAATTGTTCATCACGAGTGCTCCTGAATACCTGCCGTCGCCGCCGTATGACGCAGCATCAAAGCGCCCACTTCAAGGCCGATCAGCCTCGCGATCTTGCGGTGGCCTTCGTCGCCGGGGTGGATGCCGTCGGCGAGCAGGCTCGCCGGTACGAGATCTGCGCCCGGCAGCAGCGCGGTCAAAGGGTCAGGGCCCTCGGCACACGCGTGCTGTTCGATCGCGGCGCGAATGTCGGCGAGCGTCGTTCCGAGTGCGTTGGGTTGGTCTTCGGCGTCGGGCCGAATCAGCGGGCTGACGACGAGCATCGGAACCTCCGGATGCGCGGATCGAATGATTCGCAGAAACGCCGCGGTGTTTGCGCGCACCATGTCCGCCGAGTGCGGGATGGTGGCCCAGCAATTGGTGCCGTAGGCAACGGTGATGACGTCCGCATCGAGCGCCGCGATCTGCTGAGCCAAGACAATTTCCCCGCGTGCCGATCCGGCGTAGCCCAGATTGACAGCGTCCATTGCACTTTGACGCCCGGCGATGGCGAGCCAGCACCGCGCCGGTGCGCTGGCCGACCAACCTTCGGTGATCGAGTCGCCGTAGGCGACCCAGGGTGGCTGCGCCGGGGCTGGCGCGATATCGCCGCCGATGGCCGCCACACTCCGCAGCCGCGGCTTCATGCCCTCGGGCAGGTAGACCACCGCGCGTCCATCACCTTCGCCAAGGCCGAGGCGTACCTGCCCTGGCCCAACACCGCGGGCTGCGCGTCGACCTGGCGGTCATCTCGCCACACCTCGAAGGTGTTACCGGCACCGGCTCCGCGGTAGCCGAGTTCGTCGGTGGCGGTGATGTAGCCGACATCGATATGTGTTGCGGTCCCAACCATTTCCAGGCGCACGCCGGCGGGCAGTTGAGCAGCGCCCCAGGTGTCGTGTGGCATGCGCCGCGCGTCGGCGGGATCAGCTCTCGGATAGGCCACTTCGGACGTCTCTGTCCATACACAGCCCCGCAGGAACGGCCCGACCTCCAACGAACGGGCTCACTGCCGAAAAGACTTGTCAGCCATCGTATTTACCATCGGAGAAGCGCTCCATCATCGCCTCGTGCAGGCCCCACAGGTCGCGGATGATGGCCCCTCCGTCGACGATCAGCGTCTGCCCGGTGATGCGTTCGGCAAGGGAGGAGACCAGGAACAGGACGGCATTGGCGATGTCCCGGGTGCGCGGCGGAGCCAGCGGATTTACCGCGTTGACGGCCCATTGGCCCTCCGGCCAGTCCTCATTGCCGAGCCCGACATTGCCTGGAGCGACCGCGTTGACCCGAATGCCGTGTCGGCCCAACTCCTGAGCGAAGGTCTTGGCCAACGAGATAACCCCCGCTTTGGCGGCGCCGTAGGGCGCGTGCATCGCCGCGGCGTTGATTCCGTCCACCGACGCCAGTGCCACGATCGAGCCGCCGCGTGCCCTGCTCGATCATCTTTCGACCAACCGTCTGAAACAGATAGAAGACCTGGCTGAGGTTGTTCTGGATCGTCCAGTCCCAGTCGGCCAGCCCGATCGCCTCCGACTGCCCCCAGCGGGCGCCGCCGATGATGTCGACGCACACGTCGATCGATCCCAAACCCTCGGCGGCCTCATCGACCGCACGTTGCACCTGCTACCGGGTCGGTCATGTCGGCGGTGATCGGAAACGCCTTTCCCCCAGCAGCTTTGATGGCATCGGCGATCCCGGCGGCCCGTCCTGCATCGATGTCGACGCAGGCGACCGTCGCACCGGCTTCGGCCAACTTGAGCGAACATCAGTCGCCCGTGTCCCGCTCGTTCCGGGAGGTAACCCGCACCGGAGACCAGCGCGCCCTTTCCGCTCAAACCGAGATCAATCACGTTGTCCCCCTTAGGCGTTCACAGTGGCGGTCAGCTGATGGCCCCGCTCGGCGAGGGTGGGCATGATGTCGTTGCTGAGCAGCTCCAGGGTTCGCATCACCTTGTCGTGCGGCAGGTCGCCGAACTGGACGTAGCAGAGCAACTGGTCCACCCCGGCTGCCTCGTACCGCTCGATCTTGCGGAGGCACTCCTCCGCCGTCCCGACGATGATCATGTCCTGGTCCTGGTAATGCGAGATCGGGGACGTCACCTCTGCGGATCGCCTCCAGGGCCGGGAAGGCCTTCTCCTTGGCCTCGTCAGCCAGATGGGCGAGCTCCCACTTCAATTGGAATTCGGCGAGATTGCGGTACCACCAGGTCACCGAGTCCCACAGTCCATAGTCCGCGGCCTCATCGGCATCGTCGTAGACGTGGACCAGCGTATAAACCGCGACCTTGTTGTTCTTGACCCTCGTCAGCTGGTTCTCGGGCTTGGCCGAGGCCGCGGCCGCGCGGTACATGGCGATCGTCTCGGCCACTTTGTCGACTGGTTGGAATATCGAGAGCGACAGCAAGCCCAAACCCTGCTCACCGCATTGGACGGCGCTACTTTGGCTCGCCGCCGCTTGCCACACCGGCGGGTGGGGATCCTGGTAGGGCTTGGGCGTCTGGAATCGCTCGGGAAACTTCAGGTTCTCGCTGTCCCAGCCGAGTCGCTCGTTCTCCCACATCTTGACGACGATCTCGATCGCCTCACGCGATTGCTCTCTCGACCGGTCATCGGTCGGCACCCCAAATGCGGTCTGCTCCATGGGCGTAGAGCGCCCGGTACCCCAATCCACTCTGCCGTGGCTGAGCACGTCCACCGTCGCCACCTTCTCGGCCAGCCGCGCCGGATGACCGAAGCCGAACGGCGTCAGGGTGACGCCGAAGCCCAGCCTGATCTGCTTGGTACTCAACGCCAGCCCACCGAGTACGGCCTCGTTGCACGGACATGCCGACCGGCCTTCACGAAAGTGATGTTCCACCACCCAGGCGGTGTTGAAGCCCAGGCGGTCGGCGTACTGAATCTCGGCAATCGCCTCGTCGTAGGTCCGCTGCTCGGCTTCGCGTTGCCCATAGGGAAATGGCTTGTCCCACGGCTTCACCTTGGGCTGGAACTCGTAAATCAAGTCGAGTTTCATCACAGCATCCTTTTGCAATATCGAAAGTTATTTTGTATAGTCGAATCTTATGGCTCGTCCCGCCCTTTCCGCAAGCCGTTCTTTCGAGGTACTCAACTTTCTGGCGGCCCACGCGCCGGAGCAGTTCACGCTCTCTGAGATAAGCACCGCCCTGGAAATCAACCTCGCGTCCACGCACGCGCTGCTCAACACCCTGGAAGCTGCGGGGTACGTCATCCGCCACCCGCGGCTGCGCACGCTACTCGCTCGGCGCGTCGGTGGTGGCTCTCGGAAACGCTGCCCTGCAATCTCATCCGGCCATCGCGTGCGCGAACGACGAGGCGCAGCGACTCAGCGCGGAACTCGGATTGAGCGTTGCCGTGACCGCCGAGGCCGGCAATGACATCGTCTTCCTCGGCCGGATGGGAGAACACCGACCACGCGACGTCGAAGCCTATGCGGGACAGCGCATACCGCTCTCACCGCCGGTAGGAGCCGTGTTCGTCGCCTGGCGGGATCCCGAGGCATGGCTGGCCAAGGCGAGCGATCGCGCGTCGATGGAGTCCGTCCTCGACGAAGTCCGCAGCCGTGGCTGGGCCGCATCTTTCGAACCGGACCACTACCAACCCCTCGGGTCGATGGACCCCACCGCCTCCTATAACGTTGTGATGGTCACCGCGCCCGTCTTCGGGCCCACCGGCACCGCCGTCGTCGCGCTTACCCTTCTCGGCCTCCCGCCCGCCTTGAATGCTGATCGCATCGCCGCCTACGGCCGAAAAGGTCAGGGACGCCGGCCTACTGGCCACCCGCCGAAGCGGCGGCCGAGCACCCACGACGGCCTGATGCGACCTACTCTTCGGCCACCCACCAACAAAGGATCCCGCCATGCCACGAGGCAAACTCATCGTCTTCAACGAACCGGCTTCGCCAGAAGTCGAGCGGGAGTACAACGACTGGTACGACGGTGACCACCTACCGCAGATCCTCGCGAGCGTCCCGACGATCACCGGCGCCAAGCGATATCGGATTGCTCCAGGGCAGAGTTCCACGATCCCTGGCGCGCCGCGCTACCTAGCCATCTACGACATCGAAGCTGACGATGTCATGGACGCCTTTCGGCAACTCGGCCAAGCCACGATGGACGGCAAGGTGATCATGACCGATCAGATCCGGTCGGACCCGCCCAGCACCTTCCTGGTGTACGAGGAGATTTAAGCCTCACTTGCCGCTGCGGGAAGAGAGTGATCAGCACCTCGATATTGCTCATGTAAGAATGAGATTCTATATTTTGGTGCATGGATACAGCATCCGACCGCCGAATGCCCTCCGCCATCGAACGGCAGTACAGCGAGCACGACATCTCGAATCCCGAATTCTGGAGTCGGCCATTCGAGATACGCGACCGGACGTTCGCGCAGTTGCGTGGGCAAGACGGGCTCAGTTGGCATCAACCATTGGAGTCGATCTTCGGATTGGTCGAGCCGGGTTTCTGGGCCTTGACCCGGCGATCGGACGTCGTATTCGTATCCCAGCACCCCGAGCTCTTCACCTCCGCGCAGGGAGTAGCGCTCAACCCGCTTCCCATTGAGATGCAACGCATTTCGACGTTCTTCCTGACAATGGACCCGCCCGAGCACACTATGTACCGAAAGCTGATCAGCTCCGCGTTCACGCCAAAGCAATTGCGTCGAATCGAAGCTCAGATCCATCACAACGCTGTTCACATCGTCGACAGCCTCATCGGTGCCGGCGAAGTCGACTTCGTCAAGGCGTGTTCCTCGCGACTACCGATGCTGACCATCGCGGAAATGCTGGGCGTGGCCGAAGACAACCGCGAACGCGTCGCCCAGGCCGGCGAAGCGATCTTCAGCTCCAGCGATGACGAATATGCGAGCGTCCAAGAGCGTGCCGAATTCGCCATGCGGGAAACGCAATTGCTCGTCGACACCGCGATCGAGCTCGCTCAGTTGAGGCGCCGCAGGCCCGGCGAAGACCTGATGACCAACATCGTCAACGCCGAAGTGGACGGCACGCGACTCACCGACGAGCAGATCGGCGCGTTCATGATTCTGCTGACCTCGGCGGGCAATGACACCACCAAGCAGACCACCACCCATGCCATGAAGGCGCTCGTCGAGCACCCCCAGCAACGCGAGTGGCTGATGGAGGACTTCGACAGTCGGATCGGAACGGCGATCGAGGAATTCGTCCGCTGGGCCAGCCCGGTGATCCAGTTTGCGCGCTTCGCCACGCAGGACACCGAGGTCGCCGGACAACGGATTGCGGCAGGCGACAAAGTCGGGCCTGTTTTACTGCTCGGCCAACCGGGACGAGTCGGTGTTCGCCGATCCTCACCGATTCGACCTCGCGCGATCACCCAACCCTCACATCGCATTTGGCGGCCTGGGGCCGCACTACTGCCTTGGTAACCAACTCGCGAAGGTCGAACTACGACATCTGTTCCGCGAGTTACTAACTCGTCTTCGCCGGGTCGAGTTCGGCGAGCCGGCCTACCTGCAGAGCAGCTTTGTCCACGGCATCAAGCGGCTACCCGCGTTCGTTGAGTAGAAGCGAGACCCTCCCGCCTTCACCCGACCGGGCGTGAACTGAATGTGTAGTTCGTCGAGACCCCGCAGAATAAAGGTCGGGGGGTAGCTGTACCGGCGGTTACCCATTGGGCCGTGTTCGGCCTCGTTGACCTGGATATCGGACATGCGGTCCAGGATGCGCTCGAGTGAAACCCGGCCCTCGACTCGGGCGAGCGGCGCGCCGGGACAAGTGTGCGCGCCGCGGGCGAACGCGATGTGCTCGCGGACGTTGGCGCGGTCGAGCCGGAACTCGTGCGGGTTCTCGAATCGCCTGGGATCACGATTGATCGCGCCCGGGGAGATCATCACAGTGGTGCCGGCCGGAATGTCCATACCGGCAAGGCAAGTCGGTGTGCGTGATAACCGGAAAGTGGATTTCACCGGGCTCTCCATCCGCAAGGTCTCCTCGATGAAGGTGGGGATGAGGCTGCGGTCGTCGCGCAGCGCCTGCTGCAGATCGGGCCGGTCACAAAGTATCTGCAGTGCGGCACCAAGCAGTTTGGCGGTGGTTTCCTGACCGGCGCCGAACAAGAAGGTGGCGGTACGCACGACGTCGACGACCTCGGGTGTAGATCCGTCCGGGTATTTCGCTGCCGCCAGTTCGCTCAGCACATCGTCGCGCGGCTCGCGACGCCGGTCTTCGATGTAGAAGCTGAACTTCTCATCCAGGAATTGCAGCGGGTTGGTCGCGGCGGGATCGTGCTCCAGGTTGCCCGCGGTGTGCGAATTGGCGAACACCGCGCGGAACTCGTCGTGATCGGCTTCGGGCACGCCGAGCAGGTTGGCGACGGCCAGTAGCGAGTAGGGCTTGGAATACGCCTCGAGGAACTCGCATTCGCCGCGCGCGACGAACTCGTCCAGTTGCTGATCGGCCAAACGGAACAGGAAATCCTGGTTCTCTTTGAGGCGCGCCGGTGTCAGCAACCGGCTCAGCACCGATCGGGCCCGGGTATGGGCCGGCGGATCCATCGTCACCATGTGCTCGTGCAGCGGCAATTGGTTGCGATGCTGCTCGATCAGGTCGCTGATGTCGTCGCCGGATGGCTCGAACGGCAGAGGCGGGAACGGGCCGCCCACCGCGATGCAGCTCGAGTACGAGTCGACGTTCTTGTATATCGCCATGGCTTCGTCGTAGCCGGTGACGGCGACCACCCCATGATGCGGTTCTCTGACCACCGGTCCTTTGGCCCGCAGGTAGTCGAAGTACGGGTGCGGATCCGGGACGAGCGAGGGATCGGTGAAATAGTCGACGGCTTCGAAATCGTTCACTGACAGCCTTTCGGTGTGATGAGGTTGGGTTGAAACTCATGCGCAGAAACCACGGCATCGGTCATCCGGTGATCAGCTGGCCGAGCGGCCCGATCAGACCGAGGATGGGATCGAGCAGGTCCTGCTGGACGCCGCTCAAGGTCAGGATGTCTTCGATGCCCTCGCCTATCGGGCGTTCGATATCGGTCAAGAGGGTGAACGGATCGAAGGCGGTGTTGAGTTCGCTGACGAGGTGTTCGTAGGGAATGCCGATGGTCTGTTCAGACCACATTTCGGCTGCTGTGAAAAAGCTCTCCAGCTGGCTGAAGTCGGGTAGCTGGGCACCGAAAAGCGCGAAGGCATTGTCGGCGCCTTGAACGACGCCGTTCGCGAACTCCAGGGTGAAGGTGGCCGGGTCGATGGACGGAATCAGTTCGAACGGCGTCGGGTCGCCGAAAGGGACTGCCCTGTCATAGCCGGCTTCGACGATCACCTGCAGCGCCGGCTGCACGATATTGAGTACCGGTTCCGGCACACCCAGATCCAGCAACGGATCCAACAGCGGCAGCTCGGTGGTCGGAATGAGGTAGAAGGTGGTGTCGCCGGTCTGCTGCATCACGATCTCTGACGCCCCGAGGACGTATTGATCAGTGAAGGGCTCGGCCAGGGGCGTCGACGGCGGGAGCAGCCCGGCGACGAATCCTGATCCGTAACTGGTGTGTTCGTAGATGACGCCCAAGACGTCGTTCAGGTCGGCCACCAGATTGGCGGGGTATTGCGGAACGTCGGCCAGACCGTCGTACTGAATCGCGACGTCGATGGTGGGGATACCGAGATCGGTCGGCTCTGCGCCGTTGGCGTCGACCTCGAGGCCGGGGACGTAGAGGCCGACGAGTCGCTCATAGATTCCGCCGTCAGGGCGATTCCCCGAACCGAACAGTGCCACCGTCACGTCGGGCACCTGTTGCCCGTCTGCCGCCATCGCCGCCAGGTCGCGTTCTTCATCGACGGCGATCAACGCACTCTGCGAATATCCCTCGATGACGTAGGGCGCGCCCGGATCAGTCAGTTGCTGTTGGATCATCGCAGCCTGCAGGTCGGTGAGACCGTTGGCGACCGTGTAGTCGACCGGCAGGGCCTCGGGCGTGGTCACCACAACCGGGGTGTAGTCGCCGCCGGTGGCAGGGTCGATGTATTCGCCGATGATCGAATCCATCCACTCCGCGCTCGGAGTCGGCATGCCCGTGCCACCCATCATCAACGCGTCGCTTGGATCGTCCGCCTGCGCGAGAGGGAGCGAGGTCAGCGACATCGAGCCGGCAACGCCGTAGCGGCGACGGCGAAGCGAGCGACGCAGGTGCCGGCGCGACTGCCGCATCTGACGATGCCGGCGGTAGCTGCACTCGCTGGCTTGGCGCACGGCGGCTCCCAGAGGCAGATGACAGTAGAACGTTATTCTGACTTCTAGGAGATCATAATTCTCAGAATTGGGTAGCGCTATAGACAACCGCACCACCGAAATGCGGAGACGAATGGCAGGCCAAGCCGATCGTTGCATTTCGCGCTGCCGGTCACCGGCTCGCTGGGCTAGCTGTAGATAGCACTCGAGCATCTGCGGAATTCCGTGCATGCGACCGTTGCCCAGGGCGCCGCCGCCCGAGAGCGCAGGTATCCCACTGGGGCTGTCGCTGTCGATTCCACCCGCCTCGACGAACCGGTGCGCCTCGCCTGGCGGACAAAACCCGAGGACCTCCAGCCATAGCCAGACGAACAAGGAGAATCCGTCATATACCTGCGGTAGGTCGACGTCAGCGGCGGAGATGCCGGTGTGCTGCCAAAGTTGTTGAGCCAGCTGAGTTCCGCCATCGACGATGTCGTCAACGGCCAGTGCAGCGGCAGACGCCGCCGGGCAGGAACACCGGCGGCATAGCCGGTGACGTAGACCGGGGGTGCGGCAGATCCTTGGCCCGCTCGGCTGAGGTCAGGACGAAGATGGCTACGCCGTCGACCGGTATATCGCAGTCGTAGCGGCACACGGGATCGAATAGCGTTGGTGCGGAGAGGTATTCACCAGCATCAAGCGGCCGATCGTGCCAATACGACCACGGAATACGCGCGCCGTTCTTGCGCGCTTCCACAGCCACGGCCGCCATCGATTCCCCGCTGGCGCCAAAGCGCTGGAGGTACTCGTTGTAGGGCAGGGCGATCATGGCCAACGGGCCGAAAAATCCTTGTGGCGCTGTCCATTGCTGCAATCCGGATACTTCCCGCATGGGGTTGGCGTGGTAACGCCCGGCAGGGTTGTGCAGGGCACGATGAAACAGCACATAATCGGCGGCGCCACTGGCCACAGCGTTGACAGCGATAGCCATCGACCCGGGGATCTGACCGATGCCGTCGAACCCGGCGACATAGTGTGGCGCGGCACCCAGATGCTGGGCCAGCCAAGTCGACGACACAATGCTGACGCCGTCCTCGGCGCCTTGGCCGCCGGCGGTCGGCAGCAAGCTCGAGCTGACGAAGCCGTCGATCTGCTCGAGGCGCAATCCCGCGTCTGCGATTGCGGCGCGGGCCGTTTCGACGGCCAGCACGCCGAGCGGTCGGTCGGCATGGCGGACCACCTGGCTGTGTGCGTAGCCGACGATGGCGACCTTGTTGCTCGCCGCGAATCTGCCGCTCACCGGGTCAGCTCGAACGCGGGAACGGAAACACCCGGCGCGAGGTCCTCGAACGCGACGGCAACGTCATCACCGATGTGGAGGTCCGCGTCGACGCCGTCGAGCAACCGGCCGATGAGCCGGAGATCGGTCTGCTCGACGAGTTCGACATCGACGAGCACGAATGGCAGATCCTCGGCGAAGCCTGGCAAGAACGCCTGACGCACCACCGTCCACGCCTTCACGGAGCCCCGGCCGCTGACTGGCTGTGAATTCGAATGCAGGAGAGCTTGATTGGCAGTGTGGGCATACCACGTCCGGCGGCATGGTGAGCTGACCGCACCGTCCACAGCGCGCCACGGTGAGGACGTGCTCGGCGGCGGCCGACCAAAACGCTGCCGAGGAATCGTCGGGAACCGGCAGTGGGCGCGCTGTCACGGAATCACCCCGTCCTCCATCAGCTTTGAGATCTGGTCCCAGTCGTGCCCGAGTTCCAGCAGGAGCGCCTCGGAGTGCTCGCCGTGTTCGGGAGCGCGTCGCAGCGGTGGCGCCTGTTCGTCCAGCTGCACGGGAACGTTCGGCAGGCGGTAGGTCTGACCATCGTCGAGCCTGACCTCCCCCACATAGCCGTTGGCGTGGACCTGTGGATCCTCGATCACCTCGGCTACGGATTGCACAGGTGCCCACGGCGCATCGAGTTTGGCGAGCAGCTCTTTCCACTCCGCAAGGGTGTGGCCTGCGAACACCGAATCGAGTTCGGCCACACAGGCTTCGGTATTGACACGCCGCGCGGTGAGGTTAGCGAAACGCGCGTCGTCGATGAGGTCATCCCGGCCAACCACCCTGCAGAATTCCGCCCAGTAGCGGTCGCCCTGCAGGAACATCAGTTGAATATGGCGGCCGTCTTTCGTCCGATAATTTCCGGTGAGCGGATTGACCATCGGACCGCGACCGCCTACCGGCTCGGCAACACCACCGTTGAGTACCGAGAGCAGATCGGATGACAGCGTCCACATCGCGGTGGCCAGCAGCGACACGTCGACGATTGACCCGGCGCCTGTTTTGATTCGTTTGAGCAGTGCGCCCGAGATGCCGAAAGCGAGTGCCATTGCAGCGTTTCGGTCTCCCATTGCACCGCGCTGGCTGATCGGGTAATCCCGCTCGGGCGGGGTGAGAATGTGGCTCACGCCTCCGCGCGCAAAGAACGCCGAGCTGTCGTAGCCGGGCTGGTTGGCGTCCGGGCCACGCACCCCGAAACCATGACCACGGGCATAGATCAGGCTCGGGTAGCGCTCACGCAACGTCTCGGCGTCGAGTCCCAACCTGCTCAGCGCACCTGGGCGCAGGCTGGTCAGGAACACGTCGGCGGAGGCGAGCAGCTGATGCAACACGGCTAAGCCGTTCTCGTGTCTTAGGTTCAGCGCGATCGAGCGCTTACCCCGATTCGCCAGCGCCATAGAAAGATTCACGCCATCGCGGTCTGTTCCGATACCTTGTGTCGCCAGCCCGCGATAGGGATCGCCCTCGAGGCGCTCGATTCGGATTACGTCGGCACCCCAATCTGCCAGCAACGCACCCGCCACCGGGACGAATACCCACTGAGCCAACTCAATGACCCGTACACCTTCGAACACGCCCTCGTCCATTCATTGCCTTTCTAAAACCGACAACGCATCGTGATCCGCTGCTGCCGTGCCAAGCCGGTGCAGCAGGGTGGCGATGATCGCCGGCTGCATTTTGGTGGTGATTCCCCACAGAAAGAACCCATGCACCATGCCGAAAGCGATGGCGCGCCGGGCTTCATCCCAGGGCGGCGGCGTGACCCCGCGCGACGCGAGGGCATCGAGATAGTGCCGCAACAAGTCTTTCTCGGCACGCCGGCGATCCTCGACCGTCAGGGTGGAGGCGATGTGATAGCCGACGTCGAGATACCACATGCCGCGTTGAACCAGTTGCCAGTCGAGCAGAGCGGCGTCTCCGGCGGCGTCGACAAACAGGTTGCCCACATGAGCGTCACCGTGAATGACGCACCACGGCTTGGTTGCAGTGTCGGCAGCAGTCAGCGCCATTAGGCGTCGGTATGCGTCGACAAGCCGGTGTGCGTCGCGTACCTCGTCGGGCACCCGTTGCCCATTGGGACCGTCGAAATTCGCGCTGACAATGTCGGTCGTTACCGAGGGCCCCCATACGTCCAACACGCCGCCCAATCGAGGCGCCAGCCACTCAGCAGTCGCCCAGCCCGGGTCGATCCAGGTTGCGGCATGGAGGCGGGCGAATTCGTCGAGGGTTTGCGCGGTCTGGTCCGGGGTGTAGGGGCTGTTGCCGTCCAGGAACGTTCCTCCTTGCGCGACAACATCTTCGGTGATGATGACGCCATGGCGCGTCGCCGGGTCGATGTCGGCATAGACACTCGTGAGGGTGCGTACCCCGGTCGGGGCGGCGAGGTCTCGGTAGAAGCGGCCTCCGGAGCGCCCACATAGCATGCAGCACGGCCGATGTCGTTGAAGTAGCCCTTGACGCATAACGCCGGCGCCAGTCCCTCGGGGAGGGGCAGCGGCGCACTCGATGACAAACCGTGCGTTAGTGGAGATGCGGTCGACGACCGGACCCGGTTCTACGGCGCATACTTCGACGCCGGGAAATCGTTCTTGCAGCGCGGCGGTGAGCCACTGCGGGGACAGCGCCTGTTCGAGGCTGTCCGGCACGGGCACACTCGCCACCGTCATGACCGTGCGGCCGTCTCGGCTGTTGCGACCTCTGCGGATCCGGTGAACGCCGCGTGCGCTTTGGCGGTCTGGGCCCCCAGGATTGCGGCGCGGTCCTCCTCCAGTAAATAACCAGCGCGGATGGTCGCGTCGAGGCTGATGGTGAACTCGGCGAGGTAGGTCTGCACGTCGCCGTACCGGGCGTCGAGCACCTCAGAAGGCAACGGCGTCTCCCGACCGGCGAGCATGCACAGCGGCCCCGGGCTCGAGTGCGCCTCGTAGCGCGCGATCGGCGCATCGAGCAAGGGTGACGGCACGCCTCCGATCGCGTTGCCGAATCGGTCGACCTGCGCCTCGGCCACAACGTCATCGACGCGCAGCGCAATGCGCGGAGCCATCGGCGGTGTGATGTCCTCCTCGGACCAATGGAACAGCAGCCGCAACGCGGCGCGGACGAACGCCGACATCGGAAAGGTCGAGCCGTTCCCGTCGCAGCCGACGATCTTGGCCGCATGGGGTGCGCCCGCGATTTCGTAGAGCCGGAAGCGATCTCCCGCAACGTCGCTGTCCTCGCGCCGGACAGAGGCGCTGCCGGGGTTGACGAACTCTTCAAACCTGAATCCTTCGACATCGCTTTGCGGTTGGATTTCAATTACCGGTGCCCCAACCGGCGGCATCGCGGCATACTCGAATCGCGGCAGGCCTTCCCCGAGGGTGAGCGGCGTCAAGCTCGCCGCGTGGCAGGCGGGAAGAAAGCCATCGTAGACGGGACGGTCGTCGGCGGTGCGGGTGAGCGCACCGAACGTCGCCGCGAAAGTTGCTGTGTCAACAGCACTTTGCGAGTACCCACCGAGATAGACGTGCCGGACCGGAAGGTGCCGCAATGGACTCTGCTCGCCGCCCTGCTTGACCAACGTGCCGATCGCCCGCAGCATGTCCCAGACGAGGTCGTCGGAGGAGATTTCGATATCGGCATAACGTGCTGGGTCGCGCCGCCGCAGTTCTCCCGCCGACCAGGCGCGGACGCTGATTCCAACCCAGGCGTCGCCTTGTGCCTGCAGCATCCCGCCAACGTGGAGCCACAGGGCGTCCCGGTCGACGCCGTAGGTCGTGTTGAAGGGTTCGATGACGACCCGGCCACTGAAGCGGGCCGGCTGCTGTGGATGTCGCGTCAGTACTCGGGTGACGTAGCGGTGCCCGCTGCTGACCACGCTGGCAGGTCCGGTGGCCGGACCGGCGTAGCTGTTCGCTGTACCGCCGAAGAGGTGCTCGGCCTCGGCGTATTCGGCCGAAAGCTCGGGCGCATCGTCGTCGAACTCGGACGATCGTGGTGGCACAGCGCTCGTCTCTGGCACTCCCGCACCGGCCGGTATCGCCAACAGCATTTCATGCGGCACGGCTTACCTCTTTCGTCGACCCCGGCAGTCACCGTGTTGTTCCGCCCAGGGCGGCGAGGCAGAACGCCCACAGGTGTTCCTTGACGTCGGCCTCGCGTGGCACATACGCGTAGTAATGGAAGACGGACCGAACCAATTCGGCGATGAACCAAGCAGCCGATTCCGGATCGGCCGGGTGTAGTGATCCGGCTTTGGTGGCGGCATTGATCTCGGTCAGCAATAGGTCGACGAGCGGCTTCTCAGCCTCCGCGAGCTCACTCGGGAAGATGCGGTGCAGCCGCCAGTGCATGGACACCACGAACCGAGCGGTGCCGCCGTCCCCGGCCTCGTCGTCAAGCACGTCGATGATCGCGGTGACGTAATAGCGCAACCGCGCGACAGGATCGGGCAGCTCATCGGCGGCGGAAGACCAACGCGCACAGGCATCGGCCATCGCATCGGCGAGGACGGCCAGCAGCAGCTCATCCTTGCTGGCGAAGTATCGGTAGAACGTCTGCAGCGCAACGCCGGCCTCTTTGACCAACTCTTGGGTGGTGAACGCGTCGCCCTTCTCCCGGATGAGGCGAAGAGCTGCGTCGAGCATCGCCCGTACCTGGTTGGCGATGCGTGCGCGCGAGCGTTGTACGGCCGCCGACCGCTCGGCAGCCCGTTCCTCAGCCCGTGATGATGACACTGCAGGAATGCTAGCCGGGGTCATGTCGGCGAAAGGACAACGACGGGAATGTCGCGGTCGGTTCGTGACTGGTAGACGTCGTAATTCGGCCACACATCGGTGACGATCTTCCAGAGCCGCGCCTTCTCGGCGGCCGACGCGGTTCGTGCGACAACCGGATGCGTGTCGGCTTTCACCTGGATCGTGGCTTCGGGATTGGCCTGCAGATTCAGATACCACAACGGGTGCGTTGGCGCACCACCCATCGACGCCACGACCAGATAATCATCGGCGTCGCGCCCGAAAATCAGTGCGGAGGTGCGGTTCTCGCCGGTGCGGCGACCCGTCGCTGTCAGCAAAAGCGTGGGCACACCATTCCAGATGTACCCCACTTCGCCGCCCGTTTCGCGATACGCGCGAATGTGGTCCTCGCCGAGCAGCAGGAGGTCGGGCTGTGTGTAGTTTGACTCGGACTGGTTCATGTCAGGTCACCGAGATCCTTTATCGAAGAGAACGGGTATCGCGGTCGCTCCGCGCTCGTACATCCCGACAAATCGGGGTGGCTCGGCGTCTGGATCTAGCCGCAGGTTCGGCAGGCGGTCAAGCAGCGCGGAGATCGCGATGGTCATCTCGGCCCGAGCTACATGCATGCCGAGACAGATATGTGAGCCCTGCCCGAATGCCAACGATGGCCTGAACTTTCGGCTGATGTCGTACTCATCGGGGCGGTCCCATCGAGCGGGATCCCGGTTGGCGGCTCCAATCGCGAGATGCACAACCGACCCTGCGGGGATCTCGACGCCGCCCAGTTCGGTGTCGGCCATCACCCAGCGGGAGAACATCGGATCGGTGGGCAGCCACCGAAGCGTCTCCTCGATGGCGGGGCGCAACAGCTGCCGGTCGCCGCGGACCGCGTCGAGGAGTTCGGGGCGCTGCAGCAGCGCCGTGACCGTGGTGCCCATCTGCTTCCAGGTGGTGCCGGAGCCCGCGCCCAGCAACAGCAGCACGAAAGAATCGATCTCCCGATCCGTCAGTCGGTCTCTGACGCCCTCCTCATCGGTCAGCTCGGCTTGCACGAGGATGCTGATCAGGTCGTCCCGCGGCTCTTCGCGGCGTGCCGCCACGACCGGCTTGAGGATTTCGACCACTCTCTGCGGATCGGTCCCGAGGTGTTCCCGGATGTCGAGAGCCTGGTCGACGGGCACACCGAAGCTGCCGGTGATGGTGAGCACGGGGATAGCCGCGCAGAAGTCGACGTTGAGCTCGGCACGTCCGTCGTGCGCGAACCCGTCGATGAGCAGATCCACCGTTTCGGCGATCCAATTGTCGATCCACCACTTGCCGTTCGCCGGTAGGAATGACGGCTGCACCAGCGCGCGGTAGCGCTTGTGCTGTTCGCCGCCCATGGACAGCATGCTGTTGGTCAGGCCCAGCGGGCCATTGTCGAGGTCGATGGGCTCCGGCGACGAGGCGAATACATCCGGATTGCGGTAGGCGGTCATGCAGGAGTCGTAGTCGAGCACCGTGAAATGAGGCCGGTCGGGGTACGGCAGGCCGTGAAAGAACAGCGGCTCCGTGGAGCCGGTCAGCTCGTGGAGGATGCCGGACAGCACCGGCCCCTCGGCCCGCAACCGGTGCCAAATCGGATACGGATCGTCCTCGTAGGTGCCGCCGGTATAGGCGTTGTAGGAGCTACGCAGGTCGAACAGCTCCCGCAGTCGATCGCGGTCCAGCGTGGGCGCGATCATCGGGCCACGAACCCGCCGTCGATCGGTAGCGCCACCCCGGTGACGTTGCGTGCCGCGTCCGAGACCAGATACAGCGCCGCCTCGGCGCAGTCTTCCGCTGTGATCGCCCGCCCGAGCGGGTGTTGCCCACCGACGGCGTCGGCAATCGCAGCCTGCTGCTCCGCGTCGACCTGCAGGCCACCCGCCGCCATGAAACCGGTTGCGGGCATGGCGGCCGGGCAGATGGCGTTGACCCGAATTCCGAAGGGGGCCACCTCAATAGCGACACCGCGCGTGAGCTGGATGACCCCACCCTTGGTGGCGCCGTACACCGTGCCACCCCACCCCACCAGACCTGCCACCGATGCGGTGTTGAGGATGACGCCGCCGTCGCCCTGCTCCTTGAAGCGCAGCACCGCGTGCTTGCACCCGAGGAACACCCCGCCGAGGTTGACCGCGACCAGGCGGTTGAAGTCGTCGAGCGTGTGCTCCTCGAAAGTGAGGCCGAGACGCGGTGTCGGTATGCCGACATTGTTGAACAGGATGTCGAGCCGACCGTACTGGTCCACCGCGGCCGCGATCAGGTCCTGAACCTGCCGTTCATCCGACACGTCGACACCGACGGCGGCAGCGACGCCGCCCGCCGATTCGATCTCGCGCACCGCCTCTTTGGCGTTGTCAAGGTTGATGTCGGCCACAATGACCCGAGCACCCTCCTGCGCGAACCTCAGTGCCGAAACGCGGCCAACCCCGGAGCCCGCGCCCGTGATGATGGCGCTTTTACCATCCAATACGCCGGTCATCGGCTCAGGCATTCGCCAAGATGGGCGGCTCTGCCGGCGTAAACCGGTACAGCCGTTCGGCGTTGCCACGTAGCAGCTTGTACTGGACGCTCTCCGGGAGGTCCTTCATCGTGTTGCGGGCGACGGAGATGCAGTCCGGCCACGTCGAATCCGAGTGCGGGTAGTCGGTCTCGCACATGATGTTGTCTTCGCCGAGTTCGTCCAGACTCTTGACCGCGTGGTGATCCTCGATGATGCAACCGAAGACGTGATCGCGGAAGGATTGTCGGATGTTGAGGGTGTCGAGGTCGGCCCCGTTACCGGCGTGGCCCATGAACGTCTGCCCGCGCTTCACCCAGTACCGCTGCTTGTCGAGCACTTGCTCGGCGCGTTCCAGGAAGTAGGGCATCCAGCCCACCTCGCCCTCCGACAGCGCGATCTTCAGGTTCGGATAGCGCTGGAACAATCCGCTGAACAGCCAGGAGAGCATCGTTCCCGACGTGCGCGAGGCACCCCAGGTGAGGTTGGCCATGAACGGCGCGTCGTTGCAGATCTTGGGCAGCGTCGACGACGAGCCCACGTGCATGCTCGCGACGAGTCCGAGTTCGTTGGCGGCCGCCATGACCGGTTCCCAGTAGCCATCGACGTCGTGAATCGTCGGCAACCCCAGCGGTTCGGGATTCTCGGAGAATGCAAAGGCCGTTACGCCCTTGGCCGCCATGCGCTCCATCTCCGTGACGGCCAGCGCCGGATCCCACATGGGGATCAGCATCAACGGGATGTAGCGCCCCGGCGCCGCGCCACACCAGTCCTCGACCAGCCAGTCGTTGTAGATCTGGAGACACGTGAAGCCGAATTCCCGGTCGCTGGCCTCCATGAAAAGTTGTCCGCAGAATCGAGGAAGGGTCGGAAAGCACAGCGACGCAAGCACACCGGAGCGGTCCATGTCTTCGACGCGCGCGGTGGGGTCGTAGCATCCTGGCCGCATCTCTGAGTAAGAAAGCGGTTCTGGACTGAACTCCTCTTTGGACTTGCCGACGACGGCACTCAGGCCGCTGCTCGGAAGCTTCTTGCCGTCGTAGACCCAAAAGTCCATGCCCTTGTCGTCAAACTCCATGTGCGGGGCGCGGTCTCGGTCCTTGGAGGGAACGCGGTCGACCCAGAGATTCGGTGGCTCGAGGATGTGGTCGTCGACCGAGATCAACCAGTCCAGGTTGAATGTCTTGCTGCCATCCGTGTTCACTTCAATTCTCCAATCGACATGTGCTTGACCTCCTGGAACTCGCGGATGCCGTCCGGGCCTCTTTCCCGGCCAAGTCCGCTTTGCTTGTAGCCTCCGCTGGGCGCGTACGCCGAGAAGACACTGGTGTTGACGTTGACCGCGCCGGTGCGCAGCCGGCGGGCCACGTTCACCGCCGTTGTCGTGTCGGCTCCGTACACCTGGCCCGATAGCCCATAGATGCTGTCGTTGGCGATCGCCACCGCGTCGTCTATGTCGCGATACCCCAGCACGCCGATCACAGGACCGAAGATCTCCTCCTGCGCTGCCGGATTCGCGTTGCTCGGCAGATCCAGCACAGTGGGCTCGAAGAAGTACCCGCAGTCCAGGCCTGCAGGGCGTCCGCCGCCGCTGAATACCTTGCCGCCGTGCTCTTCTGCCAGCTGCACATACTGCTCGCATCTCTCGCGCTGCGCGGCGCTGATCACCGGCCCCATGACAGCCGACGGATCGCTGGGCGGGCCTACTTTGATCGACTTGTAGGCAGCACTGACCGCCTCCAGCACCTGGTCCTTCTGCTCGTGCGGGACGAGCATCCGGGTGGCGGCCACGCAGGCTTGGCCGGCGGTCATCGCGATCACCATCGCCGCGCCCGTTGGCGCGCGCTGGACGGCGTCGGGCAAGTAGATCTGTGCCGACTTGCCGCCGAGTTCGAGCGATACACGTTTGACAGTCGGCGCCGCCTGCTCGAGAATTTTGCGGCCCGCCACCGTGGAACCGGTGAACGACACCATGTCGACCGCCGGGTCGCTGGTGAGTAGTTCGGCACCGGCGATGCCCGACTCGACGATCACGCTCAGCACCCCCGCCGGTAGGCCCGCGGCGTCCGCCGCGGCACCGAAGATCAGCGACGAGATCGGCGTGAGCGGGCTGGGCCGCAATATCACCGAGTTGCCCGCCATCAGAGCGGGGATGAGCTTCTGAAAGCCCATCATCAACGCCGCGTTGTAGGGCGTAATGGCGGTGACCACCCCGACCGGTTCGTGGCGGCGCAGGCTCAACGCGATCCGACCACGGACAAGATCGTCGACCGGCACCGGGCTGGCCTTCTCGTGCGACATCGACAAGTAGAGGTCGATGGTGTGACGGGCGATCGCCACTCCGGACGTCACCTGGGTCATGTCGGCGAAGAACGTCGGTTGACCGGCTTCGGCGACGAGCGTGGGCACCAGCTCGTCACGGGCCGCTTCGACAAAATCTATGAAGGCATTGAGCACACGCGCGCGCTCTCGCGCCGGCGTCTCGGACCACCCGCCTTCGTCGAAGCTGCGGCGCGCCTCGTCGATGGCGCGCCGCACCTCCTTGATGGGGGTGGCACTGACATCGGCGACGTGGGTTTCGTCGGCGGGATTTTCGACGCTGACCACGTCGTCGCCGGTAGTCCAACGGCCAGCGATATAGGTGCGCCGCTCCGCAAGAATGCCCACAACCGCTCCTAAAGATAATGGTGACAGTAGAACGCTATTCTAGTTAGGTCGAAAGTTCAACTCTTATTTGGGCGTACTCGCGCTGGTAGCCGATCCGGCTGTCGCTGACACCGTGTCACGGCCCTGCTCGTCACAAATACGCTGTCGCACAACGAATTTCTGCACCTTCCCGCTCGCGGTGCGCGGGTAGTCCTCAACCTCACGGAGAGCCTCTGGCCATTTCTGCCGGGCCATCCCGATGCGCTCGAAGTGCTCGCGGACCTCTTGCATCGTCGGCATTGCGCGGCCCGGCTTGGTCCGCAGCACGGCCGCCACCTGCTCGCCCAGTCGCAGATCCGGTGCCGCCACCACGACCGCCTCGGCGACCGCCGGCATCGCGAGCAATACCTCCTCGACCTCCAGCGCGCTGATGTTCTCCCCGCCGCGGATGATGATGTCGGCCTTACGGTCAGTCAGCGTGAGATAACCGTCGTCGTCGATCACACCGATGTCACCGGTGTGATACCAACCGTCGCTGTCGAAAGCTCGCGCAGTCAGCGCCGGGTCGGTATAGCCAAGACACAAATCCGGTCCGCGACTGAGTATTTCGCCATCATCAGTCAAACGGATCTCGACGCCGGGCCGCGCATGGCCGTCGGTATTCAGCCGCTTGTCCTCCGGCGCGGTGAAATGTGAGCCGGTTATCGACGGATGTTCGGTGCTGCCGTAGGACCGGGTGACGACAATCCCGAGATCGGCGAGACGGCGCGTGACAACGGCCGGAACGGTAGATCCGCCGAGCCCGATGTATTTGAGGTGGCGAAGGTGGTCGTCGGTGAAACGCGGATGGTCGAGCAGGCTGGTTACGAAGTAGGGGGGCCCGCCGCCGAAAGAGACGCCGTCGCTTTCCATCAAGGCGATTGCCCGCTCCGGGTCCCAGACATCGCAGAGATCGATGGGTGTTCCATCGATGACCGGAATCAAGAACGCACTGAGCATTCCGATGAAATGCCCGACCGGAAGCGCCGTGAGTTGCCTGCCGCGGTCAGGCGCGTAATTTCCCAGCAGTTGGCGAGTTTCGCAAGCCAAGGTCTGATGGCTGTGAATGACCCCCTTGGGGTTACTGGTAGTACCCGAGGTGAACGCGACCAGCGCGGGGCTGGCAGGGTCGGCCGCCAATGTGCCGGCCATCGGTTCGTTTTCCGCCAGCGCATCGAAGCTCTCCCCCACCAGCGCGACGATCGGGACGTCAGCGCAGACGCCGGGGTTGTAGGTCATTCGCCCAAACTGCTCGGCAGTGATGAAGACGCGAGGCTTGGCGCTGGCGAGGATGTAGCTCAATTCCTTTGGCCCGTAAAAGTGGACGATCGGCACCACGACCGCGCCGAGAAACGCCGACGCCCAAAATGTTGCGGCGGCCTCCACCCAATTCGGCAATTGAAAAGCCACCACATCGCCCGGGCCAACGCCGCGCGCACGCAGTCCTGCCGCCAGCCCGCGGGCCAGCCGTTCGACATCGCCGAACGTGCCGGTGAACGGCCTCTCGGCCGAATGCACTCGAAACGTTTGATGCGAACCGTTTTCGAGACCCTGGGCTAACACTTCCCCGAGGGTTTCCGGCTTCCACCAGCCCTCGTCCTGGTAGCGCTTCGCGAGGGCCGCCGGGACGGTACGGACCGCCGGTAGGCCGCCCGTCATGGCTTGGCCCCGGTGATTCGAGTGTCGCTCATTGATCTTCCTCGCTTCCTCGCATGACGACAGTTGGCACTTCCGCTACGAAAGCTTCACGGCTGTGAAAGGCATCTTGATGGTGAGCCACTTGTTGACGCCACACGCGCCGCTCGGACCGATGGTGCTATCCTCGCCGGCGAGGGTCGTCGTATCATGTTCGGACGACATTGCCTGTCGCCGTATCGACCGGATAGAACCGGAACGTTTGCAGACCGTCGGCCGCGGTGCCATCGGGGCACGGCTCCCAACGCGGTAGCTTGCGTTTGACATACCAGGACAAGCCGCTGGTGGTGTAAACCGGCGCCGACCATCCTTGGTCGCTGGTCACAGTGCCGGCGCAGTCGATCGGTGTGGTGCACTTCGTGCTGATGGTCCAGGTGCTGCGAACGACGGCTTCATCGTGGTAGACATCGTTCTTCTTCGCCCATTGGCCGTTGGATGAGACGGCGTACTTTCCGTTGAGTCCCCATTCCGAAGGGTCGTCCGCATGTGCCGATCCCACCGCCAGAGGCGAGGGACAGCACCAAACCCGACGACAGCGTCGTCAGGTGGGTCAGGGCGCCACGAAGCGTTCGCATCACTGCGTCCTGTAGACCAGATCTGTCCATGACTTCGGGGTCCCCGAATTGGCTAGATCCAGTTGGCGGTAGGCACGGCCGTCGGGGCCCACGTACGTGCCCGTTTGCGGGTTGTACGGGGCTCACTGAGACCGAAGAGCTGTCCCCGGCCGTTATTCGGAATGCATTGGGAGTCACTGGGAACGCGGCGTCGGGGTTGCGCGGCCCGGACGGGCAGCAGCGGGCGGTGCCAACGAATCCGGGGCTGGTGGACTGTCGGCCGGTAACCCGCCGGGCCTTGGAGTGCCGGGGGGCATCGGGGTGCCCTCCACCGGGCCGAAGATTCGATCGTTTCGGTCGACCCGATCGTCGGGGGGAATGCCTTGGGAGAGCAAGTTGGGATCAAGGGGGTACGGCCCGAGTACATGCTGGCGGGTGGCCAGGGGTTCGAAAGGTTTATCACTGTCACATATTTGGACTGTGGGGCCTCGTTTTCCCGGGTGGCCCATGCACGGGTAGTTGCGGGCGCCGCGGACCGCGATCGGTGAGTCCTGCGGGAGTTTGCAGTACAGGCCATCAGGGGTGTCGACCTCGGTCAGAGTCTTCCGGAGACCGCCATTGCGATGGCGGAAGAAATCCGACCGTGCATGCCGGAGGGTCGGCCACGAAGACTGAAAAGTCTCCGGTGGCCGCTCCGGTGGGATTATGGTTCGGCGCGACCGATTGAAAGACAGCGATGTTCGGGGGCAGCAGAACGAGGATCTGCTCCAGCGATGCGTGATAGGTGACCGCGACTTGTCCGATGGTGGTGAGGTTGGCCAGCAGCACCGGCAGGGTCGGCTTGATCTGGTTGAGCAGCGCGGATACTTGTTGCGCGAAAGCGGGTCCCGTGCGCAACACGGTGCGTATCTGTGGGTCGTTTCGGGTCAGTTGGCCGGTGACTCCGGCCAGACCGCGTGCCCATTGCCGTATGGCATCTGTGCTGTCAGCTTGAGATTGCAGCAGGGGAACGCCGTCGTCGATGAGTTTGCGGTTACGGTCGGCGATGCCATCCAGATCACTGGTCAGCTTCGCCGAGGAGTCCAGCAATGAGCCGAAGTCGTATCCGGAGCCGTTGAAGGCGTTGAATGTCTCATCGAGTAGGTTGCTGAGTTTGTCCTTGGGGATGCTGTCGACCAATGCACTGAGGTGGTCGAGCATCGGCCCGGTGCGCGGTGGAATTATACTGTGCGACATCGCAATCACCGACCCGTCGCGCAGGTAGGGACCCGATTCATTGTCGGGTTGCATGTCGACGTACTGCTCACCCACCGCTGACACGCTGCGGACCTGGGCTCGAGTGTTGGCCGGGATTCTCGCTGAACCGTCCAGGGAAAGCCTGGCCTGTACCCGCCGCCCGTTCACCGGTTTGATGTCGGTGACCTTGCCAACCTGTACTCCGCGGTACGTGACATTGCTGAAGCGGTACAGGCCGCCGCTGGCCGGCAGTTCCAACGTGACGGTGATCCGTCCGACGCCGAGCAGCATGGGCACCTGGATGTATTTGAACACCATCGTTGACACGCCGACGATCGACAGAATCGAGAAGATCGCGAGCTGTACACGGACAAAACGGGTGAGCATCAGTGACCGCCTCGGGGTGGCGGTGAATCCGGTTGGTCGACAGGGGCAATCGTCACGCTTGGGTCAGGCACATTTGCAGATGACTTGGTGGCTGCCGCCGGTGGGCCGGCCCACGCGGGTGGCGGGGCGCCGCCGTTGGGCGGCGTGACCGCAGCCGGCGGTGCGACGCCGACATTGAGTGGGTCGTAGTTGTAGTTGTAGTAGTAGGGCTCACCCGGTGCGGGCACCAGCGGTGCGCCCGGTTGTTGCCAGCGAGTACCGAGGAGAATGGTGCGCTTGAGGCGGGGAAGCGTTAGATCGAGAATCACGTTGAGGTTGATGTAGTCGCCTTTGATTTGGCGGTCGATGGCGTCTTGTCCGAACGGGAATACCGGCGCAAAGGCGAGTGCCGAGTCCAGCCCGGGGCCGACGTCGGCGAGTGACTTCAGGGTCGGCTCCAGATTTCGTAGGTTCGTCACCAGGTCGTTTTTCGTTTCGTCGACCAGCTTCGTAGCGGTGTCGCTGAACCGGCCCAGCTCGTGAAGTGCGGCGGTGATACGCGGCCGTTCGCGGATCAGCACGTCAAGCGCGGGCGGTATCGTCTTCAGTGCATCGTTGATCACGTCGCGCTGCGCGGCGAAGGTATCCGCCACCCGATTCAGTGCATCGAGCGACGCAATGATGTTGTCGCGCTGCGAATCCAGCGTGCCGATGAAGTGGTCCAGGCGAGTGAACAGATCCCGCGCCTCCGGCGCGTGGCCCGAAAAGCCCGTGCTGAGCGTGTGAATGATATCGCCGATCTGTCCCAGGCCACCCGCGTTGACCACAGCTGACAGCGCTGTCAGTGTTTGCTCGGTTGAGGGGTAGGTCGACGACTTCGACCTGATGCTGGCCCCGGACATCAGGCGCCCGGCGGGCGGCTGTCCGTGCGGCAGATCCAACTCCACATGCATGGTGCCCAGCAGACTGGTTTGACCCACGTTCGGTACCACATTGGCGGGGACCGCGATGTCGGGCGCGACGGAAATCTCGATGTCGGCATGCCAGTTGCGGAAGCTCATTTTCGCGACGCTGCCAACCACGACATCGTTCATCATGACCGGTGAATTAGGCTCCAGCGCACCGGCATTGCTGACTTCGACATGGTAGACCTGCGCCCCGGGTCCCCGCCCGACCGTACCGGGCAGTGGCAGCGAGTTCAGGCCCTGAAACGCGCACCCTGCCGAGATCGCAGCGGCGCAGCCGATGATCATGGCTAGTGACGACAGCCGTCGAGTCGCGTTCACCGGGATGGTCCTGCGCCACCATCGGGTACAGGGCCTGGTGGTACTGCCGCGGAGGGCAGCAACAGATCGCGCAGGCTTCTCGGCGGCGCGTCGTCGCCGGGAACTCCGGTATAGGCCGAGATAGCGGGCGGCGTCTCGGGCGGGCCGGGTTTGGGGCCGGCGCCGCCGGGGGCGAGCCTCGGCTCGGTGTAGACGATTTTGTCCGGGCTGACGGATTTCATCAGGAACGGGTTTATCGGAATCGGCAGATAGTTGATGTTGGCCAGCGTGAACGGGTTCGCTACCGCCAGGGCTGGGCCCAGGTACTCGGCGCACAGTTTCGCTGTTTCCGGTGCGGTGGCGTTTTGTATCGCGCCGATGGCCGAGCAGATGAAGGACACCGGATTTGAAAAGTTGTTCAGGACGAACGCGCCGAGGGGGGCGCCGTTATCTGGGTTGTAAATGGCCGATTGGTTGGCCACTGCGTTCGGCGCGACGTGCAGGACGTTCTCGAGATCGGTTTTGTGGTCGACCAGGTTTTGGGTGACGTTTGCCAGCCGCTGAACCTGCTCGGATGCCTGGTCTCGAGTGCCGGCTATGAAACGCTGCACGTCCCCGATCGCAGCGGATAAGTCGGTCAGAGCGGTGTCCAGCGTGGATTTGCTGTCGTCGAGCACGCTGGTCAGCGTTGCGAAGCGGTCTTCGAACTGCACGATCTGGGTGGTGCTGTCGCGAAGCGCGCTGATGAAGGTCTGGAAGTTTTTCAGGATGTCGACGAGGTTGCCACCGTCGTCGGCCAGAATCCGCCCTACTCCTGACAACTCGGCCAACGTTTGGCGGAACTTGTCGCCGTTGCCCGCCATGGCGTTGGCCGTACTGTCGATGAACTTGGCTGCCGAGGTGCCGGACGCACCGGGCTTCGGGCCCAACTCCGTTGCCAGTCGCGTCAATTGGACTTCAACTTGGTCCCACTCGACCGGGATTGCTGTGCGGTCGAGGGGAATCACCGCGCCGTCGGGCAGCACCGGACCGCTCGATTCGTAGGCCGGTGCCAACCCGACGTATCGGGCCGAGAGGAGATTCTGGGCGACGATGACCGCTTTCGCGTCGGCGGGGATCGGGACGTCGCGGTCGACGCCGAGCGTCACTCGCACCTGGCCGCCGACGGGCTGGATGTTCGTGATGGTCCCCACCTTGACCCCGGCAACCCGAACTTCGTCGCCGGTGTATATCCCCGTGGCGCTGGTGAAGTACGCGGTGATCGTGGCGGGACGGAAGTAGGCGTCGCGAATGAGAAGCCCAGCCGCCGCGATAATCAGGCCAGTCAAGGCGACGGCGACGACACGCGACAATCGCGTCCGGTTCATCGTCAGCCTCCCGGTGTGCTGTTGCGGGGAATGGGGAATTCGGCGCGCGGGCCGGCATTATCGGGTGGCTGTCCGGCATTCACGCCGCGCCGGAATCCGAATGCGTAATCGATGAATGGCTGCAGGAACTGCTCGGGGATGAGGTTGGGAACGAAGGCGTCGTAGTAGTAACCATTCGCTACGGTCTCACCTTGGGTAAGTTCGAATTTCGCGAGTCCGGGCAGCGCTTTGGCGATGTTGTCACGGTTTTTTTCCAGAATTGCAGTGACGGAATTGAGTTTTTCGAGTGTGGGCGCAAGTTCCTTCTCGTTGTCGGCGACCATGCCGGATAGCTGACGGGACACCGCAGCGGTATTGGCGAGCAGGTCGACGATCACCTGCCGTCGTTGGTTGAGGACGGCGATGAGGTCGTTGGCGTTGAGCAGAAGCGTGTTGAGTTGGTTACTGCGCTGGGCCAAAATGCCAGTCACCTCGCTGGCGCGCTTGAGCAGCTGACGCAATGTTTCGTTACGGCCGTTCAGTGATCGTGATAGCCGGCTCAGCCCGTCGAAGGTCGGCCCCAACTGAGGACCGATCTTGTCGATCACCGACGACAGCACATCCAACGACGAGTTGAGTGTCCAAGTGTCGGTCGCCGCCGTGTTGGTGGTGATGTCGGTTACTGCTTCGGTCAACGAGTAAGGCGACGCAGTTCGCGAGATGGGGATGACATCACCTGGTCGCATAGTGCGTCCGCCGTGCCCCTCCAGGGTCAACACCCGTCGACCCAGCAACGATCCGGTGCGAATGTGGGCCGTCGTTTCTGAGCCGAGCCTGACTGTGCCGGCGACCCGGAACGTGACGGCCGCCTTGCCCTTCCGCAGAGAAATGTCTTCGACCGAGCCCACTTTCAGACCCGACACGACTACGTCATTGCCGACGACGAGGCCGCCGGCTTCGGTGAACAGGGCCTGGTAGGGGACGTTGGTCGCCAAGGAGACCAACGACGCCGGGTTCAGGCCCACAGCGACTATCAGGACGATAATCACCACGCCCATAAACCCGGATCGGACAAGTTGCTTTCCGCGATATTTCAACATCAGGGTTCGCTGCACCTCCCGCCTTCTTGTTTGACCCAGGGAAATTGCGAGCTGCGCCCTTGAAGGTCACTGACTCGCACCGAGATTCCGCAGATGTAGTAGTTGACAAAGGCGCCATATGCGCCCAGGCGGACCAGCTTGCGGTAGTTGTTCGGGGATTTTTGGAGCGTGGCGTCCACACGGCCCTTGTCCAGATCCAGGAGCGGGGCAAGCCGCTTGAGTTGGGCCACCGTTCCTGCCAGCGGCGGCCGCGCCGAGTTGAGCAGATCGGTCAGCGACGCAGTTCCGTTGCTGAGTGCATCGATCGCGTTGCCGATCGGATCACGGTCCTGCGCGAGGCCGCTGACCAGACGTTCGAAGCGGTCGATCGCGCCGGAGAATTCCTTGCCGTCGTCGCCCAGGGTGGTGACCACGGAGTTGAGATTGTCGATCATCTTCTCGACGAGCTGGTTGTTGTTCGCCAAAGCAGTCGAAAACGACGCTGTGTGAGAAGCGAGCGACTCCATCGTTGAGCCTTGGCCTTCGAAGATTTGTATGAGGGATGCGGTAAGCGCGTTCACGTCCTGCGGGTTGAGGCCTTGGATGACGGGTTTGAGCCCGCCCAGCAATAGATCGAGGTCGAGAGCCCCCGCGGTTCGATCGAGCGGGATCCGTGCGCCGGGTTGCATGATCGTCGCCGATCCGGGCCCGTCGATGAGTTCGAGGTAGCGGTCGCCGACCAAATTGAGGTAGCGCACCGTGGCGCGGGATCCGTTGGTCAGCACTACGTTGCGATCGGCGTCGAACGCCACCAACACAGTCTCATCGGGCTGCAGTGAGAGCGTCCTGACAGTTCCGACGCGGATCCCGGAGGCGCGTACCGAGTCTCCTGCCTTCAATCGCGACACGTCGTTAAACAGCGCGGAATAGGTGTTTGTCACTCCCACTCGGACCTGAGCGAAAACAAGGAACAACGCTGCGGTGGCCAGCGTCATAACGGCCACGAACACCCCGAACTTCAACGCAATCCGGCTCGAACCCTCATCCGGGCTGCCCGATCTGCGCGGTGTTACGTGGCGGGCCGTCGATGGGTCCGTAGAGCAGCTGTTTGAGACCGTCAGAGTTCAGCATGTTCCCTGGGTTGCCGTAGCCCTGCGGGCTAGTGCCGACATCGGCCACTACCAATGGCGGATTGCGCCAAAAGGCACGAGGGGCAGCCCGACGCATTGCGGTCCCCCTGTTGCCGCGACCTTGGGCAAGTTCGACGGATAGCGGTAACGCTCGCGGCCCAACAGCAACCCAGACGACGACACCGCCGATGCCTCCGGAAAGGGAGGTGCGATGGCGAACTCGTGCAAGCCCGCCCAGGCCGCAGGTCAACGCAACGTGGTACTGGTTCGTCAGGTCGGTCGTAGGTACCAGCAGATGCAGGCTTGGCTGAGCGATTTGGCGTTGCCGCCGACGACGTCGTTGCCGGTCTCGGCAAGTCCGATGGCACTGAGCAAGAGGAGGTCGAGTTGGTTTTGCTGATCGTCAGCGTCCGGCTGAGTCGAGTGGTGTTCTGCAGACTCGCCAACAGGTCGGGGGCCGCGTCGGCGTAGGACGGAGCACCTGTGGGGGCCATCTCAAGACCGCGACTCAGGTTCGGAGCGCCGGCTCCATGTGCGCCAGCAGTTTGTCGAGGTGGGCGATCGTCTGGCCGAGTCTGATGACCACGCCCGGCTAGCGCGCCGGAAACGGCCTGCAAGGTCTCGTTGAGTTTTCCGGGGTCGATCTTGGACAGCAGTGAGGTCAGCTGCTCAAAGATCGTGTTGAACTCGACGGTGACGTCTTGAGCGTCGAGTACTTGTCCGGGTCGCAGGACATCGCGCGAAGCGACTGCGGGAGGCACGAATTCGACGGATTTCGCGCCGAAGACCGTCGGCGATGAAATGTCGATGTGGCTGTTGCCTGGGATCTGACGGAGCTGCGCGGGATCGATAGCAAGGCGAAGGGCGGCACGGCCATCGGGAAGCGCTTCGATGGAGTCGACCCTGCCGATGTCAACGCCGAGGAGTTTGACTTTGGCGTCGATATTCATCACCAGGCCCGCGCGCGGTGACAGCACAGTCAGTGGCACGGTGTTCGTGAAGCGTCCCTGGAACAGTCCAGTGCAGACGACGACCACCGCGGCGAGCACGGCGACGCTGAGCAGACCCATCAGCGGACGGGCTGCAGCGCCGACGAACCGGCCGGTGGATCTTGGGCTGCGGCGTTCCTTGGCAGCGCTGGTCACTGCCGGCCACCACGCTGCGGGTCGAGGTGCTCTGGCCGAGCCGTGGGTGTGCCGGGCGCGTCAATGGTGCCGCCCAGCGCCCGCAGGCAGAACCGCCACAATTTTTCAGGCACCTCGGGGGTGCGCTCAGCGGTGTACGCGTAATGGTGGTACACCGACCGGATCAGCTCGTGAAGGAACCAGCCGTCCCACTCGGGATCGTTTGACCGTAAGTAGGCCCGCCACGCTGGCCGCTCTGATCTCGCCCCTGAGCAGCTCCACAAACGGCAGCTGTGCGGCCGAGAGTTCCTTGGGATAGATGCGGTGCAAGCGCCAATGAGTTGCGGCGACGAACGCGGCGGTGGATACGTCGTTTTCCTCGCCGTCGAGTAGCGTGTCGAATGTCGACGTGATGTAGAAATGCAACCGGGCCAACGGATCTGGCAGCTCCCGAGCCGCGGTAGCCCACTTCGCGCAGGACTCGATGAGCAGGTCGCCAATCATCGCCAGCAGTAGTTCATCTTTACTGGCGAAGTAGTTATAGAACGTCTGTAAGGCGACCCCGGCCTCTTTCGCTAACTCCTGAGTTGTGAAGGAGTCACCTTTTTCTCGCATCAACCGCTTAGCTGCGTCGATCATCATCCGCGCCTGCTGCACGGTGCGCACTCGGGCGCGTTCCACAGACGGCGAACGCGCCGCAACTCGCTCCGCCCAGATGACCGGATCGACACGAGAGCTGGTCATCGCGATACTCCGGTGGCAACGCCAGCACGATCCGGCGCAAAGATGGCCTGCCTGTCGTCGTGCTGCACCCGGTCTGACCACTTCTGCGGTATGTAGCCGGCAATCGCGCACGTGTCGGGGAAGTCTTCGACGTCGACTCGCGCCGGCCGCGTCCGACGCGAGCACGACACTTCGGCCGACAGCCTGCGGCGCGCCTGCGTACATGTGCTGCTCCCTGAGTAGCCCCAAATGCCATCTTTAACCGCTGGTAGCGATAGAACGCTAATCCACTAAAGACAAGATCGCAAGTCTTGTTTGAGATGCAGGTCACAAGCGATACTGCGCTCGGCCGGGGCCGAGCCTCGCTGTCGATGGGCGTCAGCCGCCTCACCTACAACATCGCCGGCTGCAATGGTCGCCGCGTCAACCCGGTACTTGAAGTGCGGCGCACCGCCGTTTGAGGGGGTATCAAGGTGTGTCATTGGGCCGCCGATGGTGTTGTCGGGAAGTCACGGCATCTATATCTTTTGCGGTGAACGTGCATGTCAGCCCATGAGTGTGCGGGGTCGTCGTCCACGTTGAGCGGGTTCATAGCCGCTCCGTGAGCAGACCCACTACCTCGAGATCCTCAATCGCCGCGGTCGAGCTGACCAAAGCCGGGCGGGTGACTTCGACGGGCTGCCACTGTGAACCCATCGCGGCGGTCGACACCGCGGCGACCCATGACTAGATGGAGAACAGCCGGTACTGGTCGAGGACAGTCTGCGCGTCCAGCGTCCAGCCATTGGCGGCCAGCGCCTCGCGGTAGCGCGCAAGTAACGAATCCTGTTCGGCGTGAACGATTTCCACCGTCAACGTCACTGCGCACCGATACGACACGAAACAATTCCGGCACGCCGAGATCGGCGAGGTCACCTTGACCTATAACGTCTTGACCGTCAGCGCCGCACCCTGGCTGTCCCTGGTTGGCTAGACCGCGGAACCGAATTCCGCCTCGGCGCAGGCGATCCAGATCCTGGCCAGTTGGATCGCCACCGAGGAACAGGCAACCGACTTCATCATCACCGAGCATGACAGGTCAAGCCGCGCAACAGAATAAAGTCGCGCCGGGTTCCCCGGTGCGCTGAACTGGTATCGCAACTTCGATCGCAATTGGGAGCTCACTGCGCAAACACCGGCCTCCACGATCACGGTTCCGTCGCCGTTCCTTGCGGGCGCCGACGACCCGGTGCTGTCATTTAGCTGCCGGGTGCGAACACGTCGGGTCAGAACGTGTTGGTCAAATACAGTTGCAGGGACTCGAATAGGCTCTCGAACAGTCCGCTGCTGCCGATCCCGTTTTCGAGTGCACCGATAAGCGCGTCGAAGCCGTTGATGCTGTCGGAGATGTCGATATTTGTGAGGTCGCCGTCGATCGAGGTGGTCGCGTCCGCGATTTGCGTCGCTGTCAAACCCAAATATTCCGCATGCGTGGTGAATAGGTTGTACAGCGAATCCCACAGGCCTCCGGCATTGAAGTCTTGTTGGAAGTCGGCGACCCCGTCGCCGTCGAGGGTGTAGACCGTCGTCGGGTACAGATCATTGGGCGTCGGGTCGGCCAGGACGCTGTAGACGCCGAGATCGCTGAGACCGAGATCGGTGAGAATGGTGTTGGCCTCAGTCGAGCCGATGAGCGAGCTCAGGTCTGCCATCAGATTGGGCCCGATGCCGGTCGGCAGGGAGGGGTCGCCGATGAACACGAAGTGCAGATCGGCGCTGGGGATGCCGTCTTGTGCGAGTTGGGTCATGGCGACCGACTCGGCGGCGGCGCTTTGGGAGTAGCCGAAGATCGTCAGCGGGTGCTCGGCGCTGAAAGCGCCGGGGTTGGCGTCGAATTCGTTCTTCACGGCGAGGACGACGTCGTCGGCGTCGGTGAGACTGCTCGGACCCTGCTGGATCAGTTCGGGCGTCGTCAGTACCTGCAGCGGCGCGGCACATGGGTCGGTCCCGACCATGTCGCAGACCGTCGAGGAGGTTGCGCCATCGTCGAAACCCAGCGGGTGCAGGTACAGATTCTCGGCGGCCTGCGCGAACGAGGTCGACGGTGTCGACTCGAAGGTTCCGCCGAGGATGATCGCCGTGTCGCTGCCAAACAGCGGGTCGTCGGCGTCGCCGAACGCGGACGCCGCCGTCAGTACCGACGTCAGCGCGAGCACCCCGCCGCCGGTGCCCGCCAGCAGCCCGAACCGCCGCCACCCAAACGTGTGCGCACTCATTGCGACCCCTTCAATTCCGTTCGAGCAGCTTCTTCCGAAATCTTGTGTGGACGCGCGGCACGCGGTGCGCCCGGGGCGGCGCTCGGATGGGTCTCGATGGGGGCGATGCCCGCGGCGGCGCCCGCGATGGCCAGGAAAATGTCGAGGAGTCGTTGGCTGAAGGCCGGCACGTCGAGGGGATCGGGAGCCTCGATCAGCCACGTGTTGATGACGGTGGCCCAACCTCCGGCGATAAACAGAGTCAGATCCGCGACGACGCGGGGTTCGAGCCCGGACGCGGACATGAGGTCGATCAGCGGCTGGTTGAACGGGCCGAGGATGCCGTTGAGCGCGTTGGTCAGGTCGTAGGAGCGCGAACTTTTCAGCATTGCCCGGTAAAAGCGTCGATGCTGGGCGAAATGCCCCACGATCGCCTCAAGCTGAGGTTCCTGGGTGATCTGTGGGAGGAGTTCGCGTTCGGCCAGGTCGATCGCGGCTTCTAGCAGCAGCGTGTCGCGGTCATGGAAGTGCTGATACAGCAGGGGGCGGCTGACGTCGGCGGCGTCAGCGATCTCGGAGACGGCGATGTTGGTGGTGTCACGTTCGATGACCAAGGCGACCGCTGCCCGCATCAGGGCGGCGCGTGATCGGCGGACCCGGCGGTCGGCGGTCCGGCCGGCCGGTGTCGCGTCGATCTTGCTCTCCACTCCGCGAGTATTTACTACATCCTTACGTTAAGCAACAGTTGTAATTAATCGACCGACTGTTAATCTCGATCGATGGCGGGTCTCGGCACGGCGCAGCGCGAGAATGACGAGGAGAATCTCCATGCCGCACTGAGGGGTCTGCGCGGGTTGGTAGGTGGCACCGGCGGCATGAACAAACGGCTCAGCGACATCGCTCACCTCGCGGCGCAGGCGATTCCGTGCGTCGACGGGGTGAGCGTGGCCTCCTTTCATGTGGTGGACGGCATGTTGCAAGTGCAGGCATGGCAGATCAGCGCCCCCTTCATCCGCGACGTCGACATCCTGCAGTACGTCCAGCTCAATCAAGGACCCTGCATCGCATGCACCACGGCGCGGCGTCCGATCATCAGCGGGTCGTTGACCCACGACGTTCGCTGGCAGCGCCTCGCCGCCAAGGTCACCGGCCTCGGCGTCGAATCCGCGCTGGCACTACCGTTGCTGACCGGCGATCAGCTGATCGGCTCGATCAACTGCTACGCCCGTGACCGTGACGCCTTCGGACACCGCGAAGCACAGCTGGGCATGACGTTCGCCCACGCCGCGACCGTGTCGCTGGACACTGCACGGCTGCAACGCGAAGGGCCCCAACGGACCGCGAACCTGCGAGCCGCCGGATTCGCTGACCGCCGCAACTAAGCACGCTGCGCCCGTCACACACCACCCCCGACATATCCGATCGGCCCATGCCCGCCAACCACCGCTGCTGCTGTCACACGGTGTCGCCATCTCGGCCGCCGCGGCGGCCGAAGTCACCCTTTCTCGCTGACCGCAGAGCCGACCGATCTCCAGAGAGAATGGGAAAATGGATACCGACCTCGCGTACTCGGACGCGACGAAACTGGCCGAGTTGATTCGCAACCGCGAAGTCACCTCCGTCGAAGTCGTGCGAGCCCATCTCGACCGAATCGACGCGATCAACCCAAAGATCAACGCCATCGTCACGCGGGCCGCCGGCGCACTCGATGCCGCGGCCGCCGCGGACGAAGCCCTCGCCGCAGGGGCTGCCGTCGGACCCCTCCACGGCGTCCCGTTCACCGTGAAGGACTCGATCGACACCGCAGACGCGATGACCCAACGGGGCTCGCCAATCTTCAAGGGCCGCAGGCCCGATGCCGATGCGACCAGTGTGGCGCGGATCAGAAATGCGGGCGGCATCCTCATCGCCAAGACGAACCTTCCCGAGTTCTCCTACTCGACGGAAAGCGACAATCTCCTGACTGGGAGATCGAACAACCCCTGGAACCTCAACCGCACACCCGGCGGTTCGAGCGGCGGTGAATCCGCCGCCATCGCAGCGGGTCTCAGCCCTTTCGGTCTCGGCACCGACCTCGCCATCTCAGTCCGCGGCCCAGCGGCACACACCGGCATCGCGTCCCTCAAGCCCACCCACGGCCGCATCCCCATGACCGGAGTCTGGCCGCGGGCACCACGTCGGGACTGGCACGTGGGCCCGATGGCGCGCACGATCCGCGACCTCGCGTTGACGTACCCGCTTCTTGCTGGACCGGACGGTCTCGACGGCTTCTCGGTCACCACGCCGACGTACGACCGGGGTGTGGGTCCTGTTCCGACGCAACCACTTCGCGTTGGTTGGCTCGTCGACTCGGGGCTCGGGCCCATCGAGCCCGAGGTGGCCGCCACCATTCGTGCGGCAGCCGCAGCGCTCACGGAGCTCGGCGCGATCGTGGAACCCGTGACCATCCCCGCCTTCGAGCGGGACAACCCTCTCGACGTGTTCTTCCGGCAGTTGGTCATGGAGGTCAAACCCGAGTTCGCGACCGTCACCGCCGGGCACGCGGACCAGATGTTCAAGATTTCCCAGGGCCTGCTGGCCACGCCCGATACCTCCATCGAGGCCTACGTCGACGCCGAACAGGGCTACGAGCGGCTCCGCGACGGCTTGGCCGCGTACTTCGTGGACTACGACGGCCTGTTGCTTCCCGTCACCCCGTTCCCGGCGCCGCCGCACGGAAGCACCGAGTACGTCGTCGACGGCCAGACCGTCGACGCCAGCGCTCACGTGATGGCCTACACCGTGCCGTTCAACATCACCGGATTGCCCGCTCTGACAATGCGTTTCGGTACCAGCAGCGACGGGCTACCGATCGGGATCCAGTTGGCGGCGCAGTGGCACGCCGAGTCGACCGTACTGCACCTGGCGTCGCTGCTGGAGTCAGTCAGCAGTGTGCGCGATCTGCACCCCGACATCTAAAGGGGATGGCAGATTTTCGTCAACGAGGAAGGGTTCATGGGCCACATCGCTTGCCCACAACCAGGCTGCACGCCCGCGTAGGTTGACAAGACTTCGGCGTGCCGCACGAGTGTCTAGACGCTGCGCAAAGTCAGCAAAGTCAGCTCGCTGGGAGCGAATACCCGGAAGGGCGGGCCCCAGAACCCGCTACCCCTACTGGTGTAGAGCTGTGTGCGCTCACCGTGCCTGCTCAACCCGTGCACCACGGGTTGATCAAGCCGGACGAGGAAGTTGAACGGCCAGATCTGCCCGCCGTGGGTGTGCCCCGAGAGTTGCAGATCGACACCCGCCGCGACCGCGTGCGAGACGAGCTTGGGCTGGTGAGCGAGGAGCAGCACTGGCAGCATCGGGTCTGCCCCCACGAGCGCCGCACCGACGTCGGCGCCGTGCCCCTCGAGACCCGATCCCCGCGCGGTCACGTCGTCGACGCCGGCAATCACGAGCGCGTCGCCGCCGCGTTTAACGACGATGTGCCGGTTGCGCAGCGTCTCCCAGCCGATGCCCTGCATGAAATCCAGCCAGCCCTCGGCCTCACTGAAGTACTCATGGTTGCCGGTGACGTACACGCGGGCATGCGTCGCGCGCACCCGGGCGAGCGGTGCGGCCTGCGCCTCCCGCACATCCGCTGTGCCGTCGGCAATATCACCGAGGTGGCACACCACGTCGGCGTCGAGTTCGTTGACCCGTTCAACCATCGCCGCGGACCAGCCGGCGCGGTCGAGCGGGCCATAGTGCGTATCGGTGATGATCGCCACCCGCAGGCCGTCCATCCCCGCGCCGAGCCGCGGAATCGTCACGTCGACCTGCTTGACGCGCGGCACCCGCATCGCCTCGAAATGGCCCCACACGAGCAGCGCAACGACCACGACGACGACCGTGGCTGCGACGACCCGAGACCTCGCCGGATCCCCCACGCCGAACACCAGCAGAGCCAGCCGAAGCACCTGGGACAACACGGACCAGACGAAGAGCACCCAGACGGCACCCAGCAGCACGCCGCCCGTAACGGCCGCCCCGTCCCGGTGCCTACGCCCGTGCCCCCACACCATCGTCATCAGCAGCGCGACCACTGCGGCGACGAACGCGAGCGTCCCGATCACAAGCACAGCGGTGGGCCACCGAGTGCCCGCGATCAACAACGTCCACCACGGCACCCCGAACAGCAACACCACGATCGCCGACACCACGAGCAGACGGCGCGCTCGCAAGTGTCTGACAGCTTGTGCCCGCAGGGTCTGATCAGCCATTGATAACGACGCTACCTGGCACCGCGCCGCCACCGTCGAGCACGACGCTTGCCGACGGGCGGACCCAACCGGCCCAGTATCTGGCGCACGGGATAGCTCCGATGTGTGGGCGAACGCTTCTTGGCGAAGCTATGTCACTCTTCGGCTGGCGGATCCCTGCGCCTGCCGGCATAGAACGCGTCGCCAACACCTCCGGCGAGCGCCTGCCTTATTTCAGCGTCGCGGCGATGTAGCTCATATTCCGGAACGTACCCACCGCCTCGTCGTCCGGCAAGGTGAATCCATTGCGCCGGTAGAGCTCTGAGGCAGGATGGACTCTCACCTGCCAGCCGTGGCCGGCGAGGTAGTCGCCCACGAAGTTGCGTTCGCCTTGATAGAGCAGATCGGCCGCGTCGAGATCGAAACCCTCGCTTTGCCACCGCTCAGTGAAGCGCTGCCTGCCTTCGTCGGAGGCGGCCTGATCGGGGATGTGTTCGGTGGCCAGCTGGCTGCCTGGTGCGCTGAGCGCGGTGATGTTGTCGAATAATCGGTCCTGGGCCTCGAGACGACAGGTAGGGCAATAATCCTTCGGCGCTCCAGGCGGTCGGCTGATCGACGTTGAAACCACCGGCCCGCAAAGCGGCCGGCCAGTCGTCGCGCAGATCGATCCCGATCGCCTGGTGTTCCGCGTTCGGTGTGGCGCCGAGGTCGGCCAATGTGCGTGTTTTGAATTCGATCACCCCGGGCTGGTCGATCTCGTAGACCACCGTGCCGGCCGGCCACTTAAGCCGGTAGGCCCGAGTGTCCAGGCCCGAGGCCAGGATCACCGCCTGACCGATTCCCGCCTCGGTGGCGCTGGTGAAGAAGTCGTCGAAAAACCTTGTCCACACGAGCATTTGTTCGGTGCTTGTCTTGCGTTTCGGCGTCGGGTCATCCTCGGCGCTGGTGTCCCCGTCGAGGATGCGCAGGGATGCGGCAAGGCCGACCGCGCGCACCAGCGGTTCGACGTAAGGATCGTCGAGCAGCGGTTCGGGTCCCTGCGCCGCCAGTGCGCGAGACGTTGCCACTATGGTCGCGGTCACCCCCACACTGGAGGCCAGATCCCAGCTGTCGTCGTTGCTACGTGGCATTGAATTACTCCTCTTTCTCATTGTTCAGTGCGCCGCTGGCGCACCGAGGATCAGCGGATGGAAAGTCGTCTACGACGGGTTGTCATTCCTTTGTGGTCATTGGTTGACCTGAAATCCTTTGCCGGAGAATCGGCGTCAGGCGACGCCCACGCCGCCGTCGATGGGTAGGCACGCCCCGGTGATGTAGCTGGCCGCCGGCGAGGCCAGAAAGGCGACCAGGTTGGCGACGTCTTCGTCGGCGCCCATCCGCCCGAGCGGTACGTGCTCGTCCATGGACTCGGTGAACGCCGCCAGCTTGTCGGGTTCGGGCCAGAGCTTGTCGAAGACGGGGGTCTGGATCAGGCCGGGAACAATGGCGTTCACCCGGATTCGGCGCGGGGAGAGCTCGATGGCCAGCGAGGGCACCAGGGCCATCAGCGCGCCCTTGCTCGCGCTGACAACCGACCAATTCGCCAGCCCTTTGCGGGCACCCAACGCGCCGTTGAAGATGACCGATCCGCCATCGCCGAGCAGCGGCAGGACCTTTTGCAGGGTGAAGTACTGGCCCTTGACATTGATCGCGAAAATGTCATCGAACATCGCCTCATCCACCGCCTCGATCGGCGTCATCCGATGGACTCCGGCGTTCAGAAACACCGTGCTCAGCGGGCTTGGCAGTGCCCGTACTGCGTCGGCGACACGGGCCGCATCGGCGAGCACCCGGATATCTGCTTGCAGCACAACGACATCATCGGGCAGCGTGCGTTTGGCCGCGGCGATCGTGTCGGGATTGTGTCCGGTGACCAGCACGGCATAGCCCTGTTGATGGAGGGCGCGGGCGGTGGCCAGCCCGATTCCTGTTGTCCCGCCGGTGATCAGAGCTGCACCCGGCGAATGGGGTGTCGTCATCCTGTGTCTCCTCCTGGTATGTCGTCACGTCTTACTTCTATAGTGCACGCTACATAAGTAAGGCAGACTTGTATAGTGGTGCCTACAGAAGGGAGACCTTTGAAACCCGCGACATCACCACGGATGGGCCGACCCCGCAGCTTCGACCGGGGCCAAGCAGTTGCGCGCGCGATGGAACTGTTCTGGGCACTGGGCTACGAGGGCACCACCCTCACCGACCTGCAACAGGCCATGGGCGACATCAGCGCGCCGAGCTTCTACGCCGCATTCGGCTCAAAGGAGCAGCTCTTCCGCGAAGCTGTCGAGTACTACAGCCAGACCCAACGTGCACCGATGGCGCGCGCCCTTAAACAACCAACCGCACAAGCCGCGATCAAGGGAGTACTCCGCGCGGCGGCCACATCGTTTTGCCTGCCGGGCAAACCACGGGGCTGCCTGGTCGTGCTTGGAGCGATCAACTGCGCAAACACCAACAAGGGTGTCGAGGACTTCATGCGCGGCCAACGCGCCCTTCGGCACAAGGTCATCCGGGAACGGCTCCAGCAAGGCGTAGCCGACGGCGACTTACCACCGACTGCCGACCTAGAAGCGATCGCCGCCTTCTACATCACCATCATCGACGGCCTGGCCATCGAGGCACGCGACGGCGCATCGCGCAAATCCCTTCGGACCACCGTGGATAACGCTATGGCAGCCTGGGACATCCTCACCAGCACTACAGCGTGAGGCTTGTTCATTCGGAAGAGTAGTCAAGGTGCGTGGATCGGCGTGTCACGCGACTTGCTGGTAGACACCGGTCCAACAATGTTTAGGTCATCGCGGTGATCGCCACGTCTTTGGCCGTCGCTATACGAAGGTCGGGTTCCGTGCAACAACGGCTATGCCGTCGAGACTAGTCAGCGATGCGCGTCAATCAGGGCGGCTACGGCCTTCTGTGCATCCTGAGTGGCGAGCGGAGGCGTGGCGAACATCTCGGCGATCATCATCGCTACCGGTGTGGTCCACAGCAGCATGCCCAACGCGACGGCATGTTCACCATTGGTCGCATGGTTCAAACGGGCCATCAAGTTCGCCAGTGCTGCGCCGAGACGTTCCATGTGCCGCCCATCAAGCCCACTGCGCAACTGCTTGGTCGAGATGAGAATCTCTAGCCCCGCCATTGCTTTTGGATTGGCGAATGCCTCCCACGTCGCCCGCACCAAGTCTTCTGTGTCGGTGACCTGCGCCGGATCGGACAACACTTCCAGTGATGAGCTAAGACGCTCGACTGCATCTTCGATCACCGCAGTCAGCAGACCATCGCGGTCGCCGAAGTGATGTTGGATGACGCCCCAACTCACTCCTGCGCGTTCAATGATGTGCCGCGCGCTGGCCGCTGAGAAGCCTTCCTCGCGAATGCACCGAACAGTCTCGTCGATGAGTAAGTCGCGCGTCCGGTCCCCCCGCTCTTGCCGCCCGGTGCTCGGACGACGCGGGGCGGTGCGTCTGCGCCCAGTCATCTCCGCAGTCCGCCGTGCTCACCGCGTTGCCTCATCCACGACACCCTAAGTCAACACCCTTGCCACTAAAACATGGCATGTGCCATGCTTCGGGCAAGCAGCTACCCGTTCGCCAAAGGACCGGATCATGACAGAAACAATCGACGTTGACGACAAGCGAATGTCACCGGAGAGGCCGGGTCTTTCATCACTGCAAAAGTCGCTGTTCGGTGTCCTGGCGTTCTTCTTTGTCATCCATATCGTGTTTTGGTATCTGGAATTTCATGCCGGGGTGTCCCACGTCGTCGCGTCCACCACGTTGGTCGTGTTCGTCGTCGGCTGTTTCTTGACAGCACTTGCGCTGCCGTGGCTTCCGCTTCCCGACCAGCGCGATCGGACCAAGTCAGAACGACTAAGTGCGATGGTCATCGTCTGGGTCTTCATCGCCCTCATCCCACGATTCATCTGGGAACTACCGTGGCTCTTGCTTTTCGACCAGATCAAAGCCGGCGTCCAACACGGCGCGCTCTGGACCTACATGTGGTCGCCCATCTTGCTCGGCGGCGACGCCCGCTACCTCAACGGCGACCCGCTCATCGTCGTCCTTGAATGGATCGCCTTCTTCATCGGACTCTTCGAGGCGTACGCGATGGTGCAGTTCTTCCGGAACGGTAAGCGGTTCACCAGCACTCAACTCTCCTTCATCATGGGCGGGATGATCGTGGAGGTCACGCTGCCAGCGGTCTACTTCGGAGTAGAGATCGCCAACAACCTGCAAAGCATGACTAGTCCTGTCGAGATGTGGATCAAGTTCGTAGTCCTGAACCTTTTGTGGTGCACCATGCCCTTCGTCACCTACTTCTGGGGCGTCCGCAGATTGACTCGCCAAGACTTCGCGGTCGAAGTTCTAAGACCCGTCGCGCGAGTTCACTTGCGACAGCACCCGATCCGCCGCCTCGAATAACTAGCTACTCGAAACGCTCCGGCGTGCGGCGAGCGCGGTCATCACCGACGCTCCTGGAGCGGTTGTCGCGGTGGGCACGCAGGATGCGTTCGGTCTGCAGGTAAACCTGCTCCTGCAGTTCCGGGGTGCGGGACTTCTTGGAGGACTTCTTGAGTTTGGAGGGCGTGTAGTAGGCGCCGTTGCCCGTGGCCGTGGCCAGGTCTGGGTCGGTCATGATCCGCACGACTCCGCGGGAGCCTTTACTGGGGTGGCCGTATAGCGGTGCGCCGAACCGTGCCATCAGCCCGAAGGTTCCGCCCGCGGAAGGACCCGATGTCGCGACTCAATGCCCCACCCTTCTTCAGCCGATGTCTTTCTTCTTCAGCCGACGCCTTTTCGCGATCGTTCATTTGCCCAACCACAGTCGGAAATAGAGCTGACACTAAGAGAGGACTTTGTGAAGCAGACACACGTTAACAAGATCTTGAAATATAATTCGATCTTTCTGGGCGTATTCATGTTCTTATTTCGGTTTCGTGAAATTATTTGAGCCGTTTCATTCGTGGTTCGATATCCAGATAACCAAGAGTGGCCTGCCGCGATTCAGCATTCCACTGGGTAAAGCCGGGGAAATGGCCATCGGCCTCGGCCTGCTTTCGGCTTCCTTCTTCAGGCAGAAGACGCCGAACCTATATAATCCGATCGTGTTCGCGGCCTCAGCCGGACTGATCGTCAACATGGGGATCGCGACCTACGTGCATTTGCAGCCGGAAGTGCCGGCAAACGTACTACCCCTAGGGATAAAACCTCCATTTATCCCATTGTCCGTGATGTTCTTGGCGGCAGTGAATCTCTATCAACTCTATCGAGACAAAAAGCGCCAATCCTAATGGCAGGCCGAAACCGCGAGAGCACCATCCCTGCAGAGATTGCCCGCACCGGCGCACACCGATCGCAAGCATCCAACTGCCTGGTTGACCTTGGTGTCGAGCGGGTCGTGATCGAGACGAACCGGCCACCGGTGCCGAGTGTCGATGTCATCGTCGCTGACCGACCGCATCGGTCTCGCCGGTGCTCTCGGCTGGTCCGGTCGCCGGTTGGCGTTCGCGGCCGAATAGTTCTCGCACGGCGGTGCGGGGGCCGTAGGGGCGCAGCATTTGGCTGGCCGGGCGGGGTCGCACGTGCAGCGGCCACCAAAACCAGCGGCCTAGGAGGGTCGCGATCGACGGCGTCATGAACGACCGCACGATCACCGTGTCGAACAGCAACCCTAAGCCGATGGTGGTGCCAACCTGGCCGAGCATCACCAGGTCGCTGACGATGAAGGAGGACATGGTGGCGGCGAACACCAGGCCCGCCGCGGTGACGACGCCGCCGGTACCGGCCATAGCGCGGATGGTGCCGGTCTTGAGCCCCGCGCCCAACTCTTCTTTGAACCGGGAGATCAGTAGCAAGTTGTAGTCGGCCCCTACGGCCAGCAGCAGGATGACCGCCATGGCGAGCACCACCCAATACAACTGGATGCCGAAGATGTACTGCCACACCAAGACCGACAATCCGAAGGATGCGCCCAACGACAGTACGACGGTCCTTCGCTGCCGCTTGGCCGGGCCGGTCTGCGGCTGGTTGGGAACTGGTCGCTAGGCCCCAGCGCCGAGGCGTAGCGGCCAGTTCGGGGCCATCCGCGATCAACCGCCGCGAATGACTACACCTACTCGAAACGCTCCGACGTGCGGCGAACGCGGTCATCTGCTGCACTCCCGGGGTGCTTGTCGCGGTGGGCAGCGAGGAAGCGTTCGGTTTGGAGGTAAACCTGCTCCTGCAGTTCCGGTGTGCGGGATTTCATGGAGGATTTCTTGAGTTTGGCGCCCGAGTAGTAGCCGCCGGTGGCGGTGGCCAGGTCAGGGTCGGTCATGATCCGCACGGACCCGCGGGCGGCTTTGGTGGCGTCGGCGAATAGCGGCGCGCCCACCCGTAAAATTAGCCCCATGATTCCGCCGGCCTTGGCGCCGAAACCGGTGTTCACCGAGCCGGGGTTGACCGCGTTGACGGTGACCCCGCCGCCGTCGAGTCGGCGAGCCAGGGCGTAGGTGTAGAGCAGGTTCGTCAACTTGGCGTTGTAGTAGGCCTGAGTCTGGGAGTATTTGCCCGGATAGGACCAGTCGGTGACCACTTTGCCGTGCCCCTCCGTGAACGTGGTCAAGTTCACCACCCGCGAAGGTTTTCCCAAGGCGTCGGCGCCGGCCCGCAGCAGCTCGAGGAGTCCGTCTGTCAGGACGACCGGCGCAACGTGGTTCACCGCCATGGTCATCTCGAAGCCATCTGGAGACAGCCGCCGCTGGGCGAACGCGGCGCCGGCGTTGTTGACCAGACCGTGGATGCCCCGGGGGGCTGCGGCTCGGACGGCGCCTACCAGCTGCTGCGCGCCCGCGATCGAGCCCAGATCCGCGGCGACCGGGATGAACCTGCCAGCCCCGCCGCCATCGACCACGAGGTTCTCAACAGTGGCGCCCGCCGCTTCCGGGGTGCGGCCGTGCACCAGGACGGTGGCTCCCTCCTCACCGAGAAGGCGGGCGGTCTCGTAGCCGATGCCACCCTTGGTGGTGCCGGTGACCAGGACGGTCTGCCCCGGTATCCGGGGGCCGGACGGGGAGGGATGTTTGCTCACTGAAGTCTCCTAATTGTGAGGTTTTGGCTGGAGAGTGGGGGCGTCACGCCCGGGATCAGATGGAGGTGAGGTCGTGTCATCCCTACGGTGGCGCTAGACCGCGATGTCGGCGGGACGTGTCGGTCCGCCGGTCCGGGGACAGATCGTGCTGATTGAGCGCGAACGTCATCTCGAGCTTGATGGGCGGTACGACCTCACGTAAGGTAAATGGAATGCTGATCCGGTTGTTGGTTACAGGAATACGGATCATTGTTCCGTTTGTCAAGGGCGCCGCGGATGCCCACGATTCATGCGAGGCGAGCGCGCCTTGAACCCCCCCGCCACACGAGCGAAACCGCGCAAGCCAGCGGAGCGCACCATCGCGCCGACGCCCAGCGCAACCTCGATGCGCTGGGCGAAGCGGCGAAGGCCGTCTTCGCCGCTTCGGGTGTGGATGCGCCCGTGCGTGAGGTTGCCGCGAGAGCGAATGTCGGTGTCGCCACTCTCTACCGTCACTTCCCGCAGCGCGCTGACTTGATAGCGGCGGTGTTTCGACGCGAGATCGACGCTTGCGCTGCCGCCGCTGGCGCCCTGGAGCGCGAGCACGAGCCGAGCGAAGCGCTGGCGCGGTGGCTCTACCTATACGCCAACTTCATCGCCACCACGCGCGGTCTCTCGGACGCCCTTTCTAAAGACCCGGCATCCGCGGTGCCCACTTACTTTCAGCAGCATCTAGAGCCCACCGTGAAGGCGCTACTCGATGCGGCGGTGAGTGCCGGTCAGGTTCGTTCGGGTGTCGAGCCGTGCGAGCTGTTGCAAGCAGTGGCCAGGCTCTCAAACGTCTCCGGCGAGGACGGAGCGCTCCGCGGTCGGCGCATGGTCGATCTACTGATCGATGGGCTGCGCTACGGGGCCCCGGCACCGACTGCCGTTCAGAAAGGGCAACGTCGCCCGCGCTGAACGGTTGTGAGGTTCATCGCCAACGAGCACTCCCACGCCGCACCGCTACCGGGTGAAACGCCCGACGGCTTCGTCGGCATTGTCCTGAAAGGCGGTGTCGGCGAGGTCGGGGAAGATGCTGGACTGGTCGATCATGGGTCCGGTGAGCTTACCGGCGCGGCTGGCGTAGAAGAGGCCGCTGCGGTATTCAGGGTCGGTGAGTGCGGTGCGATAGCGTGCCGCCCCCATCGCTATCTTCTCGTAGCGAACCTTTCCCAGCGTGGACATGCTGCCGGCTGCTTCGGTGCCGGAGGTTCCGCCGGGGCTGACTGTCAAGAGGCGCAACGCCGGGTGTCGGCGGGCTTGTGCCGACATCCACAGCGCACCAACGTATGTGGTGTAGGCGTAGCCGATGCAAGGATCGTACTTGCGGTTGCTGAAATAGCTTCCGTCGATGACGCCGGCGATCTCGTCGGCGGAGGTGTGCGGGAACTGCGGGCGGGGCACGTTGAGTTGGGCGGCACCGCGGGAGGCTTCACTGCCGGCCAGCAGCGCCACCTTGGTTAGTTTGTTCTCGCTGATCAATGTGTTGAGCAGCACCGTGTGACCGAGCAGGTTGCTGGCCACGAGATAGGTGGCGCCGCTGTCGGTTCGGGCCGTGGGCGTCTTTCCGTCCGTGCCGCCGGGATTCATCACCAGGGCGTCGATGGGTTGCGGCAGTGCCAGCGCGGCGTTGCGCGCTGAGGTCAGATCGGCGGTGTCGAGCAGGATGGGTTTGAAGATGTTGCGGCCGGTTTCGGCCCGTAAGGCGCCGGCCGCGGCGGCGCCTTTGTCGGGGTTGGGGGACGCGAGGTAGATCCGAACTACGTCGGATCTGGTGAGTTGACGCGCGAGTTCGTGTCCGAGCCCGGCGTTGGCGCCGGTGATCATCACATAGGTGATGGGTGATTTGGACATGTTGGGCCTTCCTGCGCCTCGCATGAATCGTGCGCATCCGCGTCGCCCTTGACAAACGGAACGATGATCCGTATTCCTATAACAGCAACCGGATCAGCATTCCATTTACCTTACGTGAGGTCGTGACGGCGCATGACAGATTCAGATCAGGTGACCGGCCGCAACTGGGTCAACCACATCAAGCAAGTACTAACGACAGGCACGACGCACGGGATAGGCGAAGCCGACGAGCGGCTCACGAACCGGCCCCTCCTGTTATTCACCGTGACCGGCGCGAAGTCGGGCGAACCCCGCTATGTCGCGCTGATGCGGGTGGAGAAGAACGGCAAGTACGCGATGATCGCGTCCAGCGCGGGAGCCGACAAGGACCCCCAGTGGGCCGCCAACGTCCGGGCCAACCACGAAGTCATCGTCCAAGACGGCGAAAAGCTCCTACACCGCACCGCCCGCGAGGTCCACGGAGAGGAGCGAGAAGAGTGGTGGCAGAACGGAGTTGAAGCCTACCCCCACTACACGACTCTTCAGTCGTACACCGATCGCAAGATCCCGGTGTTCGTGCTCGAGTAACCCCTGAAACGCAAAAAGGCCCCCCCCTCGCAATAACCCGAAAGGCTTGTTATGACCACCACCAACTCCGCCCACTCGTATCGGCCGATCGTGTCGCCCAGATGCACGAGGGAATGGCGGGCCACGTTCCCGACGCGATCTTCAAGGTGTTCGGCGCCGAGCAGGCGGGATTGGACGCCCCCGGCGTACCGGCCGGATCGGCCAAAGCCGGAGATGTGATGCCCGACGCGGAACTGCTTGACGTGCATGGTATTTCCACCACCCTGGCCGCATCCCGAGACGGGAGACCCGCGGTTGTCGAGTGCTCTATCGCGGCGCGTGGTGCGCGTACTGCAACCTGGCACTGCGCGCCTACCAGGAGGACCTGGTGCCCCAGCTCTTCGAGCGCGGCGCCGGTGCTTCATCGCGATCAGCCCGCAGAAGCCCGACGGCTCGCTATGTCGGCACGGCCAGGAGAAGAACGACCTGACCTTTGCCGTGCTGTCTGACCCGGGCGACCAGATCGCCACCGCATTGGGTGTCCTGACTGCCCCCCACCGAGGACGCCCGCGGGGCGCAGCGCACGATGGGCATCGATCTCGCCGAAGCCAATGCAGACGGAACACACGAGGTTCCGATGCCCACCGTGGCCGTGGTAGATACCGCCGGTGTCATCCGCTGGATCGACGTGCACCCCAACTACACCACCCGCACCGAAGTCGCTGACATCGTGCACGCCTTCAGCGCACACTGGACTGACTACGTTTCCCGTGTCGGTGTCCCCACTTCATCCGGGCCGACCGCTGGTCGCCGGCCTGGCTTCCAGTGGCAGCGCGGACGAGCCTCAGGAGGTTCAGGAGGGGCTACCACCATCGAGCGGTGCACCCTTATCGGACTGATTGCCGCCGGCGCATGAAACCGCAGCCGAACCTGCTGTAGTAAGGCGGGTTTCACGATTTGTGAAAAGCCTCAGTGGCTCGTATTCGGTGGCCTGAGCGTCGAGAGGAAGAACGGCTGCGTGTTGAGCGCGTGGAGCAGCTCGGGGTCGATGCCGAGCAAAGGCGTGGATGCGGTGCGTCTCACCAAAATGTCCAATTGGAGATTTTGTGGACATTTCAGTTGAGAATTGGACACGGGATTTGAGAACCTACAACTATCGCGCCATATTCGTAAACCGCGACAGGTGCAGCTGGTGAGCAACTGTCACCGTCTTCATCGGTTCCGTTACGGTGTTTGGCCTACAATCAAATCCGCTTCACCGCCGCGCAGGATCGTAGGCGGTCGACGCATCGGGCCAGTTAAGCAGGATGACCATGTCCGCATCCTGTTCGAGCGAACCCGATTCACGCAGGTCGGACAGCAGCGGCTTCTTGTCAGTGCGCTGTTCCGGGCCACGGTTCAGCTGGGAGAGGGCGACCACCGGGACCTCGAGCTCCTTAGCCAAAAGCTTGGATGCCGGGTGAACTCCGAACCTCGTGTTGGCGGGATTCGACCCGCTTGCCCGATGACATCAGCTGCAGGTAGTCGATGACGATAGCAGCAGATCGGCGTTCGGCTTGCAGCCGCCGAGCCTTCGCGCGGATCTCCATCATCGTCAGATTCGGTGAGTCGTCGGTGATCCAGTCGGGAGCCTCGGCGAGTTCGCACAAGCGCCGCGCGAGCCGCCGCCATCGTCATCGCTCATGTGGCCGGATCGCATGTTCCCAGCGCCACATTCGCCTCGGCGGACAACAGCCGCATCACAATATCAGGCTTACCCATTTCCAGGGAGAAGATGACGCTCGCCAACCGGTGCTTCACGGCGCCGACCGCATGAAGTCGAGGGCCAGGGTGGAGTTGTGCGTGGGCACCATGCCTGCCCGGCCAGATCCAGGTGATCCTCGTTGTCCACCTGCAC
>CAWHWA010000036.1:0-46981 GCA_963832935.1 uncultured Actinomycetota bacterium
ATCGACCGTCGATAGTCAGTGCCACCGGCCCACGGCGCACACATCACCGCCGTCACCCCGCGGTCGTCGGCGCACCGGAGACACTCGACATCCATTGATACAGCCAAGCGCACTTGGCCTTCGGATTCGTGCCCCCATCAGTGTCTCGGACAGGCGTTGGCTCGGGTCGAACTTGATCACGGGTGAATGCTGAAGGAGGGCAAGACATGGGGAAAATCAAAGTGGTTCCTGATCTGTGCATCTCGTCGGGAACTGCGTCGACGTTGCCGGTGAGGCTTTCCATATGGATGACGACGGGATCGTCGTGCCGCTAGCCGAAGACGTCGATGGGGAGATGTGGCATCAGGCCGAGCTAGCGGCCAATCTGTGCCCGCTGCAAGCGATTTTGCTTCGCTACCCACACACCCTGAGCAAGTTCGGACCCGCCAGCGGGATCGCGATCGTGGGCGGCTCGATCGCCCTGGCTCAGTGGCAGACGCGAAGCTACGCGCGGCCGGCTTCGAAGGCACGCTGACCGCGATAGACCGCGACTCGTCGTGTGCCGGAGGTGTGCAGAATGACGGAAGTGTCGTCGCCGGCCTCCCTCCTTAGTACGTGCGGGGGCCGAATCGCGGATCCGCAGCGGCGATCATCACAAGCTTCGTCAGTGACAGCGCAGCGCGTACGATGTCAACATCGATGTTGATAGACTCACCGCCAGCCGCCGACGAATGAGATGAGTCATGCCGAATCAATTGCCGCCCAGCATCACTGAGTTCATCAATGGGGTCAACGCCTTCGACACTGCTCGAATCATGGCAACATTCGCCGATGATGCCCTGGTCAACGACAACCACCGCGAGTTCTGGGGCAAAGCGGAAATCGAGGAGTGGATCGCCGCGGAGATGGTGGGCGACCACGTGACCATCGTCGTCACCGAAACCCTAGAGCATCGCGGCAGGCCGGTGGTGCGTGGGCGATACGACGGCGATTACGACAAGACCGGTTTGCCCGATGAGTTGATCGGAACCAACTATTTCGACATCGAAGACGGAAAGATCACCCGCCTGCTGGTCATCTTCAACTCACTGGCCGCACATTGAATCGGTCTTCGGCGAGGGCTTCGCAAGACCGCACACTGCTCACGGAAAGCGCAGCCGGCCGTCGAGATCGGGGCATCGGCGGCCGGCGGAATCAGTGGGCGCGAGTGGGGTCGATCCCACCAATGCGGTGGGCACCGACCAACCCTGTGATCGGGAAGGTTTTGTCTTCGCGGCGAAATTCGCAGCCACCGGCTGGAGAATATCCGGCGGACGAAGATGTCAACAAATATGTTGACATTGATCGAACGGCGGAATTAAGCTGTTCCACGCACGGGCCCAGCAGCTCAACGTCGGCCCGCGATGTCACCGGTCACGGCCCTCAGCGCAGAGCCCGGCAACGTATCGGCGGATGGAGACAAACATGCGACGGAAACTCGTAGAGACGATCCTTGGCGGCAGGTCTACAGAAGCGGAGGTCTCGTCGTGATGCGGATCGTGACTGATCACTCGAGGTGCACGGGCAACGCGGTGTGCGCGAACACCGCACCAACCGTCTTCGACGTCGACGAGAACGGCTACGTCCAAGTGCTCGACAAGGATCCGGGCGCAGATGTGGCCGGGCTGGTACGGCGAGCGGCCCTCAATTGCCCCACGGGCGCGATCACGTTGACTGACGATGAGGATGGCGAGGACTAGGCCGTTCTCCTTTTCGCCCGCCGGCGACGGGATGACGGGAACCGAATGACACTGCGGCGTCGGCCGTGGATGAGTTGCTGCGACAGCAGCCAACCTAGTGGTGTGGAAGGCAGCCAATGGCGGACAATGAACTGGTCGATCTGGTGAAGATCGAGGAGCCTTCGTTCTATGACGAACCCCGTGCCGATCTATCAGCGCTTGCAGCGCGAGGCGCCGGTCTTCTACTACGAACCCTTGGACATGTTCATCCTGACCAAGCACGAGGACATGCCGCTTTGCCGCTCAGCGCAAGGACATCTTCTCGCCGACCGGTGGGTTGCTGCTGACAGAGATCATGTCCACCGAGGACAAGCCGCTTCTGGACGAGTTCTTCGATCCGGCCGGAGAGATGTTCTCCTACACCGATATGCCGCGCCACCGCGAGCTGCGGCGGCTGATCACACCGGCGTTCACGCCGCGTGCGCTGGCGACGATGGGCGCCGAGCTCGAGGCCAGCTGCCGGGCCTGGTCGACACGATCGAGCCCGGCGGGCCGGTCGACTTCGTCGACGTGGTGGCGTCGCGGCTGCCGATCCTGTTCGCCTCGCGCCTGCTGGGCACGACGACGTCGGACGTGGAGCTCATTCGACGCTGGAGCGATGCGCTGGAGAACATCGGATCGGGCACTCTGAGCCGCGACGAACTGCGCAGGCGGCTCAAGAGTTCAAGGAGATGAACCAGTTCTTCCTCTCCGAGTTCGACCGCAAACGCCACGAGCCTGGCTCTGATCTGATGACCACACTGCTCGACGCGGAGCTCGACGGTGAGAAGCTCTCCGATGTCAGGCTGTTCACCTATTGCGCGCTGGTGCTGGCCGTCGGCACCGACACGACGCGGTCTCTTCTGACCGGAATGGCGATCGCCCTGGCGCAGCATCCCGACCAGTTGGCCCGGTTGCGCGCCGACCGCTCGCTGATGCCGACCGCCGTCGACGAGGCGCTGCGCTGGACGACACCGGCACGCGGGTTCGTGCGGACGCTGTTGACCGACACGGAGATTCGTGGCCAGAAGATCAAGGCGGGCCAGCGGGTCTACCTGTTCTACTCGGCCGGCAACATCGATCCGGATGTGTTCCCCGATCCGCTGACCTTCGATATCACGCGCGACCAGGACATCCAGCACCTGGGGTTCGGGTTCGGCCCGCACATCTGCATCGCCGCCCAGATGGTGAAGATGGAAGCGTCGATGCTGTACAACATGATTCTCGACAGATTCAGTTCCTGGGAACTTGCCGGCGAGCCGGAGCGCCTGAAGCACATCCTGCGCAACGGCTGGCACGACCGCGCCGATGAAATTCATCGCGGCGGACTCCGCCGACGTGGGCGCAGCCGGCATCGTGGCATCCTCGCACTCGTAACGACAGAGGGGGTGGGGCAGTTTCACCCTGCCGCTTGCACAACAGAAGAGAGAGCAAGATGACCGAAGCTGCACTGCCCGAGGCGCTCCAGGCGCTGGTCGACAAACAGGCGATCTACGAAGTGGTGCTGCGTGGCTGTCGGGGCGGCGACCGTTTCGATCTCGACATGATCATGTCGGTCTTCCACGACGGCGCACAGATGCACAACGTGGCCGGGTTCAGCGGTAGTTGCGAGGATCTGCGGGCGTTTCTCGCTCCGATCCGGGAGAGCTTCACCGGCGGCCCGGCGACGTACCACATGCTCGGGCAACCACTACGTCGAACTCGACGGCGACCGCGCAGTCGCGGAATCGTATGTCATGGTGCACCATTGGGGTGCCGCGAGTTCTGAGAGTCTCGACACCGAGAGCGCCGCCGAAGCATTCGGCGATAATAACTATACGGCCGGAACCCGCTACATCGACAAGTTCGAACGCCGCGCCGGGGAGTGGCGGATCGTCGAGCGGTGGGCGGTGCGGGACTGGACATGGGCACACCGGGGTCGCGGCACGATCAGTCCTGCAGCCGATGATGGGCCTCCTGGCAAGCTGTCGCCCAACGACCTGATCTACTCGGTCACCCGAGACTGGTTGGGCTCGAGCCGTTCGTGACGACAACGATCACGCGCCGCAGAGCGGGTTCGCTCGCCGTTTCCCAGGAAGGCTGAGGATTTGATGCAGATCGGCGATCTACGCCTCGAACCGGTTCCGGACGAGCGCAGCTCGGCATCTCCCGAACTGGTGTATCAGGCTGCGGCGAGATACTTTCCGCCGGTTGAGGGCACCCGCGGTCTGACTGCCGACGACTGGACGCCCTACGCGCGCTCTCACGAGCACGGCAAGTTGGACCTCAGCTATGGCGGCTTCCTGGTCACCGACGGGGCAGGCCGCACGATCCTTGTCGACCTCGGCCAACGCCCTTACCCCCACCTGGACCTCGAGAGGCGTGAGATATGACGAAGGTGTCAGTTACTGGACGGACCGCCGTAATCACCGGCGCGGGGCGGGGTCTCGGCTTCGCCTATGCCCGTATGCTCGGTGCACGCGGGGCCCGGGTCGTGATCAACGACATCGTTGGTGCGGCCGAGGCAGTCGAAGGACTCAAGGAAGAGGGCGTGGAAGCCATCGCCAACGCCGACGACATCTCCGGACCCGAGGGGGCGGCGGCGCTGATCGATGCAGCGCGGACCGCGTACGGCGCCATCGATATCCTTGTTAACAACGCCGCAATCGGCCGTTATGCCCCGATGAGCGAGGTCTCCGTCGAAGATTACGAACTCGTGCGCAAAGTGGGGTTGGACGCCAGTTTCTATGTCACCCGCGAGGTTTGGCCGGTGATGACTGCCCAGCAGTACGGCCGAGTCGTCCTCACCACGTCGGGACAGGGCCTGATCGGGGCACCATCCTCGGTCGCCTATGCCGCGTCGAAGGGCGGTGTTTACGGGATGATGCGTGCCCTGGCCATCGAGGGCGGACCGCTCGGTATCAAGGTCAACTGCGTCGCGCCCATCGCGTCCACCGTGATGGCCAAAGCGGCAGTGACAGAGGACGTCGCACGGGCCTTGGACCTCGAGTTTCCGGTGGAGCTCGTCGCTCCGGCGGTGGTGCTGCTGGCAAGCGAGGAGTGTCCCGTCACTGGGGCGGTAATCGATGCCACTGGGGGGCGGGTCGGCTCAACGTTTGTCGGAACGGTCACTGGTTACTACAACCGCAACCTGACACCCGAGTCGATCTTGGAGTGTTGGCCGGTGCCGGTCGATCACGAAGAGTACAACGTGTTCGACCAGGCGATCACCTACATGGGCACGGTGATGGCTGAAGCCAAAGCGCGCGAGTCGAACAACTAACGATCGGCTAAATGCGCACTGGCGGTGGATCCGGCGTACTAAAGGGCCGGCGGCTGAGAGCTATTGGGGTGCGCCGCCGGTGACCAGTAGATGCTGCCCGCTGACCCAGTGTGCCAGCGGGCTCGCAAAGTATTCCGCAGCATCGGCGACGTCCTGGGGCGTGGCCATCCTGCCCTCGATGGGCCGCATCGCGGCGATCTGCTGTTTGAGTTCCAGATAGTCACCGGCAACGCTGAACACGCCGGCGCCGTCGACCGCGGTGGGTTGAATCGCATTCACCGTGACCTTGCGTGCGCCGATCTCCAGCGCCAGACTGTCGACGAGGTAAAGCGGCGCCATCTTGCTGCACCCGTACAGCCCGGCGCCGGGGAACGGGCCGCGCGTAGCGGCGGACCCGATGTAGATGATGCGACCTTGGTCGGCAACATGGCGCGCCGCCTTCTGCATGGTGAAGAAGGCACCCTTGGTGTTGATCGCAAACAGGCGGTCGAAGTCCTCCTCGGTGACGTCTGCGACGGGTTGATTGATGACCTCCACGCCAGCGTTGGCCACGACGATGTCGATGTGTCCGAATCGTTCGATGGCCGCGGCGAACATTGCCTCCAGGTCGGCCAGCACCGAGACGTCGCAGCGGATGGCGATCGCATCGACCCCGAGCGCTCGGATCGCGGAGACGGTGTCATTGGCCTCCGCCTCACCCTTCTCGTCGTTGACGACAATGTTGGCGCTAGCGATGCATAACGTAACGCGATCGCCCTTCCGATGCCGTGGGTAGATCCCGTGACAAGTGCGACCTTGCCTGTCAAATCAGTCATTTCCGTCCCCGTCTCTGCTCGTGGCGTCGCACCGCCGGCCTTGCCCGGCAAGCTTTTTCGCGCCGAGGTGATCTGGCGATTGGCACCTTCGGTATCTGCTGACTGTCGTCGTGGGTCGTGACAGTCGGCGCCCCTCGGCAATGTCGTTGATGGAGTCGAATCAGCCAGACATTATCACCGATGTCAACATCAATGTTGATAATCGGATCGCGTCGCGCCGAACGCGCCTTGAGGGGTTGTGGGGAGTCATCGAAACCGTCACCGCCACTTCGGCGCTGGCGATGCCGTCGTCTCTCACCGCGCCAACCGATTGGGCGATTGTGGTCAAAACCAAGGTGTCCCGCGATATTGTCAACACTTGCGTGGATGAAAAGGGTCAGGTCGTTGAAGTCGGAGTTAGGCCGGCGGACAACCCGTCGGCGGTGGTGAGCCAGCCTCGTCACCAATCGACTCAGCGCGCTGTCGGCGGCGCGTCGCCAGACGTTTACCGGCGCCGACCCCTTGGCGTCACCGCAGCTGTTCGGAATGTCGAAGAACTGTAAGTGAGGTGAAGGTGACTGCTTCCCTGCGCAGTCAGAAGGTCCTTATCTGGTGGGCACTGATTTTTTGCGGGATCTTTGGTGCGGCGTTGGCTTTCCTGTTGCATTTGGTGCCGCCACCGAGCGCGCTGTGGTCGGCCGATCAGGTCGCCCAGTTCTACACCGCGCACAACCTCGACATCAGACTCGGTGCCGCCGTCATGAGTGTGGTCAGCGCGTGGATCATCCCGTTTTCGGTTGCCGTTGCGGCTCAAATGCGCCGGCACGAGGCGGATCGAGTCCCGGTGTGGACGATGCTCGCCGCGACAAGCGGCGCGGTCAGCAGCGTGACGATCTTCTTGCCGCCGATGATCTTCGGTGCCGCCGCATTCACCCCGACCAGGCTCGCCGCAGTGACGGCCACTCTGCACGAGGTCGGCTTGTTGATCTTGATTACCGGAGCGCAGACCTTCATTTTCCTGGCCGTTGCGATTGCGGTGATCTGCCTGTCTCCACATACCGTCGGCAATTCGCCGTTCCCGCGCTGGTTCGGCTATTTCACTATCTGGGTGACGCTGCTGCTTGAAGTGGTCGTGCTCGCGTATTTGTTCAAGAGCGGGCCCTTCTCGTGGAACGGGCTAATAGTGTTCTGGGTGGCGTTCGGCACATTTTTCGCATGGATGATCGTCTTGTCAGTACTCAACTTGAGGGCGATCAACCGCCAGCTAGCAGACGAGCTGTCCTCGGTCGATATGCCGGCCGCAATGTAATCGGCATGCCCCATCGAGGCCGCATGGAATCTTCGAGACCTACTGCGCCGCATTGCTCGCTCTACCTGGCAGCCTGAGGCCACCTGCGCTTCAGTCGACTTTTTCGAGCAGACGATGGGTGGGTCGCTCGCAACATGGGAGCCTAAAGCGAAGTGTTCGACGCCGGGATAGCCCGTGGCGCGCCGACTGTTCGACGGCACGCGGCCCCCCGCTATTGGGTGGCGCCGCCAGTGATCAGCAAGTGCTGGCCGCTGACCCAACGAGCTAGCGGGCCCGCGAGGTATTCGGCGGCATCACCGACATCCTCAGGCGTGCCCAGCCTGTTTTCGATCGGCCGGGTCGCCGCGATCTGCTGGCGCAGCGGATCGTTGTCGGAAGCGTGAGTGAAGACACCGGCGCCCTCGATCCCTGTCGCCTCGATTGAATTGACGGTCACTTTGCGTGCGCCGATCTCCATCGCGAGAACATCTACCAGATACTGCGGGGCCATCTTGCTGCATCCGTAGAGCCCCGCGCCCGGATACGCACCATGGGTCGTGGTCGACCCGATGTAGATGATGCGGCCTCCGTCGGCCACATATTTCGCCGCACGCTGGATGGTGAAGAACGCGCCTTTGGTGTTGATCGCGAATAGGCGATCGAAGTCGTGTTCGGTCACGTTCGCTATCGGTTGGTTGACGATCTCGACGCCTGCGTTGGCGACGACGATGTCGATCCGGCCGAAGCGTTCGATTCCAGCCGTGAAAAGGGTGTCGAGGTCAGCGACGACCGAGACGTCACAGCGGACGGCGATCGCCTCAGCTCCCGATGCCTCGATCGCCGAAACGGTGTCGTTGGCGGAGGCGGCATCGTTTGCATAGTTGACGACGATGTTGGCTCCCAGGAGCGCGTAACGCAACGCGATCGCCTTTCCGATCCCGCGTGCGGAACCGGTGACGAGGGCGACTTTGCCTTCCAGGTCGGTCATTCAGCAACCTCATCTCGAGTCGGGTGTTCAGGAGGGCAGGAAGACGACCATCGGATGTCCGGTGCCTGATCCCGCATCGCCCGTGCAATGGCGGATCGCGCGGATTAGCGGCTGTGCTACTTGGTGACATCGGTGGCGTACTGCCACAGCTTTTCGCCCACCTCAGGATCGAGGACCAGCGGTGAGGCTTTCGCGGTGATCGGCTTGCCCCGTAGATGGCGGAACTTACCGGGAGTGATGTAGAGACCAGTCGCCGCCCCGGGCACGGTGTCATCCAACGCGGCCTTGAGTGCGGAGTTTGCTCCCTCGGCCGGTGTTTCACCGATGACGGCGTTGCCGATCGAGTATGCCGCGCGCTGAAACACACTGGCATTGGCCATATCACGTCCGAGATCGGACTTGACCCAGCCCGGCTGGGAGACGACGCTGCCGCGCGAGGGTGACGACGATCCAATTCGACTGCCATTATGTGCTGCGCTTGTTTGGAGTCGTTGTAAGCCGACAGCGGCGAGAAGTCGGTGGTGTGTTGCAGATCGTCGAAGTCAAGGTGTCCGGAGCGGTGGCTTTCCGATGACTGTGTGATGACTCGCGGTGCGTCGGCAGCGAGCACACGCTCCAGGAGGTGCGAAACCAGTGAGAAGTGGCCAAGCACGTTGGTGCCGAACATCATCTCGAAGCCGTCCTCGGTTTCCTTGCGACTCGTCATCATGACGCCGGCATTGAGGACAAGGCGATCGATGGGATCCGCGGGCAGGGCCGAGGCGAATTCCGCCACGCTGGTAAGCGATGCCAGGTCGAGGGGACGTTGTTGGATGGACTCGGGATGTTGGGCCACGTTGCGGATCGCCGCCAGTGCGTCTGCTCCGCGCCCTTCGCTGCGTGCGCCGATGATGACGCTGTAACCGGCCTTGGCGAGACCCTTGGCGATCTCCAGGCCGACACCTCCGGTTGCTCCGGTGACAACGGCCAAGCCGCGGGGCTGGTGCGAGTTGGGATCCATGTGGTCGTGCCTACTCCTGTGTCGATTTCGGCAGGTCCGGTTCCGCTCTCAGAGCGGATCCGTATATGTCTGCGCCCACGTCGACGACGGTGTGCACGGGTGCGATCGCCAGTCAATAGCGACACCGAGGGTCAACCGGCCGAGTGGGTACAGCATCAACAATATCGTTGAGACCACTGTCTCGCATCGTCGCACAAATGTCAACGATCGATGTTGATTAATGTCTGCTATGCTCGGCTACTCAGACCCACCGCGTTTGGGTGGCCCGCTGAAACCTCGTCCATATCGATGGTGCGCCAGGGTGTTCGAGCTGGTGCCGATGGGGTCGACGTTCTCACGTATGGCACGACGGTCGGCATCGTGCAGAAGGTGGTCGCTGTGAATGGTCTTCGGCGTGGCGAGCCGAAGCCGGGCCGGCAACCGGCGGCAAACGCGACGGCCACGCGGCGCGGCGACGACGTCGCGGTCCACGAAGGCCTTCGGTGCGCGGTTTGTCACGCCCATCCTTCTCGGCACGGCTTTGAATCCGATCAACACCTCGCTCATCGCAACCGCATTGGTCGGCATCGCCGCGACAATGCACGTTTCCGTGGGCAGGACTTCGATTCTCATCTCGAGTTTGTACGTGACCTGCGCCATCGCCCAACCGGCCGCAGGTCGATTGGCTGAAGAGTTCGGCCCCAGGCGCATCCTTCTGCTCGGCACCGCCATCGTGTTCGCTGCCAGCGTCTGCGGAGCCGTCGCGGACAGCCTCGCGATGCTGGTGTGGGCGCGGGTGTTGATCGGACTGGGAACGTCAGCGGCATATCCGACGGCCATGCTGCTGATCCGGCGCCGCGCCTCCGACACGGGACTGCGCTCTCCACCAAGCGATGTGCTCGGTGCCATCGCCGTGGTCGCCGCGGCGACGTTGGCGATCGGCCCCTCGCTGGGCGGGCTGCTCGTCGGTTGGCTCGGCTGGCGGGCGGTCTTCGTCGTCAATGTTCCGTTCGCCTGTGCGACCCTTGTGATGGCGTTGCGGTGGATTCCGCGTGATCCTCCCGCGGGACCCGGCCGGCCGTGGCGAGTCCTGGTGAATCGGTTGGACTTGCCGGGAATGGCCGCGTTCGGCGTCGCATTGATCGGCGCCCTGACGGTGCTGACGGGGTTGCCCCACCTGAGGTGGCCGGCACTGGCCGGTGCCGTCGTGTTTTCGGCACTGCTTGTCTGGCGCGAACTGCGGGCAGCCAATCCGTTCATCGATGTGCGGCTGCTGGCACGCAACCGGGCTCTGTCGCGCACCTATGTCCGGACATCGCTGTCCGTGGTGGGTATCTACGTGTTGATGTACGGGCTTACCCAGTGGATTCAGGCCGGCCGGGGACAGACAGCCTTCATGGCCGGTCTGATTCTGCTGCCGCTGGGCGCACTGTCGGCGTTGGCGGCGCAAGCGGCGAGCGGGCGAAAAAATCCACGTCCGCCACTAATCGTGGCGGCGGTGCTGCTGCTTTTGGGTTCGGCGCTCATCTTGGTCTTGTCGAGGTCAAGTTCCATTTTTGTCGTCGCGGCTGTCACGGCGATCTTTGGAATCATGAACGGGGCGAGCACTATTGGTAACCAGCTTGCCCTCTACCGCCAGTCGCCTGCGCAGGCAATGGCTACCGCTTCGGGACTGCTGCGCACGGCGCAGTACGTCGGCTCCATCGTGTCGGCGATCATCACCGGCATGGCATTTCGCACCACCGTCGACAGCGCGGGGTTGCACCACATGGGTCTGATCCTGATCGGTATAGGCGCGGTGGTTTTGATCATGACGGTGTGCGATCGGCAGTTGACACCGCCGACGACCGATCACCACGGGTAGCAATGCCGTCGACCGGGTGGTTGCCAGACCGGCCGGCGGCAAAAGTGATCCGCAGACGCTGGGCGGCCCGGGAAATGCGCTCGCGACGTGTCGCTCTCAAGAAGTCGACGGTCCCCGACGTCCGCCTCAGATTCCGGGCACCGTCAGTTTCAACAGCAACGCAGACATGACTGGGGTGATAGCGTGACCAAATAGTCAACATGAATGTTGTCGTAACGATTGCTGTTTATAAGCTCGGAATGCCGTGAGCGAATTGTGCACGCCGCCGCACGTCGGCGGCGTGCGTTGATACCGGTGGTCGGTGTGTGCGCCGGACGAAGCATCGCCCGCGTTCTGCGATACCGACATGCTGATCGCCGGCACGAAGCCATGACGGAGGCCGAAGACCATTGACCAGCGACCTTGCGCACCTGAGCTTCGCGGAGCTACGTGAAATCACCGACTCCGCTAACTTGCCCACCCTTCTGATGTTGATCTACCGCGACACCGGTGACTCGAAATGCCTGGAGCCGCCGTATCGGCCGACCTGCAGCCGAGGTCTCAGCGATCACGACGCCGGCGGATTCTCCGAGCAGATCCAGGACGAGATCCGGTTGGCGGGGGCTCATGCGCTGTTCGGTCTGCAATCCGGCGAGGAGCCGGCCATCCCGATGCCGGATGCCGACCAAACCAGCCGGATGCTCGGTGTGTGCGTGGGCGAGTCAGTCGACCCGTCCTACGGCGTGATGTTCTCCGAAAAGTTCGAACGCCGCATGGGTGTGCAGGAAGACGTCAACATCGCGCAGCACTTACTGCAGGGGTTCACGTCGTGGTCATCGGTGCCGGCGTCTCCGGGATCATCGCCGCGCAGCGGCCGGGGGAGATGGGCATTCCCTATCCCGAAGTCACCCAGTGTGCGTTATTCCCCGTTGCCTACACCAAGGGAACCGAATTCCGTCGCGCGCAACGCATTCCCGGTGAGGAACTCGCCCACTGGGACCAGTGGTGAGCCACCTCTCGGCATAATCGAATAATCAGCACCGATAAGGAGTCCCGTCCCATGACCACTGATCTGAGGCAGAAATGGACCGCGGGTCTGCCGACATTTGGGGGCTGGTGCACCAGCGGATCCGCCTTTACCGCCGAGATCATGGCGGTGGTGGGTTTCGACTTCGTCGCTCTCGACGTGCAGCACGGCCTGTACGGTTACGAGTCGGCGCTGTCGGCTATCCGCGCCGTGAACACTACGCCGGTGCCGGCGATTGTCCGGGTGCCATCGCACGATCCGGCATTCGCAGGCAAGCTTCTCGACGCCGGAGCCCACGGCATCATCTTTCCGATGATCGAGACCGCCGACGACGCCGAACGGGCAGTCGGGGCATGTCGCTACCACCCGCGTGGGACACGCAGTTTCGGGCCGGCGCGGGCCGGACTGCGGTTTGGCCGTGATCCCGATGTGCTCGGCAGCCTCGCACTGTGCATCGTGATGATCGAGAGCGGGCGCGCTGTAGACAATCTCGACCAAATCTTATCGGTCGACGGCATCGACGGGGTGTTCATCGGTCCGGCGGATCTGGCAATCACTTACGGGATGGCACCCGCGACGGGGCCGGTGGCCGGCATACATGCCGACGCCATCGAGCGGGTCCGCCGAGTCTCCCGCGAAGCCGGGCTGGGAGTCGGCTTTCCCTGCCTCACAGCCGAATACGCGACCGAGATGGCGACCGCAGGCTACACGCTGCTGCCGATCGGCGCGGATACCCAGTGGGTGACGCAGACAGCACGCGCCGAGCTGGCCATCGCGCGCGAAGCCTACCCGAGCGCGTCTTAGGGCGACTGACCGTATACGGCCCTCGATGCAACCGCTTTGGGGCCCGAACAAGCGACGCGTCAGCGCGCTACCTTCACGCCGTCGAGGTGCGGCTCGGCGTGAAGTCAACAATCATCTTCGGCGGTAATCCGTTGCACACCAACGGTTCTTGCCCCTCAGCTCAATCGGCGACGTCTTGGCGCGGTTGGGCCGGCTCGCACGGCCCTTGCCAGGCGAGAAGCCCACACGACTCTTTATCGATCACGCCGCGCGTGCATTTCGCACGATGGCTGCGATACCGGCGGCAAACACCGATCAACACCAAGGTGTCGCTATGCCCCGAAGGGATACCGCCGAGGGGTCACGCCGGGACGGCGGCGAGCGCGGCAAACCGCGCGAGAGCGGCGTCGGCCTCGGGCAGATCGGGGAACAGCGCGAACGCGTGGACGGTGTCGGGCACAACTTGAAGTTCGACACGCACGCCCGCAGCCCGCGCCCGTTTCGCAAGCAGCACGGCGCTGGCGTGCAACGCCTCCTCGCCAGCGACCTCGATATGCATCGGTGGAAGGCCGCGCAGGTCTGCCTTGATGGACGAGACCAGACCGACATCGGGATCGGCGTCTTGCACGTAGGAGGCCGCAAGCCCGAGCAGCATCGCCCGCGAATACCACGGGTCGAGCGGTGCGACCGGACCCGGGCCGGGAACTTCGAGATCGCTGAACGGTGACAGCAGGTGCAATGACCCTGGATGCGGGGCCTTGAAGGCCGGGAGCGCGACTGCCAGCGCGACAGCCAGCCCGCCGCCCGCGCACTCACCGCTGACACACCGCGGCGCACCCTCGCAATCCAGTAGCCAACGATAGGCGGCCATCACGTCCTCGAGCGCCGCGGGATAGGGGTGTTCGGGCGCCAGCCGGTAGTCCGGAACCAACGCCCACCCACCGATGGCCGCGGCGAGTCGGCCCGCGTAGCCGGCCGAGGCCCGCGCCGAACCCATCACGTAACCCCCGCCGTGTAGATGCAGGATCGCCGGACCACTCTCGCCGCCCGGCGGCACGACGCGCAGCGCAGCGACACCGGCGCAGTCAACCTCCTCGACCCGCTGGCCGTCGACGCCCGGGCTATTTGCGATAAGGAAGCGCTCGTAGGCGGCACGCTCACCCAGCCACGACGCCGCCCTGTCTTCGACAGTGAACACCGTCCGCCACCGCTCGTGGGCGCGGCGAGCCGGCTCCGACCACCGCGCGACCTGGGCCCGCGCGGTGTCGAGCTCCCGCACGGTGGCGTCGTAGCCGTACAGCCACGCAGAGCTCGACTCCGCACGCGGGTCCAGCTGCTTGAGCCCGCGAATGCGTCCGTTGCGAGCCCGGGCCTGCACAGGGTCGCTCTGCCGATACTGCAGCAGGTTGACCTGCGAGCGGACGAGCACCTGCTCGGCCCGGGGGGCTCGCCGCGCCCCGAAGTCCTGCAGGGCGTCGGGCACATCGTCGTTCGCGCGTAGGGCCTCGGCGAGAGCGACGGCGTCTTCCACCGCGAGCGCGGCGCCCTGGCCCGCGAATGGGGGGATCGGATGGGCGGCGTCGCCGAGTAGGACGACTCGGTCCTGGGCCCAGTTTTCCAGCGGATGCCGGTAGTAGATCGGCGTGATGATCGCCCGATCCACCTGTGCGATCAGGTCGGTGATCTCCGGGCAGGCGACGGCGAACGAGCGCTGCAAGTCGTTGAGGTCGCCGGCGCTCGTCCACGACTCGGTGCGGATCTCGTCGTCGGGAACGTAGCCCGAGAAGCTAACCAGTTCACCGCGCCGGACGGGGTAGACGACCACGGTGCGGTTGGCGCCAAACCATGAGGCGATACCCTGCACCACCGCGACGCCGTCGGCCCGATCGCGGGGGAGCAGCGCGCGCCACGCGGCGACACCCGTGTACTGCGGCTCCTGGGCGCCGAACAGCTGGGCACGCACCGCGGACTTGAGCCCGTCGGCACCGACAAGGAGGTCTCCGGTCAGCGTTTCGCCGCTCTCCAGCGTCACTTCCACCCCGTCCTTGTGCTGGCTGAAACCCGCCACCCGGCTGGCGATTCGGACCTCGGTGCCGTCGAGACGGCCGACGAGCCCGTCAAGGAGGTCGGCACGATGCGAGTTATAAAGGTCCTCGCCATAGCTGCGCGCGGTCAGCCCGAACGGCAGGCTCTCCAGCTCGGCGCCGCTCTCGAGGTCGAGGTGGACGACCTTCTCACCGCGAACCCCGGTCGCCCGGATGTAATCGGCAGCACCGAGCTGGTCCAGGCCCCGCATCGCGTTGGGCCAGAGATTGATTCCCGCACCGATCTCGGTGATCGCCGTGGCCTGTTCGAGCACCAGCGGCTCAATGCCGATCCTGTGTAGCGCGACGGCCGCAGCCAGGCCGCCGACCCCGCCCCCGGCAATGATCGCTCGCATCAAACGTTCCGCCTTAGTTGTCGCGCAGCAGGGTGCCCGCGCCCCGCGCCTTAGTTGGTATCCCGCGGCTGCGTAACGCGTTCCAGAACGTCACGGCATTTACCGAGAGCACGGGTTTGCCGATGACTTGTTCCACGGCGTCGGCGGGTTCGACTGCCGGCATGTTGACGCCCAACTGCAGAATGGCGTCGACGTCGGGCCCGTCCATTTCATACAGAGCGCGGGCCAGCTCGTGGCGGGACATTCGGGCCGCTTCGGTGCCGGAGTCGTGCCCCTGGAAGCCTTCCTTCACGATGTCATACCCGGCGGCCTCGAAGTACTCGCGCACGCGGCGGGCACCGGCGGGCTGGTAGGAGCCCATGACGGCGAGCCGCTTGACCTCGAGCACCTCGAACGCCCGCCGGCACGACTGCGACGGGATGGTGATGCCAACGCCGCCCGCTCGCTCGACGTAGGAGTCGATCAGCGCCTGCTCACCGTCGAACCCGGCGAAGAAGCCGGGGGAGCCGAACCCGAGAACGAGGTGGTGGGGCTCGGCGGTCATGATGCTGTCGATCGCAGCCGGGATACCGGCCGTCGTCCGTCGCACGACATCTTCGAAGAGGTCGTTGTCGGCGATGTTGCCGTCCGTTGCCATCCGCACGTAGTGCAATGTGACGTCCGGCGGGCACATCCGCGGGAACTCTATCTCGACCGTGGTGTTGGGAGACCCGACGAGAACTCCCCATCGCTGTACCCCGTCATCGAAGGACCCCGCCATTGCAGCCTCCTCACCCGGTTGACCTTCCACTGCAGGCTTTCTATTATTCCATGGAAGGGTACTTCTATGGAAGTCAATGAGGAGTCAGCTGGTGATCGAGGTTCTCGTGGACTCGGCGGCCGACATCGCCGACACGATTCGGCAGGTGCAGCTGGTCGCCGCCGACGGGAGAGCGCTTCCGGCCTTCGCCGCCGGCGACCACATCGAGGTCAACCTTGGGCCGGACTTGCGGCGCTGCTACTCGCTCGTGGGTCGACCGGGTGCGGTCACCCACACCTACCGTATAGCGGTGGCACTCGACCCGGCGAGCCGCGGCGGCTCGAAGGCCGTCCACGCGCTGCAAGCCGGGCAGGCTCTCACGATCAGCGCCCCGCGCTCCAACTTCCCGCTTTCACCGGGGCCCGCCCCGGTGGTGTTGCTCGCCGGCGGTATCGGCATTACGCCGATCCTCACGATGGCCTATGCCCTTAACGCCGAGGATCGACCGTGGGAGTTGCACTACGCGTTCCGGTCCACCGCCGTGGCGGCACTGCTGCCAGAGATATCGAACCTGGCCGCATCGCACGCCCAGCATGTCCACCTCTATCCCAACGATCCGGCCGGCAAGCCAACGATCGATATGGCCGCCGTGGTCACGGCCGCGCCCCCGAACGCTGAGCTGTACTGTTGCGGGCCCACCGCCATGCTCGACACCTTCGCCACGGTGACCCACGAGGTCGACTCAGCAAGGGTGCATATCGAGCGCTTCACCCGTGAGGCACCGCTCGCAACGGGCGGCGAGGCGCTCACCGTGCGGCTCGCCCGATCCGGGCTCACCCTGCAGGTAGAACCCGACTACAGCATTCTCGAAGCTGTCCTTGACGCGGGCATCGAGGTGGAATACTCCTGCATGGAAGGGATCTGCGGCACCTGTCGCACGCGGGTGCTCAGCGGTGTGCCCGATCATCGAGACCTGGCCCTGACTGAGGAAGACCGCAACCAGGACATCATGCTGATCTGCTGCTCACGTGCGAAGGGAGACAACATTGAGCTTGACCTCTGATCCCGCCGGCCCCTGGCTCACTCAGATCCTCGACAGAGCGAGCGCCCAACTGCACGCGCTTGAACGCGGCGGGATCTTTCCCGCCCGATTGTGCGTGCACCCCGACGTCCACGCGATCATCGCTGCGCTGCGGGCCTCCGAGCTAGCTGATGGCGAAGACCTCATCGTGCTCGGCACGGAATTGGCCGCCGACGCGACTGTGGACCGCGAGCACTTCGCTCTCGTCCCGTGAACTGTCCAAGCTGGCGCGCTCGCGGCCCGTCACCGTTGACGCGTGATAGCGTCGCCCGCATGGCACGGACGGGGGCACGCAGCGCTGGTCAGCGCGCTGCCCCAGCGCATGATGCGACAGTCCGCGGTCGTGATCTCGTCGGTGTTACGCGGGAGTGGGTCGCTGAACTCGGCGACATCCCGACCGCTCACTTCCTGATCGCGATTACGCTGCAGCGCCTGTCGGCCTACATTGAGCGCGAATTCACCGCGATCGTTCGCGCCCGCGGCATCGGGCCCGGCGACATGCGGATCCTGTTCGCCCTAGCCCGCGTTCCCACCCATCAACTGGCTCCCAAGGACCTGCTCAAAGAGCTGTTGATCACCTCCGGCGCGGTGAGCAAGCAGGTCGACCGACTCGAGGAACGCGGCCTGGTCACCCGCATCGCCGACCCAGATGTGCTGCGCGGCATCCTCATCCGACTCGAACCCGCAGGCCGCCAGCTGGCCGACGACATCGCCCGCGAGATCCTCACCTCCTTCTGCGGCCTAGAGACCCTGACCCCCAAACAAGCCGAACGCACACAAAGCGTCCTCGACGAACTGCGCCGAGTTATGGAGTCAGCCCTGTTCGGCCACTGAAGCCACCGCTGCGGTCCGGCCACCTCGACCGAACCGGGCGCTCGCCTACTTGAGCGTGAGCCCCGCATCGACCGGCAACGTGACACCGGTGATGTACCGCCCGGACCCGCCGCACAGATAGATCATCGCCTCGGTCACGTCGATCGGCTCGATGGTGGGAACCGGTATCAGGTTGCGAAACACCTCGGCGAACTCGGGATGCTCGGCGACGTATCCGCCGACGGCCTCGTTGTCGATCATCGGCGTGGCGACCCCGGTGGGATGCACCGAGTTGACGCGAATGTTCTTCTCCGCCAACGTGGCTGCGAAGTAGCGCATCAGACCGACGACGCCGTGTTTTGCCGCGGCGTAGCCGGCCCAGCCGTGGTTTCTGGTCGCAAAGCTGGGGGCAGGTGACTTGAACCCGGCCGCTGAACTGGTGATGACTATCGCGCCGCCGTCGCCGTGTCGTAACAGCGCCGGCACCGCCGCTTCGACAGTGAAGTACACACCGTTGAGCATGACGTTCACGGCATCGAGGTAGGCGGCAATAGTCATGGCTTGTGGGCCCAACCCTGGTGCGATGCCCGCGTTGGCCAGGACGAAGTCGATTCTGCCGAACTCTCTTTCGGCCGCCGCTACGATCGATTCGAGCTGTGCGAAGTCGCGCACGTCCGCGTGTTCGGCCACAATCCGGCGACCGGTCTTCTCGACGAGATTCACGGTTTCATCGAGGTCTTCGGGTTGCCCCATCGGGTAGGGCACGCTCTGAATCTGTGCGCACAGATCGATGGCGACGATGTCGGCGCCCTCCTCGGCGAACCGGACAGCGTGCGACCGGCCCTGTCCACGTGCCGCCCCGGTGATCAGTGCGACTTTTCCCTCGAACTGCGGTGACATCAAATGGTCCTTCTCTAGGTCGGCAACCCACGCCGGTGCTCACCACGATCGACTGGCCGATCAGCCCTCCGCGGCCGCCAGGTCGGCGACGGCGTCTCCGAATTGCGCGTACGCGTTGTCGGTGTCGGTGTGCTCCCAGGCTTCGGCGATTTGGCCGTCGACGAACCGGAAGATGAAGGCGTAGAGGTTGCGGTATGGCTGGCCGTTGGCCGTCAGCGTCGCGATCAGGTCCACCTGCGCGGCGCCGGTATCGTCGTCGGCGACGAGGTGCTGGACCGTCCACGTGCGGCCTGGTGCGTAGAGCTGTCCGGCAAACACGGTCAGCAAATCGACCACCTCCGCGCGGCCCTGGATCGGGTTGCTGATCAGACCACGCTGTTCTGCCGAGACCGGTGCCCACCAGCGCACATCGGCGGTGACCTGTGCGGCCAGGGTCTCTTTATCATCACGGAGCTGAGCTGCGTAGAAATCGCGAAGTAACTGGGCATTGGGGTGGACGGTCATCAAATCGTCTACTTTCTCTGGTTAGTTGACTGTGCCCGAATCGAATTCAGACACACAACGCAGCGGATTCGATTGTCAAAGCCACGCAGCGTCAATCCGACACGGCCGCAGCTCCGCTTTTTATTCAGTTGGTATTCAGTTAGCCCAGAAGACAGTGGTCGACTTGATCTGGGTACAGCCCTCGACAACTCATCGAGACATTCCCCGCGGCCATTTACCGACGACTTGAAGCCCCGAAAGGCAACGCCGTGAATGATTTACGGAGCCAATGATGCAAATAACGCTCGCGCTTTTCATGGTTGGCCGCGCCAGGACGGTGCCGGCCAGTGGCCGTCACTGGCATACCACCGGCAGGGACACCAGCTGGTTGATGAACACGGATACGCCACCCTCGGGCGGCCCGTTCAGGGTGATCTTGATATTCCGGGAGAACAACTCCCGCAGCAAGATCTGCACTTCCAGCCGAGCCAGAGCAGTGCCGATGCAGAAATGCGGTCCACCGCTCGCCCCGAACGCCTGGTGGCGGTTGGGCTTGCGCAATGCGTCGAATGTATGCGGGTTGTCGAAGATGGCTGCGTCACGGTTCGTCGACACGTACCACAGCAGCACCATGTCGCCCTTGTGGATGGTCTGGCCATGCAGCTCGACGTCCCTGGTCGCGTGTCGGATCATGTGCATCACCGGGCTGATGTAGCGCAGTAGTTCCTCGACGAGGTCACGAATCTGGTTGTTGTCGTACGCGGTACGGGCCTGGGCCGCGATGTCGGGATCCTCGAGCAGCAGTCGCAGGCTCTGCGCGATGGTCGTGTGGGTGCTCTCGAACCCGCCGACCAGCAAAGACATGAACATCTGCATAAATTCCGAATCGGTGACCTTCATGCCGTCGCGTTCGGCCCTGGCGAGCTCACCGAGCATGGTGTCGTCAGCGAATATGTCATCGCTGGCGTCGCGCAGTTCGAGCGCAAATTGCATCATCGCCTCGGTGGCCGCACGCGCGACGTCTTGACCGGCATCGGGACGCAGACGGGCGAAGGACTGGTCAATCCACTCGACGACTTGGGGCCGCTTGTCTTCTGGGACTCCCATCACCGAGCAGATCACCTGTGCGGGCAACTCGACCGCCACCAGCGGGACCAGGTCGCACTCTCCGCGGCCTTCGAGCCCATCGAGGATGACGCGCACCCGTTCGGTGATCCAGCCCTCGAAACCCGCTACCACCCGGGGACTGAACGCGGTGGCGATCTGCCGGCGAAGCGGGCCGTGTCCAGGCGGGTCGTTGTAGCAGAGATTGTCGACCATCAGGGGAGGTTCGTCGTAGTTGACGGGATAACAGATGCCCTGGCTGTTGGAGAAGTTGTCGGTGTCGCGGGTGGCGGCCTCGACGTCGGCATATCGTGTCAGCGACCAGAATCCACCGGTCGCGGTGCCGAATTCCGTTGGCGTCCAATGCACCGGGGCCTCGTTGCGCAGGCGTTCGAACTCCTTGTGGGGAATCGCGTCCTGAAAGTTCTTCGGATCAGACAGATCCACAGAGCTCTTTGGGTCGGACAGATCCACGCTCATCGCCTATTTCTCCTTCACAGGTGGGTCCGTTGTCGATTGCCGCAGGAAATCAACGGCCGTGACGAGTAGCGGGCATTAGTCCACCGCGGAGGCGACGGCCGGGCGAGCGGGCGCCATCGCTGTCGCGCGACGGTAGGTGGATGACGCCGTCCTCGTCGGAGAGCACAGTCAGACACGTCCTTCCGGTTGGCGTCGTCGCGAACCCCGGGCTGCGGCGCTCGACAACTCAATGACTTCCATCGAAGCGTGCTTCCATGGAATAATAGTGCTCAGCCATGGAAGGCGTCAATGCTCGGCGAAATATTCACTGAGCATGAACAGAAACGAGACGAATGACGAATAAGGCACCAAGCAGGCACCGGCGGGGGAGACCTCGGGTGCAGTTCCCTTCGTACGCGACGGAATCGGGCACGCAGCTCCCGGTCACAGCGATGGGCAGCCTGCTTGCCGGCACAAGCCGGCCTGCAGATGCCTCAGTCCGCGGTCGTGATCTGGTCTGTGTCACGCAGGAGTGGGTCGCCGAACTCGGCGACATCCCGACCGCTCCTTTCCTGATCGCGCTTACGCTGCAGCGCCTCTCGGCCTCCATTGAGCGCGAGTTCACCGCGATCGTTCGCGCCCGCGGCATCGGGCCCGGCGACATGCGAATCCTGTTCGCCCTAGCCCGCGTTCCCACCCATCAACTGGCTCCCAAGGACCTGCTCAAAGAGCTGCTGATCACCTCCGGCGCGGTGAGCAAACAAGTCGACCGACTCGAGGAACGCAGCCTGGTCACCCGCATCGCCGACCCAGATGTGCTGCGCGGCATGCTCATCCGACTCGAACCCGCAGGCCGTCAGCTGGCCGACGACATCGCCCGCGAGATCCTCACCTCCTTCTGCGGCCTAGAAACCCTGACCCCCAAACAAGCCGAACGCACACAAAGCGTCCTCGACGAACTGCGCCGAGTTATGGAGTCAGCCCTGTTCGGCCACTCGAACCCACCGCACCCGCGACCGCCCACCCAGGCACCGCCCAATCCTCGGGCAGCGATGCACTCCCGGATCGCGCATCCGCCACTACGACATAGCCATAACCAAACGGCACATCGTGCGCCCGCTCCCCGACGAGTGCGCGCACGGTAAAGCCGGCGTGGTCAAGCGCCACGACGACCGCCGTGACCGACGCGGTTCGATGGGAGGTGCGTAGGAACAGGGCGGCAACCGGGCCGCGGATCGGCGCATCGCGCGCCAACAGCCACCACACCCCGACCGCGCCGTCGTCGATGTCGTCGGAGACGACGTCAAGCCCGAGTTCGGCTGCGGTGTAAGCGTTTGCGACGACGGCGGTCGTGCCGTCACCCGCGGCGACGTCGCGTGCCGACTCGTAGGAAATCCGAGTAGTCGCCGTCAGCTCGGCGTGCGGAAGTAGCTCGCCGAGTCGGCGGCCGCATTCGTGCAGTGCGCCGTGCCCGAACACCTGCTTGATCTCCGAGGTCCGGGTGCCGGGGCGCACCAGTAGCTGGCAGCGAAACGGCACGGAGTATTCCCCCACTACTTGGAAGGCACTGCCTTGAAGTAGTCGGTACGCGGAACCGGGTCCGGTGGCGGTGGTTTCCGGCCGGAGCAGGATGCCGTCGATGTCCCCACGATGTAGGGCTTCAGCCATCGCCCCGGTTTGATCGAACCAGATGGGCACGAATGGACGCGCTCGCGCGGAGATCTCGGCGGCGGCGCTGCCGGCGAACGTGTGTGGGCCGCCGGGAACTCCGACTCGCATAGGCTCCATCACCGCCGCCGCAGCCGCGTGCCGACCACCAACGGGTGCACCTGCTCGGCTCATCAGCAGCAGTTACACGGTGACGGGCAAGTGCCGCAGCATGCCACCATCGATGGGGATGGAGACCCCGGTGATATAGGCCGCTTCGTCGGAGGCCAGGAACGCCACGGCGTTCGCGATGTCCTCCGGGGCGCCGACTCGCGGCAGCAGATTGTTGCCGACAAGCTCGGCAATTTGGTCTTCTGGCACTGCGGCACGGGCGCCTTCGGTCATGATCACGCCCGGGGAAACGCTGACGGAGCGGATGCCGGCGGCCCCGAACTGCGCCGCGGTATCGCGCACCATCGATTCGATCGCGGCTTTGGAGGCTGCGTACATTGTATGGACTTGTTCGCCGATCTCAGACTTCTGCGAGGTCGTAAAGACGATCACGCCGCCGCCGTCGCGTGCCATCTGGGCCGCGCCGTGTTTAGCAGTCAGGGCGCTGCCGATGACATTGACGGCGAGGATTCGGGCGAAGGCGACTGGGTCAAGATCGGCGATGCCGTTATCGTTGAGCATGAACTCGGGCGAGGTGAGTCCGGCGTTGGCGTGAACGATGTCCAACCGGCCGAACTCCGACACCGCCAATTTCGTCATCGCGTCAACCTGGGATTCGTCGCTGATGTCGACCCGCACGGCGACCGCCCGGCCGCCCGCAGCAGCAATCGTCTCGACGGTGGCTTGCGCTCCTTCGAGATTCAGGTCGGCTACTACGACCGCGGCGCCGGCGGCCGCCAGCGTAATCGCCGTGGCGCGCCCGATCCCGGAAGCCGAGCCGGTGACAATGGCGACCTTGCCATTAAGATTGACCACAAGAATTGCCTTCTTTCTGAATCTGAGCGGCTTGTTGACGAAGTTTTGTGCGCGCCTTTACCGGCTACTTCCGAATTCGCGGCCCGCCGACGTCTCGGTGACCGCGGAGTCCTCAATGTGACTCTGCATGTATGCCGTGGGTGTAGTCGGTGTCGGTGTATTCCCAGAGTTCAGCGATTTGACCGTCGACGAAGCGGTAGAAGAAGGCGTAGGCGTTGCGGAAAGGCTTGCCGCTGGTGACCAGTGTCGCGGCCAGCTCCACGTGTGCGGCGCCGCTCTCGTCGTCAGCGAAGAGGTGCTGAATGGTCCAAGTGCGGTCCGGCCCATACAGTTGAGGCGTAAGTTTCGTCAACATCTCGACCACCGTCGCACCGGGCTCGAGCGGACGGGTGACGAAACCACGCTGCTCTGCCGAGATCGGCGGCCAATAGCGAGCATCAGTGGTGAACTGCGCGGACAAAGCCTCCTCATCCAGGCTTTCCATTGCTACGAAGTGATCGCGCAGCAATTGAACATTGGGGTGGACGGTCATCGCATCATCTTCCTTCTACATCGCGTCGGCCTTACCTGCGTCGGTTGGAGCAAACGACGCCGAAGTTCATGTGGTGATATGTAATTGTCAGAAGTTTCGTTATTTCGTTTAGTTCAAAAAGACGGTGGTCGACTTGATTTGGGTGTAGCTCAGCAGCTCGTCGAGGCTTTCCTCGCGACCGTTTCCGGATAACTTGAATCCACCGAACGGTAATCCCAGGAAGTGATTTCCAGCACCGTTTATCCAGACCACGCCGACTTCCAACTGGCGGGCGACTTGGTGCGCTTTGCGGATATCGTTGGTATACACGCTCCCCGTTAATCCGTATTGCACGCTGTTGGCGATATCGATGGCGTCCTGTGGGTCCTTCCACCGGATCACCGAAAGTACCGGTCCGAAAATCTCCTCTTGAGCGACCCGGGAATAGGGATCGACATCGACCAGCACTGTCGGCTCGATGAATAGACCCTCCTCGAGACCTGGTGGACGGCCCGCCGCCGTGAACGACTCGTGCGCCCTCGGCGACCGCGATTTCGATATAGTCGAGGACTTTTTGGTATTGGCGTTCATTGACGAGGGTGCCCTGGTCAGCCTTCGGGTCGAGCGGGTTGGCGACGACGTGGTTGCCCAAGCGGTCGAGGACGGCGTCGACCGTCGCGTCAGCGATGTCCTCGTGTACGAGCAGGCGTGAGGTCGATCCGCACGATTGGCCCGACCACGTGAAGTTCATCCCCGCGACCACGCCCGCGGCGACCTCAGCTGGATCGGCGTCGGGGAAGGCGATGAGTGCGTTCTTACCGCCGAGCTCCAGGCTGACTTCCTTGAAGCCGGTCGCGGCGGCAGCCTGAACGACCTTCACCCCCGTCGCATCACTGCCGGTGAACCCGATCCGGTGAACCGCGGGATGGGAGACCAGCGCGCTGGACGCTTCCGGGCCGTCGCCGACAATTATGTTGAGCACACCTGGTGGCAGTATGTCCTGGGCGATTTCACCGAGAAGCAGTGCCGAAAGCGGTGTCGCCTCGGCGGGTTTGAGAACGAGTGTGTTCCCCGTCAGCAGCGGCGCCGAGAGTTGCTTGACGGCGAACATAAGTGGGTGATTGAACGGAATGATGCGCACAACCACCCCGTAAGGCACCCGTTCGGTGAAATGCAGGTTGGCGCTTGAAGGAACGGTGACACCCTTGATCTCGGTCACCAATCCAGCGAAATAGCGCAACAGCATCACCGCGGCAACGACGTCACCGGTCGTCACCCGGATCGGTGTGCCGCCGTCAATGCTGTCGAGCAGCGCCAGGTCCTGGGCACGCGCTTCGATCGCCTGCGCGAAGCGCTCCATCACTTGGGCGCGCTCGATCGCCGTGGTCGACCGCCAACCGGGAAACGCGTTGCGCGCCGAGGTGACCGCGCGTTCGGCATCCGCTGCTCCCGCGTCGGGAACCTGGGCGATGCGCGCCCCGGTGGACGGGGCCCACACGTCGAAACGGCGCCCCGACTGTGCCGGGCCGACCTTGCCGTCGATCAGCAGGCCCCACTCACGCCCGAGCAGCTCTGCAACTCGTTTTTCGTTGTCGTCCAGCGTGCCCGGGTCGACCATCGCTAAAGCTCCTTCACGTAGTTAGTGATCTGCGCGCTCTTGTTGCCGTGCGGCCAGCCGATCGAACGCGTCGCGGACCTGGCGCATCCGCACCTCGGCGCAGGCGCTGCTGACAGATCGGGTCGCCACGATCGGTACGTTCTCGTCGACGCCGTCGAGCGCCAGCGCGGCGACCTCATCGGGATGCTGGCCGATGGCGCGCATCTGCTCGCGCAGGGCCGGATCACCCTGTTGGGGGCCGCCGAAGTGGTCAGGCCGGTTACGCCGCGCGTTCCAGACCTCGGTAGCCACGAAGCTCGGGCACAACAGCGTGGCCCCGATGCCTGCGGGCGCGAGATCACGCCGCACACAGTCGGCCAGACCGTGCAGTGCGGTCTTGGAGGTTTGATACGCGGTTGACGCAGGAGCACCTTCGGGCACGCCGAGCGAGTTCTCCGAGCCGGTGACCAGGACGTGTGCGCGCTGCCCCGCGGCCACCTGTGCTTTGAGATAGGGCAACGCGGCGCGCACGGCATGGAACGCTCCGAACAGGTTCACCTGCATGATCCAGGAGAACTCTGACACGGTGAGATCGTCGATGCCTCCCACGCTGCCGACGCCGGCGTTGGCGCACAGCACGTTGATCCCGCCGAGCCGCTGCGCGGCCTCGACAAGCGCGGCCTCGACCGACTCGTAGTCGGTGACATCGCAGTACGCGGCGTGCACATCGGCGCCGTCGGCGCGCAGGCCCGCCGCCGCCTTCTCGGCAACGTCCTTTTCGATGTCGGCCAGCACGACCGCGGCGCCACGCGCCGCGGCCACCCGGCCCAAGGACAGACCGATACCTGCCGCGCCGCCCGTGACGACAACGCCCAGTCCGCTCCAGGTCGGTGCCCCCTTCGGGCTGGTCATGCGCAGGTCACTGGCAGGGAGGTCAATTGATTGATGAACACTGATGCGCCGCGTTTGGGTACCCCGTTCGGGGTGATCTTGATGTCGCGGGACAGCAACTCGCGCAGCAGGATTTGCAACTCGAGGCGGGCCAGGTTGGCGCCGATGCAGAAGTGCGGACCTCCGATCGCCCCGAACGTCTGGTGGCGGTTGGGCTTGCGGAACGCGTCGAACTGATGTGGGTTGTCGAAGACATCGGTGTCGCGATTCCCGGACACATACCACAGCAGCACCATGTCGCCCTTGCGGACGGTCTGGCCGTGCAACTCGATGTCTTTTGTGGCGTGGCGGGCCATGTGCAGGGCCGGGGAGATATAGCGCAAAAACTCCTCGCTAAGCTCACGAATCTGGTCGGTTTCGTGAGCTTTGCGGGCCTGGGCGGCGATGTCGGGGTCCTCGAGCAGCAGGCGCAGGGTCTGCGCGATGGCGGTGTGCGTGGTCTCGAACCCGGCGACCAGTAGGGTCATGAACATCTGCATGAATTCCGAGTCGGTGATCTTCGTGTCGTCGCGCTCGTATCGGGCCAGTGCACCGAGCATGGTGTCGTCAGCGAGCAGATCCTCGGTGGATTCGCGCAGTTCCATCGCAAACCCCAGCATGGCAACCATCGCAGCGTTGGCGCGTTCTGCACCGCCGCCGGGATGCATACGCGCGAACCACGAGTCGATCCATTCAATGACTTGGCGCCGCTTGTCGTCGGGCACTCCCATCACCGAACAGATGACCTGGGCGGGCAGTTCCACTGCCACCAGCGGCACCAGGTCGCACTCCCCGCGGCCCTCGAGCCCATCAAGGATGGTGCGGACGGTGTCGATGATCCACCCCTCGAAACGGGCTACCACCCGGGCGGCGAACGCGTTGCCGACGTGGGCACGAAGGTGCCCGTGGCGCGGCGGGTCGTTGTAGCTGACGTTGTCGGCCATCATCGGGACTTCGTCGTAGTTACATGGGTACTGAATGCCGAGGTGGCTTGAGAACGTCTCCGGATCGCGGGTGGCGGCCTCAATATCGGCATACCGCGTCAGCGACCAGAACCCACCGGTCGCGGTGCCAAGCGACGCCGGTGTCCAACACAGCGGATCCTCCCTCCGTAGCCGCTCGAACTCCGCGTGGGGAACCCCGTCCTGAAAGCTCTTCGCATCCGACAGATCCACACGCAGCGCATCCACACTCATCGCGTACCTTCTCCTTCATAAATGGCTTCATTGCCGATACCGCACAAAATCAATGGTCGTGCAAGGCGGGCGTTGGCCCACCGAAAAACGACGAGCGCATCATAAGGCAGCACGTCCAGACCGTCCCCTCAGAGCAACGCCACGGCGGACGGCAACGCGGGCAGGGGGGACTGCCAGACATCACGGGACTCGGGCGCGCCCGGCCCAGTCCGCGCCCGATCACCCTGGTCATCGACGTCAGGGTGATCCACGCAGAACTCGACGCCGATGGCGAGGTAGCCGAATCCTTGGACTGTGGTCACGTGCCGCTCCTTTCGTGTTAGGCGGTGATCCGCGAGGTTGGGTGGGTGTCGGTGACCAGGGGCCGCCATGCTCGGTCGGCGCCGATGACGGTGTCGTTAACTGATTTGATCGTGCTGTGGTCCTCACGCTCGAGGCCGATGGGTGGTTCGCCGTTTTCGTTGCGGCGCACCGATTCCAGCAGTCGGGCGCGTAGGTGGATGACGCCGTGGTCGGCGGCGATCATGTGTTCTTTGCGGCGGTCCAGGATGGGGCCCATGCTCAGCGAGAGCACGGCGTCTTCTTGTTCGATGCCGGTGTATCCGGTCCAGTTGGTGGCCATCAGGGCGCGGTCTTGCCCGAGCCCGTCGGCCCAGCTGGCCCGGAAGGTGCAGTCCCGGTCATTCCAGAACCGTTCATCGTCAAGGCCGAGGATGCCGATGATCTCGGCGCGGTCCAGCGGGGCGTGCCCGTGACCGACAACGTAGGTCGCGGTTTGGGTGTCTGACATCGGGATCTCGAAGGTGAAGAACTGAAATGAGTTCGCCGCGGGGATGATTCGCAGTACCGGCAGGATCACGGGGGTGACGCGGACGGCGAATGTGGGTGAGCCGTCCGCGGCGGCGGGACCGCGGCGCAGGGCTGCGCTGTGGAAGCCGAAGTCGGTGTCCTCGATCTCGATGTCGGGAGCGTTGTCCGAGGAGGCCAGCGCGCCCAGGTTGACGTCGGCGTCGTCGCGGGGGGCGAACGCGTCGTTGGCCGCCGGCGCGCCGTCCTGCATCCAGGCCGGCACCGCCTGGGCGCTGTGCAGGACACCGACGTGGGAGCTGTCCACGCCGCCCTCGAACAGCTGCAGGTAGTTGGCCGAGGTGTTCAGGCGCACCACTTGACGGTGCTCGGCGGGCCCGTCCATGAACGAGTAGTGCGGGAACGCCGGCTGCTGCTCGTGGGCGCCCAGATAAGTCCAGACCATCCCGCCGGCCTCACGCACCGGGTGCGCCGGGGCGCGCAGCCGCGCACACAACCGGGTGTTGCGGCTGTTGGGGATCTCCAACACCGACCCGTCGACGGCGAATTTCCAGCCGTGATACAGACACCGCAGACCACCGTGTTCGTTGCGGCCCAACGCCAGCGACGCCCCGCGGTGCATGCAGTGCTCGTCGAAGACCCCGAGCTGGCCGGCGGTGTCACGGAACACCACCAGGGGCTGGCCCAGCAGCGAGGTACGCAGCGGGGCCCCGTCAGGGTCACCGACTTGGGCGGTGGTGCACACCGGCAGCCAAAACCGCCGCATCAGCCGACCCATCGGGGTCTCATGACCCACCCGCGTGAGGATCTGATTCTCCTCGTCGGAGAGCACAGTCAGACACGTCCTTCCGGTTGGCGTCGTCGCGAACCCAGGCTGCGGCGCTCGACACCCCGATTACTTCCATCGAAGCGTGCTTCCATGGAATAGTAGTGCTCAGCCCCAGAACCCGTCAACCGATTCATCTTGTTTGATCCGCTTCAAGCCGTGAATGCACACAACGGGTTCAGCAGCCGATCCTCGATCGGGGCGACGCGTGACCTCACGTGTCCGCCGTACGTCTGCCCGCGACTGCACTACCGCTGCGGCACCTGATCTCCCATCGCGCCCGACGGCGACGCCGCTCTTTTTCCCAGGCTTTCCTAGGCGCCGAGACCGACTGCGAAGCCGGGCGGGGTGATGACGTCAGCCCTGGTGATGTCGTGGACGCTGCGATGGCCCAAGGCGTAAAGCGTCGAGTCGATGCCGCCACGGAGGATGTCGAGGACGTTCTCGACGCCGGTTTGGCCGCCCGCGGCGAGCCCCCAGAGGTAGGCGCGACCGATGAGAACTGCGCGGGCGCCGAGGCCGAGTGCTTTGATGACGTCGCTGCCACGGTTGATGCCGCCGTCGAGGAGGACCTCGATCTGGTCACCGACGGCGTCGGCGATGGCGGGCAGGGCTCGGATGGTGGCGGGCGTGCAGTCCAGGTTATTGCCCGCGTGGTTGGACACCGAGATGGCACTGGCGCCGGCGTCGACGGCGTGCTTGGCCTCGTCGACGCGAATGATGCCTTTGACCATGAACGGGCCGTCCCATTGGTCCCGTAGCCAAGCAATGTCGTCCCAGGAGGGTGGCGGTGTGCCCATCCACCGGGCGAAGGCTTCGTAGAAGGTCTGGGTGGGTTCGCCGGCGTCGGTCATGTTGGGGACGGTTAGGTCGGGCAGGTGGCGAGTACGAGCGTAGGTGGCGAGCCAGTGCGGGCGGCGGATGCCTTGAGGGGCGAAGCGGGCGAGTTCGCGGGGGGTGAGGCGTCCAGGGATGTAGGGGCTGCCCCAGTCTCGGCGGCCGCTGAAGCAGAAGCCGACGGTGATGATGAGTCCGACGGCACCGGCGGCGCGGGCGCGGTCCAGCCGGCGGAGCACGTCGTCGCGATTACCAATCCAGTAGACCTGGAAGAACGTTTGAGGGTTCGCGGCGATGACGTCCTCGACCGGTTTGCTCGCGAAGCTGGCCAAACCCATTGCGGTACCGCGGGCAGCGGCGGCGCGGGCGACGGCGAGTTCACCGTCGGGATGGACTGCCTGCACGCCGGTCGGTGAGATCAGAACCGGCATCGCGATGTCCTGACCGAGCACGGAGGTGCTCAGCTCACGTTTGTGCGAGTGGCCGGCCGTGCGAGGTGCGAACCGCAGCTCATCGAACGCGGAGACATTGTCGCGGAGCGTGATGCCCTTCTCTGAGCCGCCCATCAATGCCGAATACACCGATGGCGGCAGGCGCTTCTTGGCGCGGCGCTGGGCTTCGGCGACCGTTTCAAACATCGCACCGCTCATGAGTTGAATCGCCGGCATTGACGCGCCGCGCTGACCGACCGATCGGCGGGGGCGAACTCCTTACGGGCACCGGTGTCCTGAAGGGACTTCGGGTCAGACAAATCCACGCTCATGGCGTCTCTTCTCCTTCGCAAATGGCGGCATCACTGACAAGCGTTGCCCCCCACCAGCAGAATGGGTCGGCCCACCGCAACCACGACCAGCCCGCCCGTCACGCTCAATGCGCGGCGGCCCACCGACGCCTCGCCCCAAGGCCGCAAGCACCGTCAATACTCGACCGCGTGCCGTACGCCGAACAACCACCGGATTCACCCGCATGACGTCCTTCTCTTTTCAGAGCAGCGCCGTGGCTGACGGCAGCTCCGGCAGGGGCGATTGCCAGACGTCGCGGGATTCGGGCGTGGCCGGCAGAATCCGCGGCCGGTAACCCTCGTCGTCGATCTGCGGGTGATCGACGCAGAACTCGACGGCGAATCCGCGGGCCTCATCCTGCATGTACACCCCGACAGATCCCGAGGGCGCGTGCTTGAGAATGTCGTCGCGCAGCCGAACACCGTGGCGCATGGCGTTGCTACGGAAGCGCATCACGTCGTCGAGCGACTCGACCTGGATGCAGAAATGGTTGAATTTGAATGCCGGCGTGCGTATCAGTGCAAGCGAGTGGTGATACCGGTTGCCCGCCCGGTAGAACCCGACCCGGTCGCCGATCCGGTCCGAGACCTTGAAACCCAGCACGTCCTGGTAGAAGCGGTTGACCTCGTCGAAATTACCGGTGCCCCACCCGCCGTGCAGGAATGTCTCGATGTTGATCCCGTTGGAGACCGGGGCGACGCCGCGCTCGACCATGCCGGTGAATAGCTCGATCGGTGCACTGCCGGGGTCGACGAACCGCAGCCAGCGCTCGACCCCCTCATTCGGGAGATCACCGCCTTCGGTGTACTCGATACCCCATTCCTTGAGGTGATCGCGCACCTCGGCCAGAGCGTGCTCGTCGGCGACGGTGTAGCCGATGCGCTTGACGCCCTGTCCGTTGCCCTCTTCCAGCCGCACCCAGTGATGGTCGAGCCCTCCGGTCATAAAGGCGGTGGAACCGATGACTTCGGTGACATCGAGCCGGACGAACCGGGAGTAGAACTCGACCGCCTCGCGCAAGTTCGCGACGCCGATGGCGAGGTAGCCGAATCCTTGGACTGTGGTCACGTGCCGCTCCTTTCGTGTTAGGCGGTGATCCGCGAGGTTGGGTGGGTGTCGGTGACCAGGGGCCGCCATGCTCGGTCGGCGCCGATGACGGAGTCGTTCACTGATTTGATCGTGCTGTGGTCCGCACGCTCGAGGCCGATGGGTGGTTCGCCGTTTTCGTTGCGGCGCACCGATTCCAGCAGTCGGGCGCGTAGGTGGATGACGCCGTGGTCGGCGGCGATCATGTGTTCTTTGCGGCGGTCCAGGATGGGGCCCATGCTCAGCGAGAGCACGGCGTCTTCTTGTTCGATGCCGGTGTATCCGGTCCAGTTGGTGGCCATCAGGGCGCGGTCTTGCCCGAGCCCGTCGGCCCAGCTGGCCCGGAAGGTGCAGTCCCGGTCATTCCAGAACCGTTCATCGTCAAGGCCGAGGATGCCGATGATCTCGGCGCGGTCCAGCGGGGCGTGCCCGTGACCGACAACGTAGGTCGCGGTTTGGGTGTCTGACATCGGGATCTCGAAGGTGAAGAACTGAAATGAGTTCGCCGCGGGGATGATTCGCAGTACCGGCAGGATCACGGGGGTGACGCGGACGGCGAATGTGGGTGAGCCGTCCGCGGCGGCGGGACCGCGGCGCAGGGCTGCGCTGTGGAAGCCGAAGTCGGTGTCCTCGATCTCGATGTCGGGAGCGTTGTCCGAGGAGGCCAGCGCGCCCAGGTTGACGTCGGCGTCGTCGCGGGGGGCGAACGCGTCGTTGGCCGCCGGCGCGCCGTCCTGCATCCAGGCCGGCACCGCCTGGGCGCTGTGCAGGACACCGACGTGGGAGCTGTCCACGCCGCCCTCGAACAGCTGCAGGTAGTTGGCCGAGGTGTTCAGGCGCACCACTTGACGGTGCTCGGCGGGCCCGTCCATGAACGAGTAGTGCGGGAACGCCGGCTGCTGCTCGTGGGCGCCCAGATAAGTCCAGACCATCCCGCCGGCCTCACGCACCGGGTGCGCCGGGGCGCGCAGCCGCGCACACAACCGGGTGTTGCGGCTGTTGGGGATCTCCAACACCGACCCGTCGACGGCGAATTTCCAGCCGTGATACAGACACCGCAGACCACCGTGTTCGTTGCGGCCCAACGCCAGCGACGCCCCGCGGTGCATGCAGTGCTCGTCGAAGACCCCGAGCTGGCCGGCGGTGTCACGGAACACCACCAGGGGCTGGCCCAGCAGCGAGGTACGCAGCGGGGCCCCGTCGGGGTCACCGACTTGGGCGGTGGTGCACACCGGCAGCCAAAACCGCCGCATCAGCCGACCCATCGGGGTCTCATGACCCACCCGCGTGAGGATCTGATTCTCCTCGTCGGAGAGCACAGTCAGACACGTCCTTCCGGTTGGCGTCGTCGCGAACCCAGGCTGCGGCGCTCGACACCCCGATTACTTCCATCGAAGCGTGCTTCCATGGAATAGTAGTGCTCAGCCCCAGAACCCGTCAACGTACCCGGGACCCCGACCCGCCCCAAACCCCGCGGAGGCACTGTGAACATCTCGCCGAGCACGTCAACGTTCACCACCGCCACCACCCCTGATGGGTCGATGCAGGTCTATGAGGTCGCACCGGCCGGTGCGACCTCCCGCGCAGTCCTCGTCATGCAAGACGGGTTCGGCACCGGACCCTCAGTTCGGGCCATGTGCGACATACTCGCCGGCGCCGGCTGGCACGCCGTGTGCCCGCAGCTCTACCACCGCAGCGGCAATGTTGAGATCGAGGATCACTCCGACGTGGCGCTGCTCGCCGCGTCGTTGGAGAGCGACTCGCATGTGCTCGCCGACGTCGATACCACCCTCGGCCTCCTCGGCGACCGTGGGTTCGCCCCCGAGGCCACAGCGATCGTCGGCTTCTGCTGGGGCGGCCGTGGCGCCTTCCTCGGCGCCCTCAGGCGGCCATTCGCGGCCGCGGTGTCCTTCTATGGCACCGGTATTGTGGAGGCCCTCCAGCTGCCCGGCACGCACTTCACCCACCCCCAGGTGCCGCTGATCGATGAATGCGCCCGCCTCCACTGTCCGTGGCTGGGGGTGTTCGCAGGAGCCGACCCGTTCATCCCGCTCGACCATGTTGCCCGACTGAGCGCCGAGTTGGACCGGGTCGCGACCGTCACCCATGAGGTGCGGACGTTCGGCGGGCAACAACACGGCTTCATCCACCACGGGGTGACCACGTCCGCCGACATCACCGGTGCCGCGCGCATCGCATGGGACGGCGCAGTCGCCTTCCTCGACGCCCACTTGCCGGCCCGCTGACGCACCAGGAGGCGGAGGCGAATCCCACAATTTCTGCAGGCTCCCGGTGGGCCATCCGAGCTACCCGACGAACGAATCACCCTCGGAGAGCCCTGATCTCGTTGTGCTCGCCGAGGCCGGTGCAAGCAACCCCGGCGAGGTACTCGGCGTCCCGCCGTCCGCAGCTCTCCAGACCGCGTCGGCGATGTCGCTCGCAGTATCCGCCAAACCTTGATCCCAGCCAGACACCTCTGATACCTTCCATGGAAGCGACCTTCCATGGACCGCACATCTCCGACGACGGCACTCGTCAGCGGGACGTTCATAGCGAGATAAGGGAGAGAGAATGGTCGCGCAGGACGAGTTCGACGTCATTGTCGTCGGCGGCGGTTGTGCAGGACTTTCTGCGGCAATCGAAGCGCACAGGGCAGGTGCAAATGTCCTTGTCTGCGACGCGGCCAAGCAATTTGGTGGCGCAACCGCCGTAGCCGGCGGCCTCGTCCTGGCTGCAAACACGGAGATGCAAAAAGCGCAGGGAGTCACGGACTCCGTCGATGACTTCTACGACTACATTATGATCATGAACCGCTGGGAAATAGAAGCCGCGGTTGCTCATCGATATGCCGAAGACAGCAGTTCCACCATCGAATGGCTGATGGATCTGGGAATTGAATTCGAGCCGACCCTCTATCCGGTGGCGCTGTCTTCCGTCCCGCGGGGACATATGCCAAAGGATTTCGGCCTCGGTATCATCAAAGCCATGTCGAGTGCAATCAACAAGGCTCGCATTCAAACGGGGCTCAACGTCAGGATCGAGCAGCTACTGACTGATGAGAATGGCGGCGTGGTCGGAGTCAAGGCAGATGGTGTCGAAGTCCGGGCGAAATCAGTCGTGATCAGCTGTGGCGGCCTCGGAGCGGCCGAGCCCGAGTTACTCGAGAAATACTGGCCAGATGCCGCGCAATTCGATGACGGTTGGCACTATTATTTCGGTTTTGGCGTCGACACGGTGCGCGGCGATGCAATTTCGCTCGGCGAAGCTGTCGGCGCAGAGATAGCCGGGATAAATTGCGGAATTATGATCAATTCCTCGTCGTACTTTCGGGAGGCGGAGGGGATATTTCCCGGCTGGCCCGTCTTCGTCAACGCGAACGGCCGCCGATTCATCAACGAGTTGGCGGACTACAGCATCATGGCTGAAAACATGAATCGCCAGCCGGGGAAAGTCATTTTTGTTGTCATGGATCACGATGCTTTTACCCGAGACGTGAATGATCGACGATATGCAACCCGGGCTATACACCCGGACATGGTGGCAGGAAGTCTTAATCCCGCCTCCCTGGCAGTCGGGCTCGCGCAGGGCAAAGTGTTCCAAGCCGACACCCTGGAAGAGTTGGGGGAGAAAGCTGGGATCAACGGGACAGCGCTGTCTGCCACGATCGCCGAATATAACGACGATGCCGAAAAGGGTCGTGACTCCCATTTCTTGAAGGATCCCGAAACAATGGTGCCAGTTAAAACGGCGCCGTTCTATGCGGCGCCGCGGCGCGCAGCGCAGATATCGTGCTCCGCCGTCGGTCTGCATATCAACGCAGACGCGCAGGTGTATTCAACGCGCGGCGGGTACGTCCCTGGGCTTTATGCGGCGGGCGAGGCCTGTTCGGGGCCGTGGAATCACTACATCGGCTCCGGATCGTCGATCGGTACCGGTATCACGTTCGGGCGCATAGCAGGACAGAGTGCAGCCGCAAAGTTGAGCAGCTAGACGCTAGCGGCGTCGGACTCCTCATCTAAGAGCATTTTGTCTCCGCGAGCACTCGCGTAGTCGACGAGGGAGCGCTCCGGCGCAGCGTCGGCAGCTGTGCGGTGCCGCCCAGGCGTTGATCATCTCCAGCGACAACTCCCACAGCCGGGTAGGGGCATCGGGTATCCATTGCGAAGGCGGCAACCCCTGACATCGCCTTGCTCTCTGCCTTCCATTCATATCCGCTATCGATTGTGTCCCAATCGAAATCGGTCTGGTGACACTGAAGGTAAGTGCGACAGTCTTGGCGCTGTCGCGGTAACACTGCGAAATCGGCTGTCCTGAGCCACCATCGGAGACGCGGCAGATCGACATGACACAACATGTGAATGTGTCATCGAAAATGAGGACCTACGTCAGGCGTCGAGGAACGCGATGGCGAGTCGGTTGAAGGCCTCGGCATGTTCGAGTTGTGCCCAGTGGCCGCAGCGGCGGATGACGTGCAGCCGCGAGTCAGGGATCAGGGTGAGCATCCGCACGCTCAGCTCATACGGGATCACCTTGTCGTCGAAGCCGTGCACGATCAGAGTCTCGGCCTGCACCTTCGGCAGCGCCTCGTCGGCCAGCGTCGTTGCGTTCCCGGCGTGCTGCGCGTCTCGGAACATTTGCGAGTAGGCCTCATACGCGCCGGGCTCGACGCTCGCACGGTAGCGCTCAGCGACCATCGCGTCGGTGACGATCGCAGGGTCGTACGCGAAGCCTTCCAGGACCTTGCGCATGAATTCCGGTGTGGGCTCGTAGGACCGGGTCACCTTGAGTGCGGGTGAGGTCTCGCGCCGCAGCACCCCTGCGCCCATGAGTATCAGGCGGTCGAGGCGGTCGGGGTGCTCCAGCGCCAGGCCGAGCGCGATCCGGGCGCCGAGCGAGTTGCCGATCATGTGCGTGCGTTCGATGCCGAGCGCGTCGAGGAAGCCGACGACATGTGCCACCCAGGTGTCGGGGCCGTAGACCGTCCCCTCCGGGCGGGAGGTGTAACCGAATCCGACCATGTCGGGAGCGAGCACCCGGAAGTGCTCGGACAGCGGCCCCATCGTGTGCCGCCAGTTCGCCATCGCCGACACTCCGGGGCCTGATCCGTGCAGCAGCAGGACCGGCGCCCCGGCGCCGACGTCGTGGTAGTTCGTGAGGATCTCGCCGACGGCAACTGTAGCGGTCGCCGCCTCGGGCGATTCGGTGGTGGTCGCGCTCGGGTTCATGTGTTGATCCTTTCGCTGTCTTGTTGCGTGACAGCCGGTTCGGCGCCGACCAGCGGGAACTCGACGTGCTCGAACGGGCGGCCCGGCACCAGGTTGAGCCGGTCGATCTCCTCATGGGGTGCGCCCGTATACAGCGTCGCGGCGTCGAAGTAGGTCCACGCCAGGGCGATCCGTGGCGCCAAGCCACGGTTTTCGTCGACACCGTGCACGGTGAGCGAATGGTGGATCGTCGCATCGCCGGGCGCGAAGTCCAGTGCGGGCGAGAGTCCGAGCTCCGTGAGCCAGGGATGCTGGTTGCGCAGGTCGTCGTCGGGGCGGACCCAGGTTCGGCCGAGGTTGCCGTACACGTGGGAGCGGTCGATAAACCACAGGCCGCCGTCGGCCGCCCTGACTTCGGCCAGCGCAAGCCAGACTGTCAGCATGCGCGAGCGGTCCATCGGCATCCACGCGAGGTCCTGGTGAAACACCGGCGGATCGCCCGGCGTGGTTGCGGGGTCGCGGACGATAAGGCTGTCGAGACGCAGCCGGACGGCCGGCCGGCCGGGCAGCAACCGCGCCGCGTTGTCGGCCATGATGGGCGAGCGCACCGCGGCCGCGAAGTCGGGGTCGCTCCCCGCGACGCTGCCGCGGCGCCCGTACGACGCCACCGTCTCCGGGGCCACCGCAGGTGTACTCGCTACACCACGCAGGACGGCGGCCTTCGCCGCGAGCTGCTCGATGAACCACGTGGCGGCCAGGCCGGGGGCTTGCAGCCATCCGTGCTCGTGGAAGAACGCGACCTCGGTCCCGGTGAGGTGACGGATTGGATCGGCCATGCAATCAGTGGTCGTGATATTCGGGAGAGGACGAGACCTGCACCACGTGTTCTCCCAGCGCGGTGTGGAACGGCTCGAAGCGGAACGCGATCCATGTGCCGGGCTCGTCACCGGTGTTGAAGTGCTGGTGCTCGACCCCGCCGGGCACGACGGGTAGCAGCACGAGATCGCCTTGCTTCCAGTCGATCCGCTCACCCTCGCACATCGTGTAACCCTCGCCACGGATTACGTAGATGGCCAGACCACCTTGATGGCGGTGGCAGCCCGACTGGGTGCGGATGTCGTGCGTGAACACGCTCCACTCGGTGACGGCGGGGAGGTCTTCCGGCTCGCTGTCCTCAGAGTAGGCCTCATTCAGCAGATAAAAGGTGTTGAGCCCCTGGCGGTTGAGTTCGGTGGGCGCGTCCTCCTTGCGGATCACCAACTTCCCGACGCGCTTGCGGTGCTCGAATGCATCCAACCGATTCATGGTGACCTCGAGGATCGACTCCTGCTGCGGGTCGCGGTCGCGGTGGCGTTGCTCGGTAAGGGCCATGGGTTATCGTCCTTCCTGGGGCGCGTCCTCGAGCTGCTCGAACCCGCTGCCCTGATCAATTCCGAACAGGTCGTGGAAATTCGGCTGGCAGACCAGCACTTTGGCGATCTCGTCGGAGTCGTTGAAGATCTGGAACTCGTGGCCCTCCTGCAACGGGGGGAGCGCGATCAGGTCCTCGGCCGACCAGGTGTGCTCGTCCTCGCCGATCAGCACTCGGCCGTGTCCGTTTAGCGGGAAGGCGATCAAGTTGCCCTGGACCTTTTGCTTGCCGGTCCGGCTGTGAGCTGGAATCTCGTAGCGATAGAAGATCAGGCTGTTGGACGCTGATCCGTCACTGGGGTAGAGGTACCAGCGCATGGTGCCCTGCCGGTTGTGTTCCAGGACGGCGTCTTCCTCGCCGATGCGCAGCTTCCACCCGGTGCGCAACTGCCGCTCTTCGTCGCGGCGTTCGATGATCCGGTCGAGGATCGTGCCCTCGCCGCTGGCTTCGGTGGTCATTACTGTCCCCTTCATCCCTTTTGCATGTCGTCGATCAGTTCCATGAGGTCCTCGCCGGGATGCAGCGCGGCTAGCTGCGCAAGGAGCTCGATCCGCGCCCCTGACCAGCCGTCGATGCGGTCGAGGCAGGTTTCGGCCGCCGTAGCCGTGGGTGCCGGGTGGTCGAACGTCGCGAGATGGCCGGTAAGGACGGCGCTGCGGTCGTCGCGGGTGAGTATGGGCACTTCGACGTGTAGCCCGAGCCGTCCTTCACGGAGCAAGGCCGGGTCGACGTCGGCGGGGTTACGCGTGGTGCCGACGACGAGTATTCCGCCGTTCCGCCGGTCGTCGAGTTCGGCGAGCAACTCGTTGCGCACCCGGCGGGCCGCGGGCTCACTCTGGTTGTCGTGCCCGCACAACGACTCCAGCTGGTCGAGGACCACCACCGTCGGGCGCAGGTTGCGCGCCAGCTCGAACGCGTTGCGGATGGCCAACTCCGATTCGCCCAGCCACTTCGTGAAGACATCGGTCGCGCGCAGCACCACCAGATTTGCGCCGAGTTGGCCGGCCAATCCCTCGGCCAGAAGGGTCTTTCCGTTGCCGTCTTCGCCGTAGATGAGGATGCCCTGTCGGGCAATCGGCGAGCCCGCGTCAAGCGCCGCCGCGCCAAACCGTTCAAGCCGCTCCTTGACCTCAGCGAGGCCCCAAACGCGTTGCCAGCCCGGCGGACTCATGACGGCGCCTGTGCGCCTGCCATGTGTCGGTTGCACTGTCGCGAGCGCTGATTCGAAGTCCGCGGTGTCGACGGTGACCGCGGCCTGTGTGGATTCGTTACCGAGCCGCGCGACCGCGGCGACTCCGGCCTCCCGGCACAATGCCATCAGATCCGCCCCCACGTAGCCGGGTGTACGCCGTGCGATGTCGGGCAGTGATTCGGCGGCCTCGCGTGTCAGCGGCATCGGGCGGGCGTGAACGGCGAGGATTTCGCCGCGGCCCGCACGGTCAGGCGGCCCGACCCACAGCTCACGATCGAAGCGCCCAGGCCGACGAATGGCCGGGTCGATCGCCTCTAACCGGTTGGTGGTGCCGAGGACGACGACGCCGACGAGACCGATCAGCCCGTCGAGGCAGGTCAACACCTGGCTAACCACGCGGATATCGGTTTGTGCCCCGGTCTCCCCGCGATGCGGCACCAGCGCATCGAGCTCATCGATGATCACCAAGGCAGGTGCATGTGCGGCTGCGTCGAGGAACAGCCTTCGCAACGCCGCTTCGGTTTCGCCGTAACGCATTCCGATGAGATCCGCGCCGCCGGCGGCGAACGAATGCACGTTGAGGTCGCTGGCTATCGCCCTGGCCAAGTGCGTCTTGCCCACCCCTGCGGGCCCGTGCAGGATCACCCCGCGAGGCGGGTGGATTCCCGCTTCGCGGTACAGGTCGGGCCGCAGCAGCGGCATCTGGATCATCGACCGCAGAACCTCGATCTCCGCGTCGAGGCCGCCGACCTCCGCGTACCCGTTGACTGCCGCGACCTCGAGTTCGCCGACGAGATGGACGTGAATGTCGGTGTCCGGGGTGACCACGCCGACCGGTGGGCTGCAGGTGGCAACTCGCGCCGCGCACGCTGAACTCTGATCAGCACCAAAGACTTCAAGTTGGCGCCCTACCGTGACTGGCTGGCCGGCAAGCGTGGTGCGCAGCGCCGTTTCGAAACGGCGCGCGGTTTGTTTTTGTCCGTCCTCGCTGACCAGGAGTGTCATCTTCTCAATGGGGTTCGCAACGACCGCCGTAACCACCGCCAGCGTTCCAACGGCGCGGCCCAGCACGCGCCGATCGAGCAGTGGCAGGGCAATCCCGACCGGATCGTCGGGTTGAACTTCAGCCAACCGTCCCACAATGGTGCGCCCGTCGGCGGTGACGGTGACTATGTCGCCGGTGGCGAACCCGGTGACGCCGCGCAGCGCGAACTCACCCGCAGTGTTGCCCGTCGCCAATAGCGGCACGGTAGCCGTCGGGCCCGCCGCGTCAGCCTGAAGGTGGTCTTCGATCAGCATGCTCATCCGCGTCCTCCTGTGACTTCAACGAGGCGTTCCCGCGCCCGCCCGCTGGCGGTTGCCCGAATCGCTCCGCCTGAGTGAGTGGACAGCAGGAGACCATTCTTCCATAGAAGTATGCTTCCAAGTATATCCACCCAGCGCAAGCGGCATGACTCACTCAATGAGACGTACACGAGAGGCCGCCTCTCACCGATCGGGCAGCACGACACGCGCAGTGCCGCGCGCGGATTCGTGTCCGTCCTGGTTGGTGGCGTCGAGCTTGATCACCACCGTGCGAGTGTCGGGGTCGACGGCCGTGACGGTGCCCTTGCATGTCACCAGCTCGCCAATGACGTTGTGGCGTCGGACCTGAACATCAAGGTACTGCAAGAAACCATCGTCACCCATCCAGTCCGTCACGACATGACCGAGCCACGACACGCGTTCTGGCCCGTAATCGTAGGCGCCGGGGACACCGACGCGTCGGGCCAGATCCGGATCCCAGTGGACGCGCTCGGGGGGCTCGGGCACACCCCACTCGTTGGGGATCGCCAACGCCGGGTGGCGTTGGAAAAGATCGAAGGCATCACTGTGACCGCGCACGTACAGCCCGCCCCACCCCAGCAGGTAGGCAATCGCCGTGGTCGCCGTGTACGGGCCTTTCGTCAATTGCGGGAGCTCGTCGCCGACCTTGACGGAGTCGATGGTGCGCGGCGTGGCACCACGCCTGCGCGCCTCCTCATCGCGGTAGCGCTGACCGATTTCCTCGATCTGGTCACGAGTCCACTCCACCCGAATCTCGTCGTATTTCTTGTTCTCTCGGGCGCTGTCCCGCTCAATGCGGAAGCAGTAGGAGTGGCCGGTGCAGACCAGTTCCGCGTCCTGATCGTGGAAAGGAACCTCATAGATCTGCTGGAACGATCGCCCGGCAAACCTGCTGGGCCGCTCGATGAGGTCTTTGAGGGTCGCGCTGCCGGTAAGCCGATCACCGACTTTGGGTGCGCGCACAAAATCGAAAGTTGTGCCCGCATACATCGCGTGGATGCCGGGCAACCCGGTCACGTAGCCGCTGAACACCTTGTCCATCGCCAACAGAGCCGACGGGGGCGCAAGTTGCTCGCGCCCCTGTGCGGCGGCGTAGTCCGGGTCATTCCACATCGGATTGCGGTCGCCGATGCCGAGTGCGTAGTGCCGGACGGCATCTTGGGTGAGTTCAGTGATGTGGGGGCGATCGCTTCGGATCGGTCGCCCGATCATGGATCTGAGCACAGCGACCTCGTTGTCGCTGATCTGCGCGAATTCCTTTTCGGATTCCAAGGTCTCGCTGGTCATATGGTGGCTCCTCGCACGTTTGTGGCACCGGCCGCGCTTGCTGCGCGAGTTCGGTGCGCCGCCCCGGGGTTGGTTTGACCGGTTGTCACCACGGGGAGGGCATAGCGCTATCGAAGTGTTCCTATATGCGAACTAGTGTTCACTTTCATTCAACATAGGCGCTCGGTCAGGCAATTGTCAACGACCGTCGCGAAGGTGGCCGGTAGTCTGTACTCCGCCAAACCTCAGTTCCCAGATGCGAAAGGCACTAAGAATGCGCGACAGCGCGGGCCGTGAGCATCGGACTGTCACAAGGGTCACAACGATCCTCGAGGCCGCCGCGGCGCATCCCGACGGCGTCAAGTTGACAGCGCTGAGCACACTGCTTGACGCCCCCAAGTCCTCGGTTCATGGCTTGGTCAGCGGGCTATTGGCCACCGGATATCTCGTGGACCGCGATGGCGCCTATGTCCTCGGGCCCGCTGTCTCGCTGCTGCCACAGCCCTCCAAGCCGTCGGTGCTCGCCAACGCGCACCGTTCCCTGGAGACACTGGCGACGCAGTGCAACGAGACGTCGACCCTGTCGTTGCTTGTCGGCGGCTCGGTCGCCTATGTGGATATCGTCGAATCCACCCACAGCATCCGGTATTCGGCACCCCTTCGCGTTCGACGCCCCCTCTATCCCACCAGTTCCGGCAAGTGCTTCCTCGCCCACATGACAGCAGGTCAGCGGAACTCCTATCTGAACGAGACCATCAGCGACGCCGCAGCGTTGGGAACGATCCAGGACGAACTCGACTGTGTGCGGCGAGACGGGGTGGCTTACAACCGCGGTGAAACCGTGCCCGACGTATTCGCCGTAGCATCGCCCGTCCTCGTGCGAAACCGTGCGGTCGCCTGCCTGTCGATCGCCGGGCCACGTCAGCGCATGGAAGGCGCGATCGAATCGCTGGCCGGGGTGGTGCGCGCAGAAACGCAGCGTCTCGCCGGCAGCGCGCGCTGATCTCACCCCCCATCTGCTCAAATCTGCTGTCGTGATCGCCAGTTGACGCCACGGCTGGCGCCGTCACGGCAGTTGACAGTCGAACATCGACTCTCTTATCTTTGTTATATCCGAACTTGCGTTCATATATACGCACAATTTTAGCTCGACCGCTGACCTCAGGGGAGCACGACATGTCCAGCGTCATCACATGGGGGGACGAGGTTGTCACCGGCCGCGTCCACGGCCATCCCAGCTTGGTCTACCGAGATCGGCCGAAGTCCATCATGGCGGCCGTGACCGGGGCGCGCCGCTGGGCACACAGACCCTTCATCCGACATGGCGCACGGACGGTCACCTTCGCCGAACACGAACGCATGGTGTGCTGCTTCGCAAAATTCCTACAGGACAACGGTGTTCAACGCGGCGATCGGGTGGGCATCTACTCGGCAAACAACCCAGAGTGGGTCGCGATGTTCTTTGCCATCATCGCCCTCGGCGGCATCGCCGTTCCCTTCAACGGCTGGTGGTCGGCAGAAGAGGTCCAAAACGCCTGTGCCGTCACCGCTCCGGCACTGATCGTCGTCGACGAGGCCCGTGCGACCCGCGCGCCCGCCGACGTACTGCAACTGCGGCCGCCGGCGCTCGGAGCCGGCGAGCCGGCAGTATCGAACGGACTGGCCGAAGAGTCTGACCAATTCGACGAAGATGCCACCGCGGTCATCTTGTTCACTGCGGGAACCACCAGCTTTCCCAAGGGGGCGATCCTGTCGCATCGAGCGCTCGTGGCCAACCTGCAGAACCTGCTCAACGTCTCACGTAAACTGCCGCACCAGATCTCGGACGACAATGCGCCCAGCGTCGCGCTCGTGGGCTTACCGCTGTTTCATATCGGCGCAATCCAACTGATCCTCGTTCCGTTGATGACGGGCAGCGAGATCATCTTCCTGGAAGGGCGATTCGACGCCGGCGACGTCTTGTCGCTCATCACGACCCGCGGGGTGACCATGTTCTCCGGGGTGCCCACGATGATGGAGCGCCTTTTGTCGCATGAGGATATCGCCGGCCGCGATTTGCACACCCTGCGCACCGTGGTGCTCGGAGGAGCGCCGGTCGATGAGAAGCTGCTGACACGAGTTCGGGCTGCGTTCCCGGGCACCAAGCGCGGCGTCGGCCAGACGTACGGCCTCACCGAGGCCGGCGGCGTGGTCAGCACGGGGGTGGGGGCCGATATCGCGAGCCACCCGGGTTCGTCGGGCCGCCTCGCACCCGTTGTCGAGGTTCGTGTCGATTGCCCGGACTCAAACGGTAACGGGGAGTTGCTTTTTCGCTCACCGGCAGCGATGGATGGTTACTGGGGCGTATCCGACGATGACACCGTCAGCCGCGAAGGCTGGGTTCGGACCGGCGATCTTGGGCATGTCGATCACGACGGCTTCCTCTACGTCACCGGGCGCGCCAAAGACGTCATCATTCGTGGTGGGGAAAACGTCGCTGCCGCGCGGGTCGAGTCGGTCCTTCGCATGCACCCCGCGGTGCAGGACGTCGCGGTGATCGGACTTCCCGATCCCGACCTCGGCCAGATCGTGGCCGCCATCATCGAGGTCCGGGGCCCCCTGCGCCCGACCGCCGCGGAACTGGAGTCCTTCGCCGCCGATAGCCTGGCCCGCTTCGCCGTCCCGGCTCGGTGGTGGATCCGCTCGGAGCCGCTGCCAGTCAACGATGCGGGCAAGATTCTCAAGCGAGACCTACTCCGCGACTGGCTGGACGAAGAAGCAGGCGGCCTCGATGCGTCGCTGGCCGTCGGTGACCTGATCGGAGGAAAGAAAACCAATGGTCTGTGAAACGGTTAGCGCGACCGAGGACAACAGTCACCGGACCCGTCCCGCACCGCCAGGGCCATTGACGGGGATATGCGTACTGGATCTCACCCATATCGCGTCGGGCCCATTCGCAACGATGCTGCTGGCAGACATGGGAGCCGACGTCATCAAACTCGAGCGGCCGGGCACCGGCGACGGATCCCGCCAGATGGACGTGTCGATACGGGACGGGAACAGCGGCTACTACCTGGGCCTGAACAAGAACAAGCGCTCGATTGAGGTCGATCTTTCCACCGCCGACGGTGTTGATCTCGTTCGTTCTCTGGCACGCAAAGCCGACGTTGTCGTCGAGAACTTCCGCCCAGGTGGGGCCGATCGCATGGGCATCGGCTACACCGACATCGCGGCCGTCCAACCGTCGATAATCTATTGCTCTGTCACCGGTTTCGGTGCGCGCGGGCCGCTTCGTGACTCCGTGGCGTATGACATCGTGGGGCAGGCGCTCAGCGGCGTCATGGCGATCACCGGTGACCCCGACCGGCCACCGGCAAAGTGCGGTGCACCCATTGGCGATCTGTCATCGGGAATGTTCGCCACGATAGGAATCCTCGCCGCACTTCACCATCGCGATCAAACCGGCCAGGGTCAGCACGTGGGCACCTCGGTGCTAGGCGCATCGGTCTCACTCGTTGCCCCGTATCTGACCAGTCACGCTCTCGGTACGACGTTCCGACGCGTCGGCAGCGCACACAACACGCTGGCTCCGTACCAAGCCTTCTCCGGAAGCGACCACAAAGGATTCATCCTTGCCGCCGGCAACGACGGCTTCTTCGCGAAGGTAGCTGAAATCGTCGGCCTTCCCGAACTTACCGCCGATGAGAGGTTCGCGACCAATGCGGTGCGCACTCAGAACAGAGTTGTGCTGGCCGAGGCCCTGCAGGCGCGATTCAGTACGAATACCTCGACGTATTGGTTGGCACGGTTCGCCGACCGCGGTGTGCCGGCCAGCCGCATCAGCGAGATCGAAGACCTCGCCGAGGACGAGCAGCTACGCGCCAACAACTACGTCATTGATGTCGAACACCCCACAATCGGAACGCTACCGGTCCTTGCCGCTCCGCTGACTTTCTCGGCCACCCCCGTGTCACTGCGTCGCCCGCCTCCGGGCCTCGATGAGCACCGCGCCGAGATACTCGCTGCTGCCCGCGGTGACGCGCCGTGGCTCCCGGCGACGGGTGAGTGACGCTGACCCACCATCGGCCGGTAGTGCGTCCACAAGACCACTACCGGCCATCGGTTGCCAAGGTCCGCCGACGGCACATTTCACCATCGATCATGAAGAAAGACTTCAGATCAGAGGTCGGCCCGTTGACTGTTTTCCACATTAGTGTTGAAGTTTATGACAGTCGGCGATTGCCGCGAAGAAACATCCGCTAATAGACAAGGACATTGCGATGGGCTTCATCGATGTGGACTCGCACGTGCTCGAGGTTCCCGACACATGGAACTCTCTGGACCCCAAAGAGGAGCACTTCCGGCCCCAGATCGCGCGTTTTGAGGACGGTGCGGTCATCCGCCTGGGCGCCCGCGCAAAAAACACCGGGCTGCCGCGCACGCCGTCGCAGCTGTACCTCGTCGGTGACACGTGGACCCGCTTCGTCCCGCCTCATGGTGCAATGTCGCCGCATGTGAACAAATACGACCCCAGCATGCTCGACCTCACCGACCCGGCCAAGCGCATCGCTGCGATGGACGCGCTGGGCATCGACGTCCAGATCCTGTTCTCTACCTTCTACATCGGCACCGAGGTCGACCACCCTCTCGAGGAAGCCGCGCTCGCGCGCGCCTACAA
>CAWHWA010000037.1:0-13366 GCA_963832935.1 uncultured Actinomycetota bacterium
AGTTGGACCGAAATGGAACGAACCGGCAGATAAAGGCCCAAAACGACTGGTAGAGATTGGGTCCGATTCCCGGCAGACTGCGCGGGGGCGTGGACAAGATATCGACAGAGGCCCTAGATGAACTCTGTGCACGGTACGAACTGGAGATGGAGTCGACAGTGTCCCCGAACTATGCAAACGTTTCGACTTGAAATACCCCGGTGAACCTATCTGATGACGAACGCGCCTGTTCGAAATCCGTTTGTGTCCAACCCATGTCGGCGAGAGGTCCGTACGAAATCAAAGTGACCAGTCACACTCTGAAAGGTTCATCATGAAGATCGTAGTCATTGGCGGGCGTGGGTTGATCGGCTCGAAAGTGGCGTCCAAGCTCAGCGCGCAGGGACACGACGTGTTCCCGCCTCGCGTCGATCAGGTGTCGATTCGCTCACCGGTGAAGGTCTCGCCGACGCCGTCGCCGGCGCGGATGTCCTTGTAGACGTTGCCGATTCACCCTTGTCGACGATGAACCTGTGATGCACTTCTTCAGAACCACGACCACGAATCTTCTGTCTGCTGAACAAGAAGCCGGAGTCAAACACCATGTCGCGTTGTCCGTAGTGGGCGCGCAGATCATGCCAGATAGCGGCTACAACACCGCGAAAGCAGCTCAGGAAAACCTGATCAAGGATTCGGGCCGGCCTTATTCGATCGTGCGAGCAACTCCGTTCTACGAATTCGCGGTTGGCTTGGCCGATTCCGCGACGACGGAGACGTTGTCAGATTGCCGCACGCGTTGTTCCGTCCTATCGCCGCCGACGATGTCGCCACCGCCGTGGCCCGCGCGGCTGTCGGCGCCCTATCAACGGAGTAACGGAGATCGCTGGACCCGAAGCAATGGGGATGGACGACTTTGTCCGCACGGCCCTTGCCGCCAATGGCGATCAACGTCGGGTCGTGACCGACGCCCAGGCGCCATACTTCGGTGCGGTGATCGACGATCACACCCTGGAGCCCGACGAGAACGCCACCATCTTCACCACTCGATACTCCGACTGGATCGGGGCATACTCCGGCCGCCGCATTTAGGGAATTGAATGGGACTCAAGTGATCTCAATCTCACCAGCCCTGCACATGCTTGCGCAACAGGCAGGTTCCTCAGTTTCTGCGGGGGGGCGGGGCGGGGGGCGGCGGCGGCGGGGGCCGGCTGCGCGTCCGTTTCGCATCCTTAAGGGGGTAACAAATGTTGCAGGATACGACCGACTCGGAATCACAGTCAACAATAAGGGTGGTGCAGGAAGTACGGTCACCGTTGATTCCTGACGATGCCCATGTGTTGACTGTTCTCATCAACCATCCACCGGGCGCCCCTGGTTACCCGCCACATCGCCTTCCTGGCGGTCCGGGATTCGGTTACATGATTGACGGTGAGATGTTGTTCGAGCTCGAGGGTGAAGCGCCACGCGTGCTCCGCGCTGGAGACGCGTTCTGGGGACCCGGCGGCGACGTGATCCACTATCAGGACGCCAACAACCGCACTGACATCCCTTGCAGTTTCGTCCTCACAATGTTCTGCGTGCACGGGCAACCGATGCTCGAACGGGTTACCGAAGAGGAGCTCGAGGAGCGAAAGGGACTGCGCGTCACCAGTTGACTGGCTCGAGCACTCAAAGCATCCGGACGGCTCTTCGGTGCTGTGCGTCGAGCTTCTGTTCGAAGTCGCCTCGCGAGTACGCGTGAATTGCGTGCGTTCCAAGTTGCGAGGGCTAGGACTGCGCGAGGCAACTTCGAACAGAAACTGCCTGCTGTGCAAGTAAGTGCAGAGCCGCACATGCTAGCAGGGGTCGTAATTGTTGGCCGACAATTGAGTTCGACCCACTCTTTTCCGCCGCGCACGTCAATCGCCCGGTCTTGACGCCGTCAAGACTCGGAAACGAAACCGCAGGTAGCGATCGGGACTGAACCGGACCGAAATGGCACGGACCGGCAGTTCAGAACCCAAAATGCCTGGTAGAGCATCGGTTTCGATTCCCGGCAGCTCCACGGAGAAAGCACTGCTCAGCGGGATGCGGGCGCAGCTATTGGCCAGGATCGGTGAGTGCTTGTTCGACGATGCGGACACAATCGGCGACGCTTGTATCAGCGTGTAGTACCACATGGTCGAGGATCTCGCGGACCTCGTCAGCGGTGACTCCATCTGCGAGGGCCTTATTGATTTCGGCATGCAGGTCATCGGTTCGCTTGAGGGCTGCGGCGCCGACGATGTTCAACATGCCGAGGTCTCTTGCGGACAAACCGGTGTTGTGTTTTTGCCCTTGATCATCTCCGGGCATGATTAGCTTTCGATCCTAAAGCGGCTGAGACTGAACGTGTTTCGCTGGCTTTCGATCTCGTTGCTGGTGGGCGCCGATCCGCAGCTTGTGCGTGTTGCGCCTCGTGTCCGCTCGTCAGGCAGAACACGGCGCGATCGAGGATCGGAAGGATCTCGGTGACGGCGATCTCGCCGGCGGTGAAGCGGCCCAACAAGCCGTACACCAGGGTGGAGATGATGGTGTCGAGGTCGGCGATGAAACCATCGTCGACGTTGCCGAGCACTTCGAAGAATGCGGGCACGGCCATGTCTAGGCCGTGGCGAACAATTTGTTGCCCGCCGGGTGCTGCGCGAGCGCGGAAGTAGGCCGTCAGCATGCCGGGGTGCTGTTCCCAAGGTTGGAAGATCGTGCGCAAATTGCGCATGAGGCCGGCATACAGCGACTCGTCTGGCTCGGGAGGCTGGCGCTGAGAGCTTTGAGAATCGGTGCTCGTCCATCCAGGCCTGCAGGGCCGCGGCAATAAGTTCATCCCGGTTGGTATATCGCTTGTAGATGGTGGTCAGCGACATTTGCGAGCGCGCGGGCGACTTCGCGTAGCTGGACAGCGTCGTAGCCGCGCGTTTCAAGGATGTGCTAGGACTACATCGAGAATTCGGTCCTCGGGCTGACTTACCTTGCCGTGCAAATCACCAGAACGAACCACTATGCGCAACCCCTTGCCGTCTGCGAGTAACAAGGTTACTCTACACGCTGATAACCGGGTTACTGCCAAACTCACCTGCTGATGGTGGACGCGATGAAGCGAGGACTAGATGGGTCGTCTGGACGGCAAGGTCGCATTCATTACTGGGGTTGCGCGCGGTCAGGGGCGCAGCCACGCGGTTCGACTTCGCCCGCGACGGAGCCAACATCGTGGGCGTGGATATCTGCGCAGACATCCCCGCCAACCACTACCCGATGGCCAGTCGGGCCGAACTCGACGAGACGATCGATCTGGTCGAAGCCGAGGGCGGCAAGATGCTCGGATCCGTGGTCGACGTGCGTGACTTCGGCCAGGTCAAAACCGCGGTGGACGCTGGTGTCGCGCATTTCGGCCGGCTCGACATTGTGCTGGCCAACGCTGGGATTGCTCCGGTCGCGTTCCGGGAGTTGAGCATCGATGAAGAGCTAGCGCAGTGGAGGGCCGCAATCGGGGTCAACCTCGACGGGGCGTATCACGCTGTGCAGGCAGCGATCCCGCATCTGCTCGCCGGCAACCGCGGCGGGGTCATCATCTTCACCAGTTCCACCGCGGGGCTGAGAGGTTTCGGGGGTCTGCAAGGTGGAGGGCTGGGGTATGCGGCGTCCAAGCACGGCATCGTCGGGCTGATGCGCACTCTGGCTAATGCGTTGGCGCCGGCCAATATTCGGGTCAACACGGTGCATCCGACCGCGGTCAACACCATGATGGCTGTGAACCCCGCGATGACGGAGTTCTTGGAGAACTATCCCGGTGCGGGTGCGCATCTGCAGAATCCGATGCCCGTCGAGATGCTTGAGCCGGCTGACATCAGCGCGGCGATCGGCTACCTGGTGTCCGACGACGCCAAGTACGTAACCGGCGTGGCCTTCCCGGTCGACGCGGGCTTCTGCAACAAGCTATGAGCAGCCCAAGATTGATCGTGCAGCGCCTCAAGCGGGCGGGTAGCCGGTAAGCGCGTCTTGGTGACCGGGGCCGCGCGCGGGATGGGTCGCAGTCATGCGGTGCGCTTGGCTGAGGAGGGTGCCGACCTCATTCTTGTCGACATCTGTGAGTCGTTGCCCGAGTTGGAGTACCCGCTGGCGTCGCGTGAAGATCTTGATGTGACCGCACGGCTGGTCGAAAAGCATGACCACCGCGCCATCACTCGCGTGGTCGACATACGGGACGCTGCGGCCTTAGCGTCGGCGGTGGCCGACGCCGTGGAAGAACTCGGTGGGCTGGATGCGGCCGTGGCCAATGCTGGCGTACTGACGGTCGGCACCTGGGATTCGACGACTTCCGAACAATGGCGCACCGTCGTCGATGTCAATCTCATCGGCACTTGGAATACGTGCGCCGCGGCACTTCCGCATCTGGTCGGTGGTGGCGGCAGCTTGATCCTCATCAGCTCGTCGGCGGGCTTGAAAGGCACACCCTTGCACCTGCCCTACACCGCATCCAAGCATGGGGTGGTCGGGTTGAGCAGGGCGCTGGCCAATGAGCTTGCCGCGCAGAATGTTCGCGTCAACACTGTGCACCCCACCGGAGTGGAGACGGGTATGCGCCCGGAGTCTTTGCAGGGGATTCTGGCCGAGACCCGACCGGACTTGATTCCGATTTTCTTGAACGCTCTGCCCATTGTGATGGCCGAGGCGATCGACATCAGCAACGCGGTGCTGTTCTTGGTGTCCGACGAGTCCAGATTTGTGACCGGACTTGAGTTCAAGGTCGACGCCGGCGTCACCCTGCGGTGATGGCATGCGACCTCAGGCGGAAGGCGAGACGATGACAGCAGTCGAGACTGAACGTTCCCAGCGCGGCCGACGCTTGTTCGCTGAGGTGATGACCTTCGACCCGCCCGGGGATCGTAGTCCCGCTGCGATGACCGGTCTGATCGACTTCGTCTTCGGCGAGGTCTGGTCTCGCCCGGTTCTGAGTCGACGAGACCGACGATTCGTCACGCTGGCTTGCGTTGCTGCCGCGGACGCCGAACAACCGTTGCGCGACCACGTCTATGCAGCGCTTAACAGCGGTGACATATCGGTCACCGAAATGCGTGAAACTGTACTGCATTTCGCAGTGTACGGCGGGTGGCCAAAGGCCTCGCGGTTCAACATGACCGTCGATGAGCAATGGGACCGCATCCACCGCGAGCGCGGTCAGGCGGTGCCGGATCCCGATCCACTGCTGCCACTGGTCACGCCGAGCGACCCGAGAGCCGGTTATTGGTCGGCGAGCAGTCGTTTCAGGGACGTCAACTGCATGCCCTATGTACCGATCCGGGATAACCCGTATTCCGGCGCGGGCATTTTGAACTTCGTGTTCGGTGAGATGTGGCTGCGCCCGGGCCTCGCAATGAAAGAGCGACGGTTGATCACCGTGGCATGCGTGGCGATTCAGGACGCGCCTGTACCGATCATGAGCCATGTGTACGCCGCACTCAAGAGTCGCGATGTGTCGTTCGACGAAATAGACGAGTTGGCACTGCATTTCTCGGCCTACTACGGATGGCCCAAGGCCTCGCCATCTCAACGAGGTGATCGCCGAACAAAAGCAGCGCGTTCGCAATGAGTGGGCGGCAGAAGCACGGAGATCTCATGACCGCCGCCGAGACGGTCCGACCCACCGCACCCGGTGATCCGGTCGGTCTTCTGGTGGGCGGTGACCGGATTACCGCATCATCTGGGGCACTCCACGAGCACATCTATCCGGCCGATGGCCAGCCGAACGCGACGATTGTGCTGGCCGGCGCGGCAGAAATCGACCACGCAGTGGCATCAGCGCGGGAGGCGCAACGTGAATGGGTAGCGCTCACCGTTGATCGCCGCCGTGATCTGCTAATGGATCTGGCCGACGCGGTGCAGGAACACCTCGACGAGCTTGCCGGGCTCAATGTCCACGACTATGCGGTTCCGGTCTCATTCGCCGGCAACGCCGTGCTCTTGGAGCGGTTCCTGCGTTACTTCGCCGGGTACGCCGACAAGCCGCACGGGTCGAGCACACCAGTCGACGGGTCGTTCGACGTCAATCTTGTCGAACGCGAACCCTACGGTGTCGTTGGCGTCATCGCGCCCTGGAACGGAGCGCTGGTTGTGGCGGGATCCTGCGTCGCTCCGGCACTGGCCGCGGGAAACGCGGTGGTATTCAAGCCATCCGAGCTGGCGCCGCTAGCCTCACTGCGCTTCGGTGAGCTGTGTGTCGAAGCTGGCCTGCCACCCGGACTCGTCAATGTCGTCCCAGCCGGCCCTGACGGTGGGCAAGCGTTAGTGGAGCATGCCGGCATCGGCAAGATCTATTTCACGGGTGGTGGCGCCACCGCCCGCGAGGTTATCCGGTCGGCGGCCATCAATCTCACCCCGGTCGTCGCCGAACTCGGTGGCAAATCAGCGAACATTATTTTCGCCGACGCCGACCTGGACGTTGCGGCAATGCTGTCAGCTCATCAGGGCCCGCTGATGCAGTCCGGTCAAAGTTGTGCCTGTGCCAGTCGCCTGCTGGTGCATGAGTCGGTGTATGACGCCTTCGCCGAGAAGTTCCGGACCGTGATCGACGCTGCGAAGATCGGGAATCCGTTTGATCCCACGGTGGTTGTCGGTCCCGTCATCAGCCAGGCCGCCGTGGACCGCATCTTGCACGCGATCGACACAGCGGTCAGGGAGGGAGCCGGTCAGCTCCTCACCGGAGGGCAGCGGATCGGGGGTGAACTCGCGGGCGGCTATTACATTGAACCGACGGTCCTCGGCGACGTCGACAACGCCTCGGAACTGGGGCAGATCGAAACCTTCGGACCCGTGGTGTCTCTCATCAGGTTCAGCGACGATGCCGAAGCCGTGCGGATCGCCAACGACACGCCCTACGGTCTTAACGCCTTCGTGCACACTCGGGATCTAATTCGCGCCCATCGCGTCGCCCGCCAACTCGAAGCCGGATCGGTGTGGGTCAACAAGTTCAGCGACATCTGCCCGCAAGGCCCTTACGGCGGTTACAAGCAGAGCGGCTTCGGCCGCACCGGCGGCCTCGACGGTCTGCGCGAGTTTCAGCAGACCAAGAACATTCGCATCGGCATGGGTTGAGAGTGACCACCAACATCGCACGCTTGATCAACAACGATCGCCCCATGCCGGGCCCTCTGATGCGTATCGGATTCATCGGGTTGGGCAGCCAGGGCGGACCGATGGCGCGCCGGATCATCGAAGCCGGCTACCCGACGACACTGTGGGCGCGCCGGCCGGCGACGTTGGAGCCCTTCGCCACCACCGCGGCGAGGGCCGCCGCGTCGCCGGCCGAACTCGGCGCCGACAGCGATCTGGTCTGCCTATGCGTCACTGGTGATGCCGACATCGAAGAACTCACCGGCGGTGAGCGCGGAGTGCTCGCGGGACTGAAACCGGGCGCTGTAATCGCGGTGCACAGCACTGTACATCCCAACACCTGCCGGGAACTCGCGAAAAAGGCTGGTGCACAAGGCGTATCGGTTATCGATGCCCCGGTGAGCGGCGGCGGGGGAGCGGCATCCGAAGGGCGTCTGTTGGTGATGATGGGTGGGGACACCGTCGTCGTTGAACGCTGCCGCGCAGTCTTCGGAACTTTTGCCGACCCAGTGGTGCACCTGGGCGTACTGGGCTGCGGGCAGACCACCAAACTGCTCAACAATTTGTTGTTTACCGCCAACTTGGGAACGTCGGCCACCGCCCTTTCGCTCGGGGCGGCCTTGGGCGTATCCCCGGACCGTCTCACCGAAGTCGTTTCGCGCAGTAGTGGAAATAGCTTCGCGCTCAGCGCAATCAGCGGAACCGGCGGCTTGGAGCAGCTTGCCGGATATGCAGGGACGCTGCTGCAGAAGGACACCCGACTGATCGTCGAGGTGGCCGACTCAGCTTCGGCACACGCCGGCGCCGTGCTCGACGCCGCCGACGCCGCGCTGTCCCTCATGGGCCACCCCCGGTCGGGGTGATCGCGGGTCAGGTTCGGCGTTGTCATCGAGCCGACGGTGACAGCGGCTGATCGAGTGCTGCGCCAAGCGTGTCGATGCGAGTCAGAGCTGAGCGTATACGGTCTTGGTTTGCATGAAGCTCTCGATGCCATCGCGGCCCCACTCGTAGCCCCAGCCGGACTGCTTGTGTCCACCGAAGGGCATCGAGTGGTCGAAAACCATCTGGCAGTTCAGGCTGATGGTGCCGGCCTGCAGGCGCTTGGCCAAGCGGTGCGCGCGGGCGATATCTCTGGTCCACGCGGTGGCGGCCAGCCCGTAGTCGGAATTGTTGGCCAGCGCTACAACCTCGTCGTCATCATCGAATGGCAGGACTGCGACTACGGGACCGAAAATCTCCTGCTGATAGAGCCTCATCGCGGGGTCCACGTCGGTGAGCACGGTCGGGTGAACGAAGTAGCCGTTGCGATCGAGTCGATTACCGCCCGTGACCACGTGCACGCCGTCGCGCTTGCCCTCATCGATGAAGCCCATCACGCGGCTCAGCTGCTTTTCGCTGATGATGGGACCGATGAGTACGTTTTCATCTGTTGGACCGCCCAGCTTGACCGAGTTCGCCACGTTCGCAACGCCTTCGACGACCCGCTCGTAGATACCCTGCTGCGCGAAGATGCGTGATCCGCTGATGCAGCCCTGCCCCGAGTGGATGAAGATTCCCATCGCGGCGATCTTGATCGCCGTGTCGACATCGGCGTCGTCGTAGATCAGCACGGGTGACTTACCGCCGAGTTCGAGCATGACTCTCTTGAGGTTGCCGCTGCCTGCCTGCACGATCTGTTTGCCGACTTCGGTTGAACCGGTGAAGGCGACCTTCTCCACACCCGGGTGAGCGGTGATCGCCACACCAGCGGTGTGCCCGTAGCCGGTCACCAAGTTGACAACGCCGTCAGGGATGCCGGCTTGGGTGAGCATCTTTTCCAGCAGCAGCGCCGACAGCGGGGTTTCCTCGGCGGGTTTGACCACACAGCTGCAACCCGCGGCGAGCGCGGGCGCGAGCTTGGTGCATGCGTTGAACACCGGACCGTTCCACGGGAAGATCAGCCCGACCACACCGTAAGGCTCCTTGAGGGTGTAGGCGTGCATGGTCGAGTACGCGCCGGTGATGCCCCCCGTCTGCTGTACGTCGTGGGCGATGCCGTTGACCTTGGTGCACCACCCCGCGTAGTAGCGGAAGGTTTCGGCGCTGGTGGACATGATCCTGTAGGCCTGCTTGTAGGGCATGCCGGTGTTCAGGGAATCGATCTGGGCGAGTTCATCTGCGTGCTCATCGATCAGGTCGGCAACGCGCCACAGGACTTTGGCCCGTTCGGTTGCGGGCAACGCGCGCCAGACTCCCGCGCTCGCGCTGGCGCGGGCCTGGGCGACGGCCTCGTCGACCGCCGCAGCGCCGCCGTCGGTGAATTCGGTGATCTGCTCTTCGGTCGCGGGATTGATGATTGGGATCACCTCACCGGTCCCGGGCCGGCGACGAATCTCGTCCAGGATGGTCTGCACGGTCATCACAAAGCCTTTCGCGCGAAACTGCAGCTGGTCGCGGTCATCAGTCTGCGGGGGTGAAATCGATGTGCAGCTCGGTAAGCCCACGCAAGAGGAATGTGGGCGTGTAGCGGTACTGGCGGTTGGTGGGCGGGCCGTGTTTAGGCTCAGTGATCGCGATGTCGCGCGTACGGTCAAGTAGGCGGTTGATCGTGACGTGTCCTTCCACTCGCGCAAGCGGGGCACCCGCGCAAGTGTGGATACCGCGACCAAAGGCAATGTGCTCGCGCACATTCTTACGGTCGATCTGGAATTCGTTGGGATCGGCGAACTTTCGCGGATCGCGATTGGCGGCACCCAGGCACAGCATGAGCACCGTGCCTGCCGGGATAGGTACCCCGCCCAAAGTGGTGGTCTTGCGTGCCAGTCGGAAGTCGACCTTGGTCGGGCTCTGCATGCGCAATGCCTCCTCGATGAACGCGCCGATCAGGTCTCGGTCAGCACGCAGACGCTCCTGCAGCTCGGGCTCATCCCCGAGGACCTGCACTGCCGAGCTGAGCAGTTTGGTCACGGTCTCCTGGCCGGCCGCGAACAGGAAGGTGGCCGGCCGGGCCACCTCTAAAAGCGGCGGAGTCGAGCCATCCGGGTAGGTGGCGGTGGCCAGGCCGGTCAACACGTCCTCGCGAGGATGCTGTCGCCGCTCGGCGATGTAGCCACTAAAAAGGCCGTCCAGGTACTGCAACGGGTTGCTGCCCACGGGTTCGTGATCCAGGGCACCCACCCTGGCACCCGGTGCATTACCGGCTCCTAGATTGCGGCGGATCTCCGCGCGATCCTCGTCGGGAACCCCGAGAAGGTCGGCGATCGCTAATGTGGCGAACGGCTTGGCGTACTCGCCGAGGAACTCGCAGCGACCGTTGGCGATGAATTCGTCGAACTGCCGGTCCGCCAATTGCCAGATGTAGTGTTTGTTTTCCTGCAGCCGACGCGGAGTCAGCAGCCGACCTAAAAGGGAACGCGCCCTTTCGTGTTCGGGCGGGTCCATGACTACCATGTGCTCAAAGATCGGGAACTCGTGGCGATGCGCTTGGATCTGGTCGCTGATGTCGTCCCCTTCAGGGGTAAACGGCAGCGGTGGGAATGGGCCGCCGATCGCGTTGACCGCAGAGAACGACTCGAAATCTTTGAACGCGGCCTGAACTTCCTGGTAGCCGGTCACGGCCACGACCCCGTGATGCGGCTCCTGGAACACCGGGCCCTGGCTGCGCAGATAATCCCAGTATTCATAGGGGTTTTGCGCGATGTCAGCGTCCGTGAAGTAGTCGATATTAGCCAGATCGGTCATCAGTCGAAATCCTTTCCGGTGCCGAAGAAACCGGGGAGACAAGCCGCATCATGGTGAGGTTTCTTCGACGACCATGCTGATGGCTTGACGTGGACAGGCGGATACGGCGGCTTCCACGCTGTGCTGCGAGGATTCATCGGGTGTTTCGTCGCAGGTCGCGATGTCATCGCCGAGACCGAAGACCTCGGGGGCGATCTCGATGCACAGGGCGTGCGCCTCGCACAGACCGGGATCGACCCGCACGCGCAGGTGTGCGGTCATCGTCGCCGGCCTATCCCGGCGGCGGCGCCCTTCGGCGCGGTCGGCATGGCCCCTCCATCCGCCTGCGGCATATGTTCGCGACCTCATAAACTGATCGATCGACCAAATTGCTAGGATATGGTATGCCTACCACGCGCCGCGCGGGCCGGTCAAGCAAACCGGATTTGCCGAAACCCACGGCGACTCCGCGATACAAGGGGGACGGCGATGCGGACCCGCGGCAAGCTGATCGAGGCGACCGCCCGGGTCATGCGCGAGGAAGGCTATGCCGCGGCCACATCGCGGCGGGTGGCCGCCGCGGCGGGTGTCAAGCAGGCCCTGGTCTATTACTACTTTCCGACGATGGACGACCTGTTCCTGGACGTACTGCGCGCCGGTGCGGAGGCTGCACTGGTGCGCATGCGCGCCTTGCTGGCCGATGACGATCCCCTACAGGCGCTGTGGCTGATGAACAGCGATCCAGCATTAACGACTCTCAACGCCGAGTTCATGGCATTAGCCAACCACCGCAAGTCAATTGGAGCTGAGCTCAAGGCGTACGCCGAACGTGTCCGCGACATCGAGACAGCGGCCATGACGATGGTGCTGCGCGCCAACGACATCGATCTTGACACGTATCCACCGGTCGCGATCTCGATGTTGATCGCGCAGACCGCGCGCAGCCTGTGCAATGAGAGCGCCGTCGGCGTCACCCAAGGCCACGATGAATTGCGCGTATTCGTCCAACGACAGATCGGCCTGCTAAAGGCAACTGCGCCCGCGTCGACGCGGCGCAGCTAAGCGCCTGGTTGGCGGTCCCGGGACAGCGGTAGTCACACTTCGCCGTGTGCAGAGCTATTGGATGCCGTTCACAGACGGCTGTTGACAACCGCACGGAACGATGCCACGCTTCCTGATCGATCGATAAAATAATTGATTCAGAACAGTCGCGCCGGGCCGCTAATACATCCCGGCCTCTGGGAGCAGTGAGGTGCAGTCATGGGCGGACGAGTTGAGGGCAAGGTTGCGTTCATCACCGGCGCGGCCCGCGGCCAAGGACGCAGTCATGCGGTGCGCCTAGCCCAAGAAGGCGCCGACATCATCGCGGTCGACATCTGCAAACCCATCAGCAGCAGCAGCCAGATCGCGCCATCGACAACCGATGACCTGGCCCAGACCGCCGACCTGATCAAGGGCCTCAACCGTCGTATCGTGACCGCAGAAGTCGACGTGCGCGACTACGACGCTCTCAAGGCGGCGGTTGGCAGCGGTGTCGAGCAGCTGGGCCGCTTGGACATCATTTGCGCCAATGCTGGAATCGGCAACGGCGGCCAGACCCTCGACAAGACCAGCGAAGACGACTGGCGCGACATGATCGACGTCAACCTTTCGGGCGTCTGGAAAACCGTCAAAGCTGGTGTTCCACACCTGATTTCCCAAGGTGAGGGCGGATCGATCATCCTGACCAGCTCCGTCGGCGGACTCAAGGCCTACCCACATACCGGTCACTACATCGCCGCCAAACACGGCGTCGTGGGTCTGATGCGCACCTTTGCCGTCGAACTTGGCCAGCACTTCATCCGCGTCAACTCCATACACCCCACTAACGTCAACACACCGATGTTCATGAACGAGGGGACGATGAGGCTATTTCGGCCCGATCTGGAAAACCCAGGCCCGGATGACCTCAAGGTCGCCGCGCAGTTCATGCACGTCCTCCCGATCGGGTGGGTCGAGCCGGTAGACATCAGCAACGCGGTGCTGTTCCTGGCCTCGGATGAATCCCGGTACATCACAGGACTTCCCGTCACCATCGATGCAGGAAGCATGCTCAAATAGCCGCGGCTTGCTGCGCGCCAGCAGTGTCGCGACCGTAAACTGGGCGCCCGCCACAGCGGATCTGACCGCGAATGTCTGCGCCCGTTCGGATAGGACGGTGATCGCTCGATCGAGGGGTGCATAGACGGCGCCAGCCGTTTCCTGGATCGGTAGTCCCAAACTCGGCGATGGAGTCGCTGCCAAGCTATTGCGCTTCGTGCGATCCAACTGATGCCCTACGGTGACGCACCTTCGGCGCCCGACGACTTCTGGGCAGACGATGCACGCCTGAACTGCTCCTGACGCCGTCGAGAGTCGAAACGAAACCGCAGGTATCGAGCGGGACTGAACTCGACCGAATGTGAAGAAACGGCAGATCAGACGTCAAAATGCCTAGTAGAGCGTCGGTTTCGAGTCCCGGCACTCCACCACTGAATGCTGACTGACCGGACCGCCAAGGTCTGGCCAGTTTTCATTTTCATCA
>CAWHWA010000038.1:0-375432 GCA_963832935.1 uncultured Actinomycetota bacterium
GCTTGTCCCGCAACAGCTTTAGCGACTTGCGGATCAGCAGCCAGGTCTCATTGGGTCGACGACCGAGTCGATGAACCCGCGCTCGGCGGCTGTCCACGGGATCGCCAAGTTCAGGTTGTAGCCCTCGATGAAGTCCTTCTTGATCTGCTGCGCCTCGGGCGTGGTGGGATCCGGGAAGCGCTTCATCAGCAGCTGCGCGGCTCCCTCCGCCCCGATCACCGCGATGCGCGCGGTAGGCCAGGCGTAGTTGAAGTCGGCGGTCAGCTGCCGGGACCCCATCACCGCGTAGGCACCGCCGTAGGACTTGCGGATGGTGATCGTCACCTTGGGCACATCGGCTTCCACGACGGAGTACAGGAAGCGGCCGCCGCGCTTGATGATGCCGTTCTTCTCCTGCTCGGCCCCGGGCAGGAATCCGGGTGTATCCACCACGAAGACCAGCGGGATCTCGAACGCGTCGCAGAAACGGATGAACCGCGCGGCCTTGTCGGAGGCTTCGTTGTCGATCGACCCGGCCAAGTACATGGGCTGGTTGGCGATCACGCCGACCGGACGCCCGTCGACCCGGGCATACCCGGTGATGATGGCCGGCCCGTGCTGCGCGGCGACGTCGAGGAAGTCGCCGTCGTCGAAGATCCGCAGCAGGATCTCGTGCATGTCGTAGGCCGCGTTGTCGGAGTCCGGCACGATCGAGTCGAGCTCGAGGTCGGTCGGCGTGATCTCCGGTTCCAGTCCCGGGTTGATGACCGGTGGCTTGTCGAAGCTGTTGGAGGGCAGGAACGACAGGAAGTCACGCACGTACTGGAACGCTTCGGCCTCGGAATCCACCACCTGGTGGATGTTGCCGTAGCGGGCCTGCGCATCGGACCCGCCGAGCTCGTCGAGGCTGACGTCCTCGCCGGTGACTTCCCGGATCACATCGGGCCCGGTGACGAAGAAGTAGCCCTGGTCGCGCACCGAGACGAGCAGATCATCCTGGATCGGCGAATACACCGCTCCCCCAGCGCATTTGCCGAAGATCAGGGAGATCTGCGGCACCAGCCCGGACAGCGCCTCGTGGCGACGGCCCAGCTCGGCGTACCACGCCAGCGAGGTGACCGCGTCCTGGATCCGGGCGCCGCCGGAGTCCTGGATGCCGATGATCGGGCACCCGACCATCGCGCACCACTCCATCAGCCGGGCCACCTTGCGGCCGAACATCTCGCCGACGGTGCCCTGGAACACGGTCTGGTCGTGGGAGAACACACCGACCGGCCGGCCGTCGATCATGCCGTGGCCGGTGACGCAGCCGTCACCGTAGAGCGCGTTGGGGTCGTTGGGCGTCTTGGCCAGCGCGCCGATCTCCAGGAAGGTGCCCGGGTCGACCAGCGAGTACACCCGGGAACGCGCGCTCGGGATGCCCTTCTTGTCGCGCTTGGCGGCGGCCTTCTCGCCGCCGGGCTCTTTGGCCAGCTCCAAACGGGAACGAAGGTCGGCCAGCTTCTCGGCTGTGCTGTGGGGGGAGGGAGCTGGCTCGGTACCCGTCACTACTTGCCTACCTCACTCGTCTGACTGGTTTGCGCCTCGACCTTATTCAGCACCTCGGCCAGGTGGGCACCGACCTTGGCGATGATCGGTTCGTCGATGGCCTGGATGTGCTCGCCACCGATCGGAACCACCTCCAGGTCCGCCACGAACTCGCCCCAGCCGCCGTCGGGCTTGCGGACGGCGTAGCGCGGCTCGAACTCGATGACGTCATCGTGGTAGCGATCGGCCATGTAGAGGGTCACGTGGCCGTCGTAAGGCTCGATCACGACGGTCTCGAGCGCCCGGTTGTCCAGATAGGACGTCCGCTGGTGCTCGACGATGCCGCCCGGAACCTGCACGCCGCTTTGCTGGACGAGGTCCAACACGAACTTGACCTGCCCCTCGTCGTCGAGCTCTTCGAGCTGCTCGTAGGGGATCCCGGGAATCTCGACGTTGAAGGTGCGCTCGGCGAACTTCGCGTATCGGTCCCAGCGCTTGCGGGTTTCCTCCTTGGTCTGCGGAATCTCCTCCCCAGCGCGCACCGTGTCGATCATTCCGACAAATCGCACGTCGGCTCCGGCCCGCTTCAACCCGATCGCGCAGGCATACGCCAGCGCACCGCCAAGCGACCACCCGGCCAGGATGAACGGCTTACCGTCGTTGATTTCCAACAGCTTCGGCACATACTGGGCGGCCCGCTCCTGAACGGTGCCCTCGACGCGCTCCAGGCCGTACATCGGAGTGTCCGCCGGCAACCGGTTGAGCAGCGGCTCGTACACCACCGTCGAGCCGCCGGCCGGGTGGAACACGTACACCGGGACCTTGGAGTCGTCTTCGGGACGCGCGCGCAGCGTGCGGACGAAGCCGTCGATCTGGCCGGCCTCGAAGTAGGCGCGCACCTTGTCGGCCAGCGCCTCGATGGTCTCCGACGTCAGCACGTCCTCGGCGCTGATCGGCCCCTCGGCACGCTCGGCAAGCCGTTGGGCCATCTTGGCGGCGGTGTCGTCGTCGAGCTTGGGCAGCGGGTTGAAGATGCCGCCCGGCGACTTGCCCGTGACGATCGCCCAGGTGGCGAATGTGACCCGCTCGGCGGCATCCCGCGGCGGCACATCGGAGTTCAGCGCCTTGGCCACCGCCTCCTGGCTGAGCGCCTCGGCCAGATTCGGCTTGGCGCCGTTGGCCGAAGGGCCGGACGGGTCGGTCGGCGGCGGCGGAATCGGCAGGTCCCCGGCAGGAGGAGTCGGCGCAGGCTCGGCTCGGTAGCCGCCGGAGCTTCGGCTCGGCGGTCTTGGGGCCGCCGTGCAACAGCTCGGCCTGCTCCCTGGCGATCTCGTCGGCCGTCTGCGTCTTCTGGTGCTCGGCCAGCTGCTCGACCTCGTCGCGGTGCTCGATCGCATACTCGATCAGCTTCTCGACGGCGTAGAGATTGGCGTCGCGCACCGCCGTCAACTGGATGGGCGGCAGGTCGAAGTCGTACTCGACGCGGTTCTTGATCCGCACCGCCATCAGCGAGTCCAGGCCCAGCTCGATCAGCGGCACCTCCCACGGCAGGTCCTCGGGCTCGTAACCCATCGCCGCCGCAGACGATCGTGCCCAGCCGCTCGGCGATGGTCTCGCCGGAATCCGGTGACCATCTGCCCATGCCGGCCGGCAGGTAGCGGTTGGTCAGGCTGTCCGACAGCGTTTCGGCGTCGGGCTCCTCGACGGCCGCGCGGCTGGCCGGCGCTTCCGCCGATCCGTTGCGGCCACGATGGTCGCGGCCGCGATCGCCGCGCCGGCGCCGACCGCGGTCGGCAGCGCCGAGCGCTTGCCCGCCCGGGCTGACCAGCGCGTCGTAGACCAGCGTGAAGGACTCGTCGATGCGGGCGTGCACCTGAACCGACGCGCCGCCGGGGTGCCGGGTCATCGTCGTCACCAGCCGGGCGCCCTCGCCGGGCACCGCGCGCTGCTCGGAGGCCGTCAGCTGCGCATCCGGAAGCACCTGCGCCGCAGCGCTTTCACCAGCGCGGCCAGATCCGTGGTGGTGCGCGGAGCGTACTCCCAGACGTGCCGGCCGTCCGGCAGCGCGACGTGGGTACCCGGCATGATCACCGAGCCGTCGCCGGAGAAGTGCACGTCCAGCCAGTGCTCTTTGCGCTTGAACCGGGTCGGCGGGATGTTCGCGTAGTCCTGCGGGCCCGCGGCGCGGCTGAACAGCGTCCGGATGTCCAGGTCGTGGCCGTACACGTACAGCTGCGCCATGGTCGAGGCCATCGACTCGACCTCGTCCTGCTTGCGGGCCAGCGTCGGGATCAGCTGGGCGTCATGCAGTCCCGCGGCCGCGGTGGTCAGACCCACCTGCATCAGCGCCACCGGGTTGGGCGCCAGCTCCAGGAAGGTGGTGTGCCCGCTGTCGACGGCGTTGCGGACGCCGTGGGTGAAGTAGACGCTGTGGCGCAGCCCCTTCTTCCAGTAGTCGACGTCGTGGATCGGGTCGCCGCCGGGCTTGACGTAGCTGCCCTCGTGCACCGTCGAGAAGATGCCGACGGTCGGGCTCATCGGCTTGATGCCCTGCAGCTCCGCGGAGAACTCGCCGAGCAGCGGGTCCATCTGCTGAGGTGTGGCTGGCGCCCTTGGTCTGGAACTTGCGGGCGAACTTGCCCTCGGATTCGGCGCGGGCGATGATCGCGTCGATCTGGTCGGGCGGGCCGCCGATGACGGTCTGGGTGGGCGCGGCGTAGACGCACACCTCGAGGCCGGGGAAGTCGGCGAACACCGTCTTGATCTCGTCGGCGGAGTACTCGACCAGCGCCATCAGCCGGATGTACTCGCCGAACAGCATCGCCTCGCCCTCGCCCATCAGGTGCGAGCGCGAGCAGATCGCGCGGGTGGCGTCGCGCCAGCGACAGGCCGCCGGCGAAGTAGGCCGACGCGGCCTCGCCCAGCGACTGGCCGACCACCGCGGCGGGCTTGGCGCCGTGGTGCTTGAGCAGCTCACCCAGCGCGATCTGGATCGCGAAGATGGTGACTTGCTGGTTTCGATGCCGTAGTCCTGCGAGTCGTCCAGGATCAGCTCGAGCACCGAGTAGCCCCGCTCGTCCTGGATCAGCGCGTCGACCTTCTCGATCCACTCGGCGAAGACCTCGTTGCGCAGGTACAGGCTCTTGCCCATCTTGCGGTGCTGCGCGCCGAATCCGGCCATCACCCACACCGGGCCGTTGGTCACCGGCCCGTCGACGCTGAACACGTTCGGCCGCTGCTTGCCCTCGGCGACCGCCCGCAGGCCCTTGATGGCCTCCTCGTGGTCGTGGGCCAGCACCACCGCGCGAGAGCGGCCGTGGTTGCGCCGCGACAGCGAGCGGCCGATCGATTCCAGCGACGACGCCTGGCCCTCGGGGCTTTCCATCCAGTCCGCCAGCTCGGCGGCGGCGGCCTTCTTGCGCGAGGTCAGGAACGCCGACACCGCGAGCGGGATCAGCGGCTTGGTCGGTTCGGACTCCTCTTGCGCCGCAAGCTCTTCCAGCGCGGCTTCCTTGAGTCGCAGCGCCTCCTCGGTGACGCCGGGCAGCTCGGGCTCGTCCTCCTCGGCCTCGGATTCGTCGGTGATGATGTTGCCGAATTCGTCGAACCGCAGCGAGTGGCCTTCGAGCTCGGGCGCCTCGGCGGGAGCCGCCTCGGCGACCGCGGCTTCGCGCCTATCTGAGGGCTCCGGCCTCACGCTCGATCACGTCGCGCGGCAGGACCTCGCGCACCACCACGTGCGCGTTGGCGCCACCGAAGCCGAAGCTGGACACGCCGGCCAGCGCGTAGCCGCCGTAGCGCGGCCAGTCGGTCACCGTGTCGATGACCTTCAGGTGCATCGCGTCGAAGTCGATGTACGGGCTGGGCCCGGCGAAGTTGATCGACGGCGGCAGCTTGTCGTGCTGCAGCGCCAGCACCACCTTGGCCATCGCTGGCCGCACCCGCGGCCGACTCCATGTGTCCCACATTGGTTTTCACCGCGCCCAGCAGCGCCGGACGGTCTGCGGGCCGCCCCCGGCCGACGACGCGGCCCAGCGCCTCGGCCTCGATCGGGTCGCCGAGGACGGTGCCGGTGCCGTGCGCCTCGATGTAGTCGACGGTGCGCGGATCGATGCCCGCGTCCTTGTAGGCCCGGCGCAGGACGTCGGCCTGCGCGTCCTGGTTGGGCGCGATCAGGCCGTTGGACCGGCCGTCGTGGTTGACCGCGCTGCCGGCGATCACGGCCAGGATCTGGTCGCCGTCGCGGCGGGCATCGTCGACCCGCTTGAGCACCAGCATGCCGCCGCCCTCGGAGCGGGTGTAGCCGTCGGCGTCCGACGAGAACGACTTGATCCGGCCGTCCGGGGCCAGCACCGCGCCGATCTCGTCGAAACCGAGGGTCACCGCGGGAGTGATCAGCGCGTTGACGCCGCCGGCGACCGCCACGTCGCACTCGCCGTTGCGCAGCGCCTGCACCGCCTGGTGCGTCGCCACCAGCGAGCTCGAGCAGGCGGTGTCGACCGCGAGCGACGGCCCGCGGAAGTCGTAGAAGTAGGACACCCGGTTGGCGATGATCGAGCTGGCGTTGCCGGTGATGGCGTAGGGGTGCGCGGTGGTCGGGTCGGACACCGCCAGGAAGTCGTAGTCGTTGTTCGAGACGCCGACATACACGCCGACGGCCTCACCGCGCAGGCTCGACGCCGGGATGCGGGCGTGTTCGAGTGCCTCCCAGGTCAATTCCAGCGCCATCCGCTGCTGCGGGTCGATGTTGTCGGCCTCGGTCTTGGCCACCGCGAAGAACTCGGAGTCGAAGCCCTTGATGTCCTTCAGGTAGCCGCCGCGGGTGCGCGCCTTCGCGATCCGCGCGGCCAGCCGGGGCTCTTCGAGGAACTCCGACCAGCGGCCCTCGGGCAGGTCGGTGATGGCGTCGCGGCCCTCCATCAGGGCCTGCCAGGTTTCGTCGGGGGTGTTCATGTCGCCGGGCAGCCGGGTGGCCAGCCCCACGATCGCGATGTCGACGCGCTCGGCGGGGCCGGTGCGGGTCCAGTCGACACCGTCGAGGTCGTCGTCGGCCCGTTCGGGTTCGCCCTCGACGATCCGGGTCGCCAGCGATTCGATGGTCGGATGCTGGAACGCCACCGCGACCGACAGCGTGACACCGGTCATGTCTTCGATGTCGGCGGCCATCGCCACGGCATCCCGCGACGACAAGCCCAGCTCGACCATCGGAACCGACTCGTCGATCGCGTCGGGCGACTGCCCGACGGCCTTGCCCACCCAGTTACGCAGCCATTGCCGCATCTCGGGGACCGTCAGTGTGCGCCGCTCCTCCTCATCGCTTCGCTCTGCATCGTCGCCAGCGCGCAGCTCGGCCTTCTTGGCGGGCACGTCCCCACCCGCGGTCGGGGCGGCATTTTCGGGGTTGTCCGGGAGGTCAGATTCGGTGTCAGCCATGGTTCCTGATTCAGTCTGTTGCGCTGGCGAAGGCGGTCGGGGACCCGATACCGCTGCGCAGACTGCCGTCGAGGTAGGCGGCGCGGCAGGCGCGGTGCCCGATCTTGCCGCTGGAGGTACGGGGAATCGTCCCCGACTGCACCAGCAGCAAGTCGCGGACGGTTACCCCGTGGCGCACGGCGATGGCCGCCCGAATGTCGTCGGCGATGGGCTGGTAGTCGAGCTTGTGCGTACCGGCGGCACGCTCGGCGACGATCACCAGCTGCTCGGAGGTGTCCTCGGCGTCGAATTTGAGCCCGGCGTGCGGGTTGTCGAACACCTCTTGCGGCAGCTGGTTGGCCGGGACCGAGAAGGCCGCCACATATCCGGTGCGCAGCGCCTTGCTGGCCTCCTGCGCCGAGTACTCGAGGTCCTGCGGGTAGTGGTTGCGGCCGTCGACGATGACCAGGTCCTTGATGCGGCCCGCTATATAGAGGTGGCCCTTGAAGTAGGTGCCGTAGTCGCCGGTGCGTACCCACAGCCCGTCGTCGGCGGCGCCCTCGGCGTGCGACTGCGCTGATCCGCGACTTGAGGATGTTGCGGAAGGTGTGGGCGGTCTCCTCTTCCTTACCCCAGTAGCCGGTGCCCAGGTTCTTGCCGTGCAACCAGATCTCGCCGATCTGCCCGTCCGGCAGCTCGCTGGCCGTGTCGGCATCGACGATGACCGCCCACTCGTCGACACCGACCTTGCCCGCGGAAACCTGCGCGACGGCGTTCGGCGCATCGGCGGCCACCTCGACGAAGCGTTGGTTGTTCAGCTCGTCCCGATCCACGTGAATGACTGTGGGCGGCTCGTCGCTCGGGGTGGTCGAGACGAACAGCGTCGCCTCGGCCAGACCGTAGGAGGGCTTGACCGCCGTCTGCCGGCAAACCGTAGGGCGCAAACGCTTCGTAGAACTTGCGCATCGACGCCGGCGACACCGGCTCGCTGCCGTTGAGGATTCCCTTGACGTTGCTCAGGTCCAGTGGCGGCTCATCGTCGCGGGGCAAGCCGCGCACCGCGGCGTGCTCGAAAGCGAAGTTCGGCGCGGCCGAGAAGACGCCGCCGGTCTCGCCGGGCTTGCGCGCGAGTTCGCGGATCCAGCGGCCGGGCCGGCGCACGAACGCGGCGGGCGTCATAAAGGTGAAGCTTTGGCCGAGCACCGGCGCGCACAGCGCCGTGATCAGGCCCATGTCATGGAACAACGGCAGCCAGGACAGGCCGCGGTCGCCTTCGGCGCCCTCCAGGGCGACCAGCGTCTGCAGCACGTTGGTGGGCAGGTTCAGATGGGTGATCTGCACGCCCGTCGGGGTGCGGGTGGAGCCTGACGTGTACTGCAGATAGGCGATGGTGCTCTCATCGGCCTCGGGCTCAACCCAGGTGGCGGCGACCTCGGTGGGCACCGCATCGACGGCGATGACGCGGGGCCGTTCCTTGGCCGAACGGGCCCGGATGAACTTGCGGACGCCTTCGGCGGAGTCGGTGGTGGTCAGGATCGTGGAGGGGGAGCAGTCGTCGAGCACCGCGTGCAGACGGCCGACGTGACCCGGCTCGGCCGGGTCGAACAACGGCACCGCGATCCGGCCGGAGTACAGCGCGCCGAAGAAGGCAACGAGGTAGTCCAGGTTCTGCGGGCACAGGATGGCGATGCGGTCGCCAGGTTCGGTGACCTGCTGCAGACGGGCACCCACCGCGCGGTTGCGGGCGCTGAATTCGGACCACAGAATGTCGCGCTCGACACCGTCGCGTTCGGTGGAGTAATCCAGGAACCGGTAGGCCAGCTTGTCGCCACGAACCTTCGCCCACTTCTCGACGTGACGAACCAGGTTGGTGTTATCCGGGAACTTGATTCTTCCGTTCACGATGAACGGGTTGTGGTACGCCCTCATGCCGCCTTCTCCTGTCACACTCGCCGGTCTGCTGCTCCGGCGGTCCTGGTGCCGGCGTCGCCGACGATTACCTCTGCGCGCGGACCGGCCTCTCGCGCACCACGCAAACTCGCGTTGTCCGAGCAAGCTTCGACCCGGTCGGGAACCACCAAACTCTTATCGCTCTTAGTTTTCTCTTAATGTTAGGCGGCGGCGCGCGGCAGACCAAATCTCAAGGTACCGCCGATTGCCCCCGGTACCGGCCACCTGGCCGCTGTGTCCCCTTGCCTAGCTCGCCCAGCGGCCCGGCTGGCCCGCAGGCATCGCCTCGAGCCGCCCGGCCGTCACCCGTGCTTGGGGTGCGGCGCGTTCTCGACGAGGTTACGCGCCCAGTTCAGCGTCCAGTCCGTGGCCGTGACGCCATCCAGGTTCCAGAACTGCGGGGTGGCGTACATGGCGTGGATCGGCTGGCCCGCACCACCGGCCAGCGTGTTGAGCGTATTCGGCAGGTTCGCGACGCTGAACGCCTCGTTCGGAGCGGCGCAGATCAGATCCCCGGGTGCGCAGATCTCGTTGGTCTTGCTGTTGAGGTCGCCGAAACCGCCGGGCCGCGCACCGGTCATCGTCAAACCGAGCCCGGACAGCATCGGCACCTCGTGCAGAGTGACCTCGGCGCCCTCCCCCGGCGGGTTGGGCCCGACGTCGTTGCCGACGCCCTGCTGGCGGCGGCCGTCGGCGATCACCGTCACCCCGAGGACCAGGTCGTCATCGACGGGTCCGCGGCCATTGCCGATGTCGCTGGCGATGTCGCCGGCGATCACCGCGCCCTGCGAGAAACCGATCAGCACGTAGCTGGTCAACGGGCACTTGTTGGTCATGTCGGTCAGCGCCTGCACGGCCGCGCGGGTGCCTTCCGCCCGGCTGTCGTCGTACGACATTTGCTTGACGCCGCCCAGCGGATTGTTGAACTGCGCCGTGTAGGGAACGGTGTAGGTCAGCACCCGCGAGGGCGGGAACTCCTGGCTGATCGCCCCAGTCAACTTGTGCAGCAGGGCATTTGGAAACTGCATCGGGTTGAGCGGATCGTCCTGTGGGGACGACTCCCAGGTGCCGGGAATCACCATCAACTCCACGTCGGGGCAGGAAGCATCCTGCGACGCGGGTCGGGGCTTGTGCGGATGGGTCGTGGTCGAGGACGGCGGCAGGACACCCGGAGGAACCGCGCTGGGCGGTGTTTCCGAGCTGCGCAGCATGGTCACCACGGCGACGATGACCAACAAAACGACCCCGGCCATGCTGAGCGCGGCAACCCAGGCGAGGATTCGGCGGCGCTTCCGCCGCGCGGCGTTCGTAGTCATGTTCTCCTGCTAGCAGAGTCGGTAGGTCGCAGCTTGAATAAAAACAAGCGGCCGTCCGCCCTCTGCTGCTCCCAATACACCGTACCGGCTCGGCGCGCGGCGCCGTCCGTCCTGCCAGCGGGGCCGGGGTGGCTAGCGGATGGCGCCCACGATGTCGCCCGACATGGCACCCAGCTGGCCCGACCACGAGCCCCAGCCGTTGTCGCCGCCGCCCGGGAAGTCGAAGTGGCCGTTGTGGCCGCCGTCGTTGCGGTACTGCGAGTAGAACATCCGGCTGTTGCCCATCGCCTCACCGGCCTGGCCGATCATGGCGGCGGGATCACTGGCATCCATGGTGGTCGGGCTCCAGACCCAGACCCGGGTGTTGTTCTGCGCCAGCAGCGCGGCATGCACATACGGGTCGTGCCACTTCCACCGGCCCAGCTGCGGGGCTCCCCACATTCCGTTGCCGTCCACGCCGCCGAATTGCTGCAGACCGGCCAGGATCGAACCGCCCGTGGTGGTGTTCGACGGGTACAGGAAGCCGGACAGCGAGCCGGCGAAGCCGAACCGGTCGGGGTGGAAGGCGGCCAGTGCCATCGCGGCGTAGCCGCCCTGGGAGGCTCCCACCGCGGCATGACCACCGGGTGCGAGGCCCTTGTTGGCGGCCAGCCAGTCGGGCAGCTCGCTGGACAGGAAGGTGTCCCACTGCTTGCTGCCGTCCTGCTCCCAGTTGGTGTACATGCTGTACGCGCCGCCTGCGGGCGCCACCACCGAGATCCCCTTGCCGCCCATCGTGTTCATCGCGTTGCCCGCGGTAACCCAATTGCTGACGTCGGGGCCGGCGTCGAACGCGTCGAGCAGATACACCGCGTGTGGCCCGCCGCCCAGGAAGGCCACCGGGATCGAACGTCCCATGGCTCCCGACGGCACCATCAGCGTCTCGTAACCCGCCGCTGCGGCCTTGCCCGTGATTCCTGCCGTCACACCGCCCACCCCGAGCGTTAGCGCGGCAATGCAGAGCACCCGCAGAAGCGTTGACAGACCCCGCAAGCTACCCATGTCCGCCCTCCATCATGTAGTCGCTGTGTTTGCACAGTAACCAGGGCCGAACGAGAGCTGACCCGCAGGGTAGTGAAATGGACCACACTCGGCCACGACCCCACAGACGGCTAACGGCGACGACCCCTCGGGATCGCCGCCGTTAGCTGTCTTGCTTGCTTTTACGCTGCCTGACTACGTGCCCTGAGTAGTGGACCCGGCGTTGGAAGCAGTGGCCGGACCGGCGCCCGGCGTGGCGCCCAGCGCCGACTGCAGGTCAGGCTTCATCGCCTGCACCTGCGCACCCCAGTAGGGCCAGTCGTGCGTGCCGTTGGCGTCGAAGTTCCACACCGCGTTGTGACCGCCGGCGGCGTTGTACGCCTCCTGGAACTTCAGGTTGCTGGTCCGCACGAAGCCCTCCAGGAACTTGGCGGGCAGGTTGTCGCCACCGAGGTCGGACGGCTTGCCGTTACCGCAGTACACCCAGATGCGGGTGTTGTTGGCGACGAGCTTGGCGACCTGCAACGACGGGTCGTTGCGCTGCCATGCCGGGTCGCTAGACGGCCCCCACATGTCCTTGGTCTTGTAGCCGCCGGCGTCACCCATGGCCAGGCCGATCAGCGACGGGCCCATCCCCTGCGACGGGTCCAGCAGCGCCGACAGCGAGCCGGCGTAGACGAACTGGTCGGGGTGGTAGGCCGCCAGGATCAGCGCCGACGATCCGGCCATCGACAGACCGACGGCGGCGCTGCCGGTCGGCTTGACCTGCTTCTGGGCCGACAGGTACTGCGGCAGCTCGCTGGTCAGGAAGGTCTCCCACTTGTAGGTGGTGCAGCCGGCCTTACCGCAGGCGGGCTTGTACCAGTCGGAGTAGAAGCTGGACTGTCCGCCGACCGGCATCACGACCGAAATGCCCGACTGGTTGTACCACTCGAACGCGGGAGTGTTGATGTCCCAGCCGTTGAAGTCGTCCTGGGCGCGCATACCGTCGAGCAGGTAGAGCGCGGGCGAGTTGGCGCCACCGCTCTGGAACTGGACCTTGATATCGCGGCCCATTCCGGCCGAGGGAACCTGCAGGTACTCCACCGGCAGACCGGGGCGAGAGAACGCTCCTGCGGTCGCCGGGCCCCCCACGACGCCGATCAGACCCGAAAGCAGGGCCGCGCCAACGGCTCCCACCACGAGCCGGCGTGGCATGCGTGCCACGGCGCCGCGAAACCTGTCAACAAACGTCATCCTTGCTTCCTCATCTTCTCGGCGCACCCTTGATCAGGACGCGTCGTTGATTGGGGTCGAACTGCATGCGATCCGGCGCAGCAGTGCTCTTGTAGTGAACCACACCAACCCTGGCGCGCTCTCATCGAGGAGATTCCGCAAACCGTCCTGCAGCGGTGATTTCTTGGGGTTTTCGGGCCGCCTACGACGGCCGGAAACGGCATTTCCGCATGTGCCGGACGGTGAACGCCCACTGGTGAAGCCGCAAATGTGAATTTGCTGTCAGTGCCCGGCTCCGACAAATTGTGACTAGTTCGCGATCTGTGAGATTTCTCCGCGCAATATTCACTCGCGAGGCGGCGGCGGACTGGGCTCCGGCACCGGCAAGCCACACCGGGCGAGCTCGTAAAGCGGCACGCGGTCGATCCGGTAGGCGGTGAACTCGAAGGAGTGCAAGAAGTTTGAGAAGAACCGGTGCAGCGTCATCGGCGCGCGCACCGAGGCCAGCATCGCCTTGGTCCCGGGGCATTGCAGGGCCGCCACCGCCTGGGCGACCCAATTCGCATCCAGATAGCCCGGAATGCCCGGATACATCTTCACCCACGGGCCGTCGGCGATCACCCAGTCCGGGAAGAGGTTCTTGTCGTGCCCGATCCTGCCGTGCGTCAGGCGCTGCGTGTGCTGGGCGAGCGGGTTCGCCAACCCGATTTGGTCGATCACCCGGACATCGAGCCCGACATTCATGCCCAGCATGCCCAGGTTGGTGAAAAACACTGCGTGCTGCGGCTTTTGCGGCGCTCTGCTGTCGGGAGGGCTGCCCGGGGCCGGTGCCGGCGGCGGAAGCATGGGCACGATGTCCCACTGAATGTAGTTGCCAGACGGCAGCAACAACGCCCCGTCCGGAGTGTTGTCCAGCGCCGCCAGCACGGCCGCCATCCTGGGGTAATCCAGGTAATCGGCGGCGGTCAGCGGGTGTGCGTGGCCGGTGGCCTGGGCATAGAAGCGCCGCTCGTCGACGATGCCGCTGTAGGTGACGTGGGTGGCGTCGTAACCCATCCCCGGCGAGTTTGCTGCCCACAGCGACCAGCCCGCGATGCCGAGCCAGAGCAGGCTGGCCGCACCGCTGAGCCAGTAACCGGTCTCCCGTGAGTAGTCCTGCCCGTCGGGGATCAGCACGGGGATCACCGCCACCGGGGCCAGCAAACAAAATACCGGCGCCAGCAGCACTCGCGCGTGCATGAAATCGCCGCCCTGCCGAATCCAGTAGAGCGCCTGCAACAGTCCGCTGACGAGGACGAACGCCACCACTGCCGGCGGGCTTTGCACGGCCCGGGCCAGCCGGCCGTAATTGGGCGCGAGCATCGGGCGCAGGAACGACGGCCGGCGTCGAGCCGCCATCAGCAGCAGCCCCAGCGGCACCACCAGCAGCACCGGCAGCCACACGGCATAGGGCTCGATGAAATTCGACAGATAGGTCATGCCCTGGGACCACTTGTCACCGGCGGCATCCTTGGCCAACGCCGTCCCGGGCACCAGTAAGCCGTAGTAGCCCATCCGGAAGATCTCGTAGGCCACCGGAACGAATCCGCCGGCCACCACGATCAGCACCCGACGGCGCCAGGTCCGGGCCGCGATCAGCATCATGATCAGGGCCAGCCCGCCCATCAAGGCCAGCTCGGGGCGCACCAGAACGCTGAACCCCGCGACGAAGGCCAGCACGCCGAGGAACGCGTCGCGATCCGGGCGGTTGCGCAGGGCCTGTGACCAGCAGACCATCATCCACCACAGCAATCCCAGGTAGGCCAGCGTCAGACCGCTTTCCAGCCCGGACGTCGCGAAGTCACGCGCCGGCGGCAGCGCGATGTAGACCAGCGCCCCGGCGGGCAAGATGATTGCCCGGCGTCCCCGTAGGCCGGGGGCGTAGAGCCGCCCGGCGCCCAGCATCAGCAGCGCCACGCCCAACACGGACAGCACCAGCGCCAGCACCAGCGCCACGTACTCCATGCGGACCGGGCCGCCGACCCAGCTTCCGACGTACATCAGGTAGGTCCACGCGGTCGAGGTGTTGGCCTCCACCCGCTCGCCCTGGTTGAAAACCGGCCCGTTGCCGACCAACAGGTTGCGCACCGTGCGCAGCACGATCAGTCCGTCGTCGGCGATCCAGCGCCGCTGCCACGCGCCCCAGCCGAACAGCACGGCGACCACCGCCACGCTGATCCACAGGCTGACCCGGACCACGGCGTCGTACGGAAACGGCGGCCGGCCACCCCGCATGACGCCCGGCCTGCGGCGCATCACCTCGCGCTTGATGGCCTGCAGACCGGGGCTAGCCGAAGGCAACCGCGGCACCCACTGTTGCGATCCACGCTAGAAACAGCAGCTGCAACACCCGGTCCCGCAGCGCAATGTCTTCGGGCTCACCGGCCAGTCCGCCGTCGACGTCGACCGCATAACGCAGGATCGCGATCGTGAACGGGACCATCGACACCGCGAACCAGGATCCCGAGTAATGATCCCGCTCGAACGCCCACATCCCGTAGCACAACACCACCGCTGTCGCCGACATCGTCCAGACGAACCGCAGGTAGGTGCTGGTGTAGCTTTCCAGCGATTTGCGGATCGCCGCTCCCGTGCGCTCGGCCAACTGCAGCTCGGCGTAGCGCTTGCCGGCCACCATGAACAGCGACGCGAATGCCGCCGTCAGCAAGAACCATTGGGACAGCGGGATGGCGGCGGCCGCACCCCCGGCGATGGCCCGCAGCAGATACGCCGACGACACGATGCAGATGTCCATCACCGCTTGGTGCTTGAGGCCGAAGCAGTAAGCCAGCTGCATGCCGATGTAGACGGCCATCACCACGGCGAGGTTGGGCGTCAGCCACCAGGAAATCGCCAGGGAGGCCGTACCCAGCACCGCGGCCAGCGCATAGGCCAGCCATTCGGGCACCACGCCGGCCGCGATCGGCCGGAATTGCTTGGTCGGGTGCTCCCGGTCGGCCTCGACGTCGCGGACGTCGTTGATCAGGTAGATCGCCGAAGCCGCCAGGCAGAACACGACGAAAGCCACGCCGACCCTGGTCGCCACTTCGGCGTAGTCGTAGCGGACTCCGCGGCCGGCCGCGGCCACCGGCGCGGCCACCACCAACACGTTCTTCACCCATTGCCGGGGGCGCATCGCCTTGATCACCCCGGTGATCAGATTCGCCGGGGGTCGTCCGGTCGCCACGTCTTCACTCATTTCGGCCACACCTATCTCGACTTTCTATCGAGCCAGAGTGCAAGGCGCGCGACCGTGGCGCCGAGCGCCACGCCGAAGACAACGTCGCTGGGATAGTGCACGCCCAGCAGTATCCGCGACAGCGCCATCGGCGGAACGAGCACCGCGGCGCCGATTCCAGGAGGCAGCCCGGCGGCCCGGCCCATCAGAAGGGCCGCGGCCGTGGTGGAGGTGGCATGCGCGGACGGGAAGCTCAGCTGACTGGGTGTGCCCACATTGACCGCGACGGCCGGATGATGCGGACGCTTGCGCCGCACCACCCGCTTGATCAGCACGGCGGCCGCGTGCGCGACGAACGTGCCCGCCCCGGCCACCAGCCATTCCCGGCGGCGGGCCGGGGCCACGAACGCGCCGACCATCTCCACGACCAGCCAGCCGACGCTGTGCTCCCCGAAGTGGGACATTCCGCGTGCGGTGGCCAGCACGCCGGGACGGCCGGCCAGCGCCGATTGAACGGCCACCATCGCGGCGACCTCACCGCTAGGCGCCGATTCAGCCATGCTGTGCTGCGGCCGGCAACAACGCCGTCTCCCACTTCTGCTTGCTGGACAGCACCGGCAGCGCGTCGCGGTACACCCGGCGCATCTGGTCGAACCGGCTCAACAGCTGACGCTGACGACGCAGCGACTGCAGCAGCAGGGTGAACATCTTGCGTCGATCACGCTGCCGGTAGACCACGCCGCACCCGTCGGCGGTGGTGACGGTGACACCGTCGACGGTGCACAGCCGGAACCAGCGCGCATCCTGGGTCGGCACGTTGAACTCCGGTCGCTGGTGGCTTTCGGGGTCGGCGACCCTGAGGTTGTGCACAATCCCCCGGGCCAGCCGGTAACCGATGGACACCGGGTTCACCGGGGGCTTCATCGCCTTGCTCTGGTACAGCGGCGCGGGCAGCTCGCTCGCCGCCGGCAGCACGACGGCGTCCGGGTACTCCTTGCGCAGCCGGTGCACTTCCGGCAGCCCCGATTCCAGAATCGAGAAAATGTGCTCCGGGCCGGCAAGGAAGTCGTCGATGGCCCTGTTCTGAATAGCGACCGTTGAATATTCAAGGCACGCAAGGTGTTTCAGTGTCGCCTTCAGGTGGCTGCGGACCAGGCCGGTGATATCGCCGTCCCAGTGCAGCGCCGCGACCACCAGCCGGTTGCGCAGATGGAAGTAGGCCTGCCAGTCGATCGCGTCGTCTTTGTCGCTCCAGGCCATGTGCCAGATCGCGGCGCCGGGCAACGTGACCGTCGGATACCCGTGCTCGCGGGCCCGCAGACCGTATTCCGCGTCGTCCCATTTGATGAAGAGCGGCAACGGCTGTCCCAGCTCCTCGGCGACCTGCCGCGGGATCATGCACGTCCACCAGCCGTTGAAGTCGACGTCGATGCGCCGGTGCAGCAGCGCGCTGCGATCGTTCTTGTCGCCCAACGGATATTCGGCAAAGTCGTGGTCGTACTCGGTGTGCGGCGCGGCGGTCCACATGAAGTTCGACTGGTTGACGACCTCGCCCATGATGTGCAGGTGCGACGGCTCCTGCAGGTTGAGCATCTGACCGCCGATCAACATCGGAGTCTTGGCGAAGCGGTTCATCGCCAACACCCGCAGAATCGAGTCCGGCTCGATGCGGATATCGTCGTCCATGAACAGAATCTGTTGACAGTCAGTATTTTTCAGCGCCTCGTACATCACCCGGCTGTAGCCGCCGGAACCGCCGAGGTTGGGCTGGTCGTGAATGGAGAGGCGACTACCCAGACCCGCGGCCGCGGCCGGAAAGTCCGGGTGATCGCGCACTTTGCGCACGCCCTGATCTGGGACGATTACCGCACCAATTACCTTGTCCACCAATGGATCTGTGGTGAGATCGGCAAGCGCGTTGACACAGTCGGCGGGACGGTTGAACGTCGGGATGCCGACGGCGACGTTGGCCGTGCCCGGAGCGGATTCGGTCGCATACCAGCCACCATCGAGCAGGGTGACCGCGGTGTCGGTGGTGATGTCGAACCAGATCCAGCCGCCGTCCTCGAACGACTTGAGCGCCAACTCGATCTCGACGACGGCCGGCTGATCGTCGGTGCCGACGAATTGGCGGCCCTCCACCGAGATCCGCACCCCGGTGGCCTTGGTCCGGTAGAGGTCGACGCGGCCGGTTCCGGTCAGCTCGACCCGCAGTACCACCGATTCGCAGATCGACCAGCGCCGCCAATAGCTCGCCGGGAAGGCATTGAAGTAGGTGGCGAACGAGACCTCGGACTCCTTGCCGATCTCCAGCGAGGTGCGGCTGGTCGCATGCGCACGCCGGGAGTTGGTCGTCGACTCCTCCAGGTACAGCTTGCGAACGTCGAGCGGTTCACCCGGCCGCGGCAAGATGATTCGGGACAGCAGGCTCACGGCACTCATCCGCGCACGCCTTCCTCTTCGACTAGAGCGACCCCGTCGCGCAGATGTGGCGCGAGGGTGTTGTCGTACATGTTCAGCGCACTGGCAATCGCCATATGCATATCCAGATATTGATAGGTGCCCAGCCGCCCACCGAAAAGTACCTTCGAAGAAGCGGTCTCGGACTTCGCCCTCGCACGATAGGCGGCCAACAGGGCGCGGTCAGCCTCGGTATTAATCGGATAGTAGGGCTCATCGTCGTCCGCGGCGAACCGGGAGTACTCGCGCATGATCACCGTCTTGTCGGTCGGGTAGTCGCGCTCGACATGGAAGTGCCGGAATTCGTGGATGCGGGTGTAGGGCACTTCGGGATCGTTGTAGTTCATCACCGGTGTGCCCTGGAAGTCGCCGACGGGTAAGACCTCCAGCTCGAAATCCAGGGTGCGCCAGCCGAGCCGGCCCTCGGCGTAGTCGAAGTAGCGGTCCAGCGGGCCGGTGTAGACAACCGGGGCGTCGGGGCTGTCGGCGCGTAGTTGATCGCGGACGTCGAACCAGTCGGTGTTCAGCCGGACCTCGATGCGGTCGTCGGCGGCCATGTTCTCCAGCCATGCCGTGTAACCGCCGACCGGCAAGCCCTCGTAGGTGTCGTTGAAGTAGCGGTTGTCGAAGGTGTAGCGCACCGGCAGCCGGGCGATGTTGGCTGCCGGGAGTTCCCTCGGGTCGGTCTGCCACTGCTTGGCGGTGTAGCCCTTGACGAATGCCTCGTAGAGCGGCCGGCCGATCAGCGAGATGGCCTTTTCCTCGAGGTTCTGCGCGTCGCCGGTGTCGATCTCGGCGGCCTGCTCCGCGATCAGCTGCCGCGCCTGCTCGGGGGTGAAGTACTTGCCGAAGAACTGCGACACCAGGCCCAGTCCCATCGGGAACTGGTAGGCCTGCCCGTTGTGCATCGCGAACACGCGGTGCTGGTAGTCGGTGAAGTCGGTGAACTGGCGCACGTAATCCCAGACCCTCTTGTTCGAGGTGTGGAACAGGTGCGCGCCGTACTTGTGCACCTCGATGCCGGTCTGCGGCTCGGCTTCGGAATAGGCGTTGCCGCCGAGGTGCGGGCGCCTGTCGACGACAAGCACACGCTTTCCGAGTTGGCTGGCCACGCGTTCGGCGATGGTGAGCCCGAAGAATCCGGAGCCGACGATGAGGAGGTCAAAACGAGCAGTCATCGGTTGCTTAGGGTATCCGACACCGCGGGTGCAACCCCATCCGACAAGGCGGACGGGTTGGGGTTCGGGCACGTGAAGACTCGTTTGCAGTGACCCGAATCGCACGTAACGCGCAGAGTCGCAAAAACCTCACGATTCAATATCACCACTCTAGTAACAGCTTTCCCACTCGTACCATCGACTTTGTGTGGATCCCACCGGTTATCGACTGGCGGGGCCCGCCGACACAACACATAGATTGAGGAGCCTTCCGTGCCGAACCGACGCCGTCGCAAGCTCTCGACAGCCATGAGCGCGGTCGCCGCCCTGGCAGTGGCGAGTCCTTGCGCATACTTCCTTGTTTACGAATCGACCTCTGGCAGCAAGCCGCCGGAGCACCACGAGTTCAAGCAGGCAGCGGTCATGACCGACCTGCCCGGTGAGCTCGTTGGCGCGCTGACCCAAGGCCTGTCCTCGTTCGGCGTCAACCTGCCGCCGATTCCCGCGCTGGGCGGTGGCGGTACCGGCGCAGGTCTGGGAACTGGGGGCTTGGGAACTACCGGTCTGACCAGCCCCGGTCTGGGAACGCCTGGTCTGACCAGCCCCGGCCTGGGAACTCCTGGCTTGGGCACGCCGGGCTTGGCTAGCCCGGGCCTGACCAGCCCAGGTCTGACGAGCCCGGGTCTGACGCCTGGCGTCACCGCGCCCGGTGCGCTGACGCCCGGTCTGACCGACTCCCGGCATGCCGACGACGCCCGGCGCAGGGCTGAACCCGGCGCTGACCAGCCCGGCCGGACTCACTCCGGGCGGTCTGGGCGGCGCCACGAGGTGCCGATCGCGCGCCAGCTGGACGCGGGTGCCGACGGCTCCTATCCGATCCTCGGTGACCCGTCGACGCTGGGTGGCGGGTCGCCGGCCGGCCGGCGGCGGCGCGGTAGCGGCGGGCTCGTCAACGACGTGATGCAAGCCGCCAACCAGCTCGGCGCTGGTCAGCTCGTCGACCTGCTCAAGGGCGTGATGATGCCGGCCATCACGCAGGCCCAAGGCGGGCGCCGGGTGCCGCTGGTGCCTGCCGGGTGCCGCCGGCGCTCTGCCGGGTGCGGCGGGTATTTTGCCGCACGCCCTGCCGGGTGCGGCGGTGCTCTGCCGGGTGCCGCTGGCGCCCTGCCGGGTGCGGCCGCAGCGCTGCCCAGCCGGCGCTGCCTCCCGTCTAGAACTTCGGGGGTCCTGTCACCTGACGGCACCGCAGAGTCACCAAAACTCTGCGGTGCCGTCGAACAGTTTCTGGCGAAGTTGAGACACGGGAAATTCGTGTCGCCTCATAAATAACACCAGACACACACGTAACATCAGCGGGTGTCGTCCCGCAGTCGTGCGCCCACGATGATGCTTACCGCCATCGCGGCCACGGTTGTCATCGTTTCGGCGGTGGCGCACTTAACCCGCGAACGTGGCGCGCCCGACGCGGCACGGCCGACTCACGACACCCAACTCACCGAGCAGCCGCTGATCGGGCTCGGGGGCGGTGTCACGGTTCGCGAACTCACCCAGCAGACGCCGTTTTCTCTGGTCGCACTCACCGGCGATTTGGCCGGCTCCTCCACCCGGGTGCGCGCCAAGCGCCCCGACGGTTCGTGGGGGCCCTGGTATCAGACCGAGTACGAGACCGCGGCACCCGACAATGGCCCGTCAGGTGGCGAATCGGGCCGGCCTGCCGGTCCGACCGAAGGGCCCCGCAGCACCGATCCGGTGTTCGTCGGCACCACGACAACCGTGCAGATCGCGGTCACCCGCCCGCTCGATGCCGCGGTGACTCAGCCGCCCGCGGAGCCGCCCCGCGACCTTGGCGGCCTCGGATATCGGCCCGCTTCCAAGGAACAGCCGTTCGGGCAGAACATCTCCGCGATCCTCATCTCCCCGCCGCAGGCGCCGGCCAAGACGCAGTGGACGCCGCCGTCCGGAGTCATGATGCCCGGCCAGCCGCCCGCCATCATCAGCCGCGCGGAATGGGGCGCCGACGAATCGCTGCGGTGCGGTAGTCCGCAGTACGACAACGGGGTTCGCGCGGCGGTCATTCATCACACCGCGGGCAGCAATGACTATTCCCCGCTCGAATCGGCCGGGATCGTCAAGGCCATCTACACCTATCACAGCAAGACGCTGGGCTGGTGCGACATCGCCTACAACGCGCTGGTCGACAAGTACGGCCAGGTGTTCGAGGGCAGTGCCGGGGGTCTCACCAAGGCGGTCGAGGGCTTCCACACCGGCGGATTCAACCGCAACACCTGGGGTGTGGCGATGATCGGCAACTTCGACGACGTACCGCCGACGCCGCTCCAGCTTCGCGCGGTGGGACGGCTGCTGGGCTGGCGCCTGGGCATGGACGGCGTCGACCCCAAGGGCACGGTGACATTGGAGTCCGCCGGAAGCCACTACACCACGTTTCCGGCCGGCGCCTTCGCGACCTTGCCCACCATCTTCACCCATCGCGACGTCGGGAACACCGACTGCCCCGGCAACGCCGCCTACGCGCTGATGGACGAAATCCGGGATATCGCATCCCATTTCAACGACCCGCCCGAGGAGTTGATCAAGGCGCTGCAGGGCGGCGCGATCTACGAGCACTGGCAGGCGATCGGCGGCATGAACAGCGCGCTGGGCGCACCGACCTCGCCGGAAGACGGCGCCGAAGGCGATGCCCGCTACTCCACCTTCGCCAAGGGCGCCATGTACTGGTCGCCCGAGACCGGAGCACAGCCCGTCACCGGCGCGATCTATGACGCCTGGGCCTCGCAGAGCTACGAACGCGGTCCGCTCGGCTTGCCGACCAGCGCCGAAATCCAAGAGCCGCTGCAGATCACGCAGAACTTCCAGCACGGGACCCTGAACTACAACCGTCTCACCGGGGACGTCGACGAGGTCCTCGACGGAATCACGACCCCGCTCTCGGCGCAAACGCCCGAGCGGCCCGGCCGTCCCGCCGGAACACTTCTCGTTACCGTCCCACCCCGACGCCTGACTGGCGGCCCGCGCACGGCGCCGCGGCGCGTACTAGTCTGCGACCTGTGCCCGAGACACCGTATCTGAGCATCGATCTTGGTCAGGTGCGCAAGAACTTCCGGGCGCTGCGCACCGCTTTTGCCCGAGGCGCAGATCCGCTACGCGGTCAAGGCGAACCCGGCCGAACCCGTCCTGCGTCTGCTGGCGACGGAAGGGTCCGCATTCGATATCGCCTCGATCGGCGAGATCGACACCTGCGATTCCGCCGGCATCGAGGGCCGCCTGCTGACGTTCGGGAACACCATCAAGAAGCCCGCCGACATCGCCCGGGCTTATGCACGCGGGGTTGCGGCGGTTCGCGTTCGACACCGAGCAGGGTATGACGGCCATCGCCGAGCACGCCCCGGGCGCCGCGGTGGAATGCCGTATCGCACCGGAGTTTCCGTCGTCGGTAACGCCGTTCGGAGACAAGTTCGGTTGCGCCCCGGATGCGGCCGCGGGGCTGCTGAGGCACGCCCAGCGGCTAGGACTACGTCCGGAAGGCGTGTGCTTTCACGTCGGCTCGCAGCAACTCGACCCAGGGCGCGTGGGAGCTTGGAATACGTAGTGCTGCCTCAATTTTTGATGCGGTCAACGAACTCACCACGATCAACGTCGGCGGCGGGTACCCGCTTCCGTATGCGCTCGACGCGCCGCACCTCGATGTGGTCGCCGAGGTCATCGCGTCGGCGCTGGCCCGTCATTTCGGCGCGAACCCACCACAACTCGCCGTGGAACCCGGGCGGGTGATCGCGGGTTCGGCGGGCACGATCAGCTGCCAGGTGGTGTCGGTGCGGACGGGCACCGACGCCCGGCGCTGGGTGTACCTCGACATCGGCCGCTACGGTGGTCTGGCCGAGACGGAGAATGAGTACATCCGCTACCGGCTACGGACCGACCGCGATGGCGATCCGGTCGACGATGCGGTCGTCGCCGGGCCGACGTGCGACGGCGACGACGTGCTGTACCAACGGTATCCGCTACCGGTCACCCTGCGCCCCGGCGATCGGGTCGAGATCGACGACGCCGGCGCATATACCGCGAGCTACGCCTCGGTGGCTTTCAACGGGTTTCCTACGCTGCCAACGTATTTCGCGGAGCATCCGAACCCCGGTGCCGGGAGATCGTCGAACCGCTGGCGCCGGGCCTGACCCGAACCTGGCACCTCGCCGAGGTCAGCTGCGACGTGCGACACCGAGTTCCAGCATCTGGTCATCGGCCGCACGGCACAGGGCGTCGCACTGTTCAGCGACAGCGAACGTCAGAGCACCGAATTCAGCCAGCTCGTCTACCACGAGGCGCTGCTGGTGCCGGCGCTGCTGCTGGCCGGCAAGGATCGAGCGGCGTGCTCGTCATCGGATCCGGTGAGGGCGTGGTCAGCCAGCTGGCGGTATCGGCGGGGGCGACGCAGGTCGATCATGTCGACATCGATCGCGAAGCGGTCCGGCTGTGCGCGCAGCACCTTCCCTACGGCTACACGGTGGACGAACTACGCAGGGCGGAAGAGGGATTCGGGCCGGTCGCCATGCACTATCGCGACGGCTGGGAATTCGTGGACCGGTCTACCACGTCATACGACATCGTGGTGATCGACTTTCCCGACGAGCGAACCGAACCCGTCCAGCACAACCGACTCTACGACGCCGACTTCCTGCGAGCGATGCCGAGATATCGGTCGCGTCGTCGTCGGCTCAGGCCGGCTGCCCGACACTGTGGCGCAACGAGTCGCTGCACGTGTCGTGGCAGCGCTTTCACGAAACCTTCGGAACTGTCGTCTATTTCGGCAGCGACGAGCACGAGTGGGCTTTCTTTCCGGGCTGGCCGACGCCTGCGACAGATCCCGTCGCGGTGATGTCGGCGCGATTGCCGACACTGGCCTACCGGCCCCGCACCCTCGACGCGGACTCGCTGATCGCATCCACCGTCCCGCCGAAGAGCTTGCGGACTCCTGGTTAGATCTCTGCGTCAGAGAATCGCGACCGCCACCACGATGCCGAGCGCGAACTGCGCGGCGGCCACCATGAGCGCCTCGTAGTTTGAACTCGTCGGCGTCGAACAACTGGTCCATGTCGATGCCGATCACCATGGTCGCGATCCGCATCATCACCACCTGCGCGATGATTCCCACCAGCCCGAAGACCGCCGACCCCATCAGCCCTTCGGCCAGCTTTCCCGACGACGAGTAGATCGCCAGCACCACGATGAGCGCCATGCTCACCATGCCCGCGGCGGACACGATGATCGCGTTCGGTTTGCCCGCGTCGACCATCTTGCGCAGCGGTCCCGGCGTGGTGAGGTCGATGGCGTAGAACCCGACCAGCATCAGCACCAGGCCGACGACCGCGTACAGGACGATGGCGCCCGCGCCGCGACCGAGCACCGCCCAATAGCCCGGCATCCCAATAGCCCGAATTCAGCGCCACGATGGTTGTTGTCATCGATGATCAACTCCGTTCACTTGCGCGGAAGTTCATTTCTGCGGGATCCGGTGTGGGACAAAGGCTGCGCCGTCGTCGGTGATCAGTCCCGCGGTCTCGCGGATGCCGAGCCCGGCCGCCGAATCGCCGACGATCCAGGCACCCAACGCGGGTCGCATGTCGTCGAATTCCGGCAGCGGGTCCAGCAGCTGGTAGACGAACCCCTCTTCGCCGTAGACCCCGCCGGTGGCGGTCTCCATGCCGGCTCCGACGACGGTGATGTTCGCCCCTTCCCGGCCGAGCTTGGGTTTGCGGACGTACTCGGTGAGCTCGTGCGGATCATCGAGGTAGGCGGGCAACAGGTTCGGGTGACCCGGATACATCTCCCACAAGACGGCCAGGATCGCCTTGTTGGACAACAACGTCTTCCACAGCGGTTCGATCCACGCCGTCTGCGGCAGGCTGGACACCACGTTCTTGCCGAACTCGTCGTCGAGCACCCATTCCCATGGGTAGAGCTTGAAGATCGCGTGAATCTGTGACTCTTCCAAATCGCAGAAGCGCTCCAGGGCGGAGTCCCAGCCGAGGTCTTCGATCATCAGCCCGACGGTCTGAAAACCCGCCTCCGCCGCGGTTTCCTGCATGTAGGTGGTGGTGATCTGGTCTTCACCGGTGGCTTCCACACCCGACCAGCTCAAGTGCAACTCGTTGCTGGGCAACAGATCCCGCAGCTGCTTCCAGCGGTCGACCAGCTGTTCATGCAACGAGTTCCACTGGTCGTCGCCGGGAAAAATGTCCTTGAGCCAATACCATTGCAGGATCGCGGCTTCCAGCAGCGTCGTCGGGGTATCGGCGTTGTACTCGAGCAGCACCGCCGGGCGTCGCCCGTCGTAACGCAAGTCGAAGCGCCCGTAGACATGCGGGTCGGAGCGGCGCCACGATTCGGCGATCGGCTGCCAACTCCATTCCGGGAGACCGAAATCCGCGTAGCGTTCCATCAGGACCACCTGCTCGACGGCGTTCAGGCACATCGAATGCAGCAGTTCGACGTCGGCTTCCAGCGCCAGGATCTCGTCCATGTCGAACTCGTAGTAGACCGATTCGTCCCAGTACGGCCGGTCCCGGCCCCTCGCGTCACGCGCCGGCGCGCCGTACACCAGGCCTTGCGATTCGACGATCGATTGCCACTTCGGCCGTGGCTGGTGCCTGGCCGCGCTTCACGAGCCGCTGCCCTTCCCGCTGGATTGCCGCCGAGGCCGCCGCGCGAAATGGTGGTTCCGGACTTGGTGGTGATGTCGCGCCCTTGGGCGCGATCGTCGTTCCGCCGATCGGCCGCGAACCCACCGACCCCGAGCTGCCGTAGTAGTAGCGGTATTGGTGTCCGCCGAAGAAGAAGAAGCCGTTGAGGCCCGCGGTGTGACCGGTGCAGTAGCCGTCCGGCACGATCACCGGCTGGCCGTTCGGGTCTTCCTGGACGCATTGGGCGGTGACGTTGGGCGTCGACAATGCCCAATAGCCGAGGCCCGCCACGACGCCCACCACCCCGACGGCGGCCGCGGCGCCCATCAGCATGCGCTTCTGGTGGCGCCGCTTGGCTTCCGCTTCCAGCCGCGCCTCTTCGATCTCCTTCTGCTTTTTGGCGAACTTGTCCCGCGCGCGCAATTCGGCGGGCGTCGGCGGGCGCGGCTTCGTCGTCGCCGCATCCTGGAATTCGATGCTGCCGCCGGCCGAGTATCGGCCTCGCCGTCCCCGGGTTGCTCGGCCTCGCTTTGCGTCTCCGGCTCGGACTTGTCGTCCGCGGGCTCGCCACCCTTCGGTGGCTCTTCGTTCCGACGCCACTACCGGTCCTTACCGGACAAATTGTCGCGAGCGGCGCCCACATCGTCAGGCAAGCGAACACGTGCGGGGGCCGGAAGGCGGGCACGCGGGCAGTCTGCCACATTTGCTCCGGCTGCGGCAGAGGACGCTCCGGCTCGTCGCTAGCCCCACCAACGTTCCAGCACCCGTCCCACCCCGTCGTCGGTGTTGGTGGCGGTGACCTCGTCGGCGACGGCCAGGACATCGGGATGTGCATTGCCCATCGCCACGCCATGGCCGGCCCACAGCAGCATCGGCACGTCGTTGGGCATGTCCCCGAAAGCCACCACCTGCGTCGCTGACGATCCCCAGCGGCTCGGCGACCTCTTCGACGCCGGTGGCCTTGCTGACTGCCCAGCGGCACGATCTCCACCAGCCCGTTGTTGGTGGAGTAGGTGATATCGCCCTGGATGCCGACATGCTTGGCCAGTTCGGCGGCCATATCGGCGCTGCGGGCGCCGGCCTTGCGGATCAGCAGCTTGATCGCCGGCGCGCTGAGCAGGTCTTCGATCGATACCTCGGTGTTGTCCGGGTTCAGCCATGCGTGCTCGTAGCCCGGCGAGCTGACGAACTGCGGGGTCGCCGTGTCGTGGGCGCGTTCGCCGATGCGCTCGACGGCCAGGCCCGCGCCCGGGATGACGCGGATCGCGATCTCGGCCAATTCGCGCCAGGGTGTCGACCGGCAGCGTGCGCGCCGACACCACCCGGTCGGTCGCCGGGTCATAGATGACGGCGCCGTTGGCGCACACCGCCATCGGCGCGAAACCGAGCTCGTCGACGACGGGCCGTATCCAGCGCGGGGGGCGGCCCGGTTGCCACGACGAAGTGCGCACCCGCGGCGACGGCGGCGCGCACCGCGTCACGAGTACGCGGGGTGATGGTTTCGTCCTCGTCGAACAAGGTGCCGTCGACGTCGCAGGCGATCAGCGCCGGCTGCGTATTCGTCAATGCCGTCCGCTCTTGCGTCCGCTTTGGCCCGGCCGGCGTCACGCCGTCGGTGCCCGTACTTCTGCAATCCGCTCTTGCAGTTCGGCCAGCCGGATCGCCCTGGGAGTCGTCCTGGTTCGGCGCGCTGCCACCCAGCCGCCGCGGCACCCAGTACTCCCCCTCGGGGTGCGGATACTCCTGCTGCACCTGGTACAGCAAGCGCATTCATCGCCTGGCGCAGCGCGACGTTGAGTTGTTCGGCGTCACCACGCGGCGGCAGCGGCCGTCCGGCGGCCACGGTGATCGGAACCTTGTTGCGGAACAACTTCTTTGGATGGTCTTTGGGCCAAATCCGGTGGGCACCCCACACGATCAGCGGGAATGATCGGTACCTGTGCTTCCAGCGCCATCCGCGCTGCCCCGGTCTTGAATTCCCGGAGTTCGAAACTGCGGCTGATGGTGGCCTCGGGGTGCATCCCGATGAGTTCACCCTCGCGCAGGCGCTGCACAGCCACCGCGAAAGCGTCGTGCCCCCTTCTGCGGTCCACCGGAATGAGCCTGGCGTGCTTGATCACGTAGTTGACCGCCTTCACATCCGCCATCTCGGCCTTGATCATGAAGTACATGCGCCGGCCCCGTTCCCGCGCGGCGAACAACGGCGGCAGCCAGTCCAGGTAGCTGGTGTGGTTCTGGGCGAGCAGCGCGCCGCCCCGCTGCGGAATGTTCTCGAGTCCGCGGAAGGTGAACTTGGTCCCGTTCATCGCGACGAGCGAGCGGAACGATCCATTCGCCGAATCGGTAGAACGGCTCTGCCATGTCTGCTCCTCCTCGCCTAACGCTGCTCGGCGCGGGGACGGCTCGGCGGCCCTGGCCGCGGCCTCGTCGGCCTCGATCTGTGCCGCCTCGGCCAATGTCGGCGCACTGCCGCCCAGCCGGTGCGGCACCCAATACGCCCGGCCGGGTGCGGGTAGTGCTGCTGCGCCTCGTACAGCAGCGTGGTCATCGACTCGCGCAGCGCGGCGTCGGTCCGCGCGATGTCATCGGTCGGCATGCAACGGCGGGCCGACCCGCACGGTGATCGGCATCTTGTTGCGGCCGATGTTTCGTGGATGGTCCTTGGTCCAGATCCGCTGCGCACCCCAGACGATCATGGGGATGATCGGGACGTCCGCTTCGCTGGGCCATGCGCGCGGCACCCGTCTTGAACTCCTTGAGCTCGAAGCTGCGGCTGATGGTGGCCTCCGGATAGACCCCGACCAGCTCCCCTTCGCGCAGCCGCCGCACGGCCACCGCGTAGGCACCGGCGCCGGCGCCGCGGTCCACCGGGATGGTGCCGGTGCGCTTGATCAGGAAGTTGACCACCTTCACCCGCTGCATCTCGGCCTTGATCATGAATCGCAGCCGGCGGCCGCGGCGACGCGTCGCCAACGCGGCGGGTAGCCAGTCGACATAGCTGGTGTGGTTGATCGCGACCACCGCACCGCCGCGCTCGGGGATGTTCTCCATCCCGCCGTAGGTGATCCGGGTCCCGGTGGCCAGAACGGCCAGCTGGGCCAGCGATCTCCAAGGTGCGAAAGGTCGGCTCCACCATCGGCAGCTACTCCGGCGCCCCCGCGGCTTGAGCCGCGCGCGGGCGGCCCGCGCGGCCGGCTCCTCGGCGTCCAGGCGCGCGGCCTCGGCCAGCGACGGGGCGCCGCCGCCCAGCCGATGCGGCACCCAGAACTCACCGGCCGGATGAGGTCCGTACTGCTCTTGCGCCCGTTCCAGCAGATGCTGCATCCGCGAGTGCAGCAGTGCGCGTCAGTTCCGGCAGCGGCCAGTGTCGGTTCGATCGGCTCGCCGACCATCACCGTGATCGGCACCTTCGGGCGCAGCGAGCTTCTTCGGGTGGTCCTTGGTCCAGATGCGCTGCGCACCCCAGACGATGTGCGGGATGATCGGCACCCCGGCCTCGATCGCCATCCGCGCGGCACCCGCTCTTGAATTCCTTGATCTCGAAGCTGCGGCTGATGGTCGCTTCGGGGTAGACGCCGACCAGCTCGCCGTCCTTGAGGTTCCTGACGGCCGCTTCGTAGGACGCGCGCCCCGTCTTGCTCGATCCACCGGGATGTGCCGCAGGCTGCGCATGATCGGCCCGGTGATCTTGCCGTCGAACACCTCTTGCTTGGCCATGAATCGCACCTTGCGACCGAGCCCCTGCTGGTAGGCGGGCAAACCGGCGAAGGTGAAGTCGAGGTAGCTGGTGTGGTTGATCGCGATGACCGCACCGCCACTGGCCGGCAGATTCTCGACACCCGTGACGGTGATCTTCAGGCCCTGCATCCGCCAGATCAAGCGGGCAAGCAGGATCGCAGTGCCGTATACCGGTTCCACAGCTTGTCAGCCTAGTGCTCCCGGCTGTGAGCCGCCTGAAGTGGTGAAAGAGGCGCCCGTGACCTTCCCGTCGTCGCCCGCCGCCGGTGCCCGACGGTGGTCGCCGGTTCGCCGCTGGCAGGCCCGTGCGCGCGGTCTGGCGTCAACGAGCTGGGCGGTGTGACCTTCCGGATGCGGCGCCGGCGGCTCCGACCGCGAGTTCGTCAAGGTGGCTAGCCGCGCGCGGCACGCGACCTTCGCCGCCGAGGCGCGGCGGCTGCGCTGGGCGGCGTCGGTACCTGGCGGTGCCGCGGGTGCTGGGATCGGCGTCGACGCGACCGGGCCTGGCTGCACACCGCGGGCTGCCCGGCCTGTCCGCGGTGCACCCACGCTGGCTGGCGGCCCCGGACGTGGCGGTGCGCGCGATCGGTGCGGGGCTGCGCACACTGCACGACCGACTGCCGGTGCGCACATGTCCGTTCGAGTGGTCGGCGGCCGGCCGGCTGGCCGCGCGACGCCGGCCGCCCGCGGCGCGCTTGGGCAAGCCGCCGCCGGTCGATCGGCTGGTGGTCTGCCACGGCGACGCGTGCGCACCCAACACGCTGATCGACGACGACGGCCGTGTTGCGGGCACGTCGACTTCGGCGACCTCGGGGTGGCCGACCGATGGGCCGATCTCGCGGTGGCGACGATGTCGCTGGGCTGGAACTATCCCGGCCGAGGCATGGGAGGCGGAGCTGCTTCGACGCCTACGGCGTCGAACCAGACCCGGCGCGCATCGCCTACTACCGGCGGCTGTGGCAGGCCTCGGATGGCACCTCACGCTAAGCTCGAAGCGAGTCCCAGAACCCCTTAGAAAGGTATTTGTGCAGGTCACAAGCGTCGGCCACGCCGGCTTTCTGATCGAGACCCAGGCCGGGCAGCATTCTGTGCGACCCCTGGGTGAACCCGGCCTACTTCGCGTCGTGGTTCCCGTTCCCGGACAACAGCGCGCTGGACTGGGACGCGCTCGGCGACTGCGACTACCTGTACGTCTCGCACCTGCACAAGGACCACTTCGACGCGAAGCACCTGCGCGCGCACGTCAACAAGGACGCGGTGGTGCTGCTGCCCGACTTCCCGGTGCCCGACCTGCGAAATGAACTGCAGAAGCTAGGGTTCCACCGGTTCTTCGAGACCACCGACTCGGTCAAGCACCGGCGTCAGCGGACCCAAGGGCGACCTGGACGTGATGGTCATCGCGCTGCGCGCACCCGCCGACGGCCCGATCGGCGACTCGGCGCTGGTGGTCTCCGACGGCGCGACAACGGTTTTCAACATGAACGACGCCCGGCCCGTCGATCTGGACATGCTGACTGCGGAGTTCGGCCACATCGACGTGCACCTGCTGCAGTACTCCGGCGCGATCTGGTACCCGATGGTCTACGACATGCCGGCCCGCGCCAAGGAGGCGTTCGGCACCCAGAAGCGGCAGCGCCAGATGGACCGCGCCGGCAGTACATCGCCCAGGTCGGCGCGACCTGGGTGGTGCCGTCGGCCGGACCGCCGTGCTTTCTGGACCCCGAGCTGCGCGACCTCAACGACGACCACGGCGATCCGGCCAACATCTTTCCCGACCAGATGGTGTTCCTGGACCAGATGCGCAGCCACGGGCACGACCGCGGCCTGCTGATGATTCCCGGCTCGGTCGCGGATTTCACTGGCACCAGTCTGAATTCGCTCAGCCATCCACTGCCCCCCGACGAGGTCGAGGCCATCTTCACCACCGGCAAGGCGGCCTACATCGCCGAGTACGCCGAGCGGATGGCGCCGGTGCTGGCCGCGGAGCAGGCGAGCTGGGCCCCCGCCGCCGGCGAACCGCTGCTGGAGCCGCTGCGGGCACTGTTCGAGCCGATCATGCTGCAAAGCGACGAGATCTGCGACGGCATCGGCTATCCCGTCGAGTTGGTGATCGGGCCCGGAGACCGTGGTGCTGGACTTCCCGAAACGGACCGTGCGCGAACCGATTCCCGGACGAGAAGGTCCGCTACGGCTTCGCGATCGCGCCCGAGCTGGTGCGCACCGTGTTGCGCGACGGCGAACCGGACTGGGTCAACACCATCTTCTTGTCCACCCGTTTCCAGGCATGGCGGGTCGGCGGCTACAACGAATACCTGTACACGTTCTTCAAGTGCCTGACCGACGAACGGATCGCCTACGCCGACGGCTGGTTCGCCGAGACCCACGATGACTCCGCGTCGATCACACTGGACGGCTGGGAGATTCAGCGCCGCTGCCCGCACCTGAAGGCCGACCTGTCGAAGTTCGGCGTGGTCGAAGGCGACACGTTGACCTGCAATCTGCACGGCTGGCAATGGGACTGCGAGACGGCCGCTGCCTGACCTCCACGGGCCACGAACTGCGGAGTCGCCGGGCATGAGACGAGCACCGTACGACGACGGCCTGGTCCAGCTGGATCGGACGGCGATCACGTTGCGCCGCTACCACTTTCCGTCGGGAACGTCGAAGGTCATCTCCGCTGGGCAAGGTCCGCGGGTACAAGGCCGAGTCGCTGGGCCTGTTGATCAGCCGGTTCACGCTTCTGGGGCGGCCCGGACCTGCGTCGCTGGCTGCCGCTGGACGTGCGCCGGCCGCTGAAGTCGACGCTGATCACCCTGGACGTGCCGGGAACCCGGCCGAGCCCCGCGTTCACACCGGCGCGCCCGGACGAGTTCCTCGCGCTGCTGGACGAGCTGCTCGGCCTGCGGGTTCAGCGACCGGTCGGCCAGCGCCGCGCGGCGGCGTTGTAGCCCGGGGATGAACGTGATCCCGGGCCCGCCGTGGCAGCCCGCACTGCCCAGGTACAGCCCCTCGATCGGGATCGGCTGGCCGAGATAACCTTTCGGCCCGGGCCGGTTGGGCCCGATCTGATTCGCATGGAACAGGCCGTGGCAGTAGTCGCCGCCGGGGGCGCCGAACATCGCGCCCATGTGCTTGGGGGTGAAGGTGGTGTGCCGGATGATGCTGCGTTCGAAATTCGGCGCGAGCCGGGTGATCTTGTCGATCACCCGCTGGCCCATCTCGACCTTCGCCTGCACCGTAGTCCGCGTCGCCCTCGATCGGGAACCACAACGCGAACGCCGACGCGGCGTGCTTGCCCGTCGGGCGCCAGGTCCGGGATCGTTCTGCGAGGGGATCTGCAAGCACCATCGTCGGGTCGGCCGGCACGATCCCGCGCCGAGCGTCCTCCCACTGCTGCTGGACTTCCTCGGGCGTGCAGAAGAGGCCGATCGACGCCTGCATCGCCGGGTCGTTGAGCGCCTCGTAGGGCGCGGCGAAGCCGGGGGCCTCCTCCAGCGCGAAGTGCATCTGCAGGTAGCTGCCGCGGTGGTCGATGCGCGCATAGCGTTCGCGGATATCGGCGGGCAGCGCGGCGGGATCGATCAGCTCGTTGAGCGTGAGGTCGGGCGCGATGCCGGAAACGACGATCGGCGCGGTCAGCGTCTCGCCCGCCTCGGTGCGCACCCCGCTCACCCGGCCGTCGGCGACCAGGATCTCGGTCGACCTTGGTGCGCAGCCGAACTTCGCCGCCGTGGCTCTCCAGCACGCTCGCACAGATGCGCGGTGAGCGCGCCGATGCCGCCGCGCAGCTTCTTCATCTGCATGGTGTCGCCGTCGGGAACGCCGAGTCCGAAGGCGAGCGCCGCCGCGCTGCCGGGGGTGGCCGGCCCGCGGTAGAGGGTGTTGACGGCCAGCACGGTCATCGAGCCGCGCAGCGCACCGTGCTTCTCGCGGTCCGGGCAGGTAGCGGTCCAGCACGTCGGTGACCGATCCGAACAACATGTCATCGATGGCCGAGCGTTCGAATTCATTTGTGGCACAGGCATACATCTCGTCGAGCGTCTTGGGCGGCGCGCCGGCGTCGAACCGGCCCAGCGCCCGGGTCGGCGCCATGCTCCAGGCCATCAGCCCGGCCATGCCGTTGACGGCGTCGGCCCCGTGCACCTCGTTGAGGTGGGTGAACAGCTTGATCGGGTCGCTGTATTGGACCAGCGGATCGTCGCCGACGCCGCGCAGCGCCACCGACATCACGTCCAGGTCGATCGGTCGGCATGGTGTCCAGGCCCAGCTCGCTGGACCACCTCGGACGCCGTCGGGAATTGCACCGAGCCGGCGATCTCGAACTGGTAGCCGTCGAAAAGCTCCACGGTGGAGGCCATGCCGCCGGCGTAGAGCTTGGAATCCAGGCACAGCGTCCGCAGTCCGGCCTTCTGCAGCAGCACCGCCGCGGTCAGCCCGTTGTGTCCTGCGCCGATAACTATCGCGTCATAAGTCCAGTCATGTCCTGCCCTCCGGAATGGAGGCTGGCACGGCCGCAAAGTTTTGTCAATTATGACGAAACTTGCCGGGTCGCGCGATCCAGGCGTCGGTGATGCCGGCCCGCAGCGACTCCAGCGCCGCGTGGCACATCCGCGCCAGTTCGCCCAGCGACCGGTCGTCGCCGAGCATCCAGACCTCCATCGCGCCGAAGACCGCCGCGGCGATGCAGCGCGCGGTCACCGCAGTGCGCAACCGGTCGTCCGGTGCTCGCGCTCTGGCCGCGCAGCTACGGCGTTGCAGCTGGGCCTCGATGGCGTCGGCGAAGTCGGCCTGGACTTCCTGGATGTGGCGGACGATCCGGCCCGGGTCGAGCTCGCCGCCCCGCAATGCGGCGATTTTGGCCACCGCGTCAACGTCATACGGGAACGAGAAGATCGCCGACTGCACCGAATCGATGATCGATTCGTCGGCCGGCCTGGCGTCCAGCGCCGCACGAAACCAATGCAGGCCGGTGTAGTCGGCGAACAGCAAATCGTGCTTGGAGCTGAAGTGCCGATAGAACGTCCGCAGCGACACCCCGGCGTCGGCGGCGATCTGCTCGGCCGACGTGTCCTCGACGCCCTGGGCCAGGAATCGCACCAGCGCGGCCTGGCGCAGCGCTTCGCGAGTGCGCTCGCTGCGCGCCGTCTGCGCGGGCCTGACCATGTCAGTAAGGTAGCAAGAATCTGTTATGTCAATATTGACAAAACTTTGCGGCAGCGGGTGAGACTTCGCCCATGGTCTCGCTTCATCGTTCACGCAGTGCTCGGGCTTGCCGTCATCGCCTGGATCGTCAGCGTCGAACCCAGAAGTATCTACGCCCGACCGGCCGGGCGGGCCGTGGTTCTCGCCGCTGGAATGCGTGTACTACGTCGTCGGCATCGCGTCGATCGCGCTGGGCTGGTACTTCAACATCCACTTCGTATGGCAGCAATACGCGCAGGGCTCCACCAATCCGCTCTGGGGCAACACGGGCAGCTGTCCGAATACATCCGGCTGATGTTCGCCAACCCTGCCGCAGTTCCGCCAGCCAGGATTACACGATCGCCAATGTCATTCTGCTGCCGGTGTTTACCATCGTCGACGGCTGCCGGCGTGGGCTGCGACGCCCCTGGCTGTTCTTCCTGTCCAGCCTCTTCACCAGCTTCGCGTTCGCCTTTGCCTTCTACTTCGCCACCATGGAACGGCAGCGCCGGCACGAGCAGTCCCGCCAGGCGGTCACCGCAGGCTGACCGGCCGGCGCTCAGCGGGCCGGCCGATCTCAATGCCCGCTTGAGCTTTCGCGCGGCCTGACCCGGCTGGCCGCCTCGACCGCGTTGCGCCGCGCGGTGTCCAGGTTTTCGTCGTAGGCCAGTGCGACACCCATGCGCCGCTTGACGAAGCTTTCCGGCTTTCCGAACAGACGCAGGTCGGTGCGCGGCACCCGCAGTGCTTCGTCCACGCCGTCGAAGACCACGCCCTCGGCGTCCACACCACCGTAGATCACCGCGCTGGCGCCCGGGGTCTTACACGTGGTGTCGACCGGAAGCCCGAGAATGGCCCGGGCATGCAGCTCGAATTCGTTCTGCCACTGGGTGATCATCGTGACCATGCCGGTGTCGTGCGGCCGCGGGCTGACCTCGCTGAACCACACCTGGTCGCCCTTGACGAAGAGCTCGACCCCGAAAATTCCCTGTCCACCAAGCTTTTCGGTGACGGTGCGGGCGATTCGCTGCGCGTTGTCGAGCGCGGCGGCCGACATCGGGTGTGGTTGCCAGCTCTCGACGTAGTCGCCGCTGACCTGCTTGTGGCCGATCGGTGCACAGAACTGAGTGGCCACCTCACCGTCCTCGCCGCGCGCCCGGACGGTCAATAGTGTTATCTCGTAATCGAAGTCGATGAAACCCTCGACGATGACGCGGCCGTGGCTGACTCGGCCACCGGCCATCGCATGGGCCCAGGCCGCCTCGACGTCGTCAGGTCCGTCGAGCTTGCTCTGACCCTTGCCAGAGCTGCTCATCACCGGTTTGACGACGCAGGGGTAGCCGATGGCGTCGGCGGCCGCCTGCACTTCGGCCTGCGAGTCGCAGAACCGGTACGGGCTGGTGGGCAAGCCGAGGGTTTCGGCGGCCAGCCGCCGGATACCCTCGCGGTCCATGGTCAGCCGGGCCGCCAGTGCGGTGGGGATCACCCGTACGACGCCGGCCTCTTCCAGCTCCTGCAGCGCCTCGGTGGCGATGGCCTCGATCTCGGGAACGACGATGTCCGGTCGTTCGGCCTCGATCAGCGCCTTGAGCTGGTCTGGATCCGACATCGTGATGGTCCGCGCGTGGTGGGCGACCTGCTGGCCCGGCGCGTTGTCGTAGCGGTCGACGGCGATGGTCTCCACGCCTAGGCGCTGCAGCGCGATCACTACCTCGCGGCCGAGTTCGCCGGAGCCGAGCAGCATGACCTTGGTCGCGGTTGGCGACAGCGGGGTTCCGATGGTGGTCATCGGTCGACGCGGTTCCAGCACCTCGGTGCCGACGAACGGCACCAGCGCCGCGGGCACCCGCACACTGCCGTCGGGCTGCTGGTGGTTCTCCAGGATGGCGACCAGCCAGCGGGTGGTGGCCAGCGTCCCGTTGAGGGTCGCCGCGGTCTGCGGCTTGCCGTTGTCGTCGCGGTAGCGGGTGGCCAGCCGGCGCGCCTGGAAGGTGGTGCAGTTCGACGTCGAGGTCAGCTCGCGGTACGCCTGCTGGGTCGGCACCCACGCCTCGCAGTCGAACTTGCGGGCCGCCGACGAGCCGAGATCGCCTGCGGCCACGTCGATTACCCGATACGGCACCTCGATGCGGGCCAGCATCTCGCGCTGCCAGCCCAGCAGCCGCTGGTGTTCGGCCTCGGCGTCGGCGGGGTGCAGTAGACGAACGCCCTCGACCTTGTCGAACTGGTGCACCCGGATGATGCCGCGGGTGTCCTTGCCGTAGCTGCCGGCCTCGCGGCGGAAGCACGACGACCAGCCCGCGTAGCGCAGCGGCCCGCCGGAGAGGTCCAGGATCTCGTCGGAGTGGTAGCCGGCCAGCGGCACCTCCGAGGTGCCGACCAGATAGAGGTCGTCGGCCTCGACCCGGTAGACCTCGTCGGCGTGGGCGCCGAGGAACCCGGTGCCCGGCCATCACCTCCGGACGCACCAGCACCGGCGGGATCATCGGGATGAAGCCGTTGTCGGCGGCCAGCCGCAGCGCCAGCTGCAGCAGGCCGAGCTGCAGCAGCGCGCCCTGGCCGGTCAGGAAGTAGAACCGCGAGCCGGACACCTTGGCGCCGCGCTCCATGTCGATGCAGGCCCAGCGCCTCGCCGAGTTCCGAGATGGTCCTTCGGGTTGTCGATCGCGGGCGGTTCGCCGACGACGTCGAGGACGGCGAAGTCGTCCTCGCCGCCGGCGGGGACGCCGTCGATGATCGACGTTGGAGATCGCCATGTGCGCCGCGGTGAACGCCGTCTCCGCCTCGGCCTGCTGCGGCTTCGGCGGCCTTCACCTGCTCGGCGAGCTCCTTGGCGCGCTGCCAACAGCGCCGGCCGCTCCTCGGGCGACGCCGCGCCGACGCTCTTGCTGGCGGCCTTCTGTTCGGCGCGCAGCGTGTCGGCGGTCGAGATCGCGGCCCGGCGGCGCGGCGTCGGCCGCCAGCAGCGCGTCGACCAGCGCCGGGTCTTCGCCGCGGCTGCGTTGCGAACGCGCGCACGGCGTCGGGGTCTTCCCGGAGCAGCTTCAGGTCGATCACGGCCTGAACACTACTTTCGACGCGGCGTCGCCGCGCGGAGCATCCGCTACAGCCACAACCAGTTTCACATCTGTAACAGTTGTCACGTTCAACGCGAGTTCGCCTGTCAGAATGGAACCGATGTCGGACACGCCCGAGACGGAACGTCGCCGACGCCGCGAGCGCGTCGGCGGCCACTGGCGCCGAGCAGTCGGCTGGCCACGCGTCCCGGTGGCCGCTGCACGGACGCTGCAGGCCACGGCGACCCGGCGGGCGCTGCTGCTCACCGCGCTGGGCGGTCTGCTGATCGCCGGGCTGGTCACCGCCCTGCCGATCGGCGGTCCCGGCCCGGGCCGGCTGGCCGGCTACATCGACAGCGATCCCGTGCCCAGCACCGGCGCAAAGAGCGACGCCGCGTTCAACCGCGCCAACAGCGGCGATTGCCTGATGTGGCCGGACCGGCACGCCCGGAGTCCGCGAGCATCGTCAACTGCACAGGACGACCACCGGTTCGAGGTCGCCGAGTCCATCGACATGCGGACCTTCCCCGGCTCGGAGTACGGCCCGATCGCCGCGCCCGCCGTCGCCAGCTCGCATCCAGCAGATCAGCCAGGAGCAGTGCGAGGCCGCGGTGCGCCGCTACCTCGGCCCCAAGTTCGACCCGAACAGCAAGTTCATCATCAGCATGCTGTGGTCCGGCGACAAGGCGTGGCGGCAGTCCGGCGAGCGACGGATGCTGTGCGGCCTGCAGCTGCCCGGCGCCGAACAACCAACAGGTCGCCTTCAAGGGCAAGGTCGCCGACGTCGACCAGTCCAAGGTCTGGCCGGCCGGCACCTGCCTGGGCATCGACCCGGCCACCAACCAGCCCACCGACATCCCGGTCGACTGCGCGGCCCCGCACGCGATGGAGGTCACCGGCACGGTCAACTCTGGCCGAGAAGTTCCCCGAGGCGCACTGCCGCCGAAGCCCGAGCAGGACGGCTACATCAAGGACGCCTGCACCAAGATGACCGACGCCTACCTGGCGCCGATGCAATTGCGCACCACCACACTGACGCTGATCTACAGCACGCTGTCGCTGCCGAGTTGGTCGGCGGGCAGCCGGCGAGGTCGCCTGCAGCATCGGCGCGACGCTGGGCAACGGCGGCTGGGCCACGCTGGTCAACAGCGCCAAGGGTCCGCTGCTGATCAACGGTCAAGCCCCGGTGCCGCCACCCGACATTCCCGAGGAGCGGCTGCACGCTGCCGCCGATCCCGAGTGCAGGTGCCGACGCCGCCGGACGCCCGCGCAGTCCAGCGCCTCCGCCGGAGATGCCGCACGGGCAATCAGCACCTGCCACAACAGACAGCCGGTTGCGACGCCGCCCCGGGCACCCGCCTCGCAGGCCCCGGCGACGCAGGCGCCACCAGCAGGTCCCGCCGCCAGACGGCCGGACTGCCGCCGGCGCTCCGCGCCCGCCGCTGGACGCACCGGCACCGCCGCCCGCGCCGGCCGAACCCGCGCCCGGCGGCACCGCCGCCGCCGCCAGCCGAGCCGCGCGCCAGGGGCAGTAGGCCGGGTGGCCGTGCGGATGGATCCGCAACGGTTCGACGAACTGGTCTCCGACGCGCTCGACCTGATCCCGCCCGAGCTGGCCGCTGCCATGGACAACGTCGTCGTGCTGGTTGCCGACCGCCACCCCGACGACGCCGAACTGCTCGGGACTGTACGAAGGGGTGGCGCTGACCGAACGCGACTCCGACTACGCCGGGTCGCTGCCGGACACCATCACGATCTACCGCGACGCGCTGCTGGAGATCTGCGAATCCGACGAGCGAGGTCGTCGAGGAGGTGGCGATCACGGTGATCCACGAAATCGCCCACCACTTCGGCATCGACGACGACCGATTGCACGAACTGGGCTGGGGCTGATAATCCGCGGACATCCGGGCGCGGCATCGCCGATTTGTCATCCGCCGGTGCTATGAACGGCATATGAGCGCTGATTGCCGCGACTGCCGGGCAGGGCTTGGAGCACTGCCACGGCACCATCATTCGCACACTCGCTGCGCCGTTCGGAATGCACCGAGACGGACTGCGTCAGCCCGGAGCTGTTCGCGCACACGTTCGTCCTCGACTGCGACGCGGTCGGCTGCGACTGCACGGAATCGGTCGGCGCTGGCGGTCTGACTCAGCCCATCGGGTCGGTGCTCGACCGAACCGCGTCGGCGACCGGCGTGACCCGGCTTCACTGGGTCGGGGTAGAACGGCGGCGTCAGGGTTCCCCACCGCACACAACTCCATCGCCCGTCGGTGATCGGGGCCAACACCACCGACTCGGTGTTGCCCAGGTGGTGGTCCAGCGCGAAGTCGGCGTCGACGCCGGCCAGCACCGCGGAGACCAGCCGGATCGCCGCGCCGTGGCTGACGACGACGATGTCGCCGGTCCAGTCGTCGGTCGTCGAGGTAGCGCATCCGCAGTCGGTGAGCACCGGCACATAGCGGTCCAGCACCTCGTTGGCGGTCTCGCCGCCGGGCAACGGCACGTCGAGCTCGCCGTGCTGCCAGCGCTCGTAGATGGCATTGAATTCCGCGACCGCCTCGTCGTCGTTGCGGTTTTCCAGGTCGCCCGACCTGCACCTCGTGGATGCCGGTCGACCTCCTGGGTCGGCAGGTCGAGTTCGGCGCCGATCACCGCGGCCGTCTGCGCCGCCCGGGTGGCCACCGAATGCGCCAGCAGCGCCGGCCGCCGGCGTGGCAGCGCGGCGAACGCGCTGGCCTGGTCGCGGCCCAGTCGGCGTCAGCTCCGCCCCCGGCGGCCGGGTGTCGAGCCGCTGCTCGACGTTGCCGACCGACTGGCCGTGCCGCAGCAGCACCAGACGACCACTCACCGTTCCATCCCCGCCCGGACCTCGGCCTGCTCAGGTTTGCCCTCACGCAGCCGCGCCAGCCAGCGCGACGCCTCGTCCGGCTGGCGGCGGCCGACCCGCCGGCCGGCCCGGTCGGCCAGGAACCCAGGTACCGCACATCCGCACAACGACGATGCAGCGCCTTGAGTGCCTCGGCGACCGCGTCGTCGTCGATGTGGCCGACGCAGTCGACGAAGAACAGGTAGGTGCCCAATTCGGTTCGGGTCGGCCGAGATTCGATGCGGGTGAGGTCGATATCGCGGATGCCGAACTCGGCCAGCGCGGCAAGCAGCGCACCCGGCGCGTTGTCGATCCGCAACACCACCGACGTGCGATCGGCCCCGGTGCGGGCCGGCGGCGGCGCCCGGCAGGCCGACCAGGACGAAGCGGGTGCGGGCGTTGGGCTCGTCGACCACGCCGTCGGCCAGGGCCGCCAGGCTCCCAATGCGCGGCGGCCAGCGGCGAGGTCACCGCGGCGTCGGCCTCGCCCGTCGGCGACCTGCCGCGCCGCGTCGGCGTTGGAGATACGCCGGCCGCAGTTCGGCGCCGGGCAGATTGGCGGCCAGCCATTGCCGCACCTGTGCGGCGGCCACCGGGAAGGCCGCCAGCGTGCGAACGTCGTCGAGCGGCTGCGGCCGGGTTTGACGACGATGCTGAACGCCACGTCCAGCGTCGTCTCGGCGAAAATCTGCAGCGGCGACCCGATCGCCAGGCTGTCCAGCGTGGGCATCACCGAGCCGTCGATCGAGTTCTCGATCGGCACGCACGCGTAATCGGCGTCGCCGATCGCGGACCGCGTCCAGCGCGGCGGGCGTGCTGTCGATCGGCAACCGCTGCACCGGCACCCGGACCTTGGTCGGGGATCAGGCCGGCGGCCGTCATCTGCAACAGCGCCGCCTCGGTGAAGGTCCCTTCGGGACCGAGGTAAGCGATGCGGGCCACGCCCACAACCCTAGTGGCGTCGTTCCGACCAAACAGGCCTTGCGGCGACTTACGATCTAAGTTAACTTAGGCTTACCTAAGGACCGAAGGAGAATGATGTTACCGCTGACCAGCGCCGCGCCGACGACTGCCGAACGCATCCGCAGCGCCTGCGCCCGGGCCGGCGGCGCGCTGCTGGCGGTCGAGCGCGAGGAGCCGGTCGCCGACGCCGGTGCACCACCTGCTGCACGACGGATCCTTCGCGGTCAGCGCTGCCCACCGAGTGCGCGACGGAGTGGCCGGGTCTGCGGATCGCAGGCGCTGCTCGAGCTGACCGACTACGCGCCGCTTCCGCTGCGCGAGCCGGTCCGTTCGCTGGTGTGGGTCCGCGGCGGCCTGCAGCAGGTCCCGCCGGCCGAGGTCAACGCCACGCTCGACCTGATCGCCAGCCGAGAACCCGCATCCCGCGCTGCTGCAGGTCGAAACCCGAGATCCTGCCGCCCTCCCCCGGCGAGGACCCGGTACACACTGCTGCGGCTCGAGATCGAATCCGTCGTGGTTACCGACGCCACCGGCGCCGAGCCGGTCAGCATCGACGGACCTGCTCGCCGCCCGGCCCGACCCGTTCTGCGAGATCGAGTCGAGCTTGCTGTGGCACCTGGACACCGCCCACGGCGACGTGGTGGCACGCCTGGTATCCCGGCTGCCGGCGCCGCTGCGGCGCGGAGAGTCCGCCCGCTGGGTCTCGACCGGTACGGCGTGCGGTTCCGCATCGAAGGCAACGACGGCGACCAGGACATCCGGCTGCCGTTCCACAAGCCGGTGGACGACATGACCGGGTTGAGCCAGGCCATCCGCGTGCTGATGGGTTGCCCGTTCATCAACGGCCTGCGCGCCCGCCCGTAATTGTCGGTTGCCGATTCGAGGGTCGCGGCGCAGCGTTTGTGTCTGGCTGCTCCGGGTGGGGGCACGTAAGTTAGCCAGGTGAACGGCGACCGATCACCACGACGTGGACGGCCTGAGAGGCCGCCCCCACCGTGGGAGTCGCGTCCCGAGCCGCCGCCGGTGATTGCGCGCCACACCACTCGGCCGTCGCCCGCCACGGACCAGACGGTGCCGCTGCCCCGCGTCACGCCGCCGGTTTCCAACCGTGCAGCTGCTCTCCTCCGGCCACGTAGCGCCGCCGGGGAAGCCGAGCCCGCGCACCCGTCGACCCGACCGGTCAGCGCCGCAGCCCGGCGTGCCGGCGAGTGCGCCGCAAACGCAAAAGACGCCGCTGGGGCCGGGCAATCGCGTCAATGTTGCTGATCGGTGTGCTGCTGGCCGGCGCCGGCATCGTGGGCGGCGCCGTGTGGTTGGACACCACCCTGCATCGCCAGCCGGTATTGACCGACTATCCCAATCGGCCCGCGCCTGGCCGTGGCACGAACTGGCTGCTCGTCGGCTCCGACAGTCGCGAAGGCCTGAGTGCCGGGCAGCAGCAGGATCTGGCCACCGGCGGCGACGTGGGTAGCAGCCGCACCGACACGATTCTGCTGGTACACATCCCCGGGTTGGGGTCGAGCACCCCGACGACGATGGTGTCGATTCCGCGCGACTCCTTCGTGCCGATCCCCGGTCACGGCGAGGACAAAATCAACTCCGCGTTTGCGATGGGCGGGGCGCCGTTGCTGACCCAGACGGTGGAGCAGGCCACCGGACTGCGCCTCGATCACTATGCCGAGATCGGGTTCAGCGGGTTCGCGGTCCTGGTGGACGCCCTCGGCGGCATCACCGTCTGCCCGACCACGCCGATCAACGATCCGTTGGCCGGCATCGACCTGCCCGCCGGCTGCCAAGAGCTGGACGGCCGCAACGCGCTCGGCTACGTCAGGACCCGGGACACCCCGCGGGCGGATCTGGACCGGATGGTCAATCAGCGGCAGTTCATCTCGGCGCTGCTGCAGCGCGCCGCCGAGCCCGTCGGTGTGGCTCAATCCGTGGCGCTGGTACTCGGTACCGCACGCCGCGGCCGACGCGCTGACCGTCGACGAAGGCGATCACGTATGGGACCTGGCTCGGCTGGGCTGGGCGCTGCACGGATCCACGACCACGCTGACCGTTCCGATCGCCGAGTTCACCAGCAACAGCGTCGGCTCGGTCGTGGTGTGGAACCACGACGTGGCCGGCAAGCTGTTCGACGCGCTGGCCTCCGACTGCGCCGGTGCCCGCCGCCGCGCTCGATGGACAGTCTTAGCGTCTTCGTCGCCGGTCCAGTCAATACTCAATGTAGGCTTTCTTTACTTAGGTAAACCTGATCTGAGCAAACTTATATCATGCACATCTCGAAACTGAGGAAAACCTTTCCTGAGTTAGTAAGACCTTCGTTGCAGATGCGATTTACCTGCGATAACCTGCGGCCATGAGCTGAAATCGAGACCCCCAAGACGAAGTTCCATGCATTAGTGCAGGAGCAGATTTTCAACGAATTCACGGCCTCCCAGCAATACATGGCTATTGGCATCTATTTCGCGGTGCCGAATTGCCACAATTGGCGAAGCACTTTTACAGCCAGGCGGTCGAGGAACGAAACCACGCGATGATGCTGGTGCAGCATCTGCTCGATCGCGATGTGGACGTCGAGATCCCGGGTGTGGGTGCGGTGCGCAATCAATTCGACAAACCACACGACGCGCTGGCGCTGGCGCTGGATCAGGAACGCGCGGTCACCGAACAGGTCAGCCAGCTGACGGCGGTGGCCCGCGACGAGGGTGACTTCCTCGGCGAGCAGTTCATGCAGTGGTTCCTCAAAGAACAGATCGAAGAGGTGGGCCTGATGCGGACCCTGGTTCGGGTGGCCGAGCGCGGCGGGAGCCAACGAATTCGAACTAGAGAACTTCGTCGCCCGCGAGGTTCCTGCGCCGGCCGTCAGCGCGGGCGCACCGCCGGCCGCGGGCGGCTACCTCTCGTCGAACTAGCCCCTGCCGCCGATGGTCCGCGCGTTCTCCAACCAGGTTTTCGTGCGGCCGGGGTGGTTGGTCGCAATCCAGGCCACCCCGACGTCGCGGCAGAAGTCGATGTCGTCGTAGCCGTCGACGGTCCAGCAGTACACGGCCCGGCCCTGGGCGGCAGCACGATCCACCAGCTGCGGATAGTCCTTCAGCGCGTCCACCGACGGCCCGACGGCAGTGGCCCCGACGGCGGTGGCCGCGCTGCTGGTCAGGTAGCGGGCATTCCGGCCGAGCAGCACCGTGGGCAGCAACGGTGCTGCTCGCCGGATCCGCCAGACCGCGGCCGCCGAAAACGACATCACGACCGCGCGCGAGCGGTCCGCCGAGGCCGGCGAGGCGATGCCGAAGCGGTGCAGCAGCGCCAGCACCTTGCTTTCGACCAGCGAGCCGTACCGGACCGGATGCTTGGTCTCGATGAAGATCTTCACCGGCCGGTGCCAGTCAAGAACCAGCGAAACCAGGGCATCCAGCGTCAGCAGGCTGGTATCGCCGTGCGTACCGTCGGACCGCCAGCTGTCGTGCCAGGCGCCGTATTCGAGCTCGCGTAGCTGAGCCAGCGTCATGGTGCTGACCAAACCGGCTCCGGTCGACGTCCGGTCCAGCCGGCGGTCGTGCACACAAACCAAATGGCCATCGCGGGTCAGCCGTACGTCGCACTCGACACCGTCGGCGCCCTCTTTGAGCGCAAGGTCATACGCGGCCAGCGTGTGTTCGGGGCGAGCCGCCGACGCGCCTCGGTGGGCAACGACAAAGGGGTGCCCGGCGAGCACATCGTCGGGCCACGTCATACCCCTATGCTGCCGGTTCCTGCCCCTCCAACTCAACCGGAGCAGCGGATGCGGGCTCGGCGGGACGATCCGCGGTGACCACGACCCAGCGGTGCGCGGGCCGTTCGACCGGTTTGCGGACGAATCCCTCAAAAACGCGGGCACCGGTGGCCACTGTCGCCGCCGCCAGAAGGTACGCGAACACCATCAGGACGGTGTTGTTCGCGATGCCCTGGGGGTCCGTGGCGAAGCTGGTGATGATGGCCCAGATCGAAACCAGGTAGCTCAGGACCCACGCGGCCCACCACTGCAGGATCGGTCGGCGGAGCCGCGTGTATTGCTCTTCGATCGCGGCCAGCTCGATGACGTACACCGGAGCCCACAGCAGATTGGCCAGCGGCACCAGGCAGCCGGCCCACAACGCGCGAACGGAGCGCTGATCGGACAGGCCGTAATGCGCGAATACGGCGGCACGTCGCGCGATCAGCCACTGGATCAGCAGCACACCCGCCGTGAACGCGGCCGCGACCGCCGCCACACTGGCCAGCACCCCGAGCCAATCGGCGGCGATGGCGACGATCGAGTTCAGCAAGGTGTTGCGGTTGAAGACCAATAGCACATACCGGAGCGACGTACACCAGCGCCGCACCGCCAAGCACGAGCACGCTGACGAAAAGCGAGAGGCGCACCGCCGCCGCCGACGGCCCGGTCCGGGTGGACTGTTGGGCGGCGGCCGGAGCCTGCTCGACGTGGTCGGTCAAGCCCCAACGCGGGATCACCGCATAGCGCGGCGTGGGGCCGAGCGACGGCCGTCCCCGCCGCGCCGGCGGTGCGGCGCCGGGGCGCACCGCGATCCAACGGAAGCCCGGCGGCAGCCGCGGCGGCGTGCGTGCGCGGTGCGGAGGATCGAGCGGGAGCCGACTGGCTGCCGTACGTACTCCACCGAGGGTCGGCCGCCGGCACATCCGCCAGGGGCGCCATCAGCGCGCTGCGACAACGGGGACACCACTCGCGTCGGCGTTCACGCACGTTCCACCGAGTGCCGCACTGAGAGCACACCTGGATCACCGGATCAGCCTAGCGCCGGCACCGCGCTGACCACCGAACGCGGCCCCGCTGAGGAGCGCGGATACCGCCGGATTGCGGGCAACGCGGAGCGCCTCACAAGACCGCACCGATGCCGGGCTCAACCGCCCGCCAAAGCGGTGGATCGACAGGCTGTTACGGCGGTTACAGCTACTTCCGGGCTATCCACAGTTTCCACAGGTTTATCCACATGCGGCTAGTAGGGGTACACACGCGACCAATACAGCAACTAACGGTTAACCCTGGCCCCGACTGTGGATAACGGTAGGCGTTGACGATGCGCCATCGACAGGCCAGACGAGCAGCTCGAGCGAATTGATCGCCCCACGGCTACAACAATCGGACCCGCCAAGTCGGTCGAGCGTGCTCATTCCCTCCCACACGGGCCCGGCTCGGCGCTCGTCGGCACGAATCCGCAGGTCAGCGTCTTGTCGCTCGGTACATTTTTCAAGCCCATCACAAAGGGCTATGATCGCGATCACCAAAAGTGTTGTGACTCACCTCACTCGACCGAGGTGACCGGCCGGTGAAAGGCGATTGATGGCGACGCATTCGTTCGGTCCGGGTTCGCCGGCCCAGTCGAACTCCTACTCCGGATCGCCTGCCTGGAACCACAGCTACAGCGTCGCCGCTTTGCGTGCCGGCTTGATCGCACTGGCGTTGCTCGCGGTTCTCGCCCTCATCGTTTTGTCTTGATATTTCGTCTTGAAACCGCGCCGAGCGGGTATCCGGCCTCTCGGCGCGTAGCGGTCGTTCTTGCGGCGCGCGCGGTCTTGGAGCAGGGTTGATTACGCTGAGCCGCCGCGTGGCGGACCCGCGCGAATGACGCGTCAAGACGATCATCGACGAAAGGAATGCCGTGGCTGAATACACCCTGCCCGATTTGGACTGGGACTACGCAGCGCTGGAACCGCACATCTCCGGTCAGATCAACGAGATCCACCACAGCAAGCACCACGCCACCTACGTCAAGGGCGTGAACGACGCCGTTGCCAAACTCGAAGAGGCACGCGCCAATGACGATCACGCTGCGATCTTCTTGAACGAGAAGAACCTGGCCTTCCATCTGGGTGGTCACGTCAACCACTCGATCTGGTGGAAGAACCTGTCCCCGAACGGCGGCGACAAGCCGACCGGCGAGCTTGCCGCCGCCATCGACGACGCGTTCGGATCGTTCGACAAATTCCGCGCACAGTTCAGCGCAGCCGCCAACGGCCTGCAGGGATCGGGCTGGGCGGTGCTCGGCTACGACACCCTGGGCGACAGGCTGCTGACGTTCCAGCTCTACGACCAGCAGGCCAACGTCCCGCTGGGCATCATCCCGCTGCTGCAGGTCGACATGTGGGAGCACGCCTTCTACCTGCAGTACAAGAACGTCAAGGCGGACTACGTCAAGGCGTTCTGGAACGTCGTCAACTGGGCAGACGTGCAGTCGCGTTACGCGGCCGCAACGTCGAAGACCCAAGGCCTGATTTTCGGCTGACACCATCTCGCCGGGCTGGGGCGTCGCGCGGATCGCGCGGCGCCCTTGTCGTTTAGTCGGCCCGTGACCGCACGCTTGAGAAAGTGCCGGCGCCAGCGGCCGTGTCGAGTTGCACGGCGCCTAAACCGCAGGCATGCTTACTTATTCGAGCTACCAGCGTGGTTATTCGAACCGAGGCGTTGCGCGGAGGTCGAGATGGAAACTGGGTCAGGCCGGCCAATAGGGGTTGCCCCCTTCCATTCTCGTGGTGCCCTGAAAGGGTTCGTGATCTCTGGGCGTTGGCCTGATTCGACCAAGGAATGGGCCCAGCTGCTGATGGTCGCGGTCCGGGTCGCGTCATTGCCCGGATTGCTCTCCACCACAACGGTGTTCGGTGCCCGCGAAGAGTTGCCCGACGAACCCGAGCCGGGCACCGTCGGCCTGGTGCTGGCCGAGGGCACGGTCTTCGGTGAATCCGCAATCCAGCCAGGGTATTTCGCGGACCATCAACCTCCCGCATTACTGATGCTGCATCCGCCGTCGGAAACCACGCCCTCGTTGCCGGAATGCACCGGGGCAGCGTCGGGATGCGTACTGCTGCCCGGGATTGCCGTATCTGGGACTAGAGCACCGGGCGGCGTGGGTCGAGGCAGAGGCCGACGGCACCATCACGTCGATGGTGAGCCGCGTCGGCGTCGACCCAATCAGCCATCCCGATACCGCGATTCTGGCAATGCTGCTTGCCGCATAAGGGAATTCGAACGATATAGTTCGCCGCTCGAATCCGAGAAATACGGGCGCCCGAACTTCCGCCCTGTCGCTGGCGCGCACCCGATTCGCCCGCTAGCCTGGGATCGTTAGCGAAGGGGAGTAGCCCCCAATCGTCGAGTCGACATACTGGCGAATAGCCCGGCCGGCGAACCGGTCCGAACGGACCGGTGGGCGAGACCTTCGACCGGATGTTCGATGACCACAGCGGTCGTCGACGACGCGTCGAAAGGTCGCCCACATGCTCGCGGCCACACTCCTGAGCCTCGGAGTGGTCTTCCTTGCCGAACTCGGCGACAGGTCTCAGCTCATCACCATGACCTACGCATTGCGCTACCGATGGTGGGTGGTGCTGCCCGGGGTGGCGCTCGCCGCGTTCCTGGTGCACGGCGTCTCGGTGACGATCGGCCACTTCCTGGGCGCCACGCTGCCGGCGCGCCCGATGGCCTTCGCGTCCGCGATCGCATTCCTGATTTTCGCCGCGTGGGCCTGGCGCGAGGGCGACCGCCGACGACGAAGCCGTCTCGACGCACGCGCGAACCCCGCTTCGCGCTGCTGACCGTGGTGTCGTCGTTCGCGCTCGCCGAGATGAGCGACAAGACGAGTCTGGCGACGGTGACGTTGGCCAGCGATCACGACTGGGCCGGTGTGTGGATCGGCGCACCGTGGGCATGGTGTTGGCCGACGGCGTTGGCGATCGGTGCGGGGATGCTGTTGCATCAGCCGCCTCCCGCAGCAGCTGCTGCACGTCGTTGGCCAGCCTGCTGTTCCTGATGTTCGGCCTGTGGATGCTGTTCGACAGCGCGCTGGGCTGGCGGTCGGTGGCCATCGCGGTGATCGCGGTGGTGGCGCTGGCTGTCGTAACCGCGGCCGCGGCGCAAACTCTGCGCCGCCGCCGCACGGGAGCTTCATTCGCCGGGAGGTCACCGGAAACCGTTTAAGGTGCAGCGACACCCCTGCCCTCAAGCCAGCCGAGCCCGGCCCTCGCCCCCAGAGGTATCTCTGAGGGCCATTTGGCGCACCCTTGCCCTGTTAACGCGCCCTAAATCCGACTCGGCAGCAAAGTGGCTGTCAATGGGTCTGCCTCGTCTGATCGTTGCGAGCTATCAGCCCCGCACGTTCACCCGGCCGTATCGCCGCGCATCGGCGTGGCGCCGAAGTGCGCCGTCATGAGACTTGCTTTCTGCGGATAACCTGTGAGTTTCGTTCGCTTTATGGACACTGCCGTGATTTAGTTGGACGCTCGTCGAGGTGTGGACGCAGCGAACCTCAGGGATGCCCCCAGCGAAGCCGCCCTGGTTTGCACCTGGTTGCGGACACAAACAGTCGCGTACCATGGTCAGCAAATACACATAGGTAATAGTTCACTTCTACAGCCCAGTGGAGGTCATATCGATGAGCACGACGTTTTCCGCCCGCCTGAACCGCTTGTTCGACACGGTGTATCCACCCGGGCGCGGGGCACACACCTCTGCTGAGGTGATCGCGGCACTCAAGGCGGAGGGCATCACCATGTCGGCTCCCTACCTGTCGCAGCTACGCTCGGGCAACCGCACCAACCCGTCGTCGGCGACGATGGCCGCTCTGGCCAACTTCTTCCGCATCAAGCCGGCGTACTTCACTGACGATGAGTACTACGAAAAGCTCGACAAGGAATTGTCGTGGCTGGCCGCCGTGCGCGATGACGGTGTCCGCCGCATCGCCGTGCGGGCCGTTGGACTGTCTCCGCAGGCGCAGCAGGACCTTGTGGAGCGCGTTAACGAGCTGCGCCGCGCCGAACGCCTCGACGCCTAGCCGACCACCGGCAGCGCAGCCCGACCTGAAGGGCTGCCGTCGGCCCGTTCCGATTAGGGTTGGCTCACGGATCGCGCACACGCGACAGCGATAGTCCACGAGATACCGGGAGGCGGCCGGGAATGGGCCTGTTTCGCAAGCGAAAGAGTCGCGCGACGCGTCGTGCCGAAGCCCGTGCGATCAAGGCCCGCGCCAAACTGGAGGCCAAGCTCGCCGCCAAGAACGAGGCTCGCCGGCTCAGGGACGATCGAAAGGCCGCCGACAAGGTCCTCAAGGCGCAGATCAAATCGCACCGCGACAGCGACCGGACCGCGTTGAAGGTCGCCGAGGCCGAACTCAAGGCGGCGCGGGAGGGCAAGTTGTTGTCGCCGACGCGGATCCGCCGGGTGCTGACGGTGTCGCGACTGCTGGCGCCAATCCTGACGCCGGTGATCTACCGGGCGGCGATGGCCGCCCGTGCGCTGATCGACCAGCGTCGCGCGGATCAACTCGGGATTCCGTTGGCTCAGATCGGCCAGTTCTCCGGGCACGGCGCCCAGCTGTCGGCCCGGATCGCCGGTGCGGAGAAGTCATTGCGGATGGTGCAAGAAAGAAGCCCAAGGACGCCGAGACCAAGCAGTTCGTGGCCGCCATCTCCGAGCGGCTCAGTGATCTGTCGGCGGCCGTCACCGCCGCGGAGAACATGCCGGCCGCCCGCCGGCGCGCGGCGCACTCGGCGATCTCATCGCAACTCGACGGTATCGAAGCCGATCTGATGGCTCGGCTCGGATTGACCTGAAAGTAGTGTCCTGACATGTCATTCCACGCCCGGTGGATTTCGCGCGTCCTGATTTCCGGTCGCCGCCGCCGCCGCGCTTTACGTCGGCGCAGTGAGTGCCACGCCGCCGGCGTGGGCGCACGTCCATGCCAGCAGCGACAACGCGATCCGCGGCGCCATGGCGATCGTCACTTTTCAGGTGCCCAACGAATCCGACAAGGGCGCCGCAACGACGGCACTGACCGTCACCCTCCCCGACGTCGCGTCCGCGCGCACCGAAGCCATGCCCGGGTGGACGGCCAAGCTCGACCGAGACGCGGCATCCGGCACCGTGCACTCGGTGACCTGGACGGCCGCGCCCAACGGCGGGATCGGAGTCGACCAGTTCGCGCTGTTCCGGATATCGGTGAAGCTGCCCGACGCCGATACCGTCAGCTTCCCGGCCACCCAGACCTACGCCGACGGGTCGGTGGTGAAGTGGGACCAGCCGGCGCTGCCCGACGGTGGCGAGCCCGAACATCCGGCGCCCACGCTGACACTTGCGGCGGGGCCCGCTGCCCCGCATGAACACCACCATTCGGGCATGCCCTCCGACCACGCCGGCGCATCGGGGTCGACATCAGCCGACAGCATCGCTCGTGTCTTGGGCGGAGCCGCCCTGGTCGTGGCCGCACTGGGCATCGTCCTGGTGCTGGTCCGCCGCCGGACATGAGGCGGCTGGCCTTCGTCGCCAGGGTGGGCCTGGTGCTCGCCGCCATGATGTTGACCGCGGTACTGACCGCACAAGTCGCGTCGGCACATGCCACCCGGGTGTCCGCCGAGCCCGCCGACAATGCGGTTCTCGCGACCGGTCCCGCCCGGGTCAGCGCGACCTTCAACGAGCGATTGCAGACCACCTTCGCGGCCATGACGGTCGTCGGGCCGGACGGGAACGTGTGGTCCAGCGGGGACACCACCGTGCAGGGCGCGATCGTCGGCATCGGGTTGCGACCACTCGGACCAGCTCGGCACCTACACGGTGAACTACCGGGTGACGTCTGCGGATGGCCATGTGGTGTCCGGGTCGTGGTCGTTTCGGCTGACGGTGGCCGGTACCGGCACACCGGGGCCCACCGCCGCTACCAGCGACACCGGCGCCGACACTCCCGTCTGGCCGTTTGTGGCGGTCGCCGCGGCGATCGTCGGCGCGGGCCTGTGGTGGAGCCTGCGCCGCAGGCCCTGACTGGCCCGGCAGGCAGGCCTGCATCACACGTCCTGGCATGATGGGTCCGAGTAACTTTTGGTGGCGCTAGATATGGCCGAGAGAAAGCTGCGAAGGAGCGGCCGCATGGCAGACCCTCAAGACCAACCCAACAGCGAAGTCGACGGTGTAGCGACGCCGCCGGAGAAGAAGCCGCCTGCCAAGGCCGCCAAAAAAGCACCCGCGAAAAAAGCACCTGCGAAAAAGGCCGTCGCGAAGAAGGCTCCGGCCAAGAAGGCACCCGCCAAAAAAGCGACCGCCAAGAAGGCGCCAGCCCCGAGCCCAGCGCCCACGCCGCCGCAACCGGTGGCGGCGCAGCAGGATCCACGGCCCCGGATCGAGCCCGATGGTGAACTTGCCGCTGCTGCCAAAGATGTGGCGGCACAGGCGAAGTCAACGGTCGACGGTGCCAACAACCCGGTTCCCGCCAACATTGCGCAGTCGGTGCCCGGCCAGTCGCCGTTGCCACTGGTGGTTGCCATCGTGGTGAGCCTGCTCGCGATCCTGATGATCCGGCAGCTGCGCCGCCGCTGATGAGCGTCTCATATACGGCGACCGCCGATCTCGTCGACAGCATCGGACCCGACGTACGCAGCTGTGATCTTCAGCTCCGTCAGTTCGGCGGCCGGGTGGAATTTGCCGGACCGATCAGCACCGTGCGCTGTTTTCAGGACAACGCGCTGCTGAAATCCGTACTGTCCCAACCGAGTGCGGGCGGGGTGCTGGTGATCGACGGCGCCGGCTCACTGCACACCGCGCTGGTCGGCGACGTCATCGCCGAACTGGCCCGCTCCAACGGCTGGGCGGGGCTGGTCATCAACGGCGCGGTGCGTGATGCCGCCGCATTGCGCGGTATCGACATCGGCATCAAGGCGCTGGGCACCAATCCGCGCAAGAGCACCAAGACCGGCGACGGCGAATGCGACGTCGAGGTCACCCTCGGTGGTGTGACGTTCGTGCCCGGAGAGATCGCCTACAGCGACGACGACGGCATCGTCCTTGTCAAACCTAAGCCGATACTGACACAGGCATTTTGGAGAACTTCAATCCCTCGTCGGCGATCTTGCCACGCCGGATCATGCGCATGTCGAACAGATAGTTCTGCTTGAGCCGCCATGGTGCGCGTGAGCCCGATTTGGGAAGTAGGTGCGCCGAACGCTGGAAGTAGCCGGGGCTGAAGTCCATGAACGGCAACTCCTCGACGGCATCGCCCGGATGCTTTGGCTCCACGGTGTCAAAACCTTTGGCGTCCATATAGTTCAGTAACCGGCAGGCGAATTCGGAGACCAGATCGGCCTTCAGCGTCCAGGACGCATTCGTGTAGCCGAAGGTGATCGCGAAATTCGGTACCCCGGAGAACATGCACCCTTTGTAGGTCATCAGCGATGTCAGGTCGACGGGTTCACCGTTGCGGGACGGCCTCACCCCGCCCAGCAACTGCATGTTCAGGCCCGTCGCAGTAACGATGATGTCGGCCTGCAGTTCCTCGCCCGAGGTGAGCCTGATTCCGGTTTCGGTGAACCGGTCGATGGTGTCGGTGACGACGTCGGCTTTGCCGTGCCGGATGGTCCGGAAGAAATCGGCGTCGGGGGCCAGGCACAGCCTTTCGTCCCACACGTTGTATCGCGGACCGAAGTGCTTCTCGACGTCGTAGCCCTTCGGCAGGCGCCGCTCGGCCATGGTCATCAAGGTCTTGCGCATGTAGGCCGGCGCTTTCCGGGACAGCTGGTACTGAAAGGTGCTGAACACGATGGCTTTCCAGCGATTCGCCATGTGCGCGAGGCGCTCCGGCAGTAGCCGGTTGAACTGCTCGGCAAAGGGATCGACCGAGGGCAGCGAACCAATGTAGGTCGGCGAGCGCTGCAGCATCGTCACATGACCGGAGCCGGAGTTGACCAGCGCCGGGATCAGGGTCACCGCCGTAGCGCCGGACCCGATGACGATGATTTTCTTGCCCGCGTAGTCGAGGTCCTCCGGCCAGTGCTGCGGGTGGACGATCGTTCCCTTGAAATCCTCGGAGCCATTGAACGGGGGCGAATATCCCTCGTCGTAGTTGTAGTAGCCGGTGCAGGCGAATAGGAAGGTGCAGGTCATGTCCCGCTGTTGGCCGTCGTGCTCCACGGTCAGGGTCCAGAGGTTGTCGGCATCCGACCAGTTTGCGGCCACCACGCGGTGCCGATAGCGGATGTGTCGCGCAATCCCGCTCTCCTGTGCCGTCTCCCCGATATAGGCCTTGATCGAGGCGCCGTCGGCGATCGACTTCGCTGAACGCCACGGCTTGAACCGGAAGCCGAGGGTGAACATGTCCGAGTCCGAACGAATGCCCGGGTATTTGAACAGGTCCCACGTGCCGCCGAGATCGTCGCGGCGTTCGAGGAGGGCATAGCTCTTGGTCGGACAACGGTCCTGCAGGTGCCAGGCCGCGCTTACGCCGGAGATCCCGGCGCCCACGATGACGACGTCAAGGTGCTCAGTCATGAGGGCCACGCTATCAACGGGGTGTCGATCTAGTCAACACACTGTCGAAATTCTCAACGATGTGTAGAGTGGCGAGCGTGACGACTGCCGGCCAGACTCGTGCCCTGCGCGGCCGCCGCTCTCTGCGTCCTTCGGGCGACGACCGCGAGCAGGCGATCCTCGCGACCGCCAAGCGGCTGCTCGAAGAGCGTTCGCTGGCCGACATTTCGGTCGATGACCTGGCCAAAGGCGCCGGTCTCTCGCGTCCGACGTTCTACTTCTATTTCAAGTCCAAAGAGGCGGTGCTGCTATCGCTGCTCGATGCCGGTGATCGCGCGTGCCGACTCGGAATTCGACGGCGCGGTGCAGCGGTTGCCGGCGGACCCGCGCCGGGTGTGGCGCAACGGCATCAATGCGTTCTTCGTGGCTTTCCACTCGCACCCTGCACTGGCCCGTGCCGCAACCGAGGCACTGGCCACCAGCTCGGAATTGCGCACGATGTGGTCGGGATTCATGCAGAAGTGGATCGACCACACCGCGTCGTTGATCACCGCGGAACGGGAGCGTGGCGCCGCACCGGAGACCATCCCGGCCGCGGACCTGGCCACATCGCTGAACCAGATGAACGAGCGCACGATGATGGCAGCTCTATCAGCAGAGAAACCGGCGGTCGACGTCGACCGCGTCGTCGACACCCTCACGCACATCTGGGTCAGTAGCATTTACGGCGAATCGGGCTAGTTGTCACCGCCCAGTGCGAACATATGTTCGTGCGAGGTGATGCGTCCATCCTGCACGCGGACCTGGATTCGTTCTACGCGTCGGTAGAACAGCGCGACGATCCGAGCCTGCGCGGCCGCCCGGTGATCGTCGGCGGCGGGGTCGTGCTGGCCGCCAGCTATGAGGCGAAGGCCTACGGCGTGCGCACGGCGATGGGCGGGATGCAGGCACGCCGCCTGTGCCCCGATGCCGTCGTGGTGCCACCGCGCATGACGGCCTATTCCCGCGCCAGCGACGCGGTATTCGAGGTGTTCCGTGACACCACTCCGATCGTGGAGCCGCTGTCGGTGGACGAAGCCTTCCTCGACGTCGGCGGTCTGCGCCGGGTCTCCGGCACCCCGGTTCAGATCGCGGAGCAGTTGCGCGTGGATGTGCGTGAACAGGTTGGCCTGCCCATCACCGTCGGGATTGCCCGGACGAAATTCCTGGCCAAGGTGGCTAGCCAGGAAGCCAAGCCCGACGGGTTGCTGCTGGTGGTGCCGGATCAGGAGTTGGCGTTCCTGCGCCCGCTGCCGGTGCGCCGGTTGTGGGGCGTGGGCGCGGTGACCGCCGACAAGCTGCACGCCTACGGCCTCACGACGGTGGCCGATGTCGCCGAGCTCAGCGAGTCGACGCTGGCCTCGCTGCTGGGCGTGGCCATGGGCCGCCAACTGTATGCACTGTCGCGCAATATCGACCGTCGCCGGGTGAACACCGGTGTGCGGCGCCGGTCCGTGGGCGCCCAGCGGGCGTTGGGCCGTGCCGGAAATCGGATGTCTCCCGACGAGATCGACGCGGTCGTGGTCAATCTGATCGACCGCATCACGGCCCGGATGCGCGCCGCCGAACGAACCGGGCGCACCGTGGTGCTGCGCCTACGCTTCGACGACTTCACCCGGGCGACCCGGTCCCGCACATTGCCGTGGGCGACGTCGTCGACGCAGCCCCTGCTGGCCGCCGCGCGGCAGCTGGTCGCGGCGGCCGCACCCGCGATCGCACAACGTGGACTGACGCTGATTGGTTTCGCGGTTTCGGGTATCGATCGCAGCGGTGCGCAGCAGCTGATGCTGCCTTTCGACGAGGCCGACAGCCGACCGCTGGCGGTGGATGCGGCTGTCGACCAGGTGCGGCGCCGCTATGGCAAGTCCGCGCTCACCCGCGGCGTGTTGGTCGGCCGCGACCCGGGTCTGGAGATGCCGCACTTACCCGACTGATGAGGTCCACTCCAGCAGCTTGTCGGCCGGCCAGGTGTTGACGATCCGGTCAACCGGAACGCCGGCTTCCAGCGCGCGCGCAGCGCCGTAACCCAGGAAGTCCAATTGGCCGGGGGCGTGCGCGTCGGTGTCGATGCTGAAAACGCAGCCGATTTCCAGCGCCAGGTTCAGCAGCCGGGTCGGCGGGTCGCGGCGCTCGGGACGGGAGTTGATCTCCACCGCGGTGCCGTGATCCCGACAGGCGGTGAAGACCGTCTCGGCGTCGAATTTCGACTCCGGCCGGATGCCACGGTTGCCGGCGACCAGCCGCCCCGTGCAATGACCGAGCACATCGGCGTGGCCGTCGGAGACGGCGCGAACCATCCGGCGGGTCATCGCGGCCGAGTCCATCGACAATTTGGAATGCACACTGGCCACTACGATGTCGAGGCGTTCCAACAGCTCGGGCTCCTGATCCAGGCTGCCGTCGTCGAGGATGTCGACCTCGATACCGGCGAGGATGCGCATCGGCGCGAACGTGTCCCGCAGCGCGTCGATCACGTCGAGCTGCTTGCGCAACCGTTCCGGCGACAGACCATTGGCGATCGTCAACCGCGGCGAGTGATCGGTCAACGCGCAGTACTCATGGCCCAGCGCCGCGGCGGTGGCCATCATCTCCTCGATCGGCGCGGACCCATCCGACCAGTTCGAATGCAGATGCAGATCCCCGCGTAGCGCCGCACGCACCTCGCCACCGCCGAGATCAGTTGCGGCAGAGCGCAATTCAACTAATGTGTCGGGCTCATGGCCGGACCAGGCCTGAGCGATGACCTTCGCGGTTTTCGGCCCGATGCCCGGCAACGTCTGCCAGCTGTTGGCCTGCCCGTGGCGCTCCCGCTCGGCGTCGTCGAGACCCTCGACGATATCGGCGGCATTGCGGTACGCCATGACGCGTTTAGGGTCCTGCCGGCTCCGGTCTTTGTAGTAGGCGATCTGCCGAAGAGCAGTTACCGGGTCCATGACTCCAGTGTGCCTGCCCGCTCACCACAACTGCCCCACGATGAACCCGGCGAAAATCACCCCGAAGCCGCCGATCTCGCCGGCGATCAGCATGGCCATCAGCACCCCGGTACCCCGCACCGGGTTCTCGAATTGGTTGACGGTGTCGCGCCGCGCACCGTGCTCGATGTAGGCGGCGATCGCCGCGACGAAGAAGAACACGACGACCATCGCCGCCGTCAGGTTGACCCAGGTCGGCCAGGCGCTGAGTTCGACGAAGGCCGCGATCAGCAGCGTCGCGAACGAATAGAGCAACGCCGCCCGGTGGGCGATGTCGACGTACGGATGCGCCCGGTGGTCGGCGGACGTCATGATCTGCCGGTACTTCCAGACGCCGAGAACCAATGCGAGCAAAAAGATCAGGCCGGCGGACAGCAGGGTGATCTTGGTATCAAGACCGAGCGGCCCCATCGCGGTAGTCATCGTCCGCACGAGTTTAGTTGCGCTTCATAATTTTCGGCTAGCGTCGATCTCATGCGATTCGCGTTCAAAACTTCACCGCAAAACACCACCTGGGCCGCCATGCTCGCGGTCTGGCAGGCCGCCGACGATATCGACGTCTTTGAGTCGGGGTGGACTTTCGACCACTTCTACCCGATCTTCTCCGACAGCAGCGGCCCGTGCCTGGAAGGTTGGACCACGCTGACCGCGCTGGCGCAGGCCACCACCAGGCTGCGGCTGGGCACCCTGGTCACCGGCGTTCATTACCGCCACCCCGCGGTATTGGCCAATATGGCCGCCGCGCTGGACGTCATCTCCGACGGGCGACTCGAACTCGGCATCGGCGCCGGCTGGAACGAGGAAGAGTCGGGCGCCTACGGCATCGAACTGGGCAGCATCAAGGAACGGTTCGACCGTTTCGAGGAAGCCTGTCAAGTGCTGATCAGCCTGCTCAGCGAGCAGAGCACCACCTTTGACGGCAAGTACTACCAGCTCAAGGACGCCCGCAACGAGCCCAAGGGCCCGCAGCGCCCGCACCCGCCAATCTGCATCGGCGGCAGCGGGGAGAAGCGCACGCTGCCGATCACCGCGCGCTACGCCCAGCACTGGAATTTTGCCGGCGGGACGCCCGAGGAGTTCGCCCGAAAGCGCGACGTGCTGGCTGCCCGCTGCGCGGACATCGGACGCGACCCGAAGGAAATCACCATGTCGGCCCACGTTCGGCTGGGCGAAGACCTGAACTACGCGCAGGTCATCGAGACCGCGGCCGGGCTAGGGGCCGAGGGGCTGGATCTGGGAATCGTCTACCTGCCCCCGCCGCACGACCCGGCCGTCCTGGAGCCGTTGGCTGAGGCGATCCGGGATTCGGGGTTGTGGGACGGATAGACGCGGATTACGGGTTGCCTTCGGCGAAATGCCGACTCCGGTACCACGAGCAAACCCGTCGTAGAACCGTAAGTAGGCAAATCGGGTTGCTACACCCCGAAGAGCAACATCTCCTCGACGGTTACCAGCCGCTCCCGCTTAGCGGGAAACTCGCGGCTCTTCACCGGGTGACGAAACAATGACCAGGCCATTCGTCCCACCCGCGACCGAGTTACTGGGTTCATATGCACAGTGACCACTCCTGCGATCGGTCTCCTCCATCGTGACTCCGTTGTGACGAAGCACACAAGTGGCTATTAGACACCCGCCGCCTGGCAAACTACGGGAGACTCGCCGAGGGATTTTCGGCGTGTTCCTGGTGTGACTGGTGTGACTATTGAAGCGGTGCCGCCGTCGGCTTGATGGGCGCCGGAAGCGCGGTTGACCCCATCAAATACCGGTCCACACCCGCCGCAGCGGCCCTGCCCTCGGCGATCGCCCAGACGATCAACGACTGGCCCCGGCCCATGTCTCCGGCAACGAAAACACCGGGCACCGAGGTCTCGAAGTCGGCACCGCGGGCGACGTTGCCGCGGTCGGTCAGCTTGACGTCGAGGTCGGTGAGCAGGCCTGGCTTCTCCGGGCCGACAAAGCCCATCGCCAGCAACACCAAGTCGGCCTCGAGGTCGAAATCGGAATCCTCGACCTTGACGAACTTGCCGTCCTGCATGGTCACTTCGTGCGCCCTGAGGGCGGTCACGCGACCGTCCTTGCCGACGAATTGCTCGGTGTTGACCGAGAAAATCCGTTCGCCGCCTTCTTCGTGCGCCGATGACACCCGGTACATCAGCGGGTACGTCGGCCACGGCGTGGATTCAGCGCGGGCTTCCGGTGGACGCGGCATGATCTCGAACTGGTGGATCGCGATCGCACCCTGCCGGTGCGCGGTGCCCAGGCAGTCGGCTCCGGTATCGCCGCCGCCGATGATGACCACGTTCTTGTCCCTGGCGGTGATCGGCGGCTCGCCGTCGGGCCCCAGCACGTCGTCGCCCTCCTGCACGCGGTTGCCCCACGGCAGGTATTCCATCGCCTGGTAGACGCCCTCTAATTCACGGCCCGGAATCGGCAGGTCGCGCGAGTCGGTGGCGCCCCCGGCCAGCACCACCGCATCGAAGTCGGCGAGCAATTGTTCGGCGGTGATGTCGACTCCGACGTTGACGCCGGCCCGGAATTCGGTTCCCTCGGCCCGCATTTGGTCCAGCCGCCGGTCGAGGACTCGCTTCTCCATCTTGAATTCCGGAATGCCGTAGCGCAGCAGTCCACCGATGCGATCGGCTCGTTCGAAGACGGCGACGCTGTGGCCCGCGCGGGTGAGCTGCTGGGCGGCGGCCAATCCGGCCGGGCCCGAACCAATTACGGCCACCGTCTTTCCGGTCAGCTTCGTCGGCGGCATCGGCACCACGAAGCCTTCGTCGAAGGCGTGATCGATGATCTCCAGCTCGATCTGCTTGATCGTCACCGGATCCTGGTTGATGCCCAGCACACACGACGGCTCGCACGGTGCCGGACACAACCGGCCGGTGAAGTCGGGGAAGTTGTTGGTGGCGTGCAGCCGTTCGATCGCGTCGCGCCATCGGCCCCTGCGTACCAGGTCATTCCATTCCGGGATCAAGTTGCCCAGCGGACAGCCGTTGTGGCAGAACGGGATACCGCAGTCCATGCAACGGGTCGCCTGCTCGCGCAGGGTCTCGTCGCTGAATTCCTCGTAGACCTCGTTCCAGTCCTTCAGCCGCAGCGGGACAGGCCGGCGCTGCGGCAGTTCCCGGTGCGTGTACTTCAGGAAGCCGCTTGGATCAGCCATGCGCGGCCGCCATAATCGCCTTGCCGACATCGACGCCGTCGCGCTCCGCTTGGGCGATCGCCTCCAGCACCTTCTTGTAGTCCCGGGGCATCACTTTGGCGAAGTGCCGTTGCTGCCCGCGCCAGTCGGCCAGGATCCGCTGACCGACAGCGGAATCGGTGGCATCGACATGCGCCTGGATGATGCCGTGCAGGAAGTCCACGTCATCGGAGTCGAGGGCCTCAAAGTCCACCATCTCGGTGTTCAGGTTTTCCGGCAGCTCCTCGTCGGGGTCGTAGACGTAGGCCACACCGCCGGACATGCCGGCCGCGAAGTTACGCCCGGTGCGGCCAAGGATCACCACCCTGCCGCCGGTCATGTATTCGCAACCGTGATCGCCGACGCCCTCGACCACCGCATGGGCGCCGGAGTTGCGGACCGCGAACCGTTCCCCGACCACACCGCGCAAGAAAACCTCCCCACTGGTAGCGCCGAACAGGATCACGTTGCCGCCGATGATGTTCTCCTCGGCGACGTAGTCCTGCGGCGCATTGTCCGACGGCCGCACCACGATTCGGCCACCGGACAGGCCCTTGCCAACGTAGTCGTTGGCATCGCCGTACACCCGCAAGGTAATGCCCTTGGGCACGAAGGCGCCGAAGCTGTTGCCGGCGGAGCCGTCGAAGGTGATGTCGATCGTCCCGTCTGGCAAGCCTTGGCCGCCATAGGCTTTCGTCAGCTCGTGGCCGAGCATCGTGCCTACCGTGCGGTTGACATTGCTAATGGTGGTGGAGAACCGGACCGGTGTGGCGGAATCCAGCGCCTCGCGGCTCATCACGATCAACTGCTGATCCAGCGCCTTGTCCAGGCCATGATCCTGGCGAGAGCTGCAGTACAGATCCTGATTCATGAATGCGGATTCCGGCTCGTGCAGCACCGGAGCCAGATCCAGCTTGTGCGCCTTCCAGTGTGCGCGCGCCAGCGTGGTGTCCAGCGCACCCACTTGACCGACGGCCTCGGTGAACGTACGGAAACCCAACTGCGCCATGTATTCCCGGACTTCTTCGGCGATGAACATGAAGAAGTTCTCGATGAACTCCGGCTTGCCAGTGAAGCGCTCCCGCAGCACCGGATTCTGCGTGGCCACGCCGACCGGGCAGGTGTCGAGATGGCAGACACGCATCATGATGCAGCCCGCCACCACGAGCGGAGCGGTGGCGAAACCGAACTCCTCGGCGCCCAGCAGCGCGCCGATCATCACGTCGCGTCCGGTCTTGAGTTGCCCGTCCACCTGGACGACGATCCGATCGCGTAATCCGTTGAGCAGCAAGGTCTGCTGCGTCTCGGCCAGCCCCAGCTCCCACGGCGCACCCGCGTGCTTCTGCGAAGTCAGCGGCGTAGCGCCGGTGCCGCCGTCGTGCCCCGAGATGAGCACCACGTCGGCATGCGCCTTGGACACACCCGCGGCCACCGTCCCGACACCGTTCTCGGAGACCAGCTTGACGTGCACCCGCGCCGACGGGTTGGCGTTCTTCAGGTCGTGGATCAGCTGGGCCAGATCCTCGATGGAGTAGATGTCGTGGTGCGGCGGCGGCGAGATCAGGCCGACACCGGGCGTGGAGTGCCGGACCTCGGCCACCCACGGGTACACCTTGTGCCCCGGAAGTTGGCCGCCCTCACCGGGCTTCGCGCCCTGGGCCATCTTGATCTGGATATCCGAGCAGTTGGTCAGATAGTGCGAGGTCACACCGAACCGCGCCGAGGCGACCTGTTTGATCGCGCTGCGGCGCCAATCCCCGTTGGGATCGCGATCGAACCGCTTGACGTCCTCGCCGCCCTCACCGCTGTTGGATCGGCCGCCCAGCCGATTCATCGCGATGGCCAGCGTCTCGTGCGCCTCGGCGGAGATCGAGCCATAGCTCATCGCGCCGGTCGAGAACCGCTTGACGATCTCGCTGGCGGGTTCGACCTCGTCCAGCGGAACCGGGGGGCGCACATCGCCGCGGAACTTCAGCAGGCCGCGCAGGGAGGCCATCCGTTCGCTCTGGTCGTCGACCAGACGGGTGTACTCCTTGAAGATCTTGTACTGCCCGGTCCGGGTGGCGTGCTGCAGCCGGAAAACCGTTTCCGGATTGAACAGGTGGTACTCGCCCTCGCGGCGCCACTGGTATTCCCCACCCACCTCGAGTTCGCGGTGCGCGCGCTCATCGGGCCGGTCCAGATAGGCCAGGTTGTGCCGAATTGCGACGTCGGTGGCGATGTCCTCCAGCGTGATCCCACCGGTCGGGCAGGCCAGCCCGGTGAAGTACTCGTCGAGGATGTCCTCGGAGATCCCGATGGCCTGGAATAGCTGCGCACCGGTGTAGGAGGCCAGCGTCGAAATGCCCATCTTGGACATCACTTTCAGCACGCCCTTGCCGGCGGCCTTCACGTAATTGTTCAACGCCTTGTCGCGGTCTTGCCCAGTTGAGAAGCCGTCGATGACGCCGCGGTCGAGCATGTCCTCGATCGACTCGAACGCCAGGTACGGATTGACCGCGGCGGCGCCACAGCCGATCAGCATCGCCATGTGGTGCACCTCGCGGGCATCACCGGATTCGACCACCAGACCCACGTGGGTGCGGGTCCGATCCCGCACCAGATGGTGGTGCACCCCGGCGACGGCGAGCAGTGACGGTATCGGGGCCATCTGCTCGTTGGATTCGCCGGTCGGAAAGAATGATGACCCGGGCGCCCTCGGCAATCGCGGCCGACGCCTGCGCCCGCACGTCATCCAGCGCAGCTGCCAGCCCGGCGCCACCGTCGGCGACCGGATACAGACAGCGAATCACCTTGGAGCGCATACCGTGTGGGCGTCCGTTGACCTCGCCGTCGGGATTCAGGTTGACCAGCTTGGCCAGCTCATGGTTACGGAGAATCGGCTGCCGCAGCACGATCTGGTGGCACGATTCTTCGTTCGGGCTGAGCAGGTCGCGCTCCCCGCCGGTGGTGCCCTGCAGGCTGGTCACCACCTCCTCGCGGATGGCGTCCAGCGGCGGGTTGGTCACCTGAGCGAACAGCTGGTGGAAGTAGTCGTAGAGCATCCGGGGACGCTGCGACAGCACCGCGACCGGCGTATCGGTGCCCATCGATCCCAACGGCTCTGCACCGGTGCGGACCATCGGGACCACCAGCATGCTGAGCTCTTCGTAGGTGTAGCCAAAGGCTAACTGCCGCATGACAAGTCGATCATGCGCCATCCGCGCGTACTTACCCTGCGGCAGCGAATCGAGCGGAATGAGGTTCTTGTCTAGCCACTCCTGGTACGGGTGCTCGGCGGCCAGCTGGGCTTTGATCTCCTCGTCGGCGACGATGCGGCCCTGAGTGGTGTCCACCAAGAACATCCGGCCCGGTTGCAGCCGCATCCGCCGCACCACCGTCGACGGGTCCAGGTCCAAGACGCCGGCCTCGGACGCCATCACCACCAAACCGTCCTCGGTGACCCAAATCCGGGATGGGCGAAGCCCATTGCGATCAAGCACGGCGCCCACGATGGTGCCGTCGGTAAACGTCATCGACGCCGGACCGTCCCAGGGCTCCATCAGCGATGCGTGGTATTCGTAAAACGCCCGCCGCGCCGGGTCCATCGACTCGTTACGTTCCCAGGCCTCGGGAATCATCATCAGCACCGCGTGCGGCAGGCTGCGCCCACCCAGGTGCAACAATTCCAGCGCCTCGTCGAAACGCGCGGTATCGGAGGCGCCCGGGGTACAGATCGGGAACAACTTCTCCAGGTCGTCCACCGACCCGAAGACGTCGGTCTTGATCAGCGCCTCACGGGCCCGCATCCAGTTCTCGTTGCCGGTGACGGTGTTGATTTCGCCGTTGTGGGCGATACGCCGGAACGGATGCGCCAGCGGCCAGGACGGGAAGGTGTTGGTCGAGAATCGGGAATGCACGATGCCGAGCGCGCTGGTCATCCGATCGTCTTGCAGGTCAAGGTAAAACGCCTTGAGCTGCGGGGTGGTCAGCATGCCCTTGTAAACCATCGTCTGGCCGGACAGGCTTGGGAAGTAAACCGTTTCGCGGCCCGGCCCATCTTGGCCCGGGCCTTTGGTACCGAGTTCGTGCTCGGCGCGCTTGCGGATCACGTAGCAACGACGTTCCAGGGCCATGTCGGAGGCACCCGTCATGAACACCTGCCGGAAGGTGGGCATCGCGTCGCGGGACAGTGCGCCCAGCGACGAGTCGTCGGTGGGCACATTGCGCCAGCCCAGGACCGTCAGGCCCTCGGCCTCGGCGATCTTCTCGACCGCGGCGCACGCCGCTGCGGCGTCCTTGGACGACTGCGGCAAAAACGCGATACCGGTGGCGTAGCTGCCCGGCGCGGGGAGCTCAAAGTCCACGACTTCCCGAAGGAAGGCGTCCGGGACCTGAATCAGGATGCCCGCGCCGTCACCGCTGCGCGGCTCGGCGCCCTGAGCGCCACGATGCTCGAGGTTGACCAGTGCGGTGATCGCCTTGTCGACGATGTCGCGGCTGCGTCGACCGTGCATGTCGACGACCATGGCTACCCCGCACGAATCGTGCTCGTACGCGGGGTTATATAACCCAACGCGCGTGGGCGTCATATGCACCTGCCTCTTCACCAGAACCTGCTGCGCGGCCGTTTTTAGTAGCTCCGATGGGGCTGCACCCGGAGGTTGCGGGCTGGCCCCTTCGGTCTTGTCGATAGGCTGTCTCCCAGACGGAAAATGATCCGATGAGGGAATCGTCCGTGCAGCATTGAACGGTGGCGTGTACCCGGTAACGACAAGTCGTAAAACGATATGACAAAACCCGCCTGACATGCCAACTTCGCCAAGTCTAACCCGGCGGGCAGCGGCAGCGTAAATTCGCTGCAGGCGGCGATCGATAACCCCGGAAAATGCGGTTTCAACGCCGACAATCCGCACCCGACAGCGCAGACCCCGGCGGGCCGCTGCCCGCACCGGCCGCTTACCAGGGTTTGCTGTGATCCCGGCCGCATGGCGTGACCGGCATGGCCGGTGTCACAGCCCGCCGTCGCATCCGCACCGGAGACAGCAATAATGCGTGGCAGCACTGTTGCCCACATCGCCGCTTGGCATGCCCGGCGGGTGCCCGGGCCGTTGTGGTGGCACCGCGTCCGCGCCTACCGAGTTTGCGCGATACTGATGAGACCCAGATGACCAATACTGGACCGATATGGGTCGGGTGATCGCCCGGCGGCCGGCCTACCGCGCGGCGAACGATCGTCCGGCACCGAGGAGCCCATGAACGAGCGCGACGAATTCCTGCGGGACCGTCTGCAGCCCGACCGGCCCAGCACCCCCGCCGCACGACCGCCCGGTCCCCTTCCCAGGGACCACCGCAGCGCGCCAGCGGCAGCTTCTCCCCCGCCCGCACCGCCGCGCTCACCGGCGTTTCCGCCCCCCTCGCCGCGGCAGCCCGCGGGGCCCCCGCCTGCACCGCGCCAGCGGCCGTTTCCGCCCCCGCCGCCACGTCAACCCGTCGCTCCCCCGCCCGGGCCGCGGCCCGCTGGGGCGCCTCAGCAGTCGGCTTCTTCGCTGGTAACCCACATGGCCACGTCGCGGTTACCGGCCGCCGACGCCGGCCTCGCACCGGTTCCGCCCGCCGCGGCCGAGGTCTCCGACCGCGGGTGGCGACGCATCCTGCGACTACTCACCTTTGGCCTGGTCAAGCTGGGTCCGTCGCCCGCGCAACGCCAAGATGCCCAATTCGAAACAACCATCCGGACCGGTTTCCGTGGCATCCACAAGGTCGGCGTGGTCGGCAAGGGCGGTGTGGGAAAGACGTCCGTCGCCGCCAGTGTCGGATCGCTGTTCGCCGAACTCCGCCAGCATGACCACGTCGTGGCGATCGATGCCGATACCGCCTTCGGCCGGTTGAGCAGCCGAATCGATCCGCGGTCGACAAGCTCGTTCTGGGAACTGACCGCCGACAAGAACTTGGAGTCCTTCACCGATGTAGCCGACCGGGTGGGCCGTAATGCGGTCGGCCTGCATGTGCTGGCCGGCGAACCGGCGGCCGGACCGCGCCGGGTGCTCGATCCCGCGATTTACCGGGAAGCCGCGTCGAGGCTGGATCGCCATTTCACGATCTCGGTCATCGACTGCGGTTCGACGATGGATTCGCCGGTCACACAGGAAGTCCTGCGCGACCTGGATGCACTCATCGTGGTGTCTTCCCCGTGGGCGGATGGGGCCTCAGCGGCCGCCCGAACGATGGAGTGGCTGTCGGATCAGGGCATGACGCAGCTGTTGCACAACACGATCGTGGTGCTCAACGATTCCGACGGCCACGCCGACAAGCGCACTCGGGCGCTGCTGGCCCGCGAGTTCGTCGATCACGGGCAGCCGGTGGTCGAGGTGCCCTATGACCCTCATCTGCGACCCGGCGGCGTGATCGACGTGAGGCACGAGATGGCCGGCGCCACACGGCGTAAATTCCTGCAGGCCACCGCGATGATCTCCGGGTATTTCGCGGCGAGCCCCGACCGCACGCGCGACTTCCGGCCGGCTGACGACAAGAGCTGACGCCGCTCGGGCCCGCGTCAGGTGGCCGCAATCCGCGCCGACGGGTCGGCAATCGCCTCGATCTTGGTGACGAGCGGGCCGCGGATGGTCAGCACGATGGCGGCGAAGAGCCGACGCTCGGCGAACGCGAGCACGACGTGCTGCCCGGCGGGACCGCTGACCAAGGTGACTCCCGGCCCCAGATAGCGCATCAGGTTGGTGGCCACCGCCACCGGTCCATGGTTGATCTGCGGCGGGGGCGCCGGGTCGCCCAGGAGCGTGCCCACACCCCAGACCGTCGGGTCCAGGACGGCAGTCAACGCGGCGATGTCGCCGTTGGCGCAGGCGGTGATGAATCTCTCGGTGACTAGCTGGTGCTCGGCAGACTCCACGTCACTCAACTTCGGCTGTGCCGCAGTGAATTTCGATCGTGCACGCCGCGCCAGTTGACGGCAGGTGCCGATCGGGCGGCCCACGGTTTCGGCGATCGTGTCGAACGGGACGCCGAACACATCGTGCAGCACGAACGCGACCCGTTCGCCCGGACTGAGTCGTCGCAGGACTTCCATCAACGCGGTGCGGACCTCGTCGTCGAGGGTGACCCGATCGGCTGGGTCCAGGGTCCGCGATTCCGCGACGACGGTGTCCAGGCCCGCATCGTCAGGCTGACTCAGCCGCTCGTAGCGCGTTCGCGCCGAACGCACCTGATCAAGGCAGAGCCGGCTGGTGACCACGGTGAGCCAGCCGCGGATGTCGTCGATCTCGTCGGGACCGACCCGCGACAACCGCAGAAATGCTTCTTGCGCAACGTCTTCGGCGTCGCCGACATCTCCGAGTATTTGATATCCGAGATTGACCAGATAGGGGCGGTGCCGACGCCAGGCGTCGGCGATCTGGTCGGTTGGCGGCTGGGTCTGGTTCATGAAACATCGACGATCTGATACCGGAGAAAGTTACTTGTCACCGACTGTAACTTTCCCTCCTCCGCGCCCGTCGTTGATGCGAGCTATGTGAACGAGTGTCTTTTCGATTTGAGGAGGAACCACCATGACAATCGTCGTAACCGGGGCGACCGGCAATGTCGGGCGCCCGCTTGTTGCCGAACTTCTCGCCGCGGGTGCCCGAGTGCGGGCCGTCACCCGCACACCGGAAACCGCCGGGTTTCCCTCGAGCGTCGAGGTGAGTGGCGCGGCGGCCGACGCGTTACCGGGAGCGTCGGCGGTATTCCTCAATTCCCGCGCGCTCGGCGAAGACCTCGCCAGCGTGGTGGCCGAATGCCGGCGCTCGGGAGTCACCAAACTGGTCGCACTGTCGGCGATCAACGCCGACGACGACTTTTCGCGGCAGCCATCGCGGTTTCGCGGCGACCGGAACAAAGAGGTTGAACAGCTCGCCGTCGACTCGGGTCTGACGTGGGTGAGCCTGCGGCCTACGGTCTTCGCGACGAACTTCGCCGGAATGTGGGCCGCACAGATACGTGCCGGCGATGTGGTGGCCGGGCCCTATGCGGCGGCCTCGACCGCACCGATCACCGAGATCGACATCGCGGCGGTCGCGGCGCGGGCACTACTCGCCGATGAGCTTGTCGGTCAGCGGGTTCCGTTGACCGGTCCCCAGGCGTTCACCAACTCAGAACTTGTGCAGGTAATCGGCGCCGCGCTGGGCCGCCCACTGCAGTACCGGGAAATACCGCCGGACGCAGTACGGCAACGGTTCATCGGCTTGGGGTTCGGGCGCCGACTTCGGCGACGCCTATATGAGCATGCTCGCCGAAACGCTGGACAACCCGGCACTTGTCACTCACGACGTGGAGAAGATTCTCGGCCGCGCGCCAGTCTCCTTCGCGCAGTGGGTGTCTGAGCACCGCGACCTGTACACGAACTAGATCCCCGATAGGAGTTTCGAGATGTCCGAACCACGCCCGCCGCGCTACCTCAAACCGATGAACAAGATGATGATGGCCGTGCAGAGGTTAGGAATACCGACCGGTCCTGCCATGGTGCTCACCGTGCCCGGCCGTAAGTCGGGTCAACCGCGCAGCACTCCGATGACGCCGTTCGAATTTCAGGGCGGTCTCTACGTGGTCGCGGGCTACCCGGGCGCGGACTGGGCGGCCAACGCCCGTGCTGCGGGTACCGGCACCCTGGCCCGGGGCCGACGATCCCGAGAAGTCAGCATCGTCGAACTGACCGCCGAGCAAGCGCGCCCGGTGCTGCGGGAGTTCCCCAGGAAAGTGCCGGTTGGTGTGTCGTTCGCGAAACGCTCGGGAATGGTGCGCGACGGAACAGCCGACGAATTCGAGGCGCTGGCGGGCCGGCTCGCCGTTTTCCGCTTCGACTAGGCCACTTCGGCCGACCCCTCGAATCTGTCCTAGGGTCAGGCCGATTTGGCGCTCTCGCGCACCGGGTATCCGTGGCGCTCGGCCAGCGAGCGCAACTGGTTCAGCGCGAACGTGCGAGGCCGGCCCGATTCGGGAATCACAACGCCGGCCCACAGGCCTTCCGCACCCGTCGCCTCAACAGCCTGGCGGGCACATTGCCACCGGCGCGGGCACGCCCGGCATATGGCTTTGGCCTCAGCATCGGGAGTCGTTGTCCAACGATCGGGGTCGTTGGTGCAAGCGCCCAACGGGATGTTGTACGGAGTTGGTGCGGTCATCGCCACGTTCCTCCAGAAAGCGTTGCAGTTCTGCGTCCCATGGTTCAAAGGGTATAGCACTAACCATAGCGTTGCAACAGTTAAGTCCTGCGTTACTTGCAACGGCGCGGACTGAACGCAGCTGCGCCCGTAGCAACTCGTTCGTATAACTGTAGCGACGCGATAGCATTAGCAGTTAGAATCGTGACACCGAGCAAGCCCGCCGCAAAAAAATCTCAGCGAGGAATCCGTGCCGATGCTTGATGCCGCGTCCACTGCCCCGCCAGCTCTGCTGGTTGTGCGTAGCGGCGGCACCTCGCACGCGATCGAGCCCGGTGATCCGAGACGGCGGGAAAGCCTTGACGTTTGAAATCGTCAGACCGCCGAAACCGGTCGAGTCGCGGGACCCTAACGATTCCGACGAGCAGGGGGACATCATCGCGACAAGCGGTCTGGATCCGGGCGTGGTTCGCGCTGGAGCCGCGGCCGCCGCCCGTCGTCGAGAACTCGACATCAGCCAGCGCAGCCTCGCGGCGGACGGGATCATCAACGCCGGCGCACTGATCGCTTTCGAAAAAGGCCGCAGTTGGCCGCGTGAACGGACCCGCGCGAAAATCGAGGAAGTGCTGCAGTGGCCCGCCGGAACCATCGCGCGGATCCGCCACCGGGGAAACCGCCGCCGAGGACACGACAACGCAAGCCGCATCGATCGACGGCCCGTTGGGAGACAACCCGGAGGCCGATGGCGCGGCGTCGTTGGTCGCTGAGGCCGTCGTGGCGGCGGTGGACGGGTGCAGCCTGGCGATCGCGGCATTGCCGCCGGCCGAGGATTCCGAGTTCATCGAGCGCGTGGCGCCCATCCTCGCCGATTTGCGTCAACTCGAGGTGATCGCCGTCGCGGGCAACCCGGATCAGCCGCATTACCCCGGAATTAATCAGGGCACTGAGCGCCGTTCGCCGGCACCGCAACGAATTAATGGCGCTCGGGGCAAGTGCTCCGGGTGCGCCGCTGGCGCAGCGGTTGTATGCGGCCCGGCGGCGGGCGAACCTTTCCACTCTGGAGACCGCACAAGCAGCCGGCGTCACCGAAGAAATGATCGTGCGCGCGGAGGACGACGAGCCGTTGTCCGCTCACGTCATCGCGGCGATCGAAACATTGGTCGGCCAAATCACCTGAGGTCCGTCGGCGGATGCTACGCGCAAATCCGCTCGTGGCTCCGGCCTGGTCAAAGCACTATCGGCACATGCTTTTCCGCGCACGCACCCTTGACCGCGGCAACGATGTCCTGGGTGCGTAGCGTCTGCAGGTCCTCCACCGTCACCGACCCTTTGTCGACGCGATGCTGTGCGGCCACCCGCGAGTCCCGCAGTCGCTCCGCGCGCTCAACGACATTGCGGGCGAACCGGCCGTTGTGCATGGCATCGATGCCATGCTGGCCATCGGGTGCACGGTAGGCGCGCAGCGTCGCGCATGCGGCGTTGAGCGCCTCGGCGGTGGCGGGGTCGAGCACCGTGGCGCGCGGCTTGCCGTAGCGGATCGCGATTTCCACCAGCTCGTCGGGTGTATAGGACTCGAACCGCAATTTGCGGTTGAACCGGCCCGCCAGACCCGGGTTCACCGTGAGGAATTCGTCGACTTCCTTCTCATATCCGGCGCCGATGAAGCAGAAGTCGAACCGGTGCACCTCGAGTGCCACCAGCAGCTGGTTGACCGCCTCCATGCCGATCATGTCCGGCCGACCATCCTGATGCCGTTCCACCAGCGAGTAGAACTCATCCATGAACAGGATGCGGCCCAGCGACCGGCTGATCAGCTCGTTGGTCTTCGGTCCCGACGCGCCGATGTGCTCCCCGCAGAAATCGGCCCGCTTGACTTCGACGATCTCCGGATGGCGCACGATGCCCAGGCCGGCGTAGATCTTTCCGAGCGCCTCGGCGGTGGTGGTCTTACCGGTGCCGGGCGGTCCGACCAACAGCATGTGGTTGGTCTGATTGGCCACCGGCAGCCCCGCCGCCAGACGCAGCGCGCGGACCTCGATCTGGTCCTCCAGCTCGGCGACCGCGCGTTTGACGTCGGCCAACCCGACTTGGTTGTCGAGCAACGCGCGACCCTCCTGCAGGAGTTCGGTGCGCCGCTCTTGGTGGCCCTCCTCCTGCCGCTGCTGCTCCGACAGCTCGGTGGTCACGTCCCATTTATTGCTCCGGGAGCTGATGGCGTCCTCGTCGGTGACCACCAACTGCAGCGCTGGGTCGGCCAGCGCTTGCTTGGCAGGCTCGATCAATGCGCCGTTGATCGTCGCTTTGGACAACCAGATCTGCGCCTTGGGCTCCTCGCCGAGCTGGCGATGCGCCATCCCGCGCACATAGGCCAGGTCGGCCGCGATCAGCGGGAAGTCGGTGGGATCGACTGCGGTGACCGCAGTTTCGAGATGCTGACGACGTGCCTCGCTCGGGCCTCCGCGTCCGGCGCGCAACTCGACCCGGTCGGTCCACTCCAGCGCGACCCGGGCCTGACCGAGGTGGGCCGCGGCATGCGCGGCCAGCGTGCAGGTGGCCGCGGTGACCGCGGACATGATGATCGCCTGTGGCGGCAGGATGGCCGCCGCCACCGAGATGACATCCGGCCACCGTTGCGTGGCGAACATCAGATAGGACTCGACGTACTGCTTCCACTGGTGGTTTTCCCAGGTGTCCAGCAGCGTCGAATCCGCAAGCAGTGCTTCGGCTTTCTCGTACTGGCGTTCGTCGATGAGGGCGCTCGCCAGTGCCAGCCCGGCATGCGAGGCCTCGGTCACCGAAATCGACAGATACGGGCCCGCTTTGATCGGGGCCGACAAGCGTGCCCCTATCCGGTTGGTCTCCCGATGCAGCCGGCTCCCGTAGCTGTAGAGCTGCTCAACGGTCGACAGCGCCTCGTCACCCATGGCGATCCGGCCCAGCCAGGCGTCGGCCATCGACGGGTCGACTTCGGTCGCCTCCCGAAACCGCGCCGCGGCCCCGGCGACGTCGCTGTCGAGCAACGCCATCGCCGCATCGAAATACTTGCGGGCGGCGGCCGGCGTGGTGCTGCTGGTCATGCAGTGTCCACCGCTTCGAGATCAGGAGTTCGCAAAGCCATCGGTTCCGACGATACGTACCGATTCTCGGCGCGGAACAACTCCACCTCCACCGCATGCAGATGACCGTCCGCCATCACGTCCACCGTCGCGGGACCCGTCTGGGTGATCAACACGTTGGCGGTCCCGCGGTACGGCTCGCCCGGTCGCCCGACCGAGATCAGTGTGTTCGGCCGCGGCGCCGGCGACATGCTGCCGTCCACGACGCTGACGGTGGTGCCCGACACCGGCTTCGGTTGATCCGTCACGGCGATATCTGGCATGCGAACACTGGCCCACCGCTGCATGTTTCGCGTGTGCACGGTGATCCGTTCGCCGGCACCGGCCAGGCGGATGATGAACCTCTTGGCCAGTGTGTCCTCTGCGGCGATGTGCACCCGGCTGAACTCGCCGGCATCGTCGAGCGGCAGCAGCATGCGATTTCCGCCCGCGACCTTGCCGAGCAGCACACCCGACGGCCCGATCGGGACGACGAGCGGACCGCGCAGCACACCGCGGCGGATTCCGCGCAGCGCCGGCAGCGGACCGCACAGGTCTGGCGGCAACCGCCTGCGCCTGCTCGCCCCGCAGGGTCCGCAACCGCATACTCAACGACGCCGTCGGTGGTTGGGCGCTGCGCACGGTCACGGTCGGTGCGGTGGCGGTGCCGTCTTGGGCTGAAAAGCGTGACGTTCTGCACGATCCCGTCGACGCGCGCCGACCACGCTTCGGCCAGAGTCTCCGAAGTGATGTCGCCGGGCCGGTACCAATAGGTCGTCAACCAACCGCTGTCCCCGCGCACCGATCGCCAGCGCCGATTACCGACGTCCAGCGCGGAGCGGCCCAATCGCCGCTCCATCTCGACGATGTCGGTAGCCGTCGCGACCCTGGCGCGGATGCCGTGTTGGCGCATCGCAGCACTGATCCGCTGTGCTGCTGCCAGCGTCGCGGTGACCGACCGAAGTACGCCCCTGCAGCGCCTCGACGTTGTTCAGAGCCGAGATTCGCACGATGAGCCAAGTCTCGCGCTGACCCGCATAGGGCGGCGTACCGATCAGGGTGTCGTACACCCGCGGATAGTCGCCGGTGCTGCGGCGGCGTGCCCCCGCGGTGATCACGCTCAGCGAGTCCAAGGTGAGGCCGAGGCTTTGGTGCAGCAGTGGCATCAGATCGGTGACGTCGAAGGAGTTGTCGGTGTACGTCGCGGTCGAGCCCGTGAACAACGTTGGCGCATGGGCCTTCCCGAGCAGTTGGACCGCGGCCACCGCGACGCCGTCCTGGTACCTGATGCCACCGCCGGCGCGGTCATTGGCGACCGTGAGCGGCTCGCTCCACCAAATGGGCCGACGGCGCCGCCACCACAGGATCAGCCAGGACCACAGCGGCTGACCCCGCCATCGAATCGACACCGACGGCGATTCCGATCACCAAACCTGCTGCCGCACCCGGGTATCCACCGGCCGCCCATCCGACGACGGCGGCAACAAAGACGCGCGACGATGATCGTCAGCTTCGTCGCGGCTGTCATCGCTCGCGCCGTGCTCGAACGATCAGCGAGACCACCGCGACGGCGGCCAGCAACGACTCCGGCGAATACCAATGCCACGGTGCGGGCACGGTGATCCGGTGGCGGCGGCGGTGGGGCCGGATGGACGATCCGGCTCGCGGCCGCGGGTGGAAGCCGGTCTCCCGCGGGCACATCGAAGGTCAGCGCGGCCACCGGGTCGACGACACCGTAACCAACCTGGTTGTCGACTCCGCGCGGTGGATTGTGTGCGGTCTGCAGAATCCGGTTGATGATCTGGTGGGCGGACAGCGCCGGATACTTGGCCCGGACCAGTGCGGCCACTCCGCTGACATAGGCCGCGGAAAAGCTGGTGCCCCAGAACGGCATGTTCTTCTCGCCCGGGCGGATCGGCGGATAGGCATTCGCCGGTCCCCCGGTTTCCGGCGACAATCCCATGATTCCAACGCCCGGTGCCGCTGCGGCCACCCAGGGTCCGGCCAGGCTCTTGTTGATCGGTGCGCCGGTGTTGTCGACCGCCCCGACCGACAGCACGTAATCCGAGAACCAGGACGGCGACGACACCGTCTTGACCTGATGCCAGTCGCGCGGATCGGACGCGTTGAGCGGATCGAATGACGGGTTTTGGGCGCAGCCGTCTTCGCTGTCATTGCCTGCCGCGGCGACGATCACCGCGTCCTTGACGGTGGCCGCATACCAGACGGCGGCGCCGATCGCGCCCTGATCGAGCGGGTCGGCGGCCGAAACACACGCTGTGACACTGATATTGATCACCTTCGCGCCCATGTTCGCGGCGTGCACGATGGCGCTGGCAAGTGTCGCGATGGTGCCGGCCTTCTTGCGCCCCTCCATGTCGCCGGCACCGGGATTCACCGGTTCAAAGGCCCGCGAGGACTGGCGGATGGAAATGATCGACGGCATGCGGCGCGACGCCGACGACTCCGTCGGGTGCGCCCGGGGGCGGAGGCGGCACCTCGGGGTCGTCGGGCTGGCCGGGCGCGGGATCCCCCGGCCCGTTGGACGGAGCGTCGGGTGGCGGCGGCGGTGGCGGTGCCGCCGGCACGGTTTGGGTGATCGTCACCGGCGAGGGCGGTGGCGGGGCGCGGGCGGCGGCGGTGGCCCGCCCGGAGGCGGTGGACCGGCATCGCTCGGCGGTGGGCCCGCCGGCGGCGGAAACGCCGGGGCACTCGGCATCGGTGCGGGCATCGGAGTGCCTTGCGGCGCAGCGCCGATCACCGACGCCACGATGGTCCCGTGCGCGTCGCAGTCGGTCAGTCCGTCGCCGCCCATGATGTAATCGCCGCCCGCGACCACCGGCAGCCGTCGATTGGGATTGATACCGGTGTCGATGACCGCTACCGGCACCCCGTTGCCGGTTGAGTACTGCCAGGCCTTGCTGACGTTCAGCATCGTGGTGCCGGGCGCGGGCAAAGCCACATTCGGATCGGCGACGGTAATGGTTCGTGCACAGGCAAAGCTCTGCCGCATGGGCTGATCGGAGGCAGGCTTGCCGTCCGCCGGTACCCGGCCGGGGTCGACGATCGGCGGTGGAATCGCATGTGCTGCAGGAATACTCGCTATCATGGCGACGAGCAGACTCGTCAGCGCCGTGGCAGCGACCCGCTGGGTCAACGCGCGAGCGGTGAGCGCCATCTGGGTCATCGCATGCGCACCCAGTTGAACAATCCGCCGATCCACGCGGCCAGCGGCAGGGCCGCGATGATGGCCGCTATCTCCACCCATTCAGCGATCATCCGGACCAGCGGAGTGAACCTGGTGATCGGCACCAGCAGAGCCGCCAGCAGGCCGGCGCCGCCGAAGCCGAACAATACCAGCGCGCCCCATAGCACCCCGTAGCCCGATGAAGTTGGCTCGTGCACCACGTATTTGGCGACGCCGACGCACATCGCCGCGGCGCCACCGCACACCAGCGCGATCGCCTGTCGTTTGTCGGCGAAGGCCCGCCGCGGCTGGTGAAGATCACCACGAACAGCCCGGCCAGCACGGCGGCCGCCATGCTCCGGTCGTGGCCTGGCATCAGAGTGGCCCACACCGCGGCCGGCAGTGTCAGCCCGGCGCCCACGCAGATTCCGGTCAGGACGTTGTTGGCGTGGACCGCCCCGCAACGCGATCTGCGCACCGCGTGGCGTCGTGTCCGGACTTGCTTCCTCGTCGGCACCCTCATCCACGGGGGACACCGCGTCGGCCGGCAGACCGGCGTTGCGACGGAACAAATCGCGCCCGGTGATCGACCCGAAGTACGGCGGCCGGATCCGCGCGACCCACAGCGCGACCGTCGGGGCCATGGTCAGTAGCAGCAGCAGGGCCACAAGCGTGCACATCGCCAGCCATTGCGCGGGAACCGGCCACCACATTCGCGCGGCGGCGACCGCGCCACCGAGCCCCAGTATGGTCACCGCAGTCGCCGCGACATTGGCGTGACGCCCTGTCGCAGAAGCGATTCCGCAAGTCAGTACCGCTCCGGCCAGGGCAGCGATGAACGCGTGCGCGGCCCCGAGGTGTCCGGGCGCGCCGCCGGCAACGCTCACCGTGAGCAACGGCAACGCGATCCAGCCGAGTCCGTCGACCATGTCGACGCGACCCGGCCACCACCGCCACACCGCGGCCGCGCCACCGGCGGTCAGCAGACCGGCTACGCCGGTCACGATGGTGGGCATCAAGGAGTCGGTCGAGAGGCGTTGGCGCACAGCCAGTCCCAGCAGGGTCAGCGACACCATCGCGAGGATGACCAACGCGGTGCGCGCAGCGGTCTGGAGGGTGACCGGCTCGAACAACGCTTTCCCGACGCGGGCCAGGCCGGTGGACAACGACTCGTACTGCGGCTCGAACGATTCACCAGCTACCGCCGGAACCAGCGTCAGCGTGGCGCCGTCTTCGACACCGAGCTCGTCGAACGTCTTGGTGACATCCAGCCGTACTCCGTTGGCCTTGTGGAGTTCGTATCCGACACCGGACTCCAGTCCGGTGAAGCCCCGCCGCTTGAGTTCCTCGTTGAGCAGCTCCACAACGTTGTCGAGGAAGGCCTCGATCGGCACCGAAGCCGGATATACCTGCGAAACCAGGTGTTCTCCACATACGACCGCGACCGCGCAACGGGCCGGAAACGAGACCTTGCCCACGTACGCGGTCATTAGCGCGGCCTGTCGGCATCTGGAATGTATTTGTCGGCCAATGCGGCGGTGATTTCGAATATGCGCAGGCGCGTTTTCTTCTTCAACTCGTGCCGGGTATCGATGATCCCGCCTTTGGCGAGATAAGGGTCATACGGCATGAATTCGACCGTCGCACCCGATTGCGCGAAACGCTCGGTGAGATACGTGCGCGCCTCATTCTCGTATTTATTGCGACTGTCGTTCAGGATGACCATGCTGCGAGACACCAACTCGTGATAACCCATCGACCGCAGCAAGTCGATCGCACGGGTCACCGGCAACGAGGTGTCGGCCGTCAGCCCGGAGACGAAAACCAGCGTGTCGCACGCGTCGAGCACCGCCTTCATCACGGGGTGCTCAAGGTCGTCGGAGCTATCCACCACGATCACGGTGTGGGTGCGGCGCAGCCGCGAGAGCACTCCGGAGAACATCGATGCAACCAGCGGCCGCGGCTGGTCCGACGCTCGGTTTCCGGCCAGCACGTCAAGGCCAAGGCTGTTCTGCCCCAAGTGTTCTCGGATGTCGGCGTAGCCCTGGACGTCGGTATCGTTGAGCACCGCCGCATAATCGCCCGGTGGGGATTCGTCGATCCGCCCGGCCAGCGTGCCGAAGCCGGGGGCGGCGTCGATCGCCACGACATTCTCGGGGCGGCATTCCCGGAACACCGCGCCGATGCAGGCGGTCATCGTGGTCTTACCGACGCCGCCCTTGCCCGAGATGACCCCGACGACGTACTGCTTTCGAATATGGCGCCGAATTCGCTCCTGCAATTCCCGATAATGCCTCTCGGCCGGCGATTCGCCGAAATTAATGGTGTGGAATGTCGCCTGGTACAGAAATTTTCGCCACCCCGCGCCCGGCGGGATTTTGCGCGGGGCGACCATATCGGAAATGCGCAATGTGCCGGACACTGAATCTTGATTTTGGTAGCGCGCGGCGGGCGTTTCTCGCCGAGTCGGTCCGCCCTGTTCCGGAGAATTGGATGAGCCCGTCCACGGATTTGTCACGATGCCGATGCTATCATTTTCGCTCTACCCTTCGACTACACGATTTTTCGGTACGAATGCCATTCCTGGTCGGCCGGCAACCGCCGCACCATATGGCTGATCGCGGAACCATGTTGCTCTTGGTACCCGGGGCGATGATCATCCATTTCTTGGCCCCGGAAGAAACGTGTTCTGCGACCAGTCGTCCTTCCGGTGTATCGATGATCGTGACCGCGCCCGGTTCGATGTAGGTCCGGGTGGGTCGCCCGCTGTCCACCCCCGACTGGATCGCGACGATCGAGGCCTGGGCCGATCGCTCGGGGTCGGTGGCGAGTTTCAGCATGTGCACCTGATCGGCTTCGAGCCCCTGAGTGCCAAGGAATCCGTGCAGCGATCCCTCGTCGGTGGCAGCGGCACGCATGGCTTCGGCGTCCAGCGTGACGGGACGCAGCGGCGCGGGATCGTTTGCGCCGCACAAGCGTTCGATCTGTGCGTTGAGCGCCGCGCTGGCCGTGCCCTCGTTGCCCGCGATGCCCGCCCCGCTGATCCGGACGAGGTCTCCGGATCGTTCGATGGCGACCCACCAGTGCGCGAACCTGGCCAGCAGCGCCCGCGTCGGTTCGCTTTCGTCGGGCAGACGGAAGTGCATCATCAGCCCGATGTCGCGGCGCGACAGCACGGTCAGCCATTCGACGACCGCGCCGTCGACGGAGTCCGTTTCATCGATCACCCCGCGGCGCGTAGTTCGGCGGTCACTGGGTGCTGTAGCGCCTTGTGCTTGGACTCAACGCTGGGCAAGTGCGGTCGCAGGCCCATCTCGGGAGCCAGGACCTCGATGCCGGTGAGTACCTGGAGGACCCACAGGCCGTCCAATGAGGTGGTTAGCACGGTCTTCCCTTAAAGCGCAGCGCGGGGCGCACTACTCTCGTGCGCCCCGCCAAGCCGCGGGCTACGCGAAAGAAGACCGCGTGCTGTTGTCCGCAATGATCGCGTTCTCATGCACGCTGTTTACCGTGTGCCCGTGCAGGCTGACGGTCTGGATCATGTCCTGCAGCCCGTGCAGCATCTGCTGTTGCGCGTCGAAGAAGGTCGTTGCACCGTGGCCCTGGAAGAACTCGGCCAGCGACTGGGTGATGTGGAGAACATCGTCGTGAATTTCCATCAACTGCGACGCCTGCGTTGCGATGTCGCCGGAGAGCCCGCTGACCGCGGCGTGGTTGTAAACAATCTGCTCTGACATGTTCGTTGTTCCTTACGTTCAATAAGTTTTGTGGGATTGACGATCGACTTAGGTGGACTGGCCTCCGCCGAACACGCCATTGAGGCTGTGGGCGGAATCCTGCTTCGTGGTGTTCCATCAGCGTCGCCGTCTGGCCGAGGCCATGGGCCAATCGGTTACCACCGGTCATGACTTGCTGCAGGTCATGCTGCGATTTGGCCAGCTGTGTTCAGCGACGTCGACCCGGCCTGGCCGGCCCACCCGGTCGCGCTGACGATGTTTTCGTGGCCACTCAAGTACTGATTAGCGATTGCGGCTGCCTCTTGCAGTCGCGTTTCTATCCGTTGCTTCGAACTCCGTAGCAGTTCCGGTGTGACAACCGTTGACCCCGCCATGTGTTTCTCCCTCGATTTCCGTAGGCTCCCCGACCTGGATTATGGGTAAGAGTGTAGACAGGGATCGGGTCCTGTCACTTCAGTTGCCTTGGCTGCTAGACACAGGCCTTGAGTTACGCCGTAATGGCCGGAAGTGACAAGAACTACCTTGTCAAATGCTGCTGGCTCCGTCGGCAAGGCCGTCGCCGTCGGTGTCGGTCAACCGGACGTCCCACCGGCCGTCGCCGTCGGTGTCCACGTAGCCCGGTCACGCCGGTCTGTTCGGCGCACAGCACCCGGTCGGCCACCCCGTTGCCGTCGATGTCCACCAGTCGATCGTCCGGTTGACCGTGCCCGTCGAAGTCGACCAACGGACCACCGGTGTGCTCGGCGCCATCGAGCCCGTACCAGCGCAGTCCGCCCGCCCCGATCAACGGCGACCGCCCAGGTCCCCGAGCCGTCGTCGGTGAAGTACGCCTCGGGCGTGCCGTCGTTGTCAAGGTCGAGCACGGCGTGATCGACGACGCCATCGCCGTCGAAATCCGCCATGGCGTCGTCGCGCATTCCGTCGTGGTCGAAATCCAGCCCGATCGATTCGAGCCGGCCGTCGTGGTCAAGGTCGAGATCGGGCTGGCCGTGCCAGATGGCGGCCGCGGCGTGATCGCCAGAGTCGTTGCGAGGCAATAGTCCATGCGAACTCGGACGCGCGGCCGCCGCTAGGCGTTCCCGCGTGATTGCCACCAGGCCAGCAGCTCGGTGGTGGCCTCCTCGTCGGTCATCGGCCCGCGGTCCAGCCGCAGCTCCTTCAAGAACCGCCACGCCTCACCGACCTGCGGCCCCGCCGGGATGTCCAGCAACTCCATGATCCGGTTGCCGTCCAGGTCGGGGCGCACCCGCGCCAGATCCTCCTGGGCGGCCAGCTCGGCGATGCGCGTCTCGAGGCGGTCGTAGTTGGCTTGCAGCCGAGCGGCCCGGCGCTTGTTGCGGGTCGTGCAGTCGGCACGCACCAGCTTGTGCAGCCGCGGTAGCAGTGGCCCGGCGTCGGTGACGTAGCGGCGCACCGCGGAGTCGGTCCACTTCCCGTCGCCGTAGCCGTGGAACCGCAAATGCAGATACACCAACTGCGAGATGTCCTCGACCATCTGTTTGGAGTACTTGAGCGCCCGCAGTCGCTTCCGGACCATCTTGGCGCCGACGACCTCGTGGTGATGGAAGCTCACGCCGCCATCCGGTTCGTGGCGCCTGGTGTCGGGCTTGCCGATGTCATGCAGCAGCGCCGCCCAGCGCAGCACCAGGTCCGGGCCGTCAGTCCTCCAGGGCGACGGCCTGGCGCAGCACGGTCAGCGAATGTTGATAGACGTCCTTGTGCTGGTGGTGTTCATCGATGGCCATTTGCATGCCCCCGACCTCGGGCAGCACTACCTCACCCATGCCGGTCTGCACCAGCAGGTCGATGCCGGCGACGGGATCCGCGCCGAGGAGCAGCTTGTCCAGCTCGGCAGCCACCCGTTCGGCGCTGATCCGGGCCAGCTGCGGGGCCATCTCCTCGATCGCCGTCCGCACCCGCGGGGCGACGGCAAATCCGAGTTGCGAAACGAACCGCGCGGCGCGCAGCATCCGCAGCGGGTCGTCGCCGAAGGACACCGAGGGCGCCGCCGGAGTGTCCAGCACGTTGGCCCGCAGGGCCGCCAAACCGCTTAGGGGATCGAGGAATTCGCCCGGCCCGGTCGACGTGATGCGCACGGCCATCGCGTTCACGGTGAAATCCCGGCGGACCAGGTCGTCTTCGAGACGTTCGCCGAACTGCACCTCTGGATTACGTGACACCTGGTCGTAGCGGTCCGCGCGGAATGTGGTGATCTCCAAGCGGCGCTCGTCCTTGCCGACGCCCACGGTGCCGAACTCGATCCCGGTATCCCAGACCGCGTCGGCCCATCCCCGCACGATCTGCTGCACCTGCTCGGGGTGGGCGTCAGTGGTGAAATCCAGATCGGGACTCAAGCGGCGCAGCAGCGCGTCTCGCACCGAGCCCCCGACCAAATACAGCTCGTGTCCCGCGGCCTCGAACAACGCGCCCAGTCCGCGCAGCACCTCGGCGTGCGGATTCAGGGCGACCGCAGCCGACGTCAGCAGCTCCACATCGCCGTCGGGTTCGGACACGTTCGATGAGCCTAGTCGTGTGACGATGCGGGCCGGAACGGCCCGCTGAGGAGCGCGACATTCAAACGTAGTCGCGTTCGTCCGGCCAGGACGCGCCCCACCGTCGCGCCCGCACCAGCGGCGAGTATGTCCGGGAGACCAGCTCGTGCCAGCTACTATCGCTTGGGTGTCGGATGGCGAACAAGCCAAACCACGTCGACGCCGGGGGCGCCGTCGCGGTCGTGGCGGTGGCAGTGCATCCGAAAACGATGCCGCCGCCAAAGTGACCGCCACCCCGGCGACTGGCAACAGACGCCGCTCCCGCGCGCCCCGCGTGCCGGAGCGACTCCGTACCGTGCACGAAACCTCCGCGGGCGGGCTGGTCATCAACGGCATCGACGGCCCGCGCGACGCGCAGGTGGCAGCCCTGATCGGGCGCATCGACCGGCGTGGACGGATGCTGTGGTCACTTCCCAAAGGGCATATCGAACTCGGCGAGACCGCCGAGCAGACCGCCATTCGCGAGGTTGCCGAGGAGACCGGAATTCGCGGCAGCGTGCTGGCCGCGCTGGGACGTATCGACTACTGGTTCGTCACCGACGGCCGCCGGGTGCACAAGACCGTGCACCACTATCTGATGCGCTTCTCCGGCGGCGAGCTGTCCGACGAGGACCTCGAAGTCGCCGAAGTGGCGTGGGTCCCGATACGAGAGCTGCCGTCCCGGCTGGCCTACGCCGACGAACGTCGCCTCGCCGAGGTCGCCGACGAACTGATCGGAAAGCTGCAGACCGACGGCCCCACCGCGCTTCCGCCGCTGCCGCCCAGCACGCCTCGGCGAAACCCGCAGACGCATTCTCGAACCCGGCATTCCGACAAACCGCCCGGTCGTAAGAACGGTCACGGGCCGGGGCCGTGACCGCGCCGCGACTCTGCTGCGCCGGCTTGTTGCGCCTTGCCGCCGTGATCGGCATCGTGGCCGGTATTGCAGTGGTGTTCACCGGGCAGGCCGGCATGCCTCGCGCAGCTGCCCACGAGCCCGGATCCACGCCGTTCGTCCGCGTCCGCATCGATCAGGTGACCCCGGACGTCGTCACCACGACGAGCCCCCCCGTCGTCACCGTCACCGGAACGGTGACCAACATCGGTGATCGACCGGTCCGCGACGTGATGGTGCGGCTCGAACACGCCGCCGCGGTCAACACATCCGCGGGCCTGCGTACCTCCCTGGACGGCGCCACCGACCAGTACCAGCCGGCTGCCGACTTCCTCACGGTGTCACCCGAGCTGCAGCGCGGGCAGGAAGCCGGCTTCACCCTCTCCGCTCCGCTGCGCTCGTTGGCCAAGCCGTCCCTGGGTATCGACCAGCCGGGGATCTACCCCGTGCTGGTCAACGCCAACGGAACACCCGACTACGGCGCCCCCGCGCGGCTCGACAACGCGCGGTTCCTGCTGCCCGTGATCGGGGTGCCGCCCGACCGTGCCGATTCCCTGGAATCCGCGGTCGCGCCCGACACTTCCAAACCCGTGTGGCTGACCATGCTGTGGCCGCTGGCCGACCGGCCCCGGTTGTCCCCGGGACAACCCGGTGGCACCTTCCCGGTCCGGCTGGTCGACGACGACCTGGGCACCTCGTTGGCCACCGGCGGCCGGCTGGACATCCTGCTGTCCGCTGCCGAGGTTTCCACCAGCCACGACGTCGACCCCGATGGCGCGGTCGGCCGGGCCCTGTGCCTGGCCATTGACCCGGATCTGCTGGTCACCGTCAACGCCATGACTGCCGGTTACATCGTGTCCAACTCCCCCGACGAGTCCGCGCAACAACCCGGCACCCCGACGCACCCCGGCACCGGACAGACCGCGGCGACCGGCTGGCTGAACCGGCTACGCGCGCTGGCCCACCGCACCTGCGTGGCGCCGCTGCCCTACGCGCAAGCCGACCTGGACGCCTTGCAACGCGTCAACGATCCCGGGCTGAGCGCGGTCGCCACCGCCAGCGTCGGCGACATCGTCGACCACATTCTGGACGTCCCGTCCACCCGCGGTGCGACGCTGCTGCCCGGCGGCCCACTGACGCGCGGTGCGGTCGATCTGCTCAACGCCAACAACAGCACGGTTGCCGTCGCCGCCGCCGGTCTGGTCGCCCCCGACTCGCAGGCGTCGGCCGGCCCGGCGAGCCCAACGGTGTCGATACCGCACCCCGGCGGGTGTCCCCGCAGGTGGTGGTCGCGCCGTTCGATCCGGCCGTCGGTGCGGCACTGGCCGGGGTGGGCAACAACCCCAGCGTCCCTACTTATCTGGACCCCTCGCTGACGGTTCGGCTCGCGCATGACTCGGACACCGCCCGACGTCAGGACGCCTTGGGCTCCATGTTCTGGCATGCGCTGGATCGAGACGCCGCGCCGCGGACACAAATCCTGGTCCCGCCCGCGACATGGAATCTGCACGCCGATGACGCGCAGGTCATCTTGACGGCGCTGGCCACCACCATCCGGTCCGGTTTGGCAGTACCCCGACCGCTCGCTGCGGTAATCGCCGAAGCCGCGGCCCGCACCGAACCGCCGGATCCGCTGGACGGTACCGCCCCGGAGCGCGGCCGCTTCGGGGAGAAGGTCACCGCTGACATCAGCAACCAGGCCGGCCGGCTGTGGAAACTGACCTCGGCGTTGAGCACCGACGAGCGCACCGGGCTGACCGGTGGCCAATACACCGCGCCGCTGCGCGAAGACATGTTGCGTTCGTTGAGCCAATCGGAGCCACCCGATACCCGTAACGGGCTGGCGCAGCAGCGGCTGGCGGTCGTCGGTACGACGATCAACGACTTGTTCGGCGCGGTGACGATCGTCAACCCCGGCGGCTCCTACACCCTGGCCACCGAGCACAGCCCCCTGCCGGTAGCGCTGCACAACGGCCTCGCCGTGCCGATCAAGGTCCGCCTGCACGTCGACGCTCCGCCCGGGATGACAGTGACCGACGTCGGCGAGATCGAATTGCCGCCCGGCTACCTGCCACTGCGGGTACCGATCGAAGTGAACTTCACTCAGCGCGTCGCGATCGACGTAACGCTGCGGACCCCGGACGGCACGCGCCTGGGTGAACCGGTACGCATGTCGGTGCACTCCAACGCCTACGGCAAGGTGCTGTTCGCGATCACCCTGACCGCAGCGGCGGTGCTGGTGCTGCTGGCCGGACGCCGGCTGTGGCACCGGTTCCGCGGCCAACCCGACCGCGCCGACCTGGATCGCCCCGACCCGCCGCACCACAACCCCGCCAACACCGCTCGCGCAGCCGGCGATCTCGTCGATGAAGAGCACCGCGTATGAAACCCGCCTACCGGCGGCCCCATCCACAGCAACCGCCGCAGCAACACCGACCACCACCGCCACAGCGACCGCCCTGGTCGCCACCACCGGGCCGGGTTCCGCCGCCGACGGGACCGCTACCTCCGGTGACTGACCTGCCCACGCGGCGGGTGGAACTGTCCGACGCCGCCCTGGTCTCGCGCTCGTGGGCGATGGCGTTCGCAACGCTGATCAGCCGGATCACCGGCTTCGCCAAGGTTGTGTTGCTGGCCGCGATCCTGGGCGCCGCGCTGGCCAGCTCTTTCTCGGTGGCCACTCAGCTGCCGAACCTGATCGCCGCACTGGTGCTGGAGGCGACGTTCACCGCGATCTTCGTGCCGGTGCTGGTACGCGCCGAGCAAGGCGACCCCGACGGTGGTGCCGCGTTCGTGCGGCGCCTGGTCACAGTCACAACCACGCTGCTGCTGGTCGCCACAACGGTATCGGTGCTGGCCGCGCCGCTGCTGGTCCGGCTGATGCTGGGCCGCAACCCGCAGGTCAACGAACCGCTGACCACCGCCTTCGCCTACCTGCTGCTCCCGCAGGTGCTCGCCTACGGCCTCACGTCGGTGTTCATGGCAATCCTGAACACCCGCAACGTGTTCGGGCCGACGGCTTGGGCGCCCGTCGTCAACAACATCGTCGCGATCACGACCCTGGGTGTGTACCTGGTCGTCCCCGGTGAGCTTTCCGTCGATCCCGTCCGGATGGGCAACGCCAAGCTGCTGGTGCTCGGGATCGGCACCAACCTGGGGGTGTTCGCGCAGGTCGCGGTGCTGCTGATCGCGCTGCGGCGCCAGCACGTCAGCCTGCGCCCGCTGTGGGGAATCGACGAGCGGCTCAAGCGGTTCGGCACGATGGCCGCGGCGATGGTGCTCTACGTGCTGATCAGCCAGCTCGGCTTGGTCGTGGGAAACCAAATCGCCAGTACCGCAGCGGCTTCCGGCCCGGCGATCTACAACTACACCTGGCTGGTGCTGATGCTGCCGTTCGGCATGATCGGCGTGACGGTGCTGACTGTGGTGACACCGCGGCTGAGCCGCAACGCCGCCGCCAACGACACCGAGGCGGTGCTCGCCGACCTGTCGTTGGCCACCCGGCTGACCTTGATCACGCTGATCCCGATCGTGGCATTCATGACGGTCGGCGGCCCCGCGATCGGTAGCGCGCTCTTCGCCTACGGTCACTTCGGCGGGGTCGACGCCGGGTACCTGGGCGCCGCGATCGCATTGTCGGCGTTCACGTTGATTCCCTACGGCCTGGTGCTATTGCAACTGCGTGTCTTCTACGCACGGGAGCAACCCTGGACGCCGATCGTGATCATCCTCGTCATCACGGCCGTCAAGATCGCGGGCTCGGTGCTGGCGCCCCACCTCACCGACGACCCCCGGCTGGTGGCCGGGTTCCTCGGGCTGGCCAACGGGCTCGGCTTTCTGGCCGGCGCGACCGTCGGCTACTACTTGCTGCGGCGCACTCTGCTGCCGGCCGGCGGCCATCCGGTCGGGCGCGCGGAGGTGCGGACGGTCCTGGTGACAATCGTCGCGTCGATGCTCGCCGGCCTGATCGCCCACGTGGCCGACCGGCTGCTGGGGCTGGCCGAGTTGACCGCGCACGGTGGCGCTGCCGGTTCGCTGCTGCGGCTATTGGTGCTGGCCTGCATCATGCTGCCGATCATGGCGACGGTCATGGTGCGCGCGCGGGTTCCCGAAGCGGTGGCGGGGCTGGCTGCCGTCAGGCGCCGGATCGGCGGCCGGGGCGCCGGCCCGAGCGCGGCGCTGGAATCCCGCCCGGTGGCAATGCCACAGGGATCGTCTCACGGGGCCCCTGTCACGTACCCTGAGCAGAGGAATTCGTCCCCGCCGGGGGGTCCTGCGCTTCAGGAGGCGGTCCAGGAGCCGATCCGGCGCAGGCCTCCGGATCAAGCAGGCAACGCCCGGCTAGCGAAAGGACCGGAGGTGACTGACCGCCCCTTCGAGAGCGCCGCATCCGGCGCTGGTTCCGGCGTGGGGTCAGGCGGCGTGCCGCCGCGGCCGGCCGCCGACGACTTCCAGCCTGACATTCCGCCCGGGCGCAAGCCCGATCCGTCAGGCCCACCCCCGTCAGAGCAGCGCAACGGCGGTTTCGCCGGCGAGCCGGCCCGCGGGGCGATCCCGTACGAAGCTCCAGGTGAACGCGTTGCGGAATCGTCGGGCGACGACGTGCAGCTGGTTCCCGGCGCCCGTATCGCCGGTGGCCGGTATCGGCTGCTGGTCTTCCACGGCGGTGCCCCTCCCCTGCAGTTCTGGCAGGCACTCGACACCGCGCTGGACCGGCAGGTTGCGCTGACGTTCGTCGACCCCGACGGAGCCCTGCCCGAGGACGTCCTGCAGGAGATCCTGTCCCGCACGTTGCGGCTCAGCCGGATCGACAAGCCCGGCATCGCCCGGGTGCTCGACGTGGTCCATACCGGCGCGGGCGGCCTGGTGGTCGCTGAGTGGATTCGTGGCGGTTCGCTCCAAGAGGTGGCCGACACCGCGCCCTCGGCCGTCGGCGCCGTCCGGGCCATGCAGTCGCTGGCCGCTGCCGCCGACACCGCCCACCGCGCCGGGGTCGCCCTGTCGATCGATCACCCCAGCCGGGTGCGGGTCAGCATCGAAGGCGATGTCGTGCTCGCCTACCCGGCGACCATGCCGGACGCCAACCCCGAGGACGACATTCGCGGAATCGGCGCCTCGCTGTATGCGCTGTTGGTCAACCGGTGGCCACTGCCGGAGTTCGGAGTGCGCAGCGGGCTCGCGCCGGCCGACCGGGATGCATCGGGCCTTCCCGTCGAACCCACCACCATCGATCGCGACATTCCCTTCCAGATCTCCGCGGTCGCCGTCCGGGCCGTGCAGGAGGACGGCGGAATACGCAGCGCATCAACACTTTTGAACCTCTTACAGCAGGCGACCGCGGTCGCCGACCGCACCGAGGTGCTGGGTCCGATCGACGATTCGCCGCCACCACCGATCCCCCGCTCGACCGGGGGGGAGTACGCGACCCTGATGCGCCGGCGCCGCAACCTGATGATCGGTGGCGCCGCCGCGATCGCCGTCATCGTGGTCGCGCTGCTGGTGCTGGCATCGATCGTGAGCAAGATCTTCGGCAACGTCGGCGGCGGCCTCAACAAGGACGAACTCGGACTCAACGGGCCGGGCTCGTCGAGCTCATCGTCGTCAGCGAGTTCCGCGCCCGCGGGCAGCGCCGTCAAACCCACCCGGGCCACGGTCTTCTCCCCTGACGGTGAAGCCGACAACCCGGGCCAGGCGGGCTGGGCCATCGATGGCAGCTCCACCACGGGCTGGCAAACCGACATCTACACCGACGCTGTCCCGTTCCCCAGCTTCAAAAACGGTGTCGGGCTGATGTTGCAGCTGCCAAGCCCCACGGTGGTCGGTGCGGTCTCCATCGACACCCCCAGCACCGGGACCAAGGTCGAGATTCGCGCTCGTCCACAGCGACGCCGGGCAAGCTGGAAGACACCACCGTGCTGACGCCGGCGACGGCGCTCAAGACCGGGCACAACACCATCCCGGTGCGAGCCGGCGCCGCGACGTCGAACCTGCTGGTGTGGATCACGACACTCGGGAGCACCGACGGCAAGAACCGCTCCGAACTCTCCAAGATCACCATTCAAGCCGCGTCCTGAGACTCACAACCACGGCGTCAAGTGAAGTGCCGCACGACAACCGATTGGTTACTGTCCGGCCGTGGGCTTCGGTGGATACATCCAGCAGGAACGCAGCGACGCCGAGCTGCTGGCCGCCCATGTCGCCGGTGACCGCTACGCCTTCGGCGAATTGTTCGGTCGCCATCGTCGCCAGCTGCACCGCCTCGCGCGGCTGACCACCCGCACTCCCGAGGACGCCGAAGACGCGCTGCAGGACGCCATGCTGTCGGCGCACCGGGGCGCCGGCGCGTTCCGGCACGACGCCGCGGTCGGCAGCTGGCTGCACCGGATCGTGGTCAACGCCTGCCTGGATCGGCTGCGGCGCACCAAATCCCACCGGACCACACCGCTCGACGACGTCTACCCGGTGCCCGACCGCACCGCTCAGGTCGAAACGGCGATGGTGGTGCAACGCGCACTGATGCGGCTTCCCGTCGAGCAGCGCGCCACGATTGTGGCGGTCGACATGCAGGGCTACTCGATCGCCGACACCGCCGCGCTGCTGGGCATCGCCGAGGGCACGGTCAAAAGCCGGTGCGCCCGCGCCCGCGTGCGGCTTGCCCAGCTACTCGGCTATCTCGACGCCGGCGCCCAAACCACACCCGACCACCCCGCCGGGCAGCGTTAACGCCCCTCGCGCGGGCCGGGCGCGACCATCGGTCTGCCCATGACGGACACTGGGGCGGATGGGCGAAGCAGAGAACCAGCCGGCGGATCGCGACCCGGATCATGGGAATGCAGGAGCAGACCTACCGGCGACGGTCGAGTTGCTCGCCGACCTCCAGGCCGGTCTGCTGGACGACGAGGCCGCCGCCCGGCTACGCAGGCAAGTTCGCGACGACCCGGAGGCCGCAGGGGCCCTACGCGCTTTGAACCAGGTGCGCCGCGATGTCGCCGCTGTCGGTGCGGATCCGGCCTCGGCGCCCGAGCCACCCGCCGAGGTGACCGCCCGAATCTCCGAGGCGCTGCGATCGGCAGGTCCCGGCGGCTCCCCGAGCGTGGCCACCCACTCCGCGCGTCCGCACATCCGCCCCGCCAGGGTCGCCGCCGGTGTGGCCGGTGTCTGCGCGGTGCTGGCCGCAATCGGCTTCGGCACGGTCGCACTGCTCGACGCACCTGCACCCGCGCCGAGCACCCCGACCACCGCCGAGCACATCACGGTGTCGACACCGCCCATGGCGATCCCGCTCTCGCCGGCCGACATCGTCGGGCTGCTCGGCCGCGCTCCGGACTACGGTCCGCTCGACGACCCGTCCCGTCGCGCGTCATGCCTCGGTGGTCTGGGCTATCCCGCGTCGACGCAGGTACTGGGCGCACGGCCGATCGAGATCAACGCCCGCCCCGGCGTGCTGCTGGTGCTCCCCGCCGACACGCCAGCCGACCTGGCGGTCTTTGCGGTGGCGCTGAACTGCAGCGCCGCCGATACCGGGCTGTTAGCCAGCACCCAGGTCCCCCGCGCTTAAGGTGGTGCCACGTGTTGCGCGACACGAGCGGGAACAGCCACGCTTACGCTGGCGTTCGACACGATTGAAGAAGTCTGTATCTGAAAGGCTCGTATGACCGACTCCGCTCATGACAAAGTCCACGACGTCATCGTCATTGGTTCTGGTCCGGCCGGGTACACAGCGGCCCTCTACACGGCGCGCGCACAGCTGGCGCCCCTGGTCTTTGAGGGGACGTCTTTCGGTGGTGCGTTGATGACCACGACCGAGGTGGAGAACTACCCCGGCTTCCGCGAGGGCATCACCGGCCCGGAGCTGATGGACCAGATGCGCGAGCAGGCGTTGCGCTTCGGGGCGGACTTGCGGATGGAAGACGTCGAATCGGTCTCGCTGGACGGCCCGGTCAAGTCGGTCGTCACGGCCGAAGGCGAGACCTTCAAGGCTCGGGCCGTCATCTTGGCGATGGGCGCCGCGGCACGTTATCTGCACGTGCCAGGTGAGCAGGAGTTGCTGGGCCGCGGGGTGAGCGCGTGTGCCACCTGCGACGGGTTCTTCTTCCGCGATCAAGACATCGCCGTGATCGGCGGCGGTGACTCGGCGATGGAAGAGGCGACGTTCTTGACCCGATTTGCCCGTAGCGTGACGCTCGTGCACCGCCGCGACGAGTTCCGCGCGTCGAAGATCATGCTCAACCGTGCCCGCACCAACGACAAGATCAAATTCATGACCAACCAGACGGTGGTCGCGGTGGACGGGGACACAACGGTTACCGGATTGCGGTTGCGCGACAACGCAACTGGCGAAGAAACCGCGCTCCCGGTGACGGGTGTGTTCGTCGCAATTGGTCACGACCCGCGGTCGGATCTGGTGCGCGACGTCATCGATGTCGACGCGGAGGGCTATGTACTCGTCAAGGGAAGTACCACTAACACCGCGCTGGAGGGCGTCTTCGCGGCGGGTGACCTGGTAGACCACACCTACCGCCAAGCGGTCACCGCTGCCGGTAGCGGCTGTGCGGCAGCGATTGACGCCGAGCGCTGGTTGGCCGACCAGGATGAGTCGGATGCCGCCGGGCCGAAAGCAGCAGCTGGAAATGCGGACAGTACCGATTTGATTGGAGCACCACGATGAGCGATGCCGAAAAAGCCGGAGCCACAAAGGAAGTCTCTGACGCGTCCTTCTCCACGGACGTGTTGTCCAGCGATAAGCCTGTGCTGGTTGACTTTTGGGCGACATGGTGTGGACCGTGCAAGATGGTCGCGCCGGTTCTCGAGGAGATCGCGGCCGAGCAGCTCAGATCAGCTGACCGTCGCCAAACTCGACGTCGACGCAAACCCGGAGACGGCGCGCGACTTCCAGGTCGTGTCGATCCCGACGATGATCCTCTTCAAGGACGGCCAGCCGGTGAAGCGGATCGTGGGCGCGAAGGGTAAGGCGGCGCTGTTGCGGGAGCTTGCCGACGCTGTTCCCAACCTCACCTGAACGCGATCTACTTTGCGGCGTTGCCCCGCCGTTCAGCCTGGGGTTTTCCCGAAATTGAGCAGGATCTGCGACAATACCGGTTAGCTGTAGTGCGTTTGTGTGCCTGTCAGTTTGTCCCGGAGGGCCCCTGGTATGTCGAGTCCGCGCCGCGAAAACGGCGACGCGCTGCGCTGTGGTGACCGCAGCTCTGCGGTGACCGAAATCCGGGCCTCGCTTTCAGCGCTAGGGCTGCTGGACGACGCCGACGAAGATTTGACCACGGGTCGGCATGTGGCCCTCGAGCTCTTCGATGAACAGCTCGATCAGGCGGTGCGTGCCTTCCAGCAGCATCGTGGACTGCTGGTCGACGGCATGGTCGGCGAGGCCACCTACCGCGCGTTGAAGGAGGCCTCCTACCGGCTCGGCGCGCGCACGCTGTATCACCAGTTCGGCGCTCCCCTCTACGGTGACGACGTCGCGACGTTGCAGGCTCGGCTGCAGGACCTCGGCTTCTACACGGGGTTGGTCGATGGGTATTTCGGCTTGCAGACCCACAAGGCGTTGATGTCGTACCAGCGGGAGTACGGGATGTCCGCCGACGGTATCTGCGGCCCGGAAACCTTGCGGTCGTTGTACTTTCTGAGTTCGCGGGTCACCGGTGGCTCACCCCACGCAATTCGCGAAGAGGAACTGGTCCGCCGATCGGGTCCCCGGCTCTCGGGCAAGCGGATCATCATCGATCCGGGCCGCGGCGGCGGCGACCACGGTTTGATCGCGCACGGTCCGGGCGGCCCCGTCAGCGAAGCAGATATCTTGTGGGACTTGGCCAGTCGACTTGAGGGTCGGATGACGGCCATCGGCATGGAGACCTTCCTGTCCCGGCCAACCAACCGCAGCCCCTCGGACGCCGAGCGGGCAGCTACGGCCAATAACGTGGGCGCGGACCTCATGATCAGCCTGCGCTGCGAAGTTCAGTCCAGCCCCTCGGCCAACGGGGTAGCTTCATTCCACTTCGGTAACTCGCACGGGTCGGTGTCGACCATCGGTCGCAATCTTGCCGACTTCATTCAGCGAGAAGTGGTGGCGCGCACCGGATTGCGGGATTGCCGGACGCATGGTCGGACGTGGGATCTGCTGCGACTGACGCGGATGCCCACCGTCCAGGTCGACGTCGGCTACATCACCAACCCGGGTGATCGCGACATGCTGGTCTCCACGCAGACCCGTGATGCCGTCGCCGAAGGCATCCTCGCCGCGGTCAAGCGGCTCTACCTGCTTGGCAAGAACGACCGGCCCACGGGCACGTTCACCTTCGCCGAGCTGCTTGCCCACGAATTGTCGGTGGAGCGGACGACCCGGCTCGGCGGCTCTTAACCGTTCTGCTTGTTCTGCAACGTATTTCCCGCCTTCAAGACGTTGCCAGACCCGGCGCCGACCGGCTGCTGCAGCTGGGCACTGGCCAGCAAGCGCTCCAGGGCCGCTTCCACCTCGGCTTTCCACCCCAGCCCCTTGTCCAGCTCGAGGCGCAGCCGCGGGAAGTACGGATGTTGTGCCACCACAACGAAACCCACGTCTTGCAAAAATTCGGCATCGATGATGCAGCGGTCCACCGAGCAGTCGCCGAGGGACTCCAGCACCGGCCGCGTATCGGGATCGGCCAGCTGCGGATCCGACAACTCGGAAGCCGCCGGTGTGCGGCCGAAGGCTTCCAGCGCACGGACTCCGCGTCGCACCAACTCGTCAATCACCCGAGCAAGGAGGCTGTGCGGCAGGTCATCAGCGGCATGTCCGAGTTCGATACCCATGGATGTCAGCAGCACCGCGTCCGGTGACACCGGCGCGGTGGGAAACCGATGTGCCCTCGGTACCGCCCCCGGCGGTGCGTACAGAACGTAGCCCAAGCATGGCGGTTCGGTGTGGCTGTGCTCGTCGGAGATCGCGGTCGCGACTTGACCGCACGTACCCCACTCCAGCATCACCATCGACAGCCAGGCTTCCTTTTCGAATTCGGGATCGGCAAGGTGGTCCTGGCCGCCGAGGGTCGCCGGGTCGACCTCCCAGAAAACACATCGGCGCGCATGCTTGGGGAGCTGCTCGAAGGCTTCGAGCCGCAGCGGCGTGATTCGAGCAGACACTAGCCTCCTGGCTTCCGTGCGTACCGCAGCCCATTGCCGCAAGCCCGGCTGATTCCAGGCTGACGTGTAAAACCAACCCCTCCAGGATAGGAGAGTTTGTCACTCTCGGGCCAGTGTTGGCCCTGCCACGTCGACGGGCCGCACGAAACGGTCCGCGAGCGCGGAGCCGACCGTGCGCCAAACGCCGAAAAGCCTTGATGCACACCGGATCTCCATCCGATCGCGGCGCCCGAGCGAGCCTGATGCACGTCCCAGAAGCCTGCGGTGTCACAGTGACGTAATTACAGCGTATGACCGGTTATGCCTTGGGCGGAGCCATAGTGTCGATAATCCGCTGTAGATCTTCGACCGAGGCGAACTCCACCACGATCCTCCCCTTGCGCTTACCAAGGCTGACCGTCACCCGGGTATCGAAGGCGTTCGACAGCCGGTCGGCGACGTCTTGCAGGCCGGGCATCTGGATCGGCTTGCGCCGCGGGCTGCGACGGCGCCGCCGTGTCATCGCGGTTGGCCAATGTCACGGCCTCCTCGGTGGCGCGCACCGACAGACCTTCCGCGACGATCCGGCTCGCCAACTCTTCCTGCGCCGCGGGGCCGGCGTCCAGCGACAGCAACGCGCGGGCGTGGCCGGCGGACAGCACCCCCGCGGCCACCCGGCGCTGCACCGCGATCGGCAGTTTGAGCAGTCGGATCATGTTGCTGATCAACGGCCGCGAGCGTCCGATTCGCGAGGCCAGTTCGTCGTGGGTGACCCCGAATTCATCGAGCAATTGCTGGTATGCCGCCGCTTCTTCCAGCGGGTTCAGCTGTGCTCGGTGGATGTTCTCCAGCAAGGCGTCGCGTAACAGGTTGTCGTCGTCCGTCTCCCGCACGATGGCCGGGAGGGTGGCCAGGCCCGCCTCTTGCGCCGCTCGCCAGCGCCGCTCCCCCATCACGATCTGGTAACGCGCGCCGCCCGGCGAAGCGGGCGCCACTCGCACCACGATGGGCTGCAAGAGACCGAACTCGCGGATGGAGTGCACCAACTCAGCCAGCGCCTCTTCGTCGAACACCTGGCGCGGCTGGCGCGGGTTGGGCTCGATGTCAGACGGCGAGATCTCGCGGTACACCGCTCCCATCCCGGCAGCGGCCGGCCCAGGCCCACCGATCAAGACATCGGCGGCCGCATCCCCCATCCGCGGGCCAAGGGTCGCCGGTCCCGAGTCACCCTCGGCGGGGCCAGTGGGGATCAGCGATGCCAGGCCCCGGCCGAGGCCGCCCTTCTTGCGTAACGGCTGCGTCATGGTCGTCCCTTCACGGATGGTGATTAGTCACGCTGCGCGAGTTCGCGACTCGCGTCGAGATAGCTCATCGCCCCGCGCGAACCGGGGTCGTACTCGATGATGGTCATGCTGTAGCCGGGCGCCTCGGACACCTTGACGCTGCGCGGGATAACGGTGCGCAACACCTTGTTGCCGAAGTAGCGGCGCACCTCCTCGGCGACCTGATCGGCGAGCTTGGTGCGGCCGTCGTACATGGTGAGGATCACGGTCGTCACATCGAGTTGGGGGTTGAGGTGTGCCTTCACCATTTCGATGTTCCGCATCAGTTGGGACACACCCTCGAGTGCGTAGTACTCGCACTGGATCGGGATCAGCACCTCTGGAGCGGCGACGAGCGCGTTGATGGTGAGCAGCCCCAGCGACGGCGGGCAGTCCACGAAGACGTAGTCGAAGTCGAAGTTCTCCAGCTGCGCCAACGCGGTGCGCAACCGGTTCTCGCGTGCCACCATGCTGACCAATTCGATCTCGGCACCCGCCAGATCGATCGTCGCCGGGACGCAGAACAGGCGCTCGCTGTGCGGGCTGCGCCGCAGCGCGGACTCTAGCGACTCTTCGCCGAGAAGCACTTCGTAGGACGAGGGCGTGCCCGATTTGCGATCGGTGATGCCGAGCGCCGTGCTGGCGTTGCCCTGCGGGTCGAGATCGATGACGAGGGTCTTCAGTCCTTGCAGGGCGAGCGCGGCAGCAACGTTGACCGCCGTGGTCGTCTTACCGACGCCGCCCTTTTGGTTTGCGACGGTGAAGACGCGGCGGTGGCTCGGGCGGCGCAATGGCGGGTACGTGGTGTGCAGGACCCGCATCGCGCGTTCGGCGGCCGCGCCGATCGGGGTGTCGAATTCGGCCGATGTTTCACGTGAAACATCCGCTGTCGTTTCGCTTGGGGATTGGTCCGCCAGGGGCACCGTTTCTTCCGGCGCCAGCCGCGGTGCGACGGATGCTGCCGCCGGCTGCGGATGCTGCGCGCGGGAGCCGGCACCTTCGGAGCTATCCCGGGGGGAGCTCATCGCTTTCTCCTGTCCGCCCTTGGTGTCGACCCGCGACGCGACCGTCCTGCGCGCTGCGCTATCACCACGGTTGCGGGCGGACGCAAATAGCTCGCGCCACATGTCACCACCCTGACATCAACTGCATGCAACGCCACCATCCCACGCCGGTGCTCTTCGACTTCGGCGGGAGCGCGCTCCCCCTTGATCGCAATCATCCGTCCGCCAGGCCGTAGCAACGGCATGCTCCACTTCGTCAACTTGTCTAACGCAGCGACCGCTCGCGACACCGCGACATCCCTCTCGCCGAACCGCTCGCGTACCCAAGGCTCTTCGGCGCGACCCCGCACCACTTCGACGCTTAACCCTAGTTCCGCGACGACCTCTTTGAGAAACTCGCTGCGGCGCAGCAGCGGTTCGAGGAGAGCGACCTCGAGGTCGGGTCGCGCGATCGCCAGGGGTATCCCCGGCAATCCCGCCCCACTTCCGATGTCGACCACCCGCTCGCCGTGCTCGAGCAGTTCGGCCACCGCCGCACTATTCATTAGGTGGCGGTCCCACACGCGGTCTACTTCACGCGGCCCCAGCAGTCCGCGCTCTACTCCGCTGGTGCCGAGCAGCTCCGCGTACCGCTGCGCGATGTCGAGACGTGGCCCGAAGATCTCGGCCGCCGCAACCGGCGCCGCTCCGGAGACTGGGTCGGGCGTTCCGGCCGGCGCCTCTGCCCGGTCGGAACCGCCGACATGTTTCACGTGAAACATTCCTCCGGTCTTCGGACCTACGGCATCGTGCGCGAGGTGAACTACACGGATGTAACCCGCTCGCGGCTAGTCGTGCAGGACAACAACTCGGCGTGCTGGCTCCACGCCTTCGCTCTCGCTGTGCACACCGTCCACCGCCGCGACGGCGTCGTGGACGATCTTCCGCTCGAACGGAGTCATCGGCTTGAGCTCTTCGCGCTCGCCGCTCTCCAGCACGCGCCGCGCCACCTTGTCGCCGAGTGCGGCCAGTTCCTCGCGCCGCCCGCGCCGCCAACCCGCGACGTCGAGCATCAGCCGGCTACGCACACCGGTCTTCTGATGAACCGCCAGCCGGGTGAGCTCTTGGAGCGCATCGAGTACTTCGCCGGTGCGGCCGACCAATTTATTCAGGTCGTCGCTGCCGTCGATGCTGACGATGGCTCGTTTGCCCTCGACGTCCAGATCGATGTCGCCGTCGAAGTCCAACAGATCCAACAGCTCTTCCAGATAGTCGCCGGCGATCTCTCCTTCGGCGACCAACCGCTCCTCCAGGTCGTCACCTTCGTCGGCACCGGCATCTGCTGCCGTCGCCTCCTCGGTTTCGTCCTCGACCGCAAGTGGGGTATCCAAGTCGCGTTCGGTGGTGTCAGCGTCCGTCATTCTCTCTCCCTCATCCATGGGTCCGTCCCTGTCTCATTCGGATCACTCTCCGGAGACGACCCGGTAAAGCTGTGGCGCTTTGGTCAGCGCTTCCGTTTCTTCGGTCGAGCCCCGGGTCTGGGTGTGCGGTTACCCGGACCATTGGTGCCGCCTGCCGCATCCGGATTGTCCGGTGCAGTGTCCTGTCGCTTTTCCGTCAGGCACATCGCCGTCGGTATCCGTCTTCGACGCATCCTCGTCGCCGATCGTCGACGAGCCGTTGCCGCTCGCCGGGGTCGCCTTACGCTTCGGCTTGGCTCCCGGAAGCGGTGCGTTGGCCGCGCGACGCTCGAGCACTTCCTGCTTCTTGGCTTCGTCCTCTTTTTCGATCATCGTGAACACGTAGTGCTGTTGACCGAAAGTCCAGATGTTGTTCGCGAACCAGTACAAGATGATCGCGATTGGAAGGAACGGCCCACCGACGACCACACCGAGCGGAAACACGTACAACGCAAGCTTGTTCATCATCGCGGTCTGCGGGTTGGCTGCCGCCTCCGCGCTTTGTCGGGCCACCGAGGCGCGGCTGTTGAAGTAGGTCGCGATGCCGGCCAGGATCATCACCGGGGCGCCCACCGCGATGACCGCGGGGCGGCTGAAATCGATGAATGCGTCCAACCCAGTGCGCTGCGTCATCGACGCACCGATCGGCGCACCGAACAGGTTGGCGTCCAGGAAATGACCCACGTCGACCGGGTTGAACATGTAGTTGCCCGTCAAGCGGTTTTGCATGACCGACATCTGCGGCTGACCGAAGCCGCCCGTCGTGCGGTTGAACGAGCGCAACACGTGATAGAGCCCGAGGAACACCGGAATCTGGGCGAGCATCGGCAAGCAGCCCAGGATCGGGTTGAACCCGTGCTCGCGCTGCAGCTTCTGCATCTCGAGTGCCATGCGCTGACGATCCTTGCCGTACTTCTTTTGCAGCGCCTTGATCTGTGGTTGCAGTTCTTGCATCTGCCGGGTGGTACGGATCTGGCGCACGAACGGCTTGTAGAGCAGTGCCCGCAACGTGAACACCAGGAACATCACCGACAGCGCCCACGCGAAAAAGTTCGAGGGTCCCAGCAGCGCACCGAACAGCTTGTACCAAACCCACATGATCCACGACACCGGGTAGTAGACGAAGTCCAGGCTGAATACATCAAACAAAAGATTCACTCTCCCCTCGCGGCGCCGGGGCGTCCCCGACGGCGCTGGTGTCTTCGAAGTTCACCCGGCACCCGCGGTGTTCGGAGGCGCGCTCCGGTATCGGGTCCCATCCTCCCCGATGCCATGGTCCACACTTGGCGAGCCTGACTGCCGCCAGCCAGCTCCCCCGAATCACGCCGTATTCGGTGAGTGCCTCGACGGCGTACTGACTGCAGGTCGGTATGAAGCGGCATGTCGCCGGGCGCAGCGGCGAGACCATGTGGCGGTACAGCTGGATCAGGAAAACCAGTCCTCGCACGACGGTCCTGCCCGCGCCGCCAATTCCCGCGCGCGCCGGCGCCGTCGTATTCAACGGCTCGTCCCCGCCCGTTCGAAAGCACGCCGTAGACCACTGCGCAGCTCCTGCTCCAACCGGGCCGATGACACCTGCCGGCTCCCTGGCAGCGCTCGGATGACCACCTGATCGCATTGGTCGAGATCGGTCAGCATGCCTCGGACGGCATGCCGAAGCCGGCGCGACACCCGATGCCGTTCGACGGCCGAACCAACCGACTTAGCCACGATCAATCCCACGCGTGGACCCGCTTCGCAATCGCTGCCTCGCCGCACATGCACGACGAGATCGGGTTGCGCTGTGCGCACCCCGTACTTCACTGCCGCGTCGAATTCCCGTGACCGCCTCATGCGGTTGCGTGCGGGAAGCACCGCCAACAAACCCGTCGTGTCAGATCAGGCAGATAGCGCGCGGCGGCCCTTGCGGCGCCGGCCGGACACGATCGCCCGCCCGGCTCGGGTACGCATGCGCAAGCGGAAGCCGTGCACGCGGGCACGGCGCCGGTTGTTCGGCTGGAAAGTCCGCTTGCCCTTGGCCACGGCGTTCTCCTCGTTCTGTCTCGCTAGAAGCTTTCCCAGCCCTCCGGCCGCTCACGTTTGGTTCAGCTAGATTGCTTCGTGACTCGGTCGGAAAGTGTTCTTGCTGCTGGCCGGCGCGGTCCCCGGGTACATAAATTCCTGGGTCGCAGCCGTATCGCCGACTTTCGGGCGACTGTATGAGGGTACTGACGCGTGTTCGCTGGGTCAAACTTGGCCTGCCCCAACGGACCCACTGACACCCAACATGAAATCTTGCCCGTCGGGGACACCTAGCGGCACGACACGATCGACACGCCGCAGGACGCCCCGGCAGACCCTAAAGAACCCGATTGGAATGCAACAGAACTGTTGGCAGCCGCACGGAAAACTGTTAGCTTCGGGCAATGCCGTTTCAGACTGGAACGGCGCTCGACAACGAAGCATGATGGCGGATCTACCAGCTGTGCAGGCGACCTAGCTCGGGTTGTCTCCAGCCCGAAGATCGCGAGCTGTCGCCGGTAGGTTGCGGCTCGTCATGCGCTTATCCTGTCCACACCTGTGTATAACTATGTGGACAGTTGCCTTGTCGCCAAAGCGTTGTTGTAGCTCGACGTCAGACCCAGGGAGATGCGTCGTTGACCGATGACCCCGGTTCTGGTTTCACCACCGTGTGGAACGCGGTCGTCTCTGAACTCAATGGCGATTCCGAGGCGGACGGTGCAGCTGGCATCCGCGCGACTCTCGTCACTCCCCTGACCCCTCAGCAGCGAGCGTGGCTGAATCTGGTCCAACCACTCACCATCGTCGAGGGCTTCGCCCTGTTGTCGGTGCCGAGCAGCTTCGTCCAAAACGAGATCGAACGTCATCTGCGCACCCCCATCACCGACGCACTCAGCCGCCGGCTCGGGCAGCAGATCCAACTCGGCGTCCGCATCGCTCCGCCTTCCGAGGACGCCGAGGACACCCCCTTTCCCCCGGGCGGGGCCTTCACCGACGACATGGGGCTAGAAACGTCAGGTGACGTCGACGAGGGCGACGAAAACGGCGAAGTCGTCGTCGCCGAACAGGGTTGGCCCAACTACTTCACCGAACGCCCACACAGCACCGACCCGGCCGTTGTCGGCGGCACCAGCCTCAACCGCCGCTACACCTTCGACACTTTCGTCATCGGTGCTTCCAATCGGTTCGCCCACGCCGCGGCCCTGGCGATCGCCGAAGCACCGGCCCGCGCCTACAACCCACTCTTCATCTGGGGTGAGTCCGGGCTCGGCAAGACCCACCTGCTGCACGCCGCGGGCAACTACGCCCAACGGCTGTTCCCCGGTATGCGGGTCAAGTACGTGTCCACCGAGGAATTCACCAACGACTTCATCAACTCGCTTCGCGATGATCGCAAGGTCGCCTTCAAACGCAGCTATCGCGACGTCGACGTGTTGCTGGTCGACGACATCCAGTTCATCGAAGGCAAAGAAGGTATCCAGGAGGAGTTCTTCCACACCTTCAACACGCTGCACAACGCCAACAAGCAGATCGTCATCTCGTCGGACCGGCCGCCCAAACAACTCGCCACCCTCGAAGACCGGCTGAGAACACGGTTCGAGTGGGGCCTGATCACCGACGTGCAGCCGCCTGAACTGGAAACTCGCATCGCGATTCTGCGCAAGAAAGCACAGATGGAACGACTCGCGGTGCCCGACGACGTACTCGAACTCATCGCCAGCAGCATCGAGCGCAACATCCGTGAGCTCGAGGGAGCATTGATCCGGGTTACCGCGTTCGCCTCGTTGAACAAAACACCGATCGACAAGGCGCTGGCCGAGATCGTGCTGCGCGACCTGATCGCCGACGCCAGCACGATGCAAATCAGCGCGGCGACCATCATGGCCGCCACCGCCGAATACTTCGACACCACCGTCGAGGAGTTACGCGGGCCGGGCAAGACTCGAGCGCTGGCTCAGTCGCGCCAGATCGCCATGTACCTCTGTCGCGAACTCACCGACCTGTCGCTACCCAAGATCGGCCAGGCATTCGGCCGCGACCACACCACGGTCATGTACGCGCAACGAAAGATCTTGTCCGAGATGGCCGAGCGGCGTGAGATCTTCGATCACGTCAAAGAGCTCACCACTCGCATCCGTCAGCGCTCCAAGCGCTGATTCAGGCCACCGCGCGCCAAACTTTTTTCGAAAAACTTCTCGCGCGTCTGTAACTCCAGCCACACGAAAACGGTGTGCGCAGCATTGTGTACAAACGTCCCAATCAACGGTGCACCGATCGTCCTCGAAGTGCACACCACTCCCCCATCCCCAGCGCCCAACATCGGCTGCACAGTTACCAGCCCGGTAATCCACAAGCCGATCGCAGCCCTAGCTGCACGTAGACGGACCTGTCCCCAGACTGCACAGGCCTTAATACTGGTACTGAGATCTCTTCATCGATTCTTCTTTGAAGAACAGCCTTGGGGACGGCGCGTTTCACAGCACCCACGAAGCGCTCGTTCGACTCAGCTTGTCGGCCTTTGCGATTAGCTTTCAAGATGGCCTCAGAAGCTCTACGGTTGTGATTCGACTCCCGTTGTGGACGTCGTGGCGCATGACTTGCCATCGGCGTTCGTGGCGGGGCCCCGCGAGCGGGGACGGACGGCTGGCTGCTGGATTCGAATTTTTGGTAGGTGAAGGGACGCTATGGACGCGGCGACGACAAGTGCTGGCCTCACCGACTTGAAGTTTCGTCTGGTCCGAGAATCTTTCGCTGATGCGGTGTCGTGGGTTGCGAAGAATCTGCCGAGTCGGCCGGCGGTGCCCGTTCTGTCCGGGCGTGCTGTTGACCGGTACGGATGAGGGTCTGACGATCTCTGGATTCGACTACGAGGTCTCCGCCGAGGCGCAGGTAGCGGCCGAAATAGCTTCTTCGGGAAGCGTTTTGGTGTCGGGGAGGCTGTTATCCGATATCACCCGGGCATTGCCGGACAAGCCGATCGACTTTTACGTCGACGGGAATCGGGTCACATTGACTTGCGGAAGTGCCAAGTTTTCGTTGCCGACGATGGCGGTCGAGGATTATCCGACGCTGCCGACGCTGCCGGAAGAAACCGGGACCTTGCCGTCGGATTTGTTCGCCGAGGCGATCGGCCAAGTTGCGATTGCCGCCGGCCGCGATGACACGCTGCCGATGTTGACCGGCATCCGGGTCGAGATTTCGGGTGAGACGGTCGTTTTGGCCGCCACCGATCGGTTCCGCCTGGCAGTTCGTGAGCTGACCTGGTCGGCGTTGTCGCCCGAGATCGAGGCGGCGGTGCTGGTGCCGGCCAAGACCCTGGCCGAGGCTGCCAAAGCGGGCACGGACGGTTCTGATGTCCGGTTGTCGTTGGGCGCCGGCACCGGGGTCGGAAAAGATGGGCTCCTCGGTATCAGCGGGAACGGCAAACGCAGCACCACGCGATTGCTGGACGCGGAGTTTCCGAAGTTTCGTCAGTTGTTGCCCGCCGAACACACCGCGGTGGCGACCATCAACGTGGCCGAGTTGACCGAAGCGATCAAGCTGGTTGCGTTGGTGGCGGACCGGGGAGCGCAGGTGCGGATGGAATTCGCCGAAGGCATGTTGCGTCTTTCCGCCGGCGCCGACGATGTCGGCCGGGCCGAAGAGGAACTTGCCGTTGATTTCGCCGGCGAGCCGTTGACCATCGCGTTCAACCCGACCTATCTGACCGACGGGCTCGGATCGGTGCATGCCGAGCGGGTGTCATTCGGCTTCACGACCCCGGGCAAGCCGGCGTTGCTGCGCCCGGCGTTCGACGACGCGAGCCATCCGACGGGCGCTGGCCCGTTCGCCGCGTTGCCGACGGACTACGTCTATCTGCTGATGCCAGTTCGGTTGCCCGGATAGGTGTACGTCCGGCATTTGGGGCTACGCGATTTCCGGTCCTGGGCCCACGCCGACCTTGAGCTGGAACCGGGCCGGACGGTGTTCGTCGGTCCCAACGGATTTGGGAAGACGAATTTGGTTGAAGCGCTGTGGTATTCGACGACTCTGGGTTCGCACCGGGTAGGCACCGATGCGCCGTTGATCCGTGCGGGCAGCCACTCGAGCGGTGGTTTCGACGATCGTCGTCAACGAGGGCAGGGAATGCGCGATCGATCTGGAGATCGCCGCAGGACGGGCGAACAAGGCGCGGTTGAACCGCTCGCCGGTGCGCAGTACCCGCGAGGTGGTCGGGGTATTGCGGGCGGTGCTGTTTGCTCCCGAGGACCTGGCGCTGGTTCGCGGGGATCCGGCAGACCGGCGCCGCTATCTCGACGAATTGGCGACCGTGCGCCGGCCGGTGATCGCCGCGGTGCGGGCGGATTACGACAAGGTGTTGCGGCAGCGCACCGCGCTGTTGAAGTCGGCGGCCGGGTCACGGCATCGAGGTGACCACGGCGCCTTGGACACCCTGGACGTGTGGGATGGCCGATTGGCCGAGCACGGTGCCGAATTGATGGCTGCCCGTATCGATTTGGTGAACCAGTTGGCGCCGGAGGTGGAGAAGGCCTACCAGTTGCTGGCACCGGGGTCGCGGCCCGCGGCTATCAATTACCGAACCAGCGTCGACGGTCTGGCCACCGAGGAAGCAGGAGACGCAACGGGCAGCGACCGGGAATTTCTGGAGGCCGCACTGCTGGCCGCGTTGGCGGCCGCGCCGCGGCGCCGAATTGGAACGCGGGGTGTGTCTGGTGGGCCCGCATCGCGACGATCTGGAACTGCGACTCGGCGATCAACCCGCGAAAGGCTTTGCCAGCCATGGGGAATCGTGGTCTTTTGCGATGGCGTTGCGGCTAGCCGCCTACGAGTTGCTGCGGGCCGACGGCAGCGACCCGGTGTTGTTGCTTGACGACGTGTTCGCCGAACTCGACGCGGCACGCCGCCGGGCCCTGGCTGCGGTGGCGGAATCGGCGGAGCAGGTGTTGGTGACCGCGGCGGTGCTGGAAGACATCCCGGCTGGCTGGGACGCTAGGCGGGTGCATATCGACTTGCGAGACGATGACTCCGGACGGGTATCGGTGGTGCAATCATGACCGAGCGACCGAGCGAACGAGCCAGACGCCGGTCGCGCCGAACAACCAAGCGGGCTCAGCCGGTATGGACCTGGTGCGGCGCACTCTCGAGGAGGCGCGCGCAGCGGCGCGCGCCCAGGGCAAGGACGCCGGCCGCGGGCGCGGAAGTCGCCCGTTCCGCGCCGTGTCGCGGGCGGCGGCGAAGCTGGTCGGGTCCGGGACCCGACATCCGGGATCCGCAACCGCTGGGAAGGGTCGCACGCGACCTTGCGAAAAACCGCGGCTGGTCGGCCCACGTCGCCGAAGGCACGGTGCTCGGTCACTGGACGTCGGTGGTCGGCCAGCAGATCGCCGACCATGCGACTCCGACCGCCCTGAATGAGGGGGTGCTCAGCGTGACGGCCGAATCGACGGCCTGGGCCACCCAGTTGCGGATGGTCCAGGCGCAACTGTTGGCCAAGATCGCCGCGGCGGTCGGCAACGGCGTGGTGACATCGCTGAAGATCACCGGCCCGTCGGCGCCGTCGTGGCGGAAGGGGCCGCGACACATCTCCGGCCGGGGGCCGCGCGACACGTACTGGATAGGGGCCTAGCAGCCCGACACGCCGTCGGATCGGTCTGAGGATCGCCCGCTCAGATCCGCCAGGACGAAACGGACCCGCGTGGCGCACGTCGGGACGCGCCGTGAATAAAGAAATCGAGCACACGGCGCGATCAGATAGGTAGAAACGCGCCCAGAGAATCGGTGCTGACGCCGATCACGGTAGAGTGGAGTGATGCGACTGCTGCGGTGACTGGACCGCCCGCATGCAACCCCAAGGAGAGCATTCCGACCGTGGCTGCCCAGAAGAAGAAGGCCCAAGACGAATACGGCGCCGATCAGCGATCACCATTCTCGAAGGGCTGGAGGCCGTCCGCAAACGCCCCGGCATGTACATCGGGTCCACCGGTGAGCGCGGTCTGCACCACCTCGTCTGGGAGGTGGTCGACAACTCGGTGGACGAGGCGATGGCCGGCTACGCCAGCCAGGTCGATGTGCGGATGCTCGACGACGGCGGCGTCGAGGTCGTCGACGACGGCCGCGGCATCCCGGTCGCCATGCACGCCACCGGCGTCCCGACCGTCGATGTCGTGATGACGCAGCTGCACGCCGGCGGCAAGTTCGGCGGCGAGAACAGCGGCTACACGGTCAGCGGCGGACTGCACGGTGTCGGTGTCTCGGTGGTCAACGCGCTGTCGCAGCGGCTCGAGGTCGATATCTCCCGCGACGGCCACGAGTGGTCGCAGTCCTACGACCACGCGGTGCCCGGAACGCTCAAACAGGGTGAGGCGACCAAGAAGACCGGCACCACGATCAGGTTCTGGGCCGATCCCGGAGATCTTCGAGACCACCGAGTACGACTTCGAGACGGTGGCCCGCCGGCTGCAGGAGATGGCGTTCCTCAACAAGGGCCTGACGATCAACCTGACCGACGAGCGGGTGACCCAGGAGGACGTCGTCGACGAGGTGGTCAGCGACACCGCCGAGGCGCCCAAGTCGGCCGAGGAGAAGGCGGCCGAGTCCGCCGCGCCACACAAGGTCAAGCGCCGCACCTTCCACTACCCCGGCGGTCTGGTCGACTTCGTCAAGCACATCAACCGCACCAAGAGCCCAATCCAGCAGAGCATCATCGACTTCGACGGCAAGGGCACCGGCCACGAAGTCGAGATCGCGATGCAGTGGAACGCCGGCTATTCGGAGTCGGTGCACACCTTCGCCAACACCATCAACACCCACGAGGGCGGCACCCACGAAGAGGGCTTCCGCAGCGCGTTGACGTCGGTGGTGAACAAGTACGCCAAGGACAAGAAGCTGCTCAAGGAGAAGGACGCCAACCTCACCGGCGACGACATCCGCGAGGGCCTGGCCGCGGTGATCTCGGTCAAGGTGAGCGAGCCGCAGTTCGAGGGCCAGACCAAGACCAAGCTGGGCAACACCGAGGTCAAGTCGTTCGTGCAGAAGGTCTGCAACGAGCAGCTCACCCACTGGTTCGAGGCCAACCCCTCCGAAGCGAAAACCGTTGTGAACAAGGCGGTGTCGTCGGCGCAGGCGCGGATGGCGGCGCGCAAGGCGCGAGAGTTGGTGCGCCGCAAGAGCGCCACCGATATCGGTGGGCTGCCCGGCAAGCTGGCCGACTGCCGCTCCACCGATCCGCGCAAGTCGGAACTGTATGTGGTGGAGGGTGATTCGGCCGGCGGCTCGGCGAAGAGCGGCCGCGACTCGATGTTCCAGGCGATCCTTCCGTTGCGCGGCAAGATCATCAACGTCGAGAAGGCCCGCATCGACCGGGTGCTGAAGAACACCGAAGTCCAGGCGATCATCACCGCGCTGGGCACCGGCATCCACGACGAGTTCGACCTCACCAAACTGCGCTACCACAAGATCGTGCTGATGGCCGACGCCGACGTCGACGGCCAGCACATCTCGACGCTGCTGTTGACGCTGTTGTTCCGGTTCATGCGGCCGCTGATCGAGAACGGGCACGTGTTCCTGGCGCAGCCGCCGCTGTACAAGCTGAAGTGGCAGCGCAGCGAACCGGAGTTCGCCTACTCCGACCGCGAGCGGGACGGTCTGCTGGAGGCCGGGCAGAAGGCCGGGCAGGAAGATCAACAAGGAAGACGGCATCCAGCGCTACAAGGGTCTGGGCGAGATGGATGCCAAGGAGCTGTGGGAAACCACCATGGACCCGTCGGTGCGGGTGCTGCGGCAGATCACCCTCGACGACGCGGCGGCCGCCGACGAGTTGTTCTCCATCCTGATGGGCGAGGACGTCGAGGCCCGCCGCAGCTTTATCACCCGCAACGCCAAGGACGTTCGCTTCCTGGATGTTTAAGACGTCGAGACAGCTAGCTCAACACGAACCGACGAGGAATACATGACTGACACCACGCTGCCGCCTGGCGACGACAGCCGGCGACCGGATCGAGCCGGTCGACATCCAGCAGGAGATGCAGCGCAGCTACATCGATTACGCGATGAGCGTGATCGTGGGCCGCGCGCTGCCGGAGGTGCGCGACGGCCTCAAGCCGGTGCACCGCCGGGTGCTGTACGCGATGTACGACTCCGGCTTCCGCCCGGACCGCGGCCACGCCAAGTCGGCGCGGTCGGTCGCCGAGACGATGGGCAACTACCACCCGCACGGCGACGCGTCGATCTACGACACCTTGGTGCGGATGGCGCAGCCGTGGTCGCTGCGGTATCCGCTGGTCGACGGTCAGGGCAACTTCGGCTCGCCGGGCAACGACCCGCCGGCCGCGATGAGGTACACCGAGGCCGGCTGACCCCGCTGGCGATGGAGATGCTGCGCGAAATCGACGAGGAGACAGTCGATTTCATCCCGAACTACGACGGTCGGGTGCAAGAGCCGACGGTGCTGCCCAGCCGGTTCCCCAACCTGCTGGCCAACGGTTCGGGCGGCATCGCGGTCGGCATGGCCACCAACATCCCGCCGCACAACCTGCGCGAGCTCGCCGAGGCGGTGTTCTGGTGCCTGGAGAACCACGACGCCGACGAGGAGGCCACGCTGGCCGCGGTCATGCGAACGGGTCAAGGGCCCCGACTTCCCCACCGCCGGTCTGATCGTCGGCTCGCAGGGCATCCACGACGCCTACACCACCGGCCGCGGCTCCATCCGGATGCGCGGCGTGGTTGCGAGATCGAGGAGGACTCGCGCGGCCGTACCTCGCTCGTCATCACCGAGCTGCCGTATCAGGTCAACCACGACAACTTCATCACCTCGATCGCCGAGCAGGTCCGCGACGGCAGGCTCGCCGGCATCTCCAACGTCGAGGACCAGGGCAGCGACCGGGTCGGCATGCGCATCGTCGTCGAGATCAAGCGCGACGCGGTGGCCAAGGTGGTGCTGAACAACCTCTACAAGCACACCCAGCTGCAGACCAGCTTCGGCGCCAACATGCTGTCGATCGTCGACGGCGTGCCGCGCACGCTGCGGCTCGACCAGATGATCCGCTACTACGTCGAGCACCAACTCGACGTCATCGTCCGGCGCACCACCTACCGGCTGCGCAAGGCCAACGAACGGGCCCACATCCTGCGCGGTCTGGTCAAGGCGCTCGACGCGCTCGACGAGGTCATCGCCTTGATCCGGGCGTCGGAGACCGTCGACATCGCCCGCACCGGGCCTGATCGAGCTGCTCGACATCGACGAGATCCAGGCCCAGGCCATCCTGGACATGCAGCTGCGGCGGCTGGCCGCCCTGGAGCGCCAGCGCATCGTCGACGACCTGGCCAAGATCGAGGCCGAGATCGCCGACCTGGAAGACATCCTGGCCAAGCCGGAGCGGCAGCGCGCGATCGTGCACGACGAGCTCGCCGAGATCGTCGACAAGTACGGCGACGACCGTCGCACCCGGATCATCGCCGGCCGACGGCGACGTCAGCGACGAGGACCTGATCGCCCGCGAGGACGTCGTCGTCACGATCACCGAGACCGGCTACGCCAAGCGCACCAAGACCGATCTGTACCGCAGCCAGAAGCGCGGCGGCAAGGGCGTGCAGGGCGCCGGGCTCAAGCAGGACGACATCGTCGCGCACTTCTTCGTCTGCTCGACGCACGACTGGATCCTGTTCTTCACCACCCAGGGCCGGGTGTACCGGGCCAAGGCCTACGAGCTGCCGGAGGCCTCGCGGACCGCGCGCGGTCAGCACGTCGCGAACCTGCTGGCCTTCCAGCCCGAGGAGCGCATCGCCCAGGTCATCCAGATCCAGAGCTACGAGGACGCGCCGTATCTGGTGCTGGCCACCCGCAACGGTCTGGTGAAGAAGTCCAAGCTGACCGACTTCGACTCCAACCGCTCCGGCGGCATCGTCGCGGTCAACCTGCGCGACGGCGACGAGCTGGTCGGCGCGGTGCTGTGCTCGGCCGAGGACGACCTGCTGCTGGTGTCGGCCAAGGGCCAGTCGATCCGGTTCTCGGCGACCGACGAGGCGCTGCGTCCGATGGGCCGCGCCACCTCCGGCGTGCAGGGCATGCGGTTCAACGCCGACGACCAGCTGCTGTCGCTGAACGTGGTCCGCGAGGGCACATACCTGCTGGTCGCGACCGCCGGCGGCTACGCCAAGCGCACCGCGATCGAGGAGTACCCGGTGCAGGGCCGCGGCGGCAAGGGCGTCCTGACGGTCCAGTACGACCGCCGCCGTGGCAGTCTGGTCGGAGCGTTGATCGTCGACGACGACAGCGAGCTGTACGCGATCACCTCCGGTGGCGGCGTCATCCGGACGGCGGCTCGCCAGGTCCGCAAGGCCGGGCGGCAGACCAAGGGCGTTCGGTTGATGAACCTGGGCGAGGGCGACACACTGTTTGCCATTGCGCGCAACGCCGAAGAGAGCCGACGAGACGACGACGACGTCGAGGATGCCGCAACGCAGCCCGATGCGTAAGCGAGGCCGTAGGCCGCCGCTGCACGGCGGCCTGGGTACACAGTAAGGAGCTCGGGGTGACCTCACCGAACGAGCCGGGCGCCCCCCAGACGGGCGACGCCTCGAACGGGGATGGCTCGACCGAGCGGCCGGTGCCCGCCAGGCCCGACCGGGCCGTTCCGACGGGACCGCCCCGTGGCAGCGCGGCGCCGCCCGCGGCCCGCCAGCCGCACGCGTCCCGGCAGACCGACCAGCCCACCGAGTGCGGCCGCGGCGCCCCCGTCCGGCGTCGACGCGCGGCTGAACCGCTTCATCTCCGGCACGCGCGGCGCCGGCGGCGAGCGGCCCGCCACGCGCCGACGCAGGACGTCACGACGCGACGTGCCGACGCGCAGCTGAAGGCCGACCGCCGAGGCCTACGCCAGCGAGCTGCCCGACCTGTCCGGGCCGATCCCCGCGGCCGCCACAGCAGCGCAAGCCCGGCCGAACGCGCTCGGAGACGTCGGAGCTCCGGCATGGGACGCTCGGCGACCTCCGAAGCCCGGGACAGCCGCGATCCAGGTTCCGGTGCGCACGGCCCGAGGGCCCGGTGCGGGCCAGCATGCAGATCCGCCGGATCGATCCGTGGAGCACGCTGAAGGTGTCGCTGGTGCTGTCGGTGGCGCTGTTCTTCGTCTGGATGATCGCCGTGGCGTTCCTGTACCTGGTGCTCGGCGGCATGGGCGTGTGGAGCAAGCTGAACAGCAACGTCGGCGACCTGCTGAACAACACCAGCGGCAGCAGCGGCGAGCTGGTGTCCAGCGGCACGATCTTCGGCGGCGCCGCGTTGATCGGTTTGGTCAACATCGTGCTGCTGACCGCGATGGCGACCATCGGCGCGTTCATCTACAACCTGACGACCGACCTGGTCGGCGGCGTCGAAGTGACGCTGGCGGATCGGGACTAGCAGTTTTGGGGGTGCGGGCGCCGATTGCGGTAATCTCGTCGCTCGGCCGTACGCGAGTACGGGCCTATAGCTCAGGTGGTTAGAGCGCTTCGCTGATAACGAAGAGGTCGGAGGTTCGAGTCCTCCTAGGCCCACAACCAGGTGCCCGTCAAGACGTTGTGTGAGACTCGCGTTGCCGCTGGCAGCGATCGCTGTGGCGGTGCGTGGTGGTGCGGTCGCGGCGCGGCGTCGAGGTGTGGCACGTGGCGGCTGACGCGCCGGTGCCTGACCTGATCAAGGGGCCTTAGCTCAGTTGGTAGAGCGCTGCCTTTGCAAGGCAGATGTCAGGGGTTCGATTCCCCTAGGCTCCACAGTTAAAAGCCGCTGCTCAAGCGGTATTTTGCTCTAGCGGTGGCTAGGTCGAGTCGGTGCTCCGTGCCCACATTTTGCCCACAATCGCGAGTTAAAAGGCTGTTGATGGCGACTCCGACAGCCTCAACGTCCGACTCGTAGAGGTGGCCGTAGCGGTCCAGCGTCAGACCCGCGGACTCGTGTCCCAGCATGTTCTGCAGCGCCTTGATGTTCGCGCCGGCCTGGATCGCCAGCGACGCTGCGGTGTGCCGCAGCTCGTGCAGAGGGGCAACGTTGACGGGGACAACTGATGCCGATGAGCGCCCGGCCAGCTTCCCGGCTTTCCACTAATAACCTTGCTGGGGCCAATAATTATGAATTAAGACGAATCGCTGTGCTGCTCGCTTTTGATGGGTACCAAAGCCAACCAGGCGCGCGGCGGACCCGGGGTGGCCGATGCTTAGCCCTCGGTAGTCATGAAGCGGCTGCCGAGGGCGCCTGGATCAAATCATGGTCAATCTAGCCGCTACCGGGTACAGCGGAGGTGTGCAGTCATCAGCGCGTGGTCTGCGGCGTTCTTGTCGAGATTTACGGCCCTAGCGACGGCCCGCAAATCAGTGCAGATTTGTTCGGCCAGGAGCCGCAGTTTGACGTTGTGTTCTTGGGACAGCCACTTGAGCAAGCCGAACGCGGCATCGTCTTCTAGGTCATAGATGACCATCAGCATGCCTTTGGCCTGCTCGATCGGGGCTCGGCTTTCCGCGATCTCGCCCAGCCGTGAGGTGACGATGTCCTCGACTGCGCGTTCGGCTGGCGTGATGTCGACGTGAAGCCGAATGTGCCGATTACCGCGCCGTGGTCGTCGAAAAACTGGTCCCCGATGATGACCACCCAATGCACCACGCCTTGCCTGTCGATGATTCGATGCCGGCTGCTTAACGCCCCGCGACTTTGGGTGATGCCTTCGATCGTCGCGGCCACGGTGTCGCGGTCGTCGGGGTGCTTGTGAGAAAGCACCAGCTCGGTGGTTGGGGTTACCGTGCCGGGTTGATATCCGTGCAACCGTTGGACTTGTTCAGACCACTGCCAGCGTTGCTGGTCGAAGTAGAACCGAAACCATCCCATCCGTTCTGGTGAAACCGCAGCGAGCCCTTCCTCCACATCAATGTCAGGGCCGTCGTCGCTTGCGGAGTCGGACACAAATGGACTTTAGCGCCGCGACGCACGCCGCTTGCAGTACTCCACCTAGCATCGCTCTCTTGCCCTCGCGAGAAAAGACCGGCCGGCTCGGTGGCGGAGCAGCGCGATCATCGCCAGGGCAGTGGGTGCGCTTGGCGCTGACGGGTAGCGGGTGGCCTGCGCCCGGCGCCGACGTTAGCCCTTGGACTCGCCGCGCCCGGCACCCGGCACGTGACCCGGCCCGACGCGGTCGTCGTCGCGGTCCGATTCGGGCATCTGCGAAGCGGGTTGCTCATCGGCTGGAAGCTTGCTCCGGCCCCCTGGCGTGTCCGACGGGCTAGGCGACTTGTAATCGGAATCAGCGACGGGGCCTCTCGCCCCGCCGACGTTTGCACCGCCTGCGCCTTCGGTGCTTGCAGGTGGGACCGCCGCGGATTCTTTTCGTCCTTCGTATGGCGGGATCGCCCGCCCGGTGTCTTGTGGTGGCAACTCACCGGTGCCGCCGTAGGTATCCGACGCGCTCGGATCACTCATCGGGGGATTGGCGTCTTCGTCTACGGACCCGACTGGCCGGCCCCCTTGTTGGGGTTCGGGAGTGTCTTCTCCCGTATCGCGCACACCGCTGCCCAACTCTGGATTGTCAAAGCGTTCCGGGCGCGCATTTTCGGCTGTTCGTCATTTTGATTCGTCATTTCGGTATCTCCTTGGCTGCCCGCGACATTTGCGGCGCTCGGGGTCGGGTACCCGGGGCAGCGTGCCGAAACACTGCTTTGTCGTCCAGTTTCCTTACCTGGGAAACTCATGCGCGGCCACCGAACGGGCCGTCGAGCATTTGCAGCGCAGCGATTTCCAGCGCTTGTGAGAAGGCGCTCTCTCTCTCTCAATCCTTCCTATGCGGATTGGTTCTGTGGTTGACCACTGGTCGGCTGCTCGACGCGGCAACTGCGCCCGCGTGCTGAACACGGCATGCGCGATCAGTGCGCGGTGTTCGTGCTCGGCCCGGGCCGCGATCGATGCGCGCCGGCGATTGCGTCGATCAACCTGAAGCGCACAGACCACGACGAGGAGCGGCACAAAAAACCAGGGATAGGCCAGGATGACGCCGATGATCGTGTACCCGGCCGGCAGCGCGAACAGCACCGCGGCGACCGGATGCCGATCGGCCACCCGTCATGTGACGAATTGAATCCGCAGCGCGGACGGCATGCCCAGTCATGTCCCAGATACCTCCGTTTGGATCTGCCGCACGGGACTCACCCAGAGCGGCAAAGCTATACCACAATACCGACATAGTATAGTTTTCTCGGGTTTCCTATAACAGTTACCAAACCTGTAGTTCTTAGGTTTAACAGACGAGGTACCGGCTTTATGAAAGCAGGGGAAAGTATATTCGTGCAGGTAGAAGACTTTGAAAAGTCGCCAGTGGGCCGACTGGTTCCGATCTCGGGGCACGATGCCTATCTCGGCCGAGACTACGAACACTTCGCGTTCGTGCCGGCACCCCTGCCGAGCACGGTCAACCTGAGCTTGGCGACGCACAAGTTGGCATACCAAGCCAGCATGTCCGTTGGCCGACTCGACTTCGCCGTCAAGCGGCTACCCGATCCAGGACTGCTTGTTCGCCCCGCGCTGCGACGAGAGGCACGCAGCACGTCTGCACTCGAGGGGACCTATGCGACCTTAGAGGAGGTGCTTGAGGCCGACTATGTCGAGGAAGCGAACCGTAGTGCAGAGGTTCGCGAGGTACTTAACTATGTGCGCGCTGCGGAGCAAGCCCTGAAACTCGTTCAATCCAAGCCGATCTGCCTCAACGTGATCGCGCAGCTCCAGGCCATCCTGGTAGATAAGACCCGCGGCGACAGTTGGGACAAGGGAAGGCTCAGAGAGTCAAACGTCTACATCGGCGAGCGATCGAAGGGGATCGAAGCCTCAAGGTTTGTTCCCCCACCGTTTGGAGACCACCTCATCGCCGGCGTCTCGGACTGGGAGAAGTGGATTCACGCAGAGGACGACTATCCACTGCTGATCAAGATAGCTATGGCCCACTACCAGTTCGAGACCCTCCACCCATTCTCAGATGGAAACGGTCGGCTGGGCCGACTGATCGTGACGCTGCAGCTGGTCACCGAGGGCGCATTGACATACCCGCTCCTCAACTTGTCGCCATGGCTAGAGCTGCGAAAAGATGAGTACAAGGACCTGCTCTTGGGGATAAGCAAGACCGGCGATTTCGACCCGTGGATCAGGTTCTTCTGCCAGGCAGTCCATCATCAAGCGGAGGACGGAGTCGGTCGGATTGAGGAACTACTGGCATTTCAGGCCGAGCTTCGTAGCGAATTAGCCGCGCAGCAGGCGAGAGGTGTAGTCAACGCTGTTGCGGACAGCCTCCTCGGTTATCCGATCATTACAATCCCTGAGGCCGCAGAGCTCACCGGAGTCACCTACCCACCTGCCAAGAAAGCGATACAGGCCTTGATCAAGCTCGGTGCGCTCCGCGAGATGCCCAACCGGTACTTCGCGTATGGCGCGAAGGGATACATATGCGATCCCGTCATGCAGGTTCTTAACCGCCCATGACGTGGCCATACTGCGGCCACAATCTGGCCACAGTTACAGATAACTACTGTTAACTACAGTTGTGTCTTTTCGCACGTGGCCGCGGCTAGAAGCCGTTGAACTGCAGCATGATTCGCCTTTGCAAGGCAGGTGTCAGGGGTTCGATTCCCCTAGGCTCCACAAATCAAAAGCCGAGCCCAAGCGACCTCTCTAAAGCGGGCCGGCGATAGCTAACCACCTGGCCTGGCGCAACGGACGGCGAACGGGCACAGTGCAATCGGTGAATTTCCGGGCTTTGCTGCCGGCGCTGCGTCAGGGGCGCGGTTGCACGTCCACGCTGGGCGGCCGGGGTGAGGGCTCCGGGTTGTCCGGGTGGGTTGAACGCCGAACGATGCTGAATGCGGCCGCGCCGCCGGCCAGGACGACGACGGCGGCTCCCACGATCAGCAAGGGGCGCTTGCCGCGGCGGCGTCGGGATTTGCGCGCGCTCTGCAGTGCCTGCGGCAGGTTCGAGACGACGTCCTGTGCGGCGGCCAGCTCCTGGGCGATCGTTTCCTGTGCCGCGGCGATATCGCGAGAAAGCTGGCCCTGGCGGTAGCGGCGACGCAACTCCGATACGGTCGACTGCGCGGAGTCGACCCCCAGTCCGATGACGCCGCGCGTGACGTCCACCGGCCCCACCGCCGAGTAAGTCAGGCCCCGAGACAGTCGCTGCCTAGGGGTGAGCCGGGATTCCGCCTGCGCGCTCATCTGCCGCCTTTCTGTGCCGCTCGTGGAACCTACAGACTGCCACCATAAAAACGCCGGTGGGCCTATTGCCGCGCAACGTCGGCATTTTCGGCACTGGCCCGCACCGAGTGACACCGGGTGCGGGCGTGCCCGCGGGTAATGGCAGACTCTCCTGTCGTGACCAACAGCCCGCATCAGACTGCCACTGCCACACTGCACACCAACCGCGGCGACATCAAGATCGCCCTGTTTGGAAACCACGCGCCCAAGACTGTCGCCAACTTCGTTGGTCTGGCGCAGGGCACCAAGGAGTACTCGACCCAAAACGCTTCGGGTAGCCCGGCCGGTCCGTTCTACGATGGCGCGGTCTTTCACAGAGTGATCCAGGGCTTCATGATCCAGGGCGGCGACCCGACCGGTACGGGACGCGGCGGCCCGGGCTACCAGTTCGCCGACGAATTCCACCCCGAGCTGCAATTCGACAAGCCCTACTTGCTGGCGATGGCCAACGCGGGTCCCGGCACCAACGGCTCGCAGTTCTTCATCACGGTGGGCCAGACGCCGCACCTGAACCGGAAGCACACGATCTTCGGCGAGGTCATCGACCCGGAGTCGCAGGGGGTCGTCGACGCCATCGCCACGACGTCCACCGACGCCAGCGACCGTCCCTCCGACGCGGTCGTCATCGAGTCGATCACGATCTCGTAAGCCGGCCCTAGCTAAGCCGGCTCGGCGCCGTTTCGGCCGGCGTAGCCGGCGGCGGTGAGCGCGTCGAGCACGTCCAACGGTTCGGTGCCGAGGTCCCATCGGGAGAACAGCACCAGCCCCTCGTCGGCCGTTTCGACTTCGAGGAACCGAACCTTGCGCCCAAGGCGGCGGAACTCGGTGATCCGAATGATCTTGATATCGGAATGCTGCAATACCTGCGTTCGGAACCACCCTCGGATCGCCAGACCGCCAGGGGTAATTGCCAGCTTCGGACGTGCGCGCCACGTCGCGCCCGCAAACAACAGCAGACCCGCCCCGGCAATCCCCGCTAAGACGCGCCCCGGCAGGTCTGTGACGACGGTCACACTGGCGATAGCCATGAAAACCCCAGCGACCCCACAACCAGCGATTCCGATAACGCGCGGTTCCCACTGTGTTTGCTGCACGCGGTTCTTAGCCCCTCCCACCACTGCCGATGCAGTTATCCACATCAGCTATCAACAGTGGGGATAAATCACACGCGTGTGATTGGGTGCCCACAAGGTTGCTGGCTTAGCCGCGAATCGACCCCGAAATGAATTCATTTCGCATCTGATCTTGGTCAGTGCCAGCGCATCGTGAGCAACAAACCGGTGATCATGAAAGCGAACGCGATCGCGTAGTTCCACGGACCCAGATGCGCCATCCAGTTGAGCGCTGTTGGGGCCTGGCTTCCGACGGCCGCCAACTGGAACACCATCAGCCAGACGAGGCCGATCAGCATGAGGCCCACGAACAGCGCGACGAACCACACGCTGGACGGGCCGACCTTCACTTTCACCGGCGTCCGGCTGACCGCGCTGACGGTGAAGTCGTTCTTCTTGCGGACCTTGGACTTGGGCATGATTACCTCGGGATAACGGTGAACGGGACGGGGTGCAACGATAGCGGTTGTAGCTACATGCAGGACTTGGCTACGAGATTAACCCACCTGGCACCCCGACCAGGAAATTGGAGACTCGATGATCCAGACCCGCCGGTCACCATGGAGCTTCGGTGTCCCGTTGGTCTGCCTGCTGGCCGGACTGCTGCTGGCCGCTACGCACGGGGTATCGGGCGGCGCCGAGATCCGTCGCAGCGATGCACCGCGTCTCGTTGATCTGGTGCGAGACACGCAGGCCACGGTGAATCGTCTCAAGGCCGAACGCGACGCGCTGGCCGCCAAGATCGACTCGACGCATCTGAAGTCCTCCGACGCCGCATTGGCGGCCATGCTGAGGCGCTCGGCGGAGTTGGCCGGTGAGGCGGACATGAACCCGGTGCACGGGCCGGGTCTGGTGGTGACGCTCGATGACGCTCAGCGAGACGCCAACGGCCGCTTCCCGCGCGACGCCTCCCCCGATGACCTGGTGGTGCACCAGCAAGACATCCAGGCCGTTCTCAACGCGACTGTGGAGTGCCGGCGCGGAGGCGATCCAGATGCAGGATCAGCGGATCATCGCCACCTCGGTCCCGCGCTGCGTCGGCAACACGCTCCTGCTCAACGGGCGTACCTACAGCCCGCCGTACACGATCACCGCAATCGGCAATGCCACCGCCATGCAGGCGGCCCTGGCCGCCGCTCCCCTGGTGATCCTCTACAAGCAGTACGTCGTCCGATTCGGGCTCGGCTACCACGAAGACGCCAAGCCCGACGTGCAGATCGTCGGCCATACCGAGCCAGTCCGGATGCATTTCGCAGAGCCGGACGGCCCAGTCGGGTACTGAGCACCCACTGAGCAGCATCCGCAGGACGGCCGGGCGGTAACCTGACACGATGCGGATCCTCGTTGTCGACAACTACGACAGCTTCGTGTTCAACCTCGTCCAGTACCTGGGGCAACTCGGAGTCGAGGCTGACGTGTGGCGCAACGACGACACGAGGCTCGCCGACTCACGAGACGGCCACGCCGCGATCGCCGCGCAGTTCGACGGCGTGCTGCTCAGCCCCGGTCCGGGAACCCCGGAGCGTGCCGGCGCGTCGATCGACCTGGTCCGCGCGTGCGCCGCGGCCGCGCACCCCGCTGCTCGGGGTCTGCCTCGGGCACCAGGCCATCGGGGTCGCGTTCGGCGCCACCGTCGACCGTGCGCCCGAACTGCTGCACGGTAAGACCAGCAGCGTCTACCACACCAATGTCGGTGTGCTACAAGGACTTCCGGATCCATTCACGGCGACCCGCTACCACTCGCTGACGATCCTGCCGGAGTCGCTGCCGGCGGTGCTCGAGGTCACCGCCCACACGCGCAGCGGGGTCATCATGGCGGTGCGCCACACCGAGTTACCGATCCACGGTGTCCAGTTCCATCCGGAGTCGATTCTCACCGAGGGCGGGCACCGGATGCTGGCCAACTGGCTGGCCGATTGCGGATGGTCGCGCGACGACACCCTGATCCGCCGGCTGGAGAACGAAGTTCGCTCCGCGGTGCGGCCGCATTTCCCCGCCGACCCGGCGGCTACTGACCGAACTTCAGCGTGACGAGGCCGTCCCGGTTGACCCCGGAACCCGCGGGCGGGTTCTGGTAAACCACCCGGTGGGACTGGGAGCCGCCGGCATCGACGTCGGCACCCTTGTCCAGCACCCCGATCCAGCCCAGTGCGCGTAACCGCGGTTCGGCGTCGGTCCAGAACATGCCGGTCAGGTCGGGCATCGTGAATTGATTGCCCTTGGACACCTGGAGCTCGATGATCGAGTCCACCGGAACCGGCAGGCCCTTGGGGGGATTGGTGCCAATCACCTCGCCGGCGGGACGGGTGCTGTCCACCTGCGCCTGGGTGACCTTGGTGAAGCCGTAGACCGTGAGGTTCTTCTGCGCGACGTCGACCGTCTGGCCCGCGACGTCGGGGACCTGCTTGGTCTCGGGTCCCGCGCCGACGATCAGGGTGACCACGTTGGTGATTGCCGACGTCTGGTTGGCGGGCGGGTTGGTGCCGATCACCTTGCCCAGCAGCTCCGGGGTCGACGGCGAGTTCGCCTGCTTGAACTTGGTGAACCCGGCGGCCTTCAGCTTGCTCACCGCGTCGGAGTAACTCAGCGAGGACACGTCGGGTACTTCGCGTTGTTCGGGTCCGGTCGAGACGTTGATCGCGATCTCGTCGCCCGCAGCCACCGACGCGTTGGCGCCGGGATCGGTACTGATGACGTGGTCGGGCGGGATCGACGAGTCGGGCTTCTGCAGCGTGCGCGTCCTGAAGCCGCGGTTTTGCAGAGCGGCAACGGCGTCGGCGGACACCTGGCCCCGCATGTCGGGCACTTGAACGTCGCGGGTCGATCCGCCGAAGGTGTTGAACCCGATGACGACCACGATCGTCAGCACCGCCAGCACAGCGACCGCGACAACCCAGCGACCGACCGGACCACCCATGCGATCGGGGTCGGCGGCGCTGAAGCGTTGCCGGGGTAACGGGTCGGTGCGCGGACTCCCGTGGCCGGGGCCGGTGGCCGCCATCATCGAGGTCCGCTCGGCATCGGTGAACACCTTGGGTGCTTCCGGAGCCTCACCGTTGTGCACCCGAACCAGGTCGGCGCGCATCTCTGCCGCGGTCTGATACCGGTTATCCGGGTTCTTGGCCAGCGCCTTGAGCACGACGGCGTCGAGTTCGGCGGAGATACCCTCGTACCGTTTCGACGGTGGCACCGGGTCTTCGCGGACATGTTGGTAGGCAACCGAAACCGGTGAGTCTCCGGTGAAAGGCGGCTCGCCCGTGAGCATTTCGTAAAGCACACAGCCCAGCGAATAGACATCGGAGCGGGCGTCGACGGAATCGCCACGAGCCTGTTCCGGCGAAAGATATTGGGCGGTCCCGATCACGGCCGCGGTTTGGGTGACGCTGTTGCCGCTGTCGGCGAGCGCCCGCGCGATGCCGAAGTCCATCACCTTGACCGCATTGGTCGTGCTGATCATGATGTTCGCCGGCTTGACGTCGCGGTGGATGATGCCGTTCTGGTGGCTGAAGTTCAGGGCCTGGCAGGCGTCGGCGATGATCTCGATCGCGCGCCGCGGCGGCAGGGGGCCGTCGTTGTGCACGATGTCGCGCAGCGTGACGCCGTCGACGTACTCCATCACGATGTAGGGCAGCGGGCCCGCGGGTGTTTCTGCCTCGCCGGTGTCGTAGACCGCGACGATGGCCGGGTGATTCAGCGCCGCGGCGTTTTGCGCCTCGCGCCGGAAGCGCAAGTAGAAACTGGGGTCGCGGGCCAGATCGGCGCGCAGCACCTTCACCGCGACGTCGCGGTGCAAGCGGACGTCGCGGGCCAAGTGAACCTCGGACATACCCCCGAAACCGAGGATGTCGCCAATTTCGTAACGGTCGGACAGGTGCTGCGGGGTGGTCATTGTCGCGTCTCGCGTCGGGCCGGAGACAGGCTGGGCGTCAAGGGGTTAGCCCAGCTCAGTTCGGGTGGCCTGCTGTGGAGTCCAGAATTGCTTATCGTGCCGCGATCCGTCCAATCAAGTCGCAGACTCGGGCCGGAACCGCTGGGGGTCTTGCTCGCCGGCGGGGGCCCGCTCGCCGGCGGGGTGCCGGTGTCGGTGACTGTCGGGGGCGGAGATTGTTGCTGGGTGTCCCCGCGGGAATTGATCACGATGAGCACCGCGATGATGATGGCGAGCGCGCCAAGCACGCCGGCGGCCCACAGCAGCGCGCGCTGGCCCGACGAGAAGGTACGACGGGCCGGGGGCGGCCGATGACTACTCGTGGACGGCCGCGATCGGCGGGGCGCAGCGGTACGCGGACTGGCGACGGGTGCCGACCTGGTCTGCGGGCCCGACGGAATGGCCGCCGGCGCGGCCCGTCCTGCGGGCGGTGACTGACTGGGCCGCGGAGGCCGCCGGCCGGCCCGTACCGCGGCTACGGCGTCGGCGAACGGTCCCCCGCTGCGGTAGCGCATGCCGGGGTTCTTGACCAGCGTGAGCTCGATGAGTTCGCGCACATTGGGCGGAAGCTCGGGAGGCAGCGGCGGCGGGGGTTCCTTGATGTGCTTCATCGCCACCGTCAAAGCGCCGTCGCCGGTGAACGGCCGCTTGCCCGAAACCACTTCGTAGCCAACAACTCCCAGCGAGTAGACATCGCTGGAGGGGGTGGCGTCGTGGCCCAGGGCCTGTTCGGGCGCGATGTATTGGGCGGTGCCCATCACCATGCCGGTCTGGGTTACCGGCGCCGCGTCGACGGCCTTGGCGATACCGAAGTCGGTGATCTTCACCTGCCCCGTCGGGGTGATCAAGATATTGCCCGGTTTGACGTCGCGGTGTACCAGCCCGGCGGCATGCGCAATCTGCAGAGCGCGACCCGTCTGCTCGAGCAAGTCCAGCGCATGCCGCAGCGACAGCCGACCGGTTCGCTTGAGCACCGAATTCAGCGGCTCACCATTGACCAGCTCCATCACCAGATAGGCGGTGCGCCCCTCGCCGTCCATCTGGCTTTCGCCGTAGTCGTGCACGGCGGCGATCCCGGGGTGGTTGAGCATCGCGGTGGTGCGCGCCTCGGCGCGGAACCGCTCGATGAACTCGGAGTCCTGGGAGAACTCGGCCTTGAGCACCTTGACCGCGACGCGCCGGCCCAGCCGGCTGTCCACGGCCTCCCAGACTTGGCCCATGCCTCCGGTGGCGATCAGGCGCTGCAGCCGGTACCTGCCCGACAGCGTTACGCCAACTCGTGGGCTCATGGGCCCCCCTGCAGTGCGGCCTGGATGACGGCCCGTCCGATCGGCGCGGCGAGCGCGCCGCCGGTCGCGGAAAGGCGGTCGGCGCCGTTCTCCACCAGCACCGCCACGGCGACCTTCGGCGTCTGCGCGGGCGCGAATGCGATGTACCACGCGTGCGGTGGAGTGTTGCGCGGGTCGGTGCCATGCTCTGCGGTACCGGTCTTGGATGCGATCTGCACGCCGGGAATGGCCCCTTTCTGTTGTGCGTCCTTCTCGGCGCCGATCATGAGCTCTGTCAGCTTAGCGGCGATCTGCGGCGATACCGCGCGACGCTGCTGATAGGGCGCCGTCGTGCTGATGTTGGCCAAGTCTGGCCCTTTGAGACTCTCGACCAGGTAGGGCTGCATCGTCACGCCGCCGTTCGCGATGGTCGCGGCGATCTCCGCGTTCTGCAGCGGGGTCAGCGCGACGTCCTTCTGCCCGATGCTAGACATCCCGAGCGCGGCGGCATCCGCGATTATCCCGACAGTCGATTCCGCCACCTGCAGCGGAATCACGCTCGGGGTGCTGTCCAGGCCGAACGAATGGGCCATGCTGCGCAGGGCGTCGGCCCCGGTGAGGATGCCTAGCTGGACAAACGCGGTGTTGCACGACTTGGCGAAGGCCTGGCTCAGCGACACCGTTGGTTGGTCGCCGCACGGGGTGCCGCCGTAGTTCTCCAGGGTGGCCGTGCTGTTGGGCAGCGGGATCGTGGGCGCCGCGGTCAACTGCTCGTTCTCGGTGGCGCCGGCCTGCAGCGCCGCCGCGGTGGTGATCACCTTGAACGTGGAACCGGGCGGATAGGTCTCCGAGATCGCGCGGTTGGTCATCGGGGTGTCGGGGTCGTCGCGTAGCCGCTGCCAGGCCTGCGCCTGCACCTCGGGATCGTGGGAGGACAGCAGGTTGGGGTCATAGGACGGCGACGACACCATGGCCAGAATCTTGCCGGTGGACGGTTCCAGGGCGACGACGGCTCCCTTGCAGGGCGGCCCGCCGCAGCCCTGCTGCATCGCGTCCCAGCCGGCCTGCTGCATACGCGGGTTGATCGTGGTGTCGACGTTGCCGCCGCGCGGATCGCGGCCGGTGAAGAAGTCGGCCAGCCGGCGTCCGAACAGCCGCTCGTCGGAGCCGTTCAGCAGCGCGTCCTCGGCGCGTTCCAGGCCGGTGCTGGAATACCGCAGCGAGTAGAAGCCGGTAATCGGCGCGTACACCGCGGGGTTGGGATACACCCGCAGGAAACGGAAGCGGCTGTCGGTGGCCACCGAGTAGGCCAGCAGCTGGCCGCCCGCGATGATCTGGCCGCGCTGACGCGAATACTCGTCGAGCAGGACCCGCTGATTGCGCGGGTCGGCGCGCAGCCCGTCGGCGGTGAAGACCTGCGTCATCGTGGCGTTGAGCAGCAGCAGCACGATCAACGCCATCACGGTCACCGAGATCCGGCGGAGAGAGGTGTTCATACCCGCTCGATCACCTCGGTGCCGGCCGCCGCGATCGGCGAGGTGTCGTGTGCGCGGGTTCGCAACGGGCGTCGGGCGCTGTGCGAGATGCGCGCCAGGATGGCCAGCAGCACGTAGTTGGCCAGCAGTGAGGATCCGCCGTAGGACATCCACGGTGTGGTCAACCCGGTCAGCGGAATGAGCTGGGTGACGCCGCCGACGACGATGAACAGCTGGATCGCCAGCGTCGATGCCAGGCCTGCGGCCAGCAGCTTGCCGAAGCTGTCGCGCGTCGCGATCGCCGTGCGCAGGCCCCGGACGATGACGATCGTGTAGAGCATCAGAATGCCGGCCAGCCCGACCAGTCCGAGTTCTTCGCCGAACGCGGCGATGATGAAATCGGTCGACGCGGCCGGCACGGTGTCGGGTTGACCGTTAGCCGAGGCCGGTGCCGAAGATGCCGCCGGTGGCAAAGCTGAACAGCGACTGCACCATCTGATAGCCGCTGCCGTCGGGATCGGCGAACGGGATCCCACCACATCTGCACGCGAACCCGGACGTGTCCGAAAATGAAGTACGCCGCAACGCTTCCCGCGGCGAACAGCACCAGGCCGATGACCACCCAGCTGAAGCGTTGGGTGGCGAGGTAGACCACCACCAGAAACGACGCGTAGAGCAGCAGCGAAGTGCCGAGGTCCTTCTCGAAGACCATCACACCGACCGAGATCACCCAGGCCGCCAGCAGCGGTGCGAGGTCTCGCGGGCGCGGCAGGGTCATGCCCATCAAATGCTTGCCGACGCTGGTGAACAGGCCGCGCTTGGCGACCAGCACCGCCGAGAAGAAGATCAGCAGCAGAATCTTGGAGAACTCGGCGGGCTGAATTGAGAAGCCCGGCAAGCGAATCCAGATCTTGGCGCCGTTCTGCTCGGACAACGATGCCGGCAGCAGCGCGGGAATCGCCAAGAAGACCAGACCCGTGAGTCCGACAGATGTAGCCGTAGCGCGCGAGCTGCCGATGGTCTTTGAGGAAGGTCACCACGAGCGCGAACGCGGCAACACCGACCAGGGTCCACAGCATCTGCTGGGTCGCGCTGGGGTGATGGCGGCCGCTGAGCTCGTTGTTGACAAGGTCGAGCCGGTGGATCATCACCAGGCCAAGTCCGTTGAGCAGCGCCACTATCGGCAGCAGCAGCGGGTCGGTGTAGGGGGCGAAGCGCCGGATGGCCAGGTGCGCGCTTCCGAACACGGCCAGGAAGACCAGCCCGTAGCCGGTCAGGTCCCAGCGCAGGCCGCGCTCCTGGTTGGCCTCGACGATCAGCAACGCAGCGACGGTGATCAGGGCGGCGAAGCACAACAGCAGCAGCTCGGCGTTGCGCCGAGTAGGCAGCGGAGGCGTCACCGCGACCGGCGGCTGGACGTTGTGTGGTCATGCCAGCCGCCCGGCAGTCGATGCCCGGCTGGGGTGGGGGTGGCGGGAGTGCGGTCACCGTCTGGGTGGGGGTACCGCCCGCTTGCGGGGGAGTGGCTGTGGGCGACGTCGGTCGCGGGTGCTGCTGGGGGGGTGCTTGCGGGGGTAGGCGTACGGCGGTGCTGTTGGGTGGGGTGCCGCTGGAAGGGGTGTCGGGGGCGCGGTGGCGCTCGGCTCTGGTGTTTCGCCGGTTGGTCGCCGGGGCCGGTGACACGGGCGGCGAGGTGGCGCGGGGCGGCGGGCAGGGCGGCAGCAGGAGTTGGCCGACAACTCTCTGCAACTGCGATTCGGCCTCATCGAGAGTGCCGGCCGGAAGCCCGGCCTGAACCTGTGCGCGTTCGGGAGGGCGCAGATCCTGCAGTTGCATCAGTCCGGCAGTCGAGGTGACCGCCGGATTGGCTGTAGCTGATCAGGGATAGCTCGTTGCGGGCGTTCAGGCAGCCCACCAAATAGGGCTCGTGCAGGGACATGCCCAGCAGCGACCCTTGAATTCCCCGCATGATCGACACCATGCCGTTGTATTCGGCGACGTAGTAGTTGCTGCGGATGATGGCGCGCCCGATGGCCAGGCCCGCGAGCGCCAGCAGCACCACCAGCGTGACGACAATGAACATCCGCCGCCATGCGACCACCGCGGTCGGCTTGGCCGGCTCCTCTTGCTGCGCAACGCGTTTGGCGGCCTCTTTGCGGGGGCTGATCGCCGAAGCCCGGCCGGCGGAGGTGTTGGGCAGGCGTCAGCTGGTCTTCTTCACCGGATACCGCGCCGGCCAGGATCGGCTGGGTCTGGCCGTAGTCGTAGTCGACGACGTCGGCGACCACCACGGTCACGTTGTCGGGGCCGCCGCCGCGCAGCGCCAATTCGATGAGGCGGTAGGCGCTTTCGGCCACGTCGGGGATCTGCAGGGCCTCGAGGATGGTTTCGTCGCTCACCGGGTCGGACAGCCCGTCCGAGCAGAGCAGGTAGCGATCACCGGCGCGCGCTTCTCGCATGGTCAGGGTGGGCTCGACCTCGTGACCGGTCAGCGCCCGCATGATCAGCGATCGCTGCGGGTGGCTGTGCGCCTCTTCCGGGGTGATCCGGCCTTCGTCGACCAGAGGTCTGGACGAAGGTGTCGTCCTTGGTGATCTGGGCCAGCTCGCCGTCGCGCAAGCAGGTAGCCGCGCGAGTCGCCGATGTGCACCAACCCAAGCCGGTTGCCCGCGAACAGGATTGCGGTAAGCGTGGTGCCCATCCCCTCGAGGTCGGGCTCCATCTCGACCTGTGCGGCGATGGCCGAGTTGCCGGCGCGCACTGCGGCATCGAGCTTGGCGAGCAGGTCGCCGCCGGGCTCGTCGTCGTCGAGGTGGGCCAGCGCGGCGATCACCAACTGGGACGCCACCTCGCCGGCGGCGTGGCCGCCCATGCCGTCGGCCAGGGCCAGCAGCCGTGCGCCGGCGTAGACGGAGTCTTCATTGTTGGCGCGTACCAGGCCGCGATCGCTGCGGGCGGCATATCGCAGGACCAGGGTCACGGGCGCAGCTCGATTGCCGTCTTGCCGATCCGAACCGGCGTTCCTATTGGAACTCGTACCGCAGTCGTCACCTTCGCCCTGTCAAGGTAAGTGCCGTTGGTCGATCCTAGATCCTCGACGTACCATTCCGAGCCGCGCTGAGACAGCCGGGCGTGCCGCGTCGAGGCGTAGTCGTCGGTCAGCACCAGGGTCGAGTCGTCGGCGCGCCCGATCAACACCGGCTGCCCGCTGAGCGTGATGCGCGCGCCCGCCAGCGCCCCTTCGGTCACCACCAGGTAGCGGGCGGCGTGGCGGCGCTGGCGGGACGGCAGCAGCGTGCCGCGCAATGCCAGGCCACGACGCACCATGACGGCGCCGGTGGGTGCATAGATATCGGTCCGCAAGATCCGCAGCACGGACCAGATGAATACCCACAACAACATCAAAAATCCGGCACGCGTCAGCTGCAGTACCAGTCCCTGCATCTGGCGTCCTTTCCGTCCTGCGCGCCCCTGCACCTCGTGACACCGAGCCATCAGCAACGTCACGATACTTGGACGGGCGCTCGACGCGGGGCGAAGCACGGCAGCTTGCGCCCGGTGCGTTCAGTGGATGCGGACGATGATCTCGGAGTGGCCCAACCGGATCACGTCGCCATCGGCCAACTGCCACTCCTGTACCGGCGCGTTGTTGACGGTGGTGCCGTTGGTGGAGTTGAGGTCGGACAGCAGCGCGACCTGTCCATCCCAGCGGATCTCCAGGTGGCGGCGCGACACGCCGGTGTCGGGCAAGCCGGAACTGGGCGTCTTGTCCGCGACCGACGATGTTGGAGCCCTCGCGCAGCTGGTAGGTCCGGCCGCTGCCGTCGTCGAGCTGCAGGGTGACCGCCGTTCCGGCGGCGCCATAACCGCCCTGGCCGTAACCGCCGTAGCCGCCAGCCGGCCGGCTGGCCGTAGTCACCGCTGCTGCTGCCCGTACTCGGCCCGGTTGGCCGTAGTCGTAGTCGCGGTTAGGCCGTCTCGGGGTATCGCGCCGCCCTGGGGGCCGTAGCCGCCGCCCGGAATGCTCTCGGCGTACTGGGTGTAGTCGCCCGCGGCCGTAGTCCTGCTGGCCGCCGTAGCCCGGGCGCCCTGCTGGTAACCCTGGTCGTAGCCGCCGCCCTGGTCGGGGTAGGGCGGCCGTTGCTCTCGGGCGGGCCTTCGGGGCGGTGTAGCCGCCCTCGCTCGGGACGCGCCGGCCCGCGACCGTAGTCGCCATAGCCGCCGCCGTAGCCCTGCTGGCCACCGCCGGGCTGACCGCCGCCGGGAGGGCCGTAGCCGCCGCCCCTGGCGGTAGCCCTGGTCGTAACCTTGCCCGCCTTGGTCGTAGCCCTGGCCGCCGGGCGTACCTGGCCGCCGTAGCCGCCGCGGCAGGCGGACGCTGCTCATACGACGGCGGGTAGCCGCCCTGCCCCTGGTCGGGGTAGCCGCGGCCCTGGTCCGGGTAGCCGCCCTGGTCCGGATAGCCGCCCTGGGCGGGTAACCGCCTTGTTCGGGATAGCCACCGCGCTGGTCTTGGTAGCCGCCCTGGTCGGGGTACCCGCCGCGCTGTTCTGGGTAGCCGCCCTGGTCTGGGTAGCCGCCCTGGTCGGGCTGGCGAGGCGGCGGGTATCCGCCCTGGGGTGGGTAGCCGCCTTGCTCCGGCGGATAGTCCCGCGCGAGGGTCCGGCCCGCCCTGCGGATCCTGACCGGCCGCTGGTCTTCTTGCGGACGCGCCGTAGCGGTCGTCGTAGTACTCGTCGCCGGGCCGCCCCTGCCCCTGGCCGCCGCGGTAGCTCGGGTTGTCAGTCATTGGTGGTACTCCTGGTTCTGCGCTGAACGCCTGATCTGATTGTGGCCGGGCGTGATCGTTGACCGTCGGGCGGGGCTCGACGTCGGGGTTGACAGCACCGCGGGCGCGGAACTGGCCGGTATGCAGGTTCGGCGACTGCTCGAACCGGACGACCACATCACCATACGTTTGCCACCCCTGTTCATGGATATAGTCGGCCAGGTATCTGGCGAAAGCCCCCGACGTGAGATCCGGATCGGCGCCCACCTTCTCGAAGTCGTGCACACCGAGGGTAATGACGTATTCGTTGGGTGCCAAAAGGCGATTTCCGCTCAAGCGCCCGGACGCCGTCGTCGGCTTCCCGGCGCAACAGCGCTTCGACCTCTTGCGGGACGATCGATCCGCCGAACACTCGGGCAAACGCATCGCCGACGGTCGACTCGAGCTTGCGCTCGATGCGCTGAACGAGCCCCTTTTGGCTACCCATGCCTGCGCGCTCGCCCGCACTTGTCGTCGGCATATCGCCCGGCGCAAGGCAAACGACCCGCCCGCGTGTCGTATCACCCAAGCATGGTATCGGGACACCGCGACGCTGCGTCACCGTGAGAATTCTGAGAATCGCATCCGCGCAGGTCAGACCCGGTCCAGCGCGAGGACGGCCCGGTACGGAACAGGCTCGGCGGCCGCGGGCTGGTTGGGGCGACGGGCCATTACAGTGATATGGTCCATCGGTTGTTTTCCCGGGCGAGTGGCGGAATGGCAGACGCGCTGGCTTCAGGTGCCAGTGTCCTTCGGGACGTGGGGGTTCAAGTCCCCCTTCGCCCACCACAGCGGTTCTACGGACTGCCGACATTGAGGTCACGAACGCTACGGGGTTCGTGACCCTCACTGGTTCCCACCCATGGGATGGGGATTGGTCGTGCTCGCCGGCGGTGGTTAACTGCAGTCGTGCGCAGACAACCAGAGCTGGCGCGACGCTTCTTTGATCGATTCGAGCCGGTGCACGCGGTGACATACTTCGCGCCGGAGGCGCGGGCGGCACTCGACGAGCTGGGTTACCGAGGTTACTGGATGGGCTACTTCGCGGCCCGGTCCGCGCCGCTGGGCATGGTGCCCCCGGAGGTGGTCACCGCGATCTTCCACAACTTCGCCCCCCAACGCGTCGCCAAGGCACTGCCGGCGGCATGGCAGATCGCCGGCCCGGAAGCTGCGTTGCGAGCCCGCCAGGACTCAGCGGTCGCGGCGCTGCGCCGCTACGGCTTGAAAGAAGACGAAAACATCACTGCCGCAGCAGAATTAGCAGGAAAGGCGGTGCGTCACGCGACGGTTGACGGGACGACCGCTATTCGCCGCCAACCGGGCGCTGCCATGGCCGGACAATCCGCTGGCCGCGCTGTGGCATGCCACCACGCTGTTGCGTGAGCAGCGCGGCGACGCCCACGTGGCGGTCTTGACCGCCGCCGGCATCTCGGGACGAGAGTCCAACGTGCTGCACGCCGCGGCGGACCGCGTCCCGCGGGACTACATCGCCCGTACCCGCGATTACGACGACACTGAGTGGCGTCACCACGAAGAACGACTCGCCGAGCGGGGACTACTCAACGAGGACGGGTCGCTGAGCGCGGCCGGCCGCGACCTGAAGAACCACGTCGAAGCGAGCACCGACGCACTGGGCCTCTCGGCGCTCGACGGCGCTCAGCGACGACGAGGTGGAGGCGTTGTTCCAGGCGCTGACGCCGATCACCCGGGCCGTGGTTGACGGCGGCGATGTTCTGGCCGTCACTCCAATGGCGTTGCGCCGCGACGAATTACACGACGCCAGCGCGCACCTGGGCTCCGCCTAGCGAGGAATGGGCGCTACGGATCGCGCGGAAGCAGGCGCTGCTTCTGGTCGACGAATTCGTCTTGGGTGAGGATGCCCGCGTCCCGCAGCGAGGCCAGCTCCCGTAGCTCGGCGGCGATGCTGGTGATCGGGCCACCGGCCGGGATCTGCGGCATTTCGGTCGGCTCAGCCGGCGGTGAGTCCTTCGGCTTGCGCCCGAGCATCCCGATGCGCTCCTGGCGTCCCGCGACACCACCACCGCTCGGGCCGGCCATTGCGCGTCCGGCCATGCTCGCCAACGCCATCTGGCTGAACAGGCTTCCCGCGCTGGAACCGGTGGCTTGTGCGGCGGCGCCGACGGTCGCGGCCGGCAGCGCCGTCGTCAGGGCGCGCAATTCGGGGGCCGCGGCCGCCCATCCTGGTGGCACCGACAACCGTCCGATCGAATTCGCTTGGTTGAAACCCCCGGTAACCGTCGAGGCCGGGTTGGTGAGCACCGGAAATGACGTCGGCGGTGCCGGTGTGTTGCCGGGCCACGGTTGCACACCCCCCCAGCCGCTCACGATGTCGTCGGTGTGAACACCGGTGTAGTAACCGCCCACATCGTAAGGAAGAGCCGTGACTCCCAGTGAGGTGTCGGCACCGAGTCCCGCCGCGCCGATCTCTGGGTCGACGAAAATTCCACTCAGGTCGGCCAACAAATCGAGCGTCTGCAGCGGGGTCAAGGGATCGGCCGCCGCCAGCGCGTTGGGGACCGCGGAGAAGGTCTGCTGAATCGACGAGACGGCGCCCTGCGCGTTGCCGGCGGAGTGCGCCGTGGCCTCGGCGACCGCGGCGGCTTGGTCTGCGGGCCCGCGGTGCTGGTGCTCGACGATGGCGAGTCGAACGGCGTCAGCCGAGTGGCCGACGCCGACGAGGCCGCGTAGGTCTGCATGGCGCCGGTGTCCTGGGCCCACATCTCGCCGTACTGCGCTTCGGTAGTCGCGATCGCCGACGTGTTCTGTCCGAAGAAGTTCGTGGCCACCAGGGCAGTCAGCAGGCTGCGGTTGCCGGCGACGACCGGCGGGGGCACCGTTTCCGCAAACGCGGCTTCATAGGCGGCCGCCGCCAAAACAGCCCGGTTGCCGGTCTGCTCGGCCTGCTCTGCGGCGGTTCTCAACCAGGTCACATAGGGGGCTGCCGCGGCAGCCATCGCCGCCGCTGCGGGGCCCAGCCAGGGTCCAGCGGTCAGCTCAGCGATTGCCGACTGATACGAGGTTGCTGTCGAGTGCAGCTCGGCGGCGAGCTGTTTCCCATGCCGACGCGGCGGCGAGCATCGGTCCGGAACCAGGTCCGGCATAGATGCGCGCGGAGTTGATCTCCGGCGGCAGAACCGCGTAATCCATGTGTCCCTCCGATCGAGCAGGCCCAGCGCTGGCGGCATAGTGAACGGCAAACGAACACGACGCCTTGGTCGGACCTGGCCGGCAGCGTCAACCATTTTGCTCACGGAGACCTGTGAATTAGCTGGGAGGTCCCGGACCCCGCGATGTAACCTCGATGCACGCGTACTGGGATACCCAATTTACCCAGCTGTCCTGCTAGAACACGCTATGCCACGTGGATAGGCCATATCCGCCGAATTCGCAAGCCCGGCTCGCGGTTTCTGGGAAGGTATAGCTGCCGATGAGGCCGGCGAACGCTAGGCACCCGTCGCAGTAAAGGCGGTGGGAAGTCGTCGCCGACAAGACGTCCGCTTAGCTGCTGGGTTGCGTCAGCGCCCAGCCCCTGACCTCGGCGGTGACGGGGTCGGTGATCTCGTCGAATTCGGGATGCTTCTTGAGCACCGTCTCGACCATCGAGCACACCGGCACGATGCGTTTGCCGGCGTCGCGTGCCCCGTTCAGCGCCTCCTCGACCAGGATGGTTGCCAGGCCGCGTCCGCCGTATTCAGGATCGACTACGGTGTGGTAGAAAACGCGCTGGTCGCCGCGGTCCGCGTAGTCGGCGTGGCCGACGGCCTTGCCTTCGACGGCAATGGTGTACGTCTGGCGCCCCTCGGCGACTGTGGTCGGTGCACCGGTCTTATCGGTTGTCATGTGGATTCCTTTCCCTTCGGTCCGTGCGGTGTTGGTCGTGGCCGCAGCCGGGTTGCCGGCAGCGGCGGGGCGGGCAGTCGCGAGACAGAGCCCCGGTAGCCCTCGACGGCGCCGAAGCGCCCGTCGGCGTCATCCCATAGTTGGCGATAGCGGACGATCTCGTCGTGGTTGCGCCCGACGAAGTTCCACCACATCAGCAGCTCTTCGGTGAACGGGGCGCCCCCCAACAGCACTACCCGCGCGGGCCGATCCCCAACGTTGCGCAGGTGTAGTGCGGCGCTGCCCGGGCCTTGGTAGCCGAGGTCGGCGACTGCCAGCGGCGTTCCGCTGAGCGCTACGGTGCCCGAGTCGCAGAGCACACCGTGTTCGAATGCCGGGTCGACGTCGATGTGCAGCTCAGCTTCGCCGTCGAGATCGATCTGGGCGCCCAGCAGCGGCGTGAACGTATGCACCGGCGAACGGGTGCCGGCCAGCTCTCCGAGAAACACCCGTGCCACCGCGCCCGGAAGCGAGACGGGGTCGGGCACATAGTGAGCGAAGCCCCGGTCGGTGTCGCGATCGGAATCGGGCAGCGCGACCCACAACTGCACGCCGTGCAGAACGGCGTCCGGCTCGACCGATACCTCGGAATGACAAATCCCCGCCCCCGCGGTCATCAGATTCAACTCGCCGGGCCGGACCAGGGCGTGCACGCCTGCACTGTCGCGGTGCTCCACTTCCCCACTGAACAGCCAGCTCACCGTTTGTAGTCCCGTATGTGGATGAGGAGGAACATCCATCCGCGCGGTGACGGGGCCGTAGTGGTCGATAAAGCACCACGCTCCGATCAGCGAGCGCTGCCGTTGCGGCAGGGTGCGTTGCACCCGGATGGCTCGCGGCCCGCCCAGCGGAACCTCTCGCGGCTGCAGAACCTCGATACCCGAATCCCGTGAAGCGCTGCAGGCGACTTCGGCCGGCGCGGTCTCCAGGTTGCTCACCGTGCACCCTTCGTTGCGGGCGTAACACCGCGACCGTACCGTGCGGGCTTACCTGCCCGGCGGCCGCAGCAGCCGCATGGCCGCCTGCATGATCGGTTCGGGGATTTGATCCTTCACCGAGAGCGCCGCGTCGGCCGCGCGGGACCGCAGCGGGGTGCCTCGGCCGAACATCCGGTTCAGCGGTCCGCCGGACGGCTCGAGCACGACATGCAGCGGCGGGGTGCCTACGGTGGCGCCCAGCGCATTCGAGATGACCATCCGCTGAATCTCGCTGGTGCCCTCGAAGATGGTGTACAGCTTGGCATCTCGGTACCACTTCTCCACCGGGTGATCGGTGATATAGCCCCAGCCGCCCATGGTCTGAATGGCGCGTTCGGTGGCCTTGATGGCGACCTCGCTGGCGGCGAGCTTGGCCATCGAGCCCTCTCCCCGCTCGAACGCGACCTCGTTGGCTGCCATCCAGGAGGCCCGCCAGGTCAGTAGCCGAGCCGCGTCGATCTGTGTTGCCAGGTCGGCCAAGGGAAACGCGATGCCTTGGTTGTCGATGATCGGTCCGCCGAACGCTTCCCGTTCGGTGGCATACGCCGTCGCATACTCCAATGCGGCACGCGCGATGCCGATTGCCTGGGCTGCGACCATCGGGCGGGTCTGCTCGAAGGTGCCCAGGGTCGCCGAGCCGGAGCGCTCTCCACCCGCCACCAGTTCGCGGGCTTTGGCGAGTTTGTGTTCGAGCTTGTCTTGTCCGCCAAGCAAATTAGCGTCCGGCACGCGTACACCGTTGAACCGCAACTCGGCGGTGTGTGACGCGCGGCAGCCCAGCTTGTCAAGCTTGCGCACCAGTTCCAGTCCCGGTGTGCCACCCGGCACCACGAATAGGGCCTGACCGCGGTGGCCGAGTTCCTCGTCGACGACGGCGTTGACCACATGCACGTTGGCGATGCCGCCGTTACCGATCCACATCTTGTGGCCGTCGATGATCCAGTCGTCGCCGTCGCGGCGTGCCCGGGTGCGCAGATTACGTACGTCGCTGCCACCTTCGGGCTCGGAGATCGCTAGTGCGGCGAGTTTGAGATCGCCTGGGGTGCCAAAACATTCGGGTGCCCATTGCAGCATCTGCTCCGGGGAAGCGGACTGGCCGATCGCCGAGAGCGCCAGTGCCGGCATCACAATCGCCAAACCGATTCCGGCACAACCCCAGAACAGCTCTTCCATGAACATCGGCAGCGACAGGCCGGTGGGATCGCCGATCAGATCGCGGTAGAACAACGGACTATAGAAGCCGCGCTCGGCAGCCTCCTCGAGGACCGGCCAGGGAAATTCCTGCCGCTGGTCGTAATCGAGCGCGACCGGACGGATCACCGACTCCGCGAATTCGTGCGTGCGCCGGGCAAGGTCGTGTTGTGCTGCCGTTGGTGTCAGGTCGAAGGTCATGAATGCGCCTTTGGGTCGACGGTCTGATGTCCCGCCGCGACCGACTACCCCGCCGATTGGGTGAACAAACGTTCACGCGGCCCGGCGCCGGTCAGGCTGCCGACCGTGGCCCAACCTGTGCGGTCGGTAGGTGCAACACCACCGCGGGCATCGCGATGGCCTCGTGCTCGCGTGCGCGCCAACAGCGTCGCGTTCTCGGGTAGCTGCCGGGAGTTGATCTCGCCGGCGGCGATGCGCCGCAGGATGTCGTGGGCTCGAGCAAGCTGTTCGCGCTTGCGGTACTGGCCGCCGGGAAGTTTGACGCCGGCCCAGACGCCGTACTCCTCGCGATGTGCGATGGCGTACTGGGCGCATCGACGCTGTTGTGCCAATGGGCAGCGGCGCAGGCATTGGATCCGCGCCTCGGTGGCCGACCGCTCGTAGGCGCGGGCCTTTGCCGCGCCGTCGCCGCTGTCGTCGTCGGGGTAGCCGAACCACAGTTCCGGGTCGGTTGCGCAGGGGTGTCCCATGTCGGTCTCCTTGTCTGAGATGGAACGTAGGCAAAAGCGTATACATAATCCGACGGCCCGCGCAAGAGAAACGAGATAAAAACGTATATACATAGCGATAGCACTAGGGCTGTGTAATATCCGGCCCATGGCCGGAGCCCGCGGTGAGCCGTGAATCGGCAGGTGCGGCGATCCGCGCATTGCGCGAGTCGCACGACTGGTCCCTAGCGGAGCTTGCTGCCGCGACCGGCGTCAGCATCATGGGACTGAGCTATCTGGAGCGCGGCGCCCGCAAGCCGCACAAAAGCACTGTTCAGAAGGTTGAAAACGGCCTGGGCCTGCCGCCCGGCACCTATTCGCGGCTGTTGGTGGCGGCCGATCCGGATGCCGAGCTGGCCCGATTGGTCGCCGCGCAGCCCCCGGAGACGATGTCCCCGCCACGCGCCGGAGCGGTGGTGGTCGACCGTCACAGCGACACCGACGTGCTGGAAGGCTACGCCGAAGCCCAACTCGATGCCCTCAAATCCGTCATCGATCGGCTGCCGGCGACGACATCAAACGAATATGAGACGTATATTCTCTCTGTGATCGCGCAATGCGTGAAGGCAGAGATGCTCGCCGCCAGCTCATGGCGCGTGGCCGTGAACGCCGGCGCCGACTCCACGGACCGGCTGATGGAGCATCTCCACGCCCTCGAGGCGACGCGCGGCGCTCTGCTGAAGCGAATGCCCACCAGCTTGAGTGCGCGGTTCGACCGGGCGTGCGCGCAGTCCCCGTTACCCGACGCGATCATCGCGGCGCTGCTCGGTGTGAGCAGTGACGAAATGTGGGACATCCGCAACCGTGGGGTGATCCCGACCGGGAGTGCTCCCCCGCGTTCGCGAGTTTGCCGACACGGTGGGGTCGACGAGCCAAGACGGCACAGATCAGGGCAGCGGCGGGGGGGACCGATGACCGAAAACGATATCGAGGCGTTGAGCCGCGCTCATCAGTTGTTCGCCGGCAGCACGCGGCCGCCAACGCTGGACGTGGGCCCCAGCGCGCCATACTGAGCCGAAACCCCGCACTGAATAGCGGTGTGGGACCAGGCAATTACCAACACCTGGTAGCCCGAAGCCAGCGAAGCGCTGCGCTCGGCAGCGCGCACGGATGCCGCGGCAGTAGGCGTCATCGCCGGCGCCCACCAGGATCGGGCCCAGGCTCATGAGCTGACCAAGAACGTCCTCGACGAGGCCCGCGCCGATGCCGCCGTTGCGCCGATGACGCCGATGGCCCAGCGCGAGGCCATGCGCCGTCGGGTCGCGCGGCTCCGCGCGCAACGGGCACACGTGTTGGCTGCCCGCTCACGCGCGCGACGGCATTCGATGGCGCTGCGGGCACTGCGTTACCGGATGCTGCACCATCACCGTCCGGGAATGAGCGGACTGCGGCTGCCGTCGTCGACCGGCCGTGCCGGAATTGCGGTGCGCGCGGCGCTATCCCGCCTGGGTCGCCCCTATGTCTGGGGCGCGACCGGCCCCGATCAGTTCGACTGTTCCGGGCTGGTCCAGTGGTCTTATGCGCAGGCCGGTATCCATCTGGACCGCACCACGTTTCAGCAGATCAACGACGGGATCCCGGTGCCGCGTTCGCAAGTCAGGCCCGGCGATCTCGTCTTCCCGCACACCGGGCACGTGCAGATGGCCATCGGCAACAATCTCGTCGTCGAAGCGCCCTACTCGGGTGCTTCGGTTCGGATCAGCCAGCTGGGAAACTACGTCGCGATTCGCCGGCCGATATGAAAAGTGGGCTCGATGATTAGGTTGAACCCATGTCGGAACAAGCCGGACGTTCGCTAGGCGCCATTCAGGCGCGGCAGTCGGCACTGGCGACCCGGCACAGCGCGGTCGCCGAGGCCGACCGGGTGCTGACGGACGTGCTCGCCAGCGCACATGCCGCGATGCGGGAGAGCATCAGGCGCCTGGACGCCATCGCCGACGAGATCGACCGCGCTGTTCCGCATCAGGCGAGTCTGGCTGTCGATACCCCCATGGGAGCGAGGGAGTTTCAGAAGTTTCTGGTTGCCAAGCAGCGTGAGATCGCGGCGGTCGTGGCGGATGCGCACGAGTTTGATCGCGCGAAAACGGCTGTGCTGGAAAGCTTGCGGAGAGAGTACGGCGTGTCGGCGGGCTAGCGAGATGCTGCCGGCGATGTTCATCCACAGTCGTGTCGCGGTGAATTGTCGGCAGCAGCCCACCTAAGTACTGTCACCCGGCATGGAGGGGTCGCGACACCGCCCGCACTGGGGCGCAGCACCGTTTGCCTAGCCGATGTCGACATATGACGAGCTGCTGGCCGCGGTCAAAGTCGTGCGCGACCGCACCGGCGATCCGAATGCGTGGCAGAGCGGGCTGACGCCGACAGAGCTGGCCGCGGTGGTCACCCCCACGACACGTCCGGAACAACTCGACACGATTCTGACCAAGATCCGCCAACAACATCCGGACCTATTCGACCCCGGCGCGACACCCGGTGGCCCGCCGACTCGACAGACAGCGGACCTACCCCACGCGCCGTCGGATCGAGAGGAGGGCGCCGCCGCCGAAGCCATAGCAGGCGCTGAAGCCGCGCTGGCACACCAGAATTCGGCGAGCTCTCAGCTCGACCTGCAAGTGATTTCGGCGATCATCAACGCACACCTGAAGACTGTCGAAGGCGCAGAAGCGCTGAGCACGTTGCAGCGGGAGACCGAAGCCGCCGTGCACAACCGATCGGACTTGGACACTCCGGCAGGAGCGCGTGACTTCCAGCGGTTCCTCATCGGCAAGCTCCGAGACATCCGGGCGGTGGTCGTCAACGCCAGCCTGGACGACACGTCGAAGTCAGCGCTGATGGCCGCATGGACATCGCTGTACGACGCCGCGAAGGGCGGACCAGAGCGTTGCCGGCGAGAGCGCATCGGCCGGCACCGGTTGCCGCACCCGCGCGCGGCACCGGTCAACAGTCGGCCGACCCCGCCGACGCCGGATGGGATCCGTTACTGGATTCGCTGCTGGCCGACGATCCTGGCCTGTTGACCGGGGATCGTCGGGGCAGAGTCCGACCGGGAGCGCGGCGGCACCTACGATGCCGTCGGCACTGCCGGGCATTCCCAACGTCGGTCTGGGGTCGATGCCCGGGCCGGGTTCGATGGGCGGCTGGGGCGCGCCCGGCGGGTTTGCGCTTCCCGGGCGCCAGAGGGCAGCGAAACCGATCCGGCACTGCAGGGCCTCCGACGATCTCGACGGCGGACCCGGCCGACCATGAATCCGGACGATCCGGACAAACGCAAAGACGACGACCACGATCAGGACGTGTCGACGGCTGAATCGCCGCCGGCGGGTCCGACAACGGTGACCCTGCCCGACGGTGAGACGGTGACGGCCGCCAGCCCGCAGCTGGCGGCGGCCATCAAGGCCGCCGTGGGCGGCGCGTCGATCGCGGATGCGTTCCATCAGCAGGGAATCACCATTCCCGCACCGGGAACCGCGGTCGCCAGTCCGATCGACCCGTCCAGGTCGCCCCGGGAGATATCGGAATTTTCACCGATCGCCATGCGCTGGCCCTGGGCCACAGCAAGGCCCTGCTGGACGGCCAGATTCAGCACATCGCCACCGTAAGCGGGCCGAGCTTTCTAGGCTGGGAGCATCCGCCGGCCGCGGCGGCCGCGACCGCGCCGGCGAGGACCGACGCACCGACACCGACCCGGCCGGCGGCCACGCTCGACCACGCGACAATAGTGAACTCGCCGGCCCGGCCGGCGGCGCAGGAACAGGAGACAGCGGATGGCAGATCGAATCCATGTGGTGCCCGCGCACTTACGTGAAGCCGCTGCGCATCACCAGGAGACCTCCGACTACTTGCGCACCATTCCGTCGTCGCACGCCGCCATCCAAGAGAGCCTGGACTCGCTGGGGCCGATCTTCGGTGAACTTCGCGACGCCGGACGCGAACTGCTCGAACTCAGGCGGCAGTGCTACCAGCAGCAGGCCGATGACCATGCCGATATGGCGCACAAGCTGACCGTCGTCGGCGACGAACTGGGATCAACACGAACAAGATGCGGCGGTGAACTCGGCGGCATCGTCGACGGCGGTCGATGACAGACGCTAATCCCGCCTTCGACACCGTTCACCCGAGCGGGCACATCCTGGTCCGCTCCTGTCGCGGCGGATATATGCACAGCGTCGCGCTGAGCGAAGAGGCAATGGATACCGACGCCGCGACCCTGGCCCAGGGCATTCTGCTGACCGCGGATGTGTCGTGCCTCAAAGCGTTGCTGGAAGTCCGCGGATGAGATCGTCGCGGCCGGACACACTCCGTCGGCGGAGGTACCGACACCCAACGACCTCGATGCGGCGATCGAGAAGCTGTTGGCGCACAAGCTGCGCCGCCGCGACGGCGCGGACTAAGCCCTCGAACGAGCGTCTAGATCAGCCAAGTCTTGGCGGTGTCGGGATCCGGCGCGATATCGGTCGGTGGCTCAATGGGATTGGCGCCGAACAACTCTCGCGCGCGCCCGAGCAGAGCGCGCACTTCGTCGAGTTGCTGCTGCAGCGCAGAATCAGCCATGGCCCCACGCTACCCAGCGCCTCACGGCCACACAATTCACCTTTCGTAAGGAGCGTTCGCCAGATGCCGGTAGGCTGAGCCGGTGGCGATCTTCGGTCGAAAGACGGCGCGCCAGCGCCTCCGGAGAGCTACCCGGGAATCATTGTCGATGCCGGCTTTCAGCTCTCCTACCGATTGCACCCCCTGGGTGATCGGTGGGCTCTGGCCTGCCGAACTGTCGACGTTGACCGACGAAACCGCCACGCTCGCAGAGTATCTCAGGACCGATCTGCAGCGAATCACCAGTAGCGCCAACAACGAGCTGAGCATCGTCAAACGAGCGGGGCTGGCTGATGCGGCGCGGCACGCGGCAGAGACCCGAGTCATCGACGAGGCTCGCGCTCGCGCCGCGCGGCGAGTTGAATCGACGATTCGCCAACTGGACATGATGAAGGCCCAGATGCGCGCGCGACGTCATAGCGCGCAGGTCGCGGCGCGATTCAGGACCGATATCGACAAAACACAAATCATCCCCGTGGTCCCGGCGGCAGAGCCCGATGTCGGTCGGTCGGCGCTCGACAGAACACAAATCATTCCTGTGGTCCGGGCGGCACAGCCCGAAATCGGTGCGCCGACGATCGATCAGACGCAGGTCATACCGGTCGTCCGGGCGGTGGAGCCCGTCGCCGACGAGCCCGCGTTTGCTGCCGAGGAGCCGGCGGCGCGTTCCGATGCGCGATGCCGATGACGAATGCGCGATGACGAAGCTGCGGAGGGCAGGCACCGCGCTCCCGCCGAGGTAGACCTTGCGGTGGTCACCAGCTCGCCGGAACCGGAACCGGAACCTCCGGAAGCACCGGCGACCGCGGTCGAGGATGACGATGCCGAAGCTGCGGAGAGCCGGCATTGGGTTGCCCGCGAGGAGGACATCGCGGTGGTCGCCGCGACCCCGCCGGAACCCGAGGTCGAGGAGGCTGCGGCCGGCCCAGTCGCCGCCGAATCCGATATCGAACGACTGCACCGGCTCCTGGCGTTCGTGGTCCGTCAGGAACCACGCCTGAACTGGGCAGTCGGCAATCTCGCGGATGGCACGACGCTCTTGGTCACCGACCTCGCGTACGGCTGGATACCTTCGGGCATCACGCTTCCGGCGGGCGTGCGATTGTTGCCACCCGGGCGGCACATCGGCAAAGCCTCCGCGCTGCTCGGCGAGGCGACGCAGACAGCGACCTATACCCCGGGCGATCCGGTCGGCCGGCCGGCAGACTTCGCCGAGACGGAACCCTCGGTGCAGGCCCGCGAGCTGCCGGCGGTGGAAGATCTGGGATGGGAGCTGGGTCGAGTCACGCACTGGCGCGACGGACTACCGCGGCTGGTGCACACGCTGGCCAGGGCCGCCACTGCGGGAACTGGTGTCGTGGAGGAGGAAGCTCGACCTGCTGCGCGTGCATCTCGACACCGCGCGCTACCAGCTCCTGAACCAGTATCCGGATGCCGAACCCGCTCTCCTGCTCAATTGCCTGTTGTTGGCCGCTACCGACAGCAGCGTCGCTGGCGACGCGACATCGGCGAACTATCACTTGGCTTGGTTCCAGAAGCTTGACGAGCCGCTGGGCAGCCAGTGGAGCACGGAGCCGCCGCAGTAATCCAGCGCATGCCGCTCAACCCCCAAAATCGTGAATTGACGCTGGTTGGAGGGGTCGATGATACTGACATGGTGTCGGGATCGGGCGGGCGCACGAATCTGAGCGACAAGGATCTCGTCGAAGTCGGTGCTACGTGAACTGAGCGAGGCGGCCGACAAGTGGGAAGCCCTTGTCGCGCAGGCCGAGACGGTTACGTACAGCGTGGACTTAGGGGATATTCGCGCCGTGGCGAATTCCGACGGCAGGCTGGTCGAGTTGACGCTGCATCCGGGCGTGATGACCGGCTACGCCCACGCGGAGCTGGCTGACAGGTTGAACCTCGCTGATCGCAGCGCTTCGGGACGAGGCAGAAGCCGAGAACCGGGCAAGGTACGGCGGCGAGCTGCACTGATGTCGGTGTCGATGCAGCGACCTCTGCATTGACCGCCGAAAGGAGAATGACCGTGCCACTCAATCTGTCCAACCGGGACCAGAATTCGGGGCACCTTTTCTACAACCGGCGGCTGCGCGCTGCGATCACCAGGTTTTCGGTCCGGATGAAGCACGACGACCGCAAACAGCAAGCGGCGGTGGCGCTGTCGATCGTGCTCGTCGTCATCGGCGTCGGCTGGATGGCGCTGCTCCACGTCATGAAGCCCTCGGGCTGGTCGGCCAATCGTCGATCATCGGCGACCGTGACACCGGCGCGGTCTACGCGAAGATCAACGGGCGGCTCTACCCCGCGCTCAACCTGACCTCGGCGCGATTGGCGGTCGGCAGTGCCGGCGCTCCGACCTGGGTCAGAGCCAGCGAGATCGCAAAGTACCCGACCGGCCCGATCATCGGCATTCCCGGTGCGCCGGATAGCTTGCCGGTCACGGCGAGCGCTGAATCGGCGTGGTCGGTCTGCGACACCGCGGCCACCCGTGGTAGCGGAACCGCTCCACTGGTGACGTCCATCGCCGGTCAGCTCTCCCCGGTCGGTCGGTCCGCGCCGATGGGCCCGAAGCAGGCCATCCTGGCAACCCACAAGGGCGCAACGTATGTGGTGTGGCGAGGTCAACGGTCCCGCATTGACCCAGCGGACCGGTCGGTGACGTTCAACCTCGGTCTCGATCCCGGTGTGACATACCCGATTGAAATCTCCAACGCCCTCTTCGACGCGATGCCGTCAACGGAACCCGTTGCGCTGCCCCTGATTCCGGGTCGCGGGTCGCCGTCGCGGTGGCTGCCGGGGTCCATTGTGGGCAGGGTGCTGCAAACCCGCGACGCAAGCGGCACGGTCAACGGCTTCTATGTGCTGCTGCCAGACGGCGTGCAGAAAATCACCAGCTTCGTCGCGGACCTGTTGCGGACCGCGGATTCGGAGGGCTCGACGACACCCACGCTGGTTGCCCCCGACAAGCTGATTCAAATCCCGGTGGTCGATGTGCTCGATGTCGACTACTACCCGTCGGAGAAACTGGAATTTGTTGACACATCGGCAAATCCGGTGACATGCGTGGGCTGGGAGAAGCAATCCGGTGACCCGCAGGCCCGGATCACGATCTTCACCGGCCGGGGATTGCCCATTCCGATCGGCATGGATCCCCGTGTGGTTCATCTCGTCCGCGACGACCGCGACCCGAATTCCGCTGAGGCGCAACAGACCCTGATGCTTCCGGGTGCGGCGAACTTCGTGACCACAACCAGCGGCGTCGCGACGGCCGACAGCCGGGAAAGCTTGTATTGGATTTCCCCGCAAGGTGTTCGATACGGGATTCAGTCGGATCACCCGACTTTGCAGGCACTGGGGCTGGATCCGCGGCTGGCCGTGCAAGCGCCCTGGCCGATCGTGCGTACCTTCGCAGTCGGGCCGGCGATTGGCCGGGATGCGGCCCTGGTGGCGCGTGACGCCGTTTCCGGAGGCGGTGCGGTGGCGCCGATTCCCGATCTCAACGAATTGGCAGGCGGGGGTTAATCAACGATGTCCAAAAGAGGTTTCGTTCGCGGCAGCCGCAAGCCACCGCCGAATGTTCCGCCGGTGCGAATCGCGGTCGCCGCACCGCTGGCATTGCCCGAGCGTGAGCCCCGCAACATCCTGCTGATGATCGCGGTTCCCGCGCTGCTCGTCGGAATCATCGGCACCCTGGTCGTGATGTATGCGTCGGGGATTCGATCCCTGCAGTCGGGCTTCTTCCCGATGATCGGCCTGGTCGGGTTCGGCACGCTGATGTTCAGTGGGCGCCTCGGGCGCGGGCGCCGGATCAGCTGGGGCGAGCAAGAGAAACAGCGCCGAACCTATTTGCGCCAACTCGACGAGGACCGCGACGAAGTGCAACGCGCCGCCCAGGATCAGCGACGCAGCCAGCTGTTCGTGCATGGCGACCCGCAGCAGCTGGACACCGTCATCGGTGGGCCGCGGATGTGGGAGCGGCGCGCCGCCGACCCGGATTTCCTCGAAGTCCGCCTGGGGATCGGCATCCAGCAAGCCAGCGAATCGGCGGTGTCGCTGCAGTGGCCCGACGTTCCGATCGGCGAAGAGCTCGAGCCGGTAACTGGCGGCGCGCTAAGGGATTTCATCCTCGAGCAGAGCAAGATCCGCGGGATCGGCAAGGTCCTGAGCCTGCGCGCGAAACCCGGCTTCAGCTTCATCGGCGACGATCCGAGCGAGCTGCATAGCCTCGCCCGTTCGATGCTGTGCTCGCTGGCCGTCTACCACAGTCCCAGCGATCTCAAAGTCATGGTGGTTACCCGGCATCCCGAATTGTGGTCGTGGCTGGTGTGGTTGCCGCACAACCAGCACGACGAGATGTTCGACGCCTGCGGACTGCGCCGGTTGGTCTTCACCTCCCCTACCGAGCTGGAAGAGGCGCTCGACGCCGAGCTGCACCGCAAGGGTCGTGGACCGTGGACGCCACCGGTCGGGATGAGCCCGACCTCAATGCCATCGCCGATGGAGTCCAGCAGCCGGCCTGGCACTGGGACCGCACTGGGTGATCGTCGACGACAACGTCGGCACCCCCGAGCAATGGGAGGGCGTCACCGGGCAGAAGGGCATGGCCGGTATCACCGTATTGCGGCTGGCGACCCGGGCCGGGTTGGGTGTCGGATTCGCCGACGTAAGTGAGCGTTTCGGTCTGCGCGAGGGCAGACTGACGCACCGCGGCACGTTCTATGCCGTGGCCGACATGCTCGCCGAGAGCACCGCCAACCGGTACGCGAGAGCACTCGCCCGCTGGTCCCCGATGAGCGCCGGGGAACTCTCGGAGACCGACAGCCAGGGCGGCGAATTGCTGCGCGCGCTGGGGATCAGCGACCCCCGAGAGCTGGACGTCGACCGGCTCTGGGGCGAGAGCCGCGGTCGTGGCGATCACAAATGGGCGATGATGCCCGTGGGCGTCAAGCAGGGCGGCGAGCTGCAGAACGTTATTCTGCGCGCCAAGGACTTTGGCGGTTTCGGGTTCCACTCGGTGGTGATCGGGACATCCGGCTCCGGCAAGTCGGAATACTTCCTGTCGCTGTGCACTGGGATCGCGTTGACGCACTCCCCCGAGACGTTCATCGTGATCTTCGTCGACATGAAATTCGAATCGGCGGCCCAAGACCTACAGGGATTTCCTCACGTCGCGGGTTCGCTGTCCAACCTGGGCAAGGACGACCGGCACCTCGCCGAGCGGATGCGCAAGGCGGTCAACGGCGAGATCGCCCGCCGTTACCGGCTTTTCAACGAGGCCGGCGCGCGTGACGCTAACGAATACGAAGAGATGCGGCTGGCCGGAAGGGATCTGGAACCGGTACCGATTCTGCTGGTGATCATCGACGAATACCTCGAGTTGTTCATTCATCATCCGGAGTGGATCGATCTGGTCATCCACATCGGGCAAGAGGGCCGTGGCTGCAACGTCTTCTTCACCCTCGGCGGTCAGCGGTTGGATCTGTCGTCACTCAGTAAGGTCAAGAGCAACATCGCTTTTCGGGTGGCTCTGCGCGCCGAGACCGCGGAGGACTCCCGCGATGTGATCGGTAGCGACGCAGCACTGCATCTTCCGTCGAAGGAGAACGGGTACGCGCTACTCAAAGTGGGGCCACGCGACCTGGAGCAGTTCCGGTGCTTTTATGTATCGGCTCCGTTCGTGGTGCCCAAGCGGGTGGTCAACGTGAACAAGACGGTGGCCATGAGCTTTTCCCAGCCGCGGTCATTGACCTGGGCCTACCAGCCGCTCAGCGAGGCGGACAGCGAAGCGCTGGCCGTCGCCGACGAACCCGAGGAGCCCGACGAGTTCCTGTACCACTCCGACGGGTTCCGCAAGAAGAAGTTGGTCGACGTCATCCGCGAGTCGCTGATGGCCCACAGCGCGCGTCCACCCCACCAAATTTGGCTTCCGCCTTTGGAAGTCAGCGAGCCGATGGACATGCTGGTGGCCAGCTGGCGGCGCAAGCCGTGGTACGTCGACTACGGGCAGAACCCGGGCCTGGTGTTCCCGGTCGCGGTGGTCGACATCCCGGAAGACCACGCCCAGCGGGTGCTACACCATCGACGCCGAGATGGACAACATCATGGTGGTCGCGACCGCTCAGCGCGGAAAGTCGACGACGTTGATGTCGCTGATCACTTCGGCGGCGTTGATGTACCGGCCCGAACGGGTCACGTTTTTCTGCATCGGTGCCTCGCTGTATCCGGTCGAAGATCTGCCGCACGTGGCGTCCGTCGTCAGCCAAACGGACAACGAGGGCGTGTCGCGAACCGTCGCGTCGATCGAGGGCCTGATCCTGGCGCGGGAGGCGGCGTTCAAGCAGTACCAAATCGACATCTCCGAATTCCGGGAACGACGGTTCGGGACCGAGCGGGAAGGCGGAACCGATCCCGCCGACAAGTTCGGCGATGTCTTCCTCGTCGTCGACAACTTCAGCGACCTGTACGACAAGGACTCGGCGATGGGAGACCGCCTGGTCGCGATCGCCCGCCAGGGCCTGTCCTACGGGGTCCACATCGCGACTACTGCCACGGCGTGGTTGGTCGGGCAGAAGCAGGCGCTGGTCAACGTGTCGAACGCGCGGATCCAACTGCGGCTGAGCAATCCCGACGAAACCCAGATGGGCGAAGGCCTCGAGCGCCGAAAGGCCGCCCGCAACACACTGGACCGGCCCGGATTCGGGGTTACCCGGGAAGGCCACGAGTTGCTGATCGGTGTGCCGGAGATCACGACGGCCACCGGTGAGCGGGTGACGACGCGGCAACTCGGCGCCGTCATTGCCGAGGTGACCGGCGTCGGCCGGCTGGAGAAGTTGGCGCGACTGCCCGAACGGATCAGCTGACCCAGATCGTCGCCGCGTTCGCGGAGACCGATGTGGCGTCGGACCCGTTCAACGTTCCCTTCGCCATCGGTGAAAGCGCCTTGCAGCCAACGTATTTACCGACCCGGGTGGTGCCCAACATGTTGGTGCTGGGCCGCCAGGGGTGCGGCAAGACCACGACTCTGGCCGCCTTCGGACAGGCGGTGATGAGCCGGTTTGATCCCGAGCAGGCGCAGATCACCATCATCGATCCCAAGACATCGCTGATTGGCAAAATTCGCGGACCGCATGTGCGGGCATACGCCTATACCGCCGACGATATCGATGCCGTGATCGAGGAATTGGCGGCGATGATGCGCGACCGTCTACCCCCTTCGGGTCTGAGCCAAGAGGAATTGCTGACCCGAAGCACGTGGGAAGGTCCACACCATTTCCTTCTGATCGACGACGAGCAGGAACTCCGTCCACACGGTGCGATCGGCAAGGCCGCTGCCAGCGCGCCGTTGTGGGGCTTGATCGAACGCAGTCGTGAAATGGGCCTGCACGTGATTGCCTCGCGCTTGCCCGGAAACTGGGCGGGTATCTCCATGACCAATCCATTCCTGCAGAAGATGACCAGTTCGCGGGCGCCGACGCTATTCATGGACAACGACCCGGCGATGGTAAAGGTGTTCGGCAGGGTCGGCGCTCAGCAACTGCCGCCGGGGCGCGGACTGCTCGTCACCACCGACGGAGCGATCGAAGGTGTGCTGGTAGGAACGCCGGAATAGGCCGATCTTCGGCTTGCGGGCGGGGCGGCAGAAAAGGTGAATCGACACCTGCCAGCGGCCACCACTAGAATCGGTCCATTCCGCGTGTTATCGGCGGGCACAACTTGCCTGGTGGGGAGCCAGCCAAAGGGGGTATCCCCCTACGGATGCATCCGGGCATTGAAAAATACGGAGGGCAAAATGACTGGGATCTTTGGAATGGTGCCGGGCGCCGTTGACTTGTCGTCGGCCACAGAAGGCGCGATCAGCGAGGAAATGTCGGCAACGACCGCCGCCGGCGCGGCAGCGCTGACCGGGCGTACTGCCAATGGCGCCGGACGCCGACTCGGTGGAATTCGCCGCCGCGCTGAATGCGGCCGGTGCGGCCTACTTGGCGACCGCGTCCGAGCACGCCGGGCAGCGGTCCGCGTTCTCAGGCGCGCAAGGCCTGGCGTCTGTCACTAACGTCGCCGTCGACGCGGCCAACGCCGCCGCGAACGCGTTGTAAACAACGTTGTAAAGAACAATGCCTGATCCCAGATTCAACGGTCCCCCCGAGGGGATCGCTGCGATCTTCGAGGCCGGCAATCCGGCGTCGGTGCTCGCCAACAATGCGGTCTGGATCACCGAGACCACTAACAAGGAACTGGCGGCCGGCCTTTCCAGCGTCAATGCTCTTGCCACGGCGGCGCAGTGGCAGGGCGTCGGTGCACTCGCTTCGATGGTTACCTCGACCGGGCTCAATGCCGGACTGCAAACGCTGGTGGGCTGGACCGCGCGAGAAGATTGGCGTGACCACGGCCGCCGTGGAGGCGTTCATGATCGCGCGGTCGTCGGTCATCCCGTCGGTGGTGTCGGTGACCAACCGGTTTGAATGGCAAGGATTGTCCGACACCAACTTTTTCGGTCAAAACACTGGCGGCATGATCGAGCGGGATGGCGAGTACTTCGGCGAGCACTGGCCGCACAACTCGAGCATTGGCTGGACCTACTCGGGCGCGCTGGCCGCACTCGTTGCGGCGCTTGCCGTTCCCCCGCCGATCGCGCCGATGGGCGCCTCCCCCGCCGGCCCGGCGGCGGCGGCCTCGGCCGTGGGTCAGGCGGCGGCCCAGGCGGGCATGAACGGCGCGACGCAGGTGATCGAGCCAGGCGACGCAGGGTGCGGGGCAGGCAGCTTCCGCACCCGCCGAGGGCGGCAGCCAGCTCAGTTCACTGATGCAGACGCCGATGCAAATGATCTCCGGCGTGATGGAACCGCTGCAGCAGGCCGTCAAGGCCCCGATGGATGCGTTCCAAGGGATGGCCAGCATGCCGCAGGGGCTGCTGTCAGTCGATGACGAGCGCGTTTTCGTCGGCGGGCGGAGGCAATGCCGGAGCGGCCGGCGCCGCCGCCGAGCCTTTTCTGGCCGGGGCGACCGGTCCGCTTGGCGGAGGGGCTGGAGGCGGCGGCGTGGGTGCGGGTGGTGGCTTTCCGGGCGCCGGGCTGACCAGCTACACCCGTCCGACCAGCAGCTTTGAGCCGGAGGCCGGCGGCAGACCGACCAGCCTTCGCGCTGGCGTGCTCAATGCCGCCGAAGTGCGCGGTCCCACCTCCCCGACGGGAACCGGGATGGGCGGCTCGGCGATGCCGATGTCGCCGGCGGGCATGCTGGGGCACGGCAAGGAGGGCCAGGCCGACAAGGACGTGACCCGCGCCCGTGTCGTCGTCGGCGGCGATCGGACCGACGAAACGTAATAGGTCGCGACGCTCCCCTAGCGCTTATCGCCCGGGGCTTGAGTGGATGGCCCCGGCTCTCCTCGCGCTTACGCGCTCATCGCCCGGGTCCGGGCGGGCCGGCGAAGGCCTGCGCGATCTCCAGCCAGCGCTGCGCGTCGGGCCCGTGCGCGGTGATATCGAGAGCGTTCAGTGGACGCCGCTGGGTGACCAAGAAGCAGAAGTCCTCGGCAGCGCCGGTGACCCGCTGCGCGGCATCCGCCGGACCCCAGGACCAGGTGTCGCCGGCGGGTGCGCGCAGCTCGACCAGAAACGGCTCGGACGGCGGAGCCAACCGGTTGACTGCGAACGCGTAGTCGCGGGTGCGAACCCCCAGGTGGGCGATCGAGCGCAGTCGCTCGGTGGGCGGCCGTTTGACGCCGAGCGCGTCGGCGACATCCAGCCCGTGCGCCCAGGTCTCCATCAACCGCGCGGTAGCCATCGACGCCGCGCTCATCGGTGGCCCGAACCACGGCAGTTTCCGGCCCTCAGCGGCCGTGAGCAGTGCGTCGTGCAACCGCCTGCCGGGTGGCCCGCCAATCGCTCAGCAGCTCGGGCGGCGGCATCGCCGCGAGTTCTTCAGCACCCGCGTCGACGAAGCCGACAGGGTCCTGCATCGCGCCGGCCAGCACCTCGGCGAACCCCGCCTCGTCGGTGACCGAGATCAGCGGCGACCCGATCGGTCCACAACAGGTGCCCGATCTGATGGGCGACGGTCCACCCCGGCGAAGGCGTCGGGGCGGCCCAGCGTTCGGCGGCAAGCGGCGTCACCAGCGCGTCGAGATCGTCGCTTTCGGCCCGCAGGTCGGCCACCATCGGCCCGGAATCCGCCATCATGACCTCCTTAGCGGCTAGTCACCGGCTGACCGCGCCGGCCGACGACACTGTGCACGACAAGTCCGAGCAGATACAACCCCGACCCGAACAGCACGAACGTGGGCGCATACCCGTCGGCGGGGATCAACACCGCGGCCACCGTGATCGCAACGATGAACGAGACCCAGAACAGCGCATCCTGCACCGCGAACACATGGCCGCGCAGGGCGTCGTCGACGTCCATCTGCATCGCCGAGTCGGCGCACAGCTTGATCATCTGGCCGGTCACACCGAGGAAGAAACTGCACGCCACCATCACCGGCAGCATCAGCCCCGCCCCGGCCAGCTGGATCAGCGCGGCAGCCACCAGCGCACCGTTGACCGCCGCGTAGCGCCCCCAGCGGCGCACCGCCGGTGGGGTCAGCAGGGTCGCCAGGAAGGACCCAAGCCCCGACGCGGCGAAGAACAGCAGCGCGATCCCCAAGCCACCGACCGCCGGGTTCTTCGTGTGATGCGCCAGCATCAAGATCAGCAGCGAGTTGATGCCCACCACCATCCGGTGCGACGCCAAGCCGGACAGGGCGGCAGCGACCGTCGGCGTGGACACCACCGTCCGCGCGCCGTGCAGCCACCCGGTAAACACTGCGTAGACGGCCGATCCGTGGATCGCGCGCTTGGTGTCGTCCGGCCCGAGCACCCGAGGGCCGAACCGTAGCGACAGCAGCAACGCGATCGACACCGGAATCAAGGTCATGAAGATGATGACGGACGCGCCGCGGTCGGAACCGCCGACGAACCAGCGGGGTATCAGCATGAAGTTGGCGCCGAAGAAGGCCGCGATGGCGCCCCCGGCAGTGGCGACCGAGTTCATCGTCACCACCTTTTCGCGCGGCACCACGTGCGGCAGCGATGCCGAGAGGCCGGAGGCCACGAATCGCGAAAAGCCATTGGCGAGCAGCGCCCCTAACAGCAGCGGCAGCTCGCCGGCCCGCACCGCCAGAATCGTGCCGATCGCGACGATCAGCACCAGGCGGCTCAGGTTGGCGCCGACCAGTACCCAGCGTCGGTCCCAGCGGTCCATCAGTGCTCCGGCGAAGGGTCCCAGCAGCGAATAGGGCAAGAACAGCACCGCGAATGCGCGCGCGATCGACAGCGGGTCGGCCGCTCGGTCCGGATTGAACAGCAGCGCCCCCGCCACCGTCGCCTGAAAGAGCCCATCGCCGAACTGACTCGCCATGCGCAGCTGAATCAGCCGCCAGAAATCTGGCAGGCTGCGCACCGACTGCCAGAGCTCGACAGATGCGCGCGATCGCATTCGGGTTTGGAACACAGAACCGACTTCCACGATTTGGGCTGGACACGGGCCGTCATACTCGACGTTGTCGTAGTAACAGTACAAATATTTACGGCTGGCGTTTGTTTGCGCCGAGCGATGCTACGGGAGTGCGATGATGGATTGATGCCGCAGCCAGAAGATCCCGAAGATTACATCGCACCCGCTGCCCAGCGGGTGCGTGCGGGTACTTTGCTGCTTGCCAACACCGACCTTCTCGAACCGACATTTCGCCGCAGCGTCATCTACATCGTCGAGCATAATGATGGCGGCACGCTTGGCGTGGTGCTCAACCGGTCCAGCGAGACCGCTGTCTACAACGTGTTGCCGCAGTGGGCCAAACTCGCCGTCAAGCCCAAGACGATGTTCATCGGTGGGCCGGTGAAGCGCGATGCGGCCCTGTGCCTGGCGGCGTTGCGGGTCGGCGCCGATCCCCAAGGCGTGCCCGGCTTACGGCATGTGGCCGGTCGAATCGTGATGGTCGATCTGGACGCCGAGCCCGACTTGATCGCACCGCTGATCGAGGGGTCCGGATCTACGCGGGGTACTCGGGCTGGACCATCGGTCAGCTCGAAGGTGAGATCGAACGCGACGACTGGATTGTGTTGTCGGCGTTGCCATCTGACGTTCTCGTCGGGGGCAAGGAGGACCTGTGGGGGCAGGTCCTGCGCCGGCAGCCGATGCCGCTATCGCTGCTTGCCACCCACCCGATCGACGTCAGCCGAAACTAGGTCTCCTCCCCCACCTCCGCCGTCGCTGACGGCGACGACGTCTCGTCGGCCTCCCGTGCGAGCCTGCTGGCAATCACCGCGCACACCACGAGTTGGATCTGGTGGAAGATCATCAGGGGCAACATGGTCAGGCCCACGGTGGCGGCGGGGAATAACACCAGCGCCATCGGCAGCCCGGACGCCAGGCTCTTTTTCGAACCGCAGAACAGCAGCACAATCGCATCGCCGCGGTCCAGCCGCGCCAGCTCGGCCGATCACGGTGGTGACGGCCAGCACCACGGCCAACAGCACCGCCGCGACGAGGGAAACCAAGATCAATCGCCACGACGTCGACGCTGCCCCAGATGCCCTGCACCACGCCCATCGAGAACGCCGTGTACACAACCAGCAGGATGGACCCGCGGTCGACGACCTTGAGCAGCGCCGCGTAACGGGTGATCAGCCCCGCGATCCATGGTCGCGCCAGCTGGCCGGCGCCGAACGGCAGCAAAAGCTGCACCACGATGTCGCGGATCGAACTACCGTCCACCCGGATGGCGCCGCTGGTGTTCATCAGCAGCACCACCAGCAGTGGCGTCAGCACAATGCCGAGGATGTTCGACAACGACGCGCTGACGATGGCGGCCGAAACATGGCCCCGCGCAATCGAAGTGAAAGCGATGGACGACTGCACAGTCGACGGGACGAGGCACAGAAACAGCACGCCGTGGTAGAGGTCGCTCGTCAGTACCGAGGGCACCAACGCCCGGGCGGCCAGCCCGAGCAGCGGGAAAAGCACGAACGTGGTGGCCAGCACGAGCAGGTGCAATCGCCATTGCCGGACGCCGTGCCAGGCCTGCTGCGGCGACAGGCGGGCGCCGTACAGGAAGAACAGCAGCGCGATCGCAGACTTCGCGGCGATCGACGCGGCGTCGGCGGCGGCTCCGTGGGCGGGGAGGACGGCGGCAAGTGCCACGGTTGCGGCCAATGCCAGCAGAAATGGATCGAGGATCGTCGACAGGCGCATCAGCATGGTGGTTTACCGCACGACGTCGCGCCGGCGTGAATTCGTCAGTGGCAGGACTGGGTGCAGGCGCTGCACTGGCCGGCGCAGCGGCCGGCGTGCTGCTGCTTCCCGGCGCAGGGCGAAGCGCGCGCTCTGCCATGAGCCGGCGGCCAGCGTGCCAAGCGCGCCGGCGACGCAGACGATCAGCACCACCAAGGCCGTGTGCGGGGATGCGGCCAGTGCCACCACACCGCCGGCGGTCAGCATCACCGCGGCCGCCAGCTGTGTCGGCGCCATGGCGCGCAGCGCCAGTTGAGTGGCATCGACGGTGTGGCTGTGCGATAGCGACCAAGTCCCGAACCCGGCGGAAGCCACTGCCGCACACACGCACACCACGCCCGCGATCAACATGGCCTCACAATACGAGCCCGGTCATCGATCCGCGCGCCGGGCTCCACAGCGCTTGTGTCGGTGCCGAATTAGCGCCCCAGGTTACTGAAGTTCGGCAGGGGCGGCAGTCCTGGCACGAGGGCCAACAGGTTGGGCCTGGGCTGCGGGGAGGGCAGCTGGTTGGGTACTGCCGTCTGCACGGGAACTCCGGCGGGTGCGGCAACGGGTGCCTGCACGGGAACTCCGGCGGGTGCGGCAACGGGTGCCTGCACGGGAACTCCGGCGGGTGCGGCAGCGGGTGCCTGCACGGGAACCGCGACGGGTGCGGCAGCGGGTGCCTGCGCGGGCGCGGCGGGGGCCGCGGGCCACCGGGTGCGGCCACCCGGAACCCGCTGATGATGGCGTCGGTGGCGGGCGCGTCTGCGACGGCCACTGCCGGTCGGTGGTCACCGAGAACGACACCAAGTACTTGTCGCGGCCCGACGTCGCGATGACATGACGCCGCGAGGTGTTCAGCGTCATGTCGCCTTCGCGGTACGTGCCCTCGATAACCGAGGACGGGAAACCGTCGAAATCGGCCATGCGATGCGTTGGTGGACTGCCAGGCCAGCAACTTGCTGGCTGTCGACGTAGCCATGCGAGATGGCTTCCCTGGGGTCGAAGTTGCCGACCAGCTTGTACACCACCACCTGCGCGTTTGATGTGTAGACGCTGCTGCCGTGCCGGTCGGCGATCACCGCGAACGCGTCGGGCACGTTGGGGTCGGGCACCTGAGTCCAGCGCGCGGGCACCGGCAGCGTGATGTCGAGCGCCTTGAAGTCCCTGCGGCTTTTGCGCCTCTAGCTTGACGCCCTTGGACTGCAAGTAGTCGCGCAGCGTCCCGGTGACCGCGGGGGTGACCGTCGGCGGCATCGGCGGCCGCAACGGCGCCAGGCGCAGGCGGCGTGGCACCGCGGCAGCGATCGGCGCCGCGGGTGCGGCGGCGGGAGCTCGGCGGCGCGAACGGATTGGCGGCCGGCGGGGTGGGGACGAACCGGTTGCTGCCGGGCGCGGTCGGCGCCGCCGGGTGTACTGCGTTGCCGGCACCGGGACGACGGGGACGGTGGTGGCACGGGAACCAGCGGGATCGGCCGAAGCCGTGGCAGCCCGAAAAACCGCGAACCCGATCACGCTGGCGGCGAAACCGCCTGCGAATACCCGCCAGGTGGGTGCGATGCTGAGTCATCTCTGTCGGTCCTTCCGAATGGCTCGGTGCGCCGAGCATCCGCACGTTAGAGGCTGACTGTAACCAGAGGTCAAACCCCAGGACAGGTCCGAAATAGAGCTGGGATGAACCCCTGACCCGCGCGCAATGCAACCGATACCAACCTGTGGCCGGCGGGCCCGCCAAGACGCGTCCTTATACCCTGTTCAGGTGACCCAATCGCCGACCGCCTCGTCTCGGAGCAACCCTGCGGGTGCCCAGACGGAGTCCGACGCGCCGCAATACCGTTACACCGCGGAGCTCGCCGGCCGTATTGAGGGCACCTGGCAGGACAACTGGGCGCGGCTCGGGACGTTCAACGTGCCCAACCCGGTCGGGTCACTGGCTCCGACGGACGGATCGGACTGCCGGCGCCCGATGACAAGTTGTTCGTGCAGGACATGTTCCCGTATCCGTCGGGCGACGGGCTGCACGTCGGACATCCGCTGGGCTACATCGCGACCGACGTGTACGCCCGTTACTTCCGGATGATGGGCCGTAACGTCCTGCACGCCTTGGGTTTCGATGCTTTCGGGCTGCCCGCCGAACAGTACGCCGTGCAAACCGGCACCCATCCGCGCACCCGGACCGAGGCGAACATCGTCAACTTCCGCCGACAGCTGGGCCGGCTGGGCCTCGGCCACGACAGTCGGCGAAGCTTTCTCGACCACCGACGTCGAGTTCTACAAGTGGACGCAATGGATCTTCCTGCAGATCTATAACGCCTGGTTCGACACCGCGGCCGACAAGGCCCGTCCGATCGCCGAGTTGATCGCCGAATTCGAATCCGGTGCCCGCCGTCTCGACGGTGGCCGGGACTGGGCGACGCTGTCGGCGGGGGAGCGCGCCGACGTGATCGACAGCCACCGACTGGTCTACCGGGCCGACTCGATGGTGAATTGGTGCCCCGGGCTCGGCACGGTGCTGGCCAACGAAGAGGTCACCTCCGACGGGCGCAGTGACCGCGGCAACTTCCCGGTATTCCGGAAGCGGTTGCGGCAGTGGATGATGCGAATCACCGCCTACTCCGACCGGCTGCTCGACGACCTCGACCTGCTGGACTGGCCGGATCAGGTCAAGGCCATGCAACGCAACTGGATTGGCCGCTCCACCGGTGCGGAGGCGTTGTTCTCGGCGACGACGACGCATGGCGACATCGTCGATATCGACGTCTTCACCACGCGCCCCGACACTTTGTTCGGCGCAACCTATCTGGTGCTGGCACCCGAACATGAACTGGTCGACGACCTGGTCGCCACCGCCTGGCCGGACGGTGTCGACCCCAGTTGGACGTACGGAGCCGGCACACCGGGCGAAGCCGTCGCGGCCTACCGCCGCGCGATCGGGGCAAAGTCCGACCTCGAGCGTCAGGAGAGCAAGGAGAAAACCGGCGTCTTCTTGGGCAGCTACGCGACCAACCCGGCCAACGGTAAACCGGTACCGATCTTCATTGCCGACTACGTGCTGGTGGGGTACGGCACCGGGGCCATCATGGCGGTGCCCGGCCACGACCAGCGCGACTGGGACTTTGCCAACGCGTTGCACCTTCCGATCGTGGAAGTCATTGCTGGCGGCGATATTTCGGAAGCGCGCATACGCCGGCGACGGCGTGCTGGTGAACTCCGGTTACCTCGACGGAATGGAGGTGGCGGCGGCCAAGGAAGTGATCACCGCCCGCCTGGAGTCCGAGGGTCGGGGCCGGGCGCGCGTCGAATTCAGGTTACGTGATTGGCTTTTCGCGCGCCAGCGGTACTGGGGTGAGCCGTTCCCCATCGTCTACGACAGCGACGGACGCCCGCATGCGCTGGGCGAGGCCGCACTGCCGGTTGAGTTACCCGACATCGCCGGACTATGCGCCGGTGCAGTTCGACCCGGACGACGCCGACAGCGAGCCGTCGCCGCCCCTGGGTAAGGCAACCGAGTGGGTGCACGTCGAGCTGGATCTCGGCGATGGCCTGAAGCCTTACAGTCGCGACACCAACGTGATGCCGCAGTGGGCTGCCAGCTCGTGGTACGAGCTGCGCTACACCGATCCGCATAACTCGGAACGGTTCTGCGCCAAGGAAAATGAGGCCTACTGGATGGGCCCGCGGCCAGCCGAGCACGGCGCCGACGATCCTGGAGGCGTCGATCTTTACGTCGGCGGTGCCGAGCACGCGGTGCTGCACCTGCTGTATTGTCGCTTCTGGCACAAGGTTCTGTACGACCTGGGTCACGTCACCTCGCTCGAACCTTACCGCAGGCTTGTCAATCAGGGCTACATCCAGGCCTTTGCCTACACCGACAAGCGCGGGTCCTACGTCCCCGCCGACGAGGTGATCGAGCGTGACGGCGAGTTCTTCCTTCCGGGACCTGACGGCGAGATCGAAGTCTTCCAAGAATTCGGCAAAATCGGTAAGAGCCTGAAGAATTCGATTTCACCGGACGAGATCTGCGACGAATACGGAGCAGACACGTTGCGGGTGTATGAGATGTCGATGGGCCCGCTGGAGGCTTCCCGACCGTGGGCCACCAAGGATGTCGTTGGCGCGCACCGCTTTTTGCAACGGGTATGGCGCCTGGTGGTCGACGAGAGCACGGGCGAATCCCGGGTTGTAGACGGCCGGAGCAACTTGCCACCGAAACCCTGCGCGCGCTGCACCGCACCATCGCGGGAGTGGCGGAAGACTATGCGGCCCTGCGTAATAACACCGCGGCGGCCAAGCTGATCGAGTACACCAACCACCTCACCAAAGGGTATCGCGACGCGGTGCCCCGGGCAGCGGTCGAGCCGCTGGTGCTGATGTCGGCCCCGCTGGCCCCGCATATGGCCGAGGAGCTGTGGTCGCGGTTGGGGCACACCACCTCGTTGGCGCACGGCCCGTTCCCGGAAGTCGATCCCGCCTACCTCGTCGACGACACCGTCGAGTACCCGGTGCAGGTCAACGGCAAGGTGCGGGGACGGGTGGTGGTTGCCGCCGACGCCGATGACGACACGCTCAAGGCCGCGGCGCTCAATGACGAAAAGGTCCAGGCGTTCTTGGCCGGAGCCACCCCTCGCAAGGTGATCGTGGTCGCCGGCCGGCTGGTCAACCTGGTCGTGTGAAAGCCGGCCGCGAGCCGACTATGGCCGGCCCGGCCGCAGCACTACCTCGTGCAGGTGGCCGTCGGGCGGGGTGGCCACGGCCTGGGCGACCGCCGCCGCGACGGTTTCCGGCCGCAAGAAGTTGGCGGCGTCGTACTCGCCGCCCTCGAATGCGACCAGCTCGCGCTGCATCTCGGTGTCGGTGCGGCCCGGAAATATCGTGGTGACCCGCAGGCCCGGCTCGTCGGCGCGCAGCGAGTCGGCGAACGCGCGCAACGCGAACTTGCTGGCCGAATAGGACGCCATACCCGGTGAAACCGCACGCCCCGCCCCGGAGTTGATGAACACCACCCGACCGCGGGCGCTGCGCAGGGCCGGCAGCAGCTCCAGCGTAAGAGCCACGGCGCCAAAGACATTCACGTTGAAGGTGGCGCGCCATTCGTCAACGTGCGACTCGGCGACACGGCCAGGGACAGACACCCCCGCGTTGTGCACCAGCACATCGAGCTCGTCCACGATTTCGCAGGCGGCCGCGATCTCGTCGAGATCGGTCAAGTCCAGTGGAAAGGTGGTGGCGCCGAGCCGCTCCGCGACGGCGTCGAGCCGGTCGGAGGGCCGACCGGCCAGCAGCAGCGTATGCGTCGGGGCCAGCGCTGTGGCGATGGCGGAACCGATACCGCCGCCGGCACCGGTAATGAGTGCAGTTGGCATGTGCTTCACTCTACGGACATCACCAATGCCGTTGGAAAACAGGTGCTTTCACGCACGCTTACGTGCGGGGGATTCTCCTCCTGCGGGGCCCGATGTCGGTTCGCCCAGGGCCAGGCGTTCCAGCGGCGCTAGCGCTTTCGTCAGCAAGTTGAGGTCGGATTCCGGGAGTTGGCTGAGCATCGCGGCCAGGGCGGCGCGCCGGTTGGCGAGCGACTCGGCATGAACGGCCCGCCCGCGCGGGGTGATGTCGACCAGCACGGCCCGCAGGTCGGACGGATCGCGAGAACGCTTCACCAGCCCGATCTTCTCCAGGCGGCGGATCGCCACGGTCGTGGTGGGGGTCCGCACCCGTTCGTGCGCGGCCAGGTCCGTCATCCGGATGGGGCCTTGATCGAGCAGCGTGACCAGGATCGACAGCTGCGCCAAGGTCAATTCGCCGGCGACCACCCCGCTCGGGTCGCCGCGGCGCAGTATCGAAAACAGTTTGGACAGCGCGCGGTGCAAGCCTTCCGCAAGCTCGGTTACCTCGGCCGCGGTGGAGTCGCTGTCCGCCATAAGTCGGCAGTCTAACCCGATATGGGTGTCGTACGAGGTAGCTACAGCGACTATTTTTAGCCCATCAAAGCACTTGGGACAGGAACCGCTGCAGGCGCTCGGTCTTAGCGGCCTCGAAAATCTGCTCTGGCGGCCCGGATTCCACGACCTTGCCGTGGTCCATGAACACGACAGCGTCCGATGTCGAGCGGGCGAAACCCATTTCATGCGTGACCACAATCATCGTCATGCCGCCGGCGCCGAGGTCGGCGATGAGCTGCAGAGCTCCCTTGACCATTTCCGGATCGAGCGCGGAGGTGGCCTCGTCGAAGAACATCACCTGAGGCGCCATGGCCAGCGCGCGGGCGATCGCAACCCGTTGTTGTTGGCCTCCTGACAACATTCCGGGGCGGGTACCGGCCTTGTGCTTCAGGCCAACTCGCTCCAGCTGAGTCAGCGCGAGCTCCTTGGCCGCGTCCGCGGACAGCCCGCGCAACTTGCGCGGTCCCAGCGCAACGTTCTTGAGGATGCTCAGATGCGGGAACAGGTTGTAGTGCTGAAACACCATGCCGATGCGCTGGCGGAGCTCGTCTGGATCGTCGTCCAGCACCGACCGTCCGTCGAGCAGGATGTCGCCACTGTCGGGCTCGTACAGGCGATTCAGGGCGCGCAGCAGCGTCGACTTACCGGAGCCCGACGGCCCGATCACGGCCACTGTCGTGCCGGCGGGGGCTTCGAAATTGACTCCGCGCAGCACCTTGTTCCCGCCGAGGGTTTTATGAATATCTCTGGCTTCCAACGATACTGACGCTCGGCCTACGGTGTCGGCCGTCATGTCATCCCCTGACCGAGTGTGGAGGTGACCATCGTGGCAGATTCGTCTGACTCGTCGGTGGGACTGCCGCGGCGCAGCCTTGCGTCGATGTAGTTCACCAAATGCGTTAACGGAACAGTCAATAACAAGTAGAAGAGACCCGCGGCGACTAGCGGCGACAAGTTGCCGGTTTGCGCGTTGAGGTCGCGGCCCACCTGAAACAGCTCTCGCTGCCGGGCAACCAGGCCCAGGAAGTACACCAGCGCGGAGCCCTTCAACAACGCGATGGCCTGATTGACCAGAGCCGGCAGCACGCGCCGTACGCCCTGTGGCACCACCACCAGCCGCATCGCGGCCGGATAACTGAAGCCGAGCGCGCGCGACGCCTCCAGTTGGCCGGGGTCGACGCTCTGGATTCCCGAGCGCAGGATCTCGCCGATGTAGGCCGCGGCCATCAAACCCAGCGCGGCGATGCCCAACGGGTAGGGGTTGTTGCTCGTCAGGCCGCCCACGAGCGGTCCGATGCCCATCCCGATGATGAGGATGATCACCACTTCAGGAAGACCGCGGAAGATATCGGTGTAGATCCGCGCCGGCCAGCGCAGCCAGCGTGACTGAGACATGCCGGCCATTGCCAGCACCATGCCGAACACCAGCCCGATGATCAGGGCGCTGCTGGTCAGGATCAACGTGTTGGGCAGCCCAGTCGTGAGCAAAGCGGGGATTGCTTGCTTGTAGAGATCCCAGTCCAGAAACTGGTCGCGCAATTGCGCGAGCGCCGATTTCGGCGCGGCCGGGCCGACCGGCTTATGGTGGTTGCCGGCTGCGATCGCGGCGAAGTCCGGCAGGTGTGGAGTCGGAGCGGCTTTGGATCCGGGTTTCCAGCCCGGCGGCAGCGGTCGGGGGACCCACGCGGAGTAGAGCTTCGCCCAGGTGCCATCCGCGATGACGGCATCCAGCGCGGAGTTCAGCGCAGCGATCAGCGGCGGGTTATCGTCCGTAACGGCATAGGCGACGAAATCGCCGGGGCTGAAGGCATTCGCGACGACCACCGCCGGATCGCCCGGACGCATTACGTTGGCCGCCAGCGCTGCCGGCGCCACCCAGGCATCGAGCTGGCGCATCTTGAGATTGGCGTAGACGGTTGCGAAGCCGGGATACTTCACCGGCTGCAGGTGCAGGTCGTCGACGACGTAGGACTCCTCTACGGTGCCCTGAACGACTCCTATGCGTTGGCCTTCGGCGAGATCACCGAAGTTCTTGATTGGCGATCCGGGCGGCACGATCAGCGCGTAGTAGCCGAAGTCGTAGCCGTTGGTGAACCCGACGGTGCGACGCCGGGCGGCAGTGGCTTTCACCGATGCCGAGCCGACGTCGAAACGCCGGGAGTCCACCTGGGCCAGTAGCGCGGAGAAATCCGTACTGGCGAAGCGGACTTGCAGGCCCAGCTTTTTCGCCATGGCGGTCAGCAGCTGATTGTCGAAGCCGCTGAAAGTGCCGGTGGCGTCGACGCAGACGGAGGGCGGCGCATCCGACAGGGTGCCGACGTTCAGGATGCCCGACGTTCCCAGGCCCAACGCGTCGACGTTGATCGCGCTGAGCGGCTCGACGGTCGGCGTCGTGTGGTCGTCGTCCTGGCCGACGCCACTGATGGGGGTCAGGTCTTTCGGCAAGGCGGCCGCGCTCTCGGAGCCGCCCGGCGCGCATTGATTTTTATCGGCGAGCGCGGGTCCGGCCAACGCCAGGCTGCACACGATCAGAATTGTCGCGCTCAGTCCGAACAGCTTGGCTCCGCGCTTCGCACGCGGGCGTTCGCACGGATTCATTACGGCCACGGTATCGACCGAACGGCGACTCGGCGCGATGAGAGGCCCTATTTAAAGCGCCATCGACGGCTCGCCGCAAACCGCATCGGAACCCGCCAGTACGCCAACAAGCGGGGCGGAGATAACTTGGCGCGCGTCGTCGGGTGCGGCGAAGACCCTGCGTCGGAACAGTTCGGCCAGCATGGTCTGCGCCATCAGGTAGGAGCGGCCGACGCACGCCGCCCGTGCGGCGTCCGGGTCACGCCGCTGGATCGCCGACGTTTCGTCTTCGTAGTACGGCAGCATGTCGTCGCGATTGTGCTGGTCGCTCATCCAGAACGCGTGGGGGATGAGATTCTGCGAGGCACGGATCGTGGCATGCAATCGCGGGCCCGCGTACTCGTCGTTGACGGTGCGTCGGTACTCCACAGTGATTTCGGAGAAGACCCGGGAATCCTTCGCGGTGCGCAGCGCGCGCATCAAGGCGTCGAGCTGTCCCAGGATTCGCGGCGTCGGGTTGGTGGCTACGCGCGCCGAGGCGATGCCGTTGAGCAAGCCGTCGAGTTCGTGATGTTCGAGGACGGTGGCTTCGTCGAACCGCTCGATGAATGCGCCCCGGTGATAGCGGGTCGACAGGATGCCGTCGTGCTCGAGTTGGACGAGTGCCTCTTGAATCGGGACACGACTAACACCCAAGCCAAGGGCAATCTCGTTGCGGTCGACCCGGTCGCCGCTACGCAGTTTGCCGGTCAGCACCAGGTTGAGGATGTGGTTGACAACCTGGTCTTTTTCTTTGACCCCATATTTCTTCGGCATCAGTCTCTTTCAGCCTGCTCCAGCGATCGGCGGTGCAAAGTTTCTCATGTATTCGCGCCTTCGTTAAGGTGTTTGGCAGATGAATTGAAGGCGAATCTGAACTAGACGGCCTACCGCTTGTCGCGCCACCGGCACAACGCGTCGGCCCCACTGAGGTCGTAGTCCGGACCATTGACTCCGATGGTCAGCAGCGTCACTCCCAAGGCGGTAAGGCCTTCGGCGTTGGCGATCAACCCGTCGACGCCTTCGCCACGGCGAACCCCGCTGTTGTCCTCCACACCGGCTGACCGCTCGATGGTGGACGGGTCCCGCCCGACGGCGGCGCAATGCTCGTCCAGCACGGCGGCTGCGGCCGGGTAGGTGTCGACGGTGGTGAAGCCGTGCCAGATGTCGCCGTATTCGGCGACCAGTCGCAGCGTCTTCCGCGGACCCTTGCCGCCTATCAATACCGGGATGTCACGGGTCGGCGCGGGATTGAGCTTGGCCAGCCGCGACGTGATCCGGGGAAACGCCGCCGCCAAGTCGTCGAGACGGCTACCGGCCGTGCCGAATTTGTACCCGTACTCGTCGTAGTCCTTTTCCTTCCAGCCCGATCCGATGCCCAGGATGAGCCGGCCCTCGGAAATGTGGTCGACGGTGCGCGCCATGTCGGCCAGTAGCTCCGGATTGCGATACGAGTTGCACGTCACCAGGGCGCCGAACTCGATACGCGATGTCTGCTCGGCCCAGGCCGCCAGCACGGTCCAGCATTCGAAATGCGCTCCGTCGGGATCGCCGTAGAGCGGGAAGAAGTGATCCCAGGTGAATGCGACGTCGACCCCGATGTCCTCGCAGCGGCGAACGGCGTCGCGGATGTGGCGGTAGTGGGGGGCGTGCTGTGGCTGCAATTGCACACCGATTCGAACGGGACGATCAGCTGAGGTCATGCGACCACCGTAGGAGCCGCAGACTCTCAGCGTGCGCTGAGTACCCCGCTCAGCAGGTCGATCAGCGCGCGAGGCTGATCGCTTTGCACCGAATGCCCCGAATTCTCGACGACATGGGTCTTGCGGAAATGTGTTGCGCGCGTCGCGAGTTCAGCCGCATCGTCGTCGGTGACGAAGGGCGAGGAGCCGCCGCGCACCAGCGTGACGGGTGCGGCCAACCCGTCGACGTCGTTCCACAAATCGCCGAAGTCGGGTACAACGCGGATGGCGTCGTAGCGCCATGCCCAGTTGCCGTTGTCGAGGCGGCGCGAGTTGTGGAACACGCCCCGGCGCAGCGCCTTGACTTCGCGGTGCGGTGCAGCGGCGACCGTCAGGTCAAGGATGGCCTGGAAGCTGGGGAACTCCCGCTCGCCCTGGACCAGTGCCACCGTCCCCTGCTGCTCGGTGGTCAGCTCGGCATACCGGTGCAACGCCGACGGAGTGACGTCGACGAGAACGAGTTCGCGCACCAGGTCGGGTGCTATCGCGCCCACCCGGATCGCGGTCAATCCGCCCAGCGACATGCCCACGATGAGCTCGGCATCCGGTGCGAGTTCTCGGAGCACCGGCGCGACGGCGTCGGCGTTGTTCCGCGGCGAGTAGTCACCGTCCTCGCGCCAGCCCGAGTGGCCGTGACCGGGCAAGTCCACGGACAGCGCCGGCTCACCGAGGCCGACGATGACGGTGTCCCAGGTGTGTGCGTTCTGGCCGCCGCCATGCAAAAACACGATCCGCGGGGGAGTGCGGCCAAAGCGCAGCGCGCTGATTCGGCCGTTTGCCGTGTCGGTCTCGACCCGCTCTACCTCAGGGAGCGGACCCGTGAAGCCGGCTTGCTCGGCGTTCTCGGACAGCAGCGAGAATTCGGACAGCCCGGCAAGTTCGTCCTCGGAGATCTCGGTCACGATCTTTGACACTACGAACTACGCCGCGATCGGCGCTAGGCGGGTCGGCCGCTGACGTCGACGCGTTGACGCACCATCGCCGTCCCCGTAGCGTTAGCGGCGTTATGATGAACACGTATCGTCGATATTACGGGGGACTCTTCTATGGCCGTCCACATTGCGAGTGAGCCAAACTCGATGGCTGACCACGAAGTGCGGGTGCGCGTAAACCAGGATCGCCTCACGTCCAACTTGCGACCGGACTACGACTTCATCGTCTGCGGCGCGGGATCTTCTGGCTCAGTGGTTGCGCGGCGACTAGCCGAGAATCCGGATGTCAGCGTTCTGCTTCTGGAGGCCGGGGGCGATGATGACGTACCCAATGTCCGAAACGCGAATCTATGGCCCACCAACCTTGGTACCGAACGTGATTGGGGCTTTGAGGCTCTTCCCCACCCCGCGGTGAACGGACGAACGCTGCCACTGTCGATGGGCAAGGTATTGGGCGGCGGTTCGAGCATCAACGTGATGCTATGGGCGCGCGGACATCGCAGCGACTGGGATCATTTCGCGACCGAAGCTGGCCACCCGGCCTGGAATTACGACTCGGTGCTCGACATCTACCGCCGCATCGAAGACTGGCACGGCATCCCGGACCCGAAGTACCGAGGCAAGGCTGGGCCGGTCTTCGTTCAATCCGCCCTCCACCCCGATCCACTTGCCGTTGCCGTTCTCGAAGGCGCAAGCACGGTCGGCATTCCCCGCTATGAAAGCCCGAACGGACGGATGATGGAAGCGGCCGCAGGGGCGGCCCTAACCGACTTGCGGATCCGCGATGGACAACGGCAATCGGTTTTCCGCTCTTACACCTTCCCGTTCATGGATCGTCCGAACCTGACGGTTCTGACTCACGCGTGGGTGCGACGATTGACCTTCCAGGCCACTCGGGTGAGTGGCGTGGAAGTCTCGTACCGGGGGCAGTTGCACCATTTCAGGGCAGGTAGTGAAGTCGTGCTATCGCTGGGTGCGATCCACACCCCGAAGGTGCTGATGCAATCCGGTCTGGGCGACGCAACGGAACTGCAACGTGTGGGCATCGCCGCCCGCGAGCATCTGCCGGGCGTCGGCCAAAACTACCAAGATCACATCGGATTCGACTGTGTCTGGGAGTTCAACAAGCCGGTACCCGCCAACTACATAGCCGAGGCCACGGTCTACTGCACGAGCATGCCCGAACTCGACAGTCCGGACCTGTTCGCCTGCGCGGCGGCCTTTGTCAGATCCACGCCGGAGAACGCCGCCCGATTCGATCTACCCGACAGCGGTTGGATCCTGTTCGGAGCCCTGGCCCGTCCGCACAGCCGAGGGCTATTGCACCTGACCGGCTCCGACCCGAGCGACCCGATCCAGATCGAGCCGAACGTCCTGTCCCACCCCGACGACTTGCGCGCGGCGATGGTCTGTGTCGAAACTATGCGCGAAATCGGCAATTCGGCGCCGTTACGGCCATTCGTGAAACGGGAAGTCATGCCGGGCAACCTCAAAGGCGCTGAACTGGAAACGTATATCCGTAACGCTGCGACGACCTACTGGCACATGGTCGGCACGGCGAAAATGGGCCGTGACGCCATGTCAGTCGTCGACGCCGATCTCAAGGTATACGGCATCGACAACCTCCGAATCGCCGACAGCTCGATCATGCCTCGCATCACCGCTACCAACACGATGGCACCGTGCGTGGTCATCGGCGAACGCGCAGCGGATGCCATCGCCTCCGAACACCACTGCCAAGAACGCCATGCCATGTCCACCGCGGCTCAGCCGATCGATCATTGTCGTCGGTCGGAGTAATCGCGACTACTCCAACACAAAAACCGGGATCAGCCTTGTTGTCTTGGTCTGGTATTCGGCGTAGGGCGGGAAGGCATTAACCGCCAACTGCCACCACTCATCACGCTCGGCTCCGTCGAGTTCGCGCGCTACCAGTGCGATACTCCTGTCGCCATCCTGCAGCGTCACTGCGGGGTTGGCCTTCACGTTGAAATACCAAGAAGGGTGCGCGGGATCGCCACCTTTCGAGGCCACCATGAGGTAGCGCCCGGCCTTTTCGACGCGCATCAACGGTACGTACCGCTGCTTGCCAGACTTCGCTCCCGTGGTGGTCACCAAGATGATGGGCCTGTCTAAGACCTCGACGCCGTCGGTCGTGCCTTGTTGCAGAATCCGTTCGGTTTGCTCGCGTACCCAACCCGTGGGGCTAAATTCGACATGCTCGGCCACGTGAGGACTGAACGCTGATACACGCCGACCTATTCCCGCAATTCGTGGATCCGGATCAGACCCAAACCGAATGGTATTAGCGGCCTTGATGTCTGGATGGCAGACATCCCCATCACTGCAGCGTAGCGGTGCTAACATCCGTCCGGTGGACACCCGGACCCAGATGCTCAAGGCCGCGGAGTCGCTGCTGCAGAAGTCTCATGACAGCAACATCTCCACCCGCGCGGTCTGCGAGGCAGTGGGTGTCGGCCCTCCCGTGCTCTACCGCCTCTTCGGTGACAAGAACGGACTGATCGCCGCCGTCGTCGATAGCGTATTCGAACGGTATCTGGCACGTAAACGCGCGGAGCCGTTATCCGATGACCCCGTCGACGACCTGTATTCGGCTTGGGACAATCACGTCGCGTTCGCGATGAAGAACCAGGCCGTGTACCGCATCGCTTACGCGCCGTCTCTGGCAGAGGTGCCGGCCGGCGTTGACGGGGCTCGGCAGGTGCTAGTCGAGAGGTTTGTCCGGTGTGCGGCGGCGGGCAGACTGAACACCACACCAGACCAAGCGACCCAGACGATGATGGCCGCCTGCGTCGGTGTCAACCTGTTCCTGCTGGCGCAACCCGCCACCTACTCAGACCCCGACCTATCCCGACGAGTCCGCGATGCGATCCTGGGCGGACTGGTGATCGACACGGGTTCGCGTGCTCGAGGTCCAAAAACCAAGACGCTGAAGGCCGTCGCCTTACAGATGACCGCACTGATCCGACAAACGCCCACCCCACTAACGGGGCCCGAAGTCACGCTGATGCTCCAATGGCTCGAAACCATCACCGCCGCCGAAAGTCCGAGTGCAGCTTCCCGCGCCGACGGGCGCCGGTCGCGTCGCTGACTTCAATCCGGGGGATGACTTGCGGCGGTGGTTGACCGATATGCCCCCACAGTGCTTCTTACCGCTGGTTTAAAAGGCCAGCCCGCCAGCGGGTCCCCATTCGGCGAGCTCGTTGGCCTGAGTCTGCAACGCATTGCGGATCAGTTGGACCGAATCATCCCCGACAGCCAGCCGTCGCGGAGGTCGGGGGTGCGTGACGACAGCGAGGACGGCGTCCACGACCAAGCTGGGGTCCTGGGAAGCCTCTGCGGGTAGCGCAGTCTCGCGGGAAATGGTGGCACCGACGGTGTTTGCGTACGTCTCGTCGGGCGCGACGACGTGCGCGGAGCTCAGGAACTCCGTCCCGAAACGCCCGGGGTGGACGGTCGTGACCTGTACACCGGCTGGTGCGAGTTCGAGGGCCAGCGCTTGGGAGGCCAGCGCTAGCGCGCTCTTGCTGGCCGAGTAGAGGCCGGAACCGGGTATGGCGAGTTCGCTGAAGAACGATAAGATTTGGACGACTCGTCCCTGGGACAGGCGCAATGCGGGGAGCGCTGCGCGCAGAACGGTGAGTGCCGCGAAGAAGTTGACGTCGAATTGGGCCCGCACTGCGGCGTCGTCGCACTGCTCGACCGAGCCGATCAGCCCGTATCCAGCGTTGTTGACGAGTACATCCAGGCCACCTGCGTCACGTATGGCCGCGTGTACCAAGGGTCCCGTCTGACTGCTCGTGAGATCGAGAGTCATGGCCGAGATGTGGCCCGCATGTTTCGAGGCCAGTTCGTTGAGCCGCTCGCCGCGGCGGGCCACTGCGATGACATGGTGTCCACTAGACGCGACACGTTCGGCAAGTGCCAGGCCGAACCCCGACGACGCCCCGGTAATGAGCCACGTTTTCGACACAGTCCCTCTCTTTCTCGCGCGGGTGCTGTCAAACCACCTGCGTACGTTTGAATTTGATAGGTCAGTGACACTGACGGTTGATCAGCCGGCGTCCGGGCGGTGATTCAGCCACCTGCCGGATTCATCATATCGATGATACTATAACGTTGTAAGCGATGATACGGGACTGAACCAGTGCGTATCTGGTCGTAGCATCGCCAGTACGCCGCTCGGCGGAGCTTCGAGAAGACGCGCTGACCCGCGACTGTCGTGATCCCACGGGTCTAGGAGACCGGTGGACGCCACTGCGCCCAGGGGCGTGCCATCTCGATCTGTGCGCTCAGTGAGAGCAGCGTCGCCTCATCATGCGGCCGCCCCACCAGTTGCACCGAGACCGGAAGGCCCTGATTGTCCAGCGCCCAGGGCACAACCGCGGCCGGTTGTCCGGTGACGTTCCAGATCGGGAAGTACGGTATGCGGCCGGTTACCAAAGCCAGTGTCGAGATTCCGCCAAGCCGACGATAGGCCCCGACCCGGGGAGGACCAGTGGCTGTCCCGGGCGTGACGACGACGTCGACGTCGTCGAAGATCGACTGGACGCGCGCCGCCATGGCCGCTTCCGCCGTACGCACCGCCGCGATCCGCCGGTCGGAGATGCGGCCACCGACCCACGCGATGTCACGAGTGCGACGCTCCAAGCGCTCAGGGTGCGGCAATTCCTGCACCGCGTCGTAGATGCCACGGAAATAGCGCGGGAGAATATGGCCTAAAACCGTGGCCGTCGGATAGTCGGGGTCGCGGACGACAACGTCGTGGCCAAGCTCCCGCAGCAGGGCGCCGGCCTCGTCGACCGCGGTCCGCCGAGCCGAGTCCACCCGTGCCAGCACCAGCGGTGGAAGCTTGGTACTCAAGGCAATTCGTAGCCGTCCGGGACTGCGCGCCGCAGCAGCGACAAATGAGGTTTGGGGAGCGCCAGACGACGCGGTGGCATCCAGGAAGAGTGCGGCATCCGCCACGGTGCGGGCAAGCGGGCCGTTCACGCTCAGTCCACACCAAGCGTCGTCGCGCGGCGCCAACGGCACCCGATCGCGCTGAGGCTTGATACCGTACAGCCCGCACCACGTCGACGGAATGCGAATGGACCCCGCGCTATCCGAGCCGAGCGCCATCGCGGCCAAGCCCGCCGCAACCGCCGCGGCGCTGCCACCACTGCTGCCGCCAGGCGTCCGCGATGTGTCCCACGGGCTGCGCGTCACTCCGTAGGCGACCGTTTCGGTGAACGGCCACGCCATCATCTCGGGCACCTTGGTCTTGCCGATGATCACCGCGCCGGCCTCCCGCAGCCGGCGCACCACCTCGGCGTCGTGATCCTTTGCCGGTCCGTGGGCGCTGCTGCCAAAAGTGGTGACCTCGCCTGCCACGTCGACATCGTCCTTGATCGCGACGGGGACTCCGAGCAATGGCAGCCGTTCGCCGGCGTCGAGCCGTAGCTGTACGGCCGCTGCTTCTCGCTGGGCCCGCTCGGCGAGGACCACGCGATATGCTCCCAGCTGCGGATCGAGCCGAGCGATCCGCTCTAGGTATAGCGCCAGAAGTGCTGGCGCGGTGAGTGTTCCGGCCGCGAGTAAGCGAGCCTGCTCCGCTGCGCCGGCAAACGCCACCTCGTCGCTGTTCATCGCCCGAGCGTAACAGTAAATTCAAGGAGCGTACTAGCGATACGCTAAGCACGTAGCTAAGATAACACGAGGACGAATCCCAGCAAGTTCGGATTCAACCGGCCGGCCGCGCGGTCGGCGAGCGAGCCGCTGATTTCAGTCGAGCCGAAGCCCGGCATCCTTCAGAGGACATACCGGCGCCGAATGCCGTGGAATCGCTCCCACAGTGCGGCGCTGCGTTCGGAGGCGCTCACCGTGGCGGTGTCCGGTGGAAGCGCGCTCATGATCTCGTCGTGTTTGACCACTCTGGTGTGCAGCACCGCGGGTTCGCCGTCCAGCATGTGGCGGTAGGTCAGGTTCCCGCGCGAAAAGCCCTGGGTGTCCAGCCAGTTGTGGACGTTCGGATCACCATGCGCCATGACCAGGCGGACGCGTCCGTCGCGGTCGGCTTTCGTGCGGCTCGGCGTGTAGCTCACAGGCCGATAGAGGTAGTCCATGCTGTTGAAGAAGACGCCCATGTTGGTGAACATCCACAGCCCGTCGTGGGCGTCGAATTCGACGATCAGCGCCTCGTCGGATGCCAGCTCCCAATGCATGTTGGCGGCGGCGCGGCCGCGCTTGCTGTCCGCGTGGGTCGCGTCAACTCCGGAATGGTGGGAAAGTGTTCGGATGCTCGGCGTCCACGCCGCCGTAGGTGAACGGAAACTCCGGCCAGTCAGACATCAGGCCGATCACGAAATGCCGGCCCACCCATCGGCCTCGACCATGGTCTCGGGTGTCGGCAGAGGTTTGGGGGTGGCCATATCGACCCGCTCGATTCGCATTTGCGCAGGAAGCTCGTCCCAGCCGTCGAATCCCTGACGGATGAACAGCTTCCGCGATTGCCCGGTGGTGGGCAGCCAGTTGGGTCCACGCTCGGGCCCACCGATGTAGATCTCGAATTCGCCGTCATCGCCGACGCTGAGCTGATGGCCGAACAGGTTGGCCTCCGGAGTGTCGCCGAAGGGCTCGTGCAGCACCCCGGGACCGGGCACGCGCGCGCCCTGGACGGTGACGTTGAAAAACCGCGCGGTGCCGCGGTTGCCGGACAGCCGGTAGATCGATTGCCCGTCGATCCAGGCTTGCTTATAGGTGAAGTCGGCGCAGTCGCCGCCCAGCTTGCGGGTCGGGCCGCAGAAGGTGTGGAGCACCGGATAGTGGGTGTCCCGGGTTTCGAGCGCGAGATCGAATGCCTGGCCGAGGTTCTGGGTGAGAAAGCGGAATGCGTCGACCCGCTGCGGGCCCGACGTGGCGTTGGCGTCTTTGAACACCTGCTCACCCGCCCGCTGCAGCTGTGCGCAGAATTCTGTCCACGCCGAGCGTAGCGCCGCGTCGTCAGCACCGTCGCCGAAAGCCATTGTCACGCACCCAATCTGTCCAGCATTGCCCCGACCACGGCGCAGGCACGCCGCGCGGATTCGAGACGGCCCTCCTGCTCGATTCGGGGTCCGATCAGCTCCAAGTCGAACCCATGCGAGTAGCCGCTCGCAAGAGTTTGGGCGACGAATCCCTCGATCGGAATCGTGCCGTCGCCGGGGACCGCCCGGCCCGGCAGCGCACGATCACCCAGTACGTAATCACTGAGCTGGATCAGCTCGGTTCGCGGCAGGGCGCGCTGAACCATCGCCTCGAAATCGCCTTCCGCCCAGCAGTGAAACACGTCGATGCAGACACCCAGCCCACTCATCTCGGCCAGCGTGACGGTGTCGCGCAAGGTATGGGCGAGATGCAGGTCGGCATAGAGGCTGGAGGCGTTCTCGACCGCCAGCGCCACACCGGCTTGCTTGGCGTGCGCGACGCAGGGGGCGATCATGGTGCAGAACCGGTCGGCGGCCTGTCCCCAGGTGAGGTTGTCCCGGCCGCCGGTGAGGAGGTAGACCATGCGCGCCCCTGTGAGCAGCGGCGTCGATCACCGGCAGCAGCGCGTCCCGCGCGGCCCGCGGGTCGGTGGTCAGCCGGCCGCCAGCGAACAGATGGTAGATCGCTTCGACGGTGTAGTCGTTGCGCTGCAGCAGCTTTGGAAAATCGGCATCGAGTAGCTGGCTGTCCAGGATGCTCAACCGGGATACGCCCAGTGCCGCCCAGTGCTGTTCCAGCTCGGCCAATGAAGCACCGTAGAACGTGACGTTGTGTACGGAAAGACGTTTGTGGGCCGGCATCGCTCAGCCGCGGTTCTCGATCGCGACACCGAATCGCTCACGGAACGGCCGGAATTCCGCGTGCAGCGCATCGAGGTCTTCTCCGATGTCGATCAACAATTGAGTGGAGTAGCGGAACTTGCCGTATCGGTCGCCGCGGTTGTCGGCCAGGTAGGTGCGCATCGCGGATTCGGCTTCCGCCGTGACGTCGCGACCGCAGAAGCGGTAGTAGCGCTGCACCGTCGCGACCGGATCGGCGATGAAGTCGGCGTAGCGGATATGCAGGATGCGCGGATCGTCCACGATCGGATTGCTCATCGTGTTAGCGATGCTGGCGCGAGTCATCTCGAGGTGCTTCTTTGCTTCGGCGTGCAGATCGACGGGACCGACGATTCCGTCCATGATGTCAGCCATCATCATGGTGCGCGACGCCGCGACCTGCACCGGGTCGCGGTGCAGCCAGATCAGGGTGGCGTCGGGGTAAGTCTCGAACATTTCTTTGAGCCGGAATCCGTGAAAACCCTTCAGCACCCAATATTTTCGCGCCCGCTTGTATTGCAGCTGTTGCAGCATGGCCTTGTGCAGCCGGTATTGGGCCGCCGGGTCGGTGGCCAGACCGCCGACCAGCGACTGCATCGGCACCCGCCACCATGCCGTCGGGGTCATGACCCGGAAGTCGAACGCCCAGGTGCGTTCGTCTTCGGGTAAGCCGTTGCCGAGCATGTCGTTGTAGGGGTGGCTGTGCAGCCATTTGGGCATTTTCCCGTTGATCTCGCGCCAGTCCGCATCGGCCTGCTCTCGTCTGGGGTCGTCCGGGCCGGCCAGTCCCGGCGGCGGTGACGGGTACATCACTTCCCAGAAGCGCAGGGCCCGCGCGTGCGGATCGACCGACATCAGTGCGTGCATCAGGGTTGTGCCGGAACGCGGTTCGCCGGTCACGAACATCGGCGCCTCGACGACTTCGTCGCCGATCGGGTAGCGGCGGCGGTCCTCGATGAATTCCAGGCGTGATGTCAGCAGCCATCGGCACACCTGTGCCGCTTCGTAGGCTGCGTCGGAGTCCATACTGAGGCCGTTCAGATGGTCGGCGGCGACGGCGAAGCGCTCCGGCAGTGTGGGGTCGCCGTAGTCGTGTAATCCGGTTTCTGCTTGCGCGGCGCGCAGTAACTCAGCGGCGTCCAATTGAGTGCTCACGACAGATCTCCGCACAGCTGCATCAGTTCATCCTCTGCCGCACGGACGTTCGCCGCCGAAGACTCGGCGTACTTCAGGCCGGCCATGGCACCGTAGTCGAGAATCTTGGGCACCCGCAAACCCCCGTCCACATAGGTCTTGATGATCTTGGCGACCTCTCGGGGTGTTCCATGAGGCACGACGGCCAAGAGCATTTCGGGCTGCACGTTGGCCAGGAACGCCATGATCCGCTCGCGAGTGAGCACCGCGGGGTCGATGTCTTGGAACCCGCGCCAACTCTCGCCCATCGGGTGGTCAAACCCGAAGCCGCACAACGTCTCTGCCGAAACCTGCAGCAGAAATGCCTTGACCAGCGGCGCCTGCAGGATCTCGGCCAGGGCATCTTCGTTCGCACCGATCAGGCATATCTGCATGAAACCCGGCGTGATCGCCATCGGATCGCGACCGGCGTGCTCGGCGGATGTCCTTACGGCCGAAAGCATCTCGGCGTAATGTTCCGGGGTCCAGGCCCCGGCGGGCCACCAGCCGTCGGCGTGGCGGCCAGCGATGTCGAGCATGCGTGGGCCGCTGGCGCCGATCCAGATCTGCGGCGGGGTCCCTCCGTACGGCTCGGTGTCCAAGCGCGCGTGATGCAGGGTGTAGAACTGCCCCTCGAAGTCGACCGGCCCGTCGCTGTCCCACAGCAGGCGAATCACCGTCAGCGCTTCCTCGAAACGGCTGACCGGTCGTGAAAAGTCGAAGCCGTACGGCAGGGTGTTCTCACTCTCGCCGCTGCCCAGGCCGAGGACGAAACGCCCCTCGGCGAGATGGTCGATCGTCAGCGCGGTCTGGGCGAGCAGGGAGGGGTGGCGCCGCACCGTGTCGACCACCGCGCTCACCAGCGGAACCCGCTCGGTCAGCACGGCGGCCGCGGCCGCCACCGACAGGCCGTCGAGATGGCGATGCGGCGACGGTGACGCGGTGGCGAGGTCGGTGAATTCGGGAGTCCAGATCGAGTCCGGCCAGAAGCTGACCATGTGATCGGGCAGCCAGATCGAGTGGTAGCGCCCGCCGTCGAGCTCAGCGAGGCGCGACAAGTCGAGGGGAAGGGTCGTTCGCAAGAACGCGGCGGGCTGAACTCTCATCAGTGATTCGCGGCCTGATTCGTCGATGGGGGGGTGCTCCGGGTAATGCTAAGCGACTGCACAGCACGAATGGCAGGGGTGTCGGCGAATTGAGTGTGCTGTCCTGGCTTCGACTGTGCAGCCAGGGCGCGAATGTCGGGATATTTCAACCATCAGCGCACACCCGAAACCGTCAGCGCACACAAAAAGACTGTGGGGCCAAGCCGCACAATGCGACCTGACCCCACAGTCGATGACTTGCGGTACTAACCCTCGGCGATGAACTCTTCGAGCTGGGTGCGCGCGATATCGTCGGCCAGTTGCTTCGGCGGGCTCTTCATCAGGTAGGCCGAAGCCGCGGCCACCGGGCCCCCGATGCCGCGGTCCTTGGCGATCTTCGCCGCCCGCACCGCGTCGATGATGACGCCGGCGGAGTTCGGCGAGTCCCAGACCTCGAGCTTGTACTCCAGGTTCAGCGGCACGTCGCCGAACGCGCGGCCCTCCAGGCGGACGTAGGCCCACTTGCGATCGTCGAGCCAGCCGACGTGATCGGACGGCCCGATGTGGACGTCCTTGGTGTTGAATTCCTTCTGCAGGTTCGACGTGACGGCCTGGGTCTTGGAGATCTTCTTCGACTCGAGGCGCGACCGCTCGAGCATGTTGAGGAAGTCCATGTTGCCGCCGACGTTGAGCTGCATGGTGCGATCGAGCTGCACGCCGCGGTCCTCGAACAGCTTGGCCATGACGCGGTGGGTGATCGTGGCGCCGACCTGGCTCTTGATGTCGTCGCCAACGATCGGCACACCGGCGTCGGTGAACTTCTTCGCCCACACCGGGTCGCTCGCGATGAACACCGGCAGCGCGTTGACGAACGCCACGCCGGCGTCGATCGCAGCATTGGGCGTAGAACTTGTCGGCTTCTTCGGAGCCCACCGGCAGGTAGGACACCAGCACGTCGACCTTGGCGTCCTTGAGCGCCTTAACGACGTCGACAGCCTCGACATCAGAAATCTCGATGGTCTCGGAGTAATACTTGCCGATGCCGTCCAGCGTCGGGCCGCGCTGCACCGTCACGTTGGTCGGCGGTACGTCGGCGATCTTGATGGTGTTGTTCTCCGAGGCGAAGATCGCCTCCGACAGGTCAAAGCCGACCTTCTTGGCGTCCACGTCGAACGCGGCCACGAATTTCACGTCGCGGACGTGGTACTGGCCGAACTTCACGTGCATCAGGCCGGGCACGTTGCTGTTCTCGTCGGCGTCGTAGTAGTACTGCACGCCCTGAACCAGCGAGGACGCGCAGTTACCGACGCCGACAATGGCGACCCGTACCTCGGTCGAGGCCTCTGGCGCGTTGTGCTCACTCATCGGGCGTTCTCCTAACCTCAATTACCTATTTTTCGATGTCTGGTGACTGTTTTTCGTGCGGGTTCGTGCGAGGGGTCTATATCTGCTCGGTGAGGCCAGGCGCCGCCCGCTCGGCGGCGATGAGCTCGTTGAGCCACTTCACTTCACGCTCACTGGACTCGAGCCCGAGTTGATGGAGCTGACGCGTGTAGCGGTCGAGTGAATTGCTGGCCCGTGCCACGGCGTCGCGCAGACCTTCGCGGCGTTCCTCGACCTGACGGCGGCGACCCTCGAGGATCCGCATCCGCGCCTCCGCCGGAGTGCGATTGAAAAATGCCAGGTGTACCCCGAAGCCGTCGTCGGTGTAGTTGTGCGGGCCGGTGTCGGCCACCAGCTCACCGAAACGTTGACGGCCCTTCTCGGTCAGTTCGTAGACCCGACGGGCCCGCCGGACGGGGGTACCGGCCGGCGCGGCGTTCTCGGCGATCAACCCATCCGCCTGCATTCGCCGCAGCGCCGGGTAGAGCGAACCGTACGAAAACGCGCGAAACGCGCCGAGTAGGCCGGTCAGCCGCTTGCGCAATTCGTAGCCATGCATCGGTGATTCGATCAGGAGACCCAGGATGGCGAGCTCCAGCATCGATTCACCTCCTTTGCTCGGCTAGTTACGACGGTTCGACGCCTCGCGTAACTGTATCGCCTCGATATATTCGCCACAACACCACTGAATGTTGGTGCGCTATTAGTCACATCGAAATCTGCCCGGCTTCGGCCGGGAAAAGGCTCTACCAGCAGTTTTAGGAAGGCAGATCCAACCGTTTGACTGTGCCGTCACCGCGAAAAGGTGATCGAGCCGCTGCCATAGTCGCCGGAGACGTGCAACGACAGCGACAACGCGCCGGGCGCGGTCGGATCGGTGGCCGGCTCGACGATCAGGTACATGGTTTTGACGTCGGACGGCTTCATATGCAGCGTCTGCGGCGCGCCGCGCATGATGCCGACCGTCGCCGTGACGTCGAACTTGCTCAGGTCAACCGCCACGTGCCTGTCGGCGGAACTTTTGGCGGAGCTGGTCGGATCACCCCAGCCGCCGCGGTAGTCGTAGGCCAGCACCCGGCGGTCGTCGGAGGGGTCCGGACGGTCGAGGATCGCGTAGGTCGGATAGATCACCAGGCGGTAGCCCATGACGTTGCCGAACCGTTTGCGCGTCTGCTCGATCAGGCCGGTGAGTCCGCCGAGCGAATGCAGCTGCGTCGGCGGGGTCAGCACCACGGCGGCCACGCCATCCGGCTTGGCGCCGGGGTCGCTGGTGAAGTCCAGCGGCGAGCTGGTGTTCCCGTACAGACCCCAGCCCAGGCCCATGCCGAATAGCACCGACACCACCAACGCGGCGATCGCGATGCCTCGCCCGCTGGGCATGACCTTCGGCTTTGCGCGAGCGCAGCCGCGCCGGCGTGTTGTCGCCCTGCAGATCTGACACGAGGGCCTGCAGGTCACCCAGCGTCACGGCATTGGTGGCCTTGCGACCCGCTCGCGGTGTTCCTCGCCGGACAGCTCGCCGTCGCCCAGCGCATTGTCGAGCACCGCACAGGTCTCTTGCCGGTCAGTGTCTTTGGCCCGGGTCGCAGTTGTCACGCCGCCGCCGAGTGGTGCGCCCAGCCATTTCGCCATGGGGACGATCGTAGAAGTCACCTGTTGTGAGCGCGGCGCGACGGTGCCGACAGCCTTGGTTGCGTATCGGCGGTGCGGACGGCGACGTACTCTGGTCAACGTGCGACTGCAGCGACAGGTGGTGGACTACGCGCTTCGGCGGCGCTCACTGCTGGCCGAGGTCTACTCGGGCCGCACGGGTGTGTCCGAGGTATGTGATGCAAACCCGTATTTGCTGCGCGCCGCGAAGTTTCACGGCAAAACCAGCCAGGTGATGTGCCCGATCTGCCGAAAGGAGCAGCTGACGCTGGTGTCGTGGGTGTTCGGCGATCACCTGGGTGCGGTGTCGGGTTCGGCGCGCACGGCCGAGGAGCTGGTCATGTTGGCCACCCGGTTCGAGGAGTTCTCTGTCCACGTGGTGGAGGTGTGCCGAACCTGCAGCTGGAATCACCTGGTCAAGTCGTACGTGCTCGGCGCGGAACGCCCGCCCAAGGGGACCCGCGGTACCCGGACGGCGCGCAACGGCGCCCGCACGGCCATTGAATAACGAAGGGCGCCACGACCAGTCGCCCGATGACCCGAGCGGGTCCAGCGACTGAACGCATGGGCAGGCGAATGCCAATGTCGATCGTCCGCGACGATTCCGACCGTCCGGCGCACCGCGGCGATCGGCGGGACCCGTCGCAGGGTTCCGCCCGACGACCGACTGACCACGATCCTGCCGCCGGTCGTCGACGACCGGTCGCCTCGACGGTCCGACTCCATCGACGAGGTCAAGGCCGCGTTGGACGGCCCTTCGTCGAAGTCCCCGCCCCGGGATGCGATCGAAGAGGTGAAGGCCGCCCTGCGATGGCCGGTCGACTGCCGTCGCCGCGGCGTGACCGCCCGCTGTCCGGTCGCCCACCGGATGCTCCGCCGCCTCCACCGGCTCCGCCGCCTCCACCGCGACGGCCCGGCGGTCCCGGCGGCCCCGATGGGCCAGGCCACCGAGCCCTCGGGTCGGGGGTCGAACAGCTGGGTCCAACAGATCAACTGGCGATGGGTGCGGCGCGCGGCCTACCTCAGCGCGGCGATGCTGGTGCTGTTGCCGATCGTCACCTTCACGATGGCGTACTTCATCGTCGACATTCCCAAGCCGGGCAACATCCGCACCAACCAGGTCTCCACCATCCTGGCCAGCGACGGCTCGGAGATCGCAAAAATCGTTCCGCCGGAAGGCAATCGGGTCGACGTCAACATCAACCAAGTGCCCGTGCACGTTCGCCAGGCCGTCATCGCGGCCGAAGACCGCAACTTCTATTCGAACCCGGGGTTTGACTTCGCCGGCTTCGCGCGGGCGGTGCAGAACAACCTGTTCGGCAACGGCGATCTGCAGGGCGGGTCGACGATCACGCAGCAGTACGTGAAGAACGCGCTCGTCGGCTCCGCGCAGCACGGGTTCGCCGGCCTGATGCGTAAGGCCAAGGAACTCGTCATCGCCACCAAGATGTCGGGGGAGTGGTCCAAAGATGAGGTGCTGCAGGCCTATTTGAACATCATCTACTTCGGGCGCGGCGCCTACGGGATTTCGGCGGCGTCCAAGGCCTATTTCGACAAGCCCGTCGACCAGCTGAGCGTCTCCGAGGGAGCCCTGTTGGCGGCGCTGATTCGCCGGCCGTCCTCGCTGGATCCGGCCGTGGATCCCAAGGGCGCCGAGGCTCGCTGGAGCTGGGTCCTCGACGGCATGGTGGAAACCAAGGCCTTGTCGGCGAGCGATCGTGCGGGACAGGTATTTCCACAGACGGTGCCGCCCGATCAGGCCCGTGCCCAGAACCAGATCACCGGCCCCGGCGGCCTGATCGAACGCCAGGTCACCAAAGAGCTGATGGAGCTGTTCAACATCGACGAGCAGACCCTGAACACCCAGGGCCTGCAGGTCACCACCACGATCGATCCGAAGGCCCAGCAGTCCGCGGAAAAGGCGGTGTCGAAATACCTTGACGGGCAAGACCCCGACATGCGCTCGGCCGTGGTGTCCATCGACCCGCACAACGGCGCGATCCGCGCGTACTACGGCGGCGCGGACGCCAACGGCTTCGACTTCGCCCAGGCGGGGCTGCAGACCGGATCGTCGTTCAAGGTGTTCGCGCTTGATTGCCGCCCTCCAGCAGAACATCGGCTTGGGCTACCAGGTCGACAGCTCGCCGCTCACGGTCGACGGCATCAAGATCACCAACGTCGACGGCGAGAACTGTGGGACCTGCAATATCGCCGAGGCGCTCAAGATGTCGCTGAACACCGCCTACTACCGGCTGATGCTCAAACTCAAGAACGGACCCCAGGCCGTCGCCGACGCCGCATTCCAGGCCGGCATCGCCAAGAGTTTCCCCGGCGTTGCCCACACGCTGTCCGAGGACGGCAAGGGCGGCCCGCCCAACAACGGGATTGTGCTGGGCCAGTATCAAACTCGGCCGATCGACATGGCCTCGGCCTATGCCACGTTGGCCGCTTCCGGTGTCTACCACCCGCCGCATCTGGTGCAGAAGGTCGTCAACGCCGATGGCCAAACGCTGTTCGACGCCGGAACCTCGGACAAGGGCGCCGACCAACGCATCGACAGGGCGGTCGCGGACAACACCACCGCCGCCATGCAACCGATCGCAGCTTATTCGCGTAGCCACAACTTGGCGGGCGGCCGGGCGTCGGCAGCCAAGACCGGCACGGTCCAGCTGGGCGACACTCAAGCCAACAAGGACGCCTGGATGGTCGGATACACCCCGTCCTTGTCGACGGCGGTGTGGGTAGGGACCGTCCAGGACAATGTGCCGCTGGTAACCGCTTCGGGCGCAGAGGTTTACGGCTCGGGTCTGCCGTCGGATATCTGGAAGTCGACGATGGACGGCGCGCTGAAGGGCACCTCCAACGAGACCTTCCCCAAGCCGACCGAGATCGGTGGCTACGCGGGTGTACCCGTGGCGCCCCCGCCTCCACCGCCGCCGTCGGAGACCGTCATCCAGCCCACGATCGAGGTCGCACCGGGTATCACCATCCCGGTCGGACCGCCCACGACGATCACCGCGGCACCGCCGCCGCCGCCCGGCGCGCCCGGCGCCCCCCCGGGCGGCGCCCAAGCCCCGCCATTCGGCCAACCGCCACCGTGACCGGCGCTCAGCAGGAGAGCGCCATCATTTCACCGCGGCCGCTGGCCGACGATCTGCGTAGCGCCGGCAACCGCGATTGCCCCAGCCACACCGACTCTTTGGGCGCCGCCCTGGCCGATGTGATCGGCGGACCGGTGGGCCGGCACGCCCTGATTGGCCGCGCCCGGTTGATGACGCCGCTGCGGGTGATGTTTGTGATCGCCCTGGTGTTCCTGGCGCTGGGCTGGTCGACGAAGGCGGCGTGCCTGCAGAGCAGCGGCACCGGGACGGGAGATCAGCGCGTCGCCAACTGGGATAACCAGCGCGCCTATTACGAGTTGTGCTATTCGGATACGGTGCCGCTGTACGGCGCGGAGTTGTTGAACAAGGGCATGTTTCCGTACAAGTCGAGTTGGGTCGAAACCGACGCCAACAACACACCGCAGATTCGCTACGACGGCAAGCCCGCGGTGCGCTACATGGAATATCCGGTGCTGACCGGGCTCTATCAGTACGCGTCGATGGCGTTGGCCAAGACCTACACCGCGATGAGCAAGCTTGCCCCGCTTCCGGTGATCGCCGAAGTGGTGGTGTTCTTCGACATCGCCGCCTTCGGGCTGGCGCTGGCCTGGCTGGCGACCGTATGGGCCACCGCAGGACTGTCGGGCCGCCGATATGGGACGCGGCGCTGGTGGCCGCCTCACCGCTGCTGATCTTTCAGATCTTCACCAACTTCGATGCGCTCGCAACGGGATTCGCGATGGCCGGACTGTTGGCCTGGGCGCGGCGTAAACCGGTGCTTGCCGGTGTGCTGATCGGGTTGGGCGCAGCGGCCAAGCTGTATCCGCTGTTGTTCCTGGGCCCGATGCTGGTGCTGGCCATTCGGACAGGGCGCCTTGGTGCGCTGGCCCGCACGGCGGGGGCCGCCGCGGTGACATGGCTGTTGGTGAATCTGCCTATTTTGGTGACCTATCCGCGCGGCTGGTCGGAGTTCTTCCGCTTCAACGGCCGCCGCGGCGACGACATGGACTCGGTGTACAACGTCATCAAGTCGTTCACCGGCTGGCGCGGTTTCGATCCGAAGCTGGGCTTCTGGGAACCGCCCCCGGTGCTCAACGCCGTGGTCGCGGTGTTGTTCGTAGCATGTTGTGCGGCAATCACTTACATCGCGTTCACCGCGCCGCAGCGGCCCCGGGTGGCGCAGCTGTTGTTCCTGGTCGTCGCGGCGTTCCTGTTGACCAACAAAGTGTGGAGCCCGCAGTTCTCGCTGTGGTTGGTGCCGCTGGCGGTGCTGGCCCTGCCGCATCGGCGGGTGCTGCTGGCGTGGATGACGATCGACGCGCTGGTGTGGGTGCCGCGGATGTACTTCCTGTACGGAAACCCGAATCGTTCGCTGCCGGAGCAGTTTTTCACCACGACGGTGTTGCTGCGTGACATCGCCGTCGTCGCGTTGTGCGCGCTGATGATCCGCCAGATCTACCGGCCCGACGAAGATCTGGTGCGCTGGGGCGGACGCATCGACGATCCGGTGGGCGGGCCTTTCGACCGCGCCCCCGATGCGCCGCCCGGCTGGCTTCCGGACTGGCTACGTCCGGCCCGATCGCGGCGGCCGACCGCACCCGCGGCGGCACTCGACACCGACACCGAGCTCGAAACAGCAACCGGTCCAAGGCAGGCGTGATGCTGGTCGCGATCCCGCTGTTCCCGCGCTTCACCGCACTCGACGCCGTCGGGCCTTACGAAGTGTTGCAACGCATTCCGTCGATCGACGTGACGTTCGTCGGGCACCGCCGGGGCGAGGTGCGCACGGAGAACGGGATGCTCGGCGTCGCCTGCGACGCCAGCTTCGACGAGGTCGGCGCGCCCGATGTGGTGGTGGTGCCCGGTGGTATCGGCACCCGCCGGCTGATTCACGACGAACCCATCCGCGCCTGGCTGCAGTCGGTGCACCCGACGACCACCTTCACCACCTCGGTGTGTACGGGCGCACTGTTGCTCGCCGCCGCGGGATTGCTCGAGGGGCTCACCGCGACGACCCACTGGCGGGCCGCGGATCTGCTCAACGAGTTGGGCGCGCGCTACGTGTCCGACCGGGTCGTCGAACACCTACCCGAACGCATCATCACCGCTGCCGGGGTGTCCAGCGGCATCGACATGGCCTTGCGGCTGGCCGAGCTTCTCGTCGACCGAGAGGCCGCGCAGGCCGCGCAGTTACTCATCGAATACGACCCGCAGCCGCCTTTCGATTCGGGTGCGCTCGCCAAGGCCGATGAGGCAACGGTCGCAAGGGCGCACGAATATCTGCAAGCGCGGCAGTAACCGGACGGCATGCGCAGCAAAGGATCGACCACTTGTCACGCGTCGCGACGCTGATGCTCATGCGGCCGAGTGGAGCTAGTTCACAACCGAAGTTCGCCCTCTGGTAACCACCCCGTCTCCTCAACTGCACCGGCCCCCAGAACCATCTGGACGTCTGCTCTGCTAGCCGGCTGGCGAATAGGAGAACCCGGATGTTAGCTCGCCCCCGAGGCCCGCTCGGCTTAGCTGCGCTGGCGGTGCTGACGGCGGTGTTGCTGGTCGCCTGTGGCCAAAGCGCCAACGCCGGCAGGAGCGGCAGCGGGTCCGGCGGCGGCCGCAACCCCGACGAACTGGTCTTCGCCGCGGTTCCGTCGGAGAACGCGCAGAGTCTGCAACAGGCCTACCAGCCGCTCATCACGTTGCTGCAGAGGGCAACCGGCAAGAAGATTCGGTTCCAGAGCGCCACCAGCTACTCGTCCGCTATCGAGGCTCAGCGCGCCAACAAGGCCGACTTCGTCCAGTACGGCCCGTTTTCGTTGGTCACCGCGCAGAACAGCGGGGTCAAGGTCACCCCGATCGCCGCGGAAACAGTGACCAAGGGCGTCGCGCCCGGCTATCACTCCTACGGCATCACTCGGCCCGGTACCGGCATCAACAGCATCGCTGACTTCAGGGGCAAGAAAGTCTGCCTTGTCGATCCGAACTCGACGTCGGGCTACCTGTACCCGTCGGCGGCGTTGATCAACGCGGGCATCGACCCGAATAAGGACATCACGCAGGTGATGGCCGGTGGCCACGACGCGTCGGCGATAGGGGTACTCAACGGCCAGTGCGACGCGGGGTTTGCTCAGGAAAGCATGATCGATACGACCCTCCCGAGTAAGGGCCAGCTCAAGCCGGGCCAGCTCAACGTGGTGTGGAAGTCGGAGCTGATCCCCGGCTCGCCGATCGGCATCAGCGATGACCTCGCGCCCGATTTGAAGACCAAGATCATCAACGCGTTCCCGAACGCCAACGTCGACTACATGAACGCCAACGGCATCTGCACCCCGGCGTGTGCGCATCTCGGTGAAGTCAATGGCTGGGGCTATGTGACGGTGGACAATTCGTTTTACGACGGTGTTCGCAAGGTGTGCCAGACAACTCACGCCAGGCAGTGCGCGGGGCAGAGCTCATGACCGGGGAGGTGGCCGTCCGATTTGAGGGCGTCACCAAGCTTTTCGGGTCCGAGATCCGCGCGCTCGACGATATCTCGCTGACCGTGGCGCCCGGTGAGGTCACAGTCCTGCTGGGGCTGTCCGGGTCGGGCAAATCCACTCTGCTGCACCACGTCGACGGGCTGCAGCGGCCGACCTCCGGCACCGTCACCGTACTGGGCATGGACGTGGGCCGCGCGACCGGCGGCGAACTGCGCCGCCTGCGTCGTCGGGTCGGTTTCGTGTTTCAGCACTTCCACCTGGTTGGCAGCCTCAGCGTCCTGGAGAACGTGTGCACCGGCGCGCTGGGCCGGCTGCGCTGGCCCCGGCTCGGGCTTTTCAGCTACCCCCGGGACGTGCGCCGCGAGGCTCTGGGACACCTGGACCGGGTTGGCTTGCTGGACCGCTCTTTTCAACGCGCCGACACCCTCTCCGGTGGCCAGCAGCAGCGTGTCGCGGTGGCCCGGGCGCTCATGCAGCGCCCGGAGATCCTGCTCGCCGACGAGCCGGTGGCGTCGCTCGACCCCGAATCGGCGGCCCAGGTGATGCGGCTGATCCGGGAGATCAGCACCGAGCAGCGGCTCACGGTGCTGTGCAGCCTGCACCAAGTTGCGCTCGCACTGAACTGGGGCGACCGGGTGATCGGGCTGCGGGCCGGGCAGGTGGTGCTCGACCGGCCGGTGGCGGGTCTCGCCCACGACGACGCGATGTCGCTGTACGCCAACGTGGATGCGGGCCCGCTGCTGGTTGCCGGCGCTCCTGCGTGACTTCGTTTCTGACCACCGAGACCGCACCGCAGGCTCAGCGCACACTGGCGGCACCGCGGGTCGGGAGCACGGCGGCCTGGCTGGTCATCGGCGTCCTGGCCGTGATGGGTTGCTGGGCCGTCGTCGATTTGCGGATCAACGCCGCGACGTTCATCGATGGTGGCCGCAATGCGGTGGATTTCGCCGGACGCATGCTGCCGCTGGACTTTCCTCCCACTGGGGAGTTGCTGCGGCTATCCGGGCAGACGCTGGCGATCGTCGTGTCCGCCACGGTGTTGTCCGTGATCGTCAGTGTTCCGCTGGCGATCCTTGCCGCGGCTAACACCACACCCGGTACCGGGGCCCGGCTCGGTGCCCGCACCCTGATCGTGATGGTTCGCGCCGTCCCCGATGTGGTGATGGCCATCGTGTTCTTCCGGATATTCGGGCTCGGCGCGATGACCGGTGTGCTGGCGATGGGCCTGCACTCGGTGGGTATGGTCGCCAAGCTCTATGCCGATGCGATCGAGCACATCGACGAGGGACCGCGCGCGGCGATTCGTGCCAGTGGCGCGGGGGCGGGCCAGGAGCTGACCTCCGGCGTACTGCCGCAAGTGATGCCGGCGTTCGTGGCGACCGCGCTGCACCGCCTCGACATCAATCTGCGGATCTCGGTGCTGCTGGGTTTCGTCGGCGTCAACGGCCTGGGCTACGCGATTGCCACGGCATTCAAGCAACTGGACTACCGGCGCGGGATGGCGTTGGCCGCTGTCGTTCTCGTGCTGTGCATCCTGGTCGAGCTGATGTCCGGGGCGATCCGACGGGCGTTGCTGCGCAAGACTGATGGGCAGTCGACGCACAGCGCGCCATTGCACACCGGCGATCAGATCAGCCCGCCCTGGACGGTTGCGCGGGCGCGCCACGCCGGGTACGGCGTACTGACCGTCCTGGTGGTGCTGATGGCGGCAGGGGGCGCGGACCTCAACCCGGTCCAATTTCTGGATTCACTGCAGGGCATCGGTAAGAATCTCGGCCTCTTCTGGCCGCCCAACACCGCGGGCATCTTCGGCCAGCTGTGCTCCGATCTGTGGCTGACGGTCAAGATCGCGCTGGGTGCCACGTTGATCGGCGCCGTGCTGGCATTGCCCATCGGCTGCCTGGCCGCCCGCAATGTCGCGCCGAATCCGCGTGTCGCTCAGATGTTCCGGATCTTCGTGGTGGTGATCCGCGGCATTCCGGAACTGGTCCTGGCAGTGGTATTCGTGGTGATCACCGGGCTCGGTGCGGTGGCGGGCACACTGGCGCTGAGCGTGGGCGGCATCGGGCTGCTGGGCAAACTGGTCGCCGATTCGCTGGAGGAAATCGATCCGGGTCCAGAGCAGGCCATCCGAGCGACCGGCGCCGGTCGCTGGCAGGTGTTCTGCAGCGGAACACTGCCGCAGGCCGCACCGAGTTTCATTGGACACGTGCTCTACCAGCTCGACGTCAACGTCCGCTCGGCTACCCTGCTGGGCATCGTGGGGGCCGGCGGTATCGGCTTCGACCTGCTCAGCGGCGCGCAGATCCTCGAATTCGGTTTGGTCACAACGATCTTGCTGATGGTGTTCAGCACCGTGTTGGTGGTGGAGGCGCTGGCAGTATGGCTGCGGCACGAGGTGAGCTGAGCGCAGGGCAACAACTGTTCCGGATGTTCACCTCTGGGCGCGCCCACGTTGGCCGCGGCGAAGTTGTCCGGACAACCATGCGCACCAACGTAGTGGCGTGACATCAGCGCGGTATCTGGACATCGCCGACGAGCTGGCGGGCGAGCTGGCCGCATGTGCGCCCGGCACCAGGGTGGCCAGTGAGCCCGAACTCGCCAACCGGTTCGGTGTTGGACGCGCAGCGGCGCGCTCGGCGCTTCAGGAACTGGAGCGGCGCCTGTTGGTTCGCCGCATCCAGGGGGCGGGCACCTTCGTCAATCGGCGCATCGACTACGTGATCTCGCGGTCCAGGCCGCCGTCCTGGCACGCCACGGTGATCGCCAGCGGCGCCACCCCGCGCTCGCAGACCAAGGAGGTGCAGCGGATCGCGCTGGCCGCCGAGGACGTCGATCAGCTGGGCTGGCCGGTGGGTACTCCGATGTACCGGATCGAGCGGCATTTCTTCATCGACGATCTGCTGGCCTCGGTGACCCAGGAGCTGATCCCCGTCGCGGCCGTGCCCGACCTGGACATCGCGCTGCGCAGCGTGGAGTCGGTGGACATGGTGCTGCGCCAGCTGGGTGGGGCGCGGCCGGTGCGCGCGTGGTGTCGCGCCAGCTTGGACATTCCGCCCGTCGACGTGCTGCGGGGTCTGGGCATCGAGGCGAGTGTGCCGGTGTGGCGGATCGACAGCATCAGCCGCGACGCCGAGAGCGGTCGCGTGCTGCTCAGCAGCAGCGCATGGACTCGCGCCGACGCGGTGCGGGTGGTCGTCGAACTCGAAGACGTCAGCGTCGCGCGCGATTCGGAGGAGGGGGAGGCAGGGTGAGTGACTTGAGCCGCGCCGAGCGCTGCGGCCTGCTGGCCCTGGCCGAGGCGGACGAGTTACGGGTGCTGGCGGATGCGTGTCTGGCCGACGGCGTCGACGTACAGGTGCTGGTCGTGCCCGAGGTCGGATTCGTGTCCGCCCAAGTGCGGGAGCCGGTGGCCGCCGAGCGATTTCTGCTCGGCGATGTGATGGCCTGCCGCGCCGAGGTGGAACTCGACGGGCAGCGCGGCTGGGCGATGCGCCTTGGCGACGACCGGGCCGCCGTGCTGGCCGCCGCGGTGCTCGATGCCGAGGTCCAGGCGGGCAGGCCGCACGCCGCGGACGTGGACGCGCTGTGCCATGTCGTCGCGACGCGCCGGGCGGAGAGCGAGGACCGCGAGTGGACAGAACTCGCTCCCACGATCGTCGCATTCGAGGAATTGGCGTGACGACACCGAGCGCAATTGCGATGCACCCGGCGGATTCGCAGCAGGTGTTCCGCGCGGTGCTGGAAGCACTGGCCCGGCCCGGCATGCCAATGGCCTTGCCGCACGGACCATTAGAGGTGTTGGCTGCGGCCGTGGTACCGGTCTTCGCGCTCGCCGACCTGACCACCGGGGTGTGCGTGCTGGAGAACCCCGGCGACCCATGGGCCGACGCCGTCACCACCGCCACCTCGGCGCCCACCTGGCCGGCCGAGATGGCTCGACTGGTGGCCTCGGTCCGGCCCGTCAGTGAAGACGAGGTCCGCGGCTTCACTCGCGGTTGCGCCGCGGCGCCGGAGGACGCGGCACTGGTGGCGCTCGGTGTGCGCGATGTGCACGGCGGCCCGCGGCGGTGGACGCTGTCGGGTCCGGGTGTTCGTGGCACCGCCACCGTCGCGCCGCAAGGCCTGCCCGCCGGGTTCGTCGCGGCCCGCGCCGAGGCGGTCGACGCGTACCCGGCCGGCATCGACTTCCTGCTGGTTACCGACGACGGGCGCGTCGTCGGCCTGCCGCGCACGACCGCGATCATCGAGGAGAACTGATGGGGTATTCAGGAGCGCGCGGCGGGCTGGAGGCCATTCTCGCCGCGGAGGATTTGGTGTGGCGGGCGCGCGATCTCGCACCGGTGCCGTGGGCGAGCACCGAGCAGATCGTCGCGCGCTTCCGGCTGGCGGTCGACCGGGTCATGGGGGAGGCGGGGCTGTTCGACGAGGCCGCCGCGGCGGCGGCGTTGCGCCAGGCCGAAGGCGACCTGCTGGAGGCCGCGCACCTGCTGCGCGCGCACCGGTCCACGTTGCCGCGGCTGGCCGTCAGCGAGCCGATCGATCCGGACCGGATCACGGTCATGCGCCGCATCGTGCCCGCCTTCCGCGAGCCGGACGGGCCGCAGCTGCTGGGCCGTACCACCGACTACACCCGCAGGTTGCTGGACAAGCCGACCGCACCGCCCGCCGCGGCAGCCGATGAACCCCAGGCGCCGGTGCGAGAGCGCACCGCGCAGCAGCGCAGCCCGCGGCGGTTCCTCAACCTGCTGCGCGAGGCCGGTCTGGTCGTCGACCACCGCACCGGCGACGACCCGGAACCCTTTGACATCACCCGGATTCCACCGCGGCCCCCGGCGCCGCGCTCGGCGATTCTGGCGGCGATGGCGCGCGCGGAGACCGGCGCGCTTGGTGGGGTTGTGGTATCGGTCGATCCTCGGCCCCGACGGTGACATTCACGAGGTCACTCTCGGCGAGGTGCGGCACGGGCGGTTGCCGCTGCGAGGTCAAGCATCCACACACCGGCGAGCCGGTCACGATCGGCGAGTTCCGGGTCACCGAGGCCGAGGCTATCGAGGATCTAGACGGTGCCGAGGAGGATCGCAGCCGGTTCGACGTCGGCTACGGAATGTGTTTCGGGCACAACGAACGCAAGGCGATCGCGATGGCGAACCTCGACATCGCCAACCGTCGGTTCGGTCGGTCCGGTCCGCTCGAGCAGCTGCTGCTGCTCACCACCGACGGGCTTGACGCCGGCGGTTTCCTGGAGCACCTCAAGCTGCCGCACTACGTGACGTTCCGCTCCATGGTCGAGCGCAAGCAGGCGCTGCAAGCGGCCGGCGCTGTCCGCGCCGCGCGGGTGCCCGAGCCCGCCGGAAGGGACTGCGAATGACCACGACAGCCGAATTGCTCACCGAGCTGGCCGATCACGAGCCGCGGTCCGGCATCCTCGACGAATCCGGCAAACGCGAGATCCGCCGGGCCGCGTTGACCGCGGTCTGCGTGCCGGGGTACCAGGTGCCGTTCGGCTCGCGGGAGATGCCGGTGGCGCGTGGTTGGGGTTCGGGCGGCCTGCAGGTGACGTTGGCGGTGATCGGCGCCGGTGACACCGTGAAGGTCATCGACCAGGGCGATGACGGCGGGGTGAACGCCACCAACCTGCGCCGGATGATCGCGGCCACCACCGGATGCGCCGAGTCGGCCGACACCCGGGAGGCGAACGTGGTGCAGACCCGCCATCGCATCCCGGAGGAGGCGCTGTCGTCGGGCGACCTGCTGGTGTATCAGGTGCCGGTGCCCGAGCCGCTGCGCACAGTGCAGAAATCGGTCGCCGAGTGCGCCCGCATGCACGCCGAAAACGATTACGCGGCAATGTGGGTCGGCCTGTACGAGGATATCGTCCGCAACGGCATGATCACCCGAACCACGGGTTACCCGGTGCTGGTCGCCGGCCGCTACGTGATGGCCACCACGCCGATTCCGCGCTGGGACGTGCCCCGGCTGCATCACTGCGAGCACATCAACCTGTTCGGCGCCGGCCGGGAGAAGCGAATCTACGCGGTTCCGCCGCACACCGACGTGACGCCGCTGACATTCGATGACGTGCCGTTCGAGGTGGAGTACGCAGGCGGCGCGGTGTGCAAACTGTGCGGCAGTGACGACGTGTTTCTCGTCGAGGCCGGGCCCGCAGGCGGTTTCGTGTGCAGCGACACCGAATGGTGCGCCCGGGTGCGCGCCGGCGACGCCGACCGCGCGGCGCATCGCAAGCGGGCGCCGCTGCACCTACTGCCGGACTGCACAGCGCCGCGCCGGGAGCCGACACGACCAGACCGCAGCGCGCCATCCCGCCTGCGCGAGGTGCGGGCGGGCAGCCCCGAGTGGGTGCTGCGGGTGCAGTCGATCGGCAAGGTGCACGGCACCGGCGGGGTCTACGCGGTCGAGGGCACCGGGCCCGAATACGGCACCGCGATCAGCCCTAACACGGGCGCGGTCGTCGCGGCGTGGGACGTGTCGTTCGATGTCGCACCCGGCGAGGCGTTGGGCGTGATCGGGGAATCCGGGTCGGGCAAGTCGACCGTGCTGTCGTGCGTCATCGGAAACGAGCGCGCAACAACGGGTTCGGTACACCTCGCGACCGTCGACGACGGGGCCACCGATCTGCTGTTGCTCCCGGACGCCGAGCGGCGCCGGCTGGGGGTCTACGGGATGGCGGTGGTACACCAGAACCCCGCGGACGGGCTCGATCTGCGGATCAGCGCCGGCGGCAACATCGCCGAGCGGCTCACCGCCGCGGGCTGGCGCGGATATCACGACATCCGCGGCCGGGCCGCCGAACTTCTCGAGCGCGTGGAAATTCCGCTGTCCCGGATGGACGACCCGGTGGGCACCTTCTCCGGCGGGATGCGCCAACGCGTGCAGATCGCCAAGGCGCTGGCGACCGAACCGCCGGTGTTGCTGCTGGACGAGCCGACCACGGGACTGGATGCGTCGGTGGCCGCCGGTGTGCTCGACCTGTTGCGCGGCTTGCTGTTCGAGCGCAATATCGCCGCGGTCGTGGTCAGTCATGACTTCTCGGTGATCGAGGCGCTGACCGACCGCACCCTTGTCATGCAGCTGGGCCGGGTGATCGAACGAGGCCTGACCGATCAACTGTTCCACGACCCGCACCAGCCCTACACCCAGCGGCTGGTTGCCGCGGCCAGGAGGTGATCGCGGTGCCACCGGTGCTGACCGTGCGCGCGCTGCGCAAATCGTTCACGCTGCACACCATCGACGGCCGTGTCGTGCACTCGTTGTGCGGTGTCGACCTCGACGTGCGCGCCGGCGAACATGTCGCGCTGGCCGGGCCGAGCGGGGCGGGCAAATCCTCGCTGTTGCGCTGCGTCAACCGCACCTACCTGCCGGACTCGGGTTCGGTGGTGCTGCGCACCGCGGCGGACGAAGAGATCACGTTGACCGACCTACCGGACCGGGCGATGGCCGGCGTGCGGGGCCGCGAGTTCGGTTACGTATCACAGTTTTTGGCGGCCCCGCCGCGCACCAGCCCGCTGGAGTTCGTGGTGGCCACGGCCCGGCGTCGCGGGCGTCGAGCGTGCCGAGGCGCGCGAGGCGGCCGCAGACGCGCTGCAACGGCTCAACCTCGACGAAGTGCTGTGGGACGTGGACTGCTCGGTGCTCTCCGGCGGCGAGCGTCAGCGGGTGAACCTGGCGGCCGGGACGGTCCGCCCGCCGCGGCTGCTGCTGCTCGACGAGCCGGTGTCAGCGCTCGACCCGGCTAACCGGGAAGCGGCGCTCGAACTGATCGCGAACCTGGCAGCGCAGGGTGTCGCCGTGCTGGGGGTCTTCCACGATCTGGATGCGATGCGGCAGTTGGCATCCCGGGTGGTGCTCGATGCGGGAGGGCCGAGTTGTGCGAGACGGTGCACCGACCGACGTCTTCGAAGGAGTGGCATGACGACCAGGTGTTCGAACGGAGAGTGCAGCACTGGCCGCTGGCGGCGCCGCCGGCCGACTACGTGCTCGGCCATGTCCGGGCGGTGCTACCGGACGGCGTGATCGACGACGCGGTGGTGGCCGTACGCGGCGGCGTGATCGCCGGGGTCGAACCACACCGTCCCGGGTTGTCGGCGGACGTGGATGGTGAAGGCCTGCTGTGCATTCCGGGTCTGGTGGACACGCACAGCGACGGGCTGGAGAAGGAGCGGCTGCCGCGGCCGGGCGCCGAGTTGCCGATGGAGTTCGCGCTGTTGTCTTTCGAGGGCAAACTGCGGGCCGCTGGGGTGACGACGGTATTCCACGGCGCCGGGTTCGAGCAGAGCATGGGCCGCGGCACCCCGCCGCACTGTCAAGGACGCCGCAGCAGTTCTGCGACACCATCGAGGGCCGGCCCGATGGCCTGGTTGATCACCGGATCCTGTACCGGCTCGACGTGCGCAGCCCGGAAGGCCTTGTCGCGCTTCAGGATCGGCTGACCGGCCGGACGGGGTTGCTGCTGGTCTCCCACGAGGACCACACTCCCGGGATTGGGCAGTACGCCGAACGCGCGTATTACGAGCGCTACATGATGGGCTCGCGCGGGATGACCGCAGACGAAGCGGTTCGCCACGTCGACGACCTCATCGCCGAGCGCAGCGGACGACTCGGGATCCGCGAGGAAGCGATGGGCTGGCTGGCCGAGCAAGCGCTGGCCGGTCGGATCCGGCTGCTCGGCCACGATCTGACGTCGGAGGCCGAGGTCGACGAATTGGTGGCGCGCGGCGGCGCGGTTGCCGAATTCCCGACCACGCTGGCGGCCGCGCAGGCGGCGCGTGAGCGCGGGCTGCCGGTGGTGGTGGGTGCGCCGAACGTGCTGCGCGGCAGCTCGCACAACGGCAACGCGTCCGGCCGGGAGCTGATCGAGCGCGGGCTGGTGACGTCGATCGCGTCGGACTACCTGCCGTCGGGCCTGCTGGCCGCGGTGTTCACACTCGTCGCCGTCGCCCGGGTCAGCCTGGCCGCGGCCGTCGCGTTGGTGACCTCGGGTCCGGCGGACGTGGCGGGGCTGGCCGACCGCGGCCGGCTGCAGCCCGGCTTGCGGGCGGATCTGGCGCTCATCGCGGCGCGGGATCGCTGGCCGGTCGTGCATTCGGTCCTGGTGAGCGGCCGATGACCCACATCGGTTGGCCGGTGCCCGAACCGCAGCTGCCCGAAGGTATCCATCCCGCGCTGGCCGACGCCGCCCGCGCCGCGGCGGAGGCGTTCGGCGCCGCACGCACGCGATACGACCGCGCGGCCCTGGCCGAGAAGGTGCAGATCGGCGCGGACGGCACGCCGACCATGCGCCTGGACATGATCGTCGACACGGCGGTGGTCGAGGTGGCGAACCGGCATCGGGTGAACCTGCTCAGCGAGGAGATCGGCGCCGTCGACAACGGTTCGGCGGTGACCTTGGTGGTCGATCCGGTCGACGGCACGGCCAACGCCGCGGCCGGGGTTCCGTTGTCGGCGTTCGCCGGGGTGGTGGCCGTCGACGGCGTCGCCACCGAGGCATTGACGTGCTGGTTCGACACCGGGCGGTGCTGGCATGCGATAGCGGGGCAGCCGGTGCCGTATCGCACCAGCGGGCGCAGGAACCTCGACGGCGCTGCGGTGAGCTTGTTGCGTCCGCACGGCGAAGACGACGCGGCGTGGTGGCGCGTCGCCAAGCGAGCAGGCCGGGTGCGGATCCTGTCCACCAGCTGCCTGGAGGCCGCACTGGTGGCTGAAGGGTCCACCGACGCTTTCGCCGATGCCGGATCCGACACCCATCGGATCATGGACCTGGCCGCCGCGATGGTGATGGTGCCCGCGGCCGGCGGCGTGGTGCTGGATGTCTGGGGCAGGCCGCTGGAGATCGACCCCGACCTGAGCCGTCGCTGGTCGGGTGTGGTGGCCGCGACGCCCGCGCTGGGCGAAGAACTGGTCAACACTCTGCGCGAGCCGCAGCAGAGTAAGGAGACGCCATGACCCTCACCCGCGAAACTCTTACCGCGCTCATCGACGACCTGGCCGGCCTGCCTTACGGCGGCGAGGCGGTGGACCAGCGGGCGCATGCGCTGCAAACCGGCTGGCACGCGAAACAAGCCGGCGCTGCAGACGAACTGTTGCTGGCCGCCACGCTGCACGACATCGGGCGGGCCAAGCCGGTGGCCGCCCAGTGGCCGGATCTGCCGCATGAGTTGTCCGGCGCCGCATTCGCACGCGCGCACCTCGGTGAGCGAGCCGCCTGGATCATCGCCCAGCATGTGCCGGCCAAGCGCTACCTCGTCGCCACCGATAAGGCGTACTCCGCCCAGCTCAGCCCCGCGTCGATCGCCTCACTGCAGCGCCAGGGCGGCCCGATGACCGAGGCGCAGGTCGCCGAATTCCGTGCCCACCCCAGCGCCACCGAGGCAATCATGGTGCGGAGCTGGGACGACAAGGCAAAGGATCCGGGTGGCCCCGAGCTCACCATGGCCGAATTGCTTGACGCCTACGACAGGCTGACCGCGGCACGGCGCGATTTCGCAGCTCAGTGACGATTGCTGTAGCCTGATCCGGTTGCCGACGCAGGCGACCCTCCTGCCACGGAACGACCGTGGCCGACCAGACCAGAGGAGGTGGTGAGGTTTCATGCGTCCATACGAAATCATGGTCATTCTCGACCCCACACTTGACGAGCGCACTGTTGCTCCGTCGTTGGAGACGTTCCTGAACGTCGTCCGCAAGGACGGCGGAAGCGTCGACAAGGTGGACATCTGGGGTAAGCGCCGGCTGGCCTACGAGATCGCCAAGCACGCCGAAGGCATTTACGTGGTTGTCGACCTGAAGGCGGAACCGGCAACGGTGTCCGAACTCGACCGTCAGCTGAGCCTCAACGAGTCGGTGTTGCGCACCAAGGTGATGCGCACCGACAAGCACTAAACCGGTGAGCGTGCGCGCTCCCCGTCGTCGGCGCGTTTGCGTAGGCTCAGCGAAAACACGCTCATGACCGTTGACCGTCCCCGGGCGGACTCAGGAGGAAATTGTGGCTGGTGACACCACTATCACCGTCGTCGGAAACCTGACTGCCGACCCTGAACTGCGGTTCACGCCGTCGGGTGCCGCCGTCGCGAATTTCACCGTGGCGTCGACACCCCGGATCTTTGACCGCCAGAGTTCGGAATGGAAAGACGGTGACGCGCTGTTCTTGCGGTGCAACATCTGGCGCGAGGCTGCGGAGAACGTCGCGGAAAGCCTTACCCGCGGGTCGCGGGTGATCGTCACCGGACGGCTCAAGCAACGCTCTTTCGAGACCCGCGAGGGCGAGAAGCGCACCGTCTTCGAGGTCGAGGTCGACGAGATCGGGCCCTCGCTCCGGTACGCCACCGCCAAAGTCAACAAGGCCAGCCGCAGTGGCGGCGGCGGCGGTGGCGGTGGGTTCGGAGGCGGCGGCGGATCCCGTCAGGCTCCGGCCGCGCAGCCCAGCAGCGCGCCGGCCGACGACCCGTGGGGCAGTGCCCCGGCGTCGGGGTCCTTCGCCGGCGGCGACGAAGAACCGCCGTTCTGACTTCGACCACTTCACTGCACACAAGACCACTAGCAAACGGAAAGAAAGAAACACATGCCCAAGTCCACCAAACGGCGCCCGGCTCCGGAAAAGCCGATCAAGACACGGAAATGCATCTTCTGCTCGAAGAAGGGGCAACCGATCAACTACAAGGACACCACGATGCTGCGCACCTACATCAGTGAGCGCGGCAAGATTCGGGCACGTCGTGTCACCGGCAACTGCGTGCAGCACCAACGCGACATCGCGATCGCTGTCAAGAACGCCCGCGAGGTTGCCCTGCTGCCCTTCACCTCCTCGGCTCGATAGCCGCCGAACGTCCAACTGAAAGCACTAAAAACGATGAAGCTGATTCTGACGGGTGACGTCGACCATCTCGGTACCGTCGGCGAGACTGTCGAGGTCAAGGACGGGTACGGCCGCAACTTCCTCCTTCCGCGTGGCCTGGCCATCCTCGCTTCGCGCGGCGCACAGAAGCAGGCCGACGACATCCGCCGAGCCCGCGAAACCAAGGTCGTGCGCGATCTTGGGCACGCCAACGAGATCAAGACGGCGATCCAGACGCTGGGTCCGGTGCCGCTGCCGGTGAAGACGGCGGCCGATTCCGGGAAGTTGTTCGGCTCGGTTACCGCCGGTGATGTCGCCGCGGCGATCAAGAAGGCCGGCGGCCCGAATCTCGACAAGCGCATTATTCGGTTGCCCAAAGCGCATATCAAGGCTGTGGGCACCCATTCGGTCGAGGTGCATCTGCACCCCGAGATCAATGTCGACGTTGTGCTCAACGTCGTCGCGGATAGCTAACTCAGCACTGTTTGTTCGCATCCGGCGGCTGCGCTAAATCGGCGGCCGCCGGATTTTGTCGTGCCGTTAGCGCACTAACAGCGTCTGTGGAGCGCGGGCGCCTTACCTCGGCTGGCGAACTATTTCAGCGGGGCCGCCGAGGGGGTCCCTTAACCGCCCCGTAACTCAGCGAAAATGTGGCCGAAAGCCAACACGCCCGGCGCAGTAACCTGCGCCGACACGCCGAAGAGATTCTTCTCCACACCAATTCACTGGTCGTGTACGACCCTTATCAGCAGGGATGTCGCAGCGCCGCGTTTTAATCCACAGGTTCTCCACAACCCACTCAACACAGGTGTCGAAGGATATGCACACACGATGCACAGCCTTATGAACAGCGGCCCTTTCAAGTGCTGCCCAGCAACGCTTACGGTCTTCCCGGCGCTTGGCTTTAAGCGCATGTCCCGGGGGTGTGAGGGCCCTGGCCGACGCCGTCCAGTGTCGGCTATCGAATGTATGTTCGTATCATGATGCAGAGGGAGGTGGGAGCCTGTGGCGGTCGTCGATGACGTAACGGCTGGCATGAACGCCTCGCCGCCCAGCGAGGAATTCAGCCGTCAACCACCGCAGGATATGGCCGCCGAGCAGTCGGTGCTGGGCGGGATGCTGCTGAGCAAGGACGCCATCGCCGATGTCCTCGAACGGCTGCGGCCCGGCGACTTCTATCGCCCGGCACACCAGAACGTCTACGACGCGATCCTGGACCTGTACGGGCGCGGGGAGCCCGCCGACGCGGTGACGGTGGCGGCCGAGCTGGACCGCCGCGGGCTGCTGCGCAGGATCGGTGGAGCACCGTATCTGCACACCCTGATCTCCACGGTGCCGACCGCCGCGAACGCGGGCTACTACGCGGGCATCGTGGCCGAGAAGGCGCTGCTGCGCCGGCTTGTGGAGGCCGGAACGCGGGTCGTGCAGTACGGCTATGCCGGCGCCGAGGGTGCCGATGTGGCCGAGATCGTCGACCGTGCGCAGGCGGAGATCTACGACGTCGCGGAGCGCCGCACGACGGAGGACTTCGTTGCGCTCGAGGACCTGCTGCAGCCGACGATGGACGAGATCGACGCGATCGCCTCCAACGGCGGCGTCTCGCGCGGCGTGCCCACCGGCTTCACCGAACTCGACGAGGTGACCAACGGACTGCACCCGGGACAGATGATCATCGTCGCGGCCAGGCCTGGCGTGGGCAAGGCGCTCGCGTTGGATACGCCGCTGCCCACCCCGACCGGTTGGACGACGATGGGCGACGTCGCGGTTGGTGACGAGCTGCTTGGCGCCGACGGGCAGCCGACGCGGGTCGTGGCTGCCACCGACGTGATGCTCGGGCGGCCGTGCTACGAGGTGGAGTTCTCTGACGGGACAGTGATCGTCGCGGATGCGGCGCACCAGTGGTTGACCGATACACGCGCATCCCGGAAATCAGCGCAAGCCGCGGCGGCGGGTTACCACCGCTACAAAAATCAGCGCACGTTTGCGGCGGTGCGGACGACGGTCGAGATCGCCGGGAGCCTGCGCTGCGACACGCGAGACCGGCGACTGAACCACAGCGTGGTCAATGCGCGCGCACTTGACCTACCGGATCGCGAATTGTTAGTCCCCGCATACACTCTCGGCGCCTGGCTGGGGGATGGCACGAGTGCCTCAGCCCAGATCACCGCGGCCGATCCAGAAATCATCATGCGGATCGAAGCGGACGGTTTCGTAGCAGTTCCATCAAGCTCCGCTCGATACCGCTATCAGCTGAGGCTGCCGGCCAGCGATGAGCAGGCTCCTCGCCAGTGCGTGGTATGCGGCAAGTCGTTCATTCCCCAAACCAGTCAGGTGCGGACCTGTGGACGCTCATGCGGCGGCCGGGCGCGGTTTGTCTCTGCTCCTGTACCGAGTCCAACCTGCGTTCGCTGCGCGGGACCGTCGTCAGGGAAGCGGTTGTGCCAGAACTGCCACGCCGCTGTGGGGACATTGCAGGCACGACTGCGAACACTCGGCGTGCTCGGAAACAAGCACATTCCGGCGGAATACCTGCGGGGGTCCGAGATGCAGCGGCGCGCCCTGCTCGCCGGCTTGCTCGACACTGACGGAACAGTGACCCGGGGCGGGGCGGTCCAATTTTCCGTCACTAGTCGTCGGCTAGCCGGTGATGTCGCCGAGCTGGTCGTCAGCCTGGGCTATCGCTGCCAAACCTCGACAAAGCGCGTGCGAGGCCGCCAGGAGTCGTCCAGCATCGCTTACACCCTGACTTTTTCCACCGACGACGTGGTGTTCGCATTGCAGCGAAAAGTTCTAGCGCACAAGGAACGTCGGGCTGCGGTGGGCACCGAGCGCTCTGGATCACGCTTCATTGTGGACGTCCGCCAGGTCGAGACGGTTCCCGTGCGGTGTGTCGAAGTGGACAACGCCAGCCACATGTATCTGGCGAGCAACGCCATGATTCCCACCCATAACTCGACCCTGGGCCTGGATTTCATGCGGTCATGCTCGATCAAGCACCGTATGGCCAGCGTCATCTTCTCGCTGGAAATGAGCAAGTCCGAGATCGTGATGCGGCTGCTGTCCGCGGAGGCGAAAATCAAGCTCGCCGATATGCGGTCGGGCCGGATGAACGACGACGACTGGACCCGGCTGGCGCGGCGGATGAGCGAAATCAGCGAGGCGCCACTGTATATCGACGACTCGCCGAACCTGACGATGATGGAGATCCGCGCCAAAGCGCGACGGCTGCGGCAGAAGTCCGACCTCAGGCTGATCGTGATCGACTACCTGCAGCTGATGACGTCGGGCAAGAAGCACGAGTCACGGCAAGTGGAAGTCTCGGAGTTCTCCCGGCAACTCAAGCTTTTGGCCAAAGAGCTCGAGGTACCGGTGGTGGCGATCGCTCAGCTGAACCGTGGTCCAGAGCAGCGCACCGACAAGAAGCCGATGCTGTCGGACCTTCGCGAATCGGGATCGCTGGAACAGGACGCGGACATGGTCATCCTGCTCAACCGTCCGGATGCTTTCGAACGCGACGATCCGCGTGGGGGAGAGGCCGATTTCATTTTGGCCAAGCACCGCAACGGCCCGACCAAGACGGTCACCGTCGCACACCAGCTGCACCTGTCGCGCTTCACCAACATGGCGAGGTAAGACGGATACGAGTCCGGGTAGAGATATTGCCCAGGTGCCACAACGCTGCTCACTGTGCGGTCCGTGATGCCCGCAACCCGGTCGACCTTCATGTCGACGTGGCCCGTGACGGCGGCACCTTGTCGACCGGCAAGATCACCGCCCGCCAGGACGGCCAGATCCTGCTCGAAGCGCTGGCGTCGTTCAACGAACCATTCGACTCGGTCGATTACCAGCAGCCGATGCCCGGCGTCGCCGATCCGGACGCGCTTCCGCCGGGCAGGAGCAGTTGGCGGCGTATGCGGACGAACTGGGCGGTCGATTGGGTCCGGTCTCAGCCCTTCGACCTGCGCTACGTTGACGCACCGCCGCGGCTTGCGCTCGATCTGGCCGAGCCGTCGCCCCGCTTGCGAATGTGGTGGCGGCCCAACGGATCTGTACCGGCCGGCGAGGCCCTGCACAGCTGCCTGCTGACCTATCTCTCCGGAACCACGATGGTCGAGCCCGCTATCGTCAGGGCGAGCCAGGGCCGAGAACCTTTCGCCTGGATCAACCTGTTGTCAGCAGTCCCTGCGAGCACTTCACACGACGGGTACCGAGCGCCGTTTGACAACGTGGATGGTCGCTTGGTGCCGTCACACGCGCGTGACACACGGGAAGTATCCCGGTGGGTAGGGTGCGGAGGTTAACCGGTATCGATCGAAGGACACCGAGCGCTGCGCCTCCCTGTGCTGAAGGCTGGCGTCGGCGACGAAGTTGACGGTGTCCGCTCCGGAGGAGCGGTATGGCCAAGCACTGGGGCATGTCTCGGAGAGGCCTGCTGACGGCGGGCTTGGCGGCGGCGGGAACTGTTTCCGTCACAGCATTGGTGACAGAACTTCCCCAGCACTCCCGCTGCTTCTCCCGTGCGTCCGCCCCGGACGATCGCGGAGGCCGGCGCGCTGTTGCGGTCCGGCCGAGTGACGTCGGTGCAGCTGATGCGCGACGCCCTGGCCGAGGCGACACGGCAGCAGCCGCGGCTCAATGCGTTCATCACGCTCACCGCCGGGCAGGCGCTGGACGTCGCGGCGCGCCTTGACGCAGAGCTTGCCCGCGGCGCCGACCGAGGCCCGCTGCACGGTATCCCCATCGTGTACAAGGACCTCTACTCCACCGCGGGTGTGCTCACCTCCGTCGGGTCGCACGTGTTCGCCGACCGCGTGCCCACCGAGGACGCGGCCGTGGTCGCCAAACTGGCCCACGCGGGCGCGGTCAGCATCGGCAAGACCAACCTCAACGAGTTCGCCGCGGGTATCGACGGCAAGAACGTCTACTACGGCGACATACACAACCCGCTGCAGCTGGACCGGTCGGCAGGCGGGTCGTCGAGCGGAACAGGCGCGGCGGTGGGAGCGGGCATCGTCGCGGCCGGCGTCGGCAGCGATACCGGTGGCTCGGTGCGAGCGCCCGCCGCGTGGAACGGCGTCGTCGGCATCCGGCCGACCCACGGCCTAATCAGCCTGTACGGCGCCTTTCCCCGCGCGCCGCGGTTCGATGTCGCGGGCCCGCTAGGGCGCACGGTTCACGACACCGCGGTGATGCTCACCGCCATGGTTGGCTACGACCCGCGGGATCCCTACTCTCGGCCCGCTCCGAAGACCGACTACCTGGCGGGCCTCGACCGCGGCATCGCAGGCTTACGTATCGGGCTGATCGAGGACTTCAGCCTCACCGGGCTCGACCCCGACGTGGAAGCGGCGGTGCGGCGGGTCCTGCCGGTACTCGAGCGCCTCGGCGCGCGGGTCACGACCGTCAAGATCGAGAACCTTGCGACGATGCTGGACTTCACCGCCGCGTTCACGATCCTGCGCTGGGAATTCGCGCAGGCGATGCGCGACATCTATGGCGCGGCCGCCGACAAGAGCATCTTCGGGCCCGCCGTGCGCGCCGACATGTCAGCTGCAACCAAGCTCACCCAGGCCGACTACGACGCGGCGGTCGCCCGCCGGTTCTCCGACGCGGCACCCATGCGGGGCACGCTCGATGAGGTCGATCTCCTCCTGACGCCGACGATGCCCACGGTAGCGCCGCGCCTCGACACACAGACCGACGAATTCACCCGAGGGCGGCGCTACACCATCCCGTTCAGCTACGCCGACCTGCCGTCGATCTCGGTGCCGTGCGGCCACGGAGCTCAGGGTCTCCCGGTGGGGCTGCAACTCGTCGGCCCTGAGTTCGGCGAGGCGCTGCTGCTCCGCGCGGCCGCGGAGATCGAACGTCAGACGAGTGCCTGGTAGACCTACATTCGCGAGTCAAGCCCTGTGGCAAAGAACGCTACGACCAACTTCGTGAATCAGTACGCCATCGATCTCGCCAGCAAAGCGGACCCGTAGGCACATGGCTTTACACACGGCGATGTAGTGAATGCCGTTGTAACAGTTGCGAATTCAGCGACTCTATGTCATGAGGCCGCGGCACGGGCTGAGCGGTCGGCGCCTCAGCGGAAGCGGATATTCGACGTCGCCAGGCCGAAGATCTTCCGGCCCCCGGACTTCGCGCCGACTATGACGACACCGGCGCGGGTTGCCGGGTCCAGCGACTTGATCCGGCCGCTGTATTCGATGTCTGCACCCTCGCTGGCCGACACGATTGCGGGCGCAGACAGCCGGACCGCGTAGCGGGTAATCGCACCGGGGTCGCCCGACCATGCGGAGGCGAATGCGGCACCCAAGCCCATGGTGAGCATTCCGTGGGCGATCACATCGGGCTGTCCCGCCATTTTGGCGAGGTTCTCGTCCCAGTGAAGCGGGTTGGCGTCGCATGCCACCCCGGCGTAGTTCACCAGGTCGCCGCGGGACAGTCGGGCGTGGTGCACCGGTAACTCGTCACCGACCTTCACGTCATCGAAGGAAGGCGTCCCAAGGGTGCGGTTCGGATCTGGTTGGGCGAGCCGAACCTCGCCCGCGGGGCGCACCGTCTTCTGGTAGTCCGCATCGGCGTAGTCGATTCCGGCGAGGTTCACGTCGTGCATCATCACTTGCTGCGCGGTCGCCCTGATCGCCGGATCGACATCCTCGGCGGTGACGCCGACGACGGTGGTGTGCAGCGTGTGCACCCGCTCGCCGGCAGTGTCGGTGAAAGTGTTGGTCACGGTGATCAAGTCTCTGCCGGCGAACCTGCGCACCGATGACAGTTCGACGTCGATGTGCAGTTCGTCGCCGGCCACGATCGGTCGGTGCTGCTCGAAGACTTCTTCGGTCTGCAGGTACATCTCGTAACCGATGACCACCGATTCGAACAGGTACCGATTGGCTGCCATAGCCGGGGCCGACGTGAACGTCAGCGGCGCCACCAAGTCCGAATATCCCAGCTCAGCGGCGGCGGCGACATCCCAGTGCGCAGGGTGATAGTCCTGCACGGCACGGGCGAACTCGCGCACCTTTTCGCGGCCGACCTGGTACGTCTCGTCGATCTGGTAGTAGTGGCCGACCCGCAATTCGAGCGCCGACGTTTCCGCTGCTGCGGTCATGAATTGCCCAACTTTTCTACCGGCCTGTTCACGGAGGCCGACCAAAGCACACTAACGCGCCGACACCAGGCCAGTAGACGCTGCGACGCTGACTGGCGCACGTGGTGGGCACGTAACGTCGGCGACATGACCGTTTATGCCCTGAACCTCTTCGACATCGCCGACGCCGACGAGTACCGCGCCTACTCCCGGCGGTCACCCGCCGAAGTCGCAAGGCACGGCGGTCGCGTCGTTGCGCTCGGGGGTTTCAAGCGTGCGGTTGTCGGCGACATCGAGCCGCGTCAAGTGCTGATACTCGTGGAGTGGGAATCGCAGGAAGCCTTCGACAGCTACTGCAACGATCCGGAACTTGCCGATCTACATCCGCATCGCGAGGATGGGTCATCGGGATACGTCTGGCACCTGTTCGACCGCCTCGACGATCTCAGGCCGTTACTGAGTCGATAACAGCACCCCAGGGCATGAAAAGTGTTCTATCGCAGTCGAAGACATTTCCTCCCCGCGGCACGTGCTAGTGTGTCCCGGGATGCCCGTCGGCATCCGTACAGAATGATGGAAGTTGAAGGTATGGCACAGGGAACTGTGAAATGGTTTAACAGCGAAAAAGGCTTCGGTTTTATCGCTCCGGACGGCGGCGCAGCAGATGTGTTCGTCCACTACACAGAAATCCAGGGTGACGGTTACAAGTCGCTCGAGGACAACCAGCGAGTTGAGTTCAACATCGAGCAGGGGACCAAGGGTCCGCAGGCAGTTGGGGTAACTGTCGTCTAGTTGATTTCTACCTCTTGTGGGCTGGTGGGTTGTTTCCTGCCAGCCCACAGCTCGTTGAAGGGGTTCTCGGCCCATTCCGCTCAAGGCGACGTCTTTCCTGACGCTGGCGTGTAGATTGATGGGTAAGCCGTTCGTGTTGGCACTGCCACCGTAGACATTTTGTATGTAGATGAGCAGCTCACGAATCGATCGCCCCTTCGCTCGACAGACGAACGTTTGCGCCGAAGCCCAACCAATTTAAGGACCCCGCTCCATGAAATCTTCGGATTTGTTTTCACATCAGCCCGAGCCCGAGCCCGAGGCCGCGTCCCGCGCCGGTCGCGATTCGGAGCCGGTGCAACTTCCTACTTTCTCCGACCGCCCCAACAGCGATTCCGCTGCTCAGCGGCCACCGTCGTAACGGCTTGACCGGGACCCGGCCCCGCCGCTCGACCTGTCAGGTGACTTGTGGACCTGTACTGCTCACGGCTCAGATCTTGAGATAGCCCTTGTCGGCCGGGATTTGGGCGGCGGTGATCAACGAGGACGCATCGCTGGCAAGCCAGACGACGATGTCGGAAATCAGGTCGGGGGCAGCCAGCGATTCGGTCGGCAGCGCCCCCGGCGAGAAACTGTGGATGTAATGCGGATGGTCCTGAAAGACCTGGTACATCGATAGGTCGTTGCCCATCGGGGTGTCGGTGCCGTAAGGGTGCACCGAGTTGACCCGGATGCCGAATTCACCGAGTTCGACCGCCAATGAGTTGGTCAGGCCGACCACTCCGAATTTGCTTGCGCAGTAATGGCCGCAGCCCGGGACGGCCTTGATTCCTGCCGCGGAGCTGATGTTGATGATCGATCCGCCATTGCCGGCAGCGATCATCGGTGGCACTACGGATTTGACGGTGTGCCACAACCCGGTCAGGTTGGTATCCAGGGTGTCCTGCCACTGCTGAGCCGAAATCTCCCACAGCCGGCCCCAATTCAGCACACCGGCGTTGGCTACGACGATATCGAGCCGTCCGAACTGTTCGATCGCATGCGACACGATCCGCTGCTGGCCGGCCAGGTCGCGGACGTCAACCTCCTCGGCCAGGATTTTGCGGCCCTCACCCTCGACCAGGCTGACCGTCTCGGCGAGGTCTTCGGGCCGGGCCGGGGGATAGCCGTTGTGTTCGGCAACCGGCGTGCACGCGTCGATCGCGACGATGTCGGCACCGGCCCGGGCTAACCGGATGCAGTGTGAGCGGCCCTGTCCGCGAGCCGCTCCCGTCACGTAGGCGACCTTCCCGACTAACGGGTTGGCAGTGTCGGTCATGCCAATAGCTCCTCTGCTTGCGGCGCTGGCCGCGGCTGGGTGGCGGGTTGGTGGCGAAACTCGTAGTCCGTCAAGGGCGATCGCCGGCTGAACCGGCGCGATGCGGTGATGGTTTGCGGGCGGTGATAGACGGTGTCGCGCTGAGAATTCACGAAGTAGGTGGAAAGCCCGGGGTTACATGCCGTCAGATACAGGTGAACGGCCTTGCCCTGCCGGTCCATCTGATCGTTCCATTGTTCGAACGCCGATTCGCTGACCGCGACGGACGTTGCGCCGCAGTGCCTGGCCTCGTCAATGATGCGCACGGCGTGGGCCGCCATCGTCTCGACGAAGTCTGGCCAGGCGAATCCGACGAAGCCCAGCGGCCCGACGATCTCCCATCGGTTGGGCAGGCGTGGGTGGGCGGTACCGGAATAGCTGCGCAATCCCTCAGCGCGGTAGTACTGCGCGAGGTCAAACCCGTTGTCGCCCAGTATGGTTCCATGCCGGTATGTCTCGGGGTCGGTCCACAGTTCGTAGCCGGTCGCCAATACGATCAGGTCGGCGGGGCGCTCGGTCCCGTCGGTGGTGCGGATGCCGGTGCGGGTGATTCGTTCGATCGGAGTGGTGATCAGGTCAGTGCCCACGTGGTTGAACACGGGCAGGAAGCTGCTGGAGATGACCGGGCGTTTCGCCAGCAGGCCATAGCGGGGCACCAGCGCGCGGCGCGTCTGCGGATCCTCCACGACCGCGCGCAGCAGTAGTCGATACAACATCCGGCACCAGCTGTCATAGAGCGGCATGAGTCGGGTGAGCACCCGGCCGGGGAGTAGCGGTAGTACGTGCATCAGCGGCGCGAGCATGAAGGCGTCCATGCCCACTCGGCCCAGGACATTGACAACACCGACCATGCCGGGCAACCGCAACAGCCTGCGCATCCACGGCGGGATGTCGAAGTCGATCTTCGGCAGCACCCACGCCGGGGTTCGCTGATAGACAACGAGACTGGCGGCTTGGCCCGACAGGGCCCCGGCAATCTGAACACCGCTGGATCCGGTGCCGATGATCGCGATGTGTTTACCAGTGGTGTCGTAGTCGTCGTCCCAGGCGTTGGGACGCAGGATGGCTCCCGCGAAGTCGTCGACGCCCGCGATGTCGATGACATTCTTGGCGTTGACGTAGCCACCAACCGAGTTGATCACGTAGCGTGCCGACACCGCGGGCTGGTCCTTGATGGATAGGTGCCATCGATTGCCCGGGGCATCCCACTTCTGTTGGACGACTTCGGCATTGGCGTGCAGGTGCTTGTAGAGCTTGAAGCGTGCTGCGGTGTCGCGCAGATACCGGTAGATCTCGGGGCCGGGAGCAAAGAAACGCGTCCAATTGGGGTTGGGTGCAAACGACAACTGGTACCACAGCACCGGGATATCGACGGCCAGACCGGGGTAGTGATTGTCACGCCAGGTGCCACCGAAGTCGGGGCCACGTTCCAGGATGATGAAGTCGGTTATGCCCTTGTCGCGCAGCAGCTTTGCGGCAGCGATACCGCCAGGCCCGGCGCCGATGATCGCCACTTCATAGTCGGGGTCAGCCACGGTCGGCCCCGGTCAGGCCGGCGACGATGTGATCGCCCACGTAGCGGCGCACGGCACGTGGACTGTCCAGGTTGACCGCGATGGGCGGGATGAGCTCGAAACTGAACAGCATTCGCACGATCCATTCACTAGCGCGCGCCGCATCGACCGTCGGGCCGACTTCTCCATTGCGCTGGGCGGATTTGACCAAGGGCTTCCACAATTCGATCGATCGGCGCATCAGCTCGTCGCCACCGTGATCTAACAACAAGACCAGGATGCTCCGGTCGATGCCTCGCGGCATGGACTGCGAGCGTTGACGATGCGCACAAATCAGCACCGCGACGGCCGCCGCTTGCTCGGCCAGGGTTGCTTCCTTGGCCACCTCGACGGCCATGGTCTCGATGAACCCCGCGGCCAGATGATTGAGAGCTGCGGCAATGGCGTTGTCGCGGGTGCCCAACACATTGTGGACGGTGCCACGCGACACGCCGGCGGCCTCGGCCACCGCCGTCAAGCTGAAGCGCCGTGGTCCAAGCTGGCGCAGGGTATCGCTGGCGGCGGTCAATAACGCGTTCGGCACCGGTTTGGTGTCTCGCGCGGCATCGACGGGCACTTGAACACACTAACGATATGTGTTCAAGACGGTCAACAGTGCGCCGCCGGCCCGGGCGCGTACTGAATTTTTGAAATTGATGGTTTGACCAGGCGTCAAGCGGGTATTTTCACCGCACAGTCGAGTAAGGGGCCAGGAGATGACGACAGTAGAGCAGGGTCGTGCGCGGTGCCCGCGATGCGCGGCATGGGCCGAGTACCGGTTCCTGGAAATCGGCGACGACAAACTCAAGTACGAGGTGCGATGCGGAACCTGCGGCCACGTGCACTCCGAGGTGACCTTGGTAACGACGGGCACGGCGACCGCTGCCTAGCCAGGCCCACTCATGAGTGCGCAGCGATCTTTCGCTCGACCGCGGTAACGAATTCCGCCACAACGGATCCCGGTGCGTTTCTGCCGCAGAGGTCGAGGTCGATGACGACGTTGTTGCGTGAGCTCAGGGAGCGCTGACAGTTCCAACCCTGAGCCTCTTGGATCATGTCCATCGCGAGGATGCCATCGCTCTGCGACACAGATTCCGTTTTCCAGAAGATGTTGCGGGGATCGTCTTTATTGACGTCGCGCGTGTTGATCTCGCGGTTGGCGCACTTCTGCCAGCTGGCCGCGGCGTTGGCGACGAAGTCATTTGCGGCGTGAGCGTCCGGGAAGGACACTGCCGCTTGTGTGAGCCGCCACCCTATTGCGGGCTGGTCGCCGAGCTCCTGGGACCGCACCGCGGTCCACCCACTGTTTTCGTAGGCCTTCTGCTGGGCGGGCGTTGCCATCCCCGCGCAGTCCTCGTCGACGATCGTTGTATCGGTCAATCTGTCCTGGACTTGTTCGCCGACCATCGTATTGGCGCCGACCGCGTGCGCGGCTTCCTCTGGGCTCAGCAGCACATCGGATAGCGCGGAGGTGGAGACCGGCTGGGTAGCAGGGTGACTCGGCCGGTAGACCGCTAGCGCGAGCAGCAGTCCGACCGTCAGCACGGCTGTGGCGATAGTGAGCGACCACCAGCCGCGCACAGATTCTCGACGAGAGGCCGGCCATGGGCCCGGTGCTGTTGGTGGGGGACCGAAATGGGGCGGCCCGGGCTGGTGCGGCCACGGCCCGCCAGCGGAGGGCGGCGGCAGTTGTCCGGGCGCCATCGGGTAGCGCCCCGGCGGGGCTTCCGAGGAGGGCGCCGGCCGCGACGGCGGCGGACCGCTGCTCTGACGAGGATCGCCTGGGCCGGTCATTGCGGTACCCGGGAGGCGACTTTGTCGACGAGTTCGGGGGCCTGAGTACTACCGCCGAAGTCGCAGACCCTCATATCGATCACGATGTTGCTGCGCGTCTTCAGCGCGCGCTGACAGCCCCACCCGGTTCCGCCCGTCTTGGTCCACGAGACCGTCAGCAAGCCGTCGAGCATCTTCGGGTCGCCAACGGCGATGGTGCCGCCCTCACGGCGATGCACCAGTACTTCGGTGTTGGCGCAGTGATCCCACTTGTGGACGATGTCCTGGAAGACTGCGCTGGCGTCGGCCGCGCTTGTATAAGCCACCACTGCCTGCAACGTCAGCTTCACGTAATCAACGGGGCCATGCAGCTCGTCGGTCTGGGCGTCGATGAAGCGAGTGCCGCCGTACACCTGCTGCATGCCCGGCGCCCAAATGCCCGCACAATCGGGTGGATCGGCGGTGTCGATAAACAGACCGCTCTTGCCGCCTTGGTAAACGGTCAAGCCCTGCGTGTGCAGGATGTCGTCGAGCTCGGCGGGGCTCAGCAGCAGATCCTTGAGATTTTCCGGGTGGACGAGACCCGATGTTGCCGGCGCCGATGCGCCGGACGGGGTATGGCGCGGCGCGGCCGCCGCCGTGTCGCTGGTCATGATGCGGCGAACAAGCATGGCCCCTAACGCGATGGCAGCGACCGCGAAGATGGCCGTGGCCAGCATCAGCCACTTTTTGATGCGCGCGGGGCCGGGGGGCGGCGGTCGAAACGTTGACGGGCCAGGTGGCCACGGTGGGGCAACAGCGCCCGGCGGGAACGACGGGGCGGGGGGACCGCCCCAGTTCGACGGGGACGGCGAGGAGTGTCCGTGTGTCTGCCGACCCGGGTAATCCGGCGGTTCACTGCCTGCCACGCGGTCTGCCTGTTCGTCGTTGTCGCCCGGATAGCCAGGATTCCTGTCGGTATCGCAATAACAGATTTCGGCTCTCGGGCTTAATACCCGCGAAGTGGATGGTCGGAAACGTCATGCCACCCGGGTTTGATAAGCGAAGTGTATCGAGCCATAGCAACCCGGTCTTGGACACGTCTTGCCTCGTCGGGCGACTCTAGAAGTCGATGGGCAAATTAATCAACGCCTAGCCCAGTGTCAGGAGTAAACACATGACCACCTCGTCGACCGAAACGAATCTCGCAAGTGCGCCGGCTGGCGATCACTCGCCGTCGCCGCTGCCGTGGCCGCGGCGGTCGTCATGACGGCTGTCGCCAACCGGGCGGCGGTCGCGCTGACTTCTGCCGATTCGGTCGACATCGTGCCGGGCGTTTCGATCACCCCGGCGCCGGGTTGGACGATCGCCAACCGGGGCCCCAACTGGGTGGCGCTGTCCAACGCCAACTCCAGCGCGCAGCTCCGAGTCGCGGTCAAACCGGCCGGCGGGACCGATCTCGTCGCTATGCTGCAGGCCGATATCGATCAGTTGACCGCCATGCCATCGGCGGGGTTGATCAACGTGAAGAACTTGACCGCACCCGATACGAAGATGCTGCTCGGCAACAAATTCCAGCAGGAAGCTTTCATCGATTACACCGGGGTGGTGTCAGCACCCCAGGGACCGGTTCCTGTCATCGGCACTTTCAGTGAGCTGCTGAACACCTCGACTTTGCAGACGGCTTTCATCAACTTCAGGCAAAATGGCGACGCGACTACTGAGGCCGACAACGAGGGCGGATCAATGGTCAAGTCGATGCTCTGACAGCTTTATTTGGTCGCGTGGATGGGCGATGATGCGTGCGCCACGCGAGGGCGCGTAGACGACCTGGCGCGCACGGGGTTTCTCCGGCCGGGTGCGGCCGGGCGCGAGGCGGTGGGTACGCAGGATCTCGCGGAGGATGATGGTGGCTTCCATCATCGCGAATCCTATGCCGAGACAGCGGCGGACACCGGCGCCGAATGGCAGCCAGTTCGCCGCCGTGGCGGAACCGTCGAAAAACCGCTCAGGTCGGAAGATTTCAGGGTCGGCGTGCTGACCGGAATCGCCGTGTATCGGTCCGATACCCGGAAACACGGTGTGGCCGGCCGGGATACGGTAGCCGCCCAATTCGACGTCCTCGGTGAGTACTCGTGCGACGGCGTAAAACACCGGATGCAGCCGCATCGACTCCTTCAAAACGGCGTCGAGGTATTTGTCGTCGTCGGTCGCGGCGGCAGCGGCGACCTTGTCCTGCAACACGGGATCATGCGCCAGCTCATGCAGCGTCCAGGCCAACGTGGTGGCGGTGGTCTCGTGGCCGGCCAGCAACAGGGTGACCATCTGGTCGCGCAGCTCGACATCGGAGAGCCGGTCTTCATCGATCGGCGCGGCTATCAGCTGAGATAGCACGTCGGCGCGAGTGGCGGTGTCGGGGGCGCTACGTCGTTCTCGAATCTCCGCGTAGAGCAATTCGTCGATGCGCGCCAACAGTTGACTGAATCGCTTCCAGGGTCCGAAACCCTGTAGCGGCGTGACTAATTCGGCCAAGTACACCACCACGGGTGCGGAGACGAGCCCGGAGAATGTGCGACGAATCTCCTCGAATCGGGGCCCCTCGCTGACACCCAAGACCACCCGCAAAATCATCTCGAGCGTGACCGCGTTCATCCGTGGCTGCGCCGCGAACGGGGTGTCGACCGGCCATTGGCTGACTTCTTCGGCGGCGAGTTCGCTCATCATGTCGCGGTAGCCGCGCAGCGCCGGGCCGTGGAAGGGCGGCATCAGCAGTTTGCGAAGCCGTTGGTGGGCAGCCTCATCGGTGGTCACCACGGAGTGGTCGCCCATCACCCGGCGTATTCCCGGGAGCCGTCCTTCGCCGGCGTGGAAGGTCGTCGCGTCGCCGAAGAACACGCGCCGATTGAGCTCGGGACTACACAGCAGGACAGCGGGTCGGCCGAGTACCGAAACCGCGATGATGTCGCCGTAGCGTCTGCGCATCAACGGAGTGATGCGGTGGCGGTAGGGGAACAACGCGGTGTGCACGACACTGGGCAAGCGCGGCCCGGGCGGTGATGGTAGCTGCGCCAAGCGATCCGTCACGGCGGGCGTCGTCTGGTTCATTCAGCTCGCCCAACCGGTGCGGGACATCAGCGCCTCCTCGGGGCTTCGACGCCCACTCAGCCTACCGAGCATCGGCCGATTGCGAACCTCGAGACGACGGCGCCCCCGCGCATCAATGCGGTTCGGCCAGCCTGCCCATCTCGGCGAACATCGATTCGCGCTGCTTTTCCCGAGGCAGATCCTGCAGACCGGTCGCCGAGCGCACGAACGGTTCGAACAGTTGCCAGCCCAGCAGCAGGGCGATTGCGTTCGCCGCTCCTAGCCGCGCGCTCTCGTCGCTCTCATGCTCGGGCCGGATCCCGTCGAGCAGCCGGGCGGCGGCGGGAAAGCTGGACTGCAGCTGACCCGCCGGAAACCCGTCGAGAAGTGCACGTGCGATGACCCGCAGTTGCCGCGTGGTGGCCGTCTCGATCTCGCTTGCGGGACGCCTCCCCGTCGGTCAATGTGGTCAGCTTGGCGGCCAAGTGATCGAGTACGGCCGCGACGAGTTGCTCCTTCGTTCCGAAATGGCGGAAGACCAGACCGTGGTTGACCCGTGCCCGCGCTGCGATGTCGCGAATCGACGCTGCCGCCGGTCCGCGTTCGGCGAACATCTCCGCCGCGCTGTCCAGGATCGCGGCGATTACCTCGTCGCGGCCGGTCGGAACAACTTCCTGCGCGAGGTCGGGGCTTGCGCTCCGTGTAGTCATGTGTCTACACTACACCGTAGTCAAACGACTACAGACGTGTATGGCAACGAGGAAGCGGGCCTCCTTCAGAGGTTGTTGGTCGCGGGGTACCAGCAACCTTTGAACGAGGCCCGCTTTCGCGCGCTCACACACTTCCACCGGGAGCCGACGTAACCTCGCGCAAGAGCAGGTTCGAAGCCGATAGGAAGGCGGGCCCATTGTCCCCACGAGTCGACCACCGATACGTGATCGTCGGTGCCGGCGCTATCGGCGGCACGGTCGGGGGAGTGCTGGCCCGCGCCGGTGTCCCCACGGTGTTGATTGCCCGCGGGCGGCACGCCGAGGTCTTGGCGGCCGACGGCATAACGCTGAAAACGCCCGACGGAACGTTCCGCACCGCGGTCACCACCGCGTCGCGACCCGACGATCTTCTGTTGACCGATCGCGACGTCTTGGTGTTCGCGACCAAGACCCAACAACTCGATGTAGCCCTGCAGGAATGGGTGGACCAACCCGTCCATGGCCCGGATGGTGTCATTGGAACCGCGGGCGAGCTACTGCCGGCGATGACCGCGCTCAACGGCGTTGCCGCAGAAGAGAAAGCGCTGCGCTATTTCCGTCGGGTCTTCGGGGTCTGCGTCTGGTTGCCGGCCGTGCACCTCGAACCGGGCGAGGTTGTTGTGCGGGCGTGGCCGGTGGTCGGGCAGTTCCACGTCTCGCGGTGGCCCGCATCGCTGCGTACCCAAGACGACGCCGACCTGTTGGCGGAGCTCGCGCAAACGTGGACCGCGGCAGGGATCCGGGTGCGGACCCCCGACGACGTCGCCCCCTGGAAGTACAACAAGCTGCTGAGCAACCTCGGCAATGCGGTCGGCGCCCTGACCGCCGGCGCGGCCGGCGTGGACCAGGTGGTGGCCGCGCTGCGTCGTGAAGGCGAAAATGTGTTGCGGCAAGCGGGAATCGAATTCGTCTCATTCGAGGTGTCGACGGCGACGCGCGTCGACGGACCCACGATACGTCCGGTGCCCGGATCGAATACCGGACCGAACAATTCCACGTGGCAATCGTTGAGCCGCCAGACCGGCAACGTGGAGACCGACTTTTTCAACGGGGAGATCGTCCGGATCGCCCATCGACACGGCGTCGCGGCGCCGCTGAACACCGCATTAGCCCGGGCGGCACGTGCCACAGTGCAAAACGGCCTCGCCCCGGGGCAGTATTCGGCCGAGCAACTGGCAGAACTCCTGGGGCTCAACGGGATTGCCGCTGCGCAAAGCTGACCCGATCGGCTCGGGCTCGGCCCGCCCAGCCCGCAAGCGTCCCGGCCCACGCGGACCGATCGGCCGAGGCGCCCGCCCAGGCGATGTAGCCGTCGGGACGCACCAACACCGCCGGGCCGTCGTCGGTCCGCACCGCTTGAGGGAGCCTGGCCGCGTCGACCGCAGGCGCACCCCGCTCACGAACGAACACGAAGCCGGGCAGCCGTTGCAGCTCGGTGATTCGCCCGTGCCGCAACGGAATTTGCGTTGCGCGGGTTCCCACCAGGGAGCTCTCGCCCCTGCGGGGGGCGTACCGCAACGTTGTTCCGGCGAAGCTCCCGGCGATCGCGTCCCGGACCCGGGGAATGCGAAGCAGCCTGGGTGCCAGCATGTTTCGCAGTCCGCGCGCAACGGGCGGCCGAAGCGTGATACCCCGGGCCATCAGGCCGGACTGCAACAAGACCCGCTTGCCGATCGGATGACGTTCGTCGTGGTAGCTGTTGAGCACCGCGTCGTCGGCGCCGGCGAGCGCGGCGTCGATCTTCCACGCGAGATTCGCCGCGTCTTGAATGCCGGTGTTCATGCCCTGACCGCCCATCGGCGAGTGGACGTGCGCAGCATCTCCGGCCAGAAATACGCGGCCGTGCCGATACTGCGCGACTTGGCGTTCGTCGCAATGGAATCGGGACTTCCACCCCACCTCGAGCAAGCCGGGATCGGGGTGCATGGCCCGCGTCAGGATGTCGGCGATCTCGTCGCGGTCGACCGGCTCGCTATCGGACAGCTGATTGCTGCGGTCCCAAACCATCGCGCGGTACCACGAACCGCTGGCGTCGCGGTCGTCGTAGGGGGCCAGGAATGCGAATTCGTTCCGAGTGCTGCTCAGCGTCAGGCCGGGTCCGGCCGGCCCTTGCGCAAGCTTCACATCGGCAAGAACGATTGACGACAGGATCGTCCGGCCGGGAAAATCCGCACCCACCAACGCGCGAACCGTGCTGTGCGCGCCGTCGGCACCGATCACATAGTTCGCCCGCCAACGGCTGTAATTGCTCGCGTCATTGCCGTGCGTATGCACGGTCACCCCGTCGGCGTCCTGGTCGATGCCGATGACCTGCACACCGCGCCGAATGTCGGCGCCTTGCGCGGCGGCATAACCGGCCAGTGCCTGATCGACATTGGTCTGGGGGGTGATCATCGCGAATTGGTAGGGCGAGTCGAGGTGGGTGAGATCGATGCGGGCACCGCCGAAAATCGTGACTCCCGGTGCCTGGTGCGAACGCGCCAGCAGGTCGTCGGCGAGCCCGCGGGCGTCGAGAACTTCGAGCGTGCGGGCCATGGTGGCGAACGCGCGGCTGGACGGGTTGATCGTGGGCCAACGCTCCAGCACGGCGACCGAGCGTCCGGCACGCGCGAGGTCACCGGCGGCGGTCAGCCCCGTCGGCCCGGCGCCGACGACCAGGACATCGACATGGTGGGTCGTCATCGTGCCACCGCTTCCGGATGCGGGTACCAGCGACGGATGTCGTCGGGGGTCGGCACGGCCGCACGATTGAAGACGAAGCGGCAGCCGGGCTGGGTGGTGTGTGCGGCGTTGACGATCGACTCGAACAGCAGCGTGTTGCCGGCGACCAGTCGTACGCCGGCGCCGATGAGCACCGCGTCGTATCGCTTGGCCTCCAGCCACTGGCGGGCTTTGTCGGAACCCGCCTGGCCGAAGTCGATCAGGCAGTTGTCGACGTCGTAGCCCGCGGCGCGCAACGCGGCGACATTTTCGTTGTTGGCGGCCCGCAACTTCTCCGTGGACAGGCCGGGAAATTGAGCGAAGTCGGGCGAGGAGCAATCGATCACGTCGGGATCGAGTCCGATCTGGATGGCTGTGACGGTCATAGTGGCGGCCTCCCTGGTTGAGTTCAACAACCGTTGAAATCAACGCTAAGCCCCCACGCGGACCGTGTCAACAGCCGTTGAATACACTGGGCGCCATGCCGACGAAACCCCGTGATGGGGAGGCCACCCGGTCGACGATTCTGGCCACCGCGCGTGCGCAGTTCGGGGCCCACGGTTTCGAACGCACCACCATCCGTTCGGTGGCGTCGGAAGTCGGCGTCGATCCCGCGCTCGTGATGCACTACTTCGGTAGCAAGGCAGAGCTTTTCGCCGCCGCCTCCCGATTCGACGTCAAGTTCCCCGATCTCTCCGCCGTCGCCCCCGACCGCATCGCCGATGTGCTACTGCCGGTGTTCATCGGCGTGTGGGGTCCGCAGGGCCCGCTGCTGCCGCTACTGCGCGCAGCCGCGACCAACCGGACTGCCGCGGATGCGCTGCTTGCGGTGTTCGTCGACCAGGTGGCCCCGGCGCTGGCCGCGGTCGTTCCCGATCGCGCTCCCGAGCGAGCCGCCCTGGTGGGATCGCAACTGCTCGGCCTGGCGGTGGGCCGCTACATCCTGTGCATCCCGCCGCTGGTCGGCATGGACGATGCACGACTCATCGAATGGATGCGACCGGTGCTCGCGCACTACCTGGCGGATCCTGCACCATGATGTCGTGACGGCTCTAGTTGGGCCGCTAGTGAGGAAAGGTGACTGATGCATCCCTTCCGGAAGGCGGTCGAGGACCGCGACGAGGTGGCCATCCAGGCACTGCTGGCCGACACCGTCGTGTTCACCAGCCCGGTGGCGTTCAAGCCGTATGCCGGCAAGCCGATCACCGCGGCGACTGCTGCGCGGCGTGCTGCGGATCTTCGAGGACTTTCATTACGTCCGGGAGATCGCCGGCAGCGACGGTCGCGACCATGCGCTCGTGTTCGAGACCGGGATATCCGGGGCGCCGGGCGTAAGGATCACCGGTTGCGACTTCTTGCACTTCGACGAGGACGGTCTGATCGACGACTTCATGGTCATGGTGCGGCCGCTGTCGGGGGCGACGGCGCTATCCGAAGCGATGGGCGCCCAGTTCGATCGGATCCAGCAGGAGGCGTCGGAGCTGGCCGAGAAGTTCGCCACCGCGTAGCCCATTGTCAGCCTGCCGATTGCGAAGCGGGCACAAACGGGGGCGCCGCCGTGTTGCGTTACGGCAGTGCGCGACCACACGGAGGGAGACGCGGGTGAAGATTCGCTTCGGGATCGGGCTGGGTGCGGACAGCGCTCCTGATCAGCTCGCCGGCATTGTCGATCATTTGGAGAGCAGCGGAGTGGACTCGCTGTGGTTCTCCGAGCTGGTGTACGCCCCTGCGGTGGACCCAATGGTCGGCATGGCGTATGCGCTCGCCCGGACGAGCCAGTTGAAGGTGGGCACCTCGGTGGCCGTGCTGCCGGGGCGCCATCCGGTGCTGGTGGCCAAACAGCTGGCGTCGCTGGCGGCCATTGCGCCCAAGCGGGTTCTTCCGGCCTTCGGGTTGCGTTCGGCGATTCCAGCCGAGCGCGAGGTGTTCGTGGTCCCGAACGGAGAGCGGGCGGCGGTGTTCGACGAGTCGCTGCGGGTGCTGCGCCTGGCTCTGACCGACGATTCGGCCAGCTATTCTGGCCGGTATTTCACCGTCAGCGCAGCCGCGGTCGCACCGAAACCCGTTCCTCCGCTTGATATTTGGCTGGGTGGCTCGGCGCCCGCGGCGTTTCGGCGCATCGGCGCGCTGGCCGATGGCTGGTTGGGTAGCTTCCTTACCCCGGATGAGGCGCGGGCTGGGCGCGAGGCGATCGAGCGGGCCGCGGAGCAGGCCGGACGACAGATCGAGCCGGATCACTTTGGTATTTCGTTGGCCGTAGCTGACGGCGAGTTGCCAACAGAGTTGGCCGCTGCGGCCCGCCGGCGTCGTCCCGATGTCGACCCCAGTGACCTGATCGCCGCCGGCTGGGATCAGCTACACCGTCGACTGGACGCCTACCTGGATGCCGGCTTGACGAAATTCGTCATACGGCCCGCCGGTGGAGGCCCGCTGGACGGCTTCATCGATCGTTTTGTCGCCGAGTTGGTCGGCCAGGCAGAACTAGGCCAGCGTCGCCGTCAAGTAGCCGGAATCGCCGCCGAACGAGGCGAGCTCGTCGTTGGGCACCTGAAATCCATTGGCGCCGAAGGCCTGTTCGGTGTCCGGATGTCGACCCGCCATCCGTGCCCGGTGAGGTACTCGGCGGCGCTATTGCGTTCACCGGTGAAAAACAACTCGGCGAGGTTGATGTTGGAGCCGACCCGCTCGGATCGCTCCGTCAGCTTCTGTGCCCAGTCCGACGGGACGTTGCGCATATCCATGTGTTCGGTCGCGATCCGGCTGCCGGGCGCGGACAGGGCGGCGATGTTGTCGAACAGGCGGTCCTGCGCGTCCGGCGGCAAGTAGACCAGCAAGCCCTCGGCGCTCCAGGCGGTCGGCTGGCCGGTGTCGAGCCCGGCTGCCACCAATGCCGAGGGCCAATCGTCGCGCAGGTCGACCGACACCGTGCGCCGCTGCGCGGTGGGCTCGGCGCCCAGGCCGGCCAGCGTCCGCGTCTTGAACTCGATGACCTCAGGCTGGTCGATCTCGTAGACCACCGTTTCGGCCGGCCACGGCAGCCGGTACGCCCTGGTGTCCAGACCGGATGCCACGATCACGGCCTGGCGGATACCCGAACCGGTCGCCTGCAGGAAGAAGTCGTCGAAAAATCGGGTGCGCACGGTGATCTGGTGGTTCACCGCCTGGCGGTTCAGCACGGGATCGTCGTTGTTCCCGTGCTCGCCGTCGAGCAGCTTGATGAAGGTGTCTTCGCCCACCGCGCGAACCAGCGGATCGGCCCAGGGGTCATCGAGCAGCGGATCCGGACACCGGGAAGCCATCGCGCGCTGCATGGCAACAGCGGTCGCGGTCGCGCCGACGCTAGACGCCAGATCCCAGGTGTCGTTCTCGGTACGGGCCATCCACCCAACTTCCTTCTACTAAAGCAAAGCGTGCATTACTTAGCTAGTTTAACTGATGCGCCCGCTGTAACCGCGGCAGGCGCTCATTGACCTTTCAGACTGCCGATGCGAAGGGAGAAGTCGTCGGGCTTCGATGGCGGGGGGCCCTCGAATTCTTCGACGTAGCGTTGCGGGTCGCGGTCGGTGATCGACAGGCCCTTGGTGGTGGGGTGCTGCCTCATGAATTCGCTGTATTGCTGCCCGAGCGCTTCGCGGAGGCCGATCGGCGCGTTGCGGCGAAAGTCCGAGAGCCTTCTCGTTCCTCTTCACCCATGTGATCGTCGTTGGCCAGCCGGGTGCGGCCCACCGCCGACCACCACTGTTCGGTGCCGACTCCGGCCGCGTTGGCGTCGCGAACGCCGTCGCGAATGTCGTTGTGATCGCCGATGGCATCCAGCGTCTCGCCTTCGGGATCGTCGGTGCCCCGGGCGAGCAGCTGCGGGTAGAAGATCTTCTCCTCGATGTAGGCGTGCACGTCGAGCTTGTCGGCGAGCGGACGCCACACCCGCGCGAGTGCGCCCTGGTTCACCGGCGTCTGCGCCTGCAGATCGTCCAGCCTGGCGAATTGTTCGCGGAACCAGTCGTGGTCGGCGAGGATCAGCATGGTGATGTCAGCCATTGCGACTCCCCGCCTTCCCTGACCGCTACGCCTTTCGGCCATCGTGTCCGACGATGCCAGACGCGCCGTCCGCTCGCTACACCGTCGAACGCCCGACAGACGGGTGCGCCCGGTCGCGTCCTATGGTCGAGCGGTGACGATCACCTATGACGAGACGCTGCGGGAACGGTTCCGGGTAAATCTGGCGAGTCACGACCGCCGCACCGTGACCGACCCGACGAAGCGGCACGCGGCAGTCGCGGTGGTGGTGGTCGACTCGGAGGTCGGTGAGGACAGGGTGGATCCGGCGCCGGTGGACGACTGGATTGCCGGGCGGCCGATGGAGGCCGGTCTCGACGGGCGTATGGTCGACGTTTCGGGAGGTGCCGCTTTCCTGTTGTGCCGCAGGGCATCTCGCCTCAGTCATCACATGCAGCACAATGGGCGCTGCCGGGCGGCCGCCTCGATCCGGGTGAAACCGCTGTCGACGCCGCCCTGCGGGAGCTTGACGAAGAGGTGGGTATCAGGCTGCCTGATTCGGCGGTGTTGGGGATGCTCGACGACTACCCGACCCGGTCGGGATATGTCATCACGCCGGTGGTGATCTGGGGTGGCGGCAAGCTCGATCCCCGGCCCGCGCCTGACGAGGTGGTGGCGGTCTACCGGGTGGGGTTGCACCAGCTGCAACGCGACGACTCGCCGCGCTTCATCACCATCCCGGAGAGCCCGTATCCGGTCGTCCAAATCCCGTTGGGGAACGACCTCATCCACGCGCCGACGGGTGCTGTGTTGCTTCAACTGCGGTGGCTGTGCCTGGAGGGCCGCGCACGACCCGGTCGACGAGCTGGAGCAGCCGGTGTTCGCCTGGAAGTGAGATCTGGGAAACATCAAGTGGCGCAAACCTGTTCGCTCTGGGATTTCGTCATTGAGCGGTCGTTGTCCGGTTGTGGTCGTTCGCCACAGTGCCAGCGCTGCGGCGATGAGTGCGGCGGTGCCTGCGGCCGCGACCATGAACTCCCAGCCTCGCCGGATGGCGCCCAGGTCGATGCCCGGCTGGTAGATCATTGTCAGGACCGCGGTGCCCAGGACCGTGCCCAGCTGCCGGGCGGTATTGGTCAGTGCCGATCCGGCGCCCCACCGGTGTGCGGGTAGTGCCAGGCCGGTGACCGCGGAGAGGCTGGGAAAGACCAGCCCCACTCCGGCTGCGGTGAACAGCTGGCCCGGAAGGAAATCGGCGACGTAGTCGGGGTGTGGGCCCACCCGGCACAGCCAGATCACGATCCCGACCACATAGAGGGCGGCCCCGGTCGCGGCGACAGCACCGACGCCGATCCGGCCGATCAGTCGACCGGCCAGCGTGAGCGACATGATCACTACGACAACGGGACCCGGCGACAGGAACAAGCCGGCGACTTCTGGGGATTTCGCCCCACACGGTGGTGAGCAGCATGACGCTGCTCAGCAGCATCGCACCGAACGCCGCGGCAAACAGCAGCAGCGCGAGGCAACTCGACCACATCGGCAGCACCCGCACGGCGGCGAGATCCAGTGCCGGCGAGGGATGGCGTAACGAACGCCATATGGCCAGCGCCATCGCGCATCCGGCACCCACTGTGGCGATCACGACCTTCGCGCCACTGGAAGCTACGGGCAGTTCGATCAGGGCCCACACCAAGGCGCCGATACCGAGCACCAGGCACAGCGCACCGAATAGATCGGGAAGCCCCGCGCCGGCGGGGAGGGTTTTGGCGAGCACCCAGGGGCCCGCGGCAAGGGCCAGCAATCCCAGCCGGCACATTGACGAAAAAGATCCACCGCCAAGACAACTCGACCAGCATCCCGCCGAGCGGCGGCCCGAGCGCGGCGGCCATGGCGCCCACCGCCGACCAGGTGCTGACCGCGACGGCGCGCCGCGAGGCGGGAACGGCGGCCAGCAGCAGCGCCAGCGAGCTCGGCATGAGCATTGCGGCGCCGAACGCCTGAACGACGCGGAACGCCACCAACATGGCGAATGATCCCGACAGCCCGCACGCCGCCGATCCCAACGTGAACACGGCCAAACCCCACAGGAATATTTGGCGATGCCCGTATCTGTCGCCGAGCCGACCCGCCGGGGTCATGAATGCGGCGAACACCAGGGTGTAGCCATTGAGAATCCACGACATCGCGCCGAGGTCGGCGGTACCGAAAGCTTTGCGGATGTCCGGGAAGGCGATGTTCACGATGAACAGGTCCAGGCTGGCAAGAAATGCCGCGGCGGACACCACCAGCATGGTCGTCGCCGAGCGCGCTGCCGATAACTGCGTCGTCGTCACTGATCCGCCTTGCGGTTGAGCTCGCCCACCGATCGACGAGACCGCGCCGTCCGCCGACTTAACTAAGTATAGTTAACTATACTCAGAGGACGAGGGGCGCTGCTAGCCGCCCGGCCCCGGCTCAACGCGGATTCTTCTCGCCGGCCTCCACGGCAACCGCGAGCCTGTTCTCGGCGGGAGCTACCGGGCAGGTGGCGTAGTCGGTGAATGCGCACGGCAGGTTGGACGCCCGGTTGAAGTCGAGCGTCACTGTCCCGTCGGCGTCCGGCGCGTCGATCGAAAGCACCCTGGCGCCAGGGTATGTCGTCGCTCCGCTGGTGGCGTCGGTGAATAGCACGCGCAACCCGCTCGAGGCGTCGCCAAAAGCGACCAGCGCAGACGTGGTGCCCGCGAGTTCGAAGTCGATGACGCCGACGGCGCGCAGGTGATGCTCGAGACCTTCGACGACAGCGCCCGTGGTGACGGTCCTCGGCTCGGCATACGGCGTGAAATTGCCGACGACCTGCCACCGCACGCTCGGGGAATACGCGGGAATACCGCTGTACGCCTTGAGGTGCGGGGATTTCGGATCATGCACGCGCAACGCGACCGAGCCTGTTCGGCGGATCACCTCGATGCGGCGGTCACCGGCCTGCACGAGCAATCCCGGTGCGCCCTCGACTGGTTCGAGCCGGTCGGTTCCGTCGATCCCCTCGATGTACACCGCCTCGCGGTCGGCTCGCCAGCGTCCCGGAAGGTCGGCGACCGACTCGAATTCTTCGGTGATCCAGTACAAGCCGGTGAGGCTGACCCAGCCGAGCGGATCGGCGTAAGAGCGTTCGCGCTCAGCGTGCCACTGGTTCCAGGCTGCCTCGAACGTTCCTACTGTGGTATCTGCGCCAGTGGTCATGATCCTCACTTACCTACTTGCTTTGTCGAACGGACACAACATCATTCGGTGCCGACTGCGCGATCAGCGGTCGACTCGGAATACGCTCACGGAGAATCGGGGCGACCTCGGACTGAAACAGCTCAAGGCTACGACGCTGTTGGTCGGGTGTCACGCCGTCGGTATCGGCGGACAGGTGCATCACTTCATGCCCGAGCTGCTCGTGATAGCGACTTACCTTGTCGATCACCTGCTCGGGGCTGCCTATCAGCGCCGAGCTTCGCTCGACGAAATCTTCAATCGACTCGAATGCCACCGGTAGCTCGGCGCGGCGGGCGAATGCCAAGCGTGCCTCGAACATCGGCCGGTAGGTGGCCACCGCTTCCTGCGATGTCCGGGTGACGTAGAACCCCGCGGTCCCGGCACCGACCAGGGCGTCCTCGGGTCGGTGGCCGTAGAACTGCCACTGCTGCCGGTAGTAGCGCACCAGCTCGGTGTAGGGCTCAACGGGGTTGATGACATTGGCCGAGAAGAGCGGGTCACCATGACGGGCCGCGAGGTCCACGGAATCCTTACTGGTCGCGCTGCCATGCCAGATCCGGATCCGGTCCTGCAACGGCCGGGGAAGTGCCTTCGCGTTGACGAGCGGCGGCCGGAACCGGCCCGACCATGTGACGTCGTCGCTGTCCCAGAGCAGACGAAACAGCTCGTAGCCCTCGCGGTTGCGATCCCATTGGTCGTCGGTGGTCACGTGGAACAACTCGGCCTGTGCCGCGCCGTTGCCCTTGCCGATGATCAGTTCGAGCCGCCCACCGGAGAGGTTGTCCAGCGTCGAATAGTCCTCGAATGCGCGGACCGGATCGAGCAGACTCAACGTCGTAACGCCGGTGAACAGACTGATTTTCGAGGTGCGCGCCGCGATGTTGCTCAGTACCACCGGCGGGGACGACGAGATGAACGGATCCTCGTGACGCTCACCCACCGCGAAGCCGTCGAAACCCAGCTCCTCGGCGAGCACCGCCTTGTCGAGGACATCACGCAGCCGATCCGCCGGGCTTTTCTTCTCACCCGAAACCGGATCAGGAACATGAGTGATCAGCGTTATCAGCAGGAACCTCATTTGGTTATTCGAACCGATTGGTTCTCGACTTCATTCCCGAACGGCCGGCGAAGCCCGGTGTACAGTTTCGTTAGTTGCCCGAACGAAATAGGCGGGCCCGAGGTCCTTCGCTCTCGTGCTGGGAGGCTGCAATGTCGAGAACTGCCGGTGACACCTGGGACATCGTGACCAGCGTCGGCCTGACCGCGTTGGCTGTCTGCGCGGCGCGTGCCCTCGACGCCGCGCTCGATCCGCGGCTGGCTAACGATGATTTCGCCGCCGGCTTCGTATCCGCCGCAGGTGAGCCGAATCTCATTGCCGCAGTGGCAAACACCGATCTGGACAGCGCGGCGGCGTTCAACGCGCAGTGGGTGGGGGTGCGCACCCGGTTTTTCGACGACTTCTTCACCCGCGCTGCCCAGTCCGGGACGCGGCAAGCGGTCATCTTGGCGGCCGGACTCGATTCCCGTGCTTATCGATTGGCATGGCCGCCGGCCTCGACAGTTTTCGAAGTGGATCAGCCGCGCGTGCTGGAATTCAAGCAGCAGGTCCTTGACCAGCAGGGTGCCGTGCCGACTGCGCGCCGTGTCGTCATTGCCACCGACTTGCGGGAGGACTGGGCCGCCGCTCTGATCGCGTCGGGATTCGACCCCGACCAACCGACGGCCTGGGCGCTTGAAGGCTTGCTGCCCTATCTTCCGGGCGCCGCGCAGGACGCGCTCTTCGAGCGGTTGCACGAGTTGTCCGCTGCCGGCAGCCAGATCGCCGCCGAATTGGGTCCTGAGCCCGGAGAGTTGCGGGAGTTCGCCGATAGCATGTCCTCCACTAGCCAACTCGCTGCCCAGCCATCGGTCGCCGATCTGTGGTTCGACGACCCGCGCAACGACACCAAAGACTGGCTCGCCGAACGGGGTTGGGCAGTCGCCGGTGCTGACCTGTTAGACAAGGCCGCGAACGAATATGGCCGACCGTTGCGTGGACTGCCCTTGGTCTTCGAGAGATTGTTGCGCGATAAATTCTTCACCGCGACACGCAATCGTTGAGCCGGACAGCGGCATAAACGCGCCAATATGTACAGGCCGCGACAAACACCAATCGATCTAGCCAGATACCGCACGCCACAGGGCAAGATTACTGAGCGACCCTGCCGTCGATCGATTCAGGAGTACTACATGACGACTTATGCGTTCGATCCGGAATTAGCTGCGGTGGTTCCACTTCTGCCCGATCTCCCGGGCGACGATCCGTTGGCAATCCGGGCGGCGCTCTCGGAGATGATCGCCCAGTTTCCGCCACCGGACACCACCGGACGTGCAGATTGAGGACCGTCAAATCCCTGGCCGCGATGGCGATCCCGCGGTAGCCCATCCGCATTTACCGGCCCGAACAGCGCAGCGCTCCGGGCGCGGTGTACAACGTCCACGGGGGCGGGTTCATCGCCGGCGATCTCGACACCGAACATGCCATCAACGTCAGGCATGCGCGCGAACTCGGCGTCGTCGTGGTGTCCGTCGACTACCGGCTCGCGCCGGAAACACCGTTCCCCGGTGGGCTGGAAGACGTTTACGCCGGGCTGGTCTGGACGGCGGCGCATGCGGACGAATTAGGTATCGACCCCGGACGCATCGTCATTCAGGGCACCAGCGCCGGTGGCGGACTGTGTGCGGCGCTGGCGCTGCTGGCCCGCGACCGCGGTGGACCACATATCGCGTTCCAACTGCTTTCCGTGCCCGAACTCGATGATCGGCTCACCACGGCAAGCATGACCGACTTCACCGATACCCCAATGTGGAGTCGCCCCCGAGCGGTAGTCAGCTGGGACTGTTACCTGGGACCCGGTCGCGCCGGTACCGCCGACGTACCGATCTATGCCGCGCCGGCTCGGGCGACCGAGTTAGCGGGTCTGCCGCCCGCGTACGTGTCCGTCATGCACTTCGACCCGCTCCGCGACGAAGGAGTCGCCTACGCGCTGGCCATGCTCGCCGCGGGCGTGAGCGTCGAATTGCATTTATTCCCAGGGACTTTCCACGGCTCTATGTTGATCCAAGACGCGGCTATCTCGAAGCGTCAGCAGGCCGAGACGCTTGCGGTGTTACGCCAAGCGCTGGCGTTGTAGCGCAGGCGATCACGCAGAGAGAAACTCGCTCTGCCGGTGGCCATCTCGTCGCAGCCGTATTGCCCGGCTTGCGGCGGTCGCCGACGCCAGCACCGCCATCACGGCAAGGATCACCGCGGATCCGGCGGACCCGATGGTGCTCAACAGCATCGGCAGCCCGAAGCCGAGGTAACTCACTGTGTAGAACGTTCCGGTGAGGGCACCGCGCAGGCGTTGCGGCGCAGCGGCTTCCAAATCAATCAAGCCTTCACGGAGCAGCAGGCCGGACGCGCACCCGAGAACCACCAGCAGTGACAAGCCCACCCCCAGTGGCATGGTCGACGGCGCGGCCGCGGTTACCGCGTAGCCGAGCGCCGCCAACACGGCGCCAAAGGTGCCGGCTTGGGGGCCCCACCGGCGCGCGCGGGCGATCAGCTGAGTAATGCCGCTGACACCGTTGGCAATCAACGCGGCGGTCCCCGCGGCTATCGGGGCCGCGAGCCCGGTGTGCACGCGGGTAGGGATCGTGATGAATGCCAGAGTCGCCGAGGCGAATACCCATGGCGCCAGTGGTAGCGCCCAGCTCAACGCCCGCGTGATGTCCCGACGCGCCGATACCGACTGATCCTGTCCACGCGCGGCCACCGGCGTGGGCACGGTTGCGCGCTGGGCCGCCACCACAGCGAGGACGGTCGCCAGCACGACCAACGCGGCCGCAATCCCGAACGACTCCCAGAGCCCGGCTTGCCCCGCCGATACGATCACCCCGGATGCGAATGGGCCGACCGCGAAACCGGCCGTCAGGACGGCGCCGGCGACGGCTGCGCCGGCGGGACCCTTGAGATCCGAGGCCCATGCGGTGCACGAGCTGATCACCAGCCCCACACCGGCCCCAACCACCAAACGGCCGCCCAGCAGCACACCGGAATGCTGCGACACCAACATCGCTACCGTGCCCGCCAGCGAGGTGATCGCCCCCGCCCAGGCCACCGGTTGCCGTCCCAGCCGATCCGAGGCACGGCCGCCGATCAGCAGGCCGGGGAGTAGTCCCACCGCATAGATCCCGAAGATCGCGTCGAGCGTGGCCCTGCCGAGATGCTGCCGATCGCTGATCGCGGGGATCAGCCCGGCGTAGTGGTTCGCCGCCCACCCCGTCGCCAGCAGGAGCGTCAACACCGCGGCGAACAGGAGCTCGGATCCGCCAGATTCGCCGCGCCCGTCACGTCCATGCGGTTGGACCGGCGCGGGTCGAACCCGGCGGCACACTGCCACATTCGACCTGATCACTGACTTCCTCCTCAATCTCTGCACGCGGTTGATCGACGAACGCTGTGTTGCGGTGATATCGGCCACAGCTTTGCGCCTCGAAGTGCGTTGCGAGAATATGCGCCGCACGCCGATGCACAGACGATGCCGCTCAAGCGGTTATTCCTGCTCGCGCTGCAACATCGGTTGTCACCGCAGAGTGTCTGCCCGGCCGGGCCGGGTTTGAATCACGACCGACGCAAACCTGGCGGTCGGCTACCGCGATTCCTAGGCTTCGCGGGTGATGTCGACCAACCCGGCGCCGGCACGGGTGTCTCTTCGTGGCGTCGACCGCACGTTCGGAACGCACACCGTGCTGCACGAGGTCGACATCGAGATCGAGCCGGGCGAGGTGGTCGCGTTGCTCGGGTCGTCGGGCAGCGGCAAGTCGACACTGTTGCGGCTCATCGCGGGCCTCGACAGCGCCTACCGGTGGACGGATCGAGATCGACGGCGTAGCCGTTCACGGAATCGACCCGCGCTGTGCGGTGGTGTTCCAGGAGCCCCGCCTGTTGCCTTGGCGATCGCTGGCGGCAAACGTGGAGTATGGCTTGGCGCCCGGTACGGCACGGGCGAAAGGCTCTGCCGCAGTGCAGCACTGGCTCGATGTGGTCGGGTTGCGCGAGTTCGGCGAACACTATCCGCGACAAGTGTCCGGTGGCATGGCCCAGCGCGCGGGCCTCGCGCGTGCCCTGGCACGGCGCCCGCGCGTCCTCTTGCTCGACGAGCCGCTGGCCGCCCTCGATGCACTGACCCGACTGCGGATGCAGGACCTACTCGATGCCGTACAGCAAGAGGCCGGCACGACAACGGTGTTGGTGACCCACGACGTGGACGAGGCGGCGATCCTCGCCGACCGAGTGCTGATCCTGCGCGCCGATGCAACGGGCGGCGCCCGTATCGCCGCGACACACGAAGTCGCAATCCCCAAACCCCGTGACCGCGGTGACCCGCGTATCACCGTGCTGCGGGATCAATTGTTGGACGAGCTCGGCGTGCCCCGACGCAGCGGCGCGAGCCTGCGGGCTGCTATCGACGAGGAGGCCACAGCATGGTGAAGGGTCGATATCTCACTTCAATTTCGGTGATTGCCAGCGTGCATCGCGGTTTCCGGCTGCGGTTCAAACGCCGGCAACACGGCCGCAAAGGACATTCATCTGGATTACGCCTACTACAGCCCGCTGAGCCTGGTGGTGCGCGACCAACACCTGCTGGAAAACCGTGGTTACAACGTGACGTGGATTCTTTCGGCGGGAAGCAATAAAGCCAACGAGGGCCTGCGATCCAAGGCGCTGGACGTCGGCTCTACCGCCGGTTCGGCTGCGCTGGTCGCGCGGGCCAATGGGTCGCCGATCAAGGCCGTCGACCTGTTCGCCGGGGGCGAGTGGACGGCGCTGCTGGTCGCCAAGGACTCGCCCATCAACTCGGTGGCCGACCTGAAAGGCAAGAAGGTCGCGGTCACCAAGGGCACCGACCCGTACTTCTTCCTGTTGCAATCGCTTGCGACAGCCGGGCTTTCGCCCAGCGACATCGAGATCGTCAATTTGCAGCACGCCGACGGTAAGACCGCCTTGGAACGCGGCAACGTCGACGCCTGGTCCGGGCTGGACCCGTTCATCGCGCAGACGATCCAGCAATCGGGATCCCGTTTCATCTACCGCAACCCGAGTTTCAATTCCTATGGCTTTGTGGATGCTCGGGAGGATTTCATTGCCGACCACCCCGAGGCCGTCCAAGCCGTGGTCGACAGCTATGAGGAGGCCCGGAAATGGGCGAAGGCGCATCCCGATCAACTGGCAGCGTTGCTGGCCTCGCAGGCGAACATCGCGCTGAGCGTGGCCCAGGAGGAACTGAGCCGGACATTGGTGGACATCGATCCGGTGCCGGGGGACGCTCAGCGGGCGGTGCTGACCCGAGTCGAGCCGATCGCGGTGGCCGACTCCGATATCAAATCCGACGACGCCGGCCGCAACGCGCTGAGCACGCTGATCGAGCCAAAGTACATCCAACAAGCGCACTGACGTCCCGGCCCGGGCGGCTCGCGAAGTTACTTGTGGGGCTGATCGTCCCAGCGCTGCTGCTGGTGATCTGGCAGCTTGTCACGGCGGGCGCGGGGTTCTTCTCGCCCAGCCAGCTCCCACCTCCCGCCGATGTGGTGTCCGCGCTGGGCGACCTGGTTCGGCGCGGCCAACTATGGACTCACTTGCAGGCGAGCGGTTCTCGGGTTCTCGTCGGCTACCTGGCCGGCGCGGCCGCTGGGCTCACACTCGGTTCACTCATCGGGCTATCAGTTGGCGTGCGACGATTGCTGGCGCCGACCGTTGCCGCCTTTCGCACCGTGCCATCCTTGGCGTGGGTGCCGTTGCTGCTCTTATGGTTTGGCATCGACGAAACTCCGAAGATCCTCATGGTCGCCATCGGCGCGTTCTTTCCGGTCTACACGACAACGGCGTCGGCGCTCTCGCATGTCGACCCGCAGTTGTTGGAAGTGGGCCGGGCTTACGGTCGACACGGCGCCTCGCTGTTGACGACGGTGATGTTGCCCGCTGCCGCCCCGGAGTTGGTGAATGGGCTTCGATTAGGACTGGCGAACGCCTGGCTGTTCGTGGTCGCGGCCGAGTTGATCGCCTCGTCGAAGGGTCTGGGTTTTCTCCTCCTCGACAGCCAAAACACCGGCCGCACCGACGTGATGCTGCTGGCCATCGTTCTGCTGGCCGCGCTGGGCAAACTCAGCGACGCTGTTTTGGGCGGCGTCGAGCAACGGATGGTTCGGCAGCGCAGCTAGCCAGCGTCTGGCGCGGCTTGGCGCCGAATGCCCAGCAGGCAGGCGGCGGTAAGCAACTGCCACAAGATGATTGAGTACACGCTTCCGCGCTCCCACGCTCCGTCGGGCAGCAGGTTGGCCTTTGATGTTGCCGAGTTGATGATCAACATCAGCAGACTCAGCAGGCCAAGGGTTGCGAGCAGATTGGAGATGCGGCGATACCAGTGCCAGCCGCCAACGGTCGCGACGACCGCGGATCCCGCCAGAATCGCGGTGTTGCCGCCGACAATCGCCAGCGCGGCGCCGGCGCGATGCAGGCTCCCGCTGTGCACGGTTCCGATCACGATGTTGCCGATCGAATTCGCGGTGATTAACCCCAAAAAGACTCGAGCCCTTAGGCGTTCGGGGATACCCACGATGAGCCATGCGCCCAGGAAGAACAGAATGCCCTGCAGATAGAACGCGACGTGGATCAAGTAAGACCGCGGGGAGTTGAACGTCCGGCCGCGCACCAGCTGACCGGCGTCAACCCCGAGATCGCTGATGTAGTTGCGCGCATAGCTGTACGCAGGTGCAAAACCCGCGGCGGCAATCGCCTCGAGCAAGAGGTACCCGACGGCCGCCACGACCCAGAGCGCGGCGCCACGTCCGGTAGCCAAGGTGGTCAACCTCCCGTTGATACGCCGACCCTACTGAAGCGGTCGACGGCACGATAGGCCGAAGGGTTTCGCGCAACGCCGCGGCGGTTCGACGCAAGCGTGTTGCGTGCCCGCACAATGAACGTGATGCGTCCAGTTTGCAAAGTCTTTCTGTCGACCGCCGTCCTGGTGCTCGCGCTGGTGGGCTGCGCCGACCCACTCGGCGGCCGCCCAACGCCGGGATCGGGTTCGTCGGGCGACTTTCGCGGACCGATCGACATCGGCAACGGCCGGCACCTCTACCTCGAATGCCGCGGAAAGGGCGGCCCGACAGTAATTTTGGAATCCGGGTATCACAACTCGTCGGATCCGTGGAACCAGTCCGAAGCCGTCGCGCCGGCGGTAGGCCCCGCGGTGCTGCCCGCCCTGGCCGGCACCCATCGCGTCTGCGCCTACGACCGGCCCGGCACGTTGCGCTATTCCGACCCGCCCACTGTCAGCGACCGCAGTTCACCGGCCGCAATGCCGCGCAGCGCGCAGGACGTCGTCGGCGATCTGCACGCGTTACTTGCCTCCGCACATCTTCCGGGGCCGTACATTCTCGTCGGGCATTCGCTGGGTGGGCTGTTCGCCCGGCTGTACGCCCAGAGCTACCCCGACCAGGTGCGCGCGGTGGTGTTCGTCGACGCCTTCGGTGTCGAGATACCGAGCCTGTTGGGATCCGACTGGCCCGCTTACCGGCAGGCGTTGGATGAACCGCTGCCGCAATTCACCGACGCGTCTTCGTTCGAAGTGATCGACATCGAGAACAGCGTCTCGCAGGTCGCCGCCGCTCCGCCGTTTCCGCCCATCCCCACCGTCGTGCTGACCAGGACCGAGCCGTTTGTGATTCCCCCGACGGTGCCATCCGAGCAGGGCGCGAAATTGGAACAGGCGTGGCGGGAGGCCGCCGCAGATCTTGTCGCGCTGCGACCGCAAACGCCACACATCGTCGCGACAGGCAGCGATCACTTCATTCAGATCCACCAACCCGATCTGGTGGTGGCCGCGGTAGCTCTGGCGACGCAGAGGTCTGCCCCGCAGCGCTGACACGCCGCTGCGGCATACTCGGCCAATGACAGCGCCTCCCGCAGCGGGGAACGAGCAATGACCCTGACGGTGCTGCTTGCGGCGCTCGCGGTGGTCGAACTGGCCGGCCTGATCGCGCTCGGAGTTCTGCTCATCGTGTCGCGGCGGCAGCTCAAAGGGGCTCGTAGCGCTCTCGAGCGCATCCGCTAGTCAGGGCAACCGGCGTCGCCGGCGCCGCCCCGGCGTTGCGCCGTTTGCGATCAGGACCGCTTTCAAGACGGCTGATTCGCTGATCAGCAAAGGCATCGGCGCCACGGTACGAAACTCGGTCGAGGATCTCGCGGGCTGGGCTCAGGTCGAGCGTCCCGATCTCGCCAGGCTCACCGCCGACGGCGATGTCGTGATCGCGTTCTCCGACATCGAGAATTCCACCGCACAGAACGAGGCCCTGGGCGACCGCGGATGGATGAAGGTGCTGGAGCGGCACAACAAGCTCATTCACAAGCATGTCGAGGATCGCGGCGGCCACGTCATCAAGAATCAAGGCGACGGATTCATGATGGCGTTCGCCGATGCCGGCCAGGCCGTGCGCTGCGGCGTCGATGTACAACGGGCCCTGCTCGACAACGCCGATGAGGGGGAGGGAATCCGGGTCCGGATCGGCATCCATCTGGGGACGTCGGTCAGGCGCGGCGATGACCTTTTCGGGCGCAACGTCGCAATGGCGGCGCGAGTCACGGGACAAGCCGACGGCGGTGAGATCCTCATCAGCGAATCGGTGCGCGCCGCGATCGACGGCCTGCCCGACATCGAGCTCTGCGCACCCGTGGAGGTCGAACTCAAAGGCCTACAGGGCAGCCATAACCTGTACCCCGTCAAGGTGTCCGAGTGACCCCAGGCTAGAAGAAGACTCCCGCGTATGGTGCGTCGGGCACCGCGAACAGTCGATCGGCCACGACCAGCGCCGCGGACTCGTCTGCGCGGGCCAGGCCGGCTACGGCGAGACTTCGCCAGGTGACGCCGCCGAGCAGCACAGCGCCCAGCCCTTCGACTCCCACGTGTAGTTGGGCTCGCTGCTCGGTGGCTTCGACACCGTCGCCCGTGATGGCAAAAGTGGCTGAATTGTTGGGCAGGAGTGGATCATTGACAGCGACGGTGACCGAGCCGCCGCCGATGTATTGGCGTGCGGTCAGCGCGCTGCGGGCATCGATGACGCGTAGCCACGTTTCGTCATGTGTCGCGGTGACCCGCAAGGCTCGGCGGTCGACAAGCAGCCAGGGCAGCGGATCGTCGAGCGGGAGCATCCAAAACATCACGCGGTCAACAAGATCCAGCCCGAGCAGGAAACGCAACAGCCCAAGGTAGGCCTCCGTGGTAGGCGCGAAGAAATCCTCGACCACGATGGTGCGCTGGTCACTGACAAACCACTTGTCGGTGTCAATCGGGCGGTAGCGGGCGAACCCCGACTCGGAGCCCGGGTCGCCGTGCACCGCGACATACCAAGCCCCCGACGATGCTTCGGTGCGCAGCCGCACACCCTGCCACCACACCGCGGGGCGGTCGATGGTTCCCGGGCGGGACGGACGATTGGCGTCATAGATGCGGGGCAGGATCTCCCATGCTTCGGCGGCGTCCAATAGTCGCACCGGGCCGCCGGCACCGACATCGGGACGGAGCGCCGCACGGGCGGTCTGAATCTCCACGCTCTGGAATGAACTCGCTACGCCGTAGCCGTAGCGCTCATAGATCGTGGCCTCCGATGCGCGCAAGGACGCGACGACCTCACCGCGCGCGGCGATGTCCCGCAACTGATGACGTACCAGGTCGGTGGCGATGCCTTTTCGAGTGAACGACGGCAGCACCCCGATATGCGTGACGGCGGCGTGGTTCACGATCGCTCCGCCGGGAAGGGTCAGCGTGCTCGTCGCCGCGTCGGTGGTGCCTGCGAGTTGTCCTCCGACGAATGCGCCGATGGTGCGGCCGGGATCGAGCAGCGTGGTGATCTGGCCGGGGGGCAGATCCGGCAGCGGCGGAATGCCCACCATCGCGGTGCGAAACACGTTCGCCGCGGCGATGAGGTCGTCTTCGCTGTCGAGAACCCGGATCTCGGTGGTCATCAGGCCATCATGTCTGGTGCCCGCACCGGCGGCCCAGGCGCCTCAGTTGGCCTGCCCATCGCGGCCGGGCCTCGTGCGGCGCGCCAGGCAAAAATACTCCACGCGGTTCCGGCTAGGGCGGGTCAGATCCGGCCAGAACGCAACTTGCGCGGCGCCCGCCGGGAACCTAGCGTCGGCTGCGATGGCTCGCTCAAATTCTTCTGGTTTCTGCCCACCACCGGTGACAGCCGCTCGATCGTCGGCGGCTCGCACGCCTCGTCGAACCGCGATATCCCGAACGGGTATCGCGCGCCGAGCCGGCGCTATCTGGCCGAGGTGGCACGCGCCGCCGACCGGCTGGGCTTCGAGGGTGTGCTGACCCCGACGGGTACCTGGTGTGAAGACGCGTGGCTGACGTCGGCCGCGTTGCTGGCCGAGACCGAAAAACTGAAGTTCCTGGTCGCGTTCCGTCCCGGGCTGGTGCCACCCACACTGGCAGCCCAGCAGACCGCGACGTTGCAACGGTTCTCCGAGGGCAGGGTGTTGCTCAACGTGGTCAGCGGCAGCGACGACGCCGAGCAACGTCGGTTCGGTGACTATCTCGGTCACGACGAGCGTTACGGCCGCACTGCTGAGTTCCTGCAGATCGTGACATCGGTGTGGACGCAGGACTCGGTGAATTTCAGCGGAAAGTACTACACCGTTGAAGATGCCCGAGTGTCCGCTCCGCCGAATCCGTTGCCGGAGATCTACTTCGGCGGTTCATCCGGCCCGGCGCTGCCGATCGCGGCCGAGTTCGCGGACGTTTACCTCACCTGGGGCGAGCCGCCGCAGGCAGCCGCCGCCAAGATCGAGAAGGTGCGGGCCGAGGCCGCCGCGCGTGGCAGGAAGGTCCGGGCCGGGATTCGGCTGCACACCATCACCCGTGACACCTCGGCCGCGGCCTGGGCCGTCGCCAGCGAGATGCTGGCCGAACTCAGCGACGAGCAGATCGCCAAAGCCACGGCGCAGCATGCCAGTTCGGAATCCGAGGGACAACGGCGGATGACCGCATTGCACGGCGGCCGGGTCGACAAGCTCGAGATCTACCCCAATTTGTGGGCCGGGGTGGGCTTGGTCCGTGGTGGCGCCGGCACCGCGCTGGTCGGTAGCCACCAGGAAGTCGCGAATCTGATCACCGAATACCATTCGCTGGGCTTCGACGAGTTCATCCTGTCCGGTTACCCGCATCTCGAAGAGGCGTACTGGTTCGCCGAAGGCGTACTACCACTGCTGGCCAAGACGGAATAATGCTGCTCGGCGCCGAGTTTTAACTCGCAGTGATTTAAGCAGCGCCGCTGCATATCGGACGGTGCGAAACGCGTAGGTCGCGATTTGGCCGCGCGGCGCCATCCATTCGGCGTAACTAGCATCGGCATTGCAAGGTGTGCGAGCAGGACAGGAGTCGACAATGCGGTCTGCACAGTGTTGTCAGCCGCCGGCACCCCATTCGTGCGCGGCGGCGTTTCCCGCCTGATCGGCGACTCCCCGCGTTAGCGGGAACCGGCCTCCATCCGTTGTCGTCGCCCGGGGCCTCGCGTCAATTACGAAAGCGGTCTTGCTGATGTCTGATTCGTCGAACTTCATTCACCTTGCGGTGGCGTTGGATGGTGCCGGCTGGCATCCGGCGGCATGGCGTGCAGACGACGCGCGTCCCGACGCATTGTTTGACGCGGGCTACTGGGCCGATCTGGTCGCTGAAGCCGAACGTGGCGCGCTGGACTTCGTGACGATTGAGGATTCGCTGACGTTGCAGTCCGACGACCACCTCGAGGCGGACGACCGCGTCGATCGCGTCCGGGGCGTACTGGACGCGGTGCTCATCGCCGCCCGGATCGCGCCGCGCACCAAGGCAATTGGGCTCGTGCCAACAGCAATTGTCACCCACACCGAGCCGTTCCATGTGTCAAAGTCGATCGCTACGCTTGACTACGTCAGCACGGGACGAGCCGGAGTCCGGGTGCAGATCTCGGCACGCCACGATGCGGCAGCGCACTTCGGGCGCCGCGATCTGCCCTTCCTCTCGGTCAACACGCTCAACGACCCGTCGGTGCAGCGGCAGATCGGCGAATACTTCACCGAGACCGCGGATTACGTCGAAGTGCTGCGTCGGCTGTGGGACAGCTGGGAGGACGATGCTGAGGTTCGCGATGTCGCTACCGGCCGGTTCATCGACCGGGACAAGCTGCACTACATCGACTTTGACGGACGCTGGTTCTCCGTCAAAGGGCCTTCGATCACGCCCCGACCACCGCAGGGCCAGCCGATCGTGGCGGCCCTGGGTCACGGCGGGGTCTCCCATCAGCTCATCGCCGAAAGCGTCGACGTCGGATTCGTCACCCCCCACGACGCCGCGCAGGCCGCAGACATCACGGCCGAGATCGGGGCGCTGCAACGCGCCGTCGGTAGAAGCCAGGACACGCTGCACATCTTCGGTGACTTGGTGGTGTTCCTCGATCGCACTCCTGCGGCGGCACGCGCGCGACGGCGCCGGCTCGACGATCTTGCCGGAGCCGAATACCTCAGCGACGCTGAAGTTTTCGTCGGAACTCCGGCGCGGCTGGCGGACCTGCTGCAGGAGTGGCACGCGGCGGGGCTATCCGGTTTCCGGCTACGTCCGGCCGCGCTGCCGCATGACCTGGTCCAGATCACCCAGCATTTGGTGCCCGAGCTGCGGCGCCGGGGCGTCTTCCGCGCCGGGTATGAAGCCGACACGTTGCGCGGGTTGCTCGGCTTGCCCCGCCCCGCCAACCGCTACGCGATCGCCTGACGCATCGACACCGAGGACTTTCCAATGAGTAAGCCGATAAAGCAGATTCACTTGGCGGCGCATTTTCCCGGCGTCAACAACACGACGGTATGGAGCGATCCGGCAGCCGGCAGCCACATCGAATTCAGCTCGTTTGCACAATTCGCACAGAGTGCCGAGCGGGGCAAGTTCGACTTCCTGTTCCTCGCCGAGGGCCTACGCCTTCGCGAACAGAACGGGCAGATTTACGACCTCGATGTCGTGGGTCGACCCGACACGTTCACCATCCTGGCCGCACTTGCCGCGGTAACCGACCGACTTGGGCTGACCGGAACCATCAACTCCACCTTCAACGAGCCCTACGAGGTGGCTCGGCAGTTCGCGTCTTTGGACCATCTCTCCGGCGGCCGTGCCGCTTGGAACGTCGTCACCTCGTGGGATGCCTTCACCGGTGAGAACTTTCGGCGTGGGGGATTCCTGGCAGAGGACCAGCGCTACGAGCGGGCAAAGACCTTTCTGCGGACGAGCCAGGAATTGTTCGACTCCTGGCGCGGTGACGAAATCGTGGCGGACAAGAAGACCGGCGTTTTTCTTTCCGATCCGGACGCCGGGGCATTTGCCCACCGGGATGCCCATTTCGACATCCACGGTCGATTCAACGTTCCGCGAAGCCCTCAGGGTCGCCCGGTGGTCTTCCAGGCCGGCGATTCCGAGGAGGGGCGCGACTTCGCCGCGGCCGCCGCCGACGCGATCTTCTCCAGGCACAGCACCCTGGGGGCCGGGCAAGCGTTCTACGAAGACGTCAAGGGCCGGCTTGCCCGCTACGGGCGCGGTCGCGACGAACTCCTTATTCTGCCGGCCGCGACATTCGTGATCGGCGACACCGATGCCGAGGCCGCCGACATCGGGTACGAGGTACGGCTGGCGCAGGTATCCCCGCAAACTGCGATCAAATTCCTCGAGCAACTCTGGAACCGAGACCTGTCCGACCATGACCCCGATGGGCCGCTGCCCAGGGTGGACCCCGTCGTGGGGGAGAACACCATCTCGCGTGGCCGGGCCAGCGTTCGGATGTTCCGGGACCCGATTGCGATCGCCAATGACTGGCGGGCCAAGGCCGAGGCGGAGAACCTGAGCAGCCGAGAACTGATCGTCGAGGTCACTGGCCGCCAGTCCTTTATCGGATCACCTCAGACCGTCGCCGCGACGATCAATGATTTCGTCCAGGCGGACGCCAGCGACGGATTCATCCTCGTCCCACACATCACACCCGGTGGACTCGATCCCTTCGTCGATCGGGTCGTGCCGCTGCTTCAGGAGCGCGGCGTGTTCCGCACCGACTACACCGGCACCACGCTGCGCGACCATCTCGGTCTCGCGCCGCTGCCGACGCCGCGGCGGTCCGGGGGCCGCAGTGCCTCGACCGGGGTGGCATCGTGAAGCCTTGCGCGCGATGACGACTGCCTTAGGGGTGCTCGATCTGGTCCCGATCTCGTCGGGATCGACCGCGACCCAAGCATTGCGCAACAGCATCGATCTCGCCCGGCACGCCGAGAATCTGGGCTACACGCGGTACTGGTTCGCCGAACATCACCTCAATCCCGGGGTCGCCGGTACGTCCCCCGCGGTGCTGCTCGCTTTGACCGCTGCCGAAACCACGACGATCCGACTTGGGTCGGGGGCGGTGCAGATGGGGCATCGCACCGCGTTGGCCACCGTGGAGGAGTTCGGCCTGCTGGATGCGTTGCACCCCGGGCGATTTGACCTCGGTTTGGGGCGCTCCGGCGGTAAGCCGCGCGGGCCGGCATCCCCGGCTCCGGCCGCCTCGGCATCGCGAAGATTCGCCGACGGACGCACACCCAACGGGTTGTTGATACCGGAGAAGTTCGACCTGACACCGCTGTTGAAATCGCCGCGCTTCGCGCTGCATAAGGCATTGTTGCAACTGCCCGGCGCACAGTCGCAGAACTACACCGAGCAGGTCGACGACATTCTTGCGCTGATCGCCGACACCTACTCCGCCGACGGCCAAGAGGCGCACGTCGTCCCCGGCGGCGGTGCAGACCTGCAGGTGTGGATTCTGGGCAGCAGCGGCGGAGAGAGCGCAGTGGTCGCCGGCCGCAGGGGCCTGCGGTTCGCGGCCAACTACCACGTCGCCCCCGCCTCCGTCCTGGAGGCGGCTGATGGTTACCGGGCGGCGTTTCGGCCCTCGGCCGAGCTCGACTCGCCCTACGTCGCGGTGTCCGCGGATGTCGTCGTCGCCGACGACGAGGCCACCGCTCGCGAGCTCGCTGCGGGCTACGGGCCCTGGGTAAAGAGCATCCGAAACGGTGCGGGCGCGATTCCGTTTCCGACCCCGAACGAAGCACGCGCCCACACCTGGACCGCCGCCGATCGCGAACTCGTCGCGGACCGGGTGGAAACCCAATTCGTCGGATCAGCAGCCCAAGTCGCCGACCAGCTCGAGCGATTGCGCGATGCCACCGAGGCCGACGAACTGATCGTGACCACTGATTACGCACGACCATCACGACCGAGTGCGCTCGTATCAGCTGCTCGCCGAAGAGTGGGCACGCCGATAAGGAGCAGCGCCGCTGCCAGCCATGCCACGGTGGGCAACCAGGGCAACGCGGCCGCGACCGCAGGAACCTGATCACCGTGAGCGGTCACCAGCGCGATCCGCGCCATCGTCGCCACCGCAATCACCGAGAAGACGGCGCCGACCATGGTGCCCTGGCTGCCGTGGCGGCCGATCGCGAAGGCCGCAACAACCGCGCTCACCATCACGCAACCCCAGGCCGCGCCGCAGATGAATTGCGCAATGCCGAGCGACACCACGTCGGTGGCTTGTGCTGCGGCCCAGGCCGATCCGGCGGCCACCAATGCCCCTAACATCATGGAGACGATGCCGCCGAAACGTTTCGCCAGCAACGACGCCAAGGGTGTCAACAGCACGAATCCGATCCAGAACACCGACAACAGGGTCGGAACTTCGCCCGGGCGAGCGTATTTGGCGAAGAGCCGCTGTGCATTGACTGCGGAGTGCACCTGGAATCCTAATTGCGCCAAGAGAACCGCCGCGAGGAACACGAGGAGGATGCTGATTCGAATCTCGGTGGGCGCGGGTGTCTCGGGCGGGGCGTCACGGGTGAGTGTCTTTTCGGCCCAGACGATCGACAAGGTCGCCGCGAGAACGGAGACTGCCGATGCGCAGAAGAAGATTCGCGGATCGTATGCCGCGATCCGCCCGCTGAGAAACGGCGTCGACGCGGTCGCGAGGCCCACTCCCACCACGAACAGTGATGAGACCCACGGTTGCCGGCCGACAGGTGTGTAGCGGCCGAGAAGTGCCAGCGGCGGCGCGCGCAAGGCGGAGGAAGTGATCGCCCAGACGACAATCACCGCGACGAATACATCAGCGCTAGAACGCGATACGAAGGGCAGAAGCAGGAACGCCAGCGTCGAAACCGCCGTCGCTCCCGCGACGATCTTGCCGACTCGCCCAACGACCCGCGCCACGCGGTCGACGGCGACGCCGGCCGCCCAGTCGCACAGCGCGAAGATGATTTGATCGAACACCAGAAGCCATCCGACCACGCCGGGGCTGATCCCGGCACGCGCCGCAAGTTGCGGCAGATAGATGACGTACCCCACCCAAGTCAGCCCAAAGACCAGCTGCAGCAATCCGAAATAAAGCCCGACCCTGGTCGACACCGCGCGGGGCATGATGTGGCCCTTCCGACGAAAGTACCTTCTCAAAGACTACGGAGCAGGCGGTGTGCGGTGTTCAGGCCAGTACTGTTTAGTGCGGGAATGGGACGGAAAGCGAAGCGCGGACTCGCGTGAGTGCGGGACGTCGCACAAGGTCAGCCGATCGGCGTGATCCCCGCGTCGGAGATCGTGAACCCGTGGCCCGGGGAAACGGTGCAGGTAATTCCGTCGGACTTCGATGTGCAGCTGAATGGACCGACGCCGGCGGTTTGGTCGTAAGCAAGGGTCGGCGTGCCCTCCCCGGCATTGCCGACACAGGAAATGCCCGTGCAGCTGCTGACGACGCCGCCCTTGGACAGGTGTACGGACTGGGGCGGCGAGTTGGTCTGGCAATAGGCTTCGTCGGAAATGCCGGGGTCACGCTGGTAGTTGATCTCGCAGCTGATGTTGCGTGACGGGGACAAGAAAGCGCACATCGACGCCGTACAGGCCGGGTTATCCGCGGCGGCCTGGGGCATCCCCACGCAGCTGCCGACGACGACGAATCCGATTGCCGCGACGACTGCACGTTTCATGACGCCAAACCTAACGGATAGGTAGGCCGGTCAGCGCCCTCGAAATCACCAGGCGCTGGATCTCGCTGGTTCCCTCGAAGATGGTGAAGATTTTCGCGTCCCGGTGCATCCGCTCCACGGGATAGTCGCGGGTATAGCCGTTGCCGCCCAGGATCTGGATGGCCTCGTCGGTGACATAGACCGCGGCCTCGCTGGCCACCAGCTTGGCCATCGAACCCTCTGCCGAGTCGAAGTTCTGGTTATTGCGTGCCATCCAGCCCGCGCGCCACACCAGCAGGCGTGCGGCGTCGATCCGGCTCTTCATGTCGGCCAGCTTGAACGCGACGGCCTGGAATTCGCCGATCTTGCGTCCGAATTGCTCACGCTGGCAGGCGTAGTCGAGCGCGTACTCGTAGGCGGCCCGGGCCACGCCGACGGCCATCGCGCCGACGGTGGGCCGGGTGCGCTCGAAAGTCTTCATCGCCGCCTGCCCGCCGGACGAAGCTCCGGATTTGGCCCGGGCGATCCGCGCTTCGAACTTCTCCCGGCCGCCGAGAATCACGTCCTCGGGCAGCCGGACGTTGTCGAGCACCACTTCGGCGGTGTGTGAAGCGCGGATACCGTGCTTTTTGAACTTCTGCCCTTGGGCGAATCCTTTGGTGTCGGGCGGGATGACGAAACTAGCCTGGCCGCGGGTGCCGAGTTCGGGATAGACCGAGGCCACCACGATGTGGACGTTGGCGATACCGCCGTTGGTGGCCCAGGTCTTGGTGCCGTTGATCACCCACTCCCCGGTCGCCTCGTCCCAGCGCGCGCGAGTGCGGATGGCGCCGACGTCCGAGCCCGCATCGGGCTCCGAGGAGCAGAACGCACCGAGCTTGGGGTCATCGGGCGTGCCGAACATCTCGGGTAGCCAGCGGCCGAGTTGTTCGGGAGTTCCGTTGCCCGCCAACGCCGCCGCGGCCAGCCCGGTGCCCATGATGGACAGCGCGATCCCGGCGTCGCCCCAGAACATCTCCTCGAACGCGGTGAGCATGCCCAGCCCGGTCGGTTCGCCGGCCTGCTGCGCGAAGAAGTCAGGGGAGTAGAGGCCCACCTTCGCGGCCTCTTGGATCACCGGCCACGGGGTTTCCTCGCGCTCATCCCATTCGGCCGCGGCCGGGCGGATGACGTCTGCCGAAAACTCGTGCACCCAATCGCGCACCTCGATCACGTCGTCACTCAGTTGCAGTGAGAAAGTCACGGTTCGGCTCCTGAAATAGGTTGATGCTCAGCGATTTCTGTGATTGGTGTGCTGGGCGAGGACGCTGACCGTCTGGTCGACCCAAGCCTCGAAGTAGCGGTCTTCATCGACATTTCCCGGCAAGCGGCCGGACAGCGCCTGCAGCGTCGCCGCGTAGGAGAGGGAAGCGATCGCGACGGCCGCGGCCGCCTCGGGATCGGGAATGCTGGTGCGGCCAGAGCGATTGGATGAGGCCAGCTCGTCGGCGAACCGCTGATAGGCGTTGTCGGTGATGACCTGCCAGGTTTTCTCGTCGAGATCACCGAGCTCTTCGGGCTCGCGCAGCATGACCTTGAGCAAATCCTCGCTCTGGTTCAGGTTGCTCCAGATCAGTTGGCCTGCGGTACGCACCGCCTGCTCGACGCTGCCCGGCTGCCCGGCGTCGAACTCTTCCCGCGCGGCGACGATGCTGTCGATCCGGTGGGTAACCGCCGCCTCCAGCAGCTCGCGCTTGGAGGCGAAGTGCTTGTACAACGCGCCCGATCCCGGAGCAAGACCCGATGCCCGCTGGATATCGGCCACCGATGTCGCCGAGTAGCCCTTGGCGGCGAAAAGCCGCAGTGCCGCCGCCAGCAGTCGATCGCGTCCCGAGTCGGACATGGTGAGAGAGTACTCACTCACCGTCCGGATGGCAACCGCGCGCCCTGGCCGCCGGCGGGCCCGGAAGTGGTAGCCGGAAGGGGTGGCGTTGCGCAATGCTGGAACCCGGGGGTCGGACGTTCCCAGCACCGGGCCCGCGCGCCCGGATCGAGCAACGACGGAAGGACCGCAGTGAACCAAGAGCAACACAGCGCGATGGCGTCGGGGCGCGGCTTTATCGCCGCGCTGGACCAAAGCGGCGGCAGCACGCCAAAAGCCTTGAAGCTTTACGGGATTGAGGAGGACGCATACGACGGCGATGAGCAGATGTTCGACCTCATCCACCAGATGCGCGCCCGGTTGATATCGAGCCCGACCTTTACCGGCGACAAGGTGATCGCGACGATCCTGTTCGAACAAACCATGGACCGAACCATCGATGGCGAGGACTCCGCGGCATTTCTGTGGAAGCAAAAGCACATCGTGCCGTTTGTGAAGGTCGATCAGGGGCTGAGCGATGTCGAAAATGGCGTGCAGCTCATGAAGCCCATGACGAAGCTCGACCCCCTGTTGGAGCGTGCCGTCCACAAGGGCATTTTCGGCACCAAGATGCGCTCGTTTATCCAAGAGCCCAACGAGGAGGGCATCAAGGCCATCGTCGACCAGCAATTTGACTACGCCGACAAAATCGCCGGCCGCGGACTGATGCCGATCATCGAGCCCGAGGTCAGCATCAAAAGTCCCGACAAAATCAAGGCGGACAGCTTGCTGGTGTCGGCGCTGCGCACGAAACTCGACGAGCTCCCGGACGACAGGCAGGTCATGCTCAAGCTGACGTTGCCCGACGAAGACAACCTCTATGCCTCGCTGATCGACCATCCCCGGGTAATGCGGGTGGTTGCCTTGTCCGGCGGCTACAGCCTTACCGAGAGTTGTGCGATCCTGGCCCGCAACCACCGCCTGATCGCGAGTTTCTCGCGGGCCCTGACCGAGGGCCTGACCGCTAACCAGACCGACGCCGAATTCGACGCGAAGCTTGGATCCAATATCGACGAGATCTACGCGGCCTCGGTGACATAGTCGCTAGCCACGTCACGGGCGGCGGGGCACTGAGAGTCGTTGCACCGCCTAGCATTTCGATTCGAATAAGCGCTGCCGGCATTTCAACACGCTATTGGCGTAACGCGGTTGAGCGATCCGGTAAACGAAAATTGGGCCATGATGGTCGCAAAGCTGCAGTAGCTCAGTAAGGGAGCCCAACATTCGCGCGTTGAGAAAATTCCGGCTGCCGATGCGTGTGTTGTCGTTGCGCACCATCGTCATCGTTGCGCAATTAGGGGTGATCGCCCTCGTCGTCACGCTGGGTGTATGGGTGTGGGTCGGTGTTACCAACGATCAATACAGCCAGCTCGATCGCCGCCTGGATTCGGTCAGCAGCCTGGGCGATATCAACTCGCTGCTCAACAACCCGCAGCAGATGAACCCTGATCGCCCTTCGCCGGACGGCAACCTGGTACGCACGGCACGCATTGGCGACGTGACGGTGTCGGTGCCCAGCAACATCGTCTTGCCCAAACTCGCGAACGGGTACGCCAACACCACCATCAACGGCGTGCAATACCGTGTCCGCACCTTTTCGGCGGGTCCGGTTTCGATTGCGCTCGCCGCCCCGCTGGCCGAGGCTCAGCATCGGATCAACGAACTGCACCTAAGGGTGTTGTTGATCTGCGCCGGCGTGATCGGCGGCACGTTCCTGGTCGGCTGGGTGATCTCGTTGATCATGGTCAATCCCTTCGTGCTGCTCGCCCGTCAAGCCCGCGCCATCAACGCCCAGTCCAGTCCCGACGAGGTTCAGGTCCGCGGCGTGCGTGAGGCCGTCGAGATCGCCGAAGCAGTCGAGCAAATGCTGGACCGCATCGGCAACGAGCAACAGCGCACCAGGGCCGCGCTCGAGTCGGCTCGTGACTTCGCCGCTGTCGCTTCGCATGAGCTCCGCACCCCGCTGACGGCCATGCGCACCAACTTGGAGGTGCTGTCCACCCTGGAGCTGGCCGCCGAGCAGCGCCAGGAAGTGATCGGCGACGTCATACGCACCCAGAGCCGCATCGAGGCAACCCTGACGGCACTCGAGAGACTGGCGCAGGGCGAGCTGACGACCGTGGATGACTTCGTCCCGTTCGACATCACCGAACTCTTGGATCGTGCCGCCCATGACGCGCTTCGCATCTACCCCGACGTCGAGGTGTCGCTGGTGCCGTCGCCCACCGTACTGATGGTGGGATTGCCCACGGGCCTGCGGCTAGTGATCGACAACGCCATTGCGAACGCCGTCAAACACGGCGGTGCTTCCACGATCCAGCTCAACGTGAGCAGTTCCAGCGAAGGCGTAGAAATTGCGATCGACGACAACGGCACCGGCGTACCCGCGGAGGAACGCACCGCGGTCTTCGCACGCTTCTCCCGCGGGTCGACGGCATCGCGTTCGGGTTCCGGGTTAGGACTGGCGCTCGTCGCCCAACAGGCCGAATTGCATGGCGGGAACGCATCCTTGCACGCCAGCGTCCTGGGCGGGTCGCAACTTCTCTTGAAACTGGCGGGTGACGGTCGCGGCCCGGCCTGAACAATCACGTCCGAAATATGCAGTAAGCCAAAAGGTTTAGGTCAAACCAGGGCCTCTTACCGCGGGACATTACGAATTCGTCACAGCGCAACCCAAATAATTTGCATTCCATATGCGCCCGGCTCGTCCGGTTGACCCGCGCTGATAGCGCACATACCTTCGAACAGAAGCCAGGCGTTCCCAGCCGAACAATGGAGTTGGTGAATAACGTAATCGCCTGTGTACCAGCCTGTTATGTCGAATTCACCTATCGCAGGACGGGGCGGACAGTACCGTCCCCCGCGCAAATCCAACGAGGGAGGTACCGATGCAACGCATCGAACAGCCCGAAGGGCAAGCGGTCGAGCCCCGATCCGCGTCACTGAAGAGCCGGCTGCGACCGGTGATCCGGCATGACTTGTCCTCGTCACTGGTGGTCTTCCTCGTTGCTCTTCCGTTGTCGCTGGGAATCGCAATCGCTTCCGACGCGCCCGTACTCGCTGGCCTGATCGCCGCCATCGTCGGTGGAATCGTGGGCGGAGCCATCGGCGGTTCGCCACTGCAGGTGAGTGGCCCCGCGGCCGGGCTGACTGTCGTGGTGGCCGATCTGATCGGTGAATTCGGTTGGATGGTCACATGTTTCATCACCGTTTGCGCGGGGATCATGCAGGTTCTGTTGGGACTCAGCCGAGTTGCCCGCGCCGCACTGGCTATCTCACCCGTCGTCGTGCACGCGATGCTGGCTGGCATCGGCATCACCATCGCACTTCAGCAATTCCATGTATTGCTAGGCGGGGAGTCCAAAAGCACGGCCTGGCGCAACGTCATTGAGCTGCCTGAACAAATTGTGAACGCACATCGGCCTGGAGTCCTGTTGGGGCTGCTCGTAATCGGTATCCTGATCGCCTGGCGCTGGGCCCCCGCCAAGGTGGCTGCTGTTCCCGGTCCGCTCGTCGCGATCGTGGTGGCGACGATTGTCTCGCTGGTGTTGCCGTTCCGTGTATCCCGGATCGAGCTGGACGGATCGGTGCTGGAAGCGCTGCAACTGCCGGCAATTCCCGAAGGGAATTGGGGCGCCGTCGTCCTCGGCATCATCACCGTGACCCTCATCACCAGCGTGCAGAGCCTGCTGACGGCGGTATCGATCGACAGAATGCACCACGGTCCACGGACCGACTTCAACCGCGAGCTGATCGGACAGGGCGCCTCCAACATCGTGTCGGGGGTAATCGGCGGCCTTCCCGTCGCCGGTGTCATCGTCCGAAGCGCGGCCAACGTCAACGCGGGCGCGAAAACCCGAGCCTCGAGCGTCATGCATGGCTTTTGGATTCTGCTGTTCGCGCTTCCGTTCGCGGAATTGGTGGAGCAGATCCCGACCGCGGCACTGGCCGGTCTGCTCATTGTCATCGGAATACAACTGCTGCAGCCGGCTCACATTGAAACGGCCTCGAAGACTGGGGATTTGACGATCTACCTGGTGACCGTCGGCGCGGTCGTCTTTCTCAATCTGCTGCACGGCGTGATGATCGGACTGGTCCTGGCTATCACACTGACCGGATGGCGGGTGATTCGGACCAAGATCGAGGCCAAGCCCGCAGGCGACGAATGGCGAGTAGTCGTCGAGGGAGCATGCACGTTCCTGGCCTTACCCCGGCTGACTCGGGTGTTGGCGTCCGTTCCCGAACGCACCACGGTCACCGTCCATCTACTGGTCAGCTACTTGGATCACGCTGCGCACCAGGCCATTAGGGACTGGCAGCAGCAGCATCACGCGACCGGCGGAACGGTTCAGATCCATGGTGCGGTGGAAGTGGGCCGCCCGACGCCGGTGCAACCCGTTCCGGAGCGGGCCTAGCGCGGACCTAGATATTTAGGGCTGCGGGTGATTGATCAGCATCACTGCGGGGGTCTCCTGGGTGACGTCATGCCGGGCCCACAAGTGACGGAACCACGCACTGTGGGTTCTCAATTCATCGACCAGACTGATCAGGGTGGGATCGGGACGTTGACCGAGCATGGCGCGGGTGAACGAGACGCACCATGATGTCAGCCTCTCCCAGTCGCGATAAAAGCTTCGCATCTGCGGCTCGAGAAAAATGGCGCGCACGGTATTCGCGCCGGCCCCAAAATGCGGACACAGTGCTTTGGCAAGGTTGTTCGCCCTCACCACGGTCATGCCAGGATCAACGACAACCGCGGCCGTCACCGACCAGCTGTCAAGCAGGACCCCGATTGCAGAATGGGGCTGTTCAAACGATTTCATCCGACCGGCAATGGCACGGTGGTGCAACAGGTTTCGCATATATGTCACCGCGTCGTCATCGAGTTGCAGCGCCCGACCGATAGCGTCAAGCACCTGAACCGATGGACTGTCTTCTTGACCCTGCTCAAGCCGTCGGTAGTAGTCGGTGCTGATACCAGCCAGCGCTGCCACTTCCTCTCTCCGAAGCCCAGCCGCCCTGCGGCGCCCACCCGCGGACAGGCCGACATCAGCGGGCTGCACTCTGCTGCGACGAGCACGCAAAAAGTGTGCCAGGGTGGCCTCACGAAGCGAATGTCCGTCGGCTGCCTGCCCATCCCACAGTTCGGCAGCGCTCACCGAAGCAATTTCCATGCGTCGAGGTCTTCGATGAGGTTGTGAGCGCCCACCGGCACCTCGGGTCCGCAGCGGAAGGTCAAGCCGGTCGCGCCGTCGCGTCGATCGTCATCAGCGCCTGAGCCAGTACGGTCGGCGGAAGGGCGGTCATTCGTTCGACCGGGATGGTGAAGCGCCGGTCCTGCCAGGGGATCTCGGTGGCGATCTTCATCCTGCGTCTCCTCACAACTGATTACGCGCTCCCGCCACGCCACGATTCCATCGCCCGACCGGCCCGGTACATCGGTCAAACGGTGGAGGGCACGGCCGCCGTTTGGATGAGTCGGGACCGCCTCGTCGGCTTCGCGGCATCGCCGGGCACCCCCGCGTAGGTTGATCTCAAGGGCCCAAATAGTCCCCCAGCGTGCCGAACCGGGAGCGCGGAACCGACATCGCGGAGCTGACCACCCGCGAACTCGACGTACTGACCTTGATCGGAAAAGGTTTCTCCAACACCGAGATGGCCGATGAACTCTGTATCTCGGGCCTCACGGTAAAACATCGGCAAGATCTTCGGAAAACTCGGCCTGCGAGGCCGGGCTGCCGCGATCGTCTACGCCTACGACAACGGGGTCATCGCGCCGCGCTGATCACCTCGGGCGGGCACGCCGGCGCAGATCGGTCGCTGCCGAAGCTCAGAGGGGGGCCTGGTCGGTCAGGTTGAGCAATACGTAGGCCAGACAAAACAGGAAATTCAGGACAAGCAGAATCATCCCGGCAAACATGAGTGTGCGGGCGCCCTGACGCTGTAGCTGTCTGAGTTTCGCGTTGCGCTCGTCGCGCTTTAACTGGGTCGCAATGAGGGCGAAATTGACATCGGTCACTTCGTCGTCGGTGACCGGCATGCCGGCGAGCATCTGCTGGAGGCGAACCGGCCCCGTGTCGACACCCACGTCCGCGAAAGACCGGCACATGCGCCGCGCCCGCCGCTGACCAACAATCTGATATCGCATATACAACCGATGTGGCAGCTGTCCTCGTTCGTCACCACAGGGATTCGACGCTGTCGTCACAAGCGGGAAGTCTAGACCCGTCGGCGCGCTTTCGCGTGCCTGTCGCCGATTAAATCGGTCGCACGAATTCGCCGGGTTCTGGCGCACGCCAGCCCTACTCATTCGCTGGGATTCCGGTAGGTCGGTTGCCCGTGGGACATCGGTTTTCGCGAACCGCTGTTCGCGTATCGGTGGTCTCGGTTCAGTGTTCGGTATCGAACTCGATGGGCAGGGTGGTGGGTCCACCCAACGCGTTCACCGGTTTCCACGGGGCAGGACCACAGCGGCGGGCGTTAGGCATGCGGCGGGTGATGACCGTCAGCGCTTCGGCCAACTCGAGGCGGGCTAGGTTGGCGCCGAGGCAGTAGTGCGTGCCACCTCCGAACGTCTGGATCGGCGGGGCGCCCACCCGGCTGATGTCGAGACGGTCGGGATCCTCGCAGACGGCGGGATCCCGGTTGGCCGCTCCGGTATTCACGACCACGATTGTGCCGGCAGGGATCGTGATGCCGGCGAGTTCGACATCCTGGATGGCGGTGCGCAGGGTGATGAACGTCATCGGTGAATGGCGGATTAGCTCGTGACGGCACTGACCGCCAGCTCCGGATGCTGGTTCAGCAGCGCCCACTGATCGGGGTGATCGCACAGAACGTGCGCCGCCGCAGCCAACTGCAGGCGGGTGGTGTCGGTGCCTCCCAGCAGCAGCGCGGCGACGAGCATGCGGAGTTCGTCGGCGCTGAGGCGATCGCTGTCATCTTCGGCGCGGATCAGCTCGGAGATCAGGTCGTCGGTCAAGGTACGGCGCCGCCGCGCGAGCATGTCGTCGATGTAGGCGTCTAGAGCATTCCAGGCGCTCAGGATCGCCGGCGTTTGGTTCGCGGCGTCCCAGCCGAATGCCTCCAAGATGTCATCGGTCCAGTTCGAGAACAGTTCCCAATCCTCGGATGGCGCACCGAGCAGCGCGCAGATGACCGGGATCGGGTATTGGCGGGCAATGTCGGTGACCACGTCGCAGCAACCGCGCGCGCTTGACGTTGTCAACCAGCCCGTTGATGATGTCGACGATCGTCGTGCGCAGGCGCGCGGTCGCCCTCGGTGTGAAGGCTTGGCTGACCAGCCGGCGCAGCCGGTGGTGTTGTGCACCATCGAGGCTGAGAATGTTGGTCGCGATGCGGTCCCACAGCGGCCCGGAGGTAATGCCTTGGGCCGCAAGGAACATGCCCTTGCGGCACCCGGAACCGCGGGTCGCGAAGCGCGGTGTGCACCAGATCGTAGGTCAGTAGCTCCGGCCCGTACGGCCCGATGGCGATCGGAGCCTGCGCGCGGGCCTGCCTGATGATCGCGTGGGCTTCGTCGGGGTGCTGGGCCTGTGCATAGTCGATCGTGGGTAGCCCGGCATCGAACACGCTCGGGCATCTCGATCCGTCAACGGTTGCGGTCATTGTGGTCCTCCTTGGTCGGGCTTCCACTCGACTATCTGATTTCGAGAGCGCCGGATCATCGGGGAGAACTCGGAAATGCGGGCGCCGACGTTTCTGCGCAATCCGGCTTGAGCGAACGCCGGGCCGCTCGACCGAATATGCGGCTCAGCGCCGTTGGGTACGGGGTTTCCACGATGTTTTTCCGTCGGGAGCGCCCGATGCTGGCTAGCATGACCGGAACTGATCGACGGGTGAATTCGCCGCCGGTGAACTGGAATGAGTTGGGCGTGGGCGAGCTGCCAACCGGAACGGTGACGCTGTTGCTGGCCGATGTCGAGGGGTCGACGGCGTTGTGGGAAACCCAACCGGAGGAGATGACTGCCGCCGTCGCCCGTTTGGACCGCACACTGACCGACCTGCTCGCCGCCCACGGCGGGGTGCGACCGGTCGAGCAGGGTGAGGGCGACAGCTTCGTGGTCGCGTTCCCCCGCGCGACCGCAGCGGCCGTCTGTGCATTGGAGTTGCAGCGGGCGCCGTTGGCTCCGATCCGGCTGCGCATCGGCGTGCATACCGGCGAGGTGCAGCTGCGTGATGAGGGAAATTACGTTGGCCCAACGATCAACCGGACGGCACGGCTGCGCGACCTCGCCCACGGTGGCCAGACGGTGCTCTCCGGCACCACCGAGGATTTGATTGTCGATGCGCTTCCGCCGGACGCGTGGCTGACCGATCTGGGCAGGCACGAGCTGCGCGGTGTCGCCCGCCCCGAACGGGTGGTGCAGCTGTGCCACCCGGATATCCGCAACGACTTCCCGCCGCTTCGGACGTCGAAACCCTCGAAATTCTCTGCCGCCGAACACCTGCCGGTCCAACTCACCCGTTTCGTCGGCCGCGGCGCCGAGATTGACGGCGTGCGGCGACGCCCTGGCCGACGACCGGTTGGTCACCTTGACCGGTACCGGCGGGGTGGGCAAGACCCGGCTTGCCATCCAGGTCGCCGGCCAGTTGGGCGCCGATTTCGCCGCCGGCGTGTGGTACGTCGACCTGGCTCCGATCGCCGACCCCGGCCTGGTGCCGGTCGTGGTCACCGGCGCGCTCGGCCTCGCGGACCAGCCGGGCCGCTCGACGACCGACACGCTCATCCGGTTCGTGGCGGACCGCCGGATGCTGGTGCTGCTCGATAACTGCGAGCACCTCCTGGATGCGGTGGCCGAGCTGACCACGGCGTTGCTGAGCGCCTGTTCGGGGTTGACGCTGCTGGCGACCAGCCGCGAGCCGATCGGCGTGGCCGGCGAGGTGACGTGGCGGGTGCCGTCCCTGTCGTTGGAAGACGAGGCCGTCGAGCTGTTTCTCGACCGGGCCCGCCGGGTGCGATCCGACTTTGACACGGCCGCCGACGACATGCAGGCGGTGCGGGAGATCTGCCGTCGGCTCGACGGCATGCCGCTGGCCATCGAACTGGCCGCGGCGCGGGTGCGCGCGCTGTCGCTCGAGGAGATCGTGGGCAGCCTGAATGACCGCTTCCGGTTGTTGACCGGCGGGCGGCGTATCGCGGTGCGCCGCCAGCAAACGTTGCGCGCGTCTGTGGACTGGTCGCACGCGCTGCTGACCGAGCCCGAGCGGGTCTTGTTCCGCCGGCTTGCGGCGTTCATGGGTGGATTCGACCTGTCCGCCGCCCGGGCTGTCGTCGCGGGCGACACCGAGGTCGAGCGTTCCAGGTCCTCGATCAGCTCGCCTTGCTCGTCGACAAGTCACTGGTGGTGGCCGACGACAGCGGTGGCCGAATGCGCTATCGGCTGCTGGAAACCGTGCGCCAGTACGCCCTGGAAAAGCTCGGCGAGTCCGGTGAAGCCGACGCCGTGCGGGCGCGTCACCGCGACTACTACACCGCGATGGCGGCCCTGCTCGACGCCCCGGCGGCGAGCGGTCACCAGCGGCGCGTCGAGGAGCCGAAATCGAGATCGACAACCTGCGTGCGGCTTTCGCGTGGAGCCGGGAAAACGGCGATGTCGAGCTCGCCTTGCAGATCGCGTCGTCACTGCAGCCGCTGTGGCTGACGCGCGGCCCGCCTGCGTGAAGGACTGAGTTGGATCGATGCGGCGCTGGCCGACCTCGACACCGTCGACCGCGAGGTGGCACCGGCGGTGCTGGCGCGGACGCTGGCCGACGCGGCCCTGTTCGACGGCTGGCTGGGCGCGCCGGAGCGTAAGGAGCAGGCCGCCGAAGCGCTGGCGATCGCTCGCCAACTCGACGACCCCGCCCTGCTGGTCCGTGCCCTCACCGCGTGCTGTGGTACGACCGCCTTCGATGCCGAACAAGCTGCAACATACTTCGCCGAGGCCATCGAGTTGGCACGCGCCCTGGGCGACAAATGGAGGCTGAGTCGGTTATTGGGCTTTCAGGCGTACGCGGCCGCGGTTACCGGCGACGCGAAAGCGGCGCTCGCAGCCGGCGAAGAAGGGCGCGAACTTGCTGACGCAATCGGTGACCAGTTCTCGTCCTTTCAGTGCCGCGTATGGGGTATCGGCGCAGGGCGGGTGGGACTGGGCGACCTCCCGGGCGCCGACGCAGAATATCGGGAGATGCTCGCCGACGCCAATGCGGCCGGAGACTCCCTTGTCAGGTTCCACGTCCTCATGACGCAGAGCTTTGCCCTGGGATGGCAGGGCAAGACGGCCGCGGCGCGAGCTGCCGCCGAAGCCGCGATCGAGTCCGCCGCAGAGCTCGGCGTGGTTATCGAAGGACTCGGGTATATCGCGTTGGGTGCAGCACACCTGGCCTCGGGCGAGGTAGCGGCCGCGAAGGACGCTCACACACAAGGCTATAGCCGCATTCAGAACACCGATTTTTCTTTGACGAACATGCGGTGGGGAGCCGAAATAGAGCTTGCGGCAGGCGATGTCGGTGCGGCCCGGCGTTTGGCCGATCAAGCCGTATCGGCGGCCGCAGGGTTTTTGCGGACGATGGCGCTGTTCACCCGTGCTCGCGTGGCGCTCGCCGAAGGCGACGCGGATGCGGCCGAGCGTGACGCGCACGACGCGCTGGCGTGCGCGTCCGATATCGGGGCACAGCTAGGCGTGCCGGACACCTTCGACTTTCTTGCTCTGCTGGCCGCGCGAGCCGCGAGTTACCCTGAAGCGGCCCGGACTCGTCGGCGCAGCGGAGGCCGATCCGGCAACGCACCGGCGAGGTGCCATACGAGATCTACCGCGCCGACTTCGAGGCGTCGGTCGCCGCGCTCCGAGATGCCATGGGCCAGAACGACTTCGACGCTGCCCGGGCCGAGGGCGCCGCGCTGTCCACCGAGGAAGCGATCGCCTACGCCCGGCGCGGCCGCGGCGAACGCAAACGCCCGTCCACTGGCTGGGCCTCGCTCACCCCAGCCGAACTGGACGTCGTCCGGCTCGTCAGTGCGGGCTTGGGCAACAAGGACATCGCCACACGGCTTTTCATCTCACCGCGCACCGTCGAGACCCACCTCACCCACGTCTACACCAAGCTCGGCCTTGCGTCGCGCGTCCAACTTGCCCAAGAGGCGGCACGTCACACCTGAGATGTCCCGCGAGCAGACACACAATCGCACGAAAGCAGTCCAGGCAATGCGAGTTGCGTCTGCTCGCGAGGGAAATCAGCCGCCGGTGATCCGTTCGGACTCAGGCAGATCCAGGTAGCGCTCGAGATTGCGGTGCATATTGATCACCCGACGCTCCTCGCCGGAGAGGACCAGGTGGGTGAACCCAGGCTGGTGCATCCCTCGCTGCAGGCCTGGCAGCACCCGGATGTCCTGCGTAAGCACCACACCGGGTTCGGCTTCGCCGGCCGACATCCGGACGTCCGTCGGCTTGTTGCGTGCCGCGCCCGGTGGCATCCGGGCCATCAAGAACATGACCAACTCGCCCTTATCGGGATCCGGGCCGGGGCGCGAGCACATGATCGTCAAGTGGTCGGCGTTGGCCAAAAAGGTCATGTTCGGGAACACGTTGTACTGGTGCAACCGGGTGACCCGGTCGGTATCGGCCCAGTCGAGGTCCACTCCCCGGGAGGCCGCAAATTGCCGGGTGGATGCCGCGATCACGTCCTGGACCGTCTGGCCGGGCTGGCGTTCGCCAGCGGGGAAGGGTGTGCCTTCGGCCGCGCCCATCAGCGCACCCTGGGTGTATACGTAAGCGTCCCAGACCTCTTCGTCGCTCAGCGTGCCGTCGAAGCGCGGGCTTTGCACACCGTAGGGCTGGTCGGACTTGCCTGTATGGCCCCAGATCTGTTGTGGCGCATGGATGTCGTCGACGCAGCGCAGCAACTCAGGATGAAGGGTTTGGATATGGTAGGTCTCGCTGTAGCCGTCGGCGATCGTCTTCCAGTTTGCCTCGACCTCGACCGTGAGCGTGGCGTAGCAGCGGAAGTCGTCCAAATGGCACCAGGCGATGTCATCGGGTACCGCCTCCAGATACTCGATCAGCGGCAGCGCGTTGACGTCGAGATTGACGAAGACGAGTCCTTCCCAGCTATCGACCATCGCCGGCACCAGCGGGAAGTCGGACATGTGCAGCGCGCCGAAACCTTTGCGGTTGGGCACTCGCTTGAGCGTGCCGGCCAGGTCCCAGGTCCAGCCGTGGTAGCCGCATTTGAGCTCGCGCAGTCCCGAACCCGACCCCACGCACAGCGAGTTGCCGCGATGGCGACACGCATTCTGGAATGCGCGCAGCACGCCGTCGTCGCCGCGGACGATCAGCACCCCGTAGGGGCCGCAGCGGTATTCGAAGTAGTCGCCGGGCTCGGCGACGTGGTCGACCATGCAGGCGACCTGCCACACCTTCGGCCACATTCGTTCGATCTCGAGCTGTGCGAACGCCGGAGAGTAGTAGCGCTCGGCCGGCACCAGCGTCGGGCTTTCGGGCGGGGTGCCGACCGCATCCTCGTCACGGGTGCGTGCCGGATTGCCGGCGGCCGCTGTCACGCGCGGAGCCCTTAACGCGCCCCGCGCACCAGGCGGCCGGGCCGGGCTCCGGTGTCGACATCTTTGCGACGCGTCACCGTTCCGCTGACGATGGTCGCCGCGTATCCGCTTGCCCCCTGCAATATCCGGTTACCGCCGGCCGGCAGGTCGAAGGCCATCGCCGCGGGGTGCAGCGCCAGCGCGTCCATGTCGATGACGTTGATGTCGGCCTTCTTGCCCGGCTCAATCGTGCCGCGGTCGGTGAGACCGAAAAGCCGAGCTGTATCCCGAGATTGCTTACGGATCACGTACTCCAGCGCCAGCTTCTCGCCCCGGTACCGGTCCCGCGCCCAGTGCGTGAGCAGGAAGGTGGGATAGGAGGCGTCACAGATCATCCCGCAGTGGGCGCCGCCATCGGAAAGTCCGAGCACGCCGGCGGGGTGCAGCATCATCTCGCGGATCGCGTCGTGGTTGCCGTCGGCGTAGTTGAACAGCGGCAGCATCAGCATGGAGGTCGCGTTTCGCTCCAGCATCAGGTCGTAGAGGGTGGACAGCGGGTCCTCGCCACGCGCTTGGGCAATGGCCGCGACGGTGCGGTCCGGGGTGGGCTCGTAGTCCGGCGGGTTGCCGAGCGCGTACAGCCGCTTCAGGGAGTGCTGCACCAAGGCGAACATTCCGTCGAACAACAGGCTCGGGTCGGCGGGCAGGTCGTCCTCGGAAAGGATCGCCGCTTTCACCGCGGGATCAGCCAGGCGCTGCGCGAGCTCCTCGCGACTGCACTCGGCCTTCAGCCGGCGATAGGTGGGCCGATGGCTGAAACCGTGATGGCCCTGGAATCCGATCATCATGCCGAACGGGCGCGCCGCGACTTGGGGGTACAGCCGGCTGCCTGCCGCGTGAGCGTCGGCGGAGAGGTCCAGCATCTCGCGCCACAATTTCGGATCGGCGTCCACCTGGATCAGAGCGAACGACACCGGCCGGTCGATCTCGCCGCTCAACCGCCGCATCCAGTCCAGTTCCTTTTTCGGGGCGACGATGTCCTCACCCGCGGATCCCTGCGGGGCCAGCTCGAACACCGCCTGGCCCCCGGCCGCCATAGCGCGGCCAAGACCGAACAGTTCGTCCTCGGCGGCAAACGTGCCGGGGACCGGCTCGCCGTCCATGGCGCGGTGTCCCATCGTCCGGGACGTCGAAAATCCGAGCGCACCGGCTTCGATCGCTTCGGTGACCAGTCGGCCCATCGCCGCGATGTCCTCGGGGGTGGCCGGCTCGTTACGGGCGCCCCGCTCGCCCATCGCGTAGGCGCGAATGGCGCCGTGCGCTACCTGGCTGCCCACATCGATCGCGTAGTTCTGCTTGCCGATCGCGTCGAGGTACTCCGGATAGGTCTCCCAGCCCCAGGTGATGCCCTCGGTGAGCGCGGTGCCGGGGATGTCCTCGACACCCTCCATCAACTCGATCAGCCACTGCTCGCTGCCGGGCCGCACCGGCGCGAAGCCGACACCGCAGTTGCCGGTCACGATCGTGGTGACGCCATGGCCGCTGGACGGTTCCAGCGAACTGTCCCAGCTCACCTGGCCGTCGTAGTGGGTGTGGATGTCGACGAAGCCGGGGGCCACCACATGCCCTGTCGCATCGATGGTTTCGGCGGCTTCACCGCCCATCTCGGGGTCATCGGCACTGCGGCGGACAACGTCGACGATCTTGCCATCCTTGATGCCGATGTCGGCGCGGTAGCGCTCGGCACCCGTGCCGTCGACAACAGTTCCACCGGTGATCTTCAGATCGAACACGAGTGTCCTCCGAGTCTGTTCGGGGTCGCCATGGGCTGGCTGGCCGGAGCTGGTGGACGCGAGGCCGGGGTGCGCCCGGCCTCGGTCGAGTCATTACGCTACGCCTCGGAGCGTAAATAGTGAAGGTCTTCGCGAGAGTTGAACGAATCCCTCCGCCGCGTCGTGGTCCGCATTGTGTGCGTCGGTAGCCCTTAAGAGTTGCGCACCACAACAGCCCATGGATCAATTGCCTTCAGCGACTTAAGTTCCACGCTGCGCGGCAGTAATGGAAAGGACGGTGGGCCATGGAGCCCGCTGATCGCGATCGCGAGCCGGAGGATCGGCCCGCCGAAACAGAGTCCGGTCAAGGCCGCTTCGGCGCACTGACCCGCCGCGGCGCGCTGCTGGGGATGGGTGCGGTGGCCGGCGTCGCCGCGGTGGACGTGGGCGGGTTCGCCTATGCCGGCGGATGGCTGCGGCCCGACGCGCTGACCCCACCGCGCTTCGCCGATCGCTTCGAACACGTCTTCGGCCGGCATGACGGGTTTCGGCGAAATCACGCCAAGGGTCTCAGCGCGACAGGATCGTTTACGAGCACGGGAGCAGGCGCAGCCATCTGCCGGGCGGCGGTCTTCCAGCCGGGAAGCGTTCCGGTGATCGGCCGGTTTTCGCTGGGCGGAGGGCTGCCCAACCAGAGCGACAAGCCCGACACGGTTCGCGGTCTGGGGCTGTTGTTCCAGACACCCAACGGCCAGCAGTGGCGCACCGCGATGGTCAATTTTCCCGTGTTCACCGACCGCACTCCGGAAGGCTTTTACGAGCGGTTGCTGGCCTCCAAACCCGTTCCCGCCACGGGCAAGCCCGATCCGCAGAAGATGGCCGCCTTCCTCGACCGGCACCCCGAGACGGCCGCGGCGCTGAAAATCATCAAGCAGTCCCCGCCCAGCGCGGGCTTCGCGGACAGCACGTTTCACGGACTCAATGCCTTTTACTTCACCAACAGCGCCGGAGCGAGCGTCCCGGTGCGCTGGTCGGCTGTTCCGCAGCAAGCCGGCGGGGAGGCAGTCCGGCCGGCATCGGTCGGCAAGGACTACTTGTTCGACGACCTCATCCACGCGGCGGCGCAGCGGTCGCTGACGTGGAAGCTCGTTCTCACGGTCGGCGAACCAGGCGATCCGACCGACGATGCCACCAAGCCCTGGCCGCAATCGCGGCGGTCGATCGACGCCGGCACCCTCACGATCACCGGGGTGCAGACCGAGGAAGCCGGCAATGCGCGCGACATCAACTTCGACCCGACGGTGCTACCCGACGGCATCACCGTGTCCGACGATCCATTGCTGGCCGCGCGGTCGGCGGTTTACGCGCGCTCGTTCACCCGCCGCGCCGAGGAACCCAAGTCGCCTAGCGAGGTCAACGTCCACCAGGTGCTCTCATGACCGGCGAAAAAGTTCAAACAGCCGGCCCGTCAGCACGTTTCACGCTCCCGTCCCGGATTCTGCACTGGACGATGGCGCCGATGGTCGTCGCGCAGCTGCTCATTGGCGTGATCATGATCGCTTCGCTGAGCTACTACCCGCTGCTATTGGCCATCCACCGGCCATTGGGTGTGGCGATCCTGATTTTCGCGGTGGTGCGACTGGCCAACCGTCTCACGCACCGGCCGCCAGCGTTTTTGGCCACCATGAGCCGCGCCGAGCGGCGCATCGCGACGTGGTCGGAATACGCGCTCTATGCCTTGCTTCTGGTCCAGCCGGTAATCGGATGGGCCACGCTGTCGGCCGCCAGCCTCCCGATCACGCTGGTGGGGCCGATCCGCCTGCCCGGGATCGCGCCGCAGAATCTCGATCTGTATGCGCTGCTGAGGGAGTGCCACGGGGTTTTCGCTTTTCTGTTGTTCGCGGCGTTCACCGCCCACATGTGCGCGGTGCTGTTTCACACGCTCGTTCTGCGGGACAGACTCATCGATCGGATGGCACTGTGGCCCGTCAAGCGCGATGCTGCGCGGCAAGGTGAGACACGGGCCAGTTCGTAGGTCAAGCTGCCCTATCGGGATTCCCTTGGCGGGCAAGATAAGTCGCGCAGCGCCGGACGGCATCGTTCCTGGTAGCGGCGGGGTTACCCTCGGCGGCCGGGTTAGCGCTATCGTCGGGCTTATGCCCGATCCGCAGTCGTTGGCGACGTTTCTGCGTACCCGCCGCGATTTGCTGAAGCCTGCCGATGTCGGGCTGGCCGAGGGCGAGCGTCGGCGGGTGGCAGGTTTGCGCCGCGAAGAAGTCGCGATGCTGGCCGGCATCAGCTCCGAGTATTACCTACGGCTCGAGCAAGGCCGGGAACACCAGCCTTCCGATCAGGTGCTGGAGGGCTTGGCCAGTGCGCTACAGCTCAACGACGACGCGACTCAGTACATGCGCAACCTGGCTCGCCCCGCGCCCCGTCGGCGACGGCGCGGCGCAGCTTCGGCCGGAAAAGTTGAGCCCGGGCTGCAGACCTTGATCGACAATTGGCACCTGACACCCGCGTATATACACAACCGGCAGATGACCATCGTGGCCGCCAACGCGATGGCGTGCGCCCTGTCGCCGTATTTTGCCCCGGGCGTCAACCACCTGCGGGCGGTATTCCTGGAACCCGAGTTGCGCAACTGGGTGGGCAACTGGGACGAGGTCACCGGCATTCTGGCGTCGTCGCTGCGCTTCAACGTTGCCGAAGAAAACTCCACCGATCCCGAACTGCAGTCGCTGATCGGCGAACTCAGCATCGCCAGCCAACGGTTCCGGACCCTGTGGGCTCGCCAGGACGTCAAGCAAAAGACCAGCGGCCCAGCCATAATCGACCACCCCCAGGTCGGCTTGCTGGAGCTGCGCTACCGCACCTTCGTGCTACCCGACACCAGGCAGGTGCTGGTCACCTATTACGCCGAAGCCGGAACGACCGCCGAGGAGAGGCTGCATTTGCTCGCCACCCTCGCGGGCCCACGGACCTAGGCCTTCGGCTTAATCGCCCCGCGCGCAACATCGCCGACTGGTTGCGCTGTTACCAGGAAAAGCGCGGTCTGGCGGCTGCCCGATACCCGCGGAACCCTCAGCACATGACCTCAGAATCGGCGACTGCCACATTCGCTGGCTGTTCGGAAGCGGCAGAAGAGTTTTCCGAAAGGGTTCATGCCAACCAACAGCTTCTCACCGCCGCGTTGAAACCCCGCTACGACTTCATCGTTTGCGGGTCCGGCTCGTCGGGTTCGGTGGTAGCGCGAAGGCTGGCGGAGAATCCTGACGCCAGCGTGCTGTTGCTGGAGGCCGGAGGCTGTGACACCGCCCCGGCTGTCGTGGAGGCAAGCCAGTGGCCCGCCAACTTGGGAAGCGAACGTGACTGGGCCTTCCGCGCGGAACCGAACCCGCGCGTGAACGGGCGGTCAATATCAATGTCGATGGGCAAAGTGCTGGGTGGCGGATCCGCGGTCAACGTGATGGTTTGGGCCCGTGGACATCGCAGCCGACTGGGACTTCTTCGCTGCCGAAGCCGGCGACCCGGCGTGGGGTTACGGCGCGGTGCTCGACATCTACCGCCGGATAGAAGATTGGCACGGGGCCGCCGATCCGGACCATCGCGGCACCGGAGGCCCGGTGTTCGTGCAGCCGGCCCCCGAACCGAGCCCGCTGGCGCCGGCCACCCTGCTGGCTGCCCGGTCGATCGGCATTCCCACCTACGAGAATCAGAACGGTCGCATGATGGAAGGCCCAGGAGGAGCGGCTATTACCGATGTCCGATTACGTAATGGCAAGCGGGAGTCGGTCTTCCGCTCTTACACCTACCCGGTGATGGATCGGCCGAACTTAACGGTGCTCACCAACGCGCTCGTGACGCGCGTGACCTTGGAAGCAAACCGTGCCACCGGTGTGGAGATCTCCTACCGCGGTTCGACCCGGGTCATCGGAGCCGATTCGGAGGTCGTGCTCTCGTTGGGGGCGATGCACACGCCCAAGGTGCTGATGCACTCGGGCATCGGCGATGAGGAGCAGCTGCACCGCGCTGGAATCCCAGTGCGCCAGCATCTTCCGGGTGTGGGCCGCAACCTGCAGGATCACCTCGCGCTGTACTGCGTGTGGCAGGCCCGGATGCCACTGACGCCGCACAACAACATGGCCGAGTCCACCGTGTACTGGACGACGTCTGACGCTGACGCGCCCGACGTGTTCATCTGCCAGGCAGAGGTACCGCTGGGCACCGATGAGACCGTCGCCCGATTCGGTCTTCCAGAGTCCGGGTGGACCATGGCCGCCGGCGTCACGCACCCCAAGAGTCGCGGCCGCGTGGGATTGACCGGACCGAGCCCAGGCGACCCAATCCGTGTCGACGCCAACACCTTCGATGACCCCGACGACGTCAAGACGGCGATCGCCGGCGTGCAGTTGTGTCGCGAAATCGCCAACTCGCCCGCCCTGGGGTCGTTTGTCAGCCGCGAGGTCATGCCCGGCAACCTCAAAGCTTGCGACCTCGAGGAATTCGTGCGCGACGCCGCCGCCAGCTACTGGCACCCGTGCGGTACCGCGAAGATGGGACGCGACTGCGACGCCGTCGTCGACGCATCGCTGCGGGTGTATGGGATCGAGAACCTCCGCGTCGCGGACGCCTCGATCATGCCGCGGATTACCACCGGCAACACGATGGCCCCGTGCGTGATCATCGGTGAACGTGCCGCGGAAATTCTGATCGGCGACCATTCGGGCTGAGTGGGGCGTGCGACCATGTGAACGTGACGCAGGAAAAGGATCTCACCGGCCTTGTCGTAATCGATCCGTACAACGATTTCATCTCCGAAGGCGGAAAAGTATGGGATCGACTGAAGGGTGTCGCTGAGGCCAACGGGTGCGTCCCGCATATGCGTCAAACCCTTGACGCGGCACGAGCGGCGGGGATTCGCGTCTTTTACGCGCTGCACCGCCGCTACCGTCCGGGCGACTACGAGACGTGGAAATACGTGGCGCCAATCCAGAAGGCCGCATGGTCACGCAAAACCTTCGAGTACGGAACCTGGGGCGGCGAACTCCATCCCGACTTCGAGCCGCAGCCGGGCGACATTGTCGCCCAAGAGCATTGGTGCTCCAGTGGTTTCGCCAACACCGATTTGGATCTACTGCTCAAGAAGCACGGCATCCATCGACTGATCGTGGTGGGCCTGATCGCCCACACCTGTGTCGAGGCAACCGTTCGATACGGCGCGGAGCTCGGCTACGAGGTGACGATGGTCAAGGACGCCACGGCGAGTTATTCCGATAATGAGATGCATGCCGCTCTCGAAGTCAATATCCCGAACTACGCGAGCGCGATTGTCACCACCGACGAAGTCGTTGCAAAGATTTCGTCGCTAGCGGGCTAAATAGTTGTCGTAGCTGTAAGGCCTGGTCAACTACCGTGGGCGGCGGTAGCGTCTGGACATGCTGTTCGCGGCTTTGCGCGATATGCAATGGCGAATGCCGGCGCCTCGTCATCGCGGTAGTAAGCACCGGACTGGTGTTCGCGATGACGCTCGTCCTGACCGGACTTGCGAACGGCTTTCATGTCGAGGCTCAGCGAACCGTCGATGCCATTGGCGTAGATACGTTCGTGGTCAAAGACGGGGCGGCCGGGCCATTCCTGGGTGCCACCCCATTCGCCGAAGCTGAATTGGCTCGGGTGGCCGCTGTGCCGGGCGTCGCGGTCGCGGCTCCATTGGCCTGCGCGCCATCGACGGTGAAAGATGGCTCGTCAAGACGAAACGTCACGGCGTTCGGGGCACCAGCACACGGACTCGGCATGCCAAGCGTGTCGGAGGGGCGGGATCCGTCGACGCCGGACGAGGTCGCTGTGTCGAGCACACTCGGCCACCACGTTGGCGACGAAATCCAGATCGGCGTGCGCACCATGCAGGTCGTCGGGATCGTGCCGAATTCCACCTCGCTGGCGAAGATGCCCAATGTCTTCCTGACCACCCAAGGCGTGCAGCAATTGGCGTACAACGGGCAGCCGATCGTTACGTCTATCGCGATCCAGGGCACGCCCCGGCAGCTCCCGGACGGCTACCAGACCGTCGGTCGAGCGGCCGGTGTCGACGACCTGATGCGCGCGGTAAAGGTCGCTGGGGGTTCCATCACGATCGTGGCTGTCTTGCTGTGGATCATCGCGGTGTTGATCGTCGGGTCGGTTGTCTATCTGTCCGCACTGGAGCGGTTGCGCGACTTTGCGGTGTTCAAAGCGATTGGCGTGCCTGCGCGTTCGATCCTGGCGGGGCTGGCGCTGCAGGCCGTCGTCGTCGCGCTGCTCGCTGCGGTGCTGGGCGTGATCCTTTCGTGGCTGCTGGCACCGTTGTTCCCGTTGCTCATCGTGGTGCCGATGAGTGCCTACATCTCGCTACCGCTGGTCGCGACCGTGGTCGGTCTGCTGGCCAGCCTTGCTGGTTTCAGGCGCGCGGTGGCCGTCGATCCGGCGCTCGCGTTTGGAGGTCCCTAGGCGATGAGCGATCTGAGCATTGCCGACCTGGTCGTCGAATACTCCAGCGGTGGGTACGCGGTCCGGCCGATCAATGGTTTGAACCTCGAGGTGGCGGCGGGGTCACTGGTGATCCTGCTCGGGCCGAGCGGCTGCGGCAAGACGACGTTGCTGTCCTGCCTCGGCGGCATTCTGCGTCCGAAGTCTGGGGCAATCAAGTTCGACGGCGTCGACGTCACGGCGCTCGAGCACACCGCACTTGCGCACTATCGGCGCGACAAGGTGGGCATCGTCTTCCAGGCGTTCAACCTGGTGCCGAGCCTCACCGCCCTCGAGAACGTGATGGTGCCACTGCGCGCAGCGGGGATGTCACGTGCGGACTCGCGTCGGCGTGCCGAGGAATTGCTGACGCGCGTCAATCTTGCGGAGCGAATGAAACACCGACCGGGCGACCTGAGCGGCGGGCAGCAGCAACGCGTCGCGATCGCTCGCGCTATCGCGCTCGAGCCCCCATTGATCCTGGCGGACGAGCCGACCGCGCACCTCGACTTCATCCAGGTGGAGGAGGTGCTGCGGTTGATCCGCTCGCTCGCGGCGGGCGAGCGTGTGGTGGTGGTTGCCACCCACGACAGCCGAATACTGCCGATGGCAGATCACGTCGTCGAGCTGGCACCCGCGCTCGCGTCGACGAACCGGCCACCCGAAACCGTGCAGGTGAAGGCCGGCGAGGTGCTGTTCGAACAGTGCACGATGGGCGATCTGATCTACGTGGTGTCTGAAGGAGAGTTCGACATTGTGCGCGAATTGGCCGACGGCGGTGAGGAATTGGTCAAGGTAGCCGGGCCCGGGGACTACTTCGGCGAAATCGGTGTGCTGTTTCACATGCCGCGTTCGGCGACGGTGCGCGCCCGAACCGACGCGACAGCCGTCGGCTATACGGCGCAGGCGTTCCGTGAGCGGCTCGGTGCGACAGGTATCAGCGAGCTGATCGGGCAACACGCGCTTGCCTAGCTACTGACGGCGCACTCGTCGCCCGTCGTTGAAGCCCCGAATCTCTTCTTCGAGGATTCGTGCGATCGAACGGTACTCAGCCGACTTGTTCGCACAACTGCGATGAGATCGGCTGTCAACGTTCACGTTTCGTCTACCTTCGCGAAGCCGGCTCGCCAGGGCTCCGCCAGACCGTTTCACCAAGGCCCCGGCACCGGTACTGGAGGAGACGGACATGATCAAATTGGCCTGCCTGGACATGGCGGGCACCACAGTGCTCGACGACGGTGCCGTCGCGGATGCGTTTGACGCGTCCCTGTCGGCGTCGGGCTTGTCCGCCGGGAGTCCCGATTATCAAGCGGCCGTCCGCTATGTGCACGAGACAATGGGACAGTCGAAGATCGAAGTGTTTCGGTCGATCTTCGATGGCGATCTGCACCGCGCCGAAGCGGCTAACCGCGCGTTTGAAGTGGCATACATCGAAGCCGTCCAGAGCAACCGCATGGCGCCGATTCCGCAGGCCGCCGAAACCATCGAAAAACTCCGCGGATCGGGCTGCGCCGTCGTGCTTACGACGGGCTTCGCACCGACCACTCGCGACTACATCATCGCCGCCCTGGGCTGGGGCGACTTGATCACGCTGGCGCTGTCACCGGTGGACGCCGGTCGCGGACGTCCCTACCCGGACATGGTGCTCACGGCATTGCTGCGCACCGGTACCGAGGCCGTCGACCAGATTGCCGTCGCCGGCGACACCACGAGCGACCTGACGGCAGGTAGTCGGGCCGGCGCGGCGATCGTCGCCGGCGTCCGGACCGGCGCGCACAGCGATGCCGACTTCGCCACCGTGCCGCACACCCACGTGTTGGACTCCGTCGCCGACCTGGTCGCCTGCATCGACACCCACAACCAGGCGGTGTCGCGATGACCACGCTGGACACCGGTGGTGTGCGCGCCCAGCTCGACGATGCGCCGGTCAGCCGGTTTCACCTGAAAGCCGCCGTGACCGCCGGGATGGGATTCTTCACCGACTCCTACGACCTCAACGTCATCGGCACGGTGACCTTGCTCGTCAAGCCCGAGTTCCATCTGTCGGCCGGCCAGGTCGGCGCACTGACGAGCTCGACCCTGCTGGCGGTCGCGGTGGGCGCATTCCTATTCGGGCGCCTCGGCGACCTGTTGGGGCGCCGGCGGGTGTACGGGCTGGAGGCGGTGCTGATGATCATCGGTGCACTCGCCTCAGCCTTCGCCCCGAACTTCATCAGCCTGCTCATCGCCCGCGCGGTCCTCGGTGTCGGCATCGGCGGCGACTACCCGGCTTCCGGGGTGATCATGACCGAGTACGCCAATCGACGAAACCGCGGTCGTCTGGTGGGGTTGACCTTCCTGTTTTACGTCTTCGGGCAGGTGGCGGCCTACGTCGTCGCGCTGGTAGTCGTCGGGCTGGGCACGTCGCCGGGGCTTGCCTGGCGGCTGATCCTCGGCGCCGGGGCACTCCCGTCCTTGCTGGTGCTGTGGAACCGTCGGCACATGCCGGAATCCCCGCGGTGGACCCTGGCTGTCGCCGGCGATGTCGACAGGGCCGCAAAGGATCTCAGCGTCTTCTCCGGCCGCGCGGTGCAGGCGGCTACTGCCGATCGCCCGCCTACATCGATGACATTCTGGAAGGCATTGCACTCCCGAACATTTCAGCTCACCCTGCTGGGCACCGCCGGCAGCTGGTTCTTCTTCAACGTCGCCGTGTACGGAAATTCGGTGAGCCAGCCGCTGCTCATCAATAGCATTGCCCCCCAAACCAGCATCGTCGCCAACATGGCGATCAATGCCTCGCTGGTGGTGTGTTTCAGCCTGGTCGCCGCCCTCGTCGGGCTAACCCTGCTAGATCGAGTCGGCCGTAAACCGTTGCAGATGTTCGGCTTTGGCCTCTCGGCACTGTCGATGGCGCTGATCGCCGCGATACCGGGTCTGACGTCGACGGTGACGCCGTTTGCCGTGGTCTTCGGGTTGTCGCTCTTCGGCATCGCCGTGGGACCCAACTACACGACGATGCTGCTGGCAGCGGAAAGCTATCCGACCGCGATCCGCAGTACGGCACACGGGATCTCGGCCGGTACCGCGAAGGTAGGCGCCTTCCTCGGTGCCCTGGTCACCCCGGTCGCCCTTGTTCACCTCGGTCTGCGGCCGACGGTACTGATCGCCGGGGCATGCTTTGTGCTCGGTATCGCCGCCACGATGCTGCTCAACGAACCCAACGGTGCCAAGTTGGACGCCTTGGACACCGATATCGAGCAGTCGAAACGACGCGCCGGCAAGCTCATTGCGCAGCCGGGCTCGCGGCCGGTGTCGGCGTGACGGCCGTCAACGGCGCGGTCGCCGCCCGGTATGCCCGCTGGGACGGGGTGGGGCGGCCGATCACCGTGGTGACAACCAGTGCGGCGACCGATCCCGGTCCAGGCCGGGTGCTGGTCGCGATCGACCTCGCCACCATTTGCGGTAGCGACCTGCACACCGTGCATGGACGCAGGAACGCCCCACATCCGGGCATCCTCGGCCACGAACAGGTCGGCCATGTGGTGGCAATCGGTTCCGGCGCGCGTCCCCACTATCCGAGCGGCGCCGAGGTGGCGATCGGCGACCGAGTCGTGTGGTCCATTACGGCGTCCTGCGGGCGATGCCGCAATTGCGTGTGGGGCTTGGAACAGAAGTGTCTGCACCTCAAGAAGTACGGTCACGAGGCGCTCGACAACGCCTGGCCGCTCAACGGCGGCTTCGCCAGTCACTGTGTCTTGCTGCCCGGCACCACCATCGTGGAAGTACCCGACAGCGTGCCGGACACGGTGGCCGCGCCCGCGTCGTGCGCCACCGCGACGGTCGCGGCCGTGCTCGACGCCGCCGAACTGGACCGGCACCGAGACCCCGCCCGGATCCTGATCACCGGCGCCGGCATGTTGGGAATCACCGCCGCTGCGATGGCCGATGCACTCGGTGCCTGGGTGGCGGTGTGCGATCCCGACCCGGCGCGGCAGGAAACGGCGTACAGCTTCGGCGCCGACCTCGTTGTCGGTGACGCCGAGGAAGTGCCTCCGGTCGACGTGGCGCTGGAACTGTCGGGCAGCCCGGTTGCGGTTGAAGCGTGCATCGCCTGCCTGGATGTCGGCGGCCGGGCCGTTCTCGCGGGATCAGTGGCCGCCAGCCAGCCCATCTCGATCGACCCCGAGCATCTGGTCCGCAACCTGATGACCATCACTGGTGTGCACAATTACCGTCCCCAACATCTGCGGACTGCCGTCGACTTCCTGGTCGCCCACCACGACCGCTACCCCTTCGCCGAGCTGGTGGCAGCGGCGGCCGATCTTGACCACCTCGACGATGCATTGCGCCGTGCGGCGTCATCGCTATCGCTGCGTCAATCTGTTTGCCCCACATGGTAATTAGCCTGGGTGCGCCCATTGGTCGCACGGATCTAGCCAGAGCTTCTCAGCGCCCGGCGCCGACGAAACGTCCACGCGCTGGCTTCAACACGAACATGGCCAGCGCTGCGGTGCCCAGATCGAGCGCAATCGCGCACCCGAATACCGGAATCCAGCTCCCCGTTTGCTGATGCAGCAGCGCGGCGAGCGGGCCGCCGAAGATCGAACCAATCCCAAACGAGATATAGAGCCATCCGTAGTTCGCTGTGGCGTAACGGGTGCCGAAGGTATCGGTCAAGGTGGACGGGAACAGCGAGAAAATCTCGCCCCAACCGAAGAACACCAAACCTGAAAGGAGGACGAACAGCACGGCGTCGTCTCGCGTCAGCAACCAGAGCGCCATGGCAACGCCCTCCAGCGCGAAGGCAAACCCCATGGTGTTTTCACGGCCCAGTCGATCCGATACCCAACCGAACAACGGCCGCGTCAGGCCATTCGTGAATCGGTCGATCGTCAAAGCCAGCGGCAAAGCCGCGAGCCCGAACACCAAGACCTTGCTCACACCGAAGTCGGTCGCGAAGGTCGCCATCTGCGACGTGACCATCAGGCCCGAGGTGGCCATCATTGTCATCATCAGGAACATCAACCAGAAGAGCGGCCGCCTGAGCATCTCGGCGGGTCGATAATCGCGCGAAGTTACGGACGTTTGGGCGCCCGGCACGCTCAGCTCCAAATCCGCCGGCGGCACGCGCAACCCTTGCGCGGCAATGAAACCGACCGCGGCGAAGACGATACCGAACAGCCACAACGTCGACTCCACGCCGTGCGCAGCCAGCGATGAAGCAATCGGAAAGGTCGTGAGAATCGCGCCCATCCCGTAGCCGGCCGCTACCACACCGGCGGCGAAACCGCGTCGATCGGGAAACCACCGGACCATCAGTCCAACCACGCCGACGTAGACAATGCCCGTGCCGAGACCACCGACACCGCCATAGGTGAGGTACAGCATCGGCACGCTATGCGCGTCGGAAGCCAGCATCCAGCTCACGCCCGCCAGCAGCGTGCCGATTGAGATCAACAGGCGCGGCCCGAAGCGGTCGATCAGCGCGCCCTGGAATGGCGAAAAGAAGGCCTGCAACACCACGAGAATCGAGAAGGTAACCTGCAATTCAGGCAAGGCGATGCCGAGTTTGGCGCCAAGCGGCTTGGTCATCAGCGTCCACACATATTGCGGACTCGATATCGTCATCATGCAAACGACGCCAAGACCAAGCTGAAGCCAACGGGTCCGTGCGAGGGTCGGCGCGATAGGCGCGACCGTGCCTTCCAATGCGTCCGTGCGGGTACTCAATGTGGTTCTCCGTTTCGGGCCGCGAGCCCTCTGGTGGCATACAGGGGATCTGCACGCGACTTGGCCGCAATCAGCGAAGTGTTCTGCACAAAAACGTTGGTGGCCAACAACATCGACATCAATGCCCGGTTGACCGGCGGCAACGCAGCAAAATCCACCGCTGACTCTCCATCTAGTTAGCTAGCGTTGTGCTGCCCGAACTCCTTTGGCCGCAGACGCTTTCAGATAGTGCGAATTGGTGTGACACCAATGTGTGTTGCTAACACTAGATTTCGGTTGTTGCCGGAACAGTACCGATAGTAACCGGCGTATTAACTCTCACTCACAGCCGAACCTGACTCGCGTGGTCGGCCCGAATGCCGTTGTCAGGCAACACTGTTGCAAACGACAGATGCGACGGACATGGTGATAGATTGTGTATATCGTTGCAGGACAAGCGATGCTAGATACACATTGTGCGCACGCGACTATGATTGCCGCTACAAACCCCTCGTGCACCAATGGCGGAGTCGGCAGCACAGACACGTCGATACGTGCGCTTACCGCGGCTAACCTAGGCTATTTCAGGGCTATTCACGTGTCTCCCTGCGCACGAACCGGCTCGACGCCGTGCGGCTGAAACCCAATCGTTAAGCTGCCGCACCGCACCGGCAGCGTCCCAACGTAAGAGCAGAGCTCGAGCGACTAGTACGGCGAGGACTGTTGGGCCAGGTTCAACAGCGCGTAGGCCGCGCAGAGCAGGAAGTTCAACGCAAGCAGAGTCATGCCTGCGATCAGCAGTGACCGCGCGCCCTCGCGTCTCAACTGCTTGTACTTCGCGATGCGGGCTTCACGATCAATCTCGGCCGCGATCAGCGCAAATCTGACGTCCGCCTCTTCATTGGCCGCGACGGGTGCGCCGGCCGCCATCGCTCTAAGTCGGTCCGGCGAAGTCTCGACGCCGACGCGTGCGAAGCGGTGGCAAAGTCGTCGCGCGCGCCTGCGGCCGAGAACTTCACCGCGCATGTCCAGTTGATGGGAGAGTCGCCCTCGCTCATTCCCCCACGGATGCGACCGGTTCGTCATAAGCCGGAGCCTAAATCGCCCGGGCCTGTTTTCGGGAGGCCGCGCGACTACCACCCTGGGTATCTCGGCAATCCTCGACGCAGTTGCCCGGTCGGTCCGGCGTGGCGGTCTGAGAGCTCCGCGCTCGCCCAATAGCTAGATCCATTGCTGGGCTCCTGGATTTGTCGTCCGGTCGACGTACTGATCGGATCTTTACATCCGCCCGCAGTCAGGTCCAATCCGAATTTGTGATACCCGCGATCCATATTGATGATGCTGTCGCCCAGCCACTTTCGAAGTCGCCGGGGTGGTGTTGCGCAAATATTTTGCGGAGCCGTCAATTTCGTGGACCGCGCTGCCGATATACCTCGCCTATCTAACTTGTTTCCGCGGACGCCGGCGACACGTCCCGGCCCCCGATCCGCTGGGGTAATCCGGTGTGTTCAGCGTTTCGCTGTAAGGACTCGACGATGATCTGAGTGGTCAATTCGGCCCGCTGACGTGAATATTGCTGCGCGTCAGAGAGGATCGGATACACCACGCCGCCGACAATGGCGTCGGCAGCCGACTCGGCGGTGTCCGCATCGATGCCGGCGGCCAAGAGCCTGGTGCGGACGCTGTCGTGCAGCGGCAAACTGAATCCGGCGCGCAACCTGACCGCGGTTTCCGCATGCTCCATGCACGGCGACGGTCAACGTCCGCAGCATGGCCGAGCCTCGCTCCGTCGTCAGGGTTGCGGCCAGTTTGCGTACCCACCCCACCAGGTCGGCCGCCAGGTCGTCGGTGTGATCGACCGACGCGAGAATCTTGTCGGCGTCTTCGAGCATGACGTCGGCGACCAGCGCCGGACGGCTGGGCCACCAGCGATAGATCGTCTGCTTTCCCACACCGGCGCGTGCGGCGACCGCCTCGATCGTCAACCCGTCGAATCCGCGCTCGAGAAGCAGCTCACGCGTGGCGGTGACGATCGCCGTCCGTGACTTCTCGCTGCGGCGGCGCGGGGGACTCGCCTGAGTGAGATCGGTTGGCATCTGGTGCTCCTCGTCTCTCACAGTCCCTCACCGTCCTCGCCGCTGGCCGCGGGGATCCGGATCGCTTTACATATCTCGATCTGCCCCGGTAATCTGCCACAAGACGAGACGGTTCGTCTTGTAAGACGGAAGGATATCAGCCGGTGCGGCCGAAGCCCATGTTCGCCAATTGGCGGCCCACCTTATGACCAAGTCATGACCCTGGGACTGACCCCGGAGCAGCAGGATCTCAGCGACGCCGTAGGGCAATTCGCCGGCCGACACGCCCCGATCGCCGCGACGCGAGAAAATTTCGACGCCCTGGCGGCCGGGCAACTTCCCGAATGGTGGGACGCTCTGGTCGCCAACGGTTTTCACGCCGTCCACCTGCCCGAGCACCTCGGTGGTCAGGGTGGACGGCTGATCGATGCCGCATGCGTGCTGGAATCGGCGGCCAAGACGCTATTGCCCGGGCCGCTACTCCCGACCGTGGCCACGGGAGCCGTTGCGCTGCTTGCTGATCCGCCGTCGAGTTCGGAATCACTGATCCGCGACCTTGCCTCGGGGGCACCCGCCGCGATCGTCCTGCCCGACGACGCGGATTTCCAGGCACGTGCCGACGATCAGGGATGGTTGATCACGGGCAGCTCGAAGTTCACTGCCGGCGTGTGTGCGGCGCGGGTGATCCTGGTCGGCGCGCGCACCGACGGCGGCGAGGTCATCTGGGTGGCCGTCGACACCGGGCAGCCCACTGCGACAGTCGAATCCGCGCACGGCACCGACCTGGTCGCCGATGTCGGAGTGCTGCGGCTCGCGGAGTATCGCGCGGTCGAGTCTGACGTTCTGACCGGAATTGACGAAGACCGCGCGGCGGGTGTGGTCGTGGGGCTGGTGGCCAGCACGACAGCCGGTATCACCCAGTGGTGCGTCGACGTCGTCACCGCACACCTGCGCACCCGGGAACAGTTCGGCAAGGTGATCGGCACCTTTCAGGCCCTGCAGCACAGTGCGGCGATGCTGTTGGTCAACAGCGAATTGGCCACCGCGGCAGCCTGGGATGCGGTGCGTGCCGCGGACGAACCGCCCGACCAGCACCGCCTCGCCGCGGCGGGGGCCGCGGTCATCGCGATCTCGCCGGTGCCGGACCTGGTGCTGGACGCCCTGACGATGCTCGGCGCTATCGGTTTCACCTGGGAACACGACGTGCACCTGTATTGGCGGCGGGCCATCAGCCTGGCGGGATCGATCGGCCCGGCCAGTCGCTGGGCCCGGCGGCTAGGACAACTGGGCTGCGCCCAGCAGCGCGACATGTCGGTCAATCTGGGCGACGCCGAATCGGACTTCCGATCCTGGGTCGCCGAGACGTTGGACGCCGCCCTGCAGTTGCGCAACGATAAACCCGCACCGCACGGCGACTACGAGGACCAGGCCAGCGGGCCGCTGCGCACGTTGATCGCCGACGCCGGTCTGATGGCGCCGCACTGGCCGGCGCCGTGGGGGGTCGACGCGGGTCCGCTCAAACAGCTCATCATCGACGAGGAGTTCGCCAAGCGCCCCGGGCTGGTCCGGCCGTCGCTGAACATCGCCGAATGGATCTTGCCGTCGGTCCTCGCCGCCGCGTCAAAAGAGTTGCAGGAGAGCCTGATCCCGGCGACTCAACGTGGGGACATTCACTGGTGTCAGCTGTTCAGCGAGCCGGGAGCCGGCTCCGACCTCGCGTCGCTTGCCACCCGGGCGACCAAGGTCGAGGGCGGCTGGCAGATCAACGGCCACAAAATCTGGACGTCGTTGGCGCAGTACGCGGACCTGGGCGCCCTGCTGGCGCGCACCGACCCGGAGGCGAGCAAGCACCGCGGCATCGGCTATTTCATCCTCGATATGCGATCCCCCGGGGTCGAGATCCAGCCGATCAAGACGGCGACCGGACAGGCGCACTTCAACGAGGTCTTCCTCAGCGATGTCTTCGTACCCGACGACATGCTGCTGGGCGGTCCCACCGACGGCTGGAGCCTCGCGATCGCCACTATGGCCGAAGAGCGTTCCGCCATCAGCGGATACGTCAAGTTCGATCGTGCTGTTGCGCTGCGCGGGCTCGCGGCCGAACCCGGACCCGAACGCGACGATGCTGAGCGGGCGTTGGGAGAACTCGACGCCTACACGAACGCGATCAGGGCGCTGGGGGTGCGGGAAACCATCCGGCTACTCGACGGGCAGCCGTCCGGCCCGGCGTCGAGCATCGCCAAGGTCGCGATGAACGTGCTGCTGCGGCGCACGTTCGAGGCGACGCTTCAGTTGACCGGCCGGGTGGCTATGGTCGCCGACTCCGACCCCGCCATCGTGCAGCCTTATCTGCACCTGCCTGCCGAGCTAATCGGCGGCGGAACGAGGGAGATCCAGCTCAACATCATCGCGCAGATGATTCTCGGCCTACCTCGCAAGTAAACACCGAAAATAAGGACACGCCATGGGATTACGCGGAGAGGCCGCGATCGTCGGGTACGTCGAACTGCCACCCGAGCGGCTGAACAAGGCCTCACCCGCGCCATTCGTCATCGAGCAGTGGGCCGAGCTATCGGCTGCCGCGCTCGAGGATGCGGGACTGCCCGGCGACGTCGTCAACGGGATCGTCGCCTCGCACCTCGCCGAGTCGGAGATCTTCGTCCCCTCCACGATTGCCGAATACCTAGGGATAGGCGCGCGATTCGCCGAGCACGTGGATCTTGGCGGAGCCAGCGCCGCGGCCATGGTGTGGCGAGCGGCCGCAGCTGTCGAGCTGGGTATCTGTGACGCCGTGCTGTGTGCACTGCCGGCCCGTTACATCACGCCGTCGTCGAAGAAGAAACCCAGACCGATGATCGACGCGATGTTCTTCGGCTCGTCGAGCAACCAATACGGTTCTCCGCAAGCCGAATTCGAGATTCCGTACGGAAACCTCGGCCAGAACGGGCCATATGGTCAGGTGGCCCAGCGGTATGCCGCGATCTACGGTTACGACGAGCGGGCGATGGCCAAGCTCGTCGTCGATACACGCGTTAATGCCAACCACACCGAGGGCGCGATCTGGAAGGACAAGCCACTCACGGTCGAGGACGTGCTGGCCAGCCCGGTGATCGCCGACCCGCTGCACATGCTGGAGATCGTCATGCCGTGCGTCGGGGGCGCCGCGGTGGTCGTCGGCAACGCCGACATCGCCAAGCGTTCGCGTAATCGCCCGGTGTGGATCAAGGGCTTTGGCGAACACGTGCCATTCAAAACGCCCACCTATGCCGAGGATCTGCTGTCAACACCGATCAGGGAGGCCGCTGACACCGCCTTCGCCATGACCGATCTGACGCGTGAGCAGATGGATATGGTATCGATCTACGACTGCTACACGATCACCGTTCTGCTGTCGCTCGAGGACGCGGGCTTCTGCGAGAAGGGCACCGGGATGGAATTCGTCGCCAACCACGACCTGACCTTCCGGGGTGACTTTCCGCTCAACACCGCCGGCGGGCAGCTCGGCTTCGGCCAAGCGGGACTGGCCGGCGGCATGCACCACGTCTGCGACGCCACCCGCCAGATCATGGGCCGGGCGGGCGCGGCGCAGGTCGCCGACTGCAACCGTGCCTTCGTGTCCGGCAATGGCGGAATCCTTTCCGAGCAAACGACGCTCATCCTGCAGGGAGACTGAGGACCCATGGTGACATTCGAACGCCCGATGCCCGTCAAAACGCCTACCACCGCGCCGTTTTGGGATGCGCTGGCCCAGCATCGCATCGTCATCCAGTACTCGCCGTCGTCAGACGCGTATGTGTTCTATCCGCGGGTACGGGCGCCGCGCACTCTGGCCGACGACCTGGAATGGCGTGAGATATCCGGTATGGGGACGTTGTATTCCTTCACCGTCGCGTACCGCCCGGTCAGCCCGCACTTCGCCGACGCCGTTCCGCAGCTGCTGGCGATCGTCGAATGGGACGAGGGGCCACGGTTTTCCACCGAAATGGTCAACGTCGATCCGGCCGAACTCAGCGTCGGCATGCGGGTGCGGCCGGTGTTCTTCGACTACCCCGACCATGACGTCACGATGCTGCGCTACGAGCCGGCGGAGTAGCTGGTCGAGACGTGACAACGAGCTAGCGCAACTCTTCGGTCGGCACCGCGTAGCGCTCCTGGTAAGCGCGCACCCGGTCGCGAACTTCGCCGGCGTCCAGGCCGGTGTCCGACCAGGTGTAGCGGCCGCGTCCGCCGTCGCCGGGGTGGGCGGCCAGGAAGTCGCGCATCTTCTGCTCGGCGTCGGGCTGCAGCTCGCGGCCGAGCTTGGCGTAGATGTCTTTGATCGTCGTCCAGGGGTCGTTCATGAAATCGGCGAACTGGACGTCGATCATCCGGCCCGCGGGGACAACGCCGCTGTCGCGCAACGCCATCCCACGATCGAGGCCGACGATGATCTCTTCATACGACTGGGCCGCGCACTCGGCGATGTTGGACTCGTCGCTGCCCATCCGCCGCAAGTGGTGGGTCAGCGCGGCGATCGACGAGATGACGTTGAGCGGATCGCGGTGCGTCTGCACGATCAACGCATCGGGGTATTCGGCCAGCAGCGCGTCGAGCTGCCACAGATGCGCGGGCGATTTCAGCACCCACTGCCCTGGAACGCCAGACTGCAAGTGTTGCAAGAAGATTCGATGGAATCGGTAGGCGCCGGTGTGGTCGGCGTCGTACAGCAGCCAGCGGTAGTAGTCCGGCAGCCGGTACTGCACCGTGAAGATCATGCTGGTGAACTCGCTGGCGGTGATGCGGACGCACTCCTGCCCGACCAGCGCGCCCATCGGGTGGAAGGCCAGGAATCCGGGGACGATCTGCTCGGAGATTCGATAGCTGGCCTGCGTCTGCGCAATTCGCGGATCGTCGTGGTAGGTCTCGGGCTGCGGTACTGGGCAGGGCGCGTCGACCTCCCAGGTCAGCGGTGCTCGCAGCTCGGGGTCCTGGGCCAGTAGGTCGTAGAGGATGGTGGTTCCGGTGCGGGGCTGGCCGACGATGAAGATCGGCGAAGTGATCGGCTTGCTCGGCGATCTCGGGATGTTGCTTGACGCCAGGCGATCACGTCGAGCCGGTTCTTCAGGGCGCGTATCGAAGTCGAGGTGGGCGACCTCCACACCGATGACCGAGAGCCGCGCATCGTTGACCAGCCCGTCGGTCGACGCGGCTCCAGTCCGGGCTGCCAGCCGTCATCGCCGAAGTCGTCGCTGCCGGCTTCCTCACAGGCGGCGGCGATGAGGCTCTCGGGGTTGAATCGCTCCTTCAGAGTCATGCCTGCTCCTCGCCTTCGGCGCACCGACACCTTGACGTCGGGCGGCTCGGGGTTGTCCAGCCAGCGCAGCATCGACGAATCCGCGATGCTCGGCCACCGGTGTCGAGCCAATGCCCAAACCCGAAGTCCTGCGGCGGAGATCGCGATACGCACCCGCCCATCGGCGTCCGGCCGCACCGCCCGATTGGTCACCGAACTGTGCCGGCGGCGCGGCTCCAGACATTCGTGCCAGATGCTTTCCAGCGTGACGTTCCAGTAGCGCGTATCGGGCGGCTCGATGTCGAGCACCAGCGCCTGGCCGGGATCGAGCCGGTAAGTGCCCATCATGTACAGGTTGTCCGGCGTGGTGTCGGCCGCACCCAGATCGGCGGCCTCGGCCGTCAGCAGTGTGTTCGGGTTGCTCCAGCAGCTCCGGCTTGATGGTGCGGTGCAGCGTGGCGAGCTTCATCAGCGTCCACGCCATCGCGGTGAATTGGTCGGCGAGTTCGTCGTCGGACAACGCGGTCACCGGGTCGGGGTCCAGCGCCTCGATCCGCATGGTGGCCGACTCTTCGGAGTCGCGATCGCCGATGTACTCCCGGACCACGACTGACGACGCGTCATCGGGGATCTGCACCCACTGCGCGCCGTCGAGATCGGCGGGTTCGTCTGCCGAGAGCACCAGCGTCGAATTCGCCGGAAGTCAGGTCCAGGTTCGTGTCGCCGACGTAGTTGGACATCCGCCGCGGAGTCAGGCCGGTGCCGGCCAGGATCTGAAAGCCGAGGTAGGCGGTCGTGCCGCGGGTGCCGGTGATCCGGTAGCGCCGATCGCCGCGGATCATCGCCAGGAAGTAGCTGCCGTCGGGATTGGGTCCGCCGATCATCCTGGTGTCCGAACACATATCAAAGAAGGCCGGGCGAGCAGGGTCGGCCTCGACCGACATTTGCGCGCACAGCGACGACACCCGCGCGATGACCCGCAGCCCTTCGAGGAGCTCACGCTCGGATTCGGCGTCCTCGGTCACGATCTTGGTGACGTCGGTGATCATCTGCTGGAAGAACTGCCACGCGGCTAACGTCGCTTGCGGCGCCTTGGTCGGCCGCCGTGGGCGCCAAGTCTTGAGACATAGTCTCACTCTAAAACGACGGGTGGCCTCCCGAACAGCGATTCACGCTAATAGGTGGGTCACTTGAAGTGCGACTTGGCGATCTGCGCGTGCACCCCGACGGTCCGGTCGACGACCTGCGAGACGGAGAAGTCTGCGGCGGCGGACAAATATGCGTATGCCGTCGCGCGGTCCATGCCCCTGTCGATCTCGAGAAAGTCCAGCGCGTTGACGACCGCTCGGCGCATCGCCACATTGAGGTCATTGATCTGTCCGTTGACGCTGGCGTCGGGATCGGACAGCCCGATCGGCACCCAAAGATCGGCGGTCTCGGCGAAGGGGTAGTGATAGGCCACCGACGGTGCGTCACCCGATTTCGGTTTGCAAACCGTCAGCCGAAAGGTTCCTCGCAGCGATCCTTCCATCGCGGTGAGCGCGACTTCACCACTGCCCATCGCGTGGTGGGGGTCACCGGCATAGAACAGCGCACCTTCGGCGAACACGGGCAGGTAGAAGGTGGAGCCCACGCCCAGCAACCGGATGTCGATGTTGCCGCCGCCCAGGGTGGGCGGGATCGAATTGGCGCTCGCCGCCGTGAGATCGGAATCCTGTGAGAAGGCGACACCCATCATTCCCATGAAGGGGTTGAGCGGGAACCGTACCGAGGCATTGTGGTAGCGCATGACGCCGTGGCCGTCCTCGATGGCGGTGAATGTGAAGTCATCGCCGTATTTCGTCGGGTCGGAGTTGGGCCGGTGGTCATGGCTTACCGGCGGCATGACCTCCTCGAGGGTGATTCCCGCGGGCGCCTTCCCGTCCGGGGTCTTCGCCAATGCGCCCTTGCCGTGCCGGCTGGAGACGACGCCGTAGGGCACGCGCGGTGTCGCCTCGAGCGTCTCGATTTTGAGCACATCTCCGGGCTGCGCGCCCTCGATGAACACCGGCCCGGTCACCACGTGGGGTCCGTCCTTGTCGAAATCGCGTGGTGTGCGCCGATATTCCGCCGCGATCGCAATCACGTCATTGAGGACCTCGGATTGGGAGACGCCCTTCGACCCGAAGTACGCGATGGGATTGCGCCCTTGATCCTCGAGGATGCCCTCGTGCGAGACAGCGTCGATGGTGATGGTTTCGCCCGACTTCATTTGCAGCACCGGTTTGGCATGCACGTTGGGGACATAACCCCAGAGCACCTGGTCGGGCGTGGACTGCAGGTAGTGGTTGCCCCCAATGGTGCCCTCGCCCGGCTGCAGAACCCCGACGGCGCCCAAGGTTGAAGCCGCCGAACCGGTTCTGGTGCAACCGGCCGCGATGCCAGCTACGCCGACACCGGTGCTGATTGCCGCGACGGCCCTGACGAAATCGCGGCGGCCGACACCGTCGACGATGGTGTCACGTGCACTTCGCATAAAACTCTGATCCATCGAGCGTCTCCAGAAACATCGAGTTGGTCGACGTGCTCAACGGATCTTTGCAGCCCCGAATAGGCTCGGTCCAATAGGAATTCGTGATGAGGGTGATTCATCTTGATAATGATGGTGGACAGCAACTTTCGAGCTAAGTAGACTGCGCCGAATCGATCCATAATGATGGTTCGGACGAATTAATGCTTGGTTACGATAATTTGGCTCGATGAGATCGCGGTGTGTGAAGTCGGCTTGGGTGCGTGCCGCAGCTTTCGCCGACTCGGGCAATGGGCCGATCAGCACGGATATGGTGGGTGCATGTCTGTGACATCTACCACGATGTCCCTCGCGCAACAAAAGCGCACGGCTACGCGGCAGCGGATCGCGGCGGCCGCGGCGGGGCTAGTCGCCGATGTCGGTCTGGCGGGGGCGACCGTTGACCGTATCGCCGATGCGGCCGATATTGGCCGGGCAACTTTCTTTCGCTACTTCAACTCCAAGGAAGACGCCGTCGCCGAGGGGATGAATGTCCATTGGCTGAACCGCATCACCAGCGCACTAGCCGCCCAGCCTCCCCAGTTGTCCGCCACTCAAGCGGTCGTCGGGGCCTTTCAGCACCTCGCACTCGGATTCGCCGAGATCGAGGACCAGGTACGTGAATTAGCCACGCTGACAAGATCATCCGAAACGCTAGACGCCTGGACGCTACACATCTACGTGCGCTACGAAGCGGCCATCGCGGAATTGGTCGCGCCGCGCCTGGGTGAGCTGGCACCCCAAGACCCCAGGCCTCGGCTGATCGGCGCGCTGGCGATGGCCGCGGTCCGCATTGCCCTGGATGACTGGCTCGCCGGTGGGGGGTCACTGCCCGACCGGGTTCGTCACGCGCTGGGCGCGATCGCGATCGCCTGAGAGTGGGTTCCGCGGCTAGGTCGACGAGCGCAGGATGAGGCGGGCGATGTCGGTGGGTGCGCTGGGGGGTTGGGTGGGATATCCCAACCGCTCGCAGAGCGCGGCGAGAGCGACGTCGGCGACTGCGCGCGGGTCAAATTGCACGGTGGTCAATGGCGGGCTGCTCACCACACCCATCGGGCTGGCGTCGACGCCGATGACGGCAAGATCGCGCGGGCAGCGCAGCCCCGCTTCGTGAATGCCGTACAGGACGAGGCAGGCGATCTCATCGCTTTGCGCACACACCGCCGTCACGCCGTCGCGCACCCAAGTGCGCACCACCTCCGCGGCGTTATCCACCGTCACGTCGGCGACGGCCAGCCGTGGCAGGTCACGGGCTCGCGCCGCGCGCACGACGCCGCCGAACCAGTAGTCGCCCAGCGCACGCCATCTCTGAATTCCGGTGTAGGCGAACGCGATCTGCCGGTGGCCGCGCGAGACAAGATGCTCGATCCGCAGCTCGCCAATGGACAGGTGTGGGTCTCCGAGCCCGGGCAGCGTCCCGATCTCGATGTTCGCTATGCCCGCAGCCCGCACCGCGCGCGCGGCGGCCGCGCTGAGCGGGAACAGGCTCGTGACCGCGACCGGGTCGAGGTTCTCGATCGCATCGACGACGTGCTGGTCGTCCTCGGTCTCGAAGATCTGCACTTGAAGCAAACCCAGGCGTGTCAGTTCGGTCGTCATCCGGCTGCCGGCTTGCATCGGCATCTCGCCCACCGCCACGTGCGGTACCACGTAGAGAACCACGCCACTCTTGCCCCGGGCCAGGTTGCGCGCGGCGAGGTTGGGCCGATAACCCAACAGTTCCGCGGCGCGATGGACCTCTTCCCGGGTTCGTGCCGAGATTCTGCGGCCCGCAGCGTTGTTCAATACGTAGCTGACGGTCGCGGTCGAAACGCTGGCCAAACGAGCCACATCGGCGTTGGTGGGCCGCACCGCCTTATTCGTGGTCAAGTCGCGTCACCTTCCGGGGCCCAGCCATGACTCATGGTGGCACGCGAGGACGATCGGCAGCGCACGATCCCGCAACCCCAGGGGAAGCGCCGGCATTGATCGGGACGGACTAATAGTCACTAGCTTAGCGTCCAAGAGCGGACGAGGTTGCTTGTCCCGGTATCCGCTGTATATTACTGCTATTAGCGGCACTTTAACTTCCCAGAAGCAGCAATGCGTGGCGTTGCCTCTGTGACTGAGATCATTGTCTACTAGTCGCTGTATTCGAGGAGCGCGGCATGAACAAGGACGATCTGATCCTGATCAGCGTGGATGATCACATCGCCGAGCCGGCGGACATGTTCGACGCGCATGTTCCGGCGAAGTACAAGGAGTTCGCGCCGCGGGTGGTCAACGAGCCCGACGGCATCCAGCAGTGGTACTACGGCGAGGTTCGCGGCCGGAACATGGGCCTGAATGCCGTCGCGGGCAAGCCCCGCGAGATGTACAACATCGACGCCTCGCGCTACGACGAGATGCGGCCGGGCTGCTTCAACGTCGACGAGCGGGTCCGCGACATGAACGCCGGCGGGCAGCTGGCGGGGTTGAACTTCCCGAATTTCACCGGCTTCTCCGGCCAGGTCCTCAACCAGGGCCCCGACCGCGACGTAAATCTGGTGATGATCAAGGCCTACAACGACTGGCATGTCGACGAATGGTGCGGCGCCTATCCGGGTCGGTTCATCCCATGCGGCATCCTGCCGCTGTACGACGTCGCCGAAGCAGCCAAGGAAGTCAAGCGCCTGGCGGACAAGGGTTGCCACGCGGTGACGTTCTCGGAGAATCCCAGAAGCTTTGGAGATGCCCAGCATTCACACCAAATATTGGTATCCGTTGTTCGAGGCCGTGTGCGAAAACAAGACGGTGCTGTGCACCCATGTCGGCTCCGCGTCGCGATCTCCGCAAGTGTCGACGGACGCCCCGCCCAGTGTGCAGATGACGGCGTCCTCGATGATGAGCATGTTCACCTTCACCGAGCTGATCTGGGCCGAGTTCTGGGCAGACTTCCCGCAACTGAAGTTCTCGCTCACCGAGGGCGACGTCGGCTGGATACCGTACTTCGTGTGGCGGGCCGAGCATGTCTATAACCGTCACTCAGGTTGGACGCTCGCGAAATTCCCGCCGGGCTACAGCGGGCCCAGCGACGTGTTCAAGCGGCACTTCTACACCTGCTTCATCAGTGACAAAGTCGGTGTGCGCAATATGGACTGGTTCAACGAGGACATGCTGTGCTGGGAGTCCGACTTCCCGCATTCCGACAGCAACTGGCCATTCGCGCCCGAGGACATCGTCGCGTAACGATGGGCCACCTCGACGACACGGTCATCAACAAAATCACTCACGAAAACGCCATGGCCGCATACTCGTTCGATCCGTTCAAGTACATACCGAAGGAGCACGCCCGGGCCGGCTACCTGCGCGCGCAGGCCACCGACGTGGACGTCGTCACGCACGTCGGTCGCCAGGCCAGCCAGCGTGACCGCGACGCGTGGACGCGGATGACGCAGTTCGCCCTGCAGGCGCAGGCCTCGGCGCAGGCGCCGGTGACGGCCGAGGTTGCCGGCATCGCCGGCCGCGCTACCACCCTGGGTAATTGAGCGTGCCGCCGCAGGCACCGTTCACCGGCTGGCGCGTGCTGGAGCAGTCCAATGGGATCGCGGTGTCGTACTCCGCCAAGATGTTCGCCGACGCCGGCGCCGAGGTGGTGAAGATCGAATCGCCGCAAGGTGATTCGATGCGCGGCTGTTCGGCCGGCGGCCCGCCCGGCGCGTTGTTCGGCTACCTGGCGGCGAGCAAGAAATCGGTGGTCCGTCGCGACGATGCCGAAATCACGGCGCTGCTGGCCGGCGCCGACATCGTGCTGACCGACCTGACCGACGGCTGGACGCTCGACGACATCACTGCGCACACGGGCACGTCGGCGGTGGTCGTCACGGTGACGCCGTTCGGGATGACGGGTCCCTATGTCGACGGCCATCTGGTCGCCACCGAGTTCATCCTGCAGGCGTTGTGCGGCTCGATCGCGGGCCGGGGCTGGCCGGGCGATGAACCGGTGCAGGCGGGTGGCCGGCTCGGGGAGTGGTTGGCGGGTTCGTTCGCCGCTGCGGTCGCGGCTGCCGCGGGCCGGCACGCCGCCCGGGGTGGCTGTGGCGAGATCGTCGACGTCTCGACTTATGAGGCGATGGCGATCGCGATGGGTGGGCTGTCCGCCATGTCGGCCAGTGTCTTGGGCGCGGATTCCCTGCTGCACCAACGGAGTCTGGAACTGCCGTCGATCGTCCCCACGGCCGACGGCATGGTCGGCTTTTGCACTATCACCGCCCAGCAGTTCCAAGACTTTCTGATCATGATCGATCGTGCCGACCTGGTCGACGACGCCGAGTTGGCCTCCTTCGTCGGCCGAGTCGAGCGCCGCGACGAGTTCCTCGGCATGGTCACCCAGTGGACCCAGACCCGGACCACGCAAGAGATCGTCGACCTCGCGGTGGCGTTTCGTATCCCGGTGGCACCCATCGGTGCGCCAGACACACTGCCAACAGTCGACCACTTCGTCCAACGGGAAGTGTTCGTCGAATCCGAGCTCGGGGTCCTGCAGCCGCGGGTGCCGTATCGCAGCGACGCCTTCACGACGCGCCCGCCCGGACGGCCTCCGCTGTTGGGTGCCGACAACGGCCGGGTGCATTGGCCACCGCGGTCCGACCGGCCGGAACTTACCGACCCCGACGTACTTCCGTTGTCCGACATCCGGATAACCGACTTCACCGCGTTTTGGGCCGGGCCGGTGGCCACTCAATTCCTCGGTGCGCTGGGCGCCGACGTCATCAAGCTCGAGGGGGTGCGCCGCCCCGACGGTATGCGGTTCTCCGCGGGCCGTCCTCCCGACTGGGACCAGTGGTGGGAGTGGGGCCCAGTCTTCCTGTGCAGCAACAACAACAAACGCGGTATCAGTGTCGAACTCAGCACCGACGCCGGCCGGGCGCTCGCCCTGGAACTCATTGCCGCAAGCGATCTGGTCATCGAGAACTTCTCCCCCAGGGTGATGGAAAACTTCGGCCTGCAATGGGACGCGGTGCGTGCGGCCAATCCGCGTGCGGTCATGGTCCGGATGCCGGCGTTTGGCCTCGACGGCCCGTGGCGCGACCGCGTCGGCTTCGCACAGACGATGGAGCAGGCGACGGGGATGGCATGGATGACGGGACATGCCGACGGCCCCCCGGTCATTCCGCGTGGCGTGTGCGATCCGATGGCAGGGCTGCATGCCGCGTTCGCGGCCGTCGCGGCGCTGGCGATCCGGGACCGGCAGGGGACCGGCATGCACGTGGAATCCACGATGGTGGAGTCCGCGCTGAACGTGGCCGCCGAAATGCTGCTCGAATACTCGCGCAACGGAATCCAGATGCGCCGGCAGGGAAATCGCGGTCCGGGCGCGACGCCGCAGGGCGTCTATCGCTGCCCGGGCGACGACGAATGGGTCGCGCTCGCCGTGCAGACCGACGCCGCGCGCGCATCCTTGGCCGGGCTCATCGACAAGCCCGAACTCGGATCCGACGAGGCCGGGTGGCGGGAGCGGTCCGACGAAATCGACAAGCTGATCTCGGATTGGACCGCGCGGCAACCCGCGGCCGACGCGGTGCGCACCCTACGTGCCGCGGGGGTGGCAGCCACGCGGGTGACGGAGGCGGCCGCGCTGCTGAGCGACCCACACCTGCTTGCCCGGGGATTCTGGGAAACGGTCGACCACCCCGTTGCCGGCTCCTTCCTCTGCACCGGAATGCCCTTCGCTTTCGTCGGTAAACCGAGACGCTGGGTGCGCCGGATATCGCCGCTGTACGGCCAGCACACCACCGAGGTGCTGACGGACATTCTGGGCCGCAGCCAACAAGATCTGGCGGAGTTACGGGCGGCGGGCGCAACCAGCGTCCGGCCGGCGGGCTTGTGAGATGGCGGTCACGCTGTGCGTGCCACCGCGTGCTGGGGAGCTGTGCGCGCCGGTGCGCTTTCTGGTCCGTCAGGACTCCGTCGTGATGGAACTGACGGCGCGGCACCGGATCACCAGCGTCGAGTGGGACGAGGGGGAGTGCGCGGTGGCCATGGTCGTCGAGATCACCGACCCACAAACCGCACGGCCGGTGGACGTGCGAATCGATGTCTTCGAAAGCGGGGCGGCGGGCGCGAAATGCCGGCATGCCGGCCATCGACGCGCGGACAACGATGATCGGCACCATCGTTCGCGACGGACGGCAATGCGACGTACTGGGCACCTATCTAGGGGTAGTGGCAGATGAAAACTAAAGAGCCGCAAGAGTGAGCGCGACGAAGCGCACCGCAGCGATCGTCGGGGTGCACAACACCCGGCAGGGGCGGCGCCTGGACGGCGAAACCTCGCGCGGTTTGGCGATCAAGGCGATTCTGGGCGCGCTCGACGATGCCGGCCTGAGCCTCGACGACGTCGACGGCATCAGTGCGAGCCCGCACTCGACCTCGTTGATCTACGACCTGCGGATCGGACCGGCTTGGCAGGGGCTGGCTTTCGGGGTCGGCATGATCACCGAGGCGGTTACCGCGATCGAGCACGGTATGGCCGACGTCGTGGTACTGGTCGCCGCCCAAGCCGGTGAGTACCGCGATCACGAGGCCACGGCGCCATGGACCAGGCCGGAGAACGAATTCGTCGCGCCATGGGGAATGTTCACCACCGCCGAGTTCGCGCTCATCGCCCGACGGCACATGCACGTCTACGGCACCACGCGCGAACAGCTGTCCATCGTGGCGGCCACCATCCGCAACAACGGATCGCAGAACCCCGAAGCCGTTTATTACCAACGCGGTCCGTTCAGCCCGGACGACATCACCGCATCGCGGCCGATCGCGGACCCGTTTCATCTCCTCGATTGCGCCACCACCTCCGAGGGCGGCTGCGCGCTGGTCGTCGCGAACGTAGAAAAGGTCTTGGACAAGGGGGAGGCGGCACGTCGACCGATTTACGTACTCGGCAGCGGCGCGGACTTCCACGGTCCGTCGTATCAGCACCCACCGGCCTGGGACCTCGCCGGCCGGCGCGGTGATCACGGCCGTTACGTCAACGGCGTCGTCGGAAGACACGCGGCCGAATGTGCATTCCGCCACGCCGGCATCGGGCCCGATGACGTGGATGTGCTGGAACTCTACGACCCGTTCTCGTTCGAAATCATCCGCCAGCTCGAGGCATTCGGCTTCTGTGGTGAGGGCGAAGGGGGGCCATTCGTCGCCGATGGCCACATCGCCATTGGCGGCAGTCATCCGATCACCACCGATGGAGGAACCATGTCGTTCAGCCACGCCGGCGCCAATCCGCAAATGATGCAACGTGCCATCCGGGCCGTCCAGCAACTACGTGGTGAGGCGGGCGCGCTCCAAGTGCCCGATGCACATATTGCGTTGTGCAGCAACGGGGGAGCAGGCGCTTTGTTCACCACGGTGCTGCTCGTCGGGGATGAGCCGCTATGACCGCCGAATCTTTGCAACCGCAGACCGGTCCGTTGCCGCACGCGAATAGTCATCTCAGCGTGCCGTTCTGGCAGGGATGCCAATCAGCGGAGCTGCGCTATCAGCGGTGCGACGCGTGTGGACTGGCCAATTTCCCGCCGACCGAGCACTGCCGCCAATGCCTTTCAGCCGAACTGGGCTGGACGAAAAGTGCTGGAGTGGGCGAGATCTATAGCTGGACGGTGGTTTACCGTCCCGTCACCCCGGAGTTCGAACCGCCCTACGCGCCCGCCATCATCACACTGGATGAGGGTTACCAGATGCTCACCAACGTCGTCGGTGTGGCGCCCGGCGATCTGGCGATCGGTATGCGCGTGCAGGCGCACTTCCACGTCGTTGGTCCGGACCTGACGCTGCCGTACTTCACCAGTCAGAAATAGACGGTCGTGAGTCCCCGGCGCACCACCAACGGCCTACCGGTAACGGCCTACCTGGTGCTGGGTGTGCTGGCGGCCAACGATGAACAACTGACCGCCGGCGAGATCAAGATGCGCGCCGAGCTGACCGTGGGCCACTTCTACTGGTCGCCGTCGGTCAGTCACGTCCGGCGCGAACTGAACAGACTGTTGGCGCGGGGGATGGTCAGTGAAATCGGCGCCCAATCCGGCAAGCGCGCGATCACGTTGTACGAGACAACCGATTCCGGGCTCGATGCCCTTCGTCGGTGGGTCCAGCACTTTCCGGGCGACGATCAGGTCGTCATCAAGCACCCTGTCATCCTGCGAACCTGGCTCTCGCGGGGCGAAGATCCCGAACGCGTCGTCGACACGTTGGACCGCCATCTCGACGCGACCCGGGCTCGGCTGGACGAGGCCCTGTGGTCCCGTCAGCGTTCCCGCGAACTCGGCATCACCGACGATCCGGACCAGCGCTTCTCGTTTGCCGTCCTGGACTACGCCATCCGTGGGTTATACGCAGAGATCTCCAACATCGCGCAGCTGCGCGACGAGATCGCCAGCGGCACAACCCGAGATCCGGTCAAACGGGTGCCACGGGCGAAGGGGCAGATCCGCCGTCGGGCACCTAAGGACTAGCCGCGGACGAAGCGATCCGGTAGGCCGTGCCGCGTGGTTCGCGTACCCAGAGGGTTTCGCCCGCACCGATGGCCATCGCCTGGGCGATCAATTGGCGCTTGAGGACCTTGTGGGTGGCGGTGCTCGGGAGGTCGGTCGCGATCCGCACGTATCGTGGCCGCGCCTTGGGGGACAGATCGGGCTGCGCGTCGAGGAACGCTTCGAACGTATCGGGATCAAGAGTCTGGCCATCATTGAGCACGACGGCGGCCATCACCTGGTCGCCAACGTGCTCGTCCGGGACGGCATACACGGCAACACGGTTTATCACGCTGTGGCGCAGCAGGATTCGCTCGATCGGTGCGGCGGCCATGTTCTCCCCGTCCACCCGCATCCAGTCGGCGGTGCGGCCGGCGAGGTAGATCCATCCGTCGGCATCGCGGTAGGCGAGGTCTCCGGACCAGTACATGCCATGGCGCAGGCGTTCGGCGTTGGCCGCGGGATCGTTGTAATACCCGGTGAAGAAACCCGATCCCGTGGTGTTGACCAGCTCGCCCACGGCCTCGTCGGCGTTGGCAAGCGCGCCGTTGGCGTCGAAATGTGCCACTTCACACTCGGTGATGGTGTCGCTGTTGTAGATCGCGATCCCGTCGATGCCTCTGCCGATCGAGCCCTTCGGCGTGCCGTCTTCGCGGATTACAATGACCGCGTTCTCCGTCGAGCCGAAGCCGTCCTCCACCTGGACACTGAAGCGGCGACCGAATTCTTCGATGTCCTTGTCGTTGGCCTCGTTGCCGAACGCCACCCGCAGTGGGTTGTCGGCGTCGTCGTCACGTTCGGGGGTGGCCAGGATGTAGGCAAGCGGCTTGCCGACGTAGTTCATGTAGGTCGCGCCGTGGCGGCGGACATCCTCGAGGAAGTTGGTCGCCGAGAACTTCGCCGGCACGATCGCGGCGCCGGAGACCACCGCGGGCGCCCATCCGGCGACGACCGCGTTGGAGTGGAACAGCGGCATGGACACATAGCAGGTGTCCTGTTCGGAGAGCGCGAAGCGCTGGACCAGGTTGGTGCCGGCGAACATCGCCATCAGGTGTGACACCTGAACCGCCTTGGGATTTCCGCTCGTCCCCGAGGTGAAGATCATCATGAACGCGTCCGTCGCGCTGACTTCCCGATGCGGAATCAGTTCGCCGGCAACACCGGTGAATTCGGCCCATTGCGGCGTCGAGGTGTCGAGGATCTGCGTTCCCTCGAGGTTCAACCCGTCCAACAGCGGCCGGTGTTCGGCGTCGGTCACCACGAACTGACAGTCAGCCCGCCGGACGTCAGCGGCCAGCGCCTCGCCCCGGCGGGTGTTGTTCAGACCGCACAGCACATAGCCGCCAAGTCCGGCCGCCGCCATCTGGTTGAGCATCTCGGGGGTGTTGCCCAACAGTGCGCCGACGTGCATCGGTCGTTGCGGATCGGCAGCGCCGATCAGGGCCGCCGCTCGCGCGGTTGCCTGTTCCAGGTGCTGGCTCCAACTCCATTGCAGATCACGATGTTTCACGGCGACGTTCTGATCCGACAGGCGCCGTCGCAAGAATGCCTGCATCGTGTCGTCAGCCATTGAGATTCACCTTCACTCTGCCCACCCTTACGAGACGAGACGGTCCGTCTTATATTAGCGGGTCGATTCGCGCAGTAATTCACATGCTGCTACGAAGTCGACGGGAGGTAGCCCGAAGACGCTGATGAATTCGATGCCCAGTTCACGCATGGGCGCGTCCGGCAGTTCCCTACCCGCCCACCATCATCAGGCCGCCGTCCACGGCCAGCAGCTGCCCGGTGATGAAGCCCGATCCCCAACCGGCCAGGAAAACCAGCATCGGGCCGACATCGAGGGCCGGATCTCCCAATGTTCCACCAAGCGGAATCATCATCTTCATCTGCTGGTCGATTAGCACGGCGGCCTCCGGACCGAGGAAATCCCGGAGCCGATCAGCACCCGGCGTCTGAACCGCGGGCGCGAGAGCGTTCACGGTGACATTGTCGGCAGCCCAGGCCTTGGCGGCCGATCGCGTCCAGGCCTGGACCGCGCCCTTGGTCGCGGCATAAACAGCCGAAATCGCGCTGCCCATAACGGCTTCGGAGGACCCGAAGTTGATGATCCTGCCGCCCTTGGGATCTTGATCTTTCATGACGCCATACGCGGCCTGATTGGTCAGGATGGTCGCCTTGACGTTGGTGTCCAGCAGGAACGAGATCTCGTCGGCGCCGATGTAGCCCGGTATCCCGGCCTGCCACAGCCCCGCGGCGTTCACCAGGACATCGAGCCCGCCAAGCTGCTCGGCGGTGTGTTGAACCATCGCCGAGACGGCATCGGCATCGCGCACATCGCACTGCGTCCAGGTGGCCACGAGGCCCTCGGGTGGCGGTGTCTGGTGATAAGTCGCGGCGACGTCAGCCCCCGCCGCGGTCAGAACCGCGACGGCGGCCGCACCGATTCCGGTCGCTCCACCGGTCACCAGGATTCGTCGGTCTTTGAGCGGTGACGTCGTGTCTGACATGGCCGAAACGCTATACGGCCCGGGCAACCGCCACGGCACCGCCTTGAAAGAGGTGAGCGCGCTACGCGCGCACCGCGATGGTCGACAACAGATCGGCGAGCCGCTCCGGCTGGTCCACCATCGAGAACGTCCGCGCGCCGTCGATGACTTCGAGGCGGGCGTTGGGGATGGTTGCGGCCAGACGCCGGCCGTCCTCCTGCGGAAAGAACACGTCGTCGGCCGACCAGGCGACGAGGGTGGGTATGTCGATCTCGTGCAGCCGGGCCGCGACACCGGTGGCGACCTCCGAGCGCAGCGACAGGGTGAATTGGCGCAGGTCTTCGGCGATCGCCGGGTCTCTTTGTGCCGGGCGGACCCAGAGCTGGGTCAGGTGGTCAATGTCGCTGTGCGCCAGTCCGTTGAACGCACGCTTGCGCACCAGCGGCGCCCGCACGGCCTGGATTGCAGTCCGAAACAGCGGCTTCGCCTGTGCCGCCATGATGAGCGGCTTGAGGATGGGAGGCGGAAAGTGTTCGAACGCATCACAACTCGTAAACACAAGTCCGCCAAGCCGCTCGGGATAGTGCACGGCCACGAGCTGGGTGACCAATCCGCCGGTATCGTTGCCGACCAGCACCACGTCCTCGAGGTCGAGGGCGGCAAGCACGTCGGCCACGACGCGCGCCACACCGTAGATGGTCTGGTCGGCGCCGGGCCGCAGCGGTTGTGTGTGCGCGCCGAAAGGAAAGGTGGGGGCGATGCACCGCAGACCCAAGCCGGCGAGGCGCTCGCTGACCAGACGCCAGAGCTCCCTACCCATCATGTAGCCGTGCACGAACACGACTGGCCTGCCGCTTTCGGGTCCGGTGGCTTCGTAGTGGATGGTTCCGGCGCTAATGTCGATCGTCGACATGGATGACTCCTACTAGGGATAGACTTACAAACAGACTGTCTGTTCGTAAGTTACCAACAGGTTGTATGGAAAGCAAGAGACGCACTCAGGAGGAGCGCTCCGCGGTGACCCGCGACGCGCTGATCTCGGCTGCCCGCCGGCTGTGGGGCCAGCGGGGTTACGCGGAGGTGGGAACGCCCGAGATCGCGACGGCCGCGGGCGTTACGCGGGGGGCGATGTACCACCAATTCGCGGATAAAGCAGCACTATTCAGTGAGGTTGTCGAGTCCGTCGAGCAAGATGTCATGGCCCGGATGGCCACCATCGTGGCCTCCTCGGGAGGGACATCGCCGGCCGACGCAATCCGCGCTGCCGTCGACGCCTGGCTGGAGGTCAGCGGTGATCCAGAGGTACGTCAGTTGATCCTGTTGGATGCACCGAGCGTGCTCGGCTGGGCCGGCTTCCGCGACGTCGCGCAGCGATACAGCCTGGGCATGACCGAGCAGTTGCTCGGCGAGGCCATCAAGGCGGGCCAGCTGGCTCGGCAACCGGTGCGGTCGCTGGCCCACGTGCTGATTGGCGCGCTCGATGAGGCGGCCATGGTCATCGCCACCGCCGACGACCCCAAACGCGCCCGCCGGGAGACGGCGCAGGTGCTACACCGGCTGATCGACGCGATGCTGCACGACCCGACGCGTTGACAGACGGTGACGAGGTTGCCGACCGGCTCAGGCGGGGGCCATGTTGCTTGTCGCGCCGGGCCCAGGGATGACTCGGACTGTCCGCGGAACGAGGTCGTCGCCGCAGTAGGCACACACCATTCTGTGGCCGGCGGCGTGGCCGCATTCGTGTTCGAAGATCAGCGGAGGGCCACCGGGCGGCGCGGCGTACCGGTCGCCCCACGCCATCAGAGCACTGAGCACCGGGAACAAGTCTTTTCCCTTGCGGGTGAGCCGGTAGTCGCTCCGATTGCCGGCACCGGTGTAAGGGGCCTTCTCCACGATGCCCTCATCCACCAATTTCTGAAGGCGAACTGTCAGAACATTTTTGGCGATGCCCAGTTCACGTTGGAGTTCGGCGAAACGATGGGGCCCGGTCAACAGGTCGCGAACGATCAGCAGTGTCCAGCGCTCACCGACAACTTCCAACGCGCGAGCAACCGAGCAGTTCTCGCCGCTGTACTCACTATTGAGCATGTGCGCGAGACTACTATAAGTTGCGTGAAAAGACCAAGTGCGCACGCTCGACGCCAGAACGCGCGGATAGTTGTCAGCGATTCCGAACATCTCCTGCGATTTTAAAGACACTGTGCATGACCGAGTATCGCAACTCATCCAACCACCGGACTCATCGCGGGTGGCGGTACCTGCGGCCGATAATTAGTTGCTTCATAAAACCTTAATTGCTAGGCTGGCGCTGGCCTAAGGAGGCAACACATGACGCAGCGCACGCAGGTGCTCGATGATCCCGCAATCATGGCCCGGGTTAAGGAGATTGACCCAATTGTGCGCGAGCACGCCGCCCAGGCCGAGCGTGAACGCAGGTTGAGCTCGGCGGTTGTCGATGCGCTGCGGTGGTCGGGCGTATTCCGGATGGCGATGCCGGCCGCCTGGGGCGGCCCGGAAACCGACGTCTGTAAACAGGTCGAGATCATCGAGGCACTCGCGCGGGCCGACGCGTCCGCCGCCTGGTGCGCAATGATCGGTTCAGAGAGCGGGTTCTTCGCGTCATACATCGACGAGCCTGCGGCCCGGCGCTTGTTCCCCTCGTTGGACACGATTGTCGCGGGCTTTCAGGGGCCGTCGGGAGTGCTCGAGGTCTGCGACGGTGGTTACCGGTTGTCGGGCCGCTGGTCGTTTGGCAGCGGGGTCACTCATGCCGACGTCATCTTGGGCGGCGCGACGGTGACAGAGAACGGCGAGCCACGACGCACCAAGAGCGGAAGGCCGGATGTGCGGGTGGCTATGCTGCCCGCTACGCAGTGGCAGGTGTTGGAAACGTGGGACCCAGATGGCCTGGCCGGCAGTGGAAGTCATGATTACACGATTACTGATGCATTCGTTCCGGATGAGTACACCTGGGTTCCCGGACACTACAAGCGGCCCGAGCCGCTGTATTCCTGGTTTGGACTGGCTCCCAGCGCCGGCGTGGGCGTGGCACTCGGGGTGGCTGCCGAGGCTTTCGATGTGGCTCGCAGCTCGCTGCAGGAAAAGTACAGCAAGGTGCTGATGGGCTCGGTTACGGGAGAGGCCAACGTTCGAACGGCCCTGGCTCGGGCTGCCGCGCGGATCGGGTCGACGCGCAGCTATGTCTACGACACGCTGGGCGGATTCTTTGCCACGATTCAGGCGGGCGATGAACCCTCCTTCGATCAGCGGGCGCAATGGGCCGGATGCGTAGTCCACACGGGAACGACATGTCGAGACGCCGTGCAAATGCTGGTCGACGCGGTCGGTTCGGCTGCGCTGCAACGCTCCTCCCCGCTGGGCCGACAACTGCGTGACCTCAACATGATCGCCCAGCATGGACTGACCAACCAACGGGTGTGGGAGTGGGCCGGCGGACTCTACTTCGGAAAGCGCCCGCCCTATCCCGCCTATTGAGGCGTTGCGCGTTGTTTCAGTCGCCGCGAACCTGAGCGACTCCCGCGATGACGCTCTGGATGAGTCGGTCGAGGTGCTCGGCGCTGTCGACGACCGGTCGGCCGGCAACGAACGTCATCATCACCCCGTTGATGTAGGTCAGGGTGGCCATCGCCTGGTCCTCGATCAACGCCGGATCCGGTGTGCTTCCCGCGGGATGCCACTGGGTGACAACATCGCGGGCCAGCGTGTAGAGCCGGTCGGAAGACTCGCTGAGGCTTTTTGCCAATTCGGGATCCCGGCTGGCGAGCAACATGAGTTCGTAGCGTGCCTTGGCGCGGGTCAGCCAGGGTTCGCTGTTCACGTACATCACGATCCGGGCCAGGCCCGCTGTGCCGGTGAATTGCGTTGACTGCGAGCCGGCCAGTTCGGTCATCAACGAGAAGTCAGCGACGTCGAGCTGGGCGAGCCGCTCCGCGACCGCATGGAGTAGTGCTTGGCGGGTGCGGAAGTAGAACGATGTGCTGCCGGCAGGCACCTCGGCGCGTTCGTCGACCTTCGGATGGCTGACGCCGTGGACACCGTTGCTGCCTAGCAAGTCGATGGCGGCGTCGGTGAGGTGTCGACGCCGCTCGGGTGCGTTGTGCTTCCTGCGTGCACTGGTCGCCATGGCGATCTCAATGTTATGAGCGATTCAGAACCGACCGCAGTTAGGTGCGGTGGGCTCGCCGTTGAAGCGGGCGGCGATCCATTGCATGGCCGGTTCACCGTCGACGAGCATCGGCAGCGCGTGGTTGATGATCAGCTTGTTGAGGAACGGTGGTTCCTCGTTGGTGCGGAATTCCACGTCGGCGCCCTGGGCGCACCAGTCGCGACCGAGTTGGTTGGCCGCGCTCCACGGCACCAGCGGGTCGTAGCGGTTGCTGTTGATCAGCACCGGCGTGCTGGGTTTGTAGCGCCCGAGTTTCTGCTCTTCGAACATCGTGTTGAAGGGTTCTTCGTTGACCAATTGATAGATGTCTTCGGTGAAGTAGGGACGCAGATGGCGGAACATGAAATCCAGCAGGGTCTGGCCGACGCACTGGCGCGACGCCGATTCGAGCATCGCCAGCCCGCGGGGTGTCATTTTGGAGCGGATGACGTCGGCGAACTCGGGATATTCGGCCATGACACCGTTGAGGGCGTAGCCGACGGCGCCGACCAAGACGCTGCCGTCGGCGTAGGGCAGGAGTTCCTTCAGGTTGGCCGTAGGCGCACCGGCGTAGGTGCCCACGATGTGCAGCTCCGGGGCATACGACGGAGCAAGCTCCGCCGCTGACGCCGTCGCTCCGCCACCTTGCGAATAGCCCCAAAAAGCCACGGGCCCATGCGGATCCAGTGAGGTGCCAGGCAGACGCATTGCGGCGCGGGCCGCATCGAGTACGGCCTGTCCCTCCGCTACTCGACCCACATATGTGTGCATCGACGGGGTCCCCAGGCCCTCGTAGTCGGTCATCACGATGGCGAAACCACGGGCAACCATCGTCGCGACGAACAGCTCCTCGTAGTTGAACATGATGTCCCAGCCGCCCGAATAGTGGATGCCCTGGTTGAACATTCGCGAGGGGGCGCATTGATTGCCCTGGCCTTGAGTGCCGGGTGCATAGCTGATCAGCGGGCGTGGACCGTGGCCCGGCCACGCATTGTAGGGCTCGAAGTAGGTGCCGGTGACCGCGATCGGATTACCGCGAGTATCGTTGCTGCGGTACATGATTCGTGTGCCGATGGCCATGATCGCGCCTAGCTGGCCCGACGGCTCCAGAACCAGCCGCGACGGCTCGGTGCGGATCAGGTCACCTGGCTTGCCAGGTGGCAGCGGATCCGGCGGGGTGTAGAACTCCGCATACTGCGGCTCATCCCCGCCGTCGGCTCGCGCATTACCGATGCAGATCAGCGCTGAAACGAAGACGAGAAGTATTGCGAAGATTCCCCCACTCCGGCGCATCACGAAACGGTAACAATGTATAGGCCGCCAGCGGAAGGGGGGATCTCTAAAGTTTTAGAGATCGGCGCGGGTGAACGCTTTTAGCGGTGGCTTTGGGTAAAGAATTGCCAAATCGTGCCGGTGGCGTCGAGCGCAGTGGACGGCGCCGGGATACCCGCGACCCTTTCCACGAGCGGACTTGGCTCACCGCCGGGCCATTGATGTCCCGCGCCGGCGACTGAGATCAACTCCACAGTGCGGCCGTCCGCGCATCCGGCAGTTTCGGTCGTCACGTCCCCGGCGGTTATCGAGGTCGGCGATCCGCTGGAGTCGATGGAACGCCAGGTGGCATTGACCGCTTCCGCCGAGGGGCCGTCCACGCGCGGATTTCCATTGGCGGCGAACGCTTTACCGGGACCGCCGTTGTAGGGGACCCGGTCGTCGGCCGTGCCGTGGATTTGCAGCACCGAAGCCGGCCGCGCCGCAGCGCAGTCCGTCAGCAGGGTGCCCGCGACAGGAGCGATCGCAGCGAAGGTATCGGTCTGGCATCCCAGTCGAAGCGCCATCATCGCCCCGTTCGACATACCGGTGACGTAGACGCGTGCGCGATCGATAGGGATCTCTTGTTCGATGGCTCCGACCATGGCGGTGATGAATCCGACGTCGTCGACGTTGTCGCGCTGAGGTTCACCACAGCAGGTGCCGGCATTCCAGGCGCGGTTGAGACCGTCGGGGTAGGCGACCAGGAAATGGCCGCCGTCGGCAGCGCCGTCCCAGTGATAGGAACGCTCGGCCTGTGCGCCGTTGCCGAAGCCGCCATGCAGCATCACCACCAGCGGAACCGCATCGGTCAAACCTTGCGGCCGGTACAGATGGAAGGTTCTGCTGGCCCCGCCCGATTCGATGGTCTGGGTGGTTTGCCCGACTGGGATCGACTGAGAACCGGGCGTTCCCAACGCATGTCCGCCGCCCAGGCACCCGCCGAGCACGACAACCAGAATCCCGAGAAGACACACGCTCAGCGTGCGGATGCAGCCGGATCGCATGAGGCCATCGTGGCAGTCGCTAGGGTATTTGACAAGTAGCTTGTCAATCTCGACCCGAATGGCACACTCTGTGTTCATGCGACGTGTTGTGGATGCCGAGTGGAAGCCCACCGTGCCGGCGCTGGTGAATTTGGTTGCTGCATCCGGCGCGCCCCACTTGAGAGCGGCTTTCGCCGCGGCCGGACTCGACGGGATCCGCCCCGCGCAGGCGGTTGCACTGGTACCACTGGCGGCGGGCGGACTCCATGCGTCGGATTTGGCCGACCGACTCAGAGTGAGCCGGCAGGCGGTAGCCCAGGCGTTAACAGCCCATCGAGCGACACGGATACGTCACTCGAGTGTCCGACCCTGTCGACGCCCGCGCCCGACTTATCGAGCTGACACCACGTGGTCAACAGGCGCTGCGGGTAATGCGTTCCAACGCACTCGATGTGGAGAAGCGCTGGCAACAGGTGCTGGGCAAGCGGCGATTGGCCGAGTTTCGCGAGACGTTGGTTATCTTGTTGTCAGCGGAATCCACTGCATGACCTCAGGAGTCGAAAGGCGCTAGCCGCACGGCCAACGGCAATCCACAGCGGACGAGCAGGCCCATGCGGCCTGCCGGTACCGCCGCGGCCTCCGCGCGGATCATGCTCACCAGTTCGCGTTTGAAATCGCCTCGTGGGTAACGGCGCAGCGTCTCGGCGACGTTGCCTGGAGTGATGTCCCAGATGCGCAATCCGGCGCCGTCGGCCATCGCGCCCCATTGCAGATAGCAGCCCATCGCGCCGTCGGCGTCCAGCTGGATTCCCGGTGTTGCGTGTACACAAATTCCGTCGGCGAGCAGATCCGCACGTTGGTCATCTACACCGGCGGCCTGCGCGCAGGCGAACATCCGGTCGGCGCTGCCGAGCGTGAAATCACGGTTGGCCGTTGGGTTGACGATGCCGTAGTCGTGCAGCAGCGCCCCGCAATAGAAGAGCTCGTCGTCCAGCTCGCACCCGTCGACCGCCGCGAGCGCATGCCCGAACAACCAAGTGCGGTAGGAGTGCCCCAGCAGGGCCGGCGGCAATTGGGCACACGCCTCTTCGGCCTCCCGCGCGAACCTGGAATCGGGTACTCGCAACGCGTCCAGATCAACGCGCGCGGCCGCCGCCGGGACCCGACCCAATGCGAGCTTGATCCGTCCGACGGCGTTCGTCCATTGCCCCACCGCGGTCGCGAGCACGAGACGCCGCCGCTCTGTACGCGATAACTGACCATCGGTGCGACGTGCCCAACCGAGGCCGCCGAGCCGCTGCGGATCCGGGGTGTGCGCGGCCAATCGCGTTGTCGCTAAGGCGTTCTGACGAACACGTCGTTGAGCGTGACCGTTCGCAGGTTTCGGTCGCGGATGGTGTCGATGAGTTGGGGATAGACGTGCGTGACGGGCAGGTGATTGAGATGACCGATCACAATGTTTTGCGGAGTGAAGTACTCGTCGGCCATCTTGAGGATGTATTCCTCGGTGATCAAGCGTGGAGTCCGACAACGAACCCGACCATAGGGTCGGGACGGTGTAGCCGAGCTCGTTCGCCACCGCGTCGACGGCGCCGTTGTGTTTTCCATAGGGCGGCCGGTAGTACGGTTTCGCGCCGACGCCGTAGGTCTTCTTCAGGAACTCGTCATTGCGCTTAAGTTCCTCTTCGACCTTGCTTTGCGACACCGTCGTCAGATCCGGGTGCGACCAGGTGTGGTTGCCGAGCTGGATCTGCCCGGACTCCACCAGCGGCCGCAACAGATCCAGATTTTCGGTCCACGAGTCGTAGATGCCGTTGACGAAAAAGGTCATCCGGGCACCGGTGTCCTTGGCGAGCTGCGTATAGGCACGCACCACGTCGCTGTTGACCCCGTCATCGAGGGTCAGGGCGAGCAGGTCACCGTCTCCGGGGATCTTCATCAGGGCGCCACCGCCAGGCAGCGGGATGCGAGCACTCAGCGGTGGGGGTGGCAACAAACCGACCGGCGACGGGGCGACCGGGCCGGAGGTCGCGGCCGAGTCCAGGGGCACCTGGGCAAACGTGCGCGGCTGCGGGTCGACGATCAGGCGTGCCGCGCCCACGGCGGCAACGGTGGCCGCGGCGAGCGAGCCGAGGAATCGACGGCGCTTCATCTCTGCCTGCTCGGCGGTGCGGCGGACTACCCGCGATCGACTGGCGCCTGTTTGCCGCGCGGTGGCCGCCAGGCGAGCCCGCGTACGGGTCGCCTACCTCGCCAAACTTCGCAGCCACAGCAGCGAACCGTACCATCGCCCGCCCCAATATGTCGGCTACGTTACGGGAGGGTCAGCTGTGAATTTCCGCTGAAAATGGCGCAGAGCTGCGCCGGCCACGAATGCGCGTCTCGCAGCTTCGGATCAATGCGGCTCCCCGGTGCCCCGTTGCGGCAACTGCACCGGCTCGACGTCGGGGGTTCCCAGCGTCGCAGCGAGCCATGGCAACGACGCGGCGAACGCCTCGGCGGCGAATGGCCAGTCGTGTTTGCCTGGCTGGGTCACCACCGCACAGCTAATCCCATTGGCGCCGGCGATGGTGCACAAAGCGTTGGCGGCGGCGTCTTGGCCCTCCGGGTTGGCTCGCACTGGTACTCCCGCAGGCTGGGATTAGCCGCCTGCGCGACGCTGTGTGCGCCGGGTGGGGTGGGGATGTCGAACCATCCCGACAACCCGGTGTAGCGGCCGTGCCGAGTCATCACGGTGAGCGGGTCGTACTCCGCCCACGCGGCGGTATCGCCGCCGAACAACTGGGCGATGGTGTGTTCCTTGCTGCCGATGTTGGGCCCGGAAGTCGCCGGCGATGTCCACGAAGGCGCTGAACAACTCCGGATGCATGACGGCCAGGGTGACGGCGCAGGTACCGCCCATGGACCATCCGGCGACTCCCCAATTCGCCCGGTCGGCGCTGACCCCGAAGTTCGAGACCATGAACGGCACCACATCTTTTGTCAGGTGATCGGCGGCGTTACCGCGGCTCCCGTTGACGCACTCGGTGTCGTTGTCGAACGAGCCGGTGGCGTCGACAAACACGAACACCGGGGCGAAACCGTGATGGTGGGCGGCGAAGCCGTCGATGGCGGTGAAGGCGCCGCCGGGCCCTAGCCAGTCGGAAGGGAGGTTGAATGCCGAGCCGATCATCATGACCGTCGGCAGACGGGGCGGCGGGTTGGTGTTGAACCACGCCGGGGGCAGGTAGACGAGTTCCTGACGGTGCGGAAAGTGGGAGGCGTCGGAGTCGATGTTGACCGGCACCACCACCCCTTTGTCCGGCTTGGTCCCGGCGACCTGCATCGCGGTGACGCGCAGCCGGTCGATCTGATCGGGCAGGGGCTCGGAAGTCAGCTGATTCCAGGCGGCGAGCACGGTGGGGAAATAGCCGACCCAAAGGTTCAAGGACATGCTCGCGCACAGTGCACACAGCGGGACCGAAAGAAACGCGAGCCCGCGACGCCACCAGCGGGCGCCCTTCCACCCCAGCACCAGCACCGCGGCGGTCAATCCGCTCATCGCGATCCACAGCCACAGGGACTTGGGTGCCGGGTCCCCGGCTACTCCGAGCGAGGCGATGTACCAGTACGCCAGCGCGGTCACTGCGGCCGCGGCGACCAGCGCCACCGGCAGCGCGCGCTGCCACCAACTCCGCCTGCGCCAGTCGATGACTATCAGCGCCACCAGCAACGCCAACACTTGCGTAGCGAGTGGCAACCAGCCGTGCAGCAAGGACAGTTGTCCGAGGAATTGGGGCAAACGTCGAGACCTTAAAGCTATGGAACCCGGGAGGCCAGGCCCACTATCCCATATCGCCCGAACGGATCGTGCTCGCGAAGGAGCGCAGCCGCAGGCTGTTGCCGACGACGAACACGCTGGAGAAGGCCATCGCGGCGCCGGCGAGCATCGGGTTGAGCAGGCCGAGCGCGGCGAGCGGGATCGCGGCGACGTTGTAGCCGAACGCCCAAAACAGGTTCGTCTTGATGGTGGCCAGCGTCTTGCGGGAGAGCCGGATCGCGTCCGCGGCGGCGCGCAGGTCGCCGCGGACCAGTGTCAGGTCGGCGGCTTCGATCGCGACGTCGGTACCGGTGCCCATCGCAAGACCCAGATCGGCGGTGGCCAGGGCGGCGGCGTCGTTGACCCCGTCGCCGACCATCGCGACAACCTTGCCGTCGGACTGCAAACGCTGAATCACGGCGACCTTGTCGGCGGGCAACACCTCGGCGATGACGTGCGCAATCCGAGCTCGCCGGCGATGCGGTTTGCCACGTTCTCGTTGTCACCGGTCAGCAGGACCGGCGTCAGGCCAAGCCGCTTGAACTGCCGGATGGCCTCGGCGCTGGTGGGCTTGACGGTGTCGGCGATCACCAGGATCCCGCGCGCGCTACCGTCCCAGCCGACGGCGACGGCGGTTTTGCCTTCGCTCTCGGCGCGGACTTTCGCCGGCGCGACAGCGTCGGGTCGAGGTGCTGGGCCCAGTCGGCCAGCAGGCTCTCGCGGCCGACGACGACGCTATGGCCGTCGACAATGCCTTGCACGCCTTTGCCTTCCACGTTCGCGAAGCCGTCAGGCGCCGGCAGGGGCCCGAGTTCTGCGGTGGCGGCCTTGGCGATTGCCTGAGCGACGGGATGTTCGGAGGCGTCCTCCAGCGCTCCGGCGTAGCGCAGCAGGGTTGCGCGGTCCGTGTCCGGCGCGGTGATGACCTCGACGAGGGTCATCTTGCCGGTGGTCACGGTGCCGGTCTTGTCGAGCACGATCGTGTCGACCCTGCGGGTGGACTCCAGCACCTCGGGTCCCTTGATGAGCACGCCGAGTTGGGCCGCGCGACCCGTGCCGACCAGCAGCGCGGTCGGAGTGGCCAGCCCGAGTGCGCACGGGCAGGCGATGATGAGCACCGCGACCGCGGCCGTGAACGCCGCGGCGACCGGGAATCCGGCGGCGAGCCACGCCACGAGGGTGGCCACGGCGATGGCGATGACGATCGGAACGAAGACTCCGGAGACGCGGTCCGCGAGCCGCTGCACCTCGGCCTTGCCCGATTGGGCGGCTTCGACCAGCTTGCCCATCTGCGCCAGCTGGGTGTCCTCGCCGACCCGGGTCGCACGCACGACGAGACGCCCGCCCGCGTTGACGGTGGCACCGGTGACGGCGTCGCCCTCGCCGACCTCGATCGGAACGGACTCGCCGGTAAGCATCGAGGCATCCACGGCCGACGAGCCGGAGACGACGATCCCGTCGGTCGCGATCTTCTCGCCGGGACGCACGACGAACTCGTCGTCGACTTTGAGCTGGTCGATCGGGATGCGCGTCTCGGCGCCGTCGCGCAGCACCGCGACGTCCTTGGCGCCGAGCTCCAGCAGGGCGCGCAAGGCGGCACCGGCGCGCCGCTTGGAGCGCTTCTCGAAGTAGCGGCCGGACAGGACGAACAAGGTCACGCCGGCGGCTACTTCGAGGTAGATGTTGCCCGCGCCGTCACTGCGGTGTGACGGTCAGCGCGAAGCCGTGGCGCATGCCCGCCTCGCCGGCCGTCCCGAAGAACAGGGCATACAGCGACCAGAGGAACGCCGACAGGGTGCCGATCGAAATCAGCGTGTCCATGGTGGCGGCGCCGTGCTTGAGGTTGGCCCAGGCGGCGGCATGGAATGGCCGGCCCGCCCACACGACCACCGGTGCGGCCAGGGCCAGCGACGCCCACTGCCAGTAGCGGAATTGCAGGGCCGGGATCATCGCCATGGCGATCACCGGGGTGGCGAGCACTATCGAGGTGATCAGGCGACTACGCAGCGACGCCAGCTCGAGGTCGTCGGCTCGCGGCGGGTTGCTCGTGCCGTTGCGGCAGAACAGCGGTATAGCCGGCCTTTTCGACCTCGGCGACCAGCGACTGCGGGTCGTATCCCGCCGGGACGGTGACGCTGGCTCTTTCCGTCGCGAAATTCACGGTCGCCGTCACGCCGTCGAGCTTGTTCAGCGCCTTCTCCATCCGCGCCGCGCAGGAGGCACACGTCATCCCGGCGATGTCCAGCTCGATGGTTGCTGACCGCGCTCGTGGTCATGGCGCTCCTTCCGATACCCCCCAGGGGTAAACGACTATCAACATATACACCCCGGGGGGGTATTCCCGTCAAGACCTGGTCGCCGCTCGATGTCAGGACGATTCTGCCTGGTCGGCGGCGTCGGCGTGTGGCCGGGTCGCTCAGCGGCCAGCACCGTGATGCCTGCAGACGTGATCAGACGTATCCACGCCGATATCGACCGAAACCTGGGTTGCGGTCACCAATCTGGATTGGTCGGAGGCCAGCCAGGCGACCGCGTCGGAGATGTCTTCCGGCTGGGCGATGCCTTCGGGCAGCAGCGGCTTGTGCATACCGCGTAGGTGCGGGTAGTCGTCGGCGGCCGAGTGCAGCGCCTCGCGCATCCGGCCGGTGCCCATCGGGGTGGCGACCGCGCCCGGGTTCAGGCTGTTGACCCGGATGTTGTACCTGCCCAGCTCGGCGGCGAACGCGCGCGCCATCCCGACCACAGCGTGTTTGCTTGCCGTGTAATGGATCATGAACGACTGCATCTTGATGCCGGCGGCGGATCCGATCAGGATGATCGACCCACCACGGCCGCCGTCGATGATGTGATGGGCGCCGGCCATCACGGTGTTCCAGGTGCCGATCACGTTGGTGTCGATGGTGTCCCGGAACGCCTGTGCGGTGATTTGATCCCACGGGGCCGGGCTGCAGATTCCGGCATTGGCGACGATGACGTCCAGTCGGCCCAGCTCGTCGACGGCCGCGTCGACGGCGGCTTTGAGCGCGTCGAGGTCGCGGATGTCGACGGCCGCGGTGACGACCTTTCGCCCGTTAGCGCTTACCAGTCGCGCCGTCTCGGCGAGGTCGTCGGGTGTCGGCGAATCGTAGGGAACGCTGGACGGTAGCGGGCCGGCGATATCTACCGCGATCACGTCGGCGCCTTCGGCGGACAGGCGCGCGGCATGCGCTCGGCCTTGTCCGCGTGCGGCGCCGGTCACCAAAGCCACCTTCCCTGGGAGTAACTGGCTCATCGGTCCTTTGAGCTTCCTTTCCTCGCTAGTCGCGGATGATCTTGTCGAGCGGGTTGGAGCGTTCGAGCATGCCGTAGGTCTGTTCGCCATCCCAGCGTATAGCGCACACCGGCCTGCTGCACCGCGGGGAAACTCGCCATCTCTTGTTTGAGCGCCTGCATCGAGTACATGTCATCGTTGTGGTGAATGTCGTGAGTGGAAAAGACGGTCTCGCCCGGCGATTTCGATGACACCATCGGCGGTCTCCAAGCACCAGCGAGACATCCTCGCCCAGCGCTTGCAGCCGGGTCAGCCACGGAGCACGTACGGCCCGCGCCGCGATGAGGCCGCCGTCGCCGGTGAAGATGAAGCCCTCGTTGAAGGTGGGTTCGCCGTCGGGGCGGGGTGGGTAGGCGATGTAGCCGAACGCCCGACCGCTGCGGAACACCGCCGACTGCCAGCAGTGCCCCCAGAACCCGGAGAGCTTGCGGACGCCGGTGCGACGGATGCGCAACCCGCTGCCGGTGAACGTCGTGGTGCTTACCGGGCGCGCTGAATTCGCCTGTGGCAGTGAATAATTGCTCGTAGCGCGGGCCGCCCATCATGTCGCCAACATTCGAGGTACGCAGCTGTGTGTCGGCGTCGGCCTGCAAGGCACCCTGCACCCAGGGCGGTGCGGCCATCTTGGCGTCGACATGGAAGCTGATGTCGACCGACGGTCCTGCCTTCTGGCCGTCGACCAAGTCCGCCGACGACGTCTGCACCGCCGGTCCGTCGTAGGACATCGTCCAGGTGTCGAAAGGCTCGATACAGCGGAACACCAGGCCACCGGCCCCCAATACGCTGGGGCGCCCGTCGGGCCCCTCGGCGGGCAGCGATGGCCCGTTGGTGCGCAGCCGGTAGACCCGGCCGTCGGGGAAAGCGACATTGACTTGGATATCGTGCGAGTCCCAGTTCGCGCCCACCGCTTCGATACCGATGCGCGGCAAGCCAATCTCGCCGCGATCATCGACAACCCAGAAGCTCACCGAGTCACGCATCTCCGGGTCCTCGGGGCCGCTGCGCCAGCATGTACTCGCGTGCCGGATCGATACCCCCGGTCAGATCAACAGCCATCGAATATCCTTTGCTTGTCGGCGTTTCAGTGCGCGGTCCATCGGCGCACGCTGTCCACATAGCTTGCGAACCGGGGCCGCACCTCGTCGAAATCAATACCGAATTCCACCGGGTCGGCGTGCGAACTCGGCTCCCGCTCAGCGGCAGCGTGCGTCCACCAGCTTTGCATCTGTGCTTCGAACTGCGCGCCCATCGGTGTGCCGAGCCACGCGTACAGACTGGTGACCTCGCCGATCGGATCGTCCTGCATGGCGCGAAAGTCGATGTCGTAGAAGCGATCCTCGGCGCGTTCGGCGCGAAACTGCAGCGCCCGTTGCATGCCCAGCGACCAATGCTCGACATTGAGCCGTCCGATGTAAGGGCGGTCGATCGTGGCGCTGAATGATCCGATGATGTCGGCGTAAAGATCGGCGACGGACAGGATGACATCGGTCGGATCGCGATGCGTCATCACGAAACGCGCGTCCGGAAACACCGCATCCACGGCGTCGAGCCACAACACATGCGATGGGCACTTCAGCCGCCACGGGCGCTGCGGCTCACCCCAGGCCAGCAGCTTCATGACTCGGCGCTGATACCGCAGCGTCGACGTGAGGTCGGCTTCCTGCACCAACCATGTTGAATACGAGGGGATTTCCGCGAAGGACTGGAAGATGTGCGACTTGAAATCCAAGGCCATCAGTTCATGGCATTCCATTGGGCCATGCGTGTCGCCGGGGACGTGGTGACGGGTGCCGACCATTTCACCCTTGTCGGGTGGGATCCGGGAATCCACGCCCTGCACCGTGGACGGCGGGGGACAAGGTTGCGACGATTCCCATCGCCGGAGATAACGCACATCGGGATCCTGGGCAAGCAGCATCGACAGCGCGGTCGACCCGGTCCGCGGCAATCCCAAGCCGATCAGCGGCGCCGTGATCGGCACGTCGTCGATCTCCGGGTGCCGGCGATACCAATCCTCGACCTGCAATCGTTGCGACAGGTAACCCACGATGCGCTGATGCAGGAACGCTTGGCCGCGGTCGTTGAGCCGCGCCTCGTCCCGCAGCGCCGAGAGCAGGATGTCGAGCCCTTCGGCGAAGGAATCCGTGCCGAAGTCGGCCAGCCCGGTCTGGCGCTCCATCCCCCGGCGTGGTCAGCACGGCGCCTCCCCGAAAGTCGTTGGCGCCATAGTCAACCCATCCACTGGCCGCCGGCGACATCGATGGTCTGGCCGCACATGTAGTCGGCAGCCTCCGAGGCCAGAAAGGCGACCATGTTGGCGGCTTCCTCGGGTAGCGAGGCGCGGCCTAGTTGGACCTGATTGGTGATCGCCTCGTGGATGGCGCCGCGGCCGGCGCGCTGCTTGTCGTCCTGCGGATCGAGCAGGTACTGCCTCATTTCGGGTTTGATCATGATGCCTGGCGCCACGCCCAGGACATTGACGCCCCGCAGTGCGACCTCGTGGGCGAGGTTGCGGGTGAACCCGATCACCCCCGCCTTGCATGAGTTGTAGACGACCAGGCCGCGTTGCTGAATGCGGCCGCCGACCGATCCGATGTTGATGATCTTTCCCGAGCCCTGGGGAAGCAGGAACTGCAGCGCTGCATGCGCGCCGTACATCATCATCGTGAGACTGCCCAGGACGGTGAAGTCGATTTCCTCTTTGGTCTGCTTCTCAAAGGGACCGGCGGCAACCATGACTGGGTTGTTCACCATGATGTCTAGTCCGCCGAGTTGGTCGTGCGCCTGCGCAACCGCGTCGTGCACCTGGTCCCAATCGGACATGTCGGCCTTGACGGGAACGGCCCGCACACCCCAGCGCTGCTCGACCTCCTTGGCACGGCGCTCCACCTTCTCGAAGGTCCGGCCGATCAGCGCACGTCGGCGCCACAGCCGGCCAGTCGGTTGGCGATCGCTTGCCCTAGGCCGTCGCCCCGGCGCCGGTCACGAAGGCTTTCTTGCCGGACAGGTCCATCAGCTCGGTGACCCGCTTGCCGACGATGTGCTCGGGCAGCCGGTCCAATCCCAGCAGTTGCACCCAGTCCTGTTCGTCTTGCAGCGTCATCATTGACCTCCTTTTCCGGCGTCCGACGCGATTCGCCAGCCAGACCCGCACGGCATCGCATCGCGGCACCATGGCCACATCGCCGACGATATGGCCGGATCGGGGCCGTCAGGTAATACCAATTCGGGAGATCAGTGATGCTGATTTTTGTATGGCTGGTAGATCTTGGGAACGATGGACACCCACCGGCTCAAGTACTTCCTGCGGATCGCGGAGGAAGGCTCGATCTCCCGCGCGGCCGCCGTGCTGGGCATCGCCCAGCCCGCGCTGAGCCGCCAGATCCGGCTGCTGGAGGAGGACCTGGGCATCACGCTGTTTCATCGAACCCGCCGCGGCGTGCATCTCACCGAAGAGGGCGAACGCTTGCGCTCCTCGACGGCCGCGCCGCTGCGTCAGACTGGAGCTTGCCGTCCGGTACGCGGGATCACCCCTGGCGCGCATCGAGCGTGGACTGCTGTTCGGCATCGTGCCCACCGCGGCCGGTGTCCTGGCCGCGCCGCTGCTGGCCAGTCTTGGTGCGGCCTTTCCGAACGTGCACTTCCACCTCGCCGTCGCCGAAACCGACGACCTCGTCCAGCGCATGCTCAAAGGTGCGATCGATCTTGCGGTGATCAATCCGGTCTCCGACGACCGACTCTTCTACCGCCACCTCGTCGTCGAAGACCTCGTTCTGGTCGGCGGCCCGGCATCGGATCTCTCGCCCGCCAGCCCCGTTCGCTTCACCGACCTGGCCGCGTTGCCACTCGTCATGCCCAGCGCACAGACCGGGATTCGCAATACTTTGGAGAACACCGCGCTGCGCATGAAAGTCGCTATCACGGCCCGCTTTTCGACCGATTCACTGGAAGTCTGCAAGCATCTGGTTGAGGCCGGACACGGCTACGCGGTCCTGCCGCTGGCGGCATGTGGCGCCGATATCGAAGCCGGCCGGCTGCGCTTCGCATCCATCTACGAGCCCGAAATCAACCACCAGCTCGGCGTCGCTGCGACCGCCGCGCTGGAACTGCCTCGCGAGTTCGCGACGAAAATCGGGATCCTGCTGCGCGAAGAGGTCGCGCAGCTGACCAAATCGGGTTTTCGGCCGGCACGTTTCGTGCCCGCGCCCGTGTGGGATCCGAACATTCCGGAACCGCAGGACTAGGCGGGGCTACGCTTCCGGCTAGGTGGAAGGAGACGTCATGACCGTCATCGTTGTCGAGGCCGGACCCCAACAAGTGAGCCGACAGGTCGAGGTGGCCGCTCCGGCCGCGGAACTGTACGACCTCGCTGCGGACCCTCGGCGGCACCATGAACTCGACGGATCGGGCACCGTTGTGGGCAATATCAAAGCGCCCGAGGCACTGGTTGTCGGTTCGAAGTTTTCGACGCGCATGAAGATGCTGGGCGTGCCGTATCGCCTCACCAGCACGGTGACCGCATTGAAACCGCACGAATTGATCGAATGGCGCCATCCGCTCGGCCATCGCTGGCGCTGGAAATTCGAGTCGCTCTCACCCACCCTGACCAGGGTCACCGAGACGTTCGACTACCGCGACGCGGGCGCAATGAAGAAGAAGCTGAAGTACTACGAGCGGATGGGTTTCGCGAAAGCCAACGCGGCCGGCATTGAGTCGACGCTGGCCAAACTGCGTGATCGCTACGCCGCGGAGTAAATCAGGACGGGTCGTCGGCGTCCCACGCGACCGTGCCCGAGACCCAGTGGGTCACTTCTTCGGCCTGGTCGTTGCGGTGCAGGTGACGCGGCGGGTTGACCGAACGTGGCGTAAGGGCGACAGCGGATGACGACACGGTTTTCTCGCTCCGACATCTCTTCGATGTAGGGGCGTGCCTCCTCACCGAGTGGTTCGCCGGACATCCGACCGGCGACCGCCATCATCACGTCGACCGTCAGGTCACGGTCGCGTTCGACGGTGGCCTCGGCGTAGACCTGCAGGTAGGCAAACGGCCACCGTTCGTCGAGGACGCACAGGCTTATCTTGCCGTCGCGGCCGATGACGCGCGCCTTTCCACGGCCGGCCATGGTGGACACCAGCAGTTCGTCGGTGTCGGTGGGGATGTAGTAGACGATCGACATGGCGGGGCCGTCGTTGCGGCGGCGGTAACCGAACACACACGTGCGGTGCGTACGGACAAAGTCGCGACGCTCGGAAGGAAGCATGTCGCGGTCGGTCGGAACCAGGAAAGGCTCTGCCGCCAGGGGAAGAAGCATGATGAAATGTCCTTGCCAACAGGAGCGTTGATGCCCACTATGTTAATGGATACAGTGTGTCCGTTATTTTAGAGGGTGTCAAGTGACCGCCGCCGACCAGCACCGCTCCCGCGGGCGCCCGGCGCTGCCCTTGGACCGCATCGTGACTGCGGCTGTCGAAATCCTGGACGAGCAGGGCGCGGAGGCATTGTCGATGCGGTCACTGGCACAACGCCTGGGATCGGGCACTGCCACGCTGTATCGCCACTTCTCCAACAGGTCGGAACTAGTCGCCACCGTGATCGACCACATAATCGGTGAGGCCGACCTCGACGCCGATGCGGTGGCTGCGCTGCCCTGGCAGCAGGCCTGTATGTTGTTCGCACAGCACATGTTTGACGCACTGAGCCGACACGGCAATGTCGCCGCCCTGATGATCGACTCCATCCCGATCGGACCCCACGCGCTGGCACTTCGCGAGCTGTGTCTGGCTGTGCTCCTGCGCAACGGCTTTGCGCCGGCGATCGCCGCGCACGCCTACGCCACGCTGGCCCGCTATGTCCTCGGCTTCGCCATCCAACAGTCAGGGGCTTCCGAGATCCAAAGAGACGCCGAGTTGGCTGACGCGTTCCGCCAGCTTGACCGGTCTCGCTTTCCCGCCACGGTCGTCGTCGCCGACGATCTTCCCGTCCCCTTGGCGGAGGAGTTCGCCTTCGGGTTGCAGCTCATCGTCGCCGGGCTCGAACGATTGCAGATGTGAACGCGATCACGGCGTGAATCGTGGTTCCTTCGGATGATCAGCCCGCCCACCGAAGGACTTTGTCGATGACCGACCACACCCCCACCCTCAGCACAACAACGCGCACCCTATCGGAATCGCTAATCCGATTGGGCCATCTGATCAGTCGTTACGGCCTGGTCGTCGTCTTGGCCTGGATCGGGTTCGGCAAGTACGTGAAAATGGAATCCCGGGTGCTGATCGAACACAGCCCGTTGATGAGTTGGCTCTACGACGTATTCAGCGTCACTACCGTTGCCCGCGCGCTGGGGACAATGGAAATCGTTGCCGCCGTCCTGATTGCGTTGCGCCCGGTGTGGCCGCGGGTGTCGGCGGCCGGAAGCGCACTGGCGGTGGTGCTATTCCTGGGGACGCTGAGCTTCTTGTTCACCACTCCCGGCGTGGTCTCGGCCCACGCCGCCGGCCTGCCCGTGCTGTCGGGAATGCCGGGCCAATTCCTGCTCAAGGACCTGGTGCTGATCGGGGTGGCGCTATGGACGCTGGGCGATGCGCTGAGTGAACAGCGTTCCCCTGATAAGTCCCTTGGCTGAGCTCAGTGTGGCTTGGTAGGTCTCCGCGGACAGGCTGTCCGCCTGCTCCGACAGCCCCCGGGTCAGCGCACAGATCGCTTCCACCGTCGAGCGCGTGTCCGTCTCGGGGGACAGTGTCCCGCGCTTTTGGGCATCGTCGACGATCTCGAAGACGACGTCGTGCAACGCCTTGGACCCGAGGGGATTTCGGGACACCGCGCCGCAGCCCGGGCCGTGCTCCCGGCGCGCAGCGCCCGCAAGAAACCGGTCAGGTATGGATAGTCGCGGATCAGCCGCGTCGACTCGTCCAGCACCGCTTCGAGTCGGTCGATGACGTCGTCGTGCTGCGCCGCGGCCGCCCGCAGCCGCGGAAAGACGATCTCCTCGATCTCCTCGCCGGTCGCTTGGAGCAGGTCCGACTTGTTCGGAAAGTAGTGGTACAGGCTGCCACTGGTCATGTCGGCGGCCCGGGCGATCTCGCGGATGGTCGCCTGCGAGTAGCCGACCTCGGCCACGCAGCGCATCGCCGCGGTGATGATTCGACGACGGGTCTCTGCACTGCTCGCCCCGACCGGGCGGCCCAGCTGAGTCACGGGTCTTCGGGGCGGCGCACTCGCGTACCGATCCGAATGCGCCACGTCCGCTTTCGCCGCGTCAGGTAGTACTCCGCGGGCGAGGTCTCACCAAGCCGCCAACCGCGCCACCTGGCCAGCAGACACAGACCTGAACCGACCACGATTCCCGCCAGTTCGCCCTGCGGTGCCAGACCGTAACGGGAGAGCACAACCACGGTGCCGCTGGCGGCCACCGCGCACGTCGCGTAGAGAGTGTTGCCGCCGAAGATCGCCGGAGTGCGGTGCACCGCCAGGTCCCGCAGCGCCCCGCCGCCCACGGCGCTGACCGTGCCGAGCAAAATCGCTGGGAGCCAACTCAATCCGGCCGCCAATGTCTTCTCCGCGCCGGCCACCGCCCAGGTGCCCAACGCCAGCGCATCGACGACCGGATAGGTCAGCGACCACAGTCGGGCCCGCAGCGGTATCAAAAACGCGACCGCCGCTCCGATCAGCGCAACCACCACGTAGAGCGTGTCCGTCAATGCCACCGGCGGCCCGTGCTGCAACAGGGTATCGCGGATCACGCCGCCACCCAGGCCCGACAAAATCGCGAGCGCTACGAATCCCACAGGGTCCATACGGAATTCGCGAGCCACCACGCCGCCCAGCACAGCGTTGACGAACACGCCGGCCAAGTCGATTCCGCGCGAGAATTCCCCCAACGCGAGAGTCACGGGCGCTCACCTCCGGGATTAAGCTGTTAGTCAAATATATTCGACCATGTCGGCACTGCGCCCGCGGTCGAAGGGTGGGCAACTATGCGAGCGAGGACCCAGCTGGGGCGCCCCGTCGGCGCCAGCGGCGAAGAGACCCGCCGGCGCATCATCGTCGCGACCATGAAATGTGTGGCCGAGGTCGGCTACGCGAAGGCGACGATCCGTGAGATCGCCCGCATGGCCAATGTGACCAGTGCCAGCCTGTACAACTACTTTCCGAACAAGTCCGAACTGATCAAGGCCACTATCGCGGCCCGAACTGACACGGCTATGCCCCGGCTGCGACAGGCCGCGGAAGGTCCCGGCGGCATTGTCGATCGAATCGAAGCGGTGCTCGACGAATGTGGCCAATTGATGCGTGAGTACCCGGACCTGGCCGCGTTCGAGTTCGCGATCCGGGCGGAAACTGTTGTGGCGCCGGTTCGGCGGAAAGCCCGCGGGCAACCTGAAGAATCCCGGGTTCGAGGCGTTCCGCGACATCATCGAGGGCGTCGTCGAGGATGCGAGCCGACGTGGCGAGCTGGGCGAACATCCCGACTCCCGGGGCGTCGTCGCGGCGATCTATGCGCTCGTCTACGGCCTGACGGAGCTGGCCGCCACCCTGCCTCCGGCGGATTACCACGCCGCGCTGAGTTCGGCGAAGGTACTGGTCAGGGGCGCCTTATTCGGCGGACAGCCGGCTTCTCCTTGATACGATCAAGCGATTGATTATAGAGTCGACTCACGAAGAGCGGAGTCGGGACTTGACCGAGACTGTTGGGTGCGCGTTCGACGTCGATGCGCTGCGGCAGAAGTATGCCGAAGAGCGTGCCCGGCGACTGCGCCCCGACGGCATCGACCAGTATGTGGAAATCGCGGGTGAGTTCGCCCGTTTCGCCGAGGACCCATGGGTCGACCAGGAATTCGTCCGCGAACCCCTGACCGACGAAGTCGACGTCGTGATCGTGGGCGCCGGCTTCGGTGGGTTGTTGACGGGGGCGCGGCTGCGTGAGCTCGGTGTCAAAAGTGTGCGGTTGATCGACCGGGCGGCCGACGTAGGCGGCACCTGGTACTGGAATCGGTATCCGGGGATCGCCTGCGATGTCGAGTCCTATGTGTACATCCCGCTGCTGGAGGAACTCGGCTACATACCGACGGAAAAGTACGCGAAGGGCGCCGAGATATTTGCGCACTGCCAGCGCATCGCAGAGCACTACGACCTGTACCGCGACGCGTGCCTGCGCACCGACGTGCGTGAGATCCGTTGGGAGTCGGCCCAATCCCGCTGGATCATCCGCACCAACCGGGGCGACGAGATGCGGGCCAAGTTCGTGTCGATGGCGAACGGGTATCAAGCCAAACCCAAACTGCCCGGCATCGGTGGCCTCGGGTCTTTTCGCGGTCACACGTTCCACACCAGCCGCTGGGACTACGGCTACACGGGCGAGAAGCTAGAGAACCTGGGCGGTGTGCGAGTCGGGATCATCGGCACCGGCGCGACCGCGATCCAGTGTGTGCCGCATCTCGGTGCCGCCGCGCAGCACCTCTACGTCTTTCAGCGCACGCCATCTTCGGTCGACGTGCGCGCCAATAAACCCACAGATCCGGAGTGGGCCAACACATTACAGCCGGGGTGGCAACGCCGGCGCATCCAGAATTTTCAGGTCCTGACCGCCGGTGGGCAGGCATCCGAAGATCTCGTCGCCGACGCCTGGACGAGCATCACCCGCAAGCTCCCCGTGATGCGCCATGACAGCGACGGGTCGGTGGACCCGGAGCAGCGCAGCCGCGATAGCGAGCTCGCGGACTTCGCCAAGATGGAGGAGATCCGGGCGCGAGTCGACGAGATCGTGGCGGACCGCGCCGCCGCCGAGGCCCTCAAACCCTGGTACGGCTACTTCTGTAAACGCCCCTGCTTTCACGACGAATATTTGCAGACGTTCAACCGAGACAACGTGACCCTGGTCGATACCCGCGGTCGCGGCGTGGAGCGCATCACCGAGTCCGGCGTCGTCGTTGACGGCGTGTCGTACGAGCTCGACTGCCTCATCTTCGCAACGGGTTTCGAGGTGGGCACCGACTACTGCCGTCGCTCCGGGTTCGAGCTGATCGGCCGCGACGGCGTGGCCCTGAGCGAACGCTGGCGTGACGGTGTCCGCACCTTCCAGGGCTTGTGCGCCAACGGTTTTCCGAACTGCTTCATCGAAAGCATCTCCCAGGCCGGATTGACGGTGAACTTCCCGTACCTACTTGACGTGCAAGCCAGCCACGCTGCCTGGATCATCGCGTGGGCCCTTGAACACGGTGCCGCGGAGGTCGAGGCGTCGCCGGCCGCCGAAGCCGCCTGGGTCGATACGGTTGTGGCCCGATCGGCCGCGACCGCCGAGCGCGCCAAGACGTGCACTCCCGGTTACTACAACCGCGAGGGCAAGGCGGACGCCAAGACGCGGCAGGGCAGTTTCTTCTTCGGCACTCCCACCGAGTACGCCGACATCTTGGCGGCCTGGCGGGCCACGGGAGATCTTGCCGGGCTTGACATTCGCGGTGCCGGGGCCGGGCCGTGAAGTACCTGCTCGGCCGGGTGAGGGCGGCCACCCGGCGTCGACGCTCACCGAAGGTAGCGATCATCGGCGCGGGATTCGGCGGGCTGGGCGCGGCGGTGGCGCTGCGCCGCGCCGGCATCGACGACCTGGTGATCATCGAGGCCGACGACGGCGTCGGGGGCACCTGGCGGCGCAACACCTATCCCGGCGCCGCGTGCGATATCCAAAGTCACCTGTACTCGTTCTCGTTCGCGCCCAACAAGTCCTGGAGCCGAACCTACGCTCGGCAGCCCGAGATTCTTGCCTACCTGGAGTCGGTGGCCGACGACTTCGATCTGCGCCGTCACTTGCAGCTCGGTACCCGGGTGCGTTCCATCGAATGGAATGCCGATAGCTGGAGCTGGGACTGTCAACTGGAGCGCTCCGGACACACCAGCACACTGACCGTCGACGTGGTGGTCTGCGCCGTCGGCCTGTTCGGGTCGTTGAAGCTTCCCGATATCGCGGGCTTGAGCGATTTCGGGGGCTCGGTCATGCACACCGCACAGTGGACTCACGACATCGACGCTGGCGGGCAAGAAGGTGGCGGTGATCGGCACGGGTGCCAGTGGGGTGCAGCTTGTTCCCGAACTGGCGAAGGTCGCCGCCCAGGTGGCGGTGTTTCAGCGCACACCGCCATGGATGGTTCCCAAAGACGATCGCCCGTACCGCGCAACCGAATTGGCACAATTCCGCCGCAACCCCTTGGCGGTGCCCCGCACCCGCTGGCAGATCTGGAAGTTTCAGCACGACAACACCGCGACCTTCGCCGACGATCCGGTGGTCGCCGCCCGCACCCAGGTCGCCACCTCGTTCCTGGAGCGCACCGTGGCCGACGCGCGGCTTCGCCGCGCCCTGACGCCGGAGTATCCGTTCCGCTGTAAGCGGGTGCTGCTCGGCGACGACTACTACCGGGCGTTGCAGCAAGACAACGTCGCGCTCATCACCGACCCCATCGACCGGATTACCGAGACGTCGGTCGTCACTGCCGCAGGCGATGCACTCGACGTCGACGCGATCGTGCTGGCCACCGGATTCGAGACGTCGCGCTACCTGTCGGGGATCGACGTGGTCGGTTGCGGCGGGCAGCGCCTGCACGAGCACTGGGGCGACGATCCCAGCGCGTACCTGGGCGTGGCTGTCGGCGGGTTCCCGAACTTCTTCATGCTTTATGGCCCCAACACCAACCAGGGCGGCAACTCAATCGTGTACATCTTGGAGGCCGGCGCGCGACTGGTGGCCAGCGCGGTAACCAGGCTGGCGCGCCGAGGCGGCTATCTCGACGTGCGCCCCGAAGCGGAAACGCGGTACAACGACCGGCTTTCCGCCGATTTGGAGCGCACCATCTGGACCCAGTGCGACAGCTATTTCCGCTCGCCAACGGGTCGGATCGTCACCCAATGGCCCTACACCGAGCTGGAATACGCTCGCCGGACCTGGCGGCTGCGACCTCGAGACTGGCTGCACCGCGCCGGGGTGGCTCCGGCCGGCCGACGAAGGCTGCAGATGCCGAAATCGATTACCCCGCTGATCAATTCACCGGAGGCTAGGTCGGAGTAGGCATCGTTGATCTCGTCGAGCCTGTAGCGAGAATTCGCAGCTTGTGGTGTGGTTAGCAACCGTGATGACTGCTTTCCTTACCAGGACGATAGACGGCGGCCACGCGGCTGTTCAACGTCTGCTTGGTGTGTTGTGGCCGATCGCCGAGGCATCGGTGGCCGCGGGCGTGGCGTGGTACGTCGCCCATGACGTGCTCGGTCACCCGGACCCCTTCTTCGCTCCGATCGCCGCGGCGGTGTTCGTGTCAGCGAGCAACGTGTTCCAAGCGCAACGGGCGATCCAGAACATTGTCGGTGTGGCACTGGGGATCTGCCTGGGCGCCACGGTTCAGCAACTGTTCGGCACCGAGTGGATCGCGATGGCTGTCATGGTCTTTGTCGCGCTATGCGTAGCGGTGCTGCTCGGGCAGGGGATTCTCGGACGAGATTTGACCTTCGCCAATCAAACCGCCGGGTCCGCAATCCTGGTCATGGCGCTCTCGGTCGGTACCGACAGCGTTTTTCAACGCCTCCAGGAGGCTCTGATCGGTGGCGGTGTGGCGCTCGTGTTGAGCATCCTGCTGTTCCCGCCCGACCCACACACCGCGCTGCGCAACGCTCGGATCGGCGTACTCGGCGCCCTGCACGACGTACTGGCCGAGACCGAGGACAGGGTCGGCGGTGGTGCGGTGATCCCGTCGGACTGGCAGTACTCCGCGGTCGATCAGTTGCACGAACGACTGGATACACTCAGCAAGGCCCGCACCCACGCTCGTCATCTCGTGTGGATCGCGCCGCGGCGGTGGGCCGCACGCGACACCGTCCGGGCCGCGGATCGGCAAGCCGCGCGGGTGGCCCTGCTCGCCGGCTCGCTACTGTTCCTGGCGCGTACTGTGACGGCGGCCTTCGGCGTCAGCGGCTCGCTGCCACAACCGGTGCACGACGCGATCGGCGACCTCGCGGCCGGGCTCGCCCAGAGTGAGACGGACTCCGGCGGAGCGAGCGCCCGCGTCGCAGCCACGCGCGAACAGGTTGCCGCGCTGGATTCGGCCGGCGCAACCCGAACGAATCTGGCACTTACCACCGTCGTCGAAACCTGTGCCAACGACTTACAACTGGTGATCGAGCTCAGGCAGTAGCGGGCTATCGGGCGGGGTCGTCGGCAACTTCGATCTCACCGGCCGCGGCCGCGGCGCGCAGCTGATGAAAGTCGTCGAGGGACTTGTCGGCGTAGGCGTACGACCACTCGGCGACCGCGTCGTGCACCGCATTGCTGGTGCCGACGTACCCGCGCAGTATCGAGGCGTTCGCGCTCTGCGCGTGCGCCCGCGCCAACAGCACCGCGCAGGCACTGACGTAGTCGGAGAAGGTGGAAGGCTTCATGCCCTCGGTTTCGATGGTGCCCTTCATGTCGTGGAACTGACGGACGTAGTAGTCGCGGCCGTCCTTGCGCGTCGATCCGAGGAACACATCCGACATGGCCTGCAGGATCTGCTGGCCGTCGGTGACGCGTACCCCCTGGCCGTTGGCCTCGATTGCCGCGGTCAGGGTGTCCGGCTGGGGCCATCCGCCATATTCGTCGAGCACCGACCGGGTGGCCTCCTTGATCTGCAGGATCAACGGTGTGTCGTTGGGTCCCACCAGGATGACCAGGTAGCAGCGGGTACCGACGCTGCCGACGCCGACCACCCGCAGTGCGACATCGGTGACCCGGAAGTGCGACAGCAGCAGCGCGATGTCAGCCGGCACCGCGGCAAGATACTGCTGGATCGACTCCACCAAGAGGTCTTCGACTTCCTCGTCGACGTGCTGTAGCACCGGGGGCGCTTCCCGCAGGCGCGGTGTCCCGTCGGGCCCAATCTCGGTGATTTGCTTGAAGACTCGCGACGATGTTCGGCTACGCGCCCGGGATATCGTCTTCTGGATCACCGCTTGCAGGCCCTTGGAGACCGTCCCGGTGTAGTGCTCGGGCTCCACCCGCAGGTAGTAACGCTCTAGCACGTCCATTTCCTCGAGCATGGCCGTCAGACTGGTCTCATACTCCACGACCGCCTGTTCGACACAGCGGATGATGGCCTTGGCCGGGTATCCGGCATGGCGGCCCCCGATGATCGCGCTGGTGATCAGGCGCTTGACGTCCCACTCGGCCGGCGCCACCGCGGCCTCGTCGAAGTCATTCAGGTCGAACACGATCGAGCGGTGCGGGGCGGCGTACAGGCCGAAATTCGAGACGTGTGCGTCACCGCAGCACATGATTTCGATTCCGCTCGTCGGGCTGGCGGCGAGGTCGGCGGCCATCACCGCGGCGGAACCCCGGTAGAAGGCGAACGGGTCGGCGAGCATGCGGGCGAACCGCAACGGAACGAGTTCGGTTAGCCGCCCGGCATTTTGGGCGACGAGAATTTCCGTGGCGGATCGCGAGGAAGGAGTCAGCCGCGCGAGAGAACGGCGCGGGGCGGTCTTGCGCAGTGCCCGGCCGCGCGCCACATCCTCGCCCGGCACTTCGAGATCGATCAGGCGGTCACGCAACGCCCGCTGCGGCATCTGCTCAGCATACGAGCGATGCGCTCATTTAGCGTCAGACTGATTTTCACCGCTGTCACGAAGTGTCCTCTTGGTTAATATCGCTGGAAATGCTGGGTGCCAGGCGAATCGTCTGGAAGTTCGTTCTGAGAGGACGCCTGCCGATGGTGGAAACGCCTCCGCCAGCCGAGCACGCCTCTTCCCGCTGGCGCATTCCCTGGCTCAACGTCCTCGGTGTGGTGGCCATCGTGGTCGCGGCGACCGCACTCGTGGTCAAGAACGTTCCCGAGGCCGGGTCCAATCAGAATCCTGAACGTCTCCTATGACCCCACGCGCGAGTTGTATGCGGCGATCGACAAGTCGTTCATCCCGCAATATCGCACGCGCACCGGTGTCGCCTTGGACATCAAAGAGTCGCACGGTGGTTCGGGTCGGCAGCTCAGGAGTGTCCTCGACGGTAGCCAGAAGGCCAACGTGGTGTCGCTGGCGTTGATCAGCGATATCCAGACGTTGAGCAAGCGGGGGCTGATCGCTCCTGATTGGCAGCAGCGGCTGCCGAACAATTCGGTGCCTTACACATCGACCATTGTCTTCGTCGTCCGCAAGGGCAATCCGAAACACATCCTGCGACTGGCCCGATTTGGTCCACAGCTATGTGTCCGTGGTGACCCCCAACCCGCGCAGCTCCGGCAACGGGCAATTGAGCGTTCTCGCCGCGTGGGGCTCGGTCACCACGCGCGGCGGCAGCCAGGCCCAAGCGGCCGCCTACGTCAAGGCGTTGTTGCAACACGTTGCGGTATCCGACGCCGGCGCCCGCAGTGCGGGCGACAGCTTCACTCTGGCCAAGATCGGTGACGTGCAGCTGACTTGGGAGAATGAAGCGCTGCGCGAGGTCGCCGCCAATAAGGACGAACTCGAACTCGTCTACCCGCCGGTCAGCATCCGGGCCGAGCCGGCGGTGGCGTGGGTCGACGCCAACGTCACCGAGCCCAAGACCGCGACCTATGCCAAGGCATATCTCGAGTACCTCTTCACCGATGCCGCGCAAGAGCAGGCCGCTCAATTCGGCTATCGGCCGTTCAAGCCGGAAATCCTCGCCAAACACGCCGACCGGTTGCCCCCTCTCGCGCTGTTCCCGATCGGCGAGATCGCCAAGGACTGGAACGACGCGCGCGAGCAGTTCTTCGGCACCAACGGAATCCTGGACACGATCTCAGCGCCGCCCGCCGCGGCGTCGGGAACCTAGCGGAAAGACGTGTACAAGGTGGGCTTCGCGCTGAACTACGACTCGGTGAAAGGCAGGCATGATGTCATCGCCGGCCTCACCGTCGCCGCCATCTCCTTCCCTCAGGCGATGGCGTATGCGCTGATTGCCGGGGTTGACCCCAGGTTCGGCGTGTACTCGGCTATCGTCGTCACAATCGTCGCCTCGATCTTCGGGTCGTCCTCGCATCTGATCAACGGGCCGACCAGCGCCATATCGCTGCTGGTGTTCACCGCGCTGGCGTTCATCGATTCGGAGAACAGCACCGAACTGTTCGAAGGCGCTGTTCCTGCTGGCTGTCCTCGTGGGCGCGTTTCAGATCGTGATCAGCCTCTTCAAGCTCGGCAACCTGACCCGCTACATTTCCGAGTCGGTGATCATCGGATTCATGGCGGCCGCGGCGTTTCTGCTTGCCGTCGGACAACTGGGCAACGCGCTGGGCGTGCACGACAAGGGCAACGGGCACATGCAGGTCCTGCGTCGGGTGTGGCTCACGTTGACCCACGGCGATGCGATCAACTACCGCGCCCTGATACTGAGCGCCAGCGCCGTGGTTCTGGCGGTCGTGCTGCGCAAGCTGGTGCAGCGCTACGGATTGCCGCAGATCGACATGCTTGCGGTGCTGATCATTACCGCGCTGATCGCCTACTTCGCGGGGTGGTCGATTCCCGGAGCCGGCGGCCATACCGCGGTGTCGGTAGCCGCCAAGATCCCGCGCAGTTTGCCCACCACGCATATTCCCGAGGTCCACACCGAGTGGTTGCCGCACCTGTCCACGGGTGCGTTGGCCATTGCCTTCGTCGGCATCATCGAGGCTCTGTCGATCGCCAAAGCCATTGCCTACCAGACGCAGCAGAAGATCGACTACAACCGGCAGATCATGGCCGAAGGCCTGGCCAATCTCGCCGGCGGTTTCTTCCAGAGCCTGCCGGGCTCGGGCTCGCTGTCGCGATCGGCGATCAATTTCCAGGCCGGGGCCAAAACTCGATTCTCCGGGATCGTCTCGGCCGCAACGGTTGCCGCGGCGCTGCTGCTGTTTGCGCCGCTATTGCGGTACGTTCCGCAACCGGCACTGGCAGGCCTGCTGCTGGTAACTGCCGTGCGGCTGGTCGACTTCAAGCGCCTGATCTACACTGTCAGGGCATCTCGCTATGACGCGGGCTTGGTGATCGTTACCGCATTCACCGGTGTGGCAATCGATCTCGACAAATCAGTACTGCTGGGTGTGATCCTGTCGATCTTGTTATTCGTGCCGCGCGCGGCGAAGCTGAAATCCAGGGAGCTCATTGTCACACCCGAACGCGTAGTGCGTGAGCGTATTTCGGGTGACCTCGCGGATTCATTGGTCGTCATCTACGATCTCGAAGGCGAGCTGTTCTTCGGCGCCGCACCAGAATTGGACCGCTACCTCCTGGAGATCAGCAAGCGGATCGCGGATGACGACATCAAGTTCGTGGTGTTGCGACTCAAACGGGTGCGCCACCCGGACGTCGTGTGCATCGAGCGCATCGAGCACTTCCTGCGCGAAGAGACTGCGCGCGGCGCGACCATCCTGCTGGCCGGGGTGCGTCCCGATACGCTCACCGTGCTGAACAACGTCGGATTCCAAAGTTGGTTCACCGCAGAGCATGTCTTCCCCGAAGAGGACGAGGACTACTCGGCGACGCTCAAGGCGGTGCGTTATGCCCACAACAAGCTGGCCGAGCTGAAGCTGAAAGCGCCTTTCACGGCCGCACCCGAACTCGCCCCGCACACCGACCTGTACTACCTGGTCTAGTTGGCGGCGGCCACCCTGGCGCGCTCCGTCATCGAGGCGACCACGCCGCCGTCGTTGAGGATGTCGGTGCCGGTGAGGTAACCCGCCTTGTCACTGGCGCAGAAGGCGAATAACTCCGCCATCTCCTCCGCCTTGCCCCAGCGCGGGACCGCGGCATTGGCAACCATCGCACCGGCCCCGGCCTGCTCCTCGAGCCGGCCCATCTCGGTGTCGACGGACCCCGGAGAGACCGAGACGATGCGCAGTCCGCGCGCGTTGAAGCGCTCCGCCTGCGATTGGCTGTACCACTTCACAAAGCTCTTGCTCAGCGCGTAGGAGATACCAGATCGCATATTCTCGGGAGCGATGGTGCAGGCGGTCAGCATGGCGTCCATGAAAGCGTCGGCATCCTGAAGTGCCAGCGGGAATTGCTCTGTCGGAATCATTTCCGCGGGCAACATGTGGGCCGACATCGATGCGACGTTGACGATCACCGATCCCTCGCCGGCTGTCGCGTGGAATGCCTCGTTGACGTTGACGGTGCCGATGGCATTGGTCCGCATGATGTAGTCGGCGGGGCCCATACTCGGGCTCACTCCCGCGGCGTGGATGACGGATGCGAGGTCCCCGAGGTTCTTCGCCGTGTCCAGCAGGTCTGCGACCGCGCCCCGGTCGGTGACGTCACAGTTGACGACCGTGGCGGTGATCCCGAGGTCTTCCAGCGTTGCGGCGGCGGTGGTGAGCCGGTCCTGCCTGACGTCGCAGAGGACCACGGTGTGGTCGCGACCGACGATTTTGGCGGTGTCCAGACCCATGCCGCCCGCGCCGCCTGTGATTACCGACACTCGATTCATACCTGGACCGTATACGCAAGGCGACTTAGGGCGGAGCCGGGTTACTCCATCGCCGTCGCCCAGGCGATATGTCCGTCGAAGCCAAGGGAATTCGCCATCGCACGATATTGCTCGCGATAGTCGCCATATGCCGCGACATCACCACGCGCACGCGCCATTGCCGCGCGCATCGATAGAAGCCATAGGTCGTTCAGGACGAATCCGGATTCGGTGGGCAACGCGGCCAATCTGTCGATGGTCGCCTGCGCTTCGCCAAGGTCGGTAGACCCACCCCTGCGCAGCAGCGCTTCCACCAGATAGGCGGTCGCCGACGCGCGAAGGATCATGGTGTCGAAGTCATATGCGGCGTCGACGGCCCGGCGCAAACCGTCGATCGCCTGGTCGACATCGCCGGCGCGGGCCTTCTCTTTGGCAAAATGCAGATCGACGAACGTGGCTGCCAGCAGCGTGAAGCGCTCTTGCAACGCGGCTGCGCGGGCCGCCGCAAACAACGCGGAGGCGTCTGCGCGCTGGGGACCGTCGTAGGCTGCGAGCGCGACGCCGTGCACGTACCGCGCGCAGGCCAGCGTGAGGTCATCGCCTGACCGCTCCGCGATTTCCAGTAGCTCGGCCGTCTCGTCCAAGTCCGTCGCGTCCGGGAGAAACACGCCGTTCGGGACCAGCATGTATTTGAACAGCAGCATGATCCCGCGCATCGCCGGATCGAATGTCCGGGCCATTATGACGGCGCGATCGACATCGGCTTGCCAACCCGGGGCCCCGAGAAAGCATCGTGCACAGCCCCGCATCATGTACGCGCCCGTTAGCGGAGAACCGATGATCAGATTCCCCTTGGCGGCGTCCCCGTCGGCGAGCTCGATCATGCGCTCCGCCAGCCGAAGGGCTTCGGTCAATTCGCCGTGTTCGTACTTGGCGGGCAACGCCCCGTACAGCAGCCCAAGGGTCAACGTCGGGTCGCCGATTGAGTCGAGCAGGCCTTCGAGTTCGGAACTCAGCCGCGACCCTTCGTCATAGCGGGCGTGCACGATCAGGGCCGGCACATATCCGGCCATCGCCATAGCCAACGAGACCTTGTCACCCGCAGCATCGGCGAGCTCGCGCAGTTCATCGAACCCGGTGTCGGCCATCGTCCCGCCGGCCAGCCAGGAGCTGGCGCACAGCAATGTGCGTGGGGTAATCCGCATGGCGGCGCGGTCGCCGTCACTATCTGGCAACCGGTCCGCGACATCACATGCCTGTCGCCAACTCGCGCGTGCCGCAGTGATATTGCGGTGCGTCAGCCACGTCCCCGCGCGCATGTACCAGTCGAAGGCTGCGTGCAGATCCCCCGCCGTTTTGAGGTGTTCGGCGATCAGTGCCGCGTTTTCGTCGGTTGATTCCGGTTCGCGTTGCTCGATCAGAGCGGCTAACCGCCCGTGCAGCTCGTCGCGGTCCGATTTCAGTTGTGATTCATAGGCAACGAAACGGATCAGCGGATGCCGAAACGCGTACTCGGCCTTCGGGGTAAAGCCGACCTGGTCGATCAGTTCACCCTTGACAAGCTCGTCGAGAATTGGCTCAACTCCCAGCGCGGTCACCAGGTCCGGGCTGAACCGTGATCCGATGACGGCGGCGGCGCAGAGTGTTCGTTTGGCCGCGAAGCTGAGGCGGTCGATGCGGGCCGCGATGACGGCATGCAATGTCGGCGGGGCGGTGATGTCGGCGACCTCACCGTGCAGCAGGTAGGAGCCGCGCTCGCCGCGAATTGAGCCCCGCTCGGCGAGGTCGCGCACGATCTCCTCGGCGAAAAACGGGTTGCCGCCGCTACGTTCGGAGATGATTTGCGCGAGCTCCTGCACCGAGGCGTCGGTGCCGAGCAATTCGCCGATCAGCGCCACTGTTTGCGCCGTGTTCAGCGGACGCAGGGCGATCGTCTGTGCGCCGGGAATGGCGGCCAGCGCGCCCTGGTACTCGGGGCGATACGCGATCAGCATCATCGAGCGGGTCTGCCGAATGACGGTCAGAAAGTCAGCCAGCATCGACTCGCTGACCTCGTCGATCCAGTGGGCGTCCTCGATGACATACAGCGCCGATCCGCGGCGACTCACCCATGCGGCATTGACCAGCGCCGTGAGGCGCCGTCGTCGGGCGTCACCCTCAATGTTGGGCGCGTCGACGGCAGGATCCGTAATGCCGAGCAAGTCATCGAGTAGCCAGAGGTCCTCGGCATCCGCATCAGGGAAGAGCGCTTCCAGTTGTGCTCGCGCAGATTCGTCTGCCAGGCGGTCGATCTCGAGTGCGGCGCGCAATAACCCGGTCACCGCGTGGAAGGCAATGTCGCTGGTATGAGACTCGCAGTACGTGGTGAAGACGTCCATGCCGCGGCTTTCCGCCAATGCCGCCGCTTCACGAACGGTACGGCTTTTGCCGATGCCGGGTGGTCCGACGACGCCGACGACGCATCCAGCCCCGCCGAGCGCCTCATCGAGGATGCCGGCGATGGTGTTGAGTTCCCAGGTGCGCCCGACCAACTGCGGGTCTTTTCTGCGGCCATGATCGCTCCGCGTTGTGATCAAGCGGCGCGCTGGAACGGGGGCCTTGGCTCCTTTGATGTGCACCAGTTCCGGCTCTGCGAGCGTCACGGCGTCGTCGACCAGCCGAGCCGTTGACTCGCTGAGCATCACTCCGCCGGGCGGCGCGACCGACTCCATGCGCTGGGCCATGCCCACCTGCTCGCCGATCGCGGTGTAACCCAAGGCGCCCGAGCCGATTTCGCCGGCAATGACCTGACCGGAATTCAGTCCCACCCGCAGCTGCAGGTCGACTGCGTCACGGTGCGCGACCTCACCCGCCACTCGTGCGGTCTCATCCTGAATCCCCAGCGCCGCCAGGCACGCACGAAAAGCGTGGTCCTCCAACGCAACCGGCGCACCGAAAACCGCCATGATCCCGTCGCCGGTGAACTTGTCCACTGTGCCGCCGAATCGCTTTACCACCGCCGCCGCGCGCTCGACGAGCTCACCCATGATCTCGCGCAGTCGTTCGGCGCCCACCGCGGCGGCGATGTCCATCGAATGCACGACATCGGCAAACAGCACGGTCACTTGTTTGTACTCGGCTGCCGTGGCCGCGACCTTGATGGACGAACCGCACTCATCGCAGAATTTGGCGGTGGCGCGCAACGCGGCGCCGCATGACGGGCACGCTACCGTCGACGTCGTCACGTGAGCACCACCCATCCAGGCTGTACCACCCCGTCGCTAAGAATAGGCGGGTTGCCGCGGGGAAGCGCGGTATTGACGCTTTGCCGGGCGTACCGAGTGCTACGCCGGGAGGGCCGGTTCCTCTGAGGGATGGTGCGGATGCCCGGCGTGCCGGATGGCGGTCCCGCTGAACGGCGCCCGGAGGGTGGCGGCCAAGTGGCGGCGGTTGACGATCAGCCCACCGACGGCGATCAGCGCGTAGATACCGCAGAGCCCCAGACGCCCGGTGGTCGAGGTGAGTGGGAACTGGACGATGAACAGTCCGAGCAGCGTCCAAGCGGCCGTTCGGTTGAAGCGCAGTGCCAGGATCAACGCGACACCCATCAGCGTTTGGCAAGCTGTCAGCAAGACTTCCTCGATCTGGCGGGAGTCCAGTGCCAGGGAGAAGCCGCCACCGCCCAGCAGATGGGCCACCGGCAGCGATCCGATCAGCAACGTCCACTGGTTGACCTTCGAGGAGATCAGCGTGGCGATAGCCGCGGTGCCCTTGCCGCGGGACGCGAAGATGGTCGCGATGATGAACTCGGGTGCCTCGGAGGCCAACGGCGCGAGCCACTGCACCAGTAGGAACCGATCGATACCCAGCTCGGTACCGGCCGCGACCAGATTGTCGGCGAACGGTTTGGCACACAACAGGATCACTGCCCCGGACACCAGGAACAGGCTGACGACGACAACGCGCCGGCTCCGGTCCGACAGCTCCCCTAGAGCGGCGGCGGTTCCGACCAGGTCAGGCTCTTCGACGTCACCGTGGCTGACTTTGTACAGGTAGAAACCGAACCAGGCCAGCAGCGCCAACCCCAGCGTGAGGTGGATTTCGCCACTGGCCGGTATCGCGAACGCGACCACTCCGGCGATCAGCAGGAACCCGAGTTCGACGCGATTGGCGGGCTCGAGCCTCAGGCCGGCAGTCTTGCCGGCGCCGACCCTGCGCGCCGCCAGCATGCTGACCAACACCACGACCGGCCAGCCCAGGCCCATCAACAGCCGGTTGGATCCGGTCATGTTGGCCGCCGCGTATTGCGTGTAATCCGGGTTATGGCCCGACACGTACGCGTAGTAGAGATCCACGGCGTATTCGGGCAACACCGCGACCAGGGCGAGCACCGCGATGGCCAGGCCGCCGGAGACGTCGATCTGCGCGGCCTCGGCTGCCCACGCGAGCAGGAAGCTGGCCGACACGACCGCGGCACCGAAGATCAACAGGGCGGCCACCGGATCTGGATGCAGGCCGACGGCCCGGACCACGACCGCGGGGGCGATGAATATCGCCGTGATCACCGCCGAACGCGAGAGAGTGCGACGTGGCGAGCGTGCTGCCGTCGTAACCGAGGCGGGCGGCCTGTCAGTGGCGAGCATCGTCGTCCTTAACTCTCGGCGCCGATCATGAATTGGGTACTTGGCTCGCGGCCGTGGCTCGACCTGCTCGCCAAAGATACCTGCTGCGGCCTTATCCAGCAACGTTCTGAGCGCGCCAAGTGGCGCCGATCATTCGCCTATATTTGCTGGCCAGCACACCCAATCTCAAAAATTAGGCTCAGCTAACTTCAGATTTTGGCAAACCGATCTAGCTGCCTAGCGGTGACGCTGTGGGCTTTGGGACAGGTTCGGGGAAGCGTTCGGTAACACGTCTATGAACCAACCGTGGTACATCAACATCCACTACGACGCATTGCTGGACTTTGCGGTTCCGCCCGACGCCCATTAGTGGTCGGGCCCCATCGCCGCGGCTGCGGCTTGGGTAAACAGTTCGACTGCCTGGTTGCGCGTCAGGGAGGCGATCATTTGTGCGCCGGCGCGCATCATCTCGCCCGCCATCCAGGTCGGCCCGTTGGTCAGGTTCTCGAACGCCTCGGCAATGACCTCGTCCACCGAGCTTGCGCCCGCCGGAACCTCGTCGGGCGAACTGATCTGGCCGCGGCTGTATTCGAGTTCCCGCAGCGCGGGTGTGTTGGTCTTGCCCAGCATCAGACCGAGCACGTCGACGCCGTTGTCGTGCAATTCGGCCCACAGTGCCTCAGCGAAGACCATGTCGAACGCCTTGGAGGCTCCGTAGGCAACCATGTTTGGGCCACCGGCCAATGCGGCGCCGGAGGAGAAGATGACGATTCCGCCGCTGCCTCGCTCGGCCATGGCGGGGGCAAAGTGGTGGCACAGTTGCATCGGCACCATGCAGTTGCGATGCACCATTGCCTCGGCGGTCTCGATCGAATTAGCAAGGAACGGCGCGAAATTCGGGTCCGCGCCCGCGCAGTACACCAGGAAGCCGATCTCCAGGTCCCTGGTGGCCTCGGCGATTGCCGCTGCTGCGCCAGGCGCCGCGAGATCGATGGCGAGAGTTCGGGTTTGGGCGCCAGTTTGTGATTCGATCTGGGTCGCGACTTGATCGAGCACGGCCTGCCGGCGGGCCAGCAGCACGACGTTGACTCCGCGCTCGGCGAGTCCAGCGGCGAACGCGGCTCCTAACCCGTCGGAGGCGCCAGCGACCAGCGCCCACGGTCCGTATTTGGTTGCGAACGTCACTTGAATCTCCTGCTCCGTTACGGACCGAATGTGGTGATACGCACCTGGGTGAACCGGCGGCGGGCGATGCGCCAGCCATCGGTGGTTCGGACGATCTCGTCGTCGTAGAAACCCCAGGCGTTGACACCGGATTGGTTGTCGCCGAACATGATTACTGCGTCGATATAGGTACGGGCCGATGCATTGTCGCCGTCGAGGGTGATGGCCTGGTTGGTTAAGCGGTGCAGGGTATGGCCGGCCATCGCGTGCGTCGTGTCCATGAAGTCGGTGACCGCATCCACACCATGCCAGGTGCCGATCTCGCCGTAGTCGAGTTCGCAATCGTCGGTGAACACGGTGCGGAACAACGGCCAGTCGCGTCGGTCGATCCCGGTGGCGTAACGCACCAGGAGATCGGAAATATCTTGCCGGTCTTCTCGTTCGGTCATGGGATGTCTCCGTTCGGGTGGACCACGATGCGCGGCGGGCCGTCAGAACTGCGGGCGAGATCGAGGGCGTCGGGAACCTCGTCGAGGCTGATGACCTTGCCGACGCTGGGTAGTGGGTCCAGCCGTCCCGCGGCGATGGCGTCCAGCGTTCCGTACCAGTCCTGTGGGTGTGGCCCGCCGCCGAACTGGAGGGTGACACCTTGCCGGGTGGCGGTGGTGATGTCCAGGGTGTCGCCGGTGTACCAGCCGCCCGCGCAGTAGATCCGGGTTGCCATTTCGGCGGACTCGACGATGTTCTGGATCAGCCCAGCGGCGCCCACGCACTCGAATACGACTGCGGGCCCTGGCAATCCACGTTGGGCACGCTGCTCCTGGAACGCGTCGAACGGTGACTTCTCGGCGGGATCGACCAGGACGTGTGCGCCGAAGCGGTCGCGGGCCAGCTCACGTCGTTCGGACTTGTGGTCCGCCACGATAATCGGATCGATGCCCCGACTGGCCAGGGCGGCAACCGCAGACAGGCCGACCGCCCCGGCTCCGATGACGATGGCGATCTCGCCCGGTTGGACCTGCGCCGAGCGAACGTAGAATTCGCCGACCGCGAACGCGTCGGTGAGCGCGGCAGCGTCGCACGAGACACCGGCGGCGACCGGCTTGGCCGCAACTTCCGTAATCACCAGCAGCTCGCCGAAACTGCCTGGCGCCTCGGGGTGCTGACCGATGATCCGCGTGCCGCCGGCTCCGCCGTCCAAAAGGCGTATCGGCATCGCCGTCACCCGTGTGCCGATCGCGAACTGATCGGTGCAGCCGGGCCCGTGCCCGATCACCTCGCCGACGAATTCGTGACCGAGCACGATGTCGCGGTCCGTGTCGTACAGCGAGCGGCCGGTCGGGTCGTCGATCGCGAGCTCGGGGTGGTCCATGAAGTGGACGTCCGACGCGCAGATCGCGGTGCTCAGCGTGCGTAGTAACAACTCACCCGGCCCGGGCTCGGGGTCTGCCGTCTCGCGGACCGTCACCCGACCGTCTCTCAGTACCGCAGCGCGCAACGCGTCCGCTCCAATTTCTCGAATAATCGAGTTAAACTATCGAATGTTCGCTACAACTGTAGGAACCGGATCGTAAAGGAGTCAAGCCATTCGCGGATCTACCTCGGCGCCGACCGCGCGGGTGCTCGATGTGGTCGAGCTGCTGGCGCGGTCCGGGAACACGCAACTGCGGTTCTCCGACATTGTGCGGGAGCTCGACCTGACGCAGGGGACGGTCCACGCGATCCTGAAGACGCTGTGTGATCGCGGGTGGGCGAGCCGCGATCCCGTGGCGAAGACCTTCGCTCTGGGCCCTTCGCTTGCCGTGGTGGCGGCGCGGATGGACACCGCACGGCCGCTCACGCATGCCGCTCGTTCTGCGGCGCTGCGACTTTCGCGCGAGGTCGGCTACGCCGGCTCGGTGGTCGAACGGTTCGGTGACTCGTTGGTAGTCACGGCCTTTGAGGGTGATCCCGCCACCCAGCCCGCGGGCATACCGGGTGATCGCATCCCGTACGCGCCGCCGTTCGGTGTCGCACTGGCCGCCTGGGACGCCGCCGAAGAGCAGCGCGCGTGGATCCGGCGGGGCGCGGGCGACAACCCCGACCGCACCCAGCGCCTGCAGCAGGTTTTGCAGCACACCCGCGAGCGTGGGTTCGATGTCGACTGGACAACGCCGGCACTGGCGCAGGCCGCCCAGGCAGTCGCCACGTTGGACGGCAACGACATGCCCACTCCGGTGCGGCACATCATGGATCAGTTGCTCGTCGAGTTCACCACCATCGGCTTTCTCTCCGATGACAACCCCGGGCGGCGCAAGCAGCCGGTCGTCACCATTGCCGCACCGGTTTTCGACCGCCGCCACCAGGTGGCCCTGATGGTTGCGGTGCATCCGCTGTCGCCCCTGAACGCGAGGCAGATCCGGGTCATCGGAAAGAAGCTCACCGACGAAACCACGGCAATCAGCGAAGCCCAGCAACATCCGGCAGTGGTGGACCTCGAGGAGCACAGCGGCGCACATCGTCGCCGGGCCTAAGCTCGCCCCATAGGTAGCGGGCGAAAGGACGAAAAGCGGTGGCACATACCTATGTTGTGGACGATCTTGCCGGGTTCGTCGTCGGTGCGCGGCCGTCGGACCTGAGCGCGCATCCACGGGCATTGCTCAAACGCAATGTGCTCGACAGCATTGCCTGCGCCGTCGGTTCACTCGACGGTGACCTCATTGCGACAATTCGAGAGCACACCGGCCAATTCAGCGGCGCCGCCACGGCGACACTCGTCGGTGGTGGCCGGGCCTCGGTGGATCAGGCTGCGTTCTTCAATGCGGTGCTGGTGCGCTATCCCGACCTGCTCGACACGTATCTGACCGTAGGCGGCCTATGCCACCCCGCTGACAATTTCGGCGCGGTTCTGGCCGTGGCGGAGCACGTCAACGCCAGTGGCGCCGATTTTCTGCTCGCTCTCGCGGTCGCCTACGAGGTCCAATGCCGTTTCAGCGCACAGGTTCCCGTGATGGCACGAGGCCTCAACCATGCACTGCAGCTGGCGATGTCGGTGGCGGCCGGATCGGCGAAGCTGCTCGGGCTGGACGCGGAGCGCACCGCCAACGCGATCGCGGCCGCCGCGGCCGACAACGTGTCGGTTGCCGCGGTTCACACCGAACCGGTTTCGAACTGGAAAGGCATCTCGCCGGCCATCACCGGCATGCGCGCGGTTTACACGACGATCTTGGCCGGCCGTGGGATCACCGGACCCAAGTCATTGTTCGAGGGCCCGAACGGACTGGTGCAACTCTTCGATCAGCCAATCGATTTCAACACCGCCGACCGCGGGCTGACGTCGGTCGAGCAGACCTACCTCAAGCAGTACTGCGCACTGATCCACGGGCAGGCCCTCATCGACGCGGTCTTGGCGATTCGGGCCGACAACGATCTGCGCGGCGACGACATCGAACGGGTGACCGTCGAGGTCTTTCAGAGTGCGTACGACATCGCCGGTGGGGGAGCGTACGGCAACAAAGATCATCCACAGACCAAGGAACAGGCTGACTACAACCTCAAGTACCTCAGCGCGGTTGCACTGCTCGACGGCGGGGTGGGACCCGAACAGCTTGAGACCGAACGTGTTCTGCGCAGCGACGTTCAGGAGCTGCTGGCGCGGGTCGACGTCGTCGTCGCAGCCGACCTGACCGCGAACTATCCGCGACGCACCGCAACGCGGGTGCATGTCGCCACCCGAGACGGGCGGGAATTCAGGCGCGAGGAAAGCGATTACGAGGGGTCACCCACCCGGCCGATGTCGTGGGACCGAGTCGTGGATAAGTTTCACTGGCTCGCCGAACCGTTCTGCGAAGAGGCGCTGCGTGCCGACGATCGTCACTGCTGTCGAACACATCGACGACATCCCGATCGCCCAGCTCGCCGGACTCCTTGGCGCGGTGAGCCCGGTGCCGCAGCGGCCTCGCAGCCGACCGCGGTTGTGACTTTCGGCCGCGGCCGTGCGCGCCCTCTTGCATCGTTTGCCGCCGGCGTTGAATGATCGGCCATGGGCAAAGATCGCGGCATCAATCGCTGGGAGTTGGTCACCTGCGCGCTCGCAGGCCATGTCACGTACGCGCCCGATGAGCAGGTGCTTGCCGACCGGCTCAGCGGCACCACCGGGCTGGGCGAAGTGTGGCGGTGTCTGCGTTGCGGGGAATTCATCATCGGCGAACCACACGGACGGGGCCACGCCGAAGACGCCCCGATGATCATGCGCGGCAAGGCTTTACGGCAAGCCATCATCATTCGGGCGCTCGCGGTCGAACGACTCTTCCGGGCGGTGGTGATCGTGCTCGCGGCCTATGCGGTGTGGAAGTTTCGCGGCGCACGGGGATCCATCCAGGCCACCCTCGATCGCGACCTGCCGATCTTCCGGGCCGCCGGATTCAAGGTCGACCAGATGACGGTCGTGCACGAGCTGGAAAAGGCACTTGCCGCCAAACCATCCACCTTGACGCTTCTGACCCTGATGCTGACCGCCTACGCACTGATCGAGGTGCTCGAGGGTGTCGGCCTGTGGTTGCTCAAACGCTGGGGCGAATACTTCGCGGTGATAGCCACCTCGGTCTTCTTGCCGTTGGAGATCCATGACCTGGCCAAAGGCATCACGATGACACGCGTGGTCACGTTTTCCATCAACGTCCTCGCGGTGATCTACCTGCTGATCTCCAAGCGGCTGTTCGGCCTACGAGGGGGGCGCAAAGCCTACGACGAGGAACGACGTGGTGAGCAGCTCCTCGACGTCGAGCGGGCCGCCATGACCACCTGACGCCCGCGTGTCACGTCACGGCTTGGGGTGGATGAACACGCCTTCGGCTTCCACGGTGACACCGTCCTCGTCGGCGATATGACCCACGGAGTACGTCTTGACTCCTTCGGTGCGCTCGACGCGCGCTTCAGCCCGCAAGGGGCGGCCGAGCGCAGTCCGGCGCCGGTAACGCAAGGTGAGGGTGCCGGTGTAGGCGGGTCGACCCAGCTTGTGGGCCGTTGCACCCAGCACGTGGTCGAGGATCAGGGCAGACACTCCACCGTGAACGTGCTCTGGCGGGCCTTCGTATGCCGCGCCGAGAGTGAACTCCGACCACACCAGTCCGTCCGGGTGGTGATGGAGCACCAGCGGTGGGGCGACCGGGTTGCGCAGACCGACCACCGCATTGCCCCATGCGACGGTCTCGCCGTCCGGTGTCACGTGCACACCGAAGGTTCCCGGCCGCACTGCGGCGCTCAATTCGTCTGCGGCGCTGTCGATTTTGGCTTTTGCCTGCGCCACTGTCGTGGGGTCGGCTTCGGTCCGGATGCTGAGGTCGACGAGCCGGCGGATTCGATTCGGCCAGCGGACCGTAGACCGATTCGAGCCGGCTGTAATCGATGCAGACCATTTCGTCAGACATATAGGGAACCTAACATTCCGGTAACGGCACCGCTCCCACGGCGGCGGATATGGCAGACTGGTGTTATCACCGCCAGAGTCGGCGGATTTCCATTGTGGCACCGCCATTTTCGCCAGCCTGAATCTAACCGGGTAGCCCCGGGCCGCAGCAGTCGCGGGCACGCCGGTGTGGGCCGCTCGACGAGATCGGCGCTGGTCCGGGCGGTTCCGGTAGCCCGCGGATGCGTGACGGGGCGGCCGCAAAGACCGGGGGTGTGGGCTACACCACAAACCGCATTATCTCAGCGTTTACCAAGTTGCTGCACACTTGTAAAACAGCTGGGGTCCAATTAACAAGTCGGCTGACGAGGCCGACGGAGGAGGGGTCGAGACTGTGCCAACACTGCAGAACTTGATCAACCAGAGCTCTACCAACCTCGACGTAGTGGCCCCGATCAAAGCGCGCGCCTGTGACGCATTGAACCTTGTGCGGAGAAGCAGGTCACGCGGGCAGGTAGCTGACTCGCGCGTCATGCGTAGAGGCGACGAGCGCTGCTGACCGCCTGACGGGGTCGATACAATCGCCGGCGGTGCCAGGGCCGGTGCCCGGCGATTGGAGTTCGAGTTGCGGCCGAGCGGATTGCGGTGACGATCGGCGTCATTTGTGCGATCCCGCAAGAGTGGGCTCATCTGCGCAGCGTGCTGTCGGGAGCCGAGCGCGAACAGATCGCACACATCACCTTCGATTCCGGCGAACTCGACGCGCACCGGGTGGTGCTGGCCGCGGCCGGCATGGGCAAGGTGAACACCGGGCTGGTGGCAACGCTGCTGGCCGACCGATTCCGTTGCCATACAATAGTTTTCACCGGAGTCGCGGGCGGGCTGGATCCGCGACTGCACATCGGTGACATCGTCATCGCCGACCGTGTGGTGCAGCACGATTTCGGGGTCATCGAAGACGAGCGGCTGGCGCCCTACCAGCCCGGACATGTCCCGTTCATCAACGCGACCGAACGGTTCGGCTACCCGGTCGAACCCGAACTCATCGATCGCGTCACACGCCGTCTCGAGGGATTCACCCTTCCGGCGCTGCCGGCCGCGGCGGGCGGCACCGGCACGCCTCCTCGGATCACCTACGGCACCGTCTTGACCGGCGACCAGTACCTGCACTGCGAGTCCACCCGCACCCGGCTGCGCGACGATTTCGATGCTCTCGCCATCGAGATGGAGGGCGGGGCGCTGGCCCAAGTCTGCGAAGCCTTCGACATCCCCTGGCTGGTGATCCGCGCGCTGTCCGATCTGGCCGGCGCCGACTCTGGCGTTGACTTCAACCTCTTCGCGCAAGAGGTTGCGATCAGTTCGGCTCGAGTCCTGTTGCACTTGCTCCCGACGCTGGGCTGAGCCGGCTGTCGCTCGGCGGCGCGCTCACGTTCGCGCCGGCGCGCCCGCGAGGCCCGCAGATTGGCGACGTTGCCACACGTCTTCACGTCGTGCCATACGCCGCTGTTGTTCTTCGAGCGGTCGTAGAAGGTCGACCCGCACGTGTGGTTGTGGCATCGCTTGACCCGTCGCCAGGTGCCGTCCTGCTGGCCGAGCATGATCTCGGCCCAGAGTGCCGAGGCCAGCCAGCGCCAGCCACCACCGCTGGGTTCGAGCCGCACCTCGCCGGTGTCCGACAGCGCGAAGGTGGCCGAAACAGTGGCCGCGCCGGCTGGTCCGGCGGTTCTCCGGCGACCATCTTCGCGATGGTGTCGCGTAAGGCTCGAAGCCTCGACAGGTCCGCGTCGTTCAGCGTGGGCGGCTCGGCATCGACGCCGCGCAGCAGCCGACCACGTCCGCACGGCAACGGCGGCCCAGTCCCGCGCGAGTGCGGTGTCGGCCAGTAAGTCGGGGCCGTATTCCTGCACGTTGACCGTGTTCAGGAAGTCCTGCACCAGCCCCAGGCCGCCGGGTGCCGACGCGACTGGCAGCCGACCTGAGGCAGACCATTCAGACATAATCAAATGCTACTTGACTATGTCGAGCATGGCAACTAGTGTGACATGATGCAAAGGTAGTTTACCTCAGTCAAGGAGTACGGATCATGGTCAACATCAAGGGGTCGACCGTCGTGGTTACCGGCGGACAGCGCGGACTCGGTAAGGCCATCGCGGACGAGTTTCTGCGCAGGGGCGCGGCGAAGGTCTATGCCACGGCGCGGACACCGAAGCCCAGCGATGACCCCCGCGTCGTGAGCGTCGCGCTCGACGTCACCAAGGCGGATTCCGTTGCGGCGCTGGCCGTTACGGCATCAGATGCCGACATCGTCATCAACAATGCCGGCACCGCGGGTGCGCCCAAGCTCCTCAGTAGTGACGACGAGGAGATTCACGCAGTGTTCGAGACCAATTACTTCGGTGCGCTTCGGGTCGCCAAGGCGTTCGCACCGGTCCTGGCCGACAACGGCGGCGGAGCGCTAATCAACATCCATTCGGTGGCGTCCTGGCTTGGCGGCATGGGTGGCTACGGAGACTCCAAGGCTGCCATCTGGGGGGCGACCAATTCGTTGCGCATCGAGCTCGAGAAGCAGAGCACGTTGGTCACGGGCGTGCACCTGGGTTACACCGACACCGAAATGTTCGGCCATATCGACGTGCCGAAGACCGACCCGCGCCAGGTAGCGCGCGAAATCGTCGACGGCATCGAGCGCGGCGACACCGAGGTGCTGGCCGATGATGTCAGCCGCCGCGTGAAATCGGCTCTGTCCGGGCCGGTCGAAGTGCTCCAAATGAGGTGAGATTCGCGGTCCGACAAACGCAAGTCACCCGCGGTCGGGGCCGGCAGTCAGCCGACCCTCGTCGCGGGTGACATGTTTGGATAGGGCCATGGCTGATACGGATCCCGAAGGCATTGTGAGCGCCACGCGCGCCATCGTCGGCCAGCGCCGAGCGAATCTTCGAACTCATCGCCGAGCCGTCGCAGCCAGCCGAGCTGGGACGGCAACAACAACCTCGCCTCGGCGGCCCCCGGGCAGCGCGTGCGGCAGGTCGGTGACGTGTTCAAGATGACGTTGACCAACGGCGCGGTGCGGGAGAACCACGTCGTGGAGTTCATCGAAGGCCACCAAGATCGCGTGGCGTCCAGCAGAACCCGGTAGGCCGCCGCCCGGCCATCTGTGGCGCTGGGAGCTCAGCGAGGTCAACTCGACACTGACCAACGTCACCCACACCTACGATTTCACCGCGCTGACCGACGCGAAGCGGATGGAGAAGGCTCGTTCGACGACGGCCGAGATGCTGCGCGAGTCGATGGACAACCTCGCGGTGCTCGCCCAGCGTTGCGAGTAACCCGAGGGTTACGGTCACCGCATGGCTCTCCCATCTCCAGGAAATGACCGCGCCGCCATCGTCACCGGCGCATCGTCGGGTATCGGCGAGCAGTTCGCCGCAATACTGTCTCGGCGCGGCTATCAGGTAGTGCTGGTAGCCCGCAGCGCCGACCGCCTCGAAGAGCTCGCCGCACGGCTGGGAGCGAACGCGCACCCGCTGCCCGCCGACCTGTCCGACCGATCCGAACGGGCGGCCCTGCCGGACCGGGTCGCCGCACTCGGACTGACTCCGGACATCCTGGTCAACAACGCCGGGTTGTCGACTCTCGGACTGCGTCGCGAAATCGGTTCCCGAGCAGGAAGTCAACCTCGTCGAGGTCGACGTGGCCGCCGTGGTCGATCTGTGCAGCAGGTTTCTGCCCGGCATGGTCGACCGTCGTCGGGGTGCCGTGCTCAATGTCGCGTCGGTGGCCGCATTCGGGCCGCTGCCGGGCCAAGCGGCGTATGGCGCCGCCAAGGCGTTCGTGTTGTCCTACACCCACAGCCTGCGCGGTGAACTGCGCGGCACCGGCGTCACGCGCGACCGCGCTATGTCCGGGGCCGGTGGACACCGGGTTCGGCGAGGCGGCGGGCTTCAGCAAGGAGGAAGCCGAAGCCGCCCTACCGCGGGTCATGTGGGTTCCCGCCGACAAGGTCGCGCAGGCCGGAATCGACGGGCTGGCCGCCGGCAAGGCCGTCGTCGTCCCCGGTCGGGTCAACCGGATCGCTTCGGCGTTCTTCCGGGTCGCGCCGCCCGAGTTGTTGTTGCCGCTCCTGGCACGCGGTCACCCGGCTTTCAAAAACGATAGCGGCGCGACTGAGCCTCAACCGTTTTTGCCGCGCACCCACTGCAAACGTGCCGAAGCTCTTGATCCGCACGCTGACGAAGCCGTTGTCTTCCAGGATGTCGCCGATTTCGTCTTCGCCGAACAGATGGGCCCCGACGTTCGGCAGCAGTTCGCCAAAACCGCGCGGCACGCCCCGACGGTCGGGACCATGACGGCCAGCCGTCCGCCCGGTCGCAGCACCCGCGCCATCTCGGCGAGCGCGGCCGCCGGATTCGGGACCAATTGCAGGACGGCCATCGAGACCACCGCGTCGACAGTGTTGTCGCGCAATGGAAGTCGTTGTGCGTCAGCCCGTATGAACCCGACGTGCGGGCCGGCCTGCGTTGCGGACGGCCCGGGTCAGCATCGGCCTCGGAAATGTCCACGCCCAAGGCCAGTCCGTCCTCGCCGGCGGCGCGCGCCAGCGAGGCGGTGACGTTACCCGGACCGGAGCCGACATCCAGCGCGGTTCCGCCTGGCGGTACGTCCAGCCATTCGACGGGGTGTTGCAGCGCGGCGATCAGCCGCCGCGAGAAAGCCTGGGCGTTGTCGTAGAGCATTGACCCGATTGGCGACGCCCACGCCGCCTGGATCGGGCCGGTGTTCTTCGGGGACATCCTCGGATCCGGTGCCGAGCAGATCGAGATAGCCCTTGCTGATGTCCGGATTCGCCGGCGGATCGGCAAGTAGTTCCAGCGCCCGGCGCAGCGCGGGAGGAAGCGAGACATGCACGTCGGTCATGCGTACTCCTTCGATCAAATACCAAGCTGTACAGCGAAATCCGGGAGCCGCGACGCTGACAGCCCCTACGGAAGCCTACGCGCGGCCACCGGTCACTTCGACCCGCGGAGCATGTGGCTTTCGTTAACGCTTGACGACCGCGTGCTCGCTCTCCAGGGCGTACAGCCGCCACTGGCCTGGTACCCCTTTGAGTGCGCTCTCGCCGCGGTCGGTGAACCTGTGCCGCGATCCGGTGACGATGTCGCGCAGTGTCGAGGACACCAATACCTCGCTGGGGCCGGCCATGGGCGGCAACCCGGGCGCCGATGTGCACGGCCAGGCCGGCGATGTCGTCTTTCAAGGCGCCGCCGCGCACCTCCACCTCACCCGCGTGGATCCCGACCCGCACCTCGATTCCCAGCACCCGGACCGCGTCGACGATGGCGTCCGAGCACGCGATCGCCGCGCTCGGGCTGCTGAACGTGGCGACGAATCCGTCTCCGGCCGTGTTGACTTCGCGGCCGGAGAATCGCTGCAGTTCGTGACGCACGATGGTGTCGTGGTTGTCCAGCAGGTCGCGCCAGCGGTCGTCGCCGAGCAGGGCGGCGCGCTCGGTCGAACTGACGATGTCGGTGAAGACGATCGTGGTCAGCAGGCGCTCGGCATCCGACCCGCCGCGCACGCCGGTAATGAACTCCTCGATCTCGTCGACCATCGGCGCGGTGTCGCCCACCCAATACAGCGCATCTTCGCCCGGTAGCTCGACGAAGCGCGACCCGGCGATGTGCTCGGCAAGGTAATGGCCGTGCCCGATCGGGCTGAACTCCGCATTGTCGCGGTGCAGGATCAGCGTCGGTGCGGTAACGCGCGGCAGTGCGTCGCGCACGTCGGATTGCCGGATGGTCTCGATGAAGAGGCGAGCCATGCTCGGGGATGCGGCCCGGTTGCCCGCGTGGTCCCACCACGCGCGGAACGCGTCGTCGCCGCCCACGGACGGAGCGATGATGCCCAGCATGTCGAAGCCCTGCTCGACGGCATCCGGCTCGACCCCGACCGTCGTGTACGGTTCCGCGGCGCTTGCGTCGCTGCCGATCGGGTAGTCGGGACCACGCAGCGTCCTTGCCGCACCGTTGAAGATCACCAGGTTGCTTACCCGCTCGGGAAAATCGGCGGCGAGCACCAGTCCGGCCAACGAAGTGAATCCGGGGGCGAAGACCGTCGCCCGCTCACACCCGACCGCGTCCATCACGGCGATCGCGTCCTGTGCCCAGGAGCTCGGCCCGATCATGTCCAGCGAAGGAAGCCGCGACGACAGGCCGATCCCACGCTGGTCGAACCGAATCACGCGGCAAAAGGACGCCAGCCGACGGTGAAAGCGGTACATCGACGGCTCGCTGTCGACACAGTCAATCGGAATTAGTGGGCCCGGCAGCACCAGCAAGTCGATCGGGCCATCGCCAAAGACCTGATAGGCGATGTCGATCTCACCGCAACTGGCGTACCGAGTCCGCGGAACCGGCGCCACGTCACCAGGCTAATGCAGGGCTATGACAAGTCGCCGATGATCGGCACCAGATAGCGCGCGGCGTACTCCCGAACGGCGGCATGATCCGAGATGTCGAGCCGGTCGGTGGGGAAGATGATGATGCCCAGCGCGACGCGCAGCAGAATGTCGGCGATGTTGGCCAGGTCGGTCTCGGGAACGTCCGCTCCGCATCTGCGCAGGGTATGGGCAATTCCGTCGGCGAATTGGCCGATAGGGAAGACGTGCGATCGGGAGAACAGGCCGAATAGCTCAGGTTCGCTTTCCACGATCCGGGAGTACAGCGGTGAGTCCTGGACCAGGCGTACGCCCAGTGCGAACGCCTCGATCACGGCTTCTTGCGGGTTACAACCGCTGGTGGCCTGGTCGAGGGTGGAGAAGAAGAGTTCCGCCTCGCGCCGCACCACCTGTTCGAAGAGCTTGTCCTTGGTGGGAAAACGCCGGTAAATGGTGCTGCGGCTGACCCCGACGCGGGCGGCGACGTCCTCGATGTTTGCCCGGCGCACGCCGTAGGTCTCGAAGACCGCTCGCGCGGTGTCCAGGATGGTGCGGTCGATATCGGTGCTTCCGTCGAGATTGCCGGCAAGGCTGCGGTTCTGCATGGATCACGACCCTCACGGCAATCTCGGCGCAAGAATGGGTAGCTTGGAACAAAGATACACTTTTGTGTCAGTGCTTCACGATGTGCGTGCCGCGGGGAGGTGGGCATGACCGCCCAGAATGACCAGTTGGCCGGCTCGACCGCCGGTGCCCGTTTCGACACCGGTGTTCGGGAAGCCGTCCCTCTGTTAATTGACGACGAGGCCGCCGAGGCCGCGCCGCGGCTGGGACCCGACTCCCTGATCTGGAAGTTCTACGGCGATCACCGCACACAATTCTTCGGATTCCAGCGCGTCGCCGGTGTCGAAAACTGCATCGAGCAACTCGCCCAAGGAGTGCTCGATCACTCGGTGATCTTCAGCGACACATTGGGTCGGGCCAAGCGAACCGCGCCGCCATTGATGAAGACCGTCTACTCCGAGGACCCGCACGAGTGGGGCCGTAAGGTGCGCGACTTCCACAAACCGATCAAAGGCACCATCAGCGACGGCTCGAGGTATCACGCCCTAAATCCCGAGTTGTTCTATTGGGCGCATGCCACTTTCGTTGACCAGGTCATCTACAACACCGACATGTTCATCCGGCGGCTGACGGACACGGAGAAGGAACAGATCTTCAATGAAGGCAAGGTCTGGTACAGCCTGTACGGCGTCAGCGGCCGCGGCCAGCCGGAGACCTACGCTGAGTTCGTCACGTATTGGGACGACATGCTCGAGCGATTCGTGCCGCACAAGACCGTCCTTTACGGCACCGGCTACATCCGCAAAGGCATTCCGGGGCCGCGTTGGATCCCCACGCCGATCTGGAAGATGGTGTCCGCGCCGCTGAACGCCTACACCCGACTCGTGCTGGTCGGGTCCATGCCGCCACAGATGCGCGAGGTGTGTCAGCTGGAATGGGATACGAAGAAGGAGAAGCGATTTCAGCGTTTCGCCGCCGTCGTGCGCGCGCTGAACCCGGTGTTCAACCGGTTCCCGCTCTGGTTCCTTTACACGACGTGGGCGGTGGCGGCATGGCGCCGGGCGGGCGTCGACCCGCGCCGGCTCCATAACCGCCCGGCCTAGCCGATCCGTAGCAGCCGTTCGGCGTTGCCGTGCGCAATCTTTTCCCGGTCGGCGGGGCAGAGCGTCGTCTGCTCGAATCCCCGGACGGCGTCATATGAAGACTCGTACGGGTAATCGATGGAGAACATCACTGCGTCGGCGCCGACCTCGAGTACGGCACCGAGCATTGCCGCCGGTGAAAACACGCCGCTGTTGGTGAAAACGATGTTGGTGCCGAGGTAAGCCGACGGTGCGCGCTGCAGCGTGCTGGCCGCCGCGAACGATGTCGACGCGAAGCGGGAGTCCAGTCGGCTGCGCTGGAACGGCAGGAACTCGCCCATGTGCCCCAAGATCATCGTCGCGCCCGGATGCCGATCGAACACGCCGCTGAACAGGATCCGCAGCGCGTGCCCACTGACTTCAGCGGCCCAGCTCCAGGTCGCGCCGTACAGTTCGGGACGACCCTCGATGACTTGCCACTGATCGGCCGGCGGCGATCCTGGGTGCAAATACAGCGGCACGCCAAGGGATTCCGCCGCCGACCACACCTCGTCGTATTCGGGTGCGTCCAGGTAGCGGCCGCCGGGCCCGGTCACGCAATCGTTGACCAACGCGCCGCACAGTCCGTCCTGCGTGACGGCGCGTTCCAGTTCGGCCGCGGCGGCTGCGGGGTCTTGTAGGGGCAGCGCGGCGAAACCGCGGAACCTATCCGGATGTTCACCGATGACCTTCGCCAGGTATTCATTGGCGAACCGGGCGTTGTCGCGAGCCCGCTCGGCGCCGATATCGACCTGTAGACCCGGCGATGTCAGGGACAGCACCTGGATGTCGATGCCGGCGTCGTCCATCTCCGCGAGCCGGTATTCGGCGAAATCGGGTAGCCGCAGTGCGCAGCGCTCGGCGTATTGCGGTTGCATGCGCTTCCATAGCTGTTGGTGCGCCGTGGTGGGCTGGCGCTCGGCCAATTCAGGGATGAAGAACGCTTCCTCTAAGGCGATGTAGCGCATCGGCTTTCCTTACCTCGGTTGTTTCTCTCCCTTCGAGTCTGCGCCCCGATCCCCCTATTTGTGAAATGAATATTTAGTATTAGAAGTATGCCTGAGACGCATATCGATCGAGTTGATCTGAATCTGTTACCGCCCCTGGAGGCGTTGCTCGAAGAACGCCACGTGTCGCGGGCGGCCGACCGCCTTGCGCTCAGCCAGCCCGCGATGAGCCGGGCCCTGCAGCGGTTGCGCCGGCATTTCGGCGACGAGTTGCTGGTTCGGGGTTCCGAGGGCTACTCGCTGACGCCGCGCGCCGAGCGCATCAGAACTCAATTAGCCACGGTGGTAACGGAATTGGATCAGCTGTTCGCCACCGAGACCTTCGACCCCGCCACCACGCCGCAGTCGTTTCGCCTTGCCGTCAGTGACTACACCGTCGCGGCCTTCGGTCCCGCGTTGGTCCAGCGGATCCTGATGCAGTCTCCGAATTCGACGGTCGTCTGCGAGGCCCTCGACGCACGTGCGTTCGACAAATTGGACGCCGGGACGCTCGACTTGGCGATCTACGGCAGCGCGGCACCCGACCGGTACAGCAGCCAGCACCTGTTCACCGATCGATTCGTCTGCGTGGTGGCCGCCGAACACCCACTTAGCGGTCGCACGTCGGTGTCGCTGTCGCAGTATCTGCGGTGGCCGCATCTGAGTATCGACGTGGGCCGGCCCTGGGTAGATCTGGCGCTCGAGGCACGCGGTGCGGCTCGTCGCGTCGCTGTCGTCATGCCGTACCACGTGGTGGGGTCGAGCATTTTGCCCGGCACCGATCTGGTGCTGACCGTTCCGGCTCGGCTGGTTTCGCGGTTTGCCGACTCGGATCGTGTTCGGGTACTCGACGCTCCCCGCGAGCTGGGCGACGTGCAGTTCTATGCGGTCTGGCATCCACGCCTCGACACCGATCCCTCGCACAGCTGGCTTCGCGGGATCGTGCACGCCGTCGCGGGTTCCTGACGACGTATTGGTGACTCGCGCGGAAACTGGTGGTTACCCCGAGGCATATCGGGGCATTACGCTACGTCGGTCCAAGCGTAAGGAGCACAGCGATGCAAATGACGGGCAATACCGTGCTGGTCACTGGCGGAGGGACCGGAATCGGCCGCGGATTGGCGGAGTCGTTGCACCGGCTCGGCAACCAGGTAGTGATTGCGGGCCGTCGTCGTGAGCTGCTGCAAGCCGTCGTAGCGGACAACCCGGGCATCGACTACCTGCCGTTGGATCAATCGGACGCGGCCGACGTCAGGCGGTTCGCCGTCGAGCTGACGGACCGCTACCCGGAACTCAACGTCGTGGTCAACAACGCCGGCACTCAGCGCGTCGAGGACCTCACCGCCAGTAGCGCCGGCTTGGCGGAGCAAAGCATCGCGATCAACCTGCTGGGCCCGATCCGGCTTATCTCGGCTCTGCTTCCGGCGATGTTGCGAAAGCCGCACGCGGCGATCCTCAACGTGACTTCGGGCCTGGCATTCATGCCCAGTGCGCTCACGCCGACCTACTGCGCCGCCAAGGCAGCACTGCACTCCTACACGCAGTCGCTGCGCTTCCAGCTTCGCGACACCGCGGTCCGGGTCATCGAAATCATTCCGCCGCATGTGCAGACCGCGCTGCAGGGCGAGCGCGGATTCGACCCGAGGGCGATGCCGCTGGACGACTATGTCGCCGAGACGATGGCCCTGCTGCAGTCGGAGCCGGCGCCCGATGAGATCGTGGTGGAGCGCGTCAAGAATTTCCGGTTCGCCGAACGCGACGGCACCTACCAGGACATCTATCCCGCTTTCAACGAGGCGATCACGGCCTGGCAGCGGGGTGCGGACAAGTGAAAACCTTGCGGTAACCCAGAATTCGCCGCGGCAGAGGCTAACGTTCAGTCCTTGTATGCCCGGTGGGACCTGAGGCTGCGTGGCGGGCGGGACCGGCATGCGACAGGATCGATGACATGGCCGATATCGACTTTTCGTTGTTGGACGTCCCGAGATCGGTACCGGTCGAAGACGCCGAGGCCTATTTGCGTGCGGCGATCGCCTGGCACTTCGGCGAGGACACCGGCTCGGCTTTCTGGCTACGGACCGCCAAGACGCTGGACTTCGACCCGTTGACCGATATCAGAACCTTCACCGATCTGCGGTTGTTTCCCAATCTGCTCAGACGAGCTGCGCAATGTGCCGATCGAGGAACTGATACCGAGGGGATACGGCGCACCGCCACCGGTTCCGCAGATATTCGAATCGGGCGGCACTACCGGGGCGCCGAAACGGACTGCGCAGCTTCCGGATTGGGTTGCACAAGTCATCGAATGGCAGATCGAGGACTTTGCCACCGGCGGCTTCCTGCGGGGCCAGGGCTTCCTGTGCCTGATGCCGAGCGGCCCGCACGGCGTGGGCTATTTCTCGCGGTTGGTCGCCGAGCGGCTCGGCTCGGCGTTCCACGCGATCGACATCGATCCGCGCTGGGTGAAGAAGATCGCCGCGCGCAATGCCGCCGCGGAAGTGGCGGCCTATGTCGACCACGTCCTCGAGCAGGCGGTACACGTTCTGCAGACGCAGAACGTCGCGAACCTGCACGCCACTCCGCCGTTGCTCGAGGCGATTGCCCGCAACGACGACGTGGTGGACTTGGTGAACGCCAAGATTCGCTACCTGTTGCTCAGCGGCGCCCACGTCGACGCCGACACGCTGGACCTGCTGCGCGACATCTTCCCGGACACGACGATCACGATGGCCTTCGGCAGCACCATGATTCTGTCGCAGGCGGTCACCCGAACCGATCGGCGAGGCGTTCGTCTTCGACCCGCGGACACCGTATGTGGTGTTCTGGGTAATCGACCCCGACACCGGAGAGCAGGTGCCGTACGGGGAGCTCGGCCAGGTGGTGATGAACCACGTCAGCAAGGGCATGTTCCTGCCGAATAACCTGGAACGCGACATGGCCATCCGAATGCCCGGGCCCGCAGGGCAAACTCAGCGATTCGGTCAGTGCGGTGCGGCCGGTGTCCACCTTCGAGGGCGAGGCCGTCATCGAAGGCGTGTACTGAAGTGGTGAGCGAAATACCAAGCGTCACACTGATTTAGTGCTCATCGACGCGCTCGGGCCCAGTGGCGAGTATCGGACCCGCAACCGCGAGATTGTCACCAGCACAGCGCGGAGTGCCGGTCGCCGAGTTGAGCATGGTGCCGCCCCTGTACGTATCGCGCACCGTCGGCGCGCAACGCAAGGTCGCGACCGCTGCCGGTCGCGCAGCGCGAAAAGGCTTTGGCCGATGCGGCCGATATCTTCCGGACCGCGACCATCGCTGGCCTGGACTTCGACGCCTATGTCGAACTGGCCAGCCGGATTTCGGGGGTGCCGATCGCGGTGACCCGCGCCGGAGCCCGCAACGTCGCCGACGCCGTTGGCAGCGCGTTCGACGCGGTGCGCCCGGCCCAGCCGGTCGGCGCGGCCCGCGACTGGCGGGAGGAACGCACCCGCGACGGCAGTGCGGTCTGGGCGCGGCGCGGCGAAGTGTTCGCCGTGCACGCCGCCGGGCAACGGTCCGGGCGTGCACGGCCTGTGGCCGCAGGCGCTTGCCCTGGGCTACCGGGTCGCGGTGCGCCCATCGCGGCGCGAACCCTTCACCGCGCCATCGACTCGTCAATGCCTTGCGCCAGGCGGGATTTCGCGCCGAAGACGCGGTCTATCTGCCGACCGACCATGGCGGAGCCGACGAGATCATCCGGTCGGCCGACCTCGCCATGGTGTACGGCGGCCAGGATGTCGTGGACAAATACGCCGTCGATCCGACGGTGATGGTGAACGGACCGGGCCGCGCCAAGATCCTGATCACCGCCGACCGCGATTGGCGTGACTACCTCGACGTGATCGTCGACTCGATCGCCAACCTGGGTGGCATGGCGTGCGTCAACACCACCGCAGTGCTTTACGAGGGCGATCCGGCCCCGCTGGCTGCGGCGATCGCCGACCGGTTGGCGACGATCGAGCCGCTGCCCACCGAGGACGAGCGCGCGATCCTGCCCACCCAGCCCGTCGACGAAGGCGCAGGCGCTGGCGAAGCATCTGGCGGCCAAGGCCGCGGGCACGACCCCGCTGCTCGGCGCCGATCAGGTCGTCGCCGCAGCTGGGCGACGGCTGTGCCGCCCTGCGTCCGGCGGTGCATCTGCTGGCCGCACCCGACGTCGATAAGCTCAACATCGAACTGCCGTTCCCCTGCGTGTGGGTGTCGCCGTGGTCGCGCGCCGCCGGCCTGGGCCCGCTGCGACAATCCTTGGTAATCAACGCGATTACCGGCGACGACGATCTGATCGACGCCTTGCTCGGCGAACCAACGGTCAGCAACGTCTACCGCGGAAACCACCCGACGCTCTACGGCGCACCCGAAATCCCGCACGACGGATTCCTGGCGGACTTCCTGATGCGCAACAAGGGCTTCATTCGTGACTAGCGAGCACTGGCGTAGGGCAACAGCGCCATCTCGCGGGCATTCCTGATCGCGGTGGCCACCTGCCGTTGCTGCTGAACGGTCAGGCCGGTGACGCGGCGGGATCGGATCTTGCCGCGCTCGGAGATGAACATCCGCAACGTCGTGACGTCTTTGTAGTCAACAGATTTGACATCAAGGCTGGCCAGCAGGTTCCTCTTTTTCTCCGTTGGCTGACGTGCTGCGGGCCGGGCTGGGCGTTTCGATTTGCCGGCCATCTACCAACTCGCTTTGCGGATGCCGGGCAGTTGCCCCTGATGTGCCAGCTCGCGCACCCGCACCCGGGACAACCCGAACTTGCGCAGGTGCCCGCGCGGACGACCGTCGACCGAGTCGCGGTTGCGTACCCGCACCGCGCTGGCGTCGCGAGGCTGGCGGCCGAGCGCCTGCTGAGCGGCCAGCCGTTGCTCGGGAGTGCTCGCGGGTGATCGGATGATCTCTTTGAGCATGGCGCGGCGCTCCGCGTAGCGTTCGACGATCGCGCGGCGCTGGTCGTTTTTGACGATCTTGGATTTCTTGGCCATTCAGCGTTCTTCCCGGAATTCGACGTGGCGGCGGACCACCGGGTCGTACTTCCTCAGCGTGAGCCGGTCGGGGTCATTGCGCCGGTTCTTGCGGGTGATGTAGGTGTAGCCGGTGCCCGCGGTGGAGCGCAGCTTGACGATGGGCCGAATCTCGTTGCGCGCCATCAGATGCGCTGGCCTTGCCGGCGCAGCCGGGCAACGACGGCCTCGATGCCGTCGCGATCGATGACCTTGATTCCCTTGGCGCTCACACGCAATGTGAGGCGCCGCCCCTCCGACGGCAGGTAATACGTTTTGGTCTGGATGTTGGGCGACCATCGCCGCCGGGTTCGGCGATGCGAGTGCGACACCGAGTTACCGAAACCGACTGTGCGGCCGGTGACCTGACAGTGCATGGGCATGACGCCTCCTCTTCGCGGCATACGCTTATTGAAAATCATTTTCGACAAGGTCCGCTGGGGACTGTACCGTGACGTAGGCGTTATTGACAATCGTTTGCAATAAGGAGCGCGGATGCGGACCCCGGTGGTGCTGGTAGCAGGTCAGGGCGACACCGACGCGGTGACGGGTGGTCTGCTACGCCGGCCCGGAACAGTGGTCGTGGAGCACCGGTTCGACGGCCACGTGGTGCGGCGGACAACGATCACGTTGCGCGATGGCCAATTAACGACCGCCGAGGACGCACTGGAGTTGGCACACGGGTGCGTGGCCTGCACCGTTCGCAACGACCTGCTCGTACTGCTGCGCAGGCTGGCCCGCGACGGCGCGATCGAGCGCATCGTCGTGCATCTGACCGGCTGGCTCGAACCCGAACCCATCTGCGTCGCGATCAATCATGTCCGGGTGCGCGTCGGTCCCGGATATCCCGACGGCCCGGCCGCCTTGGACGTGGCGATCGCCGGGGTGGTGACATGCATCGACTCAGACAACTGGCTCACCCGCGCACTCGAGGCTGATGGTCTGCCGGACGGGCGCACGATGGCCCAGGTCGTCGTCGGCCAAGCAGAGTTCGCCGACCTGCTGGTGTTGACCCGGCCGGAACCCGTGACGCTGGCCGTCCTGCGCCGACTTGCTCCGCGGGCGCGAATCACCGTGGGGCTCGACCGCGTCGAGATGGCGCTGGCGAACCTGGAAGACGATTCGCGACGTGGCAGCAGCGATCATCCGCACGGATGGCTGCTGGCCGGCCGCCCGCCGCTGGTCGCCGACGAGATGGTGCGAATCGTCGAGTTCAACGCCCGTCGCCCGTTTCACCCTGAGCGCCTGCATGCCGCGGTGGATCTGCTGCTGACCGGCGTGGTGCGCACCCGTGGGCGGCTGTGGCTGGCCAGTCGACCCGACCACGTCATGTGGCTGGAATCGGCCGGCGGCGGTTTGCGGGTCGCCTGCGCGGGAAAGTGGCTGGCGGCCATGACCGCCCGGGAGGCGGCCAATGTCGACGCGGAACGGCGCCTGTTCGCCGAGCTGCAGTGGGAATACCGGTTCGGTGACCGGCACACCGCGATGACAGTGCTGGTCTGCGGCGCAGAGCCGCCCGATATTCTCGACGCCCTGCACGGTGCGCTGCTCACCGACCGGGAAATGGCGACTCCGCGGGAGTGGAGCGGTTACCCTGACCCGTTCGGCGACTGGCACCAGGACCCCTGCGACGAAACCTCGGGCGCTGCAGAAGAAGTCGCATCAGAGGCCGACCGCCGAGAACCGTGAACTAACGCCGCGGCGCAACCCGCGTCGGCCCCGACCCGCACCGATTTGCCAGGACCAGGGGTTCGGGCTGTGCGGGTGGTCTGGTAGCTGTAGGTTACGAGTCACGAAGCGTTGGGAAAGCAGCGCTGCACCAGGACTCAGCACGCCAGCTCGGTGAATGCGGTGTGAAGGTGAACTTGATAGGTCAGGCCTTTAAAACGGTGACAGACCGATTGGCCAACCCGGCGCGGGTGTCGGACCCCGACAAGCTGCGCAGCGCCGTTTCCGGCAAGACGGTGCTGGTCACCGGCGCGTCTTACGGCATCGGGGAGGCGACCGCCCGCAGGCTGGCCGCGGCAGGCGCGACAGTGCTGGTCGTCGCCCGATCGGCGGAGCGGCTCGACGATCTGGCGGCGGCGATCAACGCCGGTGGCGGGCAGGCGTTCGCCTACCCGACCGATCTGAGCGACGAGGCCGCCGTCCACGTCCTGGCCAAGCAGATCACCGAGAACCACGGCCCGCTCGACATCGTGGTCAGCAATGCCGGCAAATCGCTGCGCCGGTCGCTGCATCACCAGTACGACCGCCCACACGACTTCCAGCGCACCATCGACATCAACTACCTGGGTCCGATCTGGCTGCTCCTGGGACTGCTGCCGGCCATGCGAGAAAACGGCGGGGGCCAGATCGTGAACGTCTCGAGTGTCGGCGTGCGCGTGGTGCCCGGGCCGCAATGGGGCGCCTACCAGGCGTCTAAGGGCGCTTTCGATCGCTGGCTGCGCAGCGTGGCGCCCGAACTGCACGCCGACGGTGTGCAGGTCACGTCGGTCTACTTCGCGCTGGTCCGGACCCGGATGATCGCACCGACGCCGATCCTGGGCCGCCTTCCCGGGCTATCCCCGGAGGAGGCCGCCGACGCCATCGCCAAGGCGGTCATCGAGCGCCCGCGCACCAACGAACCGCCCTGGGTGTATCCGGCCGAGCTGGCTTCGGTGCTGTTGGCCGGACCGGCAGATTGGGCAGCCCGGCTGTGGCATCGCCGGTTCTTCGCCGAAGCCGGCGCGCGAAACGACGAGCGATGACCGACGGCGTGGTCGTCACGACGGCCCGGGCATTGGCGTCGTCGCGGCTGCTGAGTGTGCCCACACCGATCGCGGTGCTTCGGCTTATCCGCGAGGTGCTTCGCGGTGGCACGAATCTCTCTACGCTGCCGGCCGTCGCGGCGGCTCGCTGGCCGGAGCGCACGGCGATCATCGACGACGACGGGGCGCTGAGCTACCGCGAGCTGCAAGCCAAGACCGAGGCGCTCGCGCGCGAGCTCGTCCGCGGCGGTGCGGGTCCGGGCGAGGCGGTGGGGATCATGTGCCGCAACGGTCGCGACTTCGCGACGGCAGTGTTCGCAGCCGCCTTGGTCGGAGCGGACGTGGTGCTGGTGAATACGGAGTTTCGCACCAACGCTCTCGCGGACGCGCTGAGCGCGCACCAGGTGACAACAATGTTCTGCGACAACGAGTTTGCCGAACAGATCCATGATGCCGGGCCATCGATTCGAGTGATCGATCCGGCAACCGTGCAGATCCAGCCGGGCGCGCCACGACCCCACGTCGTCGAGTCCGGCCGGCTCATTCTGCTGACCTCGGGTACTACCGGTAAGCCCAAGGGCGTCCCGCGGATGCCGACAATGAGTTCGGGAGTGGGCGTCGGTATGACCATTCTCGAGCGCACCGGCTTGCGCGTCGGGTCGCGAATCGCGGTGGCGGTGCCGATGTTTCACGGCCTGGGGCTCGGCATGTTGATGCTCACCGTCAGCCTGGGCGGCACGGTCCTTACCCATCGGCGCTTTGATGCCGAGGCCACGCTCGCGCAGGCGTCGCTGCAGCGTGCCGACGCATTGAGTGTGGTTCCGATCATGCTGGCGCGCATCATGGATCTGCCGCAACGTGTGCGTGCGCGCAATCCAGTGGCGTTGCAGGTCGTGATATCCAGTGGCGATCGGCTCGATCCCAGCCTGGCGCGCCGCTTCATGGATTTCTACGGCGATGTCCTTTACAACGGCTACGGGTCCACCGAGGTCGGGATCGGGGCCTTGGCAACACCTTTCGAGCTGCGCCATGCCCCGGATACGGTGGGCAGACCGGTCGCGGGCTGCCCGGTTCGCATCTTCGACAAGACCGGCAGGCCCGTTGGGCCGCGGGTGACCGGCCGTATCTTCGTGGGCGGCGAACTGACAACCAAGGGCTACATCGGCGGTGGCGCCAAGACCGTCATCGACCGCATGACCAGCACCGGCGACATGGGCTATCTCGACAACTCGGGCCGGCTCTACATCGTTGGCCGCGAGGACGACATGATCGTGTCGGGCGGTGAGAACGTCTATCCGCGCGCGCTGGAAAACGCACTCGCCGAACATCCCGACGTCGCCGAGAACGCAGTCGTCGGGGTGCCTGACGAGCAGTTCGGGCGGCGACTGGCCGCGTTCGTCGTTGCCCGCAGCTCGGCGGGGCATCGACGTGGCGGCGCTGCGGGAGTATCTGAAGGGCAAGGTCTCTCGCTTCGAACAGCCCAGGGACATCCACGTCGTCGACAGCATTCCGCGCAATCCCGCCGGCAAGGTCATCCGCAAGGAACTGGGCGACCTAGGCGCCGGCGCCTCACTCGCTCGTCGGGCTCGCCATCTGGGTTGGATGACGCCGACCGTCTTGTTCAGCCAGTTGGGCGCCAGCCAGAGATCGCGGTGGCTCCCGCCGTGGCCCCCATCACGCCCGACCAGGCGACCGGTCCCAGCGGTGTGCATCCGAAGAACTGGCTGACCACCGGGGTTTGAATGATGCCGACCAAGACACCCGCGCTGCCCAGCGCGGTCGCCACGACGAGCGGGCTGTGCTGGCGCGTCAGCAGCGTCTGCGCCAGCTGCGTCGTCACCAACGCGGTCAATCCCATTGTCGCCGTGCGGCGTTCGCTGCCCGGCGTATAGCGCCCGATGGCCCAGGCGGTCGTCGCGCCCGGCGGCCGTGACGACACCGCGGCTGACGATCTGGCGCATCAGCGGGGCGTCGAGCGAAGGCGTGGGCCCGGTCAGCACCGCGCGCCGGTGTGCGCGCCGCGCCTCTTCGGCCTCTTCTTCGGTTTCGTACTCGGTTTCGTCGGGTTCGACGTACTGCGAAGTGACGGCGACCGCAAGCGCGGGGAACATGTCGGTGAGCAGGTTCACCAGCAGCAGCTGACGGGTTCCCACCGGCGCGCGGCCCGGCCGAACGCGGTCCCGATGATGGTGAACAGCACCTCGCCCACGTTGCCGCCGACCAGGATCGTGACGGCGTCGCGAACACCGGCCCACATGCTGCGGCCCTCGACCAGCGCGTCGAGCAGCACGCTCCAGATCGTCGTCGGTCAACACGATGTCGGCGGCCCCGCGGGCTGCCGACGATCCGCGACCGCTGACCCCGATGCCCACGTCGGCCATCCGGATCGCGGCGGCGTCGTTGGCGCCGTCGCCGACCATCGCGGTCACTCGCCCACAGCGCTGCAGCGCGCGCCACGATCTGCACCTTTTGCTCCGGGCTGACGCGGGCGAAGACCTGAACGTTGGCGACGACTTTGGCGCTGGCGTCCTCGTCGAGGCCGGCGAGTTCGGCGCCGGTGACCACGCGCGCATCGACCGGCAGGCCCAGCTGACGGGCGATCGCCCGCGCGGTGACGGGGTGGTCGCCGGTGATCAGCACCACGTTGCGGTCGGCGTCCACCAGCGCTTCGATCAGCGGGCGCGACGATGCCCGTGCGGTGTCCGCCAAACCGACGTAGCCCAGCAACTCGAGGTCCTGCGCGGCGGCGTCGACGGCGTCGGCGTCGGTGTCCTCGTCATCGGTCGGTCCCGTTGGTCCCAGCGGACGCCGCGCCACCGCCAGCACCCGCAAGCCTTGCTCGGCAAGGCTGTGTACCAACGCGTCGGCGTGCGCAAGGTCGGCTTCCGGATCGGCGAACCGGCAGCGCGGCAGGACCACCTCGGGAGCGCCCTTGAGCATCAGGACCGGCGCGTTCGGAGTCTGCGCTGCAGGTGCCGATCGCGGCGGCGAAGCCGCGGCTGGACTCGAACGGTACCTCCGCGAGCACCGTCCACTCCGAATCGCCTTGGCCGTGAAGCGAACTCGCGGCGGTCAGGATCGCCTCGTCGGTGGCGTGCGCGTGGCCCTGGCCCGTCTTGGGGCTGCGTGGACGCCCGCGCGGCGGCCCGCAGTACTGCGGCCGATCGCGGATCGGTCAGTGTCAGGGAACGGCTCGTCGCGGATGGGCGTCGCCCGGCACGGCGCACACGACGCGCAGCCGGTTCTCGGTGAGAGTGCCGGTCTTGTCGAAACATACGGTGTCGACCCGGCCCAGCGCCTCGATGGTGCGCGGCGAGCGGACCAGCGCTCCGCGCGCCGTCAGCCGCTGGGCGGCGGCGAGCTGGGACAGGGTGGCCACCAACGGCAGGCCCTCCGGAACCGCGGCCACCGCGATGGCGACGCCGTCGGCGACGGCTTGGCGCAGCGTCGCGCGGCGCAGCAACGCCAGCCCCGTCACCGCGGCACCGCCGGCCAGGGTCAGCGGCAGGACCTTGCTGGTCAGCTCGCGCAGCCGGGCCTGCACGCCGGCCGCCGTCTCGACGTCGGCGACCGCCGAGATCGCGCGGTGCGCAGCGGTACCGACCCCGGTGGCCACCACGATCGCGCGGGCGTGGCCGGCGACGATCGTGCTGCCCTCGAACAGCATGCTCGGCCGGTCGGAGTCGTTGACGGCGACGGGTTCCACCTGCTTGTCCACCGGCAGCGACTCGCCGGTGAGGAAGGACTCGTCGACCTCGAGGTCGTCGGCCACCAACAGCCGAGCGTCGGCCGGCACCACCTCCGGTGCGGCCAGGTCGATGACGTCGCCGGGCCGCAGCGACTTCGCGGACACCGTGACCGTGCGGGTGGCGTGCTGGGCCGCCTCCAGCCGGCGTCGCGTCGTCGCCACGGCCGGGACGACGACCCGGCGCACCAGTTGGTCCTGCTCGGCGAACAGCTCGGCGGCCGCCGCCTCGGCCCGCAACCGTTGCGCCCCACCGGTTATCGCGTTGACGGTCATCACGCCCGCGACCAGCAGCGCGTCGATGTTGCTGCCGACGATCGCCGACGCGGCCGCCCCGACGGCCAGGATCGGGGTCAGCGGATCGGCGAGTTCGGCCCGGGTGGCCAAGCGCGAGCCGCGCCAGCGTTGTGCACGGTTCGCGCAGCGGCTCGAACGCCGGGCTGTAGGACAGGTCGTCGAGACGGCGCCGCCAGGACGGCGTCCCGGACTCGACGGCCAACGGTCGCGCGCCACCGGCCAGCCGCGAGTAGACGATCTCGGGGTCCAGCGCATGCCAGGCGGTCAGCGGCTGCGGGGTGGGGTCGGGCAGTCGCAGCACCCGGCTGGCCGAGAAGGTTCCCGAACCAACGCGGTGGCCGCGGCGGCGTTGACCGGGTTGAGCCAGCGGCGGAAGCTGGCCGGGTTGGTGGCGCTGTTGCCTCCTCGCCGGTGACCAGCAGCAGCCCGGCCAGCGTGGTGCCGCCCTGGGCAAGGTGCACGGCCGATTCGCTGGCCGACCGGGCTACCGGAATCGCCGACAGGATCCGCACCGCATCCGCCAGGTCGGTGCCGGTGATGATGTCCGCGGTCCACGCGCGTGGCCGCGCGTGGATCATCAAGGGCCACACCGACATCGGCGATCGCCAGCGCGGCCAGCGTATCGGTCGACGCGAAGTCCCGGTGCAGCGCGGTGATCAGCAGAACCGGTCCGCGATCCGCCCGCAGCTCGCGCACCACACTTCAGCAGCGGCGTGCCGGGCGGATGCGTCGCGCCGACGCTGGCGGTCAGGTCTTCGGTGCCGGCGACGTGGCGCAGCACCACCCGGGCGCCGGTCCGGTGCGCGGTCTGGAGCAGCGGGATCGCGTAGGGGTCGACTTCCCAGCCAACCTCGACGCTGCCCACGCATTCGCCGTCGACCACGAGGTCGGCGATTTCCAGGCCCTGCGCGGGCGTCGCCGACGGGCCCTGCGACGGAACCCATCTCAGACGCGCGCCGGTGGCCGGCAACTCATCGGGGTCGGGTTCGGGCGCCTCTTCGCCATGCAGCAGCGCGTCGGCAACCTCGTAGACGCGGTCGTCGTCCCAGCCGGGTGCATCTCCGAGCAATGCAGTACGGCGCGGTGATCGCCGCGCAGCGCGGCGCCGTCGATGACGACCACTTTCACCCGGTCCAGGCGGCGCAACGCGCCCGGGTCGAGGACCAGTTGCCCGGCGTTGGCCAGGCCGCGACCCAGTACCGCCGCGAACGCCTGGCGGCCCATGTGCGCGGCTCTGGGCACACCGGCCTCGATCGCGGCGGCGGCGTCTTCGGTACCGCCGCCGGCCACCAGCGCACTCGCCGCGGCGATCAACGACCCGTTCGCCGCGGAATCGACGTAACTCTCCACCGGACCCGCCATCGAGCCTTTCTCCTTATCGATCGCGGCGTCGATGGCTCCGCCGACCACGACATGCGAGGCCTCACCCGCCGCTGCCGCCGCCCAGCTGTGCCGCGGCACCTGCGACTTGGCCCCGGCTGAGGAGATGACCGGGACCACCGGAGCCTGCGGCCGGTCGGTGGAGGCCAGCTGCGGCTCGCGGTCGCGCCACACGCGCCGATGCGCGGCCGCCTCGGAGATTTGCAGGGTCCGTTGCGCCAGATCGAGCAGCGGTGTGCCCAACCGCCTGGGTCAGCCCGTTGGCGGCGGCCGTCGCGGCAGCGAGCGTGATATCGGTGCCCACGCGACCCAGCCTCGACTCCAGGATCGACACCATTCGCGGTTGATGATTGAGGAGGGCGGCGGCGGCCCGCGTGGTTTGCGGTGCGGCGGGCAGTCGGGTCACCCAGCCAGTGACCGCGGCAGTGATCGCGACCATATCCATGGCCGCCGCGGTGAGCGGCACCAGAATCGCCAGCGGGTTAGCCGGGTCGGCGAATGGCGCGGTACGCGGCGCCGATTCGGACTTCGAGGACGTCAAGTCGGCGGCAATCGCCGCGACCGTCGACCGCACGTCGTCCACGACGGCGTCGTTGTCCGCGTCGTCGGAGAGTTCGACCACCAACCGGCCCAGTGAGCTCTCGACGTGGGCCTTTGCCACTCCGGGAATCCGGCGAACCGGCTCTTCGACGACTGCCGAGTACTCGTACCAGCGGGAGAATGGCAGCAACGGGTCGAGGTCCAGGTGTACCCGCTGCCCGCTTTGCCAGCGCACCGGAGGCGCGATGAGATCAGGGGACCCGTTGGGGGAAATGTTGATCCCGAGTGCCCGGCCGGTGGAGTTGGCCATCGACTGCACCACGGGGCCGGCCAGTTCGACTACCGGGCTCGCCAGTAGTTGCACCGCGCCCGCAGCGCCGGCCGCAGTGGACACGCCGGCTTTCACTATCTGGGCCGCTCCGCCGGTGACACCAGCGACAACGCTGGTTACACCCGGAATCTTCATTCGGCCATCCTTCAAATGCGTCTGTCGCGCTAATAATCCTGGGGTGTCGGGGACCTGTCTACATGTGCGCCCGAAGGCAGGCCGTGCGATGACACCAACGGCTCTGGTGGGTGGGATTTCGCCGTGCTACCAGCGGGTGTAATTGCGTCCCGTTGGCAAGGTTACCGGCTTGACGGCAGATCAAACGCTGCGAACAACGCCGGGTCGAGGAAGACCGTGATGGCGGCGACGCCGGCGGCACCTGGGGTGAGGACGTGTATCGAGTGGGCCCGCATGACGCCGGCGGTGCGCCGGTACTCGGCCACGGCGGGTTGGGCATTCGCGGCGGTGGGGACCATCACAATGTCGCCGGCTTTTGTAAACGCGCGTGCGGCAAGGAATTTCAGCACGGTGTCTCGGCCGGTGAACCAGACCGGCAGCGGCGGCATTTCGAGTTTGACGTCGGTCTGCAGTAACTCCGTGAGTGCGGCCATGTCGGCGTTTTCGAATGCCGCGCAGTAGCGGTCGAGCAATTCGCGGCGCTTGGCATCGTCGGGCTCGGCCGCGTCGTCTTCGGTGGGCGACACCTCGGCGAGCCGGGCCCGCGCCCGCTGTAGGGCGCTGTTGACCGACGGCGGGTGTGGTTTCGAGGAGTTCGGCAACCTCTGCGGCGCTGAACTGTACGACGTCGCGCAGGATCAGTACGGCGCGCTGACGCGCGGGAAGCTCCTGCAGGGCCGTCATCACGGCCAGCCGCACACTGTGCCGCGCCGTGACGGTGTCTTCCGGCGTCGCGAACACGTGCGTGTCGGGGATCGGCTCCAGCCACTGATGGGCGCCGGCGCCGCCGCCGAGATCGGTGTCCGGGTCAACCGAGCTGTCACCCAGGCCGGCCGGCAGCACGCGCCGGGCGCGGTTCTCCAGCGCACGCAGGCACGCCGTGGTGGCGATCCGGTACAGCCAGGTTCGCAGCGCCGCACGCTCCTCGAACGCCTGATAGCCACGCCAGCCACGCAGGTAGGTCTCCTGGACCAGGTCTTCGGCGTCGTGCACCGAGCCGAGCATGCGGTAGCAGTGCGCGATCAATTCGCCACGAAACGGGGCCGCCTGCTCGATGAAATCCTGCTGAGCCGGCACGGTCGCTCTCCTATCTGGGAGTCGGTCCCGGATGGCCCGAGACGCTACTCCAGTACAGAGACATCCGGCCGCAAAATTCATCGGTCTGCAGCGATGAATTCGGTCGATGCGCCGTATCTGAACTTGTAGAAGGTTTTAGCCATCCAGAGGAAAGTGAGTACGGATATGAACCGGCCCACGCAGACCCACACCGACGACCTTGCCGGCAGCACAGCGATCGTGACCGGGGCGAGCCGCGGATTCGGTCGCGCTATCGCGACCGCCCTGGCAGCAGCCGGCGCCGAGGTCGTCGGTGTCGCGCGTACCGCTGCCCAACTCGATGAGGTGCGTGGTGCGCTGGGCGACGCCTTCCTCCCCGTGGTCGCCGACGCCGCCGACCCGGCCACGGCGAGCCAGCTCATCGATAAGTACGCCCCGCGCACGCTGGTGCTGTGCGCCGGGTCGGCCCCCCAGATGAGCCCGTTGCAGGACCAGAGCTGGGAAACCTTCAGCGCCAACTGGAATGTGGATGTCGCGCAAGCGTTTCACTGGACCCGCCACGCGCTGCAGCGCCCGCTGGCGCCGGGCAGCTCGGTAATCCTGATGTCCAGCGGCGCGGCGGTCAACGGGTCGCCGCTGTCCGGTGGTTACGCGGGCGCCAAGGCGACCGTCAGGTTCATCGGCAGCTACGGCGCCGGGGAGTCGGACCGGGCCGGCCTCGGGATCACCTTCGTGTCCGTGCTGCCGCGGCTGACGGCGGTCACCGACCTGGGGGCGGCAGCAGCCGCGGCCTACGCCGAGCGGCAAGGCGTCGACGTCGACACCTTCGTCGAGGCGGCGGGACCCGCACTTACTGCCGAGCAGGTCGGCACGTCGGTGTTGGCGATCGCCGGTGGCGATCCCGGGCAGCACGGTGCCTACCTGCTCACCGCGTCGGGTCTGTCGTGGCTGAACTGAAGCTGACCTGAAGCCAGGAGAAAAAGAAAGGCGGACAACACAATGGACACACCCCCGATCGTGTCGGTCCAGGAGTGGGAGGCCGAACATCAGCGACTGCTGGTCAAGGAGAAGGAGCTGACCCGCGCCCATGACGCGCTCGCGGCGCAGCGACGGCGGATGCCGTGGCTGGCTGTCGATAAGGACTACGAGTTCGAGGGGCCCGAGGGAAAAGTCAACCTGCTGGGCCTCTTTCAGGGCCGGCGTCAGCTACTCGTCTACCGCGCCTTCGTCGGGCCCGACATCGACGGCTGGCCCGATCACGGCTGCCGCGGCTGCTCGATGATCGCCGACCACATCGGCAACCTGGCCCACCTCAACGCCCGCGATGCCACGCTGGTGTTCGTTTCGCGCGCGCCGCAGGCCGGCATCGAGCGGCTGAAGGCGCGGATGGGCTGGCAGATGCCGTGGTACACGATCACCGACGGCTTCGACGTGGACTTCGGCGTGGACGAATGGCACGGCACCAACGTGTTCATCCACGACGGCGACCGGGTCTTCCGCACCTACTTCATCAACAACCGGGGCGACGAGGTGCTGGGCAACACCTGGAGCTTCCTGGACATGACGCCGCTGGGCCGGCAGGAAACCTGGGAGGATTCGCCGCAGGGATACCCGCAGACCGCGCCGTATGAATGGTGGGACTGGCATGACGCCTACGGCCAGCACGAGCCGTCGCGATGGTTTGGTGAGCCCGACCCGAACGATCCCAACGACCAACGGCCGCCGCGCAAAAGCTAGCGGCCCGGCGGATTTCAAATGGTGTTATGCGCCCGGATAACACAAATGCGCGGTAGCCGTCTAGCGGCTACTCGCGCATTATTCTCCGACGCGTGAATTCGTTTACAAAATGCGGTGGTTCGCCCTGCCGACGTGATATCCGGTCGGGAACGATTTCTCGATGACCTGCAGCTGGTGGTCCACTCTGGACTCGAGTTCGAGCACCACGCAGCTATCGCCGAAGGATTTCGATTCGAGAACTATGTACCGCTGGCCGCAATCGGTGATCGGATCGCCCGAATGCAATGTTTCGACGGGCACCAATTCCGGGGTTCCGTGTGACTCCACCTCTGACACGTTAGGTCAATTCCGCGGGTGAGGGAATAGTCCTTCGATCACCGCTAGGCCTTGTCGGCTCCGCGCTGCTTGAAAAACACGCTGACGTGAGAGATCAGCCCGTCGTCGTCACTCTCGAACAGGAGGCATTCCGGCCACGAGACCGCCATGCCGTCCATCTCGAACGACTCGGTCAACTCGACGTATGACACCCGGTCGTTCACGTGCGACACCCGCCGGACCTCAAGCCGGTGCCCCTGCAGAGTGGTGAGAACCTTGCGCAGGTAGGCGAGGTAGTGCGCCTTGCCCTCGATGAGATCGCAGAACGGGCCCTCCCGGGTCAGACCCTGATCGGCGATGGTGGTGGCCAGGCCATCCCAGTCGTGGTCGGTCAGGCATTTCAGGTACCGCTCCACGATGCCGGTGCCGACTTCAGTCGCGCCGCCCATGTCGTCTCCGCTCGCTCGACGCTGACCAGTCCACGGTAAGCCCGACGTTGGCGCCCGGCTCAGTCGGATTGCCCGCCTTCTCAGCCCGCCGCTTCTCGGCGCGCATCGTCGGCGGGCTACGTTGTCTTGTTATGAGCTGGTGGACCGTCCACGCCGACCGGACGCTGAGCGAGCAGGTGCCCGCGCCGCCCAACGCCGTGCGCGACTTCTACGTGGACCTGAACAACATCAAGCTGGTGCACCCGCTGATCGTGTCTGTGGAAACGGTGTCCCGCAGCGAAACCCAGGATGGCTACCAGCAGGCCTACCGGGTCGTCGATCGAATCCCTTTGGGGCCGTTAACTATACGGACCACCTATCAGGCCCGGCTGCGAGTGCCTGTCAGCGGCGATGTACTGACCGAGGCCGATCAGTCACCCGGGGTGCGGTTACGTGGCACGGTGAGTTTCGAGCCGGTGGACGGCGGCACCCGGGTCACCGAGCGGATAGGGATAACCGCCCCGCGGCTATTGGCCGGGGTGACCATCCGTGAGGGGGTCAAGGCGCACATCAAGATGCTGGCCGGCATTCGGAGTCACTTCGAGTCCGGTTAGGTGGCGAAATCGATGATGCCGCGAATGTTGCGGCCCTCGCGGAGGTCCGTCATCGCCTCGTTGATCTCGTCAAGCTGGTAGTGGCGGGTGACCAACTCGTCGAGTTTCACTGCGCCTGCCTGATACAACGACAACAGCATGGGCACGCTGGTGCGCGGATTCATCCCGCCGTACAGCGCTCCCCTGAGTTGTTTGGCCGACACCGTCATCTCCTGCAGGACTAGCCCAACCGGGGGCTCGGTGAACGGGGTGATGCCGGTGAGCACGCAGACCCCTCCTTTGCGAAGCAGTGTCATCGCCAACGGGATCAAGTCGACATGCACAACACCGGGACAGACGACGACGCGGTCCGCCATGACGCCGGCGGTGATCTCTTTGACCAGCGGTATCGCTTCCTGCGCGGAGGCGGCGGTGTGCGTGGCACCGAAGATCTTGGCCGAATCCCGCTTGGAATCAACGGGATCCACCGCGACGACATATTTTGCGCCGACGGCGCGCGCTCCTTGCAAGGCGTTCATCCCGACACCGCCGGCTCCGATGACGACGACGGTGTCACCGGGTTCGGTGCCCGCCGATATCGTCGCGGAGCCCCAGCCGGTGCTGACCCCGCACGACACCAGTGACGCGGCGTGGAACGGGATCGCGTCGTCGATCTTGATGACGGACCTTTCCGACAGCACCGCATATTCGGCGAAGGTGCCGAGTTGGCCATAGGCCAACAGGTTTTCGTCGCCGAGATGCCGGCGGCAGGTTCCGTCGGTGGGCATCTCCCGGACGAACAGGCTCGCGCCGATGTCGCAGATGTAGCTCTGACCGTTCACGCAAAACCGGCAACTGCCGCACGCGGGAATGAACGAGAGCGCCACGTGGTCGCCCGGCCGCACCGTCGTCACACCCGGCCCGACTTCTTCGACGACACCGGCACCCTCGTGACCCCCGAGCAGTGGGAACCAGTCCGGCGCGGGCTGACCGCTCGCGGCCACCGCCTCGGGGGTGGGCACCACGTCGCCGGTGAACAAATGGTCATCGGAGTGGCACACTCCGGCGACGGCCATCCGCACCAGGACCTCACCGGCATGGGGCGGATCAAGCTCGATCTCGCGGATCTCCCAGTCCTGGCCGACCCCGCGGATCACAGCGGCACGACACTTCATTGCGACCTCCTTTGATGTCTCGCTTTAACCGGCGTGGCCGGGCGCCAAGCTGGCTCGCAGTTCCCGCTTGAGCACCTTGCCGTAGCTGTTTTTCGGTAGCTCGTCGACGAATTCGTAGCGCTTGGGCCGTTTGAAGCGGGCGATACGCCGCAACAGATGCGCGTCCAACGCCGCGGGGTCGACCGCGCCGACGATGAACGCGACCACCACCTCACCCCACTCGGCGTCGGGTGTGCCTACCACGCACGCCTCGCAGACTCCGGGGTGCTCGAGCAGGACCTCCTCGACCTCCCGGGGGTAGATGTTGCTCCCGCCGCTGATGACGACGTCCTTCGACCGATCGCGCAGCGTGAGAAAACCGCGCGCGTCGAACGAACCCATGTCGCCGGTGTAGAGCCAGCCTTCTTTGAGCGTGGCGCGGGTCGCGTCGGGATTTTGCCAGTATCCACTCATGACCGCGTCTCCGCGGCAAACGATCTCGCCGATCTCGCCAACGGGGGCCAGGCGGCCGTCGGCGCGCAGCACCGCGACCTCCATTCCCGACCGCGCATAGCCGACGGAACCCAGAATCGCGTCGTCGTCCGAGTCGTGATCGACGCCGCGCAACCCGGTGATGGTCATCGGTGACTCGCCCTGCCCGTAGATTTGCGCGAAGATCGGCCCGAATGCCGTGATCGCTTTCCGCAGGCTTTCGACATACATGGGCCCGCCGCCGTAGACGATCGTCTTGAGATTGGCCGGGCGGGTGCGGCCCGTGTCGACCAGCCGTTGCACCATCGTCGGGGCCAGAAATGCGCTGCTGGTCGGGTGGTGCTCGCAGAGGTCGAGGAACTCGTCGGGATCGAATGCACCCGACTCGGGCACCACCTGGCGGGCAGCGCGCAGCACGTACGGCAGCACGTAGAGGCCGGAGCCGTGCGACATCGGTGCCGCATGTATGAGGCTGCAGTCCTCGTCCGCAGCGTCGATGTCGGCAAGATGCGCGACCGTCATCGCCGCGAGGTTGCGGTGCGACAGCATCGCGCCCTTGGATCGTCCGGTGGTTCCGCTGGTGTAGAACAGCCAGGCCAGCGCCGCCGGGTCGGTCTGCGGCGGCGCCGACGGGGCGACGGCGAGTCGTCGTGAATAGTCCTCGGAGTCAATGATTTCCGTCGGTGTCGTGGAAATCGTCGCGAGCTCGGCGCCAATCGTCGATGAGGCGAACACCTGTGCCGCGCCCGCATCGTCGAGGATCTGCGCCATCTCGCGCGGATGCAGCTTGTAGTTGATCGGGACGACGGCGCATTCGGCGGCCCAGGTCGCGAACATCAATTCGATGATCTCGGGGCGGTTCTGGGTGGCGATCGCGATACGAGCGCCCGCACCATGCTGCTGCCGGATCGACGCGGCCAGACGCAATGCCCGGTCGCGCAACTCAAGCCACGTCCACACGCGGCGATTTCCGCGATACACGGCGCCGCGATCGGGGAACCGGCTTACGGCCTGATCGAGCATCGCAAACAGATTCATCGCGCAATCCATTCCGATTCCAAGCGCGAATTCCGACAGGTATCTCGTCGAACTCCATCCGCCGTCGACGACGATCGTCTGCCCATTGATGAAACTTCCGCCCGGCGAGCACAAGAACGCGACGGTGCTGGCGATGTCGTCGATGGTGCCCAGCCGCTGATGCGGCGTCATCTCGGTATTGATCTTGCGAAATCGCTCATCCTCCAAGCGCTTCTCCACCATCGGCGTTACCGTCACCCCGGGGGCGACGGCGTTGCAGCGGATGCCGGATGCCCCGTACTGGCAGGCGATGTGAGTGGTCAACGCCGTCAGCCCGCCCTTGGCTGCGGAGTAGGCACCACCGCGCAGCCCGCCGACGACGGCGAACGTCGACGTGATGTTGATGATCGCCGATCCGGGTCCCATGTGGGGCAGCACGTCGCGCGCGAGCCGAAATGGCGCCCGCAGCATCAAACCCAGGAAGTAGTCCAGCGTTTCGTCGTCGGTTTCGTGCAGCGGCTTTGGGCCGCCGACTCCGGCGTTGTTGATCAGGAAGTCGATGTGACCCCAGCGGTCGACGGCGAGGTCCACGATGCGTTTCGGCGCGTCGTCCTGGGTCAGGTCGACGGCGATGGTCGCGACCCGCGCGGGATCGCCGACGGCCTTTTCCAGCTCGGTCAGTCGCTTCTCGTCGCGGCCCGCGCCGACGATCGCCATGCCCATCTCGGCGAGTTTCGTTGCGCATCCTAAGCCGATGCCGCTGCTTGCACCCGTGACGACTGCGACCTGCATCTCACCCATCCATCTTTGTCAGCACTGCTCGGATCCGATGCTTGAGTATCTTGCCCGCGTCGTTCTTGGGCAGCTCATCCCAGACGGCCACCTGTTCTGGCGCCTTGAATTTCGCGACGCCCTTGCTCTGCAGGAGCGCGAGCAGGCTGCCAACGTCCGGCGCCGACCCACCCTTGGGCACGATGACCGCGCACGCCCGTTCCCCGGTGCGCGCGTCCGGCAGCCCGACGACCGCGACTTCGGCGATGCCGGGATGATCGGCGAGCAGATCCTCGACTTCCTTGGCGGAAATGTTCTCGCCGTTGCGGATGATGACATCCTTGGCGCGGCCGGTCACCATCAAGTACTGGTCCTCGACCCAGCGTCCGAGATCTCCGGTGCGGAAAAACCCTGCGGCATCGAAGGACTCGGCGTCGTCCTCGGGATGGCGGTAGCCCAGGAGCATCTGCGGCCCGCGCACACAGATCTCTCCGTCGCCGGCCGGCGCGGCTTCGTGTGCGACGAGCTTGATCTCGGCGATGCCGGCCCGCCCATCAGTGTCTGCGGCGTAGCCGGTTTCGTCATGCCGAGGCGCTCCGATGGTCGCGACCGGCACTTCCGTGCAGCCGTACACGCGGGTGACCACCGCCTGCGCGAAATAGTCAGTGGCGCGGCGGATCAGCGACGGTGACACCGAGGCGCCGCCGCAGATGAACAGCTTCAAGTCGGGCAGCCGGGTGTCGGCGTGCTCCGCGGCCGACAACAGCTGCTGCAGAAATGGTGTCGCCCCGGCCATGTGGGTGCACCGTTCCCTATCCATCAGCGCCACCGCCGCCGCCGGATCCCAGCGGTCCATCAGCACCGCGGTGGTGCCCAGTAGCAGCGGGCATTCGAACGCGTATATCGAGCCGCCGATGTGGGCGATCGGTGACGGGACCAGGAACGTGTCGCCCGGATTGACGGTCCAGTCCTCACGAATCTGGCAGATCAGCGCATGGATCGAATTATGGCTGTGCAGGACGCCTTTCGGGCGCCCCGTGGTGCCGGATGTGTAGAGGACCATCCGCACCGAATCGGGATCGAGCGCCGGCAGCTGCGCGGCATCCGGTGGCTGCCCCTGCAGCGCGTGGTATGGCGTGTGTGACCCGGCCTCGCCGCGCAGCACCACCACTTCGGGGGCCGGCTTCATCGCGGCGGTCACCCGTTCGAGCATCGCCGCGTAGTCATGACCGCCGAATCGATTCGGGACGAAAATCATTGTGGCTTGGGCATCTTCGAGAATGAAGCGCACCTCGCTGTCGCGCAGCGATGGCAGGATCGGGTTCACCACCATCCCGGCCAACGTCGCCGCCAGGTAGATGACCGCGGCCTCGTGCCAGTTCGGCAGCATGAACGACACCACACTGCCGGTCGGCATGCGGGCCAGTAAGGTGCTCGCCAGCCCGGCGGCCTGGGCGTACAGCGTGGCGCAGTCCAGACGAATATCCCCATCTACCAACACGGTTCGCTCCGGCGAGGTCTCGGCGGCAACGCGCAGCGAATTGGCCAGCGTGCCGTGCGTCCACAGTCCGCGCTGGTAGGCCGCTGCCGCGTGTGCCGCGTCGTGTCGGGCCCCGGCAATCACCTCAGTCGGCCTGACCATTCACGCGGCGCATGGTCAACGCGTATCGAAAACTCGATGACAGATGGGTGTTGATCGTCACTTGGGCTACCTCACCTTCGGAGGTCTTGTAGGTGCGCTGCATTTGCAGCGCGGCCGTCCCCGCCTCCACTCCGAGCCCGTCGGCCAGCTCAGGCGAGAGCACCACGGCGGCGATCTCCTGGTGCAACTCGGCGATGCTCACACCGAACAGGTCCTCGATCAACGGAAAAATCGGACCGGTGTGGCGGTGCAACAGTCTGCCGACCGCGGCGAACGTGCGGCTGATGTAGTACTCCGTGCGGCACAGGGGCGCCGACGCGCCGTCGGCTTGTCGGTAGCCGCGCACCGATAGCCACTGGGTGCCGGCCTGCAATCCGGTCCGCAGGGCGGTGTCCTCGTCGATGGTCACCATCTCGTTGGACTCGATGGTCAGCTGCGCACCGGCCGCGAACGCGAGTAGGTCGTCGATCGACATCGCGTCCTGTGCATAGGAACTCGTGCTCGGCCGGGGAACCACCCGGGTGCCCGCCCGTGGCCGCGACGTGACGAGGTTGTCCTCCCGAAGCCGGCGCAGCGCCTCGCGGATGGTGTAGCGGCTGACCGCGAATCGTTCACACAGCTGGTGTTCGGTCGGCAGCTGCGAGCCCACCGGATAAACCCCATCGACGATCTCTTTACGCAGTGTGCGTGCGATCTGTAGGTAGCGGTGGTTGGTCGCTATCGCCGGGGGCATCAGGGGCCGTCCTGTGTCCGGTGCAATGCCAGGACGCTGCCGTCACCATCGGCCGAGATGTAGAGAGTACCGTCGGGCCCTGCAGTGATGCCGGCGAAAGGGCCCTGCGGCCCGGAAAACGGCGGCATTCCCTTGAGTGGTTTGGGTGTGACCCCCGGCGGGGGACCGACCGGCAGCCCGGAAGCGATGGTCTGCTGGGTCTTGGTGTTCAGGTCGAACGCGATCACTTTCTTGGCGCCGGCATCGACGATGTACAGCACCCCGTCGCGCACCAGGATGCCTTGCGGGCGTTGCAGATCCGCGACGACGATGTCGATCGCCGACCCGTCCACCCTGACCACTGTTCCTGCGCCGGCCTGAGCCACCAGGCAGGTCCCGTCCGCGTCGACCGCGACGCCGATCGGATCCCGCAGGTCGGTGGCCAACACGTGGATCTCGCCCGATCGCACCAATAGCAACCGTCCGGTGCCCAATTCGGTGAAGATGACATTATCGGGCCCATCCGGCCCAATAGCGACACCGTAGAGCTGGTCGAAACCGTCGGCCAGCACCTCGCTTTCGCTGGCGGCCGGCCGGTAGCGGGTGACCTGGCCACCCGAAGTCGTCACGACGAACTCGCCGGGTCCGCTGGTCACCACGCCACGCACGAATCCCGGATAGCCGGGGCTGAACAGCATTCCGACGGTCTGCAGCGATCCGTCGGGCAGCACCACATAGAAGTACGTGCCGTCGGCGACGTAAAGCTGCCCGTCGTGGCCCACCGTCAGGTCCAGCGGCCAATTGAGCCCGCCGGGCAACACTGTTCGCGTTGCGCCGTCCGGAGATATCTCGGTGATCTCCCCGGTGAAGTTGGAGACCAGCAGCCGGTCGCCGGCGAAGGTGCAGTTGTCCAGCCCCGGATTGAGCTGGGCGAGCAGCCGTTGTTCGCCGCTGCGCGGGTCGATGCGCAGCACCTGTCCGCTGGCCACCTGGGTCGACACGATATAGCCCTGCGAGTCGAACTTGACGGAGTCTGGGACACCGAGATCGCGTGCGACACACTGCGGTTCGCCCCCATCGGGGTCGATGCGCCAGATCTCGTTGGCGCCCATCACCGGGAAGTACAGTAGACCGTCCGGGCCGACTTCCATCGCATTCGGCGAGGGCACGTTTTCCAGCAGTATCCTCGGCGGCCCACCGGCCAGATCGAATTCCAGTAGCCGACCGCCCTCGCGGCACTCACCGATGAACAACCGGCCCTGGTGAACGGTGATGCCGTTGGCCGACGGAACATCGTCGCGCAGGACCCGGGTTCGACCGTCGGTGTCGAGCATGCTGACCCGACCATTCATGACCTCGGTCGCGTACAGGTTGCCGCTCGCGTCGAACGCGACGTCGTCGGGCGCGATGATCTCGCCACCCTTGGCGCTGACCGTTCCCAGCTGCCCGGTGCGGTGATCGAGCGCGCTGATTTGGCTGCCGGTCACTTGCGCGATGTAGACGCGACCGTCGGGGCCGGTGCGCAGACCGTTCGCGCCGAACAGCCGGCTGGGGGCGGTGACCCGCTCGAGGCGCCAGGACTCGGCGACTTCGACCTCGTGTGGCCCGGAAATCGGCCAGGCATATCGCGAAAGCTGTGCGCCGATGGCCATGGTGTCGCCGAGATCCTTCCCTGCTAGACGGAAGTGCCCGTTTGGCCGGACGTTATCAAAGTCAAGCTAGTCCAGACAATAGCCGTCAGCGCATCGTGTACTACCTTGACAGCGGAGTTCCGCGATGGGAATAGTGTTCTCCAAGGGACAGAATGCAATATTTTGTCCGGACAAATAGTGCATTACATCCCGTTGTGGGCGGAAGCAGGCGATGGAGGACTTCCTCAAACTCGACGGTCGCGTCGTGGTGGTTTCCGGCGCCGGAGGCGGCGGTATCGGCACCACCGTGACGGCGATGACCGCGCGGGCGGGGGCCACCGTGATTGCGGTGAGCCGCTCGAAGGACAACCTCGACGAGCACGTTGCTCCGCTCGCTCAACAGGGCCTGGCGGTGATCCCCGTCGCGGCCGACGCGTCGACGGACGAGGGCATTGCCGCGGTACTCGAGCACGCGCGTAAGGCGGACGGGGAGCTCTACGGTCTGGTCAATGTCGCCGGCGGCGCCGCGCCATCGACCTGGATGCCCTCGACCAGGGTGACACGCAGCGACTGGCGCACGGTCTTCACCGACAATCTGGAGACGGCCTTTTTCATGAGCCGGGCCGTCGCCGCCGAACTGGTCGCCCAACAGCGGCCCGGGTCGATCGTGTCGATCTCCTCGATCAGTGGCATGAACACCGCGCCGTTTCACATCGCCTACGGGACCGCCAAGGCCGCCATTACGGCGATGACCCGCACCATGGCGCTCGAGCTGGCACTGGCCGGAATCCGGGTGAACGCGGTGGCGCCGGGCGTCACCGAGACCGCGGCCTCACGCACCTACGTCGACGAGGACCCGGACCGGGATCGGCGGGCGATTGCGATGGGGCGGCGCGGGCGGCCCGAAGAGCAGGCCGGCGCGATCCTGTTCCTGCTCTCGGACTTGTCGAACTACATCACCGGCCAGACGCTGCTCGTCGATGGCGGACTCAACCTCAAATGGACGCCATCTCGACGCAGACAACACCTCTTTGTTCCTCAAGGACGAATCCTTCCGCGCAGCCATTAGGAGGATGTGATGACCGACGTGGCCAAAGACGTGAATTCCGCAGCGGCCGAAGAGTTGTCGAAACCGATGACAATCGGCGTCGAGGCGTATATCAGCGAGGAATATGCCCGCGCCGAGCGTGACAAGCTATGGCGGCAAAGTCTGGCAGCAGGTAGGCCGCGTCGAAGAGTTGCCCGAGGTGGGCAGCTACCTGACTTACGACATCCTCGACGACTCGATCATCGTGGTGCGCACCGGCGCAAACGAGTTTCACGCCCACCACAACGTGTGCATGCACCGCGGCCGCCGGCTGATCGACACGACCCGAAGGCGCGAAGAACGCTTGCGGCCGCGCCCGCAAGTCGTTCGTCTGCGGATTCCACGGCTGGACCTACGGCCTGGACGGTGCGTGCACCCATATCCGTGAACAACAGGACTGGCAGGAAGCGCTGACACCCGAGAGCACCCACCTTCGGCCGGTCAACGTCGACACCTGGGGCGGCTGGTTGTGGATCAACATGGACCCCGACTGCGAGCCGCTGGCCGATTACCTGTTCCCCGCCGCGAAGATTCTGGATCCGTTCGGCCTGGAGAACATGCGCTTCAAGTGGCGCAAGTGGCTGAACTTCGATTGCAACTGGAAGGTGGCTCTCGAGGCCTTCAACGAGACCTACCACGTCTACACCACGCACCCGGAGTTCAACCAGTTCGGCGAATTCAAGGGCTGGGCCAAGGCGCAGGGCAAGCACAGCAACATCGGCTACGACGCTCCAAAAGACCTGGAAGCCACCAAGTCCAAGATTCGCCTCGGTATCGGCGACGATCCGCGGGTGTCCACCGCGCAGATGCAGGTGTACACGATGGAGGAAACCAACGCCACCACCACGCAGACCTTGGTGAACGCCGCCAAGCGGCTGGTGGACGAATTACCCGAGGGCACACCGTCCGACAAGGTTCTCGAGCATTGGCTAGCGTCCGCGCGCCGCGATGACGAAGCCCGCGGTGTCCTCTGGCCAACGATCCCGGGCGACATTCTTGGGCAGGCCGGCACCGCGTGGCAGTTCTTTCCGAACTTCCAGATCGGGCAGGGGCTGACCAGCGCGCTGTGCTACGGCGCGCGACCGCATCCCAGCTACCACCCGGACAAGTGCATCTTCGAGGTATCGGTGTTCGAACTGTACCCGAAAGGCGAAGAGCCCCAGACAGAGTGGGAATACACACCGGTCGGTGACCCCCGCTGGCGGTCGGTCTTACCACAGGATTTCTCGAACATGGCCGCTGTCCAGCAGGGCATGAAATCCCTGGGCTTCCCAGGCACCAAACCCAACCCATACCGCGAACGCAGCACCGTCAACCTGCACTACCAATTGTCGAAGTACATGGGTACCGGCGAGCCGCAGGAGCTTTGAGATAGATGACCACCGCTGAAACGCCCTGCGGGCCCACCGACGTAGCGCAGCACGTCGACATAGACGCGATGCGCTCCAAGTACGCCCAGGAGCGCGAGAAGCGCCTACGCAAGGAGGGCGCCGCGCAGTACCTCGAACTCGACGGTGACCTGGCCGACCTCTACGAGGTAGACCCGTACACCCCGGTGGCCGACCGCGCCCCGATCGACGAGGACATCGAAGTGGCTGTCCTCGGCGGCGGGTTCGCCGGATTGTTGTCGGGCGCCTACCTGAAAAAGGCCGGCGTGCAAGATGTTCGGGTCATCGACATGGCCGGGGACTTCGGCGGCGTGTGGTACTGGAACCGCTTCCCGGGCATCCAGTGCGACAACGACGCCTACTGCTACATCCCGATGCTCGAGGAACTCGACTTCCTGCCGAGCAAGAAGTTCGCCGACGGCGCCGAGATCTTCGCGCACTGCCAGGCCATGGGCAAGCACTTCGACCTCTACGACGGCGCGATCTTCTCGACGCAGGTCGAGACCATGCGCTGGGACGAGAAGAGCAAGCGCTGGCGGCTGATCACCAACCGCGGCGACGACATCCGCGCGCGGTTCGTGGTGATGGCGCAGGGCTCGTACAACAAGCCGAAGCTGCCCGGTATCCCCGGTATCAAGGAGTACCTGGACGGCGGTGGCCACGCGTTCCATTCCGCGCGCTGGGACTACGACTACACCGGCGGCGACGCCAACGGCGGCCTGCATAGGCTGGCCGACAAGCGGGTTGCACTCGTCGGCACGGGGGCCACCGGCGTCCAGCTGGTGCCGCATCTAGGCCGGGATGCCGAGCAGCTCTTTGTGTTCCAGCGCACCCCGTCGTCGGTGGACATGCGCGCCAACACGCCCACCGACCCGGCCTGGGCGGCGGCCCTGCAGCCCGGGTGGCAGGAGGAGCGCAAGCGCAACTTCCACAACTGGTCACCGTTCGTAGGGGTGGTCTTCGGCGAACCGGATCTGGTGTGCGACTTCTGGACCGAATTGGGCCGCAACATGACCGCCCGGATTGCCGCCAGCCCAGATCCCGCCTCGCTGGGGATCGAGGAGATCATGGTGATCCGGGAGGAAGAGGACTACAAGATCATGGAGCGGCTGCGGAGCCGCGTGGCCGCCCTGGTCGACGAACCCGACACCGCCGAGGCACTGAAGCCGTACTACCGCTTCATGTGCAAGCGGCCGTGTTCGAGCGAGACGTACCTGCCGGCGTTCAATCTGCCCAACGTGACGTTGGTGGACGTGTCGGAATCCAAGGGCGTGGAACGCCTGACGGAGAAGGGAATTGTCGCCAACGGCGTTGAGTACGAGGTCGATTGCGTCGTATTCGCCAGTGGATTCGAGATCTCGACGGAGATCAGTCGGCGCTTCGCGGTCGACGTCATCGAGGGACGCGACGGGTTGTCGCTGTTCGACTACTGGCACGACAGGTACCAGACGCTGCACGGCGTGACCACCCGCGGATTCCCCAACCAGTTCTTCACCGGCTTCATCCAGGGCGGCGTCTCGGCCAACACCACCGCGATGTTCGAGCAACAGGCCGAGCACATCGCCTACATCATCGCCGAGGCGCAGAAACGCGGCGCGACCGCCGTCGAACCCAGTCAGGAGGGCCAGGACGGCTGGGTCAGAACGGTCGCCGAACTCGCGATCGACAACTCGGCCTTCGAGATGTCCTGCACCCCCGGCTATTACAACAACGAGGGTCAGGGTGGAGCCAAAGACAATGGCGCGTTCCTTGGCGACTTCTACTCGCCGGGCTTCTACGCCTTCGGCGACCTGATCGCCGAGTGGCGCGCCAGGGGTGACCTGGAAGGCCTCGAGCTTTCGTGAGCGAGTTGCGGTTCGACGGCCGGGTCGCGGTCGTCACGGGCGCCGGTCGCGGCTTGGGTCGTGCGTACGCGCGGCTGCTCGCCGAGCGCGGAGCCAAGGTCGTCGTCAACGACCACGGCGGCAGCCTGGCCGGCGACGGGGCCGACGCCGGTCCGGCCGAGCAGGTGGTCGATGCGATCAGAGCGGCCGGAGGAGAAGCCGTCGCATCACTGCGTCGGTCGCGACCCGCGACGGTGCCGACGCGATCATCGCAACCGCGCTCGACCACTACGGCGGGATCGACATTCTGATCCACAACGCCGGCAACGTCCGCCGCGCCTCGCTGAAAGAGATGAGTTACGAGGACTTCGATGCGGTGCTCGACGTGCACTTGCGCGGCGCGTTCAACGTTGTGCGACAAGCATTTCCGGTCATGTGCGCTGCGGGATACGGCCGCATCGTGCTCACGTCGTCGATCGGCGGCTTGTACGGGAACCACAATGTGGCCAATTACGCGGCCGCCAAGGCCGGCGTGATCGGGCTGTCCCATGTCGCGGCGCTCGAAGGCGCGGCGGACGGAGTGACCTGCAACGTGATCGTGCCGGCCGCGGTGACCAGGATGGCCGCCGGCATCGACACCTCGGCCTATCCGCCGATGGGCGCGGAACTCGTTGCGCCCGTCGTCGGCTGGCTGGCGCACGAATCCTGTTCGGTGAGCGGGGAGGTGTTCATCGCGCTGGCGGGCCGGGTGGCGCGGGCCGTCATCGCCGAAAGCCCCGGGGTGTGCCGGCAGTCGTGGACGGTCGAGGACGTCGGCCGGCATCTCGACGCGATCCGAAACATCGAGGCACCGTTGATCTTTCCGGTCCTGCCCGACGGACATGACCGCATATCCGCTACAGCTTCGAACTGGCGCAGCGCTCAAACGATCGGGGTGCACACCATGGTTAACCACACCGGCCCGATGGTCGGTGTGCGGGTAATCGACCTCACCGCGATGGTGATGGGGCCGTACTGCACGCAGATCATGGCCGACATGGGTGCCGATGTGATCAAAGTCGAACCGCCACAAGGCGATAACACCCGCTACATCTCCGTCGGACCGGCGCCGGGAATGAGTGGTGTGTTCGTCAACGTCAACCGGGGCAAGCGCAGCGTCGTGCTCGACCTGCAAACCGAGGCCGGAACACGCGCGTTGCGCGGGCTGGTGGAGACCGCAGACGTGTTCATCCATTCGATGCGCGCCAAAGCGATCGACAAGCTCGGTTTCAGCTACGAGGACGTCGCCGCGATCAACCCCGCGATCGTCTACACCAATTGCTACGGATACGGTCGGCGCGGACCCGATCGGACCGGCCCGCCTACGACGACACCATCCAGGCCGAATGCGGCCTGCCCGCGGTACAACAGCAACTGACCGGCGAGGCCGACTACGTCGGAACCATCATGGCCGACAAGGTCGCTGGGCTCGACCGCGCTGTACGCCACGACCATGGCACTGTTTCACCGCGCGCGCACTGGGGAGGGGCAGGAAGTCGAGGTGGCCATGTTCGAAACCATGGCCTCGTTCATGCTTGTCGAACACGCCAACGGCGCCCTGTTCGACCCGCCCCTGGGGCCGGCGGTGTATCCGCGGACCGTGGCGCCAAACCGTCGGCCGTACCGCACCAGTGACGGATACATCGCCGCACTGATCTACAACGACAAGCATTGGAACGCGTTCATGAACGCCGTGCGCCCGCCGTGGGCCAGTGAGCTGTATTCGACGCTGGAACAGCGGGCCCGCCAGATCGACACCGTCTACGGGCTGGTGGCCGAGACGATGAAACAGCGTTCGACCCAGGAGTGGCTGGAGTTGTTCGCGCGAACTCGAGATTCCGGCCGCTCCACTCGAATACTCCCGGTGCGCTGTTCGACAACCCGCACCTCAATGCCGTCGGCATGTTCGAAACCGTGGACACCCCGCATGGGCCGGTCCGCTTCCCGGGCGTGCCCACTTGGTTCTCTCGCACACCGGGTCGCGTCGCGGGGCCGGCGCCGGAGCTCGGCGCCGACACCGCAGAAGTGCTCGACGAAATTGGCACGAGCAGTCGCGATGAACATCCGAGAGAACCTGCTAAGAAGTGATTTGCGTCTGTTCACGAGATCAAGGAGTTTTGACAATGGGTGTGCCTGTATACAAACGCATTCTCGACCTGTTCGAGGCCGAGGGCGTGAACACTCTGTTCGGCATCCCGGACCCGAACTTCGTGCACATGTTCCCCGAGGCCGATGCGCGCGGCTGGTCGGTGGTCGCGCCGCATCACGAATGAGCGCCGGATTCATGGCCGAGGCAGCGTCGCGGATGACAGGGAAGCCCGGTCTGTGCATCGGCACGCTCGGCCCCGGCGTGGCCAACATCGCCGGGGCGATGATGTGCGCCCTGGTGGAGAATTCGCCGGTGATCTTCCTCGGTGGCCAGCGCGCCCACGTCACCGAGCGCCGGGTGC
>CAWHWA010000039.1:0-27895 GCA_963832935.1 uncultured Actinomycetota bacterium
AAAGATGGTCAACCCAACTCACACGACGACGCCGAGTATGACGCCTCGATAGTGAACCGCCTCGACACCCTGCATCAACAGGTGTCGCCCATCGCCGCCACGATCACCACACTATTGCCCCGGCTGAGTGCATATGCTGCGAAACTGAACTCGGCCTTAGGCAAGGTCAAGGCCGGCGACACAACATGGTTCGCTCGGCCGATCATCGACTCCTACCACACCGTGTGGTTCGAACTGCACGAGGAGCTCATTGGCGCCTCGGGCCTCACTCGCGAAGAGGAAGCCAGAGCCGGGCACGCGGATTAGCCGGCACCCGAGGGCATTCCTTGCCGGCTGCGCGGGGGATTTGATCCGCGCCGGCCCGTCTGCTCCGTCGAGCGATACCGGGATCGGCCATTGGCCTGCCGGCCGGACTACCCAGACCCCGGAGGCCCGGTATCCCAGCCAGGATCGTTTAATCTAAAATAGAATCTGGTTGAGAGGAGGTGATGGTATGAGTTCTGCGTTGACCGAGGAAGAACGGCTACTGGTCCAGACAGTTCGGACGTTCGTCGACCGTGACGTCAAACCGACGGTCCGTGACGTCGAACACGCCAACGAGTATCCCGAAAAGTGGATCGAACAAATGAAGCAGATCGGGATCTACGGGTTGGCGATTCCTGAAGAGTATGGCGGTTCGCCGGTGTCCATGCCTTGCTATGTGCTGGTGACCCAGGAGTTGGCGCGTGGCTGGATGAGCCTGGCCGGCGCGATGGGCGGACACACCGTGGTGGCCAAACTACTCACGCTGTTCGGCACCGAGGAGCAGAAAAAGACCTATCTCCCTGCGATGGCCACCGGCGAGGTCCGCGCGACGATGGCGCTCACCGAACCTGGCGGCGGTTCCGACCTGCAGAACATGACCACCAACGCGCTTCCCGACGGGGAGGACCTGGTGATCACCGGCGCAAAAACCTGGATCTCCAACGCACGCCGCTCAGGCGTCATTGCCCTACTCTGCAAAACCGATCCGAAAGCAACGCCGAGGCACACCGGCATCTCGATTGTGCTCGCAGAGCACGGCCCGGGCCTGACGGTGTCGCGTGATCTGCCCAAGCTCGGCTACAAAGGCGTGGAAAGCTGCGAGCTGTCCTTCGACGGCTACCGCATTGCCGGATCGGCGATCCTCGGCGGCGTCCCCGGCAAGGGGTTTGCGCAGACGATGGAAGGCCTGGAGACAGGCCGCATCCAGGTCGCCTCCCGTGCGCTCGGCGTGGCGACCGCCGCCCTCGAGGATGCGCTTGCTTACGCGCAGCAGCGGGAGAGTTTCGGCCAGCCGATCTGGAAACACCAAGCGATCGGCAACTATTTGGCCGACATGGCAACAAAACTCACTGCTGCCCGACAGCTCACCCTCTATGCAGCCGAGCGCTATGACGGCGGTGAGCGCTGCGATATGGAGGCCGGCATGGCCAAGCTGTTCGCGTCGGAAGTGGCGATGGAGATCGCACTGAATGCCGTGCGGATCCACGGCGGTTACGGCTATTCCACAGAGTTCGACGCTGAACGTTACTTCCGGGACGCGCCATTGATGATTGTCGGCGAAGGCACCAATGAGATCCAGCGCAATGTAATCGCTGCCCAACTCGTCGCCCGCGGCGGCATCTGAATGGCTCGACGCCGCGCGCTTTTGCTGGACCTGCGTGAGCATGCCGCGGTCCGTCACTGCCGAGCGGCGTGTGCTCGGCGACAATCCCTTTGAAAAAAAAAAAAAAAAAAAAAAAAAGGTGTCGAGCCCGGGCTGGACCTGTTGCATGCGCCGCCAGTCGACGTGCCGGGCTGGAGCGAGACCATGTATTTCCACGCCTGGTCACCGCAGGATGGTGTTGGGGTGTTCGTGCATACCGGCCGGTGGCCCGCTGACCTTGACTTGTGGTGGGCTCAGGTAATCGCGATGCTGCCGGACGGCGAGCTGCTGGTGGACCGGTCGTGGGGGCGAGCTGTCGACGCGCGCGGCCCCGCGACGGGAAACCTGCGAGTCACATGCACGACCCCACTACGCGGTTGGCGGTTGGCATTCGACGGGGCAGGCGCTGTCTGCGACTTCGCCACGATGGCGACTGGCCCGGTCGGTGCCGGGCCGGCGCGCGCTTTCTCCTTCGACCTCGAGCTGCAAGCCGTCGCCCCGGTGTGGGACATGCACGGCGCGTTGGGTATCGACGGCTTGAGTTGGGCGTCGTTTCATCACACCCAAGGGTTCCGCGCGACTGGGTGGCTGACCGCGGGCTCCCGGAGCTGGGACGTCGACGGTGTTGCTCATCGAGACCATTCCAGCGGCCCGCGGGACATCGGAGGCCTCGGCGGGCTGCATTTCTTCGTGGTGGTCTTCCCCCATACCGGTCGCGTCGTCAACGGTCTGGTGAACTGGCGCCGCGACGGTCAGGTGGACCACCGCACCTTTTGCATCCAGCGAGCCGGCATCTGTGAGATCGGGACCGACGTCAGGGTCACCGGCCTGCACAGCATCGCCACCCACGAGCCGCACGCGATGACTATCACCCTGTCACGGGCCGACGAGTCGACAGAGATGTTCAAAGCCATCTCGGTTGCATGGCTATTCGCTGACTTACCTGCAGCCCAACGAGAACATCAACGGGGTCGACCTGGTGTCGCAGCCCGACCCTGTCGTCGTCACCCAGAGCACAGTGCGTGCGGTCGCCGCCGACGGCGAGGTCGGTTACGGGGTCATCGAGCGTGACTATCGGCCGTCCATGCTCCCTTCAACGGAGGAACGCTAGCGTGCCGTCGAATCAGCCGCGACGCGCCACTGATTTGACTCCCGACGAGCTGGCCGCCAGCCCGGTCCACTGGCCCGGGGCCAAGCTGCGCTGGACGACGGCCAATGTCGATGAGGGTCTGCCCGGAACGGTCACGCCGCTGACCTGGTCGATGTACTTCCCGCCGACCGAGTCCACGATGCGCGGTTGTTGGGTGGATCTCGGTGTGCTGCCGAAATCGCGGCGGCCGATTCCGGACGACGTCGATGGTCGATTCTTTTCCGTTGCCTACGGTCACGCCATTGGCAACCTCGACCTGCTGGGCCGCATGGCAGCGCAGGTGCCGGGCGGCTCGGCCGCGCTGATGGAGGCGCAGGTGTTCGGATCTGTGCAGCGCGGCGGTGAGCCCGAGCTCACCGGCCTGCGCAAGATGCGTCGTTATCCGTTCGTGGTGGCGAAGTTTCCTCGCGCACTGCGGCGCGCGATGCGCAACCTTGAGCCATGCGCTGAAGAGACCGCACGGTGGTGGCAGGCCACGGTTTTCGAACCCGAACGGCTAACCGGCGATTCGGCCGTGGGCGCGCTCGTTGAGGCGCGTCGCCGGTTCGAGGGGATCCTGGTCATTCACATGGTGTTGTCCATGGCGTGCCAGGGGGTGATGGGCCGAGTCGAGACCATGGCGATCAAAGCCGGGCTGGAGGGCCTGCAGCACGAGCTCATCAAGAGCGACGAGGGGACCGCCGAGTTCGATCTGGTCCGGGACCTGTGGCAGTTGTCGGCCGACAGGATTACCGTCGAAGATTTCCTGCGCCGGCATGGCTATCATGGGCCGCGCGAGGGCTTGGTGGAATCGACGATATGGCGGGAGGATTCGCAGCCTATCGTCGAGCTGGCCGCCACCTACCGGTCGCGGCACGGGGCCGAGGATATGGATCAGCTGGTGCGGCGGCGCCGCCGCGAACACGCCGTCGCCGTCCAGCGCCTGGAGCAGGTTCTCGGTCCGATCCGGTCGATCCCGGCGAGGGCGCTGGTCCGCTTTGCCGCGCATGCACCGACGTGGCGCGAGACCGGCCGTGCCAGCATGTTGCGGGCCATTGACGTCGCGCGCGCGGCGTCCCGCGTCGTCGGCCGTGACCTCGCCGACGCCGGAGTGTTCGACGACCCCACAGACGTGCGATTCCTGACCATCGACGAGCTCGCCCGCGGTAATCGTGGCGGCTGGGCCGACCTGGTCAGCCAGCGCCGGTCTCATCATGCGATGTTCGACCGGATGGTGCTTCCGCACGTATGGCGTGGCGAGCCTGACTTCGAGATCGGCGCCCCGGTCGCTGACGTGGTGGCTGACCGCCGGCCTGACACGGTGGAGGGCTTAGGGGTGAGCGCCGGCATCGCCGAGGGAACCGTGCGCGTCGTTCGCGATCTCGACGACGCCGACATCGACGAGGGCACTGTCCTGGTGTGCCGGGCGACCGACCCCAGCTGGGCTGCGCTGTTTCCACTTGCCGAAGCGGTGGTCACCGACGTCGGCAGCGCCATGAGCCACGCCGCCATCGTCTGTCGCGAATTGGGATTGCCCTGCGTCGCCGGTACCCGGATCGGCACCACCACGTTGCGCGACGGCATGCGGGTGCGGGTGGACGGCACAACCGGCCGGGTGGAGATTCTCAAGGCCGCGCCGACGCCGTAACGCGCGCCGGAATCGTCAGTACACGGTTGTAGTTTCTCATTCTCCGTGGCGGATTTCTCATCTTTGTGGCGGATGATGGCGGAGCCGCGCCACCGAACGACGAACTGACTCGGGCTGAGTGGATCGACGCGGCGCGCAAGGCAGCCTTCGCTGAGCGCACGCCGGCATCACCGCATCAGGTCAAGGCGCTCGCAGCCTGCATTCCGGATCGGTTTGTGTCGACCACGAGATCGGCGTGCGGCTTTCGTTTTGTTCGCTAGCGGCGCGGGCGCAGACTGATATTCATCCGAACACGATCTGGTTGCCGACCACCTGCAGAGACGCCTCCAGGGACTTGGGGGAGCGCCTGCTGAGGAGTCCGCCTTCCAGCCTCAACGGCATCACCGAAATCATCAGGTGAACGAGGGTGCGGGCAGCCAGTTCGCCTGCGGGGCTTCCGATCTCAATCTCAGAGCCCGACTCCGCGGCCCGCTTAACGTAGCGGTGCGCCATCGCGACGTGTCCCGCTTCATGCTCGTGACGCAGGCGGGCGCTTTCCGGGGTGGCGCCCGGCAGCTGGCTGTAGAGCATCTTGGCGGCGTGGGGGTGGTCGTCCACCCATTGACCGCCGGCGCGGATCACGCTTGCCAGCTCGTCAGTGGAGCCGGGAGCATGTCCCACGCGAGCGGTTTCGATGGCGGCGTCGAGGCTCTCGTACACCGCCGCGATGGCAGCGTCGAATAGCTCGGCCTTGCCGTCGAAGTGGTAGTAGATCCCGGACACCACGACATTCGCTGCGTCGGCAATCTCATTCACACCCGCCTCAGCGAACCCAAGTTCGGCGAACACGTCCACGGCAGCCGCAATGATCTCGTCGCGACGAGATGGTCGATGGGCCGCTCTGCGGACACTGGCTTCTGGTGTGGGCTGCGCTGTCAACTCGATACACTTCCGCGTTGTCGTCAGTTCGTCAGTTCGGTGGATGTACTTACTATAGAGCCATGGCAGTAAAGCGCGCGGCGCACCGACCCTCACGCAAACGCGCCGTGGTTCAGGCTGCGATGCGCCTGCACGCCGCTGGACCCCTTGCTTCCGTGATGGTCGCCGACATCGCGGCCGAAGCCAAAATGACGGCGGCCGCGGTCTACTACCACTATGCGACGAAGGAAGACATCATCGTCGATGGCCTGACCGCATTCGCTGCGGCGATCAGCGAGGAAGTGTCGTCGCTTCTGCGCGGCGAGAACGGATCGCCGGCCGATCTGCCCGTGCATCTGCTTGATTGGCTCGAGCAAGACCGCGACGCAGCAGCGGTCTGGTTCGCCTACAGCAATGGCTTGAGCACCGAAGTCGAGGCCCTTCGGCGGGCCACCAACGAATTCCTCATCGCCGAGCTCGTGAGGTCCGTGAAGGCGCACCATCCAGAGTTTTCCTTGCCTCATGCGTCGGTAGTCGCGGCAGCGCTGATCTCTGCAATCGACATCAGTGCGCGCGCTTGGCTGGTCAGCGAAGACACGTTGGTTCAGGGTCGTGAGGACGAGTTCCGCGGCGCTCTGGCCGCGTTGGGGGCCAAAATCCTTGCCTCACCACCCCCGGTGAGACGAATCTAGATCGACTAGGGGCGGGTTAACCGGAGATGGTCCTGGTTGAGCCCCAATACTGGACGCGCAGGGACCTTTTGTTGACCTTGCCCATCTCATTGCGCGTGAGTCCGGGGACCAATTCATAGCTGTGAGGACATTTGAAGCCCGCCAGCTCGCGCCGGCAGAAATCGCTGAGCGCATCGAGATCGATATCGGGCCTCGCGGCGACGACGAGGGCGTGCAGCGCTTCGCCCATGTCTTTGTCCGGTATGCCGATCACCGCGACATCGCTGACCGAGTCATGTCGGATCAGCACCTGCTCACACTCGGCGGGGTAGAGGTTGACCCCACCCGACACAACCATGTCGGCGAGGCGGTCGGTGATGTAGACGAACCCCTCACTGTCGACGTATCCGATGTCTCCCAGTGTGGCGACCCCCGGCTTGATATAGGCATCACAGGACTTCTTCTCGTCATGCAGGAACCTCACCGCACGGCCGTCGACAAGGTCGACGCCAAGGATCCCAACCTCCCCGGCCGGCAGTTCCCGGCCCGCCACGTCATACGCCGAGATGGCAAGCGGCGCAACCGCTTTACCGACCGAACCAGGATGACTGAGCCATTCGGTGCTGGTGATCCGCGCCACGGTGCCGAGCTCGCTGCCCCCGTAGGACTCGACGAGCACCGGTCCGAACCAATCGATCATTGCCCGCTTGACATCGGGTGGGCAGGCCGAACCCGTGTGGGCCACCAGCCGAACGCTGCTCACGTCGATGCCCGCACGGACCTGCCGATCAAGCGACAACAGTCGCGTGAAATGAGTCGGCACCATGACGCTGGAGGTGATGTGATGCCGCTCGATGAGCCGCAGCGCCTGCTCGGCGTCGAAACGCGGCATCACCACGACCGGTTGTCCCGCGACCAGGTGTCGCAGGCTGGTCAACGGGCCATTGTGCTGCAACGGACCCACGACGAGGTGCGGCCCGTCGGGAAACCCGGACCGGGAGGCGACGCGGGTCAGGTAGTCCAAAGCGGACCGCGCTTCACTCGGCGGAACCCAGGTCACGGCAGTGGCCCGCGCGCGTCCGGTGGTGCCGGACGTGTAAACCATCAGCGGCCGCGCCGGACGCGCGGCCAGGTCGACGTCTCGTGGTGTCGTGGAGGTCCACTCTTCCCACGAGACAAAGCCAGGTGGAGGGGGCGCGCCGTGGATGACGGCATCGTCCAGGCTGATCCGTTGCACCGCAACGGCTCCCGCGCCTGCGGTCGTCGATCCGATGACGACGGCGCGGCAACCGGCGTCGTCGAGTTCGTGCTGCACTTCGGGCGCCGTCGCCTGCCGGTGCACGGCCACCGTGCCCACCCCGGTCACCAGCCCGGCCAGGTGGGCGACCAGCGTCGGCACCGCGTTCTCGCCGGTGACCCCCAGACGGGAGTCGGCGGGTAGAGCCAGCAGGCGCGCGGCAGCGCCCTCGACGGTCGCCGCCAGCTGCGACCACGTCAAAGTGGTCGTCCCGTCGGTCAGGGCGATCTCGTCGGGCGTCGACTCGTTCCGCGCACCGATCCCGCCGAGGAACACGTCCGCCTCCAAAGTAGTAACTGTCTGCCCTATCAATAAACCAGGGCGCTCTGTTAAGGTGTGCCAAGTTACTATATATGATGCCCAGTAACTAGACGCCAGCTCATCGTGAACGCTCGGGAGGTCCCATGTCAACGTGCCTAGCGCCCGAGCTCTTCTCCTCGACCGAGCCGCTGGTGCTGGCCGGCTCCCGCTGCCGGTCCTGCGCCAGTGTGCAGTTCCCCGCGTCCGATCAGTGTGCGAGCTGCGCGGACGAGTCGACGGTCAGAATCGACCTGCCGGATCGGGGGACGATCTGGACGTGGACCGTGCAACGCTTCGCGCCGAAATTGCCCTACCAGGTGCCGCCTGAGGGCTTCACCCCGTTCGCCGTCGGCTACGTGGACCTCGGGGAAGTGCTGGTCGAGTCGGTGATCGTGGGCGATGTCGACGGGCCGCAAATCGGACAGCCGGTACGCCGGTCCGGCACCCGATTTCAGGCACGGACGCCACTTGGTCGTTCGCGTTCCGCGCATGAGTTCACGCAGCGACGTCTACATCGTCGGGCTCGGAATTCACCCGTTTGGTCGACACGAGGGCGTCACCGGGCTGGATATGGGAGTGATCGCGGTCAAGAGCGCACTCGGTGACGCCCACCTGACGTGGGACAAGATCGACTTCGCTGTCGGCGGCAGCAACACAGCCAAGCCCGACGCGCTGGTGGGACGGCTGGGGCTAACCGGCCTCGCCTTCACCTCGGTGCGCAATGGGTGTGCAACCGGTGGCGTTGCGCTGTCGACAGCCGCCAACACGCTGCGCGCGGGTGTGGGAGACCTGGCCGTCGTCGTCGGGTTCGACAAGCACGAGCGGGGCGCGTTCAGCAGCGACGCCGCGTCGTACGGCCTCGGTTCGTGGTACCCGCGGTCGGGCCTGATGGTGACCACGCAGTATTTCGCGATGCGCACCCGTCGCTACATGTACGAGCACGGGGTCAGCGAACGCAACCTGGCACAGGTCGCAGCCGCGGCCAGTCGGGCCGGCGCGGCGCATCCGGCGGCGTGGCGGCGCCGAGAGTTGACCGTCGATGACGTGCTGGCCGCGCCGATGGTGTCCGATCCGCTGACCAACCTGATGTTCTGCCAGCCCGACGAGGGCGCCGTCGCAGTCGTCCTGGCGCGCGGCGAACGAGCGTTCGACCTGTGCGCCCAACCGGTCCGTCTGGCGTCGGTCGCGGTGGGGACGCGGGGTCCCGGTTCGTTCGAGGTCTACTCGCCGTCATTGTCCCCGCGGCGGGGCGGCAGTCCCAGCGTGGCGGCGGCCAAGGCTGCGCTGGCCGCGGCCGCGGTGCGCGCCGGCGATGTCGACGTCGCCCAGGTCCAGGACACCGACTCCGGATCCGCGCTCATCGCGCTGGCCGAGACCGGCCTGTGCGGCGACGGCGAGCAGGGGGCCCTCCTCGATGACGGAAGCCTGGGGGCGGACGGACGGCTATCGATCAACACCGACGGTGGGTGCCTCGCCAACGGCGAGCCGATCGGCGCATCCGGATTGCGCCAGATCCACGAGGTTTCGCGGCAGTTGCAGGGCAGGCCAATGGGGCTGGCCGCCGCGACACCACCGCGAGTCGGCTTCACACACGTGTACGGCGCACCGGGCGTCTCGGCGTGCGCAGTCCTCACCACGACGGAGCTCTGAGATGGAATCCAGCGACGGCACCGCCTGGGACGACGAGGTCCGGGCCTTCATGCAGGCGACGGTCGGTCCCGTCACCTCTGGGCCGTCGACACCCGACCTGGAAGTCTTTCGGGACCTCACCGACGCCCACGAGGAGGAACTCCAGACAAGATTCGCGCCTACCGCGGGGCCCGTTTCGATGCCGGCGACGGCGCGTTGACGCTTCCCGTCGAACACGGTGGCGCCGGCCTGCCCGCATCGTTCGCTTCGCGATTCAGTCAGATCGAGAGGGAGACGCCGTTCCACCCTCGCTTAGCTCATCAGCGTGACCACCGGGCTGGTGGCTCCGGCGGTGGCGCTGTTCGGCACCGACGCTCAACGGGATCGGTTCCTTGCTCCGCTCCTGCGCACCGATCAGCTGGCCTGCCAACTCTTCAGCGAACCTGGCGCGGGCTCGGACCTCGCCGGACTGGCCTGCCGGGCGGCCAGCACGGCGACAGCTGGACTGTGCACGGGCAAAAGGTCTGGTCGTCGGGGCGCGCCACGCCGACCTCGGACTACTGCTGGCCCGCACGGACCCCGATGCGGTCAAGCACCGCGGCATCACCGCCTTCCTGCTCCCGCTCGACACGGCCGGAGTGACCATCCGGCCGATTTGCCAAATGAGCGGGGGAAGCTCGTTCAACGTGCTCTCCTGGAGGCCGTCCAAATCCCCCATGAGCTCCGAATCGGTGAAGTAGGGCGAGGCTGGGAGGTCGCCAAGGCGACCCGGCCGACGAGCGGCAGGCGTCCGGGACCGGCACCCGACAGAAGGGCGGCTCGTTCGCAGACCTGCTGGCACTGGCCCGCTCGATGGGTGCCACCGACGACAGCGTAGTCCGGTAGCGGTTCGCCGACATCTACGTCCTTTCCACAGTGCGGGATGCGACTGCGCAACGGGTCGCGCGCGGCGGCGGCGGCGTGTCCCCGGGTCCGGCCGGCTCAGTGGGCAAGCTTGTCGCCTCCGATCTGCTGGTGCAGATCGGCGAGTTCGCCGCCGACCTGCTCGGCATGCGCACCGTCGCCGACCACGGGGACGGCTGATTCGAGTGGACGGCGCACCTCCTGGGGGCGCCCGGATATCGACTCGCGGGCGGCACCGACCAGATCCAGCGCAACATCATCGCCGAGCGGGTCCTGGGATTGCCGGCAGAGCCACGAGTGGACATGGGGTCGCCTTCTCCCAACTCCGTTGCGGATGACGCAGCGAGATCGCCGGATATGCGAGTAGACACCGCAGGCGAAGCTCCGCCGCCGAGAGATGGTGGACGAACTGCGCGCGACCGTACGGTCCGTCTGCGAAGCCTGGGCTGCACCGCAGGCGCCCGGCGGGCGATCGACGCCGGAACGCCAGGCGCGGACGCCAAGGCCTGGCACGTGTTGTCCGAGCAGGTCGGCGTTGCGGTCTCGGACTGCCGGAACACACGCCGGAATCGGCGGGCTACCCGAAATGATGGGGGTGAGCGAAGAACTGGGCGCGACCTTGCCGCCCGTCCCGTTCTTCAGCAGCAGGTCCGGAAGGCCAGGCGCTGCTCCATGTGATGCGTCGGCGCACCCGACGCTCGACGCGACTGCGGGCGGCGAGACTGCGGCCCTCGCAGCGCTGGGAAACGACGGGCTCTGGGATCGGCGTGCGCTGCCTTCGACTTCGCCCCTGGCGCGGACGGTGGGTGTCGGGCCATGCCGCGATGGTGCTCGGTGCACCGGAGGCACGGTGGTTGGTCGCGGCCACCCCCGGGGAGCTGGTAGTGGTCGATTTCGGGGGCCCGGGAGCCAGGTGGTTCCACTCCGACGCCGGGCCTGATGTGATCTGCCGGAGCCGGAACTCTCACGGCCGCACCGGGACTGTCTCAGCGGCGAGCCCAGCAGCGGGCGCCGCGGCCGGCGCTCGACATGGCGACGCTCGTCCTCGCGGCGGAGCAGATCGGCGGCGCTCAGGCCTGCCTGGACATGACGGTTGCGTATGTCGAAGAGCGGCACCAGTTTTCGCGGCCGATCGGCAGCTTCCAAGCCATCAAGCACATGCTTGCCGATGCGCTGGTCAAGATCGAGACTGGCCTGTCCGACTGCCCGGGGCGTCAGCCGTCCGACACACCGAGGACCTGACTGAATCTGCAGCGGTGGCAGAATTTGGTGAATGAGGCCTGCCGCTTCGTCAGCGCAGAAGCCATCCAGCTGCACGCGGCATCGGGTTCACCTGGGAGCACGACGCTGACCTGTACTTCCGTCGAGACGCGCCGACGCGCTCACCCTGGGCACCACCTCGTCCTGGCGGGGACGACTTTCCCGAACGCTCAACTGGACTGGCCATTAGCGCGTCAGGCGGCCCATTTCAGCACGAAGTACCCAACTCAATATTGCGCAGAAGTGGTCTGCGCACTGAAAGGAGCGGCTAGCGTTCCCATCGGCCGAGCCCGCACTAGGCCGCACCAGGAGTGTTGAGATGCGTTTGATCCCGCTGGAGGCCGTGACAAACGAGGTCCGTGGCAGTACCGTTGGTCAAAGACGTCAATGACACGCTGTCAAAGGTGGGACAGGTCAAGCGCTTTCGGGTGCTCGCCGGACCGTGGCTTCCGGACTCTGAATGCGACCGCGCTTCCGAGTTCAAACGCCGCAATATCGCCGCGCGTTATTCGAAGATATCGACCAGATGTCCGCCGGCCGCCGGGCAAACCCGTCCAGGCCGTCGCTGCCGGCTAACGGGTCCGCGGCGGGAGCCGCAACAGAATGCTTGTCGGGGCCCGAACGCTTGGTGATCTCAGACTTTCGGAGCGGTGGGGGCGTGCGTTGGTCGTCGCTGCGAGGGCGTCGAACCGCGCGTCCATCGAGGGCCGACCGAACGCTCGAGCGAGCGGCGCGGGCCACCTCACAGCGGGTCACACGAATTGAAAAAAGAAAGTCCTTGACGCGGAGCGATCGGTCGTGGATCGTTTTTGCGCGATGGGGGTCTCCAACGGTGACCCGTGTGATGGAGGACAACGTGACAACCATGGTCGATCAGCAACCCCCCGCGAGGCTGCCTGACCTGACACCAGACTGGTTGACCGGCGTGCGGGTCGTCGGGTCACATTGGGCGCGGTGACGCCATCACCGGCTGGGAGGCGACGCCGATCGCTGCCGGTGTCGGGCTGCTCAGTGACATCGCCAAACTCGATCTCGAGTACGGCGCGGGCACGGGCCCGCTGGCCGCACTGATCGCCAAGTTCGCGACCGCCAACGAGCAGAACCGCGCCGTGGCGCAGGGCCTGCACATGTACGAGCGCGAGGTGCGTTTTTACGAAATCTCGCCGCCGATGTCGGGGGGCGCTGCCCGCGGTCTTCTACTCCCATGTGGAACCGAGCACGGCGACATGGTGCTGCTGATGGAAGATCTCAGCGACTATCGCCCGGGCGATCAGACCCGCGACGCTCGTTGGCCGGGCCGAGCTGGCGATCGGCGCCCCCCCGACTGCACGCCGCGACGCGGCATGCCGAGGGCCGCGAGGACCTCTCACTGTGGCCGCGCATCGAGGGTCCCCTCTTGCTTGGCGGCCTCGCGGTGCCGCGCAAGGTGTTCACCAGGCGATGGCGGCGTTCGCACCGCTCGTCCAGCAGAAGGTGGTCCACGTGGGGGAGCGCTAAAGGCCGCGATCCCCGAGCTGCACCGCCGCAGGGTCAGGGCCCAGGCGCTCATTCACGGCGACTTTCGGCTGGACAACTTCATGTTCGGCGTGGCCGAGAGCCACCGGCCGTTCGTGATGCTCGATGAAGGCTCATCGTGACGAAAACCATCCATTACGTCGCATACCCGCTGACCCAGAGCATAGACGCGGCCTGCGCCGTGCAACGAGCGACCTCGTCAATGACTACCGCGAGGCGCTGGTCGGCCTCGGTGTCGCTGATTACACGGCCGAGCAGTGCTGGAAGGACTACCGCACCGCGGCGTTGCACTGCCTGGAGTACGCCTTCGTCATCGCCGGCAGCCTCGAGCCCGGCAACGAACGGGTCGGACCTTCGCCGAAGCGTGCCTGGAGCGTTCGTGCCAGGCGGTCGTCGATCTCGATCTGCTCAGTTGGCTTCCATAACCAGTCTTCAACTGCGCATAGGAAAATCATGCAACTCGACAACAAGGTGGCCGTGATCACCGGCGGCACAAGGGGGATCGGCTTCGGTATCGCGCGGCCTTCGTGAGGAAGGGGCGTCGGTGCGCTGACCGGCCAAGCCAGGAGAAGGGCGACAAGGCGCTGGCCGAACGCGTAGCCCCGACAAGACAGCGTTCGTCGCCGGTGACTCGACGAATCGTGGCGACCCCGAGGCAGCCCTCGATTACGCCGTGTCGCGGTTCGGCCAGCTCGACATCCCGTCAACAACGTCGGCGGTGCCGAGGAGTCGCTCCCGTCGCGGCGATGACGGATGAGATTTGGGAGCGTGGGCTTTGTTCATCCTCACCAGTGCGTTCTACGCGTCTCGCAAGGCGCTCAAACATGCTGCCGCGAAAGACCGGTCGCATCCACGACATGTCGTCGGTGAGGGCAAGCACGGCAAGCCCTTCATCGTTCAGTATGTCACCGCCAAACACGGTCTCAACGGCTTCACGAAGGGCCGCGAAAGAGGAGGGCGACGGAAGGCATCACGGTCAATGCTCTGTGCCCCGGGCTCGTTGTCACGATCTCGTTCACCATTCAGCGTCGGTGGCGGCAAGCGCTGCCGGCATGACCACGGAGGCCTTCCTCGATCAGTATGCGGCCGAAGGCGCGATCAAGCGCCCCATCACGGTCGAGGAGGTCGCGGCCCTGGCCGTTGTCGTCGCGTCGGATGCCGGCTCAGGTATCACCGGCGCACGGCTGTCGTCGATGGTGGAACGGCCGCCTACTAAAACTAACTCAGGGCTCGGCGTCCGCCGCGTGAATCCTTCAGACAGCTCTTCGCCTAGTTACTTTACTTCGCATACACTTTCCACGGGTAACTGATCGCACTGTGCAGATTGCTGACGCGCGGCGAGTTCGACGGAACTGTGACGCGGCCCACCCGTCGCCCCTCTGGCACGTCGGGAGGTCAGGCTGGGCGACCGCCCCGCCGGAAGAACGACTAGGGAGAACTTCGATGAAGAGAACTGGGCCACGCTGTGGGAGACGACCCCCGGCACCATCCCGGAGGCGACCTCAATAGTCCACGGGCAGCGCCGCTTCAGCTACCGCGAGGTGGAGCAGCGGGCGGCCCGGCTGGCCGGCGCGCTGGATGAGATCGGGCTTAGGCAGGACGCCAAAGCCTCATCCTGGCCTACAACTGCGTCGAGTACCTTGAGGCGTCCTACGCCGCGTTCAAGCTGCGTGGCACACCGGTCAATCTCAACTACCGTTACCGCGACGACGAGTTGACCGAAGTACTGGAGGACTCCGACGCCGAGGTGCTGGTATTCCACGGTTCGCTTGGTGATCTGGTAGGCCGGGTCGCGCCACAAGTGCGGGGCCTGCGCGCCCTCGTGCAGATCGATGACGGCTCGCCCCTGGTGGACGGCGCGTTACGCTATGACGATCTGCTGAACGAGAACGCACCGCTGCCCAGGATCGAGCGCTCCGGGGACGACGTGTTCATGCTGTACACCGGGGGCACCACCGGGAAGCCCCGGGGGGTGCTGTGGCGCCGCCGACGTCGTCTTCTCCACGATCGCCTACCCGGCGTATACCCTTCGCAGGCCTGGACACTCCGGCCGACGCCGCCGAAGCCGCCCGGGCCGCCCGGACGATGCACGGGATTCGGGCATTGCGCCCGTCGTCCTGCCCGCGCCGCCGATGATCCACGGCACCGCGTTCTACATGTGCCAGGGCGCTTGGCTGCTCGGCGGCAGGGTCGTCATCCTGGAGGGCCGCCGTCTCGACGGACACGAGATCTGGCGTCTGGTCCAACAGGAGAAGGTCAGCCAGATCGTCATCGTGGGCGACCCTTTCGCACGGGCCATCGTGAACGCACTCACCGAGGCCGAGCGGGACGGTACTCGCTACGACATCTCCAGCCTACGGCGGATCGACAGCGCCGGGATGCTGTAGTAGGAAACCTGGAAACAGCCCCTGGCCGACCGGGGCGAAATAACCCTCAACGATATGGTCGGGGCCAGCGAGGGAGGCCCTTATAGTGCCCAGAGCGTGGCTCCGGCGCGCAAAGGTGTCCGACTGCCCATTTCAGCTGCCGCCCCGTGCCCGGCTCATCGCCGACGACGGAACCCTGATCGACCCTGCCAGCGGCAAAACCAGCCTGTTCGCGGTGGCCCCGCCGGGACCACTGGGCTACTACAAGGATCCGGCCAAGACCGCCGGCCTACTGCGTGAGATCGACGGCGTCGTTTACACGGTGCCCGGGGACTACGGCTACGTCGACGCGGACGGCCACGTCGTGCTACTCGGTCGGGGCGCACTTTGCATCAACACCGGCGGCGAGAAGGTCTACCCCCACGAGGTCGAGGCGGTCATCGCCGAGCTCGACGGTGTGCGGGACATGAACATCATCGGCCTGTCCGATGAGGAGTGGGGCCAGGCGATCACCGCTGTGGTGGCCGCTGACGACTCGGTCACCGATGACGACGTCCGCCAAGCCGTGCGGGACCGGCTCTCCGGCTACAAGGTGCCCAAACACGTCGTGTTCGTCCAAGAGATCCAGCGCACCCCGGCCGGAAAGGCCAAGTACTCCTGGGCTCGCGAGATCGCCCAGAGCGCAGTCGCGGCGTCGCCCTGAACCCGCAACCCGAGGAGGGTGCTGCACCGCCGGCGCGGCAGCCTGCTCCCGCCGCCTGTACGACCGCTCCTGGTTCGGGCTGCCCATTTCCTTGTCGGCAAGCCCGCGACATCTAAGAAGAGCTGTCGAAGGTGGGGCCGCGCCTTCGCCGAAGCGTGCCTCGGAGGTTCGTGGCAGGCGAAGTGGCGACGCAAGGCGTCACGGTCAACGCGCGGTGCCCCGGGCTCTTCGTAACAGATCTCGTCCGTTGATGTTAGTCGTCGCCGGCGGCAAGCGCTCCCAGTTCGGGTTCCAGTGCATTGCTCTCGTGCTCGATCTCGGCCACGACCTGCAAAACATCGAGGTGACCGTGCTCGAGGGCTCGCCGACGAGCCGCTGGTTTCTGAAGTCGAAGACAAGTCCGGCTAACACGTGGGTTGCCTCTTGCGCCGGACGCGAAAGCCTGTCATGCTCCTAGTTACTAGAAGCAAGAACAAGTAAGTACGAACCTGGTGAGGCCGTGACGGAGACCAAAGTCAAATCCCCGGGCACCTGTCCGTTCGACCCCTACAGCGCAGCGCTGTCCCACACCACCGACGCGGCTTACGCATGGATGAGGGCCGAGCGGCCGGTCTATCAGCTGCCGGGTAGAAACGTTTTCCTGATTACCCGGTATGACGACATCATCGCCGCGGCCCGGGATATCGAGACGTTCAGCAATGAGTTCATCAGCCCTGGCCTCGCGCTCGGCGAGGGCAGCTCGGCCATTTCTGAGGAATTGGCAGCCGTCCGCGCCACCGGCTATCCGCAGGTGTCCACGATGCTCACCCGGGATCCCCCGGCGCACGATAGATTTCGCCGCCTGACTACACGCGCATTCACCGCGCGCAGAATCGCGTCGTGGGAGCCCCATATCGAGCGCATCGTCGAAGAGTTGATCGACGGATTTATCGATGCCGGTGAGGTCGAGTTCGTCTCCGGTTTCGCCGTGCCACTGCCGGTGCGCGTGATCGCCACGCCCTTGGGGTTCCCCGCGAGCGTGAGCGCGACTTCAAAGCCTGGACCAACCACGCCACCGCCGCGATCGGTGCCGACCCCGGCGACAAGGGTCGCCTCGCGGCAGCCCGCGGTCTGGTGGCATTCCAGCGCTACTTCGCCGGCGAGCTCGAGGATCGTCGGACGAATCCTCGCGCGACTTCCTGACCGATCTACTCAACGCCGAGATCGCAGCCGATGACGACATCGACGACACGCGTCCACTTGACCTGCCCGAGATGCTGAACATCCTGCACCAGCTGCTGGTGGCCGGCAACGAGACGACGACGTCCCTGCTGGCCTCGGCGATGATCGAGCTGAGCGACAAACCCGATGTTCGGCAGGCCCTTAGCAACGACCCCACCGTGGCCCGGTCCGTGGTGGATGAACTGTTACGCCTGTCGTCACCGGCACAGGGCATGTTCCGGATCGTCCGTCGGACGGTCACGGTGGCCAGCACCGAGATACCCGAAGGAGCCACCGCGATCCTGATGTACGGCTCCGGCAACCGTGACGAGAGCCAGTTCGAGCGGCCGGACGAATTCAGGATGGATCGTGGGCCGCAGCAGCATCTGGCATTCGGCCATGGCATTCATTTCTGCGTGGGCGCCAAGCTCTCCCGCCTCGAGACCGAGATCGCGCTCACCCAGCTGTGCCGCCGGATGGACAAGATCTGGCTCGGCGGCAAGCCGACCTACAAGCCGAGCTTCGTGCTCAGCGGTCCCCAGACGTTGCCGCTCCGCTTCACCGCGAGCTAAGGCAATTTCACCGAAACCAAAGAGCAGCACAACAAAGGAGACACATGAGTGACAAACGACGGCTGGTGGGCGACTTCGGTTTCCACAACGTGGCGGCCGCCTACGAGCCCGACCTATCTCTGCTGACGCCCGAAAAACGGCACTGTGGCCTGAATTTGCAGTCGCAGTACCTCTACGGCGGGCTCACGGCCGCGTCGGGAGCGACCTTCGTCTTGGAGCGCAAGTTCATCGGGCCGATGTCCGGCGGAAACTACATCCTGTCCAACACCTCCGGTGCCATGGAGCTGTCCGAGCAGTCTCGGCGTACTGCCAAGGGCGAACTGGTCCGCCACTTCGAGCCGATGAAACGGCACTGGGAATCGAAGGGGATGTTGCACGACTCCGACGAGATTCCGATCGATCTGACGATCACCGACGAACAGATGACTTGGGCCGAGGGTGACGCGCTCAATCTGTCGGGCTTTAGACCCACACTTGGGGTGCAGTTTTTCGCCCCAATGCGCGACGAATCCCTCGCCTACGCCAGCACGGCGTACTGGCTGAAGGGCACGGTCCTCGGCGAGCCGTGCGAGGGGCCGGTCTTCTTCGATCACGTGTACTTCCAGCACGGTGCCGAGTGGAAAGAATACCGTTGGTACACCGACATTCAGGTGTCGTGGAATGTGTTCGCCAACAAGTACGACGACGGGTCCGTGGAATTCGGGCACATCGTCCGCGGCCGCGAAGACTGGAGTGTCGGCGCGATCGTGCAGGACGACGAGCAGTTGTCGATGTGCACCGAGGTCGGCGGCGACTTCACGCTTGACGATGAAGGCTACGTCGTCTCGGCCGACTACGACTGCGGCAGCGACGGCGTCTGGTCGTTCCACGGCGATGCGAACCAGAAGTTCACCGGATTCAACAACGCGCGGTGGGGTGGCTACCGCGCCCAAGGCGGTCAAACCCGCCGCAAGGGTGACGACCGCAAGATCGTGAACGGCTGGACTTGGCTCGAGTGCTTCGCCGACCGGATCAAGTCCGAAGGAATGCTCCGGAGTCAATGATCAGAAGTAGGTGGATTTGAATGCGACGACTGGCGCATCCGATCACTGGGTGGACGTACGAATGGGCCGACGACGGCGTCGGCCCAGTTCAGGTCACCGACCGCGACGGTGTGCAGGGTCGCTTCGACCGCGACGGCAGGTGGGTAGGTGGTCGGCTGTTCGTCGCCGACCCTGAAATGTGCCGCTGGATCGCCAGCGGAGGCAGCCAACCGGGCGGTGCCGCCGGCCGCAGCCGGCGCTTCGCGGTGCCGGCTGACAGCGCCCCGGCGCCGGAGGTGTCGACATGACCACCAATCCCGCACGGCCAACATCGACGGCGCGCGCGCCTGGCATGAGCTACCAGGACGTGCTCGACCGCGACCGCACCGAGCCTCCCGAGACCTACCGCTGGCAATCACCTCTGATCGATGGGCCGTCGGATGTGCCGGTCGATCGCTACCTTTCCCGCTTCGCGCACGAGCAGGAGAAGCAGTATCTGTGGTCGCGGGTGTGGCAGGTGGCCTGCCGGGAGGAGCACCTTCGGCAGGTCGGTGACACGGTCGTTTACGACATCGCCGACAAGTCCTATCTGCTGGTCCGTACCCGCGAGGGCGAGGGGGGGATCAGTCCTATCCCAACGCCTGCCTGCATCGCGGCAGGGCCCTGCGCGACGCGGCGGGTCGAGTCTCGGAGCTGCAGTGCGCTTTCCATGGATTCTGCTGGTCGCTCGACGGCAAGCTCAAGCGCATCCCCAGCGCCTGGGACTTCCCGCAGATCACCCCCGGCTCGTTCTCGCTGCCCAAAATCAGCGTCGGGCAGTGGGGCGGATTCGTCTTCATCAACCCGGACCCCGACCCTGAGCCGCTATCTGATTATCTCGGCCTCCTGCCTGAGCTCTTTGACAGGTGGCCCCTGGATCGCCGGTACACCAAGGCTTACGTGACCAAGGTGATCAACGCCAACTGGAAGTTGGTGCAAGAGGCGTTCATGGAGAGTTATCACGTCGTGTCTACTCACCCCCAGCTGCTTCCGGGATTCGGTGATGCGAACAGCCAGTACGACGTCTTCGGCAACATCGCGCGTGCCATGAGCCCGCGCGGTGTGCCCAGCCCGTTGTTGGCGTGGGAGCCCACCGAGCAGCAGCAGCTTGATTCGGCCCTCGACGTCCGGGAGGACGACCCGGCCATCTTCGCGTTGGGTGACGACGGGGTGGCTCGACACGCGCTCGCGCAGGCGGCCGCATCCGCGTTGCGGCCGGCTCTCGGCGACTCCGTGGACGAGCTGAGTGACGCGGAACTCGTCGACAGCTACTTCGTCAACATCTTCCCCAATTCCCATCCGTGGGCGGCATATAACCAGATCTACTACCGATTCCGCCCCAACGGCGACGACCACGAGAGCAGCCTGATGGAGGTGTTCCTGCTGGCACCCTTCGCCGGCGCCGCGCCGCCCCCGGCGCAGGAGATCCGGCTCGGCGCCAAGGACCCGTGGCGCGACGCGGTGGACGTGCTGGGCTCCCTCGCCCGGGTTTTCGACCAGGACGAGTTCAACCTGGAGGCGGTGCAGCGGGGTCTGCGCAGCACACGCCGGAGGAGTGTTCACCCTCTCGGCCTACCAGGAGAGCAAGATCCGGCATTTCCATCAGTTGTACGAGAAGTGGGTCCCGCAGGACGCCTGACGCGGGTACCGGAATTAGGAAGAGAGATCTATGGACATAGCTGGCAGAACGATCATCGTCACGGGTGGTGGGGGCGGAATCGGCGGCGCCACAGCCGTTCTGCTGGCCGAGCGCGGCGCGGCCATCATGCTGGTCGACCGGGACGAGGCTGCGGCCAAGGACGTGCTCGAACAACTCGCGCCCGGGTCCCATCACACCGTCGATGCTGACGTCTCCGATCCCGAGCAGGTCACCGGCATCTTCGATCAGATCAGCGCAGAAGGCCGTGACTTCGCCGGCGTGATCAATGCAGCCGGCATCGTCAGCGGAGGTTTGCCTTGGCCCGCAAGCGATCTCGGCCGGATGCGTACGGTCATTGAGGTCAATGCCGCCGGCACCATCTTGCTCAGCACGCTTGCGGCACGGCAGAGCGGCAGTGGCGGCCGGGTCGTCGTCAACGTGGCGTCTGCCGCCGCGATCAGGCCCCATTCGCCCGACCCCGCGTACGCGGCGAGCAAGGCGGGGGTACTGGCCTTCACCCGGTCGGCCGCCGCCGCCGCGGTGCCTGGCCTGCGGGTCAACGCTGTGCTGCCCGGGGTCGTGCGCACCCGCATGCTCGACTCCACCGGCACGGACGGCGTCGCCCCATGGCTTGCGCCGAGACTTGCCCAGCCGTTGCTCACGGCCGGACAGGTGGCCGCGGCGATCCTGGAGCTCGTGTTCGGTGATCAGAACGGTGAATTATGGTCGCTCGAGCTGGACAAGAGCAATCCGGACCGCGTCATCAGGAGCGTCCTGTGAGCACAACCGAAGAAGCGCGCACCGCCCCGGCGGCCGACGGCGCCGCGGTCCAGACGCTCGAGATGGCGATCGCTGAGGCGACCGACCCGGTCGTCCTCAGAAATCTGCGGGCGGTCGCCGAACACGTCGACGCCGAAGTCGCGGGTGACATCGACAGGCTCATGGCGACACTGGTTAGCGAACCCGTCTACCACATCTGGGGCGCATCGAAAAGCGTTGGGCCGCAGGGCTTCGACGAGGTCTGTGCCAATTACCAGTCGCTAATCCGAAGTGGCAAGAATAGGCTCTCCTATGAGGTGACCCGGGTGGTGGCCGACGCGAGGTGTGTCGTCACCGAAGGCCATTTCAGGTTCGCCTACCCCGGAGCGGTGCTGCCCTGCACGACACTGTCCACCGGTAAGCCGATCCTCGACGACCACTGGTATCTCGTCGAGTACAAATGCGTGGTGCTCTGGCCGGTGGACGACCAGGCCCGAATCCTGGGCGAGGAGCTGTATGCCGGCGAAGCGCCGCGGGTGGTCCAGCATCTCGACGATGGCGAACACCCCGAGCTCGGGCCCGTCGGACGCTGCAACGGCGTCCTGGTCCCGGGCTGGGTCCGATGAGGAGGATGTCGTGTCCGAAATGATCACCGAGGCCGCAGCCGTCGCAGCAGGTGAGCGGCCGGATGACCTTCCGGACCGCGCCGACCTGGCCAGGATGTATGAGCTGATGCTGACCACCACGCTGGCCGACAACAAGGCGCGCGAGGAGGCGAAAGCCGGGCGGCTGCAGGCCGCGTTCTACCCCGTGCGGGGGCTGGAGGGCGTGTGCGCCGCGATGAGCGCCGCCCTCCGCAAGGACGACCAGCTGGTGTCCACCTACCGCAATCTCGGAGACGCCCTGGCGAAAGGGGTGCCGCTGCGCTCGATCATCGCCGAGCTGTATGGCCGGGTTGGCGGGACCTCGAAGGGCAAGGGCGGCGGGATGCACCTGCACGACACGTCCGTCGGATTCATGACGACGACCGGAATCGTTGGATCCGGCCTGCCGATCGCGGCGGGTCTTGCCCTGGGTGCCCAGCTTGACCAGGACGATCGGATCGTCGTCGTGACCTTCGGGGACGGCGCAACGTCGATCGGCGCATTCCATGAGGCGATGAACCTTGCCGCATTGTGGCGTCTGCCCCTGGTTTTCCTGTGCCAGAACAACCGCTGGGGTGAGCACACCCCGATCGCGGAGTACGCCGGCAACGCCGACCTCGCGGGGCGGGCGGCGTCCTACGGCATGACCGCGCTGAAGGTTGACGGGTTTGACCCAATCCAGACATGGAGTGTGCTGCGCGGGGCCGCCGCAGCGGTGCGACGCGGCGAAGGCCCAATGTTCATCGAGGCCATGACCTATCGACTGACCGGCCACACCGGCACTGCAGACTTCAGCTACGTGCCCGCGGACGAACTCGCCGCCGCACTTCGGCGCGATCCGGCGCCCACCTTCCGTAAGTGGTTGTGTGAGAACGGCCTGTTCACCGAGGACGAGCTGATCGCGATCGAGCGGCAAGCCGAAGACGTCGTCGCCGACGCGTTCGGCTTCGCTCAGGCCAGCCCACTTCCCGGCTCCGAAGCCCTGTTCACCGACGTCTTCGCCACCGATCCCTCCGTAGGAGGTGTGTCGTGACCGTTCTGGAAAACCGCGGTCTCACCGAGCCGATGAAGTCAGCCGGCGCGATGACCTCGGCGCTGGAGTGCGCGATGACCGCCGACGACAAGGTCATCATCCTCGGCGAGGATGTCGCGGACCCGATCGGCGGCGTCTTCAAGGTCACCAAGGGCCTCTCGACGAAGTTCGGGACGCGCCGTGTCCGGGCGACACCCATTTCCGAGCAGGCGATCATCGGCACTGCGATCGGTCTCTCGATGGTGGAGGGGTCGCCGAGATCATGTTCTTCGACTTCATCACCGTCGCGATGGATCAGATCGTCAACCACGCGGCCAAGCTGCGCTACATGTCCGGCGGTGCCACACCCGCTCCGATCACGATTCGCACCACCGTCGGGGGCAGCCGGTTCGGGGCCCAGCATGCACAGTCGTTGGAGGCGTGGTTCATGCACACGCCGGGCATCAAGGTGGTCATGCCGTCCGGGCCGCGAGATGCCAAGGGCCTGCTGGAGTCCTGCATCTTCGACGATGACCCGTGCCTGTACATGAGCACATCGGACTGGCGTTCTCCACCACCGAGGACGTTCCGGTCGCCGACTTCCGCCTTCCCCTCGGCAAGGCGAACGTCATCAGAGCCGGGACCGATATGACGATCATCAGCTACGGGCCGATGGTGCGGCCGTCGTTGGAGGCGAGCACGACGCTGGCCGCCGACGGCATCGACTGCGAGGTGATCGACCTTCGGACGCTCTCGCCTCTGGACCTGGACACGATCTTCGAGTCCGTCACCAAGACGCGTCGTGCTGCGGTCGTGCACGAGGCGACCCAGTTCTGCGGACCTGGCGCCGAAATCAGCAGCCAGATCCATGAGCAACTGTTCGGCGAATTACTGGCACCCGTCCTGCGTCTCGGCGCCGCGTATACACCGGTACCGTTCTCGACCGCGCTGTCGGGCTACCCCACCAACGAGACGATTGTCGCAGCGGTCCAGTCAGCCGTCAGGGCCTAGCTTTGGCGTGCCCCCATGACGACATGAACTTCATCCTCGAGCCCGCCGTGCCAGTGGGCAGGCGGGTCTCGATGGCACACTGAACGATTCGGCTCCATGACCGCCACAACGTCGGTATCAGTCTGGCCGGCGGGGGGGTACCTCGGCGGCCCCAAGTTCGAACCAACCCTGTTCGGCGCCCGCCGTCCACAGATCGCTCACCTTCGACCGGGACGCCCGGCGCGCGTCACCCCACACCCGGTCGATCAATCCGGCGACGGACTCGTCGAACGCCGCGGTTTCATCGGTTACCGGCGTGCTCCTGCTCTCCACGAACTTCGTCATCGGTTCGTCCATCGTGGAGCGCGCTTCTGGGCGAACGCCACCATTCCCTCTATGGCGTCCTCACTGAACATCAGCTCATCGACGAGATCCGCCGGCGGCGTAGCCGCGTCGGCGGTGTCGGGGATGCCCGCGGTTACGTCCATCAGTTCCAGCGACAGCCGCACTGATGTCGGTGACACCGCCAGAATCTCCCGTGCCAGGGCGCGTGCGCCGGCGAGGGCGGTGCCCGTGGGTACAACCCTGTTGACGACACCCAGCTGGTGCGCTGCCTCAGCGTCGATGTGCCGGCCGGTGAGGATCAACTCGTTGGCCACCTTCACCGGCACCGAACGTGGCAGCCGGACGGCTCCGCCGAGGCCCGCGATCAGGCCCACCTTGACCTCGCTGAGCGCGAACCGCGCGGATTCATCGGCGACGACCAGATGGCAGGCCAGCGCAATCTCGAAACCGCCGCCCATCGCAAAGCCGTTGACCGCGGCTATAACCGGCTTGTGCATGTTGCGGCGACTCGTCAATCCGCCGAACCCGGTCAATGGGATGTCGACCGGCTTGCCGGTGGCCGCGTAGACCAGATCGTTGCCCGCACAGAACGCCTTACCGCCGGCACCGGTGATGATCGCGACCCAGAGTTCCGGGTCGGCGAAGTAGGCGTCGAAAACCTCCGCTAACTCTTCGTTGGCCGGCGGGTGCAACGAGTTGCGCATGTCGGCCGGTTGATGGTGATCTCCAGCAGGTGCCCGTCGCGCCGGGCCTGGACGAACTCGTAGTCATCACGGAGCGACGGAGCCCTCTCAGGGAAAAGCTCGTCGGCCCTTTCCGTCGATTCGGTCACGCGGTTCCCGTACCCGAACGCCTTCACGAACACCCGCTGGCCGATGGGCTCGTCAGCCGATTCCAGCAGCTTCACCATCTGATCGTCACTCTGGGCGGTCTTGGCCAGGAAACGTCGGCCGTCGGCCTCGAGCCGCCCGATGACGATGCCCGTCTTGCCATTTCGGTCGTGTTTGACGGTGTAGGTTTCGATCGTGGCCCAGCCTTCGGGATGCGCGGCGTGTGTGGGTGCCTCTTGTTGCGCGATCTGCCGCTGTAGGTCCGCGCTGCGGTCGGGCCGCAATTCAGATGGAGTCGCGCTGTAGATGCCCACCGAGTACTTCGAGAGCACGCCGCCGTTGGCGCCGACGAGGGCGTACGCACCCGGCTCAGCCCGAACCCGGTCGACCGCCTCAGCGATCGCGTGCATCGAATAGTTGTTGCCGGCCCCGCCGAAGTACGGCAACCCGCCGGTCAAGGTCAACCCCCGAGGATCGTCCGGCGAGAGTCCCAGTGCGTCAGTGATATTCGAGACGGCGATCGGGAAACAACTGTAGAAGTCGAAGAAGTCGATATCGTCGAGCGACAATCCCGCGACGTCGAGCGCATGATGCACGGCGGCCACCGCGGCCGGGCTGGTGCCCAGATCGGCGCGGTCAAGCAAGTTCCGCTCCCGCAGGTCGGCCTGGCCGTGCAGGAAAACCCAGCGGTTCTTGTCGGTCCTCAACCTCTGGGCGGTCGCGACCGACGTCAGCAGAAGCGCCGCGCCCTGGTTGACCTGATCGCGGGCCACCAGGAACCGCGGATATGGATCGGCGATCATCCGATTGCGGTCGGTGATCGTGATCAGCTCGTCGGCCCTGCGCTTCTGCGGCGCAGCCGAAAATGGATTGGCCGCAGCCACTTTGGTGAACGGAGCGAACAAAGCACCCATCGAGGCGGCGTATTTCTCCCGGCTCTCGCCCCGCGCGGCGCGGCGGGCGTTCTCCAGCAGCGCGTACTGCGCCGGAGCGCCGTCGAGGCCGTGCGCGGACTGCTCGAGAGAAACCAGACCCTTCAACCCGAAGCCCCGGTCCTCAACCACCCCGGGCGGGTCGTCGGAGAAGTCCGGCCTATTCTCCGCCGTGGCGAGTTGTCGGCTCGTCGACATCGCCTCGGCGCCGGCCAGCAGCACGACGTCGCAGTGGCCCGCGAATATTTCGCGAGTGAACTCAGTGACCAGATGCTGTGGTGACTGCCCGCCACTGACTTCCAGCACCGCCCGTTTCGGTTGCACACCAAGGCGGTTGGCGACCGAGAGCGGAAACTTCGTTGATCGGCCCAGGGGTGCGGGTGCCCCGGGCGTCGAGTTCTCGAATTGGCGCGTGGTGGCGATGGTGTCGATCGCCGAGGCCAGCGCATCCGGGTTGGCGCCGGTATCGGCGATCGCCACGCGCGCTGCCTCGGCCGCCAAATCGATGGGGGAGAGGCCTCGATAGCCCGGATCGTCGATTCGCTCCATGGTTTGCCCCACCCCGATAATCACCGGTGTGCGCGGATCGAGCTTGTTACGAGTCGTCTTGCGCGGACGCGCCATGGGGTCAGTCCTCCAACGAGCGGGTCAGTCGTTCGGTCGCATCAAGGTAGTCCTCGATCATGTCGCGCACGACCTCACGAGCCGGTCGCACCTTATTCATCAGACCCACACCCTGACCGACCCAGTAGGTGGCAAGATCCTGTGCTCCCTTGTTGCCCTTCTCCGCGAGCGTGTCGAGGCGGCGAAGTACGGTCTCCGATATCACCGACTGCAGCGGCAACGGCAGCGGGGCCGGACCGCCCGCGTCGGCGTCCCAGGCGCGGGTCCAGGCCGACCGAAGCTGCCGAGACGGCTTGCCCGTGCGTGCTTTCGAGCGGACGGTGTCCCGAGAACTGGCCGCCAGCAGCTTCTGGACGGTGTAGGGCGCCGTCTCGGCCTCCTCGGTGGTCAACCACACCGATCCGGTCCACGCACCGGCCGCACCCAGCGCAACCGCGGCCGCCATCTGACGGCCGGTGACGATCCCGCCGGCGGCCAGCACCGGAACGTCACGCACTTCTCGGATCGCCTCGATGACCTCGGGAACCAGAACCATCGTGGTCACCTCGCCGCAATGTCCACCGGCTTCGGTGCCCTGGGCCACCAGTACGTCGACGCCGGCCTGAACCTGCTTGATCGCATGCTCTTTCGCGCCCACCAAGGCCGCCACCGGCACACTTTCTGCCTTGGCCCGCTCGATCATGAACCTCGGCGGCACGCCCAATGCGTTGGCGATGAGTCTGATCGGGTGCCGGAAGGACACATCGAGAAGCTGCTCGCCCAGTGCGTCGCTGATACTGCCGAACACCTGGAAGGGCTGCTCACCGATGTCGTCGAGACCCAGCCCTTCCTCCGCCAGAATCTTCGCGACATAGTCACGATGCTCGTCGGGCACCATCGCGACGATCTGTTCCGGCGTGAGATCCATGCCCTTGCCCTCGAATTTCTCGGGGCAGACGATGTCCACGCCGTACGGCCGGCCGTCCACGTGCTCGTCGATCCAGGCCAGTTCGAGTTCGAGCTGCTCGCCGGTGTGCGACGACGCGCCCAACACGCCGAACCCTCCGGCGTTGGTGACCGCCGCCACCACGTCGCGGCAATGACTGAACGCCAGTAACGGAAAGTCGATACCGAGCATGTCGCAGATCGCGGTCTTCACGAGTGGTCCCTCCGGAATAAGACAGATTGGTTGTGGCTAGCGTCTGTCGTCGTCGGTGTAGCGGATCACACCGCGGATGATCTTGCCCTCGAGCATGTCCTGGAAGCCCTCGTTGATCTGCTCGAGTGTGTACTGCCGAGTCACCATGTCGGCGAGGTTCAGTTT